>JASGKU010000001.1:0-1780200 GCA_047600465.1 Agriterribacter sp.
TTACACCGAGGAGCTCGTCGACGGCGTCGACGGCGACGGCGGCTTCCTCATGCACATGGGGTCGGCGCCGGTCATCGCGCAACGCGCGCGGGACAACTACCGCTACATCCTGATCAACAACGGGGCGCACGAGTCGGTGGGCGGCCAGCCCACCGTTGCGTTCGACATCGACATCCCCGCCATCCTCACGGGGTCCGGCTTCGAGCACGTCGAGCTGGTCACCGAGGGCGCGGACATCGCCGATGCCGTGGCCCGGATCGCTGCCAGGCCGCGGTCGCGCTGGTGATCGAGACCGTCCAGGGTTCGCGCCCCGACCTCGGTCGCCCGACGGTGTCCCCGTCGGCCAACAAGGTCGACATGATCAAGGAGTTCGAAGGGACTCGTCGTTGAAAGCTCTGATCTTCAACTCCGGTGTGGGGAACCGCATGGGGGACTTCACGCGTGACAACCACAAGTCGATGGCGGTGCTCGCTAATGGAGAGACCATCTTCGGGGCGCCAGCTGCGGCTCCTCGCCGCGGCGGGCATCACCGAGGTCGTCGTCACGACGGGCCCGCACGTGGAGCAGCTCCGCGGCGTCGCCGCCGAGTTCCCCGCACTGGAGGTGTCGTTCGTCGCCAACGAGGTGTACGACAAGACCAACTACATCTACTCGATGCACTTGGCTCGCGAACTCCTCGACGACGACGTCCTGCGATGCTCCACGGGGATCTGGTCTTCAACCGGGGCGCGCTGGACGGCATCCTCGCCGACCCGCGCCCCAATCTCGGCGCCGTGAACGCGGACCTGCCGCAGCCGGAGAAGGACTTCAAGGCCCGCGTCGACGGCGACCTCATCACCGAGGTCTCCGTCAAGATCCACGGAACGCCGACTGCATCGCGTTCCAGCCGATGTACAAGCTGAG
The DNA here is from genome assembly GCA_047600465.1 of Agriterribacter sp. GTDB lineage: Bacteria > Bacteroidota > Bacteroidia > Chitinophagales > Chitinophagaceae > Agriterribacter. Next base: position 904 of record JASGKU010000001.1, read on the forward strand.
CCGGGCCGCGATCGGCGCCTGGCTCGACCGCGTGAACGACTTCGTGGAGGCCGGCAACACCGGCGTGTACGCGGAGAACGCGCTGAACGAGATCGCCCGCGACGTCGACATCCGGGCCTGGTCCTACGCGGACCACTTCGTCAACGAGATCGACACCCTCGAGGACTTGGCCGTGCATTCCGCGGCCCTGCGGCTGCGCGACTTCGACGAGCAGCCCATCCTCTCGGAGCCGGGCGCGCTGAGGCGCATCCCCGCGCTGCTGGCGGAGGCCCAGTCGCGCCGGCCGGTCGTCGGCGGCCGGAGCCTCCAGTCGTCGCCGGTCAAGGCGCTGCTCGACGACGCGGGCGTCGACTACGTCCTCTTCTCGGGCTACTCCCCCAACCCGAAGCAGCCCGAGGTCCTGGCCGGCCTCGCCGAATACCAGGAGAAGGGCTGCGACGGCATCGTCGCGGTCGGCGGCGGCAGCGCGATGGACGTGGCCAAGTGCATCAAGTTCCTGGCCTCCACCGACACCACCGATTACCAGGGCTTCGGCGCGCCGCTCACGCGCAACGTCCCCCTGATCGCCGTCCCGACGACGGCCGGCACCGGCTCGGAGTCGACGCACTTCGCCGTCGTCTACATCGACGGCGAGAAGTTCTCGATCGCGCACGACGCGCTGCTTCCCGACTACGTCGTCCTCGAGCCGGAGCTGCTGCGCAGCCTGCCCGAGTACCACAAGAAGGCCAGCCTGCTGGACGCGCTGGCCCAGTGCGTCGAGTCGACCTGGGCGAAGGACGCCACCGCGCAGAGCAAGGGCTACGCGCGCCGCGGCCTGGAGCTGATCCAGGGCAACTTCTTCCCCTACTTCCACAAGGGCACCGGCTTCGACGTCGAGGCCACCCGGAACATCCAGCTGGCCGCCAACTACAGCGGCCGCGCGATCAACCTGACGAAGACGACGGCGCCGCACGCCATGAGCTACGGCCTCACCTCGCACTACGGCCTCGCGCACGGCCACGCCGCCGCGCTCAGCCTGCGCGCGGTGTGGGGGCACTACGCCGCGGTGGTCGACGAGAATCCCGCGCGCTTCCCCGAGCTGGCCACCGCGCTCGCGGAGCTGAACGCGATCTTCGACGTCGCCCGCTCCGACCAGGCTCTCGCGAAGTTCGACGCGATCCTGGACACGCTCCGGCTCGAGGAGGCGATCGACGTGTCCCCCCTCGTCGGCGGGGTGAACGTCAGCGGCTCAACAACAGCCCGCTCCCGCTGACCGCGGCCGACCTCGGCATCGCCTACGAGCAGGCGCTCGGCCTCCGCGCCGCCCCCTCACTGCGGCGGTTCCCCGGCATCGCGGGGGCGGTTCCAGCCCATCGGTCGCCGGGATCTCCCGGAGCTGCACGCGCACGAGTTGAGGATCCTCGCCCAGTTCGACGAGTTCTGCACCGCGCACGGGCTGCAGTACTACCTCAGCGAGGGCAGCATGCTGGGCGCGATCCGGCACGGCGGCTTCATCCCGGTGGGACGACGACCTCGACGTCATGATGCCCCGCGGCGACTACGACCGGTTGCTCGACCTGGTGCGCCTCGGCGCGCTGCCCGAGAGCCTGAACCTCGACTGCTTCGAGACCAATCGCCGGCATCTGGGTACTGGGTGCCAAGCTGCAGACCACCGAGGAGACCCGGTTCATCCAGCCGCAGGTCGCCCACGTCTTCTGCACCACCCCGGCCCGCACATCGACATCTTGATCCTCGACCCGGTGGAGAAGCCGGACGGCTGGAAGTTCCGGCTTCAGGCCTACATCCTCCGGGGACTCCGCCGCGGTCTCTTCATGAGCTCGGGATGCTCCACCCCCGGGTTCCGCAAGAACATCGCGGCGCGCGTCCCGATCTTCCTGATCACCAAGCTCGTCTCCACGAAGACGGTGCACAAGTGGATCGGTCTACTTCCAGGCCGGGTTCGAACTCGCGGCCCTCATCCGCCGACTGGGCCAACCTCTGCAGCTACTACCCGCTGCAGCGCGAGACGTTCCCCCGCGAGTGGTTCGGCACGGGAAGAAGGGTCGAGTTCGAGGGCCTGTCGGTGCCCGTTCCCCTCCGCGCCGAGGACATGCTCAGCAAGATCTACGGGCGCGACTACGCGCGGATCCCGGCGCCCGACGACGGGCACCGGAAGCACGCCTTCTACGTCCGACCCGTTGCCCCGTCGGACTCCCCCGGGTCGGCGACCGCGGCAGGCGGCCCCGCACGGCCCAGGGAGGGATCTCGTTGAGCACGACGAACCCCCGCGGCAAGGAGACCCGACTGCGCGTCGGTTTCATCGCGTCCAACATCTTCCAGCTCTTCCACTATCGGGCGATCGCCTCGCACCTCGATGCGGACGTCACGGTGTACCTGGAGGCGCGGGACGAGGACTTCGGCCTCACGAAGGAGGCCGTCGACTCCCTCATGCCCGGCTGCCGAGTCACGTGGGTCGCGAGCGAAGAGCTCCTCTCGATCGACGGACAGTGCGAGGTCCTCGTCTGCCAGACCCCCGTCGGCGCGCTGACCTTCTTCACCCGCTCCCTTCTCGTCGCGCAGCAGTACAGCCTCGCGAAGGAGCAGTACCAGTACGGCCCCTGGCGCGCGCAGGCCAACCTGAACCTGATGTACGGCCCGTACTCCGCGCGGGGCGGTCTCCGGATACGCGACCACCGCGCAGGTCGGGAACCCCCTGCTCGACGGCCACGTCCCCGGTGGAGGGGATCCTGCCCGCGCCGAGCCCCGCGGGGCCTCGCCTGAGGGTCCTCTACATGCCCACCTACGGAGACCTCTCCGACCGCGAGTCCGTGCTCGAGGCCCTCATCGGTCAGGACGTCGACCTCTCCATCAAGGCACACCACGCCGACCTCGCGATGAAGGAGCTCGCCAACCGGTACGGGCTCCGGATCCACCTCTCGGACACGCATCCCTGCGTGGCCATCCAGTCGTCCGACGTGATCGTCAGCGACTACTCCGGCGCCATCTACGACGCGCTGGCCCTGCGAACCCCGGTCGTGTTGATCGACCAGTTCAACCCGGCGAGCGCGAGCCTGTTCCGGCTGTCCGAGGACGATCAGAGGAACGCGAACGTCTCGCACCTCTCGGCGCGTTGGCGGCCCGGCGAACCGCTGCCGCGGCCTACGAGGAGTCCCGGTCCGCGCTGTCGGACGACGCCCTCTACACGGGGTTCGTCCGCACCTACTTCGCGAACTTCGGCGCGGCGGGCAAGGCGTGCGCCGACGCGATCGCGCAGCTCGCGACCACCGGTGACACCTCGGAGTGGGGTGTCGTCCAGGTGCGCGCCGCCATCAGGCGCTACATCACCGCGAACCGCGAGCTCCGGCGGACCCTGAAGGGGCAGGAGAGGAGGGGCTCGAAGCCGCTCCTCCCGGGCACGGCGAAGGGCCGGACGGTGCGGCAGCGCGTCGGGCTGGCGATCGCGCAGGACTCGCCCAGGACGCTGCTCTCGAAAGCCGCTCGACGCATCCGGCGCCTCGTGCCGTCGCGTGCCCCCGGCCACGCCTCCCCGCCGCAGAGGGAGTTCGCCGCCCCTCTTCCCGCGGTCCCGCAGGAGCGTCGCGCCGCGCTGCGAGGGCTCCTGGAAGTCCTCCCTCGACTCGGCAGGCGTCGAGTACCGCGTGTGGACGAGCCCCTGACCAGTCGGTGATCGGGGTCAGGGTCGAGGACATCGACCGTGTCGTCGCCGCCCTCACGGGCTTCCGCCTGCCCTCCGACGAGTCCGTGGCCCTCTGGGTCGGCACCGGCGTGACCTACACCCGCCTCAAGGGCCAGGCCGCCCTGAACCTCTCCGCCGCCGCCGGGTACGCCTCGATCGTCGTCGGCGCCGTCAGCCCCGAGCATCACCTCGGCGACGGCCGCGAGGCCGGGGTCGAGATCGCCAACCCTCGAGCCCCTGGGGGCAGGACCGGATCATCTCCCGACGGGTGCAGCTCGAGAAGGTGGACTGGACACAGGACTTCGCGCCGGCGGCCGCCGCGGACGCGACGCGACGCGCCGATGTCGCGGTGTCGCCGTCCGGGAGCGCGCAGGTGGACGCCTCGCGTCTACACCTGGGTGGACTCCACCGACCCGGAGTGGGAGCGGGACCGTCGTCTCTGGAGCGGCGACACCGAGTTCGAGATGGTCTCCGCCGCCAACGACGAGCGCTACCTGAACCGCGACGAACTGCGCTACTCGATCAGGTCGCTGTGGATGTACGCCCCCTTCGTGCGCAACATCTACATCGTGACGAGTGGGCAACGACCCAGTTGGCTCCCTGGTCGACACCGACCGGATCAAGGTCGTGTCCCACGCCGAGATCTTCCCCGATCCCCTCCTCGTTGCCGACCTTCAACTCGCACGCCATCGAGGCGGCCTCCACCGGATCCCCGGGCTGCTGGACAGGTTCCTCTACCTGAACGACGACTTCTTCCTCGGCCGGGAGGTCCGCCTCGACGACTTCTACACGCAGGCGGGCCTGATCAAGAGCCGCTTCTCGCCGTCGTCGTATGTCGCGTCCGAGCGGCCCGCCAACGACGCGATCCCGACGGACTGGGGCGTCCCTACAACGCGACCTCGCTGATGCATCGGGACTTCGGGATGACCTTCGCCCGCAAGATGAAGCACGTCCCGTACCCCTTGACCAGGATCCTCCTCGACGAGATGGAGGGCCGCTACCCCGAAGATCTTCGCCACCACCAGGGACTCGCGGTTCCGCGCGCACTCCGACTATGCGATCCCGTCGATGCTGGCCCAGTACTAGGCGATCGCGACCGGCAAGGGCGTGGAGTGGCAGAACATCCGCTACGAGTACGCCTACGCGGACACGGGCCGCTACGACTTCTACGATCGGCTCGAGTCGATCAGGAAGAGGAGGCCGGTCTTCTACCGCCTCAACGGGACCTTCTACCCGGACATCGACCTGCACGCCCAAGCGGCGGCCATGCGGAAGTCCCTGGAGCTAGCCGTACCCGTTCCCCTCGCCGTACGAGGCCGCCGAGCCCCGGCATCGCCGTCCGGACCACGCCTGAACGACCCGATCACCTCGGCGGAGCCACGGGGTCGCCTCCTCAGACGCCCCTGAGGAGGCGCGTGAACTGGCGAAGGGACTCGCGGTTCTTGCCGTCGATGTCGAACTCGTAGTCCCCGGGGACCTCCCCGGCGACGAAGGCCTCGAGGCCCTGCTCCAGGGCGGCGGCCTCGGTGCCGACGATCAACTGGCCGCCCGGGATGGAGGCGGAGTCCACCTAGCCGAAGTCCGACATGATCACCGGAATGCCGAGGATGCGCACCTCGGGCACAACCATCACGTTGCCCTCGTACTTCGACGGGAGCACGAAACAGTCGCACGCTTGATCACCCCGAACGGGTTCTGCAGGTTGCCCGTGACGACGACCCTCCCCGCGCAGGTCGAGCGGCCTGTTGATCTTTCGTGCGAGCGCGCCGTAGAGATCGCCGTGGCCGATGATGAAGAGCCGCGAGTTCGGGTGCCGGGACGCGAACCCCGCGAACGCGGTGATGAGCGCGCTGTGGTTCTTCTCGGGGGCGAGCCGACCCATGGTCACGAACGTGACATAGGGCTCGCCCGACTCCGGGGCCTGTAGGGTCGTTGGGCAGCAGCACCATGTCGCGCCGACCGGTGAGCGAGCGGATGTCGCGGGCGACGATCCAGTCGCCGTTCGAGCTCGGTGATTAACAACTCATGTTGTACTTTTAGTTTCTAAATAGATAAAGGGTATAGAAAAAATCTACACAAAGATGCCCGGCATTTTCTAATGCTGGGTTTTTTATTTACAGGCTGTATAAAAAATAATCATCACAAACAGTTTTCTCCATCCTCACAAGTGGCTACAGTAAGTTATTGAGCAAATTGATTAATTTTATTTGTTCATAATTTTTGTCTATCATTTGTTTTATGACTTTTACACAGCTTGAATATATAATTGCATTAGATGGATCAAGGCATTTTACATTGGCCGCCGATCATTGTTTTGTTACGCAGCCCACGCTTAGTATGCAGATACAGAAACTGGAAGAGGAGTTGGGTGTTACTATTTTCGATAGGAGCAAGCAGCCTGTAATTCCTACGGAAACGGGCAAAGAAATTATAGAACAGGCAAGAACAATTTTAATGCACCGGAATGCACTACAGGAACTGGTGCAGGTTAAAAAAGGAGCACTGACCGGCGAACTCAGATTGGGCATCATACCCACTTTAGCCCCTTACTTGCTTCCTTTGTTTATCCAGGATTTTTCGGAGAAGCACCCACTTGTAAAACTGATTGTGAGTGAGATGACAACAGACCTGATAGTAAAAGCGCTGAAAGATGGATCAATTGATGCAGGTATTCTTGTTACACCGCTTCAGCAAAATGGCATAAAGGAGCATGTGTTATTTTATGAAGAGCTGATGGTGTATGTATCAAAAAAGAATGCACTGTATGAAAAAAATTACGTGTTAGCACAGGATATCGATCCCAATAAACTATGGCTGCTGGAAGAAGGACATTGCTTTCGCTCCCAGATAGAGAATTTATGCGAGCTGAGAAAGATGAGTCGCGCAGGAAGTCATTTTGATTACGAAACAGGCAGTATAGAAACATTAAGACGTATGGTTGATTTAAATGATGGCATAACCATTTTACCGCAATTAGCCACATTAGATATGCCTGCCAAACAATTGCAGTTGATCCGGCAATTTAAAAAACCTGTGCCGATGCGGGAAGTAAGTTTGATAGTACAAAGAGATTTTATAAAAAAGAGACTGATCGACGCATTGAAGGAAACAATTATTATGTCGATACCTGCCAAAATAAAACAGAACAAGGCTACGAATGTAGTGCCGATATAATAAAGTAAACCTATAGGGTTTGCAGCGCTGATAAGTTGTGCGGCAAACCCTATAGGTTTTTTAGGGCATTATTTGTGCAAATTCAATAAACTATCCAATGATTGTACAAACTGTGGATACTCTTTTAAATTATTGTGTTCTCCGTTTTCTATGGTTATAAAATGATCATTGGGTTTCAGCACTTCTTTCAATTTTATTGCATTGCTATAAGGAATTACTTTATCTGCTGTTCCATGAAATATAGTAACAGGAGCATTTGTAATGCCCAGATAAGAATATGTGGGCAGTTGATACTTTAATATTTTGCTCATAGGATAAACAGGCAAATAATGCGAAAAGAGAGATGTGATGCTATAATAAGGCGTTTCTAAAACTACCTGGCTGCAACTTTTTTTAGAAGCTAACCAGGCTGCAATGCCGGTTCCCAGCGATTTTCCATAAATGATAATGCGATCGGAACTGTATTTTGATTTAGCCAATGTGTACAATTGATCAGCAAAATCGTATAGCTTTTTTTCTGTTAAATCGCCGGTGCTTTTTCCAAATCCGGGATAATCTATCACCCATACCTCGTAATTGTTTTTTGTAAAAAATGGCGCATATGCTGCATACCAATCAATGTTTTTCCGGTTGCCATGGAAAAACAACACTACTCCTTTAGGGGTACTATCTTTGGTAAGAAACTGTACCACGTTCATTGAATAATTATTATCTAAGGGAATGTTTAATTCTTTATTTGGATAAGGAAAATTATAAGCTGTATTGGCTGCCATTTTTTCGGGGTGAAATAAAAAGCGATCCTGAAAAAAATAAACTGCTACTCCGCACAGTAAGTATATCACCAATAAAATATTCAGCCATCGCAACCATCTTTTTCTTTTGTAAGGAACAGAATTTTTTTCTTTATTCATATTTTAAAATGTCGCGTATAAAATTGTGGTATTCATAAAACGAAGGTAGATTATTATGTCCTCCTCCTTTTATGCGTATGAGTGTAATTTTATGAGGACTTAATTGCTGCAACTTTTCGCTATGCTTTATAGGAATAAGCATATCTCTTGTACCATGCAAAATATAAGTGTGGCAATTCACTCTCCTTATCCACTTGTCTGTTCTCAAGTGATAGCGTAATACATATTTTACAGGTAAGAGTGGAAGAAAACGTTCTACTACTTTTCTGAAATTATAATAAGGAGCATCCAGTATTAAATAGCGCGGTTTATTTTCTGAGGCTATCTTGGCAGCAAAGCCACTTCCGATGCTCCTTCCGTATACGATAATATGATGCTCTTTATATTTTGCCGCAAGTTCGCTGTATACAAACTGCATGTCAGACATTATATTTTTCTCGCTTCGCCTGCCGGTGCTTTTCCCAAAGCCCCGATAGTCAACCAACACCACATCATATTGGTAGCGATAAAAATCTTTTGCATATTTTGCCCATCCCTTTATACTCCTGGTATTGCCATGAAAATATAATATTAATCCCAGCGGTTGCTTTACAAAAAAATGCAGTCCATTGATGCGCACCCCAGGCTCAATATCAAAAAACAATTCATTAAAGGGAGCATCATATACAAATTTAAAATCGGATGGAAGTTTTTCCGGTTTAAAAATAAACCTGTCCTGGATAAAGTAAATTATTACCAGCAAGGCTATAATTCCTCCAATAATGTATAGTATAATGGCGATAGGCAAAAAGCAATGTTTACTATGAAATTAAACAATGCCAGTAATAAATCTCTGGTTTATGTGATATAATAAACCGGGTGTAAGGCAGATAATAAAATCAATCCTTATAAATTCTTTTAAGCGTTTGATGAGGAAGAGGCGCTACTATCAGCGGAAATTTTTCAACCGTTACATAACTTGTATCCAGTCCAAAGCCTCTTTCTTCAGAAAGACTTACTTCTTTTATCCAGAAATAGCCACGCATAATCAATGTTTCCCAGAAAGGCAATTCATTATCCATGCTGAGGAATTTTTCCATTACAATAAACTGGAAATCACCTGTTACATTATTACGTTGCAGACTTTCATAACGGCTGGTAATGTTCACTTCCTTGTTTTTTACCATGTCTTCCACCACTTTCCTGAACATGATATTTATACGTGGTTCAACGCGGAAGCCTAACCGAAACTCAACCCTGATCACTTCATTAGGAATAATAGTCTGTACCTCATACTCGCAGGTATACGGATTATCCAATGTATCTACATGCACAAACCAGTAAATATCTGCTCTTTTAGGTCTTCTGTTGAGTATGGAGTAAACAATTTTATGTTCAATTTCCTTTGGATTATTGGCGCTGGTGAGGTAAATGATATGCGTTGCGTATTTAGGAACGCTTGGGTCATTGCTCAACTCCTGTATCATAGGCAGGTAATCTTCCAGGCGAACAAACTCCACATACCTGTTTTTGATTTTACGGCTTCTGAACCATATATACATTATAAGGAACATTACGCCTCCAATAATTAATGTTATATAACCACCATGCGTAAATTTTTTGAGCAATGCGGTCATGTACCCACCTTCAATAATAATGTAAGAAATAAGAAAGATGTATATGTATACAGACTTTACCCGATGGTTTACCAGGTAGTTGGCAAACAATATGGTCGTCATTAACATGGTAACAATAATGGCTAAACCGTATGCTGCTTCCATTTTGGACGAAGTCTGGAAGTAAAAAACCACTCCCAAACAACCTATAAATAAAATGGTATTGAGTGAAGGGATAAAAAGCTGTCCTTTTTCTTCAGATGGATAACGTATTTTTAATCTTGGCCAAAGATTAAGACGGATAGCCTCACCAATAAGCGTAAACGAACCTGATATCATAGCCTGGCTGGCAATAATTGCCGCCGTTGTAGCTATTATTACACCTGGTATTATAAACCATTCAGGCATCAGGTCGTAAAACGGGTTAATATCTCCATGTTGTTTTGGTCCAAGATTGAGATGATGATTTAAAAGACTTGCACCCTGACCCATATAATTCAACAAAAGACAGCTCTTAACAAACACCCACGATATGCGGATATTTTCCCTGCCACAATGGCCTAAATCGCTGTAAAGCGCTTCTCCTCCCGTGGTACACAAAAATACAGCACCTAATATCCACATGGCATCGGGGTTTGCAATCAGCAGTTTTATGGCGTAATAAGGATTAACAGCTCTTAAAATAGACATATCGTCAAATAAATGCCAGGCCCCTAAAATAGCCAGCATAGTAAACCATATGGTCATTACAGGACCAAAGAATTTTCCTATAGAAGCTGTACCAAACTGTTGAAGGAAAAAGAAAAAGCACAAAATGCCTACAACGATATAAATGATGTAGTGATCAAGGTTACTGAAGTTTGGTAATTTTTGAAGCCCTTCTATAGCTGAAGTGATAGTAATAGGAGGAGTGATCATTCCGTCAGCCAGCAATGCGGCGCCACCTATCATAGCCGGAAGTACCAGCCATTTTCTTCTCCGCCTTACCAGGGTATATAATGCAAAAATGCCGCCTTCACCTTTATTATCTGCCTTTAAAACAAGAATAACATATTTGATAGTAGTTTGCAAAGTAAGCGTCCATATAATACAGGAAAGGCTGCCTATAATCAGGTCTTCGGTAATCGCTCTTTCATTAATGATAGCGTTAAATACGTAAAGGGGTGAGGTACCTATGTCTCCGTAAATGATACCAAGCGCAATCACAAGGCCTGCGATGGTAGCTTTATTAGTATGTTTGCCCACGGCTAATTACAGGTTAAGTATTTTCTATAACTGCGATAAAAACGTCAAAGGTATAGGTAAATTACAAATTGGTTAAAATAATGTGTAATACATACAACAATCATTAAAACCATCTAATTTGCAAATGGATAGTTATATTTATCTATAAAAATCATATCCGATGAGGCAGATACGTGTAGCCATATCAGCGCTGTTAATAGTTGCGCTGCCCCTTTTAGTTTGTGCTCAGCGAATTCATTATTCAGATCCCGGAAAAGACGATTACCGGCAGGTAAACTTTGAAATAATAGGCAAAGTTGGAAACAATATTGCCGTTTATAAAAATTATCGTTCTAAAAACGACCTCTCGATATTTGATGGAGAAATGCAGTTGAAAAACAAGATTGATCTTGATTTTCTGCCTGATAAATTAATCAATGTAGATTTTGTGGCTTACCCGGATTTTTTTTACATGATATATCAATACCAGAAGAGAAATATCGTTTACTGTAATGTAGTAAAGATGGATGGGAATGGTCAGAAGTTGATAGGTCCGGTAGAAATTGATACTACACAAATTGGTGGAATGAGTGACGATAAAATTTATTCAACCATTTACAGCGAAAACAAACAGAAAATATTGGTGTTTAAAATTAATAAACGCAACGAAAGGAACTATTTCTTTACAACACTGTTGTACAACGATAAGATGGAGTTTCAGAAGAAAACAAGATTAGGTGTTACCATGCAGCAAAGGGATGCAGTGTTCAGCGATTTTATTGTTGATAACGATGGTGATTTTGTTTTTGCCAAATGTGGTAGAAATGGCAGCAGAGATAATATTTCTCATGTAGACCTGATGATTAAGCCGGCGATGTCTGACAGTTTTGTAGTAAATAATATTCCGCTTACCACTAATTTCCTGGACGAGGTAAAGATAAAAGCTGATAACGTTAATAAGAATGTGCTGGTAAGTTCTCTGTATTTTAAACAGCGCAGAGGTAATGTGGAAGGGTTGTATATAGCAGTATGGAATAAGATAGAAAATAAAATTAATGCAGAGAGCTACAATATTTTCAGTGATGAGCTAAAGGATAATGCCAAATCGGAAAATACTTCTGCTAAAACAGCCTTCAATGATTATTTTATCCGGCAGATCATGCCGAAAAAAGATGGCGGTTTTATAGTAGTGAGTGAATTGTATTTTACCACTTCAAGAGGCAATAACTGGAACCGCTACGATTACCTGTATAGCCCTTATGGCTATTCGCCGTATTCTGTATATAACAATTACTGGAGCCCTTATGGTTATGGTAGTCCTTACAACAGGTGGAACAATTATGGAAACAGTACCAGATATTATAGTGAAAATATAGCTGTATTTTCTTTTGATCCATCAGCAAGCATTCAATGGAGTAATGTACTGCATAAAAGTCAATTTGATGATAATTCAGATAATAGCCTTTCTTATATGGTGTATAACACGGGTGGCGAAATAAGCTTTCTGTATAACCAGTTGGAGCGCCGCGTAAAATTATTATCTGAACAAAGCGTTACTCCCGATGGAAGTATAGACCGTGCACCTACACTTAAAAATCTTGATAAAGATTACGAGTTTTTACCTAAGTATGGAAAACAGGTAGGAGCACGCCAGGTTGTAATGCCATGTATGTACAGAAATTATATTTGCTTTGCAAAAATTGATTTTTAAATAAAACTTTTCTGTGACAGGATTTTTCAAGACTAACTCGCCCATAAATTTTGCTCTTTTACTGGTATATGCTTTTGTATTGAAGTTTTATTCTTTTATGCATCCGCATATTCCGGTGGCACAACCAACCGATGGATTCCTGTATCATAAAATTTTGCATTTTTTAGCACCAGCCGGTAGTTATGCACCTATTATTTACCCGATGATTGTGTTAGTATTAACGTTAACGCAGGCAATTGTATTTGGTAACTTTATAAATAACCAAAAGCTTCTACCAAAGTCTACTTTTTTGCCGGCAATGGCTTATATATTAATTACGTCGCTGTTTCCCGAATGGTGGCAATTATCATCAACGCTTGTTGCCAATACTTTACTGGTTTGGGTGTGGGCAAATTTGAGCAGCCTCTTTAATAATCCACGGCCTAAAACAGTTTTATTCAACGCCGGGCTGGTTGTTGGTTTTGTATCGTTTCTGTATTTTCCGGCAATAGCATTTGTGATATTGATATTTTTTGCACTCATCAGTATGCGCCCCTTTCAACTGAGCGAATGGCTCATTGCATTGATGGGTGTTTTTACACCTTACTATTTTTTGTTTGCTTATCTTTTTCTCACCCGCGACTGGAATCCACTTACATATCTTCCTTCTATATCCGTAAGCATTCCACGGTTTCAACAGGATATATGGGCATGGGTTGCCATTGTTTTGATGATTATACCTTTTTTATTCAGCGGATTTTTTATACAGAAAGATATTCTGCGTATGCTTATACAGGTTAGAAAAAGCTGGAGCCTGATGCTTACCTACCTTGTGATAAGTTTATTCATTCCTTTTATTAACTTCTCTTCCACGTTTGAATATTGGATATTGAGCGCATTACCCTTTGCGGCTTTTCATGCCTATACTTATTTTTATATACAGAAAAAATGGTTGTCGGCTATGGTGCATTGGCTGATTGTAGGCTTTATTTTAGCATTGAATTTCTGGTTGCCAACTTTAAAAGGATAACATTAAAGCGTAACAATTCCATTTTTAATGGCATGCATGGCCAAGCCAACTCTTGTTTTAACATGTAGCTTTTCAAAAAGAGCTTCGCGATAGCCATCAATAGTGCGTGCACTCAAAAACATTTTATCAGCAATTTCTTTGTAAGTGAGCTCTGAGCAGGCGTATTTAATAAATTCCATTTCTCTATCGTTCAACTGTGTAAAATTTCTAACCGAATTATCTTCTTCGTCCAGTTGATTAATGGTATGAATCAGCCTGCCGGTAACCATTTCAGAATAATAAAATCCTTTTGAAATAAGAGAATGCAAGGCTGTTCTTAATTCTACGGGGTCGCAGTCTTTAAGTATATATCCTTTAGCGCCGGCCTTAAACATACGAATGATGGCAGTTTCATTATCATACATTGAGAGTGCCAGTACTTTTATATCCGGATAATTTTTTCTGAGCCAGAGTGTACTTTCATAGCCATCTATATGCGGCATATTGATATCCATTAAAACCACATCAGGCAAAGGTGATTTTTGCAATAACTCCAGCAGGTGTTTACCATTATCTGCTTCATATAATACGTTGTAATCACCAAAGCTTTTAATAAGGTTGGCAAGTCCATTGCGGAGCAGTACATGATCATCTACCAGTACTACATTTACCACATTTACAATAGTTGGCATACAGTCAGGTTTTTTATTGTTGCCGGGGCATTACTACTGTTACCGTAGTTCCCGTTTCTAAAATGCTGTTTAATTTAAAATCGGCGTTGATCATTTTTGCACGGTTATACATATTACGGATACTTACACCAAAGCTATTGTGGTTGATGTCTTCAAGAAAGCTGGTATTAAAACCTATTCCGTTGTCGGAGATGGTTAAAGAACATTTTTCAGGTTCAAAATTAATACATACGCTTACAAGCGTAGCATGTGCATGTTCAATAATATTGTGCAGTGCTTCCTGAACCATCCGAAACAAGATCAACTCTTGCTGTTGACCTAAACGGTAGGGGCTTCCTTCAACTGAAAATACTGTTTCAAAACTGCCTGTTTTTTTTATAAGCTCCAGTTCATACTCAATTGATCGTGTCAACCCCATTTCCTTCACATATTCTGTATCTATGCCTTTTGAAAGATCCCGTAGATCCTGTATTGCTTTTGTAATGAGCGTTTTGCTGTGGTCAATTTTATGCTGCATCATTTCCGGCTCATCACACGTCATCATATTCATATTGAGTTTTACAAGACTCAATGCTTGCCCTACATTATCATGTACTTCTTTTGAAATGTTTTTTAAGGTTTGCTGTTGAATTTCTAACTGGGTTCGCAGTGTTTCTTTTTCCAAGGTCTTTTTCAGAAGGCGCAGTTGCTGTTGTTTTTTAAACCGGTTGATAAGTGTAAAGATTATTATTCCTGCTGCGCTTATCAAAATAATATACAATACCATCTTCAGTGTAAAATCAATCGATAAGCTATCCATACTTGCCTCTTAGATTTAATACCGAACTGATTTATAACCGCTATTTAAAAAGCCGTTAGTGTTTTAATACATTGCTGAGCCTGTTTCAGAAGCTTTAAACACACAAAGATTTTATAAAATACCTGGTCCTATCTGAACGGTGAATAAAATGTTTAATTTCTCCATCAAAAGATGGTCACCACTATTTCAAATTAAAGCTATGACCCCTTTTCTTCATTTACAAGATGTTAGCCTAAATACCGTTATTTTCTATAAAAAAACGGGAAAAATACCCGTAAAAATTGTTACTAAACAGGTTGATTTTGTTTGCGTTGTTACATTGCCGGTTTGGCTTTAACCTATACCTTTGTAGCCTCAATCATTTATATGAAATTTGGCGTAGTTGTTTTTCCGGGCTCCAATTGCGATACAGATATGATACATGCTTTAAGCGAAGATTTAGGATACGAGGTAATAGAGCTTTGGCATAAGGATAAGGATATCAGCATGTTTAATACAGATGATTGCATTGTTTTGCCTGGTGGCTTTTCGTATGGCGATTATTTGCGCTGTGGCGCTATTGCCAGGTTTAGCCCAATGATGCAGAGTGTTATTTCCTTTGCAAAAAAGGGAGGCAAAGTGTTAGGCGTTTGCAATGGATTTCAGATTCTTTGCGAAGCAGGACTGCTGCCTGGTGTTTTATTACGCAATGAGAACATGAAGTTTGTTTGTAAAAATATTCATATGAAGGGTTTAGATGGAGCCGTAGTAAAAATTCCTATTGCCCATGGTGAAGGAAGATATTATGCTGATGAAAAAACGCTTAATAGCCTGGAAACAAATGAGCAAGTGATTTATCGTTATTGCAATAGTAAGGGTGAATTAACGGCTTTGGATAATCCCAACGGAAGCATCAGAAATATTGCCGGCATTACAAATGCAGACCGCAATGTTTTTGGAATGATGCCTCACCCAGAAAGAGCATGTAATGCAGCCCTTGGCAATACTGATGGAAGAAAGGTGATGCGGGACCTGTTTGTAGCGGAAAAAGCTGTTCTGGCTGTATAGTTTTTTGCAAAAATTTAAGAACTCACATGTAGTGCTTTATTACAAGCTTTCGTTTATTTATTATCAAAATTAAAGACGATGAAAAGATTTTTCAGTATGGCAATTGCGGTAATCTGCATGCAGGTTATGTGTTTTGCGCAAGACGGATCAGCTAAAGCAGTTAAATGGAGTTTTACATCTAAAAAAATCAATGATAAAACCTACGAAGTACATTTTTCAGCTGCAATTGATGGCAAATACCATATGTATGCTCAGAATGTAGGAGTAGATGGTCCGGTTGCCACAGCTTTTACTTTTACCAAAAACCCGTTGATCACTTTTAATGGGAAAGTTAAAGAATTAGGGAATGTTATTAAAAAGCATGAGCCCGTTTGGGGCGGTACTGGCAATGTGAATTATTTTGAAAAAGCGGTAGATTTTGTGCAGGTGGTACAGTTAAAATCTAAAGTAAAAACCAATGTAGGAGGAAAAGTGGAGTTTATGGTTTGTGATGATAAGCAATGTCTTCCACCGGCTGAGGTTAATTTTAAAATAGATATTGGCGGCTGAAAGAAATAAAACAGGTTTAATAGGGAATAAAAAAGGGGTTGTATTTTATTGTACAACCCCTTTTAATGTAGGTAAAAAATATTACAATGCAATTTGTTTTTCCTGCATCATCTTACGCAGGTTAATTAAACCATAACGCATACGGCCCAAAGCAGTATTGATGCTGCAATCAGTTAACGTTGCGATTTCTTTAAAACTTAATTCAGCGTAGTGTCTCAGAATAATCACTTCGCGTTGATCTTCCGGCAGGCGATCAAGCATTTCACGAACGCGATCGTGGCTTTGACGCTGCATCATACGGCGGTCAACACCATCTTCTGAAAAATTGATCACTTCAAAAATGTCGCGGTCATCACCAGTTTTAATAGTAGGTGTGCGCTTTACTTTACGGAAATGATCTACGCAAAGGTTGTGAGCAATACGCATTGCCCATGGTAGAAATTTGCCTTCCTCAGTGTACCTGCCACTGCGGATAGTGTCAATAACCCTGATAAAAACATCCTGAAAAATGTCTTCCGCAAGATACTTGTCTTTAACAAGTAAGAAAATGGAAGTGTAAATCTTGTCTTTGTGACGAACGATTAAAATTTCAAGAGCGGACGCATCTCCACTCATAAAGAGATTGATCAGTTGCTGATCAGGAAGGTTGGTTAGGGAATTCATAAACTTCTACGGTTTTTAATGGTTGGGATTTTGATATCCCCAATGTCATAGCAAAGAAGTAGAAGTTAATACCAAATAGGCGGTAATGATTTAAGTCCTAGTTTCTTTCGTATGATATTGGGACTGCTAAAGTAGAACATTTTTTGAATCGACCAAACTTTTGTTAAATAATTTTCGATTAACATTTGAAAATCTTCGATAAATGACAAAATATTAAATAAATACTGCACAATGCAATAAATAATACTACACAGTTCTAATAGTTTATTCAATATCAATAAGGAGGTTTTTTAAAACGGCGCGTATTTAAGTTTTGGTATTTCTTCCATTCCCGGGTCTCTGTACTCTTTCTATACGTGCAAAATAAGCTTGCGGGCAATTTAAATATGGCGTTTGAAGGAAACTAAACATTTTAGTATTAATTTCGCTGTTCTTCTATGGCATTAACTACTTCTAAAAAGAAACAAGCTCCTGTTGAGCGTTTGGAGAGCAATAATTCAATACTGATTAAGGGTGCAAGGGTTCATAATCTTAAAAACGTTACAGTTGAAATACCGCGCAATAAGTTTATTGTAGTGACGGGTGTATCGGGTTCCGGTAAATCGTCACTTACTATTGATACCCTGTTTGCCGAAGGTCAGCGCAGGTATGCTGAAAGCCTGAGCGCCTATGCCCGTCAGTTCTTAAACAGGATGAACAAACCGGATGTTGATTTTATTAAAGGACTATGCCCCGCAATAGCCATTGAACAAAAGGTAATTACACGAACTCCCCGCTCTACTGTAGGCAGTATGACAGAAGTATATGACTACCTCCGCCTGCTGTATGCACGTGTTGGCAAAACCATCTCACCTGTAAGTGGTGAAGAAGTTAAAAAGGATGATGTGCAGGATGTGGTGAAGGCCATTTCAAAACAATCCGCTGGTGACAAAGTATTGATTCTTGCTGCTTTTAAATTACAAGGAAAAAGAAATATAAGGGAAGAGCTGAATATACTGCTGCAGAAAGGTTTTTCACGGTTATATATAGCGACTGGCAAATCTGGAGAGATACTGCGTATTGAAGACGCGCTGGAACTGAAGGATGCTGAATTGAAGAAAAAATTCACTGCACAGGCTACGGTGCGCATGTATATTCTTATTGACAGGATTGTTGTAAAAGATTTTGATGAAGATGATATTCATCGTTTATCCGATTCCGTAGGCACGGCTTTTTTTGAAGGCGAAGGAGAAATGGAACTGGAGATCAATGAAACAACAAGTCTACAGTTCTCTAATAAATTTGAAAAAGATGGTATCAGGTTCGAAGAACCTGTCCCTAACCTGTTTTCATTTAATAATCCTTTTGGCGCCTGCCCGGTGTGTGAAGGATTTTCGCAGGTGCTGGGCATCGATTCCAATCTTGTAATCCCTGATCCACGGCTAAGCGTATACGAAGGAGCAGTAGCCCCCTGGAAAGGTGAGAAGCTGGGTAAATGGAAAGACCAATTCATAAAAGCTGCCAAACATTTTGGTTTCCCTGTACACAAGCCTGTAATTGATCTTACAAAACAACAGTACGATGACTTGTGGACTGGTAATGCCTATGCAAATGGCATCAATGACTTCTTTAAAGAAGTAGAACAGAATCTTTATAAAGTACAATACAGGGTATTGCTCTCAAGATACAGAGGAAGAACCACCTGTCCCGAATGTGGTGGTTATCGTTTGCGCAAGGAGGCATTGTATGTAAAGGTTGCCGGGCAACATATAGGGCAGCTTTGTGAACTACAGGTAAAAGATTTAAAAGCATGGTTTGATCAACTGGAGTTGAGTGAATATGATCAGCAGGTAGCAAAGCGCATACTCATTGAGGTAAGACAACGTTTGCAGGTGTTACTGGATGTGGGTTTAGGCTACCTGAGTCTTAATAGGTTGGCTAATACATTAAGCGGAGGCGAAAGTCAGCGTATACAGCTCACCCGAAACCTGGGCAGCAATCTTACCAATTCTCTCTATATATTAGATGAACCATCTATTGGTCTTCATTCAAGAGATACGGCAAGATTAATAAAGGTATTAAAAGAGCTACGCGATTTAAATAATACAGTAGTAGTAGTAGAGCATGATGAAATGATGATGCGGGAAGCCGATCATATTATTGATATGGGACCGCTTGCCAGTCATTTGGGTGGAGAAGTGATTGCTGAAGGAAATTATGATGATATCATCCATAATAAAGAAAGTCTTACAGGCAGGTACCTGAAAGGCGAATTAAAAATTGAAGTGCCTGCAAAACTTCGCAAATGGAAACGGTCAATTACCGTAAATGGCGCAAGACAAAACAACCTGAAGAATATTACTGTAGAATTTCCTTTGAATACTTTATGTGTAATAAGCGGTGTGAGCGGTAGTGGCAAAACAACGTTGGTAAAACAAATTGTATATCCGGCGTTGAAAAAAATGAAAGGAGAATTCATAGATAAAGTTGGACTCCATAAAAGTATTACCGGGGATGTTGATTATATCACACAGGTTGAATTGGTTGATCAGAATCCTATCGGCAAATCATCCCGAAGCAATCCTGTAACATATATAAAGGCATATGATGAAATAAGGGATCTATATGCCAAACAACCCCGTAGCAAAATAAATGGTTTTCAGCCCAAGCATTTTTCCTTTAATGTAGAAGGTGGTAGATGCGATACCTGCAAAGGCGAGGGAGAACAGATTGTAGAAATGCAGTTTCTGGCCGATGTTCATCTTGTGTGTGAAGTATGTCATGGAAAAAGATTTAAGGATGAGGTACTGGAAGTAACTTATAAAGACAAGAATATTTACGATGTGCTGGAAATGAGTGTAGAGGAAGCACTGGAATTTTTTAAGGATGAAAAAGATATTCTTACCAAATTAAAACCTTTGGGTGATGTAGGGCTGGGATATATAAAGCTTGGACAATCGAGCGATACACTATCAGGCGGTGAAGCACAAAGAGTAAAGTTGGCTTCTTTTCTTGGTAAAGGAAAAGCACAAGGCAATATCCTTTTCATTTTTGACGAACCTACAACCGGTCTCCATTTTCATGATATCAATAAATTACTGACTTCATTTAATGCTTTGATTGAGCAAGGGCATTCCATTTGGGTGATTGAGCACAATACAGACGTAATAAAAAGCGCTGATTGGGTAATTGATCTTGGACCGGAAGCAGGGGACGAAGGTGGTACACTGGTTTTTGCAGGAATACCGGATGATTTGAAAAAAGTGAAAGAAAGTTATACCGGGAGGTTTTTATAGAAGGCTCAGGTTTTTGTTTATCGTTTGACGTTTATTGTGTTCACAGTTCATTCTCCAATTGCACGCCAGTATAAATATCTGCTATAGGTATGTTTTTGTTTATAGTTTTTATATAAAGCATTTTTTCTGTCGATTTGTATTCTTCCAGTCCCAATGACTGGATTCATTGAGCCTGAATATTTCCACATTAACATTTTCGGAATCTACCAATATATATTCTTTCAGTGTAGGTATATCCCGGTATAATTTGAACTTTTCGCCGCGATCATAATTTTTAGTAGAGGGTGAAAGTATTTCAACAATTACTGCAGAGTTTAAAACATTCCAGTCATCATTATTAAGTGTTTCTGGTTCGCCGCAGATGATGGAAATATCAGGATATGTGAAGAGCGTATTGGCTTCAATGTGCACCCGCATATTACTCCCAAACGGCTGACATTTTTTACCTTTCAATTTAATTGTTAATTCGCCAAACAGATTCTTGAATACAGTATTA
Organism: Agriterribacter sp.; assembly: GCA_047600465.1. GTDB lineage: Bacteria > Bacteroidota > Bacteroidia > Chitinophagales > Chitinophagaceae > Agriterribacter. Next base: position 21,704 of record JASGKU010000001.1, read on the forward strand.
TCTGGCATTTTAGTGCCAGACATGGCAAATATCTCACCTTTGTAATATTCATGCTTTTCAGTGGCAGCTTCTTCCATTGCAAGGTATTCTTCAATGGTAAATTTTTGTTTGCCATAAGCAACGGCAGGCTCTCTTACTTCCATATTATAAAAATACAAATTTTTTAATAGAGGTTTACTTAGCCATCTTGCAGGTTTTAAGAGTTATGCAGGCTGATTTTTTGTGAGAGCACAAAGAGTTCTGCTCAACTCTTTTTCTTGTCTCCCATCAGTGCGAGTTTTACTGTTTCCTTTCTTTGTTTTGAAACGGGTAACTCTATTCCTGTTTCTAAAAGTACTCCTCCGCCATTTTCTTTGGTAATGCTTTTTACAAAAAATGTATTTATAAGAAAAGAATTATGGCAACGGATAAATCCATAATCTGCTAATAACTCTTCATACTCAAATAAAGGTTTGGATATGATTAATTTTTCTCCGCCAGAAAGATAAAAAATGGTATAGTTGTTTTTCGCTTCACAATACACAATTTCCGAAGGACGTACAAACCGTGTTTCTTTAGCTGAAGGAAGCGCAATTTTGTGATTGTTTATTTCATTTTTCTGTTGTAAAAAATTCAGCAGGTTATCCAGTTGCTTATTTTTTTTCTTTTCCTGTATTTTAAGTGCGGCTCTTTCCACTGCAGCAGTGAGATCGGCAATCACAACAGGTTTGAGTAAATAATCAAGAGCCGAAAAGCGAATAGCCTGGATCCCATATTTATCAAAAGCTGTAACAAAAATAATTTCAAAGTCTGGATGAGGAATGGATTGCAATAGTTCAAAACCGTTTTGATCCGGCATTTGTATGTCGAGAAACAATAGATCGGGTTGATGAGATAAAATGAGTTGCTTACCTGCGGCAGCGTTGTCAGCAGTAGCTACAATTTTTATTGCAGGGCAATGCTCGTTGATTATTCTTTGAAGATTGCTGATATTATTCCGCTCGTCATCTATTATTATAGCACGCATAATAGTAAGTTAAACAAATGGCATTATTAAAGCCAATCTTTAAAAACAACCGTTGCGGTTGTTTCGTTAGATCGGTTGTCTTTAAATAATAACAAAATATGCATTCCCTGCCTTTTCAATACTTCTATTCTTTCTTTAACCAGTTTTAAACCTAATCCCGTACCAGGTTTTTCTTCACTAAATCCTTTCCCGTTATCTGTTATTTCAATTACCAGGTCTTTTTCTTGTGGATATATATTCATCTGTAAACCCCCTTTTTGTTGTAAAGATGCAATACCATGTTTTATGGCATTTTCAATCAATGGTTGAATTAATAACGCCGGAATGCTGATATTATCAGTCTCCAGGTGCTCGTCTAACTTTTGTTCATAGCTGAACTGGAAACGGAGTTTTTCCAGGCTGATATAACTATTCAATGTTTGTAATTCAACAGAAAGTGGCACCATTTCTTTCTCACTGTTATATAAAGAGTGGCGCAACAGATTACTGAACTCTGTAAGATAAAGATCGGCGCTTTGCTTATCATTATGTACAAGATGTTGTATAGACCCTAATGCATTAAACATAAAATGCGGATTTAGCTGAGACTGGATGGATTGTAGCTCCAGCCTGTTCTTTTTTGCTCTTTCCTCTGCCCGCTTTAGCCTGGTTCTGAAAAATAAAAAGAGCACAATTGTAGTGAGCAATACGCTCGCCAATATTGGCCATAGCCGTGAATCTTTCCAATCAGGCAGCACTTCAAAATCATATGCAAAAACAGGCGCAGCTTCTATAGGATATCTAACCTGTAGTTTGTGCTTTCCTGGCGCTACGTGTTCTAACAATATAGAAGGATTGTAGGCGAGTGGAGTTAGCACCCAATCTCTTTGATTGTCTACTTTATATTGCAGGTTATCAAAATAGTCATAGCGGTATAAATAACCCAAGTGCTCAAATACAAATAATACTGAGTTTTCTTTTTTGGAGAAAGTATGATTGAGGTTTTTTACATCAAGCTTAATTGCCTTACGATCCCAAAGACTGGGATGCGTTTGTTTTTTATTAAACTCAACGTTATCATAATATCTAAGGCTTGGGTTAACAGACTTTTTATTGATGATGGCCGTGTCTGTTCTCAGTCCTATTAATTGGGGTTCAGGAAATCGAAAAAAAATGGAGAATGTAACCAATTCACGACCGGAGTTATTCTTCTTGTTCCATATGTACAATCCCAAACCGTATAAAAATGGATTAAACGGAAGTACCTTGTAATGGTTCTTTTGATTTCCATCCACAATCGTAAGAGTATCTATTGCTTCTCCCATCAGGTTGGGAGAACTAAGGCCTCCGGACATTGTTCCTTTAACACCCACACCCAATGCTTCATTCTCTTTATATGCAAACAACACCTGCTTGCCTGGATCATTAATATAGATTTCATACAGGCTATCGTTGATTTTCTTGAACGAATTATTTTCGTTTTTTCCTGTTGGAAATTGCTCATAGTGAAAACCGATAGTATCTTTTACATTGGCATTGAACAAAAAAACATTTATATCCCTGAAGTTGTTTTTTAGAGGGAGTACAGCTATTACATCCTTTGCCTGCACAGTTAAATTTGTTTTATTGGCAAGTCCGTCGGTATATATGGGTAGAAAGCCGCTTGCCGTTTCCATACCACCTTTTACTCCACTCTGGGCAACTGCAGATATGGTTAACAATAGCAGCGCAATAACGAGCGTAACAATGCTGCCATTATTAAGATCCCGTACTATCGCATTATCAGAAGGCATACTTTGTCTCATCACTATAATATCGGAAGGAAATATATATCTTTTAAACAAAACATCTTTATTGCAGATGCTTTTCGATACCTCCTTTGATAGATCCTTCGTCATAACCAACTGCTTTCCATACAATCCTGCCTTTCGGATCAATTAAAAAAAATGTTGGGTACCCTGTTACGCCATATTTCATTGGCATTTCACCGGCCGTGCCTTTTCCGTCCCACAGTGTAAGCCAGTAGGGCGTATCTCTTTTTACACCTGTTAACCAAATATCTCTTGATTTATCCGCACATAATGAAATGATATGTAATTTTTCTTTGTACAGGCTGTCTACTTCCTTGAGTTCTTTTACCGAATACATGCAAGGTCCACAATAGGTTTCTGTAAAATCCAGTAATATGTATTTGTCTTTGTAAGCAGCAATGTGATGCACATTTCCGGATGTATCAATGCCCTGGAAATCTGCAAAGTCATCACCTGTTTTTAAAATATTCCCTACTTTCAGATAATTATATATTCTTTGTCCATACCTGCTGTTTTTATAAACTGTTTTTAAGTTGTTGTACATTTTTTTGATCGTATCTTTTTTGAATTGATTCTTCAGGTAAAATAATTCATTTAGCCCGGCGTAAGAGTTGTAGTGCTTTTTAATGAAGTTGAGCCGGATAGAATCTGTGGCTTCATCTAATGGCTTAATTATATTCCAGGTAGAATCCCATTTTGTCTTTGCCGCGCTACTGCTGTCCATCATTAATCCCGATACACTTTTTACAAGGTCGTCGCGGCGTTTATCATACCATTTGGTTTGATCATTTAATAGCTGATAACCATCCTGCGAAATAGAACCAGTCTTTTTTAAATAAAAAGGAAAATCTGCCTTATCACCTGTGATCTGTACATTTTCATTTCCTATAAAAACATTACACCAATAGTATTTTTTATCATCCATCACAGATAGATACAAAAGTCCCGGAGGCTCCTGTAAGATTCCTTTGAAATGCATAGCATCATTTGTATAAACCGCGCTATCTATTCTAGCTTGTATTTCTGGATCTTCCAGGTAAAATTTTACCCCATTGCTAAAACCTGTGAGCCTTACAGTAATGGTAAAGCCGGTTTGTGCTGTTACGTGAAAGGATAAAAATAAGAACAGGGAGAAGATTGGTAACTTGAACATATAGTCTATTTTATCAGCCAAAGTTTATAAATCCCTGATCCTGCAAAGGAATAGATGTGTATCTGATATAACTTTTTGTGTTTCTGGCTCATTAGGGTAACTGGAAAGGAAATTTCCTTAGATTTTCCGAAATAAAGCCCTCAAGAACATACATTATATAAGTCCGGAACTTCACATAGCTACAGTTTCTATGATGTAAAAATCTCATTACCTTCGCACCACAATGACAGAAAAGATACTCATTCTAGACTTCGGTTCCCAATACACCCAGTTAATAGCCCGTGCAGTTCGTGAAGCAAATGTTTACTGCGAAATTGTTCCCTTCAACAAACCCATTGAGTTTTCTCCTGAACTGAAAGGCGTGATTTTATCAGGCTCTCCTTTTTCAGTAAACGATCACAATGCACCTTATGTTGATGTGGAGGCGTTTAGCCAAAAGCTTCCTGTATTAGGTGTATGTTATGGCGCGCAACTTACAGCTAAAAACCTTGGAGGTAAAGTAGAACGTTCTGAAAAAAGAGAATATGGAAGAGCGCAGTTTAAGGTAACACAGCAGGATGTTTTATGGACAGATGTAAAAGCTGAATCGCAGGTTTGGATGAGTCATGGTGATTCTATATTACAGATACCAGCTGATTTTGAAATACTGGGAACAACTGACTCTATACCTGTGGCAGCATTTAAAAGAAACCTGGAATCAAACCATATTATTTACGGATTGCAGTTTCATCCCGAAGTATATCACTCAACCTTTGGCAAAAAAATCATCAATAATTTTCTTGTAAAAATATGTGGATGCTCACAGGATTGGACACCCGCACATTTTGTGAGTGATACCATTGCTGCTCTAAAAAAACAAATCGGAGATCGCCGGGTAATTATGGCGCTCAGTGGTGGTGTAGATTCTACAGTGGCGGCTACTTTAATCAGCAAAGCAATAGGCGACAGGTTATTTGGGATTTTTGTTGATAATGGAGTGCTCCGCAAAAATGAATTTGAACAGGTGCTTCAAACATATAAAAGCATTGGCTTAAATGTAAAAGGTGTTGATGCAAAAAATCAATTCTATACAAAACTCGCCGGCAAGTCTAACCCGGAAGAAAAAAGAAAGATTATTGGTAAAACCTTTATCGAGATCTTTGATGAAGAATCACACAAGGTTGAAAATGTTGGTTTGCTGGGGCAAGGCACTATATACCCTGATGTAATTGAAAGTGTTTCGGTGCATGGTCCATCTATGACCATTAAATCTCACCATAATGTAGGAGGGCTGCCAGACAAAATGCATCTTGAACTGGTTGAGCCGCTTCGTTATCTTTTTAAAGATGAAGTAAGAAAGGTGGGGCTTGAATTGGGCATTCCCGAAGCAATGATATCGCGGCATCCATTTCCTGGTCCTGGTTTAGCTATAAGAATACTGGGTGAAATAACTGAAGAAAAAGTGAAATTATTGCAGGATGCCGATGACCTGTATGTGAAAGGTTTAAAATCATTTGGGCTGTACGATAAAGTGTGGCAAGCCGGATCCATCCTGCTTCCGGTAAAGAGTGTAGGGGTTATGGGCGATGAAAGAACGTATGAATATACCCTTGCTTTAAGAGCGGTTACTTCTGTTGACGGAATGACGGCCGACTGGGCGCATCTGCCTTATGATTTTCTGGCACACATTTCTAATGAGATTATCAATAATGTACGTGGCATTAACCGCGTAGTATATGATATCAGCAGCAAACCTCCTGCAACTATAGAGTGGGAGTAATGCGTCTAACGATAAAGCGCAGCAGTCATGAATAAAACCGGGTTTACTTTTTTGATGGTTCTTTTGTTGGCAAAGGCAATATCTGCTCAAACCCAACCAACTAAAATTCCACACATAGCCATATTTGCTCCTCTTTATCTTGATTCTGTTTTTGATGCCTCTGGTAATTATAAACCTGGTAAAACAGTTCCGCGCTATGTAAACGCTGGTCTTGAATTTTACCAGGGCGCGGCCTTGGCGCTGGATTCATTAGACGAAGAAAATATTCAACTGCACGTTAAAGTGTATGACACCAGGAATAGCAAGCAGTCTATTTATAAAGTAGCGGATGGCGGTGAACTGGATAGTACTGATATTATTATTGGTGCAGTAAGTGGCAGTGAATACATTGATCTCACTACTATTGCAAAAGAAAAGAAAATACCTTTTGTATCTGCCAGCTATCCCAATGATGGTGGCATCAGCGCGAATCCATACGTGGTAATAGTAAATTCAAAACTCAATACGCATTTACAAACCATATATAATTATATATTACGCAATTTCGGTACAGATAAGTTATGGCTGGTGCGTAGAAAAAATACAGCAGATGATAGGGTAGGAGACGTATTCAAATCTTTGAATGCAGCCGGTACCGGGCAGGTTTTAAAAATACAAACACTGTCTGTAGATAATCTGCTCACTGCAGAAGATCTGACTTCATCTTTGGATAGTACAAGATCAAATATAATAATATGCGGAAGCCTTGATAACAATTTTGCAAAGAGTCTTATTGCATTGTCGCCTTCATTATCGGCTACCTATAAAATTACTTTAATAGGAATGCCTACGTGGAGCGATTTTCCTGAACTTTCGCGGCCAGATTTAAAAACAGTTCCTGTATATTATTCCACTGCATTTTTTAATCCTGGTGCTACAAATACGTGGGTAGATGGATTTACGAAAAAATATGCAAAGAACACCTTTACCAATCCAACGGAAATGTCATTCAGAGGATTTGAATTGGTTTACTCTTTTTCACATCTTGCAGCACAATATCCCAAAGCTGTAATTGCTAACCTTACCGATACAACACATCGTGTGTTGACTGATTTTGATTTCAGACCAATACACTGGAGCAAAAATGCTACTACGCCTGATTATTATGAGAATAAAAGAATTTATATTCTCAAATCATTCAACGGCGAATTATCTAAAGCGAATTGATTGCCATAAAAGATTTAAATTTTCATCACGCTTTAATTTTTATTGATCATGAACCGGTTTGGTTTAATAGTCTTTTTGTTTTTATTCGGAAGCAGTATCAGTAATGCACAATCAAAACCAGAATGGACAAAAGTTTTCCAAGAGATCAATCAGGAGGTTGAGCAAAATTCAAAGGCATATAGCACATTGCAGCATGCAACACAAACCATTGGTCACCGGCTTACGGGATCAGCAAATGGTGCTAAAGCAGAGCAGTATGCATATGATCTTTTGAAAACTTATGGATTGGATGAAGTAAACTTCGCTCCATTTGAAGCGGAAAGCTGGAGCAGAGGCACACTATCTGTTGACATTGATAATAAAAATTACAAAGCAGTTACGCTGGCACATTCTCCTGTAAAAGCAAATGTGTTTGAAGGAATAGTTGATATGGGTAATGGGCTTGAAGAAGATTATATAAAGCAAGCTGGTATTGCCAAAGGGAAAATAGTGTTTGCTGCATTAGGCATATTGCCTGGCTCGCGCCAGGGGTTAAACAATTTACATCGGTCTGAAAAAACAGCATTGGCTATTAAACATGGAGCTGCAGGCATCATTTTCTTCAACAATGCGCCTGGTAATATATTGCTCACAGGAACAGCATCTGTAACTGGTAAACTCATTCCTATTCCCGCAGTTTGCATCAGCAATACAGATGGTATGGCAATAAAACAGATCCTGCAATCCAAAGCATGCAAAGCAAAAATCAGCATGACAAACTTTTCCGGGAAAATAATGGCAAGAAATGTAATAGGTATAATAAAAGGGAAATCCTTGCCTGATGAAAAAATTGTTATTGGTGGACATCTTGATAGCTGGGATCTTGCCACCGGTGCTAACGATAATGGAATAGGATCGTTTTCTGTGATAGATATTGCCCGTACGTTTTCTGCGCTTCATCTGCGTGCGGAACGCACCATTGAATTTGTTTTGTTTATGGGTGAAGAAGAAGGTTTATTGGGCTCTAAAGCATATCTGAACCAAAGTATAAAAAATAAAACAGTTGACAACATCCGGTACATGATTAACCTGGATATGTCAAATAATCCAAAAGGGTTTACCTCAACCGCGGAAGAAGACAAAGCTCTGTTTACAAGCATAGGTAACATAGCAAAACAAATTGATACTTCGTTTAACAATACTTTTTCTTCAGGGTTTGACCTGCACAGCGATCATCAGCCTTTTATGCTTAAGGGTATTCCTACATCCGGTGTTTCGGGTGATCTCAGCAAAGAAGTGATTGATTGTTATCATGCAGATTGTGATGTATTTGCACTTGTAAATGAGATAGGATTGAAAAACACTGTTCAGTTTACCGCTATGCTTTTATATGGGTTGGCTGACGCTTCTTCTCTTTTGGCAAAACCGCTTAATGATGATGTACTCAGGGAGAAACTAATACAAAGTAATCTAAAGGAGCCTTTAAAATTAGCCGGTGAATGGCGGTGGAAGGACAGATGAGACACGGTCAACCTTCAGCTGTTGGCGGCAAGCCCGGGTCGGTACGCGTAGCGTCAGACCATAAATTCAGGTCAGCACGGCAATAGCCGTCAAACCTGAAGGATAAACCTTAGAATATATAAAGAGCGGAAGTATTATAAAATAATAAATCCGCTCTGCGCATATCACCCCTTATTTAAAATCATATCTGTATAAAGTGTCTATTTTGCTGCCGGCTCTCAACTCCAGTACAGGGTTAATCAATCCATCTTTTAAACCATATACCCAACCGTGAAGATCCGGTCCGTTCCTCTCCTGCCAGGCGTTTTGAATAATGGTTGTCTGCGCCAGGTGGCCTACCTGCTCCATTACATTTAATTCAGCCAGCCTGTCTGCTCTTGCATCCATATCAGCTATACTATCAAGTTCTTCTCTGTTATGCCTGTATACGTCTTTAATATTACGCAACCACATATTTAAAACTGCTTTAAAATCACTGTTACCCATAGACGCTCTTATGCCTCCGCAGCCATAATGACCACATACAATTACATGTTTTACTTTAAGATGATTTACCGCGTAATCTAAAACACTCAACAGGTTTACATCTGTATGTACAACCATATTCGCAATGTTTCTATGTACGAATATTTCGCCAGGTTGAGTACCTGTAATTTCATTGGCGGGTACGCGGCTATCACTGCATCCTATCCATAAAAATTCAGGCGTTTGTACATGCGCCAAACGATTAAAATATTCTGTATCAGATGAGACTTTTTCAGCAGCCCATGCTTTGTTTTCTAATAATAATTTTTCGTATGATTTCACAATATTTGTTTTAAAAATTTAAAATAATCCATCCAGCTATGCTATGAAGTCACTTCTGACATGCCGTTTTCATATACTTCCTTACCTTTTGTTTTTACACTAAACCCATGATCATTATGCATGTTGCTTTTAATTTCCACCCTTACGTTGCGCTCAGGGGCCTGCCTGCGGAACTCTTCAATCATGTCAACAATATCTTTATCAATAAAGTCAGCTCTTGTTATATCAATCAACACGCTTGATGCTTCCGGAACCTCATCCAGCTTATCCTTGATGCCGCGTTTATTTAAAATAGAAACATCTTTTCTCAGGCGAATGAGATAGTTGTTATTATCGTTTACTATAAATACTGCGGTTTTATAATTACTGCGTGCAGAAAAGAACAAACCAATGGCTAAACCAGCGAGTACACCTACCAACAAATCAGTTAATAAAATAATGATTACGGTAGCTGCCAATGGTAAAAACTGATCCCATCCTTTTTTATAGTATTCTTTAAAAAGAGATGGTTTTGCCAGTTTATAACCTGTATATATAAGGATGGCGGCTAAAGCAGATAACGGAATAATGGCTAATACTTTCGGAATAAAAGCAACACTCAATAAAATAAAAAAACCATGATAGATGGTTGACATTTTAGTTTTTGCACCTGCATTGATATTAGCAGAAGAACGAACAATAACGCTGGTTAATGGTAATCCGCCAATCAGCCCCGAAAGCATGTTACCCACACCCTGCGCCTTTAATTCCTGGTTGGTAGGTGTTTTTCTTTTTTGTGGATCGAGGTTGTCGGTTGCTTCTATACCTAACAGTGTTTCCAAACTGGCAACCAAAGCAAGTGTTACGCCACTTATCCATACCTGTTTATTAAATACATGGCTCCAGTCTGGAAAAGTAAAAAACGAAAAGAATTCTTTTGCAGAAGCGGCTACTGGCAAGGTTACCATATGTTCCTGCCTTAAGCCAAATGCAGGCGCCTGCCATTGCAGTATTTCATTAATGCCAATGCCTAATAATACTACTAATAACGGAGCCGGAACCAATTTTGTCCATCCTCCTTTTTTTTCAGCATAGCTTCCCCAAAAAAACTGGAATACAAGACATACAGCGCCAATTAAAACCGCAGCAGGTGTAAGAGCATTTAAAGCATTAAAAACTCCGCTAAAAGTATTTCCACCATCACTTTGAATAAATGTTTCATCTCCTTCAAAATCTTTGTCGTAACCAACCAGGTGCGGCATTTGCTTGAGAATAAGAATAATGCCAATAGCAGCCAGCATTCCTTTTATTACGCTTTTAGGTATATAGTCGCCTATCACGCCTGCTTTGGCAAATCCTAACACCAATTGTAATGCGCCACATATAACTACTGAAATTAAAAAAGCTTCAAAAGAAGGAAGTGTAGCAATGGCCGTTACAACAATGGCTGTAAGACCAGCTGCTGGTCCGCTTACACTGAGTTGAGATCCGCTGAGAATACCAATTACTATACCGCCTACAATACCAGCAATAATTCCACTGAATAAAGGGGCATTAGATCCCAGCGCTATCCCCAAACATAATGGGATGGCAACAAGATAAACCACGATGGCCGACGGAAGATCAGCCGAAATACTTTTAATATAGGTAGAAAAACGGTTATTCATAACCTGAGTTTTTAGATAATAAATGCTTTATACTATTGTTTGCTGAGAAAATATTTCACCTTCTGTTCAAAACAATTCACCTGCATCAACTGCAAAAAGGTTAGCAGTTATATTGATTACATAAACCAGGCAAATGCTTGTACTATATCCATGAGCAATAAAAGATTGCGATGTATATGGAAGCAAACAAAAATTTGATGAAAGCGAAACGTAAAGAGAGAAACTTAAACTTCCGGAGGTGGAGAAACTAATTCTCCATAATGTGCTATATATATAATTACTCCTGCACTACCATTATGCACCAGTTCGGGTACATTAATTGTTGGGAGATGAAAAGGTTCGTGGAGATATTCAGAAAAAGTGGTTGAACTACTGGACTTTTCTTCATTTAGTCCCGAAAAAGGATTAGCATCTTCTTCCATTGATGTATTGTCGCTGCACGCAGAAGCCGTAGGCTTACTCAATTCTTTCTGCACACTTAAAATAAACGGTGTGCTTACCGTTAGCCATAAAAGTGTCAGAATCATGAAAATGCTGGTAGCACGATCTGCAATATTATATGTACTGCTTTTACAACTCATTGATCAGGTGGCGAAGATAATAAAATTAGCCGGTTAGCTAAAGATTTAATGAAACTTAAGATTTTATTAAACGCTGAGGCATACCCTTATATTTTGTTATTTTATGAACCACCAACGCATGCCTTATGCTAAAACAAGTGTATATGAAGCCGGTTTATCTGCAATTTTTCTTTAATGATTTTACCCATCATGAAAAATGATCTTTTTCATGTAGGTTTGCGCCAAACTAAAACATAGTGAAATTCAGATCGGTAATACTTTTAACCCTGTTCATTCTTATTATCGACCAGGGGCTTAAAATCTGGATAAAGACCCATTTTTATCTTGGACAGGAGAAGTTAATCCTGGGCTCATGGTTCAAGCTTCATTTTATTGAAAACGAAGGAATGGCTTATGGCTGGAAACTGGGGGGCGAATGGGGTAAATAATATTGACCTTGTTCAGGTTGTTTGCAGTTGTATTTGGAACCTATTATCTCAGGCATATTATTAAACAAGGCTTTCACAGGGGATTTATAATCTGCGCCGCCTTAATTTATGCAGGCGCTATCGGCAATCTTATTGACAGTATGTTTTATGGGCTGATATTTGAAAACAGTGGTGATATTTTTAATCCGCACATCTCAGCAATCTTTCCGAAAGAAGGTTATGCAGGATTTCTTCACGGACGTGTGGTAGATATGTTATACTTCCCTATTATTAGAGATGCACGTTTTCCTGATTGGGTACCTGTTTGGGGTGGTGAGGATTTTGAATTTTTCAGACCCGTCTTTAATATAGCGGATGCTTCTATTTCCTTAGGTGTTATAATGATACTGCTTTTTCAGAAAAGGTTTTTTGAACGCAAAAAAAAGGACGCTTCCCCAACTATTGAAACCAGCACTACTGTAAATGATGAAGTACAGGTATCATAGAATTTCTGATTTGTTGATGTGTGATGCCGGGTTTTAAATCAGATATCCCAAAATCAGCAATCAACAATTTCAAAAAGAAGATTTATTTTAAAAGTTGTTGAATATTGTTTAACTAAAAAGCCCTCCTTTAAAAAAGAGGGTTTTTGTTTGTTACAAAGTGTTGAGAGGTTGTGAAATCTTTCAATATACTTTGTCCGGGGTATGGATTAAATGGTCATCTTAAATGACCTGGGTACGTTTGTTCAGACTTTTTTAAGGGCTGACTCTTATGTTTAGGGTTTGTGTTATTGGTGATATATTAAACGAGCAGTAGTATAGATTATTCTTTATTTTTTTACTGTTGGTTTGCTTAGTTTTTTATTAGCAGCAAAGCTTCTTTTTAACTTGTTCATAATGTTAATTTTGCACTGAAAATTCACTCACTTATCAAATGGTAATTATCGATTTTCGATTTGTTGTTGATGCAGCGGTATCCTTTTTGTAATAGTTATTGAGCGAAAACAATTAATAGCGTTTATGCTATAGCGTGAGTAAGTTGACAGGATGTAGAATTATTTATGCATACTGGAATAATATTTACCATTTAGTTACCGTTTATCCATTTGTAAGCATCGCGTATATTCAGCTGGTCTGATCAAAATATTGTAACCTTCTTTTTTCTCATGTTGTAGTTGGTTTAAAGCAAAAGGCATCTTCCGAAAGGATAGATGCCTTAATGCTTTTTGAAGAGGTTAGTAAAGACCAACCGTTTAAATGCGGTACTGAATTTATTTAAGCTCCCCCACCATATTACCTGGCTGAACCCATTCGTCGAATTGTTCAGGTGTTACATAACCTAATTGAACAGCCATCTCTTTTAAAGTTGTTCCCTGCTTATGCGCCTTCTGTGCTATTTCTGCTGCTTTGTAATAACCAATTTTGGTGTTGAGCGCTGTTACCAGCATCAGCGAATTATCAACATGCTTTTTTATATTTTTTTCAAGTGGTTCTATTCCGGCAGCACATTTATCATTAAAACTTACACAACCATCTCCAATCAATCTTGCACTATGCAGAAAATTATAGATCATCACCGGTTTAAAAACATTCAGTTCAAAATGACCGGTAGCACCGCCAATATTAATTGCTACATCATTTCCTAAAACCTGTGCTGCAATCATCGTAAGCGCTTCGCACTGTGTAGGGTTAACTTTGCCTGGCATAATGGAAGAACCGGGTTCATTATCGGGAATATGAATTTCTCCAATGCCGCTACGTGGACCAGATGAAAGCATGCGGATATCATTGGCTATTTTCATTAAGCTAACCGCAACTGTTTTTAATGCACCGTGTGCTTCAACAATTGCATCGTGCGCAGCCAGGGCTTCAAATTTATTTTCAGCGCTTACAAATGGCAAACCAGTTAATGCCGCTATATGTTTCGCTACATTGTCTGCGTATTTAGGTGGTGTGTTAATACCGGTGCCAACAGCAGTTCCGCCCAGGGCTAGCTCACTTAAATGAGGCAATGTATTTTTTATCGCTCTTAAACCATGATCCAGTTGCGATACATATCCACTGAATTCCTGTCCGAGCGTTAATGGCGTTGCGTCCATAAAATGCGTACGCCCTATCTTTACCACCTGCATAAACTGCCTGCTTTTTTCTTTTAATGTATTGCGCAGTTTTTCTATGCCGGGAATAGTGGTTTCAATAAGAATTTTATACGCAGCTATATGCATAGCAGTTGGAAAAGTGTCGTTGCTGGATTGCGATTTATTTACATCGTCATTAGGATGCAGGAATTTTTCTTTGTCTTCTAATTTTCCTCCATTTATTACATGACCACGATACGCTACCACTTCATTCACATTCATGTTGCTTTGAGTACCACTACCTGTTTGCCAAACTACCAATGGAAAAAAATCGTCCAGCTTGTTTTCCTGTATTTCATCACAGGCTTTTCCTATAAGATCTGATTTTTCCTTTGATAAAACACCCGCTTCAAGATTAGTAATAGCAGCTGCTTTTTTTAAATAAGCAAATGCGCGGATAATTTCTTTAGGCATCCTGTTGATGTCCTGTGCTATTCTGAAATTGTCAATACTTCTTTGTGTTTGTGCGCCATAGTAAGCATTTACGGGAACTTTTACTTCTCCCATTGTATCCTTTTCTATTCTGTAATCCATATAGCTGATTGTATGTAATGATGATGATAAAATAATAAGGCGTCAAAGATAAACGATATCTGCACTCATCTGTTTAACGTCCTTTAAAAACAGGTTTTCTTTTCTCTAAAAAAGCGGCGGCACCTTCCTTGGCATCGGCGGTATCAAACAATTGCCCGAATATATTTATCTCTTCCTGGTAGCCATTTATATTTTCGTTGAATACAGCATTTACAGCTTTAATACTTCCTGCTACCGCCAATGGCGCTTTTGCATTGATCATCTCAAGTATGCTTAAAGTTTTAGTCAACAATTCTTCAGGGGTGGTAACATCATTTACCAATCCATATTGAAGCGCTTGTGTTGCATCAATCATTTTGCCAGTCAATATTAATTCCAGCGCACGCCCTTTTCCTATTAATTGAGTCAGTCTTTGCGTACCGCCATAACCAGGTATTAATCCCAGGTTTACTTCAGGCTGACCAAACTTTGCATTATTACTTGCTATACGAAAATGACATGCCATAGCCAACTCACAACCTCCTCCCAATGCAAAACCATTTACCGCTGCTACAATAGGCTTCGGTGCATTTTCAATTTTATCAAATAAATTGATTTGTCCTTTTTCAGCCAATGCTTTTCCACCTGTTGCATCAAGCGACGTAAACTCACTGATATCTGCACCTGCCACAAAGGCTTTAGGACCGCTGCCGGTTATGATGGCCGATTTTATTTCAGGATTATTGTATACATCGTTTATCGCAGCGCTCAATTCTTCAATCAGAGTTTTATTTAGCGCGTTTAATTTATCAGGCCTGTTTATAGTGATAATTAATACCTGGCTTTGAAATGAAAGCGATAGTGTTTGCATGGATCTACTTTTTTAAAAATGATGAATAGCTATGCTATTGAATACAAAAGTACGATGTGATAATTTTTACGAATGATAATATTAATGTTTGATGATGGCTGATTGCTTACGGCTGATAACAAATTACTATGATCTAATTCCCCAATCGTTTTAATGCGATATAAGCCATCAACCCCGTGCTGTTCGTTAATACATCTTCATCCAGGTTGAAGGTTGGCGTGTGAAGAGAAGAACCAATTCCTTTTTGTGTATTGGCAACCCCAAGCAGGTAAAAGCACGAAGGAACAAGTTGTGAATAATAAGCAAAGTCTTCTGACGCCATCCAGATATCTGCATTCAATACATTTTCTTTTCCCATGTATTCACTTGCATATTCATGCACCTGTTCAGCCAGTGCTTCATCGTTAATAAGAAACGGGTATCCCCTGTTGATAATAAACTCACAGGTGCCACCCATGCTTTCTGCCATCTGTTCTGCCATTTTTTTCATTCGTATATGCGCTTCGCTTCGCCATGTTTCATCCATCGTTCTGAAAGTACCTTCCATATATACTTCATCGGGTATAACATTGATGGCTCCATTGGCTATTTGTTTTCCAAAAGATAAAACCGTTGGCATAGACGGATTGGCCATACGACTTACAATTTGCTGTAGTGCTACAATAATATGCGCCGTAATTAATACTGGATCTATATTTTGCTGGGGCTGCGCGCTATGACCACCTTTGCCACGTACCGTTACAAAAATTTCATCCATCGAGGCCATGTGTTTGCCTTTTCGCAAAGCTATTTTTCCGGCAGGTATAGATGGCATTACATGCTGACCAATCACCGCCTGCGGTGCTGGATTTTCCAATACACCTTCTTTGATCATTAAGCTTGCTCCACCGGGTAATTTTTCTTCACCCGGCTGAAAAATAAATTTGATAGTGCCACCAAATTCTTTTTTTAATGAGTGCAAAATCATAGCGGTACCCAGTAAGGAAGAAGTATGTGCATCATGCCCACACGCATGCATAATACCTTCCCGTTTTGAAATATATTCAACCGTATTAGCTTCTTTTATGGGCAGCGCATCCATGTCTGCGCGTAATGCGATTATTGTATCAGAAGGAAGTTCTCCTTTAACAAAAGCTACCACGCCAGTATTGGCTAATGCCTTCCATTCAATGCCCATCTTGTCCAGTTGCGATTTTACAAACGCAGAGGTTTCATATTCATGAAAAGACAACTCAGGATTGGCATGCAAGTGCCTGCGGTTTGCAATGACTGTTGTACTGATCTGTGCGGCCAATTGCCGTATCGTTTCAATAAGCATATTAAAAATTTGCGCGGTGTAAGTTCAGCATAAAACCCGTAAATCCTTCAAATTATTCTTTCCTTCATATCTTTTGTATTTTACCTGCGGGAGCGTAGCTGCAGGTATTGATCAATATTGTTTTACTTATATTTAGTAATATGTTTTTTGGCAATAAAGGTTAATGTGAAAAAAATAATTACAGTTATCTGCATTTGTTTTGGCATTACAGGCTTTGCCCTTGTATACAGCGGGCATACTGGTATTGGGGAAGAATATACATTAAAGTATTTCAAAACAAATGCAGCGGTTTTTGCTGCATCTGCTAAAGAACTTAAAACTTCCATTATAGCTATCTCAGATAAAGATAGTGCTACCATTTTCCGAGCCCGCGAACAACTTGGCATTTGCCGGCAGAAGTATAAAAGCATAGAATTTTTTATTGAATATTTCCTGGGCAACCGTATTGCCATTTTTAATCTTGCACCCGTATATGAAATTGAAGAACCCTTTATGGAATATCAATCGCCTGTTGGACTACAGGTAATAGAGGGATTGTTATTTGACAATGATGTTCAATCGGCAAAAAAAGAAATGATTGACAATATAAATGTAGTGATAGAAACGGCGGATGGACTGAATGCATTTTTGTATGGGAAAAAAATTTCTGACAATGAACTACTGGAAAGTATAAGACTTGAGTTAATAAGAATAAGCACTTTAGGAATTACGGGTTATGATGCGCCACTCTTAAAAAGTGGTATTAGTGAAGCAAAGAGCGCCATGCTTTCTGTGCGGGATAATATCCGCCCATTTCTTGTGGCTGCGCCCGGCTTACCTGCAGACAGTATTTCTTTTTACGTGCAGCTTTCCATAAAACTCCTTTCTAACGGATCAACATTTGATGCATTTGACCGGATGGTGTTTTTAACAGATGCCATGCTTCCGCTTCAAAAACAGGTAGGGATATTTGCGCGTCAGCTAAATATGTTTCCAGGAAAAAATAGTGTGTTGAATTATGGGGCAGATGATATATTTAAACCAGGAGCATTAAACATCAATGCCTTTGATAGTACAGCGGAGGATGCATCAAAAGCTTTGATCCGGCTAGGGAAAAAGTTATTGGCGGAACCGATGCTATCGGGAAACGGTAATCGCAGTTGTATAACCTGCCATATGCCCGAAAAATATTTTACCGATGGATTGAAAAAAAGTATTGCTTTCGATGATCATTCTTTGGTGCGCAGGAATGCACCTTCTTTATTGTATAGTGCTTATCAATTTGGTAATTTCTGGGATGCCAGAGCCAAAACACTGGAAGATCAGATATTGGATGTAGTTGTATCTGCCAATGAAATGAACGCAGATTTTGCTATCGTAACAAAAAGATTGGAAGAAAATAAAAATTACCGGCGCTTATTTAAACAGGCCTTCCCTTTGCATGCGGTTGACAAACGTTTCAGCGCACAGAACATTGCAACTGCCATTGCTGCATATGAACGATCGCTACCTGTTATGACGTCGGCGTTCGATAAATATATAGCAGGAGATAAGACGGCTCTTACCCCCGAGCAATTGAGTGGATTTAATTTATTTATGGGTAAAGCACAATGTGGCACCTGTCATTTTGCACCGCTGTTTAATAGCTTATTACCTCCTTACTATGCAATTACAGAGCTGGAATCGTTGGGTGTTACACAAACGGAAGATTTCAATCATCCACAGGCAGATGCAGATAGCGGCAGGTATCATGTTTTTCCTATTGAATTTTACACGGGTGTTTTTAAAACTCCCACTGTACGTAATGTTGCTAAAACAGCGCCATATATGCACAATGGATCACTGCCTACTTTAAAAGCGGTGGTTGAATTTTACAACAAGGGTGGTGGAAATGGGCTGGGGCTGCATAATCCTTATCAAACACTGCCTGACAGGCCTTTGAATCTTACCGGGGAAGAAGAGGATGCATTAATAAAGTTTATGGAGGCACTTACGGACGAACCGCTTTGGCTGTACCGTTAAAGGTTAAGAGCTTCCTTCGTCATCTAAAATTCATCTAAAAACACAAAAGAAGTAAGAGGAAGTCATTACATTTGGTATGTTTTTACTCCATCTGACATTCCTTGAAAATTCCCGCTGAACGATAGATTGCTTCCTCCTCATTCTCATCAACAATAGTATATGAACAAGGCAATTGGCTGCTTTATATTATCCTGCATAATAGTAACAGGAGTGTTTGCTCAAACACCTGTATTGATAAGGGGACCGTATCTCCAATTGGCTACTACCACTAGTATGAATGTACGGTGGAGAACAGATATAGCAACCATAAGCCGGGTAAGGTATGGGCTTTCCTTAGGTGGCTTAAATGGCATGGTAGAGAGTACGGTATCTGAAACAGAACATGAATTGAAAATAACCGGGCTTGTGCCCAATACAAAGTATTGGTATACTATTGAGAGCGGGAGCGGCCTTTACAGGGTGATGCTGATAATTATTTTGTAACACTGCCTCCGGTAGGAACACAACAGCTCTACCGCATCGGTGTTTTTGGTGATTGTGGTAACAACTCAACCAATCAATTGAATGTTCGCAACCAGATGATCAATTACCTGGGAACAAATTATATGAATGTCTGGTTGTTATTGGGTGATAACGCGTACCCGAGCGGATATGATGCAGAGTACAGCGCAGGATTTTTTAATATTTACAAAGACAAATTTTTAAAACAAAACCCCTTGTTTCCCTGCCCCGGCAACCATGATTATGACGCGCCTAATACACAGAACACGCATAGCTCTGCCTATTATGCAGCTTTTACCATGCCTACTGCCGGTGAAGCAGGTGGCTATCCTTCAGGCAATGAAGCATTTTACTCTTTTGATATTGGTAACATCCATTTCATTTCGCTTGATTCCTATGGCAATGAAAATAATTCAACGAGATTGTATGATACATCAGGCGCACAGGTACAGTGGCTTAAACAGGATCTGGATCACAATACCAACAAAGAATGGATTGTAGCCTATTGGCATCACCCACCCTTTACAAAAGGATCGCATGATTCAGATATAGAAACCGATCTGGTTCAGATACGCACCAAATTCATAAAAATATTAGAGCGATATGGGGTAGACCTGGTGCTTTGCGGGCACAGTCACGACTATGAACGCTCTAAATTGCAAAATGGTTTTTATGACGTGGAGGCCAATTTTAACGCAACCGTTCACAATGTAAGCTCTTCAAGCGGACTCTACAATGGAAGTGCTAATGCTTGTCCTTATTATAAAAGTGAAGCTACTGGAAACAAAGGAACGGTGTATGTTGTTTCTGGTTCTTCGGGACAATTAGGAGGAACCACATCCGGATATCCTCACAATGCCATGTATTTTTCCAATGCTACCAATGGAGGCGCTATAATGCTTGAAATACAGGGAAACCGGCTTGATGCTAAATGGGTTGGCGCGGATGGTACTATCAGGGATCAGTTTACTATGATGAAGGAAGTGAACCAAAAGAAAGAGTATACTGTTGCAGTTGGTTCGCCGATAACGCTGCAGGCATCTTATACAGGAAGTTATTTATGGACGACCAACGAAAAAACTGCTTCTATAACGGTTACGCCTGCTGCTGAAGGTTCAGAGAATTATATAGTACATGATGATTATAACTGTGTTGCTGACACATTCACGCTAAGGGTATCGGCAACGCTTCCGTTAACATGGGGAATTGTAAAGGCATGGCACATAAAAGAAGAAAAGGCAAACAAGGTAGAATGGCAGACTTTTCAAGAAAATAATAATCATCATTTTGAAGTAGAACGATCATCCAATGGACGTGATTTTTTAAAGATAGCCACGATTAATGCTGCAAATACAAACAGTACTGAACACGAATATGTGTACACAGATATCCAGCTTTCAGCAGCAGTAAAAAATTATTATTACAGGATTAGGCAGGTGGATGTAAATGGTAGTTTTTCTTATTCCCCGGTTGTTGTGGTGAATGTAGATAAACCGGCAAATACTTTTGATGTGCAGATAGTGCCCAATCCTGGTAAGGGGTATGATATGAAGATAAAGTTAGCGGGAGGGCGTGCTCAAACTGCAGCCTTAAAGTTGTATGATGCAAGTGGTAAGTTGTTTTTCAACAAACAAGTTACGCTCGATGTAATGCTGAAATCTTTTATTCCTGCTCTGCCGGCAGGAACTTATTTTCTTTCCATTACAACCTCAAATCAATACATTACAAAGCAGATGGTGGTATTATAGGCTGAAACCGGCGTAGCATGCTGATTGGTTATTCGTCTATATTTTTAAATTTTTTATATGTGAATAACATTGTATTCACATATCATCTTTTTTAGAGGGCTAAATTCCTGCTCACACCCAATTCACCTATTCTTTTTAATGGTTTGCCGATTTTATCTACTAAATTTGCCCATTCATATAGAAATTTGGGCTGCTGGAATATTTATTATCTAATTTCTTAATCACTGAACTGATATGCAAGAGGAAGTACTTACACTCACTGGAGAAAACGCCGTTGTGAGTAATTATGGCAGACATGATTTTGTTTTTGTTAAGTCTGAATATAAAATAATCAAAGTAAGATTTGATGAAATTATGTTTTGCGAGGGGATGAAGGATTATACGCAGATCTATCTTGTAGGAAAAACCCAACCGGTTTTAACACTGCAAAATTTGAAGAACTTTACTTCACGCTTACCGGAAAACAATTTTGTGAGGGTACATCGTTCGTTTGTTGTATCGCTAAATCACATTGAAACCATTTCAAGAAGTGAGATATCTATAGGAAAAAAAATCGTTCCTATAGGCAATAGCTACAGGAACGATTTTTTTAAAATTATCGATTTATATTCTTAGAAAATTTTTGGTTATGGTGTTGTGTTTATACCCAACGCCATAACTTCTTCAGGAGATAGCGACGGCATTTTACCCTTCAGCAATTTCTGCATCACTACATTACCCGTTTTTTCTGCGTCTTCTTTGCTTGCAAAATTTTTATTACCCGATATAGCCGGAATTACTTCCTGTTTAATAAAAGGTTTGCCATCTACATCTATCTCGTAGCCCCAGCCATTGTTCACTTTAAAAGGAGTAAGTACTACTTTCAATAGTTCATTTCCTTTTTTTACCTTGTTGTTATCCGAACAACCATATATACTTACTGTTACAGCAAGCAATAACACGCCGGCAAAGAAATAAAACTTTTTACTATTGAGTTTCATCTGAGTTATATGCCTGGTCAGGGAAGAATTCTCTGATATCTTCAAACTGATATGTGCTGCTTTTACCCAGCAATACAAAGCCTCTGTTGGCTATACCAAAAGCGTTTGCGGCAGTTCTGGCTGCACCTTCAAAAGGAGTCTTTTTAGTCCACAAGTCTGTAGTAAAATCGTACTCCCATGTGTCTTTATAAATGCTTCCATTTTCACCAGTGCTTATATATGCTTTATCGTTCATTACAAAAGCAACTGCCTTACTACGAACAATGGTATACTCATCATCATAAGAATCATCGCTTACATTAGCTATTCTTCTTAATTGTGTCCATGCCTGACCTTCCGGTTGTGACGGATCAAACACATTAAAATCATCTACTGTACCACCGCTGTAAATACCTGTTACTACATAAGCCTTGTTGCTGTGTACAAAAGCAACAGCACCCATGCGTTTTTCACCGCTCATACTTACTCTTTGCGTCCATTTACCATCAACACCGTTAGAGGGATCAAATTCCCAGATATCTTTCAGATAATTACCATCAAAACCAGTAGTAATGTAGCCTTTACCGTTGATGCTGAAAGCCACTGCACTATACCTGGCTGAACCACCAAAATCAGCTCTCTGTGCCCATTCGTCGGTGGTAGAATTATATTCCCAAAAATCATTCAGTTTATTGTAACCATCATAGCCAGTCCCTACATATCCTTTGGTGTCTATCGCAAAACCAGTAGCCGCATTTCTTGCGATACCAGGAAATTGTGCTTTTTGCTGCCAGAAATTATACTGAGGATCATATTGCCAGGTATCTTTTAGGCGATTGGTGCCATCATAACCAGCGACAATATATCCTTTGTCGGCGATACTAAAAGCCACGGCCTCGCTCCTGGCCACCCCTTCAAAAGATGATCGTAGTATCCAGTTACCCACTGTGTCGTCTGAACTGGAGCTTTTATTACAGGAAGAGATTAAAACGGAACCCAAACCCGCTGATAAGCAGAATAGTAATGTCTTTGCTTTTATCATTTTAGAGAAAAATTTGCAGCTAAACTATCTGAAACCTACACTTCAAAATCGTTAAAATGTAATTTCAAAACATATTTATAGATGAATACATTAAATACCTATACCAACGATTTTATTATTCATAAAAATGACAGTATGGCCATACTTTGCAAAGATAAGGCGATTTGGGTATTAATCGATATAATATTTTGATAATCAATATTTTTTATGAGCAAAATGATTCTAAATCCATTTTAACAAAAATGAATGTTAAGTAGCTATTTTGATATATAAAATATGCTTGCTGGTATATGTAAGTATATTATTTGTCCACACTAACAAAATAGTAACACTATACACTAATAATATTGCAGCGAAAGTAAAGGCACTTAAGCTCCTTTCTGCTATAAAAAGTATGAGAAATTGGAAGTCCCTCTCTAGTGTAGCTGCAATATTTATTATTATTTGCGGCATTGGTTGCAAAAAAGCAGATATAGAATTTGGCGAACAATTTATAGACGCAGGATATACAAACATAGTGGTTGTAGACACTATTACTC
Source organism: Agriterribacter sp. (assembly GCA_047600465.1). Taxonomy (GTDB): domain Bacteria; phylum Bacteroidota; class Bacteroidia; order Chitinophagales; family Chitinophagaceae; genus Agriterribacter. The sequence goes on from JASGKU010000001.1 coordinate 45,191, forward strand.
CTGTGCTTTCCACTGTCTTTCGTGATTCTGTGGCTACTTCACAAACTTCTTCTGTGCTCGTTGGGAGTTACAAAGATCCCTATTTCGGTAAAATAACCACCAGTTCCTATCTTATATTATCTTCTCCATCGGCTGGTATACCAGATTTACATGTATCTGCAATGTTTGATTCTATTGAACTGCAAATGCGCGGTGATAGTTCTTTTTACGGAGATACGGCAGTAGTACAGAAGTTTAATGTAAACAGGTTGACTACTATGATCCAACTCCCCGAAAATCTGACCTATTTGTATAATACCAGTAGTTTTCCTGCTGAATCAACACCTTTGGGTTCAGCAAATGTATTAATCAGGCCTTCTTTAAAAGATAGTGTGAAAATAAGATTGACTGATGCTTTAGGTCAGGATTTATGGAGCCTTATAAAAAGCAAAGATTTTAAGGTATCTACCGCCAATGACTTTGAGCATTATTTTTATGGATTGAAATTGTCGGCGGAAAATGCAAACGCGGCAGTGCTTGGCTTTTCAGACAGTGTTACTATGCGTTTGTTTTATCACGAATCTAATCCGTATGTGGTAACGAAGTATATTGATTTTGCGCTAACCTCACGTAATCGTCAATTCAACCATATTGATTATGATCGTTCGGGAACACCTTTAGCTATAACAATACCACCCGCCAAAGAAATACCTGCAACCACAACGGCTAACACGGCTTTTACACAATCGCTCACCAATGTATTCATGAAAATGACTTTTCCAACATTGCGATCTTTACCACAAAGAGACGATTATGTAAGAATTATGCGGGCAGATTTGATTATACCACCTTTAAAATCCAGCTTTGATCCTTTATATATGCCGCCTCCCTTATTTCAGGCTTCTGCAACTTCAGATGCTAATAATGCATTAGGCGGAACGTTGGCTACGAGCGGTGCTGTTGGTTCGCAAGGAGCACAACAAGGTAATTTAACCATCGATTGGTTATATGGGGAAAATACCTATTATACATATGATTTAACGGGTTATGTACAACAGCAGGTTGCTATAACCGGTGAAAATAATGGAGGGCTTATATTTTATCCACCTTCTCCGGCATATACAAAAAGGTTAAACAGGTTGGTAGTAGGTAATAGTCAAAACCCTTTGGGTGGCGTTAAGTTGAAAGTATACTATGTGTCCGTACAACCGCAATAATATACAATGAAAGTAACTGCAAAATATATATTGGTAAGCAGCATCATATTGTTGAATACTTATATCAGTCGTGCGCAAAATACCAGTTCGCCTTATTCAATAATAGGTATAGGAGATATTGAGGAAAGTTATTTTAACCGCACAACCGGTATGGCAAATACCGGAATAGCATACAGGAGCAGGTTTTATACTGTAGGCAATAATCCTGCATCCTATTCTGCTTTACAGGAGCAGTTTTTTGTGGTAGAAGCTTCGGGAAGGGGTAAGTTTGTTTCTTACTACGCCAACAATTTGCAGAGCTCTTCAAACCAAACGAAGGATTTCAGCGTATCAAGATTTAGTTTGGCAATAAAAGCAAGAAAGTGGTGGGGCACTAGTGTGGGAATTATGCCTTTTAGCACTGCTAATTATTCTTTTACAGGCAAAAAAAGCATCCAGGGTACCAATCTTTTTACTACTGCTGATTATTTAGGTACTGGTGGTGTTCACAAAGCCTATTGGGATAATGGTGTAAGCATTGGCAAACATTTTTCTGTTGGTGTAGGCGCTTCATTTCTTTTTGGTTCTATTACACAAACCGAAACACTTGAAGGCACATCTACAACAGATGCTATTACTACCACCAGGAATATCTATATGCATAATCTGTATTTTAATTATGGAGCGCAGTTTTATACAAAGGTTAACTCCAAGTGGGATCTTGCATTGGGAGGTACTTATGCTAACAGAACTAATTTAACCGCCGATTACACTACTACTGTAGCTACTGGCAGCACTACTATACATAGTGATGATTCTAAAAGCGATTATTTCAAGCTGCCTAATTCTGTAGGAATGGGGCTGGCATTAACCAAAAGCAAGAAGCTGACAATGCTGGCTGACTATCGTTACCAGGATTGGTCAACCTTGAATTATAAGGGGCAGGGATACTCTTTGAAAAATAGCAACCGTGCGTCTGCGGGAATTGAATTCTCTACCATGCAGCAGGTATGGCCGGTAGTTGTTGAAAAAGTTTTTTACCAGGCAGGCGTGTTTTACTCTAATTCTTATTTGAATATAAATAATCAGCAGTTGAAAGATATGGGTCTGTCTGTAGGAATGGGCTTCAATTCAAAACGCAGTACGCTGAGTTATATGCTGAATTTTGAATACGGAATACGAGGAACAAAACAGAATAACCTGATCCAGGAGAGATATGGTAAAATCACCTTTACTTTATCGTACAAAGATTTGTGGTATACTAAGGGTGTAAAATATAATTAGTCGAAAAACATGATGACGCAGTCATTTGAATAATATTTTAATTTTTGTTTTTATAGATTAATAGAGGGTCTATAAGCGGGGGAATAGTCTTGTTCCCCCTGTTTTTTGGTGAATAGTCAATCAATGTCGTTTCCTTAAAAAACATAAATGCATCATCTGATGGACAATGAGGGCGAATAATATTGTAAGATTCTTTCCAGGCATTCCGAAAATGTCGTGCCTACGGCACTTTCCCATTTTGTTTTGCTTATATCCTCCAAAATATCGCCTCTACGAGGCTTGACTGTTGCTTTAATCCTGACAGACTAACTTTTTTAAACCAGGTGTAAAGCATTGCTGAGCACGGCCAATAAGCTCCTTAGGAGCGACATATTGGTAAATACAAATGCCGGGAGATGTTGAGTGCCGTAGGCACGACATTTTCCATAAAAGCAAAAGAACAGCTTAAGGAAATGACACTAAATGGTCAATAGTGAGAAATAAAATGCAGGATGAAAGGCAACAACGAAAACCAGAAACGGTAAACCACAAATCTCTAACTACCTACTATCTTACAAAAATACTACTGAGTAATTTCCATGAATTTTTGAGTCTTACGGTAAAGGGTAGTTCTACTTCTTTACATTCGCCTGTATAGGCTTCACCGCGGTGCAGGTAATATTTTGAAAAGGTTCCTGAGCTCATTCCCCATTTTCTTATAAATTGATAATAGCCTTTGTTTTTAATAATCCTTTTTACAGATATTGATCCAAAATGATACACCCGGCTGGCTTCAATTCCTTTAAAAATGCGGATACCCATTTGCCAGAGTTTCATTGAAAAGTCAGGATCTGAATACATGCCGGGAGAGAATTCAATACTGTAACCTCCTGCCATATCCCAAACTTTTTTGTGCACAATATTGGGCGGCCAGGTAGCGCCCGTCCAATTATCTATAGGCAATTGCTTGTATTCTTGTAGTAACAATTGCTCATTAAATTCAAGGCAATTAGTACCATAGTTTTTTTGTATAGAACAATTGCTTTGCGCAATGGGCTCAATAGCTGTGGCTGATAGAAAAAAATTATCGTGACCTATATTTTCAATTTCTTTCCATAAAGCTTCATCCCAGCCAGGGCATGCGTACATATCATCATTCATATATAATATGTACTGTGTATCTGCCAGTCTGCTGCATGCATTCAAGCCATAACAAACACCCGTATTTTGTACACTGTAAGTATAATCAAAATCTGTTTCCTGTTTTATCCATTCAAGGCTGCCGTCTTTTCCTTCATTAATATGTATAATAAGCTGGTGAGTGTAGGTTGAATTTTTCCGGATACTGTTGATGCAGAGTTTTAAATACTCCAGGTTATTCCACGAAGGGATAAGTATAGAAAAAAGGGCATTATTATTAGAAGATCTTTTGTGGTACTCTACGGAAATATTTTTGTTGCTGAACGGCATGTAACCTTAAAGATAGCAGATTCTCATTTGCCACCAAATCATAGTTATGCGTTAATCTTACAACAACAATAAATTAATCCGGGGAAATATAAGGCTAATCGTTCTTCTCAAAAATATTGGCGCCGAATTTTTCAGACAATGATTTTGGCGCCAGCCAGGAAAGAAATATTCCAAGCTTGGTACTGAATCCTGTAATGCGCTCGGCTCTTTTATTAAAAAGTGATTGTACAGCAATTTTTGCCACAGCATCGGGTGTCATGTTATACCTGTCAGCCGTCTTTCGTATAGAAGTGCCCATGCCCGCCCTGTCTACAAAATTGGTATCTGTACTACCCGGGCTTACACAACTCACACTAATATTGCTGTTCCGCAATTCATATCGCAGGCTTCGGGTAAAAGAAATAATAAATGCTTTTGATGAAGCATACATATTAAGATAAGGAACAGGCTGGTAACCAGCATTACTGCCTATGTTCAGTATATAAGCCTTATCTGCATTTTTTAAAACAGGTATAAAAAGATGGCACAGGGAAACAACAGCCTTTACATTAACATTCACAATATCCAGTTGTTCTTTGAGCGATAGTTCGTTAAAGGCACCGTTCAATCCAAAGGCAGCATTGTTTACCAAAATTTTTAATTGATTATGCCATGGCGTAGACCACGTTTTTATTTGTTCAGCCGCTTCGACATGCGATAAATCGACGGAAAAAATCTCAACCCTTTGCTGGTAAGAAGATTGCAGTTGCTGCTGTGCTTGTTGTAATTTTTCAGAATCGATATCTATCAATAACAAATCATATCCTTTTACTGCAAGTTGTTGGGCAATGGCTTTGCCTATTCCTTTTGCAGCACCGGTTACAAGTGCATACGGCATATTCTATTGTTCTGCCTTTTCTTTTTTTGAAGCGGTTGATTCTATTAATGATTTGCCTTTGCTTTTAAAGGTTCGCCACCTAAGCGTTTCGCGATACCGCTCCAATTTAGGCAGCGCTAATTTATGATAAAATGGCGTAGGACTATTTTCGTTTTTAGGCTTATAAGCACCTGTAACAATTGGTATATACATTACCCTTCTGCGGCTTTCTTCACCAAAAAGAGGCGAACGTTGAACGCGGTGCCACAAGCGTCCATCATGTACAGTAAGATCGCCTGCTTCAATATTAAATCCCACTTCTTTTGGATCAGGATCGTTATCAACAAAATATTTTTTTCTGAAAAGCAATTTGAATAAACTTTGGGTGTGCGTTCCTGTGAGCACTCTTAACCCACCTTTTTCAAACGGATAATCGTCAAAGTGTAGGCCCACATTTAACATCGGCATAATGCGTGAGCCTAAAAAAATATCTCTTGGGCTATCTGTATGCCAACCCAGTTGCTTGTATTCACTTTCTGGCGTATTCACATGATGATTTACAACCAAGCCGTCTTTTTCGTTTTCACCTACCCGTCCTTCATAAGGATGAAGCAGTGCAACGAGCGATGCAAGCCTTTCATCTTTTAAAAAATTACTGAGTATTTTGCTGTACTGTGAAGTAAAGGCAATGCGTTGAATAAACCGCTCCCCATTTGTGTTAACCCCAAATTTAAGCGGGATGCCATTTATTTTCCTGGTATCCGTTGCCAATAGTTCGTCTTCTACTTTTTTTATTTCTTTTAAAAAGAGGGCTACCGTAGGTTTATCAATAAAATTTTTGAACTGAAGAATCCCATGTTTGTTAAAGAAGTCAATTTGTTCAGCAGTTGGGGCAGTACCAAACTGGAAAAGCACGTTGTTAATTTTCTCCATGGCAATAGATTTAGAGGGGTTTTGGTGTTGTTAAAAATAGATTTTTAATGTGATATAACAGCATATCGCGGGAAAGTTACCCCCAAATCGCTGTATAGCATAGACGAAGTTTGTTATTGAAACATTAAACCCGGTCTGAAAAAACCGGGTTTATAAATTTAAATGTGGGAACTACAAACCCAAACAGGCTTAAGCTAAAATTCGAGCGGGATATTTATCTTGAAACTAAAGTTTCTGCCCATATTAAATACGCCCATTCTTCCAGTCACATTATTTATATCTGTATATTTCAGCCTGCTCAGGTTATTCTGGTAAGCAACATCTGTTAGATTATTACCTGTTAGTATACATGTGAAGAGCGTTTTCTTCTTTCTCACAAAGTCTGCGCTTATGCCTGCATTAAATGAGGTATAGCCTGGTGTCGGCGTTTCAGTATTAAATGCGGTAAAGGCATCGTTTTGCCTGAATGTATTATCCATTTCAGCACTGATTGAAAGATTGCTGATGTGCTTTCCTTTTTTCAGAAATGCTCCTTTTAACTGGGTAATCAATCGTGCAGCAGGTATAAATGGAATATTTTTTACGCCCTCCACAGGTGTATTGAAAACGCCTCTTACATAAGAGAATGTATTTTCAAAATGCAACCAATCCAGCGGATGTGGGTGTATATCCAGGTTCATTTCGCCGCCATATAAAATAGATTTTGCCTGGCTGAATTTAAAGGCGGTAATATCCTGTCCGTCTACATTTATCAATGAATCACCTCCATGTACACTTTCCAGCTTTCTGTAAAAAATAAAATTATCTATACTGTTTATAAAGCCAGAAGCTGTTAAAGAAACATGTTCCGTATTAATATCCAACCCGCCATCAAACTGAAGACTTGTTTCTGATTTGAGATCTTTATCGCCATATTCATACCTGTTTGTTCCTTCATGCGCACCATTGGAACCCAATTCTGCTATAGCGGGTGCCCTGAAACCTCTTGCTACATTCAGCTTAACCGTAAGTGTTTTATTAACTTCATAACTAATACCGGCGCTTCCCGATACATTGCTGAAAGATCTGGTGAATGCCTGGAATTTTGCTTCATTATCTATCGTAAGCGCTTTTGAATCTACATTGCGATTATCGAATCGCACACCACCACTGATAGTAAACTTCTCAAAATTTTTCTGCGTATATACAAATCCCCCCACATCAAATAAACTGTATTCAGGTATCAGTACTTCATCTGCTTTATTTTGATTTTTTTGCTGCATACCATTAACACCTATGGCTGTTTTCCATTTGTCCATATCGGGTAAATGATATTGCACGTTATAGGTAAATGTATTAAGGTCAAAATAAAGGTCAGGTATGTCTGGGTTCAAAACATTGCCAAATTCTCTTCTCTTATTGTTTTGATATCCCACATTAATATCCAGTTTTCCCTCTCCGATATTAAAGCGGTTATCAGATGCAATTTTAAAATGCTGTATATGCTGATAAGGAATATCAGGGTGAGTACCTTTGAAATCGTTAACGGATGTTATAGCCGTTTCTTCTACGCCATTGTTATTAATGCCCCTGGTAAATCTTCCGGTAGCAGAATCTCTTTCTCCTTCAATAAGTCCAGGGTGTTGATCATAACTACTCACAAGCACATGTGCGTAACCCCAATGTCCATTATAACCAATATAACCTCCCACATTTTTTTCGTTGTAGCGGGAATTGAAAACACGCCCGTCGTATTTGTTGGTGTAATCTTCAGCGCCTTTTAACGAACCATATATATTCCAGTTAAAGCCATGATTATTACCTGCGATATTAGCGCCCACGCCACGCATTTTATTATTGGTTTGATAATTACCAATAATGTTTCCTTTTATTGTTCCTTCAGCAACCGGTACGTTTGTAAGTATATTGATAACGCCTGCCATAGCATCACTGCCATATATAAGCGAAGCTGGCCCTTTTAATACTTCTATTTTATTTACGCTGTATTCATCTATCTCTATTCCGTGTTCATCACCCCATTGCTGTCCTTCCTGCCGTATACCATCATTCAATACCACCACACGGTTATAACCCAATCCTCTTATCATGGGTTTTGATATAGAAGGACCTGTGGTAAGTTGAGATACACCGGGTGTTTTACTAATCGCATCTATAAGATTGGTAGAAGTAACCTGCGTTAATTCTGTTTTGCTTATTACCGTAACAGGTGTAGGTGTTCTTTTTAATTTTGTAGCGGTTGATACACCGGTAACAGTTACTCCTTCATTTTCTCTCACCGATGGTGATAAGGGAAAATCTTTTTGCATATCACCGGCTACCGAAATGTGCTCTGTGCTACTTGTGTAACCAACAGAAGAAACTTCTACCAGATAATTACCTGATGGAATATTTTTTATACTATATAGCCCGTTTGCATCGGTAATAGCGCCTACTTTAGCATCCGCAAAATACACAGAGGCGCCCTGCAAGGGTTCACCGGTTTTGGCATCCGTTACTTTGCCCGTTATAGATGCTTTGGCTATAATGTTTTTATGCGTATTATGAGGAGGAATAGCAGATGCACGATCTGCAATCGCAGCCATAAATAAAACAGTAAGAAATTTTATATAATAATGTATCAATGTAAAATAGTTGAGCGGTAAAACAAACAATGACTGGAATGCTATGCATTTTCAAAGGTTGTTTATTATACCGATAAGCAATAAACCTGGTGTGGATGAGCGCTTATAAATAAAGCTGCTTTTAAACCAGTATCTGAAGTTGTTTAAGCAATAGTTTGTGCAGGTGGTCCACGAAGAAAGACATGTGTATTGGGAATAGTATATTTCTTTACAACAGCCTCGTTACAGAAAACGGGGAGTTGTGTATAACTGTAAGCCAAAACAGGCGTAGAAAGTGTATAATTCTTTTCAACGTGAATAGTACAAGCCCAGCAAAAAGCTTCTTTATTGCCTACGTGCGATTTGTGATGGCATAGCCCGTTGTTCTCATTACTGGATGAGCAAACAACAGTGCTGGCATGATTATGAAAAAGTTCAAAGGGAAATTGTGTGGAAGCAAAGCTGGTAAGTAATATCAGCGCAATATAAAATCTGTATAATGTATAGCTCTGCTTCATTTTCTGGCACGAAGATAACAGAAAAATGAAACAATGATGCATTTTTAAAAATACGATAAGTTATTTAATTGTGATCGGTTTATACGGTAGCAGCATTGCTCAGCTCCAGTAATTCCTGCTCTGTAAAAATTCTTGATTTAATATAAAACCTTACTCCAAGTGGTATTTCCAGCGAAAAACTGCTACCTCTGCCAGGTGTAACATCCATTATTAATTGGGTATGCTGCCAGTATTCAAACTGATCTTTACTCATATAAAATGGACATTCTTCTACTTTGCCTAATAATACATCACTTGCCCCGATTTTAAATTCACCTTCCTGGAAACACATAGGCTGGCTTCCATCGCAGCAACCGCCGCTTTGGTGAAACATTAAATTTCCATATTGTTTTTGTAAGGTATGTATCAGTGCCGCTGCGGCATCTGTTGCAAGCACTCTTTTTATCATAATTGTTTTTTGAAATTGAAAAGGGCCACATTAATATATCAGCCTGCCATTATAGTTCAATATCTTCCAATGTTACGGTTGTTCATCTTATTAATGCAGCCCTTTCTCTGATGCTACTAAAAAAAGCCAAGTTTACTCTTGCTGTATGATATGAGCATGTTTTTTGTCTGGCGATAATGATTCAACATCATTTTATGTGTTTCTCTGCCAAACCCAGATTTTTTATATCCTCCGAATGGTGCATGTGCAGGGTAGGCATGGTAACAGTTTACCCATACTCTGCCTGCCTGTATGGCCCTTGGCACCTGGTACAATTCATGTGCATCCCTTGTCCAAACACCGGCGCCAAGTCCATATAATGTATCATTGGCAATGGCAATAGCTTCTTCAGTTGTTTTAAAAGTGGTGACAGATACTACCGGTCCGAATATTTCTTCCTGGAAAATGCGCATTTTATTGTGGCCTTTAAAAATAGTAGGCTGTATATAATATCCACTTTCCAGTCCGCTGTTTTGATGAAATGCCTCACCACCTGTTAGAACTTCTGCGCCTTCCTGCTTGCCAATATCCAGGTAGCTCAGTATTTTATTATACTGGTCTTCGCTGGCCTGCGCTCCCATGGTAGTTGCACTGTCTAAAGGGTTACCCATTTGTATTGCCTTTGTGCGTTGGATAACCCTGTTCATAAATTTTTCATAGATGTTTTCATGAACCAATATTCTTGATGGGCAGGTACATACTTCTCCCTGGTTAAAAGCAAATAGTACCGCGCCTTCTATCGCTTTGTCAAAAAAATCATCATCCTTATCACCAACGCTTTCAAAAAATATATTAGGGCTTTTGCCGCCTAATTCCATTGTTACAGGAATCAGGTTTTCTGAAGCGTATTGCATAATCAATCTTCCAGTAGTGGTTTCTCCGGTAAAGGCAACTTTTTGTATCCTTGATGAAGAAGCGAGGGGTTTGCCAGCTTCAACACCAAAGCCGGTAACAATATTTAAAACACCTGCAGGCAAAATATCTTCAATCAGTTCCATTAAGCACATGATACTGGTGGGTGTTTGTTCTGCCGGTTTCACTACCACGCAGCAGCCCGCAGCAAGTGCTGGTGCTATTTTCCAGGCTGCCATTAGTAAAGGAAAGTTCCATGGTATAATCTGACCCACAACACCAATAGGTTCATGCAGGTTAATGCTTACAGTACTTTCATCATGTTCACTTACGGTACCTTCTTCACTTCTTATAACACCTGCATAATAACGGAAGTGATCAACTACTAAAGGAATATCTGCAGCTCTTGTTTCGCGGATAGCCTTACCATTATCAATAGTTTCAACAATGGCCAGGTATTCGAGGTTGTCTTCAATAACCTGGGCAATTTTTAATAAAAGATTACTTCTGTAAGCTGCCGCAGATTTTCCCCATGTTTCAAAAGCTTTATGTGCGGCGTCAATTGCTTTATCAATATCTTCTGCATTACCACGGGCTGCCTGGGTAAATACTTTTCCATCAATAGGTGAAACATTATCAAAATAATTACCACTTGCAGGTGCTACCCATTTTCCTCCAATAAAATGATCGTATTTATCTCTGAATGCGGGACGTGCTGCTACTGTAGATTTGGGAGCAGCGGCTGTTGCTGTACTCATATGCGCAAACGTTTAAAGTGTGAAATAATACCATAAATATGGTATCAATAACCGGCAACGCACGGCACAATTGTATTTTTAAATAGCACAATCGTACATTATCTTCTTATTATGAAATTAGCTGTGTACCTTGTAGCAAATGGGAAAAGTAAAGCATATACAACATATAGATCTTACCAACCCAAAGTATCTGCAAACGTTGGTTGAAAACAGGCGTGTATTCAATCTTGAAAATTGTGAGTTGAATGTTTTTGAATCATACCAGCAGGCTTATATGGTTCCTCTTACGTTTAACGACTTTGTAATTACCAGCATGGTAAGAGGTAAAAAAGTAATGCATTTATTAGGTGATGAACCGTTTGATTACCTGCCTGGTGAAACAGTAATTGTGCCTGCAAACGAAACAATGAAGATTGATTTTCCTGACGCACAATATGATAGTCCAACCCAATGCATAGCATTAGCTGTAGATGAATCATACATAAAAAATACGCTCAATTTTTTGAACGAGTATTATAACGATAAAGAGCAATTACACAATTGGGAGCTGCAGTTTAATCAATATCATTTTCAAAATGATAATGAAGTTTCTGAGCTTATTAATAAATTGATAAGAATCTGTAGTGGCACCAATCAATCAAAAAATATTTATGCCGATCTTAATCTGAAAGAATTGTTGATACGACTGGTACAAAGCCAGCACCTGGAGCAGGTAATTAAAGAAGCTTCAGGTCAACCAAATATGGGAAGGTGGCAGTTTGTATTGGATTATATTCATCAGCATATCGGTGATAAGATATTGATCAACGAACTAAGTATAAAATCTCACTTAAACCGAACATCCTTTTTTAAAATGTTTAAAGAGCAGTTTGGTATTACGCCCATTGAATATATTACCCGCGAAAGAGTAAGGTTAGCAAAACACTTACTTACTGATACCAACCACAATATCACCGAAATAAGCTGGCAAAGCGGCTTCAGCGATGTGAACTATTTTGTACGACTTTTTAAAAAGACAGAAGGTGTTACGCCGGGCGTGTACCGATCCCTCATTAAGAATGCTTATCAAGGTGGTTAAAGCAACCCCAAATTAACGTTCCGTTAGTTTTGTATCTTATTAAAATTCATGTAGGTTTGCCAATCTTATAAAAGACAGTACTAATATGAATTTCAACAGGATCAATAATATCACCGGATGGATTGTTTGTATAATTGCCTGCGCCGTTTATATATTAACCGCCGAAGCAGGAGGTAGCCTATGGGATTGCGGTGAGTTTGTAAGTAGTTGCTTTAAATTACAAATTCCTCACCCTCCGGGAGCGCCTTTATTTGTAATAATGGGTCGCATTTTTATTGTACTGTTTGGTGATAATCCGCTCACTGCTGCTAAAGCTGTAAACGTAATGAGTGCGCTTGCAGGCGGATTTACAAGTCTCTTTTTATTCTGGACAATTACGCACTTTGCCCGTAAAATATATCAAAAAACAAGTAAGGAATTAACGGGCGAACAGATATTTACAATAATGGCCGCTGGCGTTATTGGCGCAATGGCCAGCACTTTCAGTGATTCAATATGGTATAGTGCGGTAGAAGGTGAAGTATATGCGTCTTCTTCTTTTCTTACAGCATTGGTATTCTGGATGATTTTAAAATGGGAACATGCTGCAGATGAACCGGGAGCAGACCGTTGGATTGTGCTGTTGTTTTATACCATCGGTTTGTCTATTGGAATACACTTGCTTAACCTGCTTACTATTCCGGCTATTGTAATGGTGTATTATTTCAAAAGATATCATGTTACCAACTGGGGCATATTCTGGGCTTTTATTGTTGGTTGTGTTATTACAGGCTTCACTCAAAAATTTGTAATCCAATATACCATCACAGGGTCAAGCATTTTTGACCGCTGGTTTGTAAATGGTTTAGGTTTGCCTTTCTTTTCAGGCTTTGCTACTTATTTCATATTACTGGCATTGGTAATTGTAATAGGTATAAGAATGGGCGATAAGCTTATCAATAATTTTACTGGATTTGCTGTCTGGCTTACTGCATTTATTTTCCTGTTTGCATTTCCGTTTATCACTTCTTTCTTAACATTTATACTGTTTGCCGCAGGTACAGCACTTGCTATATATGGTGCTTACAATGCAAGAGCCAAAATATTAAACTTCCTCAAATTAGGATTATGGTGTTTTGCTTTTATGCTGATAGGATATTCTACATATCTCACCACAATGATCCGCTCTGCGGCCAATCCATCGGTTGACATGTATAATGTAGATAATCCCATGAGTTTAGCAGGATATCTTGGACGTGAGCAATATGGTGATTTTCCTTTGATATATGGACAAACTTTTGCAGCAGATGTAAAACGTAATAGTGATGGTCTTCCCGTAATTGATGAAAAAGGAACCCGCTGGCAGAAAGGAAAAGATAAATACATTAATATAGGTAAGAGTTTCGATTACGAATACGAATCGGAGGATATGATGTTTTTACCCCGTATATGGGATGGAAGCAATGAACAGGGACATGCAACTTATTACCGTACCTGGTTAGGACTGGATAAAGATGAAAAGCCAACTTATATGAACAATATCAGTTGGGCAATTGGTTACCAGATAGGCTGGATGTATTTACGGTATTTTGGATGGAACTTTATTGGTAAACAAAACGATATACAAGGAACAGGTAATGTAAGAGATGGAAATACTATTACCGGCATTTCCTTTATTGATAATTTATTCCTGGGCGACCAAAGTAAACTACCGGATAGTATCAGGAATAATAAAGCGCACAACACCCTTTTCGCATTGCCGCTGATATTGGGTTTAATCGGGTTGTATTATCAGTATAAGCGCCACAGGGGAGATTTCTTTGTAACTTTCTTATTGTTCTTTTTTACCGGTTTTGCCATTGTATTCTATCTTAATGCCGCGGGTCCTCAACCGCGTGAACGTGATTATGCTTATGCGGGATCATACTACGCGTTTGCTATCTGGATTGGCTTAGGAGTGATGATGGTAAAAGAATGGTTGGCCAAATTTACCAATACAAAGTTAGCAGGGTATGCGGCAGCGTTAGTATGTACACTGGCCGTTCCTGTTTTAATGGGCTTCCAGGAATGGGATGATCACGATAGAAGTAAAAAAGAATTGGCACGTGATCTTGCAAAGGATTACCTGGAAAGCTGCGCGCCTAATACTATTCTTTTCACTTTTGGAGATAACGATACATACCCTTTGTGGTATGCACAGGAGGTTGAAAAAATACGCCCGGATATCAGGGTAATCAACTACAGCCTGTTAGGGATTGACTGGTATATTAATGAGTTGCGTTATAAAGTAAACAATAGTGATCCGATAGATTTATTATGGGGACCCGATAAAACCGAAGGCGATAAACGCAACGTGGTGTATTTTAAACCCAAACCCGGACTTCCGCAGAATCAGTATGTATACCTCGACCAGGTGCTTACACAAATTATTGGCAGTGATGATCCATCTAATATGATGAGCTATGGTGCAGATAATACCTACAACACATTCCCCGTTCGCAAATTTGCCGTACCTGTTGATGCAGAATTAGTGCGCAGCAATGGAACCGTAAATGCCAAGGATTCTGTTGTAAGTGAACTGCGGTTTGATATATCGCCCAATAAAACTGCTTTGATGAAAAATGATCTTGCAGTATTGAATGTGATTGCGGCAAATAAATGGAAGCGCCCTATTTATTTTACTTCTCCATTTAATGAATTAGGCTTTGGCCAATACCTGCGTGCTGATGGTTTAAGTTACAGGCTTGTGCCTGTATTGCCTAAAAACAATGGTGGCGGCGATAATGTAAATGATGATGTAGCGTATGATAATATGATGAAGAAATTTGCATTTGGCAGTGCTGATATAAAAGGAGTATACTTTGATGAAGAAAACCGTCGTCATTTATTAAGTATCCGCCAGGCATATTCAACCGCTGCTTCCAGTATGGCAGATGATGGAAGAAAAGAAGAAGCAAGAAAATTGCTGGAAAAAAGCGATAAGGGCATAAGTACTACTAACCTGCCATATGCTATGGTAAGCCGTTTCAACCAGCACAATGTATTTGGTGTATCAATGATGGAAGCTGCATACAAGGCAGATTATAAAGAATTGGGTGACAGGATACAAAAAGATCTTAAGAAAGATATTGATCAGCAATTGATCTATTATGCTTCATTAGGTGGAATGACGGTACAGGAAATGTTGCAGCATATGCAGGATACTGAAAGCCTGAGTGCAAAGCAACGTACACTGTTCAGTGAAATTGATCAGGCATTCCGCCTGCAGAATTATCTTGGCTACATAGAAGGAAAATATAAAACACCTGCTACCACTCCTTCTGAAACACCTACAACAATTAAAACAGAAAGCCCGGGTGCAAAACCGGATTCTCCTAAAAAGTAAATATTATTATTGGTGCTATGCTGGCAGGACTGCAGGATGTAACATTTGAATTTGGAGCGAGAACCATTGTTAGAGACGCTACATGGCATATACAACCTTACGAGCGGATAGGTTTAATAGGCTATAATGGAACAGGAAAATCAACACTGCTGAAAGTATTGGTAGGAGAGTATGCTCCGTCGAGCGGCAGCGTGGAAAGAGGCAGAGGCAATACTATAGGTTATCTTCACCAGGATTTGCTGAGTTTTGATACTAATGACTCCATTCTGGAAGTGGCGCTCAGTGCTTTTGAAAAAATCATTGCTTTAGAAAAAGAAATTGAAATTTTAGGTAAGCGCCTGGAAACAGAACATGAAAATGAAACGCTTGTACATGATTATTCAGACAAGCTTCATGAACTGGAAATGCTGGGCGGCTATAATATTCATCACCAAACAGAAGAAGTATTACAGGGCTTAGGTTTTTCTAACAGCGATCTTCAACGCCCATACAAAGAGTTTAGCGGAGGCTGGCGCATGCGTGTGCTGCTGGCTAAAATGATTTTACAACAACCGGACCTGTTATTGCTCGATGAGCCTACCAACCACCTTGATCTTCCTTCTATTGAATGGCTTGAGAAATATTTGATTCACTATAAAGGCGCGGTAGTAATTGTAAGCCACGATAAATATTTTCTCAACCGCATGGTTACTAAAATTGTGGAGTTGTATCAGCAACAATTACATGTCTACAATGGTAACTTCGATTTTTATGAGATAGAAAAGGCTATGCGGCTCGATTTGCAACAGCGTGCATTTGAAAATCAGCAGGAGTATATACGGCAACAGGAACGTTTTATAGAACGATTTCGCGCAAAAGCTACCAAAGCTGCTGCCGCACAAAGCGCTATGAAGCGCCTTGACAAATTAGATCGCATTGAAGATGTTTCCATCGATCGTCCTGAAATAAAAATAAATTTTCAGCTCGATAAAATTCCCGGTAAAGTTATCTGCACCGTTAAACATGTTACCAAAAAATTCGGCAATATTACTATTGTTGAAAACACCTCTGCAGAAATTAACCGTGGTGATAAAATAGCGCTGATTGGCGCCAACGGTAAGGGAAAATCAACCATGCTGCGTATTGTAGCAGGTACGGAGCCTTTTGTAGGAGAAAGAATCTGGGGGCATAATGTGGAAGAAAGTTTTTACGCACAGCACCAGTTGGAGGCATTAAACATCCAGGATAATATTCTGGACGAAATGAAGAATGCCGGCAGCAAGAAAACAGAACAAGAGTTGAGAACGCTGCTTGGTTGTTTTTTATTTAGCGGAGATGATGTAGAAAAGAAAATAAAAGTATTGAGTGGAGGAGAAAAAGCGAGAGTGGCGTTGGCGAAAACAATGGTAAGCAAAGCCAATTTTTTAATATTGGATGAGCCTACCAACCACCTTGACCTGTTGAGCATTGACTTATTGATAGAGGCGTTAAATCGTTATAACGGTACTATTATATTGGTAAGCCACGACAGGCATTTTATTTCAAAAGTGGCTACCCGCATTTGGGAAATTGATGATCACGAAATCAAAGATTTTGCCGGTGGTTATGAAGAATGGATGGAATGGAAAGAGCGGAAAAAGAATGAAAAAGCTAAAGCGGCTGCACCAGTACAATCTAAGCCTGAACAGAATGTGGTTGTACAAAAGAAAGTGGAAGTAAAACCTGCTGCTCCGCCTAAAGTAAATGTACCAATAGACAAAGACCTGAAAAAAGAATTGCAGAAGCAACAGCGTAACCTGCAATTGCTGGAAGAAAAACTGGCAACACTCAATAAACAGAAAAAAGAACTGGAAGCAAAACTTGCACAACCAGATATATACTCCGATAAAAATAAATTTCTTGCAGCAGAAGCAGATTATAAAAAGTGTGCTGATGCTGTTGACAGTGCCAACAAGGAATACGAAATTGTTTTTGAAAAATTAATGGAATTAGAAGAGAAGAATAAGTAAGACTAATTGCATTAGCGATATTATTCTATGCGAGATATTGCTATGCGAGGCGTCCACGCCTCGCATGATTTTGTTGTCGCCTCCCGGCGACGACCAATTTCCTAGAAAACTGCGGGTAAGCACATTAAATTAGCTAACTTGTGTAATCAACATTACTACTATATAACTATTCATGAATTCCCTCTACAGATCCAGCATAAGATTTGTAAAAAAATGTTTTTTTACCCTGTTGTTTCTTCTTTTTATAAATACCGGGTTTAGTCAAAAGCCAAAGGCAGATAGTTTGAGCCAATTACTTAACAGTGAAAAAACAGATACTGGTAAAGTAAAGCTGATGTGGCAACTGGCTGATGTTACCAGTGGTTACCATCCGGATACGGCTTTGCAAATGGCACAAAAGGCTTTGTTCTTAGCCAAAAAAATTAAATACACAGAAGGGGAGTCAAGATCACTGGGTATTATAGCCGAAGTTTTCAGGAAAATCGGGAACTATCCAAGAGCTCTTGAATTTAATTTCAAGAAATTGCAACTCGAAGAAAACAGGAACAACGCCTACAATTTAGCAAGTGCATTAAACAATATAGGCATTGTGTATGTTTTTCAGGAGGAGTATCATAAAGCATTGGAATATTATTATGCTGCAGATTCTGCTATTACACTTAACAACATTCAACCCTTCAAATATAATATTGCGCTTAACCTGGGTGATGTATATAACAGGTTAAATATTTCGGATTCCGCGTATCACTATTTTGATAAATCGCTGAAAATTGCTGAACAATTAAAAGATGGGGATTTTATAGGAACTTCTATGACGGGGCTGGCACATAGTTATGTCAAGCAAAAAAATTATGATCTGGCGCTTGTCAATTATCATGCAGCACTGGCATACCTGGCTGCGGCCAATGATGATGATATATATTGTGAAGCTTCTCTTGGGCTTGCATCATTATACAAAAAAATTAATAAGCATGATTCTGCTATTTACTATGCCAACCGATCTCTTGCTACTGCAAAAAAAGATGGTTTTCTTTCTCACGAGCTTGAAGCGGCTGAACTGCTGACCGATTTTTACATGCAGGAGAAAAATATGGACAGTGCTTTCTTATATATTGGATATGTAAAAGCGTTGAATGATTCTATTAACAGCAAGGATAAAATCAGAGAGCTGCAGATTATTTCGAGCAACGAACAATTGCGACAGGCAGAGATAGAAGAGAATAAACGGATAGCTATGAAAGAACGTTCACAACAGTTACAACTACTGTCTATCGGAATATTTATACCACTCTTTTTTTTGTTGACAATGTTGCTTAGCAGAATAAAAATGCATGCACGGGTTATTAAAGTGTTGGGTATTATTTCACTGCTGGTGTTTTTCGAATACCTTACACTCTTGTTGCATCCTTATGTAGAAGAGATTACGCATCACACTCCATTGTTAGAAATATTGATCTTTGTATCTATAGCTGCTATACTCATTCCAACCCACCATCGCATTGAGCATTGGTTGATAGAAAAGCTCATTCATAAAAGAGAAGAAAACGAAGCCGCAAGAATTAAGTTTAAAAGTATTAAACTGAAAATGAAAACACCTTCTTGATTCCACTAAAATAAAAATGCACAATTGCATTGCGGCAATCATGCACTTCTATAGAAAAGTATTTTATTAATTGGTGCCTTTTACAGGACGGGTACTGGCAGTGTCCATATGCGTAGTATCCGCAGGAAGAGCAGGTTTAGCAGTGGAAGTGTCTGCAGGCTTAGCAGTAGCAGTAGTATCATCAGCTTTCTTTTCAGCGTCAGCCCCACTGTTACAGGCTGTAGCCAGAATAAAAAACAGCGCGATACCAGAAATGATCAAAAGCGAAGAGGAAGTGATTTTCTTTGTCATGGTAAATTGGGTTTAAGTCATAAGTTTACAGCTATTATTCCAGGATGTCAAAAAAGATTATGAAAAACAACCACAACACTTCGTATCACATATTGGCTATTATATGTCCCTCTCAATACCTCTTTCAAGTGATTTTTTACTTCATCAAACGAATTTTCTTTTTATCCCGTATCTGATAATAATCAGTCTTTTGAAAGCAAAACGAAATATACAATTGCTTTTTCAATGCTTCGTGGGTTTAAATGGTACTGTATTTGCGTTGAATATTAAAAGTAACCTAATGAGAAAAAAAGTATTTGCCAGCCGTTGCAGTGTGTTGCTATGCTCTCTTCTTTTTCTCCCACCGGTTGTTTTGTTGGCACAGCCAGATGTAGGATATGAGCTTACAATTTCTTCAGGAATATCAATGCCAATGGAAGTTGCTTCCGCCCCGGGAGATGCATCACAGCGATTATTTATTGTAGAGAAAGAAGGGCTCATCAAAATATGGAATGGCAGTACAATTCTGTCTACGCCGTTTCTTGATATCAGTGCCATTATCACAAAAGATGGAGAGAGAGGGTTGTTAAGTATGGCTTTTCATCCAGCTTATGCACAAAACGGTTTCTTCTTTGTTTATTATACTAATGCCTCAGGAGCGATAACAGTAGGACGTTATAAAGTTTCTTCCAATCCTGATGTTGCTGAGCCAACATCAGATCCTGCTACTCCTTTGGTAACAATAGCAAAATCTTATGCTAACCATAATGGTGGGCGTCTGCAATTTCGTACCGAAAGCGGCAAGCATTACCTGTACTTTGGTACCGGAGATGGTGGTAGTGGAAATGACCCACAAAATAATGCACAGAATACCGCATCCCTTTTAGGAAAAATGATACGGATGGATGTGGATGCAGACCCTGTAGTGCCTGAGTTGTGGGCTGTTGGATTACGAAACCCTTTTCGCTGGAGTTTTGATAAATCAACAGGTGATATGTGGATTGGAGATGTAGGACAAGGAAGAACAGAAGAAATCAATTTCAGAGCGAATGCTGATTCAGGCGCTAATTATGGATGGCGTTGTTTTGAAGGATCAGGACAAAATACAGATGTAAATCCATTATGCAATCCACCAGGAAAGACTGCGCCCATTTTTGAATATGCAAATCCATCGCAGGGTCGCTCCGTTGTGGGAGGTTATGTATATCGTGGAACAGAATTTCCCGATCTGCAGGGATATTATTTAGCAACAGATTATTTTTCGGGCAATTTATGGCGCATCAAACAAGAGAGTGCCGGTAGTTTTACTATTAGTCCACCTGTTGCTTTTAAAACAGCGGTATCAAGTTTCAGCGAAACCCAGGATGGAACATTGTATATAACTGCATTGGAGGAAAACCGGGTATATAAAGTTATCCAGCTAAATATTACACCACTCCGCATCATCTCCTTTTCCGGTCTAAAAAAAGAAGGATCAAATATTTTAAAATGGACGACATCTATTGAACAAGGCATACAAAAATTTGAAATTGAGTACAGTGATGATGGAAATGTGTATCTGAAAGCAGGAGAAGTAAATGCTATTAATAATATAAATGGCGCTTCTTATGAGTACGAACATCACATAAATATTGGAAGCAAAATATTTTACCGTTTGCATATTATTAATAGTGATGGCTCTGCTAGTTATTCGCCTGTAATTTCACTCGATAGTGTATCAACATCCAATATAAAAGTATATCCAACAGTTGTAGAGAATAATATACTGCATATTGTATCAGAGGGAAATGTAGATGAGATTACACTCTTTGGTCTGGCAGGCAACCGGGTGTTCACACGAAAGATGAATGGATTAAACGGTTATTTCCCCATAACACTGCCTTCATTGCAAAAAGGAACATATGTGATTCGGATTGCTGGAAAGAATTTTCAAAGAAACCAGAAGATTATTATCAGGTAGATTGCTGCTATAATACTTATTGCAGCTAGGCGCGTTTGTGCTATTTTATGCTATGCGAGGCGTCCTCGCCTCGTATAATTTTGTTGTCGCCTCAAGGCGACGCCCGGGTGCATCCATATAAAAAAGCTTTCCGGGAATATCGCTCCAGCCTGCCAAATCCTTTCCTCTAATGCTTATCCACACAATACTAACAAAAAGCCAACGTTATAACATAGGTTAAAAAACATGTGTTTTAACCAGTCCCGTTTTTGATACCCGATATCCAAAAACTTATTCCGTAATCCCTCTGAATACTTCTACGAGCATCAACTTGTTTTGATCCGACCCTGTATATTAATTAACCATTAAAAACAGTGTCTATGAAGCAATTCATTACCCATTACGCAACCGAAGAAGTGAAGGTTTATCTTACTGCATTAGCGTATTTTACTGCAATGACCATATTTGCAGTGATGTATGTATAGTGCATAGCTTGGCTCAAACTAAAAAGCAAATTAAGCAAAGGCGAAGCCCAAAGGAGCAATGCTTCGCCTTTCACAATTTTATTTACACCTTCACTAGTTTCCATTTTCCTTTCTTAAAAATAATATAGGCTGCTATTGTTATGG
This sequence comes from Agriterribacter sp., assembly GCA_047600465.1. GTDB lineage: Bacteria > Bacteroidota > Bacteroidia > Chitinophagales > Chitinophagaceae > Agriterribacter. Next base: position 66,974 of record JASGKU010000001.1, read on the forward strand.
CTGTTTCCGCCACAGGTATCGCGGTAAATACACCCGTTGGCCCCCAACCAAGTGTAAGCGCCATTACCCAGGCAAACGGTATTTGTAAAAACCAAAAGCCGAACAGGTTTATCCAGGTTGGCGTTCGTGTATCACCCGCACCATTAAAGGCATTACCTATTACCATTCCTATTCCATAAAAAATATAGCCTGCGCTTATAATGCGCATTGCCAATACCGCATACCGCTTTACTTCAGCATCGTTGCTGAAAAAACCAATAATAAATTCTGCGAGTAAAAGAAAAATCAGTGAAACGGCTCCCATAAAAATCGCATTGTACTTTACCGTTTTCATTACAGATTCCTGGGCCCTGTCTGGCAAACCTGCCCCCAGGTTTTGCCCTACAAGGGTAGCGGCTGCATTGCTCATTCCCCAGGCGGGTAAAATAAAAAACATTACTATTCTTAATGCTACCTGGTATCCAGCAGATGCTTCACTATGCCCCGTGCGTGCTACTATGCTGGCAAGTACAATCCAACTGCCCGACCCAATTAAAAATTGTAGTGTTCCGGGCCATGCAATATTAGCTAGTGAACGAAGCACGCCCCATACGGGTCGAAAATGGCGTTTTGTTATTTCTATCGTTTTACTGCCATTAAATAAATAGAATAATTGGTATATCACACCTATGCCTCTGCCAATGGTAGTGGCAACTGCCGCGCCTGTTAATCCTAATGCAGGTACAGGTCCCCAGCCACGTATTAATAAAGGACATAAAATAATATTGCAGATGTTGGCTAACCAAAGACTTTTCATGGCAATCATGGGATTACCTGCTCCTCTGAAAATACCATTGATAAGAAAGAGTAACATTATAACTATACTACCGCCCATAATAATGCGGGTGTATACAATACCTGTTTGTATAGTTGCCTCTTCAGCACCCATCAGTCTTAATATATCGTCCGCAAATACAATTCCGGTAACGCTTATTACTACTGTAATAGCTGTTGAAAGTAATAAAGATTGAACGGCAGCTTCAGATGCCCCTTCTTGGTTTTTTTCACCTACGCGCCTTGCCACTGTGGCACTTGCTGCCATACTAATACCCATTGCCAGTGAATACACAATAGTGATTACAGATTCTGTTAAACCTACGGTTGATGTTGCATGTTTGCCTAAATGGCTTACGAAAAATATGTCAACTACTGCAAATACACTCTCCATGCCCATTTCAAGCATCATTGGTATTGCCAGTAAAATAATTGCCTTGCGAATGCTGCCAGTGGTATAATCATGCTCCTGCCCACTAATGGCATCTTTTATTATTTTTAAGACAGAATTGCGCTGCCTGTTATTTGTTTCAGTCATTTGAAAAAAATTGCCTGTAAAAAATGAAATTGAAAAACGATAGGGCCGAAAAGCCACGAATCAAAATAATCAGAAAGCCATAGTAGCCGGCATTTCTGTATATATCAGAGTCTCATATTACTGTTCATTGAAGTAATGCAAAAATAATCATTCTCTTCATATTGCAAAATTTCTAAACCGCTATTCATCAAAAAATGATATGATTGTATCAGTATACAATCGCAAACTTTTGTAATTTTCAAAATACTTAACCTTTCGTTCAACCAATTTATGAGTATAACAACAAAGTTCAAGCTGATGCTGATGATGTTCCTGGAGTATTTTATCTGGAGCGCATGGTATGTTACAATGGGCACTTACATGGGTGAACATTTTAAAGGAGAAGGCATCGATAAAATTATTGGGTATGCATATTCTGCACTAGCGTTTGCTACTATTATCTCGCCTTTTTTTGTAGGCATGATAGCAGACCGTTTTTTCCCTGCCCAGAAAATAATGGGTGTACTGCATCTGGGAGGCGCACTGGTATTATATCTTACTACTACCATTACTTCCAGCAGCATATTTCCGTGGGTAATATTGCTGTATTCTTTGTTGTATATGCCAACTATTGCTTTATCTAATAGTATTGCATTCGGGCAAATGAATAATCCTGGAAAACAATTCCCCTGGATCAGAGTATTTGGAACATTGGGATGGATTGTGGCAGGGTGGATTGTAGGATCTTTAAAAATTGAAAAAGAGAATTCAACTTTTCTTATTGCTGCTGGTATATCTGCTTTACTTGGTTTATTGAGTTTTTCAATGCCTAATACACCACCCAAAGGAAATACTGCCGATAGTTCTGCATCAAAAGCATTGGGAGCTGATGCATTTGTACTATTCAAAAACAAAACCTACCTCATATTTTTTATAGCGGCTATCCTTATTTGCATTCCGTTGTCTTTTTATTATGGATTTGCAAACCCGTTTTTGAATGAATTAAAAGTAGAAGAGCCTGCAAAAAAAATGATATTGGGTCAATTTTCAGAAGCAATTTTTATCCTCGCTATTCCTTTCCTGTTTCTTCGCATAGGAGTGAAGAACATGTTGTTGTTAGGAATGACGGCATGGATACTGCGTTATATATGTTTTGCCTATGGCGATGCAAACGGCGGTATGTGGATGTTGTATGCTGGTATTATATTGCATGGTATCTGTTACGATTTCTTTTTTGTAACCGGATATATGTATACGGAGAAAAAAGCCGGAGAGAAAATTAAGAATGCTGCACAGGGATTATTTACGTTCGCCACATATGGTGTAGGAATGTTGATTGGTACCTGGATATCGGGTACGGTAGTAGATAAATATAAAATTTCTGATGGTGTGCACGACTGGATGAAAATATGGTTTGTACCGGTTTATATTGCTGCTGCGGTGTTGGTATATTTTATTTTGTTGTTCAGAGAGAAAAAAGAAATTACCAGTGCTTCTTAATAATGTGTTTTAATTTTCCTTTCTTTAATTATAATACTAACGTATTCATCTCAAAAAATTAAATATAATATATGAACATTGCGATGCTTGGCTCAGGATTTATTGGGCGCTTTTATGCAGATTCTTTACATGGTTACCGAAGCAAGGATAAAATTGTAACTATTTACTCAAGACGTGAAGAGAGCGCCAAAAAGTTTGCACAGGATTATAATGTACCTTATTGGACACTTACTATGGAAGAGGCTATTGCAAGACCTGAAGTAGAAGTGGTTTGTATTTCGCTTCCTAACAACCTGCACGAAGAAGCTGTGCAGCTTTGCTGCAAACATAAAAAAGCGGTGATCACCACAAAACCTTTAGGAAGGAATGGTGAAGAAGCAAAACGTATGCTGGAAGCTGTTGAAAAAGCAGGCATCTTCAATGGCTATCTCGAAGATTTAGTATATACCCCTAAATTTTTAAAGGCTTATGAAAGTGTAAAGAATGGAGCGCTGGGAAGAATATTATGGGCTAAGTCAAGAGAAACACACCCTGGTCCACACAGCGATTGGTTTTGGAATATGGAACAAGCTGGTGGTGGATGTATTCTGGATCTTGGTTGCCATTGTGTAGAAATAACCAGGAGTTATATTGGAAAAGATATAAAGCCGGTGGAAGTAATGTGCTGGGCAGATACACAAGTAAAACCAATTGATGCGGAAGATCATGGTATTGCTTTGATAAAATATGAAAATGGCGCAATAGCACAGTTTGAAGTAAGCTGGACTTTCAGGGGCGGGCTCGACCTGAGAGATGAAGTAATGGGAACAGAAGGTACTATCTGGATCAACAGCTTTTTGAGAACCGGTTTTGATATGTTTACTACAGGCAAAGGTGCAGATTATGTGGCCGAAAAAGCGGAGAGTAACAGCGGTTGGTTGTTTCCGGTAGGAGATGAGTTGAATGAATTAGGATATAATCATATGTTTATGGATATGTTCAATTCTATTGAGGCGAAGAAAGATCCCAAAGAAACTTTTTATGATGGATATGTTGTAAACTGTGTGCTGGATGCTGCTTATCGTTCTGCAAAAACAAAACAATGGGAGCCTGTAAACCTGGAGATATGGAGAGGGCAAACAGGGGTATCAAAACATAGTCACCTGGTAGAACATGATGCCGATCACTACCTTGTAAAAGAAGAAGTAACACATTACGGCACAAAAAAATTGATATTAAAAGAAAAAAAATCCGGGAAAATTGTTCAGAAAATAGTGGATTAAGCTTCGGTTACACATGGGTGTTGTAAAAAACCTTACATAAGCTTTCTTATTTTCAAAGTATCATATTTTAATATCCGTTGGCGTTTAAAGCCAACGGATTTTTTTTGCAAATCATTAATACTTTCTTCACAAACGTTAGTGCAATGTTATTCGTTTATATAGGTTAAGCATTCTTTCTTTAATTGCATCTAATTAGTAGAAATTTAAAAACAAGCATTATGAAAAAGTTAATCGTCGTTTTATTTGCAATGGGTTTGGCGACTGGTGTTTTTGCGCAGAAAGTAATTCGTGGCGGTGGAGTAAGAGTTATATCCCGCCCGGTTATTGCAGTCGGCGCTTATTCTCCTTTCTACAGTTTCGGATATGGATCTCTTTGGGGATATCCCTATGGTTATCCTTATTACGGATACAATAACCCATATAACAGACCCACTAAGCTTGACCTGCAGATTGCAGACATCAAAAATGATTATCAGCAAAAGATAAGTTCCGTAAAAAGTGATAAAAGCATAGCAAGGTCAGAAAGAAGAAAAATAGTTCGTGATTTAAAGCATGACAGGGATCAGGAAATCATTGAAGCGAAAAGGAACTATTACAAAAGAAGTTAATGCCTTTCCTGTATTGGGTGTTAATCCGATTGTTTACAAAGGGAGAAGCTGCAGTGTATGCAGCTTCTTTTTTTATGAAGTCTCCGTCTTTTCGAAGGAGCGCACAAGAAATTGAATTAACGAGTTGTTATAAGCGAATGAGAATCTCCTGCACTTAATGCTGAAGGAGGTTTCTTCCTCACAGAAAATGTATTATAGTTAAACCAATGTTGGTTCGGTCGAAATGACTATCGTATTTATTCCAGCCCAAACATTCCTTTGTTCAATAATTGGAGTGTTGTTGTTTTGTGCGATGCAGGAACCAATATAGACACATTATGCCGGCTGCCTCCGTAGCTTACCATGCGCACAGGAACTGCAGACAGCGCTTCAAACAGTTTTTTTAATACATCAGGCGTTTGTGCTATTTCATTTCCTACTACAGAAACAATTGCCTGGTCTTTATCAACCTCTACAGTGCCAAAAGGTTCAAGCTCTTTTAATATAGATGATAACTGTGCATCGTTATCTATAGTAAGAGAAACAGCTACTTCTGAAGTGGTAACCATATCAATAGGTGTTTTGTATTTTTCAAACACCTCAAATATTTTTCTTAAAAAGCCATACGCTAAAAGCATACGGCTGCTTTTTATTTTTATAGCGATGATACCATCCTTAGCGGCAACGGCTTTTACACCAACAGAGCCAGCTTCCTGCATAATAGTAGTTCCTGGCGCTTCTGGCTGCATGGTATTGAGCAGCTTAACCGGCACCTTCTCCTGTTGAGCCGGCCAAATGCAGGTAGGATGTAAAATTTTGGCTCCAAAATAAGCAAGCTCTGCTGCTTCATCAAAACTCAGTTGTTCTACCGGCAAAGTTTTTTTCACTATGCGCGGATCGTTGTTGTGCATGCCATCAATATCCGTCCATATTTCACACACAGAAGCATTTACCGCTGCTGCAACAAGAGAAGCAGTATAGTCGCTCCCACCACGTTTAAGATTATCAACCTCGCCTCTTGCATTGCGGCATATATAACCTTGCGTTACAAATATTTTTTTGCCGGCATGTTGTTGAAGAATGCGGTTGAGCTTTACACGAATAGCATCAAAGTAAGGCTCATCATTAGCATCAATCTGCATAAAGTCGAGTGCAGGAAGTAACACATGATCTACACCATGTTCATCCAGGTAAGCCGAAAAAAGTTTGGTGCTCATCAATTCACCCTGCGCCAATATATCTTTATTCAAAGCCTCGTTGAAAGATATTTTGAGGATGATATTTAAAAAGTCGAAATGCTCGGTGATGATGGCTTTGCCTTTCTGTAACGTTTCTTTCTCTTTCAAAAGATCAGCCACGAAAGTTTGGTAATGTGCTTCAAGTGTATCAATTATTTTCTTGGCTTCCTGCTTATCTCCTTTTGCCATGGCATCGCCTATAGAAACAAGGGCGTTGGTGGTGCCGCTTAATGCGCTCAACACCACTATTTTAGGTTCATCTCCCGCTGTAATCAATTTAGCCACCTGTTGCATTCTTTCTGGTTTACCAACAGATGTACCGCCGAACTTCATGATCTTCATGACTGCTATCGTTTTAATTTTTTGCGGTGCAAAGATAATGGGTAGGATAATAGGCCGGTAAACAAAATAGTAGAGAAATGGCTCTGGTTATGCGGTTAAAAACAACGGTAAACAGAGCGCATAAAAAAGGCAGGAAGCTGTTTGCACATTCTCCTGCCTGCGTTGAATTTGATTTACGATTAAAACGGAAGATCATCAACTGCTTCTGAAACTTCTCCCTGTGAAACAGACGAAGAAATCTCAGATCCATAATTGCCTCCTGTGGCAGGTGCACCGCCTTCGCTCCTGTTGCCGCTACCTAAAAGCTGCACACTAAAAACGCGCAGCGTAAGTGAGGCGCCACCTGTTCCATCGTTGCGTGTATAGGTTCTTATTTCGGGTGTTCCTTCAGCATACACCTGCGTTCCTTTTTTTAAATATGGTGCAATGCCGGTTTTATCCGTCCAGTAAGCACATTCTACCCAGGTAGTTTTGTCTTTTTGCTGACCTGAAGCATCCCGGTATTTTTCCGTATGGGCCACACTGAAATTAATAACAGATTTCCCGTTAACTGTATTGGTAATACAGTCCTTTCCTAAATTGCCAATTACCTGTAATTTGATCATAGCATTAGCTTTTTAAAAGTTTAAAAACTCAAGTTAATTATTTTTTGCTGTTTAAGTGTTGTGGTTTTGAATATTTTTAAGTGTCTAATTGAATCGGCCGCCTGTACATATTTTCGTCGTAAAAATGAGGCGGATAAATGATTGTAAGCTAAGTTTAAGTATTTTGTAGTACAAACACCTTCCATGAGAAAGCTGATTGTTGTTATAACCTGCCTAGTAAGCGTCTTACATACTGCAGCTCAAAGTTCTGCTAATAATACCAATGACCAAACTGCCCAAAATGCCTTCTTGATTTACAGGATGGCTGAAAAATTTCATGTTCAGCCCCGCCCTTTGAATGACAACTTTTCTGCCGATCTTTTTAATACATTTCTCAAAAGGTTGGATGAGGATAAGATATTTTTTACACAGGAACACATTGCATCTTTTCAATCGCTGAAATATATATTGGATGATGAAATTAAATCGCAAAAAAAGATTGCCATTTCAAATATTGCAGATGTATATATGAAGCAATTGAAATGGGTCGATTCAATCATAGCTGGTATCTGCAAAAAACCTTTGGATTTTAAAACAAATGAAAAATTCTCGGCTGCAGAAGACACAAGCTATGCAAAAGATAATGCGGCCTTAAAAATAAAACTTCAAAAAGCGGTAAAAGCGCAGGTGTTGATGGAAATACTGAATACTATTCCATCCCCTACACCAAAGCAGGTCGATAGTCTTGAATTGATTTACCGCGCCAAGGTGGCAAAAGTATACAAACGCAGTATTAATAGAATTTTGCAAAGACCCGAAGGTTTTGCAATATATGCCGGCAATGTGTATTGTGAATGCATAGCCGTTTGTTATGATCCTCATACCAATTATTTTTCTTTAACAGAGAAAGAAAATTTTGAAAGTGAACTTGGACATAAATCAATGGTGTTTGGTTTTAGTTTAAAAGGAGATGATAATGATGAGAATGTAGTTATTGATGATCTTGAAGCAGGCAGTGCTGCTTTCAAAAGCGGTCAGCTAAATAAGGGAGATAAGATAACAGCAGTACAATGGGAAGGTAAAGAAACAGTAGATGTAAAAGATGCAAGCGTTGAAGAAATGAGAGACATACTGGATGAAAGCAATCACCATAAACTTTCTCTAACTGTTGAAAAAAGTGATGGTACTACAAGAGAAGTAGCATTAAGTAAATCTGAAAGTTCGCAGGATGATGATAATAATAAGGTGAAAAGTTTTTTGCTGAAAGGTGCTAAAACCGTGGGATACATCTCTCTGCCATCTTTTTACGAAGATTGGGAAAATGATAATGCAGTGAACGGCTGTGCAAACGATGTAGCAAAAGAAATCATCAAGCTAAAAAAGGAAAACATTAATGCACTTATTATTGATGTGCGGTTTAATGGAGGTGGTAGTGTAATGGAAGCGGTTGATCTTGCGGGTTTATTTATTGATGCAGGACCCATAGGAATTGTTAAAAGTCGGGAGCCTAAGCTGTTTACTTTAAAAGACATAAACCGCGGAACTATTTATGACGGACCGTTGTTGTATGTTATCAACGGTTACAGTGCATCTGCAAGCGAAATAGTTGCCGCTACCTTACAGGATTATAACCGGGCAGTAATAGTAGGCTCACCCAGTTATGGAAAAGCAACCGGGCAAATTATTTTGCCACTTGATACTACAATCAATCTTGAGAACTCCGATCCTGAAAAAATTAAAAGTGATTATTTTATTAAGATGACCACTTCAAAATTATATCGTTTAACCGGTAAAACAGCTCAGTTTACAGGTGTAATACCGGATGTTGTATTGCCTGATATGATTGAGGTTGATCCGCATCGCGAAGCCAATGAACCATTTGCCATGCCTGCCGATATAATTGATGGCAATAAATTTTATAAACCATATTCCGCTATTGCATCTTTGCAACAGGTTGGTAACAACGAAATCGCAAACAATGAATTCTTTACTGCTTTGTCAAAATATATCGTATCACAAAAATCTAAAAAAACAATTGTTGATATTCCACTTAATATAAATGCTGCTAAACAATTGTATAATGCAGATGATAGAAATAAAAAACCAGAAACAAAAGCGGATAATTTTTTTACAGTTGCCAACAATGCTTACGATGAAGAGAGGATTAAAATAGACAACGACTCAAAAGAGATAAATGATCAGTGGAAGCAATCGCTTGAAAAGGATCCATATATTAAAGTAACCTACAAAATTGCTTTACAACTCATCAAATAATTACACTTTTTAAACCAAAATAAAACCGACATGAAATTAAAGCTAGCCCTTGTTGTTATTGCAGTCGTATTAACAGCAAATGTATTTTCGCAGGATTATAACCCCGGAACCTATATGGAAGCCATCAACAATGCACAGGTTGAAATGAACCAAAAGTACATGGCATACCTCAGTATCGCGGCGCATAGCCGTCGTGCTAAAAAAATTGAGAAAATGCGTGTGCAGGCCGTGGAAAGTATTTACGAAGCGCGTTCGAAAGTTATGGACCTGCCTTATTACAAAGGAGATAAAAATTTAAGGCAAGCCAATATGGATTACCTGCAGGTTTTGTATTACGTTTTTAATGATGATTATGCCAAGATTGTGAATATGGAAGACCTGGCAGAGCAAAGCTATGATGAAATGGAGCTTTACATTTTGCTAAAAGAGAAAACAGATGAAAAGTTAAAAGAAGCGTACAAAAAAATGAGTGATAGTACCCGGGCTTTTGCTGCACGCAACAATGTAAATTTAATTGAGAGCAGTAGTGAGTTTGGCGACAAAATGCAGCTTGCCGGAAAACTGAATCATTATAACAATGATATATTTCTTGTTTTCTTTAAATGCAATTGGCAGGATGGAGTACTTACAAAAGCCATTAATGAAAAAAAGATTAATGATGTTGAACAGGCCCGTAATGCTTTAATAAAATATGCGAATGAAGGACTAACAGCATTAAAGGCTGACAGCCTTAAGAGTTTTGATGGCGATCCCAATCTTGCTTTTGAGTGCGCACAGGTGCTTAACTTTTATAAAAATATGGCTCAGAATGATGTGCCAAAGCTTACCGATATGTTTTTAAAGAGTGAAAGCTTTGAAAAAGTAAAAAAAGCTTTTGATGCAAAACCTGAAAACAAACGCACGCAGGCAGATGTAGATGCTTATAATAAAGCGGTAAATGATATGAATGCAGCTATCAATGTTTCTAACCAAACAAATAATGCATTAAACAAACAACGTACTGATGCGTTAAACACCTGGGACAAGGCAGATAATAAGTTTAGCGATGCACATATGCCGCATTATAAGAGGTAGCAAAAATTTAGGGCAGAAAGTTTTGGAAATTACGGACTTTCATAAAAAGGAAACACCGCGAAGAATCACGGCGTTTATATAATTGAACTCCAAAACTACATATGTATAATCGCACTGCGAACACAGCATTAAAGCATGCTTCATTCAATTGTCACGGAATCCGGTAATTGCTAGCTGTCTTTTCCTTGCTTCTTCGTCAGTACTTCTTTTTTGCTGTACAAATAAGTGCCATTTACGGGTGAAAATATTGTACTGCATTTTGTCTTAAACACCCGATTATCAGGATACTATCCGGCAATTTGGACTGTATTGAATCCTATCGCTGCGCACTCACTTTTATATAAAACAACACTCAACAGTAAAAAATAATTTTTTCATGTTTGCAAAAAGTCAGAAATTTAAAAAATACACCGTGAAGAATCACGGCGTCTTATATAATTGAACTCCAAAACTCTTGTTATTCAGCACCATCTTATTGGTGCTTTTTTATTTGTACGACCTCAAACCTCTATTGCTGCACATACATGTCGTCCAACTCCTGAAAGTCATTTTGAGACTTCCCTTAAAACGGAGAACTTTAAAAATACACCGTGAAGAATCACGGCGTCTATATAATTGAACTCCAAAACTTATTATTCAGCGCCGTCTGTTACGGCTCGTTGTACTGCTTTTGTACCCACAGCAGCACCTGTTTCCATGCCCACTTCGCAATCGGTACGGTAATGAATGCCTCCATAAAATCTTGACATGCCTGCTTCCGTTGCCATAGCGGTATATTTAGACGCATTTTCTGGAAGAATATGCCCTAAAATAGTTGCCGCAGCCGAACTAAACGTAGCATGTCCGGATATATAAGATGGAAAATTCGGAATACCTGTTAAGGTTTTAATAGCAGGATCCATTTGTGTTGGCCGGGGATTGAAGTAATAATACTTGGTATCCCAGCAAACGATGGCTGCATCCATCATTGTCATATTCAGCAAGGCAAAATTTCTTGCCCATCTTACTTCACTAAAATGTTTGCCTATAAAATCCTCAGCAGCTATAGTATTCCAATGCCCGGGAGGGGTAACAGTACCCACTCCATCTGCCCAAAAATTTACAATAGCAATATGCTCGCGGGTTGGTTTTTTTACCATTTCATACACTTCTGCTGCATCTTTCTTCATTATATCGCTGTTGGAAGATGGCGGAGGCCCGGGGCGAAGTGCAACTACTGTTGCAGAATCAAAAAGAAAAGGCTTTACTTTTCCAAATAAAGGAAGCATAGGTGGTCTTCTTGGTAATTCCAAACTATGCCAGGGTATTTCTCCAAGACTGTCTGCAGTGGTTTCCATTTGTGTCCACTGCGCCTGGTTACCTATAGCATTTCCTGTTCCATCTGTACGTGCACGGCTAACAAACTTTAATGCCACTGATTTTCCCAGTGTAATTCCTGCATCAACGTCGCTGCGCACATTTCCGCCGGAAATGATAGCGAACCGTTTATATTCATCCGCTTTTTGCTGAATATAATCCTGGTCACCAGGAAAAAGAAGTTTAAACAACTCTACTGTAGCTCCAATAATTACGCCTTCGGTGGAAGGGTAGGAGGAAAGTGTTGTTTTAGGAACCATCACGTTTAATGATGAATCAACTGCATAGGGCGTTTTGCGGTTATATAATTGTTTATAATGCCAGGCAGCAACCAATGCGTCATATTGTGCCGCGCTGATATAGCCGTATGCTCTTGCCGCGTAAGGTGGATTGGCAAAAGGGAACTGTGGATAGGCCAATGGATTCACCGCACTGGGAAAGGGATAAGTACCATCATCATTTTGATAAGGCGGAAGATTATGCTTTGCTACCAGTTCGCGCATAATCTCATTCCAGCGCAGAATGCCGCCTGCGCTCCAATACGCAATCATTTTTTTGTCTTCAGCGCTAAGATTGGCTTGCCAGTCTTTTATTTCATTGATCTCTGCACGATAATCAGGAGCAGTAACAGGGGCCGGAGCAGCTAAAGCAATCTCATCTGGTGCGGCTAACAAAATAGTTTTCCATGTGCCTGCATCTGCATCAGGTTCCGCCGGGGCTAAAGGGGCAAGATCGGCTGTTCTTTCTTTTATCGTTTTTGAGCAGGAAGAAAGAAAAGAACCGATAGTAACTATGCCACACAACAACCAAATTATTTTTTTCATAACAGTTCAATTATAATGAGTTTGTATCAGGGGTATGTCTTTTTTTGAAATAAAAAGCATAGAAAATGCCACCGCCATAAGAGGTTGCCTGTCCCATGTTTCGTCCAGCCAATGTGTAATTACCCATAGCCAAAACAGAAAGATTGGTATAAGCCGGTATGGTGTATTTTATATTTACACCCAGTGTAGTTGCATTCATTTTATTGCTGGGAAAAGGCATGTTATTACGGGTGATGTCAAAGCCTCCTTGTGTAGTCATCTGGTTAAGTACCGCTTCAGCCAACAGGTATTTACTTCTGTATCCTGCCCTTAGTTGAAGGTTTATTACATCGGGCATTCTTACCTGGTTGGTAAGATGCAATTCTGTAGTATAGTAAGCATCTTTATCGATGGTTATATTACTGCGCCATATGTAAGCAGCAGATCCTGTGATTGAAAGTTTTTTATATTGATAATCCACCATTCCTTTGGCGGAAAGATTGGTAGAACCTAAGCCAATAGCTAATGGAAGATAATCGGCTACATAATTGGTTAAGGGAGTTGATAAACCTCCCAACACAAATACCGATACTTTGTTATTGCCTGTTTTTTGATGAAAGAAGCGCCATTTAACATTTACAGAAAGATCCTGTATACCTTTCATAGAATGAAGTGTGCCCGCAGTAGCTTTTGTCCATACATAAGGAGCTGCTGCCATAATGTTAAGGTTATCTGATATGCCGTAGTTACCCATCACCATAGCAGATTGAGTAGAAACGGTACCGAGGTTTAAGTTTTCTCTTTTTAGTTTTCCTTCCCAGTAATGATCCCATGAAGAGTAGTTATACAATGGACCAATACAGAACTGGTTTTTATTCATCATAATCGCATCTGCATCTGTTTGCGCAACAGCACTCTGCGCAAACAGCATAGCTGCAATGAAACAGTGAAAGATGATGGTTGCATTCTTTGTCATAAGCAGTAATTAATTTTTCATTTTTAGTTTTGATGTCACGAGATTCCCGATTTTTTTACCTTGCTCAGATGATACTTCAATTGCTCTTCTGAAGTGAATACCTCCATAAAAACGGCTTATGCCGGCTTCTTTGGCTGCTTCCAGGGTTGAATTGAAATTCCTGTCTGGCCAACCCCACGGCCTTTCTGTTGAATCTCTGAAAGGAGTATCTCCTCCATATATATTTGTAAGAACAGAAGCTGCTGCATTAGAAATGATAGAATGCCCGCTGGTGTATTCAGGAAATGGAGGTGTTTGAAGTTCTGGTTTCCAGTCTTCATCTATGTAGCGGTTAATATATGTTTCGGGGCGAACAAGGTTATAAGTATACTTCATATCCCAGCAGGAAATAAAAGCATCCATAATAGAAAATGCTACATTGGCGAAGGCGTAAACCGTGCCATCAAAATCTGCATTTTTGTTTTTGCATACGATGCCTGTAATACCCATCCAATGTCCTCCGGGCGTCATGGCTTTTGTAGCAAACATTACGTGTCCGGCAACATTCATCTTAAATCCATTGCAATCCCAAAAATCCGCAATAGCTTTTTGCTCATCTGTAAGATTTTTCCCGGTATTGTAAACTTCCATCGCCATTGCATAGAACGGGCTGGTACTGTCTTTACTGAAAGCAGGCGGTGGCGGGGCAATAAACTGGTTGGCGCTATCCATAGCAATGGTTCTTATTTTGCGCCAGCTTGGTTCTACTCCCTGGAAGTAGCCTGGGGGGGTAGGTACCCATTTACCTTCTTCATCAGGCACCGTATATTTTGCTGCGGAGCGTGTTTGAGCATAGTTATCTTTTTTGCTCCATGCTAAAACAAACTTGCCTACCGTGTCTGCATATTTTACAGAGTTTTCAAATATTTCATCAGGCATGCCATGATCTTTGGCAAGTTTGCGAACTGAATCAGTAATAGCACTGGTGGTTTCTTTTGAAAAGGTAAGTGCTTCCCCAATCTGCATAAATGCCAGTGAAGCCGCGAAATGATAATTGATCTGCTTGCCTTGTGGTGGTTCGGGAACTTTGCCGAAATCTTTTATCTGGTTTGAAAGAGACCGGTACTTGTTGTTGCCATGTGCAATTACTTCATAGGCTGCAAGATGGCTATATGCATATATTCTGCTTGCCACAGGAGGATTAAAAATATCGTAAGTAATTACCTCTGTCAGTTGTCCTGTAAGGGTTGCATAAAGACCGGGATCATTGAACACCTGTTCATAATCCGTCTTTTTTGTTTTGCAGGAAAACAAAGCACAGAGTAATATCACTCCACAATAAAAAATAACCTTATTCATGTATAATAAATCTTTGGTTGCTGAACTTGAGGTTAGCTATTCATTCCCAGCCAACAGATCTGTATATATGATCTGTTTAATAAGATGCACTATTGATAAACAAACACACACTTTGCATGCGTATGAAACTGCAATGCAAATAAGCCGATGTATGTATTACCTGTATAAGCTGGTGAAGAATTTATATAGTAAAGTCTGGTGGCTGACCGGGAGAAGCTGCTGCCGGTGAAGATAACAATGCTACGCTGGAAGTGTGATAATTAACGGATTCCGGAGAAAGCCGTATGTTCCATTCTGTAGTTTGTTGAAAAGTATAATCGCTTAAAGAAAATTTAAGAAGCAAAGAAGTATTTGTATCTGAACTTTTTTTACCCGTATTGTCTTTCTGAAGTTCGTTTATCAGTCGGCAAAATTCATCTCTTGCCGAAGCGATCTGTGTTTTTTCTTTATTGGGAATGCAAAGCAGCACAAGAGAATCGTTATATACCTTACGCTGTACGTATTTATAATGTACGCCTTCAATATCAATTTCGCCTGAACACCTGTCAAATTCTTTGGAGCTGCTGCCGTAGGGAACGGTGAGGGGAATTTTCATTTCTACAAGATCTTTCTCATCATATTCCTGCTTGTCCAGCTTTGCCTCTAACCTGTTACTGGCCTGTGTTTCCCATATCTGCAATAACATCCTGTAACCAATAAGGTTAAAGGATAAAATCAGTAACAGGGATATGGCAGTTAAGCGACGCAAAACGGAATTCAATTGTATTACAGTAAAATAGAAGTAACAATGTTAGTGTTTTTTCTTCAAGTAATGTAAAAAATCTTAAAAAGCCCTCTGCTAAACCATCGCTTTGAGTTTTCGGACTCCACCGCTAACCGCTGAAAGCTGATTGTTGAAAGCCACTTCCTACAGAGAAGCGATCACACTTATCTCAACATTTACATTTTTAGGTAAACCCTTTACGGCTACAGTTTCCCTGGCAGGAAAGTCATTTTCGAAATAACCGGCATATATGTTATTTACGGTAGCAAAATGATCCATGTCGCTTAAAAAAATGGTAGTTTTCACCACATTACTGAAATTCATCCCTGCTTCAGATAAAATGGCTTGCAGGTTTTTCATTACCTGGTCGGTTTCGCTTGTGATATCGGTTGCTTCCACATTACCGGTAGCAGGGTTAATAGCCACTTGTCCTGAAACAAAAAGCAGGTTTCCTGTCATTACAGACTGACTATATGGGCCAATGGGTGCAGGTGCATTGGAAGTATTGATAATTTTTTTGGGCATGTGCTTTAATTGTAGTGCAGCAAAATTCAGATGTTTACTTCACTCTTCCAACCTATTTTTGCTGATTTTAATTTCAGTGTTTTATTTAATAGTATGTCTTTGATTTTACATATAGATACCGCACTTCAAAATGCATATGTTGGAATTTCAATGTCTGAACACTTATTGCTTGGTTTAGAAAACAAACAGCAAAACAGTCATGCAGCATTTGTTCAACCTGCTATACAACAAATATTGAAACAACTTCAACTCCATCTCACCGATATTGAAGCTGTAGGAGTAACCAATGGTCCAGGTTCTTATACAGGTTTACGTGTAGGAATGGCAAGTGCCAAAGGTATATGTTACGCCTTACAAAAGCCGCTGGTGGCGGCTTCTACGCTTGAGGTATTAACGCTTGCAGCAATAGAAAAATTCCCCGGATTCGATTTGTATTGCCCGATGATTGATGCAAGAAGACAGGAAGTATATACGGCATTATACAATCAATACATGATAACTACGCATGAACCTTGTGCCATTATTTTAGATGAGCAAACGTTTGCACAGCATCTTTCAACATCCCGTATTCTTTTTTTTGGAGATGGTGCTTTGAAGCTGTGGAATATTTTGCCCGCTAACGGTAACGCATATATGGAGAATGTAGCGTATAATAATCATCATCTTTCTCAATTAATGTTTAAACGCTTCAAAAGCAGGCAGTTCCTTAATTTGGCGTATGCTGAACCTTTTTATATTAAGGACTTTTATTTTGGTAAATCCTGAATTTGCTAAAACTAAACGTTTAATATTTAATGTACATTAACATACAAATAGAGGCATTATTTGTTTTTTCATGTATATCTTTGCTCTTGATATCTTAATGATTAAATTTTAAAGTTATTATTCCTATGACAGGCCTTTCAAGTCCTTACACAATGGTTCTAAATGGTTCGGGGCAAGACAGTGCATCCGAAGTGAAAATTGATTTCCTCAATGTAAAAAAAGCAGCTCTTATTTTAAGGGCCTTAAATCACAAGTTACGCCAGCAGATGATTCAGTTGCTTGATGAAAAGCAAAAGATGACTGTTACAGAGTTGTACGTGCAACTGCGTCTAGAGCAATCCGTTGCTTCTCAGCATCTCGCAATTTTAAGAAGAGCTGGTATGGTGATTACAACCAGGGAGGGAAAGTTTATTTACTATTCTGTAAATCATAAAAGATTAGCGGAGATTTACAGTTATGTTGAGCAACTACTCAATTGATAGCACCACTTAATTTTGATGAAGCGGTTGATAACATCAACCGCTTTTTTATTAACCTTTGCAAAATAAATATACTGAGAATGAAAAATTTTGTGCACGCTGTTACTGTAGATCAGCTAAAAGAAATGATGCAGCAGGATGAGGAGCTTTGTGTAATTGATACAAGAAGTGCCGGTGAATTTACAGATGGGTTTATTAAAGGTGCTGTTTTTGTAGGGCTGGAAGGAAATTTTGTTGAGTGGATGTTGAGCCTGTTTTCTCTTGATACACCTATAGTATTGGTGGCAGACAAAGATAGAGAAGAGGAGTGCATCCGATTATTGGCTGATGCCAGCTTTAGGAATATTAAAGGGTTTCTTGAAGGAGGGTTCCAGGCATGGAAAAACAGCGGAGGTGCGATTGATATGATTATTAATGTGGATGCCGCTGAAATGGCAATGGATATTCCATTTGATGATCACCTTACTATATTAGATGTAAGAAGACCGGTAGAGTATGCGGAAGGTCATATAGAAAAGGCGGTGAATCTTCCACTGATTGATATAAAAGATCCAGGTAATCTTGTTGAACTGGATGAACATGATAACTTATATATTCATTGTGCAAGAGGGTACAGAAGCGTTATTGCTGCTTCTTTATTAAAACAGCAGGGCTATGATAATCTTAGGAATGTTTCCGGTGGCTGGGAATTTATAAAACATACCAAAGGTTTTAAGATTGTAAAAGAAACCAGCGCATTGAATTAAGTGAATGGTGAATAGTCAATGGTGAAAGGTGAGACGATAAATGTGAAATTCAGATTTGCAGTTGTTGTTATTTGCCTTTGAATGTTGTTGAGTTAAGCATTTTGAAACTATGCATAAATTGAAATGGGTATTAACCCCATACGGCTTTCCTGTTTATAGATCATTAGTTTTAGATGATCCGGCTACGTAGTAGCCACCTGTAAAGCACTTTCTTTTACATGTTTTCACAACCCATATTTCACACGGGGCTCCTCTGGAGCCAATATTACGTTATGATTTTTCTATAAACAGGATGCTCCTAAAGGAGCAGAAGCAACAACCAAAGAGCATAAAGTAACTTGTTCATTCTTGTTCGTAGATATGTACATTACCGCTAGAAAATTGTTGTGATTAGACTAAGGTTTTTATGGCGTATACAAATACAGGAATCTGATCTATAAGATGTATGTGTTAATGAAAATGCATTAAAATAAGCATAAACTTCCCTAATGGAATTACATCGATTTGCCTTTCCCCATTTACCTTCCACCTTTCACCTCATTGCAATCCTCCTGCTCCTTTATACAATTTAATAGGCCCATCCAATTTTATCTCCAGTACAGTCATATAGCCATCCATAGCTGTGTCGGGTATTTCATTTATATATACAAGCCCTGGTACAGGGCTCCATGAAATTTTTCCTACCACTTTATGCGTGAGCTGTTGATTGGTTCCCACTACTTTTATACTTTCAATTTTATTATTCAAGCCGCGTATAACCAGTTTGCCTGTATTATGCGTGGGGACAAACAGGTAAAGTGTTGATGAATCTTTTGATAAAGTACTGGGGTCATAATAATGCCCGGGAGGCAGGCCCGCTACTGTATTAAAAATAGCTGATTGATGTTTATTGGTCCATTTGCCTAATTCCTTTAATAGAAAAACCTGTTCGGTGGGTATCCATCCATCTTCCCTGGGGCCAATATCAAAAAGCAGGTTTCCTCCATTGCTTATTACGTCTGCAAAAATGGTGATGAGTTCATAAGGCGTTTTATAAGCACTGTCATCGGGATGGTATCCCCAATTATTGTTGGAGGTCATGCATAACTCCCAGGGACCTATTGAAGGGCGTGTAATGGGAAAATTTTGTTCTGGTGTTGCATAATCTCCATATCCTGTAAGCCTTCCATTGATAATGGCTTTGGGATTATGAGCCAGAATTTGTGTTCTTACTTTTTTAGCTTCCCATTCTTCGGCACTGTGTTCCCAATCTCCATCAAACCAGAACAAATCAGGGTTAAAATTGTCGCTGAGTTCCTGTATTTGTTTTTGATAGAAAGATTGAAAACGCTTCCATCTCATGGTATCATTTTTTATTTCATACCTGCTGCTATCTTTCAAAAAGCCAGGATAATCCTGGTGGCTCCAGTCCAGTATTGAAAAATAGGCGCCTGCTTTAAGACCAGCTTTTCTGATAGCCGCAAAAAATGGTGTAAGTACATCCCTCCTGGCAGGAGTGAGCTTTGCAGTACTCATGTTGTTCGCCTTTGTATCCCACAATGCAATGCCGTCATGGTGCTTGGTAGTGATAATGGTATAGCGTGCACCGCTTTCTTTTATAAGTTGAGCCCATGCATCAGGATTATAGTTTTTGGCGGTAAAACCGTTTAGCTGCTTCATGTAAGCAGCATAAGTCATTTTTTTATTGTGAAACGCCCAGCTCTCATCTACACCATTTACAGAGTATATGCCCCAGTGGATAAATATCCCAAGTTTTGCATCTTTAAACCATTGCATTTTATCAGTACTGTCGCTGATATTTGTTTGGGCTGTGCTATGATTTGCACCAAATAATTGAAAAATAAAGACTAAAGTAAAAAAGCGCATGGTTTTTCTTTTTAAGTTGGAGACAGATAAGCCTTTCTTGAAGAAATACGAATAATACATAAAACTTATGCGAATATCCTCAAATTGACTGTTAGTTTAGTGTTTTTATAAAAATCTTTTTGTTTTTATAAATAAAGTTTAGTTATTTTAACAAGTATTTAAAGATAAGTTAATACCCGATTAAACCAAAATGGCTGCAAAGAGCTCCTTATATCGTAAGAAGATTATAAATCATTTATACTTTTCAAAAATGCTTTCCTGCGCTGAAGTAAGCGCCAGGATAGAGAAAAGTCTTTCACTTACTACCAAAATCTTAAATGAGCTGGTTAACGAGGGGTATGTTGTAGAAACAGGACATGCACCGTCCAGTGGGGGCAGGCGTCCGCAAATGTATTCGCTTCGTTCAGACATTATGTATACCGTGGCTGTTGCAATGGATCAGTTTATAACAAAACTGGTGGTAATGGATATGCACAACAGGCAGGTAAATAATATTGAGACCATTGAATTAAATCTTGCCAAAGATCCACAAGCGCTTCCGAAGCTGGCAGATAAAATTGATGAAGTAATTATTAAATCAGGCGTTGATAGGCAAAAAATAGCGGGAATAGGCATCGGGATGCCCGGCTTCATCAATGCGAAAGACGGTATTAATTACTCCTTCTTACAAACATACGGCGACAGCATTTCCGGTTTTATCAGCAATAAAACCGGCGTTCCTGTATATATAGATAATGACTCCAGCATGATAGGATTGGCTGAACTTAAGTTTGGTGCAGCCCGCAACCGTAAAAATATAATGGTTATAAATGTAGGCTGGGGCGTAGGACTTGGTTTGATCTTAAATAAAGAATTATTCAGGGGCGATGATGGTTTTGCCGGAGAATTCAGCCACATTCCCCTTTTTCAAAATGGAAAATTATGCAGTTGCGGAAAAAGCGGTTGTCTTGAAACAGAAGCATCTTTAACAGCCGTAATAGAAAAAGCACTCCTGGGATTGGCCAATGGAAAAGCCTCCACACTAAAAAAAGAACAACTGGAAAACGATACCCCCGAACATGCGGGCAACGCCATATTCGAAGCTGCAGGAAAAGGTGACCGTTTTGGTGTAGAGCTGTTGTCTGAAGCAGGTTATAATATCGGGCGCGGTATAGCAATACTCATACATTTACTAAATCCGGGATTAGTGGTACTGAGTGGCAGAGGATCTGTTGCCGGTAAAATATTGCAGGCGCCTATACAGCAGGCATTGAACGAGCATTGCATTCCACGCCTGGCTGCCAATACTGAAATAGTGGTATCAGAAATAGGGCATGAGGCGCAATTGATAGGTAGTTCGGCCCTGGTAATGGAAAAATATGAAAAAGGAATATTTACAAAGAAAAAAGTTCAAGAAGTAGCCTAAGAAAACAACACCCAAATTTTATTTAAACAACCAAAATTCCCTGTAATGAAAAAAATGCGTATTCATTTACTGCTTTTGACGTTTGCAGTATTGATGAGTAACTATGTGCTTTCTCAACAAAAAAGAACGGTTTCCGGAAATGTTAGCGACGAAACCGGGGCAGCTTTGCCAGGTGTTTCCATAGCTGCAAAAGGTGGCGCTACATTAACTGCCACAGATGCTGAAGGTCATTTCAGTGTTTCTTTATCTCCCTCACAACATGTGCTGGTATTTTCTTCCGTAGGTTTTGAGACCCTGGAAGTAAATGTAGCATCTCAAACAACTATCTCAGTAACGCTGAAATCAGCCATCAAAGAAAACGAAGCTGTAGTAGTTACGGCACTGGGTGTTGTAAAACAAAAAAGACAATTAGGATTTTCGATAACCGATGTAAAAGGTGCTGAGTTATCAAAAACCAACGAAGTAAACCCTATCAATGCGCTACAAGGTCGTGTGGCAGGTGTGCAGATTGATATGGGCGGTGCCGGTGGTTTAACAGCAAATTCAAAAATCATTATTCGTGGTAACTCCACGCTAAAAAGCAATAACCAACCCATTTTTGTTATTGACGGTGTTATTATGGATAATGATGTATTCAGTGGTTCAGGACGTGATTTTGGTAACGACCTGAAGAACCTGAACATGGAAGATTTTGAAAGTGTATCTGTGTTAAAAGGTTCTGCTGCTGCTGCATTATATGGAACCAGGGCGGTAAATGGCGTAATTCTTATTACCACTAAAAAAGGAAAGGCGCGCAAAGGAATAGGTGTGAGTGTAAGCCAGTCTGTAACAGTTACAGATCCATATGCCGGCCCGATTTTCAAAATCAATTTGGTGGTGGTACTGTAGGTGCTTTCTTTACAGATAACCGTGATCCTAATTATAAACCAGACGAAGCCTGGACAACAAAAGTATTTCCTACCGATCCTAATACCGGTCAACAATATATCGACAGACAGATCAATCGTGAATTGGAAAACTGGGGACCACGTATGCTAGGGCAGGATGTAAGAAACTATGATGGCACAATGACCAAGTATTCTCCTCAGCCAAATAATTTCCTGGATGCATTTCAAACAGGAATGGGGTATAATACCAATGTTGCGTTAGAAGGCGGTTCAGAAAAAACAACGTTTCGTTTATCTTATAATCGCAACCAGGCAGATGGTGTAGTGAGCAACAATAGCCTCAAGAAAAATGCATTTGACTTAAGAGTTACGCATAAGTTCACCAAGTTTTTAGATATAGATTTTACTGCCGCTTATACTGATTTCGAAGGTAAAAATCCTCCCCGTTTAGGTGGATTGGATGCGTTTGCATCTTACAATTTTGGTAAGTTGTTTAGCTGGATGTTACCACGTAACTACGATACCAAATACTGGATGCAACGCCAGAATTACGTGAGTAAATTAGGTGGAGCGCCAGACCCTACCAACCCCGATGAAACCAACAAGGCTCCTGAATCAAGATTCTGGTTTTCTCTTTTTGAAAACAACTATATCCAAAGAGAGCAATTGTTAAGAAGCAGAATTGCGTTGAATTTAACTTTAACCAGTTGGGCTAAATTAGTACTGGAAGGAAACATCAATAACATTTATACCAAAAGCGAGAGCAAAGAGTTAGGACAGGGTCTAAATTTTAGTGGCGGTGCTTACTCACTGGGCTTTCAAAATAAACAAAGCAATTTCCTGAAATGGATGCTGATGTTTAATAAAGATATTACTCCCGACTTTACTTTCAATGGTTATGTAGGTGGAGAAGCGCAGCAGTATAAAACAGACTATGAAACAAGTTCGACCAATGGAGGTTTAACATATCCAGGCAATTTTTTCCTTGCCAATTCAAAAAATCCTATTACTACCAGTGGTGGTATCCTGAACAACAAAAAGTTCAATTCATTGTATGCAAGTGCGGATTTCGGTTATAAGAATATGTTGTTTATGCAGGCAACATTCCGTAACGACTGGTCCTCCTCTTTAACATATTCTAATGGAACAGGAAATAATAGTTACAACTATCCTGCTGTGAGTTTATCCTGGATATTCACCGAAACTTTCAAGAAAAGCCTTCCTTCATGGATTAGCTACGGTAAGCTGAGAGGTAATATTGCTGCATTGGGTGGTGATGCTGATCCGTTTGTATTGAACCCTGGTTTTGCGTTCAACGGTTATAGTTACGCAAATGGTCAAACCGGACCTCAATCAACCTTTAGCTCAAGTGGTGTATTGCAACCTAACATCAAACCTCAAAATAAAATATCAAAAGAGATTGGTTTGGAAATGCGTTTCCTTGAAAATCGCTTAGGCTTTGACGTGAGCCTTTACCAGGACAATACCAAAAACCAGATTTTACCTGTAAATGTTCCTTATGAAGCTGGTGTCAGCAGCATCCTGATTAATGCAGGTAACATTCAGAATAAGGGGATTGAAATCTCTATTGATGCGACTCCTGTAAGAACTAAAAATTTCACATGGACCAGTGCATTGAATTATGCAGTAAACCGCAATAAAATTATAGAGTTATATCCAGGAATCAGCGAATATAACCTTGGAGCAAATATTGCTGAAGTAAGTACCTGGGCTGTAGAAGGTAAATCATATGGTACAATAAGAAGTTCAATCAACTCAACTCCATTCCAGGCTACAGATGCTAATGGCAAACCTATTGCTGATCCAAGAAATGGTAAACCTATTCTTACATGGCGTTCAGATGCAAGAGCTGCTTTCCCTGCAAGAAGCAATGTGCTGAAAGATGTGGGTGATATCAATGCTAAATTCAGAGCTGGTTGGGATAACACTTTCAACTACAAGAATTTTAGTTTGAATATTTTGGTAGATGCCAAAATTGGTGGTGATTTCGTAATTGCGAGTTATCGTTATGGTACACACACAGGTGTATTCCCGAATTCTATTTTTGGTCGTGATGCGCAATCTGGTGGTATAAGCTGGACAAGTGCGTATGACAACAAAGCATATGATGATGGAAGAATCGTAGATGGTGTTTTCGCTACAGGACAAATGATTACCCAGGCAAACGGAACCCAGGTTGATGTAGGTGGTTTAACTTTCCAGGAAGCATATGACAAAGGATATGTTGAACCTACACATACTCCCCAGTTCTTTTATCGCTACGGTTCATCTTCTACCGGTGTGTCTGATTATTGGGTAGTTAAAAATTCCTACATTTCTTTAAGGCAGGTTGCATTGAGTTATGCATTCCCGGCCAAGTGGTATTCTAAATTGAAATTAAACAATCTGTCGTTGTCAGCAGTAGGACGTAACCTGGTATATCTGTATCAGACATTGCCGTACAACTTTAATCCAGAATCAAACAACTCAAATAATACGGCATTTTCTGGTGAAGACGGGTTCTTGCCAAAAACGCGTACACTGGTGTTTACATTAAGAGCGACATTCTAAACAACAATTCAGATTTGATATCACTTCAATAGTATAAATCATGAAAAAATTATCAGTATATATCGCAACGATCGCTTTGTTAATGATAACAGGCGTGTCGTGCAAAAAAGATTTCGGAAAAATTAATACCGATCCGAGTATTGTTACAACTCCGGATGTAAAGTTCCTTTTAACATACGCAGAAGAAAGAATGGTTACCTACCAGGGTACCGAGTGGGTTTGGGAAAGCATGGAACAATTACTTCGTTACACACAACATGTAACATCAGATCCATACGAGGTAACCGGAAATGTGAACAGCCGCTACAGCGTATACTATCAATCTATTTTGCCAAACCTTTTTGAAATAAGGAGGCAAATAGGTTTAAAAGATGATAAGGATGCTTATCAAAAAATGGCAATGATCACCTATATTTTACAGGTTTGCCATGGCATTAAAGTAACCGATATGAATGGTTCCATACCTTATTCTGAAGCCAACATGGGACGTTATGAAAGCAAGTATGATCCTGTATACGATACACAGGAAACCTTGTTTAACACATGGCTGACTCAACTGGATAATGCTATTGATACCTTGTCTGATAATTCTCTTCCTGAACAACAGACATATAGCACAGCAGACATATTTTACAAGAGCGACTGGACAAAATGGATAAAGCTGGCAAACACTTTAAAGCTGAGAATAGCTGCGAGGTTAGAAAACCAGGATGCAACAAAAGCTAAAACCATTTTCCAAGAGGTAATGACTGACGCTACTGGTCCCATTGATAATGACGATACACAATTGTCTTACGTTAGCCAGGACTATACACCACAGGGGGATGCAGTAAACTATCGTAGTATACGTTATGCTACTACTTCTATTATGAAGTTTTTAAAGGGTACCAATGATCCTCGTTTAAAAATATATTTTGAAGACAATGACCTGGTCGGAGCTTATAAAGATTCTCTTACAAAATACAATGTTTCATTGCCCTCTTTTATTGATCCCAATGATCCATTGATACAATACCAGGGTGGTCCTGCAGACTGGACAACTAACCCCACAGTAGCAGCATATCTCAGTAACCCCATCTCCGTTGGTCCTTCCAAATATTTTCTCATTTCTCCTATCAGCCGTAAATTTTTCTCCCCACGTCAAAACGGTGCTGTAGGAGATTATATTGAAATGCTGGTAAGCAATGCAGAATCTTGCTTGTTAATTGCTGAGTTTATTGAAAAAGGATATGGCGATGGCATTGATACCAAAGGCTCAGCAGAAGATTGGTATAAAAAAGGAGTTACGTCTTCTATAAACACAATGAACAACATTGCGGCAGCAGCTAATTCAGTTACAGCTTTCAGCGGAGATGGATCAACAATTATTAACAACTACCTTACTGATGAAGATATAGCATTGGATGGCACCAACGATCTTGAGCGCATTTACATCCAGGAGTATCTCAATCTTTACCGTAATCCAAGCGAAGCATTTGTTTTTGCAAGAAGAACAGGTTATCCAAAGAAGACCTCTACTTACTATGCACGCGAAGTTTTCAATGATCCTATTCCAAGACGCTGGTGGCTAACGGATCCCGGAGCTGTAAACCGTGATAACTGGAATGCTGCTTTAAGTGCAGAAGGATTTACGCCGAATGCGCAGGATATACCAACACTTAATTCGCAAAGAATATGGTACGATAAAAACGCACCTGATTTTGGCGAAGGACAATAATTAAAAGACATAACCGACATAAACCGACATCATTCTCTTAACCGACCAAACAATATTTGTTCACTTAAAAAAATAAATAAACCGACAACAGTAAAAAATATTCAAAATCAAGACTGACAACTATTTCTCTAACTTCCAAACAAACCGACTAAAATGAGATCAATAACCACTAAAATGGTGCTTATTCTCCTATTGGGAATAAGCACCATTACTTACGCACAGGAAAAAAGAACAATCTCCGGTGTCGTAAAGGATGACAAAGGCAATCCCGTTCCTGCCGCAACCGTAACGGTAAAAGGTACTCCCCAAAGCGTTTTTACAGATGAAAATGGACGCTACACAATCAATGTAACCAACAAAAATGCTTCTTTACTGATCAGCTCAGTGGGATTCACCACCAAAGAGCTGAAAATAGGAGATTCTAATACTTTAGATGTAACAGTTGCATCTTCTTCAACTGATATAGATGAAGTAGTGGTAACAGCTTTGGGCGTGAAAAGAGACAAAAAATCTTTAGGATTTGCTGTGCAACAGGTAAAAGCTGAAGATATAACAATAGCAGCACCTGTTGATATTGCTCAAGGTTTAATGGGCAAGGTTGCAGGATTAAATATTTCCAACAGTAATGGTTTAAATAATTCTTCCTCAAGAATTGTTATCAGAGGTAATAACAGCATTACAGGTAACAATCAGCCAATCATTGTTATTGATGGTGCTATCCTTGATAATAAACCTTTAGCACAATCCAATATAGATGTACAAGATGGTATACAGGATTGGGGCAATTATATGAGTTACGTTAATATGGAGAATGTTGAAAGCGTAAACGTATTGAAAGGTCCAAATGCTGCAGCTTTGTATGGTGCACGTGGTGCTAACGGAGTAATTTTGATCACTACAAAAAAAGGAAGCGCTAAGAAAGGAATAGGTATCGATTATAGCTTCACCAATAATTACACCAAAGTATATCGCTTCCAGGATATGCAGAATGAATATGGCGGTGGCTTTGCAGCTGGTTTATGGACTTTGCATCCACAACTTCCCAAAACAGAAAACGGGGAATCTTACTTACCTACTTTGTATCCTTCAGCATGGAATGGGAACCCTTATGCAGTAAATGGTACTGGTGTAAATGCATCACACGAAGTAATTCCCGGTGGTATGAACACCTGGGATGTATTCAGTTGGTTCGGTGCCAGTTCTTCATGGGGACCTAAATTAGACGGACAGATGGTGCGTTGGTGGGATGGTGAATTAAGATCATATTCACCTCAACCTGATAACAGGAAGTTCTATTATAAAACAGGCATAGACAAAACGCATAACATCTCCTTTTCTGGCGGTGGCGATTTTGGTACAGTAAGAGTTTCTGTTTCAAGAACAGATGCTGACGCTGTAGTACCTAATACTAATAACAGCAATACCAATTTTTCTCTTGGTTCAAATCTTAAAATATCCAAAGCTATAACTGCAGAAATTTCTGCCGGTTATAATGAAGCTTACAGGCTTAATTCTCCAGAGATTGGAAATAATAATTCCTGGACAAAATTCTCCATATATGGTATGTCAAGAGAATATCAACCATTAGAGTGGAAATATTACAAGAATGCTGATGGTTCAAAATATAACTTTCCAGGTTCTTATCCCCACGCAGAATATGGTAACAATCTCTGGTGGAGGTTTTATGAGAATAACAGCACACTTAGAAGAGATGAATTTCTTTCAACTATAAAACTGAATGCTGAGATCACACCGTGGTTAAATGCATTTGTGCGTACATCAGTTGATTTCATCGGCACCAACTTTATTACACAAAATAATACTACTTCGGTAGATCACATGCAGGGCGGTTCGTTTTCCAAAACCATCAGCAAAGACAAGATTTACAATACTGATATAATGGTAACGGCGCATAAAAATGATCTTTTTGTGAAAGGTCTTAATGCTGGTATTTCCGGAATGTTTAATACATATTCCAACAGTTCTGCCGGAGTTATGGGATCTAACTGGAGCACCTTTGCAGTGCCAAACGTTTATTCTTTAGGAAATTTTGTTGACAAGAATAACACAAGTGCAACTGAAACCCGTTACGATGTTAAGTCTCAGTCTGTGTTAGGACTTATTAATTTAAGCTATAAAGATTATCTGTTTCTTGATCTTACAGGTAGAAATGACGTAACATCTACTTTGCCTAAAAATAATAACTCATACTTCTATCCATCGGGAAGTTTGGCGTTTGTTTTTACAGAAGCATTTAATATGAGTTCAATTCAGAACTTTCTGTCTTATGGTAAGCTCAGGGTAGCATACGGAAAAAGCGCCAACGCCGCTCAACCTTACCAATTAGATTTCCAGTATAACGTTGGAACCTTTGGAGGACAACCAATAAATTCGCTTCCTACAACTGTTCCTCCTTACGAATTGCAGTTTCAAACTTCAAGGTCTTATGAAGTTGGAACAAGCTTAGGATTTTTTAATAACAGATTAAATCTTGATGTAACTTATTACGATATCTCATCTACTCAACAGATCATGACTGCAGCGTTGCCGGTATCTTCCGGAGCTTCTGCAATTACTTTCAACACAGGAGAATTATCTAATAAGGGATTTGAATTTATAGTTAATGCAACACCAATCAATAAAAGAAACTTCTCCTGGAATATTACTGTAAATGGTGCTACCAACAGAAACAAAGTGGTATCTCTTTCAGAAGGAGTTAAAGAATTAAGAATCGGAGATGTGTTTGGTAATCTTGGCGTATTCATGAAAGTATCTCCTGGCGATCAGTACGGAACATTGTATGGTACTGATTTCTTAAGAGATGAACAAGGCCGCAAGCAAATTAAGAATGTAACAGATGGTAGTGGTAATGTGGTAGGTACTTTATATCAGTCAACTGTAGATCCAATTGCTATTGGTAATGCTACTCCAAAACTTACTGGCGGTGTTGGTAATACATTCCGCTACAAGGGTTTTAGCTTGTATGCATTGGTTGATTTTAAATTGGGTGGAGATATTTATTCATTCGATCACTCAACAGCAATGGGTGGAGGTTTGTCTCCTGCTACATTGAAAGAAAGAAATGGAGGAGGATTACCTTATACATTTCCTGATGGTACTTCAGGAAACGTAGGAGTTATAATGGAAGGATATAATGTTGACGATGGAAAAGAAAATGACCGTATAGTTAATTCTATATACAAATACGGAGGATCATATACCGGCTGGACACACTTGAACAGACCCAGAAGCCTATCTGTATTTGAGAATACATGGGTTAAATTGAGAGAAGTTGCGCTGTCTTACGGGTTACCTAAAAACATTCTTGGTAAAGCGAAAATATTTCAGAATTTATCATTGTCTGTCGTAGGTAGAAACCTGTTTTATATTTACTCTAGCTTACCTGATCATCTCAATCCTGAAGGCATTAACGGTGTTGGAAATGGACAAGGTCTGCAATGGTCGGCTTTTCCCGGTATGAGAACATTTGGTTTCAGCATTAAAGCCCAATTCTAACTTTTAAACTTTACTGAAATGAAATTTCGAACTATAAAGAATACATCAAAGTCATTGATGATTCTGTGTGCAATGGCACTGGGTATT
This sequence comes from Agriterribacter sp., assembly GCA_047600465.1. Taxonomy (GTDB): domain Bacteria; phylum Bacteroidota; class Bacteroidia; order Chitinophagales; family Chitinophagaceae; genus Agriterribacter. Next base: position 96,965 of record JASGKU010000001.1, read on the forward strand.
TCTTCCTGTAATAAGGATTTTGGAGATATCAATAAGGCCTGGGATAATAAAACATATAATGCAACTATTCCTGCCACTTATAATTATATAGCGTCTACCATGCAGGATGCGGGTGGTCTTGGTACTATCTACACTTCTTTTCTATACCAATCTACACAATTGGCTGCTCAATATGCTCAGTCTGGATACAGGTTAGATAATTCTGTAGGTGGCTCATGGGACAGTTATTATTATGCGTTGTCCAATTATTACAAGGTGATGGATCTGATATCTGCTTCACCCGACTCTAGTAAAATGACCAATGTAAAGGCAATGCTGAAAACATTGTTGGCATATAAGGCATTAAAAACAACTACACTTTTTGGTGATATGCCTTACTCAGAGGCCGGTAAAGTATTTTATGGATCAGCTAATTTCAGGCCTGCATATGATCCGCAGGCAACGATATTCAGCTCAGCGCTGAACGATCTTAAATGGGCGATCGAAAATTTCTCTACCAGTGCAGACCAGGTTTCACTTGGTGCAAGTGAAACCGTTTTTCAGGGAGATATTGCAAAGTGGATAAAGTTTGCCAACTCTTCCCGGTTACGATATGCATTAGTAATGCATGATAAAGATGCGACTGCTGCAGATGCGGTTATTGCGGATGCATTAACTAAACCATTATTAGAAGCTGGTGATAACTATGGGTTCTATCCTGCAAACCTTCCAAATGCAGTATATGACAGACGCGGAATGTATACAGGTAACTCTTACGTTCGTATGGGATCTACTATGTGGCATGCAATGTCTTCTACAGATGCAGTAGATGGTTCAGGAATTTATGACTTGCGTACTAAAATTTTCTTTGAGCCAAATCGTGAAGGTGATTGGGTGCCTTATCCAATGAATCCCAGCACAAGCACACCTTCTGAAACAGGAGGAAATGCTGGTGGAATTGTTAATGATCCTTATGATGAATCGCGCCTTACAACATGGGTTGTTTCCGGGGTCTATAATTTTGCGCCACTAAATTTCTATTATGTTGCTGATAAAACTTTTCCTCAACTATTTATTACAAGTGCTGAGGTTGATTTTTTGAAAGCTGAAATATACAATAGAGGAATTGGTGGAGTTGCAGCTAATCCCGCTTTGGCTAAGCAATATTATGAAGAAGGTATTACAGAGTCTGTAAAGTTCTGGTATAAATTGGCAAATGGTTCTGCCATTTGGCAGGTAAACAAACCTGCCGCTGCACCAACAACGCCAGAATTGAATGCAATGCTCGGTCATCCCGATGTAGCATATAGTGCCACGCCAGCAGATGCATTAAAGCAAATTTATAAACAAAGCTGGATTGCCTTTTTTCATCAGCCGTTGGAGGCATGGAACCTGCAAAGAAGGACAGGTGGCGCAACTCCAGCCGAGGCACTTTCACCTTCAAGCCCGGTGTTGAACTTTAACAAACTCATCTATCCTACTTCAGAAACTGAATCTAATTACGATAATTGGAAAGCCGTAACTGGCGGAACAAATGATGAGAAAGTGAAACCATGGTTTATGCCATAACATATTTTATTGATTGATCAATATCGTTTCAACCCTATTCCTATTGTTCATCAATATTTTCAAAAGAAAAGCAGCCGTTAACGGCTGCTTTTTATTTTTATGAACTAATTTCAGCGCTCTTTAAAAACATTATTCATGTCAACCCGAAGAAAATTTATACAATCGTCTGTGCTTGGTTCAGCGGCGCTTATAACTGACAAAAAAGCTTTAGCAAATACAGTAATACCAGGTACAGTTGTTGACCAGGCGGTGGTAATATCCACTTGGGATTTTGGAAAAACAGCTAACGTTGCGGCGTGGGAAGTGTTGGAAAAAAGAGGCCGCGCTCTTGATGCCGTGGAAGCAGGTGTAAAAATTCCTGAAGCAGATCCCAACAATCACACCATTGGTTATGGTGGCTATCCCGACAGAGATGGCTTTGTAACACTCGATGCGTGTATTATGGATGAAAAATACAATTGTGGTTCTGTGATGGCACTTGAGCATATTACACATGCCATATCTGTAGCAAGACTGGTGATGGAAAAAACGCCTCATATAGTATTGGCTGGTGAAGGCGCTTTACAATTTGCTTTGGCAAACGGATTTAAAAAAGAAAACCTGCTTACACCCGAGAGTGAAAAAGCATGGAAGGAATGGTTGAAAACATCCAAATATGAACCGATCATGAATATTGAGAACAGATCGTTCAGTAAGGAAAATGATCCCATGCCGGGTGGTCCACATAATCATGATACAATAGGAATGCTGGCAATGGATGCTGCCGGTGATTTGAGTGGGGCATGTACTACCAGTGGTATGGCTTTCAAAATGCACGGACGTGTAGGCGATTCACCCATCATCGGCGCAGGATTATATGTAGACAATGAAATAGGCGCAGCTACATCTTCTGGCGTTGGGGAAGAAGTAATTCGTATTGCAGGTTCACACCTGGTTGTTGAATTAATGCGCCAGGGCTATTCGCCTGAAGCTGCCTGCAAAGAAGCGGTAGAACGCATTGTAAAACGTGGCTCCGAAAAATCTAAAAAAATACAGGTAGGTTTTGTTGCCTTAAATAAAAAAGGTCAATACGGCGCTTATGCGTTGCAGAAAGGTTTTACCATATCTGTACGAAGCGCCAAAGACAATACGGTGTATCCGTCGAAGAGCGTGTATTAAAAGACAGTTGCAGGTTACAAGTTGCAGGTTACAGGTCTAAAGAACCTAAAAGCTTGTAACCGTAACCAGTAGCCATCTGTCTCATATGTACAGCCATTAACTTGAAACTTGTAACTTGAAACTTGAGACTCGTATGTCGAATCCATTCGCGCTGGAAGTATGCGCTTTTAATATTCAATCTTGTATCATAGCAGAAAAAGCAGGCGCCAAAAGAGTAGAGTTGTGTGATAATCCCGTTGAAGGAGGTACCAATCCCAGCTATGGTACTATTAAGAAAGCGAGAGAGAAAATTGCTATACAGTTATATCCTATCATTCGCCCGAGATCTGGTAATTATTTTTATGATGAAAATGAATTACAGATTGTAAAAGAAGATATCCTTATCTGCAAAGCATTGGGTTGTGATGGCATTTCAGTAGGCATTCAAACCATTAATGGAGAAATTGATATAGAAAATTTCAAACGCATTGTTGAATGGGCCTATCCCATGGGTGTAACCTGTAATCGCGCCTTTGATGCAACACCCGATCCATTTAAGGCATTGGAAGATATTATTGATGCGGGTTGCGAACGTGTATTAACCTCAGGACAGGCAAGCGCCGCACCGGATGCAGGTATACTGCTTGGTCAATTAGTGCAACAAGCCAAAGGAAGAATCAGCATTATGCCGGGTGCAGGTGTGCGCTCTACCAATATCAAACAACTAATAGAAGAAAGCGGCGCTCATGAATACCACACATCGGCACGTAAAATAATTGCAGACCCCATGTCTTATCAAAATCTCAACGTTACTGATAAGGGTGATATTTACCTGGCAGATGAAAATGAGTTGAAGGCGATTATTGATCAATTCTGAAGAGAAAATTTCACCAAATTAAAGAATTAATATGCGATACCATTGAAAAAGAATACAGACAATTGGAGTATACCTAACTGGCTAAGAGTACTTCTCATTGTTATCGGAGTGCTATATCTGATTACAACAATTATTTTACGTGCCAGAGGACCAGTAAGAGACGGTTTTCCCTTCTTCAATCATTAGAGTTCTGGTATGGAAATCTATCGTTCTACTGTTTATATTCAACATCCGTTCAGCTCTTCCAAATTTATCTGCATTTCTGCCTGTTCAAAGCAGCTTTTTTATCAGTTAGTATATCTATTTAAAAACGTTATTCGTCCCCAAACTTATCTTGTTTCAGTGCCTATTTATCTTTTTATATAGTATTTGTAAAAATCTTTTTGTTTTTGTGATGAAAGTTCTTTTATTTTAACTTTTTATTTAGGAAGAATTAACATATTAATTATATAACATGCTTGAATCAACCGATAGGTGATTCATTTTCTATTTAAGGCACCATTTTAAACTAAAACTAACAACGCGATGAAAAAAGCAACAACTCGCTTATGTTTAATGGCAATGCTGTTTCTATGTTCAGCCATTGCATTTGGTCAGGTAAAAAAAACCGTTACCGGTATAGTTAAAGATTCTACCGGAAATGGTGTATTCGGCGTTTCGGTTATAGAAAAAGGCAAACAATCAAAAGGTGTTGTCACAGATGAGACCGGAAAGTTTTCAATTGAAACACAAACAGGAACAACGCTGATTTTCAGTGCCGTTGACTTTGCTTCTCAAGAAGTAAAGGTGGGCGCCAGCAATAGTTTAACTATTTTACTGCAAGCCAAACAAAATTCACTTTCTGAAGTAGTAATAACAGGCTTTGGAGAAAGCCGTGCCAGGAGAAACCTTGGTTATTCTGTTACACAAGTGAATGGTGATCAAATCCGTACCGCAAACGTTGTTAATCCGGTTGCCGCTTTACAGGGGCAGGTACCCGGTATGCAGGTTACACCCGGCGTTAGCGGGCCATCAGCTTCAACCAAATTTCTTATAAGGGGTAGTTCTTCTTTAGATCCCAATGGTAATCAGCCGCTGATTGTAATGGATGGTGTGATGATGGATCGTACTGCCGTATTTGGTAACGATGGAGGACAGGATTTTGGTAATATCTTAAAAAACCTGAACCCTGACGATATAGAGTCTATGAGTATTTTGAAAGGAGGTGCAGTTACTGCTTTATATGGTAGTAAGGCTGCAAATGGTGTTATATTGATTAAAACCAAAAAGGGGGTTGCTCAAAAAGGCCTCGGTATTTCACTTGCCCAGAATATGATGTTTGACCAGGCCTATAAAACCGTTGACTTTCAAAACGAATTTGGTTGGGGATCTTATTCAGATGATTGGGTAAGAGATGCCAATGGTAACTTGTCACTTGATCGTGATAACTGGGGTTTAAATTATGGACCAGCCATGACAGGTCAGATATTTACAGATATAACCGGTAAGGTAAGAGCAAACAATCCAATGCCCGATAATGTTTTATCTGTTTATCAAACAGGCATTACTTCCAATACAAACATCGCTCTTTCCGGCGGCAATGATGTAAGCACCTATAGATTCTCTTATTCAAAACTCGGCTCAAAAGCGGTGACACCTAATAATGATTTTGACCGCAATACTTTTACTTTAAGAGCTACGCAAAAGTTGGGTAAAATATTTAGTCTTGACGCCAATATTACGTACACCCGTAGCAATACATTAAATCCTGCCAAACAGGGAGGTGATGCGCCCATCTACCAGATCGCTTATAGTGGTGCAAGGAATTATGATGTTGATTACTGGAAAAGCCATTATATAGATTCGGCAAGAGGTGGACGCGCTGGCTCCGACCTTGATCCTACAACCATTGCCGGTAACATATTTTTCCCTTTGTATGAAAATAATGTAAGTCAAAAAGAAAATAATTTCAGAGGCGGACTTGATTTAACTGCTAAAATAACGCCGTGGTTAACATTCAATGGTACTACTACTGTGAACTATTACAGCAGGGAAAGAGAAACCAAAAACAGAGGTGGGGACCCTGGCTTTAACAATCCCTACTATGGATCTTCTATCAATAATTTGCTGGAAGTAAGGTATAGAGGGCAGTTGCAAGCTACCAGAACATTTAATGATTTTGTAGGTACTGTTGCTTTTGGAGGTGATTTTCTTACCTCGCAAGCTAAAGGAGCAAGCTATAATACCGATGGTGGACTGCTTCCGGATGTATACAGGTTGTCAAACTCAAGGAATAGAGCTTACGTTTATGAAGATAAACCTAACCAAAGTCAGCTCGGTGCATTGTATTTCCAGGGTAGCCTTTCATGGAGGGACTACCTGACATTAAACCTGTATGGCAGAAACGATAAAAACTCAACACTTGTTTATAACGATGGGCATGGAAAATACAGCTACTATTATGGCGGTGCCGATATGGCACTTGTATTTACCGATGCCTTTAAGAGCAGCATGCCATCATTTTTGGATTTTGGTAAAATAAGACTCTCATACGCAAGTGCTGGTAATGGCACAGTACCTTATTTTACCAATACGGGTGGTTATGCTGCGGGCACCTATACTCCTTTAACCGGTAGTACGGTCAATACTTATTCATATGGTTCGAATACTTTGCCCAACCAAGACCTGGTTCCTGAAAGAACTGCCAAAATAGAAGGAAGCCTTGAGTTCAGGGTTCTTCACAATAGATTGGGTGCTGATATAACCTTGTATACCCAGACTACAAAATCACAGATCGTATCATTTGGCGCTCCATCTACATCCGGTGTAAACGGTACTTTGTTAAATGGTGGCGCTGTGCGCAACAAGGGTATTGAATTGACAGTATATGGCAGCCCGATTCAAACAAAAAATTTTAACTGGACAAGTAGATTTATTTATACTTTAAATAGAAATACTATTGTATCGCTTCCTTATGGTGTTTTGCGTACTAATTTAAGCGGTGAAGATGGGATCACTACTATAGCCAAAGTAGGCGGCGAATACGGAACAATGGTGGCTGCTTATGGATATGCCAGATACCAGGCAAAAGATGCTAATGGTAACAACGTAAACAGTCCTTTGAATGGCCAACGTGTACTGGGAATGTTTGCTAATAATACGCAGGCACAATATATAAGAGCTACCAATTACGGCAACACACCAGACACAAGGGAACCTGTACTTGGTTCTATAGTGCCTAAGTTTTTAGGAAGCTGGAGAAATACATTTACGTACAAGAATTTTTCACTTGGCTTTTTATTGGATGCCAGATTTGGAGGTCTTGTATACTCCACTACCTATTTCTACGGTAGCCAGGGTGGTAGTATAAAACATACATTGGATGGAAGAACAAAAGAACATGGTGGCTTAACATATACACCCGTAACTGAAAACTCTCAATATTTGGGATTTCCGTTAGGTACTCAAAGAGAAGACGGTATTGCCTTGGAAGGTATATTCCAATCAGGCTCTACAGCGCGTGGTACAGATGGACAACAGCATGATGTATCTGGACTTACTTTCCAGGAAGCTGTAGCCAAAGGATATACAACACCGGTTAATGCAGCAGACTATTATGTAAGAACCTATAGCTGGAGTGGTGGTATTCGCGAAGCAGGCGTTTTTACATCTTCATGGGTGTCTTTACGTGAGGTAACTTTTGGATATGATGTACCACCTTCGTTCACAAAAAAAATAAAGCTGAATAATTTAAGGGCTACATTGGTAGGTAGAAACTTAGTGTTTTTATACAACAGTGCACCAGATCATGTTAACCCTGATTTTTCTAATAGCACCAATTCAGGTTCTGCTTTTGAGCAGGGTGGTATTCCATATATCAGAAGTTATGGATTCTCTTTATCTACTAACTTCTAACAGCAAATTCACCTTTTAATTTAAAAACTTACTTATGTCGTCAGTCATAAATTTTAAATATAAAAATGCTTTTTGGGCATTGATATTAATTTTTCTTGCCTCATGCAGCAGAGACAAATTTGCTGAAATGAATACAGATCCGGATGCAGTGTTAACCATTGATCCTGAGAAAGAATTAACACCGGGTCAGTTGAGCATGGTAAACAGTGATTTTGAAGCTTTTTATGATTATGTAAGGAATATAAATCCTTGGGTGCAGGTATATGTAAATACCAATGGTAACTCAGCTACATTTATGGAAACTGGTGGCAATATTAATAACCGGTGGGGTATTTTTTATGGCGGGGTTGGATACAATCTTTCTGATGTTATTCATTTAGTAGATATTATGCCTGATGATGAGAAAGCGCAATATCAGCAATTAAGAGCCATTGCCGGTGTATCAAAAGCCTATTATGCCTTTTATGTAGCAGATGCTAACGGAAGTATTCCCTACAGCCAGGCATTCCAGGCCCGCTATACCATACCTGCCTTGCTTACACCCGCTTATGACACACAAGAAGCTTTATTTGATACATTAGATGCACAATTAAAAGCGTATGCGGCGGTTTTAAAAGCTACGCCAGGTGTAGCACAAAAAGGGCTAAACACAAATGATATTTATTACCAGGGTAATGCAACGAATTGGTATAAGGCCGCCAACAGTTTACGTTTGCGAATAGCTATGCGTTTGATGAAAAGAAATCCAACTAAACTAACCTCTATCGCCAATGAAGTCATAAATGACGGACTGATAAGCTCGATAGATGAAGAATGGATTTTGAATGCCGGTCCGGGTGTCGGCAATGGTGGTGATCGTAACCCAGTAAACCAGGCTAATTATTCAGGTGAAATCAACACTGTTGATTTTATGTGGAAGGCACAGGATCCACGCGCCAGGGTTTTTTACCAACAAAGTGGCATTGCTTCACAGGCAATGTTTGATTCTGCCAAAGCCCAGGGAAAAATACCTGCTTCCATGACATGGGACGGGCAATTGATCCGTGGACAGTTTGCTGATCCCAATGCAGACCAGAATCCTGCCAATGCCGCTTATTTTGGACTCCTTAACTTCAGCTTTAATGGAATTGCAAAATCGGTTTATCTGTCATCTATCATACAACCACGATTAACATATCCGGCTTATAACGGTGGTGCAGGTACCACTGTATTTCCGTTAATAACCTATGCCGATGTATGTTTGATGCGTGCAGAATTAGTAGTAAGAGGTTTGAGCAACGATCCGGAATCTGCAGAAGATTTGTATAAACAAGGAATTACTGCTTCTATTACCGACTATGATAAATGGGCAAAAGTTACCCAGATAGATGGTTATACTGCATTGGGATCTGATGAAATTGCAAATTACCTGGAACAGCCGGGCGTAGCTTACGATGAAGCAAATGCGCTGGAGCAAATATGTGTGCAGCAATACTTGAACTTTTTTATGCAACCTAATGAAAACTGGTCTTTGTTGAAGAGAACCGGTTTACCGGGCGCATCAGGTGTCATAATGCCATTAGAAGATGTAAGCGCATTTGGAGAAATGCCGCGCAGGTATCCCGTAACATATCCTTCTCAGGCCGATCTTAATTTCACAAACATAACGAATGCTATTGACCAAATGAGGAGTGATCCTGATTTTGGTGAGCCTACAAGTCTTTACGGACGTGTATGGTGGGATAAAAAATAATAGATAATTTAAATATTAATTAGAAATCATAAATAAACTCCGGTCAAAAACCGGAGTTTATTGTTAGGTAACTTCTTTAATTTTAATGATGAGGAAACTAAAAAATATACACTTCGTCACTTGTGTTTTTTTGTTTCAGGTATTTTGTCATGATGCATTTAGTCAAAGCAAAACTTTGATCGACGTTAATGATTTGCATTTTCAAACATTAGAAGGTAAAAGCTTTAAGGCAGCTACATTGAATAAAAAATTGCTGGCGGTGATTTTTTTATCGCCGGAATGTCCTCTAAGTCAAAACTATACACTTACTTTAAATAAACTGTATAGCAGGTATAAAAAAGAAGTAGATATAGTGGGTGTTTTCCCGGGCAGATCTTATACCTCTACAGACTATAGTTTATTCAGAAAAAAATATAATATTCAGTTTCTGCTGCTGACAGATACAGGTAAAGAAACGGTAAAGCATTTGGGTGCAACTATCACTCCTGAAGTTTTTTTAATGGATAAAAAAAGAAGTGTTTTATATCAGGGAGCTATAGACAACTGGGCAATATCGTTGGGTAAACAAAGAAATAGAGTAACGGAGAACTATCTTGATGATGCAATCAATGATCACCTTAATCATAAATGGTCTAAAGTAAAACAAACAAAGGCTGTAGGCTGCCTTATAAATGATTTATAATTTTTTGAATAGTATATGCAAAAAAGTTATCTGGTTTTTGTGTTTTGTATTTGCGCAACAATAATTACTAAAGCACAATCTGTTACCTATAAAGATGTAGAACCCATTTTTTTTCAAAAATGCGTTGCCTGCCATAGGAGTGGAGATGCTGCTCCTTTTTCATTAACAAATTACAATGATGTAGTAAAAAGATTATCTTTTATAAAAGAAGTGCTCGAAAAAAACTATATGCCGCCATGGAAAGCGGATGTGCATTACAGAGACTTCGCCAATAATCGTATGCTTTCTGAAGAGCAAAAAAATACGATTTTGAAATGGATAGAAAATAAAGCGCCCAAGGGAAATTATAAGGAAAAAGAACAGGAGCAACGTAATGCCCTGCTTGCTACCACTGCCGTAGGCAGGAAGCCCGATCTTACTTTTAAAATTGATTCGCCTTTTGTTGTAAAGGGTGATAATACAGAGCGGTTTATTATTTTTAAAATACCTTTTGAATTTGAGGATATACATAATGTAGAAGCCATAGAGTTTTATTGTAACAACAAAAAAATCATTCATCATATCAACTATGGTTTTTATGAAGTACAGGATCCTAATATTGATATACGCGGTGGACGCAGCTATTTAAATGCTACCGAGGATGACAGGAGTGCACCTGATCCATTTATTTTACTAAACAGGAAAATGACATATTACACTGGGTGGATACCGGGAACATCTTATGAAAATTATCCCAAAGATTTTGGATGGGTCCTGCCTAAACGCGGAGTATTATTGCTTACAACGCATTATTCCGCTACGGCTGTTGATGAATCATCTGTTGTGGGGGTAAACATCTTTTTTAGAAAAGAACCGGTAAAACGCGAAGTTAAAGTGATCAGTTTTGGATCGGGTGGTGTAGGCGAAAATGATATATACCCCAAACTATTATTATATCCCGGTAAAATCAGCACACACCATCTCCGGGTTAAAACGAGTGGTGATCAATCGTTGCTGGCTGTTTCGGCCTCACATGCATTTTCTTGGTAAAGAATTTTTTGCATATGCCGTAACACCATTGAATGATACGATAAACCTGGTGCATATACCGGCATGGGATAGCCGTTGGCAAGAATTATATAAATTAAAGCAGTTAATAAAAATACCCAAGGGATCAATCGTACATCTTGATTGTACTTATGATAATACTGCTGATAATCCTTTCAACCCCAACAGCCCACCGTTACCAGTTTTCTCTTTCGGGGATATGAGTTCTAAAAATGAAATGATGACATTGCTGTTGCTATATACCGCCTACCAGGAGGGAGATGAGGAATTGAAAATCGATAATTGAAATTCTTCCAAACCCTATCTACGACAGCAAATAAAACTAAATTATTTATACAGGAATTATTGCTTCACCAGCTTTACAAATGATGGTGATAAAACGCCATAGATGCGGAGTGTATACACACCACTTGGCATCCGGTTTAAATTAATTTTTGTATCGCCATCTTCCGTAACGCTATAAGGAAAAATTACTTTGTCACCGGTTGCACTGAATAAATCCATTTTCCTGTAATTGTGTACTTTATTTTTTATAACAAAAGTACCGCCGGATGAATTAGGGTATATACTGCGTGCATGATTATTGGTGGAGTAATAAATGGAAATCGTTTTTGAATACCTGCTGTTTCCATCTGCATCTACCTGTTTGAGGCGGTAAAACGATTGTCCTCGCAAAGGTTCTGCGTCAACTTGTGAATAATTGTTTTCGTTATTGCTGCTACCAGCACCTTTTACAACAGCTATTACTTCCCACACTCTTGCATTAGAAGATCGTTCTAACTGGAAGTATTGATTATTTAATTCCCAGAAGCTCGACCATTGCACCAATACAGAATCGTTTTGAACTGCGGCAGAAAGACTTGATAATTCAACATGCGAATATGAAACGCCCACGCTTTTACGTTCAGTTGGTTCATGACCAACATTTGCGCTTGCGGATAATGGTATTAAGGCCAGTAGCGTAAATGATATGAATAAGTTATTCATTTCTTACCTCCTTGTATTGTAATGCGTTTCTTTCCTGCTGTTGTAGTATAATAAGCTTTCTAAATGCCTGTGTCGGGTCTGTCCCGGCAACATTGAAAAGAGAACAATAAGTAACGCAACATTGTTTGTAAATCATAGGTAGACATTTATGGATATAGCAATAAAAAATGTCTTTTATTATTTCTCCGTACAGTATCACCTAATGCACTATGTACTGCCGGTAGAAGAAGATAGGTATAAGTGTAACGGCCCAGCTATATGTTTATTACAAAAAAGCTAATGGTTGCTTCTTAATTGATTTTTGTTAAGTAGTAGTCCTTATTTATAGTAGTATAAGTTATACATATTACTACTTACTTATGCAGCATGAGGGTAAAAGATGCCAGGAAAAGATGGTTTATGAAGTTGAAATTGAAGTGGCGAATGTCTGGTATTGAAAGACGCTTATGCGAAAAATAAATCTGGTACGAATTACAGTAATATGTGGGGCTGTCATGGCTAGCATAAAAAAATGTTGTTGATGAAACAATCTCATTAAAATTGTATAACACCAACAACATTCGCCAGGCAGATGCCTGTATTACTTTAGCTCTTTTCTTTCAGTTCTTCTACTATTAAACCCTGCAATCCGCCTTTTACCGAAGCAGTACCCTTTACTGTAACTTTTTCGCCGGCATGATCTTTTATTTTAGCGTACTCTTCTTTTTTATTATGATTTTCTACTAATAAATATATTTTACCATCGCTGGTGAGTAAGCCCATAGGAGCACCGCCTTTTATACAAGCAGATGCACAATCCTTATGCTTTTCACCTTTGGCGCCACTAGACATATAGCAGCCCATGTCAAGCACTTCACCTGTTACTGTTTTAGCTTCATCCTGTGCGTTGGCTTTAAAAGCGAACAGGCAAAAGCTTATTGCAATCAATGTTATTGTTTTGCGGAGACGAGTCTGAAAAGTTTGCATAAAAAAACAATTTTGCTTTGAGAAATAGAAATGCAGAAGGTGAATGTAAGCATTTTTTTAAAAGCTTCCCTGCATTTGGTTATTATTTTATAATTAGTCTTCAAAATCTGGGCCATATCTCTACCTGAACAGCTTGCCGGCCAGTTGTACCAGGTCACTCCTACTTTTCAATTGACATACCCATTTGACCGTATTGAGTTACTTTTGCATACTTTTTAAAAGTATGAAAGATTATAAAAGAATATTGGTTACCGCGGCACTACCTTATGCTAATGGACCTGTGCATATTGGGCACCTGGCAGGATGTTATTTGCCTGCAGATATATATGTGCGTTACCAAAGGGCGCAAAAAAGAGATATACAGTTTGTGGGTGGAAGTGATGAACATGGCGTACCCATTACCATCCGGGCTATGAAAGAGGGAGTAAGTCCTCAACAGATTGTTAACAAGTACCATGCTATTATTAAGGAGAGCCTTACTAATATGGGTATCTCGTTTAATATATATTCCCGTACTTCAAACCCCATTCATCATCAAACCTCAGCGGATTTTTTTAAAAAGCTGTACGATGATGGTTTGTTTGAAGAAAAAGAGACCGAACAATATTTTGATGAAAAGGCAAATGTGTTTTTGGCAGATCGTTATATAATGGGCACCTGTCCTGTTTGTGGCAATCCTAATGCATATGGCGACCAATGTGAGCGATGCGGCAGCAGTTTATCGCCCGAACAATTGATCAACCCACATAGTACATTAAGCGATGCGGTACCTGTAAAAAGGAAAACGAAACATTGGTATTTTCCTTTACAGAATTATGAACCATGGTTAAAAGAATGGGTATTAGAAGAACATAAGGACTGGAAGAACAATGTATACGGGCAATGCAAAAGCTGGCTCGATAGCGGTTTGCAAAGCCGGGCCATGACGCGTGACAGCAACTGGGGTGTAAAAGTTCCATTGCCCGATGCGGAAGGCAAAGTGCTGTACGTTTGGTTTGATGCACCCATCGGTTATATCAGCGCTACAAAAGAATTAACTGATAAATGGGAAGATTACTGGTGTAAAGAAGACACAAAGCTGGTGCATTTCATCGGCAAGGATAATATCGTATTTCACTGTATTATTTTCCCGGCAATGCTAAAAGCACATAAAAATTTTGTGTTGCCGGATAATGTGCCTGCCAATGAGTTTCTGAATATTGAGGGTGATAAAGTATCTACCAGCAGAAACTGGGCAGTGTGGGTACATGAATATGTAAAAGATTTTCCGGGTTGCGAAGATGTACTACGGTATACACTATGCGCTAATGCACCCGAAACAAAGGACAATGACTTTACATGGAAAGATTTCCAGGACAGGAACAATAATGAGCTGGCTTCTATTTTTGGAAATTTTGTAAACCGCGCTTTTGTTTTGATGCATAAATTATGTGGAGGAAAAGTGCCTGCTTTACATGCTGATATAATAGATATAAAGGATAACCAGCTTATCCAGGATATTGGTACTGCAAAAGAAAAAATTACAAAATGCCTGGAAGAGTATAAATTCAGGGAAGCCCTGTTTGAAGTAATAGATCTGGCACGCAAGGGCAATAAATACATGCAGGAAAAAGAGCCCTGGATAAAAGCAAAGCAGGTAAACGAAGCTGGAACAATAACACCAGCAGCACAAAAAGAAATCGATAATTGCCTGCATCTGAGTTTACAACTAACGGCCAATCTCGCAATACTTGTCAACCCCTTCCTGCCTTTTACAGCGCAAAAAATGCTGCACATGATGAAGGTGGTTGATAAAATGCTTGATTGGGAAAATGCAGGCAGCCTTAAACTGCTGAGTGTAGGGTATACTTTGCGTGCGCCCGAAATATTATTCAGGAAAATTGAAGATGCTGAAATAACAGCACAGGTTGATAAACTAAGATTAAATATGGTAAAGCCTGCAACTACAGCAACTACAACTGCTGAAGAGAACAATACAGTTCCTGTAAAAGAAGAACAACAAACGACAAACAACAAACCAGCAATTGTATTTGATGATTTTGCAAAAATAGATTTGAAGACCGGCGTTATTTTGTCTGCAGAAAAAGTAGAAAAGGCTGATAAGCTTTTGAAACTACAGGTTGACCTGGGTTTTGAAAAAAGAACCATTGTGTCGGGTATAGCCATGCATTTTAAACCGGAAGAAATTATTGGTAAACAGGTAGTGGTGGTAGCTAATTTAGCGCCACGCAAAATGCGCGGTATAGAAAGCAACGGTATGATATTAATGGCAGAAGATAAACAAGGCAAACTGCATTTTGTGCATCCGGAAAATAATATTGAACCAGGAGCAGGAGTAAGTTAAAGAAGTTACAAGTTTCAGGTTACGTGTTTCAAGTATGAAATTCTCAACAATAAACTTTAAAAACCTGTGACCTGAAACCTGCAACTTTTCTACGGCGCCAACGATATATTTACCGTGACTCCCGCTCGTGTATTGATGGTAGGTGCTGAAGATGATACATACGGCAATCTTCTCTGTTGCTCAAAATAGAATTTAAGCTGAATCCTGTTGCTTAGTACATAATCAATAGTAGGATTGATGGTAATGATTTTTTCACCATTGGTGGCAAAGGCATTGGTTTGATCCAGCCTGCTGTTGGAAGTTATGTTATCCTGAATACCGAATATAAGCCCGATCTTAACATCGCTCTCTGTTTTCTTGCTCGATGAATCTGTGCTTTTCTTAAAGAAATTAATATTAAAAGGAAGATTGAAACCTCTTATCCGCCAGGATGCATTTAATCTTATTTCTGAAGAATGCATTTCGGTAAGTTGATAGTCAATCAAACTAAGGCTGAGCGTACGCCTTTTATTATATTCAAATCCGGCTGTAATCTGGTTGGTAAGTGTGACATCTATACCTGCAAGAGGCGCAAATTGCTCCTCTATAGAAATATTCGGAACAAGAAAATACGGGATAAAATTATGTGAAACAGTATCAAGGAAAGAAGGGAAACCAAGATCCCATCTATCCTGGAAAAGTAAGTTTGAATTAAAGGCATTCATACTTAATGTGCTGTTGTATTTATGCCTTATCACCAGGTTAGTAAATATTTTATCCAAAGGTTTTACTCTTGATAATCCATTGTACTCAATATTCCAGTTGGGCTTAGGTAAATAGCCGGAAAATGGATTAGAACGAACATTGCCACCACTAGTTTTTAAAAGCGCTATCGTATTGGGATCTTTATTGGTATAGGCAGCCACAAATGATGGAATCAACACATCCTGCGCATACTGACTGTACCCAAGATAATATCCATCGGAACCCTTAACCTGGCTATATGGATTAGCCTTACCAAGTCTTTCAGACAATATTTTCCTGTTATTCTCAAATTTCTGGAATGTTGCACTGGCAACATTCGGATCAACTTTATTAAATATTGTTTGAAAAGAAATAAAGCTGATGCTGAAACCGCCGCCTGCATATGGATTGAGGTGTCCAAACTCCCCGTTACCAATAGTATCCTTAAACAATTCACTATAAGTGCGGTTAAATGTTTTTGTAAGATTGATATCAATTTTAAAATCTCTCACAGGCTCCAGTTGCGCAGTAAGATTCAATTGCTGGTCAAAAGTTTGCCGCACAAGATTATTCTGCAAACTATCTCTCGATATCAATCCTCTGGCTGCTGCACGGTTCAACCATGGTGCATCTGGTTGTTTGCCCAGCATAAAACCAATGCCAGGTGCGCCACTGCTCCAGTTTTGCCCCAGGAACTTTGTACTGTCGGTATAGCCTGGAATAAAAGAAGTAGCTCCTTCAGAGTAAGTAAGATTTACGCGTTTTATAGAAGTAATAATCTTACCTACGCCCTTAACAAAAGGGCTCAGCTCTGGTAACTCTTTGGGTTCTCTTTTCTTTTTTGATTTTGTTGAGTCTGCCTTCGCATTTGGTTTTTCAGGTACGGGCGGCGACTTAGCTCCATCACCTCCGCCTTGCTGGTCTATAGCTCTGAATATTCTGAACTTGCTATACAACCTGTTGAAATCAAAATCAACGGTAGCTGCTTTTGCGTTGCTGTTTTGTATGGTATTACCCAGGTTAATAGCAAGCCTTGATGCACCTATCCAGCTATAGGTTGTTTTGTAAGCAAGATTTACATTGGTCCAATCAAGCAATGGAATTTTATTGGTAGGTACTGTGTAAGTAAAATCAGCTCTCTGATTAAACAATACATTTCTGCCTCCTTTGAAAAGATTTTTCCACAGTGTATCTTTTTTAGCTTTGCTGTCTATTCTTCCGGCAGGCTCATCTATTCTTGCATTGTTTAATGCTTCATAATCGAAATTGACTGACCGGGTAATGTCCCAGCGGTAATTATAGTGCCTGTCGAATGTAAAGAATTTGTCGTAAGTCTCAGGTATTTTATATGGACTTGGCAATGTGCCCGGCACATATACTTCTCGTGGGCGCAAAGCTCCAAACTGCCTGTTTATATCAAAGCGGATGCCTATTAATGCAGGTGTAAAGTTGAAATTAAAATCTTTGACGGCATCAAGCCATTTCGACTTGCTTTTGATGATTTTCTTGAATGGTTCAATAAACTTCGGTTGCCCTGTATAGTTATATCCAATGCCACCTTTGTATTTTTTTACTTCATTGTTTTCAATAAGCGGGTTGTGCGATGTAATGGAAGTATAGGAATAGCTGAAATCAAGATTGGAGATACTCCATATTCTCTGCTTCTTTCCTTCAGGAAGTAATTTTCGTACGTTGGTAAGATTAAAAGTTTTGATAGTAGTAATATCAATGGCAGCGTTTCTTATAGAATCTCTCGTGGCGCCACTCGCCGAATTAAGCTTGTCTTTTAGTTTGATGTCTTTATCGTAAGGGTCGTATTCAGGTGTGCTTACTGTTTGCGAAATGCCTGCGTATAGTGGAATATCAATTCCTACGCCGCGGGGCAACAACTTCCCTAACTGAAGATTAGCAGCGGCATCAAACTGTGTAAAATTATCTCTCGCTCTTTCATTTACCCTTTGCTCCAACGTACCAAAACCAACCGTATGCATATTGCCCGAAAAAGTAAGTGTACCTAAATCAGCCAATGCAAGATCTATTCTACCCAAAGCTGCCCATCCACCTTTTTCATCTATCTGTGACAGTCGTAGTTCGTTTATCCATACTTCCGTACAAACAGGTGTACCCGTGCCATCACCCGGGTTTTCTACGCCAATTAAAAATCCTTTTACTTCACCAAAATTGGGACTTCCCATTACCGAATACGTTCGTCCATCTACCAGTTTTCTATAAATAACATTGGGGTTGTTTAATTGCGTATTTCGTTCTGCCTTTAATTGTTCGAGAATGGAAAGATCAAAATCAAGATTGTTAGCTTCCGGCCAAATATCTGTATCAACTGTTGCGCCTGCTGCCGTTATCTTTAATGGAATTTTTATTTCATAAAAGTTATTGATATAGTCGCTGCCGATACGGATTACTGCATTTATTTGTCCATCTGATAATGTTGGTTGACCTATAACACTTTCTGCATGCATAAACATTAATAACCTGCGGTATTGCCTTATGTCTAAGTTGGTAGCTTTAAACACAGCTCTTGTTTCACCACTGGGCAAATTGCAGATCTGCATATTCATAGATTGCTCATTCTGCAGAATATTTATACCACCGTTGCTTAAAGATTGTACTCTTTCAATGCCTGGAGGAATGCGGTAAGGAACTGGCTGTCTCTTATCATTTTCTTCGATGTTTACTGCACCTACATTAAAATTTACAGGATCGTTGGTTGCAATAGGTTTGTACACGCCGGCAGTATCTGCTTCGTATCCAAATTTTCTCCATTGGTTTCTTACCAGGTCAAGTTTTGCAAAACGCAATACGGTTGAATCTTCAAAACCAGTAAGGAACATACGGATGAACTGGATGGATTTGAAGTCGGGTATATTACCGATTTTTTTATCATAATCACTGATGGGGATTCTGAACTGGTACCATGTTTGAGTTTCTTTTTGTCCGTTTGCTAATTGAACACTTACGTCTTTTCGATCAACAATATAATTCTGACCGATCTGCATTTCAGGTGTGGACTTTTCTTTAATCTCAACACGATACTGAAAATATTCTTCATTTTCGTTTAAGGTATTGTCTTTGTTCAGGTCTTCTGCATCTGGGTATAATGTAGATGATGAGGATTGCGTGCTTTGAGTAGATACGGGGGAATTACCATCAGGACTATTGAAGTTTTTATAACGCCCTAAGATACCTGTTCCTGCATTATCGTAAGATGCATCACGGTAATAACGGAAATCATCGGAAGAAGGATCTGCCGCAATTTTTTGGAATGCGGGAGATCCTGCGCCAACCTGTGCCTGCATAGATTGTACAAAACCTGAATACTGTGTTTTTTCGTCGTCATCTCTCAATCCATCAAAACCAACGTCCTGGTATGGACGATCATCTGGGTCATTGCTAAATGCTTGTGTTACTTGTATGGGATTAATAGGAACTTTTCCCCAAATGGAATTGTCTGTTTGAGCTGGAATTTTTGGTGTTGGCAAACCATTTTCATATGACCGTTTTCCATCTTTCAATATATCTTCAGAAACATTACCAAGGTTAAAATATAATTGTCCCCCAGCGGTATTGGTGTTTTTTATAAATGGATCTAATACCCAGAATTCGATAAACTCCACATTGTTTGTTTCAAAATCTGTTTGATCTATGGAGCGCATCATACCGCCCCATCTTTTAGAAGGATTATTCAACCTGCCTGCTCCATCAATATTGCTTGCGTCGTAGTTATAAGGGCCACGTTCTTTAGGATAATATGCGAGGTCGAATGTTACCAATTGGTTCAATCCATACTCAGGAGTGCGCAACGGAAATATTTCTGATTGCGATACGGAACGTACACGTGGATCAGAAAGTTCTTCATCATTACCACCAAGCGGATTACTGGAGTTTCTTCTTTCCTGCAATACAGGTTCCACATTATACCATGCCAGCTTAGCCCTGTTTTTACCATAATCAGTATTATTATATAAGCTGGCTTCAGGAAAAAGCACGTTGCCATTTTTATCAGTTGCGCCAAGCGGTGTGCTCGCCAAAGCCCAGCTAATCAATGGAAATCTAAGGTCGATGCTTGCCCTTGTTCCTTCAAAATCATCAATATAAATTAAACCCGCGCTGCCTTTACCAATTTGCGGGGCATGACCGGGAATCATCCTGGCGGCCTCACCAAATGCGGTAACAGTAGATGTTCCGTTAGGTGTATAAAAAGGAAGATGATCTAACAACCTGTTTAGTTTGGGCAATTCATTGTGATAGCTGAAGTCTGCGCCAATCATGGTATTACGGATAGGATCTTCACCATAACCCATTTTGGTAAAGTAAGGTCGTTCACTCAACCGCACTGCCGTAGCACCAATAGTAAGATTTTTACTGGCAAGATAATCCAGTCGCAAGCCCATATAGTTTCGCTGCTGCAATCCAAACGCTGCCTGGTTTTCAAACTGAACATTTACTGGGATGCCTGAACTAAGAATGGCCTGGTTAATAATACGTACTGTTCCGGAAGTATAATTGATATCATAATCTACCCCTTCTGTTAAAGTACGACCACCGGCAGTAACGGTTACAGACCCTTGTGGTACGTTAAAGGCATTCAATGATATTTCTGATTGACCGGTAGCAGTAGCCTTAGCAGAACCCTTCATTACAAACCTGTCGAGGTTGGCATAGGTTTGTGCTATGGCTTTGATGGTATCATACAATGGTTGATACAAATATTTCTGCCGCAATGTAGGATCAGTAAACGCAAATGCCAGGTCACGTCCAAAAGGCTCCAGTACCGGGAAGATGATCTGCGCCTTGTAAGGCAGCACAGTATATCCCTCCACAAAGTCGAATACCCCATCAGGTTGGGGGTCGTTTTGATTATTAAGTCTATCTAAATTCAGCAACGTCAATAGTGGCACGCCGGCCTGGTCACCTTCGGGCAAATATCTTTTTTCACCTCCGCCTGGTTCGTTATAGAGTACGTTCAGCTGAAAATCAGTTTTGTCTAACGATGACAGGTAATCGCCGTTATCACTCTTCAGGGTATAAATGTTTTTCATCATCAAATCCCATATAGGGAGTTGTGTACGTGCTGAAGTAGCTTTCAATAATTTCAGGAATAAAACTTTCTGAACCCCTGAGCTGGAATCCACCGGCACATCCTGTGAAAATTCACCCACCTGGTAAACTCTTCCATTATAGCTGTATTGAAATGCAACTCCCAGCACCTCGTTGGGTTGTAAGGCTGCATTTAACGAAAGAAAACCTATTTGTGGGTTATAGGTATACTGGCTTGAATCAAGTTTATGCGCAAAGGTTTTTTCAAAATCCTGCACCTGTTTTAACCCCAGCCCCGTAAGGTTGCCTACCACAAGAGACGGGCTTCTGTTGGAGCCATTGCTGATAATTTGCCTGTAAAGGCTGTTGGCATCATTTCTCGGAAGATCAAGGTCGTTGCCTGAACCACCCCAGGAACCATAAGGATGGGGTTCACCCATATCCATCAAACCAACAATATCTCTTGTATCTGTAGTAATACCTGTTCCTGTTCTGTTGGTTACCCACACTTCCATACGCATGATCTGTATCTGCGATGTAACTACAGGAATGGTCTTCATCGCGTCGTTGTATCGCCGGTTAAAATACTGGGCTAATAAGAAGTTACGGTTTTCATCATAGTCGTCAGCTTTTACTGTAATCTGTGATGTGGAGGCTCCACCTTGTAAGGCACGTGATTGGCGTTGCGATTTTTGGGTAGCAAATACGCCTGTTACCCACAGCTTACCAAATTGCAATTGTGTTTTTATACCAAATAGAGACTGTGCTCCGGGAATTAAAGTTCCTTTAGAAGCAAAACTGGTATTTCCCAGTTCTATTTTCTTAATAATTTCATCTGATTTGCCCGTATACTCCAGCTTTAGCTGGTTTTGAAAATCAAAAGTTGATTGGGTATTATAAGAGATCGGCAATTTTACTTTGTCGCCAATATTAGCAATTACATTAAGATTGGCTGCCAACTGAAAATCGAAGCCACCGTTTTTCTGTGCTCTTTCGGGCAGGGTAGGATTTTTTACCTGCTGTCCCTGGTAACCTGCTGTTATGCCTACGGTTCCCTGGGCCGTATATCAAATTTGCTGCTGCCGAACAGTCGGTTAAAAAGATCATCCGTAGCTGTAAGTTTGGGTTTCAGCAAACTCCTGTTCATCAGGCTAATGGTATTGGCTCTCTGCTGAAAATATTCAACTTCCTGTTTTCTTGCCTGTATACGATTAAATTCTTCAAAAGTGAGCGAGGTAGGTTTGCGGTAATATTTATTACCTATTTTCTCAATAATATAATATTTCTTCTCCTTTGGGTCGTATACAATGGAGTCTGTAATATTAGCAGGGTCTTTAAGATCGAATGAATTGTTAGACGAGGAAGTGAGTTTGTCACCCAGCCTGTCGCTGATAGGATATTTGAGGGTATCTACCCTTGATGTGTCGGTTTTTGAAGGAACGGTATCTCTTGCCTGGAATGTTTTGTTTAAACGCAAAGGTTCAGTATGTGCTGTGCCATGGCATATGAATGCCACCACAGAACATACTGCTATACGAAGTATATTCGAAAAAGATAAAGTCAATTTTCCCTTCTTGTTTAGTGGGTAGATTTTTTCTCAAATAAGCTGTAATGCTTTTTTAATTAAATTTTCCAGATTTTCAGTAGAGGGGGCGGATGTTGTAGCCTTTTTGACAGCAGTTTCTGCCATGTTACGGGCTATGCCTAAAGCAATTAACGCATTTAACGCATCCTGCTCTAAAGTATTGTTTATAAATACAGAACTATTTGTTTCTGTTACTGTTTTGTTCAATTTATCTTTTAATTCCAGCACAATCCGCTCAGCAGATTTTTTTCCGATACCCTTTATTTTTTCTAATTGAAATGTGTCACCTTTTACTATCGCACGGGTTAACTCATCTGGCTGCATGGCTGAAAGCATCATTCTTGCAGTGGAAGATCCAACACCATTTACGCTGATCAACTGCACAAATATATTTTTTTCAGCCATATCAAAAAAACCATACAGCGTATGACTGTCTTCTTTTATCTGCAACAAGGTATAAAGGGATCCTTTCTCAAGCGATTGTATCTGTGTATATGTATGCAGGCTTATCTGTACTTCATAGCCTACACCATTAACGTCTACATGCACAACTGCAGGTGACTTATACACGAACTTGCCGGTTACAAAAGCTATCATGGGGTTAGTAAAGGGAACAAAGATAAAGGATTGTGTTTGTAGAAAACCACCAGAGGTAGTTTTGATTTATTATGATAATTGTATTTTCGTGCCCAATTTAGAAACAAGATCACAATGAGTTCAAAAATAAATGCAGCTATTACTGCTGTTGGAGGATATGTACCAGAGTATACACTTACTAATGCTGAACTGGAAAAACTAGTAGATACAAATGATGAATGGATAAGAACCAGAACAGGCATTTCTGAAAGAAGAATTTTAAAAGGAGCGGGGCTTGCAACATCTGATATGGTGGTACCTGCAGTAGAGGAAATTTTAAAGAAGAGAAATATAACGGCCGAAGAAATAGATTGTTTAATTGTAGGAACTGTTACGCCGGATATGGTGTTTCCTTCTACAGCTAATATCGCCTGTCATAAACTGGGTGCTAAAAACGCCTGGGGATTTGATCTTGCTGCTGCCTGTAGCGGCTTTTTATATGCGCTTACTACTGGTGCGGCTTTAATAGAAAGCGGCAGGTGCAAAAAAGTGATTGTGGCAGGATCTGATAAAATGAGTTCGATAGTAGATTATAGCGACAGAACCACCTGTATCATTTTTGGCGATGGTGCAGGAGCCGTATTGCTTGAACCAAATACAGAAGGTTACGGTATAGTAGATACCATTTTAAAAAGTGATGGTGCAGGTGGACATCATCTGCATATGAAAGCGGGCGGCTCTTTACGGCCTGCCTCTATAGAAACTGTAACCAATAAGGAGCATTATATTTACCAGGAAGGTCAAACTGTTTTTAAGCATGCGGTAAGAGATATGGCGGATGTAAGTTATGAATTGATGGAACGCAATAATCTTACCGGTGATGATATAGCATGGCTTGTTCCTCACCAGGCAAATAAAAGAATTATTGATGCTACGGCAAACCGAATGGGATTGTCGAAGGAAAAGGTGATGCTGAATATTGAACGATATGGCAATACTACTGCTGCAACTATTCCGCTTTGTTTATGGGATTGGGAACCTCAATTGAAAAAAGGCGACAATATTGTATTAGCGGCTTTTGGTGGAGGCTTTACCTGGGGTTCTACTTTAATAAAGTGGGGGTTTTAATAGTGTAGTCGGTACGGCAATAGGCATCAAACCTCTAAGCTGATTGTGGTCTGACCTCCGGTGCCGACCCCTTTCCACGTCTCACATAGTGGCGGTTGCGCGATTCAAAATATTGCTACGCTTGCTGCTTAAAACTCTTCTTTATTTTATCTATCAGTTCTATCTCAATAATTTTTTGCGAAAGTAATATCATGTTTTTGAAAGACGGTCCGTGCGAAATGCCATGGCCGATGATCACCGGCTTGTTTACGCCTAACACCGGCACACCGCCATATTGTTCAAATTCAAACCTGTCAAAATAACTATCATGAATCTGGCGGCGTTTAATGATATCATAAATGCTTTCTGCCATTTTTAGAATTACATTGCCGGTAAATCCTTCACACACTATCACATCCGATTTATCCATTAAAATATCTCTGCCTTCTACATTCCCGATAAAATTGATCAAATTGTTTTCCTTAAGCAAAGGATAAGTAGCCTGTGCAAGAATGTTCCCTTTACCTTCTTCTTCTCCAATATTTAATAGTGCAACTTTAGGTTTTTCAATATTCCAAACGTGCTGCACAAACAATGAACCCAACAATGCAAACTGTTCAAGATTTTCAGGTTTACAATCTGCATTAATACCTGCATCCAGCAATAAGCCTAAATGTCCATTTTCGCGTGGCATATATGCTCCGATGGTGGGTCTGCTTACGCCTTCAATAGGTTTAATGCTGTATAAAGCTCCTACCAGCATAGCGCCTGTGTTACCTGCACTAATAAAAGCGTCGGCTTTGCCGGTAGCCAGCAAGTGAAATCCTATTGCTATAGAAGATTGTTGTTTTTCTTTTAACGCTTTGGTTGGATGTTCGTGCATATCAATTACCTGTGGTGCGTGAACCAGGGTAAAATGATTGGCTAAACCTGAAATATGTTCCTGTATCAGTGGCTGTAAACGGGCTTCATCGCCAACGAGCAGTAGATGAGCGAGATTGCCGGATGTAGATAAATAATCTTTAACGCCAAGTATTGCTTCTGCGGGAGCGTAATCGCCACCCATCATATCTAAGGCAATGTTCATGCAGCAAATTTGGGGAAAATCTGAAAATACAAATCCCAAATCCAAATAAATATTATTTATTCAGAATTGGGAAACGCGTTATAAGGGGAAATAACTATTGAATAGGAGATTTCTCTACTACCACTTTTCCTTTGTAGTACAACTTTCCTTCGCTTACATGTGCACGATGACGTACATGTGTTTCGCCTGTAACAGTGTCTTTGCTTAAAGTAACTGTTTGTGCCACATAATGTGTTCTTCTTTTTGCACTGCGTTGTTGAGAGTGCCTCCGCTTTGGATTTGGCATAACACTATTTTTTTAATTGTTTCTGAATTTGTCCAATCCTTTCCAGATCGGGTTGTCACTTTCGGAATTTTGTTCATTCAATTTCTTCAGCATGTCTAATGCTTCCTGGTCACACCCTGAACTTCCATCCGGTTTTGGTTCGCAAGTACGCTGTAATGGTATACTAAGGTTTATAAATTCGTATATCCATGCACGTATGTTTATATGACTTTCCGTTCTTGAAATATAATATACATCAGGGTCTTCCTCTTCATTATTCATTTCATCCGGATTGTCTACCATCTTAACCAACATTTCAAAATCGTCCCATAAAGTTTTCTCAACGGTGTTACCGCAAAGATCACAAGGCAACTTTACTGTACCTCCAATCTCAAATTTAAGCATGAGAAATGAAGTTTTTTTGTCAAGAACAAGCTTTACGTTTACATGACAATCAGTAAAATCCTGGGGTTGATTTTCTGCAAAGAACTTGTCGTCAATCTCGTAACTAAACTCATGTTTACCCGGCTTAAGCCCTACAAAAGCAATCTCATATTCGTGCCGGTTTGCCATGCTTTTTGTTTTAAGGTTTGCAAAGGTAAGGGAATTCGACTAAAAATGACAAGAAACCTCCTATTCTATTTTCAATGCAAGCTCAATAGTCTTTTCAAAGGTAAACGATTGGTATTCAATTATTTTAAGAAAGAGGGAGCAAGAATTCAGTAAATAATATTTTAAAAGCAGGCATATTGTAGCTTTGCGTCCGCGTAAATTTAATATATGAAGTTCTGGAAAGCTTTTTTGCCCGTCATTTTTGTTTTTGTTATAGTTGCCGTGTTAATATTACTACTAGAATCTGCGCTTACGGGATATGGCTTTAATACAAAAACATTGTTCTGGGGAAATGTATTCTTATTTCTACTTAGTTTGATTTCCTTTTTTATTCAGCAGAAAGGAAATAAACCCGGAGCTCCCCAGCTTTTTGTGCGATACTTTTACATTTCTTTTTTGATAAAATTTTTATTGGTAGCAATAGTAGTATTGGTATTTGCTACAGTTGCAGGAAAAGTAAACAGATCAGCCATTATAGCCTGTATGGCTTTATACCTGGTATATATGTTTATTGAAATAATAATAGCCCTTAAATCCGGAAAAACCAATAATGGGTAATAAAAAGGAAGCTCCTTTAAATACGCTACAATCATTTTTACCTGAAGGTTCTTATGATGCAGTAATGCAATACCTGCTGCAATATAAAGTACATCTCACCCTTACAAAAGAACGTAAGAGTTTATTGGGCGACTATCGCTTTGCGGTAGACGGAAAGAATCATCGGATAAGCATAAATGCGAATCTTAATAAGTTTTCTTTTTTAATAACGTTATTGCACGAATTGGCTCACCTGGTGGCTTTTATCCGCTATGGCAACAAAATTGCACATCACGGCAAAGAATGGAAAAGCACGTATGGAGAAATACTCCGGCAGTTTCTTTTGCTGAATATTTTTCCACCTGATATTGCTGCTGAAATCAAAGCAACCATGCATAATCCCGCTGCAGGAAGTTGTGCTGAAGATAGCTTGCTACGTGTGTTAAGGAGGTATGATAAAAACGGAGATGGAAAAAAACTGGTAGAGGAAATTGCAGAAAAATCAGCTTTCCGTACAGATGATGGAAGGGTGTTTTTGCGAGGTGAACTGATGCGCAAACGCATCAGGTGCATTGAAGTTAAAACGGGCAAGATATATTTGTTCAGCCCAGTTCATGAAGTTATGCCGGTATAAATAAACTGGTAAACGGTTAGCGCTATTGTTTTTGCAAGATAACAGTGTATGTACCAGGTACAGGTTCTGATAAATAGTAAGAAACCTTTAATGTTGTTTCTGTAACATCAATGAGCGTAATAGTAAGAGGATCGCCTGTGGTGGGAGTAAATGTAATCTGAGTATCGTTTTCACTTAAAGTCCAGGTGCCTGATCCTGCTGTAGTTGGATCACAAACTACAGCTCCTTCATCTATGGAATATGTTGCATCCGATACTATTGTAAAAATATTATCTTTTAAACATTTTATCTGGTCTACAGGTAAATTAATGAGGCTGTTTCCTGAAGCATCCTGGATATCGGCAACCTTCCATTTGTTTGCGAGGAGTTCTTTTTTGGTTTTAACCGGGGGATCTTCACTTTTATCTTTTTTACAGGAAATGATTGCTATACATGCTACAAAAACCAGGGCAACCATAACCCGCAAAATAGAAACGCTACTCTTTTTCATGTCAGAATGTTTATTCCACCGGCGTAACCATTACCGGTAGTATGATAGACAAAAATAATTAAGCGTAAAGATAAGAATATATATCAACTAAGCATAGCCATGGCTGCATAAAGCACAAAATAACCAACAGCTACAAAAACAAGAAAGAATTTATCTGCATTTTTCATCGAAAGAAAATTATACGGATTTAAACGCTTAGCGGAAGGGTATGTTGTATAAAACAGGTACAATATGTTTATGAAATCCCGGAACTACCGGATAAGCGTAGTCGTTCCTTTTAAATTAAAAACCTGGCGGGTGGTTTTGTGTACATAATGCAGTGTCCATACGTACGTTCCGGCACGCTGCATTTTACCATTAATCGTTCCATCCCATTTTTTCAGGCGGCTGTTGGTTTCAAATACTTTTTGCCCATACAGGTTATATACCCTGAACATAAGATCATCAGCTTTATAAGCATTGAGGGGGTACAGATAATCGTTCAGGTAGTCACCATTAGGGGTAAAGGCAGATGGAATGGCAATATAACAACTGGCAACCACCTTAACTGTTTTGCTTATTTCGGAAACGCAACCAATATTGTCGGTAACCGAGAGATTAACTGTATAATCCTTATCAGTAACAGGTGGCGGGTATTGTTGGGCAGATGGCAATTGTGATATGCTTTGAGTACCATTGCCAAAGTCCCAGACCCAGGAAAGAATGTGCCCGATACTTAGATCCTTATAAACGGTGGTATCATTAGGGCAGATAAACTCCGGCGCTTCAAAATCGGCTTTTAGTTCATTATCTAACAATATATCCGCTGACGCTGTGTCGCTGCACATTCCATTTGATACAAGTAAGGTGACATGCTTTTGCCCGAAGGCGGTATATATTTTTTCAAAATCCTGTCCGCTTCCTGAACTGCCATCTTCAAATATCCAGTTCCAGGAATTTATATCATTTCCACCGGGATGATGCAGGCTGATAGTATCATAGCGGCAACCTAACAGTATACCATAACCGAAATCGGCAGACACAGTGTCTAATACATTAAAATTCAGACTTTGCCCCGCTGGTGTTTCTTTTCCACATTCATCTATCAGTGTATTGCCATCTGTGCCTTTTTGCAGTGTGATAGTAAAAGCTCCTTTTTGTAAAATGGTTCTGTTCAATTTCACATAAATGGCACTGGTAAGATTATCTGTGCCACAATCACCATAAGCAGATACAACGCTCAACGAGGATGTTCCGCTTATAACAAAGTCGCTTCCTCCGGGAGCTATAGAATTGCAGCGTATCGGTTTTTTAAACACCAATCTCAACATATCTGGTGAACATTCAATTGGTGCGAGACTATCCATTGGTGTTGGGTATGCAGGAGCAACGGTAAAATCAATTTTATCTCCGTCTGCAATATTTCTGTCGCAATTATCTAAAATGGTATTGCCATCTGAGCCGGTTTTTATTATCAATAAATAAGTGCCAAACGGAAGCGGTGCATTTAGGTTTATCACTACTGAATCCATATCAAAACCGGAACCACAGGCAGGAGCAGTAGCACCTGTTACTGATATAGATGGTGCATTTACCTGAAAATCACTCCCATCTTTTGCAAGCGTGTTGCACCTCATCTTTTTATTCAATTTCAATATGATACTTTGGCCGTCACAATAGGCTCTTGCACTTTCCAATGCGGGTATGGTAGGATCTGTTATGTTGGCCGTACCACCACTAAAAGTAAGTTTATAACCACTTTGGTTGGTATCAGTAAAATGACTTACCAATAAAAGATATTGATGCCCTTTAATTAAAACCGGCATTTTGCTTTTATTAGGATAACTATAGCCAGCACAATTGGTGACAGCAGTAGCTGTTGTAGTAGTGCCCGTAGCTCCCTCAACTGCAGACCAATTACTTGTTACATACAGTGATTGATTGGTATATACTTCCTCTGGTTGATGACCGGTAATATCAAACAGTTGCCAGTCATAATCATCAGATGAAGTAATAGGAGTGATGGTAAATCCAAGGGTACCTCCTGTAAAGCAAGTGAACTTATACCAGTAAGGATTCAGGTCGCCATAAGCAGCTCCATCATTACATCCCGGAACAGGAATGGTGCGTCCTCCACATCCCGGAACAGTTTGTTGTGTAAAAACGGAAGTGCCGCATACTGGAAATGCCGTACCTGGATTTTGCCCGAGCGTGCTGCAGGTTTGTGCATAGCAAAAGCAGGAAAACCATACATTCAATAAAAATACTAGAACACACCTGCCTGTCATTGCAATGCCTTAAAATTATGAAGGGTGAAGATATAAAAATCGAAATAACAAATGATAATTGTAAAGCAACAAACGTTGCATCAATTTCTAAATCTGATAACTTACAAATAATAGGTAACAAATGATGAAATGCAGGTTCTTAGAACGACAGCGTTTAATTAATTTGAATGTTTAATACGAGTTTGTATTTTTATCCGTTAACCTTGCATTTGTATTAAAAATCAGCAACGTATTAATTTCAAATTTACTATTAGATGATTAAAGAGCAAAGGATTTATGGATTGGATGCATTACGTGCTGTGGCTATGTTGTTAGGTGTTTTGTTGCATTCGGCTATTGCTTATAAAGTTAAACCACACAGAAACTGGTTGCACGATCCGGTTTTCAGTTACTGGATATTTGACGCGCTTTATTTTCTGATTCATTCATTCAGGATGGCTTTGTTTTTTTTAATTGCAGGTTATTTTTTTCGTTTGTTGTATTATAAAATTGGCGAAAAGCAGTTCATTATTCATCGCTGGAAAAGGGTAGGTGTACCATTCATTTTTGCTATGATTTTTATTTTACCCTTGAGTGTAGTTCCTTATAACGCGTATTTATTTATTTATAGAAATGGATTGCCAATTGGGTTGGCTCTCAAAAAAAGCTTTATGCAGGTTTTCGCTTATAATGGTTTGGCTCATTTGTGGTTCTTGTATGATCTGATGATATTTTATGTTTGCGGAATACTGTTGTTAAGGTGCAGAAAGTATAAGAGTATCAACAATATGCTCAATAGGTTTTCTCAATGGTGGATGAACATTCATTTTAAAAGCGTAGTGTGGTTAATGGTAGCTGTTATTCCAATATGGGTATGTTTGATTCCTGAAAATGGTTTATTTGTTTTAACGGATACCAGTATCATTCCCAAGCGGATCAATAATTTATTTTTTTACGGTTTCATGGTTTTTTTAGGATGGCTGTTTAATAAAAGGACCGAGGTTTTTTCGCATTTATCAAACAGGTATTACCTGTTTCTCTGGCCAGGGCTTATATTAACTTGTATCTTATTCTATATTGATTGGATAAACAATGGAGTGTATAGCTCCATAGTTGCGCTCATAATGAAATTTGGTGCTGCCCTCCAAATCCTATTGCTTGTGTTTGGACTGATAGGTTTATTTCTTGCAGTTTTTAAAACAGAAAGCAAAACGTGGAAATACATTTCTGATGCCTCTTATTGGGTATACTTAATTCATTTGAGCATAGTTATAAGTTTACAGGTACTTTTTTTACGGAGCGGCATACCAGGAGTGCTTCGTTTTCCGTTAGTATTAAGTATCGCAGTTTTACTAAGTTTTATTACGTATCATTTGCTTGTTAGATTTACTTTTATTGGAACCATGTTACATGGTTCAAGAAAGAGGGTAAGTGATTGATAATCAACGTTCACAAATAATTGACATATGATTTTCAATATCTTATTGTCGAATTAAAAATAGTTTTCTATCTTGCGCTCCTTACTTTAAATACGTTTTTATCGTATTTATTATTAAATCCGTTATTTCCAATCTTCTTCTGTTAAAACCTCCTGTTATTTTGTTTTAAAAAGGTATAAAATAAAGGGATAAATTATACCAAAAATATGGCGGGCTTGTCCATCGCTGATCTAAACCAAATCATAGATTAACCTTAGTCTCATTCCACTCCCAATTCCTTCCTGAGAAGCTGCCATTTTTAAAATTATTTATTGATTTTATATGAAGCCATTCGTACTTAGATTGTTTATTGCTTTTCTTCCATTAGGGCTGATGTTAGGCATCGTTAATAGTGCAAACGCGCAGGTTTTTGATCCTAATGATGTGAATGTTGTTTACAATCCGCAGTCTCCACCTACTCAGCCGGTAAGTGGTCCAGGAAAGTGGGTTAAAACAACCCGTATGTCATGGAATACCTCTAGTTTTAAATGCTATATATATAGAGGGATAGCATTTCGCTTGAAGTATCCCAAAACCTATGTTCCGGGTAATGGAAAGAAATATCCACTATTTCTTTTTTTCCATGGTGCTGGTGAAAGAGGAACAATTTATGATAATGATTATCAGCTTTACCTTGGTGCTTTTTTGCATGGCGCTGCAGTAGACAATGGTCAATATGATGGCTTTTTGCTTTACCCACAATGTACCAATACTGTTTTCTCTGCGGCTGAAAGAGCTATAATAATGGAGTTGATTGATCAATACCTGATTCCCCAGGTACAGGTAGATCCTTTCAGAATTTCTGTAGGTGGTTTATCTGGTGGTGGAGCCTCTACATGGTCAATATATGCCAACTATCCAAAATTTGTTGCTTCGATAGCTCCTATCAGTAATTCTGAATATAGCTATTCACCTTATATTAAGATCAATAAATTTACTCCAATCTGGTTGTTCCAGGGAGCTTTAGATCAGGAGCCTCCTGCTTACAGAACACATACTGTACGTGATTCCGCCCTAGCAAATGGCGCAAATTTCTCCTATACAGAATATCCAACAGCAGGTCATGATTGTTGGTACTTGGCATGGAACGAACCTAACTATCTGCCTTATCTCGCTAAAGCGCATAAGGCCAATCCTTGGCCTGTTTTTGGCAGATTTGAATTCTGCCCCCAGGAAACTATTAACCAGGTTATAGGTGTAGGTGCAGGTTTTGATGGATATGAATGGCGTAAAAATGATACACTTATAGTTGGTGCTACTACCAATACAATCACAGCAACAGCTTTGGGTAAATACGATTGTCGTATCAAGCGTGGCACCGAGTGGTCTCCATGGTCGCCTATTCCTGTAGTGTTAAAAAGCAAAACAACCACCATTTCTCCAGATCCTGCATTGGCAATTTTTGCCAGTAAGGTATTGCCATCTACCGATGGTAATACAACGGTTCAATTAAAGGTGGCAGATGGATATGCAGCATATAAATGGACACAAGTAGGCAGTTCTACAGTATTGGGTACAGCAAGTACTTACACTGCAGCACCTGGAAGTTATATAGTTACAGTAACTGAGAACTTTGGTTGCCAGAGCACACCTTCAAACGCTTTTACTGTTGTAAACGCTAATGGACCCAATAAACCTGATGCTGTTCGTGGTTTAATTGTAAGCAAGCTTACAAAAACTTCTTTAAAATTAAACTGGATTACTAATGCGGGTTCCCTCAATCCTGCTACAAATTTTGAAATATACCAGGCCACAAAATCAGGTGGTCCATACCAGTTTGTTGGTATAACAGGGGCGGATGACCGAACTTTTACGAAAGTTGAACTTACACCAGGTGTAAAGTATTATTATGTAGTAAGAGCTGTAAATAATACTGCTGCTGCTCCAGTATCTGCTGAGGGAAGTGCAACTACGGATATTGATACACAACCGCCTACTGCTCCTATCGATTTAAAAGTAACAGGAACTACCAGAAGCTCCATTGCTATACAATGGACCGCTTCTACCGATGACGTTGGCGTTGCCAAATACGATATTTACATAAACGGTGCTAAAGCATATACTACCACAAGTACCAATTATATTATTTATAACCTGGATTATAATAACTTATATAATATAACAGTAAAGGCAAGAGACTTTACGGATAATGAATCTCCTTTCAGTAACCAGGTGAGTGCAAGAACCCTTGCTAAGGGATTAACTTATAAATATTTTATTGGAGACTGGAGTGTACTACCTGACTTTAATGCTGTGACCGTACAAAGTACAGGGTTTGTTCCAAATGTAACATTAGCCCCCAGAACACAGAATGAGAAATTCGCTTTCCTTTGGGAAGGATATATTCGTATTCCCGTTGGCGGTAGTTATACTTTTAGAACAAACTCAGATGATGGTAGCAGGTTATATTTCAATATGCCTTATAACTACAGTGCTGTGCCTACGGTTGACAATGATGGACTACATGGTACCCAGGATAGGGATGGAGCAACCGTTACCTTAACTGCTGGCGTGTATCCTATTGCTATTAGTTATTTCCAACAGGGTAGTGGTTACAGCATGGTTGCATCATGGAAGACGCCACAAAGCAACGGTGGGTTTGTAACTATACCAGACAGCGTTTTTGTGGAGGCCTCCAGCGCACCTGTTAATCTTCCTGCGGCTCCATCTGCACTGGCAGCTAACCCGGTTAGCTATAAGCGTGTAGATTTAAACTGGACAGATAACAGTAATAATGAAACTGCTTTTGAACTATCCAGATCAACTGATCCTATCAGCAACTTTTCTACAGTAGCTGTTCTTCCGGCAAATACAGTGACCTTTAAAGATACTACTGTTGCAGCCGCCACTAAATATTACTATAGAGTAAGGGCTATCAATTCAAATGGTGAATCAGCGTATGACAGAAGCGGAAGAGGTGTAGATTATGCATATTACGAAACCAATTCGCTGTCTGTACTCCCCGACTTTAGTACACTCACTCCGGTTCAAACAGGACATACCAGCAATTTTAGCCTGGGTATGCAATTGAGGAGTGATAATTTTGCTATGAAGTATGATGGAACTATCACGGTTCCTGTAACAGGCAATTATAAATTCTTCACAAGTTCCGACGATGGGTCTAAGCTATACCTTAATAATGTCTTGACTGTGAATAACGATGGAGCTCATGGTAATATTGAAGCTGCCAGCGCTGAGGTTGCATTAACAGCCGGAGTGCCTGTTCCAATTTCTGTTACCTTCTTTGAAGCTGCAGGTAATGAAGCATTAACGGTTAGCTATCAAAAAACAAGCGGTTCAGGCGCTGCTGTTGCAAAACAAATCATTCCGGCAACTGTGCTTGGTCAGGAGTATGTAAATATTACTACGCCCGCAGCACCACCAGCTCCTGCTGCTCCAACAGCCTTACAAGTAATCAGTACAACTGCTACAACGGTTAAGATAGCATGGACAAATAATGCATTAGGAATAATAAGGTTTGATGTATACAGGTCTTATGGTAATAACCAGGACTATGTATTATACGCCAGTACCCCAGCTGCAAACACATTCTACACAGATACGTCTTTATTCGCCAACTCAACTGTATATTATAAAGTTCAGGCAGTGAGTGCAGATGGTATTTCTGATTTCAGTAACGAAATCAGTGCAGTAACACTGGGGGTAGTACCTACAATAGATGCTATTGAAAATCAATACATGCGTTATGGAACTCAGGCTAAAGTGTACGTAAATGCAAGCACTACTACTTCAGAAACCTTAACACTACAGGTTACCAATCTGCCATCATTCGGAACCTTTACTTCTACAGGAAACGGAAAGGGTGTAATCACCTTTAATCCTGCAATTGGTAATCAGGGTACGTATAATGCTATTAAAGTAACTGTAAGTAATCCGCAGAACAATAGCGCATCACGTAGTTTTAATCTCGTAGTAAATGACGATTATGTTCCTTCGATAACCGGACAAACCAGCATTGCTATTGATGAGAATAAAACTCAGCAGGTTACATTTAATGCTACTGATAATGATGCGGCTGATGTGCTTACTTGGTCATTCCTGGGGCTGCCTAATTTTGTTACGGTATCTTCTAATAACAGGAGTGCGCAACTAAACCTTGCCCCACTTTCTGGAAGTGCCGGTACTTACAATGTAATTGCAATGGCCGAAGATGGACGTAATGGAAAGGATACAATGGCCTTTACCATCACTGTTAGCCCAGTTGCGGTACGCACGGTATATGTTAATCTGTCGCCTTCAACAGCATATGCAGCTGGCGGATCCTGGAACAGCGTTAATAAAGTTCTTGGATCAAACGAAATTTACCCAGCCTCTGCCAATCCAGGGTTCAAAGACCAAAATGGTGTAGCTACCAATATCAGGTTCAGCTTTAATTATGAGTCTGGTCTTACTACACTTGCCAGCTATTCAGGTATGAATACCAATGTAAACTCTGGTATCTATCCTGATAAAGTTTTACAGGCAGGATATAAGTTTGGATGGAATAAAAGCTATGTTATTAGTGTTACAGGTCTTGACGTAACAAAAAAATATAGCTTCACCTTCCTGGGCAGCTTTAATTCAACCAGCAACGGAGATGTTTCAACACAATATAATATTGGTAGTAGTACTGTAACACTTAATGCATTAAGAAATACGCAGAATACTATTTCCATTACCAATGTAACTCCGGATGCAAGTGGAGCAGTATCCGTAAATATTGCCCGTGCTGCAACCAATGGAACAGGGTTCTATTATATCAATGCCATTGTAGTTTCTGATGGAGTTAGCGCTAATGCGCCTCCAGGCAAGGTTGGTGATTTTCAGTTGAAAAGTGAGAATGGTTTTGCAAAACTTACCTGGACCAACACTACTTCAGTAGTTACTACTAATGAAGTATACAGGGCTAATACTTTGTCTGGTCCGTACACATTGCTTAATGCTAATGCAAATAATGGAACAGCTCAATCTTATATTGATAGCACTGTACAGGGTAATAAAACTTACTTCTATTTTGTAAGGGCGAAAAATACTTTTGGTGGCGCTAATACTGCTGTACTCAAAGTACTTATTCCAAACAGAGCACCTGTATTAACAACAAGCGAAGCATATATCAAAACGGGTCAAACTGTAGATGTAAATGTATTGGCTACAGACGATCCAGGCGATGTAATTACATTGTCGGCTTCCAACCTGCCATCTTTTGCAACATTTACAGATAATGGTGGTGGAACTGGTAAAATTCATCTTACGCCGGCAGCAGGAAATATTGGAGTATTCAATGCTACTATTACTGCAACAGATAATTATGGTGAATCATCCTCAGGAACTATTAAGATTTACATATCTGATAACTCCGTTACTTCCATGTATGTAAACTTTAATCAGACTATCCCTGTAGCAGGTATCTGGAACAGCTTTAACAAGTTGCCTGCAGCAAATGCGTCCATCAGTGGATTGAAGAATGATGTAGGGGCTGTAACAACTGCAGGTGTTACTTTAGTAACAGCTTGGCCAACTGCAGGAACAAATGGTACTATAAGTGGCAACAATACTGGTGCTTACAGAGATGATGTATTACAGACTAATTATTCAGAAACTGCAGCAACAACTAAAACTGTAAGAATTACTGGTCTTTCTACCGATGCAAACGTAAGGTACAATCTTGTATTCATGAGCAGCGTGGTAGCTACAGATGATCGTACAACAGTATTCAGCGTAGGTGCTAAAACTGTATCAATCAATGCGGCAAATAATACCCAGAATACTGTTCAGATCAATGACATCACCGCTACAGGAGGTGTTATAGAATACACAGTTACCAAGGGAGCAAGCGCGGTAGGTTTCTATATGAATGCTTTAGTTATTCAATCCTATACTACCAGCACTACATTGCTCGCGCCCAATAACTTTAAGGGTATGGGAATAGCCAAAGATTCAATCAGGCTTGTATGGAATAACAGGGTTAATGGTGGTAATGTTGAAATATATCGTTCAACATCCGCTAATGGAACATTCAACCTTGTTGGTACGGTAACAGGAGCCACATTTACTGATTCTCTATTGCAAACCAATACGGAATACTTCTATAAGTTGAAAGCAGTTTCAACGCCTAATGTATCTCCGTTCAGTAATACAATTTCTGCATCTACATATGCATATTCAGTGTATATTAACTTTAACAGAGATAACCCTGCGGCATTGCCCTGGAATAATACAAATACAGATCCAGTAGCTGGCGCAGTGTATAATAACTTCCTGAATGATCAAAACGCCTACTCAGGAATAATGATGACAGTTGGCACAGGGTTCAGCAGCACCAACTCTTCAGGAGAAAACACCGGTAACAATAGCGGTGTGGTTCCTGACAACGTAATGAGAAGTACATGGTGGGCAGATATTGGTCAGACAGGACAGCTTAAATTTGGTGGACTTGCACAAAATACTGCGTACTCGTTCAAGTTCTTTGCGAGCAGAACTGCGGCAGATACAAGAGTTGTGAACTATATTATTAACGGACGCGTGGTAAAACTTAAGGTGAATAACAACAGGTACCAGACTGTTACAATGGATAATGTATATGCTGATCAAAATGGTGAAGTATTGCTATCGCTCCAGGGAGAGAACATCACAACGATGTTTGCCTATATTGGTGGACTTGTAATTTCCGGGGCTAAAAAGCCATCTGATCCTATTGATGGAGCAAGTGGAGCTGTATTCCGCGGCAGCAACGTAAGCACCGGAACTGCATCTACTGCAACAGATTTAACTGCCTTTTCAAGCAGTAGCATGAATGTTTATCCGAATCCATTCAGAGATGATATAATGGTTAAGATGAACCTGGCTAACAATGTGTCGAAACTGGTTATTAAGGTTACAGATGCATCAGGCAGAACAGTAATGACCAAAGAATTTGCCAATGTGCCCAAAGGAAGCTGGTTACAGTCTTGTGGTTTAAATAACCAAAAGCTTACACCAGGTGTATACTTTATACAGGCTCAGGGATTAAATGGTGAAACAATTACACCAATACGAATACTTAAAACGAAATAGCATTTTATATAAGTAATCAAGAAAAGATAAGCTGGTCAAAAACCAGCTTATCTTTTTTACAGCACAATTTTTTTTAAGTTTTTAAGTTAGCATACCGGCTTTTAACACTTATTTATTGAACTTCGCATGAATAAGTTATTGGTGCAAATCTGATAAAAATATTATGGACAAGTATGATATAATTATTGTTGGTACAGGATTCGCATCCAGCTTTTTCCTGAAAAAATATCTCGAAAAATCATCAGCCGATAAAAAAGTGCTTGTACTTGAAAGAGGTATGTTATATCCACATTCCGAAAGATTAAAACGGAGACGTCGTGAAACAATTTCGGATGAATTTAAAAAGCTAAAGACTTACATCGGTTCTTTTGAATATAAAAACACAGACAAAGATTGGGTATTCGATCCAAACTTTGGCGGTAGCTCCAATTGCTGGACGGGTTGTACACCACGGTTTATGCCAAACGATTTTAAAATGAAATCGGTGTACGGTGTTGCACAGGATTGGCCGATTACTTATGACGATCTCGATCCTTATTACAACGAAGTAGAAGAAATAATGATGATTGGAGGGCCAGTAGTAACTCCTTTTCCACGCAAAAAAGCTTATCCGCTTCCACCTCAAAAATTGTCTTCTGTTGATAAACTGCTTATGGACCGTTATAAAGAGCTTTACATAAGTCAACCAACAGCAAGAGCAACAATAGCCGTAGGAAACAGGAATGGCTGCTGCTCAAGTGCAGTATGTGAGCTTTGCCCGGTTAATAGCAAGTTTACCATTGAAAATACATTATCGCCTGTATATAAGGATCCCCGCGTTACATTAAAATATGGTGCACAGGTTTTTAATATGGCGGTTGAAAATAATAAAGTAAAATCTGTAGTATATAAACAGGATCAAAAAGATTTTGAAGCAGCGGCTGAAGTAATAGCACTTGGCAGTAATGCTATCTTTAATGCACATATATTGCTGGCCGCAGGCGACACCAGTTATTACACAGGTAGAGGCCTGGCTGACCAGAGAGGAACTTTTGCAACATTTTATTTGGGCAATCTTGACAATCTTGGTGGAAGCTCCAGCATCACTGCTAATGGTTATATGATGTATGATGGACCGCATAGAAAAGATTATTCTGGTTGCATAATAGAAAGTTTTAACGAGCCGATTATACGCGCAGAAGCTGGCAAGTGGAGAAAGATTGCCAAATTCAAATTTATTTTTGAAGACCTGCCGGGCGATAATAACCGGGTTTTATTAAGTGATGATCCTCTGAAGCCCAAACTTGAGTACGTAGGGCATGATAAGTATGTAGATAGAGCAATGGAAAGATTAGAGGGTGATATCCAAAAATATTTTTCTTTTTTGCCGATTGAAAAAATTGAAATGGATAATTACTTTCAAAAAACAGAGTTTCATATTTGTTCTACTACAAGAATGGGTGACAAAGCTGAAAACAGCGTAGTAGATAAAAACCTGGTTCATCACAAATACAGAAACCTTTTTGTACTAGGAAGCGGAGCTTTCCCTACTATTACGCCAGCTAATCCTACCATTACACTTTCCGCCTTGTCATTAATGTCGGCCAATAATTCGTTTTAACAATGAGAAGAAGAAACTTTATAGCATTAGCAACCTTGGCCACAGCGGGCATCGCAGCAGGGAGTTATATTGTGTTTGAGAATTTTGATAAATTTGCCCGTAAGGTTATTATTAAAGATACAGCTTCACTAAAAATAGCTCCCGCTGAGATAGATAAATTTCTTGCAGTAGCTGCTAAAAAAAAGGTGTGGGATGATCTGTTCCCGTTTCACCATAAGCAATTAATAAAATGGCATTATTATATTAATAATGGCTTGTTTACTTTGCCATATCGCGCTAATTATAATGCCTACCGCAATAAGATAGTTATGACATTTTTGCTTTCCTCCAATTTTTTTGCAAACAAAATGGATGAATCAAAGCCTGTAGCTTTTACAGAATTGTATGATCCATATCTGATTCCATGTTCTAATCCTTTTTCTAATATTTATTATCCTCAAATAAATGCCTGATAAAGGGAGTTGATAGAACTACATTCGCATCGGTATTTATTCATCTTTTCCATCTTATCTTTATCTGCTGATGGCAGATACTTTACTGGATATAGAACAGTTTTCCAACGCTTTGAATGTTCCGTTATTTGCCGAAGTGATTATTCCACTGGCGCTTCCTAAAAACTATACATGGAGGGTTCCTCCACATTTGCAGGATAAAACAAAGCAGGGTTGCAGAGTGGAAGTAGTGCTTGGAAAAAATAAAAAATATGCAGGCGTTGTAAAAAAAATACATCAACACAAGCCTGAAGCATTTGATCCAAAGTTTATTTTGAATGTGCTGGATACAGAACCAATTGTTTTTGAACAACAATTACTATTGTGGGAATGGATGGCAGCTTATTATATGTGTAGCGAAGGTGAAGTAATGGCTGCCGCGCTGCCTTCGTATTTTAAATTGAGCAGCGAAACAATACTTATTTACAACGAAGAGTATGGCGATAATTTTTCTTTCCTGGATAACGATGAATATCTTGTAGCTGAAGCACTGCTTATAAAAAAAGAATTGAATCTTAATGAGGTGCAGCAATTGCTGGATTCTTCGCATGTATACCCGGTAATAAAAAGGCTGATTGAAAAAAGAGTTTGCTTTGTATGGGAGTCTTTAAAAGAGAACTATACGGCAAAAAAAGAAACATATGTGCTGCTTAATGCTGTGTATACTAATGAAGATAAGTTAGCAGAATTAATGAATAACTGGAGCAAAGCGCCTAAGCAATTGGAGTTATTACTTGGCTATCTGCATTTTTTAAAAACAGAAGGTGAAGTTACTAAGTCGGCGCTCCTGAAAAAAACAAACGCTTCCGATGCTCAATTAAAAGGACTGGTAGAAAAAAATATATTGTTATTAGAAAAGCGTTCGGTTGACAGACTACAATATCTTCCCCGCAATATTAATATAGATTTTGCTTTATCTACCGCACAACAGGATGCTTTAGATAAGATCAATACAATTTTCCTGGAAAAATCTGTTGCGCTTTTACATGGTATTACATCCAGCGGCAAAACACAGGTATATATTAAACTAATAGAACAATATGTAAAAAAAGGACAACAGGTTTTGTACCTGCTTCCTGAAATTGCGCTTACCTCGCAAATTATCCGCAGGCTGCAAAAATATTTTGGAGGCTATATTGGTATTTATCACAGTAAGTTTAATCAGAATGAAAGAATTGAGATATGGAATAAGCTTAAAAGCGGTGAGCTGAAAGTTGTAATTGGTGCCAGGTCTGCTATTTTTTTGCCATTTTCTGATCTTGGTTTAATTGTGGCAGATGAAGAACACGACGCATCTTATAAACAACAGGATCCTGCACCAAGATATCACGCACGGGATAGCGCCATCTATTACGGGCATCTCTATAAAGCAAAAGTATTATTAGGCAGTGCTTCTCCATCGGTGGAGAGTTATTATAATGCAACCCAGGAAAAGTATGGATTAGTAGAATTGTTTGAAAGATATGGAGGTGTAAAATTGCCTGACATAGAAATAGTAGACACTAAACAGGTAGTAACAAAGGATAAAGCAAAAGTGATTATTTCTCCTCAATTGCAGCAGGCTATTCAAAA
This sequence comes from Agriterribacter sp., assembly GCA_047600465.1. Lineage (GTDB taxonomy): Bacteria > Bacteroidota > Bacteroidia > Chitinophagales > Chitinophagaceae > Agriterribacter. The sequence goes on from JASGKU010000001.1 coordinate 139,290, forward strand.
AACATTGGATAATAATAAACAGGTTATCCTGTTTCAAAACCGGCGTGGCTATTCTCCTTACCAGGTTTGCGCCGTATGTGGCTGGATACCGCAGTGTAAAAATTGTGATGTTAGTTTAACGTATCATAAGCTTACCAATAAATTAATATGCCACTATTGCGGATCTGTATATCCACATGTTAACACCTGCGAGGCTTGTGGCAATCATAATTTTATACAGAAAAATTTTGGCACTGAAAGAATAGAAGAATACCTGGACGAATATTTTCCAAAGGCAAAGATTGCGAGAATGGATATGGACAGTGTACGTGGTAAACATGCACACGAAAGCCTGATTCAGTTATTTGAGCAACAACGATTGAATATTTTAGTGGGTACACAAATGGTTGTGAAGGGACTGGATTTTGAACATGTTAGCCTGGTAGGTATAGTAGATGCCGACAGTTTATTAAGTTTTGCAGATTTCAGGGTGAATGAAAGAAGCTTTCAATTGATGGAACAGGTGAGTGGCCGTGCTGGAAGAAAAGATGGAAAAGGAAAAGTAATGATACAGGTTGCCAATACACGACATCCCGTTTTGTATTTTGTGCAGCAGCATGATTACAAATCGTTTTTTAATGTAGAAATAGAATCCCGTAAAAACTTTTTTTATCCTCCATTCTCCCGTCTTATTAAAATAATATTCCGCCATAAATTAAAAGATGTTACAGCCGAAGCTGCCGCATTTTTTGCAAAAGGGTTAGAAAAGAATTTTGGCAAATATGCAGTAGGACCTGCAGAGCCTGCGGTTAGCCGTGTACGTAACCAGTATATTATGGAGATTTTATTGAAGCTTCCTAAAGACAGTACGCTGATCAGCCAGTGCAAGAAATTCATTAAAGCGTATATTGCCATTATGCACAATGAAAAACAATTCAAATCTGTGGTAGTTATACCCGATGTAGATGCCATATGATGCACTAGTAGCATGGTAATTGTATATACATTACCAAAGCAGGCAAATATGAATTACAAAGACCACACATTGCAGGAATTAAATAACTGGAAACAGAAAATGCTGGCGGATCCTACTGTGTTTGAAAGATATTCCAAAAGGTTTCAAAACAAGATCAACGAAATAATACCGGAAAAAATTCATGAAGCAGTAACTGTTGCTATTAAACAAATGATCCGTGGGGTTTTATTTGGTGCAGAAATTACAACTACGCCATTTGAAAAAGATGTTTCGCTTCAGGTACGGGATGCATTGGCAGCAGAAAAAGTGAGTTGGTATCAAAAAACCGCAGCGGCTGAAGGTGGCTTAACGGGTGCAGGCGGTATTTTGTTGGGGCTCGCCGATTTTCCACTGTTGCTGGGTATAAAAATAAAATTGTTGTTTGAATTGGCTACTTTATTCGGTTACGATATAAAGGACTACAAAGAGCGGCTGTACTTGTTGTATATATTTCAACTTGCTTTTTCAAGTCCTTTTCACCGCAAGGCAATTTTTACAAAAATGATGGATTGGGACGAACAATGCAAAGATCTGCCAGAAGACATCAATCAATTTGATTGGAGAAAGCTTCAACAGGAATACCGCGACTATATTGATATTGCAAAAATGGCACAATTGGTTCCGGTAATTGGTGCACCCATTGGCGCTATTGTAAATTATCAGCTTATAAAAAAACTAGGTATAACCGCAAGGAATGCATATAAAATGAGAAGCCTGAAAACAACAGAACTAAAATCAATTAATCATAATTAATCAACCAATGCTTCAATGGTGGCGCCAATTCCTCTTTCTGTTATGGCATCACATTGAGGTTTCAACTCATCATAGTCGCCTTGCTTTACAGCATACTTTCCTTTAAAATGAATGATATAAGCACATTGTTCGGCTTGCTCATGACTATGCCCGCACACTTCCTGCAAGGTTTCTATAACCCATTCAAAAGTATTAACCTCATCATTCCATACAATTAATTGAAATGGCTTGGTAGTAGCTATATCTACATCTATATCAAATTGTTCCGAAGTCTGCCCTATCGGCATATAGCAATAAATTTTTCAATTCAAAATTAGTGTTTTGAAAATCAATTACAGGCATTGGTACGGTAATTAATAAAAGCGTGTATGCTTTTTCATCAGATATTAATAAATATTAATAACCAGATATAATATATGCTCCAGATAACATTTCAGTAATTTTGGCGCGATTTATATCAGAAACTGGTAATTGAGCATATATGACGTTATTGAATGGTTTCAATTTTCCTTTAAAAGATCCAGTTCCAATATTTGTCATTGTATTATTCATCATATTACTGGCGCCTATCTTGCTTAGAAAATTCCGGATCCCCAGTATTATAGGGTTGATTTTAGCAGGAATGGCAATTGGTGACCACGGATTTAACCTGGTAGCCAAAGGCAGTATTGATCTTTTTGGAAAGGCAGGTCTCTTATACATTATGTTCCTGGCTGGCTTAGAGCTGGATATGGCTGAATTTAAAAAGAACAGGTATAAAAGCCTTGTATTTGGATTCTTTACTTTTTTTATTCCGCTAAGCCTTGGCTTCATCTTATGCTATAATGTTTTGCATTTTAACCTGATGGCTTCCTTGCTGGTGTCCAGTATGTTTTCTACACATACATTGGTTGCTTATCCTTTAGCAAGCCGTATGGGCATCACCAAAAATGAGGCAGTTACTATTGCTGTAGGCGGCACTATTATTACCGATACGGCAGTGCTGCTGATTCTTGCTGTGATAACCGGTGCAGTAGAGGGAGAGCTCAACCAGGGTTTCTGGTTAAAACTTACTCTGTCCTTTTTATTGTTTTCTTTTATTGTATTGTGGGGCTTTCCTTTTGTAGGAAGGTTGTTTTTTAAGAAAATAAAAGACGATCAAACGAGCCATTTCATATTTGTACTTGCGATGGTTTTTCTTGCGGCCTTACTTGCAGAAATGGCCGGGGTAGAAGGTATAATAGGCGCATTTCTTGCCGGATTGGCGCTAAACCAGCTTATACCACATGCCTCTACTTTAATGAACAGGATTGAATTTGCAGGTAATGCATTGTTTATACCATTCTTTTTGATAAGTGTTGGCATGTTGGTAGACTTAAGGGTATTGCTCAGAGGCACCGAAGCTTTATTGATTGCAGGTGTGTTAACTGCTATGGCTATTTCTACAAAATGGTTAGCGGCCTTTATTACGCAAAAGATATTTGGTTATACTTCTACTCAACGCAATGTAATATTCGGGTTGAGTACTTCTCACGCAGCTGCAACTATTGCTATTATTCTGATAGGCTATAATATGAAAATAGTAAATGAAGATGTGCTGAATGGAACCATTATATTAATACTGATAACCTGTATGGTGGGCTCATTTATCACGGCGAATGCAGGTAAAAAAATAGCAGTGATTGAGTCAAGCCGTGTACCGGATGTAATTAATATCCAGGAAAAGGTGATGATACCAGTTGATGACCAGGAGAAAATGGAAGCACTCCTTGATTTTTCAATTATGATAAATGAACAGCAGCAAAAGGCGCCCGTATACCTGCTTACCGTAATGCAGGATGCAGAAGGTTTAAAGGAAAAAGTGTTGCTCAGCAATAAAGGCATGGAAGAAGTAGTGAAAAAAGGAATGGAAACAAATACCTATGTTCAACCCGTTACAAGGGTAGATTTGAATGTGGCAAATGGTATTGCCAGGGCAGTGAAAGAAATGCTGATATCGGATGTTGTAATGGAATGGACAGATAAAGTACATAGTACTACCGGTTTTCTTTTTAACTCGCTGTTTGGCACTACTACTCAAAATATACTGGATATTGTTTGGGAAACTGTTTATATCTGCCGGCTTAACTATCCACTTAATGCTACAGAAAAAATAGTGCTGTTGCTTTCAAAAAACGCGGAACACGAAATTGGATTCCATCATTGGGTAAAACGTATTAGTACATTATCCCGGCAAGCCGGCGCTCCTATATTGATATATGCTTCAACTGTTACTCAAAAGGCTTTTGAAAAAGAACTGGCAAAAAACAGGATTACCGTTGAAGTGAACTATAAATTAATGGATGGAATAGAAAACTATTCTTCTGTGGCAAACGATTTCAGATCCAACGACCTGGTTATAGTAATAAGTGCCAGAAAAGGAACGGTATCTTATCAATCTTACCTCGAAACCATTCCTTCACGCCTGGTTAAGCAGTTGGATAGCAATAATCTTATATTGTTATATCCCGAACAAACCCAATCAGGCTCGCCCGAGGTTGGCATGAAATCTGAAGATATTGTACTTACTCCTATACAGGATCAGATAGATAATCTTAACAGGTTAGGAAGGCTGGTTAAGCGTACTTTTAAACGCAATAGATAACTGATTTTGGAATTTTTTGACGATTTTATTAATTTAGATAAGAATAATATTGGATATCAAGGGTGGCAAACGCAAATTATGCCGGCTTTGTTGGTTATGTTTCAAAAATAATCTTTAACATTGTTTGCCTTTGGCATTCTAAATTTGATGTCATAATATGAATTTACAACCCATTGAACGTATTGAGGGACTGAATAAGCAGGAATTCACGGAAAGATTTATAAAAACAAAAACTCCCGTTGTTTTAAAAGATTTTATTAAGGATAGTCCTGCCCTGGACTTATGGAACTATGATTATTTTAAACAGGTAGCCGGCGATTTGATGGTACCTGTACATGGAAGCGAAAATGCGCATCCAGACATGGTAAAAAGCGCTCCTATCGCTAAAATGAAGTTTGGGGAATACCTCGATCTTATTCAAAAACAACCAACTGAGTCACGCCTCTTTCTCTTCAATTTATTAATTGAGAAACCTGAAATAAGAAAGCAACTCATATTTAACAAAATAACAGATAATATACTTACCTGGTTACCACTTATGTTTTTTGGCGGCGGCGGCTCCAGTACCAGGAACCATTTTGACATTGACATGTCTCATGTGTTTCTTACCCAGTTTCATGGAGAGAAAAAAGTTACATTGTTTCCTAATTGCGATTCCCGCTTTTTATATAAACTGCCTTACAATTTTCATGGTATAGGCGATATGAAAAATCTTGACTATGAAAAGTTTCCGGCATTAAAATATGCCAATGGATGGGAATGCACCATAAAATTTGGTGAAACGTTGTTTATGCCTGCAGGTTACTGGCACTATATACAATATGTTACCGGTGGCTATTCTGTAAGTGTACGAGCTTTATCATCTGCCCGCGACAGGGTTACCGGCTTCAGTAATCTTGTATTTACAAGAAATTTTGATAATGCCATGCGTAAGATATTAAAAGACCGCTGGTATAATTATAAAGTAAAAGAAGCTTACACAAGAGCTGATAAGGCTATTCAGAAGATTGAAAACAGCCAGGGCTAATTTCACGTAAAAGGTTGATTAAAATTCCACTACTGCGTATGCCTTATTATCAACATAAGGACCGCCGGGGTGATGCGCTGTATAATCAAGGTTGATCCAGTAATTACCAGCCTCTTCCCTGTAATACAATCCCGTAAAATTTTCTGTAGAAAATAAGTGAGTGATGGCTTCCTGCACTTCTGCAAATGATTTTTTATCTCCGCAGTATAGTTCAGGATATACATGATTTTCTGTCAACACCATTCTGCATTTGGCACCCACTGCCTTCATGCATGATATCATTAATATAGTATGATCGTCGCAATCACCACCTAAACCATCTTCAATAGTTTCTCTTGCCGAAGCAAAATATTCATCCCTGTTAGGATCATCTACGTATTTAAAATTATTATTAATGTATTTAAATAAGGAGAGGTATCGAACAGTAGGGCCATACTTGGGGTGATAATCATCAAAAAATTCTATAGAATGTTTTACTGAAAAATTTCTCACTAAAGAATCTTTTGGATTGATTTTAGATTTCAAACCCTTCACAGCTTTTTCTACACCTGTATCAAACAGATCGGGCTTAATAAGGTAAAGATCTTTTTCCTTATTATCCCGTACGTCCCAACTTTTCACAACAAGATTCCTGTAATCCATAATCATATTGCGCAGGTTATAGCCGTCTGACAAATTATTATATACGATAATTCCTGCAACCACTATAAAAGCTGGTATAATAAGAGGTCTGAAAATCCATAGAATAAATCTTACAAAAATGAAAGCAAGGATAATAGAAATTAAAAGATCCACATTCCAGTACCCGATAATTACCGGCGGAATAATCCGGTTGATTAAAGGTGCCAACGGCAGGATGGTAAGAAGCCCTATTGTGTTGAGCACAAGACTTCTTGCAAAAAAACCGGTATGTACCTTTTCTTCCATATTTATTCAATATAACGTAAATACCTACGATAATTATTATACCTTCTGTTAAAATGGGGGTAAATAATTCTGACCCATTTAAAAATGTCTGGCAGATTTCCTGAAAGACATATATATCAGGCAGGTAAGTACAGGTCGGCTTAACTTAAAAATTATATTAATTTCGGCACTGTGCTTAATTTTCCTTTTTGGTAATATTTTTACGAATGATTGTAGCATTATTTGTGCCATGTTATGTTGATCAGTTTTACCCGCAGGTGGCCATTGCCACACTTGAATTGCTCGAAAAATTTGGAGTTGAAGTAGTATATCCTCCTAATCAAACCTGTTGCGGGCAGCCAATGGCTAATTCAGGGTTTGAGCATCTTAATAAAGATTGTGATGCGTTGTTTGTAAAAAACTTCAGCGAGTTTGATTATATCGTTTGTCCTTCGGGTAGTTGCACGCTCCATATAAAGGATCATCTCCATGATGAGAGTAATGAAGAAAAGGCTACGCACGTACGTAAGCGTATATATGAGCTAACCGAATTTCTTACAGATATATTGAAAGTTGAAAAACTGAATGCCCGTTTTCCGCATAAGGTAGGAATGCATCAAAGTTGTCATGGTCAGCGCGGACTTAAATTATCCCAGATGTCGGAACTGGTTGCGCAACCTTTTTCAAAACCTGGCAAGTTGTTGCAGATGGTAGAAGGACTGGAATTGGTTGAACTGGATCGCAAAGATGAATGTTGTGGTTTTGGTGGAACTTTTTGTGTGGCAGAAGAAGCGGTTAGCGTGAAAATGGGTAAAGACAGGGTGCAGGATCACCTGCATCATGGTGCGGAATATATTACCGGCGGTGATATGAGTTGCCTGATGCATATGGAAGGAATTTTACGAAGACAAAACAGTAAAGTGCAGATAAAGCATATTGCAGAAATATTAAACAGTCAATAACCCGATATGAGCCACGGCACTACAGATCACCCAACGCTTGCTGAAAAATTTAATGCGGATGAGCCTCGCGTAAACTGGCATGATGAAACATTATGGTGGGTTCGTGTAAAAAGAGATAAGGCCGCTAATAGTGTGCCTGAATGGGAGCTTTTACGTGAAACTGCCTCACAGATAAAAAATAATGTACTATCTAACCTTAGCGAATACCTGCTGCAATTTGAAGAAAATGCAAAAAGAAATGGCGTAACTATACATTGGGCAGCAGATGCAAAAGAGCACAACGAAATTGTATGTAGTCTTTTAAAAAAGCATGGTATTGACAGGATGGTGAAAAGCAAGTCTATGCTTACAGAAGAATGTCACCTCAATGAATACCTGCAGCAAAATGGAATTGAAGTAATTGATACCGATTTGGGCGAACGTATTGTGCAGTTCCGTAATGAGCCACCCAGCCATATTGTATTGCCTGCTATACATTTAAAAAAACAGGATGTAAGCGATACGTTTCACGAACATCTTAATACTGAAAAAGGCAATAATGATCCACAGTTTTTAACCAACGCGGCAAGAATACATTTAAGAGAAAAATTTGTTACAAGAAGAGCAGCACTAACCGGGGTAAATTTTGCCGTGGCGGAAACAGGAGAGTTTGTGGTTTGTACCAATGAAGGCAATGCGGATATGGGCGCACATCTTGCAGATATACATATTGCCAGCATGGGCTTTGAAAAAATGGTTCCAATGCGGGAGCATCTGTCCGTTTTTTTAAGGCTGCTTGCAAGAAGCGCCACAGGTCAGCCTATTACAACTTATAGCAGCCATTTTAAAAAGCCAAGAAAAGGGCAGGAAATGCACGTAGTGCTGGTAGATAATGGACGAAGCGTACAGTTAGGACGTAAAGATTTCCGCAACTCATTAAAATGTATTCGATGTGCCGCATGCTTTAATACATGTCCTGTATATAGAAGAAGTGGCGGGCATAGTTATCATACAGCCATTGCAGGTCCGATAGGATCTATATTGGCGCCAAACCTTGATATGAAGCAGTATGCCGATCTTCCTTTTGCTTCTACGTTATGCGGCAGCTGCAGCAATGTATGTCCTGTAAAAATTGATATTCATGATCAATTGTACAAATGGCGGCAGGTGTTGATGAGGGAAGGTTACGGAAGCGCCATCAAAAAAATGGGTATGAAGGGAATGACCTTTACGCTGTCGCACCCTGGTGTATACAGGTTTGCGGGAAAAGCTGGTAGATGGACTATTGCGCATGTTCCTTTTATTGTAAATAATTCTTTGAACCCCTGGTATAAACAAAGGGATATGCCCGAAGCACCAAAAACATCTTTTGGTGAATGGTATAAAAAGAATAGGAGGCAAAAAAGCTGATAGCGATATTTAAAGAAGTTATTCCACATCATTGATATGAGCAGCAGAGAAAAAATTTTAAGCGCGATAAAAAAAAATCAACCGGATCAACGCGCATTACCGGATATGAATTTTTCGGTTACTGGTAACGTAAACGCGCAGGCTAAGTTTATAGAAGTATTGCAATCAATTGGAGGAGCAGCGCATGTTGTGGATAGTTATGAAGAAATTGAGGCGATTATCCGTGCAGAATATACCCATGCAGTAAGAATTGTATCCTGTTGTAAAGAGATACAGATAGGTGAAGTAATGCAACATTACAACGATCCGCATGAACTGGAAAATGTTGATCTGGCTATTGTGCTGGCACATTTTGCAGTGGCTGAAAATGCGGCAGTGTGGGTAACCGAAAAATTAGTACCTCAGCGTGTATTACCTTTTATTGCGCAGCAACTAGCCGTTATTGTGAGCAGGGACAGCATATTTCAGAATATGCACCAGGCCTATCAGCAAATTGGAAATGAAGAATATGGGTTTGCTACTTTTATCGCTGGGCCTTCTAAAACCGCAGATATCGAGCAGTCGTTGGTGTTAGGTGCGCATGGTCCTAAAACGATGCGTGTATTTATTCTGTAACTTCATCACATGCATATAAAATCTTCTCTCCTTGTACTGGCTATATGGATGCTTGCGCTTGCTGGTTTTTCACAGCAAACGATCCCGCTGTATGCCGGAAGTATTCCTGGCGCATTGAATGTAAAAAGCGAAGAAAAATATGATACAGCCGCGGCAGTTGCATTTAAAGTAGCGCAGCCTACATTAACCATTTATCTCCCATCTAAAGAAACAGCAACAGGCGCAGCAGTGGTGGTATGTCCTGGCGGTGGTTATGGAGTACTGGTAATGGGTAAGGAAGGCTTTAATATAGCAGAATATTTTGCTGCTCATGGAGTAGCGGCTTTTGTTTTAAAATACCGGCTGCCCGATAGCAGGATTATGAAAGACAAAAGTATTGGGCCATTACAGGATGCGCAACAAGCAATAAAACAGGTAAGGCAACATGCAGCAGAATGGAATATTAACCCTGCGAAGATCGGTATTATGGGTTTTTCAGCAGGTGGGCACTTAGCATCCACTGCCGGTACGCATTATAGTAAGTCATTAATAGAAAATCCCGAAAATATCAGCGTGCGCCCTGATTTTATGATATTGGTATATCCTGTTATCAGTATGACGGATAGCCTGGGACATCGCGGATCAAGAGACAATCTCCTGGGTAAAAATCCTGCTGCAGAAAAAATACAATTATTTTCCAACGAGAAACAGGTTACAACGCAAACGCCACCCACTTTTCTCATTCACGCAGGTGATGATAAGGTAGTAGATGTAGATAACAGCATAGCATTTTACGAAGGACTCCGCCATAATAAAGTTCCGGCAGAAATGCATATTTATCCGAAAGGTGATCATGGTTTTGTTTTGAATATCCCCATAGATGACTGGATGAGCTTGTGTATGCGATGGATGAAAGCAGGGGCTATAGTGCCGTAAAGTAAGCATATACAAATTTCCGGGATATAGCTAGTATAGCCTTCCCCAAAATTACTCTTACAATACCAGACGTAATTTTATTTAAACCCTTTTACCATGCGAAGATCCATTATATCATGGAGCGCTTTATTAGCCTGTAACCTGATGTGGGCTTTGCAATTTACCTGTATAAAGCTTACGCAAGACCAGATAGGACCTTTTAGTACGGTATTTATTCCCATGCTGCTGGCTACGTTGTTTATGATACCTTTTGCCTATAAAGATGCAAAGGCAAATAAGAACAGGAAGCTGAGTGATTTAAAGGCATTTGCGGTATTAGCATTGATTGGGCAGTTTCCTGCACAAGTGCTCATGACAATTGGCACGCAGCAATCAACGGCGAGCAATGCAGCTATTATCAATCTTACATTACCGGTGATTTCAGCATTGTTAGCTGTGATCTATCTTAAAGAGAAAATGACCAAGGGTCGCTGGGTAAGTTTCGGAATTGCTATTGTGGGAGTGGTATTCTGCTCGCTGAATGATATAGCGAATGCAAATTTCAGTGTACAGTATCTTATAGGCAATGCACTGATTTTTTCAGGTGTATTAGGGAGTGGTTTTTATAATACTTACTGTAAAAAGATAGCAGATAAGTATACGGAAATTGAAATGCTTTTTTACTCGTATATTTTTATGGTAGTTTTTTTACTGCCTTTTGTATTGTATGGCGAAGGATCAACTTTCCGGAATATACCTGTGTTTACTACCAACACATGGATCGGGCTGGCGCTGCTCACCGTATTTCATAATTTTTTATCGATGATTTTGTTTTTTATTGCCCTCAAAAAGCTCGACGCTATACAGGTAGCCCTTTCTAATTTTCTTATTACATTTTTCGGATTGCCGATTGCAGCACTATGGCTGCACGAAAAACTGAGCGCCTTGTCTATAATCGGCGGAGCGTTGATCCTGATAAGCACGCTTGCTATTACTATCTGGGAGTACAGGCAAGCATCTGCTCAAAAGCGGTTAGATATACCTGTTGGTTCAGTTCTTCCTGATTAATAACCACTCAATTTATTTAATAAACTTCCCAATGGGTCAAGATGGATGGTTTGAATGCCAACGCTTGCAGCTACCTGTATATTTGTTTCGTTATCATCAATAAATACAGATTCTTCTGCCTGTATGTTGGCTTGCTGCAAAACCTGTTGGTAAATTTTAATATCAGGTTTCATCAGCTTCATTTCATACGAAACAAATGGAATATCAAACAATGCTAAAAAATCATGTCCTGTTAAAGAAGCTCTGCGGCAAACTTCTTTTATATGAATAGAATTGGTATTGCTTAATAGGAAAATGCGATAGTTACTTTTCAATTCTTTTATCCTGTCGAGTCGTTCTACAGGCATAGCTAATAACAAGCTGCACCAGGCTTTATCTATCACATCATCTGTAAGATGAGCTCCAAAATCTTTTCGAATAGACGCACGGAATTCTTCCTCTTTGATATTACCTATTTCAAATGCATTATAATACCCCTTTGTCTGAAAAAAATCGGTAGCTTTTTGTACAGGTATGTTTGCTAATGCTGCAAACGCTTCAAATGTTTTAGGTATGTCGATATCAATGATCACATTACCCATATCGAAAATAATATTCTTTGTCATTGATAATGTTTGTTATTTGCCGGCTATTATTTATGCTCTATTCACTATTGCCTATTCACCCCGTCCGGCCGGTGTCAGCCGGGCGGGCATTCACTACTTTTATTCCAAAAGTATCTGCGCCATCAGAACTTCCTTCAAACAAATAGGGCTCCCCTAATTTGGCAGCGGCGTATGTATCAAAAATTTTTTTTACGGTTGCGCCTGCCTTTTTATCAGCAAGGATAGCTACTGTTCCACCTGCGCCACCACCGGTTATTTTAGCTCCGTATATACCATTGGCAATCCCCTCTTTTTTACAAAGATTTACTAGGTAATCCGTGGCTTTTGCACCCAGACCACATTCTGTATAGGCATAGTGCGATTGGTACATTAATTCTCCCATCAATGTAAATGATCTTTTGGTGGGCGCTTTAGAAGCGCCACGGGAAAGTTCTGAAAACAATTGTACCCGCATGTTTTCTTCCACCGCGTATCTTGTATTGGCTCTTACATTGTATACCACACCTTCTTTTAATGGTGAGAACGGATCAACATGTATATGATGTTTGTTGAGATACTCCTGCTTATACATTTTTTCCGGAAGCAGATTTTCATACTTCTCATAAAAATCTGACCGGGCTACATTGGCCAAATAGCCATTCCATGTGTCATCGGTATAACGGTTAATCTCACCCGAAGTATCTTCTCTCACGGGATATTTGCTCATGATCGCAAATAATTTTATACCCCATAAAAGCAGCAGCCCGTGCGGCTTCATATTCAATGCCCGACACCTGGTGGCTTACTCCGGAATCAATGCCCCATATCTCCAATTCTTCGGGTAATGTAATTAATGGTTCGGGATTGCAGGGCTGGCAAACCAATGGCATGATATGACCTTTTTTACCGGTAGCAACTGCTATCTGGTCCATAATACCACAGGCAGATTCTGCAATTACATTCTCCACCCATTGACAGGCGATGGCTAACGTGGTTCCTGAAAGATCAATGCCGTATGCAGCGGCGCACGCCTTCATTACTGCTATTTCAATAGCGGCAGAAGAACTCACGCCCCTGTTAAATGGAACGGTAGATTCCATGTATAATTGAATACCAGTAGTGATGTTGTATTTCTTTTTCAGGTAAAAAATATTACCCACCACATAGGCTGTCCATCGTACTGCCGGTGATGCATTTACAATATTGCGAACTGATTGTTCATCCGAGAGATCCTGCAGTTGTAAAGTAATATCACCCTGCCAACCAGCTTCTGTAACCGTTTTATTTTTTAAAACAATGAGATCGTCGTTTCTTAATTGTGCAGCCGCGCAGGTTGCTTCCTGTATGGTTGATTCAAATACCAGTCCACCCGTATAGTCATCGTTGCCGCCCATCAGATCAAGTCTTCCGGGCGCACGTGAAATAAAAACAGGAGCATCGGTATCAAAAAAAACATTGCTGGTTTTTAGCTGTTGTATTGTTTCTTCAAAATGCATGCAATAAATTTAAGAACGAACGGCTTTGATACTATCAACAAGATAAGCCAATGCCTGTTCTGTTTGGCGGGGATTAATTGGTAGCGTAACCATTTGTTCTCCTAATTTTTCTGCATTGGGAAATTGCCCTTTTTTATAGCCTCGATTTTTAAATGCAGTTGAATAATGAAGCGGTATATAATTGAAGCCCACTTTTATGCCGAATTTGTGCAGCATATCATAAATAAAGTCTTCCTTATTCATTCCAAATTCACTGGCATCAATCATTACAGGGTATAAGTGAAATACATGTTTGTTGTATGATTTTACCATCGGTAGTGTAAGTCCGGGAATATCTTTTAGCGCTTCGGTTATATAGGCCGCGTTGTTGATGCGTTGCTGGTTTAATGCATCAATCTTTTTTAATTGTTCAATACCTACAGCCGCCTGTATATCGGTCATGCGGAAATTATATCCACAATCATCAAAATCCTGCCACCAGAATTTTTTTCCTTCAGGAAATTTATTTTCATCCAGCTTGCAATACTTGGTACTTTTGCCGTGTACTCTTGTGCAGTGAGAACGATACAATGCTATTCTTTCAAACACTTCTGCATCATCGGTTATAATCATTCCCCCTTCACCAAGGGTTGACATATTTTTTTGTTCATGAAAACTGAAGCATCCCGTTTTACCTATGCTACCTGCTTTGCGCCCTTTATATTCAGCACCTATAGCGTGTGCTGCATCTTCTATTACAGGTATATTGTATTTATTGGTTACCTGCATTATTTCGTCCATATCACACGGTTGACCATACAAATGAACAGGCAGCACTGCTTTTGTTTTATCAGTGATTTTATCTTCTAATTGATTCGGATCAAGGTTATATGTTACAGGATCAATATCTACAAAATCAACCGTGGCGCCTAATGTAACCGGTGCTGCGGCAGTGGCTATCCATGTTACGGGCGTAGTAATTACATGATCTCCGGCTCTAAGCCCTGTACCAATGAGTGAAAGAAAAAGGGCAGTAGTACCATTGCTTACCACTCTTGCATATTTGGTGCCCATATATTCTGCATACATTTTTTCAAACAAAATACATTCATCTCCGCTGGTAGGTGCATTGTTTCGCAATACTTTTAAAACAGCTTCCTCTTCTTCTTTGCCGTATACCGTTCCAAATTTTATTTCGAGATCAAATTTTATTTTACTCATAGTTTGATAATACTGATTTGAAATGTGTAGTGATGTGTAATCCCTCTGTTAATGATCGCATAGGAGTTGCAAGCAATTGTTTTGCTTTTGAATTATCCAGCGATGCATTATTGGGCCGTGGGGCTCTGCCTGCTATACTGTTTGAATTAGTACCAGTGATAAGCACTTTTGAAAAATCAAGGGCTTCTGCTATCTGCTGTGCCATAGCATAACGGTTAATGGCAGTATTGCCTGCAAGATGAATAATACCATTAATAGCGCTTTGTGCTAATTCAATTAATGCCGCTCCCAGCGTAATAACGTCGATGGGTGTACGAATTTCATTTTCAGGCATTGGTATCGATATACCTTTGTTGCACTTTTCTATAATGTCTGCTAAAAAAGAATTGCCTTTTCCCATCACCGGCAAACCCATTACCAACGAAAGTCTTGCCACAACATTATTATCAGCGGCCGACAATACAGCTTCTTCTGCTTTTATTTTTGTGGCAGCATAAAAGTTCACCGCTTTTGGTTGATCGGTTTCTGTATAGTTTCCTTTAAGCCCGTCAAAAACGGTATCGGTTGAACAGAATATTAATTTTGCACCAATGCTTTTGCATAACGCTGCAAGTTGTACAGTGATGCCCACATTTATTTTTTCAGCTATTTCCCGGTGTTGTTCGCAGAAATCGATATTAGCCATAGCCGCAGTATGTATAATAACATCTGGTTGTATAGTTGTTATAAGCTCACATAGCTTCTGCTCATCCAGCATATCCATAGCATGATATGAAATATGATTGCTTCGCGAATTTTGTGCAGATCTTGAAACGCCATACACTTCCCAATCGGTAGAACATTGAGCAATGATGCTGCCCGCAACAAAACCATTCGATCCGGTAATCAGTATTTTCATATTACTTTATATCAGGATGTTCCTATTAACAGGCGGATAACACGCAAAAATAACCGGAACTTTTTGTAATGAACCATTGTCTGGTTGATATTGGGAAGAGAAAATCAAAGCTTACTCATACCCACTATTTATATAGTATCGTGATTTAGCTTATAAGAAACGGGTAAGTACAGGACGCCCTTATGAAATAAGTGCTATATCTTAAGGCCCTATTTTTCACAAATATTATTTTCTAACTTTTGTTTGCCTGCTATGCGTAAATTTTCTTTGTCAGCACTCATTGCATTTTTCTTTGTTGCCTGTTTTGTTTCCTGTACATCTTCCGATAAAAAAACAGAAAATACACAAGAACCGGTTAAAGACAAATTCGCCGATCACATCCGCACTACAGAATTTCAAACGCCCGAAAAGGAAAAGGCAGGATTTACATTGCCTGAGGGTTTTGAAGTAACGCTTTTTGCAGCGGAGCCTGATATTACCAAACCCATCAATATGGAGTTTGATGACAGAGGCCGTTTGTGGGTTACACAGTCGCAGGAATATCCTATGCCGGCGGGTAAGGGAGAAGGCAAAGACCGGATCACTATTTTAGAAGACACCAACGGTGATGGTAAGGCGGATGTGTTTACTCATTTTAGCGATAGTTGTAATATTCCTATTGGCATCATGCCTGTAGCTGATGGTGCTATTGCGTATAGTATTCCGGATATCTCTCACTTTATAGACAGCAATAACGATGGTAAAGCCGATAAGAAAGAAAAAATGATCGGTTCTTTTGGTTACAGAGACACGCATGGAATGGTAAACAATTTTATTTCAGGGTATGATGGCTGGATCCATTCCTGCCACGGATTTACCAATAATTCTACTGTTGCCGGTAAAGATGGAGATTCTATTACCATGGTATCAGGTAATACATTTCGTTTCAGAAAAGATGGAAGCCATGTAGAGCAAACCACTTTCGGAAGAATCAATCCCTTCGGTTATGCATACGATGAAAGAGGTTACCTGTATTCTGTTGACTGTCATTCCAAACCAATCTTTCAATTGATCCGTGGTGGTGAATATCTTGTGTGGGGTAAAAAGGAGCCAGGCATTGGTTATGCGCCTGAAATGATGAGTTATGAATTGGGATCAACAGCATTAGCGGGATTGGTGTATTATACTGCCGAGCAATTTCCGGAAGAATATAGAAAAGGATTTTATACCGGCGATGTAGTAACATGCCGCATAGATCGCAACACTACTACTTATAAAGGATCTACTCCGGTTGCCAAAAAAGAAAAACCTTTTTTATTAAGTGATGATCCATGGTTCAGACCGGTAGATATAAAAGTTGGTCCTGATGGCGCTATGTACGTAGCCGATTTTTACAACCGTATTATAGGGCACTATGAAGTAGCATTGGATAATCCATTAAGAGACCGCACCAGCGGACGCATCTGGAAAATTACATACACAGGTAAAGCCGATCACAAAGTAACACCAGTAAAAGATTGGTCAAAAGCTACATTGCAGGAATTAGTAGATGGTTTGAATAATCCCATATTCAATCAACGTACAAAAATTGCTGACCGCCTGGTAGATGTATGGCAGCAAAAAGCAGTGGAACCCGTTACAAAAATGGTTACAGCCAATAAAGCCGGCGATGCGGCATATATACATGGATTATGGATATTACAACGATTGAATGCACTGCCGGAAGCATTGTTGGATGCAGCTTTACAACACAGCAATCCCATTGCAAAACAACATGCTTTTCGTATACTCTCTGAAAGAAAACAACTGGAGCCTAAGTATGCGGCGATAGTATTAACCGCGTTGAATGATAAAGATCCTTTTATACAGCGTACGGCTGCGGAAGTATTGAATCGTTTTCCTGCGGCGTCCAATATAAAACCCTTGCTGGAGTTGTATAATAAAACAGATACTTCCGACTCACACCTCAGGTATACAGCGCTCCTGGCTGTCCGCAATAATCTCAGGATAAAAAATATTCTCCCTCCAACTTTAGGCGCTTCATGGAATGAGGCAGATATGAAAGTGTTGACAAGGGCATTGTTGGATGTTCCATCTGCAGAAGGTGCTGCTTTTGTGCTACAGTATATTAATACGCATGATGTTTCTGCAGAAACGCTGAAGGCAGATATTGCTTATATCTCTCAATACGGCTCTGCAAAATTGATCAGCCAGATCATTCCATTGATCACAAAAAAATTCAACAATGATTACCAGGAGCAGTTGTTATTATATCCTGTTATAAAAGCTGGTATAGAAAAGGGAGGCATGCAGTTGAGTCCTGAATTTAAAAATTGGGCAATGGGACTTGCACCGCGTTTTCTTGGCGACATTACTGAAACGGCTGATACCTGGAAGAGCGTGGCATTAGGTGAAATAGAAAATGATGATTATGCCTGGGAACGGTCCGATAAATTTCTTCCGGATGTAATGCCTGCATTCAGAATATACCTCAGTGAAAATCATGGATACGTTCCTAAGTCGATTTTATATACCAAGCCTTTTAAATTACCTGCAGCATTGAGCATGAATATTTTTGATAATGATGTACACAACCGGGAAGAAAAGAAAGGTATTTCGAAAAATGAAGTTCGTATACGCCTTGCTGATAGTAAGGCAGTTATCGCTGCTTACAAAGTGAATATGGAAAAAGCGATGGAGTTTAAAGATCTTATTAAAAATAAAAGCTTCGATCTGAAACAATGGGAAGGTCAACTGGGTTATATAGAAGTAATAGACAGTAGTGAAACGGGATCTATAGGAATAGGTAAGTTAGAACCTGCAGTAGTAGATATGCCGGATGCAACACCATCAGATAAAAATGAACTTCGCAAAAAAGCGATAGAAATTGCAGGCGATTATAAAATAGCCTCCCTGGAGCCACAACTCCTGACGGTACTTAAGGCAAAGTGGATGCCGGCCAATGCAAGAGCAGATGCAGCAAATGCACTGGTGCAGATAGCGCCTCAAAAATATACTTCATTGTTAGGAACAATTTTCCAGGATAAAACAGAGCGTTCTATTGTAAGAGAAAAATTAGCCAGTACTTTAGGGCAGATCAACAATACAGCATCTTTAAATGCACTCAATGCTGGTTTACCCGGTAGCGCCAGGAATGTGCAGATAGCCGCTGCAACTACACTGGCAGGTTCATCTGCGGGTATTGATATTTTAATTAACGCTGTTAAAAAGGAAGAGCTCAATGCGGATATACTGGCTGAAGTAAGAGTGAATGAAAGACTATTGGCCAACAGTAAACCCGCACAGAAAAAAATAGTAGATGAGATGACTGCAGGTGGTGCTAAAGAAAGAGAAGAGCGGCAGAAATTGATTGATGCACGCATTGTAGGGTTTCATTCTACCGGCAAACTGGCAGAGGCAGGCAAAGCAGTGTTCACTACCAATTGCGCCATCTGCCACCGTATAAAAGGCAATGGCGGCATGATCGGTCCGCAATTAGATGCCATCGGAAACTGGGGCTTAAAAGCGCTTTCAACAAAAGTGCTTGATCCTAACAGGAATATTTCCGAAGCTTTCAGAACATACATGATCACCATGAAAGATGGTAAACAGATGACCGGCTTATTGCGCAGGCAGGAGGGTGAAGTGATTGTGTTTGCTGATAATACAGGTAAAGAATTTTCTTTGCCCAAAAAAGATATAAAGGAATATAAGCCTTCAAAATATACATTGATGCCGGATCAATTCAGGAATGTAATTCCAGAAAAAGATTTTTATGCATTGATGGAGTATCTGCTGAGTGTAAAATAATTTTCAAACAGGCTGATTTTGCTGTTTATTGAAACATAAATTCCTGTACGTTTGTATAATTCCTTCGCGGGAAATCTAAAAAATCATATATGATCAAGCGATTGTTCTGTTTTCAAATGTTGCTTGCCGCATTAAGTGTTAATGCACAACAAGCAAAAACAAGTACAGCGGTTCCCACTTTTAAAAAAGTAACACTTACCACACAGTTTGTAAGTGAAGGAGCAACTGCAGCAGATGTAAACAAAGATGGCAAGCCAGATGTTATTGCGGGTGCTTTTTGGTTTGAAGCACCTACATGGAAACGGCATGAAATTGCAAAGGGAGATACGTTCGATATAAAAACTTACGGTAATTCTTTTTTGAATTTTGCTATGGATGTAAACCAGGATGGCTGGGTAGATTATATAAGAGTAGATCATCCGGGGCAACCTGTTGTTTGGTTTGAAAATCCACAAAACAAACCCGGACATTGGAAGATGCATGAAATTAATAATTCATTAGGCAATGAATCGCCCATGCTGGTTGATGTTGATGGCGATGGAAGAGAAGATCTTATAGGAAACGATGCGGTAGCCAAACAAATCATCTGGCTGAAATCTCCCACAAAAAAGGGAGATACTACCTGGAAAAAAATTGTAGTAAGCGCAGATGAAAATTTGGGCACACATAAATATACACACGGTATAGGTTTAGGAGATATTAATGGTGATGGAAGAAAAGACCTTATAATTAAAGATGGTTGGTTTGAAGCGCCTGTAGATCGCACACAATCCAATTGGACTTATCATGCGGGAAAGATCAGTGACGATTGTTCTGAAATGTTTGTAATTGACTTAAATGGCGACGGATTGAATGATGTGATCTCTGCTTCTGCACATGACTATGGTATATGGTGGCATGAGCAGCAAAGAGATGCTAATGGTAATATTAGCTGGCTCACACACGAAATAAACAAAGCATTTTCTGAAACGCATGGATTGGAACTAACAGATATCAATGGTGATGGCAATCCTGATCTTGTTACGGGCAAAAGATTCTTTGCACACAATGGTGGAGATCCCGGTGGTTATGAAGCCGCAGTACTTTATTGGTTTGAGTATAAACCCGGCAAAACACCCCAATGGATACCACATGAAATTGATAATAATTCCGGCGTAGGATTGCATGTGGTAGTGCAGGATATGAATGGAGACAAAGTGCCTGATATAGTGATCGGAAATAAAAAAGGTGTGTACATCTTTTTGCAGCAAAGAAAATAGCAATAACATTTTATCTAACTTCCAACAAACAACAATAACATAGCTTTTATGAAATTCGGAATCAATACATTTTTGTTTACTTCACCTTTTACCACAGAGAGTGTTTCTCTTTTTCCAACATTTAAACAATGGGGATTTGATGCAGTAGAAATTGCATTGGAAGATGCTTCACATATTGATGCAGCAGTGGTAAGAAAAGCACTGGATGATAATGGGCTTGTGTGTGGATCTATTTGTGCCGCGATGGGTGCAGACAGGGATTTCAGGGGCAGTGCCTCAGACCAGGAAGGTGCAAAGAAATATCTGCAGGGAATAATAGATGTTATGCCTGTTTTAGGTTGTTCATTTCTGATCGGTCCTTTGTATTCTGCTGTAGGAAGAGCGGATTATGTGGCGCCTGATGAATATAAAAAGCAATGGGACCTGGTTGTAAAAAATCTGAAAGACCTGGCTGATTATGCGCAAAAAAACAATGTGACTTTATGCCTTGAACCGCTTAACAGGTATGAAACTGATTTTGTAAACACCTGCGACCAGGTGCTGCAATTAGTGAATGATATCAATCATCCGGCCGTTGCTGTTCATTTGGATACCTTCCATATGAACATTGAAGAAAAAAACCAGGTAAAAGCCATATTAAAAGCAGGAAGTAAGCTTAAACATTTTCACGCCTGTGGAACTGATAGAGGAACACCTGGCAACGACGCGTTAAACTGGCCGGAAATATTTAAGGCATTAAAGCAAATCAATTACAATAATAATGTAGTGATAGAATCTTTTACGCCTGATGTAAAAATTATTGCGAAGGCAGCTTCTATCTGGCGCAATATGGAACCTTCACAGGAAAGTATTGCAACAGCGGGTGTAAAATTCTTGCGGGATACATATGCTTCTGTATAGATAAGTGTTTTTACAAACGGATTGTATTAATAACGTTGAACGGATTATGTTTTTGAAAAACGTAATCCGTTTTTTTATAATTCTATACAACTGTAGTGCTAAATATTACATGCATTACAATATACACTTACCGTTAAACAGCAAAAGCCATAAGCGGCTGCATCCCTTTACTGTACTGGGTTTTACTTAATCTATGATAAAGCGCCATTGCCCGTTTTTTGACATTTGTTATAACATTTTCCAAATCGCTTTTTATAGTTATCATAAGTTTATTCTTTCGCTGTTTACTTATCAATAGATACCAAAAATTCGTTTCTTCCGAGTCGTCTTGGCACCACTTTTGAAAAATAGAAGCGCCTTACTGATCAGATCTTTTTTGAGCTTGAACGATAAATAACAAATGTTACTTGTAGTACAAATCAAAATGATCAGTCAGTAACAAGACGGGCAAACTTTAATCCAATACCTGAAAACTATGAAACAATTAGACCTATCCCTAATTGAGCGAAAGCTTAAATTGTTCTTTTTATTCTTCGCCGTTTTCACCTTTTCATTTAAAGGTTTTTCGCAGGTACAGACACAAAAAGCTGTATCGTATGACCTTACTACTAATGTTGGAGGTTTTTACGAGTCTTTGCCAGTGAATTACGCATCACAGCCAACCAAAAAGTTTCCATTAATTATCTTTTTACATGGCGCTGGTGAAGTAGGTGATGGTAAATCTCAGATAGCAAGAGTTTGCGCTAATGGTATTCCCAAACTTCTTAATCTTGGTCAGTTTCCTTCTTCATTTACTGTTGGAGGAGAACAGTTTTCTTTTATAGTATTATCACCTCAATCTAAAGTAGCAGGTCAATCTGTAAAGACGGTAACTGCCATGATTAATTATGCGCTTGCCAATTATAGGGTAGACGAACAAAGAATTTATTTAACAGGATTAAGTTTAGGTGGTTTTATGAGCTGGAATTATGCAGCTTCATCAAAAACATATGCGGATAAACTCGCAGCGCTTTTATTAGTGTGTCCTGGTATTGATACTGCGGTTAATCCTTCTACACCCGATCCACATGGATATGCTAAAAATGTTGCTACATCAAATCTGCCTGTTTGGATTACTACTAATTCAGTTGATCCGGAGGCTTATACTTACAAGGCAGTTACGCTGGCGAAATTTATTAACGCTTATAATCCAACGCCTCCTGCCAAGTTGAGCATATTTCCTGAAAAGGGACATGATGCATGGTCAAAAACATATAACCCCGCTTATAAAGAAAATGGTATTAATGTATACGAGTGGATGCTGATGTATAAACGAGGGAATATTGTAACGCCCACACCGCCGTTGGCTGATGCGGGCAGTGCGCAAACAATTACCTTACCCGTTAGTACAGTAACACTCGATGGGAGTAAATCAACAGCATCATCCGGAACAATAACAGGTTATAAATGGACAAAAGTATCCGGACCTGCTTCAGGAACGATTACGAATGCTACTGGTGCTACTACAACTGTAACAGGGCTCACGGCAGGTACGTATCAGTTTCAGTTAGCTGTAACAAACAGCAATAGTCTTACTTCAACCGCCACCGTAACTATTACGGTGAAACCTGCATTATTACCGCCTGTTGCCAATGCAGGTAATGCGCAAACCATTACATTGCCGACAAATAGTGTAACCATAAACGGTAGCGCCTCAACGGCACCGTCAGGTACCATTACAACCTATGCATGGACAAAATTATCAGGACCTGCTACGGGTACTATTACAAGCCCTTCAGTTGTATCAACTACTGTTACTGGTTTAGTACAAGGTGTATATGTGTTTCAATTGAAAGTAACAGATAATAACGGAAATTCTTCAACGGCTTCTGTAACAATAACTGTGAACGCGGCTCCTATACCACCTGTGGCTAATGCGGGTAGTGATCAAACCATTCAATTACCTGTAAGTACTGTTACGCTGGATGCAACAAAATCAACAGCACCTGCGGGCAGCATCAGCAGTTATGCATGGACTAAAGTATCAGGTCCTACAGGAGGAGCCATCAGTACTGCTACTAATGCAACTACTGCGGTAACCGGTCTTACAGCAGGTGTATACGAGTTCCAGGTGAAAATAACCGATAACCTTGGTTCTTCAGCAACTGATATAGTAGTGATTACTGTAAAAGCAGCGCCGTTACCTCCAGTTGCCAATGCAGGTACAGACCAAACCATTCAGTTGCCTGTAAACGATATTATTTTAAATGGTGGTGCATCTACTGCACCGTCCGGAACTATCACCGATTATTTGTGGACAAAAGTTTCCGGTCCGGCAAGTGGTAATATTATAGATCCTTTAAGCGTATCTACACATGTTGCTAATCTTGTAGAAGGTATTTATCAGTTTCAGTTAAAAGTAACAGACAACAATGGAAATTCTTCTATTGCCACTGTTACGGTAACTGTTAAAGCGGCACCATTGCCACCTGTGGCCGATGCAGGATCTGATAAAACGATTACATTGCCAACCAATAGTGTAAGTCTTGATGGTAACGGATCAACAGCACCTGCAGGCAGCATCACCGCGTATGCATGGACAAAAGTATCCGGTCCATCAGCCGGAACATTAACCGGCGCTTCAACTGCCAATGCTACTGCAGCTGATTTAGTGGAAGGCGTATATAAATTCCAGTTGAAAGTAACCGATAATAACGGAGCTACATCAACTGCAACAATAACTGTTACTGTAAAAGCAGCACCGTTGCCTCCTGTAGCCAATGCAGGAACTGACCAAACAATTACTTTACCAACCAATAGTGTAAGCCTCGACGGTAGTGGATCAACAGCACCTGCAGGCAGCATCACCGCTTATGCGTGGACAAAAGTATCTGGTCCCTCAGCCGGAACATTAACCGGTGCTTCTACTGCAAGCGCTACTGCGGCTGGTTTGACAGAAGGAGTATATAAATTCCAACTAAAAGTAACCGATAATAATGGAGCCACCTCAACTGCAACAGTAACTGTTACAGTGAAAGCAGCGCCATTACCACCTGTAGCAAATGCGGGTATTGCACAAACCATTACCTTACCAGCTAATAGTGTAACCCTCGACGGTAGTGGATCAACCGCACCTTCAGGTACAATTGTAAGTTATGCATGGACAAAAATATCCGGTCCTTCAGACGGTACAATAGCTTCAGCTTCAAATGTAAGTACAGCAGTAAGCGGTCTTACAGAAGGGGTATACCAGTTTGAACTGAAAGTAACAGACAGCAACGGCGCAACAGCCACAGCCACAGTAACTGTTACAGTAAAAGCAAGCCCGATACCACCGGTTGCAGATGCAGGAACAGATCAGACAATAACATTACCAACCAATAGTGTAAGCCTCGACGGTAGCAAATCAACGGCACCATCAGGTACCATTACAACCTATGCATGGACAAAAGTATCTGGTCCATCAGCAGGAACATTGAGCGGAGCTTCAACAGTAAATCCTTCAGCAGGTGGATTGGTAGAAGGAGTATATCAATATGAATTAACCGTAACCGATAATAATGGAGCCAGTGCATCAGCCACTGTAACTATAACAGTAAAGGCAGCACCATTGGCACCAGTAGCAGATGCAGGAACGAATCAAACCATTACATTACCAACCAATAATGTAAACCTTGACGGTAGCAAATCAACGGCACCATCAGGTACCATAACCACTTATGCATGGACAAAAGTATCAGGTCCGGCAGACGGCACAATAGCAAACGCATCATCAGCAGGAACAGCAGTAAATGATTTAGTAGAAGGTGTATATGTGTTTGAATTGAAAGTAACTGATAACAATGGTAACAGTGCAACCAGTTCAGTAACTATAACTGTACAAGCAGCACCATTGCCACCTGTAGCAGACGCAGGTGCCGATCAAACCATATCGCTTCCTGTAAATACGGTTACATTAGATGGTAGTGCTTCATCAGCACCATCAGGCAGTATCGTAAGCTATGCATGGACAAAAGTATCAGGCCCTTCTGATGGTACTATAGTTGATGCATCATCTGCAAGCACTTCTGTAAACAATTTAACAGAAGGTGTATATCAATTTGAATTAACTATTACCGATAATAATGGAGCCACTGCTACAGCAAAGGTTACAGTAACTGTAAATGCGGCGCCATTGCCACCAGTAGCCAATGCAGGAGCAGATCAGGTTATTACATTGCCAACCAATAGTGTAAGCCTCGACGGTAGTGGATCAACAGCACCTGCAGGCAGCATCACCGCTTATGCATGGACAAAAGTATCTGGTCCATCAGCCGGAACATTAACAGGCGCTTCAACTGCAAGCGCTACTGCTGCTGATTTAGTGGAAGGCGTATATAAATTCCAGTTAAAAGTAACCGATAATAACGGAGCTACATCAACTGCAACAATAACTGTTACAGTGAAAGCAGCGCCATTGCCGCCTGTAGCCAACGCAGGTAGTGCACAAACCATAACCTTGCCAACCAATAGTGTAACCCTTGACGGAAGCGGATCAACCGCACCTTCAGGTAGTATTACATCTTATACCTGGACAACCATTTCAGGACCTGCAGGTAATTCAATAGCTAGCGCTTCAAGCGTAAGTACTTTAGTGAATGGATTGGTAGAAGGTGTATACCAGTTTGAGTTGAAAGTAACTGATAATAATGGAGCCACCTCAACTGCAACAGTAACTGTTACAGTGAAAGCAGCGCCATTACCACCTGTAGCAAATGCGGGTATTGCACAAACCATTACCTTACCAGCTAATAGTGTAACCCTCGACGGTAGTGGATCAACCGCACCTTCAGGTACAATTGTAAGTTATGCATGGACAAAAATATCCGGTCCTTCAGACGGTACAATAGCTTCAGCTTCAAATGTAAGTACAGCAGTAAGCGGTCTTACAGAAGGGGTATACCAGTTTGAACTGAAAGTAACAGACAGCAACGGCGCAACAGCCACAGCCACAGTAACTGTTACAGTAAAAGCAAGCCCGATACCACCGGTTGCAGATGCAGGAACAGATCAGACAATAACATTACCAACCAATAGTGTAAGCCTCGACGGTAGCAAATCAACGGCACCATCAGGTACCATTACAACCTATGCATGGACAAAAGTATCTGGTCCATCAGCAGGAACATTGAGCGGAGCTTCAACAGTAAATCCTTCAGCAGGTGGATTGGTAGAAGGAGTATATCAATATGAATTAACCGTAACCGATAATAATGGAGCCAGTGCATCAGCCACTGTAACTATAACAGTAAAGGCAGCACCATTGGCACCAGTAGCAGATGCAGGAACGAATCAAACCATTACATTACCAACCAATAATGTAAACCTTGACGGTAGCAAATCAACGGCACCATCAGGTACCATAACCACTTATGCATGGACAAAAGTATCAGGTCCGGCAGACGGCACAATAGCAAACGCATCATCAGCAGGAACAGCAGTAAATGAT
This sequence comes from Agriterribacter sp., assembly GCA_047600465.1. GTDB lineage: Bacteria > Bacteroidota > Bacteroidia > Chitinophagales > Chitinophagaceae > Agriterribacter. The sequence goes on from JASGKU010000001.1 coordinate 166,114, forward strand.
TTAGTAGAAGGTGTATATGTGTTTGAATTGAAAGTAACTGATAACAATGGTAACAGTGCAACCAGTTCAGTAACTATAACTGTACAAGCAGCACCATTGCCACCTGTAGCAGACGCAGGTGCCGATCAAACTGTAATCTTACCAAAGAGCAGCATTGCGCTGGATGGTAGTGATTCGTATGCTCAAGGTGCTATTATGAGTTATGCGTGGAAAAAAGTATCCGGTCCTGTTGATGGAATAGTAGCGAGTGCATTTAATGTAAATACTACAGTGAATGGCCTGGTAGAGGGAGTATATCAATTTGAATTAACTATTACCGATAATAATGGTGCTACTGATACTGATACCGTAACAGTAACCGTAAAAGCGGCGCCATTGCCACCGGTAGCCAATGCAGGTGCAGATCAAACCATTACCTTGCCAACCAATAGTGTAAGCCTCGACGGTAGTGCATCAACTGCACCATCAGGCACCATTACCAGCTATGCATGGACAAAAGTATCAGGTCCATCAGCCGGAATATTGGCAAATGCTTCAACTGCAAATGCTTCCGCTAATGACCTGGTAGAAGGTGTATATAAGTTCCAGTTGAAAGTAACTGATAATAATGGAGCTACATCAACTGCAACAATAACTGTTACGGTAAAAGCAGCGCCATTGCCACCAGTAGCCAATGCGGGCAGCGCGCAAACTATTGTACTTCCTGTAGATAGTGTGAGCGTAGATGGTAGTGCATCAACTGCACCATCAGGCAGCATTGTAAGCTATGCCTGGACTAAATTGTCAGGACCAGCAGACGGTGTAATTAACAATGCATCATCAGCTAATACATCTATAACTGGTCTTACAGAAGGTGTGTACCAGTTTGAATTGAAAGTAACTGATAACAATGGAGCCACCTCAACTGCAACAGTAACTGTTACGGTGAAGGCTACACCGCCACCACCGGTAGCCAATGCAGGAAATGCACAAACCATTACGCTTCCGTTGAATACTGTGAAACTTGATGGTAGCAAATCATCATCTGCTTCGGGTACCATCGTAAGCTATGAATGGACTAAACTTTCAGGACCAACAGGTGGCACTATTGCCAGTGCAACCAATGCAGTAACTGATGTAGCGGATTTAGTAGAAGGTGTATACCAGTTCCAGCTGCAGGTAACAGACGACATGGGCGTATCGGCAACAGCAGTAGTAATTATTACCGTGAAAGCAGCGCCATTGCCACCAGTAGCCAATGCAGGTACAGCACAAACTATTACCTTGCCTGTTAATAGCGTAGTGCTTGATGCAACAAAATCTACCGCACCAGCAGGGCAGATCAAGAGCTATGTGTGGACAAAGATAGCAGGACCTTCAACCGGCATTATTACTAACCCTACTGATGCAACGGCAGATGTTACAGGATTGATTGCAGGTATATATCAATTCCAGGTAAAGGTTACAGACAACAATGGTAACTCATCTATTGCTACCGTATCTGTAACTGTAAATCCTGAACCGCACAAACCGCCTGTTGCAGACGCTGGTGATGACCAGATACTTCAGATACCGGTTACAGCAGTACAATTGGATGGTAGTAGGTCATATGCGAGAGAAGGCAGCATAAGCACTTATAGTTGGAGCGTGGTGTCAGGATCAAACCCTATCTCCATTGTAAATGCAACTACTGTAAATCCAAGTATATTATCTATTCAAGCTGGTGCGTATGTACTTCGCTTGAAGGTTATGGATACGAATGGATTAATTGATTCATCAGATGTACAGATTGCCGTGCTTCCTGAAGATACACAACCTGAGTTGCCTTTTGCTTATATTGAAGCTGATTCAACAGTGTCAATTGATCAATCTGAATTTGTGATTGACGGAAGCAGTTCGTACTCACACAATGGAAAAATTGAAAGCTATCAATGGAGACAGGTATCAGGACCATCTGCTGTGGTAATTGAAAACCCTATCGGAAATAGTACAGCTATCAGGCATTTTGAAGAAGGTGAATATGAATTTGAGTTGACGGTAGTAGATAATAAAGGGCTTACGGCGAATACCACTACAAAGATTGTTGTAAACAATCCGGGTGGAAGACCTGATCTGTCTGGTTCAATGTCAGTATTCCCTAACCCAACACAGTCTGTTGTTAACATCCAGATGAAACATACCGCAAAAGGAAGAACAATGATGGATGTATATGATGTTACTGGTAAAAAAGTAAAGCACCAGGAAGTAATTAAAGATGATATCAGCTTTAACCAGAAGATGGATCTTTCAAATCTTTCAAGAGGTGTTTACTTTATCGAAGTAATAATCGATTATAAGTATAGAATGTCTTACAGGATAGTGAAACAATAATTAATCACGAAGGTTTATAATGCCAAGGTGGCAAGCGATCAAAAAAGCTTGTCACCTTTTTCTTTTTAAACACATAGTATCATGGTGAGATAGATGTATGGTGTGAGGTATAGGGTATAAGGAAGAAGAAACTCACGCTCTATGCTTTTCTATGACCCTATGCTTGTATGTGGTGAAAAAAAATTTGTATAAATTAGTCTCTGAAAGGTTTGTAGTATGCTTCAGTACCCAGCGCCAGCATAGGTTTGTCACCGTTGGTATCGCCATAACAGCTTATTTGAGTATAGTCGGCGAGATTGTATTGCGCTTTTATTCTTCTTACTTTTTCTTCACCATAACAATTCAACCCTTCAATATTACCAGTAATTAAATTATTCTTTTTCTGCAGAATGGTGCCAATGCAATCAAGCCCATTAATGTTGCACCAGAATGATAGCCAGTTTTGCGGCGAAGCAGAAACAATTACCACCCGGGTACCTGCAGCTTTAAATGCCTGTATCTGTTCTAATGCTTTTGGTCTTATTAGTGAAGGAAACATCGCCTGGGCAAAATCATCACAATTTTTCTGAAAAACATCTACCGGCGTATTCTTAAAAAAATGAGCGAGTAATTTTTCTTTAGCAGTTTGATTGGAAATTAATTTTAATTTCATAGCTACCATCCACGGTGATAGCTGCAACATGCCGGCATATAATCCGGCAGACCCACGTTGGTATTTAATAATTTCAAGTAAAGTGTCTTTGAACGTAATCGTTCCATCAAAATCAAAAAAAGCGATGCTCTTACTCACAGATTTTTTCCTTTAAAAATAAACTCAGGAATACTTTTAATAATCAGCATGATCCATTTCCAGAACCATTTTATATATACGATGTTCTTCTTTTTTTCAATCGCAGTATAAACCGATTGAGCTATGTCTTCGGGCTGTGCAGTCAATAGTTTGGGAAGATTAAGCTGGGCTGTCATTTTGGTGTATACAAAACCTGGCAATACAGTCACAACATGTACGCCATCTTTAAACAACTTATTTCTCAATCCTGAAAGATAAGCAGTAAAACCAGCCTTTGCACTTCCATATATGTAGTTGCTTTGTCTTCCTCTTTCACCAGCCACGGAACTGATGCCGGCTATTACACCCGTTTTTCTTGCTGCAAAATCGTTACCTATAATATTGAGCATACTAACCGCACCGGTATAGTTTGTTCCAATGGTTTTCAATGTTTCGCTTAGGTCATGAATTGCTTTATCATTATCGGTCATATATCCAAAAACACAAACGGCAATATCGGGTTTAGATGGGAGAGAAGTATAGAACGATTGGTGTGATGAAAAATCCATGGCATCAAAGGCATAAGCCGTGCAATTAACCTGGTAGCGTATCTGCAGGTCTGATACCAATGTGGCTACATCAGCAGGATTTCTGCAGGCCAATTGAATATCGTATTTCTTTTCAGCATATTTACGGGCGATAGCCACACCCATATCGGAGGTGGCACCAAGTATAAGGATCGTTGCCATGCACGTGTTGGTTTAAGAAAGAAAAGGAAACTTTTTTATATAAATAATAAAATAAAAACTGATCATCCACAACAAGATAGAGATTTGTATGAACCTGTCTTTGTATAAAATTTTTGTGGGTGATCCTGAATCTACTTTTACATATATGATCTGCAGGTAGCGCATAATACCAGCCATTACAAAAATCGCGGTAAGGTATAACCTTTCTGTATTATGTCGTGCAATTACATTGGGTGATACCGTATACATAAAATAAGCTACAATCATTACGGCTGAGACCAATGCCAGCATCGTATTTAAAAAGTCGAGCGTATATCCTTTTACGGCCTTGCGCATATCTATACCAGAAGAAAGTTTGAGCAAAACGTCATCTCTTCTTTTGCCAATAGCCATAAATAAAGCAAGCAGAAATACCATGATGTTCATCCATACGGTTACGTCTACTTTTGCTAAAGCTCCTCCTGAGCGGATACGCAACGAAAATCCAAGGGCTATAATAAAGATATCCAGGATAGGAATATTTTTTAAACCAAAGGAATAGCCCACATTTATAGCGAAATAAATACCGATTAATATTAAGAAGCGGGTTCCTAAAAAATACGCCAGCGTAAATCCTCCAAGTATCAATAAGGCACATATAATAAGCGCGATAGTGGGTGATGCCTTACCAGATGCAAGTGGACGGTTTCTTTTTTCGGGATGCCTGCGGTCGTCTTCTATATCACCGTAATCATTGATGATGTATATACTGCTGGCGATACAACAAAAAGCAATAAATCCATAAAATCCCTGTACAATTTTGGAAACATCAGAAATTTCACCCGAAAAGAAAAGGGGGATATATAAAAAAAGATTCTTTGCCCAGTCTTTAGGTCGTAAAAGTTTTAAGTAGATCACTATGCTTATTCAACGTTTGTTTACTGAAAATTAATGCGGCAATATTATCAAATTCAAATATACATGTTCCAATAACGTTGTTCGTATTTGGTTAGTATTTATTGATTAAAGATAAGATTTAGATAAGATTCGCATATGTTTCATTAAAAGAACATATAAAATATATACTTCAATGCATATTTTTACAAATAACATTAAAATATGACCCCTAAAAAAATCTGGACTGCTTTAGAGATTGCGATCATTGTTGCATTTGCGCTTGTACCTATGTTTTTTACACTGCCTTTCAGGGTTAATATTTTTTTATCGTGGGAGGGCGCCTATCGCATGAGCAACGGGCAATTGCCGTTTCGTGATTTTGGAATACCGCTTGGCGGCATGTATTGGGTAATTCCTACTATCTTTTTTAAGCTCTTTGGTGCGCAAATGGTTTCGTTGGTAAAGGCGCAGGTTTTTATCAATATCATTTCCGGGTTGGCTTTCCGTTCCATTTTAAAAAATCTTTCTGTACAGCCCGCCGTACGATTGGCAGGTGTTTTCTTATACTGTATTTCATTTTCATTTTTAAATTTTTGGCCATGGTATAACCATACCGTAATTGTATACGCTTTTATCGCACTTGCTTTTGTAACAAAACTGATAATGAGCGAACACAGGAAGTTTGCGGTATTATGGGGTTTGCTTGGAGGCTTGTTTACTTTCTTTTCTTTTTTTACAAAACAGGATGGCGGTGGATTGATCTTTTTAATTTGCGGAGCATTGCTGTTATATAATGCATGGCTTCAAAAACGATGGAAAGATCTTTTTGTATATGTGGGCAGCACGGTTGGCTTTATAGCGTTGGCTATACTGTTTTTTTCACGCTATGAATTTTCTTATTGGTTTAATCATGGGCAACCTCCGCACAACGCAAGAATTTCTGGCAGTGATATTGCAAACGAATTTTTTGGTGGGTCGCAATGGCTCAAGTTTTATTTTGCCGTAGTTATATTATTGGTTCTTCCACAATTGCAACATTGGAAGGAGTTTATCAAAGATAAACGGAGTATGGTTTTCCTGCTGCTTACATTAGGTATTTTGTGTTTTGCCGCTATATTCCAGGTTACCAGTTATACGCCTGATAACAGCAATATATTTTTTCACAGTTTTGCATTCGTATTTATTTTCAGCCTTATAGCACAACGCTTTTCTTTTAATACCAATAGTATCAAAATAGGCGCTGTATTAGGGTTTGCGGTTTTTTTCTGGTGGAGCAATTTATACTGGAACTATATGCAGCGCATTTTAAATATCAGTTCAGGTGATAGTAAAATGGCAAAGTCTGCTACCGGCGAAAATGTGGTGAACATGCATAATTCAGTTATACACAGCGATACCTTTTCTATATCGCAGGGTAAATGGATTGCCAGTAATCTGCCTACACTTAAAAAATTAACATTGCCCGAACCTACGGTGAAAGGGATTGACCGGATAATGAATATGGATGTTGTAAAGAACAAAAAAGATCTGAAGGTACTTAACATGTCTGAGCTTACTTTTCTTGCAGCTGAAATACCCTATAAACTTGAGGCTGGCCGAGATATCCATTGTGGTACCACCTGGGCGTTGGAATGTTTAACAGGGAAAGAGATATGTTTGAAAGCCGCATCCGGGATCATTATTACGATATCGTTATGTTTGAATATTTAGACGATCTGAATAATTTCTATCCTTTCAGCACCCGGGATCTGCTTAAATCAGAATACAAACAGGTTGATTCATTTTTCGCACCCAGGAATACCAATCCCGGAATAATTGAAGTGTATATAAAAAAGTAGTTATCGGCTATCGGCATTCAGCCATCAGCTTTAAGCGCCGGCTATCTGTGTGAAATGCCTTAAATCTTAGATCCGTCACTAATCTTCTATTGATTGTATTGCTAACAGGTGTTAGGTTGTGTTCGATTGCCTGAAACATTCTTTGCCGATACTATTCATGATTCTTTCATTCATCTCATTTAATAACCATTGCTCCTTTTTAGCGGATTAAATCTTTGTGTACTGTAACATTTAGCTACAGCTTAAGGTCTAACAGGCGGTAAAGTTGCTGGGGATGTGGGATGTATGTAAATAGTCTTAAAACTGTTGTGTACTGCAAATAATCTAGTGCGTTTCGTTTACCCGCTACTTTTTCCGCTTGTGTATTTTATATTTTCTCTGCCGTTATTTGTTGCCATTTTTAACTCCGAAGCCATTCGTATAACTAATTATTTATGAAAAATAAACTACTGAAAGGAGCGCATTTGTCGGAACGCAAATACAGGGAAATTCTGCAACTTTTTTGCGATGATCTTACTGCTACTCAAATTGCAGATATCAGCGGCGTAAGCAGGGTTACTATCAATAATTATTTCAGACTTATCCGCAGTGCTATTGCTGCTTATTGCGATGATCATTATAAACATTTATCCTCTGGTAATAACGCTAACGGCACTGTTGAAGAAGAAATAGAATTTTCAACTGAACAACCGCAGGGATATTATGGTTTGCGCATTCAAAATGGAAAGATTGGAACCGGTTGGTTAAAAGAAATAGACGAAGAATTAATAAACCGGTTGAGAAGTATCAGCAAGAATGGTAGTAGTGTTAATCTTACAAAAAATTACCAGGATTATCATGCCATTGCTGATTGCAGTGAGTGGCAATTGTATTGGATAAATGCCGGCGTAGATTCCGCGAATGTTACTCAAACACTTTCAGAAATCAACGGTTTTTGGTCGCATACAAAAGGACGCCTGCATAAATTCAGAGGTATGAACAAAAAAATGTTATACCTGCACATAAAAGAGTGTGAGTTCAGGTACAACTTCAGGAACGACGATATATTGTTGCAATTAATAAATGTGATCAATAATGCAAAATCAGCGCAACATCCACAACCGGAAGCTTTGCGTTTTGCCTGATAAAAGATGCTGCTGAAAAGCAACAAAAATGTTTTCTCATGTTTTGGTAAGCGGGTGATTGTCTAATCACCTGCATTTTTTGTAGTATGTCTTCACTTCTTTCCATTAGCAATATAAATACGATGAGTCCATTTGCACCGATAGCCGGCAACTATTGCCAGCTATGGTAAGTGTTTTCGGTTATGCGATGTGTTACTGAATCTGCAATTTTATAAAACGTACACCCACTATAACCAACCATATCAACCATAGTGTACTACCTATTAACCCTGCCAGGCTCCATACCGGGAAACCAGGAATAACGGTGGCGAATAATTCAGCCTGGGCTAAAAAGTAGATAGCTGAACTGATGTATCCCAACCAACTTACCCATACAGGCATCAATGACAGTTTTCTGAATGCGGAAGAAAGTAAGACGGTCCATACGATAGTGAAAAGCTGTCCAAGATGTTCACCCAATATAACCCCTGCAAACTGATGTATTGTTTTAAATGATACAATCGCGGCTGCTTTCGTTGCTTCATCAGTTGCAGTTACAAAAGTATTTGCCAATACAGGTACTACAAAGGTCCAACGCAGTAAGCCAATCATCTGCACAATCAATCCAATTATACCAACGGTAGTGGCTATGCGAACCCTTGCCGATTTTGTTTCCAGCTTTTTACCTATCAGTATAAAGGCGGGTAATAAGGGGAGGCCTGTTACGGCAAATGCAAACCACGTAAAGATCAGCCTGTTGCCACCTTCGTGAAATTTGGTAAGAACAGTTGCAGTGTCTTGTCTTAAAATAACGGGGTATTCAAAAATGATGGTAAGTATGGTATAAGGAATAAATACACCGATGGCACCTGTGATGATTAATGCTGCAATTATTTTTTCGATTTTCATAAAAATTAAGTTTAAAAGCTGAAGGAATAACTGATACCTGGGGTTGGGTTTATTTTAAAAGATTTGTCTTTTGCGGCAATACCGATGGCGCCCAGTCTTACATTCAAACCTTTCCATATCATCCAGCGAAAGCCGGCTTCTACACCCATTGCGCTTTTGTGTTTGTAATCGCGGTTAAGTCCGCTTAAAAAAGAAGCGCCTGCATAAAAAGAAGAAGGGATTTTTTTCTTGTCAACAGGCAAAAACCAATAAGTAAGTCCCGCTTTTATAAAATTGGTATACTCACCTGCTTTAAAAGCAGTAGTATAATAACCGCCGTGAACGGATACATGCTGGTAGCGGTATTCTAAACCTATAGATGGATTGCGGAAAGCATTAAAGCTGATTTCATTTTTGGAAAACCTGCTTTGAGCAAAACCTGTAACTGCGAAAGCGGATAGTAGAGAAAAGAGAAGTAAATGTTTCATGTCAACTTTGTTTTTTTGTTTGATGACACAAAATTGCTTCACGCGAAAAATGTTATACTGGACATATGTCCATAAATAAGATTCTGATACTAAGCATTCACATTTTCCATGATGCTAAGAGTGCGTTAAGCAAACAGTAAGAGAGGGTTGCGAGGTAATTATGCGACTACTACTTTATTCGTCACAGGAAATTCAACATAAAATATGGTTCCTTTTCCTACATAACTTTCAAACCATATTTTTCCTTTATGTTCTTCCATAATTGTTTTTGAGATAATCAGTCCGAGCCCGTGAGATTCTTCTCCTGAAGTACCTGGTCTTGAAATTTCAATATCGTTCGTAAACATCCGTTCCTTTATATTTTCAGGAATACCTATCCCTGCATCTTCAATGGAAATAACAACGCTTGCTGGTCTTCGTTCCATTGCAATATCAATAGCACTATTTTGGGGGCTGAACTTTATCGCATTGTTCACCAGGTTGCTGATAACGCGCCATACTTTTTGCCTGTTTGCATTAATGATCAATGGCTCTGTCTGTAGATTTATTTGTTGATTTTTTTCATCTGCTTTTTCTTTTAACAAGGCAACACAATATTGTAGCAGTGTCTCCATGTCGAACATCTCTTTGTGGATCTCTTTAAACGGGCCTTTTATCTTTCAGCAGATCGTTAATGAATGATAGAGAGTTCTTACAGGTTGTATAAATCAATTCAAGTGCCTCCTGCATATCTGCGGGCTGATCATTTTTTTTGAGCAGCCTGAATACAAGACTGTTAATACCGCCAATTGGGTTTTTGAGATCATGCGCTACCATGCGCATCACCATTGTGTTTTCATTGTGGCTTTGCTCCAGTGATCCGAACATATTAAAGAGATCATTATTTTGCGCCGCAATTTTTTGATTCAGATCCTTGAGTTGTTTTACATGCCGGGCAGTTCTTCTTAAATTGTACCAGATAAAAAAAGCAATACCTGTTGCCATTAAGCATAAAAGAATAACCAGGGTTAACTGAAAAGTTTTGATCTGGTTTTCTTTGACCAACAATTCATTAGTTGCTTTCTGTAACCTGTTCTCAAATTCCTGTCCAAAATCACGGCGTTGTGTTTGCTGTGCAAAACCATCAATAGAATCTTTTGCGGCCTTAAACTCAGCGCCATACTTTTCTGCCATTATTGCATCATGATTTGTAATTGAATATGCCTTCAGCAATTCCAACCAGTTAAGCCTGTTTAAACCTTGTCCGATGTATTGGCTAGCATTGAAAAGTGTTTTCATCACAGCTTCTGCATCATTGTGCTGCCCGTTTTTTATAAAAATTCTAGCAAGCGCTATCCTGGGCGCTATTGCATAATATGGATCATCCTGCTGTGTAGTTGATATACTCTGTTTAAGCAAAGGAATAGCTTCATTGTATTTTCCCTGCTTTTCTCTAACCTGCCCAATGTTACCCTCTATTACGCCACGCGCCAATTGTAAATAAGAAATTTTCTCCGGAAATCTTTTCCAATTATTGAGTATAAATGTATCCGCCTTCTTATAATAATATTCAGCGCTATCCAGCTTACCGGCTTCAAAATATGCCAAGCCGGTATTATCGATATTAACCTGCATCTGCGCTACATGATCAAAGCGATCAGCCGAGCAAGGTTGATACATTTCAAACGACTGCTTGAAATATTCAGCCGCCTCCTGAAACCTACCCACTGCGTACAGGATATTTGCTATGCGGCTATTGTAAATAGCTATTGCGCAGGAATCTGCATAATAATTTTTTGAATTCAGTTTAGCTCGTGTGTAGGCATTCAAAGCTTCATCAAATCGCCGCATTGCCGCGTAATTGTCTCCCTTATGTGCCAACGCACTGATGTAAAAAAAGCCAAATCTTTCTTCCTCTTTTCTTTTTGCTGCAATGGCAATTACGCTATCATCAGCAGCAATGGATTTTTCAAAATCCCTGTTATTAAAATGATAGGCTGCTTTTAACTGGTAATATTTTGCTTTATCTCCATCGCCGGTTGGATAATTTGTTATAGCCTCATCGAGCGCTGTATGTATTTTTTGTAGTCCTGAAGGGGAACTGGTATCTGCTGCTTTGAACAAACTATCAAAATAACGGGGATGATCATCCGAAGCAGTATGGCATCCAAAAAAGAATGCCAGCCCGGTAAGAATATATATCGATGAGCGTAAAGTTTTGTGAATCTGCTTTGCAAATAGGTTCCGCATAATTTCAACAGGTTAAGACAAAATAAGCGTTTTCAAAATAGATGATATCAATCTATAGGCAGCGATGGTTACAAATGGGAGTAGAAATACGTGTATATTGCAAAAGGTCAGCAGGAAGCTTATAGCTTTTGTAATTTAATGAATTAAACGGCTTCAGCCCTTTATATACAGGTATCTCCCAAAACTCTTCGCGGATTACAATAAAACCCCTATTTTTGCTGCCCGAAAATAAGGGCTGCATAAAAAAAGCTTTGAAATTGAATTTGGCGAGGTAGCTCAGTTGCCTGCCTGTCGGTAGGCAGGGTTAGAGCGCAGGATTCATATCCGCCACTGGTGGAGATGGGTTCAAAAAAGATAAGTTTGGCGAGGTAGCTCAGTTGGTTAGAGCGCAGGATTCATAACCCTGAGGTGATGGGTTCAATTCCCATCCTCGCTACAAAAGGTTCCATTGGAGCCTTTTTTTGTGATTATGATCTACACCGTATACATTCTTTACTCATACTTGCATAACAAACATTATACAGGTTATACCTCCAATTTAACAGAACGGCTGCGTTCTCATAATGAATATGGAAAAGACTGGACAGCAAAGTATCGTCCGTGGAAATTGATTTTTACACAGGAGTTTGAAAATAAAAATGAAGCCATGGCTTATGAGAAATGGTTAAAATCTGGTGCAGGGAGAGATTTTATTAAATCACTTGAACATTAAGTATAAATTGGTTGAAGCGTAGGATTCTTATCCGCCGCGGCGGAGATGGGTTCAATTCCCATCCTCGCTACAAAAGGTTCCTTTGGAGCCTTTTTTTGATTATGATCTACACCGTATATATTCTTTACTCACACTTGCATAATAAACATTACACAGGTTATACCTCCAATTTAGCAGAACGGTTACGCTCTCATAATGAATATGGCAAAGACTGGACAGCTAAGTATCGTCCATGGAAATTGATTTTTACGAAAGAATTTGAAAATAAAAATGAAGCGATGGCTTATGAAAGATGGTTGAAATCTGGTGCAGGAGGAGATTTTATTAAATCACTTGAACATTAAGTAAAAGTTGATTAGAGCGCATGATTCTTATCCGCCGCGGCGGAGATGGGTTCAATTCCCATCCTCGCTACATATAAAAGACTTAAACTCATTTATTATGAATGATTTAGGTCTTTTTAAATGTAGTTGTGGGGCTATATGTGGGGCTAATTGGACCTGTTTACTTTTTTATTCATTTTACTTTGCAAATGAATGAAAACGTGGTTGACATTTTTATTGTTACATCCGGCTCATAAAAACTTTACTCCCATACTTTACTACTTCAATTAAAGCCGATACATTAGTAAAAATCTTCCTTGCGTCCTGTCCTTTCTCATATCAGGATTGTCCTTTTTTGTTGCATCTACTAACCCCAAAATCATTTTTTGAGTGATAAGTTTACGGTTTGCCTTGCCTTTAATCGCGTTAGCATCTTGCAGGTTACTACCATTTCCCTGCAGAATGATAGCTTCGCTGAATTTTACTCCGTTTTCAAACTCTTCACTGGATTCGCTACAGCCGCTTTGACAGATTGAAAGCTTATAGTAAACAGTGCAATCAGCATCACCAGTATGCCTGCGGAAGCAAACAACCACCAACTCATCTCAATGCGGTATGGATAGCTTCGCAACCATTTATTTGCCGCGACATATACCAAGGGCGTTGCAATTATGAATGCGATAACAACCAACTTTATAAAATCAGTTAAAAGTGTTGTTACAATACTTTGCACCGATGCGCCAAGCACTTTGCGTATGCCGATTTCTTTTGTTCTTCTTTCTGCTGATAAAACAGACAATCCAAATAAACCAATGCAGGAAATAAATATTGTAATTATCGCACTGAATAAAATAATCTGTTTCCATTTTTCAACCTCAGCATATTGCCTTCTGTTTTCATCATTTTTAATCACATAAGAATATGGGTCTAATGGATAAAATTGCCGAAATGTTTTATGTATCCATTTTAAACTTTCACTTTCTGAATTAGGTTTTATTTTGATGTAATACATTCCGTACAGATTGTCATTCTTCATCGTAAACAACTGAGGTATTATTTTTTCATTTAACGATGTAAAGTGGTAATCTTTTACTACGCCGATTACATGGTATTTTTCATTATTGTTATAAAAAAAATTTACTGTTTCCCCAATCGGGTTTTTCCAGTTTGCTGCTTTTACAAAACTCTCATTTACTATAACGGATTGTGCAGGATCAGATGGAAATAGAGGTAAAAAATTTCTCCCGGAAACTAAAGGAATTTTCAACATAGGCAAATAATTTTCATCAATTGTTTCATATTGAAACATTATGCCGCTATCAACAGCATTCCTTGCTCCCGTTCGCGAAATGCCATTGTTTTTTGCACTTACACTAATTATATCCGGGTTCTTCATCAATTCATTTTTAAATGTGGAGGCATCTGAATGCTTTGTTTCGCTTACATTTATTAAAACAAGATTGTTATCATCGTAACCCAAATTTGTTTTGGTGAGAAAATTAAACTGTGCATAAATGGTAAATGTGGCAATTATTAAAAAAGATGCCAACATAAACTGCAAAATCACCAACGATTTTTGTAAATAATTTTTCCCTGCTATCTGAAAGCGGCTGTATAATGTCTGTACCGGACTATAACGTGATAAAACCAATGCAGGATAGAAACCTGCAAGCAAGCCTGTAATAACATACAATGCAATATATCCTATAACTAATTTTGCATCGAACAAATATGAAAAGGACAATATTTTATTGGAAAGATTATTAAACAAAGGCAAGGATAATTGCACCAGTGCAGTTGCAAATACAAACGCAATAGTGCATAAGAAAAATGATTCACCAAGAAACTGCATAATCAATTGCTTCCTGTCCCCGCCAACTGCCTTGCGTATGCCTATTTCCTTGGCACGTTTAAGGGAACGGGCAACCGTAAGGTTTACAAAATTGATGCAGGCAATCAGCAATACAAATAACGCAATGCCGGAAAGTACATATGAATACATAGGATTGCCGGCATTATTCAAACCTTCAGACAATTCTGTGTTCAGATGTATATTAAGATACGGCTGCAAGAAATAAGTACCCATGGTAGTACCAGCGCCACCGCCAAATTGTTTCATCAGGGCATCAAAAGTTTGTTTTGCATCTGCTATATAAAAATTTTGCATTTGTTTTTCTATGGTTTGCAGGTTTGCTTTATCATCCAGCAGAACATATGTGTTCAGGGAGAAGCTGTACCAGTTACGGTTGTTCCCTGCATCGACATCAGATACGTTTAAAGGTATCAGCGTATTAAATTGTATAGAAGAATTTTGTGGGCAACGTTTAGCTACAGCCGTTACTTTATACGGAATAAATGCGTTGTCTTCTTTGATCATTATAATTTTACCAACAGCATCTGTTGTACCGAATTGTTTTTTTGCCGCATCCTCATTCAGTACAATAGAATGCGGATCTGTTAAACAGGTTTTAGGGTTGCCTGACAATAAAGGAAATGTAAATACAGAAAAGAAACTCGAATCGACACGCAATACATCCTGTGCCTGAATTTCGGTTCCTTTCTTTATATCTTCAGAGCCGCCGCTTACACGCACAAAAGATTTTATGCCGGGAACATGTTGTGTGAAACGGGGGCCCTGCAACAAGCCTGTAAAACCGGATTTGCGCTCCAGACCCTGAAAGCTGCTTTTTGACGCAATGCGGTAAATGTTGTTTACATTTTTATGAAACCTGTCAAAGCTCACTTCATCTTTTACATACAACATGATCAGCATGGCGCAGGCTAAACCTATACTCAATCCTGCAATGTTGATGAAGGAATAAACATTGTTGCGGGCGATATTTCTGAATGCAGTTTTGAAATAGTTTCTGAACATAATTAGATGCTTATTTAGATATTCACTAAACGAATGCCGTTATTTTTTTGCTTGATATTGAACTGAATAGTACTGCTAACTGTTTTATGTTTGTGCGTTTTTGATACAAATGTGTTCGTTTTTATTACAGGTAGCACGCGTTACTTATGCGCAGGGTTGTGAGGTTTTTGAATTTTAGCTGTCGCTCTGTAAAATGAAACGTGTCAAAATAGAGTTACACAAAATAGTAGGGTTTTCTGCTGTGCTGGTATTTTGTGATCCCTTCAGCCCAGCGGGTCAGCCGAAGTTGAAACAGATCTTGAATTTACTAATTTATTTTCTTATCGAGCAGTCAGTTTCGGACTGTAACTGATCATTGGTATTCAAAATTATACAACTGGCGGAAGATCGCCCATGAGAAGCATTTTACATTTATTACCAATTATTTATGTAAATAATTGATAAACATGTTTAAGCTGAAATATCAAAAGTTCAAGTACCATCCTCGCTACAAAGGTTCCTCTGGAGCCTTTTGTGTTATTATGATCTACACCGTATATATTCTTTACTCGTACAAGTCTACAGTGTTGGTGTTTTCAATGGAAGGGAATACATTCGTTTATCAGAGAGAAAAACATATGTTGCTCAATAGAAGTATTACATGGAAAATTATTAATACTCCCTGAACAAAATCGAAAACGAATATATTTTATGACAAAATTGGAAAAGCTAAAGGAACTACATAAGGCATTGCAGTCAAGCCATCAATTTGAAAGCATAAATGCATTTACACTTACAACTAAAAATCAAATCAAAGATTTGCAGGTATTAATGAGAGATATATTGGGCGAAGAGATGGTTAAACTAACCCAAATTGCAAGATACATTAGTGATATTGATCAAATTTTAGAACGCGGGTTCCCTGAAAATGAAACTGAAGACAGGGAGAACCCGTTTCTTTTCGATCTATGGCTATCTGATATAAAGCGTGATGTAGCACGAGCCATAAAAGGATTCTGGTGGGATTTGCAAAACAGGCAGGATCTGCTTGACAAAGATGTATAAATATTCTCAAAGACTTAATACAGACCATCTTCACTAAAAGTTGCTTTATTCCTTCTGCTTAAACAAAACGTATCTTCAACAAATAAAGCTGGTTCATCATTTAAAAAATGCAATTCAATCACAAACAGGTTTCTTACAGATACCGGTGATGATAGGTTTGCAAAAAAATAAATGTATGAAATCAATTATCACTACCTCATGTATCGCCGTTTTGCTTTTTGCCGGCGTTGGTTGCAAAAAGGATGATCCATTATCCAATGATTATAATACACCTTCTACCGCAGCACCGGAAGGGTTGCAGGGAAACTGGTCGAGCGGTTTTGTTTCCATGACACAGTTGGTTGATGTATACACCGGTGAATATGTAGGCAATGCCTGGAAGAGTGGAAAATTTTTTAAAATAACCGCCGATGGAAAACATGCTGAATTTTATTATGCCGGACAATCGCAGTATTTACAGTCGGCAACAAAAGCCATTGGCACCATTGCTTTTGATGATGGATCAGACGCAACAGAGGGGTCATTTGTATTTTATGCAGGCTGGGCGCATTATAATGGATGGGGAACTACGCCTGTGAACCGCGATGCCACGAAGCAAGAGCTTTCTAATAATCTTACCGCGAAATATTATTACCGCAAAGAAGGTAACTGGTTGCGCATTGAACCCAAAGCGCCTGTAAATGATTATTCGAGCAGCTTTGAATTAATCAATTGATGTTCTTTTAGAGTGAAAAGAGAGACGATAGACGTGAAACTTTTACAGCTATCGTCTCAATAAATATGTAAAACTATTTCACCAATACCATTTTTTTGGTGTCTATCATTTTCCCATCTGCAAATAAAGAATAATGATAAGTACCTGATGGGAGAGTAGCTGCATCTATGTTTAGCGTTCCCCTGCCGGGCGCAGCTATATTGAATTGTTTGAGCGGTTTTCCTGCAGCATCATAAATTACCAGCTGTGCAGAGCTTACGGTTTGTGGAATACTATAGCTGATGGCTGTGTTCGTTTTAAATGGATTGGGACTGTTCTGCGCAACGGATGCACCTGAGAGTGTAAGATCGGATGGTTTTATTTTTAGTATCTGCTGAATTTCAGCGAGACTTTGTTTCAATATGGAAATCTCATTTTTCAGACTATCGTTTTCGATACTCAGCTCCTGTATACTTTTCACCACCGGCGCCACAAAGGACTCATAGCTCAATCCATACAGATCTTTTTCATTTTGCGGTTTGTAAACGCCATTGAAATCGTAATTCATTTTTTGTGCAGCAGCTTCCACATCCTGCGCAATGAACCCTGTATATAGTATTTTCTCTTTAGCTTCAATAGATGCATTTTCCAGTTGTTCCATCTGCGATACATCTGCACGCTCATTGCCCGGTGTGGCTGCAATTTTATCGCGGATGCCTTTAACGCCTGCATGCTCATTCATTCCTTTAATATCATAGTGATAAGTTACCGGGCGCAGTTGTTTTATAAAATCAAGCCCGGGCACATTTTCTTTTACCTGTTTTTTGTAGCGTCCATCAGAATAAATAACCACACTGCTCGCCGCCTTTACTGATGTAACAGAAGAATTACCCAGCATCACCTGGTTACTCGATTGTATTGTTGCATTGTATCCTATAACAGTTGCGTTGGTTAGCGTGCCGAAGTATACATCTGTAAAATAACCTAATGCTGTATTACCATTGCCCGAAACATTGGAGTAAAGCGCATAGTCGCCAGAGGCTGTGTTATAGTTGCCGGTGGTATTAAGATACAAAGCAGCAAAACCATTACTTGTATTATAATTTCCGGTAGTATTTTTATTAGCGGCATATCCCCCGGAAGCAGTATTATAATTTCCTGTATTATCGTGCATAGCCTGATAACCCATTGCAATGTTATAGTTGCCGGTGGTGTTATTAGCCAATGCATCTACACCTAACGCTGTATTGTAACCGCCGGTAGTATTTGAATACAATGGTCTGTATCCTATAGCAATATTATAGGGGCCTGTTGTATTATTCATGAGTGCTTTAGAGCCTACTGCCACCACTGCGGATGCAGTATTTTTCAGTAAAGCTGAATCTCCGATAGCCACATTATTGCCGCTGGTAACATTGCTGTATAATGCAGAAGTGCCAACTGCAACATTGGAATAGCCTGTTTTATTGTTGTATAATGTTGCATGCCCATACGCGGTGTTACCTGAACCACTGGTATTAAAGAACATAGCCGTAGCGCCATTTACAACGTTCATGCCTCCGGTGCTGTTTACATATAAAGCGCGATCGCCTATAGCCACGTTAAAACCACCCGATGTATTATTGTATAAGGCTGTATAACCTACCCCTGTATTTCTGCTGCCTGTAGTAGTACCTCTCAAAGCTGTAAAACCTACTGCGGTATTAAAACCTCCTGAGCTTACAAATATGAGCGTATTATCTCCCAGGCTGGTATTATTGGTACCGGTAGTACCTGCATTACCCGCGCTCGGTCCTGCAAAAAAATTGGTATTGCCAGGAGCATGAAGGATTCGAAGATTTTTGAGATAATAAGCGGTGCCCATATAAAGGTATTTCCAGTTATAGGTGCCGGAGCCAAGACTGAAGTTGTTGTTAGTGTTAGGAGTGAGCGATTGATTTACTGCTGTTGGGCTCACAAGATTAGACAGTGCGGTATTTGCCTGTGCGGATAAATGCTGATAAGACAAAGCAAACACGGCAAATAAAATTGTGGTAGATAGAATTGTTTTCATAAAAAGTTTTTAATGAGGAACTATCGGGAAAAAGATGATTAGTTAAGGGTGTTTCAAAAGTAGAAACCGGAATCAGAAAGTATGATCTCCATAAACATCTATATTATTATCGAAAATGTCAATACCGCATTTGAGTGATTAATGTGATGATAATTGAAAAAAATAGAGTAAATTGATAGTTTAATTATCTATAATACTGCTGCGATATGAGGCCGGAATTGCATAAACTGCCGCTGGTGCGTGATACCTCCTTCCTGTACAATAACTGGCACTGTGATTATTTTGATAAGCCCTGGCATTTTCATGAAGAATATGAACTGGTAGCTATTGATAAAAGTAAGGGCACCAAATTTATTGGCGATAAAGTGAGCGGTTTTGAAGAAGGAGAATTATTATTGATCGGTCCCCGGATTCCTCATTTTTTCAGAAATAATGAAGAGTATTATAAAAAGAACGGTAAGCTGGAAGCAAGTTCCACATTCATTCATTTTACAAAGGATTTTATAGGCAGGAATTTTTTTGATATTCCTGAAATGAAACTGGTGCGTAAATTATTAGATACTTCAAAATTCGCATTGGAGATACAGGGAAATATTAAGGCATATACTATTAACAGGCTTCACCAGATGCAGACTGAAAGTGCTCCACAGCGCCTGGTGAGTTTGCTGGATATTTTGGTAAAATTATCTGAAAGCACAGAAGTAAGCCAGTTATTATCTGCGGAATATGAGGTAAGTAAGTATCATGATATAACTAACCCAAAAGATGCCAGCCGCATCAATCTTATTTTTGAATACATCATGCACAATTTTCATCGTGAAATATATGTACATGAAGTAGCGGAGATGTTGCACATGAGCGCTGCTTCTTTTTCCCGGTATTTTAAGCATCATACCCGCAAAACATTTTCTGATTATGTAACAGAAGTGCGGATCAGCCATGCATGTAAATTACTGATGCAGGATGATCATAGCATTGCACAGGTTTGCTTTGATAGCGGCTTTGAAAATCTTTCTAATTTTTATAAACACTTCAGAAGAATAACAGGCGTGATACCAAAAGAATACAGGCGCAGGTTTTTAAAGGCGAGAGCGTAAAAACGTTTATAGTTTATTGTTTGTGGTTTCTCGCGATAAAGCTTTCAAAAAACGATAAACTACAAACAAAAAACTTCTTCGTGAACCTTTGTGTCTCCGTGCCCTTGTGGTTCAGAATTGAGGTGTTTGATAAATCACTTTTCCTTTCACTTTGATTTCTACATCTACCAAATACTTTTGTAGGGCAGTAGTGTTTACGGTTATACCAAGTCCCGGTTTTGCCGGCGTGTGAATATACCCGTTATCATCACGCAGTATTTTTTCAACAGCTATTTCCTGTGCCAATGATTTTAATTCTACCGGGTATTCACTAATGATTGCTGATTCAATACCTGCATAAGGTTGCAGCGATGCGCTTAAAGCAAGATGAGAAGTGAACGTATGGTTCACATAGGTAATGCCTTTTGCCTGCGCAAGATCAGCTACCCGTTTTGAAACCGAAATACCACCTATTCTGCCGGCATCAATTTGTATGAATGCAATACCTGCATGTTCTGCCATGGCCTGTGCCTGTACAAAATTGTTACAACCTTCACCCCCCGCCAGCTTTACCCCTGAAACCTGCGACAAAGATTTATACGCGTTCAAGCCACCATTGATAAATGGTTCTTCCAGCCAATAAGCATTTACTTCCTCCAGTGTGGCTGATCTTTTATCTGCTGCTGCAACATCCTCACGCCAAACCGTACCTGCATCAATCATCAGGTAAGCATCTGCACCCATGCCTTCTCTCGCTGCATGCAATTGCGCCACATCATCTTTTATATCCTTTTTTCCAAAAGGGCCCCATCCAAATTTTACAGCTTTGAATCCCGCTGCCTTTGTATTAACTGCCTTCATATACGTTTCCTCCGCAGTATCGCCAAATAGCTGTGATGCATAAGGGAGTTTAGGAAATACTTTTTTATAACCGAGCAGTTCGTATACAGGCGCCTGTAATTTTTTTCCGAGCAAATCCCATAGTGCTATATCGATACCTGACAAGGTATGGTCTGCTTGCAACAAGTCAAGCGAGTGATCATGTACATTGTCGGCTATGCGCTGAATATCTGAAACGTCATTTATATCTTTTCCTTCCAGTGAATATTGAACAGGCTTACATGCACTGTGCGACATAGGGGTATAATAACTTGCGATGCTGGTCAGTGGTGAAGCTTCACATTCGCCCCATCCTTCTATTCCTCCTGCTCTTATACGCACTAATAAAGCATCCTGGCTCCCATCGCCAATATCCAACACTTCCGGCATGCTCAAATAAAAAAAATCAACCGATTCAATTTTCATAATACTGTATTAAAAAGTGATGGTGAGTCCACCATCTACAACAATTACCTGTCCTGTTATATAAGAAGCATCTTTGCCAGAAAGAAAAAAGGCAACACCGGCAATTTCTTCTGGTTTTGCTGCACGTTGCAAAGGAAGATGATGTCCATTTACATAATTATCTTTAAACCATTGTCCCTCCAATTCATTCTGACCATCTACCACAGACATAGCAGTATCTACAAAGCCCGGCGCTATGGCATTCACGAGAATATTTCTGTGCGCTAATTCAATAGCCATCGATCTGCAATATTGATTGATAGCAGATTTTGCCATAGAATATGCGCTTGCATATTTTTCAGCTCTTGTGCCATGGATAGACGATATATGAATAATTCTTCCTCCATCATTCATAAACTGTACTGCGAGCTTTGAGATCAATACACACCCGTTAACCATAATGTCAAACACCTTACGCCATTGCTCTATATTCATTTCAACGGGATTTGTTTTTTCAAACAGACCGGCACAGTTTACCAACGCATCTAACCTACCCCATTTTTCTTTTATCAGGCTCTCTGCTTTCTCAATAACAGTTGTATCTGCATAACTACCTTCAACAATCAAGTGATCGCCCTGAGGAAGTTCTTTAATAAAAGCATTTAATTTACCGGCTTGTATATCGTTTAAGCAAACATCATATCCTTCTGTTGCGAAACGGATGGCTGCAGCCTTTCCAATACCTGATGCGGCTCCGGTAATAAGTATTTTTTTCCTTTTCATGATGGCATGACTGTTTGATTAATACCTGCATAAATCTGTACTGTGGTGCGCACCTCTTCATTTGGTTGTAACACGCTGCATTGATTGAGTGCTTTTGCATCGTTCACACTCAACGGCATTGCAGTACTGGGTTCTAATATTGCTGTATAGTGATCTAAAAATCCGCCATACGATGCGAAATACCATTGGTACGGGAATATGTTTTTATCATAAGTGTACCTGAATTCATGGTGATCATTACTACTCCGCATTGCCATTTCTGCTACTGGTGTATCGTACAGGAAAAAAAAGTCCATCGAATTGTTTTTCTCTGGTACGATGGATGCATTTGTTTGTTCTATTGTCGGCCATCCAAATTCATTGGTATCAGAAAAGCGGGAGTATGCGGCATCTACCACTTTCGCTTTTGAAGCGCTTGTGATCAATGTATCATTTTTTTCTATTGCCAGTGCCGCATGCAATTTCCATAAAAAATGTTTAATCGATGCAGATTGATTACGGATGGTATATGCAAGATGAATGGTTGGAGATGCAATATCAAGCTTTATCGTTTTAGAATAATACAATTGACTAAGTGGCAGAACACCTGAAAGTATAATAGTGTTATCCTTAATAACATAATCAAGTGGAGTAGTCCATAACTCACCATGATCTGGATAATCAATGCCATCAATATTCTCAGGTATATCATTGGGTATAAGCTCATCAATGCCACCCAAAAAATTCGGATCATATTCAGCGCCGGGTTCATTAACCACCAGTGGTAAATGTTGGTTGGTCCATAAAAATTCTTTCTGCAATTCCTTATTATATACACTCAACAATTTTCCTCCCAATGCAGGAACAATAATGCATTTGAGATAATCATTTTCCGCAATCAATATCGTTATGCCGTTTATACTGTCAGTAGACACTTTCATGAACCGCTTGTTAAAACTGCTGTTAATATTAAGAATACAATTGTACCCAAGCCACCTCACCCCCCAATCCACTATTCTACCGCCGCCAAGGCTCATGTCTCACGAGCCTTTTGATTAGCCGAAAGTTTCTGCCAATGGAATTAACTGTTTTTTGCCTATTCCCATTATGCGACTTTCAAGGCACGTGAGACACGCGCCTTGGCGAAGATGGTTTATTAAAACTGCTATTAATATTAAGAATACAATTTTACATAAACCACAGCAATCAAAAATCTATTATTTCTGTTTCAAAAATATATTCTTATTCAGCATTTATATATGCTTTTTTAAGGCATGCCATTTTGCGGAGTTGTGAAGTGAGAAAGGTAATAAAACTAATGTTCGCTATTGTGTTTCCGGCGAACATTAGTTGCTGTTATACTCAGCAGGAAGCTTTTGTAGGTGTATTAAAAAGGCATTCTTTTTTGCGGATGCCCGGAAGCCTTACCCATAGTGCAGCCGTAACCAGTACTATGCCGGTGACAATGTTGACTGTCATTGATTCCAGGTAAATTTTGTTGAGAATAAATATCAATGCGCATGCAAGGCTTAATGCTGCAAAAAAATATTGCTTTTTTTTGATAGCCAGGTATAGTGAAGCAACCAGGTTAAGTGCCAGCAATAATTGAATAACGGGCAATGTATACGATTGATTGATCAACTTACCAAGCCCCAATGCACTGAAGATTCCCATGTAAGCCATCAGGCATGCGCTGCATTTGGGAAGTAAAACCCATAATGCTGCAGAAGCGATGAGAGAAACTTTTTTGTACATAGTGTATCCATTTTTAATGACAACAACTTTTTCCATTTGATGCCGCGGCCTTGGATGGCGAAGGTGGCACATCGTTGGCGGGGTTCTCATTGAAAAATCCCAACGGCTTTAATAGAAAGCCTATGTATGCTGTGGGCATTACGGGGTAATCTTCCGGGCGGGGGATATGGGTATGCCCCATGGTATACCATAATACTATATCGGTGTCCTTTACTGTTCTGTTTTGGGCAGTCCATTTTATCAATCCATCACCTCCCTGGCTTTGATTGGGATAGTTGCCTGCGCCAAACATTTCTTCTTCATTGTAAGGTGTAACCCACACATGGTTCTCAACGAAGCCTGCTCTTTTTCTCCAGTATGCATTAGGTGATGCAAAAGGTTTGCAATTATCGCCGCCCATAAACTTATAAGCAACAGATTCGCCTACATGATTTTTTCTATTGTGATTTACAATTTTCCAGTAACGCGAAGTATCGAGATTGAGATTAGATCTTGCCTGCTTTTCATTTTCCAGTAATGTTGACTTTGCATAGAAAGCGTTCTGATAAGGATTATTATCATCAATTTCTT
Organism: Agriterribacter sp.; assembly: GCA_047600465.1. GTDB lineage: Bacteria > Bacteroidota > Bacteroidia > Chitinophagales > Chitinophagaceae > Agriterribacter. Next base: position 190,551 of record JASGKU010000001.1, read on the forward strand.
CCGGCACAATATCAACTTCGTATACTGCATTATTCTGGCCATTAAGATCAAAATCACATCTTACATTAAAAAAGTGCTGATGGTTTGGCGCATACAATTGTGGTGCAACCATATTGCCATATTTAGGTTTTACACCAGGCATATATGCACCTAACGAAAGAATGCCTGTTAGTTTAACTTCCAGTTGTATGTTGCCATCCTGGTACAGATACCAAAAAAATCCATATTCATAATTTTCAACAGTTGATACAGAAGAAATCACCAGTCTTCTTGATCTTCTCACTTCAGGTTTTCCCAATCTGCGATCTGTGTGTTTCCATAAAATGCCATAATCTTCTTCATGCATGCAGATGGCATTTTTAATCGTTAACAGGTTTCCTTTGCTATCCGTCATGTTCGCATCAAAATATTTAATGTAGCCAAGGCAATCACAACCAAGTTCCAGGCTGTTCGCGCAGGTTCCCATTCCATATTCTCCGCTGTCAAATGCATTTTTTCTTTTTTGCGTATCAGTAGGGTCGCCATAGGGAACTACCATTTCCGAGAGTGATACCCTGTATAGAACAGAACGTTTTTCACCGTTATCATTATAATTGAGCGTATGAAGTGTTAATCCTTCACGTGGATTAAAGCCGATAACAAAATTCCATTTTTGCCAGCTTACTTCATATCCATTAACAGTAAACGAAGGACCTTCGGGTTGAATAATGTCAATTGGTTTTATATCAGTTCTCATATTCTTTATGAGGCTTGCGGCGTAATTACCTGCATTGGGAGGAAGGGGAGTATACCCATAATCTTCTACTCTGATAACTTCCATTGTATTGAGATTAACAACAGGACGTACTCCTTCTATCGGTCTTGCATAACCGTTATCTCCAGGCTCACTCCTTACAAAGCATAATGGTCTGGCCAAACGCAGATTCTTTTCTTCTTCGCTTCCATAATATCCCGCAGACCAGATATCTACCATTACCAGGCTCATATCGGTAATACCATATTGTTCAAGCGCTGCTTTAAACGCAGGGCTTGCCAGTACAGCCTGTTCGCATTCAATCTGTTCATCCGACGACATGGTGGGTTGTACTCCCGGGATATGTTTCCACGAAATAACCATTCCCTTATCAATAGACACCGTTGTTTCATAGCATTCATTTTTATCATTGTCAAACAGTACTACAAATGCTTCTCTTGATATAGTACCATAAGAATGATAGTTGTATACTATTTCTTTTGCCGGCTCTTTCAGGCTTACTGAAATAAACCGGATACTCTTGCCAAGGTTTTTTTGACCGCGCAATGTGTCAACAACAATTTTGATCTCATCAGCGGTAAGTGGTTCAAGCGGATGCCTTACAGCAGTAGCAGATTGTACTTCAATCATAACGGTAATGTTTAAGTGTTAAAGAATCATCAGCATGTACTGATAAAAAATATGCAGGCAAGGCAATCGCCAATTTTTGCAGCGAATGGACGAGCAAAAGTTCAATGAGTAGAAAAGAGAAATACTGTTATCCAGGGAAGCACTGAGGTATATTTATCGCTTTAAGGTCAATGTGCTATTGCTGGATATTATAGGGAAGAAAATCGTTCAGTAAAATCAAGCTTACCAAATATAAGTTATTATGGGCTAAAAATGTACACTTATTCAGCGCATATTTATGCTTTTGCAACAGCTTTTCTGTTTAAGCACGAAGGTGCGTTTTTATGAATGTTTCTTTTGCATGATAGTATAACGATGACAGAAAATGCCATACAGTACAATCAATACAAAACACAAGCAAGGAACAATGTAAGAAATCTGCACGCCTTTCCAATCTGCAAGCAATCCTTGCAATGGAGGAAAAACAGCACCACCAACAATTGAAATGTTTACCAATGCAGAACCTTTTTCAGTAAAGCTCCCAACGCCTTCAATACTCAAACTGAATATAGAAGGAAAAACAATAGATATGAAACCACCCATACCAATGAGATACCATGCATTCCATGATGATGTTGTTAGGATGGCTAACAAGTACATGGCGATCATGCCTGCACCAAACCACGCTACTAGTTTTCCTGGCGAAATATATTGCAGTAAATAAATACCAATAATGCAAACAATGGTAGACGCTATATAATAATAAGTAAGAAATTTCGCAGCTTCATCTGCACTAAATCCACTCACATCGCGCAGGTAACTGATAAAGAAACCGGCCGTACAAGATTCGGCGCCCATATAAAAAAACATAGTAATGGCACCCCAGAAAAGTTGGGGATATTTCCGGGATTCTTTTACAATAGAAAAAAATGAAAAACCTTTGATGGCTTCAGGCTTTAATGCGGGTATAGCAGAAAATAAAATGAACAACGCAAAAATAAAAGTACCGATGCCTAATATAGCATATGGAATATGAAATTGTATGCTGCCGTTGTTGCTGTATATAAGTCTTGTTGCTAACAGTGGCGTTAAAGAATAACCGATCCTGCTGAACAATTGCACAAAATTAACCCGCATGTGAGAGCCGGATGGATCGCCTAGTAATGCTGCAAGTGGATTGGCAGCAACATTAATTAACGTAACACCAATAGAAATAATGAATATAGCTATAAGCGCCAGCGGGTAAGACGATGCATAATATGCCGGAACAAAAAATGAAGCACCGATACTGCATATTATCAGCGCTGTTACCAAACTTATTTTATAGCCGTACTTTGATATATAGTAGGCAATCGGTATAGGAAATATTAGATATACCAGGTAAAAAGATTGTTGCACAAAAGAAGCCTGTACATAAGAGAGATGAAAAAAATCTTTGAGCGATGGCAGCAGCACATCATTCATGCAGATAATGGAACCGGTAAATAAAAAAATATAAGATACTAACAGCAGCGGTTTCCATTGATGCTTCATGTACGATTGTTTAAATGCTCAGTATTTCTGCTATTGTTTTGTTTAATAAGTTGCCCGTCCACCGGAAATATCATAGGTAAATCCTGTAGAGAAACTATTTTCATCAGATACTATATAGCAGCACATAGCAGCTACTTCATCAATAGTGCCAAGGCGTTGCATCGGTATCTTTGCTGTCATGTATGCCAACTGCTCCTGCGATGTATTATCATTCATTGCTGTTTTTATAACAGCCGGCGCAAGTGCATTTACGGTAATGCCGGTATCTGCAAATTCTTTTGCAACACCTTTTGCCAATCCAATTACCGCTGCCTTTGTAGCAGAGTAGCCCACCATTCCGGGGTTGCCTTCTTTGCCAGCAATAGATGCTATTAATAAAATGCGACCGGTGCCTTTTTTCTTCATTGCAGTCAAGGCATATTTTGCTATAAGAAAACTTCCTTTCAGGTTCACTTCATAGATCTTATCAAAATCCTTTGTTTCAAATTCTGTGATTTTGGTACTGGTGGGACCTACTATACCTGCCGCATTAATAACTATGTCTATGCCACCATGTTTTTGTTCTACTTTCCTGAAGGCTTCCGCAACCTGTGTTTCATTGCTTACATCTACAACACAAGGCATCACTTCAATGTCATGCATTTCAAACTCTGCCGCGGTTTTAGTAAGCAATTCTTCATTGATATCAAAAAGAGCAACTACTGCTCCTTCTTTTCCTAAACGGCTTGCCACTCCTTTTCCAATTCCATCCGCACCACCTGTAACTATGGCAATCTTGTTGCTGAACCTGTCTTTTATATTCATATAAGTGTAATAATCTAAGTCAAAATTATTGCTTGCATAAGGTCGGTACGCGTAGTGTCAGACCTGAGCAAATCTTCGGTACCGACCTGGGTCTGATCTTCGGTACCGACCTGGGTCTGATCTTCGGTACCGACCTGGGTCTGATCTTCGGTACCGACCTGGGTCTGATCTTCGATACCGACCTGGGTCTGACCTTCGGTACCGACCACATTTGCGCCTCATTGCTTTTCCAGTTTTATAAACAAACCTCCCCCTGGCGCCAAATGAAAACTTCTCTTCTCATTCTTTTTAACCGTTACTGTTTCTATCTCATAATCTGCCGCATATTTATCTGCATTTACACCATCCCTGCAAATAGTTGCTTTATAATTGCCATCACTTAAAAAGTCAAATGTAATATCAATATCTCTTGGTGTCCAGTCTGTCATTGCGCCAATATACCAGTTATCTCCTTTATTACGTGTGGTAACTATATATTCTCCCACTTTTGCATCTGTAACAATCGTTTGATCCCAGGTGGTAGGCACACTGCCCCAGAGTTCCATAAAAGCTGGCTCCTGTAACCCTTCGGATGGATTACCTGAAAAGAATTGCATGGGATTATCATACACCGCTAACATTGCCAACTGATGTGTGCGGGTACCCGGAGCTGTTACTACGCCTTCCACGGGTCTTGTTCCTTTTTGCGTAGCGTTATTTAATATGCCTGGCTCGTAATCCATAGAGCCCGCCAGCATTCTGGTAAAAGCCAGCAATACATCATGCGGGGGTGAAACCTTGTTACTCCAGATGTTGTATTCGGAACCTAGTACGGCTTCCCTGGTTACCGCATTAGGGTAGGTTCGGTTAAATCCTTTGGGGGGATAGGTTCCATGAAACATAATCATGATTTTATGATCGGCACATGCTTTTGCAATGCGGTGATGAAAGTTTACAGATTTCTGATCATCCCTATCAATAAAATCCGTCATAATAAAATCGATCCCCCATTTATTGAATTGTGCCAGCGCAGTATCCAACTGACGGTTTAGGGTAAGCGCTAATGTCCACATCGCTATCTTCACGCCCTTTTCTTTTGCATAAGCAACCAATGTGTCCATATTAATTTCCGGCACCACTTTCAGCAGATCATTATTGTCGCTCCAGCCGGCATCCATCATGATGCGATCAATACCGAACCGCTTTGCAAAATCAATGTAATATTTATAAGTAGCAGTATTGCGCCCTGTTTTAAAAGGAACATTAAAAAGATTTACATCGATGATCCATTCGTCTGTTATGTTTCCAGGATGCACCCACGATACATCCTGTATCCTGGATGGAGTAGCCAATCTATATACTATATCGTTAGATGGTAGCGATTTATCTTCTTCGGCTATCATCAGCACTCTCCATGGAAATGTTCTGTTGCCTTTTGTACGGGCAATATAGTCGGCTCTTTCGGCTACCTGTGCCTGTGAGTACAGCGCTTCCAGGTTTTTTTCTTTTAACGGATATCTTGCAAAAACCGCTTTTAAAGCGCTGGTACCCGTGCCCGTTACAAACATGCCAGGATAATCTTCCAGGTCTGATTCGGTAATGGCTATTTTAGGATTGGTTTCCGGAACAACTAACACTGGTGAATAGCTGATAAAGTTGGTAGGGAAGGAGTCTAATCTTTTAAAGTTGTACAGATCTTCAAAACTTGTATGAAACATATCTGCGTTTTCCCGGTAGGGTATTTCAGGAAAATATGCAGAAGGCTTACCGGGAAAATGAAATTCAGCTACTTCATCTTTTACAGTAATAGAATCTTTAAACAAGGTAGCTATTCTGTATGCTACGCCATCATCATACACTTTAAACTCTACTTTGTAAGGTTGTTTAAAAGCAATAGTGAGCTGATTATAAATATCAGGAATGATCTTTCTTTTTTCCGGTACAGGAGAAATAATTTGAGAAGCAATCTTATTGACAGAAGATGATTTTATAACAGCTTTGTTAGATAGCGACTCCCCATTGTTTAAAATTAAGTCGATAGGAGATGCAGCCATTATTTGTTTGTTTTTAAACAACACTTCGTAAGAAAGCTGCTTGCCCAACCAGATATTCACTCTTATATCACCCGATGGAGAATTTACGTGTAGTGTATCTATTCCTTTTGCCATTGTAGTATTCAACATAAAAAATGATACGACAATACATAAGGAGGTAAAAAGATTTTTAGAGAGACTCATATGATTTAATCGCTATTAAAGTTTACAATCACTGCACACATTTTCAAGTACATCAATATACAATAGTTACCTGTATTTTCCCACGTGTTGAGGGAAGTGTTATATATTCTTTTTCTGGGTTCCAATCTGTCCAGGACTTTCCATCTACCATTACTGCCTTGATGTTTTTTTGAAACGGCACACGAACAAAAAGTTTTATTGTTTTACAGGAGACATCTGACAGATCAATATCTGCAACGACTGTTTCATTTTCTTTTCCGGCTTGCATAGTAAAACTAATAGCGCCATACTCGGTATATGTTTTTATGGCTTCAATTTTATTTCCCGGTTCCAGCCAACGCCTTGGTGTACCTGCGGCAAGCAACAATTCATTTTCTTTTTCCAATACCAATAATTCAGAAACCTGTTGAATGAATCTTGCTTCATCGGGTATTTTATAAAACGGTCCGCTGGCATGTTTCCACATCCTGTATTCTTCTGTAAACACATTAACATCCGGGTACAGGCAGGAAACAAAATTGTTATAGATCCCCCTGATTGCCGCAGGAGTATTTTGTTTGCTAAGATATACAGATACGGGATTTTGAAGATTTGCCTGGAACACCATACCACCGCGACTGAACCAGTATTCATCATCTACCCAACCATGCGCATTTAAATTCATAGAGGTTGAAAGCGTAATGTTATCTTCCCAATCATTCAATATCCAATCAGCCATTGGTTCATCTGCAGATATTATACCTGTTTTTATAAGCACAACCGGTCCATACAGAACTTCTCTTGTGGCGGATAAACGAAGATTTGGATGAATTTCTTTATTATATCTTTCGTAATACAATGTTTTTTTTGATCCAAAATAACGGAAGCGTTGATAAGGACGTATAGGCACATAAGGAACATACGTTCCATTTCTAAGCCTTACCACAGGGCAATGTTCTGTTGCTTTTTCAACACTCGTACGTATATCTTTATAAAAAGCGGCAGCTTCTTTTTTATACACCGCAGCATCGGCTATGCCTGCCTGCTCAAATGCTTTTGCCATTGTGCTTATTGCCAGGTATCCGTAAGCGTTAGTAGCGAACCAATGCTGCCAATCTTCCGGATCTTCCAGCACGCCGGCAGGCAATAAACCATAATGTAATACGGGTTGGTTGTTTTCGTCTTTTATCATGCTGTAGCTGCGCTGTTTGATCAGCCAGTCTGCAGCCCGTTTCATACTCGCAGCATTCTGATTCAACCACTCTTTATCTTTTGAATGAAGATAATGTCGTGCAAGCGCCCATAGCGTAATGCCATGGTGCATATTATAGCCGTTAAAAGTTTGATCATATACGCTATCCACTTTCACACCATAATACACATCTTTTTGATCGCCGATAAAATCACCGGGTAAATCCCTGCTTCCCTGCAATTGTACAAAAGTATTAAGGTAGGCTGCCGATGTTTTAAAATCGCCCATCCTGTCGAGCAGGAATGTTTGAAAACAAGCTTCATTAGCATACACGCCGTATCCAATGGATGACGCAGGAACCATAAACAGTCCGCTTTTGGGATCTTTGGTGGCGCTCATGCGGATATGTGGAATGACAGCTTTCGCCATTTCATTGAACTTTCTCTCTGGTACATTATACAGCAGATTTTTATTGACTACATCACGCCAATAAGTACTCACCTTGTTTTTTTCTTTCTCAAAATCAAGCGATGCAATGGCTTGCTGGTTGGCATTAGTTAAGTCTCCTACGAAAGGGAAATAGAAATACACATCACCGGATGAATTTGGCAGGAGCGAAATCGTTTTTTGGATTGTTCTGTTTATGCCTTTGCTATCTTGCTGTATGCTGAAATCGCCGTCATCATTTTGTACAGTAGATTTTATGTAGCAGCGGATAAATTTTTTTCCATCCACTTCATCCATCAAAAATTGATTGTCTTTTGACAGACTGTTGATGGTTTCATTTGCCGCCAGCCATATGTTGGCTTCCTTGGCATTTGCCGTGGGATTAGATACCGTAATCTTCACCATCAGTATCGCAGGCGTTTGTTCATCTCTCGCTGCATCAAATGGAGATAAAGTACCTGAAAGCATGGTGCTTACAAATTCCTGCTGGTACACCAGGCTATCTTTTCGCCATATAGAACGGATCACGGGAATATAATCGTTCATAAACGACATCTGGCAATCTTCCTGGTTGCGGGTATAATCAGCTTGTTTGCCTGCACCAAATTTCCACGCCAATACGGTGCCGTTCCAGTTGCAACGGGCTAATTCTTTTCCCTGTGCTTTGGTTTGTTGCTTGTTTAAAAAAATATTTCCACCCCATTCAACGGCAAATTTCTGCCAGTTGCCGTCTGTTGCCAAAGGAAGATATATTTTACTTCCATACTGTGTTTGCCAGGGATCGAGATGCGGGATTTCATTACGGGCCCTGTCGTAAGATTGTTCCTGTTCTTCGGGTATCCTTTTTAGTATGGTTTTCCCTTTTACAATATGTGCATCGGAAAAATTAACTGCATCAGTGGCTTTTGTAATGTAAGTACTAACATGTGGCACATATACCGGTTCCTTTTCAACATCATTCATAGAAAAAGAAAAGGTACCCGTTGAAGAACGCAATGTAACTATGGTTTCGTCATTAGATCCGACAAGCAATTCTTTTGTGGTAATAACAGTTGCAATAATGCCTTTGCTGTTATTGTTGAATGATAACCTGAATGAATTGTTGCCTGTTTTTTGATCTCCGTTACTCCAGTTCCAGCCTTTGATGGCTTTTATCTTTCCATTAAAAACTTCCAGCGACGCATTCACCAGTTCCTTTTTGTTTTTAGCCGTTCCCATTTCAATGCGGATTGTTTTTTCTACAAGTGCGCTCATAGAAAACACATTCATCACTTGTATGGCAGGTGGTCTTTCTGTAAAGACTAAACGAACTTTTACAGCTCTCCTATATTCAATTATACCCGGAAGGTTGTCTGCATTTGGATTTTCCTGCTGCGTAAGCGGCTTAAAAGAATAAATTACGGTATTGCCATTAGCCTGCACATTTGTTGCTGCGGTTACCCATTTGCCTTTCCAGGGATCATCATCCACATCTTCAAGTGAAGGCATGTGTGGAGGCTCTTGTGGCCAGGTTTCCTGCCAGTATTGTATATGTGCATGCAGTGCATTGTTGGCAGGCTTTTGATCATATACAACTTCTACTCTCTGTATATCGCGTGCTTCCCACCAAAGCAATCCTATATTGGCTGAATCTTTTGGCGTTGCATTATTAAAAGAAGTATAGCCGGTTTGTTTACCCACCGTATTATTCTCCGCATCCCATGATCTTAATGTGCCCCAGGGCGTAATATTAAAATCTGGTTTATTTGCTGAATTTGATTGAGCATATGCAACATGCATTATAACAGTACAAACAAAAGTGCAAGTACATAAACTGTTGATGAAGCGTTTTATACAATTCATTTGTTTGAATTTATCTTCAGCTAACCTTCTCCGATTGTAATTGATGTGTTTGTAAAGATGAAAATTTGACTTGCTATTTGCGGTTGGCGTTACCACCAACCGCGCTAATAGCTGCTTGCTCTTTCTGAACTGGTTTTACATAAAAATGATGTTACGACAATACTGTATTTCGTATTGGGTTCTAATATCCCGGATTCTGCTGCAGTTGCGGCGCACGGTTCATTTCATCAACAGGTATAGGCACCCAGTACATTTTATCCTGCACAGGTCCTCTATCCTGTACGTTGATCTGCCGCCAGGTGGTGGTAACGGTATTATTATCTTTATTGTTGGTTTCAACAACATCTACTCCCTTAGCATTGGTAATAGCCTGAGTAAGTATTTTCCAACGCCTGATATCATACCACCTTATATCTTCATGCACAAATTCAACCTGCCTTTCGTGCATCAAAGCTTTTTTTGCATCGCCTGTAAAATCCGGTAGTGCAGCTCTGTTCCTGATCTTATTAATATAAGTAGAAGCATCTACTGTTTCATTCAAACCAAGGCAAGCTTCCGCATAGTTCAATAATACTTCAGCATATCTCATTTCAAACCATGCATTTTCATTGTTGTTGGTTTCTGTGCCATACACTGCATCATCCAGGTATTTTTTAAATGTATATCCTGTATATGTTCCATCATCCGGGTCAACAGGTCCTTGTCTTGTATCAATACCAAATACTTTGCTTATTTCCTGTCCGCCCTGTGTAGTGATGCGGGTACGCCTGTCGTATATACCAAGCGGATCTCTTCCCGCAAGGTCAGCAAAACGTTTTTGCCAAACTGCACTGTCGTATAAAATGGTAGCATAAAAGCGAGGCTCACGATTGTAATACATATTAGGAGAGTGGAACGTAGCAGAATTGTTTTTATAGTATCCATTACCATCAACCTGGAAGTGATCAAAAAAATCGGTACCATCTTCCATTTGAAATGCATCCACCAAATTTGCAGTAGGTGCATTACATCCATACATTACAAAACCATTGGTTCCGTTAATCAGGTTCATCTGGTTTCTGCTGCCCACATCTTTTAAAAATAATTTTCCCCAGATTACCTCATTACTGGAAAGATCTTTTGCTTTAAAAAAGTTGAAAAAGTTTTGTGCAACAGCCGATTTATCCGGTGCACCAAAATCAGCCAAGCTATAAGTGCCCAGATCCATTACAGCTTTTGCTGCATTTTTTGCAGCGGTCCACAATGCAGCTCTGTCGGGATTTTGGTAACCTACATATTCATTAGCGGCAGTTCCATCAGCGGTTAAATCGCTGGCTGCAAATAATAGTACTCTTGATTTGAGCGCCAATGCTGCACCTTTAGTAGCGCGACCCATTTCCATTCCGTCTTTATCATTTAACAAAGCAGCAGCCTGGTCGCATTGATCTGCCAGGAAGTCAACTGATTCCTGGAACGTACTTCTTTTAAAAGACAGATAATCATCACCAATTTTAAAAGGATCTGTAACCACTACTATTCCACCATAGTTGCGCAACAATTGGTTATAACAAAATGCTCTTAAGAAAATTGCTTCACCTTTCATGCGATCCGACTGTTCCTTGATAGCAGGCTGCTGTGCAGCAGGATAGGCTGAAGGAACAGCATCAATATTGGCAATGAAAGTATTCAGCTTTTGAATATTGGTATACATGGCACCCCATGTGGTATAATTAAAAGCCCAGATACCAAATGGAGCGGGATTGCTTGCTGTGATATTGCCCTGCAACCAGTTGTCGGTACCGAAATTATGTGTGTCGTGCGATTCATCTGTAATAGAAGCAAAAGATAAGTAGCCGAAACCGCCAATTATGCTGTTGTTATAAGTATCCAACAAATACCTGTTGGCAAGATTAACATCCGTCCATAATACCGCATCGGAAAATTGATCCTGCGGTGTTTGATCAAGTAGTTCTTTTTTGCACGAAGAAAAAAATAATAAAGCGATAACTAATAATATATGATATGATTGTGTACGTTTCATAATTTCTTGTTTTGAATAGCTGAAGGAAGTTGACATTATAAAGAGATTCTTGCCCCAACAGCAATGGTTCTCATGATGGGATATAAAGTAAATTCACTGCCACTAAAATCCTTTCCTGAATTCCCCGTTTTTATACCACCTAATTCAGGGTCAATCATTTTGTTGCCTGAATACAACAGGAACAGGTTCTGACCTGAGACATAGATCTCTGCACCTTTCAGCCATATCGCTTTTTGAATATTAACCGGCAGCGTATATGCCAATTGAACATTTTTTAATCTTGCATAAGCTGCATTCTGATAAGAATAACTGGTAACATAAGCTGATCTCCAGTATGCATCATTCCTGTCGAAAGCTCTTGGTTTCGATGCATTAATATTATCAGGAGTCCATCTGCCATCGGCATCATATGCAAAATAATTTCCTGAGAAACCTTGCAGTTCATAGTACATTCTTCTCATGGCATCTCCTGCTCCCTGGATCAAACCGCTCAACGTAAAATTTTTATAAGAAACACTGAAATTAAATCCGTAAGTTATTTCGGGATTAACTGTTTTTGGATATAAGATGCGATCGTCATTATTGATTTGTCCATCTTTATTATAATCTTCTATAATCACATCACCCGGACGGGCGCCATCAACATGTGGTGTATTGGCTACCTGAGCATCATCTTTGAATATACCTATGGCTTTATATAACAACTGAGTGCCTTGTGGGTTTCCTGTAAGTCTTTGCCATGCAACATTGCGTGCGGGCTCGTCAAACTCAATTACTTTGTTGCGTGCAAATGCCAGGTTGCCGCTTACTGAGTAAGAAAAATCTTTTACACTTCCTCTGTATCCTAATACAACTTCAAACCCTTTATTATCAACTATGCCATAGTTTTCATCGGGCAAAATAATTCCTGTATAAGTAGGAACAGAAGCATTCCGCTGAACAAGAATATTATTTCTGCGCTGGTAAAAGAAGTCTGCATTAAACGTGAGTTTATTATTAAGCCACATCGACTCAAAGCCGAGATTATATACGTTGGCTGTTTCCCATGTAATATCAGGGTTGGTTGCACCAGCCTGCGCAAGTCCTGCATAGTAAGTGCGGTTGCTTCCCAATACAGCACCCGTACTTAAAGAGTAAAGCGATAAATATTGGAATGGATCTACCAGGTCATTACCCAGTCTACCCCATGAAGCTTTCAGCTTTAAGAAGCTGACAGGTTTAATATTATCTTTCCAGAAATTTTCGTTAGACACTATCCAGCCTGCGAGCACGCTTGGAAAATTTCCCCATCTGCCGCTTTCTTTTGAAAAACGTAATGAACCATCACGTCTGAATGAAAACTGGAGGAGATAGGTTTCTTTAAAATTATAACTGATTCTTCCAAAATAGTTTTTACGGGCGTCTATTGATACAAATTCAGCATTGTCTTTTTCTGCATCAGCGCCTGCAAATAAATACGGTAATTGATCGCTGATCAAATTTCTTCTGTAAGCATTTATGCCTTTGCCGCTGTAGTCTGAATATTCATAAGATGCAAAGGCAGAAACATTATGATTACCAAAACTTTTTGTATAGTCTAATTTAAGGTTGAATGTTTTTGTGCGTGCATCATCATAATAATCTCTCAGCCATATGTCAGAGGTTCCTTTGTTTGATCCTATTAAGAACGCTGATCCATCTTCTGCACCTGTATTGCCTGCAGCAAGATAGGCTGGTTCATCCAGTTGGTAGAGAACCCATGGTTTCTGAAATAATTTACGTTGTCCTAAATTCAAATCATACGCGTAATAGCTGGAAAGGGATAATCCTTTTACTCCGGGAATTTTTAAGGTGGCATTCAGAATGGTATTAGCCCTGTATCTTTTTGTATTATCAAAGCCTGTTAAGTTGCTTGAACTTACAACGGGGTTTTGCCCATAAGCTATATCAGGTCCTGGTAAACCATTGGGATAATATGCTGGAGAAGTAGGAAGGCTTTTTACGGCTGCATCAAAATTAAAACTGTTACCTACAGAAGGATAATTTTTATTTTCCTGTATGCCATTTATATCAAAACCGATACTTAAATAGTCATTCAGCTTAGCATCTACAGTAGCTTTAATATTATAACGGTTATAAGATGTTGCGGAGTTTTTAAAGATGCCACCGTCTTGCTGTGTACCAAATGATACAAAATAGTTTACCGTTTGACTGCCTCCACTCACTGATACATTGTGATTGCTGGATAAACTATACTTAGCTAACGCTGCTTTGAACCAATCGGTATTTGGATGCGTCCACGGAAATTGGCTGATTTGAATTTTGCTATATCGTCATCTGTATATTTAATATTCGATGGATCTGTGTTGTCGTATATCTGCGCCTCGCGTAACATTTGAGCATACGTAGCGGCATCAGCCATTTTGGGCAACCGTGTAGGAGAAACCCATCCCTGGTAAAAATTATAATTAACTGTAAGCGGAATTCCTTTCGACCCTTTTTTTGTGGTAACCAGTATAACGCCATTGGCAGATCTTGCTCCGTATATAGCAGCAGACGCATCTTTTAACATGCTGATGCTTTCTATGTCGTTTTGATTAATAGAATTTAAGTCGCGGCCTGGTATTCCATCAATTACAACCAAAGGCTCATTATTACCGAGTGTTGACTGTCCTCTTATCAATATAGAAGCGCCGTCGTTACCAGGTTCGCCGCTTGTTTGCTGTATAACGGCACCGGGTAACCGCCCAGCAAGCGCATTGGTAACATTACCAACAGGAGCACTTGCAAGATCCTTGCTGCCAACTGTTACTACCGACCCGATAACGTTCACCTTTTTTTGTGTTCCGTAACCAACCACTACCACATCACTCAATGTTTTATCTTCTGGTGCTAACTGAACATTGATCGTTGATTGTGCTTTTACGCTAATTTCCTGCGTGGTAAAACCAACAGAAGAAAAAACAAGTATACTCTTATCTGTTGCGGTAATACTGTATTTTCCTGCAAGGTCGGATGTAGTACCCCTGCCGGTTCCTTTAACCGTAATATTCACGCCTGGCAAGGGTTCTCCAGTTGAACTGGTAACCACGCCACTGATATCTTTAGCGGTTTGCGCGAATGCAGTGATGTGAAAAAGAAATAAAATAAGCAATGAAGCAGGCACACGAAACGATGCCCTGAAAAAAATGAGTTTTCTTTTCATATTTTTTTGTATAAGCAATTAGAAATATCGTCGGGATAAAAGTAGAATATTGAGAAAGCTGAAAAATTTACTTATTGAGCGAAAAATTATGCTTTTTATACATTGTTGAATGGAGTGATAAAAAATGATAGATTTAGTTTTTAGATCATCTTATCATGAGAGCTGGGTGACGCGAAAATAAAAACACTCTTACACTCTCAACCTGTCACTCCGACGTAGGAGGAGTCTACCTTCGCTGCGATCCTGATTGAAGCGGAGATAGATGCTTCGTACCTCAGCATGACAATACAAAATACAGGCGAAATGTATGCAATATTAATCATACATTATTTATTCTATTTCTTAAACTCAATAACATATTCAGATAAATAAGGACTCTTCCCATCCGCCATATCTTTATAAAACAACCTTGCTTTCTGCCCAAGATTGACAGAAGTATATTTAAGATTCCTGTCTTCTGCAGAGTTGAATGGTTGTAGTGAAGGATACCAAACTGTATGACCAGGTTTATCTAATAATAATTTGGGTGTTGACCATTGTTGTGAATGATCATTTTTGCCCAGATCTGGATTGGTATTAAACGATATATAAATACTACTGCCTTTCCACGAAGGACCTT
Organism: Agriterribacter sp.; assembly: GCA_047600465.1. Classification (GTDB taxonomy): domain Bacteria; phylum Bacteroidota; class Bacteroidia; order Chitinophagales; family Chitinophagaceae; genus Agriterribacter. The sequence continues at coordinate 205,750 of JASGKU010000001.1, forward strand.
CGGCTTTTGCCATCAGCATTACCCAACAGTTCAAATAATTATTCCAGCTTACGGATGGACCCCAGAAATACTTTGCAGTAGGCGAAGATGCTGGTCCACCACCCTCCGCCAGTGGAATTTGGATGGAAGCGACAGGAGCACCGGAACTATCTGGTGAGGCTGAAAAACTTTTGCCATTCCACCTTTTTGCTTTCCCAACAGGATTATCAAGATCTGATAAAGCAATGCGTGCAGTGCTGATGCATTGTCCGCTCCATTCTGTAGTAGTATTATAGTTGGAAGAATCATAACGATTGGGATAACCGTATTCTCCATAAAAAACATACAGGTAATCTCCGTTAGCAACTGCAGATGGATCGCCCACACCACCTGCAAAATTGATAGCAGTATTGTGTGGTTTTAAAATAAGTCGTGGTTGATAATCTTCCATCAATATTCCTCTATCTGCCCAACTGTAACCGCCGTCGGTTGACTTCATAATACCAATACGACAAACTGCTGTTTTTGTTTTCGGTCCTTTCAGCCCTTCCGGCCACTTTACATCACGGTAACCTGTACCCGAAACACTGTCATACGGTAAAGTAGACGGATAGTTTTCATTATGATACAATGCGAAAAGCGTTTTGCCTGATGCATCTTTTGGATCTTTATACAATGTTTCAAACCATACAGCGCCATGCAATCCTGCTTTTCCGGGCGCTGCATTTAATGGCATTGCAGGTTCTCTAAAAGCTGCTGAATCTTTTTTGAATACTTCATCAACGCTGGTACCACTGGCAAATTTTAAGTCATGCGCTTCACCCCATAACGGGTCTTCACCATATTTCCCCGGAAAGATCCTGAAGGTATCAGCCACCCACACCGTCGCCATATTACAATCAACAAATGAATTGAAAAGAAATTTTTCAGATGGGGTAATTGTGGCAGATGGTGTATTAGTTGTAACTGCGCTATGGTTGTTACAGGCTAATAATAGAGTGCAAACACATATGGAGGCGAAGATGGCGCGACAGTTTTGTATTTTCATATTGAAATGAAAATACAGATTTAATTATACAGCAAAAAATCAGTTCATAAAATGATATAGTATTACACTGTTTTCATTCCTTAAAATTATTGATCGAAAGCATTGATAAGATCAAACCTTTGAATAAGTGCAATAGCCTTTTTATTTACTATACACTATTTTTCTTTTAACGATCTTAATAGGTTTTCCTTTTTCATTTATCTCTGTCTTTAAAGTCCAGTTACCTGTGCTGTCGTAAGTATAATTATATGTGATGACTTTTGTAATACTCGAATCTTTTTGTTTAGTAATAGTGGTCATTTCAATAGGATCACCTTTGTCATTTACTTTTATAGTTTCCCTGGTTTTTTCTTTTCCCGTACTGTCAGTGGTTACACTGCCCAGGTAATTGGTTTTGTCGAATGTATTGGTGAAACTGTTAACAAGGCTGCTGTCTGCCTTATATAATTTTGCGGACAACAGCATTCCATATTCATTCATCTTTATGTCTGTATTATAGTAGTCCATTTTTCCGGTACTGTCGTAAGATTGTGCAGTAGTGTAGTGTCCCGCAGTATCTAACTGAATATTCAGTTTATAAGTGGTTTTGCCATTGGTAACAGATTGTGCACCTTTCCAAAGTCCATTATCGTAGTGCTCATAGGTGGTGTAAGCTTTTTTTCCCGCACTATCAATATCTGTATATGCCTGCAGATAGCCTTCTTTATATTCTCCCAGACCATATACCAATGAATCTGGTTTTTGCTTGCCCATACTATCTATCACGAAGGTAGAATCCTGTGTGCTTGAGACATTTCCTTTCAACGTGTAAGCAGCGAGATCAGGATATTTTTTTACAGTTTCTTTTTGAGATGACTGATTATTGTTGCATGCTGATAAAAGAAATACAGTTGCCCATAAGGCAAAATGAATAGTGCGCATATGAATGCTGGTTTAAGCGATTAAGAAAAAGCTTTGATTAGTCTTTTTGTGAGGGAGGTACAATAAATATAAGCAAATACAGGAATGTTTGCAATCTATAGGGTAAATATTTTTTGAATAGGTATAACAAACTCATCTTCCATGGCTGAAAGAGAAAGAAGAATACTGAATAATAAGGGTAGTTGTTTATTCTAATTATTTGAAGTCATAGCAGCGATATTTTTTGATAGAAATCGGAAGAAAGATTATTTATTTATCCAGCATATCTTTTAAACTATCTATAGGGAACCTTTGTTGAAATGTTTTTTTTATTTCTACGTCATTCCAGTGCCCCATATTGTAACGAAACCGCATCACAATCATTTGTGCCGCCCCTTCTTCTTCACCTGCATGCCAGTAGGCATGGCGACTTACAAATAATGCGGAAGGTGGTGATTTCGCTGCCTTTGGATTAAACCATTCTTCGCAATTATCTGTGTCGCGGTGGCTGTATAGTAGAACGTGCAGTTTAAGAGAATCCAGGGGTTGTGTTTGCAGATATGTAGTAATGTTTTTTTTCAGTTGCAAACCATTTGCAGTATTCCAATATGCTTCGTCATTAGAGTCTAACAAACCCTGGAGATATTGCCTGCGGCTGAGTTGCGTAAAGGCTTTATCGTTTTCCCGGGTAACCATACACCATACATTGCCAGTGGTAGTCCAGGTTTCACCGTTTAAAAACTCGGGGCTGCCAAATAAATCATAGCCCTTCCATTTGCCTATATATGGATGGCTTGTATAAACGGTATGTTGTTCTCCCTGTATGATCATTTTTTCTGAGCGAGGAAAAAAAGAAGCAGGGTTGTTTACATAGCAATAGATCCAGGTATCTGTTTCGGAAGCAGGTTTAAATTTTTTTGTATCAGGTTTATGTGTAGCCGGATTAATCTGGCACGGACCTCCAAAGGGTAATATGGCTACAGTTAGCATGTATGCTTTAGGGCCATTTGGAATAAAAGTGGTATTAAACATTTCCCTGTAATAATTGGCCACAAAGCCTTTCGCCTGCGGAAAAGTTTCTTTCAGAATACAAAGAAACCCGTCTGTTCTTTTTGTCATGGCTGGTACAAAAGAGTTATTCCAATACTGAAAAGTATAATCGTCTGTTTTTTTAAACTCGCCATTCATTTGAGCGGCTGCAGAGTCGCATGCGGTAGGATTCAATTTTATGGGGTAGATGTATGCCTGAGCGTTTGCACATACATAAGCCATTGCGACACACATACAACATATACATTTTGCCAGCATAAAGCGTTATAATTTGCAGTGATTTTCTGGTTGCGTTTTGAAAGCATTTAAGCAATAAATTTTTTTTCTGCACTTATCAACTACCGCAACCTTCATACCAATAAAATTTAGTTATTCAGCGGGGTAATGGTATAGGTAATGGTTACACCATGAGGCGTTACTAACTTTACCTGTACTGCATTTGTTTTTGCAAAGGTTACACTACCATTTAATTGGGCAAGTTCAAGAATGGTAGATACAGGGGTATCATTGCAGGTAATTATACCGGAATAAGTCGACTGCACAGTTGGTGGAAAAGTTACAGTAATCATATTGCTGGAAGAAATTGAAACACCAATCGGATTAGTGATATTAATAGGTCCATCGCAGGGGTCTACTTTGCTGGTGCATACCTTTGATACACGAGTAATTAATGTAAATGTTGCCTCCTGATTTTTTATATCTGTTACTTCTCCCCCGTTTTTCTTCAAGTTTACTATATAGCTTGCTTCATCATGCATAGCGTATACATCACCCAGTGATACCTGCTCATCGTAGGTCATCTTTACACTGTATCCCACATCGTATATAGTAATGTTAGAAACCAACAGTCTTTTTCCTGATCCTGCAGGAACTTCCACCGACGCCGCAACTGTAGATGGAGTGGGCACTTCAGCAGGTGCTCCAAAAAGAGCATATTGCCCATTTGAAGTTTCGGGGACGATATTTCCTATCTCATTGTTTCCTCCGGTAATGCCGTTAATCGACCAGTTTGTAAACTTTGTGGTCTTGAGCGCAGCAAGAGATGTTGCAAGCAAAGAAGTATCAAAAGGCATTTTTAACAACCCCACCACCAGCTCCTGTGTTTTATTTATTTTCACCTTTGCAGATCCCGGACGAATGCACATGTAAGTAAACAGAGACCAGTCTGAAAAATGTGGTATCTCTACACTGAGTTTTTTATTAACACTATCTATTTTGGTTCTCGTCATTGCATTCCATACACCTGTACTATCCTGGAAAGCGATGCCCAGCAAATCTGCGTAGGTGCCCTGCAATACTGAATCGGGATAATGAATGGTGAGTGTAGGTTTTTTGTCGAAGGTTAAACCCTCCGGCAAAAAGCGGTAAGCTGTCAATAAACTATCCGGGCAGAAATTTGTAACAGGTTGTATGCTGATGGAAGTGGCATTTTTTAGTGCGCCTGCCGGAAATACTATTTCAACCAATCCATCTGCTGATGTTATAGAACCACCACTTTGATCAATTTGTGCAGAAACCAGATTGCCCACTGGAGTTCCTTTCTCAGTACTAACGGCAGTATCGCCTCCTGTATTGGTATCTTCTCCTACAGCATTGTTTTTTTTACATCCCTCAAACAAAACAATCAAAAACATCAATAACAATACCTTTTTCATCACTTGCTTTTTTATAACTTTAAAAATACGGTTACAAATAAAGCTTAAACCATTGCGCAGGTCAATCCCGAAAAACTGTGAAAAATGTACTCCCCTGAAAAGGGGATTTTTTTATTGGGTGATTGATATAAAAATGGTTAAACTAACTTTATATATTATCATCATTCATGCACAGGAAAATAATATTTGTAACAGGGCTGCTGGTATTAACCTTGTTTGCTCAAACACAAATAAGTAAATCCAGGATAGATAGTTTGACCATCCAGTTGCAAAATGCCAAAGAAGATACCAGCACCGTTTTGTCGTTAATTGAAATTGGGCAGGAATATGAAATGTATAACCCGGATACTGCGATGTATTATTATAAACGGGCTGGGGATATCAGTAAAAAAATTAAATATCCGCTGGGCATTGTAAAATACATAGGTAATTATACCGACATATTGGATGTGCAAGGCAGGTTTGATGAATCTATATCATTAAATCTACAGGCAATTGACATCAGCAGGAAGAATAATCTTTTTCGGCCTTATGCTGTGTCATTGAGAAATACGGCTGATGCGTATGCTTACCGGGGTAGCTATTTAATCGCTTCTGATTATTATCTGCAGGCATTGCCATGTTTTGAAAAAATAAAAGATTCAGCTAACCTGAGTTTTACGTTTAGCAATCTTTCTAAATGCTACGCATCACTGAAAATGTTTGATAAAGCGAAAGAATATGGAGAAATGGGTATAGCGTATGCGCCTGAAAGATGGACATTGGCTAATGCTTACCTTAGTACAGGAGCAGCTATCAGGCTACCTCACGGAACTGAAACTGCTATGGAAATGTGGACTAAATCGTACCAATTGGCAAAGGCAATTGATGACGATATATTGATGGCAAGAGCAATGAGTTATATAGCAGGACTCTACCTGAGTGAAAATAAGACAGATGCAGCGATAGGTGTTTTAAACGAGGCATTACAACATGCTCAAAAATTGAATGACAAAAGAGATCTATCAACCCTGTTTAAACAATTAGGTGAAGCATATTATGATAAAAAGCGTTTAATACAGGCAGAAAATTATTTTTTAAATGCAGCTACTGTTGCAAAGGAAAGCAATACCAAAGGAGAATTAAAAGCTATTTATAAAGACCTCGCTTTTACTGAAACAGCTATGGGCAACCTACAGCAAGGAGTTGTATACGACAGCCTTTATCAATCCATCAATGATTCTTTATTCAGTGTACAGATTGCAGAAAATTTTCAGGAACTGAATATAAAATATCAGTCAGAAAAAAAGCAAAATGAAATTAATACGCTTAGCAAAGAAAAAGCAATCCAGGATTTATACATCAGGCAAAATTCTTTTATAAACAAAGTATTGGCAGGCGGAGTTGCCGCTTTATTGATAATAGCTATTCTTTTATATAGAAATATAACAAACACAAAAAAAATTGCGAAGCAAACATCTTTATTGCAAACGCAGCGTATAAAAGAATTGGAAACAGAAAAGCAGCTCTTTGCAACAGAAGCCATTTTAAAAGGACAGGAGCAGGAAAGAGAAAGGCTTGCTAAGGATTTGCATGATGGATTGGGCGGTATGCTCAGTGGCATAAAATTATCTTTATCGTCTATAAAAGAGGATAATATTTTAGACGAACAAAGCACTGTTGTTTTTGCAAAAACATTGCAGCAGCTCAACAGTACTATAGATGAACTGAGAAGAGTGGCCCATAATATGATGCCAGAGGCAATGGTGAAATTAGGATTGCAGCAGGCCATACAGGATTACTGTGCTGGGTTAAGCGAAAACAATACCCTTCAGATAAGTTGTGTATTGTATGGACTTGAAAACCGATTAAACCCTAGTACAGAAATTATTATTTACCGGATTGTGCAGGAGCTTGTTAATAATATTGCTAAACATGCTGCTGCCACTGAGGCGCTGGTGCAGATTATGCGTAATGGCAATAATTTAAATATAACTGTTGAAGACAATGGGATTGGTATGCCGGCAATTGAAACAAAAAACAAAGAAGGCGCAGGTTTGCGCAATGTACAATCGCGGGTAGATTATCTGAAAGGGAGTATGGATATAAGAACGGCTAATACCGGAACATCTGTACACATTGAATGTAATATTGAATAATGAATAACGCTGAAAAAATAAAAATACTGATTGTTGATGATCATCTAATGGTGCAGGAAGGTATGAAAGCCTTGCTGGGCGGGATGGATTTTGTAAGGATTGCAGGTACAGCAGGTAACGCATTTGAGGCTATGCATATTCTTAAAGATGCACCGGTTGATCTTGCATTGGTTGACATCAGTTTGCCGGAAGTAAGTGGTATTGAACTGATAGAAAAAATAAAAAAAGAATATCCTGCTATAAAAATCCTTGCCATGAGTACATTTAAAGAACGAAGCTATATTTCGCAGGCTGTACTGCATGGCGCCTCAGGCTATCTTTTTAAAAGCGCTTCAAAGGAGGAAATAGAAGAAGCCATATTCACTGTTTATGAAGGAAAACTATTTCTTAGCCTTGAGATTGATGCAAAAGAATTTCATAAAGGAACACCTGCTGAAATACCTATTCTTACCCGGCGGGAAAAAGAAATATTGAATATGATTGCAGAAGGATTGACCAATTCCCAAATTGCAGACAAGCTTTTTATAAGCCTGCACACCGTTGATTCGCACCGGAAAAATATTCTTACAAAGTTTGCTGTAAACAATACTGCAGCGCTTATTAAAGCTGCCGCTAAACTCAGCCTTATCTAAAATCATTTGCTGCATTCACCAGGAAAATGTTTCCAGCTATTTCAATGTTTTTATATACGCCAACAGGTCTGCAGCCTGTGCATCCGTGAAACTTGTTAATAACCCTTTTGGCATAAAAGATCTGCCTTGCAGAAAATCTTCACTTCGTATATTCTTTACAGGAATGAATATCTTACTGCCACCCATAAACGCTAATGTGGTGCCTTTGTCATCTCTGTGAAATAAATATCCTTCAATACTACTATTGTCTTTTTTAGTAACACGATACAATGCATAACCGCTTTCTACCGCTGCATCGGGATTTAGTATAGCTGTAAGCAACGCCCTGTTTTCTCTTGAGGCAGATCCATCTAAAGCAGGCGCTATATTTTGACCTTTATCGCCCACTTTATGGCACATCAGGCAGGTGGTTTGAAAAATTACTTTTCCCTTTTGTGCATTCCCATCTTTCTTTTCAGCAATCACCATGTATTTCATCAATGTTTTGTCAAACATTTTTTGTTCATCCGCCACCTGTTTTTTTACATTCACTACAATTGTTTTTCCCGTTGCATTAGTGGTATCTGTATTCAGCACTCTTTCTGCAGATGAGATAGTAAATGAACCCGCGCCTAATAATTTTTTGCCATACAATTGTTTCAGCACTTGCGCACCTTCTTTGGATGAAGAAAATTCATTTACTACATTTTTCTTTTGCTCATCAGTTATTACAGGGATCCATTTTTGCAAGGCCTGTTGTGCTGCCGGAGCATCAATCTTGGCAACAGTATGCAGCGCATTGGTTCGAAGTGCAAAAGGAAATTGTTTGTTTTGGGCTACCTGCAGAAAAGAAGCTTTATTAGCTGCTGCATCATTTTCCAAAGCATGTAATCCAAGCTCAACAGTGCGATCTGGCGCCTGGTTGTTTATAAGCGCCGTAATAGATTCACGCGGAGCTTTGATATCAAGCCTCCCGATAGCATCCAATGCCAATTGCCTTTTAGATGCTTCTTTGCTTTTTAATAATTGCTGCACTGGTTCTTCCAACATAGATGCTAATTCAGTTGTATGTGATTGATCTTCGTTGTTAAGCGCCATCTCTACATATTTGGCAGCTTCCGATGGGTTTTGATAAACAGGTTTTACCATCGCATATATCTCTTTGTTAGAAAGCATTTTATTCAGCCAGATAAAAGTTGGTTCGTCCAGCGTAGTGATATTCGCGGTGGTCAAATTTTTAAAAACATGGCTTCTTTCTGTTCTTTGGGTAAAGCCTGTATCGCCCACAATTTATTGGTAGCAGCATTGTCGGCAGCTTTGGAAGATTGCAGGTAAGTATACAATTGTTCGGGATATAATTCTAATGCCTTTAGTGCAAGATATCTTTCAAAAGACCGCTCATAACCACCGCCCATTTCATTATTTGGTAAAGCTGGTTTGCTTGCGCGGATCAGTATATCAATGGTATTGTCATCCGCAGCATTTACATCAGTCAGTGTACGCAACACCTGGCTTCTAATCATCGGGTTAGGATCTTCAACCAGCTTTTGTACAGAAGCATCTACCTGCGCGATGCTTAATCCAAATGAGCCAAGGGCACGCACGGCTTCACGCCGAACATTATCTTTATTGGCAGATAACAGTTTACTCATTAATGATGCATCGTAATATTTAATGCCTTCAAGGCTCCACAATGCTGCTATCCTGCTTGCTTCATCCTGCGATTCATCACCCGCCAGCGCTACCAGTGCAGGAGCGAGTTTGCTTGTTTCAGTGGAAGGTCTGTCGGTAATCTGGTGCCAGGCCGCATGTTTCGCCCATATGGAAGGTGCCTTTAAATAATCTACCAAATCATCCGTTTTAACCGTATAAAAATCCGGAACTGTCACGGGTTTCTGACTTACGTGACGGATGCGCCAGATGCGGCCCATTTTTTTATCACGGTTGGGATCGGAAGTAGGCACTTCATTATGCGAAATAATTTTATCATACCAATCGGCTATATACAAACATCCATCGGGACCAAATTCCATATTAACCGGGCGAAAAGATTTATCCTCCGATGACAGCAGATCTGCGAGATGTGTGGCACTAACGGTACCGTTGCTGTTCCGTACAATTTTTACTGCATTGATGGTGCTGGTAATAGGATTCGCCAACAAAGCCACGTCTTTCCATTCATCAGGAAAAGTATTGGACGCATCATCCGCAAAAGCCAATCCGGATATACCGGTGCCGCCTACCCTAAATTTATGGAGTTCCGGAACAAAAGGCTGATAACTTCTGATGCGCTCGCTGCCGATTCCGGGATAGGCTGACCCTGGTTCCATCGGAACAATAGAATATCCCAGATCGTTGGCTTCTGTTCCGTACCACTGGCCATTACTGCGCAACTGGTATCCCCATATATTATTTAATCCTGCATTTACTAATTCCATTTTGCGTGCATCCATGGTAAAACGCGCAATCTTGCAATAATCAATATGTATTTGCTCATTGCTCACCAATGAAGTAACATTTCCTTTATTGAGCGCACCATGGCTGAAATAAATCCAACCTCCGGGACCACGGATAAGCACATGCGCCATTGTATGCGTATCTGTAAATCCAAAACCTGTAAACATCGGCACACGCTGATCTGCTTTTCCATCATGATCGCTGTCATTCAAAAAAAACATTTCTGAACCTTGTGCCACATAAGCTCCATCCTTGTAAGGTAATATACTCATTGGTATAGTCAGGCTATCAGCCCACACTTTTGCTGTGGCGGTTTTATTGCCATTGTATAAGTCAGAAAGAACAAGAATTTTATCAGTGCCTTTTGTTATGCCTCTGTATAAATTCTGCACACGTATAAAGGCAGGACTATTGCGTTGTTTTTCAGGATCATTCATTAGCTGCAACAAATCATCCCAATGTATATCTGCAAAAGGATCCAGGGGGTACATCCTTGCGGTTTGTGTCCATAATCTGCCGGCATCGTCAAACGTAAGGTCAATAGGATTAATCACACCTTCTCTTTCGCTGGCTACTAGTTCAATTGTAAAACCTTTGGGCAGCTTAAACCCTGCAAGTTCCGCTTCAGGCGATAGTAATGTATCAATGGAATTTGAATTTATCGGATTTGTATTGCTTGGGTTAATAGAAAGGCAGGTAAAAAGCACAGAGAAAAAGAACACTAAAAATACAACAACTTTCATATGTCTTTTTTATGTTGGGTCATAACAATTATGGTGACAGAGATAATAATTATTACCGGCTAAGGTTGGCTGTTAAGGTAAGTCTTTTTTATAAATGCAAAAAACGCTGAAATGCTTTGTATTTAAGTACCGTATATGCATAGCTGCTTATAATGAATGTAACCTGCATCTTGCAATCGGTATTATAAAAAATCGTAAAAGATTTGTAATTTACTTTATGCGGTTAACGATTAACTTGTATATGATATGCGTGACAGTATTATTCGCAAATACTGCTACAGCCCAGGTGCCGGTAAAAAATGAACCACGGCATCACCCGGTTTTTGAAAATAAATATATCAGGCTGCTGGATGTGCATCTGCCACCGGGCGATACAACACGCTATCATATTCATGCTACGCCATCTGTATTTGTGATATTGTCTAATACGGTTACTGCATCACAAATAAAAGGAGAGGAGTGGTCAACAGCCGCACCGGCATTAGGGAATGTGTGGTATCGTTCTTTTTATCCTGATACCCTGGTGCACAGGGTTTGCAATACGGATAGTGTGGAATTTCATGTAAATGATATTGAGATCCTTTCTTTTTACGACAGTGCTCACGTGGTAACTTATAAACCTCTTTCTTTTCCTGTACTCTTTAATAATGAAAGAGTTGCGGCATACCGAATAACAAAACCGTCGGAACTCAACAGCACCATTTCATCCAGGGGGCCGATTATTATTGAGTTGGTAACCGGCAAAGGATTAATGTACCAGGATGTAGCTACAAATCAAAAGATGCCATTAACCGCAGGGAAATATACATATGTGAAACCTGGCACTTCATTCAGGCTTACAGGCAATCAAACCAGCGATATAAACCTTGTGATTTTTGAATTTAAGTAAAGATTTTAAAGCCTCCAGGCAAGGTTATCGACGAACCAAACAACCGCATACCTATAAATTCCGTAGCTTAATGCAAATCTGGTTGTAAAGGATGCCATGGAACAAATTTGTGGGTGCTATTGTGCTGTATGCATTTGTTGCTATTAGTCATGGCAATGCACAAACTTTTTATGCCAATACGTTAGATTCTATCCGGGTGATCGATTTGTCGTCCTGTACTGCAAATGTTACTCCGTTTACCTGCAAGCCCGATTTTTTTTCTATGGCGCTGGTGCACGATACGCTGTATTTTATTACAGTGAATGATGGATTGTATCGAACTTTTATAAAGCACCCTGATAAATGTGAAAAGGTGATGGATCTGCGGCCACTTAATTCACTTACTGCTAACAGGAATGGGATGTTGTATGGCGCTATGGCCAATGCTTTTGTAAAAATTGATGTGTATAATAAAACCGCAGAGGAATATTTTATGCCTTATCCGGCAGCAGGCGATATGGTATTTTATAAAGATAAATTATACCTGGCTGCAAGCCCGGGCAGGGTGGTACAGGTAGATATAGATGATCCCCTGCAGAGCAAAGTATATATAGACCTGGGAAGAGGCGGTATTTATGGACTTGTAAGTGTGGAAGGCAATTGCAACCGGAACAAAGTATATGCGCTTGCCGCAAATGGGGTAACCACCCAGTTAATACAACTGGATATGGAAAACAGGACAAATCTCGGTGTTAAATGTGAGGTTAAGGGAACGTATCACGATGCTGCGAGCTTTACTGAAACAGGCGAAGTAACGGGTTTGCAAATAGCTAAAATAAAAAAGCAGGATATCTGTTTTACAAGTGGTATTCCTGCTTCAATACAAGTAGAGGCAACCGGCGCCGCTCCGCCGCTCACCTATCAATTAAATAATGGAGTATCCAATACAACAGGTGTTTTCGATCATCTTGCCAAAGGTGATTATACCATACATATTACTTCAAATGAAGGATGTGCTACAGATACAACGATAACAATAGAAGAAGGTTTTTGCGATGTAAAGTTGCCATCTGCGTTTACACCTAACGGTGATAAACTGAATGACGTGTTCAGACCACTCGCATTTACTCCTAAAACAAATACAGTGCTTTGTATTTATAATGCATGGGGAAATAAAATTTTTGAGACTACCAATTTTGCAGAAGGTTGGGATGGAAAAGTGAATGGCGCTGAACAAAGAGCCGGCACATATATCTGGACAGTTAGTTATACTGCACCGGATAATACAACACGTTTCTTTAAAGGAACAGTTGAATTGTTGCGCTGAAAAGCAGTGCTACGTATCTTGATTAATGTGGTGTGGTATTGATTACAATCAGCAATAAAATACTGGTAACTATGAAAAAGCATAATACAAAAGCTATGATGCTGATGAGTAAGGAGTATTTGTATTCTTTTCGGCGTACAACTTTATACACCCAGTAAGAAAGAAACAGGGAGCTTAGTGCAATAACGATCAATGGGAACTTAAGCATTGGGTAGTTGCGTTTTTTCAAGGTTAGCGGGTATACCAATACAAATTAAACAAAAATCATTGCTCCTTCATTTCATGAATCGTGTTTTGCAAAATGAAAGCAATAATCATCATACTATTATAGACGTAAAAAGCAATGTAACCGTCTATTTTTCTCCTGACTTTTTTATTTCTTCTATTAAATCCTTTGCATCCTGTGTATCATCATTGGGTGTTGCTGTTTTTATAGCACTTTGAGCTGTAGCCAAGGCTGTCTTTGGCTGACCAAGCTTGTGAAGTAATCTTGCCTTTGTAAAAAGATTATAATACGTGTTGTTTGCGGCAATTGCCACATTAATAATCTGTACACCTTTTTGCAGGCTTTCTTTACTATTGGTAAAATAAAAAAGATAAGTAGCCGCTTCATAAAGAACTTTAGTATAATCTTTACTGGCATACCTGCTTCCATACAAAAAAGCAGCATCAGCATAAGGTTTCCAACGTTGGTTGTCTTTTTGAAATGAACCCATTGAATACTTTACATCGGCTAAAAGGGATAATTGGTTAAGATCATTTTTATCTACATTACGTAGCATGCTTTTAACCTGACGTAATTGATCGCCGTTATTCTTATATCCTGCTTCATTTGCAGCATTCCCAATGATTATTGTGTTTTGCTGTTTTATTGTTTCACCTCCCAATAACCCGGATAGTGGTTTCTGCACATCGAAATAATATTTTGTTGCTGGTGCATTAATGGTAGTGGCATGATTAAAAATGTATTCCAGGTTTTTCTTTGATGATAGGGCTTCGTTATCCTGAGTTTTCAGGTATGCTTCTTCAACATCATTCCGAACATCCGGAGAATCGCTTACAGTAAGTAGCATATTGCTGAAATTATAAAGAAAATCAGGGGAACGATCCCCCCGATTATATTTTTCTTTTAATGCCACATATGCCTTTGTAGAATCTAATGCATTTTTCCCGTCCTGTATAAATTCCTGTGACTTCTTTTCTGCTCCACTTATATGAATTAAACTACCATCTTTATCAAAAAATAAATAAGTGGGTGTACCAGAAATATGAAATTGTTTACTAAGGATCTTACCTTGTTCTTCATCAAGATTTACTTTGTAATCAACAAAAGTCTGGTTATAATATTCACTTACTTCTTTATCAGGGAAAACATTTTTTTCCATGATTTTGCAAAAATGACAAGCCGGGCCATATACATACAGAAATAATGGTTTTTCTGCTTGCTTTGCTGCATGTATAGCCTCATCAAATGTGGTTTCTTTAAAGGCAATACCATCATCTTGGCTGAATACGGAAACATGGATAAAAAGAAGCAGTAAAGCGAAGATTGTCTTCATGATGAAATTTGATTGAGTAGGCATATAAATTTACGGAGATAAGATGAACGGCAATAATTATTTCGGCTGTTTTAGATATTCTTCATGGATTCTATTTCATTGCGGACAATAAGTAGCGTCGAGCTCGTATTTAATACGTGTTTATAAAGAGGAAAATAGGGCTCTCTGTTATTTTTCTTCCTAATGCTGTAGATTTTTATCTTTAAGAGGCGAAAACGATTTCTTTTAATTGGTAACCAGCTAAAATGATTGCATGAAACAAATATGGACAGGAATAATTTGTATAGTTAAGTATTCAACCTAATTTCTTTCCGGCACCAGCAACACCGCATCAGCAATAATGATTCCATCCGCATTTTTGTTAGTGATCTCTACATAGGGCCTGGTATCCTTTGTAAAAAAAGAGGTACCTACGTATACCCATTCACCGGAAGTTTGTCCTTCTATTTTCACATTCTTAATATTAACAGAAACTGTTTGGATGGATTTACCGTCAAAAATATTAAACATGGTTGATGTAGCAGCTTTGTCGTTTGCCGGCGAATAGCTGTAAATCTTATACTTTCCTGATTGTTGAATAGCAGGCATAAATTTTACGGAGCGTAAGTCACTTACACCACTATCACACTGCAAAGATGAAGATGCATAGCTGCTGCGTGATTTTATATTTTTTTTCCACTCACCCTGCAATACAAGATCATCATCCTGTTCATTATCTATTAATATATCTGCCACACTACCATCTGCCAATGGGTTTTTTATCAGTTCCTGCTGTAGTTTTTGAATATTGATTTGCTGTACCGAAGTGTGCTGATCAATTGCCATTACCGCAGCAGTAGCAGCAGTTTGTCCCATCACCATAAAAACAGGTTCCATGCGGATGGAGCCATATGCGATGTGTGAGGCAGATAAACAAACGGGCACTAACAGGTTAGTACATTCCTGTTGTTTAGGAATAAGCGAACGATAGGCTACAGGATAAGGTGGAAATCCTCCTACTTGTACATCGCCTTCGTTCTTCACCATTTTCACTCCATTTTTTTCTATCACTATTCTCTGGCAATTATGAGAATCCATTGTATATGCGGCCATTCCTATTCCGTCTGTAACAATTTCTTTGCCTTCACAATTTGCCTGCGTCATTACATATTCGCCAACCATGCGACGCGCTTCGCGAATATACATTTGTGGCGACCAGTTACCATTATCTGTATATTCATCTTTGGGATAACCCCACTTCAGCATTTCATTGCGCAGATGTTCCGGCACACGGGGATCGTGACCAATAAAATACAAAAAGCCTTTTGTATACAATTCATGCGCATGTTGAATCTCTTTTCTTTTGTTATAGCTTCCCTCTGCATACTCATAATTCATTCCTATCATATCGGTAGAAAACGGTCCGTTATTATTGATATCCGTTTTTTGATGAGGCATTGAATCGGGTTTCATAATCAGATCGAATGGACGTAAAGGTTCTTTCTCCAATACACGTATCAATAATTCATATCGTGCAGGGTCATACTCTTCAGGTTTTGTAATGGAGATGCGGTTGGCAATATTATCTGTTAAACAGATCCTGAAATTATAAGTCTGTACTTTTTTATCACCGGTACCCTGCGCAGCTAATGTTGCATCACTTATTCCCCAAAGCAAGCCGCTCTCTGGTTTGCCTTTTATTTTATAAGGATCAATCCCATCAAGGAACTGGTGCTTATCTCTTAACTGTACGCCATTATACAACTCCTGGTATTGATCATTTGCCTCACGGCCTACCGTATACGAAACGCCTGACTGGGCCATCAGGTCTCCTTCATAACTACAATCTAAAAATACTTTGGCATCTACTATTATATCTTTATCGCTATTGTTCACACTACTTTCCAATACAATTGATTCTATAGTAGCCTGCGATTTTTTTACTTTTTTCAAACGGCGGGAAAACAATACATCTACATTGCCTCTTTGTATATATTCCTTAAATAAATTTTCGGCAATATGCGGTTCAAAAATCCATTGTTCAAATTTTCCATAGTGTTTACCTATGCGCCGGTAATAATCCAATGCCAAACCTGAAATGGCAAATTTGTTGCCGATGTCTGTATATCCCAAACCGCCGGAAGTTAATCCACCAAGGTGATTGCCTGGTTCTATGAGCAACACTGATTTGCCCATTTTTTTTGCGGTATACGCTGCAATTACACCAGATGATGTACCCCCATAAACACACACATCAACGGTGCGTTGCTGTTGCGCAATACATACAAAATTGTAAATACAAAAAAGACCGAGTATGGAAAATCTTATTATATAGCGAAGCATAAGCAATCTGTTGAGCAAATCTATTTATCGTTTTTATCCGGCCGGATGATAAGCCGTAGTGTAGGGTCGTTGGTTATAAAAGACCAAAACCAGTTATAGGCAAGTTTTAATTTATTTCTGAACCCGGCGATGGGTATAATATGAATAAACAACCAAACCAACCACGCCGGAAAACCTTTAAAGAACCCTTTTGGCAAATCAACTACTGCCTTATATTTTGAAATGATAGCCATGCTCCCCTTATTGAAATAATGAAAAGGCTTCATCGCTTCATTGTTAACGAGTCTTTTTAAATTAGCTGCTAATAACTTTCCTTGCTGAATGGCAACCTGTGCTAACTGCGGGTGACCGTTGGGGTAATCAGGGTCACTTGTTTGAAAACATTGATCGCCTATTGCGAAAATGTTTTTGGTACCATTTACTATATTATACTCATTCACCATTATCCTTCGCCCCCGTCCTACACTTTCTGCAGGTATACCCGGCGCTTCTGTTGCTATAATACCGGTTGCCCATATGAGTGTATTAGTATTAATGGTTTCTCCTGTTGAGAGCAGTACTTTATTATCGCTGAAATCTTTTACCGCTGTGCCTGATTTAATATGCACACCTAACCCTTCCAATACTTTGTGCGCTTCTTCCTGCGATTTTTTACTCATGGGTCCGAGCAATACAGGACTGTTATCCACCAGGTAAATCGTATCCCTTCTCCCGCTGAGTTCAGGATAATCTTTAGCCAGAATATACTTACCCATTTCTGCTATCATGCCAGATACTTCAACACCAGTTGGTCCACCGCCGGCAATCACAATATTGCGACGGATTTCTTTTTCTAAAGGGTCTGTTGTTCTAACCAGTTTTTCAAGATTCATTAAAATGTGATTGCGCAGCTTCAATGCATCATCGATGGTTTTCATCGGCTTTGCATTTTGCTTCACATTTTCTAATCCAAAATAATTGCTTTCCGCACCCATTGCCAATACAAGGTAATCATAGCTGAGTGTACCTGTATCCGTTTCAACAGTATTGGCATCTACATTAATGCGCACTAATGCGCCTAAATGGAAACGTAAATTATGTTTGTGCTGAAACATGCGCCTGAAAGGATAGCTTATATTAGAAGCTTCAATAAAGGCTGTAGAAACCTGGTATAACAAAGGAGGAAAAAAATGATAATTGTTTTTGTCTGCAAGTATTACATCAATATTTTTATCACCGGCCAGCTTTTTTGCAAGGTTCAGCCCAGCGAAACCTCCACCTATAATTACTACTTTCATAGCAACAATTTATTCTTTAAAATAAGATTCCATTTCTTCATTAATTTCCTTTCTCATTTCGCTTAAGCGAATGGCATACTGGTGTAGTTTTTCTTCTTCTGCCGTTTGCGGCCTCCATGTTGGCACGGGTACTGTTTTTCCATTTGTATCAACAGCCGCAAAAACAATAATACAATGCGTTGCCTTAATGGCCGTCCTTGTTTTGGGATTGATGGCTTTAATATCAACCACAATATGCATGCTCGATCTGCCGGTGTATACCACTTTAGCATTCACCTCCACCATGTCTCCTATCAAAATAGGATTTACAAATCGTATGCCGCCCACATATACAGTAACACAATATTGACTGCTCCAGTTTACAGCGCAGGTATAAGCAGCCTGGTCGATCCATTTCATTACCGCTCCACCGTGTACTTTGCCACCAAAGTTTACATCACCCGGTTCGCTTAAAAAACGAAAAACAACGGTGTCATTTTCCATACTATTTCATTAAAACAGGTATTGCCGCTATAATTTATCAGGAATTTTTTGCCCACAATTTAGGCCCACCTTTTATACCATCTTTATTGCTTACGATCGTGATATTACTTTCCAGCTTGAATGTAATTTCTTTCGCGTTACCACCTCCGATATATAAATAATCGTAGTTGAATACTGTTTTTAAAATGCCGATTACTTTCTGAACCCGTTTATTCCATTTTTCAGGACCTACTTTTTTGAAAGCTTTTTCACCGATATATTCATCGTATGTTAAATCCTCTTTCCCTACGGGATGATGCGCTAACTCAACATGCGGCAGTAACTTGCCATCATATAAAAATGCGGTGCCAAAGCCGGTGCCTAGCGTTACAACTATTTCTAATCCTGTGCCTTTTGCAATACCCAGGCCCTGCATATCTGCATCATTTACTACATGGCAGGGTTGTTTCAGTAATTCCGACAATTTATTTTTAAGATCGAAATTGGCCCAATCAGGCGTACCGAGATTTGGCGCTGTAATTATTACACCTCTTTTTACATAACCAGGAAACCCCACAGATATTTTTTTATAGCCAGAAAAATCTGCTACCAATTGCGAAATAGTATTTAAAACATTTTGTGGGTTAGAAGGTAAAGGCGTTGGAAGCTTTTTATATGCTTCCAGTGTATTACCTTCTTCGTCCAACACCGTTGCTTTTACATTAGAGCCGCCGATATCGATACATAAAATCCTTTGAGTTGCCATTTTGCTGATTGTTTTATGATTTAGTCATTGTTCTTCATTGCTATCAGGTTGGCTATAATGCCTGTCCACCCGGTTTGATGTGAAGCACCAAGTCCCTTTCCGCTATCGCCATGAAAATATTCATGAAATAAAATATACTCATTAAAATAGGGATCTGTCTGCAATTTAACATTGTTGCCGTATACCGCTCTTTTTCCGTCCTTATCTTTCATAAAAATTTTCAACAAGCGGCATGCCAGTTCATATCCCACTTCTTTTAACGACATATAATTGCCCGAGGCCGTTGGATATTCTATTCTGAATTCATCTGAGTAGAAGAAGTGATATTTGCGCAGGCTTTCAATAATTAAAAAATTCATAGGTAACCATACCGGACCGCGCCAGTTTGAATTACCTCCATACATAGCGCTGTCACTTTCACCCGGTACATAGCGTATTGCTGCAGATGCATTTTCCGGATCGATATAATAAGGCTGATGCTCATATTTTTTTGATAAGGACCGGATACCATAGTCGCTTAAAAATTCTGTTTCATCTAACGCACGGCTTAAGAGTCTTTTCATGCGATGACCTCTCAAAAGGCTCAGCAAGTGTTTATCTTCTTTTCCTCCTTCATACCATCTTGATACCTGTTGCGCAAGATCCGGGCGGTGTTTTAAAAACCACTGCATACGTTGTTCAAAAACAGGATTATCATCGAGTGTTTTACGGGTTATTACTTCTACCGCAAATAAAGGGATAAGCCCTACCAGGCTTTTTACTTTTATTTTGTTTACTGTATTATCGGCCAGCCTTACCTGGTCGTAAAAAAATTCATCTTCATCATCCCATAACCCACTTTTGCCTTCACCCATACTTGCCATTGCACCGGCTATATACAGAAAATGTTCAAAGAACTTGGTGGTCATTCCTGTATATGTTTTATTATTCGTTGCAAGATCGAGTGAGATATGCAACATATTCAGTGCATACATTGCCATCCAACTGGTAGCATCAGCTTCCTCCATTAATGCACCATTTGGTAAAGGCATACCACGATCAAACACACTGATGTTATCTAATCCCAAAAAACCTCCCTCAAAAATATTACTGTTGGTCGCGTCTTTGCGGTTAACCCACCATGTAAAGTTGATGAGCAGTTTATGAAAAATAGTTTCCAGGAAAACATTGTCACCTTTACCTTTTATTTTAGCATCTATCTTATATACACGATACACAGCGCCTGCATGTACGGGAGGGTTTGCGTCAGACAAAGACCATTCATAGGCCGGAAATTCACCGGAAGGGTTCATGTACCATTCTTCTGTAAGCAACAACAATTGCTGCTTGGCAAAATCTGGATCAATCATAGCAAGTGTTACACAATGAAAGCCCAGATCCCATGATGCATACCAGGGAAATTCCCATTTGTCGGGAACAGAAATAATATCCTCATTATTGAGTTGTTGCCAGTTGGCGTTTCGGCCTTCCACCTTTCCGGTGGAGGCTTTGGTGATGAAGGATCCCCTTCTAACCATTGCTGTACTTTGTAATAATAATATTGCTTATTCCACAGCATTCCTGCAAATGCCTGTCGCTGTATAGCTTTTTCCTCTTCATTGCTGATGTTTTGCTGAATATCTTTATAAAATTCATCTGTTTCGTGTATGCGTGACTGAAATACCTGTTCGTAATCATCAAAAGGTTTTTCTGTTTGTTTGTTTGACAACCGCAATTGCAAAACATGCACATCACCCGCTGGTATCGTTATATCTGAACAGATGCTTGTTTTTGTGCCTTTCATCCCCGGGTTTACTGTATGCCCGGCATGAATGATACAATCGTTAATGCCATCTTTAGGAAAACTGGTATTATTTATGCCTCCATATAAAAAGGCATTGTTTGTTTCATTATCGCAGAACAGTGCATTTCCTTCTTTGAAATATAAATATTTCATCTCCAGTTTTTCATGCTGTAAGCTTATAGTGTGATCGTTGAGTTTATATAGAGAGGGCTTGTAAGGGTGCCTTCCCCATGTCCAGGTATTGCGAAACCATACAGTAGGCAGGGCCAGTAGGCTTGCGGTTTCATTTGATCTGTTGTAAATAGAAATTTTTATGCAGATATCATCTGCATTAGCCTTGGCATATTCAACAAAAACATCAAAATATTTATTGTCGTTAAAAATGCCGGTATCAATAATTTCAAACTCTTCCTCCTGTTTTGATCTTTTCGCGTTTTCATCTACCAGCCACCGGTAAGGAAATTCTTCCTGCGGATATTTGTACAGCATTTTCATATAGCTGTGCGTGGGAGTGGCATCAATATAGTAGTACAATTCTTTTACATCCTCACCATGATTACCCTGGTGATTATCCAATCCAAATAAACGTTCTTTTATAATCGGATCTCGTTTGTTCCACAGCCCTATACCAAAGCACAACAACTGGTTTACATCACATATACCTGCAATGGCTTCTTCACCCCATCGCCAGGTTTTACTCCTTGCCATTTCATGTGTAGTATATTTCCACGCGTCTCCGTTTGCACTGTAATCTTCCCGCACGGTTCCCCATTGCCTGTCTGATACATACGATCCCCACTTTTTCCATTCCGGATGTTGAAGCCTTTCCTGTTCTGCATTCATATTCATGTATTAGCTGTGAGCCTTTGCAAATGGGTACAAATTACTAAAAGATTTCAGTAATCGCTTTGTGCATCTGTATACATACTCCAACTATGCACATATTGTGAGAAAAATAAATTGTTAAGGGTAATGCCATATCGTTCGATTAAGATTTTTTAGATGCAGCGCTTGAATTCAACTCCTTCGGAGTTGATGTATACCTTTTGTTAACCACCGGTTGCGCCGGTGGTTATTATAGTTGAAGTCCGAAGGACTTCACGCTTGATTTACCTGAAGCGCAGAAAAAGTCAGAAGGACTTTAACCCCATATAACTCCAGGCATAGCTCGAAGATGTTAAGGCTAATACCCTAATTCCAATATCCATGTTGTATTAGCGGGGATAGAAAAACTTGTTGACCGAATCACATCGCCGGTGATAATGTTGGTAGCTTTTTGAAATCCATCGGTACGTTCTTCAAAGCGTGTGGCATCAATACTTTTTGGAGAACTGGTAGTATTAGAAAGTATGGCAATCGTTTGTTGATCGTTGTAGCGGAAATATACATACACACCGTCAACCGGTAAAAATTGCATGAGTTTACCAGTGGTGAGTGCTGAAGAAGTCTGGCGATACTGCGCGATCTTTTTTACAAAATTGAAAATTTCATTTTCTTTTTCATTTCTTCCTGCAGCCGAAAATTTATTTACAGCGTCGTCACTCCAACCGCCAGGAAAATCTTCTCTCACTTTTGCATCTGAAGGGTTCTTAAAATTCTTCATTGCTATTTCGGTGCCATAGTATAATTGTGGTATACCCCGTAATGTAAGCAGCCATGTCAATGCTGTTTTCAATTTGTTTTCATCTTCAGCTACTACAGAGAAAATTCTATCCAGATCGTGGTTATCCAGGAAAACAGCATTCCTGAATGGGTCTTTATATAAAACATCCTGTGCTAATGTTTGGTATAACCTGTTCACACCATCATTCCAGCCAAAAGGTTGTTTCAATGCATCCACTACAGAAAAATACAAAGGAAAATCTGTTACGCCCTGGAGGTTATGTTTAAACGGAACATCAATATTATTCTGACAGAAATAAGCACTATTGGTAACTGAATTTACCCATGCTTCGCCAAACACCGTTATACCCGGAAATTCTGCCAGCAATGCATCATTTATACGGTTTAAAAAACCGCCGTCACTATAAAAATAAGTATCAACGCGCCATCCATCTATTCCAAAATAAGCAGTGCTCCAGACGGCATGCTGTATTAAAAAGTTAGCCATATACTCATTGCGTTGATTGAGATCGGGCATAAAAGGAGTGAACCAACCTTCATTGCTTATTTTTTTATCAACCTGGGAAGCATAAGGATCAACCAGTGGCTGATCTTTATAGGAAGTTTGTGTATAGGATGGCCATTGATTAAACCAATCATGCATAGGTGGGTCGAGCGCAAACCAATGCGATGCGCCTACATGATTATATACGGCATCCTGTATAATTTTCAATCCTTTGCTATGCATGGAATCAACCAGGGACTTGTATGCCTTATTGCCACCCAGTCTTGCATCTACATTATAATGATCTGTAAACGCATACCCGTGGTAGGTAGATCTTTTTGTGCCGCCTTCATCTGTAAGTGGCATATCATTTTCAACAACCGGCGTAAGCCACAAGGCTGTTACACCCAGTTCTTTAAAATAATCAAGGTGGTTGGCTATTCCTTTCAGATCTCCTCCATGCCTTGCATACATATTACTGCGATCTGCTACCATATCCCGCATTCCTTTTATTACATCATTTGAAGGATCTCCATTTGAAAACCTATCGGGAATAAGCAGGTATATAAAATCTTTTGCGGTCACGCCTCTTGTTGCAACAGTGCCCGGATGCGGCATCAGCACAAATGGCACGCTATTAATCTTCTTCTTTTTTATAAACCTTATCTGAAAAGTGCCTGGTTGTGTTTGAGGATCGAGTGTAAGATCGATGACAACATAATGCCTGTTTTCAAGATTGGTAATTTTATTTACGGTAACTCCTGGGTAATCGATACGGATGCTATCTGTGATATCAGCATCTGCATGCATCAACAACTGCAGCGACGGATTTTTCATACCCGTCCACCAATTGGTCGGGTATACTTTTACATACTGCGCATTAACATAGATAAAAAAGAACAGCAGACAAAAAAAGAAAAGTTTTTTCATAACAAGCAAATTAAATGGCAATGAAAGAACAACGTTATTTCTGCCGCACTTTGAGCGACCAGGTAAAAGAGAACTCAGCTACCAGTTCGCCCGCCTCATTTGTTCCGATTGATTTTACACTGATGATATTGCTGCTGTTGGCTGCAATGGCTTCTTCCACTGCATCGCGTAATGCAAGCCCGTCTTTACAGGTGAAAGTAGTAATGTTGGTAGCTTTTTTATAATACTCAGCGCTCATATCTGTAATGAGCATTGAAACCGATGGGGTACGTTTATATATATGTGCCAATGTAAGTGCTCCTGTGCTCATTTCCGCGGCCATAGCCAGGCATGCAAAATAAGTTGACTGAAATGGATTTCTTGAAAACCACTTATACGGCACCGTTACTACACACTTCTCTTCTGAAATATGCTTAACTCTTACTCCTGAAAAATATGCGCTGGGTAAACGGGTGATCAGAAAAAATCTGAACTTTAACGGATTTCTTACTAATGCCATAAATGCATTCATGCAAACTCGATTTATTGTTTCCTGTATGTATCGGCGTCGAGTGCTTTGAGATTCCAATCGTTCAGAAAATCCAACACCTTTTTTCTGTCATAGGTTTTACCTTCTTCAAGATAAGCAGAATTTTGAGTATGTATTAATTGACCTTCGCTGTTGAGAATTAAAAAAACAGGAAAGCCAAATCGTTGCGGGAAATGGTATTGTTCAAAGATCGGTTCGTTTTTGTTTTCCTTACTGTAATTTAAATGATATACAATATAGTTTGCTTTTAGCAATGAATCTATTGGGGGGTCGGCATGCACAAAACGATTAAATTCCAGGCACCAGCCACACCAGTTGCCGCCTGCCTGTATCAACACCTGTTTCTTTTCCTGCTTTGCTTTTTTAACAGCTTCGGCTATCCCTGCAGCAGCGTTTTCTTCCGGATGATACAAAAGGTTTTTTTGTTTTGATTCATCCTTGCCTTGTGCATGTATATGCGCAGATAATAAGACTACAGAAAAAATAAAAATGATTTTCTTCATTTTACTTCTGTTTGTTTATTTCTACGATACAAGTGGCTACCTGGTTGTCTGAAGCGGGTCCTTCAAACTTAATCATTCCGGTAGAAGTAGTTTGATATTGCACACCGGATGCATTGCCTGAACGAAAAGTATTGGCAACTCTTGTTGCATAATCCGTTTGAGGTTGCTGACTAATGGTTTGATTGATTTTATACCAATCCAGCGGCCGCTTGCTTACTACTATTACCATCATGTCTTTTGTGCCAACGCTATCTGGCTCAAGGCTCTTATCTTTTGGAAACAGCCTGTATCCGGTGATGCCGCAAAAGGGTGCATATTTTGTTGTGGATGGATTAGAAGGATTAGGATAGGGAAACAAAGTGTAACTGGTACCATCTGTTTCTTTACCAAAAATATAGGTATAACATTCAGTGGTATTCTTCACTTCCATTTTGAATCTTGTGCCCAATTTTACAGGCGTGGTATTTTCAAAGCGATTGGCTGCTGTAAGTTTCAATGGTATGTACCCTTTGGATACTGTATGCTTTCCATCAAACTGCACTTCTACCAAACCAACTTCGCAGGCAAACTGTGCATTGGCGGCTGCCCCCATTTTGCTCATGGGTTCTAATCCGTATGCTTCTCTTACAAAGGTTTTAAAATCGGGATATCTCACCCACGCAAAACCATTATTGCCCCATTTAGGACCCCAACTGTTCATAATTAAAAAAGAACCACCATATTTTTTATCGTCGTATCCTACTACGCATTGTGCATGTCCACCAAAACCCATCATGTTTTCATCTCCAGGCTCCGGATACCATGCATCTTTTCCCATCATACTCTGCATATAACTGCCGCCCACCATCATTCCAATAACCACCGGCGCCCCTTGTGCCAGGTTTTCTTTAATAGCATGCAGGTCTATTTCATCGGTATTGTCTCCTTTGGTTAACCTGTTATAGCCACGCATTTTAAACTGACCAGCTTGTAGTACCAAAGAATTATCCGGTTGATTGGTGCAGTTCTGATCATCGTAAGGAAATTCATTGTAAGGCACAGAACCCTGCTTTGTCATAAACTCCATGGCCTTATTAATAAAAGATCCCTGGCAGCCTTCTTCGCCTATCTGGTTGTATAAAAAGGATGGACTGAATTTTAGTTGATCAGCATTTTGTCCGCTGCGCGATGCTTCCAATATGGTTCTTGCACCGTATGCACTGCTCCATGCTACACAACTGCCTTGCTGTCCCTGGTCGCCTACAGCCGGCGCATAGCGTTGCAGGTTAGTAGCTTCGGGAAGTGGATTTTTAGCATTGTCTTCCTCCAATGATTCGTAGATATTTGCTTTCGCGAATTGTTGTGGATCAAGATTGCCTCCAGTAGCCAATAGTCCCTGGCTTGCCTGGCTAACAATGTTTCCGCAACCACCCTTGCCCATAAAAAAATAAGCACCGATTCCTATAGCTGCAATGATAAGTACTCCTTTAAAGCCAAATATTCTGAACAATAATGGCAGGAATGCCAATAACCCACCACCACCGCCGCCAATTCCTCCACCGCCACCGCGATTACCACCTCCACCATCATCATTGAATTGTTCTGGTTGATCCTGTTGATCATCGGTCATTCGTATTGGCATAAGTTTCAGTTTAGTACCTAAATGTATAAAGAAATTTTATTTCCCGGATGTGTATGCTTTTATACCGCAATTCAGCCATTCTTTGTATTTATTGGCATTATCTGTGTAGCCAACAGGATAAGTCATCAACTTTCCTTCTGCGTTAAGAACCGCGTAGAGTGGCTGGGCCGATTTGCCAAAATTCTCTGCTTGAAAAGTGGCCCATTTATCGCCAATGGTTACTATATCTTTTTCAGCGCCTGCTGAAGTTTTATATAAAAACCTGCTGGCAGTTGGTAATTTACTTCTATCATCTACATACAGTGATACCAGAATAAATTTTTCATTAAGCAGTTCAGCTATTTCCGGTTTTGTCCATACCTGTTCTTCCATCTTACGGCAATTCACACATGCCCAACCGGTAAAATCAATAAGTATCGGTTTGTTCTGCGCTTTAGCTAACTGTACCGCTTTATCAAAATCGTTGATCACAGCTGGTTCTACTCCTTCGGTTCTCTTATATATACTATAATTCAGCGGTGGCGGCATTCCGCTTAATAATTTCAGGTTTGCATAAGGGGTAGCTGTAAGCCCAGGCAACAAATACAAGGCAAACAAAAACGATAATACACCTAATACTTTTCTACCTGCAGAGATTTTTTGTCCTTTATAATCATGCGGAAGTTTGATCCAACCAAAAAGATATAGTCCTAAAGCAATAGAAACAATAATCCAGAGGCCGATAAATACTTCGCGTTTTAATAAGCCCCAATGTTCAACCAAATCGGCATTGGATAAAAACTTAAATGCTAAGGCCACTTCAACAAATGCCAATATTTTTTTTACGGTATCTAACCATCCGCCACTTTTAGGCAATGATTTAAGCCAGCTCGGAAAAATGGCGAATAGAGCAAATGGCAATGCTAAGGCTGTACCAAAACCAGCCATACCAACAGTGAGCGACCATGCACCGTCACCAGCCGTTCCCACCAGCAAAGTGCCTAATATAATACCCGTACATGAAAAAGATACAATCACCAATGTGAGCGCCATAAAAAATATACCACTCACACTTCCCAATCCACTTTTTGCATCAACCTTATTAGTAATCCCTGATGGAAGTGTTATTTCAAAAAAACCAAAAAAGGAAATAGCGAAAACAATAAACACTACAAAAAAGAAAACATTGAGCCATGCATTAGTAGAAATGTTATTAAAAATTTCAGGCTGTACATTGTCAATAACGTGAAAAGGTGCACTGGCGATAACATAAATCAGGAAAATAAAAAATCCGTACAAAGCTCCATTCTTAATTGCCTTTTGCCTGGTAGAAGCTTTATTGGTAAAAAAAGAAACCGTTACAGGGATCATTGGAAATACGCAGGGCGTAAGTAGCGCAATCAATCCACCACCCAATCCTAACAAGAATACAGTAAAAAGTCCTTGCCCGGCTTCATTTTCATCGCCGCAGGGCAATACAGGCTTTTTTGTATCAATAGAAGAAAGCTTGATTTTACCTACCGCTTCATCTA
Source organism: Agriterribacter sp. (assembly GCA_047600465.1). GTDB lineage: Bacteria > Bacteroidota > Bacteroidia > Chitinophagales > Chitinophagaceae > Agriterribacter. The sequence goes on from JASGKU010000001.1 coordinate 233,896, forward strand.
CAACACCACCTTCAAGTGCCACATGTGTGGTTAATTCAACAGGTGTAAATTCAGTATTATTGGAAGCAAACCCTTTGAGACTAATTTTAAGAGAGGCCGGAACCGTTCCCTTAACTTTTATTTTTTGTGAAAGTGTGAGTGTTCCTTCGGTATATACTTTCAGTTTTTTATTTTCAAAAACAGGGTCGTTGATCTGAACAGGCGTCTTACTTATTGCAGGAGCACCATCTTTTACAATATTTTCATTATCCCATTCTATGTTGATATTGTCAATGCCGATATCAGCAACAGCATCAGCATATATATGCCAGGCAGAGGGAATAATTATATCGGCAGTAAGTGTATAAGTATTATCTCCTGTTTTAAGTGTCTTGGCCTTCCATTGTACAATACTATCCTGTGCTATGCCTAAGGCTGGTATAATAAATAATATCCAAACTGCTAACCACCGCATAATGTTGAGAATTTATGTTTTTACAACGCGTGTAAAAATATACGTACTTTCTTTTCCTTCGCTTTACAGATCGAAAGATATTAACAGAATGACAAGGATTTTGAAGTCATGTATCAGTTCAGAAACCTGGTGGAATTATTCCTGCGTTTCGGGGTTAGCCGCAATCTCTTCCTCCCTGTTTTCATTCCATTCAACAATAAAATTATTGCGTCCTTCGCCGGTGATGATACTCATGTATTTTTGCTGCACCAGTTCAAGCATCGACAGAAAGAGGAATATAGCATGAATGCGGTTTTCGCACACATCAAAAATCTTTTCAAAAGTAACCGTCTTCTCCTGCAATACCATGTTAAGCATATACTCCCTGCTTGTTTCCATGGTATAGTTGTAACGGTATACAACGTGCTGGGGCTTGTGATTCCTATCGTACAAGCGCTGCATCACCTTTTCAAAAGCTTTCATCAGCTTGAACATGGTGATGGTTTGTATTTCTGTTCCTTCTCCCGCTTCTTCGCCAATCTGTGTAATTTCTTTTTGCACATTTCCTCTCTTCACCATCAACATACGCACGGCTTCCATTTCGGCCATCTTTGCAGATGCTTCTTTAAAGCGTTTATATTCCAGCAGCTTATCAATCAACTCCTGCCTTGGATCAATTTCATTTCCCTGCGCATCCAGTTCTTTACGGGGCAAAAGCATTTTTGCTTTTATACGCATTAAAGTAGAAACGAAAAGAATGAACTCACTGCTCAACTCAATATTCAAGTCGCCGGCATTGTGCATATAGTGCACAAAATCGTTGATGATTTTTGTGATGTTGATATCGTAAATATCAAGCTCATCGCGCTCAATAAAAAAAAGCAACAGATCAAAAGGACCTTCAAACTGCGGTAATTTTATCTGGTATGATTCCGTATTCATTTTATTTTCTAAACTGCTACGTCCTGCCCAAGTTAAATACTAACCCGTACAGGACGTAACAAATGTATGAAAGAGATATTAGTTTTTAAAGCGGTAAGCTAACCCTATGCCCATCAATTCTTTCAATTGAAGTTTAGCGCCACGAGGATTGCCATCACTGTCTACAGTTTTTACATCATCATCGTATATCATATCTAACGACAAGCTTACAGTAATAAGTTTAGTAACTTTTACCAATAATGCATTGGTCATATAAACATCAATATTCTGAGGCTTTTTTAAATAGTTTGAAAAAAGATCCAAACGTCCCTGGTAAGAAGCACTCTCGCTGATTTTCGCTTTATAGTTCACAGAAGCAAAGGCACCGAATTCAGTTCTTAATTTTTTGCCTGGGTCAACGCCAAATGCACCAACAGATGAAAGCGAATCATCATTCACAAAAGTCCAGCGAACAGTTGCCGGAGAAAAAGATATGGAAAAATTTTCGTTACGTTGATAAGTGAAACCGGGAGAAATATATAAGTAAGCCGGTGCAAAAATATTGGAAGTCTTTACTTTGGGACCATCAGAAGGATACGTATACCCATTGGTAAACTGCGTTCTGAAATTTACTAACGCAGAAGCATACCAGTATTTCTTTCCTATCTGGTATCCATATTTAGAAAGAAAATCAAACCGATCGTCAGCCTTACGCGTGCCAAGACTTGTAGTATTAACCATACCATAAGCCATGTCGAGCGTATTATCCCAAATGGTTTTATCTTTTTTATAATAAGCATACAGGCTTATCAATGAGGCGATAGATAAAGAAGATTTATCACCACCCGCAGCCCAGTTACTCAAAGCACCCTGGTTTACATTTAAGCTTATTAACCCACCTTTTTTCCAGATCTGGGGAATGGTATCATTAGGATCTTTGGTAATTGTTCTTCCTGCAGCGTCCTTTAATCCTTTTACAGTTTCATCCTGAGCATTAACTGAAGTGAATGACAATATACTTACGCTGATGAACAGGCACCATCTCAATTTCTTCATACTAATAAATTTTGCGCGAAATTAAATAAAAACTGCCTACCAGTTTTTAATACTTCACCGTGTGGTAAAATTTTAAACAATCAGACAGGCAGTTAAGCAAAATGGTTGCTTATTTTTTTAATTCATCGCGAATTTCCATCAATAACTGATCTGTAGAAGAAGGACCGGGTGGTGGTGGAACAGGCTTTTTTTCTTCAAGACTTTTTGCAGCCTTAATAAGGATAAACAGAATAAATGCAATAATGATAAACTTGATGATTGCAGCTATGAACTTACCGTATTTTACAGCTCCCCACGTTAATTGATCAAGGTTTTCAGCATGGGCAGCTTTTAAGGCAGGTGTGAGTAGTAAAGGAGTAATAACATCATCCACCAATGATGATACGATTGCACCAAAGGCTCCGCCAATAATTACTGCAACAGCCAGATCAACAACATTTCCTTTTAATGCGAATTCTTTAAATTCTTTTAAAAAGCCCATATACATGTTTTTTAGAGTGATGAATTTCTATCAGCCATTAAAAGTATCCCAATGAAACATTACTTTAGAAGGAGTTATATGTAAAATTATGCACAACTAATGCACCCAAGCTATTGCTGGCTCTTGATGGGCGGGTATTTCATTTTAAGCGCTGCCAGGGTTTCGTGCACTTTTGCAGTAATAAGGTGTTCTTTATACCAGTTTTGATCGGCGGGAATAATATGCCAGGGAACAGCATTACAGCGTTCAAAGCAGTCTTCATACATCTTCATATAAACATCCCATTTTTTTGCTTCGTCAAAATCTTTTGCATTATACTTCCACATTTTTTGGGGGTCGGCCATTCTTTCGCGCAGTCTTTGCTGTTGCTCCTGTGGCGATACATGCAGATAAAATTTCAGAATATGCGTATTGTTATGTTCTGTAATCAGCTTCTCAAAATCGTTAATTGCATTCATTCTTTTTTTTGCCATAGCATCATCGCACCAGCCATGCACTCTTGTTACAAGCACATCTTCATAATGAGAGCGGTTAAACAGCTGAATCATTCCTTTGGCAGGAGTACTGGAATGTATGCGCCACAGGAAATCGTGCGCCATCTCTTCAGCAGTAGGCACTTTAAACGATTTTACCGTTACTCCTTGAGGATTCAGCTTTCCAAATACATTTCTTATTACACCATCTTTTCCACTGGCATCCATTCCCTGTATTACTATCAGCAATGAATGCCTGGCTTCTGCATACAGGAGGTTTTGCAGATCATCCAGTGTTGACAACAGCGCATCCGTTTTAGCCTTTGTTTTTTCCTTGTTAAAGTTTTTAGGAGCTCTGGTACTGATGTTTTTTAATTTAATGGCTGCCATATGCTGAAGTTTGGGGATTATACAACCATCATTTCCTTTTCTTTCGCTGCAAGATGTTTATCTACCAAAGCAATATACTTATCCGTTAGTTGTTGAATTTCTTTTTCTGCATCTTTTCCCACATCTTCACTCAAGCCATTTTTCTGCAACTTTTTAATGTCTTCAATAGAATCTCTCCGGATATTTCTGATAGAAATTTTTGATTGTTCGCCTTCTGCATGTACTCTCTTAACCAGTTCTTTTCGTCTTTCCTCTGTAAGTGGCGGTAAAAATATACGAATGATAATGCCATCATTTTGAGGTGTAACACCCAGGTTGGCGGCAATAATACTTCTTTCTATAGGTTGAAGCATATTTTTTTCCCAGGGTTGAATGGTTAAAGTGCGTGCATCTACTACTGAAATATTTCCTACCTGGCTAATGGGGGTTGCGGCTCCATAATAATCTACCACTAATCCATCGAGCATTTGAGGATTTGCCCTGCCGGCCCTGATTTTTACAAGTTCCACTTCTAAATGACTTATAGCTTTATTCATACCATCTCCGGTAATATCAAGCACAAGCGATACATCTTCTGACATATAGTATAATTATTAATGCCGGCAAAGCTAAGAAATGAGGAGAATAAAACGACAGTGAACTCCTAGTTCTGTTCAGCCGCCTTTTTAGGAGTGGTTAAAGGCATAATCTTGGTTTGCATATTGATCTGAACAATATCATCCCCATCCTCATTGGTAACTACCATAAGTGCAGGTCTACGATAGTATATGGCTGCAAACCCGCCAAAAGCACATAGCAATAATATTCCAATAAGGAGATTGATATTAAGATTGCGAAGTGTATATGCAAGTGTAACAAAAAATATATTAGCTATAATGAGCGTAAGGCTAACCGCTTTATGGCTCATCCCCCTGTCTAAAAGGATGTGATGAATATGATTACGATCAGGACTGAAAGGTGAACGACGTCCAAGTATACGAATGCTGAACACCCGCAGCGTATCAAATAAAGGAATAATCAATATAGCTACCGCAATAGCCGGCGCCGCCGAAAAACTAAGTGCTGCAGCCGATGATGTACCTGCTGTGTTAATAAACTGTATCACCAGTATGGCATTTACCAGCCCTATCAATAAAGAACCAGTATCACCCATAAAAATACGTGCGGGCGAACGGTTAAAAATTAAAAATGCCAGTAAACTTCCCGTCATCGAAAAAGCCAGAGTGGCATAATTGGGTTGAACTGCCATATAAAAGTACATTCCGAAACACAGGGTTGTAAAAATACCAAGCCCCGCAGCTAACCCATCAACCCCATCAATAAGATTAAAAGAATTAATCACTACAATTACGGTAAGATAAGTAATTGCAAGGCTGATGGCTTCAGGCAGATCATTGATCCCTAAAAATCCGTGCATGCTTTTTATTACAATTCCACCTTTATAAATAATAATGAAAGCGGCAACAACCTGGCCGATCATTTTTTTCATGGGGGTTAACACAAGAATATCATCTTTTAAACCCAAAAAGAAAATAATAAGGGCTGCTGCAAAAAAATATTGAAAAGATGGTGAAGAGGCTGCAGGAATGGTGATAAGACAGGCAATAATAAAACCCGCAAATATTCCCAACCCTCCTAAAGAAGGAACAGGAATAGAATGAATTTTCCTGGCGTTAGGTAAATCATACAGCTTTTTGATATTGGAAACATTAATGATAACCGGGATTGCTGCGTATGTGATAATAAAAGCAAGCAGGGCCCCCAACAATATTATTTCCATTAGGCTGCATTTTTAAGAGTGCGAAAATATGATAAGTTTTTTGATTGCATAAAATAAAAAAAATCAGTTAAACTTTTAATCAATTTACCTAAGCGCAATGGCTTATTATTAAAACGGTTCCTGTGCATTGTTAGTATCGTTCTGAATAAGTATATTTCGTAAAATCCAGCTTTTAACTGGTGATTTACAACAACTTTCCTTTAGCTTTGGCGGGATTTAAACGAAATAATTATGCCAGAATTAAAAGATATAGCCACACAAATAAGAAGAGATATTGTTAGAATGGTACATGCCTGCCAGAGCGGGCATCCTGGAGGATCTTTGGGATGTGCGGATTTTTTTACCGCTCTTTATTTTAAGATCCTCAAACATGACCCTGCTTTTAATATGGATGCCAAAGGAGAAGATGTGTTTTTCTTATCAAACGGGCATATTTCACCTGTTTTTTATGCATCATTGGCACGTTCAGGATATTTTCCTTTAAAAGAACTTTCTACTTTCCGCAAAATAGATTCCCGTTTGCAAGGTCATCCTGCCACCGCAGAGCATTTACCGGGTATAAGGGTAGCTTCAGGTTCATTGGGGCAAGGCATGAGTGTAGCTATTGGTGCTGCACTTGCCAAAAAACTCAATAATGATGATCGCCTGGTATATTCTTTACATGGTGATGGAGAGCTGGATGAAGGGCAGAATTGGGAAGCGGCTATGTTTGCAGCTCACCATAAAGTGGACAATCTTATCTCTACTATCGACTGGAATGGGCAACAAATTGATGGACCAACTTACCAGGTGATGTCTTTGGGAGATATACGCAATAAGTTTGAAGCCTTTGGATGGGTTACTTTACAAACAAATGGCAATGATATAGACGAGTTAATAGCTACTTTAAACGAAGCTAAAGCGCTTACGGGCCAAGGTAAGCCTGTGGGCATAATGATGCACACCATTATGGGAAAAGGTGTTGATTTTATGGAAGGACATCATGAATGGCATGGCATTGCACCCAATGATGAGCAACTGCAAAAAGCGCTGGCACAGTTGCCTGAAACTTTAGGGGATTATTAGTGCTTAAGTTTATGGTTTAGGTTTACATGTTTCAAGTCGCAGGTTTCAGGTTTGATGTTGCCTTTTCACTATTCACTATGCTCTATCCTGCCCAACCTTCGCGATCGAGGCTGCGGTAGTTGATGGCTTCTGCCAGGTAAGCTGTTTTAATATCTTCGCTTCCGGCAAGATCAGCAATGGTTCTGGATACTTTCAAAATCCTGTCGTATGCTCTTGCAGAAAGATTGAGCTTATCCATAGCAGCTTTCAAAAGGTTTTGCCCTGCACTATCTATATAGCATATTTCTTTTAGCATTTTTGAGCTGATCTGTGCATTACAATAAATGCCAGAAGCTGCGGCATAGCGGGCTGATTGAATTTCCCGGGCTTTTATCACGCGTTCTCTTATCATGGCAGAATCTTCACCTGCCTTTTGCGTGGCCAGTGCTGAAAAAGCGACAGGCGTTACTTCCACGTGAAGATCAATCCTGTCTAATAATGGCCCTGAAATTTTATTAAGATATTTCTGTACTGTGCCTGGTGCGCAACTGCATTCTTTTTCAGGATGATTATAAAAACCGCATGGGCAAGGATTCATAGAGGCGATGAGCATAAAACTTGCAGGAAAATCAATAGCCATCTTTGCCCTTGAAATGGTAACTTTTCTTTCTTCCATCGGTTGACGCATTACTTCGAGCACGGTTCTTTTAAACTCAGGCAACTCATCTAAAAATAACACACCGTTGTGCGCCAACGATATTTCACCCGGTTGCGGCACACCACCTCCGCCCACTAAAGCTGCATCACTTACTGTGTGATGTGGTGAACGAAAAGGCCTGCGCGAAATAAGCGTAGTATCTGCCGGCAGTTTACCTGCCACGCTGTGAATCTTGGTTGTTTCTAAAGCTTCCTGTAAAGTAAGTGGTGGCAAAATAGATGGCAGTCGTTTAGCCAACATTGTTTTACCTGCACCGGGTGGTCCTATCAATATAGCATTATGACCACCTGCTGCTGTAATTTCCAATGCCCTTTTAATATTTTCCTGTCCCTTAACATCATTAAAATCAAATTCAAAACTGTATTGCGAATGATAAAATTCTTCTTTTGTATTAATGCTTACAGGTTGTAACGTATTTTCGTTTTTAAAAAACTGAATTACTTCATTAATATGACTTACGCCATATACATTCAGGTTATTTACCATTCCCGCTTCCCTGCAATTCTGTTTGGGTAATATCAATCCTTTGAATTTTTCTTTGCGTGCTGTTATAGCGATAGGTAATGCACCTTTGATGGGTTGTACATTTCCATCCAGGCTCAATTCTCCCATTATAACGTAATCGGCTAACCGATCTGCATTGGGCAATTGTTCACTGGCGCCCATAATAGCCAAAGCTATAGGAAGATCAAAGGAAGTTCCTGTTTTTTTGATATCTGCCGGTGCAAGGTTGACGATGACTTTTGTACGAGGCATATATTGCCCGATACTCTTTAATGTACTTTCAATGCGTTGCTGGCTTTCTTTAACTGCATTGTCAGGCAGACCTACCATAAAAAATTTTTGTCCACCTGTAACATTTACTTCTACAGTAATAGTGAGGGCTTCAACTCCGTAAACAGCACTTCCAAAGGTTTTAACAAGCATGTAATCAAGGTTAGCAATAATGAATAAAATGAAATTACTGAAATACTTTGATATAATTATCCAGCGGTTGCACCGGTGGCTATTATAGTTAAAGTCCGCAGGACTTTGTTCACATTATCAGTCATCTTAGAGAAAATCAAGAGTGAAATCCGAAAGAGTTCAACTTTTCATAACGCCGGATGCAACCCGGAGATACGACCTAGGTGGCAGCGCAACCTAACTCAATGCAAACTCAACAGCAGCTTTTGCATGTAATAATGCTGTATCATACACAGGCACCTGAATATCCCATGGTTTAACTATCAGGGGTATTTCTGTGCATCCCAAAATAACGCCTTCAGCACCATTATCAATGAGCGTTTGAATGATAGAGAGATATCGTTTTTTTGTTTCTTCTACCACAATACCTTTTCCCAATTCTTCAAATATGCTTTGATGAATAAATGCACGATCTTCTTCGCCAGGTATGATTGCCTCGATGCCTTTTTCATGAAGTTTCGTTTTAAAGAAATCCTGCTCCATTGTAAAACGCGTGCCCAACAATGCTACTTTCTGTTGTTGTTTCTTTTCTATTGCTGCTGCCGTGGCGGTTGCAATATGTATAAGAGGAATATTTATGTCCGCTGCTAATCTATCTGCTATTAAATGCATAGTGGCGGCGCATAATACAATAGCCTCAGCGCCGCAAGATTGTAAATGATTACATGCTTTTAACAACAGGCTGAAAGTATTATCCCAATCGTTATTGTCATTGTTCTTTTTTATATCAGCATAATTAAAAGAGTAGATGATACATTGCGAAAAATTCAATCCGCCTAATTGTTCATTCACTCCCTGGTTGATCAATTTATAATAATCAACAGTTGAAACCCAACTAATGCCTCCGATAAGTCCCAGTGTTTTCATTGACGATGCTTTATCTTTTGTATAAATATGAAGTTATTGATTTCTTTTTTCCCGGTACATGTTAGGAGATAGGCCCATCAGCTTTGTAAAAAACCTTGAAAAATAATAAGGATCGTCCATTCCAAGCAAGCTGGCAATTTCTTTTACGCGTAAGCCCGTAAACATAAGATACTGGCATGCCTGCTGCACTTTTAAATGATTAAAATATTCAATGGGCGGATATCCTGTTCTTTTTTTAAAAAGAAAAGATAAATGAGAAGGAGATATATTCACTTCATTAGCCATCTGCTGAAGTGTGCACATGGAGTCAATATTCTTCTTCATAAAATCAATCACCCTGTTCACAAAATCTATTTCTGAGTGCGTGTTCACAGAAGATGATTTTTCAGTGTTAAGGTAAGAGCCAAGATAGTTATACAAACACATATTTGCATATACCATATCCTCAATACCGTAGCCTCTTTCAAACTGATTATATATTGTGTTGAACAGCTCAATACGATGCTCACTATAGTGTACAAAACTTTTATGACTGTTCCATAATTGTTGCATGTAAGCAACAATATCATCAGAGGCTTTGCCCGCAAAATGGATCCAGTAAATCGTCCAGGGATCTATATCATGAGCCTGGTAATAATGTTCGATATTCCTGGGTATAATAAAAAAATTTCCAGGCTCTATAGTATACTGTTCTTTTTTTATAGTAACACTTCCTTTTCCTTTTACACAGTATATGAGTATGTGTTGCTCGGCACCATGTAATCTTTTACGATAATGAAATCTTGCTTTGGGATAATACCCGATATCAGTGATATGTAAACCATCAATAATAGTATTTGCCTGGCAGTTAGACATAAGTACCGTACGTGGAACAACAATTGCCTTCTGTCCTTCAAAGCCTGATCTTTTTTTAATATTTTTTTTCTGCATGTAGAAGTAGTGTTTGCTAATTAAAAAACAGGCTTTGTGATAGCATATGAGTTTGCCGTGAATGTTATTAAAAGCTTATTCTATACAATCCTATGCGCAAGCATTTAATATATAAAAATCGTAAAAAAATCCATCATTTTCCCTTTTTTGTGCATGGAATAAAGTTGGCAAACCGCTAACTTTGAAACAGGTTAAAAAGGAGACTAAACTCCTTAAGATTGTTTTTGCTTTATATTTTGCCCTATACTAATACTGCACCTCATTACTATCATGAAACTTAAGCTCAATAAAAAATTATTGTTGATAACAGCCACTTTAATTGTGGCGCTTATTGTTACCACCAGTTTAATAGGTCATAAAAAAGTAGACTTCAGTGCTGAAGTAAAACCATTGCTGAACAAGAAGTGTATTACTTGCCATGGAGGTGTTAAGAAAGAAGGCGGGTTCAGTGTATTGTTTCGTGAGGAAGCACTGGGAAAAACAGAAAGTGGTACACCCGCTATCATTCCCGGAGATCCTGACAATAGTGAATTGATCAAAAGAATTACTTCTAAAGATCCTGAGGAAAGAATGCCTTATAAGCATACTCCATTAACTGCACAGGAAATTAGTTTATTGAAAGAGTGGATAAAACAGGGAGCTGAATGGGGGGAACATTGGGCTTATGCTCCTCTTAAACCGGTTGAAGTACCTGATGCATCATCTGGGTTTCTGGGCCTTTTTTCTTCAAAAAACGACTGGGCCAAAAACGAAATTGACCAGTTTATTTACAGCAAACTAAAAGAAGAAGATCTTAAACCTTCACCCCAGGCCGATAAAGCAACGCTGTTGAGAAGAGTTAGTTTAGACATTACAGGCGTACCAGCATCAGCAGCCTTAACACAACAATTTTTAAATGACAATAGCGCCAACGCTTACGAAAAACTGGTAGATACCTTGTTGGCTTCTCCGCAATATGGTGAAAGATGGACTGCTATGTGGCTTGATATCTCCCGGTATGCTGATAGCAAGGGCTATGAAAAAGACGGCTATCGTTCTATATGGCGCTACAGAGATTGGTTGATCAATGCATTTAATGCAGATAAACCTTACGATCAATTCTTAACAGAACAAATTGCAGGCGACCTTTTACCAGGTGCTACCGATAAAGAATTAATCGCTACTGCTTTTAACCGCAATACAATGAACAATGATGAAGGCGGAACAGATAATGAAGAATTCAGAACCGCTGCCGTTATTGATCGTATTAATACAACCTGGGAAACTGTTTTAGGAACCACCTTCGCCTGTGTACAATGTCACAGTCATCCATACGATCCGTTCAAGCATGAAGATTATTATAAATTCATGGCATTTTATAATAACACCAGGGATGAAGATATGCCGGGCGAATACCCGGTGCTGAAAGAATTTGACGCAGCGGATAAACATAAATTCGAATCGCTTCAACAATGGCTGCTTACTAACGCCACAAAAGAACAAACAAAAGAAATAACTACTTTAATCAAAAGCTGGCAGCCGGCAGTATACGCTTATCATGCAGATAAGTTTGTAAACAGTGAGCTTACTGAAGTATTTCTTGCTTTAAGAAAAGATGGATCAAGCCGCATGCCTGCAGTCGATATCGATGGTAAATCATCTTTGATTTACAGGTATTACGCAGACGTAAAAAATGGGAAATTGAGTATTCGCCTGGATAGCGTAACCGGTCCCGTTATTGCTTCAACTATTGTTACTCCAACAAAAGGTTGGGAAATTAGTACCATACAATTTACGGCACCGCAACAAGGCAGACACGATCTTTATTTTACCTACTCCAATCCCGGTGTTCCTAAAAAAGATTCAGCCAATAACCTTGTAACTTTTGATTGGTTTGCACCTGCGGCTGCTTTCCCCGGCAAAGGGACAGCAGGTTACGATAGTGCCGTTGCATCTTATAATCATCTGCTCGTTACATCTGCTGAAACCCAAACACCTATAATGATGGATAACCCATCGAACATGTTCCGTGCTACACACGTATTTGAAAGAGGCAACTGGATGTCGAAAGGCGCTGAAGAAAAACCAGGCGTTCCAAAATCTTTAAATCCTTTTCCAAAAGACGCGCCACAAAACAGGCTTGGTTTGGCCATGTGGCTTACCAACAAAGACAATCCCCTTACTGCAAGAACAATGGTAAACAGGATGTGGGAACAGTTGATGGGACAAGGAATTGTGGAAACGCTGGAAGATATGGGCACACAAGGGATAGCGCCTACACACCAGGAGTTATTAAACTGGCTTTCGTGGAAATTTATGACCGATGATAAATGGAGCATAAAAAAATTGATCAAAACAATTGTAATGTCGGCTACTTATCAGCAGAGTTCTGTTGCCACACCTGAGACTTTACAAAAAGATCAATTCAATAAATATTATGCAAGAGGCCCGAGAGTAAGATTATCAGCCGAACAGATAAGAGACCAGGCATTAGCTGTAAGCGGATTATTGAGCTACAAAATGTTTGGCAAAAGTGTAATGCCTTATCAACCTGATAAAATCTGGTTATCACCATATGATGGTAACCGCTGGCTGAAGAGTGAAGGCGAAGATCAATACCGCAGGGCGATATATACTTATTGGAAACGTACGGCTCCATATCCTACTATGCTCAGTTTTGATGGCGTGGCGAGAGAAGTTTGTTTGGCAAGAAGAATACGCACCAATACACCTTTACAGGCTTTAGCTACATTAAACGATAATGCCTTCATAGAAATGGCACGGCATTTCGCGAAACGGATGGAAAAAGAAGGTGGTAAAACAATACCCGAACAAATAAGCAAAGGATATGAAATAGCAATGTATCATCCTATTTCAAAAGAAAAGCTGGCGCCATTAGAACAATTATACAATGATGCTTTAAAAGAGTTTGAAAAAGATAAAGACAAAGCATGTGAAATGATTAATGAAGGAAATGATAAAATAGATCCTTCAAAAGCAGCAATGGTAGTAGTAGCGAATGCGATGATGAATTTAGATGAATTTATCACAAAAAACTAGGTAGAAGGTTTAGGGTATAGGGTTTAAGGCCTGAAGCTTTACACCCTACACCTTTTACCTTACACCTTCAACCTAAAATTATTATGACACAAAAAGAACTACACAATCAGCGCCTGTTAGCAGAAGCAAATCATGAAGTGCTGAAACAGGTTACCAGGAGACATTTTTTGAGAGACAGCATGACGGGTTTGGGTGCGATGGCATTTGGTTCTATGCTGGCTGGTTGTGATTTATTCGGATCAAAAGACAAAGCCGGAGCAATAACTTTTGACAGTGCTAACCCACTTGCCATTAAGCCGCCTGTGTTTCCCGGAAAAGCTAAGTCTGTAATTTACCTGCACATGGCCGGTGCCCCTTCTCAATTGGAGTTGTTTGATTATAAACCCGAACTTCAAAAATTAAACGGAGAAGATTGTCCTCAATCTTTATTAGAAGGAAAACGCTTTGCATTTATAAGAGGCGTTCCTAAAATGCTTGGGCCTTGTGCGGAATTTGCACAACGTGGACAAAGCGGTGCGTGGATCTCTGAACGTTTGCCCCATTTAATCACAGTGGCAGATGAAATCAGTTTTTTAAAAGCAGTTCAAACAGATCAGTTCAATCATGCTCCTGCGCAATTATTAATGCATACGGGTTCAGCAAGATTAGGCAGACCAAGTATAGGCGCATGGGCAAGCTACGGATTGGGCACAGAAAATAGTAACCTGCCTGCATTTGTAGTATTAACTTCGGGCGGTAAAAATCCTGATGCCGGCAAAAGCGTATGGGGAAGCGGCTTTCTGCCTTCTGTATACCAGGGTGTACAATGCCGTTCAGTAGGCGACCCGGTATTGTTTATCAATAACCCCGAAGGCATAGACAGGGATTTACGCAAAGCTTCTATTGATGCCATCAATAAAGTAAACGAGCAATCTTACAAAGAATATAAAGATCCCGAAACCTTATCACGCATTTCTCAATATGAAATGGCGTATAAAATGCAGATGTCTGTTCCTGAGGCAATGGACATTAGTGATGAACCAGATTACATTCATGAAATGTATGGTACGCAGCCGGGCAAAGAAAGTTATGCTAACAATGCATTGCTTGCCAGGAAGCTGATAGAAAAGGGCGTGCGATATGTGCAATTGTTCGACTGGGGATGGGATTCTCATGGAACTGGTGCGGATGTATCTCTGGATATTGGCTTTGTTAATAAATGCAGAAGTATAGACAGGGCAACCACCGCTTTATTGCTTGATCTTAAACAACGCGGATTACTGGATGAAACATTAATAGTTTGGGGTGGTGAATTTGGCAGAACGCCGATGCAGGAAAATCGTGAAGGGAAAAAACAATTTTACAGAGGAAGAGACCATCACGCAGAGGCATTTACTATATGGATGGCAGGTGGTGGTATCAAGGGTGGTACCAGTTACGGAGAAACCGATCCAATAGGTTACAGCCCAATCAGCGGAAAGGTTACACCTTATGATATACAAGCAACTATTCTTAATCAACTTGGATTTGATCATGAAAAATTCACCTATCAATTCCAGGGACGACCATTCAGGCTTACCGATGTTGCCGGAAGGGTTATTAATGAAATTGTAGCGTAGTAGTGAATGGTCAATGGTCGGTACCGAAGGTCAGACCACAAATCGTGAAACGTGAGATGTGAAACGATAAAAACACCTGCAACTTGAGACCTGTAGCTGAAACTTAAAACGCTAAACCACAAACAATAAACCTGCATCTTGTAACCCGAAACCTGTAACTTACAATGTCTCTTAACCGACGAAAATTTATTACGACAACTGCTGCCGCCGGCGGAGCTTTACTTGCACCCTTTACAAAAAATGATATGGACGATAAACCCTCTTTTCCTGTTCCGAAAGATTTCACGCTAAAAATCATGGGAACCAATTGGGGTTTTCCCGGAACGGTAGATGAATTTTGTGCTAAAGCAAAAAAAGAAGGATATGATGGTATTGAAATGTGGTGGCCCGGTGAAAAGCAACAGCAGGATGAGTTATTTGATGCATTAAGAAAACACCAGCTGGACATTGGCTTTCTGTGCGGAGCGGGAGTAAGCGATTTCGAGAAGCATTTGCAGCAGTTTAAAGCAATGGTTACCGCATCTACTACGCAAACCATTCAAAAGCCACTATACATCAATTGCCATTCGGGAAGAGATTTCTTTAGTTTTGAGCAGAATAAAAAATTTATAGAGGCCACTATGGAGGCCTCACAAAAAACAGGTGTGCCTATATCACACGAAACACATCGCTCAAGAATATTATATTCAGCACCTGTAGCAAAGCAATTTGCTGAGGCAATACCGGGGTTGCGCGTTACACTGGATATTTCACATTGGTGCAATGTACATGAATCATTGCTGCACGACCAGGATGATACGGTGAATATGATTTTGCAGCGTGTAGATCATATCCATGCGCGGGTCGGTCATCCTGAAGGTCCGCAGGTAAACGACCCGCGAGCACCGGAATGGGAAGCGGCAGTAAACAGGCATATTGAGTGGTGGGATAAAGTAGTAGAAATAAAAATCAAACAGGGCATTAAAAGGCTTTCTTTTCTTGCTGAATTTGGACCGCCCGATTATCTTCCGGCCTTGCCATATACAAGACAGCCTGTTGCCAATCAATGGGACATTAATGTGTACATGATGCAACTGTTGAGAAAAAGATATTCTGCCATATAATTTTACTACTGCTTTATGACATTATTAAGCATCTCCGGTTTTTTAGGAAGATTTCACCCCGTACTCGTTCACCTGCCCATAGGTATTTTATTGTTAGGCATATTACTTCATTGGCTTAGCAAAAAAGAAAAGTATGCAAACATAAAACCGGCTGTAGATATTACGTTGTTATTAGGCGCTGCAAGTGCCATACTCTCCTGCATCAGCGGGTGGCTATTGGCGCAGGGAGCAGAATACAATGAAGAAACCCTGGAACGTCACAGGTGGATGGGCATTGGAGTGGCGGCTGTTTCTATTATATATTACCTGCTTTACAGTGGCAAAATTTCTCTCAAGCTTTCTTCTGCAGTTCCATATATCACCTCATTAGTGCTGGTAATATTGATTACCGCAACAGGGCATTTAGGTGGAACACTTACACATGGCGAAGGTTTTCTTACACAGGAAATTGCTGTTGGCACATCTGCACAGGAAGTAAAAAAAATCATTCCTGATGTACAGCAGGCTATGGCATATAATGATATTATACAACCGATGTTGCAGAACAAATGCTATAGTTGCCATGGCAATTCAAAGCAAAAAGGAAAACTGCGTTTGGATAGTAAAGACTTTATTGAAAAAGGTGGTGAAGATGGAAAAGTGTTAGTAGCAGGCAAAAGTGATGAAAGTGAATTGTATAAAAGACTCCTGCTTGATCCGCTCGAAAAAAAACACATGCCGCCCAAAGGAAAACCACAACTTACAGAAGCTGAAATTTCAATTTTACATTGGTGGATCAACACAGGCGCCAGTTTTACACAGCAGGTGAAAGCGTTACCGCAGGATGTAAAAATAAAACCATTGCTCACTGCATTGCAGAGCAACAGCACTGCATCTCCATCAAAGCCTGATGTGCCTGATGAACCGGTTGCAAAAGCTTCAGAAGATGTTATCACTAAATTAAAAGAAGCTGGTGCTACAATTGTTCCTGTTGCCAGGGAAAGCAATTACCTGTCGGTTAATTTTCTTTCATCAAAAAAGATCGGTGATGCCGAAATAAAATTATTAGAAAACATTGCACCCCAATTGGTTTGGCTTAAGGTAGGAGAAACTTCCATAACAGACAGTGGCATGGCAAGTATTGCAAAACTCACTACATTAATAAAACTAAGTCTTGATCGTACAAAAATCACAGATAAAGGCATAGCCTTATTGCAACCGCTCAGCAAATTGCAATACCTGAATATTGTTGGCACAGATATTACTGCCAATGGCATTATTACACTAAAATCATTGCCGGCATTACATGAAATTTATTTTTACCAGTCAAAAATTGCGAAAGCCGATTCTGCAACCCTGCGTAAAGCATTTCCAAAAGTGCTGTTAGATACCGGCGGTTATACATTACCGATGTTAGAAGGAGATACTTCTGAGGTGAAGGAAAAAAGATAGCATTTAAATTTTTTATGCAGGTTGACGAAGACTTCAACCTGTAGGTTAAACAGGAACGTTTTGTGCCTGACGATTTTGAATTTCCTGTATTCCATCATAAGTAAAAAATAATGCCGTATTTTAGTAATCTTCCTTCACTATAATTTATTGTTATGCGCTTGCTACAGTATGCTATTACGCTTTTGTGCTCCGGCTTTTTATTAATTGCACAAGCTCAACATCATTCAAACGGAATATTTGAAAACAGCGCTGATGTAGGTGTAGTGATTCATCCCGGCACTACCATATATGATTCCGTAAAACAATCCTATATTTTATCCGGCGCAGGAACAAATATTTGGTTTAAGAAAGATGAGTTTCATTATGCATGGAAAAAACTAAAGGGAAATTTTATCCTTCAAACAAAGGGAGTACTATTAGGGAAAGGCACTGAGCTTCACCGGAAGTTAGGATGGATGGTAAGATCAAGTCTTGATACAAACGCCACAATGGTTACCGCAACTGTGCACGGTGACGGATTAACTTCTTTGCAATACAGGAAGACTGCCGATGCAAATGTGGAAGAAACAAAATCGCCGGCACAGGCTCCCGATATCATACAACTGGAAAGAAAGGGCAATCGTTTTATAATGTCTACAGCCAAATGGGGTGAGGCGTTTACAACAGTAGAAGTAGCGGACATTAATGTCGGCGATGAAGTATACGCAGGCATCTATGTTTGCTCTCACAACAAAGATGTAGTTGAATCAGCACAGTTTGATAATGTGCGCATCATCATTCCTGCAAAAGATGATTTTGTTCCATACAGGGATTATATTGGAAGTAATATTGAAACACTTGACGTATTTAATGGCAACCGTAAGATTGTGTATGCTGAAGATGCATCGCTGCAGGCTCCTAATTTTTTACCCGATGGCAGGCATTTATTATACAATAGTAAAGGTTTGATGTATAGTTTGAGTATGGACAACAAAACTATCAATACCATCAACACGGATTATATAAAGCAAAATAACAACGATCATGTAATTTCCTTTGATGGAAAAATGCTTGGGCTCAGTAGTTCCAGCGGTGAAAAGAAAGATGGTTCGCTGGTATATACAGTACCCGTTACCGGTGGTAAGCCCAAACAAATAACCAAAACAGGCCCATCCTATCTGCATGGTTGGTCGCCGGATGGCAAATGGCTGTTGTATACCGCACAAAGAGATAAAGAGTTTGACATTTATAAGATACCGTCTTCAGGCGGGGAAGAAATCAGGCTCACTACCGCAGCGGGGCTGGACGATGGATCAGAATATAGTCCTGATGGCAAGTATATATATTTCAATTCAGCAAGAACCGGGCGCATGCAACTATGGAGAATGTTGCCTGACGGCAGCAAACAGGAGCAGCTTACTTTTGATGAATACAACAACTGGTTCCCGCATATATCACCCGATGGAAAATGGATCGCCTTTCTTAGCTTTTCTAAAGAGATCGCGGCAGATGATCATCCTTTTTATAAACAGGTATATCTTCGTTTGATGCCTGCTAGCGGTGGAAAACCAACGGTTATAGCATATGTGTATGGTGGACAGGGAAGCATTAATACGCCTTCCTGGAGCCCTGATAGTAAAAGGATTGCTTTTGTGAGTAATACAGACATGAAATAAAAATTGCTCGCGGCGAACGCAATGGAGCCACGACAAACTCTAAACTTCAAACCACAAACTTCTTCGTGAATCTCCGTGTCTTGGTGTCTCCGTGCCCGCCTGACCGGACGGGCAGGGTTCAAATAGATTAATGCCCTTTTAACTTATCCTTAAACACCTTTTCAAACTTCTCCAGTTTTGGAGCAATCACATACTGGCAGTAAGGTTCTTTGCCATTCAACCTGTAATAATCCTGGTGATAATTTTCAGCGGCATAAAAATTCTTATACGGCTCAATGGCGGTAACAATAGGATTAGTCCATGCGCCACTTTTACCAAGTTCGTCTCTATATTTTTCTGCCTTTTGTTTCTGTTCCTGGTTATGATAAAAAATTACGCTGCGGTATTGGGTACCTATATCATTTCCCTGCCTGTTAAGCGTAGTTGGGTCATGTGTTTTCCAGAATACTTCCAGCAACTCGTCGTATGTAATTACAGAAGGATCAAATACTACCTGCACTACTTCCGCATGCCCGGTATTTTTGGTACAAACCTCTTCATAAGTTGGATTGGCAACGGTGCCTCCGCTATAGCCGCTGGTAACTTTTGTTACGCCTTTCAATTGTTGAAAAATTGCTTCAGAACACCAGAAACAACCGGTTCCAAAAGTGGCAACTTCCGTATGAGCATTAAAGGAAATACTGTCGTTACTTATATTCATCGTAACAGTTGCCTGCGCATCATCACTTCTTTGAGCACAGGAGAGCAAAATACTTGCAGGTATAATACCCAATAAAGAAAATAGAAACCGCATAAATGAAAGTTTATCAAATAATAAAAACCAATATGCAATGTACGATTTGCAGTATGTTATATACGAATGCTGATTACTACCGGTTCGTTAAACTTTGTTAAAACGTAAGAAGTTATTCAGTATCGTATCAAGCCATTGATTATTGTTTCTGATATGTGAAAACCCCTTACGCAGCATTTCTGCTGTTTGAACATAAGGACCCGTTTGCAGTTCATCACCGCAATTTTCTATCATCAATGGCAATGTGTTTTCTGTTGTTTCAAAATGAAACTGTAACCCTAATACTTTTTCTCCCACTACAAATGCCTGGTTTTTGCAAACAGCATTTTCTGCCAATAATATGGCATCCTTAGGAAGATCAAATGTATCGCCATGCCAATGCAAAACAGTTAATGAGGAAGGTAACCCGGCAAAAAGGGGGGATCGCTTACCCGCATCCGTAAGATTAACCGGAAACCAGCCAATCTCTTTCTCTTTGTTCGGATATACAGGGGCGCCCAATGCCGAGGCGATCAACTGTGCCCCAAGACATATGCCTATGATAGGTTTACCCGCTTTAATGCATTGCTGCAGAAAGAATATCTCATCTTTCAGCCATGGGTATTGGTCATGGTCGTACACACCCATGGGTCCTCCCATCACTACCAGCCAGTCAAAATCGTGCAGGTAAGGCAGCGCAAAGGGCTCATAAAACTTTGTATAGGTTTGCCTGTATTCGCGGTCTTCGACCAGGCTTGTGTATAGCCCGGACTTTCAAAAGGCACATGCTGAAAGTAATGGATGCGAAGATTGGTCATGATTAAAAAAATAGATAAGGAAAATACCGGCTGGGTTTTTACAGCGCAAACTTAGAGTAATTCATTGAAAATACATTTCATCTTACCTTTGCCAACGCTTAAAACCGAATGTGAACAGATATGAAACTTTTTCCTGAATCGGCATTGATGCAATTGGAATTTGATAAAGTGAAGGCTTTGCTCACTGCGCATTGCCAAACAGCATATGCAAAAGACAAATCAGAAAACCTGCGGATCCATACAAAGCTGGAATATATTGAGCCTGAATTACGCCAAACCAACGAGTATAAACAACTGTTGCAAAACGGGCAGTATTTCCCTAACGATGCTGTATTAAATCTTGCCCGTGAATTAAAATTATTAGGTATTCCCGGGGCAGTTTTAAATGGAGAACAGTTGGTAGAGATCAGGAAGCTGGCAGAAAACATGAGGCAGATATTTCATTGGTTTGATGATGAAAGAAAAGTAAGTTATCCCGCATTGTTGAAAACAATTGCGCATAGTTATTATGAAAAGTCCATCATTCCCCTGATCAACGATGTATTGGATGAACTGGGGAATGTAAAAGATACTGCTTCCAAAGAACTATCGCAGATAAGAATTACACTTTCCAGGAAAAGAGTGGAGCTGCGTAGAGTATTTGACCGCGTGGTGGCTAAATGGGACAAGAGCGGTTATGTATCAGATATTGAAGAAGCGTTTTTAAATGGCAGAAGAGTAGTGGCTGTACATGCCGAATACAAGCGCCAGGTAAAAGGCATTTTATTAGGGGAAAGTGATACCCGTAAGACTTCGTTTATTGAGCCTGACGAAACAATAGAATTGAACAATGATGTATTTTCTTTAGAGCATGATGAAAGCCGTGAGATTTACCGGATATTAAGAGAACTTACGGAAAGACTTTCTGTACATGCTGCATTGCTGAAAGATTATCACACTATTATAGGTGAATACGATTTTATAAGAGCAAAAGCAAAACTCGCTATTGATGTACAGGGCAACTATCCATTGGTACAGGATAAAGCACAGTTCAATGTTATACAGGCGCATCATCCGTTATTATACCTCTACAATCAAAAAGGAGGTAAACCTACCATACCCATTACCGTTAGTTTGAATGACAGGAACAGGATATTGGTGATTTCCGGGCCCAATGCAGGTGGTAAAACGGTTACATTAAAAACCGTAGGGCTTTTGCAAATGATGCTGCAGAGTGGCTTACTGATTCCTTTACACCCCGATTCTCAAATGGGTATTTTTAAACAGTTGATGATTCATATAGGTGATACGCAGAGCCTGGAGTTTGAGCTGAGTACGTATAGCTCTCACCTCAAAAACATGAAATACCTGATAGAGAATGCCAATGGAAGAACACTATTCTTTATTGATGAATTAGGAAGTGGCAGTGATCCTAACCTGGGAGGAGCTTTTGCAGAAGTTATATTAGAAGAGCTGGCAAAAAAACATGCGTTTGGTATTGTAACCACCCATTATCTCAACCTTAAAGTAATGGCTAATAAAACACCTGGCATTGCTAATGCAGCCATGGCGTTTGATGAAAAAAATCTTTTGCCATTGTATAAACTTATTGTGGGTAAGCCCGGTAGCTCCTATACGTTCTCTATAGCGGAGCGCATAGGCATGGAGCCGCGCTTAATTGCACGGGCTAAAACAATGGTGGATGAAGATCATTTCAGCCTTGATAAATTATTGAATCGTGCTGAACAGGATATCCGCAATATTGAACAGAAAGAAAAAGAATTACAAAAACTGCTGAAAGAGAATGAACGACTGAAAAAGGAAATGGAACATATTATTCATAAAGAAAAACATGTTCAGCAGGTAGAGATATTGAAACACCAGAACAGGATAAGTGAAGAGAGAATTGCTTACCTTAAAGACATGGAGCGTAAGTTAAAACAGATTGTTTTTGACTGGAGAAGAATGGAAAATGAAGAAGACAAATCTGTTTTGATAAAACAGATGCATGCATTGCTGTTTAAACAAAAAGAAAAACAGGTTAAAGAAAAAACAAAGAAGAAATTTGACGCTAAATACATTCAAACCGGCGGAGAAATAAAACCCGGAGTAAAAGTATTGATGACACAAAACAACCAGGTAGGTATTGTAAAAGAAATAAGAGACAAAAAGGTTATTGTGCAATTAGGGGTAATACCTATAACCGTTGACATAAAAACACTGGTTGCAGTACAGGATAAAGTATCAGACGAAGAACAGATTACTCATTAATAACGGAAGATTTTATTTATATAGGCCAATTGTTCTCTACTACTCCTTAACTTACTCCAAGACAGTATGCGTAACCGTTGGAAAGAACCCACCGCGTTCAGGCTGACCGGCTTGTTTAAAGATTGCTCACGTAGTTATACGATTTAAAACACATTTACTAATTTATGTAACGAAGGCTTTCAGCAACGTAAAGAAAAAGCTATCTTTAATACTAGATCAATTTTTGAAAAACACTAAAAAAATTTCAGTATACCTATACTTCATTCCTTATACAATGAAAAGATTCTGGCTAACAGTATTTTTTTTTATTATCGGTTCTGCGATTTTGATCTTTGGTTTTCGGCAAAAATCATTGCATACTGCTATACCCGCTGCTCAAGGTGTACTTGATTTAGGCAATGAAGATGTTTCAACCGGGAATTTTTTGTTAGATGGCCAATGGGAATTTTACTGGGCACAATTGCTGAATCCTAACGACCTGCCTGCCTTTAGCCCCTCATATATTAATGTTCCCTCTTTATGGAACGACATTGAATTGAACGGCAAAACGCTTACGTCTCAGGGTTATGCAACGTATAAGCTAAAATTAATCCTACCACAGGATAGACCAAAAATGGGACTAACGGTTTATGATGTTTATAGCTCATATAAATTTTATATCAACAAAAAACTGGTATTGCAAAATGGCAACCCTGCCATACGCAAAGAAGACGCGGTTCCATTCTGGAATACCAAAACAATAATGTTGCCATCCGGCATTGATACTTTAGATCTTGAAATGCAGGTAGCTAATTTCTGGCATTCGAAAGGTGGTGTATATAAAGCACCTCTTTTATGCAACTACCAACAACTCATACAAGAAAATGCTATTGATTGGGGATTGAATGTTCTTTTAACAGGCTGCCTGTTTATGAGTGGTTTGCTGTTTTTCGGATTGTATCTTTTTGCAAAACACGATAAATCCATTCTTTACTTTTCCATTTTCTGCATAGTATATTGTTACCGTATTATCGGCACCGAACCTTATATACTCCACGGATTGTTTCCGGGTATCAGTTGGTTTATCAGCATCCGCCTGGAATATATTTCTCTTGCATTAAGCGTTGCATTTTTTATCATGTATATGCGCTATCTCTATCCTGAAGAAGCCAATTCAACGCTTGTAAAAATATTATTCTGGATCTGTGTAATTTATACAGTGATTATTGTAATAGCACCTGTACAGTTATTCAGCGCCATTTTGCCGATATACCTTGCCGCAATGTTCTTTTATATAGTGTATGCGTTTTATATTTTTGCTTTGGCTTCACGGCATAACAGAAGCGGCTCTGATTACGCCTTTTTAAGTTCCGGTGTGGCACTTATACTTTTCTTCATCATCAATCTTCATTACTTCGGTATTATATCCCCGGTAAAAGAGGCCATTACGGTGGGCTATATTCTTTTCCTGTTTTTGCAATCACTTATTCTGTCATTCCGTTTTTCATATACACTTAAACAGGCTGCATTGCTGGCGGAGCAGGGTTTAAAATCCAAGTCTGAATTCCTTTCAACCATGTCTCACGAAATACGCACGCCTTTAAATGCGGTTATAGGCATGACGCACTTATTACGCAACAGTGAGCCGCGTGAAGATCAAAAAGAAAACCTGGAGGTACTTTCTTTTTCTGCCAATAATCTTATGTATATCGTTAACGACATTCTTGACTTCAGTAAACTGGAAGCCAACCAGATGAAGTTTGAAGCGATCGACATGCACATGCAGGAGATAGGAGAAAATATCATTGGGGCACAACAAAGTTTTGCAACTGAAAAAGGGCTTCAATTAAAATATGAATTTGATGAGCTTATACCGTACACTGTAAATGGTGATCCTACCAGGCTCACACAGGTAATCAGCAATCTTTTACATAATGCTATAAAATTTACGCGTACCGGATGGGTAAAACTAAGTATTACCAAAGAAGCCGAAGATGAAAATAATGTGACCATTAAAATATTGGTAGAAGATACGGGCATAGGTATTTCTGCAGAACAGCAAAAGATGATTTTTGAAAGGTTTACGCAGGCAGATTCCTCTATTTCCAGGAGCTTTGGCGGCACTGGTCTCGGACTTGCGATTTGTAAAAAAATATTAGAGTTGCAAAATGTACAGTTAGAAATAAAAAGTGAACCAGGAAATGGTTCCATATTTTGGTTTGTACAAACATTTCCTATTGTAGAGCGGAGCCGGAAAATTGATACTGTTGCTGCTACAGTGGATCTTTTAGGCAAACCGTTACAACATTATAATATATTGCTGGTAGAAGACAATAGTTTTAATGCAATGGTAGCCAAATCAATATTAGGCGATTTTGGCGCTACCATAGAACATGTTGTAAATGGTAAAGAAGCCATTGAAAAATTTGATCCTGGTGTTCACCATCTTATACTAATGGATTTAAGCATGCCGGTAATGGATGGATATGAAGCAACAGAAAAAATAAGGGAGAAAAATAAGACGACCCCCATCATTGCACTCACGGCTACCGTACCTGCAGATGAAGAATTGCAGAGAAGAGGAGCCATTTTTTCAGATGTGATAGGCAAACCATTTAATCCTGATGTTTTGTGCAGGGCTATTTTGAAACAGTTAGGGGCAATGCAATGAGCGATTAGCACTCAGCTTTCAGCAATGGGCAATTAGAAATTGGCAATCTGTAATTTCAAATCTCAAATTTCAAATCTAAGCTTTTCAACAATTGTTCATCTCTTATATCATACCCACATTTAAAATGTTTGAGTGGGCATTCTCTATATCCATGCAAACCGCAGGGGCGACATGGCAGCGCTTCTTCTACTTCAACAATATATTTTTTATCAGATAAAGGGCCATAACCAAAAGATGGAACGGTGGAGCAGTATACCGCGGTAACAGGCGCATTCATGGCTGAAGCAAAATGCATAGGCGCAGAATCATTCACATAATTCATTACAGCATCCTGCATTAAGGAAGCAGATTGTAAAAAATTAAGCTTACCTGCAAGATTAATTACTTCGGGTTTGTTTGCATTACGCTGAATGCTTTCACAGAGTGGCACTTCACCAGGTGCACCAAGTAAATAAATAGTATAGCCTTTGTGTAATTGCTGAATAAAGCTTACCCATTTTTCAGCGGGATACTGTTTGGTAAACCATACGGAAGCCGGCGCTACGCATATATATGGTATAGCTTTAAGCGATTGAACCTTCGAATCATCTTCGTTCGTTGGATACAGCTTTGGTTTAACTATACTGTTGTCTGTGAAGTGCTTTATCAGTGCAAGATTTCTTTCAATTTCATGCGGCGAATCTTTTTCATTTGCCATCGTATGTTTAACGTGTACATCGAAAAAGGAGCTAAATGGGTTTTTATCAAACCCTATTCTTTCTTTTGCTTTTGAAAACGCGGTAAGGAAACCCGTTGCGCCAAAGCGTTGTATATTGATTACTTTATCATATCGCTTTGCTCTTATCTGTCGCAATAATTGCCATAGCGATTTATACTTTCCTTTTTTCTTATCCCATATCATTACTTCATTCAGGTAAGGATGCCCGTTCAATAAACCTTCATTTCCTTTCCGCAATAAAAAATCTATCTGTGCGTCTGGGAAAAAAGCATGCAGTTTTTCAACAAGAGCGGTGGCTAATACCACATCTCCAATAAAAGCGGTTTGTATAATCAAAAATTGCTGCATGATATAAGGAGCAAGATAACTTTTGTTTCTATATAGCTATAGTTATCGTAATACATTTACAGTACCATCATCATTCCATTGAATTACAGAAGAAGGCTGACGAATGGTTTCATCGTCTCTGCGGTATTGTACTGTATAATCTACTGCATTGATAATTTCCTGTGGAATGGCAGAGAAAAACGCAGGAGTAGGTTGCCCGGAAATATTAGCGGAAGTAGATACCAATGGCTTTCGAAAACGTTTTATAAGATGCCGGCAAAAATCATCATTTACCAGGCGTATAGCAATACTGCCATCCTCCGCTACCAGGTTTTCTGCCATACCTATAGCGCCTTTATAAATAACAGTAGTTGGACGGGTAGTTTGCTGCAGGTAATCAAACACTCTCAGATCGGGGTGAGCTACATATTGTATCACGTCTCTTTCTTCTGCCAATAACACTATCAGCGCTTTGCTTTCTTCTCTTTGCTTAATGGAAAAAATCTTTTTCACAGCGGCTTCGTTAGTAGCATCGCATCCCAGTCCCCATACAGTATCGGTAGGGTATAATATTACGCCACCTTCTTTTAGCACTTTTAAACAATGGTCAATATCTTCTGCAAAATTCATGTGGCAAAAATAGTAACGGCTGACATAAACAAACTGATTAAGTTTGCAAAAACAATTTTTACATCATGGATTTAAAAGAGTTAATTACCAAGGCCTGGGAAAACAGGGAACTGCTGAAAGATAATGTATACAAAGAAGCGGTTCAATCTACTATTGAAGATATTGATAAAGGCAGGTTGCGTACAGCCTCGCCTGGCGAAAACGGATGGGTAGTAAATGAATGGGTTAAACAGGCAATACTTATGTATTTCGCTACGCAAACCATGCAAACCTGGTCGGTTGGTCCATTTGAATTTCATGATAAAATGCTTTTAAAAAGCGGTTATAAAGATTTGGGAGTAAGAGCGGTGCCTCATGCCGTAGCAAGATATGGCGCTTACATTGCTAAAAATGTAGTATTGATGCCCAGCTATGTAAATATTGGCGCTTATGTAGATGAAGGTACTATGGTTGATACCTGGGCTACTGTAGGAAGTTGTGCCCAGATTGGCAAAGGCGTTCACCTGAGTGGTGGCGTAGGCATTGGTGGGGTGCTGGAACCTTTGCAGGCGAGCCCGGTAATTGTAGAAGATGGCGCTTTTATTGGAAGCAGGTGTATAGTAGTAGAAGGTGTAATTGTGGAGAAAGAAGCGGTACTGGGAGCAAATGTAGTATTGACAAAAAGCACAAAAATTATTGACGTAAGCGGTAGCGAACCGGTTGAATATAAAGGAAGAATTCCTGCACGTAGTGTAGTGATACCCGGTAGTTACACTAAAAAGTTCCCTGCAGGCGAGTATGGTGTGGGTTGCGCACTGATCATTGGTCAGCGTAAACCCAGTACTGATTTAAAAACCAGTCTTAATGATGCATTAAGAGATTTTAATGTGAGTGTATAATACGCGATCGGTTTAACAATATTGCCCCGGTTGTTACTTTACAGAACCGGGGCTTTTTTTATCACATGATACAACCTCACACAACTTTTAAAATGTCGCCCGCAGGTTTTGCGTTAACATTACTCGGGGCCATTTTATTTTCAACCAAAGCCATCATTGTAAAACTGGCTTTCCGTCATACTGCTATGGACGGACTTACGCTGTTGGCTATGCGCATGTTGTGCGCTCTTCCCTTTTATATGGGTGCTGCTTTAATAGCGGGAACAAAAAAAGATATTATACCATTGAAGCCCAGGCAATGGTTGTACATTGTATTATTGGGCTTGTTTGGCTACTATTTCAGCAGCCTGTTTGATTTTGTTGGACTGCAATACATCAGTGCCGGGCTGGAACGTTTAATTCTCTTTCTCTATCCTTCATTTGCCATATTGATCAACAGCATTATTTTTAAACAACCCGTTACAAGGCTGCAAAAAATAGCTTTGTTGCTTACTTATACAGGTATAGCAGCGGCATTTTGGGGTGAGCTGCATATTGACATTGCGAATAATAATTTTTTGTGGGGCAGTTTCCTCATTTTTTTGTGCGCCGTTACATTTGCTATATACATTGCTGGTAGCGGACGCCTTATTCCGCAGGCTGGCGCCACGCGGTTCACCGCTTATGCCATGCTGGCTGCAACGGTTGGCATCTTCACTCATTTTTTCATTGCAAAACAAACCGGCATTATACAACTGCAGCATGTAAACTGGGGATATGGAATATGTCTTGCCATTTTTGCTACCGTGCTTCCCACTTTTATGATATCAAACGGCATGAAACGGATAGGAACGAATAATGTAGCCATTATTTCAGCTATTGGCCCGGTATCAACAATTATACAGGCACATTTTGTTTTGGGAGAACCCATTTTCGCCATGCAAATAGCCGGCACCATGTTGGTAATTGCAGGTGTTTTACTTACCGGCTGGAAAAATACTAAAAATTAAACCCGGAATAATTATTCCGCTTATATTTGCACCCCGCCTGTTAAAGACGGAATGCCCAAGTGGCGAAACCTGCCTGCCGCAGGCAGGTTGGTAGACGCAAAGGCAGAAGATTTTATAAATGCCCAAGTGGCGAAATTGGTAGACGCACTGTGTTCAGGTCGCAGCGTTCGCAAGGATGTGCTGGTTCGAATCCAGTCTTGGGCACTCATGAATCCCTTTAAATCGCAGATTTTTAGGGATTTTTTTATTTCTGTATAAACGGGATAAAGATGCCTTTGAAATTGCCGGATAACTCATGAATCATTTTACAGTAATAGGGAAAGCGTGATCTCTGAAAAGTAAGGATTGGCAATAGGACCAATCTGCTTTTTGAAAGGAAATACAGCGGCATAATTGATATCTACTCCTTTTCTGAAACGAATACCACCATCTGCAACCATGCCCGCGAAATTTGTTTGTTTTGAATGTCCCGCTTCGTTTGTATATCCGGTTAATATATAAGTTGCACCACCGCCAAAATAAAAACCAACTTTTTGTAAAGATCCTTCGGCAGATCCGAAACCCACGTTATAATGCAGGAGCAAAGGCAAATCAAGAAACAAGTGAATTTTGCCTCCCGTGCTGTCTTTGTTCATATGGCTACCTGCCGCGTTTCCATACCAATATACCAAAACCGGTATTACAACGCCACTGCCTAATTTATCTTCAATACCAACTTTGATATTTGTTCCCACCGATAATGATGAATTATTTTCTTGTATCAGTTCTTTCTGAACAGTAACGGAAAGTCCTCCTGCAACTGATTGCCGGTGATTCAACCAGGCGCCGGTAAGCCCGATGGCTGTAATTTTCTGGCTTACTGCAATCAGGGAAATTGTGCTCAGAAAAAAGATCAGTAATGTTTTATAAAAAATACATTTCATAAAGGGTTGGTTAAACACACTACAAAGGGTTGTTCTTTTCTGCTAATATAAATATCCGGCTAATGAATTTTTCTTTGATAACGAAATGTTTTCAAATAGGAGGCACTAAAAATGACCATTTACCACAATCTATATATCATGGTTTTTACTGAAATAGCTGCAGGTGACACACACTACTGTTATGATTACTATACCGAGTTATTTGCATTGGTTCAACAAAGCTTATGGAATTATCTATAAATGATTGAAAGAATGAAAATATTTTTTGAAACACTATAATAATAACGAGTCAAGTACAGGCACTTTATTAATTCAGCATTACTAACGTATAAGGGTAACTGTAAAAAATACAAAGGCATCAATCTGATGATATGTATTCGATAAGAAAAAAAAGATTCCGATAGTAAGCAAAACAGGATAAATAACACTGTTGAAATGTAATCAAATTACTACGCTGTTATTAAGTGCTGCTACTGTTGTCGTATACCTAACGTTAACGCATACTGTATTAAAAAAGCCTGCAATCAAACTCAGAAATATTGTCAATAAAATTAAGATGAGATGCGCTAAATGAGCCATCAGACTTGGTTCTAAGCAGAAACAAAATAAATGGCTAGTGTAAATACTTATACACTCAATTATCTTCTATTGTTTTTATTTTATTCGAAAGCTCTGTAGAATTATTTCGATTTTTTTTTCGTTACTTGCTCCCACAAATTATTTTCAACCCAATTGCAGCTTATAAAATTCACCACTGAATAAAAACACTTAGTTAAACAAGTGTTTCTGTTTAAGTTTTTTAGTCACCACTACAAACAACCCTTTTATGACCTTTTTAAACCTAAACCTGAGATCAAAAATTTATTTTTCTGTTTTTTTTATTTTCATTTTTTCAACCTTTAGTGCAAATGCACAAACTTCCGGTTGGCTTACAGATTCTACAGCTAACCTGATAGATGGTTTATCAGCCAAGTATAAAACCGCACAACCTGGCGACACTATTTTTTTAAAAGCACAAACCCGGGACAAATTATTGATCAGAAATCTTAAAGGAAGTCCGGAAAAGCCGATCACTATTTTAAACAAAGGCGGCATTGTAAATTTTTACACAGAAAGTTATTATGGTATTTCGATTATTAATTGCCGTTATATACGACTCTCCGGACAGGGAGACAGTATTAACCGGTATGGTATTCAACTTACCAAAGTAGGAACCGGAGCCGGCATTGGTGTAAATGGAATGACATCTGATTTTGAAATAGACCATGTCTCTATAGAAAATTGTGCATTAACCGGTATAATGGCAAAAACAGATCCTGATTGTACATTCGCAGCAACCCGCGAAACTTTTACCCAATTCAATACTAACATCCACGATAATTATATTGCCAACACAGGCAATGAGGGGATGTATATTGGCAGCTCTTATTATTCTTCCGGTGTAAAACTTACCTGCAATGCCAAGGATACACTTGTTATGCCAGCCATCCTAGATAATGTAAGGATCTATAACAATATTGTAAAGAACACGGGCTGGGACGGAATACAGGTTGCATCGGTGCCATTGCATTGCCAGGTACATCATAACACCGTTATAAACGATAGCCAGTTAGGAGTAAAAAATCAAATGTCGGGTATCCTGTTAGGTGGTGGTTCAAAATGCGACTGCAATAATAATCTCATTACAGACGGAAAAGGTGATGGCATAGAAAACCATGGCTTGGGTGGAAGTAAGATCTATAACAACATTATTGTAAATGCCGGAAAAGATTTTTATCCCGATGATAAAACCCAGTTAAAACACGGCATCTTCGTTTCTGATGTGTCTGTATTGCAGGATTCCTCTTTCGTTATTGAGTTTAATGATATTATCAATCCAAAATCGGATGGCATCCGTTTTCAAAGTGTAAAAAGCAAGAATAATTTAATCGCGTCTAACCTTATTGTTAACCCGGGGAATTATGATTTATACCAGAATGGTAATACATCTTTTAAGGGCAAAGATTCTTACGTATTTGTTATGTATGCTGCTTCAGATGTACAACTAAAAAATAATTTCTTTACACGAAACATTGCTGATGCGGGTATTTCTACTACTGATTATACCCTGCTTCCTGGTTCACCGCTTATTAATACAGGATATCAGTTAGATTCTACTATAACAATCGACTTTAAAAATGAAGCCCGGCCTTTTGGTGGCTATTATGATATTGGTGCAATGGAATATAACGCCATTGAAAACAAAGTATCTTCTAATAGTCATAAAAAAGACACCGTTAACACAACAACTGCTGTTATTCCAAAACCATCTTTATTTCCTAATCCTGTGTATTCAAAATTTAACCTCAGATATATGGCGGCAGGAGCAGCAACGCACTATCTGCGCATATACACTTTGTCAGGACAATTGATCTTACAGAAAGCAATTAACGTAGTTAACGCCGGCATGCAGCAACTGGAAGTAAATACTGAAAAATTAAATAGCGGAACATATATATGCGCTGTTCACCAGGGAACTGAAACCCCTGTTTACACAAAATTCATAAAACTTTAAAATAAGGAGGAGCCGTTTTATTAAGCGGCTCTTTTTCTTTTCAATTCCTGTCAGTGTCACCTATCCGGGCACTATTCCTATATTAGCTTCTTAGAAACCCAGTGGGTGTTGCCTGCTTATTTTAAATAAGTAGTTTATAATAAGAAATGTTTTGAATAAATAGCTTTATTGTAATTCAAATGCAAACGTTAGTCTTTTTAATACATTAGCGCAAACTCCATTATCTTTAAGCAATCACATTTAATTTTATAAGCCATATGCTTTTCAATCGTCGTCAGTTTATAAAAGGCAGTTCTGCTGCATTAGCCTTTGCTGCGCTTCGTGCCAATGGAATGAATCTTTCTAACGCTGCTCCTGCGCGTCGTGTAGCCCTGGTTGGTACCGGCTGGTATGGCAAAAGCGATCTTTTCAGATTAATACAGGTAGCACCCGTAGATGTGGTAGGGCTTTGCGATGTAGATAAGCATCAATTGGATGGAGCGGCTACTATGGTAAGCCAACGATTAAAGAATAATAAAAAGATTCCTTTATACGGTGATTACCGAAAACTGCTGGTTGAACAAAAACCCGAGATTGTATTAATAGGTACGCCTGATCACTGGCATGCATTGCAAACTATAGCGGCTTTACAATCCGGCTCGCATGTGTATGTGCAAAAGCCCATCAGCAAGGATGTGATGGAAGGAGAAGCCATGTTGGCTGCTGTCCGTAAATACAATAAAGTAGTACAAGTTGGTACACAGCGGCGCAGTACACCCCACCTGGTAGAAGCCAAAAAAAATATCGTTGATGCCGGACTGTTAGGAAAAGTTTCGCATGTAGAAATGTGTTGCTATTATCATATGCATAGCAATGCAAATCCACCTTTACAGCCAGTTCCTGATTTTTTAGATTATGAAATGTGGACAGGTCCTGCTCCCATGCGGCCTTATGATGGATTGCCACATGGAGGATGGAGAGCATATATGGAGTATGGCAATGGTATAATGGGCGATATGTGTATCCATATGTTTGATGCAGTACGCTGGATGCTAAACCTTGGCTGGCCGGATAGAGTAAGCTCTGTTGGCGGTATTTATGTTGATAAAGCAGGAAAGAGCAATACCGCAGATACACAAACCGCCGTGTTTGAATATAAAGATCTGAATTGTATATGGGAGCAGCGGAGCTGGGGTACAGCTGCTGATCCGCAATATCCCTGGGCATTTAAACTGTACGGAGAAAAAGGTACGCTATGCGCCGACGTTATGAAGTATGATTTTATTCCGGTAGATGAAAAGACAAAGAAGATACACGGCGATGTGGTATACGAAAGAGAAAAGTACCCGGAAGATCTTACCGAACCAAGAATTGAACTGCATACAGCTTCGGCTACAAGAGCACATATGCGCAATTTCCTGGAAGCGATTGATAACAATACAAGACCTGTGGCAGATATTGAGCAAGGGCATATATCAACAGCCAGTTGTATTCTCGCCAATATATCTATGAAACTTGGTGACCGGCCATTAAGTTACGATCCTTTAAAAAGGGAAGTAACAGGAGATGCCGAAGCTACTCGTTTATTAACGCAGGCATACCGGCAACCATGGGTACATCCTGAGATAGGATAAATGAAAGTTATTCTCTGGCGTAAAGACAAAAGAGCATAAGTCAAATCTTAGCGGTATTCATTTATAATACTGTACTGTTCATGCCTGAAAGGAATTTCCTTTGAGTAAGCAATATCTTTTACTGATTAATTTACGGATGATGAAAGCAATTCTTCTTTTTTGTGTATGCTTGTTCATAGCAATCATTGCTAATGCTCAAGGTGGTGCTGAGAAAAGAAATGATTTGAAAGAAAAAACAACTTTCCAGACCGCACACCAATGGATACCCGAAATAGATGTTCGTTCAGATGTTGCTATTGTGTATGGTGTAAGTGAAAGAGGAAAGATGACATTTGAAGAACGGGTAAAATCATGGAGAGACCGTGGATACAATGTGCATTTTATGACGGGCATTGCGTGGGGACAATACGATGACTATTTTTTAGGCAAATGGGATGGTAAAAATCACCTGGGAGAAGGACAACAAAACAGGAAAGGAGATACCGTATGGCACGGAAAGAATATTCCATATGTTGTACCTGTGGCATCTTTTATAAAGTATATGCAGGAAGCGGTAGTGAAAAGAGTAATTGATGCGGGTATAACTTCTATTTATTTAGAAGAGCCAGAATTTTGGGCAAAATCAGGTTACAGCGAAGTGTTCAAACAGGAATGGCAAAAATATTATGGCTTTCCATGGAGGCCGCAACATGAGTCGCCGGAGAATACATATCTCTCCAGCAAATTAAAATACCAGTTATATTATAATGCTATTAAGGAAGTTTCAAATTACGCAAAGGAGTATGGCAAAAGCAAAGGCTTATCGGTAAAAGTATATATCCCTACGCATTCTTTGGTTAACTATTCTTCATGGCAGATTGTTAGTCCTGAAGCAAGCCTGGCATCACTTCCCGGTATTGATGGATATATAGCACAGGTGTGGACAGGCACTTCGCGTGAGCCAACTTATTTCAATGGCTTAGAAAAAGAACGCGTATTTGAAAATGCTTTTCTGGAGTATGGCTCCATGGTGTCGATGACAGCGCCTACTAAAAGAAAATTACTTTTTCTTACAGACCCGATAGAAGATTGGCCGAGAGACTGGGCGGATTACAAGCGTAATTATGAAGCAACTTTTACGGCAGAACTGCTATACCCGATGGTGGCGGATTATGAAGTAATGCCGTGGCCGGAACGGATTTATACACGTCCATATAAGTTGGCGAATACAGATGAAAAAGTGTTGATCCCGAAATATTATTCAACGCAGATGCAGGTGATGGTAAATGCATTGAATGATGTGCAGGTGTCGCCGGAGCAGGTTACAGGTTCGCAAGGCATTGCTGTCCTAATGAGCAATTCACTGATGTTTCAACGGTTTCCCACACATAATGGATTTGAAGATCCGCAGTTTTCTAATTTCTACGGTCAAACCTTGCCGTTAGTAAAACGGGGTATTCCTGTACAAACCGTGCATATGGAAAATCTTTCTTACCCAGCTACCTTGAAAGATATAAAAGTACTGGTAGTGAGTTATTCTAATATGAAACCGGGCTCATCAGACGTACATCGCTACCTGGCTGATTGGGTTAAAAAGGGTGGAGTGCTGGTTTATTACGGAAGAGATGATGATCCTTACCAGAAAGTAATGGAGTGGTGGAATACAAAAGGAAATAAATATGAGGCGCCTGCTGATCATTTGTTTGGACAATTAGGAATAAAACCAACCACTATTTTTGAAAACTTTATTGTAGGGAAAGGAAACATTTATGTGTTGAGGCAAGATCCCAAAGAACTTGTGATGGAAGCAAATGCAGATTCCGGTTACGTGGATTTAATAAAAAGAGCATATGAAATAGATGCTAAAGCCGGAAAACTTTTGTTGAAGAATAATTTTTACTTGAAGCGTGGACCTTATGATATTATTTCGGTGATGGATGAGAATGTTGATCAAACGCCCTATACGGTAAATGAGCAAGTGATTGATCTTTTTGATCCCGCACTTCCGGTATTATCAAAAAAAGTAGTGCAGCCAGGCACGCAGGCATTTTTGTATAATATCAACCGGATAGCAAATAAAA
Source organism: Agriterribacter sp. (assembly GCA_047600465.1). Taxonomy (GTDB): domain Bacteria; phylum Bacteroidota; class Bacteroidia; order Chitinophagales; family Chitinophagaceae; genus Agriterribacter. The sequence continues at coordinate 269,963 of JASGKU010000001.1, forward strand.
AATTACCGAAAGTATTGGCAGCGGCATGCAGAGTATATAGTGAAACGGCTATACAACAACAATATAGCTTTGTTGCAAAAAGCCCGCTGAATACACGCAATAGTATGCGTGTGCTGCTTCCTGCGGCTCCCACAACTATTGCAGTAACCAATAACCAGGGTGAGAAAGTAGAAGCAGAAACCTCATGGGACGAAAGCTCGCATACCTGTTACCTTAGTTTTGATAATAGTCCTGATGGTATTAAAGTTTCATTGAGCTGGTAAAATCAAATATATATTTATTAAATAGGGCTGTGCAGCACTCTGCGTGTTCAAAAGAAAGAGAGCAACGTCGCAAGGACTGTTGCTCTCTTTAATTACAAGTAATTCATGTAGTCTGTTCTTATCTTTTAATTATAATTCTTTCACGTTCCCAGCGATCAGACAAGCGGATAAGTATCGTATACACGCCTTCACTAAACTGGTTTAGCTGACTTATTGTAATTACATTCTGACCGGCTTCCACACGTTGCTGATCTCTCAACACTACTTTGCCGGTCATATCCATTAATTGAAAATCTACAGTACCGCGCAATGCTGAAGAAAAGCTCAATGAAACAGCCGAGGTTGCAGGATTGGGACTTACTTTGATTTTATCAGAACCACCGTTAGACAAACGTACCATCAGGATGGCGCTGTATTTATGACCACCATCTTTGCTCACTGCATTTATTCTATAATACAATGTATTGCTGTTAGCATCTATATTCACATCTTTATAGTTGAAGCTTTGAGCGCTGTTCAGCGATACATCTGTATTTACTTTACCAATGGTACTAAAATTAATTCCGTCTGTTGATCTTTCTACGTCAAAATAGCTCAGCTGTTCCGAAGTAACAATCTTCCAGTTTAAGTCAACAAAGCTGGTTTGTTGTACTGCATTAAATTGCAGGAAGTCAACAGGAAGAACAACGCAGCTGGTAACGGTAATGGTTACCTGTGCACAAGTGGTAGTGTTACAATCTCCTTCTGCCCTTACATAGTATGTTGTTGTTTTAGAAGGTGTAACTGATATGGAAGTACCCGTGCCTATCAGTGTATCTCCACAACTATTTCTGTACCATCTCCACACTGCGTTTGTACCTAACGAGCCACCAATCCTGCTAAGTGTAACCGGGTTGCCGGGGCATGTAGTAGTAGACGGTGAACTGGTAATACTGGTAGGTGCTGTTGAAGGCGTTTTTGCCGTAAGCTGAAAGCTATTGGATGTATAGCTACAAGCAACATCAACCAACCCAAGTCCGTTTGGCGAGCTAACCAATACACGATAGTATTTTCCAATGTCTGATGCTGTTAATGGATTAATAGTATAGGTTGAACTATATGCCAGTGCAATATTTGACCATGTTACATTATCACTGCTTACCTGCCATTGGTAAGCAACTGTTCCTGATATAACTGTTGTATCGCTCAATGTAGCATTAAATGTGGTAGTGCCACCGGTACAGCCTGCTGTGGCATTAACAGCAACTATCGGCGAAGGATCGCACAAACCAAACTGCACATCATCAATAGCTACGTCGTTTCCGCAACCACCCGCAGCAGCATTGGTAATTTCAATGGTTATTTGTGATATACCAGAAGGCATAACAAATTTCATCCCGTATTGCGTCCAGGCACTGCTGGTAATATCTGGTGTGGTAAGGTTAGTAATGATATTTCCGTTGGCGGCATTACGCACTGTGAATATAAGCTTAGGGTTTATGATTCCGCCGAATGCATCACAAAAACTTCCATATGCCGAATTACTGATATTAGAAACAAAGGCAAACAAAGAATAACGAAGATTACCGCAACTGATATTGATCTTATCTGTATATAGTTTGTTTGATTTTACGTCTCCGTTCACCACCATCATTTTACCGCTACCATTTGTGTGGTCGGTAAGGCTTACCCACCTGGAAGTATTACCCTGGTTGGCATTGGTGGCAAGCGCGTATTTTTCAATGTCAATAGGTTGAGTTGTACTACCGGTGTAATCAGTTGCAGCAGTACCTGCTGTGCCGGTAGCTGCGGGAATGGCGGTACTCAATCCGGAGCCTGTTCCAAATGTTTGTAAATATAAAATTTTATTCAGGGCATTACACGGTGCGCTGTTTGCAGCAGTCAATACTACAAACGGCGTTGAATGGTCTTCACCGGGGTCATCTGGTTTTGAGTTATTGTTCAGATCCGGATTATCTCCATCTGTTGAAACGTCTTCCAGGCTTTTTCCAGCATAACCATTGGCCGTTACTCTTGCATTATTATTATATGTTGTTCCTGTAACTATACCACTAACGGTAAAAGACACCCTAACAACAAAATAACTGTTTGCTACCGGGTAGTTTGGCAACGTTTGGCTTGCCGCCAACAGGTTTGCTTTACCCCCTGTAGTAGCTAATCCTGTATATGCACTGTTTAGTGTTAGCCCCAATGGATTATATACCCATGAAACAGCCACATTGGTTATATTGTTAAGTGGCACTGCTGTGAATGGTACACCTGCCGATGCTGTGGCAGACCTGAGTAATTCTATAACCTGTACATTACTTACATCCCAGCCTCCTGTATTTTTAACTGTTATATCATAACTTAAATTATAAGTTCCAGCAGTTCCGGTAGGAGTAGCCGATGACAATTTTTTAGCAACGCCTACACCTGAAATAATTTCAGTAAGGTCAAAGCTTTGGTAACAAGGGCTTTGAGTGATAGCTGTTTTTACACCGGTAAGTATATTCAGATCCCAATATTTATTATTGTCGTCAGCAGCAATTACTTTACCCTCTGCATAGTTCAAACCTACAATCTGGTTGCCTGTTAAGTCAGCAATCAACGTTGCTGCCAATGGTGTAGCGGTTGGGTAATCTGTATAATTAACGGTCATGTAGTGCTTATCCCAAACCATCAGCATCTGCCCATCTGGAGTAAGCGTCATATCACCACTTTGCTGTGTAATAGAAACACCCGATGGCAAACTGATATTTTTTTGAGGACCAAATGTACCGGTTGTGAAATCCACAGTTCGCAACGCCAATCCGTAAGGTCCACTACCTGTGAAAATAAGTTGATAACATAAACCATCCGGTGCAAACGCAAATCCTAAAATCACGGCATTGTTATACTGCTGAAAAACGGCCGTAGAAGGAGGACATCCACTTCCTGGTGTCCATCTCCATACATATGTATTGCCTCCTGTGTATCTGTAGTAATATAATCTATGATCGGCAGGGTTGTAAGAAATACCTGCTGCAGAAATGCTGAAGCCGGGACCTCCTAATGTAGGTTTACAATCCTCAAAATCAGACAAAGTGGTAGTAAGACCATTATATTGAAATACATGTGTTGACCATGTGCTTGTGTTGCCACCGCAGGGTCTGCCTACTGCGATAGGAAAAGACGCCGTTGCCGGATTTGTCGCAGTAGGTTGCGCATAGCTTATAAGGCCAGTGCTGCAACAAATGACGACAAGTGTGTTTAACAATAATTTACGCAAGGCGTGTAAATGTATTTTCATGATGCCGGATTTTGGGTCTTTTTTCATCAGGTTGAAATTGGTTTCAGATAAATCTACGTATAAAGCTACTACGGGTTAACCATTATGTAGGCTCTATTCGACGCACGGTAGTTTTTCTTCGGCGAGTAGATTTTACTTTATCATTTGTCAATCACAATCGATTACTATTCGTTGATTATAGATAAAACGAATAGTTTTTAAATGAAGTATTTCTACAAAAAAATCCGCCTTTGAAGATATCAAATGCGACTGCAAGCTTATTTTTTAGCTGCCGGCATAAAGAATTTGCAAGAGCATCTTATTTAGGGCGGAGATAATTTTTGCAATGCGTTTGTTACCAGTATCAATTACAGAAAAACTTTTCAATGATCTTTTTGTGATACTCAGGTATGTATTCCGGTCTTTAGTTAATCTCCAGGAAATGCAGCATGAAAATGTTCGTAATTTTTTAAAAATACATTCTACAGGTTATTGATTATCGTCTAAAGGGTCATTTACGTTTGGCGAACACCATTCAATTATCATTTATCAATTCTTCTAAGTGTATATACCTAATCAATGGTATTAACGCAGATTCTTTTATTGAAGTATTTCTACATGTATATGCTTTAAGATATGTGTATAAAAAAAGGGCTTGGTATATACCAAACCCTTTCTACATAAATTTGAAATCTTTTTATTTATATCTCGACATCAGTCCTTTAGCAAGTTCTATCATCTGTTTAAGACCATCTTCAGGAAGATTGCCTTTTTTAAATTCTGCCAATAATTCAGGTAACTTGTTTTCCATTTCCAGCAGGAAATTTTCTTCAAATTCTTTGACCTTGCTTACAGGAACATCTTTTAAAATGCCCTGTGTTCCAAGATAAATGATGGCAACCTGCTTTTCCACAGTGAAAGGTGTGTATTGAGGTTGTTTTAATATTTCCACGTTACGGGCACCCTTGTCAATTACTGATTTGGTAGCAGCATCAAGGTCTCCACCAAATTTAGAGAAGGCTTCTAACTCGCGGTATAAAGCCTGGTCTAATTTAAGTGTACCAGATACTTTTTTCATTGATTTGATCTGCGCATTACCACCCACACGGCTAACCGAAATACCCACGTTAATAGCAGGACGTATACCCGCATTGAACAGGTTCGATTCAAGGAAGATCTGTCCGTCGGTAATAGAAATTACGTTGGTAGGAATATAGGCAGATACGTCACCTGCCTGTGTTTCGATGATTGGTAAAGCTGTTAGCGAACCACCACCTTTAATAAGATGTTTGATGCTTGGAGGTACATCGTTCATGTTTTTTGCTACTTTGTCATCGTTGATAACTTTAGCAGCTCGCTCCAGCAAACGGCTATGGAGATAAAATACATCACCAGGATAAGCTTCGCGACCCGGAGGACGACGAAGTAACAGCGATACTTCGCGGTATGCTACAGCCTGCTTACTTAAATCATCATATACAATCAATGCAGGACGACCGGTATCACGGAAAAACTCACCGATAGCAGCGCCGGCATAAGGTGCAAAGAACTGCTGTGGAGCAGGATCTGAAGCAGATGCAGCTACAATTACAGTATAAGCCATCGCGCCATTGTCTTCAAGCGTTTTCATAACGTTGGCAATGGTAGATGCTTTCTGTCCAATTGCTACATATATGCAATACACAGGTTTTCCAGCCTGGTAAAATTCTCTCTGGTTGATGATGGTGTCAATGGCGATAGCGGTTTTACCTGTTTGGCGGTCGCCGATGATCAACTCACGCTGACCACGACCGATTGGAATCATCGCGTCAATAGCTTTGATACCTGTTTGCAATGGTTCTTTTACCGGCTCACGAAAGATAACGCCGGGCGCTTTACGCTCTAATGGCATTTCATATAAATCGCCAGTGATGGGGCCTTTACCATCAATAGCTTCACCCAACACGTTTATAACACGACCCACCAGCCCTTCACCTACTTTTAAAGAGGCGATGCTTCCTGTTCTTTTTACTTTGTTGCCTTCTTTTATTTCAGAAGATTCACCCATCAATACCACACCCACGTTATCTTCTTCAAGGTTAAGCGCCACTGCTTTTACACCGTTGGCAAACTCAACCAATTCGCCCGCACGTACATTGTTTAATCCATAAATGCGCGCAATACCGTCGCCTACCTGAAGTACAGTGCCTACTTCTTCAAGATCAGCGCCTGCATTAAAATTGCTTAACTGCTGACGCAGTATCGCACTTATTTCATCGGGCTTAATTTCTGCCATATAGCTTAATTTATATTTTAGTTAATCAATTTTATAACCCCTGAATATCTTAACGGATATTCTTTACATAAATATTACTTCTAAACTGCTTCTGAATATCTTTCAGATCCCGCAATACACTTGCATCTACCAGGTTGTTATCAAACTCCAATACAAAACCTCCAATCAGTTCTTCTTTTACTACTGCTTCCAGTTGTACATTTGAAAGAGCAGTATCTTTCTTTACCTTTTCTTCTATTGCTGTTTTTAATGCATCGCTGATAGGCTGAGCAGTTGTAAGTTTTACTTTATGAATGCCTTTGATAGCATTGAACTGTTCAATATATGCGGTAATAATTTCAGGTAAAATATTTTCCCTGTTTTTCTGGATCAATAGTTTATTAAAAGCGGCAGTAAGTTTTCCAACTCTGCCATTGGTGATGGCAGTAATAATAGCATTCTTTTTATCGGCAGTAATAACAGGGCTACGCATCACACTGGCAAAATCCTTGTTTTGCTTAAATATTCCCTGTAAAAAAACCATGTCGGCATATACTTCATCTAATTGATTCTGTTCTTTGGCCAGATCAATCAGACTTTTTGCATATCTACCGGCTAAACGTGGTTGAAGCATTGTTACAATTTGAAATTTGAAATTTTAGATTTGAATGCTGTTGCATCAATTCATCCAATACTCAAAGTTTAGTTCAGTTTTATTTCGTTGGTCAATTGCTTGATATAATTTTCCTGGTCAGTTTTATTGGCTAACTCGCGGCGTAACACTTTTTCAGCTACTTCAATCACCATATTTCCAACCTGGTTTTTCAGGTCAATTACGGCTGCCATTTTCTGGTTCTCAATGGCCTGCTGTGTTTCAGCCATTACTTTAGCAGCAGCTTCTTTGGCTTGCTCTTTGGCATCATTGATCATTTTATCTTTGATCTCTTTTGCTTCTTTTAAAATCTGCGCACGATCTTCACGGGTTTGTGCCAGTAATTTTTCATTGTCACTCTGCATCTGAGCCATTTCTGCTTTTACTTTTTCAGCAGTAGCAATAGCATCATTGATACCTTTTTCTCTTTCACCAATCGCTTTCATAATAGGCTTCCAGGCAAACTTGCCCAAAATAAATAACAAGATCAGAAATGCAAGGGTTGACCAAATCATTAAACCCGGATCTGGGAGCACCAAAGGATTTACTTCGAGTAACATAATTTATATATTAATACTTTCAAGATAATCGGTTAAAAAGTACAGACCTCTTCGCCCTGTGCTAAAGGCCTGTACAACAATTTGTGTTATTATGCAGCACCAAGGCTATTACCCAGGAGCGACACAACCACAGCGAACAGCGCAACAGCTTCTACCAACGCCGCAGCAACAATCATGTTGGTACGGATATCGTTGGTTGCTTCTGGCTGACGTGCAATGCCTTCAAGGGCGCCCTTACCGATTTGACCGATACCGATACCAGCACCGATAGCCGCTAAGCCGGCACCTATTGCAGCAACACTTCCTACTACCATTTTTTAATATTTAAAAGTGAATAAAAAACTTTTTAAAATTATATAACAGGAATATCCTCATGATGATCATGATGTTCTTCAATTGCCATTCCTATATATAAAGCTGATAACATTGCGAAAATAAATGCCTGCAGAAATCCAACCAGCAACTCAATAATGTCAATAAAAACTGCAAAAGGCACAGCCATTGCTGAGGCGGATACGGCCTTAAATATAAATATCAATGAAATTAAACTCAAAACAAGAATGTGACCTGCCGTAATGTTTGCAAACAACCGGATAGTGAGTGATATAGGTTTGATGAAAACACCCAATACTTCAATCGGCATCAAAAAAGCTTTCATCACAGTAGGCAAACCCGGCATCCAGAATATATGCACCCAGTAATCTTTCTTGCCATTTACATTCACAATAATAAAAGTGAACAAAGCAAGCGTAAGGGTGAATGCTATATTGCCGCTCACATTAGCGCCTCCCGGAAAGAAAGGGATAAGACCAAGAATATTATTGATCCAGATGAAGAAAAATACGGTTAATAAGAAAGGCATAAACCTTGTGTAGGCGTGCCCCAGGTAAGGCTTGGCTATCTCGTCTCTTACAAAAAGAATAATAGGTTCTATAAAAGACTGGAAACCTTTTGGTGCTGATTTTATACCTCTTTTATTGTATGCTTTAGCTACCGAGGTGAATATAATGATCAGCAGAAATACTGTGAGGAACATAGAGACTACGTTCTTGGTAATAGAGATATCAAATACCTTTTTAGAAGCTTCCTCATCCAGTGATCCATCCGCATGTACGATCCTTATTTTATCTTCAAATAGTTTGTAAGCATAGTTACCCTGGTATACAATGGGTTCATGATGCTCATTCACCAGTTTGGCAGAAGAGAAAACTTCGAAACCCTTATCTGTTTTTAAAATTACAGGAAGCGGAATGGAGTTATGCCCCCACAGATGCCAACTGTGCTGATCCCTGATATGCTCTAAAATAGTAGCTGCAGCGTCAAACTCGCCTTCTTTTTCTTTTCCACTCCCCGGATGTGCTTCTGTGCCTTCATGGGGTGGGGTATCTTGGGCGAAAGATACATTAGAGAAAAAGCATATAGACAAGCTGAAAACTGCTACCAATAAGGATTTTACGCTTTTTGACGCCATGCGTTCTTGAAATTTGCCGCAAAGATAGGAGTTGACAGGGAGAAATAGTAATATATGAAATACGAAATGCGGAATTTTTTTATCCCCGGATGACCATCAGTAAGTTCGTCAAGGCTTATGTCTCAAGACCCTTTTTTTCAGTCGCCGAGGCTCGTGTCTCACGAGCCTTTCCGCTGTCGAAGAGCTTGGCACTTGCCAAGACAAGTTTCTCACGCACCCGTTAGTATTTATAAATTGATTACATTGAATAACCTATGGAGTATAATGAAGTACACCGAAAGTCCTATATGGAAATGGGCAACATTTATTTTTGGACTGCTACCATTAATAACTGGATGAAATTACTAATGAACGACAATTATAAAAATGTGATCGTTCATTCACTGGAATATCTCAGTAATGCTAAAAAGATTGATGTCTTCGCGTTAATGATTATGCCTAATCATATTCATTTAATCTGGCGAACAAAAGAAATGAATGGCAAAGAAACGCCACAAGGGTCGTTTTTAAAATATACTGCCCATGAATTCAGGAAATTACTGTTGAAAGAAAATCCTGATGCTCTGCGCCTGCATGCTGTGGGTGCTTATAATAAACAATATGAATTCTGGCAGCGGGATCCACTGGCGGTTCATTTATATACTCAGGATGTTGCTTATCAAAAACTTGACTACCTACATCAAAATCCCACAGCCAAACATTGGCAACTGGTTAAGGATTATATAGATTACAAATATTCTTCAGTAAGATTTTATGAATTGGGTGTAAAAGATTTTAATTTTTTGAAAGATTTGCGTGAAGAGTTTTAACGTGAAGCTCGTGAGACACGAGCCTCGGCGATGAACAATGCCAAGGTATGTGTCTCACGTACCTTTTCTTCGCTTTTTTGCCAACACGCGTGTCTCACGCGCCTTTCTTTTGTGTATTACAGCTACTGGTTAGGAAAACCCGAATTTATTCGCAATTTCTTGCCGTTGCTACAAGGCTCGTGAGACACGATCCTTGGCGGATAAATTTATTCGGAGTGAGTGTTCACCTGTTTAGAGGCTCGTGAGACATCTGCCATGGCGGGGTAGATGTGTATTTGGCATGATTAGATGCCCTTATTATTTTGATTGTGTTTTCTTGTATCAATCTCAATCATACATCTTGCCTATCTCTTAATCTACGCCTCAATAAGATAAGCCTGAATTTTATATTGTCGTAGATAAGGCCTAAAGCCAATATACCCGCCGCAAAAATTAATGTATGCAACTGAACATTGGCATATAATACGCCGCCGGCAACGCCACCAATAAAAAAGAAGCTGATAATAGTAAGGCGTAAGTTTATGGATGATCGCAGTCTGGCTTTTTGTTGCTGCTCTTTATAAAAAAACAATTGTGATAATTCAATACCGAGGTCGGTAAAAAGCCCTGTTAGATGAGTGGTTCTTACTGTTGCACTTGAAATAGTAGTAACCAATGAGTTTTGTAATCCCATGGCAAAGAGTAAGCTAAATGCAATGATGTTAGGGCTTTGGATAGCCACGTTTTGCTCCAGGCAACCAATCACAAATAGAATGATACATTCTATAGATGCCGGAACGATATAAATATAATGATCATCTTTCCTTGAAATGATTTCTGTAAGCAGGCTTGAAACAAAGGAACCTGCGAAAAAGAAAAAAATATACAGGAAATATACCAGCGCCTCCGAAATATTCAGTTTAAAAACTTCATCAACAAAAAAAGCGAAATGACCTGTTACATTTGTTGTTAAACGCTGAACAGCTAAAAAGCCGGCAACATTTACAATACCTGCAACTGAAGACAATAATGATGCGATTTTAAGATTATGGCTTAGCGTGCGTGTTTTACCCTGATGTCTGAACATGTTGCATTATTATATCATTGTACGGGAGGCAGAGATGGGCTGGTAAAAAACTTCAGCTACGCCAAAACATCTTTAATCACCCTTCCATGTACATCTGTTAGTCTGAATGGCCGACCCTGGAACTGGTAAGTAAATTGTTCATGATCAAAACCAAGCTGGTTAAGAATAGTAGCCTGAATATCGTACGGTTCTACTTTTCCGCTAACGGCACTGTACCCAATTTCATCCGTTTCGCCGTAACTGAATCCTTTTTTTATGCCACCACCTGCCATCCAGATAGTGAAGGCTTCCACATGATGATCTCTTCCCTTAAATGGATTTTGTTTCCCTTCGCGGTTTTCCATCATGGGGGTGCGGCCAAATTCTCCACCCCATACTACCAAAGTATCGTCCAGTAAACCACGTTGCTTCAGATCGAGCAGCAATGCTGTGGCTGCTCTATCGACACTCCTGCATTTATTAATGAGGCCAACATCAATGGCAAGGCTGGCATCGGTACCATGACTATCCCAACCCCAATCAAACAACTGCACAAAACGAACCCCTTGCTCTACCAATTTTCTTGCAAGCAATACATTGTTGGCAAAACAGGCTTTACCTGGTTGTGTGCCATACATTTGATGAATATAGTCTGGTTCATTACTGATGTCCATTACTTCAGGAACAGATATCTGCATGCGGTAAGCCATTTCATATTGCGAGATACGGGAATTGATTTCAGGATCTTTGTATTCTTTGTATTTGATGTGATTCATTTCGTTGATGGCATCAATAGAAGCTTTGCGAAGATCGCGGTTCATCCCTTTGGGATCTTTTACAAACAATACCGGATCACCCTCACTGCGACATTGTACCCCCTGGTATACTGAAGGTAAAAAGCCGCTGCCCCATACGCTTTTACCAGCATCAGGAAAACGCCCACCTGATGTAAGCACCACAAAGCCGGGAAGATTCTGATTATCTGAACCTAATCCATAGGTAACCCAGGAGCCCATACTTGGTCTGCCTAATCTCGCACTGCCGGTATGCATCATCAGTTGTGCCGGTGCATGATTGAACTGATCTGTAGTAACTGCTTTTAAAAAACATACTTCATCAGCTACCGTGGTTAGGTGTGGAAGATTTTCTGAGATCCACGCGCCACTTTGTCCATGTTGCTTAAATGCAGCCTGCGGTCCCAGCATTTTAGGAACGCCTCTTATAAATGCAAAGCGTTTTCCCTCCAGCAACGATTGCGGACAATCCTGCCCATGCAATTTTGCCAGCTCGGGTTTATAATCAAACAGTTCCAATTGTGACGGAGCGCCTGCCATGTGCAGGTATATTACAGATTTTGCTTTACCGGCAAATTGTGGTGAGCGTGCCGCCAGCGGATTGGCAGCATCAAAAAAATTAGTGGCATCTGGTTGTTTTTTTGAACTGCAACTGCTACCCAGCAATGCACCCAACGCCAATGATCCTAAGCCCATGGCGCTTTCCTTTATGAAATGCCTGCGGGTTTGATAACTCATCATGGCTTCATTCGCTTCCTTTACCAGCCGCTGTGTATGTAATTCTTTTTGGGTCATAAAATGTTAGGTTGAAGGTGTAAGGTATAGGGTAGAAGGCCTTAAGCCCTACGCCTTCTACCTTCTGCCTTTCCTCAGTTCTTCGTTATAATCTCATCCATATTTAAAATGCCACTAGCCACCACCGTTAGAGCCGCTGTTTCCGGTGCGGTTTTTTGATCTCCCATACTGTTATCAAGCATGTCACATGCGGCAGCGGGATCTTTTTTATAGGTGTTCAATGATGTTTGGTATAGTTTTTCCAAAACGGCTAAACCTTCATTACTGATGTTTTGGTAGGTAGCAAGTGTATATCCCTTCTTAATCTGGTCTTTTATATTCCTGCCTCCTTCTTTCTGCATACGCACTGCAAAGTATCTTGCGGCTTCAAGGTAGGCTTCATCGTTTAATGTAACAAGCGCCTGCAGGGGAGTGTTGGTTCTTATTCTGCGCGATGAACATACTTCTCTTCCAGTAGCATCAAATGTTATCATAGATGGATAAGGCGCTGTTCTTTTCCAGTAAATATATACCCCACGCCTGTGTTGATCTTCGCCTTTGCTTTGCTCCCAATCTGCGCCATTCCAAGGCGAAAGCCAGAGTCCTTTAGGCTGATAAGGCATAATACTTGGTCCAAACATTTTACTGCTCATGATACCGCTTATTACCAATGCCTGGTCGCGGATTTGCTCAGCAGATAATCGTACCCGTGGTCCGCGGGTAAAATATTTATTGTAAGGATCTTTTTCCAGGATGTCTTTATTGGCAAAAGATGCCTGCATATAAGTGGCTGACATTACCATGCGCTTGAGTGTTTTTTTCAAACTCCATCCATCATCATTCATAAATTTCCATGCCATCCAATCGAGCAATTGTTGATGAGTTGGTTGTATGCCCTGGGAGCCCAAATCTTCCAGCGTTTCGGCTATTCCGTTACCAAACAGTTGCTCCCATAAACGATTAACCATTGTACGCGCCGTTAACGGATTTTTTTTATCGGTAAGCCACATAGCCAGTCCTAACCTGTTAGCAGGCGCTCCTGCAGGCATTGGATTTAAAACATGCGGAGTAGCCGGGTTTACTTCATCACCTTTTACCAGCCAGTTACCTCTCTCAAAAACCCTGGTAGTACGATATTGTTCATCATTGCTTTCTACCATAACAGGAGTTGTTTCTGCAGGAGCCCGCAACAATTGCCAATACGTGTTGTAAGCAGAATCGTAGCCAGGTTTATCTTTTCCTGGAAATGATTCGTCAAATTGAAACCAGTCGAACATTACACCGGTATTCTCTTTGTTTTGCAATGCAGGATTGGTGTACGTAAAATACAGATCATGTATACCTGCTGTTTCATTAAAATCAAATGTGGCAATATCCCAACCTTCTGTTTTTTTAAGTACTGTTTTATTTAATACAGTGCCATTCAAACTATCCAGCCTTATCGTCCACACGCCACCGTTATATCCGCTGGTATATCTATACAATACTCTTTTTTTATGGCTGAGATGTACATTGGGCAAGCGGCAGGAACCATTATTGCGCATGGCTGCATACCAACTGCTTGCCAATGCGGCATTCTGAAATTTATCACATTGTAATGCATTGATCGCCGGCTGCCATGTTTTTTCAAAAGAATAAATATGATTGGCTTTTACAGCGTCGGTATTTTGATGCAGCCACTTGTTTAATGCTATTAATTTGCTGCTATCGCCACCTTTGAATTGACGCAGCAGTGGATAATCAGCCTGTGTATCTTCATCTCTTGAATTATTAAAGAATGCCAGGAACTTGTAATATTCATCGTGCTTAAAAGGATCGTAGGGATGACTGTGACATTGCACACATGCAAAAGTGGTTCCCATCAATACTTCCCAGGTGGTGTTCACCCTGTCCACTACAGCAGCCGTTCTGAATTCTTCATTATCGGTTCCACCTTCATCGTTGGTCATACTGTTGCGGTGAAAAGCGGTAGCAATATATTGGGCATCGGTAGGATTGGGTAATAAATCACCTGCTATCTGTTCCGTTAAAAATTCATTGTAGGGTTTATCGCTGTTGAAAGCATTGATCAACCAATCTCGGTACTTCCAGATTTCTCTTGATTGATCCGCTTCATATCCCTTTGTATCTGCATAGCGTGCCATATCAAGCCACATAGATGTCCAGCGTTCACCATAATGCGAAGAACCGAGTAAACTATCTACCAGTGTTTCATATCCTTTACCGGTTTTGTCACTAAGATATTGCTGTAACCATTCGTCTTTGGCGGGCATGCCTATTAAATCAAGGCTTACTCTGCGAAACAACGTTCGTTTATCCGCTTCCGTTGCATGCGTCATATTCATCTCATCCTGCTTGTCGGCAACGAAATAATCAATTTCATTTTTTGCCCATTCGTTATCCTTACTGATCAACCCGAAAAATGTATGTGGCTTAGGAACTGCTGGTTGCTTTACCGGAACATATGCCCAATGTTCGCCCCATTGCGCTCCCTGTTTGATCCAACGACGCAGTATATCAATTTCATTTTCACTCAGCGGCTCTTTTTTATAGGGCATTCGCTCTTCAGGATCATGCATGGTAAGCCTTTTGATCATTTCACTTTTGTCAGGATCTCCTGGAATAATGGCGGGATGACCGGATTCTGTTTTACCCAAAGCTTCTTCGCGAAACAATAAACTGAATCCGCCTTGTTTTTTTACACCTCCATGGCAGGTAATACATCTTTTATTGAGAATGGGTTTTACATCGGCACTGTAATCAATCACATGTTTTTGCGTATTAAATGCAAATACAATTACTGCAGCAATTAGCACAATGGCTGTCCATACTATTCTGTTAGAAAAAAACTTCTTCATTAATCAGGCTTTCAGGAAATGTATTTGGTGTGAATTGCAGTATCTCTATAAAGATCGGAAAATTTGATGGCTTTGGAAAGAGAGCACTAATTGAAAAAGAAAGATGAGCAAACGTTTGCGCATCGAGATTATAAACCTATAGGGTTTGCTTTTCTGTGTTAAGCCTTATTCAACTTTGCTAATTCCTTTCGCGAAGCGCTTACCCATTGTGCATTTACACGGCGCACGTGTTTGGGGTGCAGACTTCGTTCTTCCAGCACTGTAAGAAACTCTTTTTTTGCTTCTTCCTTTCTGTCTGCTTCTTTAAGCAATAAGCCATAATAATACCTGGCTTCAAAAGAGTGATGTACCTGGATTATTTTTTTATAAGCCGTTTCTGCACGGGCTATATCGCCTGATTTGTGCAGCACTTTCGCATACAACAATTCATCTTCCGGTCTGTCAAATTTATTTCGTTTCTCCAATAAGGCTTTATTTAACCAGTCGAGGCTTTGGGTGTATTGTCCGGCGCCAAAAGCATAACGCCCCATGCTCAACATCATATCGGCATTCTTTGCATAAATTCCTGTAAGGCAGGAGCCGGTTAGTTCCATTGCTTTTTCAAACTGTTGTTGCCGTGCATATTCTTCTGCCAGTAATAGTCTGTTTGTATCTGTGTCTGCAATTTTAAGATTTCGCTCCAGCTCTTTAATTCTTCCGCTAGGGAAAAAATTTCGAATACTACCACTATTCATACCAGCATTCCCCAAACCTAAACTCGGCCATATTTCACGGATAAAATAAATGATGCAACCTATTCCCGGAAGGAAGATGAGTAAATATATAGTCGCGTCTATCGGTTTTAAGCGCATGCAGTATACAAATGATTTGCAAAACAGGAACGATATAATACCAATAACCAAGGGAATAAAAAGGGAACATAGCGATAGCGTTGGTTGAATGCTACTAAGGTAGTTGTTTGATCCAGAAAACTAAAATTTAGCCACTAAACCGGTGTGCCGTTGGTCGAATTCTTACAAAATAATGATCAATCGTATTGCCTGTGATTGCGGAGGGAATGTGTATTATTGTAAAAATAACTGATCCTCACCGCATACGGTTAATACCCCTGGAAACAGAGCTTAATAAAAAAACTCAAATATCGTTTATGCGCATCTACCTTTTATCGGCTTTTGCTTTATTATGGTGTATTGCTGCACATGCTCAGCAAAAAGGATATTACCGCTATCCGGCCATTTATGATAATACAGTAGTGTTCACTGCTGAAGGTGATCTGTGGACCTATGATATTGTCGCGAACAGAACGTCGCGGCTTACCACGCATGCAGGAATGGAATCGGCACCGTGTTTTTCAGCCGATGGAAAACAGCTTGTTTTTGTAGGACAATACGAAGGGCCTTCTGAATTGTACGTAATGCCCGCAACGGGTGGTGTTCCCAAACGTATTACCTATGATGGCAGTGCAGTATATCCTTCCGGATTTTTATCGAATGGAAAGATACTGTTCAGAAGTAACCTGTACACACAGATAGAAACCCCTCAGCTTTTTATTATTGACCCGGTAAGCCTACAACGCGAAGCCATTCCTTTATGGCAGGCTTCTTTGGGTGTGTATGATGCGGATGGAAATTTATATTTTACAAGATATCCTAACCAGGGCAGCAAAACCAAACGCTACCAGGGAGGATTGATAGAACAGGTATGGAAATTTGATAGTAAAAATGAAGCAGTTAATCTTACAGGCGATTTTAAAGGCACCAGCACAAGCCCGATGTTCTATAACGGAAAAGTTTATTTCCTCAGCGATCGCGATGGTACCATGAATCTCTGGAGCATGAATACATCAGGAAAAGAGCTTACTCAGCAAACTTTTTCGAAAGGATGGGATCTTCAAACACCATCGCTGCAAAACGGAAGGGTTGTATACCAGAAGGGCGCTGATGTCTGGTTGTACGATATCCCGTCAAAACAGGAAAAGTTGTTGCCTATAACATTGCAGTCTGATTTTGATCAGCGTAAACCACGCTGGATAAAAAATCCTTCGAATAGTATCAGTGATGCCGACTTATCTCCCAACGGCAATTATGCTGCGCTCATCAGCCGCGGTCGCGTATTTGTATCGCCCGCAAAAAGTGATCGCTGGGTCGAGATCCGCAAACAAGACGGTATCCGGAACCGGGAGGTTCATTTTATTGATGACAAAAATATTGCCGTGCTGAGCGATAAGACAGGTGAATTTGAAATATGGAAATTGTCTGCAGATGGCAGCGATAGTGCGCACCAGGTAACACATGATACCAAAACGCTGATTAAAAATTTCTCCGTATCACCCGATGCAAAATGGGTAGCTTTTATGGATAAGAATGAAGTACTGCGTGTAGCTGATATGAAGAATGGGAAAGTACAATTTACATACGACAGTTCTTACTCAGGTGTGCAGGAACTCGTTTGGTCGCCGGATAGCCGCTATCTTATTTTCAGCCATGGCATAAGCAATCTCAGTAACCAGATTTGCCTGTATGATGTTCGTAAAAATCTGATGCGGCCCATTACAACTTCCAGGCTCGACAGTTATAGCCCGTCTTGGAGCAAAGACAGTAAATGGTTGTATTTTCTTTCTGACCGGAATTTAAAAACAAGAGTATACAGTCCCTGGGGTTCACGTCAACCGGAACCTTACTATACGGAAACCACCAATATTTATGCAATGTCGCTGGACAGTGCCGCCAGATTTCCGTTTGTATCAGAAGATTCATGGCTGAGCGATTCTTTATGGATGGACAAGAAAGAACCTGCCGCTGATGAAAAAGACAAGAGCAAGAAAAACAAGCCCGCAAAACCGGTTACAGAAAAAGAAATAGACTGGGCAAAAGTAACGGATGAATTATACCAGATACCGGTGAAAAGTGGAAACTTTGCGAGATTGAATGTAACCGATGGGTATTTGTATTGGTTAGACAGGGGTAATGGTGATGGAAGAGAAGGTGCATCATTGATGTCGTTGAAAATAGAGGCGTCAAAAAAATACGAACCTACCGAAATAGCGAAAGGTGTGGCTGAAATAATCGTTTCGCAAAAGAAGAACAAAGTGTTAGTGTTTTACCAAAACAGCTCCATGGCTATTGGTGATGCCAATGGGCAGAAGGTTGATGCTGATAAATCAAAGTTGTCGTTAGACAATTGGTCATATGTACTGGATCCTGTACAAGACTGGAAACAGATCTTTCATGATGCATGGTTATTGATGCGCGATTATTTTTACGATACTAATATGCATGCAGTAAACTGGCTGGCTGTGCGAAAACAATATGAACCATTGGTAGAAAGGATTACGGATCGTTATGAACTGGATGACCTGATCAGCCAGATGGTGGGAGAACTTTCTGCGTTGCATACGTTTGTAGGCGGTGGTGATAAACGGTATTCGCCAGACCAGATGCCGATGGCTTTTTTAGGAGCACATACAGAACGCGTAGCACAAGGCGAAAAAATACTTCACATATATCGCTCAGATCCTGACTATCCTGATTTTCGGCCGCCATTGGCTATGCGTGGATCAAAAATCCGCGAAGGAGACATTATTACAACGATTGACAATACGCCGGTAAGTGAAGTGGCAGCTGTACAATTGCTGTTGCTTAATAAAGTAAATCGGCCGGTTAAATTGTCGCTGGTAGATAAAAACGGGAAAAAGTATGATGAAGTAATTAAGCCATGCGCATGGTACACCGATAACATAATGAGGTACAATGAATGGGAGCTGACTAATCGTGAAAAAGTTGACAGTATAAGTAAGAACGATATTGGCTATGTACACCTGAAGGCAATGGGGAGTAATGATATGGATGATTTTGTAAAACAGTTCTATCCTGTATTCAACCGTAGTGGCTTAATTATAGATGTGCGCAACAACAACGGTGGTAATATTGATAGTTGGGTGTTAGAAAAACTTATGCGCAAAGCGTGGATGTATTGGCAGGCAAGATCGGGTAAACCAACGTGGAATATGCAGTACGCCTTCCGCGGGCATATGGTTATTTTGTGTGATCAGCAAACCGCATCTGATGGTGAAGCGATATCAGAAGGGTTCCGCCGCTTAGGGTTAGGTAAGGTAATAGGCATGCGCACATGGGGCGGTGAAATATGGTTGACGGGCAGCAATCGACTGGTAGATAATGGTGTGGCTACCGCTGCTGAGTTTGGTGTGTATGGGCCGGAAGGAAAATGGCTAATTGAAGGAGAGGGTGTAATTCCTGATATAGAAGTAGATAACTTACCATTCGAAACATATAAAGGAAAAGATGCGCAACTGGAATATGCAATAAAACATTTGCAGCAACTCATCAAAGAAAAACCTGTACCGGTACCCCCTGCACCACTACATCCAAAGAAGGCATTTATATATGGTCAGGAGAAACCTTAATAAGGGAAATATCATTTTTCCGTCGCCCGAGGCGACAACAACATCGTGCGAGGCGAAGACGCCTCGCACGGCGAGGGACCTTAATAGGAGAAAGATCATTTTTCTGTCTGTTGCTATACGAAGCCTCTGACTTCGTTATTCAATATGTTCTTTCGGGACTATGTCCTGAAATTAAAAACCACTCCGAAATGATTTTCGGAGTGGTTTTATTTTGAACGATTCGTATCTCACGAATCATGAAACATTTCTTATTTCTCTACCCACTCAACACCTGTATCTTTCCAGCTTCTTGATTTTGCTGATGCAATAACGGCTTCGCATACCTTCTGTGTTTCATATGCATCGCGGAAGTTGGGATGACAGTCTGTACCTTCTTGTAATGATTTTAGGAAATCCGCTACCTGGTGAACAAAACTGTGTTCGTATCCGATAATCAAACCGGGTACCCACCAATTGCCCATGTACGGCTGATCGCCATCAGTTACCAATATGGATTTCCAACCACGCACAATGGATTCGTCATTGTGATCAAAATATTCCAGGCGGTTCAGATCGTGCAGATCCCAACGCAGCGAACCTTTTTCGCCATTGATTTCAAAAGTATATAAGGCTTTATGTCCGCGGGCGTAGCGGGTAGATTCAAACAATCCCAGTGAACCATTATTAAAATGGCAATGAAAAATACAGGCGTCGTCAATACTTACTTTTTCTACTTTGCCAGTTATCTGGTGAAAACGTTCTTTAATAAAAGTTTCAGTAACAGCAGATACATCTTTAATGCCACCATTTAACCACATAGCCGTATCAATGCAGTGTGCCAGCAGATCACCGGTTACACCTGAGCCTGCAGCTTCTGCATCCAATCTCCATGCAGCAGTACCTCCCTGGGGAACATCAGCGCTGATAGTCCAGTCCTGCAAGAAGTTAGCACGGTAATGAAATATTTTTCCGAGTTTTCCACTGTCAACAATTTGTTTTGCCAAACTAACAGCGGGTAAACGACGATAGTTGTACCATACAGTATTTTTTACTTTAGCAGCTTCTACTGCATCTACCATTGGTTTCGCTTCTTCGAGTGTGCGTGCCAATGGTTTTTCGCAAAGGATCATTTTGCCTGCTTTTGCTGCGGCAATGGCAATTTCTGCATGGGTATCGTTTGGCGTGCAGATATCTATAGCGTCAATATCATTGCGTGCTATTAATGCTTTCCAGTCTGTTTCAATAGATTCATAGCCCCACTGATCAGCAAATGCCTGTACCTTTTCTTTGTTGCGGGAGCATACTGCTTTTAATACCGGTGTATATTCCAGTGCAGGGAAAAAATTGGCTACCCTGCGATATCCATTGGAATGTGTGCGGCCCATAAAGCCGGTACCAATCAAACCAATGCGAAGTTGTTTTTTATTTGACATAGACTATTTGAGATTTGAGATTTGAAATTTGAACCCTGCCTACCGGCAGGCAGGCACGAAGACACAAGGTCACGGAGGTTCAAGAAGATATTTTTGTTTATTAATTTTCGTTACATGCCCTATGCCTTTAACCTTATACCTTATCACTGCCTCTTTACTTCTGCCTACTGCCTCTTATCACTTACTTCTTACCACTATTCACTCCATCCATGCGCTTCTCTCACTTTTATCATCACGGCAAGAATATCGTTCCAGGTTTGTTGGTTATGCATTACCGAGTTAGGGAACATACAGCCATCCCAACAAATGTGATTGAACTTTTTGGTAAGGGTGCCGTTTTCATCACGAAGCCACCAGCCTGCATCTTTAACAATATCCAATCTTCCGTTAGGATCTGTTGCAAGACAATGCCTACCTGTTTTATCGTGAGACCCTGAACCGTGTACCGTTCCATCATTTTGCGCCACATGAAAATCTATAGTCCATGGCCGGAGAGCGGCTGTTAATTTTTTTAATCCTTCTTCCTGTGCTGCGCGATCGCTCCATTTAAAATCTTCGGGTAAAATTCTGTCTTCGGGTGCATTATATCCTAAAAGATATAAAAATGTATGAGACATATCTGCCTGGAAACCGAGATAAGGACTATTTACGGCTTCGAGCGTATTCAGCATGGTTTTCCAACTGTGCATACCAGCCCAGCAGATCTCACCTTCAGCAGCTAATTTTTCGCCATGATCTCCGGCAATTTTAGCAGCTTCTTTAAATGTATCTACAATCAACTTTTGACTGCCTACGGGGTCTTTGGCATATTGCTCGGGGCTGCTGGCAGAATCAATGCGCACAATACCATATTTACGTATACCGATGTCATTGAGCTTTTGCGCGAAAACGCAGCTCTTGCGTACTTCTTCCAAAAATGTTTTGCGATCATCTGCGGTACCTAATACTGGTCCGCCCCAGATAGGCGCCACCACGCTGCCTATTACCAGATTGTGCTTAGCCACTTTGTCTGCCAATATCTTGGCCCATCGGCATCGTTCAGATCAATAGAAGGATCAAAAAAACCAACATCCACGCCATCGAATTTTACACCATTTACTTCTGCTTTTGCGGTGTACTCAAGCATCGTTTCAATCAGCAATGGGGGCTCCGAATCCGGGCCTTTTCCTACAACTCCTGGCCATGTAGCATTATGGAGTTTGGGATAATTATTTGCCATATAAGTATATTATTAAGTGTTGAAATTAGTGAGTAGTTTATTTTAAAACAAGATCAGGATTGGAAGGTCCGAAATGTTTTAATATAACAATAGGATCAGTGGAAGAATAGTTGGTAATAACAACGCCTTCTTTTGCAGCCTGCTCGCTTACAAAAAACTCATCATTGGTTAATTGACCGTAACGGATCAGCGCGGGGCAATCAATATTCCAAACACCAAATTTACCATGGCCCTGCATTAAAATAATACCATAAGCGGCGCTGTCTTTTATAGTTACTGTAGCACCAGGTAATACAGTTAATTCTTTTGCACTGAATGCATCTGATTTATAACATACCCAGGTTTCATAATATCCCTGTGGTTTTGTTTGCTCAAAAGGTTTTACCGGCAATGGAGCCATAAACCTGTTTTGATATTGATTGGGATCAACATTCAGTTCCCAGTCAATTACTTCAATCAATGCATCAAAATCACCAACGCGATTTTCCGGTGTGTCTTTCCATAATAATTCTTCAGGCACTATCGCTTCATTTACCAGACTTTGATACATGGCAAAAACGTCAGAAGCTTTTTGCGGCTCATACGTACACAAGCTACCGGGTGCATGCAATAATCCCGGAGGTACATCCCAGCCAGTACCGGGTTGCAGACGATAGGCCTGAGAATAATTGGTAATCTTGTTATCTCCCTTGCTAAAGTTCATCAAACACTCTTTGATTTGCTCTTTAGTAGTGCCTGGTGCAATACCCATAAATGTATAAGGAAAATCACCGCCGTGATTGTTTACCTGTGGCGGAAAATAATATGCCTCAGGTTTTCCTGCCTGCCCTACCAGCGCTGCTTTTTCATCGTTGTGATGAATATGATGAGGCAGCGGACCCATGTTATCAAAAAATTTGGAATACATCGGCCAGCTTTTATATTCATTCCACAGGCGATCGCCTATCAATTGCCCTTTTAATTCGCTTACGGCATCTCTTAATAATACCTGCTGGGTTTTTCCTCCTTCTTCAAATACAATCTGGCTTAAGCCTTCATTCTCACCTGTAAGTGGTCCGTTTTTAGCAGGTGTGGTAGATGAAAACCACCTTTCGTCTATGCCTCCCCGTTGTCCACCTAATACATAGTAATCATCGGGATGCAGTTTTATTCTTTTGCCCGGTACACAAAATGAACGCGGCACCCAGTTAGGTGCTAAGCGAACAATGCCTTTCCCCTGGTCAAATGCTTTCTGCGCTAAACTTAATTTTTCCATTTTATGAATTTGCTTTCGTTGAAATGTTTAAAAAATGATTTATTTCTTCCTGGTTGTGTAATACTTTTATTTCAAGACGATATGTTTTTGCTTGGCCGGGCTCAATAAAAATCAATCTGTTTTCTGCTCTTGCTTTTGCCTGACCTATGGGTGGGAGGGTAGCGGGTTCTAAACCAGTAACATATTCTCCCTTGCCCCAATGCTGCCAGTTAATGAGCCACGGCAATTCTTCTTTATAAAATTTTATGCTAACAGCTATGCCTAAGCGATTGTTATATAATCCGCAATAGCATTCCCCCTCTTTATTCTTAGCAATATCAATAAAAGCCGCTTCCTCACCTCTGCCCGCATGCGTATCAAGTGGTGCAGCGCATTTTCTAAAGTTATTATTTGTATTGAATATTTTATTATTGGGCTCCCCCTCACGTGATTGCCATGCTCCATCCCACAATATATCTGTGTCTTCATCCACCATAGGCCATCCAAAATTGCAATGGTACAGCAGCATATGCGGCGCTGGTTGATTGCCCCTGTTAATTACTGTATCATGAATTTGAATTGCTGATGAACCAAGCTTGCCAGATATGGTTCTTTTTAATTCGAGGTTTGGTCCCAAAGCCATGGATTGCCTGGTAGTTCCGGTGATGCTCATTTCCAGTTTCCCTGTTAGAGGATCTGGCTGTATAATAGATTCAATTTCTGCAGGCAGATTACTGATCTCTCCGTGTAAACCACGTTGCCCATATTCATCTGATTCTGGTCCCCCGGTATGCGAGAGACCACATGTAGTGAGTAAACCGCCAGCAAAGGTTTTCAGCCAATCAATGCCCTGGTTGGAAAAAGGTTGAGCAGATGTAATACCTGTATGACTTATCCATGCAAGACTATGCTGATTAAAAAAAGCATCGGCTATATCCATAGCACGGTCTAAAACTACTTTATAACGCAAACCCGTACCTGTATTTATCCAGGCTATTCTTGTTCCCTTTGATAATCCATTATCGAGAACAGAAGTTTCTATTCCTCCTATTTGTGCATGATGTGAGATCTTATCATTCCAGGGATGAAGTATGTTGTTTTTTCTTTCAAGCATCGTTACAATAATAACACTGATCTTTTATCTATAACCAGTTCATTTTATTTTTAGCAACTCTTTTTACTGTTGCCTTGGTATAACAGGCGCCGAATATAGGGAAATGATTTGAAACTCAAAGGCAGGAAGCAGCAGGATGGTTAAATCGTATTTTTTTATTAAAGGCTTATTGGAAGCGGGTTTTAGCAAAAAAACTTTATCTGAATCATTAAAAATTTCATTCTTTTGTGCCGTCAACAATGCTGTTGCAGTTTTATAAATGCAAACGCTTCACATCATCTTTAAAAAATAAAAAATGCTTGCAAAAATGGTTTCTCCGTTTGTTCAATCGGCACTTATAGTGGGCTTATTATTTCAAACGGCTTGTAATTCGGGCGAAGCGCAGAGCGAAACTCCCGCTGAAGACAAAAAGGTAGTAGCTGAAGCGCCTGCACAAGAGGATTCAGATCAAAAAGGGTTTAAAAAGATTTTTGACGGTAAAACACTTACCGGTTGGGAAGGAGATACTGCTTACTGGAAAGTGGAAGACGGCAATTTAACCGGGCAGATTACACCCGACAAACTTTTAAAGACCAATAATTTTATTGTGTGGAAGGGTGGAGAACCTGGAGATTTTGAATTAACGGCGGAGTTTAAAATTACGGCAAGCGGCAACAGTGGTATCAATTACAGAAGTGAAATGTTTCCGGGCATTCCACATGCCATGAAAGGATACCAGGCAGATATAGATGGAGCCAATCATTACACAGGACAGAATTATGAAGAACGCGGCAGAACCACACTGGCTTATCGTGGTCAAAAAACAACCATTCCTGCTAAAGCCGGAGAATCAAAAAACAATGCATGGAGTGAGATGGTGGTAGATGCATCATTAGGAAGTTCAGATTCATTAAAAGCATTGATAAAATCTGAAGACTGGAATAAAATACATCTGATTATTAAAGGCAATCGCCTTCAGCATTTTGTTAATGATGTATTGATGAGCGATGTAACCGATAATGATCCTGAACACAGCAAAGCAAAAGGCTTGTTGGGAATGCAGGTGCATGTTGGCCCACCTATGAAAGTGCAGTATCGTAACATTATGCTCAAACAACTATAAGATTATATTATTACTTCTGATAAAAAATTTATCAGGAACAGGAATACGTGACTAAGCTGTGACAAAGCTTTGATGGTAATGACAACAGCATCTTAAAACGTATTCCTGTTTTTATTTAACAGCTTTTATTTAAGATTGGATGCTTTTATAAGGTATCTTTGCAGCGTTTTTGAAAATGTATCAGCTGTTTGGTTATCTCATATATAATGAATTAATAAGGCATTGCTGAGTAAGTAAGGATTTATAACATTTTATTCGGCAAACGGCGTGATCATAATAGCATTTTTTCTCCTGCATTGGTACCTCTCTTTGTTTTCTCAAACATTTTACCTGCACAGGTATGCGGCACATAAGATGTTTACGATGAATCGTTTTTGGGATTCATTTTTTTATTGCTTTTTGTGGATCACACAGGGATCGTCTTATTTAAATCCAAGGGCTTACGCTATCCTGCATCGCATGCACCATGCATACAGCGACACAGAAAAGGACCCACATTCACCTCACTTTTTCCAGGAAGTATTCAGTATGATGAAACATACCGGATCTATATATACCGGAATACTTACAGGCCGAATACCGGTGGAAAAAAAATTTGAAAAGAATATTCCGTCTTACCCTGTTCTTGATAAAATAGCAGACAGTTGGATTACGCGTATTGTTTTTATGATGGGATATATTGCTTTTTATATTGCTTTTGCTACACAATGGTGGATGTATTTATTGTTGCCCATTCATTTTTTAATGGGACCCGTGCATGGTGCTATTGTTAACTGGGCAGGACATAAATATGGGTATAGAAATTTTAATGAAGGTGATCATTCAAAAAATACATTGGTATTTGATTTTTTAATGCTGGGTGAGCTTTTCCAGAACAACCATCATCATGCTGGCTCGCGGCCTAATTTTGCAGCGAAGTGGTGGGAAATAGACCCGGTATATCCTGTGTTGCGCATTTTTAATGCAATGCACATAATACAACTGGTAAAAACAGAAAAGAAAAAACTACCTGAGAAAAATGTATTGCAGGCATCAAAAGCCCAGGAGATGGTTTTGCAGGACTAGATTTTTTTAATAATATCTTCCTAACAACTTGTTTTCTATAATTGTCTTTTTCATTAGTCGTGGATCAATAGGTCCTTCTTTCGCGTATATTATTTTTCCTCCTGGTTCTACCAGCACTGTATAAGGTAATGCTCCCTGCCAGTTAGGATCAATAGCTTCAATCAGTTTGTATTTATCATCCAGCGAAAAAATAAAGTTAGTATTGGAAGCCTGTTGCTTTTTCAAAAACTGCAGAACCTTGTCTTTTTTCACCGGATCATCTGCACTGATACTGATAAATTCAAAATCTCTTCTGCCGTACATGCGATTGATAGTAACAAATTCCGGGAACTCTGTAACACACGGTCCGCACCAGGTTGCCCATACATTAATCAACCTCAGTTTACCTGATTTGTTCTGCAGAAGTGTTTTTATACCATCTACATTAATTGTATCGAGCGATACTGGTTCTTTTGCCCATTCTTCTTTTGCTTTAATAATCCAGTCGCTTTTTTCTATCCATTTTGTGGAGCATCCAAAAACTTTTGTGGTAGCGGGATTTACCTCTTTGCCATTTAACAACGATTCAATGGCATTCCTGGTGTCAAAATTGTTTGGTTTTTTAGCCGGATTTTCAACATCGTCTATACGACCCTGGTAGCGCAACTTTCTACTTTTATCAAAAATAAAAACGTGTGGTGTGGCAACCGGTCCGTAAGCCCTGGCAGCAACTTCTTTGTCCCCGTCATATAAATATGGGAAATTGAACCCTTTTTGTTTTGCCCTTATTTTCATTTCTTCAAATGAATCACTCATGTCAGTATAATCCAGCTCGTTTAGGGTTATAGAAGCAGGATCATTTGGCATAATGGCTAGCACTGCTACGTTTCTGGCAGCATAATCTTTAGTGAGTTGTATTAACCTGTCTTCATAAGCCTGCGCGGTAGGGCAATGATTGCAGGTGAACACTATTACCAGTACGTCTTTGTTTTTGAAAGATGCCAGCGTATATGTTTTCCCATCTACGCCTTTAAGATTAAAATCAGGGGCCTGCGAGCCAATAGCAAGTGTGGGATGATCAATAAATGGAGTGGCAAGGCAAACGCTGTGAATAAAAAATAAAGCAACTATAAGTTTTGCGGCGGTAATGAAAATGTACTTCTTCATAACCAATAATTATTTTATTCTAAAGTTACAACTTGCGCAGTTGAAACAGAAAGATCGCAGGCAAAAGCAATTCTTAAGCTGTTTACTGCATCCTGCATATGATCTGTAAGATCGATATCTTCCTGTATGGCTTTCAGAAAATACCGCTGTTCGCGGTTGCATAATTCCTGGTGATCTGGTTCATCAGCAAGGTCAACCCATTCATCCTGCTTGCTGAATTGTTCATCTGGTGTTAAGGCTGCATGGTGTATTAATAAAGATTCCGTTTTTGTATGTGCCTCTATAGATCCTGATTTACCAGTACCACCCGCATTTTTTGCAACAATAGAAACAGAACCTTTGGGTCCCACCACATCCTTTATAAAGAAAGCAGTTTCGCTTACCATCGGTCCCCAGCCGGCCTCATACCATCCAACGGAACCGTCTTCAAAACGAATCTGCAATTGCCCATAATTATAATTACCAGCAGGAATTTCTTCAGTTAATCTTGCACCTATGGCGCTTACTGAAATTGGTTTTGACCTTGTCATCTGGCACATTACATCAATATAATGCACCCCGCAATCAACAATCGGGCTTAATGATTTCATCAGGTTCCTGTGAAGCGTCCACATTTTTCCACTACTCTGCTGGTTCAGGTTCATACGCATCACTAACGGTTTACCCATTTGGCGTGAAAGCTCAATAAATTTTTCCCATGATGGATGATGCCGCAGAATATAACCAATCACTAATTTTTTATTTGCTTTTACGGCAGCAGCTACCACACGCTCTGATCCTTCCACCGAATCCGCCAACGGCTTCTCTACAAAAACATGACAACCTTTTTCAAAAGCTTTTATGGCAAAAGCCTCGTGCGTATCAGGATAGGTAGAAATACAAACCGCATCAGGTTTTGTAGCATTTATTGCTTCATCAAAATCATCATACAGGTCGTATGCTCCTCCCAGTTTTTCATTCAATACTTTTTTACTGTCTTTGGATGATACCAATCCGCAGATCTCAAATTCATCCATATGATGATAAGCTATTGCATGAGATGTACCCATATTGCCACAACCTACTACCAGTATACGCAGTTTTTTTGTTGGAGAAGCCATATTATTTGAACAGATTTTTATAAAACTATTGGTACAATAAACCAAATTAGTAGCATTAGCATAAGAGTAGTGATGTTAATCCACCACACTTATTTCTCCATAGCACTAAGCACTTCTTCAGTAACGCCTGTAAATGAAAAGCCTCCATCATGAAAAAGGTTTTGCATTGTTACCATACGTGTAAGATCGCTGAATAGTGATACACAGTAAGCCGCACAATCCTGGCTGGTAGCGTTTCCCAACGGACTCATTTTTTCGGCGTATGTAATAAAACCATCAAAACCTTTTACGCCGCTTCCGGCAGTAGTGCGGGTGGGTGATTGCGAAACAGTATTTACTCTTACCTTCTTTCTAACTGCATAGTGATAGCCAAAGCTGCGGGTAATGCTTTCTAATAAAGATTTTGCATCAGCCATTTCACTATAGTGCGGAAATACTCTTTGTGCTGCAATGTAGGTAAGCGCTACTACACTTCCCCACTCGTTCAACGCATCCATATCCCACGCGGTACGCAATACGCGGTGCAATGAGAGCGCCGAAATATCCATAGATTTTTGCGTGAAACCATAATCCAGTTCAGTATAAGATTTTCCTTTGCGCATATTAATACTCATGCCAATGGAATGTAAAATAAAATCTATTTTGCCACCGAAATGTGCAATGGATGCTTCAAATAATTTTTTCAGATCTTCCATACTGGTAACATCGGCGCCTATTACGGGAGCATTCACCGCTTCAGAAAGTTTATTGATCTCTCCCATGCGCAAAGCAACAGGCGCATTGGTTAATACCAGTTGAGCACCTTCTTCGTGGCATTTTAAAGCGATCTGCCATGCTATAGATTTCTCATCCAATGCTCCGAATATAATTCCTTTCTTACCCTGTAACAGATTATAAGCCATACGGTGTAGATTTTTAAATTGTGCGTAAAAATAGGCATTCAAAGGGAAGAACCAAATATGAATAACCGGAGACTTTTATCATCAACAATCTTAAGTAGCCATCATCTCCTTTGCATTTTCCAATGCCACCGCTGTAGGTTTTTCACCGCTGAGCATTTTAGCAATAGCTTCTACTCTTTCTGTTTGTGATAAAAGCCTGATGCGGGTAACAATTTTCTTTTGTTGTTCCTGTTTGTATACAAAGAAATGTGCATGGGCCCTGGCTGCAATCTGTGGTTGATGCGTTATTGCAATTACCTGGTGTTCATGTCCAAGTTCCTTCATAATAATGCCAACCTGTTTTGCTGCTTCGCCGCTGATGCCTGAATCAATTTCGTCAAAAATCAATGTGGGCAATTGAACAGAGGCCGCTACCAGTGATTTAATACAAAGCATTAAACGGCTTAATTCACCACCGCTCGCTACTTTTCTTAAAGGCTCAAAACGATTGCTTTTATTGGCATCAAATAAAAATTCTATTGTATCTGCGCCCGAAGCATTTAAGGAAGCAGGTGTGATGTTTATTTTTAATCTCGCATTAGGCATGCCCACCTGCGATAATAGTTTAGCTGTGTTTTTTTCAAACGGCGCAATCTGTTTTTCACGATTAGCAGTAATTGTTTTAGCAAGTTGAGTAGCTTTTAGTAATTGCTGTGCGGCTTCTTTTTCAAGCGTTGCGATGTCTTCATCCAGGTGTAATAGATAGTTTAATTGCTGTTGAAGATGCTGCTGAATAGTTAGTAATTCCGCTGTGGTTTGCACATTATGCTTTTTCATCAGCTTATAGCCAAGTGCAAGCCTGTCGCTGATGATTTGTATTTTTTCTGCATCAAAATTTAATGCGTCGTTTACGCTTTCTATTTCATCCGCTATATCACGCAATTCAATTTGGGCCGATTGTAATCTTTGTGCTAAAGCAGGCAAACCGGTATGAAAATTTTGAACTCCGTGTAATAGATTGCTCAATGTTTTCAATTGCTGAATGACTGGTTCTTCGCTTGTGGTTAACTGATAGTTTATTTTTTCGAGGGTTGATTTAATGGTTTCAGCGTTGCTCAAAACCTTTAATTCTGCATCAAGGTTTTCCAGTTCGTTTTCTTTTAAATCTATTTCTTCTAATTCTGTGTATAAAAATTTATGATAATCGAGTTCTTTATCTGCTGCCGCCTGCTTTTGTTTTGCCGCCGAGAGTTGTTGTTGTGTAGCGCTGTATTGCGAAAATTGTTGCTTGTATTCAGTAAGCAATTTTTGATGTGCCGCCAGTGCGTCTATCACCTTTAGTTGAAAATCGTCATTACCCAGTTCCAGTGTATCAAACTGCTGATGGAGGTCAACCAGTAAAGAAGTAAGTTGTTTTAATTGAGAAAGATTAACAGGCGTATCGTTTACAAAAGCTCTTGATTTACCATTGGCTGTTACTTCCCTGCGGATTACGATCTCATTTTCTGCGTCTAAGTCATTATCATTCAGAAAACGACGGATATCTCCGCGATCAGCAATAGCAAAAATGCCTTCAGCTATACATTTTTTGGTGGTATCAAACAATACGGCGCTATCTGCCCGTTCACCCAATATTAAACCAAGGGCGCCAATAAGAATACTTTTACCTGCTCCCGTTTCCCCGGTAATGATATTCAGTTTGTCAGAGAAAGAGATGTCTACGGATTCAATAATGGCGTAGTTCTGTATAAATAATTTTTGAAGCATAGAATAGCCGTTACGGATGCAAGTTAACAGATAGCTGTTTTGATTGCAATAAAATAAAAAAAGGCATCCAATAAGATGCCCTTTCAAAAATATGTGTAGATTTTTATTTTACTTCTACGCCGTTGTACAATTCTTCATCAACCAGTATACGTCCGCAGTTTTCGCAAACGATAATTTTTTTGCGCTGCTTTATTTCACTTTGTCTTTGAGGTGGGATGGCGTTAAAACAACCCCCACATGCATCTCTCAACACCGGTACAATAGCTAATCCGTTTCTGTAGCTTTTGCGGATTCTTTCGTAAGAAGCAAGGATGCGTGGTTCTACTTTCTCACGTGATTGAGCAGCTATTGCGTGAAATTCATTCTCTTCTTTTTCGGTATCCGCAATAATTTTTTCCAACTCACCTTTCTTGTGCTTTAAAACGCCATCTTTATTAGATACTGCTTTTTTTGCACTTTCCAATAAACGGGCTTTGTCAGCTATTTCTTCGTTGGCGTCTTTAATATGTTTTTCAGCCAGTTTTACTTCCAGGTTCTGCAATTCCATTTCTTTGGTAATGGCTTCAAACTCGCGGTTATTTTTTACATTCTCGCTTTGCTTTTCGTATTTCTTTACCAAAGCCTGCGAATCTTTTATAATATTCTTCTTCTGCTCAATAAACTCCTGGATGCCGTTAATTTCTTCTTCAACGCGTGTTTGCCTTGCATGCAATCCCTGTATTTCATCTTCAAGGTCGCGTACTTCCATAGGAAGTTCACCTTTCAGAATTTTTACTTCATCTAATTTTGAATCTACCTTTTGCAGGGAAACAAGGGAAGCGAGTTTTTCTTCTACGGAGAATTCTTTTACGTTGGCCATATAATGCTGAATGCGATTTATAAATTATACGTAATAAAATACCGGGTTGGTATTTACTTCCGTTTTAAGGACGGCAAAGGTAGGGAATTTTTCCCTCAAAATATCATGCAGCAGGTCTATGGTAAACTGCTCGCTTTCAAAATGCCCTATATCAGCCATAAGAATTTTGTTGTCAGCCTCAAAAAATTCATGGTATTTAATATCTGAAGTGATATAAATGTCTGATTTTGAAGCTAAAGCATTCGGAATTAAGAAGCTGCCGGCGCCACCACAAATAGCTACTTTTTTTATCATTTTGCCTCTTAAACCCGTATGCCTGATTACAGGCAGGTGAAAAGCATTTTTGAGAAGAGTGAGAAAAGCAGTTTCTTCCACCGGTTCCGGTAGCAGTCCTGTAATTCCGGAGCCGGCAGCTTGATAATTATTAGAGAGCTGTATAATATCGAAAGCAACTTCTTCATAAGGGTGAGCTGTTTGTAACGCTGCAATTATCTGCGACTGCAGCCACGCTGGAAAAATTACTTCAACCTTTATTTCCTTTTCATAATGTAGTTCACCGGGCTTACCTACAAACGGAGTGGTGGTATCATTTCCTTTAAATGTTCCGGTGCCCTCTGCATTAAAGCTGCATTCGCTGTAGTTGCCTATATTTCCTCCACCCGCTTGCCATATAGCTGCCCTTACAGCTTCCGCATGCGAATGAGGGACAAAAGTATACAGCTTTTTCAGTATGCCCTCTTTGGATAAAAGTATTTGCTGGTCTATCAATCCAAGCCGATCGGCTATCTTTCCGTTTACACCATTCAATACATTGTCAAGATTTGTATGAATTGCATAAATAGCAATATCGTGTTTGATGGAAGTGATAATAGCACGTTCCGTATTATTTTTTCCCGTAAGTCGTTTAATGCCCCGGAAAATAATGGGATGATGCGCTACAATCAGGTTGCATTTTTTGCGGATGGCTTCTTCAAGAATTGTTTCTGTTACATCTAATGAACAAATTACTCCGGTGCATTCCTCCTGCGCGTTTCCAGTTATTAATCCTGCGTTATCATAACTTTCCTGTAATGAAGGAGGGGCAAGGCTCTCTAAAACGTTAATGATGTCCTTAATTTTCATAAATCACTAAAAAGTAATATAAAAATAGCTATTACTTTGCTGCAAAATAGTTTTAATACCTGCCGGTACATCACATGAAAAAAAGCCTGTTGTTTTTATGTTGCTTCTTTATAGCTTGGAGTGCGGATGCACAACAACAATATACGGGCAACTGGGATACTTATATAATGGACGTGGATAATCGTCCTGCCACGGTGATGGTTGATCTTGGTTTTGGAGGTTCAGAAGTAGCAAAGGAACGGCCTAACGTGATTATAGTGAGCGTCAGATTGATCGCAGTTTTACAAAACGGTATGCCGTCTGAAAAAGAGTCAAAAGTATTGGATGAGGTGGAAGACAGGCTGGTTGACACACTCAACGACGGGTTGCAGGCTTTATATACCGGGAGGTTTACCAAAAATGGAAGAAGAGATTTTTATTTTTACAGCAACGATACGTCAGACTACCGGTTACTGGTATCCGAAGCTTTAAGAAAATATCCGGCATTTAAGTGGATGGCTGTTGCCAGACCCGATAAAGAAAAAAGCAACTACTTTAACGTATTGTATCCTACTTCAAAGGAGATGGAGCGTATTCAAAACAGGAGAGTAGTAGATGATATGAAAGAAAAAGGAGATGTGCTTACAGCTCCGAGAAGAGTGGATCATTTTATTTATTTTAAAACTGAAGCAGACAGAAAAAAGTACGCATCTATAGTGCAGGACAGTGGTTTTGTGATTGAAAACGCCGGGAAAGAATTAGGCGCGGTTAACCGGCCTTACAGTTTACAGATAAGTCGAGCCGATAGAATAGATTACGCCAGCATTGATAAGGTAACATTATATCTGTGGGAGCTGGCATTGAAGCATTTTGCTAAATACGACGGATGGGAAACTTTTGTAGTGAAGGAAGGCGGTCAATAAATATATTACTTAAATAAGAACTTATTATGTCTTCAAAAGACTTGTACGAATTATACAAAACTAACATGCGCAAAATTGCTGATGTAAAAAATACATTGGCAGTAATGCAGTGGGACCAAGAGACCTATCTTCCATCGAAGGGAGCGGCACTCCGCGGGCAACAAATGGCAACCCTGAGTGAAATTGCACATGAACTTTTTGCAAAAGATGAGTTAGGGAAAATGCTGAATGAGCTTTCTGCTGCTGCAGATCTTTCGCTTACACAGCAACGCAACGTAGCGCTAACCCTTGAGGATTATAATAAAAATAAAAAATACAGCAGCGCATTTGTAAGAGAACTTTCAGAAACAACCAGCAGGTGTTATCACGCATGGATAGAAGCAAGAAAGCAAAATGATTTTAAACTTTTTGAAAACGACCTCACTTCCCTGGTAAAGTTAAAAAAAGAAGAAGCCCATATACTAGGCTTTGCAGATCATCCTTATGATGCTTTGCTGAACGAATATGAAAAAGGAGCAACGGTTGTGTGGTTGGATGAACTGTTTAATGATTTACGCCAGCCATTGAGAACATTACTTTCATCTATAAACGATAAACCACAACCTGATAGCGCTTTATTGAATCAACATTTTGATAAAGACGTGCAATGGAAATTCGGGCTGGAGATGTTACAAAAAATGGGATATGATTTTGAAGCCGGCCGGCAGGATATTTCCGCGCATCCATTTACTACCAGCTTTAATGCAAATGATGTGCGGGTAACTACCCGTATTGATGAAAATGATTTTACTTCAATGACGTGGAGTTGTTTACACGAAGGCGGTCATGCATTATACGAGCAGGGATTACCTATAGCTGAATATGGGCTGCCACTGGGAGAATTCTGTTCTTTAGGAATACACGAATCTCAAAGCCGGTTGTGGGAAAATTGTATTGGAAGAAGCCTGGAATTTATCAACTATAATTTTCCATTAATGCAGGAATATTTTCCTGGTTTAAAAACTGCAGATAACAAGCAACTATACAAAGCCATTAATAAAGTTCAACCTTCGCTTATCCGTACAGAAGCGGATGAGCTCACTTACCATTTTCATGTGATGATCCGGTACGAGGTAGAAAAAGAGTTACTGAACGGAAACCTTCCTGTAAAAGATATCCCCGATTTCTGGAATGAGCGTTACAAAACGTACCTTGGCGTAACTGTTCCTGATGCAAAGCATGGTTGTTTGCAGGATATACATTGGAGCCATGGAAGCTTTGGATATTTTCCTACATATAGTTTGGGCAGTTTATATGCGGCACAGTTTTTTGCATGCATACAAAAAGAGCATCCGGGGTTGTTAAATGAAATTGCACAAGGCAATTATAGTACTATACACACCTGGCTCCAAAATAATGTATATCAATTTGGTAGAAAGTATACCAGCAATGAATTGTGCAATAAAGCCACAGGCGAGCCGTTAGAAATGAGATATTTCATGGAATATCTTACCAGCAAATACGAAATAGTTTATCATCTTTAGAAACGGAAGTCATGAAAAAGTATCGTTTGATAAAAGTTTGTTTGTTGTCGATGTTTCTTTTGTTTGGCACAGTTAACTGTAAAAAAGTGAAGGAAGATCTGGCCATGAAATATATTACTTCCATTATGACCGACGGACGGTGGATTGTTGATGAGTTTACAGATAACAATGTAGATATTGCTCCCGAGTTTATTGGTTATGAATTTCAATTTGTATCGGATGGAAAAGTACAGGCATATTATAATGGATCACAGACTCAAGGAACATGGGAAGGCAATGTAAGCGATACAACTATTTATTCCAACTTTCCTTCAGCAACAGAACCGCTGATACGTCTCAACGATACATGGAAATTTATCAATAGTACTACCAGGTCGGTAGAAGTTGCTCCTTTTAATACTGGTCGTACTGCCTATCTTAAGCTGGTAAAGAAATCATAATATATCATAGGTTAAATTCCAACTTTATTCTTTGATACAACGTATCTACAAAATAAATTGCTTCTTTTTTTAATCCATTCTTTTGAAAGCACGCTGCTTCCTATTCCAAACTGATCAAAAAATATAATACTTTTGCCGCCTCAGGCAGTTAAATTATTATATCTGGCCCTCTTAAAATTAATGTTGCTTGGAAAAAAGAATATTTAATACCTTATTCGTTTTACTGCTTGCATTAACCGTAAACGCACAAACGCCTGTTGCTGATTTCTCTGCTTCCGTTACCTCAGGCTGCGCTCCGCTAGGCGTTACTTTTAAAGATCTAACTACGGGCACTCCAAAATATTGGGATTGGGATTTTGGGAACGGGCAGTTATCTAATCAACAGAATCCTTATGTGGTATTTAATGCGCCGGGCACATATACAGTTAAACTCGTTGCCCGTAACCAAGATGGAGCTGATGGTGAAACAAAAGAAACATATATCACAGTGTACCCTTCTCCGTCAGTTGGTTTTTCTGCGGATAAAACTACCACATGCCTGCCTGCTGTTATAAATTTTACAGGAACTGCGACAGCTACAGACGGAAGTATAGACAGCTATAAATGGAATTTTGGTGATGGCGAAACAGCAGCAACACAAAATGTACAACATACTTATGCTGAAACAGGTTACTATACTGTTATATTTAGCGCCACAAGCAGTAATGGTTGCACAAGCCAAAGAGGGGTATCACGATATATAAGAGTTGTATCTGGCATAGTTGCAGATTTTAGCAGTAAACCACCTGCTGAATGTAAAGCGCCGTTTAATGTAGCATTTACTAATGAATCAAGCGGTCCGGGTGTGTTAACTTATTCATGGGATTTTGGGAATGGGAATAATTCAACGGATAAAAACCCTACAACCGCTTATACAAGCAGTGGAAATTATACAGTGAAGTTAACTACCAAAAGCAGTTATGGATGTGAATCCATGGTTGACAGTATTATTCCCGCCACAACATTTGCCACAACATTTACTATTCCAGACAGTGCATGTACCAATCAGCAGGTTAATTTTCAAAATGGTTCAGCACCAGGCGCTGCTACTTTATGGAGCTTTGGTGATGGCACACAATCTGCCGAACTTTCTCCTGTAAAAGTATATGGAATGGCCAATAGCTATACAGTAAAGCTGATAAATAAATTTGCTGATTGTACAGATTCTGTAACCAAGGTAATTAAGATTGTTAAACCAACTGCTGATTTTACGGCTACCAATAACACAGGTTGCGGAGAGCCTTTAACGGTAAGTTTCCAGGATATTACTCCCAATAGCACAGGCTGGCAATGGGATTTTGGAGATGGCAGCACTTCTACAGCAGATCCAAGTCCTACACATACCTACCTGGTGCCAGGAAAATATAGCGTAAAGCTAACCGTTACAACGTCTACAGGTTGTGATGCCTCGGTAACAAAAACTAATTTTGTTAACATTACACCGCCTACTATCACTGTTTCCAATGTACCCGCAAGCGGATGTTTACCGGCTGCTATTTCACCAGTTGCTACAGCAAGCTCACCAGATGGCATAGCTTCTTACTCCTGGGATTTTGGTGATGGTTCTCCTGTAGTATCTGGTACATTAACCCCTTCTTATACTTATACCGTAGCGGGCACGTACGCCATTACATTTACAGTTACCACGGGTGGTGGTTGCGTGCAACCTGTAACTAGGCTGATAAGAGTAGGTGATAAACCAACTGGAAATGATTTTACGGTTGATGCTTATGGTACCTGCGCATCCGATACCGTTAAGTTCACACCTATAACGCCCGACGCGAATGAATGGCTTTGGTATTTTGGTGATGGAGATACATCCACTCAACAATTCCCTCATCATATTTACCAGGATACCGGTAAACTTAAAGTGATTCTTATTGCGTCGAGCAATGGTTGCAAAGGAGACTCTGTCGTAAAAAAAGATTTCATAACCAAAGATGCTCCGATAGCTAAATTTAATGCCACCATAGATTGTAATAATCGTTTAGGCGTAACTTTTAGTGATAGTTCTCTTATTAAGAACGCGGTACAATACCAATGGGATTTTGGAGATGGTCATACCTCTACTGATGCAAATCCGGGATTATATACCTATGCGCAACCAGGAAGATACGATGTTAAACTTACCATTACAGATGGTGTGTGTACCAGTACAAAAATAAGAACTGTATTTCTTGATCCTCTAGATGGTACATTCACCGCATCGAAAACAAAGCTTTGCCTGAATGAGAAACTTACATTCACCGCCATAGAAGATAGTGCGCGGGTATTATCCTATCACTGGACAATCGGCAGTTCATCTTTTGACCGCGAAAAAGTATTGGATACATTATTTGGCACTGCAAATACGTATGATGTAACATTACTGGTTACAGATAAGTACAACTGTACAGCAACCAGCACACAATCTATTATTGTTACTAAACCTGTGGCATTGTTTTCAAGTGCTTCTAATATTTGTGGAAGCAGCCCGGTAACATTTACCGATCAATCAACCTCTACCGTTGGTATTGCCGAGTGGCAATGGGATTTTGGCGATGGCAATACACAAACCTACACTGCACCACCTTTCTCACATTTATATACAGATACAGGGTCATACACTATCAAACTAACGGTAAAGGATATAGCAGGATGTACTGATCAATACACCAGCACCCAACCATTTTCTGCATCATCGCCAAAGGCTGGATTTGGTACCGTAACACCAAAATTCTGCCCTGGAGCAACACTGCTATTCAACGATTCATCCCAGGGTAGAAACCTGAAATATGCATGGGATTTTGGCAATGGACAATCTTCAACAGATCAAAACCCATCTATTATTTATACAGCCGGATTGTATACAGTAAAACTGGTAATTACCGACGCATTGGGTTGTTCAGATTCACTGGTAAGAAACAATTATGTAGATGTGAAAGCACCCGTAGCTGCGTTTGATATACAGGATACTTCCTCTATCTGTGGATTGCTGGAAACAAAGTTTTTTCTGGGAGGTAGTGACTACGAATCTTTTTATTGGGATTTTGGAGATAGTACCCAACAGTCAACAATCGCCAATCCAAAACACTTTTATGATACATATGGAAAATATACGCCAAAGCTGTATGTAAAAGGATATGGTGGATGTATAGATTCAGCGTCGCACCAGGTAAATGTGTACAACCCGTTTAGCAATACAAAAATTGATTATACCGTTCCTCCGTTTGCCTGCAATCAACTGGCAGTTGAGTTCAACATACAAACGCCGCCAGGTACTGATTTTAAATTTTATTATGGAGATGGCATCATTGATTCTTCCGGTCAAACTACGCTTGAGCATACCTATGGTTATCCTAATAATTATGGACCGGCAGTTTTTCTGAAAGATGAGCAGGATTGCCAGGTGTTTGTAAATGGAAGCAAGACTATTGCAATTAAGGGAGCTGTTCCTGTGTTTAATATTGATCAGAAAAATTTTTGCGATTCGGGCACTGTTTTTCTTACCAACTTCACTATAAGTAACGATCCTATCATATCACAGGTATGGGATTTTGGAGATGGTTTTACGGAGGATGTGAAAGATCCAGGATCCCACTCATACCTGCAACCGGGATTATATCCGGTGTCTCTTACCGTAACTACACAAAGTAATTGTACACAAACATTTATTGATACTGTGCGGGTATTTCGTACACCCGTTCCCGTTATTGACATAGATCCTATCAGTTGTATCCAGCGTGTAATAAATTTTAACGGTTCACTGGCTCAACCAGATACAGCTATTGTGTGGAGCTGGAGTTTTGGTGATGGAAGAACTTCTACTGAGCAAAACAATGCTATAACATACGATAAACCTGGAAACTATCTTATATCCCTCACAGCTACCAATAAACTTGGTTGTAAAAATACTGACACCAGCGCTTTGAATGTTGCGCCTTTACCCGTAATTACCACTCAAAACGTAGCAATACCAGTGGGTGGAGAAATAGTACTTCCTGTTGTATATAGCAGTGGTGTAGTGAAATATAACTGGACACCTACCGATGGTTTAAGCTGCACCAATTGTCCTTCGCCAATAGCTAAGCCCAAAATAACAACAACGTATACCGTTAATGTTACGGATAGTAATACATGTACCAGTGCTGCAGAAGTTACAGTAACTGTTGCATGTAACGCACAAAACTATTTCGTTCCCAACACATTTTCGCCTAATGGAGATGGAGTGAATGATGTGTTTTATCCGAGAGGAAGAGGATTAACCAGCGTACAATCAATGAAAGTATTCAATCGCTTCGGTCAGGCTCTGTTTGATAAAAGAAACTTCGCCGCCAATGATCCTTCAAAGGGATGGGATGGAAAATTAAATGGCACTCCTGCTCCGCCGGACGTCTATGTATATGTTATTGAGTTTGTTTGTGAGAACGCACAGATTGTAACCATGAAAGGAAACATTACTTTAATAAGATAATAATGCCAGTAAAAAAGAAAACATATCGTGTGTTTAGCCCTAAGATGTTGAGATCTTTCCTGGCGCTTATAGTATTATTTATATCTATTTCTATACGTGCGCAGGATCTTCATTTCTCACAGTTTTATGAAGCACCGCTGGTACGTAATCCGGCATTGGCCGGGCTGTTTGAGGGTGATGTAAGAGTGCAAATGATTTATCGCAATCAATGGGCAAGCGTTACTACACCTTATCAAACGGGTTCTCTGAATGGCGAATACAAATTCGGAGTTGGAAAAGGAGATGATTTTGTAACGGCGGGCTTACAAATATTGTGGGACAGGGCCGGCACAGTAGCATTAACAACCACACATCTTTTACCCGCAGTTAACTATCACAAATCATTAAGCGCAGAAAAAAACAAATATCTCTCTTTGGGGTTTATAGGTGGATGGGTATCACGCACACTCGATAGATCAAAAGTTACAACCAATAATCAATACGATGGTTTTGGTTATAACGGTTCATTACCGGATGGAGAAACATTTGTATCCAACTATTCTTATTTTGATGCTGGTGTTGGTATGAGTTATAACTCCTCTATCGGAGATAACAAGGATAACAATTTTTTTGTAGGACTAGCTTATCATCATTTTAATAAACCTGTAAACGGATTTTACCAGCAGTTGCAACATCTTCCCAAATGGGTAGGTTCAGCCGGTTTAAAAACGGCTATAGGTGAACTTACTTCTGTTACCTTAAATGCAGATGTAAGTGTACAGGGTGTTTTTAGAGAATATATTGGTGGCGCTTTGTTCTCCCGAAAAATAGGCGAAAGTGAAACGCCTGATTATACCATTCATGCGGGCGCCTATTTAAGATGGCAGGATGCCATAATACCTGTGGTAAAGCTTGATTATAACCCATTTTCACTTGGATTTAGCTATGATATGAATATCTCGCAGCTTCGTACCGCCAGCCAGGGTAGGGGTGGATTTGAAATTTCCATCAGCTATATTGGTTTTTTAAACAGTGATAGAACTACAAAAGGTATTTTGAGATGTCCCAGGTTTTAACGGTTTAACACTGTAATTCACTGATAATCTTCATATAATTATCATATATAAATTATTTCACCATACTTTGAGGTACAAAATTTGCGTTATAATTTAAGGAGAATATGTTATTTTTATATGGTGAGAACTTTTACGCTGACATTTTTACTGGGGGTTTTAATACATTTTTCCGGCTTTAGCCAGGAAAAACTCCTTGCTGTAAATAAGGATGCGGCTACTTTTAAGATTGTAAAGTTCTATCCAAACCCTGCTACTACTATTATAACTTTCGAATTGCAAAAAGGTAAAGAAAATTCTTATAACCTTCAGATATATAATTTCCTGGGAAAAAAAGTGCTCGAAATAAAAAATACTCAATCAAGTAACCAGGTTAATCTCAATGATTTTGATCGTGGCGTTTATATCTTCCAGTTGCGCGATCCTAATGGTAAGATTATTGAATCGGGAAAATTTCAGGTATCTAAATAATTCCATTTTACCAGTCATCATAATTCCATATCAGGCACATACTCTTTTTACTATCTTTCTGCTATTATTTTAAATTCCTGTATGATTACCTTTTTGCTTTGGCTTATCTTGTTTATTGTTTGCGCCCCATTAGCAATTGCCGCTTTAATTTTATATCCTTTGCTATGGTTAATTACATTGCCGTTCCGCTTATTAGGCATTGCAGTTGATGGTGTGTTGGAACTTGTAAAAGCAATTTTTTTATTGCCTTCAAGATTGATAAAACGCCTGTAATCTGCCTGCTGGCAACATCGATTCTATAGGTTAACTCTTTCACACTCCTTCCTTTTAGTTTCCTTACCTTTGTCCACCTTTCTGACATTATGGCTGCATCTAAAAACTGCATCATATTTGAAAGAATTAAAAGCTGTGCTAAAACTTATTATTAATACATTCTAACATGTTGCAATTTATTTCTAAACTTTTTGGTGGAAACAAGTCGGAGAAGGATATAAAAGCTATCAGCCCTTTGGTTGATAAGATAAATGGTCATTTTGCATCGTATGCTTCATTATCCAATGATGAATTAAGAGCTAAGACAACAGAATTTAAAACCCGTATAAAAGCCTTTATTGCTGATACTGAAAATGAGATAGCCAATCTTAAAAAGCAGGCTGAAGAGCTGCCGTTTAATGAAATTATACAGAAGGATGAAATTTATCAACAGGTAGACAAACTCGCTAAAAAGAAAAATGAAAAAATAGAAGAAGCATTAAATGAAGTGCTGCCTGAAGCATTTGCAGTAGTAAAAGAAACAGCCAGAAGATTTGCAGGAAATGCTGAACTGGAGGCTACAGCTACAGACCTTGATAGAGAATTAAGTGTTAAGAAACCACATATAACTATTAATGGCGATAAAGTAACCTATAAAAATAAATGGCTGGCTGGGGGTAATGAAATTACCTGGAATATGGTTCATTACGATGTACAGTTGTTAGGGGGTATAGTATTACACCAGGGAAAGATCTCCGAAATGGCGACGGGTGAAGGTAAAACGCTGGTTTCTACATTGCCTGCTTATTTAAATGCATTGGCAGATGAAGGCGTGCATATAGTTACGGTGAATGATTACCTCGCTAAACGTGACTCTGAATGGAACGGTACCCTGTATGAATTTTTAGGATTGACAGTAGATTGTATCGATCGTCACCAACCTAACAGTGCCGATCGCCGCAAAGCCTACCAGGCAAGCATAACCTACGGAACTAATAATGAA
Organism: Agriterribacter sp.; assembly: GCA_047600465.1. GTDB lineage: Bacteria > Bacteroidota > Bacteroidia > Chitinophagales > Chitinophagaceae > Agriterribacter. The sequence goes on from JASGKU010000001.1 coordinate 313,272, forward strand.
TTTGGTTTTGATTACCTGCGTGATAATATGGTGCATAATCCTGATGAAATGGTGCAACGTAAACATCATTACGCTATGGTAGATGAGGTGGATAGCGTATTGATTGATGATGCACGTACACCACTTATTATTTCAGGTCCGGTATCAAAAGGTGGAGATGATCAGCAATATATCCAACTGAAACCACGTGTAAACCAATTGGTAGAAGCACAAAAGCAGGTAGTAAACAAATCATTGATAGAAGCAAAAAAATTAATAGCAGACGGAAAAGATGATGCGAAAGAAGGCGGTTTATCATTGATGCGTGCCTTTAGAGGATTGCCTAAAAATACTGCGTTGATCAAATACCTGAGTGAGCCAGGTATACGTGTAAAACTGCAAAGAGCCGAGAATTATTACCTGGCTGATCAGCAAAAGCAAATGCACATTGTTGATGAAGAGCTCTATTTTCATATTGATGAAAAAAACAACCAGGTAGAGCTTACTGAAAAAGGACTGCAATACATTACCAGGTCTGGTGAAGATCCTAACTTTTTTATACTACCGGATCTTAGCATTCAGCTATCAGAAATTGAGAAAAGCAACACCACCACTGAAGACAAATTGCATAAAAAAGAAGCGGTGTTGAATGAATACGGTCTGAAAGCAGACCGTATCCACACTGTGCAACAATTATTAAAATCGTATACACTGTTCGAGAAAGATGTAGAATACATTGTAATTGAAGGACAGGTAAAAATAGTGGATGAGCAAACCGGTCGTATTATGGAAGGACGTCGATACAGCGACGGTCTGCACCAGGCGATTGAAGCGAAAGAAAATGTAAAAGTAGAAGCTGCTACTCAAACTTATGCAACTGTTACTTTACAGAACTTCTTCAGAATGTACCACAAGCTTGCGGGCATGACAGGTACTGCTGAAACGGAAGCCGGCGAATTCTGGAGTATTTATAAACTGGATGTGGTATCTATCCCTACCAACATTGCTGTTACACGTAAAGACGAACAGGACCTGGTTTATAAAACCAAGCGGGAAAAATATAAAAATGTTATTGAAGAAATTGAGCGTTTACGCAATAGCGGTAGACCAACACTGGTGGGTACTACATCTGTGGAAGTAAGTGAATTGTTGAGTAAAATGTTGCAAGCAAGAAAAATTCCACACAACGTGTTAAATGCAAAACAACACGCCCGTGAAGCACAGGTGGTGTTAGAGGCAGGTTTGAGCGGAGCTGTAACTATTGCAACGAATATGGCGGGTCGTGGTACGGATATTAAACTCGGACCTGGCGTAAAAGAAGCTGGTGGATTAGCTATTATAGGTACTGAGCGACATGAGTCAAGGCGTGTAGACAGGCAGCTAAGAGGTCGTGCAGGTCGCCAAGGTGATCCTGGTACATCTCAGTTTTATGTGTCGCTGGAAGATGATCTGATGCGCATGTTCGGAAGTGAAAGAATTGCCTCGCTGATGGACAGAATGGGCTATAAAGAAGGAGAAGTGATACAGCACAGCATGATTTCAAAAAGTATTGAAAGAGCGCAGAAAAAAGTGGAAGAGAACAACTTTGGTATACGTAAACGTTTGCTTGAGTATGACGATGTAATGAATAAGCAGCGTAATGTAATATATACCAAGCGCGAGCACGCTTTGTTTGGTGATAGACTTGCGCTCGATCTTGACAATGCTTTTTACAGTGTTGCAGAAGGATTAATTAATTCCTTCAGAGAACAGGATGATTATGAGGGCTTCAAACTTGCTGCTATTATACATTTTGGTATTGATACTGCTATTGGAAAAGATGAATTTGCAAAAGACGATATTAATAAAGTAGCTGAGAAGCTTTATACCGAAGCTTCTGTTCACAGTCAGACACACAAAGAAGCTATAACAAAGCAGGCAATGCCCGTGTTTCAGAATATAAAATTGATGCAGGGCAATCATATTGAAAATGTGGTAGTTCCTTTTTCTGATGGAAAAAAAGGAATACAGGTATTATCCAACATGAAAAAAACACTGGAATCGAATGGAATGGAGTTAGCCAATGCGTTGGAAAGAACCATTACGCTTGCAGTAATTGATGAAGCATGGAAAGAACACCTGCGTGCAATGGATGACCTGAAACACAGTGTACAGACGGCGGTTTACGAACAAAAAGATCCGTTGGTAATTTACAAAACCACAGCTTTTGAATTATTCAGAAACATGGATGGGGATGTAAACAGAGATATAGTTTCCTTCCTTAGTCACGCTAACATACCGGTAGAACAGAATACCAACCAGATAAAAGAAGGTCGTGAACAGAAAACAGATATGAGTAAAATGAAGGCTAATAAGGATGAGATTGATGCAAGAGGTGATGATTACGCGGCGAATGAAAATGATTACTTTGATCCTTCAGGTGCTTCTGTAAAACAAGAGCCGGTGAAGGTTGGACCCAAAATCGGCAGAAACGATCCATGTCCTTGCGGAAGCGGAAAGAAATACAAGCAATGCCATGGTAAGGATGTTGCATAGGTGAGTGATAAGAAGTAAGTGGTAAATGATAGGGCAGTAGGCAGAAGTAAGAAAGCAGAAAATCAGAAAACTGATAGTTGTCCCATATCTCATAGCTGATAACTGACAGCAATTTCAAATCCCAAATTTCAAATCTCCAGCTTGAACATCGCTTCTTATATAGATCACACTGTACTGAAACCCACAACCATTATTGCAGACGTGCAGAAGCTTTGCGAAGAAGCTTCCTTTTATCATTTTGCTGCTGTTTGTGTTCCTCCGTTGTATATTAAGATGGTGAAAAATTTTTTACACGGCTCTTCTGTTAAAATTGCTACAGTAATAGGTTTCCCTTTTGGTTATGCTGCTATCGAATCTAAAGTAGCGGAAACAGTATTGAGTATTGTGGATGGCGCAGACGAGTTAGATGTTGTGGTTAATATTTCAGCTATTAAAAACGGCGACTGGCAATTTATAGCTAATGAAATCAAAACCATTCTACCTATTATCAGAAATGAAAACAAGGTTATAAAAGTGATTATTGAAAGTGGTGTTCTTGCAAAAGATGAGATTATCAAATGCTGTGAATTGTACGGAGTTGCGGATGTTGACTTTGTGAAAACATCTACAGGATATGCAGAAAAAGGAGCTTCGGTTGAAACCGTTGAATTGATTCGACAGCATTTGCCGCCTCATGTAAAAATAAAAGCATCAGGTGGAATAAAAACCTTTGCCTTCGCAAAACAATTAATTGATGCAGGCGCCAACCGCCTGGGTTGCAGCAGCAGCGTTGAAATAGTTCGCCAGGCATTATTGTGATTGGCATGATTTTGCCATTTAATAGATTGCTAAGCACAAGATGCTTTTCAAATGAACCGTATCTGTTATTTTTAATAAATTTAGTGCATGAAATTTACCGTAATTGCCATAGTTCTATTCAGCTTTAGCCATTATTGCAAAGCACAAAACACGCCTGATAGTTCATTGAAAAATATTTCTGTACAAAAAGATGTGAGACTGGATCTGCTTGTGAAAAAAAGCAGGGATATTAATGAAGAAATATATTATAAAACGACACGCAATTTGGCCGGCTTTCGGTTACAGGTAATTAATACCAACGATCGTAATAAGGCGCTTGAAATAAAAAGCAAGCTGTTGAGCGATTTCCCGGATGAAAAAACTTACCTTATATATCATTCTCCGTATTTTAAAATACAGATGGGTAATTTCAGAACGCGGGAAGATGCGGAAAAATTAATGAAAAAAGTAAAAGCCATTTATCCCTCTGGTGTATTTATTGTGCCTTCGCGTGTAGAGATAAAGCCTACAAAAGATGGCGATATCATATTATAACCGTTTTCTTCTTTCCCGGTTTATTATTTTATAGAAGCAAGTTGTGTTGCCTGCTCACCTGTAATTGTTTTTGCTATGCCCAAGGATGGAGCATACCACTCCGTAGTTTCAATGGTTAAGGGTATAGCTATAGGTCCGGTTTGGAGATTCAACTTAATGCTTTGTTTAATAATAAAACATTCCCATCTGCCCGCCGTTGTGGTAATGGTTTCTTTTCCTGTTATCACTCTATCTGTAATATCCATTTGCAGTATCTGCTTTAATCCATTCTTATCTACCTCCATTTCAAAATGCCCATCTTTTAAATGATCCCCTTCCTTCATGTCGGCAGGAAATTCAAGAAAACTGTTTTTTAAAATCGTTTCAGGAGAGCCATATTGTTCTGTTTGTTGTTGCGGAATAAACAATTTCATATCCATCAATACCATATCTCCAAAACACTTCACTATATGATTACCGGTGTTCAGAAGTTTTTTATTTTTATCAAATAGTTGCGTATTTACCTGGGCTGTAGTAGTACTTCCTTTCGTGGTAATTCCCGTTATCTTATAAATAAGATAGCCGTCTTTATCTCCACGTTTGTTATAGTTGTCTAACTGGATGATCTTTTTGTTGTCAAAAAAATAAGAAGTACAGTGTTGGGCATGTACATATGCATGCAGCGCAATGGTGAGACATATAAGCAATAGTTTTTTCATACATCGGTTGTTGGATCAGCAAGGAAGATAACAAATATTGCGCAACCGAAATAAACAATTACAAAAATATAAACCTATGCTACTTTTTCTTTTTTTGTAAATAAATTAGAAGCAAATCTCTTGAGTACATCTATTTTTTTACCTATGAGTTTTCCGGCGCCGAACTGAAGCGCAGCGCCGGCGGCTTTTTTAGCTATGCCACCTTTACCTAACAACATTCTGCCTCCAACAAAACTCAGCCCAAGATTTAATATAGTAGAGAAGATAGTGGATTTGAGACCAGGCGTTGTATTAAAATCTGAAATAGTACTTTTTAAAATATTGCCTGGTGTAAATTTTTGACCTATCTGGTTTAGCCGTTCTTTCAAACCGCTTTCCATTGCTTTGGTCTGCTCTTCTAACATGGCTATACGTGCCTTAACATCTGCAGCATTCAGGTCGCTCATTTTATTATTTTATTTATGATAAGATTGTACAACGGCGTTTTAATAATCTTATCCCGTGATGCATAAATAATTAAACCGAGCAAAGCGTAAAACCCGGCAATTATAAAAAAGCCATAATAAAGTTCTCCCAACCATCTTCCTATTAATATTGCGAAGGCAATGCTTAAAAAAATAAGCACCATCAATACAATGCACAGAAAAACAATTTGTGCAACCACTGCCGATGCTACTTCTGTAGTTTTATCTGCAGCTTTTAATTTCCACAACTCGGTTTTCGCTTCTATGTATTTACTTGTATCTTCAAACAACTCTGTGATGTGTTCGGAAATGGTTTCTTCTTTCATTATGAAATTTTTATAGCGCCGGGTTTAAATAACATGGAGGCTTTTTAGCTAACGGCATTTCTTGCCTGGTTAGTCAGGCTATTATATTTAGAAGCTCCTTTTTCTGCTACATCTTCTACTTCGCTTTTTGCGCTGCGATATTTGTCTTTTACAGTATCAACAAAATCATTGAAGGAGTTTTTTAAATTATCGCCGATTTCTCCTGTGTTTTTTGCAATTTTCTTTCTTGTTTCTGAACCCTTATCAGGTGCAAATAAAATACCTGCAATCGCACCAATAGCAGCTCCTGCTAACAAGCCTAATAATACTTTAGAATCTACTTTCATAACCGATGTTTTTTAAATGATTATTGATTGTTTGATTTATTATACTATTCCTTATATACATTATCCTGCCAAAGTTTTCATTTCGCTAAACTTCCCCGTTAATATTTCTTAAATACACATCCAATATCATTTTGTGTATTTATTTCCACGCCACGGGGAATATATCCTATATAAATGTACTTTAAATCAGAAAAATAAGCCTAAATAAAGGTGGCACTGTTTTTTCTGATGTTGATGTATTGGGTAGTTTTAGTTTAGGGGTTTTTTATATAGGCCAGGCTTTTCAGTCCGGCCTTTTTTATATTGCCTTTTTGAAGTAGTTGAAAAGGCGTGGAATTTCGCGGTTTTTTAATGTAGTTTCCCTCAGCGACAACCATAAAGCGAATAATACACCGTAACTTCCTCCACGTTCTATCCATTCAAATAATCCGTAGTGTGGATAGAACAACTCACTTATCATTTTCCATACAAAAAGTAAAAAAATAAGAGCGCGTATCGGTTTTATTACAATAGAAATGGCTGCTATTATTTCAAGCACACCTACTATTTGCGCTACCTGCACAGGATTAGTAAAACCAAGAGCGCTGTATTGATTAAGTAATCCTTGTTTTAATATTACATTGAGCCAGCCGTGACCAAGCAGAATCATAAAGCCAATTAATTCCAACCACCGGATAACAGCATTTATTTTTTTTTCGTCTATTGCTTTTACCGGCACTATACGGGTAAACCAATTTTTTGTTGTGCCATGAAGCACTAAAAAAATGAATGGCGCCCCATAATTGCCCGCCCGTTCAATAAACTCGGCAAAAGGTTCCCCAGATAAGGGACGCAACATTGCGGTTAAAAGTCCCCAACCTACCAGCCAGGCGGCTACAGCCCTAACTGGGTAAAAAATAAGAATGATCCCTAATAGAATATCAACCATGCCAACAACCGGCATTAAGGTATAAGCCAGTTTTTGTTCAATACCAAAAACTGCAAAATAATTGCACCATACCTGTTTTGTGATAATACCAAATGCTCCATGCCCTATAAAGCACATGGCCGAAGCTATACGCAATGTGTAGTGTAGTTTTTCGGGTAATGTTAACCGCATAAATCTGATGTTGCTAAAAATTGGACGTTAAAGATAAAAAAATAAGCAATTGCAGTATGTGGGAAGTATGGGCAAGTATATGATAATTATATCATAGGTGCGTTCTGTAAAAATGAGACAACCGTTTGCACGAAATTCTATCAAAAGGCTTTGTTACATTTGATAAGCACTTTTTTTCATTGCAGTATTTTAAGCCCGTGAAAGCTCTTGATGGAATGAATATTCCGTATACAAAAAGGAGCAGACGGTCAGGTCTGCTCCTTTAAAAGAGCTTGCACTCTTTTCAGCATTTATTTCTTGCCTGTATAGACCGCATTGTCTTTATTTCCCCCGGAAATAAGATATGCCATCAGGTCTTTCAACTCTTCTGGGTTCAGGCGGTTAATCATTCCCGGTAGCATGGGCGACACATCAGATTTACGTGTGCTTGCCACATCTTTTTTAGCAATATCACGAACCACCTGCGGTGCAAATGGATTCTGGGAAATGGAATATTTAGTATCATCCTGGGTAACAATTCTGCCTGTAACAGAGCTACCGTCTTTTAATAGAAATACGGTTGAGCCAAATTGATCAGATATGGTTTTGTTTGGTTCAATAATAGATTCAAGAATATCCTTTGCAGAAAAGCGTGTACCCAGTTGCGTTAGATCAGGTCCTGCTGTACCACCTTCGCCCTTCATAGTGTGACATGAGATACACATCGATGCTGCAAACATGGCTTTACCCTGTTCATAGTTGCGATTGGTAAGCCCGCTATCAATAATAGCCACCGCTTCATCTACATGCCATCCTCTGCCCGGGCCTTTCGGTTGAATAGCATTATCTGCTACCTCATTGCCACTACGATTGGCAATTGAATCGCCAGAGATAGTATTAAAGTGTGCAAAGGAAGCTTTTGGTACATTAGCCAATGCATTTTTTCTTGCTATATTGATAAAGCCCCTGAAGCTATGCCCACCCTTAAAGCTGAATGCAGTATAAAACCATTTGAAATATTTATCCTGTAATTCAGGAGTCCAGCCTGTTTTTGCCTGGCTTAACACCAATGCGAAATAGGTTTGTTGCATAGGCGGCACTTTCGATAACATACCAGCTATATCCATTCCGTATTGCGGATTACGCATGATCAGATCGGATGAATTGGTAAATGTTTTCTGATCATCCTGATCATCCTTTGCAGACTCAAGTAAGGCCATTGTTTTTTCTACAGATTGCGGCGCACCGATGTAAACCAATACTTTGCTCAGTCCTCTGTTTAAATTGTTGGTTTTAGCAGGATATTGTGCATTGAGATAATTAGCTAATACAGTTTGTGTAGCTGCATCTGGTTTACCCATGCGGATCAATATCAATTCAACAGCACGTAACAAATCTATTTGCTGCGATTCTGAAAGGCTTGAGTAGTTAATACCACTCAATGCTGTAAGCAATGGGTTTTTTACACTTGCGTCGCCGGCCCTGGCTAACGCAACTGCTCCCTGGATAAGCGTTTCAGGATCTTTTTCTTTCAACACCAGGTCTTTCCATTGTGCTACAGGTTGATGTTGTACAGCCACACGTGCTGCATAGCGTATAAATCTATCTTTATGTTTTAGATACGGCCACGCAACAGTTATAGCATCTGCTTTAGCAGGACCATGATATGTTTCCAGTTGTCTGCGTATTTTTTGTTCTTCATTCAAAGCAACAGGCTCATCTTTAATCTCAAGCTTATTGTCTTTATAGTATATACGGTACAAGTCTGATTCAAGACGGCGGCCACCGGTCATAAAATACATAGCACCATCGGGTCCTATAACACCGTCGGTTAGTGGCAGCGGAGCGCCGGAAACAAACTCTTCTCCTTTTGCTTTATAAGAAGCGCCATCAGCATCAAGATGAATAGCATAAATAATTCCGAAGCTCCAGTCGAAAGCAAATATTGATTTACGGTATTCTTCAGGAAAACGTGCCTGCAAACCTGATACAACATTTGTAGGGGAACCTTGCCCGATATTTAATACAGGAGGAAGATTATCAGGGAAAGCAGGCGACCATTTATCTGTTCCCTGGCGCCAGCCGAATTCACCGCCGCTTGGTACGTGGCAAATACGTGTTGGTCTGTACCACGGTGTTCCAAAATCCCACTCCATATCTGAATCATATGTAAACATATCACCAGCATCGTTAAACGCTAAGTCAAAAGGATTGCGAAAGCCAGAGCTTACCAGGTCCCATTTAGAACCTGTTGAATCAATATGCGCTATCCAACCGCCATGTGTGTTTACTACATCATCGTGACCGTTAGGATCTTTTATCAATGGTAAAAGATTATCTATCTGCCAATCTGAATAACCACTGTAGTTATCCATTTTAGGGATCTTGGTAAAGTTTCCTGCAATTACATACAGCGATTTTTTATCGGGTGATAATACAATGCTGTGAGGTCCATGTTCGCCTTCTCCATCCAGATCTTTCAATAAAGTAATTTTATCAAACTGATCATCGCCATTGGTATCCTGCAAACGATACAAACCGCTTCCTTTGGGGAAGGCACTGTCTGCACCATGGTTGATCATTACATACAGGCTGTTGAAAGCATATAATAAACCATGCGCATAACCCATAGTAACCAAAGATTTGCTGGTATCAGTAGTTGTACCTACTACCAATCTTTCTACTTTTGGTTTTGATGTATCGCCTATGGCAGGTAATTGTAAACGATACAATGCACCATATTGATCAGAGGCGATCAATCTTCCCTTGTCATCAAAAGTCATGGAAACCCATGAACCATCGCCATTTTCAGAAGGACCGAACAAATGATCGGCATGAAAACCTTCCGGCAGTTTCAGCTTGGCAATTTTCGGATCTTTACTGGTAGCCGTTTCTTCTTTTTTATCTTCATCTTTTGTTTTACACGAAAACAATACTAATGAAGACGCGATGAAGGCAATAAAGAGCCTTGGTAAAGGATTGTGTGAGCGCATAGTAGAAAAATTGTATTTACTGTATAAATCTATTTTTAAAAATAAGCATTAGTCTGCAATTACCTTTCTTATAACTCAAACATCTTGCTATCAAAAAAATGTGGTTACATTATCTCCCGATAATCACTCTATTGTTCTCATTTATTTTTTGATGTAAAAAGGAAAAGCAAGAAAAGCACATATCAGTCGCATAAAACATTTGCATATGTTGCAAACCTGTAAACACTTATTCTGGCATGGCAAGACTTACTTCTATCAACCCCAAATAACAACACACTAAAGTATAGTATAGTTGAGATATTACGAAGCGACTAAGCTAAATATTACATTTTACTCGGGCGTCCTGCACCGTCCTGCAATTTATTGTATGATAAAGACCGTGTAGAATGGGTTTCTGAAAGAGTGGAGTGAAGGTGCAGAGAAATAGTAAAATTACCAATGTTGCTAAACGCGAATCGTTTATAGCAACATTGATAATATACAGTGAATATTTATTTTTTACGAAGATGTTTCATAGCATCTGACCAACGGATCAATTCCCTGATCATTGCGTTTGCAGAGGAATTAAGGTGATCGTCACTAACGAATTTTTCATCTTCATTAATAAATTTTGTGAAGAAAGGGATGTTTACACTTTCGGCCAGCGGCATCATCTTTAATGCAGTTACTACCTGTTTCAGCATTTGGGTAGCACGGGTACCCGCCGATAGTCCGCCATAAGCTACTATTCCTACAGGCTTGTATGCCCATTCTTCAAACAAATAATCAATGGCATTTTTTATAGTGGCGGGAAATCCGAAGTTGTATTCAGGCAATACAATAATGAAGGCATCAGCCGAATCAATGGTAGCACTCCATTTTTTTGTGTGATCATGTGTATATTTCCGTAAACGCGGATGATGTGGCTCATCCATAAAAGGCAGATTGATTTCTTTGAGATCAAGATGTTCTACTGCTATTCCTTCTACTGATTTCAAAAGTTCTAAGATCCATTGAGAGATAGCAGGCCCTTTATGGCCGTGGCGTGTGCTTGCAGTCAATACTTTTATCTTGGTCATTGGTTTTGTAAATTGATTTAATAAATAGAAATTAAAGAGGTTGTTCTACAATCCTGTTCCATTCAGGATGCCGCTTTAAATACATGGTTACATAAGGGCAAAGTGAAATCAGTTTAAAATGATTGTCCTCCAAATAATGCAGGGTTTTTTCAACAAGCGAAGCCGCTATTCCTCTTCCTTCCAAGGCCTGTGGCACTTCTGTATGAAGCAACGTTATAGTGTGCGCATGCTGTTTATACTGAATAAAGGATACAGCACCTTCTACCAGCATTTCAAAACGCCTGGTTTCTGTATTATTTATAAGGGGTATATCCGCGTATTTATCTGACATGATTCTTTTTATTTGTCGTTAGTATTGTAAAGTGCCAAAAATACCGTTTTTATAATCTTCCAATGCCTGTTCAATTTCCTGAGGTGTATTCATCACAAAATTATCTTTGGCGCTAACGGGCTCATCAATAGGTGCAGCGGAGAGGAATAATAATTGTGTATCAGCTTCGGCTATGACTATTACCTCATCATTGTTTTTTTCAAAAACAATAAGGTTATGCGCTGCTACACTTTCATTATTGATGCAGATGCTGCCTTTTACCACATACAATAATGTCCAGTAACCGGGTGTTGCCGAAAATTGCAGGCGTTTTCCACGAGCCAATTCACCGATCATTGAAATTACTGGTGTAAGGCTTTTTATGGGGCCTTCCAAGCTATCATAGGCTCCGCTTGCCAACCTGAAATGAATACCATCTTCTTCGTATATGCGTGGCAGTTTGTCTTTGCTGGCAGACTGGTAAGTAGGCGCGTCCCATTTATGAGCGGCGGGTACATTTATCCAAAGCTGAATGAACTCCATTATGCCTCCGTTCTTTAACAGCTCGTCTGAAGGACCTTCACTGTGCAGCAAACCTTTGCCTGCAAACATCCATTGTACATCACCTTCCTTTACAATTGCATTGTGCCCGGCGTTATCTTTATGATATCCCTCACCTTGTAAAATAAAGGTAACCGGTGCAAAGCCACGATGCGGATGTGGATGAATGCGTTGCTTTGATCCTGCTGCAATGGTTTCGGGCAATTTATGATGCAGCACTATAAAAGGATTGGCAAACCGAAAATCTTTATGCGGCAATGGTTGCAGCACAGTTTCTTCTTTCGTAATATTTTTTTCTCTGCCCAATAATATATGTTCTATTTTCTTTTGCATATAAATATGATTATACAAATAAAAATGAAAAGTGAGCGTCGTGCTCTCTTTTCACTTATTTTAATGTAGCAATTACTTACGCAAGTACACCAAATTTTCCTTCCTGGAATTCCTGGATACTTTCATAGATTTCCTGTTGTGTGTTCATTACAAAAGGTCCATAACTTGCTATAGGCTCATTTAAAGGCTCGCCACTCAATATCAATATCACATTATCTTCTTTAGCTTGTATATGAATATCTTCTCCTTCATTCTTAAACAACACGAAGCTATGTTCATTTGCATTTTCTTCATTCACTGTAACGCTTCCGTTTATTACCAGTAATGCTGTATTGTAACCAGATGGCAAGGTGGTATCTAATACTCCATCTTTTTTAAGTTTAACATCAAACACATTTACGGGCGAATAAGTAGATGCCGCACCTTTTACTCCATTAAAGTTGCCTGCAATTACATTTACTACACCCGCATCATTTGCCAATGAAACTTTGCTTATTTGATCTTTAGTAAGCGCCTGGTAATGTGGGTTGGTAAGTTTATCTTTTTTAGGAAGATTTACCCAAAGCTGTACCATTTCAAATAAGCCACCGGCTCTTGCAAAATTCTCCTCATGGTATTCCTTATGCAGGATGCCGGAACCTGCTGTCATCCATTGTACATCTCCGGGGTGGATCACACCGCTGTTGCCTGCACTATCGTTATGGGCTACACTGCCTTTGTAAGCAATGGTAACGGTTTCAAAACCTTTGTGCGGATGCACATCCACACCACGGATATGATCGGAGGCACCAAAATCATAAGCGGCATTAAAATCCAGCATTAAAAAAGGGCTGATCCTTTGCTGACCTATACCTGCCCCGGGTATATAATTAAATACTCTGAATCCATCACCCACCATGCCTGGTTGTGCAGGGCGGCGTATTATTCTGTCAATTATCTTTTTCATACAATTCTTTTTATTTTATTTTTTAATTATTATGATCTGGGTTTTCCACATGAATATTATAGCCAGCATATTTTAAGGCATCATCTTGTATGGTGAAATACGCTTTTTGTTTGTTTGCCTGTTCCTTTATAGCCTCCTCCAATATTGTTGTAAGAGAAGCTTCTTTTGCTGGATTTATGATTTCAACATATTCATCCTGGAAACGCACAACTGCTATTAATTTGTTCTTGTCTGCAGTGTTCAGTTCATGATGGAGTACTATAACATCTACATCAGTCTGTTGAAATTTTTCGATGGCTTCTTCAACCGATGCTGCAAATATCAAGCTGTACCCGCTTTGCTTCAGCTCTTCGGTTGTGCTTATTGTATAGTTGCCTGCCATCAGTATTACTTTTTTCATATTGCTCCTTTTTTTTAATGACACAAAGCTACTATGCCAGGTAAGCGAAAAAAATAAAGCAGGTTAATGCAAAAACTTAACCTGGGTTAAGTGCGGCTATGCTTTCGCGTTCTTGAGCATTTTGCTTAAAAACTCAGGCGTAACGCCTATATAAGAAGCAACATATTTCTGGGGAAGACATTCAATTAAGGAAGGATATTTATTGCAGAAAGCGTTGTACCGCTCCATGGCAGAAAAACTAAGATTGCCTACCAGTCTTTCCTGGTAGTTGATGAGTGCATTTTCGGCCAGTATTCTGAAAAAGCGTTCCAATGCAGGAATTTCGATAAGCAGTCTATCAAGATCACTCTTGTAGATCCATAATATTTCTGTGTCTTCAATCGCGTCTATAAAAAGTGAGCCTGGCTGTTGTGTATTAATGCTTTTCATATCACCAACCCACCATCCCGGAGGCGCAAACTGAAGTATATGCTCTACACCATTTTTATCAAGGGAATAAGTACGCAGAATACCTTTTGTAACAAAGGCCGGTCCCTTGCCTGTATCACCTTCCTGGCTGAGAAATTGTTTTTTGCGCAGCTTCCTGTTATTGAAAGATTGCAACAATATGTTTTTTTGCTCATCAGAAAGTGTGATATGCCGGGTTATATTTTGTATTAAAAGATCAGAATGCATGTGTATAGTATAACACTGCTAAGGTAGCAGCGAAAAACGAAAAGCATGATACAAATTTCTTCACTGTTAGTTTGCTTTTTTAAAATAACTTCAAGACAATTATTATTGATTAAAGCAATCAGGATGATAAGTAACACTCCGTTATTGTTGATCACTTTTTTGTTTACATTGAATGTATCTGCACAGCAAAAACCAGTTCTAATTTTTGCTTCAGGCAATGAAGGATATAGTCATTACAGAATTCCTGCTATGGTAGCTTTACCTGGCGGAAAGCTGTTGGCATTTTGTGAAGGCCGTGTACACAGTGCCGGTGATTTTGGAAATATTGATATTGTAATGAAAACAAGTAATAATAAAGGAAAAACATGGAGTGCACTAAAAATTATAGTAGATGCCGACAGCCTGCAGGCTGGAAACCCTGCACCGGTATTGGATATGGCAGATCCTCTTTTTCCTGCTGGTCGATTGTTTTTATTTTACAATACCGGAAATAATCATGAAAATGAAGTAAGAAAAGGAAAAGGCGTAAGAGAGGTGTGGTATAAAACATCTGTTGACGGAGGCGATACATGGTCTAAGCCGGTAAATATTACTTTGCAGGTGCATCGGCCCAATCAACCTACGTATAATAGTTTGTATAATTGTAAAGAAGATTGGAGAAGTTATGCCAATACGCCCGGACATGCTATGCAATTCAACAGTGGGAAATTTAAAGGACGCATATTGGTTGCTGCAAACCATTCTGCTGGTGAACCTGAAGCGGATGCATCAGATTATCACGCTCATTGTTTTTATACAGATGATCATGGTAACTCCTTTAAATTAGGTGCGACTGTTGACATTCGTGGCTCAAATGAATCAATGGCTGCTGAATTACCTGGTGACAAACTTATAATGAACAGTCGGAATCAAAAGGGTGATATAAAAGCCAGGATAGTTTCTTTCAGCAGTGATGGCGGCGCATCGTGGGATACCTCTTATTTTGATAAAGCGTTGCCTGATCCGATCAACCAGGGAAGTATACTATCGCTGCGCGATAAAAACAGAAAAAATTTTCTTGCCTTTTGTAATGCCGCAGATACGCTGAACAGGAATAATTTAACACTGCGGATTAGCAGCGATAATGGAAAAACATGGAAGAAGCAATACAGCATTGATGGAGATGCTCATTCGAAAGATGACCCTACAGCATATTCTGATATGACGGTTTTATCGGAGCACAGCATTGGTGTTATCTATGAAAGAAAAGGGTATTCACAAATTGTTTTTAAGGCAATAAACTGGAATGAATAAAATTTAGAGCACTTCATCTTCTTTAATCAGTTCCATGCTGATTTTAATAAACTCATGTAGCTCGTGAATATCTGTATGTAGTTCACCATCCTGCAATCCATACATCTGCTGTACTTTCTTGTCGGCTAACTGCAGTATCCGTAAGCTATGATCCAATTTTCTTTTTAATGCAATTTCAGCAATTGATTTCGACTCAATAGAGCTAAAATTGTTAACACCTATTCCAATGAAAATAGAAGCCACACCTGATATGGCAATTTCCAGTGCATTATCGTGTGTAAGAAATGTAAGAAACATCACTGCTACTCCTGTAAGCAGAAAAAACCCTACTCTTTTGTGCGTAATCATTTTAAGATGTCTGCGTAGATTTTTCATGTAATTTATTTGCAGCTATATGCTTTGCGATAAGCGCTGTATAAAAAATTTAGAATTCACCGTTGTAACAAGATGAAGTAAAAAAGAAGAATGAAGTTTTAATAATTGGTTATTTTAATCATATTTTTTTATTGCATATCTGCCATGTGATTTTATAATCAGTATAATAATACAAATAAGGGTTCATAAAGAACCCTTATTATCTGAAGTAGTTTCCGGCGATTACAATCATTATTCACATTTCTTATTGATTCCGGAAACAGGGTAAAACGCTCAATGCAGCTTTACCAAAGTGTGACGTGGTGTTTCTCGATATCTTATTTGCTTATCTGTTTGAAAAAGGAAACATTGCCATCAGGCTGTATCTGCAATACCAGTTTGGCAGTTCCTTTGCTCAATTCAACAAAATAATTATCGGCATCGTCAAACTGTGAACCGTAGAGTATCATATCTGTTTCATTACTTTCATTATCATCATAAAATATTACTTTGTCTACGGTATAATCTTTATATCTTTTTGTAATATCTTTTTGTGCATCTTTTGGCAGGTCATTAAATGTTTTAGCAGTTACTGTACCTACTAGATGTGCATCGGGATCGTAAAATGCTTTCATGCTTTTTCCATCTTTTGTAAATACTGCCTCATCATAATATCCACTGCGTCCCCAGCTAACTTCCGCTACATCTCCGAAATCAACTCTGAACTGTTCTTTCGATTGATAACTCGCGTCATTTCCTTCCATTTTTCTCAGTGTTATTTTATCAGAGCGTTCCTGTTTTTTAAGGGTTTTAATATCATTTTTTACAACTTTTTCATCCTGTGTTTGTGCATTGATGGATGATATTGCCATTACAATGGCTGCTGCAG
This sequence comes from Agriterribacter sp., assembly GCA_047600465.1. Taxonomy (GTDB): domain Bacteria; phylum Bacteroidota; class Bacteroidia; order Chitinophagales; family Chitinophagaceae; genus Agriterribacter. Next base: position 329,822 of record JASGKU010000001.1, read on the forward strand.
ATACAAGTAACTTTTTCATGGTTTAATTTTTAGAATGTTTTCTTTGTTTGTTTGCTGATGTAAAACTACAGCGGGTTTGGAGGGTGTAAAAGCGGAAGTAGCCCAACGGGCAGAAATTGTCGGTGATTTGGAAAATACAAAAGATGATGGGTTATAAACTATATGGATTGATAAAAGGCTTTAGCTTCCTTCAGTGCTTCTTTGCAAACAGCTTCTATTAATTTAACATGCCCAGATATATCAACGGGGCTACTGGTAGTAAGTTCAATAGCATCCAGTGCAGGTTCCAGCGCTGGTGTGAGACCCATAATGGAAACAGTGGTTTTCATATTATGAGCAGTTTGTTTAAGCGGAGTAAGTTGATTGTTGTTGTAATAATTCAGCAACAATCTGATTTCTTCAGGAACCATCTCAAGAAATTGACCGGTAACCAGCTTCTCATATGCTTTATCACCATTACTTAATTCGTGCAGATATTCGAGCCGTATATATTTAAAGTTGTTTTGCTCAACTTTTGATGCCGGAACAGTATGATTGTTTTCTCCTGCGGGTATAAGCCTGGTTATCAATTCCAGTAATCGGGTAGCATCAATGGGTTTGGATATATAGTCATTCATTCCTGAAGCAATGCATTTTTCTTTTTCATCTCTTAAAGCATGCGCCGTCATAGCAATAACAGGAATATCCAGGTTTAACTCTGCCCTTATTTGCCTGGTGGTTGTATAACCATCCATAAAAGGCATTTGTATATCCATTAAAACCAGATCATAATTGTGGAGTGTAAGCATTTCTATAGCTTCTTTACCATTACTCACAATATCAAATGTGCATCCCCAGCTCTTCAGTAAATGCTTCATCAATGATTGGTTGATTTCATTGTCTTCCGCAACGAGGATATTACAGGGAGGTAAATGCGGTATGTTTTGTACAGAGATGTCTGTTTGCTGTAATGATTCGGATGTAGATAAAGAAACATGGTATGGTATAGTAAAAGAAAATGTAGTTCCACTTCCAGGCTCGCTTTTTACATTGATATCTCCTTTTTGTAATAAAACAAGGTCTTTAACAATGGAAAGCCCGAGCCCCGTTCCTCCATACCTGCGTGTAGTTGAATCTTCAGCTTGCTGAAAGCGATCAAATATCGTATCGATATTTTTTTGTTCAATGCCTATGCCGGTGTCAGCGATAGTAAAATGAGTCAATGCGATATTGTTGCTGATGCCCAGGTTCTCTACTGTAATTGTTATCGAACCTTTTTCTGTAAATTTTATGGCATTGCCAATAAGGTTTACCAATATCTGGGTAAGGCGCATACTGTCGCCTGTTAGTTGTTCCGGTACATCATCTTTAATATACAACCCGAACGTAAGATTTTTGTCTTTTATCTTTTCGCTGAACATTACTTTAACCGAATCCATCAACAACCTTATATTAAAAGGTGCAGATTCGATCCGCATCATGCCCGCCTCAATCTTTGAGGAGTCAAGTATATCATTGATAATATTCAAAAGCCCTTCGCCTGATTTTTGGATGGCACCAGTAAATTCTTTCGCTTCCTTATCCAGTTGTTTTTGCTGCAGCAGGTTTGTAAAACCAAGAATGGCATTCATAGGTGTTCGTATTTCATGGCTCATGTTGGCCATAAAATTTTCTTTTACCCGCGACGATTCGCGTACCTGTTTTTCGGATTCATTTAACTGAAAGATGAGATCCTGCTGATGTTTCAACCTGTCTATAATAAACCAGAATATGCCGATGCTGCAACCCAGCACAATAATGATGAGAATGTTTCCCCATCGTTTGGCCTGCCTTCCGCTTTTATCAACCTCTTCGGTAAGGTTGGTAAGCAGTTGCTGCCTGCTCACATCAATTTTGCGGATGATGCTTCTTATAGAGTCAGTGAGTTTTTTATTGTTTTCTTCTGTAAATAATTTATCCGCAGATGCTTTACCGGAGGTATAAAATGAGTCAAGTGTTTGGTTTGCCAATACGATCTTTTGCTGTACAATTACATTCAGTTCGTCCACATATTTGCTGGATGTATCATCATCATTAATGAGTTGCAGTTTGCCAATGCTGCCTTGTATTTCCGCTATCTGTGTTTCTATTTTTTCAATGCGGCCAGTGTCTTTTTTTTCAATGATGGATCTTACTTTATTCTCCAATGAACGCACGTCTCTTTCCAATCCTCGTAAATTATTGTTCACTGTTAGCTCCTGCAATGTTTTTTCATTACCTGTTATCAGCGCGTCAATATTTTTAGAAGAGTTGAATTGAAGAAAGGTAAGCAGGAATATTCCTGCAACAAACGCGGCAAGTATGAGATATATAAATCTTTTGTTTTTCACTTGTAATAATTACTTCTAATTTATTACAAAAGCTGATTACTTTAATTAATGGAAGAATGTTTGGTGTATTTTCTGAGGATATATATGAGAATAAGCACACATGATATTATACCCGCCACGTCAAACACCATGAAATAGGGGCGAAACCCGCTATAAACCATCTTGAGAAAGGTGTATGAAAGTATGGCAAGTATAATACTGTCTGTAAAGAATAATATGGTGTATATGATTTTCATGTTTTAAAAAAAGGGCCGTATGAAAATACAGCCCGTTCCCTAAACTAACTGCTTATGAAAAAAAATTGCTGACCTAAAGATCGTACAGAATATAAGCTGACAGCTTGCAAAAAAGCCTGCCGCCTGTTTTGAATAGGTAAAAAAGGAAAAATGATCGGTGAATGGGATGACAGGATATTATAAAATATTCATCCTTTTATTCAGGGATGCCCGGTAGCCGTCTGCCACGGGAACAGGTTTATTGTTAATTACCAGCGCTCCATCCTGTATAGTATCAATTTTTGATATGGAAACAATATAAGAGCGGTGAACTCTTAAAAACCTGGCAACCGGAAGCCTGTCTTCAACCGCCTTCAAGGTAGTATGTATGGCGTAAAACTTCTGTTGGGTATGTAGTTTTACATAGTCGCCCATGGCTTCGGCATAAAGAATATCTTCCAGCTTTAATTTTCTTACAATGTTTGAATCGCGGATAAAAATAAATTCGTCTTCACTGATGTTTATCGTATTCTTTTTGCTGTCTAATATTTCCCGGGCTTTATCAATAGCCTGTATAAATCTTACAGGCGTAACTGGTTTAATTATATAGTCTGCTACGTTTAATTCAAATGCTTCTGCGGCATATTCTTTTTTGGAAGTAGTAAATATGATGATAGGTTTATTGGAACCCAGGTGTTTTGTGAGTTCCAGTCCCGACATCTCTGGCATTTCTATGTCGAGTAATAATATATCAACAGGCTGTTGTTGTAAAACATTATAAGCCGCCATAGCATCGGCACATTCATCTACTACAGACAAATCTTTTATCTGGCCAGCCAGGTGCTTTAAAGTGGTGCGGGATATTTTATTGTCGTCTACAATAAGGCAGTTCATATATTAAATATAATATGTTTTAAGTAATCATACAGTATGAGCGCTTAAAACTTTTACATAAACAAGTGTGCGAGAAATCTTACCTCTAATATTTGTTGAAGAGATAACAACCTTATTACTTTCCGGATCTGTGAATAATGTAATAAGGTAGCGTTAATAATTGGCTTTTCTTACTAAGGTAATAAGGTTGAATTTATTTTTTTGAATGATAGATATCTACATCCTTATATATCGGCTAAATGTTTATCAAATCCGCTGGAGATAAGCTTTTCATATATTGCCCATATCTCATCTGGTATATCCTGCGCTATTTGAAATCCTTTAGCCGGATAGTATTTAATCCTTTGCAGATCGCCCACCATAATATTAATCACTTTCTCCATTGTTATGTCTTCTGTAGGATAGGCTTCGAATGAGAATTGTGGTGAAGTAACAAGCAGTTCCTTTTCCGGCCAATGTTTTTTAAAAGTAGCGTAGCTTCTTCTTTCCATGTAAGGCTTTTGCACTACTATAAAGCGTTGGGGGTTTAATCCTTTTTCCTGCAATAGCTTTTGTGTAAATAAAATATTTTCCCCCGTATTGGTTGATTTGTTTTCTATCAATATCGCTTTTTCAGGAACGCCTTTTTGAATAGCAATCGCTGCAAACTGATCCGCCTCGGGCTCTGTCCATATATCGCTGGTAAGATTGCCAAGGCCACCTGAAAAAATCAGTAAGGGTGCCCATCCCTGCAAGTACAGTTCTGCGGCTCTGTCTGCAACGCGTAGATCATGACTGCCAAGTGCAAGGATGCAATCTGAATGTTGCAATGCATGTTGCATGTGGTGATAATCCCACAATTGTTTTGCCCATGCTTTTATTTCGGGAGAAAGTTCTTTGTTAATCTGTTGCGACATGTAATGTTATTTGCCTTAAGAGAATAACCAAATAGGAGCATAGTATCATAAGAAAAGCATAGGATTGGTTTAATTATTAAACTATGGGCAGTGTTGCTGTACGAGGCGTCCCTGACTGCCGTCAGGCAGGCTCGCCTCGTACCTGTATGTTATCGCCTCCCAGCGAAGTAACTAATCCAGTATTCCCGCCAGCTCAAGGCTTTTCTTTTTCAGCTTTCTTATTTCAATATCTTCAATAATAGCATCGGGAGTAAGAATAAGCGATACATTATTTTGCTTCCACCAGGCATGCTCTTTTAATTCTTTAAAAGGTAATACACCTACCAGGTATTTGCGTTCGCCGGCATGCCATTCTTCAATCCATTCAAATTTATCGCGGGGTATATTTTTCCAGTCGTCAAAACTCACATAAGTACGAATATAAAAATCATCTGTGAGTTGTTGCGGAGTGTGGTGATAAAGCTTTTTATATTCATAGCGATAATCATATCTCAGTGCAGAAATATCACTCAATACTGCAGAAGCGGTAGGAAAACTGCCTGCGCCTTTTCCATAAAAGAATTGCTTATCGGCAAAGGAGCTTTCAATTACAACGCCATTGAATTCATTTTTTACAAAAGCCAATGGATCTTCGTGTGTTACTAACTGTGGTAATACAAAAGCAGCTACTTTCCCGTTGTTCAGTTTTTTTGCCTGGGCTACTAATTTTATCTCATGATTTTTTTCTTTGGCTACCGCTGCATCGCTCAGCTTAATATTCTGTATGCCATTGAAAACAATATTTTCCGGTTTATCTACTATGCCATATGCATGTGTAAGAAGGAAGGTCCATTTATTCAAAGCATCCCAGCCGTCCACATCTAATGACGGGTCTGCTTCTGCAAAACCCAATTGCTGTGCTAATATCAGTGCCTGTTTAAAATCTAACTTGTCTTCAAACATTTTGGTAAGAATAAAATTTGTTGATCCGTTTACAATAGCTCTTATAGAATGCAACAGATCATTGTCGTAATATTCTTCCAGGTTACGGATCACGGGTATAGAGGCGCACGCAGCAGATTCATACAAAAACGGCTGATTGAATTTTTTCTGCAGATCCAGTATTTCGGGTAGATGTTCTGCAATCATTTTTTTACTGGCACTTACAACGGCCTTGCCGTTTTTTGAGGCGGTTGATACAATTTCAAAAGCAGCCTCAGATTCATTGATCACTTCTACCACCACATTAATATCAGGATCATTCAATATAGCAAACCTGTCTGTTGTAAAAAGTGAAGCTGGTGCATTTCTTTTTTTAGTAGCGTCTTTTATACAAACTTTTTTGATAGTAGCCTGCAAAGAAGGTGTTTGCTCCAATACTTTATAAAGTCCTTCGCCCACCACTCCAAAACCAAATAATCCTATCGTCAACTGCTTATGTGCGTCCATTATTAATGATTTACAATTTTTAGAAAACTCAGTACATCTTCCCTGATAAAATTCCTCAGGATCGTTTCTATCTTTTCATACTCCAGCAAAAAACCATCATGTCCATATAAAGATTCTATAAGATGATATTCTGCACCGGGTATGTGATCTGCTATTTTCTTTTGTTCTTCGGGTGGAAAAAGCAAATCGCTGGTTATACCTATTACCAACGTTTTTGCTGTAACAGCTTTCAGTGCTTTTTCTACGGATCCCCTGTTTCTTCCAACATCGTGAGCATCCATTGCCTGCCCTAACCTGTAATAGCTGAATGCATTAAATCTTTTGGCTAATTTTTCTCCCTGGTAGCGCTGGTAACTTTCAGCAGCTTCTCCACCAAAATTATGTGGTACGGGCCAGGCTGTTTTTTTATCGCGGGGTTGTGTAAGGTTGTAGGTGTTGTAATTTCTATAACTGAGCAATGCAATACTTCGCGCAGCTTTCATACCCTGTATGCCGGCTTCCTGTGTTTTCCCTTTCCATGTGCTGTCTGTTTCAATGCACATACGTTGCGAAGCATTTAATGCAATACCCCAGGGAGAATGTTGCGCATTGGTTGCAAGCGGAACAATGTGTTCAAAAAGTGATGGTTCTTCAATAGCCCATTCTAACAATTGCTGCCCGCCCATCGATCCACCAATACCTACATGAATTTTATCAATACCTAAAAAATCTTTTAAAGGTTTGTAGGCTCTCACCATATCTCTTGTGGTAAAAATAGGGAAGTCGTGATACCACTGTTCGTTGGTTTGGGGGTTCACTTCCAGTGGGCCAATGCTCCCATAACAACTACCCGGCATGTTAACACAAACAATAAAATATTTTGCCGGATCAAAATATTTTCCGGCGCCCACAAGCCCCGGCCACCAATCAGCGGGGTTGCTGTTGGCAGTAAGCGCATGAAAAATCCAGATTACATTATCCTTTTTAGCGTTGAGTTTTCCAAGAGTAGTGTAAGCAAGATGATATTGCGGAAGCGTTACACCGCTTTCTAACGTTAATGCCTGATTGTATACAAAAACCTCTGTTGCCATTCTGTTATTACTACTTAATAAATATAAAAAGAGGTGAAAAGCCAGGAATAATTCTCTATTGACTTTTCACCTCACACATTTTAGTTCAACGCATGTTTTGCTGCAAACACCTGTTCAAACGCCTGCTCAAAATCTGCTTTAATATCATCAATGTGCTCAATGCCTACGCTGATGCGAACCAGGTTAGGTAATACGCCCGAAGCTTTTTGTTCTTCTTCACTTAATTGTTCATGTGTTGTAGAAGAAGGGTGAATAGCCAGCGTTTTAGCATCGCCCACATTTGCCAGGTGGCTTGCGAGTTTTAATGAATCGATGAATTTTCTGCCATTTTCTTTACCACCCTTTATACCAAAGTTGAGTACACCTCCAAAACCATTAGGTAGGTATTTTTTTGCAAGTTTGTTATAAGGACTGCTTTCTAAACCAGGATACCAAACAAATTCAACCAGTTCGTTTGCTTCCAGCCATTTGGCCAGTTCAAGTGCATTATCTACATGGCGTTGCACACGCAATGATAAAGTTTCTAAACCCTGCAGTGTAAGGAAAGAATTGAAAGGACTCTGGCTTGCTCCAAAATCGCGTAAGCCTTCTACCCGTGCACGAATGGCAAAAGCAATATTGGGTAATCCAAGCGGGTTGCCTTCGCCGAATATATCCCAGAATTTTAAACCATGGTAACCTTCACTTGGCTCGGTAAATTGCGGGAATTTTCCATTGCCCCAATTATAGTTACCACCGTCTATTATAACACCGCCTATAGATGTACCATGACCACCAACCCATTTGGTGGTAGATTCAACCACTATATTTGCTCCCAACTCAATAGGGCGAATAAGATATCCTCCGGCACCGAATGTATTATCAACTACTAATGGAAGGTCATATTCTTTAGCAAGTGCTACAAATTTCTCAAAATCAGGCACATTCAAACGTGGGTTGCCGATAGATTCAAGATAAAGGGCCTTGGTATTTTTATCAATATGCTTTACAAAACTCTCTACATTATCTCCATCTGCAAATCTTACGTCTATGCCTAAACGCTTAAATGCCACTTTAAACTGGTTATAAGTGCCTCCGTATAAATAAGAAGAACTTACAAAATTATCGCCCGCCTGCAGGATATTATTCAATGCAAGAAATTGTGCTGCCTGGCCGGAAGAGGTTGCCAATGCTGCTACACCACCTTCTAACGCGGCTATTCTTTTTTCAAATACATCGGTGGTAGGATTCATAATACGGGTATAGATATTCCCGAATTCTTTTAACCCAAAAAGGTTAGCGGCGTGTTCAGTATTGTTGAATCCATAAGAAGTAGTCTGGTAAATAGGAACAGCCCTTGATTTGGTGGTAGGGTCTATTTCCTGTCCGGCATGTAGTTGTAATGTTTCGAAACGATAGTTGCTCATGGCAAAATATTTTTTTTAATGAAAGATGATGGTAACACAAGAATATCGGATGAGATGAGTACTGTGACGCAATCAACCTTAAAGGTTTATATGGTAGAAGGTATGCCTTGCGGCATACAACAACGGCAACCAATACCGTTAGGCAAATTTTTGTAAAGAGAAAATATGTCTGATGCCTTTGTCATAATCCAATCCCTGAAAAAATGAGGGGTTATAAAATTAATTGAGTTTGCCATCATTCTCAAACTTTTAGTTGTTAATTTTTAAACTACATGGTTACTTCCCATTCATCTTCTATACGCTGCCAGTCGTTAAACAGTTCTTTGCCGCCGCGTGCTTTCCAATCTGAATCAATAGTGAGTTTAGAGCTGATGCCACCGCGTGGGTTGCATATCATTACTATTCTCAAACGGCTTGGTTCATATACCCGCTGCAGGTCGTCATATATAATATTGATCAATCTTTCATACGACACTACAATATTTCTGAGTTGAAATACATAATGTTTTAAAGATTTTAACTCTATAATTTTTTTGCCAGGATAAAAAGTGAGATAAATAGCAGCAAAGTCCGGTTGCTCCTTTACGCCCAAAAAAGTAAATTCCGGGATTTTTGTCTTTATCTCGTAAGCCTGATCAGAGGGATTAGGTATACTTTTCAGCAGACTGCCGTCAATTTCTTTATATGTTCTAATTAATACACTCATACATTAATGATGTTTCAAATAATACTTATCCCGGCTATATGTAGCGGGTAATTCAACAAGAAACTTAGCAAGAAAGATTACAGGCAGGTGAAAAGAGGAGTATGCCTTTGGGGCATAAAAAAACTCTTCCGACATGTCATCGGAAGAGCCTTCAATATATTTGATATAATTATCAGCTTTTCGTCTGACTTATCTGCTTTCGCCCTTCGGCGAAACTGGAGTTGGCACCTTTCCCCATACCGCATTGTGCGGCACGGAACAGGTTGTCAAGGCTTCATCGGCGCAGTCCCTCAGCCTTTCTTGATAAGTGATTTTTAAAGAACTGGCGCAAAGGTAATAGCAAAACATCTGATTTTTCAAAAAAAATTGCGAATCGCCAAAAAAACACCCCCAGAATTCAAGTTTAGTTAGTATCTTTGTCCACCACTTTTGTAGAGTATTTAAATCGCTTTGATGGTGATACAAAGGAAATATTATTCCTGCTGTTGTTAAAACAGCAATACTCCTTCCAGGAGTGCAGGATGAACATTGTAATTTGCCCATCAATTTAGTGTACTATGACTCAGACGGTTCCACAAAGCGAAATTCAAAGAATTTCTCAACTGATACAATCAACTGACATCGCTCAGAACCTGCGCAATATAGCTTTACAATATCCAGGTAAAGTGGTCTTTTCTACCAGCTTTAGCTGGGAAGACCAGGTAATAGCCCACATTATTTTCAAAGAAAATTTAGATATACAGGTATTTACATTGGATACAGGACGCATGTTTCCTGAAACCTACTCTACCTGGAGCCGCACATTGGAGAAATACAATAACCCCATCACGGCTTATTATCCTGATGCGCTGGCATTGCAACAGTTCATCGAGCAGAAAGGGCCCAACAGTTTTTATGAATCTGTAGAAAACCGTAAGCAGTGCTGCCATATCCGCAAGGTTGAACCTTTGCAAAGAGCCTTAAAAGATAAGCAGGTATGGATAACCGGCATAAGAGCGGCGCATTCACCTAACCGGCACGACATGCCTATATTGGAATGGGATGAAGCGAACAAGGTAACCAAATATCATCCTTTGCTGGACTGGTCAACAGAAAAAGTTACGGCTTTTATCAACGATAATAATATTCCATACAATCCATTACACGATAAAGGTTTTGTAAGTATTGGTTGTGCGCCTTGTACCAGGGCTATCCGTGCAGGTGAAGATTTTCGTGCAGGAAGATGGTGGTGGGAAGATGCTACCAATAAAGAATGTGGTTTGCATGTACATGAGGAAGTAGAAGTAAGTGATAAGAAGTAAGTGATAAGAGGCAGAAGGCAGTAGTGAGAAGGCAGTTAAAAATTAGTATTGAATGCTGAAAGCCGTTAGTTGACAGCAATTTCAAATCTCAAATCTGAAATTAGAAATCTTTTATGAGCGCATATCATTTGGATTATTTAGACGAGTTAGAGTCGGAAGCTATTCATATTTTTCGCGAAGTAGCCGGGCAGTTTGAAAAGCCGGCTTTGCTTTTTAGCGGTGGTAAAGATTCTATTGTGTTGGTGCATCTGGCGCTAAAAGCATTTCGCCCGGGCAAATTCCCTTTCCCTTTAGTGCATATCGATACCGGGCATAATTTTCCGGAAGCACTGGAATATCGCGATCGGTTAGCTGAAAGAATTGATGAGAAGTTAATTGTTAGAAACGTAGAAGACACCATCAAGGCCAGAAAGCTTACGGAACAAAAAGGAAAATTTGCGAGCCGCAATCAGTTGCAAACGTATACTTTGTTAGATACGATAGAAGAGTTTGGTTTTGATGCATGTATTGGTGGTGCAAGAAGAGATGAAGAAAAGGCAAGAGCAAAAGAAAGAATTTTTTCTGTGCGGGATGAGTTTGGCCAGTGGGATCCCAAACGCCAGCGACCTGAATTGTGGAATACATACAACGGGAAAATCAATAAAGGGGAAAATGTTCGCGTATTTCCTATCAGCAACTGGACAGAACTGGATGTGTGGAATTATATCCGCCGCGAAAAAATAGAATTGCCTTCTATCTATTTTGCACATGAAAGGGAAGTGTTAGAATACGAGGGACAATATGTAGCAGTATCTGAATTTATACGCATAGACGAAACAGATGTGATTGTACATAAGAAAGTTCGTTATCGTACAGTAGGTGATATGACCTGTACCGCAGCAGTTGCATCTAATGCTACCACGCTCGACGATATTATCAGTGAGATCATCGCTACTAAAACAAGCGAACGTGGTGAAACGAGAATTGATGATAAGGTATCTGAAGCAGCCATGGAAGACAGGAAGAAGAATGGATATTTTTAATAGGCAGAAGGCAGGAGTAAGAAGGCAGACAAATTGAAGGCTGAAAGCTCATAGCTGACAACCATAAACGATAAACCACAAACAGTATTCATGGACATATTACGTTTTATAACCGCAGGAAGTGTAGATGACGGAAAAAGCACCTTAATTGGTCGTTTGTTATACGATAGCAAGAGTATAATGATAGACCAATTGGAGGCAATTGAAAAACAAACCAAGAACAGGGAAGAAGGTGAAATTGACCTGGCGCTGCTCACCGATGGATTGCGTGCAGAAAGAGAGCAGGGTATTACGATAGACGTTGCGTATAAATATTTCACTACGCCTAAGCGCAAATTTATTATTGCTGATGCTCCGGGACACGTACAGTACACGCGTAACATGGTTACAGGCGCATCTAACTCCGATCTTATTATCATCCTTGTAGATGCGAGAAATGGTGTGGTAGAGCAAACCCGCAGACATTCTATTATTGCTTCATTGCTTAATATGCCCAGGGTAATTGTGGCGGTTAATAAAATGGATTTGGTTGATTACTCGCAGGATGTATACAACAACATCGTAATTGAATACGCAGAACTGGCAAAAGCATTAAACCTTAACGAGGTTACTTATATTCCGCTCAGTGCATTGAACGGCGATAATATAGTTGAAAAGTCAGACACACTATCATGGTATGAAGGCGATTCACTGTTGCACCAGTTAGAAAATGTGCAGGTAGAAAAAGCCATCAATCTTGATCATGCAAGATTTCCGGTGCAATATGTTATCCGCCCTCAAACAGAAGCATTGCACGATTATAGGGGGTATGCAGGAAAAATCATTAGCGGTATTTATAAAAAAGGAGATGCGGTTACCGTATTGCCTTCTGGCGCATCTTCTACCATTACGGCTATTGAAACAGACGGCGGTAAACTGGTAGACGAAGCTTTTGCGCCACAAGCTATAGTGCTTCACCTGGCAGACGATGTAGACATCAGCCGTGGTGATGTGATTGTGCAAAGCAAAGATGTACCGCAAACCTCGCAGGAACTGGAAGTGCTTTTGTGCTGGATGGACAGTAAGCCGCTGGTTAATGGTAACAAATATTTATTGCAGATCAACAGTACAAGAGTAAGGAGTGTTGTAAAGGATATTGAATACAGGTTGGATGTAAATTCCCTGGAAAAAAATTATGCTCCCTCACAGGTAGGGCTAAACGATATAGTGAAAGTGGTGATTAAAACAGCACAACCTGTAGTATATGATAGTTACAAATCATTACGATCAAGCGGCGGAGCCATATTAATAGATGAAACAAGTAACGTAACGGTAGGAGCGTGTATGATTCAGTAAAAGGCAGGAGGCAGAAGGTGGACGGCAGAAGGAAAACAACAGCTCCACCCCAAACCTCAAACCCTACACCCTCTACCTTATACCATTAAACAGTGTCTCAAAAGAAATTCATACAACAATTAGCAGAGCGGAAGAAGAAAACGTTCCTTGCCTTTCCTGATAAGGAACTGGCCAAACTCTTTATTGATGACTTATTCAGCCTGTTATTTCTACCGGCTACTTTACGTTTACAGAATACGTATGAATTAGAGAAAGCTTTTGAATCATTAAAAAGCCATTTATCAACACTCGTATACGAGGTATTGCGTGATGGAAAAGCAGCACAGGCAGTTACCGATGATTTTTTTAATGCCCTGCCCGATGTTTACGATACATTACTGAAAGACGCGGAAGCGATATTGGAATATGATCCTGCGGCTGAATCAGTGGAAGAAGTAATTGTTGCCTATCCGGGTTTTTATGCCATCGCCGTATACAGACTGGCGCACCAGTTGTGGAAACAGCATGTACAGATTTTACCGCGACTGCTTACCGAATATGCGCATAGTAAAACAGGCGTAGATATTCACCCGGGAGCAACCATTGGTGAATCTTTTTTTATAGATCACGGAACAGGTATTGTGATTGGTGAAACAACCGTAATAGGTAAAAATGTAAAGATATACCAGGGTGTAACTATTGGCGCGTTGAGTGCATCAAGAGAAAATGCCAAAGGAAAAAGACATCCCACCATCGAGGATAATGTAATTGTATATTCAGGAGCTGCTATACTGGGTGGTAAAACCGTAATAGGAGCTAACAGCATTATAGGCGGTAATGTATGGTTAACCGAAAGTGTATTGCCAAACGTGATTGTAGAACATAAAAGTGGTATTGTTTTAAAAGAACAAGCCTCGTTATAACAAAATGTCAAAGGATACTAACATACAGGGAAAAGTAATACTGGCAGCAGCGGGTCCGGGTGATCCTGAGCTGATTACTGTAAAAGCGGTACGTTACCTGCAGCAGGCCGATGTAGTACTTACTGATCGTTTAGTGAGCAACGAAATATTGAAGCAGTATGTAAATCCATCGGCAGAAGTAATATATGTTGGCAAGCAATGCCGCCGTGGAAATTCCACACCGCAGGAAACCATTAATGAGTTGATGCGTGAACATGCACAGCAAGGAAAACTGGTGGTGCGTTTAAAAGGTGGTGATGTATCCGTTTTCTCCAATATACTGGATGAACTGCAGGTGTTAAAAGAAAATGATATTTCGTATGAAATTATTCCGGGCGTAACATCTGCGTTAGGCGCCGCGGCATATGCAGGCATTCCTTTAACAGCCAGAGGATATTCAACAGCCGTGCGGTTGCTCACTTATTATAAATCTGATATTGTAGCAGATGAATATTGGGAGCAGCTTGCAACTACAAAAGATACACTCGTATTTTATATGTCTGCCGAAACGGTTGATGGCATCGTTTCAAAATTATTGCGTTACGGTGTTGCAGAAGATACCTTTATTGCAGTAATTGAACAGGCAACTACGCCCTTACAACAGGTACATGTATCTAATATATATGATTTCGCACAATTACCCGACCGGTCATTTACATCGCCATCGCTGGTAATAGTAGGAAGAGTTGTAGCCTTACACGAACAATTTGCATGGTTGAAGAATAGTGAAGCAACTGATCACTATTTTAAACCGGTTGCTACCATACAGAATAATTTAAATCAAAAAAAGCAAGCCAATGTTAGCAGAGCATAGACTAAAAGCTTTTCAGGAACTTATTACCCAGTCTTCGAGAGAAGAACTGATATGGATGAATGGTTTTTTAGCGGGATTGGTATCCGCTGAACAAAAAGCTGCAGGCGCAGGCAATACTGTTGCTCCTGCTGCTTCAGCTACCCGTGTAAATAAAATATCCATACTGTTTGGAACCGAAACCGGCAACTCCAAAAAAGTAGCTACTGAATTTGCTGCACAGGCAAAAAAGAATGGTGTTACGGTAAAGCTTACTTCGCTTGACCAATACCGTATCAATGATCTTGCAAAAGAAGAATATACTTTTATAGTGATCAGTACACAGGGTGATGGCGAACCACCTGCCACTGCTAAAAAGTTTTATGATTATATACACCAGCAAACAGTGAACCTCGATAAAATGAAGTTCAGTGTGTTGGCATTGGGTGATACTTCTTACCCATTGTTCTGTAAAGTAGGAGAGGATGTAGATACACAATTAACCAAGCTTGGTGCAAAACGCATTGTGCCTTTGCAGAAATGCGATACAGATTATGCAGAGGATGCTGCTTTTTGGTTCAGCAATGTGATGAAGGCGTTGAGCGAAGGCGGCACCAGTGCTGCGCCTACAACAGCTGCAGCCAAGGCGTCTAAAGGAAAGAAAAATTATACAGGAACCATACTTTCCAATTTTAATCTCAACGACCGCGATTCAAATAAGCAAACACATCATATAGAAATTGCGGCAGATGAAGAAGTACATTATGAACCTGGTGATTCTATAGGGCTTATTCCACACAATAAAAAAGAAACAGTTGATGCTATATTGGCTTTAACCGGAACGGATGCAGACACAGCCATCGAATTCAGGAAAGAAGGCTACACCATTGGCGAAGCGCTTACAAAAAAAATCAACATTATTCACCTTCCCGAAAGAGTGGTAAAACAATACGCAGCAGTAACGCAACAGGAAATTCCCGATACACGTATAGACCTGCTGGATCTGTTGCGCATTTACCCGGTAAAAGATGCGGCCCAGTTTGAACAGGTAATTCATGTAATGGAGCCTATTACGCCGCGGTTATATTCTGTTTCATCTTCGCCGGGTGCACATGATGGTGAAGTGCATATTACTGTTGCAAGAGATAAATTCACCATCAATAATGAAATAAAATATGGACTTTGCTCCGATTTTCTTTCACAGCTTCCCGTTGGTGCCTCTGTAGATTTTTACGTGCATAAAAACAGCCAGTTCAAATTACCGGCTGCAGACAAAGATGTTATAATGATCGGCCCGGTACCGGCATTGCTCCTTTTCGTTCTTTTATTGCTGAAAGAGATGCAGCAGGCTCCAGTGGACGTAACTGGCTTTTCTTTGGCGATCAAAAATTCACTTCAGACTTTTTATATCAAACAGAAATACAGAATTGGGTAAATACAGGTGTGCTTACCCGTGTTAACCTTGCTTTTTCCCGAGACCAGAAATCAAAACTGTATGTGCAGCACCGGATGCTGGAGCAGGCCGCTGAATTGTGGAAATGGATGGAAGCCGGGGCATATATTTATATATGCGGCGCTAAAGCTCCTATGAGTGTGGATGTAGAAAATACCTTGCTACAGATCATAGAAAGATATGGCGGTAAGTCTATCAGCGATGCTATTGCATTGCTTGATAAATTGAAGGAAGAAGGCAGATATTTACTGGATGTATATTAGGAGCCCCTCCCGCCTCCCCGAAGGGGAGGAGGCCTTAGCACAGGGGCCCGCTTTCTTAAGTTACTCACGAATATGAATGACATTGAAGATTGAGCGCATTGACCAATAGAGATATGAAAGATGAAGTGGTAGATTTATAAATGAGTTAAGTTATACAGTACCGCTCTCTTTCCTTCGGAAAGAGAGATGGAGAGATAGGCTTCTAAAACAAATAAATTATGGCTGAAAAAAACGATTTGTCGCCGGTAGAACGGATTAAGATGAAAAGCGAGGGCTTAAGAGGCACGCTGAAAGAAAGTTTAAAAGATGAAATAACCGGCGCATTGCGTGAAGATGATCAATCGTTGATCAAGTTTCACGGATTGTATCAACAGGATGATCGCGACAGAAGAGAAGAACGCAGCGCTAAGAAATTAGAGTGGTTGTATTCTTATATGATCCGGTTACGCTTACCCGGTGGTTTTATTACGGGCGAACAATGGGAAGCCCTACATCATATAGCAGGACGACATTCTACCGGTGTTATAAAAATTACTACCCGCCAAACCATTCAATTGCATGGCATATTAAAAGGTCATGTTAAACCAACCATACAGGAATTTAATACAGCCAAGCTGGATTCTATTTCTGCCTGCGGCGATGTAAACAGGAATGTTATCTGTGCTGCACATCCCAAACATTCACCCATACACGAAGAAATATTTGCTTACGCAGATAAGCTAAGCGTGTTGGGTTTGCCCCGCTCCAAAGCATATTATGAAATATGGCTGGATGAAAAGCCGTTGGTTGATAAAAAAGAAGAAGAAGATCCGCTTTACCAGGATAGGTACCTGCCGCGTAAGTTTAAAATAGCTATTGCTATTCCACCCAATAATGATGTAGATGTATTTGCCAATGATCTTGGATTGATTGCGATTATTGATAAAGGAAAATTAAAAGGGTTTAATCTTGCCGTTGGTGGTGGTTTGGGCGCTACCCACGGTAACGCCAATACTTACCCGAGATTAGGCAGTATATTAGGTTTTTTGGATAGTGAAGAAAAAGTATTAAAGGCAGCTTACGAAACCATTACCATTCAGAGAGATTATGGTAACAGGAGTGATCGTAAATTATCCCGCATTAAATATACCATCGATAAAATGGGCGTGGATGCTTTTAAAGCCGAGTTAGAAAAAAGATGTGGATTTAAACTGGAACCTGAAAGACCTTATGAATTTAACAGCCGGTCTGATTTTTATGGATGGCATAAAAATCATGAAGGCAAATGGTACTATACCGCTTTTGTAGAAAGTGGTCGTGTGCTGGATGATGAAAAGCAGGCATTAAAAACTGCGTTTCTTGAAATCGCGGTAACACGCAAAGCGAATTTCAGGTTTAGCTGTAATCAAAATGTAATTGTGGCTGATGTGGACGAAAAGGACAAGAAAGAAATAGATGCCATTTTGAAGAAATACAATATTGTTGAGATTACTGATAATGCTGGTGCAGTCCGTCGTGATTCGATTGCGTGTGTTGCATTCAACACTTGCCCGTTGGCATTGGCAGAAGCACAACGTTATCTTCCAACACTCATCACAAAAATGGAACCGATATTAGACAAGTATGGTTTGAGTGATGATAATATCAGTGTACGCATGACCGGTTGCCCCAATGGTTGCGGCAGACCTTATGTTGCTGAGATTGGTTTTGTAGGAACGGGATATGGGCATTACAATCTCCATTTGGGTGGCGATAGAACCGGCACACGTTTAAATAAAATATATAAAGAAAATATAAATGAAGAAGCTATTCTGCAGGAGCTGGATGGCTTGTTTAAAATATATAGTAAGGAAAAGAAAAAAGCAGAAACCTTTGGAGATTTTGCAAAAAGAGTAAACTGGGTCTGATTTGAGATTTGAAATGAAAGAACCCAGAGATGTCGAAATAAAATTTCAGATTTGAAACCTGCCTGCCGGCAGGCAGGTTTCAAATCTGAATGCTGATAACTGATAGCTACATGAACGAAACAACAACCATAAAAGAATCCAACCAGTTGTTCCCGGTTTTTTTAAAACTGGAGCAGCTAAGGCTTTTGATTGTAGGCGCTGGAAATGTTGGGTTAGAAAAACTTAATGCAGTATTGGGTAATTCACCTGCTACACAGATAAGTATTGTAGCTATTGAGATAAATGATGCTGTAAAAGCGATAGCGCAACGCAACAGCAATATTACATTGATTGAAGGTGCCTATACCGAAATGTTGTTAACGGATATCGATATTGTGATTGTAGCAGTAAATGATAAAGCATTAGGCAGAACCATCAGTGACGATGCGCACAAGAAAGGATTATTGGTAAATGTAGCCGACACTCCTGAACTATGCGATTTTTATTTAGGATCTGTGGTTAAAAAAGGAAACCTGAAAGTAGCAGTTTCTACCAATGGCAAATCTCCTACCATCGCGAAGCGTATAAAAGAAACATTGAATGAAGTGTTGCCTGAAGAGTTAGATGAGGTGCTGGACAATATGGAAACGATCAGGAAGAAGATGAATGGAAATTTCGCGAAGAAGGTGCATGAACTTAATCACATTACAAAAACGCTTTCGCTTAAAGATAATTACGATACAAATAAGAATGGTGAACGCAGATGGAGACGCATTGCAACCTGGTGCCTGTTTGCTTTCTTCTTCATGTTCGCCGGTTATTTCGTGTTGTCCTATCTGCCATTCAATAGCCTGGTAGATACAATAAAAACAGGCATTACCAGTCTTGACAGTAAGTTTTACTGGATGATTGCAGCCGGCTTTTTAGCGCAGATGGTAGATGGCGCATTGGGTATGGGGTATGGCGTTGTATCTACCACAGTACTTATGTCGCTGGGTGTAAATCTTTCAGCAATAAGCGGCAGCATCCATACTGCTGAAATGTTTTCAAGCGGCGCTTCGGGTTATAGTCACTATAAGTTTGGCAACGTAAATAAAAAATTATTCAAAGCATTATTAATACCGGGTATAATAGGAGCAGTTGCTGGTGCTTATCTATTGTCGAGATTCGGCGATGAGTATAGCAAGTATATACGCCCGGTAATAGCCAGCTATACCATGTTATTAGGATTGCGCATATTAATTATCGCTTTCAGAAAAAAGAACAACAAACCCAAGAAGGTAAAAAATGTGGGTTGGCTGGCAGGTGCCGGTGGTTTCCTTGATTCATTTGGCGGAGGCGGTTGGGGACCTTTGGTTACCAGTACGCTTATATCAAAAGGACGCAGCCCGAGATTTGTTATTGGCTCAGTAAGTATTTCAGAATTTTTTATTACACTGGCGAGCGCACTTACTTTCTTCTCTCTCATAGGTGTAAGTCACTGGCAGGTAATTGTGGGATTGATCATTGGCGGAGTAGTAGCAGCGCCCCTTGCTGCAAGGCTTTCAGGTAAACTTCCCGTTAAAACCATGTTTATCTGTGTAGGTATCATGGTCATCTTCTGGAGTATGCGCATTTTGTTGAAGGCAATGGGCGTGATTTAGTTGTTAGCTCAATGCTATGCGAAGTTTATAACTTCGCATCCCTATGTTCTTCGGAGACTTTGTCTCCATATAGTATTTAAAAAATTATTATTTTAATTTTCTTTGTTCTTAGCCCAATCAACTAGCCCGAAATCTGTTAACAATCTGCAGGGTAAACCCTTTTCATCAAATCCAATATACGTAGCATAACTGCCATCTCCATAACCTGTAGCAAATGCAGCAAAGTTTCCTCCTTGAAAATCATATAACAAAAAATCCCAGGTGTTGCGATATTGCTCATGCATGGATTTGAGAAATATCTTTTCCCACAGATTTTGATCGTCTTTTATCAAAAGAGAAAACGCCTTACTGGCTTTTTCATCAATGAACATTCCCATGCCTGCGTCTACTCCATATCCATATATGGTATCAGAAAAAATGGATAGGGGTTGTTGTCCTTTTTGTAATGCGAACTCCCATTTTGCAACAGCGCTCTCCGAAAATAGGATTTGGCTGAATGCCACACGTTCATCTGTTTTAATTTTGGCAATGGAAAGCTGCACAGGAAATTTACCAGTGGGAAACTGCTGTGTAAAAGGTTCAAAATTTTCTAATTGGATTGGGTCACATGCAATTAGTTTTCCCGTTTCAACTTTTAACTTGCCGATCTGTATTTGAAAAAAGTGTATTGGAATATTGTTTAAAACAGCTGTGGAATTATAAAAAAAAGCTGTTTCGAACAAAACCGGTTTAGTTATTACTGTATGAGGCTGAATGCGCAGCGTATCAAGTTTTGCACCATAAATTCCATAGCCGTATTCATGCTCTTTATCTCCATTATTGCACGAGCTTACTATTGTTGCAATAGAGATAGAGGCAATGCAATTCAATAATGTTATAATTTCTCTTTTTTTCATAGCTTACAAGTAATTCTTGTTATAGAAGGGAATAATGCTCTGAACTTTAGATTTACTGTTAAATCATTTCGAAATACTTATCTCATCCTTCCCAACTGCTCCTCCAACGCTTCACAATATCTTTCAACAGCACCCTCGCCATAAGAAAGATATAGAAAGGGCTCTATCAGTTCCAGTTCCATCAGCATAAACTTTCCGTTTACCATCAGTCCATCCACGCGTGCATAAAAAATATTGTTGGCAAATTGTTGCAGATAGGTTGCTGCATTATCGATATCTCTTTGTGAAGCATATATAGTTGTAATAGTCCCACCGTGAATCTGTTGTACCCTGAAATCTCCTGCCTTTGGTTTTTTGAGAATAGTGTGGCTGTACCTGCCATTAAAAAATACAAACGACCATTCCCCGTTTTGTACTTCATGCATCAGCGGTTGAACCAAATAATCAGCCTCAGATAGTAGCGCTATAACTTTTGCTCTTTGTTCAAACGAGGAATCTTTCTGAATGACAATGGTGTTTTTCGATCCGCCGCTTACACATGGTTTTATAATTAGTTCTGTGCTCTGTAGTTGTTCAAATATGGGTAACAATTCGCCTGTCCATCCACGTTCAATGTATAATGTGGGAATTACATCAAACCCTGCCTGTGCTATTTCCGCCAGGTAATGCTTATCCATATTCCATCTCACCGTAGTGAAATCATTTAATAACCGAACGTCTGCTGCTTCTATCCTGTTGAGCCATTGTTTAAACTGCTCATATTTCTGGTGATAGTCCCAGGGCGTTTTTAGTAATGCTACATCATACTTACTCCAGTCAACCTTTGGATCATCCCATATTTCTGCTGTGATGTCAAATCCCTTCTTTGTAAGAAGCGGCAATAGGTCTTCTACTTCATTAAAATTATTTGCCGGTAAGTATTTGGCAATTCCGCTGTACGTGATGTATGCAATCTTCATTATAATATTAGAATTATGGGCGCAATATTAGAGAATAATCACACAGGATTTCAAATTGTAGACTTAAGCCGCAAAACAGCTGTTAAAACCCGCAAGTAATCAAGTTGAACGGTTTTTCCGATATTTTTTCACTTTTTCGCAAGATCAGATGGAAATAATTTTGCTTATTTCAATAAGTCCACTATTTTTGTGGACTAATAATTATTTATGTTGCAAATGACTCAATTCCGGTTTTGTCCTCGCTGGAGGAAAAATATTTAACCATATAATCTCTATTCGCTTTACAGAATTATTCAATTAATAAATCATTTACTAAAAAAGTATCCGCAAGGGTTATGAGTATACGTATGTCTATACCAAAACAAATATTTTCGAAATACACTGTTTTATTTTTAATGCTGCTTTCTTCTTTTGTACTAAAGGCGCAGGATAATACAGTGCTTGAAATTTCAGGCAATGTAACTGGTCAGCAAAACAATGAACCGTTGAGCAATGTAAGTGTACAAGTAAAAGGGGCTGTTGCAGGAACCGTTACAGATAACAAGGGTAATTTTAAATTCAGAACCAAAGTAAAGTTGCCGTTCACGCTCATTTTTTCTTCAGTCGGTTTTGAACAGCAGGAGGTAGATGTAACTTCAATTGGATCTCAGTTACAAGTGGCATTGGCTACTCAAACTGTATTAGGCAATGAAGTAGTAGTAAGTGCTTCACGTGTTCAGGAAAAAATAATGAAATCGCCAGTAGCTATTGAAAAGCTTGATATACGTGCTATTAAAGAAACGCCTGCGCCAAGTTTTTATGACGCATTGGAGAATGTAAAAGGCGTGCAGATGACAACATCAAGTCTCACTTTTAAAGTGCCCAATACCCGTGGATTTAATATCCCCAATAATTTCCGTTTTATGCAATTGGTTGATGGGGTAGATATGCAGGCTGCCACACTGGGAGTTCCTTTAGGTAATGCCATCGGGCCCACAGAGCTTGACATTGCCAGCGTAGAAATTACACCCGGCGCTGCTTCTGCCTTATATGGTATGAATGCTATTAATGGTATGGCCAACCTGCTTACCAAAAGTCCGTTCCTTTACCAGGGCTTGAGTGTATACCAGAAAACAGGTGTGAATCATGTTGACGGAATAGATTATTCACCCAGCATATTAACAGAAACTGCCATTCGCTATGCGAAAGCCTTTCATAATAAATTTGCATTTAAAATAAATGCAGGTTATATGCGTGGTACAGACTGGCTTTCTAATACAAGGACAGACCAGAATCCCAATAATTTAAAAACAGCCAATCCCGCATTTCCTGAACTGAACGGCGCAAACAACCAGGTATACGATGGTTGGAATAAATATGGAGATGATGCACTTGCTGGTAGTAACACTGTTTCTATTACCGGCCTTACCATCAATGGAAAAAACAATCAGACACTAACGGTGGCGCGTACCGGTTATTGGGAAAAAGACCTGATCAACCCGATTGTTGATAATCTTAAGTTTGATGCTTCTTTGCATTATAAAGTAAGTGATCATGCAGAACTTTCCTATACTTATCGTATCGGCAAAATGGATGGTGTATTTCAAAGAGGAAATAAAATACAACTGGATAATGTGATTGTTCAAAATCACAAGCTCGAATTGAAAGGTGATAACTTTCTCATTCGTGGCTATGTTTCGTTAGAGAATACAGGTGATTCCTATAACGTTAAGCCAACTGCCGACAATCTTGATCTGGCAAGCGGTGGAAGTGGAACGGCCTGGGCTGGCAAATACAAAACAGCATTGAATGCGTATGCTGCCAACAATGGGGGTGAATTGAATTCGTCTAATTTAGCAGCAGCTACTCAATATGCGCGCCAGCAGGCAGATGCAGGCAGGGTAGAGCCAGGCACAAAAGCATTTAATGATTTATTCAATACTATAAGGCACATTAATAACTGGGATATTAAATCAAGCGCCATACCAGATGCACCCGTAACAGGTGGTTCAGCTTTAATTCAAAAAAGCAGGATGTATCACCTGGAAGGTCAATGGGATCTTTCCAGCAAAGTAAAAATATTTAACCTATTGATTGGTGGCGATGGGCGTATATACGAGATCATTCCTGATGGAAATAATTTTGTTGACTTCAGTCGCCCTATCGATGAGCGCAACAAGCCTGTTTCAGTAGATGGAAAAGTTCCTGACTCAAGCAATTTTGGAAGCAACGTGTACTATAAAAAATTCGGTGGCTTTGTTCAGGTAACTAAAACATTCTTTGATGATAAGCTAAAATTATTTGCTTCTTTGAGAGGAGATTATAACCCTGAGTTTACGCTTAAGTTTACACCACGTGTGGCTGCTGTATATACTGTCGCTCAAAATCATAATTTCAGGGTTACATACCAACAGGGATATCGTTTCCCCGCATTGTTTGAAGCCTTATCGTATGTAAACAATGGTCGTGTAAAACGTGTGGGAAGTCTTCCTTATATTAATGAAGGATTGGGTTATCTCGAAAATAGCTATACGCAAACTTCTGTAGTAAATTTTAATGCCGCTGTAAAAGCAGATGGTAATACAGACGCTGCAGCACTTGCTCACAGAGATCTGTTGGTAGTAGCGAATCTTCCAAACGCTCGTCCTGAAAAAATAAATTCATTTGAAGTAGGATATAAAAGTGTAATACTTGATAACAAACTGATATTGGATATCGATGCTTATACAAACACTTATGATGGATTTTTAGGGCAGGTACAGGTATTTGTTCCCAAAGGTGAAACAGTAGGATCAGATGCTGCAGTAATTGCAATGATAGACAGGAACAGGGATGCTACTACTGCCAGTGGAGGCAATGCCGCAAGTAAAGGACAGGATCGCTATCGTGTATATACCAACGCAAAAAATAAGTATACTAATTATGGCTTCGCGGTTGGAACAACCTATTTCTTTTATAGGAAATTTAAACTGGGCGGCAACGTAAGTTATAATAAAATGAAGGCCAATAAAACAAATGATATTTTTGTGACAGGTTTCAACACGCCTGAATGGTCAACTAACCTGTCTTTTGGTAACCGTGAAGTGTTTAAGAATTTTGGGTTCAATATCGTGTACAGGTGGCAACAATCATTTTTATGGGAAAGCCCGCTGGTTACCGGCAATGTGCCTGCCATTAATACCTTTGATGCCCAGGTTAGTTACCAGTTACCAAAGCTGAAAAGCACCATTAAAGCAGGCGGCGCCAACATCTTTAACAAGCGTTATATACAGTATGCGGGCGGACCCACACTGGGAGGCTTGTACTACATAGCCATAACTGTAGAAGATTTACTTAAATAATATTATAAGTGAATGCTTGAAGGGTAAGCTGTTGGTCACAGCTTACCCTTTGTATGTAAACTATACTCAACAAAAGGATTTGCTTCTTATCTTTGCACTCAAATTTTAAGCAATGCCGTTAATGCAATTACACCGCACGCACAATGATTATGGTTTTTTTGCCGCTGACGCGGGAGGCAATACATTGTCTATAGATATTCCTGTTGAACAGGGAGGTGACGGAAAAGGATTTCGTCCCATGCAACTGTTATTGGCGGGATTAGGTGGCTGTAGTGCGGTAGATGTAGTGAGTATATTAAAAAAACAAAAGCAAACGATAAAGGGCTTTTCTATTAGTGTAGATGGTGAAAGAGAGCAAGGCAAGGAACCTTCTTTGTGGACAGATGTGCAGATTATATTTGATCTGTCTGGAGAAATAGAACCAGCAAAAGCATATCGTGCAGTGGAGCTATCCATGAATAAATATTGTTCTGTTGCAGAGACATTGCGTCGTGCAGGAGCCGATATGAAATGGACAGTGGTGGTGAACGGAACGCCTGTAAACCTGTAAGTGAAGCATTGCAGTTGTTGAATGTTTTATCAATAATAAATTATTCGTATTGCGGAAGCCCTTGTAAAGGCGAGCTGTCTTTTCTTCCTGCATCACACACATATCAAACTATTATTTCAGCATGAGTCAACATCCTAATACGCAGGCAGTGCGTATTCAAACAGCCCGTACCGATCAGATGGAGCATAGTACTCCACTGTTTCTTACTTCAAGCTTTTGTTTTGATAATGCTGAAGATATGCGTGCTGCATTTGCGGAAGAAAGTGATGATAATATTTACAGTCGCTTCAGTAATCCCAATGTGCAGGAATTTATTGATAAAATGTGTGCACTGGAAGGCGCTGAAGATGGCTTCGCTACAGCATCGGGCATGAGCGCTATTTTTGGTTCATTTATGTGTTTTTTAAATAGTGGCGATCACCTGTTGAGCTGCAGTTCTGTGTTTGGATCAACACATACCATTATAACAAAATACCTGCATCGCTGGAAAATTGATTACAGTTATGCGGATATAAAGAAGCCTGAAACCTGGGAAGCATTGATAAAACCCAATACCAAAATGGTATATGTTGAAACACCTACCAATCCGGGATTGGATATTGTAGATATGGAATGGTTGGGCGCATTGTGCAAAAAGCATGGTGTAATGTTGATTGTTGATAATTGTTTTGCCACGCCTATATTACAAAAGCCCATAGAATACGGGGCTGATCTGGTATTACATTCAGCTACTAAATGGATTGACGGACAGGGAAGAGTATTGGGCGGAGTAGTAGTTGGTAAAAAAGAATTGATAAGAGACCTGTATTTGTTCTGCAGAAATACAGGACCATCGCTTTCTCCATTTAACGCATGGGTGTTGAGCAAAAGTTTGGAAACATTAGATCTGCGTATACAGCGCCATTGTGATAATGCGGAAGCATTGGCTAAAGCATTGGATGGACATCCGAAATTGAATTCCATAAAATACCCTTTTCATCCATCGCATCCTATGTATGCCATAGCCAAAAGGCAAATGACAAGAGGTGGTGCGCTTCTTACTTTTGACTTGAAAGGTGGATTGGAGAGTGGAAAGAAATTTATGGACGCGTTAAAAATGTTGTCGCTTACCTCCAACCTGGGTGATAGTCGCAGCATTGCTTCTCATCCTGCCTCTACCACTCATTCTAAATTGAGTAAAGAAGAACAGGAAACAGTAAGCATAACGCCCGGTCTTATCCGCATATCTGTAGGATTAGAATATGCAGGCGATATTATTGCAGATGTGCTGCAGGCATTGGAGAATTGTTGATGATATTGTTTATTTTATAATCACTATCGTTCCTGCAACAATCAAAGTCGCTCCTATTAAGGTTTTGGGGCTTACAGGTTCCTTTAAAATTATAATTGACAATCCAATTGCAATAGCAACACTCAGCTTATCTATCGGCGCTACTTTCGATACATCCCCGGTTTCGAGTGCTTTAAAATAAAATATCCATGAGAGTCCTGTTGCAATACCCGATAATACCAGGAATAGAATATTCTTCTGTGTTAATGTTTTTATTTCTTTTAACTCACCTGTTGCCAGCACTATTGCCCATGCAATAAAAAGAATAACAACAGTGCGGATAGCCGTTGCTATATTACCACTCACTCCTTTAATACCAATTTTTGCAAGAATAGCTGTGAGTGCCGCGAATAGTGCAGATAAGATGGCGTAGTATTTCCACATAAAAGTTTTTTGTTTTTAGTTTATTGTTTGTGGTTTCTTTTATGGTCGGTACGCGTAGCGTCAGACCCTCTAAATGTGTGATCTGACGTCAAGCGTGCCGACCACACATTCATAAGCTCCATTTCACAGAAAGATTGATTACCCGTCCATCTATAGGCGCCCACAGCGCATGAAAAACGGGCTCGTTTGTAGTACCACTGTATATTCGCCCATATTTGCTTTGACGGAAGTCCAGTAAGTTTTCTCCATTCAGTACAAAACTAAAATGGTTGATATTATATTGAAACATGGTTGCTACCAACAAGTAGTTTTTTACAGGCATGTAATTTTCATCAACCTGCCCTGCAATAAAAGAGCTTTCAATACCTGTCCGCCATTTTTCAGCATGCTCGTACATAAGTATGGTAGAAAAATTATGTTTTGGTGTAACAGGAAGTACAGCATGCAGTTCGTCATATTTTTTATGAACATCGGTATATACATAACCAAGGTACACTTCCCATGGCGCTACCTGCACACGTATGTAAGTATGCAAACCCTTTACCTGAATGGGAGCATTTGCATTGAGCAGGTTTATTTTTGCATTGCTGGTTGAACTATCGTAAACAGGCTTTGATAAATTAGTGAAAAAGAAAGATTGATTAAGCGTAAGATCGATATCGTTTGCAAACACCGTGTGATAATTGATATCTGTATTTAATCCTTTTGATAATTCGGTTTGTAAAGACCTGGATACTGACACTATATTCAGGTCGGTTTCGGGGTCTATGTAATTAAGAAGGACAGGTGTTTTGTACCCAAACCCTCCATTCAAGCGCATCGTAAATGCCCTGCTGAATTTGTAAAGCAAAGCCAATCTTGGAAGAACAAAGTTTCCATAAGCAGAATGATGATCCATTCTGAGTCCGGCTTCAGTAGTAAAATGGTTGGTAATGTGCCAGGTATTCTGCACAAATGCACCAATCGTATTGTATGAATAATTTTGTAATGCAGGTAAGTTAGCAGAGGTATTGCGGAAAATATCTCCATTAAAATTAATGCCACCCACCCAGTCTGTAGATGTATATTTATGGAGATAGGATATTTCAGAATAATAGATCCACTGATTTGCTTTGAACCGGTACGGTTTTGTATCCATGTTCTGGTTAACGCTGCTATTGCTGAATTTAACTACCAGGTTGCTCTCCGGAGAAAAATTATATTGCCATTTTGCATCGCCTGCATGTCGCTGCATATTATTGTTTATATGGTACAATGCAGGTGAATGAGCGGAAAAATAATTCATGTCACCGCCCTGTCTTTTATCAAAAGTAGCGGTGTAATTAAGTGTAAGCGTAGAACGAGGTGAAAGATAAAAAATAAACTTCGGATGTATAACTGTACTTGTTACATTGGGCACATCGCTTAGTCCGTCGTTATCTACATCAACAGCTTTTTGAAAAGTTTGTGTTGCCGTAAAAGTATAACCAAATTTTTTATATCGTTTTGCCGCGTATGCATTAATGTTAGTTTCTTTCAGGGTTGTTCTGTTCAATGTTGCGCTTAATTCCTGTTTTTCTGTTGGATTTTTGCTGATAAGATTGATAATACCACCAATAGCATCGCCTCCATACAAAGTAGAGGCTGCACCTTTAATAATTTCAATCTGTTTTAAATCAAGAGGTGGAATCTGCATAATACCAAAGTTGCCTGAAAGCCCTCCAAACAAAGGCATTCCGTCTTTCAGTAATTGTGTATATCTTCCGTTTAATCCCTGTATTCTTGCATACGTATTACCGGAGCTTGCCGAAACCTGTTGCATTTGTACACCTGCTATGTCTCCTAACAGGCTAACAATGTTTCCCGGCTTAATGCCGTTTTCCTCATTCATTTCGTCGGCGCCCAGTATTTCAACAGGCGTAGGTGAATTCTCCAATCTTGAATTGGTGCGCAATGTTGAAATGGTTACTGTTTCCAGGGCGCCATATGCTTCCTGGGTTTCAAGGTATACAGTATATAAGCTGTCCGTAAGTATTGATTGTAGTGTAATGGTTGCCGTTACAAAGCCCAATGATTCAATCGTGAAGATTTTACGCACACTATCACTGCTTTTAATAATAGCATAACCAGATGAATCTGTGATGGCAAAGTGTTGTGTGTTTTTCTGCACAACAGATGCACCTGCAATGGGTTCGCTGGTGGTTTTGTTTTTAACCTGGAATGTTATAGCCTCCTGTGCAGCCACAAACTTACTGGTCAATAGAAGCGCTATGAAAAAAAATATTTTCGTGGTATAATGCATTATGTAATAATCGTAACGCTGGCTATGGTTTTATCCAGGCTTGTTTGTGTTTAATGAGCCAGGAAATTACCTGGTAATAGGCAGTTGCTTGGTTGGTGAGTGTATCATTCCCTTTAATCTCTTTGGCATCACCGGTAATAAAATCGGGTTTATAGGTCTTTACTTTTTTTACGGGCGATTGTACAATCAGTGTGTCGTTTTTTAAAAAACCAAGTCCCTGGTAAGTGCTGATAAATGCTCTTTGTTTTTCCGGGGGAGTATTGAATATATCCTGCCCAAAGAATTTGGATTTGTATGAAAAATGTAAGAGCCCGAGAATGGTAGGAGCAATATCAATTTGCGCGGTGCGCCATTTTATTTCCTGCGGTTGTATATGAGAAGGTGAGTAAATGATCATTGGAATATGATAGCCTGTAACAGGCAATGCCTGCTTGCCCGCGCTGGACGCACAGTGGTCTGCCACTATTACAAAAATGGTATTATTGAACCATGGCTTTTTCTCTGCCTGCTCTATAAATTTTCCAATGCTGTAGTCTGTATATTTAACTGCACCTTCTCTTTTTTGTGAAGATGGCGGTATATCAATCCTGTTTTCCGGATACGTAAACGGGCGATGATTGGACACCGTCATCACATGCGAGAAAAACGGTTTACCATTATTGTAATTTTTATCCATCTGTCTTAACGCCAGGGTAAATAAATCTTCATCAGCTACGCCCCATATATTTGCATAATGTATTTCTGCTGGTTGTAATCCTGTTCTGTCAATTACTTCATAATCATTGTTACTAAAAAATTCATTCATATTATCAAAGTAGCTATAACCTCCATAAATATATTGCGTTACATACCCTTTACTTTTAAATACAGAACCAAGACTGAAAAGGCTATCATTGTCCGGTCTTTTTACAATGCTTTGCCCGGGAGGTGGTGGTATAGAAAGTGAGAGCGCTTCCAATCCTCTGACTGTTCTGGTACCTGATGCATACAGGTTGGTAAAGAGCATTCCTTTTTGTGCAAGCGCATCCAGATAAGGAGTGATATTGTTTGTACTTCCGAAAGCTTTCATAAACGAAGCGCTCAGGCTTTCTACGCTGATCAACACAACATTCATTTTTTTCTCGCTTTCCGTATAGCTTATTTGCCTTTCAATATTAAATATGTCGTTTGATACAAACCTGCTGTTCGAATCCTGCAGATTGTTACGCACAAGTGTAAACGCTGCAGAGTCTGAAATGGTTTGATAATATTTATAAAAATCCAGGTCGTTGTTTTTAAAGGCCTGCACAAACTGGTAAATACCATTTCCACTTAGTTCGTTTGCAAAATTATTTTTACTGAAATCTTTCCATCCTGGTTGTATTGCTACAGTAAGTATGCATGTTACTACTGCGAGCAGAAAAAAGAAAACAATTCTTTTTGTAAACACAAGAAGTGAAAATACGGACTGCCTGATTTTTCCTGATAAGAAATAAACGATGAGACCAGTTATAAGCGCTACTCCAATTATAATAGCTGTAATGGGGTATGATTCTTTTATATTACCCACTACTTCATTTGAATAAATGAGATAGTCCACCGCTATGAAATTGTATCTTGATGAAAATTCGTTCCAGAAAAACCATTCACTCACTGCGTTAAACACCAATAAGAATACAGTAATAAAGAAAAATATATTCAACACTGCAGCTCTCCATTTTTGCCGGAAAGAAACAGAACGTGTAAGCAGGAATACAAATATTGCAAGGCGGAGTACTATATATAATACAAAGAATTTGTAAAGATCTTTATTAAAATCTTTGGGAAATACAGATGTAAAAAAAAGTAAGATGAAGATTAGTGCAAATAGAGCAAGTGTTATCCATTTTCCTTTTGCGGTGTAAATAAAGTTATTGGTAAAAGTAATTTGCAATGCAAAAGGAAGCGTGATAAAAAGACTAACCAGTAAATCATACATTAACCCAACAAAAAAACTTTCAATAGCCAGGGGAAAGGGAATGCCGGAAGTAACGGCAACGTATATTGCCAGAAATAGCCGGGTAAATAAAAAAAGCACTAATGCTACGCGCAGGAGTAACCATATTGGTTTATATTTTAAAAGAAACGGGTTTAAGCTGTTTGTATTCATTTAATAAAATGCACGGTTGTTTGCAATCGTTGGTTAAGTGCTTTTATGAACCAGGATTGATGGCACAATCTTACTACCTGATTTAGAAAAAATTCTGAATTCAGAAAAATACAGAAAAATAATGGCTTCCGTCTTTGAAATAATAATTTAGTTTCCAGTTGTACAGGTTGCAAATTTCATATGCTATGGCCAGCCCTAAACCACTGCCTGTACTATGTGTATAAGCGGCAGCAAATCTTTTAAAAAGTTGTGCACTTTTTAACTCATGCTCGCCTGAATTCTGCACTACAAAACTGCCTGCTGTAAGAGTTACCATAATTTCACCTTTTTGCATTGTATGCCGCGCAGCATTCAGTAAAAGATTTGTAAATAAAACTTCTACTAATGTGTTGTTCGCTTCTATATATACTTCGCTTTGAATATCCCTTTTTATACTAATTTGCTTGTGCGAAAAAAAATCCTCTAAAAGCTCAAGATTGTCGCTCAGCAAAGCTCTTACATCAACACGTTCTTTTTCCGAAAATTGCTTGTTTTCTATTTTGGCTAACAGTAATAAATTCTTATTAATACGGCTAACCCTGCTTAATGCTTTATTGGCATCATCAATGATATCAGATTGTTCTTTACTAAGTGGCTGCTTCTGTAGTAATATATCCAGCTTTGATTGAACAACCGCTAAAGGTGTTTGTAATTCATGGGAAGCGTTTTCTGTAAACTGTTTTTGTTGATTGTATATAGAGGTGTTTTCTTCTATCAACTTATTAAGACTGTTATGTAGTTCTTCAAATTCAAGTATACCTGTTTTCTCAAAAGAGATCTCATGGTTTTTGTTGAGATGGAAAGATTTTATTTTAGCAAGCGTGTTATAAAAGGGCTGCCATAGCTTGCCTGATACGATACGGTTAAGTATAATAAAGCCGGCCAGTAATAAAATGAAAAAGAAGATTGTGATAAGGAGTATCGCTGTTACTGTTTCATTTGTTTCTTCCACATTGCTTTCAATAATAAAACGGTAAGGAATATTATTGATGGCAAAGTAAGTAATAAGCCCCTGGAACCGGTCTATCTTTTCTCCTCCTTCTTTTGCAAAGTCTTTATTTTTTTTATAGATATTATAAATGCTGTCGGGCTTAAGCATTGTTGATTTCTGTATTTGTGTATTGGGCTGCAGGTTATTCCAGGTGGATATGTTTTTTTCTGTTAGTGCCGTATCGCCTGAAGAGATTTTGTAAATATTTTCTTTCAGATTTTTTGCAACAAGCTTGTTGTGCTTATTTAGTTCATGCAGCCAAATACTGTCTATAATAAAATAGTATACGGGAATGCTTGCCATTAATACGAGGAAGGTGTATAGTCCAAATGCTCTTAATGGTCTGGTTAGTAATTTCTTCATGCTTCCCACTTATATCCTGTTCCGTAAATAGTTTTTAAATAATTATCACAGCCGGCATCTGTCAATTTTTTTTTCAGATTTTTGATATGAGCATACACAAAATCATAGTTATCAAACAGATCATCCATGTTGCCTGACAAATGCTCTGCAAGCGCAGATTTTGAGATTACCCTGTTTTTATTGCCTATTAAATATAAAAGAAGATTAAACTCTTTTTTGGTAAGCGCAACAATGCTGTTATTAACTGAAACTGTTTTAGCCAACAGATCGATATAGAGTTCGTTTTGGTGGATGATGTTGGTATTGGCAAAACTACGTCTGCGGATCAATGAAAATATTCTTGCAGCCAGTTCACTTAAATGAAATGGTTTTACAAGGTAATCATCGGCACCTATTTTCAAACCCATTATTTTGTCTTCTAATGAATTTTTGGCAGAAATAATGATCACGCCATCCTGCTTTTCCTGCTGTTTTAATTCCTGCAATATTTTCATACCGTCGCCACCGGGCAAGGTAAGGTCGAGCAAGATACAATCGTATTCATAGGTATCAATTTTATCCAATGCTTCATGAAAAGTAGATGCCGTTTCACATGAATAGCTTTCTCCGGAAAGATATTCAGACATGCTTTTGGCCAGTTGTTGTTCATCTTCAATAATCAGTATTTTCATGATAATTTCGCTGCTTGCCGGCAAATGTTATAATGCTAATGTACATATACAAGCTGGATTTTTTCTGAAGATTACTGTATGCACTGCTTAACAGCGATTTTACTTCATAAATGTATTTTCTTTCTGTAGCTTCATTGTTTTAACAACTCGTTTTTTTGATCAGGAAATTTCTTACCATGAAAAGAATCATATGCTTATTCCTCTTTGTTTGTTTTTATGTATCTGTTGGTTTGGGGCAAGGTGATAGTACAATTATCAATAATATAGTTAAAGAAGCTACAGATAATTCACAGTTGGAAAAGTTAGCACATGTGTTGTTAGATGAAATAGCCCGCGGTTGGTTGGTTCTCCAAAGCTGCAACAGGCGCAGGATTGGATCGTATCTACTTATGGCAATTGGGGAATAGATGCCCGAAATGAAAAATGGGGCGAATGGCGTGGCTGGGAGCGGGGCATTTCTCATATTGATATGTTGACGCCGTGGGTGAAATCATTAGAAGGTACACAACTTGCATGGTGCCCATCTACAGGTGGAAAACCCGTAGTAGCCGAAGTAATAATATTACCCGAAGTAAAAGATTCTGTTTCATTTGCACAATGGTTGCCGGCTGCCAAGGGAAAATTTGTGATGATATCGATGTGCCAACCTACGGGCAGACCTGATTATAATTGGGAGGAATTCGGATTAAAACCTTCCGTAGAAAAAATGAAAAAAGAAAGAGATTCCTTAACGGATGCATGGGCTTCGCGGATAAAAAATACGGGCTACAGCGGGCGTACTTTGCCTGTAGCTTTAGAAAAAGCTGGTGCAGCAGGTATTATCACTTCTTACTGGTCAAAAGGTTTTGGCGTTGATAAAATTTTCGGTGCATACACCAAAAAAATTCCTACAGTAGATATTGCTATGGAAGATTATGGTTTGTTGTACCGGCTTACCGCATTGGGAAGCAAACCCAAAATAAGTGTGCTCACAGATTCAAAAGAAAAAGGCGCAGTACCTACTTTAAATACATTAGGACAAATAAAGGGCACAGAAAAACCGGGTGAGTATGTAATGTTATCTGCACATCTTGATTCCTGGGATGGAGGAACGGGTGCAACCGATAATGGCACAGGAACATTGGTGATGATGGAAGCTATGAGGATTCTGCAAAAAGTATATCCTCACCCAAAAAGAACAATACTCGTTGGGCACTGGAGTAGTGAAGAACAGGGTTTAAATGGGTCAAGAGCTTTTGTGGAAGATCACCCCGAAATTGTGAGCAATATACAAGCATTATTTAACCAGGATAATGGAACCGGTCGCGTTGTAAATATTATGGGGCAAGGGTTTTTAAACTCATATGATTATATAAGCAGGTGGTTGTCGAAAGTTCCTTCTAATATCCGTGGTAATATTGAAACAAGTTTTCCGGGAACGCCGGGCACAGGCGGTTCAGACTTTGCATCGTTTGTTGCGGCGGGAGTACCCGCTTTTTCATTAAGCTCCAATAGCTGGTCTTACGGAACCTATACATGGCATACCAATCGTGATACTTATGATAAAATAGTATTTGATGATGTAAGAAGCAATGCAATTCTTACAGCCATTTTAATATACATGGCTTGCGAAGATCCGCAACGTGCCAGTCGCGAAAAAATATTATTAGCACCTAATGATAAAGGAGAGCGCGGAACCTGGCCGGAACCAAAGAAGCCTACAAGAAGAGGCGGACTTGATTGATATTTTTATTTGCTGATAATATGCCGTATTACAGCGTGAGATTATAAGAGTGAGACATGAACGTTTCACATCTATCATCTCACTTTTCTTGATTAATTTAATACGCGGCTTGCCATATACGGATATGATTCAATCACACAATGCAATAAAAATTTATGGAATACAGGCAACTCGGTGCATCAGGATTATTTGTACCGGTATTAAGTTTTGGCACCGCTACATTTGGCGGTAGTACCGCTTTTTTCAAAGCATGGGGAAGTACACAAATAGATGAAGCCACAAGAATGGTAAATCTTTGTTTGGATGCGGGCGTGAATTTGTTTGATACGGCAGATGTATATTCCAATGGTGTTTCAGAAGAGATATTAGGCAAGGCTTTACAAGGCTTACGTGATAAGGTGCTCATTTCAACCAAAGCCACTTTTACATTTGGAGAAGCGCCTAATAACCAGGGTTCATCGAGAATTCATTTGATGAAGCAGATAGAAGGAAGTTTGAAACGACTTAATACTGACTATGTAGATATTTATCACATGCACGGCTTTGATGGTAATACGCCTGTTGAAGAAACACTGCGTACGCTGGATGACCTGGTGCAAAGTGGCAAAGTGCGATACATCGCAGCTTCTAATTTTTCAGGATGGCATTTAATGAAATCATTATCCATTAGTGAAAAATATGGCTGGAACCGGTATGTGGCGCACCAGGTATATTATTCTTTACTCAATCGTGAATATGAATGGGAGCTGATGCCGGTAGGTATCGATCAAAAAGTGGGTGCTTTTATATGGAGCCCGTTGGCAGCAGGAAGATTAGGCGGCAAATACAGCAGAACGAATCCAATGCCAAAAGAAAGCAGGGTATCACAAGGTGGTAGTCCTGTACCTCAGTTTGCAGTTGACGAAACCATTTTTTTCAACACCATTGATGTATTAAATGATATTGCAAAAGAAACAGGGAAAACAATTGCACAAATTTCATTGAACTGGTTGTTGCAGCGTCCCACAGTTTCAAGTATTATTATTGGCGCACGTAATGAAGAGCAGTTGAAACAGAACTTAGAAGCAGTAAACTGGAAACTTTCTGTTGAGCAAATGAAAAGACTGGACCAGGTAAGTGATACACCGGTTATATATCCCTACTGGCATCAAAGGCAAAATCTCACTTTAAATCCTTTGCCCAAATTTTATTGAACAGAAAATGAATGTGGTATAGGAAAACTTTTTTGAACAATGTACTAAATCTTTCGTAGATTGTATTATGTTCAAGGTACAGTTTTTACAGGCGTGGCGAAGAATGATCAAGGATGGTTCTTATTCATTGTTGCATATTATTGGTTTAGCGTCAGGATTGGCCTGCTTTATATGGGTGGCTTTATGGGTGGCAGATGAACTGAGTTACGACCGGTTCAACAATAATTTTTCAAGAATTGTACGCATAGTTGAAAACAAGCGCACCAAGGATGGAATGGAACAATCTGCCAGAACCGGGGCGCCGCTTGCAGCTATATTGCAAAATATGTACCCCGAAGTAGAGAAAACTGTTCGTCTGCGATTAAGAGAAGAATTGATTGTACACAATAACAGCCAGTATATTCAGTCAGGTATTTTGCTTGCAGATGCCTCTTTTTTTGATGTTTTTAATTACAAGTTGATAAAGGGAAACAAGGCCGATGTATTGGCGAATCCCTTTTCTGTTGTACTAACAAGATCAACCGCAAAGAAATATTTTGGTGATGCAGATCCTGTGGGACAATCTCTCATCATTTTTATGAATGATAGTACGGGGCATGGTGCAAATTATGCAGTTACCGGTTTAGTGGATGATCCGCCACGCAATGCTCATTTTACATTCACTATGCTTGCTTCCTTCAAAAGTGTTGAAGTTGCGAATCCCCAGGTAATAGCTAAGGAGGGCTTAACAGACAGCAGGTTTTATACTTACCTGTTGCTTTACCCTAATGTTAAGTTGACTGAATTCTCAGAGAAGCTTAAGCAATTCGTTCTTCCTAACGTCGACAACAGAGAGTCGTTCGCTAATTATAGTTATCAACTTCAACCATTGAGTGATATTCATCTGCGTTCACAACTACTGAATGAAATAGCGCCGGTTGGAGACATTACACAGGTATATCTTTTTTCTGCAGTGGGTGTTTTTATTCTTTTGCTCGCGGGTATTAATTATGCCAATCTTGCAACTGCCCGATCGACTGCACGTGCTAAAGAAGTAGGAGTAAAAAAAGTAATGGGCGCTGTTAAATCAAATCTTATTACTCAATATCTCACCGAATCTATTTTAACCGCATTTATAGCATTGATGTGCTCATTGTTGATAGCAGCCTGCCTGCAACCTTTTTTTCAACAGGTAACAGATAAAAATATCAACCTGTTTTCCCATCCTTTCATTTATTTTTTTACTGCACTCGTTACGCTGCTTACAGGTATTTTATCAGGCATCTATCCTGCATTCATACTGTCGTCCTTTCAACCTGTAATGGTTTTAAAGGGCTCCCTTATTACTTCTGCTAAAGGAGTGCTGTTGCGAAAGTGCCTGGTAGTAGCACAGTTTATTATAAGCTTTATGCTTATTACCGCTATCGTAATAGTATATGCGCAGATGCGCTATGTAATGCACAAAAACCTGGGTTATGATAAGGATGCGCTTCTGTTTGTACGAGTGAACGGTAATACAGATGTTATTAAAGGATATGAGGCTTTCAGGAACGATCTTATTTCAAAGGGGATCATTCGTGGCGTTACCGTATCCAATTCACTTGTATTAAGCGGCCTTAAAACAGCGGAAGCTCAAACGGTGGATGCACAAGGAAACAATATTGCTATTGAAACAGCATTACTGCGTACAGATAGTTCTTTTTTACAGGTGCATGGAATATCCTTGCTGGCTGGCGAATATTTTAAGAACAGTATACCCGGAGACGCTGAAAGAAATATAGTATTAAACGAAACAGCTATAAAAAAATGTGGTTGGGCATATCCACAATCTGCTTTAGGAAAAATTTTTAGCATTAATGGAAAACAGGGAAGAGTAGTGGGAGTGGTAAAAGATTTTCATTTTAATTCATTACAATATCTTATTAAGCCATTGGCCATATATGCTGTTGATGGTTATTTTTCACGGATAACTATCCGCACTGATGTTAACAGAATTGCAGCATCTGTTGTATTACTGGAAAATAACTGGAAGAAACATTTTCCAGGCGCTTACTTTGATTTTGATTTTATGGATAATGAAATAAAAGCGCAATACAAGGCAGATGATCGTTTTTCATCTATCTTTTTCTATTTCTCCCTGCTTTCATTGTGTATTGCATGCCTTGGTTTGTATGGGCTGATGGCATACGAAACATCTCAACGGATGAAAGAGATTGGCATAAGAAAAATCTTAGGAGCTTCCGTAAAGAGTATTGCTTTTATGTTGATGAAAGGCTTTTTAGTACTTATCGTCATTGCAGGGTTAATTGCAGTTCCCATAACTGTATTCTGGATGCATGGCTGGTTGGAACAGTTTGCTTATCGTATCCATTTATCATGGTGGATATTTGGAATACCTGTTGGAATTGTATTAACTGTGGCTGTAATTATTGTAGGAACGGGTGCTATCAGAGCAGGAGTTACCAATCCATTAAAAAGCGTTCGGGTACAATAGCAATTAATAAAGATTGTTTATTACATATATTAAGAAGGAAAAGTTGGCCTACCTGGATTCGAACCAAGACAAATAGAACCAAAATCTATTGTACTACCATTATACTATAGGCCAATACCAAACTTTTGTGGGTTGTTATGCCCTTAAAGGGATGCAAAAGTAAATACTCAGAGGGTTTAAACCAAATTTCATTCTTGCAAATACTTATTGAGCTTTTACGAGGTAATAGTTTTTCTTACCCTTTTGTATCAACAAATAAGCATCATGTAAAAGATCACCTGTATCAATTTTATGGGCAGTATCGTTTATTTTATTCCTGTTAATGCTCACGCCGCCGTTTTGTACCATTTTACGGGCTTCTCCTTTACTGGGAAACGTGCCGGTTTCTGCTAATAAGGAAACAATATCAATGCCTCCGCTGATCTTTTCTTTAGGAAAATCAAATTTTATAATGCCTTCCATATTCTCCAGGTCGTCAACGCTCAGTGTTTCTATAGCGGCAGATTGTTGGGAAAAAAGTTTTTCTGTTGTTTCAATGGCTTTGTCATATTCTTCTTTACCGTGTATAAAAATGGTTACTTCTTTTGCCAAGGCTTTTTGCAAAGGTCTTGCGGCTGCATTGTTTTGTTGCGCTGCAATCAATGCCTCAATATCTGTTCTGGATAAAAAAGTAAATATCCTGATCCATTTTTTTGCATCCTCGTCGGAGGCGTTCAACCAGAATTGATAAAATTGATAAGGCGTGGTTCTTTCGGCATTCAGCCAGATGTTCCCGGTTTCTGTTTTGCCAAATTTTCCTCCATCGGCTTTTGTTATAAGCGGGCATGTAAAAGCAAATGCTTCTCCACCAGCTTTTCTGCGCACCAATTCTGTTCCGGTAGTAATATTACCCCATTGGTCGCTTCCCCCATCTGCAGTTTGCAGTTCTTATGCACGTATAACCAATAGTAGTCGTAACCCTGCATCAACTGGTATGCAAACTCCGTATAGCTGATGCCGGTATCACCTTCTATGCGCTTTTTTACACTGTCCTTGGCCATCATGTAGTTTACGGTTATATGTTTACCCGTATCCCTTAAAAAATCAATGAAACCAATCTGGCTGAACCAATCATAATTATTCACCATTTCAGCAGGGTTTTTAATAGCACTGCTGAAATCGAGATGCTTTTCCAATTGCTTTTTTATGCCGGCTACATTAATATCCAGTTGTTCTTTGCTTAAAAGATTTCTTTCTTCGCTTTTGCCGCTGGGGTCGCCAATCATTCCGGTAGCGCCTCCAATTAGGGCAATGGGTTTGTGACCGTTTTTCTGCAAATGAACCAACAATAATATAGGCACCAAACTACCAATGTGAAGGCTGTCGGCGGTAGGATCAAAACCTATATAGGCTGAAGTCATTTCCTTGTTTAATTGCTCTTCCGTTCCGGGCATTATATCCTGTAGCATGCCACGCCATCTTAATTCGTCTATAAGCGTCATTTTCAGGTGGTTTTCGCAAAAATAATGTTAGTTTGCCAAGCCTGCCCTAAAAGACAATAATTTTATACTGAATCCCGTTATAATAGCTTGAGTTCTAAGGCACGTATAAATTCTCACAAAAGAATGCTTAGGTATATTTGTGGCGGGTAAGTCAGAAAGTTTGCGTGAATCAATACAAGAATTGCTCATTGGAAAATATTTTGAATGAAAAGCATGCTTTTGAGAATACTGCTTGTTTGCTGGCTATGTAATGCTACCTATTGTTATGCACAGTTCAGAAAATATTCAAATGAATTTTTGAATATAGGCGCTGGTGCAAAAGGATTGGGTATGGGTGGAGCACAGGTTGCATCTGTTGATGATGGCAATGCAGGCTATTGGAACCCGGCAGGGCTGGTGAACATCAAGGATAACCCGGTGGTGAATTTTATGCATGCTGAATATTTTTCAGGAATAGGTAAATACGACTACGGCAGTATCGCTATTCCTTTGAGCGATAAAAAAAGAACCATTGCATTATCTATCTTGCGTTTTGGGGTAGACGATATTCCTAATACACTTTATCTTGTTGAACCAGACGGTTCTATCAATTACAATAACATCCGCACATTTTCTTCGGCAGATTATGCTTTCTTATTTTCCTATGCCCAAACGGTTAAACAGGTAGGAGACAAGCTCATTAGTTTTGGTGGAAACGCAAAAGTAATTTACCGCAATGTAGGAAGCTTTGCCAAGGCATGGGGTTTTGGCATTGATGCCGGAGTGCAGATCCGTGCAAAAAAATGGAGATTAGGCACAGTTGCAAAAGATGTTACCACCACCTTCAATGCATGGAGTTTTACATTTACAGACGAAGAAAAAGAAGCATTGTATTTAACCAATAATGAAATTCCTGTAAAATCAACAGAGTTAACTGCTCCGAGATTAATATTGGGTGGTGCATATGACTTTAAGCTTAACAAGAGTTTCAACCTTTTGGCAGAGGCTAATTTCGATCTCACATTCGATGGAAGACGCAATGTGGTAATCAGTGGAAACCCGGTAAGTGTGGATCCACGTATAGGTATTGAATTGGGCTATAAGAATATATTTTTTGTAAGAAGTGGTATATATAATTTTCAGAAGGCATTGGCAGATGGTGATACATTGAATCAAAAAAAAGTATGGATCTATCAGCCTAGTCTTGGTGCCGGATTTAAATTAAAACACCTGGCGATAGATTACGCTTATACCAATCTTGCTAATCAATCTAACCCTTTATATACGCATATTTTTTCTTTGCGCGTTGACCTGGTGAAAAAAGCAAAGACTAATAGCGGAAAAACAAAATAGTGCATATGAGAAAGTATTTATTATTCATACTAATAGTAAGCTGTGGCGTAGCCAGGGCGCAGTATAATAATGAATGGATTGATTATAATAAAACCTATTATAAATTTTCTGTTGCAAAAAATTCCGTAAACCGGATTTCTCAAGCGTCATTACAATCTATTGGGTTACAAAATACACCTTCAGAGCAATTTCAATTGTGGCGAAATGGTGCACAAATTCCATTGTATACTTCTGTTGCGTCAGGTACTTTAGGTAGTAATGATTACCTGGAATTCTGGGGAGAGATGAATGATGGGAAGCCGGATATTAATTTGTATTCCAACATTAACTATCAATTGTCTGATAAATGGAGTTTGGAAACGGATACAGCTTCTTACTTTTTAACGGTTAACCCCGCTGGCAATAATCTGAGATTGGTAAATCAAACCAATAATGTAGCAGGAAATGTGTTGCCTGCTGAACCTTATTTTATGTACACAGCCGGCAGGTATTTCAAAAATAAAATAAATGCCGGTTATGCGCAGATTGTAACAGAGTATATATATTCTTCTGTTTACGACAGGGGTGAGGGTTATACAAGTGATGACATTTATCCTGGCGCTGCACTTAATGATAACCTGCCGGATTTATATCCTTACACTGCAGGGCCAAACGGCACATTTTATATTGCTGCTTGCGGCAATGCGGTGAACACCCGCACATTCAACGCGAAAGTAAATGGTACTAAGCTGGTTGATGTGGCCATGGATGCTTTTACAGATCAAAGACAATTGGTTAGCCTTCCGGTTAGTCTTCTCAGCAGTGGATTAGCCAATGTAGTTGTTACGAATGTTTCCACCAATCCTAACGACAGAATGGTGGTAGCAAAATATGAACTTACTTATCCACGCCAGTTTAATTTTGGAAATGAATCGAATTTTGTATTTGAATTACCCGCCACCAATTCTGGTAATTATTTGCGCATAACATTTACTTATGGAAGTAATGCGCCTGTTTTATATGATCTTACTAACTTAAAACGATTTACGGCTGTTATTGACGAAGCAGGGATAGCGAAGTTTGCGCTGCCGGCATCTCTACAAAAAAGAAAGCTGGTATTGATGAGCATGGAGAGCAGTAATATTAACGCTCCTGCAAATTTTACCACCAGGAATTTTGTAGATTATTCGCAGCAGGCAAATCAGGGCGATTATGTTATTATCAGCAATCCCTTATTATACGCTGGTGCTAATGGTAATCCTGTTGACGCATACCGGCAGTACCGTAGCTCTGCTGCAGGCGGAAGTTATAATGCAAAAGTATATGACATCGATCAATTGACAGATCAGTTTGGCTTTGGTATAAAAAGACATCCGTTTGCCATAAAAAAATTCCTGAAGTATGCAAGAACAATATTTAATCCCCAACCTAAATTTATTTTTTTAATAGGTAAGGGTGTTTCATATGTAGCCGCAAGATCCAATGAAAGTGATGCGATCCTCGGGAAAACCAATCTTATTCCGCCATTCGGATATCCTGCATCAGATAATCTACTTGCTTCAAACGATAATGAAACCATTTCTGCAACTCCTACCGGAAGATTATCTGTCGTGAGCCCTGCAGAAGTAGAAATATATCTTAACAAAGTAAAAGAATATGAATCCGTTGGTGTAAGTGCACCACAAACAATTGATGGTCGTGCCTGGATGAAAAATATTGTACATGCAATTGGTGGTGGAAACTCACAGCTAAGTATGGAGATTGGCGGATATATGAATCAATTGAGAACAATTGCTCAGGATACGCTGTGGGGCGCTGATGTAGAAAGTTTCAGTAAAACAACCGCAGTCGCATCACAGTTAACTACCGAACAGTTGAAAAAATTATTTTCTGATGGAATAGGAATTGTTAACTATTTTGGGCATTCCTCAGCAACTGTTACTGAATTTAATATCGACGATCCCAGTATATATGATAATCAGGGAAAATATCCTTTATTTCTTGTTAATGGATGTTTGGCTGGTGATATTTTTAATTTTGAGCCTAATAGATTATCTACTATTACTACGCTATCTGAAAAATATGTTGTTATTAACCAAAGAGGCGCAATAGGTTTTATAGCCAGTACGCACTATGGTATAGTAAACTACCTTAACCTTTATTTGCATGGCATGTATAATGCTTTTTCTCAACAGGAATATGGGCGTCCTATAGGAGAGACTTTAGAAGCCGCTTTTAGATATCTTCTAAGTACTGTTCCTGGTGATTACCTGGCAAGATTGCATGCAGAAGAAGTTACTTTACAAGGTGATCCTGCAATAAAATTATATACACAAAATTTGCCTGATTATGTAGTAGAAGATCAATACGTAAATATTCCGCCTGTTATTTCAGTAACCGACAATAATTTTAAATTGTCAGTAAAGTTTTTCAACATAGGAAAAGCTATCCCTGATTCGCTGGAAATATCTATTAAAAGACAATTGCCGAATGGAACTTTGGTTACAGTTTTAACAAAAAGAATTCCAGGTATAAGAAATACTGATAGTGTCAATCTTTTAATACCTATTAATCCTGCCATTGAAAAGGGCGAAAATAAACTTATTATAACTTTAGATGCAAATAATGAGCGCGATGAGATTTCAGAAATGAATAATACCATTACCAAATCTTTCTATATTATTGAAGATGCGGCAAGCCCCGTGTATCCGGACAATTTTGCAATTATAAAAGAGCCTACCCAAAAGTTATATGCATCAACCGCAGATCCGTTAAGTGCCACAAAGAATTATATTATGGAGATTGATACTACAGAGAATTTTAATTCTGTAGGAAAAGTATCAAGAACGATTTCTTCGTCGGGTGGGCTGCTTGAATTTAATCCTCAATTTACATATAGAGATAGCACCGTTTATTATTGGCGTGTTTCACTAGTACCTTCTTCAGGCGAAGAATATCAGTGGGCAGATCATTCATTTATGTATAAAATCAATACAGAAGGATATAACCAATCACATTATTTTCAACATACAAAATCCAGTTTTGATCGGATATACTTGGATAGCGCCTCCCGGAAATTTAAATATTTATTGCGTGATAATGACGTGTTTATCAGAAATTGTATTTATCAACCCGGATGTGAAGCAAATACAGATTTCTTAGTGTCGCTCAATAATAATGATGTAATACAAAGTGCATGCGTAGGCAATTCCTTAATTTTTAATGTAATTGATAGCATTACTTTTAAACCATGGTCAAATGTGGATGGCAATGGTAATAACCTGTATTTATATGGTAGTGCAAGCGCTAATTGCGGAGT
This sequence comes from Agriterribacter sp., assembly GCA_047600465.1. Lineage (GTDB taxonomy): Bacteria > Bacteroidota > Bacteroidia > Chitinophagales > Chitinophagaceae > Agriterribacter. Next base: position 374,810 of record JASGKU010000001.1, read on the forward strand.
AGGGAGACAAAATAATTTTGAATATAGCTATATGAATGCATCCAGTCGCAAACTGATGATGGATTTTATGGACCTTGTTCCTGACGGCGACTTTGTAGTTGTGCGAAGTTTTGATTATAACAATCCTAATTCTTTTAGTGCAACATGGAAAGGCGATACTTCCTTATACGGTTCCAACAATTCTTTGTATCACAAATTAAAAGAAGCCGGCTTTGAAGCAATTGATTCTATTAATCAATTCAAAGCCTGGGTATTTATATATCAAAAGGGTAGAAAGAATCAGTTTGCACCCGCATTTAAAGTAGCTTCAGGGTTTGGTGAAAAAATTACTTTAGAAGTTACCTGTAAAACACCGGATACTTTAGGCTTTATTACTTCTCCTAAATTTGGTCCGGCGAGGAGTGGAAGAAAGTAATCTGGAATGGATATTCACAGGAGCAACAAACAGGAGATAACCCCTCAGTGCAGGTTATAGGAACCGATATTAATAACACAGAAACTGTATTGTTTACACTTGATAAGAATACGAAGGAAATGGATATATCTTCTGTTGATGTTAAAGCTTATCCATACATACAACTAAAAATGCGGAATATTGATTCAACGCATTTTACACCTTTTCAATTAGATTACTGGCGTGTACTCTATACACCAGTACCAGAAGGAGCTATTGCACCCAACATTTATTTTGAAGCAAAGGATACAATACAAATAGGTGAAAAAATCAAATTCAGCGTGGTATTTAAAAATATCAGTTCGATAGCTTTTGATAGCTTATTGACAAGTGTTAGCTTGATTGATAAAAACAATGTTACACATGCGCTGGATTCTGCAAGGCGCAAAGCGCTTGTTGTGGGCGATACTGTAAAACTTGAATACGTTCTGGATAGTAAGAACTATCCTGGTGTTAATACCCTGTTGATTAATTTTAACCCGCATAACGATCAGCCTGAACAGTTTTTATTGAATAACTTTCTTTATAAGAGCTTTTATGTTGTATCGGATAATTTTAATCCGCTATTGGATGTTACGTTTGATGGCGTACACATCTTAAATGATGATATTGTGTCAGCAAAGCCACATATCCTTATTAAGCTTAAAGATGATAACCGTTACATGGCATTGGATGATACTTCACTAATAAAGGTTCAGGTTCGATATCCAGATAATAGTTTAAAAACTTTTTCATTCAACACTGATACGCTTCGCTTTACACCTTCCAATAGTGGTTCAACCGTAAGCGATAATACAGCTACCATAGATTTCAACCCCAACTTTTTGAGTGATGGAGATTATCAACTGATTGTGTCGGGAAGAGATAAAAGCGGCAATACGGCAGGACAAACCGCATATACTGTTAGTTTTAAGATCATCAATAAACCCATGATCTCTAACATGTTTAATTATCCTAACCCCTTTACTACGTCTACTGCTTTTGTGTTTACGCTAACAGGTAGTGAAGTGCCGCAGAATTTAAGGATTCAGATCTTAACTATTACAGGAAAGATTGTAAAAGAGATAACAAAAACAGAATTAGGTTCAATAAGGATTGGAAGAAATATAACTGAGTATAAATGGGATGGCACTGATCAGTATGGTCAGAAACTAGCTAATGGCGTTTATCTTTACAGGGTTATTACTAATTTGAATGGAAAATCTTTGGAGAAATATAAAACGGAAGGAGATAATACAGACCAATATTTTAATAAAGGATATGGAAAAATGTATCTGATGCGATAGAATGCAGGTTGTTTATAATGATTATGAAGTATTTTTTTCGTACAATTGTTGCCTGCAATCAGCTATGATATTTACCTGCTGGTTTGATATTTCTTCAGTGTATTCGGAATCAAATATATGAAGCCAGGTAAAAAAGCCGGTATAGCTTTAGGCGTATTTTCATTAGTAGGACTTATTTTATATTTTCCTATTCTTGATAATGAATTTTTGTCGGATGATTACGATTCCTTATACCGAATATGTATTGAGAAAACAATTATTGTAAAGGAATTTCTTAGACCTTTAATTGATATTTCTTTCAAGTTTAATTACTTTTTCAGCCAACTGAATTGTGGCGGATATTATATCTTCAACCTTGCAGTACACATTATTAATGCTTATCTCATTTACAAAATTGCACTAACCTTAAAACCAAGAGAACATAAAACCCAACAATGGTTCAGTTGGCTTTCGGCATTGTTATTCTTGGTATATCCATTCCACAATGAAGGCGTAGTATGGCTTACAGGTAGATTATCGACTATTTCATGTTTTTTTGCTTTGCTTTCAATCCTGGTTTGCCTTAGCAATATGAAGATATTTTTGAAAGCATTTTTTACAGGCTTGTTTTATTGCATAGGACTTTTGGCTTATGAATCTATATTACTACTTCCAATAATTATTCTATTGTTGATATGGAATAAGGAATATTCGTTTAAGAAAACGCTTATAAGTATAATTGTATGCTTTGCTATAATTGTTTTATATCTGGCAGTTCGTTATTATGCCTCAGATGTCGTATATGGTGAATATGGATCAAGAATAACGGATAATCAATTTCTCAATCTATTCATTAAGGCCTTTAAAACCTGGGGAAGGCTTTTGCTCCCACCTTCTGAAAACTCAAACCTGCTTATTGGTTTGTTTGTATTGATAATGGTTATAATTATTCTTTTGAATGTACAACTTTACAAGATGTATGGCTTCCTGAAGCTTGATACATATATCAGGTTAGTATTAGTGTTGATTATTGCAATGGCAATACCTACCCTATTTGGAATTAGTACCCGTACCAGCGAAGGCGACAGACTGCTATACTTTCCTTCTGTTTTTTTATGCATGATTCTATCATTAGTTATATCGCTTTTAGTAAAGACTTTAAAAGCAAAAAGTGTTGTATGTATAGCAATAGGTATTTATTTTATTTCATTTTTATTGTTAAACAATCGAAACTGGAAGAAGCCTCCCGTATTTCAGCAACAATTTTACAAAGCGCTCGTGAATCTGAACAGAAAAATGTAATTTACCTGAATCTTCCCGATGAAATTGAAGGCGCATTTGTTTTTAGAAATGGTTTTCACAAGGCGATGGTACTGAATAAATTTGATACAGCAAGAATACGGGTAAACAATTACCTGACACGTCTTGAGTACCTGGAATTTAAAAATGAAATACAACCGGTGCAAAACACGGATGGCTTATTTTTGCCTCCTGTAAGCAGAATTATTTTTCTTCCCAACGATTCAGTACGGGTTGAGAATATTTCAAATAGCAATAAGTTTTTTTATTCCAGGAAAAATACTGTCGTTTTTTACTGGAATAAATCTGCAATGGTGCGTTTGTTCTAAACACGCGGACAATATTATAAAGAATGTTTCAAAAGTCTGATTATATAAAAAGAGGATATAATTTCCTGCACAATCACCTGTTTCCGCATAATAAAAAAATTTCTTCATTGATGATTTATGCAACAGACGTCTGTGATTCTGGTTGCAAACACTGTTTGATCTGGGCTAAACGCCCAGCGCAATATCTTTCTTTGGATGCGATTATTAAAATAATGACAAGCAAGTGTGTGAACAGCAATACTTCAGTAGGGCTTGAAGGAGGGGAGTTTTTATTACATCCCCAGGCTTTTGATATTCTTAATTGGTTCAGTAAAAATCATAAAAACTTCGACATTTTTTCAAATTGCCTCAAGCCAGATCACTTAATCAGAGCGGTTAATGAATATAAGCCAAAGCGACTATACATTTCTTTAGATGGTGACCAGGAAACATACCTATATATGAGAGGAAAAGATGGCTATAAAAGTGTAGTAAAAGTGATTGAAGCAGTGAAGGATAAGGTGCCTGTTTTTGTAATGTTCACATTATCCCCCTATAATGATTTTGAAGATCTTGCACATGTAGCAAAACTCTGTAAAAGGTATGGCGTTTTTTTAAGGGTAGGTATTTATAATAATATTCCTTTTTTTGATACTATTGATGATGCTACCTCTTCAGTATTTGGTCAGTTAAAAAATAAAGAATTGCTTACTTTTCGAAAAGCAAAGGAATTACAAAATCAAACTACAACTGCTTCAATAAAAAAGCAAATTCGCATTGAAGATACTGCTGCTGCTATTCCACTTGTCATTAAAGAGTTTACTGAAAACTACGATTATATTAAATTATATGATAATTGGGTGAAGGGAAATCTTAGATTAACGTGCAATAGCATACTGGATAGCGTAATTGTATTACCCGATGGAAGTGTTCCTTTATGTCAGCATCTTAGCCTGAAATTGGGTAATATTCACGAAACAAATCTGGATACGATATTTAATTCCGAAGAAAGCAGCAGAACGCAGAAACATTATTCTGAAAATTGTAATCAATGCTGGGTAAGTTATCATCGAAAATATGACCTCATTCTGTATCGTACGTTTGAGAAATATTTTGGGAAATGGTCAACTTCTAAAATGCTGGGGTATTATAAATGGGATAATGATGAAACGCTCCGGTACACTGATATTTTCAAATGATTTTACTGCTTTAATTGCTTTATTGCTTTGTACAAAGGAATCAAATCTTTTAAGTCATTAACTCCAGGCGTAACATCATTTTCTACCAAAAAAATAAATGTTTCGAGTTCTTTGTAAAACCCTTGTAATACAAATGTGTTCATTTCATTTACTGGCATTACCAAGTTGCCGGTTGAAAAGTATTCTTTTGTTATCTCTGCCTGCTTGAAAATTCTTTCAGTTGGCAAATGCATTACTCTGGCGGGTCTCTTTTTGCCTTTTACACTTACTGGGTATTGAGCTGTAATAACTTCTTCGCTGCAATTGATAGTCATAATGTCGATAGGATCATTCCACGAAAAGTGAGTAGACAATTCTATGAGCGCTGAAATGCCATTATGGTGTTTTGCGTGTATTTGCAGGGTAATTCCGTCATCATATTCCTGCCTGTCGAAAGAAAGAACGTTAAAAGCGCCGAACAAAAACGAACAATAATCAAGAGCGTGTATAAAAAGTTCAGTATAGGGATCTCCGTTAGGGTAAGAACCAAAGCAGAATGTGTAGGTATAGCTTTTTGCGGATTTAATTTTTTTCAAAATGTATTTGTTGCCTGGCCAATATCTTCTTTGAAATCCAATTTTGCAGGTATTTGTATTTTGAATGGCTAATAAGTTTTCAAGTTCCTCAAAAGTTTGGCAGGGAGGTTTTTCTATAAATATTTGTTTTCCGGCATGAGCAAGTTTAGATAGAATACCGAAATGGCTTTTTGGACTGCTGCAGACAAATACACCCTTTACTTCTGTATCATTAATAATATCATTAATGCTATCATTGAAAATACAGTCCGGGAACTGCTTTTTTAATGCCTGGTATTGCTTGCCGGATTGAGTACAAATGTATTTGAGCGTAATGTTGAAGTGATTTAAAACAGGATATATGTTAGAGAGACTATGCATCCCTACTCCAATAAATGCATATTTTTTTTGAGTATTGAACAACCGGTTGTCCATTACTTTCTCTTTTCTGAATGAGTTATACTTTTTTATGAAGGAATTCAGCATTCTGAAATTTGTGTCGTGGTTTTAATGGAACAATTTCCAAAAATTTTCGCTTCTTTTTTAAAAAGTAAGAAATTAAAATAGTGCTTTTGTACACTCCAAAGCAATTTCTGTATCCCCGAGGTTGATGATTTCTTTTATTTCGGACAAACAATATCCAATATAAATAGGCAAACTGTGCTTTGAAAATCGCCTTACTTATTCCCGCTTTTCCATTAATAAGGAAAAAGATACATCCTCCCAGGTCAAGTAACATGCGTAGCGGAATGATATATAAAAGTTGTAAGAGCCGAAGATTTCTTGTGAGTAGTATATAATTGTTCCTGAATGTCAAAAAAGTTTTCAGGTGATTTTCCCACGATAAACTTCCACCGCCTATATGATATACTTTCGATTGAGGACAAACATATATTTTATATCCTGCATTTTGCGCACGCCAGCAAAGATCTATATCTTCCTGATGCATATAATAATAATCGTAAAAACCACCTATTTTTTCATACACATCCGACTTTAGAAACATACATGCGCCAGTAGCCCAGAATATTTGCTCAACATTATCATACTGTAATTCATCTTTCTCTATGGTGAGTAATACACGGCCTCTTGTAAATGGGAATCCAAGTTGATCAATCCATCCTCCGCAGGCTCCAGCGTATTCAAAAGTATCCCGCGCATCAAGACAGAGTAATTTAGGTTGACATATTCCTATCAATGGATCAGCTTCCATTAATTCAATTACAGGTTCAATGAACGAAGGAGTTACTTCAATATCAGAATTTACAAGCAAATAATAATCTGCTTTAATATCTGTCAGGCAAAGGTTGTAGCCACTGGCATACCCTTTATTTGAGAACATCCTGATAATATTCACATTGGGGAAATCCTTTTTAAGCATTTCTACCGAATCATCATTTGAGTTATTATCTATAACATATACTTCACTGTTGGTATAAGTAGTATTTAAAACAGAAGGAAGAAATCGCTTCAAATATCCACTTGTGTTCCAATTTAAAATCAGAATGGCAACTTTAGGTGGTAATAGAAGATCTTTCAACTGGATGTTCTTTGGTGAAAAGCTTTTTTATTGCAGGTAAACTCAAAATATATAAATAAGGACACAATATCAGAAAAAAACGGTTATGCACGTCATCACATGTTAAAATAACTGTTAGTAATCCCAGCATAATATTCGAAATTAAAAACAGCATAAAAAATTTATCTTTCCTGAACCAATATTTTAGCCCATATATCACACACAGGTATATTGGGTAGATGTATGCGATTAGATAGACATTGTGTGCTACACTAAAATAGCTTCTGTGTAATCCCAAAAATGCGATTGTTTTTAATGCAGATAGGTGTAAAAATTGTTGCGGATCATGCATAATGTAATAAAGAAAACCTCCTATCGAATTTGGATTCGTAGAAATGCTGATATCGGTAAAATAAGGAGTATCTGCACATACTAACTCTTTTTGAAACGCTAACATAAACCGCCATTCTCCTCCACTTCCTAATGCAACATTTATTATTCCATAAAAAATTAATGCAATAATAAATATTGTTACTAGTTGAAAATACAAAGATTTTTTTTGAAAAAATTAAAGAATATAAAAAGAAAAGTACTTGGTATTAATATTAATCCGTTTGGACGCGTTATACATAAAATGCATAAGAATGCTGTAATTATAAGTATATGTTTTAGCTGCAATTCCTTTATGACACTGAGGTAATATGTAAAAAGGATGGTAAGGCTTATGAAAATGGATTCCGTTTGCAGGTAACAGGTAAACTCTTGTATTGGCAAATTGAAAATCAGTAAATTTTTATCAGGAAAATTGTATGCACGCATGCCCACAACAAGACAAGCAGGATTAACCAACTTTTTTGTTTTGTAGATGCAGTAATTCCAGAAAGCATTAGGCAACGTTTGATGCTGAAAAGAAAAAGTATGAATGGAAATATTATCTTTTCAATTCCATCCCCCTCACTACATATTTTCCTACCATATCAAATTCAAGGTTTACAGTATCATTGGTATTTATATTCTTCATATTGGTATGTTCAAAAGTGTAGGGAATGATAGCTACTGAAAAGCTGTTGTTGGTAATATCAAATATCGTAAGACTGATGCCGTTGAGTGATATAGATCCCTTTTCGATAACAAGAGGGGCAAACTTTTCAGGGAAATCGAAAGTGAACTGCCAACTGCCTTGTAATTCCCTTTTTTGGGTACATATGGCGGTAGTATCCACATGTCCCTGCACAAAATGTCCATCGAGCCGGCCGGAAGGCTGCAGGCATCGCTCCAGGTTAATGGTATCTCCTGTGTGCCATTCACCCAAATTGGTTTTTTGGAGTGTTTCAAGTATAGCCGTAACCCGGTGAGACCCATTTTGTATTTCTTCAACCGTTAAACAAACCCCATTGTGCGAAACGCTCTGGTCGGGCTTCAATTCATGACTGATGCCTGATTGAATCCAGAAAGTTTTATTTGTACCGGAAGTTTCTATGGAAACTACCTTACCTAAAGCTTCAATAATACCTGTAAACATGCTGCAAATTACCTAAGTGAGGGGAATTTTTGAATTTGGTTTGATTTTTCCTTTTCTTATATTATCTTTGCGCTCCTCAAATAGACAAAGGAGGTATATTACATTATGCTGATAATTGATTCAAAAGATTGCGAAAACATAGACAAGGCGCTGAAAAAGTACAAGAAAAAGTTTGAAAAAGCTAAAATCCTGTTGCAGTTAAGAGGCCGTCAGTCTTTCACAAAACCTTCTGTAAGACGCAGAGGTGAAGTGTTAAAAGCGATCTACAAGCAGAACATAGCCAGCGGCAAAATAGAGCTGTAAAGCCGCTGTATAAATAATTTAAACAGGTAGCCGTAGAGTATTATAACTTTATGGCTACCTTTTTTTATGATAGAGAAATCTGTTTATCAACCTGCTGTACAAACTTTTCTTAACTATATTCAGTTTGAGAAAAGATACTCGCCCCACACTGCTACTGCCTATAAAGAAGACCTGCAACAGTTTTTTGAGTATCTCACTAGCCAATATAACGCTCCCGCACTTCAGGAAATCACATCTTCTTTTATTCGCTCCTGGCTTGCAGAACTGCTGAAGAAAGGACAGACTGCAAAAACCGTCAACAGGAAAATATCAACCCTTAAAGCTTTTTTTAAATTCCAGCTAAAATCTGGTTTACTCACGTCCACACCAATGACTACTATTGTTTCTCCTAAAACAGGCAAGCGTTTACCTGTATTTGTGGAGGAGACTGATATAAAAACATTATTCAATCATGTTGAGTTTGCTGAAGGATTTAAAGGGTTTACTGAACATTTAATAATGAGTTTGTTGTACACTACAGGTATCCGGCTTACCGAGTTGATCACTATTGAAGAAAATCGTGTAGATGCCGGCAGTCGTACTCTCAAAGTATTAGGAAAAGGAAACAAAGAAAGGATTATACCATTGGCTAAAGAAATGTGTGACGACATACAGCGCTATATAAATGCAAAGAAAGATATAGCTAATGCAGATAAAACTTATCTTTTAGTAAATACTAAAGGCAAACAATTATACCCTAAGTATGTTTATCTGGTTGTAAAAAAATATCTCGCTCTTATCACTACTATTCAAAAGAAAAGTCCCCATGTTTTAAGGCATACATTTGCTACCCATCTTACCAATGAAGGAGCGGAGATTAATGCTGTAAAAGAGCTGTTAGGACACTCCAGTCTTGCGGCCACGCAGATATATACCCATAATACTATTGAGAGGTTAAAAGAGGTGCATAAAAAGGCTCATCCCAAAGCATAATCAGGTGTATTTGCAGGTGCATTTTTTACGGAAAAATTCAGGGTTTACACAATAAAATTTATTTGAAATCTTATCTGCAATGTATTAACTTGAGGTTGTTGCAGCTATGCTGTTACTTCAAAAAGTTCTTTTATTTATTTTTTATTGTTCACAGATTTTAAATTGGATTATTATGAATGTAAACATTCAAACGGTACATTTTGATGCGGCATCAAATTTAATTGAACATGTAAACAAAAAAATTCAGAAACTGAACAGTTTCCACGACAGAATTACCACTATCGATGTGTATCTGAAACTGGATAATGTTGCTCACCAGATCAAAGACAAGGTAGCAGAGATCAAAGTAAAAATTCCTCGCTACGCTTTTTTCTCCAAAGAATGTTCAAAGTCATTTGAAGAATCGTTCGACAATGCGTTAAATTCCATTATAGAACAGATAAAACGAAAAAAAACTAAGCAGATGCAAGCTGCGTAATAAAAGAGACCCCGGTAAAGGGGTCTTTTTTATTTTATACCTGATCCACTGATCCCTTCCTTTTAATACCCCAACATTTAGCCACAAAAATTTATCTTCATAAATTTTTGCATTTAAAGATTTCCATTACCTTTGCCTTCCCAAAAAATAAGGTGTTAAATTTTTGGGTATTAAAGTTCTTTACAGTATTGAATTTCAATAATAACGCCAGTGTAGCTCAGTTGGCCAGAGCAGCTGATTTGTAATCAGCTGGTCGGGGGTTCGAATCCCTCCACTGGCTCAGCAGTTATTCTGAATAGAACACTACATTTTGAAACCGGCACATATACATTGGTTATAGTTGCTTCATTAAGTGGGACTAAATGTATTTGGGCAGATGGCCGAGCGGTTAAAGGCGACAGACTGTAAATCTGTTCTCTCACGAGTACGCAGGTTCGAACCCTGCTCTGCCCACAGTTCTTTGGTTTTTAATTTGAAATTTCAGATTTCAAATTCATGCGGGAGTAGCTCATTTGGTAGAGCGATAGCCTTCCAAGCTATAGGTGGCCGGTTCGAGCCCGGTCTCCCGCTCATTTCGGAGTGTCCTATTAGTTCTTTATTACAAGAGAATCAGATAGCGAAGGCTCTCATCAAGCTATACCAGCCGTTGTAGCTCAGGGGTAGAGCACTTCCTTGGTAGGGAAGAGGTCGTGAGTTCGATTCTCACTAACGGCTCAGATTTTTGAAAGTTTGCCGGGTTTATTATCTGGTAAGCAAAAAGTAGAATAAATAAAGCAGTTTGCAGCCTGTAATTGTGTTTGCGGGGGCAACTATAATTTTAAACCTCAATTTAAAACAGATAAACGATGTCAAAAGAGACCTTCAAGAGGGACAAACCCCACGTTAACGTTGGAACAATCGGTCACGTTGACCACGGTAAGACTACTCTTACTGCTGCAATAACAGAAATTCTTTCTAAGAAAGGGTTAGCGCAGGCAAAAAAGTATGATGAAATTGATGGTGCTCCTGAAGAAAAGGAAAGGGGTATCACCATTAATACTGCACACGTAGAATATCAAACAGCTAACAGGCACTACGCTCACGTGGATTGCCCTGGTCACGCTGATTACGTAAAAAATATGATCACTGGTGCCGCTCAGATGGACGGTGCTATCCTTGTGGTAGCTGCTACTGACGGACCAATGCCCCAAACAAGAGAGCACATCCTTCTTGCACGCCAGGTAGGTGTACCAAGCATGGTTGTGTTTATGAATAAAGTAGATCTTGTAGATGATCCTGAATTGTTGGAACTGGTTGAAATGGAAATTCGTGAACTGTTAAGCAAAAACGGTTTCGATGGTGACAACACACCTATCATTAAAGGTTCAGCTACCGGCGCATTAGCAGGCGATGCTAAATGGGTTGGCGCTGTTGACGAATTAATGGCTGCTGTTGACTCTTATATTCCTTTACCTCCCCGTCCGGTTGATCTGCCATTCCTGATGAGTGTGGAAGATGTATTCTCTATCACAGGTCGTGGTACAGTTGCTACAGGTCGTATCGAAAGAGGTCGTATTAAAGTGAGTGAAGCAGTTGAAGTAGTAGGTTTAATGGAAAAACCATTGACTTCTACAGTTACAGGTGTGGAAATGTTCAAAAAATTATTGGACGAAGGTGAAGCTGGTGATAATGCAGGTTTATTGCTCCGTGGTATTGAAAAGAAAGATATCCGTCGTGGTATGGTTATCTGCAAGCCAGGTTCAATTACTCCACATACAGAATTTAAAGGCGAAGTATACGTGTTAAGTAAAGATGAAGGTGGTCGTCACACTCCTTTCTTTAACAAATACCGTCCTCAGTTCTATTTCCGTACAACTGACGTAACGGGCGAAGTTGAATTACCAGCAGGAACTGAAATGGTAATGCCTGGTGATAATACTTCTCTTACCGTTAAGCTGATTCAGCCTATCGCTATGGAGAAAGGCTTGAAATTCGCTATCCGTGAAGGCGGACGTACAGTAGGTGCCGGTCAGGTTACTGAAATTATAAAATAAGGCGCCTTTCACCGGATATTCCGGAACTTAAGGAAAGCTTTTCATAAATTTGCAAAGTACTTGAGCACTGCTTGGGTACTTTGCTTTTTAAAAAGTTCTGCGCCAACCCTAAAGGGGCTGAAGCAGAAGGCAAAAAGATAAACGTTCTTTATATAATCAGGCTCTTCAAAAATTTCAATCAGGGAATTTAGGGGTGTCTTCTTACGGGCATGGTGCAACGGTAGCATACGGGTCTCCAAAACCTTTGATCTGGGTTCGAATCCTAGTGCCCGTGCAGAAAAATTGGATAATGAATAAGATAAGTGCATACATTAAAGATTCATACCGCGAGCTGCTTGAAAAAGTGAGCTGGCCAACCTGGCGTGAGTTGCAGCAATCAACCATGATTGTGTTGGTAGCTACATTGCTTATCACAGCCTTGGTATGGGTAATGGACCTTGCCAGCAATTCGATTTTAAAATTTATTTACTCCTTATTTAAATAATCATAAATAATGGAAGAAGAAGTAGTAAACGCGCAGGAAACCAAATGGTACGTGTTACGCGTGGTGAGCGGAAAGGAAAGAAAAGTAAAAGAATATCTTGATAAAGAAGTATCCCGCAGCGATTGGGGAAAAGTGGTAAAACAAATTTTCCTGCCGGTTGAAAAAGTGTACAAAGTGCAGAACGGTAAAAAGGTAATGCGTGAAAGAAACTTTTATCCCGGTTATGTAATGATTGAAGTAGAGCCAGGTAAATTGAATGATGACATTATCAGTACTATCAAAAATACCAATAGTGTTATCCATTTCCTTGGAAAAGACAACCCTATAGCGTTGCGTAAGGCCGAAGTAAACAAAATGTTGGGTAAGGTAGATGAGATGAGCGATACCGGCGTAACTATGAGTGAACCGTTTATTGTTGGAGAAACAATTAAGATCATCGATGGACCTTTCAACGACTTTAATGGTGTGATTGAAGAAGTAAACGATGAGAAGAAAAAATTAAAAGTGAACGTAAAGATATTCGGAAGAGCTACACCTGTAGAACTGAACTACATGCAGGTAGAAAAACTAGCCTGATTTTCATTTAACTGATTTATAAGCCCCGCTTTTATAGTGGGGCTTTTTTATTGTACAAAGCTGTAATTATCATTTGACAATATTTGAAAACACTTATCGTTTTAATAACGTGCGAAAGGAGTTGATTACACTATTGTCAAAATCCGATAATGATGAAAAATGCAGCGTTTTTTTTATTGGCTGTTACAGGACTTTTTCTTTCCTGCACTAAACAAAATGATTTTAATAATCTTGAAATCAGGGTATATAATTCAACTCCTGTTGAGGTAACATCTATCAGCATAGCAGCAATCGACAGGGAACTTATTTTCGACTCACTTACACCCGGCTTTACAACTGGCTATAAAACATTAGGAATCTCCAACTTAACAAATCCAGCCTGCATTATATCTTTTAAAGATCAATCAAATGTTTATCATGTTTCAGACAACGAAGCAGCAGTAATTACCAAAGGGAGTTATACCTGTCATATTAAATATATCAATGGTCAACCTTGCGTTAAATTTGTAAAAGAGTAAGGCTATCTAATTCATTTTAAAGATATTGTAAGTGAATCTATCTTAATATTTTTCTGCTATTTATACACCGTAAGTGTTTTTTCCACATTATAGCTTACACGGTTTTTGTACCGGAATAAAAAAGCTGTAAGTTTGCATGACCTCCTGATATATATCTTCCATTTTTTAGCAGGTCATTGTAAGAATTCACTGAGCATATTTTATTAGGCGTAGTAAAATAAATTTTAATAAGGTTTATTAATATTTAATATTTTAAGTCATGGCCAAATTCATTTTTGTTACCGGTGGCGTAACATCTTCGTTAGGTAAAGGCATCATTTCTGCTTCTTTGGCCAAATTATTACAGGCGCGTGGCCTAAAAGTAACCATTCAAAAATTTGATCCATATATCAATGTTGATCCTGGTACGTTAAATCCGTACGAGCATGGCGAATGCTATGTTACAGAAGATGGGCCGAAACAGATCTGGATCTTGGGCATTACGAACGCTTTCTGAATATATTTACTTCACAGGCAAATAATGTTACCACCGGGCGCATATACCAAACCGTTATTAATAAGGAAAGAGAAGGCGCTTATCTTGGTAAAACAGTACAGGTAATTCCGCATATTACCGACGAAATAAAAAGAAGGATGTTGCTGCTGGGTAATGAAGGGTATGACATTGTAATAACAGAATTAGGAGGTACGGTTGGTGATATTGAAAGCCTTCCTTTTATTGAGGCTGTGCGTCAGTTACAGTGGGAGTTGCCGGATGAGGATTGCCTGGTTGTTCATCTTACGCTTGTGCCTTATCTCAAAGCTGCAAAAGAATTAAAAACAAAACCTACCCAGCACAGTGTAAAATTATTGAGCCAGGAAGGTGTTAATCCAGATATTATTGTTTGCAGAACAGAAAGGCAATTGTCGCCAGAGCTGCGCCGTAAAATAGCATTGTTTTGCAATGTAAAACCAGATGCTGTAATTGAGGCTGCTGATGCACCTACTATATATGAAGTGCCTTTGGCAATGATGCGTGAAAAGCTCGACCAGATCTGCCTGAAAAAATTGGGCATTACCAATTATAATGAACCTGAATTGGGTAAATGGAAAGAGTTTTTGGATAAACTGAAATACCCAAAGAACAAGATCAATATTGGATTAATAGGTAAGTATATAGAACTGCAGGATGCTTATAAATCAATCCTGGAAGCATTTGTGCATGCAGGTGCTATTAACGAATGCAGTGTAAACGTGGTTAACATACACAGTGAATTTATCAGTGCTGAAAACGTTGCTGAAAAACTAGGTACACTCGATGGTTTATTAGTGGCTCCTGGGTTTGGTTTACGTGGCATTGAAGGCAAAATTCTGGCTGTAAAATATGCCAGGGAAAATGATCTTCCATTTTTCGGAATATGCCTGGGTATGCAGATGTCGGTAATTGAATTTGCCAGGAATGTGCTGAATCTTAAAGATGCACATTCCACAGAAATGGATGTACACACTACCAATGCGGTAATTGATCTGATGGAAGAACAAAAGAAAATTACTGCAAAAGGAGGTACAATGCGTCTTGGCACTTATCCGTGCGCATTGAAAGAAGGCAGTATTGCTCAAAAAATATACGGAGGCATCAATATCAGCGAACGCCATCGTCATCGCTGGGAGTTTAATAATGCCTATCTAAGCGCTTTTGAAGAAAACGGAATGATGGCCAGCGGTAGAAATCCTGAAAGCGGGTTAGTTGAAATAATCGAACTCAAAAATCACCCTTATTTTATAGGGGTTCAATACCATCCTGAATTAAAAAGCACTGTCGAGAATCCTCACCCGCTTTTTGTGAGTTTTATAAAGGCGTCAAAAGACTACAATGAACTTAAAAACGCCAAAAAAAAAACCAGTTTGCAAGGTGAAATGATCTAGTTTTTGTGCATTTTCCACTCAGCGAAACAATTTCAGTTATAACCTTAAAGTATGCTCAAAGGTGTTACCTTTGCCCACTCAAATTTTAAGGTAATATGCAGTTCGATAAAAATGCGATTATTGGTTTTGTATTGCTGGCTTTGATGTTTCTTGGCTTTTTTTATTTTACCCGCACGGGTCAATTGGAAGCCGAAAAGGAAGCTAAACATAAAAACGATTCAATAGCTGCACTTCAACCAAAAGTAGACAGCAATGTTGTTCGCCAGGATTCAGTGCGGAGAGAAAATCAAAACAAAGTAGAAGCCGCAGGACAGTTTCAGACAGCATTGTCAGGTACTGAGAAAGAAACTGTGTTGGAGAACGATGTAATAAGAATTGCATTTACCAATAAAGGCGCTCAGCCCAAACTGGTTCAGTTAAAAAAATATAAATCAGTAGATAGCCAGGATGTTAAACTGGTGAGTGCAGGTTTCGATAAAATTACATACCCTGTAAATACAGAAGCAAAACGTTCCATCCAGATAAGTGATTTATATTTTGCAGGAGGCGAAATTATTAAAACTGCTGACGGTGGACAGTCCATCTCTTATCAATTGACTGATTCATCTGGAAGAAGCATTATTCACCATTTTACACTTCATCCAAACAACTACATGTTGGATTGGAATGTGGAAGTAAATGGTGTAGGCAGTCTTCTTGAACAAAATAATCTCAACATCACCTGGCAAGACCAGGTAATGCAACATGAAAAAGATATTGTTACCGAAAAACGAGAAACGCAGGTTGGTTTTTGGATAAAGGATGATTACGATTATTTTACATTAGGCCGTTCCAACCAAAAACAATTTGAATCTCCTGTAAAATGGGTTAGTGTTAAGCAAAAGTTTTTCAATACAACTCTTATTGCAAAAAATAATTTTAGCTCAGGATCAATAAGCTGCTCTGAGAGCCATGATTCTACTGGCATTATTACAGCAGCTACATCAAATTTAAAAATGGTGTTACCGGCAGGCAATACGGCTAATATTCCTTTCCAGATTTATTATGGTCCTAATGATTATAAAATTTTGAAAAGTTATGATCTGGGGCTTCATAATGTAATTAACCTTGGTCAGGGTATTTATGCTTTTGTAAAATATATCAACAGGTGGTTGGTAATGCCTGTGTTTGATTTCTTCAAAAAGTTTGTAGGCAGTTATGGATTGGTTATCGCGTTGCTTACTATTTTCATTCGTGTGCTTACTTCACCATTATTGTATACCAGTTACTTAAGTGGCGCTAAAATGAAGGCGCTTCGCCCGGAACTGGATATTTTGAAAGCCAAACATAAAGATGATCAGCAGGCTTATGCTATGGAACAAATGAAAGTGTTCCGAAGTGCGGGGGTAAATCCATTAGGAGGGTGTATGCCGGCATTATTGCAAATTCCCATATTCTTCTCTTTATATAGTTTCTTTAACTCCGCTATTGCTTTGCGTGGCGAAAGCTTTCTATGGTCAAAGGATCTTTCTTCATACGATTCGATCCTGAATTTTGGATTTAATATTCCATTCTATGGCAATCATATAAGCCTTTTTACTTTACTTGCTACCGGTACAAGTTTACTGATTTCGATATATGGTATGTCGCAAACACCTACACAGGATAATCCTATGATGAAGTATATGCCATACATATTCCCCATTATGTTGTTGGGTATTTTTAATGGCTTGCCTTCAGCTTTAACCTGGTACTATACGGTATCAAACGTTATCACACTTACGCTGCAATACGTAATCCAAAACTTTATTATCGACCACGATAAAATTCTGGCTCAACTGGAAATCAATAAAAAGAAGCCAAAAACAAAGAGTAAGTGGCAGGAACGCATGGAGCAAATGCAGGAAACGCAGAAGAGGCTTCAGGATAGAACCAAGAAGTAATCAAAAAGAATTTGCATGGTACATGGTGTACCATTGATCAGCAACCACCGTTTTATATACTGACGGAATGATTGTTTTGTATTATTGTTTTTAACAGGTGGTAATACAACCCAATAGCGCATTTTATTATCTTTATGCGTAAACCTAATCAAATGACCAGTAAGTATTTAGTTACCATAGCATTGAGCCTTGTTTTTTCCTTTGCATTGCATGCGCAGAAAACACTGTCTGAAGGTACTATTGTGTATGATATTACTGTTCAAACGGGTAGTAAAGAGCCACAACTGGCAGACATGTTTGATGGGGCTAAAACTACTATTTACTTAAAAGGCAGCCAAAGCCGCACAGAAATGATTAGTCCACTCGGCACAACTATTACTATATTGGATGCAAGAAATAATACCGGTGCCGTTTTGAAAGAATATGGCAACCAGAAATTATTGATAAAAATGGCGAAGGAAGATTGGAGCGACATTAATAACAAGTATGCAGGTATTGTTTTTACCACTGAAAATGAGACCAAAACCATAGCAGGCTATCTTTGCCAAAAGGCTGTTGCCAAATTAAAAGATGGAAGTATTTTCACTGTTTTTTTCACAAAAGAGCTGGTTACTGAAAACAAGGATTACGATTACCAGTTTAAAAACCTTCCTGGTCTTCCTCTGGAATATGAATCTTCAATGGGAAATCTGAAAGTAAAATATACCGCTTCAAAAATTGCATTTGATCCTATTCCTGTACAAAAGTTTACTATACCGCTAAGTGGTTACAGGCAGTTGACATATGCTGAAAGCAAAAGTCTTAAAGCAGGAAATTAATTAAACTAAGATTGAATTATTAACGGGGTGTTGACTGAGAAGGACACATTTTAATAAACCCAGGCAATTTTACACCGGTTTGTGTCTTGTAAGGGAGCACGTATGTTACATTTCCCTTCTTGAAAGATATTAAAGTACCTACATTCTGTTGCTTTATTTGCGAAGAAGTACTAAAACTCAGATTGCGGTTTTTGAGAGAAACATTATACCTGTCTTTTAAAGAAAAAGTAACAGAAGATTTAATATTAGAAAAAGCTACTGTATTTTCAGATGATTTTGTTTTATCATCGCCAGATGTTGAGTTACTCATACGCTTACCAGTAACGGCAAACACACACTGCACAGCTATAAAAACAGCCGTTATAAGAACACCGTTTTTAATAAAAGAAGCTGATATATTCTTAGATTTATCCATCGATTTAACAAAAATAAAGATTTATTTTAAGTTTTGCAAAGCCATTCATCATAAATTTTACGGGATCTTTAACGTTATGGTTGGAAAAAAGTTAAAAAGTTTGATTTTTCTAAATAAAAGATTAACTTCCATTAACTTATGTAAATATGCAGGATAAGCCTTATCGTAGCGACAAAAACGAAATGAGAGATTTATTGAAGCAATTTGAAAATCTCCGGTCTGGTCAGCGACATTCCTTCCTCGAAGAAGAGGCTTTTGAAAAAATTATCGACTATTTTGATGACAAAGATGATTTAAACAGCGCCCTGGAAGCTGTAGAACTGGGTATTGAACAATTTCCGTACTCTGCCTCGTTAATGGTAAAAAAGGGTGATCTGCTGATTGCTTCCAAACGCTATAATGACGCTATGGAAGTACTGGAGAGAGCTGAAATACTAGACAATTCGGATATTGACATTTATATTTTAAAAACAGATATTTTTCTAGCCCTTGACCAACAAGACAAAGCTGTTGCGCTCCTGGAAACTGCTATCACCATGTTTGAAGGAGAAGAACGGATAAACCTGTTGTTTGAATTGGCTGATGTATATGATGACTACGAAGAGTTTGATAAAGTATTTGATTGTTTAACCCACATCCTGGAAAATGAGCCTAATAATGAGGAAGCTTTATACAAGATCTGCTTCTGGACTGATTTTACAGGCAGAAGCGAAGAAAGCATCAGGCTCCATCAGAAAATCATAGATGAATATCCCTATAACGAATTAGCATGGTTTAATTTAGGAGCCGCATACCAGGGTTTGAAGCTATTTGAAAAATCAATTGATGCGTATAAATATGCTATCGCCATCAATGAAAAATTTGATTATGCGTATAGAAATATAGCAGATGCATATATTCGTCTACGTAAATATCGTGATGCTATAGAATCATTGGAAAAAGTAATTGAATTGGCCGGCCTGAAGATGTAATTTATGAGGCTATAGGGCACTGTTACGATAAGTTGAAAAATTATGCCCAGGCAAGATTTTATTATAAAAAAGCCTCTCATTTGAATAATGAGGATAGCAAACTGTATTACAAAATTGCGTGTACGTACATCAACGAAATGACGTTGACTAAAGCTGTTCAGTATCTTGAATCGGCGCTTCGTATTCACAACATGCAACCTGAGTACAATCTTGCCATGGGAGAATGCTTGCTGGAGTTAGGCAATGTAAGGGATGCGATTGTTCATTTTTCCAACGTGGTTAAAATGCGGCCACGCGGCATAGGTGGTTGGGAGGCCTTAATAAGAGGACTATATAAAGAAGATTTCCTGGAAGAAGCTATGGAACAGATTGCTAATGCACAAACAGTAGCAGGCGATAAACCGTTGTTTTTATTTTATAAAAGTGCCGTACTTTTTGCTATGAGTAAAAATAAAGAGGCGCTGTTGGTTTTACATAAAGCAATGGAAAAAGCGCCTAAAATGCTAAAGAAATTCATCGAGTTAAACCCTACCATTCTTCAAAATCAGCAGGTAGTAGATGTAATAGCTTATTACAAACGCAAACGTTCTATTTGACCAATTTAATGTTAACTGTCTTCATCAAAAAATAGCGGAAACATAATCTTCCTTACTTTTGCTGATTCTTTAAATATTTCAGTGTTCATGAATTTTAAACTAAGTCAGATACCTGAACGGAAAACCAAACCGCGTCATTCAGGTGTCACTATGGTAATGGATAAGGGTTTAAGCATAGGAGAAGTAAAAAATTTTTTAAGTGTATCCCACCCGTTTGTTGACATTGTTAAGTTGGGTTTTGGAACCGCGTTTGTAACACCTAATCTACGTGAGAAAATAGAAATTTACCAATCGTATAATCTGCCTGTATATTTTGGGGGAACCTTGTTTGAAGCTTTTTTAATCCGGAACCAATTCCAGGATTATATAAATATCTGTAAGGACTATAATATCACTTACATGGAAGTAAGTGATGGTTCTATTACTATTCCTCATGCTGAAAAATGTGGATACATAGAAAAGCTTACAAAGATTGGCGTGGTGCTAAGCGAAGTAGGAAGCAAGGATGCCGAGCATATTATTCCTCCATATAAATGGATTGAGTTGATGCGTGCAGAATTAAATGCCGGAGCCGATTACGTAATAGCGGAAGCAAGAGAAGCAGGAAATGTTGGCATATACAGAGGAACAGGAGAAGTAAGAGAAGGGCTGGTACAGGAAATACTTACGCAAATTCCTGAAGAGAAAATAATATGGGAAGCACCTCAAAAAGCACAGCAGTTATATTTTATTGAGTTGTTAGGTTGTAATGTTAATCTCGGAAATATTGCGCCAACAGAAATGATAGCATTAGAAGCAATGCGTATAGGCCTGCGGGGAGACACGTTCCACCTGTTTTTAAATAAAGACGAAGTAGAATGAAGCTGTATGGATTAATAGGCTATCCCCTTGGGCATTCTTTTTCCCAAAAATATTTTACTCAAAAGTTTGAAAAAGAAAAACTTGATTGCCGGTTTGAGAATTATCCCATTGAGAATATTGAATTATTCCCTGGCATTTTAGAGACTAATCCTTCATTAAGGGGAATGAGTGTTACTATCCCCTACAAACTGAAAGTAATATCTTACCTGCACGAAATTTCACCGGAGGTGGAGCATCTCAATGCGTGCAACTCTATAAGGATAAGTGATGGAAAACTTACAGGATATAATACAGATACTATTGGTTTCGAAAAATCATTGCTGAATAAATTACAACCCTGGCATACAAGAGCGCTTATACTTGGCACTGGCGGAGCTTCAAAAGCTGTTGAATATATTTTAAAGAAGAGGGGTATAGAATATACCTTGGTAAGCCGCTCTCCGGGAGATAATGTGATTACTTACCAGGATTTAAGTAAAGATTTGGTTCAACAATCTTTATTGATCATTAATGCCTCGCCTTTGGGCACTTTTCCTGAGGTGCATACTTATCCGCAGATTCCATATGACGGAATTGGAGACCAGCATTTCCTTTTTGACCTGGTATATAATCCTGAAAAAACAATATTTCTAACAAAAGGAGAAGAGCGCGGAGCGGTTATACAAAACGGTTACGATATGCTTATTAACCAGGCTGAAGCAAGTTGGGAAATATGGAACGCTGTTGAAGGCATGTAGGCGTTTATGTCTAAACTAATTTCCTCAAGAGCTATATAACAGCCTTACGATGCGCACAAAAATTACAGCATTTATTTTTTTTGCCAATTATTTTATAGGATTGCTGGCTGTTGCGCTTGCTGTTGAAACTATTTTTCAACTGGAACTTCCTTTTAATACGCTATATTTTTACCTGTTTCTTTTCTCCGCCACTGTATTGTATTATACAAGAGCCTATATGTCACCGCCAGGCAATTATGTGGTAAATAATCCAAGAACAGAATGGTATAACAAGCATAACAATTTTATCCGTAAGAGCCAGTGGGTGCTTTTATTGGTATGCATTGTAACGGGCGCACTTGAATTTACGCCTGCAGTCAAAGGGTTAGACAATATTCCATTTTTTTATTGGGTTATGATACTAAGTGTACCCATAGCTGCTTTTTTATACTATGGCTTGCTGCCGCAATCGCTGTTTAGTTTAAACCTGCGCAATACCGGTTGGCTTAAGCCTTTTATTATAGGGTATGTATGGGCGGGTTGCGTGTCGCTGTTTCCGGTAGTAATGCATGTAATGAAAGATGATATGCATGTACAAAACCCGGTTTTGATGCTTTGGTTATTTATAAAGAACTGGATGTTCTGTGCTGTAAATGCCATTATGTTTGATTTGAAAGATTATGCAGATGATGCCAATAAGGAGCTCAAAACTTTTGTGGTAAGATTCGGGTTAAGAAAAACTATTTATCTTATATTGATTCCACTTTTGCTGATTGGATTTTTATCTTTTATTTTTTTCTCACTATATAACCATTTCGAGATAATAATTATCGCACTTAACCTCATACCTTTTATAAGCCTTTTAGTAGTAGCTTTTTCTCTTCACCGGCGAAAAAAAATATTATATTACCTGATAGTTATTGACGGACTTTTATTGGTAAAAGCAATGTGTGGTATTACCGGTATGCTGGTGTTGAAATATTTTTGATAAATAATTTACCCGCAGCATATGCCAGATTACAATGCTATTGCAAGTAGCTACGATTTTTTAAGCAGGCTTATTTTTGGAGATGCAATAAAACAGTCTCAGGTATGCCTTTTGCCGTTTATTCCTGCCCAAAGCAATATTCTTATTGCAGGTGGCGGCACTGGATGGATATTAGATGAACTGGCAAAAGTGCATCAGGTTGGATTAAACATCATATACGTAGAATCCTCATCTGCTATGATTGAACGGGCAAAAAAGCGAAATGCAGCACAAAACAAAGTGTCGTTCTTTTGTATGCCTATAGAAAAATATGTTACATCACAATCACTCGATATCATCATCACTCCTTACCTGTTTGATAATTTTACGCAGCAGCAGGCAGCTCAAAATTTTTATAATCTCCATAAAATGCTGAAGCCTCGTGGACTTTGGCTGTTTTCTGATTTCTACATCGACAACGCTGCTGGTAAATTCTGGCAAAAAGCATTATTAAAAACCATGTATCTTTTTTTCAGCGTTATAGCTAAAATAGAAGCACATGAGCTTGTTGATATGAACGTGTATTTTGAAAAAGATTATACTGTAAAATATCTTGATTTCTTTTTCAAAAAATTCATCAGAAGCAGTGTATGGCAAAAGCGTTTTGATGACTTATAACCGGGATATCTATTCTGTAGAACTTAAAATTGGGGAAAAAAATCCCCTTTTCTTCTTCAAATCACGTTATAATATTTTCGGAACATTATTTAATGAATAAAGACGGATACATACCTGATTTATTCATGAATACAAAATCCCGGGCATACGTTGTTTCTGAAAAGCTGGATCTTTTCTTTGGAGATGTTTATGCTATTATGATTTTCATTGGCAAATTCTTTCGGCAATTGGGGCCTCCTTACGAATGGAAGGAAATTATACGCCAATGTTATATGGTAGGATACAAATCGCTGCCGCTGATATCTGTTACCAGTTTTGTGGTAGGTATTGTTTTTACAAAGCAGTCACGCCCATCACTTGCTGAATTCGGCGCTACTTCCTGGTTGCCTTCATTGGTGGCTATTGCGATATTCAGAGCATTGGCGCCACTGGTAACTGCGCTTATTGCTGCAGGTAAGGTTGGTTCCAATATAGGCGCTGAACTGGGCTCTATGCGGGTAACGGAACAGATAGATGCTATGGAAGTATCAGCCACTAACCCGTTTAAGTTTTTGGTAGTAAGTCGTGTACTTGCCACCAGTTTTATGCTGCCCATATTGGTATTTTATATGGCGCTTATCAGTATGCTTGGGGCATATCTTAATATTCTTTCTAACGAGCACACAAGTATAGTTGCTTTCTTTAGTAAGGCATTGGAGAAGATCAGTTTCCTTGATCTGTTTTCATCTTTGATCAAAAGCTGCTTCTTCGGATTCAGCATTGGTATTATTGGTTGCTACCAGGGATTTAATGCAAAGCAGGGTACACAAGGAGTTGGAAGGGCTGCTAATGCAGCAGTAGTGGCTTCTATGTTTATTGTATTTCTGGAAGAAATTGTGGCTGTTCAAATCACAAACTGGTTCAGGTAAAAAATATGCATAAAAAAGTGAAAAATATCAGCACAACGGAAGTAATAATTACAATCAGGGATCTGGAGAAATCTTTTGGTGATAATCATGTATTACAAGGTGTAGATCTTGATGTATACAAAGGTGAAAACCTGGTGGTGTTGGGCCGTTCGGGTACAGGAAAATCAGTACTTATTAAAATTATAGTAGGCTTACTTAAGCCTGATAAGGGAACGGTAGATGTGCTGGACGAAGATGTAACACAGCTTGATGATAAAGCATTACTGCAGCTGCGATTAAAAATTGGTTTCTCTTTTCAGAGCAGTGCTTTATATGATAGCATGACGGTAAAGGAAAACCTCGAATTCCCTCTGCTTAGAAATTCGAAGAATATGCATCGTGCCGAAATAAATGCTGCCGTGGAAGAAGTGCTTGATGCTGTTGGATTAAGTCAAACCATCAACCAATTTCCCTCTGAATTATCAGGCGGTCAACGAAAACGAATTGGGATAGCAAGAACTTTAATCATGCGGCCATCTGTTATGTTGTATGATGAACCTACAGCAGGGCTCGATCCTATAACAAGCGAAGAAATAAATAACCTGATCAACGAAGTGCAGGAAAGGTTTAATACAACATCTATTATTATTACACATGACCTTACCTGTGCTAAAGCCACCGGCGATAGGATTGCAGTATTGCTTGATGGACGCTTTGCCAGTATAGGAAGTTTTGATGAGGTGTTTTCTGCTAAAGACGAACGCATCAATCATTTTTATGACTATAATTTTATTAATTGATGGAAGCACAAAAAAATAAAAGAGCGATTGTAACGGGTATTTTTGTTGCCGTAGGTATAGTGATATTTATGGTGGGCATATTTACGCTTGGCGGGCAGCAGAAAACTTTTGTAAAAACCATAACGCTTACTGCGGTGTTTGATGATGTGAGTGGGTTACAGCAAGGTAATAATATATGGTTTTCTGGAGTTAAAGTAGGTACCGTCAAAAAGATTGAATTTATGGGCAATGCGCAGGTAAAGGTTACTATGCATATTGAACAGAAAGCCCAGGAATTTATTCATACCGATGCCAAAGCAAAGGTTGGAACAGATGGATTGATCGGTAACAAAATTATTGTTATTTACGGTGGAAGCCAGAAAGCCCCATCTATTGAAGGCAATGAAAACCTGGCGGTGGAAAAAACACTGAGTACAGATGATATGCTGGCTACCTTGCAGGAGAACAACATGAATCTTATTGATATTACCCGTGATCTGAAAACAGTAAGTAAAAAATTGGTAGCTGGTAATGGATCGCTGGGTGCATTGCTTAATGAAAGAACTTTGTATGATGAGTTGCAGGCAGTGGTAACCAACCTGCAGACTGCCGCCAAAAACAGTGAAAGATTAACAGGAGGAATTGCAGATTATACGGCTAAACTGCAGTCACCTGGCACTTTATCTTCAGACCTGGTGAATGATACTATCATCATTCCAAATCTTCGCCAGGCTACCAGTCAGTTGCAAATAGCTTCCTCCAGTGCTGTAGCTTTAGCTGATAATATAAAAGATGCAAGTCGCAGTCTTAATGATACAGGTAATACAATTGGTGTGCTACTGCACGATCAGAAAGTTGCGAACGATTTAAAATCTATTCTGGAAAACCTGAATAGCGGCAGTAAAAAGCTGGATGATAATCTTGAAGCCTTGCAGCATAATTTTTTGCTGAGGGGATTTTTCAGAAAGAAGGCGAAGAGAGAAGCTAAAGCTTTGGAAGATAGTTTGAAGAAAACAAACGTATCGTTGCAGGAAAAGAAAAACCCATAACTAATTCCTGTTCGAAAAAATCCGCCCTGAGATTTTCTCAAAAGAAAAAGAGCATTCGTCCTGGCTGCAACTATGCAATGTGAAGCTATATATACCATCTTTCAAATGAGACAGCCGCAACTGTACTCTTAATCCCCTGAACTGTCCTTTTCTGCATATATGTTCAACAGAATCAGTAATACAATAGCTGATGTCTGTATTATTCAATCCCTGATCATTAATTTCTATCATAATCATATCATCTACCACCGAGGGTATTTGAATAAAGGCAGGATGGAGTAACGGCATATATAAATGTTGGTGGGTTATCTGATATTCTTTTCAGGGTTGCATTCTGTACTACGAATAAAAGCAACAGATGTGAATCCAGTATGAAGGAAATATTAATTCTTAGAAGTCTATATGATTAAATCATGAATAAAATACTGAATGAGTGAAAGGCTCGTTTATTGATTCAATTTTGCAAAAGCATTGTATGATAAAACTTTTCTGTTTTATTATACGAACTTAAAAAGAGACCTGCCGGATAAATAACCAAATAATTAAACCCGGTCAGGAATAACCGGGTTTTGCTTATATGATATATGGCGATTGCTTCACCATGAGCAAAAGCTACGTTTAAATACGATTGATAAGATCTATACTTATAAAGTTGATGAAAATTTAATATTGTAATACCGGTAGTAATTTATAATGAGGCATTTGTCTATATAGATACCTGATTTGTGTATAAAAAATGGGGATATTATTTACGCCCTTCTGGTAATAATTAATTCAATGTTGTATCTTAATAAAATGAAACCTGTAGACTTTACACAACTAAGCGATGAGAAGCAAATGGAAGTAATTTGGGAAAGAGGTGTTTTTGTTTCTGAAAAAAGCAATAAACAGTACAAATACATACTGTATAATGTTGATGGCTTTTATATAGTAGAAACCAGGTACCTGAAATGGAATATACGGTGTGAGTACCGTTGCACCGAGTGTGTTGATTCGTTCTTGTATACTATACAGGACGAAACACTGAGTGTTTAGATTCTGCCCATATTTTCTATTTCTCTAATTCACGGTTTAGTATTTTTTCAATAGCTTCTCCACTGCTGGGTGAAGATGTATCGAAACTTACTATCTTTCCCTGTTTGTCAATCAATATAAACTTAGGGATAGAATTAGCCACATAGGCATTCTGCACAGATGAGTTGTGGTCAAAGAGTTGCAGCCAATCAGGCTTATCTTCGTTTAATGCACCTTTCCATTTTTCGTATTTATCTAAAACGGCTATGCTGATAAATACAATACTGGTATCTTTCTTATATTTTTCCGTGAGCTTTTGCATAAAAGGCGTTTCATACCTGCAGGGAGCACACCAGCTTGCCCAAAGATCAAGGTAAATCACTTTCCCTTTATAGTCGCCCAGACTATATTTCTTTCCCAAACTATCTTCTGCCGTAAACGAAGGTGCATCACCACCAATCTGGGTTCGCAGCAGGGTAGTATCCATGCTTGCAAGCAGGTTATAAATTTTTTCCTGGTCTGTTTTGCTTTTTAATTGAGCTATATAGGGAGGGTATTCTTTTTTATATTGATTCAATTCTTCAAACGACCGGCAATAAGTAATAGAGCCATTAAGCTTGTTATACAATTTCAATTCCTTAATTCTGCCTTTGTAATTATTGGCTATCTGCTCCACCAGTTGAATTTCACCTCTTTTTTCATTGCAATGGGTTGAGTCTTTAAGGCACTGTAACCGGTTTAAATAATAAGGATAAATGTAGGTTAGCCATCCCGTGTAAGTGGATGACATCATATATTCATCTTTATAAAAATCATTGAATATGGTATTGTTGGAATTGGAACGCACAAATGAAACAGCTTTGGCATAATCAAAATTCTTATTGTCCGTTGCGTGAGAAAGCAAATAATATAGCTTCATGAATGTAATATCCAGCCGGGTTACTTTAGAAAAATAATTGAACCATTTATCTGATGTATGAGGCTTGTCAAAAACAATATGAAATAACGAATCCTTGCTTTTTTCATCAGTCTTTACAAAATTCAGTAATGCGGGTTCATCCATTTCGTACCAGGGTTTACCTTCTCTTCTTGTAAAAGCAATAGAGTCTATAGCAAAAAGATATTGACTGGCTGCGGAACCTTTACCGGAAATTTTTTTGTTAAAATGAAATAAAGAAATGTCACTTACATCACCTGTAATATTCATATTGTATCCCGGTGCGGCGTACAGATCAACAGAAAGATCATCACTTCTTAAGGTTGCAATAGTTGGGGATTTCACTTTAAATGATTTCAAAAAGAAAGAACCATCTTTCTGAACAGTTATAGTATCAATGGTATAGTCTCTGTAATTTTTTTCAGGATCTAAAAAAAATAAGATCATCTGGTTTTTTGAAAACTGCTTGAGCTGTCCACGTAAAATAAATGGCTGGGCTATTGTTTTGGGTTGTGCGTGTAATACAGTGCATACAGAGAAGCCCATCAAGAACAGTATAAATGATCTTTTATAAAGCATAAGTCGGTTATAGTGAATGAGCTTGAAAGATAATTATAAAAACAGGGTGAGCCGGCTTCCTGAAATTTATTAACTAATTTTTGAAATGCTGTGGATACTTCGCCGCAAATTAAAAAGAAGGAGTATAATGCCGTAGGCTAAATAAAAAAAGCAACAGTATACGACCATTCAAGGGTTTAGGACTGATCATACCTGTTGCTTTGTTGCAATGTCTATTAGGTTTTAGAACAATGCTTTTATACTGGAATAGGGATCAAGGGCGATTTATGATGTTTTTGGCTGCTTTGGGACGTTTTCAAAAGATATGCTGGATTTGTTACACAAAGAAAAGCCACACCGGCTTGCTGAAAAATAGTACAGCATGCTTTTGTTTTGTAATTGTCAATACGACACGATCGGAAAAATACGTATGTTTTGGAGTGCAGAAGTAGGAACTATACTCAACTAAAGCGTAACAAAACAAACGTGAAGATTAAATACTTCTTTTTTCGATGGGAAAAGATACATGGAAAGAAGAACCTTTATTCAATTCGCTTTCTACCCATATTCTACCCAGGTGTGCTTCTATAATCTCCTTGGCTATAAACAGCCCCAATCCCATTCCTTTAGAACGATGATCAGCGGGAGCAATACGATAAAACTGGTTGAATATCTGTCCTATATTTTCAGGCGACATGCCTATGCCTTTATCTGTAACTGTTACCTGTACCTCTCCGCCAAATAACAGAACACTTATTTTTACGGGTGTACCCTCTGCCGAATATTTTATAGCATTGCTGATAAGGTTCACCATTACCTGGATTAATTTCTGTTTATCTACCACTACCTGCACATCCTCGGCAGGTGTCTCCAATTCAATTACATGGCTCTGCACATATACAGCCTCAATACTTTCCCTGATCAATTCCAGCAGGTTTGTTTTCTCAAAACGAAAATCCAGCTTGCCTGCCTGTATTTTTGAAATATCAAGCAGGTCTGCAATAATTCCTTCCAGCCTGCTCACCTGCTTATTAATTTTGGGAAGAAAATCAGTTGCTGACATATGGGTCATTTCGGCTATCTGCAGGTATCCCTTAATGGTAGTGAGCGGTGTTTTTAATTCATGACTGGCAAAACTTATGAACTGATCCTTTTTGCCATTCAGAATATTAATTTCCTGGTATAGTTTGGCATTGTCCAACGCAATAGCAGCATGCGATGCAATGGCTGCAATAAGATGCTCGTGTTCTTCAGTAAACATAGCCGCCTCGGGGTGTCCAAAAAACAAACCGCCAATCACAACTCCATGCTGTGAAATTACGGGTATAGCAAGGTAGCTCACTACGGGCAGGTGTCCCTTGGGCATTCCTTTATGAGGTGAATTTTTACCATACCTTGGGTCTTTGGTAATATCGTCTGAACGAACAATAGCCGTGCCTTCAAACGTGGGATTAAATACTCCCGTATTACGCGGCATCCCAAACTTATCGAATGCTTCGCGTGGAGCGCCTGACAATGCATATAGCATGTATGTTTCTCCTTTCGCATCTACCTTATTATAAAAGAAGGCGCCAAAAGCCGCTCCCGAAAGGCGCGTAGTGGTGTCTGTTACTATCTGTAACACATAATCCACATCCAGTTGCGACGAAATAGCCTTGCCCATTTCGTTAATCAGGCGTAACTGTTCTTCATTTTGTTTTTGCCGCGTAATATCTCGGGCAATTTTTGAAGCGCCTATAATATTACCCTTTGAATCTTTTATAGGAGAAACAGTAAGAGAAATATTTAACCGCTTGCCTGATTTGGTAACACGGATGGTTTCATAATGTTCTATGCGCTTCCCTTGTTTCATGCTGGCAATGATCTCATCTTCTTCTCCTTGCCGCTCCAGTGGTATCAACCGGTGAATTAATTGTCCTATCATCTCGGCTTCCGTATAACCAAACATACGTTCTGCAGCTTTGTTCCAACTGGTAACGCGGCTGGTAAGGTCTTTACTTATGATGGCATCCTCCGAACTATCTATAATAGCTGCCAGCATTGCCTGTCGCTGCTCTATATTATTTAACTCCATTAATAATGAATGATCTGTAAAAAGAATAGTGTTTGGAATAGTTGCTTTTACATGTTATTGATAGGGTAGAAAAAAAATCTTAAAAATAAAAAATCATCGCACGAATGTGCGGTTGTGGGCTGTGAATATAGTTGGGATTTTGATGTAATTTACGGCTTTGTAATTAATAAATAATATAAACGAAGCGATGATTAAAGCGCTTATAGTAGATGATGATGAAGACCTTTTAGAAATGGTGAGTATGATGTTGCGGGCAAGTGATATGGAAGTATGGGGTTTAATAAGCGGAGATGGTTTGATGGAAGCCATTGAAAAACATGCACCGCAAATCATCCTGATGGATATTTATATGGGCGACCAGGATGGAAGAAAATTGTGCAGGGAAATAAAAAACAACGAGCTATACAGGCATTTGCCTGTAATACTTTATTCGGCCGGAAACATTACACCAGTTTCCATTGCGGATAGTGGGGCAGATCTTTTTTTACATAAACCTTTTGATATGAAAACTTTGGTAAATAAAGTGAAGCAGATGGCAGGCGTAAAAGAACTGTAAATAATTGCTATGAAAATGATTCCCCTTTTCAGGTGCAGTCATATAATAAATGCTGTTGCGTTTTATACCGGTATACTCGATTTTACCTGCGATGATGCTGATTTGTCTCCCGACACCGATGTAGTATTACTGAAGAATGGTGATGCCGCGTTAATGTTAACCCGTCTTGAAGGCGATCAGAAAATGAGAATAGCTGCTTATGTAATAGTCGAAAATGTAGATGCATTGTTTGAAAAATATATCGCACGTGGACTTGATGTTTCCGGCAAACCGGATTCGCCTGTTCACCAGGCGCCTTTTAATCAAACCTGGGGAACAAGGGAATGGTATGTAAGTGATGCTGATGGAAATACCCTGAGATTTGTACAAAGCACACCATAAGCATTCCTTCATACTTAGGCTTTTCATAAGGATACTACTTTCTGTGTCGTGAAGAGAAAAGTGCTATATTTATTCCTTGTACATTTCTATCAATCAAAACAACTAAACGATGTTTTCTATTACCCTGCGTTTTGCAGCTTGTATTGTTTGCATATTCACTTCTTCCATAATTTTTTCTCAAACAAAACCACAACCTAAGCCAGCAGTAAAAATAGACCGCAACTTTGTGCTGGAAGCTACTATGCTGGGTTATATAGCAAAAGATGGTACAAAAAATCCTGTACTAAAAGTTACAAAAGGAGAGAGGGTGCTCATTAAAATTATTAATGGAGAAGTGATGACACACGACATCTGCCTGGAGAAAATGAATATAAAAAGTAAGGCGCTCAGCCAGAAGGGAACAGTTGCCTTCATCACTTTTACTGCAAACTATAGCGATGTATATTATTGCAGTACACCCGGGCACCGCGCCGCAGG
Organism: Agriterribacter sp.; assembly: GCA_047600465.1. Classification (GTDB taxonomy): domain Bacteria; phylum Bacteroidota; class Bacteroidia; order Chitinophagales; family Chitinophagaceae; genus Agriterribacter. The sequence goes on from JASGKU010000001.1 coordinate 406,855, forward strand.
GATGGTAGGGAAATTGGTGGTTGTAAATGGTCCGATAGTAAAACAAACAGTGGCAACCGGCACCTTACCAATGAAAGATGGAAAGCCATTGAACCTGAATTTTGAAACCGGCACGTTAAAAGACTGGATGCCTAAAGGCGATGCATTTACCAGCCCGCTCATTAATACAGATCCATCTCCTGTGCATGAAAAAGATATGAATATTGGCAGGGAAGGCAAATATTTTGTAACCAGTGGTGGCACTAAAATGTATCAACGTACCGGTTCGCTTACTTCTGTGCCATTTGTGGTTACACAGCCGTATGCGTCTTTCAGGGTATCTGGTGGAGCGCTACGCGATACGAGGGTTGAATTGGTAGATGCTGCAACTGATACCGTTTTTTATGAAGTAACAGGGCAGGGCAGGGCTACTTTACAGCCAGTAGTGGTGGATCTTGCTGCAATGAAAGGCAAAAGCATTTATATACGATTGATAGATAACGAAACCGGCATTTCTACCATTCCATATATCCCTAATGATATATGGGCGCACATCAGTTTTGATGATTTCCGTTTTCATGCTACCCGTCCTGTATTTCCTAATGAATTAAAGAAAGAAGATATTGTTGCCTTACCACCATTGGATGTTACTAAATATGCCGGTCTTTCGGGTGTGAAGGCAGCGGAAGTTATGACGGTGCCGGATGGTTTTAAAGTTACACTGGCTGCATCTGAACCAGAGATCATAAAGCCTATTTGTTTTACTATTGATTACAGGGGTCGACTGTGGGTAGCCGAAGCGCATACCTATCCTGTGAGAGCTGCAGAAGGTCAGGGAAAGGACCGGATATTGATTTTTGAAGATACAGATGGCGATGGTACACTCGATTCAAAAAAAGTATTTACAGATGGATTGAATTTAGTAAGTGGTATTGAAGTTGGTATGGGCGGTGTATGGGTAGGCGCTTCTCCGTATTTATTATTTATACCAATGGATGAACAAACGGATAAACCTTCCGGACCACCACAAATTCTTCTGGATGGATGGGATTACCACGATACACACGAAACGCTCAATGCATTTCAGTGGGGACCGGATGGTTGGTTGTATGGTACACATGGTGTGTTCAACGATTCAAAAGTTGGGCGCCCCGGTACACCAGATAATGAGCGGATTTTAGTGAAGGGTTCTGTGTGGAGAATTCATCCTGTAACAAAAAAGTTTGAAGTATTTGCACGTGGTACCAGTAATCCGTGGGGAATTGATTTTAATGATTACGGAGCCCCGTTTATAACAGCTTGCGTGGTAGAACATTTGTATCATATTACACAAGGTGCAAGATATACGCCACAGGCGGGTATGGGTACGCTTCCACCATATACCTATGAACCTATTAAAACCATTGCCGACCATGTGCATTGGCTCGGCAACCGCGGGCCACATGCAGGGAACGGCAGATCGGGCGCTGCAGGTGGTGGACATGCGCATGCGGGTGCTATGGTATATTTAGGTGGTGATAGCTGGCCGGCTATGTATCGCAACAATATTTTTATGAACAATATTCATGGTAGCCGTGTGAACATGGATATCCTTTCGCGTAGTGGTTCCGGTTATACAGGAGCGCATGGGAAAGATTTTCTGCTGGCAAATGATTCATGGTCGCAGTGGATCAACTTCAGGTACGATGCATCAGGCTCAATATTCGCAATAGATTGGTACGATAAGAATCAGTGTCATAGTCCTAACCCAGATGTACATGATAAAACATTGGGGCGCATTTTTAAAGTGAGCAATGTAAATGATAAATGGGTAAAGGTTGATCTTTCCAAAGAAACTGATCTGCAACTGGTAAATCATCAGTTAGATAAAAACGATTGGTATGTGCGACAATCAAGATTATTGTTGCAGAAACGCGGACCAAATCCTGAAGTACATGCTGCATTAAAAAAGATACTGTTTGAAAATCCCGATGTTACCCGCAAGCTCAGAGCATTATGGGCATTGCATGTAATCAAAGGCATAACCGAAGATGAATTGATTGCATTGCTTTCTAATGAGAGTGAATATATAAGAGGATGGGCGATACAATTGTTGGCAGAGAATGCAGTGTCTGAAAAAACTGCTGCAGCGTATACACGCTTGGCAAGTTCAGATCCTTCTCCGCTTGTTCGTGTATACCTTACTTCTGCGGTTCAGCGCATGGAAGCTTCTAAACGTTGGAGCATGCTGCGATTGTTGTATAATCACAGTGAAGATAAAGACGATCAGAATATCCCGCTTTTATTGTGGTATACGCTGGAACCGTTGGTTAAAGATGATCCGAAGCAAGCACTTGATCTGGCCTTTGGTACGTCTCTGCCACATACGCTTAATTTTACCATACAACGCATTGCAGATATAAATACACCTGAGTCTAAAAAAATATTAGAAGAAACCTTACCGAAGTTGAACGCAGATCCGCAAAATCATAGCTATCACGAAGCGGCAGAAATTATTCAAAAAGCATTGAGTAAAAAATAGCCGCAATCTAAACCTATGAGGTTTGCCGGGCAGCTTTCCAGCGCCGCAAACCTCATAGGTTTTTGTTACCCGAAAATATTTTTATCAAGAAAACTGTTGCGGAATTTTCCCTGTGGATCAAATTGCGTAGCCATCTTTCTGAACTCAGGCAATTTTTCATACAGGCTATTTAATCGTGCGGCTGGTATGGTAAATATTTTACCCCAGTGCGGTCTTGCATCAAAAGAAGCTAATTCTTTTTCAATCTGTGGCAATAACTGCATTACCTCGGGAATTTCCTGTTTCCATGTAAAATGGATAGCAATACCCGGCCGGTGATAACAGGGACTCATCCAGAAATCATCTCCATCAATGGCGCGGATCTCTGTAATAAAAAGATGCGGCCCGATTTTCTTTCCCATTTTTTGAATAGCAAGTATGGCTTCCACTGCATGTTGCCGTGGAACAAAATATTCTGATTGCAGCTCTTTACCGCTGCTTGGAGTAAAACCCATTTTAAAATGCGGCAACCGTTCATACCATGGCCCTGGTACGCCCATTTGTTCTGTGCAGTTTTCTGCAGACAGATCGACTATAGGATGCAGATTTTTAGTAGCCGCTTTTGCTCCATAAAAATCAGCTTTCATATCGATAGACTTCCCTTCTTCTACTTTACTTTTTATCCATACTTCGTTTATGAATTCAGTTTGCCAGTCTGTAAATAAACTTACGCTATAGCCACTGTTTTCTATCGCTTCAAAATGTTGTGTGAGTTGCTGCAATGGTAATTGCTGGTAAACATGTTGTGTTACCATATAGGTAGGCTGTATAGATAAAGTAAGTTTTGTTACAACGCCTAAAGCACCCAGACTAACAACAGCCGCCAGAAAATTCTCACCATCTTTTTCTTTGGAAAGCTTAACTACTTCACCGGCTGCATTTAAAATTTCAATGGCAACTACCTGCGTAGAGAGGTTACCGTTATGCATACCTGAGCCGTGTGTGGCAGTAGTGCATGCACCCGCCACAGAAATATGCGGCAGCGATGCAAGATTGTGCAATGCATATCCTTTGTTGTGAAGATAGGGTGCCAGCTCTCCATATTTTATTCCGCCTCCAACCGTTACGGTCTTGTTGGTTTCATCAAGATCTATTACCGTATTCATTGACAGTAGTGAAATAAATTCATCTTTACTGTCTGCTATATTGTTAAAGCAATGTCTTGTGCCAAGCGCTTTACATTTTGGATGTTTCCTTAGAAAATCCTGTGCTTCCTGTATTGTTTGTACGCTGGTAAGCTTGCGGGTACTGTACGTAAGGTTTCCTGCCCAGTTTTTTATATCGCCTTCACCGGCTAAAAGATTATAAGGTTCTAACATCATACCTGCTACTGCAGAAGAAGAAAGTTGAATAAATGATTTTCTGTGCATGCAATTCGTTTTTGAAAACCTATGGAGTTTGCAGTGCAGATATACCGGGCGGCAAGCCCCGTAGGCTTATATGTTACAGTTTCTTTTGCGCAAACAACCAGGGCAATAATTCCGGTTCTGCAAATGCATTTTTCCAGCTATCGTGTTTAACACCGGCATATTCAGTATATTTCAATTTAGCGCCTGCTGTCTTCAATGCATCAACCATTGTTCTTGAATTAGCTATAGGCACTACATCATCATCGGCACCATGAAATACCCATATAGGAAAATGTTTGCCATATATTTTTGCACTTGCCGGATTACCACCACCACATATAGGAAAAGCAGCAGCAAATAATTGCGGCCGCCGCCACAGCAACTCAAATGTGCCAAAGCCACCCATTGAAAGTCCACCAATATATATTCGCTTGCTATCTACATTACCCGCGTTTACAAGCGTATCAATAAAATTCATTACCAATTGCAATGGTTTTGTTGCAGGCGCATCCATGGGAAACCTGAACACATTGGCTGAATCCTGTGCTTTATTTTTTATGCGGACACTCCAGGAAGAATCTGCAGGACATTGTGGAAATACAACAATGGCCGGAAATTTTTCACGATTGGTTGAATCGAGAAACAGGTTACTTCCCCACAACAATTGCGACTCATTATCATTTCCTCTTTCGCCGGAACCGTGCAATACAATTATTAAAGGATATTTTTTTGATCTTGAAAAATGAATGGGAGAAAGTATTCTGCAGAAAAGTGTATCATCTCCTTCAATAAAAAGCTGGCGTTCGTAAAGATTTTGAGTAGAAATCTGTGCTTTCAGAAACGAAGGCATTGCGCTTATCAGTATTAACAGGAGAAAGAGAGAAAACCTGAAACTATTATGAATTCTTTTCATTTCAGAAAGATACAAAGTTCTTATTATAGTTTTACTTTTGCCGCTATTGGTTTTAACTATCCGGCAGGTGTAAGGCATGAAAAAAATTGACTGGTACATATTCAAAGATTTTATTTTCACCTTTATATATTGTATTCTTTTGTTTACGGCAATATCAGTGGTGGTTGACATCAGTGAGAAAACGGATGATTTTGCGAAGGCCAATCTTTCAGCGGGGTTTGTTCTTTCCAACTACTATATAGGGTTCATTCCGTTTATTGTTTCCTTTCTTTTTCCATTGTTCACCTTTATTGCTGTTATCTTTTTTACCTCAAAGCTCGCCAACAGGTCAGAGATTATTGCCATTATTGCAAGCGGCACCAGTTTTAACCGGTTGCTAAAGCCATATATATTAGGTGGTGTTTTGCTGGCGGCGGTATTATGGGTAGGTAATAGAAAACTAGTACCACGGGCCAATGAAATACGTACTGCTTTTGAAATAAAGTATACAAGAGGATCACCCGGTCCTTCTTCAGGTAATAGCAGCATTTATATGCGCATTGATTCTACTTCGTATTGCGGAATTCGCTATTACGATACAACTGCTAAAAACGGCAATGGGTTTTTTATGGACAGGTTGAAGGGTACACAGGTAGTTTACAACTTAAGAGCCGATAATATAACCTGGGATGAAAAAGGTAAAAAGTGGAAACTCAGCGGCGTAATTGAAAGAACTATTAATGGATTGAAAGAAGAAGTAAAACAGGATACGGTAAAAAGAATCAATTTTAATTTTTCGCCCGAAGACCTGAAACGGGATGAATATGTAAAAACAAGACTGAGCACACCGGAACTTAGCCGCATGGTATCTATGGAAAAAATGCGCGGATCGGAGGGCATCAACGATCTTGAAGTGGAATTATACCGCAGAGATGCTACACCTGTTACTGTACTTATACTCACATTAATCGGTGCAATACTCGCTTCCCGTAAAATACGCGGCGGCAGCGGTATTCACCTGGCTGCAGGTTTCGCAATTGCGGCCTTATTCATTCTGCTTGATCGGTTTTCTACCATCTTCAGTGTAAAAGGCGAACTTCCTCCTGTTATTGCTGCATGGCTGCCCAATGTTTTGTTTGGTATATTAACTTATTATCTCTATCGCAGAGCGCCAAAGTAATTACATTCTTTTACGGGATGCCTGTAAAAAATCCTGCAGAATTTAGCGGCTTAACTCAAAAATTACCTGAAACTTTTGATTTTTTTTGCGGTTGTAGCGTTGTTTTGGCTAACTTTAGCGCAATCGACTAACCATAATATCTTATAATAAGAAAAATATCTAAATGTCTCAATATGGCTACAATAAAAGAAAGGTTTAAGTCTAAAGCTGATGAGTTATCTGTAGAAATTAAGGATATTCTTAAAAAGCATGGCGATAAGAAAATAGGAGAAGTAGTATTATCTCAAATATACCAGGGCATGCGCGGGATGACGGGATTGGTGACAGAAACATCATTGCTCGATGCGCAGGAAGGAATACGTTTCAGAGGATTTTCTATTCCGGAATTACAGAAAAAATTGCCAAAAGCGCCCAAGGGAACAGAGCCATTGCCCGAGGGGTTATTTTACCTGATGCTGATAGGAGAGTTACCTACCGATGAGGATGTAAACGATGTTACCAATTCATGGCAACGCCGTTCTCATGTTCCCAATCATGTATTTGATGCTATTGAAGCATTGCCAAAATCATCTCACCCAATGACGCAGTTTGTTGTAGCTATTATGGCGCTGCAAACTGAAAGCACTTTTTCGCGCAAATATGGCGAGGGCATGAATAAAAAAGATTATTGGGATGCTACGTTTGATGATAGCATGAATCTCATTGCCCGCCTGCCACGCATAGCCGCTTATATTTACCGCCGTAAATACAAAGATGAAAAGCATATTCAGCCAAATGGCTTGCTGGATTGGTCGGGTAATTTTGCGCATATGCTTGGGTTTGAAGATGAAAGCTTTAAAGAGCTGATGCGTTTATACATGACCATTCATGCGGACCACGAGGGCGGCAATGTATCAGCACATACCACACACCTGGTAGGCTCTGCATTGAGTGATCCTTACTTAAGTCTTGCAGCGGGAATGAATGGTTTGGCTGGTCCCTTACATGGATTAGCAAACCAGGAAGTGATAAAATGGATTTTTGAAATGAGAGATGAATTGGGCAAGAAACTTCCTACCAAAGACCAGGTAAAAAAATATGTAGAGAAAACATTGGCTGATGGAAAAGTGGTACCCGGATATGGGCACGCCGTGTTACGCAAAACAGATCCACGTTTTTCAGCCCAAATGGAATTTGGAAAAAAGCATATGCCGGATGATCCATTGGTAAATACTGTATGGAGAATTTACGATGTAGTGCCTGAGATCTTAAAAGATCTTGGCAAAGTGAAAAACCCCTGGCCAAATGTAGATGCACATAGCGGTGCATTACTGGTGCATTATGGCATGGTGGAATATGAATTTTATACTGTTCTGTTTGGGGTAAGCCGTGCGCTGGGTGTATTAGCCAATCTTTGCTGGGACAGAGCGCTGGGTCTTGCATTGGAGCGCCCTAAATCTGTAACCACAGCCTCCGTGAAAGAATGGATCAATGGCAAAGGCGAAATATGGGGCGATTAAAAATCAAAAAAATATTCTGACATAAAACCAGGTTTCAACACCTGGTTTTTCTTTTTGGTGAAAGAGAGGCAGGACTCTATATTTGCAGTCCTGAAAAAAGGGGAATTAGCTCAGTTGGCTAGAGCGTCCCGATGGAATCGGGAAGGTCAGCGGTTCGATTTAAGATCTAAAATAAAAAGGGGAATTAGCTCAGTTGGCTAGAGCGTCCCGATGGAATCGGGAAGGTCAGCGGTTCGATTTAAGATCTAAAATAAAAAGGGGAATTAGCTCAGTTGGCTAGAGCGTCCCGATGGAATCGGGAAGGTCAGCGGTTCGATTTAAGATCTAAAATAAAAAGGGGAATTAGCTCAGTTGGCTAGAGCGCTTGCATGGCATGCAAGAGGTCGTCGGTTCGACCCCGATATTCTCCACAAGAGTAAAGCTGCATCAAATGATGTGGCTTTTTTATTTCTCAAAAGTAAACAGCTCAGTTGTCTAGAGCGTCCCGATGGAATCGGGAAGGTCGTCGGTTCGACCCCGATATTCTCCACAAGAGGTTATCAGCAATTTGATAACCTTTTTTTATTTTGCATTAAACCTATGTTGATGCACTGCACCGTATACATTCTTTATTCTCCATTCCTCGATCAATATTATATAGGTCACACTCATAATCTTACAGACAGAATTTTCCGTCATAACAATTCAGGTAGCAAAGCCACAAAAAAAGCTAATGACTGGAAGGTAGTATATACAGAAATTTTTGAAACAAAATCTGAAGCTTATAAAAGAGAAATGCAGATTAAAAAAATGAAAAGTAGAAAATATATTGAACAGATGATTAAATCAATCAGTTAGCGTTCTTCCCTTATCACTAACCACAGGCTGACCCTGTCGCAATCCACCCTTCATTTGACGCGTATACACAGCATCAAATCCAATCATGTTATATAGGTTTGTAAAAACAAAAAACTATGCGACGTGTTATCTTTCAGCAATGGCTTTCTATGGATGGCTATGCGGCAGATGCCAATGGCAGTGTTACTTTTATTGAATCTACCACGCTCAACAAATATTCAGATCTTGATCAGTTGAAATGGCTGGACACTATTGATACGATACTGCTTGGCGCCAACACGTATAAATTGTTTGTTGATTTTTGGCCCACAGCTACCAACGAACAGGAAGTGATAGCAGATAAACTAAACAGTATACCAAAGATTGTTTTTTCATCATCCATAAAAGATGCTGCGTGGGGAAATTGGCCGGCTGCAACGGTAGTATCAACAGATGCAGTAAGCGCATTGCGTGCTTTAAAAACACAGGATGGTAAAGACATTGTGTTGTGGGGCAGTATATCGTTATCCCAGGCATTTATGAAAGCCAATCTTATAGATGAATATCATTTGCGTATCTGTCCATTAGTATTAGGCAGCGGCAGACCTCTGTTTGAATCAACCGGTCCACTGGATTTTGAATTGTATGATTCCAAACAATACGAATCGGGATTAATGCTATTACAATATCGTCCAAAAACAGTATGATGATTTTTGTATCTCATCATCAGTACCATATTCATGTTTGTAAGAATTACAGCGCAATTCTTACCCCGGCATTTATAAAAAGTGATCTGGATTTTCCTATATCAACCTGGCTGATATCTTTCTGAATATTGGTGAGCGACCACTCATATTTTGCTTCCACAAACAGAATTGCCAGGTCAAGACCTGCGCCTGCAAATACTCCCCAGTTAGCAGTTTTTAAATCATCCTTATCAAGATTTTTGGTGTCGGTAAGCATAAATGCAGAAGCTCCTCCAAATGCACGCAAACCAATAAGTGATTTTTCACTGCCGATTAAATTAAATCCTATAGTTACAGGAATACGAATACCACTGATGTCATATTTAATATCATCCTGGTTGGTATTTTCAGTAACATACTGCGTACTTTTTTTTACCCAAAATATTCCTGGTTCCAGGTAGACCTTTTTCCCAATAGCAACAGAACCACCAAACTGGTAGCCCACCTGCGATTTGAATTTTCCGGTATTCGGATCCTTGGAAAAATCTGAAAAATTAATCCCTACTGCCGGTTTAATAGCCACCTGTGCCTTCAGCGTGAAAATGCTTATACCGCAAAAAAAGAGGAAAGTGAGTATCTGTTTCATATACCAATTTTATCATCAACAATTATTGATGCAGTAATTAATTTTAATTATTCATCTCCAGGATTTCAGGAATTAGAAACAAATACAAGGAAAGCAAAAATAGTGTAGCAATAGATGTTAGTGAATGCTTTACAAAGATATTGGTATTTCTGAATAATAATACAGGCCCCACCACACCAATGGCGGCCGTTTTTCGTACTATAAAAAATAGTATCTTCATTAGCTTCTGTTTAACTTTTTTTAAACAGAATTAACGTCAATATTTTTTATCATGCACCTATAAACACATAGAAGTATGAAAAATGGTCTTGTTTGGTTAATGCTCCTGTTTTCATCGTCCATATTTGCTCAGGCAACCGTAAGAGAGCAATTTGAAAAAATTAAAACAACAGCAGAAGCGCAGAAATTTATTGATGCAAACGCGCCTTTAAAGCCTACCCTCTTGCATCTTACGTATGGTAAAGACAGTTCACTTATTGATAAAAGGTTGTTGAAGCAGAATAAAGGAGATGTTTTTTCGGTTGGGTATGTTACTTACCTGGTGGTAGAAGGAACCGAATCAGTAAACTATCGTGCTAATTATATTTTCCTGGATGGTGGATCGCTTTCCAATGCGGAAATCGATAGCCTGAAAAAAATAATTGTACAAAAAGCTTCCGCAGGAGAATCTTTTGAAAAGCTGTCTGACCAGTACACAATGGATGGCAACACTACTAAAGGAGATACCGGGTGGTTTTTTGGTGAAGAAATGATGCCAAAGGAATTTCAGGATGCTGTAAAAACGCATAAACTAGGCGATATATTTTTTGTAGATGTACCCGAGCGTCAATGGCATTATATTGTTAAGAAAACATATGACGACCAGGTAAAAAAAGAAATTACAGTACTTCGGGCTAACGGAAGATAAATTTTTGAATAAACCTATAGGGTTTGCCGGATTGATGAGCAGCGTCCGCCCGGATATGAATCCATTCGGACGGGCTGCAAACCCTATAGGTTTTAATTATTGCTCCACTTCTTTTAATTCCTGCAAAAATTCCATAGACTCTTTTAAGCGGTTGCTTCGGAATTTTCTTAGTATAAAAACAATGATGGTAGCTACTATAAAAGATCCAAGCGTATAGTACAATAATCCCTTGCCAAAAATACCCAGCTCAAACAGGTCAACGTTCAAAAAATGTTTGGCTATTACTACCCCGAATGGAACGGAGAAGAGGGGAATGATCACATACAAAGAAGATACATCAATAAACTCCAGAAAGCTAAGCCGCTGTATCTTTTGTTGTGTTTGTAATACCGAAAATTTTGAATCAATAGAAAAAAACAGCTTAAGTTTATATGCATTTAAAATAAGAGAGTATAAAGAAATGCAAAGTAAAAAAAGAGCTGAAAGCAAAAACCTTGGCGCTTCTATATTAGCAATCATAAAGCGTAGAAGAAAAGCAAACCATACTATGCCCACTACAATTTCTATATAAGAAGTCCATTTGATTTCATATAAACCGGATCTTATCTTCCTGAAAGCAACTTCCTTTACCAGCTTTTGATTAATGGCTGTTTTAGTTTGTAATTCTGTACTTGAGCTATTCCATATTTCAATCAGTTCCTCGTATTTCATGGCATTTATTTTATGCTTTTTAAATGATTGCTTATTTTTTCTTTGATGCGATCGAGCCTGGTCGATGTATTGGTAGCGCTGATACCCACAATCTCAGCGATCTCTTTATTTTTAACACCATCCAGGTGAAGAATAATGATGGCTTTTTCAACTGGTTTTAGAAAGTTGATATAGTTATACAATTGTTCCAGTCTTTCATCCACCACATGCTCATTCCATTGCAGTAAACCAGCGTATTGCCCATATTCATTCTGCGTTTTTTTGCGGGTAGTGGCTTTTCTTAAATGAGAGATAGAAACATTCAACGCAATCCTGTAAGTCCATGTAGTGCTTGCATGTACCTTATCGAATGTTGGAAACGCCTTCCATAATTGAAGAATGATATCCTGGATCAAATCCTGTCGATCAATGTGATTGTAGCAATAGATGCCCGCAATCTTCACAATCAATGCCTTATTTCCTTCAAGAAAATTGAGAAATGCTTCTTCCTGTAATGCGGTCGGTTTCAATTATTGTTTTTTATATCATTCTATTGCTGTTATTATTCGCAAGAGTTTGCGTTTTGTCACATCATATCTCGGATTTCTTTGCAAGAATATATTGTGATGCTTTTTGCCAATTAGCACGGAAATAAGCATGCATCTTCGCGCTGACACCAGTATCCGAATAAGCCACCTTTTTTTGCGTAAGCTTTGCACCATCGCTGAGTAAAGGAACGGCTGAATAATGATTTAACGCTGATAGGTCTCCTCAAAGCAAAAAGCAGTGGCGTTTCGGATACGAAGCCCGCCGGCTTGAGGCAATCAACAATTTATTTTTACAAGCGTTAGTTATAAAAAGGATGTGATGTCATTTCAGAGATCTACATAATCAACACTACAATCTTTCTTTATAACGCACCACACTTTCTTTCATCCAACCGGTAAAGTCGCCATTCTTGATGTGTTTTCTTGCTTCTGTAACCACATGCAGGTAAAAAGCAAGGTTATGTATACTGGCAATGGTAAGCCCCAGTATTTCTTTTGATTTTATAAGATGCCGCAGGTAAGCCTTACTGTAATAATTACTTACATCACAATCAATACCATCATCAATAGGAGAAAAATCTTTTTCCCATTTTTTGTTATCAATGTTTATCACTCCTTTAGAAGTAAACAACATAGCGTTTCTTCCATTGCGGGTAGGCATCACGCAGTCAAACATATCTATACCCAGGGCAATGCATTCAAGCAGGTTCCAGGGTGTTCCCACGCCCATCAGGTAGCGTGGTTTATGGGCAGGAAGGTTATCGCAGCATAAGCCGCATAAATCGTACATCATTTCTTCGGGCTCACCTACACTTAATCCTCCAATGGCGTTACCTGTTGCTTCTTTCGAACTGATATATTCGCAGGAAGCTTTTCTTAAATCAGTATAGGTGCCTCCCTGTACAATAGGGAAAAGGTTTTGCGTATACCCATACTTACTCACGGTTTCTGCTATGCGCTTAAAACTTCTTTCGAGCCAGCGATGGGTAAGATGCATCGATTTCTCTGCATATATATAGTCGCTGGGGTAGGGCGGGCATTCATCAAAAGCCATTATAATATCTGCGCCAATGCTCCGCTGGATATCCATCACTGCTTCCGGGCTGAACAAATGCCGGCTGCCATCAATATGACTTTGAAACATTACGCCTTCTTCATTAATTTTTCGTGTGCCCGATAAAGAAAAAACCTGGTAACCACCGCTATCGGTAAGTATGGGGCGCTGCCAGTTCATAAACTGGTGTAACCCTCCTGCGGCTTCTAATACTTCAGTGCCCGGGCGCAGGTATAAATGATACGTATTGCCTAAAATAATTTTCGCATCTATTTCCTGTTTTAACTGCTGCTGGCTCACTGCTTTTACACTTCCCGCAGTGCCAACAGGCATAAATATAGGCGTGGGGATAATGCCATGATCTGTAATAATATTACCTGTTCTTGCTTTTGATAACTTGTCCGTTTCCTGTAACTCAAATTGTAGGGCTGCCATAATACTCAATATATTTTCACAATACGATAAATCTATAATAAAAAATCTTCCTATTTCTTACCTTCGCCGCCATGATTGAAAAATTGGACTGGCGGTTAATCATTTTCGGGGCTTTCTGTCTCATCACATTAATCCAGATAATATACTATCTCTATTTTTTCAGAAGAGTGGCTTTTTATAATCTTGGTCCTCAAGGGTTATACCACCAGCAACCAGTTTCTGTTATAGTATGTGCCCGCGATGAAGCCGCAAATTTAGCTAAAAATCTTCCCGGAGTGTTAGTGCAGGAATATTCAGATGTGCAGGAATTGATATTAGTAAACGATAACTCTATAGACGAAACAAAATATTTGCTTGAAGCTTTACAAAAAGATTTCCCGCAACTGCAAACATTAGAATTAAAACAGGAAGCTAAATTTATTTCAGGAAAAAAATTCCCACTTTCTATGGGAATTAAAACAGCTAAATACGATGTTATTTTATTAACAGATGCTGATTGTGTACCTGCAAGCGAATTCTGGATGCAGAAAATGGTATCCCGTTTTCAGCATGGCGCGGAAATAGTATTAGGTTATGGCGCATATTATAAAAGAAAAGGCATTCTTAATAAGATTATTAGGTTTGAAACTTTTCATACGGCGCTGCAATATTTTTCTTATGCATTAGCGGGGATTCCGTATATGGGTACGGGTAGAAACCTTGCCTATAAAAAAGATCTGTTTTATCGCAGCAAAGGATTTTCTGCACACAATCATTTACCGGGTGGCGATGATGATTTGTTTATCAATGCTTCCGCTACCAAAAGCAATACAGAAGTGGTAATTGACCAGGATGCTTTTACTTTATCTGAACCCAAAACTACATGGAGTGAATGGATGAAGCAAAAAAGACGGCATTTTACCACATCAAAATATTACAAGAGCAAGCATAAATTTTTGTTAGGCTTGTATTCTTTGTCGCACTTTTTGTTCTTGCCATTATGTATTGCCAGCGCCTTATTTTTTAGCTGGGAATTAGCCCTGGTTATATATGCGCTGCGGGCAATTATTCAAGGGGTTATGTGGTACAAAGCAATGGATAAATTAAACGAAATGGACTTATGGAAATGGTTCATTGTGTTTGATATTTTTATGTTCCTTTATTATTTCATTTTTACTCCGGCGTTATGGAAGAAGCCAAGAACAAACTGGAAGTAATTACACGTTATTTTACCGATTTTTCTGAAGCGCAACTGAATCAACTTTCTTTGCTTGAGCAATTGTATACAGAATGGAATGAAAAGATCAATGTTATTTCCCGTAAGGATATTGACGCCTTGTATGAAAGACATGTGTTGCATTCCTTATCTATAGCTGCTGTTTTTAATTTTACGAATGGGTTGGATATAATTGATATAGGTACAGGAGGCGGATTTCCAGGTATCCCATTATCTATTATTTTTCCGGAAGTACAGTTTCACCTGGTTGATTCCATTGGAAAAAAGCTGAAGATTGTAAATGAAGTGGTAGCAGCATTACAATTACACAATGTTAGTACCCAGCATATAAGAGCTGAACAGATCACCAACAGGAAATTTGATTTTGCGGTTAGTCGCGCTGTAGCGCCGCTCAAAGAACTGTGGCAATGGGGCAAACCTCTTTTAAAGAAAGAACGAAAAATGGAAGCGTTTAAGAATGGTCTTATTTGTTTAAAAGGAGGTGATTTAACCAAAGAAATACAGGAAAGTGGCTTGAGACCGCATACCTGGAAGCTGACCGATTTATTCGACCGGGAGTTCTTCGCAGAAAAATATCTCCTTTACAATCCTTCCTGAGCCAAATCTGGTATTTTTTTATCTATTGAAGGATGGTTAAGTTTGTTGAAAATACAAACTGATTGTTTAGAAAGCTTACAATAGCATTCCTATACAGTTTTACCGGCATTTTTGTCTATGCGCAAAACAGCGATTTTATCGACATCGGCAAAATTCAGCATTACGATACCGTTCCCAAAAGGCTTTCTTATTTTATTGATTACGCTGAAAAGTTTACCATTGATGATGTGCCTGTTTCCATGTTTGCACATCCGCTAACAAAATCTCCTTTTGATCAAAACCGTCTTGAAGCAAATTATTATATTAAATTTTCTGTTTTTAATAGCGGTATTACAGATAGTTTTCTTTTTTACGCCGGCAAAGCGCAGCGATACAATATGTATGAAGCAGATAGTGCAGGCAAAAAAGTATTGTTGAATAATTACATAGAAAAATTTTCGCCGGAGTTGTTTAACAAAGTTCCTTATTCCGTAATACATATTGCGCCCGGGCAATACAAAACATTTTATATTGAAGCAAGGATCAATTTTTACAATTGGTATCTTTTTGATCCGGTAATTGTCCAGGGAACAGAACATGCATTTTTTTCGTTTCATCATATTCTGCAACCAAGCCGTTTGTACATTACCGTTACTATTTTTATGCTGGGCATCATGTTCAGTATGTTCGCCTATATATGCGGGTTAGTTATAAGAGAGCCTTTGCTTGAATATTTTTATTATATGGGTGCGATATTCGTCTTCATGTTATACTTTGGGTTAAGATTGTTGAATGTATATTACTTCGGTCAATTGTATTATTCTTTTTACGATCTGCGATACCAAGGCCTGCAACTGCTTGGACATATGCTCATTTTGTCGTTTATGGTTTCTTTTTTAAAGGCAAAACAACGGTTGCCGTTATTTTACAGGCAGGTGCAGTTGCTTATATATCTGCAGATAATTTTCCTTGTCGTTAATCTGCCATTAACCTATACCAATAAATATAATTATGCTGCTAATACAGCTTTTGATGTAATGCGTGTTTTTGCATTGCTGTATTCAACCTATCTCGCTATCTACCTGATGATAAAAAAGAAAAAGAAAGAGTCGAGGTATCTTGCTATTGGGTCATTGCTCTCTATCAGTATCGCCTGTCTTGCTTTATATGTTGACAGGTGGAGCAGTTATGATGAGTTGTTGCTGAGGTATAGTGGCATTTCTGTATTGATTTTTATGACAGGAGTAATGCTGCAGATGATATTGTTTTTAATGGGCTTGGGATATAGAAGAAGAATGCAGGAAGCAGAAAGAGTTAGAGCTGTAGAACAATTGCAACTGGAAAACGACAGGAAGGAACTGGATAAATACAAAGCTATTATTGATGCGCGTGATAATGAAAGAACACGTATATCGCAGGAAATACATGATGATATCGGCTCTGGCTTAACATCTATTCGTTTGCTGAGTGAGATAGCGAAAGTAAAGATCAATCAACCCAATAATAAAGAGCTTGAAAAAATTTCTACCACGTCGAATGTGTTAATGGATAAGATGAATGAAATTATCTGGACATTAAATTCGGGGAACGATACATTACCCAATCTTGTTGCTTATCTGCGCCACCAGATTGTTGAATACTTTGAACCATTGCCTTTTTCACTCCGTTTAACTATACCTGAAAGCATAGGCAATGCAGCAGTAAGCGCAAAAGTGAGGCGAAACGTAATGCTCTCTGTAAAAGAGGCATTGCACAATATTGTAAAACATTCACAGGCTTCTGAAGTAAGTGTTGAGTTTTCGGTTGATCATTTCTTTTCTATTTCTATAAAAGATAATGGGGTTGGATTTAATTCAAACGAAGTACACATTTATAACAATGGTTTAAGAAATATGAAGGAAAGGCTGAACGTTATAGGTGGATCGTGTATTGTATTAAACAATGATGGAACGTTGATTATATTGAATGTCCCATTGGTTTAGTACCCGGTTTGTGGTAGCATTTTATTATTTATAACAATTAGCTTTGCAGTAAATGGGTAATATTTCAGTTTGTATTGTTGAGGATAACAATGATATCCGGCAGGCATTAGAACAAATTATCATGATGGCGGATGGTTATCAGTTCAGTGGCTCTTTTATCAGTGCAGAAAGTGCTATTGTGGGCATTCCTAAAGTTAAGCCAAATGTTGTGTTGATGGATATCAATCTGGGGGGAATGAGTGGTATTGATTGCGTAAGAGAATTAAAACCAAGATTTCCGGATATTCTTTTTATGATGTGTACGGTATATGAGGAAGATGAAAAAATATTTGAAGCATTAGCCGCCGGTGCCAATGGATATATTTTAAAGAAAACAGCGCCAGCTAAATTATTAGAAGCTATACGGGAGCTGGCAGAAGGTGGAGCGCCGATGAGCAGCCAGATAGCAAGAAAAGTTGTTGCTGCCTTCCAGGAAAAAAATACACTGTCAACAGGTGGCGTATTAGATACACTTTCAAATCGTGAACATGAGATACTGGAACTATTAGCAAAAGGATTGCTGTATAAAGAAATTTCAACAAAGCTTGGAATAGCCCAGGAAACAGTGCGCAAACATGTATACCACATTTACGAAAAGCTGCATGTAAACAACCGCGTAGAAGCGGTGAACAAATATTTTGGACGGTAAATACCGGATGGTCCTGACCCTTCTAAATTTTAACCGCTTCGTAAGGAGCGGTTTTTTTTGTGCAATAATGCATTATTTTTTCTCTGCTATATAGAAAAGATCAAAGCAAAGGTCATCGGCTTCTTTAACAAAATAATCGGTATAGGTAATACCTGTGGTGAGTGATTCATTTTGCTTCAGTAACTTTTTCCTGTTCATACGATTCAAAATATCGTACGGGATCTGCAACAATTGCCTGGGAAGTCTGTATTGAAGATTGAAAATATCAAACCTTGTAATTTTTTCAACAGACTGTTTGTTTTTTTGATAATAGTCCATGATCGTATTATTTCCAAATACGCCAAGTGCAGTTACCTGCTGAAAATAAGTGCCCAACAATTTTTTTAATTCTTCAACAGTATATTCTCGTACATGCCAGGGATTGCGGGTAATTGACATTTTTTTATTGGGCGTAGTTACAATCAGTTTTCCATTACGCTTAAGTACCCTGAAAATCTCTTTTAAAAATGCATGATCTTTTGGAATGTGCTCAATTACCTGGAAAGTAATTACGAAATCAAAACTGTCAGAAGGAATATCTGTTAAAGGAGGAATATTCAACTGAATAAAACGAACATTATGCTTTTTGAAAGCTTCAGAATGGATGATATCTGATGCATGTTTATCAATGGTAACAAATTCTATTGTATGAGGTGCAATAATCTCAACACCATAGCCACTGCCGGTGCCTATTTCAAGCACTTTGCCCGAAATTATTTTAGCGGCTTCCAGGTAAGCGAGCAGGGAGCGCTGGTATACATAATTATCTGAGCCATCTTTTTGCGATACTCTCTCTGCTGTTTGTAAAATTTGCATAATGTTTTATAAAGCGCGAAGATAAACGCTTTCACGGAATTCATTACCTTAGTCAGATATCATTGCCGGATACTAAACCAATTGTTATGCGCTTATTACTATTTAAATTGATTTTTTCAGTCCTTATCTTCTTTTCCCCATTCTTACTGTCGGCACAACATATACAACTACTTACCAACCATATTGGATATGAGCATAATGGCGCCAAGCATGCCATTATTATGAGCGACAAACCTGTTACTATCAATACCTTTCAGTTGGTAAATAATACTACCGGAAAAGTGGTATATAATGGTAAGGCACAGTATAGCGGTAAAGTTGCCAATTGGAAGAACCGCTTATTCTGGAAGCTCGATTTTAGTTCTTATACGGTTGATGGTACATATCATATCCAGGTTATACAGAATGCAAAAACAATACAATCATTTCCATTTATTATTGATAAAAATGTGTTGGAGCAATCAACACTTTCAGATGTGATTTACTATTTCAAGGGACAAAGAAGCAGTGGTTTGCTGGATGAAGCTGATCATCATCTTGCATTAGCTGGGAAAACTGCCGATACCATTGATGCGCATGGTGGTTGGTATGATGCTACGGGTGACTATGGAATACATCTTTCTCATCTTTCCTTTTCTTCTTATTTCAATCCTCAACAGGTTTCATTAACGGTATGGAGCTTATTGAAATCGTATGAGCTGCTTGTAAAAAGAAGTGGAACAGATTTCAGGCAATACAACAGGAGGTTGTTAGATGAAGCCATGTATGGTGCCGATTATCTTGTAAGAGTGCAGGTTCCGGGAGGTTCATTTTATCGTTCTGTTTCTGCACCGGGTGCCGGCAAACTTGCAAAAGACAGGGTGATTGGCAAAGAAAGCAAAGCCTATACTATTAAAAAATCAAAAGATCAATCTTTTGGTGGCAATACCGATGATGATAACTGGCGCACTTACCAGGTGAGCTTCAGATCGGGTGGGGGAATGTCTATTGCTGCATTAGCTATTGCGGCTGCATTAGATTCAACAGGCAGTTATAGTCATGGCGCTTATTTGAAAGCAGCAGAAAATGCTTTCGATTTTCTCAAGGAACATAATGTTGAAATGACCAATGACAAACGAGAGAATATAGTAGATGACTACTGTGCTTTGGTAGCGGCTTCGGCTTTATATAATACCACACAAAAAGACAAATACAGGCAATACGCTGAAATGCGTGCCAGCCAGTTGATGCAGCGCCTGAATACATGGACAAAATATAAAGACTACTGGCGTGCTGATGATAAGGATCGTCCTTTCTTTCATCCTTCTGATGCAGGTTTGCCTTTAATAAGTTTACTGGATTATTACAAGCTTGCAACATCCGCCACCCAGCAATTAATAATCAATACGGTTAAACGCTCTTTACAATTTGAGCTGTTTGTAACGCATGAAATAAACAATCCATTTGGTTATAGCAGGCAGTTAACGCAGGACACATCCGGTAAAAGAAAAACAGCATTCTTTTTTCCGCATGGCAGTGAGGCTGCTCCCTGGTGGCAGGGGGAAAATGCCCGTTTGGGCTCTATGGCAGCAGCTATGAAATTGAGCGCTGATTTTTTTAAAACAAGTGATCCGGCATTTGCAGATAGTCTTAAAAGTTTTGCAACAGATCAGCTTAACTGGATATTAGGATTAAATCCGTTTAATGCATGCATGATGCAGGGTAAAGGCTACAATAATCCAGCGTATGGTTTTTTTGGTACGTTTGAATATACCAATGCTCCGGGAGGTATTGTAAATGGAATAACATCCGGCCTGGATGATGAAGAAGATATTGATTTTAATCTTCAGTATAAACAAACCGGTAAGGATTATGACTGGAGATGGGCCGAACAATGGTTACCGCATGCCGCATGGTATTTATATGCTATTGCCATAGATGTAAAATAACCGGGTTTCTCTTCAATTGTCCATCGTACCTTTGCCAGGTGAATCAAACAGATAAATCTGTGCTGCTTTTTGACGGTGTGTGTAACCTTTGCAATAACACCGTACAGTATATTATCAGGAATGATAAAAAAAATAGATTCCATTTTGCTTCCCTGCAAGGAACTACAGGCCAGGAGCTTTTGCGAAAATTCAATCTTCCGGATAATGTATTTAATTCTTTTGTGTTAGTAGAAGAAGACAACATATATACTAAGAGCACAGGAGCGCTAAAGGTATTTAGAAAATTGGGGGGCTTATGGAGTTTGCTGTATGTTTTTATAATAGTACCCCGTTTTATCCGCGACGGCGTTTATAACTGGGTTGCTAAAAACCGTTACCGCTGGTTTGGCAAAGCTGATCATTGTATGGTGCCAACCCCTGAATTAAGAGCAAAGTTCTTAGATTGATTGATCTCTTACTTTTTGAAGAATACGCTGATATTTTTTTTCATTAATCCTCCTGCCGGTAAATGCTATGGCAAAACCAGCTATCAATCCTATAAGAATTATTACCGCTATTTTTTGATTATCCTGTGGTATAGGAATGATGCTGATACCACCCATGAATATGATTATAAAAAAAGAAAATAGGCAAACCATAAATCCCCAGGCAATGGTATAAAGCAGGTAATATTTAGCTTTTGATCCTTCTCTTTGTTCTTTCCAGAATTCTATAAATCTTAATTCTTCTTTTGTTATTTGCTTGCTCACTTGTAAATTTTTGGCGGGAAAATATTTCAGTTGCAGGTTGCAGGTTTCAAGTTGCAGGTATAGGTTTGTCTGTTACCATCTCACTTTTCACCTCTCACTATTGACCATTCACCACTTTATTCGCTCATCATTTCTCTAACAGCCTTAATAATATCCTCCATATTAGGCTTGGTAAAATAATCGCCGTCTGAACCATAAGCCGGACGGCTTGCCTGTGCGGTTATTGTGCGGGGAGCCACATCCAGCCAGCGATAACCACCTTGTTCTTCCATCACTTTATTAAACATATATGCTGCGGTACCTCCAGGCATATCTTCATCTGCAAAAATAATGCGGTTGGTTTTTTTCAGACTGTCTAATATAGAATGATGTATATCAAAAGGCAATAGTGTTTGCACGTCTATTACTTCGCAATGGATGCCTAATTCTTCCAGTACCATTGCTGCTTCATATACAATGCGCAACATAGCGCCATAAGAAACGATGGTAATATCACTGCCTTCTTTAATAATTTCCGGAACACCCAACGCTACCCTGTAATCTAATAGATTAGAAGGCAGCTTTTCTTTTTGGCGATAAGCATTCAAACATTCTATTACTATGGCGGGATCATTTGTTTGAAGTAAGCTATTATACATACCTGCTGCCTGCACCATATTGCGGGGTACACATACATGAAATCCTCTGAGGGCATTAATAATAACAGCCATAGGAGAACCACTGTGCCATATTCCCTCGAGCCTATGCCCGCGGGTGCGTACAATAATAGGGCAACCTTGTTTGCCTTTGGTGCGATAATGAAGGCATGCTACATCATCACTCAATGGCTCTAATCCATACAGCACATAGTCTACGTATTGTATTTCAGCAATGGGTCTTAATCCACGCATGGCAAGGCCGATTCCCTGGCCCATTATCGTAAGTTCACGAATACCAGTATCGAAAATTCTATCACTGCCATGTTTTTGTTGCAGCCCCGAAAACCCCTGGTTTACATCGCCAATCAATCCAAGATCTTCTCCAAACGCCAATACCTTAGGGTTGTGTGCAAACAGCTCATCAAAATAATTATTCAATACCTGGTATCCATTTACAAAAGGGGCATTTTCATCAAACTGTAGCGTAGTAGGTTGAACATTTGCCAGGCTTTTTGTTCCTTCATTGTATAAATGAGTACGGTATAAACTACTTTGTTGTAAATATAGTTCGTTATAATATTCCTGTATAGGTTTGAATGAGCTAAAATTGGAACCGGTAGCCAACGCTTTTAAAATGTCCTTTCTTAACGGTTCACGGCTATTGCGCAAAGCTCTGAGCGCCGTTTTTAACCTACCTGTTGTATCCTCGTTATTATTAATAGCAGTTTCAAGTAATGTGGCTGTTTTTTCTACCAGCTCTTTTAATGGAGTACTGTATTTATTCCATGCAATTTCCCTGCTTTGTTTTATAAAAGATTTGGCTTCTATTTCAATAGCATTCAACTCCTCTTCATCTGCAAGCGCATTGGCAAGAATCCACTCTTTCATTTTTTTATTGCAATCCCATTCTCTTTCCCATTCCAGTCTTTCCTGCGTTTTATACCGCTCATGGCTACCCGAAGTTGAATGACCTTGTGGCTGTGTAACTTCCTCTACATGAAAAACAGCCGGAATATGTGTTTCTCTTATTTTTTGAATGCCTTGTTCAAAGGTTTCGCACATGCCGGCGTAATCCCAGCATTTTACTTTATAAATATCAATACCATTGGTATTGTTTTTTATCTGGAAACCTTTCAACGCTTCTGAAATAGATCCCTTTACTATTTGCTCACCTGATGGAACAGAAATACCAAATCCATCATCCCAGATAAAAATGGCCAGTGGAATCTGTAATACTGCGGCTGCGTTTACCGCTTCCCAAAAATGACCTTCGGAAGTAGATGCATCGCCGATGGTGCAAAAGCAAACTTCATTACCATTGTTAGAAAGATGTTTGAATTGCTGCAATTCTTTTACTTCTCTAAAAACCTTTGAAGCAAATGCCAACCCTACCGCTCTTGGCATTTGACCTGCAGTGGGTGCAATACCATTGGTAAAATTTTTAAGATGAACGAGGTCGAGAAACTCGCCGTTCTTATCCATAAAAGCCGAAGAAAAATGTGCATTCATTTGCCTGCCGGCGCTATGTGGTTCATCATTTTCATCGGGGTTTGCGTATAGTTGCGAAAAAAAATCTTCAATAGTAGCTACCCCTGTACCAAAAGCAATGGTTTGATCGCGGTAATAACCTGCGTAAAAATCTCCCGGCTTAAAAAATTTGCAAAGTGCAACCTGTGGCACTTCTTTGCCATCACCAAAAATGCCAAACTTAGCCTTACCGGTAAGTACTTCCTTTCTACCCAATAAACTCGCTTCCCTGCTTTCGCAGGCAAGCCGGTAGTCGTTCAGTACTTCCTGCCGAAAGCGGTCGAACGAAAGCTTTTCTTCGGATAAAGTATCGTTGATGATGGTTTGCTCCATGGTAGCAAAAATACCCGAAAATTATTTAAATGACATTCCCTTGTTGCGGTATATATAAAATATGTGGAGATGTTGTTTAATTGGTGGTGAAATACAAAATCCGCTTATCTTTGCGCCACTTTTTAAAATTGCATTTATGGCAAATACAGCAGATATATCGAGGGGTATGATCCTGAAATTAGATGGAAGTCTTTACAGTGTAGTTGAATTTGGCGAAAACAAAACCGCCAGGGCCGCTGCAAAAGTATGGGCTAAGTTGAAGGGGGTAGATAACAACCGCAGTATTGAAAAAACCTGGAACTCCGGCGATAATATTTTTCCGGTGAGAGTAGAAAAGAAAGCTTTCCAGTTTTTATATAAAGATGACTCCGGCTATAATTTCATGGATAACGAAACCTTTGAGCAGATCGTAATCCAGGAGCATTTGATTGATGCTCCACAATTTTTAAAAGATGGACAGGAAGTAGGTGTATTAATAAACACCGAAACAGAACAACCAATGAGTGTAGAACTACCTGATAAAATTGTGGTATTAGTTACTTACAGTGAGCCTGGCGTAAAAGGCGATACGGCTACCCGCACATTAAAAGCAGCTACAGTTGAAACAGGTGCCACAGTTATGGTACCTCTTTTTGTAAACGAAGGTGAGTTGATAAGAATTAACACCAAGTCTGGTGAATATGTAGAAAGAGTAAAAAACTGATTTGGGTATATTTATCCTGAATTACTATCTTAGCCGCCAGTTTCTGATCAATTGCGGGTAAAACTTAAACAAAGCCACACATGGATTTTAAACAGATTCAGGAGTTGATAAAAATTATCAACAAGTCCAATATCGGAGAAATAACCTTAGAAGAGAAAGAATTTAAAATTACCATAAAGCAGAAAGAAGATCACATAACACAAGTAGTATCTTCCACACTGCCTGCAGCAACTTACGCACCACAAATATCTGCACCTGCCACTCATGCAGCAGAAGCACCCCCGGAAAAAGCAAAATCTGCTGAACCCAAAGCTGACAATCTTATTACCATAAAAAGCCCGATGATCGGTACTTTTTACAGGCGCCCATCACCTGATAAGCCTATATTAATTGAGATAGGAGATGAGGTAGCGCCCGGAAAAGTAGTGTGCATTATAGAAGCGATGAAGCTTTTTAATGAAATTGAAAGCGAAGTAAGCGGGAAAATTGTAAAAGTTTTGGTTGAAGATGCTAGCCCTGTAGAGTACGACCAACCCCTGTTCTTAGTGGAACCATAATTCCCGAATTTTCAAATTTACTACATGTTCAAAAAAATACTCATTGCAAATCGTGGTGAAATTGCCTTGCGCATTATCCGCACATGCAGGGAAATGGGCATTAAAACAGTAGCTGTTTATTCAACTGCTGATAAAGACAGCCTGCATGTAAAATTTGCTGACGAAGCCGTATGTATCGGCCGCCCTCAAAGCTCAGATTCTTATTTGAATATACCCCACCTGATGGCAGCGGCTGAAATTACCAATGCGGATGCTATACATCCCGGTTATGGTTTTTTAGCGGAGAATGCAAGATTTGCCCAGATTTGCGGGGAGCACGGTATTAAATTTATTGGCCCCACGCCTGATATGATTAATGCGATGGGTGATAAGATCACCGCTAAAGAAACGATGATCAAAGCGGGTGTACCTGTGGTTCCTGGGGGACAAGGGTTACTGGAAAGTGTAGACGAAGCAAAAGGCCAGGCAAAAGAAATTGGGTATCCTGTTATACTAAAAGCTACTGCAGGTGGTGGTGGTAAGGGCATGCGTGTGGTATGGGCAGAAAGTGAAATGGAAAAGGCATATTCAACTGCTAAAGCTGAAGCCGGTGCATCGTTTAAGAATGATGGTGTATATATGGAGAAGTTTGTAGAAGAGCCTCGCCATATTGAAATACAAATTGCCGGTGATAGATATGGCAAAGTATGCCATATGAGTGAACGCGATTGCTCCATACAGCGCAGACACCAGAAACTGGTAGAAGAATCTCCTTCGCCATTTATGACGAATGACCTTCGCGAAAAAATGGGAGAAGCTGCCGTTAAAGCTGCTTCCGCCATTAATTATGAAAGCGTGGGAACGATAGAATTTCTTGTGGACAAACACAAGAATTTTTATTTTATGGAGATGAATACGCGTATCCAGGTGGAGCATTGCGTAACAGAAGAGGTTACCAATTTTGATCTTATTAAAGAACAGATAAAAATAGCATCGGGTGAATCTATTTCAGGTAGAAATTATTATCCTGAAATGCATGCTATTGAATGCCGCATTAATGCAGAAGATCCTTATAATGATTTTCGTCCTTCTCCGGGTAAAATCACAGTATTGCACCAACCGGGAGGGCATGGCGTTCGTATTGATTCGCATACCTATGCGGGTTATATTATTCCGCCTTATTATGATTCAATGATCGCAAAAATTATTGCTATTGCCCGTACACGGGAAGAAGCCATAAATACAATGAGCCGCGCTTTAAGTGAGTACGTGGTGGAAGGAGTAAAAACAACTATTCCGTTTCATCAGCAACTGATGCGCAATGAAGATTTTAGAAAAGGAAATTTCACCACAAAATTCCTTGAAACTTTTACTATGTTGTAGCCACTGCTATCTGTTTTGTTGACGATCCCCTGCGCAAGTGGGGGATTTTTTATTTGAGCGAATCAATATATTGTGTGAGGAATAACAAGTTGAATTGCTTAGGTATAAGCAACAAAAAAAGCCCTGGCGCATTTATTAATACGCCAAGGCATGTATTTCTTGAGGTAGGGAGAATTAAACTTTTGCTGACTTTACAGTTTTGATGATACGTGCAGCCACTTTGTAAGGATCTGCTGCTGAGTTGGGGCGACGATCTTCCAGGTAACCGCTCCAGCCTTTTGCAGGAACCATTACAGGAATACGGATAGAAGCACCACGGTCAGAAACACCGAAGCTGAAATCATGAATGCTCGCAGTTTCGTGTTTACCTGTCAAACGCAGATGGTTATCGGCTCCATAAACAGCAATATGCTCTTTTACTACAGGGCGGAAAGCTTCGCATATTTTTTCAAATTTCTCTTTGCTGTTTGCTGTACGCAGGGTAGTGTTAGAGAAATTAGCGTGCATACCGCTACCATTCCAGTCAAGCGCACCCAAAGGTTTGCAATGCCAGTTTATAGCAACATCATATTTTTCACCTATTCTTTCCAGTAAATAACGGGCAACCCAAATCTGGTCTCCGGCATCTTTAGCACCTTTTGAGAAAATTTGAAATTCCCACTGACCAGCAGCTACTTCAGCATTAATACCTTCTACATTCAGACCAGCTTCAAGGCATACATCTAAATGTTCTTCAATAATATTACGACCGAAAGCGTTACTTGCTCCTACTGAACAATAGTAAGGACCCTGAGGGCCAGGAAATCCTCCTTCAGGGAAACCCAAAGGTCTGTTGGTAGCGCGGTTCCATAAAAAGTATTCCTGCTCAAATCCAAACCAGAAATCATTATCATCGTCTTCAATCAAGGCACGACCATTTGATTCATGCGCAGTACCGTCTGCATTCAGCACTTCACACATTACCAGGTAACCATTTTTACGTTGAGGGTCGGGGCAAACAAAAACGGGTTTCAGCAAGCAATCTGAAGAACCGCCGGGAGCCTGTTCTGTAGATGAACCGTCAAAAGACCAGTTAGATAAATCCTCCAGCTTTCCGCTAAAGTCTTTTTCAATCTTTGTTTTGCTGCGGAGGCTTTGGGTAGGTTTATAGCCATCAAGCCAGATGTACTCAAGTTTTGCCAGTGACATAGTTAAATGAATTGGTTGTTTTAGAAAAAAATTCTTTAATCATACAAATCTACAGACAATGAACAACAAAAACAGAATTTTTATAAAGAAAAAATAAGAATTCTGCTTTTTTGATGTAAAAAATCAAAAATTAGTTCAAAATAAAATATATTTTAAATAATATAATGTATTTGCTTTTTTGTAGTAATCCATTGATTTTCCGTATCGTTGGCACTATTCATAAAAATGAAAAAAATTGATTTTTAACCGGTTGTTGCGCAATTGTTAATAGGCTACATTAGCTTCAATCACAGCAGAATTGCATATATAGGTAGGGGAAATTCCTGTGGAAGAAATGGCACCAATGGCATCTTTAGGCAGTACGTTACCGCTAAGCACCAGCACTGTATCGAGACCAAACTTATTGGCACCTACAATATCGGTTTGCAGGGTATCGCCCACCATAAGTATATCTCTTTTGGTAATTGCCGGATTTTGCCGGACCACTTTTTCCAGCGCAAACATAAATATCTGAGAATCGGGTTTGCCAAACCGGATCAGTTTCTTTCCTACCAATTTTTCTATCATCCAGCCCAGCCCGCCAATAGCGATACTCATTTCGGTGCCCGATACCGGGTAAGCTCCATCGGCATTGGCAAGTATAGCGGGGATGGTGCGTCGGCGCAGCAGATTTACAGCTTTGTTTAGTCCCTCAAACCAGTCGAAGCCCTCATCGTCCAGCAATACCAGCGCCGTTACATCTTCAATATTTTCTTCATTGATTTCCGAAAGCGGTACTGTTTGCAAACCCGGATGCTGGATGTAGTGGGCAGAGTTTTCGGTGCCGAGATAAGCTACAAGCCCGGTTTTTACTTTCAGATCGAGAAACTCTTTGGCCAGCATCCCGGAAGATATAATGCGGTCGGGTGTCATCTGCATCAACCCTGCTTTTGAGTAAGTTTCCACCAATAGTTCGGGGCTCCGGCTGGAGTCATTGGTAATAATATAAAAGTCCTTTCCCTGGGCCTCCAGCCAGTTAAAAGTTTCTTTTATGCCTGGCATCAAACCTTTATAAGTACGTAATACACCAAAAGCATCGAAAAAAATAACCTGGTAATCTTTGAGAACAGATTTAAAATCCTGTATTTCCATCTTGCATAACCCGCATTTAACCAGCAGGTATGCGAAATAACACATAATAATAAAACAAACTTTTTTTTATTTTTTTGCCTGAGCACTGTTTGCAGAGGAAATGGTAAAAAAACTTGAAAATTTATTTAAGTTTTAGTGCTTTGATGATTTTTTCCGGATCAAAATCGCGGTCAACGCTGGGTAGATAAATATCGAAGGCCTCTGCTTTTAGTTTTTTTGCATATTCTGGTGCAAAAAAATAATCGCCGTCTTTTACTACATAATTGAGAATAAAAAAACGGTAAGCTTCGCGCATAAAGCGTATTTCGTCAGCTGTGAGAGGATTTATTTTATGATACTCGGTTAAAAACAATAGAAACCGGTCTTCCATCATCGTGTCGATCACATAACTAAAAACAGGCCGATCGCCCGCATCGCTTACCACGCGGCTGAAAAAATAAAAATCCATCATGCGGCTGCTTATTCTGAACCAGTCATAATCCCAGCGGCTAAAAAGCTCCTGCTTGTTAATCACCGAAAAATTGCCAATGTTCCAATCAATAAAAACAGGAATGGTTTCAAAAGATCCTGCATTGCATTTCAGCCTGTTTTTTAGAAAAAGATCGCAGTGATAGCGGAGCATATCAGCATGTACACGGCTGCCAAATTTTTTTTCGTTTGTTTCTAACTGCTCCTGTATGGTAATGACATCAGTACGAAGGGTCTTGGACGATTTAGGCAACACATTGCGGATGCGGCTGCAGGCCAGGTGAAATTTTCCAAACTGCCGACCAAGACTTTTTATATGATGTTCTTCTAACCGTGCCGGTAACCGCTGCATTACCCGTGTGGGATTGTAAAATACCACCCACATATCAGTTTTTCCCTTTTTATAATGATAAGTGTATACCCGGTTATTTTTGAGCAACGATTTGCCAATCAGGTTTTCAAAAGGGTACAACAAATTGTTCGACAACGAATGGATGATGCGGTGATCTTCTTTAAAAAATTCATATTTACCAAAGCTGGACACTTTGGCAATCACAAAATCTTCGTCGGAAAAGGTAATTTTTAAAACGCTGTTAGTGGATACCAGTATACTGATATCTTCTATGTTGGCAATTTTTCGGGAAGAATCATATCCTTCCCAGGCTTTGTGAATAATCTCCGAAACGTGAATCATATAGTTTCTTCAACAAGCTTTTTAAAAAGGATTTGGACTATAAACTTTTTCATATAAAGTAAAAATGCGGTTGGTCAGCATTTCTATTTTTTAAATAATAAACCTAAGTTCGGGATAAGCTAAAGTTTTATAGAAGAAAAGTAGCATACTTTTTTGCTTAACGGATAGCTGACAATCAATTTAATAAATCAATTATACATACCCCGCTTTTCAACGGCAAAGTTGCAGAAATATTTGAAACGCCTGATGATTTTTACAATGAATTTGCAAATGAGTTCAAAAGTAAAATCTGCCCGTTGAGGCAGGTTTTAAAAATGATTATCAAAAAAATATTAAAAGCAAAGAGACCTATAAGGTTTGCAGCGCTGCAAGGCCGAACGGCAAACCTTATAGGTCTTTTGAACGAATCGATTATCTCAGGAACAACATTTCACGGTATTTTGGCAGCAACCAGTATTGATCATCTACCAACAATTCCAACTTATCAACATGATAGCGGATTTCATCGAAGAACGCATCTTTCACCTGGCTTTGGTAAGCGATGGCTTTGGTGCGTGTGCTATCAATCTTGTTAACTATTTTTCTTGCTTCAATCATTTTTTCAACACCTTCTGCTACTTTGCTTATATGCTCTGAAATTTTTTGCAGTATCTGCAATTGATTAGCGTAAGAAGATTCAGGTAATCCCAGTTCTTTAAGACCTTTGATATTGTTGATAAGAATGTTTTGATACTTTACTGAACTTGGCAAAATGTGACTTGTACAAAGTTCGCCCATAATGCGGCTTTCAATCTGTACTTTCTTAATGTATTTTTCCAGTTCTATCTCGTGACGTGCTTCCAGTTCTGAATGGTTATAGATGCCCAATTCTTCAAACAGACTTTTTGCTTTTTCAGTAACCATTGCATCTAATGCAAGCGGTGTAGTTCTTACATTAGGTAAACCGCGTCTTTCTGCTTCATGATGCCATTCGTCGCTATAACCATCGCCTTCAAACAATACTTTTTCTGAGCTGGTGATATACTGGCGTATCACATGCATAATGGCTATTTCCTTTTTCTCTCCTTTTTCAATCAGGCTGTCTACTTCCTTCTTAAATGTGTTTAAAGTACTTGCCATAATAGCGTTCAAAGTCGTCATTGGAATACCACAGTTTGCTGTAGAGCCAACAGCACGGAATTCAAATTTATTACCGGTGAAAGCAAATGGAGAAGTACGGTTACGATCGGTATTGTCGAGCAATAGTTCAGGAATATTTTTATGGATATCCAGTTTCAACAAAATTTCATCCTGCTCTGAGAATTTATCACCTACTCTTGTTTTGATTTCGCTTAATACTTCGCTCAGGTATTTACCTGTGAATACAGAAATGATAGCAGGCGGCGCTTCGTTGGCACCCAAACGGTGATCATTACCCGCAGATGCAATAGAAGCGCGGAGCAGATCAGCATAATCATCAACCGCTTTAATTACATTTACGAAGAAGGTGAGGAACATGAGGTTTGTCTTTGGCGTTTTGCCCGGAGCCAGAAGATTTACACCTGTATCGGTAGATAAACTCCAGTTGTTATGTTTGCCACTACCATTAATGCCTGCAAATGGTTTTTCGTGCATCAGTGTAGCAAGGTTGTGTTTTCTTGCAACACGGGCCATCACATCCATCAGCAGCATATTGTGGTCAACCGCAAGGTTTGCTTCTTCATATATAGGAGCGCACTCAAACTGTGCGGGCGCCACTTCGTTATGTCTTGTTCTTAAAGGAATACCCAGTCGGTAAGATTCTTCTTCAAAATCTCTCATGAAAGCATATACTCTTTCAGGAATAGCTCCAAAGTAATGATCTTCCAACTGCTGACCTTTAGCAGGTGAATGACCAAATACGGTACGACCAGTCATTACCAGGTCAGGGCGTGCGTTAGCTAAGCCAGCATCAATTACAAAATACTCCTGTTCCCAACCCAATGTTGCAATAACACGGCCAACGTTTTTGTCAAAATAATGACACACATCCACCGCAGCTTTATTAAGTGCTTCAATAGATCTTAACAGCGGCGTTTTGGTATCCAGCGATTCGCCGGTATAAGAAACAAAAATGGTAGGTATGCAAAGCGTATTGGCTTCGCCGATGTTCATGATAAATACGGGGGAGGTAGGATCCCATGCGGTATAACCTCTTGCTTCAAAAGTAGCTCGTAAACCGCCTGAAGGGAAAGAAGATGCATCCGGCTCTTGCTGAATCAGCGCTGCTCCGTCAAATTCTTCAATGGGAGTGCCATCACTTTTTAAAGTAAAGAAAGAGTCATGCTTTTCGGCAGCAGTTCCGGTTAATGGCTGAAACCAATGTGTAAAGTGTGTAACACCTTTTCCTTCAGCCCAACTTCTTAAACCGGCACCGATCTGGTTACCCATGTTCCGGTCAACTTTTTTACCACTTTTAATAGAGGCTGCCAGGCTTTTGTACGCTTCGTCGCTCAAATATTCACGGGCAGTTTTCAGTGTAAACACATTCTCGCCGAAAATTTTGGTTATCTTATCTGATCCTTCCACTATAATTTCTTTTCCTAGACCTGAAAGATGATTGATAGCATTAAATCGTAGTGATTCCATATAAATAATTAAGTTTTAATAATAAATAATGTGGTAATGGGGAAGTAACAAGGTGTACGAAACTATCGCTTTTTTTGAATAAATATGATCTTAAAAAAATATTGTCGTCCCGCTAAAAAACTAACATTGTAATTGTAGGTAATTTATCTCAACTCTTTTTCCGGAATTTTGTTTTCCGCATGTTAACATGGCACGCAAAGGGCAACAGAAAAAACACAATGTACAAAGCTTTATACCTTATAATAGCTCCTGTAAAAGGAACCGTGTAACCAATCAGTAATATTCCACTAATGGCAAGTGCGAGTAAAAAAAGAGAAAAGGGCTGATTGAAAATACTCGTTACCTGTTTGCCTGCTAACAAAGCCCATACTATTATCACAAGTATTAAAATATTTTCAGCTAACGCAAGCAGATGAAAAGGAGTAGTAATTTCATTGGGGTATGGACGGAGTATTGTATGATTAATTGCCTGCGGCAATACCTGTAAGTAACTTGTAAGGGTTGGTTGTAACGCAGTAAGATCTAATCTTGTATTTGCTTCGAGTGCAATAAACTGGTGTTGCTTTTCTGCTAATTTGAGCGGAAGGTTAAACCTGGTGAATGTGGTAAGAAAAAATATAGCAAAGCAGGCGGCATACATAACAATAAAAGGCAGGTATGGTCTTTTTGAATGTTTTTCTGCACACCACCATGCGGCGATAGCTGGTAAAAAAAGAAATGCATTTACATTACGCATAATCAAAATGCCTGCAAACCCTGCCAGCAAAGCAATCATCCTGCCGATCTTTATTTTATCACTCATACATTTATGTACTGAGTATATCAGGCAAGCTGCAAATGCAACAATCAGTATTTCTTTATCTACACCACTATTCCAAAACAAACTCGACGGCAAAAAAAAGATAGTAATAAAGAGTGCAAGATTATTACCACGTAAATAATAAATGGCAGTGATATAGATATAGTAGAAACCAGCAAAAGAAATACAGTTTAGCATGATGCTGTCAACATAATAATTTCCCGCAGAAAAAATATTACAGATCCCAAGGAGTTTTATCAGCATATTTTCACCGGCATTATTCCAAAAAGCATTATCAGCCGTTGAAAAGAAATCTGTAAGGTGGTTGAATTTCCCGTTTGTTTGAAAAAAAGCAGCAGGATTATGTAAGAGATCATGGTAATCCGTAAGTGATTCCTTATAATACGTCCAGCTATCGCTTACAATATAATAATGCTGATAAATATATCCATAAGCTAACCCTGCCAGTATTTTTGCAACAAAAGCCGCAATAAGCCATCGCGTGTGGATGGGCATTTGTTTACGCCGGTTGATTGATATAAAAACAAAACAACCTACAAGTACATATAGAAGACCAAGAAAAATATGCAGTATTGTTTGCAAGATGTATGTGTATAAAATTTACTGTTATAACAGGTATCCGCTAAAATAATCTTTTATGCCTTGTTGAATAAATTTTAATGTATAGAGCTGAACGCTTATTTTTAAATATATGCCAAAGATAGTATTAGGAGTTTCAAGTTCGTTTTGTGCTAATTTTTTGAAAGGGCAGGTTGTTTTTTTAGTGAAACACGGATATGAAGTGATCATTATAAGCGGTTCGGGTGAGGAGATAAGTATGTTAGCCAAAAAAGAAGGAGCTCAACTGATAACAATACCATTCACTAAAAAAATTTCTCCTTTTACAGATCTATTCCAGCTTTTAAAAATCATTGGCATTCTTAAAAGAGAAAAGCCCGACATAGTAAATGCAGGCAATCCTAAATCAGGCTTTTTGATTATGCTGGCCTGCTGGTTTGTGGGATGCCGCAACAGAATTTTTACACTGCATGGATTATTGTCTGATACCAAGGTTGGTTTTGTACGTTGGATAATTACATTAACTGAAAAAATATCCTGCAACATTGCGAAATCTGTAATAGTAGTGAGCCCTTCACTTCAAATGCATGCAGAACAAAGAGGCATTTTAAAAAAGGGAAAAGGGATAGTGATTGAAAAAGGTAGTTGTAATGGAATAGACCTGGATGTGTTTTCAAGAACGCCTGCTGTGCTTGCACAGGCAGAGGCGTTAAAACAAAAACTTGGACTGGAAAGACAACATATTGTTATTGGATTTGTAGGAAGATTATCCCGCGATAAAGGAGTTGATATTTTGTTTGATGCGTTTAATAAACTGGCAGAGCAGTATCATTATATCAGAATGTTGCTGGCGGGCCCTGTGCTGGAAGAGAATTCATTTTCAGCGTCGGCTATGCATCAACTGCATCATGATAAACGTGTTTTTTACGTTGGTAAAGTGGCTGATGTAACTCCTTTGTATGCAGCAATGGATATATTGGCACTGTCTTCCTTCCGGGAAGGTTTTGGAAATGTTTTAATAGAAGCCGCAGCTATGGAGATTCCGGTAGTTGCCCCTGACATCCCCGGTTGCAGAGACGCTGTGTCGCCTTTAATAAACGGAGAACTTTTTAAAAAAGGAAGTGCGGATGAACTTGCCGCCTGCCTTGAAAAATTGATACTTAGTAAAGTACTAAGAGATCAGTACGGAAAAAATGGAAGAAAATTTGTAGAAGAAAATTTCAGCAATTATAAAATATGGGATGGCCAGTTGAAATTATATGAATCAATGCAGGTAACTTCGGTTAGGTAACGCTGTTATAGATAGCATGCTTATTAAATTTCTACTTTCAGATACATGGAATTGCTCGCTCAAATAAATATTCCGCGATCAAACGGCAACGCTGTTATACAATTATTACTGGGCGATCTTTCAGCTATTCCTGCCGAACATGCGGTGGATATACTTGTGGTTTCTGCTTTTCCCAACGATTATACTCCATTGAAGGGTTCTCTTTTTCTTGCCTTAAAAGAAAGAGGTCTCTCTATGAAAGAGCTCGCAGCCAATAAAAAAACAGACCTGGTACCGCAACTGGGCTGCTGGATCTCCCAAACCCTTTCAAACGAACAACAACAGCTTTTTAATTTTAAAAGAATACTTTGTTTTGAACCACAGCAACAATCTGCCGAGCCACAATCTGTGGTAGGTAATATTTTCAGGTGTATTAATACTTTTGCTTTTGATGATGATAATGATGAGGTGGCGATGCCCATACTGGCTACCGGATACCAGAGAATACCGCTTGAAAAAATGTTGCCTGCTCTTTTAGATAGCGCTGCATTTTGGTTAGGAAATGGCTTGCCATTGCGATGTATAAAATTTGTGTTGCATAGCCAGGAAAAGGCTGACATTGCATTATCCGTTTTTGAGCGATATGAAAATCCTTCTTTTACAAAACAATTTTTTTCAGAAGCAGGATCTCCCAAACTATCAGATAATACTACAGGCGTAACCGAAGATTATGTTACCAGGCAGCCTGTTAAAATACCCAGAGCCCCGGCTGCTGAACCTTACCCGGCTTTTACTGCCCCATCTTCTGAACCCAAGCCACAACCGGGCGTGGTAAGTGATAGCATGTATGACTATTTTATCAGCTATTCTCATAAACAACAGGATGAAGTAAAGGCTTTTGTAAATGCGTTTCTTGAAAAAAGAAAAGACCTGAACATTTTTTATGATAGAACAAGCATACCCAGTGGCGGGTTATGGCTTAAAAAAATTTCTGAGGCTATACAGCACGCAAAATGCGTTGTATGCGTGCTTACACCGGAGTATATAACATCTGATGTTTGCTGGGATGAATTTCAATGTGCCAAAGTTATGGAGCTGCGAACCAAGAAAAATATTATTAAAACCATTAACTTTATAAACGATGATAATATGCCGCCCATGATGGCAATATATAATTATATTGACTGCACCGAAGCCGACCTGGAAAAGCTAAAAAAAAGTGTAGACCAATTGATATAACACCATGGTCCAATAAAACTCTCACCAATATCGCATTAATCCCCCCGCAATCCAACATGCTCACCTCCATACCTGCACATGGGTAATGGTAACATCATACATACACAATGGTTTTAGGTATTAGAATGTTCTAAAAAAATGATGCAATATGGCAGATGCACAAAAAAGATGTTTTGTAGTAATGGGATTTGGTATTAAAACCGACCTGGCAACAGGTAGAAAGCTTAACCTGGATAAATCTTACCAGGCGCTTATAAAGCCCGTAGTAGAAGGAAAGAATATGATCTGTGTGAGGGCTGATGAGATAAGGCATTCCGGCTCAATCGATTTGATGATGTATCAGCAATTGCTTTCGGCTGATATAGTAATAGCGGATCTCTCTACATCAAATGTGAATGCGTTTTACGAATTAGGCATCAGGCATGCGTTAAAACCACGCACTACCATTATTATGTCTGAGGAATTATTAGGTTATCCATTTGATGTAAACCATATCGTCATCAATAAATACACTCACCTGGGTGATAGTATTGATTACTTTGAAGTATTGCGGTTTCAGAAATTGTTAGGTGAAACAATCGATGCTGTCATCACTACACAGGCTCCCGACAGTCCTGTATATACTTTCATTGAAGGATTGATTCCGCCTTCACTCAGATCGAAGGCGAAAAAAGTAGTTGCACAGATAGGAGATGCGTTAACTGCTCAAACAGATGCAGGGGGCGATACTGCTAATGGCGATCAGTCATTATCTATCCTTGTAAAACAAGGTGAAGAAGCTTTAAAGAAAAAAGAATTTGGTGCTGCAAAAACATTATTTGAAACAGCATTGCGCATATCCAACAACGATAACGATCCCAATCATATTGGCTCAAACAATACCTACCTGGTACAGCGGCTTGCGCTAACTACCTACCAGGTAAAACAACCTGATTATATTACCTCTTTAAAAGATGCGCTTGCATTACTGGAGAAAATTGATTTGGCCAGAACCAACGATCCGGAAACGGTTGCTTTGGCCGGTTCTATTGAAAAGCACTTGTATGAAGAAGGGCAGGGTGATGAGCACCTGGACAAAGCCATACTTTTGTACCAACGTGGGTATTATTTGTTACATAACAGGCATAATGGCATCAACCTGGCTTACCTGTTGCACCTGCGGTCTACTACATCACTACTGCCCAATCGCGATGAAAAAATGGCCGACCTTATCTGGGCTAACCGCATCCGTCGTGATGTAGTAGCGTTGTGTGAACAGGATACAGAAAAAATTGAAAAGATGGAGCAACAGGCTACAGATACAAAAACAAGCATTAGTGAAGAGCAGGAGAATATCATTACAGAACAAAAATTCTGGATAGCAGTAAACAAAGCCGAGGCTTATTTTGGATTAGGTGAAATGATGGAATATGAAAAAGCAGCAGCCGTTGCAAAACTGGTACACTACGAAGACTGGATGATGGAAAGCTTTACAAGGCAATTGGAAAAGCTTACCAAAATGATGGATGTAAAAAAAGAACTTGCCTGATAATTTTTATATCTCTTTAATTAGTGGTAATTTTTGTATATAAGTTTTTATCTTAAAAATAAAATGTATGAGAATTACCATATACGCGTTGCTGGTAGGTATATGCGCCTGCACACTTAATTATTCCTATAGTCAATCAAACCAGTTTGATTCTGTGCTCGCCAAAAAATTAGGTGCTGATGAATATGGCATGAAACAATACGTAATGGCATTTTTAAAATCAGCCCCACTAAATTAAAAGATTCCGCTGCACGGTCTGAGCTGCAGATGGCGCATCTGAAAAATATAACGAGATTAGCAGATGAGGGCAAGCTGGTAGTAGCCGGTCCTTTTATGGATGATCAACCATTACGTGGTATTTTTATTTTTAACGTAGCCACTGTTGAGGAAGCCAAAAAACTTACCGAAACAGATCCTGCCATTAAAGCCGGCACACTTATTATGGAATTACACCCATGGTATGGTTCTGCAGCTTTGATGCAAATAGTGAGCGTTCACAAAAAACTGACGAAAAAAAGTATTACTGATTAATGGATGCGGCAATCAATATCTAAAATTTATCACTACTAACTTTTATCTCCTCTTCAATCATTTTCCTGTGTATTGACTTTAAATATTGTTTTGCAATCTTGTTTTCGGGTTTGTTATCAAAGCTATAAAGCGTTAAAAGAAATATCCATTCGGCAGGTTTCATAAGAATATAAACAATATCTGATACCAGCTTAATATTGAATATGCCATAATAGCGATGAATGAAGTTTCCTACCCTGTTATATTTTCGTCTTATCACACGGTGAAGCTTAGGAAATTTTTCAGCAAGTAATTCTTCAAATGCGTTTGATACCAGCAACTGACGGTTGCAGATTATTTTCCCGCCATTCCGTTCTCCATACCGAATTGGCCTCACAATTCTTCTATGCCCATTGGCACCAACAGAACATAAAAAATGAGCGCCACATTCAACATTGTCGCACATGTAATCTAACTGAGAAAAGCCATGCTTATATGTATCGGTAAATGCCCTGATCAAGGAGTCTGGCTTTTTGACCAAACAGAAATAGCAGCGCGGAAAATAATACCAGCACAGGTAATAATAATATGGTTAGTACCGGGTATTTTATTACAGGTGATAGACGCAATATATAGGCGCAACATCTGCCTAATATATTATTCGCTACTAAATGATTTGTCGCAATGTAATCGCTTAATAATTTTTGGCGCTCTTGTAAACGCATTAGCAGCAACATAATAATAGGTACATCTCCAAATACCCACATTAGCTTTCCCAGGAGTACTTTATCAAGGTGAATGCACACCAGAATATTAATAACCAGTCCTGTGATGAGCATTACATTCAATATTACTTCTGGCAAAGGCGCGAGTAAGTGTTTTTTGAATGTAGATAAGAAATAAGCCACAGCACATAAAAAAATCAACGTATATATGCCCATTCTGTTCCAAGGCGAAAAGACAGCACTGTCCATGCAGCATTCGTTTATTCTCCCTACATCCGATTCCAGGATAAAACCTAAAGGTGTTACCGCCATTGTCCATATTTCTAACCAGATAAATACAGATTTGCTTATTTTCTGTTTGTGGTAAATTAGAAAATAAATGAAATTAAAGGCTATTAATAAAGTACAGATGACAGAGAGAATGCTAAGAGCGTACATTAGTAGCGTGTTTTCATTTTAATAGGTGATTTATTCATGTAGATAAAGACTTCTTTAAAAATATTGAAATCTTTTATTATAATTTTTTTTGTATTCTATATAAGTATCAATAACTTGATTGCCGCTCTATATTGTAAACACGGTTGCACATTTTATTCAATACTATATGGGAAAAATTCAAATCAAAAAGTCTTCCACTGTATATGACGTTGTAGTAGTTGGCTCCGGAGCGGGAGGTGGTATGGCGGCGCATTTTCTGGCACAA
Organism: Agriterribacter sp.; assembly: GCA_047600465.1. Classification (GTDB taxonomy): domain Bacteria; phylum Bacteroidota; class Bacteroidia; order Chitinophagales; family Chitinophagaceae; genus Agriterribacter. Next base: position 446,651 of record JASGKU010000001.1, read on the forward strand.
TCGGGTATAAAAGTTTTAATGTTGGAAGCAGGTCCTTTCTTTGATCCTGCAAAAGATTCACACCAGTTTAAATGGCCCTGGCAATCGCCAAGGAGAGGTGCGTCTACTGTTCGTGCTTTTGGTGACTTTGACGCTGCATATGGCGGCTGGGAAATAGACGGTGAGCCATATACAAGAAAAGATGGAACCCAGTTCGATTGGTTCAGGTCGAGAATGCTGGGCGGAAAAACCAACCACTGGGGAAGGATTTCTTTAAGAATGGGTCCGGATGATTTTCAATGTAAAGATGGATTAACCGATAATTGGCCCATTACCTACGATGAAGTAAAACCCTATTACGATAAAGTAGACAGGCTGATTGGTATTTATGGTACCGTGGAAGGTTTACCCAATGAGCCGGACGGTATTTTTATGCCGCCACCCAAACCTCGCCTTACAGAGCTCTTTATTAAGAAGGCTGCGGGTAAAGCCGGTGTAAAAGTTATAGCAGGCAGGGGTTCGGTTATTACACAACCGTTGCCCGGCAACCAGGATCGCAAGCCTTGTTTTTATTGCGGTCAATGTGGTCGCAGTTGCAAAGTGTATGGCGATTTTTCCGCTTCATCCTGCCTCGTAATTCCGGCAATAAAAACAGGCAACCTCGAAGTGATTACGGATGCCATGGTAAGAGAAATTCTTACGGATAAAAACGGATTGGCTACAGGTGTTTCTTACGTGAACAGAGAAGACATGCAGGAATACCAGGTAAATGCTAAAATAGTAGTGCTTGGCGCCAGTGCATGTGAATCGGCACGTATTCTGCTCAATTCTAAATCTGCGGCACATCCTAACGGGTTAGCCAATAACAGCAATGTTGTAGGAAAATATATTCATGATTCAACCGGCGCCAGCATGTCGGGCTTTCTTCCCCAATTAATGGATCGCAAACGCTATAATGAAGACGGCACGGGTAGTGTACATATCTATTCACCATGGATGGAAGACAATAAAAAACTGGATTTCCCCCGTGGCTATCATATTGAATATGGCGGGGGTATGGGAATGCCAGGGTATGGTTTTGGTGGAGGAATGCATAAAATGAATGGACTGGTACCTGGCAGAGATGGAAAACCTAAAAAAGCCGGTGGTTTTGGAGTATCACTCAAAGATGATTTCCGTCGTTTTTATGGAACGAGGGTAGGCATGGCCGGTAGAGGAACTGCTATAGCGCGAAAAGAAAATTACTGTGAGATAGATCCAAACGTGGTAGATAAATTTGGTATCCCTGTGTTACGTTTTAATTATACCTGGGCTAATGAAGAAATAAAACAGGCGAAGCATATGCAGGATACTTTTGCTTCCATCATGCATGAAATGGGTGCTATTGTTACATCCAAGCACGGTCCTGAAGACAATTGGGGATTGGAAGCGCCCGGAAGAATTATTCATGAAGTGGGAACCATTCGTATGGGAGATGATCCTAAAAAATCAGCGCTCAACAAATGGTGCCAGGCGCACGAATGCAAAAATCTTTTTGTGGTAGACGCTGCGCCCTTTGTACAACAAGGTGATAAGAATGCCACATGGACGATACTCGCTTTGTCGTGGCGCACAGCGGAGTATATACTTGAACAAAGAAAGAAAATGAATGTTTAACGATTTCTAAATCTCAATACTATGAACAGAAGAGATTCACTGAAAGCATTAGGACTGACCGCCGTATCAACCGGCGTTTTATTAGATGCCTGCAAGCCAGATGATAAAAAGAAAGCTGATGTTAAAGAAACTGCTGCTGCTGGCACAAAAGAAGACGGCAGGCAGGCGTTTGAATTGGAGCGGAACAAACGCTTGATGAGTGAGAAATTCTTTACTGAAGATGAAATGGCAACAATCACCATTCTGGCAGATATTATTATCCCTAAAGATGAAAAATCCGGTAGTGCATCTGATGCCAAAGTGCCAGAATTTATTGAATTTATAGTGAAGGATATACCCGAGCATAAAGTGCCCATGCGTGGTGGCTTGCGATGGCTTGATGTGCAATGTCTTAACAGGTATAACAATCCATTTAAAGACGCCACCTCAGAGCAGCAATTGGAAATAGTGAATGATATTGCCTACCCGTTGGATGCAAAACCTGGTATGGAACAGGGGGTTGCTTTTTTCAATCGCATGCGCGATCTTACGGCCACAGGATTTTTTACTACCGAAATGGGAATAAATGATCTGGGCTATGTTGGAAATATGCCTAATGTTTGGGAAGGTGTACCGGCTGATGTATTAAAACAATACGGATTAGAAGGTGTTTAATCAAGTTTATTGTTTGTAGTTTGAGGTTTATAGTTCAAAACCATAAACCTCAAACCATAGACCCTTCGTTACATATCTGCCATCGCAGGAATTTCAGTTACCTTATAATTTCCCGCGTCTAATTTTTTCTTGGTTTCTTCAAATGCTGTAAGCGTTTTTTCAATGTCTGCCTGCGAATGGCTGGCAGTAGGAATGAGCCTGTAAATAATATGTCCTTTTGGAATAACGGGGTACACTACAATAGAACAGAATATACCATAGTTTTCACGCAGATCCATTACCATAGCTGTAGCTTCTTCTACTCCGCCCTTCATATATACCGGCGTAACAACAGTATCTGTTTTACCAATATCAAATCCTTTGGCTTTTAAACCATTTTGCAAAGCCAGTGCGTTTTTCCATAAGCGTTCTTTAAACGATGGATTAGATCTTAATAAATCAAGTCGTTTTAAATTACCTAATACCAAAGGCATGGGTAAGCTCTTCGCAAAAATCTGGCTGCGGATATTATAACGGATATAATCAATAATGGTTTTATCTCCTGCAACAAAAGCACCTATCGATGCCATCGATTTAGCGAAAGTGGAAAAGTAAAGATCGATTTCATTTTGTACACCTTGTTCTTCACCGGCGCCTGCACCTGTTTTGCCCAATGTGCCAAAACCATGTGCATCATCTACTAATAATCTAAACTGATATTTGTTTTTTAAAGCAGTTATCTCTTTCAATTTCCCCTGGTCGCCAGCCATACCAAATACGCCTTCTGTAATTACCAATATGCCACCAACGTTTTGTTTTTCAACCAAGGCAGTTGCTCTTTGTAGTTGCTTTTCAAAATCAACCATGTCGTTATGCTTATATACAAAACGCTGACCTGCATGTAAACGAACGCCATCAATAATGCAGGCATGGCTTTCGGCATCGTATACAATTACATCATGGCGACTGCACAACACATCTATAATGCTTACCATTCCCTGGTAGCCGTAGTTCAATAAAATGGAATCTTCCTTTTGTTCAAAGGCTGCCAGCTCGCTTTCTAATTGTTCATGCAGATTGCTGTTGCCGCTCATCATACGTGCACCCATAGGTAAAGCGAGTCCATATGCAGCAGCAGCTTCTCCATCGGTTTTGCGTACTTCAGGGTGATTGGCTAAGCCGAGATAATTATTGAGGCTCCACACAATCATTTCTTTTCCCCTGAATTTCATGTGACTTCCAATTTCTCCTTCTAGTTTGGGAAACGCAAAATAGCCATGTGCACGTTCACGATGTTGGCCTAAAGGCCCATAATTTTTTACCAGTCTTTCAAAAATATCAGCCATATATAACACACATTGTTTTTAGTAATACTATACATTGGGGGCGGGCAAAATTAACCATTTTCGCTTAACCGATTGCGTTGGAATAGCCTAATAGCGCGAATTAACAGATGTATAAGTATTATTCTATATGCAATCGTTGAGTTTCAAAGATTTATCCGCAAAGCGATTGCTGACATAAAAAATGCATCGCCATATACCGGCAATGCATTCTCATTTATGGAATTAATAGTTTTTTATTTCTTCAGCTTCGCTACCAGGTTTTCATTAATAGCTTCAAGGAATTCTTCGGTATACAAATAATGTTCTCCATGTTTTACCTTGTTGCCATGAATACACACTGCCAGGTCCTTAGTCATTTTGCCGCTTTCCACTGTTTCAATACAAACGGCCTCTAATGCTTCACTGAAATCAATCAAAGCCTGGTTGCCATCTAATTTACCACGAAATGCCAAACCTCTTGTCCATGCAAAAATAGAAGCGATAGGATTAGTAGAAGTAGGTTTACCAGCCTGGTGATCGCGGTAGTGACGTGTTACGGTTCCGTGTGCTGCTTCTGCTTCCAGTGTTTTACCGTCTGGTGTTACTAATACAGAAGTCATCAAACCTAATGAACCAAAACCTTGCGCAACAGTATCGCTTTGTACGTCGCCATCATAGTTTTTACATGCCCAAACAAAATTACCGTTCCACTTTAAAGCACTCGCCACCATATCGTCTATCAGGCGATGTTCGTATACAATACCTGCAGCATCAAATTGTGTTTTGAATTCTGTTTCAAATATATCCTGGAAAATATCTTTAAATCTTCCGTCGTATTTTTTCAGGATGGTATTTTTTGTAGAAAGATATAAAGGCCATTTTTTGCTTAATGCCATATTGAAACAGCTTCTTGCAAAACCTTTGATGCTTTCATCTGTATTATACATTGTCATTGCAACACCATCGCCTTTAAAGTTGAATACCTCAAAAGTTTGTGGTGCACCACCACCTTCCGGGGTAAAAGTCATGGTTAATTTTCCTTTACCCTTTATTACAGTATCAGTAGCTCTGTATTGATCGCCAAAAGCATGACGACCCACAATAATGGGAGCTGTCCAGTTGGTTACCAGGCGTGGAACATTTTGCATAACGATTGGCTCGCGAAAAACGGTTCCATCTAAAATATTGCGGATTGTGCCGTTCGGGCTTTTCCACATCTGTTTCAAATTAAATTCTTTTACTCTCGCTTCATCGGGCGTAATAGTGGCGCATTTTATACCTACACCATATTGCTTAATGGCATTAGCTGAATCAATCGTCACCTGATCATCTGTTTTGTCACGGTATTCTATTCCAAGATCAAAATATTTAATATCGATATCAAGATAAGGCAGGATCAGTTTATCCTTAATAAATTTCCAGATGATCCTTGTCATTTCATCGCCATCCAGTTCTACCACCGGGTTGGCTACTTTTATTTTTTCTGCCATGCCTTTGTTTTTAGGTTAAAAGTTTTAATTGATCGCAAATGTACAGCCTTGGCACTGAAAAGGCAAATCCGGGAGTGAATAGTGAATGGTGAATAGTCAATAGCTAAATGAGCGAAATGAATAAATGGCAATAGTTAAAATTGCACACTTCACTATTGACTATTCACTATTCAATGTCGTTTCCTTAAGAAAAATAAATGCATCATCCGGTGGGCAATGAGGGCTTATGATATCTAAGATTCTTTCCAGGCATTCCGAAAATATCGTGCCTACTGCACTTTCCCATTTTATTTTGCTTATATCCTCCAAAATATCGCCTCTACGAGACTTGACTGTTCCTTTAATGCTGACAGACCAGTTTTTTAAACCATATGTGAAGCATTACTGAGCACGGCGAATAAGCTCCTTAGGAGCGACATATTGGTAAATATAATGCCAGAAGATATGGAGTGCCGTAGGCACGACATTTTCCATCAAAAGTAAAAGGACAGCTTAAGGAAACAACATTGATTCACTATTGACTATTCACATTTTGGCATAGTGTTTTCAAGTATAACCCTAAACTGAATATTATGATTGTAAAGATTGAGAATACGCCTGATAATATGATTGGATTTCAGGCACTGAATAATGTTACAAGTGATGATTTTGAAACACTGGTTTTACCTGAAGTAAAAGCTTTGGTTGACAGAACAGGAAAGCTTAATTACCTGATGGTGATTGATACCGACCTGAGTAATTTTACAGCGGGTGCATGGTGGCAGGACGCATTGCTTGGGTTAAAAAATTTTGGATCCTGGAACAGGGCTGCTATATTAAGCGACTCAGATGGAATAAAAACATTTACCAATATTTTCAGTATAGTAATGCCTGGAGAGTTTAAAGGTTTTTCAAAAGATCAACTGGAAGAAGCCGTGGTATGGGTTTCATCAGAAAAATAGCAATCAATGCTTTTAAGCAGCAATTAAACTTTCAATCTTTTGCTTTATTGTAAAGGCATTGAAGGGCTTAGGTACATAAGCATCAGCACCATACAACAAAGCAATTTGCGGTAAATTATCATTAGCAGAAATAAGTATGACGGGTATAGAAGAAGTTTCTGAATCGGCTTTCAGGGCTTTGCAAATATACCTGCCATCATTTCCGTTCATGGTTATATCTAATAATACTACATCAGGTTTTTCGCTCCTGATCATTGGAAGGATTTTTTCTCCGTTCAAACATAATTTTACATCTAATCCTTCTGCTGACAACTTCATTTTCACAAGCTGTAATAGATCTTCATCATCATCTGCAAAAATCACAAGGGGGCGATGTGTTTTATCATAATTCATCATACTTAGCTTTTTTCTTCGATCATCTCAGGGGTAACTTCTCCTGCATTTTTTTTATGAATGTTATCTACTTCCTGCATAAAAATTTCCACATTGTCATCTGCATAAGGTCCATACGCATCTACTAATGTACCTTTTGTGCCATCCAAAGTTTCAATAGCGTAGAGTATAGAATTATCTGCAGGGTCACTTGCACCTTCAAACCTGTAAAAATCAACAACATTAATCTGATCCGGGCGATATTTCTCCTCTGTTTCTAAAGATTGAAGCAAGTTTTCTTCAGTTACTTTAAAGTCTGTTGTATAACCGTTTTCCAAAAGTTTATTAAGACTCAGGATAAGGGTTTTCATATCTGAAGTGGTGGCATTGCGTAACATATATTCTTAATTTAATTTTTTAAAAGGATAGTGCCAGAACATCTCTGGCACTATCTGCATAATAATGGTGATGTTTAAGCGTGCTGAGCGTCTCGCAACAATTTTATGCGGTCATGTGATTTTTTTAGCTTAGCTTTTTGTTCCGATATCACATGGCTTACATCTGTTGATAGCCTGTTGTCAGAATCTGATTCCAGCGCTTGCTTATAAGCTTTTTGTGCTGCATCTTCTCCATATTCGCAGGCTTCCAAAATTGATTTTCTGTCTTTACCTGAAAAAGTTGCCTTAACATCCATCCAGGCACGATAAATTTTACCACTAACTGTGGTGCTGTCTGTTGGCTTTCCTCCAGACTCGTTAACATACCTGCTTAATTCATTGGCATAAGTCCGGCTTTCAGATGCAAGGCTATTAAAGATTGATCTTAAATCAGCATCAACAAATTCAGTTTCTTTTGCAGCTTTTTCATAACCCGCAATCCTGTCGTTGTTTATTTGAATAAGATCATTCAACACTTCCACATTTTTTTCATTTGTTTTCATAATAATGTTTTTTCATTTAGAAATAAGCATCTAAACCTGAATAGGATTAACTGCATAGATAACAATAAAAAAAAGATGCCAGAAAAAGCTATAAACTAATCCTGCTCAGGATCATGTTTTTTTATCCATTTTGGTACATTTTTCGGGTAATAAATTCTACAAAACAGCGTACTGATAAAACACTTAATCGAAAACCTTTAAATATGTTTGGAAGCGCAGTGAATTTATATTTACTTTGTATTTCAAAGTACTTTTAAAACTGTAGTTTATGAAAAACGAAATCGTACTTAGAAAAAATATCAGGAGATGGTTGATATTTTTTATTATAGCATTACTTATAAGTGGCGTTACAGCATTTGCAGTAGAAACTGAATTGGCGTGGGCATTATCGTGGTGGCCTAAAAGCAACGGCATACTTTATAAATGGTTGGTAATATGTTACGAGGCTGTACGAAATACTAATAAAAATTATCCCTTTATAGCGTATGGCTATGATTGGCTCGCATTTGCACATATTGTGATTGCTGTTGTTTTTTTAGGACCGTTAATAGATCCTGTAAAAAATATATGGGTAGTACAATTTGGTTGTATAGCGTGTATTATGATTTTTCCTTTGGCATTTATTGCAGGATATATAAGAGAAATTCCCATCTTCTGGCGTCTCATTGATTGTTCATTTGGAATCATTGGTATTATTCCGCTTACAATATGTTATAAAAAAATAAGGCTGCTGGAGCAGGTAGACAACAGCAGTATGCATAAAAAAGCAATTACTTCAATCGTATAAAAACAGCCATGCAGTATTTTGTACAAAAAGATTCTATTGTAAGAAAAATATGGGGAAGAGCCGATACTGTACTTTTTATTTTTGCAGGAGCTGCTGCCCAATTTTCTCTTAACAAGGCGGTTGAATGGCTGTATTTTACCGGTAAACTTCCTGCTGATCCAATCGGGCGATTATTCTCAACCGTTAGTTATGCCAGGCATATTATTTTTTCTGAAAAGGAAAAAGCTTTAGCCGCTATTGCAAGAATGAAATCTATTCATACAAATGTGGAAAATGCCCGTGGACATGCTATTCCGGATTGGGCTTACAGGGAGGTATTGTTCATGTTGATTTATTATTCTGTGGCATCGTTTGAGCTACTGGAGCGAACGCTTACGGATGAAGAGAAAGAAGAAGTATTACGTGTTTTTTACGAAGTAGGCACCGGCATGGGAATACCACAGTTGCCTGTAGATTATAAAAGCTGGCTGATCATGCATGAAAGACAACTAACACATAACCTTGAGAAAAGTCAATATTCTGTTGACTTATATAAACAATATCGCACACATCTCGGTAGTTTCAGGTACTATATTTTGTTGCAGGTACAAAGTGTATTAACACCTCCCCAGGTAATTAATTTATTGAGCTTACAATCTTCCGTAATCTTAAGGCCTTTGATTTTATTATATAAAGTGTGTCGTCATTTAAATATAGAAAACATATTACAGCGTATGCTCCTGCCCTCAAAATACCGGGACCAATTAAAAGAATTGAATACCCACGGAGCAGCTAACAATACAAAATAAACAAGCCATATAAAGTATAAGAACATTCTTCATAATTATTACCTTTATCTATTACTGCAATTAATGGTAATATGGTTAAAGTTGGTGTATATAATACTCTTACGGTTGCACGGATTGTTGAAATTGGTGCATATTTAGATGATGGTGCGGAAGGCTTATTATTGCCTAAAAGATTTTTACCTGAAAATACAAAGGCTGGAGATGAGTTAAAGGTGTTTGTATATCATGATTCGGAAGGAAGATTGATTGCAACTACCCAACAACCATTTGGAGTTGTAGGTGATATAGTGATGTTGAAAGTAGTAGCTGTTACCAACCAGGGTGCTTTTATGGATTGGGGATTAATGAAAGATATTTTCATTCCTAAATCAAAACAAAGATCGCGGATGTATGTAGATGAGAAATACCTGGTAAGAATATTTATTGATGAGCAAACCGGCAGGGTAGCCGCCTCCGAAAAAATTGAACAGTTTCTTAGTAATACCACGCTCACTGTAAAAGAAATGGACCTGGTAGATTTAGTAGTATACCGCAGAAGTGACATTGGCTATGTGGTAATTATTAATAATATGCACACAGGGATCATTCATTTTAATGAAGTTTTTAGGGACATACAACCGGGAGACAGGTTTCGGGGATTTATAAAACACATTAGTCCGGATAATAAAATAGACGTTGTTGCAGGAAAACCAGGGTACGAGAAAGTAAATGACGAAACCTCAAAAGTGTTGCAATTGTTACAGGATAATGATGGGTATCTGCCTTATAACGATAAGTCTGATCCCGATGCGATCTATGCTTTCTTTTCCATGAGTAAGAAAACATTCAAAATGACAACAGGAAATTTGTATAAGCAGAAGAAAATTATTTTTACCGGCACGGGTATAAAACTATTGTCTTAATGCTCTTGCTTATTCAACTGATCATTTTATTACACTATACATTTTGTAAAAATTCCCTTTTATGGCATCATCTTCCCGTAGAAAATTTCTGCACCAGCTCAGCAGTACAGGGCTGGCATTAACAGCAGGATCGCTCCCTGCATTTGCAACAAAGGAGGCAATAAAAACATACACGCTTCCTTTGCAGAAAAGAATCAGTGCAAACGACAAACTGAGGATTGCAGGAATAGGAATGGGAATTATGGGTAACAATGATATTGATACTGCGCTTAAAGTAGCCGGCATTGAGTTGGTAGCAGCCTGCGATTTATATAAGGGAAGACTGCAACGGGTGAAAGAAAAGTATGGTAATAACGTAAGCACAACGCAGGATTACAGGGAATTGCTGGAACGAAAAGATATTGATGCAGTAGTTATTGCTACGGGCGATCACTGGCACTCACGTATAGCGATAGACGCTATGAGCAAAGGCAAACACGTGTATTGCGAAAAGCCGATGGTGCAGAAAATAAGTGAAGGCTTACCTGTGATAACAACGCACCAACAAACAAAAAGAGTAATGGAAGTTGGAAGCCAGGGTATTAGTGGTTCAGTATATCAAAAGGCGAGGGCATTGTATGCTGCAGGAGAAATTGGAAACCTGAATTGTATTGAAGCTTCTTACGACAGGCACAGCGCTTTAGGCGCATGGGAGTATACCATGCCCACGGATATATCTACCCAAACAGTTGACTGGGACAGGTATATCGCAGGTATGCCTAAAGAACCTTTTGATCAAAAGAAGTTTTTTTGGTGGCGTAATTACAAAGCATTCGGAACAGGTGTAGCTGGTGATCTTTTTGTACACCTGCTTACTGAAATACATATGATCACGGGTTCAAAAGGTCCCGAAAGAATTTTTGCATCAGGACAAACAAGTTATTGGAAAGATGGGAGGGATGTGCCGGATGTAATGACTGCAATAATGGAATATCCTGCCACCAAAGAGCATCCTGCTTTTCAGCTTACCCTGCGGGTGAATTTCTGTAGTGGCAAAGGCGAAACTTCTACTATCCGGTTTATTGGCGATGAAGGTGTAATGGAGTTGAATGATGGTGTAAGCATTACACATGATATATTGCCTAAGGCTCCTGGTATTGGAGGATGGGATGCATTGACTACCTATCCCAAACAAATGCAGGAAAACCTGATGGCAGCATATGATAAAAGATATTCTGCCCAGGATAAACAACAACCTGTAAAAGAGCCCGTGAAATATGTGGCCCCGCAAGGCGAAGATGAACACGTATTGCACTTCACTCATTTTTTTGATGCCATCAGAACAAGTGGAACCGTATTTGAAGATCCAACTTTCGGCTTTCGTGCAGCAGCTCCCTGCCTTGCAAGCAACGATAGTTATTTTTCAAAGAAAATTATTGAGTGGGATCCGGTAAATATGAAATTGAGATAATTATCTGCAATACAAACTAAGCTTCTGTTCCATTTTCATACAATGGCAACTCTACAAAAAAGGTACTGCCTTTCCCTTCCTCAGTATTAAACCAAAGGCTTCCACGTGATTGCTCAACAATGTTCTTGCACATAGCGAGGCCAAGACCAGTGCCCGAAGTTTTTGTAGTAAAGTTCGGAGTAAAAATATTTTTACGAGCCGAATACGGGATACCTGTACCATTATCTGTAACGCTGATAATAACGCTGTGAGAATTTTTTTCCTCCGCTACAGTTATCAATCCCTTTTCATCTTCAGGTATTGCTTCTATAGCATTTTGAAGTAAGTTGGTAAATAGCCGGTTGATCTGTGTTTTATCTGCAAAAATAATGATGGGCTCTTCATTGGGGTTCCATGTAATCGTTACCTGTTCCTGTACATCGTGCAGGTATACCAGTGAGTTCATAAGATTATTGAGGTCAAATACTTCATTCTTTGCGTTGCCTATATTAGCAAATTGTGAAAATTCTGATGATATACGTGATAAGTGATCAATCTGTTCTATCAATGTTTGCGCTACATTAGCCGATAACTCTTTTACGTTGGGTGCATTGTTATGAATGGCTTTCTGCAGGTACTGAATGCTCAACTTCATAGGCGTGAGCGGATTTTTAATTTCATGCGCAACCTGCCTTGCCATTTCGCGCCAAGCGCCTTCTCTTTCTGTTTTGGCCAATGCAACAGCACTTTCTTCAAGCTTCTGCACCATTTTGTTATATTCTTTTACGAGTCCGCCAATCTCATCTTTTTTGGTCCACACAATTTCTGCATTATGTTTTCCAAGATTTACATCTTTCATCATAGCACTGATGAGTGTAAACGAACCGGTTATCCTGTTGGTTAAAAACAATGCAATGATGCCAGATAATAAAAAGATAAATGCGTTTAAATTGATAATGGTAACAAGAAAGCTGGCTATTTCCTGTTTCAAGCGGCTTTGCGAATTGAAGTATGGAATATTCAGGTAGGCAACAGTTTTTTGATTATCACTTAACACGGGCACGTATATACTCAGGTATTTCATCTTGCCGTAACTCTCTTCCTGTACGTATTGAATTTTTTTGAGTCTTTGCAGGTTGTAAAAGGCACGCGGTTCCATCATACGGCTTAACACGCCTTTGTTATATACAAATGGCTGCGATGAAATTTGTAAAGAGCCATCAGAATTATAGAGATTTACATCTGCATTATGCAATTGAGCAAGATCGGTTATCTGTTGCTTCAATGTTTTGCTATAAGCTGAGTCATATACTTGCACCACGTCATCTTTCATCCGCATATCACTCACTTTGTTTTTTAATTCTTTTGAAATATCCTGTATTGATTTACTTAGTTTATCGCGATTGTTTTTATTGTATGAAGCTGTAAAGAAAACTATCGTGGCACCTCCTACCACAATAAATGAAAATACACTCACAAATATAACGGTACCATATATCTGCGACCTGATATTGAACTCTGTTATTTCACGCAAGGAACGCACCCTGAAACCGGAGAGAATAATTATACTTGCCACCTGGAATAATGCTACCAGCAAAAGAAAAGCAACAAATAAATAAGAGAAAAGGGCGATCGCTTCCATGATAAAGTTGCTCCGCCTTGTGATGATTACTAGTTTATTCCCTGACTTATACCAGAGCTCACTGTATCCGTTTACATTTCTTTCATAAAATTCCTGCTTAGGAATATCTTTTTCATTGATGGAAGTAGGAAAGCTATAATCATTTACATATACCTGGAGGTTGGTGCTATCATAAATAGCGTACGCATAATCGGGAGCATATTCAAATGAATAATCTTCAGCCTGTTTAAAGAGTTCAGGATATAAAGCCTCACTGCGATAGCGCTTTGGCTTGGCCAGCATAAAAAAATGAGCCTTTGTATTGTTCGCACTGTCTTTAATATCTTTCAGGTATACGTAGCTGAATCTGTCGAAGGCGGTTTCGTAATATCGTAAGCCGGGAATTTTTGTATTCTTTCCCTGTACAGAGTATATACTGTTTATTTCATCATAACTCATACGGTTACTTCCCAGCGACTGCTCGTGTACAGTGTAAAAAAATAATTCAGTATCGTATTTATTCAGGTATGGAGTGAAGTTTGCATTGACAAGGCTATCCTTAAATCTCGGTCCGTTGAGTGGATCATTTATCCTGCCGAGATTATTGAGGAAGAAATTATTACTGAAACTTTGAATAGATATATTAAGCAGCCGCTCACTCGAAGGATCTGTTTGTATAATTAATTTTTCAGCCGTACGCTTTCTTAATTCAATTTCTCTCGATCTGTTTTGAAATATTATAATTGCTGAAATTGATACAGAAAAAATAAACAACCAGAACAATGCATTTCCTACCAAAAAATTATGTCCTATTACATTCAACTCAATCTTGTTCATGAGGTATACATAGAACACCAGCCATACCAACATCAATAGCTCAAACATAATATATGGACTATTCATTCTTACGCTCAATATCAATAAACCAAGAAAGGCAATAAACACTATCTGCAGGTAATATGCTCTTTTTACTAAAGCAGTAATCATTTTTAAAATGCTCTGTGAAAAAATAAAATAACTCAACGAAACGCAGCACAAAACAATAAAGCCAAAAACGCTGTACGCATTTAATGTAAAAAAATTAGTAACATCAAACGAGATCTGCGAATCAGCAACGAGACTACGGATAACATGCCCGCAAATAAATGTAGTGATAAGCAGCACCAATGATAGCACAATCAGTAGTACTCTTTTCCAGAAAATATTGTATACAGTAAGGCTGAGCGCTCTTTTATAGATCTGTACCCGTGCAAAAATTACCAGCCAAAAGAAAATAAGGCTATTGATCAGAAGATCACCAAGCGAAGGGGAAATAAAACTGGAGCCATATATGCCAGGGTCAAATAATTCAAACTGCCGGAGATTAGCAGGTATAGGATAATAATAACTAAGCGTTCTTAACCCAATGAGCAGCACAATCATAAATGAAACGCCAGCTACTGCCCCCAACGTTTTTGAAATGGCAACCGCCACATTGTGCAAAAAGAAAAGTGTTAACAGTGCACCCAGTATCCGTAGTATTAAGGTAACCCAATCGTTGGTGCCTATATTGATAAAAGATTTCGGTTGCAGATAAAAAAGCGTAGCGCCATTTGAACTATGAATAGGAAAATCTGTGGCACTGAAAACCAATGTATAATTCGATTCAAGGTTTGGCTGGTTTACAAAACCATTATGCAGGTATTCACTCTCCAGCACATATTGTCTTCGTATTGGTAAAAGATATAGTGCAACCAGGTTTTTATTTCCGGCGGTTATCTTTTTTCTAATGGCTTCGTATTGACCATTTGCCAATGAAATAATATATCCCGAGTGATCTTTGTTTACTAAGTCTTCATCAGGTAAAATAGACTGCGTATTCCAGAACAATAGATCAAATTGACCTTCGGCCTTTTCTTCATATAAAAAAACTTTATAGTCCTTGTCCGTTATTAGCTGAATTTCGGTTTCGGTTTCTTCTTTGTTCAAAAGCCGGTTAAGCAGCGCAGTATCTTTTAAAAATCCATCAAAATCTTTTTCGTTGTGCCAGATATATTTCTCCATCGATTTTTTTACGCCTCTGGGTGAAGAAGTATACGACCAGTAATTACCAAAAATAAAAGAGAGGGTGAAAAGCCAGGCTGCACCAATCAAAAGGTATCCATTATTATACAAGATATCTCTCCAGAACTTTTTCAAATCGATTTGTTTTGACGTTTTATCTCATTCCAGATGCCGTCCATTTCTTCGAGACTCATTTCTGCAAGGTTTTTACCTTGCGAAACAGCAGCAGTTTCCATTTGTGTAAACCGGCTGATGAATTTTTTATTTGTACGTTCCAGCGCGTTTTCGGCATCAATCTGCAAAAATCGTGCGTAGTTGATCAATGAAAAAATAAGATCTCCGTATTCTTCTTCAATATGGTTAATGTCATTCTCTGCAACAGCATCCTGCAGTTCCTCCATTTCCTCCTTTACTTTATCCCATACCTGTGTTTTATTGTCCCATTCAAACCCAACCTGTTTCGCTTTTTCCTGCAGGCGCATAGCCTTTACCGTTGCCGGCAATGAACGTGGTACGCCGCTTAACACCGATTTTTTGCCTTCTTTTAATTTGAGTTTTTCCCAGTTCCGCTTCACATCTTCTTCATCATTCACGGTAACATCTCCATAAATATGCGGATGACGGGCAATAAGTTTTTCACAAACGCCATTAATAACATCATCCAGGGAAAACTTATTTTGTTCATCACCTATTTTGGCATAAAAAACAATATGCAGCAATACATCCCCTAATTCTTCCTTAATATCTTTCCAATTACTGTCAGTAATGGCATCAGCCAGTTCGTATGTTTCTTCAATAGTTAGGGACCGAAGCGTATGAATGGTTTGCTTTTTATCCCAGGGACACTTTTCCCTTAAATCATTCATAATATTTACCAATCTAAGAAAAGTATCACCTGATGCCTGCATACAATAATTTTATTCAGTAAATAGTTCTTTAGCTTTATATAGCTATGATCACGCTGTGCGGATTTTTTTAACAATCTTGCACATACACAGTAATAGCGTAAATTTTGATAAAAATAATAATTTTGCCAGCTATGAGGCATCTTCCAACATTCTTTGTCAAAAATCTTATTATCCTGGTAATGACTGTATTTTTTACAAAACAGTCTTATTCGCAATATTACTACCGGGATATTCTATTGCCTGCTCAGAATATGGTGCAACAACAATTGTATAAAAAGACAAAGGTAACGCAGGTTACGTTGATGAGTTATGAAGCAGATGGATCGACATCAGATGGATTTGAATGCACCGTTACGCCTAACTATAGCTATTCCCAATTAAAAACACTTGCCAATACTGAAGCTACAGGCAGTTCCTCACTCACAGCCTTTTATAATTTTAAAGGACAGTTGTATAAATCTGTTGATAGTAGTAATGAAATGGTAACTACTTATAGCTATGCATTTGATTCAAGTGGTAAACTTGTAAACGCCTCCAATAGTTCTTATACGCCAGCCAATAAGCAAAAACAATCAGAAATGCATCAATGGCTATATACCGGTAACGGAAACCTTGAGCAGATGATATACATTAATGGAGCAGATACAGTGCATGTAAAATTTGCATTAGACGAAAATGATAATATAGCCGAAGAGGAACAATGGCAAAAAAACATTTCAAAAGGCAAAACATATTATTACTACGATTCTCTTCATCATTTAACAGATATAGTAAGGTATAACGAAAAGCTTAAACGGTTAATGCCAGACTATATGTTTGAATATAACGGCAATGGTCAGCTTACAAAAATGATTACTGTAGATGCGCGCTACAACGATTACATAACCTGGTTATATGAGTATGATGAAAAAGGACTTCGCACAACGGAACGATGCTACAATAAACAAAAGAGATTGGTAGGACGCATTACGTATGAATATACATTTAAATAATTTTCGCTATTGATTCCTTTCAAATCTCCTTTTCAAATATGTGATGGTGTTCTCCTCAGCCTCATCTTATTTGCTCAATTCTTCTGGAATCCGATTCTTTAATAGATGGCTCCGATGGAGCCGATTTTATAATTTTGTTTTTTGCTACAAACAGGATATTCCTACGGAATAGGACATTCATTAGGGATGTTTTTCATGTCCTGTAAGGACATCCTGTTTGTAGCAAAAAATAATTAAACCGGCGACATTGAATGTAATATCGCTATTCGCTTAATTTTTCAAGCGCTTTTTTCACCATCGGATCCTGTGAGTTGTTTACTTCATAAAAGCCTTCATTTCTCCACTGCTGCCTTGCAAATAAACTTTTTAGCCGCTGGGTTAAATAGCTTTTATCAGTTGCAGAAATATTATTGAGTGAAATACTATCAGCAGCAGCAAAAGAAGTGAAGTCATCCCAAACGTCATTGGTTACGTCAAATGCTTTTTCAAAGTCTGCAGGAGTATTATACAGTTTAAATTGGCTTATATGTTTTACGTAATACCGGTATACAAAATTGCTGAGCGTATTTTTATAATACAGGTGTGTTATTTTGGTACTGGTTCCGGAAGTATCAATGGCAACAAATACATCGGGCGTTATACCGCCGCCGCCATATACCAGTTTTCCATCTGGCGTATGATAAGGCTGCCCTGAAACTTTTCTGTTACTGTCTGCATTCATCAAGCCACCGTTATGATAGCGATCCAGTAATTCATCATTGTAACTTTTTATTCCATGATCGTAGGGTTTTTGTATCGATCTGCCTAAAGGTGTATAATACCGGGCAATAGTAAGCCTTAAAGCAGAACCATCATATAGGTCGTATTGTTCCTGCACCAAACCTTTGCCAAAGGTTCGTCTTCCTACAACCTCGGCTCTATCCCAATCCTGCAATGCACCTGTAAGTACCTCGCTTGCAGAGGCGGAACCTTCATCAACCAACACCACTAATTTGCCTTTTTCGAAAATGCCTTCACGCTTAGCCCTGAATTCCTGCTTTTTACTATGTCCTCCTTGTGTATATACAATCAGTTTATTATCGTTTAAAAACTCATCCGCTATTTCCACGGCTTCCTGCAATACACCACCACCATTTCCTCTAAGATCGAGCAATAATTTTTGTACGCCCTGTTCCTTTAATTTCTGCATCCCTTCCATAAACTCTTCATAAGTAGTTGCAGAAAACTTATTGAGTTTTATATACCCGGTTGCAGGCGCAATCATATAAGCGGCATCCAGCGAAAACAAAGGAATGGTACCTCTTGTGATGGTGTATTGTTTCTTTTCGCTGCCGCGTTGTACCAATACATTTATTTTAGATTTGTTTTCTCCGCGAAGGAATTGTCTTACTTTATCACCATCTATATTTTTACCTGTAACCACCGTGTCGCCTATTTTTAAAAATTTATCACCCACCTGCAAACCAGCCTGTTCAGAGGGCCCACCTTTTAACACGCTCAATACATTAATGGTATCACTAAAAATATTGAACTCAATGCCAATACCTTCAAATTTTCCGGCAAGGTCTTCATTTACCTGTTGCAGGTCGGAGGCGGGAATGAATATAGAATGAGGATCAAGATGAGTGAGCATTTCTTCAATAGCACTATTCGCCAGGGTGTCTGTTTTAACAGAATCTACATAGCGGGTTGTAATCAGGTCTAACACTTCCTGTACCGTGCTCTTTTTTTCGGTAGAGAAAAAGTTAGCATTGGCCGGCATTTTTTCCTTCATTTTATAGCCTAAAAACATACCCAGTATCATCACTACGGAAAAGATCAGCGGTAACCATAGCCTGAATTTATTATTACTCATTCGTCTTTATTTGTATATTATCTTTGAGAGCACGAATTTCACAAAATAAGTTCAATTAATATAATGTCGTTTGCAAAATTGATAGCCGATAGCGGGGCAACCAAGGCGGAATGGTGTTTAATACAAGGGAAAAAGAAGATCAACATATTTACACAGGGCATAAGCCCCTATTTTTTATCTACCCCACAAATTATTAACATACTGCAGCAGGAATTGATTCCTTTTTTAAAAAAGGCCCAGGTAGGAGAGATTTATTACTATGGCACAGGTTGTACCAATATTAATAATGCAAAAATTATAAAAAAAGCTTTGCAGCATGTGTTTGAAGAAGCGCATACGATTGAGGTTACACACGATGTAATGGGAGCTGCAAGAGGCTTGTATGGAGATGATAAAGGGGTTGCCTGTATTTTGGGCACAGGCTCAAGCGCTTGTTTTTATAATGGCAAAAAAATTACTACCAATCGCCCGGGACTTGGATATGTATTGGGTGATGAAGGCAGCGGTGCTTACCTTGGTAAAAAAGTTTTGCAATATTATCTATACCGCACTTTTGATGAAGAATTGAATGGCAGGTTTGAAATACAATATAAACTTACAGATGCCGAGGTGCTGGATAATATTTATAAGAAACCGATGGCAAACAAGTATCTCGCTTCCTTTGCTCCTTTTCTCTCTGAAAACAGAGGGCATTACATGATTGAGAATATAATTGAAGATGGCATCAACGATTTTTTCTTTCATCACATCTGTAAATTCCGAGAAAGCTGGACGCATCCCGTAAGTTTTGTGGGAGGTATTTCTTATTATTTTAAAGATGTTTTGCAGGAGCTGTGCAGTTCGTATGAACTTACATTGGGAAAAATATTAAAGAACCCAATGGAAGGATTGTCTGTATATCACGCTGAATAATGTCTTTAATCATTTTCTTATATTACTGTAATTATTCTTTTTCATGGCGCAGTTTGTAAAAATAACGGAAGAGGCTTCTACCTATCGACATCTGGAAAAAATGCCAGTAGCTGATATTCTTACTAACATCAATAAGGAAGATCAAACGGTTCCGGCTGCCATAGAAAAAATAATTCCACAAATTGAAAGTCTTGTAAACGCTGCAGTAGATAAGATGCTGGCTGGCGGCCGATTATTTTATATAGGTGCAGGCACCAGCGGACGCCTTGCCATTGTAGATGCCAGTGAATGCCCTCCCACATTTGGCGTATCGCCCGGACTGGTGATAGGTATTATTGCGGGTGGAAAAAAAGCAATGACACAACCAGTGGAATTTGCAGAAGACAGTATCACCCAGGGTTGGGAAGACTTGCTGAAACATAATATAAACAGCAAGGATGTTGTTATTGGAATAGCAGCAAGTGGCACAACACCCTATGTAATTGCGGCTTTACAAAAATGTAGAGAACAAGATATTATTACGGGTTGTATAACCAATAATCCTGGTTCGCCACTAACAGAGCAAGCAGATTATCCTATAGAAATAGCGGTTGGGCCCGAATTTATAACGGGTAGCACCCGCATGAAAAGCGGCACTTCACAAAAACTTATTCTGAATATGATCTCTACCACCATTATGATTCAGCTGGGCAGGGTAGAAGATAATAAGATGGTGAACATGCTGCTGAGCAATAAAAAACTGGTGGAGCGTGGTACACAAATGTTGATGGAAAAGGCAGGCATTAAGGACTATGAAAAAGCCAAAGCGCTACTGATAAAACATGGCAGTGTGAAGAAAGCAATGGAAGCAGGAGGAAGAGAAAGTAGTAAGTAGTAAGTGGGCAGTAAGAGTTTGTGGTTTATCGTTTTTGGTTTGTGTTTATCATCCTCTTGCTTATTGCAATACGTCCGACGTAATCTGCTTTACTGCCAGGGTTTCACATTTCACGTATGAGGCTTCATATCTCACGTCTGACGTCTATCATTTCACTACGTCCGACGTAATCTGCTTTACTGCCAGGGTTTCACATTTCACGTATGAGGCTTCATATCTCACGTCTGACGTCTATCATTTCACTACGTCCGACGTAATCTGTTTTACTGCCAGGGTTTCTCATTTCACGTATAAGGCTTCATATCTCACGTCTGACGTCTCTCATTTCACTATTGACAATTCACTCTCTAGAACTTGGAAAACATCTCCATGAATTCCTGCCGGCGGCTCCTGGAAATATTAATGGTAGCATCATTATCCATAATGATATACCCTCCATCTACCCGCACAAATTTTTTGATGTGGTTAAGATTGATGAGAAAAGAACTATGTACCCTGTAAAAATCAGGACCGTTTAATGCTTCATCTATTTCTTTTAAAACTTTGGATACCACTACCTTTTTTCCACCCGCAAGTACTACAGTGGTATAGTTGCTTTCTGCTTCGCAGTAAATAATATCATTGGTGGGAATAAAAATCAAACCATCACCTGTTGAGAGCGCTATACGCTGTGGTGTTGTTTTCTGTGGATGTTGTATGTTCTGTAACAGTAGTGCAAACTGCTCCTTGGTGGGAACACTTTTTTTTTCTTCGATACGTCTTACAGTAGATTTCAGGTCATCGGGGTCAACCGGCTTTAATAAATAATTCAACGCACTATAGTGAAATGCTTTAATAGCAAACTGATCGTAAGCGGTACAGAATACCACATCAAAAAACAACCGGTCAAACTGCTCCAGCATATCAAAGCCGTTCATCTTGGGCATTTCAATATCAAGAAATACCACATCAGGTCTATACTTTTTTATAGCTTCAATACCTGTTTCGGCCGAGTTACACATTTCAAGAATCTGCACCTGCGGGCAATAGGTTTTGAGCAACCATTCCATCATTTCGAGGGCATTCCGCTCATCGTCAATTATAATACATTGTATCATATACTTTATTTTTAATAGGCGTCAACAGGTATCTTCAAAATTACTTTGGTTCCTGAAGCTTCGCCTTCTGTATTTTTAAGATCGAGCACTTCAACTGTAGCGTCCATAAAAGTTTGCCTGTTTAACAACGACAGGCGGTCTTCGGTTAATTTCATTCCCAAAGATTTTTTTGTGGAGGTTGATTTGCTTTTTAATTCCCTTGCTTTTTCGCGTCCTACTCCGTCATCTTCAATAGTACATTCCACTATATTCGGGATTTTTCTGCTGAAGTGAATATTCAAATGTCCTGCCGTTTCTTTGTGCAATAGTCCGTGCCAGATGGCATTCTCCACAAATGGCTGAATAATCAGCGGTGGTACGTATATATAGTCTGGTTGCACATCGGTGTCTACATTAATGGAATAAGTAAACTGTTTTTCAAAACGGATACTTTCCATTTCAATATACAGCTTTAATGCTTCCAGCTCGCTGCTTAGGGATACAGATTTGTTATTAGAATTGTCTAATATCAACCTGATCAGTTTTGCAAATCGGGTAAGGTAAAGTGAGGCTGTTGCCTGGTCGCTTTTTACGATATACCGGTTAATGGAGTTAAGGCAATTGAAGATAAAGTGTGGGTTCATTTGTGCCCGTAGCGCCTGCATCTCTATCTCCGCCATTTTTTGCTGCGTGTCTCTCAATATCCTTTCCGCTTCCTGTTTTTGACTTTCTACTTTAGCCTTTACAATTTTACTGGCGCAAAGAGAAGCAATTGTTGTAAGAATAAAGAGATGTCTTTGAGTAAAAAAGCTTTTTTTTGAGTGTTCGCAATCAATTACACCTAAAACGGTTTCATCTGCCACAATTGGAACGGTAATTTCCGAATGGCGAACTGCATCGTCTACTATATACCTTGGATCAGCAGAAGTATCATTTACAATTTCTGCCTTGCCACTCACTGCTACACTTCCCGTAATGCCTTTTCCCAGCGGGATTTCCAACGGGTCTTCAATTACATATAGTTTGGGTGTTTTAGGTCCATAGGCGGCTTTTTGAACCAGCATGCCTCTTTCTTCATCCAGTAAATAAATCACACAGTCTTCAAAAAACAAGCGGCTGATACAATTCTTTGCCACATCCCAAAGTATTGTATCTACTGATTGATAAGCATACATGCTTGAAGAAAAATAATTAATAGCTTGCTCTGCCTCAAGCTCTTCCTGCTTTTCCAGTATTTTTTTGCGATGATTTAAAGTGATATATAAAACAATTGCTGCCAGCGTTAAGCCACACAATGCAAAAAACCACCAGGTTAGCCAAAAGGGAGCGAGTATCTGGAAGGAGAGATCATTCCTTGCATTTTTCCAATCTACCTGGTTAAGACTTGCCTGTACTTTTAATGTATAGTGACCGGGTGCGAGTGAGGTAAACCGAACCTGGTTTCCGCTTCCGATTTCTTTCCAGTCAAGATCTACGCCCTCCAGTTTATACCGGTATTTTACTTTTGATTGATTATTGAAATATGCAGCGCCAACAATTACGTCTATTGAACGTTCAGAATATTTTACCGGAGGTATCTTATCAAACACATGCGATGTATAGTCTCTGTTTCCCACTCTTGCTTTTCGTATATATGCTTCAAACAATTCAGAGGGGGCTGAAAATGTTTCAGGGTGCCAATAATTAAGGCCATTTGTTCCGCCAAAATATACAGTGCCTTCTCTATCCCTGTAAAAACTGTTGCCGTTAAACGTGTAGCCCTGTATGTTATCTGCATAATCAAACAGGTTCAGCATTGATGTAGCCGGATCATAACGATAAATGCCACTGTCTGACCCTGCCCACAATATGCCTTTGTGATCCTGGTAAATAACGGCCAGTACCATGTTATCAAAAAGATTTGTTTTCTTCTCAATCTTCAGGCTGTCGTTTTTAAATTGTGCGGTAAAAAGTCCTTTTGAGCAGGAAAAAAGCAGCACATTATTTTCCGTCATGAAACTGCAGTTCACCGGCGGATAATTTTTGGGCAAGGGAGCACGTGTGATGGTTGCCAGGTTGGAATCCATATAATATAATCCGCTGGGTGCACCAACCCACACTTTCCCGTCTGGCCCACAAACGGTAAAAGTTTTATATTCATTTGCCAGCAGCAGATGGCTAAGCCGGCGCAACTGATATGTTTTCCCATTTAATTCATAAAATGCATTTTTGCCGGCAATTAAATGATTCCCGTTGTGCAGAGTTACAATGTCGTTGATATACTCTTCTTCAATCCATTGTTTTGTTTCCGCATTATTGTATGAAGGGCGACTGTATCTTTCAGTTTCAGGATTAAAAAGCCATATACCGGTGTTGGTTGGCCGAAGTATAAAATACTTGCCGTCATATGCAATTCCTCTTACGGATTCATGTGTAAGTTTATCGGGCGTACCTTCTTTTGCGGGTGGAAATATTCTCCATTTATTTTTTTTCTTTTCCCAACAGGCAAATCCATATCCTGTTGCTGTCCATACATTGCCATTTTTATCTTCTACCAATCTTCTTACGTCATCTATATTGGCCGATATTTCATCATTCAATTGTTTTACTTTAACAAAGCCGATGGGTTGATTGCGTACCGCAAACCTTGCAATGCCTTCTGTGGTGGCAATCCACGCATAGCCTTCGGTGCTGTCATAAAAAAGGGAAGTGGCAAATTCGTTGGTGGCAACTTTTCTGCCATTGATAAAAAAATTTCTTCTTAAAAAGGCGTTTTGTTTTCTGTCGTACTCCATAATACCCTCAGATGAAGCCAATAAGAACCGGGAAGGAGAAACGGCTACCACATTTCTGAGACTGAATTGCGCATTATCATTAAAGTTTACCAGCGCCGGAGTAATCTTTTTATGTTTAAAATCATACCATCTTACTAAATCCGTTCCTGGACTTATCATCAGGCTGTCGGCGCTAACAGGATAAATACCATATAACTCATGAGATGGCATGCTGTCCACACGCCCTGTTCCAAAATCGTATCTGAAAATATATTCATCATTGTGTACATAAATATTGTTTTCAAATACCGCACTTGCATTGGTACTTAATGTGCGTTTTAAAAAAGGAATATTTTTAATGGGCGCGAACATCTTTGCAACGGAGTCGTATTCAAAAAGACCTTCATTGGTTACTATACAAACATTATGTTCCGGTATTTCCATCGCTGGTCCAATCACCAATTCCTCTGCCGTTTTTTTAATTTTTACTTCTTCAAATAATTCCCTGGCCTCTGAAAAAACAAACAGGTTGTTTACCGCGCTTACCCAAACTCTTCCTGCACTATCGCAGAAAATATGCTCCAGGTAAGGAGCGGGTTTAAAAGACTGCAATTGTTGTCCGTCAAAACGTTGTACCTGGTTATCATATAAAATCCAGAGTACACTTTTTTTATCTTTGATAATAACAGAAATACCACCAGGCAATATGCCAGAAGAATAGTCGAAGGTTTGCAAATGATAATCCGGTAATTGCGCTTTTGCGGAAAATAACATTCCACATAAGACAATCACAAGAGAAAATCTTATACTATAGTATTTAGTGGCCAATATTGCAATATATTAAACACTTAACAGAATGGTTGCCCTGTTTGAGTAATCATTCAAAAAATTGAGTAAATAGCCCGCCTTTTTATACAATTCTTTTAGCGCTTATTTTTTGTAGATAGCTTTCTATTTCAGATAAGCTAAAGCTGCTTAGGTTCTGTTGCTTTGTTACACCAGCTTTTTGAGCAGCCAGTACACCATATCTCGTGTCTTTAAAGCCATCCACACTATGAGCATCCGGATCAATGGAAATAAGCGCGCCTTGTTCAAGCGCATAATCTATCCAGCTCCAGTCAATATCAAGTCGCCTTGGATGAGCGTTTAGTTCAATCACTACATTATTCGCCACACAGGCATCAATTAATTTTTTATGGTCTACCGGATACCCTTCACGGCTTAAGAGCAGCCTGCCGGTAGGGTGACCTAAAATGGTTGTATATGGATTTTCAACCGCACCTATTAAACGAAGCATTGCTTTTTCTTCTGACATTTTAAGATTAGAATGCACGGAAGCAATTACAAGATCGAAGGTGGCTAACACATCATTGCTATAGTCAAGACTACCATCATTTAAAATATCAGCCTCAATGCTTTTAAATATTTTAAAAGGTTTTAATTTTTCATTCAGTTCGTCTATATAAAGATGCTGCTCTTTTATACGATCTTCCTTTAAGCCATTGGCATAAAATGCAGATTTGCTATGATCGCTCAGTACAAGGTATTCAAAACCTTTTTCAATAGCGGCATTCGCCATTTCCTCTACAGTATTTACACCATCACTCCAGTTGCTGTGGCTGTGAATGATGCCTTTTATATCGCCGGGTTGAATAAGATCGGGTAATTTGTTTTGCGTAGCGGTATAAATAACAAACTCTTTTTCGCGAAGGCAGGGAAGGATATATGGTACGGATGCGGAAGTAAAAACATCGGCTTCGTTTTCGTACACATTTGAATCAGGATATTTTTTCTCCCATTCATTTAAAAATGCGGCGGAGCATGCGGTATGAAATAAGATGCTTCCAAAATTTTCTTTGCCGGAGTAATAAAACCGCAGGTGTGTATTTTCAGGAGAAGTAAAAGTGATATTCAATTCATTTTCGTCCTTTACGCTATAAGATTTTGCCGTGAAAAAATCTTTTAACGTCGATGTACTGGCAGTAGTAACCCATTCCAGTATATCAATTGTACTTACGTGTCGCTTAAAAGCACCCGTTATTTCAAAGCGTTGTTCAGGAAATTGATGATGCAATTCTTTTTGTATAAGTGTGGCATAGGGTTCTATTTCTGCAAACAGGTAGCTGCCCTGGCTACGCATGTAAAACTCAATGTTATTCTTTACACTCAACTGCGTTTTTTCTCCAAAGCCTTTATATAGCAACAACCTGTTTTCATTACATGCATATAACAACTCGCCAACCGATTCAATCCCCATTTCCTTCCATATTACCGCGATCTTTTTTGGTCCGAGTCCTTTTATATTTAAAATTTCCAGTAATCCGGGAGGTGTTTTCTGAAGAATATCTTCCAGCGATTTTAATTTACCCGTCTCAATAATTTCTATTACTTTCTTGCCAATATTATCCCCGATCCCCTTTATGGCAAAGAGTTTTTCGGCCGGTAAACCATCCAATGGCGCCGGCAGCTTTTCTATATTAAAAGCCGCAATGGAGTATGATTTTGACTTAAAGCTATTCTCTCCATGAATATCCATCAGCTTTGAGAGCAACGAAAATGTGTCAGCAATCTGAAAATTGTCCATAGTAAAAAAGTGAAATCTTGTATTAAAGTTACTGAATAAGCACGTCTTAGGTTTCAGTTTGCAGGAAAGGCAGGAGGCAGGGAGTTAGAAGGCAGTGTTGACAGATTGCAGGTTATAGGTTTATTTACTATTGACCATTCACTATTCACTTGTTGCTTATTGCCTACTGCTTATTACTGATAGCTAACAATAAAAAAAGTCCCGAATTTCGGGACTTTGTATTTTTTGCTCTATTAAGCGTAAGCTTATTTTTTCTTAGCAGCCTTCTTAGCAGCTTTTTTAGGAGCAGCTTTCTTTGCAGCTTTTTTAGGAGCAGCTTTCTTAGCGGCTTTTTTAGGAGCAGCTTTTTTTGCAGCTTTCTTTGCAGTTGCCATGTTTTTAGAATTTAATGGTTAGATAATAAATGGATTAACGCCATAAAAGTAAAAACATTTTTCTAACTGCAAAATTTTTTTTTATGCAGTGGCTTCAACAGCACTTACAGAAACAAACGTTTTGTCGTTTTTTCCTTTTCTGAATTCAACCAAACCGTCTGTTAAAGCAAACAAAGTAAAGTCTCTTCCTACTCCTACATTCTTACCAGGATGATAAGAAGTACCACGTTGACGAACGATAATATTACCGGCAACAGCAGGTTGACCACCAAATATTTTAACACCGAGACGCTTGCTCTGCGAATCGCGGCCGTTTTTTACACTACCTTCACCTTTTTTATGTGCCATTATTTTAAAAGTTTAAAAGTCATGAATTAATACCGGTATACCACAACCGAAGTTAATTAAGCTATATCAGTTACTTTAATTTGAGTATATAAAGTACGATGTCCGTGTTTTTTACGAAAGCCTTTTCTTCTTTTCATTTTAAAGGCAATTACTTTATCACCTTGTACTTCTTTTACTATTTCAGCTTTTACTTTCAGTTTTACATCGGCGCCTACAGAAACTTTATCTCCGTTATCAGCGAGTAATACGTCTGTAAATTCAACCGCGTCTCCCGCGTTTCCGGCAATATGAGGTACATACAGATTTTGTCCCTGTTGAACTTTAAATTGCTGACCGGCTATTTTAACTATCGCAAACATGAGGCAAATTTTAAGGAGTGCAAAGGTAGGGTTAATTTTGGTTCTGTCAAATAATTGAAAGAAAAAAACTTCCCTGCTTTAACGTGCCGCATTGCTGTTGTAAGGCTATCTTTGCCGTCTCAACTATTCTTGCGATAATCAGATGAAGATCAAATCTCTGTTGGCAAAGCCATTTGCCTCCTATATACATAAACAAATTAAAAAATCCATGCATACGGCCCTGGAAGACCAGGAGCGTATTTTTAAAGAACTGGTTAAAACCGGCAAAAAAACGGTTTTTGGCAAAGATCATCAATTCAATAATATTAATAATTATGCTGAATTTTCTGGTCTGGTTCCTTTAAGGGATTATGAAGGATTTAAGCCATATATTGAGCTCATAAAACAAGGCAAACATAATATATTATGGAAGGGCCAGCCTATTTACTTTGCCAAAACCTCGGGCACTACCAGCGGCGCTAAGTATATTCCTATTACCAAAGAGTCGGTAGATAATCACTTTGAAACGGCCCGCAATGCCTTTTTTTGCTACATGAGCGAAACAGAGAATTATGCCTGTGCTGACGGTAAAATGATTTTTTTGAGCGGCAGCCCGGTGCTGGAAAGGGTAGGGGGAATACCTACTGGTCGCCTGAGTGGTATTTCCAATCATTTAATTCCACGTTATCTGCGTACCAACCAGCTTCCCAGTTACGAAACCAATTGTATTGAAGATTGGGAAACCAAGCTGGACAAAATTGTGGAAGAAACCATCGACCAGGATATGACCATGATCAGCGGTATTCCGCCGTGGATGCAAATGTATTTTGACCGGCTTATTGAAAAGAGCGGCAAAAAAATCAAAGACATATTTCCTAATTTCAGCGTGATGGTGCAGGGCGGAGTAAATTTTGAACCCTATAAAGCCAAATTATTTGAAAGTATAGGCAAGCAAATCGACACTATTGAAACTTTTCCTGCTTCTGAAGGTTTTTTTGCTTTCCAGGATTCTCAAAAAACTGAAGGGTTAT
Organism: Agriterribacter sp.; assembly: GCA_047600465.1. Lineage (GTDB taxonomy): Bacteria > Bacteroidota > Bacteroidia > Chitinophagales > Chitinophagaceae > Agriterribacter. The sequence goes on from JASGKU010000001.1 coordinate 475,602, forward strand.
TGCTGAATACCAACTTTGGAATTTTCTTTGAATTTGTGCCCATCAATGAAATACAGCAACCTAACCCTAAGAGGTTATCTTTAAAAGATGTACAGTTGGGCGAAAACTACGCACTCATCATCAATAGCAATGCCGGATTATGGGGTTACAATCTTGGTGACACCGTTAAATTCGTTTCTTTAGATCCTTACAGGATTGTTGTAACGGGTCGCATCAAGCATTTTATTTCTGCCTTTGGCGAACATGTTATAGGCGAAGAAGTTGAATACAGTTTAATGAAAGCTGCCGAAAAGGAAGGTTTAAAAATAACCGAATTTACAGTAGCTCCAATGGTAGAGCAAGGCAAAGGAAAAAGCTATCATGAATGGTTTGTAGAATTTGAAAATACACCTGGCAGTGTGAATGATTTTTCGCTGCAGGTAGATAACAATCTCAGGCAAAAAAATATTTATTACGATGATCTTATAAATGGCAACATCCTTCAAACATTGAAGATTCGTACCGTACGGAAAAACGGGTTTATTGATTATATGAAGAGTATTGGCAAGCTGGGCGGACAAAACAAAGTGCCCAGGTTAAGCAATAACAGGGAAATAGCAGATGAGTTAAAAAAATATGTTCAGGAGGTATAACTTCAATCAATGAAAAAAAAGATAGCCATATTTGGTTCAACCGGCTCTATTGGCACACAGGCTCTGGAAGTAATTGCATCGAACCCCGATAAATTTGAGGTTGAAATTCTTACCGCTCATTCCAACGACACATTACTTGTTCAACAGGCAAAAAAGTTTAATCCCAATGCTGTTGTTATTGTAAATGAAGGCAAATATGCTTTAGTAAAAGAAGCTTTGGCTTCAACCGATATTAAAGTATTTGCAGGCGAAAAAGCATTAGAAGAAGTAGCGCTTTTTGATACCTATGATATGATGATAGCTGCTATTGTTGGTTTTGCTGGTTTAAAATCAACGCTCAAAGCTATTGATGCAGGCAAAGCTATTGCGTTGGCAAATAAAGAAACATTGGTGGTAGCAGGTGATATTGTAATGCAGAAAGCGGTTGAAAAAAGAGTGCCTGTAATACCTGTTGATTCAGAACATTCCGCCATTTTTCAATGCCTGGTAGGTGAAACAAGAAATAAAATTGAAAAAATAGTATTGACTGCATCCGGTGGTCCTTTTCTCGGCAAAAAGCCGAACTTCCTGGTAAATGTTAAAAAAGAACACGCCCTGCAGCATCCCAACTGGAATATGGGAGCTAAGATCTCAGTTGACTCTGCAACCTTAATGAATAAAGGGTTAGAAATGATTGAAGCCAAATGGTTATTTAACCTGCAGCCCGAACAGATACAGGTAATCGTGCATCCGCAGAGCATCATTCATTCTATGGTACAATTTGAAGATGGAAGTATAAAGGCGCAGATGGGATTGCCTGATATGAAATTACCTATTCAATACGCATTGTCTTTTCCAAACAGGATACCTAATAAATTTCCACGCTACGATTTTTCAAGATCATCGTCGCTGCATTTTGAGCAGCCTGATATAAAAACCTTCCGCAACCTGGCATTGGCAGGTGAAGCCTTAAATAAATCCGGGAATATGCCCTGTATTATGAACGCGGCAAATGAAATAGCAGTATATGGCTTTTTAAGAAACCGCATCGGGTTTTTAGATATGACTGAGCTGGTAGAAAGAGCCATGGATAAGATCAAACATATTACGCAACCCACGCTGGAAGAATATTTTGAGAGCGATGCGGAGGCTCGTAATTTTGCGGCTTCGTTAATAAACCTGTAAAGCGTTTAAAGATTATGATAAGCGGCAGCACAAAGGCAGGAAAATTTCAATACAATTGTTTATTTTGATTTTTACTTTTATAATATAGCCATGCATAAACATCATGGTATACACATTCCTTATGACATTATTAGCAATTAACTGGGCGCATGTGGGTTTACAGGCAGTGCAATTGATTCTGTCTCTTTCAATATTGGTAATAGTACACGAGTTCGGTCACTATATAACCGCTAAATGGTTTAAATGCCGCGTTGAAAAATTTTATCTCTTTTTCGATCCATGGTTTTCACTGTTCAAGAAAAAAGTTGGTGAAACAGAATATGGTGTAGGTTGGTTGCCTTTGGGAGGATATGTAAAAATATCGGGGATGATTGATGAAAGCATGGATAAAGAACAGATGAGCAAACCTGCGCAACCCTGGGAATTCAGAAGCAAACCAGCCTGGCAACGTTTGATTATTATGATTGGCGGGGTTACCATGAATGTGATATTAGCCTTCTTGATATATAGTATGATACTATTTGTGTGGGGAGAAAAAAAGGTACCAGTAAGTTCAATGAAGTATGGCCTTTCTTTTAGTGACAGCTTAATGTTTGATCTCGGGTTTAAAAATGGAGATAAAATATTAGCCGTAAATGGTGAGGCAATAGATGATTATCATGATATAGTGCCTGAGCTAGTACTCGGTCAAACGGTTTTAATTGAAAGAGATGGAAAACAGCAAACAATTAATTTGCCTGTGGATCTTATAGGCCAACTGGTGCAGAAAAAGAAAAACCGTACACCCTTATTGGAAATAAGGAAACCCGTAGTTGTAAAATTAGCACCAGATACCAGTAATGCATTCAAAGCTGGATTAAGAACAGGCGATCAGATACTTTCTGTTAACGCTACCCCTACCGTATTTCTTGACCAATTCTCACCATTGCTGGAGAAAAATAAGAAACAGAATATTCAGCTTGCAGTACTTCGTGGAAAAGATACCGTTAGTTTTAGTGCTCCTGTAAATGATAAGGGACAATTAGGATTTTTGGTAACTTTTTCAGATGAAGATCTTGATAGTATTGGAGTAATAAAATTGCATAACATACAATACGGCTTCTTTGAATCGTTCCCCGCCGGTGTAAAATTAGCTGGCAAGAAACTACAATATTATATCGATCAGTTTAAATTGATATTATCTCCCAAAACCGGTGCTTATAAAGGAGTAGGTGGTTTCAAAGCAATGGGTTCTGTTTTTTCTCCTGAAGGATGGGATTGGGCAGGTTTCTGGTCTATCACCGCATTCTTCTCCATAGCACTTGCATTCATGAACCTGCTACCAATACCAGCCTTAGATGGTGGGCATGTATTGTTTACACTGGTGGAGATGATCAGTGGAAGAAAACCCAGCGATAAATTTTTAGAATATGCACAGGTAGTTGGGATGGTGCTTTTGTTCGGCTTACTTATTTATGCCAATGGCAACGACTGGTTTGGATGGGGGAAAGGAAAATAATTTGAAAAAGAATACATCTTTAATTTCGATTACCGCTTTCTTCGGGTAATCAATAGCAACTCATCATCTTATCTTATATTTGCAGGCTGATTTGAAATAATATCTGGATGTAAAGCTATAAATCTCGAATCTCAAATTTCAAATTTGTATATCCGGGGCTGACCGGTTTTGACAGCAAAGTTCTTTGTACGTGTAAGCATGCGGTGCGTTGGATAATTAGCACCTTAATCTGAATATTCAACAATTTAAATGGCAATACTCAGTATGCCATGGCTGCCTAATCAGTGATTAGATAGTCATTAGGGCCGCCGTCCAGGTCTGTCTGTTACCGAGGGCCGCCGCCGACATTAAAAGAAAACAGGATGCGGCTATACAAGGCTGTGCGTATGGCCTAAGCCTATACAGCTAAGAAACAGGTTGGTATGTTGATGTCCGGCTTGTTTCCGACAATCAATCATTAAATAAGCATGTAGAAAGCGTATGGCGGATTTGTTTGGACCAGGGTTCGACTCCCTGCAGCTCCACCAATTAGATATTTCAACTTTCAGGGTTGTCAACTTTTTTTAAAGTAGGCAACCCTTATCTTTATCCCTAAATTAAAATTGCCATAGTATTCATGAAGAAATTAATCCAGTTTGTTGTCTGCCTGCTATGTATGTATTCTAACAGCAATGCCCAATCGCCCAAATCAAAAAAGCAGGAAGTTGATTATGTAAACCCACTTATCGGTACAGCTTCAACCGGTTTTGCGAAAGGGCTGGATGGTGGTGGCACCATGCCTTCTGTAACCACTCCTTTTGGAATGACCAACTTTGTAGCGCAAACCGGAGAGAATTACATGAGCCGCATGAATTATTTTTATGAGGATAGCACTATTATAGGAATTATGGCTTCGCATCAACCTACTGTTTGGATGGGTGATTATGGATATGTTTCTGTGATGCCGCAAACCGGGGCACTAAAAGTATTACCGGAAGAACGTGCGTTAAAATTCAGTCATGCTAATGAAATATCAACACCTTATTATTATTCTACTACGCTTGAAACAACAGATAACAAACAGATCAAATCAGAAATAGCGGGTGCATCGCATTGCGGTATTGTACGGTTTACTTTTCCTGCGTCGAAAGATGCACACATTATTGTACAGGGTATAAATCTTAACTCTGCCATCAAGCATTGGGCAAACGATTATACGCAGCGTTTAAAAACACTAAAGGGATATGTAAATATCAATAAAGCAAAAAACGAAATCACTGGTTACAACCCCGATAGAATGTCGGCACAAATTGGACCTGAGATGCCGAATTTCAAAGGATACTTTATTATACAATTCAGCAAACCATTTTCTAATTACGGAACATGGGATAATATGGACCTGAATGGATCTTCTACTGAGCAATATGGAACAAGAATGGGCGCCTATATAGGTTTTGAAACCCATGCACAGGAAGTGGTAGAAGTGCGCATTGCTACTTCGTTCATCAGTATTGAGCAGGCAAGAAAAAACCTGGAAATAGAACTGAAAGGAAAAGATTTTAAAGCGCTTGTGCAATCAACCCGCGACGTCTGGCAAAAAAGCCTCAGTCGTATTTCTGTGGATGGCATAAGCGAAGATCAGAAAACGATTTTCTATACGGCTATGTATCATACCATGCAGCTTCCCCGGGAAATGTCTGAATATGGAAAGTATTATAGTGGATTTGATGATAAAATTCATAACGGTGAGTCTTATACTGACTATTCGTTGTGGGATACCTACAGGGCATTACACCCATTGTTGATTTTTACACAACCAGAGCGTGTAAACGCCATGGTGAATGCTATGCTGCAGATGTACAAAGAAGGTGGTCGGTTGCCTATGTGGCCCAATCCTGCGGAAACCAATATTATGATTGGTACACATGCGGATGAGGTAATTGCAGATGCTTATATAAAAGGATTCAGGGGATACGATGTGAATCTTGCATACAAGGCACTGCTGCATGATGCAATGGACCCACCATTAAACGATACTGGATTGCGTTATGGCGATAGAGACCCCTGGACAGATTATGAAGCACAGGCAGGTGTAACTTATTTTAAAAAGATAGGCTATGTACCGGTTGATAAAACCGCTGAGTCTGTTTCGCGAACCATTGAATATTCAGTAGATGATTACGCTGTTGCACAAATGGCAAAAGGGCTTGGCAAAACAGATGACTATAAAAAATTAATGGCATTAAGTAAGAACTATAAAAATCTTTATGATCCGGCAACAGGATTTTTATTAGGGCGTAATGTTGATGGTTCTATTGCAGAGAAAGATACTGCAGGAAAATGGCAGGGTTTTACGGAAGGAGATCAATGGACTTATACTTTTGGCGCTATGCACGATGCGCCAGGTATGATTGAAATGATGGGTGGCAAAGAAAAATTTATTGCGAAACTGGATGAAAATTTTGCGGGTAAGCATTACCGTCATGATAACGAACCAGGGCATCACTACATATTCCTGTACGATTATTGCGGTCAGCCCTGGAAAACACAGGAACTGGTAAGGAAAAATGTTACAGAGAATTTCCGCAACCAGCCTATTGGTATTAATGGCAACGAAGATTGTGGTCAAATGGCAGCATGGTATATTTTTGGTGTGATGGGCTTTTATCCTGTTAGTCCTGCGTCAGGCGAGTATGCTATTGGCGCGCCACAATTTCCTTCGCTTACATTGCATTTTTCTGCGGGAGGCAAACAAAAGAACTTTACTATCACAGCCAATCATCTTTCTGAAGAGAATAAATATATTCAAAGTGTAAAACTGGATGGCAATCCTTTGAACAAACCTTTTATTACCCATCAACAAATAATTAACGGGCAACAATTGGTTTTTGAAATGGGCGCGAAACCTAATTACGATTGGAAATAAAGTTGGGTATATTCATAGAAATGAATAAAGCATGAAAGCATTTTGTTTTTCGCTATTGATATGTATGAGATGTATAACAGGCTTTACCCAACAGGTGGTAGTGCATACATCCAATGCAACATATCTTTCTTCATTAAAAACTTCTTTTAGTACCGAGTGGCCAAAGAACAAAACAATTAACCTTGTATTTCATGGACATAGCGTTCCATCTGGTTATTTTAAAACGCCGCAGATACAAACTTTGCAATCGTACCCTGAACTCACGCTGCAATATCTTTCTGAAAAATATCCTACCGCTGTTATCAACGCCATTAAAACATGCATAGGTGGCGAAAATTCGGAACAAGGCGCAGCAAGATTCGATACCACTGTTTTAAATTATAAACCGGATATACTGTTTATTGATTACGCATTAAACGACAGGGGCATTGGTTTGCAGCGGGCAAAAATAGCCTGGCAAAGCATGATTGAAAAAGCATTGAAGCAACATATAAAAGTAGTACTGTTTACACCTACGCCTGATCAATCGGAAAATATTGCAGATACAAGCACCTTACTTTTTCAACATACACAACAGATTCTTGCATTGGCAAATCAATATCAAATAGCTGTGGTTGACAGTTATAATGCATTCAGGCTATTGGTAGCTAATGGAGAAAAAGTAAGTGATTATATGTCGCAGGTAAATCATCCCAATGCCAAGGGCCACCAGGTGGTGTTGAAGGAAATAGAGAAACTTTTTGAGGAATAAGAAGGTTACAGGGTTCAAGTTGCAGGTTTCACGTTCTGCACAATGCCTCTTGCTTATTGCACATTGCTGATAGCTGCTTTCTTCTTCTTCCGGTATTCTTTTTCCAAATCAATAATTTCAACCTTCCTGAATTCAACAGGGTGACTTTCGCTTTGTAGTGATATATAACCTGAGGATAATAATTTGCCATCTATTTTTACTGCCGGATCAAAATCGGAAACATTGCCTCCGCCAATTTGTGGTTTTTGATACACCAACACTGTGTCACCACCTGCAATATGTTTTATTACAGAATCACCCAATACCAAAACTTCTACTCTCACCCATTCTTCATTTCTGAAAGTTTTAGAGGTTGAATTAATACAATGCTCCGTTCTTAATTTGCCGTCTATTTCCACATTGGTACCAGGTGTACACAAATTACAGGTAGAACGTTCACCGGTTGAATCGCCACCCAGCAACTGGTCTTCAATGGAAATAGGAAAATCCTGGTCCTTAAGCATAGAGGCAGGCGGTTGACAATGCAGCATAATACCACTGTTTTTATAAGCCCAGTCTGGTCCGCCTTTTACCTGTTTGCCTACAAAGCGGTATTCAACCGCCAGCAAATAATGGGAATATGGTTTCTTATAAAAGATATGTCCAAACTGATCATTGAAATTATCGTAATGATCGTAGGATACTTTCATTACGCCATTCTCTACACGAAACGTATTGCCGAAATTATCTTTATATACATGCCCCTTTATTTTCACGTTCCATCCTGAAAGATCTTTGCCATTAAATAATTGTTTCCATTTTCGCTCTTGTGCCTGTGTAAAAAGGGTTATGCACAAAAAGGCGACAATTATAGAAATATGTTTCATATACATTAATTTTAAAAGCAGCATTGCTGGCGTTAAAACTACAGCTTTGCTTTCAAATCCATTTATTTATATCCATTTACCTTGTTTGAAAAACACAATATTAATTGTAACAAAACAAACACAAACGATGAAAATAAAAACTGGTATGCTTTTATGTTTCCAGGTTTCTGTAATGAGTTTGTTTGCTCAGCAAATTAATCAAACACAATGGCCTTCTTATGGCAATGATGCGGGTGGGAAAAGATACGCTCCTCTAATGCAGGTGAATGATCACAATGTAAAAAAGCTGAAAACTGCCTGGACTTTTAGAACCGGCGAATTAAATACGTATGATGGTACCAGTCTTTCCGAAAAAGCTGCGTTTGAGGCAACACCTCTAATGATAAATGGAGTATTGTATTTCAGTACGCCTACCAGCCGTGTATTTGCTATTGATGCAGAAACCGGAAAAGAAAAATGGACATACGATCCTGCAATAAATCTGAAGGATCATTATTCTGAAGTTACGTCCAGGGGCGTTTCCGTTTGGCCAATGCCTGAGCAGGTAGGCAAAACCGTTATACCACAAAAAATTTTCATTGCTACACTCGATGGAAGGCTGATTGCATTAAATGCGGCTGATGGCAAACCCATTGTACCGTTTGGTAACGACGGTATAGTAAATCTTAAAGAAGGGTTGGGAGATGATCTGAGTATTACTTCTCCTCCGGCAGTGATAGGAAATACCATTATAGTGGGATCTTCATTGGGCGATAATCAGCGCATCAATTACCCGAGAGGTACCGTTCGCGCATACGATGTATTATCAGGAAACCTGAAATGGAGTTGGGATCCTGTTCCAAAAGACAGTACCGATGCTGCATGGAAAACCTGGGCAAATAATAGCGGTGCTTTTACAGGGGCTGCCAATGCGTGGGCGGTTATTTCTGTAGATGTGGAACGTGATCTTGTATTTATTCCAACCTCATGTCCAAGTCCTGATTATTATGGCGGCGAAAGAAAAGGACAAAATCTTTACGGAAATGCTATTGTTGCATTGCGGGCATCTACCGGTAAAATGGTCTGGTATTACCAGGTGGTTCATCACGATATATGGGATTATGACATTGCTGCTCAGCCAGTGCTTATCGATATCAATAAAAATGGAAAACAGATACCTGCTGTGGTAGTAGGTACTAAAATGGGCCATGTATTTGTATTGAATCGTGAAACGGGCGCCTCCCTTTTCCCGGTTGAAGAACGTGCAGTTACTTCGTCTACGGTTCCGGGTGAGGAAGCCTGGAAAACACAACCAATACCTGTTCTGCCTGCTCCTGTGGGGATACAAAGCATCTCAACTGCAGATGCATGGGGTATAACGGAGCAGGATAAAGCTGAAGCAGCAAAGGCAATCAGTCGTTATCATAACAACGGTATTTTTACACCACCCAGTTTTGATGGCTCTATTATGACGCCCGGTAATGCCGGTGGCATACATTGGGGTGGTATGTGTTATAATCCAGATCAACATCTTTTAATTACAAACATTAATCGACTGCCTGCCGTGATAAGAATGATACCACGCGAAAAGATAAATGAAATGGAGAAAGATGATGCATCATTGCTTCGCGCTGAAACAGGCAGGCAAACAGGCACGCCTTACGTTATGAAACGCTCGTATCTTTTTAAAGCAGATAGCAGTGGTTTTATGATGCAAACAAAACCACCATGGGGAACATTGCTTGCCATTGATTTAAATAACGGGCAAAAAAAATGGGAAGTGCCGCTTGGCTATATGATGGACCCACGCAAATATCCCGGCGCTGAAAAATGGGGCTCCTTAAATTTTGGAGGATCTATTGTTACCAAAGGCAACCTGGTATTGGTAGCTGCCAGCCTTGATAATCATTTGCGTGCTTTTCATTCGCAAACAGGAGAACTATTGTGGGAAACTTTGTTGCCTGCAAGCGCCCAGGCCACACCTATGACATATATGTGGAAAGGAAAACAATACATAGTGATTTGTGCAGGTGGGCATGGAAAACTGCATTCAAAACTTGGCGACTATGTAATGGCATTTGCATTATAAAGATGAGTAACAAAATATACTATTTTTGAAAAATTCATTTGAATGATCATATCAATTCATTCGGCGTAACCTGTATTCATTTCATACATTCATCCAGGTATTATATATGTCTATTTCAATTAGAAGAGCAGTAAAAGAAGATTGTGCAAGATTAATGGAATTAGTAAGTGAGTTAGCACTCTACGAAAAAGCACCACAGGAAGTAACAGTAACTTTAGACCATTTTGTAGAAAGTGGTTTCGGCGCAAACCCGGTTTGGTGGGCTTTTGTAGCCACTACCCAGGAAACGAACGAAAAAGGTATTCAACAGGAAATGATAGGCGGATTTGCTTTGTATTATATCCGTTACTCTACATGGAAAGGCCAGGCAATGTACCTGGAAGATATTTTGGTTACCCATGCTATGCGTGGCAAAGGATTAGGCTCCTTACTTTTTGACAGGTTAATTGAGGAAGCAAAAGAAAAAAAGCTTAGTCGTATTATATGGCAGGTATTAGAATGGAATGAACCTGCTATCAATTTTTATAAAAAATACAATGCCAGCTTTGATGGAGAATGGGTAAACTGCGCCATTGATTTATAGCATTGTGTCGATGAGAATAATCCAGAGGGTAGAAGCTTTTTTTGTTTGGTGTTTGTAGTTTATTGATTCACTATTCACCAATCAATGTCGTTTCCTTAAGAAACATACATGCATCATCTGGTGAGCAATGAGGGTTTATGATATTGTAAGATTCTTTCCAGGCATCCGAAAATGTCGTTCCTACGGTACTTTCCTAATTTATTTTACTTACATCCTCCAAAATATCGCCTCTACGAGGCTTGACTGTTCCTTTAATGCTTACAGACTGTTTTTTTAAACCATATGTGAAGCATTATTGAGCACGGCTAATAAGCTCCTTTGGAGCGACATATTGGTAAATATAAATGCCGGAAGATATTGAGTGCCGTAGGCACGACCAATCGGGAAACAGGCCAACCTGCTTTAGTGTTTACCCCTACGTTAATATGCGTTAATAATTAATAAGAGAATGTTAATCGGAGAATGGTATTCTTTGTAGCAAGCTCTGGTGACTATTTTTGATAAAAACTATACATATTTGGTTAATATTTTTACATTTTTGTCTTGAGGCTTATTTTTTGCGTATTTGTGAATATTCGTTTTTCTATATCTAATTTAACCAGTATGAATTATAACAAACCGGGACTTTTATTTATCGCATCCGCATTTTTATTATTGGCATCCTGCAAAAAAGACAATAATGGTAGTGGCAGCAGCACCTCCGCAGATGATCTGGTAAAAGACAGCGCATGGATGTACACGCAGGATGTATACTTGTGGTACAAAACGTTACCCACAAATTTTAATCCGCGTAGTTATAGTGATCCCAATGCTATTATGGAAGCCATCAGGCAGTATAGTATTGAGCCTGGTTTTACAGACCCGGTAGACAGGTGGAGCTTTGGTATAAAAAAAGCTGAATGGGATGATGTAAGCTCAGGCATCAGTGGTGATTTTGGATTGGGTATTTTTTTTAATTCAACCAACGATCTCAGGGTTTCTTATGTAGAGCCGGCATCTCCGGCGGGAGCAGCGGGAATAACACGGGCCTGGCGTATTGTTTCTATCAATAATGATACTACCATTAATACCGATGATGCTACTATAACACGTATTTCAACAGCAGTATACAGCAGCAGTTCCACCAGTTTTGTTTTCGTTCGTCCCGATAATACAGATACGTCTATTACATTAACCGCCGCCAGCTACCAGGAGCAACCTATTTTGCTGGATAGTATTTACAATATCGGTGGAAATAAAGTAGGCTATTTTGTATATAATTCATTTTTAGGAAATGTAACAGCTATAAAAAGCCAGTTTAATACGCTGTTTAATAAATTCAATAGTGAAGGTATTACAGATATGGTGGTTGATTTAAGATACAATGGTGGTGGTTATGTTGAATTGCAGAATGAACTGGCAAATTACCTGGTGCCCTCTGCAGGAAACGGGGGTGTGATGCTGCAGGAACAATTCAATGATAAGCTAAGTGCTACAGAAGATACTACTATCAACTACCTCAAAAAAGGTAGCCTGAATCTTTCAAGAATATTTTTCATCACTACTAAGAATACAGCATCTGCAAGTGAATTACTGATAAACAGTTTGAAGCCTTATATGGATGTAAAACTGGTGGGTAAACCATCGCATGGTAAACCGGTAGGATTTTTTAATATCGGTGTGGGCGATTGGTATATTTTCCCGGTATCGTTCAGAAGTGTAAATAAAAATGGTGAAGGAAATTATTTTAATGGATTACAGCCCGATGCCAATGTAAATGATGGATTAGATAAACAATGGGGAGATGTGGAAGAAAATTGTTTGGCCAGTGCGCTTCACTATATAAGCAATGGCGCTTTTTCCCGTGTTTCATCAAGGGTAGACGACTTGAAAGTAGAATCGGGTAATACAAAATTTGATGCGAGGAAATTTAAAGGCGCTGTTGAGAAAAGACGGTAAAAATGTTTGATCATTAGTATAGGTTTGCGGCTTCCCGGTAGATAAAACTACCGGGTTTTTTTATTGATTTTCTATTACAAAAAGCAAAATAAGTATCAGAATGGTTTTTGTAAATACTCTGCGAAAACATACCTTCACCCATTCATGAAAATTCCCTTATCTCACTCAAAAAATCAGATAGTGAAATGATAAAAAGAACGATGTATTGGATGTTCTTATGCCTGGTGTGGGTATCTTACAGTAACGCACAATCGCAGAAAGAATCCACACCTATTTCTCTTAACAACCTTGATGCCTTTAACAGCCCCGGATCAAACTGGGTGCTGGCAGGTGATGCTGAAGCAGATTTGAACAGTGAGGGTTTTATGAAAGCCCTGCCGGGAACAGGAGCTGCAGTTAACATCATTACCAAAAAAGACAATACACATTTGGTTACCAAAGAAAGTTTTGGTGATATTGAGCTTGAGCTGGATTTTATGATGGCAAAAAAATCTAACTCAGGGGTATACCTGCAGGGAAGATATGAAGTTCAGTTGTTTGATAGCTGGGGTACGTTACGTCCTGGTTTTATTGATTGTGGTGGCATATATCAACGATGGGATGACAAACGCCCTGGCGCTAATAAAGGATATGAAGGAATAGCACCGTTGGTAAATGTTGCTAAAGCACCTGGTTTATGGCAACACTTTAAAATAAAATTTCGTGCTCCAAAATTTAATGCAAATGGTGTTAAAATAGCCAATGCCCGTTTTGAAGAAGTATACCTGAATGGCGTATTGGTTCAACAACAGGCAGAGGTAACAGGCCCTACACGTTCAGCTATGTTTGAAGATGAAAAAGCAATGGGGCCATTAATGTTACAGGGTGATCATGGCAATGTAGCCTTCAGGAATATTACATATCGTTCTTTAGACTCAGATAACAGCACACCCGCAAAAGTTGATTTTTCAACACCTATTATTCTCAACCCGGATAATCGTCCTTACTTGTTGCGCAGCTTTTTGAATTACGAAAACAAAATGCTCACGCATGGTATTTCAGTGGGTAATCCCAACCAGGTAAATTATTCATACGATATGAAGCAGGGCGCATTGTTCCAGGTATGGCGTGGTGAATTTGCCAATGCTACTGATCTGTGGTATGAGCGAGGTGAGCCTTACCAGCGCATAGTGCCGATGGGTAGTGTAATTGTATTATCAGATGCTCCTTCTGTTACAGTACTGGCAGATGCTGCAACAACTGCATGGCCCGCTCCTGTAGCGTTTGATAGCATGCATAACAAAGGATATACGCTTGATGCAGCAAGATCACCTACCTTTCGCTATACATTAAATGATATGAACGTAACGGATAAAGTTACGGTGCCTGATGCTACTGGTTTATCTAGAACCATTACAGTTGCAAACGCACCCGCCAATGCATATATTCGCGTAGCGGTTTCAAAAAAATTAAATGCGGTTACTAAAACCATGTATGTTGCCGGTGATAAAGCGTATTATATCAATATAGATGAAAAGCTAAAAGCGTTTATCCGCCAGGCGGGCGATAACCAGGAGCTGTTGGTGCCCATTACAAAAAACGATCCCATTACTTATTCTCTTACCTGGTAATTCACAAAAATCATGACTACATTATTATATTCTGTATTAAACAAATCGTTGAAAGGCGTGGTTTGTGGTATGCTTTGTATGACCGCAGCAACGCTCTTTGCCCAAAGCGGTGGGGATACAACAGTGCATGTTCAGAAAGAAGAAGATTTTTATAATATTCTCACTGTACCTATTCCGGATAATATTATACTGGAAGTGGGCGGTATGACTTTTTTGCCTGATGATGCGCTCGCTGTTTCTACAAGAAGAGGAGAAGTTTGGATCATCTCCAATCCATATATGAAAAACGGTACGCTTCCCCGTTATCGTTTATTTGCACAAGGTATGCACGAAGTATTGGGGCTAAATTACATCAATGGTGATATATACGCAGTACAAAGAGGAGAGCTTACCCGCCTGCGCGACCTGGATGGCGATGGCGAAGCCGATGAATATGAAACAGTGTACACATGGCCGTTAGCTGGCAACTATCATGAGTTTTCTTATGGACCCGTGTTAGATAAAGATGGCAATATGACTATTACACTCAATCTTGGTTGGGTAGGTGATCATGGTGAAAGTCTTTCAAAATGGCGCGGATGGATGATAAAGATTTCTCCTGATGGAAAAATGAAACCATTTGCGGCTGGTATGCGCTCACCCGCAGGTTTTGCGATGAACAACAAAGGAGATATGTTTTATTCAGAAAATCAGGGTGACTGGGTTGGCTCAGGAAGTATTACACATGTAGCCGAAGGTGATTTTGTAGGAAACCCTGCAAGCCTGGTGTGGTCTGGATTGCCAGAGTCGAACGTAAAATTGAAAAAGAATGATATTCCTGATACCAACGAACCAAAATATGATGTAGCGAAAAGAGTTCCGGGATTAAAAACACCTTCTGTTTGGTTCCCTCATACCATTCTTGGTATTTCTACTTCAGGTATTATCAGTTATGACGACAAAGGAAAAATGGGGCCGTTTGAAGGACAACTTTTTGTAGGCGACCAGGGACAAAGTAAAATCATGCGCGTATTTCTTGAAAAAGTAAAAGGTGTTTACCAGGGTGTTGTGTTTCCATTTCGTGAAGGATTTTCTTCAGGTATCCTTCGCCTTAACTGGGGCTCTGATGGAAGTATGTTTGTTGGGATGACATCACGTGGTTGGGGATCAACCGGTCGTGATTTGTATGGTTTGCAACGCATGGCATGGAATGGCAAAATCCCATTTGAAATGAAAACGGTAGAAGCAAAGCCCGATGGTTTTGAAATATCATTTACACAACCAGTAGAGGAGAAGTCTGCAAAAGATGTGATGTCGTATGATATATCCAGCTTTACTTACCAGTATCATCACAATTACGGAAGCCCGGTGATCAACCAGGGTTCTTGCCCTATCAAAGCGATTGAAGTATCAGCAGATCGTTTAAAAGTCCGTTTAGTGGTTGATAGCCTTCGGTTGGGATATATTCACGAAATAAAAGCAGATGGCGTATTATCTGCCGAAAGAAATACATTGCTGCATGGGTATGGTTATTACACGTTGAACCAATTACCTGATGGCGATAAACTTACAATTACTGATGCCAATAAAGTGCAGATGATGCACCATGCAATGGGCGGTATGAAAGGTGCGGCAGTAACAAAGATGAAGCCTACAGCTAAACGCGTTATTAAACAACCGGCAGACTGGACCTCAGGTCCGGATAAAACGGTTGCCTTAGGCACTAAGCCTGGTTTGAAATTTAATGTAGATAAAATAACCGTTAAAGCAGGCGCCAAAGTAAAATTTGTATTTAATAACAACGATGATATGCTGCACAATATGGTTATCACAAAACCAGGCACTGCAGATAAAGTGGGAGAAGCTGCTACTAAACTTGGCTTGGGGGGAGAGAAAGCAGGATTTGTTCCGAATAGCCCGGATGTATTGTATCACACAAAATTATTAGGACCTACAGAATCAGAAGCCATCTATTTTGTAGCGCCTGATAAACCCGGGCAGTATCCATTTATCTGCACTTATCCCGGTCATTATTTAGTAATGCGTGGCGTATTGATGGTTACCAAATAAAAACTTATTTCAAATATCTGTTATGAATGTTTCTGTCAGAAAAATAACATCAGCGCTGCTTTGCCTTCTGATCTTCGCGGGTATACAGCATGGATATGCGCAACACGAAAAAATAAAAGTGCTGATTATTGATGGTCAGAACAACCACGACAATTGGCCGGAAACCACGCCGATGATGAAAGGTTACCTGGAACAGACAGGTCTTTTTTCGGTGGACGTGGCTACCACCCCGCCGGAGAAATCACCTATGGATTCCTTCAAACCTGAATTCAGTAAATACAAAGTAGTATTGCTCAATTATAACGGAGATGCCTGGCCGCAGGCAACCAATGATGCATTTGAAGCTTTTGTAAAAAATGGAGGAGGGGTGGTATCTGTTCATGCCGCTGATAATGCTTTTCCCACGTGGTTGGCTTTTAACAAAATGATTGGCATAGGTGGATGGGGAAACCGGAGTGAAAAAGATGGACCATATGTATATTATGATAGCACCGGTAAACTGGTAAGAGATATGACTCCGGGAGTTGGCGGAAGCCATGGTACATTTCATCCTTTTAAAATGGTTACAAGAAAAAAAGATCATCCTATTACAAAGGGAGTTCCTCCTGTCTGGATGCATAACGCAGATGAATTGTACGACCGGTTAAGAGGTCCTGCGGAAAATATGGAAGTGCTCGTAACTGCTTACAGCGAGAAGAAAGAAAGAGGTACCGGAAGAGATGAACCTATTATTATGGCGATTACATACGGCAAAGGAAGAATTTTTCATACAACGATGGGACATGGTAATGAATCGCAGCAATGTGTTGGATTTATTACTTATTTACAAAGAGGAACCGAATGGGCCGCTACCGGTAAAGTAACACAGAAAGTACCTGCTGATTTTCCTGGTCCTGATAAGGTTTCAACGAGAAAGTAATTGTGAGAGGTGAGACGATAAATGTGAAAGTCAATAGTGAATGGTCAATCAATGTCGTTTCTTTAAGAAACATACATGCATCATCCTGTGGGCAATGAGGGCTTATGATATGTAACATTCTTTCCAGGCATTCCGAAAATATCGTACCTACGGTACTTTCCCATTTTATTTTGTTTATATCCTCCAACATATCGCCTCTACGAGGCTTGACTGTTCCTTTAATCCTGGCCGACTAGTTTTTTAAAGCATGTGTGAAGCATTGCTGAGCACGGCTAATAAGCTCCTTAGGAGCGACATATTGGTAAATATAATGCCAGAAGATATGGAGTGCCATAGGCACGACATTTTCCCTCAAAAGTAAAAGAACAGCTTAAGGAAACGACATTGAATAATCAATAGTCAATCTATGCTATTTGCTTAAGCTTTATGATTACGTTCTATGCGGTTCTTTAACAGAAGTCCCCTGCAGAGACAATACCGAATTATTATTTTCTATAAACAGGATGTTCCTTCTATGTTGAAGTCCTGTAAAATGCTACAGAACATCATTAATACTAAGTAAAATACGTAAGTATCAATCCTGCTGAACAGCAGTGTGATCTGTAAGAGAATTTCTCTGTTGGTATAAAAAATCAAGATCTTTCTTCAGCGCAAGTGTAAGACTATGATCGTATCCTGATTTACCTGAAAGATTTAATTGCCTTTCGTATGATTGTTCAACGGCTTGTATTCTTAGTTCTAATGTTTCAATTGTCATTTCAATCATAATCCGAATGTAAAAATTTTGCGCTGAATTTTATAGGAGCTATTCCCACAATTTTTGTTAATGTGGATAAATCGGTTTTCGTTAGTATTATAAAAAAAATGTATTGAAAGAATCTGCTCACCAATAATTTTTCATAAGCTCCGCTACCCATGAGGGTTCTGTGATGGTTCCTTCGGGTTGAAATGATTTAAATACAGGTTTAATGTCGAGTATCGGAGTACCGTCAATAGCATCCAGGTTTTTTACACGCAGTGTTCTTTCATGATGACTTACTAATGTTACAGTACATAATCCAATACGGTTTGGCCTGTCTTTTTTACGTTGCGCAAAAATTCCCATTAAGGGATACGCAGGGTTTCCTCTTGGCCTGCCGGAAAAAACAATGGCATCGTCATTAACCTTGTCAAAAAAATAAATGATTTCAAGATGAGAGAATTGCGAAATATTGTTGAATGCTTCTTCTGGAATATCATCTGATAGAATTATTTCGGAAATAATTTCAGACCAATTGTCATCAATAGAGGTTTTTCTGCTGTTGGTTACTGTTGCGATGGGATTAAGTGTAATTGGCATATGATTGATTATGCTATGGTGAATGGTCAATAGTGAATAGTGAGACGGGAAACGAAAAACATTAAACTATAAACCACAAATTATCTCCTCAAAGTTTATATTTTCTTTTAAGTTCTTCATATAAAATATTTATCCCGGCATCTGCTTCATCTGTTTGCGCGTTTGAAAAAAATATAAATGCCTTGTCTATATCTTTAAATACAAATACTTTGGTGAGAAAGGTTCCAGGGTTGCCAATGTTGTAAGAATAGGCATGGTTTTTTTCATCCGTCTCTGAGAACCATCCAATAGAAAATCTGCTAAGTCCATAATGAAGAAAGGAAAATTCATCTTTTGTCAATAATGTGGATGCACCACTAAGACCCTGCAATTGCAATTGAATAAACTTGCAATAATCAGGCAGGCTTACATTAATGTTACCGGCGGCCAATAACCAATTCAACTTATAATTATCACCAGGTGGTTCAGGTACAAGATTATGATCGTGCCCCCACGGTTGTAATGCATCATTGGTGTTAGGCGCTCCAAAATCAAATGAAATATTTAAGTGATCACCTAACTCTTTCACAAGTGTTTTATAAGATTTACTACTGGCTTTTTCAAGCATCAATGCCGCAGCTATATAGCCAAGGTTTGAAAAATGAATACTATCATCGCCCTTCACCGGTTTTTGCTGAAGAAACCATTTTGCAAATTGATATCGTTGCGATGCTTCATCGCCGGTAAATTGCTCCCTGTGTGGCTTTTCATTGGTATATGTGTAAGGGAAAAGCCTGGTTCTAAAGCTAAGCAGGTTGAGTAAAGTGAGCTGATAATAGGCAGGATTGCTTTTTGATTTTAATTCAGGATATACATCAAAGAACCTGGTATTCCATTGAAGTACATGTTGTTTTACCAGCAGTGCGGCTAAAAAACCAGTAATAGCTTTTGTATTAGAACCAATTCTAAATCTGTCGTTTGGGTCAGCAGCGAGTAAACTGTTTATTTTTTTTACGCCTGATACATTTAATTCTTCAATGGTTGACGATGAAACAACCGCATATCCCAGTTCAGGGATATGATACTGTTTCCTGATGCTGTCTGCAAATGCAGCCTTGGTTTGTGCAGATGAAAATTGAAAATGAGATAATAAGATAAATATTGTGACGAAACTTTTGGTCATTGAATGGTTACACTTTTTTTCTGTTTGCTATATGTGCGGCAATCCGTTTTGCATCGAGCGATATCTCTCTTATTTGGCCGGTGGCGCTTATGTGAAACCCGCAAAAGTATAGGCCATCTTTGCCAAAATATTGTTGCTGTTTTGTATTGCGTTGTATATCATCCAGCCGGCTTTTATCTAAATTAATAATTCCGTCGATCCGGTGTGTATAGCCAATGCCTGCTACTATAGTGTCAAACGCCTGTTGCCTCCCATCTTTAAAATGAACCAGGTTGCCATTGATATGATCGATATCGTTATAGATTTTTATATGCCCTTTTCGTATGTGCTTAACCGTTCCAATATCCAACACCGGCGTAGTTTCTTCTACACTTATTTGCTCTAATGGACCTATTGTTTTTGGATGCAACCCCAGGCGACTGATATTTCCTACCAGCAAATTGATTAAAGGCGCATTCAGTTTGTCGGCTACCCGTGGCGGTAAGTTATTCATCAGCAGGCTCAGCTCCAGCACAGGTATTCCTAATATATCACGTGGAATAATATTAACAGAAGAACGCACTGACATCGCAGGCATAGCCCCCTGTTCATATAAGTCGATCGCTATTTCACAGGCCGAATTTCCAAACCCTATTACCAGCACGTTTTTATTTGCAAAATCTTTCCCGGTTTTATAATCACTGCTATGCAATATCCTTCCCGGAAAAGTTTCCATTCCCTTAATATTAATAGTGTTGGGTTTACCATAAATGCCTGTAGCAAATACCAGGTTGGCAGACCTGAATATTCCTTTGTTAGTTGTAGTTATCCAGTAATCTCCATCCCTTGTTACAGATATCGCCTGGCAATTAAAAACAGGATTGATATTAAAAGCATTACTATACTCATCCAGGTAATCTACCACCTGCTGCCGCGTAGGGTAGCGTGGTATTTGTGATCCGAATTTTTTATATGGAAGATTTGACAGGCGCTTGTTGGTATGCAGGTGAAGCCGGTGATAATGATTGCGCCAGGGTGTTGCCACCTTATCGTGTTGTTCAATAATAATATACTCCAGGTTTTGTTTATGCAGGCATGCTGCGCATGAAAGCCCTGCTATGCTGGCGCCAATAATCAATGTGTTGGTTTGTTGCACTGTGTTAGTTTTATTGCAATCTTCATATGTAAGAGAAGTTTTATTTGGCTTGCTATCCCGTTTGATTAACAAAAGGGAAACAAAAGCTTACATAAAAAACAATTTATACAAGATTGCCGCAACCCGCAAATAAAAATCCTTTATTTTTAAGTCATGAAAATATTCAATATCATCTTTTGCGTGCTCTTTATACTTTTTGCAGCACTTCAGTACAACGACCCCGATCCTTATGTGTGGATGCCTATTTATCTTTACGGAGCAGCACTTTGCTGGTATGCTTTCAAGGGTAAATATTTTCCCACTGCTACCCTGTTAGGTGTAGCTGCGTATACAATATATGCGCTGTATAAGTTTTTTGAAAAGAATGGTGTGTGGGACTGGGCTACTATTCATCATGGAGACAATATAGCAGGCGCCATGCATGCTGAAACGCCATGGATTGAAGATACCCGGGAATTTTTTGGACTGGCAATACTGATTATCGTATTACTGATAGACTACTTTTACGCCAAAAGAAAAAAATTATTTCCTAAATAGATTCATTTCTCCCTCCAACTCCCGGTTGGTTTCGGGGAATTTTTTTATAGGGAAAGATCATTACTTCCGGGGGATGTTTTTTACTCAAAAAAACTGCCATTTACTCAAGTTAACCCATAATGTCTTTTTTACTGATTACATTCATAGTAGAAATAAGGCAATCAGTGGCTGATGCCTTTCTTGGTTAAGGCTCTTATATTATATGTTCCATACTGCATGTTTTCTACATCAAACGGTTGATAATACTGCAGTTTCTTTGTAAATGATATTTGTGTTGTTGTTTCTGAGAGAGATACAATTGTAATTTTTGGTTTGATTTTGAAGCGGGTAAAGCCCGCTTTTTTTATGTACAGCCGGTAGTAAGCTCGGAGCTAAAACCTATCTTCGTCGGTATGTATAAATACATAAAAATACTCCAGACAGATATTCTTTCCGACAACTGGTATATACTCAAAAAAATTACCTACGAATACGAGACTGCAAAGGGCATTGTTGAAAAACAAACAAGAGAAGCCTATGATCGTGGCAATGGCGCTGTGATATTATTGTTCAATAAAACAAACCGTACTGTTATTTTAACCCGGCAGTTCAGGCTTCCTACCTATATTAATGGAAATGTTAGCGGCATGTTGATTGAAGCCTGTGCAGGTTTGCTGGATAATGATAATCCCGAAGATTGTATAAAAAGAGAAACGGAAGAAGAGACAGGATATAAAATATCTAAAGTGAATAAAATTTTCGAAGCGTATATGTCGCCTGGTTCAGTAACAGAGATCTTGTATTTTTTTACGGGAGAGTATGAACATTTTATGAAAGTAAATGAAGGAGGTGGTGTAGCTCATGAACAGGAAAACATAGAAGTGCTGGAACTGAACTTTGATAAAGCTATAGAAATGATGAGAACAGGAGAGATTAAAGACGGTAAAACGATCATGCTGCTGCAGTATGCAAAACTGAACGGAATTTTATGAATTTGAGATTTGAAATTTGATATTTCCCATTGCCTATTCACCCTTCACCTTCCCCAGATATATCATTACAGCTCTTATTTCGCCATGCGAATAGTTATTGCTTAAATGTTCCCGTATAGGTGTTGTATTATTTCCACCTACCTGTTCAATGGCTTTTTGTATGATCTTAACTTTATCCAAGCTCACCAGGTCTGTTATGTTGATTTCATTAGTGGGTATAAAAGAAGCAAGGTGACCTTCAATGGTACTGATTGCAAATCCTCTTAAAGATGCTATGGTAACAATATCTTTTCCTTCTTTAAACATAGCAAGGCTCATGCGCTGTGTGTCTCCTTTTTTGGGCTTACCGCTAACAACTGCTGGTTCCTGCGTGGTTGCTGTTTCTTCTTTTTGAGTAACCGTTAAATTCAGCAATTCATCAACCGGCAATCCCTTCATTAAGCCTTCTGAAATGGCAACAGCCTGCATTATGGCGCTTTTCTGTCTCGTAAAACCCAGTTCAAGATGATAGAGCTCTTTTACATATTTCTTCACTTTTTGTTTTACCTGTATTTCTTTTTTGTGTTGCTGCAATGATTGTAAAAGATTATCCAGCAATCCACCAAAGTATTTACCGGCGGCATTTACCCGCTCATGCAGTTTTATATATTTATCAACTTCAGTAGATAGTAATAAAGTACTGAGTTGCTTATCAAATTTTTCACTCACTTCTTTCATGGCGTTAAATTGCTCCAGCAGTTGTTGTGCCCAAAGCACTGCTGCATTTTTATCGGGTATAAGCCTGTTCGCGTATTCGTCATAGTGATGAAGAATGTTTTCACCCAGTTTATTGCAATTAAAAGCGTTGGCTAATGCCTGGGAGAGATAGACGGCTTGCTCTTCCACCAGCATTTGCTTCAATTCATTTTCCTGCTTTTCTGTTTGCGAAAATGCCAGTACCCGTTCGTCTGTATAAATGCTTTGCGGGTAAATGCGGGAATATAATACCAATCCTGCTAAGGAGGTAAGCCTGCTTAATGCTACATATACCTGCCCCGCTGCAAAAGAAGCGCCGGCATCTATAATGGCTTTCGTAAATGTTAATCCCTGGCTTTTGTGAATGGTGATGGCCCATGCAAGCCGAACAGGATATTGAACAAATTTTCCCAGTTCTTCTTCTTCCACACTGTCTTTTTCTTTGTTATAACTGTAACGGATATTTTTCCAGGTTTCTTTTTCTACCTGTATTTCGTTTTCTTCCCCCGGAAATTGTACAAAAACATCTTTTGGGTTTATACGACTGATAATGCCGATCTTACCATTATAGTATCTTCTGAATTCGCCCTTATCATTTTTAATAAACATAATCTGGGCCCCTTCTTTCAGCCGGATTGTTTTTTCAACCGGCAATGCTCTTTCATTAAAGTCACCGGTTAATTCACCATCAAAGGCATGTACCTTGCCATCCAGTTTCTCCAATTCCTGCTGGTTGATATTGTCTGCACGGGCATTATGTGTAGTAAGCGTGATATAGTTATCTTCTTTTTGAGGTTCAAATCCGGGCAAATAATGCTGGTGCAAACGTTCAAGGTCACCCGAAGAACAGATATTGTTGCGGATGTTGTTTAATATATCTATGAATTCAGCTTCGTTTTGACGGTATATCTTTCTTAATTCAAGGTATACAGGTGGTGCAGAACGCAATGCTACTGCGTCAAAAAAGAAAGGGCTTTTATATACCTGTTGCAATAGTTCCCATTCTTCATTCTTCACCACAGGTGGCAACTGAAACAGATCGCCGATATACAGCATTTGAACGCCACCAAAAGGCACATGAAGGCGGTTGCGGAAATGGCGTAATATTATATCAACCTCATCCAGTATATCGGCACGCAACATACTCACTTCATCAATTACCAATAACTCCAGTTCCTGCAGTAACTCCTTTTTGTCTCTGCTAAACCGCAGGTTTTTAAAGAGTGTATGTTCATTGGTAACACCGCTGTTTGCATGCAGGGCGTGTAATGTAGGTAGATAAGGCCCCAGGGGCAATTGGAAAAATGAATGCAATGTTGTTCCGCCCGCATTAATGGCTGCTACGCCAGTAGGCGCTACTATGGCCATTTTTTTGGTGGAGTGCTCTCTTAAATATTTCAGGAAAGTAGTTTTGCCGGTACCTGCTTTGCCAGTAAGAAAAATGTGTTTGCCGGTATATTGCACAAACTGCAGCGCTTGCTGAAAATAAATGTTGGAAGTATCAAACTGGCTCATGTTCTTCAAAAGGCTAAGCTATTATAAAGATTTGATTATCGCTTTCGGTGTTACCCATAAAGATAATCCTTTATAGCTTTCATATATAAGCCATTAATTTTTGTAGATTGCCTGAAATAATTTTTGTGAAATATTTTTTTACAGTACACTTCTTATTATCTATAACATTAATTACAAAGGCACAGGACAAACCCATACGTTTATTGGTACGCGGAGATGATATGGGATTTTCTCACAGTGGAAACCTGGCGTTGGTAGAGACATATAAAAAAGGCATCGAAAGGTCTATTGAAGTAATAGTGCCGTCTCCCTGGTTTCCTGAAGCGGTAAAAATGTTGGAAGAAAATCCAGGTGTAGATGTAGGTGTTCATCTTTGTTTAAGCAGTGAGTGGGACAATATAAAATGGAGACCAGTATCGTATTGCCCAAGCATTACTGACTCTGATGGATATTTTTTCCCGATGATTTGCCAAATAAAAATTACCCTAAAAGATCTTTGAAAGAAAACCCATGGGTATTAACGGATATTGAAAAAGAATGGAGAGCGCAGATTGAATTAGCACTTAAGCATATTCCCCGCATCAGCCATATTTCAGCGCATATGGGTTGTACCGATTTAACGGAAGAAACAAAAGCACTGACAAAAAAACTGGCAAAGGAATATCATATAGATATCGATCTTGCTGAAAAAGGGGTAAAAGGAATAGGATACATTGGGTCTTCCAAAACAACCGCAGAAAAAAAAGTATCCTTCGCCGCTATGTTGAATAGCTTACAACAGGGCGAAACTTACCTCTTTGTTGATCATCCTGCGCTTAACAATATAGAAACCAAAGCCATTCATCATATTGGCTATGCAAACGTGGCTGAAGACAGGCAGGGTGTAACAGATACATGGACCGATCCCATCATTATCGCACTGATAAAAAAGAAAAAAATTCAATTGATCACCTATAAAGACCTGGCAAAGCTGCCATGAAGTATATGCAGCTTTTATTTTTTAGCCGCCAGTTCATTTGCCTTTACACCTGCTGAAGGTGCATTATCGTACAAGATAGCCTGCCCGGCTCTAAAGTTATATTCTGTAGATGGGTTTATGATCTTCAGTTTTACTTCGTGTGTGCCTTTGGGTAAGTCATATTTCCAACACAGGTCATACCGGCGGGTAGTATAGCTTGCTGGTAATTGTGGCGATTCAACCAGCTTGCCATCTACATATAACTCTGTATTAAAAACAAAAGAAGTTGTGCTGCCCCATTCGGCTGTTTCACCGCGCAGTGCAAACCCGGTACCTGTAAAACTAAAACTCAGTTCATCTTTGCTTTCATTCCATTTTGCACTTGTTGTACTAACCGGGTAAAGATTCGTAAAACATTTTTCAAATGCTACCGGAACGGCTTTTTGTGTTTTGATGGTTACCATATCTCCGTTTACTTTTCCACCATTTTTTTCAATATTCAGCAATGCATGTTTCATACCTGTTTCATACACTTTATTCAGGCTCATAGTAGTGTATTTGAAATCGATGTCTTCCGCTTCTTTTAATCCCATCTTCCAGTAAGCGGGTATTTTATCGTATCCTATTACTGCCCCCAGTATACCACCTGCCGATGAAGGATTACAATCAGCATCCTGTCCGCAGCGCGTAGTAATTTCAAGGGTTTTGGTAAAATCAGCATTGCCATACAACAAACCAATTACAACATAAGCGGCGTTCACCGTGGCATCTATATTAAACGGAACAAAAACACCTTCAGGGCAACCGATATCATCAGCCCATTTCTTCTGCACTTCCAGCCAGGTTTGTTTCCAGTCGTTGGGATATTTTTTATGCCACTCAATTACATCATGAATGCACTTGTAAAAATCACTTTGCTGCGGAATGGTTTTAAGCGCTTCATTTATTATATATGGAATATCATTGGAGGTAAACGCCAGTGTATACATGGCGCCAATATATACGCCACCATACCAGCCGTTTCCATAATTCATAATATGACCTATTTTATCGCTGATGGCAGAGGCGGTATTGGGCATGCCCGGGCTCATTAAACCTGCAAAGTCACTTTCTATCTGGTAATCTATACAATCAGCATGAGGATTGTTCATCCAATGCCCGCTCATAGGTGCTTTAATGCCGTGGAGAATATTGTATCGCCCGGCCTGGTTGGCATGCCACAGCATATAGTCCGCATGTGCGTATGCGTTAGCAAACGAGTCAACCGGGGCGTTTAACCCATACTTTTCAAATACATCCACAAATGTAAGGTCCATATACAGGTCGTCGTACAATCCCGGGTTATTCACCATCGTATATTTCAGGTAACCATTGTACCATTTTAAAGAAAGGTAGTCGCCTATAAATGTTCCATTGTACTGAAACTCATATGGACCGCCAAACGTAACACCAATGGTTTGTCCGGCCCAACCACCCATAATCTTATCCCTGAGTTTTTGTTTGCTCATGGCAATGCTGGCACCTGTTTGCGCGGCTAAATGCAGCGTACAGGTTATGAGCAACCCAATCAATAAAATCATTTTTTGCAGTTGTATTTTTTTCATAAAGCTTATTTATAACTGTGATGAACCGGAAGTAAAAAATTTTGTTTGCTATGAAAATACAGATAATTCTATTTACAAATAGCAGTGTTCATTCAAAGACTAAAATATAAAATGGGAAAAATCCTCTTGCAGAATCTGATATTCATCACTACCTTACTCTACAGAAATTTTTTGTATGTCAATAGCCAAAATAAAAGCGATTGTTTTTTGGATCCTGAACGCGCTCTCCAATTTACTAAAATCGATATGGTTGTTTTTCCCAGCAGTTCTTTTTCTTAGTCTGGTGATTCTATGTTTTTGGGAGTTTAGCCAGGGTAAAGACCTTATTGTTGCGTTTACTGAAAACGCGAAAGCAAGAATTTTTTTCTTTATCGCAATAGCCTTCTGGGTTTATGTTACCTGGTATTCATCGCGTATAGTTGCTTACATAAAAAAAGCACAGCAGGATAAATATGTACTAGAGTGTGATCCAAAAACGCCGCCGGAAAATTTGTCTGCACGCTATCAATTAAAGGCGTTTTATTTGAATCATATTCCACGCATGGTTGGCTTTGCCTGTTTTTTAGTAATTGCATTCGCCATTGTGCGGCTGGAGTTTCCCAATTCATATATAGCGGAGCATGATTTTGTTTGCATTCTTTTTTTGATTGCATTGCTTGTAGGTTTGGGATGGATTAACCGGAAGATAGAAGCATTTGCTGAAAAGAATAGTAAATTATTCGATAAAATATTCTGGCTTAACCTTACGGCCTTTATTATTGTGGTTGCCATTCTTTCTTTTTTAGATATCGGCACCAATATATGGTGGTTGTTCGGTTTGGTATTATGGATGCTGTTGGTGTTTCTTCTTTATACCAATCTGAAGGAAAAGAACATGCAACTTGGAGATATTAAACTGGTTCAGCCAAAAGATTCATGGATAAACCGCCAGTTAAAAAAAATAATGCATTGGCTTAATTTAGACGATCATGAACTGGGTTACTTTAAATGGTTCAATATTATTTGTGCTTTTGGTTTTGCCATATATATAGCTGTCATTATCAGCTTTCACTTTTCTGTATTTGTTGGACCGTTCCCTTTCATCTTATTAGCTTTTGCCGTATTGCTGGGCTTTGGCAATTTCATTACTTCCTTGTCAGTAAAAGTGAATGTCAACTTTCATTTTATAGTATTGTTGATTGCTTTCATTTTCAGCGCCAGTGAAAATCACTGGGTAAGAACCACCACTCTCAATAAAGAAAGCCAACAGATTTTTGCACAACGACCATCCATACAGCAATACTTTGTTCAATGGTTAAAAACCCGTAATGAAATAGACAGCACGACAAGCTATCCTGTATATTTTGTTTTGGGAAATGGTGGCGCCACCAGGTCAGCCTATTGGGTTACTTCCGTTTTAGGCAGGCTGGAAGATGCGTCATTAGAAAGCAAAGACAGGTTCTCCCGGCATATATTCTGTCTGTCGGGCACTTCCGGTGGTGGAGTAGGGATGGCTGCTTTCTATAAACTTTTATATGAGTCACGTAAAGGAGCAACCGCAGTAAAAGGATTTGAGTCATCTGCTAAAAATTTCCTGGGGCAGGACTTTTTTACTTACACATTAGCGCGGATGCTGGGTCCTGATTATTTTAAATATATCTTTCATATAAGCCCCTGGGGCGACAGAGCATCGGCGCTGGAATATTCGTTTGAAAATGCGGTAGACAGTTCAGCATATCCGCTGCGTTTTTCTACTACATTGGATTCGTGTATTGATAAAGATGCCCAACTGCCGCTTTTCTGCATCAACACAACAAGGGTGCAGGATGGTACTCCTGGTATTGTTACGAATTTAAAAATGGATTCTGTATTGTTTAATAAAAGAGTAGATGTATTGAGTCTTTTGCAGGATAGTTTATCTATCCGCATGAGTACGGCTTTAATATTAGGTGCAAGATTTCCGTATGTAAGCCCTGCCGGCAGAATTGATAAGAAAGTAAACGACAGCATTACCTATCCTAATTATTTTGTGGATGGTGGTTATTTTGATAATTCGGGCGCCGGTGTAGTACAGGAAATTATTACTGCCATACAAAAAGTGGCAGATACCTGCAGTGATGTAGTTTTAAGGAGCAGGATAAAGAAAATGAAACTAATGGTGCTTCATATTACCAATAGCCCTTTGGAAGAGGCAAGCCTTAAGAAAATAAATCCTTTAAAGAATGATCTAACAGCGCCTGTGCTTACTATACTTGGCGCATACGGTATGCAGACTTCTGTGAACGACCGCAGACTGGAAAATTTTATTGAGGATATTAATCATCGAACAGATACAGTGCACACCGGTTTTAAAGGTGCAGTATATATACCCATAGATCTGTACAATAATCTAAAGCAAAATCCCGGTGATACGCTGCCGTATAAACGAAGTCCTTCTGACACTATGCCAAGTAACGGACCTTATGCTATGAACTGGTTTATATCAAAAGATGTTCGTACGCGTATGGATAAACGGCTCGACATGCAGCCGGTATTAAAGAGGTTGGTGGAAGAAATGAAGAAGTAGTAAGTGGTATGTGGTTAGAATGTTACAAGTTGCAGGTTTCAAGGGATACAATGCTAAGCAATGGCATTCATAACTTCATCTACCGTATCGCAAATAATAATTCTTTGCTCTACATGATTGTATAAAAAACCTTCTGCTTCCATTGTTTCAAGGTGTGCATGCAGGTGTTTAAAATAGCCTGCTGTATTCAGCATCAGTATTTTTTTGTTGTGAATATTCAACTGGTTCCAGGTAAGCATCTCAAATAATTCATCCAGCGTGCCATATCCACCGGGTAAAATAATGGCAACATCACACAGGTCGTACATCAGCTTTTTTCGTTGGTGGATATCATCGGTAACAATCAACTCAGTTAAACTGGTATGTTGCACTTCCCATGCAAGCAATATCTGTGGAATTACACCTGTTACCTGTCCACCACTTTGCAACGCTGCATTAGCCACCGCTCCCATAATGCCTTTATTGCCCCCGCCATATACCAGTTGCATACCGGCTTCGGCTAACCGCTTTCCCAATTGTACAGCTTCTGTTTCGTATAATGGATTATTCCCCGATCTCGATCCGCAAAACACGGCTACACTTTGTATATGCATAGGTTGTATTATACTGCAAAAATACACCAAAGTCAGCCGCAGATATACCGTGAAAATTATGTTTGAGTAAAATATGGTTTAGGTTGATTAGCCGCAGATTCGCAGATAAAACACAATAGAGGTAATACCGCCTAAATTAAGGTGGCACAATCTGCGAATCTGCGGCATAAACCCGTCAGCGGTCACATCTGTGGCATAAAAGTTTTATCTTCCCGCCTCAATATCTTTTATATCTTATGTCTCCATGGTTGCTTTTTTCTTTTGTGGTGGGATATTTTGTACTGCTGCTGGTAGTAGCTTACATTACTTCGCGCAATTCAAATAACGATACTTTTTTCATCGGTAATAAAAACAGCAACTGGATGCTGGTGGCATTCGGAATGATCGGCACATCCTTATCAGGCGTAACTTTTGTGAGCGTGCCCGGTGGCGTAGGAGATGTAGCAGGTGGTGCTTTCAAAGGATTCGCTTATCTGCAGGTAACCATCGGTTATTTAATTGGCTATGCTGTAATAGCCTTTGTGTTATTGCCATTGTATTACCGGCTTAATCTTACTTCTATTTATAATTACCTGCAGCAAAGGTTTGGTAACATTGCCTATAAAACAGGAGCATTGTTTTTTATTATCAGCCGTACTGCGGGCGCTACAGCAAGATTATATCTCGTTATAAATATTCTCCAGTTTTTTATTCTGGATAAAATGCATGTACCCTTTGTTGTTACTACTGCTTTTATTTTATTAATGATATTGCTGTATACATTTGAAGGCGGAGTAAAAACGATTGTATATACAGATACTTTGCAAACTACGCTGATGGTAACAGGGTTGATTGTGTGCGTGATCTATATTCTTCATCATTTGCAGATGGGTGGAGGAGAAGCTTTGAGCCAGATGAGCGATAAAGGCTATCTGCATATATTTAACACCGATGTAAATAGTAAAGGGTTTTTTCTAAAACAGATTGTAGGCGGCGCGTTCATTACTATTGCTATGACGGGGCTTGACCAGGAGATGATGCAGAAAAATATCAGTGTAAAACGCTTAGGAGATTCTCAGAAAAATGTGATGACAATGGCGATAGTAATGGCAGGCGTATTGTTTCTTTTTTTGATGCTGGGCGGGTTGCTGTATTTGTTTACTTTATCAAAAGGCGGTGTTTATACAGATGTGGATGTGAATGGCAAAATAGTAAAGCAATTGTTGATCGCTGATCCGTCTAATACGGCGCAAACCATGAATGTAATTGGCGACAAGATGTTCCCTTCTATTGCCATGAATTTTTTGCCGCCTGCCATCAGCATCATGTTTATTATTGCCCTTATCTCAGCTTTATTTCCAAGTGCAGATGGAGCGCTTACAGCACTTACGTCTTCTTTCTGTATAGATATACTCGGTTTAAAAAAACGTACCGACCTTGATGAAAAAGCAAAAAAGCGCAAAAGGCTCACGGTTCACTTCACGTTTGCCTTTATTTTTCTTATCTGCATTCTCATTTTTCATATTATCAATAACAATAGTATTATAGATGTAATACTGGACCTGGCCGGCTATACTTATGGTCCTTTATTGGGCTTATTTGGCTTTGGTATCCTAACAAAACGCCAGCTTCCTGAAACCTGGCTTATCACAGCTATAGCACTGACAGCGCCATTGATCTGTTTTTTTATAAGCCGGTACTCCGCCGGCTGGCTCGGGGGCTTCCAGATAGGGATAGAGCTTTTGCTTATTAACGGGCTGCTTACTTATCTCGGTTTGCTAATAATTTCAAAAAGAAACACTTCCACAAACTAAACCATCCCCAACATTCGTTGTATATAAAATGAGCCACTGCTTAGCGGTGGCTTTACTATCTATGGAAGAAGGTAAATGGTGGAAGGTGTAGGGTAGAAGGTATAGGGTAGAAGGTGTAGGTCGGTACGCGTAGCGTCAGACCCGCGAGCTATTAGCCGTCAGCTATCTGCTATCCCTGAAACTTGCAACCAGAAACCTGTAACCTGAAACACTTATTTAAACAAATCGATAAACGACACAACAATGAATGCAACCCTTAAAACATTAAAAGAAAGGCATTGG
This sequence comes from Agriterribacter sp., assembly GCA_047600465.1. Taxonomy (GTDB): domain Bacteria; phylum Bacteroidota; class Bacteroidia; order Chitinophagales; family Chitinophagaceae; genus Agriterribacter. The sequence continues at coordinate 507,754 of JASGKU010000001.1, forward strand.
AAAGAAAGCATGGCGCATAGCAGCTGGCAGATCTTTAAAATAATGGCGGAATTTGTAGATGGTTTCGAAGCCCTATCAAAAATCGGTCCCTGTATTTCCATTTTCGGTTCAGCAAGAACAAAACCCGGCAATCCTTATTACGAATTATCAACCGAAATAGCCCGCAGATTGGCAGAAGAAGGTTTTGGTGTAATTACCGGCGGTGGACCAGGCATAATGGAAGCAGCCAATAAAGGAGCTGCTCTGGCTAATGGTAAAAGCGTAGGATTGAATATTGACCTGCCTTTTGAGCAATTCAACAATACTTATATCGATAGGGACAAGCTCTTGAATTTCGATTACTTTTTTGTGAGAAAAGTGATGTTTACCAAATACTCTCAGGGTTTTGTAATGATGCCTGGTGGCTTTGGTACTATGGATGAATTTTTTGAAGTAGCTACCCTTATTCAAACAGAGAAATTCAAACAGATGCCGATGGTATTGGTTGGAAAAAAATACTGGCAGGGTTTGATCAGTTGGATGGAAGACGTGATGATGGTAGAAGGCAATATCAATCCTGAAGACCTGGCATTATTTGAAGTAGTAGATACAGCAGATGAAGTAGTACATCATATGCTTGAGTATTACCGTACCAGGCAGTTGGCGCCTAATTTTTAATTGCTTTTTTCTTGCATTACCTTTGTGCAAAGCATTGAAATTGGAATTTCTTCATCCGCTTGCAGAAACATACGCAGAAAAATATACCAGTGAGGAAGATGAGTTATTGAAAGAAGTGGCAGACTATACCCGTGAAACACATCCAAAAGCTCATATGCTTAGTGGGGTGGTACAAGGGCAGTTGCTGGAAATGATCAGCAGAATGGTGCGCCCGGAGCGGATACTGGAAATAGGAACTTTTACCGGCTATAGTGCGCTTTGCCTTGCAAAAGGATTAAAAGACGAAGGTATTTTGTATACTATTGAAATGCGGGAAGACGATGCGTTAAAAGCATCAGAATTTTTTAACAAATCCGCTCTGAAAGATAAAATTAAATTGCGCACCGGCGATGCGCTTCAGCTTATTCCAACATTGCACGAAAGCTGGGATATTGTTTTTATAGATGCTGACAAAGTGAATTACACCCGTTATTATGAAATGGTGCTGCCACATGTAAAACCCGGTGGGTATATTCTTGCAGACAATGTATTGTTTCATGGAGAAGTACTGGAAGAAAATCCCAAAGGGAAAAATGCAAAAGCCATTCACACGTTTAATGAGTTTGTAAAGCATGATAATTCCGTTGAAACCGTATTGCTTACCGTGAGAGATGGTTTGATGTTGATGCGGAAAAAATAGAATGAAAAATCCAATGAAAAGAAAATCGATTATTACATGGATGGGTATTATATCGCTTTGGTGTAATACTGCAATGGCTCAAAATCCGGCTATTATCCAGTATGTAAATACGTATAAGTTTATCGCTATAAAAGAAATGCAGCGTACAGGCATTCCTGCATCTATAAAATTGGCGCAGGGTATATTAGAAACAGAAGCCGGCAACAGCGACCTGGTAAAAAAATCAAATAATCATTTTGGCATCAAATGTAAAAGTTCCTGGACGGGCGATAAAGTATACCACGATGATGATGAAAGGGGGGAGTGTTTCCGTTCTTATCCATCTGCGGAAGATTCTTACAGGGATCATTCTGATTTTTTGAAAAATAGTCCGCGTTACGCTTTTTTGTTTTCATTGAATCCTGAAGACTATGAAGGCTGGGCAGCCGGGCTAAAAAAAGCCGGGTACGCAACCAACCCAAAGTATACCCAAATTGTTATTAAATATATTGAAGATTATAACCTGCAGTTGTATAGTCTTATTGCTTTGGGAAAACGCAGCCTCAGTGATGAATCGCCTATGTATGCGGTAAACAGCAATGCCGATTCACCAGGCATGAATGCCATTAGTACTACTGCTGCTGGACGCAATACCACTAACACGATTGCTGCACAACAAACTCCATCAAAACGCGCCAACTATCCACAGGAAGAATTTAAAATTAATGACACAAGAGTGTTGTTTGCGCTAACAGGTGCTTCGCTGTTGGCCATTGCAGATCAATACGGAATAAAATACAATCATGTATTGGAGTTTAATGAACTTACAGAGAGTGATGATATTTTAAAAAACGATCAGCTTGTTTTTCTGCAAAGAAAAAGAAAACAAGGTGCCACTGAATTTCACATAGTACAAAAAGGAGAAACTTTATACGATATTGCTCAAATGGAAGGCGTAAGAATGGAAAGCCTGGTGAGTTATAATCCTGAAGAAAATGACCGTCCTTTGGTGGAAGGGCAAAAGATTTATTTGCAAAAAAGCGCGGCTAAAAGCGCTGTGAGCAGCGATGAAAAACCTGTAACCAGCGAACCTGTACAGGTTGCATCTTCTACGCCTGTAAATAATACAACAGTAAAACATATTGTGTTGGGAAAGGAAACACTGTACAGCATCGCGAAGAAATATGAGGTGGGGATAGACCAGATTAAAACATGGAACAGTTTGCAGAAGAGTGATATAAAAACCGGGCAGGAACTGATGATATACAAAAACTAACGGCAGATGACAGTACGCGTACACGATAAGTCTTTTCAGCCATATTTATCAGAAGCGCAGATAGCTGAAAAGGTAAATGAGTTGGCACGTTTACTTGAAAGTGATTATCGTAATAAAGTACCCGTATTTGTAACCATACTCAACGGGTCGTTTATGTTTGCGGCAGATCTGTTTAAAGTATTGAATATTCCGGCAGAGATCTGTTTTATAAAACTGGCTTCGTACAAAGGCATGAAATCGTCCGGATCTGTAATTACTTCTATCGGGCTGGATGTGGATCTTTTTGGCAGAGATGTAATAATACTGGAAGACATTATTGATACCGGCAAAACCATGCACGAATTTTTGCCACAGTTGCTTCACCAACACCCGGCGTCGCTTAAGATCTGCGCATTGCTGCATAAACCGGAGTCGGCTAAATATCCTATCCCCATAGATTACTGCGGATTTTCTATCCCCAACAAATTTGTAGTGGGTTATGGACTGGATTATGATGGCTTAGGAAGGAATTTGAAAGAGATATATCAATTGGTTGAGTAAGAATACCTTCCTGTGAAAATATATTGCATCCAATATCGTTAGATGTACCAAAATAGTTTACCAAAATGCAACGTCGGTTAAAACAGATTGCTTTGCTGATTGAGTTGCTCTGCATTTTTAACACAGTATCTGCCCAATACTATTTGCGGGGCGAGATCGTGGACGAAAAAAACAATCCTTTACAGAACGTAAGGATCGTTATTCATCCAACAGGATATCCTCATCTTAGCGGACTGGGAGGGGCTTTTGGTATAACTACATCCAACAAAAGAGATAGTCTTGATCTCACGCTCGATGGCTACGAACCGCTTTCTTTAACTGTAAATACTACTGAATACCAGAAGCTGGTAATGAAAATGCTGCCTTATACAGCCAGCATTCAAAAACAATACCTTGTATCGTTTACTACTACACTAACGGGACTCACTACCCGAAAAATGTTTGTGGCAGACGAAACCTATAGTCCGCTCGTAGAAAATGGTTTTGTAAAAACAGATGATAACCCGGTTACGGGTCTTACCCTTAATATTAACCGTGCTTCTTACAGCAATATCAGGCGCTTTATAAATATGAACAGCCCTGTACCCGAAGATGCGGTGCGTATTGAAGAAATGCTGAATTACTTCAATTTTAATTATGCACCGCCACAGGGCGATAGTATTTTCAGTTTGCGTTCCCAGGTAAGTTCCTGCCCATGGAATAGTGAAAATGAATTGCTGTTTGTACAGGTAGCTTCTAAAAAACTGAACCTTGATAATGTTCCTCCAAGCAATCTTGTTTTTTTGGTAGATGTATCAGGGTCGATGGATATGCCTAACAGGTTGCCTTTGTTAAAATCATCTTTCCGTAAACTGGTTCAGAATCTGCGCCCTATTGATACGGTGTCTATTGTTGTATACGGAGGGGTTACCGGCGTAATGTTGCCGCCAACAAGCGGTGATGATAAGAAAAAAATTCTGCAGGCTATAGAAGATCTTAGCGCTGGAGGTTTTACACCCGGCGAGGCTGGTATACGGCAGGCATACCGGTTAGCACACAATACCTTTATCAAAGGAGGGAACAACAGGGTTATCCTGGCCACGGATGGAGATTTTAATGTAGGGGAAACCGGAGAAAAAGAGTTAGAGGCATTAATTGTACAGATGAAGCAGGGTGGCATATATCTTACCTGTCTTGGCGTGGGTATGGGAAATTATAAAGATTCAAAAATTGAAATTCTTGCAAAAAAAGGCAATGGCAATTTTGCCTACTTAGATGATGAACGCGAAGGAGAAAAGGTGTTGGTAAAGGAATTAACACAAACATTATATGCTGTTGCGGATAATGTATCGTTGAATGTGAATTTTAATAATGATATAGTAAAAGAGTACCGGTTGATTGGCTTTGATAATAAAAGAAGCGCATTGTCTGATACCAGCAGTACATTAGAAGGTGGCGAAATAGGATCAGGGCACAGCGTGATAGCAGTATTTGAATTATACCCTGTACACAAAAATGATGGCGTATCCAAAATGCCTGAGAAAACCCCGGTAGCAACTGTTTCTATTAATTACTGTTACCCTGGCAAAAAGGAAATGATAAAGCAGGAATATCAATGTTCATATAATTACAGATCATTGAATAACCTGGATAATTATTTCAGGTTTGCTACCAGTGTATGTATGTTCGGGGGATTATTGCACGGCTCTCCTTATTTAAGAGATGTTGGCTGGGATGAGGCCCTCGCTTTAGCCAAAGGATCCATGGATATAACCAACCCGCTCCAAACAGAATTTTTTGACCTGCTCACCAAAGGAAAAAAGATCTACGAACCTTCCAGGAGAAAGAAGAGGAGGAAAGAGCAGGAGTAGGTTTCAGGTTTCAAGTTGCTGGTTACAGGATTATTGCTGTTGCTAATTCCCGATTGCCCATTGCTGATTGCTGACCGCCTTTTTCACATTTCCTTTCCATTTCAAAAAAATCTCAAACCGTTAGTTTCGCTTATATTTGTTTGAGAGAAATTTTAACTACTTTTTTATGCATTCAATTATACACCTGGAAAACATCAGGAAAAGCTATTTCATGGGTAAACAGGAATTGCAGGTGCTGAAAGGCATTTCGCTGGATATCCAGAAAAACGAATACGTTGCGTTGATGGGGCCTTCAGGCTCCGGAAAAAGCACCCTGATGAATATTGTTGGCTGCCTCGATTCTCCAACAGGCGGCGATTATTTCCTCAACGGTCACCAGGTGAGCAAGATGATAGATAATGATCTTGCAGAAGTGCGTAATAAAGAAATTGGTTTTGTGTTTCAGCAATTTAATTTATTACCCCGTTTAAGCGCGGTTGAAAATGTAGCATTGCCACTTATATATTCCGGCATCCCCAAAAAACAAAGAACAGAAATGGCCATGCATGTGCTGGAGCAGGTTGATCTTGCCGAAAGAAGCCATCACCGTCCTAATGAGCTCAGCGGTGGTCAGTGTCAGCGTGTGGCTATTGCAAGGGCATTGGTAAATAATCCATCATTAGTGTTAGCAGATGAACCAACAGGAAATCTTGATACAAAGACCTCTTATGAGATCATGAATATTTTTGGTAAGATACAGGAGGCAGGTAATACCATTGTGTTGGTTACACACGAAGAAGACATCGCGCATTACGCCAAAAGAATCGTTCGTTTAAGGGATGGCGTAATAGAAACAGATAAAAGAACAGAAAGAGCCGCGGTGGTCGGTTAGTATATTATAGTGTATACTGCACTCATGGCGTTTAAAATCTACACAAAAACAGGCGATAAAGGAACTACCTCTCTTATTGGTGGGTCCAAAGTCTTGAAATCACATCTGCGTATTGAAGCCTACGGCACGGTAGATGAATTGAATGCACACATCGGTCTATGTAAAGATGTATTATCAGATGAACCTTCGATGCAAGTATTACATACTATACAGGAAAATCTTTTTACCGTCGGCGCATTAATGGCATGCGAAGCAGGTAAGGAAACCAAAATGAAATTACCCAACATCAGCGAAGAGGATGTGGTTTTATTGGAGGAGGAAATAGATCGCATGGAAACTTCGCTTACGCCGCTCAAAACTTTTATTCTTCCGGGAGGGCATATATCGGTTTCTTATCTGCATATCGCCCGTTGCGTTTGTCGCAGAGCGGAACGTTGTTATGTAAGACTTGGCGAAGAAGAAAATGCTGTTGATGATACGATACTTAAATATTTAAACCGCCTCAGCGATTATCTTTTTGTGCTGGCGCGATATACTGCTGCTTTGTTACATATTGAAGATATTCCCTGGAAACCTGGTACTTAAACCCACTATGTTAGTGGATCGTTTTATTTTACTATTTACAATCAATAATCAAGTAACAATCAGCGGATCTCCCACTATCTGTTCTATTCCTTCAAGTCAGGATACTCCTGGTATATTTCATCTATAAACGATTGTTTAAAATCTGGTGTTTTTTTATAGCCTGCAATTACCGCTTTGGCTCTATCATTCTCCTGCATTTTTACGCAACTCATCACCAGGTTTTGCATGTTGAGCGCTATGGATGGATCATACGCGAAAACTTTTTCAAAAGCGCTCTTAGCCTCTTTATTATTGTCTTCTAAAAGATAAAAAGCGCCTCTGTAATAATCAAGAAAAGGATCTTTTCCTACAAGACTATCAAGTTTATTAATAACATTAAGTCCTTTGGGTATGTCCTTTTTTACGTAATAAACATCCAGCATTAAAAGATACGCATTAGATGCATCCGGAACATTCATGCTAAACTGCTCCAACGCTTTTACATAATCTTCCTGGTTTAATTCCTGGCAGGCAAAAATATATATAGCTGCTAACCCTTTGTTCTTTTTTAAATCTGGTTGAAGTCCTTCATATAATTTTTTAATACCTGCATAATCTTTTCTGTCCCGGAGTCTTTTAAATTTTGTTAGAATTTTTATCCCTGAATTAGAAGAACCATTATCCGATTTATCTACATCATCTATAAGATCGGCTATTGTTTTACTTAATTCCTCCCCTTGTGTGTATACATACACATCCGCTATTTTAATAGAGTCCTTTACTTTAAGCAGTAGAAGATCATGGTAGTTTAAACCTCCATCACCAAACATTCTGAAAAGCAGATGCTTCTTTTCTTCTTTTTCATACGATCTTATTAAAGTGTAGCTGCCATTTTTAATACTGGTAATCAATTTTTCCCCTAATCCTTTTAAACTGAACGTTCGGGAAAATCCTTGTATAAATCCAAATTCTTTAGCTTTCTCACTTTTTTCTTTTATAATAGAGATCAGTTCGGGCGTATATATTGCTCTTTCAAATATACCCGGGTTGCCGTTATTTAAGGAAGTTTCAATTTGTTTGGCAAATCTGTTTGCTTCATCCTTGCTTACCGCATATTTTTTAACACATGAAAAATGCGTAATACTGCAAAGAAGAAATATACAAGACGTGAAGGGGAGAAGAAACTTTTTCATATGCGGCGTTTAAATATTATTGTAAACATAATTGCTGAAGTGCTGGTGTGCCTGTTAAACCCACCGGGTCTGTTGTTAATGGTAAATAACAATCAGCGCATCTGCGGCTATATTAAACTATTTTTCCATCCTTCATATGCAGCACTCTGTCGCTCATTTGGGCCAGCTCTTCATTATGCGTTACAATTAAAAAAGTTTGGTGATGCTGATCTCTCAGTTGAACAAATAGACGGTGCAGCTCCCGGGCATTTTGAGAATCGAGGTTGCCTGTTGGTTCATCGGCAAATACAATATCAGGGTTATTGATCAGTGATCTTGCTACCGCTACTCGCTGTTGCTCCCCCCCGAAAGGGCGTTGGGTTTATTCTCAAAACGATCTTTCAAACCAAGGGTCTCCAATAAGTCCTTGGCTCTTTGCTCCGTTTCTTTTCTTTTTTTACCAGCCAGCCAGGCAGGAATACATACATTTTCCAGCGCGGTGAACTCTGGCAATAAATGATGAAACTGGAAAACAAAGCCCATATGCCTGTTTCGGAAATCTGCCATTTTTTTCCCTTTCAGGGTATCTATTCTTTCATTATTCAGCACAATTTCTCCTCCATCCGGAAAATCGAGTGTGCCGATAATATGCAGTAAAGTGCTCTTGCCTGCCCCCGAAGAGCCAATAATACTCACAATTTCTCCCTGTTTTATTTCAAGGCTTACCCCATTCAAAACCCGGAGGTTTCCATAGGACTTTACTATATTTTTAGCTGACAGCATGAATAAACGCGGCTTTATTAAAAACGGGAAATTAAGCAATACCCCCCACACTTACCCTGGTTCATGTGCAATAAATACGATTGCCTCCCGTTCATTTTTCTTTATTAAATAACCGAATTTGGAAATTACGTGCTAAACTTTACTTTTGCGGGAAATTTGGGAACCCGTGTTGGGGTATACCCTGGAAAAAATAACTATTCTGATCATCTTAAAATAAAAGAATAATGTTCTGGACACTTGAACTGGCATCGTATCTTGAGGACGCTCCCTGGCCAGCAACTAAAGACGAGTTGATAGATTACACCATACGCAGTGGCGCACCCATTGAGGTAATTGAGAACCTGCAGGAACTGGAAGACGAAGGAGAGATTTACGAAGGGATTGATGATATATGGCCAGACTATCCTTCGCAGGAAGACTTCTTCTTTAACGAAGATGAATATTAATACAGTAATTCTGTAAGCCGCATAACAACGGCAACAACATTTACCTGTAACACTTAGTCAATATAACCGTTCGTAAAAGAACGGTTTTTTTGCGCCCGTACGGAAGCAGAAAGCACTAATGCCTGCGCATTATAACCGTTTTATAACAGATACATCTGTTAAATCCCGGTTCAATGGTTTAATTTGCTATCCCGGAAGATGAGCGGCATAAGTGGATACTTTTATTGCTGTATGAATAAAAGAACGAGCCAATAAATTCACAGATTTTATCTTTGTTTTAAGTAGCCTGCTGACACGTATGAAAAATATTTCCTGTCAGCAGCAAAACATTATCCTGTTATTATGAGGTGGATTTTAATTTTTTGCACCACAATCATCTTTTTTTATACTTCTGGCTATGCCCAGCAACACAGCACAAGACCTAAAATAGGGCTTACCCTGAGTGGCGGTGGTGCAAAAGGATTGGCGCATATCGGTATTTTAAAAGCCATCGATTCTGCGGGATTAAATGTGGATTATATCACCGGTACCAGTATGGGAAGTGTTATTGGCGGCTTATATGCCATTGGTTATTCAGCCGATACTATTGAAAAAATTGCCAGAACCATCGATTGGGATTTGTTGCTCAGCAACCAATCTTCATTACGAAGTGTTTTTATGGCAGAGAAAGATGAATACGGCGGCAAGTATATTATAGAGCTGCCATGGGTGAATCACCGGTTTACTTTGCCTACAGGAATACTGGAAGGGCAGGAGTTATGGTTGAAGTTTTCTGAATTGTTTTTTCCGGTTAGTGAAATAAAAGATTTTTCTAAGTTCAGCATTCCTTTTAAATGTATTGCTACAGATGTAGGGAGCGGCGACGCCGTAGTTATGGATAGTGGTGAAATAGTATCATCCGTTCGCTCAAGCATGGCCATTCCTTCTTTTTTTACTGCGGTAAATATGCAGGAAAAACGATTGATTGATGGAGGTGTGGTACGCAATTTCCCTGTGCAGGATGTTAAGCGTATGGGCGCGGATGTAGTGATTGGCAGTAATGTATCTACGGGATTGCTTACTTCCAGCAATGTACGCAATGCTATACAGGTGCTGTTGCAGGTTGCTTTTTTCGCGAAGCAGAAGATCATAAAACAGAAGTGCCTTTATGCGATATATATGTAACGCATGAATTGAGCAAATACAATATGGGCAGTTTTAACCAGGCGATGGACATACTGCAGGAAGGAATAGAGCAGGGACGTAAATTATATCCGCGACTAAAAAAAATGGCAGATTCATTGAATGCCATTTACGGTGTTGATACACCCCGCACCAACCGCTTGCCAACAAAAGAAAAAATAAAAATATCTTCTTTTGAAATAAGCAGTTTAAAAAATACCACCATAGAGTTTTTTATCAATACGCTTGACTTGCATACAAACGAGTGGTATTCTGCTAAAGATATTTCGAACATGGTGCGCCATGCTTTTGGCACCAGGTATTACAACAGAATTTTATACTCCCTGTACCTGCAAAGCGATGGTAGTTATAAAATTGTATTTGATGTAATTGAAAATCCGTTAACGTTTGCCAAAGTGGGACTGCATTATGATAAATTCAGCGGCACCAGTGCTATCCTTGATCTTACTGCCAGGAATTTTTTCAGTACCAATTCCAGGAGCCTGGTAACACTTAATATAGGCGATAATTTCAGAGCAAAGGCGGAGCACCTGCAATACCTGGGAAGGCACAAGAACTTTTCTGCCACAGTGAGTGCGCAATATGATCGTTTTGATATCAATACTTATAATGCTTATAATATCCGTAATCCCTTTAAGGAAGCAGGCGTATACAAAAGGCAATACACAAAGTTTGATGCGAATACCGCATTTTCAGCCAGTAGAAAATTTTCTGCTGGTTTGGGTTTTAGAGTAGAGTTGGTGCATTATTCTCCTGTAATAGCATCTGAGGTAGAGTTTGAAGGTGGCAATTCTATTCCAGCCGCCTATTCATTTATAAAATTCAATTCGCTTGATAAAAGAATATTTCCCAACAGGGGAGTAAAAATAGATGCCGAAGCTGCGTGGGTATTAAAGCAACACCCGGACATATCGTTTTTACAAGACGGCGTAATTGTACCACGACCTGATTTTACTGTTGCAGATAAAGCTTATCCCAGAGTGTCATTAAATGTAGAGTCATATCAAAGAATTACATCAAGAGCAACAACTTTGCTATCCATGCAATCGGGTATAAACTTTAACAGTAGCAGTAATATCATGAATGAATTTTCTGTTGGTGGATTGCTTCCATTATACAACAACCAGATTCTTTTTTCCGGTTTGCCCGAAGCTTCTACTTATGCGCCTACGGTTGCTGCTTTTATGGGTGGGTTCCGTTACGAATTTTTAACCAATACTTATGCTACAGCAAAAGCCAATATATTGTTCACTAATTTCATCAACAGGAGTATATTTTTTGATAACCCGAGTTTCCTCAGTGGTTATTCATGGACCTTCGGTTATAACTTCGCGTTAGGTCCGCTTGAAGTAAGCGCAATGTATTGCGATCAATCAAAAAAATTGAGATCGTATGTGAGCTTTGGGATCAGTTTCTGATCAGTTCTTATTCGCTTTTACAAAATCACTCACCAGGTCGCTGATCAACTTTCCGGTATAGGCATTGTGTTGTCCGTTGGTGAGCTGGGCTGCGCCTTCGCATATGTGCAGGTAAGCTGTATGTGCGTGGTTGCCTATAAAAGAAACAAACTGGCGTGCCTGTACAATGCTGAATCCTGAATTGGGGTTAGCGCTGCTTAATGTTTGCTCAATACAATCAAGATCGAGCTCAATGCCTGTAAATCCTTCTTCTGTAAAGCTGATACCTTGTACTACTGCTTGCCGGAAATTAAGTTTTTCCCTGAGGCAGATATCTTCAAAGCTGGAGTATTGAATGTTGATATTGCTGTACAATTCATCCAGCATACGCTGGTTGTTATAATTTTCATGCAAACCAATAACGGCATATTTTTTCAGAAATCCTTCTTCCACCGCATACCTGAATGCATTGCCACTGTGTCTTCCTTCCGTAAAACGATAGTCGGCATGTGCATCTAAATTTATCACATTGATCTGCGTGTTACTGATCACGCCTTTTTTCTGTAACCCTTTTGAAGATCCTTTTATAAGCGGGTATGCGTTATTGTGACCACCCCCTATCACCACGGGTGTTTTTCCAACAGACACAATTATTTTTATCAATGCCTCTACTTCATTGTCTATAATATTGGCTACTGCATGCCTGCAGGCATCTACCAGTTCATCCTGGTTTTTTGCATTTGCCATTATCAGCGATTTAATATCACTGAAATCAAAATGGCCCAGCACCAGTATTTCTTCACCCGTAAAAATATCGGTGCTTTGCACATTACAGAAAGCCTGCAGAAAAGGGATCCAAGCTGTATCTGTTCCGCCTGTACCAAAGTTGCCCAATACGCCTATATCTTCGGGTATGCCTAACAGTATGAACTTTGCTCTTGTTTGTGCAATGGTTTCCTGTAATGGAAGATCGTTCATTACCTGCAAACATTCACCCAGTTTTGTTTCATAACGTCGCAGGCGGGTGATGTTCAATATATCCTGTCTTTTATACAATCGAAAGTGCGGATGGGGCATAGCGATATCTTTGGTTAAATATAAGTAATTGTTTTATTGGGGAAATATATTCTCCGACGGTATTGCCAAGGGCTGTGTCTCACAGCCCTCTTACTCGCACCCGCCAAGGATTGTGGTTCACGGTCACTCTAACCCTAATGAATAAAGTTTAAACAAATGCTCCTGCTATCATCACTTTATCTATACAGTTTGTACTAAAGGCGTAAGGAAGATAAGCCAATGATGGGATAGGTTTTGTGAAAATGAGATTGGCTTTTTTCCCCTTCGTAATACTGCCTGCTGCTTCTCCTAAGCCCATAGCATAGGCGCCGTTGATGGTAGCGGCATTGATGGCTTCTTCCGGCAGCATTTTCATTTGAATGCAACTCAATGAAACAACAAAATTCATATTGCCTCCGGGGGAGGAGCCTGGGTTAAAATCAGATGCCAGTGCCACAGCACAACCACTTTCAATCAAATGCCTGGCGGGTTGATAGGGCATACGTAAAAAAAATGCGGCTGTAGGTAATAGGGTGCAGATGCCTTGCCATGATTTATCAGCAGATGTTTTTCCCAGTAGCTCAATATCATTATCCGTCATGGTTTCCAAATGGTCCAGGGAAAGTGCATTTAATCGAACACCTGTTTCAATGCCACCAATACTGTTTAATTGATTTACATGAAGCTTGAGTTGTAAGCCATATTGGAGACCTGCACTGCAGATGGTTTCCATTTCGGCTGCGGAAAAAAATCCCGTCTCACAAAACACGTCTATATAATCAGCCAGTTTTTCTTTGGCTATTACTGGCAGCATTTCCTTGATGATACTGTCAATATATGGCTGATGATCATTTTTATAGGCAGCAGGGTAGGTATGTGCACCAAGAAAAGTAGAACGAATCAGCAAATTGGATTTTTCTTTAAGTCTTTTTATCACCCGCAACATTTTCAGTTCGCTCTCTACCGTTAATCCATAACCGCTTTTTATTTCTATGGCGCCTGTGCCAAGTTTTGCCACTTCTCCCAGACGTTTCCAGGCAATATTGAACAGTTGATCTTCTGAAGTGTTTTGTAATTTTTCCGCTGAATTCAGAATGCCACCACCTCTTGCGGCTATTTCAGCATAGCTTAATCCCTTTATCTTATCTACAAATTCCTCTTCCCGGCTTGCCGCAAAAACAAGATGCGTATGACTATCGCACCAGGCAGGCAAAACAAATTGACCGGTTACATCAATAGTTTGTTGTGAAGTATAAGCAGCAATATTAAAATCATCCATCGAACCATACGCTGCTATTTCATCTCCTTCAATAATTAAATAAGCATTTTCAATACAAGGCAATACCGCCATATCATTGCCATACAACTTCGTGGTATGCTCAAGTGTATTTACAAGACATTTAATATTAGTGAGAACAGTGGACGGCATTATAGCAAATCTTTATAAACTAAAGCTAAGCATATTGTAGAGATAAAATGAGTAAGTATTAAGGAAGATGTTGTTACTCCGAAAAATTAAATTGAACGGCAGACTGCAAATAAACCGGTAATGACTTACCTAATTTTTTTACGGCAATGGCAACCTGGTTGCGAACAGTCAGTTCTGAAATATGGAGTATCGCGGCTACTTCTTTATATTTTAGTCCATCTTCTTTTACCAACTGGAGTATAAGCCTGCACTTGGGTGGAAGTTCCTGCAAAGCTGTGCGGATTCTTTTTATAATATCTGAAGAGATATAGAGTTCTTCGGGGGTATTTAAATCAATGGTAGTTTCAAAATGAATGGCATCAAGGCTGGTAACCGGGTTCTTGTATTGGCGCGTAATATACTTAATGCATAAATTTTTGGTAACCGTATACAGGTACACATGCAGGTTTTCTATTTCTGCAAGTTTTGTTCTCATCTGCCATACTTTAATAAAAACATCTGAAACAATTTCTTCGGAAGGCTCTTTTGATTTTATAAAAGCAAACGCTGTACGATATAGGCGGTGATAAAAGAGCGTGCATAATTCCTTATAGGCTTTCATATCGTCATACAGCGCTATCTTTTTTTGCAGTTCTGGTATCTGAGCAAGCTGGTTCAAAACTAAACTGGATTGTTTATTTCCGTTCTTTAAAAAAGTGAAGGTAGGAGTTTTTTAAAAAAATATTTTTTCTTTTGGTACATTTTATTGGTTAATGGCATCCTTATTATTTCAGACAGTTTTATGGATGATGAAAAATTCTGGTTACTGTTAAGCGTAAAACTTTCAGGAGAAGCAACTCCTGAAGAACTTGACACACTGGAACAAATGCTGCATGAAAATCCTGCATTGAGATTGCATGCGCAGATGATAACGCAGATGTGGAAAAAGAATGAAACAGCGGAAGATCCCACCGCAGAAGATTTCTTTGATAAGCATTTGCAACGATTGAGTAATCATCCTGATGTATATCCCACTCCCATAATCCCCATAGAACCCGGCACTTCCTTTGAGCAGGAAGATCCTCTAAAAATGAAGTTGTACCATTGGTGGCGTCCATTGGTAGCAGTTGCAGCATGTGCTGCAGTGATACTGGTATTTTGGTATAACAGAAATCAAAAACCTATTAGCAGGAGTTCAGACCATTCGGCACAGAACACCGTGAGTACCCGAAAAGGATCTAAATCGAACATACAACTACCCGATGGAACCCTTGTTTGGTTGAATGCAGATAGTAAGGTAACGTATGATGAAAATTTCAGGGGAGAGTTCAGGGAAGTGAATCTTGAAGGAGAAGCTTTTTTTGATGTGGTAAAAGATAAAACAAGGCCTTTTATCATTCATACTAAAACAATTGATATAAGAGTATTGGGCACCGCATTTAATGTGAGAGCATATGAAACGGAGAAAAATACGGAGACTGCTTTGTTCAGAGGATCGGTAGAAGTAACACTTCATAATAATCCTGAAAAAAGGATTGTGCTCAAGCCTAATGAAAAACTGATGGTGAATAATAAAAGCCTGGCATTTGAACAGGATGCCGGGAATGATAAAAATCGTGCAAATGCAGAAGTGAGTATGGCAGTTGGAAAAGTGCATTTTCAAAAGAAAGACAGTGCCGCCCTGGAAACCATGTGGATTAAAAATAAACTGGTTTTCGATGAAGAGAAACTGGAAGAGGTTGCCAGGAAAATTGAAAGATGGTATGATGTGACGGTAGTGATAAGCGGCGGCGATGATTTAAAGTACACCGCTTACAGCGCCATATTTGACAATGAAAATCTTGAACAGGTAATGGAGGCGTTAAAGATGACGGGTAATTTCAGGTATTCTATCAACAAGAATACTGTTAGCATACATTAGCCAATCACTCCCCTTATGAAAGTTAAGTATAGCTACTTTGCTGGCTAAGCTCTTAATGCATTTCTTCTATAATAATTAATAACCATTAAACTGCTTGCAAATGAACAGAATCACCTGATCACATACATAAAAAACGGAGAATGTTGCGACCATTCTCCGCCAGTAAAAAGACAAAACTGTTGCGTTTTTGACGGAACAGCTATCATCATTTTTAAATCAAAGCCAAGATATGAAAAAAAATGAATACGGCGTATCTCCTGATATGCGCCGTTTACTAATCAAATGCCTGCTTATGACGAAGATGGCAATGTTGCTTGTTCTGGTATTTTCAACACAGGTTTTTGCGAATAGCTACGGACAAGGTATCAGCCTTAAATTAGAAAAAGTTCAAATCAAAAGAGTGCTCAAATCAATAGAAGAGCAGGGCGATTTTAGGTTTGTATACAGAGATCAACTCCTGAAAGGAATTCAGTTGGTAAGCATTGAAGTAAAAAATGCAAGCCTTACCGAAGTGCTTGATAAAATTCTGGTGAATACACATCTTTCTTACCGCCGTTTAAGCAATCAACTGGTGGTGATAGTAGATGAAAAAACGAGCGAGGAGGAAGTTGCAAGCGCTGCTGTAAAAGTCAGTGGTCGTGTTATAAGCGATAAAGGCGATGCGCTTTCGGGTGTATCGGTGCTGGAAAAAGGCACCAATAATGGTGTTACTACCACAGCCGATGGCAGCTTTTCTATTGACGTGAGTAATGGTAATGCTATACTGGTATTCAGTTATGTGGGCTTTGAAAAAACGGAAGTAAGTGTAAAAAATGCCGATCAACTGCAGAATGTAATTTTAAAGGCCGATGTAAGTAATCTTAGTGATGTAGTAGTAATTGGATACGGTACCGCCAAGAAATCTGATCTTACAGGGGCCGTTGCCGTTATTAAGTCAGATAGATTGTTAGACAGACCTGTGCCGAATGTTACACAAGCACTGCAAGGAAAAGTAGCAGGCGTTGACGTTAGTGTAAACAATAATGCGCCAGGTGCAGGAGCAAAAGTGAGGGTACGTGGTTTGGGATCTATCAATTCAAGCCTTGACCCATTATATGTAGTGGATGGCGTTGCAGGTGTAGATGGCAACAGCATTAATCCTAATGATATTGCGTCTATCGAAGTATTGAAAGACGCTTCGTCTACCGCTATTTATGGGGCAAGAGGCGCTAATGGTGTAATTATGGTTACTACCAAACGCGGTCGCAGCGGCGGAACCAGGGTAAGTTACGATGGCAATATCAATGTAAGCGAGTTATACAGGCACCTTCCGGCATTAGATGCACAGGAATTTGTTGATGTATACAATTTGTCTTACGCCAACGGACAAAAATTTGATCCTGCAGGTGGTGTGTGGACTCCTCCCAAAGCATTGAATCATACAAACTTTCCATTGTTGTTTGATGCCAATGACAAGCCGTTGTACAATACCAATTGGGAATCTGAAGTATATAAACCGGCATTGTCGCACAGCCACCAGTTGAATTTCCAGGGCGGCAGTGAAAAAACATTATTCAGTGTATCACTTGGTTATTTAGATCAGAATGGCATTATGCTCAACTCCTGGTTTAACCGGTATTCAGCCCGCATTACTGTTGATAACGACGTGAACCGTTGGTTGAAAATAGGTGGAAGCCTTTCAATGATCAAAAGTCGTCAACGGATGGTGTCTGATGGAAACGGTGGGTTAAATGTACCAAGAATGGTTACCGAAGAAGTGCCTATTCTTCCTGTAAAATATCCAGACGGCACATGGGCTGGCAACAGCGATATTGATGGTTTGGAAGGCGGTGCCAATCCTGTGCATATTGCCACCAACCGTTATTCGCTGAATAATAATTTTCAAACGCTCGGTAATGCATACGCCACTATTCACATTACCAAAGATCTTGATTTTAAAACAGACTTTGGTTTTAACCTGAATGATCAGAAAAATAATTTCTATTCTGCCGGCGATTTGCATAACCTGTCGCAGGATCAGGGTGGCGTAGCGAATCTCAACAGTTATTTCAATTCTTACTGGCAGTCTGAAAATTATCTTACCTGGAACAAGCAACTCAATAATGGCCACAAATTAACTGCGTTGTTGGGTGCATCATGGCAACAATATAACCAGGAAAGAATGAGAGCGGAAACACAAAACTTTATTGATGATATTTTTCAATGGGATTACCTGCAGGCAGGATCTGTAAGATCTGCTTCTGAATCGCAGGATTACAAATGGGCGATGAATTCTTATTTTGCCCGTGTTACTTATAACATCAGTAACAAATACCTGTTTACTGCTACTGGTCGTTATGATGGTTCTTCCAAATTTGGTGAGAACAACAAGTATGCGTTCTTCCCATCTGTTGGCGCTGCATGGAGAGTATCTGAAGAAGAATTCATGAAACGAAATACTTCAAGCCCCATCAGCGATCTGAAGATCCGTGCAAGTTATGGTACATCGGGTAACCAGGAAATCGGTCAATACCAATCCATAGCACAGATATTGCCCAGTACGACTGTGTTGAACGGAGCAAGCCAGTCTACTTTAATTCCAAGCTACCTGGGAAATCCCAATCTAAAATGGGAAGTTTCTTTGCAGGCTGATGCAGGACTTGAACTGGCATTATTCAACAACCGTATTACTTTAAATGCAGATTACTATAACCGCGTAACCCGCAATTTGTTGCTGCAGGCGCCTATTCCATGGTCTGCAGGAATGGATCAGAATTATGTGTACATCAATGTTGGTTCTGTGAGAAATGCGGGTTTTGAAGTAAACCTGAATACGGTGAATATTCAAACTAAAAATTTCACATGGACAACCAACTTCATTTTTGCGGCTAATAAAAACAAGATTCTTAAGCTGAAAGATGGTAACGCGGATATCTTTCCGGGACCTAACTTTCTCGGACAAACGAATATCCTCCGCGTAGGTGAAGCCATCGGTTCTTTCTGGGGCAGAACAAGATTAGGAACATACAGTGATAAGGAAGGAGCGCTTGCTGCTACACAGGGATTAAAACCAGGCGACAGAAAATACCTGTTGAATGACGATGGTACTGAACATTACAGCATCATCGGTCACGCATACCCTAAATGGACGGGTAACTTCAACAGCACCATCAATTATAAAAACTGGGATTTCTCTTTTGATATCCGTTTTGTAGAAGGTGTAAATACAGCCGCTACATTCAAGCATTCATCAGAAGACAGGCAAACTATTGCCAACAGTTTGAAAACAGTATTGGATGCATGGACGCCGGATCATCAGAATACTATGATCTCACAGGTTAGAAATTACAAGTTTGCACAGGATTCCAAGTTCGACACATGGTGGGTAGAGGATGGATCATTTATCCGTGGTCAGAATTTTATACTAGGTTATTCATTGCCTTCTTCTACGTTAGACAGGATGCATATAAGTCGTTTAAGAATTTATGCGAGTGTGCAAAATCTCTTCATCATAACCAAGTATACGGGGTATGATCCTGAAGTTGATACCTACAACAGCTCTTACGGAGCCAACGGATCATTCTCACAGAATCTTGATTTCTTCTCCTATCCACGCCCACGTGTATGGAACCTCGGAGCCACACTCAATTTCTAATGTCTAAAAAACGAATTATGAAGAAGATTAAATATATAGTAATCGGTGTGGTTATTTTAGCAACCGCATCGTGCAAAAAATTCCTGGAAGAAACGCCTACCAACTTTATCACGCCTGAGTCTTCATTGTCCAGTGTTAAAGTTGCAAGAGCGTTTGCCAATGCCTGTTATCAAAACCTGCAAGGCTCTATGCTTGGAGGACAGCCCTCTTCTTACGGAGGCAATACCTGGAACCTGATGGAGTTTATGACAGGTAAATCTAACAGTGATCTTGGTCAAACTAATTTCACGCTGTTTCAAAACCTGAGTTATAACGCCACTTCATTTTATGTAGATACCTGGTGGCAGAATCTTTACAAAGGAATAGGTGCCTGCAACCAGGCCATAGAACAACTACCCGGCATTAACGCGCCTGGGCTTACCGACGAAATGAAAACCAATATGCTTGCCGAAGCGCATACAATGCGTGCCCTGTATTATTTCTTCCTGGTAAGAATGTATGGAGCAGTGCCAAGTGTTACGCAGGTTCCCAAAGAAGTGGGAGGATTAAATCTTTCCCGCACACCGGCAAAGAATATTTATGACAGTATTATTCTTCCCGATCTGTTGCTTGCTGAAAAATCAACATTGCCATGGCAGGATAATACAGGATTGATATCTATGGGTGCGGTTAAATCAATACTGGCAGATGTATATCTTACCTATGCAGGGGCAGCTATTAATGGCGGCGATGCAAATTATGCGGAGTCAGCCAAGCGTTCGCTGGATGTAATTAATAATGGTGGCTACAGTTTGTTCCCTGAGTACAAACAAATGATTGATCCGTCTAACAAGAATAAAGGAGAATTTATTTTCCAGGTGCAGTATGCTGCCAGTGTGCCATCTACCAATCCACTCACACCACTAACCATTCCTAACTATTCGGGTATTTCCAAGTATTCAGATGAATATGGTTCGGTATATCCAACACCACAATTCATCGCCTCTTTTCCTTCAGGTGATAAACGCGTACAGGAAAGACAGTTTTTTTATTCCAGCTATCCAAGTGCAAAAACCGGTGAGCTGGTTACTTTTAAAGGTCCTTATATTTATAAATGGTTCGATTCTGTGGCAGTAACCAACACGGTAAAGTCTGATCTTAATTACAGCCTGTATCGTTTGGCAGACGTGATGCTGATGTATGCAGAAGCTTCTAACCGTGCAGAAGGAGCGCCCAACGCCGTTGCTACCCAGGCGGTAAATGCCATTCGCCAGAGGGCACAACTTACACCGATCGGAACACTGAGCCAGGATGCTTTTGAAAAGGAAGTGTGGCTGCAGCGTTATTTTGAACTATGCTTTGAAAACAAAATGTGGTTTGACATGCTGCGCACCCGCAAAGTGCACAACGATGTTACCGGCGAATGGGATGATTTCGTTGGGCATAAAACAGTATTCAATGCCACCTTCTCCGAAAAGCAATTGTTGTTCCCTGTGCCCAAACAGGAAATAGATGTAAACCCGAATTTATTACCTAATAATACAGGTTTTTAACGCTGTCAGTTTTGGGGTTATTTTTTAAAGGCTGCTATAAAAGGCAGCCTTTTTTCGTGAGCTCCAAAAATAAATTTCATACTATTACCAACCTCCATCTTCGCTCTCGCATCAGTATCCGCATAAGCCACCTTCTTTTACGTGAGTTTTGTAATGCAGATGATTAAGGGAAAGGCAGAATAAAGTTTTACAGCTGACAAGTCTCCTCAAAGTAAAAGGCTGTGGCATTGCAGATATCCCTCAAGCCGGTCCCGGCTCGAGGCAGTCAATAATCAGTCAATGCAAGCGATTAGTAATAAATGATACTGGTGGAATTAATCTATTCCACCATCACAACTTCGCATACCTATCCTCCGAAGGTAAATAACCTTTATCCAGCAATATATGCCCGAGCCGGTCATAAAAAGCGGGATCGGTAGGTGTAACGCTGGCGAGACCATCTACATACCTGTTGTATAAACTGAATAGTGCGGCAATCAATACTGTGTCGTGCAGTTCACGATCAGTGGCACCTTCGTTTTTTGCAGCGGCTACCATATCCGGCGTTACGAGCCTTCCATTTTTTTGAACAGCGCTTGCGATGGTAAGCAATGCTTTCATTTTATTGGTCACAGGTGCTGTAGCAATATCTGTTTTAACGGCTTCTGCAATGGCAGGGTCACCTAAATATAGATTAGCAATCGCAGTATGCGCTGCTGTGCAGAAACGGCATTCATTGCCCGATGAAACAACCGATGCAATCAATTCACGCTCGCCTTCTGACAGCGTGGATTCTCCGCGAAGCAATATGTGCGTCAGTTGCCGGATGGGCAATGCGGTATCAAGGCGATAATCCAATAACCCGGTAATGCCAGGAAGGTTTTCTTTTAATGGTATATATGGCATGGGTAAATCAGTTATGTAGTTACTTTAAATGGTTTGGTCATATAGCCTTCGGTTGCCCGCTGTTTGCCAATAGCATCGTATACAGCCGGATTGTCTGGCGCCCATGTGGCAAGTCCATCTACATATCGGTTGAACATACAAAAAGCAGCGGCAATCAAAACTGTATCATGAATTTCTTTGTCTGTTGCGCCTTCATCCCGTGCCTGCGATACATCAGCAGGTAACACCTTCAATCCGCCTTGCTGCACTTTTGCCGCTATACGCAGCAAAGCTTTCATCTTATCACTCACAGGTGCGGTAGCCGGATCCGTTAGTACAGCCGTAACAATTTTATCATCTCCTCCCAACTGATGTTTGGCAATGGCTCCGTGCGTATTGGCGCAGTATTTACAGGTATTGAGCGAAGAAGTATAAGCAGCAATCAATTCCCGCTCGCCGGGTGTAAGCGTTGAAGTAGATGGCTCGTGCAGCAATGTTTGTACCAAATCATTCAGCGGTTTGGCTGTTACTGCGTTATACATAAACAGGCTCCTGATTCCCGGATAGCCTTCCGGTAAAGCAATATGTGGCATCTGACAGATTTTTTTATTGACGGCAAAATTGCGTATTGCAATGTAGTAAATCATTCAATGCCGGAATTTGCTTTTGGGAAGATGTTTAAACGGATTAACTAACAATTAATCCTTCCCGTAATTTTCTATCTTAGCACACAAGTAAAAAGTTCATCTATTTATACAATGCTGTAAAGAAGGAAGAATAATTTATGACAACAAACTGGACACAACTTGCTAAGCAATTAAATTCGTTGGGTGACGATAATACAGAAAGCGGTGGCGACAGCTTTGCCCAACAAGCATTTGACGAAATTCTTGGTGACGAATGGATTGAAAACAGTGTCGAACATATTATTACTTTTAAATGTGGGAGAGAACTTGCAATGAATTGCCTTCGTTATTTACAATCAGCCAAGGCGACAAATTATGCGTATCAAATTTACAAAACATCGCACGGCGAAAGGGCTGACCAATCGGTTTGGCTAATAAAACAACTTGCAAATCCAATAGCATTTAACTGGATTGAGGAGTTTTTAAACGACAGTAATGTCATTCATTGGGGAATCGGTGTTTTAGACCAGTTACTTTGGATGGAAAAAATTTCTTATGACGACAGAGCAAAATCTTTATTAAAGCTTGCTGACGAAAACTCAAATGGGAAGTTAAAAGACAAGACTGATTTCATCAGGCAATATATGGAGACGAGAGGTAGCCTCTAACATTTTGATCAATGGAAAGATTACGAAAACATATTGAGCAGGTAACCCCGGTTAGCGATGAAGAGTTTGAATATATAAAAACATTTTTCACCTTAAAGCGGGTCCGTAAAAATCAATACCTGATTAATGAGGGTGATGAAGCAAAACATGAATTCCTTGTATTGTCCGGCATCTATAAAGTATTTTATGTGGATGAGGAAGGCAAAGAGTATATAGTACAGTTTGCACAGCAAAACTGGTGGATGTCGGACTACAGCTCGTTTTTTAAACAAAAAACAGCCAGCATGTTTATTGAATGCATAGAAGATGGCGAGGTATTGTTCTCCACTTTATATGCAAGAGAAAAACTTTCGGAAGACCTTCATAAAATGGAACATTTTTTCCGTGTTAAACTCACCAATGGATACGTAGCCTTACAGCAAAGAATAAAATTATTGCTTTCAAGCACGCCTCAACAACGATACGAAGCCTTCTCAAATCAATATCCCGATCTCATGCAACGCATACCTAAAAAACTCATTGCAGAATACCTGGGCGTAAGCCGGGAAACATTAAGCAGGCTATATTCTAAATAGAAATAAAAAATTGAGTACTATCCGAGGAAGGCGCTCACTTTGTATTTCACACGGGGCTCCACAGGAGCCGGTATTTTTACTATGATTTTTCCTATAAACACGTCGCTCCACAGGAGCGAAATATCAATCTCTTAAAGTATAAAATCACTTATCCATTTCTCTTTAAACGTATTGCTCAATGCAATTGCTCTAAAGGAGCACCGTGTTTATAGTAGAGCCACAAATACACGTGAGACTCCACAGGAGCCGACATTCTCATTATGATTTTTGCTGCAAACACGTCGCTCCGCAGGAGCGAAATATCAATCACTCAAAGTATAAAATTACTTATCCATTTCTCTTTAAACGTATTGCTCAATGCAATTGCTCCAAAGGAGCACCGTGTTTATAGTAGAGACACAAATACACGTGAGACTCCACAGGAACCGACATTCTCATTATGATTTTTGCTGCAAACACGTCGCTCCGCAGGAGCGAAATATCAATCACTCAAAGTATAAAATTACTTATCCATTTCTCTTTAAACGTATTGCTCAATGCAATTGCTCCAAAGGAGCATCGTGTTTATAGTACAGCCTCGAATACAGGTATCGGCTCCATGGGAGCCACGTAAAAAAATGTATCAAGGAAACATCAAACATTTTACGCAACGATAATCTGCGCATCTGCGGCAAACCCTGCAATGTGTGATCGAAATCACACTTTTTTTGTGACATTCCTCCTTCCTCCACGGCTCCCTGCGATAGTAGTTTTGTGTCATCAAGGTTAATCAAACAAAACATTTCATAACAACTAAAAATCTTAAAAAATGAAAAAGCAAATTTTAATCATCGTTTCAAATGCCAACACTATCGGACCAAACAACAGGAGAACAGGTACCTTTTTACCTGAAGTAGCACATCCCTACGCTGAGTTTGACAAGGCAGGTTACCAGGTTGACTTTGCGAGCTTAACAGGCGATACTCCTTATTTAGACGCATTGAACCTGGCAGATGATCCTGACAACCTGAAATTTTTAACCGGTAAGGGTTGGGCAGATATGCAAAAAGCAAAAAAGCTATCAACCGTTGACGTTAGTGCATATGATGCCGTTTTTGTACCCGGTGGTCTTGCACCTATGGTAGATATGCCAGAAGCTTCGTTGCTTAAAAAAACAATAGCTGAAACCTACGAACGTGGGGCTGTGGTTGGAGCTGTGTGTCATGGACCGGTTTCGTTGTTAAATGTGAAATTGAGCAATGGTTCTTATTTGGTGAATGGTAAAAATATCGCTTCATTTACTACTGCAGAAGAAGATAACTACGCCAGACCCGATGTGCCTTTTGATTTACAAACAGCACTTACCAAACAAGGAGCCATCTTTCATGAAGCTGCTCCATGGTCTGCCAACAGTATTGCTGATGGTAAAATTGTTACCGGACAAAATCCAGCTTCAGCAAAAGGTGTTGGAGAAAAAATAGTAGCCATCCTGGAAGCTAAAGCCTGATATATGATTTAGATTGCTCCGGGAAATATTCCCGGAGCAATAAACGCTACATTAACTTCAACCAGTTAAAAATTTTTACAATGAAAAAGAAAGCAGTTCACATATTTGCCAAATGGCAGGTAAAAGAAGGTCAGCTGGAATCAGTATTAAGCCTGCTGGCAGCACTAGCTGAAGAAAGCAGGAAAGAAGAAGGTAATTTGTTTTATAAAATTCATCAAAGTCTGTCGGATACGCATACCCTCATTTTATCAGAAGCTTATGCCGATGAAACAGCATTGGATGTACACCGCGGCTCAGCTCATTTCAAAAATTTTGTTTTACAACAGATTGTACCCTTGCTTGAAAAAAGAGAAGTTGAGATAACAAATGAAGTTTTGGTAGACTAATTACCAAGAGGTATATCGTAATCTGTTGTAGTTTTGGTAGACCTAATCAAATACAATTTGGAAAACATAGATTACAATGCTTTTGCACAGGAATGTGTTTGTGATCTGAAAGCTTTGCAGGAAAAGTTTCAGAAAGCATATGGGCTTACCTGGTACGAAGACTGGTTCTATAATCAAGCAACAGGGCTACTTACTTTTTCAACTGATACAATAGAGTTGAACTTCAGATATTTTAAGGTGGGAAGCTTCTCACAAAAGTCAAACACCTGGATGTGGTCATGGAACAATGAACACACACTTGACAATGTAAAAGCGCCGGCTTTGCTTGTTAAGGGATTTGGAGAAAAATCAAAGTTTACAAAACTGACAGAGGGCTGTTTTGCAAGTGATGAATTTGAGGCATGGGAGTTTGCAGCCATTGCAACTAAACTTACGAATGGGATTAGCGCTTACAGACCAGTTAGCGAGCATCTTCAAATTTTTTTAGTTATATCAGAATTTGTTGACCAGGAAACCGCGCAGAAGATTAAAGACAAATATATAAAATGCAATGAGCATGAGTATAAGAGAATAGCGTATGTATGCCAGCATCTTAACAATACAACAAAAGTAGGTTTTGAAGAGGCTTTTGAAACGTATGAAGATATGGAACTGTTAGAAGATGATGACTTTCAGGCGTGGTGTAATGAATGTGAAAGTGTAAGACAGAAAGAAGGAGAGTGGAATGATAACTCTATGGAATTTGCACAAATAAAGCTCGTTTGCGAAAAATGTTATTTTGAAATGAAGGAGCTAAACTTGGGGCATAGATAAACTGAGCGTGAAAAAGTGAGCTTTATGGCAAAAGCCACGATTTATGTATAAAGATTATTTTTTTACTGCCCTTATGTCGTGACTCTTTTTAAACAACTCCGTAAAGCCAGTGTTTTTTATAACAATACATTTCATGTATCTATAGCAACATGCGTTCAGTTTATTCTATAGCTTTGCAATAAACATAGCCCAATGCCTGGTTTTTTCAGAATGATTACCTTTTTATTTGCCACCATTTTTAGTGCAGTTACTTCTTTTGCACAAAGGTCTTATCCTAAACACGAGCTGGAATTTTCGTACGGTGTTTTTCCGGTGCCTGAAATAAAAGGCGCTACTAATTCAATATTCGCTACATCAACCACCAGCAACGAGGTTGACAGAACTCCCGGAACCGGCAGTTTTATGTTTGCCTATAATGTATATCTTTCTAAAAGATTTGCTATGGGTGTAACAGGTTTGTATGATAAGGTAACCGTGAGTTATAAAAACGTAGTATCCAAATTAAACTGGAATATCACGGCTGTAATGTTGAACGCTAAATATAACTATGTATATGATCCCCGGTTCCACATGTATTCAGGGCTCAGTGCTGGTTATGCTGCAGATTGGGCGAATAGCGGAACACTCAAGGAAAGGCATAACGTATTTGCTTACCAGGCAAGAATTATCGGTGTTAGGTTTGGTACTACAGTTGGTGGATTTGCCGAAGTGGGTGTAGGATACGAAGGTGTGGTAAAAGCCGGACTTTCGTTGCAGCTATAACTATATTAACCTGTGCTGTTTTCTTCTGTCTTTTATGTAATCCTCTGCTATACTTATTATTTCTTTTGATACTTTAGTAATTGAAATAGTTATAGGGTTCCGGTTGCCTGCACAAACAATTTCAGCATCCTCAAATCTGCCAATATGCGATACTGCTTAGTTTTCATCGTTGTAGTAATAGCACTTTCTGCATTTCAATTTTTTCGTGATCCAATGGTGGCTGATTTTAAAGAATCAGCATCCTACAGGTGGCTGAATAAAACGGTATTGCAAAAACGTGGCTTAGACAATATGGAGAATATTGAAACCTGGCATTCATTTACTACAGCCGGTGGTGAGGTGATAGACGCAAGAAAAGTAATGAAGATTGTTGACTCCAGTGGTTCTGCTGCAAACATTGCACTTAATAAATCAATAGTGCATGATGGAAATACTTCACTAAAGATGACGACACCCACCAGGCTGGAAGGTCCTGCGCCTAAAAGTGGCCGAGGGTGGGGAAGAAGTGGCGTAAGAAGACATTTTGATGGAGAAGACTGGACGGCATATAACCGCATCTCTATCTGGATTTACCCTGACCTTCCCGGCTTTTATACCACTGCGCTCGATTTTCGGTTATACAACGACGGTATAGAGAAGCTTCCCGCGCTTTTTGCACAGGAAGGTGAAACTTCATTGATACTCAGGAACCACGAATGGAATCACGTGGTGTGGGAAATAGGAAACGTGTCAAGAGACAAGATCACAAGCTTTGAAATGTCGTATGGACTGTCTGGCAATACGCCGGATGAAGCCGATACGATTCATTTTTATTTTGATCAGTTAGACCTTGAAAAAGTAGAAGCCGATAAAACAGAAGGCTGGGATGTGTGGCCGGAAGAATTTCGTTTAGCCATACAGGTTATCAAACAGGTGCTTCCAAAAGCGCCATCGCTAACGGCATCAATGCCACATCTTTTGATCTTGTTGACGAAGCAAGCGGAGAAACCGTATTGACAAAAAGTATAACACCTGTAAGTTCACATATCGGTCAGTTCCAGGTAATGGATTTTAGCGAAGTAAGAAACCCCGGCACTTATATAATACGTGCAGGAAATACTTCAACAAAACCATTTCGTATTGATGATAATGTGTGGGACAGAACGATATGGAAAGCCTTGAATTTCTTTTACGCAGAACGTTGTGGTATGGATATTCCGGGTGTGCATGGCAAATGTCACCAGGACTGGACCTGCACGCATAATGACAAACGGATGATCATTAATGGCGGCTGGCACGATGCGGGCGATCTTACACAAGGGCTGGAAAATACCGGTGAAATTATCTATGCGTTGTTTAGTCTTGCAGAACGGTTACACGCAAGAAACGATGAAAATCCTCCTTTGTGTGATCGGGTACTGGAAGAAGCCAAATGGGGGCTGGACTGGATTTTAAAAACAAGTTTTGGAGATGGCTACAGAAACGGTGGCTCTATAAGCAGCCGTAGAACCAACAATATTATGGGCGATTTTGACGATGTTACTGCAACAGCACGCAATAGTCCTATGACAAATTTTGAAGCTGCAGCAGTAGAAGCTATTGCTTTCCGTGTACTAAAGGAAACGGATAAACGCCTGGCGGATCACGCTTTAAAAATGGCCAGGCCGATTGGCAATTTGCTTTAGATGGAATGCCTTCTTTAAAAAAATCGAAGGAAATATGGCGTGGGTCATTCGACTCAGATAATGTAGAACACGAGTTGGCATCGCAGGCTATAATGGCCTCTGTTGATTTGTGGAAAGCCACAGGTGAAAAAAAGTATGCAGATAAAGCCATCGAATTGTCTGCGCTTATTATCAATGCACAACAACGCAAGCGCACCGATTGGGATGTACCCCTTACCGGCTTTTATTATACTAACACCGCTAAAGACAGGATATTGCATTATTGCCATCGCGGAAGAGAACAAGGTGCCACATTGGCTTTAACTGAGCTTTGCAATGCATTCCCCAATCACCCAGACTGGATGAAATGGTATGCAGGCGTAACGTTGTATTCAGAATATCTTAAAACTATAGCAACTTATACTGCACCTTTTGGCGTAATGCCTTCGTCTATCTATACTGATAGTGAATACCTGCATGTTCCGGAGAGCAGGATGCCATCATTTAAAAAACAGGTGTTGAATGGTATTCCTTTGGGTAAGGGACATTACCTGCGTTTGTTTCCGGTATGGATGGATTATCGCGGGCATTTCGGAACCATTCTGCCACAGGCTCAATCGCTGGCAGCGGCTGCACATTTGCGGGGCGATCTTTCGGCTATGCAGTTATCCGAACATCAACTGGAATGGATCATTGGTCGTAACCCCTTTTCGCAAAGTACCATGTGGGGAGAAGGATATGATTTTGCGCCGTTGTATACACCATCATCGGGCGACATGGTAGGAGCACTGCCGGTTGGTATACAAACGAAAGGCGAGGCGGATGTTCCTTATTCGGCCTGTACAAAATACATGGACGTATAAAGAAATATGGGTACATCCTGTAACAAGATGGTTATGGCTGCTGAAAGATGTTGCAGGTGCTGCCATGGTAGAAGGTCTGGCAGATAGCACGGTAACATTTACAGATGCTTCGGGAGGATCAATACATGTTGAGCCAGATGCCGGTACCAGGCATTTCAGAAAAATGCTGCCCGAAGGAACGTATACGGTTGCTTATAACGGTCAGGTACAAACGCAAACCTTTCTTCCTTCCGGTTCTTATCATCTTGATTTAACTGCATACCATGCTGTTGCTTTTGAAGTTAATACTACAAAAACAAAAAATGAAATAACCATCACTGTAAAAGCGAAAGGTGAAGGCAATCATCATTTCACTATTCGTACTGACAACCTGAAACTCACCGGTAATGCAAAGCAATTGGTACTAAAACCCGGTGTGGAAACTGTATTGCAATGGAAAGCAACCATTGCTGCCAATGACGAGCCATGGGTGGCTGTTGTTTTTCCCGACAACAATCTTTCTCAACGAAAAGAAATAAAAGAAGCAGCGTGGGATAAATAACATATATTATTTTCTTGCCCTGATCATTTCTCTTTTTCCCGGCGGGCCAGGCGGTTTTTCAATCATAAATCCTGCCTGCTGCATATTCCTGCGCACATTTCCTTTGCTGCAGTAAGTTACCAATACAGCACCAGGATACATGGTATTATATAATTGTTGAAATACTTCTTCCGTCCAAAGTTCGGGTTGAACCGCCGGAGCAAAAGCATCAAAATAAACAAGGTGATAATGTTCTTGTGGCAATGTAACATCTAACAGCGATTGTCTCATTTTATGCAAAGTAAAAGCAGGTGCAATTGCAATATCTTCTTCCCATTTGCTGGAGTGTATAATACTAAATACATTTTTCAACACTGGTTTGTGCATTTGTTCTGTGTAGTTTAATGCATTCACTTCGTTTGCTGTTAAGGGAAAAGGTTCAACGGCTGTATAATATATTTTCTTTTGGAGTTTTTGTGATTCAGCAAAAGATAATAATGCATTCAATCCTGTGCCGAGTCCTATTTCCAGTACATGTAGTTCATTGTGAGAAGAAGCAACTGATTGAAATCCGGCATTGATAAATACATGCATGGACTCCTGCAGGGCGCCGTGTATAGAATGATAGGTAATGGCTGTTTCTGCTATTCTTATGGTATGGGATCCATCGGCGGTTGTAATGATTTGCCTTTGCATCTGTAAAAGTAATGAGGTATTTCAAATGTTGAAGGTTGGTGCAGACATCAACGTGTAGAATTTATATTTTCCATGGACGGTGTTTCACCGTCCATGGCCGCTGCCGTCGTGGGGCGTGTCTCACGACCTACTATATTAAAACCTGCGAAAATTTAATTAATATGCATCTTTATAACACGCTTCATGCATTATTATCCTCATCTTTCAAAAGACAGAAAATTAAATAAACTTTTAGCTAATACGCAACCTCACAAACTGGTAAAGCGGAAAAATGTGTGTATTTATCTCTGCGCTTCTATTATGAGCCAGCAATTATCTGTAAAAGTGGCTGATGTAATTTATCAACGGTTTCTGAACTTATATGGAGGGAAAGAACCCTTAGCACAACAGATTTTAGACACCAGTATTGAAACATTGAGAAGCATCGGTTTATCTAATGCAAAAGCAAACTATGTAAAAAATGTGGCAGCGTTTGAAATAACCAATGGCATGGATCATAAGAAATTGTCGAAGATGGATAATGAAGCAGTAATAGCCTATCTTACTCCAATAAAGGGTGTCGGTCGCTGGACGGTAGAGATGTTGCTGATGTTTGCTTTAGGGAGGGAAGATATATTTGCTATAGACGATCTTGGTGTGCAGAACGCCATGATCCATTTGTATAAACTCAACCGAGAAGACAAAAAGAAATTCAGGGAAGATATGTTGCGTATCTCCAATAAATGGAGCCCTTATAGAACTTATGCCTGCCTTCACTTATGGCGCTGGAAAGATAATGCGCCTGTAAAAAGAAAAAAAAGCGAGATTATATAGCTGAGTTCGTTATGGGTTTTGCATCATGACTTTCGTATTGCTGAATAATTTTTAAGAGCCTGCAACGCTTTATGGTATGTGTTTGTCAATTCCCCAAACATTATCCCATGCGTGCCATTTACATTTTTCTGCTCACAGTATTGACGATTACTTTTTTCAGTTCCTGTACAAAGGAACCCGGAGGAGCCATTACAAAAAACATTGAACTTCCCTCCGGTGCAGCAAATGTTATACATGCTTCGGGTAAATTCGGTTTTGACCTGTTTAATAGTGTAGTTGCAAAAAAAGCCGATGAAAATATACTGGTATCTCCACTCAGTATTTTTATGGCGGTGAGCATGGTATATAATGGAGCCGATAACGCTACCAAAGATTCTATAGCTAAAGCGCTGCAGGTACAAGGTATTTCAATAGATGATGTTAATGCTGCCTGTAAAGCACTGATAGAACAAATGCCCGGTCTTGATAATAAAGTAAATCTGTCAATCGCCAATGCTATATGGTATAAGAATAGTGGCATGCAGCCACTGCCTTCTTTTCTGGATGTTACAGCAAATAATTTCAAAGCGGAGGTTTCATCATTGGATTTTTCCAGTAACGCTTCAGTAAATATTATCAATAACTGGGTGGCAGATAAAACAAATGATAAGATCAAAAAAGTAATAGACGCCATTGATCCGGGTGATCTTATGTACCTGATCAATGCCATTTATTTTAAAGGAAGCTGGCAATACGCGTTTAAATCGTCGGATACTTATACCGATGTTTTTCATGTATCAGGTAATGAAAACGTTACCGTTCCATTTATGAAGCAAAGAATGAATGTGAATAATGCAGTAACCGATGATTTTGAAATGATAGAATTGCCTTATGGTGGAGGAAAATCTTACAGCATGTATATAGTGCTGCCACGCAACGCCTCAACCAGCATAAGTGCATTTGTATCAAACCTACATGAAACAAAACTCCAGGATGCTATTGCAACTATGCGATCAATGGACAGAACCATTATAATTCCATCATGGGAATATGAATATAGTATTGATGATTTAAGGATTCCCTTATCTGAGCTTGGAATGGGCGTTGCGTTTTCTGATTTTGCTGATTTTTCAAAATTGTATGCAGGAAATGTTGCTATAACCAAAGCGCTTCATAAAACCTATATCAAGGTAAATGAAGAAGGCACAGAAGCTGCGGCTGTTACCGTTATAGGTGTTGGAACCACCTCGACTGCACCTGGCCAGGAATTTAAAGTAGATCGCCCTTTTGTATATGTGATTGCTGAAAAGCAAAGCGGCAGCATTTTGTTCTCAGGAATATTGCACAATCCGTTGAGCCATTAAACCCTCTATCAATAGTTGAGGCGAAGGAAACAGTGAGAGCCCCGTTTAGCAGTCATTATTATAATGACTGCTTTTTTGTGCACCTTAAAGAAATGTTCTGGCATCATTTTTTTGGTATGGTTATATGCCATCGTCAGTAGTATCCGGTATGCATTATAATGAGGGCACTAAAGTGCTACGGGTGATCTTTGTTTCCGGAGCGGTATACGATTATAAAAATGTTCCGGTAAAAATATATAGAGAGATGAAAGCTGCGTCGTCTAAAGGGACTTTCTTAAATACCCGCATTAAAGAGCACTATCCGTTTGAAAAAGTAAAATAATGCAGGAATCCAGCTTATCGCGGAAACATTTCCTGACGCGTATCGGGCAAACCTACCACCTGCCGGCTGCATTAATATAAAGTGCTGCTGTAATTAGCTAATTAACCATTCTTTTGTTCACCTTATCTGCTTCTGCCAGAATTTCCTGGAAATCATGCTTTATACTATGCAGATAAGCTTTCACCTGGCCAGGGAAGTGATAGATGTTACGGATGGAGATGATCAGGTAAATTAATACAGGTCTGAGTTTACTCGGGCGCTCAGGTTTTTTAGGCCTGGTACTTTCAATAAGCGCCTTAGCAATAATGGCAGACATCTGGTTTCTTTGCTGGGAGTGATTAAACCACGCTATCTTTTTGCCGGCTCTGTTTACTTCCAGAAAATTATACACTTCTTCTTCTGTGCCTTGCTTTTTTACATACACATTAAACTGAAGATAACGTCCTCCTTTCTGCTTTTCGCAGATAGCATTTAATTTTTCGTTGTTATAAACAAACGCTAGATCAAATTTCTCACTCATAAACGAGGGTATATGCTGGATTGGTAAAAGATGCAAATCGTTTTTCAAAGCAAATGCCGTTTTTTTACGGCAGGTGAGAATATCGGGGAGTGAAAGGTAGGGAAAATTGAAATATTATTTTAAATAATTATTAATTTCTGAGAAAATGGTTGAAAAGTATGCGATCTACCCATTAAATATGGGCTGAGATTAACCTTTGGAGTGCTGCACTTATTGTTATCGGGATGTTATCTGAAGGATGTGTATGATATAGTTGAGGCAGGTAAAAAATGAAACAACGGTAAAATAGCAGGATGAGCTTTCAGCATGCATACATTACCGTTGCTTTTAATGCCGATTTTTCAAATCGTTTGTGGTTTAAAGGATTTCCCAGGCCGGCATCGTTCTCGATCAAAGGATCAGGTTTAATGAATAACTGTATAGTTATACAAAGAACGATAGCTGCAATGAAGAAAGAAATAGTACAAGATGTGAATAAGCTGTAATAAGATCATCTTATTATTGTGTAATACAATAACTACACTATAGGGAAAATACGATGTGATTTAGTATAAGAAAAGGTTATTTTATAACGTATATGCTTTGGCGCATAATTGAAGTTTAAACATTTTATTGAATAGTTATTTGTATTTTAATTTGCATCACTTTTTTTCTTTGTTTCTTTTAATGTTGAATTTTACTATCCGGCTAATCAGGTTTAACGGCATAGGTTTGTCTAATGGGAACTGTATAGAACCTTTCCCTGTTTTGTACGGTGAAAATGATTTTTCAAATGCTGGTACCCCGGTAGGCACCGCATAAAGTCCGATATGATTTTTGAATGCAGCAAAATAAATGAGGTTCCCATTCAGCATAAAAGTGGGCATGTCGTATTTTATGATTTCTTCTGCATCAGGGGCTGCTTTTCTTATTGTATTCCTGATTTCTTTTAATGCCAGCTGTGTATGCGCGGGAAAGCTTGCAATATATTCGTTGATGTTGGTTGGTTTACTCGTTGCCATGGAATTGATTTTTGTATGAGGTGTTTGTACCTTTTAAAATTATTTTACTAGCACAGTTATTCAACATTAACCAGCATGCGATATATGCCCCATAATAAAATGATGAGCCCTGCTATTGCCAATATTATTCGTGCCGTTAATTCTGATTGTTTGGTTTCTACGTAAAAATTATCAGGATTTGATTCATCGTAATACAGCACAATTTTTTCTCCGGGTGTATACTGGTTATAGTATGCTGCAAAATCCTGTGAAATATCTCTGGTAATCCATTCCTGGGTTTTTGTAAGAAAACGAATGGTTATTTTATCCGGAACTGAATAGGAGGCATCTGAAGTATAGTTGCTACTAAAGCCAAGTTCAAGGATAATTCCTTCCGTTTTAATCCCGGTTCTTTTCAGCTCATCTTTTTTTGTTTTCCTGAGAATGCTGTATGATATAAGTGCAAGACCAATCGCCATAATTATATAGCTCAATATTTCAGGAGAAATGATATCACTCATACAAGGAGTAGAAACACTTTTGTATCCTAAATGTACCACTAATCTTAATTGGTTACTTACCGATAATATTTTTCTACTTAGTGCGTTATTCAGCTTTATACTTAAAAATAATCTTACAATTTATGGGACTAATAGAAAAAAGAGCCATTAAAGCTTTCCAGGATACTGCATATGTAAACCTGGTAAAAGAGATCAATACTATAGCTGGCTACCCTGTTGAATTTGATGTAAAATGGGAGACACTTGCAGACCCTGATTATCCACATATGTATGAAGAAGGATTTACCAAAGTATATTTTACCCCTGTTATTAATGCTTTAAAAGAAATAACCGTAGATGATCTTGGAAAAGAGGCGCTGAAAGAAACCCTGAAGAAGATTGTTATTACAAATGAAAAAGACATTTACTATGGATGCTATGCATATGCATACGATAATGGCACTTTAACCATAGACCATAAACCTTTTACCAACATAGATGATATAACAGATCGTTCCAATGAATTAGTAAAATTCTTGTCCTCAAAAATGTAGTATTCAATAATGGAAATACTAAATAAGAAATTAAAAAAAGCTCCTTCTGTAACACAGTTGGAACTTTTAATGTATGCTGCTGCCCAGGATAAACCTGTTGCTTTGAAAATTGTGACCAATGCCGGTTGTTATTATTGGGGATACCCGTTAAATGTTGGAAATACAAAAGTAAATAGTGGTGTTATGTTCTTTCAGTTAATAGATGAACGGAACGGAGGGGCCACGGGGATTTTGCATATTGATATTGCTTCTGTTGAATCAGTTGAAATACCTTCAAATGATGATGCCATTCAAATCTTATCCCTTGGCAGCATTTTCCCGGCACAGTCATATGATGTATCTGGCAAGCTTGATGTAAAGCGGGCTTTTAAAACATTGGCAGATACCATTAACCAGGCATACCAGTTGCAACTAAAAGGACCCGAGATGGAATTACCGGATGATGGAAATGCTTTAAACCGGATCATTAAACTTACCCAGGTTATTCAGCAGACAATAACTGAAGTATTAAAAGAAGAAGATGCACGCATAAGCTGGCAGGCAAAATTTGAAAAACTTATTTTTTCAGATAAGGAAAGCTTAGAAGTTACAGGCGAAGGAAGTTCACTCCATATACATTTTCCATTTAGCGATGTTGATGCCCCTGAAATTTCAGCAAAGCAGCTAAGTGAAAAACTGATGAGCGCATTATAAGCAACGCATTCAAATTTTTAGTGACCCTCTATTTTTAAAAATCGGCACCTATAAGTATTCTTTTAAAAGGATAGAGTATAGGTGTTGTGTTGAAATGTTTTTGCGCTTCCTTTCTGAATGCGCTAACCAGCTCTTCTTTGCCGGTATCATCCAATCTTTCCAGGTAAGGCAGTATGGTAGTGCCTGCAACCCAGTTGTACAAAGCATCTACATCCTGCACAATTACAGGATACATTTTTTCAAACAAGGTCATGGATTTGCTTCCATTCTCAAAAAGGATCTGTGCATATCTATCCATACTCAAAACAGGGGAGGGTCTTTTCCAGTGATTGAGCTGATGGCTGAAAGGCGGTGTTGATATCAACTGCTCGATGATGATATTTAAGGTATTGTGATGCTGGCTTGGCATCTGGATGATTATTTGACCTCCGGGTTTTAGAATGGATATTATTTGAGGAATAAGCTTTTCATGATCGTCTACCCATTGCAGTGCGGCATTAGAAAATATAAAATCAAATTTTTGTGTATCGTTGATTTGCGATTCGATGGTGCTTTGTTCAAACCTCAGGTTTGGGGCAGTAAATTTTTCTGACTCCTTCAGCATCTCAGCAGAACTGTCAATACCTAATACTTCTGCTTTGGGTAACATGCCTGCAAGCCTTGCGGTTAATTCACCGGTACCACAGCCAAGATCAATCACACGTAAACCTTCGCTGATTTTAATAAGCGCCGCAAGATCTTCAAATGGAGCTGACCGTTCCTGTTTGAATTTGTTATAAACTTTTGGATCCCACGCCATACAATTATTTGAGTAAATGTCAGATCAATTTTTTTTCAAAGCACACGCTGTTGTCTACACCTTTATATTGCCCGAAATTAGGAATGATGGTATAGTTACTTTTTTTGTAAAACGAGATGGCTTCGGACTGTCGTTTGCCTGTTTCCAATATGCAGGAAGTATACTTCATTTCAAGCGCCCAGGTTTCCAGTTCTTTTAAAATGATGGAGGCAATGCCTTTTCCTCTTTCTTCTTCCCGCACAAACATTCTTTTTACTTCTACAGATTGTTCTGAATATGCTTTTATCGCGCCACAGCCTACCGGTATTCCATCCTCATATGCCACTACTGCATTTTTAATGTTTACTATTTTATTGAACTGATCATAAAAAGCATGTTCTTCTCCATCTGTAATGGCTAAAAATGCATCCAGCGCAGCCACTAACTGTTGAAAATCTTTATTCCCCGAATCAGTTCTGGTACATACAATCATACGTTGTGTTTTTTATCATCATCCGGATGTTTAGACAAATAAATTTACATGGTTATTTGTCTTTGCTTATTACTTTTTTATGCATGCTGAAATAAGGTGTAAAACCAAACTGATTGTAAAAAGGTGCAAGGTTTTCACCAGTATGTAAAAACACAGTTCCGTTGTTTGCGTTCATGTTGAGCCATTCATCCAGCTTCCGCATCATGGCAGTGCCTACTTGTTTACCCTGCCAGTTGGGATGCACTATCACATTTTTTATATAGTACATCCCTTCTCCATCGGTAAGTAAAAAAGCGCATCCAACTACCTCGCCGCTTTCTTTGTTTTCCGCAACTACCGTGTACGCATATACTAAAGCAGGAGTACTATTATTTTGCGAAGGGTTACCCTGCCACCATCCAACAGCTACAACCAGGTTATGCAACTCTCCTGCTGTAGCCATCCGCTCTGCTATCCGGATATTATCAGGCAAAGCAGATTCGCTTTTTTGCCGGATACTAACACCCTGCCCGAAGCGGATGCGATGTCCATCAGGATCTTCCACCAGCATTTCACGCATACCCCATTCAAATGTTTGAGGTGGATTTATAATATTGGCTCCACGCTCTTTCACTTTGATATAATAACTGTCTACATCTTCTATGTCAATTGCCAGCCATGTTCCGGGATTTCCCTGTGATCCTTTGCAGAAATAAATACGTACTGCCTCTTTACCAACACCACCAAAGCTGGCGGCATCATCCCATATCCAGCTATCATCAAAATCCAATACCCGGGTATAATATTCAATACTTTTGTTTATATCAGCAGCATATAAAATGGGAACGACAGATCTGAAATGCATGAGGACTTTTTTACAAATTAGATCAAAAATCGAATAGTTATTGAGTGGAAAACCTTTTAAGTCCAATACCTGCAACTGACATACTACTCTATCTGGCGGACGTTTTAAGAGCTTCCTCTTAATGTTTCATTGGCTTCTACTTGTAGAAATTGTGGTTTTTACGATGTACAAGTTAACGCTTATTAACATCTATACTTTGCTTCAAAAAAAAGCGTTAGTGTAAAACGTACCCATTAAATCCAATATATGATAATCGCTCCTTTACCCTTTAACGAAGAAGAACGTTTTGAAGATCTTAAGAGTTATGATATTTTACATACTCCGGCAGAATGTGATTTTGATGAGTTGGTTGAACTGGCAAGCCAGATCTGCAAATGCCCTATTTCACTGATTACTTTACTTGATAAGGACCAGCAATGGTTTAAATCAAAAACTGGTATTGAAAGTTCAGGTACTTCAAGAGATAGTGCATTTTGTGCGCATGCTATATTAGAAGATGAAGTGCTAGTTGTTGAAAACGCACTGGAAGACAAGCGTTTTTTTGATAACCCGCTTGTAACCGGCGATCCTAATATACGCTTTTATGCGGGTGCTCCCATTGTATCACCAACAGGGCATAAGCTGGGCACTATCTGCATTATTGATAACAAGCCCAAAAAACTACTACCAGAAGAAGAACGTGCATTAAAGCTTTTATCAAACCAGGTTACTAAGCTGCTTGAAATAAGAAGAAAAAATACATTGATAAGGCAAAGAGCAGCGGAGCTGATTGAACTCAAGAGTCGTGCTGTTGTTAATTTTTTACAGGAAACGGAAGCAATTAAAAAGCAGATTTCATTTAACCTGCACGAAGATTTTGCACAGAATATTGCATCCAGTCTTATTTATTTAAAAATGGCTGGTCAGCAAAAAGACAAGGCGCCGGATCTGATCAAGACTGCGGCGGAACAGTTATCAAATACACTTGAAAATATCCGTAACCTTTCTTACAGGGTTACACCCATGATGATAAACTGGATGGCAACCGAAGAAATGTTTGTTGAATTTACCAGGAATGTAGCAAGCAGCTATTCTTTTAAAATGAATGTAAACGTTATCAGATCTGTTAGTTCAGCTCATCCGGATATTACACTTTGTACCATCCGTATTATGGAGCAGTGGCTGAAACTTTTGAATTATAAAAAGAATATAAGCAGCGTTGATATTGATGTAACAATAGATAGCCAATTATGCCTGCAGATAACTGATAATGATTTGGTATGTTCTTTAGAACAACGTGAAAAAGAAATTGTACAAGCCATTTTACTGGATCAGATTCATACTTATGGTGGCTCAGTTGAGCTGTCTTTATCAGCAGATAATAAAAATGTGTTTACTATATATATGCCGCTGGAACTTTCTGCAGGTATCACTTCCAGGCAGGCAGTATAGCTGTATCATTCATCATTGTCTCGTGTAGGTTCAACAATAAAAAAGCCCCGATATGTTAGTATCAGGGCTTTATCATTATAAGCATTTGCTTAATTAATTCGCATCGGGCTTATCTGTTTTTTTTGTATTGTCCATCATCTCCATCAGTTTCATTCCCAGCAAACCATTAATACCTCCATCAGTACCGCCACCGTTTCCAATCAGTATATCAGGTATTACTTTTATCTTTCCTTTTGCTATTTCTTCTGTGATTTTGTAGCGGGTAAAATTATCGCCTCCCATGGCTTTTACCTGCAGTTCATATGCTTCAGCAGTACTCTTACCGATCGCCATAATTTTTTCAGCTTCTGCTAAACCAGTCTTGCTGATCTTTTCCGCGTCTGCGCTGGCATTGAGTTTGGTAGATTCTGCCTGTGCGCCTGCTCTTGCTTTAGTAGCTTCTGCTTCAGCACTGGCCCTCATTTTTGTAGCAGTGGCTTCTGCGTCTACCTGTAACCGTAAGCTGTTGGCATCACCTTCTGCTTTTTTAACAGCAGCATCAGCAGTGCGTTGAGCAATTTCAACGCTTTGTTGTGCTTTTACTATCTCCTTCTGCATATCTGCAATAGCCGTTTCTTTTTCCATACCCTGCCTTTTTTCCTGCGCCATGCGTTGTGTGATGTATGTTTTCTCTTCTTCCTGCGCAATCTTTCTATCTGTCAAAGTTTTCATCAGCGATTCAGGAGGAACGATATCACCTATCAATGTATCAACCGCATTCACATTGTATTCATCCAATACATGTTTCATGTTATCTTTTGCAGCCTGCTGTCTTTCTTTACGTGTACTTAAGAAGGCAATCACATCACTATCCTGTGCAGAGTTTCTGAAATAATTACCGATGGTAGGTTCCAGTACCTGGCTTACAAGATTATTCATATTACCAAACCGCGCAATTACTTTCGGTGCTTCATTGGCCGGGATGTGTATGATTTGTGATACGTCGAGATTGAAAGGGAAACCATCCTGCGAACGAACGGTAATCGTACTTAAATTCTTATCCAGTTGATGTGCCTCACTGCGTGTATTAGCCCAGTTTAATACAAGATTAGTAGTAGGCACTAATTCTACTTTCATCGTGTATTTATTGAAGGGATATTTTCCTGGTCCATAAGGTTCCATCCATACACCGCGATTGCCTTTGCTTACAATATTACCATGCTTGAAACTATCGCCTGTAAGATCCTGTCCATCCTGTCCTATATAAGAAATAACCACACCTACATATCCTATAGGTACATCGGTCATAGGTACTTCTTCAATCTGAACAGCCCATGGGTTGATATTGTAACTACCTGCAAGCACAATGGTGGGTTGTAAACCACGGTTGCCACCATTTTTCAAGAATGTATCAAAATCCTGGTAGTTATTATGTGCATCAACATGTTTACCCGCAATCTGACCATTTTCAATAGGAAGTCCATCCATTGCGGTTATTATTCCAACCATGTTTTCATGAATGATGATCATATCGGCAACGGTAACGGTAAACGCAAATGTGTTGATACGATATGTACCTGCAGTAATGTATGATGTTTGACGGCCTTTTTGTCCGCCATTGTTTAAAAATTTTTCTGCATCCTGGTAGTTGTCGCATTCTACCTTTCTACCAAGAATAGCTCCTGTAGGAATTTCAACGCCATCGTTGCTTAATACCAATCCTATTTTACCTTCTGGTATTACAGTGAATGGCTGCATATCAACACCAAATTGCCATGGCCACATACCCCAGTATAAACCGGGTGCGAGTGTTTGCGCCTGAAAGCCCGCTTCGCCTTTGGTAGCAATGATTCTACCATCCGGCAATTCGCGGTTAGCGCCAAAGAGTACGAATTTTTTTGTTACCAGGCCCAACCTGTTTTCGGGTACGATTACCATACCAAACAAAAAACGTAAAATGAGTTTGTATAAAACAAGAGAAAGAACGATTACCAGTATCCACCAGTAATGCGCAATAAAAGAGGAGAGGTCCATAAAAGTGAGGGTTTAAGTTTGATGTTTTTTTAATCAGCATTTGTTTTTAGAGCAAGCTCTATGCTATATCGGATGCAAAGTTATAGGAGTATTTAGTCACGCCGCTTCAATCAGCTATAAATAAATTTGCCGATT
Source organism: Agriterribacter sp. (assembly GCA_047600465.1). Taxonomy (GTDB): domain Bacteria; phylum Bacteroidota; class Bacteroidia; order Chitinophagales; family Chitinophagaceae; genus Agriterribacter. The sequence continues at coordinate 550,022 of JASGKU010000001.1, forward strand.
TCTTTGTGGCATAATGTAAGATTGTATTACAAGCAGTTGTGAAGAGTGCTTAAAAGAATCAATAGTATTATATAACAACAATAACAGGTTATAATTGCAATAGCGTTGCGTTATTTTAGATGATTTTGTACGATAATAAATATGTAATGTCAAGTAACGTCATTCTTATTTATCTTTCAATTCAATCCAAACGGGAGCGTGGTCGCTTGTTTTCTCCCAGCCACGAACATAACGGTGTACGCCACCCGAAACCAATCTTTTTTCAAGCGCAGGGCTTAACAAAAAATGATCAATGCGTAAACCTGCATCCCGACCGTATGCATCTCTGAAAAAATCCCAGAACGTAAACATCTTTTCTTCGGGGTGAAGTTTTCTTATGGCATCTGTCCAGCCCTGTGCAACTAACTGGTGAAATGCTTCGCGAACTTCCGGCCGGAAGAGCGCATCGTCTACCCAACGCTCAGGCTTATATACGTCAAAAGGTGTAGGTATTACATTGTAATCTCCTGTAAGTACTACAGGTGTATTGCTGTTCAATAATTTTTTAGCATGTATGGCAAAGCGTTTAAACCAGCCCATCTTATAGTCTAACTTTGGACCGGGTGCTGGATTTCCATTTGGAAGATAGAGGCAGCCAATATGTATGCCATTGCAGATGGCTTCTATATAACGGCTATGGATGTCCTCAGGATCTCCCGGTAACACTCTTGATATCTCCTGTGGTTTTTCGTGACGGGATAATATAGCAACGCCGTTCCAGCTTTTTTGCCCGTGCCAGATGGCGTGATAGCCTGCATCCACAATAGCCTGTTCAGGAATTTTTTCCAGCGGTGCCTTTAATTCCTGCAGGCAAACAACATCAGGCTTTTCTTCGTCTAACCATTTCAGTAATACAGACAGCCTGGCGTTTATTCCATTTACATTGTAGGTAGCGATCTTCATTTTATATATTTTTTTGAGACGATACGAGCAGATTGCTATTATACTAAGATAAGATTTAAGATTGATGTGCTGCTTTGATGTTTGTTGGGTGATAGTTTTTGCTGTGTCGCCAGGAGGGGTAAATATATACCAGTTAGACCAAATGTATTTATTAAATTCGTATATTAATGTTTCCCTAAACAACTTATGCAAATATGGAAGATGCTACAGAAGACATTAAAATAAAATTTGACGGGCAGACGCATCAAATAGAAGCTAATACTCTTATCAATAGTCTTTTGCATTTTACAAATATTGTTCAGGAAATAAACAAGGATTTAGATACAGGAAGAAGCGTTATTGTGAAGATTAATGCATTGCCGCCCGGTAGCTTTCTAATACATATAAGCGTAGAATCTTTGATAGATGCGGCGCAGCAGATTTTCAGTAAAGAAAACTTAGCTGTTGCTAAAGAAATTGTCAATACAGTAAAGGAAGTATTTAACCTTTATAAATTTCTTAAGGGCAAAAAACCAAAAGAAATAGTTTCAAAAGAAGCAACGACGACTATTGTTAATAACAACGGAGATACCTATATCTTCAATAACGCTACGGTATCTATTTATCAGAATAATCGTGTAGTAAAAGAGGCGATTGCTCAAGAATTTGAAACCCTAAATAATGACCAAAGCGTTACCGGTCTTGAGCTATTAGACGTTAATGATAAACAATTATTTGTTGTACCTAAAGAAGAATTCCCAGCTTTATCAAATGTTGATCATGAAGAAACATTACCAGACGAAAGGATTATACCCAAAACAGGGATGTTAAATATTTATACTTTATCTTTTGATCCTAACGTTAAATGGACATTTTACTATGAAGGGAATAAAATAACCGCTAAAATCAGCAGCGACTTTGTAACCCGAATAGACAATGGGGAACAATTTTCGAAAGGAGATTCTCTTAAGGCAGAATTTGAGATAAAGCAGCAGTTTGATGCTGGGGTGAATGACTATATTAACAAGTCGCATAAGATTATTAGAATAATAGAGCATATTCCGAGAGCGAAACAGAATAGCTTATTTGATAAAACACCCGAATAACGATTACAGAAACTCTTTAATATTTGTCCCTAAGCTATCCGCTATTTTCTTTACAGTAAGAATATTAAAATTCCTTTTACCATTCTCAATTTCAGGTAAACTGCTATAATGTATTCCAGTCATTTTCTCAAGCTGTTTAAGGGTTAGCCCTTTATTATTTCGGGCTAGCCTTATTTTACATCCAACTGATTTAAGGTATTCTCTATCATTCATATTTTACCAGTTAATACTTTATACTTTAATGAACCTTGACAGTTAGCTAATGCATTTGCAAAACGTTCGTCTTGTAATGATTCACGGTTGTTATATCTGAATGCTGATTCATTGCAATAACGTTGTAAGTGTTTAGGACTTACAAAATGATGAATGCCATTGATCTGCTTTTTGAGGATATTCCAGTAGCCTTCGATATTATTAGTGTGTACTAATATATCTTCCTTGCGCACATATTCTTTAGCAGTGTGGTTTACTTTTCTATGATTATATCTTTTACCAACCTTATTATATGCATGATGTTCGTCAGTTACCATAGTGCTATCTAATGCAACAAAACCTTCAGTCGCTTCGGTAACATTCTCTAAGTTTGTTTGCGGTATAACTTTAGTACGCACCTTGCCACCACGCTGTACCGCACCAAATACCATAGTTTTACCGTCTCTGCTGCCTTTACCTAATTTCTTATGAGCATGTTTATTTGATTCTTTCCCGCCAACATAAGTTTCGTCAACCTCAACAATACCTTCTAATAATTCAGGCGCTTTATCAGTCAGCATTTCACGTATGCGATGGTTTAAATGCCATGCTGTTTTTTGAGTTACACCTAACCAACTTGCTAACTGTAAACTGCTGATACCTTTACTGTGTACAGACAAAATATATGTTGCTAAGAACCATTTAGCCAAAGGAATTTTTGTGTTCTCATATATAGTGCCTACGGTTACACTAAACTTGCTTCTGCATTCTTTTTCACGGCATTTAAAAATCTTGCCGTTAGCAAAACGACAAACATTTAAAGAACCACAAAACGGGCAAGCAGGTGTGCCGTTCCAGCGCTGTTGCTCCAAATATTCCCTACATTTTTCTTCGCTGCTGAACTCTTTTTCAAAGTCTAATATGTTTTTGAATGTTTTCATGTCTTACTTTGTCTTACAATTTGAACAAAAAAAATTATCTCTTATCTTTTGCTGCCCTCTCTAATAACAACACTATATAATTACTTAACGACCTATTGTCTTTAGCTGCCATAGTTTCTAACTTCTTTTTTAATTCCTCACCTATTCTAAAGGTAACCGAAGTTGTTTTATTTTCTTTTTTATCACTCACCATACAAACATACAATGTCTTACATTGTAAAACAAATTTTTTGTCGTATATTTGTAGGAATGGCAAAGAAAAAAGATGCAAAAGCTGCATCTAAAATGTTTCACGGTATAATAAAAGCCGCTGTTAAAGGCAATCCGAAGCCTAAAAAGAAGGCAGTAAAAAAGGAAAAATAGGGTAAAAAGTTTACTTGGTAAACCTTTTGAATACCACTAATAAATAATTTTATTGGAATTATAAAATATTTTATACATTTAAGCGTTCATTTTGGTCTAGTAATTGTACTGCATAGTATACGTACGTGTATAAAATATGATTGTTGGGAAATCACATACAAGAATTAGTTCATTTCAAGAAACTAGGCTAATATCTATATTCGCAACATTAAAAAGACACGGACATGATTTTGTTAAAAAATCTTACCCAAAAGAGTATAGATTTTTAGCAGATAAATGCTCGTTAAGCGTCACTGAATTTACCAAGTACATACAACTAAACAGCCTTCCGGATTCCTTTTTCGATTAGGTAATTATTGAGACGTTTAATACAATCACTATTTTCAGTCAAATCAAAGTAACCATCCCAACCATGCCCCTCGTGCCTCCATTTGTGTCTTCCCTCATCCGTAGAAAGTAATTCACTTATTGTTACTTCTTTTCTCATCCATTCGATCATAGTACCTCTGAAGACTATTTTATCGTTATCTGACATCTCAAAACCTAAACGAGCCCAAGTATAATGTCCATTATGAGAGTGAGGATACGCATTATCGGTTCCACCTCTTGCATAGAGTTCAATTCGGCTGAACTTTTTAGCCTTAGCAGCTAGAACTTGATTATATAAACAGTTTGTACCAACACCCTTTCCTCTAGTATTATGTTTAGGCAACTCAAATGCATTGTTAATTATTATCCGCTCTTCAAAATATATAGTTCTTGACATATTATAAAGAGATGTGTGTATGTTTACTTCTATACCATTGTTAGAAATGGATTTTATTCTAACCTTAACGTCGGTAACACCTTCGGGTATCCCCCCACATAAGTTAATAAGAGTGGTGCTAGTAAGCTGGTAAATTTCTAATACTCCATACTCGTCAACAGTATCTATATCTATTGAAACATTTGGGTTTCCTAGAATGGTCTTATCTACCTTATTCGAATGTTTAAAAATAGATTTTAATTGGTCAAACAATCCCATATATGGCAAAGTAATAAATATGAGATAAATCTACCCTTCTTTTTCTAAACAATATCAACCAACAATCCACTAATTTCCGGTAGATTAGGGTAATAAAACCTTAAGCCATATGACTGAACTTCAGGCAGAAACAGAAATATTAGCCCTTGTGGCTAATACTAATGATTGCGTTGACATTTCCGATATTATAAGCAACTATTCAGATGGGCAAGAATTTGTAATCCAAAAAGCGGTCAGAAATACTTTGACCTCAATGCTATTTAAGTTAGAGCAAAATGGAGAAATAGTATTTTGCGATAGCGGATATGTTCAGAGATTAGGACAGACAAATCCTGATGGGTCATGGAAGTTCAATGGTACGCTAATTCGTAGAAACAAGAGGTTGTCAGAAAAAAAAGAAGAAGATAAGTTGGCTCCAACTTATAATACAATGAATGTTGGAACCAACTACGGTTCAATTCATCAATCCCTCAACGACCTCAGCAAACCGGCAATACAAAATACTAACAACAACAACGACGCTAAGCCGCCTAAAAGGTCGTGGTTAGAAATATTAAGTTGGATTATAGGTATTGCCATTGGTGCAATCGGAATTTATGAGTTTATAATTAAAAAATAAATTCACTTACTAAATTAATTAGCTCTTTCATGGTCTAAGTTGTATGTAATTACCCCAGGAGGCGACAACATAGGGATGCGTGGCGAGCCTGCCTAACGGCAGTCAGGGACGCCATGCATAGCAATATAAAAACTTAAGACCTTGTCTATTTGTTTAATTCAATCGTTCGGCTCACACCTTTGGTATTTGTTATAACCACATTCATTGCATCTAGGCTTACAGCTAAATTCCTGGCTGATTGAGACAAAAATCCAGAGCCATTGTATAACTCTTCTTTTTGTGTGTTACCATTCTTAAGATGAACAACAGCAACTATATCATCAGCATTAACCTTGATTATTTTTTTACCAGTATTAAGTTCAAACAGTTTTAACGGTCCCATGTGCTGGCTTGCAGCCACAAGATACCGATCGTTAATGCCCGCTAATTTTACCAATGCTTTGCCATTGCCTGGTATATAGATGCCGCTCTCCATAATGGAAAGAGCCTTGAAATTTCCTTTACCATCACCTTTCAGTAATAAACCGTTTAATGCATCAAACTTTCCAATGGATACTTCTGTTCCATAATCATTTCCGTTTATCAATACATCCAGGTTGCCATCTCCATCAAAATCATCCGTAACCATTCCGTTAAGCACCGAAAATTGAGCTTCGTCAGGTAACGGTATGATCGTGAATTTTCCATTTCCTTCGTTGCGCAGGTAGCAAGAGCGAAGTTCGGTTGCGCTTAACCGTTGGGCATCTTTTCTCAGTTCAGGTGGAAAAATTTCATCCATGGTGGCATTGGCAAAAGTTTTGAAATTATTATAGCGCTTTTTTAAAGAAGGGATCCTGTCCACTATATCTTCCCTTCCATTTGCAGGAAATTCTTTCATTACGTGTGTTTCACTTTTGTCAGGCAAAAAGAGGGAAGGAATGGGTACGTAGCCGCCTGTTTTATCAAAATCTTTTGCAGTAATATATACAGGATATTGCTCACTTGCTCTATATAAAGTGTTTAAGCCAACATTGCCTACTATATAATCCATTCTTCCTGTATGCCTGAAATCGCCACCAACAATGGAATTCCACCAACCTGTTTTTGTGTTGATGCCTGAAGCAGCACTGACATTTTTAAATTTGCCACCTGTATTTTTCAGAAAAGTAACCGGCATCCATTCACCCGTTAATATAAGATCCGTTTGATTGTCGTTATCAAAATCGGTAAACAGTGCGTCGCATACCAATCCTATCTGTTGCAGTTCCGGCGCTACTGCTGCTGTTACATCTGTAAACTTAACCTTGCCGTTGTCTGAATCGTTCCTGAAAATAAAGCTGCTTACCGGTTTTGGATACTTCCATGGATCAACGCGACCGGAAACAAACAAATCCATTTTGCCATCTTTATTAAAATCCATTGCACGCACGCAAAGCTTACTGGTATGATTAACAGGCAATGCATCTTCTGCCAACGTAAAGTTTCCTTTTCCATCGTTTATAAATAATCTGTCCTGGTAGTTGGGGCTGTTATGTTCATATCTATATCCGCCACTGGCTATATACACGTCCAGACTACCATTACCATCTGCATCAAATAATAATATGCCTTCATCTTTGTAAATACTATTTGTATATCCATTCGTTTCTGCCAGGGTACGACGTGTAAATTTTCCATCTTTTTGTTGAAATACCACTGATGCCGGATTGTCGGTATTTCCACCCATCACTATATCGTCTATGCCATCTCCGTTTAAATCTCCTGCTGCTAAAGCAGGACAGTATTCTGAAAATTTGTGTGGGAGTGTGGTCTGAATATCGAAATCGATAAAATCAAAATCTCTATGATACACATCAATGCCGGCCGAACTGGTAACTTCTTTGAACAGCGCATGTTTGTTGGGTTTATTAAACGCGTCCCATGTATAAGTTTCTTTTGCATCGGCAATGTTTACTTTTAAAACCTGGTCTGCGGGCACTTGTACAATGGTTTGTTTTTTATTACCCGGCCATTTTATTACAACAGAATCCAGCTTAGCGGTTTTACCTAAACCAAAATGAGCCGCCTGTTGGTTGGTAGATAGATAGCCCCTGTATGGATTGTTTTCAAAAACCTGGTGTGCATTACCGTTATAGTAAATATCAATAAATGCTCCGATGGCGCCGCTATTTTTTTCATCTCCTTTCAGGCTAACTTCGAGAAAGTGAGAAGAGGAATCTGTTCCGTTCCGAGAATTATTTCTATATACCAGCGCTTCATCATTGATGTTATTGATCACTACATCTAGGTCGCCATCATTATCAAAATCAGCATATACAGCGCCATTTGAAAAAGTTGGCACTGACAATCCCCAATCGTTGGTTACATTATTGAATGTAATGCCACCCCTATTTTTAAACGCATAATTCGGCACCTTAATAACCGGAATTTTTTGCAGCACCACTTCTTTCGGTTCAATAACAGGTGCAGTGTTACGATAAGCCATAAAATCGTGATCAGACACATCTTTCGGAAATCCATTCGTAACAATCATATCGCGATAACCATCGTTGTCAAAATCAGTGATCAGCGGTGTCCAGCTCCAGTCTGTTTGCGCAATACCACTTAAAAAACCGATTTCACTAAATACCGGTGCTCCTACGGAATCGCCCTCCATTGGCGCGTTGCCCTGGTTTAATTGTAAAGTGTTGCGCACATATTGGGGCTCGTATCCAAACCTTATGAAGTTTTGAAAAGTGTTATAATTATTTTTATTCAGCATCATTTTCTTCCGGTAATTATCCTCGGGGTTCATATCTAATTCAACAATGTCAGAAAGTCCATCGTTATTAATATCAATTACATCCTGCCCCATAGCATTAAAAGCAGTATGCTTGAAATATTCTTTCAGGCGGTTGGTGAAAGTGCCATTACCGTTGTTGATATATAAAATATTGTCTGATATAAAATCGTCAGACACATAAATATCTTTCCAGCCATCGTTATTCAGGTCACAAATGGTTGCTGCATGACCAAAACCATTTAGCTTAATGCCAGCTTCCGTTGAAACATCATGAAATACAGGATGTTTACTGTTAGAGTCCTGATCGTTGCGGTATAACCTGCCCTTGCTTGGTGCAATTTTTTTCTCCTGTTGAGAGAATGCAGAAGGATTGTCTCCATGAGAAGCTTCATTTACTACAAGGTACATATCAAGGTCGCCATCATTATCATAATCGAAGAAGTTGGCCATGGTTGATTGCACATGAATATCTAATCCATATTCAGCAGCCATGTCTTTAAAATGGGGAATGCCATCTTTCCCAGCGCCCTCGTTGATGTACAAAATGTTTCTTCTTCTTAAAGAATCCTGGTAAATAGTATTGCAGATGTATATATCCTGCAGACCGTCGTTATTAATATCAATAATAGAAACGCCTCTTGCCCATCTGCCCATGCCCTCTACGCCCGCTTTTTCAGTTATATCTTCAAACTCAAAATCTCCTTTGTTGAGATAGAGTTTACTGGAAACCATATTGCCCGTAAAATAGATATCCTGTAATCCATCATTATTAAAATCGCCGATACCTACGCCGCCACCGTTGTATACATTTACTACATCGAGCGGATTGATAGAATCGTTTTCAATAATCTCATTGTTGAAAGTAATACCAGAGTGCGATGACGAAACTTTTTCGAACAAAGTTTTTTTACTGTTACAGGCAAACAGAAAAATGGCTGGCAGGCAGATCAATAGTAATCGAAGCTTGGTCATATAATGTATTGGCAAAATGGAAGATAATAATAAGTAAGGGATTGGAGTAAATAAAAAGGCTTTCCCTTTTTGGGAAAGCCTTTTAGTAAACGGGGAATATCAATATCCAGGATTCTGGCTGAGATTAGGATTTAATGCCCTTGCTCCCTGTGGTATTGGCAACAACAACCACTTCTCTTCAATTGCTGTATTATACAAACCATGTGGCTTACCGTCGTGGGTTGGACCAGGAGCAGGGTTAGGAACAGGATTATTACTTCCCGCTACTGTTCCATACGCATCATTAATAAATTTTACAGCTACATCGGCACCTGCCCTGCAAAGGTCATAGAAGGTAGAATATTCGCCGGTTAGTTCATGGCGGTATTCACTTAACACCATCTGCAAAGGATCTGTAATCTCTGCTGCTGCGCTGCCATCATATTTTGCACCATCCTGCATTGTAGCAGGTGCTGATCCACCCCATGCTCTGTCTCTCACCAATTTAAGATCAGCCATACCTCCTGAAACATCACCTGTGCGAATTTTACATTCTGCCCTGCTCAGCAATACTTCTGCATACCGCATGAAGATCTGGTTTTGATCGCCAAAAATATGCGCGGTATTGTCATCAGGACTATTATAGTTACCTGTAAGATTTGGGTCTCTCCATTTTTTTGCGCAAACATATCCTGTACGACCTTTATCATCGCCATACCATGGCCGGGTTAGCGTTCCCACCGTGTTTAAAATTTTATCATCATCTCCTTTATATGTTGCATTATTAGCTGCAAACCCTGCCTTTACAGGAGGGTAGCCCTTTATTCCACCCCATTTGGCAATGATTCCGGGACTTTGCAATGAATCACCAGGACCAACAATGGTAAGCAACTTACGCTTGTCACCAGGTTGAAAAGAGTACCATAGCGCCGGGTTACCATAATCATATCCCTGCTGGGTTATTTCATTTGGCCAACTAAAGCTGTCTATCCAACCTAACTCGGCACCTGGTGGTTGCCAACTGCCTCCCCAATCCTGTGGGTCACCCGGTTTTAAATAAAACTGGATTTCAAAAATAGATTCATCATTATTCTGGTGATCATGCTCATGCACATCAGCAAAATTGGGTAAAAGATGATAGTTATTGAACTCCTCATTATTGAATGCTGTCAAAGCTCCCGTATAATCTTTCAGCCACATCCTGGCGGCCCCTTCATATGCATACGCGGCGCCTTTGGTTGCCCGCCCTAAATCAGCAGGTGCCAGTTCAGTTTTTGATAACAAAAAGCCTTCCGCTTGTTGCATATCTGACACCACCCGCAAAAAAACAGAATCCCGCGTATCCCTGGGTCTTAAACCAAGGTTCACAGCAACAGTGGTATCTGTCTCCAATGGAACACCCCCAAAAGAGGCTCCCAGGTAATAGTAGGTCATGCCCCGCAGAAAAAAGGCTTCACCTCTTAACCGATTGGCTAAAGCAGAAGTAATCACGCCATCTGTTTCTGCCTGTGTTATAATTTTAAATACAGAATTAGCCCTGGCAATACCAATATAAGATTGATTCCAGAAAGTGATCAATCCCAGAAAGGTTGCCGGAAGTTGATAGTTATTCCAGAACACATCAGCACCCCAGTTAAAAAAGTCGTGTGTACTGAAATTAGCCCTGTACCAAAGGCATTTTTTTAGTAGATCGCTATTTTGATAAGTATCATAAATAGCATTTACAAGAGAGACTACCTGTTGTGAATTACTGGCAGCGGCTTCCGGAGAAATTCCGAAAGTGTTGGTTTGATTTAAAAACCCTTTACTGCATGACAGTGGCACTATTAAGCAGGGAAGAGCGAGGATACTTACTATGATGAGTAATTTAATTTTTTTCATCTGTAATCTTTTTATTTTTTTAAGTAGTCAGATGGCGTTAGAATGATACATTTAAACCAAGCGTAAAATATCTTGATGATGGATAGGTTCCGGCGTCAACCCCGTTTTGTGTGGCATTTCCACCCTGGATCCCGATCTCCGGATCTAACCCTGAATACTTGGTAATAACAAAAAGGTTTTGAGAAGATACATACGCCCTTATTCTTGATATGGAAAATCTATTCAGCAACTTTGTGGGAAAGGTATAGCCGATAGATACATTTTTTAACTTCAAAAAACTGCCATCTTCAATCCAAACACTGGATGGAACGTTGTTGAGCGTACTGTTATCGCCGCCGTTACCAAGTGCTCTTGCATACCTGTCTGATGGATTGGTTGGCGTCCAGTGATTTTCGTAGTATTCTCTACTTACATTTTCTGATCCAACACCGCCACGTCGTGCAAGACTTTCCAGGTTGCTTTCAACGTAGTTCAAAATTTTGTTTCCTACTGAACCATAAAAATATACATTGATATCCCATGCTTTATATGTTGCATCCAGGTTTAGTCCGCTAAAAAACTTTGGTTGAGGATTTCCAATGAATGTTCTGTCATCAGCGTTTACAATTCCGTCTCCTGTGATATCCGCAAAATAACGATCGCCCGGCGCAGGGGTGGAACCAGGGCGATATATACCACCGGGAGCTTTGGCATTTAAAGCATCAATTTGTGCCTGCGTTTGAAAAATGCCTAATGACTTTAAACCAAAAAACTCTCCTACAGGACGTCCTACATAAGAGCGGCTAAATTCACTCCAATCCTGGAAACCATTTAAATTGAGACCTCCAAAATTTGTTACAAATTCGGTTCCTGATGCAATGGATGTGAGTTCATTCTTAATAGTAGTGAGCGTTAAACCAATCCCATAAGTAAAATCCTTTCCACCGCTACCATTGTAATTGAGGGCAAATTCAAAACCCGTATTTCTCATGCTTCCTACATTGCGGGTAATAAAATTATAACCGGTTTGGGCGGGCGATGCCAGCTTCAGCAGAAAATCCTTTGAATCACGTTTAAACCAATCAGCAGTAAAGGTTAATGCACCGTGCAGGAAAGCTGCATCTATGCCAATATCTGTTTGTTTATCGGTCTCCCATTTCAGGTTTGGATTGGCAGGTTGAATTTGTCCAATACCATTTTGGTATATCTTATTAAATGGATACCCAAGGTTGTCGAGGGTTACACCATTAACGGAACCATTAACACTAGACGCATAGTTTCCTGCATATAAAGATTGATATTGAAACAATCCTATTGGAGCTTCATTTCCTACTTCGCCATAGCTACCCCGTAGCTTTAAATCATGAAGCCAGGTAACTTCCTTCAAAAAAGATTCGTTTTTTATTCTCCAACCAATGGCAGCAGATGGGAAGACACCATATCTATGATCTACATCAAACTTAGAAGATCCGTCTCTTCTTATGGTACCGGTTAGCATGTACTTATCAGAAAACTGGTAGGTTATTCTTGCAAATGTTGAAGCCAAGCTATACACGTTTTGACCATTCCCGGTATTGGTGCCAGGTATGTTTTGATCAAGCACCAGATTTGAAACGAGCGATAAATCTCGTGTAACTGTATTTGGGGGAATGCCGGTTCCTCCCATGCCCGTCCATGTATTTTCCTGGGCAGAAATGCCTCCTACAAAATTGATGGTGTGTAAGCCGAAGGTTTTATCGTAAGAAAGGGTATTTTCCCAGAGCCATTCAAATGTTTTGTTCATTCTCTGAGTGTAAGACGCCGGTGTTACAATTGTTCCGGGATATTGTAGAGATGCCCTGTTATCCTGCGGCTGCAAATAAAAGCTGGAGAAATTAGTGACATTCGTTCCCAGGTTGCTTTTGAATTTTAGTCCATTAAAAATATTTATTTCCAAAGAGGTTGTGGCTAAGATATAATTTGTCAGGTTTTGATATTGGTTGGTTTCAACAGAGCGAATCGGATTCCCAAAGCCGCTCACAATATTGTTAAGAGGGTTGTAAAAACCATAGTTACCCTTGCCATCTTTAATGGCAGTAGTGATGTTACTGCCACCATCCATGGTAGGTGGGTTTAATGCTATTTGCATTAGTCCATTCGTTCCTGTTCCAAGTGGCGTATTAGCATCCTGGTAAGAATATTTTACGCTGGTGGATGATTTGAGCCATTTAGTAGGCTGATAGTCGAGATTAAGATTGAGGCTGTATCTTTTAAAAAAAGAACCTATAATAATACCTTTCTGATCGTAATAACCAAACGACATAGCAGTTTGAACCTTATCACTTCCTCCGCGAATGCCGAGGGTATAATTCTGCGTTAAGCCGTTTCTGTAAACAGCATCCTGCCAATCTACATTATGCAACTGATCGGGGGTTTGCCAAATGGGTAAACCATGATAGGTGTTGGTGAGATCTGCCGCTTCCACCTCGTTGGACAGCGTGGCAAAATCATGAGCGTTCAACAAATTATACTGTTTAGGTTTGCCTTGTACAGAAGCAAAGCCATCTAATGATACCTGTATTTTATTTTTAAACCCTTTTTTGGTAGTTATAATTACAACTCCATTGGCTGCGCGGATACCGTAAATTGCTGTTGCAGATGCATCTTTCAGTACATCCATACTGGCAATATCATTTGGATTGAGGTTGTTGATGCCGCCGGTTGTAGGATAACCATCTATCACATATAATGGAGTATTACCTCCACTGGCAAGACTTCCTATTCCCCTTATCAATACACTTACATTTCCTCCCGGAGCAGCATCATTATTGGTAATTTGTACACCTGCTGCACGTCCCTGCAGCGCCTGGTCTACTGTGGTTACCGGAACTTTCTCAATGGTTGCTGCGTTTACACTGCTGATGGCCCCGGTTACATCTTTGCGTTTTTGTGTACCGTAACCAACTACAACCACCTGGTCCAATACTTTGCTGGATGACTCCAGTTGCACATTTACCACCATACGGTTATTCACTTTTACTTCCAACGGGGTGTACCCGATAGCGGTAAAAATTAATGTGGCAGTGGGAGAGGCCGCAATGGAAAACTCCCCATCCAGGTTGGTTTGGGTGGCCGTTTTCAGCCCCTTTACCTGAACCGTAACATTCGCCAGCGCAGTGTCTCCGGAAGTTACTTTTCCTTTTACGGTAGTGTTTTGAGCAAAAATTGTTTGAAATGATAAAGCGATACATAGCGTAACAAGAAGATGTTTCCATCGAAATCCTGCGGCATGTTTGAATAAGGGAAAAGATGAGACAATAGAATTGGAGTTCAGCTTGTTTGGCATAAGCAATAAGCTTTTAATAATGAAGATTTAGTTCAATTACATATCTCTTCTGTTCAGTGCTTACAAACTGAATAGTTTTGGAAGTCCGACAAGAAGGGAGAATACACTTTTAACTATTGTAAAATTATAGCAATCGCCAACCCGGTTGTAATAGTATTTTAACATTTCATGGTCAGGTTTGATGAAAGCAATGAGCAATCAGCAATGAGCAATCAGCAATCAGCTTTCAGGTAGATATACTCTCAGCCGATAGCTGAAATCTGATATCTGATAGCCACCTTACTAAATGAATATGCGGTTGCCGCTGTAGCTTTCCCTGAATTTTTTTGGCGTACAGTTTTTCTTCTTTTTGAAAATGCGGTTAAAATGAGAGATATTGTTGAAGCCGGAATGGTAAGCTATTTCTGCAACGCTTTGGGTAGTATCAATCAGCATCCTGGTAGCGTTTCCCAGTCTTATTTCATTCAGGCTTTCCACAAAAGTATTGCCAGTTCTTTTCTTTATAAAACGACTAAACGAAGCCTCGGGCATATTGGCAATTTTTGATACTTCACCCAGGCTTATCTGTTTACTATAATTGTCGTTCATGTATTCAAAAACCTTTTCAATGCGACGGCTGTTATAATTGAATTGAGTATTGTTGAAAGTAGTGCCCGACAAAGTGCGCATATTGCGGGATATGGATAAATCGTGCAATATGGAAAATAGCTCCAGTACAGAGTCGAAGCCATATTTCTGATTTAGCTGCATGATGCGTGGCTTAAGCCACGCTATCGTATCTTTTGAAAACAGGATACCTTTCTGAGCCCGCTCAAACATGTTCCTGATAAAATTCAGTTGATTGCGTTTCAAAAAAAGTTCATCAAACAAATCCTTATGAAACTGTATGGTTATTTCTGTTATTTCCTTACTGGTGCATTGGTGTGTAAACCAGCCATGGCAAAGGTTTGGGCCTACTAATACCAATTCCAGTTCTTCAATGGTATCTATATGGTCGCCCACAATGCGTTTAGCACCTTTTCCATTTACAATAAGATTAAGTTCATATTCCTCGTGATAATGCAGGGGGAAGTCAAATTTATTTTTTACCCTCGAAAACAGGGTGAAACAGTCGCTTTGGGTAAGGGGAGTAATCTCTCTTACAATATTTGTGTTCATGGCAAGTGATGCAGTTGTATAAATGAAGTTAAGTATTTAGGATAAAAGCGCATATTCTTTCTTAAAAAGCGTCAAAATAGTATTATAAGAATATGCCGAATCCGAGGCCGATTTATGTACGCAATACCTTTTGCAGCAGCTTTATATGTTTGCAATCTACTTCATGCAGCATTTTATGGGCAATGAAATGTTATAATAGTATTATTAATGGTTTTGATATTGAGATAGTTTTGATAGCTTTTGTTTGCACAATATCATGTTCGCTATTAACCACGCTATTGCATTGAATAAAAAACTGTGGTATAATATGAGAAATGTTCGTTTGAAAATGGAAATTACAGCATAAGGAAATTTAAATGAAACTCCGGGCGATTGACTTTCTCATAATGGCGGCATACATTATTACAATGATCGTAATAGGATGGGTGCTGCGCAAAAAAGCAAGACAGAATAAGGAAAATTACCTGATGGGAGGAAAATCGCTCCCCTGGTATATGTTGGGTTTGAGCGATGCATCAGACATGTTTGATATTTCGGGTACCATGTGGATGGTGAGTTTATGTTTTGTGTATGGTATGAAGAGCATCTGGGTGCCCTGGTTGTGGCCGGTATTCAACCAGGTGTTTATGATGATGTTTATATCAAGATGGCTGCGCCGCTCCAACACTACCACGGGTGCGGAATGGCTTGCCGGAAGATTTGGTATTGCAGGAACAGGAGTAAAAGCCTCACACAGTATAGTAGTGGCTTTTGCATTGTTGAGTTGCCTTGGGTTTATGGCATATGGTTTTGTAGGATTAGGAAAGTTTATGGAGATATTCATTCCCTGGAATGCGGTACAACCATATATTCCTTTTACCGTGCAGCCTGCGTATGTACCGCATTTCTATGGAGTGGTTTTTACTTTATTCACTATGTTTTATTCAATACTCGGTGGTATGCATAGTATTGTTTTGGGCGATATGATTAAATACGGAATAATGACGGTTGCCTGCCTCAGCATCGCCATTATTGCTGCTGTGCATCTTAAAGGCAACTCACTGGCAGTTCCGCAGGGATGGACTAATCCTTTTTTTGGATGGAAGCTTGACCTCAATTGGAGTGGTATTATAAACGATGCCAACAAAAAAATTGAGAAGGATGGTTTTTCATTGTTTGGCGTATTTTTTATGATGATGTTATTTAAGGGGTTTTTTGCAAGCCTGGCTGGCCCTGCACCTACCTACGATATGCAGAAAATATTGAGCACCCGCTCACCCTATGAAGCAAGCAAGATGAGTGGATTTGTTTCTATTATATTATTGCCCATCCGCTATGCAATGATCATCGGGCTTACCGTATTAGCCTTATTGTATTTTAACCAGATAAATGGCAGTGTACAAAATGCCGGCACAACAGATTTTGAAAAAATACTGCCTGCTACCATTAATAGTTTTATACCAACGGGTTTGCTTGGTTTAACCATCACCGGCTTACTGGGGGCTTTCATGGGAACGTTTTCAGGTACGCTGAATGCAGGGCAGGCGTATATTGTAAACGATATCTATCTCAAGTATATTAATCCCGGTGCCTCTAATAAAAAAATCATTTCCATGAACTACATGGCTGGTTTTGCAGTAGTGGTAACCGGTATATTAATCGGAGCTTTTGTAAAAGATGTAAATACCATTTTGCAGTGGATCGTGTCTGGTTTGTATGGTGGCTATATTGTTTCTAACATGCTTAAATGGTACTGGTGGCGCTTTAATGCCAATGGTTTCTTTTGGGGAATGCTTGGTGGTATAGTGCCGGCTATTGTATTGGCCGCTTTAAAATCATTTGATATAGTAAGCGGGCTCGACCTGTATTATTGGCCAATATTTTTTATCATATCCCTGGTTGGCGCTGTTGTGGGAACATATGCTGCTCCACCAACGGGTATGCATACCCTCAAAATATTTTATAAAACAGTTAAACCATGGGGCTTCTGGAAGCCGGTATACGAGGAAGTATTGAAAGACGATGCATCCTTCAAGCCCAATAAAAATTTCAGGCTCAACATGTTTAATGTAATCCTGGGTATGATAGGGCAGTTGTGTCTTACTATACTGCCAATGTATATTGTTTTGTGGATGAAACTTCCTTTACTTATTACAATCGCACTATTAACAATCATTATCGTTATTCTTAAAAAAACATGGTGGAACCGGCTGCACGATGATTAATGTTATGGCTAAATTCATATATAACTAAATGAAAAAATCTTTTGAAGAGCGACTGCTTACATTGCAAAAGGAGCATGAAGAACTGATTGCTGAACCTAATACAATTATCGAGGGAGGAAACGGTGTATTTAATCGTTACGCCAATCCTGTTTTAACAAAAGCACATACGCCATTGTTCTGGAGGTTTGATCTTAATCCTGCCAGTAACCCTTTTTTAATGGAAAGGTTTGGTATTAATGCCGTGTTTAATGCAGGTGCTATTAAGTGGCAGGATAAATATATTCTGGTAGCAAGAGTGGAAGGCTCAGATAGAAAATCATTTTTTGCTATTGCAGAAAGCCCGAATGGGATTGATCATTTTTGTTTTTGGGATTACCCGGTAAATATTCCTTTGTCGCATGAAACAGACGTGAACGTATATGATATGCGTTTAACCGCTCACGAAGATGGATGGATCTATGGTGTGTTTTGTACCGAGAGAAAAGATGCAGAAGCTAACCCTTATGATACAAGTGCCGCTATTGCACAGAGTGCCATTGTACGCACAAAAGATCTGAAGAATTGGGAACGCATGGATGATCTTGAAACAAAATCTCCACAGCAAAGAAACGTAGTATTACATCCCGAATTTTTTGAAAGCAAATATGCATTTTATACCAGGCCTCAGGATGGTTTTATCAGCACCGGCAGTGGTGGTGGCATCGGCTTTGGATTATCATCTTCTATTGTACATGCAAAAATTGAAGAAGAAAAAATCATTGACCCCAAAAAGTATCATACTGTTAGCGAAGCAAAAAACGGTTTAGGTCCTGCGCCTATTAAAACAAAACATGGGTGGCTGCACCTGGCGCATGGTGTAAGAAACACCGCTGCGGGATTGCGCTATGTGCTTTATCTTTTTATGACCGATCTGCATGATCTTACCCGCGTAACTTTTAAACCGGCTGGTTATTTCCTGGCGCCCGAAGGAGAGGAGCGCACGGGCGATGTATCTAACGTAGTATTTTCAAATGGATGGATAGTTGACGAAGATGGAAAAGTATTCATTTATTATGCGTCATCAGATACCCGGATGCACGTTGCTACTACTACCATTGAAAAACTGCTCGACTATACAATGAACACGCCGGAAGATGGGTTACACGCCGGAGCATCTGTAGATACATTGCAGCATATTATTGAGCGAAACAAGCAATATGCAGGAACGAAAAAATTAAGTGTGGGCTAAGATTCCAGAATTTCTTCATATTCCTATCATTTGAATAATATAGAAGAATGTTTTGAGTGATACCAGTTTACCCAATCTCTCGCAGTTTATTAACAGCATAGTTTTTTAAAATCTTCTTAGTGAACCTTTGTGTCTCCCTGTCTTTGTGGTTCAGTGTATTCTTTTTTTCTTAACCTACATTTAATCTGCAGGAGTTAATTTTGAGCACAGTTATTGAATAAAAAATCAGCATGAAAAAGAAATATATACTGTTTTGCATGGCTATGGTATGCGGTATTTTTTCTAATACCGTTTTCGCATGGGGTGTTACAGGTCATAGGGTAGTGGCCGAAATTGCACAACGGCATCTGAGCAACAAAGCAAAAAAGGAAATAAGCAAACTGATAGGCATACAAACCTTAGCTTCATTAGCTAACTGGGCGGATTTTATAAAGTCGGATACCAATTGGAGGTATGCAGGCAAATGGCATTATGTTGACTTGCCCGGACATATGGAAAGAGATGCATTTGTAAGTGGACTGAAGGCTTTGCCGGGCGAAAACTTATACACACAAATATCCGCAATGGAAGCGCAGGTAAAAGATGAATCGCTTTCATCGGAGCAAAGACAAATGGCATTGAAATTTCTTATTCATTTTGTAGGTGATGTTCATCAACCACTGCATGTAGCCCGCGATGAAGACCAGGGCGGTAATAAAATAATGATTACCTGGTTTGACAAACAGATGAACCTGCATACGCTGTGGGATGAAGCACTGATAGATTTTCAACAATGGAGTTATACGGAATATGCAACGGTATTAGATGTGGCTGATAAAGATGCGGTATCACAATGGCAAAACACATCTATGGATGATTGGTTTTACGAATCACATGTATTGTCCGACAAAATTTATGATCTCACACCTGCCAACAGCAAGCTTAGTTATAAATACAATTATCTTTTTGCACAAACCCTCAACGATCAATTGCTGAAAGGTGGCTTAAGACTGGCTAAAATATTGAATGATCTGTTTGGTTGATTGTGATTGCCGTCATTTCGACTGCGCCTCATGTTGAATGAATTAAAAGAATGATATGCGCGGGAGAAATCTCCAGCCATATCTACTACTATGCCGGAGATTTCTCAGTCGCTTGCAACAGAAAAATTATGAAGACGGCTGTGCGCTCCTTCGAAATGACTTTCACGAAACAAAAAATCCCGATGAATATTTACAACATTCATCGGGATTTTTTATCAAACTAAACAAATAATTAATTTCCCTTCGCTACTTCCTTCGCATCAACAAAATATTTTTCTACATATGCTTTTATACTTGCATCAATTTCGGATGCAGGTATTTTGCCCATTGCAAAATCTTTTGCCTGCGCAAAAAGATAATCATGCAATTGCTTTCCGTCAACTTTATCTTTTATAGTTACCGTATTGTGCTGCGCCATATATTGTTCCCACACTGCTCTTACTTTCGACCAGTATAATTTATTTTTTTTCCAATATGCCAACCCGGCTTCACATTGCTTGTCATCAATTTTTTTATAGCTATTAACGCCTTTTTCTTCAACCAGCAATTTATCTGTACCACCTTCCCGGATTATTTTCTGGTTATCCTGATCGTGGATCCAGCCTTCGTTGGTAAGAATAATACGGTTACCTCTTTTTAAAAGGTTGTAATCGCTGCGCACAGAATATTCACGGCGTGGCAACGGCGCATCTGCTGTGTTTTCCCAAATTGTTTTGCCGTCGGTTTTTATCCATTCACTCACACCCTGGTAACGCGGAGCCTCACTTACTTCCCACACGGTTTGTGTCCATTTCCCTTTTACTTCTTCAGGCTTCAATGTTGTCTTAACCCAGGTTTTATCACCCTTGTAAACAAACAGTTGTGGGTCTTCATATGTCCAGTCTTCGCGCCAGTGCTTTACAATCATGGTATCTGAAATCACCAGCAGGTGCTGTAAAACAATTTTCTTATCACTCATTTCAATAGGTACTACCAGTTCCGCACCGGCGGCAAGGTTTTCCCTGTTGTGAAATTTATAATCTTCATCAGGAGAAAAAGTCTCTGCATACTTAAACTGCACTTCAAAGCAACCGCATAATTTTTCAATATTCTTTTTTCCTTCTTTTTGCTGTGCGGTAACGGAGCTTATTGCCAGCAACAACCCTGCACTAAACAATAATGATTTTCTTTTCATATCTATTTTTTACAAATGAAAAATCTATTTTTTAACTACCTCTTTTTACAAGTGCATATTCAAATGCTGGATATCCACGCTCACCATCTTTGGTTAAAGCTGTAAAACGAATTTTGTAATAGTTGTTATCCGCGTCTTTTATTACGTAAAATCTATCCGTACGTACGGCAGGAGAAGTACTTGGTCCACCACCTGCGCGCCAATCAGAACCGATACTTGTTTGAGTTGTAGAGAATGTCAATCCTGTAATATCAGCCTCAGCAAAATCAGCATAAGCTTTTGTAGTAGTCATTACTTTTACAACTTCCACATTCCTGTTTTGCAAAATAATATCCTGGAAAAGATAAGGCACTTCGCCACCACCAAAATTGGTAATATTTGAAAAATAGGTCCAGGCAATATCCCATTTCTCTTTTTTAGGTTCTACATCTGTTGCACCACTTTCAAAAGAAATATACTTAAAGAAATAAGCATCGTCTTTTGCAACATCAACAGAAGTGAATGTGGTAGCTGCTATATCTGCATGCTGCAATGTATAGCCAGAACCATTGCGTATAATACGTATTTTCTTCCAACCTCTGTCAGGAGCGGGTGAACCAATACCTTTACCACGGTTGATGATATACACTTTGTTTTCATCTGCAGTTGCAGAAATTTCGGCTATAGCAGTTTTGGTAAGATCGCCATCGGGGTAGTCAATATAAGCCAATGATTCTACTGTAGGCGCAGCCTGGTTAAATATTTCATCCTGTGAAAATCCGGTAGTATCAGCTTCGGTTACCGCATTCAAATCGGTTTTGTCAATTTGCTTTGCCATCATACCAACGGATGAATTAAGAATAACCCTGAAATCGTCAGCGCCACCAAAGAACCCGAGATCCCATTTTGTTCTTTGTACTGCTGTTTGTTTATTAGCACTTAAGTCAATAAAAACTTTGTTGCCATAAGTGGCGCCACCGCCATCTACTACAATGGAAGAAGAAGTAGCCACCAACTCAGCAAAACTTACAGTGAATTGATTGGTTGTGCCGATGATTACCGGTGAACCAGAGGAAGCGATCTTAAAATCGATCTTCTCATCACCATCAAACAATGCGCCATCTGCTTTTTTTATAGTAAAACTTGCTTCGCTGCTTCCGCTTAAAATAGTGAGCGGGAGTGTGCCTGATACAGTTGCCGGAGTAGTTGTATAATCTGTTGTATACTCCACATTTGTGTTAGTGAGTGTAATGGTTACGGGAATATCTTTATCCGTTGCCCTTGTTAATTTTATTTTTACAGTCAGGTCGTCTTCGCTTTCTTCAATACCTTGTTCAGTAGATTCAAACTGTACAAGATTATCGGGTAAAGGCGCATCTTTCTTTCTGCAGGAGGTAATGAATAATAGTAGTACGGAAGAAAATAATAATAACCCTTTCGTAAGTGTCGGTTTCATCATCATGTATTTTATTATATTTAAAACTTGTTGTTATTTTTTTGTTTGCCAGTCAAACATCAGCCCCAGAAAATAAGATCTTCCATAAGCTATCCAGCTCACACCTGCATCTGAATGCGCGCCACTTGCAACAGCAGTACTGTTTATGCTATTTACATTAAACAAGTTGCGTATACCCGCGTTTAATTTTAAGAAAGTGCATATCTTTTTATTTGCTGTTATATCAGCCCAATGATAACCTTCTGTTCGTGTCAGTCTATATTCAACTTGATTGTTTGAGTTTGTTATTTGTTGGTATTGCGGAAGCTTGCCGGTAAGTTTATAAAAGAGATTTACGTCTAACCCAATTTTCGGAAAAGTATAAGAAATAAAGGAGTTTAGCTCCGGTGACCATTGGAACTCAGGTAATGACTTCATGTCTTCTTTATATTCATTGTATCTTCCTGTATAACCAAAACCAAGGGAAGCACTGAAGTTTTTATAATTAATATTTCCATTTAATGTGGCGCCCCTGGTTTTGTATTTACTCACATTTATTAAAGTAGTAATGGTTGGATTATCTGCTTTTGCAGCATAAGTGATGAGGTTGTTTACATCATTATAAAAACCGCTGAGTATAAGTGAGGCAACAGTATTGCCCGATAATTTCTTCTTCCAGTTTACAGAACCTGTAATACTGTTTGATTTTTCAGCTTCGAGATTGGGATTGCCTTCTATCTGGTGGCTGGCATCAAAAAAATCAAAATACAGTTCTCTTAAAGATGGTGCACGAAACCCTTTGGCGTATGCCAGGCGGATATCGATGCTGGATGAAAGCGCCCATTTTACATTTAATGATGGAATAACAGGAGGCGCTGTATATACCGAATTTTTTTCAAATCTAACGCCGGGGCGTACCTGAAATTTTGAAACCGGTGTAATATCAGCCGTAACAAAAAAAGCATAATCGCTGATGCGCTGTGTGCCTTGTTTTATTCTTTCACCTTCGCCTGTTTCTATATTTATATCAACACCTGGCTGCACTGATATATAAGAAGAAGGTTTGTACACAGCCGTTGCTCTTGCTACATAACCATCAAAAGTTGTGAGACTTTGCAAGTCTGGTGCTGTAGCCACCCTTACATCTCCATTAGGGTAATATAAAGTGGAATATACCTGCCTGGTGAAATGTGTATTAGATGCAAGCGCATTAAACGTCCATTGGTTATTAAGTGTATATACGCCCTGCAATTGTTGCATTAACCTATCGGTAATATACTCCTGGTCAATGGCAGGCTCGTTACCCTGTGGATTGGCTGGATTGGTTATTATTTCGTCCAAACCATCAAAACGATAATATATATGCAGCTTTTCTGTTCTGTAACCCAATATAGCATTACCCGTGATCTGATCTTTTTTATGCCACAATAATTCTCTGCCGGTGGCTGAATCCTTCCACCCATTAAATAAATTTCTGCCTATACCACCATTGATATACCAATGTTTATATGAGCCTGATACACCCAAGTATTGATTGTGAATTCCCTGCTTTATGCCATATTCTTTGCCAACAGTTTCTTCGTGTATGCGCGCTGTTACGCCAAATTTCTGAGGCTGATTTTTTTTAGTGATGATATTGATCACGCCTGCTAATGCATCGGCGCCGTATATAACACTCATAGGGCCTTCGATGATCTCTATTCTTTCAATGGTATTTACCTGGAACTGATTAATATTGATTTCGTTGGAAGTACCTTGCCTGCCCGTAACAGGTACGCCATCAATCAGAATTTTTACATTTTGACCTGACAAGCCCATCATAGAAATGTTTGCACCGCCTGTTGCCAGGTCCTGTGAGAAGCGGATATTCAATTGTGTATTGAGCACATCCTGTAGTGATGCGGCTGCCTGCTTTTGTATTTGTTCTTTAGAAATGACTCTTACCTGGTAAACGGATTGTTTTACGGATTGTGGTTTGTACTGCCCTGTTACAACTACTTCTTTTAAAAGAGCGCTTTCAGATGAGTCAGACTGAGCAAGTAATGTGCTGCAATCAGTAAAGGTTATAAGAGTTACGATCAGTGCAGTTATAAGGTGGAATGCTTTCACCATGCAAAGGTGAACCATGCAGTAAAAAACTGTTTTCCTTTTTGGGAAAACCATTTACGCAAAAGGAAAATGTGGGGGAGAAGCCGTCAGCCATGGGCTATCTGAAACCAGTTTTCATAACCTGGAACTTGTAACTTGCAACCTGAAAGCTGACAGCCGATAGCTGACTGCTTAGAGTGCTGATACAGCAGCAATTCCCGGCAGTGTTTTGCCTTCAAAATATTCAAGCATGGCGCCGCCACCTGTAGATACATAGCTTACTTTATCGGTAAAGCCAAACTGGTTAACAGCGGCAACAGAATCACCACCGCCTACCAACGAAAATGCGCCCTTTTGTGTGGCTTCGGCAACTGCTTCAGCAATAGCTTTGGTACCTTTCTGAAATTTTTCCATTTCAAAAACACCCATAGGACCGTTCCACAAAATGGTTTTTGATTTTTTTATTACGTTGGCAAACTGGCCTCTTGCATTTTCGCCGATATCGAGTCCCATCCAGCCATTGGGAATATCATTGCTGGGAGCAGATGATACATTGGCATTGGCGTCGAACTTATCTGCTACAATAGAATCAGAAGGCAGGTGAATACAAACGCCTTGCTCTTCTGCTTTTTTTAAGAGGTCGAGTGCAAGATCGAGGCGATCTTCTTCGCAAAGCGAATTGCCTATTTTACCGCCCTGCGCTTTCATGAAAGTATAAGCCATGCCGCCACCAATGATGATATCGGTTGCTTTTTTCAACAGATTTTCTATGATGAGTATTTTATCAGAAACTTTAGCGCCACCGATGATAGCGGTGAAAGGTTTTTCAGAATGGTGCAATACTTTTTCTGCGCTGTTTACTTCGCCTTCCATCAATAAACCAAACATTCTTTTTTCAACCGGGAAAAATTTAGCAATTACAGCAGTTGAAGCATGTGCACGATGCGCTGTACCAAAGGCATCATTCACATATACATCTGCCAGTTTAGCTAATTTCTTCGCGAAGTCTTCATCCCCCTTTTCCTCTTCTTTATAAAAACGAAGATTTTCTAACAACAGCACTTCTCCCGGGCGCATCATACTGGCTGTATTATATGCCTGTTCTCCCACGCAATCATTGGCAAAAAGTACGGTTACGCCACCTAACAGATCACCCAGGTGTTTAATCAATGGTTTCAATGAATATTTTTCTTCGGGTCCACCCTTGGGGCGCCAAGATGACTCATTAAAATAACCATACCACCATCGCCCAGTATTTTTTTGATAGTGGGAACAGCGGCACGCATGCGGGTATCGTCTGTTATTTCAAATTTATCGTTAAGCGGAACATTAAAATCTACACGAACCAAAACCTTCTGACCTTTAAAATTGGAGGAGGAGAATTTAGACATAGTAATTTGATTTAGATCTATAAACAGTAGGGGGTTGTTACCAGGAAATTTTTTCTCAAGGATATACTTTTATAAATCTGTAACGCTACGTTTGCGCAGTTATACAGTTAGTTTGTCATAGCTTTTACGGGACAAAAAGAACCCCGATATACTTCGATACCGGGGCAAAACGAGGTCAGTATTATTTGCTGATTAATTTAGCGAAATAGTTTACGCTGCGCACCAACTGGCTTACGTAGCTCATTTCGTTATCGTACCAGCTTACAGTTTTAACCAGTTGTGTATCGCCAACCGACAATACTTTGGTTTGCGTAGCATCAAACAAAGAACCGTATGTTGTTCCTATAATGTCGCTGCTCACTATTTCATCTTCTGTATAGCCGAAAGATTCGTTAGACGCTGCTTTCATAGCTGCGTTGATTTCTTCGGCAGTAACTTTTTTACCAAGGATAGATACCAGCTCTGTAAGTGAACCGGTAAGGGTAGGTACACGCTGCGCACTTCCATCCAGTTTGCCTTTTAAACCTGGCAATACCAGCCCGATTGCTTTTGCAGCACCGGTGCTGTTAGGTACAATATTCTGCGCTGCTGCTCTTGCACGGCGAAGATCGCCTTTTGGATGCGGTGCATCCTGTGTATTCTGGTCGTTCGTGTATGCGTGAATGGTAGTCATGATACCCGAAACGATGCCGAATTTTTTATCCAGTGTATCTGCCATTGGAGCTAAACAGTTGGTAGTACATGAAGCGCAACTGATCACTGTTTCAGAACCATCCAGTATATTATGATTTACATTAAATACGATGGTTTTAAGATCGCCGGTTGCCGGTGCGGAGATTACTACTTTTTTAGCGCCTGCAGTAATATGCAGTGCTGCTTTATCTTTATCGGTAAAGAAACCGGTACATTCCAGTACTACGTCTACCTGGTGTGTGCCCCATGGAATTTGAGCCGGATCTTTTTGCGCGTATATTTTTACTTCGTCGCCATTTACAATAATTGAACTTTCGGTAGCTTTTACATCAGCATTGAAGCGTCCCTGTGCTGTATCGTATTTTAATAAATGAGCCAGCACTTTTGGGCTGGTTAAATCATTGATCGCCACTACATCAATTCCCTCCATGTTATAGATCTGGCGGTATACTAACCGTCCTATTCTTCCGAAACCGTTGATTGCAACTTTTACTGTGCTCATTGTGATATATATTTTAGGCTTTTAAAAATCAGGATGCAAATTTACGATATAGTATTCAATAAAAGTGTAAAGAAGACATGTAAACCAGTAATAATAAGCCTCTACAAGCCTCATTTACCATATTCAGAAAAAGTTTTGGAATGATATGTTCACAACTATATCTTTGCACTCCCAAAAACAAAACGGCCCGTTGGTCAAGGGGTTAAGACGCGTCCCTTTCACGGACGAATCACGAGTTCGATTCTCGTACGGGCTACCTCACCGGAAAGGAGCAAATTTTTGTCACCTTTCCGGTTTTTTATTTCGTCGAAACCCTCACCCAGACTATATATCAGCTGTACAACTTCATTGACGCGAGGAGTTCGATATTGCGATCCATCAAAAATCAATTTTTCAGGATATATTGAACTTATTATTTGACGTTTCTGTTTGACGGTTCCTTCCTCAAATAATTTATCTAATCGGTTTAAATTATCAATTGCCTTCGTTAGTAAAGCATCTATACCCATGTTGTTATTTGGTATGTCTCTCATTTTAGACTCGAGCATATTAATTTTATGTGTACAGTCCAACTTGATTTCGCGAAAATCATCGGGGTCAATTTTTTGATCTGCGACCATTTCTCTGGCTTTCTTCAAACGATTATTTAATTCGTCAATTTGAGACACCAATATCCTTCGTTCATTTTGTTTATTTTTTGTTTGAACTTTATAAGACTCTTTCAAAAGCATAATATAGACATTGCTTATACCTGGTCTGGGTCTATATTTTTTTAATTCGTTTAAAAAAAGATCGTTGGTATTATCAGTTCTGAACCTTACACCGCATTTAGCGTTACAGTGGTAATAATAATACAAATTGTATTTGCCTTTTGAAGCGCTTCCCGTTAGTACACCACCACATTTATGGCAAACCAGAAAACCACGCAAAGGCATTTCTTCGTTAACAGTTATTTTGGTTGCTAATCTTTCCTTTCTTTTTCTTCCTGACAACATATCCTGAACCTCATTGAAAAGAGCTTCAGAAACTAATGGTTCATGTTGACCTTCTACACTAAATGCTTCTTCATCTTTAAATTTTGTTATAGGAATTCTGCCGCAGTAAACGGGATTACGGATTGAACGCCAAAACGTGCTGCGGCTACATTTTAAACCACGTTTATTTATCTCCTTTCTTATTTGGTCTGTTGCATAAATACCTTTCGCCAGTTCTTGAAATGCCCATTTCATGATAGACGCTTTTGGCTCTTGGGGCGCAATATACTTACGACCGTGATCGTCGATTTTATTGGTATATCCGACAGGTGCTGCTGACATCCAGCGACCTTCCTTTTTTGCTCTTCGCATTCCGTAAAAAACATTGAGCGCTCTGCGATCATTCTCCACTTCTGGTGCAGCCAGATAGAATGCAAGCATCATTTTATTTTCGGGAATAGATAAGTCCAATGGTTGCTCTACTGCCTGTGGTTCTATGCCATATTTGCGAAGTAGATTTATCATCTGATATGCGTCTCCCGCATTTCTGCTGAATCTGTCCCACTTCGTAAATAATAATAAAGTTGATTTATTGCTTCCTTTCTTTAAATTAAATAAGAGTTCGTTCCACTTTGGACGGTTAAACGTCTTCGCAGAATGATCTTCATACATCATTCTACTTACTTGTATGCTATTAATTTGACAATACTTGCGCAAAGTTTCTTCCTGGCTTCTTTGCGAGTATCCCTTGTCAGCCTGCTCGTCGGTGCTAACTCTAATATATAGGTCTGCTATGTTCATAAATGATATTTCCTGTTTTAATTAATTAATAATCTACATGTCATTTTTAGTGTATTGTGCTACTTGAATCTCCACAAGTTGACGAAGAAATTCGAGTATTAATTTCGCTTCTTCCATTGTTATTTCTATTCCGTTTTTGCACAATACTTCCAATACCTTTTCAGGTTCAATTTTGTCCATCTTACACCTCCACATTTTCCTTACATCATCTAAACCTCGTGTAAGTAATCTTTACACTTATCAATTTACCAAAAACAAAGAGGTAGTCATCCTATCAAATTTCAAGGAAGAGAAAATGTGCGCAGAGTGTGGATAAGCTGAGCGTTTTTTACTATAATGAGATATACCCATTTATACAACTTTTCATAAGAAATCTAACTCAAGATTCTGGAAAAAGGGATTTCCTCCAAGCGGATAATCAACATTCAACTTGAAGAAAAATGAGTCTTTGCATGATAGTGCAGAAGTGCGTTTAAAATAGCAAACATCTAAAATTGCAACTGTGAACATTGATATTAATTTTAGAAAGGATACCATGCTTAACTGTAAAAGACAACGGTGTTGGATTTAACAGTAGGCTGCAGTTGAAAGCAATTATAGTTATAGCTGAAAAGCGATTGCCAAGAAGCCAATACACAGTCGCAATAGTCTTAACCCTCTCTTCAATAAAACAAGGTTGTTACTTTTGCTTAATGATCAGATGTTGTTTGGCCGGGTCATTTAATATCTCTTCCATCGAGGATTCAACTAGCTCGGCAACGTCCAGCTTTACGATTTCATATACATCCAGAAGTTCTTTGGAATTAACTGCTTTTTTGGGGGAAGGCGATTTGAAATTTTCTTTTTCGACTTCAATGCCTTTGTGGTCGTTAACGATATTGGCATGAAATCCCTTTAAAGCTATTGGCTCATCAGGATTGTCCGCTATCATCCCCACAAATTCGCCCGAAGAAAGACTTGAGATAGTGCTAACCGGAACGGCAAATTCAAGTTGTTTTGATCTTGAAAATGAACTGTCGTTGCTGTTAACGGAAATACTTTCACGTTCCTGCAATATCTTGCCAAGTCTTTCGGATAATTGCTTTGCGATCTCGCCGCTTACCTGTCCGGAAATAATATTGCCGCAAATATTAACGATCACTTCCGCCAACTCTCTGCCATAATTTAATTTTAACTGGCTCGCATCCTGAATAGCGATTGTTGTGGCTATTTTATTGCTCCTCCCTGTTGCAATAAGCGTGTCAAGTCCCAGAAATGTGAGCGTGGTAAATTCATCCATAATTATACTGCACTTCAATTGATTTTTTCGGTTTATAATTTTTGTCATCCGTGCGATGTAAAGAGATAATACAGCACCAAAAACATCTTGTTTTTGAGGATTGTTTGCCAGGCATAAAATGGAAGGAGATTGTTGGTTATTGATATCGAGTGAAAAGTCATTGCCGGTCATGACATAATAGATGGCTGGAGAGGAGAGTCGCGCCAAACTTATTTTAGCAGCATCGAGTTGACCTTCTAATTGTTCGAGTGATCCAGTTTCCAATGCTGAAATAAAAGGATTAACGTAGACTTCGATTTCAGGTTCTGTTCTTAAAATGGTGAAGAGCTTTTCTATGGGCACCTGCATAAGTTCTATCACATGTGGGAGCGTACAGTACCGACCATTATTGTATTTACGGAGGAACCAGATAAGCGCGATAACAAAGTTGATTGGCGATTCGACAAAAAATTCTCCCTGCTTTTTTAACCAGCTTCGGTTCAGTCCTAACATAATGATTTTTGCAGCTTCAACAGCATCTGTGATGTCATGCATCTCATCTGGGTTAAGCGGATTACACCTGTCAAAAATTAACTCGAAATTGATGATGCGAAAAGCTGGCTTGACCGCATATTTTTCACCATGCTTCAACAAATGATTGTATGCAAGTCTGGTAAGATCATCAAACTTGAAATCATAGATAAACATGGAATATCCTTTTTCAATATGCTGACGAATTATGTTTTCAATAATGAAATAACTTTTACCCGACCCAGGTGAACCGATAACCAAAAGACCTCTCATTGGATTAATAAAATTGATCCAGCTTTTCCGCCATTTATTTTTGTAATGATATTTGGCTGGAAGATTAATAGAATATTCATTTTTAATCAAGCGTTCTTCCTGAGGAAATGTTTCATTATGCTTGTTGAATGTGGCAGGCGATAGTTTGTCTTTTATAATGCGTGACAATAGCCCGGTGCCTTTTACCGTAATGATAAATCCCGATAGACTAAAAATCATATACGCTGTGGCTATCCACTTTATTTCATGTGAAGGTAGCTGGAGTATTAGGGCACTTGCATTATAGATTAAAAGCCCTGCTCCTGTTAAGACGATAGCCCGTTTATAGTTGATCGTCTCGCTTTTTTTACCTTTCACACCCAGGACTGAAATAAATAAAAAACCAAGCGCGATAAGTTTTGACTTCCAAATATTACTGAACAAACCTGTTCTGACAATACCCTTCAGGAGATTATCGGTTAGCTTTGAAGTCAGTTCCCATTGACTGAAAGCCCCATAACAGTAAAAGTAAACATGAATTAATAGCATTGTGACAGCCATTAAGCGGGTCATATCCATCACCTTCTTCAATCCCTGGTCATTTTCGCCCGTTTGCATAATCTATTTTTTTGGTTATCGAAGTCGTCTTTTTTTACGTCGCTTTGTTTGGTCATATTTCAGCTCCGAAGGAACACCAGTTTCTCTGGTGCCTTCAAATAGTTGCTCTATTAAATTACCAGGGTTGCTTTCTGGTCTTTCCAATTGCTCTGCGACATCAAAATTATTTTTCCCTTTAGCTGTAGCAGTCTGTCGTACTCCCGATTGTTGCGAGGATATTTGCCCGCATCGTTGAAGTATAGCAGCGGCGCTATATTGCTTGCCAAGATCACTGCCGTTAAAAACACATTTGTTTTGAGCGTCAATAAAAGTCAGTCCATATATTGCACGTTCTTTCCCCTTACGTATAACAACCTGGATATTTTCTTTTTTAAGTTGTTTTGAAAATTCATCGAGACTGGTCGGTGACGATATAAGCATCATATAATCTATGGCATTGCATATTTTTTTTCTGAAGGGAGCTCGTTTGATTTTATTCTCGGCAAACTTATTTTCCAGATGAGGCAAGGTGGGCTTGAAAACAAAAAGACTTGCCTTAAGAGGAGTACTTATTTTATTATTTTGTTCGTCCGTAATTGAATAAAGAAGCCCCTTATGTTTAAAAGTCCTTGAGTTTTCATTCCCTCTTTCCGCTTTAATATTGTATTGATTCAAAATGGCATTTAGTTCTGGTAGAGAAGTAAAAAGATATGTATTAATAATATTTTCCAGAACGACTGCAATTGCATTTTTTGTTTTTGAATGACCATACACGGCCTTTGTTAAATTATAAATCTGCTTTTGTGCCTGTATATTATTTTTCGATTCCGCCTTTATAAGTTTATAATCTTTTTCAATTTGTTTTCTGGCGCTTTCAGACGCTGTCTTTCCAATATTGTGCAAAGCAATTCTGGTTCCATCATGGCGTATATTGGTAGACACAATATGGATGTGCGGATGTCCACTATCGAAGTGTTGATACACGAGGTAAGGCTGGTCGCTAAATCCAATTCTATCCATATAACTGGATGCGATACCTGATAGTTTTTGTTGAGTAAGGTTGTCTGCTGGATCAAAGTTGAGGGAGATGTGGATGGCATTCAATTTGGTTCTTTCATTCAAGGAAATCAGCTTGTAAAATGTATTGATTTTATCATTAAAAGAAAGCAGTAAACTGTCCTTGCCAAAATTCATAGAATGGGTCATAACAGCGCGGCCATCTTTCAATTTGTTTTCGTTATAATTAAGTATACTTCTAATACTCCTTCCAGCTTTTATGATTGTAACCATTTGTCATTGATTTGGTTGATTTTTATTTTTATCTCTGCCATCTTTTTGACCAAATCTGACATTACTTGTTGATGTTCTTTTTGCCATTCATTAAGGTCATAAAATTGATATAATCCGTGTAGTTTTTTTACTGATTGATTATAGTTGTTAGCTATTGCATTCAACTCTTTTCTCAGTATAATCATCTCTGTCATAAAGTCATCAAGTGATTTATTCCGCGTAAAAAATGTTATGTGCTTATCAAGCAATTTCCGGCGAACATACTCGCTACGTTTACGAATGGTGGAAGAGGCAATAGCTTTATTGATTTGCTGTGATTCCTGCGGTGTTAATCTTACATTGAGGTTTATCGTTCGATTGGTTTTCTGGTTATGCATTGCATTTTATTAATAGTGAAAAATGACCACACCCGACTCCGGAGCGGGGTGGCAAGATTCCGTTTGTAAAACAACGGTACATCTTGCCGGTAGCGGACTGGTCAGGCTACCCATTTTTAAACTGGTTTATATTTGTTTTAATTTCTTATGATGTGTTGTTGAAAAGGTCCTTTATAAGCATTTAATTTGGTATTCTTCCATAAATACTTTTCAGCGCCGATATCAAGTCAGGTGCACCTAATACAGGATGAGGAAAAATTTGTTTTATTTAAGCATTTCTTCCGTACCATTCATCTTAAGTATCCCCTGATGAATTGGCAGTTGATTTTTCAAATCATGTTGATGAGGGATTAGTTAAAATTAAAAACTACTCTTAGGATAAAGTTGACCTGTTCAATTTATGTACCGGTAAATCCACTTCGCTAAGACATTCGAAGACTACTTTTATGATATATTTCAGACAAAAAACAAAAGCGATGTTATCGACAAAAGATGTAGTGGCAGTATATGACACAATACTTAGTTCACCAGGAATGCAGGAACATATCAAGATCGTATTAAACGTTTCAAGAAAGGATGTTTTACTACTTTGTAAATTGCTTGAACTTGGACTGACTGCAAAGGAGAAAAATGAGGAAGGTCATGTACTCGGAACTATCAGCAAAGAAGTTTTTTCTGAGGTTCAGATTATTGCAGTTGATATGCTGGAAAAAGCAGGTTTAAAGGATGTAAATGCAAAGTTGAACGCCTTACAGCCGAAATAACATTGGCCGATCTTCCTCAATAACTACACAACAATTAGATTGAAAGTGTTTTTCTCAATTCATCTGCGATTGCGTGTAGAAGGCTTTGCGATACTTTCTGCCGGTCAACCGTGTTTTTAATAATAGCCCGGTAACCACCTTCCTCGTCTTGTTCGAAAATAACAGGGATGTCCGAAATGATAACCACAATCCGGTAATAATATTCCGAATGTTG
This sequence comes from Agriterribacter sp., assembly GCA_047600465.1. Lineage (GTDB taxonomy): Bacteria > Bacteroidota > Bacteroidia > Chitinophagales > Chitinophagaceae > Agriterribacter. The sequence continues at coordinate 584,017 of JASGKU010000001.1, forward strand.
TAGCTCTGCCGGAAAAGAAATTATTTGATCATTATAAAATACATCAAGATTAAATGGGTGGTTCATAGAATTCGGTTTATTGGTAAATCACAGCAGCTTTTCCTTTAACATTTCCAGGATAGTTGGTTTATAACTGTTACCTATTGGAAAGCGTTTATTTGAGTTTTTAAGTGCAATCTCATTGTATTCTATATAGGATATCTGTTTGAGCGGCACAATAAATGATTTGTGAATCCTAATGAAAATGTCTTTAGGTAATTTGCCTTCTACATCTTTCATAGTGTTGTAAGTCAAAATCCTGTTTTTTCCTCTGTGAATGGCCACATAATTCCCTAATGATTCAATAAAATCGATTTCATCATAATCAAGTTTAAAAATCTTTCCTTTGTGATCTGCTTTCACGGTGATAAAGTTTTCCGCGGGATTAGTATTGGTCTTTTGCATTACAGAAGCGAACTGTTCGGTCAAACGGTGTATAGCTCTTATAAATCTGTTGTGACTGATTGGTTTTACGAGGTAATCTGCAGCCTGCAGTTCATAGCTTTTGATAGCATATTCTGAATAAGCGGTGCAGAAAATGGTGAGTATATTTTTGTCCATCAGCTGTTTCAGGTCAAGACCATTTAATTCCTGCATTTCTATATCAAGGAATACAACCTGCGGTTTGTGCATCCGTATCATTTCAAGGCCTTCCACCGGATTGGTGGAACTGCCTATAAGTTTCAGCAGTGGATTTTGGTTGATATAGTTTTCAAGTACTTCGACTGCTGGATATTCATCGTCTATTACAAAGCATTCTATCATATTAAATAGATGTTATGGTAAGTTCAAGTGTATAAAATTCTTCTTCATCAATGATGTCAAGGTGATAGCGATCGTTAAATATTGTGTTGAGGCGGTAACGCAGGTTTTTAAGGCCTATGTTATGTGACGGCAACGGAGTTTTATTTTTTTTCTTTTTGTTCCGGCAGTAAAAATAAACATGACCTGGGCGAAGCTTGATGATGATACAGAGTGGGTTGGCACTGTCTTTTATTTCGCCGTACTTAAAAGCATTTTCTATAACAGTAATAAAAGATAACGGCGGAATGAGTTGTCCCTCTGATTGACCTTCCTGCCTGAAATCTATGAAAGTGCCGTTTCCAAAACGCATAACATTAATGTCAATCAGTATCTGAAGGTGGTCAAGTTCTTTTTGAATTGAAACTAACGGAATTTTATATTCCACACTTTCCATCGAATATCGCATGATCTCACTCATTTTAGAGATGTTGCCAGCAAGCTCTGGAGATATTTTGAGTGCCTGAGAGAATAGAACATTTAGCGTGTTATAAAGAAAGTGTGGGTTGATCTGGGATTGTAAAAATGCGTATTCGAAGGCGAGTTTTTCCTGGTTAACCTGCATTTGTTTTTCTCTTAGCAGTACATTGTCCAATTCTTGCTTAACTTTTTGTTGTTCTATCTTTGTATTCTCCTCGTGAAGTAATCTTAGCTCCCTTTCTTTTTTTAACGTGCTGCTAAAATAATAATACAGCAACGCGTACGCAAAGAATTGTACATATCCCAGCACGGCTCCCTGTATAAAACTGTTCATTTCGCTACTGGAATAAAGTGTTACTCCAATAATTGGAAGTGTCCAATAAATGAGCAGGTAGCTTACAGATGACATTATGATAAAAACAATGAAGAAAACTGATATACCCCAGGCAATTTTGTGTTTGGATGGAATGTTGAGAAAGAACAAAACCACATAGAAGGTAGTATAGTACGGTAACAGGAATAGGAGTGTGGGAATAAAATGCAGCCGGTCATTTGCTACATAATTGGTTAAGTAGATATAAGTGGTATAAGTCAGCCATGCCAATATGTGCAGCGCGCATATGCCGCTTTTCTTTATGTGAAATACTTTCTGGTAAAACATAAGGGGTTGCATCCTGATGTTTAGAATGTTATTTTGGTTTAAGGACGATCCTTTCACTACATAGTTGATCCAGGAGTCCTTCAGCTATAGAGATATCTTTTAGCTCCGAAGGCAATCGGAATGACAAGAAATCATACAAGCTATCATCAATTGGAAACGATGAATAAGTGTTTTTTTGTAGCAGAAAACAACGGGTACCTGTTTTAAAGATACCAAATTCTCTTGAATTAAAGATCACATCATTGGTGCCAGATAAATTTTCACTCAAAAGAATATTTTTACTGGTATCAACTTTTGCAACCTTATGGAGATATAGCCACGCTTCCCACTGGGTAGGATTTATTAGGATTATGCTGGCAAGGTGGTCGTATATCCGCTGCGTTATGTTACAGATTTGAACTCTGTCTACAACAGATTGTGTCGACGGATAAATGATTGGAAAAAAAAGAAGAATATTTTTGTACAGTGATGGTTTAAAACTGATGACAGGAATTATCGGTGTATTTGTTTTTATACTCAAGTAAGATGGGCCACTTCTCACCAAAAGCTGCTGTGCAAGGAAAGCAACTGGCACTGAATGCTGGTTCTCCTGCTGATTTCCTGAGCCAGTATTGCCGTCCACATAAATTAAAAGACTCTTTCCGTTTTTTATTGCTCTGAGCATTCTCATTAAAGAAGTAGGTTCCTCGGCATCAATAATTTCAAGCGGAAAACAGTCTTTTACATAAAAGTGGTCATAGTTTTCTTGAAAACGTTCCTTTTCCGTTAGAATAATATTTTTATTGGCAACAAGCGCATAAGGTATTTGAAGTTTTTTTAAGTAAAAGTTGATGAGTCTGTAAGAACCATTGTGGGCAGTACAGAATATTGCAGGCTGACTCCGAAATTGACTGATGTGATAATCCTCTTGATATTGAACTTCAAGTTGATCCATACCAGCATAATTGGATTCATCGAGGAGACTGAGTTTTTGATGTAAGAGAATTTGACGATAAACAAAAGAGTGTTTTTCTACGGGTAGTGCTGGTAGGAAGTTGGAGAGGCTGGCGCTGACAAGGGCATATTGTAGCTGTAATTGATTGGCCAATTCGGCGGGAAACGGGTTTTCATAGAATGAGCTAAGGATTTCAATATTCTTCCTGTAAGCCTTTAAAATCATTGTAATCTTTTTAAAATTGGTCAGACAAAAAAGGAATCCTTTTGAAGATTCCCCGTGGTGATTCATAAGTTAAAAATTTACCGGCTGGCCCCGGAGGTAAGGGCGGTGTGACAACAATGCAGGAGTCGGCAGTTAATAATCTTCCTGCCAATGGATTGTCGCAATACCTTTTGAGTTGCTCAATACTAATGGGTAAACTGAGGATTGCTTTTTTTGTCATCATGCTGTTTGTTTTGGAGGTGATAAAATGTTTTACCTCCCAAACTTCATACACGCAAACTGAGAGGGCAAAAAGGTTACATGAAAATTCGTTTTCTCTATATAAACAAGGTGATTGGAAAGGTTTATACACTTGACGTGCAGTAAAGGAAGATGATTTTTTTTCAGCAACTGTTTAAATGAGCGCTACAATGCATTTCGCAGAATTATTTTACATGAATCTCTTGATTCTGCATTTGAAATGCATTATTCAGCGTGTGAAAATGATGCCTAAAATTTCCATTTAATCAAGCCGCTTTCTATTTTTAAAGAACGAATTCATTTGCCTGTGAAGAATCAACATATTCGGTATTTGTTCAGCCTGTATTTTGATTCACCCTAAACCTTACCCCATGAAATATGAACTTGTGCTTTTAGAAAGCATATTCAGCAATCAATTCAACAACCGTGAAAAAGATGCGGAGCAGGAACTCCAAAGGAATTATGTTTTACAATTTGAGGCGGAGACGATACGTATTGAAGCCGTATTTCTCAATCTTCTTTTTTCAGCGGTTCCTGATGCGGCCAGGAAGCGGTATATAAGGCATCACCAACAAAGGCTACAGTTCATAGCAGAAAAGGTATACCGGTATGTGCAACTCAATAAAACATGGCTCAATACTGTTGAAGCGCTAAGTGGCTACCAGAGTGTGCAATATGCGATAGAACAATTATTAGGTGTAATAGAAATGCATTATGGGGCGGATATGTCGATGGATAGTGTCGCCCCCTCAAACTATAATCAAAAAGTTACCGACGATATAAAAAATGCATTGCCGGAAATTCAGCAACAGCTTGAAGTATTAAAAATTGATCCAGTACTTGCAAAATTATTATTAGAAAGTTTTGAGCAGTTTGCGCAGCGGAGTTTGTACAGGCTTAGCTGTTATGGTCAAATATACATGATGCGGGATATTAAAACTGAACTACTGACTTATAGAACAACTGTTACTAATTCGAAAGGTCACACAAAATGGTTGATTGAGATGTTATGTGGATACAATTTTAACCGGCTATCCTTTTACAAATACTGCAGGGAATGGGTCATAAAATATTTCGATAATGAGAAGGACAAGTTATACCTGTATACCCGTTGTGGAAAGTTTTTTTCAAGGTTGTCTGTTCAGACCTCTTACGGGTGGAATCTCCAGCGGATAACGATTACAGCCATGCTGAAAGATTATTTCAGGGATCAATTTTTAGCGGAAAAACGCAGGATAGAGCAGGAGATATTATTAAATGGAGGCGCTACTCCGGGAGTAGCTTCCGATAAGCTTGCGGTGGGTCTAACTGTAGACCAACTTGGATTATTTATAAGACTCATGCACGAAAATGAGATTCTAAAATCGAAATCAATTGCTTCACTCATCCGCTTTTTTGTGCATCATACTTCTACTGTGGGAAAAGATCCGATGATCGAGTATTCCTATGATCATTTGAAAAACAGTTACTCCAGGTCGACTATACAGACTATTGACAAAGTAGATCAATATCTGCAAAGCATGGCAATGCTGCTTAGAAAAATGAAACTTGACGCAAGAAAAATGTCGCGACCCCAATTGTAAACCTTATAACATTGACGGATATGCATTTTTATCCAGCAGACACAGCACTATCCTCTTTTACCAGCCGGAGGCTGCCACAGCATCTGAGCAGGCATAAGATAAGCGATAGTAAGGTGTTGTATAAGCGGGGTAGCTGGGGGGAATACGTTTCGCAGTGGGGTGTTATGAACGGGTTTGGTTACGAGTATAATCTTTTTAATTTAAAACAACAGGTAACATTCGTGTCTAACAGCCGGAGATCTTTCGATTGCTTATTTTATTTATTAAAAGGTATGCTGTCATTCGAGCATCGGGATAAGCCCTGTCATTTATTTCAGGGCAATTACTATGTTTTGCATATTCCAGATGGTAACAGTCAGTATGAACTACGCAGAGGTCATCATTGCTGGTTTGTTTTGCTTGTTAAATCAGCATACATGTTTTCATTATCCAAACAAGTGGATCGCCTCGGAGATTTCAAAACAGTGGTTACGGAGGATTTAACGGATATACATGTTATGTCAGCGGGTAGGATCACCCGAACCTTGCGACAATTGATCAGCGGTATTACAGGCAATCAACAGCTAAAGCCGGAGAGAGAACTGACATTGGGTGCTCATGCAAGAGGGTTATTGGCGGCATTGGTAAAGGCTTTAAGAACCCTTCCGCTTGTAGTTGCTACCGTAGCCAGTAAGGATACTATTGCTGAATACATTGAGCAGCACATGGATAGCACAATTACCATAGAAACAATAGCGAGGCATTTTGCAGTTAACGAAACTGCTGTAAAAAGATTATTTAGAAAACATTTTGATGCTACTGTGCATGGTTATATTCTACAGCAGAGATTGATTAATGCAAGAACATTACTGCTTACTACCAGCGATTCTGTTTATTTTATTGCCTTGCGTACTGGCTTTTCTGATCCATCTCATTTTGTAAAATGCTTTAAGAATGTTTTTGGCGTTACACCTGCTGTGTTCAGGAAGGTCACTAAGAGGTCTGAATAATGCAAGCGATCTAAAAATACCATTCTGATATAATCCTGTTGTTTCTATACACTGCAAATGAGTCGAAATAGTTTTGTCAAAGACTCCCAATCATCCCGTAATAATTTTTAAAACATTCAATAGCTAGTGATATGAAAAGGATAGTGGTCTTACAGGTAATACCTGGAATATTAATGCTGTTGTTTTTTTATACAGGGTTCAGCAAACTGGTGGATCATCGTCATTTTTCTGCGGAGCTTAGTCATTCCCCTTTTTTAGGCAATGTTGCAAGTTTGGTAGCGTGGGGTGTTCCTGTTACTGAATTGTTTATTGCTGGTTTTCTTTTTAATCCGGGTACTAGAATTAAGGGATTATTTCTGTCGCTGTTTATACTGATTGTGTTTACAGGTTATTTGCTTGCAATGATTTCAAGCGGATTAGAACTCCCATGCAGTTGTGGTGGAGTGATCAGTTCAATGAGCTGGAAGTTCCATGTGCTATTTAATCTTTTGTTTTTAATGCTTACATCCACCGCTATCATTATGTATCCACCGTATATGAAAAGCAAAACTTAGTAAGCGGAAAACGAAAAGCCAAATAAATATTTTTTGCATGCAAAGCCTAACCTAAGCAAAGCCCATCATTTTTAATTTTAAAACAAACAACATGAAACGTTACTCAATTGGTGTTTTGGCGCTCTGTCTAGCACTTGGCGCCGTTGCTTTTACTGAAATTAAAAAATCTTCTGCGACCAACTATTTCTGGTATCGCAGGACATCAGCAAATGTGTACGTAGATGATCTGACTCCTAACACAGCCCAGCCGTCGCCATCCGTTACATGTAGCGGAGCCGCCTCTATTTGTGTAAAAGGCTTTTTAGCGTCACAAACCGCTTCATCCATTAAAGACACAACATCGGCTCAACAGGAGCAAAAGAAAACACCTTAAGGATAATCTGCAAATAAAAAAGGAGAAGCGACTGCTTCTCCTTTTTTATTAATGCCTGGAATAGATTTTTCATTCTTAGTAAATTTTTTTTAAAATTTCATTTTAGAAGGAGTATCCAAAAATAGATCGTTGCTTACCAGACTGTAGTTCTTCAGACACTAAAAAAGGGGAGTTAGCAACTATAACTGACTTTAATCAGTTGTTTTCCCAACGGGAATCAGGCGTAACAACATTTTTCTAAAATAGTTTTGTCACAGGCATTACTAAGTATGTATGGAAGACCAGATTACGGGTAGATTGGAAGCGAGTAGGGAATGTGTAACCTATTGGGAGTAGAGATATGCTGGCTGTGAAACAGTCCGTATTTACAGAAAATTTTATCAAAATCAATCGCTTACATTAAACAACTTATATGAAAGCTTTAGTTTATCATGGGCCGGGCAAAAAATCTTTTGAAGAAAAACCAAAGCCCTCTATTCTGCATTCAACTGACGCTATTGTGAAAATTACCAAGACTACCATTTGCGGAACAGATTTGCATATCCTGAAAGGTGATGTTCCTGAAGTTATAAACGGGCGGATACTTGGTCATGAGGGTGTAGGTGTAATTGAAGAAACCGGCAGCGCTGTAGGTAATTTTAAAAAGGGCGATTCTGTGATCATCTCCTGCATTACATCGTGTGGCAAATGCGATTACTGCAGGGAAGGTATGTACTCGCATTGCGAAAATGGTGGCTGGATATTAGGGCATCTGATTGATGGAACACAAGCGGAATATGTTAGAATTCCTTATGCCGACACCAGTTTGTACCATGTACCTGCGGGATGCGATGAGGAAGCACTTGTCATGCTAAGTGATATTTTGCCAACTGGTTTTGAATGCGGCGTATTAAACGGAAAAGTTGAACCCGGAGGTACGGTTGCCATTGTAGGATCGGGGCCGATCGGGCTGGCTGCCTTGCTAACAGCGCAGTTTTATTCTCCTGCTGAAATCATTATGATAGATCCGGATGACAACCGTTTGGAAACAGCATTGCGATTTGGCGCGACAAAATCCGTTAATAATGGCCGTGAGGATGCAGTAGAACAAGTAAAAGCATTTACCAATGGCAAGGGAGCCGACACAGTGATTGAAGCTGTGGGCATACCTGCAACGTTTGAGCTCTGCCAGTTCCTGGTAGCCCCTGGCGGCATAATTGCAAATATTGGTGTTCACGGCAAGAGTGCTCCGCTGCACCTTGAATCTCTCTGGGCACATAATATTACCATTACCACCAGACTGGTGGATACAGTTACAACGCCGATGCTGCTAAAAACCATCGCGTCCAACAAGCTTGATTCAAAAAAACTTATTACCCATCACTTCCAACTGAAAGAGATTGAAAACGCTTATACAACATTTGCGAATGCTGCAAAAGAACATGCTTTGAAAGTTATACTTATCAATGACTAACGTTACTGTAGAAATTCAGACCATGCAGCGGCAAAACCTCGAGGCTGTTTTTTAGTTCAACTTTTGTAACCTTTGTTGCTACATCCTGTAATACTATTTCATGCAACAAAAAGCAACATTCTCGTTTTGGCAGTATTCTATTGAGCAAGCTTTGTTGTTTACAACAAGTACAAAAGAGGGTATCAGCGATGCAGAAGCCGGTCAGAGAATAAAAAAATACGGGCTCAACAGCTTGCGCAAAAAGGTCAATATAAATGGTGTTCTGCTTTTTTTAAACCAATTCAAAACACCGGTTACCTTGTTGTTGATTGGCGCAGCCATTCTTTCAATGCTGCTCGGCGATTCAACAGACAGTATCATCATTTTCGTCATTATATTGATCAGCAGTTTTCTTGGCTTCTGGCAGGAAAAAGGCGCAGCAGAAGCAGTAAAAGAACTAAATAAATTAATACAGGTAAAGTGCAATGTTGTACGCAGTAATCAATCAAAAGAAATTTTCGCTGAAGACCTGGTGCCGGGTGACATTGTTTTATTTTCAGCAGGTGATATTGTTCCGGCAGACTGCCTGCTGATAAATGCTAAAGAATTATTTGCTGATGAAGCGGCTTTTACCGGAGAAACATTTCCAGTTGAAAAAGAGCCTGGCATACTTCCGGAAGATACGCCGCTTAATAAAAGAGTAAACGCCCTTTTTATGGGCAGCCATATTATAAGCGGCAAAGGTTCTGCTCTGGTTATGCGGACCGGGCATCAAACCTTATTCGGCAATATTTCCGCCAGTCTTCAAACAAAAGCCCCTGAAACAGCTTTTGAGCACGGTATTACTCAGTTTGGCTATTTACTTATGCGCATCACTTTGCTGCTGGTGCTGGTAATTTTTGCTATCAATGTTTATCTGCATAAACCGGTGCTTAATTCATTCCTTTTTTCACTGGCACTAGCAGTAGGGCTTACGCCCCAATTGCTTCCTGTTATCATTTCGGTTAACCTTGCCCGTGGCGCTAAAAAAATGGCGGCTAAAAAAGTGATTGTAAAAAAACTTTCTTCCATCTCAAATTTTGGAAGTATTGATATTCTATGTTCAGACAAAACAGGCACGCTTACCGAAGGAAAAGTAAAGATAAAAGACACGCTGGATAGCGAAGGCAACCATTCAAACACAGTAGCTAAATATGCCTTTCTCAACGCATCCATGCAACAGGGTTTTAAAAACCCGATTGATGAAGCGCTTAATCAGTTGCAGATTGCTGAAGCAGCCAATTATATACTGCAATCTGAGATACCTTATGATTTTATTAGAAAGCGTCTGACCGTTCAGGTAACTGGCAATAATGAAAATATTGTTATCACAAAAGGTGCGCTGCAATCTGTATTGGAGGTATGCAGCCAGGTACAATTAACTGATGGCAGTACTATTCCCATCACAGAAAAAAGAAAGGACTTAATCGGGATATTTGAAGACAACTGTAGTAAAGGTTACAGGATACTTGGTGTTGCTGTTAAACACGCCGAAAATGGTCATGATTTTACAAAAGATGAAGAAAAAGAGATGGTCTTTGTCGGTTTTGTTTTGTTGTTTGACCAACCTAAACCGGAAATTTTTTCGGCGCTGGGCAATTTGAAACAATTAGGAGTTTCTCTAAAAGTCATTACAGGTGATAGCGCACTTATTGCAATCAGTCTTCTGCGGCAAATCGGTATTAAGGAGCCTGTACTTCTTACAGGCGACATGATGAGAAAAATTACTACCGCAGCTTTAGTTCAACGTGCCCCCCTCACAGATGTTTTCGCAGAAGTGGAGCCCAATCAAAAAGAAAGGATCATTCATGCGCTGAAAGCTGGTGGTCATGTAACCGGGTTTATTGGAGATGGCATCAATGATGCTCCAGCCTTGCATGCTGCAGATGTTGGCATTTCTGTTGATACGGCGGTGGATGTGGCCGAAGAGGCCGCCGACATTATACTTCTTGAGCGTGATCTCCGTGTGCTAGCGGGGGGCATAAGGGAAGGACGAAAAACCTTTGCCAATACCATGAAGTATATTTTTATGGCCACAAGCGCCAATTTCGGCAATATGTTTAGCATGGCTGGCGCTTCCTTGTTTCTTGCCTTTCTACCATTATTGCCAACGCAGATTCTGCTTACGAACCTTCTTACGGATCTTCCTGAAATGACCATTGCTGCGGACCGTGTGGATGCAATAAATATTTTAAAACCCAGACGATGGGATATCTCATTTATAAAAAAATTTATGATTGTATTCGGTCTTTTAAGTTCTGTTTTTGATTATTGCAGCTTTGCGGTTTTGCTGTTGCTATTAAAGGCTGATGAAGCGGTGTTTCAAACTGGCTGGTTTACCGAATCGGTTATCTCCGCATCCCTAATAGTGCTGGTAATGCGTACCCGGCTTTCTATTTTCAAAAGCCTGCCTTCAAAACCGCTGCTGATAACAACCGCCTGCACTATCCTGGCTGTCTTAATTTTGCCTTATACAAAATTGTCAGCATTATTTGGTTTTCAAAAACTCCCCCTTTATTGCTACGGTTGGCTGGCGATTATTATACTGATGTATTTAGCAACCGCTGAAGTTGTGAAAAAATGGTTCTATTTGAAATACGCCTCACACGATTAATTGAAACAATAAGTATCTGTTCTGGGCACTATTTATAAGCCGGCAGTGATAGATTTACAATTACAGAGCTTGTCTCAGCAGGCTCAGGTCAAGGGTAAAGAAAGACAATTTCAAAACAGATTGTAATTGCCTTTCTCTGTTAATCATTCTCTTTTGTTTTGCGGCATGGCAGGATTAAAATTGATCACATCATCCGGAATGGGATAGGTGTACCTTTCATCACCCGGTAGTAGTGAGTAAACCTGGTCGTTTACATACCGGTATAATGTTTTTGCAAACCGGCTGTCTTTGTTTAATCTTCTGAGATCAGTCCATCTGAGCCCACGAAAGCAAAGTTCCTTTCTTCTCTCTGCGAGTACTGTAAACAACGCTTCATCTTCGGTGCTTGCTGTAAGCGGAGTAAATGTCCCATCCTTCCACCGTTTAATCAGTAAGCTGTTAAGTGTATTCATTGCTTCTGCAATATTTCCGCTTCGCGCAAGACATTCACTTTTGATGAGATAAAGTTCGTCTGTTGCCAACCCTGCAAAAAAATCATAGCCACCACTTAGTCCACCAATGGGTGAATAACCTGAACCAAAATCACGGAAATATACCGGTCTTCTAAGATCATCCGGCGCGTATGCATTAAGCAGCGTAGTATCTGTTATTCCTATACTGGTGGTTATAGGATAGGGTGATCCGGCAGACGATACCATTGTGGCGTTGAATATTACTTCTTCGCTGAACCTGGGAAAACTAAACTGCCCTGCGGTATCCAGTGTATTGTAATCTAACAGAGGAGGATTATCCTGTAAGGCTGCATTTGCATAGATCAGCGCACTGTCATATACCTCCATGGTTTGATATACTCTTGCAAGCAGCGCATTTGCAGCGGTCCTGCAAGGTCTTGTTTTATAGAGCGGGTGTGCCGGCAGCAGCGGTAGTGCTGTTTGCAGGTCGGCAATTATCTTTCTGTAGCTTTCTTCCAATGTAGCCCTTGAAATAGTCTCGGTAACAGTGGGGGTTAGACGAAGAGGAATGCCCCACTGCGAAGCAGCAGTTTGTTTGTCATAAGGTGGTGCAAATACCTGTGCCAGTTGGTAAAAGAGATGTGCCCTGTAAAAAAGTGCACTGCCTTTAATATTATTCCAGGCGGCTTGTTCGGAAGCAGGCGGCGTAATTTTTTCCACTCCGTCCAGGGCAGTATTGGCATAAAAAATACTGATGTAGTCGATGTTCCAGTCCCAAACGGTTTCACCGGTATAAATTTTCTTTGCCCATATCACGCAGTTTTGCTTAAAAGGCGTGATATAAAAATTAAAGAAGTCCTGGGGAATATAATAGTCATCAGCACCCATTTCTCCCATTGCGGGCACAAGCCCGGTACCGTTCACCACGCCATTCATTATGAAATCATTGTCAAGTATGGCCTGGTAGTCTCTGAGTGTTGCAGGTATCACCAGGGATGCGTCAGGTTTTGTATCAAGAAATGCTTTTTTGTTGCAACCGGTACATGCAAGAATTGCACAAAACACCAGGATATATAAAAGTAAGATGCGCATAAGTGTAGATTTAAAGTGACAGTTGAATGCCGGTGGAATAAATAGGTTTATCCAGCGGTATATTATTGTAATATGGATCTATACCGGCTTTATTAGCTTTCCATATGGCGCCGGCGTTGGTTACAAGCACAAACATCCTGACATGTGCGAAAGGAAGTTTTTTATATCCCGATCTATCCAGGTCATAGGAGAGATTGATATCTTCCAACCGGATATTATCAGCTTTTTCTACGAGAATGGATGCGTTGGTGTAAAAGCTTTCTCTCTGCGGGTCTATGGGATACACAAAGGACGGCACATTGGTATTGCGTTCATCGCCTGGTTTCTGCCATCTTTTGGCATAATCAGCATGAGCTGTCCAGTATGCGAAACTTTGATAATCGAGGGATGGTCTGCGTAAATAATATTTGAACTTATAACTAAGCGTAAATGACAGCGTAAAATTGCCGGCAGTGATTGTATTGCGCAACGCTCCATACAATAATGGCTGGCGGTTACCATTGTCTGTTATCGAATCAAGTGGCGTGTTATTAAAAATGCTGTTGTAGTCACTGCTTGCTTTTCCATTGAGTATACCCCTGGGTGCACCATTGGTGGGATCAAGTCCCATCCAGGGATAACTGAAAAGTTCAAAGAGCGGTTTGCCTACCAAGGGTGTAATGGAATTATTGATATAAGGAGCGGCAGAGGAAGCTACGGGCATAAGGTATCGGGTAACCCTTGACGTAGTATAACTGAAGTTGATGGATGTGCTCCATGATATTTTACCCTCCAGGTTGCGCGAGTTTATCTGCATATCTAAACCATTTCCTTTCATGGAGGCGAGGTTACCAAAGAAGGAGGGGTAGTTGATTCCTGCTATCCCAAGTGTAGGGTCAACAGGTGCAGCACCCAACAGGTCTTCTGCTTTTTTCCAGTAGTATTCAATGGTTCCGTTAATACGCCCTTTGAGTAATTCAAAGTCGGTTCCAATATTGATCATCCGTACTTTTTCCCATCTGAGTTTATCATTGGGCGGATTAAGAATATTGGCAAATGCAAGAGGCGTACTTCCGGCAGAAGGATAATAAGAAATGGTTGACACGGCTGATACGGCGCGGGATACATTGCCGGAGTAGCCAATGGTTCCTCTTAATTTAAGGGAAGAGATCCAGGGCGTATGAAAAAAACTTTCATTATGCAAAAGCCATGCTGCGCCGGCAGACCAAAGGGGATTACCCCTGAGATTAGTAGCCACCCCAAACAGGTTTGCTTCATCCTTACGGTAACTTCCGGAAATAATATAGCGGTCATTCAATGTCCATGCGGCATTGGCGTACCAGGAAAGATAATTATCTGTGGTGGCTGCTACGGTGCTGCCGGAGCCAATCCGGCTTGTTACATAAGCATTGCTGTACTGTGGATAATAGCTGGTATAATCAATAGTGTTATTGATCTGTGCAATAGAAGCATCATACCCGTATTGATAACCGGAATTAGCACTCTTTGTACGGAGGTTTTTAATTTCATATCCTGCAATGGCAGAAACATTGTGCCTGTTCCATGTCTCATGAAAGTTCAGTTGTGCTCTTCCCTGGTGAGAAAAAGTTTCAGATACAGCATTATAAAGTATGCCACCTTTGGGAATAGGATAATTTACGGTGCCTGTGCTGTAATCAACCTGCGAAAAATTGTTGATAAGGTTGCGTACGTAGAATGAAGAATCTGTGTAGAGGTTGTAGGTTGACACGATCTGGTATTCGTACCGGTATTTTATATCAGCCGAAAGAAAAGGGGTAATGGTAAACGACAGTCCTGTATTTGCCATAAAATCGCGGGTGGTAATTTGATACTGTTGTTCGTGTAAGTCGCGGATAGGGGAGTATTTCCAGTTCATGAGCAAGCCGTTGCCTGCTGTATCACTGAACTGTTTGTTGTAGTAAAGATCAAGATAGGCAGGACTGCCATCAGCGCTTGTAAACTGTGCATAGGGATAGAAATACTTACTGGCGTTGCTGATAAACTGGTAACTCTGGTTGCCGTTGAGCTGTTGTTGTCCTTGCGTGTATTGTATACCGGCATCCATGGAAAGCCAGCGGTTCACCTTAAGCGAATTATGGCTGAGCAGGGTTAATCTGCCGTTGTGTTGCCCTGTTAGTGATAGCAGGTTCCTGTCGTAGCCGGCAGACATAAAATAATTCAACCCGCCAGCTCTGCCGGAAAGATTAGCCGCATACTGCTGATTAAGGGAAGATTGATACAGGTATTTTGAGATATCGTTTCGCACGTCGTGTTTTTTATAAGCTTCTATCTTCGCTTGTGCGTCAGCGGGAGTGACAAGCCCATCTCTCTCAGCCCTCAGCAGCTCCACTACAGGCGTAAATGGTGCATGACCATAGTTGATGCTGTTATAATATTCTTCCGTTTCGTAATAGCCTGAGGCAAAAAGATTCTTTTCTGCTTCCACAAAATCAGCAGGGGAGATGGAGTGTACGTTGAACAGGTCTGGTTTGGGTTTGTAGCTAACATTTACTATCAGTTCCACGCGGGGCTGAACAGATTTTCCCTGCCGGGTAGTAATAACGATAACGCCATTGGCAGCCCTGGCGCCCCAGATGGAAGCTGCGGCAGCATCTTTTAAGATAGAGATGTTTTCAATAGTGTTGGGGTTGATGCTGGCGAGATCACCATCGTAAGGAAAGTTATCGAGTACGATCAGCGGTTGAGCATTGGAATAGATGGTGCTGCGCCCTCTGATAAGAAACCTGTCTGTAGAAGCTGCATCACCATGATTGATAAGGAGCCCTGGTGTAAGGTTTTCGATACGGGAAAGAAAATCAGACGAGACCGTACGATTGATGAGTTTATTGTCAATAAAATCAAAGGAACCCGTTGCTCTTTCACGGGGCAGCTTTTGAAAACCGGTGGACACAAACACTTCGGTGAGCACATCACCGGAGGGTTGAAGACGAATGAAGAGTAGGCTGTCATCTGCTTTCAGCCTGACAGCCATCCTTAGATAGCCCACTGCGTGAAATACAACAGAATCCTGGAGGGTTTTAAGTTTCAGGGTGAAATAACCAGAGTCGCTGCTGATGGAAAGTACTTTTCCCGTTTTGTTGCTGATGGTAACGCCCGTAATGGGTTGTTGTGAAACGGCGTCAACCACTCTTCCCTTGAAAGAAGGAATGGATTGCGCATGAACAGAAAAAGTGAGACAGCAGTATATAAAAGTAACCAGATAGTACATTCTCATTTGCGTTGTTTGAATGGTCAGAAAAAAGGCAGCAAACCGTTGGATGGTGTATGGTCATCGGTTATCTGTAACAAGAAATATTCTCATGTTTTTAGTGGTGGACAAAAGCTCCAGGCCATATGGTGCAAGCCATGAGCGCAGTTTCTCTATAGAAACAGGTTCATCCGGAAGGGAGATATCCAGCAGTTCGCCCTGTATGGCGTTGATAACGGGGATGGGTAGTTGCCGGTCAAGCCAGTCTGCGAATAATTGAGAGGTTCCGTATAGTTGTTTTTCCATGCCTTTTTCTTCCAGGGTATTAACCAGTGCCCGTTGCGCCCTGGGTATGCGCTTAAATTTGTTGTCTGCGGACAATACAAGACAGGGCATATCCCTGTTCTCAAAACCGGTGCTGTAACTGAAATAGCTGTCCAGTGTGCTTTTGATCATGGTGGGGATCTGCCTGTAAAGACCGGCAGGAGCAGAGAATTCAAAGCAGTAGCTATGCTCCCGCTTCCAGCTATCCCACGATGCGTTATCCGGCACCACATTACTAACATTTGAAATATTCCAGATGATCCGGTTTGGGGGAAGAAAGCCCAGTTCCGGAAATGCCATGCTGTACAGGGATAGCAAGGGGCTGTTGATCGCATAATGTTTGATCAAACCAGACTTTTCAGAATATCCCGACAGGGTAAGAAATCCTTCGAGATAACCTGAAAGGGTAAACGAAGATTGCAGGGGTAAGCCTGTAATACCGGTAAGCGAACTATCCGGGTCGTATCGGATATCTTTTTTTTCATGTGTGCTCATGGGAATGTTGTTTAAAGCGGATAAAATGTTCTGGCGGGTAACCGCTGCAGCATCGGTAACGGCGATCACTGTTCCATTGTTGATCCACGCGTAGTGTGGAATAGACTGATGCGGAAACAAAGCCGAGAGCAAACTATCCCGGGTGAGGGATGGCAACCTGTATGCAGCAGACCGTGATAAAAAAAAGCGTACTGCTTTCAGGCTGTCTGATGGGCTATTACCATGAGGCACCAGCATAAACTGCACCTTGTCCGCGAACTCAGCAGACAAGGATGAAATCTTGGGAAACTGTGTGATACATGAACTGCACCAGGTAGCCCAAAAATCAAGGATCAGCAGTTTGGAATTATAGTCAGTGTATTGGATTTTAGAAACGGGGTGATTGATAACGGAAGAAAAGCTGATTGCAGGAAAATGGTCTCCTATATGAAGTGATTCGGTTGCAGCATTATGCTGCGCCTTACAAAAAAAAGAGCAAAGTATTACAAGTAAGCAAAAAAAAGACTTCATTTTTTGCAGTTAAAAGTGAAAAAGGCATAACAAGCCGTGTTATGCATCATCAAAAAAAGTGGAGCCAGGCACCATGAGAAAATGCCGGCTCCAAACACCTGGGAAAAAAGTATTAAACCGGATTTTTGGGCTTACAGGCAAAAAGAATAGTGTAGGAATGCAAAAAGGCAAACAGATGAATCAATCTCAGCCACATACGGGCAATACAACAACTGCTGCGTTGCAGCAAGTTCTTACCCCATATGTGTATAATCGGTTTCATCCTTTTTCGGATGAGTCGGTTGAGCAAGCAGTCTTAAAAAAGAAAAGCGTGGAACTCAACTTACCGTCTTAGAGGTCGTCGGGACCTTGGAAACAATAAGAGAGCCCACGCGTAGCGTGGGCATTCAACTTATTATCTCGTTTCCATGAAATTTCCGACGTTTCTAAGACGAGACTCAAAGCGAATGCTTCAAAATTTTTTATGAAGTAGTCGCAAATATATTTTGTTAACAACAAATATAGGAAAAATGTATCTAATGCGGACAGTCGTCCGCATTATTTTTTTTCATAAGGCATTTATTTGTTAAATGCAGGATGTTTATGATTCGATATGTGATTACATCAGCCGGGAATGGATCGGACCGAGCAAGGAGTCTGCCCGCTCATTTGCCGTAGATCATGATATTGATGAGAAAACTGTTAGAAGAATCAAGGATTGGAAAAAAGTAAGTTATCGGGTTACACTTTATACACTTCAAAAAATTTGTACATCCCGAAAAATCACGCTGCATGAATTTTTCCGGTTAATCAAAAAATAGAATTCAGAACTGTTGTATTGGTTTCTTTCTGACATCTCCCAGTCCGCCAGGTATACTTGGAAATAGAAGCCGGAATGGAATAGTTAAACCTTTTTGGGGAATGTATTGAGACAAAAATTACAATCGAACGCAAGCGCGAACCTCATAATTAGTTTGCTTGTAGTAGCGCTAATAGGGGATTGTTCTTAGTGGTGTGAATCCTTCTGCCACCAAATTAATGAGGAGTGATAGAGTTTTTTAAGGACAGATACACAAGTCCGTATTTCATACTGAACAGTTGTCAATCGAGCATAACCTTTGCCACTCTAAATGAACCATCTTTGACTCCAAAGCTTCCCAGAAACTGTTGATAGAATTGAAAGCAATGATTGGAATCTGTTTCATCAACTTCAATAAACAGCTCCTGCCTTTGTTCAGCAGCCAATAAACATAGTACGTCTCCTTTGTCGAATAGTCGACTTTTCGCTTGTGACCCTGGGGGAATTGAAAGTTCAAGAGAGGTTGACAATCCATGTTTTTTTAATGCTTGTTCGAGCGCGGGTTTTAAAATGTTAAGGTAGCACTGATCAAGCTTTGCCCAGACAACCCTATTTTGATCAGTTAATACAGCCGTAGGCATTGTATCTAAACCTTCAATCGCAAATCGTAATGATTGTGTTATCTCCAGGAATATAAGGACACTTTGAAAAGTGTCCACTTGATTGCTAAGAATAGGAATGTTAGAGAAGAAAGTTTTTTTAAATACTAATAACCTATCAAAAGTTCTATCGTGGAAGAGTTCATTCCTAAAGAGACAAAACTCGTTCAACTTTGAAAAGATACTATTAGCATTAAACGCTTTTTTTTCAATTCCAAGTAGTTCGAGAAGAGAGCCCAATCTTTGCGTCAGATCTTGATTTCGAAAGGGAATAAAGTCAATTTTTTTCTTTAGGCATGTAATTTTGATCAATACATTTATGTAAGACTCTAAAGCCAGAAACCAGAAACTAATCGAGGAATGTGTTTCTGGACCAGACCTCACAGATTTCATTTTGGAGTTTTCTAAACTACTAACAACATTTAGCGTGTCGTAAAAGGCTTTATTCACATGATGCTCGTAAGAAAGATACACCTTAATTTCTGGTGACTCTTTTAATACGAAAAATGCAGTTCCAAGTTCGTTGTGTCTATAATTTTCCAACAAATTCATGAATCCACTAACTTTAAATTAAGCGTTACCTAATTTAGTATATATTATTAGATTGATCAGGGGAATTTTTTTATGCTGCATGACAGAAATTATTCGACTATCCTAGTCATTCAGGAGACTATAGGAATTGTGTAATTAATTATTTGCAGATGAGAGAGCTCGTTATCAATTGCTCTATCGTCACCCAGCCCATCTCCGTTTGGGGCCTTTAAAATTTTTTCATAGATATTTGTCACTATGGCATCAGAATTATCATTTTCTGGATTTGAGCCATCAACAACTCCACGTAATCGAACGAAAGCTTCATAGCTAAGTTTTGCAAAATACTTCACATTTAAATGAACAGCCTCTCCAGCCGCTGGATAATAAATAAGGTATTCGCTATCGATCCAACCAATACCGGCTTTTTTAGGAGAAAGTTGATGTGCCATGCCATTCCTGAATACATTGTAGATAATGCTGCTTAATTCTTCACTCCTTTGTCCGTCGACGAAAAATCTTTCTATGAATTTTTTGAAGGTTCTTCCATTTGAAAGCTTCAATACCCTCCCAGCACTATCTCGGCTCGCTACATCGCCGTTAGTTCCAACACCATACAATCCTCCAAAAAAGTCTACAACGCCACACCAAAATAAAAAGATACCTATATCATACTTGGTGAAATCAGATTTTGCAAAGTGGTTGACAACCAGTATCCTTCCGCTATAAAAATCTTGTTTAAAAAACACATTTAATACTGTTTCACGCATTTGTTGGATACTCATCATTTACAATATTTAGTTTGTAATAATCGTGCATTTCTGATTAAAGTTTGAAAGGCTGAATTGGTTTAGCAATTATCTTAGGAGTTTCTTTCGACACCTCGCTGAAGTTTAAAATATTCTTTTGTTTCAATTTTGCAAATAGAGAATTGAATCCATTGTCATCCTGATCCTTTTTAAGGTCTAAAATTTCTCGACCTTTAAATCCTAAGGGCGTTATTACCTCGAATTTTTCTGCACCAAAGGACACAAGAATGAATTTATTTTGATTTATTTTCATTTCCTCGAGTATCATTTCATATTCCATACCAACTCCTCCTTCAAACGCTTCTGCCTTTAATTTATATTGTTTGCTTAGGATGACAATGACCTTTTCTGAATTGTGAATTCCCTCAACCATCATTCTGTTGAAATTAATGGAAGATTTTTCTTGAGAGCTTTTACGATCCATCGAAGCATTGAAGCCTTTCTGCCTCAGAAAGTCTACAAACGATATTACTTTATCATTATGCTCAATTTCCTGCCAAGCATAAGTGACAAAGACTTTGGGGGAATTTTCGTGAAGCAAGTCGACTGATTCGGTTTCCAGCAATTGTAATGGTTGCTGATATTTTTTCAATTTTTGGATTGACAACACGACCTTGTGGCGCACCTGCGTCAATACAAACTTGAGGGCGGCTACAGCAATTTCATGATATGCGGCGTAAATTTTAAATCTCGGATTACTTGCCTGAAAAGACTGATTGAGCATAGAGACTAACTTATTTGGTATTTCCCGATAGCCATATGAACCTTCGACGTGATCTATTGTAGTCTCTAAAAACCCGATCCCGTCTACAATCAGAAAATTATTTAGATCAAGGCCAATCGCTGTTGAGATGCTTGAAAAATCCAATACTTTCTTATTAAACTTACGATGACCATATATATCATCAATATCACAGACAATTTCTGCTTTTGATTGTCGATAGTCTGGGATTAAATCTTCAGCACTATAGCCATTTAATTCCTTATCTAAATAATTTATTAGTTCAACATCATTCATTTCCTCAGCTACTTCTCGTACTTCAAGCAATACGAGGCTCAACTTAGATTTCTCATTTAATAATTTATTTAAGAGAGCTTTCATTTTGTTAAATTATTATTTTTTGACAACGGAATAATGTTAGTAGCGCCTTAGCGTTCAAAGAAGTGATTTGGATTAGGGTATGTAAGTCTATAAATTTTGGGGAAAGCCACTTCTAAATTTGTTGAGTAAGAGTTAGTATGTAGACACGGCGATAAGAAAACAAAAAGTAATATTCTTAGGTTGTAATCACGCATTCGTCAGACTAGTATAGCAGACGAAGAAGCATAAGTGGCAAATGCTTGCAACAAGAATGGGGAAATGATATATTTAAAAAAAATCTACCTAACCCGGTATGAATATTTTCGAAATTATCTCCGTCATATACTCGCATTTAACTTAGGAATGATGTAACCGTATTTTAAAATAAGACCACTTGACGTCTGATCTCCAAATTCTAATCATTTTCCTTTTTTAGAACAGGATCATTGACTATTTGCATTTCATCGGCTTACACTGAGTCCTGCACTTTGGGGCCACACATCTTTTAGGTTTGCCTGCATAGTCTAGATCAAAATGTTCTTTATAAAGGTACTTTGTCTCGTTGAATGCATCCATTAAGTTTTGTTCATCATCTTTTCCATTCATACCAAAGTATGGGTAGTGGTGTAAAAAATACCCAAAGATCTCTTCGCAATCTATTGCGTACTTTTCTGTATCCAATATGTGCTGATGCCAGAAAATATCTACATCTCTATTTGGGACGATATCCTTTTCTGGATAGGTTCTTTTCAAAGCAAGAAACCTCTTATATTCAATTTCAGCTTCGTTTGCTTGTAAAGGAGACCAACCGTAGCCCTCGTATGGAGGTTCTTGCAACTTTAATTTCACCATAGAAAAATCAATGGCTTCAATGTCATCCATGAAAGGAACTTTGGCAGTTTCAATTGAAATCGGCGCTTCCATGTTCAAATTTTTTTTAGTGTTAGAGATTTTGTTTTAGCAAAGATAATAAAAAAAGTTAATCATTAATGTACATTTGGAAGTAATAAAGTAATTAATAATTACATATAAATTGTAATTGAATGTTACTGAAGGGAGGTCAATTTGCAATTATTAATTTAAAGACTTAGGTTTGCACCATATTTAAATTAATTGTTTACTAAGACTGAAGAAAAAGCGTTCAATAAGCTGACTGGTCAACTCGTCAGAAATGCTAGAGAAAGCGTGGGCGTCAAACAGGAGGTTTTGTCAAACTATCTAGGCTTTAAAAGCCGCATATCAATTTCTAATATCGAAAGTGGTAAGCAGAATATCCCCCTAATTATCCTTGCCGGAATTGCCGATTACCTCAAGATTCCCATAACTAGTCTTGTTCCAACAATCGATGCAATCAGGAGTAAAGTGGTAAATAAGAAAATTGAAAGAAATATAGGGAAAGAGGGGATTGCTGACAACGATTCCTTAGATAAGATCAAAGATTTTATTCGTTTTACTTCGAACAAAAAGTAACTTCAATGGCAGACATTAAGTATATGCAAATTGCAGAAGCAAGTGCTAAAGAACTAATTCGCCAATTTAAAGTAAAGACGCCTCCAGTGCCTGTTCACGATATTGCTAGACGTTTAGGGCTCGATGTGATTGGCTATGATTTAGGAGATGATATTTCAGGAACCCTTGTTATTGAAAACGGCAAGGGGTATATTGGCTTTAACCCTGCACATTCTAAGAAAAGACAACGATTTACGATAGGTCACGAATTGGGACATTTCAAACTTCATCACTCAAACAATAATTTGTTTGTTGATAAAGATTTTATTGTGAAGTATCGAAGTTCTAATTCTTACACTCCAAAAGAGTTGCTTCAAGAGCAACAGGCTAATGCTTTCAGCGCCGCTTTATTAATGCCTGACGATTTCATCCGTGCAGAATTGGAGAATTTGTCGAATCTTTCCGAGATTGAATTGATAGAAACGTTAGCCAAATTATTTGATGTAAGTGTGCCGGCAATGACCTATAGGTTAAATAACCTCAATTATCTTTGACCTTCCATCTTAAATCACAGAGCATTTATTTAATTCAGTTTAGAAGTTAGGTATACTTCTATCTATTTTATCGAGTGGATTAGTCTTACTGCGAACAAGAAGTCATTGCCTGGTTTGTTAAATAGTATTAAATTATTCGAGCTTTTCGTGTGTTCCTTTATTAAAATGATTAGGAAATAATTTTGACTACAAGAATGAAAATTAACCGCCACATTATAGCAATTATGGGACTTCATTACAGCTTTTACTTTTATCTTTCAAATATGGTAATATCAAACAATATCAGGAAACGTAAGTTTGGTTTTCATGCCCTATGTTTCTATAAATTTAATTGTGGAATTTAAAGCGCCCGCTTTTGGGGAATTGGAAGCTACGTGAGGCTAATTTTTATCATTAAAAATGATTCGTTCTTATTTATGATTTCTAAATGTTCGAACTAAGCGTCTGTGATTGAAGGGTAAATCCTTTTGCTCGAAAATTCAAGTACAAAGGATTGCAACGGAAAGTCAAGAGTTACAGAGATACGGGAGTAAGAATCATTCAAATATGCGAGCGTCGAAGGCTATCACGGTGCGTTATTTGACTTGTAAATTACTATTCCCATATTTAGCATTCATTTCTTTGTATGCAGAATCCTGATGTTTAAATAATACAGTTGTATAAATCTTTTCCGGATTATTACTTCGGGTAACATGCAAACAAGCATTATTCCTGGAATTTTAATGATTGTTATCGGCACCGCAATTTTATACTGGGTGGGCAAAAGAAGGTTTATGCGCAGAGGCGTTGGTGGCTTGCAACATTTTTCGAGCTACGACAGGGCGCTTATTATATCATTGATTGAGTGTGTGGCTAAGATTCTGGCATGGTGTTAATTAATAGTAGGGTTATTATAGTTGTTGAAGTATTAGGCTGCAGGAGAATAGGAGGGTAGGTCGGGTTAAGGAAGCCATTGTTGTATGGCATTAATTGTTTTCAAAATTGTTAGGATGTCCTGGAATCAGGCGTCGTTTCATCGAAATGTAGAAGGGACGTGGGAAATTTTTGATAAATTGATGATATGTTAGCGCATACCATTTTCAGAAAAGATAACCGTGTTTTGTATATTCCTCAAAATATGTTCTGTATAATAAGAACATTGGATCCGGACCTCTCAATTGTTGATTTTCGTGGTAATACAATTCGATATAAGTTCCGCAACGAAATCTCGGGCATCCCTCTTGAACGAAAATATTTGCCCTTATTTAACTTTCACCTTGAAAATAATATGTATAAACGATATGACAACGAATACATATTCCTAAAACCAGAGCAAGCTAAATTCACTTTGTACAAGGATGAGGCTCCATATGCGTCAGTGAAGTTTGTTCATGAGCTACAAAACATCTTATACTTTGCAGCTAAAATCATTGAAAATCCAAATTTGGCAGGGCTATGACTTCATGATACAGCGTTTGCATATCAATTCCATTCATTTAGGTAAAACGCGTATTATTGATTAAGGCATTTGAATAATCTACTTAGCTATTTTTGATCGCCTGGCTTGTGTTTATGAGGTTTTAAACCTGGATGTTTCGGTTTTGTTTCTGGTGTTACGCGCCTTCTCTTGTCATCAGTTCCGTTGTCCTTCTTGGGTTTGGGGCCGGGTTTAATTGATGTGATAGTATTCATGTTTTTTGATTTTGAAAAGTGTGGCTTTTTAGTTTTGAATTAATTTTATCAAGGTGTCCCTTTGAGCAAGTCAAATTTCTTTTACACTCGCTTTAAATCTTAATAAATCGCTTCTTTTGTAGGTTTCATTGTGCTTAACTATTTGTTCCAATAGTATTATACCTGCCCATCAGCAATATGTTTTTGTATGAGCTAATCTTCACCCAATATATTATCCAGCAGACTAAACCCGCGATGCTTGTCAATACATTGACTCCAGGTATTATAAATAAACAGTTTAAAATGCACATAGCAAGGCCAATATTGTAACCCGGTTTTTGCTCTTCTAGTTTTATGCTTAGTGAATCACCCTCAGCTTTAATAGAAGAGGCTAACTTATTTACCACAATAAAATGCCATACAGTTCCAAACAAAGGAATTAATAAAAGCCAAACATTACCAGAAGGCATTTTTCTGTTTTCGATTGAAATAGTTGAAAGAGTTGATTGTAGCGTAATTAAATAAAATATTATTGGAATTATCTGAAGTAAACCAAAAGCCAGAAGAATTAATATCCATTCTGTTCCGCCAGGCATTGATATAAGTAAAGTCATTCCTATTTTTTTGTGTGAATTAAATGATTGTCACAGAGTATGATAATAAAATATAACAGATGCATAGTGTATTGTTCAACGCTCAGACCTAGTATAGTTGTAGGTAAATCAGAAGAGAAATTTGGATTGATTAAATATATAAATAAAAAATAGATTTTGCAAGGAACTTTCTTAGAATGTTTTATCCCTCAATGGATTTAATGTCATCTCCACCAACAATATATTTTACAGCTGTTTTCTAAAGTTTATCATGGTTGAGTAGCTATGTTATTGATGAATAAGTAAGTCAAGCGTTGAAGTGTAAATCCAGCTGTTTCTAAATTCAAATAAATAAAACGCTGTGACGAGATCAACTCGGACTCCATAAATGGTTTTGCTTGTAGTAGCGATAGTAGGGGTTTGCTCTTAGAGTGGTGTATTTTTTCGTGTTTGGGTGACAGCTCTCTTTTTTAGCGAGCATTTTTCTTAATAATTCAAAAATAATTCTAAATTTAAGGTATTCAATCTTAGTCTTCTGATCATCCTAAACCGTAACCTTCACAAACTATAATTGCAAAAAACCTTAAGTGAATTAGACTAGTGGGAATGAGTGGGCGAAGCTGTACTTGAAATATGATTATAAGTACTTATAACCGTTTATAATTGTTACAAACAGTTATATTAAATTGTATTGACACAATGAACGATATGCAAAAAATCAAACAATGAACATTCATTTTCAACGAAATAATATCTTATTACATTGCGTGAAATAGCGTAAATACAATCGTTGTACGCTATATTACTCATGCCCTTCGTCCTGCAATAACTAGAAACAATGACTGCTAAAAAGAGAATAAAACTTATAATTTCCATTGGTGCGACACTTGTAGCTATTGCACATCTCATTTTTCCTAAAGTCAGTATTGACGTTATCACAGTTGTTCTCATAGCACTTGCAATAATCCCATGGCTTGAGACACTTTTTAAATCTGTTGACTTACCAGGCGGAGTAAAACTTGAGTTTCAAGAGTTAGAAAAAATTGAAAAGGAAGCAAAAAAGATTGGACTAATATCAACAGAAGAAGTAACAGCTAAAGTTGAAGACGATAAAGAAAAACCAAAATACTATTTCGTTGAAATAGCAGAGAAGAATCAAGAGTTGGCTTTAGTCAGCTTACGAATTGAAATTGAAAAACGACTAAGAGAAATTGCAACTAAATACAGTTTTGACACACAAAAATATTCTGTTATAAGACTTATTGACGCTTTAGCGAACAAAAACATTCTTACTATTCAAGAGACGACTGTTTTGAAAGATATGATTTCAACTCTAAATCATGCTGCTCATGGTGTAGAATATGACCAACGAAGTGCGCATTGGGTAATTGATAATGGACCAGCAATTGTTGACAGCTTAGAAAACAGAATTGCAAATCGTGGAGTAATTTTTCACGGTTCAGGTGATGAGAGAGAACATTGGATTGACAAATCTTTTAATGAATGTGAATGGGTAACAAACATTGAATGGAATGAGTGCATTTCAAAACATTTAGAACTATGGAATAAGGAATTGGAAAACATCTATAATTCGCTTTTGCAAAAAATTGACACCGAACAGAAAGAAAAGCTTATTCAATCTCAAGACAATTGGAATAAGCAAATCGAACTTGACCAAATGTTTATGTATTCATTTAACGACCTAAGAACGAAAGTTGGACGGGAAGGACAAATATTATCTTCGGTTCATTTTATGAATAAAGTAAGGGACAGAACATTAGAACTTGAAGAAATTCTAACAAGCTTGACGTAAAATACAGCGTACAACATTGGACTTTATGTAAGTTGCGCATGACATACAAACATCAGCTAATAGCAAATCCAAGCTGTGGTTCGGGCTGGAAGAATATCTTAACTTTAGTTCTTACATTCAACTTCATATTGTCAATCAGCAGCGGTTATCGGCAGACGGAATACTAATTCCCAACCTGCATAAAGCCCTGCCCGTTAGCAGCAAGTCTCTATCAACATCCGTTAAAAAATGAAGAAAATCGACTTACATATTCATACTAAGGCGTCAATAAGTGATGCAGAATTTGAATTTAGTTTACCTAAACTAAAAGAGTATGTAGAAAAAACAAAGCTAGACTGTATTGCCGTCACGAATCATAATCTATTTGATCTTGACCAATTCAATGAAATCTGTAAAGAACTTAGCATTACAGTTTTTCCTGGAATTGAAGTGAATTTAGAAAAAGGACATATTTTGGTAATTTCTGACAACACTGATCTAGAGAATTTCAAAAGCAATTGCAATAAACTAGATGCGCTAATACTCAATCCAACAGATTATATTTCTGTAATACAATTCGAAGAAATCTTTGGCGATCTAAGTAAATACTTACTGATACCACACTACGATAAAAGTCCAATAATCAGACCTGATATAATTAAACAATTAAAGACATTTGTCACAGCGGGTGAAGTTGCTAGCGTCAAGAAATTTAAATATTGTATTAAAGATAAAGACAGTTTAGTGCCAGTCTTATTCAGCGACCTGCGTTTTAAAGATCAAATGACAGAATTCTCTCCTCGTCAGACATTTGTAGATATTAATGATACTTCATTGAAGGCAATAAAGACAAGTTTACTTGATAAAAACAAAGTCTTCCTTTATGAAAATGAAGGTCATAGATTTTTCCAGATTTTCGAAAATGGACAAAAACTATCTACTGGATTAAATGTAATTATTGGGGAGAGATCCTCTGGGAAAACGTATACTTTAAAAAAAATATGCAATATTCATAAGAATGTAAAGCATATCAGACAATTTGAATTATTAGAAACTGATGAGGAAAGTGATAAAAAAAAGTTTGATGAGTTATTAACCAATAAACAAAGTGGAGTTTCAGAGCAATATTTAAAGGAGTTTAAAGAAGTTGTTGAAGATGTTGTACAAATCGACAGAATTGAAAATGAGAAGAAAGCGGAAGCATATTTAAGTTCATTGCTAAAAGTTGCTGCTGAAGAAGAAAAAAAAGACATTTATTCTAAGTGCACTCTTTTTAATGAAACTAAGTTTACAGAAACAAGTAATGAAACCCTCAAACAATTAGTTAGGGCTACAAGTCAATTAATTGACAATGTTGAATATCGAGACTTAATTGATAAACACGTATCCAAAAAGGTATTAATAGGTTTAGTTATTGAGTTAATGGAAAAATATTCAGAAGTACAGGAACTTAATCAAAAGCGCCTCTGGATAAATTCGCTTGTATCAAATATCGCAACAGAACTTCAATCCTTTACTGCGTCTGCCCATGTGAAGGATGTTGACTTTTTTAATCTTTTATTAGAAAAAAAGAAAATTCAGAAATTTGAGACACTTGTCAATCAAATTAAGTCAGAAAGAGTAATTGAGCAAAGCAATGTTCGACGGTTTCAAATAGTTGCGACCACACAGAAATTTTATGGCGCACAAGAATTACTTAACAAAAGCGGTAAGAGAGCAGTCTTTAGTACAGCTTTCAATGTCTATGATTATCCCATTCAATACTTGGAGTCTCTGAAGAAAATAGACAAGATAGCAGAAACCGAATACTATAAATACTTTATTGATATAAAATATAAAATACTCAATGAGTATGGAGCGGAGGTATCAGGTGGAGAAAGATCAGAGTTTAATTTGCTTGAAAAAATACAGAATGCTCACCATTATGACTTATTACTTATTGACGAGCCTGAATCGTCTTTTGATAATCTATTTTTAAAAAACGAGGTCAACGAACAAATTCGAGAGATTTCCAAATCAGTTCCGGTGTTGATTGTCACTCATAATAATACTGTAGGTGCATCAATAAAACCAGATTTCATTTTATATACTAAAAAAGAAATAGTAGATAGGAAAGCGATTTACAAAATATTTTCTGGAAATCCATCCGACGGTACTCTCAAAACTATAGATGGTGAAGAAATTAATAATTATGAC
Organism: Agriterribacter sp.; assembly: GCA_047600465.1. Classification (GTDB taxonomy): domain Bacteria; phylum Bacteroidota; class Bacteroidia; order Chitinophagales; family Chitinophagaceae; genus Agriterribacter. The sequence continues at coordinate 613,094 of JASGKU010000001.1, forward strand.
ATAATGCTCAATTGCCTCGAAGCTGGCGATTCAGCATACAAAGAAAGAGGTCAATCATATGAAATACTTAAAAATTGAAGATAACAAAGGATTCTATCAGCTCGAAGTTGATAAATGGATCGAAATTGATAAAATCAGTAAAGAAGATCTCCTTACTTTACTAGATAAGGCACTTGACGGTGATTTTGAAATGGATGTTTTTGAGAGCGAAAAAATTGCGAACAAGGCTCATCAAATAATTTATAAACATTTACATGAAAAATTTGCTGACCTTACTGAAAATGCAAACAGATTCAAAGATGAAAGTGAGCAAATGTATAAAGATGCAATGCAAAAATACGGAGAAGCATTGCGCCATGAAGAAGTTAAAGCATTATAAAAGCTGCTGCTAACAAAAATATTGCTAGCAAGTGTGGCTGGACGTTGGTAGCATCAGCAAATCCCAGCTTCAGTTCCAGCAGACCAATAACTATCAACTTTAGTTCTTAAATTCAACTTATATTTTAAATCAGCAGCGGTGGTGGGCCAACGGAGCATTAATTCGCCAACAAGGCTACTCCCTGTCCGTTGCCTGTTTTATCATCGGATACCCTCTACTAAATAAACATCATGACACGACAAATACTCTTTTTCTTTTGCTTGCTATTGTTTGGACAGACCGCAGTAGCACAATTTAATTACCCCGCTACTAAAACAGTGGACAGTGCCGACACATGGCACAACGTAACAGTAAAAGACCCTTACCGATGGCTGGAAGACCTGAATGACCCCGAAGTAATAAACTGGTTTAGAGCACAGGCAAATTTTACCGATAGCGTACTAAATAATTTGCCATATGCCAATACATTATTTAATGAATTGAATAAGTTAGATGTTGCTTTGCCTGAACTAAAATTTGATGTAAGGCGAATAGGCAACTCTATATTTTATAATCAAATGAAAACGGGTGAGGGTAAATTAAAAATTTGCAGGCAGTTCGACAATGCAAGTTTGCCGCAAGTGATTGCATCTGCTGAAATGTGGGGCGAGAACTACAGCCTGTCGTCCAGCTATGAGTTTGACCCATCCGAAAAATATATTGCCATCTATGCCCATGAAGGCGGTAAAGAAATAAATGAAGTAAAAATTTACAGCATTGCGGAAAACAAGATGTTGCCTGATAGGATAAATGGTAGCTACAAGGGATTTATGAATAACCAAAATGGGGTATTTTATTATGTACAACTTCCTTCCTACAACACACATGAAACCTATACGCATCATAATGATGAAATTTTTAAAACACATATCATAGGTACAGACACCGCACTTGATAAAGTTATTGTCAGCAAGCAAAACAGCCCGGAATTCATGAACTACACAGACGGAAGGTATTTTTGGGAGGTTATTACGTTTAAGGATTGCGGCTATGAATTTGCCGGCGTATACCAAACTTCCTTTGCTGAAATTTGGTATAGAAAACCAGAAACAGCCAAATGGAAAAAATTGTTTGACATGAGCGACATGGTTTCCGGCATCTTTTATTTCCACAACAAACTTTATTATGCCAGTTTTAGAAATGCGCCCAATGGCATAATAAAAATGTTGGACTTAGATAACCCCGCAGCACTTCATAAAACAATTTTACCTGAGCAAACCGACCCCATAAATTATATCGCTATTGCCCAAACAAAAAATTACCTCATTGTGCCATTAAAAAAGAATGGCGTTACCACCTACACTAAATTCATTTATTTACCAACCAATAAAATCACCGCTTCGCCCTTTAAAGAAAATACTTCAAGCATAACGTATTGGGCGGTAAACATGAACAAAAACGACAGCCTGTTAATTCAAAGAGAAGGATGGACAAATTATCCGCAGGTAACCGATGCGGTTATTGAAAACGCAAAAGAAAAACCCAATAAATACTTAGCCACTAATTCCCTGCCTTTTGCTGATAATTTAATTGTAGAAGAAAAAGAAGTGCCAAGCTACGATGGCACATTGGTTCCGCTAACCATTATACGAAGAAAGGATTTAAAACTGAATGGCAACAATGTAGCTATTGTAATGGGCTACGGTGCTTATGGCGACCCCGTTCTCTCTATGTACTTCCACCGCTCTTATGCAATGCTTGCCAATAAAGGCGTAGTTTGTTGTTTTGCCCATGTAAGGGGCGGAGGCGAAAAAGGGAATAACTGGCATATAGGCGGAATGAAACAAAGTAAACCCAATAGCTGGAAAGACTTTAACGCTTGTGCGGAATATCTTGTAGCAAATGGTTATACATCAGCAACACATTTAGCTTGCGAAGGTAGAAGCGCAGGTGGCATACTTATAGGCAGGGCTATTACAGAGCGACCCGACCTTTGGGCTTGTGCTGTTCCCGAAGTAGGTGTGCTGAATGTTTTGCGTAGTGAATACTCCTCAAATGGCAAATCACAAAACGATGAATTCGGAGCAATAGAAAACATTAATGAGTTTTTTAGCTTAATGGAAAGTGATGCTTTGCTGCACATTCAAAAAGGAACAAAATATCCTGCCATGCTGGTGACAACAGGCTGGGACGACCCAAGGGTGAGCAGTTGGTTATGTGCAAAATTTGCTGCTGCTGCACAAAGCGCAACAACTTCTGACAAGCCGGTTTTATTAAAAGTAGATTATAATGCCGGGCATGGTGCTGGTAGTGCCGACAAACAAACTATATTTAAAAACCGGGCAAAAACATATGCTTTTATATTGTGGCAATGTGGCTTTGACAAAACAAATAAATACGACTGACAAAAGTTCAAGCAGGCAACAACAGTATTTGCAATTATGAAATTCCTGTTCTCATTTATTTTAGTTTGTACGCAATGAGGCTGTATTTAGTCCTTTACCGAATGCATACAATCTTATTAAAAGCATCGTTTCCGGGATCTGCAGCTTTGGTTTGCTGACACCTTTATAAGATAATGCTTTTTGGGCCTACTTATCACATAATATACCAGGTTCACAAGCGGTAAAATATGTATGCAGGATAAAATCTTTAGTGCGCAATAACAATATGCTTGCTAAAGATTTGCTGTTTACTACCGAAATAATATATGACTACATCGTACACGCCAGCAGGTAATTGCTTTACGTTTAAGAAGTAATGTTGCCTGTTTTGCAGGTGACTGCCTGTGAAAAGGATAGAGAATCGACGACAAGATGCAGGAATGTACCTCCATTTAAAAACCAATTGTCTTTTTTCGAAAATATATTTATATTTAGTTTATCCAATCCACATTGTCTTCTGAACGTCCTATACCGCACCTACGCAAACTTTTTTATCAAAGATTTTATTGCCGGCATTTATGTGATTGAGCGCTTCAGATGCAGAAATGAAAGAAAATGTTGCAGAGAAGAATGCTGTTTCTGTAGGGCTCTCCAGGGAAAATATGTTACCCTCGGTTTGTTGATTTTTTAACGGTTGACTTTACAGGGTTGTTACAAAAAATGCCGTCAGATAATTTAAGCACTTCAATTATATGTTATGGCATCTTCAAACAGATATATGAAAACATTTTTTCTCACAACTATACTTGTTGCTTATTACACAGCAACCTTGCATGCCCAGACTGGCATGAATGCAGATGGAAGAATGGAATTTTTTGCGTTGGGTGGTGATAAAGCGGTATGGCATAAATGGCAATCATCGGCTAATGGTGGCTGGGGAGAATGGGCTTCATTAGGAGGAACGGATCTTCGGCAAATAACGACAGGTAATAACGCCGATGGAAGATTAGAGCTCATTGCGTTGGGAGGCGATAAGGCTGTGTGGCATATATGGCAATCAACGCCGAATGGAGGGTGGGGGGGTTGGTCTGCCTTAGGTGGAACCGATATTCAGCAAATTATTACAGGCAATAATGCAGATGGGCGAATGGAAATTTTTGCATTAGGAGGCGATGGTCAGGTGTGGCATAAATGGCAGCTAGTTGCCAATGGTGGCTGGAGCGAGTGGGCTTCTTTGGGCGGAACAGACCTGCTTCAGATTACCGTGGGTAAAAATGCAGATGGTCGCCTGGAAGTGTTTGCGTTGGGAGGAGACAAGGCTGTGTGGCATAAGTGGCAGTCAAGTCCCAATGGAAGGTGGGGAGAATGGGCGTTATTGGGAGGAACTGATCTTCGGCAAGTTTCAGTTGGTAAAGATGCGGATGGACGTATGGAAGTTTTTGCATTAGGAGGTGATGGCGCTGTTTGGCACAAATGGCAATTAACCGCCAATGGGGGTTGGGGAGAGTGGGCTTCTTTGGGTGGAAAAGATCTTCAACAGGTTGTTGTGGGTAATAACGCAGACGGTAGACTGGAGGTTTTTGCATTGGGAGGTGATGGTGCCGTATGGCACACGTGGCAGGCAAATCCAGGTGGAGGATGGGGAGGATGGTTTTCTTTAAGTGGAATGAACCTTCAACAAATTACGGTAGGTAATAACGCAGATGGCAGACTGGAAGTTTTTGCATTGGGGGGTGATAAAGCGCTTTGGCATAAATGGCAATCATCGCCTAATGGAAGCTGGGGCGAGTGGGCGTCATTAAATGGCACAGATCTTCAGCTGATCGCAAATATTACAGATAAGGATCATGATAGAATTAATGATCGGTATGAACAAAAGCTGTTGAAAAAATTCAGGCCTTATTATAAATTTTCAAATGATGGTGGTGTAGATGATCAACGCCCGGCAGATGCAAAATGGTTTGTTCAGCACAGTGAATTATTTGACCATCATACAGAGCAGGGTACGCCTGTTTTTGCTGTTGAGCAATTGAGAGCCGATCCATCTTTAATTTTAAAAGCTACTTCTATTGGCACTTCAGATGTAAGATTTAAACGAGACAAATCGGACTACTATTTAAATATATATAATGATTTTCGTGGTGGCGATCCAGACTGGAATCATATTATGTCTTCCGCTGTTGGTTTATATGGGCATGTATCGCCTTTGTATGAAGATGTGAACAATCTCCATACAATTACTGGGTATAAAATTGAGTACTGGCAATTTTACGCGCATGACAATGCGGGTGCAGGTCCTTTGTCAATACACGAAGGAGATTGGGAGGGAGTGCAGCTTATTGTTGAAAATGATGGGAATACCATCAGAACCATTATTCACAATATTCATAATATCCAGGTGAGGTTTGAAATGAGATTAGGTAAACAGTTTGATATGGGCAATGGGGTTTTTGAGTTTAGAGGTATTAACAGCCCTAAGCTGGATGTGGATGCTAACATGTATAATGACATTGTACAAAACAGTCTTGTGCGATTATTTTGTGAAAAAGGCGAGTGTACCCATCCCGTTGTTTATATTGAGCATGGTGGGCATGCATCATGGCCAACAGAATATTGGTCATGGCCTTTTGTTGATAATCATAATGGTTCAAGCTATTCTTATTTGGTTGCCACGCCACCTAATCTTGGCGAAATTGGATACCCTGATCCGGGTTGTCCTGGCGCAGATCTGGTACTGCACTTTAATGGTCATTGGGGTGCCTATGGCGATGGTCCTGAAGGACCGACTGTCAAAGCAAACCAGTGGGGCAAAAAATAAAAGACAACCGCGTGTGTTATGAAACTAAATGGAGTAAAGTTCATTGGCAAATTTGAAGTTGATTTCATAGATCAGCTAAAAAGGGAACTGCTTTTATTTGACAAAGTGGGTATTCCATATTTGGATGCTCATATTAATACAATTCATAAGTATAAGAACGATGTGTCTTACGCGCCTGATTTAATCAGGGAAGTAGAATATTTAGTGGATGAAGGACTATTATTTGACTCTACTGGAATGCTGAATAAAGAAGAACGTGAGCAGCTATATGATGTTATACTGAGCAAATATGAGATTGGGTTCAATGAGCGCAAGAATATGTATGAGCTGTTAGTTACGGATGAATTCTACATACCGTTTAGCAGACTTAACTGTTCTATTCTGGACGCTAAGCAAAAAGGTGAGAGATACGTAAATACATTTGATAGTTTTAGTACCAGTTTTAAGGAGGTGACCAAGGAAAGTTATGTTTACAAATTGGTACTCGACAATATACCATTCCCTTCTAATCAAACTTCATGGGAAAATATTTTGAGTTTTAAGTCAGAGCAGGACAGCCTCGAAAAAAGTTTAAGACTTAGGAACTGGATTAACGAAATAAAATATAAACCGCTCAGCGAAAAAGAAATTGCCGAAAGCCTGGAGCACAAGCTGCTTCAGTATAAGATGTCTTTTAAAAATAACGGCATTAAATCCTTGTCGGGTATTTTGGAAATTTTGATTACCGGCGGATCTGAAATATTTGAAGAAATCATTAAACTTAAAATTGGTAAGCTTTCAAAAAGATTATTTGGCATATCAAAAGTGAGAGCGGAATTGATTCAACAGGAAATGAAATCCAATGGTATGGAAGTTGCTTACATTCATAAGATAAATGAAAATGTCAGATGATATCATGTTGTCTCTAGAAAACAATCGAGTATTGTCGAATAAAGTTGAGATGTCATTATTCTTAAGTGCATTTTAAGTGAGTCCTATTAATAAAAAGCAGGCTTATCGCCATATACCCCGGGTTTATTTACACCGATACTTTCTTTCACATCTTTACCCGGCTGTTCGATAAGACTAACTACATAAGTAGCTACAGCTTTTCTTGCCACTTCTGTTCCAATGAACGCTTCACCTTTGCGGGTAGTTTCATAATCAGTTTCGTTTTTATCAGTGAGCCACGAAGGACGTATTACTGTATAATCCAGAGATGAGTTTTCGATAGTATCAGCGGCATGCCGGTAACGAACTAAATCAGCGCCAATCATTTTTTCATTCCATTTACCAAATTTTCCAGGTATTTCATTATAGATGCCGAGAGAAGTTATAAAGATCAGGCGTTTTACACCATTCGTTTCCATAGCCGCAACAATCCTCTTAGCCATTTTATCCACCTGCCCGGAAAGATTAGCATATACAATATCCTGCCCTTTTATGGCGGTGTTCAGATCTGCTGTTTTCAGCACATCGCCTTTTAAGACTTTGGCGTGAGTTGCTTGTTTTTCTAAATCATCCGTGTTTCTTGCAAGCAGTGTTAGTTCAATATTGGTATCGTTTTTCAGAAATGCTATTACATGTTGTGCAATGGCACCGTTAGCACCCAGGATTAAAATTTTTGTTGCCATTTTAATTCACTTTTGATTATCGTCGTAGTAGAATGTTGTGTTGGAGAATTTGTTTTTGGTTTTATGTTATCTCCACAGAAAAAGCTAAACACTAATACTTTAATTAAAGAATCCAGGGCTCATTTTTTTGAACGAACCCCGGATAAAATTACTATCATGCTGTTGCTGTTTCTTTTTTTTCTGCTTTTGCCGCAATACCTAATTTATTTTTAAAGAACGGTGACAATTGTGAAACGGCTTCATCTACATATTTGGGAATATCATACAATTTCATATGATTGGCACCTTCTACAATGTATAAAGTTTTGTCTTTAGATGCGGCCCTTTCCAGCAGATCATCGCTCATCCATTTTGACTGTGCAACACTTCCTGCAATGATTAATAAAGGTTGGGTCAGGAAGTAGTTGGCAAAATTAAATGCATCGTAAGTGACTAGTTGAGTAAGGCTTCTTGCTGTACCTACGCCTGGGGAGGTGGCACATTGTGCCCTGTCTGTATGATAATATTCCCAGGCTTCCTGCAAATCCACGTAAGGTGTATCTTCTTTATGCAGAGGTGCCATTGGCATTTTTGCAGATTCACCACCTTTAGCGTCTTCTGTACGGGACTGACTGCCATATTCCAATGAAGCCAATGCTTTTTCAACAGGTTGATCTCCCAACCATCCCCGGTTGATCATAGCGCCGATATTAACGGCACTCACGGTGCCAACTGCTTTAATTCTTCTATCGTTAATAGCGGCATTTACCGTATATCCTGCTCCTGCACAAATTCCCATCGCACCAATATTTTCCTGGTCTACATAAGGCAAAGCGGTGAGGTAATCCACTACGGCGCTTATGTCTTCTGTTCTTACATAGGGGTTTTCCAACTGCCGTGGTTCGCCCGTACTTTCTCCCTGAAAGGAAGCATCATAGGCAATGGTAATAAATCCATTTTCAGCCAGCTTCTTCGCGTACAATCCGGCTGTTTGTTCTTTTACACCGCCACCGGGATGCGTAACAACAACGGCCTTATATTTTTTGTCTTTTGCAAATCCATCCGGAAAATAGATGAAAGCAGAAAGGGTAACTCCATTACCGTTTCCGTTTTTAATGCGTATTTTTTCCTGCGTTATCATGATTTCTGATTTTTGAGTGGTTATCAATTTTTTTGACAATACAAAATTAGTGAACGACCAAGGCCAGAACGTAGACAGATTACTCGAAAACGGAGACAAATTACTGTTGCTATTATCGGTTAGCGTTGGGGTAAAGTATTCGTATGCAGTTTAATTAAACTTCATCGGATGATTGAGCACTGTGCATAGTTTTTTGCATGCGGAAAAAAACGAATGGCCGGGATCAAGATGTATTTCCATTATTGATTCCTGAACACTTTTGGCGACAGACCGGTTTTCTTACGAAAGAAGCGGGCAAAATAATTAGGGTAGTCAAATCCAAGCGCATACGATATTTCACTGATGGAATGTGTGGTATTACGTAGCTTATCTTTCGCAAGTACTATCACATGATCCTGTATATGATCTAAAGGTGCTTTGCCTGTAAAATGTTTGATGAGGTCGCCAAAGTAGTTGGGAGATAGATTGCTTTGTTGAGCAAAAAAGGCAACAGATGGTAAGCCGGGAATATTTGTGTTTTGCTGGAAATAGGTGTGCAGATTTTTTTGGAATGCTGCAATCACTTTGTGATAGATGTTGCTTCTGGTATCGAACTGCCTGTCGTAGAAATTTTTTACGTAGGTCAGTATCAGGTTAACATAGGAAACAATGATTGCTCGTGAGTAATATTCCTTTTGAAATTCTTTTTCTGCTTTTCTGAACAGATCTAGTACTATTTCTTCTTCTTCTATTGTGAGAAAAAGAGCTTCGTGATTATTATAATGTACAAAGTTATAATCCCTGGCATATTTATCCAGGTATTTTGCACTTATCATAATGGAATACCCGGAAAGTGGGGGCGCGATTTCCCAGCTCAATGTGTTTTGCGGACAGTCCACATACATATATGATGAATGAGATTGATCATCCAGCACTATACTGGTGTTTAGCTTGTCATTAATCGGAGGCTTAATGGCCAGCATGTAAAAATCAATAGCAACAGGGTCAGACTTCAACCGTACATCCTTTTTGCCTTCGAAATTCACAATATGCATGTCATCACTCTTGAGTCCGTCAACATTCAGGTAACGGGCAAACTCTGATATGTTGAGTATTTTCGTTTTCATTATTATACTGCAAAATTAAAAGTTTTGTAAGGTAGTATTTGGAAACAAAAGAAGGATAAACGGATATATTTTACGGTTCGCGTAACAGTATGATGAGCTATCTATGATAAAATTGTATTTTATTATCGTTTCAAACTTATGTGTCAAAAGAAACCTTCAGGATTGCGTGTAACATTTTCGTGTGATAGTCTTTCGCTGATCTTACTAATGGAGTTGTGTGGATTAAAGTCTCCGAACCGGTTTGTATGTTGGCTTTATGTACATGAGCTATCCTTTCCTGAGTGCCCGTGGCGTTGAACTTGTCCAGGATTTAAAAGCTTTTCTAAATGCAGTGAGGTCTGAATAACCTAGGATGTCGGAAACCTCAGCTATTTTTATAGCGGGATTTTGCATTAGCTGCAATGCGATTTCTTTTCTTACCGCTCCTGCAATATCGCGAAAGGTAGTTTTTTCCTGCTGTAGTTTGCGTTGCAGATTGCGTGGCGTGGTATTTAATGCGGTAGCTGCTTCTTCAATAGTAGGTATTCTTCCTTTAAACTGCATGAATAATACCTGTTTTAAATTTTCTACAATACTGTTATTAGCCAACAGCGCCTGTTTATCGGCTACAATGGTATTAAACAACTGAAACATTGATTGATCGCTGGTGAGTATAGCCATCGATACACTTTCTTTACTTGCTATAATCCGGTTGACTTCTTTATTGAAATGTACTTCGCAGCCAAAGAATTTTCTGTATTCAGAGATTTCGCGCATTTCGTACGCCAGTTCAATTCTTAAGGGAACAATGCGCTGTCCTGTCAGCGCACGAAAGGTATTGATAGTTGCCGCAAAGAGAAAATCATTGGCATGTCTTGCCGGCTCAGGATGTTTCATCAACCACATTTTGTTTTGGGTTACCTCAAGTATAGCTACATCATCTACGGTATATTTATATGCTACCATTGGTGATACCATTTGCCCGTGTGTGCATAGTATCTGAAGTGCCTGATCGATGTTTTTACTGCTTTGGATCAAAAACCCAACCATTCCATGAAGCAACTTTTCTACGCCCATCCCCACATGTAAACCAATGATTGGATCACCAGACATCTTTAATAAGGGCACCCAAATGAGGGCAGCTTTTTCCCATTCAACCATGTTTTCTGAATCGCTTATTTCTTCAGGTCTGATGTCAGACATTTGGCATAGTGTGTCAAAAGCGGCGCCAAATGAAGTAGCCGTTTGAAAAATGGTGCGTATAACCGTACCCTGTAAAGCCATGTCGCAAAATATATCATTTGAGGCATAAAGTATACCTTTTTTCCAGGAGCAAATGGAGGTGCTTTGTATTCCAAATCAAAAAATATATGATACCGATTAAAGCGCTCTTTTTAAAAAAATGGGTTACAGGCACCCTGATCATTTATTGTGGCGGCTTAGGCCTGCTGCATCCTCTTATTGCTCACGGACTTACCGGCGATCATGATAAAATATTGACAACTGCGCAGTTTATCATGCACACCATTTCTTTATTTGTTTTTGTTTTCTTTCTTGTAGGAATGCAGAACAAAACATTTAAGATGGTAAAAAAAAGGAGATCCTTCGCAGGTATATGGCCTTTTTTATTCACGGCACCATGGGTCTTCTGGCTTGGCTATTATACCTTATTCGTTCCTTTTGATATATTGTTTATGTTCCTCTCAATCGGGGTAATCAATGCCATAGAACTAAAATCCCTTACTAAAGCTCCCGGAAAATGGATACTGCAATGCATATTGGGTTATTTGCTTGCGGCAGTATGCGGTATTGTGATAGGGTTGGGTGCTTATTTGCTTTACTATAAGAATATGCACGGCATTGCCAGAGATATCTGCACCTGGCTATCCATCAGTACGCCTGCCGCATTGGTTGTCGCCTGGTTCTTCCGGTATGTTCTAAAAACGCAGATCATTATGCCTGATGAGTCATCTATTATAGCCGGACACAATACAGATCTCTCAAAAGTAGCCTGACAACCGCCACTGAACAAATCATTAAAAGCATCGCAAAATGAAAAATAAAATATTGAACATAGTTATTACAATCATGTTCAGCGCAGGTTTAGCAGCCTGTAGCAAACAAAACAATGATAACGGTATACCGTCAGGCACCGTGGTGACAAAGGGTGTCGTGAGCGGTCGAGTCACCGATGTTAAAAATCTGCCGGTCAAAGAGGCCCGTATAACCATTGAACATACCGTCTGGAATAGCAGCTATCTTTTCTCCTCCAGTGATAATGATGGGACATACCGGGTGTCGCTGCCCGATGATCCGGCGGGAGACTGGACGGCCAAGGCGCAGCTAATAAAAACTGCTTATGGGCAGACCTATAAGTTTGACCTCGAGCCGGATAAAAACGACGTTTTTACTAAAGCAAGTGGAGCTGTACGAAATTTTATATGGAAGCTTACAGGTTCACGGGCGGGTAGTGTTGATTATTATGGTGCGCATGTTGACCTATATCCCTTTGGTGGAGATGTAGATATGACAAAGGTGATATTATTATTTACGCCCTTTCCCGGGGAAGCCAATTACATTGATGGAACTCCTTTTTCCTCCTTTGAAAGACCGGTGGAAGACATTGGAGGAATCTTTATGGTAAAAGATGTACCTATTGGAAAATATACCGTTAAGCTTGTTTATACCGGTAAAAAATTATTGCTGAATAATCGCCATATAGATGATGACGATGAAGAAACCAAGATGGTAGTTTTTGGCAAATATGGATACCTGGGCGAGACCGAGTATAATATTGAGTTCTATGTAACGGAGCAAAAATAATCTCAGTACCTAAGACATCAAAAGGATTCCGTTTGATGCGGCAATACTACTTCAATAATTGTTTATCATAACTTGCAATATGAAAAATATTCTATTGCATTTTCTATCAGCAGTTATATTTCTGACTGCTCAATCTCAGTCGGCAATTCGTGATGAAGTTACCATTGCTCCTGGAAACCAGCCCCAGGTAAGTAAAGATGCGAAAGGGGTAATAAGGATTGTATATGGGCAGGGGGATAAAATCTTCTGTAGTACTTCCGTTGATAAAGGTATTAGCTTTTCAGGTCCCGTGCTGGTAGGTACAGTGCCTTTGATGCATCTTGGAATGTCACGCGGTCCTCAATTAGCCAGCTCAACAAATCACTCTGTTATTACAGCCATAGACAAATCAGGAGATATACATTGCTTCAGGCTGGATCATGCATCCAACAAATGGACAAGCATGGGTATTGTAAACGACCTTAAGGGGTCTGCCCCTGAAGGACTCATGGGTTTAACAGCAGACAATAGCGATCATTTTTATGCTGTGTGGCTGGATATCCGCACGGGCAAACACAACCAGATTTATTTCGCGGATTTGTTGGCGAAAGCTGATCGTTGGTCAAAGAATCGGTTGGTGTACCGATCCCCCGATGGACATGTTTGTGAATGCTGCAAACCCACTATTGCTGTTAATGGAAGTCTGGTTGCTATTATGTTTCGCAATTGGTTAAAAGGCTCAAGAGATTTACATGTGATCAAATCACACAACCGTGGTGCATCTTTTTCGACAGCAGAAAAATTAGGAATAGACACGTGGAAGCTGAACGGATGCCCAATGGATGGGGGAGGGATTGCAATTAGTTCTTCTGCAAAAATTAAAACTACCTGGCAATGCAAGGGCAATATTTACTATTGTGAACCGGGGCTGCCAGAAGTATATATCGGACAGGGTAGGAGTAGTACTATTTCAGCGGTGGGTGATGAACAAGCAATTGCTTTTGAAACCAGGGATACACTTAAGGTTATTACAATGAAAGATAAGAAAACCAACATTGTGGGTAATGGAAGTTTTTTAAAAATGGTCAATTTGGACAACAATTCAATATTATGTGTGTGGGAGCAGAACAACAAAATAATATGTAAAGAAATGTAGGTGTGAAAGAAGGTTTATACCGTTTGATATTGTCAGAAATCCTTTTTGAAAAATCATAGGGACTATTTAGTTATACCACATGTTTATCGTTTGAAAGACCAGTAGAGGACATTGGCGGAATCTTTACGGTGAAAGATCTTTGCTCAAACGATTGCGTGATTTTTTTTTCCAATGATCTAAAAAATATCCAAATTTGATTTCAGAATATTAAACCAACTTAACTGCTTCTGTAATCAGATGGAAAATGAGTGCTGCAATGAACAGGAATTACTACAAAGGGTCAAAGCCGGAGACAAAGCAGCTTTTGCACATATTTATGAATTGTATAGTGAGGGATTATTTCTGAATTTGCGGCGTCTTTTGAAGCACGAGTCTGAAGCCGAAGAAGTACTCCAGGATATATTTCTACTGCTCTGGCAAAAAAGAGCGACTATCTTAATACATCAAAGCCTCAAATCTTATCTTTTCCGCATTGCCGAAAATAAAGTACATGATTTTTACAGAAAGCTAAAAAGAGAAAAGATCATGTATGCGCATATAACTGAATTTTCTCAAACCGAGACGGTTAATGAGGAGCACACGTCTGTTTACCCTGAACCGGATATGCTTTATAAGGCTATGGGAGATTTACCTGCTCAAAGAAGAATTGTTTTTTATCTGTGTAAAATAAAGGGTAAATCCTATGCTGAAGTCAGCAGGCTGCTTGGTATATCTACCGCTACCATCAATGATCATATGGTAAAGGCCAAGCGGTTCGTCCGTGAGTTCATTCTCTCTCACCCGGAAATGATACTTTTTTACATGATTATCATGCTCTTGGGTATGTAATTATTATCTGAAGGTATTTCCCATCTTTTTAAACTCCCTCAAACAGGCCTCGCCTTGTACTACCTGTAACCTGCTTATTTCCGGCAGCATGTATGCTTTAAAAAAAATTTAAAAGAGAGCAAATATTTTTTTGATAACTAACGTCATGAAGTAAAACAACTGACGTCATGCTGCAAAACTGGGAGGTACTTTTTAGGAGATATATCGAAAAGAAGTGTACACCGGAAGAAGAACAGATGGTGGAGGACTGGTTGGCTACTACGGGAACGTATACAGATCAGAAAAAAGCCATTTGGCAAATATTAGAACAGCATCACCAGTCTGGTACAGATCCGGAATTAAAGCAGAAGCTGAGCAAAAACTTCGAGGCTATTATGCAAAGCATCGAAGCCGACGAACGTGAGCAATCACATAGCACTAATCGTTTTTGGTATCGGGCATCCGCCGCCGCTGCGATTATTATTATCGTAATAAGCAGTATTGTATTTGTGTTGCTGCAAAACAAAACCATTCCTGCTGGTGAAATAGCCCAAAAAGATATTCATCAATCAAAGAAGGATATCGCCCCCGGAGGAGATAAGGCAATCCTGACATTGGGTGACGGTAAAAAAATTGTGCTGGAAGAAACCGGTAATGGGAATGTGGCCAGCGAGGGATCTGTAAACATCAGCAAGTCAGGCAATCGTGTTGCCTATGGCGGTGAAGACAATGAAAGCGCTTCTATTTACAATACACTATCTACACCTGTGGGAGGTCAATATCATTTAGTGCTTTCAGATGGATCAGATGTTTGGCTTAATTCGGCATCCTCCATCAGGTTTCCTGTTGCGTTTAAGGGAAATGAAAGAAAGGTAGAGGTCACCGGCGAGGTCTACTTCGAAGTAGCTTCTGCATATTCCGGAACCGGGAAAAAAAAATCATTTATCGTAGATGTTAAAAAAGGGGACGAACCTATCCGTTCAATAGAAGTATTAGGCACTCATTTTAATATTAATGCCTATGATGATGAGCCTTCCTTGAATACAACACTTTTGGAGGGCTCTATAAAATTAAAGGATAACGGAACAGCACATACGTTAAACCCTGGTCAGCAGGCAAGCTCAGGCCAATCGGGTACAACCATCAGTAATGATGCGGATCTGAAGCAGGCAGTGGCATGGAAAGACGGGTATTTTTATTTCAAAGATAATTCCATAGAGCAGGTGATGAAACAAATGTCAAGATGGTACAATGTAAGGGTTGAATATAAAGGAAAGGAAATCCAGGAATTGTTTATTGCTGAAATTCCGAGAAATGTATCTATTTCAAAATTCTTAAAAATACTCGAATTAACGGGATGGGTAAAATTTGAAATCAATGAAAAAACAATTGTAGTAACTGCAAATAATTAAACGGATCAAAGAAGGGAAGGTGAATTCGCGGTTCACCTCCCTGGATATGTTGAGTCGTTTAACAAAACCAGCATATAGCGTATACATACATTCTATTAATTAACTCAAACAAATCAAAACTATGCAAATTAGTGATTACAGGAGCATGTTTGACAGAATTGCTCTTCGTGATTTTAAAATTAACTGGCTCGCTATGAGATTGACAATTTTCTTTCTTCTGGCAGGAGTTCTGAACGCGAATTCCAAAGGAATGTCCCAAACAGTTACTTTAAAAGTGAATCATGCCAGGCTTGAGCACGTAATGAAGGAAATAAAAGACCAAACGGGGCTCACATTCGTTTATACGGGAGAATTAAAAAAAAGAGCGGTTCCCGTTACGCTCGATTTATACAAAGCTCCGCTAGAGGAAGCATTGACGGAAGTATTCAGCAACCAGCCATTTTCATTCAAAATTGTAGATAATGTAGTTGTTATAAATACCAAACACAAGTCGCTATCCGAACCATCTGTGTCAGCGGGTGTGGGTGACCATCTTTCCATGCTTTCTCCTCCTGTAACAATAACCGGCAATGTTACCAGTGATGATGGACTGCCTTTGGCGGGAGCATCTGTGAAAGTGGTTGGCTTAACAAATGGTGCATCAACAGATGAGCGTGGAAACTTTACACTTACCCTACCGGCCGATGTAAAAATGCCGGTAAAAATAAATGTGAGCTATATCGGCTATGAAACGATAACAGTGGCAACTGAACATGATAAGCCGGTGAGGGTAATACTGAAGAAAGCTGTAACGATTGCAGAAGATATTGTTGTGGTGGGCTACGGAACGCAAAAAAAACGCAATGTTACCGGCGCGGTGGCTACTATTAAAGGTGATGAGCTGGATTTAAATACTTCAGCGAATGTTACACAATCATTGCAGGGAAAAGTGGCAGGCTTGTTAGCTACCCAGCCTACAGGTCAACCAGGTGCAGGTGTTTCGATTCAATTAAGAAACAACCCCTCTAATGCCAATTTAGGTGTTTTGTATGTAATTGACGGTGTGCCTGTCAATGACAACCCCGGTACGCCAGGCACAGCTATCAGGTACGGTACTGGCGGAGTTGACCAATCTCCCTTAAATTTTATTAATCCGAACGACATTGAATCTATAAGTTTTTTAAAGGATGCCAGTGCTGCTTCCATTTACGGAGCAAGAGCTGCCGCAGGTGTTGTGCTGATTACTACAAAGAAGGGTGCTAATAAAGCGCCTACTGTTCGTTATTCGGGAAATGTAAGCATTCAGCGAATAGACAGACTGTGGGATCTGCTTGGTACAAAGGATTACATGATTCAACGGAATTTAATCAATGAGGAGTTCTGGGCCTACAACAATAAAGTAGCTCCGTACTATGGAACGGTAGATCCCTCAACAGTTACGCCATATACTCCTATGTATTCGCAAACAACTATAGATACTACCAGCGCATTACCTTCTGCGTTAGATGCGGTTACCAGGCAGGGATATGTTAACCAGCATAATGTTTCAGTTAGTGGTGGTGTTGCTAGAGGAACTTATTTCCTGTCTTTGAACTATTTTGATCAGAAAGGAGTACTGTTAGCTTCTGCTTTAAAAAGATATAATGTTAAGCTGAGTGTAGATCAGAATCTGTCTGACAGGTTTAAGATTGGTGGCTCCATTTTGGTTTCCAACAGTAAATTGAATAATTCCAATACAGGTGGGTTATATGAAAATGGTGGCGTATTTACTGCCGCGACATATTGGCCTGCCAATCTTCTATTGCGTGGAGCGGATGGAAGCTATCCTTTAAATTCTTCCTATCCCAACACACCGAATCCATTGTCTTATCAAACCGTTACAGATTTTACAAAGGGGCTACGCATTCTGAGTTCCGGGTATGCGCAATGGGAATTCATCAGAGGCTTAACGGCAAAAACAATGATTAGCTACGATCAGGCGCAAAACACGCGAAATAGTTATTATCCACAAACATTTCTGTACGGTAATACGGTAAATGGAGCTGCTGCTATTGCAACCAATGGTACCAACAGCTTGCAGGCGGAGTACACCCTGGGCTACGATAAAAATTTTGTTGCTAACAAGCTCAATGTAAAAGTTCTCGGTGGCTATTCTTACCAAAGAACGAACCGCACCAATGTAGGCGCAGGTAACCAGCAGTTTGTTTCTGATGCCATTTCTTATTATAATCTCAGTGCTGGTCAGGCTACTACGCCAACCGTATATTCAGGTCAGTCGCAAACAACATGGTTATCAGAATTTGCCAGGGCAAATTTTGATTGGGAAAGCAAATATTTTTTGCAGGTATCTTACCGCAGGGATGGGGCATCCAATTTTGCTGAGAACAAAAAGTGGGCGCAGTTTCCTTCTGTTTCCGCAAGCTGGATAGCTTCTGATGAAAAATTCATGAAGTCGGTAACTGCCATATCATTTTTTAAAGTAAGGGCAGGGTATGGTGAAACAGGAAACAGCGCTTTCCCTGGTAGTGCGTATGCATTGTACGAGTTAAGTTCATCTCCTTTGTTTGGAAATAATCAACCTAATACGGGTATAAAGTTAACGCAGGCTCCAAGCCCCAACCTTACCTGGGAAACTGTAGGAGAATATAATCTCGGACTGGATTTCGGATTGTTTAAAAACAGGATTTCCGGTAATATAGATATTTATACAAAGACGGTTAAGAATATGATTGTGCGGATCCCGCTGCCCGCTGATAATTTAACGTCTTATGTTTGGGGCAATGCAGGCAAAGCAAGAACAAACGGATGGGAAGTAAGCTTAACATCTAAAAACTTTCTTCAGCAAAGTGCCGGTGGTTTTAGCTGGAATACCACCATTAATTTGTCGAGATATTATAGTTACTGGGTGGAGCGCGATGCCCAAACACTGGCCAATTTAAAAGGAACGCCCTGGGTAGCGGTTACCGGAAGAGACGCTTCTCTTGATGCTGCATATGGCTATGTATCTGCCGGATTTTATAATGATGTTTGGGGCAAGCAACCTTCGCACATGCCGGGAATGCTGCCTGGTGGCATAATTGTAAAAGATATAAACGGATTTGATAATACAGGCTCTACGCTCACAGGCACGCCTGACGGTAAAATTACTGCCGCCGATCAAACGATTATTTATCGTAGATATCCAAAACTGATATTCGGCATAAGCAACACATTTGCTTACCGGAATTTCGACCTGAATATTTTACTGTCAGGGTTTATCAGGGATGCCTGGGATCCTACCACATCAATGGGAAGTACATCCATGCAGGGTAGGTTGAGACAATTTGGATGGAATGTTTTTGAGTCTGTTAAAGACCGGTGGACTTATCAGAATCCATCAGGAACATTGCCTGCAGGAATATCAGACAATACTTATTCGGCTTTTCAGAACAACTCGGACTACTTTGTAGTAAATGGTTCTTTTTTAAGATGTAGAAATATCACGCTTGGATATTCATTGACGCAAACGGTACTGAATCGGAAAGTATCAGCGGTCCGCATCTATATAGATCTCCAGAATATATTTACCATTACCTCAAGCAGATTTAAAGGAATGGATCCGGAAGCTTCACAAGACAATTATTACCCTTTAAGCAAAAGCTATACACTCGGGGTGAATGTTACATTTTAAACTACACGAACAACTTAATTAATGATTATTATGAAATATTTGAAAAGCTGGCAAAGCATATTTGTTGGGGGCCTTGCTTTGCTATATATAACAGCTATTATTTCCTGTAAAAAGTCGGTACTGGATAATGTTACATACGGCACATTCGGTGCATCGTTTCCTTCTAATGCTGATGAAGCGCAGGCCGCGGTTAATTATTGCTATACAGGTATGATCCAGGAAACCGAATGGTCGTTGGACTGGAGTTTTTTGCGGCCCCAGGGGTTAGCCACCACTGATGAATTATACGTGAACTGGAATTGGGAAGGCTTTAGAACCTTTAGCTTTTTAACACCTGACCATTCGGTAGCCGCAGGTGGAAATTATGCTTACTTTATGCGCCTGGTATCACAAATAACCGTGTATATCGACAAGATAGATAATATGGCAAGCCTCGATGCTGCTACAAAAAGCAGGTATGTAGGAGAATTAAAAGGGCTTAGAGCATATTACAATTCTATGCTGTTTAGTTTTTTTGGCCCTGTGCCTGTGAGGATGGTAGCTTCAGAGGTAAACAATCCTGAGATTCCATATTTGCCCCGGCCAACAGCAGACGTTATGGTTGGTTATATCGTGTCTGATTTAACGGATGCTATTGCCGTATTGCCTGATAAATGTACAGGAAGTGAAAATGGAAAATTTTCAAAGGCAGCAGCGCTGACGTGCAGGATGAAGTTGTATATGAATTTAAAACGCTGGGACGATGCGATTGAAGATGGAGAAGCGATAAAAGCATTGGGTTTTAGTTTAATGGCAAATTATAACGACAATTTCGGTCCTAAGAGCAAGGGTGGAAATGCGGAAATTATCCTGCCTGTTGTGTGTTCACCTTCCGGAGGTACCAGTGGGCAATACCATAATATGTGGTTTGCCTATTGCTTACCGGGCGATTACAAAGATCCGCAGGGAACTGCCATCCAGGGGTGGAACGGCTGGCGCATGCCCTGGTCTACTTATCGCCAGTTTGATACGGTAAATGATCAGCGTACGCTGCGGTTATTGAGGTATTATCCTGTTAATGGAAAAAATGGAGCTACTATCTGGCGGGATGCATTTACCGGTGATACCGCCGCCTCTCTGTCGGGTGGAAAAATTACTCCTGCAGGAACGCTCAATGGTGGCGCTACCATGGTGGGTAGAAGTGCTTATCAGGGGGCTGATAAACCAGGAGGGGCTATTCCAATGAAGTTTGATGTAGACCGTTCCGGAGCCAGTTCTCAAAACATGGATATGGATTTTATAATCTACCGGTATGCTGATGTATTGCTGCTGCTGGCAGAAGCATATAATAATGTGGATCGTACCGGGGATGCTATTGCGCTGATCGACCAGATCAGGACCAGGGCCGGCTTGCTCAATACTACCGCTACAGATAAAGTTTCTGTACAGGCGGCCATTGAAAAAGAACGGTTGTTTGAATTATGGTTTGAATTTAACCGAAGAGACGATCTGCTTAGATGGGGTAAGTTTATTCAACGTGCTATTGACGACGGTTCGGCAGCGGCAAATCCAAACTTTAATTCCGGAGATATTGGCGCTCAAAAATATTTACTCTGGCCGATACCGCGTACTATTATATCGCAAAGTAATGGTGTTATAACCCAAAACCCTGGCTACAATTAATACCAGTTCTTCATTAAATGCTGGTTTTATCAACAACGCTGCTTAACTGCAGCGTTGTTGGTATTTGTGATGTATAAAAACCAGGTCTTCTTTCTTCTTCACAAAATCAATGGATTCGCAGGATTTTGTTATGCACGTGTTGAATTAAAAAACACGCAGCATTATAAAACGGAATGCGCCGCACAAACAATCAAAAAAGTGTTACCAAATGAAAATCTTATTAAATCAACAAAGCAGGTTTGTATTTTCCTTTTTGCCGGTACTGTTTGTCATAAGCAGCGGGGCTCAAACAGGAGTGTCTTCCCAAAATAACGGTGGACAATTGGTAGAGATTACACCACTCAGTAATCCAGACAGGGGTTTCCATCTTGAAGCTGGCTATTTCGCTCATAATTTAATTAATCCATTCAACAGGAAGGAGACTTATCCCGATGGATTTATTGATAAACGGATAGCACAGTACCAATGTAAAAGCGATAGCCTCACGTTGACACAACTTTATATTTACCTGACGGAGTGGGTAGACAAAGATATTTCTCCTGAAGGATTACAGCACATTCAAATGCTTTTTGATGGATTAAAAGGCAACGGCTATAAAGCTATAGTGAGGTTCGCGTATAACTACACCGGGTTAAATACTTCGGGAGGAGAATCTCAGCAATGGATACTGCGCCATATAGAACAACTTCGGCCTGTTATTAAAGCTAATATAGGAGTGATAGCGGCAGTGCAGGCAGGTTTTATAGGCGCATGGGGCGAGTGGCATACAAGTCCTTTGCAGCAAAAGCAGCACGCTAAAAATGCCATCATCAATGCCCTGCTTGACGCCTTACCTGATGGACATTTTGTTGAAATACGATATCCCGACCTGAAGAATGCTGTCACTTTTGCAAATGCAGCATACCAAAGACGTGTTGGCTATGCTAATGATTATTTTACGGCCGGCGAACATTCGCATGCACCCGGTAATGATTTTGTGCCCGGCAGTGCCTGGTACAAACAAGTGGAAAGAGAGTCCCCCGGGCTTTTTGTGAGTGGAGAAATCCCTTACGCGGAACAATCGGAGTGGGGACTGTTTAAATTGATCAACACTGACGCTACTTTACAAATTCTTCGGGATCATCACTATTCAGCATTTGATATCACCCAGAATTTTGAATTGAATATCAACTCCTGGAAAAATGTAGCTGTGAATCCGGATAAATTACGCAGACTGCACATTCTTTTTTCGGAAGACTATTTTAAAAATGATAATGGACTACCGGTACAGCGATCGTTTTACGATTTTGTAAGAGATCATCTGGGTTACCGTCTAAATGTTACCGGTTCTTCCGTTGCTGCAAAAAATGGCAAACTTCAGTACGATATAAAACTTACCAATACAGGTTTCTCAACAGTACTAAACCCCAGAGAAGTGTACCTGGTTTGTATTAATAACAATGGCGATGTGGTTAAAGAAATAAAATTAGATGTTGATCCGATGACCTGGCAGCCTTTCGATCCGGCAAAGGGAACATATGAGGTATTAACACATACTTTAAGCGGAACCGCAACCGCGGAACTTACCGGAAAATACAGGGTTGGCATATGGATGCCGGATCCAGGTGAGCAGAGGTATGATAGTCGCTATGATATTAAACTGGCGCCGTCTAAAATGGTATACCATTGGTGGGATACTTTAGGTAAATATGCTGTAAATATAATAGGTGAGGTTACACTTTGAGATAAAGCCTAGTTGCTCCGTAAAAAATGCATAGGTGCTGATAAAATATTTCTCACAACTGCAAACGAATAAAGACACGAAATGTAAACTTCATGAATATGGAAAAACAAATGTTTCTGTTTCCCTGTTTATTGGCGGTAGTTTTTTTAGTCAAGGCTCAGGAGAGCATCGAAATTTCACATGGTCCCTATCTACAGTCCATGACCGATACAAGTGTAGCGATAGTATGGACTACCAATAAGCCTGCTATTGCCTGGGTGGAACTTGCTCCGGATGATAATAGCAATTTTTACGAAGAAGAGCGGCCAAAATTCTTTTCAACCTCCGATGGACTCAAGAATGTGGGAACCATTCACTGTCTACATGTAGGAAGTCTAAAATCAAATACCCGCTATCGTTATCGTGTTTTTAGCCAGGAAGTATTGAAACAGGATTTTGTAAATTTATATTATGGCAGTGCCGTTGCTACAATTGTGTGGAGTAAAGAATCACTTATATTTACTACTTCGGGTAAAACGGGATCGGTAGCATTTTCGATAGTGAATGATATTCATGAACGCAACAATGTACTGAAAAAACTCCTAGGACAGGTAAATTTTGCAACCGGCAATTTTGTTTTTTTCAATGGTGATATGATCAACAGTTTTAGTAATAAAGAGCAGATATTTACCGGCGTTATGGATATGGCCACCGAACTGTTTGCCAGCGAAATCCCTATGTATTACGTCCGGGGCAATCATGAAACACGGGGACCTTTTGCATCTACTTTTTCCAGTTATTTCCCTACAGTTAGCGGGCACTTATATTATATGTTTATAAGGGGCAATACCTGTTTTATTGTTTTAGATGGTGGAGAAGATAAAGCCGATTCTGATATTGAGTACAGCGGCATTACCCAAATGGATGCTTACAGAACTGAACAGGTAAAATGGTTGCAGGAAGTCGGGCATCTGAAACGTTTAAAAAAGCAAAATACAAAATAGCAGTATCCCACATGCCGCCAACAACAGGATGGCATGGTAATGACGAAATTCTTAAAAAATGGATACCCATATTAAATGATGCAGGAATACAACTGATGCTGAGCGGCCATGAGTATTGCCATAAAATTATTCAGCCAACATCCGCCATAAAATTCCCCATCATAGTAAATTCAAATAACAATATTATTAAGGCATACATTTCAGATCAGGACGCCCGTTTCAATATTCTTGATACACTTGGAAAGAAAGTTGAGGATTTCATACTTCATTAATGGCGGATGTATAGTGGCCGTATTGCTGCTGAGATATTTGCTGGTTTCTTTATCACCTGTAATTGTTCCATCTATGGCAATACCATGACATCCTCAAAACATGTCGATCTTTTGATCGCTATCAAAACAAACCGAACCAGCTTTGAAAATTTTTTTTGCCGCTACAAGTATGAAGCGGTCTTGTATCTCTACTTATGAGCATTACAGCTTTCATTGAGACAACGTTTGGGTCTCAAGAATCCGGTGATAAGCAATATTGTTCCAAAAAGGATAGCGGGCCAACCTCCTTGCTTGTAATATAAGATGCCTACGCTAAGAAAAAAAACTCCAAGCGACCATCGCAATATGCGGTTAAACCAAACGATGAGTTGTATAGATTTATATTGGTTTGTTTCTTCCATAATGCTTTTTAATTTGTCAGATGTTGAAAAGGGCAAAAAGCCTTAGCTAACTGCTGGTTGATGAAAACGAAAGTCGAGAACCAAATGTCCGGAGGAACTTATTTTTCCTTTTTCTAAATGAGCTTGTCGGAATAAATAAATCATATTAATACTTAAGCAACGTTTATGCACGATAAATCTGTTGCTTAACGCTACTTATGATATTTTTTTCTGTAAATTCATCCAACCACCCCCATTATACACTTCCGTGAAGCCATTTGATTGCAGAATGGTTTTGGCTGAAGCGCTTCGCATACCAGAAGCGCAGCATGTAATGACAGGTTTATCTTTCTTGAATTTTGACAAATTTTGTTGCAGGATACCTAAGGGAATATTTTGAGAACCTCTTATATTACCTGTTGCATATTCTTCTTGGGTCCGAACATCAATAATCAATGCGCCATTCTCTACCAATTTTTTCAAGTCTGCTTTTGACTCCATTCCCAAAGCTTTTTTTAATATATTAAACATAGCTATCACTGCTTTATATAAAATCAAAAATGAAAACAATCAGTTTAGCAACACAACCGGGGATACATTATTGTTGAAAATTTCTTTTCCGTTATAAGTAATCTGCCAGGTAACAGGCATTATCTTTTTCAGCATATGACTTACACCGCAAATCTTTTCTTGCGAGTACAACACAGCCTCCTTTGCCGCTTGTTCATCCTGCGGGTCACCAGTAATTTCGTAAATAATGTTTGCTGACACATATTCGATTGGCTGCTGCTTGCTTATTTCGCCACTAACTTTAAGATTCAGTTCCTTGAGTTCTTTTCCTTGCTTGCGAAGCAGTGCTATAACATCCATACCTGTACATCCGCTAAGCGCCGTAAGCACAAATGGTTTAGGAATAGGTCCATTATCTTCGCCACCCACTCTCTCTGGCGCATCCATAATAATAGTATGCCCATTTACCAATGCATTGAATTGCATTTTACCCATCCACTGGGTCTCTATTTCGTGTTTCATTTTGATCCTTCTTTTTTAGTGGAGATTCTGAGAATGCTGTACAATGGACAAAAGTTTATAAGTGCCGTTAGGACAAGTATGCCGGCAACAACACCCAATACAAGAGCCAAAGTTCCATGTATACTGTTAGTAAAATAAAGCAGAGCAACAAGAGCGGCGAATAGCAGCCGAATTGCCCTATCTATGGCATGGATATTCTTTTTCATTGTTTATTAATTTAACGCTGTAAAATTCTAACAATGAAAAGTACTGTACAGTGACCTGGGTCACATAACGGAAACTTTATTTCTGCCAAGCTTTACAAGGCCTTCCATTTCCATTTGTTTTAGAAGCCGCGAGACTACTTCTCTTGCAGTTCCAAGTTCAGTGGCTATCTGCTCATGCGAAATGGTAAGCGTTTTGCTTTTTGTGATTTCGCACTTGCCTTTGATAAACGACAGGAGTCTTTCGTCTAACTTTTTAAATGCAATTGAATTTACTACTTGTAACAATTCTTCAAAACGTTTGTGGTAAAGGCGGAAAATATAATCCAGCCATTCCGGAAATTCTTTGATTAACAAAACGACTTTATCAATGGGAATAAAAAGGATCTCGGTATCCTCTTCAGCAATGGCCTTTACCTTACTGGTGTCATCGTGCATTCCGCCAAGAAAGGACATGATGCAGCTTTCGCCTGCTTTGATATAATACAAAAGGATTTCTTTGCCGTCTTCATCTGTCCTCATAACACGAATGCTGCCTGAGGTAACGATGGGGATGACTTTTATATAGGCGTTTTCATTCAGGATAGCATCTCCCTCCTTGAAATTTTTAGTAAACCCAACATCAGCCAGTTTTTCTTTAAGCGCTTTCGATGATCCGGGTACTATTGTATCGATGGACTCCATATATTAAAATTTCGAAATAAAGGATAATAGAAACAATATGCTGGGTTAATGAAAATTTCTTAAAAATGGAACCGCGAGAATCGCAATTGGCTTTTCTTGCACAAATTTCCCCATTTTAATGTGACTATCAACTATTGTGTGCGAATATGAGACGGAAAATTTATCAGCACTTGTTTTTAGGAAAAAGATTTTTTTCTTCACCCAATGTGTGATTCATTTGCGCTGAAATTCTAAAGGGGTCGGGGTCTCGCTTCGGTGGGGCTCCTTGTTCATGGAAGGGGGTTAAAAGAGGCAATGCAGAGTAACTGTTGAAAACCGTGGCAATGAATTTGTTTAGAATTTACTCAACCACCACTCCATAACATTATGACAACTTTGAAATTTGCCTTTGCTGCTATTACGGGTTTATGCCTTTTTTCATGCTCCGTGCTGGACAACAATTCTTCTAAATATAATTTTTCAGATGGCTATTACTACAGCAGGCTGGACAAAAAAAAGAAAGCCAAATATTATCTTTTGACCGGTGGCGATTCGATCAAGGTCTTTCCTGCCTCTGTCTCCAGGCAAATCGCAGATACGGTCAAATCGATTACGCTGCTTTTCCCACCGCATGAAAAGCCGCTCCATTTTTCGAATTATTATTTTTTGACACGAACCTTCGACATCGATTTTCTCAGCACGCTGTTTAAATTTCGGCCGGCCGTCAAAGATTTTTCCCAACAATTGAATGCAACATTTAATGGCTCAGTGTACGCGGGATTCCGAAAAGATATGTACAAATTGTCTTACACGCAGACACCCCTGCACACGCAGAACAGGAAAATATCTCATTACGGCTATAGTGTGGGAGGTTTTTTGGGCATCGGAACCGTACGCATCGATCAATCTCTTACGCTGAACCGGATCGATTACGAATACGACGGAGCTGCACTCAACGCGGGACTGGCTGGTATTTTTGCTTTCAATAAATTAAATTTCGGGATCAACTGCGGTGTGGACTATCTCACGGATAAAAACCGACGTGTCTGGGTGAACCAGGCCAAACCCTGGATTGGTTTGAGTGTCGGACTTAATCTGAATTAATCTAATTATTCTGTAGCGCTCTAATGTAAAAACAATATACAAGTATGTGTTATGATGCTGCGAATAAATACCTACAGTACCCCGGGGCAATATTATCAGATTCATCGCAAACAAAAGGCTGTTTTCACATTTGCTTTTACGTCCTTGCTCGAAGGTACGAAGATGAAGCTCAACCATATTAAAAATATTGTGACCTTAGAGAATCACTTTATCCGGGTGTTTCCACAAATGGTTTCAGCGTTTCGCATTATTTACAAAAAAGCCGAATGCGATCGGATATCACCATCCTGTTTTTCCCCTGAAAATTTTTCATCTTAACGCATCTACAGAAGTTGTTGTTCAATCATCGCTGTTTGTTTTATGTAATAGAATACAAAGCGGCAATAAAAAAGACGACGTACGTTTCCCAAACACTTACTGACCATACACATATTAACATCATCCCCTTTCCGAAGGGGATTTTTCATTACCTGAAACCCGCATAGCTTCTTTCTTATAGCAGATTGTAGCACACACCTTTTAATTTTTTTATGGATGATTCTCTAAACTTTATTAATTTTCAAAAAGATTAACCCGTATTATTCTCATTACTTTCAAGATTGAGCTTTGTCAGAATCAATCCATATTGACCAAACCCACCTGCTGAAAATAAGTTCAGACAACAGTGAAACGTTTCACCAGTTGTTCAATACTTACTGGAACAAAGTATATAGTACCGCCTTCATGCTTATTAAAGTGCGGGAAATGGCAGAGGATATTACGCAGGAAGTGTTTATGAAGTTATGGCAGAGCCGCCACGATTTGCACATCATTGAAAATCCAGAAAATTTTCTTTTTGTTACAACGCGTAATCTCACCTACAATAGAATAAAGCGGATAAAAACAGAAGACGCGTACATTCACTACTTGCTGCAAATGGCTCCGGAAACTCTTTCCGGGTCGGATGCACTTGCAGAATACAATGAATTACACCATTGCATTAAAGAAGGTATAGATCTGTTGCCACCGCAACAGCAAAAGGCCTTTAAGCTCAGTCGCGACAAAGGATTTACGCATGAGCAGATTGCGCGGGAGATGAATATTACCCGTGAAACTGTAAAAGGATATATTGTACGTTCGATTGCCTTTTTACGGCAGTACTTAAAAGAGCATGCTGTAATGCTCATCGCTTTTTTGTTTTCCCAACATTCTTAAATACTCACAACACAGTCGAAAAAATATTTTTTTCCAGGCACCCCCCTGCAAGGCACTCCATTGTCTTTATAGCGTATTGCTTCTATAAACATACATTATGAACCATGTAGACCTTACGATTCTTATTGAAAAATACCGGGCAGGAACACTTTCAGAGGAAGAGTTTTCAATCCTATGGGAAACATTGCAACAACCCGAAAACAAGGAAAAATGGACGGATCTGGCAAAAGCGATCTGGGAGGACAAAGCCAATCATCATCTGGCGGACGAAGATGCCCGTCATCGTATCCTGGCAAGGCTTGAACCGATGATGAAGCAACAAGTACCCGAGGTGATAACCATGCATAAGAGAAATTATTGGTGGGCTGTTGCTGCCTCCATTATTATGTTGTTGGGGCTGGGCACGTATTGGTATGCGGCGGTATACCACCAAAAACAACCAGCCGGTAGTACACAAATTGCCAAAGCCAACATTGTACCGGGGGGTAACAAAGCCGTGCTCACATTAAGCAATGGAAGTAAATTGATACTGGATAGCGCAGCTAATGGATTGCTGGCTAACCAGGGGAATGCAAATATTATTAAAAAGCAAAATGGGGAACTGGTATACGATACAGTAAATAAGAAAAGCAATGAAACCTATTACAACACAGTCACTACTCCGCGGGGCGGACAATATAAAGTAACGCTTCCTGATGGCACCGCTGTTTGGTTGAATGCCGAATCTTCCATTACTTATCCGGTAGGATTTGATCTGAAGGAACGAAAAGTACAAATCACCGGTGAAGTGTATTTTGAAGTAACGAAAGATAAGAAGAGACCTTTTCGGGTAGGCGTAGACGATATGACAATCGAAGTACTGGGCACTCATTTTAATGTAATGGCTTATAAAGATGAAACAGGTAAAACCACGCTGCTGGAAGGCGCTATCGCCCTGTCAAAACAAGGGCAGAAAACATTGCTGAAGCCCGGGCAACAGGCGCAGGTAAAAGAAAGTGGCAATATCGCTGTAGTGAATAATGCAGATCTTGATGAAGCTGTTGCGTGGAAGAATGGGCAGTTTTCATTTACCAGTGCCGACATAGGAACCATTATGCGGCAGGCGGCACGTTGGTATGATGTGAAAGTGGAATACAAAGGAAAATGCGCTAAACTCTTTTCCGGCAATATTCCCCGCACCGCAGATCTGAAGGATATGCTGGCGATACCGGAAGAAACGGGTGAGGTAAGTTTTATCATCCAGGATCATACTGTGATTGTAATACCAAAACAATAAAATTTTATATCATCTCTTCACCTAAAAAATTAACCATCATGACATCATAATCTACTGAAAAGTGGTTGACAAAAAAAGCCCGAAGTGGTAATGACACTCCAGGCCTCGTTTTGGGTCAACCCAACAAATCAATCCTTGTGTGACTGCTTATTGTTTAACCCAATAAAACCAAAATTATGAAATTATTGGTTCCTGCAAATGACACTTCCGTCCCTATACAAAGGAAGATGTCGCTGCTTTTCAAAACACTGCTGTATATGAAACTTACGGGAATTTTGCTGATAGCTGCATGCCTCCAGGTACATGCGCATGGCTATGCCCAAAAAATTACCATCCACGTAAAAGAGGCTTCGTTGCAGAAGGTTTTTAAAGAAATAAAAAAGCAATCGGAGTATTTGTTCTTTTACTCGGATGATGTTTTAAAAGAGTCTAGCCCCGTTACATTATCTATCAGTAATGCAACGGTGGAAGAAGTATTGGATGAATGCTTCAGAACACAACCACTAACGTACGCCATTATAAAAAATTCAGTGGTCATCAAGTTTAAGAATACTACCTCTGTGTTCAAGGAAAATCCTGTATCAGAAAATGATCCCCCATTGATTGATATAAAAGGCGGATTACTGACGAGAACGGGAATGCGTTGGATCGGGCTACCATCAGGGTAAAAGGAAAAAATAAAACATCGCAAACCGATAACAACGGAGAATACGTGATTAACGGGCTGGAAGAAACGGATGTGTTGATCATCTCGTTTGTTGGCTACCAGTCGCAGGAAGTTGCTGTAAAAGGAAAAAGCGAAATAAGGATTGTGTTGAAAACGGCTACAACCAGTCTCGACTCCGCTGTGGTAATTGGCTATGGCAATAAAGCAAAACGATTGTTTACAGGATCCGTTACTACGGTAAAGGCTACCGAAATAGAAAATATTCCTGCCTCCAATCTTAGTAACCTGCTGGCAGGAAGACTAAGCGGTGTGTATGTAAGCCAGGCAACCGGTACTCCGGGCGTATCTTCCACGGTAAGAGTACGGTCAACTGCTTCCTGGAATGCGAACGATCCGTTGTACGTTATTGACGGTGTTGTGCGCAATAAAACAGCTTTTGATGCGCTTGATCCCAATGAAATAGATGAAGTGAGCGTGTTAAAAGATGCAGGGTCAGCTGCTATTTACGGGGTTCGTTCTACCAATGGCGTAATCATTGCCACTACCAAAAAAGGCAGCGCACAAAAAGCGGTCATTAATTATAACGGTGCCATCAGTTTTGATAAACCTACGCGTATCAATAAACTGATGGATGTAAATGATGCGATCAAAGTTTTTAATGAAGCTTACCCGGTAGATATGACATCGCTCCGGTTTGGAGATGATGAGGTGGCTTATTTTAAACAGCATGGTGCCTATAACTGGTTAGATGAAGTATATCGCGATCCGCTTACCAACCGGCATGCGCTCAGCATTTCGGGAGGCACTGACAGGATCAAATATTATATCGGCGGCTCTTATTACAACGAAACGGGTTTTCTTGAACAACTGAAATACAATAAATATAACCTGCGTGGAAATATTGAGGCTAAGGTGAGCAGGGATATCACGGTGTCGTTAGGATTGGGAAATATGTATGATACCAGGCAGCGCTATAACTTCTCTTATGATGGAGGATCAGATGATCTTGGTAGTTTATGGTACAAACTGTTGTACTTTAATTGGAATACGCCGCCCTATATTGATGGCAAGCCGGTTAACCCGGGATGGCTTGGGAATTCGATAGAAATGATCAAAAATGGCGGATACTCCCGCACCAATGCTCAGCGCATGGATGCTTTGATGACAGTTAACTATAACGTACATGCAGTGCCGGGATTGTCAGCAAGAGTGTCCTTCAGTAAAAACCTGACTACTAATTATACCAAAGAATTTGCCAAACGAACACAACTCTACAATTTCAAAACCACAGGTTCCTCGGGTAAGATCATGAGTGATACATTGATTGGTACTTCTGTAAGCCAGGACCCCGGTCGGGAATACCTGTCTAATTATTGGGATAAAAATAATGAACAGCAGCTCAACCTGCAGGTGTCGTATGTCAAAGCGATTAAAGGACATCACATCAATGCCACAGTGGTATATGAGCAGTATACACAGAAAAGTAATAACCTGTACAGTGTAGGCTACGATTTCCCTATAATGGTTACAGACCAGTTCTTTGCCACCAGCGATAATGCGCTCGACAGGTATACCGGCGGCGATGAAGCGCAAACTGCACGTCTATCATATATCGGAAGGATTGATTATGATTTTAAACATAAATATATTCTCACCGCTTCGTTAAGAAGAGATGGCTCAACCTTATTTGCGCCAGACAAGCGATGGGGGTGGTTCCCATCAGTATCGGGTGGCTGGATTATTTCAGATGAATCTTTCTTTCACTCAAAAGTGATTGACTTCATGAAACTGAGGGCTTCCTTTGGTATGACGGGCAGTGATGCTGTTGGCGGATGGCAATGGCAGGAAAGATATGTTACCGCCGGTGGTTTTTATTTTGGCAATGCGCAGGTAAAAGGCATCCAGTATGGCGGTATTGTCAATCCCAATCTCACATGGGAAAAATCAAAATCATACAACTTCGGTGCTAACATAAATTTCCTTGAAAAATTTTCTTTCTCAGCCGATTACTGGTTGCGCCGCACCTACGATATACTTGGTACCCGCATCCTGTCTGTGCCGGTTAGTTTCGGAGGGTCCATGCCTTCAGAAAACTATGGAAAAGTAAATTCAAAAGGATATGAACTGGAGCTGGTCTACAACACCAATTTCGGTCGCTCATTCCATTTCATGGCAAAGGGAAATTTTTCATGGGCCACCAACAAGGTCATTGCCCAGGATATTGCCATAACCACCAGGGCAAAGGATAACCCTATCGGAAAGCCTCTGGGAACAATGGGCGGCTATGAAGCAGCGGGTATTTTGCGCACGCAGGCAGATATTGATAAACTTCCGTCGGGTTACACGATCATCGGTTTTGAACCCGAGCTTGGCAGGTTGAATTATAAAGATATCAGCGGCCCCGATGGTAACCCTGATGGTAAAATTGATGGGTATGATACCAAAATACTCTACAACTACAGTACGCCGCCCATCTCTTACGGACTGGTGCTCAGAGGGGAATGGAAAGGGTTAAGCCTTGAATTATTTTTCCAGGGACTGGCAGGACATAAAAAATATTACAGTGATGGTTATGGAAGGAAAGCGTTAATTGGAACGCTTCTGCCACATGCCATCTGGAACGACCACTGGACACCTGAGAACCCCAATGCTAAAATGCCGATGATGCGGCCCGACTGGATGAATTTTGATAATGTGGCTTCCTCTTTCTGGTTGTATGACGCAAGTTTTATCCGGTTAAAAAATATGCAGCTTGGATATGCTTTCCCTTCAAAATTCATGAAGCGTTCCGGCCTGCGTGATCTCAGGATCATTGCTTCTGCCACTAACCTCTTTTTCATTTCCAAATTTAATTTCTATGATCCCGAGGTTTCATCAGCAATGAGCTATCCAAATATGAAAACCTTCACTTTTGGATTAAACGTGACATTGTAATTAATGCTGAACTTTCAAATCAAGTGTATGAACATTTTTAAAACCATATATATTTTTTCGGTCATCAGCCTGTGTAGTTGTTTCACGAGCTGTGAAAAGATCCTCGATAAAAAAGACCTGCGTTCGATCAATCCCAACGATGTATGGAACAACCTGGCATTATCAACAGCATATGTAAATAATATTTACGGCGA
The DNA here is from genome assembly GCA_047600465.1 of Agriterribacter sp. Classification (GTDB taxonomy): domain Bacteria; phylum Bacteroidota; class Bacteroidia; order Chitinophagales; family Chitinophagaceae; genus Agriterribacter. The sequence continues at coordinate 646,585 of JASGKU010000001.1, forward strand.
CCTGATGAGTGGCATGCCCACCAACGAAGGGGGAGGCAACGATGAATGCACCGATAATGGAGAGATGCGCAATTTCCTGGCAGGAGTAGCCACTATTGACACCTACAGCTATTTTCCTTATGCCACCATACGGAAAATAAATATGGCACTCGAAAATCTTGCCACCTCTTCAATTGCCGATGCAGACAAAAACAAATTAATAGGGCAGGTGTTATTCTGGAGAGCGTGGGCCTATTTTATGATGGTAAAGGCCTATGGCGGTGTACCCCTGGTGTTGACATCCCAGGACGTTTCCGATAAAGAACAATTATTTGTGCCCCGGAGCAAAACTTCTGAATGTATAGCACAGATCGTAAAAGACCTGGACGATGCCATTGCGGTACTCCCTGATGCATGGACTGGTGAAGAAGGCCGCATCGATAAAGGTGCAGCCATGGCTTATAAAGGCAGGGTGTTATTATACTATGCAAGCCCGCAGTTTACACCATCAGGCGATGCTTCCCGCTGGCAGGCAGCATATGATGCCAATAAAGAGGCATTGCAATATCTTACCGGAAAGGGTAAAGGGTTGTATGAGGATTTTGGTGGCATCTGGCAACAGGAGTTGAATAAGGAAGTGATCATGGTAAGAAGATATACCAACCCGGGTGCTACTTATTCGCAGGCAGGGATACGCCCGATACTCTATTCAAAAGATGCGGCTAACCAGGACATTCCTTCGTTGAAACTGGTGAACGCTTTTCCTATGAAAGACGGTTCCGTATTCGATCCCAATACTATGTCATATGACACTTTATTTAAAAACAGAGATGACCGCTTTTATGCGTCCATTGGATACAATGGATCCGATATGGGATTGAAGGATATGGTTGATCTTAATACGTATCTGTGGACCTACTGGGGTCCAAGCGGAAATGTGATCGGTCCGTTAGGAACGCCTACGAGTTTTTACCGTCAGAAAGGATTGGATAAGGCTATCACACAACAAACCGTCAACTATGCGGCGGTAGACTGGATTGAAATCCGCTTCGCGGAAGTATTAATGAATTTTGGTGAGGCGGCCAATGAGATCAATAAAACGGATGAAGCGCTGGATGTTTTGTACCAAATAAGAAACCGGGCTAAAATATTACCCGGCGATGATGCGCATTATGGTATTACGGCAGCCAGTAAAGATGAGATCAGAACAGTATACATGAATGAACGTTTTGTGGAGTTTGCATTTGAAGACAAACGCTGGTGGGATCTCAGGCGCTGGCGCAAACTGGATATTTTAAACAGTATGCAGCGCAGGAAAGGGTTGCGTTATACGTTGAAAACCGGGGAGACAGGTCCCACAGGGTACGATGATATCAACGTTGTCTGGAACCGGTTTACCTCCGAAGTAGTAACGGTTGATACACGGGATATAGATGTAAAGGACAATTATTATTTCTACGGTATCCCGCTGGGAGTACTCGATCGCAGTAATAATTTTGATCAAACGCAGGGCTGGAACGATGGCACATTTGATCCCTTGCAGTAACAATAGTAATTGGGGCTTTTTTTAATACAGTTCAAGGTTGATTATTGAAAAACAGGAATAGTATCTTAACCGGGTCTCATGCTGAGACCTGGTTAAATACACCTGACTCCGTTCACCATGTATACCCATCATGAATATATCTTTCCAAAAGTAAAACAGTAATGATTAAACGAAGTATAGTATTGTTGTTGATTATTGGGCATGTATTGCTGGGAACCGCACAGGATAATCATCTGTCACCTTCGGGAAAAAAGAATTTTCACATATTTCTGCTGATGGGTCAATCCAATATGGCAGGTTATGGCGGCGTGGTAGCATCAGACCCTTATAAACCGGGAGATAAAGATCCTGTTGCGGGCGTATGGGCGCTTACGGGGCAGCATAACCTGGATGCAGACACCAGCATTGCCGAAGTGAAATGGATTCCGGCGCAACACCCGTTACATGTATTACAAAGTACCGCTCAATTTGGAATGGGAATAGACTTTGCAAAGGAATACATGAAAATGCATCCTGGGGTAACGGTTGGATTAATTCCCTGCGCCTGGGGTGGTGCGCCCATCACCTGGCTAAACAAAGGCACTTCACATTATGCCAATGCCATTAAACGGGCAAAGTTTGCGGCAAAGCATGGTGTTATTAAAGGCATATTATGGCACCAGGGCGAAAGTGATTCCGTAACGCCGGAGCTCGCTACCCTTTATCAAAATAGATTAGACAGCCTGGTGAATGATTTGAGAAGAGATTTAAACAATAGCCGGCTGGCCTTTGTATGTGGCGACCTGGCTGAGTTTTATGGAGTCGGTCGTTCCGAAACGCATAAAGCGGGAATACCTATTGTAAGAAGAACGCTCCAGGAGCTTCCCTTTCGTTTACCCTATACCTGGTGTGTAGCAACAGATGGACTGAAAAGCCCTGATGAGTACTATGTACATTTTGACCGTTGGTCAAACATACAACTCGGCAAACGGTATGCGCAGGCATTTTATATACTACAGCGACAGTAAGCATTATCAAACTTATAGCATTCATTAATATCCAAACAGTATGGCTAAAATTTCAACAGGCCTTTGTGCTTTTTTTGTGGTTTTGTTTGTAGGAAATGCAAGTATTGTATCAGCCCAAAATAAAAAGGCGCCTGATCCGCGGCAAAACGATTGGTTGGTGCATCCCGCCAGCAACCCTGCACAATTCAGCGAAAACAAAAAGGAGAAAACCATCACCATTTCCAATGGGTTGATGCAACGAAGTTTTTATACCGGTGATAATCTGGTGTGTTTTGATTATACCAATCTCACATCCGGGGAACAATTGATCCGCTCTGTACGTCCCGAGGCAAGGATCACCATCAACGGTAAAAGTTACAATGTAGGGGGACTGTATGGTCAGAAAGAACATGCTTACTTCATGACCAGTTGGTTAAAAGAACTAAAAGGGCGTGCAGGCGATTTTATGTATATTTCCTATGAATGGACATCACTGCCACAGCCCGTGGCATGGAAGCCAACCGGTTGGTCGACAGGCAAACAATTGCCAACTGGAAAATCGCTCGTGTTCAGTTTTAAAAACAATGACGCAGCCCTCAGAGGCATCGTGGTAAAAGTGCATTATGATGTATTTGATCATATTCCCACCATATGCAAACGCGTTACTATAGATAACAACAGCAGCTCACCCGTAGTCATTAACCAGGTAGTCAGTGAAATACTTGCTATGCCGGAAGAAGAATCAGCTGTTACAGGAGACAGTGCAAAAATGGCTGTACCGCACGGCATATTTGTAGAAAGCAATTATGCATTCAACGATGCCATGCGTATCCACCTCAGTGATCAGACTACTAACTGGAAATCGGATAGCCTGTACCGCACGCAGGTGCATGTACAATACAAAACACCCTGTCTGCTGGAAGTGTATCCAAGGGAGGGTGTAGGCGCTTTACTCGGGGCGGGCAGTCAATTCAGTTCCATCCGCACCTATGAGTTGTTACTGGACAGTTACGACAGGGAGCGGAGGGGATTGGCAAGGCGGAAATTTTACCGCACTATCGCGCCATGGGTAACCCGCAATCCTATTTTTATGCACCTGATCGGCTCCGATCCTGAGCAGATAAAACAATCCATCGATCAATGTGCTGAAACAGGTTACGAAGCTGCCATCCTGAGTTTTGGCAGTTCCCTGAATATGGAAGATACTTCTGCTGCCAATTTAAATGTATACAAATCCCTGGCTGATTATGCACATTCAAAAAATATTCTTATCGGTGGATATGCATTATTTATTTCAAGAAGTATCAGTCCGGATGTAGATGTGATCAACCCGTTTACAGGAAAACCCGGGCAGGTAGGCGGTGGCTCATCTCCCTGCATGGCAAGTGCGTGGGGAATGGAATTTCTTGCCAAAATCAAGCATTTCTTTGACAAAACAGGTTTTGATATCTGGGAAAATGATGGTCCCTATGGAGGCGATGTGTGTGCGTCTAAAAAGCATGCCGGTCACAAAGGACTGGAAGATTCGCAATGGGAACAGATAGCATTACAGCAAGAGATCTATCACTACTTAAATGCAAAAGGCGTATATATCAATTCGCCCGATTGGTACTTCCTGGACGGGTCCAATAAAGCGGGTATAGGTTACCGTGAGCCCAATTTTACCTTGCCGCGCGAACGGCAGAAAGTATTGAACCGGCAGAATGCCTATGACGCTTTATGGAATGAAATTCCTTCGATGGTATGGGGATTTGTGCCGCTTACAGAATATGGCGGTGGTGGTAGTGCCGCAACGATAGAACCTTTGAAAGATCACCTGGATATGTATGAACAGCTGATGATGCAGTATTACGGATCTGGTGTGCAGGCCTGTTACCGGGGTCCGAGGTTATACGATACCGATAGCACAAAGAAATTGGTGCAAAGGGTGATCGGCTGGTATAAAAAATACAGGGAGCTCTTGAATTCGGATATCATTCACCTGCGCCGCCCCGACGGCAGGGATTGGGATGGCATCATGCATGTGGCACCGGGGTTACCGCAAAAAGCATTGGTGATGTTGTATAACCCGCTTGATGCACCCATCAGCAGAACAGTTCGGTTACCACTGTATTATACCGGGCTGAGCGGAACAGCCAGGATAAGTATTGAAGCAAACAATCCTACAACCTATATATTAAACAGTGCCGCAGAAACTACTGTAACGGTAACTATCCCGGCACAAGGTTACACCTGGCTGCTTGTGCAATAAACGCAGCCAGGCTTTTTGTAATTAATTCAAAGCTCCCGGATATGTTAAGCAGTAAAATTTTTTTATTACTCGTCGTATATATTGGCGTATCAATTTCAGTAAGTGCGCAATCCGTTTCAGTAATCCCTGTACCTAAACAAATGACGGTAACCGGCAACAAAACTTCGTTTACTCATTTACGTTACTGGGTGAATGATGGTGCTATACAACCGGCGGTACATGCTTTCAAAGAAAATCTCAGCAGGCTGTCTTTCGCTACAGTAACAGAAAGCAGCACAGAGCAGGCTGCAGACATGCAAATCGCCATCACTAAAACATTGGCTGAAAAAGAATACAGCATCATTATCAAAAAAAAAATATTAGTTAAGGCAGGCAGCTACCAGGCAGTAACCTGGGCAATGGCTTCGTTGCTGCAAATGGTTGTAGTAAAGAGTAATGTATTGTTATGGTCACAGGTAAGTATAACCGATCAGCCGGACAATGTTTACCGCGGGTTACTGCTTGATGTGGCACGCAACTGGCATGAGGCTGCTACAATCCGCACCATCATAGATATTTGCGGCTATTACAAAATACCTTACCTGCAGCTTCACCTCAGCGATGATCAATCCTTTACTTTCCCATCCAAAGCTTTTCCTGCACTGGCTACTCCGGGCAGGCATTATGCGGAGCAGGAATTGAAGGAGCTGGTAAGTTATGCCTATGGGCGAGGTGTGGTCATCGTTCCCGAAATGGACCTTCCGGGGCACAGCACGGCCATGCGACGGGCCATGCCGGAGTTGTTTGGTGATCCTGATTTGAGGGTTATTGACCTGAACAAACCGGAAGTACATGAAGCGGTGAAAATATTGACAAGGGAAATGGCTGCTGTTTTTTACACCTCTCCTTACATCCATATCGGCGCCGATGAATGCAATTTTGATTTGTTTGAAAAACTACCAGCCACGCGAAAAACAATCGCGCAAAAAGGATTCAGTAATGTGCACGACTTGCTGCTGGAGTATATTCTTGAAATGAATACCTATGTGAAATCGCTTGGAAAAAAAACACTTGCGTGGGAAAGCTTTAAAGGGAAAGGAACTCCCTATTTAACGGTTCCCAATGATATATTGATTTTTGGGTGGGAAACTTTGTACCAGCGCCCAGACAGTTTGCTGAACAACGGCTATACAATTATGAATGCGAGCTGGAAGCCATTGTACATTACGCCCGGATACCGCTGGGGACCCCGCTACATCTACAACGACTGGAATATTTCCAAATGGCAGAACTGGTGGGATGCCGCACCTTCTTATCATACCATACAATTGCCCGATGACAACCGGATAATAGGAGCCCAATACTGTTCATGGGAAATGGACGACTATATGGAAGTGTCGGAAATACTGGCGAGGATGCCTGCGTTCTCGGAGAAAATATGGAATAAAAAGAGCACAGTTGCGTATGATGCATTTGAGCAACGAGGCAATATACTTAATACAAAACTGGCGCAGGTAATGTTTTCGTCAACTATAACGGTTGAAGGTGTTGTCAAACCGGTTGAGCACGAAATAAAATTCCTGGAAAATAATTTTACAGATTCGGTTAAAATAATAGTGAATAACCTCCCTAAAAATTATTTCATTACGTTCACTACTGATGGAAAGAAACCGCAGGCTCAATCAACACCGTGGACGAAAACATTGGTATTCGATTCTTCTGTCAACCTGCAGATAAGTATTTTTAATGCTGCTAAAAAAGAAACCGGCTATTATCACAACAGGTTTAAAAAAATACCGCTGGCATTTTCCGTCAACGGTAATTACGGGCTGCCTGTAAATGTGAATGTGATGAATGCTCCATCCATTATCATAAAAAATCCTGTTATAGTAAAGATCTTGTACAATAAAGGAAAAGAAGGGTTGGTCAGGTATAAGATCAACCAGAAAGATAAGCCGGGAGAATTACAGCGATATGACGCAAAGGGAATAAAGATTGATGCAAGTTGTGATGTGGAAGCTTATATAGCCGATGATACCGGGAAATTGATAGAACGCTCTTTGTTGCAGGTGCGGACCGGCAATTAAAAATGTATATAAAAATAAGCAAGCAGTTTTGAGCGCTTCACTTTTTCTGTGAAGTGGCACGCCAATAGAATGAATCAACTTCGCATGAAAAAGAGCATCTCCATAATAGTATTATTGCTTTTAATGAACAGCTTTGTCGCAGGCAATATGTATGCAGGTGATAAAAAAAAGGTAGTTCACATTTTTATTCTGGCGGGGCAATCCAATGCAGTAGGGTTTAATGAGGCCGCCACTTACAAAGCGGGCAAAGATTCATTTGATATGCGGTTTCTCAACCATTCACGCGTACTGTTTTGGCCCGGCACAAACGCTGTTAAAGGTGTAGCCGGCCGGTGGATTGCGCTTCAAACCGGGGCAAGCAATATGCCTGGGTGGCCTTATAAAAATGCCTTTGGTCCTGAAATAGGTTTTGCACATACAATACAAACGTTAATGCCCGGAGAAGACATTGCCATTCTCAAATACGCGGTAGGCGGCACCGGTATAGCACGCAGCAGTGATTACCACGATTATATTCCTTCCCTAAAAGGCTTTGATGATAAAGGACAAAACTGGCATTTTCCTGAACCAGGGAAGCAGACCGGGGAGTTGTATATACAGTTTATGAACAACATCCGTAATGGAATGGATTCGCTTAAAAAGATATACCGCCATTGCCGGATCAGGGGATTGATATGGATGCAGGGCGAACATGAGGCAGGCATCAGCAAAACCATGGCGGGTGATTATGCCATACTTCTTGCAGGTTTCATACAATCGATCCGCAAAGATCTTCAGATAAAACATCTTCCTGTAGTTATTGGCCAGGTCAATCTAAATACCTGGGCTTTTGGAGACCTTGCAAGACAACGGCAAATGGAATATTCTGCAACCGATCCTTATAGTAAACTCATTCAAACAACAGATCTTCCACGAAATGGTAATGGTGATACTGCGCATTTTGATGCGGAAGGAATGTTGTTATTGGGAGAACGGTTTGCGGAAGAAATGTTACAACTATTAAAAGCCCGGGAAAAATAGCGTTGCTACTATACGCAGAACCCGCAACCACTGCACTTTACATAAATGCACTACAGTTAGCACTAATTAAAATATTGAACTGGTAATGATACACAACAAGCTTACAACAGTACTATGGATAGCCATTCTTCTTCCCTTCTTTTTTGCACCGTTTCGTATAGCCGTTACCGTTATTCCTGAAAAAAAGGCTGCGCTCCCAGGCAAATTACTAACCCCCGAAGAAGAGCTCGCAGGGTTTACCGTACCTGAAGGATTTACAGTGGAGTTGGTGGCAAGTGAGCGGGACGGTATTATTAATCCCGTAGACCTTACGTTCGACGATGCCGGCAGGTTGTGGACACAAACCGCTTCCATGTATCCGCTCGACCCTATAGTAAATATGGGGTGGGATGATTTACTGGCATTGATGGACGATCCCGAAAAACAAAGAAGTATTCCCACCTTTAAAAAACTGCTTGACCTGTATGAGGGCCGCACTAAAGGAACAGACAAAATTTTGATACTGTCTAACCTCTATGATAAAAGCAAAAAAGCTAAGGTGTCCGTTTGGGCAGATGGGCTCACCATTCCCATGAGCATTATGCCATATAAAGATGGTGCTTATGTGGCACAGGGTTCTGAGCTTTTCCTTTTGAGAGATTCCAGCGGCGCTGGCAAGGCTGATCAACGCATCCGCCTGTTTACCGGGTTTGGATACACGGATACACATACCCTGGCGCATTCCCTGGTGCGTGGTCCGGGTGGATGGATGTATTTCGCACATGGCGCATTGAACAAAGGGAAAGTATCTTCACTTATAAGTGATGCAAAAGTGAGGATGGATTATTGCAAAATTGCCCGCTTTTCGATGGATGCAAAAAAGATCGAATTGGTTACTTCCGGGCTGAATAATATATGGGGTTTTCAACTCCGTAATAACGGGCAGTGGTATGGTACAGAAGCAAACGACCTTGGGTATTCCATTAACCCCATGGAGCCAGGTACCGGTTTTCCCGGTGGAGGCAATGATCGGATCCGCAGCTATCAGCCCCTGTTTCCCGAGTTGCACAAATTCAGGGTAGGCGGCACCGGTATATCAGGGCTTGCGTTTGCAGATGACAGGTCGGGTTCTTTTCCTGGTGAATGGAAAGACGTAGCCTTACTTGCCAATCCTATTACCAACAGGATTAATGCTGTAAAAATTAACCGCAATGTGGATGGGTCTGTAACGGCTGAACACCTGCCTGACCTGCTTTCATCGCAGGACAAATATTTTAGGCCGGTTAATATTGAATTTGGACCCGACGGATGTTTATACATTGCCGACTGGTACGACAAAATCATTTCTCATAATGAAGTTTCTACCACGCATCCAGACAGAGACAAGTCACTGGGGCGGATCTGGCGCATCAGGTATAAGAGCCAGCCACAGGTTGTGATCCCTGATTTGTATAAGGCAAAAACCGCCGAGTTGCCGGGTTACCTGGCATCACCATCCCTTTTGACCAAGCGTGCCGCATGGCACCAGGTAACAGACCGCCCGGCGAGTGAAACCAGGAGTCTTGCGCCTGAACTGATGTTACTGGCAGGCGATGCATCACAGGATGAAGCGACGCGGATTCACACGCTTTGGTGCCTGGAAAGTATCACATGGTATGATGCCGGGTTGATGAAAAAATTATTGAGCAGTCCATTAGATAATCTGCGTAGAGAATCCGTGCGGTCGCTTGCTTCGTTTTCGCTAAGTGCCGAACAGCTTGCTGGTTCACTCCAACAACATATTGAGGACACTAACCCGATGGTGAGATCAGAAGCGCTGCGGACAATAGCATATGCCGCAAAGGCCAATGACGCAGTTATTGCATTGCTTATAAAGGCCAGCAAACCTTTCCTGCCGGGCAATATGGTCGGGGGATCTTATGAGCGGAATTTTGAACGTTATCTTGCGCTTAAGGCATTGGAGCAATACCCAGGTGAATTATACAGTTACCTGCAAACCTCTGAAGCGGCCTCTAATCCAACGTCGAACCGTTTATGGGCTATCCAGGCATTGCCAGCAGCACAAAAAGAGGAACAATTTCTCCGGCTCTGGCAGGCTTCAGGGATACAGGAGTTGGACGAACCTACATTCGTTTGGATGAGCAAAATGCTTTCAAACAAAAAAATATACGCGATGATGAAACCTGTGTACGACAATCCTGCACATGCAGCAACCTATCTTACCATGGCGTTGCAGCACCAGGAGGAAGTACAATCGCCTGAACTGTCTTCTATATTAGAAACTTGCGCTGATAAAGTATTACATTCCGAAAGCATGGCAGACAAACAACTGGCGCTGGATGCGATTGGAAGATTCAGGATTAACATTGCTCCGGAATTGATTGTGACAATGCTTAATAGCAAGCAAAGCAGGCATCTCATCAACCCCGCCTTAACAGCGCTTGAAGTGAATCCTTTCCGCAGTAAAAATGCATTTTTACAACTGGCTCAAAATAACACACTGCCTTTTAATCTGCGGCTGACTGCGCTCCATAGTTTAGCAAAAGCAGATACCGGATCAGCAAAACAGGCATTAGCGAAATGGATTAGCCAATTCAACAACGAACAAAAAAAAGAGCTTACGGGAATGCTGTCTGGTTCGGCTCCAGGAGCGGCTTTGCTGGTAGACCTTTATACTAAAAAACGCATCAATGCAACAAATTTCACGCTGTCATCAGCCGAACGGTTGAATAATTTTTATTCAGGCAACAGTATTACTGCAGGCATAGTGGCACAAACACAAAAGCTGAACGAAGAAGAAAAAAAGGCTTTTGAACTGCGGTTGAATCACTGTATGGACATTGCTCAAAATAAAAAAGGCAATTCTCAAAAAGGGGAAGTGCTTTTTCAAACCTGCCTGTTGTGCCACAAGGTAGGCAGTAAGGGACCAGGCATCGCACCGGCTTTAGACGGTTCTGCTGTCAGGGAAAACGAAGCATTGCTCACTGCTATTCTTAATCCTGATGTGGCAGTGGAAAGCGCTTTCAGACTCTATCGCATTACCAAAACGGATAACAGTTCTCTCGAAGGATATTTTGTTCAAAAAAATGAAAAGGGAACTACACTGGCATTTATGGGCGGTTCAAAAATATTTGTTGAAGAGAAAATGATAAAAAGCGAAGGTTTTCTTAACGGTAGATCCTTTATGCCGAAGGGGTTGCTCAATAATTTTTCAGATGAACAAATAGCCGATCTGCTGGCTTATATTCATACACTCAAATAGAGTAGTTGTAGCTATTGATAAACGCATCGCGCAAAGTACTTCTAAAAAATAAATATTGACTGTGCCCAATCCATGGACAGGAAAAGGAAATCCCCACACTAAACGGGAAGTAAGAGCGCGGTTGCAAAAAATGATTGAACAAGGCAACGCCATTATTGCGGCAGGAGCCGGCACCGGTATCACCGCCAAGTTTATTGAAAAAGGTGGCGCAGATCTTATCATCATTTATAATTCCGGTCGTTTTCGCATGGCAGGTCATGGCCCTGCTGCAGGGTTAATGGCTTATGGCGATGCCAATGGGGAGGCGATGGATATGGGTGCCTTTGAGGTACTACCTGTAGTGGAAGAAATTCCGGTGATCTGTGGTGTGCATGGATCAGATCCACGAAGGCGTATGTGGCATCATTTATTACAGGTGAAATACATGGATTTTTCCGATGTAAATAATTTCCCTACTCATAGTATTGTAGATGGTCATTTCAGACAGGTGCTGAAAGAAACCGGAATGGGTTTTATAAAAGAAGTAGAGATGGTGCGGCTTGCTACAAAAATGGATATGCTCTCTATATGTATATATAGCCACTCCACATGAGGCAGTGCAAATGGCAGATGCAGGGGCTGATGCTATTATAGCGCACATGGGTACAACTGTCGGAGGTTCCATAGGTGTAACCGGTGCAAACTGTACAAGGCAAGAGGCAAGTGAGCGCACCATTGAAATAATCGAAGCCGGAAAAAAAGCCAAAACGAATCTTTTTTTTCTTACACATATTTCAACGGTGCGCTCACTGGTGGTCCTATCAACACACCGGAAGATGCCAGGATCATACTCGATAAAGCAGGCGCCCATGGCTTCGTTAGTGCATCATCGCTAGAAAGAATGGGCGTAGAACAATCGCTCACCGATTTAACAAGAAAATTTACATCACTAACCCTGGTAAAAAAATAGAGAATATTATCCTGCAGGCTGCATCGGCTTAACTACGGTCTGCTTTTTCTCTGCTACTTTATTTAGCCGCATGTTTATATAACGTGGTAATGAATATTGAAACGAATAACGTATAACAAGCCTCCAAAAGCGCCGCCTAAAGCTACTTTTATTTATTACGTTTACACTTCATTTTAACAAGGTGAAAAAAATTTCTGCACTCTGCAATAATGGTGGATGACCCAAAATCTGAGAAAACCACACCTGGTCTAAGGCGTAGAGGAACGCTTTTGAATGACAGCCGCTGTTTCTTAACCAACATCATAAATTCTGTGTCTGCAAGGAAACGATTGATCTTTGTTTCCATGAAAGCCGCTTTACCTTTTGGGCCCAACCCTTTTATACCCGCCTGTGTATCGTGAATAGGAAGGCTAAACAATATTTTGTTACAGGAGATGAATGATTTGGAAATAACTTTTCTTTTGAAAGGAAGATGGTTAAAATATATTTTGTCTCTTACTCCGGCAACCACCTCATATCCGTGTAAAAGCAATGCAATGATGGTGGTAATATTATCGCACGCATAAGGAAAATCGATATCGGTCATAACGGTATAGCGGCAATCGGAGACGCTTAGTCCTTTTCGGAGCGCATATCCTTTTCCTTGATTTTTTTCATAGCTGATATAGGATACGTTATTCATAAACTCCGTTAATTCCTTTAGCTCTTTATGTGGAGGATCGACTATCGAGCCATCGTTCACGAGGATGTACTTTAATTTTGCATTTCCAGCAATAGCTGCTTCCAGTTTAGAAGCGTGTTCTGCAAAAGTTTCTTTCCAATTTGATCCTGGGTTGTATAGGGGCATGACCACCGCAACCTCGGGGATATGATCAGAAGACAGATGGTATGTATCCTCAAGCCGAGGCCGGTAATTTCGCGCAGTAAGCTGATGGCTGGATTTTGGCAAGGGTTTCATCCTGTTTGCTTTAGAGGGTTCAGGTATTTCTATAGGGTACGGAAAGCTCAGGTATGGATTGCTGTATGGCTGACGGAATGACGAAAGATGCCGCATATCGCCGGATAAATCTGTTCAGTCTGTATATGCAAATGAAGGATAATCAACCTTAAATTGAGCTTAATTTGAGAGTAAGTTTATAATAAACATTCTTTCTTAAATTGCTGAATGTGTTTTTCCACCACCGGTCCATACCCTTGAGCGCTACTTGGAAGCAGTATCGGTTTGACCAATAGCGTTTCTAATACGAGACCTTTTCTGCCAATACAGATGGATGAAAATCTACGACAAAGCGCCCGAATTCATAGATTTGCAACATGAATATACTGCTGATTGAAGACGATCAACGATTGAACAAAAATATCAGTGAGATGCTGGAGTCGGAAGCACTTCATACCACTTCAGTATATGATGGTTTCCAGGCCGAACGCCTCTTAAAGAAAAAAAGCTTCGACTGCATCATCATGGATATTGATCTGCCCGGTAAAAAAGGATTTGATCTTTGTAGGGATTTCCGTCAATATGATGTTGTTACGCCAGTGATTATGCTCACGGCATTTGGCGAGTTAGATGATAAGGTACAAGGATTTGATTGCGGGGCAGACGATTATTTGACAAAGCCTTTCTATATGAAAGAACTGTTGTTGCGGATAAACGCGGTCTCCAAACGAAATGCTGCTGCTAATAGTCCGAACAACACTATTGCAGCGGGAGACATCGTTATTCATCAGGCGGCGAAAAAAGTAATGCGACAAGGTTGTGAAATTATACTCACACCAAGGGAGTATGAGATACTGGTCAGGCTGATTGCAAACAAAGGGGAGCTGGTGTCAAAAAAACAACTGATTAAAGAAATCTGGGGTAGGCATTTTGATGCCAACACTAATACCATCGAAGTGTATATTAATTTCCTTCGTAATAAAATAGACAAGCCGTTTGAACGTCAAAGCATTAAAACAAGAGTTGGATATGGTTACTATTTTGATGAGTCGGCATGAAGCTAAAAAATAAAATAACCATATACTTTTCGCTGTCTACCCTCTTTTTGACGGCAGTGGCATTCATCCTCATCTATTTCCTTTTCTCACGCAACAGAGAGGACGAGTTTCAGATGAGGCAAAGGGATAAAATTACTGCTACACTAAGACTGCTGGCGAAAATAAAACATACAGATAGTGAACTGGTGGATGAAATCGATCAATTCAATATCAATGACCTGTTCGATGAAAAGCTCCTCCTGTTCAACGGCAATAAAGAATTAATTTATTCAAGTATAGATGATACGCCCATCCCTTCCTCCAAACAATTGCTCGGTAAACTCAGTGCTGATAATAAATGGGTAGAGAGCAAAGACGGTTTGTATGATATAGTGGGCATTTATATTGAATCAAATGGAAAGATCTACTACGGTATTAGCAAAGCTTACGACACTTTCGGATATTCAAAGCTTCGTTATTTACAGTATATATTGCTTGCTACTTTTATCAGTATATCTGTTATTATTATCCTGGTTTCACTCGGTCTATCCAAAAAGATTACCCAGCCCCTGGTTTCTATCACCAAACGAATTGGCAGTTATGATTTTGAGCATGCGTATACCCCCATCACTGTACCTGTAAGCCAGGACGAACTGCATACACTCGCACTGCAATTCAATAAACTGATGAAACGTATGACTGAAGTATATTCTTTTCAAAAACATGCGATTCACCATATTTCCCATGAACTAAAAACTCCTATTGCCGTACTTGTTTCCAATTTTGAACGGATAGAAGTGGAAACAAATCCCGACAAGCTGCAGGCTTTATTACGGATTCAGAAAGAGGATACCAAATCATTAAGTGAGATCATCAATTCACTGTTGGAAATTGCCAAAGAGGAGACGGGAGATATATTGAAACATGATACCATTAGAATTGATGAATTGATTTTTGATGTTGCCGATGAATTGAAAAATATTTATCCTTATTTTCTTTTTTCCATTGAATATGAACAAACCGAAGATGAAGACAATTTAACCGTTGCAGTAAATGCGCGCCTGATCAAATCAGCCCTGATGAATCTGATGCAAAATGCCGTTCAATACAGCAATGACGGTAAAGCCAAAGTGAAAATCGGTAATAAGAGCCATTTCGTTCAGATCATTATTGAAAACAATGGTAAGGTGATCACCGAAACTGAAAATGAATACCTGTTCCAACTTTTTTTCAGGGGAGAGAACAGTCAGGGAATTCGCGGGTTCGGACTAGGGCTGGTTTTAGTCCACAAAATTATCTCGCTGCATAATGGCAGTGTTTTGTATTTTCCATTAAATGGCTCCATTAACACATTCGAAGTGAAACTCCCCTTAGCGTAGGGGTCTATTTGCGTGTGGTTACTCAGGAGGCAACTACTACATTTGATATATCGATAGCCTGAAGATATCCTTCCAGATCAGCCGGATCCTCAAAAGCTCTCAGAATTCTGATGGGTGAGTACTTCAGCTCGTTAAGCTCCTGAAACAATTCAATATAGATAGAGGACAAAGCATACAAATAAATACGGCTTGGGCCGCAGCGCCGCTCCGCAAGAAATACCCCATACTTTATTAAATGTTTGGATTGTTCCTCATTTGTTTGGCGACTGAATTCGGTTAAAGTCATTTTCGCTACAATTGTTTTTCATTTGCACATGCAATTTGGCTTAAACAACCTTAAAAGGAGCTTAAACGCCTGTCTTGGCCCCGTTGGCCAATACGATGCCGAATCATATAGGAGTAATCTGCAAAGACCAGTTCCCCAAAATAAATTTGACACAACGTTTAGTAGTGCAGTTCCATCTGAATGTCGGCAAATGGATATATCTTCCCGCTGCATTTGCTGTTTTATTCTCTGAGCTCAGAATCCGCTGTAGTTTGATACGCTTATTCCAACCTATCAAGGATTGTATTTTACTAACTGCAAGGGGAGCCATTGCTGATTTATTAGCGCCCTTGGATATGCTTAAAAGCCGTATCTGTACAGCGATCAATTTGGAATCATTAATGGTGATGAGTAAGTGGCGGAAACGAATGAGCAGTTAACAAAATACAGGTGGTTTCCGGCTTATGCCCTTGTCCAAAAGTTTTTTCATCAGCCAGGAAATAACTTACCTTGATTACCTAAACGCTGTACAATTTCAATAAGGGACATATGGGTTTTATTATTCTTTAAAATTAACTGGTGTTTACACGAGAGTGAAACGAGCCGTCCATACATTTTGGAAAAGCAATATTGTTGATAGTGTTAATTAGTTCGTCGAAGCGGGAATGTTCTGTGCTGTGCGTATTATATTCCAACTTCCTTACACTTTTTTTATCTCTCCCTTATTATACAGTTAACGCATAAGCTTTGGTTGAAACTCGGGGAATAATTCCTGGAATGTTTTTATATCTTTATCCATAAAGTTATTTAACCATTACAGGTTGTTTTTAAAACAGGCTGGCAATTGAGAGCGTAAATATTTTAAAAGTGATTTTTATCAACTTTTGACAGAGACACGAAGACATACCTTTGTTGCATTCAGCAATAAGCCAACGATCATTTCATGTTCAGACATAGCGGAAAGACAAGAACTTTAGCTCACAATCTCCGTATTGCTTCGTTATTATCTTTTGTAGCAGGGATTGTAAATGTGGCTGGTTTCCTGGCGGTACAACGTTTAACGACAAATGTAACAGGACATTTCGCGTATTTTATCGATGAAGTGTTTAAGCTTAATTTTTGGAACGGCTTCATCTACTTTCTTTATATTTTCTTTTTTTTCTTTGGTTCTTTTGTATCGAGCTTGATCATATCTCTGATCTCCAGAAAAGATGATCGTTACATTTATGCCGTGCCAGCTTCTATAGAATGCCTGATTTTATTTGCCATTGGAGTTTTTGGGAGTCATCTCATTGTAAAAAGCCCGGATACAATAGCATTTAGTTTACTTTTTTCTATGGGTTTGCAAAATTCATTGGTGACGACTATTTCGAGCGCCAGGGTGAGAACTACCCATCTTACGGGACTTTTTACAGATCTTGGAATTGAAGTTTCCCAGTTGTTTTTTTACAAAAAAAAGGAACAGCAATCACAGCTTATTTCGTCCATTAAACTCCGCTTGACAATAATATGTTTCTTTTTTAGTGGTGGTATAATTGGGGGCGTTTCTTATTCAACATATGGACTTTATATTCTCATTTTTGCAGGAGTTGTATTGGTAATAGGATTGGTTTATGCCCATATAAAATACAGAATTCTTTTGTTGATAAGAATGCTGAAAGTACTGATAGAAGATCAAATCTTGAGAATAAAAGCAAATAAGAAAAAATTTTAGTAGAGTTTACCGGCTATTACTTATAATTGGCTATCTCAATCAGTCTTCCAATATTGAGGACTAATATCTTTCTTCCTTTTGTTTCAATAATTCCTTTTGATTTAAATTCTGACAGAAAGCGTACAACATTTTCTCTTGCAGTGCCTACGAGACTTGCCAGGTCCTCCCTGCTCATGTCAATTTCCACTGACATACCGGGCTCAAAGTTCACTTTATATTTTTCGCGGATCACAATCAATTGAAGGGCGAGCCGCTCCCTGACAGATTTTTGAGCGAAAAGCGACAGGCTGTTGGAAAGCACAGCAAATTCGTGGCTTAGCGTTTTGAGTAATCGTTTATTAAGTGTATCAGATTCTTGCAAGGCCTCCAGAAAACTATTCCTTGGAATAAACATAATATTACTCTCTTCTAAAGCTGCGGCGGAATCGGGATAATGATCTTCCGACAGTATAGTATGGTAACCTATTAATTCGCCGGTATTGGCTACATATATAATGTATTCTTTTCGATCAGGATCCAATTTATATTTTTTTACTTTTCCGGAATTAATAAAAAAAATACCATTGGCAAATTGTCCTTCCTTAAAAATGATTTCACCTTTTTTATAGTTCCTTTCTGTATTTCCAAAAGTTAGAATTTCATATTCCTTCTCAGGTAGGTTTGCCAGCACTGATTCACTTTTAAAATTCCACTTATCGATGGGAAAAATTCCTTTTATACTCATATGGCTGTATAATATTTTACTAGAATTGCTATTTAAGTGCAATAGTGATAAAGCTCACTTTAAGCTGCACAATGGATTGCTACCTTTGATTTGTTATTTATCCAGGCCCTAAAATAATATCTTTTACATGTTTTCTATAAGAAAAAGTTCCAAGGGAAGCAAATGGTTCAGTTCTGACAGCAGTTTCAATGAACTATATCCTCTTGAAATGAAAATGCTCGCCCGCCGACATTGGACTCCCATGGACGTATCAAGGGCAGCAGCCGGTTTTCTTGTTACCGGAGAGAATGTGAGCATTCTTGATATTGGTAGCGGAGTGGGAAAGTTTTGTTTAAATGCGGCCTATTTCAAACCAGAAGCGCATTATTATGGAGTGGAACAACGCAAAAATCTTGTTGAGTGTGCAGAAGGTGTAAGAAGTACGCTTGGTTTTACAAACGTAACTTTTATTCACGGCAATTTTACACAATTATCGTTCATTGATTTTGATCATTTCTATTTCTACAACGCATTTTTTGAAAACATGGTAGATACAGAAAGAATAGACGATAGCATAGACTATTCTGCTGAATTATATCATTACTACACGCGGTACTTATGCCGGCAGTTGGAGCAATGTCGTACAGGAACAAGACTTGCCACTTTCCATAGTATGGAAGAAGAGATACCCCATGATTTTTATAATACCGGATCGGCAGTTGGAGATTTACTGAAGTTTTGGGTTAAGATATGAGTGAATATTGCCGCGCGGCATAACAGGGTAACCTATGTTTTATATATACATTTATTATTATTCGCACCTACTGAAATCGGAACAGTGTAAAGGAAGATTCTTCTGAATATTTCCCTTCCTGTTTTTATTAACGTCGATAAAATCATTGATATTCAGCTAAACGACTCACCAATTTTTGATATAAAATATTCAAAACGCACATAGCCGCAATGAAAGGCTCAAGAGAAAAAAAAGAAAATGATATCGTTGCGGAGATATCAGATGCTACAACTCAACGGGAAGTGAAGAACATCTGTAGTCGTTTTGTGAAGCAACTGCAGCAGAAAAATGTGAAAGAAATGGACATAGCCCAATCTTTACTGGAAATTGTTTCCCATCTGGAACGATTTAGCCCCATGAATCAAAGTGCTGACCAATGGAGCAATATTCAGACTGACAAAATTGAATTAAGACGCTATGCGGTTCAGTATTGGTAATACTATGCTGAATAAGCAATTGGCGTGACGGGTAAATAAAAGTAGATAATGTTTACAGACCGATGCATAAGTTTCTTTAAACATTCGGTGCAAATAATTGCGGGATATAATTTACTTAAGTGATTTTTATCAATTTTTTGTTCACGCTAAAAATCGAGCTTTGGCCCCGCTAAAATTTGCATCGTGAGGAAAGTTTCGTCATCAGTCAATACATTCGTTTTATCATATAAAAACAGTCAGGTAACTGTTAGTACAGAGGATCAGATTAAGTTCAGGGTAATTTTTCCCGGTGGCAGAGAAACAGAATTAAGTTTCGAAATTGATACAGCCATGGATCTCCTGTGGACCTACGCAGGTCAAATCACTTGCCAGGAAGCTAAAGATATCGGAAAACTGATTGAGGAAAAAATAATGTAGTAACATTATCTAGTACTGATAACTGTGTGAAGCAAATTTTACAGGTGAATCGTAATAAAGTGTTACGTCACGGTTTCTCATTTTCATAACGGCGGAACATCTCAGGCAACCGGTAGGACTTCCAGGCAAATAAGTCATTTTTTGTTGTATGCTATTGACAGCTTGCTTGATAGCCACACTAAACTATTTATAGTTTTCGGAAGTAAAGGATGCTTGAATACCGCAAGCCTTTCCTACATGCGGCAACTTGTGAAATAAAAATTGGACGATGCAACTGCCAATTAGTAAATGATAAATCATTGTAACAATATTGTTAAACGGGAAGCAGGAATTGAAACTGTTTTGTAATCTGCAGGCATGTTTCTGCCCTCAATTATTCGCAAACTCGGATTAATACCTACTGCCAACATTTATGTCATGTATTGTCCGTATCAAAACGTTTATCTACAGACTTGCCAACAGAACCTGGAACTCCTGCCTACAGGCATATACCTCGTGCGGCAGACCGTGAACGGCAAAACAGATATTTCTTACACTACTAATTCCAGGATTTTGACCGGTAAGGATTTGAGTGCGCATTTAAATTAGTTGCGTGACAGATATTCTTGCATTCTCTTGAATAAGTTTAAAAGTTTTGGCCCTGCCCGGTCTTGAGTTTCAGTCTTGGTAATTTGCGTACTACAAAAATCGGCCAACGCCTTCAGGGTATAAGGTAAAGAGTAGCGTCTCGAACAAGGGACTGGGAAAAATAGTTTTGTAATACATTCCTGTCATTACCGCTGAATAATGGCAAACTTTACTCAACTGCAAGAATCAAGAAAGTCTTTTATTCATAATTATTTTGCGCGGGATCGGTGAGATCTCGGAAGATAAGTATTGTAAAAATATTTTGAGCAAAGGAGGACAGTTGGAACTTCCTGATAAATGGTCGGCGATGTTGTAAGTCATTGACAGTCACAATGAACGACTACTCAAAATCCACTGCCGAGAGCTATATTTGCATTTTCATTATCCTAATAAAAACGAGTTTTATGAAACGAGTGATCGTGGTTGAAGATGATCCGGCTATCTGTGATATTCTTCTACTTGCATTTAAGCCGCTGCATATAGATCTTACCTGCTTTGATAATGGTGAGATTATTATTGAAGGGCATTATTCTTCTCCAGATCTTTTTATACTTGATAAGCAACTTCCAGGCATTGACGGAATCAATGTTTGTAAGCATCTTAAGTCGCAAGAGAGAACGAGGCTGATCCCGGTTATTATGATGTCTGCGAACTTCCGCATTGCGGAACTTGCTGGTGATGCAGGTGCAGATGATATGATAATGAAACCTTTCAATCTTAATGAACTAAAAAAAATGGTGCTTCATTATCTTGGTATGGAGGGTTGAGCCGTCCGTCTAATATCATGCTGTTTAGTAGTATGCGGTTGTTGCTCCAATATCCGGGTGATCTATGAATAGTCTTGAGTAACATTTATTTCCTGTAAAGCTGGCTAAATCCAGGTTTTCAGATTATTTAAAAAGATTTTCAACGGACTCAGCAATCGCCTCTATTAATGCCATGTCCATATCATCGTTGTTACCTGGAGTACTCCTGCCCGCTCTGTAATTTCTTTCTTCGTCCGGTTCAAAGACGAAGGTTTGTTTATTTACTTCGACCAGGATCCTGTGACCATATGCCCAGGTTTGTAATTTCGCGGGAAGCAGGATGTCTTTGTTGTTAAAGTGTACGGGGAGTTCAAATATTTCGTCCATAATCAAGGGTTGAAAAAATCACGGAAAAAAGAAAAGATTTTTTACAAGGAAGGACTTGAGGCTGATAAAGAATTGCATTGGAATTGTATGCGGATATCATAAAGTTAGTTTTGAAAGCGATTTGTTGCTACAGCTTTTCGCGTTATTGATAAATGATAAGATGATATGGCAAACCCACGAGTGAGCTTGTCTCTATGATTTTCCGGCAGTCACGGCAATGGCTTTCTGCATTTTTTCGATGATATCGTGTCTTGCTTTTGAAAAGCTTTCCGGCGAATCATTGTCTACCCAGCACCAAATATCAAGCTTCAGTTTATCCCCTGTAAAATCAGTAAAGTATATTTCATTTTGTTTGCTGTCTACCTCGGGGAGATCAGTCAGGGAATGTCGTATCGTTTCTATGATATTATCCGAATGTGCGTCTGCAGGGATGGTAAATGAAATTTCCACCCGCCTTTTCCTGCTCAATGTATAATTGATAATGGCACGTTGGAATATATCTTTATTAGGAATCGTCACCTGCAACCCGCTGGTCGTTCTTATAACGGTTGACCGCAATTGAATTAATTCCACTGTCCCGGTAAATCCATTGGTTTCGACTACATCACCTGTATCAAAAGGCTTTCTGAAAATGATAAAGATCCCTGATATGAAATTGGCCGTAAGATCCTGAAATGCGAAGCCGAGCGCCAGTCCGATAATACCTGCACCAGCCAGCAAAGTTGTAACAGCTTTCTCTAAATGCATTAATTCCAGGCTGATAAAAAAGCCGATCAGCACAACTACTATATACATAATCGTTGCGAAAAGATCGCTTATCGTTGGCTTTTCAGAAATTTTCAACAGTGTTTTTCGCAGCACACGGCGGATAAAACGGGCTGCAAAAAAGAAAATCAGAAAGGTGATAACCGCGAGGACCAGGTTGGGTAATAATTTAATAAAACCGGTAGCCCAGTTGAGCAATTTCTGTTTAATTAAGATTAACCATTGTGTTACATCCATAATTGCGGATTTTTAAGTGGATTGTTGGTTATACTACAACACTGTGCAGGCTAGCATTACAAAATTCAAGCCGGGGATGATGATTTTCAAGCGTGACTAATCCATCCTGACATGGTTATTTTTTTCCCCACTACTACTCTTATGAGCAGAGAGGGGCGGCTGACCCAGCACTGGAATCATGACGGGAAAGTGTGAACGGTAGAAGCCGACAGTCTATACATAAAAAGAAAAAGGGTGCATAGAAATGCTCCCCGCTTCTAAATCCAAAAATGTATAAGACTATAATGAATTAATAATGTTTTTATCAAGGCCCGCCCGTTACTAGCAGTGCCGAATAGACGAAATTTTTTTACTTCAGTGGTGCTATTTCAATCGCTCTCTGGTTTTCGTTTCCAGGCACCACTTATCAAAAACAGCGCTGCTCTTTTTAAACAAAAACGTTGCCAAATTATAACCGGCTTTCTTACGCCTAACCGGAGGGTGAAGCAAACAAGAGGAAATGCGAATATCAAGCATCAGGTAAGATCATTCATAAGTGCTTCCAGGAAATGATCCCAAGGGATGAGGTCTGTGGTATCCCGCTCCCGGGGGAGTGCGCTATCCATCCGGTTTTCTGTTGCCAAAATCTTTGTCGCGAATAATCCTTTACCCTCTCGGCTAATCTTAATCGTCTTCGAATCTGATAAATATACAGGAAATGCTCCTTCAGCATTTTGTTTTGGATCACCGCTTACCGTAATTTTTACAGCGAGGTATTCCTGTGTATCCCACCTGTTTCGCTTATCCATGACTGTCTCAATAAAGAGCCAACGCCGGAAATTTCTTCCCCGATATTTATTTGCTTTGGAGATTAATTCCACAAAATCGTGCTCCCGCATCAACCTGCGTATTTTCCGTCCATTCCGGTCGAGCAATATATATTCAACTTTTTTGGCTTCGTCCATGCGCTTCCAGGCTTCCGGGTTGAGTAATCGCCTGCAGGCTTTCCTGAAGGCAATCTTTGCATGATATGCGGAGACAAAATTTTTATAGACAGCAAATGCATCTTCTTTTTTTTCGGGTTGATCTGGTGCAAACATTTTTTTGTTTGTTGTATTTTACAACTATGCTTAAAGAGATAAATTCAAAAAGATTGCCAAAGGTGATTTCTTGGATCGCCGGAAGGTTTATATGATTTTCATTCCAAGTAATCATATTTAAAAAGCTCAGCGAATTGTTTTGGATTAGTAATTAAATTAATTACTACCTCTTCGAAAACTTTTTTGATCAGTTTATTTAAATGGACTGAAAATCCGATGACTCATTCAGCGCCATGTTAGTATTGGGATGAAGTGAAATGGGTGGGCCTTATATTTCCGGAGATAAACATTAAGGAAATATTTCTTGATAACTATTGATCAAACTTTCTGGGGGTAGGGTGCATTTAATTTAATGACTTTTGGTAATTATCTACTGCACTATTATGATAAACTATCACGTTATCCATGACAACTTAAAATTATGCAATACCCCAGACTTGAAACCAACTGCAGCAATTGTCATAACCACATGCCAGCCCTGGCTTTTTTTGATGCGCCGGAAATTTCTGGTTATAAAGTATGCCACAGTTGTTATAGTAATCTAAGAGCGAAAGTGGGGTATGTTTCAGATGCTTTGTTGGTTTTATATTTTGCATTAAAGAAGCAGAAAATTACCGCGGTCTTAGAAAACTCTGCGGAATTCAAGAAAGTGCATATCGCGATTGACGCTGTTAAATTGTATATAGCGGTTGATGGGGATCACGATTACACAGATCACAAGCAGGCAAAACAGGATCTTCAGCGCACATTTTATTCTCTTCAACATGACTTCGTTACTATCAGGGTTCCAAACACGCTGATTGAAAATGAGCTCCAGGAAGCGTGTAATTATCTTTCAGAAATCGTCAGCGTAAGACAGAAAAAAATGGTCTCAACGAACGCATGGGTAAAGTCCAGCCCATTCTAAAGGAAATGACAAGCAGCGGGGAGCAACATTCATTCGCAACGTAACCCTCATAAAAAAGAAGAAGACCTCGAAATAGATTTCCCGAATGTCTATTTTTAATAAAGTAAAGTCAAATATTTTTGGAATTTGCTTTATTCATAAAAATTACACACATTTGCGCTTACTATTTTTATGAGACCTGATTATTCACATAAATCTTTTGATGACAAGCGGCTGAGCTACACCTTTCTTTTGGTGGCGATCGCCACGGATTAGTGCATCTAATATGAACGAATGCTTACCGGGACGGTAGGGGTTCAGCGTTGGCAAATGGCCACACATGCATAAAAAAATCAGCGTTACTTACCAGCTTTCAATTTATATCCGCGAGGGAATTATTTTTTTCTTTATAACAGGTACCGGAAGGGTATGACGGCGGAGCCATGTTTTTTTATAGAGGGTTTCGCACACGTACATTTTTACCTCACTTCGTTATGGACTTTGGTTTTGAGTCACTTTAAACATTTCCAACACGTGCATCATCGTTTAGCAGTGTTGTTTGTTTGCGGCTGTTGTTTTTACAAGGGCCTTTTTTTGGCGCATTTAACTTTCATCAAGTGACACGGAATGCCATGTCTATGGTGATCCTTTTTTCCAAGACCCTGATTTGCATTTATGAGCAAGGGCTATTAAAATTTTTCTGTCATGTTAAAAACGGGCGGTTGTTTTTACTGCTGCCCACTGTGTTAAGCACCCATTGTCCCGTGGATTAAATGGATCGTCATCTAAATGGCGATCCTCTTTTTTGACAGGATAAGTGGTTGTGTTTTACCACGACCTCTGTAATCGCAGATCCCTGCACATTATCTTGATTTTTGGTTTTGAGTTCCCTGCAATCTGCATGGGTAAAGGCTCGCCATTTCTATAGCGGGCCTCTATTATTTTCTTATTCAACTTTATTACGACAATGAATACCATCTTCTATAAACCGCATCTATCCATTTTTGAACCTTATACCGGTGGAACTCCGCGACCGGCGGGTGGGGTGATCAAATACAAAATGTCCTCGAATGAAAATATGTATGGTGTGTCACCGAAGGTAATAGATGCCGTGCGGGCACATGTACACACGGTGAATGAATATCGTTTTGAAAACGATGCTTTACTCAGAGACGCGCTTGTCCCATTTTTTGATGAGGCACTGCATGCTGAACAGATCATGGTTGGCAATGGTGGCACAGAAGTGCTAGATATTATTGTAAGGGCTTTTGTTGATCCTAGTGATGAGATCATTCTATGTTCGCCGACGTTTATGGCCTATGAAAGTTTTGCAAGAATGGCGGGTGCGAGGGTTGTGGATGTGTCACTCAAAGGAGAAAGCTATGCACTTGACGTAGAGGGAATACTCAAAACTATCAACCGTACAACTAAACTGCTTTTTATCACTAATCCGAATAACCCGACAGGTACGATTGCGGGGAGGGAATCGATGGACAGGTTGATCAACGGGCTGCCTGAACATGTGGTGGTGGTATATGATGAAGTGTATCATCACTATGTCGAGGCTGCTGATTATCCGAGGGCGATCGATTATATAAGAAAAGATAAACCTGTTATCGGGTTACACAGCTTCAGCAAAGCATACGGGCTGGCAGGACTTCGCATCGCCTATGCGTTCAGTACGCCGGAGCTCAGCCAGTATATCAGAAAAATCAGAAGACCTTTTATGATCAACACGCTGTCGCTTGTTGCGGCAATGGCAGCGCTGAAGGATAATGACTTCTTGCTAAAGAGCAGGCAGATGAATAGTAAGGGACGGGCCTTTCTCAACAATCTTTGGGAGTATGTAAACATCAGGTATACTCCGAGTGAAAGCAATTTCATTTTGATCAAATCACCCGAACGGTTTTCGGCAGCGCAGTTTGTGCAGCACCTGGAGCATGAGGGTGTCATGGTGCGTAATGCAGGAGGAATGGGAGCGGAGGGGAGGATCAGGGTGACTGTTGGAACGCCGGAAGCTAACCAGTTGTTATCGAATGTGGTTGCATCGATGCTCTGTTGAACAAGTGTTTTAGTCCTTGGTTATATTTTACGAGGGATGTTTTTACATCCTTCAAGGGGATGAGATCCCCGTTTGCAATTGAGCCGGGGGGCGCAAGCCTCCCGGTATTTTTTACAAGTTTAGTTAGTTTGCATTAAGATAGATACGGACTACTATTTCTATAGCGGTCCCTTTTAGTAACGGTTAGGGATACCCTATACTATTGAACCGTGTAAACAGGTGTAGTCTGCGGTTATAGTGCTGTCCGTGTAGCTAAATTTTTTAATGAGCTGGCTTATCCCGAAGGACGGATTGCGGGATTATCCGAGGAGGGGTACCAAGAGAAAGCGTACTTTATTTACCCTGAACATAAGCAAGCTGTGACCGATACAATAAAAAAACTGTCAACTGATAATGCTGAAACATGCGTAAGGGAGTAACATTTACCGAATTTCCATGAATGAAAAAAAATAGATCATAGCCCGTGGCTTACTCTTACAGGTAGAGCACCCCAAGTGCTGGAAATATTTGATGACCTACTCCAGACACCTGCAACCAGACCGCATTTCGTTGGAAATTTAACCATGGGTTTTAATTGTATAGCATTGATGGCGCCAATTGACAGGAACATAAACAATATATTGAAGTGCATTAATACCAGGTTATCCTGTTTGCTACTTCAGCACTCTTTTACAAATTCGGCAATTGTTGAGTAGTCTTCAATTAATTTCCTTCCCTTTTTTTGCTTGCCGTTGTTCGCTTGTATCAAAAACTACATTTCAAGGGAGCTAAAGTAAAATGACACTTAAACTATCTCCGGTCTTTGACTGTTTACAGCCGGATATCTGTCTTTAGAAGGTCAGAATGATTTTAAAGCAAATATTTCTCCCCATATTGTAAATTCCCAGATGTCCACCGGGAGATGCTGCGTAATACTCGAAATATTTCAACCGGCTTAAATTGGATTGATATGCTTTGTTAAATAAATTATTTACCTGGAATTGAAATTGCAACGCTTGTGTGTTTGAATATCTTGTTTCAGTTGCCATCCCTACATTCAACATCACATAGGGTTGCGTTCGGGTTTCGGTGTTGTTTAAGCCTAAGTACCGGTTTTGTCCCGCAGAAAATTCCATTTCAATTTTTGGTATTACAGAAGTAAAATATTTTGAAGCAGGTTTTATTGTTTGTGAAACACTGCTCAATAATTTCAATGGGGGGATAAGTGGCAGATATTCCCCGTTAACTTTTTTGCCCCTGTATGTCATTTTTCTATTGTAACCATATACAATAGCCATGCTATTGTCAAACCTGAAACCTTTTAATTCTTCGGGATGCAGCGCAAGCCAAATTTCGGCACCATAGAGCTGTGCAGCAGCCTGCTCATACTGGTATGTCTTGTTTCCTTGCGGATCGATCACTGCATTCCCGCTCGCATCTGTTACCAAATTCAGGTAGATATAATTTTGAATATTGTTGTTGAATATACTTATATCAGCAGAAATGCTTTTGAACCTTCCACTCATTCCAACATCTTCCTGCAAAGAAAATTCAGGATTAAAATTTCTGTTGCCAAGGTAAATAATATGTGCTCCGGGATCAAGTCCGTTACTGCCCATTTCTGTAATATTCGGTGCTCTGTATGCCCTGCCTATGTTGGCTTTAAAGCTGATTTGACCGGATGCCTGAAATGTTATTCCAACACTTGCCGATAAACCCTGGAAAGTTCTTTTACATGCAGCAAACCGCAAGGATGCATTCGCTGTGTCGGGAATACTCACTCTTTCGTTAAAACCTGTTAATGAATTTGTTCCTACATAAAAGTCACTCCACTGTACATGCCGCACATCATAACGAAATCCACCGCTTATGCTCCAGCTATCGTATTTCCATTTTGCATACCCGTAGATGCCGCCATCATATAAATTGTAGTCCGGAATCGGAAAATCAGTTGCGTTCAAACTCCGGTTATTTTGCAGCATTCCATTAACGCCTATGCTAGTTTCAATGTTTGAAAACTTTGGCATGTTATACCGCAAGCCATAATTCAGGGTGTTCAGCCGTACATACATTCCCGCCTGTTCAGGCACTGTAGGATGATTATACTCACTACGGATGTTTTGTTGAATGCCAAGCAGGAAATCAATATCGCCATTGCCAACCTGGTAAAAATTGTGCAGGTACATTCTGTAATGTTGAATATGCTGTGCAAGGGCCGGTACTTTATAGGAGTTTAATTCGTCATTAGAAACTATAGGACGGCTCGTGATGGTGTCCTTGTCGCCTTCATAAATTTGTTTGGTGAACTTTCTTGTGAGGCTATCGCGACTGCCGTCAGGAATCGCCTGCCGGTTATCGTACATGGTAACATTCAAATGCGTGAAACCCTTGTCTGTTTTGTATCCTACCAGCGCAGACATATTTTTTTCATTAAAATTGGTGAGATAAACTCTTCCGTCAACAGGGTTGCGGTAGTCTTTTGCCATGCGGTAAGAGCCACGAACCGCAACTAAAAAATGTTTACCGTTGTACCCTATACGGAAGCCGTTTCCAATCAGGTTATTATTGGTTTGGTATTCACTTGTAAATTTCCCATGCAGTTTCTTATCATCGCTGTCAGGAATAAAAGCGAAAAAACTTACAACGCCTGCCAGTGCATCGGAGCCATACATCAAACTTGCCGGGCCTTTTATAACCTCTGCCCTATCAATATTTTGTGCATCCACCTCTATACCATGTTCATCACCCCATTGTTGACCTTCCTGGCGTATGCCATCATACAATGTAAGCACACGATTGTACCCAAGACCACGGATAAAAGGCTTGGAAATGTTAGCACCTGTTTTCACTGCATTCAAGCCAGGCACATTTTTAACCAACGCGTCAACTATGTTGCTTTCGTTTGTCTGTTCAATTTGCCTGGATGAAACGCTTGCTATCGCTATAGGGTTTTCACGGATAAGGGTTGCCTTTGAAACGCCTGTTACAACAACTTCACTTAATGATTTGCTATTCACTGTTAAGGAAATGTTGAGTGTCAGCTTGTCATATTCCCTGAGCGTTATTGTTTTTTCAAAGTTATTGTAACCAACAGCCGATACCCGAAGTATATAATTTCCCGCAGGAATATCCTTAATAATGAATCTCCCGATGCTGTCTGTTACTTTTCCCTCAGCTATTCCGGTCAACGTTATGGTCGCATAAGAAATCGATTTGTTGCCATATGTCACAGAGCCTGCAATCATGGCTGTCTGTGCGTTACATGCAAGTAGGAAGGAGGTGGAAATTAAAAATGATAAGATAAGTTTCATATTCCGCTATGCATTGTTTTATTAACAAAAATAAAAAGTTAGATATATCTAACAAAATATTTTTCCAAATCTTTCTACCTTTATCGCTGTGTTGAGACAAACACACATCACCGATATTTATTTATTCTCCGATGTTTGACAGCGCTCAATCTTACGAATGCCGGGTTTAAAAAGAGAGCATGGCATTTACCGGAAAGGCAATTTTTTCATTGCATTTTCTCTAAAGAAATCTGGGACTGTTTTTACCAGGTTTATAGTGGACACCACACTTATGGTTAACGCTCACGACTGCGGCATTCGTGCTGCGAGCTGTTATAATGGAATAACCTCTGCACAACCAACTGGTGCAGAAAAAGCGGTCTCTCCAGATGCTGTAAATCAGTAAAAAAAGCAGTCTTACATGGAGAAGTATTAGAGTTGTGCCTGCTGGTTATGTGGTACCGGGATGTAACGTATTGAAAATGCAAGAGATAAATTGGGAGAAAATTATTACGGAAAATCGTCAGAAAATACCCGCTGTATAATTACATAGCATTGACAAGAATTCGACTCGCGTACACAACTTCATTTTATTTTGCAGTAAATGCGCATCTTGTCTTTTGTAGCTTTCAAAAATGCAGCCTCCCGACTTACAGGGCAAAATGCTTTCATGCAAAAGAGTGGTATTTATTATTGAGATATTTTAACGCTCTGGTAAACGGAATGGCTTGTACGCTAATGTTACGGCAAAGAATTTTTTGTGTCGGGTATTTTCACCGAACGGGTTGCTTTATTCCTTCTTCCCCACCAAATTAAAAACCCTGTAACAGGTAGTGAAGTGGCGATTAAACCTGCAAGGAAAGTGGACAGCTTACCAAACCAACCCCACCATTGCCCCATGTGTAATTGCCAAATGGTGTTGCCGGCTTTTTCATGTTTTATAAATTTATTCTCTATAGATAGTTTCTCACCCGTGTAGCGGTCATAAACGGTGATGCTTGCATTTTCAAAACTTTTGAGACCACTCTTTCCTGCTGTAAAAACAAAGGCTCCGGTTTCTGCCAGGTTATATGCCCATATACTTGCAGATGCCTTATCCGGCTGTTCTGTCAATATCTTATATGCAAAAGGAACCAGGTCTTTTGAAGTTTTGGTGGAATCAGCCTTTGGCAATATTTCTTCCATATGCGCTTGTGCATCTATGCCCGAAGCTTGTAAAGCAACGTTCATAAAAGAGGGAAAAGCGATCATTAAACCCGTAACGCTTAACACCAGGGCTATGAGTAATGAATAAAAACCAAAAACATTATGCAGGTCGTAATTAAAGCGTTTAAATTTTGCCTTCCACTTTATAGTGAAGCTGGCAAGTCTTGTCGCTTTATTCCATTTATTTGGCCACCATAGTATAAGTCCCGTAATACAACTGATTGTAAAAATAATGGTAGATATAATCACCGTCCAATGTCCTGCTTCTCCGGCAAGCAGTTCAGCATGCAGGTGGGCTGTAATAAAGAAGAAATAAATGGTTTTATCAACTTTAATTACTTCTCCTGTATATGGGTTCATATAAATCATTAAAAGCAATTCCTTTTCATCATCAAAAGCCCGTATACGGATACTACGGGAAGCGTCTTTGAAGAAAACAAATTCAGAAGCCATTATACCGGGATATGCATTTTGAAGGTGGTCGTTTATTTCAATAACGCTAATCCGGTTTGTTTGCGGCGTTATATATTTGGCATCGCCTGCAGAAAGATCAATGATCTCATCACCATACACTACTATCGTTCCTGTAAGGCAGACGAATACTACAATAATTCCTGAAACAATGCTTGGCCATAGATGTAGCCACGCAACTATTTTTGCAAATAAGGTTTTGCCTTTTTTCTTTTGTTTTGATGTGTTGCGGCCAAGCATTGTATCTGAATCTTTAAAAAAATTTTTTCCCGCAGATGCGCTGATGAATGCTTTGATTTTTGCTGCGATCTGCGGGATTTTTTGTTACTATTTTATTGCATAATTAAAAACGGATGGTAACATTCGCCAAAAATTGTCTCGGAGCCTGTGGTACCGGGTAATAATCAGCCACCCAATAATGCAGGTTACTAATATTATTTAGTTTAAGGCTGAGCCTCCACTTTGAAAAATCATAAAATGCGGTGGCATCAAACGTTTTATAGCCGTCTAATACAAAACTGTTGTCATCATTCAATGCATAAGTAGGTCCCGAGAAATTAGCCCCTGCGCCTACACCTAAGCCATGTAATGCGCCCCGTACAGCTTTATAACTTATCCAAATGTTGCCCGTATTCCATGGGGTACCGGTGTTTCTTTTGCCAATCAGATAGTCTTCTGCCTGTATGTATTTGTTATCGTTGTATGCGTAACCAGCTATGATATTTAAGCCAGGCAGGGGGTTGGCGATTATATCCACGTCAATCCCCTGGCTGCGTTGCGTACCATCCTGTATAGAGAATGTTGGATCATTTGGATCAGTACGTAAAACATCTTTTACTTTGATATTGTAGTAACTGATGGTGGCGGCCAGTTTATGATTCAGTACATCCAGCTTTACACCGCCTTCCAGTTGGTTGGCTTGTTGAGGTTTAAAAGAATTACCTTTTGAATCTTCTCCATAAGAATTCTGAAAGCCATTCATATAATTACCGAACAGGGATATTTTATTTTTCACCAATTGGTACACCAACCCAAATTTTGGCGAAAGCGCTGTTTGTTTCAGACCATCTTCACCTGGCTCAACATACCTGTCAACCCGAAGACTTGCCATTGCCAGTAATTTATCTGTAATGTTGAATACATCTGAAATATAAGCACTGTAGGTTTGATCATTGCCTGCATAACGTCTTGCAGGCGAAGCAGCCAGTACCTGGGTTACATTGTAAATATTGATAGGCTGTGGTGTGGTATAGTGTATATCTACGGTATCAAAATAAGCATCAATACGGGTGGATGCGTAGGTATAGCGCAGGTAATCGAAGCCAACGAGCAAGCGGTTCCTGAAGTTGCCTATTTTAAAATCGCCAATAAAATTTTGCTGAAAATCGGTGCTGGATAAAGTGCCGTTCACATTGTAATTTTCCCTCACTACATAGCGTGAACCATCATCGGTATTCTGCTCAATATTCAGGAAAAGGTATTGTGTGTGGTTGTTACCGAGTGTATAACTGAAATTGGTTTGGGAAGTCCAGTTGTTATTTATTTTATAGTCAGCCCTGGCAAACAGGTTGGTTGTGCGTTGACGACTATCCATTCCTTCGCTAGCAAAAGATTGCTTTATATCTAATCCTAACTCGCTGAAGTTGCTGGCACCTGCTCCGCCCCAGGGGGCATACAAAATCATAGGTCTTTTGGTGCTGAACATTTCCGCGTCGAGACGGATGGTAAGCCGGTCGTTTGCTTTATATAAAAAGCTGGGGGCAATATCAACGGTGCTTGACTGACCATAATCCTGGAAACCATTCTGTATTTCACCTGCTGCATTAATCCGAAACAATGCTGTTTTATCTTCGTTTAAAGGAGTATTGACATTAGCAGTAACACGGTTAAAACCAAAACTACCCGCAGTATAACCAACCTCGCCTTTAAAGTTTTCAAATGGCTGTTTGGTAACAATGTTCACCAGCCCGCCATACGATATTGCCTGCGATCCGAACAAGGTTGCTGAAGGACCTTTAATCGCTTCAATCCTTTCCATGTTTACAGGATCCAGCAATGTAACATTACCTGCTGTTAGCCCATTACGGGTATTGGTAGAGCCTGTGCGAAATCCTCTTGAGGCAAAGCCTACACTTGTGCCACCTCCCCCCGGACCAGGAGCTGCATTGCTGATACCCGCTGCATTTTTTAATGCACCCTCTGTGGTAGTAACCAGTTGTTCCTGCATAATTTCTTTCGTCACTACTGAATACGATTGTGAGTTTTCAAGATTAGTAAGCGGCAGGCGTGCTACAAATTCGCTTTCTTTTTTTGCAAACTTGTTGGTTCCACCCGAAACAACTACTTCCTGCAAAGTATTGGCTGTAACCTGCAATTGAATCCTTACCGTTGCTTCTGTGTTCGGGCTTACAGTCACACTTTGGTCAACATCTGCATAACCAATTAATGAAATCTCAAGTGTATAAGTTGCGGGAATAATATTTTTGAAACGAAAATTACCTTTATCGTCGGTAACTGTTGTTTTGGGGCTTCCTTTTATATGAACCGTAACAGATGCAGCAGGTTTATTATCGCTGGTAGTTACCGTACCATTGATACTTGCAGAGGGTTGTGCGTATGATGTATGCAGTGAAAATATAAAAGTACTGAGTACCGAAAAGAATTTAGGCATGTAAGATAATTTAATGGATGGTTTGAGAAATCCGGCCGCAAAACTATCTATACCCACCTAGAGGTGCTTCCATAATCGGAAAAATGATTTACGAAAAAAGTAAAAATTAAATAGTTTCTGAGAAATTCCATTCTTCACTAATTCCATTTAAAATTATACTCACTCAATTTCTCTTTCTATACATCTGTTTTCCAAATTTGATATGCGCTTTTGCTATTATAGTTTTTTTTGATTGTGAAATAATGTTTTTAGTCCACAAATTTTCATACAGCTATTTTATCGCATAAAGCGCTATACGCGAAATCTGTCTTTGAAGGTTTCACCGCTGAACATTTTTTCAACTTCCGTGGCATTACATAGGCAGTTTTCAAGGTCATAATAAATGGTTCTTTTGTCCAGATCCTGTCCAATAATCACGATTTCGTTATGACGGTCGCCATACTTTTTGTCCCATCTTTGCTCAATGTCTTTTTTGTGGTCTATAAAAGCACCATATCTTATACGTTCCTGAAATGTCATACTGCACCACCATACACCCGCCTTTTCCGCCTGTAAGCTACTACCTGCCTGGCTCCAGTTGAGCGCATCGTTGGGGCGACTGGCTATCCAGAAAATTCCTTTACTGCGGATGATATTGGTAGGCCATTCATTGGTAAGATAATGCCAGAAACGATCAGGGTGAAAAGGGCGATTGGCTCTGAATACAAATGAGGAAATACCATATTCTTCCGTTTCAGGCATATGTTTTTTATGCAGCTCCTCTATCCATTCCGCATTCTGACTTGTTTTATCAAAATCAAACAAACCCGTATTTAATATGCCTGGCAGCGCTACATTTCCCATTTCACTGGCAATAATGGTGGCCCCGTGATTAAGCCGCCGGATCATGCTTTTAACAACACCCAATTGTTCATCGGTTACCAGGTCTGTTTTATTCAGTACAATCACGTTGGCAAATTCCACCTGGTCGGTCAACAGGTTTACAATGGTCCTCCTGTCGTTTTCCATATTACTCACTTTTCTTTCCTGCAACGTTTCGGGAGATGAATAGTCTTTGATGAAATTGAAACAATCCACCACTGTTACCAACGTATCCAGTCTTGATATTTTACTGAGATCAATACCATTGGTCTCATCCTGGTAGCAAAATGCCTGGGCTACAGGAAGCGGTTCGCTGATGCCCGTACTTTCTATCAACAGGTAATCGAATCTATTTTCCATTGCCAGTTTTTCCACTTCGCGCAGTAGATCTTCCCTTAGTGTACAGCAAATGCAGCCATTACTCATCTCCACCAGCTTTTCCTCCGTACGGCTGAGCGTTTGTTCATTTTCCACCAACCGGGCGTCTATATTTACTTCACTCATGTCATTCACAATTACGGCTACCCGCATATTATCTTTGTTGTGCAATACATGATTCAGCAGCGTAGTTTTTCCTGCCCCGAGAAAGCCGCTTAATACAGTCACCGGTAGTTTTGTTAATGATCGTTTTTCGTTGCCTGTTACAGAAGCTATTTCCATTTTAAATGATTGTATGAATGATTAATTGAAGTATAACTAATTCTCCGGGTCTTTTTTGCAGTTAATACATACACCTTTTACAACGACGTCGATATCTGTTCCCGTAAACCCTTGCGGCAGTTTAATCGTGGGTACAGGGATACTTTCCAGACAGATGGTTTTTTTGCACACTCTGCATAGAAAATGCAGGTGCTTTTTATAATACTGCGTTGAACTTTGAATGGCTTCTTTTGCCAAAACATAACAGATATTGGAGCGTAAGCCTGGCAATGCATGGATGATATTTTCGCGCAAGAAGATATCCAGCGTCCGATAGATCGTTACCCTGTCAAATGTGATGGCTAACATCGCTGATATTTCCTTATGCGTAAGGGTGCCTTTATGATTAATTAAGGCGGTCAACAGCGCACGACGCACCGGTGTAGCATGCATTTTTCTTTTCTTAAAAAAAGTGACGAAGTCAAAAGGCATAAAAGTAATTTGAATGCTGATAGTTTATCAGGGAAGCCTGTGATAAATACGGCCTCAATATCAAATAGTCTCCAGGTATAATTGCTGTAGCTCACCCGCGGTAATATCAGACGCGTTCAGGGTATGCACAAGGTTTCCTGCTTTCATTATCCCGATCCTTGTTCCCACATTCACTGCATTGAAAATATCGTGCGTAGCCATAAAAATGGTCTTGCCTTCCTCAGCCAACTCCTTGCAGATCGCTGTGAATTCTGCCGTGGCTTTAGGATCAAGCCCGCTGATGGGTTCATCCATCAAAATCACATCGGCATTTTTTGCCAATGCTATAGCAATGCCTACTTTCTGCCGCATGCCTTTGGAATAAGCAGAAAGCCTTTTATGATGTACTTCTTTTTGCAAGCCTACTTTTGATAAATATCCACTCAGCATATCCTGCGAGTATTTAAAACCTCCCAGCCGGCTGAAAAAATCGAGATTTTCTACACCATTAAGTGTTCCATATAGCTGTACAACCTCGGGTATATATGCGATAAACATTTTTGTGCCGCTCTTACCCGGTATAACTTCTACACCATTGATAAGTGCAAAGCCGGAACTGGCTTCTGTAAAGCCCAGGAAAAGATTGATGGTAGTTGTTTTGCCCGCGCCATTCTGCCCCAGCAGGCAAAATATTTCTCCCTTTCGGAGCTGCAGGTTCAAATTGTTTACAGCCGTAGTGCTGTTGTATTCTTTAGTGAGATTAACCGCTTCTAAGGTATTCATGTGCGTTTATTTACGAGTACAAGTGTTATCTTCTTATAATTGGTATCGGATTAACGTGATGATCATGACCAGTTGGCTGATAATTTCAATGACGAGATAATCATCAAAGCAGCTCCCACTAATAGTATTGAGAGCAGCGACAAAAAGATTTTTGTATAATCGATTACCGGTTTAAATACTTCAACAGGAAGATTTTCAAAATCTTTTTTGCTAAAACGGTTATTGTCAAAAAAGATCCGCTCGTCTAAATAAGTATTCCAGGTTTTAAAATAATGCCAGCAGGCAGTATCAAATGCATACATCTGTTTGCGATCACCTGCTGCCACAGCGGTTAAAACAGATTGGGTAAGTAATGCAGGCGAATAGTAATTGAGCCTGCTTTCCGCATTCATACGCTCACGTAATGTTTCAAAATAGGGAATCTCTTCCCGCTGTACCTTGTTATCAAGCACGGCGTGAGCAGACCGCATCCATCGTGGATTGTACCACCCACCGGGAAGTGTATCTCCTGGTAAATTATTATAGTGGGGGTGTATTGCATAAAAGCTATCGGCAACCGCTATGCGCGGAATGGCAAATACTTCGGAGTTTGCTTTTTGTACCGCGGCAGCTAAAGCAATTTTATTAACCGGAGGATATGCAGCCGTTAGAAAAACATTAAAAGCGGCCGGCAGCAGCATGCAAAAAAACAACCATGTGCTGATGAGTAATAAGGCATTGAAGCCTGATGATTTTTTTAATATCGTAATAACGGATACTACTCCGGCCCAGCATAAACTGTATACTATCGTTGCGATGATAAATATTGCGAACCTCCAGTTGCTGATGGCGCCTGTAATCAATGCGGCAATACACAACAGTGCAGTTACCAATATCACTGCTATCAACCAACGCAACAAAAGTTTAGCGAAAAACAATTGTCGCAGGGAAACAGATTGAATCTGCAGTATCGCTAAACTACCGAGTTCTTTTTCGGCGCTTAGCAAATTGTACGTAAGTAAAATAAAATAGAGCGGCAATAAAAAAATGAGCACAAAACTCATATCAAGGTGACCAGCCAGTTGTTGCTGCGGGTTTACAATTTCTCCTGATAGTGTTTTATTGCTGTACCCTGTGGCATACTTGTTATAGTAATAAGTGCCTTCGGAAATCTCGATAACGAATTTGTGGAGGTCCCGTTGCCCGAATGCCAATGCTGCTATACCATCAGGTTTGTTATAAAAAGTTGTTTTGTACAAAGGTTCATACTCCCAGGCTGCCGAATCGTGCTGCTGCAATTGCGTGCCCAATACATTCATGCTGTTATCAATTGCATCCTTCACTAGGGCTATTTTCCGTTGCTGTTGTTTTACTTCGGTATTACCGTACCAGGCAGCATACAGGCTTATCAGCAAAAAAATGAAGGTTAATAACCAGAAAGCTTTGTTGCGTTTTAATTGCAGCCACTCGTAATGCATGATTGTTTTGAAAAGGCTCATTATATCATTTTTATTTTTTGGGTGGATTGAATCAACAACACACATATTAATATCCATATGAACATGGCAATAAATGCTACCGGCTGATGCCTGATACTCCAACCGGACGAAGGTGCTGTGTAATTGAAAGGCGTTACGATTTTGTATGTGTCGGGTCCAAACTTTGTTCGCCAATCACCACTTTTGGTATGTGTTGCCATAAAGTCGTTCATGGTATTTACAAAATACAGGCGATAATCCTCCGCCGCATCCTGGAAGTGAATGAAATGAGCATAGTCTGTTCCGCTCAAAGCCATACTGCAGTATTGAATAGCCTGGAAGGGATTAATAAAAGAGCTTATAAGGCTGATGTTATTTTGTTTGTTGAAAATATACCTCACTTCTTCAATGCGCTTCCGGTATACTTCGGTAGTATATTTTTCACTTTCCACCATGGCAATCGCATCAAGGTTTACCGGAAGCTTTGTAATCGTATCCACATGGTATTTTTGTAACACGGACTGCAAGAGCACATCCCTTCTCTTATCCATGGGATTATGCCCGTCTAACCCGTTTTCCACATCATGCTGCACCAGGTTGGCATACTCAAACTGTGATGGCGTAGCATACAGGGTGCTGCCGATATTGCTGCTCACTTTCGGAACAATGATCACAGCCAGCATCCAAAGGGTTAATAGTTTCATGAGAGATGCCCTGCTTGTTTTACTGTAAGCCGATACTACCACGCACACTGTAGTCATAATACCTGTGTACACAATATAACCGAGCAACATCCATACAAACCGGTTTATGGTATCGGCATTGGTTTTGGCAGGAATATAAGCCACGGCTACAACGCTCAGCACAGTAGTCAGTCCTGACATCATTATCCATGAGGCGAGTATTTTTCCGGTAACAATTGCTATCAACGGCGTTCCATTGCCCACCAGCAACCTAAGGGTATTGTCTTCCCGTTCTTTGCTTATTGCAGTGAAGCAGAGAAAGATGACCAGCAGTGGCAAAATGGTTTGTAATATGAAAGCGGGAGTAAGCGCTCCAAAACGCATTAATGTATCTCCCTCTTCTGCTTCGCTGAACTTAAAGTCATCCTGCTTATGTGGTTCTAGAAATACCTGTGAACCTGTATAGCCATCCAGTCCTTTGTCGAAAAGGCTTAACGGGGTTTTTAACCGGTAAGCGAAGTTGCCGAAATGCGCAGCACTGTGCGGATTTTTTGGTGATTGACCCAACCAACCCGACCGGCTGATTTGCTGGGCAATTGCTCTTGCATTGTTTAACTGTTTTTGATTTACTACTGAAGTAATAACAGCCGTTGCAAAGAGCAGCCCTAACATCGAAACCACCATCCACCAACGACTTTCCCGCATCAGTGTTTTTATTTCTTTGATCGCAATGGTTCGTATCATATTGTTTGATTACAGGTTATAACTCAGGCTTACCTGCACATTACGCGGTGCGCCCGGAAAATAATAGCTGGTTCCAAATGAACCGATAGCATAGCGCTTGTTGGTGAGATTGAAGCCATTTACTGCCAGTCCAAATTTTTTAAACTGGTAGGCGATCAATGCATCCCACACGTCGTAGGCTGGCAGTATAAGACCGTATACATTTCTCTTTGTTGAATACCTGTAGCCACCACCAATCTTTACTCCTTTTAAGAAACCTGTAAACTGGTAAGTTGTCCAGATGCTCACCATATCAGAAGGTGTATCGCCAAAGCCGCCACCTTTCTCACCATCAATAGTGGATTTACTGATGAATATTTTATTATGTGCATAGTTGGCAATAACATTCCACTGTTTTGTGATACTTCCGGTTAACGTTATTTCCCAGCCGCGACTGGTAACCTCGCCCGTTGGCATTTGTCTTACACCTGTTGCATCATTGGGGTCAGGTTTTAATACATTGGTTTGGCGGATATGATACCAGGTAATAGTTGGCACAAGCCGTTTTCCAAAGAATTCACCTTTGGCGCCGAACTCCCATTGCTTTGCCTGCAAAGGATCGAATGGACCGCCTGCTGCCCTGCTGTTGGAGTATTGAGGCTGAAATGCTTCTGAGTAGCTGCCATACACAGACAGTTGCTGAACAGGTTCATACACCAAACCAACTTTTGGTACAACCGCATGCGCTTTTGAACTATCAAAATATTCGCTGCCATCCATTAAAAAATAGGAGCGGTTGAGATAGTTATCATATCGAATTGCTAATAAAGCTTTCAGCTTTTCTGCCAATGAAACCTGGTCCTGTATATACACGCCAACAGAACGGGTAGGGCCATATTTTTCATTATCCGCGTTGTAATAGCCGGGGGTTATAAAGTTTGTATTGAATCCCGAATAATCGGCATTAGCCATGCTTATATAAGGAGCATACCAATATTTTTCACCTTTTGGGTAATATTCCGCGGCATTGTTATAATCAAAACCGCCAACGAGGTTATGTTCAATTTTTCCGGTTTTAAATGTATAATTGATGTAAGCGTTTACGCCATACCCGCGGAGTTTGCCCCTGTAAAAAGCTTTAAGCCGGCTGATGCTATCGGTATTGGGTGAAGTGCCACCTGGCTGATAAAAGTTAGCGTCTGTTCTTCTGCCTGCATAACTTAGCCAGATATTGCTCGAAAGCTTATCGCTGAAATGGTGTGTAAGATGCAATTGCTCCTGTATGCCGGTTGTATTAAATTTACTGTCATCGCCGGCGTAGCGGAAACTTAGAGGCACTGCAAATAAATCATTAGCACCAATTACCGGTAGTCCCGATGAAGGAGATGTTTGATGTCCGAACTGGAGAAGCGCAGTAGAGGTAAGTGCTG
Source organism: Agriterribacter sp. (assembly GCA_047600465.1). Taxonomy (GTDB): domain Bacteria; phylum Bacteroidota; class Bacteroidia; order Chitinophagales; family Chitinophagaceae; genus Agriterribacter. The sequence continues at coordinate 687,758 of JASGKU010000001.1, forward strand.
TTTTGCTGCTTATATTCCAGCTTATAACCGGTGTTACCGACAGTTGCTGGTTTTCAAAATCATCATAATAAGAGCCACCGCTTTCCGCACCAATGGTGAGCAATGCGGATGCTGTTTTTGATTTGTTCAATGCCCCTGTAACATCAGCCTGCACACGTATCAACCCCAATGTGCCGTAGGTAATATTGGCATCACTGTAAAATGATTTGCGCGGTTGTTTGGTTACAATGTTTATAGTGCCGCCGATAGCACCGTTGCCATACAAAACAGACGATGCGCCTTTTAATACTTCCACTTTTTCTGCATAAGGAATTTGTGGTGAAGATGCCAGTCCAAAAAAACTATTGCGTTGGCCGTTCACCATAAAGTTGGCGGATGAGGTAAGAAAGCCACGCATGTTTACATAATTAAAATCGCTTTGCTCGGTTATGCCAGCCACATGCTTAAATACATCACTCAGGCGGTATACCTGCTGGTCATTCATTACCTGTCTTGGTATGGTTTGAATAGCCTGGGGTACATCTTTCCAAGGCGTATTGGTTCGTGTAGCCACACTTGTATTGGCTACGACATACTGCCTGTTTTTAACGCTACTAAGCGTTATCTCAATTAAGGTTTGTTGCTGCTGATTCAATTGCAATGAAAGCTCGGTTGCTTTACCTGTAACTATAACAACGTTCTGTTTATACGATTCTTTACCAACGTAAGAAACTACCAGCGTGTATGTTCCTTTGGTTATGTTGGCGATACTATAATAACCATCACTGTTGGTAACCGCTTTATGCGGGGTGTTTTGTAAAAAAACAGTGGCGCCTTCCAGCGGCTCGTTGCTTTCATCCAGCACAAGCCCGTTTATACTACCTGTTTGTGCGGAAGCTAATACAATGGAGAACATAAAAATACTGGTGAATAAAAGATGCTTCATGATGTTGTAGATTTCTAACTGTTTGCGATGCTTTATTTGATTTTTAGATGAGATTGTGCTTCATTTTTCGTTTAACTGGTGTTCTGCTATTGCCTGTTTTAAAAAGCCAGGTATTAAATAAAACTCTGTTTTAAGAACAGTTCTTGAACCTTTTTTAATTACTTCTTTCATATACTTATTATGAACACTATCAATTTTTAAGGGAGAGTTGGTTACCGCTGCGCCGCCTTCTCCATCTATGGTAAGCCAATACAAAATACCTGGTTGGTTAACTGTATCTCTGAAGATGCTTTCGGCATACATCTTCTCTCTTTCCAATGTGGTAATAATTTCATCATACGCATCACAATGCCACTTCATCCACTCATTGAATTTGGCCATTTTTCCGTCATTCATTTCAAACCTGTATAAGGTTGCTTTCAATGGAAATCTCAGTGCATCGGCTGTATTATTTTTCCTGTGCTGTGCTGCTGTGATGGTGTTATGGTTAATTTGTTGATGAAAAATGAAATAAGAGATAACACAACCAATAAAAATTCCTGATGTAAAAAATATTATTGTTTTGAACATACCATTTGTTTTGCCAGCTATAGAAATTGTTTTATCGTCAGAAAAATCAACAGCTTGACTGTTTTTATAAACTATCTATAACACACCGGAAGCCAAGAGAGGCGCTCCAGAAATCTGCTCTTCCAAAATATCCACGGTAACTACACCCCAATTGGTAAGGATGGTAGCACCATGCACCCCCTCTTACAATTCTTGTGTCATATTTTATGAAAGAAGAATCCGTTATTGTTTGATCATATCCATGCAGGAACCTTGTATTGGTAAACTCCCAAACGTTCCCCGCCATATCGTATAAACTATACCCGTTTGCAGGAAAAGATGCCACCGGCGCGGTTAAGGCAAATCCATCGTTGTAGTCATCAATGCCCTGCATAGATGAGTATACTGCAAGTGTTGTCTTATCGGCAGTATTTACCAGTGCCTTGTTGGTTTTATGGGGTGTCCAATTATTGTCCCACGGATATTTTTTATTTACCAGCTCACCTCTTGCTGTATACTCCCATTCTTCTTCTTCGGGAAGTCTGCCACCCGCCCATTTGCAATAGGCAAGCGCATCATCCCACGATACCTGAACTACAGGCATATTATCCGCGGCTTTGTTTGTTGTATCAAAAGGATGTTCCCAGTTTATTCCATTTACCCATGCCCAGTCTTTGAGGCCGACTATATATATTCTTCCTTTATTCATTTGTATGCTGTAAGGAGTATAACCTGTTGCTTTTATAAATTTTCTGAAGGCGCCAACTGTTACTTCTGTATTGCTTATCCAAAAAGGGTTGGCTATGGTAACATTGTGTTGCGGCTTGTCTTCCGCCTCGCAGGTTGTATCGCCGGGAACGCATCCCATTAAAAAATTGCCTGCGGGAATAAAACAATAAGTAAGGCTGTCCCTGCTATTGAGGGCTGTTTTGTTTTTATACACTCCACAACTGTGTGTTAAAAAAATGCAGGAAGCTGCCAGCGCCGCAACCATAAAAAGTTGATATTTTTTAAAGACAGCATTCATGCTATACTATACTATCAATGTTTGCATGTATACACGTTGATTTTTTCATTGCCATTTAAAATTGTTTGATGTAAGTAATTTTATTGATGAAGGACCGGCTGTAGTCTCCGGAACCTGACAAACTGTTATCGTTAAACACCAGGTAAACAAAACTTAAGGGAGCAAACTCCCAACTTCCCCTTGCATTCCACCGGGCTTGTTTGGTGTATGAATTGTATTGGTAAAATACAGAAGCCTGTATGCGCGGATTAACAGCAAGGCGAGCGCCTGCAGTTGTGATGGTATAATTGGCATCTGTTTTATCAATACCCAAATTTCTTATGCCGATATTCTGGTAGGTTGCCGTAAAAGCAATGTGCGGATTGGGCGCGATACGCAGGTTGCAATCAAGCTGGTATTTACGGCCGTCGTAATAATTTCCCGCGGAAACGCCTATGCCACCGCTGAGCTTTTTACTCGCATCTGTAGTAAACCTGGGGTTGAACTGCGTATAAAAATAATTGCCCGGCTTAACGTTTATACCAAGCGGCGAAAAGAAAAACTGTTCCCAGTTCATGTATATGTCTACAAAAAAAGTATTGTTATTTCTGAAAAAAATCCAGACAGGAAAAGCATCAATTTCCGCGGACTGAAACCTGCCGTCGGAAACATTATGATAGGTAGTTACAAATACACCGGGATCCCACCGCCTGATTTGATTACCTGCCTTTTTACCGGGGCGCCAGATAAAATATCCACCTGCGCTGTTGCGCACCGTATTGCTGGCAAAAACATACCCCATGCCTGGTACATATTTCTCCGATACAAGATCTACCCAGTAGTACAGGTATGCCTGGTTTGGATTCCAGCCCACGTAAACGCTGCCGGCAGTACCAATGCTGTCATTGCTGTTGTTTCTTGAAGCGGTAGCGAGATACTGTATAGTAATGGCGTCACGTGGACGTATCAGCCCGTCAATACTCAATGTGCTGTTGTTTCTTTGAATGACACCCTTTCCGGCATCCGCTTCATCTAAGCGATGAGTGAGCATTATGCCTATATTATCCTGTTTGCCATAATTTTTGAGATAGCGAAGAATACCAAAGTGGGCTGCACTTTGCTCCTCCGTTCCTTTTTGATGCACATACATAGCTGCCAGTGTTCTTTGCTGGGTGCGGTCTGTATAGCGCACCCCTCCATCAATGGGTACAGGCGTTGCATTATATTGCGTGTTGGCAAGACCAATGGTACGGCTGAAATAAGGCTTTATATTGCTGATGTCTGCCCCGGCAAACACGCCGTTATTCTCTAAAAAAAACTGCCTTTTTTCCGGAAAAAAAACATTAAACCTGGTAAGATTGTTTACCGCTACATCTACATCTGCCTGGGCAAAGTCTGTGTTGAAAGTTGCATCTATTACGGCATGAGGGTTAACCGCCCATTTTACATCTCCCCCGAATTTGATATCTGTATTTTTAGTAACAAGGGTATTGGTTTTTGTTTTACTATACTGGTATAGGCCATAAGGATTGATGCGGAGGTTAAGCGATGGTGGTGGTAATTGCAATCCTTTTAACTGTGCGGCGTAACTCATGCGGTAGGGAGAAAAAGATTGAGGCACTGCCGGAAAAACGATTTGCTCATAATCGCGTACTACCAGTCTTGAATATGTGATGCCCCAGCTTGCACTATCACCGGGCTTTACTTTATTGTAGCGCAGCGAAGTAAAAGGAATGGCGTACTCCAGGTAATAACCGCTGTCGGTTATGTTGCTGCGTACTTTCCATATGGCATCCCAGTCATTGTCGGTATAAGTATCGTCAAACACCTGGGCATCTCGTTGCGTACCAAGCGGCGTTGCATGAAAACTAACACAATACCGCTTCAGGTTTTGCGGATCGAGTGAAATAAAAAAATCATCATTGACAGAAAAGAAAAAATCGCGTTTATAATCCTGAACCCGTATTCCCCTTTTTCCGGTACTGTCTTTACAAAAAACGCCGAAGTAAATATTTTTTTTATCGTATGCCGCTCTCACATAGGTTGCATATAGATATGCTCCTCCCTGCCTGGGCTCCATGCGGAAAAACTGATTGTGCATTGGAGCTGTTTGCCAAACAGCTTCATTCAGCCTTCCATCTATGCTCATATTTTCGTTGGCTTCTGAAGCATAGATAACCGGCGACACCGGCGGTGGCGCAAAATTCAGTGAATCCTGGCCGTTTGCCCTGACAGAAAATATCAGTGTACATATGATTACGAGAAATCTCATAGCGTTTAAGCTAAACCTGTTTACTCCTTGTGTGGTTATGTGATGCTGTTTTCTTTCGCGCTGATCATCCTGTATATTCCATCAGCCTTACCGCATCAAAGTGATTTGGAACCTCACACGTTGTATTAACCGCGCATGCTTGTTTTCATGCTCCGCCACTATCATGTGCTGAGACTGCGCAGATGCTTATGGAATACCCGCTAAACTTTGTTGATATCCGGTTCCGATAAAGTGCCGCATACCGTTGCGACAATGAGCCGGAAGGTAATCCGGCTGGGAAAAAATACTATTATGCGAAAATAGGCGGGCCTTTATTCTGGTAGACAAAACAGGGAGATGTAAAAACTTTGAGAAGGTATTGACCCTTGTGCATTGAAAATGCTAAGGGCGCAGCGATAAGCACATTACTATTATTGTGCGTGTATACTGTATATTGATGCTGGCATACAGGGCAGTTACCGTCTGTTTGAATACTGCCCTTTTGCTCCTTAATGGTGGGCTGTAACTTTACAGTGTCGTGCTGGAATTGTTTAGCAACATCGTGATGATGCCAAAGCTGCACCGGCGTTGCAATGAACGCATACAAAAGCAGCAGGAATGCAGCAGTATATTGGCGATATGTAGTTGTCAGAGTCATTCTGTTTTTGCAACTGCGTTGCAAATATAAGCATTAGACAGTTACTATAAATCAGTTCTTAATATATTTTCAGTATTTTTTTTGTTACCGCGTTTTTGCCCGCATAAAAAACTTTTACGAAATAAATACCGGTAGCGGCATTGCTGATATTGATGTTCAGTTTTGCTGGTGGAATAGTATTATTGAAATCCATTTGCCATACCAGTTGTCCCACAGTGCTGAATACTTTTACTGCGCGCATGCCGAATGCATCGGGATAATGTTGTAGTATGAGTTGCCCTGTTGTGGGGTTGGGCGCAAGCAGGTATCCGGTTTCCTTCAACACGGACGGAAGTGTTACGGAGTAAATATTGATGTCGTCGAGATATAGGTTATTCCCATACCCATTAATATTCCTGAACTGGACTATTACATTGTCTGCCTTTCCCGCGGCAACATAGTTGGTAAGATCTGCCGTATCTGAAACCCATTCGGCTGCAGCAGGCGTAAATGCATCAGCTGCGAGGCTTTGGCGCGTAACAAGCTGTGTACCTGTTTTTTTATAGGCACTTAAAAATGTTTGTCCGCAGTCGATTGAGTATAATATCTGCAAAGTATCTGATGCAGTATTGGTGATTTGCGCTGCCGCCCGCCAAAAAGTAACTTTTACAGAATCTGCACCAGTGGGCACATCAATTTTTGGTGAGCTTAGCATAGTATATTTTCCAAACAACTGGTAATCGTAGTTATTAAACTTAACCGAAGCGCTGCTGGTATGAGCAGCATCCGTAACTTTTTGTGGATTGTAGTTTATAGTAGTGCTGTTATTGCTTATGCCCCAGCCTGTGGGTGGAAAAGCTGTTTCAAATCCTGCTGTAACCGGAATGGCTGCCGTTCCTGTTACAGAAAATATAGCCGACAATGTATCATTTAAAGTATTTTCATCGGCTGCTCCATTGGGTAAAGTTGTATACAATGTAATGCTGTGCTGACCGGGTGCTGTTGTAAAATTATCAGCAGCAATGGTAGCGGTTTGTAATGAAGCGAGATGGATGGTTATGTTCTTTACAACGGTAGCACCATTATCAACAACCACAGCTAAACGAATACTATCTATGGTTGCAGTCCCATAATTCCTTATCATTAACTGAGGTGTAACCGAAGTGCTGTTACAATATAATGTTACATTATTGGGCCAAATGATTTTTTGCGCTTCCATATCAAAGGTGTGCAGTGCAACCGGCATACAGCCATCTGATGTAAGCAGGGGGGTAAGTTCAGGAAAACTGGTTAGTGCAGTTTCCATGCGGTCAACCTGCCCCACGCTGAACATGCACATGACTGCATCATCGGAATAGTCCATATAATTCATAAACATCACCCCAGGCGAGCTGCTGTTACAGTTGTCTGTCTGTGGAAAGGAGGGCGTTCCATAAAAGCACTTGTCTTCATTGGGGGTATCATCTACTTCATCGGAGTCTGTACATGATGCCACACAACCATTGGCGCCCCATACATGTATCAGGTTAAAGTAGTGACCTACTTCGTGGGTAACTGTTCTTCCTTTGTTAAAAGGCGAAGTAGCCGTACCCGTGTTGCCAAACGCAGTATATGCAATAACGCAACCCATTTCAGCAGGTGCTATTCCCAATCCAGGAAGAAACGTGTAACCAAGATACTGGTCGCCCTCCATCCTGCATACCCAGATATTGAGATATTTGTCCGGGTTCCAGGCGTCAGCCCCTCCCTGATTGGTATATTTGATAGGATCCTGTTCCCCGGGCAATGACTGCGTAGACGAAGACAGTCTTGTGATTCCACTGGTGGCAGTATTATCAGGCGTACGTTGCGCCAGGCAGAATTGTATCTTGCTTTTACCAAATAATGATTTAAAGGGAGACGGAATATTTACTGAATCGGCATTCTCACCACTGTAATCTTTATTCAGAATATCAATCTGCCCCTGCACCTGTGCATCGGTTACGAGAGATGGATTTTCCAATACCACATGTACTACTACCGGAATAGTAACAACGCTGCTCAACCGAAGGGCGGGAGAAATGCCCGCATGTTGTTTCCTCACCATTTCATATCGTTGTTGAAAATCAGTTTGCCTCTTTTCAAAACTTTCCCTTTGCAATGGATGCGCCGTAAAATATTTTTCCATCACATTCGCTATGGCGCATTTTTCATGCGCAGGCAATGTTTGCTGTGAATAGGTTTTACTGCCTGAAACAGTTACACCTGCCACAATAATGCATAATATCCTGTATAAGGTGTTCATAAAAAATGATGGAGTCTGTCAACATGTACTCACCGGTCGTGAGAATAAAGCCCGGCTGCAAGATGCAACCAGGCATATTAAACCCACTGCTAGTTTGAATATCTTGTTATTTACTTTTTCAAAATCCAAATATTATCCCAATACTTGTATTAAGCCCTGCTATAGATTCATTGTAGGTAGTTAACCTCCTTCCTGAATTAACATTGAAATTCTCATAATTGATATCAAATGCAGGCTTTGAAGCGAAATAGTCCACACCAGCCTGCACACCTATCTTGGAGGTTATCTTATATTTTATGCCTGCACCTGCCTGAAAACCAAAAGCACCTGCAGAAGATTCCTTCTGCGTCATAACATTATCGGTATAGTCTTCATAATATACATCAAAACCGGAGAGATTGGAATTTACATAACCGCCGAGCACATGCAGACCAATGGAAAAATGATTGCTCAGGTGAAAAGAATAATAAGGCCCTACCAGGAAACTCAGGCTCCTGTTATTGCCTTTTGTAAGCAGTGTGGTGCTATCTGTGCCCGAATCTTCTTTATAACCATCAGAAAGACTTTGTGAGCCCTTGTGTCCAAACTGGGAGTATCCTACCAATGCGCCGATACCAAAATTTCTGTTCAGATAATATACACCGGATATATTGTAATGAAAACCGGTTTTGGCAAACCCGGATCTTTCATCGCTGTATTCTCCTTTTGCAAAATTTCCTGACGGGCTTGCAATACCGCCATTAAGTGAAAGCTCGAAGTGAGCATACGACGAATCTTTTTTTTGCGCATAGATAGTTGTGCCTGCACAAATAATGATAAATGTTACAATTAATTGTTTCATTGATATACTTTTTTACGGATGATTAGTTGATGTTTACAGGAAAATTAACGTCAGCGTCGGAAGATCCGGGGTCGCAGGAACCGTTCTTAGCATTTGGCTGATGCCTTAACTGAACATTCAGCGAACCTGTACTGGCGTCGCCTGTAGTAAAAGTATCTTCCAGTCCTATTTCTAACGGAGGGTTATTGGTGTCTTTGTCTGTACGTACAATGGTAAGATTGGCACCGGTAACGGTGAAGCATAGAAGATGATAATTTCTTCTGTCGTAAATATCTTCCGTGATATTTCCGGGAGGATTTGTTGTTTCATCCAGAAACTTTACAGACACATTATAGGTGGTATTCTTTTTTAAGTTAATTGTTGCATCGGAATAATCTATGTCCTGGTCTGGTAGTTGTTTTACGGCCACGGTATCTTTATCCGTCGCATCAGATGCATTGATGATAATCAGTTGAACAGTGGTAAGAAATTCATTTTCAGGATCCGGCGGAGATACCGTTTTTTCTTCTTTCTTACAACTATTATAACCAAACGCCAATAAGATGAACAATATCAATAATCCAATAACCTTTTTCATTTTTTTGATTTTATTGTTAAAAAGTATGTATACATGGTCAGAAGATCAGTTTTGTACGCAGCACTACATTTATTCCAAGATCATCGGCATAATACCGGAACCTGTTCAGGTAATCGCGATAAGCAACATTTATAATATTGTAGGCTGCAAGTTCAACTGAGAGTGTTTTATGTTTTACAGGGTATTCAAATCCAGCACTCGCGTTGAATAAGGAATAACCTTTGGGTGGCGGTACGTAATCACTATTGGGTGGAACTCTTGTTTGCCGCAGTATGCTTACATTCTGCAGACTTATATAACAATGCTGTATAGCATTCCAGTTGCCGGGTTGATATTTTAATGTATTTTCAAACCTGTCTGCCGGCATATAAATCAGGTAATCATGTATGTCTTTATTCCATCCTCTTACCACCGAAACTTTGGAATTTATTGATAACACGTTAACCGGCGTATATTGTAGCTCCAGATCAACCCCTTTAAGATTTACATTAGCCTGCGTGTAGTTGAAGAGTGGAAACGTGCCGCTGATCAGCGTAATCGGTTGCAGAGCGGGCTTTGCATAAATGAAATTGTTTATGATGTTATCATACAAAACAACTTCCGCATAAAACTTCGCGGTTTCATAACGGGAAGAAAACGTGAAGTTGTAAGATCTTTCGGAACGAAGCGAGGAGTCGCCCTTTTCATAGGAGGCAGCACTTAAATGTATACCGTTAATATACAGTTCGTTTACGCTGGGCGCTCTCCACGCGCTGCCAATATTTCCACTCACAGAAAACTTATCGCTGAACCGGTACGAGCTTCCGATGGTGCCGGTAACGTTTCGATAAATATGGGTATTGTGATAGGTTTGTAGTGTATTATCGTTCAGCTTGTACACCCTTAGCCAACGATAATCATACCTTGCACCTGCTTCAATCGAAAATCTTTTTTTAGTGTAGCGTTCAATAGCAAACACGCCGCTGCCATAATTGCGGAAGTTGGGTACAAGATATCGTGTGCCTTTAAAAACATTTCCCTGTGTTGATCCCGTAATGCCGTAGGTGCCGGTAAAATTATTTTTTACAAGAGGATGGTAAACGAGATCAAGCGTATGTGTTTTTATCTGGAAACTCACCTGTGGCCGCTTCAATATTTCTGGGTCGCTGCTATAAGGCAAATCAATATCATACTCATCACGCTTATTCTTTTGATATGCATACACCGCTTCAATTTTACCTGCATTTTTTATTTTGTAAAAAGATGCTATTTTGAACAGCTGGTGATTAATATCCTGGTAGGTTCTGTTGATATCATATGAAAAAAAAGAGGCACTCAGCGGTTTGTCACGTTTAAAGGCTTCATACAGGTCTGCGGTATTTCCAACATGAGAACCTTCGAAAATACCTACCTTATTGTGAAATGAACTGTAGTACAATTCTGCACCAAAATTTTCTTTTTTGTAATTCGTAGCCAAAGAATAATCTCCTTCGGCAAGTCCTGTATTTTTCAAATAGTAATGTGGTGTTCTAAAATTGCCTGCGCGTTTCAGGGTTCCCTGCACCCGCCAGTTAAATCCATTCAGGGCGCCATTCAATTTACCTTCCAGCAGCCCAGACACGGCGCCGGACAGGCCATTGCTTCCTGTAACAAGATTTGCTTCTCCCTGTACTATTTTTTCGGGGGCAAGCGGTTTGGGTTCTACCAATATTACGCCTACAATTGCATCAGCGCCATACCGTACACTTGCCGCTCCTTTTATAATGGTGATATTATTGGCAATGAACGGATCAATTTCCGGCGCATGTTCAGTACCCCACTGTTGCCCTTCCTGTCGAATTCCATTATTGAGAATAAGCAGCCTGTTACTATGCATACCATGGATAACCGGCTTTGAAATAGAAGGACCTGTTTGAACAGCATTAAGCCCCGGAATATTTTTAAGACTTTCGCCCAATGTTTGTCCGCTGGTACTGAAAAGGTGTTTGGCTTTTATCTCAGCAATAGCATTGGTAGCAATATCCTGTTTGTGTTCGCCTGTAACAGTCACTGCCTGCAGTTGCTTTCGTTGGTGAGGCAATTGAAAGTCCTGCCTGGTAGCAGTATCAATCGTTACTATCAACTCCAGGGTATCGCAGTCCACATGCGTGACCAAAACAGTGTATGTACCAGGACAAAGTTTTTCAAACCGGTAAAATCCATCCGGTTGTACAATTCTTGACTGGCTGAGTTCTTTTATCAACACCGTTGCGCCCGGCAGCTTTTCCCTGCTATCCGTATCGCTAACATATCCTGATAGCGTTGACGTACAATGCTGTGCCATTGCCGAAATGACTGAGAGTGTGAGTAACACTACCAATAATATCTTGTTCAAAAAAAGAGATGTAAGTAAATTAATACAATATGAAAACGACATGCGTTTTCAAAACATACCTAAAGTGAAGCGCTTACTTAAGCCACAACAGGGGGAGGACCTCTGAGGTCGATAAATAAATCAGCAATGAAATAATAATCGCGGGCAAAAACAGGTGTATACTCTGTGAGGATTGCCGGAGTAGATAATTCAATAGAGGGAAGATCATTTGTAAAAGCCGATTCCGCCACAAGGTTATCACAAGCACAATAAAAACCAGCCGAATGAATATGACGGGTTGTAAGATCATCTTTACAAGCGATTGTGTCTGTATGATCTGCGATTATATCGTGTAAGAATTGTTTAGGTACAATGCTGAATGCAAAAAGTATCAGCATTATTGCTGATAGCAATTTTTGTATAAGTTGATTTCTAAACAATTAATTTTTTGTTACTATGTTGCAAATATAGAGAAAAATATAATCAATAGTTTGTCATTTATATGTTAAGCGATTCATTGCCCGTACACGCACTTATTTGTTTTGAAAAAAACAAGCTGCCTTCAAAAAATGTATATCTAGTTATCTGAATGAAAACTAAACAAACTGGTTGTATGCAAGAATACGAGCCTCAATTATAATGCATGCCGAATATAGCACAGACCAAAAGAGGTAGTACAAGAAAAAGTTGCATCTTCTTCATACACCTAACAAAACCATCAGCCATGTTACCGGTTTATTTTGTCCACCGGGAAACATGACTGAAGAAAATAGCGCATAATGCTACTCATCTCTATTTAAAACAATTTTGATTCTATTTTGTTTTTTTGGTCTACATCAATAATGACTTGGTATGCAGTCCTTACAACAAATAATCATTTTTTTAAAACTGCAATTATGAAAGTGAATTCTAATGTGGTACTTGGCTTGTTAGCAGTTTATACATAGGTTGATGTCTATTGAGATCTCCACCTGGGAGCACAACCGACACAACTACAGGGCTGTTGCGTTGAGGTAACTTGCCTGGTCTCTACATTAATAAACCGCACATCTGCATAAGCATTTGGATCAGATTGCTTTTTACCATCAATGTCGTATTCGAAGATAATTTTTTTACCATCTTTGGACCAATCTACATCTCCAATCTCTACGGGTTTGGCAAAATTGGTCAATGCAGTTTGATTTGAACCATCTGAATTCATCAAAAAGATATTCAGCTTGGCATCTCCCTGCCGGTCAGAACCAAAACATATTTGTGAACCGTCGGGTGAAAACACAGGCTCGGCATTCGAACCCAAAGTGGTAAGTTGTTTTAGATTTGTGCCGTCAATATTCATAGAAAAAATATGTTGACCGCCATTTCTTAAACTTAAAAATGCGATTAAGTTCTTTACTGACCATCTTGGCTCTACACTAAAATCGCTTGATGGCAGAATAGTTGTATCGCCTGTGCCATCAGCATTCATGATATGGATTTCTGTTTTAGGTATTTGATTGGGAATTGGAAAACCCAACATTTTAGAATAAACAATCCTGGAGCCATCGGGAGACCAACCTGGTGTTACGTCGAAGCCTGGCGTTGCCGATAATCTTTTTTTGTTAGTTCCGTCTGCATTAATGACGTATATAGCTGAGCCATTCAAGTCTCTTACATATGTAATTTTGGTTCCATCAGGTGACCACGAAGGATAGTTTTCGGCTTCTTCATCGGTTGTCAGTCTTCTCACATTGAACCCTACTCCATTGCCATCAATATTCATTAACCAAATGTGGTTGACGTCATTCGTTTTATTTACATAAGCAACTACCGTTTCGTTATTATCAATATTTGATTCTCCGGAACGGCGGCAAGACGTGAAGGTTAATAATAGAACTATGAATATTTTGACATGGAAAAAATGCTCAAGCATATTATAGACTTTACCTGTTAGACAATTGTTTCCTGAATCACTTAAGTTGATGCCCGATAAAAATTAAAGCTGACGGCTCAGCATTGCTGCATACATGATATTAGCATTTATTGCCGATACCTAAGGTCAAATTGAAATAAAAGTTGAAGATAGAAATAAATGTTCAACAGCATTGTGCCACGCGGGATATTGGCTGACGGAAATAATGTTGCTAAAGTTATTGCTACCAGCCTGGCCCGCTTCAACTCCTTTGTCGGGTCGAGGGGGCTGTTGATTCTTTTATGCTTCAATAATAAAGTTTAAAACCTTTTTATAAAAACATCTTTTCCAGTTTCAATATTGGGAAAATGTTTCCCTCATTCCGACTTTCTCTACCGTCAATAATGCGTTTAAAATATTCACTATTGATGTTAAAAAAGAAAATATTATCGACACTTTTGCCGGGAGGTAAACTATTAATCTTCGCTAGTGTTCCATTTCGGTCATCTGGATAAAAAGTATCCGAAGCTACTAGAACAGGTGGAGTTGTATCTGCTGTTCCTGTGCTGATAGGATTTGCTGGCATAATTTCATTTTAATTGTGATCGAGATTTTGTGTGAAATAAATATATGCTACTCATTCATAAAAGAAAAGTCAATTATGATAATATTCGCATGAAGTGGAGTGAAATAGTGTAAACGTTAAATGCTGAATAGATGATTACCATTAATTGTCTGATTGATCAAGGAGACGCATCTTAGTGTTAAGGGGTATCGATGAACTTGCAGAATGTATATTGCCTGCAAAATTTTGTATTGTGTATTTTTAGTTGTATGTTAACCTTGACTCAAACATTTTGACTACAGCTGACATAGGGGATAGGTGTGCTATAGAATTTATAGTATAGGAAACTAAGTTTCTGAAGCATTTGTGTATATTGGTAAGCGGATAAAGCACAGCACCGCGTTTTTGCGGAGCGGTAGATCAGTTCGGGTATATTCGTTCAGATCGTTCATAAGTTTTTACAATTATATTCTAGGCCCTTATGAGTTTAATTCGTCGGTAAGTCAGAGTAGGAACACCATTTTCTGATGACTTTGGATTTCTATACATTTTCGAATTCACAAGAACTTTTATTGCCGGCAAACGTACTCCAGTCTGCAAGTTTCTCCATATGTATTCTCAGAAATGTCTCTGCCTAGAACGTTGAGGCTGCAACTTAGATGAAAGGAAGTTTTATTTACAATTTTGCTGATTCCAGCACTTTCATAAAACGATCTGCTTGTTTTTTATATCTTAATGATTTTGTGCAGAGACAAACTTTTACGGATTTTGCATGAATCCCTTGTATTTTTTCTTCACTGGTAACGATCTCTAATTGCTTTTCAGCGATTCGTCCATAAAAAATATTTACTTTTTGATTTTAAAATTAAACAATGGATCACCAATAACCTTTGATAACGTGTGTATATGAGTGTACACTGTTAAGGTGAAATTTTTTGTTGTTTGGATGGTTTGAATTGAAGGAGCGTGTTGGGATCTGTTTCTAATACTTATCGATGCCCAGATGATCTTAAATCACAAGGATGCGATTGAATTTATTGTAAATGGAGCCGAGGAAGTTGACTTTAACCGGTACAGCATCTTAAGCCTGCATGCCTTGCTGTCAGACAATCTGCTTCCTGATCCTTCTGCATCAGGTCGCCTTAGAAATCACCCGGTAGGAATCAGTAAATCTGTCTTCACACCACTGGCCATTCCACAATTAATAGCAGAAATGTTTGACATGATCCTTGAAAAAGCGCGGCAAATCAATGACCCATTCGAACAGGTTTTTTTTACGATGGTGCAGCTCCCTTACCTGCAACCATTCGATGACGTTAATAAGCGGGTATCCCGGTTAGCAGCAAATATCCCACTCGTAAAACAAAACCTGTCTCCCTTGTCATTCACTGACGTTCCCAATGATATTTATATTAACGGCTTGCTGGGTGTTTACGAACTCAACAGGGTTGAACTTCTGAAAGATGTATTTTTGTGGGCGTATCAGCGATCGGCATACCGCTATGCTGCCGTTCGACAATCCGTGGGAGAGCCAGACAGTTTCCGGTTGAAATACAGGTCAGATCTTAGAACACTGGTAAACGAAATTGTAAGGAATAACTACGGCTTTGAACAAGCATCTAAAACTATTCAGGCTTATGCGACAAAGATCAGTGAAGCAGACAGGCAAAAATTTATTGAGGTTGTTGAAAGAGAATTATTAACGCTTCATGAAGGTAACTTTGCCAGGTATTATATCAGACCCACGGAATATGAACGATGGAAAGAAACATGGCAGCGAATAGATAAGTAAATCTCCATCATTGTTTTTAATTGTTCTGTTTCTTTTATGGTCAGCTTATGTTCGCTTTTCGTCATTCTGACAATCAGCCGTTAATCATTCCCTTTGATGTTAAATATACGCAAGACATTATTTTCCTACCCTTAACCTTCTTTACTTTCATTTGTGCGTAATATGGGTGATCGGGATTTACGATGAGTTCCTGCCGGAGCGGATCAATAAGGACATCCATATCTTCCAGCGGTATGGCGCCGAGCAACGGTTCATTGTCACCCTGGAGCACCATGGCATTACATACTGTCCGCCGGTTTTTAAATTTCACCACGACCGGACCGACAATATCGTATTCCGCCACATGGCCATTTGCGAGGATCGCTTTTCGTTTTTCTATAAATGGCAGGTCAAGCTGCTCCTGTATCGTTTCGTTGATACACAGGTTATACGCCCCCGTATCTACCAGCATACTTACTGACATCCTTTTGATTTCTTCTTCACCTATCATTTTTCTTCTTGCCATCTCCAGATCCCCGGCATTGAAAAGTTCAATTTCTGCAGTGACTATACCCATAGTTATTGTTGTTTCACCATTATTTGAATGTTTCTTTATGCTAAGATATGTTAATGCTGCGCTTTCTATTTATGAGAGAGCGTATTTGATTTATGAGATCGAGTTTATTTAATGGATGCTTTTGATGTTTGTCATTTTTGTTTCTTCTTATAATTTGGCACGAACTCCTGTGTATAGCACGGCTTATCGGTTTTAAATATGCCTTTCGCAAATGCATCTCTATGCAATTCCGGAAGCTTATTGAATCTTTTCAGCCGCAGCCTGTCCACTTTTCGGAGTGTCATAAAATCATAGGTTCCTCTCATCATCATGATGACCTCTGCTTCTTCGCAATTTTCCGCAAGTAATATGTTTGCTTGTTCTATTCCAACAAACGTAAATGTCAATTTATTTACGTAGAGGGGAATTTCTACCTGGAAAAAACCATTCGCATCCGTTTTGCCAATTTCTACCGAATCATTCATCATAATTGGTGCCTGTGGTACAGGTTCTAAGTCCTCCGTAATCACCCGCCCTTTAATGATTTTATGCTGCGCATAAAGATTGCCTACTGACAGAAGGATGACTGTAAAAATTATAACTAGTTTCTTCATGTTGTTTAAATGAACCTGCCACCCTCATAATACGAATATCCTTCATTTCTTTTCCAATTTACTTTGAAACTGTTTACCATTCATTTTTCGATTTTATTGATAAAGTCATTAATGCGGTGAATATGACTTTTAATCGACGCATTTTATGCGGCGAATATTATTTATTGCGGTGAATAATGCGTGTATTCGCCGCATAAGCACCTATGTTTATCAGCTAAACGGTTTGCCTGATTTTCATTGTGAAAAGGCAGTTACCGAGCAAATTTTATCAGGTTTGGGAGACGAATGTTTCTATCCGAAGCCTTTGCTGCCAATACTTAATGCATTGTTAACTGTCCAGTCCGAGCCGAAGTACGGCGATACAATTAGTTGATATTTGCTGATCATGCCCAATTTGCATAGAAACCAATGTTGTGCGTTCGGTTTTAATCCGCCACATAAGTTGTTTGTCCACTTTGAATTTTTATTATTTTGTTGTCTTTATCTTTTGTGATTTTCATTTTCTGCGGATCAATATTTTCTAAAATCTCTGTCTCTTTAAAAACGTGTCTATTGTCTACCGCATACAAATATTGTCCTGAAAGAATTTGAAAGTTTTTACTGTCTGCACTGTCTAATTTCACGCAAAGCATCCCGCCACTTGTTGGTCGGTAATAGTATGCAGCATTTTTGTCCTTAGCAAACCAACCGTCAAGTTGTTCAAAAGTTAAAGGGTCTATTTCTTGTGGCAATTTTCCATTGAAATACTCAACTGAAACCAGCGTGTCAACCCCTTGAACTTCACGCTCTGCAAATGTCCTTTCAAATAGTTGTCCAGACTTGCTTTTGTAAAATTGTCCTTTGATGTGTGTTAACAGAGAACTGTCTTTAAGCTCAAACTGAGCTAAATCTGTACCTGTTATTTCATTGTTCCTTTGAACTTCGTTTTGTTTTTGTTCTTTGCAACTCGTAGTCCAAAACAAAAGAATAAGCAGTGATATAGAGTTTGTCTTTGTCAAAATGTAATTGGTGAACGAAATATGTTTTTAAAGTAACGCACAATGAACAGGGCTTGCTGCAGGTGTGGCATTGGTATTCCGTCTGCCCGAAGCCGCTGCTGATTGATGAACTAAAAGTACAGGTAAAAAGTCTAAAACTCAATAGCATTCCGTCCAGCCACAGTTGCAGCAAATCCATGTTGGCGATTCGGCTTTCTTCTTAAAGTTATTTAACTGATGCCTCCTTCATAGGCAAAAGCTTTAAAAGCTTTGAAGGGTGAATTGGAAACATGCGACCAGTTTTTGCCTTGCGATTCAAATGAACCTGATGTACCAACGGGGCCTGTATTTCTGCCGGCTTTTTTACCTATGTGTGCTACATCTTCTGCAGGAGCGCCATTGTCGGAAATAAAAAAGATGATAGTGTTGTCATCTTTCTTTAAGCGTTTCAATGCATCCAGCAATTTTCCTACGCCCTGGTCCACCCTGTCAACCATGGCAGCATACACTTCCATTTTTGCTTTCCATAATTGTTGCTCATCATACGTAAGACTATTCCATGCCGGAACTTTTGGATCTCTCTCAGCCGGCGTTTGCTTTGGATCTCTTATGCCCAAGGCTACCTGTTTGGCAAGTCTTTCCTGCCGCAACGAATCCCATCCTATATCATACCTGCCTTTATATTTTTGTATATCTTCCGGTAATGCCTGCAGTTGCCAATGCGGGGCATTAAAGGCCACATATAAAAAGAAGGGATTGTTGGTAGTAGTTGCCTCGTCAAGATATTTTATAGCGTGATTGGTAATTTCATCGGTGAAATAATAACTGTTGGGTTTTGGATGAAGCCGCTGATTGTTTTCTATAAGGGTAACGGGATATGGTTCGTCTCCTAACGGTAAAGGATCTGCATCAAAATAGTTTGCTGCGCCGGCTGTAATTCCATAAAAACGATCGAAGCCTCTTTGATTGGGCCATACGCTGCTATCTTTCCCCACATGCCATTTACCTGATAACAATGTTTTATAACCGGCGGTTTTTAAAACCTCTCCCAGGGTTAACGACTCTTTGTTGAGATAACCCTGGTAAGCCGGCAAGCCAAGATTTACATCAAAATATCCAAGCCCTGCTTTGTGCGGGTATAGCCCCGTTAGTAATGAAGCTCTTGTGGGTGCGCAGATAGCATTGTTATAAAATTCCTTTAATCGTATGCCTTCATAAGCCAGTTTATCAAGATTAGGAGTATGAATTTCTGAGCCGTAAGAACCAATATCGGAGTAACCCATATCATCTACTAATATCAAAATAATATTAGGCTTACCCGTTTGCGCAAAACTATACCCATGTAATAACAGAAGGGTACCACAGAGTAAGTTGCGTAGTTTCTTTTTTTTAACCATTATAATGCTGTTTGTTTATCCACAAGGGAAATGCATGCGCTGTAGTGTTCATTGAGCTTTTCATTTACAACCGCAAAGCGTTTTGTCAAATGTTCTCCAATTTTTCCCAACGTATGATTATCGTCAGGCTGCACTCTTGCAACCGCATCGCCAACAATAGGTCCGTTTTTAGATAACTCACTTCCTTCTTTTTTTGATTTGAAAATGGGCCATAAAAACTGGGCGTACCATTCTTCCTGTTTGTATTCTTTGTAACCATAACCTGAGGGAAATTTTCGGGTTATAATGCCTGTACCGAAAATAATGTCCCACAAAAAAAACATGTTGCCGAAATTTCCTTTGTAATGCCCAACGCCATCATCATCACTATCTGCATGATGTGCATGATGTGTGGCAGGCGTAGAGATCAGTCTTTCCAACACCCATGCAAAAGGATGGAGTACTTTATATTTATAAAAAGGCTTATCCCATGCAATACTGGAGTGTGCAGCAAGTGTAATTAAAGATTTTAACCCGGTAACAAACAATGCCTGGTATCCAAGACCGAGATATACCAATACAGACGTTAAATAGATCTGCGAAAAAAATATTGTATAGATAATATTTTGCCTGCTCGCCATGGCCATGCCCATATAAGGAGCCGAATGATGTGTACGGTGGAAGCGCCAAAGGAAAGGTACCTGGTGATGAAGGCGGTGATACCAGTATTGTGTTAGATCATCCGCCACCGCAATAATAAAACATCCACCCCAGAAAGGAACCCATGAAAATTCATTCTTTAAAGTGGGTGCAATGAATGGTAAAAATTTTAAACTGAAAAAAGTAAGAACAGGTATGAAGACAATATTGGGTGCTATAAAACAAACAATATCTAGTATGCGCTCATTTTTTGTCCATCTTTTTTCATACAAACCAACTGCAAATTCTATCACTCCTAACACCAAAGCAATTAATGGTAGTCCCCATGTGCTCAGGTTGTTAAAAATAACTTCCACAAAGTGAAAGGCTGGTATGAGTTTAACCTTGGCAACATCGCTGGAGTGATTTTTCCAGGGCGCTTCTCCTTTTACGGAATACCATAAAAATAAAGTAAGGATGGGAATAGCATAAATAAGGAGATTGGTAAGTACATCCTTCGTTATCTTTTTGGCTAAAGATTTTTCGATTTTCATTGTAGTGTGTTTGTATTTTTTATAAAGTTTGTAATAACCATAAACCGCCTGCTATAATCAAAAGCGGAATTAAAAAAATAGCAATCCCTATCAGAATTTTTTACCAAGGATATTAAAGTCATTGAGTGCCATATGTGTTGTATTTTGTTTTTAATGAACCCTTTATACACTGTGTCGTTTACTTGTACTGTATGGTAACTGTATTTAATCTGCCCGTAAATGCAAATGGAACTTTATACTGTGATGATACCGCGGTATTAAAATCATTTCCCACATCAATACCTTCATCATACGCAGCTATGGATGCCTGGTATTTTTTAATGGGCAGTTCTCCTACTTTTTCATCATTAATATAAATAGCTTCGGTCCCTGCTGTCTCACCTGGAGAAGGAACATCTTTATATTTCAACTCAAAACGAAGCTGTACTTTTCCTTGTGGAACAGGCTTAAATGATTTCAACTCAGCAATAACCGGGAGACTGTTGAGTGTTGCAAAAAAATTGCCGTCTTTAATAAAAAGGCTCAGCCCACCGAAATGTCCGCCGCTGGCAAACAGCACACCTTCGGTGCCCGTAGTAATTTCTGCATCTGCAGTAATGCTAAATGATCTTCTGTCAAGCGAGGGCCCGGACAGCGAGAATATTTGAGAAGTGCCGGGATATAGTACAACCTTATCTACACCGTCATAAATCGTTTTGGCAGGGTTGTCAAAATTAGTAGCGTTCCAATCTTTTAGCGGGTATATATTGTATTTCCATGCCTGTTGATCAAATACCTGCTGCAGCTCTTTCAACTTTTGAGGAAACTTTGTTGCGAGATTTACATTCTCATTAAAGTCTTCGGTAATGTTATACAGCTCCCATTCATCTTTTGAAAAATCATCTCCATCTTTATGTTCTGTTCCGGCTTTCCATCCATCTTTATAAATAGCCCTGCGCCCTGCCACTTCATAATATTGCACCGTGTGTCTGGTGATGGCTTTAGCATTATTAACGGAATTATAAAAACTTTTTCCTTCAATACTATCTTGTTTATAGCCATTAATCACCACAGGTACTTTCACTTTTGCTAATTCGATGGTAGTGGGTAACACATCTATTACATGGGTGTATTGATTGCGAATGCCTCTTTCTTTTATCACTTTTGGATAAAATACAATAAGAGGATTATGTGTTCCACCTTCAGCACCCGCATTTCCTTTCCATGATCTGAAAGGTGTGTTTGCCGCCGTTGCCCAGGTTCTGGGGTAGTGAGGTTTTGAATCGCTGGTTCCTGTTATCGCAAGATCTCTTAAATTGTTGCTGAAACCACTTGTATCATTAGGATTTGTTTTTGGAAATTTATAGTCAGGGTATAAATAACCTGTTTCACCACCTTCGCCACTTGCCCCGTTATCACCTATCACAAGTACAATCAGCGTATTATCCAGTTGTCCTATCTGTTTAATATAATTGATCACTCTACCCACCTGGTAATCTGTATAAGAAAGAAATCCGGCATAATTTTCAAAATAAGCCGCATATACTTTTTTCTCATTTTCTGTCAAACTATTCCATGCACGATCAACAGGGTTTTTGGGTAATACTGCATTTTGAGGAACGAGCCCAAGCTTTTTTTGATTGGCTAAAGTGAGTTCTCTGTATGCATCCCAGCCGTCATCAAATTTTCCTTTGTATTTATTTCTCCACTCAGGAGATACCTGGATAGGCTCGTGTGTGGCGCCTGTAGCCAGGTATAAAAAGAATGGTTTGCCGGGAGTAGATAATTTTTGATCGGCTATATAACCAATGGCTTTATCAGCCAACACTTCATTGAGTTCTTTACCATGCAGATCGGGTTCGATTTTCGTGATGTTCTCCCAGAGCTGTGGGGCATACTGATCTGTTTCTCCGTATAAAAATCCATAATAATGTTCGAATCCTCTACCGGTAGGCCAACGGTTGAATGGGCCTGCCTGCGTTGCATCAGATACCGGCGTAATATGCCATTTGCCAACTGCAAAAGTATTGTACCCATTTTCACGAAAAATTTCTGCCGCAGTAGCTTTTTCAAAAGGAATGCGTGCATCATATCCAGGGTAATCATTTGCTGTTTCGGGAAAAAGCCCCATATGCACAGAATGATGGTTGCGACCGGTTAACAGTGCAGCCCTGGTAGGAGAGCAGTATGCTTCTACATGAAAGTTAGTGTAGCGTAAACCGTTATTGGCAAGACTATCGAAGGTGGGCGTTTCAATCAAACCACCAAAAGCAGATGTTGCACCAAAGCCAACATCATCCAATAGTATCCATACTATATTGGGTGCATTGGCTGCATTCTTTTTTATTGTAGCATCCGGAATCTTCGATTCCTTCAATGTTCTGCCGATTGTACCTTGAAAAGCTTTTTGTGGATCCGATTGCGCTTTCGCCAGTATGCCGATACCCGTGATAAACCATAGTAGTACCAATGCGCGAAAACTTTTTTTGTACCGTAATAATATGTTTGAGCTTGTCATTTTTTTTTATTTTTTATTTGCAGAAAATAACCGTTTCACAATATCTTCCCAGTTTTGTATGGGGTATACATTGTTTTTGGTTGCTTCTTTATCAAAGAGATCTTGTAAGGTTTTCAACTTTTCGGGATTGGTTTTTGACAGATCATTGATCTCATTAAAATCTTCGTTCAGATTATATAATGACCACGTATCGTACGGCTTTACATTACTATTTCCGGAAAGAATAGCGCCCAGTTCAAGTGTAGTAGGGAAATGTACGCGTTCTGCTTTCCATCCGTCTTTATAAATAGCAATCGCTCCAGGCAATTCATAATACTGAACCGTATGTTTGGAAGGTGCCTTTGCATTGTTGAGCGAATAATAAAAACTTGTGCCCTGTATTGCATCCTGCTTAATACCTTTTATAGTTGCGGGCAGTGTGAGCCCGGCAATATCAACAGTGGTGGGTAAAAGATCTATTACATGACTGTACTGATTTCTTATTCCTCCTTTTTCTATAATGCCTTTTGGATAAAAAACGATCAATGGATTGTGTGTTCCTCCTTCTGCATTAGCATCCTGTTTCCATTCTTTAAAAGGGGTGTTGGCGGCTTGTGCCCAACCGAGCGGATAATTGGCCTCTTCCACCACGTCTGGTGTTCCAATTTTATCGTAGTGCTTAATATTATACAACAAATCTTCATCGCGGCTGAGCCAGCTTGTTTTATCTATTATTCCATATTGCGTTCCTTCTTTACTGGCTCCATTATCGCCGATCATAATAAAAATCGCTGTATTATTCAGAAGACCGGCCTGTTTCAGGTAGTTGATGAGCCTCCCGATTTCATGGTCTGTATACTCCAGGTATCCCGCATATACTTCAAAAAATCTTGCACTTAATTTTTGTTGTTCGGGCGAAAGATCGTTCCACGCTTTTATTCTTGGATTACGGGCAGGTAATTGCGCATTTGCAGGAATAACTCCCAGCTTTTTCTGATTTTCGATTACCCGTTGCCGGTATACATCCCAGCCTTCATCAAACCTGCCTTTATATTTATTGCTCCAGAAGGTATCTACCTGGTGCGGCGCATGTGTAGCACCCGGCGCGAGGTATAAAAAGAACGGTTTAGCGCTGTCGGCTTTTTGTTGTTTTGATATATAGAATATAGACTTGTCAATTAATTGTTCATTCAGATGTCTTCCATCGGGTTTTACATGTGCATTGTCTTCTACCAGGTCTGTTTTGTATTGATCTGTGGCGCCGGTTAAGTAACCAAAATAATGTTGAAATCCTTTGCCCAGCGGCCACCGGTCAAAGGGGCCCGCGTCAGACAATTCGCCATCGGGTGTGAGATGCCATTTACCAACAGCAAATGTGTTGTAGCCATTCTCCTTTAATATCTCAGCAATAAATCCTTTTTCAGAAGGGATCTTAGCATCGTAGCCTGGAAATCCTGATGACAATCCTTTTTCGGGAAAGAAGCCCATATGAACAGCGTGATGGTTTCTTCCGGTAAGCAATGCAGCTCTTGTAGGAGAACAGAGTGCAGTAGTATGAAAATTTGTATAGCGTAAGCCAGCGCCTGCAATACTATCGAGTATAGGTGTTTGTATTAATCCTCCAAAGCTGCTGGAAGCGCCAAAACCAACATCATCCAGTAAGATCCAGATAATATTAGGAGCACCTGCCGGCGCCTTTTTTGTTTGCGGCCACCATTCGGTTGATTGCGCTAATGTTTTACCAACGGTACCTTTATAAATTGATTGCGTTGGTTGCTGAGCAACTGCCGCGCAAACTAAACCTGCTACGCACAAAGTCGATAACAAAAAAGAAGTGCATATTCTTTTGTATTTCACTTTCAGACTTTTTATTTAATTATTAATGTGCTTTGAATGCGTTGTTTTATTTTGAAAATTTCACAACAGCTTCCATGCCTTTTAAATGCATTAAATGCTAAAAAGGGTAATACCCGGCAGCTACTTCAAACTGCCGGGTATTTTTACACCGTTATTCCCATCCGGGATTCTGGTGGCCCTGTAAGGCCGGATTAATGTCAACTTCTTTTTGGGGAATAGGGAGCAGGTAATATTTCTCTGATATATTTACTTTATCCTCGTATTGTTTCAGATCGCTCACTAACCTTTTTGTTCTCAACAGATCAAACCATCTTATTTGCTCAAAAGCAAACTCCAATCTTCTTTCTACATACACAGAATCCCGGAACTGATCCTTTGTTAAACCGGGCGTAAGATTATCCAGTCCTGCTCTGTGACGTACCAGATTAATAGCATCGTATGCAGCTTGTATTGGCCCTGCTGTTTCATTTATCGCTTCTGCTTCAAACAACACCACTTCCGCGTATCTTATAATTGGAATATTTATTGGAGATTGATATAATCCTGCAAGAGCATTCAGGTCGACATATTTTTTAAAATGAGGTTGAAATTTAACTGACTGTCCTCCTGCAACAATAGAATCGAAAAGTGTAACTCCTTTACGCTTATCGTTTGGCTGGTATAAACTTATGAGGCTTGGATGAGGGTTATCAGCATCAAAACCGCCAATAGCAGCAGGTGCTGAAGTAGGCGCCAGTACGTTGCTGCTGCCGGTACCATTAAAAAGATAATTGCCATCTGCTGCAAACTGTGCAGAAAAAATATGCTCTTCAGAATTTTTCTTTGCTATATTAAAAATATCTGCAAAATCATCAAACAGATGATACACATTTAATTCTTTGATCTCCTGAATTTTTGCAATAGCCAGGTCCCATTTCTCCTGGGTTATATATACTTTTAGTAATAGAGCTTTGGCTGCGCCGCGTGTTGCCCTGCCTGCATCTGCTGCTGCGTATGTTACCGGCAGCGATTCTGCGTCTGTAAGATCCTGTATGATCTGTTTGTACACGTCATCTGCTGTTGCCCTTGGTACATTGATGTTGTTTAAATCTTGCGTTTCTTCAGTAACCAACGGAACGCCGCCCCAAAGTCTTACGAGATTGAAGTAATATACAGCGCGAAGGAATTTTGCTTCGTTTATCAGTCTTGCCTTAAGTGTTGCATCAAATTCAATGGCCGGGATTCTTCCGATAGCGGCATTGGCACGATTGATACCTTCGTAATGCTGTCTCCACAGCTCATCATAACGTCCATTAGTAGCCGAAGATGTAAGTACCGCAATAGATCTTACATCCGGGTTGGTAGCGCCAGGGCCTGGAAGGTGGTCGTCTGAACTCATACCTACCGATAATACCAGCAGCCTGTTATAAATACTGGCATGATCGCCGTGTGTGTTGTGGGTAAGATCACTGTATACTGCTGTTACCGCGGAGATAGCATCGTTCTGCGTTTTGTAAAAATTAGAAGACACGATAGTAGACTTCGGCTCTTCTGTAATTTTTGCGCAGGAGGTGACTACCGAACTCAGCAAAGAAATATACAGTAAAGATGTTAAATGACTTCTTATTCCGATATTAAAAAAGCGGTGAAGAGTGGTAGAATTCCTGGTATTGTTATTCCTGTCGCTTATGATATTGATAAATGTGCTTGTTTTCATTATTCAAAAATTTTCAAATTAAAATGTAACACTGATGCCTCCTGTAAAAGTTTTGGCATTGGGATAAGTAGAATAATCTACCCCGGGAGCTGTGTTGTTGGTATAATAATTTACCTCAGGGTCATATCCTGTATATTTCGTCCAGGTAACCAGGTTTTGAGCAGATACGTACAGCCTTACGCGTTGTATTTTCAACCTGGAAGCGAAAGTTTGCGGAAAGTTGTAACCGAATGTCAGCGATTTCAAACGCAGGTAAGAACCATCTTCAATAAACCTGTCGGAAATAGGAGTGGTGGGTACGTTTTCATTAGCACGCACCACGGTGCCATTTTCATTGGTAGTTGTCCATCTGTTATTTACTTCCTGCAGCGCATTCTGGTAGCCCGTTGTAAGCAATAAACTTTGTTTTATAGAGCTATATATTTTGTTACCCAGGGAGCCCTGGAAAAAAACAGACAGGTCGAAGTTTGCATATGAAAAATTATTGGTGAATCCCAACTGGAATTTTGGCTGCGCTGTTCCTATAATGGCGCGATCGCCTGCCTGTGATATTATTCCATCACCATTCAGATCTTTGTAACGCTGATCTCCTGGCTTGGTATTCGCCTGATCTAGCCTGGGAGTGTGTGCTATATCATCTGTTGATTTAAAAATCCCGTCTGTTACATAGCCATAGAATGAACCTAAAGGTTGTCCTACCTGTACAATCACCGGAGAAAATCCTTCCTCAATGGCAGGGAAATAACTGTCTCTGCCTCCGCCAATACTCAACACTTTGTTGCGGTTGAGAGAGAACAATAAAGTAGAATACCATTTAAAGGATGCCGATCTGATGTTATCAGTATTAACTGCAATTTCAATTCCCCTGTTTTCGATAGAGCCTGTATTTTGTATAGAAGTATTAAACCCGGTTGAATAAGGAACAGGAAAATCCAGTAACAGATCTGTAGTGCGTTTGTAGTAGGCATCAAAAACTACATTCACGCGGCCTCTGAACAAATCAAAATCAACACCTCCGTCGTACTGCGTTGTTTTTTCCCATCCAAGATTTGGGTTTGGAATATTTTGTGGCGCATAACCTGTTATAACATTTCCGCCAATAACGGCCTGACTGGTACTAAG
The DNA here is from genome assembly GCA_047600465.1 of Agriterribacter sp. Classification (GTDB taxonomy): domain Bacteria; phylum Bacteroidota; class Bacteroidia; order Chitinophagales; family Chitinophagaceae; genus Agriterribacter. Next base: position 715,251 of record JASGKU010000001.1, read on the forward strand.
GTTTGATAACGACTTATATTGTCCGATCTGGTTGTTACCTGTTTGTCCAGCGCTCAACCTTACTTTCAGGTTACTGATAGCTGAAACGGATTTCAGGAAGTTTTCTCTGCTTACATACCATGCCAGTGAAGCAGATGGAAAGTACCCCCATTTGTTATTGTCGCCGAAGCCGGAATAGGCATCTGCGCGAACCGTTACAGTAGCATAATATTTTTTATTAAAGTCGTAGTTGATACGTCCCAGGTATGATCTCAATGCACCATCTGTATAATTAGAGGTAGAAGTATGTGTATTTCCTGACCCCAGGTTATTGTAAGTGGTGATGTTATTAATAAACGATTGAGCACCGGCTATAACCGATTCTGATATGAATTGTTGTTGAGTAAATCCTGCCAGTATGGTAAAGGAATGCTTATCCAGGGTATTGGTATACGTTAGTGTGTTTTCGTTTACCCACGACTTGGTAGATTGTGTACCGATAACCGCCGTTCCATTGGAACCCAATCCTTCAAAAAGGGTAGAAGGGATGTAGGAGTTTTGCTTGTTGGATTGTATATCGGCACCCACATAAATTTTTGCTTTTAAACCGGTGATAATTTCATATTCGCCATATAATGTTCCTAACAGCCTGTTGAGAATGTTTCTGTTGGTTGTTTCCTTAAGGGTAGCAATAGGATTTGCAACAGCAGATTCATAAGGGCTTTTCAACGTATAAGCCCCTGTTGAATCGTAGATCGGTACTGTTGGTGGTATAAAAAGAACCGAAGTGGTTACGCCGCCCGGTGCTACATCTGTTGAGGAGTTGCTTCCATAAATACTTGCGCCGGTTATAAATTTTTTACTGATTTTGCTTTCAACATTTATTCTTCCTGTAAACCGTTGTAAGCCTGTATTAATTACTACACCCTGCTGGTTAAGATAAGATGCTGAAATACCAAACCTTGTTTTTTCATCGCCATTTAATATAGTAATCTGGTGGCTTTGAGTGGGTGCGGTTCGGTATGCAGCCGCCTGCCAGTCGGTGCCTTTACCCAACGCTGCTATTTCTGCATCAGTAAATACATGTGAGCCGGCAGCCGGTGCACCAAGATGGGTTGCCAATGCATCATTCTTTAACCGGGCCCAATCCTGTGCATCCAATAATGGAAGCAGCCGGGTTATTTTTTGCACACCATAATAACCGTCGTACGATACAGAGCGCTCACCGGCTTTGGCTTTTTTTGTGGTGATGATTACTACACCATTGGCACCACGTGAGCCATAGATGGCTGTGGCAGAAGCATCTTTAAGAATGTTGATAGATTCTATATCGCCGGGGTTTAAAAAAGCGATTGGATTAAGCAATGCGCTGCCGGTTACCAATCCACCTGCATTGGCATCGAAGTTATTATTGTAAAATGGAAATCCATCAATAACATATAAGGGATCCTGACCGGCGGTGATAGAGTTAGCACCCCTGATTCTTACATTCACTGCACCTCCGGGTTGACCGGTTGTTTGTGTTACCTGTACGCCGGAAACCTGCCCTTGTAAAACTTTGTCAATAGAAGGAACAGGATTTTGTTTAATACCGGCAACCGGCACAGAGGCTATCGCACTGGTTATATCGCTTTTCTTTTGAGTACCATATCCTACCACCACTACATCACTCAATTGTGATGATGTATTTTGTAATTCAACAGTGATGGCATTATTATTTGTTATTAGTACTTCCTGCGGATCGTACCCGATAAAGCTTACGATGATTGAAAACGGAACTTTACGCGAAGTGATGATTTCAAACTGCCCGAGATTGCCCGACGCAACCTTATTGGTTGTTCCCTTTATCTGTATGGTTGCTGCGGCCAGTGGATTTTTTGAGGTGGATTCAATAATTTTTCCTGTAACTTTTGTTGTTTCCTGGGCAAATGAACTTAGAGTAATGAAAACAGGCAGGATTAATTTAAATCCCCGCTGAATAAAGCTGTTTAGATAATTTTTTCTCATAAATGGAAATTGATTCGATGATTTTTAATTCGCTTACCAGAAAACTATTTTGAATACGCTTATACATCTATTATTTATATTTGTATACACAATAAGGCGGCAGGAGCGTGTTTGCACACACTTTTGCTAATTTTCTCGAGCCTTGTTTTAACAACCGGGAGCCCTGCACGGCCCCGGTTATTTCTTGCTGCTTGAATTTTTAGGGACCGGATCTGCTGGGCATCTGGTAACAACTTCTCACATGATGGAAAGTTGCTGCCATACTGGTTTCAAGCGGGTTATTACCGCTTAATAATGTAAGCATTGTATTTTGAATATTTATTGAATAAAATAGGAAGCGGATGCTAATGTATATTGGTTAACAACGAATATTTTTAGCGACAACAACATTGTAAATGGGAGAATGTGGTGGAACAATCCTGCAGTTGCGTTATAAGCGAACATCTAAGTCCGGTCTGTAATAACATAGCTTGGTTGAGTTATTAAAATGAATGGCAGTAATCTTACATTGATCCTATAACAGGAATATATCTATTATAAATGCAAATATACTTATTTATATTAGTCTACCAAATAAGTAGACTAATATTTTTTATAAATCATTCCCGTGGTTATTAAGATAAAATAGCGGGCAGCAGTGTGCTCAACGACACCACTGTGATCAGAATACCTACCAATATCAACAATATCCTTTGGTTTATTTTGGATGCAAGGTATGCACCAAAGGGGGCAGCAATTACTCCACCAATGATTAATCCAAGCACAATCTGCAGATGTTGAATGCCCAGGATAAAAATGAAAACGGCTGTTGCAAAGTAGGTAACAAAAAATTCGGCTGTATTTACGGTGCCGATTGCCTGGCGTGGATTTTTGCCCTGGCTTAAAAGATTGGTTGTTACAATAGGGCCCCAGCCACCACCACCAATAGTGTCCAGCAGTCCTCCTATAAAAGCAAGCGCGGGTGCAAATTTTATTTCTTTTTCCTGTGCCATTTTCTTTTTGAAGGCCTTGGATAAAATATAAAAACCCAGGATGATGAGATAAAATGAAACAAATGGCTTAACGGCGCTACCATTGAAAATATCGGAGATCAGGTATGCTCCCAGGATAGCTCCAATACTGCCGGTAATTAGGAGCTGGAAAAAAAGCTTTTTATCAATATTGTCAAATTTTATGTGGGAAAGCCCTGAAACACCTGTTGTGAAAATTTCAGAAGCATGCACGCTTGCTGTAGCCAGCTTGGCCGGGATGCCAAAATGTAACAGCAGGCTGGTGCAACTTACACCATATGCCATACCAAGGGCGCCGTCAACAATCTCAGCTACAAATCCGATAATGATAAACTGCACAAATGTTTTGTCAAAATGTAATCCAGCATATCCTTTTACAATCAAAAACAAAAGATAACCGACAATCAATGACTTTAAAATAACCATTATCCAGGAAATATGAGAGAGTGTGACTTTGTTACTCAATCTGTCGAAGCTTAGTACCGCGGAATTGCCTGCCATGTAATTTGATTTTTAGGGATTAATAATTGGTGTATAAGTAAACAGGGGCGATTAGTTTCTTTAATAATGACTATTCAATTGTGCTGCTGATTCAATAGAGGTCACGGACGGATTCGAACCGCCGTAAAAGGTTTTGCAAACCTCTGCCTGACCACTCGACCACATGACCATGTATTATCAGCATAATGTTTCCGCACGGGTGAAATAAATGTTGGTTAGTTAATCAATGTTGCTTTAAACTTTTCAAAGAAGGTGGATTTGCTGAATGGAAACCATAGGAGAGAAGAACTAACAACAACCATACATTAGGAAACTATTGTTGCTGTTTTGTGGTAAGACATCTTTAAAATCTGGCCTGCAAATGCTGCTGGTTCTCATTGCATATAGTTTATTGCGTAAAACTAAATGGTTTTTATTAGTCTACCAAATTTATAGACTAAATAAGATTATTGGCTTTCGTAAATCACTATTAGTGGCAAATAATAATTTAATGATAGTCTACTAATTTGGTGGACTAAATACAAATACATAAATTTGTAAAATACGTAGCAGTATTGCCAGCAGAATCATAAATTATTTCATTGCTGTCTGCCGGCAGTAGTTTCGGTAAGATAGTGATCAGGCAGGATGGCTTTTAAATTAAAATAGCAGTTTTGAAATATAGTAAAGAAGATCGTATGAATAATTTTATCAACGCTGGTTGTTTATGTTGTTAGCTTAATTGGCATCATGTATAAATTTTTAAAATAGCAAAACTGATAGATGGGTAGATATGTATGATGTAATGCTCCATTAAAAAATATAAGTATGAAAGTATTGGTGAAATTCTTTTTGTTTTTTCTGTTTGTATGCAGCGTAATTGAATTGCATGCACAAAAACCTAAAATCATTGTTATAACAGGCATAGTTGTGAATGCTGAAAATGGCCAGCCGCTGGAAGGTGCAAGTATTGCTGCTAAGGGGAGTAAAGATGGTACAGGAACAATGCCTGATGGAAGTTTTTCAGTTGAAGTGCCTGATAGTGTAACCGCAATAGTAGTAACTGCCGAAGGATTTGAGCAGCAGGAGGTAAAATTTGGAACGAAAAGAGACATCACGGTCAGTCTAAAACTGAAAGAAAGCGCGATGCAGGCAGTATTCAACCAAAACCAACATGATCTTATAAAAAGCAGCACCATCATTACCGCATCCACCACAAAAATGAAGGAACATACCTTACCATGATAGAGTAATTACATTCATACTGCATGTTGATAAATTAAATTTTTACAGTACAATCATCTTATTGGATGCTTTCCAAAAAAACTCAATACGTGTTTAATGCGGTCATGTATATAGGACAAATGCAAAATGTTCGTCCGATCCTTATATCAGACATAGCCAGCAAAAAAAAGGTTCCGACGAGGTTTCTGGAAAACATTCTGTTGGAATTAAAACATGCTGGTATACTGGATAGTAAAAGGAGTAGGAACGGTGGGTATTTTTTCAAGGAAGATCCTTCCAGTATTTCTCTGGCTAAAATAATGCGTTTGTTGGATGGTCCGATTGCGCTATTGCCATGTGTGAGCCTTAATTTTTATGAGCGATGTAAAAGCTGTGATGAAACAAATTGCCCGCTTCATGATACACTTCTTCTGACAAGGGACGCAACGTTAAAAATCCTGGAAATGAAAACTGTGGCAGATCTCTTCTAATATGCAAAGATTTTCTGAAGAATAATATTTGTTTGATCCTGTACAGGTTAGTGCAAGATTAATTCCGCTTGCCAAAGACCGGATCATTGGATATTCTTAGAACTGACGGAACGACTCTTCCCCATACAATTAAAGTTGTTGTAGATAGTTTTTATTATTCCACCAAGCTAACGGTGGAGCATTTTATGGCTATGTATACACAAAAGATAACTACAAGTCATATGTTGATGGGAAATTTAAATTTATAGAACATTGAAAAATCCAATGAAATGGCTCCGGTCCGGTTCCTCCGGGAACACAGTTTGAAATAAGCTTCCGCGACAGAAGGAGAAATCCTTTTGTACGCAAATGCAAATACAAAAGATTGGAGCGGAAAGCCCGCCCGGACGCCCTAGGTGCAATAGTATTATGAATCTTGTAAAAGCCTTTGTTGTCCTATCTAGTGGAATGTATATTCTCAAATATGAACCACATAACCATACATTTTTAATTGGTTTACAACGCCTGGACGTATCATAAAAGTTACAAACTGACATTTCTGTTGATATTGAAACTTCTGATTTTGCTGACCTGCAGGCGAAATTGTCTAAAAATGTGGTTGATGTGCTTATCTTAGATTTGGCATTATCAGATATAACAGGGGAAGAAGCGCAACGAACTATTTCTTCTCAATTCCCTACCTTGGAAACAATTGTGCTTTCCAAACCGGCTCTACAAAAACAAAATTTTGACGGATGCTTTGATTTGGGGTCAGCAGAATAAGAAAGGTGTTTCCAACAAAACATCCTCTTTAACGGACAGAGAAATAAAAGTAATCCAGTTATTATGGGAAGAAAAGTCGAATGAAGAGATTTCTAGCATATTGTTTTTGGGAATTCGTTCCATAGAAAAAATAAGACAGGACATTAAAGAAAAAATTGGTGTAAAATCTATGATAGGTATCATGAAATATGCCATTGTTAATAATATCGAGTGGATATTCGGGTTACTTTTTGGCAATTGACACGAGACTATTTTGTGTGACTACATTTGATATTGTATATTAGCGTAAGTACCATATTGCGGCAATTAAAATGCCCCTAAATTGTAGTTAGACATCCCAAACCTTTGAGTTAATGAAATTATTTACGGCAACAATTCTCCTGCTGCTAACGACGTATAGTTTGTATAGTCAGCAAAATTACCGTCTAATTTTAGGGCGAGAAAATGATCATTTTGTATGTGATATAGAAGGAATCAGAGAAGGAAGAATTCAAAAGCATCCTAATGTTTTAAACCAAAAGGACACTATACTTTGTGCTATTTATCTAAGCCCCAATAGCTACGATTTTTTTTCGGAGAAATACAGAATTTCCAGTGGAGACAACTTTGTCGATTCAGCTTATAAACTAATACATACCCGGTCGGGGGAACCAATCTTTGAACAGCCGATAAGTATAATAACAGAACAAAAGTTAGAGGTAATCCAGGTTAATTATCTTCATTGTCAAAATGTAAGCTTCAGTATACCAGAGGACAGGAGGTTTTTTGTTTCGGGTTTAGAAGCTGATAAGGCAACCATTAGTCTTTCGAGAAACAACGAAGTCTCCATTGCCGGGAAAGTAAAGCTTTTGACGATTACCGCGCTCGATAATCCGACAAGTCTATATTTTGATAGCATTAAAGTTCAGAAAGCTGTTTTGAATAACAATATCACTCTTCATGGGAATAATAATCTTCCTGACACTTTAATCTTTTCAGACAACCAGAAGATGCCTGTTGATCTAAGCCAATTCAGCCTGGGCAATAACTCCACGCACTACATTTTTACAAAACAATTAAAAAACTGGAATATAAATTATAAGTATTTCGATATTCTGACGAGCGATAGTTCCGATACCAAGAGGACAATAAATGAGGATCAGCTGTATGGCTTATATTCGGATATTTTAGAGATACAAAAAAAATATGGATATGAAAGTGGCTACGAAAAGGCAGATAAAGCGTTTATTCAACTAAAATATAAAAGTCAGGGGTGGTGGGGCTCTTTCCTGAATTGGCTAAATCACAACTGGTGGGATTATAGTTACGGTAAACACTTAATTTTCAGGAATTCATTTATACTTTTTTTGATCGCGTTTATTGGAAATTTATTAGTCTTTGGGAAAATCGTAACAGAGACCTACAAGCTTGATAAAGTGCATGAAGCATACGAAGCCTCTAAGAAAAAGTTCCGCACTAAGCCGATAAAACGAAGCTTGCGAAATTCAGCCTACTGCCTACTGTTCACCTGTTATATATTCTGGGGTTGGAAACTTGAATTTGACAAATTGAAAGTTGAGCATTTACGACTGGCTTTCTGGGTTATCTTACAATATCTTGTAGGTATTGTTTGTTTGGCTTATTTAGCTGGATACATCATTAGTAAATAAAATCAACGGGCAATATTGCTCCGGCCCGGTTCATCCAGCAGGTTTAACACAAGTAAAAATTAAGCGTCAGGGATTGCAGTGGAAATCCTTTTGTCCTAAATTCAATACAAAAGATTGGAGCGGAAAGCCCGGGAGACGCCCAAGGCAGGCAGCTGCTGTGGGTTCACTATCGCCGGGATAAATTCATCTGATATTCCCCTTATTCTGTGTCAGCCAATCTTTGCAGGCATATTGTGAAGCAGTTAGACTTTAGTGATTGGCCTGTAATGTCCATTGTAATCCTTTTATAAATGTTGGAAGTTGTGTATCCATATGGTCAAGATTAGAAAATGTATCTATCTTATAATTTACTACGTTTGATTGCTTAAATGAAATCAAGCTTGATAACCTATTTGTCAGGTCAACAAGTTTCATAACACTTGAATCACTTTGGCTTTCCGAATCTTCAAGTCCGCCATAAGTGATATAAATATTTGCTTTTTTTTGATTGCTTTTAACGGAAGGAATTTCTTTTAATTGATTTAGTAGCCAATATTTGTTAAAGTGAATTGAAGGACTGGCAACGATATAACTATTGAAACCATTGCTCTTTCCCATTAGATATTGAAGAAAAGCATAAGAAGTAAAGTAACCTCCCAAAGAGTGTCCCATAAGTACTCTTTTTGAAGTATCAACTTTATATTCTTTGTCAATTTTGGGAACAAGTTCATTATTAATAAACGATAAAAACTTGTCTGCACCACCACTAACACTCATTTCGTATTCCGGAATGGCAGTTGGATATGTATCGTCTCTGGTTCGTAAAGAGTCCATAGTTGGAAAATCTTTATAGCCTATGCCAATTAAAATTACTGAGGGTGCCAAACCAACATCTGAATATTTATTGAGCGTTGTAGCAATAATGTCAAAATATAAATTAGCGTCTAAAAGATATACTACAGGATACTTTTGTGAATGTTGTTCTTTGTAACCATTAGGTAAATTCACAAAGATCATAAATGTGTCCAAAACATTTTTCGAGTACATACGAAATGTATTTCCGTTAGTCGCCCTATGCTCCTGCTCTTTTTTGTCAGCACTTTCGCTGCAAGCAATTGTCACAAAAGGCAACAAAATAGGTAAAAGGTATTTTTTCATTTGGATCATTTTAAAACTGAGTCGAAATTTGGGGTATTCGAAATGTTTGAAGCCAACGTGGGGTTGCTGCTATGCTGGCTATTCGTTATTGTCCTTGCTATTTTTTTTGCCGGTTATTTGAACTCACTAAGTGTTTCGTCAATCAAATGTTCGATTTTCAAAAATTTATTGCACAAATTCAAAACGTCTTTGTGCAGGTTTTTTACATTTAATTCCACCCAACCTTCCATCAATGTCTGCGGAGCAAAATCAACACTTACATTTGTCCATTGATGTTCAAATTGTTTAAATTTTTCTCTAAAAGATGTCGCAAATGCCCTGCTTTGTAATTTATATCCTTTGAGTTGTCGCAGTCTCAGGGCATGTATATTGTAAAAAAGTTTGTTAGTATCTATTGCTTCTTGGTCTAACCAAACCCCCATAAAAATTGCAGAACCCGAATGTGGTTTTTCGTCTGGCGTATTAGCCCAGTGTTTCTTTTGAAGTCGTAAAACAACGGAGTTTAACCATATTCCCGTCTGGATATCTATGCCGCTCCTGTTAAGTAATTTTTTGTCAACAGCGTTTGCGACTCTCTGAAATTCGTTCAAATAGTTTTTGAAGTCCATTGTTTGAAGTTATAGAAGTGGAGTGTCGTCTTACAATGACAGCCAACGTTTGTATTTATGCTATTATACGCAATATATTAAAATCTATGTTATAGAAAACAAGCTTTTTAGCTTTATGCATGTTGTATTGCTACCTGCCATCAATTTCCACCTCCATTTTTCCTTTGTACACTTTACTGTACATAGTAAATAGTAAGATTTGCATTTTCTTTTACATTCAGGAAACCTTTTTTTGCATGCACACAATAACCATAACCCTATACACCCACAACTTCGTATATCCTGAACAATGGTCTTATCCAGCGGTATCTGCAACCGGTTCATGCAACTTTTTTACATTTCGAATTATGCATAGTAGGGGAGTGTTTGAATAAGTTGCCAGTCTAAGGTAAATTTTCCTCACCTTCCGGTTGGTGTTTGTTGCCTCGTTTCCCATCTAAAGAAGATGTTGATAAAAAACAGCATTATATAAACTGGCATCAATTTGTTTACAGTTAAGAAAAAAGTAATTATGAACAGCATAGATAAAAATCAAAAAGAAAAAAATCAGGAAGATTTGATTAGTGCAGAAGCTGCCAAACGGATCAAAGAAATGGTGGACAATGATGCTACCTGTTTTTTTTGTACGAAGGGAAATGTTGGCCGCACATATGGTACAAGACCTATGAGTGTCCTGCAGGCAGACGAAGATGGTACACTATGGTTTATGAGTGCGAAAGATAGTCATAAGAACGTCGACATTGCATCTGATCCATCTGTAGATTTATATTTTAAAGGTTCCGCTCATTCAGACTTTCTCTTCCTCACCGGAAAGGCAACTATCACCGTGGATAAAAACCGGATTGAAGCTTTATGGAAACCTATTATCAAAACATGGTTTACCGAAGGAGAAGACGATCCGCGCATTACTGTCATAAAATTCAGTCCGACAGACGGCTACTACTGGGATACTAAGCATGGCAGTCTTGTTGCAGGGCTTAAAATGGCAGTTGGAGCCCTAACCGGACAAACGTTAGATGATAGCATACAGGGAAAAATAAAAGTGTAAATCTCTTTTATATTGGATGAAAGCCATTTCCAGATTCCCGGCATTGGGTAGTTATAATCTGCGTTTTCCATTTATGAGATAGGGAAATTGATAAGTAATCCCTACTGTGGGAATATTTTATCCCATCAGTATTTACAATATGCACCCGTTAACTCCTGTGTTTCATTGGCACGGTTTTCTAATTGGCGAATTATCCTTTCAACAAAAAATGTCTTATGGCAAAGTCAAGAACTTCCACAAAAAGCGGCAAGACAAATTCAAAAATAAAAGACCTTTCTGCATACAGACTTGATGCAACTGATCAAGGGATGACCACCGACCAGGGTTTACCAATCAACGACGATCACAACTCCCTGAAATCAGGAGAACGGGGTAGTACCTTGCTGGAAGATTTTATACTACGTGAAAAGATCACGCACTTTGATCATGAAAGAATACCGGAACGGATCGTTCACGCAAGGGGTAGTGGAGCGCATGGTGTATTCAAATTATCGAGATCGCTGGAGGAATATACCAAAGCAGGATTTCTCACGGATACTAAAAGAGAAACACCGGTGTTTGTACGCTTTTCAACGGTAGCGGGATCCCGTGGCTCGAGTGACCTGGCAAGAGATGTAAGAGGTTTTGCTGTGAAGTTTTATACCACCGAAGGCAATTATGATCTTGTCGGCAACAATATTCCCGTGTTCTTTATCCAGGACGCCATGAAGTTCCCGGATCTGATCCACTCCGTAAAACCGGAGCCCGACAATGAGATGCCGCAGGCAGCTTCTGCACACGATACTTTCTGGGACTTTATTTCTTTAATGCCTGAAAGCACGCATATGATCTTCTGGGCGATGAGCGACAGGGCTATTCCGAGAAGTCTCCGCATGATGGAAGGTTTTGGTGTGCATACGTTCAGACTGATCAATGAAAAAGGGCAATCACATTTTGTGAAATTTCACTGGAAGCCAGTGTTGGGCGTACACAGTGTAGCCTGGGATGAAGCGCAAAAGATATCCGGTAAAGATCCTGATTTTCATCGCCGCGATTTATGGGAAGCGATTGAGAACGGAAACTTTCCCGCATGGGATCTCGGCGTACAGATCATTCCGGAAAAAGATGAATTCAAATACGAATTTGATCTGCTTGATCCCACTAAGCTCGTACCAGAGGAACTGGTGCCTGTGCAGATCGTAGGGAGAATGACGTTAAACCGCAATCCTGATAATTTTTTTGCAGAGACAGAGCAGGTGATGTTCAGTCCCGCACATGTTGTTCCCGGTATTGATTTTACCAACGATCCTTTATTGCAGGGAAGGTTGTTCTCTTACACCGATACACAGTTATCAAGACTAGGTGGACCGAACTTTCACCAGATTCCCATCAACCGGTCAGTCAATACGATCTATAATAATCAACGGGATGGGCATATGCAAGTGCAGGTACATACAGGCAAGGCAAGTTATTCTCCTAACAGCATTGGGGGCGGTTGTCCATATATGGCGAAGGCTGCCCAAGGTGGCTTTACCAGTTTTACAGAACGGATCGACGCCAAAAAGATCAGGGGAAGAAGTAAAAGTTTTTTAGATCATTTCAGCCAGGCGATTTTATTCTATAATAGTCAGTCAGTCCCGGAACAGCAACATATCAAAGATGCGTTTAGTTTCGAATTATCTAAAGTGAAGATCCCGGCCATAAGGGAGCGGATGATCGGTACACTTACGAATATAGATATGGATCTCGCGAAATATGTGGCAGCTAAGGTCGGAGTGAAGGTTCCTCTTAAAGCGATGCCGGTAGAAAATGGCGCAGTGCCTGCGGATGGTAAACCAAAAGATTATGCACCGATAAAGAAGGTTCCATCTATCGAAAAATCAGCCGCCTTAAGCATGGTGAATAAGAAGTCGCCTATTGCCACCCGTTGTATAGCTGTGTTAGTAGCTGATGGTGTGAATGCGTCGACGCTGGAAAGCCTGCTGAAGAAAGCAAAGGCTCTGGGTGCGGATATAAAGTTAGTTGCACCTACGCTTGTTGATGTGCGAGGCTCTGACAAATCTGCTATAGCAGTTGATGAAACTTTATTTAATACGGCGTCTGTATTATTTGATGCTGTATTCATTCCCGGAGGGGCATCTTCCGTGAATGCACTCTTGAATGAAGCGGATGCTATCCGTTTTATCAATGAGCAGTACAGACATTGTAAGGCGATTGGGTTTGATAAAGATGCAGCGCCGTTGATGGAGAAAACATTTGTAAAGGCCGGTGAAGGGGTGACGAATGATGGGAAGATTGATAAATTTTTGCAGGATATGGGGAGACACAGGTTTTGGGAGCGGGAAATGGAAAGGAAAGTGGCGGTGTGAGGGTGAATAGGAGATTGGTTAGACTGGAGCAATGGTATTTTATTGTTTGATAAAATCTTCTAAGGGCTTTATGAATTTATCGAATGCTTCTATATGTGGCAGATGTCCAACGTTTTCTAGTTCTACCAGTTGAGAACCGCGAATCTTTTTCTGTGTTGCTTTTCCCAGTAATTGGTACCGTCCCATTTTAGCCCGAACTGTTGGGTCTTTGATGAGCTCTTTGCCGATAGCAGTCCTGTCCCGTGTTCCGATGATCAATAGAGTGGGTACGGCGATATTGCTGAATTCGTACACAACTGGTTGTGTGAAAATCATATCAGACGTCAGCGCATTATTCATCGCAACGACAGGATAGTCCGGCGCCTTTGTCCAGCCCGCAGAAAGGTAGAGCCACTCATCGTAAGCCGGCTTCCATTGGTTATCGTAATAAGATTCCATCTGGTATTTCTTTGCCGATTCAAGTGTTGCATTTAACTCTTTCTGATAATTATCATCGACTGATGTATACGGCGTCACCACTTTCCAGTCCTCCAGCCCTATGGGGTCCTCGAGCACGAGTTTCTCTACTGTCTCGGGGAACATAAGGGTAAAACGTGTCGCAAGCATCCCACCCATCGAATCGCCTAACAAATAGATCTTCTCTACTTTCAATTCCGAAAGTAAAGCTTTTGTATTTATCGCGAGTTGTTGAAAGCTGTATTGATAGCCTGTCGGCTTAGAAGATTTTCCGAAACCTACCTGGTCAGGTGCTATCACACGAAAACCCTGTTTTATGAGCGCCTGGGTTGTTGTGCGCCAGTAGGCACCATTAAAGTTTTTCCCGTGCAGTAACACTATTGTTTTGCCATTGGGCGATGGCGGCTTCACATCCATGTATGCCATTTCCAAATCCTTCCCCTGGCTTTTGAAATTCATATAGGTTACAGGAAATGGATACTCATAATTGGTCAGCATAATATCCAGCACGGGTTTGGACTCCTGGGACTTCAGCATCTGCGCGGAAATGATGCATATGAGGATCAGTGTAATTGATTTCATTCGAGCTTGTTTTCTTTACACCGGAATGAAAACAATTGGTATGCCAGCAATGTCAGGTAACAGGAGCGTATAAAATAATGAGATTGGCGCTCTGACGGATTTAACAAATGCTGAAATGAAGTGGATGTATCTTTGTGGTCTAAACATTATCGAATGAATAGATCGAATTGCTGGAAATGTGTGCTGATCCTGTCTTCGCTGATCGCTTCGGCTGCGTTATTATAGTACAATGCATTTTTAATATTTTGAGTGCGGATATTTATATGTCCGCACTTTTCGATAGATCGATGTTTTGATTTGTCAGTGTACATTCACAGCCTGCTTTCATTTTTATTCCAGCCGGTAGGATTGTTCACATCGTTCATCTCACTTAATCTTTCTTTTCCATAAAATATTCCAAGTACATTGTATATTTCTTGTTTCACGGCCGTAAAATTGTTTTACTTGCAATGAGCAATTAATTGCTCGGATTTTGTTTTAACGCTGGAAATATGCCCCATGTTTCTTTTAATGCAAATCCACTAGAATTAAAAAGCCTTTACCAACAACTGCTGATCCTCCGGCTTCGTGTAAGCATTGTCGGTTAACAGTTAATCAGACGTTAAGTGAAATCTGCTATTCAAAGAATGGCACTCTTTTTCTTCCTATGATATCTTTCTAAACATTTTAAAACAATTGTATGCCACAGAAGAATCATGAGAGCGCGGCCAAGCACAACGAAGAAGCCGCTAAACATCACAAGTCAGCAGCAAAACACGCCGGTGAAGGAAACCATGAAAAAGCAGCCCATCACGCACAGGCAGCGCAGGGACATCAGGACAAAGCAAACGAACACTCTAAAAAAGCTGCTTCTAAGTACGCTCAGAAGGCGGGTACTATGAAAAAAGAAGATGAGGAGGAGTAAAAACACTGAATGATTCCGTACAAAACAAGACCGTCTAGCTTAAGACGGTCTTGTTTTGTTTATAGGATTTACCAGTGGTATACCGGGAGAATATACGGGTTGAAACAGCTTCAGAAAAGTTTAAGGCGCACATATCGCTGCAGGTAATCGAATGTTACAGAAAACTTCACGCAAGACGAGCACGCCGATTATTTGATCTGTATTTTCAATCCTGCCTGAAAATTCATGAAACGGAAAAATAAATCCCGATATGAATAAAGGGAAGAATTTGCAAAAGCATTTACAAAAACCAGATTACTTGATTTGATGTCAGCAAACTTACTAGATTGCGGAGTTACCAATCCTTAATAGATCTTGCATCCAATATGAAAACTATTTCTGATTAAAAATCATCTGCAGGTCCTGTTCAAGGTTGTGCATATTAAATTGTCTTTTTTGATGGAATGCTGTGTTCATTTTTTAGGAATAGCTGTGTTAATGGGCTTATGCTTGTCGCAACATGCTTCATGTTTTATTTTTGGTGAACATTCTGATGTGCAAGTGGGCGTGCATGAACCTGAAGTGGAAAATTTTACTCGGACAGGCTAATGATTTTGGCCCGAAAAGTGAACGTTCCATGTTTTTTTTCAACAATTATCATTGAAATCATCGTAGCAACTGTTGTTAATATTAGCAAGATCTCCCCTTGTAATATATCTGGCATAGTTATGTAAGTATTGAAAAGAAATGTATCAGAGATGATGAAAACTATTTTGCGACTTTTGCTCCTTCTCATTTTTTCATTCCAGGGATATGTATGCATTGCGCAATCTTATGCAGCCACGCCGCGGTCTGTTCCAATTAACGACAATTGTGGAGGCTTTTATGAATTTCTTCCTGCGTCTTACAATGAATCTGCAAATGCAAGCGCAAAATATCCTCTGCTGATAGACATTACCGGTTCTGGGGGAGAAGGTGATGGGTCTTTACAAAGCTTAAGCAGACTTTTGAATTTTGATGCAGCTTATTTTATTCAAAGGGGTAGTTTCCCAGATACATTTTATGCAAACGGTAATGCTTATTCATTCGTTGTCATCTCCCCGCAGTTCTCCTCCAGGGGAAGTGGCGCTGATGTGAAGGCTGTCATTGATTATATCATTGACAGATACCGGATTGACGAATCGAGGATTTATCTTGCCGGATATAGCAATGGTGGACAACCAGCATGGTCGTTCCCGGCAATGGGAGCAGACAACGCTGAACGAATTGCTGCATTGGTACCAGTGGCCGCAGTAAATACAAATACTAACCATGATGGCGTACATTATTTCGTAGAATCGAAGCTTCCCGTCTGGGCTTTGCATAGTACGGAAGACCGGGGAGACGATACCAATGTAGCGAATTCAGTTGCATTTGTTAATGCCATCAATGATCTGAATCCGGCAATCCCTGCCGAACTCACTTTACTAACCGGAACACATCGTGAAACTATGAGCAACGTTTTCGATCCGGACAAACGATACACAGTCGGAAATCAAAACCTTAATATTTATGAATGGATGCTGCAATACCAAAGGGTTTCTTCGACCTTGCCAGTATCACTGCTGTCTTTTAATGCGGCTGTTGTAAATGCGAGTACCGTTCGATTAAACTGGACTACGACTGCTGAATTTAACAACAGTTTTTTCACTGTCGAAAAATCCACTGATGCTGATTTCTTCAGCGAAGTTGGCAAAATCCCGTCAAAAGGTAATAGTTCCTCCGGTCTGACTTACAATTGGCTTGATATGAACCCTGTAGAAGGCATCAATTATTACAGGCTTTCCCAAACGGATCAGGATGGTAAAAAAGTCTATTTTAACATCGTTTCCGTCACCATTACAAATGCAGAGGCAAGCATCAAAGCTTATCCTACTATTATCGGCAATGAGCCTTTAAAAATCCAGGTCAACGATCTCAATTCAGATAAGATAGATATCACCGTAGTCGATACTAATGGCAGGATGATTTATAAAAACAGTTTTATCAATCAAACTTCTTTTTTTATTCCTTCCTCGTCCCTGAATACCGGGCTAAATGTCGTGAATATTCAAACAAATAATATTACCAGAAAAATAAGAGTATTGAAAAATCTCTGATGGCACTAGATTGCTGTTTATTATCATTTATATGAAAACGGGCCGAATTAAAGCGATTGGCGCACTTTTAACGCATCTTTTTCAAGACCGTTCTTCTTCTTTGCTGCCAGGCGACGATCGGCTGGGGCAAGTGTGTTTTGTTTCCGCTACTATCCAATAGACCAACACTTTTTGCTAGTGTCTTCGTTGCGTTTAATAAGCGTGGACTCAACTTTTTTCGCCTTGGCATTTCCTGATGAAATTTTTGAAACCTTCGGATCGCCTGGTTAATGATAGTAAGTTCGTTTCGAAATTGTTTTGCTTTGCGGTAGAGGATCATCAGCCGGTAATATGCCTCATGATTGCGCGGTATTTTTTTTATAGCACGCTTGTAGTTTTCGGCAGCTTTTTTTTGTTCGCCGTTTGCTTCCGCAATTCTTCCTTCGGAAATCAATTCTTTGTAAGTCAGATCATGCTTCATGCTTATGTGTATTCAAAAGTTGAACCGGATACGGGTGGCATGGTTTTTAATTTATTACATAGAAAGTAGTTTCTTATGAAAATATTTACCAGTAGTATACCAGGTATATTGATTGTTTTTAGTCTCGTCGTTGTACAAGCCTGTTCCTCCACTATAGACAATAACAAGGCAGTGATTGATAAAGGAGTAAAGGCGCGGGAAGTGTCCAATGGAGTCACGATAAAAAGTTATTCCATTACGGGAAGCAAAGAAACAAAGGATGCATTGACGCTTTATATCACAGTAGTACAGCAAGATGGGCCACCCCTTTTAGATACTATGACTTTCAGTAAGACTGTTAAAGGAGTGCTGGATGTTCGTGAATAGTGGGTGTTCTTGTAATACCAATATTGATCAGCTTACGCAATTGAGTGTCTATTCAGGAGCAATAAGCAATACTTGAATGTTGTTTTAACGACTTATTCATTCCTTATTGACAGGTATACATCGACTTCTGCATCGTTCCAGTTGCTGCTCCTTTCGTCGTACACTTCAAAATCTACGACATAAGTTCTTGGATAATTCTCTTTCCATATTGCTTTCCAGGTGTCCGTTACACAACCAGGCATTTTGCCTTTCGAGGTCATTTTGAGATAGGTGCCCCCGGGAACCCTTAAAGTAGATATGGGATGATTGATGTTGGCGCCTGGATTTATACGAACGCCAACGAAATAAAAAAAAGGTTTTGATGAATCTCCGTCATATTTGTAATATACTCCATAGATTTCGTCGCCCAGTTTGTCGGGAATATTTTCCGCATAACCCGCATTTTTAAAAGTCTCCCAAAGATGCTGGCAATCGAGCGCCGATTGACCGTTGGTGTTAGTTGTAGCTGTTTTCAGTGACAGTCCTGCGATGATGAATTCATTTACCTGGATTTTTTCCATCAGGAAGATTTTATTTGGTACTGCAAAAGGAAGGCCGGGAATGGTGAATGGACAGTTAGCTATCGGCTGTCGGCAACGAGCAATCGGCAATCAGCAATCAACAATCAGTGATAAGATATGCAATAGCAACTATGAGATAGTAATGGCATTTGATTAATGTTATGGATGACCTGGCGTACATGTTATGGCATTTCCGAGTTGTTGCAGATGGTGAAAGCATGCTAACGGCAAAAAAGGAGAGCATCATACATAACTGCTCTCAGATCTACTCAATTGTTAGTACTACCAAATACGGTTAAATATTTTTTTGCTACTGAACTACTATGGTAAATATCATGGTACCAAAATTTGAAGCAATGGTATATCCGTTTGCGTCTGCAATGGAAAAGGCAAGCATATATTTTTCGGTTGTTGTCAGCATACCCGGGAAAACGGTGACAGGGATACCTGCCTGTAACGAGCCTTTTGGAATGGTGAGCTCCAATGACTGCAGTTGGAAAGCATCGTCGGGCAAACCAATATATGCCTGTCCGCCAGCAGGTGTAGTTGGGCCACCGGAGCGGAAAGCCCGCAAGGCGCCACGGCTATTTTCTATTACTGAAATAATTATGCAATCTCTTAAAGAAAGTGAAAAAAAGTAAGCCGCCACCAGCACCAACCACTGTATGCCAAAGTACGTCATTAATCGTGACTGTAAGGCTCCATGGGAACATCGCCTGATTGGCGAAGTTCCAGGCGACGGCTGCGATAAAATTTATAAGTGCTGCGCTGATCATAGATGCTTTCCGATCAATGTTTGTTCCATCCATTCTGTAGGTTATAAAATAGACCATGCAGATGCTGACCATACTATCGAGCAAAACAATCCACACAGGATCTGCGTCACGCATGCTACGGATCGTGGGACTTAATTGATGTAAATATGCATCGAAGAAGGGTGCTGCTATCTTCATATGGAATATGCCGTTTATGCTTAATAAAATAATGAAGGTGGGCAGCCAGCTCCAGAAAATTAATTTTGCTTTCATATATTGATTCGATTATTGCTTTAACTGATTGTTGGTTTTGTCAGTAATTTTTTTTGGTTCTTGTGGTCTACCGGATTTTTATACTTAAGCGAAGCAAAACTATTTTTTCTTTCAGCTATGTGCAACAGCAACCATTCCGGATTGCTTAATCTGGATACTGAACAAACTAAATCAGGTACCAGACGGTAAGTGACGAAGAAAAAGTTTGTGTTGATCTACTTTTTTGCGTGGGCGTGGTCCCATTTCGGATGGCTCACTAAAAATTCGGCGGACATTTTAAACAATTAAGACAGCCGATTAGCTGGTCCGGTATTTACAGGGTTTTGCCTTTCGCAATTTATACTACCTTGGAGGAAAGTTTTTTTAGATGAAAATTCTGATTGTAGAAGATGAGGAACTGGCAGTGAAAAAATTGCGCGGACTCTTGCGGGAGGTTGCACCTTCGGCGGAAGTAGTGGCTGATCTTGACTCTGTAACCACTACAGTAACCTGGCTTAAGCAGCATCCTTCCCCGGACATTATCCTGATGGATATAGAACTTTCAGACGGTCAAAGTTTTGACATTTTTGAACAGGTGGAAGTGAAAAGCCCCGTCATATTTATTACATCTTACGACGAATTTGCCATTCAGGCATTTAAGGTAAACAGCGTCGACTACCTGCTGAAGCCTGTGGAAAAAGAAGACATGTCTGATGCGTTGGAGAAGTTCGAAAAATTGAAAGCTTTTTACAGCACAAGCGCGCCGGGGTTTTCAATTAGCAAGTTAGTGGAAGAGTTACAAACCAGGCTTCAGCCAAAACATTACCGCAAGCGTTTCCTATGCAAATACAGTAATAAACTGATCACTATTGAAACGCATGATATCGCTTATTTCTACACGGTATCTAAAGTGAACTTCATGCACACATATGATGCCCGGAAAATCGTGATTGACTACAGCATGGAAGAACTGGAGCAGATGTTAGATCCCAACGTTTTTTTCCGTATCAACCGGTCTTGTATTGTATCCCTGCGCTCTATACAAAAAATGGATGACTACTTCGGGCAACGATTGCTCCTTCAATTAAAACCTCCGGCAGAAGAGGAGGTTGTTATCAGTAGGGAAAGAGTAAACGCCTTTAAAACCTGGATGGGAAAGTAATATAATGTCATGCTGAAAGCACAGTTAGAATTAGAGAAATTCCGTTGGCTGCTGATTATGTTGGTGCCGCTGCTGGCGATCAGTCTTAATTTTATCATGTTTGGCCCATCGTACGTTACCCATCCGAAGATCCTTATATTTTCTACGCTGATTCTGCTGACCGCTACTGCGCTGCTTTCCGGTACCCATATTTTTATTGCCAATTATATCCGGAAAAAGCTGACAGCCGAAAACCGCGTGATCGCAAGGATGTTGATTGCTGCCTGTATACATTTTCCACTGACAGCTATATTCATAACCGGATATTTTCTTTTCTATGATTCTATTTCGCTTTTTGGTTATTCGTTTTCTGTTTCAGAACTCAAATGGGGTTTACTGGCAGGTATCATCTGCGATGTGATCGGCATTGCCATGAACGAGGGAATCTACAGTTATCACAGGTGGAAGGCAACCAAACTGGAAGCCGAACAATTAAGCAAAGAAAAGTTACAGACACAGTTAAACAGTTTGCTTCAACAGATCAATCCTCATTTTTTATTTAATAGCCTGAATACGCTTTCCGCGCTGATTAATGAGAGTCCGGGAGATGCGCAAAAATATTTGAGTGACCTGAGTCGCGTATACCGCTACCTGCTTCGTACAAACGAAAATGAATTGACAACTTTGACAAATGAACTCCATTTTATCGATTCTTATTTTAACCTGCTGGAAACAAGGTTCGGCAAAGGTGTTTCGCTCGAAAAAAATATCCATCCCGATATGCTATGTATGTCGCTTCCTCCGCTGACACTGCAATTGCTGGTGGAGAATGCAGTCAAGCATAATATTGTCCGAAAATCAACACCCCTCCGTATTGAGATCAATGCCGATGGAGGTTTTGTGTATGTGAAAAATAATCTTCAGCTTAAGAGCTTAAAAGTGGAAAGCACAAAAGTGGGTCTATCTAATATCTCTGAAAAATACCGCCTGATCAACAAAAGCAATATTGAAATCATCGCCGACACAATATCATTTACTGTGAAAGTGCCTTTACTAGATGCCATGGTTGTATGAAGCTGATTTGTTCAGTATTGCCATAGGTCCCGCTGTAATTTCTATTCCCATCGTTACAGACTTTTTTAGGGTGTATAGCTTCGCTTGAAAATTATGTGAGTAGCCTGGTTTCGGCTGAATGATATAATAAAATAATAATACGCTGTATGACCCTCATGGTGCCAGCGTTGTATATTGCGATTGCTAGTAAAACTTTATTGGCGATTAATAACTATCTTCTTTAGGATTTGTTCGTTTCCAATTGTTGCCTGCACAATATAAATCCCTTTTGTTGTCGAGGGCAGATTGTTAATGTATAAATTATTTTCACCTTTCACCAGTGAGGTCTTGCTTCGATAAATTATTACACCCGCTGTATTTATCATCTTAATGTCGCAGGTTGAAGCGATATCT
This sequence comes from Agriterribacter sp., assembly GCA_047600465.1. Taxonomy (GTDB): domain Bacteria; phylum Bacteroidota; class Bacteroidia; order Chitinophagales; family Chitinophagaceae; genus Agriterribacter. Next base: position 737,054 of record JASGKU010000001.1, read on the forward strand.
GATACCACATGCAAAGTAATTATATTATCGACAACAGGATTTGGGGTAATGGTCATCGCCCGGGCATAAGTGGTGTTACTTTTTACGACTGCCATTGAACTGTATTTAATGGTACCGTCAAGATCAACCGATTTTACCCGGATATAATAGATAGGTTGTGAACAATTTTTTAATAGCAACTGATAGTTGTTTTCCGCGCCATTTAACGCAGCAACTGATCCGGCATTGAAGAAGTTTGTGGCATCTGTAGCGTATTCAACAACAAAATGGCTCACATTTGATTCGGTCGCCGTTTTCCAAGTCGTAACGATATTGTCTCCGTTTCGTGAAGCAGATAAGGAAAGGAACGTAAGCGGCATAGCAGCCGTTATGTCAAATGTATAATCCTCCGCCTCCCCGGTAAAGGCGACTCCGGTTGCGCCAGTGACTTCTGAGGAATTGGAAGCGATCCGAAAACGGGCATAGGTTTTTCCAACGACAAGTCCCGTGAGACCGGTCCAGTTAAGTGTTGCGGTTGTTGCGCCGTTGGCTACTGTCACCGTCGCAGCTGCTTCCCCCGCATCAAAAACACCATTGCGGTTAAAGTCGATCCAACCGCGCAGTGTTGCGTTGGCACCTGTGGTATTTGAAACTGTTGCATTAACTGAATAAGTAGTGGCATCACTGGATAGCGCTGCAAAACTGGAAACAGCATCTTCATCGTTGATCACGCTCGCGCTTACAGGGCTGTTATCGCCATCCGCCTGCGTAGAACTTTGTGCGGTCGCTTCTGCATCAGGGCCTATTGTGCCTAATCTGAGTGTTGTTGATGGGAAATGCATAGCATCCCCATAACCGGCAGGCGCATCCCCATGATCGGTTTGCAATACGGCAAAAAAGAGTGCATAGGAACCACCCGCGGGATTTGTCAATTGTGTTATTCTCACTGTTCTGACATTGGTACTTGTTATTGTCAATGCAATCAATGGTTCATTTGCCGCAGCGCCATTACCCGTTACTGTTATAGATGTGGCAGCGGTGGAAATTACGGGCAGTCCTGTTGTGGAAATTGTTTTTACAATAATGTTGGAAGTATTGATGAGTGTACTGCTGGCATCAAAAAATTCTACTTTGACACTTTCATTTGTTGAGCTTACAAAATCTATATCCTCAATAAGTAAAGTGGAAAACTGCGCGAGATTACCTGTAAAATTATACTGCGCATAATTGTTGACTGCATTTGCCCTTAAATCCAGAAGCGGTGGATTGGTTGTTGGATAGCCTGTATTCGATGGCAAATTGCCTGGGGTAAAGGCGCTGACCGATTGCTGTCCATAAGTGCCCGAATAAGTTACTGTAAAGCTATTTCCTGATAAGGCTCCAGCGTTGACGGTAGTGTAGGTATTGAAGACTGCTCCGTTGAAAAAGCCTGTACTTACCTGTGCAACAGCGAAATGAAAGAAGCATAACCAAACGAAAATTATAGCCGAAGCATGTTTGTAGTTTCTCATAATGATATTGTGTAATTGATTGAATATTACAAATGTGCGGGAAAATTAAACCCCTTTGTATTTTGACCAGCACTGAATATGAAAATTATAGGTCTCCATTTGTTTTATGGTAATGGAAAACACTTAAGGTTTTGTTTTTTTATTAATCTAACATCAGACCTCATCTCTTTTTGCTTGCTATCGTACCCTTTGGTAACCCGGCTACCGTTTTAATCAGATCCTTGGTAAAGTCCTGTAACACCCTTTTTTAATTGATTTCTATTGCGACGCTTTTTTGTGGGGTCTCTTTTTGTCGCCATGTTTGCCAGCCACGCGTTGCTGAATGTCTTCTTCAATGTCTTTTTTCAGCTCATGTTGCTTTGTTGCTTCATCGATAGAATGTGATTGCTGTAAGGACTCTTCTTTTTTGGTTTCGATCTTTAGCCTGGAATAATATTTCTGGATCACTTTGAGCTCATCTTCGGTCATATTTTCTACGTCAACGAGGCGGTTACTTGCGAATTCATGTGCGGCAACCAGTTCGTTTAATTTTAACTGTACTGCGATGGACTCTTTGTTTTGCGACTTCTGAATCAGGAAGACCATGAGAAAAGTGATGATCGTCGTTCCTGTATTGATGACCATCTGCCAACCTTCTGAATATTTGAATACGGGTCCTAGCACACCCCAGATCAACACACCACCAAATGCAACAATGATAGCTGCTGTACTGCCCGATGCAATTGTTGCTTTTGCCGAAATGCGCTCAAAAAATCCAGGTTTGCTTTCCTGTTGATTTGTTTTCATATTCATTGTTTTAAAAAGGTTTATTAATTGTGGAATCACTTCAATGTTTCATCGGAGAGAAAGCGCCACGTGTTTAGTAACGATGTGACTTCCCCATTTGAGATGATGACCCACTATGGTTACTAAGCTTGATGAAAGCCCGGATACGATTTATTTGCGTTTCTTCTTCGTTTTGCTATTGCTTTCAAAAATCTGCTGCAATAAAGTTTGTTTTTCTTCTTTTTTGCCCACGGTATTGAGGTTTACGCTGTTTTCCAAAGCAGGATACAAAGCCTGTATAAATGCGTTCCGCAGGAGCTGACCAATAATCACCCATACATTCACATCCGGCTTGTCGATCCGCCCGCTGAATTCTGCCATCGTAGCAATCTGGTCTTTTTTGTGATTGGTCAATATCCAACTGGCTGCCTGTACAATGGATTCCCACACCAGCTTTGGCAAATTCTTTTTATCTTCTTTCCAGTTTACGACCTGCAGATCTTTAATAACCGGCTTTACATAACCAGTGAGCACTTTGTCCTTTGTGGCTGCTTCGCAGTACATGCTGATGGACCCTTTTTCGGCGTCGAAATTACCATAGGCCTGCAGGAAATCATTCATCTTAGTAATCTGTACGGGCGTAAGTTTGGCATTCAAATCAAAGACAGGTATTTTATTGATCGGGTTGATCTTCATATCCAGGCTGACGCGCCCGTTATATACTGAAGCGGTGACTGTCACAGTTGAAGGCAGGGCATCTTTTTTATGCTTAGCGTTGTTTAAATTTTCTGCGAGTATATCGATGTCTGTCGCTTCTATATTTACTTTGGGATCGCTATGAAAGTCCCGATAATGCACCGTGCCATTATTTATTTGAAAACGATTCAGCTTTATCGGAATAAGATTATCCACCACTTTTGTCCAGTCGTTATCGATGGAAGTTTGATCGGTTTCTTTGGTTGGACCATTTACGAAATTAAGAACCGGTTTATCCACTTCTATTTCTGCAACTATCCTTCCATGAAAGAGTGCACTCCATTCTACCGATATATCAATTATGGGTGCGGCGAAAAACGGGACCGGTATCTTCCCACCTGTCTTGTCGAGCTTGATGCGCTTGATGGTGTAAGCTCCCCTGTATAATGCAACATCAATATCATCCACATGACCGTTGTATCCATCAATCATGGTCAGTTGCTTATTAACGTACCTCAGCAAAATATAAGGCAACGCTATGCGAAACGCAACAAGGAGTATCAGCAACGAACCAAGACTGATATAAACAATCTTTCTTTTCTTTGATATCGGTCTACGCATGCGTTATATTGCTTTTCTTCCGCCGATAATATTAAGCAAGACCATAATGATCGCGATGACGAGCAATAAGTGAATGAGTCCACCGGCTGCATATCCTAGGAATCCAATAGCCCAACCTATAACCAGTATGACAGCTATAACATACAATAAGCTTCTCATAAAAAATGTGTTTAATGATTTACTGAATATTGATTTAATTATCGTGCCGGAAAATGGATGGCTTCTATGAGAGTGTGCAGGACGAGATCAGGAGGACGTTATAGCAACGTCATAATGATTTTTTTAAATTATTGTGGTTAATCGCGTTATTGGAGTGCATTTTTTTCCACAACATTCGTGATGCGGTTTTCCTCACTGGTATCAGTTGTGGAATCATCTTTCAAAACCGAATATGTTTGTGAAAGAGTTTGTTTTGCCCTTGATAGCATCGCGGATCATTTGTGCGGCGATTACACTAAAGGTAATCCCATTACCCCCGAGACCCAATGCAAAAAAGGTACGCGGGTGTTGACGGATAGAACCGATATAAGGCAAGCCATCCTTTGTTGACGCAAATGAACCTGCCCATTTGAAATCTGTTTTAAAATCGATGGACGGAAATAAGGTTTGAAATTTTTTTTCAAGAAGACGTGCCTTTTCTGCCAAAGCCGCATCCCTTGCTACGGGTCCTTTATCATCATCCTGGCCTCCCACCATAATCCGGTTGTCATTTGTGGTGCGGCAATAGAGATAGGGGGTCGCCGTCTCCCAGATCAAACTGTTTTTGTACCACAATTCTTTTTCCTGAAATGGCTCGCTGACAATGGCGTAAGTAGCATGTAGTTGCTGCACTTTTTTGGGGATGTACAACTGTGACTCGTACCCGCAGGCGATAATAATGTATTTCGCGCTGATTGTTTTTCCCTCTTTTGATGTTAAGTGTACGCTCCTTTTTCTGTGGACGATTTTTACTATTTCAGTATGATCAAAAACCTGCAAGCCTTTTTTCCCGGCAGTGTCCAGTAATGCATGTGTAAATCCGTAAGGATCGATCTCTGCTGCTGTTTCTGAAAAAAGTGCACCACTTTTATGTATGTTGAATGAGTCTTTTAATTCTTTCTCATCCATCCATTGCAGGTCTATCCCGATTTTTTTCCTGGCATATAGTTCCTTTCGCAAATCGGGAAGGTCTTTTTTTATGGAAGCGAATTGCAGGCTTGGTCTGTATTTAAAAGCGCCTTTGTGCGGAAGTGAATGAGCGATTTCTTTCAGATCGATGATAGATTGATGACACGCAAGGTAGCTTTGTTCTGCATTTTTTTTGCCTACCAGCTCCGTCAATTTATACAGGGGTGTATCAATTTCATACTGAAGCATGGCAGTGCTGGCTGCTGTACTTCCCATACCGATATGGCGTTTATCCACGATCATTGTTTCTATACCGGCTTCACACAAATGCCACGCCGCTAAGGCTCCCGTAATACCTCCGCCAATAACCACTACATCCGTGCTGATATTTTTTGTAAGAGAAGGATAGCTTTTTACAATGCCATGCCTCAGCATCCAGAAAGGATAACTGGAACGTAAATCCATACACGAAGTTTTCATTATAGTAACACAAACCCATGCCAGTTTTGTACTTATGGTAACAGATTATAAATTGGATAATTATACTTACAAATAGGGCGAACAGTTAATCGCTTGTACATATATCCAGCAGCGTTTGGATTTTCAATTTGATTACATTTTTTATAATGAATTAACTGAGCTATCATGTTCTTTGTCTTTTATATCCGGCTTATGGATAGTCATATTTCTCAGGCATGAAATATGATACTAACAAATGATGTCAATAGCGCAATAATGAGGAATTCATTCCATCAAAACTAAATATCATCACAACTAAAATGTAAAAATTATGGAAGGCTATCATACTTACAAAAGCTGTATTGAAGCATGTTTGAACTGTGCTGCAGTATGTAATCATTGTGCCTCATCCTGTACTACAGAAAAAGATGTACAAATGATGGCAATGTGTATCCGGTTAGATATGGAGTGTGGTGCTGTTTGTTATGCAGCAGCACAACTCATGAGTTTAGGCAGCGATAAGGTAAAAGATATTTGCAGTATTTGTGCAGCCATTTGCGAGAAATGTGGCAATGAGTGTGGTAAACATCACACAGAACATTGCCAGGAATGCGCTGAAGCCTGTAAGCTATGTGCAAAAGAATGCCGTAATGTGGCAGCATAATTATGAAGGCATATTTTTTTGTAACTGGCTAACCATTGATCACTTCACCGCCGTTTGGATGAATAACCTGTCCCGAAATAAAACTACTGTCATCTGATGCAAGAAAAAGATAGGCGGGTGCTATTTCATTTGGCATTCCCGCTCTCTCCATCGGGGAATCACTTCCAAATGTTGATATTTTTGTTTTGGAGAATGAAGCGGCAATGAGTGGTGTCCACACGGGACCAGGTGCCACAGCATTTACACGGATTTGTTTTTTAACAAGATTATTGGCAAGGCTCCTGGTAAATGATACAATAGCACCTTTGGTACTTGAATAATCAAGCAATTTAGGGCTTCCGCGGTATGCGGTAACAGAAGTTGTATTAATAATAGATGCTCCTTTATGCAAATGCGGCAATGCATATTTTGTAATCCAGAAGCAAGAGAAGAAATTACTGTGAAATGTTTTCATCAGTTGAGATGTGGAGATATCTTCGATGCTTTCAGATTCCCAATGCAGCGCAGCGTTATTGATAAGAATATCTATTTGCCCCAGCATCTTTATAGTTTCCGCAACAACTTTTTTGCAATGTTGTTCTTTGCCAATACTCCCTTTTATAAGGATACATCGCCTACCGAAACTTTCTACTTCTTTTTTTGTCTGGTTGGCGTCTTTTGTCTCATTCAAATAAGCGATGGATATATCAGCGCCGTGTTTTGCGAAAAGCAGTGCTACTGCTTTTCCTATGCCGCTATCTCCTCCTGTAATCAACGCAGCTTTGCCCAACAACTTTTTTTCGCCTGAAGCGGTGGGATAGGTTTCAGCAACCGGAGCCAGTTTATCCTGTGAGCCCGGTCTGTTCTGTTGCTGCAGCGGTCTTACCTTTTTTGTTGTGTTCTTTTTCATACAAGAGCGAGGTGCAATAACAATACCATATACTTTTCTTTTGCTCCTTCGCACAAGTGCGGGGACATTAAGGCTCTTGTAATATCTCAACGTGTAATCAATTGTTGGTTCCGGGTTCATATTTTTTTATAAGAGGAAGGTAACTGTTTTACAATCTCATGTTGCTGCACCTGCGCCCGTTCTTATACATTCCAAAGCATCGTAAAGGGTAATTATATCCTATAATTATGAGGAATTGATCATGATAATACAGCCCTGAGGCTTACGATCCCCAATAATGTAAAGATTTTTTCCCAGTTCACTCCTACGAACCTGAAGGAACAGAATTTGTATTACTACTGACAAACAAATGTTATGAACAGTAATATTAAAGCGCTCGAAAAAAAATATTGGGATGCCATGTCTAATAAAGACTATCAAACGGTTAAGTCGCTGACAAAATTCCCTTGCATCGTTGCCGGGAAAAATGGTGTAATGAGTGTGGATGAGCCTTCTTTCAAAAAAATGTTTGAACAGGGTAACGGAAGAACAATCCGGGTGAAATCCATTTCCGACGACCAGGTGCAGGCAGGTGAAGATCATGCAATGATCGCTTACCTTATTGAATTGGACTACGATAAACAGTCAAAGAAATGTGCATGCACATCAACCTGGGTAAAAGATGATGGAGAATGGTTATGCGCTATGCATACGGAAAGTGATCTGGAAAAAAAATAAAAAAGTGCTGGGGGCAGCCTGCCAAAATATTGACCCCCATGCAGACTGCATGATTTTTAAGACATTATTATTAAACAATCTTTTATTTTTTAACATAAACAATATGAAAACTACGCATCCCACAAACGCTTTGAAGAAGGTATTGATTGTAGAAGATGAAGGTGAGATATGTCTGCTCTTAAATTTAATGCTTGCAAATGATGATGTAGCAATAGATCATGTACAAACTTTGTTTGGTGCCAGTGAATATATTCTCCGGGAAAAGCCTTCCGTTGTTCTTTTGGACAACAGGTTGCCAGATGGATACGGTATTGATTTTATCGATTACCTCAAAGAGAATTCCCCGGGAACAAAAGTAATTATGATATCAGGTGTGGATGGTGCATTAAAAGACCTGGCACTTGACAGTGGAGCAGATATTTTTTTGCAGAAACCTTTTACTAAAGCTCATTTAACGGAATCGGTGAATGTGCTATTGAATTGAGTATGTGAGCAAAGATTATTTGCAGTATACAATAAAAAAGCCATGCGCAAGCCTGGCTTTTTTATTGTTCCAAAATATTGAAGCGGAAGCCGGATATCGATATTAGGTTTGCCGGCATATTTGTGGTGCCTGTTCGAAGTTTTTTATTTCAGATGTGCGTCAACTGTCTTCACGAGGTTGTTCATATCAAAAGGCTTATTAATGAAGTCGTCTGCCCCCCATCTTATAATATCTTCTTTTAACATAGAGGAAGCTGAAAACAATATGACCGGAAGGTGTTTTGTTTTTTCATTGTACTTTAATTCTGCGCATATTTTTCTTCCGTCTTCATTTCCAAGTTTTACGTCCAGCAATATCAAATCCGGCTTCAACTCTACAATATCATTAAAAATATTGCCAGCGTGCCGAAAAGGGAACACGATGAATTTTTCATATTCAAGGATCATCCGGACAACTTCAAGGATCTCTGGCTCATCGTCTATTATTATAATCCGTCTTCCCATATGTATGTTTTAATCCGCCCTGCAATTTGAGGCAGAGAACCCCGTACATTACGTCAACAAGTTAGCCAAATTAAATTAGTGGTGTAAAGTTTGATTGTCTGAAATGTAAAAAGAGTAATACATTTACCGATCTACACTTACTATTTGTCATTTTAAAATAACATTCATGCCAGTTAATATCGCGAAGCTTCTTCAGTCCAAAAAATCAAGGATTATAGAATTATGGATGAAAGAACAGCTAAACAGTGAAGGGTTGAGAGAAGATCTTATGAGCAATGAAGAACTGCGTCAGCAATCGGAAGAACTGGTTGATATCCTTCTTAAGAACCTGACCCCGGATAATATCAATGACCCGCACTCCTCATCATTTGAGCCGGTACTGGAAATACTCTCGGGTATTTCGATTATGAGGGCCAGACAAGGATACAGCCCAAGAGAAACAGGATTGTTCGTGATCGGCCTTAAGGAGGCACTTATTACTCAACTTCAGCAAGAAATTTCCGACGATCCAAAGTCGCTGGTGAAAGAAAGCCTTGCCATTGGAAGGATGATGGATCATTTTATCATCGTGAGTTTTGAAACTTTTCTGAAAGGAAGAGAAGAGGTTATTCTCCGGCAAACAGATGAGATATCGGAAATTTCCACTCCTGTTATCAGGGTTTGGGAAGGGATTCTTGCCCTGCCTATCATCGGCACACTTGACAGTTCCCGTACCCAGATCATCATGGAAGTGTTGCTTGGAGAAATTGTTGCCACGGGCAGCAGTATAACTATCCTCGATATTTCCGGTGTGCCTGCGGTGGATTCACTCGTTGCACAGCACCTGATCAAGACTGTTAGTGCCACCAGGTTGATGGGTGCTGAATGTATCATCAGTGGTATCCGCCCGGAGATAGCGCAGACTATTGTACACCTGGGAATCGATCTTTCGGGAATAGTTACAAAGGCAACCCTTGCCGACGCATTAAAATTTGCATTTGCAGCCATGGAACTGCAGGTAAGGAAAAAAGCAATTGTCAATAATTAAAATAAGTTGTCAAACCTGATAGATGGACAGAATTCCAATACTAAGAATGGGTCCTTATTTGCTGGTCACCATTCAGATCGATCTGTATGATAAATTGGCTGTTGATCTTGAATCAAACCTGGTTCAGATGGTCAATAAAACCGGTGCCAAAGGAGTATTGATTGATATCTCTGCTGTTTCAATCGTTGATTCTTTTATGGGAAGGATAATAGGCAATATCGCGGGTATGTCCAAAATTCTTGATGCGGAGACCGTTGTGGTAGGCATGCAGCCGGCAGTTGCTATAACGCTCATTGAATTAGGATTGCCGCTTAAAGGTGTGTACACCGCGCTTGATGTTGAAAAGGGCATGAAACTGCTTCGTTCCAAAATTCAAGTGGACGAAGATTTAACTGATGATGATGATCATAGCGCTGAGTAAAGATACTATCACAGTAGAAAAAGAACAGGATGTTGTTCTGCTTCGCAACCGTACAAAGGAAATAGCGACAAGGATCAAGATGGGTCTGGTCAATCAAACCAAGCTGATCACTGCCGCAAGCGAACTGGTGCGTAATATGCTGCGCTATGCCGGTGGTGGAACTATTCTTGTTGAAGTAATCAGTAAAGGAAGAGAAAATGGGATACGGATGACATTTGAAGATAAAGGACCAGGCATTGCTGATATTGCCCTGGCCATGAAAGACGGTTATTCCACCGGGAAAAGTCTCGGACTTGGGTTACCGGGCGCCAAAAGACTCGTCAATGATTTTATCATTAAGAGTGAAGTAGACAAAGGCACAATGATCACAATTATTAAATGGTTGAATGGCTGATACGTCCCATATATTTTTTCGGGCTGATGACAGAAGTTTTTATTCGTTGCTGAAAAAAGATATTCATAAATTTTGCATTGATAATGGCGTCCCTGAATCAAGGATCAACAATGTAGATATCGTAATCGCAGAACTGACGTCAAATTTACAGAAGCATGCTATTGGTGGCAATATCATGATCAAAATCGGCGATGATAAAGCACAACGTTATGTTGAGATTATTTGTTTTGACGACGGTCCCGGAATTTCAGATCTTTCCCGGGTAATGGCAGATGGATATTCCAGTGTAAATACCATGGGACACGGACTTGGCAGCATACGCCGTATGTCTGACTATTTTGATATTTTTTCTTTAAGGAATTGGGGTACCGTTATGGTAACACGTCTTTTCATCAACAAAGAAACCACGTCTCAAAGGTCTATTGCTGAATTCAGGGGAATCAATATTCCGAAAACAGGAGAATCAGTTAGTGGAGATGGTTATAGTTTCCAGGAAATACCAACCGGATTTAAAATCATTTTAGCAGACGGCCTGGGACATGGTGTAGACGCAAATATTGCAACCCAGGCAGCCGTCCAGGCTTTTCTAAACAATAATACCAATTCTCCTATGGAAATGATCCGTTTGATACATGCTTCCATACGCAAAACAAGAGGTTGCGTGGGTACGGTTATTTTTTACGATAAGGGAAAACACGAGTGGCGTTTTGCGGGTGTGGGAAATATTGTGCTCAAGTGGCACGGTGAGGATGTTAAAACTTCTCCTTCTTACAACGGAATCATAGGACATAATATTCCAACCTCAATCAATGATTCGGTATTGTCTGCCGGGGAGTTCCCGATAATGATTGCATGTTCAGATGGAATCCGTTCTAACTGGAATATCAGCAGATTCCCTCAGATCGTCCGTAATGATGGAACAGTCCTTGCTACAGCTATATTTAAGGAATTCAACCGTAATACAGATGACGCTTCGGTGATTGTTTGCAAATTATAGGATATGATTGAGATAGATAATATTTCGCTCGAAAATGAAATGGACATCGTTGTTGCGCAGCAACACATGATGCGTGCTGCAAAACTCCTGCAACTGACACTTTCCACCCAGATTGCGATCTCAACTTCGGTAGCAGAAATAAGCAGGGTTGTAATTGATAGAACTGATACAGGCAGTCTTCTCATTGGCATGGACCGCCGGGAAGGGAAATATTTTTTTACGGGGGTATTTCAATTTGATGCGGAGGCTGCCATTGGTTCTACTGATGAAAAACTCCGATATGCAAGATTGCTGGTGCCGGAGTTCAGGCTTGAAAAAAAGAAAGATATTCATACCATCACTGTCCAGATAGGTATTCCAAGAAATTCAAAGGTGAACCATGAGCTTATACAGTCCACTGTTGAAGATTTCCGGAGTGCTGTACCTGCTACGCCCTATGAAAAACTGAAAATGAGAAACAGCCTGCTTGTTGAGAAAAAAACTGAACAGGAGATGCTTTTGAAGCATACCAGGCAGCTTGACGAAAAAAAGAATGATTTTATTTCAACCGCCAGCCATGAATTGAAGACCCCGCTTACGACCCTGATAGCCTTTACGCAGATGGGGCTTGCAGAGGCTAAAAAAAATGAGGCGCCAAATATTATACCTTACCTGGAAAAGATTAATACCCAGGCCTACAAATTAAATACGCTGATTCAACAACTGCTTAATATTTCCAAAATTGAATCAGGGCAACTGGATCTTCAACGCCAGGGAATAGAATGGAATAACTATTTGAACAATCTGCAATCAATTCTTTCGCTCCTGGTTCCACAGCATCATTTGATCATCGAGCAATGCACTGAACCTGTTCATGTCAATATTGATGAACTGAGGATTGAGCAGGTGCTGACCAATATCGTCGGAAATGCGGCCAAATATTCTCCAGCCCAATCCAGCATTATAGTAAAATGTACAAGCGATAATAACAGGCTGAAAATACAAGTAAAAGATGAGGGGGCTGGCATTGATGAAAATTACCTTAAGGATGTTTTTGCCAAGTATTTTCGTGAGCCTGATAAAGTCATTTCTTATAGTGGATTTGGAATGGGTTTATTTATCAGTGCAAGCATTATTCAAGCTCATAACGGTAGGATCTGGGTTGAAAATAATGAAGATCGGGGCTGTTCATTTTTCTTTACATTGCCGGTTGGACATCAATCATAACATCTCTTTCGGATTCCCGGGCGATTATCAAATTGTTTTAAGCGAGAAAAGTAAACTTCTGAAAGCTATATTAGCCCACCGGAACGCATGACACGAAGTTTTCAAATAAATAATGACACTTTCGAATAAGTCTACAATGGATGTAGCGAAGTCCTTATATTCTAAAAATAAAAAAGCCACGGGCGGGCGTGGCTTAATCTATATTTTCCAAATAACATTAAAGGTACAGTGGGTTTCCAAGGCTGCTTGTAAGAGTATGCTATCTGTTTGCCTTTAACGTTGTAAAGATGGGGAAGATTTTTCCAGTGTGCAATGTTTTTAGATCAATGAAGGTTAATATTCGGCGAGTGGATTGAAATGCGCGATAGATGGAGGTTAAAAAAGCCTCAGGGATTGCAGTGGAAATCGTTTTGGGCACAAATGCAAATACAAAAGATTGCAACGGAAAGCCCGGGAGACGCCCATATAATAAAATTGCTTCCTGATTCCGATACAATATGAGAGCCCTTTATTATCGAGATTGAAGTGTAGAATTTAGCCTTACATTTGCGCAAAATTTTTCAGCATTGTACTGGACACTTGAACTCTCGGAATACCTGAATGAAGCTCCCTGGCCCGCCACAAAGGATGAATTGATTGACTTTGCTATCCGGTCGGGCGCACCTATTGAAGTAATTGAAAATCTGCAGGTAATTGATTCTTGGTACGGCTTCTGATCCCCTGTTCCCCAGCCCGATAAAACCAATTCGCACCGTTTCTATTTTCGGTGCCGCGTATCCACTCATATTGAACAACTGTTTTCTTTTCTCCTTGCCGGGTGCACCAGGCTGGCTCTCATTAGTAATTGCAAAACCCTGCAGGGAAGCTCCTGCAAACCCAGCCGCCGTAAGTCCTGCATTCCTTAAAAAATCTCTTCGCTTGTTTGCCATGATCGTTTTGTTAAAGTTTATTGGTGAGAGGGAGGCAGCTCATATATGTCTGCATGCTTACGTGATACCTACTGCAAAATAATTTAAAACACCACATCAAGCATATGGTGTGAAATATATCAACGAGAACGTTATCGGCCGAACCAAAACATAATTAAGCAATTGAGCATTTTCGAGATGATCATAAGACATGAGATGAAAGTAAACATTTTGTATGATCAATGTGTATTGATCCTTAACCGGCGGCAATAATTCACGATCAAAATTTTCTTCAGACTATTTGAAACAGTCCACATAATCTTTTGCGAAATGCTCCAGTGTTCTTGCCGGCTTTCCAAGCACTGTTCTTACACTATCAGAAACTATTTCAGTTTCGCCATTGCGTTGCGCTGCATCGTAAGAGATAAATGTTTCGATCAATGCCGAAGGCATACCTTTTTGTTCCATCTCTCTCCGTGCTTCCTCTAAAGAGATAGGCACATATTCTACCTTCTCATTTATCGCGCGGCTGATAACTTCTGCTATATCAAAATAGTTTACAGCCCTGTCGCTGGTGAGCAGGTATATTTTGTTGTAATTTTTTTCGGGCTCCGTTAAGCACTTAAACGCTACTTCTGCAATGTCTCTTCTATCAATATGTGCTCTTTTGCCCGTGCCTGTAGCTTCATAAAACTTTCGCTCTTTCCTGATACTTTCTGCAATGTCGCCTAACCAGTTCTGCATTATTCCATTAGGTCGCAGCATGGTGTAGTGAGTACCTGATGATATGAGATATTCCTCTACTTCGCCGTGTGTTCGCGGTATATGGAAAGTGCTGTTCTTATCAACTGCACCTGAGGAGAGTTTCACGATGTGTTTTATGTGTAGCTCTCTGGCAACATCAATCGCGTTTTTCTGCTCCGGTACAAAACCTGAACTGTGACCTGAAAGGAGGAAAGCAGAAGAACTGTTTTCCATGGTAGCATACAGACTTTTTTTATCCGCAAGGTCGGCTTGTATCCATTCTATAAAAGGAGATTCAACCGCACTTTCGATATTTCGGGTAACCGCTACCGCTTGTATTTTTGCGCCTGATAAAAGATGGAGTAGCTCACCCCCGATTTTTCCTGTTGCACCAAATACGGTGATTTTTTTCTTTTCCATTTTCTTCTATTTTAATTGTTGACGCAAAACTATTTCGATAGAAAAAAAGAAAATAGAACAAAACCGACAGTGCTAAGATTTCCATTCCGGGAAATTGATAGCGAGTTCAGCCGCGTGCGATAAAAACTGTTTTGGACTAACGCCCGTGAATGCTTTAAAGTCCCGGATAAAATGGGATTGATCGGCATATGAATGTTGGTGTGCGATGCCAGTTAAGGAATTCAATTTGTTTGTGCGGATATCATCCAATGCCGCCTGAAAGCGGCAGATACGAAAAAACAATTTGGGTGAAATACCTATATTGGTTTTGAAAATTCTTTCGAGAGAACGTTCCGATATATTCAGTGCTGAATGAATAGCACTTAAATCTTCAACAGTATCTGTATTTATTTTTCTGATGGCATATACGGCTTTCAGATTTTCACGGTGCTTATTTTTATCAATTTGCCTGCAAAGAAAATCCGTGATAATGTCAATCCTTTTGTCAACGCTATGCTCATACAGGAGTTGTTCTGACAAATCGTTTTTCATAACTTCGTTTAAGCTGACATGGGTATCGGTTAGTTCATTTGCGTTGATGCCAAAGATTGATTTTAATGCATGCGGCTTACAATACACGCCAATGTTGTAATAATTTCCTTTGACTGTTTTTTGTGAGAATGAAGAAGTAAGACCGTGTAAAAAAAGCTGAGGTAATTTGTTGTTGTGGTTGTCAAGGAAGCTGTTCGGATTTTCCTGGAAGATAAGACCGGGGCATCCATCTGCAATAATTTTGAAAGTCTGTGTATGCGCCGACGCTTGATCATTTTCAAGCACACCAAAATGATGAATGTATGGTTGAAGCTTTGGGACGGCCTGTATTTGTTGGTATTTCATTTTCCAGTCTGACAGGTTTATTTTTTTCCTCAATTTTATACGCAAAGATCTTATTTTATTAATGAGTTTCATCTTCGCCGAAATTATGCCCGAAGGATTCGAGCATCCGGCGGTATTTCTGTAAGCTTTGGATCAAGCTCTTTTGATTTTCGCTTCGTTCGGTAATGTCGTTAAAAAATATCACGACCTGGTTGCCTGCTTTTTGTGATAACGGGAACGCCCACACTTCGTAGACATAATTACCGATATGCTGCGCGTCTGCAATAAAATGCAAGGGTTTACGGGTTTTAATGACCTCACCATATTTTCGGCACCACTCTTTCTCATGATTGGGCTCCAGTTCCATCATTGATTTTCCAACAGCATTCTTCAGGGTTGTTTGTTTTACAAAAGCTGCATTTGTTTCAAGGAAAATATAATCAATAGCCTCATACAACTCATCGAAAACTACCTGTACAATACAAAAAGCTATAGTAGCCGACTGTATAATCTGCGCGTATTTTTCTGCCGCCAGCAGCGCAAGCTCATCCTCAGCATGTAACAACGCTGCCTCTTTTTGTTTACGCTTTGTAATGTCTTCGGTAGTGATTATTATAAGCCCGGCCATTTCGTGGATACGAACGCAAAAGGTTCTGGTAGCCTGATCTTTAAAAGCATTGGCTTCTGTCTCGAATTCGGCACCTGAGCCTGCTACACGCCAGCAATGTTCTAAAAAGCGTTTATCTGTTCTATCTGCGAAGAGATCTGCATTTCTTTTGCCGATCATTTCTCCCGTCGGAAAACAATCAATGCATTCCAGATCAACAGGCGTTTTGTCATAATTATATATGGGTCGCAGCATTGCCATGCAGTATTCATGTGCTGCAAAAATATCAGGAAGATAAAGCATATCCTTATCAGGCGTATTTTGTTTCATGCCGGTATTTTAAAGTCGTGGCAAGCAGAGATAGAGGCACTGGTCTTCACCTGCGGATATAGCAACTATGCTAAATTAATGCCGCAACAAAAGTATCGGCTTTTAGCTTTCTCCTGGTTTCCGCCAACGTTTGCGGTTTATATGTTTGGGAAAAATTTATCCCGGTGCGAAAAAAAATTGTTTGGAAGAGCCTGCAGTAAGTGTTTTTTTGAAAACAGCAATGGTTGATTTTTATGTAAAATAAAAAGGATGTAACCTGGCATGTTAGAAAATCAAGCAAAGGGATGAGCAAAAAAATCCTCTCCGTGGAGAGGAACAGGTTTTTCAAAAAGATATTAATTTATTTACGGGGTTATGTAAATATACACATTTACATAACTGCGCTTATGCGAAACTGGTAGTTCGAGTTCATTTTATCGATTGATAATACCCTTTCGTCGAAATCGCAGGCGGTTGCTTGCAAGTCTTAAGGTTTACACCTATCTTCACTACGGTTTTTCATAGGATATTGGATTTAAAACGGGGAGCATTTCTATGCACCCTTTTTTATTTTATGACCCTAGTGATTCCTTTCCCCGGGTTGCTTACCTGGTTACATTTCAAGGAAGATGTGTGCGTCCTTCGTCCGTTATATTACCGTGTTATGAGGGAAAAAATCCACGGTGTCTGTTCCCAATAGCTCCCAGTCCTACCAGTGAATACAGTCTTTGCCATCATTTCTCCTTTCTGGTCATATATTCCCGTCTTTCCTCCAGATGTGGCCTCTCATTTGATTTATGTATTGTAAATGAATTACGATGAAGAAGATCATAATTGCTTTTCTTTCCGGCGTTACATTGGCGCTTTTGTTTGCTCCAGAAAAGGGTTCAACAACGAGAAGAAAACTTCGTGCGCGGCTTACTGATTTTTCAGACGAACTTGATGAGATAGCGGAGAAACTACCATTTGAAAAAGAAACTGTTGCTTCTCCGGCGCCAAGTGATCTTTAGTGTTTTGGGATAAGAAACTGCCGCAGTATGATTTTAAACAGCCATGAACATTGACTGATGAGTGGTTGATAGGAATAAGAGGTAGTTGGTTGAAGAAACATGGTAAATGAATATGGCTGATAGTATTGTTGCTACCTGAAATTCCTCGCTTCCGGTATCACTTTCTCCTGCGCATTTTCTCTTATCTGCGATCTTTTATTAACACCGGGTGGCAATGATTTCTCATCTGAAAATGCCAGAGTTAATACCGGCAGATTTTCTTCGTTGGATGGTGTAAGATGGCGAAGCAGTTTTGAAAAATTGTAGCAGCGTTTTACAATCACGTGGATCACTTCTCCTTCTATTTGTAATTTACCTTCCACCATAATGAGTCTTGATTGTAAAATTTCTTTCCGGTATTTTTCAAACAGAGTTTGAAAGATCACAAGGTTGGCAAAACTCGTCTCATCTTCAATGGTCATAAAGCATATGCCACCGGCAGTTCCCGGTCTTTGGCGAACGAGCACGAGACCTGCAACTTTTACGAGGTCGCCGTTTTTGCCTGATGCAAGGTCTTTGGTGGCAAGGATATTCAACTGCTGCAATTTCTCCCGCACAAAACTTACCGGGTGTGCTTTGAGTGATAGCGATGTGGATGCATAATCCTGGATCACATGCTCGGATAATGACATTGCAGGAAGATTGGTTTCTTTTTCTGTAGATGATTGCCCTGCAAACAAAGCCTGCGGATGATCTTTGGTGGAAGCCTGCCACAGTGCCTGTCTTCTGTCAAGCCCTATGGAGCGGAATGCATCGGCGTCTGCAAGCAGCTCCAGCGCTGGATCTGATATACCGATATTCCTGAGATCATTGATCGTACGATACCCGTTTTGTCTTTTTGCTGCGAGTAGGTTCATATCATCTTCTCGTAATCCTTTTACCTGTCTGAACCCAAGACGAAGCGCACAATATTTTCCTGACTTTTCTTCCAGCGTATTGTCCCAATCGGAAAAATTAATATCAACCGCTCTTACTTCCACACCATGTTTTTTTGCATCAATAATAATCTGAGCGGGCTGATAAAATCCCATCGGCATACTATTGAGCAATGCGCAGGCAAATACATCCGGGTAATAGCATTTGATCCATGAGGACACATAGACCAAAAGTGCGAAGCTTGCTGCGTGACTTTCGGGAAAACCATAACTCCCAAAACCTTCCAGCTGTTTAAATACACGCAAAGCATATTCTTTGGTGTAGCCATTCTTGGTCATGCCATCCACTAACTTTTTTTCAAAGTGTGTTACTAATCCTTTTGTTTTAAAAGTTGCCATGCTTCTCCTGAGTTCATCGGCTTCTGAAGGTGTAAATCCTGCAGCAATGATCGCGATCTTCATGGCTTGTTCCTGGAACAAAGGCACACCAAGTGTTTTGCCTAAGATCTCTTCCAGCTCTTTTGATGGATATTCTACTTTCTCTTCTCCGTTGCGCCTGCGTAAATATGGATGCACCATATCACCTTGTATCGGTCCTGGACGAACAATGGCTACTTCAATCACGAGATCATAAAATGTTCTTGGTTTCAGTCGCGGCAGCATGGATTGTTGTGCACGGCTTTCAATCTGGAACACACCGATGGTATCTGCATGACAGATCATATCATACACCGCTGGATCATCCTGCGGAATATTGGCGAGCGTATATTCCTTACCGTAATGTTGCTTCGCTTTATCAAACGCTTTGCGGATACAGGTGAGCATGCCGAGTGCCAACACATCTATTTTTAAAAATCCGAGTGTATCAATATCATCCTTATTCCATTCAATATTGGTGCGGTCTTCCATGCGTGCGTTGATGATAGGGCAGAGGTCTGTTAATTTTCCTTCTGTAATAACAAAGCCTCCCGTATGCTGACCAAGCTGTCTCGGAAATCCCATAAATTCTCTTGTCAATTGTAATACTTTACGAAGGTGTTTGTCATCGGGGTTGAGTCCCTGCTCTGTGAGTTTTTTCCCTTCAAACCATTCATCGGTAAATTCCCAGATGGAACCAGATAAACGGTTGATGGTATCAACAGATAAGCCCATTGCTTTGCCTACATCTCTCACTGCACCTTTCTGGTGTTGTTGGGTTACCGTAGCCACAATAGCTGCTCGTTCGCGGCCATATTTGTTATAGATATACTGCATCACTTCTTCTCTTCTTTCATGTTCAAAGTCTACATCAATATCTGGCGGTTCATTGCGGGCTGATGATATAAACCGTTCGAACAACAGATCAAATTTGGTGGGATCAACAGAAGTGATACCGAGACAATAACAAACCGTAGAATTAGCAGCAGAACCACGTCCCTGGCAAAGAATATGCTGCTCCCTTGCATAGCGAACTATATCATACACCGTCAGAAAATATTTAGCATAGTTCATTTCTTTCATGAAGGCAAGCTCATAGTTGATGGCTTGTGTTATCTTCTCAGGTATGACTTCTCCATACATTCTTTTTGCGCCTTCCCATGCCAGTCTCGTGAGTTCTTCCTGCGGCTCGCGACCTTCCGGCGAGATCTCTCTTGGATATTCATATTTGAGTTCTCCTAAAGAAAATGTACAAGCTTCTTCAATTTCCTGTGTGCGCCTGATGGCATCCGGGTATTGCCGGAAAAGACGAAGCATTTCATCGATGGGTTTCAGGTAGCGTTCAGCGTTAGGATGCAATTTGAAGCCCGCATTATAGATGGTGCATTTTTCGCGTACGCAGGTAACAATGTCCTGCAGCTCTCTTCGCGTTGGATGATGATAATGCACATCGTTGGTGGCTACCATGGGTATCTGCAATACTTCTGATAACTGGTACAAACGGTGCAACTGTTTTGCATCATCGCCTCCATAATGCCTGATGGCTGCGATGTAGAGAGAATCTTTTAAAACGTCTTTATATTCCTGTAACTGTTTTTTAAATGCAGCATCAAATTCAAAATGATTATCCAGCGTGGATGGTGGTATCACAATAAAGAGCAATCCTTCTGCATGTTGATATATGTCTGTTTTATACAGATCGCATTTCCCTTTTTCTGTACGCCTGTTGCCTGTGGTGAGCAGGTTGGATAATTGCGCATAGGCTTTGATGTTAGTGGGGTAGGCGAGTAGTGAAGGTCCATTTAGCAAGTCAAGTCTGCACGCGGGGATCAGGCGGATGGTTTTCTTTTTAGCAGCGGCATAAGCACGTACAATGCCTGCAAGACTGTTGCGATCGGTAATGGCAATGGCTTTATATCCGTATAGTTCAGCTTGTTCTACCAATTCTTCGGGGTGTGAGGCACCGCGGAGGAAACTAAAATTACTGGTCACCTGCAGTTCTGTGTACGACATGCTTTCTTTTTTTAATTACGCAAAAAATCCGTGGATAAACCATTGATAAGTTTTATCATCATAATGTCCTAAACGGAAAATCCAATAGCGTCTTCCTTCTTTATCTTCCACTGCATAATAATCCCGGTGTTGCCCCTGCTGCAGCCACCATTCCTGTTCAATGCGTTCGGGTCCATCTGCTTTGGCAATAGTATGCAGTATCCCTTTATACCGAAAAGACATCGGTGGATAATCGGGAACAGGCGCCGTTACTGTGATCGGCTCAGGTTGTGATAATAACTGTACCGGTCTTGGTTTTGTAGTTGGCCATGCTGTGGTTATCTGTTCTTCCAGCATTTTTGCCTGCTGCATGGAGCGTTCCGGCCAGTAATGTTCGGCAGGTAAATACCTCGTGATATTTTGTATGCCTACACGACCTGCCATACGATCAATCATTTCAGCAATTCGGATGTCATGCAGCCCGCCTGCACCGCCCCACAGGTATTCCTGTTTGGCCACATGTTCTGCAATGCCCGATGCTTCGAGCACAAATAGTTCTATTCCAAGATCAGGTTCGATGTTGGGCAGTTTGATCTCAAACAATTTGAACAAGTGCTTTGCATGATGTGAAGGGCTGTTGGTTGCAATGTCTACCTGCTCCATTTTTCCATCTACCCGGTATCCTTTGAAACAAAGTTTTTTTAATCCTTTTTGTTCCCGCTGCAGGCGTGCGCACATTGTTGCCAGTAATTTTTCCAATGCGATGGCAATACCGGTTGCTGTAGCAATCAATTCAAGACAGGGTAGCCGTTCCTGGTAGTCGGGTATAGGTACAACGGGTTGAAGCATTTCTTCCTCCACACCCAGCGCCTGGTTGATGCGAAGGATGCATGCCGACCCGAACCTGCGCCGGAGTGTTTGAGCAGGCATATGAATAAACTGCTGAACAGTGCGAAGCCCGAGTTTATATAAGCGTTCTACTGTTGCTGCTTCAAGTCTTAACGCTTCGGGTGGAAGCGCAAGCAATGCATCCAGACTTTGCCCTTTTGCTATGATGAGTGAATCTTTACCAAAGCGCGCTACAGCCCATGCGGCTGCAGGCGTATCCGCTATCGCCAGCCGGATATCATACCCCCGGCTTTTAAATCGTTTATAGAGCTCCGTTAGATAGGGTTTATCGCCGCCCCATAAATGTGTACAGCCTGAAACGTCTAACAGCAGCCCATCCGGTGGATCAATGGCAACAACCGGGGAGAAACGGATACACCATGCTGCAATGCGGGTTAGTAGCCTGTTCCAGATTTCGGGCTTATCATCGAGTACCTGTATTTTGGGAGTAATGGCTCTTGCATCCGCTACCGTTATGCCGGTTGTAATGCCTTGTGCCTGTGCAACAGCATTTGCCGCGGAAACGATCATCCTGCCATGATCAGGAATGCGGAGTGCCAAAGGAATTTTTTTCAATTCAGGATTTTGAAGCGAAAACCAATCCGTTTTTAAATAGCGGAACCATATCGATACAAAACGCTTTTCCATCTTACCCGGTTTTTCTGGTTAACTCACGTACAAGCGCACCCGAAGATTCCTGTAACTTCCATTGATCACCTGCCCACTCAAGGATCCATTTGCCTGGTTTTCCATTGCGCACTTTCAGCAGTTCCACTTCCCAGCGCGGGTAACCGATACCGGGAAGCCCATCAATACTTTCTGATGAGAGACTGCTGATCTTCCAGCGGGATACACATGCCGTTGTATTGAGCTCACGGGGACTGCGCCTGATTAAAAAACCGGTGACCTTGCTTTTTTCTACAGCGAGCTGTAAGCGCCTGCTTTCGGTAAAACTGATATGGCTCCACTCGGCTACTACTGCACTGAGGGCTTCGCATTGGAGTGCTTCTTCCATCACCCAACCAATATCTTTTGTATGGCGGGGATGAATAAAGATTACCCTGTGCGGTTCAATACCGAACTGTTGCAATGAAGGCGGGAAAATAAATGGTACAGGCGCGATCCATACCATTACACCTCCGCTTTGTAACAATGGAGAAAGCAGCGCTGTGATAAAACCTGCAGTAGCGCTTGCGTTCTCCATGGTTGATGTGATAAACTCATGCACGGCGCAGAACTGAAATGTTTCATTAGGAAAAGCTTTTTCTATCAGCGGTAATCCTATTGCAGAAGCATATCCATCTTTAACGGATTTGAAGCCCTGTAGTTGTAACAGCTCTTTTTGTAACTGCGCTATAATATGTTGTTTGTTTCCCGGCATGGGAACAAAGGTTAAACATTATTACTAAATATTTTAGTAAAAAAAAGATAAAAATATTAGTTTTATGTTTAATTGCGTGATAGTGAATGATTGAGGAGTGTTTGGAACCGGAAGAGCCTGTCCTGCTGTTAAGTGTTGTTCTGTAGAATAAATTTGTAGATACCCGCTTAAAAACGATTAATCAACGAGTGATTTAATATATTCATGACTGGTGTTTTTCATTCGGGTAACTCCCGATTATAGGTTAGCAATATCCCCGGTATTCATGCCGGGGATTTATGTTTTAATTTTTACGGAAATAATGTAGCGTATTAATAAGGATGATAAAAAGCTAACACGGATGATTACCTTGTTTGAGAGCAATATGCTCCTCAGAACAAACGCAATAAATGTTACGTTTTGTCAACAAAGCATCGCTATCAAAAGCCTGGGAGTTTTGTATTGATAGCGTTTATCCAACGCTGTAAGATTTCCTCTGAAACAGCTGTGTCTATTTTTTCATTGCTGATAAACCTTACTGTAAGATTTTTATCGTTGGAGATATAAACAAAATTTCCTCCTGAGTGAGCAGTATACCTTTTGTTTTCCGGAAGGGCCAGTTGTTTGTAATACCTGGGAGATGCCTCCGTTGCAAAATCTGAAACTATACTGAAATGATCCATATTATAATACAAAGATATGTTTTGCGGGATTAACGCTGCATGTGCTTTTAGATTAATCTGTGACAGCAGATTCAACCATGTTTTCCGTTCTGTTCTGATTCAGACGAGGTGCTTAAGCGGTTTTTCCCTTGTGCCTGCACGATTATTGATCATGAACAAGTAATTGTTGAGTGATTTTTTAATTGTGTGCTGAAACAAACTAATAATTACTGTTTATGAAAGTGTTTTCATCTAAAAAATGATTATGGGCGAACCAATTAAATGTACTCGTTGATTAAAGTTTAATTTATCAAGTGAGATCATTCAAATGTTAATGGATTGTCATCACTCAAAGGAGTGATTGCAATTGCGATGAGTAATGTGTAGTTTAGAATCTGCAACTTTTTGAAGATCGCTATTCTAATCCGCACTTTATTGTTTTCCTGCATTATCCCGATGCGTTTTTCAGTCCCTCGTTTATAATCCAGCATCTTACTAGCTCAAGTATACAACTGCGGAATTCCGTATAAAAAATCTTCTGATGACCAGAGACAGTATTGAAGATTACCTTTATTTCTTTTGGGCTCCTTTGCTGGAAGCCGGTGTATTATCTCCGGACCAGGTAGATGATTTTCAAAAAATGATCATTCTCACATTGAGCCAGTCCAGTGTGTATATTGAAGCTCCGGATTATAAACCAGGGTCTACAAGAAATTATTCCGATGATATTAAAAATGACATCACTCAGTTCAGTGATAAGATATTTGCAAACATTGCCGGGAGATCACCCGAAGATAACTACTGGCTTGCTATTCATATTGCTCAATTGCTTCCTGCCAGTGCAGGCTTTGCAGATATGCATCTTGAAGCTGAAAAAAGTTATGGTGCTTTTGAGATAGCGGGAGATAATTTTATAAGCTTTGATTTTTATAAGCTTACCAATCAATTACAGATACAGCTTCCGGTCACGTCAGGTATTTCAGCTATTGTTTCTACCGCAACACCAATAGTATTACCAGATGGCGCGGTTACGCAGGTAGATCTTGAGGCGTGTAGCATTTGGTTATGCGCTTCCCATATTGATCACAACGTAAACGATCCTTCTCTGTATATAGGCTTGCGCCTGAAGAAAGTAAGTATCACACTCGATGGCGGGTTTACAAAATCCGGTAATCATATTGGTACCAGTTTTTTTCACATCAATGCAGCAGTGGTTATCACGTGTATTCCAGCCGATGTGGAAGATGATGGTATAGTGCATACAAGTATTGCTGCAGCCAATTCGGTGCTTTATCCAAATAAGTTTGTCTTCACTTTACAAAATCATATTTTATTACCGTCTTCATCTAAAACAACACTCACACATGCTGAACCTTTTTCGTGCAATTTGTTAGGGACAGTTGTTGAAACGCTGGTAGCCGATAATGAGAATGGTAATTGGGTAGCCGATAAAAGTTTATTGTCTTTTCCGTTACAAGTAGCTAATGACGAATTTGATGCAATTGTAAATACATCTCCCATTTTTAATATAGAAGGTTCTGGAAAGATCACCAATATAAGCTGGCGTTTTGCAACCGTAAGTATTACGCACCCGCTTGCATTTGGTAAATTGGGTGTGTCTGCAGAAAGTGGCTATATCGCCTTTGATATTGCATCGCCCGCAACACTGAGCTGGAGCGGGTTAGAAAATCCTGCTCTCAAAGTTACCAGCTATTCATTGCGGAGTTCGCCCGATAAGCTTTTTATCGATTATAGTTTTAATCCCAGCAAGCTTGCAAAACAGGATCTTGCATTATGGCAAAGTGATGAACAGCGAAAAGGTCGTTCGGTTATCCATACCAGTTATACAAGCGGCGGCAATGGCAACCTCATCTCACACCGGAAAAGCTATGATCAGCACATTATAAATAACAGCATAGATATTGACCTGGACCGTCCGTTGCTTTCCAATGGGAGCAGGGTTTTTATGAAGACCGATGGCGTATTGATGCTGATCAATGATAACAATATTGTGACGGCTGTAATCATCGGCACAAAAATGAACGCGGCGGCAGCATTTGAGAGCAGTTTATACCAGCGGCTCAGCAGCTTCGTGCTTTCCAACGCACTCGTCATTGTTAATCCACCTGAACGGCTGATTGTTGTAACAACATTGAATGAAGCTGGCATTGGTTTAAAAGGTGCATGCATACTCAACTTTCCTATATATTATATTGAGCATATGCTTCCCGATCCTTATATCACTAATCTTTTTAACGATCAACAAGCGGTTAATCCTGATCCACAAAATACACAACAACTCAAATCAAGTGTTCACTGGGATGATGCAGTAGAAACAATCCTTGATCTGAAACTTTCTGATGCAAGTGGTGTTGTATTTATTCCTCAACCAACATTAACAGACGACCAGATGGCGGATCGCCTGCTACAGTTTCCACTTCCGCATCCGGTAGAAAAAACGTATGATACTACACTTCAACAATGGATTGGCGGCGGCTCGATAGAGACAGATATATTTCCTGACAGTACACCTTATGGCAGTTACCAATCTTCTTATCATGTAAAAACGAATACTACCGGCGCCTTTTCAACTTTACATATTTTGCCGGGAAATACTTTCCTCGTTGATGTTTCGGGAAGAGCCGCACAAATGGGTGTTGCGTTTTCAGGAAAACTGAATAATACAGAAAATGGCATTGCCGCTGTTCTTGCAAACACAGGATACGACATCGATCACACCTTTCGTATAGAAAAAAATGAACTTGTTAGCTCAGGCAGATTTGTAAGAGCGTTTACGCTTCCGCATGTTCAATGGGAGCCCGTGTATTATGAACGGAAAAATGATCTGGGTGTTGAATACTCACAAACAAGTCCTTTTGCAATGCATGGTGCACCTACGCGTATTGCAAGCGCGGATAAAGCAGACGTAGCTTTGGCACCGGTTCCGATAACAGGTTTTATAGTAGATGCTTTTAAAGAGGAGAATGGCAAATTTGCCGCCGCCGCACATTTCGGATTGCCTTTTGGAATGGATGCTGTCGCACTTTTTCATCCGATGGTAGCCAATGTTGTATTGCCACCGAATAATCCTTTTTTGGCAGGTGTTTTTAATCGACCGGATCCATACTCGTATAGTCTGCTATATTTTAATCAACCGCTCTTCAGTCTGAAAAAAACGGCTTTAACAGGTAACATACAGGTCGCAGCGAAATCAATCGGGTATCCTGCTATTCCCCGCGATGGAATGCCTGACCCATCTTTTCAGGGATCAGTGTTACAATTGCCGGATAGTTTTTCCACCGCAATCGATAATAGGCTCAGCCAGGTGATAGCAGGCACACAATCTGCAACCGCAATATTGGCTAACTTTCTTAATGGTGCAGAAAATGCTGATTTCGTTAATCTGAATAATGTATCCAATGATGGCTCGGGTACATTGATTCAGTATCTGGATGATTCCATTCTTGGTATTCCTATTACGAGGCAGTTTAACCGGCAAATGTGGGGAGAGCAAACGATTCAAAGTATACGGGTTGATAAGATTAATAAAAAGGCTTTTGTAAGCTTACGCTTCAATCGTTCCAACAATGCAAAAGTTCCACTCAGGCGAATTGATTTTTCAGGTATAGGGGCCAGCATATTCAGCAACTGGTTAAATGAATCAGCTACGGCAGGAGCAGTGAGCCAGGTTAAATTCAATATACTGATTGGCAGAGTAGCACATGAAGTAATACAGATCAAAAGTGTAATTATTCCATGGTTCATTCCGGTAGTGAGGACGCTCATCATAGAAAGAAAAAATCACGGAAACATTATCAGAACTGATTCCGGGTGGGTTGCTACAGGACCCGGAGAATTTCATGATGGATACATTTTTCATCCTGGTGTGGTGAAAGGTGTATACAATGTTACTTCTATAAAAGATACAGCAGCTGTTATTCAACAAGCAGTGAATGGCGGAATGGCGGATATGTCGGGCGTTTATTTTGATGCCGATGTGAAGCTGGAAAATGTTGCCAAAGGATTTAAAAGCACCGGACAGCCAGGCACTGGTAATTACAAACTGGTAGCTTCGAAAAAACAATTTGGGTACATCATTCTCGGCAACCCTGATGATGGTGTTACACTGCAACAATACTTTCCACCATTCCGGTTTAATCAATTCATGTCGCGTGGTGATGTAGGTGCGCTTGGTGGTCCTGTAGATTGCGTCATCAACATAGCAGGCTCCGATCAACTTATGCATATTACAAGAGTAGATGTTACTGCTGTGCCCTCCGGCGCATTTGTGGCTGCTGCAAAAGGTACTTTACAATTCCCAAAAGCGGGAAGCTGGTCTGTGGTTAAAAAAATTACCGGTGGCGCAGTATCACCACTTTCCAACGATGAAATCGTTCCGCTGATCAGAAACGGTGTCTTGAATTTTAATGCAGGTTTGCCTGTAAATGTTTCTTACAATGGTTCATTGCACGTGCTGGGTAATGTGGTTGAAATTGAAAAGTATGTAGCTGGCGGCATTGCTTTGGCCAGCACAGAATATGCCTTATTGCAGAGTACTGATACGCAGAAATTATTATTTCCCCGCCCTTCGTTCAACTCCAATGGAGATGCCGTAATTACCGATGGCATTACTGAAGGATTAAAAAAAATCTTCACTACTAATCCTGTCATTGCTGATCCTTACAGTATTTTAAAAAGCAACAGTATTTTCCCCGATAATGCAGATGTACTGACTTTGGGAAATGTGCAGGGATTTGTAAAAAGCCTCGACGTGCTCGGGGATACTGCAGGTATTTCTTTTCCTCCTGAAGTGTCAGATGCGTTGAAAGGATTCACTCCTGCAGAATATGTGGCTTCCGACAGGCAATTGTTTCTAGTAAACCAGGGCAGTTTCCAGATTTATATTGACTATGGCGATGGGACACCGGAAAAACCGAAACAACAATTTAGTATAGGGCTCGACGGTAGTGCGGAAGATTATCCGGCTTCTGATGCTGATCCCAAAAAATGGGAAATGGTCAACAAGGATGTTGCAATTGTTGTGAATATAGATGTGTTTAAGCCACTCATTGTCGTAAAAGGAAAGTTTAGTGCAGCTGCAGGTCAAGCTCCCGAATTCAGTGATGCTACGATTGAGTGGGGTGGTCAACCTGCATTGCAGAAAATAGTGGAGGTGCTTACCATCCTTTACGCATTGTCTACCGAAGGTGGAAGTGGCGATATTGTAAAAGATGGATTTACGTTTGCTATGGGTAATTCTCCGGATAGCTGGAGTTACAAATGCACCATTGAAGAAAAAATTCCTGTTCTCAAATTTCCTACGCCGGTTCAATTATCCCAGCTACCCGGACCTGCACCACTTATTGTGGAGGCTGGATTAAATCTTGGTGTATTCTTTAATCTTTCGCTTTCTACTGATCCCGATAATCTGATCAAAGCCGGAGCCGGCATTGCATTGGGATTCGAGGCTACTATACAGGTTTTGTTGTTGTCGTTGGAAGTTGCGAGCGTGTATGGTGTAGGTAGTGCAAGGGTGGATATTTATATTGAACTGCCTGATGCCAAACCAACTTTCAAATTCACTATGGGCTTTGGTGCAACCGTTGCTGTACAGCTTCCGGTGATAGGATATGTGTCAATCACCCGGGTGATGAGTCTTGGCGCATCTATTGACAGCAATGGAATGGAGATGACCGCGGGACAAATGCTTCGTGGCGTGGTCACTGTTGCCGGCGGACTTGCTTCAGTGAGTATACAGGTGGAAGCATCCGGAACAGTAACCGATAAGAAAGGTGAAAGAGCAGCGATTGTGAGGGGAGTGTTTTCCCTGGATATTACAGTTGCGTGGGTATTGAGCTGGGATTTCTCAAAAGAATTTGAACACACTATTGATTTGCCCAATCCTTTTTAAAATATTCGGTATGAATGTAGAAAGTAAAAAATTATTTATTCTTCCTTTTCCTCAATATCTGCGCATCAATGAGGCTGGGCCTGATGCGCTTATTTGTAATGTTGTTTTGTTGCCGAGAAACAATCCCCTTGAACCATTGGTTGCAGGTGATGATCAAACTGCATTTGCGAAGGCTTCTTTTCAACTCAAAGCATGGATGGTTGAAGGCAAGAGTGATGAACTACCAACTACCGGCGATCATGCAGCGGATGCTTCCTATCATGTGAAAACAAATATCGTTCTGCAACCTGCTGACAGGTCCAACGCGTTTACTGAAATAGCTACGCACTTTGATATTGCGGAAAATCCCGCTGACCCTGACGCTCCTGCACCGCTCTCTACCAAAAAACCGGTCGAACTAAGGAAATATTTACCTGAGGCATATCGCAATGCATTTTCTTTCAGCCAACCGCGCAACAGCAATGCCGTAATGGACGACAGTTATTTTTGCGCGTTGAAAAGTAATGATTTCGCTCAACCGTATGTAAGAAACGATAAAGTAAACTGGGCGCAGGTATTGGCATTTGCACTGCAACAACCTTTACTGGCAAAAGCGCTGGGGATTTTGTATACAGACATTGAAGTGCCAATTGACAATCCTGCATTTTTTAAAGAAGGCGGTTGGATCTATTTTGATTTTGATGAAACAAATATCGCGGGTACAACTTTGCACCTAACTGGTAGTACAGATGTACAATACTATGCAGCAAGAATACCGGCTGCAACTGCCTCCAGGCAAGTGTTTGCCCCATTGCTTTTTCCTGCACTGGAGGTGATAGATGAATTTGGAAATACGGAGGCTACCGTTCCTTTTGATGATGTTTTTAAAGAGGCTGTTATATACGATGATGGATTTGCAAAGATTGTGCACTGCAGCCAGGCAATTAATTCCAATCCTATCCTGGAAACAAAAGATGGTCCTGCTCCATTAATGGATACAGGGATCAGGCTGGGTTGGGATGATGAACAGGTGCTTACCTGGATGAGCAGAAGTTTTTCTGAAACGCATTTGCCCGTTGCTTCGCAAAAAGCGCATTCTACCTTAGCAGTTAGTAAATACAGGATTGATGTATGTGGAATCAGCAAGGGAGCTTATGATTCGGATGACAGCAGTATCACAGAAAATGAAACAGACGGTAACTGGAAATCGCAGGTTGCTATCACTTCAACTGCAGATCTTACATTAGGAGATATTGATCTTGGAATGTATGAAGGTGAATCAGGCGTGCAGGTATCGCCCGCAAGAAGCAATGATACCGAAAACCGTTTGTGGCTTCCCGCATTTTTTTCTTTCTGGAATGGTAGCTCATTGGCCGTTCCTGATCCTGTGCCAGATGAAATTAATAAGGTAGCAAAATACAAGGAAGTAAGTGCGCTGAAAGATAATGACAAGAATAATCCTGTGCTGTATAAACAGCTTGCGGGCACGGAAATATTGTTGAGGTACGGCAGCTATTATGCTTTTCGTGTACGCCTTTCCGACATATCAGGCGGTGGACCGGACAGTTTGCGGAAGGCGCTGACTGTTGGCCCAAACGGAATCTGCAAACACCTGTTTACCCGCAATGTGGCGCCATCTCCACCTACTGTTATTGATACAGACGGGGGATTGACAGTACGTCGTTCCCGTTTAGGCTATCCGGCTATTCTATTTGCAACCGATGACCCGGCAACGGCTGTACAATTATTAAAACAGGATAGAATTGCCCTCGACACTGATGCTGCAAACCTTGCAAAAGTGGATCCCATTACCGGTAAATATGTGGTAAAGAATGTAGCAGATCCCGGCACTTTTGATCTTTTTAAAAGTGTATCAAGGGAAGCTTCTATTGCAGACCCAGACGTAGATAAGTTGCATATTGTGGTGGAGGTGCAAACGCTTGAAATGGATAGGGAAAATTCCTACAACGCTATACATGGCATCACTCCGAAAGAATCTTTTTTACTGCTCTATGAAACTTCGAGGAGTTTTAGTGACTACAATCTTTCTCTTGACGATAACGAACATACTATTACTATTCCTTTTGAATACAGGGATGCCCCGGTATTATTTTTTAATGACGGCGAAGATGCCGCTGCAGTTGGATTAGGTGCTGAACCTGCCGTTGCATCCGGACCATTGATCTTACCTACTGCAAGAAAGATCCGTTTAACCATTCGCTCATGGTGCAGTCAAAATGCTGTGGATTATTTTGGCGATGATGATTTCCGTTTGAGCACTCCTGTAAAAAGAGATGTACGTACCAATATAGCAACGCTCGAAGACACGGCGCTGTTGTTGGCTTCACCCGATCCGTTAGTCAGTGTTTTTTTCCGCCAGAGTCAGCTAAGACGGTGCAGGAAAGCAGGGCGGCCGCTTCAAGAGGAGAGCAAAATCAAACGGATGTGAATATTGTTGAACGACTGGCTTCGATTGCCGGCTTCAATAAAAATGGGTTATCCATCTTCGGTAAAAATAATACAAGAGTACAGTTTGGTTGTTCCAGATTGATCGGTCATACTTTATCACCTGATCACTCATCCATTACTTTTGCTACCATTGACGACCTGTCCCGCAAATGGATATCCGTTATCCAACTTGACCTCAACAGAGACTGGTGTTGGGATATGCTACAACCCGACAGCTTTGAAGTATTTCGCCAATGGAAATACCAACGCGATGATGGCGTTAATTTTGATGATGTGGAGGAAGAAAAAGTAGGCGTTGTAGCGCTTACCAAAGGTTTGAACTGGCAGTTCATGGACGAGCCCGACCGAAAGACAACCCGTTTGGTGTTTATAGATGCGCTTGATCCCAAGCCTGGCTCAAAGCCTGTGGGCGCTGCGCAGGAAGCTGCTGTATTTCCTGAACCTATTGAAGTGCGTTATCGTTTATCGCCGCGCTTTAACGATGCTATCGTTTTTGATAAAGAAGTGTTTTCCTACAATGGACAGCCGTATGATCTTGATAATATATTACCCATCACTTTACCGCCTTCGCAGGTTCCTGAAATTGTATCGGTTGGGCTTGCACTGTCGGATGCTGACACCGAAGAGCAACTTTATAACAATCAATACAGCGTTACCAAAGAAAGAATAAAATACCTGTGGGTAGAATTTGCAGAACCTGTAGCAAATCCTGATGATGCGTATTTTGCAAGATTGCTCGCCTATGCGCCAGATCCTGTAATAGCCGAATATGCAATGGACGTTAGCAAAGAAATGGATGAACCCGCCATTAACCTCGATCCCGAAATTATCCGGATTGTCAGACCCAAACAAATACATGATCTTTCCGGACTCGATGCAATGCAGGCGCTGGCTGGCGCATCTGGTACTATAGATGATCCTGATAAAGGCATCCGTCATTTTTTATTGCCACTGCCACAAGGGCTCAATGCAGACTCTCCTGAATTATTTGGATTTTTTACCTATGAATTCAGGGTAGGGCACACAGATAAAAAATGGTCAACCGCGCAAGGGCGCTTTGGGCGTGCGTTACGGGTAACGGGCGTTCAACATCCTGCACCTGCGCTACGTGTAAGTTCTCTCCGGCAGACCGATACGATTGAAGTGAGTGCAATATATGCACAGTCGTTTTTTAAGGGAGATAACTGTACACCGCTCCTTCCAAGAACCAATATATATGCGCTATTATACGCGCAGGTATTACAGGCAGATGGAAAGCAATACAGGAATATTCTCATTGACCAGATTTCACTGCAAAAACTTTCAAGAAATGATAATAGTGAGCCACCGGTAGGTATTACTACCTGGGCGATGAAAGACGTCAGGACGAGGCTTCGTCAGAAAGGTCTTGACATGAATGCGCCTTTAAGTGTTTTGGCAATTGAACTAATGCCAGATGGAAGCCGGTTTGCAAACGGAGGGGTAGGGTTTGAGGTGAATCATAATCTTGATCTTGAAAATATACGCTTGCTGAGAACTTCGAGACTATATAAGATTGAGGATAGTTGTCCCGTGTAAACTGTACCGAAGTCAGTGTGAGTCAAAGCCTGTTATCATAAAATAACAGCGTCAGGTTCGTTAATACTTGCGAGCTAAAGCATTAATATCGTAAACACTTCTCCATTTTTTTTACGAAGGAATCTCTGATCAGGTTAGATACCTGTAACATACCTGCTCCTTACATCATTGACGCAGCTTATTGATATTTGTCAATTTTCTGATTGGGTCGTTTTCATCTTCGCTTCATTTTGGGGCAATAGGTTTGTATCATTAATCACATTACTTAAAACAAAGTTTATGAAAACGACTATTTTATTTATCTCTTTCAGCTTATCTGCTACAACAATTTTTGCACAAGATGCAGCTGGAAAAATTGCAGCAACAGGAAATTCTTCTTCTGATGTAAAGACACAAAAAGTAGCTACCAGTTCAGCCTCCGATGTTTCAGCATCAGCACAAACTACCGTCAATGCTGAGCGTGCACATAAGGCAGAAAAAAAACTCATAAACACTGCTGATAAAGCACGTACAAAAACTGAAGCTACGATTACGCAGGAAAAAGATAATGTTAAAAACGCTGTAAGTCAAACCAATGCATCTGTGACTGTCGGAGCAAGCGCTTCTAATGATGATGTGAGCACAGCAACGAAAAACAACATACAGGTATCGGGTAAAAGCAATACTGAGGTTACCGCTCAGAACGACATCTCAGCCAAAGGAAGTATCTCAAGTGCACAACAGGTAGCGTCGGGTACAGTGAAATTTGCAGATGCTGCTAAAGGTGAAGTAAAGGTTGCCGCCACACAAGCTCACTCAAAAGTAACAGGCACCACACAGGTGGCTTCAAATACCAGTATGGCTACTGTATCGGCGGTTAAAACGGGTATCAAAAGTACTCCTGTGAAAACCACTGCACATGTGAGAACCATGGCTGGCGTAAGAATAAGATAATTCTTTTTTCGTTTAATGTATGATGGGAAAGCATTACATAAATAATTACTTCTTAATCAGTGCATTTTTGCTGATCGGTTCACAGGCAGCATTGGGTAGTGAACAAAAATCATTGCCCTATGCTGCTCTTTCAAAGGATTTCGTGCAATGCTCAGTAAAGGCTATACCTGATACGCTGCCGCCTGCAAAGGAAGAACCACGAAAAGAACAAAAGGATGAAGTTCCCACACTAACAAATCCAACTCAAAAGGCACCTGATGAAAAAGTTCTCAAAACAGATGACATATCTCAAATAAAAGAAGTCCCGAAATCCAGGAAAAAGGTAAAACCCGTAAAGATTGAGGGAAGTCCTGCACCAACGACCATCATTAAACCAAAAATTGTCATTAAGAAAATAAAAATCTAAACTGATCTGCTCAAAATATTAGGCTTATGAAACAGATAATAATGCTGGTAACCGTTCTTTTTGTATTGTCGGCCGGGATGGCACAATCCGGCGACACTACAACGAGGGCTGCGGCAGATAGCAATAAACAGCAATCTACGTTTACTATTGGTAGTGTATATGCAAACAATGCCAATTATTATGGTCAGAAATCCGTTGAAAAGATGCCTTACGTTGCGCTTGCAGCAGTTTATCATCACCGCTCCGGTTTTTATATCTCAGCTATGGGATACAGGTTGTTAAATGATTCGGCAAAATTTGGATCTGCCTACAATGTTGGGATAGGTTTTTCTTTCCCGATCAGTAAATCAATCAGCGGAGATATCAGTTATGACTACAGTATTTATCCCACATTGTCGCCGTTCTTACAGGCTTCCAATCCACACAATGCAAACCTCACGCTTAAACGGCAGGGAATGCTTGATTTTTCAGTGTCGGGTATTTATGCTTTCGGTAAAACAAACGATTTCTTTGTTATTCCTGAGCTCAGTAAAGACATCGACCTTTTTAACATAGGTAACGGGGGGCTGGTTACACTAAGTCCTTCGATAGATCTGACTGCTGGTACTCAACACTTTTATAACTACTATTTAAAAGAAAAAAGTATTCGTGACAGCTTGCTGGGTTTATTGGTTCCTCCTGTTTTTGGCGAACCCGCTAATGAGGAAGGAACTACCAAAATGACGAGCCGCTTTGATGTTTTATCGTATAACCTTAAACTACCGCTTTCGTATAACCGAAGTAATCTTAAAGTTGAGGTAAACGCTCAGTTTTCATTGTTAAGTAAGAAGGCGGAGAGTCAGCCCGGGAAAATAAATTACTTTTTTGGAGGAGCTTTCTATTATCAGTTTTAGACATGAGAACATTGATTATTGAAGATGAACGCAGCATGGCCTTAGAGATCGAAGACTTTTTAAAAAAGTCGGGCTACTCCTGTGAGCTGGCCTTCAGCGGTAAACAGGCACAGGTACTGATGGAAGATGCCAGCTTCGATTTTATTCTTCTTGACCTTGGGTTGCCTGATAAGGATGGACTGGTTGTGCTGGAAGAAGCGAAACGCTGCTGCCCTTCTGCTTCTTATATCATCATTACGGCGAGAGGTAAGGTAGAGGACAAAATCAAAGGACTTGATCTTGGGGCAGACGATTATTTGGCCAAACCTTTTTCGCTGCTGGAACTGCAGTCGAGGCTACATGCCATTACACGCAGAAAATCCGGCTTAAAGGAATCCATTATTGAGTTAGGCGATTTTAAACTTTTTTTGACTCAACGCATCGCCAAACAAGGGGAACAGGAAGTTGAGCTGTCGAAAAAGGAATTCGATCTGCTCTGTTATATGGCGCTTCATAAAAACCGGCCTTTAACCCGTTTGCAACTGAGTGAACATATCTGGGGCAATCTTTCAGATGATGATTATGATTCTAATTTTATTGATGTTCATATAAAAAATATCCGTAAAAAAATGAATGAATACAGTGAGACAGATTGGTTGCAGACCATCCGGGGGGTAGGATACAAAATCAAAATATAATCCACCCTGCCCGTGAAACTTCTTACAAAACTTACCCTGTTTGCAACAATTTCCAAAGCATTTATAGTGCTTTTGTTTATCCTCTTACTACCATCGATGGTGAATAGAGTAGCATCCGATTATACCAATTATCTGCTAAAGCAGCAGGAGAATAAAGTTTTCAGTACTATCCAGAAAAACGGGCTTGATTATTACTTGGCGGGCGATTCTTCCTATGGTAGTTATACAATGCTGAAGGAAGAATATATTTCCCTTGAATACAGTAAAAATCTTTCTTCGCCAGACACATTGCTCACTTCTAAAAGAATCATAGAAGGTGATACGCTCACCTACCGTTTACTTATCCGGAACTTTGAGTACGATAAGAAATGGTATACACTAGAAATAGGAAAATCCATCGCTTTCATCGGTCAATATAACCGGCCGTTGCAAAGGATTGCCCTGTATGTTTTAATTGCACTGGTGCTTCTTACACTTATCATCGACTTAAGTTTTACGCGTGTATTACTATTGCCACTTAAACGCATTATCCGCAGCAAGCTGATGTCTCCGAGGTTTCCCTTCAATGAAAAACTGTTGCCCATCCGCACTTCCACTACGGATTTCCGTTATCTAGATCAGTCACTCATCGATTTGATGCACCAGATTACGGCAGATTTCGAAAGAGAACGAGCTTTTACATCCAATGCATCACATGAATTAATGACGCCACTGGGGATACTGCAGAATAAACTGGAGAACCTGATGTTAGCCACCGAAGATCCGGAGACTTTAGAAAAAATTTCAGCCCTGATGAAAACATTAGGCAGGTTGAAAAAAATTGTGCATGCTCTTTTGCTCATCTCCCGTATTGAGAATAACCAGTATAATAAGCAGGATAGCATTCATATTGATTCGATGTTTACGGAGATGATATATGAACTGAATCCGTTATTAAAAGACAAAAATATTGCACTGCATAAAAACCTTCAGCCCCGCATGACAATCACATCTGTTAATAAGGAACTCGTTTTTCAGGTCTTTTATAACTTACTTACCAATGCTATCCGATATAATAAAACAAATGGGCGCATTTTTATCAATGATGAGATCCTTAAAGACGGATCTTACGTAATAACAGTAGAAGATAACGGTGTGGGAATTCCGAATGAAGAGCTGTTGTATATTTTTGACCGCTTTAAAAAATCAAATAGACCCCATTCACAGGGCAATGGGCTGGGACTCTCTATAGTCAAAAGTATCGTCGAGTTTCACGCACTCGGTATCAAAGTCTCTTCTGTCGAAGGAAATGGAAGTGTTTTCTCGGTGATTTTTCCTATTTCGATGCTTAAAAACGAATAGTTGCAAAGGATTTTTGAGTTCAATCTTCTACTCTGAAAACTTCATATAGCAATCAAAGCCTACGAAGAAGTTTATTTGTTTTTCAACTTTTCCATTGTCAGGGTCGCCGGAACAAATAGATTACAAAACCCGAATTACCTCCAGGCTTTGTATGCAGGCTTTTATTTTACATTTGAGCTTGCAATTTTTGCCAGATCGAACATGGAGCCCCGTGACTTAACTCCTAACAATGCTTGAGTTATCATCAGTATTGATCATTCGTTTGTTTTTTCGCGTCCTGAAGACATTGTTTCTTAATGGAGTTCCATAGAATTTTTAAAAATGTATACGATGAGTGATGGGGGTTATATAACCCCTTCATCTCTCATGGAATAGTATCCCTCACTTGAAATAATTAAATGATCAACCTGCTTCAAATCATGATAAATTCCAGCATGTAATTTTTTCCGTAAGCATAGGATCAGCAGCGCTTGGTTTAAGGTTACCAGATGGATGGGAATGAGATAAGATAATTCCGCATGCTGAAAGTTTAATTGCAGTTGCCAGAATAAGTCTTGGATCTACGATGGTGGCAGTTATTCCACCAGATGACAAATGAATGATGCCGAGCACGCTCAATGATTGATTCACGTACATAACATAAAACGTTTCCTGGAGACCGATCTTATTTTCATCAAAGTAATTTACAAGTATATTATAAATTTCTATTGAATTACTAACTTTAGGACGAAGGGATGGTTTGACATTCACCTTATAAATTAATTCCACTTCCGATACCATGTTCCATTCTTTTGAGCTGATCATGCTTTCTATAACTGAAATGTTTTAAGATTAAAAATATTATGGAAGGATGGGGTGGCTTCATGCGAATAAGTCCAAATTCGCATGCGGAATAAAGGAGCGCAAATGTGAGAAAGGCAATTGTGTTTATGCCGAACGGCATGGAACGCTCTGAAGCAAAAAGCCTAATTTTTGTAATAATATTATCTTTTCTTTTTTTTCTGTTTCCTGAACTACAGATGTTTAGACATGACCTTGCAAGACTCCTTACAAGGTTGAAGATTGAAGTGTTTCAAATAAATTTATTCTATTTGTTTCAGCTACCGGCGCAGTATGTACGGAGCACTCGTGAGATGGAAATTCCCTACAGGGGAGATTAGTGAAAATGAAATGTGCATTGTATGTTTTTAGCGATTTTGAGCTGGCAAGCTTATGCGATAATGGTTGCAGGTTCCTGTTTATTCTATTATGGGTTCTTGTTTTTCAAATCAGGTCTACTACAGCAATTAAATAGTACTATCCCACCCAATGAAAGTTTGTATCCAATTAACAAAATGGAGCAGACTGATGATCTTCCTCCATGGAATAATGATTCAAAATCTCAGCAGAAGGACTTAAAGGCAACGTCTGATCCTTCAATTGCCTTGGAGTTTCACAACCTCACAGATGAAGTCAATGCCCTTCTTTTACAAGCGGCATCACAAAAATTATCACGCGATATTTTATTGAACGCTTTGATACAACTCGTCAGGGGGCATTCATTTGCAACCAATGATAAGGATCTATTAAAGTCTCTGAAGGAAATTATTATTGTTGAGGCAGCGAATATATGTCAGTACAAATATAGCATAGAAGAGTTAGCCATATAAAAATATAAGATACCTATATCATGAGTGGTGAGAGGGAAGGGTGCGTTGATGCATGCATGATGGGGTAGTAAGTCCTGATAGTTGTTCTGCTTCAGACGAAGGTTTGGAGCAGGCAGCTTCAGGATAACACAACATTCTTTTTAAATCATTTCGTAATAAAAAGGGATATAATGAAATCAGTAAATAAAAAAAGAGAGCCGTGTCTGAATGCAATCGATCCTACTGTTAATAGTTGTATTAGACCTGCGGGATGGAGTTTGCTGATTATTTTTTGCAGCAGCATGTTTACTAAAGTGTATAGCCAAGATGGGGTTGCAGGTATAGAAGAAGCCAATACGAAAGTAAGAGGCTACTTCGACGTCGGCTGCAACCTCATGTATGCAGTAGGAGCTATTCTCGGATTAATTGGAGCTATCAGGGTTTATCAAAAATGGAGCAATGGACATCCTGATACGGGATCAACTGCGGCAGCATGGTTTGGGAGTTGTGTATTCCTGGTAATAGTAGCAACAGTATTGAAAAGTTTCTTTGGACTATAATATATGATCTGTACAATCGGGGCTAATGGGTAGTGTGTATATGATAAACAAAGGTGTAAATGCCCCGATTGTTTTTAAAGGGTTGCAGGCGCAGTACATATGGTGGTTAGGAGCTGGACTAGTAGGATTACTTTTATTGTTTGCTTTGTTATATCTCTCAGGCTTATCATCAATTGTATGTGTTGCAGTCACTTTTATTTCAGGATTTATTCTTGTCTTTAAGATATACCGGCTCAGTGCTAAATATGGTCAGCATGGACTTACTAAGTTACGCGCCTGGCGTATGCTTCCACGGTTTATAAGAAATCATTCAAGGTTTGTTTTTATTAAATGAATAGTTGTGTATGGATCTGGATTTGGATGAAGTATTTCCCATTATGGATGTGGAGCATGATTGTATCATCAGCAGAAATGGCGATCTCTCTCTCGCATTCAAAGTAACCTATCCTGAGATCTTTACGATGTCAGATGAAAACTATGAGTATATACATAAAGCTTTTGTAAAGGCTGTTAAAGTGCTTCAGATTGGAACTATAATACATAAACAGGATTGGTATCTGAAGAAGTTGTATAGCGTATCCGACGCTAAAGCAGGATTTCTTGAGAAAAGCAGTGCGAGGCATTTTAATGGGAGGTCATATTTACAACATGAAGGATATATAATACTTACCAGAAAAGTTTCCGGTAAATCTGTTGGTACATCACTTACCTCTAATTTATTCCGGTCAACCATTGTTCCAGTTGAATCACTGCATAGTGAATCGCTGAATACATTGAAAGATAGTGCCGGCCAATTTCAGCAAATTCTTAGCGAATCGGGGATTCACTTGGCGATGATGAAAAAGGAAGAATTGGTGAGTACAAGCAAAAGAGCCGGGCTGATTGAAAAATATTGCACGTTGAATGATGATGAATCAAAACTAGTAATAAAAGACTGGACGTTTAAACCCCAGCTAATGATAGGCGATCAGTATTGCCAGATGTATACACTTGCTGACCTAAATGATCTGCCCGCAAGTTGCAGTCCGAGGATCAATTATGAAAAATACAGCACAGATAACACCAAATTTTCTATTGGCTTTTCATCTCCGCTTGGTTTATTGCTAAACTGTAATCATATATACAGTCAATATATTTTTATAGAAGATCCTGTACAAACCTTGAAAAAAATGGAAAGCAAACGGCTAAGGCTCCAGTCTCTGGCTGCTTATTCCAGGCAAAACAAGATAGCTCACGACGCAGTTTCTGAATTTTTAACGGAAGCCGTGAGTCAGCAACGAATGATCGTGAAGGCTCATTTCAATGTACTGCTCTGGGACGAGAATAAAGAAATACTCAAAGACGCAAGAAATCTTTTAACGGGTGGCCTTGCACAGATAGATGCGGCGGCAAAATTGGAAACGGTTAGTGCGCCGCAGATTTTTTGGGCAGGCATACCAGGCAACGCTGCAAATTTTCCGGAAACCGATACTTATGATTCATTTGCTGAACAGGCATGTTGTTTTCTAAATGTAGAAAGTAATTACAAGTCTGATGATGAACGAGGCGGAATTCGTTTCTGCGACAGGCTTTCTTCAAAGCCACTGTTCGTTGATCTTTACGATAAGCCCAGGCGTCTTGGAATTACGAGCAACATGGGAACACTGGTATGTGGCACGAGCGGTGGTGGCAAGAGCATGATGGTTAATCACATGCTACATACCATGTATCAGCAACACGCACATTGCGTGGTGGTTGATATCGGTGGAAGTTATAAAGGTTTATGTGCATTGGTAGGGGGATATTATTTTACTTATGAAGAAAGAAATCCCATCCGGTTTAATCCATTTTTCCTGCCACAAGGACAAGGCCTTGACACTGAAAAAAAAGAAAGCCTGAAATCTTTGCTTGTGGCACTATGGAAGCAGGAGAAAGAGCAGATTAACCGGTCAGAGTACG
The DNA here is from genome assembly GCA_047600465.1 of Agriterribacter sp. Taxonomy (GTDB): domain Bacteria; phylum Bacteroidota; class Bacteroidia; order Chitinophagales; family Chitinophagaceae; genus Agriterribacter. The sequence continues at coordinate 778,872 of JASGKU010000001.1, forward strand.
TTGCTCTGTCCAACGCTTTACAGGGGTATTACAAAAAGCTGGAAAAGCAGCCTGAGATATTTCCATGTTTTAATTCATTCTATGAATACCTCAGGGATTATTACACGCTTGAGCTAGAACAATACAGTATTAAGGATAGAGATTTTGATGTATACAATTTTCTGTATGTGCTGCAGCCTTATTATGAAGGCGGGGAATTTGATTATCTTCTGAATGCCACCACCCAGCTTGACTTACTCAACCAGGCATTTGTAGTGATTGAGATGGATAATATCAAGGATCATCCCATTTTATTTCCTGTGATCGTGTTGATCATTATGGAAATGTTTATATCAAAGATTCGCAGACTTGCTGACAGAAGAAAGGTGCTGGCTATCGACGAGGCCTGGAAGGCGATAGCTAAATCCGGTATGGCAGAATTTATAAAGTATGCCTTTAAAACCATACGGAAGTTCAACGGTATACCTATTGTCATTACACAGGAGATCGATGATCTCGTGAGTTCTCCTGTCATCAAGGATGCGATTATTAATAATGCAGACATTAAGATCCTGATGGATATGAGAAAATATGTCAACAAGTTTGACAGACTTCAGGAAGTTTTGGGGTTATCTGCAAAAGCTAAGGAGATATTGCTTTCCGTTAACAAGGATATCAGGGAAATATTTTTGGACATAGGGGGTGTTATCAGTAAAGTATTGCGCAATGAGTTATGCCCCCAGGAATATTACGCATATACAACGGACGGAAAAGAAAGGGTGAAAGTTGCAGAATTCGCCGAACGTTATGGCAGCTATGAGGAAGGTATTAGGCAATTGGTTTCTACTTTAAAAAAATAGTATTCAATTATTAAAAATAAGATCAATGAAAAAGTTATTGTATGTTATTGCGGGTATAGTGATATTGGTTTTATCATGTTCTAAAAAAACACCACAGGAAAGTCAGGTAACACCACCGGAAAAACATGATACCGTTTCAAAGTATAAGTTTGATACTATTATCAAAGCACCTGCAACAGAAATATCATCGGGAATTGTCCTGCCTACAGGCACAAGATTACAACTAAGTGCAGATGAACTGGTAATGTATATCACGCTTCCTGAAGGTTATGGATTTTTGACAGACGACACTTCTGCTCTGGCAGTAAGCGCAAAGCCGCTGCCAGTAATAAATTATACTTCCTATAGTTGCAAGTGTTCTGGAGGAAGTGGTGCATGCAAAGTTTTTTACCAGGAACTTGCGGGAGGATTTGGATGTCTTCATAGCACCTGTGCTGGAAGTTGTATAGGAAGTTTTACTTCAGCGGCTGCTAGAGTCAGGGGTGTTATTATAACTGATCAGGATCGTATCAGTAGTAGTCATCGTGCCTCAGATCCAATTGCATCTTTTTTGTCTGGAACAAAAGGATCATTTTTTGATCTTCCTGCGGTTCAACAACAAATTGAGGAACAGTATAACAATATGTATAGAGGTACGAGCATGCCTGATTTCAATGCAATCAGCCAGCATCTGGACGCGTATCCGGAATATGTGTATGTGAAGATGTGGTTATATGGTGTTCCTTTTTATCTCATAGGCCCGTCAAAATTGAGTCAACGTACCGACGTGTTTACCGTAGCACCTTTAAAATCTTCCTGCAAATGTTCTGGTTCTGGATCCTGTACAAGACGTTCAGGTGGTGTTTCTAAGTTTTCAGCTATCTGGTGTGACGGGCAGTGCAGTGATTGCGAGCTAACCATTACAGCTGACCCAAAATAAATTTCTAAAGTATTGGTATGAAAAAGATTGTGTTGATGGCTACACTGTCTGTTGGGCTAGCGGTTATGCCTACTCAAAAATCTCATGCTATTGTATGGGAGATTATTAGACAGGCTTTAATAGCCGCCATTAGAGCGGCTGACCTTGCAGTTCAAAGGCTTCAAAATAAAACAATTTGGCTACAGAGTGCGCAGAAGAGCCTTGAGAATGTATTATCCAAAGCGAAGCTGAATGAGATATCTGACTGGATGGATAAGCACCGGAAGCAATATGCGGTCTATTTTGAAGAGTTAAAGAAGGTTAAAGCTGTTATAATTGGATATAAGAAAGTAAAAGGTATTATCAACGACCAGTTAAGCATAGTTAATGAATACAAGCGTGCTTTCAGTTTATTCAAAAAAGATAAGCACTTCACAGATCAAGAATTGACGTATATGGCTGAAGTGTATGAGGGGATTGTTGGGGAAAGCTTAAAAAATATCAACCAGCTTTCCCTCGTCACAGAATCCATGGCAACAGAAATGAATGATGGCAAAAGACTTGAAATCATTAATAATATCTCAGAGCGTATCAGTCAGGTACTTACTGATTTACGGAAATTTAACCGGAGTAATATTTTTTTAAGCTTCCATCGCTCTAAAGACGAAAGAGAATTGACGAATCTTAAGGTATTGTATAACATTAATGAATAAAAGTTGAGAGATGAAATTGAAATGCATAGTACTGGTAATGACCATCCTTCCGCTATTAACGATGGGACAGAATAATCAGATAAAACTATATATCCAACAAATTGCAGCAAACAAAGTTTATTTGGAGTACCTGCAGAAAGGGTATGCTTTAGTACGCTCTGGTCTCACTACTATAGGAAGGATCAAGGATAATCACTTCAAATTGGATAAAGCATTTTTTGACCATCTAGATAATATCAATCCATTTATAGAATTATATGTTACCCAATTTAATGTCTCAGCAGCAGAAGAAGAGATGGAAAAGCGGATTACTCAAACGCTCAAGACAGTAAAAAAAGAATACGCATTTACAGGTGCAGAAGTGAATTATTTCAGGAGAGTTTTTGAATCGGTACAAACGGATCGCCATCAATTATTAGACGAATATGCATTATTACTCACTTCAGGAAGCTATACAATGGGTGATGATGAGCGGCTTACAAGGCTGCAAGCGGTTCTAAAGGAGCTTAGTAATAGCTATGTCTTCTTTGAAAGCTTCTCCAGGGAAATCATGAAAACCATTTTGCAGAGACGAAAGGAAAAAAATGATGCGCATATATTAAATCAAATACAGGAATGAAAAATTCATTGTCAGTCATCTGCCTGTTATGCCTTTGTTTGAATGTTCCGATCAGGGTACACTCACAGGCCACGGAACTTGCACAGCTTGCGCTTAATATAGAAAAGCTTGCGCAGTTTAAACAAATACTTTCGGATATGAAGAAAGGATACGAGGTCCTCACTGGTGGATATAACACAATCAAAGATATCTCCGAAGGAAATTTCAAGTTGCATGAGGTATTTCTAAATGGTTTAAGTAATGTAAGTCCAACTGTAAAAAAATATAAGCGAATTGCAGATATTATAAATGATCAACTGCAGCTTGTAAAAGAATATAAGGTAGCACTAAAGCGGTTCAATACCAGTGAGTGGTTTTCAAAAGAGGAACTTGAGTATATATCAGGTGTATATAAGACATTGCTCGATGAGTCGCTTGGAAACCTTGACGACTTGGTTACCGTGATTAGTGATGGAGTGCTTTTGATGGATGATAATGAGCGGTTGACTAACATCGACAGGATATATGAAGATATGAGCAACAAATTATCTTTTTTACGATCATTCAATGCTAAGACAGGCATGCTTGCTTTGCAACGTGTGAGGGAAAGAATCGAAACTGAAAGATTAAGAAAGATGTTTTAGATTTTAAATAATCGGCTTGAATACATTAAGCATAAAATGTGCGGTATGAGTGTGATGAGATTGGTGATGCTTATGGCGTTGCTGTTTATAGCTGAACAAACATTTGCGCAGAACGGGCTAGGGGGGGAGATAAAAAGTCTGCATGCAGTACTGGATCAATTATATGAAGAGATGATTCCGCTGTGTGGGAAATTAATTGGAGTAGCAAGAGGCATTGCAGCCTTTGGCGCACTCTGGTATATTGCTGCAAGAGTATGGGGAAATCTGGCGCGGGCGGAACCAATCGATTTTTATCCTTTATTCAGGCCTTTTGTGATTGGATTTGCCATACTCATTTTTCCTTCCATTATAACTCTTATCAATGGGGTAATGCATCCTACCGTAACGGGTACCGCCTCAATGGTGGAAGGGTCAAATGCGGCTATAGAAGCACTGCTAAAAGAAAAAGAACGTGCCATTAAGCAAACAGATATCTGGCAAATGTATGTAGGTGATTCAGGTGATGGCGACAGGGACAGGTGGTATAAGTATACGCACCCCGGTGAAAATCCCGACGATGAAGGAGTATTTGCGGGTATCGGCAATGATGTGAAGTTTGCGATGTCTAAAATGTCTTATAATCTGCGCAACAGTATAAAAGAGTGGATGAGTGAAATCCTGCAATTACTTTTCGCGGCTGCATCTCTTTGTGTCAATACTATCCGAACATTTAATCTGATTATTCTTGCTATTCTCGGCCCATTGGTTTTTGCTCTAAGTGTATTTGATGGATTTCAGCATGCGTTGAGGCATTGGCTTGCGAGGTATCTGAACGTATATCTGTGGCTACCTGTCGCTAATATATTCGGTGCGGTGATTGGAAAAATCCAGGAGAATATGTTAAAGATAGATTTGCGACAGATAGGAGATATGGGAGATACTTTTTTCAGCAGAACGGATATGGGCTACCTGGTTTTTCTTATCATCGGAATAATCGGATACTTCACAGTTCCATCTGTGGCCAGTCACATTCTTTTTGTAGGAGGTGGAGATGCCTTAACTGGCAAGACTACCGGTATGGCGGGAAGTGTGACCGGTGGAATTATTCAGCGAGGGAGTGCCGGTATGTTTTAGAAAGCAAACGATTATCACACACATGCTCATGACCTGAAGTCAAAAAGAAAAGAATTACCCAATTAAACAAAGCGAGAAAAAATCAAAGAAAAAGCATGTTTACAAAAATGAAACATATCGATACTGCATACAGGCATGTGCGCTTGTTTTCGATCTTTTTTATCTGTGGTTGTGTTTCGATTTGTGGATTTATGATTTATAATACTCGACATATACTTTCAGCCAGTAAGGATAAAGTGTATGTACTTGCGAATGGCAGGCTGATTGAAGCCGTTGTGACGAACAGGAATATGCCAGTGGAAATGCGCGACCATGTAAAGGATTTTCACACACTATTTTTTACACTTTCTCCAGATGAAAAATTGATTCAGAGTCAGATCACCAAAGCTCTGTATCTGGCTGATGAATCTGCGAAAAAGCAATATCAGAATCTCAAAGAGTCAGGCTACTACAGGGATATCGTTGCGGGTAATATTTCCCAGTATATAGAGATAGATAGTGTTGTTTTAGATCTTGATAAAACACCTTATTCTTTCAGATGTGTTGCCAGGCAGTTTATAACGAGATCAACGACAATCGTGGAGAGACGCTTGATTACAGAAGGGAGAATCCGAACAGGTCTTCAACAGAGTGATAACAATAATCATGGTTTTTTAATTGAAAGATGGGCAGTTATTGATAACGCCGACATAAAAACAACCAATAGATAAATATGGGTGCATTTTTTAAGAAAAGAGATCAGTGCCGCTCTGTATTGTGGTTATTGATGAATAAAGCTGAGGAGTATTCGAAAAAACAACAAAGATTGGCAGCATTCTGGCTGAACAGAACTGTGAATAAAATATCTGGACTAAAAATTCGTGTCGTCTTTTGGGTATTTACACTATTGTCTACAGTTGGATGCATATTTATAATTATTGATGCCATTCAAAAAAAAGTAAATCCTTTAAAAGTCGAGCAAATTAAAGTTCCATCATCAACTCCTGACAGCCTCGATGCGGTGGAAAGTATTTACAAACTGTTACAAAGAAAATAATATGAAAATAAGGAAGTTATTGTGGGATCCTAAGAATAAGGTTTTTGTGTTGGCTCCGCTTTTTTTTATCCCCCTGATCACACTGTTGCTCTGGTCGATTGGGGTACTTGGTACAATAAATAAGGAAGATCATCCAGTAGTATTGCGCCCGGGCCTTAATACACATTTCCCCGCACCAGTTGCAGGTAAAGATAGCTCCTGGAATAAACTTAATTTTTATGATCAGGCAGATAGAGCAGCCCAAAAACTTGCGATGATGGATAAAATAGATCCTTACAGATTCTCATTTTTGAATAATTCAGATGATAACGAGGACAGTCTTATTAATCTTGCTCTTACTGCCAAGACCGCCAGCAAAATGAAATCAACAGGCAATAATTTGGGTGTCGATGAAAATGAACTGCAGATATATAAAAAAATCTCAGTTCTTAATAGCCAAATAGAAGGAAGAAGCATCCCCATCGTAAAAGAAGCCTTATCGGAAAATGATAGTACAGCATTCGAGAATGCCTCTGTCGCTAATCTTCGGGCTATGATGAAAAGCATCCAAACTGATAGCAGTGGAAGTAAAGATATTAGCCAACTAAACGCTATGCTTGAAAAAATATTGGAGATTCAGCACCCTGATCGCGTAAAGAAAAAAGACATCGAGCAATCGTCCAGCAATTCGTTTTATAATACTGTTGCATCGGGAAATATCGACGAAGTTAACAGCATATTAAAGCAGTTGTCCGGTTATGCCAGTAACAGATTTTTTACTCTTCAAAATGTGACGGAAGATACTATATCTCATCTTTCTACTATTGCTGCTGTTATTCATGACGATCAATCTGTAACAAGTGGAGGCGCCGTAAGACTCCGAACCCTGCAAGCCATTTGGATAAATGGATCTCATGTTCCTGCAAACCATATTTTATATGGTAAAAGCCACTTGGCCGGTGATCGGTTACAGATTAAAATTTCATCGGTTCAGTTGGGAGGTATTATTATACCCGTGCAGCTTTCTGTGTATGATCTTGATGGGGGTGAAGGTATATATGTGCCTGACGCAATAACAAGTGAGGTTGTCAATACAACAGTTAATCAATCTGCTCAAGATCTGTCATCACTGAACTTGCTTGACCAATCATTAGGGGCACAGATGGCTACTGCGGGGCTCCAGGCAGCCCAACGCTTGGTTTCAAAGCACACGAGAAAGATGAGGGTTTATATAAAATCCGGATACAGTATTTTACTAAAAGACGAAAGTCAGAAAAAAATTAAATGAGATGAAAAGACTTTTTTTGAGTTGGATAACCTTGCTCTTGGCATATACAGGTTTTTCGCAAAATCATATCCAGGAACACCGAATAGCGGTCGGGTATAATTATACAACTAATTTAATTTTTCCTTTCCGCATTATAGGCGTTGATATCGGAGGAGAAGGTATTATTGGACAAAGGGCAATGGCTGCAGAAAATATTCTTCAGGTAAAAGCATCCAGCAAAAATTTTGAAACCACAAGCCTTAGTGTGCTTACTTCTGATGGGCACTTTTATTCATTTATAGTGAACTATGCGGATAGTATAGGCATCTTGAATTATGATTACGCTAGTGATTCCGGAGTATTACTAAAAGAGGCAGTTAATGAGACGGAGTTGTTGAAAGAATATTATACCGTTCTTGGGGAGCATCAGCATATTTGCATGCGTGTTAGAAGAGACCTGCTCCAACTATCGTTAGAAGGATTGTATGTTACCAAAGACAGAATATGGTGCAGGTTAGCGTTCAAAAATCTTTCATCATTAAGTTTTGAACCAGCACTCGTAAGATTTTTTCTTAAAGATAGTAAGCGATTAAAGCGATCAGCATTACAGGAGCTGAATATTGAACCCATATTTATGCCTATCTCAAAGGGTGATTCCAAGTGGGTATACGGATTCCCACTCTTTTCCATTCCGCATCACCAACGTCTATGCATACAGATATCTGATCAAAAGGGATCGAGGATGGTGGAAATTAAGATAAGTCACAGGCTTTTGCTTGCGGCAAAGAAATTATAAAAACAATTGCAATCAACTACAATTTATGGACGAGCAAATTAAAACCTTTAATGAAACACAGTTAAAACGTGTTGGTATGGGAGAGGCGTTTACAGAAGAATTGCAAAAGAAAATGGATCAAAGATTAACTAATATACAGCACAGCTTCACAAAAAATTATGACGGTGACCAAATGGATGTAAAGCTTCATTTGAAAAAGTCTACCAATTCTGATCATTATTATCTTAATAAATTTGATGCCTCTCTTCAAAAGCAAGGACAGACAGCAAGAGTTAATCAAACTTTTTATGTTTCAAACAACAATAGGTATACGAGTAAAGAAGCATACAATCTTCTAGCTGGCCGGTCTTTAAGGATCTGACAAGCAAGATAGGTGAGGAGTATCAGGCTTGGGTGAGACTAATGCCTGGTAGTCAGAAAGACAATGGAAATCATGAATTGCGCACTTATAACAGCAATTATCCTTTCAACCTCTCGGACACGCTCGCAAAATATCCCATCAAGGAATTGTCCAACGAACAATATAAAAGCAATCTCATTGATTCTCTGCATAGAGGTAATCTTCAAAAAGTAACTTTCGTTGCCGGTGATGGAAAAGAGGAAAAATTATTTATTTCTCCAAGCATCACATTGGGGGCTCTTAATATTTATGATACTAATAAACAAAGGATGACCACAGAAATGTTGTTGGAGAAGCAACTGATTGGTAAGGATGTGGTGGCATCCCTGAATGCGAAACTAAGTTCCGGGCAGGACGAAACACACAAAACTCAAGTACATACTCAAACGCAAAAGCATATACCAGAGAAAAAGGATCAGAAAACGGTACAAAAACCGTCCAGGCAAAAAGTAAAAAAATGAATCTCCTGAAGCAGGTAGTTGACTTTCTGGAACTGGCAAAGGAAGAGCCTCAACTCGGCCCAACACATATTAGTCTTTATCTTTCCATTGTATTCGTGTGTTATCAACAGGGAGAAGATATAAGAGGAACAGCCAAGCGAAAATGCCTGATGAACCATGCAAAGATATTTTCCGTGAGTACATATCATAAATGCATGAAGGAGTTATGTGCCTTAGGGTATGTCAGGTACAAACCTTCTTTTGATCCACTTAAGGGAAGTATTATATGGCTGAGAAAGATCAGTATTTGACTAATAGTAAGTCGAGTTCGAAGAATATTAATCAACGCTTTCTTAGCTCAATAAAATAAATTTTAAAGGGTTGCCTGAATAACAAAGTCATCGACTTAGCAAATAACTTTCAAGCAATGCTGTAAGTTTGAAAAAATCAGTTTGCTCACGAGCTTCTGTAAGAATGTTTTTTGAATTCGAGTGGCTTAGAATATTTTTTATTATTAAATAAAGATTCCAGTATCGACTATACTCACCTACCTTCAGACAAAAGGGAGGCAATCGAATAAACCGAGCCCTTGAAGTCTGCAATTATAAACGGATGTTTGAGCAGTTCGAAAAAGAAATATTAATTATTATAAATAATTAGTTTATGAGACTTCTGCCAGCCGTATCAAATCTTCCATCAAAAAGTTCGAAAATTGTCCCATAGGGGCTACCAAGAATAAAGCCTGGCATATTTGCCGGGCTTTTGTTTTTTAGCTATCTCACATATTTATGCTATACAACTATTCTTTTTTGCATTTAAATAAGAAACAGGCTAACGTACTTCTCCCAAAATATTGTTACATTTAATTTGATCAAGGCAGGATTGTTCATTACATTGACTAGAGGGAGATGATCCTTTACCGGAATTATATAAGTGGCATATAAATATTGATTTTTGAAACATCAAATGAAAATACCTGTTCAGGTTATAGCAATACTCTTTCTGTTTTCAGTTGCAACAGTTGCTTTTGGGCAAACACGAATGAATGCGGGCGACGACTTTATAACGTATATAGTTGATCCGCAAAAACAAGAGCTGAAACTTTACTGGAAAGATGACAAAGGAGAAAATTTCAAAAGCATTTTGAATCTGAAAGAATGGCTTGATAGACAAAATAAGCATTTGATATTTGCTATGAATGCAGGCATGTATAAAAAGGATAATTCTCCACAGGGGCTTTTTATAGAAAATGCAAAGACAATAACACCTTTAGACACTGCAGGCGGAAACGGAAATTTTTATTTAAAACCTAATGGTGTTTTCTATATCACCATCGATGGATTGCCTGTTATTTGTAATGCCACTCATTTTATTGATAACGGAAAAATAATGTATGCCACCCAGTCTGGTCCTATGCTGATTATGCATGGGCAGATTCATTCTGCATTTAAAAAAGGTTCTGCTAATGTAAACATCCGGAATGGTGTGGGCATTTTGCCGGGTAATAAAGTACTGTTTGCCATGTCGAAAACGGAAATTAATTTTTATGACTTTGCAATGTATTTTAAGAATATGGGCTGCGAAAATGCTTTATATCTAGATGGCTTTGTTTCACGCACCTATTTACCACAGCAAAACTGGATACAAACTGATGGAAATTTTGGAGTGATGATAGGAATAACTTCTTAATAATTTCATTGGTTACAATGAAGGACACTTTAAGAGCGCATGAAAACGGACAATATAGTATGAGAAAAAGTCTATTGGAGCGTTTAAAGAATTCTATTTTTATGATAAGCTCAAAGAGAGGTAAGCATTTATCAAACGACATTATTTTTTCTATTCAATTTCCAAAGTCGTAAAACAGCCCATACTTCCACTGCAGCCAGAATGAGCAGTGATGCAGTGATTGCTGTTGGCCCATCCAGTATAAGCCCAACTACTACATCGCCCAGCTCAATAAAAATTCTTGAAATGAGGGTAATAAATAGCCAACGCGGATTATTGGCTAACACAGAAATCAATAGGGCTATAACGCTTCCCAATATGCGAACACCCGTACTTGCAAAACCGAGCCTGGCAGAATAGGTTTCCAGGTTAGCTTTGGGAAAACTGATTACAGGTTTAAAAGTATATACATAAAAAAAGAAACAGCCGGCACAAATTAATAACCATGTAAATACTTTTACTGGTGTGGGTATACCTGTATGAATGGATGGTGAATGTTGCATTGTGTATAGTTATAGTTGGGAACAATTTACCTGTTAGAGAGTGCTGCGTATTTATATAGCTCCGTTGGGTTTTCTGCCTGCTTTACCAAATAGTCTGCCAGATCAGCGCGATTGATCCCGCCAATATTCATTCCTTTAAATAATCTTGTTTCAACTCTGTAGTTTTCGGTTAGAGGATTGTCCTTTAAAATGCCCGGTCTTACAATAACCCATTTCATCGATGAATGACTAATGATCTCTTCCATTTTGGTTTTATCAGCATACACGTCTTTCAAAAGAAATTTAAAAAACAGTTTCATGATAAAGGAATTGTAGGTTCCACTATCACCTGCTCCAAAACCCGTAACAATAATAAACGGGATCTGTATATTGGCTTCCTGTTGTACTTCCACTAAAAGTTTTGCAAAATCGGAATATAAAGTTGTAGGCTTCATGCTTTTGCCCGTACCTAATGCAACAATTACCGCATCTGCATGTGAGATAGATTTCTTCAGGTCATCTTTTTGAGTAGCACTTCCTTTGAGCATTCTTACATTTATACTCTCCGGCAATGAAATCGCAGAACGCGAAAGCGTTGTTACTGTATGATTGCGTTGCAAAGCTCTTTTAACCGTTTCAAGCCCAACGCCTGCGGATGCGCCTATTACTGTTATATGCATAATATATACACTTAATCAATTGTGCGAAGATAAATAGGCAGTATCCAACGTATACCTGGTTGGTAAAAAATACTGCTATCTTTTAGGATACTGCATTATTTTTGCATGATATGAGAAATAAAAAAAAGCAGGTTCAGCTAAGAGATGTGCAGGATGTAATTGATGTAATTGGTGGACGTTGGAAGGGTGCCATCCTGGCAAGTCTTTGCGATAAAAACAAACGCTTCAATGAACTTAAAAGAGATTTGGGCAATATTACTCCGCGAACATTGACAAAAGAATTGAAGTACCTGGAGATGAACAAGCTTGTAACCCGCGAAGTGAATGCTACCAATGCTGTATCTGTAGTATATAGTTTAACCAAACACGGAAAATCTTTAGATCCTTTGATTGAAGCTATTGTAACCTGGGGGCAGAAACACAGGAAAGTGGTGCTTGGATAAATGTATCTGCATATTTAATCTTTTTTGAATCTTCAATATAGAGATGAATGATAATGTACCATATGAAAAGCAACTCAATTTTCAATAATATTTATGTCTATGTATAAATACCTTTCGCTTGCCATATTTATTTTAATAGTAACGGTATGTCATCAAACACTTGATGCACAACAAGGCACTGATGAAATACACTCGCTTCCTAAAGACAAGGGAATGGACACTGCATTCTTTTGGGAAGTAATGGATAATGCTTTTGTAAAAGGTGGGTTTAATAATAAGGTGAGGGAACAGACAATTCTGGAGCAATTAGTAAAACTAACGCCAGCACAAATCCAGAGATTTGAAATAATATTTCAGCAAATGAATTTGAAAGCGAGCACCTGGGGCAATTTTGCAGCGCAAACAGTTATGGAGGGCGGTTCTTCAGACGATAGATTTTATTATTTTAGATGTTGGCTGATATCGTTGGGAAAAAAGAACTTTGAAGAAACAATAAGAAACCCCGATTATCTTGCTTCACTCAACATTCCGGTTAATAAGAAATATGGTGTTTCGTACTGCCAATTTGAAGAGTTGATTCATATGGCAGACAATGCCTATGAAATTGTTACAAAAAGAGATCCGTCTTCAGATACCAGTTTCCCCCGGTCGCATGCACTCAAGCTTGGTTTATTTTATGATAGTAATACGGAGATGAGTGGTGTTGAATGGAAAGAAAAGGAATTGCCTAAGAAAATTCCATTATTATGTAAGAAGTATACATTCAAATAGAATAATGGAAAGCGAGGAATTTAATATTTAATCATTGCGCATACGTATGTTGACCGGAAGAGTATGAAAAAATTTTACAACGCTGACCAAAGTGACTTTGAAGATTTGCTTGCATTGACCATTGACTTTGAATTTGACAAGGATATTGTTTCGAATGCTGAATTTAAACCAGATGAGAAAGCGCTGCGTAAAGAGAGAAGGGCGGATCTTAAAAATCTTCTGGCAGACAAAACCTGCAATTATATTGTTTGTAATTATAATAAGCAGTTAGCTGCGTATATTTTTGTAGGCTACAACACCACCTATAAGGGAGAAGGATATATTTACGAACTATATGTTGTTCCACAGTTCCGAAAAAAAGGGATAGCAAAAAAATTATTGGAGAAAGGAGTGCAATGGCTGAAAAAGAATGGTTGTACATCCATAGATATTACAGTGAACCGGAAAAATAAAGCGGCATTACTTTTATACCAGGGCTCTAGTTTTCAAAAACAAAAAAGCAATTATATTTCATTGCGGTGGAATATTTGTATAAAGAAATAAGGGCAAGATTGTGTTGTAAAAGTTATCACCCGCACTTATATAATTACGATCAACCCAATACAAATCTGCAGTTATGCATGAAGAACAAAATGTTCAAAACACTGGTGCAAGCAAAATGTATGTTATAAGTATAGTTGCACTTATGTTTGTTATACCGATAGCGGGCGCAGCTTCAGCATATTTTTCCCGATCAGCCGATATACTGTTTAACAGTTTCATTAAATGGTTTATTTTCTCGGCAGTTGGGTTACGACTTACTTTAGCTGGCTTAAGACAAATAACCAAACCTGCTTTTACTGTAAAGGAAATTTTTCACATACAAGGCACAGACAGTTTCCCGGTTGTGAGGGAATTAGGTTTTGCTAACCTGTGTTTCGGACTAGTAGGAATTGTTTCACTCTTTAAGCCGGAATGGAGAATAGTCAGCGCTTTTGCGAGTGGGCTTTATTACGGATGTGCTGGAGCGATGCATATAATCAAACGCCCTGCCGGAACAAACGAACGTATTGCATTATGGACAGACCTCTTTGCTTTTGCTATATTGATCATGTATTTTGTAAAGAATTATTAATAATGTAGTGGTCTGCGTTTTCTTATCCTACATTAAGTGTGGTTGTAAAAGCGATACCTAATTTTGCTGCTATAAATAAGAAAATATGGAATTAGGTATAGGAATGTTTGGCGATCTTTCTTTTGATAAACAAACAGGTAAAGCTTCAGATGCAGGACTTAAGCTGCAGGAAATTCTGGAAGAAATAAAACTGGCGGATGAAATAGGACTAGATGTGTTTGGGTTGGGTGAGCATCACCGTCCTGATTACGCCATTTCATCACCGGAAATGGTATTGGCTGCTGCCGCGGCAATTACAAAAAATATAAAACTAACCAGTACGGTTACTGTATTAAGTTCAGCCGAACCTGTAAAGGTTTACCAGGATTTTTCTACGCTTGACCTCATCTCTAATGGTCGTGCGGAAATAGGAGTTGGGCGTGGTAGTTTTATTGAATCCTTTCCTTTGTTTGGATATAATTTAAAAGACTACGATCAACTTTTTGAAGAAAAGCTGGACCTGTTGCTCAATATTAATAATAATGAAGTGGTGAACTGGAAAGGAAAATTGCGGGCACCCGTAGTAGGACAAACTGTTTATCCCCGCGCCAGCAGAAATGGAAAGTTGCCAATATGGGTAGCAGTAGGTGGTACGCCTGCTTCTGTGCTGCGGGCAGCAAAACTGGGATTACCATTGATGGTTGCTATTATAGGGGGAATGCCAAGACAATTTCAGCAACTGGTTGACTATTACAAACAGGAGTATAAAAACAATGGTCACGATCCTGCCAAAATGGAGTTAGGTATCCATTCGCATACTTTCGTAAGTGAATCTTCAGCTACTGTTGATGGTTATTATTTTAATTACGCTTCGCAAATGAATCGTATAGGCGCTGAAAGAGGATGGGGACCTTATTCAAAAGCACAATATGACGCCGGGCGTTCAAAAGAAGGTGCATTGTTTATCGGTGATCCATCGCAGGTTATCGATAAGATATTGTACATGCACGAACTGTTTGGTATTACACGGTTTATTGCACATATGGATGTGGGGGCACCGGCACATGCAGATATGATGAAATCGATAGAATTGTTTGGAACCAAGGTGGCGCCTGAAGTTAGAAAAGCGTTGAAGTTTTGAGTTTATCGTTTATGGTTTGGAGGTTACTATAGATAATGAGGCTAATATCGCTGACGGCTGATAGCTGACAGCCCTTTACAAAAAATCCTCCCGTGAGAGAGGATTGAAGGTGTTTCATAACAAGATTACAACATGAGTATGGCTTTGTACAAAGTTAGATACTTACGGTCACGCACAACCGGGCATATTTACCCGAATTTTATAGTAAAATCAACATGGAGCGAAGTTGTAAGTGATAGGTGGTATGTGGTAAGGTGATGAATCTTTTAGCTGATTTGCGCTAATATTTTTTTGAAAGCTGCTGCCGCATTGTGAACCTGTATTGTCCAATCATCTGCAGCCATGCCATCAGCACCGTCGGAAATATATTTAAGGCATAAGAAAGGAATATTTTCCTTCATGGCAATAAAGGCAAGAGGATAGGCTTCCATATCCAGCACATCATAGTCATCTGTAGTATGCGCCATTTCAAAACTGTCGCCGGTTCCACAAATCCCTTCCCGTAGGCCGGTTACTTTTATTCCATATTGCAGTAATGGTTCCTGCCCCGAGAGCGGTGTTTCATATTGCTGAAATCCAAGTCCACGTACATCCATGTCGCGTTGTATAAATTTTGAACAGCAAACCACCTCGCCTTTGCTGAATTTTTTACTACCTGCAGAACCAAGATTAATAATAAGCGCCGGTTTTGTTTCCATAATGTGCCTGGTGAGATGAAAAGAGGCATTTACTTTTCCAATGCCACAAATCAATACATTATAGTTATCAAACTCCTGGGCTGCTTCGGAAGGCAGTGCAAAAACAAAAAGTGGATCTTGTTGAAGTAAAGTGCTTATGTCGGGGATAGTAATCATCATCGGCAAATGTATTGCTGATTGTTGATTTCGAGATTTTTGATTTATTGAACCACTAAGACACGGTGACACAAAGGTGCACGAAGAATTTATGGTTTATTGTTTTTCGTTGCGTTCGCTGCTCCGCATAAACGCCGCGTGAAATGTATTGAAAGCCGAAGGCTGATAGCTGATTGCTTTTATAAAAAAAGGTGTTTCAATACTTTGAAACACCTCGTGGAAATTTTTTAAAGCAATGTTTTTCAGAACGGTTTTTTAAAGGACTAAATGGGCAGAAATGTTTTTCAGGTGGTTGGATTTTTCAATATAAGGTTCTCAACGGCTATATGAATTTGTTCTGCAAAGAAACGCCACACTGGGTTTTAAGAAAATAGTACTGCATGTTTTTGTTTTGTAATCAATTGTACGACAAGCAGGAAAAACTACTATATCCGGAAATATTTCGTCAGTAAATACCTTTAGTGGGCGTAGGTGTAATGCTGGTTTTGTTCGATTTAAACTGAATTGGTATCATTGTTAGCTCCTTGCATTTTTTTACCGGTAAAAAATTGTTCAATTTTTATAAAAATGTTCAATGCAGAATGAAAAAAAGCTATTCATCATAAAAATCATTCACACGGTTGTGTGGTTGTTTTTTAACGCGGTTATTTTCTACATGCTGTATGCCGTTGTTAACAATAAAATAGATGCATGGCTGTGGGTAGGATATGGATTGTTTTTGCTGGAAGGAATTATTCTGCTACTATTTAAATTTTCGTGTCCTTTAACTGTGTTGGCACGGAGGTATACCAATGCTAACCAGGCCAATTTTGATATCTATCTTCCTAACTGGTTGGCAAAATATAATAAACCTATTTACATAATCATTCTTTTTGTCATCATGCTTATTACTATTTATCGCTTATGGGGCAGCCCCTGATCATTTTTACCTAAAATTTGTTGCACATCAGGCTAAATCAATCAGTTGTACCTTTATCTTCGTTAGTCAAACAATAAAAACCACATCTATCTATAAACGATCAATTATGAAACTAAAGCGTTCTTTTGTATTGTCATCCGTTACCGCAATACTTTTCTCTGTGGTACAATCCAATGTCAGTGCACAATCATCCAAGGGAAAAATACAGGAATATAGCATTGAAGTTACACCTGTAGATGAAGCCAAAAAAGTAACAGTTACGGCTAATGGAAAACCGTTTACACAATTAATGTATCCTGATTCGCTTGAAAAACATTTTTTGTATCCCATATATGCGCCCGATGGTCAGCTTGTTACCCGCGGATTTCCTTTCGCTCCCCGTAAAAATGAACCTACAGATCACCCACATCATACAGGGCTTTGGCTTAATTATGAAAGTGTGAACGGGCTCGATTTCTGGAACAACTCTTTTGCCATACCCGCAGATAAAAAAGATAAATACGGATGGATCAGGGTTGATAAGATAGCAAAAACGAAAAGTGGTAAACAAGGCGAGATAAAATTAACAGCAACCTGGCAAAATCAAAAAAAACAGGTATTGATGCAGGAAACAACTACCTATCTTTTTAAGGCGGATGAGAACAAAAGGATCATCGACAGGATAACAACGCTTACTGCAAAGCAGGATATCAATATGCCGGATGTAAAAGATGGAATGCTGGGATTGCGTGTGGCCCACGAACTTGAATTACCATCTAAAGAAAAAAGACAGTTTACAGATGATAAAGGAAATGTAACAACCGTAGATGGAAATACAGATACCGCACCTTCCGGCAATTATATTACCAGCGAAGGAAAAACCGGAGATGATGTATGGGCTACCAGAGCTCAGTGGTGTATGCTGTATGGCAAGCAGGGAGATGATACTACCAGTATTGTAATAATAGATTATCCAGGCAATCCGGGTTATCCTACTTACTGGCATGCACGTGGATATGGATTGTTTGCTGCAAATCCGCTGGGACAAAAAGTTTTCAGCAAAGGAAAAGAAACACTCAATTTTTCTTTAAAGCAGGATAAGTCTGTTACATTCAGGTACAGGATAGTAATTGCATCGGGCAAGCAGCGGTTAAGCAATGAAGAGATAAGCCTGGTTGCCGGTGATTTTTACCAGATCAGGCGGTAGGTTTAAGCATTACAATTATTTGATGCGCATGTAATATATTTGATACGTATTTTTACTAAATAAAAACACTCAAACAATGAATACAAAAACAATTACCATAGTTGTAATTCTTGCCGCCATTTTATTATTAGGTGGTTGTGGCTGCAACAGCTATAACGGTCTTGTAAAGAATGACCAGTCTGTAAAAAGCACCTGGAGTAATGTGGAAGCGCAATATCAAAGAAGAACAGATCTATATAACAGCGTAATTAAAACAATTGAAGGTTCTGCCAATTTTGAAAAATCTACTTTAAAAGAAGTATTAGATGCAAGAGCCAATGCTACTAAAGTAACCGTCAATATTGATGATCCTCAGTCGCTGGAAAAATTCCAACAGGCGCAGGGACAATTGCAGGGAGCATTCAGCAGGTTGATGGCAGTAGCAGAAGCTTATCCAGATTTAAAAACTACACAGTCTTTCCGCGATTTTCAAACCCAGATTGAAGGAACCGAAAACCGCATCAATACGGCGAGAGTTGATTATAATAAGGTTGTTGAATCATATAACCTTAGCGTTAAAACTTTCCCTAACAGTATTTTTGCGGGACTGTTTCATTTCCAGGAGAAGCCTTATTACAAGGCTGACCCAGGTTCAGACAAAGCTCCAGATATAAAATTTGACATCAAGTAATTGAACGAATGTTTTCCATCTTCAGAAAAAAGGTAGACCATTTTTTTTCTCCAAAGGAAAATCAGGATATCGTTGCCGCTATCCGCGAAGCAGAACGGTTAACGAGTGGCGAGGTGCGTGTATATGTTGAAAGCCGCTGTCGTTTTGTAAACCCGGTTGACCGTGCTATAGAACTTTTTTATGGGTTGAAAATGGAAAAAACCGAGCAGCGTAATGGCGTGCTTTTATATATCGCCACAAAAGATCATCAATTGGCGGTGTTTGGAGATGAAGGCATTCATCAAAAAGTTGGCATGGATTTCTGGAACAGGGAAGTGAAACACATGTTGGGTGAATTTAACGCGGCTCATTTTGCAGATGGCGTTATAAAAATAGTAAAAGAAATAGGTAATGCATTGCATGAACATTTTCCTTACTCGGCAGATACCGATAAAAATGAGTTGCCTGATGAAATTGTTTTTGGAAAATAAAACAGGAAAGCAAGAAAACGAAAATTGATTTCAGCGTGTTTTGTTTGCACACCCGGAGTTATACATTAGTAATGAAGAAGTATTTATTCGTCATATTGCTTTTTGTTTCTGCTGTTGCGGTGGCACAGGTTGAAAGTGTGCTTCCCCAGCCACCCAATCCCCCAAAACTTGTAAACGATTATACAGGAACGCTTACGCAACTGCAGCAGGAAATGCTGGAGCATAAGCTGAAAAATTATGATGATACTTCATCAAACCAGATTGCAGTTGTAATTGTAAAATCGTTGCAAGGATATGATCCCTTTGAGTATGCTGTTGCACTTGGCAGAAAATGGGGCGTTGGTAACAAACAGTTTAATAATGGCGTAGTTTTTTTAATTGCTAAAGACGACCATAAGGTTTTTATTGCACCCGGTTATGGACTGGAGGGTGCCATACCTGATGTTACCTGTAAGCAAATTGTAGAGAATGATGTGGTGCCGAATTTTAAGGGTAATGATTTTTACCGTGGTATTGATGAAGGCACTACTTCTATAATGAAGGCAGCCGCAGGAGAGTATCAACCACCAGAAGGTTATGCCAACAGAGGTGATAAAAGAGGTTTGCCTGTTTCATTTATTATATTCGGCATTATTGTGCTTGTGTTTATATTGATCCGCAGAGGCGGGGGTGGTGGAGGCGGTTCTTTTTTGAGCCGACGTGGGTATAGAAACAGCGGTGTTCCTCCCATTTGGTGGTTCCCCAGTGGTGGTGGTAGCAGCGGCGGTGGAGGCTGGAGCGGAGGCGGAAGTTCCGGCGGTGGCGGATTCGGTGGATTTGGCGGCGGAAGCTTTGGTGGCGGCGGCGCCGGTGGAAGCTGGTAAAATGGTTTTGGAAAGTACTATTTCTTCAATACTAATTTCGTTAATGCTTCAAGCTTAGAAGAAGATTGCAAACCTGTAAGCCGTTTTGTTTCTTTTCCGTTGTTATATACTGCCACTACGGGTATTACTTCAATGTTTAATTGTTGAGCCAACGGCTTGGCTTCATCAAGATTGATGCGAAAGAAAGTAACCTTGTCTTTGTATTTTTTTGAAAGCTTTTCCAGCGAAGGTTCCATTTGTTTACAGGGAATACACCAGGGTGCGTAAAAATCAATCAGCAGTTTAGGGTTATTATTAATGAGCGAATCAAAATCGCTGATGCTGAATGTTGTTTTGATTTGTGTGTGTATTTCATCGCTTACCGGCAATTGATTTTTTTCCCAACTCATCATTCCTCCTTCCAGTTCATATACATTTGTAAAACCCTCCTGTCTCATCAACTTGGCCGCTTCTGCACTTCTTACGCCAGCTTTGCAATACACAAATACAGGTAAAGTTTTATCAAGCTCATTGATCCTGGTTTTAAAATCGGCATCATAAAAATTTATGTTTTTTGCGCCGGCAATATAACCTGTACCGAATTCTTCAGGAGTGCGCACGTCAATAATCTGTTTGTTGGAGATCGTGTCTAAAGATTTTTTAAAAGTTAGTGCATTCAGTTTCTGCGCAACTCCTGTATAGCAAGTCATGCATAGTATTATCAAACAGATCAACCGGTAAACCTGTGTCATCATTAAAGTTTTATGATATAAAATTAGCTTTTAAACAGCACAATTGGGAGTAGGAAGTGATATGTAGTAAGAAGTAAGTGTAAATTGGATCGGGAAAGAAGGTGAGATCAAAAGCAGGAGCAAACTAAAAATTAATATTCATCTTTGTTGAACGTCCCATATCTTCTTTTTTTACGGTGATGATTCTATAATCTGTTTTATTACTTTCGGAACTAATAATTTTTAAGTTGTATACACCGGGCTCCATCTGCATTTTTATTGTGGAACCGGCAGACAATTCTGTATAGGGTTTTCCATCCAAAACCAATCTGCAATCTTGTGAAGCTGTAAATTCCAGTTGATATTTCTGACTGGATTTGTCTTTGTTTTTTACTTCCGCCGTTTCCTTTTTGTGTTTATCATCTTTTTTCTTTCCGTTTTTTCTTCAGCAGGATTTGCTTCATTCTTTTCTGTACCAATATTGCTTTTAGGAATATTGGTAGTGTCTATAGTTGAAACGGAATCTGCAGTGTTTATTGCCGATTTCATAGTAGTGTCAACGGGTGCAATATTTTGCTTTTGTGTGGCAGAATCTTTTGGATTGCCGGCCCGGATATCGCATTTTCTTTCATGAAATTTTTGATGAAAAGAAAATAAATCAGCAGTAAAAGAATGCCACCTGCAATAATAGACCCACGCTTATAATTGAATCGCTTCGTTTCCTTCCCTGGCTTTTCTTCTATGGTGGAATCAAAATTGAAATGTGTTTTTGATTTGTTCCCGGATGACAGGTTTTGATTTTCTGTTTTTGTTTCGGTTATATCGTCTGCAATTATTGGCTTAATTTTTTGTATTTCTCCTTCATTGCTGTTTGGGTCAAAATATATAGCTTTTGGCTTATCATTGTGTTCATTCAACAGCGGCATGAGCTCTTCTGCTTTCTGTGCCCTGTCTTTCGCACTTTTTATAAGGCAATGCGCTACTACTTTTTTAAATGGCTCCGGCAAACGGTTTATTTTATCAGGCAATTCCGGCGCCATAATATTCGCCATAATCTGTTCCGAATTATCCTGGTCATTGTCTTTAAACAAAACCTTGCCGGTATATACTTCATATATAGTTACCCCAAGTGACCACAAATCAAGATTGAATGAAATTTTTTCATCTATACCATATTTCTTTGTGTTGAATTGTTCCGGTGCCATAAAGGGAATAGAAACAATCAATGCGGAAGAACTGTTGTTGTTTACCGTGTCTGATGCTTTGCTGATGCCAAAATCTGTGATCTTTGCTACCGGGCCTTCAATACTTTCTTTTATTAAAATATTGGCGGGTTTTATATCACGGTGTATAATTCCTTTTTTGTGGAGGTACGATAAGCCGTTTAATACATCCATCAAAAGTTTTTTCAGGATAGCAGTATCCGGATGTGCTTTATAATATTCAGCAATATTACCGCTGTCTAACAATTCCATCACGCATACCTGTATTTTTTCGGTTTCTCCAAATGGATTTATATTTTCCATCTCTTCTATATCCAGGTACCGGCAAATGTTGGCGTGATCCAGATTGATAACACGACGTATTTCTGCAAACGGGCTATACCGATCAGAGAGATCGTTTGTTTTATAT
Organism: Agriterribacter sp.; assembly: GCA_047600465.1. Classification (GTDB taxonomy): domain Bacteria; phylum Bacteroidota; class Bacteroidia; order Chitinophagales; family Chitinophagaceae; genus Agriterribacter. Next base: position 801,237 of record JASGKU010000001.1, read on the forward strand.
ATTTTTAAGGCTACCCAGCGGTTTAATTTTTTGTCGTAAGCTTTATACACTCTTGAAAACCCTCCCTTACCAATCAGGTCGGTAACCGGCAGATATTCATACCGGTTAAAGAGTACTATGCTTCCTTCTTTTATGGGTTGGTTAATGGGCGCAGTATCATATACATCATTATTGGCAGACTTGTTTTCTGATAATATACTTGTATCATCCGTTGCTGTTATTTTAATAATGGGCGGAGCTATTACCTGAGTATCAGTATTGATAGCAATACCCGCTGTTGCATTATTAACCAGGATCGCCTCATTCAACAAAGAAGTGTCAGAAAAATTATTGCTGATTACCTGTGTGCTGTCATCAGTTTTAATAGGAGTAAGAATATTCGTTATAGAAACAGGATCACTTTGAAGAACATCCTGTGGTAAGATTTTTAATGCTTTGGTATCGGCATCGGTTTCTTCAAGAGTATTGAAGGTTTTTTTTTCTTCTTTCTCTGAAGGTTCCAGAATATCTAATAGTGCATCCACATTTTTAATACGGAGCTTGGCATCTTTTACAAGGCATGTTTGTATAAATGTTTTGAATGGTTCAGGAACAGCGTTTATACTTTCGGGTAGGGTAGGGTTCAGTATTTTTTTCATAACCTGCTCGCCCGATTCACGCTTACTGTTTTTAAACAACATTTCACCGGTTATAATTTCGTATACGGTTAATCCCAGCAGCCACACGTCTATGTTGCTGCTTATTTTTTCGTCAATACCGTACTGCTGTGGGTTTAATTGCTCCGGCGCAAGGTATGGAATGGCGACAGTGAGAGATGCGGCAAAGTCTGTTTCAGATGTATCAGTTAATGAATGATGATTAATACCAAAGTCGCATATTTTTCCAATTGGTGCATCGGGCAAACCATCAACCAAAATATTAGATGGTCTTACCTGCTTGTGTATAATATTATTGTCGTGTAAATAACGTAATCCTTTTACTGCATCTGCCAATACTTTTTTTAAGGTTATAAGATTTTTATTTTCCTCAAAAAAGGATATTGTATTTCCCTGTACTGCAAGCTTGTTGATATATACCTGTATTCTTTCGGTTTCACCAAACGCGTCTTCTTTCTCTATTTCTTCAATGGCAATATACGGCTGAATATGTGGATGATTCAACGAAAGCAATTGTTGTGCAAGGATGGGTGAAAGCGCTTTCGGATGCACTGATGTTGATTTGTATAACTTTAGCGCAACCCAGTCGTCCTTTTTTTTATCCATTGCTTTGTATACCCTCGAAAAACTACCTCTTCCTACAAGGTCAGTATTGGGATTATATTCATAACGATTAAAAAGTAACATAACTTTTATTTTGAAAATGATATGGATCAAATACTATCTGTGCCTGGTGCGGAATTTACATCTGCTGGTTTTGGTGTATACTGTTTTTTAATGGGTAGTGGTTTAATAATAATGCTGTCACGACGGATGCTGTCTTTTTGTGGCTTCGTAATAGTAAAAGCGGGTAATTTTTTGGGTGCACTATCAGCTTTTTTTTCTTCTTCTACTTTTTCAAATGTGGGAAGCTGTTTTTTTTCGGTTGTATCGGGTATGGATAGGTGAGATTTATCAGCATTCTCTACCGGGGGAGATACATATACATTTCCCGCATCATAATCAGCACGGGTAAAATAAAAATAACCACCGATAATAGCTCCAATAGAAAGGGTTGTTAATAATGTGGGTAACAATATTTTTTTTTGTTTGCTCCTGGCTGCAATACTATTGCTGGTGCTGATCTGCAGCAGGTACATGGAATAATTATCTCTCGTTTTATTGTAACAGAATTGCTGAAACCTATCAGCAATATTTGTGTTTGCATTATTATTGCTTCCCAACAAAACCTGGAGATCAGCATCTGTAATATTTTCAAGAACGCCATCGGTACATAACATAAAGTAATCACCATCCTGCACATCTAATACCCAGTTGGCATCTGCTTCAATAGATGAATAGTCGGCCCTGATGGCTTTTAGGATGATATTCTTTTGTGGATGAGAAGAGGCTTCTTCTTCCGTTATTTCTCCTTTCTTTACAAGTGTATTTACAAGGGAATGATCGGAAGTTTTGTATAGTACATTGCCTTTGCGGATATGATACACCCTGCTATCCCCACACCACGCAATAAAAGCTTTATTGCCATTTAAGGCCAGCAGTGAAAAAGTGGTAGCCATATCACTGTTTAGCGCATATTGCTGTGCATATTGAACAAGTTTGTGCTGCGCTTTTATCAATAGATCATTAATAGCTTCTGTTGATAGTGAAGCTGGTGTATATTTCAGCAATGCTTCTCCAATAAATTCTGCAATTACTTTACTTGCCAGCTCACCATTTTCAGAGCCTCCTACTCCATCGCACACAATAAAAATTTTGTCCTGAAGCGTTGCAGTACCCGGTTGTGGCCATATATAGTCTTCCTGTGTTTTTTTGCCACCTGTTTCGTGAAGGTAATATATGTTGCTTGGGTTCATATGTGTGTTGTTATGCGCAAAGCAGGTTTTATAAAGTTGCTGAAATGACTATCAGAAATATTTTTTCATCAATGCTTTAAATGTTTTCTCATTTTTTATACCCGCAATCAACTTATCCTTTTTTACATCGCCGGAATTAATGGTTTTGGTTTGAAATGATTTTTCAAACCATTGCAATGCATCATCTGTTTTGTTTTGTAAAAAGTAACAAGAAGCTATTCCATACATGGCCGATCCGTTAGAAGGATCTTTGGCCAATATATTTTTATAACAGGCAACTGCGGAATCATAATTACCCAGGTGCAGGTAAACATTTCCCAACTCCGCATTAAAATTGTTAAAAGAACTATCCACACCTGATGCGCTGTATTTTATATAATCAGCAAGTGCTGCGTTATAATTTTCTGATTGATAATAAGCGTAACCCCTGTTATATAAAGCGTTTGAAATTTTGTGTGCTGTATCAGCTTCTATTACTTCTGTATAGTTATTGATGGCATTTGCAAATTCATTGTTGCTTTGCTGTATCACTGCCAATTGGTAACGCCAGGCTACTTTTTTATTGTCTATATTAAGCGCTTTGGAAATGTTTTCAATGGCGTCTTCCGGTTTGTTGCCTGCATAGTAAGCAAGACCCAAATGAAAATATGCATCTGCATATGCATTGTTTTTCCTGATAGCTGTTTTCCCTGCTTCAATTGCTTTTTCACTCATTTGCTGGTAATAGTAGGCAATACCAAGACAATTATATATTTCAGCCATTGTATTAGCAGGCGGATCGTTTTTTAAAGCATCCGCTGTTTTAATAGCCTTTTCAAAATTCTGAGATGCTTCACTATACTCTTTCAATGCCAAAAACGCTTCTCCTATGCCTTTCTGTACAAGGTACAATTGCGGGTATGCTTGTGCGTTGGCTTTGTTGAAGTTTTCAATGGCTGTAGAGTATTTACCTATGTAATTGTAACTAACACCCCGTTTATAATAAGCATCCGTATAATTTTTGTTCAGTTGAATGGCTTTGTCATAACTATCAATTGCATTCAAATAATGTTGTTGGGCGCTGTAATATTCACCACGCGCAAAAAAGTAAATACTGTTAGAGGGATCCACATCAATGGCATTATTGATCATATTCATTGCGGAATCGGGGGCATTGTTTTTATAACTGTTTTCTGCGTGTTGATAAAAAGCATTGGCATAGGTTACAATATTGGCACGATTGGCAGAGTCAAGCCCTTTGCGGCGTGCATTTTGAAAATACACGGATGCGTACGTAACATTGTTTAGGTTAAGCTGCGCAATTCCCCTGTTGTAATAAGCAAAAGCATCATTGCTGTCAATTTTAAGCGCACTTGTAAAACTAATGTCGGCATTAGTAAAGTCTTTTTTCTGCAACTGCAATAGTCCCTTTTTTATATAGAGTTGTTTTGCTTTAAGATCTGCATCCAGTCCCGCATCCAGTGTCTTTATCGCGTCATCGGTGTTGTTGTATAAAAGTATTTGTAGTTCAGCCATGGCTTCATAGATGTGAAGATTTTTTTTGCTTAACGTGAGGTAGGAAGTATAACCTGTTAATGCTTTAATGTAGTGGTCTTTCTTTTCATCCGCTTTTTTTGATTTTATTACCGCATCTCCGAGTAGTTTGTGTAAATCAGCTCTCCCTTCAATAGCTGCCAGGTTTTCGTTATCCAGTTCATATGCGGTAGTAAAATCACTCATGGCATCACTGTATTCACCCATTTTCACGTTGCTTCTTGCCCTGCCCAAAAAGTAATCAGAATCTTTTTTCTTTTTTATAGCAGCAGTATATTGTTTGATCGCTTCTTTATAATTTCCTGCCTTATAGTTAAGGTTCATTTCTGTTAAGAAATTTACTTTGCGTGTAAGCGCATCTATTTCTGCCTGCAGGTTAGCTTTTTCTGTAGGTTTGTTATCCAGTGCAGAGCGGTAATATTTTATGGCTTCTTCATATTCTCTTTTGCGGGTGGCGAGGCGGGCGTTGTCAACATATTGTTCAAAGAGCTGGTCTTTGGTAATGCTTGCGCTTAACTGTAGTTTATTGGCTTTGCTTATTTTGCTTCTTGGCAATGGGTCATAGGGCATTAATTCTTTTGCTTGCCTGTAATAATTCAATGCATCGGTAAAATTATTTTCACCCAATGCTTTGTCGCCACTGTTTATCAGGTTGTTGAATTTTTGGGCTTCTGTATTCTCTTCATCAATCAGTTGCTTTTTCTTTTTCGCTTCTATTTCCGCATCAATACTTACTGCGGTTGCACTGTCAATGGCAGCGCCATTCTGCTGGCCGGGTTCTTTCTTTATGGCCATATCATTGATCACATCATTGAGCGTGTCTGCTGCTTCAAAAAAACCTATCCTTACAATATACGGAGTCCATTTTTGATTGCTAAACGTCATTTTTATTTCGGCAACCCTGTTGTTTAATGTGTAGGGTGTTTCACCTTCTACTCCTTTGTATTTGTTATTGAAATAGGAAGAGAAATACACTTTCACGTACAGGTAATTTGCCTTCTTAACCTGTGATGCTTTTACAGAACTGAATGCAACGGAAAAATTTTCGCTTTTGCTGTAAAGAATATCGAAGTCTTTGAGGTATTTTAATACATCGATATCGTTAGCAGGTTCGCTACTATGTATTTTGGGGTTAAGATCGCTTTCTATTCTTGCTTTATCAGATTCAAAAATTTTATTGATAGTGCCATCATAACTGTTATGGATGATCTCTTCTGTTTCTTTACTGTCAAAACCAGGCTGGGCAATATTGTTCAGCAGATCCTGTAATTCTCTTCTTATCAATGCCTCTGCCTTATATCTTATTTCCTGCACATCTTTTATGGAAAGCGAATCCTGCGCATGCAGGATATTGCATAGCAGGAAAAGAACGAATGTTGCAAGTAAATATCTGGCCGTCATCTTCATTTATTTTATATTAAAGAATGTATTGTCATCAAAACAGGGTGTTTGCATATTGGGGGGGTATCATGAATTTTATTTACCGAGCAGTGTATCTTCATACTGGTGTTTTTCACTTGGTGTTATTTTTTGCAGGCTGCTGATGAGCCATCCCGAATTCAACGATTTCCTGGGAAACGATTCCACAGTAAACACCCAGCCATCCACCTGCAAAAAATGATACCGGATACTTTTTACATACAATAGTTGCGCCCGGTTGTATAATATTGTCGCAAAAAAAGCAGTGCTGTTATCTCTCCTGAAAAAAGATTCATCAAAATATACAGGCAGATTTTCCTTGTCTTCCAATGCCTTTGATAAGGCTATGAAATTATTGGTATGACTTGCAGGATGAATAAATTTACTCCTGTCTTTAACCGTTATTTTCAAATCGTTGCCTGCAGGTGGAAATGGGTTTTTTTTAACGCTTTCGATAATCCACCTGGCCCGGTTGTTAGCATCAGCATCCAGTTTTAAAATAACCGGCACATCTATTTCCGTTCCTTCGTATTGAAATCTGCAATTAGCTTCAGCATACCAATTTTTACCATAAAAGTTTAAGAGCTTTGGGTGTTCTTTATTGGTTATATATGAAATAAAACTGTCTATTATAACCGGGTTCCACGAATTTGTTTCATAGTTGAACAGTGTTTTTACCAGGTCTTCTCTTTTAATGTTATATTTCTTTTTATAAGAAGCATATACTTTCCTTATAAAAGAATCCTTATCGTCATTAAAGCGTTCAAAAAATTCGTCAACCTGTTTTATTTCATAAATAAAATGTTTCTCTCTTGCGCCGGCATCATTGCTGTATTGCGCAGTGGCGGTTTTGGCAAACGCACACAAGCCAATGAGCAGTAAACCTGGTGCAACACATTTCATAAAGAGCACATGCTTTTTCAAAGTGGTTGTGCTTGTGATTTTGTATAAATAACACCAATGTCTGAAAGCATTACATCCCACATTTCAGTAGTATTGCCTTCCATATTTTTTTCATAGGCCTTTAATACCACTGTAGCCGATTTCTTTGTCACATCTTCATATACCACTTTACCGTCAATAAATCCTCTGAACACCTGTTCCAGCGTAACAGTTCCATAATAATTTCCATCTGGCCCTTTCTTTAGTTTATCTACATATTGCACATTGGTCCATTCAACTTCTACTCTGTCATAATTAAGCGATTTCAGCCTCAGCAGGTATTGTCTTATTTTATAAGATTTTATTTCATCTTTTGTTATAGATGAAACCTGCACTGCCGCGTCTTCGTTGATGAACAGTTTGATTGCCTGGTCAAGCGCTTTATTATGCTCTTCATAACCATATGTTTTTGTACAGAGTATTTTCAGGTAGCTATTCAGATCTTTAGTTTTCTTTACAGCACGTTCTTCAAATTCTTTTTGCGATACATTACCCGTAAGCTCTTCAAATGTCAGCACGTTCTTTTTTTCTTCTAAGGGTGTTTTTACGGTATCTGTTGCGGGAGATTTCTCAGCAGTTGTTTGGGTAGATTCTTTTGTAACCGTATGAATGTTTTTGTTGTCAGAAGCTATGGGCCCGGTGATTTCTGAAGTTTCTGTGGATTTTATTTTTATACTATCTATAGAAGATGTTGCATGATTATTATCCCACAGTATCAAGGCTATTTTTGCAACAGGTAGTGTTTGATATACACTATGTAATCCGTTTTTATAAACAATCACTGCTACCTGCCGCTTATCGATCCGGGGCTGATCTGGTAGATTGAGGTAAACAAACTTGTTATCCTCTTTAGTTATTTCGGCTTCTATTTTACTGTTTACGATGGTGTAAATACAGTCTTTGATTGTTTCTTCTTTTTTTTCTGCTGCCAGAAATTGTTGTGTAGCGGATTTTCCTTCTTCAGTATTGAAATCAATTTTTGATGGTACCAGGAAATTTCCTGCTTTATTAAATAGTAAAACCGCATCTGCTAATGTTGCTTTTTCTTCTTTTGAGGTGCCTGAAGTATATGTGATACCATCGGCGTCGACAGCGGTTATCTTGCAAAGTTTGGAAGATTTATTAAAGTAGATCATATCCTGGCAAAAGGATGATGATGTTAAAAAGATACATACAACAGATAGTGATAGAAACGACAAAACCCTTTGCTGGTAATGATTTCCGGCAAATGAAAAAAAGCATTTCCATATATGGCAAAGCCACGATGATAGTGAGTAGAGCTGTATTTTTTTCAGGTTGATATCCATCGTTATTGTTTCGGCTTTTTGCGTAAAATTTCAGCACGCATTATCTTATAATGCGGAATAGCTATTCATACAACTTATGAATATGAAATTTGTTACCGGGATAATTTGAGATTTGAGATTTGAACCCTGCCTACCGGCAGGCAGGCACGAAGACACGGAGACACAATGGTTCACGAAGATATTTATGACTTTCTTCGCTGATAGCTCATTGCTGAAAGCTGAAAGCTTTCTTGAGTTTTATTTTTTATTCCCCGGTAGCAGGCTTAAATTAATTCTGCCTGCCCCAACAAGCTTCGATTTCCAGTACGGATCATTGATGTCTGCTATACTTACTCCTTTGGAGGAGGAGGAGTTGATAAACTTTCCATTGTCGAGGTACATACCTACATGCGACACCACATTATCGCCCACCGTTTTAAAAAAAACGAGATCGCCTTCCGACAAGTGTTTGGTAGACTTGAACTTATCAATCCACATGGCGTAGAATTGTTCAACGGAGGTTCGGGGAATTTTAATAGCATACACACTATCGAGCAACCGTTGTATCAAAGCAGAACAATCAATTCCTTTTTTATCCATACCTCCCCATTTATAAGGTGTATTTAACCAGTTGTCTATAAACTGGTATAAGGGCATGTTAACTATTTTTTCGGGCTGCACATTCAGGTAACCGGCATATTTTATCTTAAGCGGGCTGTTGTTATTTGTGTTTGTTGTGGTAACAGCAGGTTCTACCATAATTACTCCTCCGGAAGCTGCTGTATGGCGGGAATTTCCACAGGAAGCCAAAACAAAAGCAACGCACAGAAAAGGAAATATATTTCGAAATAAAAACATAACCGGCGTATTATTCAAATCTGCAAGAGGTAACAATTCTGTTCAAAACGTTATCTAAATACTGGTCGGTAGAATCGCAGTGAAGGTAACAAAAAAATAAATAGGGGGTTTTTCCCATAGTATGCTGTAAAGATTGTTTATTCTTTTGTTGCCGGTTGCTGTTGTTGATGTACTCCGCCGTATCCAATTTCAATTAGTACAAATTGACCTGCACCTATCTTTTACGTACTAAATTTTTTTCTTATGATCAAGAAGCCTACTTTTTTCAGAATAGATGAAAAAGTATTTTTTACTATGACGGGTTTGTGTGTGCTCGCACTTATTGTATTGGCATTTCAATACGCCAACAAAGAAACCTGTGCTCCCATAAAAATATTGTTCTCCGATTCTTTAATTGCCGGTAACATCATTCAGTTAAAAGCTGAAACACAAGGTGGAAAAAAATTCGAATGGAATTTTGGCGATGGGATTGAAAAAGAGGAACGCACTAATACAACCACGCACATATTTAAAACTGCCGGTAGCTATTCTGTGCATGTTTCCGTAAATAACAGTTGCGATGGAACCATCAGTATTCTTGTAAAAGAAGCCCCTTTAGTAATTAATTCAAGCCTGATGCCTATTATAGAGGCGCCCGATACAGTTAGTATGGGAGTACCTGTAACATTTACTGATCTGTCTACTACATCTACCAGTTGGGAATGGTTTTTTGGAGAAACAAATACGGTTGATAAAACCACACAGGAAGCTACCTATACATTCAACACGCCTGGAAGCAAGACCGTCGTTTTAAGAGTTAATGGAAGAGCTGAACTTACAAGGTCAAAGTATATGTACGTTGTAAATAAATCAAAAAATACCGTAACCCCTCCTAAACCAGCCACACCTAAACCACCAGTTCGCCCAACTATAAAAGACGCTCCCCAAATAGACAAAACATTAACTGAGCAGATTGAAGAAGTAAAGCCTGCTCAACCTGCGGAAACACCAAAACCTAAAGCGCCGGATGTTTCAACAGAAGACCTGGCTACCATGATAAGAGCTATAGCTGCCGGCGATAAAGGCCCGGATGTGTTTAGCCCTTACATCTGCAGCGGCAAAGAAATTAAAGTAGCGTATAATAACAATGTAATTACGTTCACAAAATTCTGCGAAGAATTAAAAGCGTTGAAAAAGAAAAAGATAAAAAAACTGGCCGTTTGGAGAAATGTAAATGCACAGACCAATTGCATTGAATCGATGGTAGTAACGCTGGAAACCAAGAAAAGCATTTTAGGAATTTTTAAATAAATATTTCAAATCAATTTTATGGCAATTGTTGCACAGGATATATCGCTGACAGAAGATGCAAAACGCGTAATAAAAATAGCGCAGGCTATAGCGAAGGAAAATATGCATCCCAATTTCGGAGCAGCGCACTTACTCAAAGCCCTGGTGCACAAAGATGCTGGTTTGCATCCGTTGCTTAAATCGCTTGATAAAGACATATACTATATAGAAGAATGGGCTGATGTTAGAATAGAATCAGAAAGAAAATCAGCTTCACCAGTAAATGCTGTTTCGGGTGATGCTTCGGTAGAAGAAGTAATGAATGAAGCGGATACTATCAGGCTGAAGTTTTTAAAAGATCATATTGAACCATTGCATCTCTAGCGGCCATAAGCACTCCCGGTGTAGGTTTCAGTTTTGAACAATTAAAAACTTTTCCACTTAAAAGAGAAGAGCTGATAACCTCTGCAACCGAAAAGGAAGAAATAGAAGCAGTATTGGGTAAAGGCATTACTGGGTCTGATGGCAAAGCTGATAATACAAGACAAGCCTTGCTCAAATATTGTATAGATAAAACCATGCAGGCAAAAGAAGGAAAAGTAGATGCGGTAATCGGTCGGGATAAGGAACTGCGTATGATGAGTGAAATTCTTTGCCGTCGTTCAAAACCCAATGTATTAATTGTTGGAGAACCTGGTGTCGGCAAATCTTCGCTGGTAGATGCATTTGCTATTGCTATTACAGAAGAGAAAGTTCCACAGCATTTGCACAACGCACGCATTTTTGAATTAGATAGTGGCGCATTGATAGCAGGCGCTTCTTATAAAGGCGAAATAGAAGACAGGCTTAAAAGCATATTGGCAGAGATAAAACAATTTGATAAGGCTATTTTATTTGTAGATGAGATACATGTGCTGATTGATAAAAACGGATCTGCCGGCGGTGCAGTGAATATGCTGAAACCCGAACTGGCCCGTGGTGAAATTACACTCATCGGTGCAACTACCATGGATGAATACAGGAAGTATATTGAAAAGGATGAAGCATTAAACCGACGGTTTGAACAATTGGTGGTGGATGAACCAGATGTAATGTCGTGCTTTCATATGATGAAGGCTGTTATTCCCAAATTTGAAAAACATCATGGGTTGCTGGTAGCCGATGAAACGATTAAAGAAACCATCCGGCTTGCCAAGCGATATGTAAAAGACCGTCGCCTGCCTGATGCAGCCATTGACCTGGCAGACAGATCGATGGCAGCTTTGAAGATGATCAACGATACAGGTGTAGGCGATCTTGAAGCGTTCAAAGCAACTTTTGATAACTGGAATAAAGATGATGAAGCAGCGCCCGATCAAAAACATTCGCTGGAAGATTGGCAATGGCTGTATACGCAGATGCGGAATAAGTTAAGCCCCATATTGTGGGCATACTTTCAAACGGAAGAAGATCCGATGACAATGACGGAAGCCAATTCCATCAAAACGCATTTATTAAATGCTTTTGAAACATTGCAGGCAGCAGCAGTTAATAAGCATACTTCGCTTGAGAAAAGTGATGTGGCAGCCATTGTATCTTATAAAACAGGTATTCCTATCGGCAAGGTACAAACGCAGGAAAGAGAACGTTTGCTCAATATGGAAGAAGTATTGAAGCAACGTGTAATAGGGCAGGAGCATGCCATTAAATCCATTGCTGAAGCTATACTGGAATCCAGATCAGGCTTAAGCAAACCTGGTCAACCCATAGGATCCTTCTTTTTTATGGGTCCAACAGGAACCGGTAAAACTGAATTAACAAAAGCATTGGCTTCTTTTTTATTCCAGGATGAATCTTTTATGATCCGCTTTGATATGTCGGAATTTAAAGAAGAACATTCTGCTGCCTTACTGTATGGCGCTCCTCCAGGGTACGTTGGTTATGAAGAAGGAGGATTACTCGTAAATAAAATCAGGCAAAAGCCATATTCGGTAGTGTTGTTTGATGAAATAGAAAAAGCACACGCCTCTGTATTTGATATTTTTTTACAGATTATGGACGAAGGAAAACTGCATGATAAACTAGGCAAGGAAGGAGATTTTTCCAATGCGGTTATCATCTTTACGTCCAATATAGGAAGCCGGTATGTGGTAGATTCCTTTAACAAGGGAGAAGTGCCTGCCTCATCAAAGATGATGGAAATTATGGCAAACCATTTTCGTCCTGAGTTCCTGGGAAGGCTTACCGAAATTGTTCCATTCGCTCCTATGACAGAAACGATGGTACAGAACATTCTGAAAGTGCAGTTAAAAACACTGTACACTGCACTCGAAAAACAAGGCATTACATTAACCATTTCTGATAAAGCGGCTACTATATTGGCCCAGATGGGGTTTACGCCGGCATATGGCGCAAGGCCGCTGGGCGGCGTAATCCGTTCTCAGCTAAGAAGGCCTTTATCAAGAAAGATTATAAGCGGTGAAATACAGCCCGGCAATAAAATAATGTTGGATGCAGGTAACAATAATGAGCTGACATGGATAATAGAACATTAAGGTCATCTCTATTATACTCATCGCACTTACGTTCCTTATGATAGTTGCCTCTATGAAGGGCAGCAACATCTTTATTCTTTGTTGGCATAAACAGGGTTAAATCACTGCTGGTAGTGGTATGCAAATACCCGTATGAAATAGTGTGTCAATTTTTATAAGCGTAATTAATAACTTTTAAATACAACAACATGGCTATTGAAAAATATGGTATTGGCGGTATGGTACAGGAAACAGAAGCATTTGAGGCTTTTGCTGATATACCGCAGAACCGCGTATTGATGGCGGAAAAACTTACCGCCGAAGCGCCTGTAAGACCCGAAATAACAGAGGGGCTTACTTCTATTGAACAGGTGTTTGAGCATTTTAAACCACAAATCAATATGGATTTTGAAACAGAAGAGGGTGCTTCAAAAAAAGAAACACTTCGTTTTGCGAACCTAGGCGATTTTGGCGTAAAAGGCATTACTGCTCAAAGCCCTTTTTTAAACGAGCTCACCATGAAGAAAGAGCAGTTTCAAAAAATCATCAAACAGTTAAAAACAAATAAGCTGCTTAAGCAGGCAATAAGTAAAGAAGAATCAAAGCAACATCTTATCAACGCTTTGCATTCGCTTATTAAAGAGCTTGAACAAGCCAGGTAAACAATATAACCTCAACAAAAATTTATTACGTTCAACATCTTGACAATTCAATCAAAATCTTTTTGACATGGCACAGGCACAACTTAATACAGAAGAACTGCAAACCAAAGTTTTGGAAGCCGTTAAAATAATAGACAAACCGGCAGAGCTGCTGGATACCAGTTTAAAAGGGCTGGAAAAATTTGGTGCGTTTGATATGCTGGAGGCCGCTATTGACGGCATACAGAACATAAACCCAGAGCGCAAAGCCCGTAAGAAGATCTTTATGGAAGAAACTTCCAGGAAAGAGGAAAGGGAGTCCTTAAAAAAATCTTTGCAATGGTGGAGTGAGATATTAAGCAGTTCTGATGATATCACCGAAATGATTGAAACCTGCCAGCAAAGATCTGATAGTGCACAACAGGTGTTGAAGAAAAATTTAAAAGCAGCCGTTGAGGTTACCCGTGATATGGAAAGATCATACAGGTCAGTAGCATTGTTTTATAAAAATACTGAAAGTATGAAGGTGAAAAATGTTTCCATCATGAATGTAGATCTCGACCAATTGAAAGATCTGGATAATACGAGATTTATTGATGCGGTTCGTACAGAGTTGGTAGATAATTATGACAGACTTGACCTTCGGAATAATTATAGCCTTTTAATTGTACCCGGTTACCTTGGTTCAAATATGGTGATAGAAAAATGGTCAAAGATCGCGTATGAAAATAAAGTGATGCTGGTTACCGATTTCGAAAACCTGGAAGCGCCGGATGATGTAATGGAAATGTTTGAAGCTGCTAATTTAACGGGGGGAGATGTATATCGTTCTAACGCTATCATGTCGTGCAATTGGCTGATAGGAAGAGGGAAGTTTGAAGAAGTAGGTGAGCAGGAAGATTTGTTTGTACCACCAGCAGGCGCCCTGGCAGGAAAAATATATAACACACTCATGTCGCAGGTAACTGCTGGTAAAAAACATGGTGGTATCAACGAAATTGAAGGCGTACGTTTTGATTTGAAAAAAAGCGAGATAGCCAGTCTTGAAAAATTAGGATTGGTACCGATGGTGAAGGAATACGGAAAAGTAATGGCCTTCTCTGCTAAAACATTATTCAACGGAGACAACATAGGGTTGCAAACTTATTCTGTAGTACGTGTGTTTGATTATGTGGCTAAGGTAATGATGGACTTCCTGAACAGGAGAGCATTTGAAAACTTTACCGCCAACACCAGAAAAGAGCTGAACGGACAGATTGTGAAATTCCTGGATAGTATTACCGGACCAAGCAAGTTGATTGAACAGTTTACCATCAGAAGATTCGAGCAGGATCCTGTTCAGAAAGACAAGATCTATCTTGATATACATATGAAGCCCTATTTCCCCGCTAAAACTTTTCTTATAAAACTAGAGGGACAAAAAGGAGATGATGGAAATGACTGGTCTTCTGAATATGCCCAGGATAAATAGGCGAATAACAGCAACCCGTGCAGGCAACATATAGTATGGTTGTGAAAATATACCATCGATCTGCACTTAACATGTTTTTTATAATTAGGTCTTTATACCATTTTTTATTAATTAAAAACAAATGTTATGTCGTTTAAAGCAAGATTGAAAGTAGCAGGCAAAGAGTTGCCGGTACTGGCATGTAATTATGCACTGAAACAGGAAACCGATGCTACCGGTCGTCCTTCATCTATCACGCGTGGCGGAAAAATCAATGTAACTATTGAGTCAACAGCCGATACTGCCTTTTTTGAGTGGATGGTGAATCCATTTGAAAGAAAAGAAGGAAGCATCGTTTTTATCAAACGCGACAGTGACGCCACTTTGAAGGAGCTGAAATTTAAGGAAGCTTATGTAGTTGATTACAAAGAAGATTTTGACGCTAAAAGTGAAAATCCAAATTGTGAAACATTTACCATCAGCGCCATGGAAATTGAAGTAGGAAATGGCAAGCACCAGAATGAATGGCCTAAATAAGCCATTACATCAATCATAAATATTGTATTGGTTAATGCCTGGTCAATGTCATTTTATCCAGGAATGTGTAAAGCACTTGTTCCGATGTGTACATCACTATAACAATCGTTCTTTATACGGGCTTAATAAAATGACATTGACTATCCTTATACAGCAAGTAATTTTTAATTCTATTTGTTATGTCATTTCTCGCCAAGCTCGAAGTAGATGGGGAAGAACTCAACGTTCTCAATTGCTCATTCCGGTTCTCTCAACATATTGACGCTACAGGCAAACCTACTTCCTTACCCAAAGGTGGAACCGTAACCATGATAGTGGAAAGCACCGGTAATACACATTTGTTTGATTGGATGATTAGTCCCACACAAACAAAGAATGGAAAACTCACTTTTTTTCGCCGCGATGCAAACAGCAAATTAAAAACCCTTGAATTTTCCGAAGCGCATTGTGTAGACTATCATGAGATCTATGATCATGCAGGTGATCATCCTATGCAGATCCAACTCATGATCAGTGCACTTGAACTAAAACTCAATGATTCTGAGTATAAGAATAATTGGCCCAGTTAGGGTAAAAGGTATAGGGTGTAAGGCATAGGCAATACAAGCACTGCTCTATCGTCTATCGTTTCACTTTTCACCATTCACTATTCACAAAAATAACCATGGCACAGTTTGTAGAAGCAGATATTGATATAGACGGGAAAAAGATCAAGCAGTACACTTCTTTTGTACTCCATCAAAGTATCTTCGAACATCATAGCTTTCGCCTGGTGTGTCCTGCGGAAGCAATAGATGGTACCTCCGGAGCTATTTTACACTCCTCTAAAAATATGATAGGCAGTTCTATCACCATTAAGATAGACGCCATTGGAAATAAAGGCACTTTACAGTTTTCAGGCGTTGTTACGCAGGTAGAAGCGGCACGTCATAGCGGGCACGCCGGTGATATTATTATCAGCGGGTTCAGTCCTACCATTTTATTGGATAATGGGCCACACTGCAAATCATGGGAAAGCCAGGGCATAAAAAATATTGCACAGGATGTGCTGAAACATTTTCCTAAAAATTTATTGCAACCAAAAATAAATCCGGCATACACCGAGGCACTTGCTTATACTGTTCAATACAAAGAAACAGCTTGGCAGTTTTTGAGTCGTATTGCAGCCACCTATGGTGAATGGCTGTTTTACGACGGTCAGAAATTATATTTAGGTGCGCCATCCGGTAAAAAAGAAAAATTATTATACGGCAGTACGCTGAATGAATTTAATATGGCATTGCAGGTACGCCCCGCATCCTTCCAGATGATGGCCTATGATTATATCAACAGTGATGTGTATGGTGGTACCCCATCAGGCATTGCGGGTAAAGCCGGATTAAATGATTTAGGCAAGCATGCATTACAGAAGAGCGAAAAATTTTACTCCAGCAAACCAAAGTTGTGGCACAATCATTTTTTAACCAGCAAAAAGCAACTGGATGATGTAATGAATGCCAAAGCCGCTATGCAAAGTAGCAATATGGTAAAGTTTAATGGAAGCAGTGGCCAGCCTGCTGTGCATGTAGGAGGTGGCGTAAGCGTAGATGGAAAAAATGTATTCAGTCAGTCCGACGAATCCTTTGGCGATTATACCGTAATAGCGGTTACGCATTACTGTGATGGACAGGGAAATTATTATAATGATTTTACTTCTATACCCGCCTCCGTAAAAATGCCACCCGTTACGGGTTATACTGAACCACGCTGCGAAACGCAGAGCGCAGTTGTTACCGACAATCACGATCCCAAAGGGTTAGGACAGGTGCGGGTAAAATTTCACTGGATGAACGGTGGAGAAAAAAGTCCCTGGATGCGTTTTACCACACCACATGCGGGCGGAGGCAAAGGCATGTTTTTTATACCCGAGAAAGATGAAGAAGTAATAGTAGGTTTTGAAGGCGATAGCCCTACTAAGCCCTATGTAATAGGCAGTGTATATCACGGCAAAGCCAACAACAGTTTCAGCAATGCGGAGAACGATGTGAAAACCATCCAAAGCCGCAGTGGGCATATTATTGAGATGAATGATAAAAAGGGATCAGAAACAATAACGGTGAAGGATAAGAATAATAATACGATTCATATAGATACGCCAAAAGGGTGTATAACAGTGAAGGATAAGGCGAATAATCACATAATAATTGATGCTAGTGGTAATACTATAACGATTAAAGACAAGAATAAGAACAATATAACTATGAACAGTAGTGATAATAGTATTGGAATTAAAGCTTTGGGAAGTATTACGCTTGCAGCAATGAATATTAATTTAATAGCAGGGGCAATGGTGAATGTGCAAGCAACGGCGTCGTATAACTTAAACACAATGAACAGTATGACTAACGTTAGTAAAAACACTATTTTGCGTACTAAAGAACTCAGCAATTTTGTGAAAAATTCATTGAGCTCTACAGCTACAACTATAAATCAAACAGCTAAAAAGGACATTAATACCAAAGCAAAAGAAAAAATAACAGTATCAGCAAAAAATAAATTGGATCAACGAGCTGGAGAAATGGAAGTTGCCACAGGTACAGGGAAACTGACATTAACCTCTGCTGGAAATGCTGAAATAAAGGGAACGCAGGTAAAAATCAATTAGTTTTATGACTTACGTAAAGAGTGATGCTATTTTGATGTGTACTGGATGTCCTGGTGTTCCTGCACGGTTGGAGACAAGTGTAGCAAGAACCGTATCCTTATCCGATGGAGTTATTGGTGTTGCGGATGATAAAAATATTGCCCAACCTGGTTTTGGAGCATGCTTGGCTATCCCAACTGCTCCTAAAAAGTGTAGCCCTCAACTGGGAGAATGGACGAATACAAAATCAGATGTTCTTTCAAAGGGTAAAGCTCAATTGCTATTTCCTAATACTATTACTTGCAGCGCTGGACCGGGTGCTATCAATATGACATCTGCAGGTCAAATAAAAGCTCGTGAAGGAACAGCGGATGAAGATTTGCCTGATGATCATTGTGGTTGGCAGGATTGCGATAAAAAGCATAAATCCAAGCCCATTTATCCCAGTAATGGAGTCGTTGAAAGAAAAGATTTAAAGTCTTGGATACATCCTTCTTTAATTTATAATACTGTATATAGATCTGCTCCAATGGTCTTTGGTATAAAAAGCGTTACGGCAAGTAATTATGTGACACGGCGACATCACGTGATACCAGTAAATGTTTTTAACAAACTTCCTAAACTATCAGAAAACTTACGACTTTTAGGATTTGATATAAATAATGAAATTTTGAACGGTATTTCATTGCCTTATTATACTGCAGATATAGTATGGCATGATCTTCAATTTCATCGGGGAAGCCATCCTACGTATGATGATCATGTAAAGGCAATTTTAGGAGCAATGGAAGAAGGTTTTGTTACATATTGTAAGAATGATAAACAATTTGAGTTATGGAATGAAGTAGATACACATATAAAAACATTTAGAGAAGAAATAATAAACTGGCAACAACCACTTCATAGCTATTCAGAAGGTCAACGCGATGAGGAGTTTAAACAGCACAGTGATGCGGGTGGAGTGTCTTCGCCGAGCAACAGGAAATATTATTACTAATTCATAAAATCTGTCAAATGTATTTTTTATTAGGATATTCAATTCAAGATGAAAAAAAGGATATGAGATTGAATGGCACTATTTATGACTACAACCAAGATACGGTTGGTAAAATCTTTGATAAAGGACAATATTTGGATCCTAGTAATATAAACGCTCCTTTTATTGTTATTCTTGACGAAAAGGATAGCCGCTTTAAAAACAGAATTAGGAAAGATAAGATATCAATCCACGTTATACAAGCAGGCTTCTTGTTTTTGATTTCCCCAACAGCTCAATTGTTTTTTCAAAATTCGACAATAGATAATCTTCAATATTTCGATGTAGCAATTAGAGGCAATAATTTTGAAATTTCAGACTATAAAATTGTAAATATCTTAGACAAAATTGATTGCGTTGATTTTGGTGCTTCGGATCTAAAGCTTTATTCAGATGGAAGAATTAGCAGAATTTTGAAATTAGTATTAGACGAGTCAAAAATACCTGATGGGAAGCAAATTTTTCAGTTAGGAAAGTTTTCAGCAAGCGCAATAGTTATACATGAAAATATTAAACAAAAAATAGAAGGCGCCGGGCTTACAGGATTCTCTTTCACAGAATTTGATAAAGCCTATAAACTTTATTAAGGTATGTATTATATTTTGAGTAATGAACTGCAAAAGCCAAAGTTTGATGCTAAAATTGAAGGAGCTTTGCTTGATTCAAAAGGTCAATTAATTCCAAGTGCTTTTGGTAGAGGAAATTCACTAAGACCTGCTGAGAATAATCAGTATTTTATCAGGATAAACGAAAATTTTTCAAGAATAGGTAAATTAAGAGACAGGTTAATTGTTCATATTTATCACCATCAGCATCTCTTGGTTGTTTCAGAAAGAATGCAAGACATGTTACATAAGATGGCTTTTGATCAAGTAGAACTTTATCCTCTGACCATTGATTTCAATGCAAACATTATTTCAAATTATAAAATAGTAAATATTGTCAACAAAATAGATTGCGTTAACTATGAAAAGTCCGAACTAGATTTTGAGTTTTACGATAAAAATAATGTTGGTGAAGGTTCAATATATACTATCGATAGCCTGGTCCTAGATGAGTCTCTAATACCGCCTAACTTAAACATTTTTTTACTGGGCAGACATGAAGATAGTATTATAATAGTTCATGAACGTTTGAAAGAAATGATTTGCAGTCATGGATTTTCTGGATTTATTTTTTGTAAGCCCGAGGAATTTCAACTCTAATAATATTTGAAGTGTATTATATTCTTTTAAGCAATATCGAAAATGATGAAAGTGACGCGATACTTGAAGGGCAAAGTAAGTATTTAGATCAAATAGAATGTTCCTTCCAGGATGGAATTTCTCTTCCTGTTGATGATATAGATGTTCCTATAATATTTCATATTAATAAAAATACTCTCCGCGGAATAATGACGGATCATCTTAATATAAATGATATTCCCGGTCCAGTATTATCATTAGAAACAAAAGAATTGTTTACTGAATTGAGTATAGATAATATCGAATACTATCAACTCAAACTATTAGATGCATTTCCTAATGGCAATAAAGAACCTTTAGAAAAACCTTTTGAATACAATAATTATTTCATAGCAAATGTGGTAGGTCTGGTCGACTGTGTTGATCACGAAAAATCAATCCTTGAATATTTCTATCCGCCTGAATTGAGAAACCCACCAGAAGATATGCCGCCGATGGAAGATGATGAAAACAATCCTTTTGCCGGTGAAAATCCCAATGATATAGACTTTGTTACAAAACTGGTATTAGATGAATCAAAAATTGATCCTGACTTAAAAATTTTCAGGCTATATGATAAACCGTCACTGCTGATTTTTCATGAAAGTATTGTAGAGAAACTAAGGAAGGAAGAAGCTACCGGTTTTGTATTTGTTTCAGTAGAAGATTATACAGAAGTACTTCCTGACGATAATTCAACGATTGTTAATGAAGAGCTGGAACAAAAAGACATCTACCAGGTCTTCCAGGGGAAGGAATATTCAAAAGAAGAGTGGAGAAATTATCTAATGAATGAAGCCGCTAAGTGATGTATTATGGGTAACGGAAAAAATATAATGATTCCCGTATTGGATGATGAGCGAAAGCAATGCGTGCTTGTACCGCTTGTTACGGGGCAGCGTTGTCCTTTACAGCACATGGCTAAAATTCAAAGCAGTTTTGAGCCATCAGTAGTATATGATGAGGAGCGACAAATGTGTATGTTACCCGAAGGTATAATCGCAGGCGAATGGTACAATGCTATCACTGCAAGTTCTGTTGTTCCTGAAGGAATTAGTTTTGGAGAGAATGCTAACATGGCTGTGATCTCTGCATACTCGTTCAGCCTTATTGCTGCCATCATGAAGGATTCTGATAACCCCACTATCACTATTACCAGTACACGAAGAACGCCGGAAGACCAGGCAAGAGCTATGTACCAGGGTATCAAAAGTAAAGGGTTGGACTATAGTTACAGATTGTATGGATCTGCCGGCGACCAGGTTACCAAAGTGGCAGAGGATGCTATGAAAAAGAAATGGACTGCTAAGAAAGTAATGGAAGCAATGGAAAAGGAAATCATAAGGGTAGGTCCGGGAAATGTATCAAAACACCTGGGCGATTTTTCAAAACTGAATGTAATAGATATCGATCCTTCCAGTATTGTTAACCAAAAGAATTTTGCAAAAGAAGTACTTAAACGGAATATATTCCTGCTTAAACCACCCGCTGACCGCGCTTTTCATTTAGAGATAAAGCAGCCACACAAATGAAACGTGTATTAATTTTTTGCATTTGTGCAATAAGCTGTCGCCAACCTTTGCGTGTTGAAAAGAATAAGGCAAAGTCTGATGATAGTAGCAAAGTAAAGTTTTCTGAACTTCCATCTATTACGGGCGACTGGATATTGGATGGCACCGATAATGTTGCTTTTATTATTGACCGTGATTCAATAACCTATCCCGATGATGTTAGCTCTTTTGCTTATAACCGCACTAATGATAGTATTATTATTCATTATAACAAATATGAGGGGCGTTTTGCTGTTGGCATTAAAGGAAAGGATACATTGATTTTAACGGATAATGATCAGCAGGTGTATATACGTGCTAAAGAGTAGTTCGGTTATGATGATGGATCTCTTTCCAGGATTTATTAAAACATAGTTGTAATCTATTAAATTTATATAGCTACTTCATCTTACGCGTATGCGCACTCTATTACTTAAAACTATTACTGCATTCTATATAGCTACTGTGCTCCTCTCTCCTCTATGTGCGCAAAATAAATGGCGGTACCAGGGCCAATTTAATTTTGGTTGCAATATCCTGCTCGCCTTATCAAAACAACAAAAATTGCCTGGATTAAGGGCTTTCACCGGATTTAGTATATCGGCTTATCATGGCGATCTTCTTTTAAGTTATGGGCCTTCTGTTTCAATCTATACCAAAACCATCGGTGCAAATCTTAATCCGCTGGTGGGCGACTGGCAGGCAGATTTTATCAATACCTTTTCTATAGGCGCATTATGGGGAAAGTTACAAGCCTACAATAAATATATGCGCACCATGCATAACGGCGATTATTACAACCTGGCGGTTGACAGGCAAGGCGCCGGCATATTGAGCACAAACTTTATTCTGAATAACCATCATAGAAACCAGGTGGTAGGTACATTGAATGCATTGTTCGATAATGTATCCATATATTACTATAATGATGGCACTCCTTTTAACTGGATCGGGTTGGGAGATAATTTTGATCGCTACTGGACGGGAGGTGGTGGTGTTACCGTTCACACCCGGCAAAATTATAACCGGGTAGAATTTAGCTTTGATCAGTTTACCGGATATATCCCTTTGTTGTATGAAGCTTCGGGATTGTTAGGAATTAATATTCCGTTATACGATGAACACTCAAAAAAGAAAGCCTATAATTTTAATACTTCTGCTTATCATCTCAGGGTTAATACAGATAGGAATTTTGGATTTAATGCCGGGGTAATTGGCTCGCTTATCGACAATAATCAAAGGCATTATGGTATACAGGATGCTATTCATATGACTTTAAAATATCCATTGCATCCCAATAACGATCGAAACAGGTTTTTTATAGGAGGTAGTTATAATAATGCACGCTATGTACATTTTTAAAAAAATAACAACTATTGGTCTGATAGCGGTCCTACTTTTTTCGTGTAAAGCAAGGCAATATGGCTTTCATCCCAATGCTTTTATTACAGAAGAATTCAGGAAGAATATTGATGAATATGCAAGCGCTAAGAAAAATATTGACAGCTCCTTGAAGGGCAAGGTCACAGACATGTGGATATATAAAGCAAAGATTGAAGAAAAGTTAGTGGTGGAAAATGATGTAAGCGAGTATAAGTTGATGAATGTAAAATCGAAGAAAAAGAGGGTAGACGTGGATGTTAAGGGCTACTATCATGAAATGTATTTATATCTTTTTAATACTACCAATGAACAACAATATGGTGTATTTGTTTCGGCCGGGTATAAGCCAGGTGGAGTATGCATAGGTGTAGGACCTGCCTATATTGGTAATGTTGAATCTGGTAAAGGCGATAGTACGTTTACAACAGCGTGGGAATTGAAGCTCCAGAAATGCGCCGATAGTGTAAAAATGCTGAACCGCAAAGCTGAGGAAATTGAATTACAATTCTTCGCAGATGCACCAATGATGTCGCCCGATCATAAAACAATAACCTTCTACCAGATTATTCAAAAAAGCGGGAATAAGATTGGAGGCATAGGAAAAATGTTGGTATACGACGTAGACAAGGTATTTAATGATCCGGATGCCCTTGTGTTTGAGTTTGTAAATAAAATTTCCTACGACAGTAATGGAAATGCCATTCATCCATAAATGATACAGCTATGAAAAAGAAGGCAGCTAAAAAAAGCAGTAAAAAAATAGCGAAAAAGGTTGTGAAAAAACCAGTTGCAAAAAGTGGTAAACCATCTGCCAAAAAAAGCAATCAAAAAGCAACGCCAAAGGCTGTAAAAAAAGCAATATCAAAAAATATTAAACCGTCAGCCAAAAAAAGAGCAAAAAGAAATTCTGCTCCAAAACCGGATAACACTTTTCGGTCTGTTGATTTGCAGGAAAATGAGCTCATGCCGGAAATGCGTAATGCCGGAGATATTGAAGCGGCACCTGAAATTCCTGCTGTTGAAGGATTTCCTGCCTCTGTACTTATGCAAAAAGGCAATTTTGTGCTGGAAAAAATAAACGAAACCCGTTTCTGCTGTATGGAAGTAATGGAAGACGGCAGGCGTGAAGCACATGTTTGTTTTAAAACGGAAAATGCCGCCCGTACGCACATTCTCCTTAACCATTAATAATAACGCATTGCTGCCGGATTAGAATATATAGGTGTTGTGCTCGGTGGTATTTTTATAATGATTGGTTTCTATTTACGGCTGGTATAAGTGAAAGTGAGATTAGAATTCAATAAAATGGATGATGCTATTTATAGTACTACGTTATTGGGCAAACGAAAATTGATACCTATTAGTGATATTTATGACATGATTACCTATGCTGAAGTTCATTCCAATTATTCTTATGCACTCACCAAAATAAGCAAAGCATCAGCAGCGCCGGTTATGATCAGTTCATTTATTTCCACCAAACGAAAGTCTAAACCGGAATTTATTTTTTTAGAGCAGAGCTTATTCCCCGGCTTCGTATTTCTTCATCCTCAAATATAGTGGTATCTACAACTGATAGTATTTGTTGCGCTATCTTATAAAACCATTTCTGATAATGATTTTATAATGTAATTTTTTGTAAAAGACTTGTCAGCATGCAACCAATTGCAACTGACCGCCACCTATAGGTTACATTACTATTGTAAACCTAAAAAACACAAAATGAAAAAATTACTATTTATTGTGCTAACCGCAGTATCCATTTCCCAAACAGTAAAAGCTCAAACAGGTTCTGTTCTAGTAGGCGGTAGTATTGATTTCTCCAGTGCAAAAATTCCAGGAACGCCAACTGATACTAAAAGCAACAGCTTTTCATTCTCCCCAACAGTTGGGTACCAGTTTAATGACAACTGGACTGCTGGGCTGGTTGCCGGCATAGGATCCAGCAAGACCACATATCCAAACAATACTTATAAAAGTAGTTATTTTAATGCAGGCCCATTCATTCGTTATGCAAAGGGAATTTCAAATATGTTTGCGGTATACGGCCAATTCCAGAGCACATTTGGATCTGGTAAAACAAATGGTGTAAAATCTTCTTCGGCTAACGTAACAGCATTTCCTGCATTATTCATCAATTTTAAAGACAGCTTTGGCTTAAACTTTACCATTGGAGGTATTGAATACAATTCCTCTAAACCTTCTGGTGACCGTGCAACCAATCAATTTAATTTAACCTTTGGCAGGTCTGTAGGTATCGGTGTTTCTAAAAACTTTGGTGGCAGGAAAAAATAATTTCACTGATCATTTAGAAAGGAGCGCTCGCTATTTGGGCGCTTTCTTTTCGATCTAAAATCAGACATCAGAAAATCACAAATCATACATCTTCTCTAATCTTGCTCCAGGTAAAATTCTCCTTCAGTAATCTTCATTTCTTTCGTATAATCGTCGGCATATAAAGTGCCGGAAAATTTTCCCTTTGTATAGGCCGCAGTAGCTTCGGTAACAATAAGCTGGTTGTTGGCTATCCCTTCAGCGTATACGCTGCCAATGGTTTCGTCGTCAAATATTGCGGTATATTTAGTACCCTGGTCATCTGTATACGATAAAAATAATAGTTTGGCTTTTTCAAATCCAGAAGCAGTGGTCTTATAATTGGTATATGTTATGTTGGTTTTATTCGCTCCTTCTGTGGTGAGTCCTATAGCAAATATATCAATATTAGGGTCTGTGTCGCTGCCTGATGCCAGTAACGCAGTGCCATAATCAGTATCAGAATTTTTTTGGCTAAAGTTTGAAAGCCCACCTTTGAAATTTTTACTTACACCATTTGCGTTAAACTTCATATAATAGTTTCCCGGAGGCTCAGCGTTATCCTTTTTTTTACATCCTGTTGTTCCCAAAAGGATAAAAGCAATTGCTAAAGCAATAAGATATTTGAGTTTGATCATGTTTGCAGGTTTTGAGTTGAATAAAGAAACTGCATTGTCTTTCATGCCACAAGTGCTATTTATTATTTGCATATGCTTGTTTATTTTTTGCAAAGCCGTCGATGCTATCTATATCTCATTTGTTATAAAGACCGCCCGCAAAAAATCCGTTGGGCATAATATCAACAGCTGCTCCAAATGCTTTATTATAAAGGGTTTGGAGTGTTTTTAATGTGGTTTACAATCAGCAAATCATCTATAATCTGTTTTGCAGGAAGTGGAAGCCGCTTGTAAGTTTGCATTGTCAAATCAAACGAACTGCTTTTTTTACAACGGTCTTGTTTCATTTCTTCGATTGTTATTGTTTGACCCGGTTGCGCTGTATCAACTTTTTTTATTTTTTAACATTAAAATCTCTTTTTATGAAAGCAATCTATTCAACCTTTGGCAAAGCAGTAGCAGCAGTGGTAGTATTAACCTCATTTGTATTATCAACCGCAAGCGCAGGCGATTTCAAAAAGAAGACCGGTGATGAACTTCCTGCCGAGCTTACCTATCTCGGTAACATAAATGCGGATCCCTTATTCCAGCTTGATCTTAAGAATGAAGAAGGAAAAAATATTACCATCACTATCAAAAATCCTGATGGTGAGGTTTTATACAGAACAAATTTCAGCGGTGCGGTATTCAGCAAAAAAATTCAGTTTGCAAAAGCTGATGTAAGTGATATGAAGATCAGGGTAATTGTTACTGCAGACAAGAAAACAAAAGTGCAGGATTTCGAGATCAGCAAAACAAACCGAGTAGTGGATGAAGTTATAGTAGATAAATTATAACCTCCGGATTCAATTAAAACATTCAGACAATAAAACCGTTGCGCTTTCGCGACGGTTTTTGTTTTACTTAGGACTTCATTGTGTGTCAGTCAGTATATCTAACCATTTATTATCTACGTCTGTATTTCACAGTTTTGTATATTAGTGCAAACAATTGCTGTCGCAAATGAACCGAAAGTCTTTCATCAAAAATGCTTCATTAGCCACCGTAGGGTTAAGTCTCGCGGATATAAGTAGCTTCGCAACGCCCACAGTAAAAAATGCATTGCCCCGTTGGAAAGGATTTAACTTACTCGATTTTTTTTCTCCCGATCCGGCAACAAGCAGATACGTAACACAGGAAGAACATTTTAAGTGGATGCATGACTGGGGTTTTGATTTTGTTCGAATTCCTATAGCATATCCATCTTATCTTGATATAGACAGGACAAAAGACATAGTTCCAGACGATGTATATAAGATCAATACACAGGCTGTAGATAAAATTGAAGCGCTGGTTGCGATGGCACATACATACAATATGCATGTTAGTCTTAACCTGCATCGTGCACCGGGATATTGCATTAATGCTGGCTTTCACGAGCCATATAATTTATGGAAAGATGAAGCGGCACAAAACGCTTTTTATTTTCACTGGAACATGTGGGCAAAAAAATACAAAAATGTATCAAACAAAAAAATAAGTTTCGACCTGGTGAATGAACCCTCCATGCGGGATAATATGAACGACCAGCATTCGAGATCATATCCTGTTCCCGGCGACGTATATAGAAAAGTTGCCCAGGGGGCTGCCGAAGCTATAAGAAAAGAAAATCCCAAACATCTTGTTATTGCGGATGGAAATAGTGTGGGCACAAAACCCATTCCTGAAATTGCAGATCTCAATATTGGTCAGAGCTGTCGTGGATATCATCCCGGCGCTATTTCGCATTATAAGGCGCCATGGGCAAATAAAGATGTGAATCATCTTCCCGATCCTAAATGGCCGGGGCAGGTGGGAGATAAATACCTGAGTAAAGAAATGCTGGAAACATTTTATCAACCCTGGAAAGATATTATGCAAAAAGGGGTTGGGGTACATTGCGGTGAATGCGGTTGCTGGAACAAAACACCGCATGATGTTTTTATCGCCTGGTTTACGGATGTGCTTGATATTCTCACTTCAGCCGGTATTGGTTTTGCCTTGTGGAATTTTATTGGAGATTTTGGAATACTTGATTCCGGCAGAACTGATATTGTGTATGAAGATTGGTATGGGCATAAGCTGGATAAAAAATTGCTGGAGCTGATCCGCAAACAGTAACCAGATTTTCAAACTCTTTTCTTTTCTATTGTTCCCCTTCACCATCGCAATTACGACTATGCGATATGGCGAAGGTTTTTTCTTTGGTGCTATATCAGCAGCGTGAAATAAATTTCTAAAATCCATCTTACATCCTCCTCATCACGATTGATAGCATTGAATAAGCTCCTCGCTATTCAATCAATAAACTTATATCGTGATGAAACATTTGTACTTCTTTTTAACTGGTTTGTTTTTTTATACTGCAGGCATTGCACAAAGTCCTATAAAAAATATTGCCTGGGAATGGGTGAGTGGGGAAAATGTGGCGGACAGCAAAGGTGATTATGGCATTCAAGGTATAGAACAAAAAACAAATATGCCACCGCCGCGATCTTTCCCAACCGGGTGGACAGATAACAATGGTAATCTCTGGATGTTTGGAGGACAGCAAGGAGCACCTGGCGAAGAAGTTTTTTTTAATGACGTATGGATGTACAAACCATCTCAGGATGTGTGGGTGTGGATGAGTGGAGATAATGTTTACGATCAGCCCAGTGTATACGCAAGCAAATTTTTTTCATTTAAAAATAAACCTGGTTCGCGCAGGGGCGCGTTGAGTTGGACAGACAACGATGGACATTTTTGGTTATTCGGGGGATACGGAATTAACGATGATGGTGAAAAGGGAAGATTGAACGATCTCTGGGAATTTGTACCAGAAAAAGGATGGATAAGGATTGGCGGTGGTGCTTCAAGAAGACCGTTTGGCATATATGGCTCATTCAGGAAAGGATCAACCGAGAATAGACCCGGTGGAAGAGAAGGCGCTATGGGATGGACAGACAATGAGGGAAATCTGTGGTTATTTGCCGGGCAGGGATATGGAGAATTAGTAGGTGAAGATTATGGATATGACGGCAGCGGACTTTTAAATGATCTCTGGAAGTTTGATACACAACAATATATATGGACATGGATGGGAGGACCAAAAGATATAAATGAGATTGGACACTATACACAAAAAAAACTGCCGAGTAGTGATAATCAGCCTGGCGCAAGAGCATATACTACAGGATGGAAAGATTCGAAAGGGCTATTCTGGTTTTTTGGTGGTAATGGATATGCGTCACAAGGAAACGGGCTTTTGAATGATATGTGGACTTTTAATATTCAAACCCTTCAGTGGACATGGATGGGTGGAGAATGGTTGATTGATCAACCAGGTAAATATGGGGTCTTAGGCAATGCTTCTTACGAAAATTATCCTGGTGGAAGATCAGGCGGAGTTAGTTGGTACGATGCGAATGGTAATGTATGGTTGTTTGGTGGATTAGCTATTAATGCCCAATATAAAAAAGCTTTCCTGAACGACTTGTGGAAGTTCGAACCAGAAAATGACGCATGGACATGGGCAAGCGGAAATAACTTGATATCAGAGTTCGGCACCTACGGCACTAAAGGTGTGCCCGATATTAGTAATACGCCGGGTGCAAGAGTTGTGTGCCTCGGCTGGATGGATAAATCAAACACCCGCTGGTTGTTTGGTGGCTCGGGACTTGCTTCTCAATCGGGCGGCTACTTGAATGATCTATGGGCTATTAACAGCGTAAAACCTGTTACTTTATCCTGTCCTTCATCAGTAGTAATTAATAATGATAGTACACACTGTGCAATGGTTGTAAATGATATTGATCCTGTTACACCAAAAGGCACAAAAATTAAAACGTTGCTGGATGGCGATACAAAATGGGTGGGCGATGGCACTGCGAGCGGTCAGACTTTTAATAAAGGAACTACGACTGTATTGTACGCTTTAGCAGATAATCTCCAGCAATCATGCACATTTACTGTAACGGTAGAAGATCATGCTAAACCCGTGCCGGTAAAAAAAATATTATCTGATATAACTGAAACATGTTTTGTAAAAGTAAACGATATACCATCGGCAATAGATAATTGTTCTGGAGAAATTAAAGGTACTACCACAGATCCACTTAGCTATACGGAAGAAGGCAAATACATCATTCATTGGAAATACGATGATGGCAATGGGAATATAGCAGAACAACAGCAAAATGTAATTGTAAAAAAGTCCGGGGCATTATCTCCGGTAGTAAGCAGTCTGCCCGATATTGTTGGCGAGTGTTCAGTAACGGTAGATACAATACCAAAGGCAACGCAGGACTGTGGCGGGTTGATTGATGGCAAAACCACTGATCCGCTTGTATATAATAAACAAGGTACTTATATTATTACCTGGACATATGATGACGGTAAAGGTAACACTGCACAACAAAAACAAAATGTAGTTGTAAAAGACGTTACGGCACCCAAACCCGCTGTTGAAGCATTACAGGATGTAGTAGCTAACTGTAGTATCACCATAAAAGAAATACCTGTTGCCAACGATAATTGCGCAGGCGAAATAAAAGGGGTTACAAAAGATGCCTTAGCATACGACAAGGAAGGAGACTATACCATTCATTGGACATACGAGGATGGAAATGGTAATAAAACCGAACAGCAACAAAAAGTAAAAGTAAAACGGTCTGACGTATTGTCTCCTCTATTGGAATTGTTACCTGATGTTGTTGGCGCATGTTCTGCAACTGTATCTGACATTCCAAAGGCTTCTCAAAATTGTGGCGGTATCATAAACGGAAAAACAAAAGACCCTTTAAATTATAACCAGCAGGGTGTTTATACTATTACGTGGATCTATGATGATGGCAACGGACATACTGCTAAACAATTGCAGCGTGTTATTGTAAAAGACACACTGCCACCGGTTCCGGCAATTAAAGAGCTGCGTGATATAAGTGCTAATTGCGAAATAACAGTAGAAGATATACCTGTTGCCAAAGATAATTGTACCGGCTTGATAAAAGCCACTACAAAGGATCCTTTGACTTATTCACAGAAGGGAGAATACGTTATTACATGGTTGTATGCTGATGGCAATGGAAATATAAGCACACAACAACAGAAGGTGATCATAAAACAATCCGATGAATTTGCTCCTGTATTAACATCATTGCCTGATGTTACCGGCGAATGTTCTGCAACGGCAACAGAAGTGCCACAAGCTTCGCATAGTTGTGGTGGATTTGTAAAAGCAAAAACAACATCACCGCTCACATATAATAAGCAAGGTACTTATACCATTGTGTGGGTGTACGATGATGGAGAAGGGCACACTATTGAGCAAACACAGAAAGTAATTGTAAAAGATGATATCGCGCCTGTTCCGGAAATAGCATCTTTGCCTGAACTAGAAGGTGGATGTACCATAACCGTAAAAAATGCTCCCAAAGCAACAGACAACTGCGCGGGTGAAATAAAAGCTACCACCACTGATCCGCTTACTTATGCAACAGCCGGAGAATACATCATACATTGGGTATATAATGATGGGAATGGAAATACTACAACGCAACAACAAAAAGTGATTTTACAACCTGATGGAGCGGCATTATCACCTGTAGTAAAATCTTTGCCCAACATAGTAGCGGCATGTTCTGTAACCATTACAGATATACCAAAGGCAAGTAAACAATGCGGTGGTTTTGTACAGGCTAAAACCACTTCGCGGCTTACCTATACTGCACAGGGTGAATATAGTATTACCTGGCAATATGATGATGGCAATGGAAATATTTTAAAACAGATACAAAAAGTAATTATAAAAGACAGCATTCCACCAGTACCTGTATTAAAAGAACTGACAGATATTACCAGTGAATGCAGCATTACTGTTAGCAATATTCCTGAAGCGATTGACAACTGTGGTGGAAAAATAAAAGCTACCACCAACGATCCGCTTATGTATAAAAAGAAAGGTGAGTATACTATTCATTGGAATTTTGACGATGGGCATGGTAACAGTATTACTCAAATACAGAAAGTAATAGTGCAATCATTGCCTGGATCACTGGTGCCGTTGATGGATCAATTGCCGGATATTGAAGGTGCCTGTACCGTGGCTGTGCTTGTTAAACCAAAAGCAACAGACAGGTGTATCGGAACAATTACCGCTACCACTCCAGATCCGCTGGTATATAAACAACCGGGCACTTATACTATTCATTGGACATATGCCGGCAGTAATGATACCATTATGCGGGAGCAGAAAGTGATTGTAAAAAGTCTTTCGGCTGACATTATGGTGTTCCCGAATCCGGCAAGCAATCATTTTACTATTTCTTTTAAAAGCTGTAACCTGGCCGATCGTATCACCTATAGTGTATTTGATGTGTTGGGAAGAAAAATAGAAACCAATGTGGTAAGCGCGAATTGGCCACTCACATTTGGTGCTACTTATCCTGCAGGTGCTTATTTCGTACAGATAAAACAAAAGGATGAAACTGTAATAAAGAAACTCATCAAGTTATAATAACCCTGCAAATACGGGAAAACTCCCCTATACGCTGCTGATTGGGTATTGTACTTTTAAATTGTTCGGGTGATAAATAATGGGTAAACCTGGTTAGAATGAAGTGAAAAGGCGGATTGGGTTTAGATATGCCTGCTGCAGGAGATATTTTTCCCCGGTAGGGGAGTAACATAGAGCGGGGTCTGGTGTTTTTATAAATGTACTCAACAGATTTTGTGTTTTTGCAGGAGCATTCTCTTTAAACAAGCGGGATGTCTATAAACTAATGTATTTCATTTTCGGGGCGCATTTCAAATGGTCGTGCCATTTACCCGCGGTTGTAAATAGCGGGAAGTACCAGGAAAACGCAGATGAGTGAAGCGAAAATTTGAAATGCACTCTATCACGATCTCATCAGTAAGTTAATATAGTTATGCAGGTACAATATTTTTCATTGCCCATGGATGTAGGCAGGGTTATACGGCAGGAAGAGCATCCGAGAATCAGCCTGCAGCAGTCTGTAATAAGGCATCTGCATTTGTTGCTCACCACTGCTTTTGGCGAATTTTCGGGTGATGAAGACTTTGGCTGCGGTATATGGGATCACGATTTTGATAATGTTACCAGTGTACATAAGTTGAAAGAGATCATCCGCCAATCGCTTTTAAAAGCCATACAGGAGAAAGAAAAAAGACTAACAGGTGTAAAAGTAGATCTGTTGATTGTGCAGGAAGAGCTGCCTGTAAGTTCAGGCATGCACAACATTAAAAAAAAGATCAGCATTACCATCACCGGCATCTTGCAACTGACCAATGAAAAACTCCACTTCCAGGATAGTTTTTATATAGGACCATTATCATACTAACGCACCAATGCAGGAATCAAGAGAACATATTAAAACCCGCATGCTCCGGAACGCTGCAAGAGCGTGGGGATATGCAGAAACTGAACCGGAAAGCAACTTCGATCCGCTCGTCTCCATGCTGCTTACATCCTGTTCTATTGAACTGGAAAAAATTTCCGGTGAGATACAGGGCTCACGGGCACGGGTACTGGAAAGATTGGTGCAGTTATTATCTCCCGATGCATTTACAGGACCTTTGCCCGCTCATGCTATCGGGCATGCTATGCCAATTGACAAATCGTTGCAGATAAATGAAGACGAGCAGTATTATATTACCCGCAAAACACCTTCTGTAACGGAAGGCGAAGATGCGGCTGCAAAAGATATTTTCTTTTCTCCTTCAGCTTCGTTCAGGCTTAACCGTTCTGCTATTCGTTTTATGGCAAGCGGCAATACTATGTTCAGAATAAACAATGGCATTACCAAAGAAATGATAGCGCAGGCTGAACCGGGTAAAAACCTGCCAGACTGCAGCCTGTGGCTGGCTATTGATGAACCGGGTGTAAGCCTTAACGATAGCCTGTTTTATTTTGATCTGCGCAATGATGCGGCGCGGCAATTATTTTATCACCAATTGCCCAAAGCAAAATGGTACTGGAATGAAGAAGAAATGGATCATGTGGAAGGCTATGGTGAAAATGCCATCAGTGGAGAACAACTGGATTTGAAAACTATTTTGAACCGCGATGATGATATTACCAGCAAGATCAAAAAACAGGTAAACGCTTTTTATAAACCATTTTTTGTTACCCTCAGAGATACTAAAAATTTTTCTGTAAGTGAAGACAATGGATTGTTGTGGGGGATGATAAATGAAGTATTTGCAAATAAAGCAACCCAGGCATTGCTGCAAATGCAGCCATTAAGATGGATATGTATTGACTTTCCCCAAACTATTTCCAATACTGTTTTGCAGGATGTGATATGTGTGATGAACAGCTTCCCGGTGTTCAACCGGCGCATGCACGATCTTACCCATCGCCTGCAGGACATAGTAAATATTATTCCTTTACAAACAGAAGATATTTTTCTTGACCTGGATGAAGTAAGCAATGATGAAGGCAAAATACTAAATACACGATCCTTTGCTAATGGCGGTGATGACACGTTCGGCATATTATTGCGCAATGGCGGTGTTGGTCGTTTTGATGAACGCGATGCATCAGCCATGGTAAATTATATCGTGCAGTTGCTGCGCGATGAAAGCGTGGCATTTTCTTCATTAGGCAATGATTTTATGAACCGGGAAATGAAGCAGATCCAGCAGATCATTAATCGCTTGGAACAAAGGCTTTTTTCTGATCAGCAAACAAAAGAACAGATTCCTTATCTGATGATCCGTAATAATGATAAATCGCCATGGCAAAATGTATTTCTCCGTTATTGGAGCACATGCGGTATGGAAGCAAATCATATAAAAGCAGGCAATCAGTTAAGATTATATAAAGGCACTAATATTCAAAATAACCAGGTTACATTGGTTACCACTACACAGGGTGGCAGAAACAAATTAGGCACAACAGAAAGTGTGTTGGCATATAAAAGCGCTTTATTATCTAAAGACAGGTTGATTACCCAGGAAGATATAAGGGCCTTCTGCAGATACCAGTTGGGGAGCCGTGCACATAGCATTGATATTAATAAGGGAATAATGATCCATCCTGATCAGCAAAAAGGATTTGTAAAAACACTGGATGTAAAGATCGGGATAGAAAGAAGAGAATATGACACCATGAAGGAAAATGGTGAGATAGCATTCTGGACAGACAATCTTAAAATTATGCTCGAGCAAAAATCGGTAACATTATTCCCTTACCGGGTTTTTATAGAGCAAACGGCTTAAATCATAATATCTATGCAACAATATGAACTCCTGGAAATAATCCAACAGGAAATGCAAAAGTCAGCCTGGGATATAAAGGCTGAGCCACAGTTGCTGCAATGCATGGAAAGGGGTTTGTTGCAGGAAGATTTCATGATAAGCGCCGACCAGTTGTTTAAAAGAGAATACAGCAGAGATATAGTGGGTGTTGAGAATAAAGATCAGGGTAACCGTGAAATGTTATTGCTGCATCTTTCGCGTAGTGGGTTATACGATCATTTACCGGAAGGTCTTTTTTTTCAGCAGCCACAGCAGGGCAAGCGCCTGATTACTGTGGCCGACATGACCACCGATTACAAGTACAACAAAAAGAAAGAAGAGGAAGTCCGTCTTTTTTTCCTGCCTTTTGAAAATGATTTTTTTCTGCAACGCATCAGGTTAGAAGAGGAAGAGAATCGTTTGTTGCAGGGATTGCAATCAGGGCTTTTGACGGATTACTTTAACAGGTTCTGGAATTTGCCGGAAGATATTCCGCAATCATTTGCAGGGCAGCTCATCCTTCTTTTACCTTATGTATCAAAAATAGCGGGCAATTTCAATCTTACAGCGCAATGTCTCAAAACGCTGTTGAATGAAGAGGTAAATATCATACAGAAGACGTCCGGTGTGGCTGATGCACAAATGTTTGCTCCATCGCCTGCATTGGGCCAGTCAGGTTTAGGGCTCGATATGATTTGCGGCGATAGTTTTTGGGAAGGAGATCCGTTGATTGATATAGCTATAGGGCCGCTCACCCATTCACATATTGAAGACTACCTGGATGGAGGTGAAAGACATACCCTGATGGAAACCTTTAACCGGTTTTTTATTCCTGCAGGTATGGATGTTACTATAACCATACAGTTACCGGTTGAAATGAAAAGTATGATACTTTCAAAAGACAGTGAACCCATTTTAGGGTACTCAAGTGTGTTAGGTTGATAAAAATTAAAACTGAAATGACCCGGGAAAATAATTTATCGAATATCTGAAACCGCCAACATGGAAAAAATGATTTCTGATGAACTAACAAAATATCTTATAGTGCTTGGTGGCACAGCCGTGGCTTTGTACATTATAGTTACAAAGTTAATTACCAAAATTAAAGGAGCATATAAGCCTTTTAAAAAGCAAACTATTTACTATCTCATTTTTGCGGTACTGGTATTTGCATTGCTTACAGTGATTGCTTATCCATCTGTGATAGCTAAACCTTTTACAGCTTTCATTATTTTTCAAATCAGCTTTCTTTTATTGGGAACCGCCCATGCTTATTATATACGCAGCAGCATAAAATGGGCTACCGGTAGCGATGCTTTCGTGCCTTCCTTATTGTTCACTTTATTGGTAGCTATATTTGGATGCATCGGATTTTTACTGGCATACCGTTTTCTCATGAATAAAAATGGATTGGAATTTATAATGGCAACCAGTATCATGTTTTTTATCATTCCTTTTTTCTTTTACCATACTTTTTTAAAAGCAATTTCTATTCCTCCAAAAATTATGAAGGAATGGTTTTATCCATTGAAACAAGAGGTAGATGATCCTGATGAAAGTAAATTAAAGAACCTGTTGGTGATAAGTTTTGAATTCAAAAAGAAATATGGCGATCAGGCTATTACTAATTTCAGAGCAAAAGCGCCGGTGGATATGGATTTTGGAGAGCTCTTTTATTATTTCATTAATGATTACAACGAGCGGCACCCGGATAGTAAAGTAGAATTTGTGAATGGAACCGGCGAACCTAATGGTTGGATTTTTTATAAAAAGCAGAAATGGCATACCATAAAAACAAATTATATAGACGCGGATAAAACCGTTTTTAATAATCATATTCAGGAAAACGACATCATCATTTGCTCACGTTCTTTAATATAAAACAAACATGCAGGATAAATATTATTTGCCGGTGAATTGGGTAGATGGAATGAAGATCAACAAATCTCATTTTATTGCCCAGGATAATGCAGCAGCATACCAGTTGGCACAACATACTGCCTGTTTGGTTGATCAGTTGAATTACGGTTTATTGCCGCAGGTGGGTGAAAGAAATGGTGGAGTGAAATTGTTTATCAGTACCGATAATCAAAAAAGGATCCAGGTACGCATTCAGCATTGCAGGGCTATAACCGCAGGTGGATACTATATAGAATTTAATGAAGATACGGCGTTGCAGGGCAATAATCTTATTGCTCCCATTGTAAGCGAGCCTATAACATTGCGCGAGCTTAAAGTAAAAGCAACTTCATTTTATATTGTACTCACCATTGATCCTTACAAGCGTATTCCATATGGCTCAGCAGACGCTGCTGAAATGCCTCCGCGCATTCCTCATACATTGCCTGCTTTATATCTCGATATTATTCCGGTGGCTGAAGTTGTTAGAAACGTGTTAGGGCCAACACAGTTACCCGTAGGAAAAATGACAGTAGACGCACAGCGTGTGATGTTGGAAGAAGAATATATTCCGCCTTGTACTTCCATCAGCAGTCACCCTGAGTTGCAGGAAATACAGGCAGGGCTTGAACAGTTTTATAGTAAGATGGAATTGTATGCATTGCAGATTACGCAGAAAATTATTCAGAAAAAACAAGCGAACGATATGTCGGTAATCGTTCAGAAAATATGTGATAATATATCCTTCTTTACTGCTACTCAGCTATCTGAAATAAAATCTGTAGGTGTGGTACAACGCCCTGTATATACTGTGAGTGGCGCATCTGCATTGGCAAGAATGATTAAGAATACGTTGGACTGTTACCTGGGAAGTGGCAAAGAAGAATTGGTAAACTACTTTACGGAGTGGTGTAACATAGCGCAGGGTGAGTTGGAATCAACCATCGCCGAACTTTCTACTTTGCAATACGATCATCTTGATATCAACGATTCCATTGGTAAAGTAGCCCGATTTACAAAAACTATTTCCCGTTTATTTTATCAACTATCCAAACTCGAATATATAGGCAAACGAAGAGAGTCTGGCATTTTTGTAAAAGAAGAAGTGGTAAAAGGTGGACAGGAAATACCACAGCAGCAGCGGAGAAGAAGTTTTTTAGCAGACTAAATTGATAATAGCATTTTTAAAAATTAATAGTATGAGCATACAAAAAATATTAAACAGCCAGGAAAGAACACAGGCTTTTTTAAAATTCCTTCTTTTCTTTTTTATAACAATCGTTCTTGTGATTATCGCGGTGTTTTTTAATTTCAGGCTACCCTTGAAAGATAATGAAAGCCTCACGGAAAGACTAGCCATACAACGCAAGGAAGAAATGAACCAGGAAAAATTTGCTGAAAATATGGATAAAGCACTGATGTATCTCGATTCCCTGGACAAGGATAAAAAAAACCTGGAGAGCATCGATATATTATTAAAAGGAAAGATTGAAGATTTATCTATACTTCAGCAAAAGGCCTTTACACCTTACGGACGCATGAACAAAGTAATAATAGAGAAGCTGCTTGAATTAAAAAGTCAAAAGCTTCAATTGATAAAATTATCTGATAAGGCAACGGCGATGGCAGAAACGGAGCAGAAACTGCAGAATGCAGAAATCCAGCTAACGCAAAAGCAACAGGAATTAGATCAGCTAAGAAAAGGAACCGGCTT
The DNA here is from genome assembly GCA_047600465.1 of Agriterribacter sp. Taxonomy (GTDB): domain Bacteria; phylum Bacteroidota; class Bacteroidia; order Chitinophagales; family Chitinophagaceae; genus Agriterribacter. Next base: position 839,813 of record JASGKU010000001.1, read on the forward strand.
TTAGTCTTCGTTTAACCCAGCTTGTTATGTGTGCGCTAAAAAACATGTTGTTGCTGATGCTGATGATTGCTATGCAGGTTGAGGTAAAAGGTCAGAAAAGTAAAGTTCCGTCAAACGTTATTAACATTTTTGATGATCTGCCTGTTGATGATGCGGCAGCGAGATCTGTTCTGTTAGAGAATGATAATGCAGAAAAAAAGATCATAGATAATATTTTTATAAAAGCGGTTATCAGTAAGCAACAATGTTTTGAAGGAGAACCCTTATTGTTGAAATACGAATTGTATACCTGTTTGCAAAGCACCAGTGAATTGATAAAACAACCAGGGTTGGAAGGCTTTACCGTTCATTCAATGCCGGTAAATAATGAGGTAGTAAGATATAAACAGGTAAATGGAAAGCAATACAGGATGTACGACCTGGCGCAGTTTCAACTTTTTGCTTACCGAACGGGGCAGTTAAATATTGAACCACCGGTTGTGAACAATACAGTGGTATATGCTGACGGGGGCGGGAGAGAAAAAAAATATAGCGGTATTGTGAATGGTGCTAACATAGAAGTAATGGCAGCCGGGTTGCCCTCTATCACTAAGTCGTCTGCGTTTGTCGGTGGAGTAGGAAGGTTTACTATTTCAACTTATGTACAGAAAGAAAAATTTTGTGCTGGTGAAAACAATGTATTGTTTGTGGAGATTGAAGGAGTCGGAAATTTTGAAAATATTCATTTGCCGGAACTGTTTTGGCCAAAGGGTTTCGAACATTTCGAAGTTACATCAGATGAGAAAGTTGATTATACTGTTTTCCCTGCGGCTGGCAAAAGAGTATATGCTATCCCCTTCGTAGCGAAGGAAGCGGGAAATATACATCTACCTGAAATATCATTTATGTATTTTGATATTAGTAAGAACAATTATAATGAAGTGAAGAGTTTACCGCTGTCGCTTGCGATAACTCCCACTGTAAATGTAGAAAAGCATGAGGACCTTCCGGAAAAGCACTGGAATGTTTTTAACATGCTGTTATACTTGTTTATTTTATTGGTGGGTTTAGGTATAGGAGCAACCGTGATTATTTTCAAAAGATCAAAAAGAAATATTCAAACCGACTTGCCGCGTGAAGATGAAAGCATGCTGCAACGTTCTGAAATAGAAATAGCTTCATCTGATATTATAAAAGCCATTGAAGATGCGGAACAAAACCATTCAGGTGCAGATTGTATTGAAGAGGTTAAAAATATATTACTCTGGTATGAGAAAGAAGTAGGAGATGGGAATTCATTGCAACACATCAACCCGGTTGTTCCGGCAACAGACAGTATTCATCGTTTAATAGAAGAATGTGACCGGCTTCTTTATTCTCCTTCAGTAATTGATGAGGTTGCTTGCAGAACCTTTATTAAGGAAACTACGGCATCCATTAACCGGATGAATATGCATTCAGTGTAAAAAATGACAATGAAATAAAAATTTTCTGATATGAAGCGCGAAGAAGCATTGGAGTTTTTAGAGCTGTCTGAAACAGCTACTCCATACCAGGTAAAACAACGGTTGCGTGAAAAGCTTGCTTATTACGAAGATCTGAGCGAAAAAGCCCCAAGCGATTTCCTGCGCAAGTTGAATGGCCGGCATGCCTTAAAAGTAAAAGATATTCAACAACAATTTCCTGAATGGGATCCATCAAAAATGGAAGTAAGCATTGAATTTCCTTTAGAAGAAGTGGCAGATATTATAGCCGCGGAAGAAGAAGCTGGTGCACTTACGGTTCCTATCATAGTTTCATCAAATGACAAGTCGCAGCTTATCGCAAAACAAAAATTTCCCGACCCCCCGGGATGGCTTGTATTGCATACAGAAAACAAACCTTCCAAAACTTTTGCATTAGCCCGTGGTAAAAATTATATGGGAAGAAAAGCAGAAGCTGCATTAAATCCATTTATTGTAATAGAAGATGATTCGTTTGTGAGCAAGGTGCATGCAGTAATTCTGGTAGAAGAGAATGAAACGGTTGATTTTTTTGTGATGGATGATGCAGTTGCGAATGGGGGAAAGGCGAGCAGCAATGGTACGTATTTGAATGGTGATAAAGCACGCATAACTCAAAAAACAAAACTGAATGAAGGTGACACCGTACAAGTCGGTGTTTCAAAATTTATTTTAAAGATCAACAAAAACAAAATACAGGATATTGTGCAGGAAGTAAAACGCAGCAAGTTTATGCACACAGTGGTGGTGAATAAATCCTGATTGTCTGTATATTAACTTGTATGCTAACTTACATGTTGCTTAACTATTTCCTGTAACTGTTGCAATGGCACTACGCCCGATTGTCGCCACAATACTTTCCCTTCTTTAAAAAGAATAAGTGTTGGTACACCTTGAATTTGATAGGAAGATGCCACAGCAGGATTTTTATCTACATCTATTTTAATAATAGTAGCGCTATCGCCAACAGAAGCTTTGAGCTGTTCCAATGTAGGCGCCATTACTTTGCAAGGGCCACACCATGTAGCAAAAAAATCTACCAGCAGTGGCTTCTTGCCGTTTATTAATTCTCCAAACGTTGCCATACCAATCTGTTTATATAATAATATGAACAACAATTTTAAAGCCAAAAGGTGGCTTTTGTCACTTTGTCTTTAAAACCAATTCCATTACCTGCTGGTTGCGCATAACCGTCAGCGGTATATGCCCTGTCCAGTTCAACGATTGGTATACATCCAGTAGTTGTTTAACATTTTCAATAGATTTTCCATCAGCTTTTCTTATCACATCTTTAGCCTGCAGCCCTGATTTAACTAGCAAACTGTTTTCGCCGGCTGTGATAATTATAACACCCGTTTCATCGGGCAAGCCGTACGCGGAACGGTCGCCCAGACCATCTACTGATTTTACAGTTCCTCCTAGAAAAGATACAGGCACCGATTTATTTTCTAAACCTGCATCTGTAAGCAATACCGGTATGTCTGGTTGCAGTGCTATTTTTTTAAGCGATGCTTTCTGCACACCAAATTGATCCATCGGAAAATTTTTAAAACCGGTTTTTAATGCAGGTGAATTATCCTGTACAGTATAATCTCCTTTCGATGGGTTTACAAACAATGGATCACCTGCTATGCTGTTTTTGTCGGTGCCATTTGCCTGGGCATTATGCAATGCTGCGGTATCGGGAAACAAATTATAGTCTATTGATTTTCCCCAGTCTGCAATTTGTATGGGCGCATATTGTTTCATTACAATATTGTGCTCAAATACATCGCCGCTGTTTTTAAACCATACATGCGGGTGAAAAGAATTGTTGATCATGATATTGTTTTCAACTATGCGCTTGAAACCTTCGCGTAATTTCAATCCTCCATTAAGACAGAGATTATTATAGATATGATAGTTAGATGAGCCGTCATCCAAATCAACATCCCAACCATGATCGCAACGGAAACGATTGTTGCGGATGATGGTTTGTTTTTGCGCATCTAAAAAAATCAGTTCAGGATGCACTGCCGCAAGACTGTCCATATAATTTCTGTCAGGTGCCCAATAACGGTCACGCCCCCACGAATTAAATGAACCATGATCTCCTGTTTCGCGAACGGTATTAAACACGTCGTTGAATTCAAGAATATGGCCGCCAAAACATCCATCGCCAATATTAATCCCCGCACGGGAAGTATGATATATACTATTATGCCTGACAGTAATAGAAGAAGCAACTTCTATTTCAACACCTGTAGCTTGTTTTTCAATGTCACCCAGATCGTGCAGCAGGTTATCTTCCACAATACAATCCTGTGGAAAATTGTTGGTGAGCGGTCCGGGCGTTTTATCTAATTGATCATAGGGCGTGAAGTTTTCGTAACCAAAAGTAGCAGAGCGAACAGCTTTTGTATCGCCGATAAAACAAACTGCATTAGCGCCGGTATTATATATATGGCAGCCCCTTACTGTATCGTTTTTATTATAATTGCTGAACATAATGGCATTACCGCCTATACCTTCAAATACACAATCCTGCACTATACAATTTTCTGTACCATCAAACAGAACAGCGCCACCACGATATATTGTCCAGTCACTACGTAATAATGGTTCTTTGGTGTCCATAAATGTGCGCTCATTATGCGCAAAACGGAGGTTGATGAATTGTATGTTTTTTACAGGCTTTGTAATACTTCCTTTTAATTCAAAACTATTTTTAAGCTGGGCTGCTTCTACTACGGCATTGTTTATATTTACTCCTTTAGCAGGATAGTAATAGAGCAAGTGCTTTTTATTATCCAGCCACCATTCGCCCGGAGCATCCAGTTCTTCAAAAATATTTTCAACAAAACGGTATTCCTTATGCATTTCGTTTGGACGGTTATTTTGCCATCCACCTTCCATTTGTAATTTACCATCACTATCGGCGCCGGTTATGCGATAATGGAATCCGCCCCATTCGTATGCGTGTAATGCATGGATATAACCGCCCACAGGATCCTTCCATTTTTTTACGCGTTCAGGTGCAATAGCATCCACAGCTGTTCCATGAAATATTCTTGCAGATGAATCATAGTTGGGATAACGTGCAAGGGGCTGTAAACGTTCATTTACATATAACCGCTCAAACGAAATATTGGCAGCAACATCCGCTACCAGTATTCCATTCCTGTATGGCTTCCATTGCAATTGCAGGCGCTTACCCGCACTGATGGTTACACTCTCATTTTTGTATGATCTTACCTGTAATGATTGAGGTAAAAAATTTGTAGCACCCAATCGGATTGTTTGATCAAGATAGTAAGTGCCGGTTCTTAGTTCAATAATAACATCTTTGCCACTTTCTTTTGTAGCGGTTGTTATTGCTTTCTGTATTGTTTTGAAAGGTTTGGCAAACGACCCTGGATTATTATCATTGCCGTTGGGAGATACATACAATTGTATCTGTGCGAAACCAGCAGTAAAAAATGATAAAAATAATAAGGACAGAAAAAAACGTTTTATTGAATGCTGCATGTGCCTGGAATATTTTATAATAGCTGAATGCGGACTAAATTAGGATATCCTGATTAATATAGGAAGAAAACCAGCCCTGCAACTGGAAGGCCGGTTGTTTAACCAACTGCTCCAATTTTTAATAAAGAGGGTTTTGAGGAATATCGTTATTGATGACTTCGTTATCCGGAATTAGCCATGTTTGATTGTATGTTCCAATAGGATTGATCAAACCGCCTCCCCTGATGGTTTGTATATCACCAAGCGTATTGGTTCTTTTCAAATCAAACCAGGTACTGCCTTCCAGGGAGAGTTCCCATTTTCTTTCCATTAATACTGCTTTCCTGAAATCATCTTTTGATAAACCAGTAAGGTCAGGTACATTGGTCGCATCAGATTTGTCTGCTCTTGCCCGCCAACGAATCTTATTAATATACTGATATGCATCAGCAGGTCCATTCATTTCATTTTCTGCTTCAGCTGCAATCAAATACATTTCTCCCAGGCGGAGATAGGGGAATGTATAACTAACACGGGTAGCTGCAGCACTTACACCAGGTTTGTTTACGTCTGAAGTGTCAGCAAATTTTAAGAAGAAAGGAGCAAGCGTAGTATTATTAATGTTGTCTTTAAAGTCCTGCACAATGCCCCAGGTTTTCCGGCTGTCTCCTTTCGCAAAACTGTTTATATACCAGTTTGCGGGAACAAGTATAGCATTGATTGTTTTTGCAGTAAGGGTTATACCATGTACTGGATTTCCTCCATCAGCAATCACATATGTTTTTTCCCAGATAGATTCCGTGGTATAGGTTGTGTTATGAAATACATCAGCATAATTATCTACCAACTGAAATTTATTTGAATTAATTACAGCCAATGCCTTCTCTTTTGCATTGGCATAGTATTGTGTTTGATTGAGCGGATTGCCCGCCATAGTGAGATAAACTTTTGCTGATAAAGCAGTAGCAACAAGTTTATATACACGACCAGTTACAGAAGCATTATCCGGGAGATTTGTTTCAGCATACGTTAAATCATCTACTATCAGTTTATACACATCTGCCTGTGGCGTTCTTTTTAGTTGAAGACTGTCGTAATTAGTGGCAGTTGTTACCGGCATGGGGATGTCTCCATACAACTGCACCAAATAAAAATAGGCATATGCTCTTAAGAATCGCGCTTCGGCAGTCAATTGTGCTTTTTTAGTAGCGTCCAAAACGGAAGCCTCCGGCAATTTGCTGATAATATAGTTAGCATTTTTGATGATGGAGTAAGCGCCGCTCCATGCTTCTCTTGTGTTATAATAAAATGCTTGTGGTGCATTTTGATACATGGGAAGCGCCTGCTCAAAAGCAGAAGAAGGATTACCATAAATATCGGTACACATTTCAAGCAGCATAGCTTTGTTGCCTGAATACAAAGGAAACCCACTGTATATACCTATTACAGCCGATTCATAACTCCCGGCATTGGTAAAGAATGCGTCTGGCGCAATAAAAGTTTTGGGGTCTTCTTCCAGCCATTTTTTACAACCCGTTTCTGCAATAAGCAGCACGGCTATACCTATTATAAATAAAATATGCTTTTTCATTATTGCAATAATTTAATAATTAGAAATTGACTTTAATACCACCTGTAATTGATTTCATGGAAGGATAATTTCCCCTGTCCCATCCGTTTACAATAGAAGCCGCCCATGATATTTCAGGATCATAACCGGAGTACTTAGTAATGGTGACATAATTCTGTGCACTCACGTATAACCTTACGGATGATATCTTGATACGATTTGTAACTGCTACCGGTATGGTATAGCCGAGCGTTATATCCCTTAGCTTAATATATGAACCATCCTCCACCCACAGGCTGTTGGCATAATCCCTTGTATACTGCATGCTGAGCGCCGAAGGTTTATCAATGGTATTGCTTGTTCCGGGGCCTTTCCACCTGTGGTCGAATGTTTCCTGTGTTACTGTCCAGTTACCGTTTACCGTTAAATTATATTTCCTGAACTCATTTACTATATCATTTCCAACAGAACCAACAAATAACAGGGATAGGTCGAAGTTTTTATAAGTAAGTGTATTGTTGAAACCGAATGTGAATTTTGGATTCATGTTGGTAAGCACATGTTTATCATCGTCATTTACTACACCATCTTTATTATAATCCAGGAATTTATACTCACCTGCTTTTTTCTGTGGCTCTCCATTCTTTACTGCTTCTTCATCTGTTTGATACACGCCTGTTACTGTTTGTCCATATAACTGGCTCATCGGTTTCCCAATAAGCATAGGAAACCAGTTGCCTCCTGCAGCTACTTCTTTATAAATGATCTGACCACCGAGTGCATCTTTTCCTAAGTCAAGAATTTTATTATTGTTTTTGGAGAACGTCAGGGTAGAAGACCAGGTAAAATTCTTGCCTTCTATATTTCTTGAATTGATTTGAAACTCAAAACCCCTGTTCTGTACAGCCCCCACATTTTGTGTGGCTGCTCCAAAGCCAGAAGAAGGCGGCAATGTAACACTCAGCAATAGATCATTTGTTTTCTTGTTGTAATAATCTGCAGTAATCTGCACCCTGTTGTGCCACAATCCCAGGTCGAAGCCAACATCAAATACAGTAGTGGTTTCCCATTTTAAATCTCTATTATCGAGAGAACTAAGATAGTTGCCTGTGGTGTATTGGTTATTAAAAACCACATTCGTATTTCCAATACCGGGCAATGTTTGGTAAGGCACAATTGCCTGGTTACCGGAGGAGCCATAACTTGCTCTTAATTTTAAATCGGTAATGAGCTGGTTGTTCTTGAGAAAATCTTCTTCAGAGATTTTCCATGCAACGGCGGCAGAAGGGAAGAAAGCGAACTTATGGTTATCGCCAAATACAGAAGAGCCATCATACCTGCCTGTTAGTGTAGCAAAATATTTTCCGTTATAATTATAGTTTATTCTGCCGATATAGGATGCAAGCTTATTATCGCTATAACCTGTTGAGGGTCGTGCCTGGTTGGTGGCAGACTGAATATTATTATTCTGATAAATAGTGCTGATAAATCCTGATGCAGAGCCGCTGTTCAGGTTTTCTGATTGGTCAGCCTGGTAGGTGATGCCTGCTAATACATTAAGATTATGTAAGCCAAAATGTGTTAAGTAATCCAGCGTATTTTCATTTACAAAAGATGACCTGTTATTATATGACTTTGATGCTACACCACCTGGCTGACCAAAAGTAATGGTGGGAGGATTGTACGAATCGTTTTTTCCGTAGTTGGCATCAATACCCACACTCGATCTCAATTTAAGTCCATTGATAATCTCGTATGTGAAAGCTGCATTACCAATAATACGGATACTGTTAGCAGGATTCCATTGTTCTTTAGCCATTCCCACGGGATTGGTTTGTCCCCAGGTTACGCCGGAAAAAATAGTATAGTTTCCACCTGCATCATATACACCTTGCGTGGCTGGCATCACCATTGTTTGAAACGGAACACCACCATAGTCAGCATTTACATAGTTTGCCTGGAAATATCTTTCTTGTTGCAAACCCAAAGCGGTTGTTAGTGTAAGCTTGCTCGTTATTTTCTGATCCAGATTTATTCTGAAAGACAACCTGCGGTAATTGGAGTTCTGGATAATACCATCCTGGTCAAAATAACCGAAGGATGCATAATATTTTGTGTTGTCGTTTCCTCCACTGAATGCAAGATTATGATCCTGCACAGGTGCGGCTTTGTATACCATATCCTGCCAGTCGTAACCTTTTCCTTTTAAAGAATCAATTTGTGCAGATGTCCATGGTAATGCGGTATTATCATTCGTTGCTACTTCATTTTGCAGTTGAGCAAATTCAGATGCATTGATAAGATCGATTTTCTTTCTTAAGGTTTGTACACCATAATAGCCATCGTACGTAACTTTTATTTTTCCCGATTTGCCTTTTTTGGTGGTGATGATGATAACGCCATTCGCTCCCCTTGAACCATAGATCGCTGTTGCAGAGGCATCTTTCAACACATCTACGCTGGCAATATCATTAGGATTTAACGAAGCTGTTAAACCAGATAATGGAAAGCCGTCAACAACATACAAAGGTGCATTACTGGCTCCGATGGAATTGGTTCCCCGTATCTGTATTTTCATTCCTTCGCCCGGCTGCCCCGATCCCTGGTTTACCTGCACACCGGCTGCTTGGCCTTGCAATGCCTGCGCAATATTTGACACTGCTTTTACCTGTGTAAGTTTTTCGGAAGATACGGATGATACTGATCCAGTAACATCAGATTTTTTTACAGAGCCGTAACCAATTACTACTACTTCATCTACTTTGGTATCCTGCTGAATCATTGTCACTTTAATATCTGCATTGCCATTAAAAGCAATCTCCTGCGAAGCGTATCCTACAAAAGAAATAATTAATGTTCCCCGGGTTGCAGAAGTATTTAAACTGAATCTTCCGTTGGCATCGGTAGAAGTTCCTATGTTGTCTCCTTTTAATCTTACAGATGCGCCAGACAATGGTTCTCCTGCACTGTTTACAACAACACCCTGCAATACAATGTTTACAGGCTTTGTTTCCGGCTGAGTAATAGGTTCTTTTTCTTTTTTAGGCGAGATCACAACTGTTTTTGCAATGATAGCATACTCAACAGGAAGATCAGTGAAGCAAAGGTCCAGTGTTTGTTTTAGCTCCGCATTGGTTACAGATAAATTTATTTTAGGAGCGTTCCGTAACAGTTCTGTTTTATAAAAAAAACTGTAACCTGTTTGCTTGCGGATCTCTTTCAATACTCTTTCCAGCGAAGAATTTTTGACTGAAAGGGTAACATTTTGAGCAAAGCCCGTTGCACTGGTTTGAAGGCAGAAGGCTAATAAAAAAATGGCAGTTAATTTCATAACCTTCAGAATTTGCACATGTGGAAGCAGTCGTTTCCCCCACTTGTGGGCATGGTTAAATTGCATAGTTTTGTTGAAGTTTTTGGTTAAACAATAAGCGTTACGTCAATTTATGTTTACTTGTTTTGCCTGAACTTTTAAGAGGGAGCGTTCCAGCGTTCCCTTTTTTTACAGACAAACCAAGGTAAAGCCACATTTATAATAGTATAGCTATAAACACTAGCCTCCGGTCACTATCAGTTTTTTATTATCAAGCCAGTATTTTACGCCAGCTACTTTCAGTATCTGCATTACTTCAGAAAGTGTTGCCTTGCGTGGAATAGCACCATTATAACTTCCTTTGGGTATAGCGCCTTCAAAACTAATGTCCACATCATACCACCGTGAAAGTTGTCGCATGATGTAAGGGAGTTCGTCATCATTGAATTCAATGATGCCATTCTTCCAGGCAATTTCTTTTTCTGCATCTACTTCCTTCACGGTAAGATTTTGTGCTTTCTTTTTCCATAAACCTTGTTGCGAAGGAGCCAGCGTTACCGTATTTTCATCTTTTCTTATTTTTACTTTTCCTTCTGTAAGGGTGGTTTTTACATCATTTTCATCTTCGTAAGCTTTCACATTAAAATGTGTTCCTAATACTTCCACTTCTATTCCTTCGTCTGTACTTACTTTAAATGGCTTTTTTGCATTTTTGGCAACTTCAAAATATGCTTCACCCGACAAGAAAACTTTACGTTCTGTACCTGTGAATCGTGTAGGAAATTTGAGAGATGATGCCGCATTCATCCATACTTTACTGCCATCCGGTAATACCAGTTGATATTCTGCACCCCGGGGAATCCGCAATGTGTTGTATAAAACAGGGCTTGTAGCATTTGCTGGATGATTATAAACCAGCTTGCCGTATTGTTTGTCAATCACCGTTCCATCTCCTTCTTTTAACTGGCTTACTGCGGCTGAATCTAATGCTACTGAAGACCCATCTCCAAGCACAAGGATGGCTTTACTTGTTCCGGCTGGTATATCTTTAATAACGGGCTTTTCTACGGTAGCAACAACAGGCGTAGTTTGTTTAACTGTAGTTGTTTTTAATAAAGTTGTTAAGCTTACGATGATGAGCACTGCGGCTGCATAATACCACCAGCGTATGCGGAACATTTTTTTATCAGCGTCAATCTTGTAAAGTGTGTTAGTTGCAGCAGTATTTTTTTGTGATAGAATAGCCGTCCAGGCTTCGTTTTTAAGTCTTTGTAATTCCGTTGCCGGTATATTTTTGGATTTATTCCATTCAAAAGTTTGATACCAATCTTCCAACCACTTCTTTTCGGCTTCGGTACATAGCCCCGCATTATACTTCTTAATAAGTTCTTCCAGTTGTTGTGTTTCCACTGTGTTTTATTACAACAACAGGTCAACAGGAGAGTAGTACTATACCAAAAGAAAAATTATCTGAGTGTAAGTAAGGAAGGAATAATTAACAAGAAAGAAAAATGACTGTCGGCAAGACTTTTTCTTAGCCTGCCCAGCGCATTATGCAACTGATTTTTTACTGTTTGGGTAGATAGATCAAGCAATGCCGCGATCTCTGCATTGGTTAGCCGTTCTTCTTTACTTAGGAGATATATCTGGCGCATTTTCTCTGGCATGTTGGCTACCTGCAAAGCAATAAACTGTTGCAATTCTTTTGTGCAGAAGCTGCTCCATATTGTTTCTTCTGCTTCAACAGGATTAATTTTTTGCCGCATAAGATTTTGCAGCCTCACCTGCTGCTTTTCAAAATGATTAAAAATCTTATTGCGAAGCGCAGTATATAAATACCCGCCTAAAGATTCGTCTATTGTAATGTTTTCAATGTTACTCCACAAAGAAAGAAAAACATCCTGTAGTATATCTTTCGCATCTTCGGGCGAATGAAGTCTCTTGTAAGCTATGGTAAATAAATCGTTCCAATACTTTTCGAATAATAAGCGAAAAGCGTTCTCATCTCCTTCCTTTGAAGCTGCAAGCAGTTGCTGATCGTTGGCATATGAAGACTGACTTTTCATACAAAAGCAATAATAAAAGTAGAACTTCTTTTGTAATTAGGTAGCGGTAATTTATTTGAGGGGCTTATTAGGGGTTGGTGATGTATAGCAGATATGATGTATGTATCTCTCCTCTCCTCCGCGCCGCATCCGGATTATTGCATGTGAGCCTCCGGGCTACACCCGGAGTTACGAGGAGTTGAAGTTCTTCAGACTTTTCACTTGGGTTGCGGCAGCTTATCTTGAGGCTGCATCCGGATTATTGCATGAGATCCTCCGGGCTACACCCGGAGTTACGAGGAGTTGAAGTCCTACGGACTTTTCACTTGTGGTTGCGGCAGCTTATCTTGAGGCTGCACCTGGATTATTGCATGAGATCCTCCGGGCTGCACCCGGAGTTATGAAGAGTTGAAGTCCTACGGACTTTCAACAGCCGAAGCCCAAAGGGCTTTAACCACAATAACCACCGGTGCATCCGGTGGTTAACAAAAAGGCTATACCAACTCCGAAGGAGTTGAACTTGCTAATTGCTATATCAAGTAATTGCATACATTTAAGATGGCAATTAAACTTAACCTAAAAAGCACCAACTTATGGGATCCTATCGCCAGGTCTTTTACCAGATCGTATTCGGCACTAAGTACCGCAAACCCACCATCAACCCCGAATATGAGCAAGCATTATACAAGTATATCTGGGGAATTAGTAAGAACAAGAATTGCCTGCTGTACCGAATTAATGGTACAGAGGATCATATTCACATCATGAGTGATCTTCATCCCTCTGTAAGTTTGAGCGATTATGTAAAAGATATAAAAACAGCCAGCAGTATATGGATGAAAGCGTCTGGTAAATTTCCAGACTTTGTAGGCTGGCAGATTGGCTATGGCGCTTTTACCTATTCCATCCGGGAAAAAGATATGATCGTTAATTACATTAAGAAACAAAAGGAGCATCATCAAAAAGAAAACTTTTATGATGAATTCAAGCGCCTGTTGATGGAAAATGGAATTGAGTTTGATGAAAAATATCTTGACTGAACAATATTACCAGGAACAGACTTCTCAACCCTGCTTCCTCACAAAATATAGGCGTTGTTTTGCCGCCGCTATATTATACAGATATTGCGCCATTATTACATGGTTCAAAAGCGGTAGTATGAAATACCTTCCATTAAATCCCGAAATATTTATTCAGAACAGGAAAAGATTTGCAGCAAAGATGGAAAAGAACGCCATTGCTATTTTTAATAGTAATGATGAGCTGCCTACTAACGGGGATGCCATTTATAAATTCAAGCAAAATGCCGATTTATATTGGCTTACTGGTATAGAGCAGGAAGATTCAATGCTTATTCTTTACCCGGATAATATTGAAAAGAAATACAGGGAAGTATTGGTACTGCTTCGGCCAAATGAACTGAAAGAAAAATGGGATGGGAAACGCTTGCGCGCAAAGGAAGCGGAAGCTATATCCGGTATCAGCACGATAGTGTGGCTCGACAGCCTGGATGGACTATTACAGCCATGGATACACGCAGCAGAGGTCATTTATTTAAATACCAATGAAAACGACCGTAAGTCAAACCTTGTGCCCGTTCGGGATTATAGATATGCGGAGGAAATGAAGCAACGTTATCCATTACATCATTATAAAAGAAGCGCGCCTGTATTAAAAGCATTGAGGGCTGTTAAAACAGCAGCAGAAGTACACGTGATGCAGGAGGCGATGAACATCACCGAAAAAACATTCCGTAGAGTCTTGTCGTTTATACATCCGGGTGTGATGGAATATGAAATAGAAGCGGAAATTTTTCATGAATTTTTACGCAACAGGGCTACTGGTCCTGCATATGGATCTATTATCGCCAGCGGAGATAGGGCACGCACACTGCATTATGTATCTAATAACGAAGTATGTAAAGATGGTGAATTGATATTAATGGATTTTGGTGCAGAATATGGAGGTTATTGTGCCGATCTTACCCGCACGGTTCCGGTGAATGGTAAGTTCACCAAACGACAGAAAGAAGTGTACAACGCATGTTTGCACCTGCATCGGTATGCGGCATCCATTTTAAAACCAGGCATAACGTTGTTGGATTACACTGATAGGGTAGGAGAAGAAGCTACCAAACAATTTGTAAAAATTGGTTTGCTCAATAAGAACGACATAAAGAATGAAGACAAACAAAACCGTGCGTATAGAAAATACCTGTATCATGGCATATCGCATCACTTAGGTATTGATGTGCATGATCTTGACCCGCGTACAACACCTGTGCAGACCGGAATGGTGTTTACCATAGAGCCTGGTATTTACATTGAAGAAGAGCAGATGGGCATCCGTATTGAAAACAATTTCTGGATTACTAAAAATGGCAATAAAGATCTTATGAAAAATATTCCGATAACAGTGGAAGAAATAGAAGCGCTGATGAAGAAATAATTTTATCTTTTACTTTCAATTGTACAAAGGATGAAACAAATCCCCAATATTTTTACCTTGCTCAATTTGTTTTTTGGATGTATTGCTATTATTGTGGTGTTGCAAACGGGTATAAGTCTTGTAAATACACCCGATGGTACACAAATGATGAACATGCCTGAACAAATATTTATGGCAGCATTGTGTATAGGGTTGGCTGCAGTGGTTGATTTTTTGGATGGTTTTGTGGCGCGTTTATTTAAAGCACAATCTGCTATGGGTAAAGAACTGGATTCATTGGCAGATGTAGTGAGTTTTGGCGTGGCGCCGGGTATGATCATTTACCAGTTTCTTCGTTTATCCGTTGCCCGCCAGCAGGATGGATTAGATGCCTCCATCGCATGGTTGCTTCCTGCATTGATTCTTCCCTGCGCGGCTGCATGGCGTTTGGCAAAATTTAATATTGATGACAGGCAAACCTATTCATTTATTGGTGTGCCCACACCTGCGGTTGGTTTGGTTGTTGCATCGTTTCCACTTATTTTCTGGAGCAGTACAGCTTCTATAACCGATCTTTTTTTAAATAAATGGATCTGGTATGCTGTGATATTTATATTGAGTTTCCTGATGGTATCTAACATTCCCATCATTAGTATGAAATTCAAAGACTATACGGTAAAGAACAATATACCAAAACTCATTCTGGCAGGTGTAGGAATTATATTGGTGATATTGTTTAAATGGGCGGCTATTCCACTTATTTTTATAGCCTACATTCTTTTATCTTTGCTGCTCAAAAATAAAATAGCATCATGACCTACGCTGTTCACATCAATGTAATGCCTTTAAAAGAACTGCTTGATCCACAAGGAAAAGCGGTAATGAGCGGATTAAGTAACCTTGGTTTAAAGGGTGTTGAAGACGTGCGGATCGGCAAGCATATCACCCTGCAGGTAAATGCAGCTTCTGAAGGTGAAGCAAAAAAAATAGCGGAAGAAGCATCCGGAAAATTGCTGGCCAACCAGGTAATGGAATATTTTGAGATCAGCGTAACACCTGCATAATTCTTCAATCAATCTTCATTCATTTATAAACCGCTTACATGTTGAGCGATCATAGTATTGCGGATGAAAAAGTGCCTGCAGGTACAGCTACGATGTTATACATCGTGCCTACGCCTATTGGCAACCTGGCAGATATTACTTTCCGGGCAATAGAAGTTTTGAAATCTGCAGACCTGGTTCTTGCAGAAGACACCCGTACTTCTTCGGTTTTGCTGAAGCATTATAATATTCAAAAACCAATCACGCCTTATCATCAGCACAATGAACATAAAATTGTTGCACATCTTGCTGAGCAGTTACAATCTGGTAAAACAATGGCCTTATTAACCGATGCAGGTACACCAGGTATTTCTGACCCTGCTTTTTTGTTAATTAGGGAATGTGTAAAAAATAATATCCGTGTGGAGTGCTTGCCGGGAGCAACCGCTTTTGTACCAGCGTTGGTGAACAGTGGATTGCCGATCAATCGTTTTTGTTTTGAAGGGTTTCTTCCACTAAAAAAAGGCCGCCAAACCTGGTTTAAAAAAATGGCGGAAGAAGAAAGAACAATTGTGTTGTATGAATCACCCATGCGTTTGGTAAAAACATTGCAGGAATGCATCCAATATTTTGGTGAAGCAAGACAATGTTGTGTAAGCCGGGAGCTTACCAAAATGTTTGAAGAAAACAAGCGGGGCACTTTGCGGGAAGTATGTGATTATTTTTCCTCTAAACCGGTAAAAGGAGAAATAGTAGTTGTAATTGAAGGGAAAGAATAGATGGTTGTACGCTTGCGTCAGCACTTCCGCTGTGGTCGGTACACATCGCGTCAGACCACCTAAAAATTTCTTTTAAGATTTTTTTATCAAATTAACATCCGCCATACAGCTTCATGGCACGAAATTGCATCTCCATATTATACATAAAACAAAAAGTATGAAAAAGGTTTTTTTTATCGCAGTATTAATAGCATCTACCAGCTTCCTGTTTAAGGCCCAGGCACAATTAAGAAAAATTCCCGCAGAAGTTACCAATGCATTTTCTGAAAAATATGCCGACGCAAAGAATGTAGAGTGGAAAGATAAACTCAGTTATTTTGCCGCAGCTTTTGAATGGAAGGGAGACAAATATGAAGCCCATTTTAATAAAAAAGGCGAATGGCAAAGCACTGAAAAAGAACTCCAGGTAAGTGACCTGCCTTCAACAGTAAAAGATGGGTTTGATAAAAGTAAATATGCCGATTGGGAAACCAAATCTGTATATCGTATTGATTTACCTGAAGACCAGGTAAACTATCGCATTCATGTAGCTAAAAGCACCGTACAAAAGAAGATACTATTGTTTAATGCGGAAGGAAAGTTATTGAAAGATAACCTCACTTTATAAGTATATATAGTGCACAAAAGACAGGTGAAAGGGTAATAAGACAAAAGTCTTGTTATCTTTTCACCTGTTGTTTTAAAGGAATAGGCGCATAGACCGCGCTTCCCTACCTTTGGCGATATTTTTAATAATAAAATGCTGAAACCAATGTATAGGTTGTCTCTATTGATTCTTTTTACAGGAAGCGTATTAACAGCTTTTTCGCAGCCAGACCGTTGGCAGCAAAGAGTGAAATATAATATGGACATCAATCTTGATGTACAGACCAACCGTTTTACAGGCAAGCAAAAATTAGAGTATACCAATAATTCTCCCGATACATTGGATAAAGTATTTTATCACTTATACTGGAATGCGTTTCAGCCCAACAGTATGATGGATAGCCGAAGCCGCGAATTAGGAAAAATTTTGTTTAAGGGAAGAGATGGAAATTCCGTTGGCGATTGGGATGCCCGCGTAAAGGATCGCATATTAAATCTGAAGCCTGATGAAATAGGATATCAAAAAATTCTTTCACTAAAAATGAATGGTGTTGCGCAGGATTATACGGTATATGAAACTATACTGGAAGTGAAATTAACAAAACCTATTTTGCCAAAATCAAAAGTTGTTTTTGATATGGAGTTTGAGGCGCAGGTACCATTGCAGGTACGGCGCTCGGGTCGTGACAATCCCAAAACAGGCGTGCGTTATTCCATGAGTCAGTGGTATCCCAAATTATGCGAGTATGATTATGAAGGCTGGCATCCTACACCATACGTAGCAAGAGAGTTTTATGGAGTATGGGGAGATTATGATGTTACTATTACGCTCGACAAAAATTATATCATAGGTGGCAGTGGCTATCTACAAAATGCCAATCAAATTGGATATGGCTATGAGGCTGCCGGTGCAAAAGTAGTTCGTCCTGCAGGCAATACATTATCCTGGCATTTTAATGCGCCCAATGTGCATGATTTTGTATGGGCTGCCGATCCGGAATTTAAACATCTTACTCGTAATGTTCCCGGGGGACCAGTCATTCATGTACTATATAAATATAAACCTAACGATCCTGCAAATGATAATGCATGGAAGGAAGTTGCTGATGCCGCAGTAATTGTATTGCCTTTTATAGAAAAACATTTTGGAGAATATCCTTACAAGCAATATTCGTTTATACATGGTGGTGATGGTGGCATGGAATATCCGATGGCTACACTCATTAATGGTCCCAGCCTTGGTACTGCTTTTCATGAGTGGATGCATAGCTGGTACCAGATGATGATGGCCACCAATGAATCATTATACGCGTGGATGGACGAAGGCTTTACCAGTTATGCCGAAGGATTGGTTTCTGATTTTTATAAAGAACAGAAAGCTGCTAAAACCAGTGGTGTTAAAACAGCAGCACCCGCACTTCCGCTGCACCAGGATGATTCTTATGCAGGTTATTTCAATCTTGCACAAAGTGGTTTGGAAGAACCTTTGTCTACCCATGCTGATCATTTTAATACCAACTTTGCTTATAGCCAGGCAGCTTATTCAAAGGGTGCGGTGTTCCTTGCACAGTTAGGATATATTATCAGTGATTCCTTAAGAGATAAAACTTTACTTGAATACTATAAACAATGGCGCTTTAAACATCCCAATGCCGGCGACTTTGTGCGCATAGCCGAAAAGGTTAGTGGTATACAACTGGATTGGTATAAAGAGTATTGGGTGAATACTACCAAAACTATTGACTACACCATTGATAGTTTGTGGGAGGTGAATGGTAAGACCAATATACGACTGCGTATGGCCGGGCAAATGCCTATGCCGATAGATGTATTATTGCAGTATAAAGACGGGTCGAAAGAAATTGCTTATATACCGCAACTTATTATGTTTGGAAATAAGCCGCCTGAAGATAACACTCCCCGTTCCATACATGAACCATGGAAATGGACGCATCCTACTTATGTTTTTGAAGTAAACCAGAAACTAACAAATATCAGATCTATTGAAATTGATCCAACCTGGCGAATGGCAGACGTGAACAGGAAGAATAACAAACTGGATTTAAATTGGTGATACTGCCGGTTATCGGAAAAAATTAAACTAAATAAGGCTCCGTGTGCCGGGTATATATTGCCGGAATGCAACGATAATAATTGAAAAGGAAGAAAATGTAAATATATGTAGTTGACTACGTATCTTTGTACATAAATGAAATAAAATGTCGCAAAATGTTACACTGAAGTTGTTGAACAATGCATACTGCCCACAAATCGTAGACCTTATATTACCCATCCAAACCATAGAATTTAACGTGCCTATTACCCTGGAAGATCAACCCGATTTGCTGGATATTGAAAGTAAATATCATCAAAGCGGAGGTGGTTTTTGGGGAGCTTTTATAGATGAAAACCTGGTTGGTTCCATTGCGTTGATTGCTATAGGGCACCAGGCAGGTGCAATAAGGAAAATGTTTGTGAAGAAAGAGTATCGCGGCAAAGCATATGGTATTGCACAGCAATTGCTCAGTATACTTATTGATTATAGCCGGGGTGTACATATCGAAGATTTGTACCTGGGCACGGTGGATGTGCTTAAAGCCGCTCAGCGTTTTTACGAGCGTAATGGCTTTGAGCGTATAGAACGTTTACACCTGCCGGTATACTTTCCTTTGATGTCTGCTGATAACGTATTTTATCATTTAGCATTAAAAAATAACGCATGAATGTAATTAATGAATCGGGGATTTTAGCTATCGCAACGCGCTTGCAACGGCTAAGTGATCAACTGCGTAAAGATGGATTTCAAATATATAAATCACATGGCATTGAGTTTGAGCCTAAGTGGTTTCCGGTGGTATACACTTTACACCTGAAGCCACTTTTGAGTGTAGTGGAATTAGCAACTGAAATCGGGTATACACATCCTTCTACTATAAGCTTGCTTAAAGAGTTAGAGAAGGAAAAATTAATAAAGTCAAAAAAACATAAAACCGATGAGCGGAAACGTTTACTGCAGCTTACGGATAAAGGCATGGCATTGATAACAAAAATGCAACCCGTATGGCAGGTAATGATAGCAGCGATAACGGAATTTACAAACACAAAACATAACCTCATGCAGGCTATAGAAGAAGTAGAAACTCAATTAATGCGTAAAAGTTTTTTTGAAAGAGCGGAAGCACTGAAGTAATTCTTCTTATACCTATTACAGCCGCATTTCTTTTATGATGCGGGTTACTTCGTTGATGGTATATTGTATTTCATCAGCCGTTGTAAACCGGCCTAAACCAAACCGGATTGAATTTTTTGCCAAAATATCCTCAACACCCATTGCTTTTAATACATACGATGGTTCTGGATTAGCTGATGTGCATGCTGAACCAGAGGATACTGCTATCGTGTTTGATATTTCGGATAAAAGCCTGTCGGTTTTAATATTGGCGAAAGAAATATTGGTAACGTTCGGCAGCCGGTGTGCTATATCTCCGTTCACCACGCATTCTCCTAATTGTAATAACGCTTGCTGCAGTTGATCTCTTAAAACAGCAATGCCTGTTGCTGCTGTTTCCATTTGCGTTGTACATAATGCGCATGACTTACCAAGACCTACAATTCCTGGCACGTTCAATGTCCCGCTACGCACACCTCTTTCATGACCGCCACCATCCATTTGGGCTATCAACCGAATGCGGGGATTTTTTCTGCGGATATATAATGCTCCGGTTCCTTTGGGTCCATATATTTTATGTGCCGATAAGCATAGCATGTCTATGCCGTCTTGTTGTACGTCAACAGGAATTTTACCAACAGCCTGTGTAGCATCTGAAAAAAATACAATGCCGTGTTGTTTAGCAATACTTCCTATTTCACCGATGGGTTGTATTACACCGGTTTCATTATTGGCATACATAACGCTGATGAGTACTGTATTTTTTTGTATGGCAGCTTTTAATGCATCTATATTAATAAGTCCTCCTTTATCAACCGGTAGATAAGTTACAGCAACACCTGATTTTTCAAGGCGTTTACAGGTATCCAACACTGCTTTATGTTCTGTAGCGCAGGTGATGATATGCGTGCTTTCTCCCGGGTATAATTCTATTGTGCCTTTAATAGCAAGATTGATCGCCTCAGTAGCACCGGATGTGAAAACAATTTCTTCAGCCTCCGCGTTGATCAAAGCCGCCACCTGCTCCCGAGCCTGTTTCACGGCTTCTTCTGCAGCCCAGCCAAATGCATGATTGCGACTGGCAGCATTCCCAAAATGATGGGTAAAAAATGGTAGCATAGCTTTCAATACTTCGGGGTCTACGGGCGTAGTGGCATTATTATCAAGATATATGGGGAGCTGTAGCATGATAGTGCAAGATACGAAAGAGAGAGCCTCTCCCGGCCTCTCCGAAGGAGAGGAGACCTGCACACAACCCCTAGCTTTTCAAACAGTCTGCTATTTCATCAACGACTATAATTTTGCTGAATATTTAATCAATATAGATGGGGTAGAACTAACAGCTTGTTTCAGTTATGCTGTACCGTCCTTCTCCATCAGGAGAAGGATAAGAGGATGAGGCAAAACTCTTCGTGAACCTTTGTGTCCCCGTGTATTGGTGGTTCAGTCGTTCGCTAAAATAAAAAGAGGCTGTCTTTACTGACAGCCTCTTCCAGTATTTTTTTCGAATACAACTATGGCAATGGCTTTACCATAATGTCTTTAAAGTATACAATGCTTTTTGGGTCATGCGCCTGGATAGCAAACGTTCCGCTTGATATCAAACGTGCCGGATGACCTTCGGGAGGCTTCGCACCCTCTGGCTCTGTCCAATCAGTAATGGTTTGTCCATTGATTTTTGTAACAACATGTTTGCCTTCTACCTTAATATATAGTTCAAACCACTCATCATCTTTCACAAAAGTAGCAGAGGTGTCTTTAATGTCGTACAAGCCTGCTGTTCTTTTCCAATCGGTATGTGAATTGTTTACCTGCACTTCAAAGCCTTTATCAGGAAATCCTTTGGGTTGGAAAGCGGTATGAAAATAAAAACCTGAATTAGAACCTGGCTTTGTCATAACCTGCGCCTTAACCTCAAAGTTTTTAAAAACATGGTTATTTACAGCACCATCATAATACAGATGAGAACGTTTGCCCGCAACCTTGATAGCACCATTTTCAATACTAAAAGATGGACCTTCGCTTTCTTTCCAGCCGTCTAAAGATTTACCATCAAACAAGCTGACCCATTCGCCATTATTGCTACTATTGGCATTGCTGCTACTGCTGGCTCCTGCTTTTTTCTGACTGTTGCATGCGGCGAGCAATACTACTGCTGCAAAAAATAAGATATTTTTTTTCACGATTATAATTTAAAGTGAAAGGTAAAAGAAAAGACCGCAAAAAATCAATTTGCGGTCTCAATATATTTTAAAAGTCCAGTGTCCAGCCTTTGCGATACTCCCGTTTTACAAACCTGTTTACTTCTTCCAGGTTGGTAACCCGCATGTTTTTATAATCCCACAGCAGTTTCATATTGGCTCCGGGATAATCGTTGCCTTTACCATTCGCTCTTGGCTTCGGTGTATCGGCAGCTCTTATGCCCAGGTTTGCCATGAGTATGGCTTCTGTGAGCGGACCTGCTTTTTTAAATGGAGAGCTCAGTTCCATATTGCCGTAACCGGCTATACAGCCTTCTACCCATTGTGCATAGTGACCGTCTGCACTACCGGGTACACGTTTTATAGTTTGCGGAACTTTTACTTCCTGGTTTCTTGAGAGCGGGAGTAAGCGAGGGTTGGCAGCGTATTCACTCGCCATCATTTTCCCTTTAGTACCCACAAATAAAATACCGCTGTTACCATCTCCAAATACTTCATCGGCACCCAATTCGGCCGGGCGCTCAGGTTTTATACCACCATCCATCCAGTGCATAATTACTTCTCCCTTTGTTTTATCTGTTTTAGGGAAAGTAAGTGTTGCATGACTTGATGGAGGAAAACTATCGGGGAAATAACCGCGCTTGCCAAAAGCAGTAAATACGCTGGTTACAGATGCCTGCACATCCAGCGCATATTGCAAACCGAGTATTCTGAAAGGTGCTTCCATCAGGTGGCAACCCAAATCGCCAAGGGCGCCGGTACCATAATCCCACCAACCACGCCAGCTACCTGGTATCAGGTTATCTACATAATCTTTTTGAGGAGCAGTGCCCAACCACAGATCCCAATCCAGTTCTTTTGGAACGGCTGGTCTTGCTGTAGGCCATGGAATGCCTTGCGGCCATATAGGTCTGTTGGTAAATATGTATACAGTGCTAACATCTCCAATAATACCAGCATCAAACCATTCCTGCATCTGGCGCACGCCATCACCCGAAGATCCCTGGTTACCCATTTGCGTTACTACTTTAAATTGATCAGCCGCTTCTGTGAGCGCACGGGCTTCGGCTATATCATGCGTTAATGGCTTTTGCACATACACATGTTTTTTTCTGCGCATAGCAGCCATCGCTACTACTGCATGGGTATGATCAGGCGTTGATACAGAAACAGCATCGAACGATTTTGCTTCTTTATCAAACATTTCACGCCAATCTTTGTAATACTTTGCTTTGGGGAATTTTTTGCGCGACTCTTCCGACATTCTATCATCTACATCACATAAAAATCCAATTTCCGCTTTTCCACTTTCATAAAAATTGGCAAGATCAGAACGCCCTTTACCACCGGCACCCACACCGGCTATAATCAGCTTATCGCTTGGCGCCAAAAAACCTTTGCCTAATACATTGCGTGGAACTATCATAAATCCGGCAGCGCCCATAGCCGTACTTTTAATAAAATTCCTGCGTGATTTGTTTTTCTTTTCTGACATACGTACGATTTTTTAAGCAATCAAAATTGAAAGAGATTTTTCTAAAGAGATGAATGATTTATAAGCCTACTCAAGGTAAGGGTATTAATTTATGAGAACCATTAAGAAATTAAGATTAATTAACTGATTCCTTAATTTCCCTAATTCCTTAATGGTTTATTGTGTGTAAGATACAATGTTCAACCTGCCTGGTTACAGAACCTATAGCAAATTATGTATGTTGCTTATTGTATCACATTATAATGGGCGTATAAATTCCCGATCCTGTATTCAAACTCCGCTGATGTTCCAGGCGTGAGTTTGGTTACTTTAAGCATACCGTATATTACATCAGATGCAGCCCCCCCGTTTACGAGTTTAAATACAAACACTCCTGCACCGGTTGATGGATCAATGCTTGTAACCGGGGCGCCGGCATTAAATTCTGTTTTGGCAGTAGTAACGCTGTTGAGATTGTAGGTAGCAAGGGTGGAAGCAACAAATGAAATCCCTTTGCCACCGGTAGCCCATGCAGCCCCTTGCGATATTGCAAGGTTTGCACCTAATGTTATTACTGCATTTGCATTGCCTGAAGCTACTGCGGCGCCGGTCAATAAATTAAAGCCATCAGCAGATGCATCTGACTTAAGTGCCCCGGTTTTTTTCAGGAAAAAATAAGGATTGCTCGCTACAACTGTTTTTAATACTTCGTCGGTATATCCATCCTGGGTGGCAGAGAAAGAGTAAAACATAGTGTCTTTACCCACAGCAAAGTCATCGCCTGATATATCAATCATATCGCCGGCACCAAATGTGCCTACATTCTGCCATGCATCATTGGTTCCATTTTTTCTTTTTACTATTACATCGCCTGCATATGCGCCTGCAGCCGGAGTAACCGATACTGTAAAGCTGGCAGTGCCGGCATCCCTGATAATATCTACATCTTTGCTGTTGTATTTTGGATTAGATACAACGGTTGCCTGAGTAAGATTTACCCTGAAAGTAGCTGCATCAGTTTTTCCAGCGAATGTAACAGTTACATAATCTCCAACTGCAGCAAGATTGGCTTCTGTTCTTGAGTAGCTTACCGTAGCATTTAAATCACTGCCCAGTGTTACTTCTTTTTGTGTGCCTGCCATTGGCAATAATTGTTTTGCACCTCCGCCTGAGGGAGTTTGAAGCTGTAACAATTCTATCTTCATTACATCTCCTTCTTTGGCGTTGGGCAGGTGAGATGTAACAGTAAATCCATCATCAAGCGAGGTAATTCCCGCAGATGTTGTTTTGGCAACACCGGTTATAACAACTTCCCCGTTTTCGTTTGTTGGTATTTCATAATAGGGTTGCTTGGTGCAACTCCATAATGAAGCAACCGAAATTATTATGATTAAATTTTTTATGTATGTCTTCATTGTATGATAATTATAGATACTCAATTTTTATTACTGACCAGCTTGTTTTGGCAGGTAACCAAAGTTTTGCATACACTGCGCATTATTAATGATTTCAGTACCCGAAATAGGAGAGAGCAGATTCATGGGTCCAAACTCAAAGCTGAAATCGCCGGGGCGATGACCAACAAATGATTCTATACCTGCAAACTGTCCGTCACCATCCACAAGGCACATGCGTGTACGGCGTTGATCCCATAACATTTTGTTTTCAAAAACCAATTCATAAGCGCGTTCGCTCATAATAGTAAGAAGGTTGATATCTGTAGCTCTGTAAGCAGGCAACATAGCTCTTTCTCTAACCAGGTTAATTCCTTTAATGATATCATCATCACTTACTGTCTCTCCCAGGCTTCTGAGTGTCCAGTTTACTTCAGTAAGCAGTAACAGTATATCAGCATACCTGTAAAAACTCCAGTTTAGGCCTGATTGACCGGTTACTTTGATAGCAGTCTGATCATAAAATTTGTACAGGTAAGGCATGTTGAATTTTTCTGCAGGACCTTGTGAAGGATCATACTTGGTAGATCTTGTATCAGAGAAATAAAACATCTGCCTGTCCTGTATACGCTTGTCTACAGGATTGTAAGAATTGAAATATTGCTGACTTGGAATAAAAGTGCCGTACTCATCGCCAAACATAGAAACATGGCTCAAGCCTGGCAATGCCGCAGGTATAATACTATTGTTGGTAACTCCGCTCGCATATTGCGCCTGGAAAATAGCTTCACCGCTGTTATTCTTTGCCGGATCGTGAAGATCATCATACGAGCCTAACGTATATGCACCATACAATACATTTAAATTGGTTTGTGCTTTTTTAAGAAAGTCTTTGGCTGAAGTTGAATTTACAGGATATGCAGTTGCAGACCATGAACCTTCCACACACCAGTTTTTATCTGGAGCAGCAGCTATTTCCTGGTAAGGGTAACCTGCGCAGGTAAGGTATACGTCGGCGAGTATTGCACGTGCCACATGTTTGGTAACTCTTCCATTGCTTGAGCGGGCATCAGCCAGTGGGCTGCTAACTGCAAATTCAAGATCAGGAATAATTACTTCGTCATAAATCTGCTTCAAGGAAGTGCGGGGCAACTGTACGCTATCAAGCGTGGTTACTACCGTTGTAGTTAAGGGAACATCACCAAAGTAACGAACCAGGCAGTAGTAATACCAAGCCCTGAGTGTTCTTACTTCTGCCAATGCACTTTGAATGTCAGCATCGCTCCATTCTGTAATGCCGGGAAGTTTAGCGATAGAAAAATTGCAATCTCTCACACCCTGGTACCAGTTGTTCCATTGGTTGTTGAAATCGCCCAACATATCGCCCGAGATCTGGTTGGTTTGAAATTTCCAGATCTGAACGTGCGTATCCGACGTGTATGCTTTACCGGTAGGATACTCCAATGTAGCAGGAAGATAATTACCCCAATCATCTGCACCGCCTGTCCACGTTTGTAATGAACGGTAAGTTCCCACAATCAATGCGGTACCTTCCTGGGCTGTGGTAAAAACCGTTTGATCTGTCATGTTGCCGGTAGGCGTTTCCTGCAGAAATTTTTTGCAGCTCCCTGTCATTATTATAACAAGGGTAAGTATTGCTACACATTTAAAAAACTGAACGATTCTTTTATTTGAATACATGATAATGCGCTTTAAGAATTAGAAACTAACATTTACACCAAAGCTGTAAATAGAAGGATTGGGATACTGGTATTTATCCACGTTGGGCACCAGTGCATATTGTTTATCCAAAGAGCTTCCTTCAGGATCGTAACCTTCCACATTTGTAATCAGGAAGAAATTAGCGGCAGAGATATATGCTCTTACTTTTTGTAATTTCCATCTTTGTACCGGGAACGAATAACCGATAGTTGCAGAACCACCTCTTACAAAAGAAGCATCACTGATCATATGTGTATCAGGATAAGACTGGTAGTAAGCACCACCATTACCTGGTCGCATCTGTGCGATCATGGAATTTTGATGATCGGGTCTCCATGCCTGCAGCGTACTGTTTAACCCGCCAGATACTAACTGCCTGTCTTCTGCAGATTCATGTACAAATGCTTTGTTTACGCCGGTTACAATCTGGATGTTGATGCTGGCATCAAATCTTTTGTATTTAAAACTATTATTAAAGCCGGCCAATACTTTGGGGAATGAGTGACCAATGATACCGCCATCAGAAAAGAGGTCAATCTTACCGTCATTGTTCCTGTCGAGGAATTTCAGGTCGCCAGGCAACATGCCATAACGTGCAGCAAGCGAAGCTTCTTCTGTACTATAGGTGCCAAGTCTTGTAAGACCAAAGAAAGATCCGATAGGTTCTCCCACTTTAAGAATAGAAGTACCGTTGCCCGCACCGGATTGCACATATATGGGCGCACCTGTTGGACCTAAGGCTAATATTTTATTCTGATTAAGACTTACAGAAATATCGGTATTCCACTTAAAGTTTGCACCATCTATAATTGCTGCGTTCACCGCGAATTCCCAGCCTTTATTTTCAACAGAGCCATAGTTCATTTTAGCTGTACCGGTAGTGGTAGAGCGTGGTAAAGGCACATCCAGCAACATGTCTTTGGTTACTTTATAATAGTAATCTATTGCAAGGTTTAATCTTCCATTAAACAAGCCCAGCTCTAAGCCTCCGTCGTATTGTGTGGTTGATTCCCATTTCAAATCGGGGTTACCCATTGTACTTGGATATATACCTGTTTGCGAAGAATTGCCCAATACCACACTACCTACACCCACATATGTTTGGGATACATAGCTACCAATTTCCTGGTTACCGGTTTTACCCGCGCTGGCTCTCAATTTTAATTCGCTGATTGCGCTGACATCTTTCAGGAAATTTTCCTGGGATACTCTCCAGGCTACACCCGCAGATGGAAAGAAACCGTATTTGTTGTTAGCACCAAATTTGGAAGAACCATCTATACGACCCGTAGCAGTCAACAGGTATTTATTTTTATAAGTATAATTTACTCTTGCAAAATAGGAGTTCAGTGAGCTCTTTCCATCATCGCTGGCAGGGGCTGGGCGGGTTTGAGCGCCTGCACCTATATTATGCCATTCATAAAAGTTGGAAAAGAATACGGAGTTAGATGTATTAAGATTCTCCCAGTTAAATTGTGTCCACGATAAACCCAGCATAGCATTGATCTTATGCGCGTCGGCTATTTTTTTATCGTAGTTCAGGTAATACTGATTCTGCCAATAAAATGTGCTGGCAGTATTAATGGTAGCGGTTCCGTTTCCGCCATATAATTTACCACTGTAGTTATTGTACTTGTACCCATTGTAATCAACCGAGAAATCAGTTTTAAGACTGAGGTCTGGAGTGATCCTGGCATTCAATGCAATGCTTCCTGTAGTTTGATCGCGGTTGGTAACACCGTGGATCTGTGCTCTGCGGAAAACGATATTGTACCATTGTTCACCCACGTTAAAGTCGGAGTTAGTACCCCATCTGTTGGCATAAATGCCGATATTAGGATCATTAGGGTATTGCACAGGAAGAATACTCCATACCTCTGCCGTTGACCTGGTAATACCATCATCATTGGTTTCCTGGCTGCGGGCATAAGAGATATTGGTACTCATATCCAGCCATTTGGTAATTTTTACATCTCCTGTAATTCTGCCGCTGTATCGTTTAAACCACGATTGTGTCATTAAACCACGCTGATCTGTATAGCCTAAGGATGCGGAGTATTTGGCGTTTTCACTTCCGCCTCTGATGTCAATGTGATGATTGTTATTGGTAGATGATTTAAAAGCAAGATCTTCCCAGTTGGTATTGTAGATGGGTTTGTAGTAGTTACCATCTTTACCAACCAGGTCTAAAATATAACCTCCTTTCTCAACTTTTTCAAACAACCAGGGCATTTCTGAATAAGAAAGACCCGAGGCATATTGTCCGCGAAAATCTTTTGCACGGTTAATTGTTCCATATTTATCACCATTAGCCATAGCCTGCTCGTATACATACATCAATTGATCTGCATCCATAGCATATAAATGGCGTTGCAATACATTCCGGGAAATGCTACCACTATAATCAACCTGCGTTTTACCGTTTACGCCTCTTTTGGTAGAGATCATGATTACACCGTTAGCACCACGAGCTCCGTAAATAGCGGTGGCTGAAGCATCTTTCAATACTTCCATTGACACGATGTCTTCAGGATTTAAAGTAGATAATGCATTAGCTACACCAATAATTCCATCCACCACAAAAAGCGGATCGCTGCTGGTATTGATAGAGTTTGTACCACGGATCCTGATCATAGGTTTACCACCCGGAACGCCGGAGCCCTGGTTCACTACCTGAACACCAGTAATTTTTCCCTGCAAACCATTTCCAACGTTGGCAATGGGTCTGTCAACAAGTTTATCAGCTTTGATTTGTGCAACAGAACCTACGAGGTCACTTTTTTTCTGGGTACCATATCCTACTACTATTATATCATTCAAGCCTTCAATAGCATCTTCCAGCGAAATGGTGATGTTATTTTTGGCATCAACTGTTTGTGTTTTAAATCCAACATTTGAAATAACGAGTTTTGCTTTATCGCCCGAATTAACAGATATACTGAAGCGGCCATCCTTATCGGTGGTGGTACCACGGGTGGTGCCACTAACGGTTACCGATACCCCTTCCAATGGGTTGCCGTTTTTATCAACTATCCGTCCCCGTATTTCTACCGGAGGAATTTCGTTCATGGTTGGTTCTGAAGAAACAACAGGCTCACCGTTTTTTGGCTGAATTACTATGGTGTTATTTACGATGGAATAACTGAGTTGCTTTGCTTTTAAACAAACTGCTAAAGCTTCTTCAACCGATACATTTTTCAGCGCTACATCTAAAGTGCCCGCATTGTTGATTAATTGATGATTGTAAAAAAACAAGTAATCTGATTGCTCTTCAATGCTTTTCAATATGTCGGCAAGCTGAACGTTTTTTTTGACTATAGTAATTTTTTGTGCAAAGCTTTCTGCATGAACCTGAACTGTAAAGTACAAAAGCAGTGCAATGACTAATTTCATGATCAAAAACAATTTTGAAAGGTTTTTAGGAGCACATAACATAAGCTTGTGCCTGGCGGAAAAATTCATAATTTTGTGAATTGGGTGATAAAAATTGTTTGGTGCACAGACAAATTTTTGCCCCTTAGCCAGTGATGCTCCAACATCGCTGGCTTTTTTTTACCAAATACATTTTTATTATCTGGTAGGCAAATCGTTAGTGTTTAGTTGATTTTTTCTGCTTTACGATTTCGTTTTTTGGGTGAGTAATATGGTTATTGAACTATTATGGTTTTGTAAGAGACTGAAAATTGTAACCCGCTTAATTTTAATATTTTCAATATTTCAGAAATATCAGCATTGCGGCTGATCTTGCCATCAAACCTGGCTGTGGGGTATAGACCTGTATATACAACTTCCACATCGTACCAACGGCTGATCTGTTTCATAATACTTTTGATATCATCATTCTCAAATAAAAAATATCCGTTCTTCCATGCCATCGCCTGCTCGAGGTCTGCGTTTTTTACCAGGCTGATATGATTATCATTAAAGACCTCCACCTGTTCTCCTGGTTTTAATAATTGGGCTTCATTTCCTTTTTCAACTTTAACTATGCCATGTTTTAATGTAACCTTAAACATGTTTTCGTTTTCGTACGCACTTACATTGAAGGATGTTCCCAACACTTCAATAACGGCATTATCTCCTGTAGAAGATTTTACATTAATCCGGAATGGAACCCTGTTTGTTTTATCTTTTTTGTACAACTTTTGTACTTTAAAAAAAGCTTCCCCGGTTAAATCAACCACTCTGCCACTGTCTGAAAAAGCTACCGGATACCTGATGGATGAAGCCGCATTCAGCCACACTTTTGTTCCATCCGGCAACAATACCTGGTATTGTCCGCCTCTTGGAGTGGTAAGTTTATTATATGTGGAAGTTTTTTCTTTGCCCGATGTGTTTTTATATATCAAAATCCCATCCTTCTCTTCAACTGTTATATTGCTGTTTGTTCCTAATTTTTTGTCACTTGACTCATTGAGGTTAATAATGCTACCGTCATCCAGTGTTAACAGCGCTTTGTTGCTACCCGGATTTATTGTTGCAGCCTGGTGACTAACTGGCGCAGGTTGGTTTTTTTTAGTATGGTTCATTTTAAACCATATTCCAAATAAGCCAATAATCAAAACCCAGGAAGCTGCAATGCTCACCCAGAAATAAGATCTTCTTTTTAATACAGCAATCTCTTCAACCGGCTTTTTTTGTAAGATGGTTTTTAATATTTTATCAGATGCTTCGTCATTTATTTTTTTTTCAGCGGTTATCCGTTCGGCAACATCTTCAATAATATCCATTATTTCATCTTCATTGTCGGCATTGGCAACAAGCTGCATTAATTCCCTGTTTTCTTCAGGCGTTATTTTTCCTTGTAAATAGAGGGCAAATAGGTATTCCAGGCGGAATTTGGGCATAAATAAGACTATATACTACATAGAGTCTTTTTATAAAAAAATGGGTAGGTAGAAAAGAAAAAAAATTAGCAAAGCGAAAGAAGAACATTTATGATCAAAAAAAGTTGGCACCTAAATGCATAGAACAATAGGCCCGTATGCTTTTCATGGCTTGTGCCAGGTGAAACTTAACAGTGTCTGGAGCTACTTTCAGCATATCGGCTACTTCATCTCTTTTTAAACCATTTTCTTTTACCAGCAAATATACTTTTTGCTGCTGCTGTGGTAAACGGTTCACCGCTTTTTGTAAGATATGTTCATATTCTTTTTCCAACATAAGCGCTTCTGCATTCCGGGTAACTGTTGCATTTTCACCGGCCACGTCTGTGTTGCTTTTTCTCGCTTTTTCTTTGAGCGATTTATATACCAGGTGCTTGGTGATGGTAATAAGATAAGCACTGAAGTTATCAATGTCAGTAAGCTTTTCGCGTCTTTGCCAGATGATCATAAAAGCTTCCTGAACAATTTCTTCAGATGATATATCGCATTGAGTGAACTTATGCGCTACGTTATATACATCATTTTTATGGGTATTGAACAAAATCTCAAAGGCTGGTTCATCAGCCTGGGAAATGAGTTGCAGCAGTTTCTTTTCACCGTGTATGTTTTGGCGGAATAAGTGAAAACGCATTATGGCTAAGCTAAGAAATAATAAATGAAATCAAAGTCGGTTTTGTAAGGCGTACGAATTTCTAAGTTATGAGTTTTTCTTTCAGGAAATTCAAACATCAAAAATTTTGTTTAAAAAGATGATGGTTGAACCGTGAACCCTACAGCTTTTTACTTATGAATAGTAGTGGTATCCTTTGGTGGATTGCGGCCAATAAAAGGATATTGTTCAAGATTCATTACCTGTCCGCTTACAGGACCAGATTCATCAGAGAGCCAGAATATAGCAGCGGCGGCTATTTCGGCGGGCCAAATGATACGCCCTGATGGTGCATATACATTAGGTAAGTCTTTGTACCAGTCTTCCGCTAATCCATGCTCACGTTTACGGATAGTCTCATTTTCGGTTAATACCCATCCCGGATTAATTTGATTTACACGGATGCCTTCTTCACGAAATAATGTATCGCCAAGGTTTTGTGTAAGTGTCATTAACGCCCCTTTTGATACACTGTAGGCAAAAAGATTAGGCTCTCCGCTATACGCATTTACAGATCCGATGTTAAGCACCGAACCTCTTTGCGCACGAAGATGCGGCAAAGCAGCTTTTATTAAAGCATATGGCGCAATAGTATTGATCTCTATTATTTTGCGAAGCAGCGCTAAATCAGTTGTGTGAATATTGGAAGAAGCAACGATGGCCGCATTATTTACAATCGCATCCAGTTTACCAAAAGTGTTGATGGCAAGATCAACCAAACGTTGAGGAGCGCCCTCATTGCTGATGTCTTCTATATGCAGTATGGCTTTTTCTTTTCCAAGCGATGAAACCACTTCTTCTCCCCAGTCTTTTTCCAAACCATGTATTACAACATTGGCTCCTTCTGCTACACAGCGTATAGCAATGGCTTTACCAATGCCTGTGCAACTACCGGTTACGATGATGACTTTATCTTTTAAACGCATTATATTCAATTTGAAATTTAAAATTTGAAATTTCAAATGTTTATACTGGTTTCAAAACACTCTTTACCACTTCTCCCTTGTGCATTTTTTCAAATGCTTCGTGCCATTCTGTTACAGGCGAAACGCCACCGATGATGGGTTTTACATCTAACTGCCCGCTTGCCAGTAATGCAATCACTCTTTCCCATATAGGCCAGTTATGGCTGAAGCTTCCCTGTAATGTTACATTTTTTTGCACCATTGGATCAAGCGAAAAATTTAATGGTTGTGGTCCCCAACCCACTTTTGAAATAACACCTTTGGGGCGCACCAACTGTAATGCCATTTTTAAAGTGATGCTTGCGCCTGCGGCGTCAATAACACAATCTGCGCCTAACCCATCCCGTTCGGTTGCCCAGGGCATTGCGTCTCCAATAATTCCTTCGCAGCCGTATTGTTTGGCTATTTCAATTCTGTGTTTGTCTGCTTCCAATCCTACAATAGCTACTTCAGCGCCACAAAGTCTTGCCATAGCAGCGCACAATATGCCTATAGTACCAGGACCTAATACAATTACACGGTCACCGGGTTTTAATCTTGCATTTTCAACCACTGCATTAAACGCCACACAGCAAGGCTCTGTAAGACAAGCCTGTTCAAAGGCCAGTTGATCGGGCACTTTATGCAGGCAACGCGCAGGTACGCGTACGTATTTCGTCATAGCTCCATTTACACCATAACCAAAGCCTTTGCGGGTTGGGTCAAGGTTATATAAACCACTTCTTGTCATTGGATTATTAGGGCTGATTACTGCCGCCGTTTCACTTACCACGCGATCTCCTTCTTTCCAACCGGTTACACGGCTACCCAATGCTACTATATGTCCGCCAAATTCATGACCCAGCACTACGGGATAGTTTACTGGCCAGCTATGGTCTGCAGTCCATTGGTGAAGATCGCTGCCACAAACGCCTACATTAACTACTTCCAATAGTACATCTTCATCACCTATTGCTGGCTTTTCTATTTCGCGTATTTCAACAGATCCTTTTTCCGGGGCATAATTTACAACCGCTGCTGATTTCATATATTGATTTGAGATTTATTATTGATTTATGATTGTTGATTTGAGATTTCTGATTTAAGAGAGCTGATGGCTGACAGCCGAAAGCCTTTCAAATCTAAAATGCCGGTACGTCATACGCATGCACTTTTTCGCAAATGAGCCTTAATGAACTTTCAAGGTCGCCATTGGCGGTTTTAAATGCATCTGCATCAATAGTAAGCGGAGCGCCTAATACCACTAACGGTGCGCCATACTCGGGGCAACGGATAGCCTGTTCCAATGTTAGTCCGCCTACTGCCTGCACGGGAACCTTCACCGCCTGAACCACCTCCTTGAGTTGATCTAAAGGACTTGGCATGCGTTTGCCCTGTGCAGCTATTCCCCTTCTTTCGTCATATCCTATATGGTGAATTACATAATCGCATCCCAAATCTTCCAGCCATTTAGCACCTGCCACCATATCGGGGCAACCCAAATTATCGCCCATTACCTTAGCCCCAAAATCTTTTCCTGCCTGTACCACACATTTCAATGTTTCTTCGTGTGCACGTGCCATTACCACTACATGTGTGGCACCTGCCTTTGCCATCATCTCTGCTTCAAGGTAACCACCATCCATGGTTTTTAAATCTGCCACAATAGGTATTCCGGGAAAAGCTTCCCTGAGTTTTTTTACACCATGCAATCCTTCCGCAAGAATAAGTGGCGTACCTGCTTCCAGCCAATCAACACCGGCACGCATGGCCAACGCCGCTGTTTCTAATGCTTCGTCTATATTGGTAAGATCTAAAGATATCTGAACTATGGGCTTCATGTTTAATTATTTATCGGTCGTTAGGTTTTATGTATGTGATGCTCTAAAGAGCTTAGTTGCACCATTTTATACTCAAACTGTACTGGCTTTTTCAGAAGATACAATGCCGCTGTTTTTTTCTGCCCTGAACATGCGGTAAGCCAGGATGGTACTGGCAAGCATAAGAATAGCGCCTAATAAAAAAGGTGCGCCGGGAAAGTAAACGGGAGCTGACTTGCCTGTAAAATAAGCAAAAAGGTTAGTCATAATAGGAGGGCCGATAATGGTTGTTAAACTCATGATGCTGGTTAAGCCTCCCTGCAGCT
Source organism: Agriterribacter sp. (assembly GCA_047600465.1). Taxonomy (GTDB): domain Bacteria; phylum Bacteroidota; class Bacteroidia; order Chitinophagales; family Chitinophagaceae; genus Agriterribacter. Next base: position 875,124 of record JASGKU010000001.1, read on the forward strand.
CACCTTGTTCATTAGGCGGCACATGGCTTGAAATAACCGCCTGCAACGCAGGCCCACCTATTCCTCCTAAACAGTATGGTACTAAAAAAGCAAACATCATCCAGGTTTGCGATGCGAAAGCAAACAGTATTAACCCGATGGTATATAATGCGAAACCTACGTAAATACTCTTTTCATTACCGAGCTTAGGATTTACAATACGGATAAGACCACCCTGCACGATGCCGATAAGCAATCCCACCACACCTAATGAAATGCCTACCATTTTTTCATCCCACTTAAATTTTTCCATATTAAAAAATGCCCAGGTACTTTGAACCGAATGAGCAGAAATGTAAACCAGTATCAAAGCAATGATCAATCCACCTAAGGAAGGATACTTTTTTAGTTGCATTACTGATCCCATAGGATTGGCACGTTTTAATTCAAAGGGACGCCTGTGATCTTTATCTAACGATTCGGGCAACACGAAATAACCATATATACAATTGAGCAGGGAAAGAATGGCGGCTGCAATAAATGGAACTCGTGGCCCCAGGCTTCCCAGCAGGCCACCTATTACTGGTCCTATAATAAAGCCCATACCGAAGGCAGCGCCTATCATACCAAAATTTTTAGCCCTTTCTTCATGCGAGCTGATGTCTGCAATATAAGCGGTGGCAGTAGTGAAACTTGCACCTGTTATACCCGCAATTATTCTGCCTACAAATAACCAGCCGATGTTTGGTGCTATTGCCAGCAATAAATAATCTATTCCAAAACCAAATAATGAAAACAGCAATACCGGTCTACGTCCATAAGCATCACTTAAATTTCCTAATACCGGTGCGAACAGAAATTGCATAATGGCAAAAGCAAATGTAAGCCAACCGCCCCATCGCGATGCATCGCTGAGGTTACCGTGAATCATTTGTTCAATTAACTTAGGCATTACCGGGATGATAATTCCAAAACCAATTGTATCAATAAGAAGCGTGATAAAAATAAATCCTAAGGCAGCTTTTTTAGAAGAAGTCATAAAAGAAATTGCTGATTTTTGATTTGTTGATTTTTGATTTTGAACCACGAAGACACAGTGGCACAAAGACGCACAAAGATATGTTTGGTTAAACTCCTTTTGTATTCCTTTGCATCGCTGCTTCTTTGCGTGCTCTGCGTGAAACAATAGAAATGAATTTCTTTTTTAATAGCTGAAAGCTGACCGCTGATAGCCGCTAGCTTCTTCTCACCATCCTCCCAATGTTTGTACACCATTAGCATACTTTGCTTCATGATCGAGCAACCATTTCTTTCGCCACAGATCACCGCCATATCCTACAAGATTTCCATTACTGCCGATAACCCTGTGACAAGGTACAACGATAGACAATTGATTTTTTCCATTGGTGGTTCCTACTGCACGGATAGCTTTTGTATCACCAATGCGTTTTGATAATTCAAGATATGAAATGGTTTTTCCAAAAGGAATATTGTTTAGCTCATTCCATACTTTTAATTGAAAGCCTGTTCCTTCCTGGTTATAAGGAAAATCAAAATCCTTTCTCCTTCCTTCAAAATATTCCTTCAGTTGTGCAATGCATTGTTGCGCCGGAATATTTTCTGTTTCATTTTTTTGAATAGATATGGTATCAAGTTTCGGCCCCTTCCACGCATTTACAAATAGTATGGCATGCACCGCTTCATTATCCGCTTTTATTTCCAATATACCTACCGGCGATTCGATATATGTTATGTATAGAGATGAAGTAATCATTAAAAATAAACCAGTAAAAAAATGGATCGTAAATGTAACGGTTTATCTTATGCGATCTGGTTTTGGTTGATAACTTTTATGGTCAGCTTCCGTTGGGGCTTTGGGGGTCTGACGCTACGCGTACCGACCGGGTTGTGGTCGGTACCCAGCGTAGCGGGTCAGACCATAATCAGATACTTATAATTATTGGAGTGAGTAGTACGAACAGTCTTACCTGTTTATGAAGTTGCAGTATTTATTATTTAAAGATTGCTAACCAGTAAAAATGTTTTGTAACCAACAACTTTGGCAGTGGCCTCCGGCGCGGTATAGGCCTGTGATTTAATTTCAGCCAGTAATTGCCTGGTCATTGTAGGTTCATCGGCATAAAAAACCATTTTCATCATCTCGCCAAAAACGCCGGTAGTATTTATTTTATCTTTCAGCAGGCTCACAATTTCTGTTTCAACAGATGTAAGAGGTGTATTCATGGTGTTATTACAGGGTTATTCGGTTAAAGGCTTAGCACAAAAGAGGGATTATAAAATCATTGCTCTTTCTAAATTATAGTCGTTGTTTTATTTATTACAGTTGCAATACAGGTTGCCTGTACATAGATTTTTGTGGTATGGTATCACTTCTGTCGTACTACAGGAATAATCAGTATCAAAATCTATCTTATGTTTATTTTGATACAGCCATACTGCTTTCTCCAAATAGTTCATCTGCCTGGTGGAACTGACATTAATAGGGCTCATTTAATTCCCGGAATACTGTATCTTAATTGGCGCAATTAATATTTGCTTACAATACCTGTACATACTAATACAGCATGCCATATCGCTATAGGGTTTTAATACTGCTATGTTCTTTAACTACGCTTACTTATCTCGATCGTATCTGTATTTCTCTCGTTGGCATAAGATTAAAGACCGACCTGGGTTTGAACAATGAGCAATTTGGTTGGGTGCTGGCCGCTTTTACGTTGGCATATGCCTTGTTTGAAATTCCATCCGGAATGTTGGGCGATCGTATTGGACCGCGGGCTGTTTTTATACGCATCGTTTTATTCTGGTCGCTTTGTACTGCACTAACGGGAATGGTTAGTGGTTTGGTAATGTTACTCGTGATCCGCTTTCTTTTTGGGATAGGAGAATCCGGCACTTATCCTAATGCGTTATTGGTAGTTTCAAGATGGTTCCCTGCCCAGGAAACCGGTCGTTCGCTTACATGGGTTGGTATTGGCTCGCAGATAGGATCGGCTGTAGCTCCCCTTATTATTGTTCCTTTGGCAGTGCATTATGGTTGGCGCATGCCTTTTTATGTGAATGCAGTAATAGGGCTGATATGGGTTTGGGTTTGTTATAAGTGGTTCCGTGATTTTCCCAGGCAAATAAAAAATATTTCAGACGGGGAATTGCAGTTGATAGAAAGCAATTGCCGTTTCTCATCACAGCAACACCTTGTTTCATGGAAAATTATTTTTCGCAACCGCACTTTGTGGGCTTTGATGCTGATGTATTTCTGCGCTCAATGGAGCAATTATTTTTTTGTAGCGTGGATGCCGCTGTACCTGCAGGAAGGAAGACAGTTTTCTGAAAACGACATGAAAATTATTACGTTCATTTTATTTACCATTGGTATAAGTGGATTCCTGGCAGGCGGATATATTGGCGATTGGTTGCCAAAGAAAAAAGGATTAAAATTTGGTCGTCGCTTTGTAGGACTTACAGGTTTATGTTCCTGCGGGTTGTTGATTTTCCTGGCTGCCATCGTTCCACAAAATATGCTTTCCGTTATATGTCTTATAGCAGCCAATGGTTGTTTTGCTTTTGGCGTAATGGTATCTTACGCTGCATGCGCTGATATTGGACGCAACAATACCGGCACAGTTACCGGCGCTATGAACTTTTTCGGACAGATGGGCGCATTCATCATGTCGCTTTTGTTTGGCAAAATAGCAGACGCCACCCACAATTTTAATCATCCGCTGTTTTTAGTAGGCGCCGTAATGATAGCGGGCGGATTGTTGTGGCTGGTAATAGATCCTACGAAACAATTGAAAGTTGAGAATTAAGAAAATAGCTCATCGGCAGTGCAATTAGATTGATAATTCCTTCAGCACAGAAACCTAAAACAATCCCTTCGTCGTATATTTAAATATGCCCCTTAAAACATTGCCACTGCATTTTATTACAGCGTTTGTTACACTGGTATCTGCCTATGCTTGTAAGAAGGATAACGGGCAGCCATCATCGTCAATAGATAATTATCAGGATCACAATCATTACAGTTTTCTTGCCTTAGGCGATTCCTATACCATTGGGCAAGGGGTGGCAGAAAATGAACGGTTTCCGGCACAAACCCGGGGAATGTTAAATGCTGTCGGCAAGCAAATAAATGACGTACAATATATTGCCACCACGGGCTGGACAACAACCGACTTGCAGGAAGCCATTGCTCAACAAAATCCGCAGGGGGCATTTGATATAGTTACCTTACTGATAGGCGTAAACGATCAACACCATCTGCACGATACTACGGGGTATAATGAAAGGTTTACCAGCCTTGCACAAAAGGCAATAGCACTCACAGGCAACAGGAACAATCATGTTTTTGTTTTGTCTATTCCCGATTACAGCGTTACGCCTTTTGGTATGATTGACGACACAGCACAGATCCGCAAAGAAATTGATCTTTTCAACAGCATTAATTACAGGGTTGCAAATGAGCTTGGCGTTAATTATACTGATATTACACCTGTTTCCAGAGAAGCGTTGAACGATGCTTCGCTCATTGCCAACGACCATTTACATCCTTCCGGAAAAATGTATAAAGAATGGGCTGATTTACTGGTGCAGCAAATAAGGCAAGTATTAAAATGAGCAGTTATGTTGCAGCAGAAGAACTTGTATTCCTCCTCTAATATATGTAGATTTGGCATATAACTGCTTTGCAATTAATATGCTGCACAATGCCTAAACAATTAATCAAAGTTTTTATTTCTTACGCACACGACGATGAACCTTATTTTAAAGTGTTTAAGAAAGTACTTACTACACAATTAAAAGTAAGGCAGCAATTTGAATATGATGTGTGGGATGATGCCCAGATAATGATCGGTAGTCTTTGGGATGATAGTATACAAGAAAAGCTTACCACATGCGATATGGCGATACTATGTATCAGCGATGGTTTCCTGGCGTCTGATTACATTAAGGCCAAAGAATTCGGGCTATTGATCCATAAGTTTCCTCAAACACTATTGGCTCCGTTCCTGCTGTCACCATGCGAATTTACCGCATGGGATGAGCTTGCAGCACGCCAGCTCTTCAAGCCACGGGGCGACAGGTATGGAGAAGCGCCTAATGAAGATTTTACATTTGCCGACTTAGTTCGGTTCAATCAAAAAGATGGTAACCTTATCGCCAATGTGAATCTCGACAGGTATGTAAAGGACTTTATCACCAAAACCGAGGAGGCGATAACAAATCGCAAACCTGCTGCTCCCAAGCCCTCAGCTGTTGCTCCTCAAAGTGACCGTTACCTGAATGCTGCTGATTATCCTTATTTTGAAAAAGACAGTTTTTTTGGCAGGGACCAATTGCTTGATCAACTGCATAAAAAAATAAATGAAGTAGATATACCGCTTCTTTTATCAGGTATAGGCGGTATGGGTAAAACCGCGGTAGCGGTAGCTTATGGCAAAAAAGAAGCATATTCCAACGCCTACGATCATATTGCCTGGGTAAATGTTACCGAAAACATTTTCAGCAATCTTTTCAACAGTTTTCAACGAAACCCGGCTGTGCCATTTGAGTACAGTGCAGATGATGACCGCGAAAAAGATATTGCTTTTTTGATGCAGTGCCTGAAGCAGGTGTCTGGTAAAAATTTATTGCTTATTGACAATGCCAACGACGAGCAGGATATAAAGAATTTTATTACGGCATGGAAAAAATATCAACCCGGATGGAAATGCCTGGTCACAACGCGGTGCAATAATTATAATTATAAAAATAATTTGTTAGAGCTGCAGGTAATGTCGATAGAAGCAGCTACTGAATTATTTAAACGATACAATGATGAGGCATTTGATGAAGGGTCGTTTGCTGCCATATATAATTATATCGGGGGGCATACTTTTTTAATTGAACTGCTTGCAAAGTTTGGACAGGAAAGCAATATTATTAACAGTACTGCTGCTATATTATCAAATTTAAAAGCACAGGGTTTAAAATCGTTGAACAAAGTTGTTATTGCCAAACAAACGCAGCAACAGGAAACAGATAAGCAGGTTACAGAATTTGTGATGGGCTTGTATGATCCATTAATGCTCAATGAAACGGAACAGCAATTCATGCGGTATTTTTCCGTACTACCTGTTGCTGAAATAAGCTTTGATTATTTGTGCGAGTTTTTTGGATTTTACGAAGAAGATAAAGATGGTTTTGATAATGGGTTAAATGGTCTTTCAAAAAAAGGCTGGTTAATGCGGAATGGCAACAACTTTAAATGCCACCAGATCATCCAGGGTATATGCAGGGAAAAACTGGGCGCAAATGGAGAAAATTGCAATATACTGGTATCCAGTATGAATATTTTTTTTGAGGATGCAGATACTACCAAAGCTTCTTCGTTTTTTGAATTAGGATTGTCTCTTATTCACAACCTGGATGCCAGCACCTTTAGTATAGGTTTGCTGGAATTAAATCTTGCAGACAGGATAGTGGAATCTGGTAATTTCAGTGATGCAATGATGTTGCTTCAGAAATCAAAAGATATTTTTTTAACACTGGGTTCAGACAGGAATGCTTCTATCTGTATAGAAAGAATGGGCACAATAAACAGGGCTATTGGAAAAACAGAAGAGGCGTTGAATTGTTATAAGGAATATTATGAAGTAAGCAAATCATTGGCAGAAAATAACCCGGAAAATGTTGAATATAAAAACGGACTGGGAATATCTTATGAAAAGCTTGGTGATATTTACAGGGAACAAGGAAAAACAAAAGAAGCGCTCGATTGCTATAAAGCATATCACCAGATTTGTCAATCTCTTTCTGAAGAAAATCCACAGAATATTACCTACAGAAACAATTTCGCTATAGCAAATGAAAGGTTAGGCAGTATTTATAAAACAGAAGGTAAAACCGAAGAAGCACTGAATTGTTATAAGGAATATCATGAGATCAGCAAATTTTTATCGGACAGCAACCCACAGAATATTTCATACAGGAATAATTTCGGTATAGCCAATGAAAGATTAGGTGGTTTTTACAGGGCAGAAGGGAGAATGGAAGAGGCGTTGGCATGCTATACAACCTATCACCAGATCAGGAAAGCCTTGTCGGAAAGTAATCCCCAGAATGTTGAGTATAAAAATGGACTTGCTATTTCCTATGAAAAATTAGGAGATATATATAAGGAACAAGGAAAAATGGAAGAAGCGCTTACCTGTTATAATGAAGATTTCAAGATTACAAAATGGCTTTCGGAAAACAATCCTGATAATATCGATTACAAAAACGGGTTGGCTATTGCCTATGAAAGATTGGGTGATGTATACAAGGAAGGTGGAAAAATGGAAGAAGCGCTCAGGTGTTATAATGAAGATTTTAAGATCACCAAATCGCTCTCGGAAAGCAACCCGGAAAATGTTGAATATAAAAATGGACTGGCCATTGCTTACATAAGGTTAGGTGATGTATATAAAGATCAGGGGAAAATGGGAGACGTGATTAAATCTTATAAAGAGTATCATCATCTCAGTAAAACCCTGTCGGAAAATAACCCTCAGAATGTGAGGTTCAAAAATAATTTTGCTATAGCCAATGAAAGGCTTGGTACTATTTATAAGGAAGATGGAAAAATAGACGATGCCTTGAGTTGCTATAAAGAATATTACCAGATCAGTAAGTTATTATCAGAAAGCAGTCCAAATAATATTGAGTACAAAAATAACCTGGCTATATCCAATGAAAGACTGGGCAGTTTATACAAGGCACAGGGAGTGATAGACCGAAGCGCTTACATATTATATAACCTATCACCAGCTCAGAAAATCTCTTTCGGAAAATAACCCTGAGAATGTTGAATACAAAAACGGGTTTGCCGTATCGTATGAAAGATTAGGCGATATATATACTGGGCAAGGAAAAACAACAGAAGCCATTGACTGTTATAAACAATACCATCAACTCAGCACAGCACTGTCAGAAAGCAATCCACAGAATATAGTATATAGAAATAACATGGCTATTGCCAATGAACGGTTGGGCGGTGTGTATAAGGCAGATGGTAAAATGAAAGAAGCCCTGGTTTGCTATACAGAATACCAGCAGATCAGCAAATACCTGTCAGACTTAAATCCTGCCAATATTGAATACAAAATCAATCTTGCTATTGCTAATGAAAGATTGGGGGATGTATACAAAACGGAACAAAAACCAGAAGAGACATTTACTTCTTATAAAGCCTTTCATGATATAAGGAGATCTTTGTGGGAAAGCAATCCTCAGAATGCTGAATATACAAATGAGTTAGCAGTATCCTGCGAAAGGCTCGGAGATGTGTATAAAGAAAAAGGAGAAATGGAGGAAGCGCTCAAATATTATAACGAGGAGTTTAATGGCTTCGAATCTTTATTCAAAAGTGATCCAGGCAATGTTGAATATCAAAATTGTTTGGCAGTTGCACATTCCAAGCTTGGAGAAATGTTTGAGAATGAAGAAAAGAAAAGCCATCATACAGAAGCAAAAAAAATATGGGAGGAGCTGGTTATAAAAGTTCCGGGTAACACTATGTATCAGAACAACCTTGATTGGGTTAATGAACAATTGAACAAAATTTAGGTTTCATTATTTCTTAACAGCCTTTCTTGCTTACTAAAAAAATGCACTGAATTGAATATTAGTGAGATTCAAATATCAGATTTCATTTGTCTTTTACATAGGATATGTATGCATTTGAAAACCCCTTTACTGTTTGTTGAATACAAGTATCAAAGCGAATAATTACCAAGTGATAATTTCTGACGTATACCTGCGAAAAATGATAACAAGCTTATTTTTTATTCGCAGGAACTTTCTACTTTTACCACATCCAATCTGAATATTCTTCTGATGTACCCTGGAACCCTTGTCTGCACACACTATAGCAATTAATGTTATTTAAATACCGGCATCAGGCATTGGAGTTTTTATGCCCAATAAAAATTGTATTCACTCATGTTATCTAATAAAATTTCAAAAGCAATAAATATAGTTTCTATGGACACAAATAAAGCCACCCAATCTCTTGAACTGGAGATTCAGAAAGAATTAAAAAAACGCGTTAAAGACATTTCACGGGATTCCAGTTTAGCTCACATTATATTGTGGGTTTCTATTATCGCGAGTTTTGCGTCAGCCATTATGGTAGCGTCTGGACAGAAAATTTTTGTAAATAATATCTGGCTGGCTATCATAGCAGGGATCCCCGGCTTAGTGGTATTGTTAGATAAGACCTTTGATTTTGCCCGCAGGTCATCATCAGGTATTATGTATAAAATAGAATTACAGGAGTTGAAAAACGATTATGACTTTGGAAAGATAAATGCGTACAGGGCTGCGCAAAGACTGCAGGAAATAATCAGGAGGCACGAGTCTGCTTTTTTAAGAGTAGGATTTTTAGCCAATGAAAGAAGTAATGTAATGCCGGAGCAATATTACAATGATGTACCTGCATACAAAGAAAACAAAATGGAACAGTCAGAAGTAAGTGCTATTGCACAGAAGAGCCACAGCGCAAATGGAAATGGTGTATCCAGCAATGGTGTAAAATAATAGTCAACATTTTCTTTTTATAGAATTGCTTCTTTCGCTCAACGCGGGAGAAGCAATTTTTTTATTGGAACCACGAAGGCACGGAGACACGGAGGTGCACAAAGGAGTTTAGAAGGCTTTATTCTTCGAGACGGCTCAACACGTCGAAATAAAATACTTAAACTATAGGCAATAGTGGAGATATCCATAAAAGAGAAAATCTCTGGATTGCTATTGGTAACAATATATAATCAAATGTGTTATTATTACTATTTGTACAGTTTAAAAGTAAATTCAATACTCCAGATTGAACAACAAAATAAAAGCCGCAGGTGAAAAAGGTAGTCTTAATAATAGTAGCAATCGTATCTACAATACAATTATCCGCACAATGCGACGCGCCAACAATTAAAGACGCGCCAACTGTTTATGCTAAATCATATACTGCCAGTTGGAAGATAACATCGGAACAGGATAAATACATAACAACTATTTTTACGTCTGTAGTAGAACCCGCATTAAAAAGTACCAAGGGATTAAAGGGTACGTGGCAGGCGTTGCACGGTAGTTGGGAATCTACAGGAGGTTTTGGCGCTACACCAGATGGTTTAACTACTACTACCATTCAAATGTACATGCAGGTGATGGGATGCTCCAAAGAAAAAAAAACTGCATGAGATAAGCGAATCCGGACTGGTTATTCATTTTGATTTGAATTCATTGCATTTTATCAGTAAACAATCTGAAGTAGAAACTTATAGAAATGACAAACAGGTGTTCATACCAAATAAAATATCAGGGTCGCAGGTATATGAATTAAAACAAGGCAGCCCGTCTGATAAATATGATTTACCATTCTACTTTAAGACGAAGGATGCTGACTATTTTTTAATTACTAAAAAAGGGATTCCATTTTTCATTCCGGTTACTATCAGGCAGGCATTGGAATTATCCATCAACAATATAACAACAGAAATTGCGGAAATAAATAAGCAGAGCGCTTCCACTACTATTCTAACTAAAGAAGCCTGGATAAAAAAGGAAGGTATTGAACCCACGGCAGGTATTACAGCAAAGCAGGCAAAGGATGTAAATGATGCAGGGTATCAAGGCTACCTGGAAGGAAGTAAAGCTCTTGTACAGGGAAATAATTTTAGTTCAGCGTCATATAAAAAAAGTATAGAAATTATAAAAGAGTTTTTAAAAACAGCTTCTGCTGACGACCTCAATAAACCTGCTTTTGTTGATCTCGTTTCTAATTTTTATGAAGATGGCGCTGCATTACAGAAACTGGTAAACGAAAAAATTCACAGAGATTTTTTAGTCACCATTAATACAGCGTACCTGAAAACAAACTTATCGAAAGTCGCACCTCAATTTATTTGTGTTGAAATACGGGCACAAACGAATGATGCAGTTACTCAAAAAGCATTTACAAATTTTGAACAGGCTTTAGATTTTAAGAAATTAGAATCGCTGCTGGCAAAATGATTTGAAAGCAGTCTTAATAGGAAGAGTTGAAAAGTATTATTGTAGAAAATAGCAACCATAGAATAAAAGAGGACTGATCTTTTTTGAAACTATATACGGCTCTTATTATTTAAAGAAATCTACTAAATAAATCAATTATGAAATACTTGCCTCATTTGTTGTTTGTTATCGCCTTGTTTGGCATAGCTGGTTTTGGTAATCATGATACTTTGGTTAAGAACATTAAAGATCATACTAATTATATTGACCTTACTATAGATGGAGTAGCAATGGGCAGATACGGCAACGTAGGTGATGTGGTTTCAATAGGGCCCAATGGAGATAAGCGCGGTGGCGGCTTTTCAATAAGCCAGGGCGGAATGATGATGGCTATATCTTCATATAATGCAGACGATACAAAAACAGAAGGCATTTTTTTTCAATTGCTCATAAAGGGAGCAACAGGAGTTGGTACATATAAAGCAAGTGGCGAAGATCCTGATAACGGTGTAGCCAGCATATCTATAAGAAATCGTGCAGGTGCTTTTAGTGATCCTGATAACTTTTCTTATTATACTGCAGATGCCAATTTTGCCCGCACAAAAGGCTCGTGCTTTCAGAATAATCCGCAAAAAACAGAAGGGATGACCATTGAATATACTTCATGGGGTACTAAAAGGGGTGAAATTACCACTGGAAGTTTCCATGGCGTTTTTTACGAAAATGCAAGGTCCCAGGCAAGCTGCCGCAATTCGGAGCGACATACTTTTTCAGGAACTTTCAAATTTGCGTTTCAATAAAAACTAATCGCCAGCGGGTAATACACTTTCATAACCTGGCAATCTGCTGCGCATGATAGAACCATGCAGGATTTGAACACGTTCTTCAAAATCCGCTGTAGGGCTCATTTTCTATATGATAGTTTGTTAAATGCATAAGATAATCTACTTATCACAAAGGTAAAGAAGTGCTATTCTGCTTTGCTTTGCAGGACAGGATTGTGCTTTCGCATTACACCTCTATATTTGTAGTATCCTTCTTGTGAAAATTTAAATGAGCAGTATGTTACATGAGCCAGACATTGATCTTGAATTTGACTCGAGGCGAAAGCATAACCGGAGCTCAAAGATTATAAATTATTTCGGGCTCATTACTATTACCGGTTTACTGCTGATCATCATTATCCGCTTTATCATCTCTGTAACCGTGTCCGGTTCCAATATCAACAATAGGGAGAGTACTGATTTTTTAATAGCCATTGCATTCGCATTAATACCGGTAATCTGTAACTATTATGGAAAAATGCGGCTGGCCATTTTTTTTGTAAGCTGGTTGCCTCCCATTGTTATTATAGGATTATATACGATGCACGGATTAAGAAACGGTGGGCATTTGCTCACATCCGAGTTTACCAGCGTGTATCTTTTCCTGTTAAGCGCCGCTGCGGTGCCATACCTCCTGGGCACATCCAACAAAAGAGATTTTATTGTTATTTTATTATTGCCCACCCTGTTGATTGTTTTTTGTGATGTAGTGTTTAAATTTTTTGGCGTTACCGAACTGGTAGGTGCAGGAAAAAGGGATGTTCCGCAATTGTACAGAATGCGTGCTTTTGTAGCGTGCTTTATTTTAAACGGCTGTTGTTTTGCTATTAAAAGAATAATTGATAAACAGGATGCTTTAAACGAAACACTGATAGAAAAGCTGGTAGCCCAGAATGTATTAATAAACCAACAGGCAAAAGAAAAAATAACAGAAAGCAGGAACAAATACCAGCAGCTTTTTGAGCAGGCTACAGACGCGATTATTTTGTTTGATGAGAAAGGCAGGATCGACAGTGTGAACCTCAGCGCCGGTACTATGTTTGGCTATTCTGCGGCAACTTTTTCAACTATGGGTTTGCCAGAACTGCTGGCTGAACAAAATAGCATTGATAAGCTGGAATTTTTTGGAAACCCTCATGATCCGGTTATTGAAATGGAATGCAAAAAAAGTGATGGAACGGTTTTCCCTGCAGAAGTAAATGGCAAAAAACTGCCAGATAACAGCTATCAATTATTTATAAAGGATATTACCGTCAGGAAAAATGCGCAAAACAAATTGCGCGAAGCGGAAGGCAGGTTCAGGGCATTGGTAGAGCAGTCGTTAGCGGGCGTGTATATAATACGGGAAAAGAAATTCACGTATGTAAACCCGCAGTTCGCAGCCATATTCGGTTACTCCGCATCCGACCTTGATAATCATTCAACAGACATACTCAATGCGCTCAGTACACAAAATGATGTAGCGCATTATATGGAAGAAAAATTTTCAACTTCTACCCAGGGTGCACGATATGAAATGGTAGGGCATAAGAAAAATGGTCAGGTGGTTAACGTTGAAATTTTTGGATGCAGCACCATTATTAATGGAAAACCTGCCGTTATAGGAACATTGATAGATGTAACTAAAAATAAACTGTTACAGAAAAGAATACTGGAGCAAAGAGAACAGGAGCAGAAGAAGATTATGCGGGCGATGCTGAAAGCGGAAGAAAAGGAAAGAAACAGGCTGGGCAGGGAACTGCACGATAATGTAAACCAGATATTGACCGGTATAAAATTATCACTAACCTTGGCAAGCGGAAAAGAGCAGGATGCAAAACTGCATATTAACACGGCTATTGATCTTGTTGATAATGCTATTTACGAAACCAGGGCATTGAGTCACCGGCAGGTGATGCCGCTAAGCGAAATTAACCTGGAAGAATTGGTTTTTGAACTGGTGAAGAAAACACAATTGGTTTCGCCGGTAAAAATAAACTTTGTATACAACATCGATAGCGACGCGATAAAAGATGATTTGAAAATAAACCTGTATCGCATTATCCAGGAGCAGTTGAACAATATCCTGAAACATGCAGAAGCCATGTTGGTTGATATTATAATAGAGATGCATGGCGGTATAGTAAGTGTAATGATCAACGATGATGGTAAAGGATTTAATACTACGAAAAAGAGCAACGGCATCGGTCTTTCTAATATCACCAACCGCGTTGAATCCTTTGATGGAAAGGTAAAAATAACCAGCAGCCCCGGCAATGGCTGCTCGCTGGAAATACAGATCCCCGTATAGTTTGAACCACAAAGACACGGGGGCACAAAGGTGCACGGAGTTTTTTGTATTACTCGCTCTGTTCTTGCCGTCATTGCGAGCCTTGCGTAGCTTGGCGAAGCAATCTCCTGCCAATAGTAAGCTTCTTCAAAAATCTTAAGCCTCCTCATTTTAAGGAGATCGCCACTCCGCCGCGGTGGATCGCGATGACGGGAGGGGTGCGACTCACTCCGTTCTTCGCGTCATTGCGATGACACCGAAGCAGCGCAAAGTGAGTGGCGGTGTCAGAGCAATCTCCTGCCAATCGCGCAGTAGGATTGGCGTTATCATCGATATCTTTACTCAATGGTATTTATTCTTCTTTATTTTTCTTGAACAATACCTGGTTGTTTAACAAACTGTAAATGTTTTCAAAAGCCTTTTTTACTAAAGCATAATCCTTTTTATCAAAAATCGGCTTTTTAATTTCAAGCGTACTATTGATGTATAAAGTATCGTTTTTTATTTCATTATGATAGGTAAAAACTATAGCGCCGTCAAGCTCATACATTTCTTTGTTTTTGGGAATGTCTTCTAGTTTTATGCCTTTTTGTAAAGCAATTTTTATTTGAATAGTGGAGGCATTGCTGGTACCAAAATCAATATCACTTATTCTTGTTGAATCTATGAAAGGATTTTTCGAAAGATCAGAAAAAAGCAGTGGCTCCAGGAAATAAAAATCGTTGGTGGTTGGCATTTCATAATGAAAGGAGGAGTGCTCAATTAATGGTAATAGCTCATTTTCTATATTAACCTGCCATGATGTATCTGCTTTTATGGATGTTTTTGTTGACAATTTGTCGTCAGCCTCCTCATCATTTTCTTCTTCTGTAGCGTTTTGCAATTTCCGCGATCTGGCAAGGTCAAAATATTTCTTTACGATATTGCCTTTTAAAATTCCATCGGCACCAACAGACGCAGAAACAAAGATGGAATCCCATATCAGTTTCCTGTCAAAGTCAATATTTATTTTTGTATGATTGAGTTGGTCAATAAGCATGCCGGTACGATTTACCACATTATAGGGGGGCGTTTCAAAAGAGAGATAATGATCAGTTCCATCCAGCAGATTAAATTTTTTGCCATTCACCACCGCGATATTAACCGTATTAAACTGACTTAAATCGGGGAAAGTATAATCAACTTTTCCGTTTGCTCTTGTACTGTATAAAACAGGAAAGCTTTGAATGCCACATTTCCGCAATAAGTTTAAAATACTCAGGTTTATTTCGGCGCTTGATCCTTCTCCTTCTTTCCAGACATCAGTAAGCTCACGTGCATATTTTTCGTAAATATGATTCCATTTTATTTTGTGTTTTACAAAGTTGTAGATGGAGCGAATTTTATCGGGAACATTTTCCAGGTTTTTTACGGAATCAATAAATGATTTTGTGGCGGGAATCCTGACTTCAAATGCACCACCAAAATAAGGAGAACGCAATAGCCATATATTGGCTGAATACCAGATATTATTTGATGGACCCAGCCCAACACGATCTACTAAAAAATCCATCCTGTACTTATAATCTAAAGATGAACTCATAAAAGGTTCCTTATGAAAAGCCGGAACATTCCTCATAAAATAAGTATCAATAAATCGTTTTTGCTCTATGCCTTTTGAATAATCAGGTATATGTGTTTCTGTCACAGGAAAATCTGCAATCACTCTTTTTTCTAACTGCGAAATAGGCCTTTTTACTTTATATACTACAAGCATATTGGGTATATTATCCTGCAAAAACCAGGATGGCACTTCATATGCCATCTTGAATTTTCGCACAACCTGGTATTCAAGCACCGAACCTTCTTTAATATCGGGGAAAGCAAATTTTATTGACTTAAGACCGCTTTTTTTTATTTCTTCGTTCTTAAAAATATCTTCTTCTTTAACGGTAGTAACTTTTACTTGTCCGTCTTCGCCTATATTGTAAGTAGCTGCCTGTATGTTTTTAAGCTTTATGTTATTTTCAGAGCTAAAAGGTATTGTAACGGTGCCATATTTATACCCGTTTTTATTAAAAATTTTTATTCTGTATCTCGTAAATGTTACTACTTCGGTAGTGCCGTTGGGGTATATGTATAATTCAACCTGTTTATATTTTAAAAGATTTACAGCGGAACTACCTGGAAATTCACTGCAGTCTTTCATTTGCAGTTCAGCGATGTCTATTTTACCCAACTCCGGTACTATAATAGTGCTGTCTTGCGCGTTTGTATTAGTAAATGTGAAAATAGAGATGATTGCTACTAATAGAATGTTCTTCATGCTATGTGGTGTTGTGCATCAAAGTAATAAATAAATTAGAGCATTTCAAATCTTAATGCCAATGCGCAATTCATTCCTTAATCTGGCAACTTGTAATGATGCCTTCATCTTCGCGTCATTGCGATGGCACCGAAGCTGTGCTTAGTGAGTGGCAGTGGCAGAGCAATCTCCTGCCGGTAGTCAACCTCTTCAGAAATCTTAAGCCCCCACATTTTATGGAGATCGCCACGACCGCGCTAGCAGAATGAATATTTAAAGCTCACGCAGCGGTCTCTCGATGACGGGGAGGACTTGTGCGACTCGCTCCGTTATTCGCATCATTGGAGTAATAGAAAGGGGATTGTGACTCATTATTCAGCACGTCATTCGGGGATAGAGATGGGATTACGACCTACTGATTCTTCGTGTCATGGAAATGGCGTCTACTCCTTCGCGTCATGGCGATCCCGCCAGCATACGCATTTGATTTAAATGAATATTTTGGCGGGAGAAGCCATCCCCAGCCGATATTGCAAAAGGATTGCCGTCTCACGAATCGTTTCTTTTTTGTTTTCCTTTGTATACTTGCAAGATCGAAGATTTAAAAGAACTTTACTAAAAGCAAAAAGCTATTGAATGAAGAAGAAGATTTCAAGAGAAATTTATGATGTTGAAATCATAATGTTGCTTACAGGACTTGTCTTTATTTACAGGCTACGCTTTATTTCTAAAGAAGGTCCTGCAATAGAGGATATCCTGCTTTCAGTTTCAGGTATTTTATTGATTTGGTTTTCTGTTATCCTGATCAGGAATAGGTTGATCATTGAATGTGATGATAATTATCTGTACCTGACGCGTGGAAAAAACTCGATTGTTTTACCGCTTTCGAATGTAACTACTATCGAAGCTACTGTATCAGGAAGCAGGTGGAGGCGGGAATTCATACTTAAATACCTTGATGCAGATGCTAAAACATTTACCATACATTTTACTCCCAATGAAGATGGCAGCTTGGAGGAGTTTGGGAAACTCGTGAAAAAACAAAACCCGCAGGTAAACTATCAACCCTATTCGAAATTTTTCTGACAGAGTTGATTTTTATTAATAATACCTATTGAAATGGGAGATTTGGGTTTAACTTGTGCAAACAATCCTTAAGTATTAGTAAAGTTCTTGGCAAACGCATAGTACCTGGAGGAGACTTTTCTAGAAAGAATACTTTGCTTTGTTTAAACCCTAACACTATAACAACTATTGCAATTTGTATTTACTAATAAGTTCTTTTACACTTTCTGGATATCCGAAAATATATTGGACGGTTTGATCGCCTGTATCTATAGAAATAAATCTCTTTTTACTCTTCAGGTTATCCAGAATTTTTTCCAATATGGCATTCACCGTCATTACATCGTACCAATCTCCAATATCTTGCGGGTTTGTAATAAAAACCCGATCATTAGATAAAACAGTTATTGTATACTGAAAAGCATTTTGAACATTACCCTGTTTGCTATCCATCCAAACGAGCATATCTTTAAGAGTACCCTCACTTTTTTCGGCAAAATCCAACAGCAGTTTATCGTAAGTAACAGGAAGAAAATCGGTTTCTGCATCAAAATTTGTATATATTTTTTGTAGATCTAATATGCCATATATGAATGATGTAGGCTGTTTATCAGCTTCTTTCCAAATTTTGAGGATGACCTCATTGTGTGGCATTTTATCGATTAACTTTAATCTTAGAAGATCATTCATTATTTCTTCGTAAGAAATCTTAGTACGATTATATGTATCATTAATGTCGGCGACAAATTTCTTATTTGATATTATTTTGTTCGCATCTTTCAGAATATATTCCGCTTTGTATTCTACAAATAAATTGACAACACGATCAATATTAATTTCCTTTTTCTTTGACGCTTGAATTAATACTTCTCGTAATAATTCCTTTGTTACTAGATTTGAGTCTATTGATTCTGTAAGATCAAGTCCGGTGTAAAATGTGTCATCATTTCGCAAATAGGTGTATATTTTTTTAATATGTTGCGGACCCTCCAGTCTTATCAATGCTTTTACGGGCCCAACTATTCTGATATTTCTTTGTAATATATCGTTTGCAATAGGGATCGCTTCTTTGTCACCATAACTAAAAATGCAATTAAGTAGTGATTCAGCCGCATCAGAAGTCATAGCTGAGTTTTTTAGATCTTCAATTCTTTTGGGATCAATCATCTTGTTGTGGTAAATAAATAAGCCTAACTCGCCAATTCGTTTCTGAATTTCTTTGTCAGACTTCTCACCTAATGTCTCGATAGCACTAATTATATTGTCAAGGTCTTTCTTTGGTAGATCTTTAGTTTTTATTCTTGTCGCGATATAATCTATTACTACGTTATTTGGAATGCCTTCACATAGCCAATAAAAAATTCTCCCTACGTCCTTAGACTTACCAGAAAGTAATCGATCCTGAAAGTGAGCTTCATAAGTGGGTAATTTATTAAAGCCTGCTAGTTGAACTGCGTCTTCTTCGTCGATTGGATTTTGTATTCCCAATAATAATTGGTTTATTAATTCTGCTTCGGTTATATTGTAAGATTCGGGGTCATTGTAATTTTTTTCAAGTCCATTATATATTTGCGCTCTTTCTTCTGCATCATTGCCTTTTAAGATTTTAATTAAAGTTGTTACTACTGTTTTGTCATTTTGCTTATATCGATCCCATAATGTTGTATTCTTGGCTTTTTCCTTAGCTTCTAATTGCTTTTGTAGATTAATATTTTTTTTTATTATTTCACGAAGCCGTGCTACTTCATTCTGATCGGTGATTACTTTAATCTGGGGGGTCTCTATTACCTGATTTCGCAAGTTTTTGGTTACTTAATTCTTGTTGTAAAAGATCGGTTTCGTATTGTTTGTTTGGGGGCTGCTGTGAATTACAGCTTATAATAATGAGATTTGCAAGAATTGTTAGCAATGCAGCATTGTATTTGTAAAAAAGCATGACAACTATATTTATTCAAATATAAGAGAACAATAAAATATCTATCGAATTCCCCATCCCGGAAGGTTTCTATCATTTATCTTAATAATTCGTGATTTTGCATATTTAACTTGTAATCCCAGCCCGTCTCACAAAATTTCATTTCTTCTATCTCGCTTCGGTAAATTTGATATCATTTCCCGTCATACTCAAACCCATATCAACGCTTCATGATAAAAAGTATCCGCTCCTTTTTTTTGCTTGCTATAATGTTGATAGGCGTAAGCACAACCCAAAGCCAATCCATCAACCTCGCCGGCGAATGGCGGTTCCGCTTGGATTCTGCGAATAAGGGTTTGGACGAAAGGTGGTTTGATAAGGTGTTGGCATATACTATAACATTACCTGCTTCCTGCGAGGAAAAAGGATTTGGTGTACAAAGCACGGTAAAAGATCCGCACCGGTTAACCCGCGCCGTTAGGTATGAGGGCAAAGCCTGGTATCAACGCACCATTACTATACCTCCATCGTGGAAAGAAAAAAGAATTGCGCTTTTCCTGGAACGCTGCCATTGGGTGTCTTCTGTATGGATAGATGGATTGCCGTTGGGCGCACAGAATAGTTTGATCGCACCGCATGTATACGAAACCGGTAGCCTGTTACCGGGCGAACATACAATCACGATCTGTATAGATAATACTTATGGCGCTATTCCCATCGGCACCTGGGGCTTTGCCATTACAGACGATACGCAGGGAAACTGGAACGGCATCATCGGTCGTATGGAGCTGCAGGCAACTGACCCGGTTTGGATCCGATCTGTGCAGGTATATCCTGATCATTTGCAGGTAAGCGTGGGCAATGCTACGGGTGCATCGCAACAGGTGGTTGTGCAGGGTAAAAATTTGGTTATCCCCATAACAGGAACGGTGACAGATCTGCCGTTTACACCTGCACCCGGTGCATGGGATGAGTTTTCCGCAGCTATGCATACGGTAAAGGTTACCCTGCAATCAAAAAAATATAGTGATACACAAACGGTCTCATACGGCATTCGCAAATTAACTACTAGCAAAGGACAATTTATAGTAAATGGTCACGCTGTGTTAATGCGTGGTCCGGTGAATGAATGTGTGTATCCGGCAACGGGTCATCCTCCGATGGATAAAGCCGCGTGGTTGCGGGTGTTGCGCATCTGTAAATCGTACGGGTTTAATTTTATGCGGTTTAACTCCTGGTGCCCGCCAGAAGCGGCTTTCCAGGCTGCGGATGAAACAGGCATATATTTACAGGTAGAACTTCCTTTCTGGTCTATTGACGCGCCGGTGTTTGGTGAACATCCTTTGCGCGATCAGTTTTTGTTTGATGAATTGCAGCGCATACTCACCACCTATGGCAATCATCCTTCGTTCGCGTTTATGGCGATGGGCAACGAAAGCCCGGGACCATTTGAAGCATTGGTGCATGCGGGTAAAAAAACAGACAACAGGATGTTGTACCGCTGCCAGAATGGAGATACTATTACCAACGGGGATTATGCAGAACGCGGAACGGAAATTGGTCAGCGTGGTGTGAAAGGTCCGCGAACGGATTGGGACCGGTGGAGTTTATTTTCAAGCAACACCATAGATCACTATAAACAATCACCGTTGCCCACTTTTGCGCACGAAGTAGGGCAGTGGTCGAGCTATCCCGATTTTGACCAGTTGAAAAAATTTACAGGCAATCTTAAGCCTTATAATTACGAACGCTTTCAGCAATCACTGGCGGATCATCACATGGCTTCGCAGGAAAAAGATTTCGCCATGGCGAGCGGAAAGTTTGCCGTGTCGCTGTATAAAGATGAAATAGAAGGTTGCCTGCGCACTTTTCCTTACGGTGGTTTTCAAATAGTGGAGGCGCGTGATTTTACCGGAGAAGGCGCGGCGATCATCGGCTGGCTGGATGCCTTCTGGGACTCAAAAGGATTGATTGAGCCAGACGCATTCCGACGTTTTTGTGCTCCTTTAGTTTGTTTGCTGCGGATGCCGAAGAGAGTATATATGAATGATGAAGCATTCATTGCTGATGCTTTGGTGTCTAACTATAGTACTGCTGCTATGTCATTACCTGCGGGTTGGAGTATTGCAGATGAAAAAGGAAATATAAAAGCGTCAGGAACATTCCCAGGTAAAAAAATCACTGCAGGTGGTGTAACGTCATTGGGTAACATTAGTACATCACTGCAAAGTGTAAACGAAGCAACAAGGTTAGTTGTGACCATTAGCGCTGCCGGCACCAGTAACAGTTGGAACATATGGGTGTATCCAACAAAACAACCCGAAGCACCAGCCAATGTAAAAGTGGTATATGCATTTGATGAAGCCACCAAAGCAGCTTTACAAAATGGAGAAAATGTATTGTTGTTTTCTGATCCGGCAAAAGGGTTGAATACTATTCAGTCTGCATTTTTACCTGCCGATAGTCTGCGGCTTTTTCCACCTGTAACAAAAGGTAAGAGTGCTATACCTGGCTCATTCATGCCTGCTTTCTGGAACATGCGGTTGTTTAATCAACCGGGTACACTAAGTATTTTGTGCGATCCACATCATCCGGCATTACAATTTTTTACCACAGAACCACAAAGCGATTGGCAATGGGCCGATCTGTTGGGACAATATACAGCGCAGGCTTCTTACGCTATTGCTGGCGATAATGAAGCGTATGAATGGAATGACAAGATCAATAGATCGAAGTCTATTATTTTAAATGAAACACCTGCCAATTATAAACCCATTGTGCAGGTAATTGATAATTACGAACGCAATTATAAACTGGGAATTATTTTTGAAACCAAAGTAGGGAAGGGCAAGTTGTTGATCTGCGCACTTGACCTGGATACAGATGCGGAGCATCGTCCTGCTGCAAGACAATTGAAGAGCAGTTTGCTGCAATATGCATCGGGCGAAGCCTTTAATCCTGCATTTGAATTACCGGTTGAGTGGTTGGAAAGAGTGCTAACGTTTTGAACCACAAGGGCACGGAGGCACAAAGGGGCACGAAGAATTTTGTTTTCGTTGCGGGCTTTGCAATCTTTGCGCCTTTACGTGAAACAACCTTAAAAGGGAAAAGCCTTTGCTCTTCCCTTTTTTATTACAACTAAAAATTATCACTATTGTTTGGCTACATAGGTTGATGTAATCTCCATCGTATTGGTGTTTTTAGGTTCATCTTTTTTAGCAATCTTAGTATCACGTGTATTTTTCTGCACGGCGATAGCGGCAAAAATGCTGAGTGTAAACGACATAGCGTAAAAGCCTTTCTCACTTTTGGTGAGTGTGGCATTCCATAAGCCAACGGTTAATAGCACAATACATAAAATGGTAGCAAACCAGGCAATACCATAATACAAATTGGTAACCGGGATGCCTTCTATCTGGTCGCGTACGGCTTTTTGCACAGATATAGCGGCGAATAATCCAAACATTAATACAGTAAAGTAATAGCCTTTCTCATTTAGTTGCATGTCGGCATTCCATAATCCAATATTAAAGGCAACAATGCCGGCTAATAAAGCAAACCATGATGCACCGACAAAAGCAGGCGAAGGTTGAAGACTGGGTTTTTGTTCCATATACAATTTTTATGGAGACAAATCTATTGCCGGATGAGCAGCTTGTTTTTGACAATGATCAAAAAGGAAAATAGTATTTGTTAAAGCCTGCTGCGTACACGGCTCAGGGTTTCCTGGCTGATGCCAAGATAGGAGGAGATATAACCCAGCGGCACCCGTTCAATAATATGAGGTGTATTTATACGCAAATCTTCATAACGTTCGGCAGCGGTTTTGAATTGAGCGTTCACATATCGTTCTTCCAGGCGGATATAGTATTTTTCATACGCTATTCTTACCAGGCGTTCAATTTCATGATAGCGGTTAAACAAACCTGTTAGTGTATCTTTTGATATAGCCCAAAGTGTACAACCTTCTATCAGTTGAATATTTTCAACCGAAGGTTGCTGCGTAGTAAAGCTGTGAAAAGAGGTTACAAAATCATTTTCAAAACCAAACCAATGCGTAATCTCTTTTCCATCCACATTATAAAAACCTCTTAAGGCTCCATGTTGCAGAAAATACAAATGCCTGCATATTTTCTGTTCTTTTAAAAGAAATTCATTTTTGGGAAGTGTGATTTCTTCAAAGCAATTTGTAAGCACTGACTGTGCTTCCGGACTTAAGTTGTAAAATGTTTTGAGGTGCTCTAATAGTTGCTCCATTAACGTAAAATCAAAGTTGCAGGTTTCAGGTTACATGTTGCAGGAAGAGAAATTGAAATTGCTGACGGCTGATTGCTGAAAGCCGAAAGCAGTCAGCTACACTATTGCATTTATATATTTCTCCATTTCCGCCTGTGTGCCTACCGTAATTCGCGACCATTTTCCATCTTCTTCATAGAATTTTGTACCAATAATATTGTTCTTCTTCAGTTGTTCAAAAAAGTCTTTTTTATAATTCTCCAGTGAAAAATAAATGAAATTGGTATTAGATGGAATACAGTGAATGCCTATACGTTCCATTTGTGCAATGGCATACTTCCTGCTTTGATGAATTTTTTGATACACATCTTTTACAAATGCGTGATCATTGAGCGCGGCCAGTGCGCCGGCGGTACTTACTACGCTGATGCTTCCATGCGGCCATGATTGCAGTTTTGTAATGGCTTCTATTGTTTCCGCATGTGCCATAGCATAACCGGCACGGGCACCCGCTAATCCATAAATTTTGGAAAACGTTTTGGCAATTACCAGGTTTTTATTTTGCAATACCAATTCGCTCAACGATTTTTCTTCTGTAAAATCAAGATAGGCTTCGTCTAATAAGATCATTGTTTTTTGTGAAGCTTCCTGTACAAACTGCACCAGTGCCTCCCTGTTGCATAAAGTACCGGTAGGGTTGTTGGGATTACAGATATACACAAGGCTTGTATCTGGCCTGATGGCGCTTAATACTGCTGGTAAATCAATTTTTTTATCTGCCGTTAATGGCACAGTAATTTTTGTAAGCCCTATATGTTGTGCAGGGGTGGTAAAATAATCGAATGTGGGAAAAGGTACTACTATGCTTCCTTTTTTCAAAGCAGCCAAACGCGCCATGGAATCCAGTACTTCTGTAGAGCCTGCAGTCATCAGGATATTATCTGCTGTTACTTTATTTTTTTGAGCCAACGATGATATCAATGTAGTTAACTGTTCGCCATTATACCTGTTGCTGAATATGATATTATCGGCCATTGCTTTTCTGGTAAGCGGAGAAGGTCCATAAGGGTTTTCATTAGAGCTCAGCCTGGTGATTTTATTATCAATTTTACCCGGATCGAAATTAGTCAGTGAGCCTGCAATACTTTCGAGGGGAGCAATGCTTACACCCGCAAGCCCGAATCCCATTTGTTTCAGCCAGTTTCTTCTGTTGGTTGACATGATGCTTATTTAAGAAGTGAAGAATAAAAGATCTGTCGTTATATATAGTGAAATGTTACAGATACTAAATATACCAATTTTTAAAAACAGCAGATGTTATGTTATTTCTTGAGAAACCTGTCTAAAAACTCAAAGGTACCTACGCCGTTAATGGTATGCGGCCCGTTGAAATGTTCTATATTGGTTCGTTCGGGTATACCTAGTTCTGCATAATGTCTTCTTACTTTGGCGTATTCAAAATCCACCCATTCATCCAAACCCACACCATCATGATGGCCCCGTTCAACCATAAAGGGTCTTGGTGCAATCAGTGCTGCCATTTCTGCATAATTAAATGTGTGTCCTAAATCCCATTCGGGCATATCATATTCGTTCGTGTATACATAACCGAAGGCATCATTGGTGGTAGATACTTTATATACCCATTCATTAAAATCTGCCGAACAAATAGAAAGCGCATATCCTTCCACCTGCGCCGGAACCCGCATGGCTGTTTTACCTCCATAGGATAATCCATAAAAACCAATTCTTGCAGGATCAACAAAAGATTGCTGCGATAACCATTCTACTATGCGGCGATGCTGGCTGGTAATAACAGAGAACAAGGTTAACCCAATAGGGTTTGCCATACGTTGTAATACACGGAACTTATCGCCGCCCCTGTAAAAATTATGCGGCATAAAAGTGATATATCCTTTCTCTGCTAACCTCGGCGCTAAATTTTTGTAATAACCAAATGCATCCGAACTGCTGTCGGTATTCATCAGGTCTATAGGTAAACCTTCGAGCCCATGCTGACAAACCACTACGGGTTTTCTTTCTCCTGGTTGTATATTCTTTGGAATAATCAATATGCCCCATGCAAATACTTCCGGCGGAAATACATCCAGCGTTATTTCATAGCTTGTCCACGTAGCGGTTTCTTTTAATAATCTTGCGCGGGTATTATTAGGCGCAGAAGGTGTTGGAAGCTGTCCAAGTGTTTCACCCAACTGATAGCGCAATTCTTTTTTTGCGGTACGTTGTGCAGCGCTATCAGCGGGCAATTTCTGCCAGAAATTTTCATCCCTTGTTCTATGGCAGAGTTGTAATACTTTTTGCACATGCGCTTCCATTTCCGTCACCATTCTTTGCTGTCGTTGTTTATCATCTGCCCAATTATGTAAAGGGAGTGTTTTATGCATACCTAATGGCAAAGTGGAAATTGCTGTACGCAGGGAACCGGCAAAACTTTTGATGGACTTTATTGAAAATGGTTTTCCATCTGCGCTGCTATCTATCCATTGCAGGTTATGCTGATGAGAGGATAATATTGCGTTTGCACGATCAAATTCCTGTTTTGCAGTTTGTGCTAAGGGCGAATGAATTTCTCCCGGTGCTGCGCCGGAGCGTTCGTCCGTTGGGGCAGGTGGTCCACTTACTTCGGGTCCTTTGCATTGTTCAATAATAACGGTATTTGGCCAAGCCATCACTGCTAACTCTGCATCACCAAAAGTTTTGAGCAATCCAAATACATTCCGGTAAATAGGTTCATTCCAAAGCCGTTCCCTTGCATCAAAATAACCACTTACCAGTGTGGTGGATATTCGTGCATCCAGCGCGGCGGCATACAATGCCAGCAGCCCTCCTTCGCCATAACCTGCCACACCAAATGGTAAATCATTTTTTTCTGCTTTATTTAAAGATTGAAACCAATCGACTGCAGCAAAAATCTTTTGCAATTCATACCCAATCACGTGTCTGCCTACTTCATACGCCTGGCGATAGATCCACTCGCGATGTGGTTGATTGCTGAATTGCTTTAATGAACTATTCCCCGAAAAATCATCCTGCCTGCTTATTAAAGCGGGAATAATAACCTGGAAACCCACACTGGCTAATTGTAGCGCTGCCGGAGGCACACTGTTTCCACTGAATTGTAAACCTGCCAGCACTTCAGGTTGTATATCTGCGTCCGGAATCATAATGATCCTGCCATGCATTTTGCCCTTTGGTTGCAGCAGTATTCCTTCGGCATCTAATCCGTCTAATACCTTCCAACGAACGGCATAAGCGGTGCAGTTGCCAAGTGTTACAGAGAATGGTTGCAGTGTATTGCTCATCACCAGTTCCAATTGTGGCATTACCCTTGTTTCTACAACACCCAACCTGTTTGCCAGCAACAACTGTTGGGCTGCAATGGATTGCCTGAAAGCTGAAGGAGAAGAAAAATCACGTTTCCATACGTTTGGACGTTCTGTTTTCAGTTGTTCTGTTTCTTTTAGCAGGAATTTGTTTACTCCTGCTACCATTTTTACAGAGAGATCTCCCGTATCGGTTAATGGAGAACTTGCAAATGGAAATTGTGTTTGGGCTGGGGGATGATATATAATAATGACAAAAGGACTGTAATGCAGGACTGGCGTGATGACATATGAAAACAATTTAAGAATGGGTATTATAAGGGTAATTAAAGGTGATTGCCTAAAGTTATGTGTAATACAGATTCTTTTGTACTATCAGAAAGCTTTAATCACCTATAATATAAAATGTCATAAAGGTCTACGTCTACAACTAAAGGGCTTGAAAACCTAATTTGTTGATTGCCTCAAGCCGGCGGGCTTCGTATCCGAAACGCCCCTGCTTTTTGCTTTGAGGAAACCTATCAACTTTATATCTCTATCCATCACTTCCTTTATTCAACGGTAGTGCAAAACTCACGAAAAAAAGGTGGCTTATTCGGATACTGGTGTCAGTGCGAAGACCAATAATCGTGTTGTTGTAATAAAACAAAATTGGCATGGTTCAGCTTTCCAGTTTTAAGACATTGGCAAGCATCGTTACGCCATGCTCTGTAAAGGCATATGGCAGGTATTGTGTTCCTCCCCAACTTGAGGTACCAAATTGACTCCTCAAGATTTGCGATTCTTCTATCAATGTAGGCTTCCCTAAGCACTCCCTTTTACTTTTGATGGAATATGTCGTGCCTAAGGCACTCAATATTCTTCCGGCATTTATGTTTACCAGAATGTCGCTCCCAAAGGAGCTTACTCTCCGTGTTCATTAACGGTTCACATCTGATTTGCAAAAGCCAGACTGACTGCAAGTATTACGATAATTAATCAAGCCTCATAGAGGCGATATTTTGGATGACAGGAAGAAAATATAATAGGAAAGTGCCATAGGCACGACATTTTCAGAATGTTTGGAAACGTGCTTACAATATTCCCCTACGGGTTGTTGTCCGTACCACCCTGCAAAAATTGGTTTGAATTCAAAGAAATATTTCAAATACGGACCATTTTCGACATTCAATTGAGTATATAAATCTTGAGGTCACATTTTGTCACATCAAGATTACCTTCAGATAACAATGTAAGCCTGAAATCCAGCACAGAAAGCTGGCTGCGGGCTATATTTGTGCATTATTATGAAATAAGCCAAGAATTTTTCAAAAATCTTTCTCAACTATTTGGCAATAAACATGAGGGACCATACCTTTGCACTCCCAAAATCAAAAGGGCACTTTACGGTATGTCTCAAAGAATCAGAATAAAATTACAGAGCTACGATCACAACCTGGTAGATAAATCTGCTGAAAAGATCGTAAAAACTGTACGCAGTACCGGTGCGGTGGTAACAGGTCCAATTCCTTTACCTACCCAAAAGAAAATTTTCACCGTATTGCGTTCACCACACGTAAACAAGAAGAGCCGCGAACAATTCCAGTTATCAACGCACAAGCGTTTGCTGGATATTTACACCTCTTCATCACGTACAGTTGATGCGCTGAGCAAGTTAGACCTGCCAAGCGGTGTGGATGTTGAGATTAAAGCGTAAAGTATGTGCCTGAAGTATTCAGGCCAAAACAAAAAACTTAGTTCTTACTATATTCCATCTGCCAACACCGGTAACACGGTACAAAGCAGCGCTGGATCGCCGGAAAAAGATCAACTATTTTAATTGAATAGCTTTTCATAACGGCTCTTGAGCACTAAATATGAACTAGCCCTTCGAGGTTAGTTTACCGCAGGTACTTCCTCTTTCACAAGTGAGAAATACGGGAAAAGGTCGGCGGCAAACGGGGATTGAAGAATTGGATGATAAATATCCAGTCTGTCTCTTTAACTAAAAAGGGTATAAATACAACACAATGAAAGGTATTATCGGAAAAAAAATCGGGATGACCAGCATCTTCAATCCTGCAGACGGCAAGCAGACTGCTGTTACTATTATCGAAGCTGGTCCCTGTGTAGTTACACAGGTTAAAACAAAAGAAACCGACGGTTACAACTCCATTCAGTTAGGTTTTGGCGATAAAAAAGATAAGCATACTTCTAAATCAGAAGCTGGGCACTACGCCAAATCAAATACTCCCGCAAAGAAATTTGTAAAAGAATTCAGAGATTCCTCCCTCGAAAAAAATATTGGTGATACTGTTACTTTAGACATTTTCGCCGAAGGCGATAAAGTAGAAGTAATCGGTACTACAAAAGGTAAAGGTTTCCAGGGTGTTGTAAAACGCCACGGATTCAGCGGGGTAGGTGAGCAAACACACGGTCAGCACGATCGCCAGAGAGCACCAGGTTCTATCGGTAACTCTTCTGATGCGTCACGTGTATTCAAAGGTATGCGCATGGCAGGCCGTATGGGTACAGACAGAGTAAAGATAAAGGGCTTAAAAGTGGTAAAACTTTTCCCCGAGAAAAATTACCTGTTGGTGAGCGGAGCGGTTCCCGGTCATAATGGTTCAATTGTATTAAT
This sequence comes from Agriterribacter sp., assembly GCA_047600465.1. Classification (GTDB taxonomy): domain Bacteria; phylum Bacteroidota; class Bacteroidia; order Chitinophagales; family Chitinophagaceae; genus Agriterribacter. The sequence goes on from JASGKU010000001.1 coordinate 904,688, forward strand.
TCAAAAGTAATTCACTGCCGGTACATGATTAATTCGTGTACCGGCAAAATTTTTATACAATGCAAGTAGATATTTTAAATAAGGAAGGTAATAAGACAGGTCGTACAGTTGAACTGCCTGATGATATTTTCGGTGTTGAGCCGAATGATCACGTGATCTATCTTTCTGTTAAGCAATTTTTAGCGGCACAGCGCCAGGGAACGCATAAGGTTAAAACCCGTGCAGAAGTGCATGGAGCAAGTCGTAAGCTGCACCGCCAGAAAGGTACTGGTGGCGCCCGTAAAGGTAATATCCGTAACCCGCTGTATAAAGGTGGTGGTACTGTGTTTGGTCCTAAACCGCATGGGTATGATATTAAACTGAACCGTAAAGTAAAAGACCTGGCTAAAATTTCTGCGCTTTCTTATAAAGCAAAAGAAAATGCAATTGTGGTGGTGGAAGATCTTGCACTGAATGCTCCTAAAACAAAGGATGCTGCCGGTGTAATAAAAAGCCTGAAGATAGCTGATAAGAGAACATTGTTTGTACTGCCTGAGTATAATGAAAATGTACAATTAAGCTTCCGCAACATTCCTACAGTATTAGGCGTATTGCTGGCAGATGTAAATACATACGACATTGTAAACAGCGATGTACTGGTACTGACCGAAGGCGCGGCAAAGATTTTTGCAGAAGATGAAACCAGTGCCGAGGCATAGTATACTGATTTAAAAATTTTCAAATTAATCTGAGATGAAATTTGCAGATGTTCTGATAAAGCCGATCATAAGCGAGAAAAGCAACAAGCTTTCTGAAAAGAAAAATACATATGCTTTCCGCGTGGGTCGTAAAGCCAATAAGCTTGAAATAAAAAAAGCGGTTGAAGCATTTTATGGTATCAATGTAACAAGTGTACATACTATAGTAGTGCCCAGCAAAAGCAAATCAAGGTTTACAAAGGCTGGAGTTATTTCAGGAAGCAAGCCGGCATATAAAAAGGCTTATGTTACTGTAGCAGAAGGTGAAAATATTGACCTGTACGGTACTTTATAAAATTGAACAAAAATTATAGTCAGCGAGGCTGAAAAGTTCGCACAAAAGAATAAACAATGGCAGTAAAAAAATACAAACCGGTTACAGCAGGCACACGATGGAGAATTGGTAATTCCTATGCGGAAATTACTTCCGATACCCCTGAAAAAAGCCTGTTGGAATCAAAGTCTGGTACAGGAGGACGTAATGCCCAGGGTCGCCGTGCAATGCGTTACATTGGCGGTGGTCACAAAAAGAAATATCGTGTAGTAGATTTTAAGAGAGATAAGAAAGATATTACCGCTACAGTTACTTCTATCGAATATGATCCAAACCGTACTGCATTTATCGCATTGTTGAGCTATGCAGATGGAGAGAAAAGATACATCATTGCACCACAAGGTTTACAGGTAGGTACTATTGTAGTAAGTGGAGATAGCGTAGCACCTGAAATCGGCAATGCATTGCAGTTGAAAAATATGCCTTTAGGTACTAATGTGCATAATGTAGAATTGCAGCCAGGTCAGGGTGGTAAATTGGTACGCAGTGCAGGTAGCTCAGCCCAGTTGAGCAACAAAGAAGAAAAATATGGTGTACTTAAAATGCCAAGTGGTGAGTTGAGAAAAATATTGATTAACTGTTATGCTACTGTAGGTATTGTAAGCAACAGCGATCATAGTTTGGAAAGAGCAGGTAAGGCTGGTGTAAACCGTTGGAAAGGTGTTCGTCCACGCACACGTGGTGTGGCTATGAACCCTGTAGATCACCCGATGGGTGGTGGTGAAGGTAGAGCATCAGGCGGTCACCCAAGATCAAGAACCGGTAAATACGCTAAGGGCTTGAAGACTCGTACAAAAGGTAAAGGTTCTGACAAATTGATTATTCAACGTAAGAACGGTAAAAAACTTACAAAATAGTAAGTGGTAAGTAATCAGAAATTTCAAACCTGCCTGCCGGCAGGCAGGTCTCAAATAAAAATTTCAAATCAGAAATATAGATTATGGCTCGTTCAATAAAAAAAGGACCTTATGTAGCTGACTATCTTGAAAAGAAAGTAACAGCTATGAACGAAGGAAAAACTAAAAAAGGTGTAATCAAAACCTGGAGCCGCCGCTCTACTATTATCCCCGATTTTGTGGGTAATACATTTGCGGTACACAATGGCAACAAGTTTATACCTGTGTATGTAACAGAGTTTATGGTAGGTCATAAATTAGGTGAATTTGCACCAACAAGAAATTTTAAAGGTCACTCAAGTAAGAAAATAGCGTAATAAAATAGTTACAGGTTACATGTTACAAGTTACATGGAGCCTGCAACCAGAAATTATAAAAAAATGGAAGCAGTAGCTAAACTCAGAAACTATCCTACCTCTCCCCGCAAAATGCGTTTGCTTGCAGACGTAATTCGTGGTATGGACGTAGAAAAGGCTTTGGCAATATTGGAGCATCATCCACAACATTCTTCAACTCCACTATACAAATTAGTACGCAGTGCAGTAAGCAACTGGGAGCAGAAGAATGAAGGAAAAAGCGCTGCAGACAGCAGCCTGTCTGTAAAAACAATTTTTGTTGATGGGGGCAGGGTATTAAAGAGAATGTTGCCTGCACCACAAGGTAGAGCTTACAGGGTGCGCAAACGCAGCAATCACGTAACTGTAATTGTTGACCAGAAATAACAATGAAAATATTCAAATTATAAACATGGGTCAGAAAGCAAATCCAATTGGTAACAGGTTAGGTATCATCCGTGGTTGGGAAAGCAACTGGTATGGTAACAAAAGGGATTATTCTAAAAAACTGATTGAAGACAACAGAATCAGAACATACCTGAATGCCCGTATCAATAAAGGCGGAATTTCAAAAATAGTAATTGAGCGTACGCTGAATAAGCTCATCGTTACTATCCATACTTCAAAGCCAGGTATCATTATTGGTAAAGGTGGTGGAGAGGTTGACCATATTAAAGAAGAGTTGAAAAAACTTACCGGCAAGGAAGATGTGCAGATCAATATTCTGCAGGTACGTCGTCCTGAACTGGATGCAAACATAGTAGGCGATACCATTGCCCGCCAGATAGAAAACCGCATCAATTACAAACGTGCCATCAAATTATCTATCGCTTCTGCGCTTCGTATGGGTGCTGAAGGTATCAAGATAAAAGTAAGCGGTCGTTTGGGAGGTGCTGAAATTGCCCGTACAGAAGAGATCAAACAGGGTCGTGTTCCTTTACATACATTCCGTATGGAGATAGATTACGCCAATGTATTTGCGTTGACTGTATATGGTAAAATAGGTATTAAGGTTTGGATTTGTAAAGGGGAAGTATTAGCCAAACGTGATCTTAATCCTAACATCATTGATGGTAAAGCTGAAGTAGGTGGAGGATTGGGTGATAACAGGAGAGACGAAAGAAGAGATGATAGAAGAGGTGGAGATAGGAGAGATGACAGAAGAGGTGGTGGCGACCGCAGGGATGACAGAAGAGGCGGTGGAAGAGGTGGAGACAGGAGATAAAGGGTAGTAAGTGGTAAGGTATAAGTTAGGAAGTACAATATTTAAAATTTTCAAATTGTAATATAATGTTACAGCCGAAGAGAACAAAACATAGAAAAGCGCAGAAGGGAAGGATCAGGGAAGTAGCTAAGCGTGGCGCAACCATTTCATTTGGTACGTTTGCTTTAAAAGCAATGGAACCAATATGGCTTACTAATCGCCAGATTGAATCTGCACGCCAGGCAATGACCCGTGCTATGAAACGTGAAGGTAATGTGTGGATCCGCATTTTCCCCGATAAGCCTATTACACGCAAACCGGCGGAAGTGAGAATGGGTAAAGGTAAAGGTAACCCCGAGTTTTGGGCTGCTGTTGTTGAACCAGGTCGTATCATTTTTGAAGCTGCTGGTGTGCCGGTAGAAGTTGCAAAAGAAGCTATGGAATTAGCGGCTGCTAAATTGCCTATCAAAACACAATTTATTATCCGTCGCGATTACGTGGCATAAGGTTAACGTTTTTAATTTTCAAACTGATAAGTAATGTCAAAGAAAGCTGAATTTGTAAGTAGCCTGAAGAGTTTGAATGACGTGGATTTACAGGCACGCATTAAAGAAGATGAAGTGCGTCTTAAGAAACTGAAATTCGCGCATGCTACTTCCCCATTGGAAAATCCAATGAGCATACAGGCGCTCCGCAGGGATATAGCAAGATTAAAAACTGAATTAAAGAAAAAAGCTAAAAGCTAAATACAATGGCTGAAAGAAATTTGCGCAAAACAAAGACAGGGGGTGGTAACGAGTAACAAAATGGAAAAAACTGTTACCGTTGAAATCGAAATAAAAGTAAAACACCCTATGTATGGTAAGTTCGTAAAAAAAACTACCAAGTTTCATGCTCATGATGAAAAAAATGAGTGTGGTATAGGCGATACTGTTAAGATCATGGAATCACGCCCGTTGAGCAAAACAAAACGCTGGCGCCTGGTAGAAGTAGTAGAAAAAGCGAAATAAATTATTTCTGATTTGAGATTTGATGATTTGAGATTATTAAGGCATCAGCCGGCTTAAATCAAATTTCAAATTTCAAATTTCAAATTTCTAATAACAAGTAAGATGATTCAGCAAGAAAGCAGGTTAAATGTAGCAGATAACAGCGGTGCGAAGGAAGTACTTTGCATACGTGTACTCGGTAACAGCGGACAGGACTATGCTAAGATAGGAGATAAGATAGTTGTAACTGTAAAAGACGCCATCCCTGCGGGCGGTATTAAAAAAGGAACGGTTACCAAAGCGGTAATTGTTCGTACCAAAAACAAATTGCGTCGTAAAGACGGTTCTTATATCAGGTTTGATGATAACGCAGTAGTGTTGCTGAACGCGGCAGATGAACCAAGAGGTACCCGTATTTTTGGACCAGTAGCGAGAGAGTTGCGTGATAAAGGATATATGAAGATCATTTCTCTTGCACCTGAAGTGTTATAGAGCATTCAGCTATGAGCTACAGGCTTTTAGCGAACAAAGAATATAAACTTAATCGGCTGATAGCTGAAAGCTGAAAGCCAAAAGCGAAATAAAATGAGCACAAGATTTAAACCCAAGTTTAACATTAAGAAAGGCGATTCAGTAGTGATTATTGCCGGTGATGATAAAGATGTAAAGAAGCCACGCAAAGTGCTGGAAGTATTTCCTGAAAAGGAAAGAGTAGTAGTAGAAGGCGCTAACATCATCACACGTCATACAAAACCTTCTGCGCAAAACACTAAAGGTGGCTTGGTAAAAAAAGAAGCTCCTATTCACATCAGCAATGTAAAGTTGTGGGATGCGAAAAAAAGCGAAGCAACAAAAGTTAAGCGTTCAAGAGAAACAGGAAAATTAGTCCGCATCTCTAAAAAATCAGGCGCAACTATTTAAATCATTTGTGTTCCTCAAAGGAATACACCGTAATAAATTTCGATACAATGAGCACTACAAAATATTCTCCGAGGTTAGCTGATAAGTACAAAAAAGATGTTGTACCGGCTTTAATGAAACGCTTTGCATATAAAAGTGTTATGCAGGTGCCTCAATTAGAAAAAATTTGCCTTAACCGTGGTGTAAACGGCGCGGTAAATGATAAAAAATTAGTAGACGTAGCTATTGAAGAACTGGCAAACATTACCGGTCAAAAACCTGTGGCTACTAACTCTAAGAAAGATATATCAAACTTTAAATTGCGTAAAGGTGTTCCTATTGGTGCAAGAGTAACATTGCGTGGTGTAAAGATGTACGAATTCTTAGATCGCCTTATTTCTGCTGCGTTACCTCGTGTACGTGACTTTAAAGGTATCAACGAAAAAGCGTTTGACGGTCGTGGTAATTATACATTAGGTGTTACTGAACAAATCATTTTCCCTGAAATTGATATTGATAAAGTAAATAAGATTACAGGTTTTGATATCACGTTTGTAACATCTGCAAACACCAATGAAGAAGCATATGAATTGCTGAAGGAATTGGGAATGCCGTTTAGAAACGCTAAAAAAGATTAACCGGGAATTTTTAATACACAACATTCGAACTTAAATAAATATGGCAAAAGAATCAGTAAAAGCCAGACAAAAGAAAAGAGAACATTTAGTGGAGCAATATGCTGAAAAGCGTGCTGCATTAAAAGCCGCCGGCGATTGGAAAGCACTTGATGCATTACCAAAAAACTCATCAAAAGTGCGTTTGAAGAACCGTTGCCAGGTATCTGGTCGCCCAAGAGGGTATATCCGCTATTTTGGTTTGTCGAGAATAGCTTTTCGCGATATGGCTTTGAATGGTATAATACCAGGTGTAAAAAAAGCAAGCTGGTAAAATTTCAGATTTGAAATCTCAAATTTGAAATTGGACAAAAATTAAATTTTCAACTGATTAATTCATAAAAATGGTAACAGATCCTATTGCAGATTTTCTTACAAGAGTGCGTAACGCGCAGATGGCGGGTCATCGTATTGTGGAAATTCCGGCTTCTAACCTTAAAAAGCGTATCACAGAAATACTGTATGATCAGGGTTACATTCTGAAATATAAGTTTGAAGAAGATAACAAACAGGGAGTAATCAAGATTGCATTAAAGTATGATGCGCAAACCAAGCAACCTGCCATCAGGTCGCTGGAAAGAATCAGCCGTCCGGGTTTACGTCAGTATTCAAAACCTGATGAATTTAAAAGAGTGATGAACGGATTGGGTATTGCTATTGTAAGTACATCTAAAGGTGTGATGACCGATAAACAGGCAAAAAGCCAGAACGTGGGTGGTGAAGTATTGTGCTATATTTCTTAATTGAATATAAAGAATGATTGAATGATAATTTAAGCTCTCTATACGGAGCTGAACACTTTCAATCAGGTAAACAACAAATTTCAAATCTTAAATTTCAAATTATTATGTCTCGTATAGGTAAACAACCGGTTACAATTCCTGCAGGCGTAACGGTTTCTGTGAGCAACGATAATGTAGTAACTGTAAAAGGTCCTAAAGGCGAATTAAAGCAAACTATTGATCGTGATATCAAAGTTGAAGTAAAGGATGGTGAAGTAAACTTTACTCGCCCCACTGACCAGATCCGTCATCGTGCATTACATGGTTTATACCGTGCAATCACTTCTAACCTTGTAAAAGGTGTAACGGAAGGTTATAAGAGAAATCTTGAATTAGTAGGGGTAGGTTTTAAGGCATCTAACCAGGGTAATATGCTGGATCTTTCTTTAGGATATTCTCACAATATTCTTTTTGAAGTACCTAAAGAACTGAAAGTGGCAACCGCACAGGAAAAAGGTCAAAACCCTACTATCATGCTTGAAGGTATTGACAAGCAACTGATAGGACAGGTAGCTGCAAAATTGCGCAGCCTGCGTAAACCCGAACCATATAAAGGTAAAGGTGTTAAGTATGCTGGTGAAGTACTTCGTCGTAAGGCAGGTAAAGCAGCGGGTAAATAATTATAACATTACTTCCGGCAGTATCGGAAGAAAAAATAAAGTAAAATGGACGCAAAAGTTATCAGAAGACAAAAGATCAGGTATAATATCCGCAAAACAGTTGTTGGAACAGCAGAAAGACCAAGACTTTCTGTATTCAGAAGCAATGCTGATATATATGCCCAGCTTATTGATGATGCAAGCGGGGTAACACTTGCTTCTGCTTCTTCAAGAGACAAGGACATTAAAGCGTTGAAAGCAACCAAAGTTGAGTTGAGTACACAGGTGGGTAAAGCCATCGCTACCAAAGCTTCTTCATTGGGTATTTCTTCTGCGATATTTGATCGTGGGGGATACTTATATCATGGTCGCATTAAAGCGGTAGCTGAAGGTGCACGTGAAGGTGGCTTGAAGTTTTAATTGTTCTGATAACAGCAATCATAATTACCAATAACAAGTTTAATAATGTCAAAAGTAAACGTAAACAAGGTAAAAGCCGGCGACATCGAGTTCAAGGAAAAAGTAGTTGCTATTAACCGTGTGGTTAAAACAACTAAAGGTGGTCGAGCATTCAGTTTCTCTGCATTAGTAGTAGTAGGAAACGAGAATGGTGTAGTTGGTCATGGTTTGGGTAAAGCAAAGGAAGTACAACAGGCTATTTCAAAAGGTATTGATGATGCCAAGAAAAACCTGATTAAAGTACCTGTAATGAAAGGAACCATTCCACACGATCAGTGGTGTAAAGAAGGCGCTGCTAAGGTGTTGATTAAACCCGCTGCACATGGTACTGGTGTAATTGCCGGAGGCAGTATGCGTGCCGTATTGGAAAGTGCTGGTATTACAGACGTATTGGCAAAATCATTGGGTTCTGCTAATCCACATAACGTGGTTAAGGCTACATTTAAAGCCTTATCTATGTTGCGTGAACCAATAGCAGTTTCTAAAGAAAGAAGAATAGCTCTTAAAAAAGTATTTAACGGATAATATCATGGCAAAGATTAAAATAACACAGGTAAAAAGCGTGATCGACAGATCTGAGCGTCAGAAAAAAACAATCTCTGCGCTGGGATTAAAAAAATTGAACGCTTCTGTTGAAGTAGAAGCTACTCCGCAGATACTGGGAATGGTTACTAAAGTTAATCACCTGGTTAAAGTAGAAGAAGTTAAGTAATCTGAGATTTCAAATTTGAAATCTCAAATCTCAAATTATTAATAAGCGAGCCCGAATGTTTTCCGGGCGTTGAGTAAAAAAGATAAACAATGAAACTGCATCAGTTAAGACCCGCAAAAGGAGCCACTCATAAAGAAAAACGTTTAGGTCGCGGTGAAGCATCCGGTAAGGGTGGTACATCAACAAGAGGTAATAAAGGTCAGCAGGCAAGAACCGGTTACCAGATTAAAATGGCGCATGAAGGTGGTCAGATGCCTATTCAACGCCGTTTACCAAAACGTGGTTTCAAAAACCCACACCGTGTTGAATATGCGGTATTCAATCTCGGACAAATAGAACAACTTTCTCAAAAGTACAATCTGCAGGAAATATCACTGGACAGCTTATACGAGCATGAGTTGATCAAAAAGACCGACATCGTAAAAATACTGGGCAACGGAGAGTTAAAAACCAAGCTTACATTTAAGGTAAATGCAATAAGTGAAAAGGCTAAAGCAGCCATTGAAGCTACAGGCGGTTCCGTAGAATTAGTAAAGTAATTTTCCTTACCTTGCATAGCGCATTTAAAATGCGTTATGTTCATTTTGGGTTCAAACTAAAATTGCACTATTCGTGAAGAAATTCATTCAGACACTGAAGAATATCTGGACTATTGAAGAACTGAGGGGCAAAATTCTTGTCACTTTGCTGCTTTTATTCATCTACCGTTTTGGTACACACATTGTTTTGCCAGGTATCGATCCAAATAAATTAGCTACATTTTCTAAAAAAACAAGCCAGGGTTTACTCGGCTTGTTTGATACGTTTGCTGGTGGTGCATTCTCCAATGCATCTATTCTTGGTTTAGGTATTATGCCCTATATCTCTGCATCTATCTTTATGCAATTAATGACCATTCTTGTTCCGAGAATGCAGAAGATTCAGAAAGAAGGCGACACCGGCAGAAAAAAAATTAACCAGTGGACAAGATATGTAACTGCAGTAGTAACCGTATTACAGGCAGGAACATATGTGGCTTATCTTACTAAACAAAACGCTGAAGCGCTTATTCCTGCATATCAACCTTATTTCTGGATATCAACTGTAATATTGCTTACCGCAGGTACATTGTTTGTAATGTGGCTGGGCGAAAAAATCCAGGACAAAGGGTTAGGTAATGGTACTTCTATCATCATCATGGTAGGTATCCTTTCAAGATTACCACAATCATTTGTACAGGAATTTGCTGCCAAGCAGGTAAGAGGTGGTGGTGGTTTGATTTTCTTCCTGATAGAAATTGCCATCTTAATCGCTATTATTCTTGGTCTTATTATATTGGTACAGGGGGTACGAAAAATTCCGGTGAACTATGCCAAGCAAATTGTTGGTAACAGGCAGTTTACCGGTGCCCGGCAGTTTCTTCCTTTAAAGGTAAATGCTGCAGGTGTAATGCCCATCATATTTGCACAAGCCATTATGTTTTTACCTACGCTGTTTTCATTTACTCAATTTGAAACCGGTAAAGGTATAGCCAGGGTTTTTGCAGATCACAGCAACATATGGTACATGTTGATTTATGCAGTAATGGTGATAGGTTTCACGTTCCTTTATACTGCATTAATATTTAACCCTAAGCAAATTTCAGATAGTCTTAAACAAAGCAATGGTTTTATTCCCGGTGTTAAACCAGGACAACCAACCACTGACTATATCGGCCAGATAATGGACCGTATTACTTTGCCCGGTGCTGTATTTCTTGCCGTTGTGGGTATATTGCCTGGTCTTGCACAAAGAGCGGGCGTTACGCCACAGTTCTCTACCTTTTTTGGTGGTACATCTTTGTTGATTATGGTGGGTGTAATATTGGACACGCTGCAGCAGATTGAAACACATTTGTTGATGCGCCAGTATGATGGACTGATGAAGAGTGGACGTATACAGGGTAGACAAAGTTCATCATCACCTGTTTCTATATAACACATCATGGTTTATTATAAAACAAACGATGAAATCGGATTAATCCGTAAAAGTTGTTTATTGGTAAGTGCCACCTTAGCTGAGGTGGCAAAATTTTTAAAGCCAGGTATCACTACATTACAGGTAGATACGATGGCTGAAAAATTTATTCGTGATAACGGTGGTGTTCCTTCTTTCAAAAACTACAAGGGTTTTCCTTTTACTTCCTGTATATCTGTAAACGATGCCATTGTGCATGGCTTCCCCAATAATATAGCGCTGAAAGACGGAGATATCGTATCTGTAGATCTTGGTGTATATATGAATGGATTTCATGGCGACAGCGCCTATACTTTTGCGTTAGGAGCTATCAGCGATGAAGAGAAGAAATTACTTCGTGTTACCAAAGAATCATTATACAAAGGCATAGAAAAAGCGGTGAGTGGAAACCGTGTGGGTGATATTGCATTTGCTGTGCAGGATCATACCGAACGGAAGTATGGCTATGGCGTAGTGCGTGAACTGGTTGGTCATGGATTAGGTAAACACCTGCATGAAGATCCACAAGTACCTAATTTCGGTAAAAGAGGTACCGGTTTAAAAATGAAAGAAGGGCTGGTAATTGCCATAGAGCCGATGATCAACATGGGCAAGAAAGATGTGTTTTATGATGAAGATGGCTGGACGGTGAGAACCAAAGATGGCAAGCCCGCTGCTCATTACGAACATACGGTTTGTGTTCAAAAAAATGCTGCTGATATTCTTTCCTCATTCACAGAAATTGAAGCCAACGAAAAAGCGAATTCCTACCTCGATGCTTCTTATCTGAATTGATATACCCAAAGTACAAAAGCTCAACTTTGGTGCTCTCGTTCAAAGACATTCCACAGCCTGTCACGCTGAGGCCATTTACAGCGCTATATGACATTTATGGCTGATTGCCGATAGCAGAAAGCCCATAAAATAAAACAAAAGAAATACTTTTATTGCTGATTGCTTTTGAGCAAGTCAACTGATTTTAATGAAGCAAAAACAATTGATTGTTATAGGAGGAGGTGCTGCTGGTTTTTTTACGGCGGTAAATGCTGCAAGGTTAGATCCTTTGCTTAAGGTGATCATATTGGAGAAGACAAGCAAGCTATTATCCAAAGTAAAAGTGAGTGGTGGCGGGAGATGCAATGTTACACATGCCTGTTTTGAAATTGATGAAATGGCTAAACGCTATCCACGCGGATTTCATTTTGTCAGGAAAGCATTTCATCATTTTTTTACTACTGATACAATAGAATGGTTTAAGGAAAGAGGAGTAGCATTGAAAACAGAAGCAGATGGAAGAATGTTTCCCGATACCGATCAATCGGAAACAATTATTCATTGCTTACTGAAAGAAGCTGATAAGTACAAAGTGGAAATAAGGATGAATGCTGATGTTAAGAAGATAGATGTATTGAATGACGATACTGGTAATAAAAACTTCCGGATACATTTTGCTAACGAGGCTGTACTTGAAGCAGATTTTCTTTGTGTGGCCAGTGGCGGTTACCCCAAAGCTTCGCAGTTTGAATGGTTACAACAAACCGGTCATACAATTATAGAACCAGCACCTTCTCTTTTTACTTTTAATATGCCTGGCAATACTATTACATCTTTAATGGGGATGAGTGTAGCCAATACTATAGTAAAAATAAAAAATACCAAACTGGTTGAACAAGGCCCATTGCTTGTTACACATTGGGGCATGAGTGGTCCGGTTGTATTACGGTTAAGTGCTTGGGGTGCAAGAGCCTTAGCGCAATGCAATTATAACTTCACAATAACCGTAAATTGGGTTCCCGAATATACGGAGCAAAGCCTGCGCAACGAATGGGCATTATTAAGACAACAAAATGCTGCTCAAAAAATCAGCTCACGCAATCCTTTTAACTTACCCAACAGGCTTTGGGAATACTTGATTGAGCAAAGTGGAGTTGATGCTGCACAACGGTGGGGTGATATTGCTTCAAAGCAGCAAAATTTATTGATACAGCATCTCACTATGCAACAATTTGAAATAAAAGGCAAAACTACTTTTAAAGAAGAGTTTGTTACCTGTGGAGGTATATCTCTTACTGATGTAGATGTAAATACGATGCAGAGTAAAAAGCATTCGGGTTTGTTTTTTGCCGGTGAAGTATTGGATGTAGATGGAATTACAGGCGGCTTTAATTTTCAGCACGCCTGGACCAGCGGTTGGGTAGCGGCAAAGGGAATAGTGGAGAGTAGTAAGAAGTAAGTGGGCAGTAGTAAGAGCGTTACAGGTTGCAGGTTACAAGTCACAGGTTACAGAAATATCGAGGGCATAAACGAAAATATCAATTTAAAATTTCGAATCTCAAATTTCAAATGTTATCATCCACACAACGCTTCAATTTCCTGGTATGTTTTAGGAAGAGGTTTTCCTAAAATGCGGTTACCCGTATCAGTTATTAGCACATCGTCTTCTATTCTTATACCACCAAAATTTCTGAAGTTGGGTAATGCATTATAGTTTATAAAGTTGCTGTGTTTGTTTTCAGCCTGCCACATATCCATCAACTCCGGTATAAAATATAAACCAGGTTCTATAGTTACCACAAAGCCGGGTTCCAAAGCGCGGGCAAGTCGTAATGACTTCAGGCCAAACGCTGTACTTTTTTTTAATGAGTCAGTATAACCTACATATTGTTCTCCCAGGTTTTCCATATCGTGTACATCAAGTCCCAGCATATGCCCAAGTCCGCATTGAAAAAAAAGCGTATGGGCGCCTGCCGCAACAGCTTCTTTTGTGTCTCCCTTCATCAGCCCCAATTGTTTCAGTCCATCAGTTAGTCTTTCGCATGCAAGCAGGTGAACATCTAAAAACTTCGTGAATGGTTGTGCGGCTTTCACGGCAGCTTCCTGGGCATTAAGCACTACTTTGTATACTTCTTTCTGTAGGGATGAAAATCTTCCTGATACAGGAGATGTTCTTGTTAGGTCTCCCCCATAATGTGAGCTGGCTTCAGCGCCGCAATCACATAATATCATCTGACCATTCTGTAAAATATTATTACCGGCGTGATTGTGCAGGTATTGACCATTTACCGTTAGTATAATAGGAAATGAAAGATGACCGCCACCACTTGCTGCTATACCTTCCAGTTGCCCAGCCAATTGATATTCGGTTATCCCTTCGCGTGATGCTTGCATGGCTTTTACCTGCATATCAACAGTAGTATTTACGGCTTTCTCTATTTCAATAATTTCTTCAGCCGATTTTATGGAACGTTGCGAAATGATGGCTTTAATCAAAGGAAGGGAAGCGTTTTCTTTAATGCTTTGATAAGGAATGTTCAGCCATTCACTCAGCTTAATTCCAATATCAGCTCTGTACGGAGGTGTGTAATGAATCTTTCTTTTCTGGGTAACAGCCCGTTGCAATATACCGGCAAGATTTTGCAAAGGTTGTACATCGTTGATTCCGGCTTCAGCTGCCTGGTCTTTTATAGAATAAATAGCGCCCATCCAAACGATTTCATCCATCGTAGCTTCATTGCCAAAAATGGTTGTTGCATTATTATCAATGTCTATCAATAATACAAGCGATGCCCTGTCAATACCTGCATAATATAAAAAGCAACTATCCTGGCGAAAGTGATATAGATTATCCACATAGTTCATACTGCTTTCCTCGTTACCGGGTAACAGAATAATTCCGCTGTTCACATCTTGCTTTAAATTTTCTCTTCTTGAAATATATACTTCTTTAGCAAACATGATGGTGTCATTTAGATAGCTAAAGCTATGAATTTAAAAAGTAAAGGCTGTTTTCAACAACAGCCTTTATGTAAAAATAAAAAATTGGTATTTATTATTCTTTTCTTGTACAATCTTTGAGTTGCAATTGTACAATATATGTTCCTTCCAGTTTAATTGAAAACGCAAAGCGGGGGTTTGCCGAATACATGCCTTGTGTAAAGTTGTCAATATTAACGAAGTCACTTGGTATGCGGTAGTACATCAAATGCCCCCAATCGGTACTTGCATCTTTATATGGTGCCAGGGGAAATGGAGCAACTTCAAAATCACAAATCATCGCAGTATCAGTATATGTAATTGGATTAAAGCGGGCGTAATTTTCAAATGTAGGTCTATCGCCTCTTTTAATAATTTCACCAGCAGCCGGGTTAAAAGGCGTACCGTTTTTATCAACAACTTTTAGTATAATTCTTGCTCCGTCATTTGATACTTTCTTAAAGGTCAAATCAGGGGATTTCAATGCTGTTGCAGTAGTTGTACCATCAAGAAAAGCATTATCCACATTATCTTCCTGTACAAACATATCATCATCTGTAGGGTCAATAACATGTATGGTTCCAAACGAAGGATAAAACTTACTTCCGTTGCGGTTGGTAGCCTGGATATCAAAATTGTATATACCCAGTGGGATGTTTACAGAACCTTTATTGAAAGAGAGCTGACCGCTTACCGTATTAAATTCCATCGGCACAACATTAATGGTTTCTCTTTTTGCATTCAATAGTTCAACCGTGGTATCAGTTTCTACATTAAATGTTTGCCCGGTTTTAAAAACAGTGATGTCGTATTTGGTTGTAAATGCTTCCGGTAATTTTCCACCCGCGCTGTCTCTCAGGTTAAGCATTTCAAAAGTTACCGGTGGGGTTGAGCCATCCAGTGATATTTTGGGAGATTGTACCAACGCAAGCCCACGCTGACAATATAGATCCGGGCTTGTGTAACGGAGTGTATCACTTAAAAAGCCTTCCGTTATTTTTTTGCATGCTACAAAAAACATGCAGGCACTAAGTAAAAGAATAGTAATTTTTTTCATAAAAAATATTTTATGATGTGTATTAATGCTTAATCAATTTTATCAGTGTTAAAGAAAAGGCGGTGATATCCGTCCAGTGCATGTACAACGCCAGTTGTAGTTATTATACCGGACGATTGTACTGTCGCACTTTTATCCAGTTGATCATCGGGTATCGCACTCAGGTCTGGCTCCTGAGAATCGTCGGTGCCTATTACTTTTGTGTAATAAACCAGGTCTATATAATCCACATACGAACCATAAGAAAATATCCTGTTTAACCCTATTTTGAATTGTACATCAGGTATCTCTCCATACAGTGAAGGATAAATTTTTCCTTTTATGGAAAGATTTTCTCTTCCAAGATTTCCATCGAACATATATGTTTTTAAGGAGTCAACCCTGAACATGGGAATACTATCCAGTGTATAGGTGATATTCTCATCACCCAACTCTGCGGCTCTTATGTTCTTCATCGCTTTCAGGTATTCATCTACCCCATAATTGGTGGTGGCAAAAAAAGTAATGTTGCCATTAATCTGATCCTTAAATCCTCCTCTGTCTATCAATGTTACAAGTGAAGAGAAAATAGGTTTTGACTTCAGGTAATCGTAGGTTGTCATGTTTACATGTGCATCTGAAATGCCACCATCATCAGCATAATCTTTTTTGCAGGAGCAAAAGAGACTGATGCAGCTTATAAGAAGTATTGTATTAAAAATGCGTTGTTTCATTGTAAGAGTTTTATGATTTACAGACTTTTCGAAGTCTCTTGCATGCTGTGTAATAAAATAGTTTCCAATATCTCTCTTTTAAATTTTGCCTCTCCAGTAAGCAGTTTGCGTAAGAAATTTATTATCCTTAAACAAAGCAGGATTTACCGGCCAGAAAAATCCTCCCGCAGCGAATCTTGATTTCATCCAGGGAATAAATTCATTGAACTCTCTTGTTCTTATCAAATCGAAATACAATTGACCTTCCAGGTACATTTCTTTTCCTCTCTCCAGTATATACTCATACATCAGGCTTTCTTTTGTATCTGTTCCTGTAACACGTGCTGAATGGGAGTTGTACCTGTCTCTGAAGAAGTTGATAACATCTGCAGCCGCAGGAAGGTTGTTTTTGTATAACGCTACTTCAGCCTGTAGCAGTTTCATATCACTCAACCTGAAAATGATCATATTATTACTAAGATATCCATCGGTTTGTGTACCTGGATTTCTGTAAATGATATTGCTGTATTTGGTACATACGGTGCCATCAAAGTTGTTGCGGTATCTAACTTCATTTGCGTCTATTGATATACCACCCACTAAAGCGAATTCATTGTTATCAGTGTCTTCGTTGTCATATAAAAACAGGTAGCCGTCGTATCCATAGTACAAATAGCTTACATCCACTTCTTCCAGCTCTCCACTGCTATTGGTAATAAAATATTGCATTCCTTTTGCATGAACTTTCATCCAAACATATTCATTGCCATCCCAAACATAATCATATCCGTCGCCTTCTCTTGGGTAGCTGTAGTGTACTGATCCATAAGAATCTGGCACAGAAAATACTGGATTAGTGCCGTACCCCTTTACATATTTTTCCGTTAAAAAGCCTAACCCTATATTGCTCGAACTACCTTCCTGTGTATTTTCGCTCATATTAATTTCGAATATGCTTTCCACAGAACGGCCAATAAATTGCTGGCCGTATTTTGCAGTATCCTGGAGTGTATAACCACCCAGGTTGATCAACGCCTGTAAGGTTGTGTCAGCACTGTTCACATCTTCCATTACAGGCTCTGAAGTACTGAGGTTGGTGGTAGTAGCGCGCCACAGGTAAAGGTGAGCGAGCAATGCGTACACAGAACCTCTGTTTGCGGTTACTGCACGTTCGTTTATATCCTCATATCCCCATTTAAGCATGCCCATAGCCTGGTGACAATCGTCCTCAATTTGTTTCATCACTAAAGCTTTGTCAGACCTGGGTAGCTGGGGCGCATTTATAGGATCATCATATGCTTCTGTAACCAACGGTACATCACCCCATACTTTGGTTAATTCAAAATAGGCAAGCGCACGTATAAAAAGTGCCTGGCCCATTATTTTGTTTTTGTATGCGGCTACGTCATCTGTATTCTTTGCTAATAATTCATCTTTTATCTGTGGCACATTTTTGAGGATTACGTTCGACATGGTTACTGCTTTATAAAGCGCAGTCCAATCGCCCAGAGATTGAACATTGTACTGAAATGTAAAATCACCACCCTGTATTCCATCTAAACCATCGCCTGTATAACGGATAGCAAAATAGCTGGTGGCGGTGGTTGCTGCATCTCCATACATGTAGTAGCTCATTGCCTGATCAGTATAAGCGCCTGCTTTTGCAAAAGCGGCTCTTAATAATGAATAATTGCCTGCAATGGCCGATTCACAATCTCTTACTGATTGCCAGTAAACTTCCGCATACGTAGAATTCCGGGGTTCCTGTTCTAATATTTTTTTGCACGAACTCGTCATTCCCGCGATCAACAGAAATGAGATTAAGATATATAACTGATTTGTATTCTTTTTCATAATGATTGCTGTTAAAATGAAACTTAAAATTGAACCTGGAAGCCAAACGTAAATTTCTTTGGAATAGGGTACCCGTTTCCGTCATACTCACCATATGCGTTCACGTTTTCGGCATCCGGCAAATCTTTGGCTGCCTGCCATTTTAAAAGATTATCAGCAATTAGAAATACTTTCAATCCATCAAGTCCTATTTTTTTCAGCGCCTTCTGTCCAAGATTATATTGAAGGTTTACGCTTTTAAGCCTGAAATAATCACCTTTTGTAAGAAAGAAAGTTTGAGCGGATGTGTAATAATATAAGTATGATCCCAGGTCATATTTTGCATACTCGGCCTGGTCTCCGGGTTTTCTCCAGATATTGAGTTTATCAAGATTAGGAGTAGAATACTGCACAAAATTTTCGTACGGATTACCATCCTGTGAATTAGAGAATTGATCTGCCTTATACAGGTTAAGTACATCGCGTTTAAATACAAAAGAGAAAAATAATCCCAATGTGAAATTCTTCCAGGTAAAGTTATTGGTCCATCCACCATAAAATTTAGGATTAGGATCGCCAACAGGTGTTTTATCTGGATTAAGACCACTGTTGAATATATCAATCAGATAATCTCCGTCAAGATCCTGCAGGTAAAATGCTCCTGCAGTGTAGGCTCCATTTGAACTTTTAAATCTTTCACCTGTGTATTTATTTACGGGCACATCATCGTCTGTGGCGTATACTCCCAGCGTTTTATATAAATAAAATGTGTTGATAGGACTTCCCACAGATAAGATATGAGATTTGTCAAAACGATCACCGTCCAATACGCGGTCTCTATTGCCATTAGGAAGGCTCATAATGGTGTTTTTGTTATAGCTGATGTTTAAGCGAGAAAACCATTTGATGGCGCTGCTGCGTGGCAGCGGATTAGCAGCAAGGGTCAATTCCACACCCGCGTTTCTTACACTGGTAGAGTTGGTATATGCAATATCATATCCTGATGTGAGAGACAGATTTACAGGTGTTAACTGTAAAGTATTTTCCCTGTTATAAATATCAATCGAAGCAGAATACTTGCCTTGTTGCACTTCAAAATCAACACCCACATTCCATTGGGTTGCTTTTTCCCAGGTTAATCCTTTTTGAGCAACACCGTCATAAAAATTTGGAGTTACAGCAACTACACCATTATAGGAAGTGGCGCCACCATTTCCATTATACCCTCCTGCATTTACATTATATAAATTATACTGTAGATAGTTTTTATCGGGCAGGCTACCAGAAGTACCAATACTACCTCTTAGCTTTAATAAACTGAATACGGAATTTTTCAAAAATTTCTCTTCACTCAGTAACCACGCTACTGATGCAGATGGAAAGAATCCCCATTTGCTGTTTGTACCAAATCTTGACGAACCATCATAACGACCAGCAAATGAAAATATATACTTGCTGTCAAAATCGTAAGAAAGCCTGGCGTAATAAGAAAGTAATCCATAAGCCTGATAGTCTGATTTAGCTCCTATGGTTGTTTGTGTAAATCCGTTAACGGTTTGTATCTGGTCTGAAGCGCCGTGTGAACCTGAAGCAGTTGTATTTTCGTATTGATTAAACTGTATATCCTGCCCTAAAACAGCGCCTAATGTGTGCTTGCCCCAATGGTTATCATAACTAAAATAGTTAGAGGTAAGTACATTTACTTCCTGGTCGTTGAAAGTATAGGTGTAGTTACCAAGCCCGTTTTCCAATTCATTCGTGCGGTTAAAGTCTCTGCGGGAAGTGGTATATTGATAGGCACTGAGTGAATTAAAACGGAAGTTTTTGGTAAAAGAATATCCTAAGTTGAGGTTGAAGTTAAATACGTTGGCAGTATTTTTATCAAGATTGGCATCATAGTTTCCAAGGATGGCTTCTTTTTTACTGTCGCTTAGCCCAAACAGGGAGGATGGCATGTTGCCGGCCCCAAACTAAAGGGATTATAGTTGGTATTTTCATACCGTGGATCTCTTCCCGCGCCTCCGCGATCAAGGTCTGAACGGGTAAAGTAAATAACAGGGTTAATATCTAGTTTTCCATGCAAAGCTTTTGAAGCAAGATTTAACCTTACCGAATAACGCTTGGTACCGGTTGCTTTTAAGATACCTTGTTCATCATAATAGCCTGTACTAAAACGATAATTGGTACCACCTTCACCACCTCCGCTTAAACTGAGGTCAGCGCTTTTGATAATACCTGTTTGATAAAAAAGATCCTGCCAGTCGGTATGTCCGTTAAAGGCAGGATTAAGACTATCAGTTAGTAAATATGGTAATTGCTGTTGTTGTGCTTGCGTAAGCTGTGCTTGTAAAATGGCCATTTTCTGTCGCCTTTCAGTTGTGCCAAGTGTTACTTCTCTTAATTTAGGTCTTTCGGTAACGCCCGCAAATCCGGAGAATAGTACTTTGGGAGCGCCCATTCTTCCTTTTTTGGTTGTAATTAATATTACACCATTGGCAGCCCTTGATCCATAGATCGCTGCTGCAGAAGCATCTTTCAACACATCTATAGATTCTATATCGTTC
Source organism: Agriterribacter sp. (assembly GCA_047600465.1). GTDB lineage: Bacteria > Bacteroidota > Bacteroidia > Chitinophagales > Chitinophagaceae > Agriterribacter. Next base: position 925,182 of record JASGKU010000001.1, read on the forward strand.
GGGTTTACACCACCCAGATAATTCATACCGGTACCAGCGCCCGGCGTTACATATTTTTCATTGCTTTGAGGTACACCATCAACCACGTACAATGGACTGTTCACCACAGTATTCTCATCCCAGCTTGTACCAATGCGGGTATTACCGCGTACGGTTACCGTAGGAGATGCACCAGGATCTCCACTAAAATTCTGCACGTTTACGCCTGATAACCGACCTTGCATCAATTGATCAAAGCTGGCAGCAGGCAGATTCTCTATTTCTTTGCCCGACATACTGGAGATAGCCGCGGTTGTTTTTTTGCGGGTAACTTTTTGATAGCCGATCACCACTACATCTTCCATAGAAGAAGTAGAAGTAGCCAGTGAAACAGAAAAACTGGTTTGTCCTTTTACTTTAATTTCCTGTTTGGTAAAACCTACGGAAGTAATTTCCAATGTTGCGTTGGCCGGAACCGTCATACTGAAGAATCCCTTTTCATTGGTGTAGGTTCCCCGGGTAGTTCCTTTGATTTTTACAGATGCACCGTTTACGGGCTCGTTTCTTTCATCTTTTACGGTGCCGGATACTTGTGTATCCTGGGCATAGGAAGTTAGCGCCAATAAAATAGCGCATAGCAGAAAGTACACTTTTCTCATGTCATGTCTTGTTTTAGTTAGTTAAACACGGAACGAATTCTGTTTCAGTACAGAATGGATAAGTGTTTTAGAGAGGTCGCAATGCAGTGATTAACAATGGTTTTGCACAGAATAATATACAATGCCCTATGCTGTCGGTTTCATAGGAATCATTCCGGGAAATGGACAAGGAATTTCTTAGAAGAAGCAATCACGATAAGTTCAAAATGAAGTTATAACAGTTTTTTGACAAAACTTAACGGATTTTAACATTTTGTAAAATTATTTGAATGCTTTTGTTACTACATGCAGCCTTGTTAAATAATATCTTTTAATTATACCATTTTGTTAGCAAAAGGTGAGATTTAGCACATAAAAATCCTTCAATAATTGTTTACAATTTAATGTTGAGTGAAACCCGCTACATAACAGCAGGGGATAAACGCGGTTAATATTTGTGCAGTAATGGATAATTAAATCTACGCTTTAATGCTGTTGCTTATATAAGTTTGAAGTATCAAACATTTTCCAAATAGCTATTTTAACCGGGTCTCATTTTTAAAGCGATGAACATGAAAATTCCTGTCACTTTATTTTGCGTATTTTGTATAAGTACCATTGCTTTGGCACAGCAACCGCTTCAGGCCTATTTACCTTCCCGCACAGAAATGCTGGATCGGTATAAGTTTGCGGCTTTGTCAGACAGTACCATCAATCGCGGGAAAATATTTAATACTACTATACAAGCTAACTGGTTAAGCAATGGAAAAGAATTCTGGTATCGCCGTGCGTATAAGGATAGTGTAAGAACGTACATACTGGTAAATGCAGCCACCGGTAAAAAGAGTTCTTTGTTTGATCATGAGAAACTGGCAATGTCGCTAAGTAGTGAAACGGGCAAAACATTGAGTTCAGAAAAACTTCTACTGTCTAATATAAAGCTCGATAACGAAAAAAAGCAAATGAGTTTTGAGTTTGATGATAAAGCATGGACCTGTGATTTATCTACTTACAAATGTTACAATACAGGTACCATTGTTCCAACTGAACAGAAAAATACTTCCAGGTGGCGCCGGTATGATAATTTCAAACGCAGCCGTTGGTGGGGTTATGATACGGATAGCATATCACCCGATAAGCAATGGGCTGCCTATATTAAAGAGGGGAATGTTTTTTTAACATCTGTAAAGGATAGTAGCATTACCGTACAGTATACTACCGATGGCAATAAGGAAAAACCTTATGGCTCTCTGGCATGGTCACCCGACAGTAAATATGTAATAGGTTATAAAATCACACCTGATAAAGATTCATCAGTATACTATGTACTTACATCTGTTGATAACACAACAAGAGGGCAATTGCGTTCGCAGGAATATAAACAGCCGGGCGATCCTTTCACCACTTACGAAATGTTTGTATTTACTGTAGCCGACAAAAAAGCAGTAAAGGTGAATACAGAGACCATCGATTTTTTTCCTGCTCCTTATTTGCATTGGCGCAAAAATGATGAACGCCACTTTTTGTATGAGAAAGTAGACCGGGGTCATCAGCGATTCAGGATTATTGAAGTAGATGCATTAACGGCCCAAACAAGGACTATTGTTGACGAGCAAACGAAAACGTTTATTTACGAAAACAAAATTCTTACAGAGTATTTACCTGAAACAAATGAAATAATCTGGGTTACAGAAAAAGACGGCTGGCGTCACATGTACCTGGTGAATTCTCTCACAGGAGCTATGCAATTGATAACAAAAGGCAACTGGGTTGTAAGAGATATCGATAGTATTGATGCAAAGAAAAGAGAGATCTGGTTTAAAGCAAGTGGCATGAATGCCGATGAAGATCCTTACCATATTCATTTTTATAAAATTAATTTTGACGGAACGCATCTTGTTAATCTTACTCCGGAAGTGGGTAATCACACGATAGCATTTTCGCCAGATAGAAAGTTTTATCTCGATACTTATTCGCAGATTAATATTCCTCCTGCAACTGTATTATACCGAACCAGCGACGCAAAAAAAATTACAGAGATAGAACGGGCAGATATCACGCATTATATTGCTGCTGGTTTCAGGCTGGCCGAACCTTTTCATGCCAAAGGAAGAGATGGCATTACAGAGATCTGGGGAATCGTATTTCGCCCCACACATTTTGATTCAACAAAAAGATATCCCATCATTGAAAATATATACGCCGGTCCACAGGATTCGTTTGTGCCGAAAAATTTTATCACAGGTGGTGAAATGCAGAGTATAGCAGAACTGGGTTTTATTGTAGTACAGATTGATGGCATGGGAACATCCAATCGTTCCAAAGCATTTCATGATGTATGCTGGCACAATCTTGCAGACGCTGGTTTTACAGACAGGATATTATGGATGAAAGCGCTGGGGGAAAAATATCCGTATGTAGATACCACCCGCGTTGGTTTATATGGCACTTCGGCCGGCGGACAGAATGCATTGGGTGGTTTATTGTTTCAGCCTGCATTTTATAAAGCTGCTGTATCAGCTTGCGGCTGTCACGATAATCGGGTAGATAAACAATGGTGGAATGAACAATGGATGGGCTACCCGGTAGGAAAGCATTATGAAGAACAATCTAATGTTACCAATGCATATAAATTAAGAGGTGACTTACTGTTGATAGTAGGCGAAGCTGATACCAATGTTCCACCTGAATCTACTTATCGCGTGGCCAATGCGCTGATAAAAGCAAAAAAGAGTTTTGATTTCTTATCAGTCCCAGGTATGGGGCATAGCGACGGTGGTCCATACGGACGAATAAAGAAGCGAGATTTTTTTGTAAAGCATTTATTGGGTGTTGATCCTCCTGATAGAAATCGGGATGAGTTATTAGCTGTCAGCACTCAGCAGTGAGCTGCCAGTACTGGCGCTACTACCCGGACTTATAGTCCGGGTTATTATAGTTAAAGTCCTTCGGACTTTGGCTGCATCTTTAATCATTTTCACGCAACCGGTGAGCATGAAGTCCGCAGGACTTCAACTTTCTATAACTCCGGGTACAACCCGGAGATACGCACCACCACTCCGGCGGTAGCCGCAGATACTCATCATCTCTAAACGTCTCTTATCTTTACTGCCACACATTATCCGCATTACATGAAATCGGCCTTACAAAAATCTTCTATTCCATCTTCAAGAATATTTGTTGCGAAAGACCTTTCGGAAAAACATTTTGATCCTACCTGGCATGCGCATGGTGAGTATCAACTCTTTTTAGTAACCAAGGGTTCAGGTACACGTTTCATTGGCAATACTGTTAAGTCGTTTGCCGAAGGTGATATTACATTTATTGCACCAGGTGTTCCTCATTTGTGGCGCAGTGACAGGGCTTACTTTGATAAAAAAAGCAAACTTGTTGCAGAAGGATTGGTGATTTATTTTAAAGGAGATTTTGTGGCCGATATGCTGGATAAAGAAGAAATGCGGTCTATCAACGTCCTTTTTACAAAGGCAAAAAGAGCCATTGAGTTTTACGGTCAGGCTGTAACGCAATTGGCTGGTATGATGAAAAAAATTGTGGAAGCCCGTGGAGTAGAAAGTATCATTCAGCTTTTTCAGATATTACACATGATGTGTAGTACAAAAGAGTATAAGTTATTACACCATACAGATTATAGTTACAAACTAAAAGAATCAGAAACGCACCGCATCAATCTTGTATACAATTACGCCGCGCAGCATTTTCATTCGGCGATCGCTTTACAGGAAGTAGCCGACCTGTTAAGCATGACGCCTACTTCTTTCAGCCGCTATTTCAGGTTAAAAACCGGCAAGTCTTTTTCTGATTTTGTAACAGAGCTCCGCATTAGTCATGCATGTAAATTGTTAGTAGAAGATGATAGGAAAACCGTACAGCAGGTAGGTTATGACTGTGGCTTCAATACGCTTTCTAATTTCAATAAGCAGTTCAAAATTTTTATGAGAACAACTCCCAAATCCTACAGGGCAGCATTCTCATCACTGTAATTTTCCCTAAAAAGGCTTTTTTTTTATTTTTTTGGATAAAATAGAGGAGGTTTTAGATATAATCCGATAAAAGGCGGAAGCCTATTCTTGTTACCTTAGTTTTTTATTTACCGGTCTCAATATCTTGCCATGTCACATTTAACTTCAGCTAAAGAAGCTTTCTCACTCATTTACATTTATAATACTATTGAATATGTCTACTAAAAAAATTAATGTAGCTATTATCGGTCTTGGTTTTGGAGCAGAGTTTATTCCCATTTACAAACGGCATCCCAATGCTAATATGTATGCCATCTGTCAGCGGAATAAAGAAAGTCTTGATAAAACAGGGGATGCTTTTAATATTGAAAAAAGATATACTGATTATGATGAACTGTTGAAAGATCCGAATGTAGATGCGGTTCATATTAATACGCCCATTCCGGATCATGCTGCGCAATCTTTAAAAGCATTAAGGGCCGGTAAGCATGTAGCATGTACGGTGCCTATGGCTACCACTGTAGATGAATGCAGGCAGATAGTAGAAGCCGTAAAAGAAACCGGGCTTACGTATATGATGATGGAAACGGTTGTGTATGCCCGTGAGTTTTTGTTTATGAAAGAATTATATGAAAAAGGCGAACTCGGCAAACTACAGTTTTTAAAAGCAAGTCACCAGCAGGATATGGATGGATGGCCAAATTACTGGCCTGGATTGCCACCCATGTATTATGCCACCCATTGTGTAGGACCTGTACTTGGTTTAACGAGAGATGAAGCAGAATACGTATCCTGCTTTGGATCAGGAACCATCCGTAAAGAATTGCATTCTTATTACAATTCAACTTATGCGGTTGAGAGTACGCATATCAAATTCAGGAATTCTGATCTGAGTGCATATGTATATCGTTCACTATTCGACACTGCACGACAATACCGGGAAAGCTTTGAAGTGTATGGATCTGATAAATCGGTAGAATGGCCATTGGTAGAAGGAAAACCATTGGTGGTGCACACAGCTAAAAAACCAGAACCGGAAATCCCGCAGGAAATGGAATGCCCTGATTTTGCGCATTTATTACCAAAAGAAATACAGGCGTTCACAACAGGTGGTGTATACGATACTGACGAACATCAGCATCTCTCTTTTACGCAGGGCGCGGGACATGGTGGCTCCCATCCACACCTGGTGAATGAATTTATTAACGCGTTGGTTGAAAAAAGAGAACCATTTCCTAATGCAAGGCAATCTGCAAATATTACCTGCGTAGGTATATTGGCGCACGAGTCTGCACAAAAAGGTGGGGAGATTATTAAGTTGCCGGCGTTTACTTTAGCAAGTGATAAGTGATAAGAAGTAAGAAGACAGTGGGCAAGAGGAGTGAATGGTCAATAGGAAATAAGCAATGGGCAATAAGCAAAACAACAAACTATAAACCCCAAACTACAAACGCATCTCAAATCTAAAATTTCAAATCTCAAATATTCACATGAAACGGAATCTTCTCTTACCCTTTTTGTACATCATAGCATCATGCGTTTTATTGCATTCCTGTAAAACGGTTGAAAAAGATGATAAACCCCGTCGTCTGGAGATTTTATTTCTTGGTCATAAGAGCAAGCATCATGATTCAGAAAAATTAGCAGATATATTATCGCAGGAGTATTTTAAGGATGGTATCAACATCACGTATACAACCAATCCGGATGATATGCTGAGAGAGGATTTTAAGTTGTACGATGGGTTGATTCTATATGCCAATCACGATAGCATCACCAAGCCTCAGGAGGCAGCATTGCTGGATTATGTGCATTCAGGCAAAGGCTTTATTCCGTTGCATTGCGCGTCTTATTGTTTTCGTAATTCACCTGAAGTGGTGGAACTGATCGGTGGACAATTTAAATCGCATCAATACGATTCTTTTAAAACAGTGATTCTTAAACCAGAGCATCCTGTTATGAAAGATGTACCTGCATTTACAACGCTTGATGAAACATATGTGCATGATAAGATCAGTAAGAATATTGAAGTACTCACCGAAAGGGTAGAAGGTTCCCATCATGAACCATATACCTGGGTGCGTAACTATGGTGAAGGAAGAGTTTTTTATACCGCTTACGGTCATGATGAACATACATGGAACAATCCAGGGTTTTTAAAACTGGTACATAATGGCATTTTATGGGCGGTAGGTGATAAGGTCAAAGCATTGGTGGATGCTTTTCCCAAACCTCAGGCCGTTTATACGCCTGCTAAAATGCCTAACTATGAAAAGCGTGATCCTGCACCTGAATTCCAGGCGCCGCTTACGCCGGAGCAGTCGGTTGAATTAACGCAGGTGCCAGTTGGTTTTGAAATGAAGTTGTTTGCTGCAGAACCGGATATTCATAAACCTATACATATTGATTGGGATGAAAGAGGACGGTTATGGGTAGCCGAAACAGTGGATTATCCAAATATGGTTCGGGAGAATAAAGCGGAAGGAAGAGATATGATAAAAATTTTGGAGGACACAGACGGAGATGGCAAGGCAGATAAGTTCACAGTGTTTGCAGATAAGCTGAATATACCTACAGGTTTTGCATTTGTGAATGGTGGAATTGTAGTATCACAGGCACCCGATTTTCTTTTCTTAAAAGATACGAATGGCGATGATAAAGCAGATATAAGAGAAAAAATTATTACGGGCTGGGGCACATTCGATACACATGCCGGCCCCTCTAATCTTCGCTATGGTCCTGATAATACTATTTGGGGAACTGTTGGTTATTCCGGCTTTAAAGGAGTAGTTGGTGATAGCAAGGATACCATGCGCTTCAGCCAGGGCTTGTATCATTTTACTGCCGATGGCAAACAACTGGAATTTTTAGGAGCGAGCTCTAACAATACCTGGGGATTAGGATTCTCTGAAGATTATGATGCATTTATTTCAACGGCTAATAATACCCATAGCGCTTCTTACACTATCCCTAAACGTTATTTTGACATGGCTTCTCAGGGTGAGTCGGGCATTGCAAAAACAGAAAGCCATTATGCCATGCATGTGGTTACAAAAAATCTGAGGCAGGTAGATGTGCACGGTGGTTTTACTGCAGCGGCTGGTCATAGCTTATATACTGCGCGTAATTATCCAAAAGAGTACTGGAATCGCATTGCTTTTGTTTGTGAGCCCACGGGAAGAGTAGTGCATAAAAATATTATTGAACCCGATGGCTCCTCTTTTAAAGAAGGGGAAGATGGCTGGAATTTTATGGCAAGTGCAGATGAATGGTTTGGTCCTGTGCAGGCAGATGTTGGTCCCGATGGTGATGTATGGATTGTTGACTGGTATAATTTTATTATTCAGCACAACCCTACGCCCGAAGGGTATGAAACCGGCAAGGGCAATGCACACATCAATGCATTACGCGATTCCGCCAAAGGTCGCATCTATCGCATACATTATAAAAAAGCAAGTACCGGGAAAATTTTATCGCTTAAGAAAGATGATACAGATGGTTTGATAGATGCTTTGCATAATGATAATATGTTCTGGAGAACTACAGCCCAGCGTTTGCTGGTAGAATCTGGCAATAAAAAAGCGCTTGATAAATTATATGCAATTGTTGAAGATACCAAAGTAGATGCTATAGGATTGAATCCTGCTGCAGTGCATGCGCTTTGGGCTATACATGGTTTAAAGGCATTGAATGGAGATGATAAGAAAGCATTGGATGTAGCAATTGGTGCATTAAAACATCCTTCAGCGGGTGTGCGCAGGGCTGCTATACAGGTGTTACCTGCAACGGCTGATGTTGCAAAAGCATTGATAACGTCAGGTGTGTTTGATGATAAAGATCTTCGGGTGGTATTAGCAGCCGTATTAAAAACCTGCGACCTGCCTGCTTCTGATGAATTAGGGCAAATTTTATTTAAGATGTCAACCAAAGAAGGAGGAAGTGCCGAAGATAAGTGGATACAAAAAGCGTTGTACATAGCATCGGTAGTACAACATGCCGGTTTTGAAAAATCATTTAAAGCCAGTGGTATTAATGAAAATGTTGAGTTGGGAAAAGTGAGCCTCATTCATCGCATTATGATGAAGTCGGTATTAAATGTATTACAGCTTCCTGCATCTGGTTATGTTCGTCCAACACAGTTACCTGATCTTACCGGTAGGGAAATGTATTTTACCGCTGCTGTTGAATTGGGTAAAGAAAGACCAACAGGTGTTATAACCGCGCAGGGAAATATACAGAATGGCTATGCTATATATATGGATGCCGGCAGGAAAATAAATTTCCAGGTAAATCAAAACGGACGATCCTCTATCATTCAATCAAAAGATACTGTTACGGATAAATTTTCAGTGATTGCTACTTTCAAAAAAGGTGGTGAAATGAAATTATTGGTGAATGGCAATGAAGCAGCCAGCGGAAAAGCAAATGGATTATTTACGATACCATTGCGCGATGCAGGTTTGCGCATGGCAGATGACTACTGGAACAGTGGTGTAAAAAAGGCGGGCAACTATCCCGATAGTACACGCAATATCGGAAAGATAAGCAATGCACGTTTGGAAACACTGCTGGTTGAGACAGACAAACCTGAATTAGGAAAACCCGACCAGGTGATCATTCTAAAAACCATTCAGCATGAAATGAAATTTGAGCAGAGAAGTTTAACGGTGAAAGCTGGTTCAGTGGTAGAAATTGTATTGACCAATGTTGATTTCATGCAGCATAATTTTCTGTTGCTTGCACCGGGCAGTATGCAACGTGTAGGAGAAGCAGCGGATAAACTCGCACAAACACCAGAAGGAGCAGGCGTGCAATATATTCCATCTGTACCTGATGTATTATACTCAACGCCTTTGGTAAATCCTGACACGAAATATAGTTTGAAATTCCGGGTGCCTGATATTCCGGGAGAATATCCTTATATCTGTTCATATCCGGGGCACTGGAGGATAATGAATGGCGTGATGAATGTGGTGAAGTAGTGAATAGTCAATGGTCAATAGTGAATGGTGAATATGTGAAATGACAAACAATTTGCTGTGCGGGGCGTCCCTGACTGCCGTCAGGCAGGCACGCCCCGCACTTTTTTGTTGTCGCCGACATTAGGATTTCTTTCTAAAAAAATAATATACCGGCAAGCCTGCTGCAGTAATACATAAACCTAATACAGGATTGATTACAGGCTGTGTGTGGTTTATGAAATTTTTGATGTCACTATATACAGTAAAAATGCAGAAGAATAATACAAAGGCGATAAAAAAAACAGTAGTAGCCGGATGCGCAAACATTTTGTAAGGCCTGTTTAGCTGCGGTTGTTTCCGGCGCAATAAAAAAATGCCCACAGCACCTAATCCATATGCCACCCATGTAATAAACACAAACATTTCCGCCAACATATCAAAGGTAGCAGAGAGCACAAAAATACATGTCCATATACCATGCAGCCATAAAGCAGCCACCGGTGTTTTTTTTACAGGATGTTCTTCGCCAATTTTTCTCCAGAACAATTTATCCTTTGCCATAGCATAGGTAATGCGGCAGGTACACATGATGTTTCCGTTTACAGCGCCAAGTGTGGTAACAATAATCAGCATGGCGATAACCGCGCTTCCTATGCTGCCGATGGCAATGGTTGTAGCATCTGTGGCAACAAGATTGCTTGCTGCCATTGTATCAACAGGTAACACGTACAGGTATGCTGCATTTACCAACACATATACAACTATGCATACCAGTACGCCCGTAAACAAACTTTTAGGAATGTTGCGTTGAGGGTGCTGTACTTCGCCCGCCATTGATACAATGTTTATCCAACCATCGTAGGCATAAAAGGCACCTGCCATGGCGGCAATCATTCCACTCAACCAGTCAATACCATTTTTTTCTAAAGAAGTATGAGTGAAATGTTGAGCGCTTCCATGATGACTGAAAAATATTCCACCTACAATTAAAAGAATGGCTATTACTTTTACCAACGTGGAAATATTCTGAAACAATGCACTTATTTTCAGACTGATGCTGTTTAAATAAGTGAGTACTAAAATGATGAGGATCGCAATGAGCTTCACACCTATATTTTCCATTGGAAACAATGTGCCAATAAACGGAATATGAATGGAGGTCTGCTGAATAAATGCAGGTGAGCATTGCGGTAAGTGTACAAAATAGCCCACGTATTTAGCACAGGTATAGGCAATGGCTGCAATAGAAGCTGTATTGATTACAGAAAACGCTGCCCATCCGTATAGAAAGCCGGTAATGCTGCCGAAGATTTTTTTGAAGAAGATATACAGTCCCCCGGTTTCGGGCATCATAGCGCCAAGCTCTGCGTAAATCAATGCGCCTAATAAAGAAAACAGTCCTCCCAGTATCCATACCGCAATCAATGATAATGGTGAACCGGTTTGCCCGGCCATGATAGCAGGATTAATAAAAATTCCTGAACCGATAATGCTTCCTATAATTACAGCTACCGATGCCCAAAAATTCAATTTCGTAACAGGTGTTTTGGGCATGGTAAAAATTTATTGCAGGAATTGTGATAGCAACTGGTGAAAATGATGCGTGCCTTTTTCTCTTGTAACAGAATATCGTCCCTTTGTATAAAACCTGGATTGAATACCTTTCTGTACCATCTGCACAATTTCCTCATCTTCCATTTCTACTTTGTCTAAACCACTACCGGCGCCTTTCTCCATTAATTCTTCTTTCCATATATAGGTAAGAAACCGCACTTTTGTTTTATCAACAGCTATTGGTTGAACTATATTGATAGATAATCCCCAGGGATAAAAATTGAACATCATGTTGGGGAACACCCAGAAATAATAAGCAGAAATTTTTCTGCCGTAATCTTCTGAACTTTCCGGTATGTCAAAAATATCTTTACCACTTTTACTTATGCCTAATTGCAGGTTGCTGTAAGGATAAAATATTTCGGTATTGTAATCACTGAAATCCAATGCTGCATTTAAACCGGCATGCACAAAAGGTATATGAAAACCTTCTAAATAATTTTCGCAATACAAAGCCCAGTTGGCATGTATTTCATAGGTCCTGGATAAATCTTCCCGGTAATAAAATTCATTCAACGGTAACCAGCTTATCCGTTGCATCATATCATTAAAAAATAAAGGTGCCTCTAATTTGTTATGGAGAGACGTAAACAGAAATTTTTCCCAGGTAAATAACGGCAGTATGGTTAGATTATCATTTTCATCGGGAAAGTTTTTTACTTCTGTGAATTCCGGCATCGATTTAAACTTACCCGACAAATGAAATTGCCTGCCATGATATTTGCAGCGGAGGTGATTTAGTTTGCATGGCTGCGTAACCAACAGGTTGCCCCTGTGCGTACACACATTGCTCATGCATTGTATACGGCCGCCGTTGTTGGTAAGCAATAATGGTTCACTTAAATAATCTGGCAATAATGTTATGGGAAAACAATCTCCAGCATTGATTAGATTATCGGTATCTGTAAGCCACTGCCAGCTGGTTGCAAAAATTTTTTCCTTAGCCATTTCAAAAAATACCGGTGATTTATATACGTCGGTATGTATGGTATGCGCTAATGAAATATCGGGGTGTACAAAAAAACTGTTCATGCAACAATATGTACAGGAAAAATAAGCTAAATAAGTGGAAGTTGTGTGGCTGTCAGCTATCGGCAATCAGCTTTCAGCAATGAAAAGTTTCACGCAAAGGGCGCCGGGGAAGACAAAGGCGCAACGAAAACAGTAAACCATAAACCAAAAATTTCTTCGTGAACCTTCGTGTCCTTGTGTCCTGGTGGTTTTGCTTTAAGAAAAAAAGCCTCTCTGTAGAAACAGAAAGGCTAAACGATTGCTTGCTTCATGACTCGCAGTTACGGGTGGATTCGAACCACCGTAAAAGGACTTGCCAACCTCTGCCTGTCCTCTCGGCCACGTAACTCATGATTAAAAAATAAACAGTATGCAGTAACTATTTTCCTTCCAGGTAAACAGTTATTTTGTCATCGTTCTTATTAATAGTAATTTCTTTAGTGGAGAAATTTTTGTGTTCAACAGTACATTTTACCGGGAAAGCCTGCCATGTTTTAAGCGTAAAACTTCCATCTTTTTTTGTAATCGTTTCTTCTTCACCGGTGAGTGTATGCACATATGCATTCTGTACGGGTTGCAGCGATCCTTTTTCTATAACATTTCCTTTTATGATTTGAGGTTCGCTGGTTTGAAAAGCGCTGGCGCTGATTACTACTATCAGAAGCATAGCAGCCGAATGACGGAACAGGGATTTCTTCAACATAAAAAAATTTAAGATAGAACAAAAGAGAATGTGGATCGATTACAAGGAGTTTTGGCAACATCGTGCCATTAAAAAGTATTGAAACCTGTGTGCTTGTTTGTTCATGATGCAAGGTTAGTGCAAAAACATTAGTCTACAAAATTAATAGACTAATATTTTCAAAAAATATTACTGTAGAGCTGATTGTAAGCGTTGAAAAATATTGCTAAACTGTTGATAATATTTTATTGAAGATCACGTTTTTAGAGCATTTGAGCGTTATTTTGCGTTCGATCATATAAACCTTTTGAATTATAGACCCCATGCAACATGTATCAATGCCAGTTACAGATCAGTCTGTACCTGTTTCTAATTTCTCTTCCCACTTAACTACCCGTATTTTTTTTGGATTTTTAGTTAGCTTTTGTGCGCTGTGTATGAGCAGTTGTTCTCAAACTGTGTCCAAAGAAGATGCTAAAGCCACAGATACCTCAAAAAATGGAAGCATTGCACAACCAGGACCTGTAAAACCAGTTGCCCTGGATACAGCCGCTTACGATAAAAAATATGCTCAACTGGCCAATGGAGATACTACAGGTTTGTGGCCGATTAAAGGTACAGCCTATCCTTTACCCGGCGCTATATTGCCCTTTAAAAGAATTGTTTCCTACTATGGAAATCTCTATTCCAAAAAAATGGGGATCCTGGGAGAATTACCTCCTGCGGAAATGCTGGCCAAGCTGAAGGAAGAAATAGCAAAATGGAAAGCGGCCGATAGTACAACTGAAGTGATTCCAGCGTTGCATTATATAGCCGTAACTGCACAGGGCAGTGCTGGAAAAGATGGTAAGTATCGTTTGCGCATGCCTTTTCACCAGATCGATTCTATTTTAGGTATGGCTAAGCAGATAAACGCTATCACATTTGTTGATGTGCAGGTATCGCACAGTACATTACAACAGGAAATTCCATTGCTGGAAAAATACCTGATGCAGCCGGATATTCACCTGGGTGTGGATCCTGAATTTTCTATGAAGAATGGAGAAAGACCAGGAAGCGTGATAGGAACTTTTAATGCTGATGATATCAACTATGTATCCGGGTATCTTGCGGAGCTTGTAAAGAAATACAACCTGCCTCCTAAGATCCTGGTAGTACATCGCTTTACGCAAAAGATGGTTACCGGGTATCAACAAATAAAAACACGTCCGGAAGTACAGATTGTAATGGATATGGATGGATGGGGCTTGCAGGCGCGCAAGGTAAATACCTACAAACAATTTATTTATAAAGAACCTGTTCAGTTTACCGGCTTTAAAATATTTTATAAGAATGATTTCCGAGAGCCAGGCAGTCGTACTATGACGCCGGATGAAGTGTTGAAATTGAAACCACAGCCTATTTATATACAGTATCAGTAGTATGCAGATGTATGGTAATTATACTTTGTTATATAAATAACATCGTTTAACATCCCTCCATAAAGTTAAGCCATATATAATGCTTACTTTCGCGGCTTAAATAATTATTATGAAAAGACTATTGGCTGGGTTGTTGCCGGTTATTGTTTTATATTCCTGTGCAAATAAAGGCAAGTTGGATACTGCGGTTGTAAAACCAGGCGATTCCAGTTATACAGTAACCGGAAAAATCAGTGGGCTAGATACCGGCTGGGTTTTATTATATAACATACAGAAGAACGATAATAAGACTGACTCTGCCAAATTAAACAAAGGTCAGTTTGAATTTAAAGGCTTTGCATCTGAACCACAGATTGCGGTTTTGGCTTTAGGATTGCCGGATGTAAAACCAGTGCCTTTAATGTTGTTTCTTGAGGCAGGCAAAATTGAGATAACCGCTTCTAAAGATTCGATGATGAAGGGCGTTGTAACAGGTACTCCTGGACAAGCGGATATTGCAAAATTTAATGAATCGCTCAAGCCTTTTTTAGCCAAGCAAAAAGCTTTGTATGATCAATACCAGGCTGCAGCCACTTCTAATGATCAACAAAAAATAAACGAAATTCAACTTCAGTCTGAAACACTGGAATCTGAATACAAAGCTTTGGTAGGAAAGTTTGTAAAAGAAAATCCTGCTTCATATTTATCTCCATTTCAACTACTCCAAACATATTCTTCTGATATGGTGTATACCGAATTGGAGCCTTTATATAGTGCATTGGATCCTAAAATGAAGGATTCTTATTTTGGAAAGAAAATTAAAGTGGCGCTAGATGCTGCTAAAACAACCGCCATAGGAAGTGTTGCTCCCGATTTTACACTCAATGATGTAAATGGCAAGCCGGTTTCCCTGGCTTCATTTAAAGGCAAATATACATTGGTTGATTTTTGGGCAAGCTGGTGTGCTCCCTGCAGGGCTGAAAATCCAAATGTTGTAAAAGCATATAACACTTATAAAGCAAAAGGATTTGAAATTCTGGGTGTGTCATTAGATGATAAAAAAGAAAACTGGCAAAAAGCGATTCAACAGGATAAACTTACATGGACGCATGTATCTGATTTAAAAGGATGGCAAAGTGATGCGGCCGCCTTATATGATGTAAAAGGAATTCCCATGAATTTCTTATTAGATAAGGATGGGAAAATTATTGCAAAGAGCCTTAGAGGAGAAGACCTCGAGAAAAAATTGAGTGAGTTATTGAACTAAACGGGAAGCCACGGGTACGTGTCTCACGTAACATTCATTTTATATTATTGAACTGCCGGCAAGTGTCGGCAGTTTTTTTTATATTGTACCATATCTGTGCAGCATGTTTTAGTGATGCCGTGGTACCTGTTTCACGTACCATTCATGTGTAAGTGTAGATCCATTCTTCATCATCAAATATATTACATGAACAATATGCAGGATCGCAGAAATTTTATCAATACCGTTTCACTAGCCGGCATCGGGGTTTCTTTAGGCATACCAACATTTTTAACAGCAGGTACAGAAAATGATACACCTGCTATTCTTGGCGGCGCAAAAGCGCATCCCGGAAATTTTGCTTCCTGGCCAATGTTCGACAAGACCGAAGAAGATGGATTGAGCACTGTATTGAAATCAGCAAAATGGGGGAGATTAGATGGAGGTGTAATGGCTGATTTTGAAAAACAATATCAACAATTGATGGGAGTGAAGCATGCATTGGGCGTATCCAGCGGTACGGCTGCATTGTACACCATGCTCGGTGCATTGGATATTGGTCCGGGTGATGAAGTAATTATTCCTGTGTATACTTTTATTGCTACTTATAATGTGGTGGTATTAAATTATGCACTGCCTGTTTTTGCAGATACAGATATAGAAAGCTTTCAGATAGATGCGGATAAAATACAAAGTAAAATAACAGCACAAACAAAGGTGATTATGCCTGTGCATATTGGCGGTTCACCAGCTCATCTTGACAAACTGGTAAGCATAGCGGCTACGTCAAAAATTCCGTTGATGGAAGATGCCTGCCAGGCACATATGGCTGAATGGCGGGGAAAGAAAATAGGTACCTATGGATTGGGTGGCGCATTCAGCTTTCAATCAAGTAAAAATTTAAACTGTGCAGAAGGCGGTGCTATTATTACCAATGATGATGATTTTGCTACAACCTGTTATACCTTTCATAACCAGGGGCAGGGAGGAAGAAGCACCGCTTATAATCCCGGTGTGGGAACAAGGGGAACCAACCTGCGGATGACAGAGTTCCAGGGTAGCCTGCTGCTATCACAAATGAAAAGACTAACAGCGCAGACTAAACGAAGAAACGAAAATGCTACCTACCTCTCCGGCTTGTTAAAAGAAATTCCGGGAATATTGCCTGCAAAATTATATGAAGGAACTACTGCCAGTGCATACCACCTGTATATGTTCAGGTACGATAAAGAACATTTTGCGGGATTAAGCCGTGAGAAATTTCTACAGGCACTGACCGCAGAAGGCGTGCCCTGTTCGGCTGGTTATGGTAAAATGAACAAGCAAACATATGTTACAGATCTTGCAAAGAATAAGCATTACCTGAAATTGTACGGAGAGAAAGCAATGCAGGAATGGCTGGAGAAAAATGAATGCCCTGTTAATGATCAATTAACTGAACAGGCAGTTTGGTTTTTTCAGTTTATGTTGCTGGGTACAAAAGCAGATATGGACCAGATTGCAATTGCTATCCGTAAAATACAGAAGCATGCAGCAGCTATTGCAAAAGCATAGAATGCAATTTTTTTTATCATTATTGTGTGGATAAGAAAAGCAATATTATCTAAAGCTTTTTGTTAGAGCAGCCTCTACTCCCTCTCCGCGAGGAGAGGGTTGGGGTGAGGCGACTAATAAAATATAATCATCTACAAAAACTTTACATGAAACAGGTAATTAAATATATTTTTCTGCTGAATATTTCTTTTGCAATAAGCATGGTATATGCGGGCGACATGAAAGTAGGCATCGGCAGAAAAATAATTACACCACATGATCCTATATGGTTAAATGGTTATGCCAGCCCTGAAAGAAGCAAACCGGCAACTGGCGTAGCACACGATCTTTGGGCAAAAGCATTGGTGTTGGAAGAATCGCCACAAAACAGGGTAGTGATTGTAACAACAGATATATTAGGATTGTCGCACGAAATATCTGTAGCAGTGGCGGAAAGGCTCGCTGCAAAATATGGTATTCAGCGTTCGCAATTATTACTCAATTCATCGCATACACATTCCGGTCCTATGATTTGGCCCGCCGCCGGCATGTTTGATTATGGAACGGCAGATATGCAGGCTGTATATGCATATACCCAACAGTTAACAGACAGCATTATTGCAGCAGTAGATATGGCTATGAATAATCTTTCGCCGATGACAGTTTCAAGTGGGCATGGTACTGCATTGTTTGCCCGTAACCGTCGCGATCCTTCACTTACCTATCGGCCGGTTGATAATGATGTACCGGTTTTAAAAATAGTTTCACCGGACGGCGCAGTAAAAGCTATACTGTTTAGCTATGCCTGCCATAATACTACACTGTTTGGAAATTATATGGAAGTGAACGGTGACTATGCCGGTTATGCACAAATAGAGTTAGAAAAAATGTATCCGGGTGCTACTGCACTTTTTTTTCAGGGCTGCTGTGGCGATATAGACCCTGGTCCACGGGGTAATGTAGATAGCGCTCAAAAGAATGGGCATGATGTAGCGGTTGCAGTGCAGGCTGTATTATCTGGCAAATTGAAACCTGTACAAGCACCTATCCACTGCAGCTATGAAACTGTTCAATTGGATTTTCTTCCTTTTGATCTTGCGGCTTATCAAAAAGATATGCAGGTGGGTGATCCCTTTCAACAACGCAGGGCAAAGTTGATGCTGCAGGCATATAACAAAGGATGGGATGTAAGTCATTATACCTATCCATTGCAATGTATTCGTTTCGGCAATAGTTTGTCTATACTTGCTATGGCCGGCGAAGTAGTAGTTGATTATTCATTATGGGCGAAAAAAATGTATCCAAAGGAAAATTTATTTGTAGCCGGTTACAGCAATGAAGTGATGTGTTATATTCCTTCTAAAAGAATATTAAAAGAAGGAGGCTATGAAGCAAACAGCAGTATGATCTATTATGTTATGCCCGGACCTTTTGCTGAAAATGTAGAAGAAAAAATAAAGCAAACAGCGCAAAGTGTAATGAAAAAAGCAGGATTGAAATAATCCTGCGCTATCAAGTTACATTACTAATTTTGTATGTAAAGTTTAGCTCTATCTCGTACCCCGTTATTTAGTTTTTACTGTTAAATCTGTGCGCTTGCAAATACATATACAATGCATAACAAACCAATGATAAATATAGTAAGTGTAGTTGGGAGATTAAGATGAGCTATGTTGTTTTTGTTTTCGTTCATGGTATTGGATGTTAAATTAAATAAGAATGTGATATTACCGTTTATCAGCCGGTTTCAACTATGATTCAAAAACCAACAAACCACGGATACTACACCGGTAATAAAGATGAACAGTGTCATATTTACATCTACACGTGAGGGAGAAGAATTCTGTTGTCTCATGGGAATGGATTTAAAAATGATGAATAGGTTGATGTGATTTTAACGCACGCAAAAAAGAATATTGCATCATACATCAAAAAATATTTTGTTGCTTTTGCAAATAATGGTTTGCCTTAATGCAGTATAAACAGTTTCATGAATCGTATGCTGAAATGCTATATTACACTATCATAGTAAGTACTACAATGCTTCCGTACAGTCACTACAGCGCATGGATGAAGCAAATAATTTGCAGAAGAAATGAGGAGGAAATTAACGCAACCGGTCAATGCTCTTTACCAGTTTCATGTCTTTATAAATACCACGTATAGCTAAGAGCAGAAATATTGGGATCAAAAAAAATAGTATAGACAAAAGGCTGAAAGCTCCCTGCACGTACTTTTTGATCTCCAGAAAATACAACAGGCAGATAATTACATATACTCCAAGCGCAGCAAACGAAAGTTTTAATTGCAGGCTCCTGTTTTTATACAAAAAAATGGTGATGATGGCTATAATACCTAATGCTACTGTTGTGATCAATAAAAAAAGATTACTGCCTGCACTTAAAGTATCGTATTGATTAACTGCATCCACTACTTTATTGCCGCTGTAAATAGAAAACTGTGTGGTGAGGAAAGCAAGAACGCCTGCTAATAAAAGCCAGATAGATTGAACGCGTTGTAACATATAATTGAGGTTGTAATAAAACGGCGCAGTTGTATAGCGCCGTTTTTATTTTTTAATATGATCAGATGAACATTTATACTGTTGCTGCTTCTGTTACTTCCAGTTCAGGATACAATGGAAACTCCTTCATGAAATCATGCACATCATGCTTTACACTTTCAATCTTTGTATCATTATCCACCGATGTTAAAACGGTATCAATCATATCTACTATAGGTTCCATGTGTTCCTTTCTTAAGCCACGCGTTGTTATAGCAGGTACGCCTACACGAATACCGGAAGTAATAAATGGACTCTTGTCATCAAACGGTACCGCATTTTTATTTAAAGTAATATGCGCTTTGTCTAAAGTTTCCTGTGCTTTTTTACCCGTGATATTTTTATTTCTCAGGTCAATCAACATCAGGTGATTATCCGTTCCGTTGCTGATAAGGTTGTATCCTCTTTTTACAAATGCTGCGGCCATTGCCTGCGCATTGGTAATAATTTGTTTAGCGTATTCTGTATAATCGTTGGTTAATATTTCACCAAAGGCAACTGCTTTTGCTGCAATTACATGTTCCAATGGACCGCCCTGCATACCGGGAAATACAGCAAGATCCAGCAAAGCGCTCATAGGGCGAGTATTACCCTTTGGATCTTTTACACCAAATGGATTATCAAAATCATGACGCATCATAATAATACCGCCTCTTGGTCCGCGCAATGTTTTATGTGTGGTAGAGCTAACAATATGGCAATGCTCAAAAGGATCGTTCAACAAACCTTTGGCAATTAAACCTGCAGGATGTGCAATGTCTGCCAATACCAATGCGCCAATGGAGTCTGCCACAGCTCTTATTCTTTTATAATCCCAATCGCGGCTATATGCAGAAGCGCCGCAGATGATCATTTTAGGTTTTTCGGCTTTGGCAGTGGCTTCCAACTGATCGTAATCTACTGTACCGGTTTCTTTTCCAACGCCATAAAAAAGCGCCTGGTAATTTTTGCCGCTGAAATTGGCAGGGCTGCCATGCGTAAGATGTCCTCCCATGCTCAGATCAAGCCCCAGAATTTTATCTCCCGGCTTTAAACAGGCCAAAAACACAGCCGTGTTAGCCTGCGCTCCGCTATGTGGCTGAACATTCGCCCAACTGGCATTAAAAATTTGTTTCAATCGTTCTATTGCCAGGGTTTCTATTTCATCAATTACCTCGCAGCCACCATAAAAGCGTTTGCCGGGGTAGCCTTCAGCATACTTGTTGGTGGGCACTGAACCCATAGCCTGCATAACCTGCAGCGATGTAAAGTTTTCTGAAGCAATCAATTCAATACCATTGCGCTGGCGTTCCAGTTCTCTGTGTATAAGATCGAAGAGTTGTGTATCTTTTTGCATGGCACAAAAATAGTATAACAATCCGAATTCCGGCGGTATATCATTTTGAATTTTACCCATAGATTCGACCGGCTGAAGGTGGATTTTCTGAAGAATTTTGATGTTTGTATTATATGTCTGAAACTTTTTGAAATGAAGGCATTACCCTGAATTTTACTATTTTCACGCTTTAAAGCATTAATGCTGCGCACATGAAAGCAATTATACCCGTAGCGGGAGCCGGAACTAAATTACGACCTCATACATATACGCAACCCAAAGCACTGATACCCCTGGCAGGAAAAACGGTACTTAGTATTATAGTAGATCAATTGTCGGAAGCAGGTATACAGGAATTTATTTTTATTATAGGATACCTTGGAGACAAAATACAGGATTATGTAAAACAGCATTACCCTCATCTCAAATGTCATTTTGTATTTCAGAGTGAACGGCAGGGATTAGGGCATGCTATCTATCTTACCAAAGAGATTGTAGACAATGATGAAGTTTTTATTGCCTTGGGTGATACGATCTGTGAGTTTGATATAAAAGAAGTATTGAACAGCCAGGACTCTTTGTTGGGTGTAAAAAAAGTGGATGATCCACGCAATTTTGGTGTTGCTGAAATGGGAGATAAAGGACATATCAGTAAAGTGGTAGAGAAACCGCAGATCCCAAAATCAAACCTGGCGTTGGTAGGTTTGTATAAAATAAAAGATACTTCTTCATTGTTTACCTGTCTTGAAAATAATATCAGGGATGATGTGCGGAGCAAAAATGAATATAGTTTAACAGATGCATTGGAATGCATGATATTGAAAGGTGTTTCTTTTAAATCATTTAAGGTACAGAACTGGTTCGATTGCGGACGTATTGATACCTTGCTTGAGAGCAACACTATCCTGATGAAAAAACTGGGTGGAAAAATTTCTCCCGATCATGTATTTGAAAATGTAATTATTGTACCTCCTGTAAGTATTGCCAAAGGCTGCGAAATCAATAACTCTATCATCGGACCTAACGTAGCCATAGGCGAAGATGCCAAGATCACTTACTCCATCGTGAGAGATTCTATCATTGGTTCATTTGCTAATTTGTTTGATGTGGTTTTACATGATTCACTCATTGGCAGCGATACCGAAATAAAGGGAGAAACCCGATCATTAAATATTGGTGATAATACACAGATCGATCTGGGATAAAAATATTTAAATCGCCTGGAGGCTTGAGGCAATCATCAACTTGCATTAACAAGCGGTTAGCTAAAACGATTTCAAGAAACAAACACTCGCTTCCAGTATTCATTTCTGTTTACTGAATTACATTTTCCATCTCACTCAAATGAGTTACACTTTTTTTGTTCTACATAGTAGATTAAAGAATATCTAAAAAATACTTGTATTTTATTTTTATTTTTTTTAACCTTACGTAAGAATTCAGAATAGTGATGAGGGATTACATTTTTTAAAGATATTCTTAGCGTGATCATGAGGTTGAGTGTTCGGTGATAATTTTATATACCCTCTGTAAAAAATCTACTCGGCTTACTACATAAGCCTTTTTATCCACGAATATATTATGAATTACTCCATTAATGTTGGCGTTCGTAATCAGTTCTGCGCCGCATTTCCTGCACCTGAAACATCGTCCGTTCCTGAAGACTTGCACTAATGGTGATAATATCATTATCACAGCAATGTATTGTTCCCTTGTATTGACCAGCCCCTGGTGATAGATGTAAAAACATTTTATTAGGAATTCACATGACTAACAGGCCGGAATTATTGCGGAACAACGATTGTATCTTTCGTATCTACCACATGTAAGAGCGCAGTTTGGTAATATACCTGGTGTGGAACATATTGGTTTGGGGGCAAAGGAAGTTACAGGCGTATTGCACGATAAATGGGCATTCCGATTTTATGTTCATACCAAAAAGAAACCCACAGATATTCCATCGGCTGAGTTGATTCCTCCAACTATTTTTGGTATTGCTACAGATGTGATCACTCATTTTGAAAAAGAATCCCTGGTTTGCGAATCAAGTGTGTTGTCTATTGATACTACCAGTTTTCGTGATGAAGGTATTCGCGGAGGCATTTCCATCCGCAACGAAAATTTTGACAACGATCAGCCATCTGGCTACGGAACATTAGGCGTTCTTGCACGAAGGAAATCAGACAATGCATTGGTAGGATTAACTTGTGCACATGTAGTAAATGCATCTTCACAGGATCTCACAGTCATTAATACTAAAATTGGTCAGCCTAAATACTGGATCACCTGCTGCTGCTGTCCGCACGGTTATATTGGCGATGTAGCAAAAGCGACTTTCAATACCGATCTTGACTGTGCTATTATTGCTATACACGACGACATACAGGAAAAGGTAACAGAAAAAAATACCGAAAAGAAAATAGAAGGATTAACAGGAGATATTACTGGCGCGGCGGCGATGGTATGCTTTGATACCGTTACTAAACGTGGCAGAGCAACAGGAACTACAAGTGGTAAAGTAAGCGATATTGCGTATGGTACAAATCAAATGTTGATTGAAAGAACAGATGGTGGTGGTACAGGACCTTTTGCCTGTCATGGAGATAGCGGCGCTGTGGTAGTAAACGGTTCTAACCAGGTGGTAGGATTGGTTGTAGCAGGTGCACGCAGTAATATGAGGCGAACCATAGTAACCCATATTAAACCCATAATGGTAGAGCTGGGCATTACTATTGCGGGTACTGATGCAGCTACTATTGGTGAACCTTTGGGCGGTGGACCATCCGGTTGCGAATTATTTATTTGGCCCGGAGGACCAAACGGATACAGCGCTTAATCCTGTAGAAACATTTTCAAGCGGAGATTTTCAATTTCCGGCTGCTGTTGATTGGGATGTTTCAAAAGGTGGAGCTGGCGCTGTAATTATTGAAACGGGCACACAACAGGCTACAGGGCTTGAGCATATTTCTGTGCGCTACGATACTGCTTCCGCAACAAAAAATGCAACAGACACGGTGCAGGTGCAGGCCATCAGTGGTGGTGAAACTCGTACTAAGTTCCGCACGATATTCAGCTTTACACCAAGAGCCGTTAATACATCCAACCCGCTGGATGCAGCCAATACTAAAGTCTTCGATATAAAAGGTGGCACTACTAATCTTGCGGAAGTACATACACCTGCTGATGCCAGCGACTGGTTTATGGCCAAAGCAGAAATTATTTTTGATGTTGCACCCAAAGATATGGCGTGGAGCAGTGGCGGCGCTGTAGGTTTTGTAACGGGTGCTCCTGCTGGTACAAAGGGAAATATTGTAGCAAGAAGAGAAACCAAATTTACGAAAGGAGACCAGGCTAACGGTACGGCTAACCGAAACCACACAGACCAGGTAGATTTCATCTCTGCGGGAGATAGTGCTGACAATGATATGCAGGCGCCAACCAATGCTGCTCCTAATGCACTTTTCCGGTTGGCAAATGAAGGCTTTGATCCTGCAAATTTATTACAGGGATACCTGCGGGCAGATTACCGCGACTATCTTGAATTTAATGATGGAAACAGTTGGGTACGTATAAGTGATTACGCAGAATGGTTTGCCAATTTAACCGGTAGTCTTAATACAGCGCCCCCACCGGGAACGGGCACGCCCAATAATTCGGGCACGGGCGCCAATGCAGAAAAGGTACCCAATCAAAAACCAACATTAGTACCCGTAGAAGCCTTTAGAGAAATAAAGCCTGGCGAAGTATTAACATTGGCTGTTACACCAACCGATGCTGATAACGATAAAGTTAATGGAACATGGACTCAAACTGCCGGACCTGCCGCTAATCTCAGCACTTTGCTCGGATTGTCCACTGTTTTTACAGCTCCTGCCGGAGATTTCCAGTTCAAATTTTCGGTAACCGGCAGTGATGATACAGAATTGTTATCGCGCAATGCGGGTAATTTCAAAAGTGATCCTGTTGAAATAATTGTGAATGTAGTAGAATGGAAAAACACGGGTGGTGGTGATCCGCAAACCGGCAGAAATATCACAGAAGTTTTTGATGCGGCTAATTTCGGCATTGGCGCAGGTCCTTTAAACTGGGATGTAACTACGGGTGGTATTGCTGGTGTAATAATAGAAGCAGATGGAGCCATCATTGCTCAAACAGGAACCGTGAATGGCGCTACTACCATAAAGGTTCGGTACGATAATGCATCGGGCGATCTTACACGGGCGCAAACCGTCATCATCCAGGCAACGCACCAGGCAAGTGGCAAATCATGGCTGAAAAGAAGAACAGTATTCAGAATAACTGTTGCAGTACAGGCAACAGATACGCATACCCATTTAATTCCCAGCACGCTGGTTGCAGCCGGTGGCGTGGGCGCTGATCATTTTTGTACAGCGCAAGGGCAGGGCGATACCATATTGCAGGCAACCTTTGTTCCGGCACCAACGCCTGCTGATATCGATTGGCAAGGCACTGGTGCATTCACATTTACGATTCCGGGAATAGGAGCAGATAGAACAACCGCAAAAATCAGCAGTAATACCGGCACCGGGCAAGACATACCTTTTACTGTAAGAATTGCCGGTGATACTTGTTATAGCGGCCGCTACTGGACCATATGGACTTCTGTTGTGCAAACCATCACACCATTGCCTTCGGGAGATCCTGTAACGTATACTGCAACCACCAACGATTTCAGCAGAAGCATCCGGAACACCTATACCATACAACCTGCCACTATTATTTCTGCAAACCCCACAACTATTGATATTCCTGATCTTACCGGTGCTAACCAGAATCTTGCAGGCAATACCGTGAACCCTCCGGATGTTACGGCAGCAGATGTAGGTGTTGCAAATAATGGTGCTGGTCAACTTTCCGGTGGTGCTGATCACAAGTGGGATGTATCAAGACAGATCAGGAGAAAAGCGGTTGATATAAGCCATATTGCCAATACGGCTGCCGCATCTGCATTTTTCTTTACAACATTCTTAAATTATCCTTCTAACCCGCTGGCAGGTAATGATGACCAGGGTACCTCTGATGAAGACAATGATCCATATGTAGCCGGGTTGGTACTTGTGGGACAGATCTGTGCAGATGATAGCCCTACAAGGAAAATACAGCACATCGATGGAAGTGTAAATGAAACTTTTGAAGTACGAAATCATTTTAGAGAATTCGCCCGCCTGTTATTGGATACGCAGTGGTATGCCATATCTGGTTTTGCAACCTGGCGACTGCATTTCCTGGGCGTTAAGCGAAGCGAGAATACTGATGGAAGAGATTATGATGGAGATGGAAAACAGGATAAAACTTTTTGGGTTGACAACGGAACGGTAATCGACCTTACTAATAATGGATTTTAAAAAAAACAATTATGAGTAACCTGCAACAATATGTAGACCAGGGAAACCTGGGAGCCGGCAAAGCGGAGTTAGAAAAAATGCTTACAGAGCAAGATGGTATTGCCGTTTGGAAAGAAGCACTGGCAACCAGTTCGATTGAACTCGTGTTTTTTGTATTTAAAAAATTGAAACCTTCTTTGGATATACAACACCTGTCGGTAATGATGGAAACCCTTGAGAAGGATTTTGGTACTGTTATGCATGGTGAAGATGTGGTGGGACTTCGAAGATTAAAGAATGAGATAACGGAAAGAATAGCACAGTTAACCGGCGTAGATCGCACAACAGACGATAGTGGAAATGCTATCAATATCAATGCATTTGTAAACAGGGTTAAAGTTAAAAGTTCAAAAAACGGTAACCATTAATGTCTGCATACTAGATACGCAATGGGTAGAATAAGGAAAATAGAATATTTCGAAGATCAGCTCAAAGTATCAGCAGCTGGTAGGGAAGTGCTGCAACTCATCCGGCAGCATGGCGATGAAGTGATGTATCTCATCAACAAAAACCGGCCTACTATGGTGTGCTGGCAACGGCATCACGGGCCAAAGTTTGTAAAATCTATTGTAGATAGTGGCTTTGAAGATGATACAACATTTATAAAATCTGTTGATGGTGTGAGTATGGACACATTGATTTTATATATGGCTGAAGTGTTGCAGGATTATGGCAGTATTGATTTGAAACAACAGATTGGAAAATATGCACCGGTGGTATTGCAGATGGCAAGAGAAACCAATTCTTTAAGAGAGATTATCCACCGCATTAATAATATTCAAAACATGGAACACTATGCCTAAGAAGGATACGTACATACCGCGCAATGAAGTGGTTGACATTAATAAGGAGTTCGACAAAGTGCGAAAACAAGCAGAAGAGGCGCTGATGAAAATACCTGGCGTGGTTGCAGTGGGTGTTGGGTTAAAAGAAGTAAAAGGAGAACATGAACGTATTCCTTGTTTTAAAGTAACGGTAACCGCTAAACGAGATAAAAAAGACCTGCGTCCTTCGGAAATTATTCCCTCAGACATCTTTGGCTTTCCAACCGATGTAACTGAAATAATACAGTCTTCCTCCGGAACCAACAGCAATAAATACCGTCCATTAATAGGTGGCTCCCAGATTGCACCCAGTGGAGGTTCCTGGTATGGAACATTGGGTTGTTTTGCTAAAAGAAATTCGGACGGAAAGATTGTTGCGGTAAGCAACTGGCATGTAATGGTGAGCGATCCAAACAAAATAGACAACGATAGGATCGGGCAACCCACACACAATGGCTGCTGTTCTTGCTGCGCTTGTAATGAAATCGGAAAAGTGTCTGACGGTAGATTCATGACAGATGATATGGATGTTGCAATCGCTGTTTTAAATGGACAGGATTCCGGAACTATTCCCGACGATAGATTTTTAAAAGAGATACTGGAGATAGGATCAATAGGAGGCAGTGCAGCACCTCAGGTAGTTCCTGCAGGAGGGGGTGCGCCACTGGCACTGGAGACAGTGTTTAAATATGGACGATCTTCTGATTTTACGAAAGGGCAAATTACGAATGATAATACTTCCTCAACAACAACCTATAAAGAGTTCAATAATCTGGCGGTTCCGCGTAACCGGATTGTTGCTATTACTCCGCTGGCACCACATGTAGATTATGTAATTCCCGGCGATTCCGGATCCGTTTCGGTAAATGAATTGAACCAGGTTGTAGCGCTGAATTTTGGCAGCAATGCAACAACGCACAACGCGGTAGCGCATAGCATCATCCGGGCAACAACTACTTTAGGAATAACTATACTCGACAATAGCTTTCATGACTCCGTTGCAGGTAAAGAAGGGGTACTGTTGTATGCTGATTCCGGCGTTCGTACAAGCGCATCTTTATCGGATAATCTTGCGGAGCTGGAAACAGAACTGCTTGCTTCCCGCGAAGGGATGCGGATCATGGAGTTGTTTAGATCACATCGCACGGAGCTACTCGACCTGGTGCGACATAAACGCGAAGTGATGGCAGCGTGGAACAGGTATCAAGGTCCGGCCTATCTTGCTCATATTGCCAGGAACATACGCAGAGAAGATAAGCCGGTACCTGAAGAAATAAAAGGAATCACTGTGCAAAGTTTATTGTTGAAAATGGCAGCCGTGTTACAACGCAATGGCAGTGCACCATTGGCAACAGCCGTAGCTGAAAATTATTTGCAGTTGATGAATATATTATCATCAGGCAAAACACAGCAGGAGTGGAAAGCATATTTACAGCAATTAGATAAAATGACATACGCTTAATACAATCGCTATGGCAGATAAAGGAACAGGAACATTAGAAGCCATCGGCATGGAGCTTGCCAAAGTCTTTCAACCTTTTGAAGAGAGGGTGGAAACTGGTGAGATCATGTTGCTGCTGGCAGAGCTGGGTGTGGAATTCCCGGAAAGTCTGGCGAATGACACCGCTTTTCAAACTGCTGTAAAAGATGTGGCTGATAAGGTGGAGCAAATGGCTACACTGGTAAAGGCATTGATTGATGCTATCAAAGCAGAAGATTATACTACCGCGTCCGATAAATCCATAGCGCTTATTCAGTTGATAGCTGGTTTAGCCGATGATATAAAAACAATTGCTGATGAAATAAAAAACAACGGACCCTATGCCGGTATTACAGATGTTGACCTGACTACGTTCGTTGAAAACCTGGCAAAAAATCTCATCGATTACCTGGTTGTTAATTACCTGGAATCAGCCGTTCCATTGTTTGCCATCTTTCTCGAATTTTTTGGCATTATTGAAGAAACGAAAGAAAATGTGGGTTCTACTAATCCACTGTTACCACCATACACTAAAAAGAATCTCCGGCTCGATCGTATTCCAACCTTCCTGCAAAGCCCCGGGAAGTTGGCAAAAGATTTATACGATTGGGGTGATGATAGTTTTACGGGCGACAAACTTTTCCAGATACTGGAAAAATTGTTCAACGCCATGGGACTGCCTGCAGTTTACGATACCAGCAGCGGTCAACCGGAACTGGATATACTGATGGCCACTTTAGAGCCACGCACCAATCTTTCTCCTAAGGGCATTGCGTTAACCATTCACGAAACGCTGGGAACTTCCCTTTCGCAAACCATCAAGCAGGATCAGTGGACGCTGGAATTTGGTATGGAAGCGGCTTTGAATGCAGGCGCAGGTGTATCTATTCAGCCCAATGGAAATGTTGAAATAGAACCTCCATCAGGATCTAATACCAATATACAGGGAAAAGTTTTTGTACAATGGACGGCAAAAGATTCAGTTACCAATCTTCCTTTGTTGTTGTTTGGCGATAGAGATGAAAGCCGCCTGGAAGCAAAAGAACTTTCTGCAAAACTCGAAATGGATTTTGTATGGAACGGATCAAAAGCAACGGGCTCGCTTATAACAGAAGCATCTATCAAGGATGGAAAACTGGTAATAAAACCGGGTAACCCAGATGGGTTTCTTGCGAAAGTTTTGCCGCCGGAGGGATTCACAGCAGACTTCAGCATACTCATCGGTTTGAGTAATGAAAAGGGATTTTATTTTAACGGAAGCGGTACACTTGAGTTAAATATTCCTACTTCTATATCGTTGGGACCAATAGAAATTCAAAATCTTAAAGTATCGCTTACCCCAGGCAGTGAGTTTACAATTGGCTTGGGTGCAGATATCAAAGCGGTGTTAGGTCCATTCACTGCAGTAGTACAGGGAATAGGTATGAATACAATCCTCACCTTCCCAGACGATCGTAAAGGAAATCTTGGTCCTGTTAATCTTGGCATTGGATTTAAACCACCAACCGGCGTTGGACTATCGCTGGATGCAGGCGTAGTAAAAGGTGGAGGATTTTTATTACTCGATTTTGATAAGGGAGAATATGCCGGTGCTATTGAATTATATTTTGAAGGACTATTTGGTTTTTCGGCCATTGGTATTATCAACACTAAGTTTCCTGATGGATCCAAAGGATTCTCCTTACTGTTACTCATCAATGTTACGTTTGATACGCCCATCACACTCGGGTTTAATTTCTATCTCACCGGTATTGGTGGATTGATTGGATTACATCGCACCGTAAATACTACTGCGTTGCAGAAAGGCGTGCAGGATGGTTCGGTAGAAAACATTATGTTCCCGCAAAATGTGATTGCCAATATTACCAAGATCATAAGTGACCTGCAATCCATTTTCCCCATCAAGCAGGATCAGTTTGTGCTGGGCGTTATGGCACGCATAACCTGGAACACCCCTGCTATACTTACTATTGAAGCAGGATTGATCATTGAGTTTCCCAACCCGGTAACCATTGCTATACTGGGCGTTATTAAATGTGCACTACCAACACCCGATAATGCCATCATAGAATTGAACGTAGCGTTTGTAGGCATCATCGATTTTGAAAATGAAATGCTCTCGTTTGATGCAGCTTTATTCAAGTCGCGCATTCTTACCATTACGCTGGAAGGCAATATGGCCCTCCGTATTAAATGGGGCAAGCAACCCGATTTCCTGGTAACTGTTGGTGGTTTCCATCCAACCTATACGCCTCCTGCCAACCTGAACCTGCCGGTAATGAAACGCATTACCGTGAATGTATTAAGCGGTAATCCAAACCTGGTACTCACCTCTTATTTTGCTGTTACTACCAACACTATACAGTTTGGCGCAGCAATTGATTTTGCCTATAAGTTTTCTGAATTTAAAGCAACAGCACATCTTGGTTTTGATGTGTTGATACAATTTTCTCCATTCCATTTTGTTGCAGCTATCAGTGCAAGAGCTGCCATCACAGCAGGTAGTACAGATATCTGTTCTATCGACCTGGAATTTACATTGGAAGGTCCAACACCATGGCATGCTTACGGCTATGGCTCGTTTAAAATATGGTTTGTAAAAATTAAAGTAAACTTCGATAAAACATGGGGAGAAAGCCGTACCAACAGTTTGCCTTCTACCGCAGTGTTACCGCTGTTGCTTGACGAACTGCAAAAGAGCACGAACTGGAAAACAGCTGCCATTAGTGGATTACCTGAATTGGTAACCATGGCAGGATATACAGTACCCGATGGTGAAGTGTTTGTAAAGCCGGATGGTTCACTCGAAATAGACCAGATGGTAGTGCCGCTCAACCTCACCATGAGTAAATTCGGTAACTATATTCCTGCTGATATTTCTAAAGTAATTATCAAAAGCATTACTGCTGGTACTGAAAGTTTTTCTGATGCAGATCTTACGGAATTGTTGAATGCATTTGCACCTGCGGCGTATAAAGAAATGGAAGACGAGGATAAACTCACCGCTCCCTCTTATGAAGATCAACAATCAGGATCAAGATTAAATATTACCGATGATATTGTATTTGATTATAGTATCAACAGGATAGTGCAATATGAAACCATTCTTTCTGATTTTGAAGAAACAGGATTGGGTTTAACCAATGAAACACCCGGATTTTTCAAACCATTTATATCCGGTGGCGATGTAGGGCGTTGTGTACTTTCTGCTACTGCAAAAAATAATGTGGTAAGAGCAAGTGCAACTGCTTCTGTTGCGCAGGAACCTTACGTGGTGGTTTCTAAAAGCAACCTGGCGAATGTACATACCGAAGGAAAAGTATTTAATTCAAAAACAGAAGCGGATGAGTATATGAAGAGTGTGCTCAAAACAAATCCTTCACAAAAAGGAAAGATACAGTTGAGCCCCGCTTTTCAAATGGCATAAAAATTATTATCGATAGATTAAAAAAATAGAATAACTCAAACCTTCTACTATAGAAGGTTCTGCTCCCTCTCCGTGAGGAGAGGGTTGGGGTGAGGCGATAAATTGAATTTATATTAAGAGCGATAAACTTTTTTAGCATGAGTGATGAATTGGCACATTACGCGTTTATTCCCTGGTTAAAGGATGGCATCAATGCAAAGATAGCCGAAGTAGATGCGCAGGGTGTTACAACAGATGCCATGGCAAAGGAACGTGCTGCATTAGATGTGAGTGTTACACTGGAGAGCACAGATATAAACACAGGCAACACTGCTGAAACATCGGTACAAAAAACAGTAAAACTGTTAGGCCCGCCGGATGTATTGGCCATCTCAACCAATGCCATTGTACGCACCGAGCCCAAACTGAATGTGAACAATTATGAAGACAATGGGTTGCCTTATATAGAATTTTATGAAGAAAGTTTTTTGTGGACCTATACACCCGCCAGTGCGGATACCGGCGCGCAGGCAGGCAGGCTCACGCCATGGCTGGCACTGATTTGTTTAAAGCAGGATGAATTTACATTGAAGAAAACAACAGACGGACGTTCAGTAGTGTCTATAGATCAAACTAAAATCAAAGATGTATTTCATGATGAAAAACAACACTGGGCATGGGCGCATGTACATCTTAGTACAGAATTAACAGCTACCTCATTGCCAGATAAAATCACCCAGGTAAAAACAGAACTGGATGACAATCCTGATACAGGTGTGTGTAGGTTGCTTTGTCCGAGAAAATTGATAAAGGAAACAAAATATACCGCCTTTGTTATTCCTTCTTATGAAACAGGAAGGTTATCTGTATTAGGTCTTCCGTTTGCAGACGTTATTGCACAAAAAATGTCGTGGGGAAAAACAGAGAACTATGATACGAAACCCCAGGGTTATGATTATCCTGTATACTACATGTGGGATTTTCAAACCGGCAAGAATGGTGATTTTGAATCACTGGCGAGAATACTGAAAGCAGTGGTAATGGATCCAGGGTTGGGCAAGCGTGACATGTATATAGCAGATGCAGGCTATGGCATTGAAACAACCAATCCCAACACGCCTGTGTTAGGATTAGAAGGCGCTTTAAAACCGCCTGATTTTGCAAGTGATGTTTGGCCGAATGGAACTAACGATAAAGCCTACCGTGATCACCTTCGCAAGGTGCTTAATCTTTCTATTGATAATGAAAAGCGGCAGACGGATAAATCAGAAGTTTCGAACGATAGTATTAAAGACAATCCTTTTTATAGTTCAACCTCGTTAGGAGATGATCCTATTGTTACGCCGGCCATATACGGGCGTTGGCATGCCATGATTGACCGACTGAAAGAAGGCGGCAACTATCCCTGGGTAAACACACTCAATCTTGATCCACGCAACCGCGCCGCTGCAGGGCTGGGTATCACCATTATTCAGAAAAACCAGGAAGACTATATGCGCCGCGCCTGGAAACAGGTTGACCAGGTAAACAAGGCCAATGAAAAAATACGAAGAGCAGCACTTTCCAAAATGGTAAGCAATGCTATTTACAGGAAACATATCCGTTTCGCTTCCGAAGATCAATCTGTGAGGCTTACAGCTCCCATGCACTCCTTTATATTGAGTGGTACACAAACAGCGGCTGCATCTATTAACCAAAGTCTTATTCCTAATGCATCCCAAAGTGCTACATTTAAAAAGATTACCCGACCCGGAAAAAAGAGCAACAAAAAAATAAATGCGTTTGCCAATGCAGGCGCTAATCTTATTCATAAACAGGTAACGCAGCATTTCAATACGGAAGTAATCAAAACGGCTCCTGATAAAACAGCACCACTGGCAGCGGTAAACCTTACTGCCATCAGTACTGCTATTACTACTTCTGTAAGTAATTACCAGGCAAGTGATACGGCTATGGCGCAGCAGGCATTGTTTGATACACTGCTGCAACAAACTGATTTTACCAACCTCCAGGATGCCACAAAGAAAACCACTTTAAAAACAGCTATAGATAATTACGCGGGCTTAAATGCTGCGGCAAAAACATTGGCCAAAAATGCGATAGATGCCATTGCATCTTCCACACCAGGTACTGCTGACACAGCCAATGTAGTGGTAATAGGTGATGCGCCTTATAAAGCCATCTTTGGCGATGACATCACCGCGAAAACCTATGAAAATATCATCATTTCCCGCAACACGGGAGGCGCTCCAGGTGTGCTGGGCAGGGCAACACTTTTGCAGGATATCAATGCATTTGGCGATTCATTTACCGGTTTCAATACTGATCTGGTAGCAACCATGTTGCCCGTTCCCAAAGCTGCGCCGCTTGCCAACCTGCAGCAATTTTCTACGGGCATCGCTACTATACTTACACCGGCTCAATTAATTACCAGCCGTATAAAGAGTATGGTTATACTCAATATATTTAATCCAACTACCAAAGCATATGAACAGAAAGAGCTCGAAGATCTTTCTCCCATTATGGCGTACCCGAAATTTGATGATCCCATGTTCAGCAACCTGCAGGCTATTTCGCAGGAATATATTTTGCCTAATATAGATAAGGTTCCGGAAAACTCTATAACGCTCATGGAAACCAACCAGGCATTTATTGAAGCTTATATGGCAGGACTTAACCACGAAATGTCGAAAGAATTGCTATGGCGTGAATATCCTACAGATCAAAGAGGAACGTATTTCCGGCAGTTCTGGAATGTGATAGATAATATAAAACAAACTGATCCGGAGAAGAAATATGATATTACCAAAATGCATACCTGGAAAGGTGAACTGGGAGATCATTCATCGCAACAAAAAACAAGTCCAGATGACAATCCTTACCTGGTGTTGTTGATAAGAGGAGAACTTTTAAAGAAATATCCTAACACACAGGTATATGCGCAGAAAGCAAAATTTTCAGATCCTGCCCATCCAGCAACACCGCGTGTATTGGCTGATGCAAGTAATGCTGATAATATCCTGGTGCCTGTATTTCTTGCCACACTGGAACCCGACATTTATCTTTTTGGTTTTGACCTGGATAAAGAAGAAGCAAAAGGCGACAGTACGGATGCTTCAAAACCGGGCTGGTTTTTTGCATTGCGTGAAAGACCGGGCCAGATAAGATTTGGACTGGATGATTATACCCCCACCGATCCTGATGATCCACTCTTTCCACAAAGTGATCCCACTAACTGGAATGATTTATCATGGGAACATCTTGTGTCGCAGGAAGCAGATTTGAATAATTACCAGATAGACACCAGCCATCATTTTGCAGCAGGCACCGGCAGTGAAAATGTGCCTTTGGCAGAATGGGGAAAGAACGCTGCTGATATGGCTTATATCCTGTACCAAAACCCGGTGCTCTTTGCGCGTCATGCGCAGGAAATGTTGCCGGATTGATTGATTAATTTTTAACGACTGGATGATGAGTGAACAAATTATTGCCACCACGTATACTGATCCTGCTGTCAATGCCATCCGCACGCAGGTTGCCGCCAATGATGACGGTATACCTTACCTGCTGCTGCCGGTAAAGATAGAAACACGTTTTATGCGGGTTGATCGCCCTGTGTCAAAACCAGACAGGTTTGGAGAAATTTTAACCGATCTCACCAATCTTGATGCATATATAAAAGTCAGCCCTACTAAGTTGCCTCTCCAGGAAGTATCTGGCCGGTACAATAAAATAGTGGCGATGGCAAAGTCTGTTGAAGTAAAAGCCGGAACCATTGAATCGCTGGATGCGAATTCAAAAGGAACATTGCTGGCTAAAATAAACCTGTTGATTCAGGGGAATCAATCATTGGGCGCAGCTACTGCAAAAATACCGAGCCTTGATGCTGCGAATATTATTAAGCTGAGAGCTTTTAGAAATGATGCTGATACGAGCCTCAAAACAACATTGAGCATTATAACCAAGTTACAAACTCCCACTCCCGGTGCAGATACTTTTCTTCGGCCGCTGCAGGCAATTGTAACAGCGCTCACTAACCTGGCGGGCAATAGTATTGTTTCAGCAACCACACGTTTGGAAAAACGCCAGGCTTTTACCTTTATTGATGAACAGCAGGCAACCATTACAGCCCGCATGAAAGATATGCAGCAGGTTATTGCAAGCAATACGGAGGTCACTGCAGCACAAATAAAACAGCTCTCTGCATTGGCGGCTCAATTGCAACCATTAGGCAAAAAAACATTAGCAAGCTTAAAAAAACTGCCATCAAAATATATGTCAGCAGCATATATTACCCTGCAGGAAGATATTTTGAAAAAGCTTGATGCGTTGCAACAGCAGATTGAAACGCGCTTCAAACCGAAGCTGCAGGTAATGCAGGAAATACAGAAAATAAATGCGTCTACACTGCTAACCGAAATAAATAATTTTCACAGTGTAGTACAAACATCCAATAAAACAGCATTTAAAACCTATGATGAAGTTATTGCAAAACGAAAGATTGTTTATAAGCACTTGAATACGCTGGTTACGGATAGCGAAAAAGTAATTGTAGGTACGGAAGATGATCTGTCAATTATCAAAAAATCCTGGGATGCTGCAGATACAGCACTCGCAAAACTGGTAGCAAGCATTGGCAATTTTGCAACTGCAACCGAAGCACAAAAAACAGAACTCAACAAAACGGTTGAGCAGGTGAACAATGTGTACCGGAAACAGTTGTCTAATATGAAATCGAAAAAGACAACTACTGTTGTTCGGTTGAATAATAAAAATCTTGATAAAGCCATTACTGCCTATCAAAGCAGTATGCAAAAGATGGAAGACCTGAACAGCAAGATTCAGAAAACGAAGAAACCATCTGCATCACTTACCAAAAACGCGGAAGACTTTCATCATTATGTAACCGAAGTTTTTCCTTACCTGAGATTTTTGCCAAGACATGCCCATACCAACCTGGTGAAAGCCTCCGAACAATTGCAAAAAAATATGAGCCGGCTGAAAAAGAAATCAGCCCCAAAAAAATCCGGTGCAAAAAAGTCAGCCAGTAAAGCAGCACCAAAACCAGGCGCCACAGATAAAGTGCATGAACTATTGCAGCTTTCTCAAAAAACAGGTATAGCTGCCGCCAAAAAGAAGGTAACGGTAGTAGAACGTCCTCCGTTGGTGCTTGCTACGCCTACCATTACCCGTGATGAACTTTGGGTACGCATATATCCTGATGATATAGCCGTTCACACACACGAAGCTTTATTAACACAGGCAGAAGTAGATGCCGGTAAAGCGTACTGGCTTGAAATATGGTCTGCTGGTGATGATGCTGATCTAAAGCTTGCCGCGTGGCGTGCTATTACTGCCAGCTTCGGCTCTCAACGCGCTGCCTGGATTGTTCGCACGATGGAACCAAAAGCAACCAGCATTCCTGTAAAAGATACGTTGCTTGAAAATGCTAAAGCCTGGGCAGCCATCAATAAATTGCTCGACCAGTTGTATACCATATTGAACAAACCGGTTGCGTTAAATACCATGAACGCAACACTTGGCGACGCTTCCCCGGTTTTAAAAAATGCGCTTGCAGGTTTAAATAAAATACAACAACAGGATGAAGCAAGTTTATTGAAGCTGCAACAAAAACTGCTGCAATTACAATCGCTGCTGCAGCAATATGTTAAGGCAACTCAAAAAATTACTGCCAATCCTACTGGCACTACTGCGCAATTACTTCAATCGCTGAAAGAATTGTTGCAAACCTTTAATAGCCTTACGCAGAAATTTCAAACGATTGATAAAAAAACCGCCAATGAAATAGCAGGCAGTGTAAACACTGCAACAACCTTTCCCGATGTACAGGTTAAAGACAGTAGTTGGACACAGGTGCCGCATTCAAGAGTGATGCCGGATAAATTTGTGGTGATCACTATAAGAGACGGAGTATATAGGCATATACAGGTTACAGAAACCATTCCTGCTAATATAGCTGTAGGCATCCATCCATCTATGATGAGTGACGGAGCATTTACCTATGATGAAGACAAGAATTTAATTGTTGATGATGCTATAAAATGGCTTACTGATTTTAATGCTGCTGTTGCAAAAGGCATGGCGCTGTATATAGCGTTGGAAGATGGAGATGTAGCAAATGGATTCGACAAGGTATTTGTACTGGGCGTAAAGAGTACGAATGCAATTGATACGCAAAAATTAGTAGAAGACCTTATCGATAATCATCATTATATACCAGAAGGAGCTTCATTTTTGCCCATCGGCACAGCAACAAATAATACAGAAAGTGGTAGCGCTGGTTATCGGAAAATTGAAGAAGATGATGCACTTAGTTTTGCTGTAGAACGCAACAATGAACTACCGGTTACGACTACCCTTGATCCTGCATTTCCCACAGATGGCGAAAGGCTTGCCAACTCATTGGGAATAAATAGTACGATACTTCAAAATCTTGATTATAGCAATCGCACAGAAATTTCAGAAGCACTTATAGTAAACAAAGCCTTATCACCGGGCACGATAGCGAATTTCATGGAGGAAGCACTTGACAGTGTCTTCAACCGAGATAATATACAACGCACCCAGGACTTTTTTAATAATTATGTTACGGCAAGAGGTTTTCTGCCTTCCCTGCGAACAGGAACACAGCCTTATGGTATTTTGCCGGTGAGTGCTTTATCTCGTTTTAGTATTACCGCAAATGATGCTAATATACCATTATTGACTAAAGAAGATTTTGATCACCCGGCTACTATACAAACAGAACTGCAAACACGGTTTGAGATCCGTCTCAAACAATTGCTTACTTTATTAGACACCTTATGGACAGATATAAGAAACAATAAAGTGAAGTATGCCGGCAATACTGACCCGGCAGACCCACAGGCACATTTTATGACGATGCTGGGATTAGATGCTGTATCTGATGAATACTTCTACCGGTATGGGGTAAACGTAGCATCGAGACAGGGTAACGAAGCAATCAATATTAATTTTGACAGCAATGATCCCTGGAGCCCAGCAAAGGTTGCAGATACTTTTGGCAGCCAGGTTTTCTCAGGATATTTTTTCAAATCAGATGAATTTCCGGATGAGCAATCTCCCGTTGCTGATCCAACGCAGCAGGCTGTTGCAAAATGGAACAGGATCAACCAGCAATTTGGTAAAGCACGGGTGTTTACCATGCGTGCCTTACAGGATCAGTCGCAGATATTGGGTGACAAGATAGATAATACAACACTTTCAGATGTTATAAATCCTGCACCGGATCCGAATGCAGGCTCTGCAGAAGATCAACTGGAAGCAAGAAAACAATTACCCTATTTTATTGATTGGCTGTTGGATCAGAATCCGTGGGATGTGCATGCCGAAAATAAATTTGCTACTGCGGGTAATTCAGGTGTTACTGACGGAATGCCTTCCAAATCACTGCTCTTTATGTTGCTTAGGCATGCTGTATTATCATCGTATGCCGAAACTATTTTGAAGATCCTTGAATTTGAAGGGCTTACCGACCAGGTAACGATCAAAAAAATGGGAAGCGCAGGATATTATTACCAGCGTTTCGCAGCTTCATTTTCTTATGTTACCAAATGGACCTACCTGTTCAGCAAAATTGCCAAACTGGATGGAGTGCTTGGATTCAAAATGGAAACGACCAATCCTTTCTTTATTTACATGAATAATTTAGGTGGTTCATCCAATGGTTTTCTTAACCGCTATATCTCGCCAGAAAGCACAGGTTTGTTTAATGGATATGTTAACCATGCGCAGCATCAGCCATTTATGGATGCATTGAATGATACAAAAAATGCAGTGAGAAAATTGAAAGATATTCCAACCCTCAGATTGGAAGCCCTGCTTCGCGAACATCTTGACCTGTGTACATACAGGCTTGATGCATGGAGATTAGGTTTGGTAAACAAGCGGTTGAAAGATAACCGTGCGACAAAAGCTAATGGTATTTTTTTAGGCGCTTACGGTTGGGTAGAAGATCTGAGAAAAGGAGGAGAGCGCACACCTGCACAGAATATCCCACCCGAACTTTTTCAAACGGCAGATGAACCGGTGTTCACAGATGCAGATAATCTTGGTTTTATACACACGCCTTCGCTTAACCACGCTGTAACTGCTGCTATACTTCGTGCGGGGTTTCATGCCAACCAGGCAACTGATGAAGTAGATAATCTGCTGGCAGTAAATCTTTCTTCTGAAAGAGTACGCATGGCATTGAACCTATTAAATGGCATACGCAGCGGGCAGGAAACCGGCGCATTGCTGGGCTACCAGTTTGAGAGAGGATTGCATGAAAGGTACCTGCATATACCGTTGGAGTTAGACGAATATATTTATGATTTCAGGGATGAGTTTCCGCTCACATTGCCGGTAGATGTAACCGTTGCTCCGGAAGAAGTAAGTTTGACACAGGTAGTGAATGGATTGGAGTTGCTGGAGACAGCGCAGGAATTTGTGGAATCAAAAGGAGGTCCTGTAAATGCGGGTGATAATTTATATCAAAGCCTCAAAAGCTTTGAAGCAGATTGGTGGACATCATTGGGTAATAGTAATATCAGCAGTGCAAGTGCCGCTAAAAGAGATGCAATGCTCAAAGAAATTGATCGCATGGCAGATGCATTTGATGCATTGGGCGATTTGTGTGTATCTGAAAGCATATACCAGGTTACCAAGGGCAACTATGTTCGTTCTTCTTCTATTATGGACAAGCTTGCAAAAGGCGATGTACCTTTTGAGATTGAATTTGCAGATACACCCAGAACCGGCACTATCATTACACATAAAGCCGGATTATTTATAGAAACGATTGAAGGTATAGACCAGCCGCTTGCAGCAAGTGGTGCGGGAAGTATACCAATCTCTGGTGCTGCATTAACTACAGCTATTAACAATGCTGATGCAAGACCCAATTTATGGAATGCTGATTTTACACCCGGTGCGCTTGCAGAACCTGGGCTGAATAAATGGGTGGGTTCAATGATAGGCGATCCTTCAAAAATAAAATGCCTTGTTCAGTATGCCATTGAAAATACTACAGTATCCGCAACCGTTACCATTGCTGACCTGGCGGTACAAGCCCTGGATGTACTGCATCTTTTTGGCACCGGTCCGCTGGATGGCGGCGCCGCATTAAATGCGCGGGTAGCCGCATACGCCAGGAAAAATGCCACACTACCTGCTGACTTTACAGGTACTGCAGATGATCTTGTAATAGATATTCAATATACTGCACGTGATGTCGGATGGAGTGATGACGATTATTCTTTTTATGAGAAAGCAGGGTATATACAATCTATACGTGAATTGATAACCAATAGCGGCGCATTGGCAGCAGATGCTTTATTGATCCCGGGAATAGAAGAAGTGCCGGATGCAGAAGTCCGCAATTTTCAACCGGATGAATTGCATATACGTGTAAGCAATCTCGCTGCCAGGCTGCAAATAGTATTGAATGCGTTCAATGATTTTTTCAACAACCAGTTGTCGCTTCAAAATGCTACGGGGCATGTTTTCACAAACCCGGAAATTGATAGCTTACGGTCATTGCTAAACGAAGCTGCTGCTTTTACTGTTCCCGGCACTTTGCCTGACACGGTTGTTAGTTATAGCGATGTGGTGGGCATGGCATTGATCAATGCCGCCGATGGCGCAGCTAAAGCCATCTCCGCCAGGCTCGACCAGGCAAACCCTGATATAGCAACCGGCGCCAATACAACGCTTGCTCCTGAAGTAAGAGTGAATGCGTTGGGTGAAGCTGCTAAAAAAATAATGGGCAGAGCTTTTATTGTGTTGCCACATTTTAAACTGCGCAATGCTACTGATCTGCAAACACAAAATAATCTTGATACAAGTAAAGGATTACTCAAACAGGCTTCTGAATTTGCAATAGAAGAATGGAGCCAGGGTGTGGCACGGGTAAGACAAAGGTTAGCCGTACTTGATACGATAGAAATGTGGGCAGATAATTTTGGTATCACATTTCCTGCCAAGAAGCCATTCCAGTTTCCGTTTACTACGGCGTCTGATGGATCATCCGTTGACCCATGGTTGGGTGTTGAGTTCCCTGCGGGTTATGTGCCAACAGAAGATAAATTGTCACTGGTATTGATAAATGCAGACATTCCATTGGCCGCCTCTGATAAAAACGTTTGTGGTATACTGTTAGACGAGTGGGTGGAAATTATTCCGAATGCGGCGGAAAAAACAGGCATCACTTTTAATTATGATCAACCGGATGCGAAAGCACCCAATACACTATTGCTGGCAGTTACACCACAGCAAACAGGTAGCTGGAGCTGGGATGATTTGGTTGAAACATTGAACGATACGCTTGAAATGGCGAAGAACAGGGCCGTTGAACCCGAACACCTGGAAGATACTGTGTTTGGACAGATACTTCCCGCATTGCTGACAGAAGTGGTACCACCACAACTATTACCCGATGGCTCCGACAATAGTGCGGATGCACAGGATAACCCGTTAGGCTTGCAGGTGGTTACCGATTTTGGAGTAGTGAATGATACGTATGTTCCGGAAGAGGCATGAAGACTAAGTGGTAAGAAGCAAGTAGTAAGGAGGCAGAAATAGGGAGGAGGTTATTGGTTGACGTTTTCGTTTCACAATTGAATGTAGTTGACTTGAGGTCTTTGTTCTTTTATCGATGTATTTCTTTAACAGGAGGCTCCTATGGAGCCGGCACTTTTTAATCATACCGGCTATAAACAGGATGCCTCTACAGGGCGAGGGAAGCGAATTGAATTTACTTCATTCTGGTAAGGAATAAATAGCTTTTGAACTTAAGATTCAAAACCTGTTTACTCCGAAGGAGTATCCTGTTTATAGAAAGAAAACAAAAAGTATAGACTACTCCATAGGAGTATCCTGTGCATTGTAAAAAGGTGAAATGTTGGTGAAATAAAAAAATGAAATAAAAAATAGTTTAGACTAGCCACATTCATTCACCATTGACTATTCACTATTTAGAATAAAAATATGGCAACATCTCATTTTGATTATCTCAGTTGCGAACCGTTCCGCTCATGGAACCGGCTTGAATCACGACCCAGGCAATCTGAGTTTGATGAAGTATTGAAAGCAGGAGTACACGATGCGCTCTGGATGCTTACGCGCCAATGGCAGTTTGGAGAGTTCCAGGGTGAAGATACTGGCTCAGCCGTATTTGCAAAGATCATGATAGAAACCACCAGGGTGAATAAATTTCAACACAGCGATGGAACCATTACTGATTATGATGAATCATTGCCATTGGAAACTTTTGTAGAGCGTATGCCTGTATTGTACGATGTGCGGTTTCGTGCATCAGCAGGTCAATACTGGTTGAAATTATTGCAGAAAAGATCGCTCAATTATGTTCCGCCTACCGCTGCCGATGCATATAATCATAATACTATTAAAAAAGTATTCGCCTCTGTTTTTCTGTTAGAGCTGCCGGTTATTGATCATGCCAATGATAACACTGCTTTGCAGGTGGCAAAGGCACGGTTATTATCCAACAAATTAGCACACCAGGCAATTTCAGGTCTTACCGGGCGCACACCAGATGGCGTTGCATGGTATGAGGCGTTAAAGGCTACAGGCAGCACTGTTTCTTTGCCTGCTGCCATCACTAGTCATGCAGATTGGAAACCGGCGTTTACAAATTTTGTATTGAGTGCAGCTAATGAATTTATTACGTGGTTTGAAAAATCACATGAACATCCTGGTAATACCAACGATTCATGGGCAGCTTCTAATCTCGAATATAGTTTTGGTTGTAGTATGCCTAACAAAGGAGAAGTTGGTAATACCGTATTGGAAGCAAAGGAGTATTATTCGGGTGAGCTTGACTGGTATGCTTTCAACCTGGAACTGAATACAGATGGAACAGGTCTTGCGGCAAGTGATGCTACAGCAGAAGCAGACCTTGTAAAAACAGAAATACTCACCGTTATACCAGCGGAAGCACGGTTTGGCGGTATGCCCAACAGCAGATGGTGGGAATTTGAAGATGGCAGTACCGACTTAGGTAACATCACCGCAGAAACTACCAATCTTGCAAAAATATTACTGGCACAGTTTGCGCTCATGTACAGCAACGATTGGTTTATTGTG
Organism: Agriterribacter sp.; assembly: GCA_047600465.1. Classification (GTDB taxonomy): domain Bacteria; phylum Bacteroidota; class Bacteroidia; order Chitinophagales; family Chitinophagaceae; genus Agriterribacter. The sequence goes on from JASGKU010000001.1 coordinate 969,348, forward strand.
CCCTACAGCGTTCCTGCAGGTGCGGTATCTGAAGTAAAAGGTATTTTAGTGACCGATACATTTGGCGAAAGAACATTGGTAGACGTAGCAGGTCAGGGTGATGCAAATGACTGGACTGGCTGGACTATGTTCAATTTCACCAAAACCAATGCAAGCGAAGGAAAGAATGGTAAAACAGATCCACGCATTTACATACCTCCTGTTGTAAGCAAGGTGCAGGAAAGTGCACCACAGGAATCAGTTGAAATTATCCGAGATGAAATGGCGAATATGGTGTGGGGCGTGGAAGCCATTATACCGGATTTGATGGGTGGTGGACAGAATGGACATGCTGCTGCGCAGGAGTTACAGAATTATTTCAAAAAACTGGAACGCGAAGAAGTGATCACGCCGATGCCTGTTCCGGATGGAGTGAAACTAAGTTTCAGCCTGGGTAATACGGTTCCCGAAAACTGGATTCCATTTTTACCTATTCATTTGCCAAACGAAGATAGAGCTATACAATTGCAACGTGCTTCTATGCCGCGTTGGTTCAATAAAGAATTTTCGCAGGTACGCCCACGTACAGCCATTTTAAGAGAAGGCATGAACAATGATAATGCTGCCGCAGAACAATTGTTTGTAAATGCTTCGGATGAAATTCAAAAAACTTCATATTTTATATATGAAGAAGAAGCACCACGAAAAGGAGTTATCATTGAAGCGGCCTGGCAACGTACACGATGGTACAATGGAAGAACCATTTGCTGGTATGGAAGAAAGAAAAAAACAGCCAGGGGCGAAGGCGCCAGCGGGTTAGCATTTGATGAAGTAATTTATATTGATTATGCTGATCAGGAAGCGCTTGTTCCTGCAGAATAAATTGTTACAGCAATCAAAAAAAGTTATTAAATAATTGCGCTGGCTATTGACAAAAAAGAAGCAATGATGTATCTTGTAGGGATCTGTAAAAAAGCAAGCATTAAAAATAAATTATTAAAGATAGTGTTGTTGCACAAGCAGCAATGCGGTTTGCAGATTGTCGAAAAGGCTGGACTTTTAATCCAAGAATGCTCCGAAGCGGGTGTTGATTTGTTTTCTTACTAAGTTCCCTGTGGTATCACTGCGGGGTTCTTTTTTTTAATAGGTTCTCCGATTGTTTTTATTATAGTTAACAGCGTAAACATGTAAGTTGTTGATTGCCTCAAGCCGGCTGGCTTCGTATCCACACCGCCACTGCCTTTTACTTTGAGGAGATCTGTCAGTGGAGGAACATTATTCAGCCATTCCTTTAATGAGCTCCATTACAAATCCCACGTAAAAGGAGGTGGCTTGTGCGGATACTGGTGTTAGCATTATATTTTCTAAAACGATGAGACTCGATCTTTTTATTTTTTGTGAGCTAACTAATGTCTTTAACTAAGGCACCATCTCTCAAAAAATTTAAATCGTTTTTAAAACACTTGCGAGAATCTGTGATTCTAAGTTTTCAATGGTCTCTGTATTTTCAAAATCAGCTGCATGTATATTGTATACCGCTTTCCCTGAAAATGTTTTTCTCTTATCATCATAGGCGCTGTCATAATATTGGAGCAATATACGCAGACATTTATTCATCTGCCCGGTGGCGTGAAAATGCAACGCTTTGTGATTGGCACTGAATCCCATTCTTTTTTCCAATTTTTTTATACACTTGCTGAACCAAACTTTATCTGCAGTTATGTATTCTTGTTGTATGTGCAATAACCTTTCTTCAAAAGATGTGTCCAGTTCAAACAAACAGGCGCTTGTCATTTTTTTGTACAATATTTCGGGTATACCTAGCCGTCCCAACAAATAGCCTTTCTCTTCCATCCACACCGGTTGACGAGGATCTAAATGAAGCCATGCAGTTATTACATCATGATGAAACTGTTCAAGCGATGGTTGTGCTTTGTCTAATTCACCAAACACCGAGCCTTTGTGAGCAGCCAATGCTTCAAGGTCAATTACCTGTTTGCCTTTATTGGCAAGTCCGCGCAGGCATTCTGTTTTGCCTGAACCTGTTTTTCCCGCAATAATCCCAATGGATGGTCCTTCAGCATATACATTATCTCTCCATTTTTTGTAAGCATTATATCCTCCTTCCACAAAATAAAAGTGATGGGCAGTTCCATGTATAGCCGGAGTTCCATCAGCATCTATAATATGAACCGGATAACTAAAATCTTTTTCAGAAAGTGCAGTAAAAAAGTCTTTTGGTTCAGTATTGTTTATAGGAAAAGAAATTGCCTGCGGAAAACTTCCTTTTATAAAATCATGTTCAGGTCTTATATCAATAATAATTCTTGCATTTTTCCAGTTAAAAAAAGCAAGTGGAGAAAGTTGCATGTTGAAAACGTTTTACGAAATGCTATCGCGGGATGACCGTTTATAAAAGTACAAAAAAGGCATATTTTTACTTTGTATAGGCGCATTTCAATTTTACTTCAGTGGGCGGTGAGACACCGCCCACGGCTTCGCTCCAGGTTGGTGTCTTCAGCAACCTGCGAAAATTCGACTCCGAGGATTGTGTCTAACCATCCTCTACCGAAATTGGAAATGCACGGTTTTATAGTGATAATAAACGTTATTTAAAAACTCAAATTTTCGTTGCCTCATGTCATTTTCCAACAGAATAACCAAACTCTTTAATATTGATTATCCCATCATCCAGGCGGGCATGGTATGGCCAGCGGATGGAAGCTGGCATCGGCGGTGAGCAATGCGGGTGGATTGGGTTTAATAGGAAGCGGTAGTATGCTGCCCGATACACTGAAGCTGCATATCCAGCGCTGCAAGGAAGCCACTGGCAAAACCTTTGGAGTAAATATTCCCTTATTGTACGCCGATATTGAAAAGCATATTCAAACCGTGATTGATGAAAAAGTGCCGGTTGTATTTACCTCTGCAGGCAACCCTAAAACCTGGACGGGCTTATTAAAGCAACATGGCATAACTGTAGTACATGTAGTGAGTAGTACCGCCTTTGCAAAAAAAGCCGAGGCGGCAGGTTGCGATGCGGTAGTCTCGGAAGGTTTTGAAGCAGGTGGGCATAATGGCAGAGAGGAAACAACTTCTATGGTGCTAATTCCCGCGGTGTGTAATGAGGTATCCATTCCTGTTATAGCGGCGGGCGGTATAGTTACCGGACGACAAATGCTGGCGGCTATGGTAATGGGAGCAGAGGGCGCGCAGGTGGGCAGCCGCTTTGTAGCTACAGAAGAAGCCTCATCTCATATAAATTTTAAAAATGCGGTAGTGAATGCAACAGAAGGCGACACCATGTTGTCGTTAAAACAGGTGGTTCCGGTGCGCCTGATCAGGAACCCATTTTTTAATAAAGTAAAAGAGGCAGAAACCAGGGGTGCCGATATAGATGAGTTGAAGGCTTTATTGGGAAGGGGACGGGCGAAAAGAGGGATGTTTGAAGGAGATATGGACGAGGGCGAACTGGAAATAGGGCAATCCAGCATTCTTATTAAGGATATTTTGCCTGCAGCTACCGTTCTTCATAATATTTATCATGAATTCACCGAAGCGCTTGCAAATCCTGTGAAAATTATCTAAATTTAATTTTATTCCCCTGTAATTTTGTATTTAACGGATCATATTGCGATATGATTGTGTTTACCCGCAACATTGCGCTACCTAACATAAATTCATTTCACATGAAACTGAAATACATACTATCTGCTGCTTTACTGCTGTTCTTTTCGGCAGCTATGGCCAACAACGATACAGAAACACAACCCACAGGTACGCCTCCCGAAAGTAATATAGATATACAATTGCTCAACGGTGTGGTGCTTGATATGGACAGCCGAAAACCATTGAAGGATGTGAACGTAACTGCCATTTATCAATCAAAAAAAGAAAAAGTGGTTTCAACCGATATTAATGGCGGTTTTAGTTTTGTAATGCTGAAACCCGGAACTTACCGGTTGGTTTTTGAAAAAGAAGGATACAAAAAAGTAATAAAAGAAAAAGTGGAGATAAAAGAAAAGGAACCTGTGCAAATGAATATTGAGATGCCCCAGTTTATTCCGGTGTCGGAAAGGGGTCCATCGGCATGGCATTTCTTTGAGTCCTGAAAAAATATGGATGTATATATAAAAGGATAGCCCGAAAGAGCTATCCTTAATTTTTTACTGCAAGCCTGTAAGCCGGATTCTGTCGTGTGCTATCATTTATCTGGCCTGTTCATTACTGAACAGGTCTATCTGCTTACCCTCCCCGATATTACGTAAACGCAATTCCCCCGGGCAGGCGGAAAATCGGGGTATACATAGCATTTCAGCACGCAAGGTTTACCCATGCTGCCGGTTACCCGGCAATATTGTGAGCGCTTACCTCACATTTTCACCCTTACTCCACCGTAAAGTGGGGCGGTTATTTTCTGTGGCACTTTCTGTTCCCGCTTAGAGCGGGACCCGGCAGTTAACCGGTGCGTTGCCCTGTGCTGTCCGGACTTTCCTTGGTGCAAAACACCACGATAGCATAGCCTGCAGCAACGGCAAAGGTAGTTTTAAATAAGCTATCTTCATATTTTACAACTCTACTGCTATGCGTTTTACTTTCTATTGTATTTGCTGCATCTTTTACTGCACAACAGCATTTGCACAAACAGAGAGCGGATCTCAAAAACTTCCTGCAGACTCCGGTTATTTTTCTTCGTTTGACGGAACAAAAATTTATTATGAATCAAGAGGAAAAGGCAAAACCATATTGCTGGTGCATGGCTTTATTGTAAACAGCAGTTCCTGGAAAAAAACAATGCTGTATACTGATCTGCTCAATAAAGGATATCGTGTTGTACTATCGGATTTGAGAGGAAATGGACATTCTGATAAGCCACACGACAGTACTGCTTACGACAATGATGCAGAAGCAAAAGATATTATGCTGCTAATGGATAAGCTTCGCATAAAAAGTTATGCTGCCATCGGTTACTCACGGGGCTCTATTATTACCGCCCGCTTACTGGTGCTGGATAAAAGAGTAAAAGCAGCGGTGCTGGGAGGCATGGGAATAGAATTTACTAACCCTGCATGGCCACGAAGGCTCATGTTTTATCATGCATTAAGAGGAGAAGAAGTGCCTGAATTGAAAGGTGCGATGGATTATGTTGAACAGCAAAAACTCGATCGCCTTGCGCTGGCTTGGATGCAACGTTCACAGCCATCCACCAGCCAGGATGTGTTGAGCAAAGTACAGCAACCCGTATTGGTAGTGTGGGGCAAAGAAGATCAATACAGCAGCACCGCGCCGGAGCTGGCAAAATTATTCCCTCATTTTACCACCGCTACTGTGCCCGGCGAACATGGTGATGCCAGTCAGTCAGCAGATTTTTCAATAGCGGTACAATCTTTTTTTAAGCAGCATTTTTGAGCACAGCATTCGGAACCTTGGCATGCTGTTTTCTTTTTAGCAAGAGGTATATAAAGGTTCCGAATGCTATCTATCGAGCGATTGAGGTACAACATTTAAAAACATATTATTGCTTTTCATTTCTCGAGCACCCAATTATAAAAGCTTGTTATCGGTCTTCCTGCAAAAGTTATGATCGTGCAGATAGCAAAGGGAATACAGGTAAAAGTAGCAATATGGGTATAGCTGTCTTTTGAACTGTCATACATAAAATATATTACACTTAGCCAGAGCAAGGCCAATCCTGCAACCTGAGCTATGGTTTTAAAAATTTGCTTTTTATGCAGGATAGAAAATACAAATGCTGCTTGTCCTAATAAGGCTGTAAACCCGATTGCGGGTAAGTGGTTTTCAACAGACGCTATAAAAGAAAAACTGAAATCCTTATGAAAGAAGTATGGGAATCCCAATATTTCTATTCCGGCAAAAAATATCATGCCATGTCCAGCCCCAACTATAATAAAGGCATGGGAAAGGATTGTCCAGGTTTTTAGTTTTCTTGTTGTGATCATATGTTCTTGCTTCAGTTTTCACTTATCGTAGTTAATAAATCACTTTTAAAAATCGAAGCGGGCGAAATGACTGTCTCATGCAGCGGTATGGAAGAACCATAGCGCTCTTTTAATTTTTTCTTTACTATATTATTATTGAGGTCGAAATCTTTTAGTTGCTGAAGCTTTCCTATTTCAATGCCTGCACCTCGTTGATAAATTTTCCAAATTAATTCAGAGCAATATATTTTTTCATCACTCCAATCAAATACCGGATCATAGTCTTTGCCAATAAAAGTTTGCCCAATCTTTCTCATTTTCTGCAAAGTTTCTGCGGTTAATATCCTTTCGGCATTTTTTAAACGTTTGATTACATAATGGCTATCTTCTCCTCGTGCTATCCATTTATTCAAAGGGGTTTTGGTTACAGGTTGAATCGCTTCAAAAACAAAAAAAGTATTTCCTTCTTTATATATTAATCCACAATGAGAATATTTTGATTTTGTTGCTAACTGAATGGCTTTGCTTTGTTGTGACAATGAAGTCTGAAATATAATGTCTCCGTCTTTTATTACTTCCTTTTTTTCGGTTTTTATGACTTTGGGTTCAACACTTTCGATTGTGGTGTGCGTGTTATAGAATTTTCGTTTTGCATAAACCCCAACTAGCAAAGTCCCTGCTATCAATAATAATATGATTATTGTTTTTTTCATGATTCAATTTCACATCGGCATCTTTTTGTTTGCTACCATTTTATAAATACCCAGCGCCAGGTTTAGCAGGTATACCAATGCCGCTACTGGAAAAAGTATAAAGTATCTCGTGAAAAGATTGAGTCCCGTTTGCAATAGAGAAAGAGAATCCATTCCTTCGAAGTCGTAATACCTGCGAGGCATACCTGCAAATCCGTCACTCGTAGATAAATGAATATAAGGAAGTAACATCGGTATTAAGCAGGCAATGACTGTGAGAAGAATATGTATCCAGATCAGCTTCTTTGAAAACAAAAACCGATAAGTCAGCAGGTATATAATCCAGAAGCCAATTAATATTCCCGTACAAAGCCATGCATAAATCGCATATGGAAAGGCTAAGTTGCCACCATTTAAATGTAGTCCCATGGTTGAGTTCCCACACAAAATTCCGCTTATAAAAAATAGGATACCTATCAATAAAAGCAAGTGATATGGTTTGTTTAACTGTGAAATGTTTTTCTTCATAATAACCAATGTTTAATGACATATCTGCTTTGTTATATTGTTATTCGTCTTCCATAAATCGCACTTGTTCGCCCGAACTGATTGTTGCAACTGTGCAGGTTGCCATATTCAAATAAGCTGCTACGCATAAATGTTTTGAATTCTGTATCTGCTTGTTCAGTTAAAGTATCAAGGTGAAGATTGCCATACTGGCAAATATTACCAAGAATGGTTTGCCTACTATTACTGAAATATATATAATGCATGGCAGCATTACAACGTGTCAGCCACGCCAAATGAGTGATAAAAGTAGGTAGCTCTGATGCGTTAACCACCAGTGTACCATTAAAGCGGTTACCAACTTTGTTATTTGTGAAATATTCGTAGGCTGCTCTCACGGGCTTGTAATCATTGTTTTGATGTAACCATGGCATATTAGTATCACCCAAAAAGAGTAAAGCATCTTCCTGGAGATATTGTAGCAAGTTCATTATTTCTACTCCCAGCATTTTTATATGTCCCTTAAAAGATTTTGAAAGCAGCGTAAGGATATAACTCTTAAAAGTTTTTGGGTAGACGAATTCCTCCTCGTCTAATGCATTATTATAGGTTCGCTGAGGAAAAACCTGGTATTTATCTAAACAGTCTTTTCGGTTGATTTTGGAAAGCATATTGCGGGTCATTAGTTTTTTAAATCTATGGATACAAAACTACCTATTGATTTTCTGTAAGTTTCTCCGGATACTCTATTCCAAGTATTCCCTTGTTAAATGGTATTGCTATAGTGTCGTTTTGTGTTAAGCCCGATGTGTAAAACCAATCTTCCAATTTATGGTCCCACGTACTTTTTTCTGAAGAGGCTTCATACAAACGAAAACTTTCCTTGCTTTTAATTCCTATATATTCAACAACATAATTTTTTGAAAAGCTATCTTTTTTTGCTTGCCTGTTCAAAAATAAAGCACCCGCTAAAAATAGATCCTGGAAAATAAATAACAAGCCTCCTGCCCAAAAGGAAATGTATAGCAAGGCATTTAATGAAAATTTAATAGACGAAGATTTTATAAAAGCAATCATTAAGGTTGCGAAGCAAATAATTATCCATAGCCAGGTTAATGCGGGTCGCAGATGACTATACTTAAAAGCAGAAATGTCGTCTTCTAAATAAAATTCGTTTTGCGTTGGCGCAAAGTAAAATAACATGAAAAAGAATATAATCCAGTAAACTATACGAACCCAATGTTTAGTTAGAAAGCGTTTCATACGGAAAGCAGCATTTGGATGTTTAAGGTGATGTGTTTACTTCACTAAATGATGAGTCAGTTTAAAGATAGCATTATTATTGCTGACTTATTCTGCTGTAAATAGTTTTATGGTGGTAGCTAAATTTAGTTAGATAGTTTATACACAACTGCTTCGTATGGTTTTAATGAAATAACTGTTTTACTAAAGACAGGAGCTGTACTATAATTATTTATCAGCATCGAGGCATTTTTCGAATCTACTGTAATAGTGGCTTTTGCTTCATGCGCCGTAAAATTTAATACTATCAACATCTTTTCTCCTTCACCTTCCCGCAGGTATGTATATACGTGGGGGTTGTCTTTGTCAAGCAGGGTATACTTTCCATATACCAATACAGGATGTTGTTTGCGCAACTTTACTATTTTTCTAAAATAATTCAATACGGAACCGGCGTCTTTGTCTTCTGTTTGTGCATTAATAGTTTTATAATTGGGATTTACTTTTATCCATGGCTTGCCTGTTGTAAAGCCTGCATCGGTAGTATTATTCCATTGAAAGGGTGTACGCCCATTATCCCTGCTTTCAAATGCTTTTAATTTCATAAATTTTTCCAGATCGCCATTGATATCTTTTTCGTGTTGATAAGCATTCAGTGTTTGCACGTCTCTGTAATCGCTGATACTATCAAAACGGATATTGGTCATGCCCAGTTCATCACCATTATAATAATAAGGTGTTCCACGCATGGTCATTATAAAAGTAGTGAGCATAGTAGAGGAATATGCACAATAGCGTGGATCATCATTTCCAAACCTGCTTACCATACGCGCCTGGTCGTGGTTGGAAAGAAAGATGGAAAGCCAGCCATTCTCTGCAAATGCACTATCCCACCTGCTGAACACTTCTTTAAAATGAAGCACATCGTAGCCTCCGGGTTTTGCTATGTCTACGCCTTCAAATGCATACGCCATATTCAGTTCATGCCGGTTGCTGTCAACGAGGTTATGTGCATCTTCAAAAGAGTTTCCTGCACCTTCGGCAACACTCATCACATTGTATTTGCTGAAAACTTCGGTATTCATTTCCTGTAAATAGTTATGCAGGTTTCCCTGCATGGCATAGTATAATGTGAAGTTCTTTTCAAAGCCTTGCGGAAATGGAGGAAATGTAGTGTCCTTAGCTGCAAACTGAAAAGCATCTAAACGAAATCCATCAATGCCTTTATCTGCCCAGAATTTCATGATGTCAAAAACTTCCTGTCTTAGTTTGGGGTTTTCCCAATTCAAATCAGGCTGTTTGCGCGAAAAATAATGCAGGTAATAAGCGTTAGTAAGCGAATCGTAGCGCCATGCATCTCCGTTTATATCAAACAAACTATAACGATAAGGCGGTTTCCCTTTTTCTGCATTCCACCAATGGTAATAATTCCGATAGGGATTATCTCGTGAGCTACGGCTTTGTTTGAACCATTCATGTTCATCACTGCTGTGGTTTACCACCAGGTCCATCACCAGTTTTATTTCCCGTTGGTGCAGCCCTTTTAACAGCAGATCAAAATCTGCCATGGTCCCAAAGTCTTTCATGATGTTTCTGTAGTCACTTACATCATACCCGTTATCATCATTCGGCGAACTGTATATAGGATTCAGCCAAACCGTCGTTACACCCAGGCTTTTTATATAATCCAGCTTAGATATAATTCCTTTTAAATCGCCGATGCCGTCACCATCACTATCTTTAAAACTGCGTGGGTATATTTGGTATACAACCGCTTCTTTCCACCATTTGCGATGAGCTATACCTTTGAAAGTTTTAACCTGTGCACAAACATCGTCTGTAAAAACCAATGCGGTAACGCATAGTAAAAGTGCAGGCAGGCTTCGTTTCATGGCAGATGTATTTGGAGCTGAATAACAATGTATGAAAAAAGCTCAAATAAAAGAAGCTTCAATTATTGTTTCCTGGAATTGCCCGACAGTGTAAAACGTAATTCCATCTTTACTGAATTGTACTCTTATTATTGAATCTGCGGTTTCCAGTCGCTTTACGATTCGTTCTTTAAGATTGTATAGTCTAAATAAAAGGTGGATATATTAGCGGCTGAAATATTATTACACTCTTTTCCAATCACTTCTTAAAATGTCCTGCCTACAGCACTTTCCCGTTTTATTATTTTACAATTCATCCAGAATTTCGCCTCCATGAGGCTTGGGTATGACCCTTTATGCTTGCAAACAATTTTTTTATAGAAGATATGAACTCCAGGAAAACCAACAAATGGTTAGCTCCATGGGAGCGGTACTTTGGTAAAGAGAAATGCATGTTACACAGAGTGCCATAGGCACGACATTTTCTATCAAAGCAAAAGGTATTTCTTAAATCAACGGCATTGTTATTGAAATAAATATTGGTTTGAAAACTATTGCCTTTTTCACACAGCTTCGCCATCTCAGTCCCATAATACACAATGAGAGCTGAAAATGAATTAATGAAAGAGAAAATAAAAGACCGTATAATGGGTTAGCCAATCAAAAGACATTGGGGAGTTGTATAAATTAAATGTAATAAGATTTTGTGACGAAACGGGAAGGCTGAAACGCTTTGTTTTTGAAATTAGTTTTTCTTTCACTTTTATCTTCTATCATCTTACATTTTGTATGTAATAGGATAGCTCCATATTTATTCTATTGTTGAAGGGCTGCCGGATGCGGAGGGCGGCGAGGTAGGAGCCGGTGCCGGTATACCGGCACGGAACCCCGCAGCAGCCGGAACCACTGCTGATAACGCTGCTATTGCTGAAAGCCCCAAATGCTGCAAATAAAAAAGCCGGTATTGCTACCGGCCTTTATCTATTGCTTTGGCTCGTTATTTTTTATTCACAAACAAATTGTTTACAAGCTGTTCGTTGTAATGAAGGCTTACCGGATCGCCGGTTACATTATGATATACTGCACTAACAAAAATAGTTTTGATGGCGCTTACTACAGCCATCAATAATACAAAACCCAATACAGCAATGGCTACACCGGCTATGGGGTGAATAACATAGCCAATAATAAAGCCCAATGCTACTACAACCAGTATACCCACAAAGTTGATAAGAAAAAAGCTAAAGCCGGCACCGATGCGCTCGCCCCACTTTTCTTTCATGATGTTTGCAGAACGTTTAAAAGCATCTACCGGGCCAAGGTTTTCATAAGCAATTACAGGAACCACAAAGAATGTTGCAACGCCCCAAACCACACCCAAAATGCCTGTAACAATTTTTCCAAGCGCCCCTGAATTTTCCTGTATGATTTTGAGTACAGCGCCAACACTGCCCGCCAATAGTGCCCAGGCAAAAATGTATTTTATACGGCTCATGCTAAAACTCAATCCTTTTTGTATGGTTGGTTCTTCGCCTTTAAAATACAATGCTGTGCAATGTATAAGCGCCATGTTGAAAAATACAATGATGAAATAATTGACGATGTAAAATGCGAAGATGGTGAGATACTGTGTAACACGATTGCCCTCGCCTATATTGTCAAAATTCCACCCGTTAAAACCAAGCAGAACAACAAAAAAAGAGGCGACTATCAGCACCAGTGAAATGCCGGATAAAATGGGGAAAATAATGAGCTGGCGGTTTTCTTTTAAAACCTTAAAACTGGTTTTGGAGATCTCCCATCCAGCGGATAAACGATCGATGAAATTCATGGCTGTTTTAGTTTAGACCATGAATATACTCAACTCCTTTAATAAATAAAAATTGTTATTGTACAATAAAAAAAGGGTAGACTTTGCCGTTGGCTAACAATGTTCAACGATGAATTTCTACCAGCAAAACCCAGGCATCCATTATGGATTTGAAAAAGGAAAGGATAAAGCCCGGAATGATCCAGTATATGCCCGCATCACCCCTTGCGCTTATGATAATGCCGCCAATAAAATAGAAAAGAATAGCTAGCTGATTGATAAGTATATTAAGCATCTGCGGACGTTTATATGCTTTTTCCACTTTTTGGATCACAGACAGATCCATGTATAAAATACCTATCCATGCAACGACTGTAAGAACAATAACTTCCATACCAAGTGTGTGAAACGATTGCCTTGGAATAAGCATTATAATAGATAAAACAAGAATATTAAAAAGAAGCGTGAGAGAAAGAAGTGCACGGGTGGGCAAGCCTTTGTATGCAAGAATTTTTGTGAGATTGATAGACACGCCCACAAATATTAAACCTATAAGAGCGGCCGATGCACCAGCTGTTGCCACAAATAAATTGCTCCACTCCAGCATATATGAATGGTTGAGAATTCAAATGTATGGTATTTATGCGCCAGATTCATAAATGCATGGTCTGACGCTACGCGTGCCGACCTCTTTGTCATTTGGTCTTTGCCTGGAGTCACAAAGCTACAGACGCACAAAGGATCATAAGGAAGTTTATGGTTTATCGTTTTTCGTTTCGTCCTTTGATTTCTTTGCACCTTACTTCCCCTGCCTGTACACAGAAAAAATATGGTATCCGATTCCGATTACAATAAACATAATTGCTTTTGATAAAGGAATCAGATCTGATGAAAGAAATAACCGGGTTGCTATAAAAAACAAGGGTAAATAAAGAAGCACGCCTGTTACAACACCCGGTGAATATTTTTTTAGTTTTATTACTCCCCAAATATGAAAGCACGCATTTGCCGCCGCGATAGCTGCAACGCAATACCAGATGCCTGCACCTCTTTCTCCAAAATAAACAGGCAATACACAAACACCGATCATTAATGTATTGATCCAAACCAGGTATCCTGTATCAATACCTTTATTGGTCTTAGGTGGAACCAGTTGACGGTACCATTCGGCAAATCCTCCGGGAAATAAAAATTCTTCTGTTACGTGTAACATAATAGCCGAGGGGAGAAGAATAGAAAGAAGAGAGTAAGTGAACATAGTTTCAACAGTTTATTTTGAAAGATAGTTGGCTGGCATACCTGTAACGTAGGTCAGTAATTGAAAGCATTTTCCGGTACGAGGAAAAGTTATTAAATCTCTGCAAAAGATTTCATTTTTATTCTTTCGAGCCCATTCATTATTCCTGTTTTAATCATGTTGCCATATCCATCACCGGCAAGAAAATTTGTAAAAGACAAAGCTGTCTCGTAATTGATTTTTGCATTATCAAAATCGTTCAGGTCTTCATAGCATTTTGCAATGTTTACATAGAAAGAGGGAAGAACTTCTTTAATATTTTCTTCCTGCACACTTAATGCGTGTTTTAGTGCGGTTTCATCCCAACTCAATTTGTCGGCTATGCTTTTCTGGTGCCGGGCAACATAGTGCGCAGCTATACATTTTTCAAAGTCTGTTACTGCTTTATTCCATGCATCATTAAAACAATTGCCAGCATCTTCCAATTGTCCCTGACCTTCCAGTTCCATTCCTTTTGCGCAGAGCTGAATTATCTTATTGTCTTGATTAAATTGCATTAAATAGTCTGCTGATTTTTATTCTTTCTTGCTATGTATATGTTATTTTATTCAATTACCTGTTTAATAAGGCAACTTTTTGAATCTTCCCTGGAAACTTGATTCATTAACTGTTGCAGAGTAATAGATAATGTCTTCGTCTATTTTATCAATCGTTACGTTCATAACATCGCCCGGTTTAAAAGGAAAATTCGGTTTTGTAATCCTGGTCATTGTCATTTCGTAGCTACACGCGGTTAGCCATTTTATTTTTGATTCTATAGTGTCTGCATTATTGTTACTATATTCCGTTTGAATGTCACCATTCATAATAATATAGGCTGTTGTATCATGAGCATCAAGGTATTTAAACTTTCCTTTTTTTAAAATATTGCAGGCTGTTTTAGATTCCTGGGACAAGCAAATAAATGTTGAAATGCTCAACATTACTGTGATCATAACCCTTAACATATAATTTATTTTGAGTTGAATCATAAAATGGTGGACTGTTTTATTCACGAAGCATACTATTTCAAACACATTAATAATTCTGTTTCAAGTTTTGTTTCGTCATTTGTCCAATGCCCATATATTTCTATATAGGGAAGACAATTTTCGAAGCCCTGGCTTTTTATTTCGGCTTCCATTTGTTGTCCTGTTTGTTTTATACGGTTATATGGCCCTATGTGTTTGAAGTAAGCGTATTTTTTAAGGGTTATATTTTTTTCCTCCAGCCCGGTTGTTTTGCCCGGGATATCGATTAATTCAACACCAGCAAATATTTTTTCTCCTGACTCGTATACCCAAATATTTTTACCGTGGTTTTTTAATGCGGCTGATTTAACAATGCTCCACATTTTGTTCATTAATTGAAAAGCTGTTCCTGTATAATCTTTATTGATGGCAATGCCGGAAAAACCATAGATCTTTACCTTCAACCCTTCTTCAATTATTTTTACATCCATATGTTGTGAAATTAATTTATCAAACAATTTGGTTATTGTAAGATTTTTTCATTTCAACCTTTCCAGCACTCCCTTTCTCTTAACGATATTTTTATAATCCCATTGAATTTGTTTTCCTTTTTTAAGCCAGCGTGCTAAATCTTTTGTATTGATTTCATCCACAGACGTATAACGGGCTTCTGCAGCTTTGAAACTGCCTTCTTTTTGTAACCCCTCTTCTTCAAAAGATTGACCACTCCAGAATAATAATCGTACAGACCCTTTTAGTTTGCTGTACCCTACAATGGGATTTCCCTCTAAAAACCATACAGGATGCGCATGCCATATTTTGTTTTCAGCTTCAGGCAAATGGCGGCAGATTTCTGCATAAAGCAAATCGCATATTTTTTGGTCTTCTGGTGTTTGAGCTTTGTTGTAAGCCTGGATATCTTTGTTCATAACAGAAGGAAATGATTCGTTATTAAATATACTTAATAAAGCAGGTACTATCTTTTTTGTTTTTTGTGCAAAGCTTTTTCTTTAAAACAGCCATTATCAATTATGGTATTCGGTCTGATGCCTGATGGTACAATAGTCCAACTTACATTGTTCAGATCCGGAATATGATATACAACTGAATCCCGGTTTATGTTAAGTGTTAAATATATCTGATTAGACTTTAGTGCCCATTTGCCTTTTACTTCATCCTGGCATCCTCCCAATGCATATTCGTACAAAAAAGTTGAATCGTTATTGAGTGTTAAAGCGGAAGCTTTTTCAAATTTGTTATTAACCGAAAGATAAACGCCTGTTACATCATTTGTTGTTAGAGTGTTCATTGAAGTTTTACAAGCGGTCATGCTAACCAGAATCAGCGCAGTAGGAAATAAGGAGAACTTCATATGGCTGGTATGTAAGTACAAATCATTGCTGTTGTAATTTTATCATTACACTGCCCGAAACTAAATCGTGGATGGCGCGGCGTTTAGGATTACTGTTGATAGTAAGAAAAGAGATCCAGCCTAAGAATATTTTAACAGGATACCTCACCAACGCTTGAAAAATATTGATGCGCTTAGTACTATCAAGGTCTTTTCTAACCCTGATGCCTTTCAGGTAATTCCCTAAGGTGCAGCCAATCGTCATGCAAAGCGGTTCATAAGCAACAAAAAGTGCAATAAATAATCCAATTCTTATCCAGTCAGGTACATTGTCAAATTTATCTAAAATACCAACGGATGCAAACATCAGCATAATAATCAAAACAAAATCAATAAATGAAGATTGAATTCTTTCTTTGAGTTCGGGATATTTTTCATTCATATATCGGGGTGTTTTTTTAATTGTTTACTACTTGTTCTCTATTAAACCTATTTTACTGCTATCGTTTATTATGATTTTAGGAAATAAATCATCTTTCGTATTTGGGATGCCATCCTGGCCTGATGAAAATAAAACATACTTGTCACCTATCTTTTCATAATTATATTCACGGTTTTTTCGCATCTGATTTAACTCAATAGGATCATAAATTTGAGATTGTGGATCATCGTTTAAAAGTTGAGACAGCTTATCTGGATATTGTCCGTGTTGTAGTTTATAGAATTCGATATCTTTTACTAAGCGATCTAATTGCATTTGCGAGATAGTTGAAAATCCTTCTTTGAATACCTTCGCATTTTTGATAGCAAAAAAAAGAAAGGAATAAATGAGTATAGTCCAGATTATTCCTGCAACTCCTATTATAACCAACCATTTGTCTCTATACTTTGTTAATCCTAATATCAGCAGTACTAAACCAACAAATGCTCCAATTAAAGGAATTATACAAATCAAGCCGACCAGATATGGAAATTTAGGTTTTATTGATGTTGTATCACTCATAAAGTTTTTTAATCGGATTAGCTATTGCTATAAATACAATGATCTTTTAAGACAATTTCTCTTCCGCCAATTTTGTTCCTTCAACCCGCGCTTTAATTTTTGCAAAAGCAATTTCCCGCTTGGTGGATTGGTCGTCGCAGAATGGAGAAAAGCCGCAGTCGTCGGTTGTTCCTAACTGGGCTGCTGGAATATACTGAGCCGCTTCCAGTATGCTGTCCCTTACTTCTTCCTTTGTCTCAACTCTTGGATTGATCACGTTTGTAACGCCAATGAATACCCTATGATGTGACTTAATATATTTTTGAATGGTTTTTAAAACTTTTATTTTGTCTGGCTCGCTGGCTAATTGAAGATAAAAGTTGTTTACATGTAAGTTAAACAGCGCAGGAATGAATGTTGTATAATCAACATCTGCGCTATGTGTAGAATCATGATCACCGCCCGGGCATACATGTACGCCTAGTTTTTCCTGTTCTGCTTTGCTAAAGCGATCAAAAACCCGGTTGTTCAGATCGATAAACTGATTTAACACACCGCCAGATGGATCAAGTTTCAGCGACAGTCTGCCTTCTGTAAAATCCATCTGCACTTTAGCTGCACCTTGTTCAAGGCAGCGCCTGATATCTTTTTCACACTCGTTTATTAAGTCTGTAATAAATTCCTGTTGAGAGTACCCTTCAATACCCGTTGATGGATAAATCAAGCTCAATGCAGATGCTGATATTACTGCTTGTTTTACAGGTAGTGTTGTTCGCTCTTTTGCATACTGCAGGTATTGGGAAGCGTAAGTATTGTATCTGAAAGGTCCTTTGGTTAAAAGCGGGAGCTGGCGAAAATGTCCATCCACAAAATCAATTCTCATTCCACCGGGCGCAATATTAGTAGCACCATGCAATGGATAAGTAACGAAGCTGGGTTTGGATTGTTCTCCATCCGAAATGATAGGTGAGCCTGTTTTTTCAAGCTCCTTTATTGTTTCATCAATGGCTTTTTTCTGCAATGTTTCTACATCGGCATTGCTGCCTGGTGAAGTAATAGCTGCAATCAGTTCAGCAGGCCGCGGAATGCTGCCAATAGGTTCGGTAGGTATATGCATGCGTAATCGTTTTATACAGGAAGTTAATGAAATTATGGAAATGCAGAGCCGAAATCTGAATGATGTGATTGTTTGCATGAAGCGAAGACAGATGCCTCCAAAGTCGGCAGGATAAGCGAAAGAATAAAGTTCAGCAGGTGCGATTAAAGTAGACTTCGCTAAATGCTATTGAGCAATGATCGATTCCATTGAAGCCTATTTTCTTTTATGCATCAATAAAGTAACAATTCATTAATCTTCGCTCAAACACCAGTATCCGCGGAAATTTAAAAGTATATTTCCGTTGAACCATATCCAAACGATGGATGAAACTGGTTCACAAAAGATTTTACTTCTTTTTTGTTGCGGAGTATGGCATGTATTTCATCTTTTAGTTTGCCGGTGCCTACACCGTGTATCACAATCAGCATGGATTGATGATGTTGTATTGCCAGGTCGTAATATTTTTCAAATTCCTTTAACTGAAGATCCAGCTTTTCGGCATTGCCCATTTTTTGCCAATAGTCTGTAAGCTTTTCAATATGCAGATCAACCACTGTACGTGGAGGAGCTGTGGATTTTGTTTTTGAGTTGTGTATGGTAAAACCAGCAGCAGATAATTTACTAAGGTCTGGCTTTTCTTCTTTTACGCGATCGGGATAACGCTCAAGCACCAGGTAAGAAAAATGTGCTTCCTGTTTCAGGCGCATTTCTTCCACCTGCTTAAATACCTGCTTGGCTTTTGGTTTTAAGGATGCTTCAATATACTCAGCCTTGTTTTTGTCGGGCTGCTGCAGCGAAAATTCAAACCAGAAACGGGGCATATCATTCAGCGATTCAAACAATATATCGTGTAAATAAAAATCACCAAGAGCGGCTATATCATTCTTTAATTCAAAATCCAGGGTATTGTTGAGCGTTAGTGTGTAGTTGAAATGATAATCATAATCTGTTTGATTTACCAGGTACAGCCTGAATTTCTCAACAATATCATCATCAAAAACATCCTTATCAAATACAGGCAAAAAAGAGAGCCATATACCTTCACCCACTTTATAAGCGGCAGCGCTTTTTTCCTTCTTAATGTTATCAATAAACTGCTTTGGCTTTTTGGTTTCAATTTTCTTTTGAGAAAACCTTTTGAAATAAGGAAAATCAATCTGGTCGGTATACACCGGAAACTTTACGCCTCTCACATTTACCATCACCATCTTCTCGTTAATGATGTCAATAATTTCCCCTTCTTCGTCGGAATGCAGGATCAGAATTTTGTCGCCTGTCTGGTATTTCATCCTGCAAAAATACGCATCTTTATCCACCTCACCGTAGAAGGGAGCCCGCTGTTACTGGTCGGTACGCGTAGCGTCAGACCACCTGCTGGTGACGTGGTCTGACCTGCGGTACCGACCGCGCCACCAGCAATACACCTGAAAAATAAGCGGTAACGAAAAATCCTATCTTTGTTTTAAATAGTTCCTCAAAAAAATGTTATGGGTGTTTTAAGACAAATTGCGGAGTACCTGTTTATCAAAAAGAAAGATCCCCACCGCGATGATTCTTCTTTTACAAAATACATGCACGGTATCAACCGTATTTCAATCCTGCTTTTTTTATTTGCAATTATCGTTATGATTGTGCGCCTTGTAAAAAGCTGCTGATGGCTTTAGCTGCGTTGGAGGAGGCATGACCACCCTGGCTGAGTAAATTCCGCAAAGCGGCATAATCTTCCGCCAACTGTTTTTTCTTTGCTTCGTTTGTGAGCAATTCGGTCAATTCTTTTTTCAGGGTTTCTACGGTAAGATCGTGCTGGATCAATTCTTTTACCACCAGTTTATCCATAATTAAATTCACCAGCGATATGTATTTTATCTTGATTACTCTTTTGGCAATTTCATAGGAGATAGGGCTTCCTTTATAACATACTACTTCAGGCACAGCAAACAAAGCGGTTTCCAGTGTAGCCGTACCCGATGTAACCAATGCTGCTTTGGCATGCATTAGCAACGCATAGGTTTTGCCCGTTACACTTTTTACATTAGTATAGTTGGCGAGCAGGTCATTATAAAATGCATCTGTTTGCCCCGGAGCTTTTGCTACCACAAACGTGTAATCAGGAAAATACTTACTTACTTCCAGCATCACCGGTAGTTTTTTTAATATCTCCTGTTTACGACTACCAGGCAATAGTGCAATAACTTTATCTGAAGAAAATAATACATCCGGTTGTTGAGAAGCGTTTTTAGTAAAATCATCTATCACTTCTACCAAAGGATGTCCTACATATTCTACTTCATAATTCCAGCCGGCATAAAAATCTTTTTCAAAAGGCAGTATCACCAGCATCTTGTCTACGCATTGCTTAATCTGCTTTACGCGGTTTTCTTTCCATGCCCACACCTGTGGCGATATATAATAAATAATTTTTAAACCCTGCTGCTTTGCCCATTGCGCTATGCGAAGATTAAAGCCAGGGTAATCAATTAAAATCAAAGCATCGGGTTGATATTCGAGAATATCTTTTTTACAGAAAGAAAGATTGCGGAATATAGTACGCAAGTTCATCAATACCTCCGTAAAACCCATAAATGCAAGGTCGCGGAAATGTTTTACGATAGTAGCCCCTGCAGCTTCCATCATATCGCCGCCCCAGGCGCGGATCTCAGCATTTGCATCCTGCTGCTTTAAAGCTTTTATAAGATTTGATCCGTGCAGATCGCCGGAAGCTTCTCCTGCTATAATATAGTATTTCACTTTTGTGTATTTGTTAAATACGCTAACTAAAAAGTCTCAAAAGTAGCGAAGCAACCGCGTATACCAGGGTAATGGCAAAAATACCTTTGGCTGTTTTATCCTTTCTAACGTTAATATAAATGGTAAATATTACTACGTTTAAAAAAAGACAAAGAATAGTAATGCCTTTGAGCAGGTTTTTTTCCTGGAGAGCTTTAAACATATCGCCTACACTAAACAGGGGATAAAATTTCATGAAGTAATACACTACCAGGCTCAGGATGGGTGCCAGCAATCCCATAATTATTCCAAACAGAAGGTTGTCTTTTTTAAAAATCACTTTTTAAATGTTTTTTCGAGTTTATTTTTTAAAACGTAGTTGGTTAAATCAAATTGCACTGGTACCACACTTACATAATTATTGGATAGCGCCCATACATCTGTGTCTTTTCCTTTATCAAAATTTACAAATGCTCCCGTTAACCAGAAATATTTTTTGCCTGTGGGATCTTTTCTTTCATCAAAATCTTCTTCGTATTTGGCATATGCCTGCCTGCAGACCTTTATACCATTTATAAGACTTTCATCTACCGCTGGGAAATTTACATTCAGACAAAGATGTTTGTCTGTTTTCTTTTTTAAGATCTGCTCAATAATGATGCGTGCATATTTGCGGGCGGCGCTAAAATCAGCTTCCATACTATAGTCGAGCAGCGAAAAACCTATTGAAGGAATGCTCTCGATAGAAGCTTCAATAGCAGCACTCATAGTGCCTGAATAAATTACATTAATAGAATGATTAGCACCATGATTAATCCCGCTGATACACAAATCGGGTTTGCCACCTAAAATTTTATCAACCGCCAGCTTTACGCAATCTACCGGTGTACCGCTGCAGCTCCAAGCTTCCACGCCATCCATTAAGGTTGCCTGCTGTAACCGTAATGGAGAACCAATGGTGATAGCATGCCCCATGCCTGATTGCGGTTTATCGGGGGCAACCACTACTATTTTTCCCAGATCTTTTACTGCCTCAACAAGATTGCGGATACCCGGCGCCATTACACCATCATCATTGGTAACCAAAATAACAGGCGACGTTTTCTTTCGCTTTGATATTGCCATGCAATCGGTTATGATTAAAATGTAAAAGTCACGATTATTTGATTGCTACCCAAATGAATGTGAGGAGGGGAGAGTGGTAAGAAGTAAGTGGTAAGGTGTAAGGTTGAAGGGATAAGGTGTAAGGTGTAATGCATGAGATGATTCATTACTCCATATAGATTGATGATGGCTGATCGCTCAACCCCGAAGGGGTTCAATAGTAATATCCATTGACGAAGTCAATGGTTGCGAAAAAAAATTTTGCTGTAACTAATTGAGTTAGTATTTTGCAGCTAAATTAGTTAGTATGTCACAATCATTCGCAGGTCAAAACCTTAAATATCTCCGCAAACTCCGCGGATGGACACAAGAGGAATTTGCTAATAAACTGGGCATTAAACGCTCACTGGTAGGGGCATACGAAGAAGAAAGAGCAGATCCCCGTATTGATGTACTGGAAAAGTTGGGGGATATGTTTAAGCTTACACTGGATGATTTGCTGCGCAGAGACCTGGCAGAAGTAAAGGGTAACTATATGGCTAAACGCCGGCAGCAAAAAATGATGTCGGAAAACAATCTTATTCATTTTGTTCCGGTAAAAGCAGCCGCGGGTTATTTAGCGGGCTATGCCGATAGTGAATTTATTGACGAACTGAATACGTTTACACTGCCCATGCTGGCCGGTGGCAATTACAGGGCTTTTGAAATTGTTGGAGATAGCATGTTGCCTACACCCAGCGGTTCTATCATAGTAGGTGAAAAGGTAGAAGACCTGGAAGATGCAAAAAGCAGCCAGGCTTTTATTGTAATATCCCGCAATGAAGGTATTGTATACAAACGCCTCGAAAAAAATAACCGTGTTAAAGGCAAGGTTACATTGGTGAGCGATAATCCTTCGTATCAACCTTACCAGGTAAATTCGGAAGATATACTGGAATTGTGGCGTGCACAGATGATAGTGAGTAAAGTAGCTACCCAACAAAGATGGGATGTAAACCAGTTGGCATCATTGGTAAACAATCTACAGGAACAGGTAAGTGTTCTGAAGAAAAAATATAACTAAGGGACGGGTTGGTTTAAGTACCTCACGAGTGTAAAAACTTGTGGGGTTTTTTTATGTGTTGAACTCAAGATGCCACGGACCTGTCTCAATAGCCACCTGTCGGGAAGCAGATTTGTATATTGTTTACGAATTTTTTCGTATTTATTTGTATGTTTGAAAAAAATCTTTTATGAGAAAAACGCTCATTATAATCTATACCTTCTTTTTTGCCCTGAGTATACATGCGCAAACCGTTGATGAAATTGTTGCAAAAGTAAAACAGGCTCAGCAGCAACTTAAGACTGTGGCATATACCTTACACCGCGTAGATACCTTTGTAACCGGCGATACAAGAGAAACGACAGGACAGATAAAACTGCAGGTAGTCAACAACGATAGTGTGTTTGGTTGCTGGTTCTGGGGAAAGCGGGATGATGTGGATATTGCTACCATATATGACGGCAAAAAAAGTATAAGCCTGGATAACCAAAAGAAACAGTACAATGTTAATATGGACGCCAGCATGTTTCCGCACCTGTTAGGCGCAGCAGGCGGACAGATGCTGCTTACTGATTTAGTAAAACTGGACACCAGCAACAACACCGGGCTTTCTCTTAAACAGGACGATCAATATTATTATCTCACCAAACATATACCCGATTTAGAAAAATACGATGTATACAACCGGTATGCCGTTTACACTATAGATAAACAACGAATGCTTCCCATAGCCATGCGAAGCCACCAGGAAACATCCGGTAAGGTGCAGGATCTTAATTACATGATCAAAGACATCTGGATTAATGATGCGGCGCATGCTTATGATTTTAATGGACAATATTTTCCTGACGGCTATACCCAGGGGGTTGAGTCTGCACCAAAGCCATTCCAATTTTTAAACAAGCCTGCTCCGGATTTTCAACTTGTTTCATTAAAGAACGAGCCGGTACAATTAAAAAAGCTAAAGGGAAAAGTAGTATTACTGGATTTCCTGGAAGTATGGTGTGGTCCATGTTTTGCTTCGGTTCCAAAAGTGCAGGATCTTTCTGATAAGTATAAATCAAAAGGATTGGAGGTATACGGCGTTAGCTTCGAAAAAAAGCAGGCAGATGTGATGAAGAGAATGATTGAAAAATTTAAACTAAGTTTTCCTGTGTTGATGGGTGATGAACCAACCCGGAAAATTTATGAAGTAAATGCGATCCCGAGGTATATATTGGTTAATAGAAAAGGGGATGTAGTATACAGTCATGCCGGTTTCTCTAACGATATGGAAAAAGAAATTGAGAAAGTATTAAGTGAATAAATTTATAGCTTGACTGTATTTGCTGGAATTCTTGGTTTTTTGCTGTCCTCAATAATCAATACCCAATCGTTGCCAACACCTGTGGTTGGGCTGGTTACATTTATCGTTCCTTTATTAATTATAGTACCGCCGCTTTGTAATTGATTGGCTGATGGATTAAACCACCATATATTGAGTTGTGATGCTTTGATATTTTTTGTTTGGATGCCCACCTGTTTACCTACGGGCAAATAAACCATTATATAGCTTCCGTCTGCGCCATAGCATGCTTCCATATGGAACGCTTTTTCTCCTTGACCTTCCATTATTAAATTTGAATCAGGCAGCAATGTTGTTCCAAAACGGGTCTCTATTAATTTCCTTAAATAACCCGCCTGGAAGGCACCCGGACGATCCATCGCATTTACCCAACCTCTGTCGGGATAATTAACAGTGGCTTCGCGTTCGCTCATAAACTGCCATATAGCATGATGCCCATATGTAACGCCGCAGGCACCTGCAAAAACAGATCGGTATAATTGTTTGCGTACATCATAATCCCGGTAATAGCCATTGTCTGGATTCCATTTTGGCCAAGGATTAACAGGATGATCTTCATAATTAGGCTCCGCATCCAGTGTAGGTTTAGTGGGAGTATAGCTCCGGTCTCTTGTAACATATTGCCAGCAGGGTGTATCATGTCCTCCACCGTGTCCCGATTGAAACATATTGATATCAAGCCAGCTCTCATGGTGTATCCATTGCGAGGTAGAGTTAGACCCGCCTGAAGGGTGATAAGTGATAATACAACGGTTGCGGGTACCCTCTTTTATTCCTTTCGCCATTTGCCGCCATACAGGGCGCCAGTCATTCTTGTCATTTACAGCAGGCCGGTCGCCTCCAAGTATCCAGATGATATTCGGATAATCCGCATAACGCTGCCCTATCCATTTACCATAACGGTAGGCATTGGCGCTGTCAAAAATTACAGGACCTTCTCCCCATGCCAGGGTTACTTTGTCTCCCCATGTTGGCAGCAACCCGATGAACATGTTTCGTGATAGGGCCATTTTAACTGTACTGTCAATAATAGTGAAATACTGGCTATTGGGTTTGTCGGGATTATTGTCTATCAACGGCAGTTGACCATACCTGTTAGGTCTGCGGATACCATCAAATTCAGCCAGCGCTACGGCTTGTATTACATTCATGCCTTTAGCCGAACGATTATCCAGGTAGGTTTTTATTTCTTCCAGTGTAAGTCTTTCAAACAATTCCCAGCCTGTATCGCCCAGCCAGAAAAATGGAGTGCCATCTTCAAATTGAAGGTAATGACCATCTGCAGTTGTTTTTAGTCTGCCATGTTTCCATAAAGATTGCGCATCCACTATAGATATATCAATACAGGTAAGAACAACCAGGGCAATAAAAAAGTGGCAGGTTTTTTTCAGCAGATCGTTCATGGCAAACTATATAAGTGATTAAGATGATGGGTAACCACTCAACTAAACTACGAAAAATGCATCTATGTGTATAAGAATAATACAGGAACAGATTCATTGGGTAAACATAATTGTCCCGTATAAATAAATGGTGAAGCAATAAATTAGAATTTCTTTAATGCTAGCCTGTTGTACCTATTGATGTATAAATAGAAACTGAAAGATTAAGATTGCTTAGCGCTGCTACTAAAAAATATCCTGGTCCTTTAAAACAAGATTTAATTCTGCATGGTGTCTGCCAAGATTGTTATATTGCCAATAGTTCATCATCCTGAAATTTTTATTTACTAAAATAGTATCGTCTCTGAATATTTCAAGTTTATTGATCGCCCAAATTGTATCGTTTCCGGTTTCAGGGTTCCAGACGGATGCGCCGATGATTTCTCTTATTAAAAGGTTTTCTTTTTGGTGAGGAGCAATACTAACAATTGTATCATTGGTGATGTACATGCCTTGATCATATTCCCACTGATTAAAAATTACCTTGATTTCTTTTGATGAGTTATTAATGATATTGTAGTCTACAGGGTTGTATGAATCGCAGCTAGTGCCAATAGTAACCAGGGTTAAGAACGTAATTATGCTTTTCATAAGCTACTGTATTATGATCATTCTTTTGTTATGATGGAAGCTTAACTAAAACATGAGTACTGAAAAAACAAAGGCGTTGCGTCATCAACGAAATTAATTTCTTGTGGCTTTCTGCGGGATTGTTTTATATATGCGATGTGTAGCATCTTCGACAAGAAGATTATTGTTGTCGCGTCCCGGCGACAACATATTTATTTAAGCAAACTTTTCACCTCGTTCAATTTCAATAACGCTTCTACAGGTGTAAGCCGGTTGATATCCATATTCTCCAGCAGTTGACGGATCTCATCAAAGGTTTCGCTATGTGCATCAAAAATAGACAACTGCATTTGCGGTATTGCCAATTGTTTTACCGCTTTATTAATATCGCTTCCGTTTGTATCTGAATTTTTTTCTTCCAATTGTCGTAAGATGGCATTAGCCCTGTTGATGAGCGCAGGTGGCATACCCGCCATTTTCGCCACATGTATACCAAAGCTGTGTGTGCTACCGCCGGGAGCCAGTTTACGCAGAAAAATAATTTTATTGCCTGCTTCCTTATTGGTAACGTGATAATTTTTTACTCTCGGTAATTTATTTTCCAGTTCATTCAATTCGTGATAGTGCGTTGCAAATAATGTTTTAGGATGATGTGGTGAGTTGTGCAAAAATTCTGCGATACTCCAGGCAATGGATATACCATCATAGGTAGAAGTGCCACGACCGATTTCATCCAGTAAAATCAAACTGCCTGTTGAAATATTATTGATGATGCTGGCGGTTTCATTCATCTCTACCATAAAAGTAGATTCACCGCCACTCATATTATCCGAAGCGCCTACGCGGGTAAAGATCTTATCGGTAATTGGTATACTTGCCGATGCTGCAGGAACAAAACTTCCGGTATGCGCCATCAAAGTAATAAGTGCCGTTTGCCGCAGTATGGCACTCTTACCACTCATATTGGGACCTGTAAGAATGATGATTTGTTGACCCGATGGATCGAGTGTGATATCGTTGGTGATGTATTGTTCACCCACGGGCAGGTAACGTTCAATTACAGGATGGCGGCTATCTTTCAGTTCAAGCGAAGTGCCTGTATGTAATTTAGGTTTTTTATAGTTGTATTGTAAGGCGTTGTTGGCAAAGCAAATCAGGCAATCGAGTATGGCGAGAATATTACCATTGGTCTGCATCGGGGCAATATAGTCCTGCAATTCCAACAACAGTTTATCATACAGGTCCAGCTCTATCTGGAAAATTTTTTCTTCTGCACCAATAATTTTTTCTTCATAGTGTTTTAACTCCGGTGTAATATATCTTTCGGCGTTAGCCAGGGTTTGTTTACGAATCCAGCTATCAGGCACTTTTGATTTGTGTGAATTGGTTACTTCCAAGTAATATCCAAATACGTTATTGAAACTTACTTTCAACGTAGAAATGCCAGTAGCCTGAATCTCTTTTTGCTGTATTTGCAACAGGTAGTCTTTTCCGCCACTCGCAATATTTCTCAGATCATCCAATTCTGCGTGAATGCCTGCATTCATCATTCCACCTTTATTAGCAAGTGCGGGGGGATTGTCAACAATTTCCTTATTGATTTTTTCTGCGATATACTGACACGGATTTAATGAGTCAGCCAATCTTTTCAGGTAGTCGTTACCGCTATTGATGCAACTATTCTTTATTTCCTGTATATGCTGTAACCCACGGGCAATATGTTTTATTTCCCGCGGATTAATTTTCTTTAAAGGAATTTTACTCACCAGCCTTTCTATATCACCGCATTGTTTTATATGCTGCGCGATGGTAGTTCTTAGGTCTACTTCCTTTATAAAATGTTCTACCAGGTTAAGCCGCTCATTAATGCGCCCGATATCTTTTAATGGCAATACCAGCCAGCGTCTCATCAAACGGGCACCCATAGGCGAAACCGTATTGTCCATCACTTTTTGCAATGTATTACCAGTGTCGGTTCCGCTACCCAGTAGTTCGAGATTACGAATGGTAAATCGGTCCATCCATAAATGCTCGTCCTTATCAATGCGCTGTATGGCAGTAATGTGCTGGAGATTGGGATGCTCGGTATCTTTAAGATAATGCAATACGGCACCTGCGGCAATAATACCGGCGGGCATTCCTTCAATGCCATATCCTTTTAAAGAGTGTGTACCAAAATGCTTCAGTAAACTTTCGGTTGCATAATTTTCTTCAAAGAGCCAGCTCTCTAATGTATAAGTATAAAATTTTGAACCAAAGGTTTCTTTAAATTGTTTTTGAAAATTGCGTTGAAAAACTACTTCAGCAGGTTTAAGGCTTTGCAATAATTTATCTGCATATTCCGTAGTTCCTTCAGCTACAAAAAACTCACCGGTTGAAATATCAAGAAAGGCAGTACCTACTATATTCTCCCCAAAATAAACGCCTGCTAAAAAATTATTGCTGTTATGTTCCAGCAGTTTGTCGCTGGTTGCAACACCTGGGGTTACCATTTCCGTTACGCCACGCTTCACTATTCCTTTGGCTTGCTTAGGGTCTTCCAGTTGATCACAAATGGCAACGCGGTAACCCGCTTTTACCAGTTTGTGCAAATAGGTATCTAATGCATGATGTGGAAAGCCCGCAAGCTCAGATGAAGCAGCAGCGCCATTATTTCTTTTAGTAAGCGTGATACCCAGCACTTGTGACGCCTTGATTGCGTCTTCACCAAAAGTTTCATAAAAATCACCTACCCTGAAAAGCAATATGGCATCGGGGTATTTTTGTTTGATAGCCCGGTGTTGCTGCATCAGGGGAGTATCTGAACTTGATTTTGCCATACAGGACGACAAAAATAAGCAACTGTGCTACAAAAGAATTCCCCAAATTTCCCCCAAAATTGAAAATTTCTGATTTCTGATTTGAAGATTTGAGATTGAATACAACCGTTCTAATCCTTCTGGCTATCAAATTTCAAATCTCAAATTTTAAATCCTTTTATCTTTGCCGGATGCGCAAATTAAGCATGGATGAACTTAACCGGAAAACGGTAGAAGAATTTAAGGGAGCTACAAAAGCTCCGGTGGTGGTGATATTAGACAATGTGCGCAGCATGCATAATGTAGGAAGCGTATTTCGTACAGCGGATGCTTTTTTAGTTGAATCCATTGCGCTTTGTGGCTATACGCCGCAACCACCGCACAGGGATATTCAAAAAACCGCATTGGGCGCAACTGAAACAGTGGAATGGAAATATTATACTTCTACTCTAGAAAGCGTGCAATTTTTCAAACAGCAGGGTTATAGCATCTGGGCTATTGAACAAGTAGAAAAAAGTATCAGCCTCAATACTATCACCCGCGAATTATTGCTGGTAGCATCTAGCAATCAAAAACTGGCAGTGATATTCGGAAACGAAGTAAGCGGTGTTGATGAAGAAGTGTTGAAACAATGCGATGGCTGCATCGAAATTCCACAATCGGGTATGAAGCATTCATTGAACATATCTGTAGCAGCGGGGATTGTGTTGTGGGAGCTATCGAAGGTGTAAGGTTTAGGTTTTATGGTTTGAGGTTGATTTAATTTGAAGTGGATGGACAATAGTGAAACTCTCAGGCAGGCGAGGATTGTGCGCTGTTCCTCTCCGCTGTGCGGAGAGGCTAGGTGAGGTGCTTTTTGTCTCCGGGTTACACCCGGACTTATTAAGCGTTGAAGTCCTTCGGACTTCGCGCTTGTAGCTCCCGAAGCGATGATAGATATTATACAGCCAAGCCCGCAGGGCTTTAACTATAATAACCATCGACGCAGCCGGTGGTTACAGAATAAAAACGCATATCAACTCCGAAGGAGTTGAATAAAAGGTGAACAATCGCAGCTCAAAGCCGATGGCTGACGGCTGAAAGCTGATTGCTACCGGCTTTTTTAATACCTTTGCACCATGACGGCGGTTAAAAACTATCTCTCCTTAATCAAGTTTTCGCATACCATATTTGCCATGCCTTTTGCAATGATTGGATTTTGCTTGGGGCTTTTCCAAGGAATATATAATGGGGCTTTAGCACATGGTAAAATAGAACAACCTAGTTCGTGGAGTTTATACGTATCACCTTTATACCTTTTGAAAGAACTCACACTCGTTATACTTTGTATGGTCTTCGCTCGTAGTGCAGCCATGGCATTTAATCGCTATTTAGACAGAAGCTTTGATGCAAAGAACCCGCGTACTGCTATCAGGGAAATTCCTGCAGGTATTATAAAAGCAAACAGCGCATTGATATTTACGATTGTTTGTGGTGTGTTGTTTATGGTTTGTAGTTTACTGATCAATAAACTTTGCTTTTTTTTATCGCCCTTAGCACTACTGGTAGTGTTGGGCTATAGTTATACTAAAAGATTTACAGCGCTCTGTCATTTGGTATTGGGACTTGGTTTAAGTCTGGCGCCTATTGGCGCTTATCTTGCTGTTGCAGGTCGTTTCGATTGGCTGCCTGTTTTGTTTTCTATTACAGTAATGTTTTGGGTAAGTGGTTTTGATATCATTTATGCCTTGCAGGATGAAGAGTTTGATAAATTACAACAGCTTCATTCTATTCCTGCTTCATTGGGTAAAAAAAATGCATTGCGGGTTTCAGAAATATTGCATGTGCTGGCGGCGATAGTGGTAGTAAGCGCCGGTATATATGGACGCTTTGGCATCTGGTACTGGATGGGTGTAGCGGTATTTGTGGGCATGTTGATCTATCAACACTCTATTGTAAAACCCACAGATCTGCGCAGGGTTAATATCGCTTTTATGACAGCCAATGGCATAGCCAGTGTGGTATTTGCTGTCTTTGTAATTGGAGATATTTTTTTCAGACAATGGCATTTATAGAGACCCCGTAGATATCCAAATTTCTAAACCTCGCCCTTTTCATGATAATTGATTCAGTGCTCAAAAAATCCTTGCTAAGAAGTGGGATATATACTTTATTGCTATCAATAGTGTTTGTATTCTTCTCTTGGAAAGAAAGTAGTCCCGCTGCGATATTTTCAGCGCTTCCTTTTTTTGTAGTGCTGTATTTTATTTTCTTTACATTAGGCAAACCTTCGGTGTCGCAATGGATAAGAGAGAAAACTGAGTATGATCATTCACGTATTATTTTATTTCCTCTCTTCTTAATTGTATTGTATTTCGTTTATATCATTATCAATGGGCATAATCCACTAGATGGAACATTGTTTCTCGTGCCTTATTTATTGTTCTTTCCGGTGCTGATGCTGGCTCCTAAAGGCAAGCTGGACGATCCATTTAACTGGGTTGATTTTTTTACATTTACCTTTTTTGTATTTCCGGTTACACTTGTAAAAATAAATTTTACCGGTGACCTGCCGTATAATGGCGGGCATTTTGATTCTATCTACCGCATCGCTGTTATGCTCACGGCAGTATATGCTTTTGTTACTGTAAGAAATTTGCTGGATGTAGGCTGTTATCCCGTTTTCAACTTAAGATTTCTTTTTACAACCATATGGGTTTGGTTGGCTTTTTATCTTTTTGTATTTGCTATCGGTTATGGTATTCATTTCATTCGTCTTTCAACGGAGCATCATTTCAATGTTGATATTGTTGAAAAAATCAGTGTGGGCATGGTATCTATATTTTTGCATACTGCGTTATTCGAAGAACTTGTTTTTCGTGGTTTGCTGCAAAATATGTTGGGCAAGCGTATTGCGCAATCTGCTTCCTGGAAATCTTTCTGGACCTGGGGATTGATCATATTGATTGCACTTGCTTTACTGGCAGGTTACACGCTAAAGGGCAGCATGCAATGGTTCCCCGCTTTGATAATAGTATTGTTATTTGGAGTTGCATTTGGCATAGAGCAATATGGAAAGCAACTGATGGGCGTTTATACAGCGCTGGCTATCACCAGTTGTATTTTTGGACTGGTACATTATCATTCAGGCTCTATTATTTTTATCGGGCTGGCTTGTATCGGTGGCTGGGCTTACGGTTATACCTACCTTAAAACAAGAAATGTTTTCTACTCCGCTTTACTGCATGCATTGGTTAACAGTTCGCCACTGATCTTTGGGTTGGAGTTTGCCAAATAATATATAATGATGATGCTGTATAGTGGCTGTTATATCTTCAAAACGAATCATTGTATATTTGCGGATGGCACGTATTATGGCAATTGATTACGGACTAAAACGCACAGGCATAGCCGTAACAGATCCTTTGCAGATTATTGCTACCGGTTTAACTACTATTGAGTCATCGCAACTCATTTCTTTTCTTACTGCTTATTTTCAAAAAGAGCAGGTTGAAAAAATAATCATTGGCGAGCCCAAAAACCTGGATGACTCCGATACGCATGCCACACCGCTCGTTAAAAAAATTATCGAGAAAGTAAAAAAATCGCTTCCTGTTATTCCTATAGAAACGGTTGATGAACGCTATACTTCCAAAATGGCCAAACAAGCTATGATAGATATGGGAATGAAAAAAAAGCAACGCCGTGATAAAGCCATGGTAGATGAAATAGCCGCTACTATTATGTTGCAGGAATATCTGCAAAGCCGCGGAGGGTGAAGATGTTTCTCGTTTGTTGTTTATTGTTTATGGTTGCGATCGCTGCCCCGCAACACCGCTGCGTGAAACCCGATGGCAGATAGCCGAAAGCCAAAAGCCAAAAGCTCCCTGGTAACAAAACATACCTCCATTGTATTTATATTCTTCCACTTCAATCATCAAAAACAAATACTCATGGCTACTGCAAAAACAAAAAAGAGCGCTGTAAAGAAAAAGGCTATCAAACGTGCATCCGTACCTACAAAAAAAATACTGCCACAACCGAAGATCCCTGTTATACCCGTACTACCTGTTGCAAAAAAATCATTATACATTCATTATGCTGCTTTCGTACCGTATTGCGTAACCGCACCAGACGGCTATGTTGATTATTACCAGCAAGGTAGAAAATCCAACAACGGATCATTGATAGCGCCTATATTATTGCCGGTTGGCAGTATTATTAGCCAGGTAGTGATTTATTACAAAAACAATACTACCGAAAATATGATGGCGCTTGTATTAAAACATCATGTGGAACACGTTGCGGCTTCAGGCGAGATAGAAGTAGCATTTATTACCTGCCCTCCGGGTACTTCTGTTCCTGATAATTTTTTATCGAGCAGCACTACATTAACTACTACCGGCAAAATACTGGATAAATACATGTACCATATTGAAATAGATTCAACCATAAAAAATGCTACGGAAGAAAGAGTATTACTGGGCGCGAAGATCGTTTACAGTAATTAAGCATATCGTTATCTTTGCGGCATGTTGAAAGAGAAGATAAAAACATTAGCTCAACAATATGCACCTGAACTCATTGATATCCGTAGGCACATACATGCCAACCCAGAGCTGAGTTATAAAGAATTTGAAACTTCAAAACTGGTGCAGCAGCATCTGTCTTCGCTTGATATTCCTTTTGAAGTAAAAGCGACGACAGGTGTAGTGGGCTTGCTCAAAGGAAGAAATCCAGATAAAAGAGTAATTGCATTAAGGGCCGACCTTGATGCATTACCTATTACAGAGGAGAATAATGTTCCCTATAAATCGAAGAATGCAGGAGTGATGCATGCCTGCGGACATGATGTACATACTACCTGTCTTTTAGGAGCAGCAAAAATTCTGCACGCATTAAAAGACGATTGGGAGGGAACGATCAAACTGATATTTCAACCGGGTGAAGAAAAAAACCCCGGCGGTGCCAGCCTTTTAATAAAAGAAGGCGTGCTTGAAAATCCAAAGCCGTCGGCCATATTCGGATTGCATGTGCATCCTCAACTGGAAGTAGGTAAGTATCGTTTTCGTGGCGGAAAGATAATGGCTAGTGCAGATGAATTATATATCACCATTAAAAGCAAAGGAGGTCACGCAGCCGCACCCCAGCAAACGGCGGATACTATTCTCATCGCTTCTCAATTGGTTGTAGCATTGCAACAGATCATCAGCCGAAACCGCAATCCATTTTCACCATCTGTTCTGTCTATTACTTCTTTTCAGGGTGGCTATACTACCAATGTTATACCCAGCGAAGTAAAGTTGATGGGTACTTTCAGGGCGATGGATGAAGAATGGCGGTTTGAAGCGCATAAGCTTATCCGTAAGTTAGCTACTGAACTGGTGCATAGCATGGGCGCCGAAATTGATCTGTTGATAGATGTTGGCTATCCAACAGTATATAATAATGAAAAGCTCAATTCCATCGCAGCTTCACAGGCTTCGGAATATGCAGGAGAGAAAAATATTGAAGAAACAGAATTACGCATGGGCGCGGAAGATTTTGGTTATTATTCCCAGGTAATTCCGGGATGTTTTTACAGGCTCGGTTCTGGCAGCCAAAGTAAAGGCATTACTTCGGGTGTACATACACCCACCTTTAATGTAGACGAGGATGCAATAGCACTCGGCGCCGGTATGATGGCATGGTTAGGTGCAACGATAGATTTTTAAGGAGAGATTTATTCTTCTTTTTCTTCTTTTTGAAAGAAGATACCATCTCAGTAACCTGGTGCTCATAAATACATTCATCGCCACCCCAATACTGAAAATTAGAAAAACAACTCCAATGATACGAAAAACCGCTACCCAATTCACACCTTTCTGAAGGTAATTTTGATCAGCGAGTTTAACAACTTCCTCGGCACTCCCTATTGCTGCTACCGCATTTATGATTCCTAGTATAGAAAAGAATAAGGCTATAAAGCCTATAAAACGGATGCCAACAGGCGTTTGACTGCTTAATGGAATAGCTGGATTTATTATGCTTTTGCGTAACTGCAATGTGGCAAAACTATGTAATATTACGCCGCCTATAAGTACTGTAAATATTACTATACCCAGGTTCTGCATCAATAACATACCCATTAAACAACTGAAGGCAATAAAACTTCCAATAAAAATATTTATCCAGGATAAAACAGTAGAGACCTTAAGTGTAGTTCTCATTTAATTGTATTTATGCTATACTATATTTCTTGATCGCTCATGCTTATCTATTGTTCCTTCAATGCAATAGATAATTCTTCCAGTTGTTTATCATCTATGGAAGAAGGCGCATCCAGCATAACATCACGACCACTATTATTTTTGGGGAAGGCAATAAAGTCGCGGATGCTTTCGCTGCCGCCTAATATAGCACAAAGCCTGTCGAAACCAAAGGCAATACCACCGTGTGGCGGAGCGCCATATTCAAAAGCACCTAAAAGAAAACCAAACTTGTGCAATGATTCATCAGTGCTCATTCCCAATGCTGCAAACATTTTTTCCTGCAGGTTTCTTTGATATATTCTTATAGAACCACCGCCAATTTCATTCCCATTCAGTACCATATCATATGCGTTGGCTTTAATATTGGCATACGGATGCGCCAGGTAGTTCGCCGCATCTTTTATTACCGGCGAATTATTGATCATTGTATCAATATCAGAAGGTTTTGGCGAGGTAAATGGATGATGACGTGCCACCCAGCGGGTTCCTTCTTCATCATATTCGAACAATGGAAAATCGAGTACCCATAACAGTTTAAATTCATCTTCTTTTCTAAAACCTAATTTTTTACCCATTTCTAACCGCAGCTCACTGATGGCTTTGCGGGTACGTTCTTCAGGTCCGGCTAATATCAAAATCAAATCACCGGGCTTAGCTTCCGCAGCCGCTGCAATTGATTTTAATTGTTCTTCATTGTAAAATTTATCTATACTACTTTTAAATGTTCCATCTGTATTATACTTAATAAATGCAAGACCGTTCATGCCTATCTGTGGGCGTTTAACCCATTCCGTTAGTTCGTCGGTTTGCTTGCGACTATACTCACTGCAGCCGGGAGCAGCAATAGCTACCACCGTTTGTGCTTCAGCAAAAACTTTAAAGCTGTTGCCTAATCCTTCTTTTAATGGAGATTTTTTTGCAGGAAAAGTATAGGAAGGAAATGTAAGATTGGCCAGTTTCATGCCAAAACGAATATCAGGCTTATCGTTGCCATACGTCCACATGGCATCTTCCCAGGTCATCCGTTCAACTTTATCGCTGTAGTCAATGCCTTTCACATCTTTGAACACCTGTTTTATCAAGCCTTCAAACATTTCAAGAATATCTTCCTGTTCCACAAAACTCATTTCACAATCTATCTGGGTAAATTCCGGCTGACGATCGGCACGCAAATCTTCATCCCTGAAACATTTTACTACCTGGTAATAACGATCGTAACCACTCACCATCAGTAATTGTTTAAATGTTTGCGGACTTTGTGGTAATGCATAAAATTGTCCTTCATTCATGCGTGATGGAACTACAAAATCTCTTGCGCCTTCAGGTGTTGATTTTATTAGAAAAGGGGTTTCAATATCCATGAAACCTTTTTCGTGCAGGTAGTTACGTGCGGAACGGTTTACTGCATACCGTAATTCAAGATTTTTTTTCACTGCATTGCGACGCAGATCGAGATAACGGTATTTCATGCGGATATCATCACCGCCATCGGTATCATCCTGTATGGTAAATGGTGGAGTGGCAGATCTGTTCAGAATAGTAAATTCAGTAACATTTACTTCAATATTACCAGTAGGAATATTGGGATTCTTATTACTTCTTTCCTGCACAATGCCTTTTGCCTGCAATACAAATTCTCTTCCCGGGGGATTGGCTTCCAGTTCCTGGTTCAACGCTTCTCCAATCAATAATTGTGTTATACCATAGCGGTCGCGAAGATCAATAAAAGTAATAGAACCGAATTTACGTATGCTTTGCACCCATCCGGCAAGGGTAGTGTTTTGTCCTGCGTCTTGTAATCTTAATGCTCCGCATGTATGAGTCCTGTACATCCTGTTTATTTTAAAAGAATGCAAAGGTAAATTAAATGTGGTTACCAGATTTAATTCAGGTTATGCAATGTATTTACGCTTCTTCCTGAATTACCTGGTTGGTTTTGACGCGCATTTTTTCCTTAAAGCGCTTGCTGGGAGCCAGTATAAGGTAGTAATATATTAAGATGAGCAACCCGAGAGAAAATGGAATAATAGCCAGGTGTCTTGTACCAAAAGTACCTTCATCCCAGCCGTAAAATTCACCTACCATCCATAAACAATTTGCGGTTATCCATAATACCACGGAAAGATTATGTAACAGTTCTGCTGTTAACTTGCGGGTTTGCCAGGTAATCAAGATAGCTACCGTAAGTGTAGGAACGATCATGATGATACCCAAAACGCGTAGATTCAAAGCCCAGCACAGATCTTTAAGCAGCCATAATAAAATATGCAGATTCTCTACCCGCCTGAATTTTGCGGGGATACTGTAAACATGATCATCATTCATATCTATGAAAAATGGTTTTGATTTTATACCAACGGTTGTCAATCACTCAAAAATAATTGTTTATTTTACACATTTCATATTCTGTTTTATAACATTCAATTTTTTGTAATGAGAAGAACGATTTTCATATTTTGTATGTTCAGTGGTTTTTGTGTTGTTGCCATTGCACAGAAAAAAAATAGTGAAGCGCCTGCTGTTTCACCAACACCAGAAGTAAAAGAAGTAAATGCTGAAAAACGCTCATTGAAAATTGATGCCAGCGTAGTTACAAAAAATGAAATAGTGATAAGGGGACAAAAAGTACCTTACCAGGTTACAGCCGGAAGTTTGCCTGTGTGGGATGAGGAAGACAAACCGATTGCAGGCGTATTTTATACTTATTATGAAAGAACAGATATCAGCGATAAATCTTCGCGACCACTGGTTGTTTCTTTTAACGGAGGTCCCGGCACTCCATCTGTGTGGATGCAGATTGGATATACAGGTCCACGGATATTAAAAGTGGATGATGAAGGCTATCCTGTACAGCCGTATGGTATGAAAGATAATCCCAATTCAATATTAGATGTGGCTGATATAGTATATGTTGATCCTGTGAATACGGGTTTTTCAAGACCAATAAGCAAAGACATACCAGGCACAAAATTTTTTGGTGTAAGTGCGGATATTAAATACCTGGCAGAGTGGATCAATACATTTGTGAGCAGGAATAAAAGATGGGCTTCTCCAAAATTTTTGATTGGTGAAAGCTATGGTACTACCCGTGTTTCAGGATTAGCGCTTGAATTGCAGAACAGCCAATGGATGTATCTTAATGGTGTTATACTGGTTTCTCCTACAGAACTCGGCATAAACAGGGGAGGAGTGATGGATGCAGCTTTGTCTCTTCCCTATTTTTCCGCCACGGCATGGTATCACAAAGTATTACCTGCTGATCTGCAACAGAAAGATCTTACCGATATGTTGCCCGAAGTGGAAACGTTTACGGTGAATGAATATCTGCCGGCATTGGCAAAAGGTTCATCTTTAGATGCAGCAAAAAGAAAAGAAATTGCGGCTAAGGTTGCCCGTTATTCTGGTTTATCTGAAAAAGTAATTAGTGATAATAATCTGCATATTACCACCAATTTTTTCTGGAAAGAATTATTGCGGACCAAAGGTTTTACTGTTGGCAGGCTGGATTCAAGATACCTGGGTGTAGATAAAAAAGATGCAGGAGAAGGTCCGGATTATAATGCAGAACTCACGTCGTGGTTGCATTCTTTTACACCGGCTATTAATATGTATGTACGCGACGAACTGAATTATAAAACAGATCTGCCATATAACATGTTCGGTAATGTATTTCCCTGGGATAATAAAAATGATCATACAGGTGAAGATCTTCGGCAGGCAATGGCACAGGATCCTAATCTTCATCTGCTGGTACAGAGTGGCTATTTTGACGGCGCCTGCGATTATTTCAATGCCAAGTATAATATGTGGCAAATGGATCCCTCCGGGAAATTAAAAGACCGGATGACCTGGGAAGGGTACAGGAGCGGGCATATGATGTACCTGCGGAAAGAAGACCTTGCTACCAGTAATGATCACCTGCGGAATTTTATTTTGAAGAGTATTCCGAAAGCGGGAGCACCGGCGAAGTATTAAGCAAGATGTTCCAGTCATTTCGAAAGAACGTTGAAGAAACTATGTTATGGTACTGTTGTAAGCAACTGACAGATCTACTGCATAGTGATAAAGGCTACCGGAGATTTGCTTTCGGTGCGAAAAGTTCTATCTCACATATATGCTTCTTTCAATTTAATCAGCGTATGCCAGTCCGCAACGATATGTTAGGTTGATTTCCTGCCGTTTAATAATTTCTGTTTCTGTATACTAATTAAGGCTTCTCTCTTTCATCTTTAATACGTACATTACCACAACCAATGTTCTGACATGCCGCTACAAAAAATCTTTTTTAGTTATTCAAGACAAGACGGTGCTGAATTTGCGCTGAAGCTTGCACTTGATTTAAAGAAAAAAGGTTTCAATGTATGGATCGATCAACAGGATATAAGAGCAGGAACAGAATGGGATCTTGAAGTAGAAAAAGCTTTGGAAACCTGCGATTGTCTTTTATTTATTGAAACGCCCAGGTCAGTAGTTTCTAATAATGTATTAGATGAAGTTTACTATGCGCTCGGGCAAAATAAAAAGGTAATTCCTGTAATTCTGGTAGATAGCAAAACGCCCTTTCGTATTCAAAGGATACAGCATGTTGATTTTACACAGGATTATAACAAGGGATTAAAGCGGCTGATCCAGGAATTGCAAAATGCCGAAACCAATACTTTTGTTGAAACGCCTCAGGCAAGCATTACTGAAAAGACTTTTCTGCAGCAGAACAAAGGCTGGTTATTGATGGCTGCAGTATTAGTTGTTATAATAACATCTGCATTGTGGTATAATAATGTTAACCGTACAACTTTAACCAGGAATGTTCAAGATACTGCCGATGAAAAACCTATAGTTGAGGAAAATAAAAGCATAAGTGATAGTGCTGTTGTTAATCCCAATATTGAACAAACCCGTTCTGCGAAAAAACAAGTTGTTGCTGTTGAAAACAAAAAGAAAATAGCTGTTGATGATAAGTCAAATAGTCCATCAATCAAATCATCAACAATTGATTTGATGGCTTTAAAAGGGCAGTGGGGCTTAAAGAAGTGGATCTAAAAACACGTTCGGCTGATGGATATATAAAGATTGAATCTACCGGTGACAATACATTCAACATCAAAAGCCATTTGCGTTTATTTTATATCAAACCTAAAGACACCGCTTACCTGAATATTTTTAATGCTTTTGTGGGTTGCACTGGTTGTATGCCGCAACAGGAGATAAAATTAGATGTGGAAGATATTGCTATAGGAAGCCAGGTATATTCTATTTTGAAACATGATGAGAAGGGTGTTGGTAAAGCCGGAGACACCATTATGGATAAGGGATCAAATAAATCAATAAGAGGCACTGCAATAATACAGTTCACAGATAATCAAACCGCGATCATAAAAGTAACCCGCTCCACTATTGCTACTTTGGATGACGGATTGATCATGCAACCATTCGTGTATTCATTTACGTTTAGAAAACAGGAGTAGTATTAAATGAACCACAAAGGCACGGAGGCACAAAGTAACACAAGGAGAATTTATAGTTTGTTGTTTATCGTTATGTGCTGTAATCATAGTAGTCTTCGATAAGCAAGGCCTGTGTGTAGGTTACCTCCCCTTCGGGGAGGCCGGAAGGGGCTTTACAAAAAACCCAGTTCCAGTTGTGCTTCTTCGCTCATCATACTCTTATTCCATGGCGGATCAAAGGTGAGATGTACATGCACATCTTTTACACCTTCTATAGCTTCTGCTTTCTGTTGTACTTCTGCAATAATTTCACCGGCAACCGGGCAGGCAGGGGCGGTAAGTGTCATCGTTATTTTTACTTTTCCTAACGCTTCATCTACATTCAATTCATACACCAATCCCAGTTCCCATATATTCACAGGAATTTCCGGATCGTGAACTGTTTTTAAAACTTCTTCTATTTTATCCCTAATTAATAAATCCATGATTCAAAATATTTGGCTATCAGCACTCAGCTTTCAGCAATCGAAAAATTTCAGATTTCAAATCAAAAATTTCAAATTATCCCTTTGCCTGCAATGCTACACCGTATAGTTTCATTTGCTTCAACATCGACAATAAGCCATTGGAACGTGTAATAGATAAATGGCTTTTCAAACCTATTTCATCAATAAAATAAATCTGGGATTCTGCGATGTCTTTAGGTGAATGACCTGATAAAACACGCACAACCATGCTTATTAGTCCCTTGGTTATTACCGCATCGCTATCAGCAGTAAAAAATATTTTACCATCTTTATAGTCAGCATGCAGCCATACCCTTGATTGGCATCCCTTTATCAGGTTCTCTTCTGTTTTGTATTTTGCATCAATCAGCGGAAGATCTTTTCCCATCTGTATAATGTGCTCATACTTTTCGGTCCAGTCTGTAAAAAAGCTGAATTCTTCTATAATCGAGTCCTGTTGTTCTTTGATCGTCATATTGAGCAGCAAAGTTCAGGAATTTTGGGGAGAAAGAGGGCGGTTTCAGGTTTCAGGTTTCAGGTTTCAGGTTTCAGGTTTCAGGTTTCAGGTTTCAGGTTTCAGGTTTCAGGTTTCAGGTTTCAGGTAAAATTTTTTGCGGCTGCAAAATTAGGCAAAAGATTAGTAGTGGAATACCTGTAACCGGCAACTTGTAACCTGCAACCGGATTTACTATTCCAACATTTTCCTGGCTTTTTCAATTGCTTTTACCAGTTCATCCACTTCAGCTTTGGTATTATACATAGCAAATGAAGCACGAACAGTACCTGGAATACAGAAAAAATCCATAAGAGGTTGTGTGCAATGATGCCCTGTTCTTACGGCGATACCTTGCTTGTCTAATATCTCTCCCATATCAAATGGGTGAATATCGTTTACAAGAAAAGATATAGCACCGGCCCTGTGTTTGGCATCACCAATAAAGCGCAGCCCGGGAATTAAGGCGAGTGCATCATATGCATAGGAAACCAGTTCTTCTTCAGCATGCTGAATTGCGGTTATGCCTACCTGTTGTATATAATCAACCGCGGCGCCCAATGCAATACCGCCTGATATATCAGGTGTGCCTGCTTCAAATTTAAAAGGCAGATCGTTATAAGTTGTCTTAGCAAAAGTTACCGTCTTTATCATATCACCACCGCCTTCATAAGGGGGCATTTCATTCAACCACTTTTCCTTTCCGTACAAAATGCCTGTTCCGGTTGGCCCATACATTTTATGACTAGAAAATGCCATGAAGTCAACATCCAATTCCTGCACATCCACAGGCATATGCTGAACAGCCTGCGCCGCATCCAGTAAAACAGTGATATTAAGACTGTGCGCTTTTTTAATGATTTCGTGTACAGGGTTTACAGTACCCAGGCTGTTGGATACATAAGCAACTGCAATAAGTTTTACTTTGGAAGAAAGCATTTGATCAAACGCTTCCATCATCAGTTCGCCATTTTCATTGATGGGAATTACCTTGAGTTTCGCGTTCTTTTCTTCACAAATCAATTGCCAGGGAACAATGTTTGAGTGATGCTCCATTGCGGAGATCATTACTTCATCCCCTTCTTTCAAAAATTTTTTCCCAAAAGAAGATGCTACCAGGTTAATACCATTGGTGGTGCCTTTTGTAAAAATTATTTCATTTGTAGAAGGAGCATTGATATAAGCAGCAATTTTTTTTCTTGCTTCTTCATATGCTTCTGTTGCCTGCTGACTTAACAGATGAACCCCTCTGTGAACATTACTGTTATAATGCGTATAATATTGTTCTAATGATTGTAATACTGCCAATGGCTTTTGTGTGGTAGCCGCATTATCAAAGTATACTAATGGCTTGCCGTACACTTTTGTTTGTAAAATCGGGAAATCTTTCCTGATGTTTTCTACGTCAAGTATATGTTCTGCTATGGTTTCACTGTTTATCATACGCCTCAGCCATTTTATGGGTAATGAGTTTTTCTACGTATTCACGTACGGCAGGAATCTGAATTTTATTGGTTACATCAAAGGCGAATGCATTTACCAACAGGTTTCTTGCCGCAGTATCGCCAATACCTCTTGCTTTCAGATAAAACAACGCTTCATTATTAAAATTTCCAACAGTAGAGCCATGGCTGCATTTTACATCATCTGCAAAAATTTCCAATTGTGGTTTTGAATCTACTACAGCTTTGTTGCTTAACAGCATATTATTGTTTTGCTGAAATGCATTGGTTTTCTGTGCATCCTGGTGAACATAGATCTTACCATTGAATACAGCCCTGGCATTATCCATCAATACACCTTTGTACAATTCATTACTCATACAATGAGGGTATAGATGATTTACCAGGGTATGGTTGTCTGTTAACTGATTGGTGCCACACAGGTACAAACCATATAAATGACTTTCAGTGTTGCTGCCGTTCAGATCAAGATGAAGATTATTGCGTACTAAGCTTGCTCCCGGTAAAGTGTAGGTGTAATTGTTGTACAAACTGTTGGGGCTTTGTACCGTTTGGGTAAAGTTTACCAGGTGTAGGTTGGAAGCTGCTGTTTGTAAATAGTACTGATCAAATTGAGCATTCTCCGCTATATAACATTCTGTAACGCTGTTGATAAAAACAGGACTTTCACCTATAATAAACAGCGACTCTACAATTTGG
Organism: Agriterribacter sp.; assembly: GCA_047600465.1. Classification (GTDB taxonomy): domain Bacteria; phylum Bacteroidota; class Bacteroidia; order Chitinophagales; family Chitinophagaceae; genus Agriterribacter. Next base: position 1,012,930 of record JASGKU010000001.1, read on the forward strand.
ATCTTGCTTGCCTTATTAGCAATTACCAATATACGCGGCTGCACAAATACGGGTTCCTGTGCATTGTACACATGAATGACGTGAATGGGCTTATCTGCAACAGCATTTTTTTCGGCTTCAATCACAATTCCATTTTCAAACAAAGCCGTATTCAATGCCGCGAACGCATGTTTATGCAAAGGGATATGCTTTGACAAATACGGTTTTAGATGATCATTTTTTAATGCGGTGCGGAGGGGTAATATTTTTACACCATCAATGGCAACATCTTCATTGAGCATTCCATTTTTCAATACAACTTCATGCGCATCAAACAACGGAATGTTGGTTGATTTTTTTATGCTATGTAGTGAAGCAGGTAATGGATTTAAACGAAAATCTTCCTTTAAAAAGGGGGTGATATTTGTAAATCTCCAGTCTTCATTTTTAGTGGTAGGAAACCCGTTGCTTTCAAATGCATCAAACGCAATTTGTCTCAGATTTACAAGCCATTCAGGTTCATGTTCCTTTTCTCTTTCTTTATATAAGGATACAAACTGATCGTATAATGATGTAGTAGTAATCATGCGGAAATGTCCTTTATTCGTCAAACCGATGCTGAAGTAACTGGTTCTTTTATCCAATCGTATCCTTTCTCTTCCAGTTCAAAGGCAAGTTCTTTGGTGCCGGATTTTACAATACGTCCATCGTATAATACATGTACAAAATCTGGTACAATATAATCCAGCAAACGCTGGTAGTGCGTAATAACGATAAAAGCGTTTTTTTCTGAACGCAATTTGTTCACGCCATTTGAAACAATGCGCAATGCGTCAATATCTAATCCTGAATCTGTTTCATCCAGTATAGATAATTTCGGATTCAACATTGCCAGTTGAAAAATTTCATTTCTCTTCTTCTCGCCGCCCGAAAATCCTTCATTCAATGAACGATTGGTAAGCTTGGCGTCAAACTCAACCAGCTTTTGTTTTTCCCTGGTGAGTTTTAAAAACTCCTTTGCTTCCAGTGGAGGTTCATTGTGGTATGCTCTTATTTCGTTTAAGGCTGTACGTAAGAAATTGATATTTGAAACACCCGGAATTTCAATGGGGTATTGAAAAGCAAGAAATATACCTTCTCTTGCCCTGTCTTCAGGTGATAATTCTAATAAATTTTTGCCATCAAAATTTACTTCACCACCTGTTACTTCATAATTTTCTCTGCCTGCCAATACCGAAGCCAACGAACTTTTTCCAGATCCGTTTGGTCCCATAATAGCATGTACTTCACCAGGATTTACTTGCAGGTTAATGCCCTTTAAGATCTGCTTATCCTCAACTGCCGCCTGGAGATTTTTAATGCTTAACATATAATGCGCTATATTTCTTTTTATTTATCTACCAACCTGCTTTATAATATGGGTTCGTATGATTGATTAACTATCTAAATTATCCCACGCTTCCTTCCAGTGAGATAGACAATAATTTCTGTGCTTCTACCGCAAATTCCATCGGTAGCTGGTTTAATACTTCCTTGGCATAACCATTCACAATAAGCGCTACCGCTTTTTCTGTATCGATTCCTCTTTGGTTTAAATAAAATATCTGGTCTTCGCCAATTTTTGAAGTAGTGGCCTCGTGTTCAATGGTAGCAGTGTTGTTCTTTGATTCAATATACGGGAAGGTGTGAGCGCCACAGCGGTCGCCTATCAGCAATGAATCACACTGCGTAAAGTTTCTCGCATTTTCGGCCTTGCTGCTTACCTGCACTAAACCGCGATAACTATTTTGTCCTTCGCCTGCAGAAATACCTTTGGATATGATACGGCTTTTGGTGCCTTTACCAATATGAAACATTTTAGTACCTGTATCTGCAATTTGCTTATTCTTTGTAACAGCTACTGAATAAAACTCACCGCTTGAATAATCGCCCTGTAAAATTACACTGGGATATTTCCAGGTAATGGCAGAACCCGTTTCAACCTGCGTCCATGAAATTTTTGCATGAGCGCCTCTGCACACGCCCCGCTTGGTTACAAAATTGTAAATGCCACCTTTGCCATCTTTATCGCCAGGATACCAGTTTTGAACGGTGCTATATTTAATCTCTGCATTTTCCATGGCTATTAGTTCCACCACGGCTGCATGCAATTGATTTTCGTCTCTGCGTGGAGCTGTGCAACCTTCCAGGTAACTTACATAACTCCCTTCATCGGCTATTATTAAAGTGCGTTCAAACTGACCGGTATTTTGTGTATTTATCCTGAAATAAGTAGATAACTCCATCGGGCAACGAACACCTTTTGGAATGTACACAAAAGACCCATCAGAAAATGCGGCGGAATTAAGAGATGCGTATATGTTATCAGAATGAGGAACCACACTACCCAGGTATTTCTGAACCAATTCAGGATGTTCTTTCACGGCTTCACTGATAGAACAGAAAATAATCCCCTGTTCCTTTAATGTCTCTTTATAAGTAGTAGCAACAGAAACGCTGTCAAAAACCGCGTCTACTGCTACGCCTGCCAGTATTTTTTGTTCTGAAAGCGGAATACCCAGCTTTTCGAAAGTAGATATGAGTTCCGGATCAACCTCGTCCAGGCTTTTATACTTAGTGCCCGATTTTGGCGCCGCATAGTATGATATATCCTGGAAATCAACTTTGGGAAGTTCGAAATTCTGCCAATGCGGTTCATTGGCTTTTAAAAAGGAATGGTATCCCTTTAAACGCCAGTCAAGTAGCCATTGAGGTTCTTGTTTTTTAGCAGAAATAAAATGAATCGTTTCTTCACTTAAACCTTTTGGAGCCACCTCCATTTCGATATCAGTAACAAATCCATACTCATATTCCTTACTGCTATACTCCTCCAATATGTCGTCACTCTTATTAGCCATATTTATTATGCATTAAGCCATTGTAGCAAAACTACACTGAAAAACTTTCTCCACAGCTACAAGTTCTGGTAGCGTTAGGGTTATTAAAAGTCAAACCTTTACCATTTAAACCACCTGAATAATCCAGTTCGGTACCGTATAAATACAAAAGGCTTTTCATGTCTACCACAATCTTAATGCCTTTATCTTCATAAATTTCGTCTCCGGCTTTGGTTGCATTATCAAAGCTTAGTTTGTATTCCAGTCCTGAACATCCTCCACCCTTTACACCAACCCTCACAAATGTGTTTTCGTCGCCTTTTTCCTGTGCCATCAGGTTATTAATATACTCCTTTGCAGAAGCAGAAACTGTAATCATATTATTGTAATTTAACGATCTGCAAAATTACAATTTTAGCCGATAAGATTATGTTACAAAGCTGAAAAGGTGGAAATATAATGTAAAATGCATTATTATTGCCTGCTTAAAAAAGGAATTTGAACCCTGCTTATAATATACAGGTCGCCTCCGGGGAATCCGTTGAAACAGCCGGATGTAGTTTATATGTAGATATCGGCCGACCCATGTTTTATATACGGTACTTCACCCTGAAAGCAAAGAATTCATTGCTTTGCAATATTTTAGCCTTGATAAATATAATGCATTTAACCAGTGCAAAGACATTTTTTATCATAATAACTGGTTATCCAAAAGTTATCGGAATATAATTGTGTCCTATAATTTTGCGGGTAGCTTGCTGATCCCTGAAGCCAGCTATCACCAGGAAGCAAATGCTGATTTGCTGAATATGATTTACGGCGATCTGAATGCCGGGCAAACGCTTGCATTTCATCTACCCGATTGGCAGGTATGGAATGTGTACCGGGTGCCGGTAGCACTTCATCAACTTTTAACGGAGATATACCCCGGAGCAGCGTTTTTTCACTTTAATACATTTATGCTTAAGGGAAAGCAAAAGCAGGAACCGGAGGTGGGGAAAGATGTAATAAGCCTGGTTTTTTACAGCAGTAACCTTGTTTGCCTGTTGTTGCAGGATGGTAAGCTGCAGTTATTAAAGACGTTTGAATATGAAACCGCGGAAGATGTAAATTATCACCTGTTGAATATGTGCAGGCAGTTGAATGTAGATTGTGAAAAAGCGATAATGGATGTATCAGGCTTTATAGATGACCGGTCTTCTGTATATACCGGGCTTGAAAAATATTTCAGACATATAACACTGAGTAACCGTCCTTCCGGCTTTCAATATGATGAGGCTTTTAATGAATACCCCCAACATTTTTTTACCTCTTTATTCAATACTGCGCTATGCGAATAATTGGAGGTAGTGCCGGAGGCAGGAGATTTAACCCACCAACTAACATGCCTTACACAAGGCCTACTACCGACATTGCGAAGGAAGGCTTATTCAATATCATTGAAAATAATCTGGAAATAGAGGCTTTAAAAACACTGGATCTTTTTGGTGGCACAGGAAGCATCAGCTATGAGCTCGCATCCCGGGGAGCAAAGGATTTAACCCTGGTAGAGAAAGACCCGAAGATGTTTGAATTCATCACAAAAAATTCAACGGCATTAGGGTTTAAAGAAGTAATGCGGCTTGTGAAAATGGATGTGTTTAGTTTTATTTCACAATGTAAAGACCAATTTAATTTTATTTTTGCAGGACCACCGTATGCATTAGGCAATATTGATGATTTACCACGATTGATCTTTCAACACCAGTTACTTCAAACACAGGGCTGGTTTGTACTGGAACATACACCAAGAAATAACTATGAAAAATTTCCTTTCTTCAAAACCTCCAGGAATTATGGCACTACCGTGTTTTCCATATTTATCAACAACGTGTAGAAGCAAACACAGAAATTTATCAGCGCAAGAAAATATTTCTTTTTATTCATGACCAAAAAAGAACTCCGGAGCTTATATAAGCAAAAGCGTACGCAACTGAATGAAACTGAAGTTGAAAAAATGCAGGATCTTATTTTGATTCATTTTCAACAATTGTCATTACCTTTTTTACAATCCATACATACATATTTGCCGGTGTATATTAACCAGGAAGTAGATACTTTTCCCATCATAGATTTTTTAAAATTCAGGAACCCTGGATTGCAGGTTGTAGTTCCTAAAAGTGATTTTGCAAACAGTACCATGCGCAACTATTTGTATGATGATAACACAGTGCTGATAGAAAATAAATATGGTATTATGGAACCGGAAGATGGGTTACCTATTGACAATAGTACGATTAATGTTGTTCTGGTGCCTTTGCTTGCGTTTGATAAAGCGGGCAACAGGGTAGGTTATGGCAAAGGTTTTTACGATAGATTTCTTGCAGATTGCAATGAAGATGTAGTAAAAATCGGTCTATCGTTTTTTGAAGCCGAAGATCAGATTGATGATACTGATGAATTTGATATACCTTTAACGTATTGTGTAACACCACGTAAGGTATATGAGTTTTAAATCCGTCTGGCTAAAGTTAATAAGAGTGTTGCTGTTTCCGGTGGCTATAGTATATGGAGCCGTTGTTAAGCTGAGAAATTTTTTGTACGATAAAGAGATCATCAAATCCACTAATTTTAATTTCCCTGTAATCAACGTTGGTAATCTTTCTGTGGGAGGTACTGGTAAATCTCCAATGGTTGAATATCTGATAGCATTGCTGGTTCCAACATATAAAGTTGCCACCCTTAGCCGTGGTTATAAAAGAAAAACGCGGGGATACATATTGGCACGTGAAAATACTACCGCTATCGACCTGGGCGATGAACCGATGCAGTTTCATTTAAAATTTCCTGAAGTAGCAGTAGCGGCTGGCGAAGAACGGGCAATAGCGATTCCGCAAATTTTATTTGATAAACCTGAAACAGATGTTATTATCCTGGATGATGCGTTTCAACACAGGGCTGTAACAGCAGGGTTTAATATTTTGCTCACGGATTTTAATCATCTTTTTTATAAAGACTTTTTTTTGCCTACGGGTAATCTCCGCGATTCAAGAAGCCGTTATAAAAAAGCAGATGTTATTGTAGTAACAAAATGCAGCGATGCCATTACAAAGGAGGATAAAAAAAAGATAAGCAATCGCATTAATCCCTTACCGCATCAACTGGTTTTTTTTACAAAAATTAATTATGGTACAGCTTACCATATTATTACAAAAGAAAAAATAAAGCTGAATAAACAAACAGCTATTTTATTGGTGTGCGGCATAGCAAACCCGGTATCACTAAAAAAGTATATTGCAGAAAGAGTGGCATCAGTAGAAGGAATTTATTACAGGGATCATTATATTTTCAGAATTGACGACCTCAAGCATATTACGAACCGGTTTAATAAAATGACAGGTAAACATAAAATCATTCTCACAACCGAAAAAGACGCCGTTCGGTTGATGAAGTTTGAAGCCGTGCTGAAAGATACACCACTATATATATTGCCTATTGAAACCAGTTTTCTTTTTGATGGAATGCAACAATTTAATGTTGCGGTAAAAAGATTTATAAACGACTTTAAAGAAAAATACTAAATTCCTTTATGGGAAGAAAAGATAATAAACAAACAAAGCCCAGCCCCACGCCGGCATGCGGGTGGGTACACTTGATGTAACCCGCTCTGGTATTGGATATGTGATTGTAGAGGGCCAAGACAAAGACATATTTGTAAGACCACAGCATTTTAATCATGCATTGCATGGCGATAGGGTGGCAGTAAAAGTGAACAGGCACAACCATTCGGGGAGAATGGAAGGTGAGATAACGGAAGTGATTGAACGAAAACAAACAGAATTCATTGGAAGACTTGAACTGAATACTGAGTTTGGCTTCTTCATACCGGATAAAGCAAAAGGAACGCCCGACATGTATATCCCCATTGACAAAGCAGGCGGAGCAAAAAACGGAGACAGGGTAATTGTGAAAATTACAGAATGGCACAGTAAAAATAAAAATCCCAACGGACAGGTAATTGCGGTATTAAATGCCGCAGATGAAAACGACCTGGCGATGAAGGAAATATTGGTTGATGCAGGCTTTGTTCTTGATTTTGATGATGATGCTATGGAAGAAGCTGCCCGTATGCCCGATATTATCTCTGCAGAAGAAATCAGAAGACGGAAAGATGTAAGAGACATTCTCACATTTACTATTGACCCTGTAGATGCAAAAGATTTTGACGATGCCATCAGCTTTAGAAAATTAAAAAATGGTTTGTATGAAATTGGTGTACATATAGCTGATGTAAGTCACTATGTGGAAACCGGAACGGTGCTTGATGAAAATGCATACATCAGAGCAACATCCGTGTATTTACCAGACAGAGTGCTGCCCATGTTGCCGGAGCATATTTCAAATGTATTATGTTCACTTCGCCCCAATGAAGATAAGCTCACGTTTTCAGCTATCTTCCAGATAAATGCCAAAGGCGAAATAAAATCACATTGGTTGGGTAAAACCGTTATTCATTCTGACCATCGGTTTACTTACGAATCTGCACAGGAAGTGATTGAAACAAAGGAAGGCCCCTATAACGAAGAGATTTTGATATTGAATGAGCTTGCGCAAAAATTCAGGAAGCAGCGGTTTAAAAACGGCGCTATCAATTTTTCTTCGCAGGAAGTGCGGTTTAAACTGGATGAAGATGGAAAGCCTATCGGCATTGTAATTAAAGAAAGTAAAGAAGCACACCAGTTGATTGAAGAATTTATGCTGCTTGCCAATAGAATTGTTGCGGAAGAAGTTGGGAAAATAAAAATCAACAAACAACCGCTTCCTTTTCCTTACCGTGTGCATGATACGCCGGGTGAAGAGAAGCTGTTACCCTTTGCTGAATTTGCAAAAAAATTCGGACATAAGTTCGATACCAAAACCCCTGCAGGCATTGCTGCATCTTTTAATAAAATGTTGAGCGAAGTACAAGGTAAGCCGGAGCAACATGTGTTGGAGCAGTTAGGTATCCGTACCATGGCAAAAGCGGTATACACGGAAGAAAACATCGGGCACTATGGTTTAGGATTTGAACATTACTGTCACTTTACTTCGCCTATACGTCGTTATCCCGATGTGATGGTGCATAGAATTTTGCAGGAAGTGCTGGAAGGGCATCCCAAAGTTGATAAAAAAATGGAGGAGAAGTGCCGGCACTGCAGTGAGCGGGAAAGAGCTGCCATGGAAGCGGAAAGAGCTTCTAATAAATATAAGCAGGTAGAGTTTATGCAGCAGTATCTTGGCGAAGAATTTGAAGGTGTAATAAGTGGTGTAGCTGCTTTTGGTTTTTGGGTAGAAACGGTTTTGCATAAATGCGAGGGACTGGTAAGTATTCAAAGCCTCCTGGATTATGATGATTTCAGGTTGATAGATACAGAATATTGTCTTGCAGGCAGGCGCAGTGGTCGTACTTTCAGGATGGGAGATAAAGTAAAGATCCGGGTAATAGCAGCAAATCTTGGTAAACGCCAATTGGATTATGAATGGGTAGTAGGTCCGGGAGAAGCGCCTGAAAAAGATTCAGCAAAACAAAAACCACCCAAGCAGAAAAAAACAAAATACGGAGGCAGCAAAAAAAGATAATGATCATTCTGTTTATCCGTTTTTATTTATTGGTATCGTTACGTTATTATAGCAGCAGTTATGTTTTCTTTTGAAGAATTGACAAGGCAGTTTTCTGAAAATTTTAATGCAAGGCATTTTCCTGCAACTGTTCCATCTTTATATGATCCTGCTGAATATTTTCTTGCTATTGGTGGTAAAAGAATAAGACCTGTAATGTGTTTGATGGGGAACGAGTTGTTTGGAGAAATACAGCCAGACGCCTGGCATGTGGCACATGCAATAGAACTCTTTCACAACTTTACGCTTATTCATGATGATATAATGGATAAGGCTACACTGCGCCGTGGTATGCAAACAGTGCATATAAAATACAATGATTCTACTGCATTGCTGGCAGGAGATGTAATGATGATTGTGGCGTATGAATACCTCAACAAAATAAGCGGTGCCTATCTCCCCAAAGTGTTATCCCTCTTCAATGCTACTGCTAAAGAATTGTGCGAGGGGCAACAACTGGACATGGAATTTGAAAAAAGAAAACAGGTTACATTGGATGAATATGTGCATATGATCACACTTAAAACATCGGTGCTGCTTGCGTGTAGTTTACAGATGGGCGCTTTATTAGGCGGCAGTGGCGAAGGCAATCAGCGGCATTTGTATGAATTTGGTCGCAACCTTGGTATTGCTTTCCAGGTGCAGGATGATTACCTGGATGCTTTTGGCGACCCCGAAAAATTTGGTAAACAACCTGGTGGTGATATTATTGCCAATAAAAAAACATTCCTCGTAATAAGAGCACTTGAAGTTGCAGATGAAATAAAAAAGAAAGAATTGTTATCTCTAATGGATACAGATGTTTCTGATAAAGTAGCAAGAGTATTGGAACTGTTCAGAGATTGTAAAGTAGACGCATGGGCGCAGGAACTCAAAAGCAGGTACCTTGACGAAGCTTTACGCCACCTGGAAGAAACAGCGGTAATCAGCAGCCGTAAAAAGCCGCTTGCCGATCTGGCACAATTTATTATTCAACGGGAACATTAAGGTGAATGGTGAAAGGTGAACAGTCAATGGGAATGCAATTCTTATTTTATAGTTAGCTCATAAATAATCTGCGCATCTGCGGCAATCTACCTCTAAAACCTTTGTCTGGTTGCTGATTTTAAACTATTTTGAGTAATCGAAATAATTAAAAGCAACTGCATGTCCAACTCCCTTTTTAGAACAAAAAAGATCTCAGCCATACTTTCAGAAGGTAGCGACGATCCACACGGAAGTGGTGGACTGAAAAGAGTGCTAACCATGCGTGATCTTACTTTTTTTGGCATTGCAGCCATTTTAGGCGCAGGCAGTTTCAGCAGTTTGGGTGCGGCAGTATTTAGTGGTGGTCCCGGTGTTGTAATACTATTTATTATATGTGGGATTGCTTGTGGCTTCACTGCGCTGTGTTATTCTGAGTTTGCAAGTCGTATACCCGTAGCCGGTAGTGCATATACTTATGCGTATGCTTCTTTTGGGGAATTGTTTGCATGGATCATCGGCTGGGCACTTATCATGGAGTATTCAATTGGTAATATTTATGTAGCCTATAGTTGGAGCGATTATTTCACTTCATTAATGCATAAATTAAATGTGCATATCCCGGAATATCTATCGTGCAGTTATATGGAAGCAAAAAAAGCGGTGGCAGAAAATTCAGTGAACGAAGAATTGATTGCTGCATGGAATACTGCACCGGTTGTTGGAGGCTTGCGTATTATTTTTGATCTTCCTGCGCTTATCATTAATGTCTTGATTACCTATCTCGTTTTTCGTGGTATTAAGGAAAGTAAAAATTTCAGCAATGCCATGGTAATGCTGAAATTATTTGTGGTGGTGTTGGTCATACTTGTAGGCGGATATATGATCTTTTCAAATGGACTTACCTTTAACTGGTTACCTGCAGATGATGCAGGCGTTGCGTCCTTTATGCCCAAAGGATTCGGAGGTGTTATGGCTGCTGTGAGTGGTGTTTTCTTTGCTTATATCGGGTTTGATGCGGTAAGCGTTTTGGCAGAAGAAAGTAAAAATCCACAGAAAGATCTGCCACGCGGCATGATCTTATCGCTCATTATTTGCACCATTGTATACATTTTTCTATCACTGGTACTTACAGGAGCGGTTAACTTCAGAAAGTTTGACGGCGTTGGCGATCCATTGGCATTCATTTTCGAAAAAGACAATCTTAATATTGGCTGGATGCAATTCTTAGTGGCTATTTGTGCAGTGGTAGCCATGACAAGTGTATTGCTTGTATTTCAAATGGGACAACCCCGTATATGGATGGGCATGAGCCGCGATGGATTATTACCACCTGTTTTTCAAAAAATTCACTCAAAATTCAAAACGCCTTCTTTCTCTACAATAATTACCGGGCTGGTAGTAGGCATTCCTATTTTGTTTACAGATAAAACTTTTGTGCTTGATTTTACCAGCATAGCCACGCTCTTTGCATTTGTGTTGGTTTGTGGTGGTGTTTTACTTATTCCGCCAAAAGAAAAAGTAAAAGGTCGGTTTCATCTTCCCCATGTCAGCGGACAATACCTGTTTCCCATCATTGTATTTGGAACGATTGCTATAATTGCCGCATTTGCAAAAAACTATTTTCCTGATTTATTCAATTTCGATTTTTCAGGCGACAAAGATTATGTATCCGGCAAATCAAGTTTTATGGATGTTGCTACGCCCAAAATTTCATTGATCATTTTTTGGGTAAGCGCAGTTATTGTCAGCATTGTAGCGTTTGTGAAGAAGTATAATATTATACCCTTAATGGGATTAATAACTTGTATGTATCTGCTTACGGGTATGACAAAAAACAATTGGGCATGGTTTATAGGATGGCTCGTACTGGGATTGATTGTTTACTTTTTATATGGATACAAAAACAGCCGGCTCGCTCAAACAAACGCCGCTTCATAAAACTGTAATCTTTCTCTATTGTTAAGGGCGGATGATCACTTGCATTTCTGATGAAGATTTATTACATTTCATAAGCACTTATTTGTCTTCATCAAAAATCATGTTATATGAACGTCATTAATAATATTGAAAGATGGGGCGATACACATCACCCAAAATGGGTTGACTTCATCAGAGTTTTATTGGGTATCTTTCTTTTTCTGAAGGGAGTAGAGTTTATCAACAATATGGAAACGCTTACTAACCTGATGGCCAAAAGCCAGTTCCTTGCTTCTATATCGCTTGGCATATTAGCTCATTACATTGTGCTTACGCACCTGGTAGCCGGCGCAATGATCACAGCCGGATTATTGACACGTCTGGCTTGTCTTACACAAATACCTATTCTTATCGGTGCTGTTTTTTTAATGCAATCAAGCGCAGGTATACTCGCACCATATTCTATGATATGGTTGTCTGTAATAGTACTGCTGTTACTGATTTACTTTCTCGTAAGCGGCAGCGGTCCTCTTTCGGTAGATGAATGGATGCGAAAGCAACCTAACAAATAAATGGCTCTTATAACTATTTATGCATGCGGAAAAATTTTCCGCCAGGGGATGTATTAAGTAGTTGATATGAGAAAAATTATAAATCAACGTCTGCTTATTCTTATCGGATTTTTTATTTTTTTCGCCTGAGCATTCTGTTTATATTTTCCTGCGAAAGTAAACTGTACACTACAGATACATTTTCATGTATCTTCATAAGCATCAAAAAAATGATGCATTAAGGTTTTATGTTTTCACAGGCTACTACATTACAGCATGATCACGCAGCTCTTCTTAAAGCACAATGGGCATTAGCAGAAGCGCAAAAACAGCTAACTCCTCAGCAGCTTTCTATTATTTACGAACAAAAATGGTTCAATATTTTTGTTCCATCTGTATATGGTGGATTGGCTATGGAATTACCAGAGGGAATACGTTTGCAGGAACAGTTGGCAAAACTGGATGGTAGTGTAGGATGGACGATTACACTTTGCAGTGGCGCCAATTGGTTTGCTGGTTTTTTAAATAATAGCATTGTTGAAGATTTTTTCTCAAATACTCGTGTGTGCTTTGCCGGTAGCGGCGCACCCCATGGAATAGCTGTATCAGTCAATGATGGGTTTATAGTTAATGGAAGGTGGGCATATGCAACCGGGGCACCACATGCTACTGCGTTTACTGCTAATTGTATTATAAAACAACAACCCAATGATGCCGGCAACACTGTAATAAAGAGCTTTATTTTCAAACCAGAGGAAGTAACTATTATATATGATTGGAATGCAACCGGAATGAAAGCTACTGCAAGCCATTCGTTTGAGGTAAAAGATTTATTTGTTTCGAAGGACCGCTGTTTTGTAATAGATCCATTACATGCCAGAATAAACAGTGCGATTTATCAATTCCCTTTTCTCCAATTTGCAGAAGCAACGCTTGCCATTAATATTTGTGGTATGGCTACTCACTTTATGGATGAATGCAAGTTGTTGTTTGAATCGAAAATAAAGAACAAGCAGTATGATTCTTTAAAAGCAAGTGAAATGCTGGGAACGCTTGACAGGGCTGTGAGTACTATCGCAACAAAGCGATCTGCTTTTTACGATATTTTGATCAGCGTTTGGGTGGGTGGAAAAAACGAAAACACATGGAACGAAAGAGGGTTAAAAGATTTAAGTATTGCCTGTATACAATTGGCAAAAGCATGTATCAAGGCAGTAGATGAATTATATCCCTATTGTGGCATGACAGGCGCGGATGAATCATCAGAGATCAACAGGATATGGAGGGATATACATACGGCAAGTCAACATGAATTGTTGAAATTTATTAGCCGGCATTAATATCTACCTGTGTAATCCGCGCTTTTTCAGATAGGCGAGCAGTTCCTCTGGTAAATCAGTTTGAATAATGTTGGTGTGTTTCAATTTCAGGATCATATCAAAACCTGCATCTTTTTCTTTCTTTTCCATTGTATCATATTTGCCCAGTGCATTCATCCATACTCTTTTATTTTTTAAGCGGATCACCTGCATCACCGAGTCGGTATAAAATGTATCATCTGCATGTATGGCCGGCACGGGTACCTGCAGCCGTAATACACTGTCTACATCAGCCTGGTTATAGGTTCTTACTAAAAACTGTAGATGCCTGTTCATGCTATATAAAGCTTGGGCATCTTTATAATCATATAAAAAGAACAGGCATTGGTTTTCTATTTTCTTTTTACGCAACAATTTTGTGGTTGACCTTGCGGCTCTTTCACCTTCTGCCTTATAGTCTATATCAAGCATGATTTTGCCTTTAACCAATGCAAGTACTTCTTTTAACGTTGGAATTTTTTCAGTGGTTGGTTTCCCATCCTGTAAAAGATAGTATTGCTGCAATTCTTTGTAAGTAAGATCTGCCACATTTCCTTTGCCGTTAGTAGTGCGGTCGATATTCTTATCATGCATAATTACCAGCACACCATCTTTCGTTTCCCTGATATCCGTTTCAATAATGTCTACGCCAATGCGGATAGATTCCTTCATGGCGGCAATAGAATTTTCAGGATAGACAATATGCGTGGCACGATGAGATGCTACAAGAATTCTTTCAGGCTTATGGTTAAAATCATATAATATGCTGTCGAGGTTTGATTGAGCTATACAAGAAACTGTAGCAACAACAAACAATACCATCAATAGTGAGATCTTTTTTTGCATCTCCGGGGTAGTATGTAATGAGTATTATTTCTTTTCGGTAATTTCTGTAATAGGAATCCCTATAGCTCCGCTTGGCGCCTGTATATGCAGCAATGCAGCCAGTGTAGGAGCTATGTCCGTCATGCCGGTAACGCGATTGGTATAGCCTGGTTTTATTTTCCAACCCATCCATACCAACGGTATGTGCGCATCAAACGGATACCATGTGCCATGTGTGGCGCCTTTTAAGCTTCCACCTTTCCAGGTAGGTTGTGGGATCACAACAAAATCGCCACTGCGCTTTACGTTGTACCCTTTTATAAGCATTGCTTTAATTACATCAGGTATAGCAGCCGAGCCTAGATTTTCATTGCTTAATACATTAGCGATGCCCGGTACTTTCAATAGTATATTTTTAATAGTATATTCTACAGCCTTGTGATCAATATTTTTATTATCGAATTCTTCCCAATTCATATATAGCTGATAATTGGCAAAAGACAGTATAGGTTTTTCAACACCGAATTTTTGTTTCAGTCCATCTGTTACTGCAGTTGAAAAATCCTTATCGCTGATAGCGCCTGAAGGCATTTTGTTTTCAAGATAATAACCAGGCGATTCAGATACGCCATGGTCTGCGGTAATAAAATAAAGGTAATTGCCTTTGCCAAAACGTTTATCAAGATAGCTGAAGAAATCTGCGAGGTCTTTATCAAGCCGCAGATAATCATCTTCCTGCTCAATAGAATTTGGTCCATATGTATGACCGATAGCATCAGGGGAAGAAAAGCTTACAGCCAGGAAATCTGTGAATTTTCCACCACCCAAATCATAGCCTTCAATAGCTGCTTTTGCAAATTCAAAAGTGAGTGTATTGCCAAAAGGTGTTGTGCGTACTGCGCCATAATTCTTACCTGTAAATTGTTTTAGCTCATGTGGAAATACCGGCTTTTTTTCACCATTGGCTGTGCCTTCGTAGTCTTTATCGTCTGCTGTGCTCATCGTATATGTATCGATGGGATACAATGTTTGCCAATCATTTTTATAATAATTGTCTACTATCTTTTTTTCGTTAAAGCGCTTAGCCCACTCTGGTAGTTCCTTCATGTAGTAGGTACTGCTGATAAAATTGCCATCACCATTATACCAGAAAGCTGCTGTTGCTGCGTGCCCTGCAGGCAATATGGAAGCCCTGTCTTTAATAGCCACGCCAACTGTTTTGCTTTGATAGTTGCTTGCAATACGCAACTGGTCTGTGATGGTAGTAGAAAGATTGTTATGTGGCGATTGCCCGATGCCGCTTTTCTCACTGCCCACAATAGTGGTTGATTCATCATCAACACAGCCGATATCTTTTCCTTTTTCACGCGAATACCAATCATTACCTACAATACCATGTACCGCTGGTACAGAACCGGTATATACGCAGGTATGCCCGCAGGCGGTGATGGTGGGGGAGTAATCAATCAATGTATTTTCGCACGAAAATCCATCCTTTAGTAATCTTTTAAAACCACCTTCTGTATACCTGTTTTGAAACCGGTATAAATAATCCCAACGCATCTGGTCAACCATCATGCCTACAATTATTTTAGGTTGAGCAGGTGCGTTATTCTTTTTAACAGCAGAAGTTTGTGCTAATACAGTAGTAGTAATAAACAAGCCACTAATTACTAACAATTGATTTTTCAGATTCATTATCTAAGATTTTAATTATTGAATGTTTAATGAATAGAACATTCTGTTGAGTACTGAAATAATATAAGCAGTGTTATTTTGGGGCGTGCAAAATAGTGCATTTATATAAACGATGCTATGAATAGAAAACATAGTTATTTTTTATCTATCAACCTGTTTATTTTGCCTTTTTGCTTTACCAGTTCAAACGAATCATATAATAAACCCGTTGCAGTATAACATTTATATGTAAGTGTATTTCCTTCAACGGTTATTAATTGATAAAGCTGTGTATGACCGCCCATTTTATCCATCCAGGGTTTTGTATTTTCTTCATACATTTTTGCTCCACTTACTGATACTACATACATTGTTCCGGAAGGAAGTTGCCCATTTGCTCCTTCAATTTTAGCCATGCCGCGTGCATACGCATGATCGTGTCCCTGCATCACCAGGTCAACTTTGTATTTATCAAACAACGGTTTGAAATTGTCCCGCATCCATGGATTATCGCGGGTTGCACTGATAGAATATAAAGGGTGATGGAAAACCACACAAGTCCATTTATTAGGATTATTTTTTAATGTGGCCTCTAACCATTTTACCTGGCTTTCCAGGTCTTCTTTCGATTCTTCTGCCTGGTTTGAATTAAGCGAAATAAAACGCATTCCCTGTATATCTGAATAGTAGCAAGTTTCTTTTAAACTATCCGGTCCATTTTCGGGCAGCGTAAACTGTGGTCTCCAGAAAGGACAGAGTTTATCATTTGTTTTTGTGTATTCATGATTGCCGGGAGACATCATACCAGGGATCATGCTCAATATAAAATTGCCGCCATAAAACAATTCACCCCATTCTGAATCACTGTTGCCCCGGTTGATAATATCGCCTGCATATAATATTGCATTGGCATCAGGCATTTTTACAAACGCTTCTCTTATCAGTGAAGACCATAATGATTTAATGCCTACCTGTACATCTCCCAGGTATATAAATGACAGTTTATCGCTCGGTTTACCAGCAGTTTTTACATGAAACCATTCACTCCAATCGGCGCCTTGTCCTACGCGGTACATATAAGCGGTTTTAGGCGCCAGGTTTTTTATAAGTACGGAATGATAGGTTGCTGAAATGTTTTCAAATTGAAAAGGTTCAGACGCTGCGATGTGCTGTGTTGCCTTTGAAATGGCCGCAGGATCAGATGAAGTTTCCATTATCTCTACTATTCCTTTGCGAACTGTATCGCAGGTGCGCCAGTTAATAGCGAATGATGTAGATGGATCTTCTGTTACGTTTAATACAATCCTGTCTGGCACAGCGCCGGGAGGATAAGGGTTAATGGCTGACTGAGCATTACCAATATGATAGCAACAGCTCAGAATAATTGTTGCAAGAAATATTTTGATCAACTTCATTTCAAAAAAATAGGTGCAATTATTTTTGTTTTACTTCTTTAACAGCATCTGCTATGGGATGAGTAGCTGTATATTTTAATCCAAGTAAGGAAGCAATGGTTTGTGCAAACTGTTTTTGATACAACTGCCCTTCTGTTTTTACTTCACCTTTAGCAGGCAATCCGGGACCCATTATCGCCATCCATATTTCGTGTGAATCTGATATTTCGCTGCCATGGCTTGTCCATTCTTCTTTTATTTTATCACCGCGGCCATGGTCACACGTAATTAATATAGCTGTTTTGTCTTTATATTCTGGTGTGCTTTGTACAAAATTCCATATATCTTTTATCCAGTTGTCTACCTGGTTTACGGCATCCAGGTAGTTTTTGTATCTGCCTGCATGCGCCCATTCATCGGTTTCACCATAACTTATATATAATACTCTTGGTTTTTTTTGTTGAAGATATTCCATGGCTGCATAATGTGTAAATACATCAAGGCATTCAGCCGTTCCAAATGGTTTGAATGAATCCTTCAACATATCATTAATCAGTTTTTGTTTAGCAGAAAGATTGTTTCCAGTTGTAGGATTAAAAGCTGCCACAACAGGAAATCCACAACGCTCTTTGTTTATAATCCTGTCAAACGCCTCCCATGCGCCAAATGCCGCTACCTTTCCTTTAAAAGCAGGTTGTTGATTGATGAATTCTAAAACGGTTGTGTGCGGATTCGGCATATATTCGTTAGAGTTAACTGCTGTGTCAGGATAGCCGGTAAATATTTCATTATAACCTGGATAAGAAAACCAATAAGGGTTGGCAACATCTACTTTATTATTTAAAGAGCGATTGCCGTAGAGCTGACCTTTTGCCACGATGGTATTCCAGAAAAAAGGCATTAGTTTTTTTCTTCTTTCGGTTTCGGTCTCTGCCCAATATGTTTTACTGGTGGCAGCACTATCCTCATGCCCCTGGTTAAACCTGTGGTTAGCATTGATGACCGCATCCATTCCCTTGAATACTTCCTCCCAGCGTAAACCATCAGATGTTATAACGATCACATTTTTTATTTCAGTACCGGAAGATTTTTGCTGCGCGATGGATAACAAAGGAATGCAGCATAAAGCAATGATTAACTTTTTCATGATATTTTATTTAGAGGGATAATACTTTTCTAACCATGCAATCATTTTAGCAAACACATCAATGGCAGCTGCGGGGCCAACGCCGTGTTTTTCTTCCGGATAAATTTCTAATTGTGCTGCTACATTCAGTTCCTGTAATTTTTTGTATAGGTTTTTTGCCTGGCTTACATCTACCAATGGATCTTTGCCACCGTGAAATAGAATGGTTGGTACAGCCGATTCTTTTGTAAGATGATAAGCTGGGCTGGCATCTTTTGCTATTTGGGCATTCACGTCTTTTTCTCCTAAAAATTTTATGACTGTTTTATCTGCATCACTTCCATCAGGTCTTACTGATTTGTCTGTAAGATCTGTCGGTCCCCATAAATCAATAACAGTTTTCACCTGTTTCTTTTCATCATACCCATATGCATACAGCATAGCCATATGTGCTCCGGCGCTTCCGCCAATTAAAGTGTATTCATCACCGTTATACTGGTATTTTTTTGCGTTTTTTGAAATCAGTTCTATCACTTTTTTTACATCTTCCATCTGCGCAGGAAAGCGGTTACTCGTATCAGTGACCAACCTGTAATTCATAGAAGCCAGTACATAGCCACGTTTGCCAACCAGTTCTTCAATAAGGTTTTTAGGAAATTCAGCTTTATCGCCGCCACTCCATCCACCGCCATGTATATAAACAATTACTTTAGCGCCGGGCTGCATGTCTTTTGGGATATAAGCATCGATGGTATTCTGATTGTCGGGAGCATTGCCATACTTGATATTTTTAAACTCCCGGTAATTTTTCTTTTTATACTTTTCGTAAGGATCTTCTTTTCCTATTTCTCTTCCTTTGCCATCTCTCCATCCATTTTTTTGTAAGTAATCAACCAGCGCTTTAGGATGATCTGTTTGAATGCCCTGCACACCTTTTTCTAAAATCGGTTTCCATATTTCGGGTCCTTCATCTTCACTTTCGGCGTCCAGCCATACCTCTACATGGTTATCATTGGCGGTTGTTATCATGGCGGTATCATATGCATTGTCTAACACTTCAATAGAAACCTGGTCAAGAAAAACAGCTAATGCTTCTTTTGTTTTTACCTGTTCTATGGCACTGGTAATAACCGGTACAGAAGGCGCTATTTTACGCCAGTCTTTATATTGCTGTACTGAATTAACATAAACGGCTACTTGCTTTTCCATGCCTGCATCCTGTATTTGCTGCCAGGTTTGGGCTACATCTGCATCTTTAAAATCGAGATAAATATTTATTTTATTCTTAGCTGCCTTCAGAACTTCGTCAAAAGTGGGAACGCGATATGTTTTTCTGGAAGGATTTTTTTTGCTGGCAACTACCAGTTTTTTTAATTCATCCAGTGTAAGATCTTTTACATTGCCGGTTCCATTGGTCATCCTGTCAACAGTTTTATCATGCTGCAATACCAAAAAACCATCTTTGGAAGTGCGCAGATCTATCTCTACGTAATCAGCCCCGGATTTAATGGCTTCTTTTACAGATTCAACCGTGTTTTCTGCCACTTTTGTATGATCACCACGATGCGCAATTATAACTAACTTATTTTTTGTAACCGGTAAGGGAGGATGCGTTTGCTGGGCTGAAACAAAATAAAAAGATACCAGTAAGAAAAGCAGCAGGATATTCTTTTTCATATCTGAAATAGAGCGTAAATATAGGGTTATATACTCATTGTGATTAGCTGTATGCTATTGCTAATAATAACATAACAACTTTATCAAACCGTCATCAGGCTGCAACCCCTGATGTCACTGTTGTCTATTCTTCCGAGTATTTCAAAGCCACCATTTGCATGCAATATACCGGCGTCTTCCGTTGCAATAAAACTGCAGGAGAAAATATTTGCCAGGTCAATTACATTAATAGCGCCGGTTGTTGGCTTTTTAACTGAAGGATAAATATGCAAAGGATCTTCTTCATCGCGGATCATTATTTTCATCCATGGCGGGCATTCAAAAATGCCATTTCCTTTTGAATAAGCCTGCGATAGTAGTTCCGTCATCCCATATTCCGAATGAATATTTTTTGTGTGAAATGCATTGTTTAATTGTGCATGCACTTCCTGCCGGGTTAATTCAGCTCTTCTTCCCTTCATGCCACCCGTTTCCATAATGGTGGTATGTTGCAGCGGCATGGAATATTGTTCTGCGAAGTCAAGCAATGCAAATGTTACGCCTATTAACAGTGTTTTTTGTTGCCGGGCTTCCAGCGATTGCAGTGTTTGCGATAATTGTTGCTGGTTATGCAGGTAAAATCCACTTTGCGGATGTTGTGATTGTTTTATAAGATCATTCACCATTACAACCAGTGAGGAGTTATTTCTTTCGAGATAAGAAGGCAATAATCCAAGTATACACCAGTCCCCGGGATTGCCATAAAATAATTCAAACGCCTTTGTGAAACTCTTCGTATATATAGATAAGTCGTTTATATAGTGTTTGCTGGTATTTGTTTGCGTGGTACCACTGCTTTCAAAAATGGCTGTTTCTTTAAAAGTGGTGGTTTGTACGGTATGGGTTTTAAAAAACTGGATAGGCAGGAAAGGAATGGAAGAAAGATGATGTACATCGGTTTCGTTAATAGCCAATGCATCTACAAATTGCCTGTACACAGGGTTTTGGTGGTATTGAAAATGAAAAATATCCAGTGCCCTCCGCTCAAAGCCAGAAATGTTAAAATCAAATAAACCCTTTGTTAGTCCTTTATATGGTGAAAGATTATTCAAGCGGAATATTTACATTTGTTTTATAGAAAATGATTAATATGAAAATAAGGTTAGCGGTATTCTTGCTTCTTTTGGTAGTAGTTTCATGCAGCAAAGATAAGTTCAACTCTAAACCGACGCTTACGTTTAAAGAAATGAGCGGAAACTATATTCCTTTGGGAGGTGATTATGGAGTGCAGATTACAATGGAATATACAGATGCGGAAGGTGATATTGCCGGGGTGCCTTTGTTTATTGAAAAATTATCTTCATCAGCTTCGCCTACTAACCCTTGTTCTAATGGAAATGAACCTTATTATACAGATAGTTTAAGTTTTACCCTACCTTCTGATGTTCCTGCAACTACCAATCAGAAAGGAGAAGTGGTAGTAACTATTGATGGAACGATGACAGCAGCATTGTCTTGCAACCCTTCAGATACATTGGAGCAGGCTACCTTCAAATTTTGGTTCAGAGATCAGGCAGGCAATATGACTGATACGGTAACATCACCTCCCATTACTATACAAAAAGCGCCTTAATATTTACACGTCATATCTTTTTTAACATGCTGCGGCTTTAAGTGCATTTATCCAATGTTATGCACCAGTTGATAACTTTATGCTATTGTGTTGGATTTAGTTATTTTTGACGCTATAATTCAATTTCATGGCAAAACAATCAAAGGCAAAACAAAAATCTATCTTAAAAGACAGTTCGCTTACCTTTTTCAGGAATTATATTAATAATGCATCTCCCACGGGTTTTGAAAGCAGTGGTCAGAAATTATGGCTCGAATACATCAAACCCTACATTGATACAAATTTTGTAGACCCCTATGGAACGGCTGTAGGCGTAATCAATCCTGAAGAAAAGTTTAAAGTAGTGATTGAAGCGCATGCTGATGAAATAAGCTGGTTTGTAAATTATATTACTGCCGATGGATTGATATACCTGAAACGAAATGGTGGTGTTGACCACCAGATAGCGCCTGGTAAAAGAGTGATCATTCATGGAAAAAATGGCCCCGTGAAAGCAGTCTTCGGCTGGCCGGCTATCCATACGCGTATGGGTGCAGGCGAAAAAGAAACACAGCCTAAAGTAGATAATTTATTTTTAGATACCGGTGCAAGAAATAAAAAAGAGGTAGAAGCTTTGGGTGTTCGTATTGGGTCTGTTGCCACCTACGAAGAAGGTTTTGATGAACTGGCATACGATTACTATATCGGCCGGGCAATGGATAACAGGGTAGGTGGTTTTATGATTGCAGAAGTAGCGCGCCTGATTAAAGAAAACAAACGCAAGCTTCCTTTTGGGTTGTATATAGTAAATGCGGTGCAGGAAGAAATAGGATTGCGTGGAGCCGAAATGATAGCAAGACGCATTAAGCCGGATGTTGCTATTATTACAGATGTAACCCACGATACTACAACGCCAATGATCAATAAAATTATTGAAGGAGATGTTGCGTGTGGAAAAGGCCCTTCACTGGCCTATGGTCCTGCGGTACATAATAAGTTGCTGGAATTTGTACAAAAAACAGCAGAAGATAATAAAATACCTGTGCAACTGCGTACGGTAAGCAGAAGTACGGGAACAGATACAGAATCATTTGCCTATGCAAACGACGGATGCCCATCTGTATTGATTTCTATTCCGCTCCGGTATATGCATACTACTGTAGAAATGCTGCATAAAGACGATATAGAAAACACGGTGAAGCTGATGTATGAAACTTTACTGGCTTTATCGCCCAAAACAAAATTGAGTTATTTTTAAAATACAGGGAGTTGTACTTGCATATATTGTTCCAATTAAAGAAAGCATTTTTTTCTTTAGTAATAATATATTGTATTAATCCGCTTTGAACTTTTTTTGAATAAGGCTGTGCAAACACAGATTTTTGATGTATCGGCTATGCTTTCTACGTTATACCACATGCGCACTTTATTAAAGACTTTTAGTACCTTCATTTTATTAATTTGCGATTATGTTTTTGTATATTGACCCAGGGAGTGGTAGCTATCTTGTGCAGGCCATAATAGCAGCGGTACTGGGTGTTGCTTTTTATTTTAAAACAGGCTGGCGTTGGATAAAATCCATTTTCCACCGGAGAAAAGATATACCCGGAACAGAAGAAAAACCACATGAGTAAAGTATCCCGCCATCCCTCTTCTTTCAGAGATCCATCAGGATTTATTTTTAATTACAATCGTATTGTTTACCGGCAGGTTAATCAATCTTACGCAGGCAATTATAAATTGATGAAATCCTCGGGCTTATACGAAAGACTGGTACAAGGTGGTATGCTGATACCCCATACAGAAATGTCAGAAAATCTTACTCAGTCTGCCGATTGGTATATTACCCTTTTGCCTGAACAGGTTCGCTTTATTTCTTTCCCGTATGAATGGAGTTTTGATCAGCTAAAAGATGCAGCATTGCTTACACTTGATGTGGTTGGGGAAGCGGTTAACAGGGGAATGATATTAAAAGATGCCACTCCATTTAATATTCAGTTTGTAAACGGGAGACCATTGTTAATTGATACTTTGTCGTTTGAACTGTATGATGAAACAAAACCATGGGTTGCATACCGGCAATTTATAGAAAGTTTTATTTCACCCTTACTGTTAGCGTCGTACAAATCAATAGAATTGATCAGGTTATTGCAGGTCTATCTTAATGGAATTCCCTTATCACTTACAACAAAAATACTTCCTTTTAAAAGTCGTTTGCGACTACATGTATTTTTACATATTTTTCTGCAGCAGGCATTATCAGCAAAGCAAAACACTACTCCACGAACTTCACCTTCCTTTTCTAAGCAAAAACTCGTCAATGTTGTAGACAGTCTTAGAGCGCTTATAAAACCTTTGCAACTCAAAACTGTTAGAACTGAGTGGAATCAATACTATGAAAGCGCAATGCCGGATAAATTCTACCTGCAAAATAAAAAAGAACTCGCAGAAGAATGGTTAAGCGAAATTACCGGTGATACACTGTTGGACATTGGTGCAAATACTGGGGCTTTCTCCGTTGCGGCTTCCCGATACTTTGCATACGTGATCGCCGTTGATGCTGATGCAGCCTGCGTTAATAGTTTTTACCTTGACTGCAAAATGCAGGCGTATCACACTATTTTGCCGCTTTGCATAGATATTACTAACCCTTCACCGGCAGTAGGTTGGGGAAATGAAGAAAGAAGTTCATTTTTAAACAGATATAAAGCGGAAGCAGTGCTTGCCCTTGCAGTGATTCATCATCTTGTAATTGGAAAAAACATCAGGCTTGATGATATAGCAAAATTGTTGAGCATACTTGCCGAAAAAAACCTGATCATAGAGTTTGTTCCTAAAACAGATCCTCGCGTACAACGAATGCTTATTGCAAGAACAGATATTTTTGATCAGTATAATGCAATTGAATTCGAGCGTAGCTTTGATGCTTACTTTTCTGTTGTGAGAAAAAAAGAAGTAGGGAATAGTGGACGATACATTTATTTAATGAAAAACCGCGTCAATGCCTCAAGCTGATAGCTTTTTGAATAAATTAATGCACTGGTTTGAAAGCATTTTCATTCATACCCTTTTACTACCGCTTTTGTTTATTTTCAATGTTTATTTTACATACAGCGGGCTGATAAGCGCTAAAGAGTCGTTTTTTGCCCTGGGTGAAATCTTTTTAGCATTCATCATAGTGTTCTTGTTTGTCAAGATTCTGTTACATAGTAATATTAAGGCAGGAGTTTTTACCACTGTGTCAGGAATTTTATTTCTCTATTTTGGAGATATTAAGCAACTTCTTTCTGCTGTTTCTTTTTTGAAACCCTTAAGCCACTATACTTTTTTTTTACCCTTGGTGCTATTACTATTCATACTTTTTTCGTACCGTATTGCACGCGCCAAAAGTGTTTCAAGATTTAATCAATATCTGAATATGCTGTTCCTGGTTTATTTGCTGATGCTTGTTGTTCAGGGGATGTTTTTTCTAATACAAACAGGTAAGGGAGATACTCGTAATAATACAGCAATTACCACAGCATTTTTTACACAAAGTGCAAAAAGTGATACGGCTTATCCGGATATTTTTTTTATTATGCCGGATTGTTATCCATCTTCAGCCTATCAAATGGAAATGCTTAATTATGATAATCACTATTTTGATAGTGTATTGCTGGCGAAGGGCTTTTATGTGGCTTCTGCATCAAAAAGCAATTACAATCGCACCCAGTTTTCTATTCCGTCCACACTTGACATGGAATATCTAACCGCTATCGATACAAGTTTTTCTTCGAAGGCACTTGAATATTTTAAAGCGCTCAAAAAGGCAGAAAATAATTCCCTGATCGCCTTTCTGAAAAAGATTGATTATCAATTTATCAATTTATCGATTTTCGATCTGAATACCATTCCAGCCTTCACAAAAGAATATTTTATAAGGGCATCAGAAAATGATATAATATTCAACAATACATTTTTGGGTTGTTATAAGCGCGATATATCCTGGAAGTTTTTTCAAACCGACGCCAATAAAGACGCACTTTTTTTTAGCCCCGAAATGATTGCCGAGTATAAAACCTATAAAGAGCATAATAGGAAAGTTATTGATTCTTTACGCAAGATCACTGATAGTGGGGAAAACAACGGCTCTCCTAAAATGGTATACGCTCATCTCTATCTTCCTCACTACCCCTACTTTTATACCGCAGACGGTAAAGCATACCCTGATGATGAGTTGTATCGTGTATCTGCGTATACTGATAAAAGCATGTTTAAAGCATATATTCAGTATTCCAACACCAAGCTGCTGGAGGTTATTGAACGAATTGAAAGGGCAGATAAAAAAAAGAATACCATCATTATATTGCAAAGCGATCATGGATTTGATGATATTGATACATCCAGGCCCGGAGATGCTTTTCGAAATTACAAAGCCGTTTATTTTCCCGACAGAAATTATAAAGCACTATACGACAGCATGAGCAATGTAAATACCTTTAGAGTTGTGCTGAATAAATATTTCCATCAACATCTGCCTATGTTAAAAGACAGCTCTTTCTATATGCCATAATCTTGAACACAAAAAAGCTCATTCAACACGTGTATTGAATGAGCTGTATCCGGAGGTAGTAAGTACTATTGCTTGTTGTGATCCTTGTTAAATCCGTCCTGTTTTTCAAAATCTTTTTCATACGCCCTGATGATGGCTTTTACAAGGCGGTGACGTACTACGTCATCTTCATCCAGTTCAATATGCGTAATGCCGTCAATGTTGCGCAATATACGGGTTGCTTTTTCCAAACCACTTCGTTGGTGTTTGGGTAAGTCAACCTGTGTAAGGTCGCCGGTAATAATTGCCTTTGCATTGGCTCCTATACGCGTTAAGAACATTTTGATCTGTAAGTCGGTAGCATTCTGCGCTTCATCCAGTATAATAAAAGCATTATCAAGCGTACGACCACGCATATACGCTAATGGTGCTATCTCAATTACACGGGTGCTCATATAATAACCAAGCTTATCCGCGGGTATCATATCATCCAGCGCATCATACAGCGGGCGCAGGTATGGATCAATTTTTTCTTTCAGATCGCCGGGTAAAAAACCAAGGCTTTCACCTGCTTCTACTGCCGGGCGGGTAAGAATAATTTTCTTAACAGATTTATTCTTTAACGCTCTTACGGCAAGTGCAACTGCCGTATAGGTTTTACCCGTTCCGGCAGGTCCTATCGCGAACATGATATCGTTTTTATCAATACCAGTTACCATGCGCTTTTGGTTCACGGTTCTGGCACGAACGCTCTTGCCGTTAGGTCCAAACACCAGCACATCATTTGGATTGCGCTCTACAAAATTGTCAATGGTTTCAGCATCATCTCCTCCGAGTATTTGCTCAAAGTAATTTTCGCTTACATGACCATTGCGTTCAAGGTATTGTATCAGCAATTCAATTTTTTCCTTTGCCAGTTCAATTTGTTCGGGAGCGCCGCTTAATTTCATTTGTGTACCGCGGCTCAGAATTTTTAATAAGGGGAACTTCTTTTTCAGAAGATCTAATTTACCATTGTTAACGCCAAAAAATTCAATAGGGTTAACGGTTTCCAGGTTAATAATTGTTTCTGTCAATGAGGTTCGGTTTAATTGTTCACAAATAGTCTTTATAATTTTCAGACTAACCCATCCATGAAATCAAATTTAATACTTCGCAACTTAAATAACTAATTTTTACTTATTCACAGTATGTGGAAAGCAATTAAAATTTGGCCAAAATTTTAAGATTCAATAACCGGGGAGTTAAACGATTGGGTAAAGTGTAAATGGTGTTGGAAAAATCCTTGATAAACATATACGAAATGGTATTGCTTCTGTCGAGCAGGTTAAATACTTCAAAGCTTGCCCATATATTATCAAACTTTCTGAAAGGGTTATGACTTCTGCGGGTGCTTTTATCGCTGTTGAGCAATAAAGCGCTGAAGCCAATATCAACCCGCATATACGGATCAATAATCAACGCATTGCGGTAACGCACACTGCCCGGAATATTGTAAGGCATATTCGTTCCGTAGATCATATTCAGGTGTACTTTAAAATTTTTGTTGGTGCTCAGGTAATCCTGGAAGAACATGCCGAATGTTACCAATCTGTCGCTGGGTCTTCTTACCCAACCTTTATCAACCCGAACACTGTCTGTTACTACCTGGTCTTCTGTTTGAGAAGTAATAAAATCACCCGCCGCATTTTTATAGCGGTAGTAATAAAAGTCATCAATCTTTTCTCTGGTGCGCATAAAGCCGAGGCTGATCCAACTCTCTGCATCTTTTACCAACTCGCTGAACAATCTTAATTCCAATCCTGTAGCATAAGCTTTTGCATTATTGTTTCCAAAATAGCGGATCCGCACATTGTCTATATCATACGGATCAAGATCATGAATGCCTTTGTAATATGCTTCCATCGTCATACGGGATGGGCGACCCCATGCTTTGAAATTATAATCGGCGCCTGCTACTGTTTGCCAGCTTTTTTGCGCTTTCACTGCTGTATTCAAAGTGCCATCATATCTTCTCAATTCCCTGTAAAAAGGAGGCTGATCATATATGCCCGCTGCAAATTTTAGCACCCAATCTTTATTGGAATTGGGTAGCCATGAAATTTGCGCACGTGGTGAAACAAGAAATTCTTTGTTTAATGAATTGTAATTGAAACGCACACCTCCCTGTACACTGATATTTGATTCGGTACCAAATACAACGTTGTCCTGGATATATCCTGAAAGTTTGTTGATGTCGAGATCCGCATTCGAGCGGGTTACTTTGTTTAATATTAATTGATCGGCATTATAAGGTAAATTGTACCCGGCAGAATCCTGTGCCTTCCATTCACTGAGTTTGTCAGTGATCAGTGTTTTTTCTGCCGTAACTCCCCACTGTACAAAATGTTTATTGTTATCCCAGGTTCCTTTGTGGGCGATACTCCAGTTCTCAATATTCAATTTGTTCCTTGCATGATTCATAAAAACACCAGCACCAAGTGGATTGGTGATCTTACCAAAATCTGCCTGGCTTTTATCAAAACTTCTTTCGCCAAATAAATATGCACCCCATATATCATACGCTTCCTGTTCATCATTTTCAAACCTGCTCATCATCCATTTTAATTTCAGCTTTTTATTCACCTGTTGAATAGCTGATATTCCAAGCATGGCAGTATTGTATTTATCCTCTTCCTTTCCCTGGAAATAAATATCCAACCCAAGATTGGTGCTGAATAAAGGTGATAATACGGTTGACGTTAATTGTGCCTCTTCAGGGATAAGTGTGAATTTTGTTTGTGAGAAATTCCCCAGCATTTCAACCTGCCACTTATCGTTGATTTTATATGTGAGCAATGCCTGTATATCTGATGATGATGGAACATAGTTTCCTTTTGTTTCCTGTGAACTCAAAAGGTTTCTGTTCGATCTGTTGCGAACACCAATAAGATAAGTGAATTTGTTATTCTTTGAAGTGCCTTCTACATGAAAGCCTTGTTCAAGCAAACTCACATAAGCGGAACCCGCAAACTGTTGTGGTTTTTTGTATTGAATATCCAGCACACTGCTCATCTTATCTCCATACTTCGATTGAAAACCACCAGTATAAAAACTGATGCCACCAGTCAATTCAGGATTGATAAAACTTAATCCTTCCTGTTGACCGCTTCGCACCAGGTATGGTCTGAAAACTTCAAAATCATTTACGTATATCAGGTTCTCATCATAATTGCCACCACGCACACTATATTGAGAAGAAAGTTCATTATTGCTGCCTACAAATATTTTTAAAAGACTTTCCACACCTCCGGTAACAGATGGTATAGTAAGTGCATACTTTGGGTTGACACGAACAAGCCCAATCTCTTTTTTTTCATGATCATCTTTAATGACTACTTCCTGTAATTGTGTGGAATTTTTTGTGAGCCTTACTATTATCTTTTCATGCTCATTTTGATTAAGAAAAAAATTTCGCTGTACTGTTTGAAAACCTGCGTGAGAAAATACAAGCGCAGTTGCTTTAGCGCTGGGAACGTTTATGGAAAATGTTCCTGAATCGGAAGTAGCAACACCCTGCTGCCTGCCTAAAATGATGACGGAAACTTTACCAAGCGGTTGTTCATTTTCATCTACTACCTTGCCTGAAACCACTGCCGTTTTTTGTTGTGCCGATATAGAAGCAGAAATAAGCAGGCAAAATATGTGTAATAATGTTTTGGCGCTATGCATCAGCAGATTAACGGCTTTGTGGCAGCAATATTACATAATATAAGGCAGAAGACAGGGGAAAGGCAGGAGGCAGAGGTTGAAGGGTAGTGGAGGGGTGGTACCGAAGGTCAGACCCAAATACAAGAAATGGGAAACTATACTACCGGTTGGTAGGCCATAAATTATACGCAAAAAACAATAAAATAGATATTCTGTTTTTTCAGAGCATGGCGTAATGTTGACCGAATGGTTATAATAAATTGTTAGAATGATTTTACTTACGCTATATCGAAGTGTTTTTATAATTGTATTTTAGGCAACACATATAACCAGCGATCATGATACTACAAAGGAAAAAATGTATAGTTTTTTTATTAGGGTTATTAGGGATGGCATCTGGCGCTTTTTCACAAGTTGCGGTTGCAGGGCAGCCACTGCCAGCCTGGAAGGAAGGTATGCTGGATCTTCATCACATTAATACCGGCTGGGGCGATGCTGCTTTTTATATTTTCCCGGATGGTACTACCATGTTATTTGATGCAGGTGAAATGAACCCAACTGATAGCAGAGCTTTTACACCCAGAAACGCACCTATGCGTCCTAACTATAGTAAGAAAGCATATGAATGGATAGCGTGGTATATAAAACATGTTGCTCCTTTAAAAGATAAGGCAGTAATAGATTATGCTGCCATATCTCATTTTCATGATGATCATTTTGGAAGTTTATATCCCGGCGCTGCCTTATCAACCACGGGCCAATACTATTTAACGGGCATTACAGGTGTTGGTGAATTAATTCCCATCCGCCAAATGCTTGACAGGGGTTTTCCTGATTATAATTATCCTTTTGATATGAGAGGGATACGTGCTGATGCCAACAGCGGAGAGATCAACTACAGGAAAACCATGCAGAACTATATTGATTTTACAGAAGCGCAAAAAAAGAACGGTATGATAACTGCCCGCTTTAAAGCCGGTAGCAGAACGCAGGTAAGAATGAACAATGCGCCGCAAAAATTTCCTGCATTTTATGTGCAGAATATAAAAGCCAATGGATTGATATGGAAAGGAAATGATTCTGCCACCTTCCAATTCTTTCCCGATATTGACACAGCAAAACCCTCTACTTTTCCCAGCGAAAATGGATTGAGCCTGGTGATGACAATACATTACGGTCCTTTTGTGTATTATACCGGTGGCGATTGTGGCGGCATTATTTCGTATGGTGATCCTGCATGGAAGGATGTAGAAACACCTGTTGCCAAAGTAATAGGAGAGGTAGATGTAGCTACGCTCGATCATCATGGTAACAGGGATGCGGTAAATGAATTTCAAATAAAAACATTTAAACCACGGGTATGGATACAACAATCCTGGTCTTCCGATCATCCGGGAGAAGAAGTATTACGCCGTTTAACCACACCCGTTTTGTATGATGGACCTAGAGATTTGTTTACTACCAATATGCTGGATGCGAATAAGTATGTGATAGGGCCATTGATAGACCGCTCCTATAAAAGTTTACAGGGTCATATTGTAGTGCGGGTTATGCCGGGTGGAAAAGAGTACTATGTAATTATTTTAGATGATAGCACAGAAGATATGCCGGTGAAAGCGGTGTTTGGACCTTATACGGCAAAAGCAAAGCCCCTCCCGGCCTCCCCGAAGGGGAGGTGAGCTATACACAGCCCACGATTACAAAACAGGCTGCTATTTTAGTTACGCCTATGCATATGCCGAATATTGAACTTATGTAGATGTGGCAGAACTGAAGTTTTTTTTAGTTCTGCTGTACCGTCCTTCTCCTTTTGGAGAAGGATAAGAGGATGAGGCTAAACTCCTTTGTGCCCCTCTGTGTCTCCGTGCCTTCGTGGTTCAAAACAAAAAAAGAGACTGCCTTTCAACAGTCTCTCTATCTAAAAGTGGAATACATTTATTTTACAGGCTCTTCCTGTTCTTCGTAAGCCATATTATGTACGTTGGCTACTGCTCTGCCGGAAGGATCGTTCAGATTCTGGAACGATTTATCCCAGGCCAATGCTTCTGGCGTACTGCATGCTACAGAAGGTACAGAAGGTACACAGGCTGCTGCCGCGTCTGAAGGAAAATGTTCGCTGAATATAGAACGGTAATGATATTCTTCTTTTGACATTGGTGGGTTAATAGGGAAGCGGTATTTCGCATTTGCCAATTGCTCGTCACTTACTTTTTCACTCGCTACAGCTTTCAATGTATCTATCCAGCTATAACCAACACCATCTGAAAATTGTTCTTTCTGGCGCCATGCAATGCTTTCAGGAAGATAATCTTCAAAGGCTTTGCGTAACACCCATTTTTCCATTTTACCCGGCTTGATCATTTTATCTGCAGGGTTCAGGCGCATCGCAACATCCATAAATTCTTTATCAAGAAAAGGAACACGACCTTCAATACCCCATGCCGCCAATGATTTATTAGCACGTAAGCAGTCGTACAAATGCAACTTGCTTAGCTTGCGAACGGTTTCTTCATGAAATCCTTCCGGGCTGGGTGCTTTGTGGAAATATAGATATCCACCAAATAATTCATCTGAGCCTTCACCGGAAAGAACCATCTTTATACCCATTGATTTGATCATTCTCGCCATCAGATACATAGGCGTAGAAGCCCTTATGGTGGTAACATCGTATGTTTCCAGGTGATAGATCACATCTCTGATAGCATCTAAGCCTTCTTCGATAGTAAAATGTATTTCGTGATGAACGGTTCCGATATGATCAGCGGCTTTTCTTGCTGCAGCCAAATCTGGAGAGCCTTTTAAGCCAACCGCAAATGAGTGCAACTGAGGATACCACGCAGCCTGTGTATCGCCCGATTCAATTCTTTTAGAAGCAAATTTTTTGGTAACGGCGGCAATGATAGAAGAATCGAGCCCACCGGAAAGTAATACGCCATAAGGAACATCAGACATCAGTTGCCTGTGCACAGCCTCTTCCAAAGCCTTACGCAATGTGGCTATATCTGTAGTATTGTCTTTTACATTTTCAAATTTCTCCCAATCACGTTTGTACCAGCGCTTTAATTCATAACTGCCATCCTTGCTGTACAAATAATGCCCGGGTAAAAATTCTTTGATGTTGTTACAAACACCTTCCAATGCTTTCAATTCAGAAGCAACATAAAAATTGCCCCATTCATCCCATCCCATGTAAAAAGGAATTACACCAATATGATCACGGGCAATAAAATAACTGTTATCTGCTTTATCATATAGAGCAAAGGCAAAAATGCCATTCAGATCTTCGAGGAAGTTGATACCTTTTTTACGATATAAAGCCAGTATCACTTCACAGTCTGACTGGGTAAGAAATTCATAGTCAGGTATGGTTTTACGGAGTTCCTGGTGATTGTATATTTCTCCATTCACTGCCAATACCAGGGTTTTGTCTTTACTATACAAAGGTTGTCCACCCGATTGAGGATCAACAATTGCCAGTCGCTCATGTGCTAAAACGATGTTGTCATCACTGTAAATACCAGACCAATCTGGTCCGCGATGCCTTATTCTTTTAGACATCTTGAGAATCTTCGGTCTTAAAGCGTCAGTGCCAGTCTTGCAATCAAACACGCCAACTATACCACACATAATTAGTACTATTTTTTATTTGTAAGGTTCAAAAATTTCACCAAAATTAGGGCATTGCTTCTAATTCGCAAACAAATTTGCCTTTTTTGTAAATATTTTTCAATATTTTATAACATATATAAGAAAACATTTAATGTAATCTTCATTTGGCGGGGCTAAAATTCCCACTTATTTTTAAGAATAGGAGAGGTGCTACCATGTTTTTTGTGACTATTTTTAAACATAAACCCCGAAATAGTGAACAGAATTGACCGTTTGATGGGCATTTTAACCATGCTCCAGTCTAAAAAATTTCTGCCGGCAGAAAAAATCGCAGAAAAGTTCTCCATAAGTGTGAGAACCGTATACCGGGATGTGAAGGCCTTAACTGAAATAGGCATTCCTGTGAGTTTTGAAACCGGGCGCGGGTATTTTGTAGTACAAGGATATTTTTTACCGCCTGTGTCTTTTACCAATGAAGAAGCCAATGCTTTATTGCTGATGGAAAGTATTGCCAGCAGATTTGCTGATCATTCCATACAAAAGCATTATGAAACTGCTTTGAATAAGGTAAAGTCGGTTTTGAGGGGATCACAAAAAGATAAACTGGAACAATTACAATCGCAGATAAAAACCATTACCTGCGAATATGCTGCAAATAACTTCGCCTATCTATCACAGATCCAGGAAGCCATTGCTTCTCAAACCACGCTTGTAATGGAATACCAGAATAACCAGGCGGAAGTAAGTGCAAGAACGGTGGAACCGATCGGCTTAATATTCTACGCATTGAACTGGCACCTGATAGCCTGGTGTTGGTACAGGAGCGATTACCGCGATTTCAGGGTGTCACGTATATTGAAGCTCACTTCTCCCGGGCAATCATTCACCAAAACAGATCATCTTGATTTGAATGAATATATGAAAATGTTGCCGGTAAATTATTAACGGTCGGTAAACGTCAGACGTGAAACGTCGGACGTTTACCGATTAACAGATCCATCATTGATTTACATCTTTTCCTTCTTTTAATTTTTGAATCATCCCTTCTACGCTTGTTTTATTTTGTGTATCTGGCGCAAGCGGCAGTGCCATTGTAGCATACTTTAATGCTTTCTTATAATCTCCCATGGCTGAGTAGCCTCTTGTTAAGCCTACGAGTGGCGTAAAGTGGGTAGGGTTTTTATCAAAGTTCTTTTTAAATACATCAAAAGCTTCCTGTGTTTTTTTCTGTGCTAACAGCCTACGTCCATACTGGTGCAATTCCATTTCACTGGCAAGTGGGTAAGCTTTTTTCATTGTTTCTGTTGCTTCATCGCCACGTCCTAATTTTTCCAAAACCTGCGCTTTGGTGGTGGCGGCTACAAAGCTGTTATCACCGCCGAATGTAACACTGGTGGCACTATCCGCCCACAATAATGCTTCATCAAGATTTGTGTTATTCTGCACACACCACTGGGCTGCCTGGTTCCAGCTCTCCCATATAAATCCGTTGCTGTTTCTCAATTCCCTGCGGAAAGATTCAACCTGGTCTTTTAAATAATCTACTTCTATTGTAAAAGGTATTTTTAATTTTTCCCATTCCAGGGCAACAACAGCAGTATTGTTTGTTTCATTCATAAATTCATACTTCAACCATTCTACAGATTGATCAAGCTTTACAGGCTTTACCTTTACTCTCAGTACATCTTCTTTATCATTATAATAATAATGTCCCCACGAAGTAGAATTGCTTGAAAATATAAGTGTACTTTCTTCCGGTCCATAGGCTATAAAAAAGCCATATTTACCAGCGGCTAAAGGTTGCCCCTCCACTTTTACGTTATTTGAAAATTCGATAGTAGTATTCTGGTTAGAACCTGCTCTCCATGGCGCAGACTTACTGCTGCCAAAACCAGGATCAGTAAATCCTTTGGGAATAAGTTCGCCCCATATCTTTCCTTCGCGGCCTTTTACACCTGGGCGGTCATAATGAATGGTTACATCTGTTAACCCGATTCTTTCACTTACAGCAGCTTTTTTATTTCCGCCACTGGGCATTGTAGTTAATAAAACCTGTGCGATGATGTGTGATACAATGAATACTGTTACAAACAGCAGGAAGAATATTTTTTTCATATGCTTTGTTTTGGCACAATCAAAGTACTTAATAAAAATTATTTACAACAGGCATTGTTATCAGCGATAAAGAAAGCTGATGAAAAGCTATAAGAGATGATATTAGGAGGAGTGAAAATTGATGAAACAATAGAGCGTATCAGCCAATCAGGCTTTCCTGCTTTTTACTGTAAAAGCATTTGCAGGGTTAGTTACAAAAATCTGTGTGATATCTGCCTCACTGAAATCTTGTTTTAACAAGGCTGGAATTAAATGGGTAAAAACTGTATTATACGACCTGTAGTTTCCTCCATTCGGTTCGCCTACATTGTACCATCCTGCATCGTGTGATATAAGTACTTTATGCAAGTATTTCCCGGTCTTCATATCCTGCAGGAAGCTTATATAATCTTTTACATTCTGTTCATTCAACCCGTCAAACGATACCCAGCCACCTGCTTCAGCAACCTGTAAGTGTATGCTACGGTTGGTTTCATTTTGCGCATGTATCCAGATCCATGCATTGGCAGCAGCGCCTGTATCTTTTAATATCTTCCATTCTTCCAATGCGGCAGCTCCGTTGCCGGTATGCACGCCAAAAGTTAAACCTGTGGCCAGGTGTGTAAGTGCTGCAGCTTTAATAAGCTTTTGTTGCATGGCAGATAATGGATAACTATCCACTCCTGTTTTAATAAAACCCGGTTTAATGCCTGTGCCGGCAATGCCCTCTTTCCATTCCTTTATCCACCTGTTGGCTAATTGTTCTGCAGACTCAGCATATGCATGTGGCGGCAGAAATTTTTCCTTTGCGGCACCATAGTACCCGGTATTGGTAATAATATGCAATCCGCTTGCTTTTGATAATTGTTGAAGCAATACAGGGTTCCTGCCGAGATAGTCGGGTGTGCATTCAACCAGAGTGCTGCAATGCTGTGATACTATTTCTTTTAAAAAAGGCACCGCTTTATTATACGCATCAGTAGCGTTGTAACGTGTGGGTGTAATTTTATCTGCTCCTATAAAATCAACCAGTATATGTTCGTGCGATAAAGTAAAACCAATTTTTGAAGAGGGGATAGCGCCATTAACAGTCATAATATAATCTTCTGCACCATTTCCCTTCATTTGTAAAAAAGGAAACACAAATGGCGCAGCCGTAAGCATTGAATTACGTATGAATGCTTTGCGGTTCAAGATTTGAAATTTGAAAAGGTTAAAGAAGGTATAGGGTTTATGGTTTAAGGAATGCAGATATTGCCCTTTTGCTTATTACCTATTGCCTATTCACCTGTATTTCTGATAGCCGACAGCCGATAGCTAATATCCAAACTGATACGTACCGTACTCCTCACCGTTATTGGTAATAGTACTTTGAATAAGCCTGCTTTTTTCGTCAAAATCATTTCTAAAATCGAACACCTCACTATAGGGATATTCTGCTCCGTTGGCAACCGAACGCACCTGCGCAAGCGGTCCGTATTCATGCATATATATATCCAGGTCAATGCCGTTTTTACTAAGCGTGATATAAAGAGGGTAAAAAAACAGGCTGGTATTTTCGTCGTAATTTAAAATGGCTTCAAGGTAATGCCAGTCTTTTCCTCCTAATAAACTAAACAGGCTATCTAAACCGGTTCCGGTTGCTTCATATAAAAAATCAGTTCCATAATAAGAGTCTGACCATTTATTAATAAGGCTGCCCGAAGCATTGTAAGTATAATTAAACGAAGGGAAGAAAATGGAATTCTCATCCGACATATACAGCCCTGCATTGGTTTGCATGAGTTGTTCATTTTTATAAGTGAACTCCATATTTACGGGAACATCTTCAAAATAAGTCCCATAATCAACATTCATCAAACGATAGCCATCGGTTGAATCTCTGAAACCTACATTAAAAACATCGTTAGCTGGCACTCCGTTTTCAGTATGCGTAACTTTTATACTGGAGATACTATTATTGACTCTTGTAATATCAATATTGTGAAGCACGGTGCCATCGTTATTGTAAAAAAGATTGCCTGTTAAATAGCCATCTTTATTAAAGCTGTAAGTAGCAAACAATTTATCGTAAGGATCTGTGGTAAGGGTATCATCAATATATACACTCACTTTATTGGGCAACTCTGAATACTTGAACCGGATGCTCATGTAATCATAATTGTTTACCATAAATTTTAGAGATACAGGCGACGCTACCGCTGCAGGAGGAGTTACCGGCGGCGGATCAACAGGAGGGGATAATTCCTGGTCAGCTTTTTTACAGGATATTACTCCCTGTAACGAAAATAGGGCAAACGCAATAGGTATAAAGGACTTCATAAGTAGGTTTTGTAGCGTTCAATTTCACGTGGCAATCGTTTGAAAAAAATTAAAAATAATGAATTATTCCGGTTAATAAGCAAGTGCTATGCCAGTTTGATTAGAAATGTATCTGCTTATCGAATACCGGAGCAGCAAAAAATAATAACGTGATAACATTAATGTATTGAATGCGATAAATATTCAGAAATAATAAAACACCGCCTATACATTATAGTTATTACATAACAGCTTCCTGTTGCAATAATGTTGTATGTGTATTTATGGCATGCACATATCAAAAAAGAAAAACCTATGTGGCGATAATTTCCCTTATTTCTTTCTGAAAAATATTCTCACAGGTACGCCTTTAAAATTGAATTGAGCTCTCAACTGATTTTCTAAGTAGTTTTTGTAAGGTTGTTTTATGTCATCGGGGTAGTTGCAGAAGAATGCAAAACTTGGAACTACAGTTGGCAGTTGTGTAACATATTTGATTTTTACACTGTTGCCACGTACAACCGGTGCATGGTATGATTCAACTGCTTTCAGCATTACCTCGTTTAACTTTGAAGTAGGAATTTTTGCTTTGCGGTTTTCGTATACTTCCAATGCCGTTTCAATTACTTTAAAGATGCGCGTCTTTTCTATTACAGAAATAAAAAGAATAGGCACATCACTAAAAGGAGCCAGCCTGTTTTTTAATTCCTTCTCATATTCCTTCGCGGTATTGGTTTCCTTTTCTACCAGGTCCCATTTGTTTACCAGCAACACAATGCCTTTTCCCTTTCTTGCTGCCAGGGAAAAAATATTCAGGTCTTGTGCGGTAATTCCTTTGGTAGCATCCAGCAATAACATACACACATCGGCTTCGTCCATTGCTTTTATTGCCCTGATAACAGAATAGAACTCGAGGTCTTCTTCTACTTTATTTTTTCTGCGGATGCCCGCAGTATCAATTAAAATAAATTCTTTCTGAAAAAGATTATAGTGCGTATGAATGGTATCGCGGGTAGTGCCTGCTATCTCACTTACGATGGTTCTTTCTTCACCGATCAATGCATTCAGTAAAGAAGATTTTCCAACATTCGGTTGCCCTATAATGGCAAACTTTGGTAAAGTATCTTTCTCCGTTTCCTGTGTATCTTCTTCGGGCATCAGGCTGGTAAGATCATCCAGTAATTCACCTGTGCCACTTCCGCTGATGCTGGACAAAAAATGAATATGATCAAAGCCCATGCTGTAAAACTCTGTTGCATCCAGCATGCGGTCTGAATTGTCTACTTTATTTATTACCAGAAATACAGGTTTCTTTACCTGTCGCAACATATCGGCCACCGCTTCATCCAGGGCAGTTATACCACTCTCTGCATCACACATAAATAAAATGGCATTGGCTTCATTAACGGCAATGTTCACCTGCTTGCGTATTTCTTTTTCAAATACATCATCGCTTCCTGCAACAAACCCTCCTGTATCAATCAGGTTAAAATGTTTGCCATTCCATTCCGCTTCGCCATACTGCCTGTCGCGGGTAACGCCACTTATATTATCTACAATGGCCTTCCGCTCTTCCAGCATGCGGTTAAAAAACGTACTCTTTCCTACGTTCGGTCTGCCTGTTATTGCTACTGTAAAACTCATAGTTAAAAAAGGTTTAAGGTAGAGGGTTTACGGTGTAGGGTGTAAATGAGAAGTTGTTTTCCTTACACCTTATACCTTTCACCTTTTACCTCCCATCAGTATCCGTATTCTTTTAAATGCACATCATTATCTCTCCACTTGGGTCGCACTTTTACAAACAGTTCAAGAAAGATCTTGCTTTGTAAAAACTGTTCTATTTCCTGTCTTGCACTGGTGCCGATCTGTTTGATCATTTTACCTCTTTCGCCCAGTATAATGGCTTTTTGCGATTCCCGGTGTACTATAATTTCTGCTGTTATTTTTATCAATCCTGTTTTTTCTTTGAACTCATTTACCAGCACGGTGGTATGATAAGGGATCTCTTCATCAAACAATTCAAAGATTTTTTCCCGCACTATTTCGCCTACAAAAAAGCGGGTAGGCAAATCCGTAAGATCATCTTCATTGTAATAAGGATCGCCTTCGGGCAGAAATTCTAAAATGGTTTTCAGCAACACATCCGTATTTGTTTTCTGTAGTGCTGAAATGGCTATTGCTTTTTTGCAATAAGATTGAGCTTTAAAAAAATCTACAACTTCTTTTATTCTTTCCGGGTTAGACTTATCTGTTTTATTTACTACCACTATCGCCGGAACTTTCAATCGCAGCCCGGAAAAGATAGCATCCACTTCTTGCAGGTTGTCTTTTACATCTACTATCAACAGCGCTACATCCGCATCTTCCAGGCTTCCTTTTACAGACTGCATCATTTTTTCATGCAGTTTGTATTTGGGTTCAATAATGCCGGGCGTATCAGAAAAAATAACCTGGTAATCAGCACTGTTTAAAAAACCTTTGATGCGATGGCGGGTCGTTTGAACCTTGGATGATACAATGGCCAACTTTTCGCCGATAAGTGCATTCAGTAA
This sequence comes from Agriterribacter sp., assembly GCA_047600465.1. GTDB lineage: Bacteria > Bacteroidota > Bacteroidia > Chitinophagales > Chitinophagaceae > Agriterribacter. The sequence goes on from JASGKU010000001.1 coordinate 1,053,281, forward strand.
AGTGCTCTTACCGGCGTTTGGTTTACCAAAAATATTTACAAATCCTACCTTCATACTATTCCCCAGCGGGAGAAAAATTTCGGCAAAGGTAAACTAAACAAAATTTGTTTGGCTGATAAAATGCAGACGCTTACCTTTGCGCTCCGCTTGAGGGAGTATCATCAGGATAACACACAAGCAGCAGTTCTAAATTAAAATTATACCGCATTAAAATACTACATCGCGAGGTAGAGCAGCGGTAGCTCGTCGGGCTCATAACCCGAAGGTCGGAAGTTCGATCCTTCCCCTCGCAACAAAAGAGCCTCAGCTATGCTGGGGCTTTTTTATTTTATTTTGGTGAGTGTCATCGGGCTCATATCCGCCGCGGCGGACGGAAGTTCGATCCTTCCCCTCGCAACAAAGGCCTCAGTTATGCTGGGACTTTTTTATTTTCGCTATCTACGCACTGGTGCAAGTTTTGTAGCAACGACGCTGTGTTTAGTTAGACCTCCCACATCAGACGGAAAAAGTTGTGCCTAATCATTTACTTATTCTAACATTCTAAACAAGTAACGCCAAAACACTGGTCTGGCCTTGCTTTGAAGCTATCCTACAAGACCAGCGCTAGGGAATACAATAGTGAGACAGAATTGCATACTTTTGTTTTCCCCTTTTCTCAAACCTATCTTTTTTGTTTTTCTTAACAGCTTGCTTACGATATTTAAGCATTTCACATAATAATAAGTGTGCATGAATATATTATTGGTTGAAGATGAAGCGTCGGTTATTTCCCTTATTAAAAGAGGGTTTTCAGAAAAAGGCATTGATGTAAGTGTAGCAATGGATGGCAATACCGGTTTGCGTATGGCACAGGAGCACAGCTTTGATGTGATACTATTGGATATCATGTTGCCGGGTATGAATGGGATTGAAGTATGCAGGCATCTGAGAAATGATTCGATTCACACACCTGTACTAATGCTTACCGCGCTGGGCAGTACGGAGAATATTATTACAGGGCTTGACAATGGCGCCGATGATTATCTTACCAAACCTTTTAAGCTAACAGAATTGTTTGCAAGGGTAAGAGCGTTAAACCGCCGGAAAAGCAGCGTGGTGAATGAGCAACTATACGAAGTAGGTAATCTTCAGTTGGATATAAAAACCAAGGCGGTGAGCAGAAACGGTGTGCCCATTGTTCTTACCGCTACGGAATATAAACTGCTGGAATTTTTTATCCGCAATGCCAACAGGGTTTTATCGCGTATGGAAATACTGGAGCACGTATGGGATATTAATTTTAACCTTGGTACTAATGTGGTGGATGTATATGTAAACTACCTCCGCAAAAAAATAGATAAAAATTTTGAACCGAAACTGATACAAACAATGGTGGGTATGGGTTACATGCTAAAGGTGAACAAGGATGACAATAAGTAATAAAATAACAACCCTGTTTACTTCACTCACGGCTATCATTACACTATTGCTGAGTGTGCTCATTTACTTTTTTACACAGCAGTACATTGAACGGGATTTTTTTCAACGGATGCAAACAAGAGCCGGTGTGGCTGCTATCGCTAATTTTGAAGCGGGTGATCACAATATGGCTTTTTATAATGATATCCGTGAGAAACACCTGCAACGGCTTCCTGAAGAAAAGGAAACAATTCTGCTGCTGCCGCTCAATCAAACAGTAATTGATTCTATGGGGTTTGGCATAACCACTGCTTCATTGCAAAATCTTCCCAACCAAAAACTCATTACTATTCGAAAAATAAATAATTATTTTCTTGCCACCCTGTATCAACACGACAACAGGTCTTATGCAGTATTATTATCTGCCTATAACCAGCAGGGCGCTGCATTATTAACCGAATTGCAGAAAAACCTGTTGCTCGGTTTTTTGGTATCGGTAATAGTGGTTTTTATTATCAGTCTTTTGCTTGCAAGGCAGGTGGTAAGTCCTATAAGGCATATTATTTTGAATGCGCAGAAAATAACAGCATCCAATCTTCATCTTCGTTTACAACCACCAAAAGGTAAAGATGAAACGGCGGCATTAACGCAAACCTTTAATGATATGCTCGACCGCCTGGAAACTTCTTTTGAAACGCAGAGTAATTTTTTGAATAAAGCAGCGCACGAATTAAGAACACCGCTCACTGCTATTATAGGTGAGGCGGAGCTGGCATTGATCAAACCCAGAACGCAGGCTGAGTATGAAAGAGCATTACAGGTAATAAGCAGGGAGGCGGAACAATTAGAACATCATACCAGTAGTTTGCTGGAATTGGCACAGGCAGGTTACAACAGCAAAGAGCCTTTTATGCACGAATTGCGGATAGACGAATTGCTTTTTTCTGTAAAAAGATTAATTGATTTTTCTGGCCCCGGTAATTTGATACAAATTGATCTGAGCCAATTGCCTGATGCCGAAGACAGAATAACAATATCAGGCAATGCTAACCTGCTTAAACTTGCGCTGGCTAATATTATTCAGAATGCCTGCAAATACTCTTCAGGGCGAAAAGTAACGGTTTCACTTTCTACCGATAAGGAAAACTGCATCATCACCATAGCAGATGCAGGGATAGGCATTCCTGCAGCAGAACTAAAATATATTTTTGATCCTTTTTTCAGGGCATCCAATACCGGACCTTTTAAGGGTTATGGCGTAGGGCTTCCGCTGGCGCAAAAAATTATCAGGCTTCACCGGGGCGATTTTGAGTATACCTCTATAGAAAATTTAGGAACCACGGTGCGTGTTTTTCTGCCGTTTATTGCATAAAACCGCCATTAAAATTTCTCTTATAACATTCTAATCTCATTTTAATCTGTTCATTATCTCCTCCTAATGTTGCGGGAATAATTTCGTACTGTAAATTTTTTGTTTCATCAAATATTCAAACAAATGAAAACAGTAATTATTCCTTTTAAGTCGAATCTTATTGATATAAAGGTTATCAAAACCCTCATTGCTTTGTATAAAGAAGAACCCATCCATTGTGTGTTGCTGGAAATACGACCATTGCCCAACAATTACAATGATCTGCTTACGCTTTCTGAATACACGCCTCACAACAACCAGGTTGTGCAGGACGTAAATAATTTTATGAAAGAAGCCAATGCTTTGAGCAACGAATATTTCACCCTGAGTAAGGATCATTTATACGGAGATTCCCCGGTAGTATTCAGAAATTACCTCGATTACCGCAAAGCAAATCTGGTGGTGTACCAAAAACCACAGCAGGAGGCTGATAATACTGCAACAGCGCGGCTGAATCTTTTCAGAATGGTTCGCCGCTGCAATTGTGAATTGATGTATGTATCTGATGAAAAAGGACAGGCAGAAGTGGAGGTATCTGCACATAAAAAATTTCGTTTTGCCGAAAAAGCAACTTCTCAAAGCATTTTACATCAGTTTAGTGCCGTAGATAATATGTTGAATGGATTACAGGAAAATTTAAGCAGCAACCAGGTTATCATACGCAGACTCAATAATGTTTCACGCTATTTTTTAAAGGAGTCATTCCTGCAGGATATACTGGTACAGTCTGACAGTTCGCTGGTGCTGGTGAAAAAATAACGTATTCAATTTCGATTTTTTTAATCAACATATTTAATCATGTTACTGAAAGGCAAAATACCTATTGGCTATATTCTGCATAAAATAAAATTTGAAATAATTTTTATTTGCGCTTATACCATATTGGTCTGGTTTATAACAGAGCATTATAACCTCAAGCATATTTCCATCCCGTTAGGCATACCTACTATTTTAGGAACCATTATATCGTTGCTGCTTGCATTCAGGAGCAACCAGGCATACGACAGGTGGTGGGAAGCACGTATTATATGGGGTGCTATCGTTAATGATTCGCGAACATTTGCGCGGCAGTTATTGTGTTTTGTACATACGCCGTATGATAATGATGAACGTTCTGCCTTTCAGCGTAGAATAATCAACCGTCAGGTTGCATGGTGCTATAGTTTGGGTCAGTCGCTCCGCAATCTTAATCCGCTGGAAGGTTTGGAAAGACTAGTGTCTAAAAAAGAATTAAACTTTGTAAGTACACATGACAGTATACCTTATGCATTGATCAATCTTCATGCAAAAGATATAAAAATGGCTGTTGAAGAAGGATGGATCAATGAGTTTCAGCAGGTAGAGCTCGACAGAACACTTACAAGGCTATGCGATTCAATGGGTAAATGTGAGCGTATAAAAAACACCATTTTTCCTACTACCTATAGTTTGTACATTCATTTTGCGTTGTACTTTTTTATTCTGTTACTCCCTTTTGGTGTTATTGAATATGTAGGGTTGGTGGAGATACCGTTGGTTACCATACTTGCTTCCTTTTTTCTGTTGATTGAAAGGATGGCAGTACACCTGCAGGATCCATTTGAGAACAAGCCTACCGATACGCCTATGTTTTCCATTGCACGTAATATTGAACGGAACCTGTTACAGATTTTACAGGGCGAAAATATTCCTGCAAAAGCGCCAAGCAAAGGATATTATATTTTATAAATACTGACAAAAACATTGATAACACCCGTATGTCATGCATTCAAACCTGTGTTTTGCTATTTGCTGTTTTGCAAGTAATTTCGCAAATCCTTTCGGGCTTTAAGCCTGATGTCATCCTTAAAAACATAAGTCTGTTATGGCATACGATGTAATAGTTTTAGGCAGTGGTCCCGGTGGTTATCCGGCGGCAATCAGAGCTTCTCAGTTGGGTTTTAAAGTTGCAATCATTGAAAAAGAAAGTTTAGGCGGTATTTGTCTTAACTGGGGATGTATTCCAACAAAGGCGTTATTAAAAAGCGCACAGGTATATGAATCAATGAAGCACAGTAAAGATTATGGTATTGATGTATCAGGCGTGCAGCAGAATTTTGAAGCGGTTATTAAACGCAGTCGCGGTGTGGCAGATAAAATGAGCAAAGGCGTTCAGTTTTTGATGAAGAAGAATAAGATTGACGTGATAATGGGGTATGGAAAGGTGAAAGGTAAAGGACAGATTGAAGTTACAGGCGCTGATGGTAAATCGCAGATAGTAGAAGCCAAGAATATTGTTATAGCAACAGGTGCACGTTCACGCCAGTTACCCAGCTTGCCCATTGATGGCAAGAAAGTAATTGGTTACAGGGAAGCAATGGTATTACCACAGCAACCAAAGAGCATGATTGTGGTAGGGAGTGGTGCGATAGGAGTGGAGTTCGCTTATTTTTATAACAGCATGGGAACAAAAGTTACTATTGTTGAGTTTTTGCCGAGAATTGTTCCGGTTGAAGACGAAGAAATTTCAAAAGAACTGGAAAAACAATACAAAAAACAAGGCATTGATATTTATACCAGCGCAGAAGTAACCAGTGTTGATATTGCTGGTGCAGGTGTAAAGGCAAAAGTAAAAACAGCAAATGGCGAAATAACACTTGAAGCAGATATCGTATTAAGTGCTGCAGGTATCGTTGCCAATATTGAAAACATTGGTTTAGAGCAAACCGGTATCAAAACAGAAAAAGGAAAGATTACCGTAGATAAATACCAGCAAACAAATGTAACCGGTATTTATGCTATAGGCGATTGTACTCCGGGTCAGGCGCTTGCGCATGTTGCCAGCAAAGAAGGAATCATTGCTGCAGAACATATAGGTTATAATGAAAAGAAATTCGCCCATTTGCCCGATACTATTGATTACAACAATATTCCTGGTTGTACATATTGTACGCCTGAAGTTGCTTCCATCGGTTACACAGAAAAAGCAGCTAAAGATGCAGGATACGAAGTAAAAGTTGGTAAGTTTCCTTTTATGGCATCTGGTAAAGCAAGTGCAGCCGGTGCTACAGAAGGTTTTGTGAAAGTAATATACGATGCTAAATACGGTGAATTTTTAGGAGCGCATATGATAGGATATAATGTTACCGAAAACATTGCGGAAGTATCAGTAGCACGTAAACTGGAAACAACTTATCACGAAGTATTGAATGCATCACATCCACACCCCACCATTAGTGAGGGCGTAAAAGAAGCTACAGCAGCGGCTTATGGCGAGGCGATAGACATTTAGTGAGGTAGAAGGTGAAGGGTTGAGGGTGAATGGTCAATAGTGAAGAAATAGAACCTTTGTATATTACAAAACCTGGAAGATTTACAATGATTGTAGATTTTCCAGGTTTTTAGTTTATAGTTTTTGTTTGAAGTTTATCTGATGGTCGGCACCGAAGGTCAGACCATCAGCCCTTCACTATTGACTATTCACCATTCACTTAGTTAAGCTGCACTGCTGGTAAACGATGCAATTGCCCGTCTACCACCACCAGCTCTTCTATTTCAAAAGTCCAGTATTTAAATAAGGGAGAACCGCCGAGATGTTTTTTTACTTCGCGTTTATTTTTGGCGGAAAATGTGATCCAGATTTTTTGAGATTCCATGGTTACTACATACTGGTCAATCACATTGCTTTCAATCAATGTATTAATGTATTCGCGGTGTTTGGGAATCAGCGACATAAACTCATCGTCCATAGTGAACTTAATGGTTGCCTGAAATTTTTTCATCTGTATAACTCCTCTTTCGGTTGGACCGTTTTCTCAATGATGAATCATAGCAATGTTAACACAAAATATGTTAAAGATTGACTATTAAATTATCCAGTCGGTAATAGTATTTACGAACTCCTTGCGATGAGGGATGGCTACCTTGATATAATTATCTGTATATCCTTCCATCATCCCGTTTTTGTCCATTTTTTCAAACAATACTTTCCTGATTTGGCCTGTGTGCTGGCTGGTAAAATATTGCATTTTCATGTAAGACAGGTTGCGAAGGGTTTTATTCCTTGCATGTCTTGTATTAACCGGCACAACAGGTTTTATGGCAAGTGCCGCGGTGTCGTCTCTTTCTGAATAAGTGAATACGTGAAGGTAAGAGATATCCAGCGTATGTAAAAAATCAAAAGTTGTTTTGAAATCCTCTTCTGTTTCACCCGGAAAACCAACAATCACATCTGCTCCTATACAACAGTGGGGCATCAGTTGTTTTATTGCCGCCACCCTTTCAGCATATAGCTCCCGCTTATACCTGCGCCTCATTAAACCTAAAATGCGGTTGCTTCCGCTTTGCAATGGAATATGAAAATGCGGCATTATTTTTTTACTTTCTGCCACAAACGATATTATATCATTAGAAAGCAGGTTAGGTTCTATCGATGAAATCCTGTAACGATCTATTCCTTCTACCTCATCCAGTTGCTTCAGCAGTTCAAAAAAGTTCTCACTTCTCTTTATTCCTGAAGTAGCCAATTCATTTACACCAAAATCGCCAAGGTTTACACCGGTTAATATAATTTCCTTTACATCTTTCTGTGCCAGTTGTTTGGCATTAGCTACTACGTTCGCAATGGTATCGCTCCGGCTTTTTCCTCTTGCTAACGGAATAGTGCAAAAAGCACAATTATAATCACAACCATCCTGCACTTTTAAAAAAGTACGGGTTCTGTCGTTGAGAGAATAAGAACTGGTGAACGTGTTTACCTCTTCAATATCACAACTAGAAATTTTGGTGGAGTCTCCTTTGGATAATTCACGGAGATGCGTAGCGATATTAAATTTTTCAGCAGCGCCTAATACAAGATCTACCCCTTCAATCTCCGCTATTTCTTTTGGTTTTAATTGAGCGTAGCAACCTGTAATTACTACCAGGCTTTCCGGCGATTTGCGTTGTATACGCCTTACCAGGTGACGGCATTCTTTATCTGCATTATCAGTAACGGAACAGGTGTTGATCACATATACATCAGCTATATCCTCAAATTCCCGTTTCTCAAATCCCTCACTTTCAAGCATGCGGGATAGTGTGGAAGTTTCGGAGAAATTGAGCTTACAACCTAATGTATGAAAAGCCACAGTTTTTGAAACCGACATAAGAGTGCAAAGATACTGTAAAAGCCGAAACCGGGTAGTTTGATCCAATGAAAGGATGAATCCCATATTTCGCTTCCTTAAGCTGTTCTTTTATTTTGATAGAAAATGTCGTGCCTACGGCACTCAATATCTTTTGGCATTTATGTTTACCAATATGTCGCTCCCAAGGAGCTTATTCGCCATCTTCAGTTATGCTTCACACATGGTTTAAAAAACTAGCCTGTCAGAATCAAAGGAACAGTCAAGCCTCGTAGAGGTGGTATTTTGGAGGATATAAGCAAAATAAAATGGGAAAGTGCCGTAGGCACGAAATTTTCGGAATGCCTGGAAAGGGTCTTACAATATCATAAGCCTCATTGCTCACCGGATGATGCATTTATTTTTCTTAAGTAAACGACATTGTTAACCAAATAGCAATTCAAAAGCTTTGTTCCGGTAGGAACACTGGGACATAAAATAAAATGCAATGCAGAAAATGTTTTGCCTTGTTAAATTGAAAATGCAATCAACGATATAAACCGTAAAACTTAAACTTGCCTTTAGAATTAATTTCGAGGGTAGGAGCCGGGAATTTAAAAGGTTTAGTAATATAAGTAAGCGCATCTACAGGAGCAACGGAACGAACACGGAAAAGATCAGCATCAGGTGAGATCATAAAACGACGTGTACGTTCAAATGAAGGGATAGTCTTTCCATTAACTAAGGATGGATTTTGATGACCACCGGTCATGCCGTCTGCACCGTAGCCAAAAGCAAGCGCAGGCCATGCAGGGAAGTTTGAAGAAGAAGGCAAAAAAGATTTTATATTAAACGATAACCAATAGCTCTGACCATTATAATCTTTCAATATGCGGGAAAAAAAATTATTGCCCAATTCGCCCGGATGATATTGTGCATAAGGAGAAAGGTGCGCCGAAAATTTCATGCTGATCCTTTGCTGGTTCCACCACCGTTGTTGCGATGCGAATATGGCAGTTCCTACAAGATTTGCCAGCATATCTCCTTTTGAAAATCCCCAGTGATTTGAAAAGCCGTCGAGCAATTCAATAATAGTTAATCCACCCAGGGCAGTAGCAGAGCCGATAATGATTGCATCATTTTTTTTAACGCCACACCATCGCATCATATCATATTGCAGCACGCCAACATTATAAGCGGTTGTTGCATGCCCGATCTTATCCATCTGTAGCCATTCTCTATTATCGTTAAAGAAATGGAATTTGCTGCGTGGAAATTTTTTATACCACAAGTAATACAGCCCAACGCTCAACGCAGTGGTGACAGCAGCTTCGGTAATAACTACTTTCTTTAATCTGTCTTGTCTGTATACGTCTGATGGAGGAAGAAAATGTTGTGCACTTACAGTTTGCACAAATAAACAAATGGTAGCAATGATGATTGGTTTATATAGATGGCGTTTTGCCGGATGCATGAAGTATATAGTCAATTTTTAATACGCACTACGAAATAACAAAAAGTTTGTGAGTTAAGCCTTGCTTTATTTGATGGATGATAAATAGGCATGGCAGTTAAGCAGTTGTATACAATTACGGTTATGCATAACCGTTTAAGCTGCTGTGTCAAAAAAATATGACATAGACACAATCATTAAAACCCAAATCAATGAAAAAAACATTTGTAATGTTTACAGCGCTTGCTATAGGCTGCGCTACAGTGAAAGCTCAGAATGTGCAATTTGGTATTAAGGCTGGTATCCAGCAAAACAGTTTCGGTGTAAAGTCAACCAGTAACGGAGAATGGAGCCGCCAGGAACTCTCCGGTGTAGGTTTTCATGTTGGAGGACTCGCCGATATCTCCCTGTCAAAACAATTTTCTGTTCAACCGCAATTGCTTTTTAATTCAAAAAGCGCTGCAGTCAGTTCTCAATCAAAGTTGAACATATATGCACTGGATGTGCCAGTGAATTTCTTATTTAAGAGTGGTGGATTCTTTGCAGGTGTAGGTCCTAATTTTTCTTATGGATTATCTGCAAAAAGCAAAACTGATGGACAAGACAGCCAGGATATGTATAAGAAAGAAACAGTTGAAGGAGGTGATGATGCATCGATGCTTAAGCGTTTTGAATTAGGCGCTAATGCAACGTTGGGATATAAATTCAGCAACGGAATACTGATCGGTGCTAATTACACACAAGGACTTAGCAATATTGCCGGTTATAGTACTGCCAATCAAAAATATCATACAAGATTGGTAGGATTGTCTGTAGGTTATATACTTGGTGGGAAGAAATAATACTTCCGGGATTTTATAGATATCGCGGGGCGTTGGTATTTTCTGGCACTGAAAAGTGCGTACGGCAGAAAATATTAACGCCCCGTATTATTTATGAGAATTTTGCAATAGCATTTTCCACTATAGAAAGTGCCTGCTTCAATTGGTCCCTGCTGATGATAAGTGGTGGTGAAAGCTGCAATACGTTGCCTTGTGAAATTTTAAAGCTCAACCCGTTTTTAAGACATTCGTATAAGATATACTCTGATTGTTCGATAGCCTTTTCTTTGGTTCCTCTATCGGTAACCAGTTCTATTCCCCAAAGTAAACCTATGCCTCTTATATCGCCAATGAGCGGGTATTTTTCTTTAAGGCGATTTAATGCTGTTTGCATAAAGTTGGCATCATCGTTTACTTTATCCAGTATTTTATGTTGAGCGATATAATCAAGCATTGCTTTAGCGGCAACGCTACCCAATGGACTCTTCTCATGTGTGTAATGCCCGAGTGAAACATCTGATGCTACATTATATGCATCACGGGTAACCATAGCCGCAATGGGCATTACACCTGCGCCCAGCCCTTTTCCAATACATACAATATCAGGCTCTATATCATAATGTTCAAATGCAAACATTTTTCCCGTTCTGCCAAACGCAATAGGTATCTCATCTAAAATCAATAAAACACCGTGCCGTGTACATATTTCTCTTATTTTTTTCCAATAGGCTTTTGAAGGGATCTGCACATCTGTATTACGAACGGTTTCTGCTATAAACGCACCAATCTCGCCTTCTTTTTCTATTATGTATTCAAGGTATTCTGCGTATGCAACATCGTTGCCATCGTGCCCGAATATACCACGGTAAGTAGTGGGAGGCGGTATGCGTTCAACGCCTGGCATTAATGGTCCCATTCCTTTGCGGAAAACCTGTTCTCCACCGGCAGCAATAGCGTCCATGGATGCGCCGTGAAAGGAATCCCACAACGACACTATTTTATGCCTGCCTGTAACTATCCTCGCTAATTTCAGCGCCATGCCGATAGCAGATGTACCACCTGGTGCAAACAACACCCTGTTAAGATCTCCGGGAAACAGCGATGCGAGCTGTTGGGCTAATTCTATGGCAGGAATATTGGTATAACGGCGGGGGCTAAACGGCAATATATCCATTTGCGCTTTCACCTTTTCCATCACAAAGGGATTACCATAACCAACCTGGTGTACATTATTCCCATGAAAATCCATATAGCTTTTGCCACTCAGATCGGTAATGTAAATATCATGACATGACTGTAATACGTCCAGGCAAGGGGTTGACATCGATTGATGCAAAAAATATCTGGCATCGGCATCCAGGTATTGGGTTGTTTCCGCATTATTAATCACTGCATACCATTCTTTCCTGGCATCTGAGAGGTTAATATCTCCTTCTGTACGGTGAAATGAATCTTTCATGCGCTAAAATTAGTTGTTTAGTAATTGTAAACAATTTTTTTAATGTAAATTCTGTGTTGTATCTGAATCTCCGGCGGTATTCAAACTAACTTTTCTTAGTGTTCTTTGAGATGGCACATACCATTATTTTTATAGTTAGCCGCTTGCGACTTTAAATTGTTGTTTGCCTCAAGCCGGCTGGCTTCGTATCCACACCGTCACTGCCTTTTACTTTGAGGAGTTCTGTCAACTGAAGAATTTTACTCTGCCTTCCCTTTAATGAGCTTCATTGCAAAACCCACGTAAAAGGAGGTGACTTGTGCGGATACTGGTGTTTAATTTTGTAACGTGATAAATTTTGTCATCGATAAAATTTGAGATGAATATCTCAATCTTTTAATTGAAGGGTTTGCCTGATATTTGCTGCTGGATTATATGCAGTCTTTTAAAAATTATTATAAAACACTCGGTCTTCCTGCCAATGCTTCGGCTACTGATATTAAAAAAAAGTTCAGGAGGCTGGCGATGCAGTATCACCCTGATATAAACCAGGGAAACGCTTTGGCGGAAGCTCAATTCAGGGAACTGCAGGAAGCTTATGAAGTTTTATCTGACCCAACAAAAAGATCAGTATACCTGCAGGAATGGAAGATGCATTTTCCGGGTGTAGATATATCTCAAACACTAAGCCATACGCCTGAATCTATTCTCAGCGATAGTGAAAAACTTCATCATTACGTGGGTGCAATGGATGCATTCAGAATGAATAAAGAAAATATTTATCAGCGTGTAAAAAATGTTCTTTCCGACCATAATATCACACTGCTACTTCATGTAAATGATCAATCAATCAATAAAAAGATAATTCAGCAATTATTGCTTGCTTCTTCGAGGTTACGATATAAGCAAGCAGAAACGATCGCCGGCTTATTAAAGCAACTTACGGTTGACAATAATACCGCAAAAGAAATTGAAGATTTTATAAAGAACGTCAAAAAGAAGCAGGATTGGGAACGCTATTATCCATTATTGGTAATGCTTCTTACTGTTATTATTTGTGTGCTGATATATGTGGCAAGCCGGTAACTATCTTGCCAACAGATCATTGATGATCTGGTAATATTCCTTTTTTTGTTCTTCATAATCTGCTGCTCCGGTAGCAGGTCCGCTGAACCCGGAGTGTATCTTTTGGATCTCGCCTTTGCGGTCTACAAAAATGGTAGTGGGAAAAGCAGGTATACGTTCCAGTTGGGGAAGTGTTTTTTCAGAGCGTTGAGGATCTCCCACTGCAACAGCTGGAATTAAAACAGGGTATGCTACATTCAGCCGTTTCATAAAATTTTTAACTGCTGCCTGCGATCTTGCTACATCTGTTGTACGCTCGTATGCCAAACCAATAATTTCAACTCCTTTGGCTTTGTATGAACGATATACTTCACCCATAAAAGTAGACTCATCCATACAGTTGGGGCACCAGCTTCCAAGGATCTGCAATATCACCACTTTACCTTTAAACTTTTTGTCGCTGAAAGAAACCGGTTTGCCATCCGCATCATTAAAAGTAAAATCAACCTTAGGAGAAGCACCGGCTTTTAATTTTCCTGAAACCGCAGAATCCGGCAGTTGCACATATTTATTTTTTTGTGCTGTCCATACCTGTGGCGCTGCACCCGCACCAGAATAATACCTGCCACCGCTGATAGTACTGTCATTGTCAATTTTTGCAGTAAACAATAATGCAAAACCACCATCAAAACCGGATAGTTTTAAAGAATCGCCATCTACAATACCCTGAAGGTAACGGTAATCGCCACTCGCTGTAAGAAACGATCCGGTTAAACGGCTACCTTTTTGTTCAAATACGCCTATGTGTAAGAGACTGCGATGGGTAATAGTATCCGTAAAATCAGCCTTCCATCTGCCTGTGATCTGCCTGGATGGTTTTGCCTGTGTTGTATTATACCGGAAAGATTCATTGTGTGTAGCAGTGAAGGATAACACCACATCCCTTTCAGCAAGCCTTTTTGTCCAAAACCCCTGTAATTGTTTTTTATTTACCAGTACTGCCCGGAACTGCGAGTCAAAAAATGGAAGTTTGATAATGATGGAATCTCCTTCATAGCGGATATCATCAACGGCTAACCGCTCTGCTGCATTCAATACATATATTTTAGTTTTCCCGGCTTGTTCTTTCGATTCAAAATTGAAGGCAATTTCTTTTCCGTCGCTTCTTTGCAATACGCCCCGCCACATGCCGGGTGGTAGCGACTGATGTTGTTGAGCATTTGTAAAATGGTAAACCAACAGGGCTACGGAAATCAATACTATTCTTATCATAATGGCTGCAAAAATAACGGGTTTTGAATTAAAGGCTTTAACGCATTAATGATGTAGAAATGTAAACAAATGTGGGAGCAAGATGTATAGAATAATTTTCGAAACTCATCTTTATAATAGAAAAGATTTACTTTGAATGAATCACTTGTAATGCTTTATCTAATAGCTCATCTTTGCCTGCCCTGATTCCCTGGATAGTAGGTGTCACTACAATATCGGGCACTATGCCCACCCGCTGCGTTGGTCTTCCATCAGGATAATACACGCCAATTCCCGTCATATAAGTCTGATAATCTCCGGGAAATGTTATTAGTGAAACATTGCCGTCTGCTCCCGCCGTCTGGCTGCCAATGCCAATTACATCAGGTGCTGTTTGCAATGCCATGAGTGTAAATTCTGCATGGCTTTGTGTTAGCTCATTAAACAACAGTACCACTTTGCCTTTATAGTAATTTTTATTGTTCTTTTTTCCACACGCAAGCGCTTTACTATAATTGAATATTCCTGGATAAGATAAATCGGGTGTGGTAATTTTTACAAAAGGCTTGCTATCCTTATTTAAAAATTCCGCTATTTTATACATCGTTCCCTGGGGATAGTTTCTCACATCAAATATGATGGCTTTTGTGTTTTGTAATTTCTTGATCATACTTTCTACTTGTGATTGTTCCAGTAATCCCATGTTTACATAACCAATATTATCATTGAGGATGCTAACTGTGTCGCTGCCTGCATTCCACGTAACCGTTAAATCGGCACGCGGATAGCGTTTAATTGTTTTAGAAGCAACTATGCTATCTCTTTCAAATTGCAGACGCACAGAATCGGTTTTTCCATTGAAAATCGTCCAGCTTTCATTCCTGTACTTAACCGCCTGGTTAGATGCGCTGGTATATTTTGATTGTTTATCCAGCATTTCTCTTATGCTTATACCATTTATCAATGAAAACACATCGCCCAAACGTATATCATCTGCTTTGCAAAGTGAATCATTGTAAAGCTTAACAACAATTGCCTTGTCGTCAACAATTTTTGTTTGAAAGGGAACCGACATCAATCCGAAATACTGGCTAACATAAGGAGTAAAAATTCCGGCATGACTGTCATTGGTTTTAGCAACTAACTCAACAATGGCGAGATGATAAGCAGTTGTGTTTTCTGCATGCCTGAATTTCGGAATCATTTCTTTCAGCACATCATCCCAGTTTTCTCCAATTACATATTTATAGGGGAAAAAATAGTTGATGATATTCCAATATCTCGAAAGCCCAAGCAGTCTTAACTGTGGTGAAGGAAATGTGGAGTCTTTGTATGGGTTTTCATTATCATACACTGTATTGCCTACGAACTTTGCAGCGCTTACGTAATAGTTATCACCTATATTCCTGTTATCGATTATGTATTGAAACTGGCTGATAAGTTCGCTGCTAAATAACGAAGTATCTTTCAGCCAATCATTATTCAGGTTGAATTGTAAACTGTCTGCCACAGGGGCCTGGCACTTTTTGCAAGGAGCAGGTTTTTCGAGGCTATTGATCCATTCAACAAAAAAATTACTTAAAGACTTTTTTGAGTTGTATGCAGGAAGCGAATCAATTCGCGTGACAAATGCTTTATCCCAATCTAGCCTGCCGCTTGCAACGGCAGGATGATAATATTTAAGAAATCCCCAGACTTTACAAAAGATGGCGATTTTTTTAGTTTCAGCATTATCGCTTTGCGCGAAAATTGCTATAGAAAAACAAAGGCATGGAAGAAGGATGAAGAATGCTTTTTTCATATGCAAGCGTTTGAATGATGTAATTACAAAATGTTTCATCCTACTCAAACAACACTTTCACCGCAGTCAAGGCTGAAGGTTGTTTAACATATCACTGGTAATGCCTGCCAGATCGTATTCATTTTTCCATCCCCAATCGTTTCTTGCCACGCTGTCATCAATGCTTTGTGGCCAGCTATCTGCAATCTGTTGCCTGTAATCGGGTTTGTAATCTATAGCAAATCCAGGAATGTGATTTTTTATTTCTGCTGCAATATCTTTTGGTGAAAAACTGATGCCGGATATATTGTAGGAAGTGCGTATAGAAACCTTGTGCGCATCGGCTTCCATTAATTCTATGGTGGCTCTTATAGCATCCGGCATATACATCATAGGCAAATAAGTATCCTGTGAAAGAAAGCTGGTATATTTTTTTTCTTCTATCGCGCTGTGAAAGATCTCCACGGCATAATCGGTTGTGCCACCACCCGGTGCAGATTTATAACTGATCAAACCAGGATAACGAAGGCTTCTTACGTCAACGCCAAAACGCTGATGATAATATTTGCACCAGAACTCACCGGCATACTTACTGATGCCATATACAGTGGTTGGTTCAATAATGGTTTGCTGCGGACAATTTTGTTTGGGAGAAGTTGGCCCGAACACTGCTATACTGCTTGGCCAATATACTTTTTGTATCTGTTCTTCCCTGGCAATATCCAGTACGTTCAGCAGACTTTGTGTGTTAAGATGCCATGCCAGCCCGGGGTTTTTCTCGCCCGTTGCAGAGAGTATAGCTGCAAGCAGGTATATCTGTGTAAAGTTTTGGCGAATTACTTGCACATGCAGCATTTCCTTGTTCATTACATCCAGCGACACATAAGGTCCCGTTCCTTTCAATAAACTATTTTCTTCTCTAAGGTCTGAAGCTACCACCTGTGCATCTCCGTATATTTTTCTCAAAGCCAGCGTTAACTCTACACCTATCTGTCCTGATGCGCCTATAACTAATATCTTTTCCTTCACCATAAATAATGTTTTAATGCAACCGCAAAAAAATAAAATTGGCTTGTAAAGAAGAAATTTATATTTTAACATTCAAATTCCACTTCGTATGTTTCAAATGCACAAAAGAAAATTTTTTGCAGGGATATCTCTGCTCCTTATCCTGATCGTTGGCATCTCCGCTACTACACAGGATCATCCAAAGCCAAATCTTAAAGTATTACCCAAAAATATTGACCACGAGGAGTTGATGAATATAATGAAGAAGTTCAATGTTTCTTTGGGTGTTAAATGTAATTTCTGTCACGCCCAATCAAAAACGGATGATAAGAAACTTGATTTTTCAAGTGATGAAAAACCTGAAAAAGGTGCAGCCCGCAGCATGATGAAAATGACCGCGAAGATCAATAAAAAATATTTCAATTTTAACAACTCAGACGCCAATGCAGCTCAGGCTGTTACCTGCATTACCTGTCATAATGGAAAAGCGCATCCTGAAAATAAAGTGGAACTTCCTCCTCCGCCTCCTCAACAATAATTAAGTACCAGACTAATAATATGATTATACCCGTGGCATTTGTGTCACGGGTAATTTTTTTTACATCATCATCTTCACTATCATTTCTTTCATCAGCGAAGCATCTTCCGTGCCTGCATCGTGAATGCCTATACTTCTGAGATTATAGTGATGAAGCAGGAGCAATGTATTCTCTGTGCCATTGTAACCGTAGTTGCGGGCAGCGAGTTTGTAATCCTTCATAAAAAATGGATTAACGCCAATAGCTGCTGATGCGGTTTTATCATCTGCTCCCTGCACTGAAAAAAGCATGTACACCTTGCTGAAAAAATTATACAGCGAAGGCAGCAGCAATTGTATTGGAGCCGCTTTGGGGTTCGATTCAAAGTACTGGAGTATGCGCATGGCTTTTGCAAGATCTTTGCGTTGCAATGCTTCCTGCAGCTCAAAAACATTGTATTCCTTGCTTACACCTACATATGCTTCAATATCTTCTTCACTAATATTTTTTCTGCTGCCAATATTCAACAACAGTTTATCTATTTCATTGTTGATGCGGCTGATGTCATTGCCAATATGATCAACCAACAGCATCAGCGCTTTTTGCGAAATACTATATCCTTTTGATTGTACCAGGTCGTTTGTCCATTCAGGTAACTGGCTGTCGTACATCTTTTTGGTGGTAACCATCACCGCATTCTGTTTCAGGTATTTCGCCAGTTTACTGCGACCATCTACTTTCTTTTCTTTGTGCGCCACCACCAATATGGTTGATGTAAGCGGATTGGCAATATAAGGTTCCAGCTTTTCTACATCGCGCATTTGCTGCGCTTCTTTCAACAACACTACCTGGCGTTCTGCAAACATGGGGTATCGCCGGCAGGCGTTGATCACTTCCGTCCAGTTTGCATCTTTCCCATAAAACACGGAGAGGTTAAAAGCTGCCTCAGATTCAGGTAAAAGATGATGTTCTGCAAAATCGATCACCTGGTCTATATAAAAACTTTCTTCGCCTTCCAGCCAATAGATAGGTTTAAAACTTTTCTTCTTCCAGTCGGCAATAATTTTTTCTGCACTCATAGTAAAGCGGCAAGATAATAAAATCGGGCGTATTGATGGTATGTACTAATCGGCAGCGATGAGCACGTTTTCTTTTTCAAGCAACTCCATTTGCTTAAAGCGTAAAATAATATTGGCAACAGTCAATACATCTTTTTGACAATAGGTAACTATCCGGTTCAGATTATGCTCTTTATAATATACATCGCTTACCATACTGCCGTCTATATCATCCTTAGGTGTTTCAATGCCAAGTACGGCTGCCAATAATTTTAACGAAGTATAATTTTTATAGTCGCCAAACTTCCAGAGTTCCATCGTATCAACAAGATTTGTTTCCCACGGTTTCTTACCGCTTAATTGTAGTTGTTCCGGCAGGGGTATGCCATTAATCATCATTCTGCGGCATATATACGGAATATCAAACTCTTTAACATTGTGACCCGCTATGGCAATGGGTTTACGCTTTTCTGTGAAACTATTCAGCAGCGTTGTAAATTCTTTCAGCAATACAGATTCATCATCGCCATACAATGATTTTAATTTAAAGCTTATCTTGCGCCCTGGTTCCTGATAAAAAAAGCCTGTAGAGATGCAGATTATTTTACCAAATTCAGCCATTATTCCTGCTCTTTGGCCGTACCATTCATCAACGGAAAAATTTTCTGGCATGGTTTTGGAAACCTTGTCCTCCCAGAGCGATTTCCAATACTCCGGTAGTTGTTGAAAATCAGGAGTTCCGGGAACTGTTTCTATATCAATTACTAGTAAATTTGACAAGCTAATATTAACAACCAT
Source organism: Agriterribacter sp. (assembly GCA_047600465.1). Taxonomy (GTDB): domain Bacteria; phylum Bacteroidota; class Bacteroidia; order Chitinophagales; family Chitinophagaceae; genus Agriterribacter. Next base: position 1,072,343 of record JASGKU010000001.1, read on the forward strand.
AGCATTAAAATTTGTTCAAAACCCAAAAAAATAAACACATATGAGCGCATCTAATTATCCCTCAGCATCAAGTTCTTCGCAACCACCAAGAAAAGACAATCGTGGCATCATTTACGGTGTACTGATCGCCGCATTGCTTGGAACCTGGGGTTACATTATTTACGATAAAAGTAAAACCAAGGAAGTAATTCAACAAAAAGACGTTCAATATGCTTCTTTGGATTCAGTAAGAAATCAATTAATGACTGACTATCAGGCTGCAGAAATCAGATTAGATAAAATGACTTCTGAAAATTCAAAGCTTGACAGCCTTGTTAAAACACGTGATAAAGATGTAACTACTATGAGAACAAGGATCAAAACCTTGATCTCTAAGCAGAACGCAAGTGCAGCAGATTTGGCTGAAGCACGTAATCTTATCAATACTTTGAACGGAAAAATTGAAGAGTACGTAAAAGAAATCGAAAGATTGCAAGGTGAAAATAAGCAGTTGACTGCTGATAAAGAAACACTCACCACTGAAAAAGCTCAGTTAACTGATACCTTAAATCAAAAGGTAACCGAAAATAAAGATCTTACAAGTAAAGTGGATGTTGGTTCTACATTGAACGCTACTAATTTTCATATCGCTGCCATCAACGAAAAGAAAAATGGTAAAGAATCTGAAACAACAAGAGCAAAAAGAGCTGATAAATTCAGGGTTTCTTTTGATGTAGAAAACAGGCTATCAGTTAGCGGTACCAAAGATCTGTATGTGATCGTTACCAATCCTGATGGAGCTGTTGTTAAAGAAGAAGGTCTTGGATCTGGTTCATTAACTACAAGAGAAGAAGGTGATAAAGAATTTACCAATAAAGTCTCTATCGATTACGAACAAGGCAAACGTAAAAGTGTAAGCTTTGATCTTAAACAAACTGATAAATACAAAACAGGCACTTATAAAGTTGAAGTATACCAGAATGGTTTCAAAATTGGCGATGGTACTGTAACCTTGAAGAAAGGTGGTATTTTCGGATAGTCTTTAAAAAATCATTCGATTATATAATGAAGCCGGAGAATTTTCTCCGGTTTTTTTTATGTTAGAATATCGCTCTTAATGATGCTCTGCCTATATGTACTGTATTAGATGTACCTGCTTTTCTTCCTTCATACTGAAAGTTTAGCTCCAGGTAAGATGTTAAACGTTTTGTAAGATCTAATGTCCACAGAAAATTTTTACCCGGCAATAAGGCATCAAGCATGATGTACGATACAGATGTATTGGGCGCATCTCCATTACCAGGATCACTGTATTTTATTTGGCTGTAGGTGAATTTTGCAGTAATGGAAGTGTTGGAAAGTATATTATATTTCACTTCGCTGTTTATGGAATTGATAACAGCTTTTTGAGTAGAATCGGTATTCTTTTTATCATCGAATTTATACCCCAGCAGCACTCTGAAATTTGTGCCGCGGATGAATGAGATTCTTGATTCCATGCCATAGGCACTTATATTGTAATTCCTGTTATCAAAGTTGGGGGTTATAAGCCTGTTGCCGCCTTGCTTCCCTAAAATCTCTAACAATAAGGAACGATTTATATTCCACCGGCTTTTAAAATTCCATTCATTCAGCTTCCTGCTTTCATATCCGTAGGTTAAAAAGGCTTTATTGCTGTTCCTGATATTGTTAAAATCTATGCCCCATATGCTGCTTGAACGGTTGAATGAAAATGAATTGCTGAATACCTGGTTTAATACTATTAAAGATGTATCTGCCAGGGCAGAAGAAAAGGGATTAAAATTCAGCTTATCCGACATTTCTTTTTTGTATACCTGGAGCGAACTCTGAAAATATAATCTTGTAAGAAATTTCTGGAAATGATTAGCCTTGCTCATATCTATAGCTGAGCGGGGATTAATAATAAAGCTATAATTGAACTGGAGATAATTTGCTTTTATAAATTCATTGGTAGGCGTAAAAATGCGGATATATTTTGCCTGGTCTTTGAACTGTGCAATTTCAAATTCATTTAGTTCCGGCACTCCGTTGCTGTTATAGTCAATCCAGGTATACTCTCCCTGTCCTGCGGGTACTTCTACATAGGTGAAATTTCTTTTCTGCTCCTGCCCGGTACCTACTTCATATAATACATTGCCCGTCAGCAATCCCTTCCATTCATTCACCAGGTATTCCATTCTGCCCAATATACTCTCTTCTGCTTTTTGCGTTGTAATCTTATCATTAATAACACCGAGGGTTCGGTAGGTAAAGTTGATCCTTACCTGATGTTTTTCGTTTTTTAATAACTCCGTGTATGCATTAATGTTATTACTTCTGTCGGCACGGTATAATTTACCTGCTAAGGGATAACTGTCACTTCTGGTAAAGTATGTTACACCCCATTTATTAGGTTTGTTTAAAGGAGATTTGATATATACCTGCCAGATATCAAATGAAAAGCTCCCAGTATTCAAAGAGTCGAATTGCTTGTATTTTACAAAATTTCTCTCGAGGCTATATCCAGCACCAATCCTGTGATTACCAAGCTTTGGAAAATCACGCGAAACGTCGATTACAGGTTTAAGATAATAGCCTTTCTGGTCCTGTGCAGTAAATGCAGTGTAACTTACCTGGTTATTAAGATGCCAGTTGCTGTATTCGGCTTTCTGGATAATACTATTGAGTATGCCGGTATATCCATCATCACGCCGGTAATTTTCAAAACGATATTGGATAGAATTACCAGAAGCTGTGTTGAGCTGGGTATTCAGTCTTATAAGGTTTTCAGTAGCGGTTCCGGTTGTTACCGGCAATCCCCATTGACGGTAAAACTCAACTGTTCTTAATCTTTCAATGGGTTTAAAACGATTCTGTACCCATTCGTAACTTAATTGCGACATCAGGTTTAATCCTTTTCCTGATTTTTTTAGTGAACGAGCATCGTTTATAGTAAATTTCGCGGCATAGCCTTTGTCGTCACTTTTATCTTTAGAAGAAAAACTATTGATGTTATAATTGCTTAGTGCCAGCTCTGTACTTAACTGTGTATGATCAGACAATACATAATCTACACCCATACTAACCAATTGCTGTTTTTTGGGTGCCACCAGCAATATTACCGGATCATAGCTACCCTGCGGTTGATTGTTTACCGGCTCAACCCATTTAAAAACTTTTCCATTGGCTGCGTTGGTTTCATCTACTACATAATTACCACGACCAACACCCACTTCTGTAAACGCAAGATTGTACAAGGGATCGTCTTTCACCGAAGTATATACAAATATGGAATCGTGTTGGGTAGTATTAAAAACGGTATCTATCTTTTTGTATAAAATTTTATTTACTGAAAATGTATCCAGTGTTTGAGAAGGATATAAAGCGTTTTGTACGCTATCGCCAATATTGGCCAAAAACTGTTTTTGATTGGGATCTAGTGTTTGATTAATAGGCGAATTCTTTGCATCAGCATTAGAGTAAGCAGCTAATCTTATTTTTAATTTTTTACCTATAGCAGCTTCGTCAAATGCGTATAATTGAGAATTAAGATAATTTCTATCCGCGTACCCAAATTCTACCTGGATGCGGGAGTCTTTTGTGATCATTCGTTTTGGCGTAAACGTTAGTTCGGCTGTGTTGTAATTAATCACGTAATCCTGGTCTTCTCCGCGCTGTAATAATTCACCATCTATATACACTCTTTCCGTTCCTGCCAATACAATAAAGAACAGTTCGTTGTTGGGGCCTTGTAAACGGTAAGGTCCTTGATTGCCTTCTGTGCCCTGGAAAATATTTCGCGTATATTTTCCTTTTGCCACTGCACCACTTACTAAAAAATGATTTTTTACAGTAGGGCTTACTTTGTTTTCCTGTTCGAAAGCTGCGCCCTGTAATCTTGAATAATAATTCAGGAAATAGCTTTGCTGCTGGCGAATGTCAATATCTCCAATATCAAAATGCCAACCATTCTTTTTAAACTGGATGAATACCTTATCAAACTCATTTAAGTTCTGCGTATTTCCATCCGGTTGAATAGGAATATTGCTGTCCGTGATTGCCGCAGCTATCTGGATGCTATCGGCAAGATATCCGCTCATTTGTAAATTGAGCGTTGAATTCAACACTACATCCTGCTGGTTGCCAAAAGAAAGTCCGCGACCAAAACTTCCGTTATAATTGAGATTGCCAAAATCGAAAATGGAATTTTGCGAGATGGTATTCCCTGAAAAGCCGGGGCCGGCGATAAAATTATTGCTCACGCTGTCAAACCGCATTCTCTGATACACGGTTTTTAATTTGCCTGCAAATACCCTGTAAAAAACCAGCACACTATCAGCAGATGGTTTCTTCTTCCAGGTGAGCAATGCATTAAAATAATTGATATTATAGTTTTCCGGATCTACCCCTGTTACTTTAAAAGTGCCCGGAATAATGCTTAATGTATCAAGCAAAAGAGAATCTGAGCGAACAGGAATGACTTTTTTGCGGAGATTAGAAAGCGAAGGGCTTTGTTGGGCATGCGCCCAGAATACTCCCAATAAGCACAACCATATCAACAGCAATTGGTTTTTCAAGCCTCGCATTTTTACAACAATGCATAAAATTAGAAATTATTGTGTATCAATGAGAAAAACAGGGAAATGCCACGAATGCACGAATGGTTTGGTTAGTTAAACACTGGTAACGGCGCCCTGTGAAAATTGCAATATTCTTTGATCTGTCTATGATTCTACAATCCTGGTATTCTTTTTTGTATCCCTCATGGTGATATATACCACCAATGAAGCAAAAATGCAGAGCGTAACATACCAGTAGAAGTAAGACTCGTGCCCGGCTTGTTTAAACCATAGGGCTATAAACTCGGCAGTACCACCAAAAATGGCAGTTGTGAGCGCATAGGGGAGTCCTACGCCCAAGGCGCGTACTTCAGCGGGAAATAACTCTGCCTTTACTACTGCATTAATAGACGTATAGCCGCTTACAATAATCAGCGCAGCCATAATTAATAAAAAAGCATTCAGCATACTGGTTGCATTTCCGAGGGCTGTTAATAACGGCACCGTACAAAGAGTGCCTAGTACACCGAAAGATAATAAAATAGGTTTTCTTCCAATACGATCAGACAAAGAACCAAATACCGGCTGAAGGATTGCAAAGATAAAAAGACTGCAAAATGAAATAAGGGTGCTTTGATCGATACTAAGATGTACCGTATTTACTAGGAATTTCTGCATGTATACCGAATAGGTATAAAAGGCAAGTGTTCCACCCAATGTAAGACCAACAACTGTTAAAATGGCGCGTGGATATTTAAGCAATTCTTTTATTGACCCTCTGTTTTGTTTGCTCTCACTGATATGTGTAAACGAAGATGACTCATCCAGGTGCTTGCGGATATAAAAAGCTACAATAGCCAGTAAAGCGCCAATGGCAAAAGGAATGCGCCAGCCCCATACATGTAATTGCTCGGGAGTAAGCAGTAGCTTTTGTAATATCAATTGAACACCCAATGCCAGCAGTTGCCCACCAATGAGTGTTACATATTGAAAACTCGAATAAAATCCTCTTCGCCCGGGTGTTGCCATCTCACTGAGATAGGTAGCCGAAGTTCCATATTCGCCACCTACACTTAACCCTTGCAACAATCTTGCAGTAAATAGTAATGCAGGGGCTGCAATACCCACGCTATTATATGAAGGAGCAAATGCAATCAGCAAGGAGCCAAAAGACATAAGGAGAATTGATAATGTCATGGCTTTTTTTCGGCCGGTTTTATCGGCGATACGGCCAAAAAGCCATCCGCCTACCGGGCGCATTAAAAAGCCAACGGCAAAGATGCCTGCAGTATTCAACAGTTGTGCTGTAGGATCGCTTTTTGGAAAGAATACAGGCGAAAAATACAATGCAAATGCAGAATAAGCATACCAATCATACCATTCTACCAGGTTACCAATAGCACCTCCGGTAATGGCTTTTATTCTTCGCCGTATATCTGCCTGTTGTTCTTTTTGCTGCATCATAGCAATCAAAAATAAAGATTGTAGCAACAAGCGCCATATATCTTTATCTTGCAAGACAAAGTATTCATTTCATCGATTCAACTTTCTGTTAAACTCATTATCATGCAAAATGGATTTGTAAAGGTTTTTGTTTTTACACTTTTTATTGGTGCTGTGGCTTTAGGTTTCAAGGTTATAACTGGTAAGCAAACTGGTGTTGTAAAACACGTGGCTGAACCAGCTCCATATGGTGCTACTCCTTCAAAAGGACAGTTGAACTGGCATGAAATGGAAATGTATTGTCTCATACATTTTACACCAACCACTTTTGAAAACAAAGAATGGGGATATGGCGATGCATCGCCTTCTATTTTTAATCCACTTAAATTTGATGCTAACCAGATAGCGGCTGCAGCAAAAGCCGCAGGTTGTAATGGGCTCGTGTCTGTTGCCAAACATCATGATGGTTTTTGTTTGTGGCCAACAAAAGCAAATGAATACAATATCAGCAAAAGCCCGTGGCGCAATGGCAAGGGTGATATGGTTAAAGAGTTTATGGAAGCTACCCGTAAGCAAGGGATGCAGTTTGGTGTATACTGTTCGGCTTGGGACAGGAATGATCCTGCCTATGGTACGCCAAAGTATGTGGAGCATTATAAAACGGAACTGACCGAATTGTATACTAATTATGGTCCGCTGTTCACGAGTTGGCATGATGGCGCTAATGGGGGAGATGGCTATTATGGTGGGGCAAAAGAGAAAAGAAATATTGATCGTGCCACTTATTATAATTGGCCCACTGTATGGGAGATAACACGCAGGATACAACCCAACGCCGTTATTTTTAGTGATATCGGGCCGGATACCCGCTGGGTTGGAAATGAGAGTGGCTATGCAGGCGAAACCTGTTGGGCAACATTTACACCTATTGGAAAAAATGGACAGCCGCCTGCTCCTGGTTCTGTAGACGAAACAAACCTTACCGGTGGTGAGCGTAACGGAAAATATTGGATCCCTGCTGAATGTGATGTGCCATTACGACCAGGATGGTTTTATCATCCAGACCAGAATGATAAAATAAGAACCCCCGACCAGGTATTTGATTTGTATTTAAAGAGTGTTGGGAGAGGTGCTTGTCTTAATCTTGGACTTTCACCCAATCCAGATGGATTGCTACATCCCAATGATGTTCAGTCGTTGAAATTGTTTGGTGATAAATTACGTAAAACCTTCGCACAAAACCTTGCTGTTGGCGCTTCTTTCACTGCATCTAATGTGCGTGGTAATGACCCTTCTTTTGGTGTGAGCAATCTAACGGATAACGACAGGTATAGCTACTGGGCAACGGACGATAATGAAACGCATCCTGAACTGGTGGTTGATTTGAAAGAGAACAAACGCTTTAATATTATCCGCTTGCGTGAAAATATCAAGCTGGGTCAGCGTTTGGATAGTGTGGTTATAGATAGCTGGCAAAACAACCAATGGGAGAAAATTGCTTCAGCAACAAGTATTGGTTCCACCAGGCTTATCCGTTTGCCTCAATTCATTTCTGTACAAAAACTACGTTTTCGGTTATTCGCCCCTGTTTGTGTAGCATTAAGCGATGTTGGTTTATTTGCTGAAGCTGAAAGCGGCAAACTTATTTTGCAATCAGGTTCAAAAGCGCTGAGCAAAACAGGATGGAAGATTTCCAATGCTGCTAAAAGTGCTGGAGGTAGCAATACGTTGGCCATAGTTGATGGCAATAAGGAAAGTTTTTGGGAATCATCCTCTTCATTATTTCCACAATCCGTTACAGTTGATATGGGATCCGCCAAAAAAATAAGCGCCTTTTCTTATCTGCCAAGGCAGGATGGAAAACCCCAGGGTTTGATCAGTAAATATGAGTTACTGGTAAGTTTAAACGGCAAAGACTGGAAGAAAATAAGCGAAGGTGAATTTGCTAATATAGTTGCCAATCCTATAGCACAGTATAAGCAATTAAATAAGCCTGAGAACGCACGTTATATACAATTGAAAGCTTTAGCTGTTGCAGGACAGGCGGAAGGTAAAGCAACCATTTCCGTAGCTGAACTTGATATTTATTAATTATACTTTCTCTTCGTCGCCGGGAGGCGACAAGAAAATTGTGTGAGACGAGGACTCCTCACACAGCGGTTATAAGTTTTTATGATAATGGTCAATGGTGAATAGTGAATTTTCTTTCGCCATTGACCATTCACTATTGACTATTCACCATTTACCTCTATTGTTTCTGCGCTGTATCCTTGCTCTTTTTCTTCAGCAGGTTTATAATTATTAGCTTTTGATTGCCTCAAGCCGGCGGGCTTCGTATCCGAATCGCCCCTGCTTTTTGCTTTGAGGAGATCTCTCATCTTTATACCGCTATTCATCAATTCCTTTATTCAACCATCGTGCAAATCTCACGCAAAAAAAGGTGGCTTATTCGGATACTGGTGTCAGTGCGAAGATGACTTACTTTTATTGCTTTGCTTTCATTGACCATTCACTATTAACTATTCACCTCTATTGTTTCTGCGCTGTATCCTTGCTCTTTTTCTTTAGCAGGTTATTCAATGTATTCTTTATTGTTTGCTCGGCATTCTTGCCTGTATTTTCTAGTGGTTTACTGCCAGTGCTGTCTTTTTTTCCACCACTTAATATCTGTTTGGTAATATCATCCTTCAAATCTTTAATCACCTGGTTTTTCACAGCATTGGCGGAATCTTTTAATTCTTTTTTTGCACTGTCAATTTTTTGTTGTGCAAAATCTGCTGCTTGTTTTTTAAGATCGGCAGCCATGTCTCCGCCGGCATCTTTCAAATCTGTTTTAATTTGAGGATTAGTAAGCGTACCACCCATTTTTACATTCAGGTTAATAAAGTCACTTAGCTTTACAGGGATGCCTTTGCTGTTTGCTTGTTTGGCCAGGTTATCAATTAATGCATTACCCTGGCTGCCAATCAGGCTGCGCGGCAGCTTCATAGCAATACCATAGTCTATAGATTGATCTAATCCATGCATGCCGCCAATTTCCATATCAATGTCTTTAACCTTTACATGAAATGGTTTTACCAACACTTTTCCGTTGGCAAATTCAAGATATGCTTTAATATCTTTCAGCGAAAAGCCATTCAGGTCGTTTACATTAAGTGTTTGAGCCAGCTTTTCAACAGGCGCGAATTTTTTCAATACACCTTCTATCAATAATAAATTGCCATTACCGGTAAGGGTCTGTAATTGCGGTGTCATGTCACCACCCAGTTTTCCGTTAAGCGTTAGCTTAGAGCTTATTTTTCCGGAAATGAATTTTCCTACCGGCATTAATTTCTGTACGGTGTTAAAAGCATAAAAAGTTTTCTCTGCATCTAATCCACTCACATCATACGTAAGCGATATAGCGGGATTCTTTTTGTCTGCTTTTGTAGAATAGCCACCGCTCAAACCAATTTTTCCATCCAGGGCATCCATCTGTACATTTTTTAAAGTAACCGTTTGATCCTGGATGGCTAAAGTACCTTTTACATTATCGTATTCCACTTTGTCATACGTAAGTTTATTTACTGCAGCGTTCAGTATGAAGGCGATATTTTTAGGAACAGCAAATGGCTCTGTGGCAGCGGATTTTGCTGTATCAGTGGTGGCTGTAGTTCCCATAAAATCATTCAGGTTCAGTTGGTCAGCTTGTACATTTAAGGTGCCCGCGATAGGCTCATCTTTTAGCGCATAACCAATAGCGTTATCAACAGAACCGTTAGCTGTAAAATTTGATTTGAGGTACGCAGCCTTTAAGTTGTTGAGCGTAATATTTTTGGGATTGAAGGTAAACGTTGCCTCATCTACCTTAACACCCCCCGGATAATCTTTGCTTGCATACTTTACATCAGTTACAGCAAGTGTGCCTGCAGTATTTATTTTTTCATACGCTTTTTTGTCTATGGAAGATTTGTTGCCACTAAAGCTTACATCTGCATTCAATAAACCAGATAACTTTGTGCCTGGCTCAAGCGTAGTAAACTGCGATACATTACCCAGGTTGAATTTGCCTTTCGCTTTTCCATTAAAGTATGGATCACTTGCAGGTGTTTTGAGCAATACATTAAAGTCAATTGGATCGCTGCCTACTTCCACATGCGCTGTAGGAATATTGATCACCGTATGATCTGGTACTCCATCAGGATTTTCAAATTGTATCTGTATATTACTATTCTTAATGGGTTGAGGAAAATCTTTAGAAGAATAATTAAGATCTGACAAATGAAGAAATCCATTAGCCGTAAATGGTCCAGGCTTTTGTTGAGTGATTACGGCTACATTTCCTTTGGCCGTAACATCTGCATCCAGTAAGCCGGATAGTTTTGTATCACCACTTAGTTTTACAAATTTAGTAACCTGTGCAAGATTCAATTTACCTTTTACAGTAGCATCAATATATTGATCCGTTACCGGTTTTTTTAACAATAATCTGAAGTCAAAGGGATCGCTGCCAAATTCAATATGCCCTTTGGAAATATCTACTACGGTATTGTCCGTTACGCCATCGGGATTATCAACCTTTAAGGCAATAGCAATATTTTTAACAGGCTGCGGAAGATCGGGATATTGAAAAAAACCATCTTCTACATTGAGGTTTATATTGTATGCCGGAATTTTTGTACTGTTATATTCTCCTTTTACAAAGCCATTAAAAATAGCTTTACCACTGGTTTTTATCTTATTAAAATCGTTTTTATAAACGGCTGGAATAAGCGAAAGCAAGGTTTTGAATTCGGTAGATGGTGCATTGAATTTTATGTCCATACCATAGGTGGTATCGTTCACAAATTGAAAATAACCTTCGGTTGCCAGTTTCAGGTCGTTTAGCTGAACATCATCCGTTTTAAAAGTGTATTTGCTTTCTTTATTGTTTACCTGTATATCTGCGCCCAGTTGTGCTTTTGCATTTACCAGGTAGGGAATTTTGGTATATACAAAATTTACGGCTTCCGCCGATGTTTTGGTTTGTAAAGTAAAGAGGTCTGAAGTAAAGTCACCACTACCGGAGTGATTCAAACCGCTGATTTCTGCGCTCATATCACCAGGTACATCTATGTAGCTGATATAACCATTATTGATTTCGTAACTGTTTAAATTTAGATTCAGCGAAGATGAATCTGCTGTTGTTGTTGTATCTGCAGAAGGCTTGGTAATATCCCAATTAGCCTTTCCTTCTTTATTAACGATGGCATGTATGCGTGGATCATCAACAGCGATGCTGTATATTTTCATTTGTGATCCTCCAAATAAACTCATGAGATTTAGAGCAACATCGATTCTTTTGGCAGAGATAAGTGTATCTTTTGCGAAGTCATCGAGGCCAGTCACTTCAAGGTTTTCCAATCCTACAGCCAGGCGCGGGAAATGCCTGAACAGCGAAATATTGATATCTTCAAAATCAACTTTTGCGTTGATATTTTTATTGATCTGCGTTTTTGCTATTACAGTAATCTTATCCTTAAAAATGAAAGGAAGCGTAAAGGCTGTAATGAGAAGAATAAGCAGCACAATGCCGGCTATTTTCAAGATTTTTTTTAGCATAACAGATATTGGGAATTTTGTGTTTTAAATATTGTGCATTTCAACATTCGCTTCTGAGGGCGGTGGAGACACCGCCCTCGGCGTCGCCACTGGTTGGTGTCTTCACCAACCATGGATATTAAATGCTTTTAGTTTAGCAAATTAAAATTAGTAATTAATACGTTGTGTGGTTTAATTTTACAAATATGACGCCAGAAAGATCCGATCGCCTGTTACAGGTTTTGAATAAACGGCAAAATAATCTCGCTGTTGTGTTGGAGAATGTATTTGATCCGCATAATATATCGGCAGTTATGCGCAGTTGTGATGCAGTGGGCATACAGGATGTTTACATCCTCAATACAAAAATCCCCCGGCATAAAAAGTGGGGAGCTAAAAGTTCTTCCAGCGCGTCCAAATGGTTGAGCATTCACCAATATGCGGAGGCTGAAGCCTGTTTTGAGGTGCTAAGAAGCCGGTATGAAAGAATTATGGCAACCCATTTAAGCAGTGATGCGGTAAGCTTGTATGAGGTGGATTTTACGCAATCCATAGCCCTGGTTTTTGGCAATGAACATTCAGGGGTGAGTGAAGAAATACGAGTATTATGCGACGGCAATTTTATTATTCCGCAAACCGGCATTATAAAATCGCTTAATATTTCTGTTGCCTGCGCGGTGAGCATATATGAAGCATATAGGCAAAAAATGCTGGCAGGGCATTATGAGCACTCTGATCTTCCTGATGAAAAATACAATACACTTTTGAAAGAATGGAAATTGTACGAAATGGAAACCAGGAAGACAGATGTGTAAAAAAGAAAAGAGCCTTCTTACGAAAGCCCTTTTGCATTGATTGTTATAGCCCCAAAACCTAATTATTTTCTCCACCGGGAGGACGTCCAAACATTCTACCCATTTGATTCTGCATTTCAGACATGGGTTTCAGATCGTATCCTTTAGGAATTTCAAATATTTTATCGTCAATATCTGGATTAACCTCTATACTGGTTACCTCTGTTTGCATTTTAAATCCATTGGGTCTGGTAATTTCATAAGCCATAATAAACCCATTGATCTTTTCAACACCGGTTATTCCACCAAATCCACCTCTGCCACCTGCACCACCACCCCGCATGCTTCTTGCAAAACCACCACCGCCACCAGCGCCAACACCCATTACAGGATAATTAGCAGGCATAGCCAGATCTGGGGCATACCATACTGTTGTTTCATTAACTTCACCCTGGCGGGAAGTTGTTTTTAAAATTGCTTTTTTACAGGTATACCCGGCTATCTTCTTTGTTTCATTTGTATTGATCACCTGTACATCATTCTGTCTAGGTGCTCTTTGACTATCTGCACCGCCTCTTGCCTGTCTTATTGAATCCATGCGTTTCTGCATATTATCCCGCATGACTTTTTCATCTTCTTCTGTACTATAAAACCCTGATTTGCGGCCCATCGCTTCAATCAACGTGGTGGTTCTTTTATTTTTCTTGTCTATAATAACTGTATTATTACCAAAATCAGACTGGTTATAGGTTTTTATCAGGTCGCCTTTATAATAAACCGTGTTTTTGCTTTCCATTCCTGTAGGACGTCCACCCCCTAAGTCGTCGCCTGCATCTCCGCCACCGCGATTATTGTTTTCAGGAAAAGTAATTTCTGTTTTTGATTTTACAATTGCACGATCCATCGTTTTTTGCTGGGCAAACGCCGCAGTGCACAGCATCCAGGCAAACAAAGTGGTTATTATTCCATACTTCTTCATACGATGAACATTCATTCTGTACCAAAAATACAACGGGAGAGCAACCCTTTGGGAATTATAAGGTTAAAAAAGGTTAATAAGTTTCAAAATAACATACGGTGCCGCCTACCCATTCTTTGTCTTTATTGTACCTAACACCTATCATTTTTCCTTTACTCAGGCGCGCAAGGTTAATAGTAGGGTGAGGGCGTGCATCACCATCGGGCCATACATACATAATCCGTATTTCAGCTTTTGCAGGTATATCGGGGGTTTGTATAACATCTGCGTATTTTACTTTCCGTTGTAAAATCCAGTTTTCAGGATCTTTAATAGCATCAACATCAGGGGGCTTAATATCAATTACCACGCCTTGTCCCGCAAATGAAAACAATGGTTTTAAAACATAATTATGTAAATCAGCCGGCACTTGTTTCACTTCATTTAAAAAAAATGTTTCGGGCACATACGGATGTTGAATAAAAGGCAATGTAAATTTACTGATGCGGTAAAACCAATTGGGATGCGGAACCCATTCTACTTTCCATGCCCTGGTTATATCAATAATATCACCAAGATCTCTTCTGGTCTTGAGATCATCAAATATTACGCGGTTGTATATTCTTTTTACCTCCGTTTTCCTTCCTTCATTCATGTAATACAAAATATCACCTTCTGCAAAAAGGTTTGTAATGCAAATGGGTTTGATACCTGTATAATCCTGTGTACAATAAAAATCGATGCGGGTTTTTTGTTCGTGTGGTTTTATTTCCAGCAGAATTACATGTTGCGGCTCGTGGTTGCCTAGCAATAGTTTCTTTAGCATGGAAATATATGTATCTTTTTTATAGCCGCCTAGGTAATGTGTGTAGTTAGATGGTATAGAAAAATGCCTTTCCAGCACTTCCGGGTAATACACCTGGAAACCATACAGGGTAGGGAATCCCTGCATTTCAATAAGCTGTGGTTCCAGCTCATTATTTTCGTTGATGCACACACCAAAATCGAATGCTATCATATGACTGTGTGCGGTTTCATTGGCTACGTATTCTCCGGTAGGAATGGCACGATCGGTCAATTTTTTGAATTGCGGATCTGTAATTACATCTACAATATGCTCACAGGCATCCAGCATTTTTTGCGTAAATATTTTGTCAGAGAAGACCGGTGTTTCTGCTACACGGAATTCTATTGCTCCCGGATGTTTGCTATTAAGATCCTGAAGAAAAGCTTCGTATTGTTGAATGGTAAATGCTTCATTGAATGCTTTTCGTACGGAAGGTACCATGCCGATTAGTTTGCAGAAAGGTAGCGATAATTCTTTCAGCATCGTGAGCTTTCAAAATATTTTGCTTTCAGCTATCAGGTTTCAGCTCTGAGCAAGAAAATCTCAAATTTCAAATCTCAAATTTCAAATTACAAAGCCGCTGCTTGCAGATGTTCCACCGCCTGGTTGAGAAAGTTGGGGAGAACGTGGGAGTATGTCCACAATATTTTATCGGGATCGTTGAGTTGCTCAATCATAGAGGCCCATTTTGCTTCGCCATGGGTTTCTATCACACTTTGCTTCTTATCCTCCCTCTGCAAATACATACTCATACCAATGGCATCAGCTTCCGGGTGAAATTGTGTGCCGATCATATAATCATTAAAACGCACTGCCATAATTGCTCTTTCGAGTTGTATGTGTGGTCTTTCTTTTTCGATACAAAGCAATGTGCCGCCTAATGCTGAAAGTGAATGATGATTGGGATGAGTAACCTGGTAATCGCGACTGTCAACCGCATAAAATGGATCGTTCAATCCATCAAAAATAAACTCCTCTTTGCCTCCATTTAATACATGTACCGGAAAAACACCAAAGGATGTTGACTTGCGCCTGGTAACTTTTGCAATATTATAATGACGACAAACTAACTGGTAAGAATGACAGATAAAGAATACATATTTTTTTGTAAGATTTGCGGCATTGTTGTTCCAGGTTTCTATTTCCTTCAACCAACTAAAATATGCATGCTCCCATTCAGAACCTTCGCTGTCTAATGGACTGCCGGGTCCGCCGCTTGATATAAAAATGTCATAAGAAGACACCAGAGGTGTTTCATGTTTTTGTCTTACTTCAAACTCATCCCAGGCCAGATCCAAATTGTTGGCTTCAGCAAACTGGTTCAAAATTTCACGGATACACCTCATTCCCTGGTTCGGGGCGCCCTCATATAAATCAAGTATAGCTACCCGTATTGGATTATTTTCCAGCAGTTTCATGCTGCAAAAGTACGTTTTTTTGGCTAAGAGACAGCATGGGCTTGTATTTGATCATATCACACTGTTTAAGCAGAAAATAAATGCGTAATTATTGCCATACAAGTTTGGCTATTTTCCCGTCTCTGCCCGATAAAAATACCGCAGTTCCTTTTTTAGCTTTTCTGCACGCATGAAAACTATCGGTGCTGATCAGTTTCCAGGTCATTCCGCCGTCTTCAGAGATGTCAACCCCGGATGTGCCACAAGTAATTAGTTTTTTTTGATTGATGTACTCCACGCAACTCCTGTATCCGTGTGGGGGAGTAGCAGGTATTTTCCAGGTAAGGCCTTCGTCATTACTGATAGCACAATTTTTTGTGGCAATACTATCGCCCGCAAAATCTCCTCCAACCACTACCATGTTTTTAGCTGGTTTTCTTTTAAGTCCATTATATACCGCTAAAGAATTAGCACCCGTACTTTCTTTGCCCTGCATCAGGGGTAAATCAATCTTTTTATCACGGATAAAAATCCTTGACTTTACACCTCCTGTAACAAATACAGCTTCAGATAAAGAGATTGCTCTTATGTTGGTACCGCTGGATGCAAACATGGCTTCGCCGGTTGCTGCAACAGGGTAACTGGAATCGGGCAGGAGTTGCCAATGATTGCCTTCATCAAAAGTGCGGGCAACAAATATTTTTCCATCTATCGGATCGCCGATCACAATACCACTTTGCTCATTCCAGAATTCCATCGCATCTAAAAACATTCCTTTGCGATGATCTTCAAAAACCACCTGCCAGCTTTCTCCGCCATCGTGCGTTTTAAGAATATAAGCCGGCTCTGCTATTGCCATAATGATAGCAGTAACTCCATCAAAGGCTTCTATGTCCCTGAAATCTGATTGCTCAAAACCCTTTACCTGCATCCATTTCCAGGTAATGCCTCCGTCTACAGATCTTCCTGTCGTACCATTGCTGCCACTAACCCAAATCACTTTATCATCAACCACGCTTAATCCACGTAGCGAAGTTTTTTTGCCTGATTCAATCACTTCTATTTTCTGTGCATACAGTAATGTTGGAAATAAAAAAACTATCAATACCATAATATTTATTACTGCACGCATAACATATTTTTTGACGTAGATTAAAGATAGTACTTACGGAAATATTCATTAAAAGCTATTTGCTTTTTTGATGAGTCAATTTTTTATCTTGCAGTGCTTATGCGAAAATTTGAAGATGAATATCGCCACAAAGGTTTAAGAAAACAATTGATGGATACGCTCAGGGCAAAAGGTATTACAGATGAAAAAGTATTGGAGGCGATGAATAATATACCACGTCATTTTTTTATGGATTCTGCATTAGACAGGATTGCATATGAAGACCGTGCTTTTCCGATAGCAAAAGATCAAACCATATCGCAACCATATACGGTAGCATATCAAACCCAGTTGCTGGAAGTAATGCCTTTTGAGAAAGTACTGGAAATAGGTACAGGTAGCGCCTACCAGGCATGTGTGTTGGCACAATTAGGCGCAATGGTATATACCATAGAGCGACAAAAAGTTTTGTTTGATAACAATAAGCATTTCGCCTATCTAAAAAAATTTCCTTCTATCAAGTTCTTTTATGGCGATGGCTTTGAAGGATTGCCCACATTTGCTCCGTTCGATAAAATTCTTATCACCGCCGCGGCGAAACAGGTTCCTCCTAAATTAATAGAACAATTAAAAACAGGTGGCAGAATGGTGATTCCTGTTGATGAAAATGAAGTACAGCGTATGTTGCGCATTACTAAAAAATCAGACGGATCGTTGTTTGAAGAAAAGTTTGATCTGTTTTCTTTTGTTAGAATGGTTGAAGGAAAGGAGAATGGGGTATAAATATTTATTCAACTTCAATCCGTCGCTATTGGAATAATAGAAAAAAACCATTGAACACATAGTATTCAATGGTTCTGCAGCAAGGTTTTTCATATAACAGGTATATCTCTATTGCTGCATATCATCTCCGCCACCTTCACCTGTTCTGTTATTCTTGCGTTTAAATAACGACACATCAAATTTGCCGAAGCGGTATGAAAAATTCAAACGAAATACCTGCCAGTCTCTTCTTCTATAAATATCCTGTATAAACACACTGTTTTCTGAGTGCGCACTATACACCCTGGTTCTGAAAATATCGTTCACGGCTAATGTAATAGCGGCTTTTTTATCTTTCAAAAATTCTTTGCGTATCGCTAAATCTACTCCATAGCTGGGATTGATATATCCCTGGCTGGCACCTGTAGCCCCGCCAAAAAAGCCACCGCCTCCGCCGCCACGTCTTCCACCACCGCCACCACCACCTTGTGGTACCAGGGTTCTGGATTGATAATCCCCCGAAAGCTGTATGTTAAAGTTTGCAGGAAGTTTAAAATTGAAATTCATTTTTCCGAAAAATGCCCAAAGCGAATTGATGCCTAGTGTAGAATCAAGCCCGCTGTTATCAATCTTAGCGTTGTAAAAATTAAGATTGGTAGTTACATCTACCCATTTTGCCAAAGGGTTTTTGGAAGTGAATTCCAACCCATAAGAGCGGCTTGAATTGGCATTGATGAAAGATGATACCATGGCTGAATCCAACGATCC
The DNA here is from genome assembly GCA_047600465.1 of Agriterribacter sp. Taxonomy (GTDB): domain Bacteria; phylum Bacteroidota; class Bacteroidia; order Chitinophagales; family Chitinophagaceae; genus Agriterribacter. Next base: position 1,090,520 of record JASGKU010000001.1, read on the forward strand.
ATCAGGTAATGGAACATTGTATTGCCTGCTGAGATATTGTGTGATAAGGTTATTGGTTTGCTTGTAATATACAGAGGTTAGTAAGCTGTGACCTCCTCCCAGCGACTGTGTATAATTCAATTCAAATGAATTGGTGAATTCAGGTTTTAAAGCAGGGTTACCTACGCTTATATTCAGCAGGTCAGATACATCATAAAATGGAATGATCTGCCAGAAGTTAGGACGATTTACGCGGCGCGAATAATTCAACTGCAGATCCTGCCCTGGTTTAAAACTCTTGGTTAAGAAAAGACTTGGAAAAAACTGCAGCGGATATTTATTAGAAAAATCTTGTGAGGTGCTTATCAGCGTTCCTTTATAATTGGAGCTTTCTACACGTAAACCAGCCTGGTAAGAAAATGTCTCTCCAATTTTATTAGAATATGTTGTGTATGCCGCATACACCTGGTCGGTATATTTATAATTAGAACTGGCCGATGGGATCACGCGGTATACATTGTCTGTATAATCGAATGCGGCGTTTTCAGAAATTGTTTTTGTATTCCTGATAGCTGCACGGATACCCATTTCCAATTTTCCTTTTTTCAAAGGATTTACAAAATCAGATTGAAATGTCCAGTTGGTATTATTTCCAGAACTTGTTAAACGTTGCAACGCAGGGGGGCCAAGTTTCTGCTGATCATCATCAAAATACTGCGTGGTATAATTGCCGGTGCCGGAATTACTGCTTGCATTAAAGTTAATATCAGCAGTAATCTCTTTTCCCTGTTTAGGAAATAAATGCTTGTAGCCTAATGCGGGTTCTATATTATTGAAATGTCTTTTACTGATATTATCCCTGTCAGCAATCTGCGTTCTGATGGGGGAGGTAAGCGTATCGATATGAATATGATCTGTTTGATCGTTGTTGAAATTTCCAGTAGGTGCAGCTACAGAAAGCGTAATAGTATTGCGGTTGTCAACAAAGTAATCAGCGCCTATTCTTCCAAAAATAAATGAACCATTGTTGGTGCTGTTGCTGGATTGGTTTAAAATGGTATTTTCTGTTTTATCTGCATATAAGTTTTCTCTGTAAGTAGTTCCTTCGCTTATGCTTTTGCGTTGGTTATAAAATACACTTGCAAAAAAATTGAATTTCCCTTGTTTAATATTAATGTCGGCCCCCAGGTTCAATTTTCCACGTGAATCAATTCCTGCACGCAAATTTCCGTTATAACCTGCCTTTCGATTTTTTTTCAGAATTACATTTAAAATACCAGCCGTTCCTCCCGACGCATCAAACTTTGCAGACGGGTTTGTAATTATTTCAACGCTTTCAATGGCATCTGCTGGCACCTGGTCTAATGTCATTGTAGTGGGCCGACCATCTATAAAAATGGTTGGCGCTGCATTGCGTAATGTAACGTTCCCATCTATATCAACATTTACGCCCGGTACATTCTTCATTATTTCTGTAGCGGTTTGTCCTGTAGTAACAATGTTTTTATCAACGTTAAATATCTTTCTGTCTACTCCCATTTGAAACATGGGTTTGGAAGCCACTATTTTTACGTCTGCTAATTGTTGTACATCCTGTGTGAGTTTAATATTGCCGAGGTCTTTATCAAAATTGCTCAGCATATCTTCACGGCTTCCACCACTTTGTGGTCTTGTAAACTGTACTTCCTGTTCTATAGGAGTATAGCCTATTGCTGAAATCTGTAACCTGAATTTTCCACGAACAGGTAAATTCTCCAAACTGAAATTTCCTTTCGATGTAGTAAGTTGCCCGGCAATAGAAATATCTTTTTGCTTTCCCGAAGCGGAGTCAAATTTTGACTGGATAAGTTGAACCGATACAGCATCAATTCCTTTGTTGTTTGCAGCATCTACTATTTTACCATAAAATCTTCCTACACTCATTTGCCCTTGTCCTCCCTGTCTTCCCGGCATAGGATTCTGAGCATTCAACGTAATACATCCGATCAAAAAAAATGATAGTAAAAATAATTTCATCGTTTAATGTTTGTGTAAACTGTAACTGTTATATCATCTTCCAGAAATATTCATACCACTTCAATGAGAATGGTTATGCAAAAATCAATCAGGGCAAATCAACGGGGTTATTTTTTGTTATGAATGGTATAACGGTATATTGAAAGGCGAAATTATAATCATTTAGGTTAATCAAGGTTAAAGGTTACATGTCTTTGGTTAACCTTTTATAAATGCTGAATATGGCGACAGCAATATGCGTAAACCTGCATCAATTTTAAATACGTTGAAATTTTGAGCCAATGCATTTTTCCGCTATTTTTGCAGCCTCTTAAACGGTGGCTATAGCTCAGTTGGTTAGAGCATCAGATTGTGGTTCTGAGGGTCGCCGGTTCGAACCCGGTTAGCCACCCAAAAACGAAAAGCGGTTAATGCCGCTTTTTGTTTTTTATCCCCAAACCATTCTTGCGCATACATTTTGCGGTTATAAGCCTAGTTTACCCCTTGTGTATATTTTACAAATCCTTAGCTAATTGATTTTGCCGGTTGGCAACATTCCAGTATTATTTCCGTTATTTTTGAAGATGCAAAAAGTGTTGAAAATTATGTTTAACAAAAAAACTTTACCAGTTTTACTGGTCATACTGGCTCTTGGCATTTTCGCGGCTTTCCAAAGCTCCGGACTCGGCAATCCTCCTACCAAGTATGAAAAAATTTTGAGGCAGGTGGGCACAATGTTAGAAGAAGGACATTACAGTCCGAAAAAAATTGATGATGAATTTTCAAAAGAAGTCTTTACGAAATACCTTGAGACGCTTGATCCCGAGAAGCAGTTGTTTCTGAAAACGGATATAGAACAATTGAAAAATTTTTCTACCGCTATTGATGATGAAATTCATGGAGCTCCTTTGCAATCATTCCAGGCAATAAACGAAATATATAAAAAGCGCCTTGCTGAATACCTGGCTTCTTATCAGGAATTTTTTTCAAAGCCTTTCGATTTTACTGCCGATGAAACTTTTGTGGATGATAAAGACAAACTGGATTACCCCGCCAATGAAAAGGAGCGGAAGGATTTATGGCGTAAGCGCTTAAAATACCAGGTGCTCGTTCGTTACGCTGATTTAATTGCAGCGAATGAAAAAGACAAAACTTCAAAGGAAAAAGGTAAAACAGATGCAGACATGGAAAAAGATGCAAGAGCAAAAGCATTGCAATCTGCAGACCGTATTGCCGAAAGATTGAAGAATAAGTTTACAGAAGAAGATCGCTTTAACGACCTGGTAAATACCATCACATCCTGCATGGATCCTCACACTACTTTTTTCCCGCCTATAGAAAAAAGATCATTCGATGAACAAATGAGTGGTAAGTTTTATGGCATCGGTGCTTCATTAAGACAGGAAGATGGCAGTATTAAAATACTTACGCTGGTTACCGGTAGCCCAGCCTGGAAATCAGGACAGGTTCAGATTGGTGATATTATAGCTAAAGTAGGGCAAGGTGGAGATGAACCACAGGATATGACAGGTTTTGATACAGAAGATGCTGTAAAACTGATAAGAGGTAAAAAAGGAACGGAGGTTAGACTTACACTGAAGAAAACAGACGGTAGTACTAAAATTGTTTCTTTAATAAGAGATGAAATTAAAATTGAAGAAACATTTGCAAGAAGTGCAATTGTAAATGAAGGTGCCCGCAAAATAGGATATATATACCTGCCCGAGTTTTATGCTGATTGGGAAGTGCCTAACGGAGCAAGGTGTGCCGAAGATGTAGCAAAAGAAATACAAAAACTCAAAGCAGAGAACATCGATGGTATTATTATGGACCTGCGTAATAATGGAGGCGGTTCTTTGTTTGATGTAATACAAATGGCAGGTTTATTTATTGATGAAGGTCCGATTGTACAGGTAAAAGACAGGGAAGGAAATCCATCTGTGTTGCGCGATAAAGATAAAGGCACCTTGTATGATGGTCCGCTTGCAGTAATGGTGAACGAATTCAGCGCTTCTGCTTCTGAAATTTTTGCAGCTGCTATCCAGGATTATCACCGCGGTGTAATTATTGGAAGTACTACCACCTACGGAAAGGGTACAGTGCAAAGAAATATCGGTCTTGATATGGGGCGTAATTCATTGCTTTCAAGCGGTGGTGATGATGCAAACCTTGGTACGGTAAAGTTGACTTTGCAAAAATTCTATAGAATCAATGGAGGTTCTACACAATTAAAAGGTGTTACTTCTGATATTGTGTTACCTGATCAATATGAGCATTTTAAATTCCGTGAGAAAGATAACCCTGATGCTTTGAAATGGGATGAAATAGCCAAGGCAAAGTATACTCCGTGGAGCAATGGCAACGATTTACAAACAGTGAAAAAAGCGGAAGAGGAAAGAGTAAAGACTGATAATGTGTTTGTTGATATAAAGAAAATTTCGTCTCAGTTGGCAGACTTAAACGATCGTGTATACACACTCAATCTTAAAAAATACCAGGAAGAGCAGAAAGAAATAAAGGCGCTGGTGAAAGAGCTGGATAAACTTACTAAAACCCAGAAAGACAATCCGGTTGAACTTTTACCGCAGGATATTACAAGATTTGCTTCTGATACCGCCAAGCAAGACAGGCAAACTCAATGGCTTAAAGGTTTAAAATCAGATATTTACCTGAATGAAACCGTAAATGTGATGAACAACATCATCAGCCAGAATGCGATAGCAAAGTCAAAATAGGCACTATTTAATCATTATAACTCCAAAGCTGAAGTGAGATACATAAAAATGTATCTCATTTTTTTTACTTGTCTTTTATTGTAAAATATTGTAGAAAATACCCTTAGCAAATGCTAAAAACAGCCAAGGGGCTTATATTTTAGATTAATGATATTGCAGGGTATACATGCAGGGTATATTTTTGCGTTATTAATATCCTTATAAACTAAAATTTAATCCGATGAAAACTCAAGCATTAAGAGCAACTCAAGTTGTAGAAGTCCCTACCTGGAAACTAGTAGCAAAATTAGGTTTATTAGCTGCGTTTTGCATGGGATTGTGCTACCTCTTTGCAGTAGGTGTCTCTTCTATAGCTTCCGTTCTTTAATGACCCCGTTACAGCTTTATAGCAATGCCGGCGTAATAATTTCTTACAGCGGCAGGATTATAAAACCTGTTTCCAAGCGCATTAATATCGTTTCCGAGGCTATACATCTGATTCAATGCATTGTCTGTTCCGACAAAAATGTCAAGAGACCATGCATTGAATTTTTTTTTCCATCCTAATCTACCAGACAAGAGCCTGTACGGCGTTGCATACACACTATTATCATCATTTAGTGGCATCTTGGAAGTATATGTATAAGAAGTGTTGAGGTACAATCCCGGCGCAGTAGAAACATCAATGCCACCACAAATAATGTGTTTGGCAACTCCTGTAAGGGCGTTTCCTGAATAATCATTGTCACTTACCTTATAATCAGTAAATGAAAAATTGTTGATGGTAGCGCTTGTCCATATTTTAGCAAGGCGAACAAAAGTTTTTTGATGATGCCATACCGTATAATCAAGCATGGCTTCAATACCTTTTTGATTGGTGCCACCTGCATTAATAAAGTATTCTGCGCCCACATCATTCGTTCTTTTTACAATAGCATCTTTCAGGTTGAATATATAACCCACCACATCAAATTGCAATACATGATGTATGATACTTCCCCTGAACCCAGCCTCATAGTTCCAGCCGTATTCAGGCTTAAGGTTAGGATAAATACCGCCTTCTGATGGTCTTATTTCTGCCACAGCAGGAGGTGAAAATCCTTTGCTTGCAGAAGTGTGAAAAGAAATATCATTGCTGATCCTGTATAAAATGGCTATACGCGGAAGCAATTGCTCCTCCAACGTTTTTTTCTTTTTTTCATCATCTACATCTGTAAGACGCTGATAATGGAATACAAAAGAATTGGTGCTGGCTCCAACCTGTAATTGAAAGCTTTTACCTATCTGCCATTCTCCCTGTAAGAAAGGGAAAAACTGTTGCGCCCATATTTTGTCTTTATACTGGAGGGTATCTGCTATGCCAGCCCTGTTTCCATAATTATTAATAGGCGAATAATTGTATTGCCATTCTACTCCACCTGTTAACTTAACATCGTGCATACCCGAAACAGCGTGATAGGTTATTTTAGATCGAATGCCCAGATTGGTTTCTTTTCTTTTTTCAAAATTGAGTATAGCGGGATTTTTAAAATCAGTATAAGAAAACATGGTAGATGTAGTATTGCTCCAATGGGCATTGAAGTTATACTGGTTGCTTATTCCTATAAAAGGTGTTTTATTATAAATAGCAGCCTGTTGTTCTTTGGCTCCGCCTTGTGTGGCCGTAGCAGGTCTTGCCTGCCTGGGATTGGCATTCATTTGCTGCAGGGTTAATCCGCCCGGTGTTTGGTAATAAAGATCGGCATACAACAGTACCCAGCTCAGTTTGTCTTTTTCAGAAAGTTGTGCTGTACCATTCCATTGCAATACATCGCGGCGCATACGGGCATTGTCTCTGTATCCGTCTGCCTGTGTGTGGCTTTGCGTAAACGATGAACTGATCTTATTGTCAGCATATTTCCATTGTACATGCTCGCCCAATAAACCATATGAACCGGCTGTAACACCTGCTTCTAATTGATGTTGCAGATTTGTTGTGCTGTTTTCAGCAAGCGGCGCTTCATCAGAATGCAATATGATCACACCTCCTGTATTTGCACCGTATATGCTGCTCCCCGGTCCTTTTAATATCTCAACCTGTCGTACACTGTTCTGGTCTACCAGGTTAAAATAAGTATTACCACCCGCATCTGTAAACGGAATATCGTTCCAATATACTTTTATATTGCGCACACCAAATGGAGAGCGCAGTAAACTACCGCGGATGCTTAACCGATAGCTTCCTGGTGACCTTTCTTCCATTCGTATGCCCGGAACAATGTTAATAGAAGAAAGCAAGGATGCATCGGAAAAACGACGCATATCTGAGGTGCCTATTACACTGCCAGATACAGGCGTTTCAAGGAGTTTTCTATCCGACTCATAGCCTTTAATGACTATTTCAGAGAGTGCGGGTATGCTATCGCCAGCAATATTATTTTCTTTTTGTGCATAGCTGCTCAAACAAAAGAACAGGAATAATACAAACAGATTAGTTTTCATTACATTGATTATGTTACCGCCACTGATTAGATGTATTTTCTATGCTCAAATCTGCGAATCTGCGGCAATGATATCCTTTAAAGGTATTTTAAAAAAAATCCCGAAGTTCAGAAAACTCCGGGATTCAGTATCAAATTAGTAAAAACTATTTCTTTAAATACATTACTTCTTTTACCAGCTTCACTGTTCGTGGCACATCGGGTAAATAAGCGGCAACAAGATTAGGCGCGTAATGCATAGGGGCATCGGCACTTGTAATTCTGCGTACAGGTGCGTCCAGGTAATCAAATCCTTCTTTTTGTATGCGGTAAGCCAACTCAGATGAAACAGACGCGAACGGCCACTGTTCTTCTACAATTACCAGGCGGTTTGTTTTCTTTACAGATTCCATTACAGTATGCCAGTCTAAGGGACGTATAGTGCGCAGGTCAATTACTTCAGCGCTGATGTTTTCTTTAGCCAGTTCTTCAGCTGCGCCCAATGCAATTTTCATCATTTTATTGAACGACACGATAGTTACATCAGTGCCAGCGCGTTTAATATCTGCTTTGCCAATAGGTATAAGATATTCCTCTTCCGGTACCTCGCCTTTATCGCCATACATTACTTCACTTTCCATAAAAATAACGGGATCATCATCCCTGATAGCGCTTTTCAATAAACCCTTCGCGTCGTATGGATTGGAAACAGAAATTACTTTTAAACCGGGAATATTGGCATACATGCTTTCAAAAGCAGTAGAGTGTTGAGCGCCCAATTGACCGGCTGAGCCATTGGCTCCACGAAAAACGATAGGGCAACCAACCTGTCCGCCACTCATGGCCAACATTTTAGAAGCAGTGTTGAGGATCTGATCCAGGGGTAATACAGCAAAATTCCAGGTCATATACTCAACAATAGGACGTAAGCCATTTTGAGCAGCGCCTACAGCCACGGCTGTAAAACCCAGTTCAGATATAGGAGTATCAATAATTCTTTTGGGACCAAATTCATCCAGCATGCCCTGGCTAACCTTGTATGCTCCATTGTATTCTGCTACTTCTTCGCCCAATAAAAAAACGCGTTCATCTCTGCGCATTTCTTCGTTCATCGCTTCGCGAAGCGCTTCCCTAAATTGTATAACACGATTTGCCATGCTGTATATTCTGGTTTGAGGAGAGCAAAAATATTAGATGTGGGGCAGATAACCAAATAGTGGATTTGGGGGTGCATCTCACATTTTCGCTCCAGGGTGGGCGGTGAGACACCGCCCACGGCGCCGCTACAGGTTGGATAACCAAATAGTGGATTGGGGCTATGTTAGCTGGTTGAATTCATCTACGCAGTTCAAGTCGGCGCTTTTTATGCATTTTTGCAACAAAGTTTATTAAATGATAGTAAAGTGTTTTACGGTTTTAGTATTATCAATTATCGCGGTGCCCTGTTTTGCACAATCTTCCATTAAAGGAGCAACACTTGTAAAAGACATCAGCTACCTGGCTTCTGATAAGCTCGCAGGGCGCTTTCCCGGTACCAAAGGCAATGAGCTAGCCGCAAAATATATTGAGCATGTATTTAAGAAAAATAAAATTGAGCCGCTTTTTCCGGGTTATGAACAGCCGTTTAATGTGATTGTAAAACTGGAACCTCCTGCAGCAAATAACTTTATAAAAGTGGGAGACATGAGCGATTTTTTAATGAACAGGGATTATAGCATATTTCCTTTCTCTGGTTCAGCTAAGTTAAACGCAAAAGTTTTTGCTGCTTCATCAAACGAAGTAGCTATGCGTAACCCAACATCTATAAAAGCGAATTGGGTAGTTCTATGGCGTCGCAAAAGCCAGGCACCAGCATCTGATAGCTTATCTGATTATGCTATTTCAAAGAAAGCGTTTGAAGAAGGCGCTGCCGGCATTATATTGATAAGTCCCGATTCAATTGATCAAAAAGATGTGCTGGTTCGGCTGCGACCCCGAAAAGATGAACCGCTGCCCATACCGGTAATTCAACTTTCAAGAAACGCCTGGCAAAAATTAACACGTGCACTTTTTGATACTACTGAAAATGACCTGCAGCCAAAAATATCATCTGTTCCACTAACGGTAGCAGTACAGGTTGAAAAGAAAGAAATAACTGCAAAAAATATTGTAGGTATTATCAAAGGATCAGATGCAACACTCAGCAACGAGTATATTATACTTGGTGCGCATTATGATCATCTTGGGTATGGTGGCTATGGTACCGGATCATTGCAGCCCGATACAATAGCTATACATAATGGGGCAGATGATAATGCCTCAGGCACCGCAGCGTTGATGGCGATAGCTGCCGAACTATCACACAACAGAGATAGTTTAAAAAGAAGTGTAATTATAATTGCTTTTTCTGCAGAAGAAGAAGGATTACTGGGGTCCCAGTATTTTGTAAATCATTTGCCGGTACCGAAAGGTAGTATTAAAGTAATGCTGAATATGGATATGGTGGGTCATCTCAATACGGAGCATCAACTGTATATGGGTGGCGCAGGAACTTTTCCTGGTGGAGTTGATTTTATGAAAAAAACAGGAGAAGGATCAGCACTTAACCTGGTGGTACATGCAGGCTCCGTTGGTGGGTCAGATCACGTTTCATTTTACCAGAAAGGAATATCCTGCGTTGGCTTGCATACCGGCGGGCATCCACAATATCATAAACCCTCCGATGATGTTGAATTGATTAATAAAGACGGCATAGAACAAGTGGCTAAATATATTTATCAAGCTATGTATGGTCTTACTAATTGGCAAGGAGAATGGGGGTTTGTGCAGCAGGACTAGCTTCCAGCCTTCTGCAATCAGCGGTCAGGTATCAGAAAGCTGATTGCTCAAAGCTCAGGACTACTCTGCCTACTTACCACTGCCTTCTGCCTTTTAACTGAAGCTCATAGCCGATAGCTCACGACTGATCGCTACTTCGCTCCCAATGCTGCATCAACCGCCGATTTAAATTGTGTATAAAACTCTTTGCCCTGTTCATCAGAAGAGGATCTTACCAACAGTATAGCAGCGTATTTGTTTTTTTTGTCAATATAAGGCCAGGTGCCAGTTAAAGAGGGGCTTGCTATTACCGTTCCGTTTCCCTGTCCGTCTTCTTCCATTAACCATGCACCCAGTCCATAATGCAATCCTTCTGTGCCTTTTGGGGTATGCTTTACCGGTAGGTTGGCAAATTGTGCTTTTGTCATTTCCTCCACGGCTTTATCACTCAATATCTTTTTCCCTTCAAATGTGCCATTGTTCAGCAGCATTGCCAGGAAGTTAATATAATCGTTTGCTGTAGTTTGTGCGCCGGTGGAAGGACTGATGAATAAGTTATCATAATTAAAGAAAGTTGTATTCTTCATTTTCAATGGGCGAAGAATTCTTTCAGCTATTATTCTGTCAAATGTTTTTTTGCTTACTACTTCCATCATTCTTCCCGCAATATCCATTCCTACATGACTATAAAAAAATTCTGTTTGAGGATTGGTTACAATTTCTCTTTTGCTGGCAAAAAAATCCATTTCTTCTTCAAGGGATTCAAATTTTGCTTTAGGGATTAATTTGCCTATTCCACTCTTCTCTGCCTCAACTCCGGTAGTATGGGTAAGTCCTGTTTTTAGGGTGATATATCCCTTCATGTATTTTGCCAGTATTGGAATAAGTTTGGCAACCCGTGTATCCATCGTAAGTTTTCCTTCATCTACAAAAGTCATGGCAAGCGCAGCGGTAAGCCATCGGCCGCTGGCAGCAATGGGCACCTGTATTTTACTGGTAAAGTCTTCACCCATTTCTTTGCGGTATACCACGTTTCCATCTTTCCATACCAGCGCTACCACACTGCCTCCCAAAGCCTTCTGATTTTTTTTAAGCCAGTCATCCACACCCGAAAAATTTGTTTGGGCTCGACGCAGCATGAAAGAATAGCATAAAATTTGATAATAAACTGAAATACAGGCACATTGATCTAACTTTATATGACATAATTGCTGCGTTTTTTGCTTTGGATTGTGATTTGTATTTGTGGTAAAGTTATTTTAAAACAGATAAAGGAAAACCTAAAATATGAATCTGAATAATTTCACTATTAAAGCACAAGAGATTATCGCTAAATCTCAGCAGATTGCTTTCAATAATGGTAATGCTAATATTGAAAGTGAACACTTACTCAAATCGCTGTTGAGTGATGATGATTCTCCTATTGAGTTTTTGCTGAAGAAGAATAATGTGAATGTGAACTTTGTAGAAAGCAAATTGGATGAAAGCATTAATAAATTACCAAAAGTTCAAAGTGGCGAACCTGCGCAATCAATAAGCAGGGATGTCAATAATATTATTTTACGGGCGGGCGCATTGCTTAAAAACTTCAATGATGAATTTGTAAGCGTAGAGCATTTATTACTTGCCATATTACAAGGCAATGATAACAGTGCTAAGTTATTAAAAGATGCGGGTCTTACTGAAAAGGGATTGATGGCAGCTATTAAAGACCTGCGCAAAGGATCAACCATTTCTTCGCAAACACAGGAAACGCAGTTTAATACTTTAAACAAGTATGCAAAAAATTTAAATGAATTAGCACGCCAGGGTAAACTGGATCCTGTTATCGGTCGCGATGAAGAAATCCGCAGAACATTGCACATTCTTTCTCGCCGCAATAAAAACAACCCCATGCTGGTAGGTGAACCTGGTGTAGGTAAAACCGCTATTGCAGAAGGGTTAGCAATACGTATTGTAAATGGCGATGTTCCCGAAAATTTGAAAAGCAAAGTAATCTATGGACTTGATATGGGGCAATTGATTGCAGGCGCTAAATACAAGGGCGAATTTGAAGAAAGATTGAAAGGTGTTGTAAATGAAGTTGCTAAAAGCGATGGTAGTATTATTTTATTTATCGATGAAATACATACACTGGTAGGTGCAGGTGGTGGTGAAGGTGCGATGGATGCAGCTAATATTTTAAAACCCGCATTGGCAAGAGGTGAATTGAGAGCAATTGGTGCTACTACCTTAAATGAATACCAGAAATATTTTGAAAAAGATAAAGCGCTGGAAAGAAGATTTCAGAAAGTATTGATTGATGAGCCGAGTGTTGAAGACGCTGTATCTATTTTGCGCGGTATAAAAGACCGTTATGAAACGCATCATCATGTGCGGATTAAAGACGAAGCCATTATTGCTGCAGTTGAATTATCACATCGTTATATATCTGATCGCTTTTTGCCCGATAAGGCCATTGACCTGATTGACGAAAGCGCGGCTAAGCTCCGGCTTGAAATGAATTCTATGCCGGAAGAACTGGATCAGTTGGAAAGAATTATCCGTCAATTGGAAATAGAAAGAGAAGCCATTAAGCGTGAGAATGATGAAACTAAGTTGAAGGAGCTGGCAAAGGAAATATCTGTTTTGAGTGTAGAGAGAGATACATTGAAAGCCAAGTGGAGCCAGGAAAAAGAATTGGTGGAGAAGATACAGGCTGCTAAAGCAAGTATTGAAGGGTTGAAACTGGATGCTGAAAAAGCAGAACGCAATGGCGACTATGGACGAGTAGCTGAAATACGGTATGGAAAAATAAAAGAAGAAGAAAAAAATATTGATGTATTCACCGAAGAGCTGAAAGAGTTGGCGCCGGAAAAAAGATTATTGAAAGAAGAAGTGGATGCAGAAGATATTGCAGAAGCCGTAGCAAAAACAACCGGTATACCCGTAAGCAAAATGCTGCAAAGCGAACGTGAAAAATTATTGAACCTGGAAGATGAATTACATAAACGTGTGGTTGGGCAGGATGAAGCGATTACTGCTGTTGCAGATGCTATACGTCGTAGCCGGGCAGGCCTGCATGATCCTAAAAAGCCGATAGGTTCATTTATATTTTTGGGTACTACAGGTGTAGGTAAAACTGAGTTGGCAAAAGCATTGGCGGGATACCTGTTTGATGATGAGAATATGCTTACGCGTATAGATATGAGTGAATACCAGGAAAAACATTCGGTAAGCAGGCTTGTTGGCGCTCCTCCGGGATATGTAGGTTATGATGAAGGTGGACAACTAACGGAAGCCGTTAGACGCAAACCGTACAGTGTGGTGTTGCTGGATGAAATTGAAAAAGCGCATCCCGATGTTTTTAATATCATGTTGCAGGTACTGGATGACGGTCGCCTGACTGATAATAAAGGTCGCGTGGTGAATTTTAAGAATACTATTATCATCATGACGAGCAATATGGGCAGCCAGGTGATACAGGATAATTTTGAAAACGTTACCGAAGCAAATAAAGACCAGGTAGTTGAAAATACAAAGCGGGAAGTATTGAACCTGTTGAAAGAAACGATTCGTCCCGAATTTCTCAACCGTATTGATGATATTATCATGTTCCATCCGTTGATGAAAAATGAAATAAGAGGCATCATCAATATACAACTGCAGGAATTGAAAAACCTGGTAGCACCTAATGGAATAGTCCTGGAGTTTACAGATTATGCGGTTGACTTCCTGGCAGAGAATGGTTACGATCCGCAGTTTGGTGCAAGACCTTTAAAAAGGCTTATTCAAAAAGAGATCATAAACCAGTTAAGTAAAAAAATTCTGGCAGGTGATATTGATAAATCTAAACCAGTATTGGTGGATGTGTTTGATAATACAGTCGTGTTTAGAAATGAACATCCTATCTCAGAAATAAAAGAAGATAAGAAGAAGAAAGTAGCTTCTTAAAATAAAGAACGGGTAAGATAAAACTCCGGGTAACACATCCGGAGTTTTTTTATTTGACAGGGGTTTTCATGCAAAGCTGCAAAGAAAGCAAAATACTGCAATGCCATATTAGTATGTATCCATTCTTACCGATGTAGACTGATACTTCCTGCAGGTATTGCATTTATTGCAATCCAGCCGTCTTTTGTTTTATTAATGGTGATACCTTTTGAGGTAGTTATCTTCCATTCATCAAAAGGTAAATGAAGAATTGTATTTCCTCCCCTTTCTGAAACAATTTTTATTTCGCGTAAGCCACCATTTTGTTTTTTAGCACTCACTAAAAAGGCGCCTTCCGTTCTCAGGCTTGTAAATGAAATGTCTTTCCAGCTTTCGGGAACTGCAGGCATTATTTCTATAAACCCTGCATAACTCTGCAATAACATTTCCTGTAGCCCGGCCGCAAAAGCAAAATTTCCTTCCAATGTAAAAGGGCGGTAAGTAAATTTTGATAAACCTGATTTGGTTTGATCTCCATTGGCGTGAAAGCTGTTAGGCAAACAAAATGCTTTTGCAAATATGGATAATGCTTTCGCCGCACCATCGCCGTTTTTGGCACGTGCCTGCATATTGCCTAACCACGCATATGAATAGCCGCACCAATAATCCGGCCCGGTTTTTTCCAATAGATCAATCGTATTTTTTATGATGGATTGAGCTTTTTCTCCATCTTCCCATTTAATTAAACCAAGCGGATGAATGGCCATCATATGCGAGAAATGCCTGTGCGATACATTGTATGCCTGCGAAGGAGCAAACATCAATTCGTTATTATTCGTTAATGCATAATCTCCAAATTCGTTCAGGATTTTTTTCCAATGATCTGCTTCGCTTTTCAGTTGCAGCACTTCAGCCAGTTCCGCGGCTTTTGTAAATGAAAACTTCATTAATGCAAGATCATAATTGGTGTTTTGTGGAAACCATGCATTAATACTATTATCATTTATTTCAGGACTGGAGCTCATCGGGAGCTTTCTTTTTCCATTCTCATCTATAATGGTGATGCTTTCTAAAAAAGTACATACATCTTTAAACCACGGATATGCTTTGGTTTTAAGAAATGCTTTATCCATACTATACCGCCATTGTAAGTAATAATGCTGTGCCAGCCACGATGAAACAGTAGGGGAGAGAGAGTATTGCACCCAGCCACCCATTTCGGTTCCATCTAATGTAGTAACGCCCGGAACTGCAATGCCTGTTTTGCCGAAATACAATTTCGTGTATCGTTTATAGTTAGCCTTATTATTTTCAAGATGATCAATATAACCAAGCGCTTCATCCAGGTGATTGGCGCTGTAAGAAGGCCAATAACTCAATTGCGTGTTCAGATCATGATGGTAATCTCCTTTCCATGGTGGAATGCGACCATTATCTGCCGTCCATATGGCCTGCAAAGAAATTGGAGGTGCGCCTCTGCGGGCAGCAGCACCGAATTTATATTGTTCAAGATACCATTGCTTTTCAAGCGTAGAATCGGGAATATTGATGGCAGATTTATTCCAGAAATGCTGCCACCAACCAAGATGGGTACCTTCTTCTTTTGCATAGCCACGTTGCAGTGCGGATAATGTATTTACAGAAGCTTTAGTCTGAACTTTTTGTTTGGGATATTGCGATGAAACACTCCATACGCCTTCTACTATATCATTCATTTTCTTCCAGCGTACATTTATTTCATAGGTAAAACCGCCCCATCCTTCCTGTGTGTAGGTAATACTGTTATTATCATGCTGCACCTTTCCCTGCTTATAATTTAATCTTGCAAGGTCGTCACCTACCAGTGAATTTACTTCTCCTCCTTCTTTAACTGTTGCTCCGTAAGGAGGTGCAATAAGGTCGGGTATAATGTTTTCATTCACGTGTTCAAACCTAAACCATCCTGCCGGTTGTGTAGCATGCACAAATGTTTTTAATATCATTCCATTTTTCCACACTACTTCACACATTGCCTGCTTAACAGATAAACGTACATACTGAATATTTGAGACAGGGACATTAAATTCCAAAGCTCCGGCCGGAATTTTTGATGGAGCAGGTTCTTTATCATATGGCGCATCAAAGTTTTGTTGAACTACTTCGTATTCTTTTTTCTGTACCTGTTGATAGATCCAATCGTAGCTGAATTCTTTGCGGTGTAAACCTTTCATCGGGCGCATATCCCATATGTCGGCTCTATCCAACGAAAAGCGAAGCTTATTGTCTTTTTGCCATATCAGTGCTCCAATGGTTCCATTACCCAAGGGAATAGCTTCATCCCATACGGAAGATAATACCGGGAATATTAAATCGTGACGTGGTTGAGGTTGCGTATATGACCATGCTACCAAAGCTAAAAGCAAGTGAATGAGAAAGACAATTTTTTTCATGACGTATTGGTTGGCTGTGAAGATACAGAACTACTAAAAAATATCCTGCACTCTTTGGTAATTTTCAACCACATTTGCGCTGACATATTAATGCACTACAAATACTATCTTCGGTTTGATGAATAATAGTAAAAACCAATTACTGCAATTTCTTCAAAAAACCAATCACATCCACAGTGCAAAAGCTTTGGAGATAGCAGATCATTTTAATGAGAAAATGTTAACGAAAGGTGATTTTCAACTCAGGGAAAACCAGGTTTGTAATGAATATCTTTTTTTGGAACAAGGCTATATGAGAGCTTTTGCGTATGATGTAGAAGGTGCAGATATTACCACTGATTTTTATAGCGCCGGACAAATGGTATTTGAAGTTTCCTCTTTTTTTAAAAGAAATGCATCGAAAGAAAATATACAGGCGCTTACTGATTGTTGCGGATGGTATATCAGTTATGAACAGTTGAATGCACTTTTTCATGGTTTACCAGAGTTCAGGGAGTTTGGCAGAGCTGTTTTGGTAAATGGATTCGCTTCTTTAAAGAACCGAATGCTGGCAATGATTACAGCAACGGCAGAGGAGCGATATAGCCATTTACTCAATAATAACCCTGATATATTTCAATATGTACCGCTAAAAAATATCGCTACTTTTTTGGGGGTTACTGATACTTCGCTAAGCCGGATAAGAAAACAGGTTGCTCAGAAATAATCGTCGGCAAATCCTGCCTGCCGCCAGCAAACATTTTATTCTTGTCATTTGGCAAGCCTTTTCCTGAATGTCTGATTTTTCTTTGCAATACAAAATCAGATCGTCATGAACAATTTGCCCATATATATTCCGGTCGTTTTTATTGCAACAACTTTTGCAACATTGTATTTATTATTTCGCGCCTCGGGCAAATCAAAAATGTTGATGATTGCGGTTATTGCCTGGCTGATAGTGCAAACGATCGTTGGATTGTCCGGGTTTTATACGAATACTCAAACCATACCACCCCGGTTTATTTTTCTAATCCTGCCTCCACTTGCCACAATAGCCATACTGTTTATAAGTAATAAGGGAAGATCATTTATTGATCAGTGGAACCTGCCATGGGCAACATGGTTGCACATAGTTAGAATACCGGTAGAATTAGTATTGTTATGGCTTTTTTTGCATAAGCAGGTTCCTCAACTCATGACTTTTGAAGGACGTAATTTCGACATTATTTCAGGCTTAACAGCCCCTGTAATAATAGCATTGGCATGGAAAAAAGGATTACTGGTTAAAAGAAAAATATTACTCTTATGGAATATGATCTGTCTTGTGTTTTTGTTGAATATAGTAATACTGGCAATATTTGCTGCTCCTTTCCCATTTCAAAAATGGGCATTTGATCAACCCAATATAGCAGTTCTCTATTTTCCATACCTGTGGTTACCGGGGTTTATAGTTCCTGCGGTATTAATGGCTCATTTGGTTTCCATTAGAAGAATAATGGCACTCAAAAACTAAAAGAACTCCTGGAGCAGGGAGTATATTTAAAAAATATTTTTGTTGATTTGTCCGGTTAGGGGAAAGTCACTCGTCATATATACGAGCATTGCAACTGTGCAATCAAACAATTATTTTTACTTATAAACTTTTAAGTGTATGGAAAAGTTCATGTTGATTTTTCACGGCGGAATGGAAACCGCACCTAGTCCCGAACAAATGCAGGAAAGTATGGGCAAATGGATGGCATGGATAGATAAATTGGCCAAGGAAGGGTTGTATGTTTCAGGAGAACCATTATTACCTGGAGGAAAACTAATTGCAGGTAAAGATGGCAAAAGTGTAACCGACGGGCCTTATACGGAAGGTAAAGAAGTAGTAGGCGGGTATTTTATTGTAAATGCGAAAGACATAAATGATGCTGTTGCTTTGTGCAAAGACTATCCTGACTTTAACAAAGGAGGAAGCATACAGGTAAGGCAAGTGATGAAGGTGGAGATGTAAACATAGTCAATAGTGAATAGTGAAAGAATTCTTTTAAATCTGTTACATGTTTCAGGTTGCAAGGTTAATGGGTTTCAATTTACTATTCACCATTCACTCCAATAATTCAGTTGACAACATCCTCCCAACATATCAATCAAATGGTAGATCATCTTTTCCGGCATGAATCGGGAAAGATGATTGCTGTTTTAACAAGGCTGCTTGGGTTACAGCATCTTGAAACGGCTCAGGATCTAGTGCAGGACACCTTGTTCCAGGCAATGCATACATGGGCTTATGCACAGGTGCCTGCAAATCCATCGGCATGGTTGTATAAAGTGGCAAAAAACAAGGCTATTGATTTTATAAGAAGAGAGAAGAAGTTCAAGGAGATAAGTGTAGCGCACATGAGCCTCTTGCAATCTGAGTGGACTTTATCAGGAACGGTCTCCCAGATTTTCCTGGATAATGAAATTCATGATAGCCAGCTGAGAATGATTTTTACCTGTTGCCACCCTGCCATTCCTGAAGAATCGCAGATAGCACTTACATTAAAAACGCTTTGTGGGTTAAGTATTACTGAAATTGCAGGTGCTTTTCTTACCAATACTGAAACAATCAATAAGCGAATTTACAGGGCTAAAGAAAAAATTAAGAATACCGGTATTGAAATGGAGATGCCGGACAATGATGCTTTACCTGCGAGATTGGATATCGTGCTGAAATCGTTGTATCTTTTGTTTAATGAAGGATATAATTCTTCTCACCCGCAAATGTTGATACGTGAGGATCTTTGTGAAGAAGCTATCCGGTTATGTTCGCTGCTTGCACAAAATAAGCTTACCGGCTATCCACGCTGTAAAGCATTGCTGGCGCTGATGTATTTTCAATCTTCAAGATTACATACACGGCTAACCGAAGATGGAAATATTATCCTGCTCAAATACCAGGACAGGAAATTATGGAACAGGTATCTTATTCAAAAAGGTTTTGATTTCCTGGAATTGGCTGCAGAACCTTTCGAAGTATCTTCCTATCATTTTGAGGCAGGCATTGCTTCTATTCATGCTGCTGCATCTTCTTTTGAAACAACAGACTGGAAAAGCATTTATCATTTATATGACATGCTTTATCAACTTCAGCCTAACCCTGTAGTGGCTATGAACAAGGCTATTGCTTCGGCATACGCTATCAGCAAACAAAACGCTTTGATGGAATTGCAAAAAGTGAAAGGATTAGAGCAACATCATTTGTACTATGCATCTATTGGAGAAATGTATTTTGAACTGGAACAAAAAGAAGATGCAAAAAAATATTTTGAAAAGGCTTACCTGCTCACGCATTCACAAGTTGAACGGGGATTGTTGCTGGAGAAAATAAATCTTTGTTGATGCCTGTATTAAGGCGCTTCAACGCTCAATCCTTCATGAGCGAGCTCCAGGGTTTCGATTGCCACTTCATTGGCATCTGCTTTTAAATCCGGAGCAGATAATTTACAGGGCCACGCATTTTTTATTCTCCACACTCTTACAGGTTCGTGTGCTTCATTTAATAGGCTGATGGTAATATCTCTTCGTTCCACCCCGTTAACATTAACTGTATTGATCCAATTAAAAAAATCATTGTCTCCTTTTATGATGCCTCTTTTTAAAACAACATTGGAAAACTTACGTAGCCCGGGCAATTTAATGGCACTGAAGTTGGGCGAATTGCCTTCCCGGTATTCAATCACTTCAAATTCTTCAGATAGACCGGTGACTTCTGTAAAGCCGATACTATTACCGCCCCAATCAACTATAAAATGGCTGACAGGCAAAGGATACTTTCCCATAAGAAAATAAATTAAGTATTTAAAAAAATGACGAATGCGCAAAAACAGCATAGCATGAGTAAGATAAGCAAGGTTTTCGGGATTTCCATAAGAAGGTTTAGGGTGTGGGGTTTAAGGTTTATGGTTTATGGTTTTGGGCAACAATAAATGAACGCATAAACCAGAAACTATAAACTACAACTTTTAGCTCGTACTTCTGCTATTTACCCTACGCCTTAAACCCCATACGCTACACCTATAGGAAGCTTTGATTAAGAAAATTAACCGGGTTAAGATAAAACATCTTTTTCCATCCCTGCTTTGATCCATCTATCAGCCATGGATAGGGTATAATTGTTTTGATGGCATAGTGCAGGTGTGGTGGTTTGCCTGCTGCATTGCCGGTTGTACCAACCGTGCCTATTATTGAATGATTATTAACCAATGAAAAGGTATGAGTATTTATGCTGTCGAGATGAGCGTAATAATGCATCCGCCATTTGGGTCCAAGTACCAATACCACATTACCACCCATACTGATTTGTCCTTTATATAGCACGATTCCTGCGGTAGAAGGATGAACAGCGGTTCCTCTTTGGGCGAATATATCTACGCCTTTGTGTGTAACAGATTTTCCCCATGGATAAAACCAGAAAGAATTTTGTGCATAGCGTTTAACTGTAGCACCTTTCACCGGCATAGTAAAAGATTGCGGAATCAAAAACCCTGTTATTAAAACTATCAGCAGGGCACACACTATTTTGCGGAATCGTTTTTTACTTTTTGGAGTAAACATATATAAAGATGTATTTCAGGTAGTATTATGCCCAGATGAAAAGAATTGTTGCCCTAAGATACTTATCGAAATGTTTGCAGGCGAGTAAATGAAAATCTTATGAAAAGTTTAAGATAGACATAGCAGCCTTGGGTGCTTTAATACAATTCAAGTAATTTTAGTTGAACTACTTAAACGTCTGCAAATGAAAAGCTTTATTTTATTACTCTATAGCGTCACAATATTTACCAGCCTTTATGCACAAAAATTTCCTGATAGCTGGACTGATGGAAAGTATTACACAGTGAACGGAGCAAAACTATACACAGTAACCGTTGGTGAAGGTGAGCCACTATTTATAATCCCAGGTGGTCCAGGTGGTACGCATATCAGTTATAGAGGTTTTGATTCGCTGGCTGTGGGCTCCAATATTCAACTTATTTACTTTGACGGATTTGGAAGAGGAAAATCTGATACCGCAAAAAATGTAAGCGAGTATACATTGGATAGAGACATTGAGGATATTGAAGGATTGAGAAAAGCGATGCATCTTAATAAAATAAGTTTGTTGGGGCATTCGTATGGAAGCGTGGTGGCGCAAGGCTATGCTATTAAATATGGACAATACCTTAGCCATCTTATTATTGCTAATGGCTTTCATAGTTTTATAATGTGGCAGGAAAATGATGATAACAGCAATCATGAAATGAAAACCAATTATCCTGAGATGTGGGAAAAATTAATGGCAATAAGGGAAAAAGGAAGCATCTCCAGCGACCAGGAACACCAGGATATTTATGGAGCGGTTCCCTATGGATTTTTATATGCGTATAATCCTGAGAAATTTACCGGAACAGGCGGTAAACGCAAACTTTATCCAAATCCATTTAACTCAAAACTATATTACCAAATGGTGGGCAAAGATGGTGATTTTATTGTGGGAAGTGATATAGGCAATTTTGATTACAGGCAAAAACTCAAAGATCTTACTATGCCTGTTTTAATTATAGCTGGTCGTTTTGACAGGGTTGCTGTTCCATGGATGCAGATAAAGTATAAAACCTATTGCCCACAGGCCACTTTTGTAATGTTTGAAAAAAGCGGTCATAATCCGCAGGTAGAAGAACCGGTCGAGGAGTTTGCATTGATAAAAAAATTCCTTTCAAAATAATAGCTGTAACCCGGTTGTAAAGTGGTAGAGTGAAAGTATGAAGTGCAAAAAAGAAATGTATAATGAAGATTAATGGTTTATTCTGTAATTGAATAAGTGCAATAATTAAAACTTTTATAATTAAACATTTGGCAAACATTATTAATGGAAAAACAATCCGGAAAGATATATTTTTACCGTAACAAATATTTCTTATGGATTTTCCTGAAGTACAAATTATACTAGACAAGATTTCTTCGATTACGGAAAAGAGTGCATTCAATTTCCCGGATGATCTTAAAAATAATATTCCTTCGCAGGTAAAAGAACTGATTCAGCTTTCAAGAAATATTGAGGCGCCTCCTCATATTAAAGACTGGATAGAACAAATAGGTACCTATCATTTTAAAAATGCAGAAAATTATTTAGAAGAGTATAATGAAGCCGGCAATTTTGAAGATATAGAAAGCAACCAGGTTGCTGTTGATATAATAAAAGACGATTTAAGAAGAGCGTTGAGTTTCTTTAATAATTTTGAAAAGGAAATTCAGGACGCCTGATGTGGATTGAAGCATTTACCTTTATCTATCATTTTTTCTGCTGATTTATTAGTTCTAAGGTATGCTGTAAAGCATTTTTACTTGTCCAGCTTTGGTGCCCGGGTATAATGAATAAGGGTTGCCCGAATTTGTGTTGTATTTTTTGAATAGTAAGCGGCCACGCTGCAACGTTAGCATCAGAAAGATTTCCCAGGTCATTAGTTTCTACACTCTTTACAAGGCATCCGCCATATAATATTTTTTCTTTGGCAAACCATATTACAATATTGTCGGGACTATGCCCCGGACCACCATAGTATGTTTGAAAGCGATGTCCGCCAATATTAAAAACAGTATCGTTGTAAAAAAGTGTTTCCGCTCTTTGTTTACCTGTTTGTTTACTCAATTCGTCCGTTTTATAGCTCGTATATGTGCGGGCCCCCGCTTGCTTAAAAAAATCCAGTCCCCCTGTTCTGTCTTCATGAAAATGCGTAGCAATACACATAATTATTTTCTGGTGATGGTTCTTCTGTATACTGTCTACCAAGGGTTGAAATTGAGTAGAGTCCCAGGGCGCATCAAACAAAATCACTCCTTTTGTTGTACGTAAATACATGCCATTGGCAGGATAAGGAGCCCCATCATATACTTTATAAGTAGTAAAAATGTAGAAGTCACCTGTAAGATGCGAGATGCTAAGTGGTGGATTTCCAGGCTGGCAATAAACACCTCTATAAAAGCTGAGGAAGAGCGTCAACAAAAAAATAATGCGCATAAATCCCATTTATTCTGAAAACCTGGTGATGAACTTTGTACGGTCAATTTACAAAGCTTACCAAACGTTTTTCAAAATTACCGGTTGATTTACAAACTTCATTATTTCCTTTAGCGGTTTCTGCTGTTATTCCTGCTTTAAAAGTTTCACCAGATACTTTTATATCTTCCAAAGAAGGAGATAAAACTGTTTTGCCATCAGACTGACTGATCTTAACCTTACAGCGGGCGGTAACTATTTTATTTTTCCCCTGAATGGTATTACCATTTTTCACAATTATTACTTCAGCCTCGTTTTGTAATGTCCCTATGCTGTTGTTATTCATCAACCACGAAACTTTTACAGGAGCGGTGAGAATATATCCATCATTCTTATTGGCATATTGAATTTCAATATTCTTTTCTTTGAAAAAAGCCAGGGCGCCATTCCACGCATCATCCATACTTTTTGATGTTGGATACAAATTAATAGGAGATATACTGTTTTTAACGGGAGTAGTTTTATTAGCGCAGGAAACAAGGAGCAATAGCGCAACAATAAACTTTGTCATACATCCTGTTTTGAAATGAATAATAATGATAGCCGACAATTGATGTATTACAATTTAGAGGCCATGTTCAACAGAAGGTTGCCAGAGGGTCCTTCTGTTAATAATTTACTCAATATGGAAAAGAGTGCGTAAGAAATGCCACAATTAAGTGTGGCGACACTATTTTTTAGAGGCGAATTGCCAAAAGTTTCCAATTTTACAAAGGTTGGAAATCTTTTTATCTGTTGTTTTACATCTCATCATTTACTATTCAACGCTTAGGCTGATGCATCATCAAATCATTGATTCTTTTTTGAACTATAGCTGGAGCCACTTTTTCTACCAGGTAAAAATGAGTTCCTTTTTTATCATCAACCCAACTATTATCGCCTGTGGTTCCATCAACTACAATTTTTCCTGGATGTAGCGTGTAGTAATCCTGGTAACCAGCAATAGCTACCAGCACCGCCGTTTCGTCCCAGCTCATTCTTCCGTCAGCGTCTTGTTTGTCTAATGGAATAGCAATACGGAATACATCTTTCACCGGGCTATTTTGTATGTCTTCATTGTTTATAAGTGGTAGTCCTGTTTTTATTTTCTGCCCTATTTCAAAACCACTGAATATGACAGGCTTTGGCCAGTTTTCAAAAACATATTTAGAAGCTTCGGCATGTTTTATAACATTGAACTCTGACCCTGACGGAAATTTTCCTGCCATGCTTACCAGTTGTTTTACTTTTTGTTTTACCAGTAATTTTCCTGAAAGCGGTGAATACGCGTCTGCACCTGACTGTAATAATCCATATAAGTTGGTAAGAAAACCCACTGTAATTATAGTTACACTATTGTCGGGTTGTTTTGATAGAATTTGCCTGTATAATTTTACGGCATCCGCTGCATCATCATTATTGCTGATGGCATGTGGGTAGTTTGCGGTAATAGAGTCTGTCCAGTGCTGAAAGTCCTTTATATCCTGCGCCCATCCTTTAGGTACACCTACCGGAATGTCGGGTCGTTTAAAATACGTATTAAATACATCCAGCGTTGCGGCTACGTTTGCATGTTTGGTGCTGGCCATGGTTGCCAGTATAGTTGCTTTGCCTTCATCTGCAAATGCATGTAAAAGAGTGATGGCTCCGGCATCATCATAATCGGGTCCCATATCTGTATCAAAAATTACGGGTACTCGTTGTGATTTATTTTGCGCATATACGTTTGCGTAACATATCAGCAGAGTGAGGCAACTGTATATAATCTTTTTCATTATCGGCATAATTTGTATTGGCAATATAAATGATAATGGACGAAAGGCATTAAATCTTTTTATGATTAACCTCTTGCAATTATAAGCTGTTTATTGCCTCAAGCCGGCGGGCTTCGTATCCAAAACGCCACTGCTTTTTGCTTTGAGGAGGTCTATCATCTTTATATCGCTCTTAAGCAATCCTTTTACTCAGCCATAGTACATATCTCACGCAAAAAAAGGTGGCTTATTCGGATACTAGTGTCAGAGCGAAGATGAGTTTTGTGCTATATAATGTAACGTCTATTAAAGTTTTCATTAGTTCTGCTATTGAAATTTATAAACTACCAAACTTATCTTAATGCTTGTTATTTGTTATTACTAATTGAGTGATGGCAATGCAAAAGTGATATAAGAATCTCCCGACCTTGTGCCTAACTTGCCACCTCCGCAGGCGATGGTAATGTATTGTTTGCCATTAATAGCATATACTGCCGGTGTGGCAAAAGCGGGTGCGGGTAACCGGTACTGCCACAATAACTTTCCGGATCGTTTATTAAATACCCTGAACATGCCATCTTTTGAAGCGCCTATAAAGAGCAATCCTCCTTTGGTTACCACTGGTCCGCCATAATTTTCTGTACCCGTATTATTTATTCCTTTTGCTTTGAAAATGGAATCTTCACCCAGCGTAGTTTTCCACAGATGTTCGCCGGTGTTAAGATCAATTGCATTCAGTGTGCCCCATGGTGGCGCCAATGCCGGTAGTTCTGATTTGGTAATGAATTTATTATAGCCCGACATTTGATAGGGTATCGCGCGGAAGGAATCGATTGCCGACATCTGGCGGATATATGTTTTCTGAGAAGCTGTTCTTATATTCAGCACAAAAGATGCTATCGCATTTTTATCCTGCTCACTGAGGTGTTTGAATGCGGGCATCATGCGTCTGCCGGCATTGATAAATTCTATAAATGCAGGAGGAGTATATTTTTTATTTACTTCAGTGATGGATGGGTAATTACCCGTGCCTTTTCTGTCTGCGCCATGGCACGACATACAGTTTTGCTTGTACAAACGCTCTCCTGCCTGCAGATAGTTTTCCTGCTTTTTTGAAGCGTCGGCATCAAACATTTTTAATATCCATGCCATTTCATTCGCATTAATATATATCACGCCGGTTTCAGGATCAACAGCGGGCCCGCCCCATTCTCCACCACCATCAAAACCGGGGAAAATAATGGTTCCTTTTTTTGATTGCGGCATAAACATTTTGCCGGTGTTCCATCCACTCAATTGTTTTTTGGCTTCTTCATATTCTTCTTTGGAAAGATAGGGGTTGATGTCTTTTTCAGTAAAACTTTGTCTTACAAAAGGAGCGGGTTTCTGTGGTATGGGTTGAGTGGGCCATATTTTTTCTCCGATAAGATCGGTAACAGTATCAACCGGGGTTTCTTTTATTGGGAATAATGGTTTTCCATTTTCGCGGTTGAATAAAAACACAAACCCGGTTTTTGTAGATTGCGCTACTGCATCAATATTGTTGCCATCATGCTTTACCGTTAGTAATACCGGAGCGCTGGATGGATCCCAATCCCATGTATCGTGATGGATGTATTGAAAGTGCCAGATGCGTTTACCGGTTGCAGCATCCAATGCTAAAAGACAATCTGCATACAAATTAGATCCTGTTCTTTTTCCACCATAAAAATCCATGGAAGCAGAGCCTACAGGTACATAAACAATGCCTCTTTTTTCATCAACAGTCATGCCCATCCAGCTATTGGCTCCGCCTGTTGTCTTCCACGCGTTAGGATCATCCCATGTTTCATACCCAGGTTCACCCGGATGAGGAATAGTATGAAAAGACCAAACAAGCTTTCCGGTTCTTGTATCAAAAGCTCTTATATCTCCAGGTGCGGCGTCCATTCCCTCAGATACACGGGTGCCTGTAAGCAACAGATCTTTATAAACAGAAGGCGCAGACGTAGATGTTACAAAAAGATTTTTTACATCCTGCATTTCCAGTCCTTCATGCAGGTCAACCTTTCCTTCTTTTCCGAAACCTGTAACAAGTTTTCCTGTGCGGGCATTGATGCAGTGCAGCAACGATCCTGCAGTATAAAAAATGCGTTCATCTTCTTTGCCATCTGTCCAGTAAGTAACACCACGATTGTTATTAAGATTAAAATGTCCTGCTTTATTTCCTGCAATAGAGTCAAAAGGAGAGAATACCCATTTTTGTTTTCCCGTTGCAGCGTCAATAGCAAAAACTTTCAGCATTGGCGAAGTACAGTACAAGATATTGTTTACGATAATGGGATTGCATTGGATTTGCGAATGTGCTGCCGTATCTGCATCGCCTGTATGAAATTCCCATGCTACCTTCAGTTCTGTAACATTTGAAGTGTCAATTTGCTGTAGTGATGAATATTTATTTCCATCACCATTTCCATGTGCCTGTTTCCAGCCAGTGTACGTATCGGGTGTGGGAGTATTCCTGCATCCCTGCATCAAAAAAAGCAGGCTTACAAAAAAAGCAAATCGTTTGTGCATGGCATTAGTTGTTACTGAAAGGTAGAGAAGAGATAGAAGGTTTCAAAAATAAAAACAGCTTGCTTTGTGTTGTGCATTATAAACGTGTTAATCCTAAACCGGGTTTGTCATTGCAATATAAATAGCCATCCTGCAGTATAAATCCGCCTGTTGCAACATCTTCGGCCAGATCAAAGCTTCCATCCAGGTCAATATATTTTGTATATGCACATGCAAATGCGGCATGCAAAGCGGCACTGATGCTTACAACACTCTCATCATTACATCCCCAGAATAAATCTATCCCGGCAGGGTTCGCTATAGTAGCTATATCCATTGCTCCTGCAATACCACCACATTTCATCAGCTTAATGTTAAATATGCCATAGCGTTTATCTTTAGCAAGTTCCAGCGCATCAGATGCATCTTTCAGCGATTCATCTGCTGCAAGCATATTCCTGGTTGAGATGGGCAATTGCAATAACGCATTATCAATAGATGGTAATAAAGGTTGTTCAATCAATTCTACACCTGCGTATTTTGTTGCATCTATAAATAACAACAGTTGCTCTAAAGTATAACCGGTATTGGCATCTACCCGAATAACAAAGTGATTGCCGAATTTTTCCCGCAATTTAATAATGCGTTCGGCATCCAGTTGCGCATTCAGCCCTGTTTTTATTTTCAATATTTTAAAGCCTTGTGCATGATATACTGATGCTTCGTCTATAGTATCGGCTATATCTTTTATACCGATAGTAACAGAAGTAAGCATTTTGTTATGCTTTCTTCCATAAAACATTACCAGCGGTATGCCGAGCCATTGGCAAAATGCATCGTGCAGCGCGATATCAATGCACGCCATAGTACCTGGTAAATGTGGGAAAGCTTTTCCGCATTCATCAATGATCTGTAAAAAATGGCGTATATCCCTTCCCGGTAGTGACTGAACAAAGTCTGACTGCAGGTTCTGCCATGTTTGTGCAGGTGTTTCACCCACAACTTCCGGCGATGGATTAGCGGCACCCATACCTGTGATGCCGTTTTCAAGTGTTACTTCAAAAAATATATTCTCTACATCTGCAATGGTTTCGCTGGCTATGGTGTAAGGTTTTTGTAATGCGAGATTTCTTCTGTACGACCTCACAGATTGTATTTTCATAGGCGTACCGGTTTTTGGGCATCCAGCAATTGTTTTACAACAGGCACTATTTTACCACAACCTTCCTGCAAAGGTAACATCACAGGCAATCCTGTTCTGTTTTTGTATTCTGCCTGGAAAGCAAACGCTTCTTCCAGGGTACAATGTTCTGTATTGAGGGCTACCGCTATTACCTGTGAACCCATTTGGGCAATAAGGTTTATCTCAGATTCTATGGAATGGATAGCACCCCAGGCGGGAGTGTGCTCATAATATTTTCTTTTAGGAGCATGCACCAGTATAACGTGCTTAGCATTTCCTGATACCAGCATTTCCGCTCCACACGGACCACTGGGATTTCGCAATGCAGATTGACCTTCTATAAAAATAATATCGGGTTGAGTTTCCTTATTGCAGCGTACAATAGCATGTTCGAGCTCGCCTGAAACAAAATCATTTAATGTGCTATCGAAAATAAAACCGTATTCACCGCCCTGTAACCAGCCGGTTTGTCCGGTATAAATCATTTGCGCGTGTATGCCGGCATTATTGCATTCGTTCATTACAAAACGGGTTGTGGTTCTTTTGCCCAGCGCGCAGTCTGTGCCGATAACCGCTACTACAGGCGTTTGCATGGCAAGTATTTCACCACTCCAGAAATGCAGGTCTTTTCTTTTTTTAGGCAGGCGGATATCAATTAGTGTCACCCCATTTTCTTCTGCCAGTTTTTTTATATCAGCGTGATCATTCAGGTGATCATGCAATCCATTCACTACCGATAATCTGCAACGTATGGCTGTTTTCACCTGTTCTAATAAATCTCCCGGAAATACACCGCCAACGGTAGCCACGCCTACAATACAATAGGATGGATTGGTTTGCATGGCTTCTTCAATACTACTAAAAATCGGAATGTTGCGGTGCTTGTTATCTAATACTTCTCCTGCATCTTTGCCGGCATGCGCATGGTCTACAACAGCGGTAATTTCAAAACGCCTGCTTTCACGTATAAGCCCATGCGCGGTTTTTGCGTCGTCGCTTGCCAAAATGCCATTGGTGATGATGATAGCTTTATCCATTGTTGTTGTGTCTGTGCTGATAAAAATAATTGTTATTCTGTTAAGTTGATGAGGTTGTAGCGGCACTCCCACAAATAGCCCAGCCGCAGGCTTGCCCGGTAACCAATCATTTTATTGCTTAGCTTTATTGATGTGGTAACCTGTTCTTTGTTCTGATTCATTTTGTAAGAAATTCATATGAAAAAAATAATACTCTGGCAGCTTCTTGTTTTTCCTTTACTATGCCATAGTCAATGGCCTCCAAAAATTACCACTTTAGATTCTGTATTGACCACTTTACATGAACGCCAGTTGTTTAATGGCACTGTGCTCGTTGCTGAAAAAGGGAAAGTATTATATAAAAAAGCCTTTGGCATTGCAGGTGCTGATGGCAAGCCTTTAACTACTGCTTCCGCATTTAACCTGGCATCTGTTTCTAAACAGTTTTTTGCCATGATGATTATGATGCTGAAAGAGGAAGGAAAACTACAGTATGATGATGTAGTGCAAAAGTATCTTCCTTCATTTCCTTATTCTCAAGTCACCATCAGGCATTTGATGAATCATGTTTCCGGTTTACCTGAGTATTTTGATATTGCTGAAAACAACCGCACCCTGCTGGATACTTTAACCAACGCTTCTATGTTGCAATTGCTTGCGCAGAAAAGGCCACCATTGGTATTTAAAACCGGTGAGAAATTTGCATACTGTAACACCAATTATACCACGCTGGCTTCCGTGATAGCGCAGGTATCCGGCACTTCCTGCGATAGTTTTTTTTACAGGAGAATTGTGCAGCCACTAAAGCTTACCAATACTTACATTTATAATCTTACTATGAAAAGCTACCCGGCATCAAGGGTGTTTGGTTTTCATTATGCAGGCGGGAAACCGGTAACAGATGATCTGTTATGGCTGGATGGTATTGTAGGTGATGGCAATGTATATTCATCTGTTGAAGATTTATATAAATGGGACCAGGCTTTGTATACAGATAAACTGGTAAAGCAATCAACCTTTAAAGATGCCATTACCAGCGGTGCACTTAACAATGGCGAACAAACTAATTATGGCTTTGGCTGGTTTCTCGAAAAAACACCTGGCGAGTATCAGCATTCTGGTGGGTGGGTGGCATTTACTACTTATATTGACCGCTATACCGCAACAAAGGAGGTGTTTATTGTGCTTGATAATTCTGCAAACGGAATTGCAAAAAGAGTAACAAAAAATATATTGGAAGGAAAGCCCTATGCAATTCCCGAAGTACAACTCATCAATAACGTGCAATTGATTGATGGTACCGGCTTGCCTGCCAGGAAAGCGGCAGTGCGCATTGTAAATGACCGCATAAAAGACATAGGAGATCTTACGCCGCTGAAGGGAGAGGAAGTAATTGATGGCAAAGGGTATGTGCTGGCGCCGGGTTTTATTGATAGCCATAGTCACCACGAGGGCGGTTTTCAGAAAGATCCTTCCGCCATTGCTGTTACCAACCAGGGCATAACAACCATTGTGATAGGGCAGGACGGAGAATCGTACCCGGTAGATACGTTGAAGGACAGATATCGTACCCGCGCTGTAAGCGTTAATATAGCCACGTATACCGGTCATGCATCTTTACGCGAAACAGCCATGAAGGGAAATGTATACCGTGCTGCTGATAGTGGTGAGATTGCTGCAATGAAACAACTATTGCAGGCTGATATCCGCAAAGGATCGTTTGGTTTATCAACCGGGTTGGAGTATGAAGAAGGTTTTTATTCCACCAGGGAAGAAGTGATTGATTTGGCAAAGGCTGCTGCGGTTGTGGGTGGGCGTTATATAAGCCATATCCGCAGTGAAGATATTAATATTGAAAACTCGATTGATGAGATCATACAGATAGGTCGTGAAGCAAAACTACCTGTGCAGATCTCTCATTTTAAAATTGCCATGCGCAGTAAATGGGGAAGTTCCGGCAGGTTGCTGGCAAAATTGCAACGGGCCAGGGCAGATGGTATCAATATTACCGCAGACTGTTATCCATATACTATGTGGTCTTCCACACCAAGGGTATTGTTTCCTAAAAAAGATTTTGATAATGCTGCAAGCGCTTTGTACGCTACGCAGGAGTTGTTTGATCCTGCTGTATCTGTAATCACTTATTTCCCTGCCAATAAAATATATGAGGGCAAAACAGTGAGTGAAATAGCACTGCTACATAAAGAAACAGATGCGCAGGCGCTGATGCGGATTGTGCGTGAAGAAGATGGCAAGGGTGCTGCTATAGCAGGAGCTTCTATGCTGGAAGACGATGTAATGAATTTTTTAGACTGGCATTATACCAATATATGTTCTGACGGAGTTGGGGGTGGTCACCCGCGTGGCTATGGAGCTTTTACGCGTGTGCTGGGCAGGTATGTTCGCGAAAAAAAATTAATGCCGCTGGAGACCGCTATTTATAAAATGACCGGGCTTACCGCTGAACATCTTGGCATAAAAGACAGGGGCATCATAGCTCCAAATAATTTTGCCGACCTGGTATTATTCGATCCTGCAACGGTAAAGGATAATGCTACTATGACCAATCCAAAAGCATTATCAAGCGGTATTGAAATGGTTTGGGTAAATGGCAAAATAGTATATCAGCATCAACAAGCCACCGGGATATATCCTGGAAGATTTATCAGCAGACCGGGTAGTGTTGAGTGATACTCTAACATAAAAAGCAATTATTCTTTACTGTTAGTAGTACCGACCTTGAATTTGTCAGGCAACTTTCAGTTGACTAATATTACCGAGGTTTGTGCAAACCTTTTATAAACGATTGCATGTTGATAAATGAATACTATCTTTAGTTAAAATAAATAAGTATGGCATCAAAGAAAAAAGCGATTACTCCTGCAGAGAGTCATCAACCAACTCTTTTTGAAAAAATAAGCGACACCGCTTCACATCTTAAAACAGAAATTGTAGCAGGTACTACAGCAGTTGTTGAAACTGTTGCTGAAAAATATGAAGATGTAAAAGAGGCTATCAAGAAAAAAATATCGAAGTCCAAGCCTGCAAAAAAAGAGGTGAAAAAAGCAGCAAAAAAAGTGGCTAAGAAAGCTGTGAAGGCGGCCAAGAAAGTAGCAAAAAAAGTAGCGAAGCAAGTAAAACCTGTTGCAAAAAAAGCAGTAAAAAAAATAGCTAAAACGCCCGTTAAAAAGAAAGCAGCTCCAAAAAAGAAATCTGCAAAAAAATAAGTGCAGGTCAGCGTTTACCCGGATTTTATTAGAAGTAACTACTTAGTAATAGATGTAAGTAGTAATAAGATGCGTTGTCTGTATGCGGAAAAATGATTTTAATAATAGTAGTTTTCCGAGGCTGTCGTATTATTCATTACAAAACAAACACAAACAGTACTATTTTTTTGAAGCCTGAGGTGTCGTTTCTTTGTGTAACAAATCCAATGAATCCTTAGAGAAAGCAACCTTTGAAAACCCAATGATCCAGGTCCTATATTAAAAACCCGATAATCCAAACCTTTGAAGAAAACCAAAAGATCCAAATCCCACATGAAAACACAATGATCCAGATCCTTGATGAAAACCAAAAGATCCAAATCCAGATGAAAACCCAATGACCCAGGCCTTTGATCCAAATCCAAATCCAAGAAAAGCAATTGTCCTTTAACCGTTCTAAAAACAAAGACATTGCAGCAGAGCAGCAGAAATGCTGCTCTGCTTTTTTATGCCACACTCATCGTGATGCAATTATAATTTCAGATATCTCTAATAAAATAAAAAACATGGACAAGATGCTTGCCCATGTTTATATGTGATAGCCCCTAAGCTAATGCTTATTGTAATACGATGGAAACCGATTCATTACCGGAAATCACCCTGTATATTCCTTTTGATAAGGTTTGTAATGAAATAATTTGTTTACCGGCTGTGGCAAATTTTTTCTGAAATACCAACTGTCCGTTGTTGCTGTATATATTTACCCAGCCTGCCGTTTTTAATTTTACATTTAAAACGCCATTGGTAACCGGGTTAGGATATGCCATCAATTTTGCAACTATATCAAGCTTCAGTGTTTCAATAGTACTGAAAGTGCTTTGCCCATCTAAGTCGCGCTGCCTTATGCGATAGTAATTAATGCCTTCAGCAGGATCAGTATCTGTAAACTGGTAGGTTTTTTGTGTAACACTATTGCCCGCTGCTGCTACTGTACCGATTGCCTTCCAGGTATTGCCATCTGTACTGCGTTCAATCACAAAATCTTTATTGTTCAGCTCTGTAGCAGTAGACCATGTGAGCAATGCATCGCTTCCCTGTTTCTGCACTTTAAAGCTTTGCCATATTACGGGTAATGTAGAGTTGGTGTTGGCGATGCCAAAAGGCGAAAACGTTCCTGTATATCCTGTGTAGGTTAAACTGGTAGCAGTGCTACTGGTTGTACCTGCTGTTTGTTTTGACCATCCGTTGCTGTAATGAAATAATGCAGGTGTAGTAATACTTACTGCCTCAGCAGCATTCCAGTTAAACTGTAAATCGATACCGGAACCTCCATTTGCTGTGGATTTTGAAATATCCCATGTGCGTTTGACGCGGGCTCCGCTTACGGCTGTACCGTTGGAACCATTGTAATATAATTCATCCAGTACCTGCACACTGAATGCATCTGCACTGCCAGTATTATTTTTTATTGAAACAGGATTGTAAGCGCTGTTCCCAACGGGGAAAAAGGTGTTGGTTCCGTTGGCGATACTCATGGTAAACTTGCCCGTTCCATTGGTTTGAACATATTTAGTACTGCTGTAGTTTGTAACCCCTGTTGCAGTAATATTGAAATTGCCTAAAACCATTTTATAAGGAGCGCCGGAGAATTGAATGTTACCAACAACACGGTTTTGGTCTACTATCAAATCATTGGTGGCATCTTCTGCAAAAACAATATCATCATTAGCAGCAGGCACTGTGCCCGATCCCCAGTTGCCGGTTGTAGCATAGGCAGTGCTGGAAGTACCGCGCCAGAAATTATCTTTCCATTGTGCATATAACGTAAGGTTTGTGCCGAGTATGTAAGTAGCGCCTGCAGCATATGGTGTTCCTGATCCGTTGAGATTAGTATTCCAGCCATTGAAAATATACCCCGATCTTTTAAGTGTACCTACTGCTGCTATAGTTGTGCTTCCGGTATAATTGCCTGTTGAAGGTGCTGTACCCGCGGTATTGTCGTTACCTGCATATGTAATGCTATAACTTCCTCCTGTTGCTGTTTGAAAAATAGGAACCAAGGTAATGTCTTTATTTACGATTACCGTGTATGGGTTACTGGTAGATGCTGTGCCTGTGCCACCCACTACATAATCCCATCTTACAAATTGTTTTCCGCTAACGGGTATTGCTGTTAGTGTAACGGATGTTCCCGAAGCATACACATCTCCATATACCGTGCCACCAGAAACTGATCCATCGGCTGAATAATTTACTTTGAGCATGTATAAATTATCTACTGTTCCCTGTATGGCGCCAATGGCAGAAGGATTGTTTCGCGTAGTGCCCACC
The DNA here is from genome assembly GCA_047600465.1 of Agriterribacter sp. Lineage (GTDB taxonomy): Bacteria > Bacteroidota > Bacteroidia > Chitinophagales > Chitinophagaceae > Agriterribacter. Next base: position 1,125,850 of record JASGKU010000001.1, read on the forward strand.
TGGTCTTTTGTAATTTCATAAGAAGAAGCCGGTGTGCTTAACTTGTTTACCCATGCAGGTGTGGTAGCAAGTCTGTCATAATATCCTATGATAGGAGATCCGCTGTTACTGGTAAAGCCGACTTTGGTTCCCAGGTTAGCAGTCTGCAGCGTAAAACTTCCTGTTTTAAGCGTGGGCGCTATACCATTGTTATCATATAAATATGGTTGAAATACTTTTCCTGTGCTTGCATCTCCTATCTCAGCGCCGGTGCCATCTGTAATACGGGTTAATATGCCTCCGGAGAAGATTGTATTATCTGTTCCGGTAGCGTTGCCTGTATAACTGATATTGTGACCTGTACTATAATCAACGCCGCTCGTAGCAAGCGCCCCATGATAGATACAATAATACAGATGCACATTGCCAGGGGTGTTGTACGCTAATACGTCGTCAAGCGAATATGTAGTTGGGCTGGTAACTGTTCCGCTGGCACGACGATAATTATAAGCAAACAGTGTATTGATCGCATACACCGTTCCACCGTTATTGCCTATAGCACCGCCCGCTACTGTTGTACCATAACCTACATTACCTGTAAAGCTGCTGTTTACAACATACATGGTAGCACTGTTATTGATAGCTCCACCAATTTCTGTGCTCTTATTATTAGAGAATGTTGAGTTGTTTATATAAAGGTTACTCCCGCTATTGTTTTCCCCTGCACCGCCACCGCCAGCGCTTATCGTGCTCCTGTTTTCCGAAAATGTGGTGTTTTCGATAAAGATCTTTCCTGAAGTGGTATTAAAAAAGCCTCCTCCATAACTGGCTGCATTCCTGATTATCTGGCAACCGGTTATGTATACTGTTCCACCTGTATTGTAGATACCTCCTCCACCCGCTGAAGAGGATAAACCTACGCGTGAATTACTGATGGTAGAATTATTGATCTTTAAAGTATGCGTACTTCCAACATAAATGGCGCCCCCGGCTGTGGTAGTAAGACCGCCACCGCTTATTTTTAAATTATTTATGGTGGTAGTTTTTGCCCCAGACAGGTTAAATACCCTGAAATTGGAAGGACTGGTATTAAATTTCCCCGACTCATCCAACCCTGGCACAGGCACTGTTATAGTGTAGCCATTACCGTTAAAGGTGAGTGTTTTGGCAGAAGCAATCTCTGTTGTTACAACAATGTTGTTGGTGAACTTAATAATGTCGTTGTCTGAAGAAGCAAGAACGGCAGCGGCTAATTCTGTGTAATTTGATGCGGTTCTGGTGGTTTGCGAGTAGAGGTGTTGCAAACAGGTAAGGTAGAGGATTACCCCTACAATCAAGGTTTTTTTCATTGAATTAAGGATTTTAAAATGATTTTAAATCATTTTCAAGGGATCGGGATAAAAACAAAAACCGGGACAAGAATAATATACATAATTTGTAAAAAAAGCTTACGCAAAAGTCTTTATAAAAATTATGGTATTTACTTACTCATTAAAATAATAAGCACTTAATTAAGTGTAAAATCCACATAAGCAATGCTGAGTAAATGCATTGACGGATAAAAAATATTTTATATTAATTAAGAAACAGATTTAAACAGGAACTTATTTGTGAATGCAACTCTTTACTTTTTTTAATAGGCTACATGTAGATATTATTTTTTATGCTACTGCAATTTATAATCCAGAGCAATGAAGAAATTTACATAGTCAGGACATAACGGAATTGGCTAAACGAAATATTTTGAGCGTGAATTTTCTTATCTATTATACTTATCTCTTTTTATTGCTTTGGTTTTGTTAGTGAAATATTGTAGGATAATAATTAGCTTCTATTTTGATATTTTCCTCTTAAAAAAGTACCTCATTTTTGATAGAAAACCCAATGTAGAAGCTTGCTTTTCATTCTGATAGCTTCTATCTCCTTTCTTTGTAAATTAACAGGTAGCCCAAAAAATAGTATGTGAGTTAATTGCTTTTTTTTATCATTGGGGTTACTTTACCCTATCAGGGATGCCATGATTTCTTATTCAGATGAAAATGATATAGTAAAATTATTCAGGCAACAAGATGCTGCCGCCACCCGGAAACTGTATGATTGGTTTTACCGACCGCTATGCTATTATGCCGATAAAATTGTACAGAGCAGGCAGGAGGCGGAAGATATTGTAGTGGAAGTATTTATAAAATTGTTTCAAAAGCGGGCTGACTTTTATAAACTTTCTGAAATAAAATCTTTCTTGTACACCGCCACCCGCAATGCAGCTATCGATTTTTACCGAAAACAAAAACGCCATGAACGTTCTAAAAATGAGATATCCTACCTTGCAGAACAAACTGTTTCACAAGAATCAGAGCTTGTGAATGTTGAGGTATTGGCAATGCTCTATAGAGAGATAGAGTCATTACCTGCCCAATGCTCTATCATTTTTAAGCTGCTGTTTTTCCAGCGACTTACACCTGCACAGGCGGCAGCAGAACTCAACATCTCCACAAAAACGGTATTGAACCAAAAAGGCAAAGCCATACAATTGCTCCGGAAATCTTTTTTAGAAAAAGGCATGCTTTCCCTGCTTGCTATGGTTACTATTGGGTTATAAACACTATTGCCTAATTATAGCTCCTAAAAAATTATTTACATCCACGTGGGAAAACTCCCGGTCAGTTCGTATAGATAATATATGCTGCCTTTGCAGCAGGTAATTATTCTATAAAAGTTATTCATGAACGATCAATTTGATAAGGTTTCGGCACTTATAACAAGGCTGCTGGAGGGTGAGCAGCTTACATCAGGCGAAACACAGATATTAAATGAATGGCTGAATGTATCTCCCGAAAACAGGCAACTGTTTACACAATTGAACGATCCGCATTATGTGCAGCATGAACTGGAGAAAATGTACAATTATGATGCTGAAGCGGGTTGGCAAAAAATTCAGCATTCAACCATAACACAACTAAATAAGATTGATATAAAACAGCCGTTGCGATGGAAGTATTGGATAGCTGCTGCCATAATATTGTTTGCAATTGCGGGTGGCGCAGTATTCTTTTTTTACTTCCCCTCTAAAACACCAGCACTAACCAATACCAGCCCCGCCAACTCACCAACAGATATTGCTGCACCCATTGTATCCAAAGCCACTATTACGCTCCAGGATGGGAAGCTCATTTCCATTGACAGTATGAATGCCGCAAAAATGGCGTTAGACGGAGTATCTGTTCAAAAAACTCCCGATGGACAAATATTATATACAGGAGACAGCACAGCCGTTGCAACCAATTATTTTAATGTATTAACCAACCCCAGGGGAAGCAGGGTAGTACAGTTAACATTAAGTGATGGAACAAAGATCTGGCTGAATGCAGAAAGCAAGATCCGGTACCCTGTTAGTTTTACCGGAACAACAAGGGAAGTAGAAATGGAAGGTGAAGTTTATTTTGAAGTAGCAAAAAATGCTGCAAAACCTTTTGTTGTGCAATCTAATGGTACATCTGTTCTGGTAACCGGCACGCATTTCAACATAAATGCCTACAACAATGAGCCGGTGCTTAATGTAACATTACTGGAAGGTGGTGTAAAAGTTTCCAAATTAAACAATGTATTGTCCTTAAAACCCGGTGAACAGGCGCAGGTAGGTACTAACACCATTAATGTAGATAAACAGGTAGATATTGAAAAGGTGATGGCATGGAAAAACGGGATGTTCAGTTTTGATGGCACCAATATATACACCGCTATGCGGGAGCTTAGCAGGTGGTATGATGTTGAAGTACATTTTAAAGATTCAATTACAGAAAATTTTTATGGTGATATTCCACGTAACAGCAATATATCCGGAGTGCTGAATATGTTACAAACAACAGGAAGTGTTCATTTTAAAACAACTGGAAATATGATTGAAGTATATAAATGATAGTTGCAGGTTTCAGGTTGCAAGTAACCTGGAACTTGTGACCTGTAACTTGAAACTAAAAAAAAGCCGCTTCGTGTGCGAGACGAGGCGGCAGATTGTAAGGACTTAAAAGCAAGCCTGGAAGACTGCTTATTATTAAACCCAAACTGTACAAATGTATGAAATTATGGAAGCTTAGCGGAAGCCCGCATAGTGGCAAGCCGCTTATTACCAAAACATGGCGAATTATGAAACTGGTTGCGATTTTAATGATTTCCGGATGCCTCACTGCGGCAGCAAAAGGGTTCACGCAGATAGTCAACATTTCGGAAAACAATATCTCTCTTGCAAAAGCATTCAGGCTTATTAAAAAACAAACAGGCTATTCCTTTTTGTATACAGAAACGCAGTTACAGCAATTCAAAAAAATAAGTGTTGATCTCAAAGATGCTGAGTTGGAAAAAGCATTAGATGCATGTTTTGCCAATCAATCTTTTACGTATGCTATTGTTGAAAAAACGATCATCGTAAAAAGTATAGCTCATTCCGGTTTACAACTGCACCAAACAAATGTAAAAATAGCAGGTAAGGTTACAGATGCCGAAGGCAACCCGCTTTCCGGCGCATCGGTACGCTTGAAAACAGGAGATGGAGGTACCAGCACAGCAGCAGATGGCACATTTTCTCTGGACGTGTCGCAGACTGAATTGGTATTGGTAATTTCTTATGTTGATTATGAAACGAAAGAAATTACAGTCAATAGTAATACACCATCGCTTCAAATTGTTTTAAGAAAAAAGCAAAGTGAGTTGAATGAAGTAGTGGTTGTAGGCTATGGCCTGCAGAAGAAAAAAGATGTTACCGGAAGCCTGGCAACCATTTCATCCAAAGACCTCGACAATCGCAGCAATTCACAATTTGGCTATTCTATAGAAGGTAAAGCTGCAGGCGTGCAGGTAGTTCGTTCTTCCGGTCAGCCACAGGCGGGGTTTTCTATCCGCATCAGGGGTACTTCTTCTATTACTGCGGGCAGCGAACCGTTGTATATTGTTGATGGTGTTCCAATGGAAGGGATCAATGACATCAATCCTTCTGATATCGAAAATATTACGATTCTCAAAGACGCTTCTTCTGCCGCCATCTACGGCAACCGCGGTGCTAATGGTGTAGTACTTGTTACAACCAAGAGAGGCAAAAATCAAAAGTTGAAATTAAACTTTGCTACTTCTCTTACCATGTCCAAGCCATGGAAAAAAATGGATGTGTTGAATAGTGCACAATTTAAAGACCTGGCTACCGAAATGGGTGAGAGTACGGATTGGAATAAATACAATGCCAATACTGATTGGCAGAAGGAAACTTTCAGAAATGCATTGTCTCAAAACTACCAGTTATCCGCAACCGGGGGTACAAAGTCTACTTCCTATTATGTGTCTGGTGCTTTGGTAAATCAGAATGGAATTATATTGAACAATACTGTGAAGCGTGCAACCTTCAAGGCCAATGTTGATCAGCAGATCACAAAGTTCCTCAAAGCAGGCGCCAGTCTTGCATACAGTAATTGGAAAGACAGAGATGTACCAGAAAATTACAGGAATGGTGTAATATCCAGGCTACTTACCACTGTGCCTATTATTGGTTTGAGAGACCTTGATGATCCCCGCATGTATGCAAGGAGCCCATTTATTAACGACCTGGAAAATCCTGTTTCTACTGTTTACCAACCTGATCATATTTATAAAAGCAACCGATACAGCGGAAATGCATACCTGGAAGCAGAAGTGATAAAAGGATTAAGATTGAAAAGTCTTTTTGGATTTGAATACAACAAAGGTGAGTACACATCTTTCCAGGATACAGTGCAAACAAGGTACGGCAGAAGCATGCATGGGCTGGCCTCTGATAATAACTATAAATTCACAAGCTGGATTTCTGAGAACACCATTAACTACAATACAAAAATCAATAACCATAGTATAGCTGTGTTGGGAGGATTTATTGTGTCAAGACAAAAGAATGATGATTTATCCCGCAGCTCTGTTGATTTCAGAAATGCAAAAGATGGTGATCAATCTGTGGAGGCTGGAGCTATCCAGGCTATACCCGGAAAAGATATTTCCACTATTTCTTCCGTAGCGTTTATTGGCAGGATCAATTATAATTTTAAAGAGAAATATTATATCACAACCAACTTTCGCCGGGATGGTTCAGGAAGATTTTCTGAAGGCAATAAGTGGGGAAGTTTTCCATCTTTTTCTGCAGGATGGAGAATTTCAGAAGAAAGTTTCTTCCACAAGAATGAAAGATTTATTTCAGAGCTGAAACTCAGGGCAGGTTGGGGTATTGTGGGCAATGATGCAGTACCAGCCAACTCAAGATTTGGTATTGTAGATACTGCAGGCTCAAAATACCTGATCAACAATGAACTTCGTTCAGCATATGTTCCTTCTTCTCTTGAGAATGTAGACCTCACCTGGGAGAAAACAAAACAGGTAGATATAGGCATTGACCTTGGGTTGTTTAATAACCGCTTATTAATTACAGCAGATTATTATAATAAGAAAACAACAGACATGTTATTGGCTGTGCCCATTCCTACCAGCACCGGGTACAGCAGTGCCTGGCAAAATGCAGGTAGCTTAAGCAACAAAGGCTTTGAATTCTCTTTCAATTCAAAAAATATAGTACATACTGATTTTAGATGGAGCAGCGATTTTAATATTTCCTTCAACAGGAATAAAGTATTGAATATAGTAGGTACGCAACTGGTAGTAGGCGCTATTAATCCGGCGGGTTCAGATTACAATACGGCGTTGGTAAAAGAAGGTGAACCGCTGGGTTCTTTTTATGGAAAAACTTCACTCGGTGTTGATCCTGCTACGGGCAATATCAAATTTCTTCAAACGGCTGATGGCTCTGCGGATAGCGTAGGTATTATTGGTTATGCCAATCCGAAATTCACTTATGGATTTACTAATTCAATAAGCTGGAAAAACTTTTCTCTTGATATTTTTTTCCAGGGCGTAAGTGGAAATAAAGTAATGAATGCAACCAGGATACTTACAGAATCTATGGCATTGCCCATGAATCAATCATCTACTGTATTAAACAGGTGGAAAAATGCCGGAGACATTACGGATATGCCCGGCGTATCTCCCAACAACTGGGATAATTCATATCCTTCCTCCCGGTATATTGAAAGTGGTTCTTACCTGCGTTTGAAATCGCTTACGCTGGGTTATAAATTGCCTGAAGGCCTGATCCGTAAAATTAAGATGAGCCGTTGTTTTGTTTATCTCACCGCTGAAAACCTGCTCACATTCACAAAGTATAGTGGCTATGATCCGGAACTCAGCGCTTTCAGCGCAAGGGGCAACTCCACTACCGATCAGAATGCCGCGCCGGGTATTGATTGGGGAACTTATCCTCAATCGAGAGATTTCGTAATCGGTATAAATGTTTCTTTCTAATCTGATTAAAACAACGAAAATGAAAAAGTATTTCTTTCAATATATAATTGCAATGCTGGGTTTGTTGTTATTGGGCTCCTGTAAAAAATTCCTGGACGATAAACCACAAACAGCCCTTACTACCGGTAATGCATACAGTACGGCAGAAGATATAGAAAATGCGCTCACCGGTTGTTATAACCTGTTTTATGGCAGCGACTATTACCAATGGGAAAATGTAATGTTGAGCGATGTGCGTTCTGATAATGCATATCCCGGCGGTAATAATGAAGAGAGTTTTTATGATTACGACCGGTTTATTCTACCGGCGTCTAATACCCACATTTATGCTCACTGGCAGGCATTATATGGAGGCATTGCCCGTTGTAATGTATTGCTGAATAAAATTGCAGAGATAACGGATGCAGATCTTACCGACGAAAGGCGAAAACAGATTATTGGCGAAGCCAGCTTTCTCAGGGCGTTTCATTATTATCAATTGGTGAAATTATTTGGTGGAGTACCAATTGAGCTGGAATCAAATACGGCTGAGCCTGAAAAGACAAGAAAACCACGGTCATCAGAAAAAGAAGTATACGACCAGATTGTAAAAGACCTGCAAACAGCATTAGACAATCTTCCTGATCATTTTGATGGTCCTGATGGTTCCGCCACTGCCAATGCACCAGCAGTTAATAAAGTAAGAGCTACTAAGGGTGCTGTAAATGCTATGCTGGCAAAGGTTTGGGCGCAAAGGAGTGACAGAGATTATAATAAAGTATTGCAATATTGTGATGCGGTGATCAGCAGTGGGGAGCATTATTCATTGATGAGTAATTATGCGGATGTTTTTGATGGCGATCATGATTTTAATACAGAATCTATTTTAGAAATTCCTTACCAGGAAGGAAGCGCAAGTGCAGCCTGCTGGGGAGTGGAACTTTTTCTTGCGCCTGAAGATGGCTGGCAAAAATATTGTGTGCCTTCAAAAGACCTTGTAGCAGCGTATGATGCAGCAGGTGATATGCAGAGAAAAGATGCCAATATACTGTTTACAAAAACAGATGACAATGGTGATCCTATCAGTTGGGCAGATGAAAACTGGAATCCCTGCAACGATGAAGAAACCGCTATACCTTTTAACTATAAACAAAAACATCCGGCCGGTTGGTCGAGCGGGGATAATTTTTATTTATTGAGATTGGCGGATATAATATTATTAAAAGCAGAGGCGCAAAATGAAACAGGAAATGCAGATGCCGCAGCTACTACGGTTAACCTGATCAGAAGCCGCGCAGGACTTGATCCGATAACCGCTACTTCACAGGATCAAATGAAAAAAGCTATTTTACTGGAAAGACGTCTTGAACTGGCTTTTGAAGGTCATCGTTGGGATGATTTAGTAAGGGCAGGCGTTGCTACAGAAGTTATGCAGGCTTTGAATGAATATACTTATACCTGTGCAGATGGGGTAGAAGGTCCGGCTGTTAAGATGGATTATTCAAATTGCACACAGCAACGATGGATAATGCCCATACCACAGGTAGAGATTGATGCTAATCCGAATCTCACACAAAATCCCGGATATTAAAATGCGTAACCGCTATTCCTTTTGTGTAGCATTTAGCAAGGTTGTGCTTTTTTTCGTTTGCTTATTTGCTGTGGGTATGATGGCAATGGGCTGCGGCAAAAAGGATACAACTGCCGAACCGCAGCATCCTCCAACAGATACGGTAGCAGAAAAACCGGTGTTTAGTGGCACGCTTGTGTACCATAGTTATTCCTGCTATGATTGTAATGATTCAAAAATATTTCTCTACGATTTTGCACTCAATACCAATAAAGTATTGAGTGCAGATTGGAATATTAAAAATCCCATGAATGCACATTTTTCACCTGATGGAAAAAAGATTGTATTCATGGGCATTACGCCGGATACTGATCAATGGGATGTATTTACCTGGATGATAGGAGATACTGCCCCGCCAACTAATCTTACTGCGCATTTAACCAAAAGCAGGAACGAAGACCCCAAGTTTTCAGCAGATGGATTATCCATCATTTTTAAAAGCAAAGGAAAACTAACACGGATGGATACCCTGGGCAACATCATCACACAATATACTGTTCCTTCCAAAGAAGCTTCCATGCCTTATTTTACCGATGATGATCAATATGTGCTTTATGCAGCGGGAGATAATGATATATCGTCAATATATAGCTATCGTATAGCGGATAGCACAGTAAAAACCATGTATTCGTCGGCAGGTATCTATGCTTATTATCCCATAGCGAAAGATGACAGCAGTTTTATTTTTACCCGGTGGTATTCTGCCGCTAATCATCATGATCAGTTGTATATTGGTTATCTCAATGAAAAAACGCCAATAAACCTGCCTTTTAATGAACCCACAGGAGATTATTCAGATGCGTACCCGGCAGATTCAAAATATATCTTTCTTTCCAGCACACGTTCCGGTAGCTTAGGCGGATATGATTTGTATGTAGCTGATATTACAAATGGCAATATCTGGTCGCTGAATAAGTATAATAATATCAACACAGCAAACAATGAATTAGGCGTGTGTTATCATAAATGATGTATACAGCAATAATTCAGTTGCTATAAAAAAGAAGTAGAGTCTATTAAACAAAAACCGCAAATTCAATATTGAGTTTGCGGTTTTTATCAACTTAAAGGCAGGAAAATAAATTTCAGATCAGCTACTTGAAATGAATTCGGGTTACAGGTGCTGGAGGCAATTTGTAGAATGAAGCCTTGTTTCACAATCGGTGATTGCTTTAAGAACAGAGGATTGCACTGTTTCAGGCAGCGTTACCGGGTTTGTTATGAAGATAGGCTGATCATCAATTTTCATGCAACTGAATTCAATGGCCTGCTTCAAATGAATACTGCCCCAATAAATAAACAAATCTTTTTCACGTGTTATTGTTTCATACGAGAGCTGGTAGCTGCGTTCGCCGGTTTGAAATGAAGTGATTTGCATAAAATTAATTTTTCGATTTCATTATAGTGAATGAAAATTTTCTTCCTATTTGTTTAACAGTAGTAACAACATCATCAACTACCTCCTGTATAAGCGCACTCTTCCGAATGAAATTAATAGGACTGGCAGCAGGCGATAAACTCTGTGTATATGCCTGAACAGTTTTTGGTTGTGCTATAAAAGAACGCTGTTGCAAGGCTTTATGAAGCGCAGAGTAATCTTTTTCATCTGCTTCCTGCAAATGAATTTTTACAATGTAGGTATGCATATAAATAATTTTGATGGTGAATATGCCGGATGGCACTAACCGTCGTAGATGAATGAAATGATTAAAAAAGGAACTTAGCTACGGATGCAGGAAGCATGTACATCGCGCCATGGAGTTATGTAGATTAAATGGTTTATTCATATAATAAAACAAAGATAGCAGATTTAATTAGTCTACCAAATTAATAGACTATTATTTTATGACGCTTTAATTAAATTAATATTTCTTTTTGAATTGAGATTTGTTTGATCTTTAATTACTAAGCGGCAGCCGGAAGCAAAAGGTAGAACCTTTACCTTCTGTATCTTTTACCCAAATGGTTCCCCCTTCATGTTTTATTATTTCAGAAGAAATATAAAGTCCCAGGCCAAGCCCTGGAAATGTTTTATTACGACCTTCGTTAACGCGGTAAAATTGCTCAAAAATTTTCTCCCTGTTGTTTGCCGCAATACCAATTCCAAAATCTCTTACAGATACGGTTACGCTATCGCCATCGGCAATAACATTTATCAATACTTTGTTGGCTCCTGGTGAATACTTAATGGCATTGCTCAACAGGTTAGTGATCACTTGTCCTATGCGATCGCGATCAGCATATACTTTGGAAGTATCATTGCTTTCTATTACTACTTCATGGCTTTTTGTGGTAAGCTGCACATCTTCCACAATTTCACTAACGAGCTCACTGAGTTCAAAAGGTTTTGGGTCTGAAGGGATTCTGCCTGCATGGATCTGCGTTACATCCAGTAACTCGCGTATAAGCTGCGTGAGCTTATCAATCTGTTGATTCATTCTTTGCAGCATTTTCAGCTCAACAGCATCACGACTCTCTGTAAAATGCGATGCCAGCAACTGCGCATAGCCTTTAATGGTAGTAACCGGTGTTTTTAATTCATGGCTTGCCAGTGCTATAAATTCGTCTTTTACCCGTTGTAATTTTACCTGGTTGCTTACATCTACTGCCATGTTGAGTATACCGTATATAGAACCATCGGCAGCATTCAATGGTTTATAAGTATAATTAAACCAGAAGCTCTGTAATTTTCCATCAACTACTAACTTGGCGTTCTCCTGGTCTGTATGATATGCAACGCCGCTTTTTAATATCTGCAGTAACCGTGGAATAAAAGGTTGTCCTTCAAGTTCGGGCAATGCCTCGCGAAGTGGTTTGCCGATCACCGACTCGTCTTTTCCCCATAATGTAATCATCGCTGTATTGGCTATCTCTATAATAAGATCTTCTCCTTTATATAAAGCGGTAGCCATGGGTGCATCTAAAATTAGTCTCCTGAACCGTTCTTCACTTTCAGTCACTTCTTTTTTTGCCAGTACCTGTTGTGTTACTTCTGTAGCTACCACAATAATTTTATCTGTTTCGCCTTCAACTTTTGCATACACGTAATTAAAATAAGCATCATCCAGGTTGCCATTTCTTTGCAGTTTGGCCAATATTTCATAGCCATAATGATTGTTACCTGTTGTACGTACTTCCTCCAGTAATTCCATAAATCCCTGTCCACGTATTTCAGGCAGCGCTTCTATTAACGGCAACCCGATTATTTCTTTGGTTTTCCCCCATATCTGCAACATGTAAATATTAGCCGCTGTAATGGTAAAAGTTTCGCCTTCCAGTAACCCGATGGCAACAGGCGCATGCATAATCACTTCCCGGAATCTTTCTTCCACCTGGCGAATGGCTTGCTGTGCAGCAATCTCAGGTCGAAGATCTCTCATCACTGCACCAATGGCTGTTGGAAATCCGGTATATGGGTCATCAATGCGGATACAATTATTTTCAAGCGGAATAATTTCTCCTGTTTGGTAATGCCTGATCGAAAACTTACCCGACCATTTTCCTTCCTTCATTACAGCCGGAAGCAATTCCTTTTCTACAAATTTGAGTTGATCATCTGTATGAAAGGATGATATATGAATAGAAGTAACATCTTCTTCATTTTCTATACCCAGTAATTTTCTGCCTGATTCATTAATATATTCATTGGTTCCTTTGAGTGTGAGCAGCGACATCAGGTCTTTGGAGTTATTCACCAGGGTAGTAAGTTTCTGTTGTTGAGTCAATGCTTTTTCTTCTTCCCTTAAATCCCTGGCAATGGTTGCACGTCCTGTGGGCATACCTGATACAGTATCGTAAATAAGCATGGTAGTTGCGTGAACCGGAATGGGCATGCCCGTTTGAAAGTGTCTGAATATGATTTTGCCTTTCCATTGGCCTTCTTTCAGGAGCACAGGATTTATTTCATTTTCCAATCGTTCAATTTCAAAAGGCATTATAAAGCCGCTGTTGTGAATATTTATTTCAGATATGCTCTTAATTCCTAATAACAAACGCCCCGCTTCATTTACAAAACTCACTTCTCCGTTGAGAGATGAAAGGCTTACAAAATCAGGTCCGCTGATCAAAAGTGCTAACAACTGCTGTTGCTGTTCTAAAGTAACAAGTTTAAGGAGCTCCTTCACCGGGTAAATGTTTAGCAGCCAAATTACGAATAAGAAGCGTGCAGTAAGCAAATGGCTCTGTCAAAGGATAAATAAAGATCTCCTCGAATAAATTTACCTCCTACCATAAGAGCATGGAGAACATCAAAGCATGTTTTTGGAGGATTTCAAAATAAAAATAATGCCGAAAATAACAATCAGTATTATTTTTACAACTAATGTCCCTCCGTTGTTGGTGTTCGTGCGATGGCAATGTAGCTGTGCATTCACCAACAACCGAAGGACAGACGGCTAAATCTATAAAGTGTTATAAATCCCAATCATCTATACTTGTTTTATAAAATCCTTAGGGAAATTTTTCAAACTTTGACTGTTGTTGGTGAAGCTGGCACAAATCTATACGCAACACCAACAACGGCGGAAAAAGAGACTGTCCCTAGGCAAATAGCAGAAAAAATCATTGAGGAGATTAATCAAAAAAAATCTAAGAAATAAGTAAAATGCGATTATTTTTATTAATATTCATGCTGCCGACTGTAGCAAGTTTGTATGGTCAAAAAAAAGACAGTGATTTTTTGATTGATAGCATCAGGAAAGAAATGATACTTTTTTTTATTAACAAAGGCGAGCTTGACAGTGAGTTACTCAACAAGCAAGGTAATTACACTTTTGCAGTGGAGATACATGAAAAAAGAATATTGGGATATGATAGTGTAGGCATCTATCATGTTGGAGTTTTTACTGATCATGCAAAAATTCATATTTTAATTAAAGAAGGAATGTCCTTCAAATTGTATGATCTCAGCGAGATAGATATTGTTTTAAAAGCTGTAATTGAATACTCACTCAAACACAATTTGGATAAAAGCTTGATGCTATTTTACATAAAGGAGATAATTGCATTGTATGAATTCAATAATACTCAAGGTACGGAAAATAGCGTCAAAAAATATCCACGTCTCACAGGCTAATCATTATTTCAAGTATTACTAAATGATTATGCATTCCCCAACCAGGCGCAAGCGTCCCGCTTGTGCAGTTGCAACAGCAGGCTGCTTGCAATAAATAAACATGTACAAAGCTAAATGCAGCAAAAAGTTTTAGCGTAGAATTTTCAAAACAGTATGCCATAATGCCAAAAGGTTACTATTTCTTCAAATTTTTGTGAGTGCCTTAAAAAACAGGGTTTAATTTTTTACACCATTGGTAACCGCAATATCACCAGCTTCAATACCGGTACATATCCCACACTTAACAGCGGCCTAAAAACCGCTGACCCTAATGCCAGCAGTACCAAACCCAAAGCTTATGTAAACTGGATATTGTTTGATGAACAATTTAACATGGTGGGCAGCAGCAGTGGAGTAAGGCAAGTGAATATGAATGCTGATACAAAGCAGGCGATGCCCTATACAGATATTGCGATGAACAGCAATGGCTACCTGTATGTATATTTGAGCAACGAAAGCCCGATGGATGTATATTTCGATAATTTCTAGGTAACACAAAAACATGGACCTATTTTGGAGGAAACACATTATTATCCATTCGGTATGACGATGGCTGCTATTAGTTCAAAAGCGTTTGGAAAGTTAGAAAACAGGTACAGGTATAACGGCAAGGAGCAGGTGAGCAGGGATTTTAACAACGGATTGGAATTGGACTGGTATGATTATGGAGCAAGAATGTATGATGCAACAATTGGGAGGTTTACAAAACTGGATAGATACGCCGAAAAATATTATTCACTTACCCCTTACCAATATGCTGCCAATAATCCAATATTATTTATGGATAGTAATGGGGATTCATTAATTGTAACTGGCGCGATTCAAGGCTTTGAAAATATTGTTAATAACGGATTAGGTGGGCTGTATACTGCGCAACAAAATAGCACAGGAACCTACTCATTAGTTTCGACTGGTGCGGTGGGATCTTTAACCGAACAACAACAAGCATTTTATGACGAACTAAATGGGGTTTTAACTAACTCAAATACAATAAGTATTAATGCGGTTGAAAACAGCGATCAGGTTGATGTCGGAAGATATGAGACGCAAACTATAGATGTGGGAGATATGTCAAAATTTAACTCAATCGGAAGTGGTAAGCCTACCACAGGGTCTACTGTAGAAGGACTTCTGATACATGAAGTTGTTGAGGAGTTTGGATTACAGACTTCGGGAGTAAATTTGGGTGATCGAGCCGCTGTTAGAGCCAGATTTGAAACTGATCATCCAGCTGGAATCTCTGCTGAGAATAAAGTAAATGGGAATATAAGAGATAGAGATCTTGAAAGAAATGATAGGTTAAATCGCAGTCTGCTATCATCTACATATACTAAGTTTTTTTAAAGAAAAAGATGGAACATATACGATAGAAAGTATGACAAACGGAACCAACGATATTAAAGTTGTAAAGCGAAATGTAAAAAATTGATTTTATGAAGTACTTATACGTGTGTATAGTATTAATAATTTTTACAAATTGTAGTAGGAGTACTTGTCCTTCCTCATCTACTGAAAATCAACGATTGTTTTCAAATTGCATGAAGATAATCCGCAAAAGCCAGAGTAAAGAGGTGCTTGTTGAAGAGTTTAGGAAAGCTATTAACTTCCTTAGTCTTGTAACAGGCATAGACTCTAAAGCTGGTTATAGTAGTACGTTTGGCTACAATAACGAATTCGATTATCAAGACGATATGAAAAAATGGAACGATTGGTTTAAAAAAAATAAATGTTTACTGACAGACAATTATGTAGATAGCGTTTTCAAGGTTGTAAATCTTAAAAGATAGTTAATGCATAAACTCCCCCACCAGGCGCAGCGTCCCGCTCCTATGCGTACAGGTCTTGTATATGATCGTTCGGAAGATAAGATATACGATTTTAACTACATTCAAGTAAAAGGGAATGAAGCAGCTTCAAGCTTATTTGAATTTGCTGCTAATAACCTTCACTAGCGCTGGTTTGGTAGCATGGGTTGTGTGTTAAGTCAGACCAGTGCTAGGGCGTTACTTGTTTTATAAAATAAAGAAGGTAATAATACTGCAGGATGCTTTAAATCTTACTTATGCCGTTACTTATTTTGCCCAACAAACAGTAAAGTAATATAAAATGCAATAGTTTTATCTTTATTCAACAAGCTATCTGTTATGAGCACCAAATACAAATTCACCGATAAAGAAGCCACCTATTTTGTTACTTCCACCGTAGTAGGTTGGATAGATGTATTTACAAGAGAAATTTATAAAGCGGTCTTACTAGACAGCTTTCGTTTTTGTCAAAAAAATCAGGGATTACAAATTTATGCCTGGGTATTAATGACAAATCATTTTCACATGATCTGTTCTGTTATAAACAATAATGACCCGGGAATGGTAATAAAGAATATCAAAAGTTTCACTGCCACAAAGCTTATAGACGCTATTATAAAAAACAATCAGGAAAGCCGCAAAAGCTGGATGCTGAATTTATTTGAACAATACGGAGCACAGGAAAAAAGTAATGGCCGCTATCAATTCTGGACACATGACAATCATCCCGTATTACTGGATGATGCAGCAATGCTACAACAACGAATGGATTATGTCCATGAAAACCCGGTTAGAGCCGGCTATGTTTCAGCGCCAGAACATTGGATGTATAGTAGTGCTATAGATTATTATGTTGAAAATGGAAAAGGGTTGTTGAAATTAGTAAAAGTTTAATAGTGGTAAGATTAGTAATGGTAAGGACACCACATGTTCAAAGATCCTTATATAATACAAATGAAGCAGGTGAAGTTTTTGAAAATAAAGATAGAAAATTTGTTAGGCCCATGACTCAGGAAGATATAAGAACAGTAATCAAATATCTAAAAAAATTAAAAAAATGATTATGAATGTAAAGGAAATTTGGAGTAATGAGGATTTTGATGAAATGAGTTGGCATGATAACTACGTTTATTCATTGTCGTTTCCTTCAGATGATTTAAGGATGTCCTTTGAAATTGATTATATATTTGAGTGGGAATTAAATCCAATATCAAATCTTTATCAATATTGGATTTCTCATTGTTGGTTAACTTTTTTGAATGTCTTAAACCTAAAGGTTGATTTAGATTACAAGAAATCAACGGGATTAGCGATACTTGAAATTAGGCGAGTAAGTAGTCGTCCTTCTGAAAATAAAAAAATGGTCATTTGGACATTCGTAATAGAAACTGATAAAGGGAATATATCCTTTGATGCTACAGGGTTTATTCAGAAAATAGATAAAAAACCAATTTTATCCCAGAGTCAAAAATTGTTATAGGTAATGTACTGAAAAATAGTTGGTGTTTTTTTCGATAATAGTTTATAATATTCGGTGTTAGTGTGAAGAGGAAGTAAGCTCTGGTGGAGACCAACTTACCAGCAATAATGCTAACGCGTAAACGGTAATAGGCAGTCTTATAGGCTGCCCCTCACTAGCGCTGGTTTGGTAGCGTGGGTTGTGTTTTAAGCCAGACCAGTGCTATAGCGTTTCTTCTCTCCGCTGAGTCTCTGCCGGGCAATGTGCGTTGGCAGGACTCTGCGGAAGGCGGAGAATCAAAGGCTGTAATTAAAACTAATGTCATATAAAGAAGATATAGATTTGATGAAACAGGGATAATGATTATGCATCATTGAGTTCTGCTCATCCACAAAAGACTTAGCATTGAAACTCTGCGGAGAACCAAATGAAATTTATGAAATTCTATGTTTTGATGCAAATTCTCTTCTGTATTAATCAGCAAGACAATACCGCAGATAGCGCTGTTATATATTATTTGCCTCTTAGCTCAAGTTTTTCGCATCATATTTCAGAAAGCACAATCGATAATAATACTGATCCGTATATTATCACTGATTCAACAGTGTTAATGAAGCTGCATAATGTTTTATTCGATAGCCTCTTAACGAGGAGAGTAAAAAAAGGTAAGGCCGGGGATAAGTTAGACGTACGGATATTCATTAAATATTACTCCAAGCATCAGTTGATAAAAGAGATTATAATTGGGCAAGAAAATTCTATGGCTTTAATTGACAAAAAGCCTGTAATTATTTCAAATATCGGTGCTATCAGACGCTTCGTGAGATATAATGTGGCTCCTAAAAGTCCAAATCAGGAAGCATTTTTTAAGGGGCTTAAAAAAATAAGATGTGAGTGAGTTTAACATAATAGGAAATTTGCATCATCTACCCCCCCAACCAGGCGCAAGCGTCCCGCTTGTGCAGTTGAAACAGCAGGCTGTCTGCAATAAATAGGCATGTACAAGTCTAAATACAGGTAAAGCTTTAGTGTAAGATTGTTTAAAGCAGTGTGCCATAATGCCAAAAGGTTACTATTTCCCTCACTAGCGTTGGTTTGGTAGCGTGGGTTGTGTTTTAAGCCAGACCAGTGCTGAGGCGTTACTTGTTTTAGAAAATAAAGAAGGTAATAATAATGCAGGATGCTTTAAATCTTACTTAAGCCGTTACTTATTTTGCCCAACATACAGTGAAGTAATATAAAATGCAATAGTTTTATCTTATTCAATAAGCTGACTGTTATGAGCACCAAATACAAATTCACCGATAAAGAAGCCACGTATTTTGTTACTTCCACCGTAGTAGGTTGGATAGATGTATTTACAAGAGAAATTTATAAAACAATCTTACTAGACAGCTTTCGTTTTTGGCAAAAAAATCAGGGATTACAAATTCATGCCTGGGTATTAATGACAAATCATTTTCACATGATCTGTTCTGTTATAAACAATAATGACCGGGGAATGGTAATAGAGAATATTAAAAGTTTCACTGCCACAAAGCTTATAGACGCTATTATAAAAAACAATCAGGAAAGCCGCAAAAGCTGAATGCTGAATTTATTTGAACAATGCGGAGCACAGGAAAAAAGTAATCTCCGCTATCAATTCTGGACACATGACAATCATCCCGAATTACTGGATGACGCAGCAATGCTACAACAACGAATGGATTATGTCCATGAAAACCCGGTTAGAGCCGGCTATGTTTCAGAGCCAGAACATTGGATGTATATTAGTGCTATAGATTATTATGTTGAAAATGGAAAAGGATTGTTGAAATTAGTAAAAGTTTAATAGTGGTAAGATTAGTAATGGTAAGGCACGGGTCTGGCCACGCACAGAAGGCAATGCTACTAAACCCGCGCCAGAGAAGGAATTAAATACTGAGTTTAAAGTATACAATTGCTTTAAAAAAGCGATGGCTGCTCAGGGATATCACGGAAACTCTTTTATGGTTTTTAAATCATCAACAGATACATTAATTTACCAATTTGATGACATATCTGATTTGCCCGATAGTTTACATGGGAACAGTTTTTTTAAGAACGGTGTTGGCGTAAAGATTGATAGTTTATCAGGTCTCCTATGCCTGAACAGTGGATGCTTTGAGATAGTTCAATCACCAACATTGCCGTTACAGAGTCTACATAAGTTGAAGTAACTATAAAGAAGATGTAGATTTGATAAAACAGATACTATGATTATGCATCGCAGCGTTCATCTTTCGCACAAAAGGCTTGGCGTGGAGGCTCTCAGATAACCAACAAATAATTAGATGATTGATTTAACGGATGTACAGATCTTCAAGGACTTGACATATATTGAAACTGAAGAAGCTGGTTTTGATATACATAATGATTATAGTTGTATCCAAACAAGTTTTGATGCAACTGATAATACATTGAAGTTTTCTTTTCAATCAAGTAAAGATTCGATATTGAAGTATCGCCTCGAATTAATTTTTCAAAACATAAAAATTGAAAAATTTGATTTATTGTGGGAAAGGAATGAAGATTCAGGTACATTAAATAATTTTTACAGGGGAAAATTCGAAATTCAAAATAGTCTGGTGGAATTTTTAGACACAGGCGAACGATTTTTCTATATTGAATTTGAAATGGGTGACAAGTTTGAGATTTCTGCTAAAAAAGCTTTTTTTTCTTTTCAAGCAATCGTGGAAAAATAATAATATCTTCTCTTTCTTTTCTCAGCATCTCTACTCCCGGCAATATAGAGTCATTGAACAATACTGTTACGATATTCAAAAGTGATGAAAATTTCGCGGATAAAAATTTCCCTCCGTTGTTGGTGTTCGTGCGATGGCAATGTAGCTGTGCATTCACCAACAACCGAAGGACAGACCGCTAAATCTATAAAGTGTTATAAATCCCAATCATCTATATTTGTTTCATAAAATTATAGGGAAAATTTTTCAAACCTCTGATTGTTGTTGGTGAAGCCTGGCACAAATCTATACGCAACACCAACAACGGCGGAAAATTATAGGGAAAATTTTTCAAACCTCTGATTGTTGTTGGTGAAGCCCGGCACAAATCTATACGCAACACCAACAACGGCGGAAAATCATCTATATTTGTTTCATAAAATTATAGGGAAAATTTTTCAAACCTCTGATTGTTGTTGGTGAAGCCTGGCACAAATCTATACGCAACACCAACAACGGCGGAAAATACCGGGACTTCACTTGTCCATTTTTACTATCATCGGATCGAAAGACTATTTCTGCACGCCCTCTACATTAGCTGACTTTGTCGAAATCAATTTAATTATCTTCCACTCACCCATACCCGCAAACTACCCACCCACCATGCCAATTACCCAGTGGCGCTTTCCTGTATTAATACAGAGGCTTACATTTCCGGGAATGTATTTTGTTACCGAATGATTAACTTTAGTAGTCACTTCACTTTTATGTGTGCAGGCATTGATATACACAGCTTGTCTTTTACCCGAAAGATCATGTATCTTCTTTTCTTTTTAATATGCTGCAACACCAGTTTTTCACAGCAAAATAAGCTCGACAAATACTTCCAGGATCCGGTGGTGAAACACAGGATTGATAGTCTCAGGAAAATCCTCCCATCGTTAAAAAATACCGAAAGAATAGATTGCCTGAATGCTTTGAGTGAGATACATCTACTAAAGAACAATATTTCAAATGAAACAGACACTGCCAGGAAGTATGCGGTACAGGCGCTCAACGAATCACAAAAAATAAACTATATAGTAGGTAAAGCAAACGCATACAAATGTCTTGGCAGAGTAGAAAGTACTTATGGATCAGACCTGGTGGCGGTGGAAAAATATTTTGACTCAAGCTTGTTTTTCTTTGAACGCATCGGTGATAAAACACAAATGGGATGGAGCTTTGAAGCAGTGGGCTATGCAAAATGGATTGTCGGGAAATTTGAGCCGTCGATGCAGTCCTATGAAAAAGCACTTACATTTTATGAAGCGGCGGGTGACACTACCAGGCTTATTAATTTATTTGATTTGATGAGCCGCACAGCGTTAGAATGGGGGCACTATGATCAAGCGCTCACGTATGCTTTAAAGAGCGAAGAACTGACAGGGAAAGAAAATAATGCTGTAATGGCTATGCTTTACGGAAAAATTGGAGAAAAGAAAACGGCTTTAGAATACTTTCGAAGGGACTATCCTAAAGATGGCTGGTATTATCTTGGTATGGGTTGTGCATTTTCTGATAATAAAATGTATGATTCTGCCATGTATTGCTTCAGGATCTTCGCCGACTTTGCAAAAAATGCCAGTGACGCAGTGCTTGCAAAATCCTATGCCCGTTTTGGTGAATTGTACCTGACTTTACACCAGTATGATTCTTCTTTGTTTTATCTGCATAAAGCGTTGTTGATTCATAAAAAAGCCAACGATGCAAACCAGGTACTCTGGGTACAGTTAGCCTTGAGCAAAGCATATGCAGCAATCGGTAATAATGAAAAAGCAATGCCGTTGGCCCGGGCGACTTTACGACTGGCAGAAACAATGGGCACCAAACATTATCAAGCGAAAAGTCATTTTTTATTATATCAACTCTTCCTGGAGGTTAGGGCAAATGACAGTGCATTTTATCACCTCAGAAAATATACAACCTTAAAAGATGAGATGGAGAATGAAGTACTTGCCCATAAATTGTCATTTTACAAAACCACTGTTGAAAAACAAAAAGATGAAGCAAGAATAACCCTGTTGAAACAGGAAAAGCTTTGGCAGGAACAATTATTTATAAAAACAAAGCAACAAAAAAATATTCTTATTGCCGGCTTACTGCTGCTCTGCGCAATTGGGGTTATTATTTTCAGGAATATACTGCTGAAAAAGAAAAATGATAAATTGATTATGGAGAACAGGATGGAAATGCAGCGGCTGGAAAATGAAAAAGCAAAAGGCGAACTGGAGCAACAATCTGCAGAGCTGAAAATGCAGGCGCTCCGTGCACAAATGAACCCCCATTTTATTTACAACTCTCTTGGCTCTATTAACCTGTTTATTCTGCAGAACGACCAGGAGAAAGCATCTGAATTCCTGGTTAAATTTTCAAGGCTTGTGCGGTTGATCCTTCAAAATTCTTTAACGCCTTTTATTACGCTCGACAGGGAACTGGAAGCACTGCAACTTTACCTGGAGCTGGAATCTTTACGCTTTAATGATCACTTTACATTTACGGTGAAAGTGCAGCCCGAACTGGATGCCTCTTTAATAAAAGTTCCGCCCCTGCTTATTCAGCCATATGTTGAAAATGCCATTTGGCATGGTTTGCTGCGCAAGGAAGAACAGCCTTTGCTTACCATTGATATTTACAGGGAAGATGCATTTTTATGTTGCAGCATAACGGATAATGGTATTGGCAGAAATAAAGCAGCCGAGTTAAAAAGAAAGGTGGATAAAAACCACGTGTCGCTGGGTATGAAATTAAGTGAGGACCGCATTGCCATACTCAATCAAAACAATAACAGCAGTACCTCTGTTGAGGTAAGAGATCTTACATTGCCTGACGGTAGTGCCGGAGGTACAGAAGTATTACTTAAAATTCCTTTTCATTATGATTAAAAGTATTTTAATAGATGATGAAAAGCATTGCCTGCAAACGCTGGAGATATTGTTGGGCGCAAATTGTAAAGAGGTAGAAATTATTGATAAATGCAATTCCGCAGCATCAGCAATTCTATCTATACAAAAAAATAAACCAGACCTGATCTTCCTTGATATTGAAATGCCGGGGATGAATGGTTTTGAAATGCTGGAACAATTACCTGAAATAAATTTCGCCATCATTTTTACAACAGGACATGACCAATATGCCATTAAAGCCATTCGCTTTAGTGCATTAGACTATTTGCTAAAACCGATCTCAAAAAATGAACTGATCAATGCCATAAAAAAAGTAACAGACCGGCAACAATTACCGGTGGCTGAGCAGTTTCAAATGTTGCTAAAACAAATGGCAGGAAAAACCCATCAGTTCAACAAAATAGCGGTTCCTACTTTCGAGGGATTTGAACTGATCCCTGCCGACCAGATCATGCATTGCGAAGCAGCCGACAATTACACACATCTCTTCCTTAAAAACAAATCAAAAATTATCGCCTGCAGAACATTGAAGGAAATAGAAGAGCAACTCGAAGGATTTAATTTTTTTGTGAGAGTACACCATTCTTTTCTTGTAAACCTCAACGAAGTGGCTAAGTATATCAGGGGCGAAGGCGGTTATCTTGTAATGAGCGATCATACCACCGTAAAAGTTTCCCGCAGCCGAAAGGAATTTTTGTTGAGCCGGTTTTGATAATACAGGATTTTACTTTTATACTATACACCATATACTGTCCTTGTTAAGTTATCTACCATTGTAATAGGCTAAGTACTCACCCGCGCTATAACAATAGTCTGCATCCGGTTAGTTTTACTATCAGATCAATATTTCCATTCTCCATTTAAAAATATTGTTATGAAAAAATATATGCTGATAGCTGTAGTTATATTGTTTTGTGCAACTGTATCCATTACTGGTACTGCACAACAAAGAAGTAAGGATACAAATTTGAACCCATTAATTACTTTGCCTTTCACATATACTGTTGAGCCCGATGCAACATCTGCACCTTCGAAAAAAATGTACATCAATGATATTAATATCAACTGCCTGGTTCATTTCAAAAGAAAATTCAGCAACGTGGATAATGAAGTATGGACCAAACAGGCTAACGGAGAATATATAGCTTCTTTTACAGCCGACAGTATTTCCTATCTGATACATTATGATAAAAAAGGGAAATGGCAAAGTACGTTAAAAGGATACAAAGAAAACAGGATGCTGTTTGATATCCGTGACATGGTTAAGCGGGAGTATTATGATTTTGCTATTGATCATGTAGATGAGATTGAAACTTTTAACAGTAATAATGCAGTAACCTATCTTGTTTATATGCGCTATAAAAACGTAACAAAAATTATACGCGTCAGCAACAGGGAGATGGATGTTTGGCTGGAGATGATAAAGGAATAACCTCACCCCCGTCCGAACGGAGTTCATCCGGGCGGACCCGGCCCCTCTCCACGCGGTGGAGAGAGGTGCCCAGGTTCATGGCTTAATCAGGAAACACAAGTGGGGAAGATCAAGAATGTAAAAGAAATATGCTTGAGTTTGTTTTATGCTTGAGATGGAAGATATATCGATTGGTTTTATTCTATTGTTCCGTCCCTCTCCGTGCAAGGGAGAGGGAAAGAGCCTGCCCGAATGAATTCATTCAGGCGGGGGTGAGGTCACAAAATCGCACACCTACTGTAACATTTTCGCACACTACTCCAAGCTTGAAATGCATAAAATGCTTGTGGTCAAAATATTATGCAATTGGCACATATTTTAACGCTTAACAGAAGGAATGATATAAAACCGGTTGTATACCCGCTGTGATAGGCTATCAATAATCTCAAACCAATATATGTTTCGAAACTATTTGAAAACCGCATGGCGGAATCTTAGCAAAAACAAAGGCTACAGCTTTCTTAATATTTTTGGATTAGCTATTGGTATTGCCTGTGCGGGACTTATTTTTTTATGGGCAGAAAGTGAACTTACCTGGGATAATTTCAATTCAAAGAAACACAACTTGTATCAACTGGAAGTAAACATGACTTCCGATGGAAATAATTTTACAATGGGTTCTACTCCTAGACCCATGGGAGCGGCAATGCAAAAAGAAATACCGGGTATTGCGCACACGGCAAGGGTTTCAGACCAAGGTGTGCGTTTGCTTTTTAGCGCCGGCGACAAACAATTATATGCTACCGGTCTTTATGCTGATGCTCCTTTGTTCGATATGTTCTCCTTTCAGTTTATTGAGGGCAATCCTGAAAATGCCTTTCCTCAATTGTATTCCCTGGTTATTTCACAAAATACTGCAAAGAAATTTTTTGGTAATGAAAAGAATGTGGTTGGTAAAACAATACGCGTAGATAATAAACGGGATTATGTAGTGAGTGCCGTAGTAAAGGATATGCCGGAGAATTCAACCTTGCGGTTTGAATGGCTTGCGCCCTATGAAATTACTATAGTAGATTTAAAAGAGCTGGCAGTGCAGTATGGGATAAAGCTAACAGATGATGTGGACTGGAGCAGTTACGGTCCATTCACCTATGTTGAATTGGATAAGCATGCCAATCTTTCTGCTGTAAATGCGCAGCTCAAAGATTTTATTCAACACAAAGTTGCCAATCAAAAAAATGCAACTTTTTTATATCCTTTGTCTCAATTGCATTTATACAATGAATTCGCGAACGGTAAGCCAACGGGTGGTGGGGCTATTACACAAGTGCGTTTATTGTCTGTGATTGCATGGATCATTCTTTTAATTGCCTGTATCAACTTCATGAATCTTGCCACTGCCAATAGTCAAAAGCGGGTGAAGGAAATTGGTGTAAGAAAAGTACTTGGCGCTGAAAAGAAGAAGTTAATTTTTCAATTCATAGGAGAAGCATTGTTCATGTCGGCTATTGCTACTGTATTTGCGGTTATCATCATTACATTGTCGTTGCCCGCATTTAATGCGCTTATGCAGAAACAATTATCATTACAGTTGGGAAGTCCGGCTCACCTTGTTGGGTTGTTATCCGTCACCATTATTTGCGGACTCGTTGCCGGCAGTTATCCGTCTGTTTACCTGGCGTCCTTCAACCCTATTTTTGTTTTGAAAGGATTAAAAATAAAAAGCGGCAGCGCTGCTTTTATAAGAAAAGGACTGGTAGTGTTTCAGTTCACAGTTTCAGTAATATTCATCATTAGTACCGTAGTTGTTTACCTGCAGATACAGCATGTAAAAAACAGGAATCTTGGATTTAATAAGGATAATCTTATTGAAATAAATCCTGAGCATGATGTTTCTGATATTTTTCCGCTGATCAAAAGTGATTTGCTCAGCACCGGCCTGATTAAAGATGTAGCATTGGCAGATCATGCAACCTTGTATGGGGGAGATACCGATAGCCGGTTTAAATGGCAGGGAAAATCACCTGATAACAATATTTCTATCGCCCATAGAAATGTGAGTCCCGAGTATATTGGTACTTCCGGTATGAAAATTATTGAAGGAAGAGATTTTAGTGAGAATGCTGCTTCAGAAAGTGCGAATGTGATTGTTAATAAAGCGATGGCTGATATGATGAGCAAAGAAAGTGTTGTTGGAAAAATTATTCAGTCACCAAGAGGAAAGCCTGATGGAGTGATAAGAGATATGACCATTATTGGCGTAGTGGACAATTACATTTATGGTAATGTGTATGGTGAGGCAGAACCCTTGATTATTTTTTGTGCCTCACCTGAATACCAGAGTCTTTTATACATACGAACAAAAGCTCAGAACAACACTGAACAGGCACTGGCAAAAATTGAAGCGGTAATGAAAAAACATAACGCCGCGTATCCACTGGAATATACATTTGTGGACGACCAGTTTAGCAGGATGTTTTCAAATGAAACACGCATCAGTAAAATTTCGGGCGTGTTTGCAATATTAGCAATAATAATTTCCTGCCTGGGCTTGTTCGGTTTGGCAACATACACCGCTGAACGCAGAATAAAAGAGATAGGTATCCGCAAAGTGCTTGGCGCAAGCGTTACAGGCATTGCCTCTTTATTATCCAGGGAGTTTTTGCAGTTAGTAATTGTTTCGTGCGTGGTGGCTTTTCCTGTAGCGTGGTGGATAATGCACCAGTGGTTGCAGGATTATCAGTACAGGATTGAGATCAGTTGGTGGATCTTTTTGGCAGCAGCACTCGGCGCAATATTGATCGCGTTGTTTACCATCAGCTTTCAATCTGTTAAGGCAGCCATAGCAAACCCGGTAAAGTCACTCCGGACGGAGTGAAATTGAAAATTTGAAATTTGAGATTTGAAATAAAGTCAGGATTCATGCATTTCAAATTTCAAATCAGAAATCTCAAATCAATGCATGTTCAAAAACTATTTCAAAGTAGCTTTCAGAGGCCTTTGGCGCAGCAAGAGTTTTTCTGCCATTAACATTGTTGGTTTATCCATAGGAATGGCAAGTGCTATTGTTATTTTATTATGGATACAAAATGAAGTGAGCTTTGAGCAGTTTCACGAAAAGGGAGATCGCATTTACGCCGTATGGAATCGTGCAGTGGTGGATGGAAAGGTAACTGCATGGAATGCTACTCCAAAAATTCTTGCCAGGACAACTGAGAAAGATCTACCTGAGGTAGAACAGGCTGCGCGGGTAAACTGGAGCGGTAGCCCCATTTTTAGCATCGGCGATAAGAGTTTATCTATTACCGGTAATATGGTTGATTCAAACTTTTTACAAATATTCAGTTTCCCGCTTATACGGGGAAATGCTGAAACAGTGCTGAATGAACCGCATAGTATTGTGCTTACACAGCAGCTTGCTATAAAACTTTTCGGCAAGCATGAAGATCCTGTGGGAAAAATTATTACCATTAATCATACAGATAATTTAACCGTTACCGGTGTGCTGAAAGATTTACCCAACAACACAGCATTTGATTTTGAATACCTGATGCCATGGAGCTATTTGCGTGAAAAGGGCGGTGATGATGAAAGCTGGAGCAACACCGGTACAAGAACATATGTGCTGCTCAAGCCTAATGCCAGCCTTGCTTCTGTTGAGCCCAAAATAAAAATGATGCAGCAGGAGCATTTTGATAATGCAAAAGAAATGAAATGGCAGGTGTTTTTATATCCCATCAGCCGATGGCATTTGTATTCAAATTTTGAAAACGGGTATGAAAGTGATGGAGGACGTATAACGTTTGTAAAATTGTTTGCTATTATCGCGGCATTTATTTTGCTGATCGCCTGCATCAACTTCATGAATCTTTCTACCGCACGCAGTGAGAAACGCGCAAAAGAAGTAGGCATTCGTAAAGTAGCAGGAGCACAAAAAATGTCTTTAATTACACAGTTCATTGGCGAGAGTATTTTACTTGCACTCATTGCAGGTGTTATTGCTGCTGTTCTTGTTCAGCTCAGTCTTGCCGGTTTTAACCAGGTTACACAAAAAAAATTATTCATTCCATTTGATAATATTTATTTCTGGTTAGCGGCCATCAGCTTTGTAATTTTTACAGGATTATTGGCAGGAAGTTATCCCGCATTTTTTCTTTCTTCTTTTCAACCTGTAAAAGTGCTGAAAGGAACGTTTAAAAAAGCAAATGCACTTATTACGCCACGCAAAGTGTTAGTGGTATTACAATTTGCATTTGCCATTATCCTTATTATTTGCACCATTATTGTGAAACAGCAAATTGATTATGCAAAAAACCGGCAAACAGGCTACGACAGGAATGATCTCGTTTATTTTTATTTAAGCGATAACATCGAAAAAAGTTATTCGTCTTTAAAAAACGACCTCTTGCAATCGGGTACTGCAATGGCTGTTACAAAAACAAGTGCACCTCTTACCGCAAGCTGGATGGATGGAATGGGTCAGGAGTGGGAGGGTAAAGATCCCAATAGCAAAACGGATTTCAGAAAATACAATGAAGATGGCGGACTGGCCAAAACGGCCGGGTTGCAATTTGTTATGGGACGTGATATTGATGTGCAGAAATATCCTGCCGATTCAACGGCGATGATCTTGAATGAATCTGCATGGAAAGTAATGAAATTTAAAAACCCTATCGGGCAGCTTGTAAGAGATGATGGGCAGGTGTGGCATATGGTTGGTGTAATAAAAGATTTCATTCTTGAATCGCCTTATCAACCAATAAAACCCATGTTGATATATGGACCAAAGAGCAATTGGTTTTCTATTGTGCAGTTAAAATTGAATAATAAAAATACCGTTGCAGATAATTTAAAAGCAACAGAAGCTACCGTTAAAAAATACGATCCTCAATACCTGTTTCTATACAAATTTGTTGATGAAGAGTATGCGGTAAAGTTTGAAGATGAAAAACGAACAGGCATTTTAGCAGGGTTATTTTCAGCACTTACTATTTTTATTTCATGTCTTGGATTGTTTGGGCTGGCAACATATATGGCGGAAGCAAGAATAAAAGAAGTAGGAGTAAGAAAAGTATTAGGCGCAAGTGTAACCAGCGTAGCGGCATTATTGTCAAAAGATTTTGTAAAGCTTGTGATCATTTCCATTATGATAGCATCGCCTGTCGCCTGGTTTGCCATGAACAAATGGTTGGATAGTTATGCATACCGTATCAGCATCAGTTGGTGGGTTTTTATTGCAGCCGGTATTGCTGCTTGTGTAATAGCATTGGTTACCGTAAGCTTCCAGGCAATAAAAGCAGCGCTGGCCAATCCGGTAAAATCACTCCGTACAGAGTAAGTGTCTCGTTTGCAGTTTATGGTTTGGGGTTTAAGTCGGAGCTATAACTACAAACAGTAAATGACAAATAACTATTGATCTTCCACGGCTTACAATGTGAATGTAAGATTGCAAGTGAATCGATTATTTTATGTTCAATCAAGTAGTGTTATTAAGTGAGACCCTGAAAGGGTCAAAATTGAATAACCACGATTGAAAATCGTGGAAGTAAATGAGTGGAAGTAGCCGACCCTGAAAGGGTAGAATTCCCTAACACCCTCTATCAACATGCGAAAGTTTGAGAGGCAACTGCTCAAAGTATAATGAGTCTTATCGGTTTACAAAATCACAAAACCTGTATTTCATCACTGCATTACCTGTGCTCATCACTTTTAATGAAGAAAATTCCTTTTTTGTTTTAATCTTACACTTACCGTTGTACTTATCACATATCACTTACCACTATAATCAAACGATATGTTTAAGAACTATCTAAAAATAGCTGTGCGTAATGCGTGGAAGCACAAAACTTTTTCTTTCATAAACATTACCGGCTTAACTATTGGATTAACCAGTTGCATCCTGATTGCATTGTTTGTTTTTGATGAACTCACATTCGATCGCTTTCATACAAATACGGAAAATATTTTTCGGGTAGTAGAAAGTAATACATCTGCAATGGGCAGAACCAACAAGCGATCAGGAACCGGCTTCCTGGTTTCGGCAAGTGCAAAAAGCGTTTTCCCTGAAATACAGGATGTAGCCCGTATTTCGCATTTCTGGCGACCCGACATTAGACCAGCAGATAACCCATCAAAGGTTTTTCATGAAGATTATATAGCTGCCAACCAGGGCTTTTTGAATGTATTCAGTTTCCCTTTGTTGTATGGCAATCGAAGCAATGCATTAACAGATCCCAAATCAGTGGTGCTCACAGAAGAAACAGCCAAAAGATTTTTTAGTAGCCCGGATGCGGTAGGAAAAATATTATATTTTGATGATGACTCTATTCCATATAAAGTAACGGGCGTTTTGAAAAACTTCCCGGCTAACTCAAGTATGTCATTTAATCTCCTCGTATCTGAGTCTTCTATTGTCAAACACTTTACAAGCGACTGGACCTCCGGCGCTTTCGCTACCTATTTTTTATTGAACAGGAATGCCGATATAGCTGCATTGAATAAAAAACTGGATAACCTGGTTGCCGCCAATTATACATCCGATCCCGGTACCAAAAGTGACATTCAATTGCAGGCATTAAAGGACGTACACTTTTATTCGAATGATATTGATGGTGATTCCGGAAAACGGGGCAACATATCGTATGTATATGTTTTTCTCATCGTGGCGTGCTTTATCATTTTTATTGCCTGCATCAATTATATGAATCTTTCCACTGCACGCTTTATCAAACGGGGAAAGGAAATAGCTGTGCGAAAAGTGGCGGGTGCATCCAGAACATCACTGCTGCATCAGTTCCTGGTAGAAGTGTTGCTGGTAACTATTTTTTCTATCGTTCTTTCTGTTGCACTTGTTAACCTTTTATTACCTCCATTTAATGCATTTACAGAAAAAAATCTCACGCTTAATATTCATACTGACTACCGGGTATGGATAGGTGTTTTGTTGATGATAGTAACAGTTACGCTGCTGGCGGGTTTGTATCCTGCTTTGTTTCAATCGGGATTAAAGCCGCTGGCCTTATTAAAAAGCAAGATCCGGTTGGGAAAAGGCAATATTTCATTACGGCGTGCACTGGTTGTTTTTCAGTTTATGATCTCTATCGTGCTTATAGCAGCCACTATTATTATTTACCAGCAAATGCAATTTGTACATACAAAAGATCTCGGTTTTGATAAAGACAAACTCGTGGTGATTGATATCAATAGTGGCGACATACGCAGGAGCGCCGCCACCGTAAAAGCAGCATTCGCGAAACTGCCCCAGGTTAAATCTACGGCTGTAACGTCTACTGTTCCCGGCGCATGGGAAACCATTCCTACTGTAAAGGTGAACGCAGACAATAGTAATCCCACCAGTGGAAAAGACATTTATTATTTTGGTGTGGATGGACAGTTTCTTTCAACCTATGATATTAAACTATTAAAAGGTAGAAATTTTTTTTCATCAGGCAATGGAGATTCTTCTTCCGTGCTCATAAATGAAACCGCTGCAAAAGTGCTTGGCATAACAGATGCAGTGGGGCAATCAATAAGGATTTTATCCTCGAAATCCGGAGGCGATAATCGTTCACAAGTTGAAGAACCTTTTACGGTTACAGTGGTAGGTATTGTAAAAGATTTTAATTTTCAGTCTTTGCATCAGCCGCTTGCTCCTATGGTAATTGGGTTTGAAAAAGTTATGGGCATCAGTTTTGGTTTTTTTACTGTGAAATTGTCCGGCGGATCCGTGGATGCCACTTTGCAAAAGATGAAAAACATACTACACAATATAGACCAGACGCAGCTTTTCGAATATCATTTTCTCGACAAGCAATGGGAATTGCTGTATCATGAAGATAAAATAAGGCAAACCATTTTTTTAGCGATGGCATTGCTGGCCATTTTTATTGCAGCATTGGGGTTGTTAGGGCTTACTATGTATGAGGCAGAACAACGCGTAAAAGAAATCGGCATCCGAAAAGTACTGGGTGCCAGTGTCAGCCGCATCACACTTATGCTCTCCAAAGATTTTTTACAACTGGTGCTTATCTCCTCGGTGATCGCGGTTCCCATTGCCTGGTTTTTTATGCATCAGTGGTTAGAAGATTTTGCATACCGCATCCATATCAGTGGGTGGGTTTTTGTTGGGTCAGCCTTTATTGCGGTTATCATCGCTATATCCACTATTTGTTTACAGGTAATAAAAGCTGCTGTTGCCAATCCCGTGAAAAGTTTGCGTATGGAGTGACAGCTCCTCTAAATCTTCCCGAAGGGAAGACTTGCCAGCCCACAGCCCGGGTTTTTCGGAGATATCTATAATATCCACTAACGCATGAAACATTCAATAAAGTGGTAATGAGGATGAGTAAAATATATTTCCACTATTTATAAGCTGCCGTCAGCAGACAAGAAAAGAGAAATATTCAGACACTCATTCTAAATGCCATATCGCAAAGTCATATCTTAGTGGTAAGGTTCTCAGCCTAAAACCATAACCACTTATGACAAGAATAAAATCCTATCTGCTGATTTTTGCAGTTACAGTATTAGCAAACAATTTTTTATTTGCACAAATAACTTCTAAAGAAGTAGATGCACTTGTTGCGAATGCAATGGAAAAATTTAAGGTAGCCGGCGTTGGTGTAGCCATTGTAAAAGATGGAAAGGTTATCCACGAAAAAGGATATGGTGTAAAATCTATTGTTACCAAACAGCCTGTTGATGAGCATACCAATTTTCAAATTGCCTCAAACAGCAAGGCTTTTACAACCGCTGCCTTAGCCATATTGGTTGACGAAGGAAAAATATCCTGGAAAGATAAAGTGAAGCAATACATCCCGGAATTCAAAATGTACAACGATTATGTTACAGAGAATTTCCTGGTAGAAGATTTGCTTTGCCATCGCAGTGGATTGGGTTTAGGCGTAGGCGATTTGATGTTTTTTCCCAACGGCACAAGCTTTACTATAAAAGATGTAGTAACAAGCTTTCAGTATTTTAAGCCTGTTTCAGCATTCAGAACACAATTTGATTACGACAACCTCCTTTACTTTGTAGCAGGCGAAGTAATTGCAAGAGTGAGTGGAATGAGCTGGGAACAATTTGTGCAAACAAGAATTATGCAACCGCTGCAAATGAATAATTCGTATGCTTCTCTTAAAGGAATGAAAGATAAAAGCAATACAGCCATGCCACATTCAACAGAAGGTACGGCAAATGGTGAAATAAGAACTTTTGATCTTTTTGAGGAAATGATCAATGGAGCAGCAGGCGGTATTTTATCGAATGTGGATGATATGTCTAAATGGATGATCATGCAATTGAACAAAGGGAAATATGGCAGCCAATTGGATAAACAAATTTTTACCGAAGACCGGCAACGGGAAATGTGGAAGATTCATACGGTGCTCGAGGCTAATGGTAATCCAAGATATAACTCACATTTTGAAGGATATGGTCTGGGCTGGGGATTAGCCGATCTAAAAGGCAATCTGAATGTGACACATACCGGCGGCTTGCCGGGTATGTTGTCTAAAGTAAGTTTGATTCCTGACATGAAACTCGGTATTGTGATTTTAACGAATACCGAAAATGGTGGCGCTGCTCTTTTTAGCGCTGTACATAATACTATAATGGATAGTTATTTGGGATTGGATAAAATTGACTATGTAGAACGATATTCCAAAAGAATGGCTGCTCAAAAAAGCGATGCAGACTCCGTAACAGCCAATGTATGGAAACAGGTGGAAGCAGCCAAAAAAGTAAAGATCAACCAGCAGGATTATATTGGTATATACGAAGACAATTGGTTTGGTAAAATTGAGATTTTTGTAAAAGGCAGTCAACTATGGTTTAAATGTTATCGTTCGCCAAAGCTAAATGGCGCTATGTATTTTTATAAAGCGAACACATTTGCCATAAAATGGGAATATACAGATATGAACTGTGATGCTTTTGCTATGTTTGGTTTAGATGAGAATGGTAAAGCACAAAGCATAAAGATGAAAGGTATTTCACCCAATATTGATTTTAGTTTCGACTTCCAGGATTTAGATCTGCAAAGAGTAAATCTTGAGATGGGACGATAAAAACTAATACTAACTTGCCTCCGTTCTCCATCAATCTTATAATAGCGATAAATTATATTGTGATGATATAAATTTGTGTAAATCCGCATTACCTTATAATGTGAGTTAGTGCCAATAGCAATGCGTTGGCATCTTCTTCGTTTAAAACACTATTCAATACTGTATACTTTTGATCATTGAAAATGGCTTTGATTCTATAGCGTCTATATGCATAATAAGAGTTAGTCATCTCCACTTCGAATAAGCTGATTTCTTTTAAAGAAAATGTCTCTTTTTTGCTGAATAAAAATGGCTTCAATATGTTTCTGGTGGTTATGGTGAGACAAGCATTTTTTCTATCAATGGAAACCTTATTAATATCTTCAAAATCTTTCCATACAACACCTAAGGCAAGCAGTGGCAGCAGGTAATTCATTATTGAAAATTCGAATGAATTTTTAACCAGCGATGAGATAGAAATAACTACTAAAAATAAATCCATTATAGTACTGCTGTTAATGATGGAGCTGTTTAAATCTACGCGATCGGCAGCAATTACAATTTCCGGTCTTTGATATGCCTGCCTTTGAGATTTTCCATATCTGTCATAATCGCTTTCCACTTTTCATCTTTAATTTCCATTGTTGCTGCCGGTTAATTGCTGTATGTTATTTAACGATGAAGATTAAACGGTTGCTGGGCAGGGTTTATTTTTCACAGCCGTGAATGTTCACTTTACAATGTCATTGTTGAAGAATCAGTATATACTATATTTTTTCTGATGCCTGATTTTCTGCACCATCTGTATAGCAAAGTATTATCCCGTAGGAAGGAAGCAGTAGATAAAAAATATCCAACTCCACTGCCACCATTTACCCATAATGCATCATACCTGGTAAAGCCACTAAATTTTTATGAATGCATATATTGAAAAACCGATTGATCCTGCTGTTTTTTGTAGCCTCTTTCTGTAGTTTGGCGATG
Organism: Agriterribacter sp.; assembly: GCA_047600465.1. GTDB lineage: Bacteria > Bacteroidota > Bacteroidia > Chitinophagales > Chitinophagaceae > Agriterribacter. The sequence continues at coordinate 1,161,271 of JASGKU010000001.1, forward strand.
GCGCAAAGTATCGATTCTGTTGAAGTATCCGGGAGCGTTCAATGGAACCATGCAGGCATTGTGGGTTATCCCGATGAGTTGACAGCGATATCTGCCACTAAGGCCATATATTTTACCAAGGTAGATGCTGCAGGCAAGTATCATCTCAGGTTAACCGCTGGCTCCTATACCATCACACCTACCCGGCATTATTACTGGATGGGAGAGGAGTTTATTCGCATCGATCATTCCCTTTCCAACATTGTTGTGCAGGTACCGTCATATAAAAATTATACAGCACCATTGCTTAAACTGGATACGATTGCTTTAATGCATCAGTTACCAGCCGTAGGCGTGGCGCAAAATTTTACCAGTAAGGATGCCATCCTGGTAGATGATTTCATTAAAAAAGAAATGGCATTTTTTGAAATTCCCGGAGCCTCCCTTGCTGTTATAAAAGGTGGTAGAGTTATTTACAGTCAAACTTATGGTGTTTCTGATTTGTCGTCAGGCATACCGGTTACATCCAAAACGCTTTTTGAAGCGGGCTCTGTCACCAAGCCGGTCTTCGCTTTTGCGGTTATGCGCCTGATTGAAAGGGGGGTACTCAAGCTGGATCAACCGCTATATGAATCGTTACCTTTAGAAGCGTTATCTCACGACGAACGCTATAAAATGATCACAGTCCGCCATGTGCTTTGCCACCAAACCGGTTTGCCCAATTGGGCAAAGCCAGATAGTACAGGTCATTTCAATTTGTTGTTTACGCCGGGCACTGCATTCGGATATTCAGGCGAAGGATATGAATATCTTAAGAGCGTGGTTGAACATATTACCGGTAAAAACATTTCTCAAATACTGGAAGAGGAGCTTCTCACTCCATTGCAGTTGAAGGATTTTTATTTTACCGGTAGTGCAGAGGTGAAAAAAATTTCTGCTCATGGTCACAATGATCTAAAGCCTTCTCCTATCAGGCTTATACAAAAACCAATGATGGCATTCAGCTTATTTACAGAAGCCCGCGCATTTACTGCATTTATGTTGGCGCTCCGGAATAAAAAGGGACTAAAAACAGACACCTATGATGAAATGTTCCGTAGTCAATCTATGCGTAAAGACGGGGTGCATTGGGGATTGGGATTTGAATTAAACAATACTCCTTTGGGATTAAGTTATGGTCATAGCGGAAGCACAAGCACTGGTTTCATTTGTAATTTTACTTTTTTCCCAAAGCTTGATATGGGGTATGTATTTTTCACGAACAGTGATATGGGAGCGGAGCTATCTATTTCTTTATTAAGTCAATTTTTAATTACCGGGAAGAACTAATGCGACTGAGTGTTATAAGTGAATATGATTTTTGTATCATCGTAAAAACCAAACATTGACAGTATCAGCAAAAGAATTTTGGACAAATGCCTACGAAGGAAATATTTCCAAACTTGTTGGTATCTGCTACCGCTATACCAGGAACCAGCAATTGTCGGAAGATTTAGCGCAGGATGCCTTTCTAAAGGCTATTGACAGGTTTGATACATTTGAAGGCAAAGGTAAGTTTGAAGCATGGTTGAGGCGTATTGCTGTAAACCATGTATTGCAGTATTTACGAACAAGAAAAAAAGATCCCTATGTTGATGATTTGATAGCAGATCTTGAACCACCTGATTTAGCAGAAGAAAATCTTTCTCCTATAAAATCCATGACGTTTACCGTTGCTGAATTAATTGATACCATTGACCAATTGCCTGAACACCACCGGTTGGTTTTTAACCTGTATGTTTTAGAAGAATTTACGCATGCACAAATAGGGTCAGCGCTTGGTATTAATGAGGGTACATCAAAATCACATCTTGCCAGGGCACGCAAAAAGTTAAAACAATTGCTTGTTCAAAAGGCAGAAGAAAACAGCAAAGAAAAAGAACCGAGGAAGGCACTTGTTTTACTGCTTACCAGGCATGCAGATGAAAATATGGATCAGATTTTCCGCAAGTGTTTTGATGATTTCTCCATTCCTCCTCAGCAAACCTTGTCGCTTGAATCAATTCAGTTCACTACTAATCAGCATGCACTAAGCCGCAGCTCTTTTTTTACATCTAATATTAAAATTTTAGCAGGATCCATCGCAGTCCCAATCATTCTTACTGTGGCATTTGTTGTAAGCAAAATGTACTGGCAGAAACAAAATCAACCTGCCATAGAAAAAAATGCATCTGTTCCATCCCTGGCTGCAACCATTTTGCAGGATAGCATCATACTACAAACAAACGTAAAACAAAAACATATGAAGCCTTTAGATTCCCTGGCGCTGATGCTCGCCTTATCATCTGGTTCCGTTAATGCTGCTACTGCAAAAGATTCCATCAGGATTCAAATTGAAAAATACAGTAATGCTGATATCACACCTCCGGCAGATTCAGCAATTGCATCATCAACATTGATTGCCGGAAAAATCGATACGACCCGGAAAGAAACGGGCACATTCAACGCTACAGAATTGTATTGGTCTGAAGTAAATAACGAAGTATACTTCAAAGGGAAAGTTCGTGTTAGTTTTAAAGAGCAACATTTTGAAGGTAACGGTTCAATGACCTTTCTTGGGAAAATACATTTGCTTATAATTGATGGGCAGGAAGTTACTATAGGAAAAACAATAAAGCTTGCCAATGAGCCTTATCAACTGGCGATGTTAAGCAACCAGGTAGCTATTGCAAAATACGGCGACAAAGGATTAAATGGCGCTGTGGAGATATCGCGTAGTAAGTAGGAGTACAACCAGATTGTGTTTTTAATAAATAGTAGATATTACGGATTAAAGTATGACGGATGCAAGGCGTAGTGTTGTTGAAAGGAATGTTGAAGATGAGATGATCGTTAGCCGCAGGCGAAAAATTGCTTACACGCTAAGTTGTTTCTCCTTATGCAAAGCATTGTGTAAGGAAAGAGAAGCTGCAAGTGTAGATATAATCAGCCTACTCTTTTTGAAATTAACGAAAAATGTTTTCAATGCGCAAAATACCTGCAATACAAAACCCCTGTAAAAACAGGGGTTGTTTTGAATGAATGCATGAGAAAAATATTTTTGAAAATAAGTTTACTTCAGCCATTTCCAGTCAAGCCATGCACGCAGTATCAATTCACCTGCCAATCCCTTGCTTTTGGTAATAACGGTACTGTTAACATAACTGTTCGTGCTCTTGTCAATGGTATAACCAAAGCGCGGTGTAAGTGCAAGATTTTTAGCCATAAAAAGATTATAGCCTACCCGAAAATCAACGTTCGATTCTTTTGTTTTTACCTGCCCGCTTTCTTTGCCCCGGCTAAACTCATAACTAACCTGCGCAAAAAGATGATTGAGCGCTCCTTCAACCGGCAACTGCGCTATTACGCTGGGTTGTAACGATACACTGTTTTTTACATCATCTGCACTGCCGGGGTTTTCATTCCTGATGTGATTGACCTCTATGTTCAGACTGGCTGCAATATTGTTGAGTATATACATGCCATACCCTGCATGAAGAAACCGTGTATTGTATTTCCGGGGAGCGAACATTGTGGTACCCTGGTATTCTTCTCTTGTGGTAGTATGCCAGTCAAACCGTGAATTGTAATCTACAAACTGGGTACCTCTTTCGTAATAGTTTTTCGATTGCTTTTCACCACCGGAAAGTGGCAGGTACGATTCCAGCCTGATAGTGAAACCTTTCATTTTGTCTTTGAGATCATGTGAACCAGCCGTTCCTTTAGACTGGTCGTACGTGAAAAGAGGTGTTACAAACAGCGTACCTTCTTTTTCAATTCTAACGGGTGCACCAACTGAAACAGCTATGTCTTTGAATGACGACATCAGCCGGTTTTTGTTCAAGCCCAATGATGTTTTAGAATCTCCTTTTGAAGGTCCGTATGCAACTTTTACGAGCGCATGATAACGGTTGTTAAATGCATACCCATACATCAGGTGAAAATAAGCAGACCATGTCTTGAAATCGGAAGTAGTACCGGAAGTGCTATAGTAAGAATCGCTGTAGCCTGCATTTACTCCAATACCCAACCCGTTCACAGGAAACCAGGTTACGCTCAGGTTGGCATCCAGTTCATTGTCTTTGCCTGGGTATGTGCCGCCACGGTTATAGCGGTAAAAATTAACCATCGACTGATTGGAGATCCGCAATGTTCCGGCTTTGAAAGGTGAAGGCATAGTAGCTGCAGCGCTGGTTTTTTTTACCTTTTCAGTAACTGGTTTAATGGTGGTTTGGGTTGGTTTTTTTTCCGGAGATGCCTGCGACGGCGTTTGTGTTACCGGCTGTTTTACATCGCCTGCATCTTTTACGCGTACATTACTCACCATCATTCCTTTTGCAGTAGTGTCAACTTTTGTAGTGCTGGCTGATGTTGTTTTTTGAGAAGCCCGGTTTGTGTTGTTTTTGGTTTGAGCATTTACACCCAGGCAAAAGGCAATGCTCAAGAGTAACGGGATGAATTTACGGTGGTACATGTCAGTATAGTTTAATATTTTGGAATGCTTGAAATCTTGCACAAATTAGCAGGAGCGCTCACGAAGAAAAATACTCATTTTGATGTATGGGTTGATGCGGTTGTATGAAATAATACGCGGTGGTCACTTTTGTGAAAAACGAACCAAAATATGGAAGGCAAAATCTTACCTATACCAACAACGTGGATTTATATCGATTATAGCGAAGACGGTGAATGTACTTCTGCGGGTGGTAAAACGCATGTTCTTATTCTCTGCCTATTGCAGCGTCACACGCTACCACACACGGCTAACCGCAGGAAGACGCTTCTACAAAGAACAGAAACATTTAATTAGCGCCGCTTTTAATAAACTTCCTGCTTTGTTCATTGGCTTTTAAAACGTACATGCCGGTAGGTAAATTTGAAATGGCGATAGTAACAAATCCGCTGCTTTGTAATAACAGCTTACAATTTGAAGTAACATCCATCCCGCTTTGATTGTATATTTTAATGGTTGCAAGGTTGGCTTTTTCAGCTTTCAGATAAATGGTTTGCCGAGCCGGATTCGGGTATAGCGATATTGATGAAGAACTGTTTTTGTTTAATTGCACCTTAACAATCTTAAAATAAGTTATCGTACCATCTTTGTCTACCTGTTTTAATTTGTAGCAGGAACTACCGGTTAATGGATGGGTATCAATAAGCGAATACTGAAGCAATGTACTGGAATTACCATTGCCTTTCACCAGCCCTATCGTTTCCCAATTGCTCGTACAGTCAGCAGAACGCAGCACTTCAAAATAATCGTTTGAGGTTTCCTGTGACGTACTCCACTGTAAAAGCACATCCCTATTATTATTTAAGGGCGTTGCGCTAAAGTCTGCCAGGTTGATGCCAAGCGAAGTGCCTAAAGATGTCCAGCTTGCATATAGTGCGATATTTGTATTGCCGGTATAACTTGCACCTGTCGCGTAACTGGTACCCGCTCCATAATCCGAAGTATTCCAGCCATTAAAAGTAAATCCTGTTTTAGCAAGATTTCCTGTATTGGAAGCAATGCTTCCACTGGTACCATTAGGATAACTTGCTATTGCCGGTGCTGTGCCGCTTGTGTTGCCATTACCCAGATAAGTGATGGTGTAATTAGTAGTGGAAATAAAATTAGGCGTAAGGGTAGTGTTTACGGTGGGGGTTATTGTGAGCGGATTGCCTGAAACGGTGCCGCTGCCACCAAGATTGTATGTCCAGTTGTTCAGCGCATAGCTGGCTGCAGGCAATGCTGTTATTGTTACTGTAGTGCCGGATGGATATACATCTCCGTAAATAGAAGCGCCACTGATGGTTCCGTTTGAAGAGGCATTTACTTTAAGTATCACATAGTTGTCAACTACTCTTTCAAGCGCACCCACAGCAGGCATAGCACCCCGCGTTAAGCTGGTGATATCGTCTGTAATGCTGTACGATGAAGCACCGCTTCCGGTAAGATCTGTCCAGGTGGAAGTAGACATATCTTTATAGCCAATGACAGGCGTTCCGGCGCCGTTTGTAAAACCGGCCACACAACCTTTTGCAATAGCGTAGCTGCCGGTTTTTAAAGTAGGTAACCGCTGACCATTTATATTCACCAGGAAGGGTTGAAATACCTGACCTGTTCCCTGTATAGCTCCTGAACCATCGAACGGCGTTGTGAGCGATCCTCCTGTAAAAAGATCATTGGTACTACCATTGCCTGCAAGCGAATGATTATTATTACCTGCCACATAATTAAAAGTTGCGGAAGAAGCTGAATTGGTCATATAGGTGCAGTAATACAAATAAATATTACCGGTAACGCCACGAATGTCATCAATGGTGTATGAGCTTGCCGCATAGCCACCTGTTGGTGCATAGTAATTGTAAGCAAAAAGACAGTTTACCAATGTGAGTGTATTGGCGGTATTTCCTACCTGGTCCTGGTAAATGGCGCCACCTCTTAAAGGAGCGGTGCTGAATACTACATTACCGGTAAATGAGGTATTGCATATTATGCTCTTGCTGCCATAGTTATTAATAGCACCACCGGCGCCACTCTGGTTATTACAGAATGAACTATTGTTAACGTATAGAAAGCCGTTGAATTTAGTTTCAATTCCACCACCGCCATTTACAGTGAGCGTGCGGTTTTCGTTCACTGTTGAGTATTCAATAAAAGCTTTTCCTCCTGAGTTTAACATACCGCCTCCATAATCTCCTACGTTGCGGGTTAGTAAGCTTCTGAAAAGATAGCAGGTTCCCTGGTTTAATAAACCACCACCACCTGTTGAACACCTTGCATTTGATATGGTGCAGTAATTAAACTTTGCAACGGTATTAGCAGCGATGGTTACTGCAGCGCCACTGGTACTGGTGCTCCCACCTTTTATAGTGAGGTAATTAAACACGATTGTTTTAGTACCGCTTAAATTAAAAACATTAAAGGCTGATGGAGATGTATTGTAAATGCCTGCATCACTCAAGCCCGTTACCGGTACCGTAATAGTATATCCATTACCCTGGAATGTTAATGCTTTTGTGACACTAATAGATGCCGTTACCACAATGTGTGCTTTAAAATTGATGATATCTCCATCAACGGAGGAAGCGATAGCAGTGGTTAGCGTGCTATAGTTTGTAACGTCATAGGTTGTTAATGCGTTGGCTTTTAAAAAAGAAATGGATAGCAGTATTAAGAGGGCAAGTTTGAAAAAGTGCTGGTTGGTTCTCATCAGTAATATTTTGGATGTGCAAAGAAATGCTTTATCAGGGAGTAAATAAAACACGAATTGTTAAACAGTAACGGTAATGGATAGTTGCTTCTGACAATAAAGCTCCTGCCAATAATTTACACTTAGTATTAAAGTGTACTACCGCAAAGCGTTGTGTGCAATTATTTCAAAAATTTCCTTATTAAGCTTAATGGTTTTCTATTATTGAAAATTTTTATTTTTTTCCATGGCTTTTTCAACCATTGCCGCAAGATTTTTTGGAGTAGCCTCTGTTCTTCGCAGTATCTCTTTGTGCAAAGAATACTATCACCAGGAAGGAACGCTACGGGTGTAGATATACGCTGACTTAATATATGCGCGTTTTTCTTTAATTTGGATATTATGATAAGCGATGAACAAATAAAAGAAATACGAAAAAGAATTGACCGCGGCGCTCCGCCGGGAGAAGTAAAGGAAGAGATGATCAACAATGGTTATAGTGAAGAAGATATTGCAAAGGTTTTTGCGCCACATGAATACGATATGCGTTCGTGGTATTTAATATTTGCCATTATTTTATTTTTTGCAGGCTTCTGGTGGTTTGCTACGCGTCAAAGTTTGCTTGGATTCCTGCTTTCAGGATTACTTTTTTTTCAATATTACAAAGAGATTGAGCGGCTGAAAAAGAGAAAGGCAGCAAAGTCTGCAAAAGAGTTGGCTGAAACAAATTCGCATCTTACCATCGATAACCCGGATAAAAGTTAGACTAATCATTTTTCGATCAATACCTGTCTTTTAATTCTACGCGGTGTCACCCGATACCACACATGGCTAACCGCAGGTAGAAGCTGCGAGAGCGAAATGATTGCAATTATTTTTTGTAATGTAAAATACCTGGTTCAACTTTCTATATGTTATGGCTTGCCATAACCTCAGCCAATTTTATTGAAATCTTTTTAGTTTAAACCTGCCTTCTATTTTATACGTTCCTATCTGGTGACTATCTGATACATTGTAATATCCGGCAGGATCAATAGTAAAAGTTCCCTCTACAAACCCGCCAACTGCGCCATATTGTGTTATCTCAACACTTCCATCACTATCAAACAAACCGAGGTCCTTTGTATAGTTGGCTTCATAGGCAGTAGCGGCGCCATTGGGCCAATAATTAAATGCTGCAGTGCCAAAGCCTACTACTTCGTCCCATCCATGTGTGCCTTTGGATGCCGGGAAAAACATACTTAACCGCTCCTGGTTTTGTATAAACGCAATGGAACATTTGGTAGCATCCAGCTGAACAGCCGAAGCTTCATATGATTTCCATGGACCATTGCCTATACGCATCTCAAACCAGTTGTTTGATTGTAGTTTAATATTGGATACCAGTATCAGTGTATGTGTTGATTTTAATTGAAGCGATACCGTTGCTGTTGTATTGGCTATAATATTTGCGGGAGCTTTATAGGCGGCAAGATTGTCTACACCAGGTATCAATGTTCCCGCCCGTTAAGTTTCCATGTGCCGATGTATTGCTGCTCCAGCCGTTGCGGTTTTCCTACAGGATAAGCCCCGGGGATTGGTTCGAATATATCGTCGCCACAATTACATGGTTCCAGCGGAATATAGTGCAGTGCCTCAAGCGTCAGTTCTTCGCCCTGCTGCAGGGTGGCATTTACGGGCTTTAAGATCAGCCAGCGCATCAGCGCCCAGTCACTAAAGTGCATGCTGTTAAAAGTTACTGTTTTTTCGGAAGTGTCTACTACATTGTTGCCCGAAAATTGCCACACGCCTTTATCATCCTGGTAGGATAGCCCGAGCGTTTCAGGCAGGTTCAAACTGTCGATGAACGGGGTATACGACACCGTTATCGAAACTTCTTTTTGAAATATATTTCCATGCGGTAATAAGCGGTAGGCATTGCCAATGCCTGCCAGGTTAGTGTTGGTGAGCGGTTGTATGGAAATGGTTGTATCTGCACTAAGTGCCCCGGCGGGAATATATATACTGATGGAGTGATCAGGCGTGCTGATGGTTCCACCAGCTATCCCGATTTTCTTTGTAATGGCTTCTCCTGCAATGATGCCTGTTGGACGTGGTTCGCCTTCAAAGGAATGACCCTGATCCGGAAGGGATACATCATTTTTTTTACAACTGCTCACCAGTTGCAACAATAGTATAACGATGAGTATATGAAATACGAAGTAAAAACCTTTTTTAAAAGTGTAAGGGATTGATACGGGTATAGAAATGACATTACGCATATGAATAGTTTTTTTGCATTTGAACAGCACAAAACTATTTTTTGTTGTAGGCCGGGGCAATGGCAGACATAACAGGTTGCCGGATTAGTGTAATCAATCCGCTAAAAAACCGTTCGAACTGTTTTCGATATGCAGATTCTCTTTGTGTAAAGCATTGTGGATAGGGCGGCGACGGGAAAAGATGATATTGCCAATATTCAAAAATCGGCTACTACATAATAACACTTACCCGATAAAATATTTTCAAATTTTTTATTGGTTCCCTTGAAAATTTCTATATTTATTAAACCTAATCAAATAATCCATTTACTTCTTCTGAACGCCTAAACCCGTTACCTGTATTTTTTTTGAATCATCTGTTTACAATGCATGCAGCGTTGGATATTGTCGTGTATTATCCTTAGCCACCTAAACAACTATTGCTATATGGACTTTAAAGATGAAATCAAACAATTCGCTGACAGAGTTGAAAAGCTAAAAAGTCAAATTCTTACAGAGGAAGCTACAAAAAATGCATTCATTATGCCGTTTATTAAAACACTTGGCTATGATGTATTCAATCCACTTGAGGTTGTTCCGGAATTTATCGCAGATATTGGAATCAAGAAAGGAGAAAAGGTTGACTATGCTATAGTAAAAAATGGTGAGCCTGCTATTCTAATAGAATGTAAGCACTGGGGTGAGAATCTTGATCCTCATAATTCCCAACTGTTCCGATATTTTCATACTACAAAAGCAAAGTTTGGTCTTCTTTCCAATGGTATCATCTTTCGATTTTATACAGACCTGGTTGAGAAAAACAAAATGGATGAAAAGCCATTTTTTGAATTCAATGTTACAGACATTAAAGACAATCAAATAGAGGAACTCAAAAAGTTTCATAAATCATATTTCGATATCGATAATATCCAGAATACAGCGAATGAATTGAAGTTCATGAACGAGGTGAAATCGTTAATCAATGTAGAATTCCAGAATCCAAGTGAAGGTTTCGTTCGGCATTTTGCAAAACAAATTCATCAGGGTGTACTGACGGCTAAATTATTGGAGCAATATAGTTCTCTGACGAAAAAATCCCTGCAACAATATATCAATGATCTGATTACAGAACGATTAAAGTCTGCATTAAAGAAGGAAGATGAAGCCGATAAAGCAAAGCCTGAAACGGAACCCACTGAAGTTAAATCTGACGCTAAAATAGAAACAACTGACGAAGAACGCGAGGCTTACATGATTGTAAAAACCATTCTCCGCCAAAAAGTAAAAGCCAACCGCATTGCTTATCGTGATGCTCAGTCTTATTTTGCTATTTTACTTGATGACAATAATAGAAAAACTATCTGCCGGCTGTATTTAAATGGAACAAAAAGATTTTTAGCAACATTTGATGAGCAGAAAAAGGAAATTAAAAATGAGATAGCCGCGGTTGATGATATTTTTAATTACTCTGAAGTGCTGAACAATACTGTTAAGAATTATGATGGTGAAAAGAATGTATAGCATTCTTAATGTATTAAGTGTTTCTTTTCTCAGAATACCCGAATTCCATAACCCCTAAACCAATAATATGCATCCAATTAAACGATGGCTTGATTGGCGCAGACCATTACTTGAAGAATTACAAGTGCTCGACCTGGTATTTGAAAACAAATTGTTGCTCCTTGTTACGTGGAGAACAAAGCATATCTATAGGATTTCGTTTCCCTTGCTTAAAAAAACATATAGCGATGCTGAACTGTCAGTAGTACTATTGCTTCCAAATAATACGCAACAGATCGACATAGTTTTCAGGAATGGATGGAGAAAAATCAAAGAAACCATAACACTAAAGAAACTTGTGCTTTCTCCAGAACTTTCATTGCAGATCATCCATGACTTTAAGCCCTTCCGGATAATGTCTGTCGAGGACTGGGACCCTTCTGGACTTCCGGAGTTTTCGATACACTTGCCGTCACCCGAAATATTATTTCCTGATTTGCAAATTAGATCCTCTAGTATTAGTTTAAGCACTTCACAATTCGAATACACAAACAACCAAACCATCTAGCGATTATGAAACGAGACTTTTATCATACGCCGAAATCAAATGCTATCATGCGTCTCTTCTGGAAAGCCGCAGGAGCTGATCGTTATATTCTTGAACGGAGCACTTATGGCGACCAGATCAAGTACGTGTGCCTTGGAGGTATTATTATTGCAACGGGCCTTATGGCAGGACTTGCAGGTGGATACGCTTTCTACACAATCTTTGAACCTAGAGGAAATGCACTCAATTCATTTAAAACAGTAAGTGAGATCGCTGGGAGTTATGATGAACTTCATCTGCCGACATTTTTGAAAGCGTTGGTATTTGGTATAATATGGGGTTTGATCATCTTTAATATTGATCGCTTTATTGTTACCAGCACAGGCAAAGGAGATGGTACAGAAGATATTACCAAAAAAGAATTGAAAGGTGCTTTACCTCGCATCATTATGGGGGCCATTATCGCATTGACTATCTCTAAGCCAATAGAAATACGAATGTTTAAAACCGAGATTGATGTAAAGCTTCATGAGAAACAAATGGAACAGCAACAGGCCTATAAAGCAAAAACGGATTCTTTGTTTAACTCAGAACTGGCGGCTAAGGATAAGGAGATTGAGAAAATAGAAAGTCAATTAACGCAGATGATTGCAAGACATAGTGACCTTGAAAAACAATATGTTGAAGAAGCACGGACAATTACAGTTGGCCCAAGAGCCTTAGCAGTGAAAGCACAGATGGATAAAGTAGAAAGTGAGATCACCGAGTTGCAAAATGGTCCTGAGTACAAAAGAATCAAAGCCGAAAAAGATGCTATTGAAAAAAGAAGAAATGCAGATTTGAATTCCAGCGAAAAGGTTGCCGCTGGTTTAGACGGATTGTTGGAACGTATTAAGATATCTCATGAAATTTCGGGTTGGGTGATCTCGACTTTTATCACACTTTTGTTTATGGCTATTGAACTCACACCCATATTTTTCAAACTCATGCTCATCAAAGGTCCCTACGACTACATGGAAGAAAATATCAAGGAATTGATCAAAGCAGAGAATGGAATTGAAATTAGGGCGAACTATTACCAGGACAAGGAGGGGCATGAAAGAGACCTTGTTATTCAACATCAGGTCATTCGCTTATTGAAGGAGAAAATTAAATTACTAGAGACGCAAAGTGCTTTAAGTGAAACAGCTTTGGAAGAATGGAAAAAACAAAAAGAAACAGCTGTAAAAGAGAATCCGGCGTCATTTGTTCACGACGAAACAGCAGTTCAAGATGCGTAGATCTATCTTTCCGCGTGGTTGGAAGACCAGTCCTAAAAGTTTCATTGCACTTATAGGTGCAGAATATGATCTGCTCGTGGAAGCGGGGTCAACCTCTATCATGCGTTTTCTCACTGCATCCCTCTTGATCCTGGTTGTTGCCATCCTGACATTCGTTTCCATTTTCTATGCCATGGAAATGATTTTTCATCATCCCTATGTAGAATGGTTGATGGCAATTTTTATTTCTGGACTTTTCATCACGATCTATATTTTCCTGATTAACACATTTTCTAAAAAAGGGCAGGTCAAAGAAAAACAAACTGGAACTTGGGATGGTCAATTTACGCTTGCCAACAGTATCCGAACTGGTTTTATTCTCTTCATAGCTTTTTTAATTGCATATCCACTGGAAGTGTTAATGTTCAGCGCTGTGATTGATCAAAAAGTGGAAAGGTATAAATCTTCGCTAATTGAAAATCACAATGCTAAAGTGCATCAACTCTATAATAAAGAATCAGCTATTATTGAACAGAAGCTAATAGAATATACAGGTTTATGGAATCAATACCCTACGGGGGATTTACAACAATCAATTAAGAACCTGGAAAAAAAATTAATAGAAATAAATAATCAGGAGCAAAGAGATTTGTTTGCCGTAAATGCTAAGGTTCAGCAGTCTGATTTTTTACTTTACCGGATCCAGTTGGTTAGCCGGTATCCATATTGCTGGTTAATTACGCTAGCAGTAATGGTGATTTTCTTTCTTCCTGGATACCTAATTTATAGTATAGCGTCTGATGATGCGTATTATCGTTTAAGATCTGAGCGCGACAGAGAACTGATAACAGAACAATACGTGTTTGCCAGAGAATGGTATAGCGGAATACTTCAGGAAAGCTGTGGAGTGCAAACCACACTTTATAATGTATATACTGATCCCCCTTTCAATTCGCAACTACCACTCGCCGTAACCTATGAAGCAGAACAGAAATTCATAGAAAAATTCTCAGGAGAAATAAAGCCCAATGGACTTTAAGAAAGATTATTATCAAATACTGGGACTTTCAAGACAAGCGACTAAAGAAGACATAAAAGCCGCTTATCGGAGTCTTGCTAAAATTCATCACCCCGACAAGAATCCTGATGATGAAGCAGCTGCCGAAAGATTCCGTAATGTACAGGAAGCTTATGACATACTCTTCAACGAGATTACGAGAATCACCTATGACACTTATAGAGATGAAGCAGAAAAAATAAAAGTCAAGGAAAAGCAAGAGAGCAGAAATACTACTGAGCAAACCGATTCAGAAAAAGTAAAAGCACCCAAGGCAAAAACCTATTTTAAAAGAACCGTTGTAAAAGTTCCCAAGCGGATATATGTTAGTGGAAAATTAAAAGTAAAATACTGGGGCGATCCTGAAGAAGATTTCAAAGCATATTATGCCGAAGAGATAAATTACAAGATTCACGCCACTGAGGTTGAGTTAATCATTGAAGAAACCAGTATTTTCCCGTTCAACCTTCCGTTGGACTTGGAGCGTATATATACAGAAGCAGAACTTTTTTATACCCCCATTGCTCAACCGGTGCATTGCACTATTCTCACTGCTACAGGTCAGGAAAAGTATGACCTCACTATCCACGAATTAAAAGTGATTGACCCTCTTCTCAAAGACATTGTCAAATATGAAAAACAGAGCCTGGGTACATTGACGGCTATATTTTATGGATATGTTGTATTTGAAAAAGAGGAAGAAATAATTGAAGAAGTGACGGAGTATTCAGGTGAGACTGGAGTTATTGAAACGAAAACTGAAAAAGAAGAGTCCTTTGTCAGAAGGCAATATTATCATGCCGATGGTAAAACTTTCTGGAGCTCCTGGCAAGCAGTCAGGGCATCAGGCGGCACTTCTTATACCACCCCTGCTAACGCTAAAGTTCCGGCAGAAAAGAACGCGACAAACGATTACGGATGTGCTATCCTTATCATTGTGGTTCCGCTCATACTGCTTGCTATTCTTGCTCCGCAGGTTTTAGCAACTGTTTTGGGAATAATCACCCTCTGGGTACTGATCATACTTGTTACTTTTTTTTCAAGATCGATCCTGAAACTTGTGCTTTTGGGTATCATCGTGTTTAGCATTATCGCCTTTTTCAAAAACAATAATAACTCAACCAGAACTGTTCAGTCAAACCCGCAGCATCATTTTGATTCTGCATCAACGCAAACAGTAGTCAGCCACAGTACAAAAAATATCAGCAATAATGAAGACACGCTTGTGCGGCATCATTTGCGATGGATGGATGTTGACAGTAATAAGTATGAAATGGATGTCTCTATTCCATTAAGCGGTATTCGTAATGCAGAATCCGAAGAACAGCAACTGTCTTTTTTTCCTCCGAAAGATATTCAGTCGATATATGCAACGCTTGAAAATATGTCGGCTGGCAGCCTCGGAAATGTCTATGCAAACTATGATTCCATTAAGAGGAAAAATGCACTGAGTCCTAATGAATTTGCTTCAATGGTTGTATCAAGTATTCAGTCGTTACCTTATTACCTAATACTGGATGGACCCTGCAACCCTGAACAAATTAAAAGTGCATTTGTTAGTAGGTTTCTTTCCAACTGCCAGGAAGACTGCTGTGTTGGAGAGGTGCCTTTTGGTGTACGTGCGCCTGTTGCTTTCTTTCGCGACCTGAAAGGCGATTGCGATACAAGAGCCTTGCTTCTATATCATCTTCTTCGTAAAGCAGGATATGATGTAGTTGTATTCATAAGTGAAGCCTATCACCACGCCATGTTAGGTATCGCACTACCCGGAGAACCTTCCGATCGCTTTTCTATTCTGATATCAGGAAAACGATATTATTTCTGGGAGACTACCGGTAAAGGATACCGACCAGGAGACTTACCTCCTGGTTTACAAAACCTTCATTATTGGAAAATTGGATTAATCAATAGAATCAATTAATATGAGACAACTCTTACACCTGGATATTCTTTGGCCCATCAGTATTATCCTGCTTTTGCTGTTAATAACAGTGTACGCCGGTAGCTGGATATTAAAAAGCCGGGGTCTATTACGTGCGCCTATTGCGGGTATTGAATACAGCGCATCCATCATATCAGCCTGTTTCATATTAAACATGCTTTGGATCAGTTCATCTGTGATTGAACCTCTAATAGAAATGTATAAAGCTTTGCCTTTATCTAAAGAATTCCCTGTAAGATTTTTTTTGAGGCAAGCAGCGCAACTTACAGCAATCATTGTTTTCACAAATATTTTATTTATACTGCTAACCCTGCTATTAAGCCTGTATCTGCCAGGGATCAGGCGTCCGCTTAAATTAATAAGAGAAGGTAATCTGCCCCTTTCAATTATTGTCGGCATGCTTTCATTTGGGATAGCGATCGGGTTAAGAGAGTTAGCATCGGCGTTAATGGAATATCTCGCCCCAACAGTAATAAATATTTATTAGTTGAAAAGAGCAATCTATATATTAATCCTGGTGATTGCTTGTCACTATGGTGAGGCACAATCAGTGTATAAAACACCGTCCGGCAAAAAATATCACCTGGCAACATGCAGATCGGTGAAGAATGTATCAGAAAAGATCACTTTACAGGAGGCACTTGATGCGGGGCTGGAGCCATGTAAAATCTGTAAACCAAAACCGGAAAAAGCATTTGCTTCGCCAATCAAAAAGACCGAAGGAACGGCAAAAGGTGTACAATGTAAGGGCTATACAAAATCCGGCACCCGCTGTAAACACTTTACTAAAATCGGAAACGGATATTGCTTTCAACATCAGCCTAAGTAGCTTTTTTTTAAATTATTAATTATGGATTTTTTTCACAAATAAGTCTTAGTTATATGAAACACATTCTACTTTTATTGGTTGTTTTTTCTACAATTCATTCAATTGGATTTTCCCAGCAAAATCAAAACTCCATTCAAAGCTCCTGGGATAATTTAAAGATAGTATTCCAACGGAGATTGGACATAATTAAGCAGATATACATGGCAGTTGATAAGAGTTCAAAGGATGCTAAGCTTTGTTTAGAAAAGGCAAAGGCTATGAGTGATGATCTTTGGAAATATATTGATACCCTTCATGCAGATAATGCAGTATCCATAACAAGGTGCGCCAATAAAAATAAATTATTACGGGCGAAACTTTCAGAAGCGTTTGTCATATTAGAAAAGAACGGTGGCCACAATGATAATAATGCCTTACTTGACCTGACAACACAGCTTGAAGGAACTGAAAACCGGATTGCAGTTGCGGTTCAGCAATATAACAATACTTGCGTGAAGAGAAAGCGGGCAGATCTTCATTTTGACTTGGGTAATAGTTCACCTGCGCCTGCCGTGAAGTTTTAATGCATACATTGAATTTGGCTCTGCTCAGTGTCTCTTTGTGCAAGCATTGTAGGCAGATGAGGTAAGCTGCAGGTTCAAAGGACCTTGGCAATATTGATAATTTAGATTACACCTCTTACTCCTTAAGTTACCAGTTCCAAAAACTTCACTAATTTGTCCGGCATGAATAATAAGATCCTGTTCTTTATATTGGTTGCCGGTTTGCTGAGCCTGCATGCATTGCCTTCAGAAAAAACATTGTCACTTAGGGCTTCGGCTGATGGTCTGCGTGATACTGTAATATACCCGGTTATTCCCGGTGATTTTGCAGATCCTTCGGTTATACGCAATGGTAATATGTATTATGCTGCAGGCACGTCATCAGAATGGGCACCACAGTATCCCTTGTATACGTCAACAGATCTCAGGAAATGGAAACAAGCGGGTTATATTTTTCCGCATACGCCATCGTGGGCTTCGTCTTCTTTCTGGGCGCCCGAATTGTTTTATCACAACGGTACCTATTTTGTGTATTATACTGCCCGCAAAAAAGCAGACAATATTTCCTGTATAGGCGTAGCTACTTCTAAAGATCCGATGAAAGGATTTACGGATCAGGGCACCGTACTTGAATTTGGCAAAGAAGCAATAGATGCTTTTATCACGGAGAGTGAAGGCAAACTATATATGTCATTTAAGGCGTATGGACTGGACAACCGGCCGATCGAATTATTGTGTTACCAGTTGAGTGACGACGGATTGAAAACAGTGGGCGAACCTTTTATGCTGATGCGTGATGATAACAGGATCGGTTTGGAAGGGCAGTGTTTGATCCGACGTAATAATTATTATTACCTGTTTTATTCAGCCGGCAATTGTTGTGGAAGGGAATGCAGCTACCAGGTGCATGTGGCCAGATCGGCTACCTTAAAAGGTCCGTATATTAAGTACGAGCACAACCCGGTATTATCCGGTGGCGGTAACTGGAAATGTACCGGGCACGGAACAATTGTGCAGACAGCCGGGGGAGAAGACTACTACCTGGGTCATGCATACAGCAAAACCCAGGATGTGTATACAGGAAGACAGGGCATGCTGTCAAAAATTACCTGGAATGCAAAGACTGGCTGGCCCAGTTTTACCATGCTTAGTGGTACCAAACCTTCGGGGTTTAAAGATGAGTTTACCGCAACTACATTACAAAACAACTGGCAGTGGGATTTCAGGCATACACAACCCGAAATAAAAATAGAAAAAGGGTTGTTGTTATTATCAGGTGCAATATCCGCAGATAATGTAACCGGTACTGCACTCACTGTTCGGCCCTATCAACCCGATTATGCCATCAGCACCGTTGTAATGAATCATAATGCTTCTTTAAAAGGGCTTGTAGTGTATGGTGATGCAGGGCAGGCAGCCGGTATTGGTATCCGTGGCGATTCGGTGGTTACCTGGTATGTAAAAGAGAATACATTCACGGTGTTACACAAGGAACAGGTATCATCAAAGGCGCCGATACATCTGAAGATCGTTGCCCGCAATGGTAGTAAACTCTCCTTTTACTGGAGCGATGTTGCAGGCAAATGGAAAACCATAGCAGGCAGTGAACCTTTTTTCAACGGAGATTTTTTACCACCCTGGGATAGAAGTCCGCGTCCGGGTTTGCTGCAAAAGGGTGATGTACCTGCCTTGTTTGATTTTTTTGAGATCAGGTATTGAGGAGATCTGTTGCATTACTAACTCATATTGACTAAGCAGCGGCGAGAAACAAATACGATAACAACGTCCCTGGTTATTACAAAAGTCCGACAGGAGACTTTCCAGCGAAGATGTATATATATTAAAGCGTTTTTTTATAAACTCTCATTCATTTTAGTCAGACTCCTTTAATTATGAAAGCTATATATTGCAACAAAACACAGCAATGAAAACCCGCATAATCTACCTGATAATAATAGTATTGAATTTGACATTGGCACAGTTTGCACAAAGCCAGATAAAACAAGGTACAGTTATGCTGGGAAGCACAGTGTCCTTTCATTCCAGTCGGTCAAACGGTCCATATGATTTTACAAATAAAAATGTTTTTTATTCTATTGATCCCTCACTTGGTAGAGTGGTTCGCCAAAATCTTATTCTTGGAATAGATCTTCTTTACAGCAACAGAAGAATAGATGAAATTATCAACGGCATCATCAACTATACTAAAGTAAATACTTTTGGACTCGGCGCTACTGCAAGCCCCTACCAAAATTTGGGTAAATCCGGTATCTATTTGTTTTTGTACAACAGGTTAGGTTTTGATTATTCAAGAACTAAAAATACGCGCCTTACAGGAGGTTACGATTTAAACGGGAATACATTTACATTTGGCTTAGGGGTAAGCCCTGGTGTTTCGTACGCCGTTAATAAAAAGTTCCACGTCGAAGCAGGACTATCTCAATTATTCTGGATCGGATATTCAAATAGCCAATTCAAATATGATGGGCCAGATCAACTGGTTAGTAAATCCAGTAAGTTTAACGCAAACATTGGTCTGGGAAATTCCATCTTATGGAGTGTAGGGTTTAAGTTCTTTTTTCCTCCATCATTAAAATCATAATTTAAAAGGCGCAATGCGAAAAACAGGACTCTCCCCAACTATCTGTATATTTCATCCCTAAATTATCATCATTGAAACATATTTTTTGTGGGCTGCTTTGTATTTGGCAGCTTGCGGCACAGGCACAGGTAAAAAATCCGGCGGCATATATCAATCCATTTATCGGCGCCAGTACCAGTGTGGGAAAGGCGGGCATTTATCATGGGCTGGGTAAAACATTTCCAGGTGCTACTACACCTTATGGTATGGTGCAGGTAAGCCCCAATACTATTACGGGTGGCGACAATGGTTCTGGCTATAGTTATGAACATGAAAGTATAGAAGGTTTTGCCTTCACGCAAATGAGCGGCATCGGTTGGTATGGCGACCTGGGAAATTTTCTCGTTACACCTACCACCGGCAAACTAAAAACATTTTCGGGGAAGCTTGCAGATACTGCGGGTACAGGTTATCGTTCACGATACAATAAACAAAGCGAAAAAGCATCTGCAGGCTATTATGCTGTGCAACTCACCGATAATAATATTAAAGCAGAAATGACTGCCACACCGCACGCTGGCATGCTGCGGTTTACTTTCCCGGCAAACAAACAATCCCGCATCCAGGTTGATTTGGCAAGAAGAGTGGGTGGTACGTCAACAGAACAGTTGGTGAAAAAAGTGGATGATCATACTATTGAAGGATGGATGAAATGCACACCGGATGGCGGCGGCTGGGGCAATGGAGATGGCAAAGCCAGTTATACCGTATATTTCTATGCACAGTTCAGTAAACCGTTGCAAAATTATGGTGTGTGGAGCGCGGATATACCGGATACGGCTAACCGCAAACGCGAAGCCATCGAAAGCGATTATTATCAACGGCGCATTGCCAATGCCAGCATAGAAAAGAATATCAAACAAAAACAAGGAAAGCATCTCGGCTTTTATACTGAGTTTGCCACTAAGAGCAATGAGCAGGTGTTGTTGAAGTCGGGCATTTCTTTTGTAAGCATAGCCGGCGCTAAGAAAAACCTGGAAGCGGAAATAACAAATTGGAATTTTGATGGGGTACATCAAAAGGCGATTGACCTCTGGAACGACAAACTCAAAGTGATTACGATTGATGGTGCCACGGAAGAACAGAAATTTGTTTTTTATACAGCCTTATATCACACCATGATCGATCCGCGCATCGTGACAGATGTTGACGGCAACTATACCGGTGGGGATAATAAAATCCATCACAGCACCGCATTTCAAAAACGCAGCATTTTTAGTGGATGGGATGTTTTCCGCAGCCAGTTCCCATTGCAGACCATTATTAATCCGCCGCTGGTAAATGATATGATCAATTCATTGGTTACACTTGCCAGCGAATCTGACAGTAATTATTTAGAAAGATGGGAATTGCTGAATGCATATAGTGGATGTATGTTGGGGAATCCTGCCGTGGTTGTATTGTCAGACGCATATGCAAAAGGCATCCGCAATTATGATGTAGCGAAAGCGTATCAATATGCAGTGAACAGTGTTGAAAAATTCGGGAATGCGCCATTAGGCTATGCACCGGGCAGTATTGCAAAAACATTGGAATATGCGTTTAACGATTGGTGTGTGGCAGAGTTGGCGAATAGCCTGGGCAAAACAGATGATGCTCAAAAATACCTGCTACGTTCACGCAATTATAAAAATAGCTGGGACAGCAGTCATCAATGGTTCCGTCCACGCAATGAAGATGGCACATGGGAGGCGTGGCCAACCGAAGGACGACTGACCGATGGTTACGGTACCTTCGAAACCAATCCTTATCAGCAGGGATGGTTTGTGCCGCATGATGTGGAAGGAATGGTAACGCTGATGGGTGGAAAGGAAAAAGTAATTGCCGACCTGGAAGATTTTTTTAACAAGACGCCCAAAAACTTTATGTGGAACAGCTATTACAATCATGCCAATGAACCGGTGCATCATGTTCCGTTTTTATTTAACCGCCTGGGCGTGCCCTGGCTTACGCAACAGTGGACGCGCATCATCTGCGACAGCGCCTATCACAATGCGGTTGAAGGTTTGGTGGGCAATGAAGATGTAGGGCAAATGAGCGCATGGTATGTGCTTGCTTCCGTTGGCATTCACCCTGTTTGCCCGGGTTCTACTAAAATGGACATTACAAGCCCGCTGTTCAAGCGCACAGATCTTCATTTACTCAACGGCAAAACATTTTCTATTGTCGCGAAAAATAATAGCGCCTCCAACAGTTATATTCAAAGTGCAATGCTGAACGGAAAGCGGTATAATAAATCTTATATCGATTACACCGATATTATGAAAGGTGGGGTGTTTGAGCTTACGATGGGGGCGGCGCCTAATAAGAACTTTGGAGTGGAGCATAAATAAGCATTAATGTAGTATTAGGGTAAATACCAAGCATTTTTACGAAAGATATAGATGCTTTCATCCCTTATCTTGCGCCTTCGTGATACACTTTATTTTTATACTTAATTCTCCCTGGTAGTCCTGCCGGGGATTTTTTATTAGCACGACTGACAAAAAAATAACGGCGCTAAAAAATACTTCAAGAGATTACTACTTTTCTTTTACGCAATTCTTACTTCAATAACATTCAGTAATATTCAATATGCCGGGTAGTTATAGCCACGGGTTTATTGTTTTTCAGCTTGATTCTTTTATGCCAGTTGCCTGCAGTGTCAATTCCGTGATAAGTAAAACTGAAACTGAAAAGGATTTTATTTTTAATATCCTGCACTGTATACCCTGTTTCAGTATTGTTTTCATCATATTGGTAGGTTGCTTTTTTAATAAGGATATCATTGCCGTCGTATAATTCCCATGCATCCAGCACGCTATTATGATTCCAGTAAAACATATATTTTTTCAACAGAACAGCATCTTTATTCCGTCGATCTATCTGAAGCAGATAGCAGTTGTCGTCATTATATTTATAAGTATCTATGAAAAGCAACGTACCGGTTTTAGATGACACATAATCATCTTCAGTATGTTTAAGCCAATGATGGCGATAGTTTTTATATTGGTGCGTTACACCTTTTGCCATATCATCGTTCCTTATACGGTCTGTAGAGAATTGCCCCGTCAGGTTAAATAAAGAGTCTGCCTCATCTATATTACAATAACCTTTTGTACTACTGGTGGACGTTTCCAAAGTGGGATCGGAAGGGAAATTATTTTCTTTTACTTCCAATGACTTATTGTTTGGTAAGGAGTCGCCACCTGTAAAAAGAATGGTTGAATCAATGGATCGTTTTACATGTCCTTTCAGTGGCTCATAATCGTTATAGAAACAGTGTAGAGGGAGATCGCCGTAACGATTGCAGGATACAAGAATCGCTGCAACTAACAATGCGCATACATGTATTTTGTTGTGCATAAATAGTCCGGATAAAATGTGAGGAATGGAGCGGCATTTTTCCAGGATGCGTGATGGTAGTATTTTTCTTTAATAGATTAGATAGTAATTTCCTTTGTTACCCGCTGTTACCCGCGTTTCACATTCAGAAATATTCAATATGCCGATAAGTGATGGCCACGGGTTTATTGTTTTTCAGCTTGATTCTTTTTTGCCAGTTGCCTGCGGTGTCAATTCCATCGTAGGTAAAGCTACAGTTGAATGCAATCTTTTTTTTAGTATCGTCAATAGCATAACCTGTTTCGTTATTGTTTTTATCATATTGATAGGTTGCTTTTTTAAGAAGCAGATCAGTGGCATCATACAACTCCCATTGTGTAAGGTTGTTTGCTTTGTCATGCTGGAAAATATATTTTTTCAATACTATGGAATCTTTATTCCTCCGGTCTAATTGAATAAGATTGCAGTTGTTGTCGTATTTGTATTGATCTATTAAAAACACTTCTCCACTTTCATCACTCACATAATCCACCTGGGTATTATAGCTGCCATGAGGAGCGTACATTGTTCGCCTGTGATATAGTTTTTTATTCCTGTCATTATTCAATAAAAGTTCCCTCGAGAATTTTCCCACCATGTCAAACAAAGAGTCTGCCTCATCTATATTACATTCACAGGTTCTGCTATTATTTCCATTCCAATCTCCATCTATAGAAAATGTGGTTGTTTTTACCTCCCATAACGAATCATTGCCGTGGAAAAAAACCATTGAATCATGTACAGATTTTGCATGTCCCTTCACCCGTTGTTCATCCTCAAATAAACAATGTTGAAAGCCTGTACGAATGGTGCATGATATACAAAAGACTGCTAAAAAAAATAGCCGGCATAAACGAAGATGGTTGTGCATACATCACCTGTTAGAAATGTGAGGAATAGCTGTGGTGCTTTTCCTGGTATACTGCTGAACTCTTATTGCTATAATATATTTGATAATGATTTCCTTTGTTACCCGATTCCCGGCATTTCCTGTGAAAGCATCATCTGAAATTGTATCTTGTTGTATGTCTTCCATTGATATAACGCATCAAAAACTACAGCACGCCAAACGGGCATCTCAACTTATTTTCCTGGTGTGTGGTATCGGATTGTCAAGCTGGGCGCCGATGGTTCCCATTGCAAAAGAAAGACTTGGTTTGAATGATGCAGACCTTGGATTGCTGCTGCTGCTTATTGGAGCCGGTGCGATGGTTGCCATGCCAATGGCGGGTATTATTGTGAACCGGGCAGGCAGCCGCAAAGTAGTTTTGATTAGTGCATTGGGGTTGGCAATCAGCCTGCCATTGCTGGCTTTTGTTGATACAGTTATTGTAATGGGCATTGTTTTATTTGCTTTTGGATGTAGCATAGGGTCGATGGATGTTGCCATGAATTCGCAGGCTATACAGGTGCAAAAGCTCATGGGTAAACCCATTATGTCTTCACTGCATGGATTGTTTAGCGTAGGCGGTTTGGTGGGACCGCTGGGGCTGGGGCTGTTAATAAAAACAGGGCTCAGCTCATTTACAACATCGCTTTGCATATCTTTTATAGTATTGCTGCTGGCGGTGAGTCAATATAAAATGTTGCTTACTGCAGATACAGAACGACACCCTGCAACACATCCGGAAAAGGATCCATCAAAATCGGGGAGTGCATGGTTGAATGCTACCGTGCTTTTTATCGGTGCTTTGTGCCTGCTTGTGTTTTTAGCAGAAGGTGTAATGCTCGACTGGAGTGCTGTGTACCTGCGTGATATTAAGAAAGTAAATATCGCTTTTGCCGGTGCCGGGTATGCTACTTTTTCTATTGCAATGGCCATAATGCGCATTACGGGCGACAGGATAGTGCATACACTGAAGGCGCCATTTATTGTAGTTGTGGGATCGTTGGTAAGCGCCTGCGGTATCTTTCTGATAGTATGGAGCGGAGGTCTGCTACCGGCGCTTGCAGGTTTTCTGTTGTTTGGCATCGGAGCTGCCAATATTGTTCCGGTTTTGTTCACGCAAAGCGCTCATGTGAAAGGAGTATCCTCCGCTGCCGGTATTTCCGTTATTACAACATTGGGTTATGCAGGGCAGTTGGCAGGCCCTGCGCTTATAGGTTTTGTTGCGCAGCATTTTTCGCTCCCTGCAGGTTTTATTTTAACAGCGGTGTTGATGCTTGTAGTTGCTATAGCTGGTATAGTGCGTAAAAATATTTTTTCCAGCAAATAGCACAAGGTGGGATACACGTCAGCTAAGCATTTCCGGAAAATCTTTGTAGGGCATTTTAAGTACTACTTTGGTGCCGCAACCAGTGCCTGTATCATCAATGATATCTTCGATCATAAAGACAGATGCTTCTTTTTTTGATTTATTTAATAATGCCAGGCGCCCGGCGGTAATGTCCACGCCCATAGATATATTTTTTTCTGAAGACCGGCTATCAAATCGGGCTGCCATATTTCTACCGATACCGTTGTCTGTTATGATGCAGGTTAAGGTTTTGTCTTCAGCATAAAATTCAATTGCCAGGTGCCCGATGCCTTTTTTGTGCATCAGTCCGTGCCAGATGGCATTTTCAGCAAATGGCTGAATGAGCATTGGTGAGATGTATACCGCACCAATATCAATAGTATTGAAAAACGTAACACTATAGTCGAAAGCATTTTTAAATCTCAATCTTTCAAGATCAAGATAAAGACGTAATGCTTCCAGCTCTCTTTCGAGCGTTATCAAAGATTTTGTAGAATTGTGTAGCACCATTCTTATCAAACGGGAAAATTTAGTCAGGTAATCAGAAGCTTCATCCACTTTGTTCACCAGGATAAAACGATTGATGGAACTGAGGCAATTGAAAATGAAATGAGGGTTCATCTGTGCACGCAGCGCCTGCATTTCCAGCTCAGTTTTTTGTTGTTCCAGTTCGGCAACTTTCTTTTGCACGCTAACCTGTTCTACCATTTGCTGAAGCTCACCTCTTTTCCTTTTTAGTTTTACATTCCTGTTTACCAATATTACTATTACAGCTATTACCAGGAATGCCGCGATAGACATATATAACAACAATGATCTTCTTTTTATAGCTGCGTCCTGCAATTTGATCTGTTGCTGTCCTATCTGTACCTGGTTGTTTAATAGCCGTGCTTCTTTTTTCTGCATTTCCAATTCGTCTCTCACCTGGATAAGAGACAGTTTTCGTTTATATTCTTCCGGAGCGAGTGAATCAGTTAACGTTTTATACCGTTGACTATACTGATATGCCAGTGCATAGTTTTTAGTAGCCGCGTAAATATCGCTCAGGATGCCAAAAGCATTCTTCAACTCCAGCAAAGCATGGATTTTTGTCGCGCTGTCTTTGGCTTCATTAGCGTAGTACATTGCTTGGGGGAAATTTTTCAATTTTAAATAGGCTCCGGCCAGTTCGACAGCATTGCGGGCAAATGATATTTTATGAGAGGCGTTTTTAGACAGCGTGTAACCTTGCTTAAAATAAATCAACGCTTTTTCATTTTCTCCCATTGCTGCATACAAATGCCCGTAAAATAAATTATCGTCTGAATCCTGTTGCTCCAGTGGGATATTTAACAGCGTTGCTATTTTTAAAGCAGCATCAGTTTGTTTCAACAGTAAAAATGCTTCACCACCCAGTCTGTAACCCCAACGCAAATCCCAGGGAATATTTTGCTGGAGAGCAGGGTTTCCAGGGTGAAGCGAGCGGATGCTATTGTAATACCCGATAGCTATATCAGGTAGCTCGGCCCCAATAAATAATGTTGCCATCCGGATATATGCGAAGCACTGCAACAGCGTATCTGTTTGGGGAGTCAGTTGCAGGCCTTCGTGAAATGTAGTGTATGCCAGTGTGAAGTTCCCCTGGTCATAGTAGCTGTGTCCTTTTTCAAACATCGTCCACGCCGACCACACAGTATCTCCTAATTGCTGGTATAAACAGATGCTGGAATCGTAGCAAGTAATGGCCTTGTTATTATCACCAAGAAAATGGTAGCATTTTCCTGTATACTCAAGACAATTCGCCATTAAAAATTTATCTCTACTTTCTTTTAAGAGTGGAAGAGATGTTTGAAGCTTGTGTAATGTTGTTGAATACTCTTCTTGCTTGTCTATGGCTATCGCAGCGTCTACCAATAATGCATGGCCAACACCCCTAGTGTAGTGATTTTTTTTTGCTAAGTCAAGTGCTTTCAGCGCAAATTGCCGGGCAGTATCAAGGTAACCGGAGAACTGTTCACCATAAAGTATTCTTTTTGAAAGCAGTATCAGCGTATTAATGTGCTGGGTGTCTTTTGTTATAGACAGCATGTGTTTCAAACTGTCTATATTCATCATGTAGACATTCTCCTGCGACAATCCGTTAAAACTGATTGCTGAAAAAAAGAACAGTATCACAAAGGCTTTTTGCATGTGGCACTCTTTTCAGTAGCGGTTTTTCTGTTCACGGTTTTTGGATGCATCATTCCGTTAACCAAAATTGAATGAAGGTGCTTTTAAAGTTAACTTAATTGTCGCAGATTTTTTAAGGCGTATCGCTTCGCTTCAGAATTACCTGCACAACCCTGTATAAGAAAAGCGTTGTTTCAGGATACATCAAATTCCTTCCACACTTCCATTTCGTCATCATTAATCCTGATGAACTTCATGTGGTTTTTGTACCTGATATGGACAATATAAGTAGGCGTTTTATTGCTCAGGCTTGTCAGTACTTCGTCTACAACTTCGATGGAGAAATCATAGTACTTGCGTTTTACCTGGTCGCGGATTGCAAAAGGCAACTGGTTCTCCGTATAATTCTTTAAAGTAGCGGTCCATTTACCGGATTTTTCATAATACACTACTGTGGTACATCCATTCAGCTCAAACCGCGCAGTAATGATGCCCTCGGAAGATATACACCACCGTTCGTTGCTGACATCTTTATACTCGTTTTTGAAATCTCTTTTTGCTTTGATATTAATATCGTTCAGATACATTCCTTGCCTGGACCTGGCGGATGCTGTGTTGCTCAGTGCAGCATAATTGCCTGATGAAGCTTTTGATTGTGCGTTTATACAAAACGCATGTAACAACAACACTGCGAAAAGCGGTAAGAAGCGAAAATTTTTTTTCATACATAAAAATTTAGATAGTTGATAAATCATTACGGCATCGAAAATACTTTTCAGTCCTGCGCTTTTTTAACGCCAGTGTACAGTTTACTGTGTTGAAAGTATAGTTGCAGTGATAGCAAAACAACCGGCGATAAGCGAAAGCATTTTAAGCGTCCTTGTCTCGTTCATCCAAAAAGATCATCCGCAATAAACTATGATTTCAACAAACAATGCATTAACTTTCGTTAGCGATACCAGCTTGCTCCTGTCTTTTCTCACTTGTTTTTTAAAAGTGGTTGAATGAAATTGAAATGGATGATAGTGTGGTCAATACTGCCGGTGCTTTTGCAAGCCCAGGTCAATACCATCGACAGTCTCAGAAGGCTATTGCCCTCTTTAAAAGACAGTGGACGGATTGATTGCCTGAACAAGCTGAGTAACGCTTACTACATAAATGCCTTAGCCGAAACATACATTGATGTACATACAGATACTGCCACTTTTCTGGCAACGCAGGCCCTCGATGAATCAAAAAAAATACAGTATGTTTCAGGCATTGCAGATGCTTTGCAAAACATTGGTGAAATAGCACGTGACAGAAATGATTTTCGTACAGCAGAAAAATATTTTCGAATGTCTGTGCCTTTATTTGAACAATTAAATGAAGATGAAAAATCCGGTTGGGGAAATTTAACCCTTGGCTACAGCCAGCTTCAGCAAGGCAGGTATGCTGAAGCAAAAACGACTTATGAACGTGCCTTACATTATTATGATCGTGTAGGTAATAAAGAAAAACAGTCCGCCCTTTTAAGAATGATCTCCTCCACATACAGTGTTCGTGGATATTATGAAACTGCTTTTGAAAATACACTAAAAGCGATCCGCATAACCGATCAGATACATGATGCAAGAGGTGTTTTGTCTTCCCCTGAAAATATGGGTAACTTATACAGGGATGCGGGGCAAAATGAAATTGCTATTTCGTACTACCGGATGGCGACCAATAACGCAAAAACTGTTAATCCTGTAAGATATAATAAGCTCATGGGCGACATTGCTAATTTGCTCAACAAACCAGACTCAGCTATCTATTATTACATGCAATCTCACCGGTATGTTACACTGGTAACGAACGACAGCACTGTGATAAAGCGTGATCTTTTCTATAAAAGTTATTATATCGGTGATGTATACCTGAAAGAAAAAAGATATGATTCGGCGCTGGAAAAATTTAAAGGATTACTGCCATTTTTTGAAAATGGCAATTGTATTACCGCCGTCACCCGATTGGTAAGATCACTTGCCAGGTGTTACCTGGGAAAGGAAAATCTTGCTTCATCCTTCTCTTATGCTAAACGGTTGCTTGCCATAGCGGAAGAAACAGAAGCAAGGGTTTATATAAGAGATGCTTATGAATTGTACTGGAAGATCTATGACAAGCAGGGGAAAACAGACAGCGCCTACAAATACAATGTAAAGTATATTGCTATAAAGGATTCTATTCAAACGGATGAATACCGGAGAAATATCGCTTTGTCGGAAATGCGGTCAATAGATGAACAACAAAAAACAAAAATCAGTTTATTGCAAAAAGATCAGCAACTCAAACAACAACAACTTTCTCTTCAACAGGAAAAAATAAAAAGTGAATCTGTTATTAAATACATTCTCGTGGGAGCAACATTGCTGCTGGTATTGATAGCCGTTTTTATTTTGCGGAATATTAATCTTAAGCGCAAAAATGAAAAACAACAACTGGAACACCAGCTTGCTATGGAACGACTCGAAACGCAAAAGACAACGATTGAATTTCAACAGCAGGCAAGTGAGCTTGAAATGCAGGCGCTGCGTGCGCAAATGAATCCTCATTTTATTTTTAACTGCCTGAGCTCCATCAACCGGTTTATTCTTATTAATAAAACCGAAGAAGCCTCAGACTATCTTACCAAATTTTCGCGCCTGATAAGAATGGTACTTCATAATTCCGAAAAGCCGTTCATTACACTTGAAAGTGAACTGGAAGCCCTCAGGCTTTATTTAGACCTTGAACGGTTGCGGTTTAAAAATACCTTCGACTATAGCATCCATTTTGTAAATGACATAGATACCACTGCAATATATGTACCACCGATGCTTATACAACCATTTACCGAAAATGCCATCTGGCATGGGCTCATGCATAAAAAAGGAATGGGTCAACTTGATATTGATCTTTCTGTAGCAAACAAAGCATTAACCTGTGTTATTACAGATAATGGCATCGGCAGAAAAATGTCTGCATCCATTAAGCATCGCATGACGGAGAAAAATAAATCAGTGGGCGTAAGCATCACATCAAACCGCTTAACGCTTTTGAATAAGTCAACCGGTTTATCGGGCGTTTTTTACATTGAAGACCTGCAGGATAGCAGCGGAAATGCCTGCGGCACCAGGGTTGTTCTAAACATCCCATGCAAAGAACTGGCTGAAACTGCCAGCGAGATCAATTATTGATTCTTCCACTATGCTAATGGCCCTTTCAGTGCTGCCGGTTATTACTGTATTCCGTCAACCATACGTTCTTCCTTGCATCCTTAACTGTACACTTCTACTTTCATAAAAAACATTGATCACTCTATTAAACTGTTTTTTATGAACTTCCGGATTATCTTACCAACGCTGCTCTCTATTGCACTGTTTTGCCAATGCAGTAAACAACATTCCCCACATCCAGCACCGGTTTATGCCGCCGATGTTGCGAATGCCTGGATGCAGCTTCATATTATGCTTACTAAAACTACCACAGGTTATAATTCGATCGTGTCAGACAGATCCTTCGGGTATGCGGGTATAACGCTGTATGAATCTGTGGCGCCTTCTGTAACAGGGGTAGGATCACTGCTGCCCCGCATTGGCGGAAGTGCCATAGAAGCAAACAAGCGCGTGGATCAATACTATTGGCCTGCTTCTTTGAACGCAGCTATGGCTGATCTTACAAGAGATTTTTTTCCGACAACGGCTGATGCCAATAAATTCAGTATCGATTCGCTTGAAAAAGCCTGGAATGACAAGTTTAAAAAAGATGCAGCCGATCAATTGATCCAAAATGCGATCAGTTACGGTCATACCGTTGCAGCGAACATATTTGAGTGGTCGAAAACGGATGGAGGTCATGAAGCATACGCTCATCTGAACGATCCTAACTACACTGTTCCGTCGGAGCCAGGTCACTGGATCCCTACTCCTCCGGCAAAAGCTCCGCCGCTGCTTCCACATTGGGGCGATAACAGAAGTTTTATTGCAAACATTGTAAGTGTTACACAGCCTGGTGCTCCTATTTCTTTTTCTGATCAACCCAAAACGCCATTTTATGAAATGGTGCACGAACTCTATACCATCACACTGTCCCTGAGTCATGAAGATTCTATCATCGTAAAATTCTGGGGGGATCAGCCTGGTAATCTGAATGTGCCTGCGCATGCTACCAGCATCCTCATCCAACTGGTGCAAGCAAAAAAAATGTCCCTGCAGGAAGCGGACCTTCGCTTATGCATTGCACGGCATCGCCATGAATGATGCCAGCATATCAACCTTCAAAACGAAATATACTTATACACTCATCCGTCCGATCTCATACATACAAAATGTATTCAAAGATGCAGGTTGGAACTCCGTGATTCCTACACCGCCACACCCTGAATATTCTGCAGCGCACGCAGTTATCTCTGCTGCAAGTGCTGCTGTACTTGAAAAAATTTTCGGAACCAATTACGCATTCAGCGACAATACCTACGCAAGCTCATACGGTATCCGCAACTATGCATCGTTCGACGCCTATGCAAAAGAAGCAGGTCATTCCCGGTTGATGGGAGGGTTGCATTACGGTCCTTCGGTTGATACCGGGCTGATACAGGGAAGAAAAATAGGAAAGCTGGTGAATGAGCTGAGTGCGAAACTTAATTAGTTTTTATATTTCCAACCAGGGCCACGGCGCTGGTTGTTTGTTTAGGCCTGTGTATCGTTATGCTGAATTGTATTAACTTCAAGATGGATTTTTGAATGTGACGATACTATAGCTGAATGGAGGTGATCGGTTATCTCCCGGTTATTTATTCCCAAGAATGATTTCATGAACGAGCTGAAACTCATCCATACAAAAATGCATGCTACATGATCAAGGCCATCATTGTTGACGACGAGCCTGATTGCTGCGAACTGCTGGCAACATTATTAAACAGGTATTGTGTTGATGTAAAGATCCTGGATATCTGTTATTCAGGCGAAGCTGCGATCCAGTCAATCAATGAACATCAGCCGGATATACTTTTCCTGGATATAGAAATGCCCTTTATGAATGGATTTGAAGTACTGGAAAGATTAACGGATATTCATTTCGATATTATTTTTACAACCAGCTATGATCAGTATGCTATTAAAGCGATCCGTTTTAGTGCGCTGGATTATCTGTTAAAGCCGGTAGACAGAGAAGAATTGCAAAAGAGTGTACAAAAAGCGGCACAACAAAGCCGGCATGCTTTGCCTGAGCAACTGCATATTTTACTGGACAGACTTAAAAAGCCTACCCAGGCTATCAGCAAAGTGCCGATTCCCACCATGGAAGGATTCCGTTTGATTGCAGTAGATAACATACTGCGTTGTGAATCGGAAGGTAATTACACTTTCCTGTTTTTAAAAAACAAAGAAAAAATAACGGCATCGCGTACCCTCAAAGAAATGGAAGAGATCCTGGAAGACTTTCCTTTCCTGCGGGTACACCATTCGCATATTGTACACACTAAAGAAGTAGAAAAATATGTGAAAGGTGAAGGTGGGTATCTTGTAATGTCTGACGGCGCAACGGTAAATGTTTCGCGAAGCAGGAAAGACCTGCTGCTGAAATATTTTATGGGGAAATAGAGAACCATTCTTCAGTTCTTTGTCCCAAGCCACCTGTTCAGCAGGGAAATAAACAGCAGATACTGGCTGTTATTGATTCTAGTTTCCTGTCAGCATGGTTTATTAAAACCAGCGCAGATCAATAATATTGCTGCATTACTATCTTGAGTGCGTCGTTAATAATACGCTTCATCCCAATCATGCACGCGTTCATCACTTTTATTACCTGGTATCATTTTCTTACATTAATCTTGATCTTCTAATTGGTAAGATTAAGCATGGCACAAGACAATACCAGGATCAATACTGTAACAAAGTTGCTGTTTGTAATATACCTGTTGGCATTATGCTGGATTTTGCTTTTTAAGCTGGGGGTGCAATTTTCCTATATGGAAGAACGACGCGTTAATTTAATTCCGTTTAATGGCGCAGCAAGAATTAGTGGTGAAGTAATTATGAACATCATCATTTTTGTACCGCTTGGCATTTATGTCGGTGTTTTGTTTAAACGATGGATATCCGGAACAAAAATCATCTTCTTTTTTGTCAGTAGTTTTCTATTTGAAGCATTCCAATTTATTTTTAAAGTTGGGGCTTTTGATATTACCGATATCATTTCAAATACGTTGGGTGGATTGACTGGGTTGTTGATATTCCAGGTGATCAGTAAATTGTTCAGTAATACGTTAAAGGCGCAACATTTTATAAACATCATAGCCGCAACAGGAACTGTGTTGATGATGACATTGCTGCTGTTACTGAAGTTGAATATATTGCCTGTAAAGTATAGGTAGAAGAAATTTGTACGTATCCTTTCTAAAATGTAAAATATTTGTATTTTTGCCTTGTAAAAATGTAAAAAATATAAAATATTGCCTTGTAAAAATGTATATTCAGAGAAATATCGACCATGAACTTTCTCAATGGAAAGATGAACCAGTTCCTAAACCATTGTTAATCAGGGGAGCAAGGCAAGTAGGAAAATCAACATCCGTACAACATCTTGCGGAAAAATTTGAACATTTCCTCGAGATCAACTTTGAGCAGCAAAAACAGGTGCACCGACTCTTTGAGACAGACCTGGATCCCAAAATAATCTGCGAAAACTTATCCCTGTTGTATAATACACCTATTGTTGCGGGACGTACGTTACTTTTTTTTGATGAAATACAATCCTGTATTCCGGCTATTTCTTCGCTTCGTTTCTTTTATGAGAAATATGCTGGTCTGCATGTGATTGCAGCGGGGTCGTTGTTGGAATTCGCGCTACAGGAAATTCCTTCTTTTGGTGTTGGAAGAATAAGGTCCCTATTTGTATATCCATTGTCCTTTGATGAATACCTGGGAGCCGTGGGTGAAACAGGATTGCTGGAAGCCAAAAGAAAGGCAAGTGCCAAAACACCCCTTGTTGAGCCTTTCCATGCTAAACTTATCAGTTATGTAAAGCGGTTTATGGTACTGGGTGGAATGCCCGAAGTACTGGCAACGTATATCAATACCAATGACCTCTCTGCCAGCAGACAGGTGCTTGATGACCTGGTGACAGCACTCAGGGCCGATTTTGCGAAGTATAAAACGAAGGTGCCGGCGCTGCGGATAGCAGAAGTATTTGATTCAGTAGTACAGCAGTCAGGAGGTAAGTTTATTTTTGCTAAGGCTGCTTCTGAAGCAAACCACAAACAGATTAAGGAAGCACTGGATTTATTGATCATGGCAGGTCTGGTAATTCCTGTGACACATACTGCAGCCAACGGTTTGCCGTTGGGAGCTGAAAGCAATAGTAAAAACAGGAAGATAATATTACTTGATACAGGTATTTTTCAGCGGGTGCTTGGGCTCAACATATCCGATATTATTCTTGAAAATGACTTTGAGGCGGTGAATAAAGGTTCCATTGCTGAACAATATGCGGGACTGGAATTATTGAAAGCCGGATCTCCTTACCGCCAGGAGGTCTTATATTTCTGGCACCGGGAGGCGAAAAGCAGTAATGCCGAAGTGGATTATGTAACGCAAAAGGGTCAACAGATTGTACCGATAGAAGTAAAGTCGGGAAAGCGTGGTACGATGCGGAGCATGCATTTGTTTATCCAAGACAAGCAATCTCCTTATGGTGTGAGATTTTCACTCGAAAACTATTCGGAATATGAAAAGATAAAAGTGTATCCGCTGTATGCAGTAGGTGATTTTGTAAAAAATGAATGACTAGAAGATTAGCAATTAAATCAAGCTCAATGATATCTTTTATGGATTGAAATTTGGTCACACCGAATTACTAAAATGAAAACTCAGGTTAAAGACTATTATTATGTGGAAAATTATTAAGGAATACTATCTTGTAAATTTTATTGTTTTTTTTATCGTTTTTGGCCTGAGGGGAATTGCAACTAAGTCGCCCAATACATTGCTGGAAAACTTCCTTATAGTGCTGATTGGATCTTTGATTCTATCTGCGCTGGTGGGTACTATCTATTTTTACATAGATGCCAGGTGGGGCCCGAACAAAAGAGAAAAAAGGTTTTCGAAAGTGCCATTTATACAATTAGTAGAGAAAGGTTTCAAAAGAACAGGCGACTTTCTAATCGGTACTGTTGATGGTTATACGGTGATGATTATGTTTGTTTGGCCATTAGGGCAGTCAGCTGTAAAAATTGCTGTATTGTTTGATCCCGCTTCCCTCGCGGCTTCCACTTCATATGATGATATTGAGCAGATTGAAAAAAGACACAAAAAAACGGGCATCTGGAAAAATCAGGAGCATGAATGGACACGAAACTCAGTGAGTTTTTCGCTCGGATATAATTTTAATCCTCCTTCGGCTGAAACAGTTATTGCAAAAGCACAGGAAATGACGGACATGCTCATCAAAGAAAATATTAAACCGGTTAGTATTGAAAAGTTAGAGGATATTGCAAAAGGTGATGTAAAATTATAGTGTCATTGTTTATAAATACATAAAATCAAGTTCTATAACATCCACTGACTGATGAAAAAATGTTGCTATAATTTTTATGCTATTTTGCTGATCGCTTCTGCTGCTCTGAATTGTACGCAGCCTCAGAGAGTACCTGCTGAAAAGGCAGTTCATAAGGAAGCGTATAGTATTGATTATATAAAATCTGACACAATGGATCAAAAAGAATTTTGGAAAATTATTGATTATTCTTTTTTTGAATCAAATGGCAATCAACAGCAGCAAGAAAATCTTTTAATCCAAAAATTAGTTGCATATACACCAGAACAAATTATTGAGTTTGAAAAGATTTTTAGAAGATATGTAATAGAAGCGGATGACTTCAAAATTGTTGGAGCCGAAAAGATTATAGAAGGCGTGGTTACAGATGATGGCTACTTATATTTTCGGTGTTGGTTAATTGCACAAGGCGAGCATACATTTAAAGAAACGTTGAAGTTACCGGATAATTTAGCAGGCAACGTGGATAAAGATGGATATACTCAGTTTGAGGAGTTGATGTATGTGGCGGACAAGGCGTATATGCAGAAGACGGGAAAGAAACAAGAAGATCAAACTTTCCCGAGAGATGTTGCGTATAAAAGTGGTCTTGATTATGACTTTGGAGCTCCGCCTACCAAGGGCAATAAATGGACGCCTGATCAATTGCCAGGTCTTTACCCAAAATTGTGGGCAAAGTTTCATTGATTTCCAATTTTGAGCAATCACTTCACCTCATACGTCAGGCTATTTCTTAAATGAAAACAGCCACGGCAGCAACCCTGGTTCTGCAAAGGCATTGATCCAACTGTTGTGCATTACGCCTGCATATTCGTTGTACTTAACATTTCGGGCACCTTTTTTTTGTAAGGCTTTATACAAATCCCTGTTGGGTTGAACAGGAATCACATTATCTATATCGCCATGAAAAATCCATAAAGGAACATGACTTGCTTTTTGTGTAAATTGTTGTATGTTGGCTTGTCCGCAAATGGAAAATGCTGCTGCAAAGTAATTGGGATAATGAATAACCAGGTCATACGTTCCAAAGCCACCGAGCGAAAGCCCACCGATGTAGATTCTTTTCTTATCTGCTATTTTATTTTCGGCTAAACTATCCATCAGCAATTTTACCAGGCGTTCAGGAGTTGTAGGTCTTGATGTATCTAAGGAGCGGTTGTATGCATCTGTTGTGTCTGATGGAACCGTGAACCTGTTCCAGGTACTATCGGTTGGGCATTGTGGAAAAACAACAAGGGCAGGAAATCGTTTACGCAGGGAGTCTCTTAAAAACAACGCCGCGCCAAGGTCAAGTTGATGTTCATTGTCGTTTCCCCTTTCTCCTGCGCCGTGAAGGAAAACAACCAATGGGTAGGAAATTTCTTTTTTATAATGCTCGGGATATAAGATTCTGTAACGCAATGTATCCGCACCACTAATCAGTAATTCTTTTTTATATGCACTGAAATCCTGCGCTTTTGAAAAATGAATACACATTAATAAGATAAGCAGCGATGCGATTCTTTTCATGGTAAAATATTTTGAAATAAACAGCAGAGTAATTGAGCATGCTAAAAGCTAATCTACACATAACTTTTGTTGCTCCTTTCAAGTTTAAGAAATAGTTTACAGTACTTATATTCACTATGCATCTTTCTCACGCACTTCAGCCTTCTGCTTTCAAACTTTTGGTAGGATTGCTGAGCGCGGCTTTTACCGATTGAAAACTGATGGTAGTAAATGCAATCAGAACAGCAATGATTCCGGCAAACCCAATCACCCACCATTCCATTGTTGACCGGTAGGCAAAATCCTGTAACCACTTATTCATTGCCCACCACGCAACAGGAGAAGCAATTAAAATAGAGATGATAACCAATTTGATGAAATCAACAGATAACATCGCAACAATACCAGACACTTTTGCGCCTAGCACTTTCCGTATACCAATCTCTTTGATCCTCCGCTCTGCTGCATATGCAGAAAGTCCGAATAAACCCAGGCAGGCAATCAGGATTGCGATGGTGCTGAAAGAAATAAATAACTGACCGGTTCTTTGTTCCGAACGGTACGTAGCATCAAATTCCTGGTCCATGAAGGAATAAGTAAATGGCTGCCTGGATAAACCACTCCATTTGTCTTCAATAGCCTCCATAACAGCGGGTATGTTGGCTGCCTTGAGTCGCACACTGATAGCCCCGGTATTTTCATCAAGATTTAATGCAACGGGTTTAACTTCATCTTTCAGCGAACTGTAATTAAAATCCTTCATCACGCCGATAATATGAAATTGCTGAAGACCTATACTGTTGCGATAGATGGGCTTATTGAGCGGATCTTTAAAGCCAAACCTTTTAACGAATGCTTCATTCACAATAAGTCCGCTGGAGTCGGTTGGCATATCAGCAGAAAAATTGCGACCTGCTATTAATTGAATGCCCATGGTTGCTAAGTAATCTTCATCCACCGGCCAGAAATCTGAAAGCACGTCTTGTTTGATATCAAGTGGCAATTCAGGAAACATGCCGGTTATATTACGCTCTTCACCCGTGGGTGTAAAAGACGACATGGTAACATTGGTAATACCGGGAACCTGTTTCAATTGCTGCCGTAATATTTTTGCCTTGCTTCCTAATTGGTTCACATTTTTAATCACCAGTACCTGGCTGCGGTCGAATCCTACATTTTTATGCTGAATATAATTAAGTTGCCGATAAATTACGATGGTACCTATGATCAGGAAAATGGAAATGGAAAATTGAAACACAACAAGAAAGCTGCGCAGGTAACCTGCTTTAAAATTGGTAGACATTTTTCCTTTTAACACCGATAGCGGCTTAAAAGAAGAAAGAATGAATGCGGGATACAGACCAGCAAGTATGCCAATGATCAAGGTTCCGAAAACAAGGAATGGCAATAGCCATTTTAATGAACTGACGTTGATGGAAAGATTCCTGGCAGCCACTTCATTAAAAAGTGGCAGCGTTAAAGCTGCCAGTATGATAGCGAGAACGGTAGCAATAAAAGTGAGTATAATAGATTCAGTTAAAAACTGAGCAATCAACGAACCTCTACCTGATCCCAATACTTTGCGCATACTCACATCCTTGGCACGACCGGAAGAACGTGCGGTGGAAAGGTTCATAAAATTAACACAGGCAATAAGCAGGATAAAGAAAGCAATGGCCGAAAAAATATATACATATTGAATATTCCCGCTTTTTGAAAGTTCATAAAGACTATGTGAGCGCAGGTGTATATTAAGCAGTGGCGTAAGCTCATAGTTCAGGTAGTTGCCACCTTGCGTCATAGATGGAGGATAATTGCTTATTGCAATTTCCTGCATCGTCTTTTCAAGTTGATGAA
Organism: Agriterribacter sp.; assembly: GCA_047600465.1. Lineage (GTDB taxonomy): Bacteria > Bacteroidota > Bacteroidia > Chitinophagales > Chitinophagaceae > Agriterribacter. Next base: position 1,200,649 of record JASGKU010000001.1, read on the forward strand.
TATCTGTATTTGGTTTTAATAAAACGTATTGATGAATCCCTGCGTATCCCCAACCACCGTCCTGGTATTCAGGAATGGAATTATACGATAAAATAAAATCATAGTTAAAATGCGATTGGGATGGAATGTCTTTTATTACACCGGTAACTTTATAAACATTGCTATCATTGATGGTGATAGTTTTCCCTACCGTGTGTATATCATGGAAATATTTTTTTGCCATACTTTCCGTAATCACAGCCGAATGTGGTTCGTTGAGCGATGTGGCAGGCGTGCCTTCTATCATTGGTAAGGTAAATACATCAAACAAGGCTGATTCAGCAAAAGCCACTCTTTTTTCCTCAATATTGATATCCTCTTTTTTGATATTGAATTTCTGGGATGTTTTAAATAATGTTTCCCTGGGAATGATCCGCACCATTTTTTCAATGCCTGAAAAATCTTTCAACGCGTTCATTAATGGCTTTTCAGTTCCCGCATAAGATCCCTCATTGCCATTGAGCTTGGCATTTTCAGTAATGCGGTAAATGCGGTTGGCTTTTAGATTAAAAGTGTCGTAGCTCCATTCGTCTGCCACATATAAAGCAATCAGTAAAAATGTTGCCAGTCCTACTGATAGACCGATGATGTTCAGCGCCGTAAAGCCTTTGCTTTTTTTAAGATTGCGGTAGCCGCTTTTGAAATGATTTTTGAACATGCTTCTGTAATTATAATGTAATGGAAACGGGATAGGTTTTATAAACTCCGGCTTCAAATGTTTGATAACATTCCATGTAAATTGTCTTGCCGCTTTCGAATGAGATTGTTGATGTTGACGGATATAGATCTCCGTAAGATTTCCTTCAATCTCTTCCAGGAAGTCTTGCCGGCAAAACCAGCGGAGAAACCGCAAGGACCATTTGGGAGGATTGTGTTTCATCGGCCAAAAGAAAGTTTAGGAATTTGTTTATATAATGATGTACGGAGTTCATATTGGGCATCTAATGCACGTTTTCCAATACCGGTGATATTGTAAAATTTTTTTCGCCTTCCACCTCTTTCTTCGGTAATACCACCGAACCTGGATTTAACAAATCCTTTATCTTCCAGCCGCTTCAGTGAAACATGAACGGCGCTGATATTTACATTCTTTTTTAATTTTTCCATAAGACTTTCCTGGATGCTTACACCATAAGCTTCACCATCTGATGCAGCAACCACCAGCAGGATCAATTCTTCAAATTCGCCTAAACTATAATTTTTCATAACAGTATTTGTTCAGCAAAAGTAAAACTAATGGCATATTAGTTTCATTTTTGTTAAGTAAATGGTATGCCATTTTTTAATTGTGTGAAAATCAAAGGTGTTTTACTTAAAGGCATCATGTAACTGTACGGATACGATACATTAACTGCACGTTTTCGTAAAGCTCCATAGTTTTGAAAATATCATGATTGTTACCTAAATTGTAGTTGATGGAAAAGAAATTATTGTTCAATAAACGGGTGCTGACTTTTTTAACAATCACATTAGCGCTTAATGGATACTGTCAGACTAATCTGGATGTGAACAATATTTTAATAGATAGCATTTATAGACCTGACCGGCTCGCTCAAAAATTTCATAAAAAAGAAGAGATGTGTGTTAAACACCTGGGAAAGGACAGCATGGTTGTTACATCTCATACATGGTTCAACAAAGAAGGGATTATTGTTAAGGATATACAATACTACAATCTTGATAGCTTTACAAAAACCGTAACAATACTACCCGGCAATATTTTTGTTGTTGCATACATGGCTGACGCAAAAACTCTTTTCAGCCAAACTTATTTTAGCGAATTTCCAAAGGAGTTAGAAAAAGCGAAGAAAGAAAATTGGCCTTTTATACTAAGGATAACGTACATATTAGAGGCAGATTCTTCTTTCGCTATCATTAAAGAAGCAAACGGTGAAAGGATGGACAGCTCGCATTATACGCCTTACGATGCAAAAAAGGAGATGTTGAATGATTCGCTTTACAGTTATCATCCTCCCAAAGATAGTAGCTATAGTAAGGACACGCTCATTGTGATGAGCGTTGATGATGTGTCAAACCCGGCGCAACGGAAAATCAGCAAGCTGTATTATTTAAATAAAGGTGTTAATTGTGTAAAGGAAGCATATACCATACATCAAGGTGATTCATTGGTGCATCAGGGTCTTGTAAAAAGGCAATATGATAAAAAAAACAGGCTTATTTATACAAGTGAACATATAGGTCCGCCATGGCGCACTACACGCATAGAGCGAACAACGTATAATCAATCCGGAGGCAGAACAGAATACATATATCATATGCCTTCGTCTAGCAACCCGCTGCCTGATCAGGTTTACAAGTATAATAAAGATGGATTAATGATTGAGGCTGGGGGCAAGTCATATTTAAGTCCTACTATACACGCTAAAACAATATTTCAGTATTCAACACAGGGTTTATTACTAAAAGAAAAAGCTTATCGTAATGAAAAGCTTATAAGTACTGTTGTGTATGAACGCAAATTCTATTGACTATTTAGAAAAAATGAAGGGAATGGATACGATGAACGGTTTATAAACACAACAATTTTTTCTGATTTTTCATCAGCCTGGGTCTTATCCATCTGCTCGCAATACTTCCAATGGTGACCGGTTTAATATTCCCCTGCTGTTAACCAAACCCGTTACAACTGTGAGTAAACAAACCAATGTAAAGAGCAGCATTACAGGAAGCCATGTTGGATGAAAAGGCGTATCAAAAACAAAATGCGCCAAACCCCAGCTTGCCACCAGTGCTAACAGTATACCCGTAAACGCAGCTAAGGCGCCCAGAAAAAAATATTCTAAAGCGGTGATGGTGAAGATTTGTTTACGACTGCCACCGAGCGTGCGTAGCAGTACGCTTTCCTGCATGCGCTGATATTTACTGATTAATACAGAAGAGATCAATACTGCTAACCCTGTAACAATACTGAAACCCGCCATAAAACGGATCACAAAACTGATTTTGCTCATCAAATCGTCCAGCACACGCAGCACCAGTGCAAGATCAATGATAGATACATTAGGATATGCTTTTACCACAGCCTGCTGAAAATTTGCAGACACCTGCTGCGATGGCGTTCTGGTAAGAATCACTTTAAACTGCGGCGCATCTTCCAGCATGCCTTTAGGAAATACAACCACGAAGTTGGTTTGAACGCCACCCCAGTTTACTTCTCTGAAACTCCCCACAATGGTTTTCATTAATGCACCCTGTACATTAAAAGTCAACGTATCACCTAGCTTTACGCCGCCTCTTCGGGCAAAATTTTTCTCCAGCGAAACAGCAGGCATGGCTGCGCTGTCAGCTATTCCGCTCCATTTACCATCTGTTATTTTTTCACTGGCAGTTAATGAATCCCTATAAGTAACGCGGTATTCCCTGTTGAATAGCCAATAGCTTAATCCTTTGGTAGTATCTTTTTTTGCCTGCTCCGCCGTAATGTTATTTACCGTTTCCAGCCGCATATTTACAATAGGTACTGTTTCTTTTATGCGAAGTCCGAATTGATGTACAATAGCGTTTACGCCTTCCTGTTGTTTATTCTGGATATCGAACAATACAATGTTGGGCGCGTTTTCTCCACCGGAAAGGTTGAGGCGGCTGATGAGTAAAGACTGTACAAAAAACAGGGTGCATATAAGTGCAGTACCAAGCCCAATGGATACAATGAGGATGGTGGTTTGATTATTGGGACGGTATAAATTAGCCAATCCCTGCCGCCACAGGTAATTCCATGAAGAAGGGAAAAAGCGGCGCACCATCCACATCAGTAACCGCGCTATAGCAGTTAATACCAACAGGCATGCTGCAATATAGCCGGTAAAGGAAAGGGCTTTTTTCCATTCGTGCAGTTGTACTAACGTAAAACTATACACGAAAATAATGATCAGTATATACACCAGCCACCTGAGCGGATCGCGTTGTCGTCCCGCAACTTCATAGTTGATCCGGATGGCACTCAGTGGTGAGATTTTGCGGATAGAGAGCAGGGGCAATAAGGCAAACAAAACAGATACCATCATCCCCAATGCGATGCCCTGCAATACGGCTGACCATGAAATGGGCGTGCTGATTTTTACCGGCAACAGGTCTTTGATTACAAACGGCAGAAATTGCTGGATAATTACACCGAGTGCTGCACCCATTAATGAGCCTATAAATCCTATCCCGGCTATCTGGATAAGGAAGATCAGGAAAGCCTGTGATGATTTTACCCCAAGGCAACGTAAGATGGCGATTGAATTTATTTTTTCTTTTACATACACATGTACTGCGCTGGCAACGCCTGTACAACCAAGTAATAGCGCAATAAAACCTACCAGCGACATGAATCTCGTAAGGTCGCTGAAAGAGCGACCGGTATCTTCTTTTTTACTCGCAATGGTTTCGTACCTCAGGTCATTGGCTTCCAGCTTTGATTTTAGCTCGGTGATGGCAGCTTCGGCATCTGCCGCCTTGTTGAATTTAATATAATAACGATAACTGATGCGGCTGCCCTTCTGCAACAAGGCGGTTTGTTCCATATATTGCAATGGTATATACACTATTGGCGCAACCGAAGCTGATAGCCCTGTTTGTCCGGGCGCATTTAATAATTTGCCTGCGATGGCAAAACTGGCATCTCCCACTTTTATAGAGTCTCCCACCTGTGCGCCATATTGTAACATAAGGGTTCCGTCTACCAGCGCCTGCCTGTTGTTACGGAAATGCGTACCCGCAGATGCAGGGATCGTTTCCAGTGAACCATAATAGGGGTAGTCTCCTTTTATGGCACGGATCTCTGTAAGCCGGGTGCCGCCGCTTTTGGTAAACAGCACCATAGAAGCAAAGCTCTGTTGGGATGAATGTTTGTCACCCAACGAGTCAATAAGTTTTTGCATGGCAGCATTGGGAACATGGTTACCCGAAATTTCAAGATCAGCGCCCAGTAGTTCAGCCGCCTGGTTGTTTACTTCCTCATCCATATTATTGCCCAGTGAATAAATAGCCACCAGCACTGCAATACCTAATATAACCGATGAGATAAACAAAAACAAACGCGAACGGCTTTTGCGGCTATCACGCCATGCCATCCGTAACAGCCATACAAAGTTGTAACCTTTGTTATGTGCCTTCAGTGCTTTTGTTGAAATAACAGGATGATCCATTGTGGGGTTTGTTGTTTATCGGTTACAAGTTGCAGGTTGCAAGTTTCTGGTTACGAGTTGCCCCCGTCCGACTGGCGTTAGCCGGGCGGGCATTGCCTATTCACTATTCACTATTGACCGTTCTCTATTCACGCTGTCCTCTACAATCCTTCCTCCCTTCAACGAAATAATCCTACCCGTTCTGGCTGCAAGTTCTGCATCATGGGTAACCAGCACCAACGTAGTACCCATTGCGGTGTTGAGGTCAAAAATCAGTGATACAATTTTACTGCTGTTCTCTGCATCAAGATTACCCGTTGGCTCATCTGCAAATAATATCATGGGGCTACCGGAAAAAGCTCTTGCGATAGATACCCGCTGTTGTTCCCCTCCGCTTAATTGTGTGGGATAATGATGACTGCGATCGGCAAGTCCTACTTTGTCCAGTAGTTCCATGGAGCGTTCTCTTACTTTTTTTTCACCCCGAAGTTCCAGCGGTACCATCACATTTTCGAGCGCTGTTAGGGTAGGCATCAGTTGAAAATTCTGAAAAATAAATCCCACATATTTATTTCTCACCGCAGCCAGTTCGTCTTCGGTAAGTTTTTCCAGTCGCGTATGTTGCAGCTCCACGCTGCCCGCTGAGGCGCGGTCCAGTCCTGCGCATAAGCCCAATAAAGTGCTTTTGCCGCTTCCTGAAGGTCCGATAATCGCGAGTGTGGAACCCTTTTCCACGGAAAAACTAACACTATCGAGTACGGTCAGGGTACGGCCCGCACCTGTATATGTTTTACTTACCCCGTGAAGGTTAAGAATGATTTCCATTTGTTTTTTGTGGTTTAATTTTAGCCATTGTATTACAGTACACTATTTTTATGCCATAGGGATAAAATTACCGGAAATCGGGTGGTAATGGCAACCGTTGGTAAACTTTACATACCATTTATGAATAAGACTATTTTATTGATATGCTTTATCGCAGGAATATCGGCCTGTAACAGTAACAACAGCACGAAGAAAACGGCAACGGAGGCTAACAAGCCCAAGGTGGTTGATGCATCTGCCAAAAAGAAAACGATCGTATTTTTCGGAAACAGTTTAACGGCAGGATATGGGGTTGATCCTTCAGAAGCATTTCCTGCATTGATCCAGAAAAAAATTGATTCGCTGCAACTGAGCTATACTGTTATAAATGCCGGCGTAAGCGGAGAAACCACAGCCGGTGGTAATAGCAGGGTAGATTGGATATTGAAACAACCCGTGGCTGTATTTGTACTGGAGCTGGGTGGCAACGATGGGCTGCGTGGTATTCCGCTTACTGAAACCCGCAAAAACCTGCAGGCAATCATAGATAAGGTAAAAGCAAAATACCCGGATGTACAGATCTTACTTGCCGGTATGCAGATTCCACCAAATATGGGCAAGCAGTATGCTACAGATTTTAAAAATATTTATCCCGCGCTTGCGGAAGAAAACAAGGTGACACTTATTCCATTTTTATTAAAAGGCGTTGGCGGCGAAGCAAAACTCAACCAGCAGGATGGTATTCATCCAACACCTGAAGGTCATATCATCGTTGCTGAGAACGTGTGGGCGTTGCTTAAAGAAAAATTATAGATCAAGCAAAGTGGGATCTAAGTAATATCAATGATGTCAATCATACATCCGTGTAGTTATTGTTATTGTATGACTTTAGCTGGATTTATTTGGACTGAATTGTGATTGTTTTTTGCGTTTTTGTTTGCTGCCGGGATTTTTACGATGTAGTTGAGTGTTTGTTCGTTTCGTAGTAGCTTTTACGACAAAATTTGTATTATTTATACTATAGCAGGACAGTGCAGGATGGCATTTCTTTGTACCATCCAATAAAAACCCGTTAAATGATTATTGCACCCTTGCCTTTCGATGAAATTGAAAGACTGAAAAACCTGGAATCTTATAATATACTGGATACTCCTGCAGAAGATGATTTTGATAATATTGTACATCTTGCATCTTTGGTTTGTAATACTCCGCTGTCACTGGTATCGCTGCTTGATAAGGACCGCACCTGGTTCAAAGCCAAAACAGGAACAGATATGGAATGTGAGTCGAGAGATGTTTCGTTCTGCTCGCATGCTATATTACAGGATGACATACTGGTGGTGAACAACGCCTTGTGCGATGAACGGTTTAAGGGTAATCCCCATGTGGTTCCTGAAGAAGGTATTCGTTTTTATGCGGGTGTTCCTATCGTGTCGCCTGAAGGGTACAAACTTGGAACCGTATGTGTGGCTGATTACAAGCCAAGAACGCTAACAGATAGTCAAATAGCGGCGTTGAAAGATCTTTCACTTGTTGCCACCCGCTTACTGGAACTTAAACGGAAGAATATACTACTCAGAAAAAGGGCAGAAGAGTTTATTGTGTTGAAAAGCGAAGCGATACGATCCTACATGGCAAAAAATGAAACGGCTAAACAAAAAATAGCACAGACACTCCATGAGTATACCGCTCAAAACATCGCATCGGCATTAATGCTTTTACAAGCCTGTATGAACAAACCTGAGATCACAAAAAGCAGTATCGAAGGTGTACAGAGGCTTTTATCGGAAACGCTGAAAGATGTAAAAAGCGAAGCGTATAAAATAACACCCTATATGGTGGCGGGTTTAGAAAGTGCTGAAATGCTACGCGATTATATTCAACAGCTTGCCCCCACTTATCCTTTTAACATAGCGCTAAAAATTTCCGATAGTCCTTTACAGGTAGATACGGACTTGATGCTGTCTATGATGCGTATCACAGAGCAATGGTTAAGTGTACTGAGTTATCATAAACAGGTATCATCTGTTACCATTCGTTTTTCTTCTGCAGATAATGTTCATGTAAGCATACACGATAATGATGAGCATGCTCTTTTAACAGAAAGAGAACGTGACATCATCAGGCATCTGCTGTTGGATGGATTTCAAAGTATGGGTGGGGAAGTACATTTAGATAGATGCAATGGAGAAAATATTTTAATGATTGCTGCACCACAAGCAGTAGCTCATCCAATTGCAGTGTAAACTTATTGTTTGCATAACGGAATAAATGCCCGCGAACATAGTCTCCCATTTGCATTACGCAGGATGCTCAAGTGAGTTGGATCCCTGTTAACTCCTCGCATTTTGCAAGAAAAAGTTCCTGCGTATCGGTACTATCTGCTGAAGGGTGGGAGCGTGTCTTCTTTTTATGATGAAAATATCCGCCGGTTGTAAGTGCTTCGGGCTCGTTACTAACGGCAAGCCATACCTGTGTAGCAAATCCTTCTTCCAGGCTATCGGGTGCGGAAGAACCTCCCATTTTTGTTGGCACCCAGCCGGGGTTTACCGCATTGGAATAAACATTTTTCCATTGCGGGGTACAGCCTTTGCTAATATTACATCATGCAATTTGGTATCCGAGTACGTAATACGTTTTGCCAGGCTTGATCCCTTACTCACAAAGTCCAGATCTGCGTTGCCCTGCATATGCATACCCGAACTCAGGTAAATCAACCGTTGAGGCTTTTTGATAAGACTGGTAAGTATATAGGGCGCAATTGTATTCACCATCAGCAAAGTGGACAGACCTTCTTTGCTCACGCTGTTGGCTGGTACCTGGTAAACGCCGGCATTGTGGATCACAACATCAAAGCTACCCAGCTCATTCACTTTTGAAGCCAATGTGATTGTTTCTTCTATGCTGGAAAGGTCGGCAATTACCAAGTTTTCCGCGCCAGGCGCATTTAGCCTCGCAATAATTCCCCGTTGTTCATTACGTGCATGCAATACCACCTGATGACCCAGTTGTATCAAAGCCTTTGCGGTCAATATTCCAAGCCCATCTGCCGAGCCGGTGATAAATATTCTTGCCATGATGAGGTTTTGTCTGGAGAATTTTTGAATGAAGGTATGATCCTTGGCTCTAGTTAAGGGCAAAATATTTACTGGGCTCCAAATGCTGATAAGGATAATGCGTGCAAGTTTTTGCTATAACAAACAAGAGTTATCTTGATGGGATAGAAAGCTTTATTCGATAAAATTTTAGACAAATCTGCACGTGCTATGCTTGTGGTGGAATGAGAGATTCTTCTCAGTGTTCTAAAAACGGACAGTTGTGTAACAAAACTGGACAGTTGAAGTTTTAGTATGTTATAGGTTTATTGTAAATCAATAGTTTAAAAAACCGGTATCATATTTTGTTGATAATGATCAGCGATCAGTATGGTGGCCAGATCAGAAATCTCAAAATCTAAAATCAGCAATCAGATTTTATGTTCAGAAACTATTTTAAAACTGCCCTCAGAAATTTATTGCACAATAAAATCTATTCCTTTATAAACATCGCAGGTTTAAGTCTTGGATTGGCTTGCACCATGCTGATTATGCTGTATGTAAATGATGAAGTAAGCTTTGACAGGTTTCATAAAAATGTGAGCAGCATTTATCGGTTGGATAAACAAAGCAAAAAAGATAATGGTGACTTGCATTACAACAGTTATACAGGATATTTTCCCGGTCCAAGTTTCACCGCAAAAATACCGGAGCTGCAAAGTTTTGTAAGGTTTCAGCCAGCCCAAACAGATATAAAAACAGATAAAGACGTTCAATCGCAGGATATCAGTTATGTAGATGCTAATTTCTTTTCGGTATTCAGCTTTCCTTTAATAAAAGGCAACACAACAACTGTATTGTCAGAACCTAATTCAATTGTGCTTACGAAAGACATGGCTAAGAAATATTTTGGCAACACAGATGCAATGGGTAAAACAATGATGTTGAAAAATGCTGACAGGTTTGAACCGTTTGTGGTAACAGGCATTGCACAAAACTGCCCGGAAAATTCGTCTGTAAAATTTAAAGTATTGCTGCCAATGAAAGTATCGGCTGCAGATGAAAACAATAATGGCAATTGGTTTAATTCATTTCTCAGCACGTTCGTTGTGCTTGCCCCCAATTCCGATATTAAGGCGGTTGAAAAGAAGATGGATAAAGTGTTTGAGACTGATGCAAGTGAATCTATCAACGACATTCGGAGTAAATATGGCATCACTAATATCGGCATTTCTTATGTGCTCGAACCTTTTACTTCCATTCATCTTGGCAAAGAAGTACAGGCGCAGGATGAAGCCTTATCTGATAAGAGCAGTACAACATACTCTTATATTCTTTCGGGTATAGCACTTTTTATTTTGCTGATTGCCAGTATCAATTTTGTAAACCTTACTGTAGCCCGTTCTGTAAAACGTGCAAGGGAAATAGGTGTTCGCAAAGTAATCGGCAGCACACGTCAACAACTGATGATACAATTTCTTAGCGAATCATTTATACTTTGCCTTGTAGCTTTCGCGTTCGCGGTTGTTGTTGTAATAATGGTGTTGCCTTTGTTCAATCAATTATCCAATAAAGCACTTTCTTTTTCTTACCTGCTCAATGCCAAACTTATTGTTGGTTTTATAACAGTATTAGTGATCACGGGTTTGCTGGCAGGGTTTTACCCGGCGGCTGTATTGTCAAATTATAATCCTGTTCAAACGATATACAACCGCTTTAACATGGCCGGAAAAATTATTTACAAAAGTTCCTGGTAGTATTTCAATTTACATTAGCCTCATTTTTAATCATAGCCACACTTGCCATTTTTTTACAGTTCAATTATCTTACCACGCAAAGCCTGGGTTATGATGATAGCAATGTAATAACCGTTAGAAAGCCTCAGTTAACCAGGGATGAAGCAGTTTTATTTAAGCAGCATTTACTGAGTAACCCGGATATAGTGGATGTTGCTCCCGTAAGCGCAGGGGCTAATAATAACACTGCCCAGGTTAATGGTGATAAGCAAATAAATATTGTTATCGAAACGATAGACGCATCTTATTTGCCATTGTTGAAAGTTCCACTGGTTAGCGGCAGAAATTTTTCTCCTGACTTCCGGTCAGATTCAACAGAAACGGTTTTAGTGAACGAAGCCTTTATGCAACAGGCTGGCTGGAAACAATTATTGAATCAGCAGATAACCAGTTTTGAAAATAATAAAACCTATACTGTTGCAGGCGTTGTTAAAAACTACCATTACAAACCATTAACGGAAAAAATAGCGCCACAGATCTTCACCATGAACCCGGATAACAATTATGGAATGGTTTACATAAAAATAAAACCTGGCACTGAAACATCTAGCCTGCAATACATAGCAAAAACATTTAAAAATGTATTTCCGTTAAATCCTTTTGATTACAGGTTTAAACATGAACAAAACGAGCAGAGCTATGCAGCAGAAGCCCGGTGGAAAACCATTGTTTTATGTAGTGCCATTCTCACTATTTTTATTTCCTGTATCGGTTTGTTTGGACTGTCTGTGCTGGCTGCTGAAAAGCGGATAAAAGAAATTGGTATAAGAAAAGTGCTGGGCGCATCCGTAGGTGGTATTGTATCTATACTCTCAACAGATTTTTTGAAATTAATCTTTGTTGCTCTGATTATATCAATACCCCTTTCATGGACGGCAATAAACCAATGGTTGCAAAACTATCCATACCGCATTACGGTTAGCTGGTGGCTGTTTGCTTCATCAGGATTGTTGGTGATTTTGATTGCATTGATCACCATCAGTTTTCAGTCTGTGAAAGCAGCGCTGGCAAATCCGGTGAAGTCACTTCGGACTGAATGAGGGAATGTGAAAAGCTGGGTTTTATCCTTAACTAAATACATGGTTGACTTTGGATTATTCATTGTGACTTACACTCGTAGTTTGCAAGAAACCAGATTTTGATTTGAGGTCAAGGTTAAAGTTTTCCAGTTTCACAGCTATTCCCATTTCAGTATCAATTTGATACTGGATATAATTGTTATTGACAATATCATATTGTAAGCTTCCATTTCCATTCCCTGTTGCCTTTATGGGATATTTTGTAATAGTGGTGGTCATTGTATATGCCTGTGTAATACTGAAATTACCAACGCCGTTTATTATATTCAATAACTTATAGGTAGTAGAAATAGACATTTCAATATTCATTCCTGCTATTGGAATAGAAAGAGGCGTTTCCTTTGTAAATTCTTCGCCCGTTTTTAGTTTTTTTTCGGGCAGCGAAATTTGAGAAAACATGTTGTTGATTGTTTGAAGAAGCGTTTTCTTGTATTCTTCATTCAGACTTGTTGATGCAATAGAGTCGAGTATGGGCATACTGCCAACAGCTCCTTGACCATACATAACAGTGCCATCAGGAATAGGAGTATTTCCATCACTGCTTGTAGTTTTAATAAATTTCATTGTAACGGGAAAATGTATTCCATCGGTCAGGCTTCCTGTATTGAATTCCGACTCAGTGGTTGACGCTGTTTTTGTTAAAGTTGGATTTTGAACTCCTTTCTCTTTCAGCTTATTAAGAAATTCTTCAGAGCCTGAATAGGTAACCTCTGTTGATGAAGTTTGCTTTATTGTTTGACTATATTTTGTCGAAGGTTTATAAGTGACCTTAAAAATGAGCTCGTCTTGCGAATAACTGAAATAAGTAAAGAATATAAATAAAATTGTAAAGCCAAGTGTTTTTGTCATAATAAGGGTTGTAATTTTTTGAGTAGCGGGTTAAGTTAAAGAGCTTTATGTAAACCGATAAGGTTACGAATATTGAAGATATGCAATTTTGCTCTTCAGCGTTGTGTTAGCCACAATAAAAGCAGATGAACTATATATTGTTGCTATATTATTCTTGAAAGAAAGTCTTTGACATTCCATGTTTTTTTGTTGGCATTTTTATCAAGCACAAACCGCTTAAAATTTTTTGTTTTAATCTTTAGTTTGTGAGAACAAAAAGGCGCTAAATGTGTCTGAAAGTTTTTCATTTGGAACGTGTCCCATACCAATAAATGGCAACTTTACAATGCTCATATCTGTTGTGTAAAAGCCAAAAGCTTCTTCTGCACCGTCTGAGCCAAAAATGATAATGTTTGATATAAACTCTTTAACGTTATATGCCTGGTTTAACGCTACAAGTTCTTCTGCACTCCAAAGTACAAGATAGTTGTCTGTTGTTTCGCCTTCAAGTCCATTTGTAAATTGTAAAAACGCTTTATAATCGCTTGGTAATTTTAAATTGAAAAACTTTTCAGCAGTTTCAAGTGCGGATGGTGTCGCTGGTAAAACGGTGTCAAAGCTGTCAGTTAATTTCTCAAACAGTTCTTTCATTTTTATGGTTTTTCATTTCTCCAAGTTTTCTATTCCAGAATGTGGCAAGTTCTGCATGTTGTAGCCTTGTTACAAAAGTTATATTTTGCCTGTCTGTTGGATTGCCTCCAAATAAAATGGGGTGCGTCCTGTGAAGATGAAGTCCTTTATGTTGCTTCTCCTTTGTCTTAGACATTTTTTAAATTTTTGAGATGTCGCATTAAGCTTGCAGCAAACCTAATGTTGGCTGTAAGTCTTAGAACGGCAACTTTATAATTTGTCCACTGATCGAAAATTGCTTTACACAGTGAAGTGGTTGTTTGACTAAAAACAAAATTTAGTTTCAACACTATTATAAAAAGTAAAGTCAATATTTTCATTAAGTAAGTATCAATTTATATTTCAACAGATTGCTGCTTGCTGTCCTTAGCGCGGATAGCGAACCGCTAGCTCAAATGTAAATGTAAAAGATGATAAGAGCGAGGCTGCTGAATGGCTTCCGTCTGTCGCTATGGCAGCAAGCATTTGTTGACGGCAATACTTAATTTAACAACAGTCCCAATTAAAATAGGCTTTGTCAAACTTTTTCTTTTTTAAGTCATCTTTATTAATAAATACGTTTGAAATCCCAGCGTCGCCAAACATAATTTCTTTGTCCGTATCTATTTGCAAAAGCAATACATCATTCTTATTCTCAGATTTATGTTGTCTTGGGTCTTCTTGTGTAAAATAGGCATACCCACCGATTTTGTGTCCCGATGAATTGAAAAGCTTATTAAGTTCTTTGCTTTCTTCATGAGTAAGCTCTTTTTTAAATTCCTTGAATGATTTTCCGTTGAATTTTAGATCAAAACGGAAGTCTGTTCGTCCACCACAGTCTATTTCTTTTGAAAAATTGAGTTTGTGTTCGCAATTGATAGGCAGATCCAAGTATAAGTCTTCTGTTAAAAAGGAAAAATCAGTTTGATGTTTTTGTGTGGTGTCTTTATGATAAAGAAATGAGAAGTACTCGGTGCCTTCAGCCCAAAAGCATTCCGAAGTAAAAATCTGAAAAATTCCTTTTGAGGGATAACCTTTTAAGCGAGGCATTTCTTCAAAATTAATTTGAGCAAACAGTATCATGGGTTTACCAAACTTGCTTACCGGATACTTGTGTGTCACGGGGAGGTATGGCTTGCCTAAAAATTTGCTTTTCTTGAACGGTAAATTTTTTCCTTCTTTAAGAGGTACCGCCTCTATACGGATTGTCTCAAGTTTGTACTTGTCAATAGCTTGTTTATACTCTTTCAAAAAGTCAGGTAGCATATTTTGTGTTGTATTGCTGCAATAGGTTCGAGTATTCGCTAAGGTAGGGAATTCATTGGTTTCCCAGTCTGGTACAAATGTCCAATTGAAATATATTCTTGAAGTTATCTACAAAAACTGATAGTTATTCGTCTGACCAAACTGAACACGGGATTGCAAAAAATTGAGAACATATTCGTAGCCGCCATATTGCCAAACCACCTGTTATCGGTAGTACTTATCTAACTTTAGCTCTAACTCTCCCGTCAAGATAAGAACTATCACCAGTTATATAAGAGCTGCCACCTTTATTTGTATATGCGTACCCATAAAATCTGAAAGATGCAATACCTGTTGAATAATTGAAAGTGTCCAAAACAGCATTCATTGTCAAAGGTGTTCCATTTGTTCCACCTGCAACTGCAAGAATAACATTATTGGGTGCATACAATAAAAAGTTAGAGTAGGAAGCGACAATATTTAATCGGTCAGCTTCAAACGTGTTAGGGGGAAATACACCATTAACGACAAATTGTGTGTCTTTGGTACAATCCTGAAAACCACGAAATGTCAAGTCCTCTCCCGATTCAATCTTAGCATATAAAACGTTTCCACATACATTAGACTTATAGTTATTAAAACTCCACTTATTTAAAATGTACAATTGAGTTGTTTCACAGTTTGGACAAAAAGGAAAGTTGATTGTGCTGTCAAGTTTTGTCGTGTCTTTTACAATAGCTGTATCTCTTGGCGGTATTGCATCTCTTGCAAAGCAACCTTCGCAACTATATTCTTTACTACAACTTGAAAATGTTACGAAGTGAATGGTCAACATCATAATTGTAAGAATAAATAATAAACCTGTTTTTTTCATAAAGTTGCCGCCGTATTACCGCCAACATATAAATTTACGCTATTAGATGATCCGCTAATCCCAAAAAACCCAATTCAAATTCAATGGGTTAGTCCTCACCATTTTAATTGTTGTTGTACCAATCCGATCTTTTAAAATTTGTTCGCCATTCCAATTCTCAGAAAATTATTCAGTTGATTTTAAGTCAATTTTACACAGAGGTTAATGGCTTGCAAAAGTAGTTGTAACAATAAATACAAGAAGTCCCCATGAACCATCCAGGAAAGTGAATTTGAGCCGTACAGGAAAGCTGCCTTGCCAAAGAATGCGGAACTTTGTTCTTTAAAAAAATGAATTATGACAACTATGCAACAAATACAGTTAGGCAACAATGGACCGCTTGTTTCGAAATTAGGATTGGGATGTATGCGGATGTCTTCTGTATGGGGCGGAAAAACAAATGATGAAAATGAAAGCATCGCTACTATCCAGCAGGCATTGGATAATGGTATTAACTTTCTGAATACCGGTGATTTTTACGGCAGCGGTCACAACGAAATGCTGGTGGGCAAGGCTATCAAAAAACGGCGGGATGATGCGTTCATCAGTGTAAAATTTGGAGCTATCTTCTACAATGGGCAGTGGCTGGGGCTTGACCTACGCCCTATTGCTATCAAAAACTTTATCAATTATTCTCTTACGCGACTGGGTATCGATACCATCGATCTTTATCAACCCTGCAGGTTGGACAATAGTGTTCCTGTAGAGGATATAATAGGAACCATTGCTGACCTGATTAAGGAAGGGAAAGTGCGTTACCTGGGTGTATCAGAAATTACCGCAGACCAGTTGCGAAAGGTTCACAGCATCCATCCGGTAACTGCTTTGGAGATTGGTTATTCGCTGGCAGACCGGCAAATAGAAGCTGATTTGCTCCCCACTGCCGCAGCGTTAGGTATTGGTGTTGTAGCCTTCGCAAACACTGCTGAAGGACTCTTAACCGGTGAAATGAAAGCCCCTTTGCCAGCGGGAGATTATCACAACCACTTTTCCCGTTTCCAGGGCCAAAACCTGATTGCGAATCTTGAGAAAGTTAGCTTTTTACAATCCATGGCAAAAACAAAAGGCTATACACCTACACAACTTGCTATTGCCTGGGTAAACAGCCAGGGTGAACACATTATGCCGTTGGTGAGCATGAGCCGCAGATCAAGGTTGCAGGAAAATATAGATGCATTGCAGATTAATTTTACTACTGAAGAGATGGAAGCACTTAATCAACATTTTTCTCCGGGCGCCATACTCGGCAGTACCTACTTACAACGTTAGCTAATTGCTTTACTTTGCGTAATGACAAATCCAAATGAAATCATTCCGGGCATCCTTTTTTATTCATACCTGTCTTCGGTACGGAAAGAGAAGGTTTGTTTTCTCGAACATAGCACGTTGGTTTTGCAGGTATCAGGATCATTCAAACTCGAAACGAGTGGTGAGACCATTGCTATGGAAGGTGGACAGATGTTGCTGATCCGCAAGAATCAACTCGGACAGATCACAAAAACACCGTTGCCCGGAGAAGATTATCAAACGATCGTCATTTCGCTTCAGGAAGATTTTTTAAGAAAGATAGCCATTGAAGAACAAATTCATACAAAGGAAAAATATACCGGTCCGCTGAATGTGCTGGTACCTGCAGACGCATACCTGGTAGGATACTTTCAGTCTATTATACCCTACGTTAATAATCCGTTGGAGAAGGTGAGCTCCGAAATGGGCATCCTGAAAATAAAGGAAGGCGTGAAATTACTCCTGCGTATAATGCCGCAACTGCAAACATTTTTGTTTGATTTTTCGGAAGTGTATAAAATCGACCTTGAAAAATTTATGCCTGCGCATTTTCATTATAATATTCCTGTTGAACAATTTGCGCAAATGACCGGAAGGAGTCTTGCCAGCTTCAAGCGCGATTTTCAAAAATCTTTCGGCACTTCACCCCGGCAATGGCTGCAGGAAAAACGACTGACGGAAGCACGCCACCTGATTGAAAAAAAGAAAGCCAAGCCTTCTAACATTTACCTCGATCTCGGATTTGAATCCTTATCCCATTTCTCCTATTCTTTTAAAAAGAAATTTGGTGTAGCGCCGAGTGCGTTGGTAGAGGGGTGATGATTTATATCAATCCTTTGTTGTGTATTTTCACCAGCAACTGAGAAAGTACAAATACACTTACTATTCGCATAGCGGTTAACGTGAGTTGCTTTGCCAATGGAAGGGGATAAATAAAGCTTTTAAAAATAATTATTTTAAACCCTGCAAATGGAATAATTTGTAATGCGCATAAACAGCGTTAAAAATTATTCTTGAATGACAACATTGCGTCGTAACCAGGTACAGGTAGCAGCAACTGGTTTTTTTAGTCTCTTTTCATTGATTGGTATTCTTTTCTATGGCATGTCTTTCTTCTACGATTTTTGGGTGAAAGAGTTTGGATGGTCGCGTACAGTGGTTACTTCGGGCAATGCTTTAGGAAGGGTAGTGGTAGCCCTTTTTGCTTTTGTAGCAGGTTGGTTAATTGAAAAATATGGTCCAAGGAAAATGATCATTACCGGTGTTTTACTGGGTGGGCTTGCTTTTGTGGGCTTCGGCATCATGACATCGCGCTGGCAGTTTTATACCTTCAGTTTGATGGCTGCCATGGGCTATATATGTGGTGGACCCTTACCCAACCAGGTGCTCACATCGCGCTGGTTTAATAAATCGCGGGGCAAGGCAATGAGCATCGCTTACCTTGGGGTAGGCGTAGGCGGTATGCTGGTGCCGCAGATAGCAAAATGGCTGAACCTTCATTTTGGATGGCATCATGCTATGATGTTGCTTGGGGTACTCATGCTTGTTATATCGTTGCCTGCTACCTTTTTTGTGAAGGATAATCCGGAGGAAGCGTTTTCCGGCAAGGATGCAACAGTTGTGAAAGGTGCTGCATCAACTATATTCAAAAACAGGTCTTTTTATCTTTTAGCGCTGGGAAGCATGTGTTCTATTGCAGCAGTAAGCGGCACCAGCCAGAACCTGAAATTGTTTTTTAGTCTCGATCTGAAATTTACGCAGGAACAATCGGCCAATATTCTTTCCCTTGTGCTTTTTTCTTCTATCATCGGGCGGTTGTTTATGGGATGGATGGCAGACCGTCTTTCAAAAAAATGGGTGATGCTGTTGATTTACTTTTTAGTAGCCGCCGCCATTCCTTTATTATATTATGCAGCCAGTCCAGGAGTGATTTATGTATTTGCCTTTGTTTTTGGCGTTGCATTAGGAGGAGATTATATGATCATTCCTTTGATGACTGCGGAGCTTTTTGGTGTAAAAAGCCTTGGTCTTGTTATGGGATTCATTCTTACTTCAGATGTAATAGCAGATGCAACGGCGCCTATGTTGGTAGGTTGGATAAGAGATAGTACCGGTAGCTATCTTACCGCTTTTGCCTGGTTGATCGTGCTTGCCATGGTTGGTTTTATTGCTATTGCTTTTTTACCCCGTAAATCCAATGCGCAGTGAGTACAACAACGGCATTGTTTACAGAAGCAGATATTGAAGCCGGACTTTCATTATGCAGAAGTAATGCGTGGAACCAAGTTGAAAGTGATTGGCGGTTACTGTTGAATGTTAGTGCCGCTGGTTGTCGGGTAATAAAGCATGAAGATCAGGTGATCGGTTCCGTTAGTACTATTAGCTATAATCATTTTTTCAGTTGGGTAGGTATGTTGCTGGTTGACCCGGCTTTTCAGCGACGTGGAATCGGTACACAATTATTAAACACAGCACTGGAAATACTAAGCAAAGAAGAAACGATAAAACTGGATGCCACACCCGCAGGCAGGGAACTATACCTGCAATTGAATTTTACGGATGAATATACATTAATGCGTATGCAGGCAGCAACTCCTTTAATAGCTGAAGCAGATAATCGCCTGGTTAAACCTATGAACGAAAATTTTTTATCTCTGATAAGTGAAACAGATCAACTTGTATTCGGCGCAGATCGGAAGTTACTACTTCAGGGGTTCAGAGATGGCGCTCCTGAATATGCTATGGTTGTGGAAGAAAAAGGAAAGATTGTTGGTTATTGCCTTGGTCGTAAAGGCTATTCGTTCGATCAGATCGGTCCTGTTATTGCTGATGATATAGCTATCGCGAAGCACCTTGCAACAGCAGCTTTTAGAAATGTAAAAGGCAAGCCGGTTATCATAGATGCTTTGTTGCATAACGAGGACTGGGTTCATTGGTTGAAAAAAATGGGGTTCACGGATCAACGGCCTTTTATAAGAATGTACAAAGGACTCAACAGGCATCCTGGTGAGCCACGAAAACAGTATGCTATTGCCGGTCCTGAATTTGGATAATAACACAATAATATGAAACGTGAGACGATAAACGTGAAATATAATAAAATCTCACGTCTCACTTTTCACATCTCACAATTAACTACTGGTTATTTTGGGTTGTTTTGTTTTTTTCTTTTTCATTCTGGTCTCTTCTCCCAGTAACATACCCCAGGGGCGCAATCCATCTACTCTGTCAAAAATAATTTTGAGTATTGCCACCACAGGAATGGAAAGGAACATACCTGAAATACCCCACATCATTTCACCAATGATCACTCCTGCAATGGTGATCAGTGCATTTATTCTCACTTTGGATCCTACAATAACAGGAAGGAGAAAATTGCTATCGATAAGATGAATAATTATTACGGAAACAGCCACAAGCCCAACTGTGCTTAAGGTGGCTCCTGATGCAAAAGTGATGATAGTGCTCAACAACAAAGCCGAGAATATGCCTATATAGGGAATGATATTAAAAACGCCCACAATCAAACCCAAAAGGATCGCATACTTTATGCCCAATATCCAAAAGGTCATACAGCAGGCCACCGATACCAGCAGCATTTCAAGCATCAGCCCCAAAAGATAGCTGCGTATTACGTATTGTACCTGTTCAAGAATGTCGTACACGATTGCCTTGTTATCCTCTCTGAAAACATATACAAGGAAATGCACAATATGGCGGCGATAAAACAATAAGAAAAAGCAATAGATCAATATAAATACAAGAAATAGTAACAATGAAGAAGCTGAAATTACCGTGGTGCCTAGTATAACAGTGGAAGAAGAAATTATTTTAGAAGTGGCATCCTGTATATAGGTTATCTGCTTTTTACTGTCGATGTGCATATTATGACTAAGCCACGTGCGGGTTGTGTCCAGCGTATGCATAAGCTGTTCTTTAAATACAGGCCAATCGTCTGCCACGGTTGATAGTTGTGATCCCAACAGGTAGAGAAGGAATAGTATCACCCCCAGTAGCATAAAGATGGAAGTAAAGGTTGACAGCGTTCGGGAAAATCTTAATTTCTTTTCGAAAAAGTTGGCAGCAGGTAAAAGCATTATTGCAAACAGCATTGCAATAATAAATGGAGAAAGCAATTCTTTTCCCTGGATGGCAAGATAGCCGATCAGGTAAATACTCAACAGGATCATCGCTAGTTTTGTGTAAAAGGGCTGTTTCACCTGTGATGCTTCAGTCTGGTTCATGTACATTCGTTTTTACGTGGAACTTTAAAAGTAGGCTAATAATAAATCTGAAAACGTTATCTGTATACAATTACTGTTATCAGGTTTTCTGTTTCTTTCTGGAAAACAAAAAAAGCCTCCGTAGAAACAGAAGCCCTAAACTAAAATATGTTTATACCATTTTTAAAAAACTAAACTGTGTATCCCTGCTAAACATAAAGCACGCCAGAATTTTTTGTGCAGAAGAGCCGGTTAAAAAATTCCCGGTTTGCACACATTTGGAAAATAGTGGGGAAAAAATTCATTAATTAAAGATCATATAGCCGTTTTATTGCATAAATTAGGAGGACATACTTTTGGGCGGCTTGATTTTTTAATAAACTTGTATCGGAACCTGGTACTAACTTCTCCGGATACACGAAGTGTGGATTAAATAAAAATTCACGTATGCTGTAAATAAGCTAAAGGAATGTGATGTGCTGGGGAAACAGGCAGCATTAGTGTCTTAAAGAAAACGCATTTATATAATATATGTAAATGATTTTTCGGTAAAGTCAACGCTATTTTTCAATCAGCATGCAGCAATCAATGTCTTTCCTTAAGCATTTTGAAATTATGCATAAATGGAAATGGGTATTAACCCCTTTCGGGGTTTCCTGTTTATAGAACATTAGTTTTGAAGGATCCGGCTACATAGTAGCCACTTGTAAAGCACTTTCTTTTACATGTTTTCACAACCTGTATTTCACACGGGGCTCCGTTGGAGCCGATATTACATTATGATTTTGCTATAAACAGGATGCTCCTGAAGGAGCGGAAATCAACAACCGAAAGACATAAAAGTAACTGGTCTATCCCTGTTCATAGATGTAACTTTTAGAAAATTGCTGCAATGAGACCAACGTGTTTATAAAGCATGCAAATACAGGGCTCTGCTCTGTAAGATCCATGTGTAAAGAAATGCATTAAAATATAAACTTCCTTAAGAAACGACGTTGATACAGCAATACAGATTTTTTTTGTTGTGCGTGAGTAGGCGAACTTGTTTTGTTTCTTTCACGTAAACCATTGCGTATAGTTCACAATATCTTAAACTTTAGGAAACATAATGTTAATGAACAATGTTCAATATTGCTAAACAATTGAAAAGTATTACTAAAGCCGGTGAACAAAAAAGACAAATAATGTGGATAACTTTTTACAGGCTTACAGTTAGTATTGTTAAACTTTTGTTTACTTTAACTAAATAATTGGGAAGGGTCTTGAGAAGCGATACTAAACAGTATGTTCCTTCCTGAAACAGTTGCCGCAGAGAAATACCAAGGATTTTACATCAACTAAGAACTAACTATAATTATGAGATCAATCCCTAAACCTTGTGGGAAAGCTTTGCTTTTTCTTCTCGCATGTTTTTGTACAACGCTGAGCGTTTGGGCCCAGGATTCTCTTCGAGTGGATAGCATGCTCTTGTCTAATAGGGCCGGACTTGAAAACATTGTACAGGGAAGGGTTGCCGGCCTCAGAGTCAAAAGCTGGTCTGGTACAACAGGCGCTCAATCTACATTGAATTTACGCGGCTTAAGCCTGGATCCTACGGATCAATCTACAATGCCCCTGATCCTTATCAACGGAGTACCTATGGTGGCAAGCCCATCCAATATTACAGGTATCAATCCACTTGCTTATTTTACCCCCGAACAAATTGAGCGCATTGATGTTATTAAAGATATAGATCAGCTCGCAGCTTATGGTGTGCAAGCACCCAACGGTGCGCTGAATATTATAATGAAGGAAGGTCAGGAAGGATCCATCCATGTTCGCGCCAATGCTTATGCCGGCGTGAATTTTTTGCAAAACATGGATTATAAAAGAGATGCCTTTTACGACTTTAATACAACTGCCAGAAGAGATGTGTATGGAGATGGAGGTATAGTAAACGATGAAGCGCTTATAGTAGATGGTGCGGGCAGTTACGGTTCTTATCTCTTCGGGCTTTCCAATCACCAGGATAAAGGAATTATAAAAGGATCTGGATTCGGACGTCAAAACCTGTTCCTGAATGCCAAGTATAATATCAGCGACCGCCTTTCTGCTCACTTCTATAATAATATGTCGCTCGCCAACCGTAATGGACGGTATGCCGGAGAGTACAATCGTAATCTCACGTTGCCAGTAGTAGGAGATGAAGGTTTCTATATGGACAAAAACAAGAATCTCGGGCTGTTGTCTTCTATGGGATTGGCTTACGTGGCTGGTAGCGGCTTTACTATCCGCACAGTGGCAAGTTTATCATATGAAGGTTCCAGCCGCGACATGTATATTCCATCTACGTTGCTGGATGGCAATATTGCTGCACTGAGCGCTGCTTACAAAAGACAGCTCATCACCTGGAATACTTCAGTAAATTATCTGCATGAATTTTCTGATGCGCTGCAAATGGATATGACGCTCGGCAATGAGTTGAGGAATACGGATGACCGCCTCACGTATGTTAACGGTGAGCGCAGTATGGAAAGTGGTGGTTCTAACTTTGTAAAAGTGGTTACAGGCTACAATGCCAACCAGGTGGTGGCATTATCTAATCATAACATTGAAAAGATCTTATCGTTTTACGGAACCTGGAAGTTCAAATACAAAAAAGATCTTGATATTAACCTGGTAGCCCGTGCAGACGGTAGCTCCTTATACGACAAGAAATGGGCTTTATACCCTGCAGTGGGTATTCATTATGATTTGAAAAACAACCTTAAAATACCTGTAAAAATCAACGCAGGTATAGGAAGAACAGGTGTGTTGAGCAGACCAGAGGCATACCGCGGACAGTTGGATGCTTATGGAGATTATTATGGCGGCAATTACCTGGGGATTGGAGAATTGTATGCTCCTTTCGCTGGCGCCAAAAGCGTAGCAGTAACGCAGATAGATGCGGGCGTAACAGTTGCGCTGGGTTCAGTGGTAAACTTAACAGTTGATTATTTTAATAAAACTTACAGCGATTTTACTTACCAACGATTTCAACCTAATATCAGTGGCATCGATTACAAATATGAAACCGGTGGCAAACTCGGATTGTCTGGTATTGAAGTGGCACTTGATGGTACATGGATACACTCTACCCATTTTTCATGGACAAGCAACCTGAACATTGCTTTCTATAAAAACAAAGTAAAATCATTGCCGGATGATATTAGTAATACAAACCTCGCTTATCTCGGTCCTGTATCAGGCGCCCCGGTAACTTCTATAGTAGCATGGCAAGGCACTCAGGCAAAAACAATCGGCAACAGCGAGCCAAAGGCTTTTGGAGGGTTCACCAATACTTTACGTTATCGTAATATTTCTGCTGCCTTTACTATTACTTACGCATGGGGGCAGGATGTTGCAGCAGAATCTTTCAACAGCCGGTATGATGCAGAGAGCGTTAATTACCAGTTCCCGCTAAAAAGCGCTGAGACGCCTTACTACTTTGTGGATCAGGGTACAGACGGACGTGCCATCTACCAGGGAATCAGAACCGTTGAAGATGGAAGTTTTGTGCGTTTGAGCAGGGCTTCGGTTTCTTATCATTTCAGTTCCATATCTAAAAAAGTGGAAGCATTAAGCGACCTGGAAATATTTGTTCGCGGCGATAACCTGCTTACGCTTTCGCGGTACAGCGGCATTAACCCGGAAGAAAATATTACGGGTATCCGCAGGTATGATCTGATGTATACAGGAACACCGTTGCCTACTTCTGTAGCGCTGGGTATTAAAGTGGTTTTTTAAGCATGATGCTATTAAAAAAGAATAACATGACACATTGGATGAAATATTGGAAGTTATCTCTACTGGCAATAGTGTTGCTTTGTTCCTGCCGTAAAAGTCTTACGGTAGACCAGGAAAACAGCACGGTGGAGGAAGGCTATTATCAAACATCCCAGCGCATCCAGCAGGCAGTGATCGGAGGTTATGTTGATCTCCGGAGAGCTTTGTTTGCCAACTATGCCTGGCTTATGTATGGTGAAGCAAGAGCAGGAGATCTTAAAGTAGCGGTTCCTTACCAGCAACAGGTGGCCAGTCAGCAATTGAAAGGCACCAATGCCAGCCTGGTACAACTCTCCGACTGGAGTTATTTTTATGATGTAATTAAAGATGCGAATGATGTACTGGATATTATAGACCAGGCAGCAGAAGGAGTATTGAGCACCTACCAACAAAACGTATACAAGGGAGAGGCACTTGCCCAGAAGTCCATCGCTTATTTCTACCTGGCACGCATCTGGGGAGCAGTACCCTCTGCCGAAAAAAATAATTTTGGCAGTAATCTTACCAGCCAGGAAGTGGTAAACCAGGCGATCACATGGGCAACAGAAGCGCGGAAATTACTGCCATGGGTACTCCTGAATGATGATGGTATTGCAAGCTGGGCCTCCACAGCGGTACGTTTCAACAAAACTGCGGTTACTTCACTAATCGCCCAACAGAACTTGTGGATCGGCAACGGACAAGCTGCATACGATGTATTGACTGCTACATTTGCCAGCAGTGTTGCAGATAGTTTATCTGTTTTTGGTATTGCCGTTGGCGAAGACAGGCGTACAGAAATTCCGGAAGCGCCGCTCAGCGCCAGTATCCTGAGTATGCCCATTGCCACATTTAATGCTATTTATCCGGATGGTGATGCACGCCGTTCGAGTATGTTCAATATTTCAGGAAGTACTGCTACGCTTATCGTTAACGATGCAAGCAAAGTAGACCTGTTGTCGGTAAGAGAGATTGATTTATTGTTTGCAGAAGCTGCGTGGCGCTCAGGTAAACTGGATGAAGCCAAAGAATGGCTTATCAACGGCTCAAATGGCGCTACAGAAGATTACAGTACACTTACTGAAGACGACTTCGGTGATGCGTTACTGTTAGAGCGGCAACGCCAGTTAGTGGGCACCGGTCAACGCATGTTCGACCTGATACGGTTTAGTAAAGTACCTGACTATATACCTGCATTTACAGAAGCTGATGTAACCGAGGGCGCTGCCTATTGGCCGCTATCAGCAAAAAGTATGACGGGTAATGGATTAAGTCAAAATGATTTTTGGAAGTAACCTGATGGAGTTTATAAAAAGTTCAACCGAAAAAACAAACGTAATGAAGGCATTAATGAAAGGGGCCTGTTTCCTTGTTGCAATACTGATAATCTCCGTAACAGGTTATGCGCAATCAGTTATAACGGGTAAAATCAGCGATTCAAATGGTAAACCCGTTGTAGGTGCGTCTGTGGGAGTAAAGGGTAAAAATACCGGGGCTACTACCGATGCCTCAGGTAATTTCCGGTTGAGGGTGAGCCTGGGTGATACGCTGATGCTTTCCTCCATTGGGTTTGAATCCCGCCAGGTAGTGTACAGAAAAGCATCCGATCTCAACATCAAATTAACAGAAGAGAATAAAACCCTGGGTGATGTAGTAGTAACAGGGTATAAAAACCAGGCAAGAACAGAAATTACCGGGGCCGTTTCTACCATCAAAATGGATAAGATTACTGAAGGACAGGCAGCAGAATCTTTTGGTTCGCTGTTGCAGGGTAAAGTAGCGGGTGTAAATATTCAATTGAATTCAGGGGAACCGGGTGCAACACCTGCCATCATCATCCGCGGTCTGGCTGCGGTGAGCCGTGGCGATGCTTCCGCCATTTCGGAGCCGTTGTATGTGGTGGATGGTATTCCCATTATTTCAAGAATGAGCAGTGAGTTTGCGGTTACCAGCACCAACGTGTTAGCTGACCTAAACCCAAGCGATATAGAAGATGTTGTTGTGTTGAAAGATGCTTCTGCTGCTGCTATTTACGGTTCAAGAGCAGCTAATGGAGTTATACTCATCACCACCAAAAAAGGAAGAAGAGGTAAACCACAGATCAATTTCAATCTTCGTACTGGTGTGAATTTTGTGCCTCAGCTTAGAGATGTGGCTGGTGGTGTTAAAGAACGCGAACAGGTAAAACAGCTTTATGATTCGTATGCACCTTATGGTATCGCTATGCCAACAATGTATACAGACGTTAATAACCCGTTCTATAACAACTCATCCGATTGGCAAGGTTACTTATACAATACTTCCATTACGCAAGACTACAATACTTCCATCCGTGGAGCGGGAGATTTTGGACAGTACAGCATCAGCATGGGGTATATGGATAGCAAAGGTATTTTGTTCAATACAGGCTTCAAACGCTATAGCCTTATGGCAAGTACCAGTTTCAATGCCTTAAAAAACAGGTTAATCATTAATAATACTTTGGCTGTTTCACGCACAGACCAGAGTAAAAATCCAGACGCATTATCTACCAACAATTCATCCCTGTTGCCTCTGCCCAATAATCCATTGGTGAAAGGAGCGGAGGTGTATACGCCTGGGCATTTGTCTAATCTTAATGACCGCGTACGTTTCAGCTCCGACGCAACGCTCAACCTTGCCCGTAACCTGAACTATAAAGCCAGTTTGAGTTTGGAATATTTACGCACCATGTTCGATTCTTTGGCCGAATCAAGGCGTACGCTCAGAATGGGTAATAAAAGTGTAACCGGTGAAAACCAGAACATGCTGTTCCAGAATACTTTGACCTATACTCCCAAGTTTGGCAACGGCCATAGCCTGAGCATCTTATTGGGGCAGAGTATGGAAAAAACAGAAGGAAAGTTAACAAAGGTGAGCAGTGTAAGTGATGCGCCGAGTCTTTCTCAAACCGTAAACTGGCCAAAGGGTAATAGTATTGGGTCCAGCAATTATACTGCCAGCACTCTGATGTCTTATTTCAGCCGCCTCGATTATAATTTTCAACAAAAATATTTGTTAGGAGCTTCTATCCGTACAGATGGATCTTCCAAGTTCGGTAAGGCCAACAGGTGGGGTGTATTCCCTTCTATTTCTGCTGGCTGGAACTTTTATAAAGAAGACTTTTTTGCTAAGTCAAGCTGGCTCACCAGTGGTAAAATCCGCGGTAGCTATGGATTATCCGGCACTACCTGGGATAATGACTACCTCGCTCTCGGTGTTATGAGTGGTGGCGTACTTGACCAGTATAATTCTTTAATCCAGATTGCTTATGGAGGCGTTTCGGGATATACTCCAGCCTGGTATGATGGATTTAAAAATGAAAATCTTACCTGGGTTAAAACCAATATGGCCAACCTTGGTGTAGACTTAACTTTATTCAAAGGAAAAGTGGAATTTATTTTTGATGCGTATGAAAAGTTGACCAAAGGCTTACTGTTATCAACTGCATTACCTACTACCTCAGGTTATAACACGGTGTATCGCAACGCCGCAGATGTATTGAACCGCGGACTAGAGTTTACTGTTAACACTAACCAGAGATTTGGCAATGATTTTACCTGGAGTACCAATCTCAACTTTGCTTATAACAAAAACAGGGTTATCAAACTTCCTGATGGTAATGCAGATATTATCAAGACCAGTACTTCCGGCCAGGATTTTGGCTCTATCATTCGTGTAGGTAATCCGCTCAACGGTTTCTTCTTCTATCAATCACAGGGTATTTACCAGGCGGAAAACGAAGTTCCGGTAGATCCAAAAACCGGCAGAAGATTGTTAGGATTACAGAGCAAGACGCTGGCGGTGGGCGATCGTAATTTTAAAGATCAAAATGGCGATTATAAGATCGATGTATCAGACCGTGTATATTCCGGCGACCCCAATCCAAAATGGAGCGGTGGATGGACCAACGATTTCACCTATAAAAATTTTAGTCTTAACATAGTTACCACTTTTATAATCGGAAGAGATATCGTTAATACTGCTTTACTCGACCGTTTGAAACTGGGTAAAGATTTTGCCGGAAAGAGTTCTCTTCCCGATTTCGACAAATATTCCATTTGGCAAAAAAGTGGTGATAATGCCAGGTATCCTACGCTTAATCCATGGAGCGGTGTAACACAGGTGAACAATTTTGATTCTGAGTATATAGAAGACGGCTCTTATTTCAAAATCAGGTCTGCCACGCTTTCTTATACTTTTAATAAGAGAACAATGCGGAGGCTTCCTTTTGAAAGGATGAGGGTATATGTTACAGGAGACAACCTGGTAACCTTCCAGAAGTATAGCGGTCCCGATGCAGAGCTGGTTACTATTGACGGTTACGACATGTCAGGAGGATACCCGATGAGAAGAATGTTGCTGTTTGGTGTTTCTATTTCACTATAGAATTATGATCATTAGATTCAGATAAAATAAAGTCAGTTGAAGATGAAAAATAAATTTATTATTATTGGTTGTGTATGGCTCATATCCATTTTGGGAACGTCCTGCAAAAAGTGGTTAGACCAGTTACCGATCAATACCGTAACGGAAGAGCAAGCCTGGAAAACAGGATCGGATGCAGAAGGAGCGGTTGCAGCGGCTTTCGCTATTTTCCGCAGGGCACTCTCTGGTTTAACAAAAGATGATACACCTGCAACTACTCGCAATGGATCCTGGGGTGATTATTATTTCTGGGGCGATGCCCGTTCCGGAGACTGGATTACGCCCAATGATGACGGAGACTGGGGTGCCTGCTTTCAGAATCATTTAATTGAGCGAACAGAGCTGGAGCCCATGACCAACTGGAGGCTTTATTACAGAACGATTGAGCAATGCAACCTGGTGCTCGAAAACATTCCCGCCATAACCGATGGACTTACAGAAGAACGGAAAAAACAGTTATTGGCAGAAGCCCGTTTTCTACGTGCATTGGCACATTTTTATGCCGCCCGCATTTGGGGAGATGTACCTATCAACCTTGAAGCCCGTAACGTAAAACCACTCGGCAGGGAGCCACGCGATGAAGTGATGAAAATGGTAGTATCTGAAGTAGATATGGCTATACCAGATCTGCCATGGAAATATGAAGGCACTATTAAAGAATCTATGTCAAGAGGTACTAAAGGTGCAGCTCTTGCTATGAAAGCGCATGCACTGATGTGGTTGAAAGATTACCAGGGCGCTTCGGATGCCATGAAAGAGATTATCGATTCTCACACGTTTAAGCTGGTGCCCATAGATCAGTTCAGGAATTTGTTTGATGCGGGTGAGTCTGAAGAAGTGATCTTAGAAATGTATTATGATATCGCAAAGGGAGAAACGGCTGATTATTACGGTCATATTATGACGTATTATCTTACCAATCCCTATACTTCCAGGAGTAATCTTTCGCTGGCCGTAGCACGCTCAAAAATATTAGAGATCTATCCTGATTATGCCAGGGATAAATCAGACAAAAGAGTGCCGGCATTTTTTCAAAGCATAGATTTTTCCGTAAGTGCCAGTGAACTCAGACCTATATTGCCGGATCCACTTGCCAATGGAGAAAGAGCGATCATGTTTGCTAAATTCAGAAAAGTAAAAGATATGAGCTACAGCCTGATGGAAGCACCGGTTCCTGTGTTCCGGTATGCAGATATATTGTTGCTGAAAGCTGAAGCGGATGCCAGGTTAGGCAATATCCCCGACGCACTGTCAAATCTGAATGCAGTAAAAACCCGTGCAGGAATTCCTGAGTTCACCAGGGATGATCAACCTACCGTTATTGAAGAAGTATTGGAAGAAAGGCGCAGGGAGTTGATAGGAGAATTCCATCGTGTGTACGACCTGGTTCGCCTGGGCCGTTTGCACGAGTATAACAGCAGCATCACCGAGCAGGGCGAAAAGGATGGTGCCGGCTTTTATCCTGTGAGTGACGAGGCATTTAATAATAATCCCAACATGCAACAAACGTATTACTGGCAGTTTAACCAGTAGAAGTGAATAATGAAAGGTGAATAGTGAATGGTGAAAGGCGAGACGTGAAATAGAAGCTGATGACTGAAAGCTGATAGCTGATAACCGACAGTTGACAGCTCAACAATAAACGAAAAACGATAAACAAGATATACGAATGAAATTAATAATTGCAATGGCATTTGTAGGTTTGGTGGTTACTTCAGGCTGTAGTAAGAGTTACTATGCCGATGGCGGTACCCTCAATCTTGATGAAACCACAAAGCTGGGAATGTCTACCATGGATTACCTGAAAAGCCGCCCTGAGGTTTTTGATACATTAACTACGCTTATTACCATGGCTGGATTGGAAGAGGCTGTGAACGCCAATGGATCTACGTTTTTCGCTCCAAAAAATTATTCCATTTTTAATTACTTTAAGCTGATGTACCCAGATCCTGAAAAAAGACCTAAATCATTCAGTGATCTCACCGAGGAGGAAATGGAAAGGATTACGCAAATATTGAAAAACTATATTATTCCTGGTAAACAGATTATACGCAGCGAACTGACAACGGCTTATAGCTATGATACCACCTACAGTGGAACCCGGGCGCGTTTTAATATTATTCAGGATGACTACCTGGGCAATGTGAATATGGGTGCTAAGTACGTCATCTTTTCGCTCAACAAAGGCACTGGTGGTACAGAAATATATCAATCTGTAGAGGTAGAAACCGCCGATCTGCAAGCTACTAACGGTATAGTGCACGTGCTGGCTGCTGATTCACATATTTTTGGATTTAATTAGGTAAGAGATGACACACAGCAACAAGATATTTAAGATTTTTACTACAGTATTTGCATCTGCCATACTGTTAAGTAGTGCCTGTACCAAAATTCCGGGGGAGGGTAGCATCGCACCTGATATCATTTATAAAAACAGGAAACAGTATGCGATCTCCGGATTGCAACTGAATATCGGGGAGTTTCAGTCTTCTACCTCCACGCTGCCGCTTAAGTTTGAGATTGCAGCAATAAGAGAGCCGGGTGGAAAACCTATCAGCGCATTAACAGATGAGATCCCTGTGATCCGCTACAAAGAAGCGATCACTGGCGATGAAAGCGCTGAAGAACTGGCACTCAAGTCTGATACTGTAATGATTCCTGCTTTGGCCATTAATGAGAATACCGGTGTGTTAGAAATACAGGAAGGCAACAAAATTCCCGCAGGCGAGTATCACTTTGATATAAAAGTATCCAATAAATCGGGTGAGCGGTTACTCACAGATGCACTGGTGGTTGAATTTAAGGAGTATGATATTCTTTCGTGGTCATCAGGCATGGCTCAACAACCGGAAATTGAAAGGGTAGGTGATTCACCCAATCAAATTCTTTTTGTAGCATATCAGGATGGACAGGCGCTTCCCGGTGATTATATCGACTTTACTAAAGATCGTGCTTCAGGATTTAAAGGCACTTTTGCCAATGATACCGAAGACGGAGAGCTTTGGAATGTGAATTTCCCGGTAAAGCAGGCAGATACATGGGCTACCTGGAAAGTGGTAACTAATGTAGGTGGTGTAGAGCAGGTGAGTTATGAGGCGTACGATTTCAATTTTGTAATAGGGATCCCGGGCAGTTATGTGGTTCGGTTATACAAATAAAAAATACTTTACTTGAATGAAATACTTTGTAAGATATCGCTTCCTTATACTGGCTGTTCTGCTGATGGAAGGCGGTTTGGTTTCTGCTCAGAATAAAGCCAAAAAGATACTGGTGATAGGTGTTGATGGTATTATTAATACCGCTATTGATTATGCGGCCACGCCAGGTATTGGAGCGCTCAAGCTCAATGGTTCCTATTCCATGAGCAGTTATGGTGGTGTTCCTGCCTATACCAGTTCGGGTTGGTCTACCATGCTTACCGGCGTTTCATCCGATAAACACGGAGTTACTACCAATGAATCTTTTGCCGGAAACAATTTTGGGCAATATCCCTCCGTAGTGAGCCGCATGAAGACCGTACTGGGTTCCTTAGTGGTGGCGTCGGTTGTGCGCACACCCGAAGTAAATACATTGCTCAACACTTCTGCTGATCAGAAATTTCAATTTAATACCGACGATGAAGTATATACTAAATCCCTGGAATTGGTAAAGCAGGCAGATATGGGCGCCGTATTCGTGCAGTTCAGTAGCCCGGCAGATGTAGGACAGGAAGTAGGTTTCCAGCTTCGCCAGGCAAGATATGTATTGGCTATTCAAAAGATAGACGAATATGTGGCGGGGTTACATGCAGCAATCGAGTCCCGCACTGATTATGCCAATGAAGACTGGAATATTTTCCTGGCTTCTACCCGTGGAGGAACAGAATCAGGCATCCCACAAAGCACCACAACAGAAGAAATTAATGTGCCCATCATTTTGTCGGGTGCTGAAATGGACAAAAAAGAAATGGTAGGTACAACATTGGCTCCCCGTGAGAATGCGGATAATATTTTAAAATTTAGCCATGCGGCTTCAGGTGATAAGACCTATGTGCGTATCCCCATCAAGGGTACTCCGTTGCAGGGTATGAATAAGTTTACTATCGAGTTCTGGGCGAAAGCTGATGCCAATGATAGCGATCCGTCGATAATAGGAGACAAGAACTGGGATTCGGGCGGCTTTCCGGGCTTTACTATCTGCCGGAGCGGAAGCACCTGGAAGATCAATATTGCCAACCAGGCCAGCTCACGCTATGATATTGGTTCCTCCAAAGTGTTAGAAGATGGCAATTGGCATCACATAGCCGTTGTATTTGATAAAACAAAACTTTGCACAATCTACCAGGATGGAGAAAAAGTAAATGAATCAACACTTACCTACAAGGATACAGATAATATGGCTTCGCCATATGATTACATGTGCCTGGCCCAGGACGGCTCACAGATATACAGCGGTGGAGCACCCAATTGGGCTGGTTCATTAAATGAAGTAAGAATCTTTACAGATGTGCTTTCAGCCGCCACCATCAAAAACTATATGTACCTCCGCAATATTGAAAACAGCAATCATCCTAATAAAGCTTCTTTGAATTTATACCTGAAGCTGGATGAAATAAGTGGTACTGTGATTAAAGATTACAGCGGAAAAGGTCATAACGGTGAACTGGTAGGTCCTGCTACCGAGCGTCATCCCTACTATGGAATGGGTTTAACAGATGTTGCTGTAAATATATTGAGCCATTTTGGGATCCGTCCTGATGCAAGTTGGGGATTGGAAGGAACTGTGCTGAAATCCAATGTGCCTTACCGTTTATTTAAAGTGCCCAGATAAAAAACTAAGGAAATGAGACTGAATGCAAAAGTTATTTTAGTGCTGCTTGTTGCAGGCCTTACAGGAGCTGCTTCCTGTACAAAAGACAAAATAAGCCATGTGGTGCCGGATGCGGAACAATTGGTTTCCGGTAGGTTAGCCGGTACCTGGGCAAGCCCCAGCAATATTATTACGCCTGACAATCTTCCGCCTGAAGTGTTTGGAACCATGCGCCTGGTATTGACCACGGACGCTACCGGGGCTCCATCGAAGTTCCTTGCGCAGAATTGCCCGATAGTGTTTGGTACGGCCGGCGCCGGTACCTGGACAGTTACAGGCACCCAGGACAGCGCCAGCGTAAAATTAACAGGAGTGGACCCGGTAGATGAATTTACTGCAAAGGTTACGGGATCTACACTAACGTTATCGTTTTACATGGGATGGGAGAATACCGATACTAAAGTTACGGGGCAAGGAAATTTTAAAGTAACACTTACCAGGCAATAACCTGATATAAGTACAAATTAAAGTATAAAAAAGGCATAAGGGTTTCCCTGCCACATTTAAAAAGTTCAAAAAATATACGGATGAAAAAAAATAATAAAGTAGTTTTTTTGCTGGCGTCAATGGCGGTGCTGAGTAGCATGCTCGTCGTGTCGTGTAAAGAAAAATTCGATCATACCATTGATACAGCTAATCCGATAGTTGTTAGTTTTAACCCGGCTACAGCAGTAGAAGGCGTTGCGGTGACCAGTGACCTGGTATTAACCTTTAGTGAAAATGTAAAAAAGGGAACCGGTGAAATTGTGATTACCGGTACGTCTGATACGATGCATATCAACGTTGAATCAGATGCTGTAACAATAGGTAAAGACGCCCGGGTGGTAACCATTAATCCGCCGGCTGATCTTGAGGCAGATGAGCATTATTCCGTAACCGTGGCAACCGGAACCTTTACCGATCTTTTGGGAAATCAGTATATGGGCGCTACCGACGGTTCATGGACTTTTAAAACTGTTGGTGCCAGTGGTTTAGCATTGAGCGCTATGAGCCCTATACCTGGTAGTACTGATGCATCCTTGTTTACATTGGGACTGACTTTTGCTGTTGATGTACAAAAAGGTACAGGAAATATAAGTGTGTTTAAAACCGATGGAGATGTGAAAGTAGCTGAAATACCTGTTACCGGTAATGCAGTATCTATTGATGGCAAAATGGTAACAGTATCACTGGGAACTCCGCTTGACTTTGGTACCGCTTATTATGTGTTGGCAGATGCGGGCAGTATTGTGGATGCAGGTGGCAAAGCATTCGAAGGTTTTTTAACCCCAACATCATGGAGCTTCACCACTACCAACGGCAGTGGCAACAGCTTATTGGTGTATTTGCCGATGGACAATGATCTGAGTGATGTGAGCGGCAACAGATTTGATGCTATGCAGGGACCAACAGCATCTGCTAAAGTTACTTTTGTAACAGATGCAGAAAGAGGAAGAGTGGCATCATTTAATGCAGGCTCCTATGCAGTATTGCCTAAACATAATTTATTAAGACCAGGGCTTTCAACCAGTTTCAGCTTCAGCTTCTGGACAAAACTGGTAGGGATTGGTTCAGATCCTTCCTTATTCGGAAATTCTGATTGGGATAGTGGTGGTAACCCAGGGTTTATATTTGCTACAGATGGTGGCGATGAGTACACCGGACCAGGTTCATCAGGAAGAGGCTGGCTTGGTAAACTCACCGGTGATGCCGGAGGAGTGAGCAACCGTATCAACTGGAGGGCAAATGAAACAGCCCCACAAGCACCTGCATTGTCTGACAACAAATGGCATATGATGACCGTTGTGGTTGACCAGGATGCCAAGCGTTGGCATATGTATCTTGATGCAGTAGAATATTCGTATGCAGTGCCTCTTGATCTTAATAACCTAAAAGGACCATTGTGGGACAGCGCACATGATTATCCTTTCACTATTTGGGAAGACGGAACAGGACATTATAACTCAGGCGATGATACAAGGAAAAATCTTGCCGGCTTTGTAGATGATGTAAGAATTTATACCAAGGCTTTAAGTGCTGCAGAAGTAAACGGTATCTACTTAACAGATCAGAAATAATATTCAGTTGACAACATAATAAAAAAGTTTATCGAATCATTTTCGATAAACTTTTTTTATGTAGTAATAATCTTAAATAAATTTTTCAGAAACTGTACCTGCTCTTCCCGTTTGATTTTATCACCGGTGTTTTAACGTAATCACCGCCACTTCCGGCCACATACCAATGCGACCCTTTAAACCCAGGAAGCCAAAGCCCCTGTTTACATACAGAAACCGGCCTGCCCTCTCATACAATCCGAGCCATTGCTTGTATACATATTTCACCGGGCTCCACTTGAATCCAAATAATTCGAACCCGAACTGCATTCCATGGGTATGCCCTGATAAAGTAAGATGAATGTGTTGATGATGCTGTAGTGTTACACCCTCCCAGTGTGATGGATCATGCGACATAAGAATCTTAAATGCATTATCCGGAACACCAGTAGTTGCTTTTTGTAAATCACCGTATTTATGAAAGCCACCTTTGCCCCAGTTCTCTACACCCAACAATACAATAGATTGTCCATCTTTTTGAAGCGTAATAGATTCATCAAGTAAAAGTCGAAACCCGATTTTGTTATGCACTTGTTTTAACATCGCCAGGTTATCTTTTTTAGCCTGGGTTGTTTCCCATTGAATATAATCTCCATAATCATGATTACCCAATATCGAATATTTTCCCATTGGTGCACTTAACCCGGCAAAAGCGGGTATCCATCTATCCATTTCAGATGCCTGGTTGTTCACCAGGTCACCGGTGAAAAGGATCACATCGCTCTGTTGGGCGTTTACTAAATCAAGCCCTTTTTGCACACCTGCCGCATTACTAAAACTACCGGCATGAACATCTGTTATCTGTGTGATAGTAAAACCGTCAAATGCTTCCGGCAGATCAGGAAAATAAAGGGTTTCACGCTTCAAGCGATAAAAATGCCTGCCCCGTGTAATACCAAACAGCACAACCAGGAAAAAGAACCCAGCTACGATGAGTGTTAGTTCGCTTACCCACACTGCCCTTGGCGGAAATCCCCGAAACAGCCGTGTGATATCTTCAACTAACAATACCGGCATTGAAAATAAACGGGGAATAAGTGCCAGCAGCATGAATCCCATCAGCCAGGTAATGGCGGTTTGCTGCAAACGTGAGCCGCGCTGCAAAAAAATAACGGCAATAATTCCAATCATTAATAGTATATCTATCGCCCAATAGAATGAACGCAATGGACCAGAATGCACGATCGTTTCTATCGCCTGGTAAAAATAAAAATCAGCGCCGAGCCAAAGTATTAGAATCAGCCAAAGTCTGTTTGCCATGAGAATAATGTTGATCTGGCTAAGGAGACGGTTGAATGAAGAAAATACTTTTAATAGCAAATAATGATGTTTTGAGAATAAAGGAGAATCTATATTTTCCCTTTGAATATCAATTGGTTAAAGTAAATATATTTATGTAAACATTTTTGTTTACTTTTATCTTATGAACGATGAACTGACGATATTAAAAGGTATTCATCCTGGCTATGTTTTAGAAAGGAAATTAAAAGAAAAACAATTGAGCAAGGGACGATTTGCACTTTCTGTAAATGAATATCCTCAAACCCTTACTGCGATAACAAAAGGGAAAAGGAATATGAATACCGCGCTGGCATTAAAAATTGAAGATGCTTTAGGTTTGGAAGAAGGGTATTTTATGATGCTTCAGGTTTACTATGATATCAAGAAGGAAAAGCAGAAACTTAATATGCAAAAACCTGATCTATCTAAATTAAGACGGGTTATTTTTTGGGATACTAATATTGAAAAAATAGATTGGCAAAAACAACAGAAGGCGATCATCCAAAGAATATTTGAAAGGGGAAATCAAAAAGAGAAAGATGAAATTATAAGGTTTTACGGAATGGAGCATGTAAAGGAAATATTAAACAAATTGGGTAAATCTATTGAGAGAACGTGAAAGCGCTATACTGGCTTACTGTAAATCATTTATTAAAGAAGGCGTTGATATCGGCAATGAATTCGTCAGCGCTTTCATCCTTTCGCCTGGTGGGTGGGACTTCTTTAAGCCTGCAATTAGGTCATAGGAAATCTGTTGATATTGATTTGTTTACTGATGCCACCTATAATAGCATCGACTTCAATGCAATTGACGGATTCTTTAAATCCACATTTCCATATGTATCTACTAACAATCCCGGGCAGCCTGGAATGGGAACCTCTTATTTTTTAGGTAACGATGCGCAAGATGCAATCAAAGTAGACTTATATTATACAGATACGTTTATTCGACCGGAATTGAAAGTAGGTAACATCCGGCTTGCAATGCTTGAAGACATCAGCGCTATGAAGTTGGATGTTATTTCAAGAGGAGGAAGAAAAAAAGATTTTTGGGATCTCCATGAGTTAGCGGATCACCATCATATCTCTGCCATGATGCAATTTCATCAAGAACGCTATCCGTATAGCCACAACTACAATTTATTAAAAGCCATGTTGAATAATTTCTCATTGGCAGACGATGATTTTGAGCCAGACTGTTTGAGGGGAAAACACTGGGAATTGATTAAGCTGGATATCGTTCAATTGTCAAAGCTGCTCTGATGATTTCTCTAAAAGCAAACCAATACTTCGCAAATTAACTTACATAAGTGCTCCAATACTAAAGAGTTTGCCATTGCAAACAACCTTTTTTATTCAGCATGTACTATTTGCGTTTGTACAGACTGTTTTCTTTCTGGCAATAAGTACAGCATAAATATTACGAGTGCTACGCACACCATTATAGATATAATTCCGGCAGTATACGCTACCTGCCAACCCTGCCGGGAAAAATAAAAGAATATACCACCTATAATACTTACACCCAACGCAGAAGCCGTTTGCTGGAAGGTTGAATATACACCAGCAGCAGCTCCTGCATATTCAACAGGCACATTTTTAAGTGCAACGTTTAATAACGAGGGCAATACTAATCCGTTGCCTAATCCCCAGCCACCCATCAACAAAATAATTAACCATGTATCAACCCCTGGTTTAAGTAAAATTATTTGCAGCAAAAAGGTAATACCCATAAACAGTGCACCTATTTGTAACACACGTTTGCCATAACGAAGGATCAGCTTTGACGCCATGATGGATGAAATAGTAAACAGGATGCCTGGTAAAATAAAATACAAACCACAGTACATGGCAGATATACCCAACCCATTTTGCAGATATACTGCACTTAACAACAGGTAAGATGTATGCAGCATGAAATGAAACAATGCTGCTATCAGGCCGATATTAAAATCTTTAATCCGGAACAAACGAACATCGATCAATGGATTCTGACTATCCGCCAGTTTCTGCTTTTGATCACGGATAAAATAAGCAAACACTCCAAACGAAGCAATTAACAATACAATGGTCCATAACGGCCATCCTTTTTCGCGTCCTTCAATTAAAGGAAGAATCATGCATACCAATGCTACTGTAAGGATGATGATTCCTAAGTAATCAAATTTCTGTCCATCCTTTCTTTTTGTCTCGCTCACATATTTATAGGTAGCCCAAAGTGTAGTAATACCTATTGGCAGATTGATAAAAAAAATCAGCCGCCAACCTTCAATCACCCAATGTGTATCTGAAAAATAACCACCTAATACCTGGCCGATCACTGCGGCTATGCCAAGCGTTATGCCAAACATGCCAATTGCTTTTGACCGTTCTTTAGGATCAGTAAAAAGGATCTGTATGTAAGCGATGGTTTGAGGCACCATAAAAGATGCACTTACACCTTGAAAAAACCTGGTGATGTTTAATTGAAGCGGTGTGGTGGAAAGTCCGCAAAGGCAGGAAGCAACGGTGAATGCTAACATGCCCCAGAAGAATACTTTCTTCCGGCCAAAATGATCGCCTGCGCGACCGCCTGTTATCAGGAAGGATGCATATCCAAGCAGGTATCCTGCAATAACGAGTTGAATTTCTGCGTCACTTGCATGAACGCCTTTCTTTATAGTGGGTATAGCTACGTTAATAATAAATACATCTATAACCGAAAGGAGAGGAGCCGACAGTACAATGGCAAGTTCCAGCCATTTATTTTTTTGTTGATTCATATCAGATGAGTTTTTGTAATACTTTTTTTGCCGTTTGAAGTGCTGCATTTTGTTTGAATACAGAAGCTGCAACAACACCGCCTTCTGTCATCAGGTAAATTGTTTCTGTTAGTTCTTTATCCGTTAATATTTGTTTGTGATTTGATTCTGATACCAGTTTACCTATGAGTTTTTTCAAGCGCTCTTTCGCTTTTTGTATTTCTGAAAGAATCCTGGTGTCGGTCATACCTGCGTCGTTGTTGGCCCTGATAAATGGACATCCACCAAATGCCCTTATTTCCTGTCTCTCTCTATGGTAATCAAGTATAGCCAACAGTTTTTGTTTGGGGTCCGGCGCTTTGTTTACTTTTTCTTCAAGTCGCTCATACCAGCGTTCGTGAAAACGTTCCAGGTAAGCTACCATCAGATCTGTTTTGGATTCGAAGTGTTTATATAAAGAAGCCTTTGCTATATCTGCTTCTTCTATTACCTGGTTAATACCTGTGCTATTATATCCCTGTGTATAAAACAGGCGCTCAGCAGTATCTAATATTTTATCAATTACAATCTGTCCTCTTTGTTTCATTAAGCAAATATACAATAAATAGACAAATCTGTCTATTTATTTTTTTAAAGCTATTTTATTGAAAATAGAAACGAATGAATGTCCTCCGGTTTTTATGATTCGGCAGGGTGCAATCCTTATTGCATGCTTGCGTTATTCGGATTTTCAACCGCTGCGGCAGCGCATTGCTGCTGTATATTGATTTTAGGCTGTCTTAACTAATTACTAACATCAATGCATACCCGCTTGTGGATATTTAAGTAATTAAATAAAAAGTATATTTCAAAATAAATGTCAAATGATTTTGCAACTTCTGAATATCGTTTATGTGAATGATGTACATTCGCAACCTTAATGACAACAGGTCTTCAGAATAGACATATGTTTTGCACCTGAGAAATAAGTCGTCGCCTGCCTGACTTTTTATCATTTCATATCTGAAAATTTAATATCAATAAAAACGAAAATGCGGTTTCCCGCATACTGATCTATAAATACACCTGGTAAAACAATTTAGATTCTTTCACATTTCATCAATAATTTTTTATGAAGCGCGTATTTTCAATGATTGGCATTTGTTTTCTGTTAGCTTTTACCATATCCTCTTGTGGAAAAGATCCGAATGATACTACTACACCGGGCGATGGTTCCTGCGTGGTAATTCATAGCCCCAGTTATTTTGGAACAACAGAAACGCTTGAATACGATTCGAAGCGGCAACTGGTAAAGCAAAGCTATGAGTTCAATGCTGCAGGCTACAGTACTTTTGTAAATACTATCAGTGCTGCGCAAACGTCGGAAAGCTATACCCATAACGGAACACTTTTAAAGACTACCTATGTTTTTGGTGGAGGCACTGGAAACCTGTATGATGGTATGCCGGATTACATGGATCAGTTAACTTATCAAAAAAATGCCGATGGTACTGAGCTGAACATTGCACAGAATAAATACCTGGTTTTCGAGTATGATGCAAAAAAAAGGTTGACTGGTATTACCAAACCTGAGGTATTGGTGTCCAGTAATGTGGCTGATTATTATGTACGTCATTATATAGGCACAACATTGCAACTTACTTATGACGACAGCGACAATGTTACCCAATTAAACCAGTCGGATATTTTTCAGTCGGGCAAATATATTGTGAACGACCCTTCCAATAGTTACTTTGTGTTTGATTCTACTTTGACTACCAAAATAAATGTTACCTACGATAAGAACCCTTCACCGTTTAGTGCTTCTCTTAAATACTGGAAATTTGTACAGAACGATTGGGGATTAGCCATCAACAGCAACTGGCAGGCTATTATTACGGCGTTGAGCAAAAACAACCCACTCACTATCAATTATAAAGTAAGGCAAGGTAATGCCACAGATATGACTAACACAATGACTTATAATTATAATGAAAACGGGCTACCTGCGGATAACTATACTTATAATTGCAAATGATGAATCAAGGTCATTTCCTTAACTAATTTGATGTTCTTTTGATAGGGCGACTCCTCTGGAGTTGCTCTACTTTTTTGTTCTTTTCTATAACAGTATGTGCCGATGGTACAAAAATGTAACTACTTAATAAGAATCAAGGAAATCATCACACTCAAGAGGAGTATTCTTCTTATAGAAGAAAAGTTTGTGATAATTTTCCGGTGTTTATATCTATTATCTTTCAAACTTTAGATAGGTATCGAAGAATGGAAGTATTTCTGTATAAATCCTTCCGTCTGTTCCTTCTAAATGTTCTGCATGTCCGCCCAGGTATTCTTCTGCAAAATGCACGATGCCATACCATTCTAATTTTTTACTAAACTGCAGGCAGGTAACCGGAACATGTCTGCCGGCATCATTTCTTCCCCAATCTATTTTTATGGCGCTTAAACTTTTAAGAGCGCTGATGTGAGCATCAATCATGTTGGTTGCAAAGTTTTGTGTCCATTTGCGTACAGCGCTTGTGTCGATAATTAAACTATCACCGATATAGTATGCCGGCATGTCGGCATAAAACGGAGGTTTCTTCAGATTGGGGGAATATGTTCTTGCCAGATCAACCATAACAGTAGCTGCATTGTTTTTGAATATATCACTATCGTTCCTTGCTTCGCTGATTATTTTAAATGCATCAAGGCTTGTATTAATGCCATCAGACCAATTTAAGGTAGCAGGCGTGTTAGCATACACACAACTAAAAATATCTGGATAAAGCATCACCATTTTTAAAGCGCCGTTTCCACCCATTGAAGCACCGGAAACACCTCTGCTGTCTTTGTTAGGTATGGTTCTGAAATGTTTGTCAATAAACTCAACCACATCCTTCGCAATATAGTCTGCCCAGTTTCCTGTTAATGTTGAGTTTGTATAAAAACTTCCTTTGTAGGTAGTATAACTATTGGGAAGCACAAATATTACGGGTCTGATATGCTTGTTTACAATTGCAGTGTCAAGCAGTTTATTTATTTCTAAATCGCTCATGGTGGCACTGTCTTCGCCATACATGCCATGCAAAAAATAAATGACCGGGTAATGTTGTTTGCTTTTATCATATCCTGGTGGCAGGTAAATGGTAAGCCTGCGCATAGCGTTTTCAC
Source organism: Agriterribacter sp. (assembly GCA_047600465.1). Classification (GTDB taxonomy): domain Bacteria; phylum Bacteroidota; class Bacteroidia; order Chitinophagales; family Chitinophagaceae; genus Agriterribacter. Next base: position 1,244,044 of record JASGKU010000001.1, read on the forward strand.
CTGCAGGATTGCCAACAATAGAAGAAGCTAAAAATCTTTCATAGATAACGGTGCCTTTTACAATTTGCCCGAATGAAAATGTGAGTGAAACAAAAAAGCATAAAAAAGCAGCAGAAAGTTTTCGCATGATGTTTAATGAGGCTTGTATTTTAAAGGACACAAACCTCAAAATTATACAAAAGATCTCACCCCGAACATTTACGCAGGCTTCTTAAAAACGGGTAAAACTAATCAATCAGGATTAGGTCCACTCACACATTGGTTTTTAATGTATCCTTTAAACCTGAAGTAGCTTTTTCTACTTTTTTCTTCTTTGCGTTATTTTTATTGTCTTCTTCGGTTGTTTGAATAATGAATCTATAATTGCCAGGCTCAAGTACCTCAAACTGTATCAAACCCTCATTATTAATACTCAGGTTTGTCATGCTGCCCCCAGGGTTTTTACCGCCTTTCACTATAATGCCGCCAATAGGATTGCCTGGTCTTGCCTGTGCTGCTTCACTACCCTGTGGTTCATTTTTGCGTCCCCCGGTGTATGTTCTTTTTTCGAGCTCAGCAGTTTCCTGTCTTTTCACTCCTTTTTCGTTTATGCTTTTTCCTTGTGGTTCATCTGGTATGGTAAGATTAAAACTGTAGGTCCCCGATTCGAGTCCCTGGAGTTCAAACACGCCATTATTGTCGCTTTGTACCACCATTAAATTTCCTCCTGGATTTTTGCCACCTTTTACTGTAATACCACCAATAGGGCTGCCAGGACTTGCCATTTTCGATTGCTCATACAATGGATTGGTTGTTGCTGTTCCGTTGTTGTTATATAGCGGATTATTTGATTTTGCGGCCGCAGGTTGAAGACCTTGATTTACTTTCTCACCAAAAGTAGATCCCTGGGTTTGTCTTGTAGTAGTTGGTGTCATCGACAATCTTGATGGCATTGTTGACGTTTTTTTTGCTTTACGTGCCAAACTCAAACTCCCTCCAATATTCAGCATCCATGTTTGATAAGTAGTAGTTACAGGCTGGCTTATCATTTTTCCCGAACTCAATTGTGAAGGTTCATAAGTATTCTTTTCATTAAAACCGCCTTTTGGCTCTAATACATTTTGCTCAGTATTGATCTTAGCTCCTGCGTTAAAAGAAGCCGAAGTATATATACCAAATTTTTCAGTTAATGCATAACTGATTTTCAACTGAGGTATTATTATAAAACCTTTTTTCTTTGCTTCATCAAGGCTTAATAATGTTATAGTTTGGGTAGTACCATTCACCATAACATCTGAGTGTTCTGCAAAACCGCCCTGCTTCAAACTGAAATAGCCGCCACTAACAGAGGGCGAAAATGCTAAACAGTTTAATTTAAAATTGGCTTGTAAACCTATAGCACCCATAATGGCTTTACTGGTTGATCCCTGGTTTTGAATTTGGCTGATTGCTAAACTTCCATTATACAATTGATATTGCGACTGCAGTTTGCCTGCATCGGGTGCGAGATTGCCGGAGGTATAAAAAGTTCCGCCTGCCAAAATACCCAAGGCGAACCTGCTATCTGCTTTACTTATAAAAGGAATAAATATATTACCATTCACATCATATCCATTCCCCAAATAGTTTTTTTCTTTTAATGAAGAGGGTGCATTATTAATTCCTGCGCCTATTGAAATAACTACTGGCTGTTGAGCAACAGCTATACTAACGGTTACGGATAACGCCAAGGCTGGTACAATTGATTTCATAATGTTTAGGGTTAGGCTTATGGCCTTTTCTATTAACAATGTGGGCGTGTAGATTATTGTCTACAGGCACAATGAATATGATGAAAATCAATCAGGAATGACACCAATGATGCGTACAGCCAGGTAAATCTAATTTTTTTCTTCAACCGCTAGCCTGGCATTAATAATGAAACCCTTAACCGTTTCATAGTCCTCGATAACTTCGATTATACGATCCGTTGCATACACCGAACTCGTAAAATGTATAATGGTCATTTTACTTTTTTTGTTGTCTGATACCTCAATAAAAGTAACTTCCTCCAGGTTCACTAAAATTTTTTGAGAATGTTTACCGTCCGTCAATTCAATAAAGGTTGCCATGTTGTTGTTTTTAGATTATTTCTTTTTATCTTTTTTCGGGTATACTTACGGGTTAGCATATATCGTTTATATAGCGGTTTCCAGTTTTTCCTTTAATCCCTGCAGCTCACGTTTTCTTTTTTTGTTTGCGTTATATCCTTTGCTGGTAACATAAAAAGCAAGGGTAAACGAAACCAATATTACAGCCCCTACGCTGATTAGTTTCCCGGCTTCCCAGCCACTAAGGATCATAATTATCCCCATAGGCAGAAAATTCCATCGGATGATCTGCGAAATACGCATTTGGTAGCTGGCAAGCGATATAGCATGATTGAGATCGCCATGAATAGAGCGGTCAAACCTGCGGCTGGCCTTTATTCTGCGGATACGGCTTATTGCCAGGTATACAACAATGCCAAACATCCAGACAGCTTCGAGGCATAAAAATATATTAGACCCGGGCTTCACAGAATTACTGCGAAGCAGTATAACGCCTGTGACAAGATTAATGAGGATTAACAACCACTCGCTGATGCTTGTAAGATGTAGCACCGCTTTCATTTTTGATTGAATGCGGTTGTGCAGCGCCTTTTCATCTATAACATAAAGCGGCTGGTTGTTTTGTGTATCCCATATTTTTTTCAATTCATCAAATTCCATGCGTATCATAATTTTTTGATTTAGCAATCAATTGTTTTTTAATGCGATTGATTTTTACACCTACATTCGATTCGCTGATTCCGAGTATTGCAGACATTTCTTTATAGCTGAAACCCTCAAGCAGCAGCAGGGTAACAGACCGGTCAATTTCATCGAGCTTATATATTTCCCTGTAAAGCCAGGATAAACGTTCATCTATGGGTGTCCTGTTTTCCTCCAGAAGGTGCTGTACATTATCGAGCCTTTCAGCACCTGAATGCTTTTTTTCTTTTTTAGTCCATTTAATAGCAGTATTAAGTGCAATGCGGTACAACCAGGTGGTAACGGAAGCCTCCCGCCGGAATGCAGGAATGGAATGCCATACCTGGATGATGATTTCCTGGAAAAGATCGTCGTGATCTGTTACTGTATATACCCGGACTATTTTAAAGATGAGTCCTTTATGCAGCTTTAGCCATTCTTTCAGTATATCCAGTTGCTCTTTTTCAGTCACGTTGATGCTGGTTTATCAATTAGTACTCCAGTGTGTACCGGTTCTTACAAATAGACAGGAAATTTTTAAACAATGAGCTTATGTTAAAGCAGCGACAGCAAAACCTTGAAGCGTTTGTGAATGAAACAAGTCCGTGAATATTAAGTTCCAGAATGGATCAACATAATTTTGCAGCATTTCTTTATAATTGATCGCTACTATAACCTATCTGTTTGTACACCTACATACTAAACAGCTTGTTCATATTTGCATAGCTGATCGCTTCTTCTGCATAACCAAATGTACCTTTTTGATTGATCTCGGTGATAGCACGGAAGAAAGCACCATAAGCAACTCTTACCAATGAAGAACCTACGCTGATCCGTTTTACGCCTAATTCCGCCAGCGTAGCAATGGAAAAATTTGCACCGGCAAGTCCCATAATAACATTAACCGGTTTGGGTGCTACGGCTTTCACTACCATTCCTATCTGTTCTTTTGTTGTAAGCCCCGGCGCAAATAACACGTCGGCTCCTGCATCTGCAAAAGCTACAAGCCTTTTGATCACATCCTGGATGTCTGGTCTTCCGTATAAAAAATTTTCTGCTCTCGCGGTAAGTAAAAATGGTTGAGACAAAGTTTTAGCCGCTGCAGCCGCTGCCCTCACTCTTTCCACTGCAGCATCGAACGCGTAAATTGGATCGTCGGGTTTTCCTGTGGCATCTTCAATAGACCCGCCGGAAAGTCCTGCATTTCCAAACAGGAGCACAGTATCTGCACATGCCGAAGGATCGTCGCCAAAACCATTCTCCATGTCTGCAGACACGGGCAGGCGTGTAGCTGCCCGGATACCTGTTGCATGATTGAGTGTTAGTTCACGGGATATTGCCGTGCGACCATCAGGCTTTCCCAGCGACCATGCTAATCCTGCACTACTGGTTGCCAGTGCTTCAAAGCCCATTTGCTCCAGCATTCTTGCGGAACCTGCATCCCAGGGGTTGGGTGCAACAAAGATTCCTCTACGTTCATGCAAGGCTTTAAATGCCTGGGCCCTTTTTGAAAAAGAATTTATTGTATCCATACTGATTTAAATATTAGATATGTGGTGTATCAAAACTTTTTTCTTGTATAGTGTTTTATCTAATCAAACATGTGATGAAATATATTGTCAATAAAGTTCTGATTAAAAGTGAAATACCTACAATCATTTTAAACCCAGAATACCAAACCTGTAGTTTATGTAAAGAGATGGCTGAGACAACATCTTATATTACCGGTTGTTCGTTATTTTCGTTCTATTACTGAGCCTCTAACAATATGAATGTGATGAAGTATAATGTTTTTTTATTCTCATGTCTTTTTATCTGTTACTATAGTGCCGCACAACAAAAAACAGTAGTGCTCACATTCGACGATGCCATTACCAGTCACTACAGTGTTGCGGCTCCTGTATTAAAGCAATATGGGTTTGGGGCTACATTTTATGTGTGTGAATTTCCGCCAGACTTTGCAGACTCTGCCAAATACCTGAACTGGCGACAAATCAAATCGCTTGCTGCCGATGGTTTTGAAATAGGCAACCACACCTGGCATCACACGGGCGTTAATGATATCAGTATGGAAAAGCTGGATACAGAGATCGCTTATATAGAAAAGAAGTGCATTTCTCTAAAGATACCCATGCCCGTTAGTTTTGCCTATCCCGGTTGCCCGCCATCAAAGCCGGCTGCGGAGCTGCTGCGCAAGCGTGGTTATACATCAGCAAGAACATGTGAAGCGAGGGCGTATGTACCTGGTAAGGATGACCCTTTTTTTCTTCCTTCTTATGCCATTGGAGGAACAGATACCAGCGTGTTTTATAATGCACTTCAACAACAAAAGCCTGGTGAAATTGTTGTATTTCTTTTTCATGGTGTGCCTGATCATGCGCATGAATGGGTAAATACACCGGAAGATGTATTCAGAAAGTATATGGCATACCTGCACAGGATGGGGTATAAGGTAGTAGGGATGCGGGAAGTATTAGATAAATAATGTTGTTTGTAACACCATCGATACAGAAGATGGTTGTTTCAGTATTTCGGTAATTATAGGAACAGCAATTCCGTTGAGTTGCTGTTTCGCTCGTAACCTATATCATTTTAATTGTCGTATTGAGCGGCATTAATAGATTGAGATACCCGCTGCTTATAATGTGATGGAGATTCACCTGTATATTTTTTGAACTGCCGGTTAAAATTCGACATATTCTTAAATCCGCTCTCATAGCAGTTTTGAGCAATGTTATACCTGTCTTCCAGCAATAGTTTACGTGCATACCCTATTCGTACCTCATTCAAAAAAGTGGAAAAACCTTTTCTTGTGCAGGCTTTGAAAAACCGGCAAAAGCTGGGCACCGACATATTAGCCACTTTGGCGGCATCAACCAATGAAATATCTTTTTTAAAATTTTCCATAATGTATTCATGCACTTTTGCCAGCCGGTCGTCAGCAGAAACAGCAGATTGCTGTACAAAACCAGAATTGGCTAAAAGCCGGGTTTCGTTTGAAACAGAAAGCATTTCGAAAATACTAAGCAAAAGAATGATGCGCCTGTGCCCGGTTGAGGCATGCATTTCCTGCATCATGTCTGCAATCTTATCACGGGTATCGCCCAGCACTTTTACGCCGAGCCTGGCTTTATCAAAAAGCTGATTTACGTATATCATCTCCGGAAGATTAAAGAAATCTTTGCCTAAAAAATCTTCTTTAAAATGTATAACAATAGCTTCTGCTGTTAGTTTTGAATTTTTCTGATAATACACAGGATCATTTTGATAAGCATGAGGTAGATTAGGCCCAAGGAAAACCAAATCGCCATCAGAAAATCTTTCCACACTATCACCCACTGTTCTCTGCCCGGTACTTTTTAAAACCAATACCAGTTCATACTCCGGATGGTAATGCCACGGAGTAGGGTAATATGGATAAACGTCTTTTTGTACTACAAAGGAGTATATCAGATCCAAGATTAATTTTTCCTGCCGTGGCTTCATATTTCAAGTATTAGTACAGTCAATAACAAAATAAACATACCGGCTTTTTATTCAACTCAACAACTTACTTTATTGCCAATTGATTTTTGAATTGAAAAAATATTTACAAAGCGAAATGTTTCTTCTTTTCCCGCGTACTTTTTTATGCTCGTTACTTTCGAAGTTAAAAAAATTTTGAACATTCAGTAAAGTAAAAATGTATGAATTCAAATGCGTGGAAAGTATCAATATTTAATATTATATCTTTTTATACATCAATACGCTACTGCCAAGGGGTTCATCACCGTTAGTGAAGTATTATTTTAAGTAAGATAAAAGAATCAACGCCTTCATTTGTGTGAATCAAACGTATTAAACTGCACAATGTGTAGAATGCCCAGACAGGGCAAAAGCAAAATATTTGCACGAATTGGTGAAAAAGTATCAGCCCTAGGGCGTTTACCATTTTATATTTGTTACAGATAATTTTATCGGAAAATAATTATTAAAAGAGCGTGCTTATTTACATCCACCCTATTAAAAATTTCTCAGCGTAATTCCATTCCCGACTACAATGAAATGTAAGATTAGTGTTTGTGGCTGGTCTCCTGAAAGCAATGGAGCAAGCCGCCAGGGAAAAGATTGCGTTGAATTGTTGTGCAAAGTGCAGTGCGCTCCTTAATTAATTTTTCAGATTGCTGATACTATGTAAGTCCGTTGCTTTTTTAATACATCATCATTTTTACTTTCAAGAGTGATGTTGTATAGTGCGTTTTCATCCCTTTAAATATGCCATAAAATGACTTCTTGCCGAAACAATTATTATTTAATCCTGCTTTTCTTATTGACTTTTCTTTCCTGCACATCTGATAAAGAAAAAACAACAACAGCACCATTATTATTTGTTCCCGATGAACTGGAAGCTACCGTGTGGGCAGAATCTCCGATGTTCTATAATCCCACTAATATAGATGTAGATATCAAGGGACGTGTTTGGGTGACTGAAGCGGTAGATTACCGCGATTTTAATCATGATACTACTAAATACCTGCTTCACCCGGAAGGAGACAGGGTAATGATATTAGAAGATACCAATGGTGATGGTAAGGCAGATACCTCAAAAGTTTTTGTACAGGATAAGGACCTGGTGGCGCCATTAGGCATTTCGGTTATTGGTAATAAAGTAATTGTTTCCTGTTCTCCTAACATTATTGTGTATACCGATGAAAATGGAGATGACAAGCCGGATAAAAAAGAAATTTTTCTCACAGGCTTCGGTGGTAAAGATCATGATCATGGCTTGCATACAGGCACTGCCGGGCCAGACGGGAGACTGTATTTTATTACGGGAAATGCAGGTCCTCATATAGTAAAAGATAAAGCCGGATTTACATTACGAGCCGGCAGTGTATACACCGGCGGTACTCCTTATAACAGAGAGAATACGCCGGCAATGAAAAGTGATGATGGAAAAATATGGACGGGAGGCGTTGCTTTCAGCGTGAACCCGGATGGAACCGGATTAAAAGTGCTCGCTCATAATTTCCGCAATTCATACGAAGTGGCAGTAGACTCCTATGGTAATTTATGGCAGAGTGATAATGACGATGAAGTAGACGGCTGCAGAACGAGCTGGGTGATGGAAGGTGGTAGTGCGGGATATTTCAGCGCCACCGGCGAGCGGACATGGCAGGCAGACAGGCGGCCAGGGCAAAGTATTCCTACCGCCCATTGGCACCAGGAAGATCCCGGCGTGCAGCCAGTAGGAGATATGTATGGTGCAGGAGCTCCAACAGGAATAGTGGTTAATGAAGGTGATGCATTAGGTACAGCCAATAGAGGGCTATTGTTAACCTGTGATGCCGGGCGCAATACTGTATTTGGTTATCATCCCAAACCACACGGCGCCGGTTATAATTTCTCAGGCAGAACTTCCTTTATTGCTTCGGTTAATAAGGATAATGAGCACTACCGCTGGAATGACATAGATTCTGTGAATGAAACCAAATGGTTTCGCCCCAGTGATGTAGAGATTGGTATAGACGGCGCCATTTATGTAGCAGATTGGTTTGATCCTGTGGTGGGTGGACACCAGATGTTGGATAAAAAAGGTAATGGCCGGATCTACAGAATTGCTCCCAAAAATAAAAAGCTTGCAATACCTATTATCGATTTAAAAAGTACCACTGGTCAAATTGATGCATTGCTGAACCCTGCTATTAATGTACGCAACCAGGGGTTTGAATTATTGAAAGCGCAGGGAAGTAAAGTGCTTCCTGACATAAAGAAGATATTATCTGATGAAAATCCTTATCACCGGGCAAGAGCCGTTTGGCTTCTCTCTCAACTCGGAGAACAGGGGATTAAAGAAGTTGTAGCGCTATTGCATGATAATGATCCGGATATAAGAATTACTGCTTTCCGCGCATTGAGGCAAGCAGATGCTGCACACTTGTTGTTGTATGCAGATGGCTTAGCGAAGGACAAATCAGCCGCAGTGCGGCGTGAAGTAGCTATTGCTATGAGAGATGTGCCCCTCGATAAAAGTAAAGCCATTATACTAACATTGATAGACGGATTTGATGGCAAGGATCGTACTTATTTAAATGCATTAGGCATTGCATTGCAAGGCAAGGAAGATGCATTTTATCCTGATCTGTTAAATCATTTTAAAGCACAGGATCCGGATAGCTGGTCAGAATCGCTCGCATCTATTGTTTGGGAAATACATCCATCTGCAGCTGCGCCTGCATTAGAAAAAAGAGCATCATCAGGTAAGCTTTCTCTTGAAGATCGGAAAAAAGCATTGGTAGCGTTAGCGTTTATCCCTACGCAGGAAGCTGCTACGGCCATGCTTCACCTGCAGGATCATTCTGCGGACGACATCAACCGGATGGTGAAATGGTGGCTGGTGTTTCGTAAAACAAATAGCTGGGCCGCCTATTTAAAAAACTGGGCATCACCGGTAGACATGGTGCCGGAAGCGCATCCCGATATGCTGCAAGCCAGCCGGCAGGTTGCTGATACTACACTGGCGCTGGGTGCCAGAATGAAAAGTGCATCGACACTGGCGCAAACTGCTGCAGGTAAACTTCATTTGCTTTATTTATTTATAAACCATCAGTTGCCGGATACCATTTCACATAGTCTGAGCGCACAAATGCTTAAAGAAGATGACAGAAATGTAAAAGTACTGATGGCACATTATTTTGCTTCACCCGATAGTGCTTACCAGGTAGATGAAATTGCCGGACTGGCGTCCAATGCCGACCGTGGTAAAGGAGTTTTTCTTGCAAAATGTGTTGTATGCCACAAAGTTGGTAGCACGGGGCAGGAAATTGGCCCTGACCTTACCAATATACAAGCCCGGTTTGATAAAAAGGTGATAGCCGATGCCATTGCAAACCCTGCCTCAGGCATAGCCTTCGGATTGGAGCCATGGCTTGTAGTGCTCAAAAATGGTGCTGTTGTTTATGGCATACTTCAATCAGGCGGGTCAGTAATAACGGTAATGGATACCTACGGAAGGCAATACATCATTGAAGCTTCGCAAATTGAAACCAGAAAGCAATTAAATAAAATGACGATTATGCCGCCGCCACAATATATGCCGGTAACTAAGCAGGACATAGCTGATGTTGTTTCCTTTTTATTACAAAACGATAAGAAACTGTAGTAAAAAAAATCAACTCCGGGTTATCCGCCTCATTTTATTCACCAGTAGTAAAATCAACCACACAATAGCATCAAAAATTTTTAATAACTAAACTAACGATCATGCACAAAAAGTTCAAATTACCTGAGACATGCTGCGGGCTATGGAATCCAGCGAGGTATTTCTTTTTGATTCCCGTGCTCCTGTTGCTTTTTTCTATCAGCACTGTGCAGGCGCAGACCCAAAAAATTTCCGGAACAGTGAGAACTTCCGGACAGGATCCGCTTGCATCAGTAAGCGTGAAAGTGAAAAATTCACAAATCGGAACTGTTACCGACGCGAATGGAAAATTTTCACTCGATGTTCCCAACAGTAAATCTGTTTTAATATTCAGCTACGTTGGCTTTACCGAGAAATCTGTTACGGTAGGCAATCAAAGTGAATTTAATGTGATTTTGGAAGAAAACTCTTCCGGATTGGCTGGCGTAGTGGTAGTAGGATATGGTAATAAAACAAGGAAGGCAACGCTCACCACTTCTATAAGTGCCATTAAAGGAGATAAACTGGTTGAAGCGGTGCCAAACATCGCTAATAAACTGAGTGGTAGAGTTACAGGTATTTTATCTTATCAAACCAGTGGAGAATCGGGGTTGGATGAAACCACCATCCGTGTAAGAGGTCAGAACACATTAGGTAATTCGGCTCCGCTGATTATTATTGATGGAATTCCCGGGGTGATGAGCAGCGTAAATTCTGATGATATAGAAGATATTTCTGTGTTGAAGGATGCCGCTGCTTCTGCACCTTATGGATTAGCTGCCGCCAATGGGGTAATTTTAATTACTACTAAAAGAGGTGTTAAGAACTCAACCAAACTTACCTATAATGCTAATATAGGTTTTCAAAATCCTGTATACTTAACAAAGACCCTCAATTCGTACCAACAAGCATTGATGCAGAATGAAATTTATTTGAATGATCATCCGGGCGATAACAATGTGCCCTGGTCGGAAAGTGAGCTGGAAGAATATCGCAAAGTATCTGTAGGTGACCCAAGTGGCAATTACGATAAATACTTTAATAGTAATAACCTGCACGATGTTATCAGGCATGATTACCCAATGAGTAATCAAAATTTTTCAATTAGAGGAGGATCGGACAAGATTAGTTACTATGCAAGCCTTGGTTACTTCAGCCAGGCTTCAATGATTCCTACTGAAAATTTTCAAAGATATTTCGGTGTATTAAACCTGGATGCGGACCTTAATAAAAATCTGAAAGTATCTTTTGGGTTGAGGATGGATCGCGGTATCAGAAAATGGCCTTCATTCGGTGGACAGATCACAGATGTGTTTGGCATTTACGGACGCATGTATGAAATAGCACCTGATGATGCCATCTGGTATCCTAATACACCAGGATATTGGGCAAGAGGCCGATTTGATTTTAATCCGGCTGGTCGTATATATACTTCCGGACAGAGTACAGATAAATCAGATAACAACCTGTACTCTGTGGCACTTGAACAGAAACTGGGTATAAAAGGCCTTAGTATAAAAGGTGTATTCAACTATCAAACCCTCAACATATTTGGTGAAGCCTGGAGCCAGGATCCTATCTATTGGGATGTAGACAATACCGTAACGCCTGCTGTATATACCAAGCGAATTCCCACATCAAAACCAAGTTTCGCTCAAGACTATGCACGCTCTAATACCATTACAGCCCAGGGTTTCCTGAACTATGACCGTACTTTTGGAGATCATTCGATCTCTGCATTAATAGTAGCTGAGCTACGAGATGTAAACAGTAAGAACTTTTACGCTACAAAAAAGAATTACAGCATCCTTATACCAACGCTTGACATGGGTAGTTCTGTGCAAACAGATATAGGTAATGGTGGTACAGCCACTCAGGCACGCCAGAGAGGGTTGGTTGCAAAAGTAGACTATAGGTACAAGGATAAATACATGGTTGGCTTTTCAGGAAGGCGTGATGAGCATTATTATTTCGCTCCCGGGTTCAGGACTGGTTATTTTCCTGCTGTTTCTGCAGCATGGAGAATTGGGCAGGAGCAGTTTGTTAAAAATCAGTATCCCTGGATCAATGAGCTCAAGCTGCGTGGTTCATGGGGTATGGGAGGAAATCTTGCGGGTGGTCCTTACCAGTATTTGAGTACTTACGGTATCTCTAATGAAATCTATCGTCTCGGTGGCCAGTTGGGCACAGGTTTGTATGAGCGCTCTCCTGCCAATACAGCTATTACGTGGGAAAAGCAAAGGCAAACTGATATAGGGCTTGACCTTGTATTGTGGAATGGACTATTATCTTTTACAGCTGATTATTTTTACCAGGTACGCGATAACATGTTGCTCACTCCGGATGTTACCATTCCTGCAGAATACGGTATTACCTTACCGCAGGAAAATGCAGGCAAAATGTCAAACCGCGGTTTTGAATTCACATTGGGTACCAGGAAAACACTCGCCAATGGAATTGTATTTGATGTAGCTGGTAATTTTTCATATGCCAGAAATAAACTCTTGAGGGTTTTCGAGAATCCTGCAACGTATAACGATCCTAACCGTCGCCGCACAGGCAACCAGTTAGGCGCACAGTATGGCCAGGTAGCATTGGGCTATTTCCAATCACAGGAAGAAATTGATAAATCGCCTGTACAGAAATTTGGCAGCTATACCGTTGGAGATGTAAAGTATGCTGATCTTAACGGAGATGGCATTGTTGATGCTACCGACGAAAAGAAAATAGGTCATCCGAATTTTCCTGAATGTATTTTCGGTTTAAACGTAGCAGTGTCATGGAAAGGTTTTGATATCAGTGCACTGGTGCAGGGTGCTACTTTAATGAGTGTTAACAGACCGGGGGCTGCCGGTGGTGGAGCGCCTGGAAACTCCAATGGTAATACGCAAGTAGAAGCGTTGGATCACTGGACGCCTGAAAATACTGATGCCAAATTTCCGCGGTGGTCTTATCTCAGCCTGCCTAATAACTTCCGCACTTCCACGCTCACCATGAGGAATAATACCTATATCAGGCTCAAAGGCTTTAATGTTGGCTATACCATTCCTGAGAGTTTATTAAAGAAAGTCAGGATGTCGAATCTGCGTTTTTATGTGTCTGGTCAAAACCTGTTTACCTGGACTGCTGAATACCTGAACTCAGATCCTGAATCTGCAGCAGGTGGTGCTTATAGGTTTGCCAACCAGAAGTCTGTTTCTTTTGGTCTTAGTCTTTCATTTTAAATACCTGAATGATGAAAAATATTAAATCAATAATAAACCAACGACTTACCATAGTTGTACTTGCTTTTATCTTATTGCTTTCTTCCTGCTCGAAAAAATGGCTGGATATTGAACCACAGGACCGCGTAAGTGAAGATGCTGTATGGGATAACCCTTCAGTAGCCGATTTATTTCTGAACGATATTTATGGCTATTTACCTCCTTACAGAACCACAGGGTGGTGGAGTGAAAGTTGGACAGACAATTGCATCAATACGCAAACCTGGCAGGGACAGGCGGAAATAGTACGGAGTGGTACCATGTCTCCCAGTAATACATTATTTACTATTAAAAGATATGATGCAGTAAATGACTGGTATTGGGACACCAATTTTGTTTATATCAGAAAGTGCAACGTGTTTATACAAAAAGTAAGGGAATCTGAAGCATTGACCAGTGAATATAAAGCAGAGCGTGTAGCCGAAGCCAAGTTTTTGCGGGCATGGTTTTATATGACCACGTTTAAATATTATGGCGGACTGCCGTTGATGGATGAACCATTGGATATTAAAACCCAGGGCGATGCGATATTCCGTGAGCGGGCAACTGCACAGGCAACCGTTGCTTTTATTAGTAAAGATTGCCAGGAAGCTGCAGACTCGCTGCCTGTAGATCAACCGGAATGGGGAAGAATAACAAAGGGCGCTGCCCTTGCATTGAAGGGATATATTGAGTTGCTCGGTGCAAGTCCCCTGAGTAATCCCGACGGTAGTACAGACTTATGGGCAAAAGCTGCTGCCAGTTACAAGCAGGTAATTGATCTGGCAAAATATCAACTCACTCCTTATTTCCATGGGCTCTTCATTGAAGACAATAATCACAATAGTGAAATGATTCTACCTTACGTGATCAGGTATCCATTAGCAAATGAAGACCAGGATACCCGTTTCTTGGAAGATCTTTTCGGACCAGCCAATGCCATTATACAACCATTCGGCGTTGTAAATTATTCTATTGTTGAATCTACACCCACGCAGGACCTGGTGGATGCCTACCGTATGAAAGATGGTAAGACCATTACAGAGTCTTCACTCTATGACCCTGCTCATCCTTATGCAAACAGAGAGCCCAGGTTTTATGAATCGATCATATACGATGGAGCGCCTTTCAGAGACGGGAATATCTACACAAGAAAAGGAGATCCTTACAACGCTGTTGATCGTGCCCGTACTTCATGGGTTACGCCAACGGGATACTATATACGTAAAACATATGATGAAAGAATAAATGGTTTGCTCGAACGACCTAAAGGAAAGAAAAACCTCGGAGATTGGCCGCTGATCCGTTATGCTGATGTACTGCTGGGTTATGCTGAAGCACAGAATGAAGCGGTTGGTCCGGATGCATCGGTATTAGATGCTATTAATAAAATTAGGCAAAGAACAGATGTAAGCATTCCTACTATCCAGGATACCTATGGTGCAGTGAGCAAGGAGCAAATGCGTGATATCATCCGGAATGAAAGAAGAGTAGAGCTGGCTTTTGAAGATAAACGCTATACAGATATTACCAGGTGGAAAATAGGAAATAAGTTACAGGGCTTTGTTCGTGGTGTTGAGCCTTCATTAAATACCGGCACCGGACAAATTACTTACGACTATTTTAATGTGGTACCTCAATCCTTTGATATAACCAACGATAAAAATTACCGGCTTCCGATTCCATTGAGCACCATGGAAAAAAATCCGAAGCTGCAGCAAAATCCTGGGTATTAAATATGCCTGGTGAATGGCAGGAAAGATATAAAGCATGTGTATGCACGATCATTATAAACCCGGGTTGAATAACCCGGGTTTAACTTTCTCAATATTTAGAAGTAAAACACAAGACATTGTATGAAAAAATTATTGCTTGCCCTACTGGTATTTTGTTTTTGTTCTATTGCAAAAGCGCAGAATGTTTTTGAAAAAGATTTTACCAAGCCTGCGTCCACGGAAGTTGCAGGCCCTTTACCCAAAATTGTTACACCGGGTATAGGTACTGCACCTCCATCAGATGCCATTGTTCTTTTTGATGGAAAAAGCCTGGATAATTGGATAATGTCAAAAGACAAAAGTGCCTGCCAGTGGAAATTGCAGGATGGCGCCATGACTTTTAAACCAGGAACAGGCGATATTCAAACCAAACAAAAATTTGGTGATTGCCAGTTGCATGTTGAATTTAAAATTCCGGCAGATGCTAAAAACAGTGCCGATCACAATAATGCCGGCAATAGTGGTGTGTTTTTACAGGAACGCTATGAGGTACAGATCTTCGATTCGTATAATAATGAAACGCCGCTCTATGCAAATGGCCAAATCGGAAGTATTTATAAACAGGTAATTCCAATGGCAAATGCATCCAGCAAGCCGGGTGAGTGGAATATATTTGATATTTATTATACAGCTCCAAAATTTCGCTACAATGGTAGTGTTGAACAGCCGGCTTATATTACTGTAGTGCATAATGGTATCTTAACACTGAATCATTTTGAGATCCAGGGAACGATAGAGTATATAGGTATTCCACACTATGAACTGCATGATAAAGCAGCTATTAAATTGCAGGGACATGGGAGTGAAGTTAGTTTCCGGAACATCTGGATAAGAGAATTGTAAGAGGCGGTTTATATTCAAAATATAATTTTCCTACAATTGCCAAGGTGCGTGTCTCACGCATCTTGTTTTTTAGTAAGGAAAACGTGAAAAAATTCTTACATGATTTACAAGTTGCCTCCTCTTGCTCAGGCTCGTGAGACACGAGCCTCGGCGATGGTTAGAGCCGTTGTTGGTGTTTTGTGACTGTCCAAGTGAAGGAACTTCACCAACAGCTGAAGAAAACCTAAGAATTTAGCTGTGCGCGGCGTCCCTGACTGCCGTCCGGCAGGCTCGCTTCATACGGTGTTGTTGTCGCCTCTGGCGACGAAATACATTGTGTTACTTCTAACCCGATTTTTTTTCGAAGTTTAAAACATATATCATTTCTCTTATTTAGTAGCCTCCACTCCATATTGTATAGCTGCTTTCAATACATCAAGGTTGATATCCTTTAATGTTTTGAATTTAATACAATACCCTGTTACGCTTGCCTTGCCTATCTTTTTTCCATATGTATTGGCCAGGTAGGTTTTATCTTTTAAACCCATAATATATACAGAGATGCCGGTTGTGTTGGCACTTAAACCAATTTGATAAAACTCCTTGTTTTTTTGGGCATCTGCATATTGCATGGTATATGATCCATAACCTATATTAGGATTAGATACCGTTTTATTGCTACTATCTTTGCCATCCAGGAACCATAATTTACATCCTGGCATTAGTTGCAGTATGATGCGATGTAACTCCTGCATGTCAGTGCGTTTGGATTCCGGCTGACTGGTAATATATGCTTCGATTTGTTTTTGTACGTTCATACTTATTCTGATTCGTTATAGTAAAACCTATCTGCGGCAAGCTTGCCGCAGATAGGTTTGTAAATTTTGTGATCTATTATTTTTTCGATAAAGTTGCCAACAATTCATCGAGGTTAATCAACGACGCTGTCATTCCTTTTGTAAAGCCATCCAGGATCATTTCCAGCCGCTCACGTGATTCGTTATAGATAGTGATCTTTACTGTTGTCTTTTCTCCTTGCTCAATGAAAGTATAATCCCAATCAGAGCCATACTGTTCAGGTTTTTCATCTGCATCTGCAAAAACATTGAACAATTTAAAATTGGTTTTCGGCGTAATGGATTTGTATTCCTGGAGCGCCCAACGCTCCTGTCCGTCTGGCATTATCATCGCGTAAAATCTTTTGCCGCCCACTTTAAAATCCATGTATTTTGTTTTGGCTGTTAAGGGTTTGGGTGCCACCCATTGATCAAGATATTCGGCTTTGGTAAAAGCATCCCATACCAAATCAATATCGGCTGCAAATTCCCTGGTGATGTGCACTGTTTTTGCCGGTTTGTCTACCGTAAAGTCAAATAGCAGATTGTTACTCATTTTTTTTGTTTTTTAATTGCCTGCCTGTTAGCAGCCATGTTTAATAATACTTTGTCTAACTGATTGAATTGTGTTTCCCAGGCTTTTCTTACCTGGTCTAACCATTTATCTATCTCTTTCATTTTCTCCATTTCAAGTGAATAATAAATTTCCCTGCCCTGCTGTTCCTGTTTTACCAGGTCGCACTCTGTTAGTATCTTAATATGTTTCGATACCGCCTGCCTGCTGGTGTGAAAATGTTCAGCAAGCGCATTGGGTGTCATGGCATGCATGGCAATCAATGCAACAATGGCTCTTCTTGTCGGGTCGGCAATAGCCTGAAAAATATCTCTCCGGGTTTCCATACAATATTATTTTGCAACTATGTGGTTGCAAATATAAGTGCAATTATCTGGTTGCGCAAATTTTTTGGGAAATATTTTTGTTACGGGAATTAAAATGTGAAGAAATAGAGTAGAGTAGGTATGGTTGCGCTAAGAAATCATATGTTTAGGAGATAAGCTTTAACTTCTGCGTTTTAAATACCAACAGTGTTTGTAATAATGCGTACCAAAAAATAAATACTTTTTTCGCTTGCTGTAGCGTGTAGCTTTTGTAACTTTTTTGCCAGTGGATGCATGCGTAAAAAAAAGTTTGTGGTGTCCAATGTAAAAAAAACTTTGGTAAACTATTGTATCTCCTTTATAAATGGTTTTATATAGAGTGTCTGTAAATAACGAACCCCGGGCAAAATTTGAGTCTAATATTTCTTTTTCAAAAACCATGTAAACCTTATGGTCATAAATTTTGTAGTGTCCGGTTATATGATGATGAATCATATCTCCACCAAAGATGTATTCCAGACTGCTGTCGGGTTTTAATTTTACTGTTGTTCCAAAAAATCCCATGCTGGCAAAGTTCGTTCCATAGGTACCGGCAATATTTTTTGTAGAAACACAGGAGATAAGTCCCACTAAGATGTAGCAAAATAAAAGCGCATTAATAAGTCTTGTCATTTAACCTTGAAGAATTTGGTTGTTAAAGTGCTTGCTGTCATTTGCAAAAGCCATTATAAAATCTAAAACCAAAGTGCTGTTGGTGAAGCTAATGCACAAAAGCTTATGCGCAACATCAACAACGGCGAGAACCTCGGAACAAATTAATGTATATTGAATTGCCCGGATAAAACTTCCTAAACCACTTCTGATTGGAGGAATGTCAATTATCGTCTTTTTCAAACCCTCTTCTTTGAGTTCTATCTTCTATAAATGTGTTTTTTTGTTTATTGAAAACAAGAACCTTTTGACCCGAAAATGATTTTACTTTCTTTTCATCATAGCGTATTTCTATATATCCGGTAAGTTTTATATCGTCGTATCCGTCACCGTTTACATCCTGATAATGAACGGTCAATGTATCATTTGTAAATATCCGGTCATACTCCCGCCAGTCTCCATTTATTTTATAGCTACCGTCCTGATGTCTGTCAACTGCCCTGGTGCAAGCTTTTAATATCATTTTCTTTCCCTGCAGTTGGTATAGATAATAAAAACCATTTCCCATATGCGTTTGACCGTACACTTGAAAAAAGAGCCCGGTAAAACCGTTTAACTTTATTTGTTTGACTGACCGGATAGATTGTTCGCCCGGTAAAGAATCGAAGGAAGCTTGCCATAATATATTATCGCTTTTTACTTTCACTATTGCCAAAGTTTCCCACCAGTCAGGTTCTGTAGCAGCAATCACAGCTAAAATTGAAGGATCATTCTTACTCTTAAAAATCTGAATCTCTTTAACCAAGCTATCTTGTTTCTTGAAGTAATCGTTCAAAGACTGAGCAGAAATAGTTAACGTCGTAGAAAGAGCAATAAGAGTAATGGTGATGCGCATGTTTTTTTCTGAAGATTGGTGTCTTCGCTAACTTGGTAATATTTGTAAAGATCAGTTTTTTGATGGTTGAGACATCTACCAATAGAAAATATTTTTTAGCTATATTCTTTCTCTTTTTACAACCCTGTTGTCAATTAAATCATATACTAATGGACTCCCTTTTTGTTCAGGATTCCAACCAAGTTGCAAAGCTTGTCTAATTATTGTTTCTGAATCTTTAGGCTTGATAATCTTTAAATTTAACTTGTCAACATTTAGAAACTCAACCCAATAAGAATTAATGTCAGTTTCAAAGTAAACTTCAATTTTGCGTCCGGTACCTACTTCCTTTTGAGCTACAAAAACATTGTATCCATCATTGGATCCAACTAACCAACAATATTTAATGTTGTCAATTAAAACTGTCCTTGATTTTTTTCTAGAAAATGCCATGCGGTTTAAGTTAAGGTTTGCAGCCTACGAGTTGCAGTAAACACTACATTAGAAATGCTTCAATTTATTTGTCAATCATTTTTAAAATAATGATACCAGGAATATCCATTATTTGTTTCGGTAAGTGTCAGTTTATTATCCGCAACAGATATTTTCAAAGTGTCGGGTCTTATATTATTAGTCTTTAGTATTAATATTCTGTCATCATTCAAATGTTGAATTTGATAATTTCCTTCTGTTGGGCCACCAATAATGCAATAGGCTTGATTAACGAAAGTATTGTCATATTTAAATTGAAGGGAAAAGATTTTAGTGGTGTCTGTTGAGAACATTTGAACGCCATTTGAGGATGACGATGACTTCCAGATCCAATTGCCAATAACATCTGCATTAGAGTTTGCCGTGTCTTTGCGACAAGAAGAAATAAGCAATGCAAAAAAAAATGTTAGCATTAAAAGTATTTGTCTCATAAATGATAGTTTGTCTTTTCATTTAATGATTGGGAAGCATCAAACAAATTTCTAGCAGTGCTGAAGGAGTTGCGTTTGTTGCGGAATTTGAAATGCCTCTGACCGCCATAAATTCTTATTAAAAATACAAAAAATTAATTGGCAATATCGACAGGAAAATATATACAACTACGTTGAGTTTTCGCGCCCGCCTGGATATTCTATTATGCGCTTAAAAATCAGATTATTTCTCTCTCGTTTTATCAAGTCTTATTTTGGCATCCCGCACATCGCTTAATATTTTATCCAGGTCTTGTCTGCCCAGGTATCTGCCTTTTGTGAATACCCCGGTTATGCGGTTGGTGGCATGGATATTCTCCAGTGGGTTATTGTCAAGTAGTACAAGGTCTGCCTGCTTTCCTGGATCTATCGATCCCATTGTTTTATCTTTTCGCAGAAACCTTGCTCCATTGATGGTTGCTGCACGGAGGATATCAATAGGTTTTAAACCGGCTTCCTGGAATATCCCAAGCTCCTCAATAAGCGATTGGGCGGGGTACACCAATGTGTTCAACACCGCTCCGTCACTGCCGGCGAGTATCGTTATCCCTGCGTTTTGAAAATGGGTGAGCTGCGAAATATTGAATGTATATTTTCTTTTTCGTTCACTCATTTGTTCAGCCGTTTCATTTTTTATCTGGTCCACCCGCTTCAGGTAAGTGGCAGTGTATGCCTTTGTTAGATATTTAGTAATCATACTATCCTGCAGATGGTTATCCTCATCCAGGTAGGCTGTCTGTCGTCCACCAATATAGGTAGGCGTTACATACAGCCCTTTGCTGCCTAATTTTTTATAATTGAGGTCTGCTTTTTGCTGATCAAAAGTTCCCTGGTACATCGCATTCGCTTGTGCGTTGGTTATTTTTCCATCTTTCAATTGTTGCACAATCTCCTGCTCTTCGTATCCCAACCGGAGCAGGTATCCGGCATGCTCCACACTCGAAAAACCGGCATCCACCATTTCAGCAATAGTCAGGTCCAATGGCACATGACCCGACACGAGATAACCCCGCTTGTGTGCTGCCTGGATGCTTTTCAGAAAGAGTTCACCATGCAGTTTATTATCTGTAATCTTGATAAAATCCGGATGCCAGCCATCCAGCTTATCCAACATCTGGTTTAACTCGGTTTCATTTTCAATTTCAAGATCGCCTTTCCATGATGAATTCTTGCCTTCCAGTTTTAATCCTGCAGTAAACAACGTCGGGCCAAACAATTGTCCTTTATTGATTTCATCTCTCCATTTTAGTACAGTCTCTCCTAAATCGCTGGCACAATCTCTCACGGTTGTAATGCCAAAAGCAATGAATAATGGTAACAGGGCATGATTGTCTTCCTCCAGTTCCTGGGCTTCCAGGTGTATGTGCATATCCCAAAGACCAGGAATGATAAACTTATTGTTCGCGTTTAATTGTTGCGATGCCGGTATGCCATTGCTCAAATGGTTGAAATCTCCTATTGCCTTTATTTGATGATCCTTTATCAGCAGGGCATGTTGGTCTTTTATTTTACCTGTTACAACATCTACGATCTGCGCATTGTATATCAAAAATTGTTTTTGATGAGTGCCCTGTGAGCGGGCAATACATGTTGTGAATAACAATGTTATACAAAAAGCGCACCTGTAAAATAAGTTCATACATTAGTTTTACTGGAAAAAATGCTTTCTCCTGTTACAGTAAGTTTCGTTGTCAGCGGTTCGTTATTATGATCTGTCTACTATGTAGTTCAGCTCGGTTACCCCGCAGGTAAATTGCCGGCTATTCAATAACGTTAGTTTTATTTTGTTTTTAATGTCTGTAAACAATGGAATGCCTTTGCCCAAAACAACAGGATTAACAAATAACCAATAGCCGTCAATCAAGCCCAATTGAATGAGTGCATGGGTTGCCGTAGGGCTGCCAAAAACTGCGATGTCTGGTCCTGATATTTGTTTTATTTTATGTATACTATCAGCAATGTTATCGCTGATAATGGTTGTGTTATTCAACTCAGCGTCTTTCATTGTTGTTGATAAAACAACTTTGTGTACCTGGGCGTACCACTTCGAATGTTCGATGTCGTGTTTGCTTGCATTGGGCTGATCTCCTGCGGTAGGCCAGTAACCTTCCATCATTTCGTACGTTACCCGTCCATATAAAGCAGTATCACCTTCGCCTATACGCTTACCTACATAATCAAAAATTTCTTCGTCTACTTTAATCCAGTCCATTTCTCCATTTGGTCCTGCTACAAAACCGTCGAGCGATATGTGCATAAATGAAATTATTTTTCTCATACCTAATACTGTTTTTTATTGTTGAATATTTTTTTACAATGATGTAGCTTTTTATTAGCCTCTGCTATTCATTTCTTATTAAGTTCTTCCGCCAGCCCTACAAGCAATCCTTCGGTTCCGCGAATATAACAGAGTCGGTATGCATTTTCATACTGAACCACTTCACCAACCAATTGAGCTCCGTGTTTTATCAACCTCGATACCATCTCATCAATATCCTTAACCGTAAACATAGCTCGTAAATAACCAAGCGAATTTACAGGAGCAGTGCGGTGGTCTGCAATAGTAGGAGGTGTAAGAAACCGGGAAAGTTCCAGCCGGCTGTGTCCATCAGGTGTAACCATCATCGCAATTTCTACAGACTGGTTGCCAAGACCTGTTACACGACCAGCCCATTCTCCTTCCACCATAGCCCGCCCTTCCAGTTTCAGCCCTATCGCCGTGAAAAAAGCGATGGCATCATCAAGGGATTGCACTACGATGCCTATATTGTCCATTCGAAGCAATTTGTTTTCTTTCATAGTTTGTTAAATTAGGTTACTTCTGAGCAAAGCTTGCCTGAAATATTTTATCACTCAAAAATATGTCAGTCCAATATAGCACAAAAGCTCAATAGTAGTAATACTGTTGAGCTTTTGTGCATCAAGCTGCTATGATGCTGATACCTTGTTACCGCAATTGTTTTATTTATCCGGGAGTCCCCACTTTTCAACTAATTCAGCATTCAGTCCACCTTCTTTACCATTTGGTTTGCCTTTTCCTGTTTCTATATAGTTTTTTAAACTGCCTTGTATATAACTTGTCCAGGCGTCATTACAAACATTGTAACATTCATATTCTGGTGTTAAACCTTCGTGTGTAAATATAATTTGGGTTTTATTTCCTTCTTGAAACAAATCAAAAATCAGTTTGGTATTAATCCATTCTGTTTTGTCTTTGGTAAAATTAAATTCATTGTCTGTTACCAGGTAAACCAACCTTTTGCCTGGAACTTCTTCCATCAATTTCAATTTGCATAAATGAACGTCTTTATAATGATAAAAAAATGTTTCGCCCAATTTGCCGGTGCTCCCTTCTATTTCTTCTGACCACCAGGCCCTGAAATTTTTTATGGCGTTGAAAGCGGTTAAGCCATCTTTATCAACAACAATGGTTGATGTATAATTTTTAGTTTCCATTTTTTGAATCTTATTAATTGTTTTTAGTAACGGTGCGCAGGAAATCAGAAAAGTAAAACACTATTGCTGAGATCTGTTTTAAATATTTCGTCAATTTTCCGGGTTTATACTTCGCGGGAATCATATAGATAAATTTGAACGTCTTCTTTTCCTGGTGCTAAAATCTTTCTATCCACTGCACATTGTTGCCCGATTTCCGAGGCAAAAGCATTTCTCATATCATTCATCTATTCAAAATATAAATTCGCAATTCTATACGAAACATGTCCTGTTGTGGATACAATTGCACCATCATTTATTTCGTAGCTTATTAAGCCAGGAAGCTTTTTTGCTAAAGGAATATGTACTTCAAAATAATGTTTTTCAAACGCATCAATATCTTTTGGCGTATTATAAACTACGGTCATTTTTGCCATGATTAGTTTAATTTGTTTTTAAGATTATATAAATATTGTGCCCACGCATTGGAGCAACTATCGTAACATTCAATACCTGGTTCTAAACCTTTGTGTGTAAATGTTACCTGTGTGTCTTTTCCTTTTTCAGAAATGTCAAAAACAATGTTTGTGTTTTCCCATTCTTTTGGTTTTTTCAAAAATGAAAGATTGCTTTCTGTGACCTGCCACACAATTTTTTGATTTGGGATTAACTCAGCCAGTTTTTGTTTTGAAAAGTGCATTCCGCCTCCTGCAGAAAAAGAAAATTCATCGCCAGGTTTCTGGCTCTTGCCCGTAATTGTTTCTTCATAAATTCCAGACCACCATTCTTCAACATTTTGCAATAATTCAAAAACTTCTTTTGGCGATTTCTTTGTTGTAAAACTGTATGTGTAATTTTTCATGTTGCTTTTTTTGATTTTAGTTCTGTAAAGGTAATTTCCAAAAAACACTTTTGTTGTGTGTAATTTAGACAATATAAAGGGTTGATTTGGACAATGGTTGTTTGTATCTTCGTACAAACTTTTGGTATGAAACATTTGAGCATTTTAGTTCCTGATGAGCAAACAACAATGAGTACCGTTGCCTGTATTGTTGGCAGCTTTCAGGTTTTTACCGAAGCAAATAAGTTTTTAGAAAAGAAAGGGCAACGACCAATTTTTAAGATAGTATTGCTGGGCGCTTCAAAAAATAAATTTCTAAGCAATGAATTTCTTTCTATAAAACAGGATGCTACCATACATGACATTGCCGAAACTAACCTTGTAATTATTCCCGCTTCATCGGTTCGTGATTACAAAACCGCAACAAAAAATAATCAATTGTTGATTGACTGGATTGCAAAGCAATACAAACAAGGTGCAGAGATTGCAAGTATGTGCGCTGGTGGTTTTATGTTGGCATCTACTGGGTTGCTTGCCGGCAAAATTTGTTCTACACATTGGGCAATGGCTGATGAATTTAGAAAATCATTTCCTGAAGTAGATTTGAGAACCGATAAACTGATAACGGATGAAAACGGAATTTATACGAATGGCGGTGCTTATTCTTTCCTGCACTTATTGATGTATTTGGTTGAAAAATTTTATGATAGGGAAACCGCCATTCATTGTGCCAAATATTTCCAGATTGATTTAGACAGGAATCTGCAAGCTGAATTTTCAATTTTCAACGGGCATAAAAAACATAATGACGACGTAGTATTAAATGTTCAAAACTTTATTGAAGAAAATTACCAGGATAAAATTTCTATGGAAGAACTGTCGTCAAATTTTGGTGTAGGCAGACGGAATTTTGACAGAAGATTTATTAAAGCAACAAGCCTTACTCCGTTGGATTATTTGCAAAGAGTAAGAATGGAAGTGGCAAAAAAGGCCTTTGAGAATTCCCGGAAGTCGGTAAACGAAGTGATGTATGAAGTGGGCTATAACGATACCAAAGCATTTCGCGAGGTTTTCAGTCGTGTTACAGGAATGTCGCCTATTGATTACAAGTCAAAGTATAATAAAGGAAGTTGAGAATGCAGTGACGCGGGGCGTACAATTGCAGTGGGCGTTTGCGGCAAACCTTTTGTTGCCTGTGGTATTTATTCGTATTTCTCAAATTTGTTTCCTGTCCATTTAAATAGTTTATCAGAAACTTGGTAATTTTCCGTCTTATAAGAATCTGCTACAATCTCTTTTATTTTGGTAATGCCAGTTTTGTTTTTGCTTCCTGTAACTATTAGCATGTCTCGATTAGGAATTGCTACAATAAAATCTCCGTCAACAGGAAAGTTTTCCCTTGTCCAAATTGAAGATAACAGTATTATGCTGGCTTCATAAT
Organism: Agriterribacter sp.; assembly: GCA_047600465.1. Classification (GTDB taxonomy): domain Bacteria; phylum Bacteroidota; class Bacteroidia; order Chitinophagales; family Chitinophagaceae; genus Agriterribacter. Next base: position 1,269,711 of record JASGKU010000001.1, read on the forward strand.
CACCGCCTGCGGTTATCATAAATAGCCCATTGCCACCTTGCCGTTGAATGTTAGGTATTATTTTGTCAAAATTTCTTAACGCAATCGATTTTAATGTATCCTTTGAGATTGAAAGAGTCTTGAAATTATCTTCTGTCAAATACTTAATACTGTTTTTAGAATCTTCGGCATATGCGATTATTAATTGGTCGTTGTATTTTTCAGTAACCATTGGAAATGACTTGCCGTCTTTTTTTAAAGAATTTATTTCGTCTAAATATTCAACAGGTTTTATTACTGGGACTATATTGTCAATGTCAACTGACTTTTGGTTTAGATACAAGTCCGTTGTCGAAGCAACATACCGACTAATAAAGTTATTAATAGAATCTGGTTCCGCTTTGTAAGCTATGAAAGCATTGTCAATATAATGCTTGTAATCTAAGTCTCCTTTTTTCGATGTAATTGTCAAGTCTGGGTTCAACTCGAATTTTACTGACGGATATTTTTTGCTTAAAGAGTCTAAATATATCTGAGCAAACTCTTTTTCTGTCATTATTGAGTTTTTAGAGTTACAACCAAAGATGAAAACTCCTAATAGAAATGCTGAAATTGAACGCATGGTCATTTTAATATTAAGGGCAATGGGCAGGGATTTATGCAGGTTGAGAAATTAGTATTTCGTCTACCGGTAACCGCTGCTGATTGAAATTATAAAGTTGAATTTAAGATCTAAAGCTCAAAGTTGTTTGTCCAGCCCGAGCCACAGCCTGAATTTATATATAACCCACCGTTGTGCGTTCGCTTTTATTGTTCGTATTTAGTCAACATTATTTTGTCTGTGCCAATTGAGCTAACTGTTTCGCCAAAGTACCGTTTTGTCAATAAGTTTGGAACTCTCCAACTTGCTTCGTGATTAATCATTGCAGTAACTTCTTCATCACTCATACCTTCTTCCTTCATTTCTTCAATTTCTTCGTCTTGAAATATTTTTTGACTTAGAATCTCTTTTTCTTCTGGTAAGAAGTCGCCTTTATCATTATAAACTTCTCCGTCGCAACCATCTTTCATACGAATTTTTTGTCCATTGTCAATGATTGCATAGCTATAAAGTCCGACTGTACTATTTTCTACAAGTGCTGCTATTTCGCTGCCAGGAAATGTATCAATGAAAAGCCTCTCAGTTTCGGTTTGTGTGTCACCAAAAAAATGAAAAGCTAAGTCAGGATGAACAACAATAAAACTGTCATTGTAAAAACCCGTGAATAGTGTTTCAGGTTTGTTTGAATAATGCAAAGGCACTTCTTCAGTCGGTTTATAATGTGTCAGATTTAATTTGGTCAAAATTTCTTTTGTGTCTGTCAACTTTGGTGACTTAACGATGATGTAGTATTTATTCCAAGCCATAGTCTAAGAAGTTTGTTTTGTTACGGATGTCGCTTTAAAATGACGCCTAACTCAAAAATATGCGAAAGCTTTTAGTTTGAAAGCTTTCGTTTTTTTAATAATTTCCTTATCACCAGAGATAAACAATTGGAATATTTAATGTATCTCTTCACCGGCAAGTTTCCAAAATAAAAACCATTTCATTTTGGATACATTTAAAGAGATTAAAACGCTTCAATGAAATGCCAGCAAACGCCTGCTATATCAATAAGATTGACTTCTTTGCCGTAAGGCTGTTCAACTGGTTGTCTAAGAGGCGGGATGCCAAATTTTCCTGGTAGATTTTTTTTATTTACTTCCTCCCAGAATTCATTTATGTCATTTACTTTAACTGACACCATCAGGTTCTCGGCGAATGCTTTATTGTCGTACTTCTGTAATATAAATCTACAGCTACCATTGCGAAAGCCAGCGAGCCCTGCTTCTTCCCATTCTTTCTCAAAACCCAGTTCTTGAAATAGCTGTTTTGATTTTTCAAAGTCCGGTCCCGAAGGAATAAAAGGTTCGAGCGATAAGTAAGTCATATGTTGTTTAGTTTATGTCGAGGGAAAAAGAAATTCCCATCGGTATGTGAAAAGTTTATATTAGTTGTAATTATTTTGTTTTTTGTCAATTAGAGTTGCTACTTCTTCAGATACTCTATTTAACTTGTCTTTATAAATATTCGTTTTGAATGTTTCAACTGTTCCATCTTTGAATTCTATAAATACTGTATTAAGTGGTTTTGTTTGCCAGCTAATAGGCTTTGTGTTTAGTTCATCAGCGGTTGTAAAATCACCTTTAATCTTAAATGATTTTAAATTTGAAATAGCGTAATATTTATTTTGTCTGAATATTTTAAAGAGAGTGCCATCCGAATACTTCAATCCGTCTGCATATACAATAATCTTATCGGGCCCGGTTATCACAAAAAACAATAAACAAATGCAAGCTACAATCGTAGTCACAACAGGATTATAATAATAATGAAATATTGCTATTCCCGCTGCAGTAATATAAAGCATCCGGAATACTAATAATAACAATGATTGAATAAATGAAAATGTACTGTAAAATATTTTTGACATTATGTTTAGGTGACACCTGGTTTTTGTAAGTTATTAAAACTACAATACAGCTCCGGGTTGCATAAAAAACCTGAAGTTAACAACTGCTTATTTGCCAGGCGTTGTATGCAAACTATCATTTTCTTTTTTCTTTTGCCTTTTCGTAATCTTCTAAACATTTGCTTAGCGGTTTGCCTTTGTTGTGAATGCAGTCACAAAATGCTTCGCAAGCCTTTGGATTACTATTGCCAGGACATCCATTCCAACATTCCGCCGGTTCATTGCCTGGCCGGATGTCGTATATCACGTTGTTTAAAAATACAACAGCTGCCAGCGTAGCCACTACAGCTCCAAAAAACAGGTATGGGAATTTGTTGTTTTTTCTTTTTTCGTTGATGGGATCAGCATCGGTTTTAACCTGCTTGAAAGGAAGAATAGATTTAAGCCGGTTGTAGTCCCAGCACAATAAAAATACATTAGCCAATAGCATAAATGTTGCAGCACGGGTGCCTTCAAACCTCACAGCATAGGTGAGTACACAAATATTCAGTATAATAGGGAAACTGCAAAGGGCACCGAGTAGTGCAGTTCGTGGAATAAGTAGCAGGATAGCAACTATTACCTGGGTTGTACCAATAAATGTATAATAATAGCCGGTATTGAGTAGGGCATCAAAATATTGTCCTAATGGATGATTATGGGATAAGCCAGCAGCAAAGCGTTCCCCTTTAATTTTTACAAATCCTGAAATGAGCCACGCAACAGCCAAAGCCACCCGGCAGAAAACAGCGAAGTAATGATACCATTTGTTCCCCTTGGCTTGGTAATAATATTGCTCAAGTTTATTAGACACTTTGATTTGTATCTATTTTTATTATTTAGATCGTCTTCAATTGCCGCTATTGGCAATGCCAATGTTGTGCGCTGTATTATTATGTTTTTGAGATGCCGAACTTTATTATTTTACCTTTCTTGTCAAAATCCAAATAAAGTGATTTGTCTTTGTACCAGTTCCATGTATTGTCAACATATTTGCCTGACTTAAAAGGTTTGCCAATCTTATTTTCTACAATAGGTTTTAGATCTGTCAATTTTAATTTGTAAGGCAATTCACCTTTATACGAGTTGTCTACAAAGATTGTGCTTAAAGTGCTGTCTTTCTCAAATCTAAATGACAACCCTTCTGGGCTATATGTAATAAAGAAACAGTCGTCGTAGACACTAACAGTTGAGTCATTGCCAAACTTTTTCCATAATTTTTCAAATAAAGAGTCATCACTTTTTTTGTTAAGCAGTATGTATAAATTTTGAAACTTTATATCTGTCGCATTGTTTTCATAAATTTTATTACATGGGTATAATAAGTTGTCTTGTTTATCCAAGTCTGATGCTATTTTAGCTAGGTCAATTGAAACAGTTTTCTTGTCAATCAGTTTGGCGGTCCAATACTTTTTAATTTTGTCAACCTCAGATTGCCGGATAACGTCCTCTCTTCCACTGTACCATTCCCAAACCAACCCATTATAAGTGTAATGTGTTCCGACCAGTTGATTACAGTCTTTGTAAATATACTTTTCGGAAAAATAATATTTGCTTTTATTGTCGCCCCAGATTTGTGTCAAAATAATATGTGCAATAACGGTCATGCTGGTATTATCTAATGCTGCAATTAGTTTGTTTGTCGCTGGTTTTCCAATTTTTACCAACGCTTTTACCGTACTGTCTTCATGTGTCAACATAAGCATTGTTGCAACACAGTCCTTTGAAATTGATTTCCATGATAACTGATTGACAAGCTCATTTATTTTTATAGTGTCAGACTGCCCGACTGCTGAATATTGGACTGTCAGAAAAAGTAAGATTGGTATGACGATTTTAAGTTGTCTCATAATATAATGCAATGAATAGGGCTTTATGCAGGTTGGGAACTAGAATTGTGTCTGCCAGTACTGCTGTCGATTATTTAATTTAGCTGAAGTTAAGAACTAAAATTCAACCTTGGAGCCGTTGTTGGTGTTTGTGTATGGCCATGTGATCGGCTTCACCAACAACTGAAAAGCCTGAGTTGAGAGTGAACATGAATCTGATGACTACTACAAAACTTAAGACCAACGGGAGGAAACCACATGTTATATGCAGTTATTGGAGTCATCAACAATTTCTGTCGGGTAGTAATTGTTTTTCTTGAACAATGCATCAATGTCAAAATCGGAATCTTTTAATGTATGAATAAAAGCTATGCCGCCCATCACAATTTCCCAATGCCCTCCCGCTTCAATTATTGGATTCCCAATTTTTGTCATTAAATCATGTTCAATGACAGATGAACCTAAAAGAAATTGTCTGGTCTTGTAATTTGAGGCTCTAACAATTTTGGTCATTATAAATCTTCCATCGTTATCTATTGCCACACCAACAACAGTTCCATAGTTTATTTTACAATTAAGTACTGGGTTTTCTAATAGACGAAATGTATTATCTCCAATTTTTTCAGCTGCTACGCTTTCTGAACCACCATTGAAGTCTTTAATAAATATCGTTTTAATTTCTGTGTCCATGAAATGGTATATAATGAACCGGCCTTTATGCAGGTTGGCAAATAGAATTTCGTCTGCTGCAACTGCTGCTGATTGAAAAAAGCTACTGCCGAAGCTAACAATATCTGCCCACACTTGGGGAAGCTCTGTTGGTGGAACTTTAAGTTCAAAAGCTATAATGCTTCAAGTACTCGTCCTTAAAATAAATCCACTTGTCAGTTCTTTTATTTACATAGTCGTCCCAATCCTTCACATAACCTGATTCGTCTAAAACATATTTCTGTTGGTCAAATGGTGCAGGATGTGGGTATGAGTTAATTTTTTTCAAATCGAGCTTTTCTTTTTTATTGTCAAAAGTTTCCTTTTTTAGTTTCTTATAGTTGTAAAGTAGATAGTCCGCCAACATTGTGTAAACAATAAAAGCATATTCAGTTGGTGGTATGTCTGGTCCAATATCGTCGCCAATAAATGTTAAGTGAACTTTCTTCGTTGTCTTTTCAAACATGGTAAACCCCTTGTGAGGCACAAATAATCTTTTGTGTGTAGCATAAGGACTTTTATAAAGTATTTTATTAGGCTTAGGAATTCCGAAACTAAACGAAAGAGTGAATTCATAAACATACTTATCGCTTTGAAGTATATTGGCTGGCTTCAATATTTCTTTGTCAATAAAACTCAGAATATATTCGCTTATCTTGTACGAAACTCTTGGTCGCTTTAATAAGTCTTCAAGTCCAACTATTCTGTATACTGAAAATGGCATTGTGTAATTTTAGGATGTAAAATAATTGCCACGTAACTCAAAAATACACGAAAGTCTCTATCTCTAAAAACTTCCGCATATACTGCTTTTATATATCAGGTTAAAAAAACGAATACAACTGCTGTGGATTTTTAAAGAAGATATTGTTGTAAAACTCACCCAAGCCCATTTGCTGCAGATCAGTTTTAAAAGTGGTGAGAAAAAAATTCAATCCCGGCTTACCGCCGTAGGATAACCAATAGCTGCTTTTAGCAGCATCCATTCCCATCGTGATCTGATCAGGGAAATGGGGGAGAAGGGCTTCCAGTAATTTATAAGTCCAGTTTTCTTTTTCTTTCCACCTGAAGGCACTGTCGTATTCTACTCTTACGCCTGTTTCCAACACTGCCCGGTTGTATGCTACATCCTGGTACCGGTCAACATGTGAGAGAACAATATGCTCCAGGTGTGCTCCCAGCTTTGCAAACATATTTGCCTGGTCAATGGCGTGTTTACCGGAATTGGTATGTGTTAAGATTGGTACACCTGTTTCAAGGTGTGTGTTCACTACAGCGCGAAATATTTTCTCCTGGTGGGTGGTAATGTTTTCGTCGCCGGTTGCCAGTTTGATCATGCCGGCTTTATGTGTTGTGCGATTAACAAAAGGACCGTTATAATCATTTGCGTCAATCCCTATCATCACATCATCAATAAATAATTGTGTCAATTGTTCTTCCGTATAGGAGTACCGCCAGTGATTGGGTAAATAATATTTTTCAAGATGAATGCCGGTGGGCGCTATAATGTGTACACCTGTTCTGCGGGAAATTTCAGCGAGTTTAAGCACATTGCGTCCGCAATCTGCCGGCATAGTATCAACCACCGTTCGCCCACCATGATCATAAAAGCTTTTTAATTCTTTTGAAATTTTATCTACATCGTTCAGCAGGAACAATGGTTCATGTGAGGTGGGGAAACTTTCATCAATCACAATATGTTCGTGCGAGTAGGTAAGTCCCATTTCAGCAGGAGCGATATCTCCTGATACTGTACGCACGAATGGGATTTTTGTAGATGACATATGTACATTGTTTTCTTCGGGCTATGCCCGGAGTTATGAAAAGTTAAGTCCTTCGGACTTCAGCCATCAAACTTTGTCTGAAGCGATGATTGTTACTAACACAGAAGTCCGAAGGACTTTGACTATAATAACCACCGTGCAACTGGTTATCACGGTCGCCACCAACTGCTCGCAATATCAATCGGGTAGACCTAGTGGGTGTTTCACGGCTGCGATTTTATGGTCTGACCTTCGGTGCTGACCAACCTGCCTACTTACTACTGCCTTCTGCCTTTTCACCTGATCGCTGATTGCCGATAGCTGAAAGCTCTACCTGAAATTATACTTCCAACCATTCCTGCTGGTATCGGCTAACATATTTGGTACTTCCAATAGCGCTCCTGTCTCTAACAGTTTTGATTGTAATGTTGAAATATCCAAACCATAAGCGGAAATGTCTTTATCCAGCGATAGTGTAGCAGCCAGTCCTGCAGCTTGCCCCATACTCATGGTTTGCGCCATCGAACGGCAGGAGGCATGCGCATCATGCGTAGCTGAAAAACAACGTCCTGCCACCCACGACAATTCGCTTCCTTTTGGAACAATGGTTCCATACGGTACCCCATACACGCCGTTGCCGGGTATATATTCCCAGATCGTTTCACTTTCTCCATTTTTACCCTTTCTATGATCTTCAATTGGAGCGCCGCATAAAAAAATACTATCAGTAAAAATATTGCCAGACATGCAGTCTTCTTTCGTGAGACGGTATTCACCATACACCCGCCTCGTTTCGCGAACACCAATCTGGTGCGAAAGCCCGATAATATTGGATTGTTCATAACCCGGCACTTCATTTTGAAAAAACCTCTCAAAAATAAATGCCTGCCTGCGCCCTTCTATTTCAGCCTGCGTAAGCTCCTCAACATTCAATGGGTTTAAATCGCCTACTTTCACTGCTACCGTAGAGATGCATCCTTTCTGACACATTTCATGCGCTGATCCTTCCTTTCGCGGCAGCCCATAATTGCCTTGTTCAAATGCAATCCTCATCTTTTCATTCATCATTTTTTTACCGCCCGCCTGTTTGAATTTTTCTAAGTTCACGTTGCTCATCCGGAAAGTAGTGGTCATACTTTGCGCGGGTGAAGACTCGCCGGCAATTTCATAGACAAATCCCGCCAGGTGACAAAAGTCTGCATCACCCGAAGCATCAATCACTCTTTTTGCTTTTACTTTATAGAAGCCACTTTTATTCCAGAAGATGCAGCTTTGTTTTTCCGCTTCTTCTTTTACAACATCCACCAAAGTAGTATGCAGCAAAAAACGAATGCCTGCTTCTGTAATCAGTTGATCCCACACCAGCTTCAACCGCTCGGGATTATAGTTCACACCCGTTCCTGCTCCATAAGTATTGGGTCGCAAAAAAACATCTCCTGTTTCATATAGTTTGTTCACAATCGTATCTGCTAAACCTCCCACAATTTTTTTGGGTGTATCACCTGGTGTGAAAAATCCATAAAATGTATCCAGCATCTGTGTAGAAGTGCCGCCAGGAAAACCATATCTTTCAACCAGCATTACTTTGTATTTCCGGCCCTGGCTTGCAGCTAATGCAGCTACACAACCAGCAGAACCTGCACCTATCACAAGAATATCGATTTCTGCGAGTAAAGGAATTTTATGATGATTAATAAAATCTATCATGGAATGTTTTTGGATTAATGATCGGGAGATACCGGCTTTCCTACCGATTGATATAATGCTGCCAGGCGATGCGCATGTTCATCGTATGCGCTTTCAAATAAGGTTTTGGCTTTTTCATTTCCTACTATACAGGCAGCGGTTAATACTTTGGGCGCTTTACCCGCCTGCGTAAGCAACTGCGCTACTGACGCTTTTATACTATTAACCAGTAAAGCTCCGCCAACTGTTGAGCCCGGTGCAACAGGTGTTTCAAGCGATGGAATATATACCATCGCATCTCCTTTGGGAGCGCCGGTATCTAAGATAAGATCAGAAAAATCGCCCAGCTTTTTACCATCCTTCCGCTTGCTAACCGAAACTGCAGCATGTTGTTTGGTGATGATGGAAACAACTTTTATTTTCTTTTGCTGAAACAATTCAGCCATCTCAATAGGAACAATATTGCAGCCACTGGATGAAATAATAAGCGCTGTATCATTTTCATTAATGTCAAAGTTTCTCAATATGCGCTCAGCCAATCCTTCTACATTTTCAAGGAACATCGCTTGTCGTTGACCGTTAGCACCCACTACCAGGTTATGAAAGGTGAGCGATAATTCTACTATTGGATTAAACCCGGGAAAAGAGCCGTAACGCGGCCACATTTCTTCTACCATTATCCTGCTGTGTCCTGAACCAAAAACGTGCACCATTCTACCTTTTACAATGCTTTCAGCAAACCATGCTGCTGCTTTTTGTATGGCTTCTGTTTGTTGCTCTACAACGTTAATGATTTGACGGCATTGGGTAATATATTCATTGATTACATTCATATCTATTTTCATTGTATTAAAGAGGGCAATATGCTTTTACTGAAAGCAAAGCCGGCAGCGCCCACTGCGCCCGCCATTTCATCATATCCCGCTTGTTTAATGGGTGTTTTTTTGCCTGTATTTTTCCATTCATATACGTCTATAAAATCGGCAAGTGGTTTATATAAGGCATCACCGGCTTTTGTAATGCCTCCACCTAAAATGATCAGTTCAGGAGAAAGTAAATTACACAGGGAGCAAAGTCCCAGTGCTAATTTTCGTACCGAGTTAAGCCACACAAAAGTTGCAAATGAATCTCCCTGCAGATAGGCTTTTACAAGTTCATGTGTGGATTTGATTCTTCCAAAAGATCGTTTTAATACCGTGGCATCACCTATAGCATTTTCAAGTGTTCCGGGCATGCCTACAATGCCGGCATCTTCATTGTCAACATTTACTATCATGTGTCCCAGGTGTCCGGCCATCTGGTAATTACCCTGGTATAATTCTCCATTAATTAATACGGCGCCGCCCACGCCCGTTCCGAGGGTTAGCATCACAATATTTTTTATGCCCCGCCCAATGCCGAATCTTGCCTCCGCTATTAAGGCAGCATGTGCATCATTTAACACCCAAACGGCTGTTTCATCCAGGTAATCTGTCCAGATGAGATTTTCCAGCCCTTCAAGTCTTGCAGGCATTACGCGGATGGCTGAATTATTTTCGTTGGGAAGACCAGGAGCTGCTAATCCAATAGCAGTAACCGGGCTCACACTTTTTGATTTTAATTCCAGTATCATTTTAGATACGGATTCTTTCCACTGCTGTCCATTTCCATTATTGCGACTTGTGCCTGGTTGTGTTGCCTGCGCAACCTGGTGTATCACGTCGCCATCAGCACTTATTAACACACCTTTTATATTGGTTCCCCCAAGGTCAATACCTATCGCTGTTGTCATTGTTATTGTTTATAGGTTGAAGATATTTGGCCTTCAGTTACACTCCAGCCTCCATCAATGGCACATACCTGCCCTGTTGTAAATTTTGAATAGTCAGACATAAAGTAACACGCAGCCCCGTCCAGATCTTCCGGTTTTCCTATTCTTCCCCCATCCAGTGGTTGCTTGGTTTTTATGTAAGACAGAATTGCTGTATCACCGGCAGCTCTTTGCGCCATAGGTGTTTCTACCAGTGCCGGGGCAATCACGTTAATGCGGATATTATTTTTTGCATAATAAGCCGCTATAGATTTAGAGAAACCGATGATGGCTGCTTTGGCCGCAGCATACGCATGTGTAGTAAAATATTCCGGCGCAGGTGAATAGCCAAGAACAGAACCCATATTTAAAATGGAACCGCCGCGTTTGGCTTTTAAAAAAAAATGAACTGCAGCTTTGTTGGAAAGCATTAAAGAAGTAAGATTCAACGACAGTGTATAATTCCAACCATCCAGCGAAAGTTCGTGCAGGGGACCATCTCCCATTTTACGACCACTTCCGCCTGCTACATGATAAAGTCCGTCCATGCTTCCCCAGGTGTTTACACATAATTCAATAGCATCAGCCGCCGTATTTTCCTGCATAGCATCTCCGGCAAGCACCAAGCCCGCATTGCCAAATGCCTGTTGCGCCTGTTGATTAGTATCAGCATCGCGACCAACTACAATTACTTTTGCTCCGTGTTGAATAAATGCTTTTGCGGCTGAAAAGCCCATTCCGGTAGTTCCTCCTATAATGACAACATTTTTATTGTTGAGCATAAGAAAAATATGAAGCAATCATTTTGAAAATTGGCATCACATTGCTGTGAATTCTCTACGGAGCAAACATACAGGTTGGTAAGCCGCGGATTTGATACTTTATTATTAGTTCATGCAACAATATTAACTTAGCTATGCAGGCTTATTTTTATAAATATATAAATGTGTCATTGCGACAGGAGTGAAATTTGCCGGCAAATAAAAGTTGATCCTCCAGCCGGGAATGCTTTTTTTTCCATCTGCCGGAACATATTTCCACATTTTATCTTTTAAATCAGTTTGATTGGGAAGTGTCAAAATGTTGCATGCAAGCAATTGAGAAAACATGCTGCCATAACCTGGTTTTTATTTTAGTGCATGCTGTTTGATTTTAGCTGGTTTGTTCCACTCCTCCTATTCTATAGCATTCCAGGCGTTGTTAGTCATAAGGATTCTTCGCAATTTCGTCGTATTACTCAGGGCATGGTGACAATAAAGCCCGATATCAATCTTTGCTTGCGATTTATCAATTTAGATATGATTTATTTTGTTATTCAAATCTAAGTTCGGAGAACTGTTTGCACCATCAGCTACTAAAACTGCTGTTGAGAATGACTGTTTAGAAGAAATACATCCAGCCAAAAACAGCAAAAGCAATAATATTATTCTTATGTTCATGTAATAAAAAAATGGCTGAAACAACTTCGTTGGAAGTAGTTTTCTGATCAGTTTTTGAAGACTATTGAATGGAGGTTTCGTCGGCTCAAAACAGTTCTCAAAGCAAAATAAAAATTATATTGGATGCTACAAACAAGTGTCCCCCCTAAAAACAATTCCTGATTTTTCAGCGTTGCTTTATTTTAGGTAATTAAACAATCTCAATAATGAAATCATCACAATATATTTTTTTGCTTTTGTGTCTCTCCTGTTGCGTGCAAAGCTTCGCGCAAAAAACATTGTTTGAATTCGGGGTAAGAAAAAATTTTGATCAATTAATTAAAGGAACACGCAGCCAGGAACCATTGCGTTGGGTGGATGTTAATACTTCTGATACCACCTGGTATCTTGAAGCAAATAAACTGGTGGGCAAAGGTTTGCCCATTGGTGTTGTAAGATCTGAGAAGATGTATCAGAATTTTATTATGCACGTAGAATGGCGGCATATGGAAAAGGGTGGAAACTCAGGAATATTTGTTTGGTGCGATGCAAAACCCGAGGAAGAGAGTAGATTGCCCAGTGGCGTAGAGGTACAGATGCTGGAGCTTGACTGGGTAAATCAACATAAACAAAATGGTGAAACACCACCAATTGCCTATGTGCACGGTGAATTATTTGGGGCGGGAAAACGCGTACCACGCCAGACAACCCTCGTGGAGAACGAAGCAAATCGATAGAAAACAGGTGCCTTGGCGTTGGAGAATGGAATACGTATACAGTTGTTTGTGTGGATGGCACTATTAAACTATCTGTTAATGGAAGGTATGTAAATGGTATCCGTCAATCTTCACAACGTAAAGGATATTTATGCCTGGAGGCTGAAGGGGCAAAAATAGAATTCAGGAACTTACAGATCATTGAACTGGAAGAAGGATTTATTCTGCCGGAACAGGTGGTTGAAAAGTTGTAGTGTAATTACGGTGTATTGCATGATTGTTTGAATAATTTAGCGTACAATGCTATGTCAAAAAAAATTATAGTTTCCATATCGGCTCTTTTTATACTAACTAACGGTATTGGTCAGTTGCATTTGACCAAATATGTAAATCCTTTCATCGGAACTATTTTTGAAGGGAACTGTTATCCCGGGGCAACACTTCCGTTCGGCATGGTGCAATTGAGTCCTGATAATGGATTAACCGAGAAAGACAAGTATGAAGGCTACTGTTCGGGATACTCTTATACAAAAAACATCATCAAAGGATTCAGCCATACACACTTAAGCGGTACCGGCCGCCCCGCTTTAGGTGATATTTCTTTTTTACCAATGGTCGGAGAGAATCCATCGGTCAATGATATCCGGAGTGAGATCTCTCACAACGAAGAAAGCGCCAGCCCTGGTTACTATTCAGTGGCATTGAAAAGTTTTGGTATTAAGGCAGAGCTTACAGCCACACAACGATGCGGTCTGCATAGGTATACTTTCCCGGAAAATAAAAAAACTATTATTCGTATCGACTTAGCCTATGGTGCAGGAAATGACAGTGCAACCGGCTGCTATTTTAAAAAAATAAACGCTACTACTTTTGTTGGATACAGAATTTCCAAATCTTCCTTTTCGAAAGACCGGCACATTTACTTTGCTGCCCAAATCAGTAAGCCTGTTGGAGATGTTGTTCTTTTTAGTGATAGCAGTATATTGAATGGCAGCAATGAAGCCAATGGACGGGATGTGAAAGCCTGCCTTGTTTTTTCAACAAAGAAAGGAGAGCAGGTGCTGATCAAAGTTGCCTTGAGTACGGCAAACATAGAAGGTGCTTTGGCCGGGCTTAAAGAAATTAAAGGCTGGGATTTTAATGCAGTAAAACAGAAAGCTGAAAATATATGGGAAAGAGAATTAGAGAAAATAAAAATTACCTCGCAAGATGAAAATTTTAAAACCGTTTTTTATACAGCGCTTTATCATACTTACCTGGCTCCTGTTCGGATAGATGATGCTTTGGGACGATACAGGGGCATTGATAAACAAACTATCCTGCAAAGTAAAAATGCCTATACTATTCATTCCCTTTGGGATACATACCGCGCCGCTAATCCTTTATTAACCATCACGCAGGCGGAGCGTATTCCAGGTATTATCAATTCCTTCCTTGCTTTTTATCGTCAATATGGATTGTTGCCCGTATGGGATTTATATTTTGCTGAAACCAATACAATGAAAGGTTATCACGCGGTAGCGGTTGTAGCAGATGCTATCTTAAAAGGGTTCAAAGGGTTTGATTATGAAGAAGCGTTTACTGCTATGAAAGCGAGTGCCAATCAAAATATCCGCGGCACAGACTGGTACAGGAAGATAGGATATGTGCCATTTGAAAAAGATGATGGAAGTGTAACGTCTACACTGGAATACGCTTTTGATGACTGGTGTATTGCACAGGTTGCTAAGAAGCTTGGAAAAGAGAGCGACTATACAATCTTCATGAAACGTAGCAGCAACTGGAAAAATCTTTTTGACCCTGCTACTTTATTTGTAAGACCAAAAGATGCAGATGGTAAATGGATTGAGCCGTTTAACCCTTATGAAGAATGGTTTGACAAAGCAAGAGCATTTGCAGAAGGAAATGCCTGGCAATACACCTGGTATGTGCCGCAAGATGTATATGGACTTATCAGGATGTTTGGCACCAAAGAAAGGTTTGTGCAAAAGCTGGATTCTTTGTATACGCTTGCGCCACCCGGCGACAACCAGGCCATCTTTCAATATGACGGTTATATTGGGCTGATGTGGCATGGTAACGAGCCTTGTCACCATATTTCTTATCTCTATAATTATATAGGTATGCCGTGGAAAACGGCAGAAAAGTGCAACAGATATGTGCATTTTATCGCAACGATCCCAAAGGATTGGTTGGTAATGACGATTGCGGGCAGACAAGCGCCTGGTATATATTCAGTGCGCTTGGCTTTTACCCGGTAAACCCTGCAAACGGCGAGTATGTAATAGGAACGCCCTTAGCGAACAATGCAGAACTTTCTCTTTTTAACGGCAGGCATTTTAATATAAAAGCAAACGGGTTAAGCAAAAGGAATATCTACGTACAAAAAGCAACACTGAACGGTAAGCCATACACTAAATCGTTTATTGCGCATGCAGATATTATGAAAGGTGGAGAACTGGTACTTTATATGGGCGCTGCGCCTTCTGCCACATGGGGAATTAAAAAAGAAGATTTTCCGGATTAAATCAAATGAATATAAATGTTATGTGAAGTAATGAACGAATCTTTTATACCTCGATTTGCCTAAAACAAAAAACCGCAAACACAATACCAGGTTGTATTTACGGTTTTTTATCAGTCGGGACGACTGGATTCGAACCAGCGGCCTCTTGCACCCCATGCAAACGCGCTACCGGGCTGCGCTACGTCCCGAAATTTATTTAAACAAACAATGTTTGAATATGATGAAAATTCACAATTGACTATTCACCATTCACTCCATCGATTGGGGGCGGCAAAAGTAATTGAAAATTCCAATTTCAAAAAATCAATAAACATCGTTTATCTTCGCGCAACTTTACACGATGGATATCCTCATTCGCAAGGCCGTTATCACATATCCGGGTTCTGCACTCAACGGACAGGTGAAAGATATTTTGATAAAAAACGGCATTATTTCCAGCATTACTGAAAATTGTACTGACAAGGTTGATACTGTAATTGAACAGCAAGGATTGCATGTATCGCCGGGATGGGTAGATGTGTTTGCACACTTTTGCGATCCGGGCTATGAATTCAAAGAAACATTGGAAACCGGTGCAAATGCAGCAGCAGCAGGTGGTTACACACATGTGTTTGTGCTGCCAAATACCAATCCTGTTGTGCACAGCAAATCACAAACTGAATATATCAGGGAAAAGAGCAGGGCATTGCCCGTAAATATTCACGCCATCGGAGCCATATCAAAGAACGCCGAAGGAAAGGAACTGGCAGAAATGTACGATATGTTTTCCAATGGGGCCATAGCCTTTAGTGATGGTCTAAAACCAGTTCAATCGTCGGGGGTAATGCTGAAGGCGCTTCAGTATGTGAAGGCATTTGAGGGAGTGGTAATACAATTGCCCGATGATAAAAGCATTGGAGCACATGGATTGATGAACGAGGGGATTGTATCTACCCGCCTTGGTTTACCGGGCAAGCCTGTTATTTCGGAAGAAATGATGATTGCCAGGGATATTGAATTGGCAGCATACGCGGAATCAAAGCTTCACTTTACAGGCATCTCATCCAAAAAATCATTGCAGCATATACAGGCTGCAAAACAAAAGGGTTTACAGGTTACCTGTTCTGTTACGCCGCTGCATCTCTTTTTTAGCGATGAAGATTTATTGAGCTACGATACAAATCTGAAATCAAACCCTCCTTTGCGTACGCCCGAACACAGAGATGCATTGCTGGATGCCGTAAAAAAAGGAGAGATTGATATAATTGCTTCACACCATTACCCGCAGGAGTGGGATAGCAAAACCTGCGAATTTGAATATGCCGGTTATGGTGCTATAGCGCTTGAAACGGCTTTTGGAGTGGCAGGCAGCGTAGGCATTAATGCAGATAGGTGGGTTGAAATGTGTGCCATCAACGCACGCAATATTTTTGGCTTGCAAGCGGCTGAAATAAAAGAGCAAAGTATTGCCGACATTACTTTGTTTAATCCATCTGAAACTTTTCTGTTCGACCAAAAAAATATTCAGTCAAAATCAAAAAATTCTCCATTTGTTGGTAAATCACTCAAAGGAAAGGTGATTGGTGTAATTAATGGAGATAAGTTATTTTTGAGTAGTTAACTGTAAAAAATAATTATGGAAAAGAAACCTGTTTCACACTTTATAGGTGGATTGATCACAGCTTGTGTTATTATCATCTATTCCATCATTCTCAATTTTATGGATCTTGGAACCAATCAAGCTCTAGGATATGTAAGTTATGTTTTTCTCTTTGGAGGTATTATTTACTTTATCACCCTCTATGGAAAATCAATTGATTATAATGCAAGTTTTGGCAAGTTATTTACATTCGGGTTTAAAATGACGGCCTTAATAACTATTATTATGATCGCTTTCCTGGTAATATTCTTTGGGGTATTTCCTGAATTTAAAGAAAAGTTTTTTGAGGTTGCCCGTGAAGCAATGATAAAGCAAGGGAAGAATACTGAGCAGCAAATTGAAATGGGACTGTCTGTTTTTAAGAAATTCTTTTGGATATTCATAATTGGCGGTACTATTTTCGGATATATGCTGGCAGGAGCAATAGCATCTTTAATAGGAGCAGCCGTAACTAAAAAAAATCCTCAATCCCCATTTTCTCCAACCATACAATAAAGTGAATGGATATCAGCATTGTTGTGCCTTTATTTAATGAAGAAGAATCGCTGCCGGAATTGTGTGCATGGATTAAGAAAGTGGCAGATGAAAATAATTTTTCCTACGAAATTATATTGATAGATGATGGTAGCACAGATGCATCATGGGATGTAATTGAACAACTGCGTCAAGAAAACGATGCTGTAAAGGGAATAAAATTTCAACGCAACTATGGAAAAAGTGCTGCATTGAATGAAGGCTTTAAAGCGGCAAAGGGAGATGTAGTAATTACAATGGATGCCGATTTACAGGACAGTCCGGATGAAATACCTGGATTACGTAAAATGATTGTACAGGATAAGTACGACCTGGTGAGCGGATGGAAAAAGGTGCGCTACGATAATACATTCACAAAAAATATTCCTTCCAAATTTTTTAATGGCGCCACACAAATGGTATCGGGCATTAAGCTGCACGATTTTAATTGTGGGCTAAAGGCATATAACAAAAAAGTTGTAAAAGCCATTGAAGTGTATGGCGAAATGCACCGCTACATTCCAGTAATTGCCAAGTGGGCGGGTTTTAAAAAGATTGGCGAAAAAGTGGTGGAACATCGTGCAAGAAAATATGGTAAAACAAAGTTTGGCATAGAAAGGTTCATCAACGGTTTTCTTGACCTGGCATCTATAACTTTTGTAGGCAGGTATGGAAAAAAGCCTATGCATTTTTTTGGATTGTTCGGTACTATTTTTTTCCTGATAGGTTTTTTTACAAGTATTTACCTTGTTATTACGCGTATTATGGACCCCCTTACAGGGCTGAGTAATCGTCCCCCGTTTTATATTGCACTTACTACCATGATAATTGGTACCCAGTTATTTCTTGCGGGCTTTTTGGGAGAACTCATCTCAAGAAGTTCTGTTAACAGGAATAATTACCTCATTGAACAAAAAGCAGGAATTGAATAAATCAACAATAATGCAATGGCCTCAGTTGTAATTTTAGGACCTGCGCATCCGTTACGCGGTGGACTGGCAACATATGATCAGCGCCTGTGCAGGCAATTCTTGAATGAAGGGCATCAATGTTGCATTTATTCTTTTTCGTTACAATATCCTTCCTTTCTTTTTCCGGGTACTACGCAATATTCAGATGATCCTCCGCCGGAAAACATAGAGATACACACAGTTGTTAATTCAATCAATCCCTTTAACTGGATAAAAGTTGGAAGAGCTCTCAAAAAAAGAAAGCCTGATATTATTGTGGTAAGGTACTGGCTGCCTATTATGGGGCCTGCTTTGGGATCAATACTCAGGCTTGCTAAAAAAAATAAGCACACAAAAGTTATAGCCATTACTGATAATATTTTTCCACACGAAAAACGTCCTGGTGATAAAATGTTTACACAGTATTTTTTAAATACTTGTGATGGATTTGTAACCATGAGTGAAAAAGTGTTGAGCGATCTGCGTTCCATAGAAACTTCCAAACCTGCAAAATTTGTATCGCATCCGCTATATGATAATTTTGGTGATATAATATCAAAAGAGGTTGCAAGAAAAGAATTAGGGCTTACTGCTAATGGAAGAGTAATTCTCTTTTTTGGATTTATCCGTAAATACAAAGGGCTTGACATTTTATTGGATGCCATGAAAATGGTAAAAAATCAGGTTGCACAAAAACACGAAACACCTGTGCAATTGTTGGTTGCCGGTGAGTTTTATGAAGATGATAAACCTTATCTGCAACAGGTAAAAGATAATGGGATAGAGGATATAGTTATATTAAGAACTGAATTTGTGGCCGATAGCCGGGTAAAATATTATCTCTGCGCTGCAGATGTAGTAGTACAGCCATATAGAAATGCTACCCAAAGTGGGGTTACACCATTGGCGTATCATTTTGAAAAGCCAATGATTGTCACCAATGTAGGTGGTTTAACTGCCATGGTTCCTGAAGGGAAAGTAGGGCTTATTGCAGCGCCGGAAGCTTCTTCCATTGCTGAAAAAATCCAGGAATTTTATAGTATGGGGGAGGCGCATTTCTCTCCGGGTATAATAGAGGAAAAGAAGAAATATACCTGGGATAATATAACCCGTTCCATATTTGACATCTGGCAAAATTTAAAGTAGAATTCTTCCGGATAAGTAGAAAATTCAGAATATTGTATATATCTTGCACCGCTTCTTATAAGTTTTCCTTATCTGACAGTTGATGAATATCAACACCCTGAGTCCAATACCTTCGTTAAACAGCATGTTTCAATTTTTTCTAATCCACTTCTAAGGAACCATTTGGTAACCTGAATTTCCCCAACCCAATTTCTTCATGAGAGCCGGATTTAATAATCTGCATCATTATTTTTTTATGAAATTATCTTTACTAAAAACGTTTGTCGGGCTGGCAACGATTGCTCTTTTTACAGCATATTCCAGTGTAAATGCTCAAACCGTTTTTGACCCTAACGATGTAAATGTTGAGTATAATTCTCAAAATCCGCCAACACAGCCGGCGAGTGGACCAGGTAAATGGGTAAAAAGAACAAGATTAAGCTGGAACACCTCCAGTTTTAAGTGTTATATATACAAAGGCATTGCCTTTCGTTTGAAGTATCCCAAAACATACGTTCCGGGCAATGGCGTAAAGTATCCAATGCTGGTTTTCTTTCATGGAGCTGGCGAAGCCGGAAGTATTTATGATAATGAATACCAGTTATTACATGGTGGACAAGTTCACCTGGGCGCTGTAGATAATGGCTACTACGATGGTTTCCTGTTGTATCCGCAATGTAGTACCAGCACCTATTTCAGCCCAACGGAGCTGGATATTATCATGGAATTGATACAAAACTATCTTATACCACAGGTTCAGGTAGATCCTTTCAGGATATCTGTAAATGGCTTATCTGTTGGTGGGGGATCAACCTGGAGGGCATATATTAAATATCCTAAGCTTTTTGCAGCAGCAACTCCTATAAGTGCGGCAGAATATAAGTATGCTGCCAATATGATAGACAACAAATTTATACCGGTATGGTTGTTCCAGGGTGCTTTGGATAATAATCCGCCACCAGTAAGAGCACGCGTTTTACGCGATACTGCTGTTAACCAGGGAACTAATTTCAGATACACAGAATATCCAACCAGGGGGCATGATTGCTGGAACCAGGCATGGGCTGAGCCGGATTATTTTCCTTTCCTGAACAGGGCTTATAAATCTAACCCATGGCCTTTATACGGACGCACAGAGTTTTGTCCACAGGAAGTAATAAAACAGGTTATAGGTGTTACAGCAGGATTTACTGCATATGAGTGGCGCAGGAATGATACGTTGATAGCAGGAGCTACCACTAATACTATTACAGCTACATCTTTAGGTAAATATGATTGCCGTATTAAAAGAGGAACAGATTGGTCTGATTGGTCGCCGATTCCGGTTATTCTAAAAACAAAAACTACTTCTATTTCTCCTGATCCGCAGTTAGGAACATTTTCCAGTAAAGTGTTGCCTGCGCCAGATGGCAGTACACAGGTACAACTTAAGGTTGCAGATGGTTATTCAGCCTATAAATGGACTGCCGCTAATGGTACCACTGTATTAAGTACTACCAGTACATATATGGCCGCTCCCGGAGATTACCAGGTAACCATTACTGAAAAATTCGGTTGCCAAAGTGTTCCTTCTAATCCATTTACAGTTATTAATGCCAATGGGCCCAACAAACCAGATGCGGTAAGCGGATTGATTGTAACAAAACTTTCAAAAACATCATTAAAGCTTGTATGGATAGCCAATGCAAATGCTTTAAACCCTGCTACCAATTTTGAAATATACCAGGCTGTAAAAGCAGGAGGTCCTTATCAATTTGTTGGTATAGCAAGTGCTGCAGACCGCAGCTTTACCAAGGTGGAGTTAACCCCTGGTACAAAATATTTTTATTTAGTAAGAGCTGTCAATAATACTGCGGGTGCACCTGCTTCTGCAGAAGCAAGTGCTATTACAGATATGGATAACACACCTCCCTCAAGCCCTTCAAATCTTAAAATATCCGGTACAACGCGTAGTGCTGTAGGCATCCAATGGGATGATGCTACAGATGATGCAGGAGTAGCCTCATATGATATCTATGTAAATGGTGTTAAGAATTACAGTACCACAGATACACGGTATACTATTAATAACCTTGATTATAACAATGTTTATAATATTACGGTTAAAGCAAAGGATCTTGCAGGCAATGAATCAGTATTCAGTAACCAGGTTTCTGCCCGAACAGTGATGAATGGGCTGAGCTATAAATATTACACTGGTGATTGGAATAAATTGCCCGACTTTAATATTGTACCGCAGCAAGGTTCAGGATTCGTGGCGAATGTTACGCTTGCCAATAGAACCCAGGAAGAAGGCTTTGGTTTCCTTTGGGAGGGATTTATCCGCATACCTACTACAGGTTCCTACACTTTCAGAACTAATTCAAACGATGGCAGCAGGTTATACATCAACACTCCGTATAATTATTATGCAACACCATTGGTTGACAATGATGGCGTACACAATGCACAGAATAAAGATGGTGTGATAACACTTAATGCAGGCGTTTATCCTATCGTTATTAGCTATTTTCAGAAAGTTACAACGTCCAGCTTCACTGTTTCATGGAAAACACCCGGAAGCAGTTCTTTTGTAACTATTCCAAATTCTGCCTTTACAGAAAGTGCAGGTTCAGCCAGCGGTATTCCAAATGCGCCTTCTGCTTTAACTGCCACAGCTGTTTCTTATAAAAGAGTGAATTTGACCTGGGCAGATAACAGCAACAATGAAACATCTTTTGAACTGGCAAGATCAACAGATGCAGTGAATAATTTTTCAACTATTGCAGTACTTCCTGCCGGCGCAACATCATTTGGTGATACCACTGTTGCCGCAGCCACTCAATATTTTTACAAAGTAAGAGCTGTTAATGCCAATGGTGAATCAGCGTATGATAAAAGTGGGAATGGTGTTAGCTACGCATATTACGAAACGAATGCTATAACTGCTATTCCTGATTTCACTACGCTTTTACCAGTTAGTACGGGACAGGTAGCTGATTTTTCGCTGGGCATGGAACAACGCCAGGATAATTTTGCTGTTAAGTATGATGGTGTTATTACAGTTCCTTCAAGTGGTAACTATAAATTCTCTACCAGCTCCGATGCAGGGTCAAGACTTTATATTAACGGATCATTACTTGTAAACAATGATAATGTTCATACACTCACAGAAAAAACAAGCAATAATATTGCTTTAACTGCTGGTGTGCCTGTAAATATATCCGTAACTTATTTTGAGGCTACAGGAACAGAAGCGTTGTCTGTTAGTTATCAAAAAACCAGTTCAGGAACAGCTGTTCCCAAACAGGTTATTCCTTCCAGTGTACTTGGTCAGGCATATGTAAATGTAACTACACCTGCAGCACCACCACCGCCGGCAATACCAACTAATTTAAATGCAACAAATGTTGGACCAACCAGCGTTACTATTGCCTGGACAAACAGTGATGCCAACGTTACCAGTTTTGAAGTATACCGTTCTTATGGCAACAATGAAGATTATGTGTTGTACAATACCGTTGCTGCGGCTAACACTTCATTTACTGATAACGGATTGTTCCCTAATTCTTCTATATACTATAAAGTGAGATCGATCAGTGCAACAGGAAGCTCTGATTACAGTAATGAGATCAACCCGGTTACTTCAAGTGTTGTACCTGCTTTGGATTCAATTGAAGATCAGTATATGCGTTTCGGTTCTCAGTTACAGGTATATGTAAACGCAAAAACTACCACCACTGAGAATTTAACTTTACAGGTAACCAATTTGCCAACTTTTGCAACATTTAATGTAACAGGAAATGGAAAAGGAGTAATTACCTTTAACCCGGCAGATGTTGACCAGGGAAGCTACAACGGTATTACAGTAAAGGTATCTAATCCTCAAAATGATCAATCTGTCCGTGTCTTCAACCTGGTGGTGAATGATGATTATGTGCCGGTAGTAACAGGTCCTGCTAACACAACACTTACAGAAAATCAAACGCAACAGATAACCTTAAATGCAACAGATAATGATAGCCTGGATGTGCTGAACTGGTCGTTTACAGGTCTTCCGGCATTTGTTACAGTAGTGCCAAACAACAGATCGGTGCAGTTGAATGTAGCACCAGTTTCAGGAAATGCAGGTGTATATAACATTATAGCAAAAGCCGATGATGGACGGAATGGACGCGACACCATGGCGTTTACTATAACTGTTGGAATTGCTACAACTGTTCCCCCGGTATATATACACTTATCTCCATCTTCAACCTATGTTGCGGGCGGTATATGGAACAGTATTGCAAAAGTGCTTGGACCGAATGAAGTTTTCCCAGCACTTGCTAATCCAGGATTTAAGAACCAGAATGGTGTTGCCACCAATATTAGAATGAGTATCAACTTCGAAGCTGGTTTAACAACTGTATCCAATTTCTCAGGAATGAATACCGGTGCAAATACGGGTGTATATCCTGACAAAGTATTACAGGGAGGGTACAGGTTTGGCTGGAATAAACCTTATGTCATCAGTCTTACAGGTCTTGAACCAACACGTAAGTATAACTTTACATTCCTTGGTAGCATTAATACAACATCTACAGGTGATATATCAACCAAGTATAAGATCAACACTGATTCGGTATCATTGAATTCATCAAAGAATACAATGAATACAGTTACTATTTCAAATGTTACACCTAATGCAGATGGTACCTTATCATTAAATGTTGCAAGAACAACATCCAACAGCAGTAGTTATTATTACATCAATGCCATTGTGATATCTGATGCGAGTGTTGTAAGCGCGGTACCTCCGGCTAAGCTCATTAATTTCCAGCTTGGATTTGACAACAGCGTGGCTAAACTCAGCTGGACTAATACCGCATCTGTTGTAACAGCCAATGAAGTATACAGAAGCACTACCAAAACAGGTACTTATACCTTGCTGAATCCGGGTGCCAATAATGCTACAGCACAGTCTTACAACGATAGTACTATACAGGGTGGCAATACTTACTATTATTATGTAAGTGCAAAGAACAATTACGGCGCTACCAGTACTGATACATTAAGCATCTTTGTTCCCAATAAAGCGCCTGTAATCAATAACAGCGAAGCGTTTATTAAAACCAATCAAACCACCGATGTAAATGTAGTGTCAACAGATAGTCCTGGTGATGTAATAACGCTGAAAGCGTCTGGCTTGCCATCATTTGCAACATTTACAGATAATGGCAATGGTACTGGCAAAATCAGCTTTAATCCTGCTGCTGGTAACATTGGCACATTCAATACAACCATAACAGCAACTGATAATTTTGGAGAATCTTCTTCAGCTGTAGTGAAAGTATATATTACAGACAACGCAGTTTCTTCAACCTATGTGAACTTCAATGTTACCATACCGGTAACAGGCATATGGAACAGCTTTAACAAAACAGCCTCCGCTAATGCTTCTATCACAGGTTTGAAGAACGATCTTGGTGTTGCTACCACTACAGCAGTTACGCTGGTGCAAGCGCTGTCAAGCGGCTCAACAGGTGCGGTTACAGGTAATAACAGCGGTGCATTCAGAGACGAAGTGTTGCAGACTTTTTATGCAGAAACTACTACTGCCACAAAAACAATCAGAATAAGCGGTTTATCAACCGATGCCAATGTTCGGTATAACCTGGTTTTCATGAGTAGTGTAAACGCTATTGATGACCGTACAACTGTGTTTAGTTCAGGCGGTAAATCAGTAAGCATAAATGCAGCAGGTAATACGCAGAAAACTGTTCAGATCAATGATCTTACAGCAACCAACGGAGTGATTGAATATACTATTGCCAAAGGACCAACAGCCGTTGCCGCCTACATGAATGCTTTGGTAATACAATCGTATACATCAAGTACTACTTTGTTGGCACCAGACAACTTTAAGGCAATGGGTGTGGCGAAAGATTCCATCAGGTTAGTATGGAACAACAGGGTAAACGGAGGTACTGTAGAGATTTACCGTTCTACTTCAGCCGACGGCTTGTTCAGCTTTATAAAATCTGTAGATGGAAGTGCCAACACTTATACTGATTTTGGATTACAAACCAATACAGAATATTTCTATAAACTGAAAGCTGTATCAACACCCAATGTATCTAACTTCAGTAATACTATTTCCGCTTCTACCTATGCTTATTCTGTGTATATAAACTATAACAGAGATAATCCTGCTGCACAGCCATGGAACAATACAAATACAGATCCGCACAGCGGAGATGCATATTCATTCCTGTACAACGATCAAAATACACCTTCAGGTATAGTAATGACAGTGGGAGATGGCTTCAGTGGAACCAATGCGAATGGTGAGAACACAGGCAACAACAGCGGAGCCGTGCCGGATAATGTGATGCGCAGCGTATGGTGGGTAGATATCGGTCAGTATGGTCAGATTAAATTTAGCGGATTATCGCAGAACATGGCTTACAGCTTTAAGTTCTTTGCCAGCAGAACAGCTACTGATACAAGGATAACGAACTACATTATTAATGGTAAGGTGGTGAAACTGAAAGTCAATAGTAACAGATATCTTACAGTTACTATGGATAATGTGTATGCAGATGCCAATGGAGAAGTGGTTCTTACCATACAAGCAGAAAATGTAACAAGTCAATATTCTTATATTGGAGGATTGATAATATCTGCAGCCAAAAAACCTTCTAACCCAATAGAAGGCGCTGGCGGAGCTGTATTCCGCAGCAGCAATGCAAACCCAATATCGGGTGAGTTCAGAATGACAGCATCTATTAAGCAAAGTAACCTGAATGTATACCCGAATCCGTTCAGCAATGATGTGATGGTGAAGATGAGCCTGGCGAATAATGTATCCAAACTGGTATTAAAGGTTACCGATGCAAGTGGCAAAACAGTATTAACCCGTAATTACAGTAATGTACCAAAGGGTAGCTGGATGCAATCTGCGGGACTGAATAATCAGAAACTTGCGCCGGGCGTATACTTTATACAGGTTCAGGGGTTGAATGGTGAAACAATTGCACCAATCAGGGTTGTGAAAACGAAACAATAATTCGGCAAGAAAGAAATGGTATAAACCGTTTTCTTAATCGATAACAATTGAAAGAGGGTGCTCAGGCATCCTCTTTTTATTTTGAAATGAGTTCCTGGTAACAGCAAATCGCTCACAAATATTTTCAACTTACATTTGCAGACAAAATATCAACTAAGGTATAATGATCTACAGGAGTAAAGCGCCCTTACGTATTGGTCTTGCAGGAGGAGGAACAGATGTGAGCCCTTATTGTGATTTGTACGGAGGTGCTATTCTCAATGCTACAGTATCGTTGTTTGCTTATGCCAATATTGAACCTGCAGCCGATAATAATATTGTGTTGAGAGCGGCAGACCGTAATGAAGAACAAAGTTTTTCCTGGAACAAACAACTGCCCGTTAACGGAACGCTCGATTTATTAAAAGGCGTATACAACCGCATTAGTGCTGATTATGGTGTGCCGGAGAAAGGATTTAAGCTGCATACTTATGTTGATGCGCCTGCGGGTTCGGGTTTGGGTACATCTTCAACTTTAGTAGTGGCTATTGTTGGCGCATTTGCTGAAATGCTGAAACTACCTTTAGGCGAATATGATATTGCGCATTATGCCTATAGTATTGAACGGTACGACTTGAAATTGGCAGGTGGAAGACAGGATCAATACGCTGCTACATTTGGTGGAGTTAACTATATGGAATTTTATGAAGATGATAAAGTGATTGTAAATCCGCTGCGTATAAAAACAGAATATTTGAGTGAGTTGGAAAACAACCTGGTATTATTTTTTACTGCAACCAGCCGCGAATCGGCAACCATCATTAAGGAACAACAAAAAAATGTAGAGAATAAAAAAGATAGTTCCATCGATGCCATGCATCAATTAAAAGAACAAAGTCGTATGATGAAAGAAGCTTTGTTGAAAGGACGATTAAACGAAGTAGGAGAGATATTGGATTTTGGTTTTCAGCAAAAAAGAAAAATGGCCGCCAATATATCTAACCAGAAAATTGAAGAAATTTATGATGCAGCAAAAAAAGCAGGTGCATCGGGTGGAAAAATATCCGGAGCGGGTGGGGGAGGATTCATGAGTTTTTATTGCCCTGGCAATACACGGTATAAAGTAGTAGAAACACTGCAGCAATTTGGTGGCGAAGTAAAGCAATATGGCTTTACAAAATATGGGTTAACTACCTGGTCGGTATAATTGATAATAATATGATGAACAAAATAAAAGACATTGTAAGTAATTCCATTGCTGTAAAACAGCAGGTGCTTGCCAATGAAAAATTATTGGCTACAGTTGAATCGGTAACAGAAATGATAACGGAAACATTTCGCAACGGTAATAAAGTACTTTTTTGCGGCAATGGTGGCAGCGCTGCTGATGCACAACACCTGGCGGCTGAATTCAGCGGCAGGTTTTATATAGACAGAGATGCTTTGCCCGCAGAAGCGCTGCACGTTAACACCTCTTACCTTACTGCAGTTGCCAACGATTATAGTTACGATGTGGTGTATGCAAGGCTGGTAAAGGGATTAGGGAATAAAGGAGACGTATTAGTAGGACTTTCTACTTCCGGCAATTCAAAAAACATTGTATTGGCTTTTGAAGAAGCTAAAGCAAAAGGAATGATAACTGTGGGTTTTACGGGAGCGTCTGGTGGAAAAATGAAAGCACTGAGCGATTATCTTATTAATGTTCCTTCATCAGATACACCACGTATACAGGAATCACATATTCTACTGGGACATATTATCTGCCAGTTGGTTGAAGAAAAATATTTCAATGCTACCCGTTAATGAAGCTATTATTCTTGCCGGAGGTTTGGGAACAAGGCTGAGAAGTGCAGTACCTGATCTTCCAAAATGTATGGCCCCTGTAAATGGCAAACCTTTTATTGCTTACGTTACCGCATACCTGCAGCAGCAGGGCATACAACATTTCATTTTTGCATTAGGTTATAAAAGTGAAGCTTTCGATAGCTTTTTACGTGAGTTTCTTCCTGACCATAATTATACATTGTCTGTTGAAGATGAACCGCTCGGTACAGGTGGGGCTATACAGTTGGCAAGCAACCAGGCAAAAAATGATAATGTAATGGTAACCAACGGCGATACCATTTTCAAAGCAGATCTTGCCACATGTACAGCTTTTCATTTTAATCAAAATGCAGAATGCACACTTGCACTAAAACCTATGCATGATTTTGACAGGTATGGTGTAGTAATGGTAAATGAAGAAGGCGTTATAGATGAATTTAAAGAAAAACAGTATTTCAAAGAGGGACTTATAAACGGCGGATTGTATGTGTTGAACACAGCAAAATTTAAACGCAGGCAATTCCCACAAAAATTTTCTTTTGAAAAAGATTACCTGGAAAAATATAGTTCAGAAAAAAAATTCTTTGGTATAGAACAGGATGGGTATTTTATTGATATCGGTATTCCTGAAGACTATAACAGAGCACAACATGAATTATCGATAAACCATAAACCCTAAACAACAAACTTCAAATTGTTTCCGGAATGCTCGATTTAAAAGCGATAGATAAAACATGGACTTTATTTCTTGACAGGGATGGAGTGATTAATCATGAAACAGTTGGTTCGTATGTTACCAAATGGGATGAATTTATTTTTTATGATGGCGTGCTGGAGGCATTAAACATTTTCACAGAAAAATTTAATCGCATCATTATTATTACCAATCAGCGGGGTGTGAGCAAAGGCTTGATGAGCGAAACTGATCTGAACGATATTCATCATAATATGCAGCAGCAGGTAAATGCGGCCGGTGGGCAAATAGAAGCTATTTATTACTGTATTGATTTAGAAAATGAGAGCCCTAACCGTAAACCTAATCCCGGTATGGGCTTGATGGCAAAAAATGATTTCCCGGATATTGATTTTACCCGCAGTATAATGATCGGCAATACTATGGGTGATATGGAATTTGGAAAAAATATCGGTGCAAAAACCATTTTTATTGCAAGTAACCGACCGGCGCCATCATTGCCACATCTCCAGGTGGATGCCGTTTATCCTACACTCATAAGCGTAGCAAAAGATTTATAAAATACTGGTAGTATCTTTGCCAAAATAAAAAAATGCGAAACGAAGGGGAGGAATTGGATAATGAACTGGAAGACAGTGATGGTGGTGAAGCCAGGTTTGAGCGTATGGCCTTTAAGGTAGATAAAGGTCAGGAGCCTGTGCGCATTGATAAATTTCTTATAACCCGCATGGAAGGCGGTACCAGGAATAAACTACAGCAGGCAATAGAAAAAGGATTTGTGATAGTGAACAACCAGCCTGTAAAATCAAATTACAAAATAAAGCCCGGCGATGATATTGTAGTATATTCTGATACTTCACCCGAATCAACCGAAATAGTTCCGGAGCAAATGCAGCTTAATATTGTGTATGAAGATGCTGACATTATTGTGTTGAATAAACCTGCCGGTATGGTGGTACACCCCGGTTGCGGAAATTATAGTGGTACTGTTGTAAATGGCATATCCTGGCATTTGTTGCAGCAAAATCCGCAGTTGTCTGAATCTGATCTTCCACGTTTTGGTTTGGTACATCGCATAGATAAAAACACCAGTGGCTTACTGGTGTTGGCAAAAAATGAAGCGGCTTCTCTTTTTCTTTCTAAACAATTTGCAGAACATACGGTTCAACGCAGATACATTGCACTTGTTTGGGGCGATTTTGAAGAAGAAACAGGAACCATTATAGCGCATGTTGGCCGTCACCAAAGATTTCGTAAAATAATGGATGCTTATCCCGAAGGTGAGTATGGTAAAGAAGCCATTACGCATTACACCGTTCTGGAAAAATTTGGATATGTGAGTTTGGTAGAATGCAGGCTTGAAACGGGACGCACTCACCAGATAAGAGTACATATGCAGCATATAGGTCATCCGTTGTTTAATGATGAAACCTATGGTGGCGATAGAATTGTAAAAGGAACTGTTTTTACAAAATATAAGCAGTTTGTTGATAATTGTTTTCAATTGTGTCCGCGTCATGCCTTGCATGCAAGAACACTTGGATTCATTCATCCTACCACAAAAAAAGAAATGTATTTTGAAAGCGACCTTGCAACTGATATCCAGCAGGTAATTGAAAAGTGGCGCAGGTATGTGAGTGCAAAAGGAATAATGGTGGAGTAAGCTATCAGCAGTCAGCTTTCAGCCGTCAGCGGCTAAAATACTGTCTATTCGTTGTCTTCTATTTAAATTGATAATGACACGACAATTCATCTTCGCACTGACACCAGTATCCAAATAAGCCACCTTTTTTTGCGTGAGATTTGCACTAACGCTGAGTAAAGGAATGGGTCAATAATGATATAAAGCTCAATGATCTCCTCAAAGCAAAAAGCAGTGGCGTTTTGGATACGAAGCCCGCCGGCTTGAGGCAATCAACAACTTTTTCCTTTCAAGCAATTTCGTTAAATAAACTATATTGGTTCACAATTGACTATTCACATTGCCGTCTCACGTTTCGCTGAACGTTACTTCACTATCAGCGGCGCATACTGTACACCAATTCCTCCGTTAAGATCGATGCCTTGTATAAGCATTAAATAATTGCTGCGACTTTCAGAAGTATAAAAATTTATAGTGGCTTCACCTTTTTCATCTGTAATGATGTTTGGCTCCCAGAAAATGGTTGAACGAAAATCGGGAAAGGGTGTTACTTCATCCGGTGATGAATATTTTGGGCTATAAAATTTTTTAGAAATAAAAGGAAATACCGGTTTGTAAAGATATATGCCGGGTGTTCTGCGCATGAAAGGTCCTGAGCCCGTTTGCGTAGTGATTTCTATAAAGGAATAATCAATTTTTGCAGGGCCAGTGCTCATTAATTCGCCCAGGCTCAAAAATTGTGTTCTGTATGCACTATTGTAACGGGGATAATTCATTACCTCAATTCCTTTAATATCTTCGGCAGAGAAATAAGATAATTGACTTTTATAATATTCCAGGTAATCCATGCTGGAACTTGTTGAAGCATGATTATAAAAGAACTCCAGGTCTACTCCGTCAATGATAAACCGTACCATATTGGAGTTGACCATATAGCGATAAAGCGTTCCTTTGGGTAATATACCCGTACGAAAACCTTTAACCTGTTTTTGTAAAACATCCAGTAAGCTTTCTTTCGGCGTTTTCTCCAACGTGTTTTCATCTATCACCTGGTCTGCACCACCGTCTTTATTCAGGTTTTTTGAACCGGGGATGGTTGTTCTTCCTTTAATCACTACTTCTTTTAAAAAAGTGCCATCTTTTTTCATCTGCATTATCAAACTATCCTGGGCGGCAATGTATTTCCGTACCGCTGTATCTTTTAATAGGCCTGGTATGGATGATTGCGGGGCTTTGCCATTGTATGCCGGATAATCAGGCTCAACCAGGTTAATGCCTACATTAAAAGCCTTTCCTTTACGGTTAAGCGCTTTTAATACCAGGCTGATGCTGTCTGTTTCGTATAATGGAAAGTGATCAAAAGTAAAAGCGCCCTTTTCATTGGTTGTAGTATCCAGCAGGAAAGCATTGTTTTTACCAGCCTTACCAAATAAAGTAATACCTGTATTTGCCAAAGGTTTGTTGAATATATTGGTTACATTACCGTTTATGCTGAAACTTTTTTCGTATTCATAGGTAAGATGTGGTGTTGATCGCTCATAGCTAACCCAACCTTGCGTAAGCATTAAAGCTTCGGTTTCGTTGCTCACAGGATATTTGAAATAATGATCAGCATCTTCTATGCTTCCGCTTATATCCGAACGTAAAAGCATATAGCTGAGTAAATTTTCCTGGTGCTGTATGCTTGCTGCTACCTGGCTGGTATCTATTACTGCAAGGGAAAAGCTGCCCCTAACCGGCTTATTATTTTTATCCACCACCTTTATAGCCAGTGATACACTGTCTTTCTTTGTATATACTGCCTTGTGCGGCGCTAAGGAAATCCGTAAATCATCATGCTGCCAAACAAAAAAAGCCCTTTCATTCTGTGGTTCCAATGCTTCGTTGTATACCGTACAGATAATTACACCGGAAGGCAAATCGCTTCTGCGCAGTTTTAGCTGATAGGCAGTATCCTTAATGTGTATCCTTCCCCTTGCGAGTACTATGCCACGGCATGTAACAGCAAAATAAGTGAGGTTGCCTATTTTATCTGCAGTGCCATCAATATTTATAGCTATGCTATCACTTATTGAAGTGTTCAGCACTGCTAATGATATACCTGTTTTTTCTGCAGGTGGTAATGTAACCGAATAACCATTATGTGTAACCGCAGTGTATATTTCTCCGGCTTCGGGAATAAAGCTTACTATTCCCATCCCGTAATGTAGCGACGAGAAAGGAGCTATAGATTTTCCCTTACTGTTTTTGATGATACCATTTACTTCAATGCTTTTGCCATCAGTATTAACCGCCTTAAACCCCAACCTTTGTTCTTTTCCGGCAATAAAATGCCCGCCTTCCGGAAAAAACTGCAAGTCTATTGAATCGTGTTTACCGGCAGGAACCGGAACGGATAATTTTATATTATCCCCTCCGGTAATTTCCATTACTAGATTTTGATCAGAAATGCCATTGAGCAACGTATCTGTAACAATTTCTCCCGATGCGCCTGGGTTTACGGTGGCACTAAAAACTCTTTTATTTTTTGATCGTAAACGAATGGTCAGGGGTTTCTTATCGCTAACGGATAGTTGTGCTGCTGAAAGCTTTGCTGATAATATCAGCCTGTTATTATCAAAACTCAGTTGTTGAATACTGGCCTTCCACACATCATTTGCCGGATCAATAATGGTAAAAGGCGCTGTATAAAACAATGAATCACCGAAATTGCGCATATAGCGTGTATAAGACCGCAGCGTATATTGTCCCTGGGAAAATTCTTTCTCAGATAAGGCAATATAAGTTTCAAATAACCCCAGTTCACAGGAAGGGTTAACCCGTTTGATTACAGTACCGGTTGCGTCAACAATTTCTATATAAGCTATTTTACTACTGTCGCTGGCGCTATGGTTCGATGCAGTTAGTATATAACCTTTCAGCCATATGGTATCTTTAAGCCGGTAATAAGGCTTATCGGTATGAATAAATAATTTTTCGCGTGGGAACGAATAATTGAGGCTATCCATAACAGTGATCTTTTGCTCAAAAGCACCAGATTGAGCCTCAGCAAGAAAGCGGCAACACAGGCAAACTGTTATTAGAAGGATTTGTTTCAGAATAATGCTAAAATAGAAAAGGGTGGTTAACTTTCAAAAAGTTGTATAACTGCTATCCTTCGCCGTCCAGTAATTCCCGCTCTATCTCCTCCATCTGTACAATATCCCAGGCTTCACTTTCTGTAGGGGTATAGTTTATTACATCCAGCAGATCTTCCGCGATAAACGTATTTTTAACGGCAGGCTGCATCTCGCACAACACAAAAGAGCGTCCTTCTTCGCAGGCGGCTTCATATTGCGCGGCCATAAATCCCGCCATAGTTGCGTCTATCTCTTTTACGTCTTTTAAATTCAGTATTACATGTTTAACATGATTTTGTGTAACTTCATCAAGCCAATTACGTATTTCTTCTGTCATATTAGCAGATAAGGAAGGTTCAATTATCGATATGACATGAAATTTTTCCTTGGTATCTATTTTGACATTCATAAATGAGTTCTTTTGATTGATTGGTTAAAGAGCATCTAATTTACCGCTATTCATCTTGCCGGAATATGTAAAGGGTGATAAGATTATCCGGGCCATTCTTATTTCCGGAAAAACAAATTTAGTTATCGATACTAACACAATAATTCACTCACCTCCAATGTTCTAGTTATCAGAAGTCAAAATTATTCGTTATTATTGTACAGATCATTTTTAAATTTTATTAAATGGATAATAATTTTTCTACCCAGGTAAAAGAAATTATTTCGTTCAGCAGAGAAGAAGCACTTAGATTAGGAAATGATTTCATCGGAACAGAGCATCTGTTATTAGGATTGATTAGGGAAGGGGAAAATATGGCGGTAAAGATTTTGAAGAATTTGAATGTTGACCTCTATGAACTTCGCAAAGAAGTAGAGCTTGCAGTTAAAGATAAAACGGGAAAGAATATAGCTAATATTAATAGCCTGCCGCTTACAAAGCAAGCTGAAAAAGTTATACGCGTTACCGTTCTGGAAGCAAAGGCGCTCAAAAGTCCAACTGTTGAAACAGAGCATCTCATGCTTTCCATTCTTAAAAACAAAGAAAATATCGCTACGCAGATTTTAAACCAGTTTGATGTAGACTACGATCTTTTCAGAAATGAATTGGGTATGGTTAAAAGCAATGATGTACGCAGTGAATACACGGATGATGCAGACGATGATTTTGATGACGAAAAGAAAAGTTATCAGCAAAAATCAAAAGCACAACCTGCAAACGCAAAAAGTAAAACACCCGTATTAGATAATTTCGGGCGTGATATTACCCGCCTCGCAGAAATGGGCACATTGGATCCTATTGTTGGAAGAGAAGAAGAAATTGAAAGAGTATCTCAAATATTGTCACGTCGTAAAAAGAACAATCCTATTTTGATTGGAGAGCCAGGGGTTGGTAAAACTGCTATTGTGGAAGGATTGGCACTTCGTATAGTTCAACGCAAAGTTTCAAGAGTATTGTTTGATAAAAGAGTGGTTTCGTTAGATCTTGCTGCACTGGTTGCCGGTACAAAATACCGTGGTCAGTTTGAAGAAAGAATGAAAGCCATTATGAACGAACTGGAAAAGAACAGGGATGTAATTCTCTTTATTGATGAAATACATACCATTGTTGGTGCAGGTGGCGCCAGTGGTTCGCTCGATGCATCTAATATTTTTAAACCTGCTTTAGCGCGTGGTGAACTGCAGTGCATTGGTGCTTCTACGTTGGATGAGTATCGCATGTACATCGAAAAAGATGGTGCATTGGATAGAAGATTCCAGAAAGTATTGGTTGATCCACCAAGCGTAGATGAAACCATCCAGATTTTACAGAACATCAAATCTAAATACGAAGAGTATCACAATGTAACGTATTCAACAGATGCTATTGATGCATGTGTTAAATTAAGCGACCGGTATGTAACAGACAGGTTGTTGCCCGATAAGGCGATAGACGTGATGGACGAAGTAGGAGCGAGGGTGCACTTAAAAAACATCAACGTGCCTAATGAGATTGTGGAATTGGAAAAGAAGATTGAAGATATTAAGCAGGAAAAAAACAAGGTTGTAAAAAGCCAGCGTTTTGAAGAAGCTGCTTCCTTACGTGATAATGAGAAGCGTTTGCAGGAAGATCTTGAAAAAGCGAAAGCACATTGGGAAGAAGAAAGCAAACACAAACGTTATCCGATAGATGAAGAAGCTATTGCTGAAGTGGTGAGTATGATGACGGGTATTCCTGTGAAGAGAATGGTGCAGGCTGAAACAGAAAAACTCCGCAGGATGTCGGAAGACCTGAAAGGTGCGGTAATAGGACAGGAAGAAGCGATACAGAAAGTTGTAAAAGCTATTCAGCGTAACAGGGTAGGTTTAAAAGATCCTAAAAAGCCAATTGGAACATTTATATTCCTTGGTCCTACAGGTGTTGGTAAAACTGAGTTGGCAAGGTCTCTTGCCAGGTATATGTTCGATTCAGAAGATGCGTTGATCCGTATCGACATGAGTGAATATATGGAGAAGTTTACCGTGAGCCGTTTGATAGGTGCACCTCCCGGATATGTGGGGTATGAAGAAGGTGGTCAGCTTACAGAAAGAGTACGTCGCAAACCTTATTCAGTAGTGCTGTTGGATGAAATTGAAAAAGCGCATCCGGATATTTACAATATTCTGTTGCAGGTACTGGATGATGGACAGTTAACGGATGGACTTGGCAGAAAGGTGGATTTTAAGAACACACTCATAATAATGACCTCCAACATAGGTGTTCGTCAATTGAAAGATTTTGGTGAAGGTGTTGGTTTTGCTACTGCAAACCGCCAGCAGAGTGCAGATGAAAATAATAAAGCGGTTATTGAAAAGGCGTTGAAACGCACTTTCAGTCCTGAATTTTTAAACAGGATTGATGATGTAATGATCTTTAATTCTCTGAGCCAGGATCATATTTTCTCCATCATTGATATCCTTATGAAAGGTGTGATGAAACGTTTGAGCAATCTTGGTTTTTCATTGGAACTTACAGAAGAAGCGAAGAAGTTCATTGCGGAAAAAGGATACGACCAGCAGTTTGGCGCCCGTCCTCTGCACAGGGCTATTCAAAAATACCTGGAAGATCCTTTGGCGGAAGAAATATTGAATATGCATGTAAAAGCCGGTGATGTACTAATTGCCGATTTGGATGCAGAAAAATCGCTGCTGAAGTTTTCACTGAAAGAAGAAAATAAAATTGAGCCAACAAAAGCTTAATAGTTTTTGAATAATTGAAATGCCAGCCTGTAAAGGTTGGCATTTTTTTATGGAATTGGTGGAGATATTTTATTACAGTTTATACACCCATTAACTTTAATTTCTATTCTTTTTTTTCGGACAGTATGTATAATTTGCATGCTATACAATGAAAAAAATTATCATCGCAATTGATGGCTGGTCTTCCTGCGGAAAGAGCACACTGGCAAAGCAACTTGCAGGATCATTAAAGTATACGTATGTAGACAGCGGCGCTATGTATCGTGCCATCACCTTATATTTTTTGCGTAATAGCATAGATTGGAAAAAAGAAAAAGCTGTTAATGATGCCCTCGCGAATATTGAACTTCATTTTGCAACGGATGACGCCAGCAACAAAACATCTATATATCTGAATGATGAAAATGTTGAGTACCTGATAAGGGATTTGATTATAGCGGAAAAAGTAAGCGAAGTAGCAGCCATAAAAGAAGTGAGAGAATTTGCGGTAGCACAGCAAAGAAAAATGGGAGAGAAGAAAGGCATTGTAATGGATGGACGTGATATAGGAACTGTAGTTTTTCCACATGCGGAATTAAAAATATTTATGACGGCAGATAATGCTGTGCG
The DNA here is from genome assembly GCA_047600465.1 of Agriterribacter sp. Lineage (GTDB taxonomy): Bacteria > Bacteroidota > Bacteroidia > Chitinophagales > Chitinophagaceae > Agriterribacter. The sequence continues at coordinate 1,306,946 of JASGKU010000001.1, forward strand.
GGTAGAACGACGTTTCAAAGAACTGTATCAACAAAATCCTAACGTTACTATAGAAGAGGTAAAGAATAACCTGGAGATGCGGGACTATATAGATTCACATCGGGAAATTAGTCCCTTACGCCAGGCAGAAGATGCAATAATATTAGATAATTCAAACCTTACGGAAGAGCAGCAATTGAAAAAAGCGCTGGAGTGGATAAGCCAAAAAACCAAATGAATTAAGATCTTTAATTTGCTATGTATGATAGCTGATAGCTGATCGCCGAAAGCAGATTGTCTTTAGCTTTTCGTTTTACTTTCAACAAGCTTCAATATCTTCACCGAAAAAAAATGGCTCAGCAAAAATTAAAGGTTGGCGTAGTTGGTTTCGGTATTTCAGCAAAAGTGTTTCATCTTCCCTTTATTACAACATTGCCTGAGCATTTTGAGCTGAAAAGTATTCTGCAAAGAAAAGGTAATGAAGCGCAGGAAGCGTATCCCAACATAAAGATTGTACGCTCTATTGAAGAATTGGTCAGCAATCCGGAGCTTGATCTTATTGTGATTACCACACCAAACGATACACATTTTCCTTATACAAAGATGGCGTTGCAGGCAGGCAAACATGTGGTATTGGAAAAACCGTTTACAAACACTACTACAGAAGCAAAAGAATTAGTGAGGATAGCAGCCGGTTCCGGCAAGGTATTGAGTGTATATCAAAACCGGCGCTATGTAAGCGATTTCAGAACCATTAAAGATATACTGGATAAAAAACTATTAGGCGATATACATGAGTTTGAAGCGCATTATGACAGGTATCGCGTTGAAGCCCGACCAACAGCCTGGCGTGAAGCACCACTGCCAGGGAGTGGTATTCTATATGATTTAGGCGCTCATATCATTGACCAGGCTTTGTATTTTTTTGGTATGCCGCAACATATTACGGCTGATGTACGATTACAAAGACCACATGCCCGCACAGACGACTTCTTTAATATCTGGCTGGACTATGGTTTTAATAAAGTGATTTTGCATGCAGGTATGCTTGTACGTGAGCAAGGTCCACGCTACATGATCCAGGGTACCAAAGGTTCATTTATCAAGTATGGTGAAGATCCACAAGAGGCAAGATTAAGAGCAGGCGAGTTGCCGGTAGGCGAAGACTGGGGGCTTGAAAATGAAAATATTTTTGGATTGCTGCACACAGAAATTGATGGGAAAATTATAAAAGAAAAATATCCATCATTGCGAGGAAGCTATACAGATTATTATCTCGACCTGTATGACACTATAGTGAATGGTAAGCCCATAAAACAGCGACCTGAACATGGATATAACACCATCCGCATTATAGAACTTGCCATGCAAAGCAGCCAGGAAAAAAGAACCATTGCCTGCACTGATCTTATGGATGTTCCTTATGAAGGTTGATTCTTAACCATCATAATTGCCTTTTAATTGTCAGAAATTATAACCCATGGTAAAGAATGGCTTGTTGCCATAAGGAGAACGTTGTTCCTGCAATACATCATATTGCATCATCAACAATAATGCTCCGTTGCGCCCGCCCATCGGTATAGCGGCACCTCCACCAAGCAACAAAGAAGGAACAAACTGGCCTGGTAATTTGTCTTTAGCACTTCCATCGTAATATTTTCTGCTGCCCCAACTATAGTTTAATTCTGGTTGCGCCTGTATTAGAATAAACTTAACCGGATAAACGCGGCCAAAAACGTTCAAGCCTGAATATCCAAGGCTTTCTCTATACAAATCTGAACCATCATAATTAAAATACTTGTAGCTGTAATAATTAAAATTTACGCCTACACCTGCAGCTAAGTAATCATTGAACCTGTATCCTATCTGGGGAGAAACGTTAATGAAAGTGCTGGTGCCGAAGTTCAATCCAAAATTGCCTCCCACAAATAATTTCGATTTGTCAAAGCCTTTTTTTTCCGGCTCTTCTCGTTCGTTTTGTGCATTAGCTTGATATACAATTGTAGCGCTAATCATCACTAACATCAATACGTATTTCTTCATGAGGATTTAATTTTCACACTGTAATATCTGTTTGCAAAATAAAACTTATCCATCATCCCTTCTTGTTAAATGTTCACTAATTGAACTATTATTAAAGGTACAAAGACATGGGATTCCACTGAATTTTAGGCGCAAGTATGGAAAGATTTGGCTATTACGAAATTAATCGTATTTTTATACGAAATTAATCGTATTTAATCATCTTAAACTATAGTGTATGTCAAAAATTGTTATTGGTCGTACTGTTACTTACAGCATTGCGGCCGGGCTGCTAACAACCATTTTATTCGGTTTTAAACGAAGCGATGAAATTCTTCCATTAAAAAACCCACCTGTATGCTTTGTTGCTTCGAATGATACCGTGCCTTCAAAGAAAAAAGAAATTTTTATTGAAAAGAACATAAATACCCAAGGCATTGAAGATGCTATGAAAGAGGTTGAATACAGTATGAAGCGCTTGAAAGAAGAATTGAGAAAGAATAATTGGGATGATGCAGAAGGCTTATACCGTAAAAGGTTAGAGGAAATTAACTGGAACAAAATACAGGATGAGTCAGCGCGTGCTTTGAAAGAAGCCCAAAGACGCATAAATGCTATTGATATAAAAAGACAGATAGACCTGGCAAATCACCTGCAGCTTGACGTTGTGAAAAGAAATATGGAGCTTGCTAATCTTGAAATGCAAAAAAGCCAGCATCAACTACAATTAGCAAAAGTAATGGCGCAGGATAGAGCATGGCAAAATGCAAGGCTTGGGCTGTTAAATGCAAAATCACGGCTGAAGAGCGTTAAAGATTTTCAGAAGGAGCTGGAAAGCGATGGGCTAATTAAAAAAGGTGAACCTTTCAGTTTAGAAATAAAAGACGGTAAACTATATATAAATGATAAAAAGCAATCTGGAAAAACGCTGAAGAAATACAAAGAAAAGTATGGAGATTTATTTGAAGATGGAAATAAATTCAGGATCCAGAACGATGGAAAAGAAGAAGAGCCAATGGATGAAGGAGAGGTAATATAATAATTGGTAAGAATAAACGATAATATCCATTATAGTAAAAGGAGAGAAATAGTGCATCAGCAGTATTTCTCTCCTTTTATTTTAGAATCTTGGCGTAGGACACTGATTTTGCCTGGAGTTCTGATTAATCTGATTGTAATATCCCTGGTAGATTAAGGCGAACTCAGAAGCCCCCTGCATATTATTATAATTTTTTAAAGAAGATGTAGTGGCATCATACGTAAATGTTAGTCTTACCCCTTTCCATTGAAAACCAATCATAGGTATAAATGCATCAGCATAACGGTAATATAAGCCACCGATCACCTGCGTTTGTCCATCACCTGAAAGATTATAATTGGCATGTAACCCTAATGTAACTTCGCTTGCCTTTGCCTGTGTGGTATAATATGCACCGGGACTTACAATCACGCGGTCATTTACTTTAAATATGGCATCTACAAAACCTATATACCTGCGTGAAATAGTATTATCGTAATCGGGTGTATTAAAAAAAGTTTCTTTTGGAGCATTTACATGTTGCACAGAAGCACCCATGTGAAAGTAAACATTGTCTGAAGGAAAGTAAGCGTAATTCACACCTACCTGTACGTCCAGATAATTTATATTGGTAGCCGCAAAGCTTTCGCCACTGGGCGCATTTACATCAAAAAATTTTCCGTTCCATTGATTGTCATAAGTAAACTTTGTAACATCTACTCTTTTATTTGCCCATCCCAAATTAAAACCTACTGACAGCAGTCCGGTACTTCCCAACATCTGGTGGTAAGCAGCAGAACCATATACTTTGGTTGAAGTAAGATTTCCGCTTCCTGCTACATCCCGCAATATTACACCACCTAAACCAACCCAACCGGTTTCAAACTTATCACGAAAAACCTGCGCATCACCAAAAATGCTCATGGTTTTAAATTGTGCAGGAATGCTCAACCACTGCTGCCGGTAGTTGGCACCTAATCTGTAATCGTTTTCTGGCAAAAATCCCGTGTTAGCAGGATTGGTTGTAAGAGGTGAATTGAAAAATTGTGAAAAATGAAGATCCTGCGCATTGGCTGTATTGCTCAATGCTACAATCATGGCCGCAAAACTGCCTGCTATAAAAAATCTTTTACCCGTATAGTATTTCACCTCACACAATATTATACGCCATGTAAGAAGCCATTGCCTCTTCTCTTTTAAGTTTGGTAGTAAAATGTTGGGCATAATTCCTCCTTTGTCTTTCTTTATCCCCTTCAGCAGTTATTCTTTATCTGTTTTTAATAGGTATCTTCTTTATCTTAATAATGTAATATCGCCTTTTTTGGTGGTTTTTGTACCATCAGTAAATTCTACTTCGAGTGTATAGGCATATCCATCCATAGGTTGCAATACACCCTTGTATTTTCCATCCCATCCTTGCGATCTGTCGGAGGTCTGGAATACCATTTGTCCCCAGCGGTTATATATCCTGAACACCATTTTCGCTATTGCAAAACCACGCACGTATACCATGTCATTCACTCCATCGCCATTCGGAGAAAATGCATTGGGTACGGCAATAACCGGCGATACCAGTGCCGAAACAAACTGGCAGGTAGTATCTGAACATCCGAACTGGTTAAATGCCATCAGGCACGCATTATAATCTCTTGTAGCGTTGTATTGATGAACCGGGTTTACCAGCACAGAGGTATCTCCATCACCAAAGTCCCAATGGTAACGGGTAGCGTTAAGCGAATTATTGGTAAATGTAACCGGGATGTTTTCCTGTGGTTGTGTTGGGCTGAATGTAAATGCAGCCGTTGGACTTCCATGTGTACTGATGGTGAGCGCAACAGAATCGATTTTATTACAGGTTGAAGTATCTGTTACTATCAGTTTTATCGTATAATTTCCTTCGAAATTATATGTGTGTGTCGGTTCAAAATCGGTAGAGGTAGTTCCATCGCCAAAGCTCCAATAAAAATCATGACCACCTGAAGATGTATTGGTAAACTGGGCCTCGTGCGGTATACAGCCATCAGGCGCTGTTTCAAATGCTGCTTTTACATTATCTGCCACACGCATAATGATGTGGAGAGAGTCAGGCCCGTTACAATAACCAGTATCTGTAAGAACCAGGGTTACATTGTATGTTCCTACAGATGGAAATGTATGAGCCACACTTTCTGTTCCTGCTACTACGGGAGCTGAACCATCTCCAAAATCCCAGGTAAATGAGTTGCTCTTAAACGGTTTTCCCGGAGGTGCAGTAGAAGTGTTGTTAAATAAATATGCCAAACTTTCGCAGGGAGGTAATTTTGAATGCGTAGAAGCAAGATTCGCTTTATCCTGGCGAACTCTTATATTGGTATAGGCAGTATCTGCCATAATACATTTGCTTGAATCTACAGATATAAGTGTAACAACATAATCACCCAATTGCTCATACGTATTACTGGTTTCAGGCGTAGTGGTTGTATCTTTTTTACCATCTCCAAAATCCCAGAAATACAAAGTTCCTTTTTGAAGGGTATCCATAAAGTCAACTTTCAATGGAACACAGCCATAGTTTTTATTGGGAATACCATTTACGGAAGGCCGCACACCATTGGTTACCCCAGAAAAATCCATTTCTATTTTCAGTGCAGCAAGATTACATTGTTGTGGCGCTCCTGATACTGGTGCCCATACCCCCGGCGTTGTGGGATAACGTAAACCAGAACCCTGTATAAAGCAGGCTGCACATATAGCCTGGTATATAATTCCCTGAGAATCGAACCGGCTGGTACCACCGTCCACATGATCACCATAACCACCCTTTAAACCATAAAAGGCACCAAACAAAATATCTTCTGCATTTTTCTTTAATACAAAGAAATAAAAGTCGCGACCATCTGTGGTACAACCATTAGGCAGCGTGTTACAGTTTTTGGTGGCCATACCATTTGTGCCGGCTGTATGAAATGCATCAGCAATATTGGGTTGCGCAGCGCCTCCCCATCCTGATACGTAAACGTTTTCGCACTTATCAACAGCAAAAGCCACAGGCGAAATGTTGTAGGTTACAGACCCACTTCCAAAAACAGTAGAGTATACTACAGCAGACAAATCAGGCTGCAGTTTTACAATGAATTGCTTGGAATTTGGATTGCTGTATATGCCGGGCGTAACGGGCCAATTGCCCAGGGTTACGCCCATAATATATGGAAAGCCTTTTTGATCAAATTTCAAACCATATATCGCATCCATTTTGTCGGTGCCTATATAGGTGGCTTTTTGCAATACACCTGCGCTATTAAAAACAGCTACAAATCCATCCGGACTACCCGGCGAAGAGCTTGCTATTACTCCTGAAGAAGGAACGCCAGGAAGATTTTTACTTTGAGTTGACCCACCTATATATATATCGCTTGTAAGCGGGTTTAATGCCAGTACAAAAGAGCCGTCATCGTCGCTGCCTCCATACAACGTACTGAAAATAACATTGCTTACATCTGCACTCAATTTCAGCAACACGCCATCCTGCCTGCCTGATAATGCCGATTGAGACGCACCTGAAGAAGTACGGAAATCTTTTGATTGTGTACTGGTTGTAATAAATATATTATCACTGCCATCTACAATTACTTCACTTCTTGAATCATCTCCATAAAAAACATACAGCCCCTGAGGACCATTGCGTTCTGTTTTTGTATTTACCGCATCTGCTCCCGTGCCACCAATGCGCATGGAACCTACAAGTGCGGTACCTGTTGTATTTAGTTTGCTTACTACAATATCAAAGTCTCCGCAAGGACCATATCTGTTGTTGGCTGGTACCAATGGATATCCACTTGTTTTTGTTGGATCTCCTGAAGTTCTGCCCAATATCACCAGGTTGCCCTGGTTATCTTCAAACAAACTATGTGGCTGATCTAATCCATCTCCACCAATGTAGGTTGCATACAATCTTTGCTTACCACTTTGGTTAAATTTCATGATACCAATATCTATCTCACCGCCTCTGAATACAGTTTGAAAAGCTCCTGTTGATACCGGAAACCCATTCCCAAACACAATGCCTCCCGAATACAAACTTCCATCATGACCATAGGTAGCTGTATAGCCCCATTGGCTTGACCGGCTGCCGGTAAAGGTTGCAAAGATGAGCGTAGGATCAATCACCAATGTTTGCGCAGCATTGTAATTCTTTATTTTGAACTTGATACTATTCTTTCCTTCCAATGCATATTTTACGTTGATCTCATTTTTGCCCACATTATCCAGTTGATAGGAATAAGGCGATAATTCTACCACATCTCCTACTGTGGTTTTAATATACAACTGCTGATTTTTTATCTGGAGATTGTCCGGGCCATCATATTTCATTACTATTTTAGAAGGATCGCCACCAGGATACACAATGATATCATACTTTAATTGATCGCCCTGCGCGTAGTACCGCACATCTATATGAGGATATACATTTTTATAAGTAATAGCCTGGTACATTTTGCAATTAGATACCCATTTGGAAGGATCATTGCCTAATAAATAATTTTCGTACGATAGAATCTCTTTCTCTTTTATAACCTGGGGATTGGGATTGCTTCCCACAAAATTCATGGAATATGCGTGAGAGCGAAGCAATAATCCCGCAGAAGTATCCTGGTCTCCATGTGAAGGACGTGGATATGCTTTTCTGCTGCTTACATTTTTTGTATCTGGTGCGGTATAGTCGTGTGTATTTTCGGTAATGCGTTCAATATCGTCTGTATTGTGCAATAAAACAGTAAATCCTGTATGTTGAAGAAAGAAAGCGCCACTGTTGATCTCGCCTCTGAATAAAACAGATTTATCCCATTGCCCTTTATTTTCTGTGAATTCAACCGCTTGCTGCGCTGTTGAAAATAAAGAACACATCAGCATTGCCAGTACGAAAGATATTTGGAATGTAGACTTCAAACTATTGCCCCTCATTAAATGTACAGATTTACAACGAAATTAACCTTAGTATTATATATTACGATATCTTGCTCCACAAGGTTTGTCCTTTTTGCTGCTGCAGATAGATTTTTAACTTCAAATTAACCGGCAAAACCAGGTCAGGATCGTCGTTCAAAATCATTTCTGCATTTTTTCTGGCTAAATCTACCAAATGTTTATCCTGAACAATGCTTGCCAATTTAAAATTCAGCATACCGCTTTGGCGGGTGCCTTCTATGTCGCCGGGTCCACGTAGTTCAAGATCTTTTTCAGCCAAAACAAATCCATCGTTGGTAGCACACATCATTTTTAATCTTTCTCTTGCATCTACAGAAAGCTTACTTCCGGTTAACAGTATGCAATAACTTTTTTCAGCGCCTCTGCCCACTCTTCCTCTTAACTGATGCAATTGCGACAATCCAAATTTTTCGGCACTTTCAATTACCATCACCGATGCGTTAGGCACATTCACTCCCACTTCAATTACTGTAGTTGAAACCATGATCTGAGTATCTCTTTGTACAAAACGTTGCATGTTGGCATCTTTCTGATCTGCTTTCATTTTACCATGCACCATACTGATCCAGTATTTCGGTTCAGGAAAATAAGCTTTTACATTTTCATACCCTTTCATCAGGTTTTCATAATCGAGTTTAGGACTTTCTTCAATAAGCGGAAAAATAATATACGCCTGCCTGCCTTTTACAATTTCAGCTTTTATAAAATCCATCACCTGCGAGCGGTGATCTTCAAAACGGTGAACGGTTGTTACCGGCAAACGACCGGGAGGTAATTCATCCATGATGCTGTAATCAAGATCGCCATAAGCCGTCATTGCCAATGTTCTTGGAATAGGGGTGGCAGTCATTACAAGCACATGCGGTGGCGTATCGTTTTTATTCCAAAGCTTAGCTCTTTGAGCAACACCAAACCGGTGCTGTTCATCAACCACAGCAAATCCAAGATTTTTAAATTGAACGGTATCTTCCACCAGCGCATGTGTTCCTATCAGTATATGAATGCTTCCTTCCAGTGTATCAGCCAATATTTTTTTTCTTTGTGATTGTTTGGTAGATCCTGTAAGCAATGCTACGTTAACAGGCATATCTTTCAGCAAAGAAGAAAGCGAAGCATAATGTTGCTGTGCTAATATTTCTGTAGGCGCCATCATACAACTTTGAAAACCATTATCAGCCGCCAACAACATACTTAATAATGCCACCATTGTTTTTCCGCTTCCTACATCTCCCTGTAAAAGGCGGTTCATCTGGAAACCTCTTGCCGTATCCTGTCTTATTTCTTTTAATACCCTTTTTTGAGCGCCGGTTAATTCAAACGGTAAATGATGTTTATAAAAGTTGTTGAACAAATCGCCTACCTTATCAAAGGTTATTCCTTTCGTATACCGATGCCTGTTAGAGCGTATGAGCCCCAGTCGAACCTGCGCTAAAAATAATTCTTCAAACTTGAGTCTGTCAAGCGCTTTTTGATAGGCATTGTTATCCGGCGGAAAATGGATATTAGTATATGCTTCAAACCGGGGAATAAGTTGTAAGGATTCAATCAATGGCTCCGGTATATTTTCAGGTATGTCTTTTTCGTGCAGTATACCCAACAGTGTATACACCAGTTTGCCAATCTGCTTTCCATTTAAACCTCTCGCCTTTAATTTTTCTGTAGCAGGATATATGGGTTCGAGATAAGCTTTACCATCTTTTTTTTCAGCGGAGAAAATTTCTGTTTCCGGATGCGTGATCTGCGGATTGCCCATAAAAAAAGAAACCTTTCCAAAAACAATATAGGTTTCACCAACCTGTATGCTTTTTTGAATCCAGTTGATGCCCTGGAACCAAACCAATTCAAGTGTGCCTGTAGCATCTCTTAGTTCCGCCACCAGGCGTTTACCTCTTTTTTCTCCCATTATTTCACAGGAGGTGATCTTGCCGGCTACCTGCACAAAATCTATTGAAGGATTAATATCGACAATCTTTTTTATTTCGGTTTTATCAATATGCCGGTAAGGAAAATGGTCGAGCAGATCTTTAAAGGTGAAGATGTTTAATTCTTTTTTCAAGAGGTCTCCCTTCAAAGGACCAACACCTTTTAAATATTCAATGGGATTAGATAGTATAGACGCCTGGTTTGTTATGCAAATGATTTATCAACAAAAATACAAAAAGCATCCGAGGATGCTTTTTGTATAAAATGTCCAGGAAAATAATCCCTACATAAAAAACTGCTCGGCAATTATTTTTCCATCTTTTGTATTATATACACATAGTTCACCCATGGTTTCACGATCACGTCCTTTCATGGTAAGATCCATATCCATTTTAAAAGCAAACGAGTTGCCAGATATAATAGGCTCCGATACTTTTACACTGTGCATTTTCTCCACCATGCTGTCGAACTTTCTTACTTTTTCGAGATTTTTTTGAGCGCCTTTTGTTTCTTTTTCAAATGCAGGTGTTGCTTCTGGCTCAATGCTTACTACATCCTGTGCGTATAATTCTTTTTGCGCATCTTCAAATTTTCCCTGCCTGCATAATTCAGCAAGACGGGATGCTATTTGCTGTGTTGTCATAACTTTTCTTAAAAGAGAATCAAATCGCTTGCCAGTTGTAAAAGTGTATATGCCAACAGTATTATTGGTGAGGAGCTTTACTCCCTAACCACAATAATGCATCAATAATCAACCGGTTTTGTGTTTCATTCGCAAATTGAAAAGACAGTTCTTTGTTGGTTTTGTGTTCGTAGTCAATATCGTTGTGTCCCATATTTACATACAACATGTTATAGTGGATATTTGTCCACACAACGGGGTAGTATCCGCTATGCCATATTTCATACAGCTTGGGTCCGGTGCCCAAAGGAAAACTTGTTGAATCAATAGAGAGTAATATTTTGATATCCGTGTTCTTTGTCAAATCCTTCTCCCAACTATACCATTCATTAGGGGATGATTTGAAGGTGTGTGGCAGATGTTTGGTAGCGGGATGTGCTGTATCTTCTACGCGTAAAATGGCGGATGTTGGACGCCATGTATTGCCTTTGTATTGCCCCGCGCCGATAAAAGTATTATGATACCAGTCCCAGTTTTGCGGAAAATCTGAAGGAGTGAGGGCAAAACCCGCGAAGTGAAAACCAATCCATCCACCGCCATGTTCTATATATTTTTGAAAGGCCTTGCGTTGATCAGTTGTTTCAGGTCTGGTGTCTAAAAAAAGTACCACCTGGTATTGAGAAAGAAAATCATCATTCAGGTTATTCCAATTATTAGTAGAATCATAGGTGAAATGATATTTTGATGCAATGGCCGGAAAGAATTTATTGGCTTCATGCACAAAACTGATATGTGCCAGATCCTCTCTTGAAGTATAAAAAGCAACCACTTTAAAAAGAGGTTTATCCTTTTGTGCATTGGCTGTAAAAAATATGCATAACAAAAGAAATGCGAGTATCGTTTTATGGATATGAAAACGCATATGTATGAAAATTTAAAAAGCTGTTAAGTAAATGGTATTTGAAATTAATTTAAAAATCCTGTTGTGCAATAAACGGTTTGTGCAGCAATGAACATAAAATGCATTGCCTGACAGATTATTTATCTTTGAAACCGGAGTTATTATAACATGGACAACAGCATAGTGCTATTATTGATTGGTTTTGTAATTGGAACAGTGGGTACGCTTATAGGTGCAGGTGGCGGATTTTTTTTAGTGCCCTTATTGATTTTTACACATCCATCTTTATCACCCGAAAAAATTACGGCTATCTCCATTGTAATTGTTGCCTGCAATGCTATTTCGGGTTCGGTTGCATATGCACGTTCAGGAAGAATTGATTTTAAAGCAGGGATGCTGTTTGCCTTATTTACCATTCCCGGATCTATACTGGGTGTGTATATTACCAGGTATATACCCGCTCATGTTTTTAGCATTGCATTTGGCATAATATTGATATTGCTTTCACTATTTCTTTTTATTAAAAAAAATGAACCAGAGACAATAGACAATGAACAAAGCCATGATAGCAGGCTCACGCATCAAACACTTACCGACAAAACCAATACTGTTTTCCGGTATGCTTACAATAAATATGTTGGTATTGCAATCAGTATTATAGTGGGGTTTTTATCGCCATTGCTTGGGATCGGCGGCGGAATTATACATGTGCCTGCTATGGTGAGCTGGCTTAAATTTCCGGTATATATCGCTACCGCTACATCGCATTTTATACTGGCGGTAATGGCAACTGTGAGTGTAATAGTACATGCGCTTAAAGGCAATTATGCCGAACCATATATTCAGCACATGATTGTTTGGTTGAGCATAGGAGCAATTGCCGGAGCACAGTTGGGTGCATTTTTCTCACACAAAATAAATACAAATACCATTGTAAAAGCCCTGGCAGTATGCCTGGGTTTGGTGGGCTTGCGACTGCTGACAGGGTTACTATAACGGATTAAAAACAGCTACAGAATGTGCAATGTTTGTGAATAATATATGATATGTACACAGTTGTGGGCTTGTTTCCTATATGACCCGCAATACTTACCTTTGAGCCAAACGATAATTAAAACGTAATATGCCTATAGTAGACCTGGTAATGCCTAAGTTGGGAGAGAGTATCATGGAAGCTACCATTTTACGCTGGAACAAAAAGCCTGGCGACCATGTGAATATTGATGAAACCATATTAGAAATAGCTACAGATAAGGTGGATAGTGAAGTACCCTCATCAGTAGAAGGGAAAATTGTGGAATTGCTCTTTAATGAAAACGATGTAGTACCGATTGATACCGTAATTGCCAGAATAGAAACAAATAATACTGACGGATACACGCATTTTACCAATGGTGTAAATGTAGCTTCTGGCATCGCAACCGCAGTTGTTGAAGCCGAAGAAAAGCAACTGTCAGAAGAAATTCCATACCAACCTTCTAATGTTATCGTTCAAAAAACTCCGGGTGCTAAATTTTACTCACCGTTGGTTTTAAATATTGCAGCTAATGAGGGTATAAGCCTTGCAGACCTGGAACATATACCCGGTACGGGCAATGATGGTCGTGTTACCAAGAAAGATATTCTGCAATGGATAGCAAGCGGCAAAAGCAAAACAATTTCAACTGCTCCTGCTGAAACAACAAAAGCGCCTGTTGCATCTACTACTACTGCAGTTGAAAAACCAGCCGTTCTTCAGCCGGCAAAAGAAACACCCGCTGAAGAAAAAGCTGAACAAACTTACGCGGGAAATGTAGAGATCATTGAGATGGACCGCATGCGTAAAATGATTGCGAAACACATGGTGGATAGCAAACAAACTAGTGCGCATGTTACCAGCTTTACCGAATGTGATGTAACCGGTTTGGTACAATGGAGAGATAAGGTAAAAGCGAATTTTGAAAAGCAGGAAGGAGAGAAGATCACCTTTATGCCTTTATTCCTGGAAGCGATCATAAAATGTATTAAAAAATACCCGCTGGTTAATGCCAGTGTGGAAGGCGATAAAATTATTATAAAGAAAGACATTAATATAGGAATGGCGACAGCGTTGCCAAGCGGTAACCTGATTGTTCCTGTGATTAAAGATGCCGATTTCCTCAATCTTACAGGACTTACTAAAAAAATAAACGGACTGGCTAATGCTGCAAGAGGCAACAAGCTGAAGCCGGATGATACACAAGGCGGTACTTTTACTGTAACCAATGTAGGTACTTTCGGCAGCCTGATGGGTACGCCTATCATCAATCAACCACAGGTAGCTATATTGGCTATAGGTGCTATAAAGAAAAGACCGGTAGTTATTGAAACAGAACAAGGCGACAGCATTGCCATACGTCATATGATGTATATGTCACTATCATATGATCACCGTATAGTAGATGGTTCAATAGGTGCCAGTTTTCTTACTGCTGTGGCTAAAGAACTGGAAAGTTTTGATGTAACGCGAGTGATATAAATTTGAGATTTCTGATGTAGGTTTATCGCGTCACCGTTATATTTAAAAATCGTGGTCGGTACGCGTAGCGTCAGACCACGATTTTTCTGTTTATTTTTTCGATTTTCTCATTATTTATCCGGATCCTGTGGTTCATCAAAATGAACAATACTTCTCAACCGGCTAAGAAATCCAGTATCAATATTATTCTTCTTATTGCTGGCCAGTATTGCCAATCCATTGAATGTTTCTAATTTTTGCAGTAAATAACTTACTTCCTGGTTGGCGTATTTATCATGCGCATCTTTAACATCGGTTCGTTTACCAAAAAGTGCATCTGCCTCATCAAAAAATAAGATCCAGTCTTTTTGCGTGGCTTTAGCAAAAACGGTCTCAAGGTTTTTTTCTGTTTCACCAATATACTTTGATAAAATTCCGGAAAGATCAACACGAAATACTTCTTTCTTTAACTGCTTGCCTAATGCTGCGACTGCAGACACTTTCAATTTTTTATCATCGCCTGTAAACAATGCCAGGTAGTTTATTGTTTGAGGATTATTTATATCGCGGGTATGCGTAGTTGTTTGATTGCTTCGCAATTCATTCATCATTTTATTTAACTGCTCAACTGTTTCAGGATTTTTTATTTTTAATCCTGATTTTTCATTAGTGGTATCTGGCATTGTATATTTTTTAAGGATTAATGCACTCTTCCGTATCCCAATAATTTATCCATTCTTGTTTTTACGTATGAAAATCCTGCCACGTTCGCTGCTTTGTTTCCTTCAATCGTATAAATAAAGCCATCAGCGCAATGATGTACAATACCTATATGCCCAAAGCCAGAGGGCAAACTCACTCTCCACCATGCTACGATGTCGCCTGGTGCTGGCGTGTCGCTCATACCATCAAAAGTCCATCCTTTTTGTTTATATTGGTTGTAAATATTCCTGGCACCGGCGGTGTATTTAAAAGGCATGTCTTTTGGATTGTCGCCTGCAGCCTGTAAAAAACACCAGCTTACAAATGCAGCGCACCATGAGCTGCCTTCGGGCTGACCTGATGGGCGCAAATATTTTCTTACCCATGGACCTTTATTATTTCCGCCTTCTTCTCCTGCGCCGGCTTTCAGCTCATTGATGGCAAACTGTAATGCTTTTCTGCCTATATCGCTTCCTCCCAATGCTGCATCTGGCATAATGGTGTAATCAATAGATCCGGTGGTAATAATAGTACGTGGGTTTTTAAGCGCCCACATGGTAAGATCGCCTACACTTCCATCAACTTCAAGTGGTGTGCCATGTATATCAAGATGGCTGCTTTGAAAATTCCGCACCGCGTTATAAGTAGGTGTATCATATAGGCCTGTAACGGTAATGTTATAATCAAGTTCCCGTAAAATATTCTGCAATTCTGTAACAGCCGCTCCCTGGCTTCCTTTTTTTAATAGTGACATGTTTATATTTTAATTGATGATCTACGCAATTTTTTTAACAGTCCTTGCACATTATCTGCGCAATGCTTATCACAATAAACTCAGCAGGCCTAACCGGCGCCACACCTATTTCTACTATCATTCTTCCATTCAGAATATCATCTATTGTCATCGTATCTCCCAATCCTGCTTTTACAAAAAATGCTTCTTCCGGTTTAGCACCCTGCAATGCTCCCTGCCGCCATAGGTTCGTCATAAAGTTTTCTATCATAGCTCTTACTTTTACCCATGTATTGCCATCGTTGGGTTCAAATGCAAAAGGAGCAAGCGATAATTTCACAGATTCTTCCAACATTATAAAAAAGCGTCGTACTGAGATATATCTCCACTCATTATTGTTACCATCTAATGTGCGGGCACCCCACACTAAAACACCCTTGCCATAAAATGATCGTATTGCATTGATAGATTTACCCTCAGTAACATCCACATTCAATCCTGATTGTATTTCATCATCAATAACAGCAGCAGGAGAGAGAACATTGCTGAGACTTATATTGGCCGGAGCCTTCCAAACGCCTCTTTGGTTATCAACCGAACTATATACGCCTGCAATAGTGGCAGATGGTGATAAAGTAATAGTATGCTTATTCCATTCGGTCAGTATATCATTATAGAGCGCAGGATATTTATCCTTTATGAAAAAGCAACCGTTTGTTGTTGCTATTTCTTCTGAAAGTTTTTTGTTGTGAAGTTCACCACCGGGTTGTTCAATATTTATTAATGCATCTTTAAAGCCACGCAAAAGCGAAGTATTGAGATAAGGAAAATAACTGGCGGCGTATTTAAGGTAACTATCACCAACTGCGCTCCTGTGATCGTCAATTATCTGCTGCGAATAAGTGGCTCCATTATATACATCTATAATAGCAAACCTGTCTTTTAATATGCCGCATTGTTCAAGCATATTGCGAACTACCGTTGTATAATCCGGTTCATTCAGTAAAACCGCTTCGGGTATCACAAGTAAAGTAATCCCAGTCTGTACTGCAGCAATACTCAACCCGCCGAGTAATCCTTCAGGCTTGGCAGCATCTCCGCACACTGGCATCATACTGTAATCTCCTACAGAAATAATATAACAATCTCTTCCGCCATTGGCATAAAACATCTCAAGTTGGTAGTACAGATGGTGGGTGATCTCCGGCATGCTCATTTGCAGTAAAACAGGAGTGTCAGTATCAGACAAAGTCACTGTTATTTCCTTTTCTTCTTCACCTCCAAAAATAGAAATGTATTCAAAAAGAGTACTGATTTTTACAGGCTTAAAACGTACAGCGCTTTCATCACTCATTTGTGTGTAGCCTATAAATACAGGAACACAGGAATTTACCTGGGTTACGGATGGAGGCAATAAAATTTTTTCTTCAATATATACGCCCGGTATAATATACCGCGATTCATGAGGTGTTGCCATTGCCTGAGTTTATAATTTATAATGATAGATAGGCCATTGCTGCAAAATGTTACTCCTGCAAAAACTATTACTGCAATGATGTACGGATAAAAACACTTATTCGGGTGCTGTTACAGGAAGTAAAACAGGGGAGTTTTTACACTATGGTTGTTAAGCTTCGGAAGTGCGGTAACAAAGCCACGGATAAAAGTATATTGGATATAATAATTAGTGAACAAAGTAGTTATTATCTTATCAAAAGTGAAATATTTAGTTCTATTTTTCTTACATTCGGTAAACAACTAACCCTTACATATATGAAGACGTTATCCCAAACCTGGTTTGCTGAAGGATATATAGATTTTGAGTTAAAGAAGTATACGCTGTTGGCTTACCTGCAGCAGATACATAAGGAATTTACCCAAAATAAATTGTACCCGCAGCTTTCAGACATCATTTTTCATCACAACAATATCCTGCATTTTAAGCACAATAAACAGATGCTGCAGGAGCAGTTTCCTAAAAGATTTACACATGTTGACGTAGGCAAATTACAATTGCTGTACGGAAAAATTGTAGAGGATGATGATATGATGAGAGAACTGGAAGAAATTATTCAGTATTCCATCAACAGGATGAGCTCAACTATAAAAGACGGTGCAGAGATTTATGAATTTGTAGAAGAAAAATTAAATATCAGCCCTGTAGGCATTATTCCATTGGAAATAAATGAAGGCTATTTCTTTTTGTGTGATGGCGCCTACCGCGAAACAAAAGTATACCAGTATTGCCTGAGCATTTTTGAGAAGATGGACGAAAAATACCGCAGCATCAAAACTTCTTTTGTAGCGCATTGGGAAAGAAATATTGTAAATACGTATGAGAATATAAAAACAGAACTCATCCGAAACAAATCAGATTTACCAAATCCGGCAGTATATTGTATTGAAACAGATCTTAGTTTTCCCTTAGAAGAAACTTTGTTGCCGATTGCAAAAAGAAGCCTGGTGAAATATATTACAGGAAGTGCGGCTGCTTAAATAAAGTTTAGCAGAAAAAATCAGGCATTCAGTTTGTCCGTGGCATTCTCTTTGTCCTTTGCCAGTTGTGCTTTCAGCGCGTCCAGTCCATTGAACTTTTGCTCTGCCCTTAAAAAGAATTTCAGTAATACTTGTATATCTGCTCCGTAAATGTCTTCATCAAAGTCAAAGATGTTTACCTCTATCGTGCGTTTGGTACCATTGATGGTTGGTCGCACGCCAATATTCATCATCCCTTTTAATGTTCTATTGTTCACTTTTACTTCCACTGCATATACGCCATTTGCCGGGATTAATTTCTCCGTATTACTTACCTCTATATTAGCGGTAGGGTAACCGATGGTTCTTCCCAATTTATTTCCTTCCACTACTTTTCCTTCAAAAAAATAATCATAACCCAGGAGCTCATTGGCTGTTTGAATATCACCTTCAGATAAAGCCTGTCTTATGCGGGTAGAGCTCACCGCTGCCTCATGCAATATTTTTTCAGATATTTCTTTTACAATAAATCCATATTGCGTTGAACATGCTTCCAGCATCAGGTAATCACCTTCGCGGTTTTTACCAAAGCGATGGTCATAGCCTATAATAATAGTGTGTGGTTTTATCTGCCCTACCAGAAAATGACTGATATATTCTGCGGCAGTTTGCTCTGCAAAAGCAGGGGTAAAGGGAACTACCACCAGGTGATCAATGCCTTCTTTATCCAATAAGGTTGTTTTCTCTTCCGGGGTGTTAAGCAGCATTACATCCGGTCTGGGCGACACTACTTTACGCGGGTGTGGATAAAAAGTGATAATAACCGTTTCGCCGTTTATTTGGGCAGCTTCCTGCTTTAGTTGGTTGATAATCTGTTTGTGACCGGTATGCACTCCATCGAAAGTGCCGATGGTAATTACAGGATTCCGGAACGATGGTAAGGCTGATATGTTTTGATGTATCTGCAGAGCGAAACCAGTACTTTTTTGAACAAGGCTGCAAAACTAATGGAAATTGATATTTGAACAGCGAATAATTACTTTTGCAGCGCTTTAAAAGAATATCATGAGTTTATACAACGAAAGAGGCGTATCGGCACAAAAAGAAGATGTACATGCAGCAATAAAAAAACTGGATGCAGGATTGTTTCCCAAGGCTTTCTGTAAAATGTATCCTGATTTTTTGGGAGCAGATGAAGATTTTGTGAATATAATGCATGCAGATGGCGCCGGCACCAAAAGTATCCTGGCTTATTTATACTGGAAGGAAACGGGCGATATATCTGTATGGAGAGGAATAGCGCAGGATGCTATTGTAATGAACCTGGACGATATGCTTTGTATAGGCGTGTGTGATAATATCGTGTTTAATTCTACCATCGACCGTAATAAAAAACTGATACCCGGTGAAGTGCTGGAACAGGTGATCAATGGATCGCAGGAAGTATTTGATACTTTAAAATCTTTCGGCATTAATATTCATTATCTCGGTGGCGAAACTGCAGATGTGGGCGATGTTGTTAGAACCATAGCCGTAAATGGTACTATGACAGCACGCTGGCCAAAAGAAAAAATAATTACCAATGAAAAAATACAGGCGGGTGATGTGATTATTGGTTTGGCTAGTTTTGGAAAATGCAGTTATGAAAAGGAATACAACAGCGGTTTGGGTAGCAATGGATTAACCAGTGCAAGACACGATGTACTGAATAAATATTACGCGGAAAAATATCCTGAAACATTTGAACCCACTTTAAACAGCGGTGTTGTATATATTGGTGAATATAACGTTACAGATACAATAAATGTTGATGGAGATGATATCAATATCGGCAAACTATTATTATCTCCAACACGCAGCTATGCGCCGGTAATGAAAATATTACTGGATCAATATTTTAATGATATCCACGGGTTGATTCACTGCAGCGGTGGAGGGCAAACCAAATGTTTGAAATATATACCTGATAATGTAAAGGTGATAAAAGACAACCTGTTTACCCCACCTGTTATTTTCGACCTTATTCAAAAAGCCGGCAAGGCAGATGATAGAGAAATGTACCAGGTGTTTAATATGGGCTGCCGCCTGGAAATATATACTACCCAAAAAGCTGCGGCAAACATAATAGCTGTGGCAGCGCAACTGGGCGTTGATGCACAGGTGATCGGAAGGGTAGAGGCATCTGACAAGCAGGAATTAGTTATACACACCTCGAAAGGAACCATCACTTATTAGTTCTTGAATCCCATAATTGTTGCGTAAACCTGCATTTTAAGTATTGCGCGTATTTTTTTGTAAGTGGGTGTAGACGTTCACCTATAGTGCCTCCATGGGAGGTGTCTCACCGCCCACCACGGAGTATTTTAAGTATTACAGGCTATTTATTTATTAAATATTACTTTTGCCAACTGCATAAAATAAACGTATGCCACAATTCAAGCAAAGACAATTTCTGGATTTTGAAAAACCGGTGAAAGAAATATTCGACCAGCTTACTCAATTGAAGGAGATAGCAGAAAAAAATCCCAAGGTGGATCACTCCAGTTCTATTCATCAATTGGAAGATGCATTGCTTGAAAAGCGTAAGGAAATTACTTCTAATCTTACGCCCTGGCAGCAGGTGCAATTGAGCCGTCATCCAGATAGACCATATGCTAATGCGTATATAAAAAGAATGTGCACCAATTATATTGAATTTTTTGGTGATAGGAATGTAAAAGACGATAAGGCAATAGTGGGCGGGTTTGGTCAATTGGATGGTCATACCGTTATGATGATTGGTCACCAAAAAGGAATCAATACCAAAATGCGTCAATTGAGAAATTTTGGTATGGCAAATCCTGAGGGTTACAGGAAAGCATTGCGCCTGATGAAACTTGCCGAAAAATTTAATAAACCTGTTATTACGCTTATTGATACTCCCGGTGCTTTTCCTGGAGCGGAAGCTGAAGAACGCGGGCAGGGAGAAGCAATAGCAAGGAATATTTATGAAATGATGCGGTTGAAAGTACCCGTTATCTGCATCATTATAGGTGAAGGTGCAAGTGGTGGTGCATTGGGTATTGGAGTAGGAGACAGGGTGCTGATGCTGCAGAATACATGGTATACGGTGATCTCGCCTGAAAACTGTAGTTCTATTTTATGGCGCAGTTGGGAGAAAAAAGAAGTAGCGGCTGAACAACTGAAGCTTACTCCAAAAGATATGAAGGGCTTTGGTTTGGTGGATGAAATAGTACAGGAGCCTTATGGCGGTGCGCATTGGAGTTATGAAGAAGCTGCTGAATCCCTCAAAGGAATTTTGATGAAACTCATCAACGAACTAAAAGATATTCCTGCCGGTGAACGCGTAAAGCTTCGGATAGAGAAATACAGTAAGATGGGATTCTGGAAGGAAATAGTAGAATAGCCATCTTATCGCTCTAAAAACATACGTACCAAATTTCAAACAGAAAATCTCAGTAATAAAACCGTAATGTCACTAAGAACACAACTCAGGGGAACAGGAGTTGCCATTATCACTCCATTCAAAAGCGATTACAGCGTTGATTATGCCGCCCTGGAAAAAGTTATTGATTTCATTATCACAAATGGCGTTGAGTATATTGTTACGCTGGGCACCACCGGCGAAGCTCCAACTATCAGCAAGGAGGAAAAGATAAAGATCATTGAGTTTACATATGAAAAAGTAAATAAGCGGGTACCCGTAATAGTGGGTATCGGCGGAAATAATACAACTGAAACCATAAAGGATCTCCAGAGCTATCCTTTAAACGAAGCTGTGGCTGTGTTAAGCGTGAGCCCTTATTACAGCAAGCCTTCGCAGGAAGGGCTGTTTTTGCACTATAAGGCTTTGGCAGAAGCAAGTCCCAAGCCTATATTATTATACAATGTTCCGGGACGCACCGGTAGAAATCTTTCTGCCGAAACAACGTTGCGCTTGGCTGAATTGCCAAATATCGCAGGTATAAAAGAAGCTTCCGGTGATATGATGCAATGCATGCAGTTATTGAAGCAACGTCCGGATCATTTCCTGGTGTCGAGCGGTGACGATGGACTTGGGTTTCCACAGGTGGCTTGCGGTATGGATGGCGTAATAAGCGTGATAGCCAATTGCATGCCCGGTAATTTTTCAAAAATGGTAAGACTTGCACTGGATGGAAAACTGAAAGAAGCAAAAGCCATCAACGACTCACTGTTAGGCGTATACGAATTGTTGTTTGCAGAAAATAATCCTGCAGGTGTTAAATCATTCCTTACGCACCAGGGGCTTATTGAAAATGTATTACGTCTGCCTGTTACACCCGTAAGCGACGGTTTGCACCAAAAAACAAAAGCGTTCTTAAAAGATAATAACCTGTTGTAATAATACGCAGGCACCTTCAACGGTTGTATGAAGTGTATATTGAAGCTTTATACAACCGTTTTTATTGCGTGTAATCACCAAGTTTACACATCTATCTCGTGCCGGCCGGTCTGTTTTGTTGGTTTAAACTATTGCCGTAGTTGCGTAATTCACTTACATGGAGACATTGGAACCAATTTGGTTATTATACGCACAGCCGTACCTTTGACAATAACTGCAATTGCTGCTGCGTTCTGTAGCACTATTGATGCAGCATTCAGCTAAAAGACCAATTCCGATGCAACTAAGAAAAAAGAGTAACCTTTCAACACTGTTTGTTCTACTATCGCTATGTGCTTTCAGCCAATCAGATAGAATTCCTTTAGGCAATAAGCAATATCAATTGCTCGACAGGTTAGATATAAAATTGCAGAACGATTCCATATTGTCTTTTTCAACCATTAAACCTTATAACCGTAAGCAGGTTACTGAAAGAGTTGAATATCTTGATTCACTTGATAAGGCAGGGCAATTGTCTGCTGACCTTTCTTCTGTTGATCGCTATAACATGCGCAGCCTTTTAATGAACAATGCAGACTGGACAAAAGCATTTGGCGATTCCTTTCATGTAAGGAAACCCATCTGGAATACTTTTTTTAAAACACCTGCACATTTGTATGAAACGTATGCCAACGATTTTTCTCTGATTATTGACCCGGTGCTTAACCTGCAGTTTGGAAAATCTTCGGAGGTTAATAGTTCTTTATATCAAAATACAAGAGGAATAACCATAAGAGGAAATATCGGTAAAAAGCTGGGATTCTATACTTATCTCACGGAAAACCAGGAAAGAGATCCCATGTTTGTACAGCAATATGTGGCAAGAAAATATGGTTTGCCCAATGCAGGGTATTATAAGTATTTCAAGAATGATGGGTATGATTATTTTGATGCCAGGGGAGGGATAGATTTTACAGCTTCTAAATACTTTAGTTTCCGGTTTGGATACGATAAACTTTTTTTAGGCAATGGCTATCGCAGTTTAATGTTGAGCGATTTCAGCAATAATTTTTTGTACCTCCAAATGGATGTACAACTGCGCAAGTTCAGTTATAAAACAATATATGCAGAACTGATAGCGCCGTTCAACCCGGTTCCCAACAGGGATACTGTGCGTTACAAAAATTATATGGCTTTTCATCACTTGAGTATCCAGGTGGCCAAATGGCTGAATGTGGGCGCTTACGAAAATGTAATATACAATGGCGCTCACGGCATTGAACTCAGTTATTTTAATCCGTTTATTTTTTACCGCTCTATCGAAATGCAGTTGGGCAGCGGTAATTCAAAAGCAACAATAGGGTTTGATTTTAAAGCCAATGCTTTTAAGAAAATGCAATTCTATGGTGATCTTATAATAGGCGAATTTATTTTTAAAGATATCATCCATTATAATCAAGGCAGCGTTTACAACAAACAGGCATTGCAGTTAGGGGCAAAATATATTGATGCATTCGGCATAAAAAATCTGGATGTGCAGGTAGAAGCCAACTGGGTTCGCCCGTTTATGTATGCGCATAACGACAGCAGCACTGCATTTACACATTATAACAAAGAGCTGGCTCATCCATTGGGCGCTAATTTTAGTGAATACCTTGTAGTGGCAAAATATCAACCTATACCAAGATTATATTTTACAGGCAAATTATTTTACAATAAAAAAGGATTGGATTCTCTTGGTGTAAATATGGGTGGAGATATTTTCAGGAGTTATCTTTCAGCACCAAGGGATAATAGCTTTTTTATTGGCGGCGGTATACCTGCTAAAACATTGTTGGTGTCTTTTGTTGCGTCATATGAGTTGCTGCAAAATCTTTTTATCGACGTAAATCTTGCCAACCGTTCATACAACGTTCAGGGACAACCTAAAGTAACCGAATTCTTTTACAGCATGGGTGTAAGATGGAATATAGCCAGGAGAGAGTTTGAGTTTTAATGAAGCCCAACAGCACTACCAACCTTGCGCTTGCTTACAGGTTACGAGGGAGTTTTATTTCATTCAGGTAATTGTATTATCATAAACGCAAGCAATAATATTACAAAGCAGATTGCCCCTGTTGCTGCAAAAAAATTAAAATTAAGCCTGAACTGTATTCTGGTTTTTGGAAGATATAACAATATAAGTTGTGTGACATTGGTAATAACCATATATCCTATGGTGCAGGTACCAATCCAATTAATAAAAAGAGTATCTTTTTTCCAATAATAAGCTAAGAGATTGAAACTTAACCCGAGTAACAAACAGCAAACGATAGACTGGAGTGTCCATCCTATTTTATGACGCTTTTCCAGCAAATAGACAATTATTCCCAATAAAATATTAACGCCTATTAGCATGAAAAACGACGGGTC
Organism: Agriterribacter sp.; assembly: GCA_047600465.1. Taxonomy (GTDB): domain Bacteria; phylum Bacteroidota; class Bacteroidia; order Chitinophagales; family Chitinophagaceae; genus Agriterribacter. Next base: position 1,331,516 of record JASGKU010000001.1, read on the forward strand.
TAACATTTCCCTGACAGACATTCCAAAACTGGCAAAATAATAAAATTCAATACTCAGAATCGTAAGTAAAAGAAACATTGTCAGCATCGAAATTATTCTGACTGCCTTGCTTTTTATTGTCTTTGGTTGTTCCAGGTCTTGTAAAAAGTCTTCCATTTCGAAACCTATTAAGTAGAATGCTATTTACTGTTTTTTTTGATCAATAACAGCTTGTGTTTATAAAATAGCCTCAACCATTCATTTTACTGGTTTGTAATATATTCGCAGTTCTAAAAATACAGGAATGAATATATACAAGCATGTGCTGACCGCTATATCGGTTGTTTGTTTCTTTACTACCAATGCACAGTTAGTTACCAAGGTTACAGATCCTGTTGATTGGGTTAATCCTTTAATGGGCACCGATTCCAAGGGCAGTCTTTCTAACGGTAATACCTATCCTTCCATAGCGCTTCCATGGGGAATGAATGTGTGGACGCCGCAAACCGGTAAGATGGGCGATGGATGGCAATATCAATATACTGCTGAAAAAATAAGAGGATTCAAACAAACGCATCAGCCTTCGCCATGGATGAATGATTACGGTCAGTTCAGCATTATGCCTGTTGCCGGTAAGCTTGCTTTTAAAGAAGATGACAGGGCAAGTTGGTTTAGTCACAAGGCAGAAGTGGTGAAGCCTTATTACTATAGTGTGTATCTCGCTGATCATGATATTACTACTGAAATTACACCTACAGAAAGAGCGGCGGCATTTCGCTTTACGTTTCCAAAAACAGACAGCGCTTTTGTAGTAATCGATGCTTTTGATAAAGGCTCTTATATAAAAGTTATTCCTTCCCAAAATAAAATAGTAGGTTACTCTACCCGTAACAGTGGCGGTGTGCCTGATAATTTCAAAAACTATTTCGTAATAGTATTTGATAAACCTTTTGCGAATGCCGGCATTCTTGAAGGAGATACTTTGAATCTTACAAAATTGGAAACACAACATGCGCATGCTGGAGCTATTGTTGAGTTTAAAATATTCCGCAAAGGCGATGTTGTAAATGCACGTATTGCATCTTCCTTTATCAGCCCAGAGCAAGCGGAATTGAACCTGAATGAAATCGGTAACAGCAGCTTTGAAGTAATTCAGAAAAAGGGTCGTGATATATGGAATCAAACATTAGGACGTATTATGGTGGAAGGCGGTAGCATTGACCAGGTGCGTACTTTTTATTCCACCTTATACCGGATGGTTTTCTTTCCAAACAAATTGTACGAAAAAGATGCGAATGGACAGATAGTACATTATAGTCCGTATACCGGTAAAGTATTGCCTGGCTACATGTTTGGTGGGAGTGGCTTTTGGGACACATTCAGGGCATTGTATCCTTTTCTTAATATGATGTATCCTTCTATCAATAAAGAAATGCAGGAAGGATTGATCAATGATTATAAAGAAGGTGGCTTTCTGCCGGAATGGAGCAGCCCTGGTTATAGGGATGTAATGGTAGGAAATAATTCTGCATCTATTGTATCTGATGCATATATAAAAGGATTGCGCAATTATGATGTGAATACATTATATGAAGCATTGCTGCATGGCGCCAATACAGAAGGCCCCAATGGAACAGGTCGCAAAGGTGTGGAGTTTTATAACAGTCTTGGGTATGTGCCATACGATGTCAAGATCAATGAGAATGCAGCCAGAACGCTCGAGTATGCTTATGATGATTTTACTATTTACCAGCTGGGAAAAGCATTGAATCGCCCTAAAGAAGAATTGAAATTATATGCTACCCGTTCGCAGAATTATAAAAAGCTTTTTGACAGCGAAACCAAATTAATGAGAGGGAAAAATAAAGACGGAAGTTTTGAAAAGCCATTTAATCCGTTGAAATGGGGTGATGCATTTACAGAGGGAAACAGTTGGCATTATTCATGGAGTGTTTTTCATGATATAAAGGGATTGAGCGATTTAATGGGAGGAAAAGAAGTCTTTGCATCTATGTTAGATTCTGTATTTGTAATGCCTCCTTTGTTTGATGATAGCTATTATGGTTTTACCATACACGAAATAAGAGAGATGCAGATTGCCAACATGGGGCAGTATGCGCACGGCAATCAGCCCATACAACACATGGCTTATTTATACAACTATGCCGGGCAGCCTTGGAAAACCCAATACTGGACCCGTGAAATTATGAACAGGATGTACAAAGCAACTCCTGATGGATATTGCGGTGATGAAGACAATGGGCAAACATCTGCATGGTATGTTTTTTCTGCATTGGGGTTTTATCCTGTTTGTCCTGCAACGGATCAGTATGTGTTAGGCGCTCCATTATTTAAGAAAGCAGTACTTACCCTGGAGAATGGAAAACAGTTTACCATTAATGCGCCTGCCAACAGCGACCAGGCGAGATATGTACAGTCGGCACAACTTAATACCGCGAATTATGAAAAGAACTGGATCAGCCATTTTGATATTATGAAAGGTGGAACTTTCAATATAATTATGGCAGTAAAACCTAATATCACACGTGGTACCAAGGAAGAGAGTTATCCATATTCATTTTCAACCAGTGCTGATGCGGAAATATTAAAGTAGTTGAATTAATTAAAGGGAATGAGTATATATTCTGAAATATGCCCTCTGTAAAGGAGGTTTTTAAAATCTATTTACATTCCATTTAAACAGATATCCTTACCTTAATGCAAAATTTTACAGTACGATGAGCCAAAAATCAAAATCAAAGTCCAACAGCTCCCGCAGGAAGTTTTTACAAAATGCTTCGCTTGCAGCAGCGGGATATTTTATTGTTCCCCGTCATGTATTAGGAAAGGGGTATGTAGCGCCCAGCGATAAATTGAATATTGCAGGTATCGGTGCAGGTGGTAAAGGAGAAAGTGATTTGCATGAATTTTCAAAAAGTCCTAAGGTTAATATTGTTGCATTGGTAGATGTAGACGATCGTCAATCTGTTAAATCACGCCAACGTTTCCCCAAGGCTAAGTATTATAAGGATTTCAGGGAGATGCTCGCCAAAGAAAAGAATAACATTGATGCATGCTCTATTTCTACACCCGACCATACACACGCAGTTGCAACAATGGCAGCTATGCAACTGGGTAAGCACGTATATACACAAAAACCTTTAACACACGATATCTACGAAGCGAGAATGCTTACTGAAGCGGCCGCAAAATACAAAGTAGTTTCACAAATGGGTAACCAGGGTGGCTCAGGTGATGGTGTTAGAAGAATGAAAGAATTGTATGATGCAGGTTTAATAGGTGAAGTGCATACCGTTGAATCATGGACTAACCGTCCCGTATGGCCGCAGGGTATAGCATCTCCTACAGGCAAATTTCCAATACCAAAAGAACTGGATTGGAACCTGTGGTTAGGTACAGCCCCTGCGCTTGATTTTAATCCCGGCTATCTTCCATTCAACTGGCGTGGCTGGTGGCGTTTTGGTACCGGTGCATTGGGAGATATGGCTTGTCATATCATGGATCCTATTTACAGAATTTTACCTATAGACTATCCTGTTTCTGTAGAATGCAGCGTAGCCAATAGCTGGAGTGGTTTTTTCCAGGAAACAGATAATCCTGAAAGTGCTCCTGCGGCATCTGCCATTCATTTAAATTATCCACGTAAAGATGGAAAAGGCAATATAAAAGTAAGCTGGTATGATGGTGGTATTATGCCTGAAAGGCGGAAGAATTACAACCGGGTGAAGCTTTTGGTAATTGGGATGGTGGTGTATTGTTTATTGGTACCAAGGGTAAAATGGTAGCTGATTGTTATGGAGAAAACCCAAGATTATTGCCATTAACGAGAGCTGAAGAAGCAAAAGCAGTTGCAGAAACTATTAAACGTGTACCGGAAGGTCACTACCTGCAATGGGTAAACGCTTGTATAGCGGGTTATGGCAATGCAGAAACCAGTTCAAACTTTGCATATGCAGGTCCATTTGTAGAAAGTTTGCTGATAGGTAATCTTGCACTGCGTTCTTATAGCGCTAAGAATCCTGCAGGTAAAGATTGGGATGATAAATATCTTGGTAGAAAGAAACTGTTGTGGGATTATAAGAACATGAAGATTACCAACTTTGATGAAGCCAACCAGTTCGTGAAAAGAACATACAGAGATGGCTGGAGTCTTGGAGTGTAGTTTAATATTCAACGATATTTTTTATAAAGAGGTGGCATTTTTGCTGCCTCTTTTTTATAGCTATCGGCATTCAGCCATCAGCGTTGAACCCTGGGTCGGCACGCGTAGCGTCAGACCCCTGAATTAGTGAAGATGGTCTGACGGATGTCGCTGCACCATCTTACTATCAGTATTTATCACGCTGCCTACTTAGTTCTGCCTCCTGCCTTTTTTACAAACCATAAACATCAAACTTCAAACCATAAATTTCTTCGTGTTCCTTTGTGTCTCCGTGTCTTTGTGGTTCAAATTATCTGCCTACTGCCCATTCAAGAAATTCAGGCATTACACTTCGCCATGCGGCTTTATTATTAGTCGTTCCTTTTTTATAAGTAACGTCTCCGTCGGTAGTAGAATTTTTGTTGTTCAATAAGGATACTATAGCATTTGTGCCGGCTGAAATATTGCCTGCATCGTCTCCTGCAATATCTGTATTGCCATTTGCTCCTGCATAAAACCAGAATTGTGTTTTGGGTCTTTTCCGGGAAGATTTTAGTTTTTCATACATAGCTCCTTCAGGTATAGTGTCAATAGTTGTTGCATTGTCTTTTCTTGAAAATGCTCCTGAAAATAAACCAGCCTTAATGATTTTATCAGGATGATTCCAGGCAAGATCCATTGCAGATAATGCACCTGCGCCAAACCCAGCAATAGTTACGCTTTTAAATTTTCTTACACCAGCGCTCGTTTTTGCAAACGGATATAATTCATTGTTGAAAAAGCTATCATAACTATCTGCTTTAGCTCCAATGCTGGTAGTATTGGTTTTATCTGAAATACCATATTCCTGTTTCCTGTTTTCTGCATACACTCCTACAACAACCAGTGGTTCTATTTTCTTCTCTTTATACAAGCTGTCAATTAAATCTTTCAGATGCATTGCTTCTAATTCCTGTCCATCATTAAAAACCAACAAATTAATTTCAGATTTGTCGTCAGGTACAGGCGTATTTATTACAGTAAGCTTTACCTGCCGTTGCAAATGCCTTGAATAGAGCTCATCATTCTGCTGTTTGGTTTTATGTCTGCAGGAAGTATTCCCAACTGCAAAAAACAATACCAGTATTGCTGCGATATAATGTGTATGGTTCATACAAATTTTTTAAGCAGGTATTAAAAAAGGTGAAAGAGTTGTATTCTTTCACCTTCCTTATTTCTATAAAATCGTTTTGTATTTATGCTAACACAGCCTTGTTTACCAATGCCGCGGCTTCGCTCAATAAAATGGCAGATTGTACTTTCAGACCACTTTCCTCAATTAGTTTTTTAGCTTCTTCTGCATTTGTACCCTGTAGGCGCACAATAATAGGAACTTTAATATCACCGATAGAATTATACGCATCAATAACGCCCTGGGCTACACGATCACAACGGACAATACCACCGAATATATTGATAAGAATAGCCTTTACTTTGGGATCTTTGAGAATAATACGGAAGCCTGCTTCTACTGTTTGGGCATTAGCAGTACCACCTACATCTAAAAAGTTAGCAGGCTCACCGCCGCTGAGTTTAATCATGTCCATACTGGCCATTGCTAACCCTGCACCATTTACCATGCAACCAACGTTGCCATCCAGTTTAATAAAATTCAGGTTATATTTATGTGCTTCTACTTCTGTGGCATCTTCCTCGCTGATATCTCTTAACGCCTCCAGGTCGGTATGCCGCATCAATGCATTGTCGTCAAGATTCATTTTGCAGTCAACCGCAATAATCTTTTCATCGCTTGTTTTAAATAGCGGATTGATTTCAAGCATGCTGCAATCAAGATCTACATATGCCTTGTATAAATTAGTAACAAACTTTACGCAGTTCTTAAAAGACTCACCACTTAATCCCAGGTTAAAGGCAATCTTTCTTGCCTGGAAACCCAATAGCCCTCCGGAAGGATGTACCCATTCTTTAAAAATTTTATCAGGAGTATCATGCGCTACCTGTTCAATATCCATCCCTCCTTCGGTACTGTACATAATAACATTCTGGCCTTTGCTCCTGTCGAGCAGGATGGAAAGATAAAATTCCTTTACCGGGTTAGGACCAGGATAATATACATCCTGAGCCACCAACACTTTACTAACCAGTTTTCCCGCGGGCCCCGTTTGTATAGTTACCAAAGTGTGGCCAATTATATTACCAGCAATTGTTTTAATATCTTCTGAACTTTTACCCACTGCAACGCCGCGCTGCTCTGATCCCACAATTTTTCCCTTACCACGGCCGCCTGCATGTATCTGAGCCTTTACTACTGCAAAGCTATTTCCGTATTGAACTTTCATCTGTTTGTATGCTTCTTCCGCTTTTTCAGCGGTATCAACCGGTATTCCATCCTGTACGGGAACATTAAATTTCTTCAACAGTTCTTTAGCCTGGTATTCATGCAGATTCATGTATAAAATATTTCAGCGAAAATAACGTAGAATAAGGTAATAGAAAAATTCTTGAAACACTAGTGCAAGCCTTCATTAAGGAGATATTGGCAACGTGAAACCGGATCAAAAAGGAAAAGGCACTTTAACGCTTTAAAGAGATTTGTGCACCTTAGACGGTAAAGTAAATAAAATATCTTAGGCAGCGCTATTATAATATATGAATATATGGAAGTGAAAGTGATTATACCACACCACCTGCAGGCAATGCAGTTTCAGGGATTGGCGGTGGCTTTATAAAATAATAAAGCGGAGATCATTTATTCCACGCTTTTGAAAAGCCAATCAACTTGTATATCATACAGTATAGTTGGCTTTTCAGTTGTGTACTATCAAAATATAGTCTGTATGATGACTGGTCAACCATTTGTTAAGTGTGCTGCTAAATAGTATGCAGTTTATCATATTTATATAAAAAATGTAATATTGCGTCAATTTTCTTACACATGAACTTTTCAATAGATCATAAAAATCATGTACCGCTTCATATACAGGCAGAGCAACTGTTGAGGAAAATTATTCAGCATCCCCAATATGCAAAAGGCAAGTTATTGCCAAACGAAGTAGAGCTTGCCAAGCAACTGGCTATTTCAAGAACTACATTGCGGCTTGCTATTAATAAACTGGTATATGAAGGATTATTGGTAAGAAAAAAAGGCGTGGGAACAAAAGTGAGCAACAGCGTGGTAAGTTCAAAATCTGTGAACTGGCTCAGTTTTTCGCAGGAGATGGCTGCCCGTAAAATTCCTATTAAAAATTTTGATTTCAAGCTCAGTTGGGTAACACCTGATGAGGCAGTGGCTAATTTTTTTGAGATCAAAACCAATAAGAAAATATTAAAGATGGAACGACTGCGAGGTCGTCCCGAAGGTCCGTTTGTTTACTTTGTATCTTATTTTCATCCGCGCATTGGTCTTACAGGAAAAGAAGATTTTCAAAGACCTTTGTATGAAATACTGGAAAAAGATTACATGGTGATAGCCACGCTTTCAAAGGAAGAGATAACAGCAAAAGCTGCAGACAAATCTATTGCGGCTAAATTGGAGCTCGATCTCGGCAGCCCTGTATTGATGAGAAAGAGATTTGTATTTGACCAGGGTGAAAGACCAATCGAATATAATCTGGGGTATTACAGGGCCGATAGTTTTGTGTATACAGTTGAAAGTCGTAGAGAGTAAGCGCCCGCTTTTTCCTTTTTTAATTTCCCGCACGTAACACTTAGTGTTTAATATACACCTTCGCAGTTTTTAATAGTGGTCAATCAAAAGCCGGCCATTTCATTTTACTGAGCATTTCACCATTCAATTTATTCTCATGTTCCGGCGCTGCCTACCGTAGCAACATTGAGATTACGTAAACTTCAAAAATCAGGTAAAAAATATTGTTAATTCTATTTTTTGGTTATATTTGACTTATGTATGAATGTAGATACATAGTAACATACTCCATGTTTACTATTTAATCTCTTTGATGCAGTGATTGTCATTGTGATGAAAACTCCACCCTTAGTGTAGCCTGTACAGTAGCATTACAAGAAACCAGTTTAATAGCCAGGTATTAATAAGAAACCTCATTAATCAGCATAAAAGCAATAGTGCTCCCAATATGGAAAGAATAAACAGCCCTTAACAAACATTTGTTTTAAGTGATGATTAGGTTATGCCTGTTATCAAAATTGAATCTCCATTATTAAAATAATTAATTGCTTGATATGAACTCAAAACTGCTGCCAGGCATCTGGTTTAAAACCAGGGTTGCTCTTAGTGGGTTTATTCTTACATGTTTTTTTAGTTCAGCGTTATGGGCTAACAATAAAAGCCCGCTTGCAAAAGACAAAGCGCTTACAATCTCCTTCAATAAAAATCATTTTTTTCAGGATACCGTTGTTAATGGAAAAGTATCAGACGATAAGGGTGTTGGAATACCCGGAGCCAATATATTGGAGAAAGGCACCAAAAATGGTGTTATGTCTGATGCAAATGGTAATTATAGTATCAAAGTAAGAAACAAGAGCAGTGTGCTGGTTATTTCGTCTGTAGGATATACAGTGAGGGAAATAGCTGCTTCACGGGTTGATGCAAATATTCAACTGGAATCTATTTCAAAAAGTTTGGAAGATGTAGTGGTAGTAGGTTATGGTACACAAAAAAGATCAGAACTTACCAATGCGGTTGTACAAACAACCGGCGCAGAAGTAAAAAAATCTACTAATCTTTCTGTATCCAATTCATTGGCAGGAAGACTACCCGGTTTATATGTATCGCAACAAAGTGCAGCGCCAGGTTTTGATGATGCACAAATATTGGTACGTGGTGCAAAAACCTACAGGAACACTTCCGCCCTGATAGTAATTGATGGTGTAGCCAACGCCGATCCTGATGGATTGAACAGGCTTGACCCTAATGATATCGAATCTATTTCTGTATTGAAAGATGCCTCCGCTGCAATTTACGGTGCTCAGTCTGCGGGCGGTGTAATATTGGTTACCACCAAACGTGGTAAATCAGGCAAAGCAGCTTTCGATTTTACGAGTAATTTTTCATGGCAGTCGCCCAGCATGAAAGTAAAATCAGCAGATGTATTTGAATATATTAATGTATTAAATCAGCGCAGAGAACTGGAAGGAACGCCGCCTGATTTTCCACCAGAAGTAATAGACGCGTTTAAAAATGGAACAAGAAGAGCAGAAAACTGGTATGATGCGTTGGTTGATCCACCTGCTCCGTTAAATCGCCAGTCGATAACAATGCGTGGTGGTACAGATAAAGTAAGATACTTCGTTTCGTTAGGTACTGCTTACCAGGGTGGTATTATGAGAGGCGATGACAAAACCAAAGTAAAACAATACAACCTGAGAAGTAACATCGATGTGAATGTTACGAGCAACTTTGAAGTTGGCCTTGATCTCTCAGGTCGTGAAAAATATACAGGTCTTCCACAGAGTGGCCCCGGTGGTGATGTTGGCGCCTTTGCAAGTGTGAGCCCATTACAGGAGGCATATATATATGGTGATTACAGGTATCCCGGCGAAGGTTGGTCGCACCTTAATCCTGTTGCACGTTTGCTAAGCCCCGGTTATCGTAAATATAGAGCCGATGTATTAAGTGGTACAGCACGTTTTAAATGGAATATCCCTTATGTAAATGGCCTGGCATTGGAAGGATTTTCTTCTTTGGTGAAAGGATATGAATTCCGCAAAGTGTTCAACTATGTTTGGCCCTTACTGGGAAAGAGATCCGAATAACCCAGGTGGTGTGGTGCAGAAACAATCAAGAACTGTAGAAGATATTGGTTTGAGGGAAGATTATTATCAAAGCCAGCGAATTACCAATAATATCAAACTTTCTTACAGTACAACCATTGCTAAAAATCATAAGATCACTGCTTTTGTGGCCTTTTGAGCAAATGGAATACAAAGAAGATACACTTTATTATCAAAGGTTAGGGTATGACTCACCGCTGATTGATCAACTGTTTGCGGGTAGCCAGGACCGTAATAACTGGAACGGCAATGGTATAGGTACTGAAAATGCACGCCGTAACTATTTCGGCAGATTGAGTTACGATTTTCAGGGTAAGTATATGCTTGGCTTCAGCGCCAGGTATGATGGATCTACTATCTTCCCTAAAGGAAAACAATATGGCTTCTTCCCGCAGGCATCAGCAGCATGGGTATTAAGCAAAGAATCTTTTATACCGCAAAACATTTTCAGCAATCTTAAGTTAAGAGCCTCATGGGGTAAGCTGGGTAATGATAGAGTAAACCCATTCCAATACCTCGCAAGGTTTGCATATGGAGCAGGCTGGGTTGTAAATGGTGCTGATGTAAGGGGTTTAACACAAGTGGTTGAGCCTAACCCCAATATTACGTGGGAAGTAACAGAATCAACAGACCTTGGATTGGAATTGGGTTTTATGGACAACAGGCTCACCTTCGAACTTGACCTGTATAAAAACAGAACCTCAAACATTCTTGGTAGAAGACAAGCGTCCATTCCCGGCTATACAGGGCTGGTGTTGCCTGATGAAAACATTGGTTTGATGGATAATAAGGGTTTTGAATTTCAGGCAGGTTACAGGCATGTTTTTGGAAAAGTAAATATGAGGTTGAATGCCAACATTAGTTACACAGAAAACAAGATTGTTTATTTTGATGAAACACCGCAGGCTGAACCTTACCAAAAACTGGAGGGACAACCGTTGGGTTCAGGTCTTTTGTATAAATCCATTGGTATATACAGAACCGAGGATGATCTTACGAAGTATGCCAGCTATCCAGGTGCAAGTCTTGGAGGATTAATTTTCGCAGATTTGAATAATGATGGAGAAATAGATAGTAAAGATCAATACATGTTTAACACAACTGTTAACAGCGGATTTGTGATGCCCAGAATGCAATATGGGTTTAACATTGGTTTCGACTATAAGGATTTTGATCTTTCTATATTATTTGCAGGACAAAGTGGAGCCAAATGGAGATTGGCAAACGGATTTAATTCCGGTGCAAATGGTAATGGATTGGAGTATGTAGCTTTAAACAGCTTCTCGCTGGAAAATACAAATGCCATTCTTCCAATGATCTCTCCTAATGGTTTTGCAGCAAGTAATAGTGACTTTTATTATCATACTTCTACCTGGCTTCGCCTAAAAACTGCACAGCTTGGTTATACTTTACCTGCAAAACTGATATCAAGAGTGAAGATGTCCGCATTACGGCTGTATGTTTCGGGCGATAACCTGTTTATGGTATTCAATAACCTCAAGAAGTATGGGGCAGGCGATCCCGAAGTTGGTCCTCAAACAGGTAACGGTGGCGTATACCCTATTATGCGCACAGTGGCTGTTGGTCTTAATATCACTTTTTAATACTAGTCATATGAAATATTTAAGTATAAATAAAACGATAAATAGATCAATGGCTTTACTGTTGATCTGTATTATCACCACTATTTCCTGTAACCGTGATTTTTTAGATAGGAAACCGCTAGACGCTATATCTGAAGATGCGGTTTTCAGCGATGCTGTTTTTCTGCAGAATTATGTATATAACATCTATAATGGTATAAAACCACCATGGAGACCCGGTAGTGGCGGTTATGAAACACTTACGGATATTGCGGTTTCACAACCTGAAACACATGACAGGGCTGCTGGTATCAGGGAATATGTGCAGGGGATTATTACACCCGACAATGTGAAAGACTTAACCGGAGAGTTTTGGAATGATGAGTTTGGATACATAAGAAAGGCGAATATCTTTTTTGAGAAAACAGAAACATCCACCATTGCCCAGGATAAATTGGATCCAATGAAGGGTGAAGTTCATTTCTTAAGAGCATGGATGTATTTTGATCTGATCCGCACATATGGTGGAGTACCTATTATTACCAAAACCTTTAAGCTGGATGATGAGAGTTTTGATACACCGAGAAATACATACGATGAGTGTGTACAGTTTGTGTTATCAGAATGTGATGCAGCTTCGGCGCTTTTGGATGGTGTAGCAGTTAATGAAGGCAAAATCAGTAAAAATGCGGTACTGGCTTTAAAAGCCAGAATGCTACTGTATGCCGCAAGTCCTTTAAATAATCCTACCAACGATCAGGCTAAATGGCAGGCAGCTGAAACTGCAACAAAAGCGGTTATCGATGCAGGTTATACATTGCACGAATCAACCGCTGATCTTTTTATAAAACCATTGAAAGGCGATGAAACCATTTTTGGTAAATCATATACACCTGCTACCAGGATCCCGGATTGGGGATATAACTATGATTATTGGCCTGCGGGTTTTGATGCACGTCAGCGTGTAATACCAACCCAAACATTTATAAATATGTTCCAGATGACCAATGGTCAATATCCATACCTGGCAGATGGAACTACCGTAAATGGCACGTCAGGATACGATCCGCAGAAACCTAACGCAAACAGGGATCCAAGATATTATGATGCTATTCTTTACCCGGGTGCAGGTCCTGTATTTATCCAGGATGGGTCAAAAACCACGCACAGGGTATACGAATATTGGGAAGATGCTAATCCCAACCCGGATAACGTAGCGCCATACGCTAATCCTAATAAAACGGATCCTGAAAACGGAATGACATTGTATGACTTTGGTCGTGATTCAAAAACCTATTGGGTAAAAGGGCTAACGCCATTCCATTGGCGCGTGCAAACCGGTTATACTTTCAGAAGATTACTCGATTTTGATGGCCCACGTGCAAGTTTTGATTTTAACTATAACCAGGTTACTGTGTTTATGCGCTTAACTGAATTCTTTCTTAATTATGCTGAAATTCAGATAGCGCTTGGTCATGAAGATGTAGCCCGCGAATATATCAACAAGGTGAGAAAAAGACCCTCTACTAATATGCCTGATATTACTACTTCAGGTGCAGATCTTGTAAGAGATTATAGAAATGAAAGAGCTATTGAGCTTCATTTGGAAGACCAGCGGTTTTATGATATCATGCGTTGGAAAGCTGCACCAGGAATGGTTGATATACAGATCAAAGGGCTTACAAGCGTGAAGATGGACTGGACAGGTGCAGTAGCAGGAGACCTGCTAGGAAAACTATCATATACGTATGGTGTAATTCCTGAGGCAGAAGTAAGATCAACATGGAAAGGGGATTATTATTATCTTTTCCCCATTCCTAATGAAGAGATCAGGAAAAGTAACAGCGCTTTGCAACAAAATCCCGGCTATTAATTGTTACAGCATAAGTTTTGAGGCTATTTATTATTTTGGTTGACAACTATCATCAATGGCAGGTTTACCTGCCATTGATTTTATGAGTGATTATATCCGGATTACATCCGGAGTTATGAGGAGTTGAAGTCCTTCGGACTTCACAATGATTTGCCTGAAGCGATGACTGATACTGTGGAAAAAGTCCGAAGGACTTCAACTACAACAGCCACAGGTACAGCCGGTGGTTTAGATCGCATTGATCAATAAGTTCAAAAATTCAGTATGAAAAAATTGTTTTTTGTATACCTGTTAATTCTGTCAATAACAACATATGCAATACCCTATCAAAAAAAGGATACCATATGGCGTATAGGCATTGCCGATCGTTCAGCCAATGAATTTGCATTGGCTCCGGATGGGTTCAGAAAATTTATTGAACATGACTTTGGGTTTGAGGACAAATATTTCTTGGTGGGATATTCTAATGAAAAAAAAGATTTTCCTTATGTGGTTCCCGGACCGGTTGATACCTGGGGCGGCACCTGGCCTACTTCTGGCTGGCGCATTAACCAGGTTAATATTTTATTTGGAGTAGAAAATATTTCTGAAGGCGGATCTTATAAACTCGTTATTGAGCTTGCAGATTATGCAAAAAAATTTCTTCCACTTATAAAGATCTCTATCAACAATCAATCTGTAAAACAACAACTAACCGCAACAGGTTATGATGTGAATAAACAAAAATATCCTTCATTACAGGAACCATTTGTAGATACCCTTTCCATAACCGGCAATATTAAAAATGCAACACATACAACCATAGAAATTCCGGTTGAAAATGGTGTGCTAAAAAAAGGAGGCAATTGCATCAGCATTGAAGTATTGCAGGGGTCTTGGATCATGTTTGATGATGTTCGTTTGGAAGGCGGACCATTAAAAATTCAAAAACCTGCTACATGTTTTGTGCGGCATGTGGAAGCCGCCAGTTATGAACTATTACAACAAAATAAAAAAGTACAACCGCTATTGGTTAATATCGAACACTTGCAGGGCTTGCCAAATGTTAGTGTTGAATTAGACGGGCAGACAATATTTAAAGAGCAATTAGAAAAAGGCAATTACGAATTTGAAGCGCCTATGCCGGCAGTTGAAGCATCAAAACAAAGTACATACAGGATATTGGCTGATGGAAAATTAATGGAAGAAGGTGTTGTTGACCGTTCTGAACAACCATTACAAACATTGGCTGATTATGTGGATACCCGCATCGGAACAGCTCACTCCAGGTGGATGATTGCACCCGGACCATGGATGCCATTCAGTATGGTTAAGCTTAGTCCCGATAACCAGAATGCAGGATGGCAGGCAGGTTATCAACCTTCATATGAAAGCATTGGCACCTTCAGTCATATACATGAATGGACGATGGGAGGCTTAGGCATTTTTGCTACGAATGGCGTATTAAAAACAAAAATTGGTGATGAATTGTTGCCCGACGTTTCAGGCTATAGATCAACTATTGATAAAAATACAGAAGAAGCGCCTATTGGCTACTATAAAGTTCAACTTAAAGACTACGACATAAAAGCTGAAATGACTGCTACTACACGCTGCGGGCTGATGCGCTTTACTTTTCCTGCAAACAGGGATAGTGCACGTATACTTGTTGACCTGCATATTCCATCTGAATATGATTACCAGTTAAAAGAAATAAGCGTTACTAAAATCAGTGATTACAGGATTGAAGGTTTTGCACATCAATTTTCACCTAACGTTTGGAGTACTGATGCCGAACAGGATTATACCGTACATTTTGTGCTGGAATTTGATCAACCTTTTCAATCCATCGGCGGTTGGACAAATGATAGCATCAGCTACGGAAATAGTTTTCATGCGAGCGATATAAAGAATGCAGGCTTTTTTCTTCAGTTCAATGCAAAAGAAACGCCTGTTGTGCAGATGCGCTCAGGTATTTCATTGGTGAGTATAGAGAATGCAGCATTAAACCTGCAAACAGAAATAACCAATTCTTACGGTTGGAATTTCAACGCAGTAAAGCAAAAACAGCTTGACCAGTGGAATGATATTTTTAACAGGGTGAAAATTACAACCACCAATCGCCAGGAAAAGATTCGCTTCTATAATGCGATGTACAGATCCATTTGCAGCCGCAATACATGGAGCGATATTAACGGGGAGTGGAAGGGAACAGATGGTAAGATACAGCAATTAAAAAATGCTGATGATGTTGCATTGGGTTGTGATGCATTCTGGAATACATTCTGGAACCTGAATCAAATGTGGAATTTAGTAACGCCTGAATGGAGTAACCGCTGGGTGAATTCTCAGCTTGCTATGTACGATGCGTACGGACGGTTAGCGAAAGGACCTGCGGGTATGAATTACATACCTGTAATGGTGGCAGAACACGAAATACCTATGATGGTGGGCGCTTACCAGATGGGGATACGAAATTTTAATGCATCAAAACTACTGGAAGCAGCGGTAAGTATGCAAACAATACCGGCTAAAAAAATTTATACAGGCTTTGCAGGTAATCGTGATTTAACACCATACCTGGAACACAAATATGTTCCTTCCGATAAAGGTCGTTTTTCTAATTCAATGGAATATTCGTATGATGATTGGACGGTAGGACAGTTGGCAAAATCATTGGGCGAAAAAGAAACCTATACAAAATTTAACGAACGGGGTTATTGGTGGAAGAATACCATAGATAAAGACGGTTATTGCCACATGAAATTAAGCGATGGGAAGTGGGTGGCTGATTTTGATCCTTTTCGCAGTGGGGCCAATGAACATTATGTAGAGGGCAATGCATGGCAACTCACTTTTTTTGTGCCACAGGATGTGCCTTCATTGATAAATATGATTGGAAAGAAAAAATTTGTTGATAGGTTAGACTGGGGTTTTAAAGCGAGTGTGCCATGGCGTTATAATGGAATGAACGATCAATATTGGAATTACCCCGTAGTACAAGGCAACCAGCAATCGATGCATTTTGCATTTTTGTTCAATTGGGCAGGAGCTCCGTGGTCAACACAAAAATGGAGCAGATCTATTTTGGAGCGTTATTATGGATATGGGGTGGGAAATGCTTATTTAGGAGATGAAGACCAGGGACAGATGAGTGCATGGTTTGTAATGACAGCATTAGGGTTATTTCAAACAGATGGTGGCTGTAATGCAAACCCATTATATGAAATCGGCAGTCCTCTTTTTGAAAAAATTGAAATTGATTTGGGTAACAGGTTCGGCCGCGGTAATAAATTTATAATTGAGGCCAAAGGCGCTTCCCGAAATAGAATGTATGTTCAAAGTGCAGTGCTTAACGGAAAGCCTTTACATTCTTTTTCTTTTCCCGCATCTGAATTGCTGAAAGGCGGATCGTTGATTATGCAAATGGGTGTAGTGCCAAATAAAACCTGGGGTATTAGTATGAACAAATAAGTGCAGGTATGAATAACCGTGAGCTAATCCCACAAGTAGGCGGCTCCTATCAATGCAGCATCTTCTCCCAATTGTGCAGGTACCAGTTCGCAAACAAAGCCCTGTTCGTTCAATACATCTTTGCAATGATGTTGAAACAGGTGCCAGGCTTTTGCAATATTACCGCCTACCACAATTCTTTGAGGAAAATGATTTGAAAATTTTTGTACCAGTACTTCCGCCAACGTACAACCGAAGTCTTTGAACAATTGCATAGCGATAGGATCAGTATTGGCTATCGTTGCAAGATCTTTTACACCGGCAACTTTTTGAGATGAACGTTCTTCATACGCAGAAATGAACCATCTTGTACTCAGAAATTCTTCTGCTCTGTCGTTTCTGAAAGGAAAAGACCAGAGTTCCATTTCTTCAAACTGATCATTTAAATATAATGCCGATCCAAGTCCTGTGCCCAATGTAATACCTGATACATGCTTGCAACCTTTACCTGCGCCTGCTTTTGCTTCACCACAAAGAAAAGCGGTAGCGTCGTTTATCATACGGATATGAGCAGACTGTATATTCAGTTCGGCAGACAGCAAAGCCTTTACATTTAATCCATACAGGGTTTCATATTTATGCAGGCCTTTAATAAAGCTGATGCCTTCTTCATAATCGAAAGGGCCAGGCATGGCAATACCTATTCGGTCAACAGGCATATCATATTTCCCGTAACATATTTTAATGGCTTCAGCCCAGGCATGAATAATAGCAGTAGAATGCTGTGAAGGATCAATGGCATTTCTTACACGTGTGTGCTCCAATATGCGTGCGTGCTGAAGATCAACCAGGGCTGTTGTAATGTGCGAGCCGCCAATATCGATGCCTGCTACTATATTGCTCATAGATTTTAAATAATACCAATATACAAAGGATGTTGTTATTGAAATGTATATTTCAATTTAATAAACCTTGGGCTATATAGGTGTGGATATTTTTTGATATCATTTTTAAAATCAAATGAATTGATATGATAACTGATCAATAACTCGCCCGGTTCAGAAAGTACAGCGTGTGCCTTGGCATTATACGGAAAAATATCAGGCGAGGAAGGAATGTTAGGCCTGGTGTCATATATTTCTATTATTGGACCAAAAGGCCCAACCGGCGATTGCCCCACTCTCATAGCAATTGTTGTGCTGATAGCGTCTTTCTGAAAAATCATTAAGTAGCGGTTATGCCCAACCGATGTTACACTCAATTCGTTGGAAGCATGGTCAGCAATAGGCTGTATATCTTTTAAATTACTGCTCCATTCTTTTCCTGTCCAAAATGTCCATTGGTCAAAACTTTCTATCAATCCTGGTTTCACTCTTGCTACAATCACTTCTTTATTCTGCCCTCTCACTCCGTATATATATAGATATTCATCGGCATCAGGAGCGCCTGCTTGTTTTGTATTTATCAGCAAAGCAGAGCCGAATGATCCTGCAGAATCTATATTCTCTCCTTGAAAAAAAGGAAGATCTTTTTGTGACTGATGAATAAAAGGAATTTTTTCGCCAACCGGTATCCTGATCAATGCAGTACCGGTTTGCTTAAAACCAAATTGTGCCTGGTCAGGAATATTTTTGATGCGGTATCCAAAAATGAAAATATCGTTTTTCAATGCGGTATTTACAAAGCCATCTCCCAACCAATAGTACTCTCCCTTTTTGGTGGCTACAGTATTGGGAACAAATACAGATAAGGGCGCTTTTTGTTTTTCTGCTGCTGGCCAATAGAATTGAAGAGCGGGCATTTTTTTGTGTTGCTTTTTCAATACTGCTATACTATTATTGATCATCAAAAATCCATCCTGCAAAGAGTCGTTGATGATATCGCCTATCATAGTATCGCTGAACCATATAAGTACACTGTCTTTGGATAGATTGCCCTGTTGTTCATTTCCATTCCATCTTGTACAAAACATTCCATCACCTCCAAACCATCCATGATTTTTAGTAAATAAATCATTCCATTCCGGAGCAGGCGCAACAGAGAAATGAAGGTTGCCGGAGCTTTTTTCTATTTGTTTTGTTTGCGCGAAGCAACAGCTAAAAACTGCCGAGAAAAAAACAGACAGACTGATAAATAATAATCGCAGCATGAGTATAGTTATTTATATCAGGTCGGTATGCCTAAGCCTCAGACCTTTATCGCTTTAGGGTCTTGACCTTTGGTGCCGACCATTGCTCCAGGTCGGTACGCCTAAGCGTCAGACCTTTATCGCTTAAGGGTCTGACCTTCGGTGCCGACCCAGGTCTTACGCCTTCTTCCACATCTCCTGTATTTCTTCCAATGTTTTTTCTTTTGTTTCAGGAACCATTTTCCATATAAAAAAGAAAGCAAGAACAGATGTGATCATATATATCCCGAACGTGTAGGCGCTGCCAATAGCATCAAGCAACATAGGAAAGGTTTGAGATACTATATATACCGAAAGCCATAAAAAAAATATTGCCACGCCCATTGCTCTGCCTCGTGTATGATTAGGAAATATTTCGGCAACTACCACAAACGTGAGTGGTCCCAATGAAATGGCGAAAAAGGAAATGTAGAGTAATATGCCGGCCAACACCCAGTATCCTGCAGTAGCATCTGTATAAAATGCAAGCCCTACAAACGCCAGGCAAAGCGCCATACCTGCTGCGCCGATAAGTAGTAATTTTTTTCTACCAAGTTTGTCTACGTATATTATGGCAATAATGGTGAGCAACAAATTAATGCTGCCTACCCATACTGTTTGCATAAGCGCAGAAGAGGAGCCGCTTCCACTGGCTTTGAATATTTCGGGTGCATAATACATGATTACATTAATACCGGTGATCTGCGAAAAAATGGCCAGCACAATACCAATTATTAAAGCTGTGCGCAAACCGGGTTTTAACAAATCAGCAAAAGAACCTTGCTGCTCTGCCAGTGATTTACGGATAGACAATAATTCGCTTTCCGCATTTTCTTTGCCATTTACTTTGGATAATATGATGCCCGCAGCATCCCACCTGTTTTGAGCCGCCAGCCAGCGTGGACTTTCCGGTGTTGGGATCAATAAAAAAATAAAAATGAAAGACGGGATCAATCCGGAGCCAAACATCCATCTCCACCCGGTTTCAACATTCCAGCTATGATCATATAACCCTGCTATATAAAAGTTCACAAAATAAATAAGCAATATGCCTGTAACAATACCCAACTGGTAAATAGAAATAAGCCTTCCCCTGATGTTGGCAGGAGCTATTTCAGAAATATACATGGGAGAAAGGATAGAAGCAATACCAATACCTGCTCCGCCGATAAAGCGAAAGAATATGAACGAGCCTATCCCTGCAGGGATCATAATACCGATAGATGAAATAGCAAAGGCAAAGGCGGAGATCATTAATACTTTTTTTCTACCCAACCTGTCGCTTAATCCGCCCGAAAACATAGCGCCTACCATACAACCTATAAGCGCACACGAAGCAGCCCAACCTTTCATTGCAGGCGACAGATTATATTTCTCTTCTATAAATCCAATGGCCCCGGAAACTACTGCAGTATCATAACCAAATAACAAACCTCCTATTGCGGCAACAATTGTATACCGGTATACATATTTCAAGCTATCGTTTTGCATATATTAATTGCTGTGGTAATCGGCAAGATTATCCGTATTTATAAAAGCTTTCATAGTTGCACATGTTGTTCCGATGCCATCTCCATATGGTCTTACTGTATAAGCACCAATTTCTGCCGCAACAATAAAGGTTTCTGCGTAGTGAATCACAAAAGGTTTAAAGGCATTGGTTGGACTTTCTACAATGGCTTCACGACCTTCAACAAGGTTTAAAACATTTACAACACCGTTTGTATTATGATGAACAGTGCCGGTAAACCAATGTCTTCTCGTTTCAATAAATGATCCTTTGTGCAGACCGGTTTTCTCTTCTATCCAACCTTCGCCCGCTGCAACTTTTTCAATATGATTGAGAATATTTTCTTTTGTCCATTGGGTAGTACGATCCCATTGTATAGAATTGCGGCCATGCTTTAACGATATAGGTCTGGGCTTTCCGTCTAATCCCATTCTGCCCCAATCCCACAATTTGAAAGTAAAGATGTAAGGAGTAGCGCTTATTTCCAATACCACACTGTTGGCACCGGAACAATGCACTGTTCCGGCGGGGATCAGTACATGATCGTGTTTAGCAATCGGCCACTTCTCTACATATTTTTCAGCATCAAAATGTTTACCATTCTCCTGTGCAGCTTCCAGATCGCCGAGCATGCGCTCGGGTTCAACATTTTCCTTAAGTCCAAGGTATACAAAAGAATCTTTTTGCGCTTCTAAAAAATAATAGCTTTCATCCTGTGTATAGTCCATCCCGAATTTTTCCCGTATGTATTCTTTTAGCGGATGCACCTGCAGGCTGAGATTACCGCCTTCCATTGTATCAAGGAAATCGAAACGGATGGGAAATTCGGCACCGAATGCTTCCCACACTTTTTGACCCAATAATACTTTTGGCTGAAAGAAAACAAGATTAACCGAAGGCGTTTCAAATAATATATGATCAAACCGTATCAGCAGGCTGTTCTCTTCGGGCACACAATCAAAGCCCCAGGCAAAATTTTTTTCTGTACGCTCAAGATCACATACTTCTTTTAGCCACTGTCCGCCCCAAGGTCCCGGATCAAAAAAAGGAACTACTCTGAATGGTTGTTGCACTACTTCCTTTAAAGCATCCTGCAATGCCTTACCGGAAACCATTTTGGGATCATCAGGATGAGTAGTATCAATTACATAATCTGCTTGTGGAAGCAAGGTTTGTTTCAACCGGTCGCATACACGCCAGTCAACAAAATAGGCACGTTTATATTGATAGGAAAATATGTCATTTAGATTAGTGGCGCCAAGATTTCCAATTTCGTTACGCCTGAATCTTAATTGAATCTCCCAACGCGGCATGTCGGCATATATCAATATATCAGGATTTTCACAAACCAGCGAAGCGCCTGTGCCATATACACACACAACACCATTGTTATTTGCTTTAACAGATTGTGTGAGTTGAGCCAACCTTTCGGTATGAAAAAAATCTGGCAGCGTAAGTGAAGTGATATATCCAAAAACAGGATCATCGGTAACATAAGGAAAAACCATTTTCTCTATTTCTGCAACGTCCAGCATGGCTTGTTGTGCAGGAATAAATTGTATTGTATTACCTGTATATTTTTTTAAACTATTAATGAGTTGCTCTGCCAGCACACCATGATAGCACTCAATCACCATTGTTTGTGGAGTGTTATGTGTACCTGCAATGTGGCTATTCAGTTCATCAGCAATTTCATCCCAACCTGTATATCCATTATAGCCATGCACAACAACCTCAGGAAATTTTTCGAAATTAGAATTATACAATGTTTTCTCTATTTAGTAATAATGCGTTCAGATCTGCAGCATGATCTCTGTGCTGGATAATACGTCATATAAACCTGCTTATATAAATAAAGCAATCCAAGGGAGTGCTGGCGCTCTTTAAAAGGGATACCGGCAATCGTTGATGGCCATTCCTGAAGTGGATTAATTCAGTTATTGGCTGGGCTGCGATATTAAGTAGTATATGTTTATATGTGCGTACATATCAAATGTAAAAACTTTTTTATTCCTGTCAAATTTTTTGATGCTCTTTTACAAACAGATAGCCGTATTTTTTGAGAGATGCATGGTAACAGAACAACCTTTCATAACCAATGTATTTATGTGAGCAAACAGGCGTTTTATTTGATTTTGAGCAGTTCGGAATTATATTATTTATTTTGCACCTGATTTTGGGTCAGCAATGACTGGAATAGATAGTAAATAATAAAGACTTTATACGTAGATGGCAAGCGAATTGATTAAACAGATTTTTAATAAACAGCAGGGTTTAGAAGATGTGCCCCCTAATGAAGTAATTGCGCAATGGGCTTCAGGACTTATATGCTTACTGTTTCCCGAACTTTCCAATTGTAAATATCAAACAGAAGAAGAAATAGCAGAAGCATTTAAACGACTTGAAAAAGAATTGACGCAGATGATGAATGCTACCAAAGCCTGTTGTAATTGCAACAGTGAACTGGTATCTCAGCAGTTTTTTAAAAGTGTGCCCGAATTATACCGGTTGCTGAATACGGATGTATATGCTATTTTAAATGGTGATCCTGCTGCTAAAAGCGAGTTTGAAGTAATAAGAGCATATCCTGGATTTTATGCACTTTGTTTTTACCGTATAGCCAACGTTTTATTAAAGCTGGATGTTCCCTTGTTGCCACGGATACTTACGGAACATGCACATTCCAAAACAGGTATTGATATTCACCCAGGTGCTGAAATTGGAGAATATTGTTATGTAGATCACGGAACAGGTATTGTTATTGGCGAAACTGCTGTTATTGGAAACTATGTAAAAATTTACCAGGGGGTTACATTGGGCGCACTGAGCGTAGATAAAAGCATGGCTTCCATGAAACGTCATCCCACTATCCAGGATAATGTAATTATTTATTCAAACGCTACGGTACTGGGTGGCGACACAATTATAGGACACAACAGTATTATAGGAGGCAATGTATGGCTCACCCATAGTATTCAGCCGGGTTCATTGGTATATCACAACTCTGAAATAGTAATTGAAGAAAGAAAAATAAAGCAGTATTAATATGGCTGGCGTAGCAGATTTAATAGGCAATACTCCTATGGTTGAATTGCTGAGGCTTAATAAAAAGAAGGAAGTAAAAATATTTGCAAAACTGGAAGGCAATAATCCGGGTGGCAGCGTGAAAGACAGACCAGCTTATAATATGATCAAGATGGCTTTTGAGCGTGGTGAAATCAATAGTTCATCAAAGCTTATTGAAGCTACCAGTGGTAATACCGGCATCGCAATGGCCTTAACTGCCAATCTTTTTAACATACAGGTTGAACTGGTGATGCCGTCTAACTCAACAAGAGAAAGGGTGCTTACCATGGAAGCATACGGCGCTAAAGTAACATTGCTGGAAAGTATAGAAGCCTGCCGCGACTATGCGGAACAAAAAGCCGCGACGGGTGAATATTACCAGCTCAACCAATTCGCCAATCCTGATAATTACATGTCGCATTATAAAACCACAGGTCCTGAAATCTGGAAGGACACCAATGGCGGCATTACACATTTTGTAAGTTCCATGGGTACTACAGGCACCATTATGGGCTGTTCACGGTACCTGAAGGAAAAAAATGCCGGGATACAAATCATAGGTTGTCAGCCTACCGAAGAATCTTCCATACCCGGAATAAGAAGATGGCCGAAAGAATATGTTCCAAAAATATTTGAACCGGAAAGGGTAGACAGGGTGATGGATGTTTCGCAAGCAGATGCAGTAGCATATACGCGCAGGCTTGCAAAGGAAGAAGGTATTTTTGCCGGAATGAGTAGTGGAGGCGCAGCAGCGGCTGCGATAAGATTGAGCGAAGAGATTGCTGAAGGTATAATAGTATTTATTGCCTGCGATAGAGGTGACCGCTATTTAAGCAGCGATTTGTTTGGGTAGAAGCCTCTCCCGGCCTCTCCAAAGGAGAGGTGACCTATGCACAGTCCCTGCTATTCGAAGATGCTTATAAAATATAAAATTCACTGTAGATCAATGTAGCATAAGTTAAAGTGGAAGATATGCGGTTGAATAAAGAAATAAAGCACCACCTCCTCTATTTCGGAGAGGAGGAAGTGAGGTGAGACTGCACTTCTTTCCTTTGGAAAGAGAAGGAGAGATAGGCTCGATTTTCTTACATTTGCCTCCCTATCACTAAAATTTAATTCAGTAAATCAATGGGTAGAATATTTGAAGTTCGTAAGTCAACCATGTTTGCACGGTGGGATAAGATGGCTAAGCAGTTTAGCCGTATTGGTAAAGAAATTGCTATAGCTGTAAAGGCAGGTGGTCCTGATCCTAATACCAACCCCGCACTGCGCAGGTGTGTACAAAATGCCAAAAGCGTGAATATGCCCAAGGATAGGGTAGAAGCGGCTATTAAAAGAGCACAGGGCAAGGAAATGGAAAACTATGACGAGATTTTGTACGAAGGATATGGTCCTCACGGCGTTGCTATATTGGTTGAAACAGCAACAGACAATCATGTAAGAACAGTGGCGAATGTAAAAAGTCATTTCAATAAAGGCGGCGGTACATTAGGCAACAGCAACAGTGTATCTTTTCAGTTTAAAAAGATGGGTGTTTTTAAATTAAAACCTGAAGGGTTGAACCTGGATGACCTGGAATTGGAGTTAATTGATTTTGGTTTGGAAGAATTGGGCGAAGGAACAGGCGAAAACGGCGAAAATATATTGGTGGTACGCTCCGGGTATACCGATTTTGGACATATGCAGAAGGCGCTGGAAGAAAAAGGTATCACACCTATCAGTGCTGAATTAGAATGGATACCTACAGTAACTGTTGAACTGCCTGAAGAACAGGGAGAAGAAGTATTAAAATTAGTTGACAGGTTAGAACAGGATGAAGATGTGCAGAAGGTTTTTTATAATTTGAAGTAAGGAGGGGAGCGGTGAATAGTGAATGGTCAATAGGGAGACGTGAAAGGTGAAACGTGAGACCTGCAACTTGTAACCTGGAACCTAAACCTGCCTTCTAACTACTGCCTACTGCCTTGCTTCTATCTGAAACCTGTAACTCAAAACAATAAACTATAAACCACTATAGCCATGACCAGTTACGAACAGATTTTTGAGAACAACAAGCAATGGGTAGCATCTAAAACAAAAAGTGATGCTGATTTTTTTGAGAAGCTTGCAAGAGATCAAACGCCCGAATATCTATATATAGGTTGTAGCGATAGCCGTGTACCTGCCAATGATATCATGGGGCTTGAGCCCGGAGAAGTGTTCGTACATCGCAATGTAGCCAATCTTGTTTGTGCTATTGATTTGAACGTAATGTCGGTTATTAATTATGCAGTAAGATATTTAAAGGTCAAGCAAATTGTAGTTTGTGGTCATTATAACTGCGGTGGTGTTAAAGCCGCAATGCAACCGAAGGACATGGGTATTTTAAATCCCTGGCTCAGGAATATCAGGGATGTATTCCGCCTTCACAAAGACGAATTAAATGCAATTGCAGATGAAGGAGAGCGCTACAACCGTCTTGTAGAGCTCAATGTGCAGGAGCAATGCATTAATGTTATTAAGTTAGCGAGTGTGCAGCAGGAATACGTTGATCATGGATACCCGGTGGTGCATGGTTGGGTATTTGATTTAAAAACAGGATTGCTGAAAGATCTCAAATTGGATTTCGACAAAATATTACACGATATCCAGGAAATATATAATCTTACCGGTACAGACTGGCAGTTAAAATAAAGTTATAAGCTTCGTCTCTCTTAAATTATATCTTACCCGATTGTTTTATTTTACCTATCTGCACTATATTGCCATACTGCTATAGGTAAGGTTTTAGTGAATTGTATGTTTGTTATACCATCAGCATAAGGAACAGCGCATGAAAAAAATTATTACTTTCTTTTTATTTATTGTTTCTTTCCTTACCGTGCAGGCACAACAAACGTCCAGGTTAAGCAGCGCTGATATTTTACTTCGCTTAAAAAAGCTCAATGTACTTGGTAATGTATTATATATAGCAGCTCATCCCGATGATGAGAATACAAGATTACTGGCTTACCTGGCTAATGAAAAATTGTACCGCACCGGTTATCTTAGTCTTACAAGAGGAGATGGTGGGCAAAACCTGATTGGTGATGAACAGGGCATTGAACTGGGATTGATCCGTACGCAGGAATTGCTGGCTGCAAGAAGGATTGATGGCGCTGAACAATTTTTTACACGTGCCTATGATTTTGGTTTTTCAAAACATACGGAAGAAGCATTGGAAAAATGGAATAAGGATTTGATATTAAGTGATGTGGTTTGGGTGATCAGGAAATTTCAACCTGATGTAATTATCACCCGTTTTCCTGAAGACAGCCGTGCGGGGCATGGACATCATTCTGCTTCTGCTGTACTTGCACATGAAGCTTTTTTTGCTGCCGCAGATTCTACTAAATTTCCTGAGCAATTTAAAGAAGGAGTAAAACCATGGCAGGCAAAACGCATATTGTGGAATACGTTCAATTTTGGCAGTGTAAACACACAGAATGATAACCAGTTTAAAATAGATGTTGGCGGGTATAATGCACTGTTAGGAAAAGGATATGGTGAAATGGCTGCTGAAAGCCGCAGCCAGCATAAGAGTCAGGGTTTTGGTGTGCCTGCGCAGCGCGGGATGGCGATGGAATATTTTATGCCTGTTGCAGGAGACGCGCCTGTAAAAAATTTATTGGATGGTGTAGATACTACCTGGCGACGTGCCGGTGTTGAAACAGATATACAACAGCAGGTTGATAATATTATTCATCAATTTTCATACGAGCATCCGGAGCAATCAGTAGCCGGCCTGGTGAAATTATATGCAAGTTTAAAAAACACCAATGCCGATCATTACTGGCAGCAGCAAAAGTTAAAAGAAGTGCATGATCTGGTAGAAGCCTGCTCAGGTATTTATTTTGAAGCAACCACTACTGTTCCTTATGTGGCAGCCGGTGATTCATTGCGTATAAATATTAACGTTATTAACAGGAGTGGTTTAAATATTAAAGCGATTGTATTTCGACCTTTCGACTATACATTGCCTGCACCCCTGCCTTTTAATCAGACTTTGTCGTATTCAAAAAATATTTTTGTTCCGGTAAACCAACCTTACTCTCAGCCGTATTGGCTCGAAAAAGGATTGAATGATGGGCATTTCGCTGTAGACAAACAGTCCATGATCGGCTTGCCTGAAAATCCCCCGGCATACGATATCGCGCTTTCCGTTGAGATTAATAATGAATCGTTTGTTTTTTCACAACCTGTGCGTTACAAATATACCGACCCTGTTAATGGTGAAATATATCAACCTTTATCTATAGTGCCGGCACTATCCTTAAGTGAATCACCGGCATATGTTTTTACACATCTTAATAAAAAACCGCCTGCTCCTATAAACCTGGGTGTAACCTCATTAACTACGTTACAAAATACGAAAGCAAATTATTACCAGTATGGCTACAATAAAAATGACTTAGTTAAGAATGGGGTAACCGCTGATTCAAACTTATCGCTTCATAAAAATGAAGTAAAAAATTATACGCTGTTTACCAATGATATTTTAAAAACGACAAAGGAAAAAGAGTTGCGTTTTTTTGGAGATCTCAAAGCTCCGTATAAAGAATCCTATCAAAGTTATACGATCAGGAAAATTGAATATCCACATATTCCTTCTATCAATTATTTCTATCTTAATAAGGTAAAGGTAATAGACGATAATATTATTACTTATGGTAAACGGGTTGGTTATATAACAGGCGCAGGCGATAAAGTGCCTGATGCGCTTACACAATTGGGTTATGAAGTAGTATTGCTGGGCGAAAAAGATATTTTTCCTGCAAACCTCACACAGTTTGACGCGGTAATAGCAGGAGTAAGAGCATATAATGTGCACGATTGGTTGAATAGCAAGTATGATGTATTGATGGAGTATGTAAAACAGGGTGGCAATATGATAGTGCAGTATAATACGAATAGTTATATTGGAAGTGTTAAGGAAAAGGTAGGTCCTTATAGTTTTAATATTTCACGGGAAAGAGTAACCGATGAAAATGCTGCTGTAAAATTTCTCCAACCATCAGATCCTTTATTGAATTGGCCGAATAAGATTACACAAAAAGATTTTGATGGATGGATCCAGGAACGTGGTACTTATTTCGCAACAGATATTTCGAAAGAATACAGGTCAATATTATCAATGAAAGATCCGGGTGAAAGCGAACAACCCGGCAGCCTGATAGTAGCGGATTTTGGTAAGGGTAGATTCATTTATACAGGGCTTGGTTTTTTCAGGCAGTTGCCGGCAGGAATAGGCGGCGCTTACAGATTATTCGCTAATTTGGTATCCAATCCTAATTATCAAACAAAAAATGGCACAGCGAAAGGAAGATAATATTAATAAAGGTTCGGGTGTAGGTGTAGTGCTTGGCGTAGGCATCGGTATATTGGTTACACTGGTTTTTAAAAAAATCGGAATCGGAATTTTACTGGGAATTATTGTAGCACTATTGTTACGACGTGCATTTAAATAGTATATTATGCAGCAACCAGACGAACGCCCGCCTTTATTTAAAAACTGGAATGCCTGGTATTTTGTAGTAGTAGCCGGACTGGTGTTGCAGATTGTTTTGTTCATTTATTTCACGAAATATTTTTCATGAGTCATTTCGACTGGGCTGTGCTGGTAGTAACGCTTGCCGGTATCATTTTTTATGGTATCTATAAAAGCCGCTCAACAAAAAATCTTGATGGTTATTTCCTGAGCAACCGGGAAATGCCCTGGTACCTGGTACTCTTCAGTATTATGGGTACGCAGGCAAGCGCCATTACTTTTTTATCCGCTCCAGGTCAGGCATACACCGATGGTATGCGTTTTGTACAGTATTATTTTGGATTGCCACTGGCAATGATTGTGCTCTGCATTACGTTTGTGCCCATCTTTCATAAATACAAATTATATACTGCTTACGAATTTTTGGAAAAAAGATTTGACGTTAAAACCAGAACACTTACTTCTTTTTTGTTTTTGCTTCAACGCGGTTTGTCAACAGGTATCAGTATTTATGCCCCTGCTATTATATTATCATCCCTCCTTGGCTGGAATATTTACTGGACAAATATTTTCATGGGTGGGCTGCTTATCATTTACACAGCGCTAGGAGGTGCTAAATCAGTTGCATATACCCAACAGTTGCAAATCATCATCATATTCGCCAGCATGTTTATTGCCGGTTATCTTGTGGTAAAGTATATGCCGCAGGATGTTGGTTTTTTTGATGCGCTTAAAGTTGGAGGAGCAATGGGAAAAGCGAATGTAATTACAACCGGAATTAAGCCCGATGGTGGATTTGAATGGCGCGACCGGTATAATTTATTCAGTGGATTGATTGGAGGTTTTTTTCTGGCCTTATCTTATTTTGGAACAGATCAAAGCCAGGTGGGCCGGTATCTTACCGCAAAATCAGTTAAAGAAAGCAGGCTGGGATTATTAATGAATGGATTGGTGAAAGTGCCGATGCAATTCCTTATATTATTATTAGGGGTACTTATTTTTTCGTTTTACCAGTTTACAGATGCGCCTTTATTTTTTAATCAAACGCAGGTCGATAAACTGCAACGATCTGAATATGCTGGCACGCTAAAAGAGATACAGCAACAATACAGTGTGCTTGAAGTACAAAAAAAAGAATTGTCGCAACAGTTTATTGGCAAACAGGACGACAAAAGATACAAAACCAAATTGATTTATATCAATCAGCAACGCGATAGCCTTCGGTCATCGTTTAAGGCATTATTAGGGAAGCCGGGTGTTGGTGGCGACTCAAATGACACGAACTATATTTTTCTCCGTTTTGTGCTGGACTATCTTCCTAAAGGATTAATCGGTTTATTAATAGCAGTAATTTTTATTTCTTCCTGGGGTAGTATAGCCGCAGCGCTCAATTCGCTTGCTTCAAGTACGATAGTAGACATCCATAAAAAATTTGTGAATAAGAACATGGATGAAGCAAAAGATTATAGTGTTTCAAGATGGTACACAGTGGCATGGGGCGTTTTCTGCATTATTGTTGCTCAGTTTGCTTACAATGTTGGTAACAGTCTTATTGAAGCAGTAAATATTTTAGGCTCCCTCTTTTATGGAGTGATATTAGGTGTTTTTTTATTGGCATTTTATTGCAAACCTGTTAAAGGCAACGCTGTATTCTTTGGTGCTATCATTGGCGAAATAATAGTAATTACTCTATTTATACTCAACGAAAAAAAGATAATTGACTTAGGTTTTCTCTGGTTAAATGCCATTGGCGCCATTGTAGTAATTATCTTAGGTTATTTGCTGCAATTAACATTTTTCAACAAGTCTGCGGCACAAGCATAGCTTCTTCCCATCTTATATTCATTTGTCGAATAAAAACTCTTATTCAACGATTCCCACTTTTTTTTGTAAAACCAAGGAGTAATTTCACATCAGCTAATGAGAACTACTTAAATCCATAACCTGTAAAAATTCATCAAAAATCTGTAATCATGAAAATGTATCAATTATTAAGAGACAATGTAAGATCAGGGCCTTACAATGTGGAGTTTCTGAAACAAATGAATTTGAAAGAATTCGATTTAATCTGGATTGAAAATGAAAGCATCATGTGGAAGTATCCATCTGAGATTGCTGAATTTAAGAATTATGCACCTAAGGCTACCTTTACTGAAGGTTCAAGGGTGAACTTCTTGAAGGAAAGGCAGATCCGTTATTTCCGCGGTTGCTTTGGCGAAACAGATTATCAACATATGCAGGTGTACGCTAACATGCCGGATGCTTTTGCTTCGGATGTGCCTCAGGGTTATGAATATCTGGTAGCGGCAGACAACCAGAATCGTTATGGCGGTAACATGTTTGTTTCTGCCGAAACCGACCAGGTTATTATTAATAAAGAAGCGACAGCTATCAGCAATGTAGTTGCAGATAATTCATACAAAGTACTGGGAGAAAATCAGATGGTAGATACGCTTGAAACCGCTGCTGATCACCAACAGTTTACTTCTGTATTGCATATTTCAGGGCTTTCAAAGAAAAAGAAGGTGGAAGAAAAAGCAGAGAAGAGCGCTACGGTGAGCAACAAAAAAAATATACTCTCGGTGGTTACGGGATTGTGGTTGGTAGCCTCTATACTCAGTTATCTGAAACCATAACAAAAACAAAAAATTAAGGCATCCTTGTGAAAGATGCCATTAATATAGTAACTTAACGAACAGTTTACCGAAAATATGGTAAACTGTTCGTTTTTTAGTGTAAGCTCTAATACCTTTGTACTATGCTTATGCTTACGTTGATATATATCAAATCCTATTCTCCTTTGATTACCACTGTATTTATTAGGTAATTCATTTCACAACTATAAACAACTTCCTTTCCTTTGAATATTTGCATTGACCTTTACTTTAAATGTTATGTTCATGAAAGAGTACTTGTTATTACGGAACAATAAGCAGTCTGGACCTTATTCGCTTGAGGAATTAAAAGGTATGGGTTTGAAGCCATTTGATCTTATCTGGCATCAAAAGAAAAGTGCTTCCTGGAAATATCCTTCTGAAATAGATGAACTCGGGGCATTGGTGGCGGATAGTCTTACTACTACATCTGCTCAAAATGTGGAAGCAGGTGTTTACAATACTGAAAAGGTTTCCTCTTTTGCTTCGGTTAGTAATAAATCCGAAGCCCAGGCTGAAAGCACCACTGTAGCTGAAGACGAAACACCTGTAAGATATATCAGGCATGTAGTAGCGTTAAAGCCTACTATTGATCATACACAGGTAAAAACAATAAAATCTACCAACCAGCCTGCTATTGTTAAGGTAGAAGTTCGGGATAACGAAACAATTATAGAAAGAACAGAACGTAAAGAAAGTGATACCCAGGTTTACGAACGTTCAAACAATATGGCATCTGCGGGCTATAACAACAATACTGTCGCACCTGATGAAACAATAGTGGTCAACGATCTCTTTATGCATAATGCACCTGCAAAAGCATTGTATGTAGAGCCTGATAATAAATTAGAATGGATGATGTTGATTATCGGCGCTACTTCTCTGATAGCCATTGTATACCTCCTGATTACATCTCCCTATTAAGATTGAATAACATTTTTATTGGTGCCTGCACGTTTCTTTTGAAAACTGCAGGCATTTTACTGTTTAATAATTAATCTGTATTTTCAGGCAGGCTTATCAGTTGTTTCATTTTAAATTCAATCAAATGCATTTTAAACGCTCAAAAGTGTTTTTATATGGTATTACAGGCATTCTTTGTATAACGGTTACTACAGCCTCTTACAGCCAGGGAAAAACAAAAAAGCTTTTTGATGGACACAGCTTTAAAGGCTGGGAGGGCGACACTATAAAAACATGGCACATAAAAGATGGCGCATTAGTGGGCGGATCACTTACAGAGCAGGTTCCCGAAAATAATTTTCTTTGCACTACGCAATCTTATTCCAATTTTCACCTGAAACTTAAATTTAAACTAACAGGTACAGGTTTTGTAAATTCCGGTGTTCAGTTTAACAGTAAACGGGTGGCACCCCCATCCAATGAAATGGAAGGATACCAGGCAGATATTGGAGATGGCTACTGGGGAACGCTATATGATGAATCGCGCAGAAATAAAACATTAACGCCGCTTGATACTGCATTGGTAAAAAAAATAGTAAAGCACAATCAATGGAATGATTATGAAGTATGGAGCCAGGGTGGACACATCCGCATTTTTATAAACGGCGTTAAAACCACAGACTATACTGAACCGGATAAAAGTATTCCACAAAAAGGTCTTATTGGTTTACAGATACACGGTGGTGGAAAGGCAGAAGTACAATACAAGGATATGATCATCCAGGAATTATAATACTCAAACATCAGAATCAAGTTTAATTGATACAAGTATTTCTTTACATGGTTATAAGCCTTTGAGCTTAGTTCATTGTTAAACTATTGCATCTGCAATCCTTCTGACCGGTTTTTTATTATTATTGCAACGATAGAAGGATTGGTATAAAGCCTGGTAAAAAAAATGTTTTGCCGGGCTTTGTTCTGCTATAAAAGAGATCTTGTTGATGTTGTAACCTTAATTAAATACGCTCCAGTCATAATACCCTCAGTTTTGTTTTTTAAAGGTTAATATGCTATTAATAGATGAATAACCGCATTTCATCATTAACATTTTAACTATCTTCGGCGCGGATTGAATAATTTATAGCTTTTCGATTGGATTTTATATACAACGGATATAAATATGTCTACCAGAGTGCTGCCCAATGTGATGATTATTTTTTCTATAGCCATATGCCTGCTGCATTACATCAAGGGCATTGTAGATAATTTTCCTGATGATAACAGCATTGATATGCCGAATTTCTTAAGCAATACCAATCACTTTGTGGTGGGTTGCTCTTTACCCTTTTTTAAAATGCATGCAACGTTAATCCTGTTAACCTTGTATTTAAATAGTAAGCATCCTGTTTACCGGGTTATGTCTTTTCCTCTATATAATAATCTATAAAAACAATGAACGTTTTGCCAAAACACGATACAAACACCCTTACTCCGGATATTTCAAGGAATGTTATTTCCCGTAAAACTGTTTTTGTTGAAAGGACCACACCTGAAATTGCGGTGGTGCTGCCTTTTTACAATCCGGGTGCTAACTGGTTAAATACTTTTATTGCGCATTCAGGAACCCTGGAAAAACACCTGGCGGGAAATGTGAAATTAAAATATATTATAGTTAACGATGGGTCGCACGATAATGAGCTTGATAAGAAAGTATTAAGTCTGTGCAATGAAATGGAGAATATATCCTACGTAACTTATAAGAACAATGCCGGAAAAGGCTATGCACTGCGAGAGGGAGTTAAGGCTGCAAACAGCACTTATACAGTTATTACAGATATTGACTTTCCTTATGCTATAAGGAATATTGAAGAGATCATTTCATTGCTATTGCAAGGCTATGATGTGGTAACAGGAAAAAGGGATAATGTGTATTTTAATAAGCTTCCCTTTGAGCGTAAAATAATTTCAAAGACTTTTATTCTTATGAACAGACTTTTCTTTAAACTTCCCGTATATGATACCCAGGCCGGAATAAAGGGATTTAATGAGAAAGGGAAAGCCGCTTTTTTAAATACAAAAATCAATCGCTTTTTGGCAGATACAGAATTTATATTGAGGGCTCATACCGAACGGCTTACTTTTAAAGTCATTCCTATTCATCTAAGACCGGGAGTCGTCTTTTCAAACTTCGGATCATCAACCATCATAACAGAGCTCAAAAACTTTTTTGTGCTTATCCAATTGAACGCAAAAAAGAAAAATGCATCGTAATCGTTCTTAACAACAATATAAGGTAACAATATCAGCATGGTAGCAGCAACTGTAAAAAAATATTTGCGCTCGGGTGAATTTTTGTATAATAAAAAACTTGCTGCAATCTTATGGTTTGGGTTATCTCTTATTGCGGTTCTTCAAAAAGTAAATCACGGAAAACTGAATAATTTTGAAGTGTACCGTCACGTATATTTTCATGTACTCCAAAAGGTAAATTTATACGTGGAATATCCGGCAGAATATGGAGATGTAAATTTATATGGCCCTGTTTTTAGTCTTATCATTGCTCCATTCGCGCTATTGCCTGCTAAAATAGGGGTGATTTGCTGGGTAATGTGCAATGTGCTTTTTCTCTATTTTGCTATCTACAAATTACCCATCAATAGCAAATGGAAAACTGCACTGGTACTCTTATGTTCTCACGAAATGATGAACGCGAGCTCCTGGCTGCAAAGCAATGCTATGGTATGCAGTTGCATATTGTTGAGCTTTGTATATACTTTACAAAACAAGGAATATAAAGCGCTGTTTTTTATTATGATGCCAACCTTTGTAAAATTGTATGGTGTTGTATCATTAGCGTTTATATTTTTTAGTAAACGACCGTGGAAATTTGTTGCCTGGGGTTTTATCTGGTTCGGTATTTTTTTTATTGCACCATTACTACTCACTAATTTCTCTTTTCTTATACAGTGCTACCAGGATTGGTATGCCGGCTTGCAAATAAAGGCGGCTAAAAATATAAGATTAGATACACATTATTATTACCAGGATATTTCGATGATGGGGATAATCAGAAGAACAGTATACCCCCAATTGAACGATGCTGTAGTATTAATTAGCGGCGCCATTTTAATGATAAGCCAGTTTGTTTATCATCAATATTTCTCCAACCCAAAATTCAGGTTATATATTCTCTCATCTTTATTGTTATTTGTAGTTATTTTCAGCACAGGCTCTGAGTCGCCTACTTATATTATAGCATTGCCCGGTATTTGCTTATGGTATTTACTTCAGCCTTCCGGCAAATTCATCTTTTGGTTTTTTATATTTGCTTTTGTATTAACTACGTTTTCTTATTCTGACATGTTTACACCCTGGCTCAGGGCGCATATTATAAAACCATACTCCCTGAAAGCGTTGCCTGCTTGTATTATATGGATAACGATAGTGGTACAAATACATCGTAAACAGTTTTTGCAGGCGCGGAACCTGGTTAGTGCAAACGATGTTTAGTTTAATCAATACGCTTAATTATTATGAAATCAGATCCTTCTGTATTGTTGAGTTTTGATGTAGAAGAGTTTGATTTGCCGCTCGAATACAATCAGCATATTTCAGTGGAGCGCCAGTTGTCTGTAGGTCTTGAAGGACTCAGCAATATCATGCCTTTGTTACAGCAAAGGGAGATATCTACAACACTTTTTACTACAGCTTTTTTTGCCGAACATTTTCCTGTAGTGTTGCAAAAACTTTCTGCAAAACATGAAATTGCTTCGCATACATATTATCATACGCATTTTAAAGAAGAAGACCTGGAAGCATCTTTGAAAAAACTGGAAGAAATCACCAATAAAAAAGTGTATGGATTACGAATGCCCCGTATGAAACCCGTACCAGGTAATATAGTAGCAGTGGCGGGCTATAAATACAATTCTTCTATTAATCCCTGCTGGATACCGGGCAGGTATAATAACAGGCACATCTCAAGAACTATTTTTAATGATAATGGTATTATACAGGTGCCGGTATCGGTAACGCCTAACCTAAGAATTCCGTTGTTTTGGCTGGCATTTAAAAATATGTCGTACAGCATGTATCTACGGCTTGCTTTGCAAACACTCAAAAAAGATGGTTATCTCTGCCTGTATTTTCATCCCTGGGAATTTGCTGGAATAGATACATATGACATTCCATCTTATATAAAAAGAGCCGACCCTGCTAAACTGTTTTCAAAACTAACCCGGTTGGTAAATGATCTTTCAAATGAAGCAAAGTTTATTACCATGCAGGAATTTGTTTCAGCCAGTTCTAATGCCTGATTTGCTTTTGTAACTGCGTATCCTCCAGGTTGCATTATAAAGTATTAAACCGCTCGAAAGATTGCCAGTATTTATCTTTATAAATATCAAATACTATTTCAAATCTGCCGGCATATGCATGTTGAATAACATGGAATACTTTTGAGGGTTTGCGAAAGTCTTTGCAGGCAAAATAGATATTTCTTTCGCCGTTCGCAGTTTGGCGGCCCAGGTTTAAATAGCCATCAAAGTCTTTCATTTGGGTTACTAATTCGTCTTCAATAGTATCCATCAACTGATAATCTTTAGAACCAGGCATGCCATTATTACCATTTTCAAATTTGATAGTCATCTCGGCTATCCATGGGTGTGAGGCTTTACAATCCCAGTGTAACAGGTCTGTATTAATAATAGCTATAAGTGGGTTTCCATTTTCAAGCTGCGCTTCCAGTATGGAATATTCATCCTTCTCTGTATCGTAACGCATACCCTGGTATTTTTCTATAAATTCTTTTTGCCGCCATGTGAGAAAATCTCTCAACTTAAGTATAGGAATAAGTTCTTTTTCTGCTTCGTGTTTGCCAACAATATGGATGTTATCTATATTCATTGTAAAGTCAAGCTCGCCTAAAAAATTTTCTAAAAAAATGTGCGTGCCATTTATAAAAGCAGCTTTATTTTCTTTTGTGAGATTATCATGAACAATAGTAATATCTACTTCATCAGGGTACCCAGACCAATCATTAGAATAAAAATTGAGATTGCTGCTGTTAAATTCATAGCCTCCCATTTCTATATTCAGGGTTTCCATTTTTAAAGCTGGTTTTAGTGCAGTAAATTTCCAGCCATTAATGAAAGGCGCGGCAGTTACCAATTCTTCCACAAATACAATGTTTTTTACATTTCCATCAGAAGTTAAAATAAGTTCAACTGTATTTTCGTCAAGCATTCCGGTGAGATAAAAATATCCATCTTTCAGCATAGCAAGCTTTGATGAAAGATGCTCAAAAAAATCTTTTTCAATGTTTTTGCGTGTTTTAACAGTAGCAAAAAAACTACGCTCATTTATTTCAAACCAATTCCAAAAATCTGTGTATGATTGAATAGGTGTTTCTTTTTTTCTGAAATGTTTTCTTATAAATTCCATATGCTTCTTCGATGATCTTTTTAATTTAATAATGACGAGAGATGCACAAAACGGGGTTGTATAAACGCAGAATATTTAGCTAAGATTTCGATAAAAAAAAATTTTTTTCAGGTTGCTGTTATTCAATCTTTCTCTACTTTTAATAATATAATAAAATGTGCATATGAAAACACCTTTTTTACTGGCGACACTTATAGTGGCTTGCCTGCAAGGTTTATCACAGGATAATTATTGGCAGCAACATCTCACTTATAGTATACAGGCAGAATTGAATGACCAGGAGAAATCCATAACTGGTCTTGAAAAAATTGTCTATAAAAATAATTCCCCTGTAGCGCTTGATTTTATATGGTTTCATATTTGGCCGAATGCATATAAAAATGATTCTACAGCCTTACTAAAACAGATTAAAAACGACCAGGAACGTTCTAAGAAATTGGAAAGTTTTGGCGTTGGTTCTATTGAGAATCTTGCTTTTGCTATTAACGGTCAACCTGCTAAAACAGAGCCTCATAGCAATCCCGGTTATATAGATATTATAAAGCTAGTATTGAATAAACCATTGCAACCCGGCGACTCTATTACTATATCAACTCCATTTAAGGTAATGTTACCCCCATATTTTTCAAGATCCGGTTATGCTGATGATGAATTTATGGCTTGCCAGTGGTATCCCAAACCGGCAGTATTTGACAGAGATGGCTGGCATGAATTTCCTTACCTTGATATGGGAGAGTTTTACAGCGAGTATGCTGATTATAGTGTAAGCATTACCGTTCCTTCTGAGTATGTAATCGGCGCAACGGGATTATTGCAGAATAAAGATGAATTAAAAGCTTATAAATCCATAGGTGCTAAAAATACAGCAAATCGTTCAGGAGAGCCCGTTCTTTACAAGCCTATTGGCAAAGAAGCGAAAAAAACATTGACCTATAATGCTAAAGAGGTTCCCGATTTTGCATGGTTTGCCAAAAAAGATTTTGTGATTCAGTATGATACTGTAAAACTACCCGGTGGTAAAGTGATTGATGCTTTCACGTATTATCACAATAAAAAAGAAACACTCTGGAATAGCAGTATCGACTATATTAAAGATGGTGTAAAAACCTATGAAGGATGGATAGGTGAATATGAATACCCGGTGGTGCAGGCAGTAGAAGGTCCAAAAAATAATTCGAGCGGTGGTATGGAGTACCCGATGATTACTTTAATAACCAGTCCGGATGCAAAAGGAGAGACGCTTGATGCTGTTATAGCCCATGAAGTGGGGCATAATTGGTTTATGAGTATGTTAGGTAGTAATGAAAGAATGCACACGTGGATGGATGAAGGATTGAATTCATATTTTCAGTTTAGATACGAAGCAGAGAAGTACAGAACCAATTCCATATTTGGAGATGCCATACCTGCCGACTTAAAGAAGTTACCTGCAGATCAATTTCAAAATGCTATTTATAGTGTGATCAGCCAGAACATTCCTATGCAATCAGCAATGGAAACCCCGGCAGATAAATTTTCAGATAGCCAGGAATATGGGCTGATATCTTATGTGAAAACTGCCCTGTGGATGCATATGCTGGAAAATGCTGTAGGCTGGGATAAAGTAGAGCTTGCTATTCATAACTATTACAATAAGTGGAAGAATAAACACCCACGCCCTGAAGATATGCAGGCTGCATTTGAAGAAGCAATAGGAGGGAAGTTGGAAAAATTCTTTGTGCTCACAAAAAAAGAAGGAAAGCTTGAGTAATATGGATATAAGCCTGCTTAAAGAAAACAACTCTTCTTTAAGCAGGCTTAATGACCTAATTTCTTTTTAGCAATAATCCATTATTACCTGCTGCATAGATCGTTTGCTGTACTGCGATAATTCTTACTATGGGCTCGGTTGTTTTTTCATACACAGTATTCCAGGTATTTCCGCCATCAGCAGTTTGCAAAATTTTCCCTTCATACGTTGCAAAGTAACCGTTATGCTCGCTCGTAAAACAAATACTCAAAGGGCTGTATAATAATCCTGCTACTTTGCTCCAGGAAGTGCCACCATCCGTTGTTTTGTAAAGGTTTTTTGCAAAGTCTGCATAAAAACCTGTGTTGTCATTAATAAAATACATTGCGGTGATCTGGGAATTAGTAGTCAATATTCTTTTCCAGGTTTCACCTCCATCGGTTGTTTTATGCATTTCTCCGTGTGAAGCACCATCATACGTAATTCCACCTGCTGCATAACCTGTTTGAGCAGAGGTAACATGCATTTCGCTCAGGTACTCTGCTTCATCATATTTTATGACCCAGTTGTCACCACCATCTGTTGTTTTTAAAATGACATTTCCTTTTACTACTAAGCCAATATCTTTATTAAAAAAATGAATGCCGAAAATAGAGTTGGAATATTTGGATAGATCTGAGCATTCTGAAAAATTTTGTCCTGCATTGGTTGTTTTATAAATACCTACCCTGGCAGTATAAAAAAGTTGAGGAGTAAGCATATAAGCACTCATAAAAGAGTGATTAACGCCAACCGTTAGTTTATTCCAGGTTTTACCTCCATCGCTTGTTTTTGCAAGATAGCCATAGCTTCCGCTGATAATACCTTCATCCTTATTGATAAAGGAAATATCTGTTAATGTTTCAGTAGTATTGGCAGATAAGGTTTCAAATAATTTGCTGGTGCCGGTGTTATCTTTCTTACAGGAAGCCAGCGCAAATAAAAAGCATACAATAATGATCTTCTTCATATTGTTTGTTTGTGTAGACAAAATCTCTTTTAGTAAAGAAAATCCTGACAATCATCTTTTACGCACCGTTGCATGCAATAACCAATAATGTAAAATGAATTAAACAATCTCTATTTTGGATCTGGATTGTTGATATAGATGTTCCGCATAGGGAAAGGAATTTTTATACCTTCTTCCTGGTATTTTTTTTGTAATCGCTTGATGAACTCGTGTTTTACTTTAAATTGATTGGTGAACTCGGTTACTTTAATAAAGGCCTTTAATGTAATGCTGCTATCTGCAAATTGCTGATAACGGATAAAGGGATCGAAGTTCGGCACACATTCTTCCATATCTTCCTGCAAGGCTTTTATTACTTCAATGGTCACTCTTTCTACTTTATCCAGATCGCTTGAATAGTCTACGCCGATCAATGTATCAAATACAAATTCTTTATCAGGATAATAAAAATTACTTACAATCAGTCCTGCGAGTTTTGAATTGGGCACAATAAAAATATTATTGACGCCTGTTCTTACCGTTGTATATCTCCAGCTCACATCTTCCACCACACCCTCCTGCCCTGAATCGAGCCGTATATAATCACCCGGGTTTATTTTTTTTGTAGAGATGATCTGAATACCTGCAAACAAATTAGAAAGTGTATCCTGCAAAGCAAGTGCAACGGCCAAGCCACCCACGCCTAAGGCTGTAAGTACAGGACCTATTTCTAATCCAAGCGATTGCAGAATAACCAGTAATCCTATACAGTATACAATTACTTTGATAATGTTTCCTACAATAGAAGAAGATGCGGCTACTTTTTCACTGTCTTTCGCTTTAATCATGGTTAAGCCAGCAAATACTCTTGCTAAGATCCAGGTAACTGAAAAAATATAGAATATGAGCAAGCTATTTTCTAGCCAATGATGATATTTCTCCTGCATAGGCACTTCTCTCCAACCTAAAAAAATGCCTAAAGCAATAAACCATGGCATTATCCATTTTGAAATGCTGCTTATAATAAGATCATCACCAGCCCATTTACTGCGGGTGGCCATCTTTTCAAGAAATGGCATCAGCAGTTTCTGAATAAGAAAACCCAAAACAATTCCGCAACCTATATAAATAGAAAAATGTAAAACTTCAGTGGCTGTCATATTTCAACATTATTTCGTGTGGCAATTTAATCAAAATGATAATGATGTATTTGCCTGGTTACTGATTTGGTTTTGAATGCCTGCTGTATTGTTGAGCCAATATGCTTACAAATATTAACTGCAGTGCATGGTATATCATAATGGGTAAGAGAATAATGCTTACAGCCGGGGATGCAGGAAATAATACTTTTGACATTACTGTACCATGCACCAATGATTTTTTGGAACCGCAAAAAAGTACTGTAATGGAATCTTCGCGATTAAATTTTAATAACCTGCTGATAGATTTTACTATAAAGAATACCAAAAAAAACAAAGCGCCTGAGCCAATGCATATATATAACAGGCTTAAAATGCTATAGCCATCAAATGCATGGGTATAAAATGAATGGCAAAAAGCTGAATAGATAATTAATAATATAACTCCCTGATCAAAATAGCGTAATTGCTTTTTATATTTTTCAGCAAAAGCGCCCAGGCGTTTATGTAACAATAATCCTGCTACTACAGGAACCATTACTTGTAAAATGAGCTTGAGTATTATATCTGCTGAATGCACGCTGCTGTTGGTTGATTGTATAAACGGGATCATCCATAAAGGAGTGAGAAAAACACCAATCATGGTAGAGATACTGGCATTAAAGATGGCGGCAGGAATGTTTCCTCCCGCTATAGAAACCATCACAACGGATGACGAAACCGTGGAAGGTAAAGCACACAAATAAAAGATGCCGAGCCATAAAGTATGATGGGGTTCCGGGAAAAACGGAAGCAGTAATAAAGCCACTAATGGAAATAATACAAAGGTTGTACTCTGCACCAACATGTGCATACGCCAGTTAGATAAAGCGTGCCATAGCTTTTGCATATTCAACCGAACGCCATAAAAAAAGAAAATGAATGAGGTGCCATATATACCTACTTTTTCCAGGGATACGGGTGTAGTTACAATACCCGGCCGGGGAAAAAGTAAGCCAGTATAATCACAAGTATGATCGCCATTAAAAAACCATCAATGCCCATGGTTTGCAGGGTTATCCTGCGCTTTGGCGCTGATTGAATATTCATTCAGCAAATATCAGTGTAGCGTTTAATATATTAAGCATATTTCTGAACTATAGTATCGGCAATCAGTTTTTATTTTTTCCTGCTAATAAAACTATAACACCCGCTGCTACAGCTATACCACCTGCGTACATTGGCCAGCTTACATTTTTCTTCTCTTTGGTATTTAATTCTATCGGGCCGGCATCGATCAGCTTTTTTTCTTTGGTAAAACTGAATCCCCTGAAGATGAGCATGGCAATACCAATTACGATTAATACGATTCCAAAAGTTTTCATAATAAAAATTTTAATCGGTTATATGTATAATAAAATCAAAATGCCTGCCAATACAAAATAAACTCAAAGAGAACGATGAGTGTGGAAAAAATATCGCGTTGTATTAATACAGGCGAAGTGAAGTTACACGTGTATGAATGTAACGATCACCCAATGCCAGATGGCGGTTGTAATAAATGAAAGCAGGATACCAATGCCAATTATCAGGTTGGAAAGTTTTGGATTAAGCTGGTATTGCGTTGCAATAATGCCCGAAGTAAGAAAGGGCGGCATGGCAGATTCGAATATGCTGATCTGGGCTATATTGTTTTTTAGTTCTGTTAGTAAAACAACTGATAGTATAAGTACAGGTGCTACTATCAATTTAAACAACAAGGCAAAGCCCAGCGGTTTGAGTTCTTTTTGCCATCCATCAAACTTTATTTGCAAACCAATAGAGAATAAAGCAAGTGGTCCGATAGTAGATGCAAGTTTTTCAAATACCTCATCCAATGGCGAAAGATCAACCAATACCGGCAGAACCAATGCTGCAATACACGCAATAAATGGTGGAAAAGCAATTACCTTTTTTGTAATGGTTTTTAAAGAAGGCGTTTCATTACCTGACGCACGTAAAGCCACCAGGATGCCTGCGGTTGAGAGCAACATAAAAGTCACCTGGTCGCATATAACACCAATGCTTAAGTGCTGCGCTCCAAAATAAGCTGTAATAAGCGGGAAGCCTACAAATGAAGTATTACATAAACCTGTGGTAAGTCTTAATCCTGCTGTGGTTGCTTTATCAAGATTGTTTCTGTTGGCATATGCTTTTATGTATAACCATGCGCAAAACCAAATCAGTAGTGGCATCAGGGCGGGTAATAGCAAGGCGGTTGTCCACTGAATGTGTGGGAGATATTTAAAAGAAACTGCGGGTAAGGCAAGGTTGATAATCCATGCGTTCACACCTTTATAGGCATCAGGAGATAGATTGGTAAACCGTTGAAGCAGGTAGCCTGCCAATATACATAAGCCGATCAGTATAAAATTTGCCATGCATTACTATATCGTATGCCAGCAAATGTATATTAATCTTTCATTTTGCCGGATTTTTTCAAATACCGCACAAACAGGTAAAGCAGGAATAAAAAGGGAATAATAATGAGGATAAGGTTCAACCGAAGTTTTTCATCATTATTTGTAAGCATGGGATATTTGAGCAGCAGTATAAGCGTGATACCCGAAAGCCAAACGAATTGTGTGTTATATTCTTTCAAAATCCAGCGGCGCCAGTTGAAACGCATGCTGCTGAAAGTTGTAGCGATGCCGCTTAGTTTTGGGATCCACCTGTTTACCTGTGAACAGTAATTATCGAATTCAGTTCCGAATTTTCCGCGAAGAAACTTTTCCTCAGCCAACACAATTGCCTGGTAAATAAAAAGAAAAACAGGGATGATGATAGCAATATAAAAAAGTGAGTTAGCCAGAATGCCTACACCAACCAACATCAGGATGTTGCCGATATACAATGGATTGCGGCAATGATTAAAAATGCCGTCCCGCACCAGGCCTTCTGCAAACGGCTTGCCATCACGCCCACCTCTAACTATATAAGCTAATCCTATGGTGGCTCCTCTTATCAATTGTCCTGTGATGGTAAC
This sequence comes from Agriterribacter sp., assembly GCA_047600465.1. GTDB lineage: Bacteria > Bacteroidota > Bacteroidia > Chitinophagales > Chitinophagaceae > Agriterribacter. The sequence continues at coordinate 1,376,404 of JASGKU010000001.1, forward strand.
AAGCAAACCCAATATTATTGGGTACACGTAAAAATTTGTTCCGAAATTTTGTTGCGAAAACAAAGGAGGCGATGGAATAAAAAGCGCCGCGTAAAATAAAATAAAGACCCAGTTCCTGTATTTGAAAAAGAAATTCCCTAATGCAATCATACTAAACTTATCACTTTTTGATGGCAATCAATCCGGCAAAATTATACCACTTAAAAAAAGTTTCTGTACCGGAAAAGCCTGTGCTCTTGAGCATCGCGATATTTTCACTTAGTTTGTAAGGGATAAGAACATTTTCGAGCGCCTCTCTTTTCTGAGATATTTCCATCTCGCTGTAATTGTTCCTGCGCTTATAATCGTAATAATAATTGATGAACTCCCGGTTTAAATTGGTTTCTTCTGTCAATATCTTTTCAACCAAAATCAATATACCTCCGCTGTTGAGTCCTTCATATATCTTTTTTATTGTTTGCTCTCTGTAAAGAGGTCTTACAAATTGAAGCGTGAGGCATAATACAACAACACTTGCATTATTAATACTTACATCGTGCGAAAGATCCGCACATTTAAGTTCAAAAGGAGTTTTAAACTGTATGGATTCAAGTTTGGTTTTGCATTTTTCCAGCATTTCTGCAGAATCATCTACGCCTATAATTTTTATGCCCGGAGCCAACATAGAGCCAATGCTCATAATGGTTGTGCCTGTTGAACAGCCAAGGTCATACACCAAGCTGCCTTTTTGTGCATGAGCAGCGGCTATTTCGGCTATCATTCTCTGGATCTCTGTGTAAAAAGGTACAGATCTTTCAACCATATCGTCAAATACCTTAGCCACCTGTTCCCCGAATTTAAAATCACCGGGTTTTAATTTTTTCCTGAATACCTGGTCTTTCAGCATACATTAAAAGTTGTAATAAAAATAATTCAATTTTTATGCTGAATAACTTAACATAAACAAACATTAACTTTATTTAACATTGAAATAGATTAGAATAAGAATGACAAGCAGGGCAAAGAGATCTGTAGAAAATGATAGCGATGTGAAATACGTAAAGTAGCAATACAGGGTTGGCCCGATATCAAGATATGATTATACCGGGGAGCAATTCTCCCAACAAATGATTTCTACCAGGGATTTTTTCTACAGTTTAAATCCAAGCGTTACCCCATATACCTTAGGATCTCCAAGGTGTACAGCCCCAAAATCATACGCATATGCAATGTATTTTTTGGAAGTGAGATTACGTCCCCAGAACATAAGCTCTACATGTGAAGAAGATATTCCAAAACGGGTATTCAACAGGCTGTAGGGATCTTGTGAAATGGTATTAGCCAGGTCGAAATATTGCTTACCCAGGTACATCCATTCGCCCCGAACCACAATTTTAAGATGCTGCCTGGTACCAAAATTATAGCTATACTGTATAGCTAACATAGATGTTACATCGGGAGTATAAATCTGCTTCTTACCATCAAGATCTACCTCATTCCCGTTTTGTGAGAGTTTAAGGCTGGCATAAGATGCATTTGTATAACCAAAGTTATAATTGATTTGCAGACCTTTTACAGGCGTTGTAGAAAGCTCCAGTTCGGCACCCTTGCTGTTGAGTTTTCCTGCATTCCTGATAATGGTAATAGCATCAGGCAGAACCAGTGTGGGTACCTGCACTCCTGTAATATTGGTAAAGAAGAAGGCAAGATTAGCGTGCAGCTTATCATTAAAGAAACTGTTTTTTAAACCCACTTCAATATTGTTACTGTATTCGGGATCGTATTTGTATAAAGGCGGTTGAGATGGATCCTGCGACAGTTGTGTCATGCCACCGGTGCGGAAACCGCGGCTATAAGTAGCATACAGGTTGCTTGCGGTTGAAATATGATATGCCAGACCAGCTTTTGGCGAAACTGCACTGTAATGGATAGCCGCAGTTGTATCAGGCGTAGTTACTATAGCAGCTTCACCATCTTTCTGGTATTCACCCATCAGGTTATATTTCTTATACTCATAGTCATATCGTAAACCTGCAGTAAGGTCGAGCTTGTCTGTAATAGCATAAGTTGCCTGTCCGTAAAAAGCAATGCCATTGCTCTTGGCAGTAGAGGTGTTGATGGTAGAAAAATTAACATCCGGAGCACCTAATAAACCTGCATCATTTCCGTAATGGGTAGCCTGTTTATTAGGGCGATCATCTGCAAACAGATAACTTCCGGCTGTCCATTGCAAACGCGAATTAGATGATGCCGCAGAACTGAATTTGAATTCCTGTGTCCATGTTTTTACTTTATTCCATGGCTTGCCATAATCATTCACAATTGTAACAGCATCTAAAGAAGAGAAATCGCCATCTACCGGAGATTGATAGTAACGATAATTGGATTGGTAGGCTGTACTGGAACTGAAATTAAATCCATTACCTGCATAATTAATGCCCAGCGAAGTAAACAAGGTATTATCCACCATTCTGCCTTTGGCATTTTGTGATAATTCATATGGATGGCTAAACGCATCTTCCACACTTCCCGACAATGGGAATGCACCATCATTGCGATGTGCCTGGTGTTTAAGATTAAGTGCAATCATCCATTTATCGCTTGCTTTATATTTTAAATAGTAGTTACCTGCTGCAATGGTTTGGTTATCGAATGGTCCTTTGTTAACACTATCTGTATTAGTATAATACCCATCACGTTTAGAGTACATGAAAGATGCGCCGAGATATAATTTGTTTTTTATAAGTGGCGTTCTGAAACCTGCTTCATACCGCTGCTGATTGTAATTGCCGAAATTAATTTCAGCAAACGCGCTTGGTACGTCTGTTGGTTGTTTGGTAATAATATTGATAACACCGCCCATCGCATTTCTTCCATATAAAGTACTCTGTGGACCACGCAACACTTCAATTCTTTCTACATCTGCCAATTGCGAAATATAAGTATCGAGTGTAAATTGATTTACGCCGTCAATATAAGTAGCTACTGCAGGATCGTACGAAGTAGTGCCGATGCCGCGGATAGAGGTTACATTTCTTTCATCGCCAGAGTTGGATGAATGAAGATTTGGAACGATGGCTGTAATATCTTTTGCATTCCAAAGCCTGTATTCCTGCACTTGTTTAGAAGAAAGTGCACTGATACTGAAGGGAACCTGTTGTAATTGTTCTTCTTTTTTTGAGCCGTTACCACTACAGTACCAAGACTGATATCGGCATCCTCCAATGTAAATTGTAATTGAGATGCTGTGGCGGGTGAAAAAGTTACCACCTTGCTTGCAGTGGCATAACCTACGGCTGAAACCTGCACTGTATATTTTCCAGACGAAATATTTTTAAAAGTGAACACTCCTTTCTCATCTGTTATAGTTGCCCTGTTGGTATTGAGTAATGCTACTGTAGCAGCATGTATGGGATTTGACCGGGCATCTGTAATGGTTCCGGATACAGACAAAGAACTTTGAGCGCTGGATATGGAAATTAAAACAGCAAATGCCAGAAGACCTGAAAAAAATGTACGCATCATGATAAAATAATTCTTCATAAGAGAAAAAGAGCACAAATATACCTGTTAAAGTATTTGAAAGATCGCTGAGCGAAAGTTCATTAACAGCTTATTTAAGGATTTCATTAACGTTCTTTCCTTAAACAACCAAAATCAAAACCAGTCGTACTTCGTATATAAACCAATAAAAATATGAAAAGGAAAAACGTGTTGAAATTGCTTTTGATGGCTATTGTGTCAATCTCTTTGTATAGTCCTTTGCATGCACAATCAGAAAAGCAACAGAAAAAAGCGGAAGCAGCAGCTCTACTTTCATCAGCCATGGACGAACACCGTTATATTTTTAAAGCGCAATCTATGGTGCCTATGACCGGGTTTACCAGGCAACTGAATGGCGAATATGATCTTACCATTTCCACCGATGCAATCAATAGCTTTCTGCCTTATATGGGTAGAATATACATGCCGCCTATGGATCCATCACAAGGCCCATTGCGTTTCACTTCAAAGGATTTTGAATACAATACCCAGCGAACTAAAAATAATGGATGGGAAATATCCATAAAGCCTAAGGATGTAAACAGTGTGAGACAAATGAACCTAAGTGTTGCTGAAGATGGTAATGCCACATTACAGGTGAGTGGTAATGACCGGCAGCCTATTACTTTTTATGGATATGTAACTGAAAACGAATAAATGAATAAGGTTTCCAACTTTTTAAGAGTTGGAAACCTTAAAAATATAGCTATGCTAAGCGTCCTCGCTTCGCATAATATTGTTGTCGCCTCTGGCGACTTTATAGAAGTCTTAATTTTTAATCAGTTGGAAAAGCTCTTGATCCACCGCTGCTGCAAATCCCGCAAGAGTACTAAGATCAGTATCCCACAAAGAGGTATCGCTGAGAACAGCCTTTACAATATTTGATTCTCTGTTTTTCTGCCACAGTTCATACAAATACCCAGCTTTGTCATCATTAATAGGGTAGGGGTTTCCGTTTAGTTCTCCTTCAAATACATTCCCATTCTTTCTCACAGCTTTCATAAATAATATATAAGCCGCAAAACCCTTTGCCATGTTTTGAGGAACAATATTGAAGATGTGATAATACCTGAGCAACACGGGTATAACTCTCATTTTCATTTTGGATGTGTACTGCACAGTAATGCTGATCCATTGATGGTTGAGAAAAGGATTGGCAAACCTGTCTAGCACTTGGTTGCCAAAAGCTTCTGCTTCATCATCCGCTACATTGGCAGGAATTGCCGGCGCAATTTCTTTAAGCATGATATCTTGTACATAGCTGCTAAAATGCTTGTCGCTCATTCCTTCTTTTACAAAGGTAAAACCACTCAAATACGCTAAGCCACAACTTAGGGTATGCGTACCATTTAGTAACCTAAGTTTCAGTTCCCGGTATTTTTCAATATCCGGAGCAATAACAACTCCTTCATCAGCTTCATCAAACGATAATATCTTTCTTACCCTGTCGTCGCCTTCTATAGCCCACAAGCGGTACGTTTCACACATAATCACCAGGTTGTCGGTATAGCCAAGCGTTTTTTCAAGCTTTTCTTTCACATCAGCAGCAGGCTTGCCCGGCACTATCCGGTCTACCAATGAGTTACAAAAGGTGTTGGCTGATTGTAACCAATCCGTAAAATCAGTACCAAGGTTGTTGAAGGCAGAAAGTTGTAAGAGGATCGATTTAAGTTTATCAGCATTACCAACAATCAATTCCGTTGGTATTATAACACAACCGCCTTCAGCAATGCCGCCGCATACTTCATATCTCTTGTGTAAGAAGGCAAGCAGTTTTGCTGGAAATGATGCAGGCGGAGCCAGATGAATATCTTCTTCAACAAATGCTATACCTACTTCTGTAGTATTTGAAATGATAATATTGATATCCGGGTTATGTGCGCAGTCTACTACCTCTTTCCATTGCGACCTGGCAGATAATACCCTGCTGATAGCTGCATTGATGATGGTTTCTTCTGATTGTTGACCGTTTTCCAAACCCTGTACACACAAGGTAAAAAGCCCATCCTGCTCATCAAATGCATCTGCCCCCGAACTGTCGGTAGATTTTATAACTACCACCCTTCCGTTAAACACACCTTGTTTGTTGGCTTTGTCAATAAAATAATCCGGTAAACCCCGCAGCAATACACCTGTTCCAAACTGCAATACTCTTTCAGGTAAATCAAATAAACTGCTATCCGGTTTTTGTATATCTGTTGAATTTATTTTTTCGAGTGCTGATTTATTCAATTGCATGAAGAAGAGTTTCTAAAATATGTTTAAAAATCAGGTGTAGGGATAGGGTGTAAGGTATAGGGTAGAAGGTGTAGGGAGTGGTCACAAGTTTCAATCTTGAAAATTCTTTCTGCCTTCTTGCTCCTGCCTTCTGCCTTTTCTCGTGACGTGTAACTTGAAATCTGAAACAGGCTATCTTATCTGCCCATTGCCTCTCAATATCCATTTTTCTGTTACCAGTTTTTCCAAAGCAAATGGTCCGCGGGCATGTAATTTTTGAGTAGAAATCCCAATCTCAGCGCCTAATCCAAATTCTTCTCCATCCGTAAACCGGGTAGAAGCATTGTGGTATACTGCTGCAGCATCTACTTCTTTCAGAAATATTTCCGCTTGTTTTTTATCTTCTGTAACAATGGCCTCCGAGTGTTTGGTAGAATGCTCACGTATATGCGTAAGCGCTTCCTGCAAATTGTTTACGACTTTCACTGCGCATTTCAGGTCCTGGAATTCTTTGCCAAAATCTGCCGCAACCGCTTTTTCCAAATAAGGATACCCTTTCATGAGCTTATAAGAAGCATCATCTGCAAAAACCTCTACTTTATATTTTTCAAACTCAGGTTGTAATTGAGATAAAAAATTACCCGCGATAGATCTATCTACAATCAAAGCATCCATTGCATTGCAAACAGATGGGCGCGAAACTTTAGCATTTACCGCTATTTTTACAGCCTTTGTAATACTTGCTTTTTGCTCTACATACACATGGCAAACACCTGCACCTGTTTCAATAACAGGTACCAGGCTGTTTTTTCGTACAAAATTGATCAAACTTTCAGAGCCACGAGGAATCAATACGTCGATATATTCTGTAGCCTTAAATAATTCCTGAACAGTTTCCCTGTCGGATGAAAGCAGGGTTACTACTTCTACCGGTAAATTATTTTTTTTGAGAACGCCTTGTATCAGTTGTATTGCTGCAACATTGGTATGGTCTGCCTCACTGCTGCCTTTCAGAATACATGCATTGCCGCTGCGCAGGCAAAGTGCTGCTATATCAAATATTACATTAGGGCGCGATTCAAATACAGCGCCTACCACACCCAGCGGCACACTTCTTTTTTCGAGCAGCAAACCATTTTTTAATTTTTTTCTTTCCAGTATCTGGTTGGAAGGATTGGGCAGGCGGCTTACCTTGCGGATGCTGTTCGCAATATTTTTTATCCTTTCTTCATTCAGCATCAGGCGGTCTGTACGTGGGTTTGCAGCATCCTGCCTTGCTACATCTTTTTTATTGGCTTTTAAGATGGTATCTGATTGTTTTTCCAGTTCGTCTGCTATAGTCAACAACACTTTTTTTAATTGCCGTTCATCTGCGGCTCTTAAAAGTGGTGCTGCATTGTATGCTTTTTTTATTAATGTTATTGTACTACTCATGCTTGTTTATTAAAAAATCACAATGTCATCAGCATGCGCGGCAATGATATTTTTTTTTGCAATCTGGTCGCTTGCATCGCTGCTGCTGAGTTTTGATTTTGCTACACCAATAATATTATCCTCTTCATCAATCAATTGAATTACTTCACCAGCCACGAAGTTACCATTTACTTTTTTTATGCCTACGGTCAGCAGACTCTTCCTGTTGTACAATGCTTTCGATGCACCTTTATCTACATAAATGCTTCCAATAGTAATAGAGCCGCTGGCCAACCACTTCTGTCTGGCTTTGAGGTTAGAAGTTTTTGCAAGAAATGTGCTTCCCGCTTTACCATCCAATGCAGCCCGCAAAGGAGTGGTGCCTGTCAGCCCGCAAATAATTACCTTAATACCAAGCGATGCAGCCAGTTTAGTAGAAGTGAGTTTTGAAAGCATTCCTCCCAAACCCATACCGCTTTTTTCTTTATTTACATACCCAAGGATGGTACTGTCAATTTTTTCAACCTCCGGAATTACTTTTTTCTCATTATCAAGCAATCCCCCTGCAGATGTACAAATGATAAGCGTATCCGCATCAAAACCTATCGCTATCAACGTGGCCAGTTCATCATTATCAGAAAATTTCAACTCTATATTACTTACCAGGTCGTTTTCGTTTACTACCGGTAGTATATCATTCTGCCAAAATTCCTGGAAGGTTTCTTTGAGTTGTAAAAACTGCTTGCGGTTTGAAAAATGATGCCGTTCACATAAAGCCTGCGCTACAGTAATATGGTACTTTGAAAAATGTTTGTGGTATAACTGAATAAGCATGGGGTTGCCAACAGCAGCGGCGGCTTTTCTTTCGGTTAAAGTGCCTTTGTAATTTTTGAAAAAAGATTTGCCGCTTCCCACCGCTCCGCTGGAAACCACTACAATATTATACGCTTCATTCAACGCCGCTAACTCTGCAGCTATTTTGCGAATGACGGCGTGATTAATCCTTCCTTCTTTGTCGGTAATAACTGCTGTGCCCAGTTTTACAACTAAAACCCTCTTTTGCATGTATGCTTTTTCTGAATGAAATTGAGCGCAAAAATAAGGAGTAGCAGGGAAGATTAGTGAGGCGATGAAAAAATGGCTCTAATACAGTCTGAGAGGCTGTTACATAATAACATCAGGTAGATCCTGCAATTTCTCACAGGATCTGCGGATCAATAGTATAGAGCAAGGTATAATGGTTTTATGAAACAGTAAGCGTATTGCCACTGATGGCAACTGCATATTTAGTGAGCGCATTAGTGGCAGGTCCCTGGGTTACCGCGCCTGTTATACTGTATTCACTGCCATGGCACGGACATTTAAAATCGTTATCACTGGCATCGTAGCCAACTGTACATTGCTGGTGCGTACATATAAGGCTTAACGCAACAAATGAAGAAGGAGTGTTACCGGTTGCGGTGCGTACAACAATTACAGAGCCGCTTGTTTTGGAACTCCCCACACTGGTAAGCTCAGTAGCAAGATTAGCAGTAAGCCTTGCATTACCACCATTGTTGCCGCCATTGTTGTTCATGCCGTCATCAGACTTAGAACATGCTGCAAGAAAGCTTGCGGTGCAAACAGCGGCGGTTACCTGACCAATATTATTGATGAATTTTCTGCGTTCCATATTTTTGAGTTTTATAGATGAGGAGTAGCTTTTGGTTTACCAATGCGTAGTTGTTTTTTTCTTTGCGATGTTAAACGAGCGTGAGATATTGAAACCAAAGTAAAGATCTCCCTTGCCCCAGCTTCCGGTAGTACGACCCATAAAGATGGGCTCTATCATTCCCTGTGAATTGGTTACATGTACCTGGAAAACGTGACCACCGGTTTCTATATCAAATCCTGCACTAAGAGAGTTATATACTTTAGATGAGTTAAACTGGTTAGAGGGCAGGTAATTGTATTCAACATTTATACTGGCGCGTTTGGTAATTTTCATTCTTCCGCCCAAACCTAAAGCAAACATATCATTCTTATCGATGGCCTCGGGTACAAGGTTATAATGCAACCATGTTGGAGAAACCTGTAATGATAGATTACGGTTTATTTTTCTTGCAATCAACAATTGGGCAGTATAGCTGGTTCTGTACCGCGCATTTAGATAAGGCTTATCTGTATATTTAAGTGTAGTATATGCTATAGAAGCAAATGCAGTAACAGATAAGGGTACACGATTTGATCCATCTGTTTGTCTTATCAGCTTTGCTTTTAAATAACCATCATACGTTTTTTGATAAGTGCTTCGGCCGATACCAACTGTAAAACGGTCTGTAAGGCCGTAATCAAATCCCATACGCATGGTGGCGTTATCTAATCCAAAAAATTGGTAACCCCCATCATTTATTTTTCCAAACCGGTGCATGATCATAAATAAAAGCACTCCTTTGCCAGGCGTTTCAATGGATTGTGTATTGATGATATGCGTTCCTTTGAAGGTGGCGGTTACATACATCGGCTTCTGGTTGGCCATCATGGAATCTGCCATCTTCATCATACTGGAATCCTGCGCGTTCAACATCCGGCAAAAAAAGAAAAAAGAGAAGAGTGTAAATACTGCGCGATATTTCATAAAATTATTTTACGGGTTTCCATTCTGTTTTTATCTGTACATCAATCTGTTTTGCTATTTTGTCGCTTACCAGCGAAGGAATAGTAATGTTGAAATCTTTTGGAATAAGTTGAAGCTTCGCGATTCCCACAATGTATCCGTCTTTTATTTCAATAGTGGCAGGGGATGATATCTGCTTGTCGGTTCCGTGCAGATTTATTACTCCCTGTATCTGTATGGTGTTGCTTTGTTTTTGCAAATCAATATCTCCTGTAAATGTTCCTTTAAAAGTGGCTTTCGGGTATTTATCACTTTCTACATAGTTTTCATTAAAATGCTCCTGCATCAATTCTTTACCAAACAAAAAGCTCTTCAGGAGCATGGAAAAAACAATTGTTTTTTTGGAGAGATCGATGGCTGCAAACACCTGGTTATTTTCAGCTTTTATATCTTCCAGTGGTGTTTTAGAATAAAAGCCCACCATCCCGGTTTTAGTTACATATAATTGTGCTTTGCCTGTTAATACTATTGCCTGGCATAGCAGCAGGAATACAAATATTTTCTTCATGACTGTAGTTTTATTTTTAACACTCGTTCATATTGATATCTTATTTATTACGGAAACCTTAATTGTTAGGCGCTCCGCTATTGATCCATGCTTTTATTTTGTTTATTTCACAGTCAGATAATTTTTCTGAATTATAAGGCATAGGTGTGTAGCCGCTGGCGTGCGTAATGGCGCCAATCAAGTATCCATTGTCAACATAGGTTTTGAGATTGGAGTAACCGTCGAGGTTAATATCATCCGTAATATTACCACTACCATGACAGCTATAACAGTTATTGGTTATGATGGGTAAAATATCACTGCTGTATGTCATTCCGGTAGTATCGCATTGCTGCGGTGCCAGCATATCTTCAGACGCTTTGGAACAAGATGCTATATACCCAATACTTAATACGCAAACTGCCGCATAAAAAAACCTTCGAACCATACTGTTTATTTTTATAAGATTATTATGCAATCTGTAAGATTCACATCCATATTAAAACCCGCGCATTTACCTTTCACCTGCACTTCCATTCCTTTTTTTAGTTTCCCTGATTTTATATCATCTGCCGATGAAAACCTGCAACTGATGCCATTGCCTTCTGCCTGAAGACCTAACATTATTATCGCATCCTTTTCGTTAATAATAATATCATCAACTGAACCTTTTACCTCAATTACTTTATTCAGGTATTTCTTATCCGACCCCTGTTCATCGGTATTGTAGGCAGTATAAAGCTGCGCTGCTGTTAAGGCAACATCTGTTTTTTTATTTTCAACACCGGCCCGTGGTTTATTGTACCAATACCAGGCTACACCAAGGCACACGATGACCAGTACCAAAAAAAATATTATTTTTTTTCGCATAATTTTTTACGGCTGAAAGTGTACGTTAATTAGAATTTCTTCCCTATACCTATATAAATACCGGCGCTGCTTAATGAAAGATTACCCGTTCCAACGCCTGATACGGGTAACCTGAAATAGGGCTCTGCACGAAATATAAATGATCTCCAAAAAGTACGTTCGTAACCGATATTAAGGTTTATTACCGACAACCAGTCTTTTTCTGATACTTTGTATCCCACGCTCCTTATATATGGTTGTGCCTCCGGGATGTTTAACATTTAAATCATAATTTTCACGGCTCATAAAATAAGATGATACGCCTGTAGCAATAAACAAATTTGTTTTCGCATTGGTAAATACATTGTAGCGAAAATTTATTGGGACAGTAATCATTTTACAATTGCCATCCACATCCAAGATTTCTGTTGAACCTGATCCTGGCGGATATAACTTCGACCCATCAAAATATGAACCCTTGGTATAATACAGCTTCTTTTCAAGAAATGCTCCTGCTTCCACATGCAATCTTTTATTAAACCTGTATCCAAGTAATAAACCAAAGCTGCTGCCTGTTCCGGAAAAATGCTGAAATTTTACCGTTGTTAAATCAGGCGCTGCCATTGCCAACGCATAGAAATAATGATTTTTTTGTTTAACAACATCTTTTGGCTTTTGCGCATTGTTGCTATCAGTTGCTGCATTATCCGGATATTGTTGTAATAATTGCAGGGAAGACAAATCTGTTGAAACCGGTTGCAGTGTCCAAAACAAATCATCACTCAACAATTGAGGTGAAGCAAATACACTAAAGTCATCAGTAGTTGGATCACCTGTACCAATACCAGCGTTTTCTTTTTTATTTTTAGAGATTTGTTGTTTGTTTTTTTCAAAGAGCTCAGTACTGTTTGTATGATCGATTATACCGGTATTTACATTACCGCTTATTCCACGTTGCTTTAATCGTGCATTCAATACAAATGCGCTGGTTTTATTGCTATTGTTTTTATTCAGTTTGTTGTTGTCTGCTATCTTTTTTTTAATCAGCTCTTTTTTTGAAAGAGGATTACTCGTTTCAGCAACAGCTTTTTGCTGGCTAATATCCTTTTCAATATTTCCGTCCTTTTTACTAGATAATGATTGCCTTTTGGGTTTATCATTATTACTATTGCTTATGTCAGTATTTTCATCCGTTTTTGTAAATGATGATTTGCTATTGATAGCTTCATCAGGACTTCTATTGTCCTTGTCTTGATCTTTTATACTGCCAGGCTTCTGTATTTTATTTTGGACTACATCTTCCTGCTTTTTATCAACCGGCTGAAACTGAACCGGTGCAGCAAACTTTTGATAATGCTCAGCGTTATTTGCATCTATTTTTGTCCATGTATTGTGCGCTATCCACCCCGCAGGGAACAGCAGGAACCACCAGAAAATAAAGCGACGTTTCTTTTTCTTTTTATCCTTTGAATCGTCACCACCATTATTGCTATTATGCAAAGCATCATTAATAGCTTCCCAATTGGATGCCTTACCGGTATCCACCTCATAGTTTTCCGCGGCTTTACGGAAAAGATCTTCCATATCGTCGTTCTTCAGGTAAAACATAGCACATTATCCTTATTATCTTTTACAAGGTATTTTTGTAAGAAGGCTCTCGCCCGGGCAAGGTTTGACTTTGACGTACCTACAGATATTCCCAACGCTTTCGCAATTTCCTGGTGTGAATAACCATCAATCACATACATGTTAAATACTACCCTGTAGGATGGGCTCAGTTTTCTAACCAGTTCAATCAGCTCTTTATACAATAATTTATCATCCGCGTTTGAAAGGCCAGGTTCATTGGTGTTTTCGTTTAACTCCGTAACAGGCTGATACCTTTTTTGAGCCTGGGTTATTCTCAAATAATCAATAGCGGTATTAATCACAATCCTTCTCATCCATGCAAACAACAACATTTCAGGATTGGCCGCATTCTGGTATTCGAATTTATTAAATGACCTGAAAATTTTAATAAAAGCATCATTGGAAGCTTCCGCTGCCTGTTCATAGGTACTTACGTATCTATATACCGTTTTCATTACAAAACCCAGGTATTTTTCATAAAAAACCTTTTGAGATTTTGCATCATTGGCAACACAGCCCTGTATGATGTGTATCAGTTGTTCCAATTGAGCCTATAAACTTTACATGTTAATATTACGGCAGTTGGTTTATAATGGTTGCGCGGGCATTGAATTTTATTGAATTGCACCTGAAAACCATTGATAAAACTTTTGAACATGCCGGATTTCATAGGTTAGTCAAATACAAGTTGATTTTGTAACCGCTATATAAGAGATAATTATTTCTATTGATTTTTTTTCGCGTTATTTTGTTTACGGTCTAAGAAAAGAAATACCAGGCCCTCAAAAAATAGAAAAGGCCTATGTACATTCAGCTTCTTCAATAGCATCTAGAGAATGTCTTCTACAGTAATTTTAATACTGCCTCATCACCCATTACAGCATTGGAAGGTCGTGGATTTTCGGGTGTAAAAACCTGTAGTTCGCTTTGCGACAATACTTTAACCTGGCTCTCATCAATATTTCCATTACTATCCTTTACTGCTTTCAAATCAAGATGCAGGTATTTTGCCATGAAGGGATACATAGCATTACGTTTAGATGGGCCATAATCGTGCTTTTCGTTGGCGAGATGTACCAGCGCATTCCTTTTTTTATGATGGTATAGTTTGTATACTTTTTTTGTAAAAGGGTACTCCACCACTGGATTGTTTTTTGTCCAATCCCCTCCGTCTGAAATCAACAACATAGGTCTGGGTGCAGTGAGGGCTGCTATTTCTACATTGTTGGTTTGGTAATCCCCTTTTTTATGAATAGGCATCCCACTCTCGCAGGAACATCCACCAAAAAAATGCGCTGAAACCATCACACAGGGTACTGATACTTTTATTCTATCATCTAAAGCGGTTAATAAAAATGTTTGTGTGCCGCCGCCTGATTCGCCTGTTATGCCTATCCGTTGGGGATCAACTCCCGGAAGTGATAGCAAAAAGTCCAGGGCTCTTGTACTATTGATGGTTTGTAATTTGGCTCCTTTTGAAAGATGATGGTCACATTGTTTGGAATCGCCCTGCCCAATCATATCCCAGATAAATACCACGGCGCCCATCCGGCCAATGTACCACAACGTTTTTGTGCCTGCTCCTGGAATCTTCCGGTAGGATTATCCCAATGCCCATGTGGAGATAATATACCTGCGTAGGATTTTTGTGTTTTAAGCGGGCGGTACAAATTTCCTGTAACATATATTCCCGGCAAGCTTTCAAAAGCTACGTTTTCTATGGTATATCCATCCATTACTCTTTTACCATTTATTATCGGCGCTGAAGAAGGTCGTGGAGGCATTTCCGTTAGTTGCATACCCTCGCGCAAATGTTGCCTTATTTCTTCTGCTCTTTGCTTCCAGGCATCCAACGATGTGGGCTCGTGTTTCTGTAAAAATTCTTTTCCCTGCGCTTCGGTAAAATAGGCACCCTGGCAAAGTTCAACCTGCGCTATTGCACTTACTGCACTTAAAAGAATGATACAACACAATGCGAAGCTTTTTTTCATGTAGTATGTATTATGGTATGGTGAAGGGTAAATATCAGGCATACAAGTTAAATCTTTCCAGCGAGTAAATACTCGTTCACGCTGTAAAAATGATAGCTTTATATCGGGAAGATATAGTTTTTCTGCCTTGAAAAATACTGGCTTTTGCAATTATAAATTTTATGTAATGGAAACCAGGTCTACAAATACTTCAAGGTTGTTTTTTGCACTGGGAGCCTTATTAACATGGGGTGCAGTATTGCTTCAGTTATATTTGGCTCTTTATAACAGAACCGCTTCCATACCTGAAACACTGGCCCGCTTTTTTACCTTTTTTACTATTTTAAGCAATACGCTCGCTGCAGTTTGTTTTACCAGTCTTTTAAGAACGAGGGGAATTCATGAACAACAGTTTTTTTCAAAATCCACTGTTTTTAGCGCAGTAACGGTATATATTATGGTGGTTTGCCTTGTGTACCAGGTAGCTTTACGGCCAATATGGAATCCGCAAGGATTACAGAAGGTGGTAGATGAATTACTGCATTCTGTTAACCCTGTTTTTTTTGTTGTATGCTGGATATTCTTTGTCTCTAAGCATTCATTGCAATGGAAACATCTTTTTCAGTGGCTTGCATTTCCTTTTGTTTATTTATTGATCATACTAATTCGTGGTGCAATAACCGGATATTACCCATATCCGTTTGTAAATGTTGTGAACCTTGGCTATGGAAAAGTGTTTATCAATTGTGGAATAGTGCTATTGGTTTTTTTGGTATTCTCGGCCATGTTAATAGGAATAGGAAGATTCGCAAGCAGGTCTTCGATGGTGTCATTCTAAAACAGCATATCTCAAAATAAAATACCCGTTATTTGTTTCATATATCAAACAAATAACGGGTAAGGTTAAGTAGCGATAAATGTTAGGCTTTATCGTCTCACGTTTCACATTTTTACAGCGTTCTTATCTTAATGTTTTTGTAGTATGCTTTATTGCCATGATCCTGTAAAGCCAGTTTGCCTTTTTTAGCTTTGCCATAATCAGGATAATCTTTCCATTTTCCTTCTGTTCTTTTTTTGTTCCACTCATCGGTCCAGGCTTCAAATTCTACTATCTTTTCTCCATTCAGCCAATGTTCAACATGACCTTTATTGAAAATGATGGAGCTGGTATTCCATTCCCCAACAGGTTTTAATTTCTTTTTATCATTTGCAATAGTCATTGCGTAATCTGCACCTGACTTCTGCCAGTCTTCCAACTTTTCAGGAAAGCCAATATCATCAATGATCTGGTATTCGGGTCCTGTTTCGTAGGGCGCTTTATATTTAGGATCTTCTACCACATGATACATTACGCCACTGTTACTGCCTTTATCTACTTTCCAGTCCCAGCTTAATTCGAAATTGTCGTACTCATTATCCGATACCAGGTCACCACCATGCGCATCTTTGGCGGCGCCTAGGCATACCAATGCACTGTCTTCTACCTTCCAGTTTTTTACTTCTCCTGTTTTATTAAACCCATGCCAACCGACGAGGGTTTTTCCATCAAAAATACTTACCCATGCTGATGGAGCAGCAGCAGGTTGTTCTGCAGGTTTTGCTGTATCTTGGTTTGTTGCAACGGCGGTGTCACCGCTGGTTTTTGTGTCGGCGCTTCCACCGCAGGATGCAGCAGCAGTTGCTATTGCCACGAACGCTAACTGGTAAATTTTACTTTTCATTTTTTTTGTTTGTTTAATGAGACAAAAAACATTGTGCGATACACATTGTTTCTATCGATTTATTTAAAAAAAACTGTTTTGCCTGTTTTAGCAGATTCTTTTGCGGCTTCCAGGATTTTAACCACCAGCACATTATTGCTTAGTGAATACAGGTCATAATCTTTTACCACCATTTTCTTTCTTATCACGTCAACAAAGTAGTTGAAAGGATCTTCATATACCGCGATATCTTTAGTAGTGTATGCCCGCAACTGTTCTGTTTTATCTTCCTTTCGTTTAATGCGCATGAGGCTGTTGTTGATGGTATTTACATAGCCTGTTGTGCCATATAATTCCATATCTTTTCTGCCGAACGGCCAATTCCATGAAGCCTGGATCACAGCTTCCGCATCCGGATAGGTTACCAGTATTACCGCGTCATCATCTACCTTTGGATATATGTTGGGTTTATATTGCCTTGTAACTGCGGTTACGGATAAGGGTTGTACACCTTTGGTAAGCCAGGTCATCAGGTTAGCACCGTAGCAACCAAAATCAATGATAGCGCCTCCACCATTTTTTACGGGGTCGGTGAGCCATTCAAAAAATTCATCGCTTACACCAATTTCCTTAGGTCCCTCATGACCATGATGAAAAACCGCTTTGCGCAAACCCCCTATATAACTACTGTCATAAATCATCTGGTATGCTTTTGCCGTAGCAGGATACCAGGAGGTTTCATAATCAGTGAGCAAAATGATGTTATATTTTTTAGCCAGTGCTTCCATCTCCATTGCATCTGCAACGCTCACAGCCAAAGGCTTCTCTACCATTACATGAATGCCTCTCGGCGCACAGGCTTTTACTGCAGCAAGATGATCGTATATAGAACCAAATGCAACAACCGCATCCGGCTTTACTTCATCCAGCATTTTATCAAGATTGTCTGAAAAAAGTTTCTCATCCAGCTTATACTGCTTAGCCGATTTTTGAGCCAGCGCTTTATTAGGTTCGTATACACCCACCAACGTAAAATCATTTTGAGGTTTATGCCCCAAAATCCAGGTAGAGTGCCCATGCGAGATACCGGCTACGGCTATGCGAATGGGTTTGTTCTGTGCGTTAGCGCTGATACTATATAATGCGCAACATACAATGCAAGCTAAAAATCGTAACATGTTTAAGTGGCTTTGAGCAATCAGGAATCAGCTTTCAGTACATAAGACTGATAGCGCATTGCTGACGGCTGATGACTAATTTACTTCCAGTTCATCTTTCGAAGGCAGTTTAGGGAACGGAGCATGCGGATCACGCTGATACCAGAATACTACTGAAGCCAAATCTGAATGTTGTGCCAGGTATCTTCCTTCACTCCGCCAGCCAAGATCCTGTATGGTAACTTTTAGATCTTTGTCAAAACGGATTGGATCCATAATATGCCAGCGGTATAATCCAAAACGTTGCTGACTGGTGTATAATCCGTCCGGTTTTATTACTTGTATCAATCCAGAATAGGGCCGGTTAAAAGGTTCGTATTCGTGTTTTTCTTTATTCTCAAAGTTATACGATCCGCAAAAATAATCTTCTGTTCCTGTGCCGCAAATGGTAGGATATTTTGTATCGCCATCTATAAAAAATTTAATTTCTCCTTCGCCCCACCAGCCGTTATTGTTTACACCCCATGCAAGATATACACCCACATATTGACCCTTTCCTTTTATACCATCAACAATTGTATAATCAGAGGTTGCATCAGGATTTGCCCTGTGGAACTGTGCGTGAAAATAACCTGCATCTTCGGGCACTTCAGTAAGCGTATAATCAACCTGGTAATACAAACGCATTTCTTCTGTATTAATATTTTCCATGGTGATTTTGCATTTTTTGCGGAAGGGCATTGTCCAGTAACAATTAAAGGCACTGCCAGGGTTTACACAAACAGCCAGCGAAGCTAACGGCGCATACTCACCCCAACCGTTGCCAAAAAAATCACCTACCGGGCATTCTACAGAAGGTTCTTTTTCATCGTCCCAATAAAACCGGAGAATAGAATTGCGCCATATGCCTGTTGGCGTCATCCATATGTGTTGTACAGCACCCGGGCCTGTTATTTCGGCCATGGTAAATGTTTGGCCTGGTTTAATAATCACAAAGGGATTTACTTTCCATCCTTGTCCAAGGTCTCTTGCTGCGCTGTGCGCATTAGCAACATTTTCCTTGTCCTTGTCTGCTGGATTAGCCATACCACCCTTTCCTTTTTCACCAGTAAAATTTTCCGGGCTGATGGAGCGTGTTTTTGCATCTGATAAACGGAAAAGGTTACCCATGTTCATGTTCAAACCATCAAACTTATCTTTTTGAGCGCTGGCAATAGTGGTAATGCCTATGCAAACGCATATGCACAAAAACATTTTTTTCATTGAATGATTCATTTTATTGTTATAGCGTAGTGGATATTGTAATTGCCTGGTTTGTTTCAATGCTTGTTTCATCAAACGCAATAGAAAGCATGTCATTTTTTTGTGTGAATGATGATGGTATTTCTTTTCCATTTACAGTAACAGTAACCTTCTTAGCCTCTCCTTCCACTTGTACAGAAACGTTTGATAATTGTATGCTACCATATGCAGGTGTAACACTATTGGTTTGTTGCTGCGCCGATCTTTGCTGTGTTATTGTTCCCCAACCTTCAGCGGCTGTAAAAAAGCCTTTGAAGTTCTGTTGCTGTACTTTTGGTGCGAATGAAAGCGATTTTGCAGGACCGTCATAATTATAATCTTCCAATGCGAGCAACACTCCCCATGAAGCCAGCGCACGTGCATAGTGATCTCCACATTCAATTTCATTCCAGGGGTTGTGTTTCTCCGGGCGATAACGTTCATGTATAGCTTTTACAATAGATAATCCTTCTTCTATCATGCCTTCGTAAATCATATTGGTCGCCACCTGGTATTCAATACCTGTCCATACTTCATCACGGTAACGCACACCTTCTTCTCCCATATGTTTACTTTTGGGCCATGTAGCCACCAGTAAGCCTGGCTCTCCCGGGCTCGCATAAATTCTTTCTGGTTTATGTTTGCTGTTTTGCACATTTACATCGGGTGCCCAATTGTATTTCCATACAGATTGCAAAGCAGATTTTACATTTTGCTGAGGATAGATGTATCCGAGATTGACAATATGCGCCCAGGTTTGTCCAAACATCTGGTCACTTAAACAACCATTGGCATATTGCGATAATGGATGCTTGCTTAAATCAACATCCTGTACAAAATATTCTCCGTTCCATAATTTCTCCACGCTTTTTTTACTGCCGCTTTCAAATATGCTATCGCAGTGTTGTGCAAATACAGTGTCCTTCATCAGCAGTGCCATTTTAGCGGAAGCTTTTAATGCAGAGAGGTATAATCCTCCTACATAAGTATTGGCGCCAAAGAAAGCAATGTCATAAGTATTGGCTTGTTCTTTTTCAATAATGCCATCTGCGTTACCATCTTCTTTAATAATAAACTCCGTGGCTTTTTTTATTTTATCCCAATTGCGGGAGAGAAATAAATTGTCTTTGGATATGAGATGCTCGCGGTAAGCTTTTAATATACCTCCGGCATGACCATCAATCAATATACCACCCCAACCATTGCGGGAAAGTATACCGCCATCTGCCTGGAAGGACGTGGCATAATCCGTTTTTTCCCTGATATTTTTTTCCAGTTCAGGAAACAACCTTGAGAGTGCGTGCTCGTAATTCCATACATGTGTGCAGGTGCCTACACAGGAGCCAACTCCTTCCCAGGCCCAGAATTTATCGTTTGCCCACCACTGGCAGGTTTCTGTTGCAAGGGTTGATACCGGCATCATCATTCTTTGGATCAACCAATACGGCAAACTGCTGTTGTTATAATAAGTATCATGAAAATTGAAAGTCTCTTTGCTTAGGCGGGTTATATTGTTATGCAGCCACGATGCTACATCCATCGAACTGTTGTACCAGTTCGCATACATATTACCGATAGCAGGTCCTTCCGTTGGGATAGCCATGTTCCAGTTACCGCCTTCACCATATTGCAGAGGACGATTGGGGAAATACCAGGTAAGTAAAAAGGTAACTTCTTTTGTTTCGCCGGGAGTCAGTTCAAAAGTTGAACCTGTAGCGCCCATTAATTTTTCACCTGCAGGTCTTGTAGTAAGCACAACTTTTTTAGGCGTTGTACCAATGCCTGAAAAATCAGCATCAGCAAATCCGTTATCCTCTAAAACACTCAGCGATATATTTCCAAAATAAGGGTGATCGCCCGGAAAAAATTTTTCTTTCGCAGGCAGGTTGCTGAATGAGATTTCATCTACATTTATATGCCCCCAGCTTCCTGTTTCATTGTCTACTACTTCTATATAGGCTTTCTGTCCTTTTAAAGCTTTTACATCCCAGGTGGTATAGCGAAGTGTTTCTTCACTATTGCCGGTGGCTGTTTTTTCAATTTTATTTTTTACTACCAGGTTCATACAGGTTTTGCCCCTGTAAGAACCCCCACCCAATTTGAAATTGATAAAATCTTCTTTAATAACAAAAACGGGTGAGGTAAGTTTGCCGGTACCACTATCGCCAAAGCTGGTTAATTTAGAATTGATCAAAAAATTTCCCATCTGTCCGCTCACTTCATCTTTTATTGCAGCGGCATTTGTTACAGGTGTTTTGCCAAAAGCATTGCCTTCTGTTTTCCACTTTCCATATGTACCTGATTCAAAGTTTTGGAACATTTCTATTCTGCGTTCAACGGTGGCAGCATCATCCGCTTTAATCAAATCCATCGTTACGCTATTCATTCCATCACTTTTTATTACCCTGTTCCGGAGTGTTCCTTTTACTTGGTCTTTTATATCTATACATACCAGGTTTTGCAGCCAACCTGTTAAGTTTACCTGCATTTTTTCAGCAGAAGTATTTTTAAGTGTATAACGGAGAACCGTACCCGGAGTAGCAGATTCCCTTGCATTTAAAGGAATAAAGGGTGAGAATATGGTTGCATCTATTTGTAATGGCAACGGGTTTGTATTGGATGCATAATTAACTTTCGCAATGGGGTATTCCCCGATAAAAGAAACATTGTCAAAATCTTTTTTATTGAGTTGTTTGGTAATTGTTTTCCCGTTTTGATTTACAACAACAGCAAATCCCTGGTCGATATAACTGAGTGGTTCAAAAGTTTGATAGCATACTTTCCAGGGACCAAGCGGCGTGTCAAAATTCAATAACCAATCAATACCATATCCTGTGTTATAAGCATTGTTGGCAATCCACCAGTTTGCCAGTGTACCATCTCCACGTACATACAACTGTCCGGCAGCAATACCGCCACATGGCATTCCTATAGTAGTCAATTCATTTCCTTTATACACTTTTCTTTCGTTTGACCACAGTGATTGCTCCCATGTGGCTGATAAGTTTTTATCTACAGGAACAAAGTGAGAAGGGTCGGTTGATTGTGCTGAAGCAAATCCTGATACACATAATAAAGTAATAAGAAAAGAAAGACGCATTATGGTTGTTGATTTTTTAGGGAACTAAAGTATGCTTAAACAGGCGAATGAGCAAAAGTGATTGCCTGGAGTTTTCACAAGTTTCACGCAGCGAACACGGCGGAGCAGCGTTCCGTGCCGTCTCTGCGAAGCGCCGGTAGATCGATTGCGTCGAAAGTATGTTGCGGCGCTGAAGCAGTCTTCCTGAAATTGTTGCTGGAGATTGCCACGGCAAGCTACCCAAGCCTCGCAAAGACGATGAAAAAATTATATGTATTTATTTATTACGTGAAAAATACTTATCATACATAGAATCAATCTGAAAATATTTCAATCCTGTGTCTTTCAGGCGCTGTATATCTTTTTCAATATCTTCTTTTGTTGCTTTTGATCTTTTGTACCGCCATTCATTTACAACGCCCACTGCAAGAATATTTTTTTGCAGTGCCCACATCACATCTTCTTTTGTAAGATCTGCTCCAAATAAATAATAATGTGAAGAACTATAGCCTGGCTTCAGCATATTCTCTTCCAATTGTTTTCTTGTGCAGCTTAGTTTGATCTTTCCTGTAAAATAATCGGTGGATGAATCAGTGCCTATCATCAGGGCGTCTTTATCCAGGCGATATTGTTTAAGTAATTTCACCACTTTCGAAAAGATCGCTGTATCACTGCCTTCTATTTTGTTATCAATCATCACCTGTATTTTGCCTGCGCAGTGTTGTAGCACTTCTTCAAAGCGCAATACTTTACAACCATCTTTATCACTCCGCAGTCCGCTTATTTCTTCCCAATTTATTTCAGCTACAGGTTGGTTTAAGCCATAATATTTCTTAAAATTATTATCGTGCTGAATAATCAGTATACTGTCTTTCGTCATCCTCAAATCAACTTCAACCATTTTGTATCCGCGTTTAACAGCGGCTAAAAGCGCGGGCAAGCCATTCTCCGTATAAGTGCTGTCTACCACACCGCCACGATGGGCTATTAAATAATATTGCTGTTGTTGAGCAAATGCATAACCAATGAAAGAGAAAAGTATAAAGATGAGCGATATTCTTTTTGAATACATACAATGATTTGAAATACATATCAAAGATTGCTATCAGTGCTGAAATTTCAACACCTGGATTTTATCATTATTCTTTGCAACAACCAATAAAAAGCCATTTTTTGTTTTTACGCTGATCATATTGCGCACATCACCATCTATCATTAATTGTGTTTGTGCATAGGGTAAGGGCACAAAGTTCCCTTTTCCGTCGCCCTGTAAACCCAGTCCAACAGAAGCATCCAATGGGCCTTGTTGCACTCTCAACGGATAAAAATTTCCGCTAATGATCAAATCCTTTTTGCCGTCGCCATTCACATCTGCGGCTATAATTCCATTCAATGCACTTATTTGTGCATATTCGGGCAAAGGAAGATTGGTAAATGTTTTATTGCCGTTGTTGAGAAGCAATGTTGATTGCAATGTTTTTACTTGTATGGTAGAAGTTTTTTCTAGTTGTTCCGGTGTAAAAAGATCTGTAAGTTGTGCGTTTGCATAGTCTTTATACTGCAGAAACTTTTTTTGTATCAAAGGAATCTGTTCCGCCATTTCGTCCTTAGTGTACCATGGGTAATTTTTGCCCCCATTATAATAACATAGTATAGGATTGATGACGCCCTTCGTATATAGCTCTCCGTAAGTTAAACTCAGTGGCTCTTTAGCGCTGGCTTTAAATGAACTGTTGAGCCCAAGGTTGCCTATTACAAGATCAGTATTCCCATCACCATCTAAATCATCCGCTAATATGCGCCGCCACCAACCATCCGTTTCATTTAATCCATATGCAGCGGTTGCATCTTTTAGCTTTCCGTTGGTGTTTTCAAAAATATGCAATGGCATAAATTCTCCTGCTACTATAAGTTCTTCTTTGCCGTCCTTATTAATGTCTGCCCATGCCGCATCCGTAACCATGCCCATATGTGCAAGGCTGGTATCATATAGCGTAAGGTCTTTTTCAAATTTTATTTTTCCTGCACTGCTTACATTCTTCAGTACAAAGCTTTCTGGTGCCATTGGAAAAAAGCCTGGTAAAACCATTCCTCCAACAAACAGGTCGGGCAATCCGTCATGATTGATATCCGAAGCACGGGCACATGAGCTGCTGATGGTTTCTTCAGGCAACGCATTTATTACCTGTTGAAAATTGCCTTTACCGTCATTTACAAAAAATCTGTCCTGGTAATTTTTGTTTTTTGAATTAAATTCAGCACCACCACTCACCAGGTATAGATCCAAATCGCCATCACGATCTGCATCAAAAAACAAAGCATCGGTGTTAGGTATTTCTATATGATCGTTCCATGGCTGCTGTGCCTGCTTTGTAAAACTTCCATTGGCTGTTTGTATATACAGTGTACTTTCCTGGCCCGAAGTGGCGCCTACAAAAACATCTTCCAGTCCATCGTGGTTTACATCCGCTTTTGCAATACAGGGACCAATTTTTGACAACTGAAAAGGTGATAAAGGAAAAATCTTGAAGTCAACAAACCCTGGTTCTTTGTGTGTGAAATCAATCCCGGAGGTTGCGGTTATATCTGTAAATAATGGTTGAGGTGCGGCAATGCTATCTGGTGTTGTGGCAACTGCATTTTTTTGTGATATGGTTAATACGGTATCTGCTTTTATTTGAGTAAGCTGCGATGTTTTGCCACCCGGCCATTGCACGGTGAGTTTTTCAATAATGCTATCATTACCGAGCCCAATATGCATTATTGGATCAACGCTTGATTGAAAACCCCGGGTAAGATATTGCTCCCGCCATTGTTCCGTATTTTTTGTTTTTACAAAAACTTTTGCACCAATGCCATTGGTATTATTGCCTTCGCCATCGAAATGAAGTTTTATATAATGTGATGCTTTATTGGCGGCAGCATGATTTTCGTACACAAGCGCTTCGCTGTTGAGTGTATTAATAACCAGGTCAAGGTCGCCATCATTATCAAGATCAGCATATGCAGCACCATTGCTCACAGCAGTTTCGGTAATACCCCAGGATTGTGTTGTGTTGTTAAAATTAAGATCGTGTGTGTTTTTGAAAATATAATTGTTCAGCGGTGGTGTAGCCATGTTTTTTATCTGCTCCCACATTTTGTTTTTATCTTGTGTAGGTCTTTTTGATTTAGATGAATAAGTAATAGCATACTTTACAAAGTCAAGATTGGTCATATCTCTTAACACACCGTTCGAAATAAACAGGTCTTTCCATCCATCATTATCAAAATCTGCAAACAAAGGCGACCAGCTCCAGTCTGTGTTTGATACACCGGCTAATTGTCCTATTTCACTAAATACAGGAATACCATTTTTGTCGTTGCCATTATTTAACTGCAATACATTGCGCATTTGCTGGCGGTGAAAACCATGGCTAAGCCGCAACATATATTTGTCGTAGGTATCGGGGCCTTTCAATGTTTTTTGCCTGTAATTATCTTCCGGCAACATATCGGGTACTATAATATCTGTTTTGCCATCGTTATTATAGTCAGCAATATCAGACCCCATTGAAAATTCAGAAATATGTTTTGCTGCAGTATTCAGTACTTCCTGGAAAGTTCCATTATGTTGATTGATGTATAGGAAATCCCTTTCGTCATAATCATTGGTAACATATATATCCGGCCATCCATCGTTATTCAAATCACTAACGGAAACGCTCAACCCAAAATTCAAACCACTGCCATCAATGTTCGCTTCCTGGCTGATATCGGTGAAATGACCATTATCGTTTCGGTATAAGCGATTACCAAATTTCGGGTGTCTTGTCTTACGCAGTTTTTCAGAATTAAAGAAAGGATTGTAAAACATATCTGCATGGTTCACCATAAACATGTCAAGGTCACCATCATTATCCATATCAAAAAAGTTCACCATGGTAGTAAAAGTGCCGGGAGCATCTAATCCGTAAGCAGCCGCAGATTCTTTAAAATGAGGTATACCGTTTTGGATGCCTGTATTAATGTACAATTCATTTGTTCTTTCTTCGTCGGTACCCGGCCGGAATAACACACATATACATCCGGCAGGTGATCGCCATTTACATCGGCAATAGCAACACCTGTTTTCCACTTGCTTCTTGTTGTAAATCCGGTTTGCGTGGTAATATCTTCAAACTGCAATCCGCCTTTGTTAAGGTAAATTTTATCCTGCGTCATGTTGCCTGTGAAAATAATATCGGTAAGTCCATCATTATTAATATCTGCCACGGCTACCCCGCCACCATTATACAGGTACTCGTACGTATCAATGTTATAATCCTCGGTTTCTGTAATCCGGTTGGTAAATTCAATATGTGATTGTGAGGAAGGAATTTTTGTAAATAATGTATTGGCATTTTTTTTCCCTCCGCAGGATGTCAGAATAAATATGCCAATCATGCACAAACATGTAGAGACTTGCATAGGGAAAAGAAGAAAAAAAACAGGAGACTTCTTCATGCCTTTTTTTAAGTGCAAAATACCCGGAAAAACAACAAACTTCATGATTCACAATATTAAAAGACTATTGAATTTTAAAAGTGCGTGTAGAATATATTGGACAATTTTACAGCCAGTCGGGTTGATTTTCAAAATTTTCGAATTAATAACATTAGTATTAAACGAATTGAATATTTTTACCTCCGTGAAAGTATGAGGTTCTGATTAAAAATAGTTCCTTTGTTGTGAATTATTTTCTTGCTGATGAATATACGAATTCCAAGACGATGCTACTTTATAGGTAATAATTACAGGCTGATGGATGGTTGATAAATACAGCATGCAAGCAGAATAACGTACCCCGATTTCTCTAATCCCAACCAGGTCTTTTGAAGAAGTACATATTATACTCCGACAGCGAATTGCTTTATCTTCTTAGTAAAGATGATGAGAAGGCATTTACAGCTATTTATAACCGGTATTGGAAAATGATCTATGCCATAGGATTCAGCAGGTTAAAGGATGAGCAAATGGCGGAAGATCTGCTGCACGATGTTTTTGCAAGCCTGTGGACCAACCGCTCTAAAACAACTATCAATTCCTTACCTAATTATCTTGCCACGGCTTCCAGGTATCTTGTTTTTGCCACTATCAGAAAACATGTGCATCAGCAGAAATACCTTGCATCTGAAACAGAGATCCCTGTCATAAATATGGAAGACGATCTTATTTACAAAGAGTTAACCCATTTTATGAGTAGGGAGGTAGAATTATTACCGGAAAGATGCCGGCTTGTTTTCCGCTGTCGCGAAAAGGGCATGACCAACCGACAGATAGCAGAAGAAATGAATATTACGCTTAAAACAGTTGAAAACCAGGTTAACAAGGCGCTCCATCACCTCCGGTTCTCCATGAAAAAAATACTGTCTATATTTGTTTAGAAAAATATTTCTGTACCGCATAGGTGTAACATCTGGCTTGATACACTATAGTAGTGGTGAAACACATTCCACAATTCATACAAAGCCTGGTTCAGAAATATCTCAAGGGTGAAGCCACTCCAGAGGAAAAGGAACAGATAGATAATTGGTATCGTTCTTTTTCTGTATCAGACGTGGAGATTTTTTCTAATGAAACCGAAGATGAGGTTTCAGACCGTATGAAAGAGCGCCTGGCTGGATTTATAAGAAAAGATAAAGTCCCCATTTTTTTAAAGCGGAATTTTTTATTCAGGATCTCAGCGGCCGTTGTTATAGCAGGTCTTTTTGCAATAACCTACTATTACACTCTTCCAAAGCATGATAAAATCAAAGAGGTTGTTGCAACAAATGCAAAAAGTACCCCCGAAAAAATTATTCCCGGTGGCAACAAGGCTGTGCTTACACTGGGTGATGGAAGTACAATAACCCTTGACAGCGCCTCAAACGGATCATTAAGTACCCAAGGCAATACAAAAGTTATAAAATTAGGTGGAGGGCAACTGCAATACAAAGGCAACGGAGCTCATTCAATGACTGAGGTGATGTATAATACTATTGCTACCCCAAAAGGAGGACAATATAAAGTAGAGTTGGCCGATGGAACCAATGTTTGGTTAAATGCTGCTTCTTCTATAAAGTTTCCAACCGCATTTACCGGCAATAAACGGGAAGTTGAAATAACAGGTGAAGTATATTTTGAAGTGGCACACGATAAAGTAAGACCATTTAAAGTGAAAGTAAAAGACCTTAACGTTAATGTGGTGGGTACTCACTTTGACGTGATGGCCTATGATAATGAAGCCAGTATTAATACAGTATTATTAGAAGGTTCCTTAAGAGTAGGAGATGAAAAAAACGGCAGGATGCTCGTACCCGGTGATAAAGCCGTAGCAAATGGTACTGGAAATATTAAAGTGGAGAAGGATGTTGATCTTGAAGAAACCATTGCATGGAAAAATGGTAGATTCTTTTTTAACAGTGCGGATATACACAGCATTATGCGCCAGGTAGAAAGATGGTATAATGTGGATGTAAATTTTGAGCAGGAAGTATCGCTTCATTTTACCGGGCAATTGAGCAGAACTGTAAGTGTGGCTGAGCTGTTAAGAAAGCTGGAGCTGACCAATGAAGTACATTTCAGGATAAACGGAAGAACAATAACCGTTTTTTCCTGATAAGGACGTTGTAAACAAACCCCTAGTCTGATTATAAAAAAACAAAACTAACAATTATGCTTTTATCCCACATTCGTGTTCCGGCCGGCGAAGAAAGCTTTCCATCGCATTGCGGGTATTAAAATGCACCTTGTTTTTAGTAACATCTGTTTGCCTTAAGGTAAACGGCGAGGTGTATGCGCAGCAGATCAATCTTTCATTAAAGAATGTTCCGCTATCTAAAGTAATCAGGGAAATTCAGAGACAATCAGGATACCAGTTTTTGTATTCTGATGAAATACTTGCCTCTAAAAAACAAGTAAGTATTACATTAAAGAATGCAGATCTGAAGGAAGCCCTGGAAAAGTCTATTTCACCTGAAATGCTTGATTATGTAATTGATGATAAAACCATCATCATACGCAGAAAGCCAACACCACCGGCTCCTAAAGAGGAAAAGGTTGTAGCACTTTCTATAACAGGTACAATCACCAATGAAAAAGGTGAGGCTGTATCAGGCGCTTCTATTGTTGTGAAAGGAAGCCGTATTGGTACCAGTTCAGATGCACAGGGTAATTTTAAATTACAGGTGTCTCAAAACAAAGCCACACTGGTAATATCATCCGTTGGCTATCAAACACAGGAAGTAACAGTAACCGGTTCAGATGCGATAAGTGTTGTATTAAAAAAGAAAGAAGACACCAGTGAAGAAATTGTGGTAGTGGGTTTCGGTACGCAAAAGAAAGTAGACGTTACAGGAGCTATTGCTTCTATTTCGGGCGATAAACTAAACCAGGGGATCAACCAGTCGGCAGCGCATGCTTTACAGGGACAGGCTGCAGGGGTAACCGTAATACAAAACTCCGGTGAGCCCGGTTCTGGTGTGGAAATAAGAATAAGGGGTGCCGGTTCTATTAATGATAACAGCCCTTTATATGTGATTGATGGTATTATTTCCGGCGGTTTAGGTGGATTAAATCCTGCTGATATAGAAAGTATGTCTGTGCTAAAGGATGCCGCTTCAGCTTCTATTTATGGATCAAGAGGTGCAAATGGTGTGGTAATTGTAACGACTAAAAAAGGCAGACGCGACCAAAAGACAAGTATATCTTTTAATACCAGCCAGGGTATACAACAGGCATGGAAAATGCCTACTGCGCTTACTGCTGAGCAGAGAAATGTTATTCATAAAGAAGCGTTGACAAATGATGGAACTCCAACAACAGATCCTATTTGGGATTATTATAATAATCCTGACAATGCAGTAACCAGGACTGACTGGTTTAAGGAGGTGTTGAAGCCTGCTTATATCTCTAATTACGATCTTGCTATCAGAGGTGGATCAAGCCGTTCTAATTATTCTTTCAGCTTGGGATACCTTGATAATGATGGTATAGTAATGAACAGCAACTACAAGCGATACAATGTGCGCTTCAACAGCCAGCATGAGTTATTTAAAAATCTTACGCTGGGTGAAAATATTTCTATTGTTATGACTACGCAAAAAGCTGCAGATATCCGGAGTTCTTATACAGGAGTATTGAGTTCTGCTTTGTTTAACATGCGCAATATACCGGTATGGGCAGACGAAGCGGCAGGTATTTATGGTTCGCCATCGGGTGATTTCCCTAATCCCGTTGCATCACTCAATTCAAGAGATAATAAAAACACGGGAGCAAATCTTGGCGGTAACGTTTACCTGGAATATAAGTTCCTGGGCATGTTTACCGCTAAATCAGACATGGCTTATAACTGGGGTTTTTCAAAAAATAAAAACTTTACTGCATTTGCCCCAGGTGGTGGTCGTGGCTTAACTGAAAATAGTCTTTCAGAATACTATGGAACCGGTAGCACCTGGATCTGGAATAATACATTGACTTTCGATAAAAATTTTGGCAGACACCACGTGGCAGCATTGGCAGGTATGAGTGCAGAAGAAGGTATCAGCGAATGGTTAAATTCAGGAACCGCTAAAAATTTCAGCAGCCAGGAAGCAGCTTTGCGTTATTTCAGTAATGCCGGTACTTATCCTGATCATGCTAATGGAAGTGCGGATGATTATTCTTTACAGGCATATTTTGGAAGGGTAAGTTATGAGTATGATGGAAAATATTTGCTGGCAGCTAATATCCGTAGGGATGGTTCATCCAAATTTGCACCTGCTAAACGCTGGGGTACATTCCCTTCTGTGTCTGCAGGTTGGAGAATTTCCAAAGAAAAATTCTTTGACGGTATAGCTGACGTAATCTCTGATCTTAAAATCCGTGGAAGCTGGGGACAGTTAGGAAATGATAAGATCAGCAACTACCAGTTCTTTAGCACCATCAGCAGTGTTGGTTCACCCACATTGGGTGGCCAGGCAACTACCGCAGTAGCGCAAAACCGTTTGGCAAATAATTCTATTCAATGGGAGTTTACAACACAAACTGATATAGGACTTGATATCGCGTTCCTTAAAAACAGGCTGTCTTTTACCGCTGATTATTATGATAAAGAAACAAGCGATATATTGGTACAGGTACCGCTATTATCATCTTATGGTGTAGGTACGGCTCCTTATCGTAATGCGGGTACCGTATCTAACAAAGGGTATGAAGTAAGTGTTACGTATAGAAGTCCTGCAGCTAATAAATTCAATTACCAGGTGACTGCCAGCGTAGCAACGGTAAAAAACAAATTGAAATCATTAGGTGTGGCAGGAGCAAAAGAGATCTTCGTATCTGATTATAAGAATACCTATGTAGGCAGAACCGCAGAAGGAGAAGCTATTGGTCATTTTTATGTACTGGATGCATTAGGTCTTTTCCAGAGCCAAAGCGAAATAGATAATTACAAAAGTAAAGATGGTACCGTTATTCAGCCGAATGCTGTGCCTGGTGATGTAAAATTTGCCGATCTGGATGGCGATGGAGCCATCAGTGCTAAAGACCGGTTTAATGCAGGTAACAGCTTCCCTCAATTTACGTATTCATTGAGTGGTTCAGCCAGTTACGAAGGGTTCGATCTGAGCATGCTTTGGGTAGGTAGCCAGGGTAATAAAATATTTAACGGTTTGAAACTGGGTGGTATGTTTATGCAGGGTACCAGTTACAATAACGGAACCGAAATACTGGATCGCTGGACGCCTGATCACACCAATACAGATGTGCCACGTGTAACCGTAAAAGACCTGAACAGTAACAAAACTTACAGCACACTTTATATTGAAGATGGCAGTTTTCTGCGTATGAAATATTTGACAGTAGGTTATACTTTTAATAATAATCTTGTTGGAAAGAATATTTCAAAATTGCGTGCTTTTGTAACATTCCAGAACCTCATCACTATTACCAAATATTCCGGATTTGATCCTGAAGTGGGTTCTGATGTGGGGTCAAGCGCCAATATGTACGGTGTAGATCGTGGGGTATATCCACAGGCAAAAGCTTATATCATAGGCATAAACTTTAATTTTTAATTTTCTACCATGCAAAAATATTTAATCGTCATACTTATATTAGGCTTATTGAACGGATGTTCAAAAAGCTTTTTGGATAAGGACCCGCACGAATTGACGGATGCGGCGTTCTGGAAAACAGCTGATCAGGCTGAAGCTGCGCTGGCAGGTTGTTATACGCCTTTATCAGAGGAAGAAGCGCTGGGTGGAGAAGAGTGGTGCGGCATGGAATCATTTAGCGATATAGGTTACCTGAATGATAACTATCCCGACTTTATCGCTATGAGTGAATTCAGGGCAAACCAGAATACAGAAAATGATCTTAGTCTGAACAGCTACAGGGAATATTTCCAGGTAATCAAAAGATCAAGCGACGTTTTGTTTCATGTGCCTGATATTGACATGGATGATGCGCAGAAAAAGAGGATTTTAGGTGAAGCAAATTTCTTACGCGCCTGGGCTTATTTTACAGAAGTTAACCGTTATGGTGGTGTTCCCTTATACGATCCTGCCAACCAGGATGAATCTGCATCGGTTCGCGCAACAGCCGAAGAAATCTGGGCTACTATAGAAAGCAGTTTAGTATCTGCTACCACACAACTTTCTTTTGATCATGATGAAGGTCGTGCCGGATTAGGTGCTGCCTGGGGATTATTAGCCAAGGTATATGCATATGAGAAAAAATGGGATGAAGCAAAAAGTGCTGCTGAAATGGTGATCAATTCGGGCAAGCATAGTCTCATATCAACCTATTCCGATTTATTTACTATTGATCACCAGGTGAACGATGAGACATTGTGGGCATTGGGTGCAAGGTTAGGATCTTATCCTATTACCAGCACTATTTATCTGCCGAATGATGTGTGGGGTGGAACACACGATGAAAACCTTGGTGCAGGATGGCGCCTGGTAAGTGCTACCGAAAATTTTTACGAATCTTATGAACCTAATGATGTAAGAAAGAAAGCTACCGTGGCTAAGCGCAATGTAGATATGGTTACTTACAATGGGTTTACAGATATATTAAAAGCACCCAATAACCAGTCTCCTGTAGTATGTACAAAATTTGCTCAACCCTACAACCAGTCCTTTACTGATTATGGTCCAGGTCTTGATATTCCTGCTATCAGGTATGCAGATGTATTATTGCTGCATGCAGAAGCAATCATGAACCTGAATGGTGGTGGACCTGCAAACAGGACAGTGGGCGTAGCAGCAGCGGCAGAATCGTTTAACCTTGTACGTGAGAGAGCAGGTCTTGATCCTATTAATGCTCCAACCTTCAATGACCTGATGTACGAACGTAAAGCTGAATTAGCTTTTGAAGGCGGTGATCGTCATTTTGATTTGGTAAGATGGGGATTAGCAGAAGAAGTATACAATGCATTACCAGCAGAAGGAACGTACAAACCTAAGCGTACTTTCATTCCGGCAAGCATAACTTACTTCCTTACCCACAAAGAGAAATTGATAATAGTAGCGGAACTATTACTCAGAATCCAGGATATAATTAATCTTTTCAAATAAGCATGATTTCAATAAAACGGGCTGCTATTGAGCAGCCCGTTTTATTTGTGGGATAGCAAATTTTAAAATGCAAAGCGTATAGAATGCTTAGACAATAAAAAAGGAAAATCTACGCTAGATTTTCCCTCAATTATTTAATCTTATAGCGGCTATATATTGCCGTCCTTTGCGTTAGTAGGAATATTTTGAACAAGCGACTATGCTTTCACTGGCTTATACACCACCATATTCGAAAGCGTACCAATACCCTCAATGCTGATGCGTACTACATCCTGTTCCTGCAGGGTAAAATCATTGTCAGGTACAAGACAGGTGCCTGTCATTAAAAAACATCCATTCACAAAATCCATTTCCCTGAATAAAAAACCTGCCAGTTCCGGGAGCGTTCTTTTCATCTGGCTGATTTTTATAGAGCCTTCAAAAAGCGCTTTATTGTTCCGCTCTATAACCATGTGTATGATGGTATCCGGATTGATGGGCGATTCAGGAATGTATAAACAAGGACCAAGCGCCGCGCTTCTTTCGTATGTTTTTGCCTGGGGAAGATACAATGGATTTTCACCTTCTATGCTTCTTGAACTCATATCATTTCCGATGGTATAGGCTTCAATATTTCCTTTGGTATTTATAAACAACGTGAGTTCTGGTTCCGGCACGTCCCATTTGGAATCTTTGCGGATGTATACCTGTTGACCATTGCCCGCTACCCGATGTGGAAGCGATTTAAAAAATAATTCGGGACGCTCAGCCACATATACCTTATCATAAAATGTATCACCACCAGAGGCTTTTGATTCTTCCATGCGGGCATCGCGGCTACGCATATAAGTTACCCCGGCTGCCCATACTTCCTGTGTGCCGATAGGAGGGAGCAATTCGCTTTGTATGGCCGCCGAAGCATCTTCAAAAGAGATATTAGTAAAGCCTTGTAAAGATGATAGATGACCATACAGGTTATCCCTGTTTACCAATGTATCAAACTCAGTGGTAGTTATATAATAAGTGCCATTATTGTCCAGTATAATACCACGGGTAGTTTTATATAATTTCATTTTGTATGATTGAGTATTACCAACAAGAGCTTTTTATTTCATTTTTATACTCTCCAGCTTTACACCAAGCAGCTGTTGTGCCAGTTGATCCAATGCCTGGTAGTCTCCTTCAAAGTGGCAGGTTACCTGTTTATATTGTTGAACTTCGTTGGGCTTTAATGGTTTTGCAGACGAGGAAGATTCCAGTTCATAAAAAGGACCTAATTGTTTTCCATCCTGCAATGGTCCATCGTTGTAAGCATTTACTACGTCACCTTTATAAGGTTGCTTTTGTAATTCCCATTTTGAATTTACATAATTGCCACTGGTATCTACCTGGAAAAGAATGATAGTGAGAATATTTCTTTTGAAATCAAAACTACCTGCTATGGGCTTAGCAATAACAGGCGATAAACCAAGTTTGCTTCTGTGTTTACCATCACATTTTAATAATAGGGCACTGTCTTTTGTGATCAGGCGATCTTCGGGGATCTTGCCAAAATAATTATCGGTCACATAATTTTTTGCATCTGCCTGGTTTTTAAATGGCACTACAGCTACTGTTTCATCTGAAGGAGTGAACATGCCCAGTAACCAAATAGACATCAACCCTGTTTCTTCTTTCCACTCGTTAGTACCTGTATTTTTGATAGAATTATCGGTTTCATATGCTACCCATTTTAACCCGGAAGGAATTTCCGTTTTTAATTTTCCGGTCAGCGCAGGTTTGTCCAGCAAATGAATAGCACGGGTAATCTCTACCGAAAAAGGAGTACCACTGTAATTGGCAAGTGTTGCCTGTTGTGTAAACACAGCACTGCTGCTGTCGGTTTTTGAAATTTCGTACGCAACCGTATCAATAATAGCAGGTACCTGCCATTGTTTGATATTAAAAGAATCTCCTTTCTTAAAATAAAAAGAGTATTGTCCACCTTCTGGACCAATCCAGAATCTTTCTTCGCCACCTACTGCATTAAACTGCGGTTTAAATTTGCCGGTTGCAATCAGGTCGTAATTGATCCAGCCAAAGCTATTGCCGCTGTCATTGTTGGCAGAGCTTGTCATTACCCTGCCCTGGTAATCGCCGGTCAATAAAATTCTGGCACCATCTTCATTAAAAAGTTCGAGCGTATGTTTTAAATGTTTTTTTAAAAACGCGGCATCGTAGCCATAAGTTCCTTTCTGAGGTTCCATTGCTTTTTCGGGTTTGGGCTCGTTACACGATATAAATGCAATTACTAAACAAAGTGCTGGTAAAAAAAATCGGGAATATCTATTCATATAGCTGCTATGTTAAAGAAGTTGCCAATATACCAACTTTATGCAGATAGTATACATCTTATCCCGTTTTTTTCGGGCTATTTATGTATTTATTGCGGAGGATAATATTGTTGAAACCATATTATAATTTTTGTAAAAACACTGAGTGCAATCTCCGGTCTTAATTCGTGTTTTTCGCCGGGATATAATTCCAGTTGAGTCGGTATATGTAGTTCCTGCAATTTCTTATACAATTTTTCAGATTGATATACATTCACCAGTTCATCTGCCGTACCATGAAAAAGAATAGTAGGTACACCAGACGATGCTTTGAGCCTTACATAGGGGCTTGCTTCTTTTGCAATAACAGCACTGGTGTCGGCAGTAGCCAGGTAACGGGTGATAATATCATTGCTTTCTAATCCTTGTGATCTTACCGTTTTATCTGTAAGATCTGTTGGTCCAAAAATATCAACCACCGTCTTCACTTGTTTTGCACTATCATAACCATACGCATACAACATAGCCAGGTGTGCACCTGCGCTGGCGCCCATTAATGCAATGTTTTTTTCATCGTAATTATATTTCTTAGCATTGGATGCTACAAATGCCAGCGCCCTTTTTATGTCTTCTATCTGCGCAGGAAAAATATTCTTGCCATCTTTCACCAACCTGTAATTAATAGAAGCAACAGCGTATTTTCTTTTGCCTGCCAATTCTTCAATAAATGCTTCCGGAATTTCTTTTTTATTACCTGATACCCAACTCCCGCCATGGATATACACAATCAGCTTTGTGTTGCTATTGTGTGGTTCAGGCAAAAACAGATCCATCAGGTTGTCATTTCCTTCTGCATCTCCATATCTGATGTCTGTAATTGCAGTATACTCTTTGTCCTGCGTTTGTAATACTTCGCGTTGAAGCATTACAGGCGTTTGTTCCTTTATTAAACCAGGAGGATTGAAAACAGTCGTTGTCAGACTTAGCAGTATTGAAAGAATATTAATATAAAAAAAAGTAAACAACATGTATAATTGTTTGAGCAGGCTTAAGAGAGCGTTACTGTAAACAATATACTATCTTAGAGGACTATAATATTGAAGTATGATGAAAAAAATAGGAATGATCATGGCGGTGGTATTAATAACATCCGGTGCGTTTGCACAAACGTTGAAGAACAATGGTAAAGTAGCACCTTTTGTTATTACGCTCGATAGCGGTAAAACGTATACACACGAAGATTTGAAGAAAGAACCACTGATGCTGATTTACTTTTCACCGGAGTGTGATCATTGCAGGAATTTTACCAAAGACATGATGAAAAATATTAAAAGCTTTACAGATAAGCAGATTGTGATGGTAACTTTTTTATCGCTGGAAGAAATAAAGAAATTTGTAACTGATTTTGATCTTGCATCACATCATAATATTAAAGTAGGTACAGAAGCCAATACCTTCCTGGTAAGAAACTATTATAATGTGGAACATTTTCCTTTTGTGGTGTTGTATGATAAAAATGGTAAGGAAATAAAAACTTTTGCAAACAGACCTTCTATAAAGGAAATCATAAAGGCTTCCAGGTAATATGCATCATTACATACTTCTTAAGATAAAATTATGCATGTTGATATCAAACTGGTTAAATCTGATTCAACACATATTCAGCCCTTCAGAACATTATTTCTGCACGAAAATAATTTTCAGTTTATATACGACAAATGCCACCGCTATGGCTGGGCCGAAAGTTGGGTATGCCTGGTGGATGGATTGGAAGTAGGGTATGGTTCTATTTGGGGAAGTATTACAAGAGAAATTCGCGATGCTATTTTTGAATTTTATATCACGCCGCCTTTCAGGCATTTGAGCAATGCTTTCTTTATTCAGTTATGCACAGTTTCCGGCGCACTTTTTATTGAATGCCAGAGCAATGATACCAGCCTGTCATCGATGTTATACCAATATGCTAAAGATATAAATGCCGAAGCAATATTGTTTGAAGATCATTTTGAAAGCAGGCTTGCTCCCAGCAATGAAAGTGCATTATTTTCTAAGAGAAATGATAAGGATAATAGAACTGAGGATGAATACATCATTGAACTTGATAATACAGTAATAGGCGGCGGAGGTTTAATGCTCAATTATAATCTCCCTTACGCCGATGTATACATGCAGATACAGGAACCATTTCGCGGCAAAGGCTATGGAAGCTGGCTGGTACAGGAATTAAAAAAAGAAGCTTACAGAATTTCCCGTGTTCCCGCAGCAAGATGTAATATCAATAACTATATATCAAAAACAACGCTACAGAAAGCAGGTTTTGCGCCATGTGGTTTTATTTTGAAAGGCAGCATCAAAAAATAGCCAAATTCTTGCCTATACTAACAATTAATAGTATTCTCATCTTCGCACTGATACGAAGCCCGCCGGCTTGAGGCAATTAGAATCTTAAGTTTACAAGCGGTTGATATTGAATTAATAAAAACTGAACAGTTTCTTTTTATCTTTAGTATATGAAAAGACGATCAGCCATTAAAAATCTTATGATCATAGCGGGTGGTATTGCCATTATGCCATCCTGCTCCAATGAACCGGGAAAAGCTTCTATAGAATTAAAAAATTTGCCGGTGAATGCTGAACAGGAAGCGCTGCTGGCTGATATAGCCGAAGCCATTATTCCAAAAGATACCATACCAGGCGCAAAGGATTTAAAGCTGCATCTCTTCACACTTAAAATGGTAGATGATTGCGAAACACCAGAAGCGCAAAAGCTTTTTTTATCAGGACTTGCCGCTGTGGATGTTTTAGCCAAAGACAAATACGGTAATGCATTCACTCAATGTACACCAAAACAAAAGATGGAATTGCTGGATACTATTTCAAAAAAGGATAGTGCTTCTAAAGAAGCAAGTGCTTTTATTGGAATGGTGAAGCACAGGGTCACACAAGGGTTTATGAATTCAAAGCTGGTAATGACCGATCTGAAAAAATATGAATTGGTTCCGGGTAGATACAATGGATACTTTAAGGTATAACATGGGCCGGCACGCGGAGCGTCAGACCTTGTGTGTGGTAAGAAATAAGTGGTAAGTATAGGTCGGTACGCGAAGCGTCAGACCACATAGATGTGATAAGAAGTAAGTGGAAAACAACAGATGACAAGCATTTTTAAAATATAAAATGATTGCTGGTTTAATTCAATTAATAAATATTGCTGCATGCCTGAGATTACAGGAGATACTTTAAAAGACAGAACCTTTGATGCCATTGTAATTGGTTCAGGAATCAGTGGAGGCTGGGTTGCGAAAGAGCTTACGGAAAAAGGGTTAAAAACATTGGTACTCGAACGTGGACGTGATGTAAAGCATATAAAAGATTATCCTACCACTAATAAGTTTCCCTATGAATTTGAACACAGGGGAGAAGTACCATTAACTATTAAAAATGAAGCACCCATAGTAAGCCGCTGTTATGCATTTCGTGAAGACACACTGCATTTTTTTGTAAGGGATAATGATCATCCATATGTGCAGGAAAAGCCTTTTGATTGGATAAGGGGTTACCAGGTGGGCGGAAAATCATTAATATGGGCGAGACAAACACAACGCTGGAGTGATTATGATTTTGAAGGCCCTGCACGCGATGGTTTTGCAGTTGATTGGCCTATACGTTATAAAGACATCGCACCCTGGTATAGTCATGTTGAGAAATTTGCCGGTATTTCGGGTAACCGTGACGGTTTGAAAGAATTACCTGACGGTGAATTTTTGCCTGCATATCCATTGAACGCTGTTGAAGATTATTTCAGAGAGCAGGTGAGTAAAAATTATAAGGGTAACAGGCATATCATCAGCGCACGTGGCGCTCATCTTTCAAAGCCACAACAGGTTCACTTTGACCAGGGCAGGGCACAATGCCAGAACAGAACCTTGTGTCAGCGGGGTTGCCCGTTTGGTGGTTATTTCAGCAGCAATTCATCCACGCTTCCATGGGCAGAAAAAACGGGTAACCTCACGCTTCGCCCTTTTTCGGTGGTACATTCTGTAATATACGATGAGCAAAAAGGAAAAGCCACAGGTGTAAAAGTGATTGATACCAATACCAAACAGGAAATAGATTTTTTTGCCAAAATAATTTTCGTAAACGCGGCTGCTTTAAATACCAATCTCATTTTATTAAATTCTATTTCACACCGGTTTCCGGCAGGCTTAGGAAACGATAATGGGTTGCTTGGAAAGTATGTAGCGTTTCACAATTACGGTGCTACTGTTAGTGCCGAATACGAGGGGATGAAAGAATACAGGATAGATGGTCGCAACCCGGTTGGAGGAGGTTATATACCACGTTTCAGGAATGTATTTAAGCAGGAAACAAGTTTCCTACGTGGATATGCGGCTGGATTTAGCGCATACCGCAAACAGGAAACAGATTCATCTGGTTTTGGAGAAAATCTGAAAAAGAATTTATTGAATCCAACATTGGGTAACTGGGGCGTAGGCTCTCATATGATGGGAGAGACTATTCCAAAGGAAACCAATTATGTAGCAT
The DNA here is from genome assembly GCA_047600465.1 of Agriterribacter sp. Lineage (GTDB taxonomy): Bacteria > Bacteroidota > Bacteroidia > Chitinophagales > Chitinophagaceae > Agriterribacter. Next base: position 1,416,761 of record JASGKU010000001.1, read on the forward strand.
TAGACGCAGCAAAAAAAGATAGTTGGGGTATACCACAATTAAAGATATCGGTAGTGTATGATGATAATGATGAGAAGATGATAACAGATTACCGGGAACAGCTCTCAGAAATGTTTACAGCAGCAGGGTTTACCAATATTACATCTGCAAGAACAGAGAAAGCACCGGGTCTTGATATTCATGAAATGGGTGGAGTGCGTATGGGTAATGATCCTAAAACTTCTTTGCTCAATAAATGGCATCAATTGCATGCCTGTAAAAATGTTTTTGTAACAGATGGCGCCAGCATGACATCTACCTCTACCCAAAATCCATCACTCACGTATATGGCATTCTCTGCACGTGCTGCGGATTATGCAATGAGTGAATTGAAGAAAGGGAATTTGTAGGAAGGCTGTCGGCGGTCAGCTTTCAGCAATCAGAGACCTACTATTTAAATAAAATACATCTCCCGCAAAGGGCGCAAAGGAAAGCAATGGCGCAAAGAGAGAGCACAAATCCCTAGCGAATCTTTGTGTCTTGGTGACCTTGTGCCCGCCTGACCGGACGGGCAGGGTTCAATCCATGAAACTTGTAACCGGCTACTAAGCCTTCAGCAATCATCAAATCACAAATCAAAAATTATTTCCATCTTCTAACGCTATATCCCTTAAACGCATAAAAAATAAGATACAGGTAGCAGGGAATTAAAACGATATAGGCAAACCGAAGATCGTGATATTTATCTCCGATGTAACCATATATAAGTGGCATTATGGCATTGCCACACAACCCCATAATAAGTACAGATGCGCCTGTTTTAGTAAACCTTCCCAATCCATCTAATGCAAGTGGCCAAATGCCCGCCCATACCAATGAGTTAGCAAGCCCGAGCGCTACCACAAACCAGATAGATATATCGGCAGTATGTTCCATAACATGAACTGTTCCGCGGGCATACAATATCAACACAGACAATGTCAGTCCAAGTATCGTGCATATTCTTAGCATATACAGCTGTTTTATGATGCGGGGAATAAGCAGGATGCCACATACATAACCACAAACAGTGCAGAACAAAGTATAGGAGGGAAATGATTTTGCTTTGATCAATCCTATTCCCATTGAATCGGCATACCCAATAACGGTATCAATAGCTATGATCTGCGTGCCTACATGCAGAAATATAGCAATAGCACCAAGAATAAGATGAGGAAAATCGAAAATGCTTTTTTTTGCCACATTGGAAGAAGCAACGGCAGGTGGTTCGTGTTCGGTATCAATTTCGGGTAGGGGTGACCGGTATATAACGTATCCCAGCAAAAAAAGAAAACAACCCAACGCCAGGTAAGGATTAACCACCCGTAATATCAGTTCATCCAAAGTTGTCTCCCGCTCAATGGCTGTCATGGTTTTGAGCTGGGCAAAGAGAGTATTATCCGTAGACCGTAGTATTACAGCTGCAAAAATATATGGGGAAAATATGCCTGCAGCTTTATTACAGATGCCCATTATACTGATTCTTTGCGCAGCTCTTTCTTTCGGGCCCAGGATGGTGATATATGGATTGGCAGCAGTTTGTAAAATGGATAAACCGATACCTATCGTAAATAATCCAATCAAAAAAACACCATAGGTTCGGGTATACGCAGCTGGTATGAAAATAAAAGCGCCGGCTGCCATCGCCCAAAAACCAAACATCATTCCTTTTTTAAACCCCACTTTTTTCAATAAATATCCTGCCGGTACCGACATAATGAAATAGGCTATATAAAAAGCAAAAGCTACCAGGTAAGCCTCAACGTTGTTAAGCTCACACCCAATTTTGAAATAAGGAATCAGGATAGCATTTACCCAGGATATAAACCCGAATATGAAAAACATGCAGCCTATAAGAAATATAGAAATCTGCGTTTGCTTTGGAGTGAGATCAGCTACCTGGATAGTTGCGAACTTTGGTTTCATTTTAAAGCAGAAAATGGGGTTATAATTTTCTTACTTTAATATTCCTGTAATACACCTGATCGCCATGATCGGTGAGCATAATATGCCCTGTATCTGCTTTTGCATAATCAGGATAATCTTTGAATTTGGTAACGCTCAGTTTTTGATTAAACTCAGGCGTTCCCCTGGTATAGCTCGTAATTTTTACACCATTCAGCCAATGCTCCGCATATTTTCCTCTTACTATAATGCGTCCTTTGTTCCACTGACCGGCAGCCAATAATTTTTTACCAACGGGTGCATACAGCAGGTAAGCAGAACCGGTAGAGGAAAGCCCGTTGGGATCATCTTTTATTTCCGGGTGATTATAATCGTCAATAATCTGGTATTCTATGCCCATCATTGAACTCTTTTTCGTCTGGCTGTTTTCCATAGCAGTAACCAGGTATTTTATACCGCTATTGGCTTCTTTAGTAAGATTGAATTCAAATTCCAGCTCAAAACTGCTATACAATTCGCGTGTAATAATATCCCCGCCCTTTCTTCCTTTTTCTACAGACAAAGTGTTGTCTTTAATCACCCAGCCTTCTGAAGGCATACTGTCGCTGGTAAGTTTTCTCCATTTACTCACGTCTTTGCCGTCAAATAATGTTTCCCATTTTTCTTTCTGGTTTGTATTATCGTTCGGTGTTTGCCAGTTCCACAAAGGATTGTCGCCAAATGAATGATTGTTTTTTTGATAACGATACTGCATCGTTGCCGCTGTAACTATGCAGAAAATAAGAATAAAATGTTTCATGAAATAGTAGGGTGGTTTACGAGGCTGTTAATTTACGGTTTTTATCCCAGCTTCCTTTAAAGATTGGAATATAACTCGCACATTTTATAGTAATATTGCGAACGAAAAAGATAAACGAATAATGATGGTGAACCAGCTTGCAGAGAAATTTAAAGCGATTTTTGGTCAGGATCACACCAATAGCTTTTTTGCTCCTGGACGTGTTAACCTTATTGGAGAGCATATTGATTATAATGGTGGCCTGGTAATGCCCTGTGCTATTACTTTTGGCACGTATCTTTTACTGGCGCCCAATCAATCTAACACCTTCCGCTTTCGCAGTCTTAATTTTAAAGAAGAACTTGATATTGCCGTACAAAATGAATATCAAAAGAAGGATACCAGTTGGTATTACTATCCATTAGGCGTAATACACCAGTTTGCAAAGGCAGGCCATACCCTTAAGGGAATGGACATGCTGTATTTTGGCAATATTCCCATAGGTTCAGGCTTGTCTTCCTCCGCTTCTATTGAAGTGGTAACAGCTTATGCGTTGAATACATTATACGGTGTAGGATTTTCAAAACTGGATCTTGTAAAATTATCCAAGGATGTAGAAAATAATTTTATAGGGTTGAATTCGGGCATCATGGATCAGTTTGCCGTTGCTTTTGGCGAAGACAGCAAAGCACTGCAGTTAAACTGCGATACACTGGATTATACCGTGGTAGATTGCGACCTGGATAATTACCTGCTTGCCATTATTAATACCAATAAACCACGCAAGCTGGCAGAATCAAAATACAATGAGCGCGTTAAAGAGTGTAATGAAGCATTGGAGGCATTGAGAACCGAGCTAAATATTCAGTATCTCTGCGATATTGATTCAGCAACATTTGCTGCGCACCAGCATTTAATAAAAGATGAAAAAGTACGTAAAAGAGCAAAGCATGTGGTGGAAGAAAACGGGAGGGTAAAAGAAGCTGCGTCTGAACTTGCTTCAGGCAATCTCAAAGCCTTTGGACAACTGATGTACCAATCGCACGATTCGCTGCAGCATTTGTATGAAGTTTCCGGAAAGGAGTTAGATACGGTTGTACAGTACTGCCATACCAATAAAAATGTTGCGGGCGCAAGAATGACAGGAGCTGGTTTTGGCGGTTGTGCTATAGCGTTAGTAAACAAAGATGATTATGATACTTTTTACAAAGAGATCATTCATTTTTACACCGATAAAATCGGTTATGCGCCATCGGTATACAGTTCATTAATAGGGGATGGTGTTAAAGCGCTTGACTAATATTACTGTTCCAGCTTTACCTCCTCGATAGTGCGGTTGAGCCTGCTTTTTTCAGCCGCAAAAGCCATCAGGTGGCTTACCACAGATACATCAATGGTTGACGAAAGAATATGAGGGTTTTGATGACCCACAGCCTGCACCCAATCCTGCACCAGCCTGTGGTCGCCACCACCGTGAAAATCGGTTTTTAAACTCCAGCTTGTTTGTCGCCCGGTTTTAAAATCAGTGATGGTATACGTTTCCATATCACCTGTAATATCTCCTTTGGTCCCCATAATGCGGGTACATCTTCCTTCGTAGGAGGTTAATCCTTCCATCGAAAATGCTGCAGTTACATTGTTGCCAAACCGCATATTGATGGTTAAGTGATCAGGCTGATCGTTATCCATATCATAGACACAACGCCCATAGTCGGTTGTTTTTAATTTTTTCAGTATGATATAATCCCAGCTTTTGCGTTGCTCAGGCAAATCAAATACGTATAGTCTTTTTCTGTCGCGGTAATAGATCTGTAATGCAGAAAAAGGGCAGGTACTCTCCACTGCGCATCCATCTGTACACCTGGGTGTGCTGCCTGCAGGTGCGTTTTCTTTTTTAAATAACCGGAGTGAACCAAAACACTGAATGTCTTCTATCGGCTCATTAATAAGCCAGCGAAGAATATCTGTATCATGGCACGACTTTGCCAATATAATAGGAGATGTTTTTTTACTGTTGTGCCAATTACCACGAACATATGAATGTGCCATGTGTGCATAACCGATAGGCTCTATATGCTGTACACTTACAATATCTCCAATGGTTTTAGAATTGATAATCTCCTTTAACTGGCGGAAATAAGGCGAATAGCGCAATACATGACAAACTCCAACTATTCGGCCTGTGGCTTTTGCTGCATGTAAAATAGCCCTGCATTCCTGCTCCGTAAGTGCAATGGGTTTTTCAAGCAACACATCATACCCACTGTGCAACGCACGCAGGCACGGCGCCGCATGTAGTGAATCAGGTGTTGCAATAATAACGGCGTCTGCAAATTTGGGTCTTTCAAATATATCTTCCCAATTGTAAAACCTGTTTATAGCTTCTATATGATGTTTGCGGGCAAATCTTCCGTTGCGTACTGCATCCTGCTCTGCAACGCCTACCATTTTTAATTCATCGGAATGTACCAGGGCGTAATCTGCATATACATTACCCCGGTTACCAGCACCGATCAATATAGCGGTTACGGGTTTACGTAAGGGCTGATGTAAGGGGTTTTTGTATACATCCTGTTTTAACCCCAACAGTGTGGAAATTTCCTTCCAGGTGAGCAGTATAGATTCAGTAGCATGGTTGAATGTATCTGCAGCGATATCCTTAAAAGAAAATTTTTTAAATGGCATAATGCTATTAAACGCTTTTAAGCGCATTGTTTTGTAAGTTAAACAATCATAGTTGATGAATTGAGTATGCATTGCAATGTCAATCCTCAAAAAATCTTACCTTGATCCCTTAATACTAAATACAGAGATCATGCCATCCAGAAGAAATTTTATTCAATCCTCTGCTCTTGCCTTATCAGGGTCTGCTTTATTGCCATTTTCAGTACTGGCAGGTAACCCTGTCAATGGTCAGTCAATGAAAAAGGAATACCTGAAAATAGGCATGGCAGGCTATACATTCGCAAAATACAGCATTGAACAAACCATTGAAATAATGAACCGTGTTGCGGTGAATAATCTTTCTATAAAAGATTTTCACCTGCCGTTAGACAGCTCCCAGGAAAAGATTAACGAAACTATCGCAAAGTTTAAGCAAGGTGGCATTAATATATACGCGGTTGGGGTTATTTACATGAAAACCCAGGCAGAGGTTGATAATGCATTTGATTATGCAAAAAAAGTGGGTGTTGACCTGATTGTTGGCGTACCATCTTATGATTTGATTGAGTATACAGAGAAGAAAGTAAAAGCAACCAATATAAAAATTGCTATACACAATCACGGACCGGAAGATAAGCAGTATCCGGGACCGAAAGATGTGTACGACCGCATTTATAAACTGGATAGCAGAGTAGGTCTTTGTCTCGATATCGGTCACGCATTCAGAGCAGGTGCCAATCTGGAAAAAGTAGTAACAGATTACGCACCACGTATTTTCGATCTGCATGTAAAAGATGTAACCGCTGCTGCAGCCAATGCAAAAGCTATAGAAATGGGAAGAGGCGCAATAGATTTTCCCGGATTTGTGAAAGCCTTGCGTAGTATAGGATATAAGGGCAGTTGCAGTATTGAGTTTGAAAAAGATATGAGTGATGCAGTGCCCGGAATTGCAGAATCAGTGGGATATTTAAAAGGCGTAATGAGTTAGTGTTAGCAAGAACGTGAAAGGTGAAAAGATAAAAGTGAGCGTCTCACGTTTGTCATCTCCCTTCTCACGATGGCTTGCAATAGATATTATTATCCCTATGTCTCAATTCGATTTAAGCTTTTCAACCAGTTTAATATACTCTTCCATAGCAACTTCTTTGGATTTGCCTTTTATGGAAGACCATGCTTCGTATTTGGCCTTTGCCACAAAATCAAAAGGATTGGAAGGAGCTTCTGTATTGTTATCTCCTTCAGTAGATTGTTTGTACAAAGAATATAGTTGAAGCAGGGTATCATTACTGGGTCTTTCCGACAATGATTTACTGTCTGCGGCAGCCTGTTCAAATTGCTCTTTCAGTTCCATATACTTTGTAATTTTGCGTGAAAATAGTAAGGAACTGTTTAAAGAAAAAGCATTTGTGTTTTTATTATTTTATTCTTTTTAAAGCGATGCTTCAATGAACTTTCTGGAAGTACTTTATCATGAAATCGTTGATTTCCTGGGAATCGATTCGCTGCTTCAGATGTATAAAACCGGTGATTATAGTCAACTGCTAACATTAAAAGGCATCCTTGGAGCTATTTCTCCTTTTATTCCTTTGCTGCTGATTATAGAAATTATAAGAAGTGTGGCATATAAAAGATTCAAGGTAGAAGATTATAAAGTTCCTTTTTTTATTTATCTCTTTAATCGTTTTGTATCACGGTTTCTTTCCATTGCCGCAACTGCATTTTGCATAGGTGTGTTTGAAAAATATGCTGTTTTTAAAACTACGTTTACGTGGTACTGGTTAATTTACGGCTATATCGTTTGGGAGTTTTCTCATTTTATCTATCATTTTCTGGCACATAAGGTGAGGATTTTATGGTGTCTGCATTCTACACACCATGCACCACAAACCATGAATCTTGCTGTAACCTACACGCATTTTTTCCTTGAAGCCCCTTATGCAGATGTTATCAGAACTACCATATGTATATTGGCAGGCGTAAATCCACCGTTGTTATTTTTTATTATGTTTATAGATGGAACATGGGGCGGCTTTATTCATGTAGGCGAAAACATTATGAAAGATGGGCGCATGGGTTTTTTGAATAAAATTATACTTACACCGTCGCATCATCGGGTGCATCATGCCCGCAATCCGTTATACATGGATACCAACTTTTGTAACCTGTTGAATATATGGGATAGGTTTTTTAAAACCTATGAGCCTGAAAAGAAAGAAGTACCAATAGAGTATGGTATTACACGCACCATGAACCCCAATAGTTTTTTAGATGTGAACTTTGGTGAAATAGGCGCTTTATGGAATGATGTACGCAAGGCGCCTGGGATTAAAAATAAGCTATTATATCTGGTTATGCCGCCGGGCTGGAGCCATACAGGCGATCATAAAACTGCAAAAGTTACAAGAGCTGCATATATCAAATCTGCGAATGAATCTACAGATAATAAAATCTAAACCACCTACAATATATCTTTTACATTTTTTTGAATATTCTCCGTCATCTTATCCATAGGCAGATCATTAGCATCTTTTCCAAAAGGCTCTTCTATTTCTTCTGCAATCAGCTCAAGGCTTGCCAGCACATAAAAAACCAATGTTACTACCGGCGCTACATAATAGCTAAGCATAAAAACATACCCTACGGGCAAGGTCATTACATAAATGAAAATAAATTTTTTGATGAATGTGCTGTACGAATAGGGGATAGGCGTATTTTTTATACGCTCACATGCACCGCATATATCTGTGAAGGAAGAAATTTCATTGTTGAGAATGATGAGTTGATCGCCTGTAATTTTTTTATGGTGATACAATAATTGAAGACGTTGCATCATCAGCGAGGCAACCTGGTTTGGTACATGTTTTTTTGTGTCCAGTCCTTGCAACTCCGGATGTTCTTTATCATCCAACATTAACCTGGTTACTTCCGATTGAAGATGCGTTTTTAATGCCTCTGCATACAGCGGAATCATTTTCTTATAAAAATTTCTGGCAGAATGATCTTCTCTATCCAGCATAGCATCAAGCTTTATAGCAAAGTTGCGGCTATTGTTTACTAATCCACCCCAAAGCTTTCTTCCTTCCCACCATCTGTCGTAAGCTGTATTGGTTCTAAAAACCAATAACATGGAAATGGCAAAACCCAGCAGATTGTGTAGCACCGGAATATTCTTCAACCAGCTTTTATCAGTAAGCTTCAGATACTCAATTTCCCAAAAAGCTACCGCCAACGAGTAAACGGCGATTGCCAGCATCAACGGGGCCAGCTTCCTGATAGTATCATATTTATGAAACTGGAAAATAACTCCGAACCAGTTTTTGGTATTGTATATATGCATTTATATCAAAACTTGTAAACAAATATAGTTATCAAAAGATAATATGTTTTCAAACATTTCGTTTCTAAAACTTTGTATTTCAACACCTCCCTCTGTAATAAATAATTTAATAACAACAAAAAGTGTAAAAATGACAAATGCAGCATGAAAATTGCTGTTAAGGAGTTTCTTATATGAAAAACCAATTATACAACAGTGCTTGCTGAAGCTGATTTGATAATCACTTATCATAAGGCCCTTGAAAAACAACAATCCAAACCAATTTTAAATTCAATTTTTATGATGGGTTTCCCTATACCCTCAGCACAACTGTTGAAGAAGATAATAAACCGATTTAATACAACCCATTGTTTCAGCAAGCAATGGATCTTCTCTTTCATTTTTTGCATTATTTCTTTTTGTGTTTACTGTCAGCCTGATTTTGAAACTTCTGTTCCATCAAATTACGACGCCTTAAAAGGAACATTATCTATAAGTGATCGTCATTACAGATTGGGGCAAAAATCTTTGCGCTGGGACTGGGTAGCCGGAGATACATTACAGATAGAACTAAGTGCTGCTGAATCTGATGCTATAAACAACGGGCTTTTTGATTGGCGAAACGGGCATTTTGAGTTGTGGGTACATAATGAGGTGGCGGATAAAGATACTTTTGAAATTAAATTTCTCAATACACTCGGAGTTGATCAGTTCCGGTTTCGATTTAATGTAAATTATTCTGGTTGGCGAAGATTGTTGCGCAACTACATTTATGATATGTTGAAGCGTAACAGTACGCAGGATGTTGACAGAACGATTTACATAGTAGCGCCTAAAAACGGTAGTGGCACTATATACCTTGATAATATGAGGTATATGCGTAGTTACGATTTTAAACAGTCTGACGATGTGATGCCAGACATGTACGAACTGGCTACCACCAAAAATTATATCATCAGTGATTTTTACTATAAAGCTTACTATGCACCTCCATTGATATCAAATCCCACACCAACAGCCACGGAAATAGCAGGTGCTGATTTGTTTAAAACAAGAGCAAGGGTTGAAGGTGTAGGCACTGCACCTACTTCAACAGAGCTTAGTACCGCCAACGCAAAATACGACACATACAATATCTCATTCTCAGATGGATTTATAAGAGGAAAAGTAATTACAGATCCGGCAGATATCGGTGATATGGTATCGGCTTTCTCCAGGGATTATATTCATAACGGCAGCACAGCTAGCCGCGATAAAGCCATCAATATTTTAAAATTGTTGCTGGATGCAGGTTTTTCAGGAGGCAGCGGATTATGGTTTGGGGGAGGGCATCTCGGCTATAATCAAATGAAATTTTTTAGCGGACTGATTAATGTAGAGCAGTTTGCTGATGCATCTTTAAAATACGAATTGTGGCATTGGATAAAATGGTGTACCGGTACAGGACTTGGATGGGAGTCGGATACAAACGGGCAATTTGATACGGATGATATATACACATTGAGAGATGCTTTTTTATGTATGGTTTTATTTAGTCCTGACGATGCTTCAGCCGTAGAAGACCTGAAAAGATTCAAGGCTTATATAGAAAAATTCCTGCAAAATCAAAAAGGTACCAGCGACGGAATAAAAGTAGATGGTACGGCTTTTCATCACAACACGCATTACAGCGCCTATATGTATTCTATGGGGTCGCTTTGTTATTATCTTCTTTCAAAATTAAGAGGAACTCCTTTCCAGATTAATAAGACAGCTTATGATAATTTATTGAAGGCTGCCTATGCAGAAAGTATTCTGTGTAACCTTATTTATACTGCCAATAGTCTTAATGGACGTCACCCGTTTGAAACTATTACTTATTATAACGAGCCCGCTTTTAAAGAGCTAAGTTATATCGGCGGTGAAGTTGTAAACCAGGCTTACGATCCTATAGCTTCGGGTATCCACTCCCGTATGTATGATTATGCCGAAAAGGTAGGTGGTGTAGGAGCAGAATCATATCCTTCTGGTTTCTGGCAAATGAACTATAGTCCCCTTGCCATGTATCGCAGAGACAATTGGGCAGCATGTATAAAAGGCATTAACAGTGATTTTTGGGCTACTGAAACATATACAACGGATAATCGTTACGGACGATACCAGGGTTATGGAGCATTGGAAATTCTGTACCCCAGTGTGTGGCCAAATAAACTTACACCCAGTGGCATGACAACAACCGGATGGGATTGGAATAAAGTACCCGGTGCTACTTCAATAGTTTATCCATACGATTCACTAAGTTTATCTGCTACCGTTAGCGACCTGGAAGAAAGGAGCTTACTTAATTTTGCGGGTGGTGTAAAATTTGGAACACCTTCTGAAGCTTCTGCTTCGGATGTTATTCTTAAGGACTTTCATGGAGATTATGGCATATATGGATTAAATTTTCAACAGTCCAATCTTACCATTACACATAGTTCAACATTTGTATTCCGCAAATCATATTTCTGTTTTGGCAGAAAGATTGTTTGTCTTGGTAGTAATATTAATAACAATCGTAGCTGGCGAAATACTATCACAACTTTATTTCAAAATACATTGACTTCTCCTTCTACCACAGTTACTGTAGACGGTTCAGCTAAAACAGCATTTCCCTTTGCCCAGGGGTTGAGCAATTCCAGTTCACACTGGATTATTGATCCTTTTGGCACCGGGTATTATGTGCTCAACGGAAGTACTATACAGGTTGAAAAGAAATCGCAGACAAGCCCGGATGAATCAGGCTCCGGCGCCACCACTACAGCTAATTATGCCAATGCTTATATAGATCATGGTACCGCACCTGTAAATGGTAAGTATGCTTATGTGGTAGTGCCAAAAACCACAAGCGCAGGCATGACACAGTTTGCTTCCGATATGAGCTCCGCATCTACAAGAGAATTTGATATTTTACAACAGGACGCACAGGCGCACATCATTCAAGAAAATGCAACAGGTGTTACCGGGTTTAGTCTTTTTACTGCCAATACTAATTTAACCAGCAATACCTTAATAAAAGGCAATGATGTGCCTTGCGTAACGATGGTACAGGTAAAAAATGATACTATGCGTATATCGCTGGTAAACCCTGATATCAATATTGTAAACAATGTGAGTGTTGCTGTTCCCATAACATTAACCATTTATGGCGGATGGATAAAAGCATCAAACATTCCAGCTAAATACGCCTCATTAATATCAACCGATAGTGAAAAAACTCTGGTGACTTTTACAGCAGCAGATGGATTGGCTGCTGAAATTACATTGGCAAGAGTATCGGCAGTATTGCCATTAAGATCACTTACGTTATCAGGCAAGATTGATGCGTCTAACGATCAGAATGTGTTAACGGTTAAGTTTGAGAATGATGAAAGCGAAACTTATTATTTAGAACAGAAAACAGAAAACGAAGCTGATTGGAAAACAATCAATCAACAGGCATTACCAGGAGCGCAGGGTGAGCAAACCTATACATTCTATCATCAGGATCCTGTTGCTGCAACCAATTTGTATCGCGTAAAATGGCAGCAGTATGATGGCACGTGGAAATACTCGAATATTGTACAATTAAAAAACCTGATATCTGCGGATATAGCATTAGCCCCTAATCCTGCAGTGAACGATTTCTCTATTTTCCTGAAAGAGAAACCCCAGCATGCGCTCAAGTGGAGTTTAACCGATGCAGGTGGAAGAACAGTGAAGACAGGAAGCATTGCAGATGTGAATGAAAAAATACAAGTGCGGGAACTCCCTGCAGGCGTATATTATTTAAATGTTGACCAGCTTAAAAACTTCAGAATTGTAATAATGAAATAAGAAAGTATAAAAGAAGAGGCGATATGTTTCCAAACATGTCGCCTCTTCTTATTGTATAAGTATTGGTATCTCTTCTCAAAACTTAACAGGAACATTTACCACGGTATTATCCCACCCAAGCCGCATGATTGCACCATCATCAGATTTTGCAAATTGTATAGAAAAATTTTCAATAGTGCTGTCCGATTTTGCTGCAGGGGCGGTTACCCGCAAAACATCTTTCTCCTGTTTGTAACTATACGCGCCCCAATAGTCAAGATCAGTGTTTAAAATAATAGTCCATTCCTTTTCGCCTGGTATAGTAAAAAGGGAGTATGTGCCCGCTTTTACTTTTTTCCCTCCTATAACTGCATCAGCATAAAACTTTATTTCTGTTGCTTCATTAGCACCGGTGCGCCAAACCTGCCCGTAAGGAACGAGTTTACCGAATATTTCCCTGTCTTTTTTAGATGGACGACTATACGTTACTTTTATCAATGGTTTTTCACCGGCTTTACGGTCATGAGCAAAATTATCAGGATAGTAAGCCGCGTCCATTGGACTTACATCCGGTTTTCTGAATTCCTGCGACTGCGCATTTATCATAAAAAGAACCAAAAAGACAGCTATTGTACATCTCTTTTTCATAACTGAAATATTTATAAGTTTTACTTTGATGATGATGGAAAAATACACAAGATTCTTCATCTGTCAATATAGAAGGTTGCCAACTTTTTTGAAAGTTGAGTATCCATCAAAGTAAAAGCTGTAGAATAATAGTTGTGAAAGAAAATAAAAAATTACTATTACGAAAGCTGGTGTATATGCCACTTTTTTATTTTTTACTATTTTCACTTTACCTAAACACACATATTTACTTATGAAACCCTCTACAACTATTATTGCCCGCTTTTTTCTTACCATCCTGTTTTTTACTATTGTTCATTTTGCAAAAGCCCAGGACATACAACAACTGATTGATGAAGGTATAGCGTTGCACGATAAGGGTGAATATGTGAATGCCATTAAAAAATATGATGAAGTACTGAAATTAGATGCAGCCAATTGCACAGCCTTATATGAGAAATCTTACTCCTTAATGGCATTGAAAAAATATGACGAATCTGAAAAGTTAGTAAAACAGGTATTAGATGATTGTAAAGATGCCGACAACAGAAGAATGGCTTTTGTGAATTATGGTACTTTATTAGACTACAAAGGAGACGCCAAAGGGGCACTGAAAATTTATGAAAAGGGTATTAAAGAATTTCCTGATAGCTACCTGTTGTATTTTAATAAGGGAATAACACAAGGCAGTAAGGGCGATAATGAAGAGGCTATTAAGAGTTATCAAAAAGCCATTCAGTTAAATCCTTTTCATGCTTCATCACATAACGCATTGGCACGCATGGAGGTTGGTAAAAGCCGGGTAAAAGCGATGATAGGTTTATTTACCTTTTTATTGATTGAACCAGAAGGAGCAAGAGCAAAACAAAACCTTCAGCTCTTCGATAAATTGTTTATGCAAGGCATAAATCAGAAAGATGAAAAAAATACAGTTATAAGCATTGATGCTGCCTTGCTTGACCCAAAAAGAAAAACGAAAGAAGATGATTTTAGTAGTTTAGAATTGATCCTGTCTTTTTTAGGAGCCGACAATAAAACGCCGGACACATTAGGATTTAACACAGATGGAGAAAGATTAAGTTACAAAATGCAACTATTTTTTAACGGACTTTCAACCACAACCAAAGACTCCAAAGGCTTTTATACAAATTTCTATGTTCCTTTTTTAACGGAAATGAAAGAAAAGGATTTCGTAACTACCGCATGTTATATTGCGTTGGCTTCAGCAGAAAAAGATGAAACATTTTTGTGGCTTGACCAAAACAAAGAAAAGGTAAAAACTTTTAATGAGTGGTTTGAGCAATATAAATGGTATAAGGAATAGGAAGTAGTAAGCAGGCAGATGGGCAGTAGGGTTGCCAACTTTTTAAAAGTTGGCAACCTTTTTTTGCGCTAATGCATACAAGTTAATCCCGCTGTAATAAATCTTCCCGTTCATAAAATCTTTTTATATTTAGTATTTAATCAACAATTCTATGCACAGAAAGACTTTCATAAAAAATACTTTATTAAGTGCCGCTTCATTTACGATTGTTCCACGCCACGTGCTGGGTAAAGGATACCTGGCTCCCAGTGATCATATCAACCTTGGGTTTATCGGCACAGGCAAACAGGCAAGGGGTTTACTAAAAGGCATGTCTAAACTTACCGAAACAGTTACTGTTGCGGCATGTGATGTAGATAAAAAGAAACTGGACATGTTTATTGGTCTTGCTAAAACAGAAAATGCCGCAAAAAAATCCACAGATGTTTCATCGTTTGCTCATTACCGGGAGTTACTTGAGCGAAAAGATATTGATGCAGTTGTGGTAGCTACTCCTGATCATTGGCATGCGCAGGTTGCTATAGATGCCGCTAAAGCTGGTAAAGATATTTATTGCGAAAAACCCCTGGCCCTAACAATTGCGGAAGGCAGGGCGATGGTAAATGCCGTAAGAAAATACAAAAGAATTTTGCAAACGGGCAGCATGCAGCGCTCTTCCTATAACTTCAGGCAGGCGGCTGAGTTGGTACGTAGTGGGTATATAGGTGATGTAAAAGAAATAAATGTTTCGGTTGGCGAACCTGTAAAACAATGTGATCTTCCTGCTATGCCTATACCGGAATATCTTGACTGGAACACGTGGATCGGTCCTTCTATGTACAGGGGATATCACCCCAAATTATCACCGCCTATTGAAGACGACTCATGGGCGATGTGGCGCAGCTACAGTGGTTTTGGCGGAGGATATATTACAGATTGGGGCGCACATATGTTTGATATAGTACAGTGGGCGCTTGATATGGATGCATCAGGACCTATTGCTTTTATACCGCCGCCTTCAAGTCCTGATGCGCAAAATGGGTTGTCGTTTAAATACGCCAATGGCATTATAGTAAATCATAAGCAATGGGGCGAAAGCAATGCCATACAATTTATAGGAACCAAAGGAACGATTGAAGTATCAAGATCCTTTATTCGTTCAAAACCTGATAATATTGCAGCTATTCAAATAAAATCAACCGACAAAAGAGTATACTTCAGCGATAACCATCACCAGGATTGGATAGATGCTATTAAGAAAAGAACATTGCCCATAGCAGACGTAGAGATTGGTCATCGTACGGCAACGGTTTGTAATGCGGTGAACATCGCATACCAGTTACAGCGCCCCATAAAATGGGACCCTGTAAAGGAGAAATTTGATGATGAATATGCCAACTTTATGATTTCGCGTCCTTTTCGGGCTCCATGGAATTTTAATGATTTTTAAAATGAATTTTATATAGAAAATATAATGCGGAAAAGTAATTACAGTTACCATCATTGCCTTCTACCAAAAGCAAGGGCGACTCCATCGGAGTCGTTTTTGTTAGGTATTATTTGTTACAAACAGGTTGTGCCGATGGCACAATAATATTGGGGAGTTCCTGGTATTTATGAGGTCTATCCATTGCTACAAATTGTACATTTCAATTTTTTCTTATTGCTCTGTAAGAGCTACCTGTTTATAGTAAAATCCAACAATACAGCACGGCTCCGTAGGTGCCGTCCCCCGAAAATGTAGTTCCATACAATCAACCTGTTGAGCCCTGCATGATCAGCGTAGGAAGTATTGCCACAAATGCTCCACCGGGTATTCAGCCCGTCTTCAACCTCATAAAACAGCCTTTATTATTGCCGCTAAAACGCTTACCTTTGCGCTCTTAAAAACGACGCAGGCAGTACATGAAGCATATCCGGAATTTTTGCATAATAGCCCACATTGACCACGGTAAAAGCACCCTGGCAGATCGCCTTTTACAAAGCACAGGCACCATCAGCGATAGAGATATGATGGACCAGGTATTGGATGATATGGATCTGGAGAGGGAAAAGGGGATTACCATTAAAAGTCATGCAATTCAAATCAATTACAAGCATACAGATGGTCAGGAGTATATTCTGAACCTGATAGATACGCCCGGTCACGTTGACTTTAGCTATGAAGTAAGCCGTGCGCTTGCAGCCTGCGAAGGTGCATTGCTATTAGTAGATGCTACACAAGGAATCCAGGCACAAACCATCAGTAATCTGTACCTGGCTGTTGATAATGATCTTGAGATTATTCCCGTAATCAATAAGATTGATATGGATGGTGCAATGATTGAGGAAGTGAAAGATCAGATTGTTGAATTAGTAGGTTGCAAACCCGAAGAAATATTATTGGCAAGCGGCAGAACCGGGATAGGTGTAGATGGAATACTGGATGCAATTGTTACAAGAATTCCTGCGCCGGTTGGCAAGCCGGATGCACCTTTGCAAGCGTTGATTTTTGACAGCGTATTCAATAGTTTTCGTGGCATTATAGTATACTATCGTATTATAAATGGCGCAATCAGAAAGGGTGACAAAGTAAAATTTGTATCAACCGACCAGGAATATGAAGCGGATGAAGTAGGGATATTGAAATTAAAGATGACGGCCAAAGATGAGGTAAAATGTGGTGATGTGGGATATATCATAACCGGTATTAAAAATGCCAAGGAAGTAAAAGTGGGTGATACCATTACTACATCTGCAAATCCTACACAGGAAATGATCAAAGGTTTCCAGGAAGTAAAGCCAATGGTGTTTGCAGGTATATTCCCGGTAAATACAGATGAATTTGAAGAGTTGCGCGACTGCATGGATAAATTACAGTTGAATGACGCTTCGCTTACATTTGAATTAGAAACTTCTCAGGCACTTGGTTTTGGATTCCGCTGCGGCTTTTTAGGATTGCTGCACATGGAAATTATCCAGGAACGGCTGGAGAGAGAATTTAATCAAACCGTTATAACAACCGTACCCAACGTAAGTTTTATTGCGTACACCACCAGCGGGCAAAAGATAATAGTAAACAATCCTACTGAATTTCCCGACCCGGTAAAAACAGAAAGGATTGAAGAGCCTTTTATAAAAGCGCAGATCATTACAAAGCCAGAATATATAGGTAACATAATGACGCTCTGCCTGGGCAAACGCGGCATGCTTATTAATCAGAGTTATCTTACTACTACCCGCGTGGAACTGATATTTGAAATGCCGCTTACGGAAATCGTTTTTGATTTTTACGACAAACTTAAAAGCCAGACACGCGGCTATGCTTCTTTTGATTACAATCCCATTGGTTATAGGGATGCAGATATTGTGAAGATGGATATTTTGTTGAATGGAGATAAAGTAGATGCGTTAAGCGCGTTGATCCATCGCAGTAAGGGACAGGATTTTGGAAGAAAACTATGTGAAAAATTAAAAGAGTTGGTTCCCCGCCAGCAATTCCAGATAGCTATACAGGCTGCTATTGGTGCTAAGATATTAGCCAGGGAAAACATTTCGGCTATGCGCAAAGATGTTACTGCAAAATGTTATGGTGGTGATATCAGTCGTAAACGTAAGCTGTTGGAAAAACAAAAAGAAGGTAAAAAGCGCATGCGCCAGATAGGAAATGTGGAAGTACCGCAGGAAGCGTTTTTGGCTGTGTTGAAACTGGATGATTAATGCAATGCTTCTATTTGGATAATTATCTTCGCTAACAAAACAATCTCCTCATGACCATAAAAATGAAAGCACTGTTGCTATGCCTGGTATTTGCAAAACTTGGTGTATGCCAGGCAATCAATGGAACATGGAAAGGTAATTTGAACTTACCCAATAAAGCAAAACTACCTTTGGTTTTTCATATACAAAAGATAGATACAGTACTAGCTGTTACCATGGACAGCCCAGCGCAAAACGCAAATGGGCTTAAGGTAGATAGTGCTTCATTTATAAACAATGAATTGGGTATATTCATCAAACTTGCTCAGATCCGTTACAAAGGCACGTTGAAAGGCGATAGCATTGCTGGAATATTTACGCAGGGTAGCGCTATGCTTCCTTTGATATTGTATAGAGGATCAGATACGGCAAATCAGGAGACATATAAAAGACCCCAGGAGCCCAAGCCTCCGTTTGATTATAATATATCGGATGTGAGTTTTAAAAATAGTAAAGAAGGAAATCTGCTCGCGGGCACAATCTGTACGCCAAAAAATACATCTGATTTTCCCATAGTAGTAATGATTACCGGCAGTGGTTCACAAAACAGGAATGAGGAAATACTGGGGCATAAGCCCTTTTTAGTGATTGCGGATTATTTTGCTAAGCATGGCATTGGCTCTTTGCGGTTAGACGATAGGGGAGTAGGTGGGTCTGAAGCTGGTAAAGACGGCGCCACTTCTGCAGATTTTGCTACTGATATTAATACAGCAGTAGAATATCTTTCAAAACAGGGATTTAAAAATATTGGTTTGTTGGGGCATAGTGAAGGAGGAATGATTGCACCCATGGTAAGCAGCACGAACAAAAAAGTGAAGTTCCTGGTATTGATGGCGGGACCGGGAATACCTATTGATGAGTTGATGATACTGCAAAATAAAGCGGTTGCAAAAACTTCGGGTATGAATGATAAGCAGATGGATGAAAGCCTGAAAGATACAAAGCAGATATTTGAATTTATAAAAAGCTACGCTGGCAATAATTATCGGCAGGAACTAAAAAGCAGAATGACAGAGATACTCGCGCAATCTGGTAAGTATACCGCTGAACAACAAACGCAGATACTGGATCAGCAATTGGCCGCCCTTTCATCTCCATGGTTTCTCTATTTTTTGAAATTTGACCCGGATGTATATCTGAGTAAAACCACCGTTCCTGTACTGGCAATCAACGGTGAAAAAGACGTACAGGTAACAGCAAAAGAAAACCTTGAGGGCATCCAGAAAAGCCTTCAAAAAGCAGGTAATAAAAATTTCAAAACTTTGCCATTACCCGGGCTTAATCATTTATTTCAAAAAGCGGAAACCGGTAGTGTTGCAGAATACGCCACTATAGAGCAGACTATTCAACCAGAGGTTTTAGCAATAATGGCTGACTGGATAATAAAGTTGAGGAAATAGTAATCGGCCTGATAAAGAACGTAATTATAATGCCTCTTCCGGCAATACAAATACGCAATGGCTTAGGTTTTAATAAAATAGATTTATTTATCCTCCTGTCTATTAAAAGCTCGTCTATCCATGAACGGGATTTTTTTACCGGGAGTCGTGATACTGTAATCATAATAAAAAAAAGTTACAGATGAAATGGCAATGCTCACGTAATTTTACCTACTTTTATTTTGTTGAAAAAACTAGCTGCCATAGTATTTCTCTCCCTCTACCTGTTTAACCTGGGTGGCTATTCATTTGTATTTGGTTATTTTATTCATCAATCAGAACAGCATATTGCGCAGCAAATAGACCATCATCAATACGACGAAGATGAATTGGTAGCGCTTAGTATTCCCGTTCATTTACCTTACATTCCAGAGAGCAGCGAATTTGAGTGTGTAGAAGGTTCGGTTGAAAGCAATGGTGTACATTATGATTATGTGAAGAGAAAAATTACCAACGATACACTTTATATCATGTGTTTGCCCAATCATAAAAAAGCACAATTAGAAAAGAGCCAATCTAAATATAGCAGTGAGGTAAATGATTTCGCTTCCAATAAAAAAGAAAAAGAACGTGCTTCTGCTAAGAATAATTATAGTACCGAGTACCATAATATTATTTTTCAATACAGCTTTGTTGCGCCCGCTGTTGTAATTTTTAAAGCATCCAATGGCTTTTTTGAACGCCTTCACACTGCATCTGTCGACGCGCCTGAATATCCTCCGCAATCTGTTGCTTAATTGCTGTTGTTCTTCTTTATAATCTGATATGCACTTGTGAAAGAAGTGTATGTCTTGCTGTTATTCTCGTTCTCAACATTATTATTTACTAACCCAATAGATCGTGCTGCATCATTTGAATGAAGCAAGTTAATAATTGTTGTAAAAACATACAGTGATAGCTGTTATTGGTATTATAGATTAAAGCAACATGCAAGCTGATGAATCAAAAATCAAAAAATCGCACATCATACATCAAATCATGCCTTATATAGCAGTAGACGAAAACTTACCCGGTATCAGAGCATTGCTCGCTTTCAGTCCTGAAACAGCAGAACCCATTGGCGCTTTAACCAATTTATTGTTGCGCTCGAATGAAGGACTCAGTATGGCTGATCGTGAGCTCATAGCCGCACATGTTTCTTATCTCAACGATTGTTTTTATTGTCATAACTCACATGGAGAAATCGCGGTGTGTTATTTAGATGGCAATCGTGAGCTGGTAAATAAAATAAAAACTGATTACGAAAACGCGCCCATAACTGATAAGTTGAAAGCATTATTATCTATAGCCGGCAGTGTACAAAAAGGCGGAAAACATGTAAAGCCAGAACAGATTGAAAAAGCAAAAGCATTGGGCGCTACGGATAAAGACATTCACGATACCGTATTAATAGCCGCTGCATTTTGCCTGTTTAACCGTTATGTAGATGGGCTTGCAGCCAACACGCCATCTGACCTTTCTACCTATCCAGTCAGGGCAAAACAAGTTGCCGAACACGGATATGGTAATCATATATTTTCAAAACAACAACCAGTATAATAATGTGTGACCTGCCTGCCGGCAGGCAGGTTGGTGATGTATGATCTTCTGATTGAAATTTCATTCACCATTCACTATTGACCATTCACTCTTTCAAAACCAAAATCTATCATGCAGAAAATGAAAAATTTACTATCAGGCATAACAATGTTTATGCTTATTTTTTTACTCCCGCATTTGCTGTCAGCGCAAAGCAAAACTGTTTCGGGAAAAGTTACAGACACCAAAAACAATCCCATCCCGGGGGTTAGCGTAGTTGCTAAAACCGGTGGTTCTGCCGTTACAGATGCGGAAGGCAGGTTCACTATCAATGTTTCCGATAATACAGTACTCACTATCAGTTCTGTTGGATTTAAAACGCAACTGGTCACCATAAGCGGCAATAATAGTGTAGACGTAAAACTGGAAGAAGATGTTGCCCGCCTGGATGAAGTGGTGGTAACAGGACTTGCAACCAGCGTTAAAAGAAGAAACCTTGCCAACGCAGTTGCTACTATATCTTCCAGAGAATTAAACGGGGTAGCGCCTGCACAAACATTTGATGCAGCACTCAACGGAAAAATTCCCGGCGCATATATTAACGCCAATACCGGAGCTCCCGGTGGTGGCATGTCAATTAAATTGAGGGGCGTTACATCTGTATATGGCAACACGCAACCCCTGTATGTAATTGACGGCGTATTTGTAGATAATTCATCTACATCTGCGGGCTTAAATGTAATTACTACGGCCTCTGCAGGTGGTGCACCCACTTCCACACAGGATAATCCTTCAAGCCGGATAGCAGATATAAGTCCTGGAGATATTGAGAATATTGAAATTCTTAAAGGTGCATCTGCCGCTGCTATTTATGGATCAAAAGCCGCTGCCGGTGTTGTTATTATTACCACAAAAAAAGGCAGAGCCGGTAAAACAAGAATCACTGTTTCGCAGGATTTAGGTGTTATCTCCGTAAGAAAATTATTAGGCGTACGCCAATTCACTGAAGAAACTGCGGCCAGCTTGTCACGCGATAGTGCTACAAGTGTTGCTTTAGCTCAACAATTTGCAACGGCCAAATCAGCAGGCAAATTATACGATTATGAGAAAGAAGTTTTTGGTAACAAAGGTTTTGCAAGAAATACTGTATTAAGTATGAGCGGTGGCAGTGAGAAAACAGGTTTTTACTTTTCTGCTTCACAAAAAGATGAAGGAGGCATTGTAAAAAATACAGGTTATCGCAATACAAGTCTCCGTCTCAATATGGAGCATCACGTAAGCGATAATGTGAAAGTTGGTATCAGCACTAATTATATAAATTCTTCTGCCGACAGAGGAATAAGTGGCAATGACAACGCAGGAGTAAGTTTAGGTATTGCATTATCATCTACGCCACAATTCGCAGAACTTCATCCTGATGCATCAGGCAATTATCCCAATAATCGTTTTGCAGCTTCCAATCCATTGCAAACAATTGCGTTGATGCGGAACAACGAAACTGTGAATCGTTTTATCACGGGTATTAACCTGGATGCGATTTTGCAGAAAAATTCAGTCAGCACTACCAGATTTATTGCAAGAGGTGGCTTTGATTTTTATAATTTCGAAACAAATGCATTGTTTCCGGGTAATCTGCAATTCCAGGCAATTGCAAAAGGAACTTCTATTAAAGGTGTTACAAAAAACCTCAACACCAATTATATTTTATCCTTTGTAAATGTATTAACTGCATCTGATAAATTATCATTTACTACTTCTGCAGGAGTAACCCAGGAAACAGGTAATTATGATAATTTACTTAACGTGGCAACACAAATCATATCTGGTCAATCAAACGTTGACCAGGCGGGTGCTTTAAGCCCAACAGAGTTCAGAGCTAAGTATAGCAACAGTGGTATTTTTGTGCAGGAAGAAGCTACTGTTGCAGATGCCGTATTGTTAACTGCCGGTGTACGTTTCGATAGATCGTCTAATAATGGAGATGCAGGTAAATATTATGCTTATCCTAAAGCGGGTGTTTCATGGAACCTAACACGAATGGGTATCGTAAAAGAAGGTTTTTTTGATAATATAAAATTGAGAGCAGCGTATGGCCAGGCAAATAATGTTCCTGCTTATGGAAGTAAATTTACTCCACTGGTAGTTTCAAATATCGCTGGTAATCCCGGTGTTATTATCGGCACACAGGAAGGGCAATCTACTATAAAACCAGAGCGCCAGGCCGAATTTGAAACCGGCATTGATTTTAGTATACTGCAGGGAAAACTTTCTTTTCAATTGACTTACTACAACAAGAATATATACGACTTCTTAATGCAAAGCAACCTGCCTTCTTCATCGGGCTTTACCAGCAAATGGGTGAACGCAGGTAACCTTCGTAACCGTGGAGTAGAGTTAGGTTTGAGTGCAAGACCTGTTGCATCAAAAACAATTACCTGGAATACTTCTGTAAATTTCTGGCTTAACCGTTCATTGGTTACCAAGCTTACTATTCCTTCTGTTCCACAAGGTTCATTTGGTTATGTACTGGGTTCTTTCCAGATACAGGAAGGACAGTCTGCTACCCAGATCATGGGATTGAATGGACAAGGTGTAGGTAAATTGGGCGATGCAGAACCAAGATTCCAGATGAATACGTATAATGAGATTACTTTCAAAAATAAATTAAGCCTGCGCTTTTTGCTGCATCTGAAAGCCGGAGGACAGAACGTAGTCTTAACAACCTTACAGAATGATGTTGGTGGTACGAGCGTTGATTATGATAAAGTGACCAATAAGGACGGCTTGCCCGATGGTGTTTACAGGTTAATGAAAGTGGGTACTACTGCGGAAGAGTTTGTTCAGAACTCAGGTTATTTGCGTTTGCGTGAAATTGGTTTATATTATACGTTTAGTGAGTTGCATACAAAATGTATAAAAGGAATCAACGTAGGTGTATCACTCAACAATTATATCACTGTTACAAAATACAAATCATACGATCCGGAAGTATCTAATTTCGGTACAGGCTTCTCAACCGGTGTGGATGTTGATCCTTATCCTGCTACCAAGCGTGCCGATTTTCATATTTCCTTAATTTTCTAATGCTCCATTTTATTTAAAAAAGATCGTAAAAAGATAAACAATGAAAAAAATTAATAAACCATATATAGTGTTGCTGTTAAGTGCCTGCATACTTTTTTATTCGTGTAAAAAAGATTATGGAAACCTGAACAGCTCAACAGTGGAAGACTTTTTGGATAATGCCACTAAAGATGAATTGAACAACCTGATAAGTGGTACAGAGAGCGGTATGCGGAATGTGCTGAATATGTACCTGGATGATATCGGAACTATTGGTCGTGAAGGATATCGCTTTTCCGGATCTGAACCAAGATATGTATTGGATTTATTAGGAGCGAATGATGGCACGTTAAGCAGCAGTAATTTTTATATTACCCAACCATGGGCAGCGCGCTATAGGGTAGTGAAGAACTGTAACGTGTTGATACAGGCTGCTGATAATTCTTCAGCCATTGACGCTGCGCAGAAAAGTGGCTATAAGGGTTTTGCAAAAACCATAAAGGCATACCAGCTTTTGTTGAATGTAAATCTTACTTACAATAACGGAATAAGAATAAATGTGGCTGACCCTGATAACCTGGGCGCTTTTGTAGATTATCCTACTGCATTAACCAGCATTGCTTCTTTGCTGGATTCTGCTTATACTGATCTAACAGGCGGCGCCAGTATCGCATTTCCTCTTGCTGGTTTTTCAGGGTTAGATGATGCTCAAGGATTAGCACAGGTAAACCGCGCAATAGCGGCAAGAGTAGCTGTATACCAGGAGAAATGGGATGCAGCGCTCACCGCGTTGGATGCTTCTTTCTTTGGGTTAGACAAAAATTTTAACCTTGGAGTATCTCATGTTTTTGGAACAGGTTCGGGCGATCAGTTAAATGGTATGTTTATTCCGCAGAATCAAACGGGAGAAATAAGAGTAGCACATCCTTCATATGCTGCTGATATAGAAGCAGGTGATGACCGCATCAATAAAGCAACGCTGCGAACTTCAACTGCTTCGTTAAGCGGGCTTTCGTCTGATCGGGATGTTTGGGTATATACATCCAGTACAGGCACTATACCCATTATAAGAAATGAGGAGCTGATACTTATTTATGCGGAAGCAAATATTCAAAAGGAAAATTTTTCTGAAGCCATAAAAGCCATTGATAAAATAAGAACCACCCATGGATTAGATCCTTATAGCGGCGCCAGCACACACGATGCGCTAATAACAGAGATGTTGAATCAAAGAAGGTATTCTTTATTTTATGAAGGGCATCGCTGGATAGATATGCGCAGATATGATTTATTAAATGAATTACCTATAGACAGAACAGGCGATGATGTATGGGATGAATTTCCGTTGCCGGTATCAGAGCAATAAACATTGTTGCTGATGCTGCGAAAAGTGAGCCTGTACTTTTATAGCACAGGCTCACTTAATCAATCATAAAATATTTTAGTATGAAACGTTTTGTTTTAATTATTGGCTTGTTGTTATTGTTTGCTGCCGAAATATTGCGGGTATATTTTATCATGCCTTTTCCTGGTAGCCAAAAAGCGGAGACCATTGGCTTTGCTTACTGGTTGGGCAGCAATATTACCTGGATAAGAATAGTGTTGCTTTTGTTGATCGCATTGCCCCTTATCCAGGCATTCGGAAAAAACAAGCGTTGGAAAAAAATAGCGTTGGGATTGGTGCTTGTTTTATATGGCATCATTTTTTATTTTTTCAATTTCCGTTTTGAAGCAGATAAAATGTTTTATCAACCAAAGCATAAAAGTTTTGCTGCTATCAATACATCCGGTGCAGACACGGTATTGGTAATTGGTGTTGCTATTAATGGCGAAGCAAAAGCTTTTCCTATACAGATTATCGGTTATCACCACCAGGTGAGAGATACGATAGGAAATACAGATGCCATTATTACTTACTGTACTGTTTGCAGAACAGGTAGAGTATTCAGTCCTGTTGTAAATGGCAAAACAGAAGTATTCCGATTGGTAGGCATGGATCATTTTAATGCAATGTTTGAAGATGCTACTACCAAAAGCTGGTGGCAACAGGCAACCGGTGTTGCTGTGGCAGGCCCATTAAAAGGACAATCGCTTAAGGAAATTCCGTCACAACAATTAACCCTGGCAGCGTGGTTAAGGCTATATCCAAATTCAACCGTGCTGGAACCTGATACTACATACAAAAAGAAGTATGAGCACCTGGGCAATTACAACAAAGGAACCATTGAAGGCTCACTGGAAAAAAGAGATTCTGCATCCTGGGAATTTAAATCGTGGGTGGTTGGTGTGTTGCATGATAAAACAGCTAAGGCATATGACTGGAATGAATTGGTAAAAAAACAAGTAATTGAAGATTCAATTCCAGGATTACCCATCCTGGTTGCACTGGAAAATGATTCAGCTTCTTTTCATGTATGGAACCGGCAGGTAAATGGTCAATCACTCCATTTTGAAAAGAACAAAGCAGACAATACTTTAACAGATATCGACACACATTCAACCTGGAATATGAATGGTGTTTGCGTTGAAGGTGTTTTGAAAGATAGTCACCTGCAAGCAGTGCCGGCTTACCAGGAGTTCTGGCATTCGTGGAAAAATTTTCATCCTGGTACTTTGATGCATAAATAGGGGAGAAGTGTGTTCCACTATCGCAAAAGCCTTTATCAGTCATGATAAAGGCTTTTCTCTTTATACCTTATTCCTTCAATAACAAGCCGGTAACAAAGTAGGAGATACTTGTTCTTGCATCTTCATAGTATTGTTTCTATTTTGTATTCCCTTCGTTCCTTTCCCTTCCATTCAATAATATCTTTTGTGAACGCCTTCGCCTTCTGCTGCCTCTCTTAAATGAAGATTTTTCATTGTTGCCTGCTCCAAATCTTTTGGTATACCTATCCAATTCTTCTACCTATCCAATTCTTTAGGTATTACGTATTCCTTTTTTTTCTGTACCAGGTGAGATTTTTTATTTTCTCAACTATTTAAATCATTTGTTATGAAATGGAATTTTTATGCAGCTTCTGTACTTCTTGTTTTGTTTTCTTATCAGCAACATGCCTTTGGGCAGGCTAATACTTCTCTTTCTAACCTTGTTGCCCCGGTGGCCATAAATAAAGATCTCACTCCCGGAGCAACAAACACTTATTCGCTTGGGACAGGCTCATACAATTGGAAAAATATTTTTATAGCCGGCGCTTATTATCTAAGAAATTTACGTGTTATGCATGCACCAGGAACCTATAATCTTTTTCTGGGGTTCAATGCAGGTTCGAGTACTGTAACGGGAGCGTATAATACAACAGTAGGTCATAATGCACTTGCTGTTGTTACCAGTGGTTATGCTAATACTGCTGTAGGGTATAACTCATTAAATGCCAACACTACAGGCTATAATAATACTGCTAATGGTTATGCTGCGCTTGCCTCCAATACTACAGGCGTAGAGAATACAGCCACTGGCTATATGTCGCTACGTAATAATATTACTGCCAGTTATACTACAGCATATGGAGCCTATTCGTTGTATTCAAATACTACAGGCTATAGTAATACCGGTATTGGGTATAGTACACTCAAAAATAATACTACCGGAACTGATAATACAGCGCTTGGGTATTTGGCTTTGCAATTTACCACTACCGGATACGAAAATACTGGTGTAGGAAGTTATACACTATGGCGTAATACAACCGGAATTGAGAATGCTGCTCTTGGCGATAATGCCTTATACGACAATACTACGGGAAACAATAATACAGCAACAGGGTCTGGCGCCTTAATGTTAAATACAACCGGAAATGGAAATACGGCCAATGGAAATAATACTTTAAGTTATAATACAACCGGATCTTATAATACAGCAATTGGTTATCATTCATTAGGGGAAAATAGTACAGCAAGCTACAATACTTGTATAGGCGGTAATACTGATGTAAGTTCTGCTGACATTAGAAACGGAACAGCTATAGGTTATAATGCTAAAGCAACAGCCAGTTACCAGGTGCGGATAGGAAATGGAAATGTTACCAGTATTGGCGGCTACGTAGGTTGGTCAAACATATCCGACGGCAGGTTTAAAAAGAATATAAAAGAAAATGTAGCCGGGCTTGAATTTATTAATAAACTTAAAACCATTACCTACAATCTTGATATCACAGGCATTAATAATCGTTTGAGTGCAGGCAAAGTGGCCAATGCAGAAGCCGAAGCGAGCGACAGAGATGCGGTAAGCGAAAAAGAAAAAATTGTGTATAGCGGCTTTATTGCACAGGATGTGGAAAAAGCAGCTAAAGAATTAAATTATGATTTTAGTGGCGTTGATGCGCCTAAGAACGAGAATGACATGTATAGCCTGCGGTATGCAGATTTTGTGGTTCCCCTGGTAAAAGCAGTGCAGCAGTTGAGTGGTAAAAATGATAGTTTACAACAGGAAATAGCAACGCTTAAACAAGACCTTGCACAAATACAATCCCTGTTAAAAATAAAATCATCTGCAGCTTCAACGCTATCAGGCGCTTCAGTAGCGCAAAACTCGCCCAACCCGTTCAGGGGGAATACAATAATACCTTATGAAGTGCCGGAAGAAGGAAATGCTGTAGCGCAGATTGTGATATATGATGCTGCAGGTAAAACTATAAAACAATACAGTGTGCCTGCACAAGGAAAAGGAACATTGAATCTTAATGTTTCTAATTTACCGCCGGTACCTACAACTATTCTTTATTTGTAAATGGCAATATCATTGACACTAAAAAAATGCTGTTGATAAAATAATTGTATCAAATAAACTGTAAGGTGGGTATTGTAGCTGCCTTACAGTTTTCTCTACCATAAGTTTCCTCGTTTAGCTTTGCCTTTCAGCTTTGTACTTAGATTGAACTGTATAGACCTATTTCGCAAACTTCCATTTATAGCCACTCCATATGCCTTTATACATGCCTTTGGCAGCCTGGCTGATGCCTTTTGCATCGCAGCCGGTTTCTTTGTTTGCTTCCCGCATGCTCTTGAATCTTTTTATCAATTTGCCTTTTAAGGAATATTGAGAGACAGCGATATTTTTTGAATAATTTTTCTTCCATCCTGAGCGGTCAACAGTTTTCAGGTATTCAAACGTTTGCCTTCCGCTGCTGATAGACCGCATTTGTTTTTCTGACTTTGAAACGAGTTTGAGGTTGGACAACTTGTTATTGTATCCGTCGCCATCTTTATTGATCACGTACAACCCGTCTTTCTCAAAATTAATTTTTTGTTTAAAAGCTGCGTATACCAATCTGCGCACATTACAGAACCGTGTAGTTGCTTCAACTGTCAGGGCCACCTGCAGGCTGATCATATCGTCTCCGGTGTGTCTGTTATAATCCTTAACTACCTTTGGTTTTAATATCCTGCCTTTAACAAACTGCTGATACAACCTTGGATGAGGTACAATACGATCCAAAGATTTTACTCGACCATATTCGATGCCTTATAAGATCCTTCATAACCGCGTACATCTTTCCATATTTCTCCCTTTAGGTTCTTTATCAAAAGATTCTCGTATGGATACATTGCAAAAGTGTTTTATCGAAAGAATTGGAAATGTCATACGTAAAATAACAGATGTTACAAAAGTAGGCAATCGGTAATATAAGCTGTGGAATAATTGTAACGGTAAGGCAACAGTTTGTTATTGATAGTAACTTTTCTGTAGATCGTTTTGTATAAACATACGCCATTGCTATGGCGGTATATCAGTCTTATAAAAAGAAAGGGCGCTTTACGAATAAAGCGCCCTTATAAAAACCAACTGCGAAAAGACTTATTCGTAATCGTAATTAGCCCAATAGAGATTGGTATTTCTATTGGCTGGAACCCAGAATATTTTTGATGTCATATTATTTTCTGAAGAAACCTTTGAAAGATTTTCTGCGTTATTGATAATTTCATCAGAGGGATAACGCACTCTTTCAGGAAAAGGAGTCCACACATTTCCGCTCCAGGTGAAAGGTTCTAATTTTGGATGCCCGGTTCTTCTTAATTCAGCCCAGCATTCGTAAGGATGCAATATGTTCAGATGGATAAATTTTTGTTGCATCAGTACTTCCATTTTATCTTCCACAGAAGCAGCATTGGTGAATTTTGTTTTTACGGTATCACCCCATTGCGCAATTATTGCTCCGCTTGGTTTTGTTGGATACAAAGGGGCTGCGGCGCCATGTGCATCATCGTCATCTTTGAAATTGCTTGCCTGGTTAAGTGCATAATAAAAATCTGTTGAATGGATTACCGCATCTTTTATATGCTCTTCTGCTGTTTTACCGGTATTACCCAATTCCTTCAATTCAATTTCTGCGAGCAATAAATCCAGTTCTCCCAATGTAAACATGTATACAGGCATTTTATCATTGCGTGTATAGGTAGCGAAATTGTACATAGAGTAGGCATTCTGCGCCAGGCTGCTCGGTAAATCATCCGCATAAGGATAATATCTATCGCCTGCGGTGTAACCGGTTTTGTTTGAGTCTGTATTGTACGATATACCTCTATAGTCACTAAACTTAGTAGGCATAGCAATAACAGGCAAACGTGGATCATCTAAACCTTCATTATACGTTTTTGCTCCATGATTCATTCTCTTCATGATAATGTTGGGAATGAATGACGCATATGTGTTCTCATATAATCCTCTCATCCAGAAACCGCCGCCACTTTTCTGATCTGTATCAAACCAGATAGGAAAGGTAAGATCAGCGGCTGGTAATTGTCTTCCTAATGTTTCCTGTATCAATGGTTTTGCATATGCATCATCTACTCCTGCAATACGCACCAGTAACTTAAGACGGGTTGCATTGGCAAACTGTACCCATTTGTCAATATTGCCTTTGAATACTACATCCTGCTGTACAAAAATCTGTTGAGCTGTAGACGACATCTGGTTGTATTGCACCTGGAATGAATCTGCAAGATTACCCAGCTCTGATATAATAGATTTGTAAATCTCTTTCGGATCATCGTATGCAGGATACCAGTATTCGGGACTGTTGTTGCCTGCCTGGAATGCATTAAAATAAGGAATGGAATTAAACAGGTCAACCAGTTTAGCGCTTTGGTATACTTTAACAAGACTAACCAATTTAAAATATAACTCCGCATCCAATTTTGCCTGACCTTCTCTTTTTCCTAATTCGGTTTTTAATGTTTCCCATGGTTTTAATCTCCTGTAACTCGATTCAAAATATCCCTGGCCTGTAATAGGATAATCATCAAAACCGTTACCTGTTGTAAGGTCGTTATAGGTTCCGAACCATGCATAGCGGTCGGTTACATAGCGTTGTGCTACCTGCTCATAGCCGGTAATACTGGTGCCACCATTCATCAGGTAATACCATTCGCCATAATCCTGTACAAATATTTTGTTGTCACTAATTGCGCGTGCAAATAAACCAGGTACAATGTCGGTGATGCCTTCACTTAATTGATCCTGATTGTAAAACCTTTCCTCAAGATCCTTTTTGCACGAAGATGCAACTCCAATTGTCGCGATTAAAAGGATATATGTTATAGTACGTTTCATTTTTTATTTTTTATGCATTAAAAACTAACATTCACACCAAATGAAAATGTCTGTTGTCCCGGGAAAACCGTATTCTCTACATAACTGTCTGCTCCAATTGCACCTTCCACATCAATATTGGGTATTGATTTGTATAGGAAAAAGAGATTACGTCCTGCCGCAGTAAGTGTAAGTCCTTGTAAGTGCATCATCTGTGTTACACTCCTTGGTAAAGTATATGACAAGGCAACTTCTCTCAGTTTAATGTAATCGTTCTTACGGATATTATCCGGTGGAAAAGAAGTAGAAAGATCATTAACATAAGTTTGATAGTAGTCGGAAGATGCAACAATGATATCATTGGCTACATACTTGTCATTTGCATCCAGTTTAACGCCTGGTAAAATCATACCGTTGTGATAAACTCTTCCATCTATAGATCCTGCAGGTGCAGACTGATTATGCTGCCATGGGATTTTTTGGTTGCCTGCACCTATGTAATAAGCCATTCCACCGCTGGCTTCATCTCTGTTAGCCAATGTGGTGGCTAATTGTCCTACACCATATAAACGCTGGTTGGTGTAAGAAAAGATGGTACCGCCATATTTATAATCAAGTGCTATTCTGAATGTGAAATTTTTGTATCTCAGATCAGATAAAAAGCCACCAAACATCTTTGGCATTACATTGCCTCTTGATATCATTTTGAGGGGATCAGAATCCAGGGAGTACACACCATTGGCGTTTACTATTTTATTACCTGATTCATCACGCAAATAGTCAAACGCTTTTATTTCGCCAGCCGGTTCTCCTATATTGGCACTTATATAAGCGGAGCTTCCGTTGAGAAGATTACCCCAGTTGTATTTTTTAAGACCGCCATATAATTCTTTTACTTTTGAGCCTCTGCTTGAACCATTCAAGGTAAGATCCCATCTCCAGTCTTTTGTAAGTACAGGAGTACCTGTGATTGAAAATTCAAGACCGCTGTTTCTCACATTTCCCGCATTGATCAGCAAACCATTTGAACTGGATGACTGGGAAACTGGGAGCCGGATGATCTGATCGTATACATTGTTGGTGTAATAAGAAAAATCAATAGTCAGCCTGTTATTGGCAAAAAAACTATTATTGATTCCGATTTCAAACTCTCTTTTTCTTTCGGGTTTTAATGGCGCAGGCATAATGCTTCCGGGAGGCGCAACAATTACTGCCTGGGCACCAGTACCTGAAATATATCCAAGATCGTATTGGTTATTGGCGAAATATCTTCCGGTACCATTACCTACGTCTGCCCATGCCAATCTAACCTGTCCGCGGTTCATCCAGGAAATCTTATAACGGTCAGTATAGTTCCATGTTAAAGAAGCACCAGGAAAAAAGTATTTATTGTTACTGGGAGGCAAAGTAGAATTCCAATCCTGTCTTCCCTGGAGGTCAAGGTAAAATTCATTTCTCCACGAGAGTGTTGCAGATGCTACAGCACTATACAGTACGTCACTACCTCTTCCATAGCTTCTCAGCAGGTATGCATTACCGGCATCTGGTACACCAGCCTGGTTATTGAATGAGTACCAGCCTGGAAAATTCAGTCCACCAATGGTATTGGTTCCTAATGATTCGGTAGTTCTTAACCTGTAAACAAATCCACCAAAGCCAGATACACGAAGATCTCCGTTGAAGAAGTCGTTGTCGTAGTTCAATAAGCCCTGGTAGGTTTGTACCGTGTTGTTTTCTTTTCTTACACTGAATCCGCCACCCTGCACGGTTGGTAAAATCCTGTCTACGCTGACTTCAGAGGTATAATTCGTATTGTCGTAGTCCAACCCAAATTGTCCTGTGAAGAACACATGTTTGCTGAAATTCAAAATGGCTTTTGCTGATGAAACAATATGAAATTTGTCATCTTTCTGCCTGTTCTTATCCAATGCCCACAGGTAGTTGCCAATAAGATTACTTGCATCTGTAACACCATAAGTATCTAATATTCTTTTATAACCGGTTTCATCCACATAAAGATCCCTGTACATGCTTTTATAATCATAATCTACCGGGAAACCCCATGCAATATTACCGCCATTTCCTTCTCTTCTGTTTTGCGAACCGATGCTGTAAATATTGGAGACCAATTCAAAGCTGGCAAACTTTGATGCCTTGATATTACCATTAAAACTGAATGTATTACGCTTCTGCCAAGAGTTAGGGCTGATAATATCATTATACTTATAGTTGGTATAAGAAGCTCTCATACTTCCCTTTTCACTAGAACCTGCAATAGCAACGTTTGATGTAAACGAACTGCCCATACTAAACAGATCATTATAACTTTTATGGGGACTGTTCTTTACCATGGAACTATCATAGAACATTACATCTGAGCCATCGAAAGCTGGTCCAAAGCTATAGCGTTTGTTAGGGATTTTCCTAACAGTTTGACCATTAAGCGTGGCATAGGAAGTATCATAAATATTATCTCCTAAACCATATTTATCCTGCAGATCAAGGAATGCTCTTGGCTTTTCTACGGTATATTGAAACGAACCTGTCATACCAAATCCTTTGGCATTTCTGCCGCTTTTGGTAGTAATAAGCACAACGCCATTACTTGCGTCTGTTCCATATAATACGGTTGCTTTAGCTCCTTTCAGGATGTCAATTGATTCAATGTCGAGGGAGTTAATATCGTTGATATTTGCACCGTAATCATAGCCTGCTCCAACAGAACCGCCAATAGATGTAGCTCTATCCGACAGGATTACACCATCTACTACAAACAACGGTCGTGTATTTTGGGTGTTATTAAGACTGAATGCACCTCTCACATTGATTTTTAAGCCACCCATCGGTCCGGCTACACCGGTATTTACACCAACGCCCGCAGCCTTACCGTATAATGCGAGAAAGGGGTTCATGGTTGCACCGGCTTTAGTAAGCTCATCAGCCTTAATACTGCTTACTGCATAACCAATTGAACGGCGTTCCCGCTTTACACCTAATGCGGTTACTACCACATCATCAAGATTGGCAGTTGCAATAGTGAGTTTTACAGTAATGGGTGCATCGGCTGAAGCTTTTATTTCGCGGGGCTCATAGCCAACACTGCTTACCACCAATATTATACTGGAAGCTGCACTGCTAAGCGTGAATTCACCGTTATCATTTGTAGCAGTGGAATTGGTTGTACCTTTTATGGTAACCGTTGCACCTGCAACAGGGCGGTCATTTTCATCTAATACCTTTCCTTTTATATCGGCCAATGCTGTTTCAACCGGTGTAGATGGTTTAGCTTCAGTTGCTGAACGCTCTTTAATAATAATGGTTTTGTCGAGGATTTCGTAGGTAAGCGGTTGATCTTTAAAACAGGTTTGTAACACGTCTTCTAATGTACTTTGCTTAAAATCAACATCCAGTCTTTTTGCCTTAAGCAAAGTTTTGTCGTTGTAAAAGAAGCTATAGCTGGTTTGCTCTTTCACCGCTTTAAATACATCTGTAAGTGCTGCGTTTTTTTTTGCAAGGGTAATAAACTGCGCATATCCTTTTGCGCTTACCTGCAAACAGCCAACAATTAATAGCACCGCAGTTAGCTTCATAATCAGTAATAGTTTTGAAGTAAAAAAGTGCCTTAGTTTTAAAGGCGGCACTTTGACATTAGCAGTCAATTGCATAGATTTGAATTGGTTTGGTTAAACAATAAATAGTCGTGCTTCGGTTATGATACCTGTTTAGCTCAATCTTTCGCCGGAGGTGCTCGCAACACTTCCGGTTTTATTTTGAGCCGGTATCATTGTTTTTCATTGGTTCAATAATTACATTTTTATTTTCAATCTGAAATTTTACTGTTTTTGTCATCTCCAGCATTTTAAATACTTCAGATGCATATTGCTTTCTGGGAATATCGCCGGTAAAAGTTTCTTCTTTTACATTTCCTCTATAATCAATGTCAACATCGTACCATCTTGCCACCTGCCGCATAATAGTTGATAAGCTGGTAGCATTAAATTTGAACAGCCCATTTTTCCATGCAACAGCCTGCTCAACATCCGCGTTTTTTACCAAAGTCATTATTGATTTTGTGCTCCATTGCGCCTGTTGACCGGGATAGAGCCGCAAACTTTGACCGTTGTTCTGTATGGCGGCTACATCTACACTTCCGCTGAGCAATGTTGTTTTTATATCTTCTTCATCTTCGTACGCATTAATATTAAAATGAGTACCCAGTACTTTTACCGCCATGTTCTTTACCGATACAATAAAAGGTACTTTTATACCAGTAGTAGCAGTCATGTGTTCAATTTCAAAATAGGCTTCTCCTGTTAATTCTATCTTTCTTTCATTGCCTGTAAAAACGGTTGGGTATCGCAAAGAAGATGCGGCATTTAGCCACACTTTGCTTCCATCGGGTAGTATAAGCTGATACTGACCTCCTCTCGGTGTACTTATAGTATTGTACAATACCTCGGTAGTCATTGGTGCATTTTTACCGAGGTCGTATACCAATTGTCCGTCTTTTTCTTTCAGGATTTTTGTAGATCCCTGTTGAGCGAGATTTCCGTTCTGAGCGCTGTCCAGAACTATTTTTGAACCATCGGCTAAAGTCAGAACAGCTTTATTGCCTCCTGGTGCAGCATCATGTTTAACTGGTTCACCTGATGATGCAATGGATTGTTTTGCGGTAGAGGGCCGATATAAAAAGTAACCGCCTCCCAATACTAATATTAAAAGGGAAGCGGCTATCAGCCATCTTTTTGTGGTTACAGATTTTATTGGTGGTGCTAAAGAGGTATCTGTATGAATGGATTTCTTTAATTCCTGCAAAATTTTTTTGCGTATATCATCACTTTGAGCTGGTTCTTCAAGCATTACGGTTTCCGGCTCATCCTCCCATGTGTCATACCATTGATGAAGCAGCGCTTTTTCTTCATCGGTTGCCATGCCCTGTAAAAAGCGTTCGGCCAATAGCCTTATTTCCTGTTTATCCATGCAAATAGTTAGAATTGGTATGATATACTTATACTATAGAGTATAAATAGAACGAATTACCCTTACCTGGTTAAAGAAATTATTACTAAATAGTAAACAAAAAGAAAAATGCCTTTTTAAAATTTCCCCTGATTATTTTTAATGCCTTTGTAAGATGGGCTTCTGCAGTTTTATCTGAAATATGGAGGTGGCGGGCAACTTGCGGGAGAGCGATGTCGTGTAATTTATTTTGTACAAAAACCAATCTGCATTTTTCTGGTAATGTGTTCGAAAGTTTTTCGATCATTTCAATAAGCAGCTTGTTATTCAATACTTCTTCCTGGTCGCTGGTGCTCAGCTTTTCCTGCTCAGCTTCATTACTGGTAACCTGCACTTTTTTTTCTTTTGCCATGTAGTGATATACAGCGTACCTGGTCATGGCTGAAAGATACTGGGCAGCGATGCTATGTGGATGGTTTCTTTTTTTCGCCAAAGGGCAAGAAAGACTTCCTGTACTATTTCTTCTGAAGCTGTTGAAGATTTTAAATGTTTATGCGCAAGAAAATATAATTTATCCCAAT
This sequence comes from Agriterribacter sp., assembly GCA_047600465.1. Lineage (GTDB taxonomy): Bacteria > Bacteroidota > Bacteroidia > Chitinophagales > Chitinophagaceae > Agriterribacter. Next base: position 1,454,014 of record JASGKU010000001.1, read on the forward strand.
ATCGATTGTAGATTTCGGTAAAAGCTTTTTCATCTCCCGCAGAAAGCAGTTGCAGTAAAACTTCCTCCGTATGTTCATCTTTATTGTTCAATCTATCTCGCAGTTAGGGGATGTAAATTACAAAAAATGTGGTTTGCGCACATTGAAATAGGATAAGAGGTAACGATAAATAACTAATTGTATGAACCTATTAAGAAAAAAGCCTCTATCAAAAATGATAAAGGCTTTTCTTTTCTCTTCTAACAAACTTATTTTGAAAATTCTTTTCTTATCAGGTTTAATGCTCCGCCTTCAATAAACCATTGTATTTGCTGAGCGTTGTAGGTATGATTAACTGTTATATTATCAGTTGTTCCATCGCTGTGATGTAATATCACTGTAAGCGGTTTGCCCGGGGCAAAGCTGGTTAGTCCAACAATATCTATGCTATCATCTTCCTGAATTTTGTCATAATCATCTTTGTTATCGAACGTAAGTGCAAGCATACCCTGTTTCTTAAGATTGGTTTCGTGTATACGTGCAAAGCTTCTTACCAAAATAGCTCTTACGCCTAAATGACGGGGCTCCATAGCGGCATGCTCCCTGCTCGATCCTTCTCCGTAGTTTTCATCACCTACTACAATACTTCCTATACCTGCTGCTTTGTATGCTCTTGCAGTAGCAGGTACTGGTCCGTATTCACCGGTCAACTGGTTTTTTACAGTGTCTGTTTTTTCGTTGTAAAAGTTGACAGCACCAATCAGCATATTGTTACTGATATTATCAAGGTGCCCACGGAATTTCAACCATGGTCCTGCCATGGATATATGGTCCGTTGTACATTTTCCTTTTGCCTTGATCAATAATTTTAAACCTTTGAGGTCTGTTTTTTCCCAGGGCGTAAATGGAGCCAGTAATTGCAGGCGTTTTGAATCCGGGCTTACAATAACCTGCACAGCACTTCCATCTTTTGCGGGTGCCTGGTAGCCGGGGTCGTCAACTGAAAATCCTCTGGGTGGTAATTCCACACCGGTAGGTTCATCCAGCATTACATCCTGCCCATCCTGGTTTTTTAATTTATCAGTGAGGGGATTAAATGTAAGATCGCCCGCAATAGCCAAAGCGGTAACTATCTCAGGAGAAGCCACAAAAGCATGTGTGCTTGCTAAACCATCGTTACGCTTAGCAAAGTTCCTATTGAATGAAGTGATGATGGAATTCTTCCTGTTTGGATCATCTATATGCCTTGCCCATTGACCAATGCAAGGTCCGCAGGCATTAGCCAAAACCACACCACCTATTTTATCAAAGGTTTTTAAGAAACCATCTTTCTCAATGGTATATCTTACCAGTTCGCTTCCGGGCGTAATGGTAAATTCTGCTTTTGTTTTAAGATTTTTATCAATAGCCTGTTGCGCTAATGAAGCTGAACGGCTAATGTCTTCATATGAAGAATTGGTGCATGAACCAATCAAGGCAACTTCCAGTTTCTCCGGCCACTGATTGGCTTTTACTGCTTCCCCAAATTTGCTGATAGGCCAAGCCAGATCCGGCGTGAAAGGTCCGTTTACATAAGGCTCCAGTTCGCTAAGGTTTATTTCTATTAACTGGTCGTAGTATTTTGCAGGATCGGCATATACTTCCACATCGGGGCGCAGGTGTTCTTTAATGCCATCTGCCAAAGCGGCTACTTCTTCTCTTTGAGTTGCTTTAAGGTAAGCCGCCATCTTTTCATCGTATGCAAAAACGGAGCAGGTTGCTCCAATTTCAGCACCCATATTACAGATGGTTCCCTTACCGGTTGCACTCAGGCTATCGGCCCCTTCACCAAAATATTCAACTATAGCGCCGGTACCACCCTTAACGGTAAGTATGCCTGCTACTTTTAATATTACGTCTTTTGCAGAGGCCCATCCACTAAGCTTGCCTGTTAATTTTATACCAATCAGCTTTGGCATTTTCAGTTCCCATGCTAAACCGGCCATTACATCTACCGCATCAGCGCCACCAACACCAATAGCCACCATTCCAAGCCCGCCTGCATTAGGCGTGTGGGAGTCGGTTCCTATCATCATTCCACCCGGGAATGCATAGTTTTCCAAAACAACCTGGTGAATAATACCTGCACCGGCTTTCCAGAAACCGATACCATATTTATTAGATATAGAAGAAAGGAAATCGTACACTTCTTTATTAACGTCAACGGCGGCAGCAAGATCCGCAACTGCCCCAATTTTTGCCTGGATAAGGTGATCACAATGAACTGTGGAGGGAACAGCTACTTTACTTCTTCCGCAGGTCATGAACTGTAATAATGCCATTTGTGCTGTTGCATCCTGCATGGCAACCCTGTCTGGTGCAAAATCTACATAATCTTTACCTCTTTCATATGCTCTTTTAGCGGGTTCAAAAAGATGGGAGTACAATATTTTTTCTGCAAGTGTAAGGGGTGTTCCGGTTAATTTGCGTGCCGCTGCTATTTTGGACGGCATTTCGGCGTAGGTTTTTTTAATGAGGTCGAGATCGAAAACCATAAATGTTTCTTTTAAATTTGACTTATTGCAGGGTCAAGAAATCAGTGTAGTGGACAGGTTTAAACCTGATTTAAAGCTGGGCAAAATTACCGAAAAAATGCTGTTTTCATAACAAGCATTTGATATTCACGTTATTTATTTTTTTTAATTTAGCGTTATGAACAGATTCAAGCACTTTATAGAATGGCAGGTGTTTGGGGTTTGCTCCTACATTGGCGAAAAGATAGGAATAGCCAATACGACCATCCGTAAACACTTCATTTATATATCCCTTCTTACAATGGGATCTCCTATCATTATATATATGTTCATCGCTTTTTGGGTGAATGTTCGAAACTACATCTGGAACCGAAGAAGAAATCCTTTAAAAAACAGTTAGTAAAAAAATTATTGGTATTGTTTATTAGCCAATGATAATGTGTATTCTAACAGCCAGGAATATGCGAAGAAAGATTTATTGGTAATTGGTAACTTCTGAAAAATTAACATATGCAAGTGGTTTCATATAGGCGTTGGCTAAGAATAAATTCATTTTGTAAAAAAATATAAAGTTTTACGCAATTTATATTATCTAATGCGTTATATATCTGCACACTTTAAAAAATACCAAACAAAGAATTATAGTTGAACCTTATCAAATGAATTAAGACCTATTTATTCTGTGGAAAACCAATAAACAAATCCAAAGATCCTTTTGAAGAATTACCATTTATCCAATTATCCCTTGAATTAACATCCTATGAAAGCTCCTGATCCTCTATCCTAATGTATGATTCGGGAGCTTTTCTTTTTTCTTTCTTGCTGTCAGATGTCAGCATTCAGCTTTCAGACAATTCTTAAGAAGTAGACACCGCTATTGTTCAACGACTACCTTCATTTAATGATTCGCATTTTCATTTTGCAGCCTCACTTTACTGGAACCCTTCTGTATTTAGCTCAGGGCTGAGAGCAGCCTCAAAACAAATTAAGTTTTTCCTTTTTTTCGTAATGCACAGGTCGTGTTATAAAAATACCCGACTTACCCACTTTTACATTTCCTTCCAGTTTAATCATCACAGAATCTTTCAAACCAATGGAAAGGGCATTTCCCAACACATTGCCCATATTTAATTTTACGGCAATAGGAACGCTGAAGGTATCCAGTTTGTTAATGTAAATAGTAGAATCTAATTCGGTATGTCCCAATAACCGGTTCTCTACAAAAATGTCCATGCTCCCTGATTTAAAGGTCAGATTCGACTTATTGGGGTTATACAATTTTATATCTGCGGATAAGGAAGTATTAGCAAAATTCTTTGACTGTAGTTGCAGGTTTTCCACCCCAACATATTCCGGTGCGACAAGTTGTCTGCAGGAACTAAAAACATTCCAAAGCAAAAAGGAGAGTAGCGGAACGAGTTTTTTATTCATCCCTTAAAATTAAATGGAAAATAATATCTGTTCAAAAATTGTAGAAAAAATGAAGTTAAATGTTATAAAAACTTTGGCTAAAAATATTAGCTTCAGTGCCTGCAATTTTGGCAAAACATCCAAAAATGGAGTACTCAATATTTTAGTTTACATTTTTTGTTACAATTATTTATTAACCAATTTTTTAAAAAATGTTAATTACTTTTTTATTTAAATTTTTTGAATGAAAAATCACAGAATTTTAACCGATTTTGAGACTTTCGAACCGAAATTTAATATTTTATATATTTTATGTTTTTAATTATTGATAACCAATATTTTGCTTCAGTTATTTATTTTAAAAATTCAATCCAATATACAAATATAAAAATTGAACAATTTGAACGTTGGCAAAAAATGAGTTTCAGGAATAGATGCACCATTTCCGGAGCAAATGGATTAATTAATTTGACAATTCCGGTTGCAGGTGGAAGAAATTTAAGAGCATTGACGAGAGATGTGAAAATTGATAATCTGCAAAAATGGCAGAATAACCATTGGCGAAGTATTGAGTCTGCTTATAATCATTCTCCCTGGTTTGAATTTTATAAAGACGAGCTGAATGACTTTTATAATAGAAAATTTGATTTTTTGTGGGACTGGAATATGGAGCTTCTCCACTGGGTTTTTAAAAAATTAGGAGTTGACAAAACTATCAAACTGGAACTTACAGATGAATATAAACATGAGTATACCGGACCTGATATAATTGATAAACGTAATGCAATATTACCCCGGAACATTTCAGCATATGCCAGTCAATGCCCAACGTACAGACAAGTATTTCAGGATCGTGCAGGATTTATTCCTAATCTAAGTATCATTGATCTTTTGTTTTGTGAAGGAAACAACGCACTTTCGCTGTTAAAATCCTGATAGCTTAACAAACCAGATCTATGATCAGTATTGAAAATGAGTTTTTAAAAATAGCCATTGATGCTAATGGTGCTGAGTTAAACAGCATTTATGACCTGCAAAATGGTATTGAATATATGTGGCAGGGAGATCCTGCTTTCTGGGCAAAACATTCGCCGGTGCTTTTTCCGATTGTGGGCACCTTAAAAAGCAATACCTATTTTTATAAAAATAAGGATTATAAGTTAAGCAGGCATGGTTTTGCAAGAGATATGGTATTTGCTGTATCTGGTCAAACAGATAGCTCGGTTACTTTCAGTTTAATTTCAACAGGGGCAACACTTGAAAAATATCCTTTCAATTTCAGGTTTGATATAGTATACACTTTGAATGGTAAGCAGCTTGATGTTAGCTATGCCGTATTTAATGAAGATAAAACGGACATATACTTTTCTGTAGGTGGCCATCCGGCATTTAATGTGCCTTTTTTAAAAAATACCCAATACCAGGATTATTACCTGGAGTTTAATAAAAATGAAAAGCTTGAACGCTGGCCCATCTCAAAGGATGGATTGATACTCCAAACCCCGAAGGGTTTATTACACAATAGTGAACGTTTACCACTTACAAAAACACTGTTTTATGAAGATGCGTTGGTATTTAAACATCTCGCTTCCGATACAGTAAGCCTAAAATGCAATGCGGGCAAAGGCGGTTTCACCTTTAAGTTTCCCGATTTTCCTTACCTGGGAATATGGGCTGCAAAGGACGCAGATTTTGTTTGTATTGAACCCTGGTGCGGCATTGCAGACAGTGTTGAAACAAACCAGGATATCATTCAAAAGGAAGGCATAAATAAATTGAATGCCGGTGAATCTTTTAAAAGAACATGGAGCCTGAGGTTGTTCTAAAAATTTATTGTAAATAATATTGGTAATTTATTGAAATAAAACAGATAAGAATCTAATGGATAGATTTATAAATTTTCTTAATGCTTATTTTAAAGGAGTTGTTCTATTATTAAGACCTCATATTTTATTTGGATGGCTCAGTCGCCCTTTGTTGATGAAGTCAAATTTAATATCACTTTCAAAATGGATATCACAACAGGATAAAACAGATGTATTCAACGATTTTTATTCAGCAAAACGGGATTATCAAAAGCGGTATAAATTGTACGAATATGTAATCAGCAAGCTCAATCTTACAAATGAATTATTTGATTACCTGGAATTTGGGGTAAGTGCCGGCTATTCTTTTAGATGGTGGGCAGCCAATACAGTTAACCCTGGTAATAAATATTATGGCTTTGATACTTTTGAAGGATTGCCTGAAGCCTGGGGTACTTATGGTAAAGGCGATATGAGTGCCACCATTCCCACCATGGAAGATCAAAGAGCTGTTTTTGTAAAAGGACTTTTCCAGGAAAGCCTTCCCGGTTTTCTCACCGCCCAAACCATTACTGTAGAAAAAAGAAAGATCATACATTTGGATGCAGATCTGTTTTCCTCCACTTTGTTTGCGCTTACAAGTTTGGCTCCTTATTTAAAAAAGGGTGATATTCTTATGTTTGATGAGTTCAATGTTCCAAACCATGAATTTTTTGCATTTAAAATATTCTGTGATTCCTATTATATAAAAACAAAACTCATAGGTGCGGTAAATAATTATTACCAGGTAGCGCTGATTATAGAATAGAAGCTGCCATCTAATAGAATCTGCTATTTCATTTCCACCGAAAATCTTACATTGCACAGCCTAAACAACCAATAGATCTATATCCATCATGCTTTATTCACCCCAGGCAGCTTTTCAATCAAAAGATGAAATACGGAAAATGCAGGAAAATAAACTGGGTGAACTGCTCCGGTACCTGGATACTTTTTCTCCTTATTACAAAAGGTTGTTTCAAAAGAAGGGAATAAAAATTAGCGGCATCCAGACTATGGATGAACTTTCCTGTTTGCCCATTACTGAAAAGGAAGACCTGCAGCAGTACAATGATGATTTTCTTTGTGTGCCCAAAAACAAAATAATAGAATATACTTCTACTTCGGGCACCCTTGGCAGTCCTGTAACGGTAGCCCTAACCGAAAATGACCTGAACAGGTTGGCTTATAATGAATATGGTTCTTTTACATGTGCCGATGGCAAACCGGAAGACATATTTCAGTTAATGCTTACCCTCGACAGGCAGTTTATGGCTGGCATGGCTTATTATTCAGGTATCAGGAAACTGGGAGCTGGTATAATAAGAGTAGGTCCCGGTGTGCCTTCCTTGCAATGGGAAACCATTTTCAGGCTTAAACCAACCGCAATTGTAGCAGTACCTTCTTTTATAGTAAAGCTCATTCAATACGCAAAAGAGCATCATATTGATGTGAACCAAACGACTGTACAAAAAGCCATTTGCATTGGCGAGAATATCCGAAACACGGATCTATCACTGAACGTGTTGGGTAAAAAAATAACAGAAAACTGGAATATCAAATTGTTTTCAACCTATGCTTCTACTGAAATGCAAACGGCTTTTACCGAATGCACTGAAGGAAAAGGCGGGCATCATCAACCGGAATTATTGATAGTGGAGTTATTGGATGAAAACAACCAACCTGTAAAACCTGGTGAACCTGGCGAAGTAACCATTACCACACTGGGAGTGGAGGCAATGCCCTTATTGCGTTACAAAACGGGTGATATATGCATGTCATTTCACGAGCTGTGCAAATGTGGAAGAAATACGTTGCGCCTTTCTCCAATAATAGGGCGGAAAAAACAAATGATCAAATTTAAGGGAACCACCCTGTTTGCCCCGGCTTTATTTGACTTGCTGAATGGCATGGAAGAAGTAAAAGATTATGTAGCAGAAGTATATTCCAATGAAATAGGAACCGACGAAGTGCTGCTGTATTTATTAACTACCCGTAACAACGAAGAATCAGACCATGGCATAAGGGCCTACCTGCAAGCTAAATTAAGAGTAACACCTCATATTAAATATATAGATGAAGAGTCCATTAAAAAGCTTCAGTTTCCTGAAGTAAGCCGCAAACCAATAAAATTTATAGACAGGCGCCAGGAAAAACACTAACAATCCGGTACTTATTACCCGAAATGCGCTCATGAATAGGTGGAGGTAGAAATATTTGATACATTTACTTTAATTTATTTTTTTTGCGATCGCTTGTACTTTAACAGAAATATAATTTCGTGCAATGATACATGTTGGAGCCAGTACGCTTTCATTAAATGATTTTTCTGATATTATTTTAAAACACAGGAAAGTTGACATAGATACCCAGACGCTTGAGAAAATGGAAGCCAGCTTCCGTTTTTTGCAGGATTTTTCTGATGATAAACTTATTTATGGTATCAATACCGGCTTTGGCCCCATGGCCCAATACAAAGTGAGCTCAGAAAACGTATTACAACTTCAATATAATCTTATAAGGAGCCATAGCTCAGGCAGTGGCAATTATCTTGCTCCGGCTTTGGTAAAAGCATTAATGGTGGCCCGTCTCAACAGCCTTGCGCAGGCGCATTCGGGGGTTCATACGGAAGTAGCCACTGTTCTCACACAACTTATTAATAATAATATTACACCCTGCATTTTTGAACACGGGGGCGTAGGCGCCAGTGGAGATCTGATACAACTGGCTCACCTGGCGTTGGTATTAATCGGTGAAGGAGAAGTAATAGTAGATGGTATACCTCAACCTACAGAAACTGTTTTTAAACAATATAATATTACTCCTCTTTCTATTCATATCCGCGAAGGGCTCGCCATATTAAATGGCACTTCTGCCATGACGGGAATAGGCTTGCTTAATATTATATATGCAAAACGTCTTTTACAATATTCAGTAATGCTTTCTGCCATGACCAATGAAGTGGTAGAAGCATATGATGATCATTTTTCGTATGAACTGAACATCGTAAAAAAACATAAAGGTCAAAATAAGATTGCGGGCATGCTCCGCGATACGTTACAAGGCAGTAAACTCATCCGAAGCAGATCTGAGCATTTATACAATCCTGAAAACATCAAGCACGATGTATTTGAAGATAAAGTGCAGGAATACTATTCTCTTCGTTGTGTAACACAAATATTAGGTCCCATTTACGATACCATTCAGCATGCTGAAAATGTATTGGTAGATGAGCTCAATTCTGTTAATGATAATCCCGTGATTGATCACGAAAACCATAATATCTTTCACGGGGGAAATTTTCATGGCGATTATGTTGCGCTTGAGATGGATAAACTTAAAACAGCCATCACCAAATTGTCAATGCTTGCAGAGCGGCAATTGAATTATTTGCTCAATAATAAACTGAATGAAAAATTTCCGCCTTTTGTAAACCTTGGTGTGTTGGGTTTTAATTTTGGTATGCAGGGCATGCAGTTTACTGCTACATCAACAGTGGCAGAAAACCAAACTTTATCTTTCCCAATGTATGTGCATAGCATTCCAAATAACAACGATAACCAGGATATAGTGAGCATGGGTTGTAATGCGGCACTGATTGCTAAGAAGGTAATCGATAATGCATTTGAGGTATTGTCTATACAAATGGTAACGGTGTTGCAGGCTGTAGATTACGCTAACTATGCTTCAAAATTATCTCCTGCTACGCAGGAAGTTTATACTGCTATCCGTAAAGTATTTCCAAAGTTTGTTGAAGATAAACCCCGTTACCGGGAAATGGAAAAAGTGAAGAATTATTTCATTGAAAATGATATCAGCATTTTTAAGGAAAGTACTGTTGAAAAAATTGCTGTGCATTAGTCTTTCATAAAAAATATTTTAAATAAAAATTTCTGCGATTGCAATGAAGTGTGCATTAGTAACAGGCGGGTCAAGAGGTATAGGCAGGGCTGTTTGTTTAAAGCTTTCGGCCATGGGGTATTATGTATTGGTGAACTATAAAGGGAATGATGCCGAAGCAGAAAAAACATTGGCGCTTATAAAAGAAAAAAATGGAGATGGAACCTTGCTGAAGTTTGATGTAAGCGATAAAGAAAAAGTAAAAGAAATATTAGGGACCTGGATAGAAAAAAATACGGAAAATTTTATTGAAGTATTGGTGAACAATGCAGGTATAAAAGATGATGTATTAATGATGTGGATGAAAGATGAACAATGGGATAACGTAATCAATACTAGCCTTGGTGGTTTTTTTAATGTTACACGCCTGGTGTTGCAAAATATGTTAGTAAAAAGATACGGAAGAATTATAAATATCGTTTCTCTTTCCGGTTTGAAAGGTTTACCCGGACAAACCAATTATTCCGCCGCTAAAGGGGGAGTGATTGCAGCAACTAAAGCATTGGCGCAGGAAGTTGGCAGAAGAAATGTAACGGTTAATGCTATAGCGCCAGGGTTTATTAAAACAGACATGACAGGAGGGTTGGATGAAAAACAATTGAAAATGCTTATTCCGGTAAACCGTTTTGGTGAGCCTGAAGAAGTGGCCAATGCAGCTGGCTTTTTTGCCTCCGCCGATTCAGGATATATTACGGGTGAGGTTTTGTCAATAAACGGAGGGATGTATAGCTAAATTAAAAAGCCTCTCCCTGCCTCTCCAAAGGAGAGGAGACCTGAGCACAGCTCTTGATTTCTTAATAGCGAGTATTAAATGTTGATAGTGATATTGGGAAATAGAGTGTATGAAATGATGTTGGGATATATTTTATAGATGATGTGGTAGTTATATAGCTTGCCTTACTTCTGTAGCACCGCTTCCTCTCTTTTGGAGAGGAAGAAGGAAGGAGAGGCTTTAATATCTTTACAAAAATTATGTACAGGAGAGTAGTAATAACAGGTATGGGTGTTTATTCCTGCATCGGAAAAAATCGCGATGAGGTAAGAGATGCTTTATATGCCGGTAAATCAGGTATTATACTCGATCCCGTACGTAAAGAACTAGGTTACAGATCTGGATTGACTGGCTATGTAGAACGTCCTTCACTAAAGGGATCGCTTGATAGAAGGGCAAGAATAATGTTGCCTGAACAAGCTGAATATGCTTATGTAGCTACGCTTGAAGCCATGCAGCAGGCAGGCATAGACCAGGACTATATTAACGGGCACGAAATGGGTATTATATATGGCAACGACAGTTCTGCCAAACCCGTAATTGATGCCATAGATATATTGAGGGAAAAGAAAGATACCATGCTATTAGGATCAGCTTCGGTATTTCAAACCCTTAATTCCACTATTACCATGAACCTTTCTACTATATTCAAGTTGAAAGGTGTAAACTTTACCATCAGTGCTGCATGTGCCAGTGGCTCGCATTCTATAGGGCTCGGGTATCATTTTATAAAAACCGGTTTACAGGATCGTATTGTAGCAGGAGGCGCCCAGGAAGTAAATGTTAACTCCATGGGTAACTTTGATGCGCTTTCCGCGTTCTCAGTACATGAAGCTGAACCACAAAAGGCTTCCCGCCCATTTGATAGAAGCAGAGATGGATTAATACCAAGTGGGGGTGGTGCTACTGTTATTTTGGAAAGTCTTGAATCGGCTCAGCAACGGGGTGCTACTATTTTAGGTGAGGTAATAGGATATGGTTTTTCTTCTAACGGAGAACATATTTCAAATCCTACAGTGAGCGGTCCGGTTCGTTCGCTGGAGATGGCTTTGAGAGATGCCAATATTGCTGCTGCTGAAATAGATTATATTAATGCACATGCTACCTCCACACCCGCAGGCGATGCAAGCGAAGCTAAAGCACTGTATGAAGTATTTGGAGACGCAGGAACAGCATTAAGTTCTACAAAATCAATGACGGGGCACGAATGCTGGATGGCTGGTGCGAGTGAAATAGTATATTCTCTGTTGATGATGCATAATGGTTTTATGGCGCCCAATATTAATTTTGAGAATCCAGATGAAGATTCGGCTAAATTGAATATCATAAAAACTACCACGGAAAAGGATATAAACGTATTTTTGTCGAACTCTTTTGGCTTTGGCGGCACCAATTCAACGCTGATTGTCAAAAAATGGGGAAAATAGATGCTTATGACACAAAATGAACAAATCATTGAGAAGATAAATCATTTTCTTTCAGAAGAATTTGAAGTAGATGAAGCCAGGATTACACCCGACGGTAGTTTGAAAGAAGTGTTGGAGTTGGATAGTCTTGATTATATTGACCTCGTTGTAGTTATTGAAAATAATTTTTCTTTTAAGGTTAAACCTGAAGATTTTACAAATATTGTTACTTTCAGCGATTTTTATAACTACGTTATTTCCCGCGTTAATTCTAAAGAACTGGCATAATGCCCTCCTGGCAGGGAAAATCAAGCGGTAATAAATTAGGGTACCGTATTTTCATAACCATACTGCAAAAGTTGGGTGTGCGCTCCGCATACGTTTTACTTAGTATAGTATCCTGCTATTATTTTCTTTTTGCATGGAAATCTTCCAGGCACATCTTATTTTATTTCAGAAAAAGATTGGGCTTCGGTTATTGGAAATCGTTAGGGGCGTTGTACAAAAATTATTTTGCTTTTGGTCAAAGCCTTATCGATAAAATAGCCATTATGAGTGGTAGCGCTGATCAGTTTACTTTTGATTTTGATGGAGAAGAACATTTGCATACAATGGTAAGCATGCAAAAAGGGGGGTTATTGTTGAGTTCGCATGTAGGCAATTGGGAAGCTGCCGGTCATTTACTGAAAAGGCTTAATACAAAAATAAATGTGGTGATGTTTGATGGGGAACATCAAAAAATAAAAGACTATCTCACATCAGTTACGGGTGAAAGAAACGCACATATTATCGTTATAAAAAATGATCTCTCGCACATATACGAGATCAACGAAGCCTTAAAAAATAATGAATTGGTTTGCATGCACGCCGATCGTTTTGTGGAAGGCAACCGGACTATAGCCATAGATTTTTTAGGGGCGCCTGCTTTATTTCCCGCAGGTCCTTTTGTTATAGCAGCGCAATTTAAAGTGCCGGTATGTTATGTGTTTGCCATGAAGGAAAAAACAACGCACTATCATTTCTATTCAACCAATGTGAGAGCATATGATTATAGTGATAAGGCTAAAGCCATGCATCAAATGTTGACGGAGTACACTTACGAAATGGAACAAAAAATAAAATTATACCCGGTGCAGTGGTATAACTATTATGATTTCTGGAAAATCAAAGTGTAGATCAACTATTGCATCGTGATCAACACAGGTTTAAAAAGAGTCCTCTTGATTCTTGCCCTGCCTATAAATTGATGGTCGTTTATTTTGGTAAATTCTGATGGAAAAATCATTACATCTTCCTCTCTTGTATCAAATATTACCTCTTTGGTAACGTCTCCCTTGTTATCTATTTTACTTACCATTACCTGTCCTCCAAAACCATCTGTATGTTTAGCAGGTGTTTCATCCTCTTCCAGGTGTTCATTTTTCTTGTTGTCGAGATACAGGAAATAATAACCGGTTTCATCACTGATCAATTTAAAACTCATTGTTCCTCTTCCCTTTGTTCCACTTTGCCGCTTTGGCATTTTCCGCATCCATAAAAAATTGCCCGAAGCATCTATCTTGGTGCCTAACATGTCTCCGTAATAATAAGTTGTATAACCTGATGTTGTGTATATAATTCCGGTGGCGCCGAATCCGGAATTGGAATAATGTTCAACATAATAATACTCTTCACAAGCTATGAATACGCTGCCGTCTTTTTCAACAACAACATCTCTTACTTTAAGATTCGGAATTTCATATTCTTCATTTTTTTCAATCCGTCTTCTTTGTCTGCGTGATTCAAATTTTTCTAATTCGGCCGCGGGAAATTTGTAAAATCCCTTTTTATAATCAGCCACTTTTCCTTCTGTGTTCAGTATGCCCAGGAAAATACCTTCGGTACCATTTTTCCATGCCTTTTTGCTATACGTACAAGCAATGATCATATCGTGCATAGCATTTTCAATCAGCGATGATTCCTGAATAAAGTATTGATCAATCGAAACGGTTGCATTTATTACCTGTTTATTGTTTTTGGTAAATTTAAATACTTCAAGATGGTATCCGGCATTGCCATCCTTGTCTTTTTCTTTCCTGCTTTCTGTTTCATATACTTTTGCCAACAGATAGGCGTCGCCTTTTGCATCAACTGCAAAATCTTCGTTATCCATTCTCTTTTCAGTGTACGGCATGGTAAATTCTCCTCCCCATAACTTTTGCATGTTTTCGTCAAAAACATACATGCCTAATTTGTCATAATTATATTTATCTCTTTTGTCTTCAGGAGTGAGCCTGTAGCTTACCAATAATTTTTTATGATCAGCATCATAATTGAACTGGTATTTTTCTACCTGTTTAAACCTATAGAATCCTCTGCCTGCAAGTCCATTGCTGGCCATTTTAGTTGTTTCAATCAATTTCTGATTTTTTTCACTAAGCTTTCCATTCTTCACGTCTACTTTAACTGCATACAACGATTCTAGCTGGGCATCTTTATCCCAGTCGCTCATTAACCAGTAATAATTCTTATTAAAATCAACCACCATCTCGCTGTTCATATTGCCGGTGGCTTCTGGTAAATTGATGATACGTTCATCTGTTTGAGTAAGTGTTTTAGGATCAAATCGTGTAAAGTATAATGCTTCTCTTTTGAGAGAAAGATTAACTATGCCATCTTCATCATTTCCAAAAAAGGAAAGGTCTTCAGCCTTTCTGGGTAAGCCATATTCGGAACCTGTTTTAAACTGAAATTTTTTGCTTTGACTGTAGCTTAAAATGGAAAATGTGCAGAAGATAGCAACCAATATCTTTTTCATATGTAATAAGGGTTTGTAATTTTATTACCAGGCTAAATAAAACAACGGGGGCGTTTTTGATTATAGTTTATGCCGGCAAATTTAATAGTATGTGGCAGAAAAAAATGATAAAAAAAAGCGAAACAAAAATGTTCCGCTTTTTTAAAACCGTGTTCCTCTTTCTTTAATGTTTTATGGAGTCTACTATTTCTTTTGTTTTATCACCCACTTTTTTGGCGCCTTTTTTAATAGCTTCTCCGGCATCTTTAGCACCCTCTTTTACAGCTTCGCCCGCGTCTTTCACTCCTTCTTTAGTGGCGTCCCAGGCGTTGGCTATAACATTGCCTGCTTTATCAAAAAACTGCCCTGTTTTCTTTACAGATTCTCCTTCTTTAATGCTGATAGTTTTTCCATCTTTATTTTTTACACTGCCTTTTGTGGTAATTACAGTACCATCATCCAGCGTAACACTTTTTTCTGCATCCTTCCAGTCTCCGTTTTTATATACCATCAGTTTCCCATCTTTTAACATAACATCTCCTTCTTCAGCTTTGTAAGTGGTGGTAGTAGTGGTAGTTGTGGTGGTAGTTGTAGTACTGGCCATACCTGAATCAACAGGTTTTACTACTGTGTCTTTGGTAGTAATGGTTTCCGTTTCTGTTTTAGAATCATTACTACCACAGGAAGCAAGCGCAGCAATTGCCGCAAAAACAAGAATTTTTTTCATGTTGTGTTGTTAAAATTATACAATAAGGGATATGCAGTTATATGAATCGCATGTTTCCCTTTTCAACAACAGAACCAAAAAAGTGCCAAAAATTATCTGTTACACAAAGCGGAATTGTCATTATCTAAAATTGAGTGAGTAATACATTCCCTTTTTTGGACTTATATTATAATATGCATACTTTGCACAGTATAGTCATTTAGTGGTAACATACTATGCATATACAGGATATATTGCCCTTTATTCCTCAGCGCCCACCTTTTGTGATGATAGAAACTTTGATTGCTGCAGGTGATAACGATGCACGTACCCGGCTGATAGTGAGAGAGGATAATATTTTTGTAGCCGATGGAAAGCTGACCGAACCTGCCCTGGTAGAAAATATTGCCCAAACCGCGGCAGCAAGGATAGGTTATATTTGCAGCCAGAAGAATGAACCTGTGCCTGTTGGCTTTATTGGTGCCGTGCAAAACCTTGAAGTTTTTGAATTACCTGGGGTTGGAGAAGAGATAGAAACTGAGATCAGGATAAAGAACCAGGTTTTTGATGTTACACTTATTGAAGGCAAGGTTTTTTGTAGCAATAATATACTGGCACAATGCGAAATGAAAATCTTTATTCAAAATAATAATAAATAAATCCCTTTTATATGAAAAGTATATACAAGAAATCATGGTTCATTATTGCGGCTTTGGTGTTTGCTTCCATTCAGCAGCTTTCAGCACAGACATTAAAAGATTTTTTTAAATCTCCGGATGTTCCACTCACATATCTTGGAATTGATTATACGCAGGCGAAAATATTAAACGAGCTTGGGGGTAATCCTAATGACGTTCGCGACAGGCAATTTGCAGGTATGAACCAGGTGGTTATTCAGGAAGTAAAAAAATACGATCTCACAAAAGTATTTGACAGACCTAATATTACCAACGATCTGAGTTTTGTAACAGCAAAAAATGCAAAGATTGATGCCGATAAAATTTTTGAAAACAGCAGTGATGAAGTTCGTTTTAAAAACACCACTATTGAATCTATTGTAAAGGGTTACGATTTTGGAAGCAAAAAAGGAATTGGTTTTTTGATTGTAATGGAGAGCATGAATAAAACTTCTGCACAGGCTTCTATGTATGTAACTTTTGTTGACATGGCAAGCAGGAAAGTATTGTATACAGAAAGAATGACAGGTAAAGCAGGTGGTATCGGCTTTCGTAATTACTGGATAAAACCAGTATTTTTTGTGTTTGAAGAAATAAGGAAATCAAAATACGACGATTGGAAAGAGGCTAACGCAAAATAACCGAAAAAACAACGAATGCAGCAAAGGCTATCAGGTACAATAGAGGTGAATGTAAGATTTAATGAAGCAGATCCGCTGGGCATAGTATGGCACGGGCACTATATAAGATATTTTGAAGATGGGAGAGAGGCTTTCGGTAATGAACACGGCATAGGATATCTTGATTTTTATAAAAAGGGTTTCGTTATTCCTGTGGTAAGTGTTCAATGCGATTTTAAACGTTCTTTAAAATATGGTGAGCGTGTAATTGTAGAAACTATTTTTATTCCCTGCGCTGCGGCTAAAATTAAGTTTGAATACAAATTATATAACGCCGCTACAAAACAGATAGTAGCAACCGGAACTTCGGTGCAGGTGTTTTTAGATAAAGAAACGTCTACGCTGCAATTGGTAAATCCATCTTTTTTTGAAGACTGGAAAATAAAAAACGCATTGATTTAATTTGTTGAGTATTGATGAAACCTGTTTTTGTAATTGCCGAAAATATTTTTTCACCTGTTGGGCTTAGTGCAGCCGAAAATTTTGCACAGCTTAAAAAAGGTAAATCCGGTATACAATTACACGATAATAAAAGATTTTCTCCAGAGCCCTTTTTCGCTTCTTTATTGAAGGATGAGCAGGTAACAATGGAAGGCTTATCTCACCAGCATGCGTATACGAAGTTTGAGCAATTGCTGATAGCATCTATCAAAGATGCATTAAGCTTTACTTCACTTAATGTTAAGGACAAAAAAACAGTTTTGATTGTATCATCTACCAAAGGCAATATCAGCCTTATGGAAAACAACCCGTTAGATGATGCATTAAAAAAACGGATGGCATTGCATACTTCCGCAAAACTGGTTGCAGATCATTTTGAGTTTACAAATCAACCTTTCATAGTTTCACATGCGTGCATCTCCGGGTTGGTGGCGCTTATTACCGCCATGCGCCTTTTGCAGGATGGCGTATATGAACACGCAGTAGTATCAGGCGCAGATATCATCACACAGTTTGTACTTTCGGGCTTTCAGTCTTTTCATGCCGTAAGCAATGAACCTTGTAAGCCTTTTGATGCAACCCGTAATGGCATTACTTTGGGAGAAGGCGCGGCCACCATTATTCTTTCTGTACACAAGCCTGAAGGAGAAGGCAGCATACAACTTTGCGGAGGCTCCGTA
This sequence comes from Agriterribacter sp., assembly GCA_047600465.1. Lineage (GTDB taxonomy): Bacteria > Bacteroidota > Bacteroidia > Chitinophagales > Chitinophagaceae > Agriterribacter. The sequence goes on from JASGKU010000001.1 coordinate 1,471,798, forward strand.
AGCAATGATGCCAATCATATATCAGGTCCTTCCCGCACGGGCGAAGAATTATACCAGGCTATTGAAAATGCGTTGCAGGAGGCGCATATACAAAAAAGTGATATTGACATAATTTCTGCGCATGGAACAGCTACCATATACAATGATGAAATGGAAAGCAAAGCCATATCTCTCGCAGGGCTATCTTCCGTTCCTCTAAATAGCTTAAAAGGTTTTTTCGGGCATACATTAGGTGCGGCAGGCTTAATTGAAACCGTAGTTTGTGTACATTCGCTTAAAGAGAATGTTATGATTGCTACGCCGGGATTTAAGGAACCAGGAACTACTAAACCTGTAAATGTAAATACCACACTGCAACATGGCAATTATGTGAACTGTTTAAAAACAGCGTCTGGGTTCGGAGGCTGTAACGCAGCAATCGTTTTACATAAATCAAACTAAATTATTACATATTATAACCATACTTTTTTCATGAATTTTTACAGCAGAGATACCAAAACAGCATTAGAAGCAAAAGGGTTGGCACAATATATAGCATTTGGACCGGTTGTATTTCAGGTAGCAAGAGTTGTTAGAGATAATGGAATATTGAAAGTGATAGAACAAAGTGGCAGCGAAGGATTGACGATTGATGAAATTATTGAGCAAACAAAGATTCCCCGTTATGGCGCACGTGTTTTGTTGGAATCTTCACTTGGTATTGGATTGGTTACGCTGGATGAAGAAAAATACAAACTCACTAAAACGGGTTATTTTATTCTGCACGATGAGCTTACTAAAGTAAATATGGATTTTGTGCAGGATGTATGCTACAAAGGTTTGTTTTGGTTGAACGAAAGCATAGAACAGGGTAAACCCGAAGGGTTGAAAGAATTAGGACAATGGCCAACAGTTTATGAAGGGCTTTCGCAGCTACCTCCACATATTCAAAAAAGCTGGTTTGCTTTTGATCACTTTTTTTCTGACGCTGCTTTTCCTAAAGTATTAAAACATGTATATAAAGATGGTATAAAAAACATCCTGGAAATAGGCGGTAACACAGGTAAATGGGCGGTGGCATCTGCAAATTTTGCTGACGATATACATGTAACCATTATGGATTTACCCGGGCAGCTAACTATGGCAAAAAAAAGGATGGCAGAATTGGGTTATGCAGACAGGGTATCTTTCTATCCCATCAATATACTGGATGAAACACAGCCTTTTCCTAAGGGATTTGATGCGGTATGGATGAGCCAGTTCCTGGATTGTTTTTCAGAAGCTGAGATAGTATCCATACTTAAAAGATGTGGAGATGCTATAAAGGAAGGTGGTTATATTCTTATACTCGAAGCCTTTTGGGATACACAACGTTTTGAAACAGCAGCCTTCTGCCTGCAGCAAACTTCAATTTACTTTACAGCAATAGCCAATGGTAATAGCCAGATGTATGATTCAAAAGTATTTATTCAATGTATTTATGATGCAGGTTTTGAAATAGTAGAACAAGTGGATGGCATTGGATTAAGTCATACATTATTAAAGTGCAAAAAGAAAAAATAACACTACTAAAATACGAATATGCAAACTGAAAAAACAGACGTATTGGTAATAGGTGCTGGTCCTTCTGGAACGGTTGCAGCATCTATTGTTCACCAGGCAGGGTTTAAAGTAAGGATTGTAGAGAAACAACAGTTTCCGCGTTTTGTAATAGGTGAAAGTTTGTTGCCGCGTTGCATGGAGGCCCTGGAAGAAGCAAAATTCCTGGATGCTGTAAAAGAAAAAAAATTCCAGGAGAAAAACGGGGCAAAGTTTGTTAAGAAGGGAAAGATATGTGATTACCAGTTTGCAGATCAATTTACAAAAGGATGGAAATGGACATGGCAGGTTACCAGGGCCGACTTTGATTCAACATTGGCAAATACTGTTGAAAAAATGGGCGTGCCTGTTGAATACGAAACATCTGTTACCAATATTGTTTTTAATGATGATGGTAAATCTGTAACAACACTCGAAGATAAAGATGGTAACAAAAAATATATTGAGGCTCGTTTTATTATTGATGGCAGTGGTTATGGCAGGGTTATTCCAAAGTTGTTTAATATGGAAAAGCCATCTAACCTGCCACCAAGAAAAGCTTTGTTTGCCCATACAGTGGATACCAAAAGGGCGATGGCCGATGAGCCAGACCGTATCACCATCGTGGTGCATGAAAAAGGTGTTTGGATTTGGGTCATCCCATTTTCAACAGGTATAACTTCCGTAGGCTTTGTAGGTGATCCTTCCTTTTTTGATCAGTTTCCGGGCACAGCGGAAGAGCAATTCAGGGCTATGATTGCGAAAGACCCTGATATTTGTGAGCGTTTTAAAGATGTTGAATTGGTATTTGAACCACGCATATTGCAATCATGGTCTGCTACCACAGATCGATTTTTTGGAAATGGATTTGTATTAACGGGCAATGTAACTGAGTTCCTTGATCCGGTATTTTCCTCCGGAGTTACATTGGCTACCGTGTCCAGTCAGCTTGCAGGCAAGCTTGTAATTCGTAAATTGAATGGAGAAGAAATAGACTGGAACAAAGAATATATGGATATTATGATGCAGGGTGTAAATACATTCCGTTCATATGTAATGGCATGGTATGAGGGAACCCTTGATACTATTTTCTTTGCAGATGATCAGGATCCACTCATCAAAAGCCAGATCTGTTCTGTATTGGCAGGTTATGTTTGGGATACCACCAATCCTTATGTAAAAGATCATAAAACAGCATTGCATAAGCTGGCGGCATTAATTGAATTGAGAGATAATTACAGAAGAAAGAGAGCAGCAGAAAGCAATTAATTATATTGATATTGGCAGACGAACAGGCATATATAACCGCATCCGCTTCAGTAATAAATAAATCGGTAAGCAAAAACGGCTTGCTTTTATTCAGCGATAAAACAAAAGAGCGCACCGGCGATTTTTTGCTTGCAGCATATAAGCATTTCAATATGGATTATCCTAAGTTTTACAAGATGGATAATCTTTGTAAACTTGGCTTTGTTGCCACCGAAATACTCCTCAACAACAACCGGATCTCTGAAAAATATAAGCCTGAAGAGGTGGGCATAGTATGCAGCAATGCCAATGCAAGCCTTGATGCAGATATCAATTATTTTGAATCCGTCAAAAATATCCCCAGTCCGGCCCAGTTTGTATATACTTTACCTAATATTGTAATAGGTGAAATTAGCATCCGTCACCGTTTTAAGGGAGAAAATGCTTTCTTTGTATCCGAAAAGTTTAATGAGCAGTTGATGTGGTGGTATGTAAAGGATGCATTAAACAGAACACAACTGAAAGCTTGTATTTGTGGTTGGATAGATTGCCTGGATGAAAAATATGAAGCTGTTTTGTGGTTAGTAGAAAAAAAGCCGGGCGAAAACACCTTAGTATTTAATATTGAACACATTCATCAAACATACGAGTTAGCAAATGGAAAAATTAATGGCTGATCTGAAGCGACAGATTATTGAGCAATTGAACCTGAAAGATTTGAAACCAGAAGATATTGGTGATGATCAACCGCTTTTTGTGGAAGGATTGGGATTGGATTCTATTGATGCACTGGAGCTGATTGTATTATTACAGCAGGAATATAAAATAAAGCTGGCCAGCGCGGAAGAAGGGCAAACTGTATTCCGCTCGGTTAGAACCATGGCACAATACATCAAAGAGCACGAAGTAAAAGTTGCCGGATAAATTTAATACAAGTCATTGTTATCATTCTTAATCAGCAATTCCCAATCAGCAACCAATCATAAACAATAATGGGCAGCAGTGTTTTTATTGCCGGTGTTGGTGTTATTTCAGCAATAGGGAATAATGTATCTGAAAATATAGCAGCGCTTGAAACCGGACGGGCTGGAATGGCCGCTATGCAATACCTGTCATCTGCGCATCACGATGTATTACCTGTGGCAGAAGTCAAATTGGATAATGAAGCATTGGCTGCAATAGCCGGGTTGCCTGCTCATATCAGCCGCACAGCGTTGCTTTCAGCCGTTGCCGCAAAAGAAGCGTTGCAAAATTCCGGCATAAAAGATTTTTCATCATTCCGCACAGGTTTTATTTCTGCTAATACAGTGGGAGGGATGGATAAAACAGAAGATTTTTTCAAAGATTTTCTGAATAATCCTGCAAGAGGAAAATTAAGAAATCTTATACATCACGAATGTGGCGCCGCAACAGATATTGTGGCAGATGTGTTAGGCATTAAACATTATACATCTACCATTAGTACAGCCTGTTCTTCTTCTGCCAATGCTGTTTTTTTTGGTGCGAGATTAATAAAACAAAACCTATTAGACATTGTAATAGCCGGTGGCACAGATGCGCTTACCAGATTTACATTGAATGGCTTTAATACATTGATGATATTAGATCACCAGTATTGTCAGCCTTTTGATGAAAACCGGAGGGGATTGAATCTGGGCGAAGGTGCTGGTTACATAGTGATGATGTCTGAAAAAGCAATGCAGGCTTTACAAGTGCAGCCTATTGCCACTGTTAAAGGATATTGCAATGCAAATGATGCGTATCATCAAACAGCATCTTCGCCCGATGGTACAGGTTCTTATCTTGCTATGAAGGGAGCGCTTTCGATGAGCGGATTAAACGCTGCAGATATTGACTATATAAACCTGCATGGAACAGGAACGCAGAACAATGATGTTGCAGAAGGCACTGCCATCAAATTATTATTCCAGGAAAATTTTCCACCGCTGAGCTCTACCAAATCTTTTACGGGTCATACATTGGGCGCCAGTGGTGGCATTGAAGCGGTATTTTCAGTACTTTCTATAAAACACGGATATATATACCCGAATCTTCGTTTTGAAACACAAATGAAGGAATTGCCTTTTGCGCCCGCTACTGCATTCAAAAAAAATGCGCGGGTGCGTAATGTTCTTTCTAATTCTTTTGGATTTGGAGGTAATTGTTCATCTCTTATATTTTCAAAAGTATAGCATGTATATCCGCGCCACGGCTTCCATATCGCCCCAGCAATCATTTGAACAGCTATCAGCACAACCGGCAGCTATACAAGGTAATCGCATGAACTGTGCTGAACCTGATTATACAACATATGTTGATCCAAAAATGATCCGCAGAATGAGCAGGATCATAAAAATGGGTGTGGCAGCAGCTTCGCAATGTCTCCGTGAATGTAACGTTACTATGCCGGATGCTATTATTACCGGTACTGCATATGGGTGCCTGGCAGATACAGAAGTGTTTCTATCGAGAATGATAGAGCACGATGAAACCCTGCTTACACCTACGGCTTTTATTCAGTCAACACATAATACGGTTGGTGCGCAGATTGCTTTATTGCTGAAATGCCACAACTACAATAATACATTTGTGCACAGAGGTTTTTCTTTTGAAAGCGCTTTACTTGATACTATTACTTTACTGAATGAACAGCAATTGGGTACAGCGTTGGTAGGAGGTGTAGATGAAATAACCAATACCAGCCACACTTTGTTGAGCAGGTTTAATCTCTACAAAAAAACACCGGTAACGCCGGAAAGTTTATTTGAGCAAAATGAAAAAGGAACGATAGCAGGAGAAGGAGCAGCTTTCTTCCTGTTGAGCCCGCAGGCTTCCGGCAACGACTATGCGCAATTAAAAGGACTCTATACTTTTTATAAACCGTCTTCTGGCGCTGAAATCGAAAACCATATCCAATCATTCTTAAAGGAGCAACAGGTTAATGTGGGAGATGTTGACCTGGTGATTACAGGAGAAAATGGCGATTCAAAAAACGATGCGGTATATAAAAATGTGTTTGCATCCATTTTTAGCGAAAAGCCATCACTGCGTTTTAAGCATTTATGTGGAGAGTATCCTACTGCTGCAGCTTTCGCATTGTGGTATACAGCCAATATATTAAAAACGGGAAAGGTGCCGGCAAACAGTGGATTATCATCCAATCCCCGTTATATTCTTTTGTACAATCATCATAATAATATCCATCATTCCTTATATCTTCTTTGCTCATGCTGAACTTTAGTACAACCACGGTAGTTTTTGTTGCGTTGCTGATAGCATTGATAGGGTATCATTTTTTTAATCACATACCCATGTATGTATTTGTGCTGTTACTGATCGTTTATGTTTCATTGCTTTTTTACGGAAGCTACAATGTGCGGTCAGGGTTCTATATAAAAACAGTATCCTCTTCCAGGTCTTCAAAAATGCAGGTGGCTATTAGTTTCGATGATGGACCTTCTCCGGCTTATACACCGCAGGTGCTTGAAATATTAAAGCAGCACAATGTGCAGGCAGCTTTTTTCTGCATTGGTAAAAGAGTGAAAGAAAATGAAGCTTTATTGAAAAAGGTACACGACGATGGGCATATCATAGGCAATCACAGTTATTCGCACGACCTGTGGTTTGATCTTTTTTCTGCCGGTAAAATGACGGACGACCTGCAGATGATGAATAAAGCCGCGCAAAATGTAATTGGTGTAAAACCGAGATTATTTCGTCCACCCTATGGCGTTACCAATCCCAACCTGAAAAAAGCTATTCAACGGGGTAATTTTATTCCCGTAGGATGGAGTATCCGTTCAATGGACACTGTGATAAAAGATACACAAAAGCTGCTTTCAAAAGTTACGGGATCGTTAAAACCAGGAGCGGTTATTTTATTTCATGATACCAGCAAAACCACGCTGGACATACTTTCTACGTTTATACAACAAACAAAGGCAAAGGGCTATGAGATTATACGATTAGACAAATTGCTTAACTTGGAGCCCTATGCGTAGCTTTTTATTCATATCTTTTTTGTTGCTTACTATTACTGTTAAAGCACAGTATCCAGGTTATAAATTGGTGGCAGACGCCAGTGCTTTTAAAGCGCAGTTTGCAGCCGCTGCACAAAAAACAAACACTATTAAAAGTGATTTTGTACAGGAAAAAAATCTCAGCATGCTTGCAGAGAAAATTGTATCAAAAGGAAAATTCTGGTTTAAAAAAGATAACCTGGTGCGGATGGAATATGTGCAGCCATTTCAATACCTGATGATCATTAACGGCACCAATATTTATGTAAAAGACAGCCAGAAGGAAAACAAAGTATCTACTAAATCAAACAAGCTCTTTCAGCAGATCAATAAAATTATGGTGGATTGTGTAAAAGGAGAGGCGCTGAACAGCAGCGATTTTACCGTGAGGATATTTGAAGCAAACAGCGCTTACATAGCAGAACTTTCTCCTGTAAATAAAAGCATGCAGGGCTTGTTTAAAAATATCAATATAGTGGTGGAGAAGAAGGATTTTGCTGTTACAAAAATTGAAATGCATGAACCATCAGGCGATAATACCATCATCACTTTTATTAACCGCGAATTGAATACCTCGCTTGCCGATGCGCTGTTTACTATTCATTAGTTGTGTACTGAGCTTTTCAGCCTGTTCTTCTGTATACAACCTACAGAAAGTGGAAGGAAACAATAACTGCATTGAAACATTTAAACCAAATTTTTCAAGGGCTTTATACAACACACAGGTTAATGTGGTGGGCAAGCATTTAAGTGGATTGCTTATTATTAAAACAATGCCGGATAGCAGTATCCGCATGGTTTTTGCTAACGAGGCGGGCTTTAAGTTTTTTGATTTTGGATTTAAAGGAGATGTTTTTACTGTGTATTATATTTTTGAACAGATGGATAAAAAGGCAGTGATTAAAACGCTTCGTAAAGATTTTGAACTGATATTGATGCAACATATAAATACTGCTTCATCCTATTCAATGAAAAAAGATGGTGAATTTTTTCACGTATTCCCAAATGGCAGCGATTATTACTACTATATTACCGATAGTGCCTGTGGCAAACTACTCCGCATGGAAAGAGGAAGCAAACGTAAGAAAGTGGTGGAAGCCATTGCACAAAATTATACCAATGGCATACCAGATACCATCGGTATAAAGCACAGTAATTTTAATTTTACTATTGAACTTAAACAACTCAACGATCATGCTGGAGAATGATTTTTTTCATACACGTTCTTTTGCAGATGATGGGAACACCATCCAGGCAGGACTTGAACTTAATCCAGAGCATGCAATATTCAATGGACATTTTCCCGGTCAGCCCGTAGTACCAGGAGTGTGCATGGTGCAAATGATCAAAGAGTTACTCGAAAAATCGATTGGCAAATCATTGCAGTTGCAAAAAGCAGATCATATTAAATTCCTGTCTTTTATTGTTCCCACCGAAACGCCTTCGATTGAAGCGTTGATAAAATATAATATTGCCGATGATGTGCTGAATGTTACAGCTTCACTTACAAAACAGGAAACTGTTTGTTTGAAGATGAAAGGAAATTTTGTAATACAATAGCAAAGCTTTCAACCTTCCAGAGGTTGGAAACTTTAGCTTATTTAAGAAATTCAGTATTTCCTATTTTGCTATATTGAAAGTAACAGGTTGCCTGCGATATGATTTTACTTTTATCCCATTCTGTGTAGCAGGAACCCAATCTGGTCCATTTTTAACGGCGTTTATTACTATTTCTGCAAGGTGGGTTCCCTGCATTGTTATTGCGTGCACATCTGAAATTTTTCCATCTGTATCTACAATAAATTGCACTACACATTTTCCCGTGTTTCCAGCCTTTTGTAAAACATCTATATGTTTGTTGATTTCTCTTGAAATAAATTTTGTCCACTCGCGTTCACCACCTGGAAAAGTTGCTTCAACTTCTACTTTTTCAAATACCTTATCCTGGCTGTCGTCGGGATTACCACGTACACCTATCGCCGTAACCACAATTTCATCAAGATTTTTCTTTGAAGTAATTTCAACTACACCATTTCTTCCTTTTTCTCCGTATTTATCAGTAGCGTTTGCACCTTTTAAAACAGTAACACTTTTTATAAGATTGGGATCTATAGTATGTATAACGTTATTGGGTACTTCTACGCCGTCTAAAAAACATATCACCGAATCAACAGAAGGACCTTTGATGGTAAGCTCACCATTGCCAGCTTTCACCAATCCTCTTTTTTCTGCTTCTGCTCTTGTTATTCTTTCAGCAATATTGTTATCGTAAATGATCACAACATTATTGTCTTTGGTGATGTCTATCGATTTTACTTTTGCGGGTACCGTATCTTTTATAGTAACATTCTTTATTTCAACCGCTTTAAAAACAATAGGCTTAACAGGGTCTGAAGCCCCGCTTTTTCTGCAGTAAAAGAAATAGTTAGTGGGTTAGCAGCAGCAACCGCATTGTTATCGTTTACAGGGATACTGTTGAAGGCTGTTTGCTCTTCTTTGGCAAAGCGTTCAATGGCTTTCAATATATCTGTAGCTATTTTTTCCTGGTTGCTGGTATTGGAGATAAAAGCCAAATCTTTTTTATTGGTAATGTACCCACATTGAATTAATAAAGCAGGATATAAAACTTCAGGAGCGTCTAATACATAAATCCCTTTCTCTTCTCTTTTTTTAAGTTCGGGAACGATAGCATAATTCTTGGCGATTTCCTGGCCACTAGACTTCCTATAAGTCTTGATTGTTTTTCGTATTGGCTTTGGTTTTTTGAGATGAACATTTCAAAACCTGATTTGGGTTTAGCTTCTTCGGCGGGTGGGGCTGCGTTGATATGAATAGAAATGAAAAGATTTGGATGTTGCCTTACTGTAAAATCAACTTTCTGTTGAACCGACATTGTTTGATCATTATCGCGGGTCAGTATAACATTTATACCAGGATTATTATTCAGGGTTTTAATTTTGCTGGCAATCTGGAGATTTAAATTTTTCTCGTCTATGCCATTCTCGGAATGTGAACCGGGATCATCTCCACCATGCCCAGCATCTACTACAACCGTAAATGTTTTTTCAAGCTGAAGACTTTGTAGCTCTTTATCATTGATAGTTAGCTGCTTTGTTTTCACAGTAAAAGCCAGGAAAATAAAAGTTAACAACGGCAGCGCAAGAATGCGACTGATGTAGCTTACATGGGGGCTTGTTGTTTTTGTTAGCATATGCAATCTTCGTTTTATAGATGAATTAAAAAAATTACTTGTCAGTCCAAATGTTTGTTGAGGATAAGCAGCCTGCAGAATCATAGCTGCAAAAGCACTGGTATCGCTGCCCTCGACAGCTTTGCTATCTGCAATAAACTCGTGGATCATATTCATTTCGCGGCGAATCAACCAAAAGAAAGGATTACACCACAAAAAGATCAGCACAATATTCATGAATAACCTATCAGCACTATGTCTTTCATTCACGTGTGTAAGCTCGTGCAAAAAAACTTTTTTCCCGGAGGCAGAATTGATGTCTATATGATGGTTCCAGAAAATATATTTGAAAAAAGAAAAAGGGGTTCCTTTTGCTTCTGTATCTACAAAATTGATTTGTTGTATTTTTTGCACAGGATGGTGATAAACCAGTTTTTTTAACCTGAATAAAGTTTGCAGTAATATTATCATCAGCACACATGAAACCAGTAAGTATACTATAGCAACACCTTGTTCACCTGTTAAATGAAAAGTGCCATTGCGGTCGGCTTCCAGCACCAGTTCATCACCGCTTGTTACAACATTCAGTAATTTTATCACCTGCCCGTCATCGTCTGAAGGCGTATGCCAGATATTAATTTTGATCAGCGGAAAACTAAGGCTCATTATTACTGCACATAACAGATAAAACCTGTTCCAGCGGTGAAAGATTTTGTTGTGCAAAGCAATACGGTAATACGCATATAAAATGCCTGAGCAAATGATTACTTTCAAAATATAATATGCAAGTGCCAGCATATAAAAACTATTTGATTAATGTGATAGTTTATGATAAAGTGTATACCTGATTACTTACCATTTTTTTTCAGTTCTTTCAGCAATAGCTCAAGGTCTTCTACACTAAGATTGTTTTCTTTCACCATAAAAGAAACCACGTTGCTGAACGATCCTTCAAAATAACTTTTCACCATGTTCTTCATGGTTGCTTTTGAATAAGCGTCTTTGCTTATCAATGGATAATATTGGTGCATGCGCCCAAATACATCTATGCCCACAAATTCTTTTTCTACTAATATTTTTAAAATAGTGGCTACTGTATTTTGATGTGGCTTGGGGTTGGGTTGTGCATCTACCAGTTCTCTCAAAAATGCCCGTTCTAATTTCCAAAGCGTCTGCATAATCTGTTCCTCGGCCTTGGTAAGATTTTTTATTGCGCTCATGATGATTTAGTTTACTGTAATACAAACGTAAAACTAATTTTATAGTTGTACAACTATTTTTTTAGTTTTTTTATGAAAAAAAATATTTTTTACCCAATCTTAGCGCAAAGTATCCGTTCTTTGCAGGAATATGGAGATATCCCCAATTTTGACAGTAGCGGCGATTGGTATGTGTAAACAAGGAGATGTGTCCAAATAAATATCCTTGTATTAATATTATCGAGTATAATAGTTATGGCAGAAATCATTCTTGAGCTTGAACATGCAAATATTTACCAGGGACAATCTCTTATTTTACAGGATGTGAACATCCGGGTAAACAGAGGCGAATTTGTATACCTGGTTGGTAAAACAGGGGCAGGTAAATCAAGTCTTCTCAAAACTTTATATGGCGAGTTGCAATTAAGAGAAGGAGAGGGGAGTGTGGTAGGATATAAGCTAAGAGAGATGGATTGGAAAAAGATCCCTTTTCTCCGGCGCAACCTGGGAATTGTGTTCCAGGACTTTCAGTTGCTTACAGACAGGAATGTACATGATAATTTAAAATTTGTTTTGAGAGCTACGGGTTGGAAGGATGAGAAATTAATTGAAGAAAAGATCAATGATGTATTAGATAAAGTAGGCTTAAAAACAAAAGGGTTCAAATTCCCATTTGAACTTTCCGGCGGTGAACAACAGCGTGTAGATGTTGCAAGAGCGCTGTTGAATTCTCCCAAACTTATATTGGCAGATGAGCCCACAGGTAATCTTGATCCTGAAACTTCAGATGAGATCATGCAACTGTTATTTCACATCTCCCGCGATTTTGGAACAGCCATTGTAATGGCAACGCACGATTACAGGGTTATCAGCAAATTTCCTGCACGCACTATCAGAACAGAAAGGGGCAAGGTGATAGATAATGCTGCGGTTACGCTTTGAGGAGGTTACAGGTTGCATGTTACAAGTTGCAAGTTGTGTGAATGCCCGCCCGGCTGACGCCAGTCGGATGGGGTGAATAGTCAATTGTGAATAGTAAGAAGTGAGAAATTGTGACTTCAGAACGATAAACTATAAACAAAAAACCTGTAAACTGAGACCTGAAAACTGCAACTTGAAACCTGAAACACTTTTCATCTCAATCATACATTATCATATGGGTGTACACAAGCGATTTGCCAGCCTGCTATTGGCCGCAGGGTTATTATTATATATAGCAGTACCTGCACAACAGGTAGTTACTGCGCTTACACGTTCTACACCCGAAGCGGAAGGGGTTTCTGCAACAGACATTCACCGGTTTATTGATGCTGCCAATAAAAGCAAAAATGAATTTCACAGTTTTGTTTTTGTAAGGCATGGTAATGTAATTGCTGAAGGGTGGTGGGATCCTTATAAATCGTCGCTAAAACATACCTTGTATTCAACCAGCAAAAGTTTTACTTCTACCGGGATAGGCTTTGCCGTTAGTGAAGGAAAAATAAAGCTCACAGATAAAGTAGTATCATTTTTCCCGGGTGAATTGCCTGATACTATCAGTCCGTTACTGGCTGGGTTAACCATCAAAAATCTTATTACTATGTCTGTTGGGCAAGGCCCTGATCCTACAGGTGCTATTATAAAAGATACGGGTTGGGTAAGGCATTTCTTTACCACCCCTATTATAGATACACCGGGTACAAAATTCCTGTACAATTCGGCGGCTACTTATATGTTATCTGCCATTATACAAAAAGTAACAGGGCAAAAGCTGCTTGATTATCTTCAGCCGCGACTTTTTGAACCGTTGGGTATACGTGGAATGGATTGGGAAGTGAGTACAGAAGATATTAATACGGGTGGATGGGGATTGCGGTTGAAAACAGAAGACTTGGCCAAATTTGGTCAGTTGTATTTGCAAAAAGGAATGTGGAAGGGAAAACAGGTATTACCAAAAGAATGGATAGACGAAGCGACTACACTGAAAATAAAAACAGCCGCTGATACTGCAGTTACACAAAAAGCCAACAGCGATTGGGCGCAGGGCTATTGTTATCAATTCTGGCGCTGCAGAAATAATGCTTTCCGTGCAGACGGTGCTTTTGGCCAGTACATTATTGTGATGCCAGATAAAGATGCGGTAATTGCTATTACCAGCGAAACTTCCGACATGCAAAGCATCCTCAATCTTGTTTGGGAATACCTGCTGCCTTCTATGAAGGAAGGAAAATTAGCAGCTAACGACAAAGAAGATAATGCATTAATTGAACAATTAAGCACATTATCATTACCTATACCTGCTGTTGGACGTGATTCAGTAATGGAGGCGAAGGTTACAGGTAAAGCATTTGCAATGGAAGCCAATGAGCAGGGTATAGAAAAAATCTCCTTCATGTTTCAGCATAATATATGCAGGCTTACTTTACAATCACAGGGAAAAACATATCCTGCATTGTTTGGTACAGGTAAATGGACAAAGGGCATTACCCAGTTTCCTTCGGGCCCTCCATCGCTTACAGGAAAGCCACGTGCGGGATCACAAGGTTTTGCTGTAAGTAAAATTGCAACCGCATATAGCTGGAAGAAAGACGGAACATTGGTGCTTACCATGAAATACATTGAAAGCCCGCATACACAAACTATTCTGTGTACCTTTAATAATGATGCTGTGTCCGTTCGTTTTGATAACAGTATAAAAGGCATGACGCCCGGCGGGAATGATAAAAATCCTGTATTAAATGGAAAATTAGAAAAACAGAATTAATAAGTAGGTCTGATTATTTGACCTTACGTTTTTTCAGTTTTCGTTTTACAATATCTTCCGGGTATTTTAATGCGAGTTTTCTTATTTCATAACTGAAAGCCGTAAACGTTTCTTCCCACAGCTTTGCTTCTTCGGGCGTATAGCTGTGAAAGCCATGCGCATTGGCAACACCTTTTCCTCCTGCTTTTACAATATCATCAATAAGTTTTGGTACTGCTGTTGCGTTATTGAGTGTGGGGAATAAATCCTTCATTACAGTGTGATAAGCAGGAACACCCGTAAGATCCATCCAGCGGAATACGCCTACCAATGTCATCCAGTAACCTGCATTGTTGCGGCAGGCCCTGTCCACATCTTCCACCGTAGCGTATCCATTCTCCACCAATGATATCGCTTCGCGATAACAAGCATACATAATACGATTGGTTATAAAACCACGAATATCCTTGCGCACCAGTGTAGGCTCCTTGCCCCAATAGTGTGATAATTCGTACAGATATTCTCCTTTTTTTATGTCACTTTTATTGCCGCAGATTACTTCGAGGAAGCGGGTGGTATGCGATGGCTCTGCCCAATGCAATCCAAAAAATCTACCCGGAAATTGCGTTTGCTCCTGCAGCACACTGATAGGGATAGCCGAAGTATTGCTAACCAGCAACGCATTTTTTGCTATAACATTTTCAATTTTCTGGTAAACCGTTTTTTTAATATCAATGTTTTCAAGGGTGCATTCTATTACAAGTTTGCAATCTTTTAAAGCAGTATAATCTTCTGTTATGGTCAACTTTTTTAAATAACCTCCCGGAAGCCGGCTGATCATTTTTTCTTTGCGTGATCTTACCAGATGACGGGTGATTCTCTTCTCCGCTAATAAAATATCTACGGGTATAGGAGCTACTGCAACCACCGGGTGACCTGCAATTAAAAGACAGGTTGTAATACTGCAGCCCATTAAACCAAGACCCACTACACCAATTTTTATATCAGCAGGATTGATTGATTTTTTTGACGCAGCCATACTATGTTTTTAAAATGGTGAAATTGATTTGTAAGTATTATAATGCCTGCACACAATTTACGTGAACTGTATGTAAGATGAAACAAAGTTTCGAAATACAGGAAATTTACATGTCTTCTTCCCGAAAAGATATTAGCTAAACTCATTGATGCATGAACAAAAATCATTTTTTTCTGGAAGCGCCTATGATAAAATTCATTCCCCAGAAAATACTGAATGTATCATGGGTTCCAAGGTTGAGCTGGAGAAAGCTTTTGTTTTTACGCGAATGATTGTACAAAGTAGCAGAGAAATATCCTATTCGCTGGGATCTTTCCGTATAAGTATATTCAGGGAAACGATATTCACGCCCTAATAAAAAATTGTATTGCAATTGGATGCTGGAGTAAGTTGGTTTTCTTTTATATACTACCAGTTCTGTAGATAACCCTATTACCCGAAGACTATTACTTTTGGTAACATAATCTACCCATTCAGGCTGTATGATCTGTCTGAATCTGTAATAACTTCCCCAATCCTGTTGAAAGGCGCCATGTATCCCTATCAAGCGCCATTCACCTTTTACCTTTCCTCTTTTTCTAACAGGCACAGATGCATTAATACCGGCAGAACCACCCCAACTCCCGAAATATTTATTCCCTCCATACTGGCTGTAAAGCGTTGCTGCATTGTTATGGTAGGTGCTGCTTTTATTTACCAGGTAATTTCCTACTGAAATATTTGCACCATAATATGCATTGAACATGCCAAAGCGATGTGTATTGTAGATATTTCCCTGACCATATACACCTCCATCCCGAAATGGTCCATTATTCATTTGTGCACCTATTCCCCCTGAAGCATATAGTCTGCTGTTGATGGTATCTCTTTTAAGTAAACTGGCGTGATATGCAGTAGCTCCTGTATTCATGGGATGTACAAAAACAGAAGAGCAACCGGTAATAAACCATGAAAGTATAGCAATTGCTATAAAAGATAGGCGTGGGGTCATAAGCCGCGTTTTGGAATTTAAAACTATAAAGATGTTTTAACACGCCTTATTTTAAACTCAGAAAGTTTTCTTAAAACTGCTATGCATTATGTGTTTGCAATTCCTGTAAAGCAGCCACCATTTTTTTTACTTCATCTATATCTAGTGTAGTTGCTTCGAGTGTTTCATTCATTTGTGTATTGATGAATTCCATAGCAGAGGCAATATTGCTGCGGGCTGATGAATGAAATTCGAGAGCCTGTGTTTGTTTTGCTATCGCCTGTATATTGTCTGCTCTTATTCCTGACCCCGGCATAATTATGATGCGGTCATCTGCCTGTCGTATCAGCTCAGCTATGGTTTCAGCACCTTCAGGTGCAGTTGGTTTTAAGCCGCTGGTTAAAATTCTTTCGCAACCTGTATTAATTACTTCTTCCAATGCTTCAAATGGATTGGCTGCCCTGTCAAAAGCACGATGAAAAGTTACCCCCAATGGAAAGGCTGCTTCTACTAACTGCGCGGTTCTTTTTTTATCGATGCTGCCATCTGCTTCCAACAACCCGATCACCACACCATCACACCTCAATTCTTTACAAAGCTGTATATCTTTTTTCATTACATCAAACTCATCATCCGTATATAAAAAATCACCACCACGCGGACGTATAATGGGGTAGAGGAGGAGTGATGTATTTTCCCTGGCTTTTTTAATCATTCCATATGAAGGTGTTGTTCCGCCTTCGGCCGGGTTATCACATAATTCAATACGATGCGCGCCTGATTGCTGGGCAAGTAATACAGATTGTATATTAAATGCAATTACTTCGAGTATGTAATCCATACACGAAAGTAAAAAATAGCTAATGAATATATTTTTTATTGAAAAAAGTTTTATTTAATAACATTCATTTAAGGTTTTCTCAATCAAATTAAGGATATTAGCAAATACATTTTTTTAATGAGTTCAAACAGAAGGAAATTTATCCGCAATGTTACGCTTGGCGCAGGCGCCATCGTTTCAAATCTCCCCGTAAATGCACATCAGGCTATTGAAGATTTTCATGCAAATACTTTACCAGCGCCTGGATTTAATATGAGTGGTTACGCTGCTCCTAAAATAGACAAGGTTCGTATTGGATTCGTAGGATTAGGAAATCGTGGACCCGGAGCCGTTACGCGTATCTCTTTTATTGATGGTGTTGAAATAAAAGCCTTGTGCGATAAACGTCCTGAACGTTTAGCGGTGGGGCAGAAAATATTGGCTGATAATGGGCTTCCCAAAGCCAAAGAATATACCGGCGAAGAAGGTTGGAAAGCCATGTGCGAAAGCAACGAGATTGACCTGATATATATATGTACTCCCTGGCACCTGCATACTCCGATGGCAGTATATGCGATGAAGAATGGCAAACATGCCGCATCTGAGGTACCCATTGCCGTTACATTAGATCAATGCTGGGAACTGGTAGAAACCTCTGAGAAAACAAAGAAGCATTGCATGATGCTTGAAAACTGCTGTTATGATTTTTTTGAATTGCTTACATTGAACATGGTACGTAATGGCATGTTTGGAGAAATTGTACATGTAGAAGGAGCATACCTGCACGATTTGCTGGAATCGAATTTTAAGAAAAATGGTTATTCAGATATGTGGCGGTTGCGCCAGAACGCCAATCGTAACGGTAATCTATACCCTACGCATGGTTTAGGACCTATAGCCCAGTGTCTTGATATTAACCGTGGAGATAAAATGGATCATATGGTTTCTATGTCATCCAACGATTTTATGATGGGAGCAATGGCCAAACAAAAGGCTGCCGAAGATCCTTTTTATAATGAATTTGTAGGTAAGCCATATAGTGGAAATATTAATACTTCTATAATCCGCACCAATAAAGGAAAAACAATCATGCTACAGCATGATGTTACTTCGCCCAGACCGTACTCACGTATTCATTTGGTAAGTGGCACCAAAGGTATTGCCAGTAAATACCCTGAGCCGGAAAGAATTGCATTTGGGCACGAATGGATAAAGCCGGAAGAATTACAAGCGTTGTATGATAAGTATACTCCACCTATAGCCAAACGCGTAGGTGAAATTGCAAAGCAGATAGGTGGACATGGAGGAATGGACTTTATGATGGACTGGAGACTGATAGATTGTTTACGTAATGGATTGCCGCTTGATCAGGATGTGTATGATGGCGCATTGTGGAGCTCCATTGCACCGCTCAGCGAAAATTCTGTTGCCAATAAATCACGCACCGTTGATGTGCCTGATTTTACAAGAGGCAACTGGAAAACCAATAAGCAGGTAAATTTAACGCTTGATGGTGGAGGAACAACCAATGTAAGAACGGTTGCAAAAAAACAGGAATAGCATAGCATCAAATTTTTGTATAAATTGAAATCTTAAATCCATAGAAGAATAAAAAAGTAGGATCGTCCTGAAAGAACATCTAAATTTTTATTTAACTAGTTCCTTAATGATAAACCACCCTTAATGGCGCCGTCCCGGCGCCTTTTTTTGTGGTCGCCAGGAGGCAACAACAAATACTTGCCTGGCGAGCCTGCCCTGCCTACCGGACAGGCAGGCTGACGGCAGTCAGGGACGCCAGCACAGCACCAATAGCATCAACGCTATGTATAGCACAAAATAAAAAGTGCATGGAATATAAAACCATGCACTGCTAAAAATTATACGATAGGAGTGAGCTGTCTCACTGGTCAAAAGCGTAGTTATATCATCGGGATCTTTATATCCACAATGTTTAATCCTTCCTTATCTTTTCTATAAGTGGTCTTGCCATTCAAAAGATCAGGACGTGCAATTACATTGCTGAACAGCATTTCCTTTTCAATATCTATATGTTCTGCGCTGCTGTTGTATTTAAATACGAGCGATAATTTTTTCCCTTGTCTTAGTTCTATTTTTACATTGGTTGCCCCTGTATTCTTAGCAATTTTTAATTGCTGCTCTACAATGCGGTACACTTTTATACCCGTTTTAGGATCATTGTTTTCGAGACGCCTGTCGTGATAAAACTCTACATCAATATTAAACTCTTCTGTATAGTGCTTGGCCAGGCTGTCTATTAATAAATAGTAGTCGGCATTTTGTAAGGTAGTTGGATAAATGGTTTTTGACAGGTTTTTTAATTCTTCCACAACAGCCAGCAACCGTTCCTTGCATTTATCTAAAAATACATCTGCAATATCTTTTGACTGTTGAGCGAAATCTATATACAGTTTGATGGCAGTAAGTGTTTGAGCATAATTCTCGTGCAATTCAACAGCAATAAGATTATTTTTCTCTTCCTGTAATTCCATATTGAGAAGCGTTACTTTCTTCTCGGATTTTATTAATGCTTCGGATTTTTTAAGAACCTGCTTGTTTTTTATTCTGAGTTCAAGCAGGCTGGTAATTTGAGATGCTATAATTCTCAGCGCATTTTCCTGTTCCGGCGTTAAACCCTCTTTTTCTTTTTTATCTATTACGCATATAGTGCCCAAAGCAAAACCAGCAGAAGAAATAATAGGAGCGCCTGCATAAAAAGTTATGCCTATACCACCCATTACCTGTGGGTTATCAAAAAAGCGATCATCATCTTTTGCATTGCTTACTACCATTACTTTGTTTTCTAAAATGGTATGCCCGCAAAAAGTAAAATCCCTGGGTGCCTGCTGTACCACAACATTTCTTTTTGCTTTGAACCATTGGCGGTCTGCATCAATAAATGTTATGGCGGCTATTTCGCAACCGCAGATCTGCGCAGCCAATGTAGTAAGGTCATTGAATTCTTTTTCTTCCGCGGTGTCGAGAATCTCATACGACATAAGATCCCTTAGTCTGAGTTCCTCATCCGGTAGTCTTATGGGTACTTTCATTAATATAGAATTTGTCCTACAAAACTAAAAAATCAGCGCTTTATTTTATCAGTGCAATTCCAGCTTTCTACCGATCGGAATAAACCGCTTGCCGAAAAAAATATTCAATTCGTGGAAATGATTATAAAATATAAGTGGAAATAATTATTAAAATCGGGCAAACTGCTCCCAAAAAAGTAGAAATACTAAGCTTTACGTAAAACTGCTCTAATTATATCTCCGTAAAAATTTGTCTTTCGGATTTGATAAATTCTTACGCAGGCCTCATTATATCCTCACCAGGCTCTGCCTGCTTGTGGTAGTAATTTCGTCTGGTAAAACCGCTGCTTCAAAGCCGTGTTCTTTTAAAAGCTCGATTATTAATTGCGGCTGCACTGCACCGTTAGTTGATTGAATACGGAGAATACGGTCACAGTCAGACAGATCAAAATTTGCCCTGTAACCAACAAAACTGTGGTGCACAACTTTAAGAAGTACATCTGCCTGTTGTTGGTTCTCAACATTCGTTTTAAACACTTCAATCATCCTGCAAAATTTTAAGCAGTCTTAAGCATATAATGCTGTGTAGAAAATACCAATGACTCTTATTTAGCTGCTCCCGTTGCTTTTAGTTTTTTATGATAATAGATATAAGAAAGCGCAATCAAAGCAAAGCCAATGAATAAAGGTGCCCAGGCACTTGCCGGATCACCTACAGAAATGCTGGAATAAAGCGCACCTGTTAAATCGTATACAAAACCCGCGTAAGCCCATTCTTTTATGCGTGGAAATCCTGGTACAACCAATGCAATGGCCCCCAGTATTTTTGCTATGCCTACAAAGCGGATGAAATATTCAGGATAGCCAAGATGTTTTGTAATCATTTCTATTGATTGCGCATTAACCATAGCATTAAAAATACCACTCATCATCATCATAGCCGCCAGAATTCCGGTAACGATCCAATAAATAATGTTTATTTTTTTCATTGTTGAATAGTGTATAGAATGTTAGGTAAAATATCTTCCTTCTGGCTTTAAGGCAAGCCTGATAGGTATAAAAGATTTCAGTTACAGATTTAATTAGCCTCGCTGAGTGCTTTGAGTTTGGTAAGCCCCGAATTATATGATTTGCCCATCATTTCATCCATGTTTACAAACAGCTTCATTACATTCATAGGGTAGGAGTATTTCATATCAAATCCCCAGGTAACTTTTGTTGCACCGGAAACATCTGCGAGATTCAAAAAGGCATCGGCATCGCTTTCAAATGGCTCAATAAAATGGAGATGGGTATCTATTTTTGAAGGTGCTTCTACTTTCGAAATGGTTTGAACGCCGCTTCCTACATCCTTATTACCTTTCCATGCATACGTAGCTCCTGGAGTGCCATCCTGTCCTCCATAAGTGATCTGTATATTAGGATCCGCCTCAATAAAAGGATTCCATTTATGCATGCCATGTAATGTGTTTACATTACTCCACACTTTTTCTCTTGGTGCATTAATAGTAATGTCTCTTTCAAAATGATAGTCTTTAGAAATAAACAGGCCTGCAATCACTACAAATAAGATCACTGCCAGGATTATAAACCCGATGATCTTTAAAATCTTTTTCATAATAGTATAGTTAAGATTATTATTGATGAAGAAAAGAAAACGGTTATGAATTTTGCGTGTAATTAATCATCCACTTTATACCAAACTTATCAGTAAAAGCACCATAATATGCACCCCAGAAAGTATCCTGTAACTCCATCTCTATTTTACCACCTGCTGAAAGCCCATTATATAATCGGGTGGCTTCTTCTTTACTATCCGGGCTTATAGCAATATTTAAATTATTGCCTATGGTGAGTTTAAAGCCCATTCCCTCTGTGGCATCTGTAGCCATTAAAAAATAACCCGGTGCAACCTGCAGAGAAACATGCATTATTTTATTGCGGTCGCTTTCAGGCATACTGTCTCCATGAGGCGTATCACTGAAACGTTGCAGCATGGCAAACTCTCCGCCAAATACTGATTTATAAAAATTAAAAGCTTCTTCAGTAGTGCCTGGAAAATTAAGATAGGGAGTGATAGTCATGTTGGTATTTTTATAATGAATAAATAAAGGTTATTGTAAAAAAAGTATCGGCTATTTTTAGTGACTTCGATTTGTTGATTTTCTTTTTGTCTTTTGTTGGTGTAATACTTTTTCAAGTGTATTGAATTTGAACTGCCAGTATTGTTGGTATTTTTCTATCCATTCCGATACTTCACTCAACTTATCAAGTCTGGCTTCGCAATATCGCTCCCGCCCCGCTTGTTTAATAATGATCAGCCCACATTCTGTTAATATTTTAATGTGTTTGTAAATGGCTGCGCGGCTTACATCAAAATTTTCAGAAACGCTGTTAATATTTAATGACCGGTGCGAAACCATGTTAAGGATCTCTCTGCGTGTTGGATCGGCAATGGCCTGAAATACATCCCTTCTCATATTTATGCAACGTTTCGGGTATAAAATTAAATGAAACCTTTTAGTTGCATGGGTTGCATTTGCGACATTGTAAGGGTGAAATTGCGACTTTTTTTATGAAGGATGAAGGTTTGCTGTATGGATGAGATAGTAATTTTTTCACAGTTCACAGGTGCTAATATAAATATACAACTATTGTTGATAGCCGTTAGCATCACTCATTAATTATTTGTATTCACAAGTATGAATTTTTTTCCAATAAGCAAAATGATCAATGCAATGCCGGAAGAAAGCAGCATAATCAGCGATGTAGATAAGCTGCCTTTATTACCAAACATTCCTACGCCTGAAGAAATAATTCCGCCAACGCCAATTTGTATAAAGCCCAGTAATGCCGAGGCGCTACCCGCATTTTTTGAAAATGGAGCCATTGCTACAGACGCAGCATTAGGGTAAGTAAGACCTACACAGAGCAATAGAAGAAACAGGAAAATAATATTTCCCGTTAACTCATACCAATCGTTGAGTACACCTGTAAAATAAACAGCGGCAGTTAAAACCTGAAACACTATTACAGTGAGCAGAATATCCTGATTCGAAAATCTGCGGGTTAAAATATGGTTTAACTGGCTGCCTCCGATAAATCCTACAGATAACAAAGCAAAAACGCCTCCATAAGCTTTAGCGCTTAAGTGAAAGCCATCCATAAATATGGCAGGAGAACCTGCTACATATACAAACAGACCTGCAAAAGAAAATGTGCCTGCCAAAGAAAAAATGTAAAACCTGGGATCCAGCAAAATATTTTTGAACCCGTTTATGATGGGCTTGGGTCTTAAATCAACAGATGGATCGGGCTGATGCCCTTCGGGCAAAAAGAAAAATGTGAGTAACAATATCAGCAGCACAATAACGGCTAATGAAACAAATACCCAATGCCATCCAAGTCCCGATACAATAAACCCTCCCACCGTTGGTGCCAATAGTGGAGACACGCCCAGTATTAATACAAGCAGTGATATGATCTTTGCGCTTTCTTTAGCATGAAAAAAATCGCTCACCATTGCCATTGCTGCTACAGACGATACACAACCACCCAGCGCCTGTATAAAACGATAGAACAACAACATATTAAGGTTTTGAGAGCTGATGCAGGCAAGCGTGGCGAGTATATATAAAGTCAATCCTATGTACATGGGCCGCTTTCTGCCGAACCTGTCAAGCAACGGGCCATATATAATTTGCCCCAACGCAAATCCAAGAAAATAAGATGAAACAGACAGCGCTACTTTAGCCGAAGTGGTATCCAACTCAGTGGCTATTTGTTTAAACCCCGGTAGATACATGTCTATTGAAAAGGGTGTAATAGTATTTAATGCACCCAACATCAGGATCAGGAAAAACCGTTGTTTTTTACTGAACGTATGTACTGTAGCGTTGTTATATTGCTGACCATGCTGTACAATAATCTCCATGCTGATAAACCGTATTGTTGAATTTCTTTTATTGCTTAATAATTTCGACGGCTTAAGTTAAATGTTTTTTATCAACCCGTAAATTTTCTCCAGTTGGTGTATATGCCGTTTGGTATGGTATACTACAAAATGTAAAAGCTCCAGTTTGGTAATATTACCAAAAGCCGGATGCCTGATAGCACCTGAAAGATTAGCTTTGGCACTTTGGCTTTTTAATTGAACGATGGATTGATCTAACTCAGCAATTACAGTTTCTTTCTTATACATACCAGGTGCAGGTATAATAAAATCGGGCGATTTTAATTTGATGGTGAAATTCATAAAAATGTTTTCTAATTCTTCTACCCGTTCATCTGGTTTTCTGTGGGCTTCTTTTGCTTCTAACGTTAATGCCTGCGCTATAGAATTATTGGATTTTGTAACATGAATAATTACCTGTGCGGCTGTCCAGCTTCCATCGTAAGGAATACTGTTGATTTGTTGCTGCGAAAATTCATCAATCATTGTTGAAAGATCCTGCGCTGTGCTGTTGTATTCAGCAATAATATCCTGTTCCATATAAGATGTAATTTGAAATCCTGTGGTAAATAGCGTTGAAATGCGATGACTCATAGTGCAAACGTACAATCAAAGTTTAGCTGCGGGGGGGTGTGAATATGCCAATTTGAAGGGTTGATTGCGACAGGTATATACCTTATATTTGTTTTATTATAGATAAGGTTTAAAGGTTAAGTCAATCAGCGCTCATATGAAACATATATCCATTCTTATTCCGCAGGGACACACCAGCATGGTTAACATAGAAGGTTGCCACCAGATTTTTAATGAGGTGAACTCCGTAAGAACAGAAATGGGTAAACCTGCCTTATTTAAGGTTCAACTGGTGGGGCTGGCAAGGGAAACCAGCCAGCGTAATGGATTATTTACAATTAACCCGGATGTATTGATAGAAGATGTTGGCAAAACGGACCTGATTATTATTCCTGCTATATACGGAAGCCCGGATGAAATAATGAGTCAAAACCATCCTTTTGTTCCCTGGATCATTGACCACTATAAGAAAGGTACGGAAGTATTAAGCCTGTGTATCGGCTCTTTTTTTCTTGCTTCAACAGGATTGCTCAATGGCAAACAATGCTCTACACATTGGATAGCAGCCAACGATTTCAGAACCTTCTTCCCCGAAGTGAATTTGGTGGATGATAAAATAATGACGGAAGAGGATGGCATTTATACCAGTGGTGGTGCTTATTCATTTGTAAACCTGTTGGTATACGTTATTGAAAAATATGCAGGCAGAGATGTTGCCGTAATAATAGCCAAGCGTTTTATGATTGATATTGACCGGATCAGTCAATCCCCTTTTATTATGTTTGAAGGACAAAAAACGCATGAAGATGAGCCTGTAAAAAAAGCGCAGGAATTTATTGAGAACAATTTTACCGAAAAAATTACGGTAGACCAATTAGCGTCTATGCTTGCGTTGGGCAGAAGAAATATGGAGCGCAGGTTTAAAAAAGCAACCTGTAATACGGTTACGGAATATATACAACGTGTAAAAATTGAAGCGGCAAAAAAGAACCTGGAAACGGGAAGAAAAAATATTAATGAAGTGATGTATGAAGTTGGCTATTCTGATGTGAAAGCCTTCAGAACTGTGTTTAAACGAATCACAGGGTTATCGCCGGTTGAATACAGAAGCAAGTATAATAAAGAAGCAGTGCTGGTATAAAATCAGCCTTCATATTGTGAACCCTAAAAATAACCCAGGAACTAAAACATGCAGGTAAAGAAATGGAAGATAGCAACTGTTGTTGGATGTATTTTTATTATACAAGCGTGTAATAATTCGGAGCCTCATGTGCAGGCATCTTTTTCCAACGACTCTGCGGCTGCAATAAAACTATCACGATCTCTTCCTATATGTGGTGCAACTGAAGTAAAAGATACCAGTATGTCAGACATGGCTGCTGAAAAAGCCATTCGGCATCTGAATGCAGCAGATGAGCAATACCTGGCGATGGTTATTCCCGATTATTCAGAGATTGACCTGCTGTATGAAAATTGTGAAGAAGCCTTAGCTTATACAACTGAACTGAAACAATATTTTATTGGCAAACATTGCAGTATTAACCGTTTCAGAACGATGGATGCTGTAAATAATGTTGAACAAAAAGAGAAAAGGTTTTATATAAAGCACATAGGCGATAACCGCTACTTCATTTATGTATACAGAACGTATATATACGAGATGCATTCATAAAATTAAACCCTCCGACGAAACCCTCCGGGTTTGCCGTGCAGTATCGCCCCGCTGCAAACCCTATTGGTTTGAGCTCATCCGAGCTGCACACTCTCCGCTTTACTACTCCTAAAAATCATACTGAACATTGAATATTATCTGTCTGAATTGTTGGGTTTTTAAATAATATAAAGCTGATACGAAGCCCGCCCGAACGACGTTCAGTCGGGCGGGTCCGCCGGCTTGAGGCAAACAATGGTTCGTTCAATAAAGGGATTATTTATTAATAAACCCTCCTCGTTTGAGCGCTCATGTTTTACCATTTGATCAACGGCAGATCATTCTTCTTTTTTGTAAACAGAGCGTTGATATGAATTTTTTCTTTTGATGCATCAGCCTCTATATGTACAGACTCCATGTTTTTGATAGCATTGCTTACAGCATCAGGCACATATTTCAATAACGGTTCCGGAATTTTAGATAACATGCTATGAAGCAAAAAAATGCTTTTAACAATACTATCTCTTGCCGGTTGAGTATATTTTTTGTCAGCAATGATCAGCGTATTCGGGGCAACGAGCAATACGATTTTACAAAAGGTATGGGTGTAAACAGATCGCCGGCTACTGTTTGCTCCAGTTGCTGGCTGCTTTTCCAATAATCGTATATATGCTGTATACTGTCACCTGTAATAGAAAAATTGAATGATGGTTCCTGCACATTATTTACTACTACTTTTTCAACCTGGTTAAAATCTTTATCGTATTCATAACTTATGGCAGAGTCTGCGCGGGTAATGATTGCAGGTAAGTCCAGTTGGTAATACTTATTGTCTGGCCGCAACAGCGAATCAAGCTGAAAGTTTAATAGCCTGGAAGCACGCGATTTAGCCGAATCTGTGAGAAAAGCATACGCTTCAGCAGGAGGTTGTGTAAAGGCTATACTCAGCAGAGATGTTGAACTATAGTTAAACGTTTTTGATTGAAATGTAAATGGTTTGATAGTACTAATATCAACGTTAACGCTAACAGTGTTTTTATCAAAGTTTGCAGATGCTACTATTCCGCTGATGACATCATTACCGGTATATTGAAATGCAAAATGGCTGGCTGCACTGATATTTTTATCAAGTGTTTGCTTGCTCACATAGTTTTTCTTAGCAAAGAGTTCGTCAGCAACCTTTCTTATGTATTGCTTGTCGTTTACAGCCATATTTCCAACCAGCAACCTGTCGCCGTTTCTTATGTATTCAATGCCATATTTTTTTGAAAAGAATTCTTCGCTTCCTTCTCTTCTCTCAAATCCAAACTGCTGCAATCCTTTTTCAAAATCTTTTTCGTCTTTCACCTGCAAAACCGTATACCAGGCATTCATCGGTTGATCTTTAGCATGGAATACAAAAATATAGTCGGGAATTGTAACCATATCATCCCAATCAACTTTGTCGGAAGTAGACAACAGTGAACCAATTTTCCATTGAGAAGGCGTGGTAATATAGTTCCAGATAATGGTATTGGTAATCCGCTTCACATCCAGCGCACCAATATTATCAGCGCTTGCAGCAACAGCGTCTTCGCTATATGTTTTATAAAAAAGTTTTACATAACCAAGCAAAAGCAGCAAACATAATATAAGTAATGCCCAATGCTTTTTCTTCATTAATAAACTTTTTCTTCTTTTTCTTTCTTATTGTTCTCCATTATCTTATTGATGGAGTCCAGCATATTAAAAATGAATTCAAAACTGTTGCTATGCTCGCCGGTAATATTCATGGTAGCGGTTGTTTGTATCATCTCATCTTTTAACCTGCTTTCCATCTTTACATCGCCCAGATTATCTTCCAAATACTTCCTGATCTGCCTGTTTACTTCAGTACTCAATTCAGGCCCTATTTGCTGCAGTAATCTCTTTGTATCAATTCTTGCAGAATAATTGTTTTTAAAAATTGATTTTTTAAGATCTCCATTAATAGAATAGCTCCCGTTTTTGATAGTTAAATCAATGGTTTCTTTAGATGTGGTGATAATAAGTTTATTATCTTTTACCATAAAATACAAACTGCTGAGCGGATATTTCCCTTCGTCAAAAACAAACTCATAATAACCGCCTCTGTCCTTGTAATTGAACTTCTCTTTTTCTGCATACTTTAATGGAAGCTTGGCCAGCTTTTCCATAAAGCCCGGTTTTTTAGTTTCCATGGCAAAAGTAAAGTTGGGAGATAATTCCTGTTTGGTTTTCTCAACTTCCGTTTGCTTAAAATTATCGTCGTATGTATAATCTTTATAAGTAACTGTTTTTGTCTTCATATCATGCAACACAAAAACCATGTTACCAGGAGCCAGTTCAGAAAGCGCTTTTTCATCAATCATTATTTCAAGAAAATCTATATATACATCTATCATGTCAGCATAATTCCTGGTGTAGGGCATATTGTTGAGGTATTGTCTTATAACCCTGTAATAATAGTTGGCTAAAGCCTCTGTATTGATAGATGCGGACAAATAAGCAATATGATCAGGGTTTATATATCCTGCAAGTGATTTTTGCTGTTTGCTGTGGTAAATTTCTTTTCCAAGATTAGCTACCCCGGCATCAGGTGAGTACGACTTTTGCTCGAGCCGCATTTTGTCTTTATCAAAATACAGGTTTATACCTGTTTTGAAATTACTGTTATCAGTAGCATTGCCTACACCGGCCAAAGCATTATAACTGTTATAGCCATATCCTCCCCAAAAGTAAGAACCCATTTTGCCGATAAAATTGTCGTAGTTAAGCCAGATGCTTATGTGTGATGATGGATCAATTACTTTTTTATAGCTGATATCATTTTCGATAGGACTAACGTTGACAGTAAACGCAGTTTGTATGATACTGTCTGCTATAAATTTTTGTTTGCCTTTAATGTACTCTTCCTGTTCTTTATACCAATTTTCTCTCTTCGCATTTTCTATGGTATCAACATAATCTACTGCTGGCGGAGCAACAATTGTAGTGTCATACTGCGCCATATCATCTGTTGCTTCAGGTGCTTGTTCTTCCTCTATTTCTTTAGGCGCTGCTTTTTTGGTTGCCTTCTTTTTGCTCTTACTTTTATTTTTACTGTTGATCTTTGCTTTGCCTTTTTTGATGGTCTTGGGTTTTTCAATTACCGGTTCCTCTGCAGGCACTTCTTCTATAACGGGAGGTGGCGGTATACTTTGCGCACTATCTACCATAACTGTTGTAGTTGTATCAGCAACAGGCCCACTGTAATAATAATTGTTTGGCTTTGTATAACGTGTATACACAAGTACAGCCTGTTTATCATTCCAGCCAAGGTATTTATCATTGGCAATGGTCAGCAATTCAAGTCCATTCTTTTTTTCTGTTATGATCTCCGTATCAAAACTGTGTTTTACCAATTGCAAAAATTGACTGGTATTGCGAATGCTGAACAATGTTACAAAGCTCATGGATGAATCTTCCATTACCATGTATTGAGATACATCTTTTTCAAAGTCAATCCCTGTATTTTCAAGGGAATGAACACTGTCTATCTTTAGCTCTTTGAACAGGTTGTTTTTTATGAAGTTGTAAGAGTCTATCTTTTTTATGGGCATACTGTTGGATAGATGTGCCCCATAATATTTTATTACTAAAGAAGCATTAGATGGGATGTTGCTTTGAGTGTAAGCTGCTGCCGCGAAGCAATACAATGCAATGGTAAAAATGTATTTTTTCATGAGATTATTTACTGAGGGTTATTTTATTTTCAATTTGTTTTTTGTTCATAATAACATCCAGCACATTTTCTTTCAGCATAATGGCTTTTTTATCTGCAGATAATTTAGCATCCGGGTTGCTGAATGTATTAACAGCAGTTTCAAACCTGAATATGCCGGTATAATTTGCGGTGGCAAAAACTTCTTTATCGGCATTGCTCATTTTATCGTATTCTTTTTTCAATTCAAATTTATTAAGACGGCTAAATACCTTATTTACTATATCGTAATCATAGCTTTTTTCAAGACCCTTTTGTTGCGTATCGGATTTTCCACTGATACTTTTTATGGCGTTGTTGAGGCTGCTAACTTTATCAAAGGAGCAGGTAAGCGTGGCAATATAATTATCAAAATCGAGCCTGGTTTTTACATTGCTGATGCCACTGGTTTGCTGGAGTTTTTTTTCAAGATCTGCTACTTTTTTACTGATCTCCTCACGGGTGGGCACGGGGTGACCGTTTACCGTTTTCATTTTCAAAAGGGAATTGATTTTTGTTTTACTCCTGCTAAGGTTCAGCACCAGTTGAAAATCGCCGGAGCCATCTGCATGAAGTGTTGCCTGCTCAACTACATCAAAGCATCCTTGTAAAAGGAGCACGCCGAAAAGGGCACAGAAGGTTATTAGTCTTTGTGTGTTGATCATTTCAGCAAAAAAACTGCTTTTTTCTCTAATTGATTATAGATTCTGTAAAATATCTTTGGCTACAACGTAAAGCCACCTGAATAATTGCAAGCCTGCTGTGAATGTTTTTAGTTTCAAACGAATAGCTTTACAATAGTAAAAACCTTTTGAAAAATGCAACGTTTAAGAGTAGGTTCAGGTCAGCAGAAAAACGATCGTATGCGCTTACACTATGTATTGCTTCCGGTTTTGATGTTAGCCTTCGCAGCATGCAGTCGTAAAGACGATGGTATGCCATCTTCTAATGCAGATACCACCTGTAGTTGTGATATACAAATTACTCCACCTTACAAAAGCCCCATTTTATACAGTGATAGCCTGGTAAAAGCATATATCACTCTCTGGAAGCAATTGCTGCAAGACAAAAATGCAATGCCCGATGCCTACTTTACTGCTCATATAAAAGACACTGCTGTTAGTATGGATACCACGCAGAACGGCGATGTTTATTTCGCAGTGGGTTACCTGCTTACGATTGACTGGGCAAAAATTCCCTGCCAGGATTACTTTCCTGTAAAGCTCAGCTCAAGGGATGATGCGTATCAATACCTCAACATACCCCGCGATATTTTCCTGGATGAGCAATGGATAAAATTTTGTATTGACAGAGAAATCTATGCCGATTTGTCTTCCATACAACTTGTAGATAAGCTGTCTTTTGCCAATTGCGAATCGGCTACGGCATCGCTGAAAGACCAGACAGGGTATCGCCAACTATGTCCATCTTATTTTTCATTAGATTCTTTAGGGTATCCGCTGTTTTCAGGAAGTGGAATAGTCAATTACGGAGACAATAAATGTGTTTTTGGATCCATCAATCTTGATAATAAGAAGGCAATGGCCGGTATGTCGGCTTGCTATGTGTTCTAACGGCGCTGTCATGCATTTGCGGAGCAAGCTGAGGACAGTATCCCACACTTATCATAGAGCTTGCCCCATGTTGCCGGTATTATTTTTTGGCTTTAATAAGATGGCTTATATTGAGCCAAAACAATATTGATGCATCGCATTTTATTTTATACTATATGGTTGCTGTTATCATTTGAAGTGAGTCTGAGTCAACCGCCCAAAAGACAAAAAAGTTTTGCGCTTGCCACAAATGCTTTGCTGGTTGATTTGAATGCGGATGCAGGTGTTATAACTGAAGACGGTAATAAGGTTAGTGCCTGGCAAAATAATGCTTTCAATAGCCCCATAAAAGTATTTAATAAAAGAGACGAAGGCAGGGCGGTAGCTGGTTCCGGAAGACCAGAATTGGTTGAAAAAGTGAAAGCGCTGAATGAGCACAACAGCATAATATTTTTGCAACAGGAATTATTAAACAGTAGTGAAACCGCTTTCGACTCATTGATTAACGGTAGTGGCTTTACATGGATTGCTATCGTTCGTCCGTATACGCAAAAAGGAGAATTACGGGATGTAAATTCTTTTTTTGGATCATTGAAAAATGGTGGTAATTACGAAGGTTTCTGGGCAGGCTTTACAGATGAAAACTTTTTATGGACCGGCGCCCGCAACGGAATAACTTTTGGGCGATGGGATAATAATAATCAACGTATAACCAGCACTATGCCGCTCGACACCTCCAAATATTACCTGTTAGTAGGAAGAATGCAGAAGGGAAATAAAACTGCATTGGTGGAACTTTTTATCAATGATCTATCCAGCGCCAATGCAGGAAGTACAGTTCCTGTAAATACCAAAGCAGATGGTTCTATGTTGTCGATAGGGCAGGAGCGGGATGCTATTCAACATCCGGGTGTAGAATCTTTCAGAGGAGAAATTGCACGTTTTATCGTTTACGGGCGACCGTTGGGTGATAATGAATTGTTCAAATACGGCGAATGGCTAAAAGATTATTACGGCATAACCGAACACTAAAACCGAACATATTTTTCTATCAGCTTTTTATCAATGCCTTTTGCCTGGGCTTTTTTAGCCCTGCTGCGTAATATCCATTCAAAAATACTCATCCATCCAGGGAGGTTGCTCTCACTTACCTGGAACAACCATGCAAGCGCCAATCCGTCTTTAGGAAATCCGTTAGGCTTGCACAACCCGTCTGACGCTAACCCATAACCGATTTGTAATGATTGTTCAAATCCCCGGCTGGCAGGTTTTAATTCAACGGTAAACCTGCAGGGGTTACCACTTCTGTTACGGAACAGATGATATACATTCGGAAGCGCCGTTGCTGATTGACCCGGCGTAAGCGATTGCAGGCTGTTTCCCAGCTTCACCTGCACTTCTCCTTCTATACAGGAAAAATGCTCGCTGTAGGTTTTGTGATAATGCAGCCCTACACCACCACCATCTGCAAGTGTTACTTCTACTAATGTGCATTCGCCATTGGTATCATCACTTGTTTTTAAAAATACCACGGTATCTTTCTGAATAGGATTGTAAATTTTTCTTTCCATATAGCTTTTTTTTAATGCAATAAATCTACGAAAAGCGGTCGCTGTATGGATTTGAGAATGTGCGTGATTAACAAAAAAAGCGCGACATACATGCCGCGCCTGTTATTGATGTTCTTATTGGTTTTAAGATTCCGCCAGTTTGAATGTAATAGGCAGCGTAAGTCTTGTTTTTACTGCTTTGCCTTTTACAGTACCAGGTTTCCATTCAGGAAACTTATTTACTATTTTTACTGCTTCATCACCCAATCCGTTTCCCGGATTATTTCCGATGGTCATAGGTTCTACAACTTTTCCTTTTTCATCCACTACAAATGAAACATTAACGGTGCCTTCTGTATTAGCATCTACTGCATTTTGTGGATATTCAATATTGTTTTCCACAAAGTTGGATAATGCAACTTCACCGCCTGGATATTCAGGCATTACTTCCGCATTGGTATAAATACCGTTTTTATCCTTTTCAACTTTAAGCCCGTTTGTTTTGCTGAGCATTACTGTAGCTTTTCCTTTTTTCTTTGCAGGCGCTGGTTTATCAACATTTGCATCAGCCGTTTTATCTGCATTTGCAGGTGCTACGGTTGTTGCTGTATTATCTGAAGAAGATTCGCTGTTACATGCACTTATATACATCATTGCTGCTATACCTGCAGCGCATACAAAACTTGTTTTGATAACTGTAGTCATAATAAATATGTTTTAAGTTAGAAACTAAGTCTTATAGTAAAAATAAAATGCCAACAGTTGTTTCCGCTTTAAAAACGGCTTCAGATGTGCCTTTTTTGTAGAATTTACTGCCCATTATGGGTAAATACAACTAACCACATAGGAACATAGAAAAATAGATGAGAAAAGTTTATGGTTTGAGGTATAGGGTATAAGGAAAAATTAGATTACGCTTTCCTATGATTCTATGTTCCTATGTGGTAAAAAATGATGTAAATAATTATGCGATGACTTCGAATGGTTGAAAACGAATAAGCCTGTATTGTCCATTAAAACCAGGCAGCGCCAGGTGTTGCGTAATATTTTTTTGTGCGATGGTATAGTATTGATGCCAATGACCTGCAAACACGCCTGCGAGTTTTGGTGCTTTCATAACTTCTTTTACAAAAGCAATGGTTGCTGCATTATTGCCAGCCGCCGGCCATTTTTCGCGACGTTCTATTTCATCATTTTTATCAACTGCTGCTCCCCATTTAGGATGTCCGCAACAAATTTTCATAGAAGAAAGATACAATGGTATATGAACAAACAATGCTACAGGTTCGGGCTTTGCCAATTGTTTGCGCAGGAAATCTAATTGTGCTTCATTTACCTGGTAAGTAGAGTTATCAATCATTACCATATTAATGCCGCCGACTATGTTTGAAGAAAATAAAAAATGCTCACTTGTATATAATGGCTTTAATCTTTTTTCACACCACTCTTTTCGCAATTCATCTGCAGATCCTTTCATTCCCTCATAATGCCAATCATGATTGCCGGCAGTATACATATAAGGAATGCCTGTAGCAGTAACTTCGCTTCTTACAAATTCTACAGCAGTAGCCGAAGGATAGTTTACAAGATCTCCTACCAATGCTATCATGTCTACACCTTCTTCTTTTGCAAGTTTCATCAGGTCCTTAAAACAATTCATGGTAGTGGTAGGCTCACCCGTTTTATAATGTTTCGGTTGTTTAAATGCCGCGTTCATTCTGGCACTGTATATTTCGTAAGGCCTATCACTTTCATCATCACAACTGATATGTGTATCTGCAATTTGTAAAACGGTTACTGGCTTTAGTAATCCATCCATTGATATGGTAGTTTGAAGGCTGGATGTATTGTGCACGCATTGCCAGTTTTCTTTAGGAGACGATGCCAATGCTGGTACTACAGGTAAAGTAACAGCAGCTCCGGCACCTATGGCTGTAGTTGAAATAAATGAACGACGGCTGATAGAAGACATATGTGAACATTTGATGTAAATATAATTTTTTTTGCATGGCAGCAGTTTTAAAAAATGTAACTATCCTGTACTGTCTGCCTCCTTTATAACCCCTAACGGACCAAGAAACAACGATGTTGATAATAAGAATTATATAGAAAGAGGATAAGTCAATTTTTTCATTATATTT
Source organism: Agriterribacter sp. (assembly GCA_047600465.1). Lineage (GTDB taxonomy): Bacteria > Bacteroidota > Bacteroidia > Chitinophagales > Chitinophagaceae > Agriterribacter. The sequence goes on from JASGKU010000001.1 coordinate 1,506,768, forward strand.
CCAGAATATTCTGTTACTATATCATTATTTAAAACAACTAAACTCAGTATCAATGAACGAGAACGTTAACAAAGGTGCCTTATTTAACGGAAGCTGCTTTGCCCTCATTACAACTGCTTTTACTTTCTCTATAAGAGCTGGTATTCTACCACTGGTAGGAGCGCGATTCGGACTTTCAGCAGAACAATTGGGATTTATAAATTTCATGTTCTTTTTAGGATTTCCCATTTCCATGATCCTCGGTGGATTATTCTATTACAAAATCGGTCCTAAAACAATTATGCAGATCGCGTTTGTAATGCACACTATTGGTATCTTAACCACCATTTTCGCTAGCAGCTACACAATATTGCTTGTTTCTACCTTATTTATTGGTTTTGGTAATGGTTGTACAGAAGCTGCCTGTAACCCCATGATTGCAGATATGTATTCCGGCGATAAAATGAGTAAGATGCTGAACCGGTTTCACATGTGGTTTCCAGGTGGTATTGTTGTAGGTAGCCTTATCTCAAAATTTATGAGTGACAGAAATATGGGATGGGAAGCGCAAATGTGGGTGACAATGATCCCGACAGTGATTTACGCAATTTTATTTTTTGGAAAAACTTTCCCCAAACCAAAAGTACAAGCTTCAACTTCTGTTGGTGAAAATCTGAAGGCTATGGCTACGCCAACCTATATTTTCCTTTTTATATGCATGGCACTTACAGCCATTTCAGAATTTGGCCCGCAGCAATGGGTAGGATTGATCATGAGTAAGAGTGGTGCAAGCCCTATGCTGATATTAGCACTGGTAACCGGTCTGATGGCTGTGGGAAGATTTTTTGGGGGTCCTGTTACGCATGCCTTGGGTCAAACCGGTGTATTATTGATGGGTGCTATTTTCGCAGCTATTGGAATATATCTGTTCAGCACTGTAACCGGTACAATGGCTTATGTAGCCGCTATATTTTTTGCCATCGGTGTGTGTTTCTTTTGGCCTACTATGGTTGGTTCAGTTGCGCAACGTGTTCCGTTAAGTGGAGCGCTTGGCATGTCAATAATAGGGGGAGTAGGAATGTTCTCTACCGCTATATGGCAGCCAATCATCGGAAGTTGGATCGATAAAGATAAAGCAGCCACTGCGGCTACCGGCTTAACCGGTGATCAATTGGATCTTGTTGCAGGACAAGCCACCCTTGCAAAAATGGTTGCTTTCCCTGGTATTCTTATCGTTCTTTTCCTGGTCTTCTTTTTCTGGCAAAAGAAAGCTGCACCTCGCAGCAATGATAAAGTAGCACTGGCGCATTAAAATGAAGTTTTCAAAAGTATATAAGACCTATAAGATCAAAAATCTTATAGGTCTTACTTTTTTAAGCATTTAACAGTTTTTCCATATCCAGTTTTCTCATACCCATAATTACTTTCATCACTCTCTCTGCTTTTGTAGGATCGCTCATTATTTTGCCCAAGTTGGAAGGTATAATCTGCCATGAAAGACCATATTTATCTTTAAGCCATCCGCACATACTTTCTTCACCGCCTTCAGTCAGCTTGTTCCAGTAATAATCAATTTCATCTTGTGTATCGCAGTTTACTACAAACGAAACGGCTTCGTTAAATTTAAAATGAGGTCCGCCATTTAATCCCATAAACGTACTGCCATTCAGCTCAAACATCACCACCATTGGCGTATCTGTAGTAATTTTTGAATTTTTAAAAACACTGCAATAAAATGTTGCTGCTTCTTTGGCTTGCCCATTAAACCAAAGGCAGGGGTAAATCGGTTTTGACATTGTTGAATATTTTTATAGTGTTATAATGATACAAAGCTAACAGGCAACAGTAGAAAGAACGCTGTGTAAAAACGACATAAAAAGGGTGTATTGCGCCAAATGTCAACAACTTGAATAAGAGATGCACAATGATACAAAACCACCCGGCATAATTTTTGTCGTTTTGCTCATTCCTTCCTTTGAGCAGGTTCATCTTTTCAATAACAAAAATGACTGCTATGTGTAATCCATCCCGCTATCTCTTCAATCTCGTCTTGTTTATATGCCTGCAATCCGCGGCTCATCCACCTGCCACTTTTTCTAAGCATATTAAAATTGATCAGTTTGGTTATTTACCCGGTAGTAAAAAAGTAGCAGTTATAGTAGATCCGCAGGTTGGTTATAATGCATCTGAATCTTTTTCTCCCGGCACAGGCGCCAATCAATACCAGGTAAGAAACTGGACAACAGATGCTGTGGTATTTACCGGCACACTCACGGTATGGAATAGTGGCAACACGCAGGCTCAGAGTGGCGATAGAGGCTGGTGGTTTGATTTCAGCACGGTAACAATGCCGGGCTCTTACTATATTTATGATGTTACGAATAATGTAGGTTCCTACCGTTTTGAAATAAGCAATGATGTATACAAGGAAGTCTTGAAGCAGGCTTGTCGCATGTATTTTTATCAACGGGTAAACTTTGCAAAGCAGCCGCCATATACGGATGCGAAATGGGCAGATGCCGAAGCATTTAGTGGAGCCAACCAGGATTACGCTGCCCGTTCAAGATGGGATAAAACCAATGCCGCTACTGCCAAAGATCTACATGGCGGCTGGTTTGACGCAGGTGATTTTAATAAGTACACCACCTTTACGCTTACACCTGTATGCAACCTGTTAGAGACATACCGTATGCACCCATCATATTTTACAGATGATTATAACATACCTGAATCTGGCAATGGTATCCCTGATATACTTGATGAGGTAAAATGGGAACTGGACTGGCTAACGCGTATGCAGGATGCTACTGGCACCGGTGGTCTTTTTTTAAAGCTGGGAGCTGATAATTACAACGGTGCTTCACCACCAAGTACAGACAATAATCCGAGATACTATGTTCCGGAATGTACATCTGCTACACTCACCGGTGCGGTAAATTTCGCCCTCGCTTCCATGGTATATAAATTATTAGGCAATGCAGCTATGACTACTTATGGTAATGACCTGCTTTCAAGAGCTGAGTCTGCATGGAACAGGGCTAAAATTACAACGACTAATTTCACAACTTTTGAAACTACCTGTGATGATCAGAATATTGTTTCCGGAGATGCTGATGCAAACGTGGATTCTCAAAGAGAGTTAGTGATTGCAGCAGCAGCTTACCTTTTTGAAGCAACGGGTAATACAACTTATCGCGATGTGTTTGATGTATCATATACAAACGCAAGACCTATTGCTTACCACTGGTGGGGGCCATATTACCAGGCATTGCAAAGAGCATTGTTGCGCTATACAAAAATTCCGGCTGCAACTGCTGCTGTAGTAAATAATATATTAACTGTAAAAGCTTCACAAAATGATATCATGAGCATTAATGACTACAACAATGCTACTGATCTGTACCGTGCATCGATGCCGGATGATCAGTATACCTGGGGAAGCAATGAAACAAAAGCCAGTGCAGGATTAGACAATTTTGATTTTGTAACCTTTGGTATTAATGTATCCCAGGAAGGATTGTATACAGAAACAGGAGAGTCTTACCTGCATTGGTTTCATGGTGTAAATCCTATGGGTAAGGTAATGCTTACGAATATGTACGCGTATGGCGGTGATAGCTGTGTAAATGAGTTTTATCATGGCTGGTTTGGAGACGGAACACCATGGGATAACGTTTTTACATCACTATATGGACCAGCACCGGGTTATCTTCCCGGAGGGCCTAATAAAGACTTTTCTGTCCCTTCTATTTCTCCACCGGGGAACCAACCACCACAAAAAAGTTTTCGTGAATGGAATACAGGCTGGAATGGTACGATGAATGAGGACTCGTGGGAAATAACGGAAGCAGGCATATATACCCAGTCAGCTTATATCAGTTTATTAGTAAGAACAATTGCCAACCGCCAATCAGGTGTTTTGCCATTGCATAATATAACGCTAACGGGCACACGGAAAGAAAACAGTATTGATCTTCAATGGCTCGCAGATGACGTATCGGATTCAAAAACATTTTATATAGAAAGATCTTCAGACAAAATACATTTCAATGTTATCGGGCATCAAGATGTAATGAGTAACACGCAGCAATATTATTTTACAGATATTTCTGCTGAAGCTTTAAGTGGCACAACCCTGTATTATAGAATTAAAGCAACAAGCTTGCAAGGGGATATTCATTATTCCGCTATTGTTGCCATAAATGAAACATCCACACAGGATCAGATAACTGTTTATCCAAATCCTGCTGATGCAGCGTATAGCCTTACTGGTTATGCCGCTGTAAATGGTTATATAGAATTGAAGATGCAGGATGTGTCCGGCAAAACGGTATACCAGGAAAAATGGCAACAATCAAAAGGCAATTATGCAAAAAATATTACTGTTACGCAGTTGCCTTCCGGTATTTACTGGTTACAGGTAAATACAGCAGGAAAAAGGAAGAGTATAAAATTGATAAAACGGTAAACGGAATGCTGATTGATATATTGATTCAATGCTGTGCGAGGCGTCCCTGACTGCCGTCAGCCTGCCTGTCCGGTAGGCAGGGCAGGCTCGCCACGCATAATTATATTGTCGCCTCCAGGCGACTCCAATAATTAAAAAAGAGAGACTGTCTTATGTGATCAGCCTCTCTTTTTAATTTATTAATATTCCTGGTTGTTTATCTTATTCTTTGCAGGAAAAATTCTCCTTCGCTTATTTTTAAAGTATCCGAATCGTCATCTTTATTTACAAGAAAGTTCCCGGTAAATGTACCTTTTATAGTGTTTTCAGTTATGGAATCAAGCGTGACCGAATAGGACGAGGAATTCACGCTATATGTTTTCATGGAATAAGTTGTTGTTGTATTGCTTTGTAAAATGGTATAATCAGCGGTCATCGAATATGTGTCTGAATTGTAGGAACCTTCATTTATAGAACTTCCATTAACATCGAAGCTAATGCCAAATCCTTCAGAGTTATCATTATTGGCTCCCTGGAAACTAAAGTTTGTTTTTGTATTATCATTGGCATTAGGGTCTAAGTACGATAAAGCATTTTTCCAGGTTACCCATGAATCATTTTTTTTGAATTTGAGGTAATAGTCCGATCCAGAAGTATTATTATTCGATTCTTTTTTGCAGGCGACGACTGCTACTATCAGCAAACCAATTACTATCTGCTGTAAGAATGGTATTTTTTTCATACTTAAAAATACGGGTTAAACAATCAAAACAGTTGGTAAAAACCGGTTGTTTAAGAAATTATTTAAGCCTGAATAAATTACTATAATCCTGTTATTTGCTTTATAAACTTCCTGGCTATCTGCGCATATTCCAGCGGGTTAGCTTTAGCAGGATCCTGTTCTGCTTCTACAACCATCCAGCCGGTATAATGGCTGTTTTTGATAATAGCTGCAAGACCTGCAAAATCAATGCAACCTTCTTTATCGCCTGGCACAGTGAAAACCCCATCTTTTACCGCATCTAAAAAGCTCATGCGATTATCTTTTACTTTTTGTAGAATATTAGGGCGAATATCTTTTAGATGAATATGCGCGGTGCGGCTGATAAACTGTTGCAAACACGCTACGGGATCTTCACCCGCAAAATAAAAATGCCCGCAGTCATAATTTAACCACACATTTTCAGGATCGGTTTCATTCAGCATTCTTTCTGTTTCTGCTTTGGTTTGAATGCAGGTGCCCATGTGATGGTGAAAAGAAAGTTTGATGCCACGATCACGGGCTATCTTGCCTAATTCATTTAAACCGTAGGTAAATTTTTTCCATTCTTCCGCTGTATTCAGCATGCCTTTTCCTTCCAGTACGGGCACATCTTTTTTACCCTGGCAACTATTGCCTGTTTCACCACCGCCGATTACTTTGGCGCCCATGGTTTCCAGGAAGTCGAGTAGTTGCGTAAAGCTTTTTTTATTTTCTTCCAGTGATTTTGTTGTAAGTTCATAACTGTTCCATTGATTGCAGATCTGCAGACCTCTTAAGGAAAGCGCTTTTTTTAAGATGGCTGTATCACGTGGATATTTATTACCTACTTCGCAGCCGGTAAATCCTGCCAATGCCATTTCACTTACGCATTGTTCAAATGTATTTTCCGCGCCCAGTTCTGGCATATCATCATTGGTCCAATTAATAGGCGCTACACCGAGTTGAATGTTTTCGAAATTCATGATTTTTGTTGTTACAAGTTTCAGGTTTCAGGTTGCAAGTTTGGGGTTTCAGGTGCTAGGAATTATCCTAACCTGTAACTGGTAACTTGTAACCTGTAACTATAAAAATATTCTCTGTTGCTTTTTGTTTTCTTTATAGGTTTCAAAAGCTTTTTGAACAGAAGGAGAAGTAGATACTTCTGCTACAGGTACTTCCCACCAGGCATGATATCCTTTTACTGTTCTGTGCAAATGTGTTTCTATATATACTACGGTTACGCGTTGCTGTGATTTTGCTTCTGCTAATGCTTTTTTAAATGAGGTGGCATCTGTTGCTTTGATTACCACAGCCCCCAGGCTTGCTGCATTAGCTGCAAGATCAACCGGTAATACATCTCCGCTTAATTGTCCGGTATTTTCTTCGCGATAGCGGTATTTTGTTCCAAACCTTTCGCTGCCGATACTTTCAGACAGCCCACCAATGCTGGCAAAACCATTGTTATTAATAAGTACGATGGTAAACCGAACACCTTCCTGGATAGCAGTTACAATTTCATTGTTGTTCATCAGGTAGCCACCATCACCACATATCACGTACACTTCTCTTTCAGGAGCGGCCATTTTAGCGCCTAAGCCTGCGGCTATTTCATAGCCCATGGTAGAATAGCCATACTCCAGGTGAAAGTTTTTAGGATTGGTAGCACGCCATAATTTATGCAGATCGCCTGGCGCACTTCCTGAAGCATTAATCATAATGTCTTCCTTATTCATAAAACTATTCAGTGCACCGATAACTACCGCCTGGTCTATAGGAGGAGCGCTGCCATTACCCGTAGCGTAAATTTCTGTTACTTCATCATCCCATGCCTTGTTTATTTCGGTTATACGTTTGCGATAGGCAGGAGATACACTATGTTCATTTAACAAAAACAACAATTCATCTATAGTTGTTTTGGCATCGCCGGTAAGGGGTAATGCATTTTGTTTATACGCGTCAAATTCATTTACATTAATGTTGATGAACTTAACATCCGGATTTTTAAATAAAGATTTTGAAGCGGTGGTAAAATCGCTGTAACGGGTACCTACACCAATTACAAGATCGGCTTCGTTCGCAATTTCAATAGCGTATTTAGTGCCTGTTGCACCCAGTCCGCCAATATTGTAAGGAGCATCGTACATGGTTGCACCCTTGCCTGCAAACGTTTCGCCTACGGGTATGCCCGTTTGTGAAGCAAACTGGTGCAATACTTCTGAAGCGCCACTATAAATAGTACCGCCACCAGCAACGATCACAGGCTGTTTAGCTGCCTGAATCCATTGCGCTGCTTTTTTTAATAATGTAGTATCAGGTCTTGAGCGGGGAATATGCCATACTCTTTTTTCAAACAGTTCAGCCGGAAAATCGTACGCATGTGTTTGTACATCCTGTGGCATGGAAAGGGTAACAGTCCCGGTTTCAGCAGGGGAGGTGAGTACCCGCATCACTTCAGGCAATGCATAGATCAATTGTTCAGGACGATTGATCCTGTCCCAGTATTTAGATACAGGCTTAAAACAATCATTTACAGAAATATCCTGTGTAGTGGAACTTTCTAATTGTTGCAGTACGGGTGCGGGTTCACGGGTAGCGAAGATGTCGCCGGGTAATAATAAAACAGGTATGCGGTTGATGGTGGCCAATGCAGCGCCGGTAAGCATGTTGGTAGCACCAGGACCGATAGATGTAGTACAGGCAAAAGTGCTGAGCCTGTTCTTCACCTTCGCGTAGGCTACAGCAGTATGTACCATACTTTGCTCATTGCGGCATTGGTAATACCTGAAGTCTGGGTTTTCCTGGAGGGCTTGCCCTAACCCGGCTACGTTACCGTGACCAAATATGCCGAAGCAACCCGCAAAAAAAGGTTGCTCCACACCATCGCGTTCAACGTATTGGTTTTTCAGAAATGCGATTGTTGCTTGTGCAACGGTTAATCTTTTTTTCATGACGAACTATTTATTTTTTTGAACATCTGAACCACAAAGGCACCAAGGCGCGAAGGAACACTAAAATGTTCTTTAATTCACTTTTAATAACTATAAACTACAAACCATAAATTGCCATTGTGATTCTTTGTGTCCTTGTGTCTTCGTGGTTTTGTATTCAGAATTCGCTGTTTTTATTTGTCGCTCCCAGTAATTCAAATTTTTGAATCATAAACTCCTTATAGGTTTCCATAAAGATTTTTCCGGGTGATGTGGGTGCAAATTCTTCCGGCTTATCCCGGAAAAATTCCCGGTTCACCATTGTCCACACCAGGCGCATATCTGTTGCTATATTTACTTTACATATTCCCAACCTGATTGCCTTTTTCAATTCATCTTCCTGCACGCCTTTGGCATCTGTGTTTATTTTTCCACCTGCAGCATTGATTCTCTTTACTACTTCTTCACTCACATTTGATCCGCCATGCAATACCAATGGAAAACGGGGAAGTTTTTCCTGGATCTCTTTCAGGATGGACAATTGCAATCCTTGTCCGCCTGAAAATTTATACGCACCATGGCTCGTTCCAACGGCAATGGCTAAACTATCACAATCGGTTTCTTTTACAAACTTCTCAACATCTGATGGATTGGTATAAAAAGAATGACTTTGTTCAACCGTTAAATCATCTTCCACACCTGCCAGTACACCTAACTCCGCTTCCACGCTGATGTTTTTGGCGTGCGCTTTTTCCACAACGGCTTTCGTACGGCTCACGTTTTTTTCAAAATCATCGTGCGACGCATCAATCATCACCGATGTATAACCGCCGCTGTCAATAGCATCCCATATATGCGCTTCATACCCATGATCCACATGTACCGCGTATACCGTATCCGGATAAATTTCCGCCGCGGCTTTTATCATTGCCAGCAGCATCTTCGGGTTCGCATAGTCACGGGCAAAGGGAGTAGTTTGTACAATAAACGGCGCTTTGGCTTGTTGCGCTGCAGCAAACAGTCCATGTATTTCTTCCATAAAAAATACATTCACCGCTGCTATAGCATAGCTGCCATAACATTTATTAAAAAGTTGTTTGGTTGTTAATAACATGTAACTATTTGAGATTTGAGATTTGAGATTTTCCGATGGCTGCATTCAATAGCGATATGCAGTTGAACGGAGCGTCGCAAGTAAAGTTCAATAGCAGCACCTCAGCCGGTAAAATAATTATTGGGTTAAGATTTTTTTGTATTCTCATTTCAAATCTCAGATTTTCAATTTCAAATTTCTCTACCAAAATGCTGTATACAGCGCCACTAATATTCCACAAATGATAGTTGCGCCAATAATAAAACCTTGATTCAACTTGAATGGCGGCAGATCGATCTTCGCAGGCGCATTCTTATTGTATGGCGATAACAGGCTCACGACAATCATAACGGCGCACAATACCAGGAAAACAATTCCCATCCTGTTTAAGAATGGAACTTCGGGGATCCAGAATTTAAACAGCGTTGATAATGGAATGGTAAGTAACGCAGAGATCAATGCCGCATTGGATGTGGCTCTTTTCCAGAACATACCAAAAAAGAAAATGGCGAATACGCCTGGCGTAACAAAGCTGGAATATTCCTGTATGAACTGGTATGCCTGGTCTAACGCTTTTAATTGTGGCGCAATTAAAACTGCTATCAGCATAGAGATCCATATGGCCGCACGTCCCACTCTGATCAGGTGTTTTTCCGAAGCATCTTTTTTGAAATAAGGTTTATAAATATCCAATGTAAAAATGGTAGAGATGCTGTTTGCCTTACCAGCTAACGAAGCAACTATTGCGGCGGTTAATGCCGCGAATGCTACACCCTTTAAGCCGGTAGGTAAAAGATCAAGCAATACAGGATATGCTTTGTCTGGTTTTATGGCGCCATTAGGGTCAAGCATTTCCTGTTGAAACATACCATGCTGGTGTAATACGAATGCAGCTATACCGGGGATAACAACAATCAGCGGAACGAGCAGTTTTAAAAAAGCAGCGAATAAAATTCCTTTACGCGCTGTTTTGAGATCGGCTCCCAATGTGCGCTGAATGATATATTGATTACATCCCCAATAAGCCAGGTTGTTTATCCACATAGCGCCTATGATCACCGTTAGTCCGGGTAGCTCTTTATAGTGTGGATCGTCTTCTTTAAGCACCATATGAAAGTGGGAACTAGCCTGTTCTTTTAATGTTGCCAATGCACCAACCACAGTGCTGTTACCAAATTCCTTTGCAACAAGATCAAGTGCAAGATAAGTGGTGAGCAAACCGCCCACTACCAAAACAATTACCTGTATCACATCTGTGTAACCAATCACCTTCATGCCACCGATGGTAATAATTATAGCAAAGAGCGCTAATGCAACAACTGCTACATTAAAATTTATCCCGGCTGTGGTATTGAGTGCTAATGCTCCGAGATATACAATAGAGGTTAGGTTTACAAAAATGTACAGCAGCAACCAGAAAATAGCCATAGTAGTTGCCACCGTAGAATTATACCGCTGCCGCAGAAACTGCGGCATAGTATAAATTTTGTTTTTGAGATATACCGGTAAAAAGAAAATAGCCACAACAATCAATGAAGCGGCGGCCATCCATTCATAAGAGGATATGGCAAGCCCTATAGCAAACCCAGATCCCGACATGCCGATAAAATGTTCGGCAGAAATATTAGACGCTATTAATGAAGCGCCGATTGCCCAGAATGTAAGCGAACCTTCTGCCAGGAAAAAACCTGAAGCTGTATCGGATTTGTTGGTCTTCTTTCTGTAGATCCAGTATCCGTAAATACAAATGACAACAATATAAAAAGCAAAAACAAAATAGTCTAAAGTGTGCAAGCCTTTTTCGTTCATCGTTGATTAGATATATGGGTGATTTATTGTTTCATATGACAATTAAAAAAGCAAGACACCATAGCATGATGCTTTTGTTTTTTAAGATCAGGTTTATTTTGATATAGCATTTAATATCTCAGCTACTTTTACCGGTCTTCCCTCTTTTAGTGATAAACCTGCTGCCAAACCCACTGCTGTAGCCATTAAGCCATCATGCGCATCCACGGGAGATGGTACATCATTTATCACGCTATCCACAAAAGTTTGTATGCAGGAGCGATATGCTTTTTCGTACCGTTCTAAAAAGAAATGCAGCGGAAGCGCACTAAGTCCACCTGTAGTATTATACTGCAGTACATTATCCGGCGTATTGTTTTCCGCTTTCGCCATTCCCTGCGAGCCGAATACCTCTACGCGCTGATCATAGCCATATACTGCTTTACGGCTATTGTCAATTACACCAATAGCACCGTTTTCGAAGGTGAGAGTAATTACTGCTGTGTCAATATCATTGTATTGTTTGATGCGTGGATCAACCAACGCGTCGCCTTTTACATATACTTCAGTAACCTCACTACCGGTAATATAGCGCGCCATATCAAAATCATGGATGGTCATGTCAAGGAATAATCCGCCGGAAATTTTTACATACTCCAGTGGAGGAGGAGCGGGGTCGCGGCTGGTAACTTTTACAATATGCGGATCGCCGATACTGCCATCAAGCACCAATGAACGAACACGGGCGAAATTTGGATCGAAACGGCGGTTAAAACCGAGCATAAGTTTTACATTATTTTCCTTTACTGCTTTTTGTGCAGATAATATCGCCGGTATTGTTACATCCAATGGTTTTTCGCAGAAGATATGTTTCTTCGCCTGTGCAGCAGCGATAGTATAAGGGACATGCAATGGCGTAGGAGCGCATATGATCACCGCTTCTACATCGGGATGGTTGATTACATCTTCAGCATTAGTGCTTGTAGCAACGCCAGCTTTTTTTGCTACTTCATGCGATGCGGTTGAAACATCCGAAGCAATTACTACTTCAGCATTGGGGGTATGATATAAAAGATTAGAAAGATGGATCTGCCCGATTCTTCCAAGACCGATAACACCTGTTTTTAATTTTTTTGACATGGGACTATTTGAGATTTGAAATTTTTGATTTGAGATGGTTACAAGTTCCAGATTTCAGGTATAAGGTGTAGGGCATAAGGTGAAGGGTAATACAAAATCTCACATTTCACGTTTATCTTTTCACCTCTCACGTTTATCATTCACTATTGACTATTCACCCTTGACCATTCACCACTAGAATTTCCTTGTCCACTCTTTCAGCCATCTTTCAATTACCACTTTTGTTTGGGTAAAAAACTCAACGGCATGTTTACCCTGACCGTGCAGATCACCAAAAAAACTTTCTTTCCATCCGCTGAAAGGGAACTGCGCTACAGGTGCAGCCACACCAATATTGATACCTATATTACCTGCGTCTGCTTCGTTCCTGAATTTGCGTGCATGTAAGCCACTGCTGGTAAATACGCAGGCCATATTGCCATATTTGTTGCTGTTTACATATGCAATGGCTTCTTCAATGGTTTTGATATGCATCAGGCTCATTACCGGTCCGAAAATTTCGGTGCCAGCCAATTCTCCATTTAATGGCAATCCTTCAATAATAGTAGGCTGTATAAAGTTACCGTTCTCATATCCTGATATTTTTGCATTGCGACCATCAACCAAAACCTTTCCTCCTTCACCAATACCTTTTTCTATCAAACCATTAATGCGGGTTTTACTTTCGGGTGTAATAACCGGCCCCATCAATACGCTTTCATCCAATCCAAAACCGGTGGTTCTTTTCTTTGCACCTTCTACCAGGCTTTCCGTAATGTCTTTGTGATCACCCACCGTAATAATGGTTGATGCAGCCAGGCAACGCTGACCCGCGCAACCATATACACTATCAACTACTATCTGCGTGGTCATGTCTATATCCGCATCAGGCAATATGATCACAGGATTTTTTGCGCCGCCCTGTGCCTGTACTCTTTTGCCATTGGCTGAACCTTTGGCATATACATAACGGGCAATATTAGACGAACCAACAAAACTGATGGCTTTTACAGCAGGATGTTCCAGCAGTCCGTCAACAATTGTTTTTCCTCCGTGCACCATGCTTACAACGCCTTTCGGAAGATCAAGCTGGTGAATCAATTCCATTACTTTGGTTAATGTAAGCGGAACTTTTTCAGAAGGTTTAATCACGAATGTATTTCCGCATGCGATGGCGTAGGGTAAAAACCAAAAAGGAATCATGCCCGGAAAATTGAATGGCGCTATACAGGCACATACACCCAACGGCTGACGGATCATGTATTCATCAATGCCTGTCGCGATGTCTTCGGAAAAATCGCCCTGCATTAAAGCCGGTATCCCACATGCGTTCTCCACGTTTTCAATAGCACGCACCCATTCTGCTTTTGCTTCTACAAAAGTTTTTCCTGATTCAAGCGTGATGGTGCGTGATAATTCATCGAGGTTTTCTTCCAGCAGTCTTTTAAGCTGAAATAAATACTGGATGCGTTTGCCTGCAGGCACTCTCTTCCATGTGGCGAATGCAATGTCTGCTGCTTTAACGGCAGCATCCACATCAGCAGAAGCACCCGAAGGCACCTGTGCCATCACTTCCTGGTTGGCAGGGTTTACCACGTTCCAGTAATCGGTTGCACTACTAACAACCCACTCGCCATTGATGTAATTTTTTAATTTAAGCATATCAGAATTTGATATTTAAAATTTGAGATTTGAAATTATGCTCGGCAATATGTTTTATTACTTACTGTTATTAAAATGACTAATTTTTTTTGACTTTTGAATCAAGAAATGATTATGATTTGAGGACAGCTAAATTTACTCCATTTCAAATCTCAAATTTCAAATCAAAAATCTCTATAATCCCCCTCGTTCATCTGTAAACGCCATTACCTCCTTAAGTGTCGGCATAAAGTTGGCGCAGCCTTCCCGCGTTACTATAATCGCCCCGCAGGCGTTGCCCATGCGTACACTTTTATACAAATCCCATCCATTCAGGTATCCGTACGAAAAGCCGCCTGCGAATGCGTCACCGGCGCCTAATACATTCAATACTTCTACAGGGAAACCTGGCACTTTTACTTCCGGTTTTCCTTTTTCAAAAATAGAAGCGCCTTCTTTTCCTCTTTTTACAATTAATGTTTGTACACCTGCATCTACTATATTCTTTATAGCTTTTTCAATATTGCCTTTTATTTCCGGCGCGGAAATCTGTTGGTGTTTGATGGAAACCTGGTTGATGTCGGTAAGATAAGCCGCCAGTATTTCTTCCTCAGTACCTATTACTATGTCAAATTGTGGTAATAAAGTTCTTATCACTACGCCAAACGAACGGGGATCATCCCATTGATCAGCCCTGAAATCAAGGTCGAGTAATTTGGTTACTTCATTTTTCTTTGCCAGCTCCAGCGCATAAAACATAGCAGTGCGGCTGGGATCTTTACTAAAAGCGGTTCCCGAAAAAACAGCTGCTTTAAAATCTGCAAAGGGAATATTATCTACGTGATTAAGGTTAAGATTTATATCGGCGCAATTATCCCTGTAATACACCAAAGGAAATTTATCAGGCGGCTCAATACCGAGTATCACCGCTGAACTTCGGGTACCCGTAATAGTGGGTACAAAGTCGGTGGCTACTTTTTCCTGCACTAAAAAGTTTTTGATGAAAGCACCCACCTGGTCGTTACCCACACCTGTGAGAATGGCGGTTCTTAAACCAAGTCTTGTAGCGCCTACGGCGATGTTGGTCGGGCATCCGCCCACAAAGGCATTGAATGCGCTGATCTCCACAAATGGTTTGCCTACATTGGCAGAGTACAGATCGATGGAAGAGCGTCCTATCGTAAGCAGATCGTATTTCTTATTCGACATTTGAAATTTGATATTTGAGATTGAACCACGGAGTCACAAGGACACAGAGGAACACAGAATTTTTTAACTATAAACGAAAAACCATAAACCCTAAACCGTATACCTTACACCTTCCCGTTCATTTCCGCCGTTACCATGGGTAATCTTGGGTCTTGTCCCTTCCATGTGCCAAAAATCCATTCCTGTTGCGGATCGGGGGTATTGGCAAGCGATTGATCACTGCCCGCCAGAAAGTTCAGGTAATATACATTATATCCATGTCCTGCCACTACAGGATGATAACCTTCTGGCACCAATACTGCTTCATTGTTGTGAACCTTTACCATTTCATCCAATGAGCGGTCATCATTATATACCTGTTGAATGGCAAAGCCATTGGGTTTATCTATCTTATAAAAATAAATTTCTTCCAGGTCGGCTTCCACCAATACGCCATTGGCATCTACTTTTCGCACATCATGTTTATGGGCGGGGTAGGAGCTCCAGTTGCCGGACGGCGTGTATACTTCCACACATACAATTTTGTGGCAATCGAATCCAGGCTGCAATAAGCTATTGATCTGCCGGTTGGCGTTATCGCCACCACGGTATTCAATCGCAGCTTCTTCCGGGCGTTTTAAGTAAGCAGGATGATCTTCATCTGTTGCTACCCTGCATATGGCTATATCTGTATCTTCTCTTTGTGCAGTGAGGGTAAACGAAGTTCTGCGGGGAAGGTAAAGCGCATGGCCAATTCCACTGAATACATCTTTACGCCCGTTTATGGTTTCCCAGCTTCCTTTATCGGAGGTTACTTTAAAATTGCCGCCTAACAGCACAATGCAATATTCATTTTCACCAGTATTGTCAGTAAAAGACTCGTTGTTATGTAAAAGTCGTGCCTGGAAATTGAGATAGGCCCACCGGGCATCGTCTGCAGTAAAATCGTGATAAATCCTGGCTCCTGGTTTCGGTTTAACCAGCAAGGAATCGTTATCCATGTAAAACATTGTTTAGATAGGTAAACTTAGCATTATAATCTTATTATTACCGCTTATAACACCTGCAAACGTTTGAAATTTTTTTATTGGAAAAAAAGCTGAACTTGGGCAGGAATTACAGGTGAAAAAGATATGAGTAAACCGGTCACTATAAAAGATATTGCCAAAAAATTTAAATGTTCGCCGTCCACCGTATCCCGTGCATTGAATAACCATCCTGTTATTAATGAAGATACCCGCAAAAACCTCCAGGAATACGCCCGCAAAGTAGGCTACCAGCGCAACCAGGTCTCGCTGAACCTGCTGAATAAAAAAACAGCCAGTATGGGCGTAATAGTTCCTACTATTAATAATTATTATGAATCTGCCATTATTGAAGGCTTAGATGCGGCCTTGCAACCATTAGGATACTCCCTGCATATATGTGTTACCAATGAGCAGTATTTGCTGGAACTGGGTTATATAGAAAAATTATTGTCAAACAGGGTGGAAGGAATTTTTGTGTCGGTTTCGCAGGAAACCTATGATGCTGGACATTATGAGCATTTTGAGAATGTATACAAGCGCCATATTCCCTTAATATTTATAGACAGGGAGTATGAAGGATTCGCGGCAGGCAGCGTAACCATCGATGATTATCATGGTGCTTTTGCCGCGGTAGAACATTTGATTCTTACCGGCAGAAAAAGGATTGCTCATCTGAAAGGTCCTAATGGAATGGCAGTTTCTGAACAACGGTATAAAGGTTATAGTGAATGTCTCAGAAAATATGGGTTTGCAGAAGATGATACGCTGATTGCGAACACTAATTTTAAAGTAGAAAGCGCTGTTGAGCCGGTTACACAATTGCTGCAACTGGCTAACAGACCTGACGCGATATTTTGTGTGAACGACCAGGTGGCAATCGGCGCCATGAAAGCAATACGCGATAAAGGACTCACCATACCCGGAGATATTGCCATAGCTGGTTTTGACGATTCTCCTATATCCGGCTATATCTCGCCTTCTCTTACTTCTGTAGCGCGGCCAGGACGGCAAATAGGAATAGAAGCGGCAAGAATTCTTACCAACTATCTCAATGCCGGCGATGCGCATGTAATAGAAAACATGATCCTTCCCTCAGAACTTATTGTGAGAGAATCTTCTCTTTCCAAATCCTGATTATTAGCTTCGTTTTCCTGCCTGCAGCGGTTGATCGGGCACAGCATTGTAAGCGAGATCATGGATTTTGAGAACCTGTGTATCTTTTTCATGACTGATACAGATCCAACCAAAATGCGTTTTATCATTAATAATTAACTGGATGCCCAGGTAATGTTTTTCAAGATTTTTCCATAAGCCGTTAAAAACTTTATTATCGCCAGCATCTGTAATATCTGCAAGTATTGCCTTGTATGGTGAACGTGTCCAGGTGCAATTATTATATCCTGTACTGCTAATTACTACGCCGTTTTGTAAAGGATAACCGGGAAACCCGTTCACCTGCTCCATATTACCCGGGTCTACCAAAATTTTGTGCAGTGTTTTACTGTTGGTTGCAGCATATAAATAGAGGTGTGATACATTGTTGTGCATTACCAGTGATGAGCCTAGGAATATGTCCGCAATGCTGTCATTGTCAATTTTTAAGGTAACATGTTGCTGATAACCTAATACTGAATCTAGTTTTTGATATACTATGTTTCCGGTGCCGGGAGTATCTGCATCATCTTTTTTGCAACCCGTAAATAATACTGCTATTAAACCGGTAAAGAAGAAAAACTTTGTCATGATGTTTGGAAATTTTTTAAGCATGACCACAAAAGAAGAATAAACGTTATCGCAGATTGTTAAATAAAATAAAAACAACAGCCTTCTGATCAGGTGACGTTCTGCAAAGGTTCGTTTGTTTTTTGTATCTTGAAAACTTCAAACCCCCTGAAATGAGGCTGCTTATTGTACTGTTATGTTGGGTATATTCCGTAATGCTATGTGCGCAGCCTGCTTCTCCTTTTCTTTTCCGTAATATCACCATTACCGACGGTCTTTCGCAAAACAGCGTAATATCATCCGCCACAGATGCCACCGGTTTTATGTGGTTTGCTACGCAGGATGGTTTGAACCGTTTTGATGGAAAGGAGTTTGTGGTATTCAAAAAGAGTTTTGATGATGTTACTACGGCAACGCATAGCCGCCTGGGAAAAATCATCAGCTATTCAAACGATGAATTATGGATGATAACAACCAACGGGCAACTGGAAAGCCTGAACCTGCTGGATTATTCCATAAAGCGCGTTGAAAAAATTCCTGGCACTGATTTCACCATACCCGGGTTAAAATCAATACTCGTTGATAAAAAAGGAAACATATGGTTAGGTACTGAGCAAGAAGGGGTTGTTTTTTTTGAACGTTCATCAAAAAGAATAATGCATTTTAACCATAGCTCAGCATCTATTAATAATATGTATGAAGATGCACATGGCAATATATGGGCTGCCACACAGGATGATATATTGTTTTTCAACACTAATACCTTTTCTCAGAAAGACTATTATGCCGTAGGCAAACAGGCAAAGATTTCTTTTAGTACAATAGTAGAAGACCGCTATGGTAATATGTGGGCCGGGAGTTATGGTAAAGGACTCTATGTAAAACAAAAAACCGACAGCATTTTTTTATTATTCAAAGGAATGAGAAATTTTGCTGTGCTTTCTCAGGATCTTGTGATTGAATCGTTGTTGGCAGATAAAGAAGGCCGCCTGTGGATGGGCACTTATGGAAAAGGGTTGTTGGTACATTCAATTGCTGATTCATCTACACAACAGTTTCTCAACGATAAATCAAATGGCTATTCGATAGGGTTTAATGATATACTTGATATCTATGAAGACAGGCAAGGTGGCATTTGGCTGGGTACAGATGGGGGTGGAGTGAGTTACTATAATAAACAACTGAATAATTTTAACCTGCTGGCTAATGCAAATGTGCCGGAAAATGTTTCAATAGCGCCTGTACGTTCCATCACTACAGATAAAAATGGAGTAATATGGTTAGGTACCAGCAGTAAAGGCATTACTTCTATCAATATCAATAATAAAAAATACAGTTCCCATTACCTGCTTCCTTATTCAAATACAGTGAGCAATCCTAATAGAGTGGTATCACTGCTGGCAGATGAAGATGATTTATGGATTGGTACGCAGGGTAATGGATTGATATTGTTAGATACCAAAACAAAAAAAAACATAAAATGGTTTTATCCGCAGCCAAAGGCACATTAGGTATTCCTGATAATACCATTTGGTGTATGTTAGCAACTGCAGATAAACGTATTTGGATAGGTACCCAAACAGAAGAATTATTATTGGCAGATAAAGAAAAAGGACTTGTTGACAGATACAAACTTCCTGGTTCAGACAATCATATTACTACCAGCGCTGTAAGAAGCTTATGTAAGATGAATGATAGTATTTTACTGGTTGCCCAGGAAAACGGTGTTATTCATTTTTTTAATACGCATAGTTTTTCTTTCAACACTTACAATGAAGGACTCTCCCGTAAGCTTAATAATAAAAACTTTGTACTAAAATGTGTTTTCTACAGCGCGCCTTATATCTGTATTGGTACGCTGGGCAATGGCATGTATATGTATCATGTTGCAGCCGATACCTTAATACATTTAACGGAAGAACAGGGACTGCCCAATAACACGGTATATGGAATTTTGAGTGATGATTTACAGAACCTGTGGTTGAGCACAAACAAAGGTATCTGCAGTTTCAAAATAGATGCCTTACTGGATAATGGAAAGAAATCTTTATTCAGAAAATTTACGGTGG
This sequence comes from Agriterribacter sp., assembly GCA_047600465.1. Lineage (GTDB taxonomy): Bacteria > Bacteroidota > Bacteroidia > Chitinophagales > Chitinophagaceae > Agriterribacter. The sequence goes on from JASGKU010000001.1 coordinate 1,526,511, forward strand.
CTGATGGATTGCAGGGAAATGAATTTAATACAGGTGCGTATGCAAAAGCTGCAGACGGAACGTTGTTGTTTGGAGGTATTAATGGCATCAATTTTTTTAAACCCGAAAACTTTCCGGAAGATCCGAGATTGGTTAAGATAGCCGTAACCAGTATTGCGGTAGATAATGTGCAGGTGCCCAAAGATACAATGCTGGTGTATAAAAAGCTGCTCGATCTTTCGTATCAATACAGGTCAATTGCATTCAGGTTTTCAGTACTGGATTTTGCTTCGGTTAACCGGTATAGTTATTATTACCAGATGGTGGGTTACGATAAACAATGGGTAGAGGCTGGATCAAGAAACTTTACAACCTATACCAATCTTCCTGCTGGTAAATATACTTTCAACATTAAAGCGGTTATTCCGGGATCGCAGGTAGAAACAAGTATTACCTCTATCGCTATTATTGTTCATCCTCCGTTCTGGAAAACCTGGTGGTTTATTGTATTGTTTGTAACAGTTGTTTTTTTCGCGTTGTACAGTTTATACCGATACCGGTTGCGGCAGTTACTGCAGGTACAAATGGTGCGCAACAGGATAGCTACAGATTTGCATGATGATATAGGATCAGCTCTTTCAAATATTAATATGCTGGCTGCTATAACTGAGAAAAAGCTGGCCAATCCCGACGAAGCAAAGAATTACCTGCACCGTATAAGCGAAGAGGTGAATGCATCCAGTCAATCGCTGGATGATATTATATGGAGTATCGATACAAAGAATGATACAGTAGAAGAGACGGTTGCCCGAATGAGACGTTATGCCGCGGAATTGTTTGAAGCAAGAGATCATATAAAATATGAGTTGGATTTTGATGAAGATTTTTCGCAGCAAAAATTAAACATTGAGCAACGAAGAGATATTTACCTGATATACAAAGAAGCATTAAACAATATTTACAAACACGCAGACGCCCGGAACGTATGGGTAAGCGTACAATTAAAAAACGGCTTTCTTCATCTCCTGATAAAGGATAACGGTAAGGGTTTTGATGTAAACCATACCACACACCGGAATGGATTGAAAAATATAAGAGCAAGGGTTGAAAAGTGGAAAGGTAAACTCAGCATAACATCCGGGGTTGGCGGAAGTGAGCTAAAGGCGGAAATACCATTTTAGCATTCATTAAGACGATAAACGTGAAATGATAAACGAGAAATGTGAAACGTCAAACGATAAATTTCTTGCATGCTACTCAAATGAGTGATAGTAATGTATAAACCGTTTGCTAAATTGCAATCAATGGCTATTCGCATTGTTATATTTGAAGATAATGAACGTCTGCGGGAATCGTTGGTGTTTTTGTTAAACAGCTCTAACGAGTACCTGGTAGTAGCAGATTTTAATAACTGTAATGATGCGGGTAATGTAGTGCGCATATACAAGCCAGATGTAGTGTTGATGGATATAGATATGCCAGGCGAAAGTGGTATTAAGGGCGTAAGTTTTGTAAAGGAAGCATCACCTGAAACCGCGGTGATCATGTATACGGTTTTTGAAGATGACGAAAAATTGTTCAATTGTTTATGCGCAGGGGCCAATGGTTATCTTCTTAAAAAAGTAGCGCCCGAAAAATTGTTCAGCGCTATACGCGAAGTGGTAGAGGGAGGAGCGCCCATGTCGCCATCTATTGCCCGCAAAGTATTGAACAGTTTTGATCAGAGTAAAATGAAATCCAATCAATACCAGTTAACACCGCGTGAACTGGAGGTGCTCCAATATCTTGCCAAAGGGTATAGCAGTAAAATGATAGGCTCCGAATTAGGTATATCTTTTGATACCGCACGTTCACACCTGAAAAATATTTACAACAAGCTTCATGTAAACTGTGGCAAGGAAGCTATTGTAAAAGCATTGAGTGAACATATTCTCCGGTAAAAGGCAAAGCATATTATTCCTCTATCATAAACAATTATATATGCAAAGCACAAAAAATCGCCGGGCGTTTTTAAGCACTACGCTTGCGGCAGCAGCAGGTTGCGCCACTATTTCTTTTATTCCTGTCGCAGGGCTTTCTACAGATTTTTTACCGGATGAAGGAGAAAATATTATTGGCCCACGAAAAGGGTATAGCCCCCAGATAGGAACCCTGGTTTCAATGATGAATTGGATGCGTACCACTGTTTTATACTCTGTGAAGGATATGAAGCAGGCTGATCTTGATTACCTGCATGATGAAAAATCAAATACCATCGGGGCCATGCTGATGCACCTGGCGGCTACAGAAACTTTTTACCAGGCCAATACTTTTGAAGGAAGATCGGATTATAATGATACAGAAAAACAAAAATGGGAATCGGCTATGAATCTTGGTGATGCCGGAAGAAAAGATATAAAAGGGCACGAACTGGATTATTACCTGGATATTTTAAAACAAACACGAGAAAAGACGCTGGCTGAATTCAGGAAAAGAGATGACAAATGGTTGATGACAATTGATCCGAAGTTTTTTGGGGAACAGCCAACCAACAATTATTGTAAATGGTTTCATGTGTGTGAGCATGAATCGAATCATAACGGGCAAATAAAATGGCTGAAAGGCAGGCTGCCCGGTGCTTCGCATAAAAGCGAGTAAGTTCCGAATAAAATGATAAATCAACAATAGTAGCGCAACAAACGGGAACAACAGATCCTGCTGAGGTTTGCAGTAATGCATAACCGAAGCAGGATTTTTATTATTTAGTAAGCGAAAGATTTTATATTACTCTTCCTATTTCTGCTTTGCGTGGCGTCCCTCGCCGCACAAAGTTTTTGTTGCCGCCTCCGGCGGCGAATCACAAAATCTTCTACACCACTCTTCCCATCACAGGGTCACTTATGCTCGCTTTACCTGTTTCTACACGACCTGCGAATCGTTTTTCAAATGCATTATTGTCTTTCACCTTTACGCTTACATCATACCAACCTTGTTGTTTGCTTAAGTTGAGTGTTACGTTTGCCTGTGATTTGGCATTGATAACTTTTGTTTGAGCTGCTCCCTTGTATGCGTTGTCGGGTATTATTACTGTTATCTTTTGATCGCTGTTGTTCCTGAATTTTAGAGTGATGTTACCCGTAAGATTTTTTTTGCCAACCAATGTTTCATATTCGCATGCAACATCCAGCAACGGATCTTGTGCATTGCCTTTGAACTCCCTAAAAAATCCATTAGGTCCATATACCTGTAAGTGATAATTTTCATTAGGCTCAAGCGCCCACTCGTCTGTAATGCTATCTCCCGCCAGCACCGCATAATTGCGTGGTAGTACATCTTTTGAAGGAGTATAAATATTAAAAGGCGAACCAATAGCTTTATCGCCAAATACTTCCTTCTTTGCTTCCAGTTTAATTTTAAATGATTTTTTATCATCACTCAGTTTGCCTTCGCTATATAACTGGTATGGTAAAGCGCAGGAAGGACGTGTTCCTTTTTCCTGCTGCGGCATATAAGGCGAAGAAAATCTATCAGTATTGATCTGCTGTACTTCTGCAGGGGTTAAGTTTTTAAATCCCGAAGGCAGACCTTTAAACTGCGCCTTGTGAATGCTTTCTAAGAATGGCATACGGTCAACAGGTGTTGGTGCAGGAATTTTTTCACCATTATAAGGTCTGAATGCAGAAGTAAGATCTCCACTCACTGCTCTGCGCCAGGTAGTGAGTTCCCCCGATTCAATTTTCTTACCTGTTTTTTTCGAAAGAAAATATTCCATAAACTGGATGGGAGAGGTGAGGTCAAATACTTCCGAACAAACCCATCCGCCACGCGTCCAGGGAGACGCTATTACTAACGGTACCCGAAATCCTAAGCCAATGGGTCCATTACGATCGTCTTCATCCACTTTTTTATTTTTCATCCAGTCCTGCGATTCGTGTACATAGTCTGTTTTAATATTGATGCCCGCAGAAACTTTTCCGCTGTTTTCTTTATATGGATTTGGTGGCACAAACGGTGGTACATGATCAAAGTATCCATCGTTTTCATCATAATTCAAAATGAATATCGTTTTCTTCCATACTTCAGGGTTCTGTGTTAATATATCCAGTACTTCACTCAAATACCAGGCGCCATACCATGGCGAGCCGGGGTGATCAGAAAAATTGGAAGGAGCCACCACCCAGGATACCGTAGGCAATGTGCCGTTTTTTACATCCGATCTGAACTGGTGTAACACATCCCCTTTGGGGATCTGCATTTTTCGTTGTGTACTTCCATCTTCATAATTAACCGACGTAAGGCTCCTGTAATCCGGGTCGTTACGGTTATCTGTAAACGCTTTTTGATGGAGGCTTTTTTCCAATGGAGAAAGCTTCTCGAAATTCTCAGGCGTATATTTATTTACAGCGTCCTTTGCATACGCATAGTATCTTTTTGTTTCTTCCAGTTCTCTTTTGGCTCTTGCTCTTTCATTACCTGATTCCGGAAGTGTTTTTATTTTCTCTTCCAATGCGCTTATCCTGCCGGGTAACTGCTCCAATGCTTTAGGCAAAAACTTCATGTGACCATTGGAAAACCTGATATTAAATTGTTTGAACCATTCTATGGGGTTATCTGTAAAATTAGAGAGCCAGTCATCTTCTTCTCCCTGGAATCCCGACGGCATGCTCACTTCATTCTGGTATATTTTCCAGGGGATATTATTTTCTTCAAGATATTCAGGCCATGTTTTCCACGATTGTTCTTTTTCATAATCAACATCCCCGTTGTAAACGTTGGCAATAATATTTTCATCATGTTTTTCGCGGATGGTTCCTGTCCAGAAATACAAACGGTTTGGAGTTGTGCCCGTTAATGAACCACAGAAATGTTGATCGCATACAGTAAAGGCATCTGCCAATGCGTAATAAAACGGAATATCTTCCCTGTTATAAAACCCCATCGTAAGCGGCATATCTTTGCATTCCTTATGTCCTGAACGTTTTGCATCCAGCCATTTGTCATGCCTGCCTTCATTTCTTGCGTCGGTCATATTATCCCATGAGTGGGGAAGCGAGCCCAGCCATGTTGATTTACTATCCCTGATGTTTAAACGAAAGGGCGTATACGTTTCTCCTTTGGAGTTGCTTTGCGCCCATACTTTATTTTTATTGGGTAAGTTGATCGCACGTGGATCGTTATAACCTCTTACGCCCTGTAATGTTCCATAGCAATGATCAAATGACCGGTTTTCCTGCATCAGGAAAACAATATGTTCCGCATCAAGAAAAGTGGTTCCTGCTTTTGGGTCAATAGCAAATGCTTTTTGAATAGATTCGGGCAATCCTCCCAATAAGCCTGCTCCTCCTGATAAAAGTGTTGCCTTCTTAATAAATTCTCTTCGTGTATCCATAATAGTAAGTAAAAAGTGGAAATTAAAGATAGTGAAATACTGATGCTATCCTGTTAAGAGAATAATATCATTTATACATACTGGTTTTTACTTAAATAAAAGGAAAGCAATTACCAGCGTAATGATGATGTTAAAAAACTGGGCGATGAGAAATGCATACAAAGGTTTCATATTGCTGAGCTGGAACAACTCCCTGAAATTTGTTTCAAGACCAATACTTGTAAATGCCAGCACAAACCACAAAGATTGCATTCCTTTTAAAGGTGCTTTTACTGCCGATACTGTTGCAGGGTTTAGCAAAAATGAAAAAAGCAGTGAAGCCGCTATAAAACCTACTACAAATTTGGGGAATCGTTCCCATATAGTAGCCAATGTAGGCTTATCTTCTGCAGCATGCTTATCTTTTTTACTATAGGTCCAGTAAACAGAAATGGCAAATGCAGCTAAGCCTAATAAAACGTTCTGTGAGAATTTTACAATGGTACTTATTTTTAATGCTTCTTCGCCAACCAATGTACCTGAAGCAACTACTGCCCCGGTTGTATCTATTGTGCCACCCAACCACGCGCCTGTTACTGCTTCAGGAAACCCGAAATATTTTGCTATATAAGGCATCACAATCATCATTGGAATGGCAGTGATCAATACAACAGATACCACATAAGAAAGCTTTTTCGAATCTCCTTTTATGGCGCCGGCTGTTGCAATAGCTGCCGATACACCGCAAATAGAAACGGCACTGGATAACATCATTGATAGCTCTTCATCTACTTTTAATTTCTTACAGATCCAATAAGAGAAATACCAAACAGAAACAACTACGGCAACGGCCTGGATCAATCCTTTTGAACCAGCTTTCAAGATATCAGAAAAAATGATGGAAGTACCTAATAATATCAACCCGATTTTTACAAACAACTCGGTGGTTAATGTTTGCCTGAACCAATCCGGGAGCTTCATGGTATTACTTACTAATAAACCTACTACAAGACTAAATATCACAGCTTCCAGGTTATAATCTTTAAGTGCAGCACTGCCTGATGCAACCAATGCTACTACGCTTAATAAAAAAACAATGGGAAATACAATTACAATATTTCGTATAGGCTTTGCTGTGAGCATGGCGCCAAGCAGCACAATGATGAATGTGAATACGAACTGTGTTAATATTTTGGTGAGATTATCAGCAGAAAATATTTTGTCAGTAAGATCAGCGCCGGTAGCCCAGTTGAAGGCAGGTGGCGTGAAACGAAGTCCTGCTATGGCTGCTATAATAATTAAAAAACCTAATGCAACAACCGTCCAATCTTCTGTTAAAACAAAGCTTTTCTTTTGCTCAAGCATGATATGAAATGTTTAAGCGCTAAAATAAAATAATAATTTCACTATCTTTGCGTTATCTATTCAAATCGGCGCTTGCCCTTCTTTTGATTATCACATTTCTTGCCTCTTTCCTCTAACTTTTTTTGCCTGTTACATTTTTTTTCGTTTGCTGCCATAATCAAACTTTAAATAAATGTTATGTATAAAGCAGGATTTCTTATTGACATGGATGGTGTAATTTATAAAGGCAGTGAACCTATTCCCGGTGCTGTTGAATTTATAAATGGGCTTAAGCAAAAAAATATCCCTTTCTTATTTCTTACCAATAACAGTCAGCGTACCAGCAGAGATGTATGTTATAAATTGCTGAAGATGGGTTTTGATGTAACCGATGAAGACATATTTACCTGTGGCATGGCCACTGCAAGATATCTTGCCTCCAAAACACCCGGTGGTACGGCTTATGTAATAGGCGAAGGCGGTTTGCTGAATGAATTGCACAATGAAGGATATTCTATTGTAGATGATCATCCCGATTATGTGGTAATAGGAGAGGGCAGAACCATTAGTCTCGAGTCGGTTGATAAAGCGATTAATATGGTGATGAGAGGTTCAAAATTAATTGCTACCAATCTTGATCCCAATTGCCCTGTAGGACAAGGTAAATATAGAGCTGGTTGTGGTGCATACGTAGCTATGATTGAAGTAGCAACAGGCAAGCAGGCATTTAGTGTAGGTAAACCAAGCCCTGTAATGATGCGTATGGCAAGAAAAAAATTAGATCTTGCTACAGATGAAACCATAATGATCGGCGATACAATGGGCACTGATATATTGGGTGCAGGCTCCATGGGCTTTACAACTGTACTCACTTTATCGGGTGTTACAAAAGAGAGCGATCTGCATCATTTTGGATATGCCCCAGATTTTATTATTACTTCTATTAAAGATCTCTTAGACGAAGAATTATTTGACAAAGTAGTTGAGAAGCATAGTTATTTGAAGGTGATTTGAGGAGAAGACAAAAGCAAGAAATAAGTGGTAAGTAGTAAGTGGTAAGAAGTTTCTTCCTATTGCCTGGTTACTTCTGCCCGCTGCCTATCTAAGCTGAATGTCTTTTATTAATAGAAATGTTCTCAATGGTCCATTCCACTCTTTTTTTGTGTGGAAATTTTCGTACGGGGCAATCTTGTTTGCTGCATATTTTGCAGGAGAAATCGAGACAGCCATCGGCATGCACAAAAAATTCTACTGACTGCCCAAACCTGGTTCTGATTAATTCTGTCAACAGGTCTATTTCAGCATGCGCTTCCCGTACATTTAAATACCATGGCAGGGTGAGGTGACAATCAGTATGTAGTATGCTACCGAATTTGATGATGCGGAGATTGTGGAGGTCTATCCAGTTTTCACGCCTGTTCTCGTTTAAAAGATCTACCACTTCTTTCAGCAGGTCTATATCTGCTTCATCCATGATGCCTGCTATTGAACTTCTTACAATGGTATAACCTGTATAAATGATATACAGCGCAAAAACAATAGCTATTGTTCCGTCGAGCCATTGCAAACCTGTAAACCGTATAATAATTAGTCCTGCAATAATGCCTGCAGTTGACCATGTATCTGTTTGCAAATGTTTGCCGCTTGCAATCAATGCCAGTGAATTGTTTCTTTTGCCCGCAGCAACACAATATCGTCCTGCTATATAATTCACTAAAGCTGTTACCGCAACCAGTATAATACCATAATCCAGTTTTTGCAACGTTGGTGGATGTACAAGGTTTTTAATAGCTTCATATATCACTATTACTCCTGCCACTATAATCAGGCTTCCTTCCACACCTGCCGAAAGAAATTCTGCTTTGCCATGCCCGTACGGATGATTGCTGTCGCGTGGTTTAGCTGCTATAAATAAACTATACAGGCTTATAAAGCCGGCAATTACATTTACTGTACTCTCTAATGCATCGGTAAGAATAGAAACAGATTGAGTAAGCCACCATGCAATGGTTTTAATTACAAACAGCGCCACTGCTGTAATGGTCACAATTTTTTGAATACGTAAATTCAGCAGCGCAACATTCAATGGCGATCAGATTTCGCGCAAAGATATCTTTAATTTGTTCAGAGATTTTAAAATATAGGAAGACTATATTTCAAAATTTTCTTTGGTAAAAGAGGAAGCCCCATGCCTGGTAAATAAAAAAGTCTGCCAAAGATGACAGACTTTTTACTTATCCCAAAACAACTAAACTTTTTATTTACTGCTTTTTGTTTTCTTTAAATCTCTTGTCGGCGGTACCGTCTTTTTTGGTGTGTTTGTTTTCTTTAAATCTTTTGTCGGGTGTGCCATCCTTTTTTACAGGTTTAGCGCTTGCAGCAGGTGCTGCTGTCGGTGCGGCGGCTGTTGCAGCAGCAGGTGTAGCGGTGGTAGCGGCTGCTGCCTTCTTCGTTGTTTTTGCTTTTTCTTTTGCCGGTTTTGTTGTTTGTGCAAATGTTACGCCTGCACTAAATAATAACACAACAATCGCGAGAATAAATTTTTTCATAATGGGAGTTTTAAATATTTATGATACATAGTTAGCAACACTTTGTAACTTTTTTTTATAATCAGTTGTTAACGGAAAAATGGTTTAACATATCTTTTTAGTTGATCTCCTGATTAAGATGATAAAAATATGAACAGTTGTTAGCTAAGTAATTGATTTCGATTATTTTTGATGACTTTTTATATTTTCTATATGCAATTCGAACTTACAGAAGAACAATTGGCTATTCAAAAAGCCGCTCGGGATTTTGCTGTTCAGGAATGTCTTCCGGGAGTGATAGAAAGAGACGATAAGCAGCAATTCGCCAGGGATCAGATCATTAAGCTTGGTGAACTGGGGTTTATGGGAATGATGGTAGACCCTGCCTATGGTGGAAGTGGCATGGATACTATAAGCTACGTGCTGGCAATGGAAGAAATAAGCAAAGTTGATGCAAGCGTAAGCGTATGTATGAGTGTAAATAATAGTCTTGTATGCTGGGGGCTTGATAAATATGGCAGCGAAGATCAGAAGAAGGAATATCTTACTCACCTTGCCGCAGGAAAAAAAGATGGAGAACTCTATATCGGCGCTTTTTTATTAAGCGAGCCGGAAGCAGGAAGCGATGCTACATCGCAACACACAGTTGCTGAAGACAAAGGAGATTATTATATACTCAATGGCACCAAAAACTGGATCACTAATGGCAAAAACGCCAGTGTGTATTTGGTGATGGCGCAAACAGATGCTTCACAGGGAAGCAGAGGAATAGATGTTTTTATAGTGGAACAAAATACTGCAGGCATTACGGTAGGCGCAAAAGAAAATAAAATGGGTATCCGCGGAAGCGATACACATAGCATAATGTTCCAGGATGTAAAAGTGCCAAAGAAAAACCGCATAGGTGAACATGGCTTTGGATTTACGTTTGCCATGAAAACGCTGGAAGGCGGACGTATAGGCATTGCCTCACAAGCCCTGGGAATAGCCTCCGGTGCATATGAAAGGGCGCTTGCGTATGCAAAACAACGGAAAGCTTTTGGTAAGGAAATTGCCCAACACCAGGCCATACAATTCAAACTCGCAGACATGGCTACCCGCATTGAGGCAGCAAGGTTGTTATGCATGCGTGCCGCCTGGGAAAAAGACAAAGGAATGAATTATGCGGTTAGCAGTTCTATGGCAAAAGTATATGCATCAGAAACTGCTATGTGGGTAACTACGGAAGCGGTGCAGATACACGGTGGTTACGGCTATGTAAAAGAATACCATGTGGAGCGTTTAATGCGCGATGCTAAAATTACACAGATCTACGAAGGCACAAGTGAAGTGCAACGCATTGTGATCGGCAGAAATATACTCAAATAATAATTATTACATACTCATCTTTATTGCAGGTAAAGAATTACATTTACCCGCACAGTAGTAATTTGATTTGTTATCAGGCATCTCACTATATACACGCTGTAAACAACCTACTGGTATATGAGTATACTCGAAATACATCAGCTCAAAAAACAATATGGCGGCAATTACGTGTTAAAAGGAATTGATCTGTCTGTTAAGGAACCTCACATCATCGGCTATATTGGTCCAAACGGAGCTGGCAAAAGCACTACTATCAAAATACTTTCCGGCATAATAGACGACTTTGAAGGCGAAGCGCATGTATTGGGTATGGATGTGCGCAAAGATGCTATTGACATTAAAAAAAGAATTGGTTATATACCGGAACAGGCGGCATTGTATGATGTGCTCACGCCAATGGAATACTTAAAATTTACTGGACGATTATACCAATTGGAAGACTCAACCATTCAGAAAAAATCATTGGAATTATTACAATTGTTTGAATTGGGAGATAAAGCCAATGAACGTATGAACGGTTTTAGCAAAGGCATGCGTCAAAAGGTTTTGTTGATATCGGGTTTGATGCATAATCCCGAAATAATTTTTCTGGATGAACCTTTAAGTGGTTTAGATGCCAATGCAGTTATATTGGTAAAAGAATTACTTTCTCAATTAAAGCTTGCAGGCAAAACACTTTTTTATTCCTCGCATATTATGGATGTGGTAGAAAAAATCAGTGACCGCATTATCATTATTAATAAAGGTGAAATGATTGCCGACGGTACTTTTGAAAGCCTGAAAGCAAGCGCTGAAAAAGGCTCACTCGAAAATATTTTTACCGCGCTTACAGGCGGAAGTGAACACAATGCTTCAACCGCGGGTGCTTTTATTGATATACTAAAAAGTTAAGCAGAATGGAAAAATGGTTGTTGCGGTTTGTGCATATTTTTGATGCCTTGTTTGTAAAACAGGGCGTAAATATTACACAGCTATATACCATTGTAGAAACAAAAATGATTATGGATAAGCGCCGGGTATATTTAAACTGGCGCAGGCAGGGACAGAGTGAAAACCAGAATCATCTTACAATGGTATTACTGGTATATAGTTTTTTCAGCGTTTTTATTGGCATAATGATTCTTTCCCTGCCTTCTTTTTTGCTGGCAATGATTTTTCTTCACGGCTATATTATTTTTATGATGGCAATGACACTGATTACTGATTTTTCAGCAGTGTTACTCGATACCACAGATGCAGACATCGTATTGCCAAAACCAGTGAATAGTAAAACGCTTTTTATGGCAAGGCAGGTGCACATTCTGTTATATCTATTGCAGTTTACTATTGCCTTTACATTAATACCAATTGTGTGTACCGGGTTTAAATATGGAATACTTACCGCGCTTGCAAGTGTTGTAACTGTTGTATTAAGTGTATTGCTGGCTGTATTTTTTACCTACCTGTTATACCTGGCTATTTTACGGTTTAGTAATGAAGCTAAAATAAGAGAAATTATTAACTGGTTTCAGATAGGAATGAGTATAGTAATTGCTTTGAGTTTCCAGGTATTACCAAGAATGATTGATGTAACAAAGCTGGCGGATAATTTTCAATTGCATTGGTATTCATATCTGCTGCCGCCTGTATGGATGGCTGTAACACTGGAAACTGTTGTTACACTGCACGCAGATGCAATTCATCTCTCTATGATCGGAGTTGCATTTTTATTGCCGGTATTATTGTTCTGGCTGTTAAACAGGTATCTCGCACCTTATTTTACACGTCGCCTGTCTATGCTCAGCAATAATAGTTCTGCGGTGAGCAAGCATGTTAAAGAAAAAACAACCACCAACTCTATAAGCGAAAGATTATCTGCATTTTTAGGAAAGAACAGCATTATTAAAGCTGGATTTGAAACAACCTGGAAGATTACCAGCCGGGATAAATTTTTCCGTCTGCAGTTTTATCCATCACTGGGGCTGATTGCTGTGTTTGTTTTCATTTTTGTTTTTAAAAGTGGTAAGGATGTTGCTGAAACCTGGCGTCAAATGCCGGAGAGCAGCAGTTTTTTATGGTTTATATACTTGCCCGTATTTACTATAGCCAATGCTATTTTATTCGTTTCTTTCAGCGAACAATTTGCCGCATCATGGGTATATTACAGCACACCATTGCAAAAGCCGGGTGAGTTGATATTGGGCAGCCTTATCAGTCTTTTTATAAAATATTTTTTGCTGATATATTGTATGCTGGCTGCATTCTGCCTGTTTATATGGGGTTGGCAGGTAGTAGATGATTTTATTTTTGGTATTGTAAACGATTACCTGTGTTTTTTGATATGGGCTACTGTAGGGCAGAAGTATCTTCCGTTTTCAAGACAACCCAATACCCGGCAGCAAACCGGTCGCTTTCTCCTGGTAATGTTACAGATGATTATGATATCATTACTGGTAGGGCTACACTATCTTGTTTTTAAGCGTCCACTTTTGATGTACATTGTTTTTCCTGTTATTGTTTTTATTTGCTGGCTTTTGCAACGAAATTTGCGCAGGCTTAGCTGGAAGAAAATAGCCGTTTAATAATTATGGTGAACGAAGAGGCTTACAAAAATATTATAGGTGAACTTGAACAGAAGAAAGTACAGTTGATAGCAGTTTCTAAAACGAAACCTGTTGAAGATATATTTGCGTTGTATGCGTTAGGACAAAAAGATTTTGGCGAGAATTATGTACAGGAAATTGTAGAAAAACAACCCCAGCTTCCAATTGATATCCGCTGGCACTTTATTGGTCACCTGCAAAGCAATAAAGTAAAATACATTGCGCCTTTTATTTACATGATACACGGTGTAGATAGTCTTAAACTATTACTTGAGATTAATAAACAAGCGCAAAAAAATAACCGGATTATTCCGGTATTGTTGCAGGTGTATATTGCAAAGGAAGAAACAAAATTCGGGTTAGATGAAACAGAATTGAATGAAGTATTACAACATGCGCCAACGCTCAAAAATATTGCTATCAAAGGTTTAATGGGTATGGCTTCTTTTACGAATGATAAAGATGCGGTGCGATCTGAATTCCGTTCCCTCAAATCAATGTATGATAGAATCAATAACTCAAACACTTACCACCTGTCACTTACCACGCTCTCCATGGGCATGAGCGCTGATTATGCCATTGCTGTTGAAGAAGGCAGCACTATGGTGCGGATTGGAAGTTTGTTATTTGGGGAGAGAAAGTGAACAGTGAATCAATGTCATTTCCTTAAGAAACATACATGCATCATCCGGTGGGCAATAAGGGCTTATGATATTGTAAGATTCTTTTCAGGCATTCCGAAAATGTTGTGCCTACGGCACTTTCCCATTTTATTTTGCTTGTATCCTCCAAAATATCGCCTCTACGAGGCTTGACTGTTCCTCTGACAGACTAGTTTTTAAAACATGTGTGAAGCACTACTGAGCAAGGCGAATAAGCTCCTTAGGAGCAACATATTGGTAAATATAATGCCAGAAGATATTGAGTGACGTAGGCACGAGATTTTCCATCAAAAGTAAAAGAACAGCTTAGGGAAACGACATTGAATAGTGAATTGTGAATGAAATACAACGACCAACTACTAACGATAAAAATATTTCTTCGTGCAACTCCGTGTCTTGGTGTCTTTGTGGTCAAAAAAGGCTACACTAAATCTGCCACAGTTTTCTTTTCGAGTATTTTTAAAGTGGCATCCCTGGCAAGTATCAACGTATCTCGGAGACCGCAGCTTTTTTCATCGCAGTTTTTACATCGCTCATAAAAATTAAGACTTACACAGGGCAGTAATGCGATGGGACCATCCAGTAAGCGCATTACTTTTGCTAACGTAATAGTAGAAGGACTTTCCTTAAAAAAATAGCCGCCGCCTTTTCCTTTCTTACTGTCTAAAATGCCCACGTTTTTTAATTCCAGCAAAATGTTTTCAAGAAACTTTATGGGGATTTTTTTCTTACGGGCTATTTCAGAAATAAGAATCGGTCCCTCTTTTTGGGACTGCCCCATATACATCAGGGCTTTAAATGCGTATTGAGTCTTTTTAGAAAGCATGTAGCAATTTAATTAAAATATGCAACTGTAAAAATTAGTACTGTTTACGTTGAATGTCAGCCGCAGATAAATGACAGGTAATTAAAGACCCAATACATCCTGCATGGTAAAGATGCCTCTTTGACCAGACATAAATTCAGCTGCCAGTACCGCGCCTAATGCAAAACCTTTGCGGTTGTGGGCAGTGTGTTTTATTTCTATGTCGTCAATTTCCGACTTGTATTCAATAATATGTGTGCCGGGTGCCGGATCTTCTCTTTTGCTGGTAATTACCAGGTCGGTATCTTTTGTTGTTTGCTTGTTAAGTACCCATTGTTTTTTAAAAGGGCTTACTTCCAGGATCTGTTCTGCCAATGTTATAGCAGTGCCGCTTGGAGCATCCAGTTTTTGCGTGTGATGGATTTCTTCTACCGTGGCATTGTATTCCCGCTGGGAAGCCATCAGCCTCGCCAACTTTTTATTGATCTCAAAGAATATATTAACACCTATACTGAAATTGCTTGCATATAAAAGACCGCCGTTTTGTTCTTTACAGTTCCATACAGCTTCTTCATATTGCTTCAGCCAGCCGGTAGACCCAGACACAACGGGCACTCCCGCTTCAAAACATTTATTTATATTTTCAAAAGCGCTTTCAGGTCCTGTAAATTCAATAGCCACATCTGCCTTGCGGATATGCTCTATCGTATTGTCTTCGGTATTATCAATAGAGATTTTTAAAACAATTTCGTGTTTACGCTGTAAGGCAATCTCTTCAATGGCATGTCCCATTTTACCGTAGCCAATCAATGCTATTTTCATCGCTTAATGTTTGTGATACTTGTAACTGAATTTTCCGGCCGCAAAGATAACGGTTTACCGGGTTGCGTAAAAGTGCTTTGCTCCAGGGCGTTTACCGATCTTCATTATAACACTTAATCCTGCGGTATTAGCGTCAGGGGAGAAGCCTGGCTTGATTTGTATACTGAGGTCGTCGTTTACATTAAAGTCTTTCATATGCCCATCTACGGCGGCATCCACCACATTTAATCCCCACAACACTATAAATGCAAGTACTGAATAGTCTACATTCTTCCTGAACTCTGCCCTATAGTTTTTTAAACCCGAAGCATCTCCGGCATCTACAAAAGGCTTTAATTGCGGGTATACGTTTTTATAATTTGCGGTATCGTTCCTGGCTAAAACGTTAAAAGCATACCTGGTACGCTTAAACCATTTCAGATTATCTGTAAAAGTGTAAATGGGAATAGCAAGTGCTCCGTATACAATAGGCATTTTCCAATATTTTCTATTGTATGCCTGCCCGGCACCCGGTATAATAGCAGAAAGTATTGCCGCTTTTCTTGCAGGGCTGCTTTTTTTGGAGAGCGTATCTTTTACCTTGGTAACAATCACACTGTCTTTTGCAGAAGGTGGGGTAACTTTTGTGCTATCGGTATGATGAATAGTATCTGCTTTATTAACCGGATGAGTAGTATCCTGCTGTGCAAATAAGGTTGCAGCAGAAAAAATAAAGCAACAGGTTAATACAAAATACAGTCGAATCATATATTCAATGATATCACCCGGCAGATATATTCATTTTCTCAAGAATGGTATTGAGATCCTGCACTGAAAAATATTCTATTGTTATAGTGCCATGTCCCTTTTTGCTGTGAGACATTTTTACACGGGTGGCATAATGCGAGGCTAAGTTATCTTCAATTTTTTTGAAAGGCGCAGGCAGCGTGGCTTTTACCGATTTTTTAACAGCGGTTGTTTTATACAGATTTCTTACAAGGTCTTCTGTTTGACGAACGGAAAGCCCTTTGTTTTTTATTTCATTATAAATGTATAGCTGCTGATCTACCGTATCAACATTGATAATAGCCCTTGCATGCCCCATACTCAGCAGGTTGTTGCGGACAGCTACTTGTATATCAGGCGGCAATTTTAACAATCGTATATAATTGGTTACGGTACTTCTTTCTTTTCCCATACGTTCCGCCACCTGTTCCTGTGTGTATTCCAGCTCCTCCATCATACGTTTATAGCTAAGCGCTATTTCTATGGAGTTGAGATTTTCACGCTGCAGGTTTTCCAGCAAAGCCAGCTCAAGCAGTTGCTGATCATTTGCCTGGCGTATATATACGGGCACATCTTTTAAACCCGCCAGTTTCGACGCTCTCCATCTTCTTTCACCCGCTATGATGCGGTATTTATCTGCCCCAGCTAATTTTACTACGGTGAGTGGTTGTATTACATCGTGCAGCTTAATAGAAGTGGCTAATTCTTGCAATGCTTTCTCGTCAAAATCGTGACGCGGCTGCTTAGGATTAGGTTCTATCTGCGTTATCGGCACACGCAGTATGGATGTAGCCTTATCTACTACGCCAGATTTCAATTGATCACCGGCGGTTGTTTTTAAATCCGCATCAATGCTTTGTAAAAGGGAGCGAATCCCTTTTCCGAGTGCATCTTTTTTATTGTTATTGGGAGTGCTGCTCATTGTCAAGAGTTAAAATTCTTTCTTCCTGCGATATCTGCGTCATATTATTGCGTTGCAATATTTCTTTAGCCAGGTTGAGATAGTTGATAGATCCCTTACTCTCTGCATCGTACAGGATAGCTGGTTTACCAACGCTCGGGGCTTCGCTCAGGCGTGTGTTACGATGAATGATGGTATCAAAAACCATCTCTTCAAAATGCTGCCTTACCTCATTCACTACCTGGTTGCAAAGGCGTAAGCGCCCATCATACATAGTCATCAAAATACCTTCAATCACCAGGTCGGTATTCAGTCTGCTCTGCACAATTTTTATAGTATTGAGCAATTTGCCTAATCCTTCCAGGGCAAAAAATTCTGTTTGCACAGGCACTACTACACTATCGGCGGCAGTTAAAGCATTTACAGTTATCAATCCCAGCGAAGGAGAGCAGTCTATCACTATAAAATCGTACTCATTTCTTACCGGCTCCAGGATAAATTTCAATACATTCTCGCGGTTGGGATAGTTGATCATTTCAATTTCGGCACCAACCAGGTCAATATGAGATGGCATTATATCAAGGTGAGGAATCTCTGTTTTCAATATTACATCTCTTGCCGGCGTTTCATTTACCATACAATCGTAAAGGCTTTTCTGTATATTATGCAGATCGAAGCCCGTGCCTGTAGTACTGTTGGCCTGTGGGTCGGCGTCTACAAGCAGGGTTTTCTTTTCAAGCACAGCAAAACTTGCAGCCAGGTTAATGGCTGTGGTAGTTTTTCCTACTCCACCTTTCTGATTGGCGATACCTATTATTCTTGCCATGATTTATTTTAAGGGTAATAACTTAATACTACAAATAAATTTAATGTATTCGTTCGATGTTGGTGGCAAATGTAGCCTTTTATCGGGTGTTTTTAAAAGGCTATTCGAATAAAAGTGCATTTCAATTTTTGGGAATTATTCAGAAGCGCGCTTAAGCCTTTTGAAAATTGCATTAAGATCAGCTATATAGCTAACAGCTTGAAAGCGTAGTTGTTGATTGCCTCAAGCTGGCGGGCCCGCCCGACTGAACGTCGTTCGGGCGGGCTTCGTATCCGAATACGCCACTGCTTTTTAGTTCGGGCATATTTATTTTTTTATTTGTCTCACTGAGGTGCTTCGCAGTTGCTTTGAGGAGATCAATCAGCTTTAAATCGCTTTTCATCCATTCCTTTCTTCAGCAGCGGTACAAAGCTCACGCAAAAAAAGGTGGCTTTTTCGGATACTGGTGTCAGTGCGAAGATGAATTCTTGTTTCAATGATGCCAGATAACGTATTTTAAAGTTCTGCTGATTCTCCTGGCGCCAGCAACAACAATTGCATGCCTTCTTCTGCAAATAGCTGTTTTGATTTTTCGTGATCAATTTTTATATACCCGAAAGTATCATAATGCACACCTACAATTTTTCTGCATTGTATAAAACGGGCCGCTTGAACCGCATCTTTAGCATCCATGGTAAAATTGTCTCCAATAGGTAATATGGCAAAATTGAGTGCTGCATATTGAGGCACTAACTGCATGTCCAGTGTTAAGGCTGTATCGCCACTGTAATAAAAATTACCTTCTTCGCTGGTAAAAACAAAACCCATCGGGTTACCGCCATAACTGCCATCGGGTAAGCCGCTGGAATGCTGCGCAGTAAAACATTTTACGGTTCCAAAATCAAAATTCCATTTGCCGCCTGTATTCATTGGGTGCGTATTGGTAATGCCTTTGCTGTTCAGCCATACGTGAATTTCAAAATTGCACACTACTTTGGCACCCGTTCTACCGGCAATACTTATGCAATCTGCTATATGATCTTCGTGACCGTGAGAAAGAAAAATATAATCCGCTTCTATTTTATTGATGTCGATGCTTTTTGCCAGTTCGTTATAACTGATAAAAGGATCGAACAAAATTTTTTTTCCTTTTATAACAACAAGAAAGGAAGAATGACCATAAGATGTTAAATGCATAACCGCTGAATCTGCTGCTTTATTAATTTATGATGTATTGGGTGAAACAGGTTTATCTTTGCCGCGGCAAATAACCGAATACAACCCGGAGATGTTGACAAAAATACGGCTTCGGTATTATATTCATGGAACAATTCATTCACATCAGCCATATCATGCATGCAATCTGATATATATACCATAATATCGGGCACTAACCGCCCCGGGAGTAATACAATACGCGTGGCGAGACAATACCTCAGGCTATTAGAAGAAAAAGGGATAAATGCAAAATTTGTTTCGCTTGAAGACATGGACGTTAATAAAAGAAATGAAGCGCTGAAAAACCTGGAAAAAGACGTGTTGATTCCTACTACCAAATTTATTTTTGTTACGCCAGAATACAATGGAAGTTTTCCCGGTGTATTAAAAGCCATGATAGATAACACGGATATTGAAAAAGTGTGGTGGGGTAAAAAGGCATTGCTTACTGGTGTATCAACCGGCAGGGCAGGTAACCTGCGTGGCATGGAACATCTTACCGGCGTACTGCATTATCTTAAAATGCATGTGCATCACAACAAGTTGCCTATATCTGTAGTAAATAAACTATTGAATGGTGAAAACCATATTGACGATATGGCTACATTGAAAACGATTAATGACCAATTGGAAGAATTTATAAAGTTTTAGCATCTCAAATTTCAAAACTGCCTGCCGGTAGGCAGGTCTCAAACTTCAAATTTTTATGCGTCGGTTTACAGGTTCATGGATATTTGTTATAGTAATGATCCTGATTGATCTGTATGTTTTTCAGGCATTGAAACTGGTTGCACAAAATGCTTCTCCCAAAATAAAAATCCTTCTTTTTGGATTGTACTGGGGTATAAGCGCTGTTACGGTATTAACCCTGGTGTTGATGCCTTATATTAATATTGAAAACTGGAACAAAACTTTCCGCACTTATTTCATCGCTATATTAATCGGGTTGTTTCTTTCAAAAGCGCTCACTGCAATTTTTTTAGTGGTAGATGATTTGCGCAGATTATTACAATGGGCGGGTAGTAAACTCTTCTATCAATATGTACATGGTGAACCTTACACCGGAACAGGTATTTCACGTTCCGCTTTTATGAGTTGGCTGGGGCTTGGAGTTGGCGGTGGATTGATGGCAACTTTCTTATATGGATTCAGCAATAAATACAAGTACCAGGTAAAGAAAATAACACTCACTTATCCCAATCTCCCTGAAGCTTTCAGAGGATTGAAAATATTACAGATCTCAGATGTTCATTCAGGTAGTTTTACAGACAAGGAAGCGGTGAATCATGGTATTGAAACCATTCTTAAACAAAATGCGGATATTATTCTTTTTACCGGAGACCTCGTAAATGATCATGCAGAAGAAATGGATGATTACACTGATATATTTTCTAAACTGCATGCACCAATGGGCGTGTTCAGTACATTGGGAAATCATGATTACGGCGACTATCGCAAATGGCCAAGCGAAGAAGCAAAAACAAAAAATCTTGAGAAGCTGAAGCAGATGCAAAAAGATATGGGATGGCGGTTGCTGATGAATGAACATGTGGCGCTGGAGAAAAACGGGCAGCAGATAGCATTAATAGGCATTGAAAACTGGAGTGCTAAATCCAGTTTCCCAAAATATGGAAAAATGAGTGAGGCTTACCCTGGCTCAGAAAAATATCCTTTTAAAATTTTAATGAGTCACGATCCCAGCCACTGGGATGCGGAAGTAAAAACAAAATATAAAGATATCGACCTGATGTTATCTGGTCACACACACGGTATGCAGTTTGGCGTAGAGCTGCCTGGTTTTAAATGGAGCCCAGTGCAATACATGTACAAGCAATGGGCAGGACTGTATGAGGATGATGCACAGAAGTTATATGTGAACAGGGGTTATGGCTTTATCGGTTACCCGGGCAGGGTAGGTATACTTCCCGAAATTACCCTGATAGAGCTTGCGTAAACAAGCGTTAAAAATGTTGTTGCAATTATTTTATTCAAACTGCCGCGCATAATAATATCATCCCTTTTCTGTTACTATTATTACGATGAAAAATACCATCAAATTTAACCTGGCTTATTTTATTTTAGCGATTCTGCTGTTTATCGTTGAAGTATTTATCGCACTTTATTCCCACGATTCCATATTGCGTGCCTATATAGGTGATGTGCTGGTAGTGATACTTATTTATTGCATGGTGAAAGCTTTCTTTGATACGCCTGTGGTGATTACTGCCATCGCAGTGTTATTGTTCTCCTTTGTAATAGAAACCTTACAATACTTTAATATTGTAAACAAGCTGGGGCTTCAGCATTCCGCCATCGCGAAGGTTGTTATCGGTACTTCTTTTTCGTGGGTTGATATCTGGTCTTATGTTGCCGGTATTGCTATTGTTTTAATCGCAGAAAAGCTGGTAAAGCATTTCTGACAGTGGGTTGCAGATGTGCCGTTTTTATTATTAGAATATTAAGGAAATATCAGTTTTCACGCTGGCAAATTCATTTGAACTTGATAAGCCTTTTTGTATTTCGACAATCATATTCCGGAATAAAAATACAATCTCGCAAAAAATTTAAATGGGCTGAAATTAGAGGTTTCCGCTTATGGGTATTTTATTAAAGCATTTATAAAAAATCAAAATACACTAAATTTTTATATTTACCGATATGGTTTTGTTGGTGTTTCACTGTAATAATTTACATTACATCGTATAGTCATTGAAGTTATACTACATACTTCCTTGAATGCTATAGAAAATAACCAAACCTACGTAAATGCTTGTACTAATTTTGAAAAGACCATCTTCATGTTTTTACCTGCTTCTTATTTCCTGGTGGAGCAGTTGTAAGAAAGTCTCCCTTTTTACAGATGATACTTATTTGGATGTAAAATCCATTTTAATGTATCCAACGTACCTTCTTGTAAAATGTTTTTCTTTTTCAATGATCATGTTACGCAATCAGCCACCTGCAAAAGCGGTAGCTGCCGACATTGATTTTTTTGACTACTCATTTCTTTAGCCCCATCTTCAGAATCCGTTCTCCACAAAAACAGCCGCTAACTTTTTAACACCATCGATGATTCCTTTCAGGGACCGTTTACCCTATCATTCCATTCATTCATAAATGCTTGTAAAATGAAAACCATTATGCGCTGTTTAGGATTGATTTCTTTTTTCGTGTTTTCAATTTGGAGTTTTTCTGCTTATGCACAGTCCCCCGGTGGTGTAACCTCAGGATCAACAAGGGGATGGAAAATAGAACATTTTGATGGAGATTTCGGCTCAAACCTCAGTGCTTTTGGTTTGGGGAGTGCCAATACTACTCCGGATTTATGGGGCTATACCGGCTATATTAATGGTAGCGAGTTTACAGGATATGATGCTACCTATTTCGGATTACAATACAGTGGTACACTCGAAGTGCCACAAACAGGATCATACTCCTTTAATGTGTATAATATAGATGATCATGCATCGCTTTATGTTGATGGTGTTCAAAAGGCCATATATACATGGTCTGGTTCTCCGGGTAATATAACGGCAACGGTTAGTTTAAGTTCTGGTGATCATACCATCCTGCTTAAATTTATTAACAATGGAGGTCCGGGTGTTATTAATATCCGTTGGAGTGGTCCTGGTATTACCAGCAATTCAGATCTTGACGGACGCTTTGTGCGCAGTGATAATGCCGCATTGACGGGTTGGTATAAAGGTTCTGATGTTTCAATAACCGCTAACTATAGTGGTACCACGGCCAAGCTCAATGGGTTCACCAACAAAGCTCCTTCTTTCAGTGGTAATGGAAACCTTACGTACAGGGCAGGAGTAGGTTGGGGACAGTATGATAGTTCGAAATTTAATTTTAACGCAGGTGGAATTTATGACGGGGATGATGGTTTTATCAGCCCTGCCAATCAAAATGGATTGTCCTTTCGCAGTGCACCCCGTACTGTATTTTTAATAGCCAACTATACGGCTAATCTTACAAGCGCACAATGGCTGTGGGGCCAATCCGCGGGTGACGGAACCACAACAAACGGAACCGGTATCTATAAATCGAGTGGTACGCAAACCGCCATGGCCAGAAATGGCAGTGCATTGCCACTTGTTACTTCTACCTACACCGCTAATGAGCCTAAATTAATAACAGGTGATATCACACTCGGCACAGGTAATACCGCATCAGCTAATAATAACAGGAGCACCAGCGCCAACGGAAGTACGAGTGTAACAACCGGGTATACTGAAGTTATTTCCAATTATAATAATAATTGCTGCGCACTGGAATGGGGAAATACATTGAGTTCTTATACTAATGGAGCAGGAATGCCGGAACTTATTTATTACCCGTTTGAACTATCTGCTAATCAACGTCAGCGCGTAAATACATACCTCGCTATTAAGTACGGTATAACACTGCAGCATAATTATCTCTCCACCAGTGGATCAGTATTGTGGGATATAACAGCCAATGCTGCCTATAGTAACCGCATTTTTGGTATAGGCCGCGAACTGACTGCTGAAGCACTTAACCAGAAACAAAGCCAGAGCCAGATGGCGAGCGCTGCCGGCTACGATTTTATAACGGTTGCCAAAGGAACTATTGCTACAACCAATGCTTCAAATACTGGTGCTTTGTCTGATGGAGATTATATGATCCTTGGCGATAATAATGGTGCATTGGCTTCTCAATCAACTGGTATACCTACCAGCTTTACTACTGCATCGGGGGGGTGCACTACAGCCCGCTTAACGCGCCAATGGAAGGTGCAGACAGCAGGCAGCCCGGGTGCTGTAACCCTCAGAGCGGGTAGCAGCAGTTTTCTTTTCCCCAGTTTGGCCGCTGGTTTAGCAGTGATGGTAGATATTGATGGTGACGGCGATTTTACCACAGGCACCGTAAATACTTATCCTGCATCAGTTAATAACGCAGGTATTGCAACTTTTCCAAACGTTACTATTCCCAATGGTGCTGTTATCAGTTTTGCATGGGTAGTTACTTCACCCGGTGGCGTTTCAACTGGCCTGGCGCTGTGGCTAAAAGCAGATGCAGGTACCAGCAGTACAACCAGTGGAGCAGCTATTACCACATGGATTGACCAGAGTGCCAATGCAACAGGTACAGGTTCTGCTACATACTATAATAATGGTACAAACAATTATAACCCATACATCAGTTACAACGGTAGCAGCAATTATTTTGCTATGCCTGCAGGTTACGCAAATTTTACTGGTGGTTTATCTTCTTATTTTGTTGCCAGCTTTAATAATACTACTCAGAACTGGGTACGGTTTTTTGATTTTGGCAATGGATCGGCCAACAATAATTTGATTTTTGCAAAAAGCAGTACCACTGCAACGCTTGGCATTATTGGTTATAATGCAGGGGCATCTGTGGGCACTACTGCTTCTACTGCCAGCACGATTGTTGCCAATACTACACGCATTTACGGTGGCTTTTTGCCAGCAGGCGTTGCGGGAGCAACAGTAACAGGATCTTTATACAACAACGGATTGTCATTGGCGGTTTCAGGTACTACTAATATGTCTGCCAATATCAGCAGAACTATTAATTACATAGGCAGGTCTAATTGGGCGGCAGATGATTATTTTTCGGGCACACATTCAGAAGATATTATTTACAATACTGTACTTACAGCAACACAACAAAAACAGGTGAACAGTTACCTGGCGGTAAAGTACGGACTTACGCTGGATGTATCTCTGGCAAGTTACCTGGCAAGTGATGGAACTACAGTGATATGGAATAAAACTGCATACTGGAATAACGTGTTTGGGATAGGGCGGGATGATTGCAGCGGTCTTTTACAGAAGCAATCTAAATCTGTAGTTACGGGTGATAATGTATCGATAAGCCTGGGTACACTTGCTGCTACCAATGCGGCAAACACCGGCAGCTTTGCTGCCAATAAACAATTTATCATTGTTGGTAATGATGGAAATTCCTTTTCAACCATTGCCACCGATATACCTGCCAGCTTTGGTGGGGCGAGTTGTAACGCACGCCGTTATGCAAGAGAGTGGAAGGTGCAGAACACGGGTAGCACAGGTGCGGTAACGGTAACCATTGGCGATGCTACCAACAAAGTAAAAACCAGTATGACTAATCTTCAACTGGCGGTTGATATTGATGGCGATGGAGACTTTACCACCGGAACTCCAGTGCTGTATACCCGGCCAGCTTAAGCAATGGAGTGGCTACATTTAATACAGTTAGTTTACCAGATGGTGCAGTATTTACCCTTTGCTGGACAGGTGCTGCTCCCGGTGGTGTTTTTTCACCATCAAGCGGTACTACTTCTATTGGTGGCGTGCCTTATCTGAATGGCGTAACCTATAAATTGTATACAGGAACTGTTTCAAACTATACGGCCACACTTGATCTTAGCGCATTATCTGTATTGCCAGGCACCTTGTCATCAACAGGCTATTTAAGCGATCTTACCAATGTGCAGAATATAATTGCCTCGTATGTTACAACATATATGGGTATAGAAATTACCGGTAAAATCTACATACCTACCGCTACCAGCACATATCAGTTCAGGGCTAATATTTTTGACGACCAGGCATGTATAAAAATAGATGGTACCACTGTAGCTAATGCAGCCACTTACGGTTCCGGAGCCAACCTCACAAGCGGTAACGTAAATCTGACTGCCGGCTATCATGATCTATTGATTCGCTTTGGTCAGGTAGCAGGTCCGGTTGTTTGGGATATCTCATGGAATGGAGGATCCGGAACTACGTTTACTGCTATTCCTGCAGCTAATTTGTTCACCACATTTACAGGCCCCTCTGCATGGTATGCAGCGGATGACAATACATTGCAAAGTAACGCTGATGGTACAGACCTTGTAGCAAGCGGAGCTTTTTGGCCAGACCTTAGCGCCAATTCCAATAATATGTTCGGGCCGGTATCGGGCTACAACCCGCTGTATTATAAAACCAATACGGCATACATCCGTAATTATAATCCATCGGTTTATTTCAGCGCAGATTTTATGCAATCTCCCATCAACATCAGTGGAATGGCATTGGGTGCGCTTGGTAAAAGTGCGGTTACTGTGGCACAAAATGCTGCCAATGCCACCTATATGACTTATACCAGTTTTGGCGTTAATACCAATACCAATTTATTCGGATTGGCTAAGAGAGCTACCAATAAGATCTCACTGTTTACACTGGCTAATGATGTAGATGAAACTTCGGCCTTTTATACAAGTGCTACCGCATCAACAGATATTATAGGAGGAACACTTACCAATGCACGCTTAGCAACATTGTATGCCAATGGTGCATCCAGGGGCTCAGCAACATTGGCTGCATTTTCCACTTTATTATATCCGATGTATCTGGGCGTATACCCGGGAACCACTTTGTATTACACGGGTAACATGAATGAAGTAATCCATTATCCGTGGGCGCTCTCCACCACCGAGCAACAAAAAATCAATAGCTACCTCTCCATAAAATGGGGTATTACGCTTGATCAAACAACGCCAACCGCGTATTTGTCGGCTGATGGCACCACCACATGGGCAGCCGATGCAACCTATAAGTATGATATAACGGGTATCGGAAGGGATGATTGCAGCGCGTTAAACCAATTGCAATCTACCTCAACAGATGGTAATGATATTGTTACTATTTCAAAAGGTTCATTAGCGGCTACTAATAATGCCAACACTTCATCTTTCAGTGGAAGCAAACAGTTTATTATATACGGAAGCGACAATGGCACCATTACGAACCTCAATACTACCAACATGCCTACAGCACTCACTAGCAGCTCTCTTTGTTATAAAAAAATAGGAAGAGTGTGGAAGGTGCAGGCTACCGGTTCTGTGGGTTCTATACAAATGCAGCTTGGAAAAACAGGGTTGTTTATTTTTAATAAAACATATTACAAGCCCAAACTGCTTATCAGCAGCAGCGCAACAGATTGGACAAGCGCTACCATTGTTGATCTTACATCATTGACCAATGGCATTGCGCAGTTTGATAATGTTGCTTTCAGCGGTACGCAATATTTTACCATAGCATTAATACAGGCAGCGCCCGGTGGCGTGGTAACCAATCTTAATTTATGGCTGGCTGCTGATAACGGACCAAGCACTACAACAGATAACACAGCCGTTACAACCTGGAGTGACCTGAGTCTCCAGGGCATGAATGGTACTGGTGCGGGCAGCCCATTATACAGAAGCGGCAGCAGTACCGTTGGTATCAATTACAATCCGGTGATTGGGTTTAATGGTACATCACAGTACTTTAGCCTGCCAAGCGGGTTTGCAGATTTTACGGCAGGTATGTCTGGCTTCTCTGTACTAAATACCAATTTTGGTTCCACCGATGCGTATGGTAGATTCTTCCATGCAGGCACAGGCTCTGTCACCAACGCAAATGCAGTGGCATGGAACAGGAATATACTAACGGATAATATTACCGTAGAAACCTGGAGTAATATAGCCGTTAGCAATGGTAACATGATATCTTCGAACAATCCTTTGGCAACAACCAACGGTACTACTATACATGGCTTCAGAATGCAGGCTGGTACAGCTTCGCAGGGGTCGCGTACAGGAAACATTTATTTCAATGGATTAAGTACGTTAAGTTCTTCAGCCCTCACCGTTCCGACTAATGTAAGCAGAACCTATAACTATGTGGGTAATGATGTACTTTCTGAATTACTGAATGGCTACATGCCTGAGATCGTTATCTACAACAGAGACCTTTCCGATGCTGAACGCTTAAGAGTGAACAGTTACCTCGCGGTAAAATATGGAAAAACACTCGATGTGTCGCTTACCAAGTATACCAACAGCCAGGACGCTACCATATATGGCTACACTACGCATTGGAATCGTATAACAGCCATTGGTAAAGATGATTGCTCGGCATTGGATCAGCGGCAGTCGAAGAGCCAGGAAACCGGCGCATTGGTAAGCATAAGTACAGATGTGAGCAACGGTATGGCTGCAAGCAATGATCTCAACACTGTTCCCATAAGTACACAGTCTGCCTTTGCTGTGTTTGGTGATAATGGCAGACCGGCAACATGGACAGGTGTAGATAATCTTGCAGGTGCGTTGGTAAGATTAAACAGGATCTGGCGCATGAAAGAAACAGGTACAGTAGGAGCGGTGTATATAGAAGTACCAGGCAACAGCAGTGCATTAACTACTAAACTACCTGCAGGTGATTTAGTAACAGATCCTGTATACCTGGTAGTAACAAGCGCCGGCAATTTTAAAGGCACAGTAACATTGGTAGAAATGACGCCCGATATTTTTGGCGCAGCTACCAAATGGAAATGCAGTTATGATTTTGCAGATGGTGATTATTTCACTTTCGCTACAAAAAAATTGTGCCTGGGTCCAAGTGGTATTACAGATGGTTTAACAACCTGGTACCGCTCCGATAATAAAACGACCGGCGCTATAGCCGCCACTTCGGGTACGTTGGTAGATGAAACAGGCAATAATACACTCACACGTAATGCAAGTGGCACCGCAACCGTTATTGCAGGCAGTGCTACCAGTTTCAATTATAACAGGGTAGTTACATTAGCTACTAATGCAGCATTTACTAAAGGCTCCTTAAGTGAAACTTCTATCATCAATGTAAATGATGGCAGCATGTATGGAGCGGGGACTTCTGCAAGCAGCTTGTATATGCTTAGCAACAGCACCACTAATAAAGCTGGCATTAATGCGGCGCCGGTATTTATGGCAGGTAGCGGCGGCGGTTTTAGCAACAGTACGCTTCCAAATATATATAACATGAACATTACTGGTGGTACGCTCAGTGGAAGTCAGAATGGTACTGCTGTTACGGGCGCATCTGTTGCTACAAGTTTGCCTGCTGCGGCTACTTATTCTTTAGGTATAGGTACTTATGTAGCAGGAGCTACATACAATAACGGTAGTTTTGCGGAAGCCTTCAGCTTTAACCGGGGACTCACCACTGCAGAGCAACAAGTTATCAACAGTTATCTCGCTATTAAGTATGGTCAAACCATCAGCCATAATTATTACACGCCTGATTACGATGGTACCAATGCTGCTGCTGCTACTATATACGACGTAAGCACTTATGCCAATCGTATTTTTGGTGTGGGTATCGACAGCACAGGTTGCTTCTATCAAAAGCAAAGTACAAGCCAGGTTACCGGCAGCATGTTGAAGATGACTATCGCTACTTCTTTAGCGACAGAAAACTCAGCCAACACAGCAACATTTACACTTGATAGAACTTATGTAGCTGCGGGCGATGATAATGGCGCAGTTGCATCATGGGTTACTGGTACAACGCCGGCAATCTACAATAATGGCAGTTGTTTTGTTCCCACAAGAATGGTGCGGCAATGGAAATTCAAAGCTATAAACAAACAACAATCGGTATTGATTACCATACCAGACAACAGCAGCGCCGCTGCAACCAAATTACCTGCGTTGCCTTCAGGATCAACCAAGGTGTATATGGTGGTAAATGAAAATACCGACTTTAGTGTGAATGCAGCTGAGGAAGAACTGGCAATGACGCTGAATGCTACTACTAAAGAATGGGAGGTTAACTATACCTTCCCGAATGGTACGTATAAGTACATAACATTTGTTACCAAACCCGATATACCAGGGTTACAACCGGTAGTAGTGGGTACAGGTGTACAGGATGGTACGGCAACAAACTGTAGTGCTACTCCATACATTTATTACAGAGGCACTACCAATAGTACCAATGCTATTATTGCCATTAAGCCCAATAACAACTCCTGGAGCCCAACAAGCCTTACCGTAAATAACCAGGGAACGCTTACAGGTGGTGGCGCCACTTTCACTAATACAGGTACCGGTTATTACCAGAGTACGAATGGTACATTAACCACCCGTATAACAAAGCGTTTACATACTATTGTTGCACCAGGCTCTTATACATTGAATGATGGCGTAATAGTAAGAATATTTTATGCAGATGCAGATACAATGGCAATGCTTACAGATGCATTACCGGGAGCAGCAACTATACAACGAAAAGGATGGTTTAAAATTCCAGGTTCTACAGCTGCTTCCGCTGTTGCAGCAATGAATCCTGATGGACTTACAGGCGGAGCTGATATAACACCTGTTGCCTGGGGCACTGACCAGGGAGTTAAATATGTTGAGTTCCTTGTAAACAGCTTCAGCACATTTGGATACTTTGCAAAAACTACCAGTTATGCTTTGCCTGTAACGCTCGATTATTTTAGGGGTGATGTTGCATCGTGTGAAAATGTATTAAGCTGGAAGAGTGGGGTAGAGTTGAACTTCAATTACTATGAACTGCAATACAGCAATGATGGAACTACATTTGAAACGGTAGGAATACAACAGGCTAAGGGCTCAGGTAATATATACCAAATGAAGCATATACCTGGTAATACTACCACATACTATCGTTTAAAAATGATTGATCTGGATGGCACTGTGAACTATAGTAAGATTGTAGCAGTACTCAACAATTGTGTGAAATCTGCTATAACCTTGTATCCAAACCCGGTAAACAATTACCTGCTGGTATCGGGTCTCAAGCGCGGAACCATAATAACGATAAGAGATGTGCATGGTCGTGAAATGATACAGGTTAAAACAGATCTCTCCAAGGAAAGAATACAAATACCAAATATGACACATGGCGTATATTTTGTTGAAGTGTTTAATAGCCAGAGAGGTGAACGCGCCATCTTTAGAATATTTAAAGAATAAAAAAAGTGTGACTATCCGCAAAACCCTTGATCATGTAAAGAACATAAAAAATAACCCGGTGTAAGCCGGGTTGTTTTTTTTGTGATAACAATGGTTTTTATGGTTGATATTTAAAATGAATGAATCTCTTCAGTATTAAAATCTATTTTTATGATCTTGCATTTATTTAAAAGATGAAAAATATATAGATAATGTTTTATCAGTTAAAGGCGGCAATGTTGTATCTGTTGTTGGTTGCAAATTTTGCTTTAATCACAAGTGCACGTGCACAAAAAGAAATAAAAATTGCTTTTATATCTGACATTCATATACACGATATTTACCCGGAACAGGATACTGCTGCACTGCATTATTTATATGATAGTACAGCACACAAAACAATTCTTATCCGCTCGCTTAATTCGGAAATGAACTCTACCCGCCTGTTTAACGAAAATTATTATGCACTCCACCAGGCCTTGCTTGAAATTGCGCAGAAAGGAATTAAACTGGTAATTATACCGGGCGATTTAACGGATGACGGACAACTCGTGAATTTAACGGCAGTAAAAGAAATACTTTCATACTATCAACAACAGTATCATATGCGTTTCCTGGTTACCAATGGTAATCACGATGTAAGCGAACCCTTTGAAACGGAGAGTGGCAAAAGTGATTTTTTAAGTTTGGGCGGGGAACCAATTGGTGTATACTCCAGTACAGCATTGGTTAAAAAGCCTCACGACCAGGTATATCCGCTATTGAAAGTCGGTGGTTACCAGGCTGTGTTCAATAGCCTGCAATCTTTCGGATTTTCTCCATCCTCAGAAGACCTGTTTTATACTACACCTCATCACACATTTAACTATGATGCTTACAGGTACAACGCCACCATGTTT
Source organism: Agriterribacter sp. (assembly GCA_047600465.1). Classification (GTDB taxonomy): domain Bacteria; phylum Bacteroidota; class Bacteroidia; order Chitinophagales; family Chitinophagaceae; genus Agriterribacter. The sequence goes on from JASGKU010000001.1 coordinate 1,558,279, forward strand.
GATTTGAACAAACGGTGGTATCATTATGGTATTGATTCATTTCCTGATTTAACTTATTTGGCTGAGCCCATAAAAGACCTATGGGTGATGGCTATAGACGGAAATATATTTGAAAAGCGCAATGATGGATCTTTTGATAATATAGATGACGGATATAAGTTCATACACCAAAAGCCTTTTTTACTCAGTTGGATAAAAGCAATGGTGGCAGAAGCAAAAAAACGGGGTAAAACATTAATCGCTTTCAGTCACTACCCCATACTGGATTTTAATAATGGACATTCGCCTGCATTGAAAAAAATAATTGGGGCTGATAAATTCCAGTTAAGTAGGGTGCCAGAAGACAGCATACAACAATTTTTCTTAGAAAGCGGCTTGCAGGTTCATTTTGGGGGACATATGCATATTAACCAGCATGGCTATTTACGGCGGGACAGTGGAGCAGTTATGTGGAATATACAAGTGCCATCGCTGGCTGCTTTTCCACCTGCATATAAAATAGCTTCTGTAAAATATGATGCTATTCGCATTACAACCTATCCTTTAAAAAATGTGATACATTACAATGAACTGTTTAATTATTATGATCGGGAGAAAAAAGACAGCGCCTTGTCTAAAATAGTGAAGGCATCAGGGAATTACTATCAGTTTACCAGGAATCATTTACAATATCTTGCCAATAACCGTTTTTACTACAACGAATTTGACAATGCAGCCTGGGATGCATTTAAAAATAATCCATCTGCTGAATGGATACCCGATTCATTGTTGCATGTATTCACAAAAAAAGAGCAAAATATTTTTCTGCATATAACTTTCATAGATATTATACGTGATTTATATTTTATAAGAAATGGCAATGACCTTGGTATAAAAGAAATACCGGCAGCGCGATTGAAGTTATATCGAAGGTGGGCTCAATTGACAGCAACCAGTAAATATCCATCACTGTTAGATAAATTGATAACAGTAATGCAGCAAATGATTAATGATAGTATATCAACAACTACAACCAGTATGAAACTTGTTACAAAATAATGAACAATTATATAAGTCCGAACTCAGCTATTAATCAAATTAACCATTCACCTTCCCCCTGACACCAGTATCCGAATAAGCCACCTTTTTTTGCGTGAGATTTGCACTTTCTCTGAGTAAAGGAATGGATGAATAATGATAAAAGGCTGAATGATCTCCTCAAAGTAAAAAGCAGGGGCGTTGCAGATATCCCGCAAGGCGGGACCGGCTTGAGGCAATCAACAGACTAAGCTTACAAGCTGTAGGCTATAAAGGATAACTTTAAAGCTGCTCGCTACATTTTCATCAACGCTGGATATATGCGAATGTATACTTCAACCGCCATTGGATTTTTTCCATACAAACTATTCAAAGTAGCGTCCGCATGATAGAAAGTTAATTGGCTACCGGCGGCTACTATAATCTTTGATACTTTCCATACATCATAATTTGCACCAAGCGTAAAAGCATTAACCGGGAAAATGGCATCATGTCCATATACATTTTCGTCCAATACTAATTCTTCTACGGATTTTTGTACAAACTCATATCTTCCATATACCGCCAGCTTTTTTTCTTTTAAAGATGCTTCTAATAAAAAGGCATGTTCGCCGTCATGATCTTTTGCTTTGTTCATACCCCAAACCGCCGTAGCATTCAACCAACCATTTTTATTGATCGGTTTGCTGTATATGGCAGAAGCCGTGGTCTTTGAAATATTTTCATCTGTATGTAATTGCTCAGGGCTTTTTAAATAAGCGTGCGATACCTGCAACGCCCAGTTTTGAGAAGGGTTGTATGATAGCCTTCCGCTCCAGCTATCAAACCGGGGCTTATCAAAATCAAATCGTTTTTCATCCGGCTCTCTGCCTGTAAAAGAAGATCCTTCTACTTTGAATTTGCCAAGCCGCACACCTAAAGTAGCTACCCCAAATGTGATATGTGTAGCGTCTATCCAATGGTGTGAGATAGGGGCATCAGGATTATACAATGCAGAGGGGCGATGCATGAATGCTACAGGACCTAAGGCTGGCTCACCCGGATAACCCAAGTAAGCAAATACATCCGTATTTTTTGAGAATGCATAACTGTAACTCACAGACAATTCAGAAAACAGGTCATGCGGATGTTGTCTATCCACTAAAGCCTTACCCTTGTAAGCCTCACCCGATTGAAACAATAATGGATATCCTGAACCACCCGTAATAACAGCGTCTAAAGAGAACATAGTATTAAAATGAAAGAGTCCTTTTTCGCCTACTTTTCTTTGTCCCATAAACATCAACCAGTTGGGGGCGTCAAATCTGCTTCCTCCTCTTGAACCCTTATTCGAAAAGTCCTGGCTATTATACCGGACGAATACATTGCCATGCAGCATGTACATCCACTTACCGGAATGAAACATACTGCCATACATAGGCGAAGCGTCTGGCAACCATCCTGTTCCGGAACCGTTTCTTGTCATGGGCAGGTTAAGTGAAAAAGCATGACTCATATTTCCCATATCCATTTCGTGATTCATCATGTGATGATCATGATCCATTTTTTGATCAGAGCCAGGAACAGTATCCGTCATGACATGGTTTTGCATAGTGTCTTTTTGAGGCATATGATGCTCATGTTGTGCAAAAGCCTGAATGCATGTCCATGCTGCAACTACGATTAGAAATATCTTTTTCATTATAAATATTTTGAGATAAGATGAATGATTAAAGCATTATCAACATAGTGCCACTCATAGCTATCATCAACGCGTCTTCAACAACAGTTACTACCGTCATAGGTAGATTAAAAATGGTGCCAAGACAGGCACATTGAATTTTTCTCTTTTGAAATATGCTCTGCAATACCCCAATTATGCTGATGCTCATTATGATGAAAGTAATGAGATTAGTATACCTGGGTGATATATCAATCAAAAAAGCAATCCCTAAGGCTAATTCTGTAAATGCATATATAAATGCCCAGCCTCTCCATTTTTTAGCAATGATATCGTATGTAGAATAACCATCGGCAAAACCTTTCAGATCGAGCAGTTTAAAAAAAGAAAACACCAGGAAAAATCCGCTCATAAAATGGCGCATCCATCTTTCAATGTCAAAATTGCCGGCAACAAATTCCACTGCAAAACTAATACCTGTAATATACATGGCTATCAGTAAGAGTGGCTTGTAGGTTTTTATAAACGATGCATGTTCTTCAGGCTTTGCTGTTGTGTGGCTTTTCATCCCTTCGTCTTCTGTAATGCTGTAATTACCTGCTTTGCTTATTGCCGCTTGTAATGTTGTTAATGCTATATGTTTTTGCATGCTGATGGTAGCCTGTGGGGCGGCTAATTGCACTTCGGCAGAAGTAATATCTCCCAGTTTAAGTAACTCGCTTTTTACTTTTGCTACACAGCCATTGCATGTCATTCCTTTAATGTGATAAGTGTGTGTCATAAAAATATTTGATAACACAAAGTTACCACGCATGGCTGCAGGCACTGTTGTAAAATGACGGGAATGATTTGTAAGATTTACAGATCTTCTATATTCTTACGCTTATGTTCTTTGAGCGATTTATAAAAAGTAGGCGTTAGTCCCGTATGTTTTTTAAACTGGTTGGATAAATATGCCACGCTGCTATAGCCTAAACGCAGCGCGATTTCAGACAAGGTAAGTTCATCATACATCAGCAATTCTTTTACTTTTTCAAGTTTTTGGGCGATGAAGTACTTTTCAATGGTGGTACCTTCCACTTCTGTAAAAAGATTGCTGAGGTAATTGTATTCGTAATGTAATTTTTGCGACAGGTAAGTAGAGAAATTGTCTTCGATATTATCTTCACTGTGATGAATAAGAGAGACGATAGCATTTTTAATCTGTTCAATTAAACGGCTCTTGCGATTATCTATGAGTTCAAACCCCATTTTTTTCAATGCCTTGTTCAATCGGTGAAGATCATCAGGATCTGGTTCGTCACTGATTTCTATTTCACCCAGCTCTATATTTACAGGGTGTAGCCCTGCTCTTTCAAGCTCAGCCTTCACAGCCATTTTGCAACGACTGCACACCATGTTCTTGATGAATAATTTCAACGTGCTAAAATTTACCGGAGCGCAAATGTATTGCAACAACACATGACGGCAATCATTTTTTAATGCACATTTTTATGAATGTATGAGTGAAACGGGTTTGTTCCAGAACAATGCCAGTTCGTCGGCTTTTGCTTCAATCAGCTTTTTTACTGTTTTATTATGCGTTTTAAAATAAGCTGATTCTATAATTAGGTTATCCGGATTTATTTTTCGTTTCCACATACCCGTTACCTGTCCGTTCACTATAACGGTTGGCCAAAAAATGCCATTGGGTGATACTATTTTTTTAAGATGTTCGGTTGGCAATACTGCTGACCTGTCTGTATACCCAATGATGAATTCATCAAATGACGGAAGCAGGTAGATATTCGTTAGTTTACTACCGGGTAGACCGGGAATGGTTTTGAGCCAGTATTGCTTTCCTTCAACTGTTATGGTAGCAAAATCTTTGGTTAGCATTGCTATTGCAGATTTTGCGTCGGTTATAGTAAGCCCACTCCACCAGGTAAAATCCTGCAGCGTAGCCGGGCCATGACTTGTAAAAAATGTTTTTGACAATTTGTGTAATGCTTCTTCGCGGCTTAACTTTTTTATGGCAGGAACCCATTTATCCAGCAGCGTATAAGTATGTTTATTGCTAATGATTTTCCCCCTGCAAACAATGCCGTCTAATTCGGCCCGTATTAAAAGGTGGGATGCCCTGTTTTCGTTTACCGAAAATTTTGATTTCTCCAAATGGGCTACTATATCTTCTCTTGTTACATGTTCTCCATCCTGTAACAGTTTTGAAATAATGCGGTTGCTCTTACTGAAATCTTTTTCAGAAAGATTCAGTTGTCGGTGCTGGGTATCTGCCTGTTTTTTTAAACGTTCACTAAAAAGATCAAGCATCCACCGAAGATCTTCTGCTGCTACAAAGTGCCAGGTATTTCTTAAAGCGTGTGTGCGTATAATATCGCCACGATTGATTGACTGTTCAATTGTTTTATCTGTCGCGTTCAGCAGTCGTGTGCCGATTGCAAGCTTACCCATTGCATAATCCTGCGCCTGCATCGCACCCATATAGCCAACCAGCTTTTTGGCTGATTTGAATGTTGTGGCGCTAATCTGCTGGTTGATTAAACGGATTTGTGGAATATCTGTAAGCTTCATACCGGAATGCGGTTATGCATTAAAGTTAAGTATAAAAGAAAAGGTTGACACTTATATGTATCAACCTTTCCGTAATTTCTATTTACCACATAGGCACAATAGAATCATAGAAAAGCATAAAGATATTCTTATAAAAATTATGTTCTACTATTTTTCTATGCTCCTATGTGGTAAGTGCGGGAATTATTTCCTCCAGCATTTTGTTGCCAGCTTTATCATAATAGGTACAGGTCATCGCTGCCATATCTACCACCCATTTTTCTACACCGGTTTCTGCCGATTGTTTACAAAAAGTTGGATAATCTGATTGTCCCTGCTGATGGCTTTTCAGATATTGTTTGAATAGTTCTATGTTGCTTTTGTCTGCTATAATGAGGGCGGCATACCGGGCATCACTGCTGGTAGTATAATTGTTGCTGCCTTTGTAATCTGTATGCCCATCTGATACATAAGTACTGTATGCGGTTACACCTAAAGCTGTAATATCATTTATATACCTTGGGAAATCTGCACCGCTTTTAACTTTGGAATGTGCTTCTTTAATCTGGCTGATTGTAAACATGATTTGTGTTTTTATATAGCAAAGGTGCTCCAGTTCTGAGCGTTGCAATTGTAAAAAATCGTTTATTCTTTGGAAGAAAAGAATTGTTCAGGCGTATCTCCGGTAAATGTTTTAAACTCCTTTATAAAATGCGCCTGGTCGTAAAAACCGGCTTCGTAGCTCAAATCAGTTAAAGAATTAGTGCGTGAATATTGAGCAATGGCATTTTTCATTCGTACAATAGACGCAAACTTTTTAGGAGAGGACCCTACAATTTTCCGGAATCTTTTTTCTAAAGGACTTTGGCTGGTAAATAATGCATCAGCCAATTCCTTCATTTTAATATTCCCTTTCGACTTATATATAAGAGAAATAGCATGTAGCACTAACTTGTCTTGCTCCGTAGGCGTGAGGCGGGAAATTAAAAATTGCTCCACTACATGAACGCGCTTTTCATCTGTAGTTGCTTCACCGAGTTTTTCTTCTAACAATAATAATTCCGAGCGCAATATAAAATTATCCAGCGACAGGCTTTCCCTGAAAATTTCATGAACAGGTTCTTTAAAAAAGACGGAAGCGCCTGCTTCTTTAAAATAAACTAAAACAGATCCGGTGTTGGTTTCATTTTTGAAAATACGATAGCTGTCGGTCAGTCCTGATATGCCTGATGTTGAAAGCGCGATTTCTTTGCCTTGCTCTATGTATTTCAGTTTTCCTTTAAATTGAAAGCCCATTACTATATTAGCGCCGGGCAATACTTTGTACATTCCTGCTTCCTGCGTAGTATATACGGCAAAATATTTGATATATGGTTTCAGTATATCGCTGGGTATGTACTCCATATATTCAGGGGAGATTTTTTAATTCCATATGCCGTTCATCGCTGTAAGTATAACAGGTTCGCCATCTGTAACTATAATAGTATGTTCATGCTGGGCAGTATAGCCACCGTTGTTCCCGGTTAGCGTCCAGCCATCTGCTTCTGTATTAGCCATGGAGGAACGGGTTGAAATAAATGTTTCTACGGCTACTACACTGTTCTTTTTAAACCGGTCTGTATTATGTTTATCGTAAAAATTAGGGATTTCAAAAGGCGCTTCATGCAGACTCTTTCCTACACCATGCCCCGTAAGATTTCTGATTACTTTGTATCCATACTTTTTTGCTTCTGTTTCAATTAATCTTCCTGTTTCTGCAATGCGTACACCACCTTTTATCTGCATAATAGCTTTGTATAAAATTTTTTTAGAGGCTTCAACCAAAACATTGTGATTATACAGGTCTTCGCCTAATACAAATGATCCTCCATTGTCTGACCAATAACCATCTAATTCAGCGGACACATCAATATTGAGTAAATTACCTTCCTGTAATATTTTATGTTCGGCAGGAATTCCATGCGCTATTTCATTATTTATACTGATGCATGTGTAGCCGGGAAAATCATACGTAAGTTTGGGAGCCGACTTCGCACCAAAGTCCTGCAATATTTTTCCTCCAAACTCATCCAATTCTTTAGTTGTCATTCCGGGGCTTGCATATTGTCTCATCTCTCTGAGCGTAATCGCAACAATCTCACTTATCTTTTTTAATCCTGTAAGCTCTGCTTCTCTTGTAATAGACATAATAATCCGGTTTTTGCAAGTGTAAAGGTACACTTAAAATGTGATGCGGTACGTATTACAGATGCATAGAGGAGGCACTTTAAACAAGAGAACGATTTTGCTGAACCAGTTCAAATTGTTTTTTTACTCTTACGGCAATATAGCGTTTCAGGTATACTTCATTGATAAAGGTATTTGACCAGTTTTCAAACCTGTAACATTGAACGCCAAGATAATAGAAGTACAGGCAGGTACCTAATACGGGTAATAAACGCTTTTCTTCTTCGCTGATGCTTGTTATACTTTTATATCCTTCTAAAAAACTTTCTTTTTTTGATTCATATTCTTTTTCCGGCTCTAAAAAATAAAGCTGCATTAAATAATACGCTATATCAATTGCCTGCCATCCATTACCACAAAAATTAAAATCGAATAAGGTTACCTGTCCTTGCTTGTTAATATTGAGATTGTCGAACCAGATATCCAAATGAACCACGCCCGATCTCAGTTGAGTGGTGTCTGCATTTTTAAGCGCTTCCATCAATACCGTCTGTGCTGATTCCAGGTATTTTATTTCTTCTGTTTCATGTGAAAGACGTTCCCTGATCAATTCGAGTGAATGGATCAGCAAAGTATCAGGCGTATAATTTATTCTTTGCAGGGTGAAATTTTGCGTGCTTTTATGAAAGCCCGCCATTATCTTCCCAATATCAAAATGCGTTTCGTTTGAAAAATTCAACACCTTTTCACCACCCGCATGTGAAAACAAAACAGCCAAACGATTTCCTTCAGGAGCCGCCAATTGCTGTATGTAATCTCCGTGTTTATCAGCTATAGGAAATGATATGGGATGAAGTTGTTTCTTCAGGTGAAGCAACAATCTTATTTCTTCATTTATTTCTTCGATGGTTCTCCAGTTAAAACTATAAACCCTGAAAATGTATTTTTCAGAACCATTATCTATTGCATATGTGTGATTGATGCCCGTTTTTAATAAATGGCAGGTAGTGTTTGCAGAAAAGCCATAGTTGTCTGCAACAAATGTTGCAAGATGTGCTGAAGAAAGAACGGAACTTGAAACAGGAAAAGGGTTCATTTTTTTTATTTGGGCGGCAAACTTAGTTTTTTTAAAACTATTCTTTTGATAGAGTAATGTATTTTTCGCCACATTCTTTAAAACGGAGATATTCATTCATGGCATTGCCATAGTTCTGGATAACGATTTCATTTTCTGATAACATTCCTTCCACATAGGAGCAGCCTTCGGCGCATAGTAGTCCTTCAAAAATAATATAAATACTTTTTTCGTCTATTGGTCGCGAAAAATGCACTTTGCCGTTTACTTTTCTTGTATCTGTTTGCAGCAAATAAAAATATTCTCCTTTACTTTTAGTAATGCGGAATTGCACCGGGCATCTTTCAGTATTTGTTGTTCCATTATCATCATCTGCTTTGATAATGTAGTTTCCCGCTATGGAATCGTGCAGTGGTTCTATTTGGTGGTTGGTTTCAGTAACCTGTATCGGAAATGTTTTTCCAGATGCTATACTTTTCCATTGTCCCCTTAATTCATTCTTCAGAATCTCGCCATTTATTTCAGCTACGGGTTTAGCAAGATAATCCAGTTCAAACAGGCTGATTTTATTGCCATCCTGCTTGCCTGTTAATTTAATATCTATTCCTTTCTTTTCATAAAAATAAAAACCACTGATGGTTCCATTTGTATTTTTTATTTGAAGCACAACTTTTAATGTTTTATTAATAGCGCCGTAATAATTTTTTTCAACGCCTGCATTTTGTGCAGTTACATGCAAAGCGAAGAGAACGACCAGCAACAATACGGGAAACCTTTTCATGTATGCTATGATGATTTTTTATTTACTGACTGTTCTGAAAATTCTATGGCGGTTGGCTTTCCATTTTTTTCTGTGTTTCCAATCAGTTTATTATTCTTCCATATTAAATTGCCGTAATCTGCAAAGCCTTCTATTGTTATTTCCTGCTTGCTGTTTACAAACCATTTGTATTGCTTTGTTTCATTATTATCCAGGTGGGCATAATTCGCTTCTCTTTCTTTAGGCGTGCAAACTGCTTTTACAGGGTGAGAAACAGTCACTTTATCTTCTTCAAACTTCAATACACAATATGTATAGATCATGCAACCACCATCGCTCATTGTTTTACAGGTAGCCTGCACTTCAGCTTCAAATGTTTTACCCTTTAAATCAGGCTTTACGCCCATGTTTGAAATATTCATCAGCATAAAGAACAATACTATTTTCATTGTGAAATGATTTACATCAACGATAAACGACAAACAACAAACGGTAAACTGCTTTAATAACGGTTATATGCTGAAATATTGCTGTGAAGGGAAGAAAGGTAAAGGGAAGAGGTAAAGCCTACGTGCGGTCTTTGAGTGTTACGGTTACGCCTTTGCGTAAGGTATTATGTATTTCGGCGATTGTATCTATGTGTGCAATAAGCGCGTCAATTTCCTGCTGCGGAGCGCTGGACTGTATTTGAGTGCTGTAATGTATGCCTGATGCAGGCTCACCTTCAGCTCCAAAATCGCCCGTAACTATAACTTCTACAGATTGGATTTCTATCTTTCTTTTGGCTGCTTCCCTGTAAACATCATTGCAAAAACAGGTAGCTAAAGACAGGAACTATAATTCGCCCCCATTTACAGATGAACCTTGTCCATTGACTTTTGCAGGGATCTGAATGCTTTTTTGATTGCCTTCGGTATTAACCTTAATATCATTTTCCTGGTTACTATTTTTAATAGTGGCGCTGATAAACATCTAAGTATCATTTATTATTTCCGGGCAAACGAATCATTAATCAAAGTAAAAAGCATCATTATAGTCCTGTCTCTAAAACTTATTCTTCCACATCATGCTTTCAATCGGCTTATCAGGCTGGCCACTGTACTTGGCACTTTTTTTCTGGTTGTATTTTTCTTCAATTTCACCTTCTACGGGAAAGTATATCAATTGACCAACCGGCATGCCCTTATAGATGCGTACAGGTTGTTTTACAGATATCTCCAGTGTCCAGTTGCCGCAAAAACCCACATCGCCTTTGCCGGCGGTAGCATGTATGTCAATGCCCAATCGCCCGGTAGAAGATTTTCCTTCCAGGAAGGGAACATGCGCATGTGTTTCCGTGTATTCGAGCGTTACGCCCAGGTAAAAAATATGAGGATACAATACAAAACCTTCTTCTGGTATTTCAAAATACTCAATCTCATTATGCTTCTTTGCATCGAGTATGTGTTCCCGGTAGGTAGCCAGCCACTTGCCCAAATGCACATCATAGGAGTTACTGCCCAGGCATTCTCTTGTATAAGGAGATAACACAATCGTTCCTTTTGCTATTTCTTCCAGTATCCTTTTATCTGATAATATCATTCCCGGATTTATTTATTTGATTTTGGTTTGTCGTTTCGGCAGGCGAATTTCGCATTTCGTTTTGGGGAATGCCTCTATTTTATCAACATAATATCAACCAGCATACAAAATTGGCGGTTTGGCGTATTGCAGAACCGGAGCAATTCTTCCTGTCGCAGGTGCCCCTGCAGCAGGAAATTACCCATCCGCACAAGCGTTTGCAGCACCTGGCAGGACGCTACCTGCTCCTTTTTTTGTTCCCGCAGTTTCCCATTGAGCTGATCAGGATTGCCAGTACCAAAAAACCTTATATAGCAGGAGAGGCCTTTCATTTCTCTATTTCGCATAGTGGCGATTATGCAGCAGCTATTGTTAGTACCCATCAAAGAGTAGGGATTGATATTGAAATGCCAAACCCCAAAGTAGCCCGCATCCGTCATAAATTTTTGCATGCTGATGAGAGGGTGCAGATAGAACCGCAGTCTGTTGCGGATAATATTATATTGAACGAAGCATTCATACGGCGCTTAACCATGCTTTGGAGTGCCAAAGAAGCGGTTTTTAAATGGTATGGTCTGGGTGAGGTAGATTTCAGTGAGCATATAAGGTTGCGGTCCGCCGGTAAGTGCGTTGCCAAACGGTATTATAGAAGGTACTTTTTGTAAAGATGAACCTGTTATACCGCTGGAATTACAATATGTGAACTTTAATGAGATTTGTTTGGTTTGGGTAGGGACGGGGGATTTGTAGTTTATGGTTTATAGTTTTTGGTTTTTGTCCTGAAAGCAGATAGCTGAAAGCTGATTGCCAACAGGGTCTGACGCTATGCGTACCGACCGGGGTTTGTCGCCAATAGCCGACGGCTGACTGCTGAAGGCTGACAGCATACATCTCAATCATCCATCTATCCTATTATCCCATCCCAGTCAGATTTATAAAAGTTTTAACCAAAACAACACCTCTCCTTATTTGAGCGTTTAAAATATTTATCTTGCTTTACATCACGCTTAAACATCCCTCAACATATGAACGCTTATGCTTACCGCTCTATTGAAAGATGCTCTTTCATTGCGGTGTCTCTCTTTCTCCTTTCCTCTCTGTTTTTTTCATGTAATAAAAAAGAAAAGATCCAGGCTGTAAACCCGGCATTCAGCAAGTATATAGATGGCTATACTTCCGGGGTAATTTCCAAAACTGCGGCTATACGGGTACGCTTAACCGAAGAAACACCCTCTACCCACACTATTAACGACCAGGTAAAGGAAGAGCTGTTTAGTTTTTCTCCATCTGTAAAAGGGAAAGCCTACTGGGTAGATGCAAGAACGGTTGAATTCAAGCCCGATGAAAACCTGAAGCCTGATCAATTATATACCGTAGATTTTAAACTAGGCAAGGCAACTACTGTGCCTGATGAATTTAAAACTTTTACATTCAGCATTCAATGCGTAAAACCAGGGTTCCAGGTAAAAGAAAACGGATTGAAAGCTGTAGGCAATTCTAAAGAATTGATGACCTTAACCGGTGCGCTTGAAACCGCCGATGTAGAAGCTTCTGCTGTTATTGAAAAAATATTAGCTGCTCAATATGAGGGTAAAGCCGCAGCCATTAAATGGGAACACAATGAGGCTGCCCGTATTCACCGGTTTTCCATAGAAAATATAAAAAGACACAGTAATGCTTCCAAACTGCAATTATTGTGGGACGGCGCTCCACTGAATGCAAAGGACAAAGGGGAAAAGAGTATAGAAGTACCTGCAGTGGGCGATTTTAAAGTACTCGCCGTTCGCGCCGTACAGGAATCCGATGAATATGTATTAGTACAGTTCTCCGACGCCGTTGCTACCAACCAGCAATTAAACGGGTTAATTACCATCAGCAACAAATCAGACCTGAGTTACAGTATTGATGGGAGCGAAGTAAAATTATTTGTGGCTGATCAGTTTGATGGTAATTATTCCGTTGCTATTCACGAGGGCATACAGAATGTTTGGGCAAATAAGCTGGAAGCCGCTTTCAGCGCTAACGTGTATTTTGAAAACAGGTTACCATCTGTAACAATACAGGGTCGTGGAGTAATATTGCCTAATACGGGCAAACTGGTATTGCCGTTTGAAAGCATTAACCTTAGCGCGGTAGACGTAAGCATTATCAAAATTTACCAGAATAATATTCCACAGTTTTTTCAGAGCAATGACCTCAATGGTGAGTCAGATCTTCGCAGGGTAGCCACTCCCGTGGTACAGCAAACCATCAGGCTCGATAATGATAAAACACTCGATCTGCATAAAAGGCAAAAGTTTTCACTGGATATTGACAAATATCTTAAAGCCGAGCCTGGCGCTATTTATCATGTAACCATCGGTTTCAGACCGGAGTATTCTTTATATTCCTGTCACAACGAGGCTAAACAAAAAGATGGAGACGATGAAAACGAAGAGGAAGAAGGAGGCGATTATTATGAAGCCGATTATTCAACCGAAGATGGTAATGAACTGGATAGTGATGAAGCCTTCTGGAAAGTTTATAATGCATACTATCCTTACGGCTATAACTGGAACCAGAGAGAAAATCCCTGCAGTCGCTCTTATTATAATAAAGATAAATGGGCGAGCCGGAATATCCTCGCATCAAATATCGGTTTAACTGCTAAGAGGGCTACTGATAACAGTATGCTGCTGGTAGTTACAGACATACTAACAGCCATGCCTATGGCCGATGTGGAATTGCAATTACTCGATTACCAGCAGCAGGTAATCTTTAAAACAAAGAGTGATAATGAAGGACTGGCTGTATTTGATCTGAAAAAGAAACCATACCTGCTGGTAGCTACAAAGGGTAACGAAAAGGGATACCTGAAGCTCGATGATGGAAACTCGTTAATGCTCAGCCGGTTTGATATAGCCGGTGAGCAGGTAAAGAATGGCATCAAAGGATTTATTTTCGGAGAAAGAGGCGTATGGCGCCCCGGCGATACGATGTATATCAATTGCGTAGTAGAAGATAAAAACCATAAGCTCCCGGATGATCATCCTGTTGAATTTAACCTGTATAATCCACAAGGACAGTTATACAAACGCATGGTTGAAACCAAAGGTGAACATGGGTTTTATGTATTTACTGCTTCTACCGATGCTTCTTCGCCTACGGGCAACTGGCTGGCAAAAGTAAAAGTGGGCGGCGCTGTGTTTGAAAAAAGATTAAAGGTAGAAACGGTAATGCCTAACCGCTTAAAAATTGATCTTGATTTTGGTAAAGATGCCGTATTGAGCAAGGATGGTACAAGTGCAGGCACGCTCACTTCAAAATGGTTGTTTGGCGCACCGGCAAAAAACCTGAAGGCAAAAATTGATGCTTCCTTATACGCCAGGAAAACGGTATTTAATAAATATGCAGCATATCATTTTGATGACCCGACAAGTGGTTATTCAACCGAAACCAAAACCATGTTTGATGGCACTTTGAATGCCGAAGGTGTTGCACCGGTAAATGCAAAATTCGATATCAGTAAAAACGCGCCGGGTATGCTTACGGCAAGCCTGCTGGTAAAAGTATTTGAACCCGGTGGCGCTTTCAGTGTAGATAATGTGGTGGTTCCTTATAGTCCTTATAAAAGTTACGTGGGTATGAATATGCCGGAAGGACAAAAGCCATGGGGCTTTTTAATGACGGATAAAACCTATGACCTGCCTATTGTAAATGTAGATGCCAATGGTAGTCCGTTGCGCGGATCACAATCGGTTAAAGTTGAATTATATAGAGTAAACTGGCGTTGGTGGTGGGATAACACGGGAGATGGTTTCAGCAATTTTACACAGGATACTTATAATAAATTATTGAAAGAAGAAAATGTGACATTGAACGATGGAGTAGGGAAGTGGCAGTTTACAGCGCCTGGTAAAGAATGGGGACGCTATCTTGTGTTAGTAAGAGATACAAAAAGTGGGCACACTACCGGCCAGGTAGTATATTTTGATGATCCCTGGTGGCAGTCACGTGAAAATAATAGTGATCCATCCGCGGCAGCGATGTTGTCGTTCACAACTGATAAAGAAAAATACAATGTGGGTGATGAAGTAAGTCTGAATATTCCCAGCAGTAAAGGTGGCAGAGCATTGATCAGCATTGAATCTGGCAGTCGCGTAATAAAAACAGCCTGGATAGAAACACAACAGGGACAAACCATTTATAAGTTTAAGGCAGAGCCGGGCATGGCTCCCAATGTATATGCCAACATAAGCCTTTTGCAACCACATGCACAAACGTTGAATGATCTTCCGATACGCATGTATGGCGTGGCACCTATATTGATTGAAGATAAGAACACTGTGCTTAAGCCTGTTCTTTCTATGCCCGATGTGATCCGTCCTGAACAGGCGTCATCGCTTACCGTTTCTGAATCATCTGGTAAGGCAATGGCATATTGCGTGGCAATTGTTGATGACGGATTGCTGGATCTTACCCATTTCAAAACACCTGATCCGCATGCGGCTTTTTATGCAAGAGAAGCGCTGGGTGTTAAAACCTGGGATTTGTTTGATGATGTTATTGGCGCATGGGGTGGAGGTTTGGAAAGAATTCTTACCATTGGTGGTGATGAAGCTGCTGGAAGCAGCAATAAAGAAAAAAAAGCCAATCGTTTCAAACCTGTTGTAAAATATCTTGGACCATTCTATTTAAATAAAGGAGAAAGAAAACACACCAGTTCAAACTCGATCCATATATAGGTTCTGTTCGTGCAATGGTGGTAGCCGCGGATGCAGGTGCTTATGGTTTTACGGAAAAAACAATTGCTGTTAAAAAGCCATTGATGATACTAGGTACTTTGCCGCGTGTGTTAGGTCCTACAGAAACTATTAAGTTGCCTGTTACGGTATTTGCTATGGAAAATAATATCCGCAATGTCACGGTAACGCTTCAAAGCAATTCATTTCTTGAAGCGGTTAATGGCAATACCCAACAGGTGTCTTTTGCCTCGCCGGGTGAGCAGATGGTTTATTTTGATGTAAGAGTAAAACAACGCACAGGCGTTGGCAAAGTAAAAATAGCCGCAGTAAGTGGTGGTGAAAAAACAGATTATGATGTGGAACTGGATGTACGCAACCCAAGTCCTTATGTAACCAATGTAGTAGCAGCTACCATACCTGCAGGGCAACAATGGAGTGAAACAGTTGTGCCGATAGGGATACCTGAAAACGGGAAAGCAACATTGGAAATATCGGGTATTCCACCGATCAATCTTGAAAAGCGGTTGGATTATCTTATTCATTACCCCTATGGTTGTATTGAGCAGACTACTTCGGCTGTATTCCCGCAACTGGCATTGAATCAATTGACTGATTTGAGTGACAGAAGAAAAGCAGATATAGAACACAATGTTCGTGCAGGCATTGAAAGATATAAAGATTTTCAACGCCCGGATGGCGGCTTTAGTTATTGGTCGGGATTACCCGAAAGTGATGAATGGGGGAGCAATTATGCCGGACACTTTTTATTGAAAGCGCAGGAAAAAGGATATATAGTGCCGGTAGATATGTTGCAGCAATGGACAACTTATGAGCGATCTAAAGCCAATGCATGGGTACCCTCTACCAATAATTTTTATGGAGGAGATTTAACACAGGCATATCGCTTGTATTTACTGGCGCTCGCGTAAATCACCGGAGTTAGGCGCCATGAATCGTTTTGAAAGAATTTAAATTTCTTTCACCAGAAGCCAAATGGAGATTAGCAGCGGCTTATCAATTGGCTGGTCAGACTAAAACTGCTGCTACGCTTATAACAGGATTACCGGTAACGTTTGAAACAAGAAAATCTCCGGGTTATACATATGGATCAGATCTGCGCGATGAAGCGATGGTGCTGGAGACACTTACTATAATGGGTAAACGAAATGAGGCGATGAGTGTGCTGCAGTCTGTTTCTTCAAAACTGGCGGGTGAACAATGGTACAGTACGCAAACAACCGCTTATAGTTTGATTGCTATTGCAGCTTATTGTGGAGCGAACCCCAGTGGCGATAAAATTATAGCTGCAGTGAATGTAAATGGTAAGAGCAGCAGCATCAACAGCAAATCATATATTGCTCAAACGCCTGTGAGTGTAATGGATGCCGATAAAAAAGTAAGCATCACCAATAAAGGAAACAATGTTTTGTATGTGCGGTTAATTATACAGGGACAGCCATTAACAGGAGAGGGCGTGCCGGTGATTAATAATGCGGATGTATTATCGATGCAGGTAAGTTATTTAACGCTTGATGGTAAGGCATTGGGTGGCATCGAAAGCTTGCGGCAGGGAACTGATTTTGTAGCGAAAGTAACGATCCGTAATCCGGGTATCCGTGGACGTTATAATAATATGACACTCTCACAAATATTCCCCGGAGGCTGGGAGATACTGAATACAAGAATGCTGGATAACGAAGGTGAATTTAAGCCGTCTCCTTTCACTTACCAGGATATCCGTGATGACAGAGTGTATACACATTTTGATATCCGCGAAGGTGAAACACTTACCTATTATACTTTATTAAATGCATCATACCTGGGTAAATACTTTTTACCGGGTGTGTATTGCGAAGCCATGTACGACAATGCCATCAGTGCAGGTGTGAGCGGCAAGTGGATTGAAGTGGTGAAGTAGGAACATCGCCTGGAGGCGATAATAAGAGCGTGCGAGGTGAAGACGCCTCGCACACTCTTGTTTCGTTGAGATTGCTTCGGCAAGCTACGCAAGCCTCGCAAAGACGGTAAAAAGTTGACATCCTTGCATCCTCTTGTTGATAAAAAAAGCTTCACCTCTTGCCGTCTTTGCGATCCCGCCTGCAGGTTGTATTGAGATAAACGCATACTGCGGCGGGAGAAGCAATCTCCAGTAAATGATAAACGGAGATAATATATAAGAAGATTTTTTTATTTCTGCGCAAGCAAAGCTGATAAATATTTATTCAGCTCTGTTGTTTTATTACCAAGCAATGAAAAAAATGTATTATCAAATTTCTCAACCGTTACAACCGCTTTCTTGATTATTTTTTTACCATCTTCCGTAAGCTCAACCGTTTTGGCTCTGGTGTCTGTTACATGTTCCTGCCTTTGCACAAAACCTTTTTGTTGCAAGGTCCGCAAAACGGTAGATGTTGTCATAGGGTCGATTTTTGTATGTGCGGATAAAACAATTTGTGTTACTTCCTGCTTGTGGAGGGTTAACCAATGAATGCTTGCCAATAGCACAAATTGAGAATGCGTTAGCCCGTATTGCTCCAATGCTTTTTTTATTTCCCTTTGCCAAAGGTTGGTAACCTGCCATAATAAAAATCCCGAACTGTCTTCCGGCTTCTCTACGCTGAATGTATTATCCGCTGATTTACTCATTTTTTAAAATTTAGTACATAGAGCCTGTTACCTGCGTTTCATTTTTAAGCATCGCTGCAGTAATCAAAGTAAAATCTTTTTCGTTGATTTCAAAGAAACCAAACCGGAATGGATAACCCCACGATTTTTTGTTTGAAATAAATTCAAGATCGTTAATTAATGGAATAATCGAAACTTCATTGCATTTTAAAAATTCAATATTCCGCCTGTGAGGATGAAAATTAGCTGACATTTCAAATTGATACACTTCATCATCTTTTACTTGCCCGACAGCGGTAAATGCCTGGCATTTTTCCATTCCTTCCATTGTAATTTTTGAAGAATAAATAAGCAGGTAATCTCCCTTTTTCATTCTTTTTAGTGGGGCTTGTTTGCCGTGGCAAACCTGTATAAAACCACCTGCCACGCCTTTCATAGTATGTTCTTTTGAAATGGCGGCTATCCAATATTTTGTTGTATTCATAATTTAGAAGCTGCTTTTATTTGTTCCTGCATGTCTGCCGGTAATCCGTCAACAATTTTTTGAGCAACTATTTTTCTCCATACAAAACCTAAAATACCTTCAACTTTCATGGTGGTTGTTATTTTAAGTCCGTTGGATGTTTCTTCCAATACATGTTCCCCATACATTTTAGCCAGTGGAAATTTTGTAAAGTCGGTGAAGTTTTGATTCTCTATTGCTTCAACAATCCCGATTTTTAATTTTGGTCCGCCTTTAGGTTGAAACATGAAATGATTCCCTTTTTCAAATCTGCCTTCCAGTTTTGCGAAAGCAACCCCTTTGTCCCAGGTATGCCAGTTATTTACGTCTGCAAGAAGTTTCCACATTTGTTCCTTTGTCACTTCTTTCGTTACAATTGAATGAGATTTTGCCCACATAGCTTTAGTGTTTTTAAATGATTGATTATTTTATATGTGCAAATATAATAAGTACACTTATTATATAAAAATATTTTTCTCTCATTCCTTTTTGTTACAATTTTATGATGCTTGGATACTGATTGCAGGCGGAGTGGTACTTACATCTATTTCTTTTCGGCAACAATACACAACGATTCCATTTTAATTGATTGTTTATCAAAAACAGCATCAGGCTCGTTGTCCGTTTTCCTGGCATCAATAAAGTGAAGATGGTTGGCTTTCATTATATTGATCCATTCATCCTGTGTATAAATATTAAAGCCATATTCTGTGAAGGGAAGCCGTGTCAGAGTTTCTTTTGTGCGGACAGAAGCATAAAATTTTCCACCCGGTTTAAGCACCCGATGAATCTCTTTTAAATGATCCGCAGGCTTATCCCAAAAGTAAATGACGTTGATACAAAAAACTTTGTCAAAGCTATTGTCAAGAAACGGGATATTGTCGCTGCTGCCTAACCGTAACGTAAGTTTCCCTGAGCTTGAAGTGGATGGATTGTTACTGGTAGCTTCTTTTACCATATCCGGAGAAAAGTCAAGCCCGGAAATTTTCAGGTTGTTTGCAAGAGAAAATATTTTATCAAAAAATTTACCATTACCAAAGCCAATTTCTAAAATAGCTTCATTGTCAGCAATCTGCATGGCATCAACCGTAAAATCATACAGGAGTCCATTGCTTTTATTCATTTCCTTCCCAACCTTGCCTGCTAATAATCCACTGGGTTTGCGTAGTTGTTGCGCAATTGTTTTGGTTAAAATTTTTTTCAGAAAATTCACTGCTTTGTTATGGGTTTATAGCTTGATTATTATTGCTGACAAAGTTTCACAACTATTGCGTCTATTAAATATAGCTACAAAAATCCTCCGTTGTTCAAATATAATTTCAATAAACGCTTCAGCTTTTCTCCAGGCAGATAAGGTATTTATTATGAGCTAACCTGTTTTAACCTGCAGTTGAAGGACCAATGATTGCTTTTACTTCTTCAACAGCGCTTACCGGAAAACCTGCGCAACTGGAATGTTCTCTAATAACATCTTCACTTTCAGCTTCGTGAACGCAATAGATTTTGTTGTTGGTAACATAAGATTCTACCCAGTGATATGGCTTACCCAATACAGCTACTGACGACATGGAGGTTTTTGCAATGGATTCCAATTCCTCCGGGGATAAATTGCCTGCACCGGGCAGGTTTCTTTCGATGATGAATCTTTTCATGTTTATATTTTTTATTAACACAAAACTATTTGGTGCATCAGAGGCGCTGATAATAGTTGTTCCCCATTTTACAGGCTCTGTTCCCTATTTTAAGATGCCCATACTAACGGCCTTGGTCACCGCCTTGGCGCGGGAATTTGTTTCGAGCTTAAACAAAATACTGGAAATATGGTGATCAACTGTTTTGGCGGAAATATAGAGTTGAGCCGCAATTTCCTTATTCTGCAGGTCTTCTTTTAGCAACTGTAACACATCCATTTCCCTGCCAGTTAAAAAAGCGGCATTGGAACGCGTTGAACTTCTTATACCTCGTGGAATATGCTTGATGCCCTGGTCCCGCATTTCCTGCTTCATTTTTTCATAGGTTGTAAATGCGCCGAGATCCTGCACTATTGCTATGGCTTTTCTTTTATCATCATCTGTTCCTTCAAACAACATCATTGCCTGTTCAAATGCGCATCCTGATTTCTCCCAAAAAGCAGCAGCCTTTACAGCTTTTACGTGACTGCTTGTATCGTACGCTTCATCAATATGCTGGTTGGCAACCGAAACCCCGCGTACTTTTTTCAGCCAGAATACCAGTTCACTTTTTTCCAGTTCTATTCCTGTTGTCAGCATCAGCGCGGTTGTTCTGTCAATGTCGTCTTTTTCAATAAGCATTTTGCCAGTCAACCATTCAAATTCCAATTGGGCAACCATGCAGGGAATAAGCCTTTGCAGTTCCATGGCTTCAAAAGCCATTGCTTTTGCTTCAAGCAAAAGGTTCAATGCATCTTCTCCTTTTCTCATGGCTATTTTTGCAAGCACTACTGCAGCAGTAATTTTTGTAATGGCTGGCTGATTTTCATTTTTTAAAAGACGATCCGCAATATCCCAGGCATCAGCCCAATTACATACATCAAGTTCAAGCTTTGCTTTCCATGATAACATATAAGATGTCCAGGCATTTACGTCGCTTTCCTCACAGTAATGAATACCCTCGTCTAATATCTTCCTTGCAAAAACATAATCTTTAATTTTTACACAACCACTCGCAAGGTTTGTATATGCACGTGCCGCATGTTCATGATAGCTATTTTTTAATGCGATATCAAGACTTTCCTGTAACATTGCTTTGCCCTTTTGTTCCGATACAGGATCACACATTTCAACTGTACCTACGTTGTTCATGGCATGAGAAAGAATATCATCGTTACCTATTTTTTTTGCCATTTCGATGGCCTGCTCACCCCAAAAAATACAATCAACAGGTTCATTTGAAAGCATTTTTAATTGAGCCATATTGCTGAAAGCCATTGCCTTTACTGGTGAAACAGGCTGATCTTTCAACAGGTCAATTGCCTGCGCAGCATACAATTCGGCATGCTTCCGGTTGCCGTAATACCACCACAGGCGCGACAAAAAGCGTAAACTATCTCCTGTTTTTTCTATGTTTGTTTGCTGTTTGTTTAGATTGAAGGCTTTCTCTGTGAACGCAATGGCTTCCTTTATCTGGTTGCTGAGATAACACTCATAAGCATACGCTTCGTATAACGGTACCTGTTGATTAAGATCTGCACCTTCAATATTTTTAATAGCTGTAAGAAATAATTTTGCAGCTTCTTTGTGAGCGCCTATGGATGCAGCTTTATGCGCAGCCTCGGGTGCGTATTTCATCACAAGATTTTTCTCGTTGGCGTTTTTTGCATACTGCAAAATGCGCTCAATCTCTCCTTTTTCTACAAACGAATCCAGGAACAGGTCAAGCATCAGTTTATTCAATTCAATCCGTTTGAAAGGTGTAAGTGATGCTTCAATAGTTCTGCGGTATAATTCATGTTTAAAAACAACTTTGTCTTTTTGTACAACCAGTACATTCATAGTAAAGCAATGATTCATCGCTTCGTTCCAGGAGGATCTTAATTTCGCGAAACGATCAACTTCCAGTCCTTCCGGAATAACAGAACATATTTGCCAGGCATTTTTTGTGCCTTCTTCCTGGCGCTCAAAAACAGATAGTATAGCATCTTTTATATTATCAGGCACGCCGGGACTATAACTTGCCAAAATCTCATTCACATAAAACGGGTTGCCTCCTGTTATGCTATAAACATCTTCACCACTATATCCTTTCTGCGCTGCCATATTAAACACAGCTTGTTTTGATAGTGGCGCTACCGTGATTTTTGTAAATGAATCTGGTGGTAATTGACCCAAAACATTTCGGAGCGGATGCCTGGAATAAATTTCATCATCACGATACGTTAGTATAAAAAGACAGGGTAACTGATAAATCCGTCTTACAAAAAACCTGATGAAGTCGAGGGTTCCTTCATCCGCCCAGTGAATGTCTTCAAACACAATGATCAGTTTTCCTTTTTTGGTACTGAGCTCCTGCAAAAAATGGGCAAACAGCACAGAGCGTTCTTCATGAGAAGGAGGAACTGACCAGCGCTCTTTGTTAACCTGCCACAGTACATCGTATAAAGGAGCTAAAGCACGAGGTGTAAATAACCCGTCACAGGCTCCCTGGTAAATGCTGCAATAGTCTGCCTGTTGTTTGCAAAAAGCCTTTACCAATGCAGTTTTGCCAATACCGGCCTCGCCTGTTATTAAAATACAATGGCCTTCACCTTCTGCAAGCTGTTCAACATGCTGTTGCAGAGATGCTATTAATCCGTCTCTTTCTATCAGCGGCATAATAACGAGATTTTTAAAATAGGTATCCGGTGTAATTAAAATAGGGAGCAACTCTTACAAACGGCGGGAGGTTATGGTATTGTTTTGTACCTGCAATAAGGCATCAAACAACATTAAAATTATTAGTCATGAAAATCAGTTTCTCAGCATTAACGCTCATCATTTCAGGCTTTCTTACTATGCATGCGCATGCGCAAACGAGTAAAGAATCTACAGCCAGTCAAACCAAACTATTCATCGATGTTCACCGGTTAGAACCTGGTAAAGTAACCTTTAAAGATGTAGAAGGAGCACATAAAAAAGACCTCGCCGTGGAACAAAAATACGGTGTACACTTTATTAATTTTTGGGTAAATGAAGAACAGGGGCTTGTTTATTGTCTTTCTTCAGCCAGCGACAGCGGAGTTATAAGGAAAACACATGCCGAAGCACATGGCTTATTGCCCGATTATACTTTTGAAGTAACACCCGGCACAGCAGCGGCTTTAAAAGGTAATAAAAAGTTGTTCCTGGATATTCATGAACTGGGAGCAGGTAAGGTAACCGCCTCAGCCGTAGCGGATGCGCATAAAAAAGACCTTGCCGTTCAGGGAAAGTATGGTGTGAATTTTATTAATTACTGGGTAGATGAAAAAGCAGGCGTAGTAATGTGTTTGAGTGAAGCAAAAAATTCACAGGCAGTTATTGATACGCATAAAGAAGCGCATGGATTGATACCCGCTAAAGTAGAGCAGGTAAAGCAAGGGGAATAAATAAAGTTGAAGAGGGGTAGGCATCATGTGTTCTGGCGCAGGTTTGGTAGCACTGATTGGTGCATGGCCAGACCTGTGCTTTTTATTACTTGTTGTGCAAGATAAAATGTGTCGCTTGGATGCGACGAAATACGTACGAGGCAAGTCTGTCTAGCACTGCAAAGACGTTTTGAAGTCCGCAAAACTTTTTTTACCCAGATATTTCTCAATAATAGTTCCGTTGTGAATAGTAAATATTTCGCCCCATCCATTACAAACCTGCCCCAATACACTAACTTGAAAATCCGATATTAAAGTGTCTATATCAACCATAATAATTTTTCCTGCATAGCTATTCTGGTAAAGTAATCTGATTGTTCGAATGCAGTTTTCTATAGCTTTCCCGCTCCACATAGCATAAACAATTAAAATTCCTTTCTCAATTGTATTTAATTGCAGATTGCTCAAATCATCAATAATGATTGTGTTGTCGCGAAGAACAGAAAGCCGGGATATTAATGATTGTTGTATGGTTGACCTGGTATTCATTTTTTTCTTATCTCAAACTTTGCAGTAACAGCACCGTGATCAGACGGAAATTTTACAGGATGTGATGTTATCGTATTGGCATAAACAACTTTCAGTTTGCTTCCTTTGTAATAGATATAATCTATCCTGTCTTTTATATAACCGCCTTCGTTGTAAAGAGGAGACCAGGTAATACCTGGATATTGTAAAACATCCGGATGCATAGTTCGCCACACATCTTTAAATCCTGCATGGTACATGGCCACACTCGTTGGCCATTCCACCACATAGCCGTTATGCTTGTCCTTCGAAATACTGGTCCAGTCAAGATGTGAGCCACTATTAAAATCTCCGGAAAGTATAATGGGTATATTGTCTGCATTGTTTGTAAAGGATTGAATTTCTCCAAGAATAGCATTCATTTCATTGCCTCTTGTTTTATTTTCTTCTATCATATATTCCTGCATGTTCACTGGCTTGCTATCCAAAAAGGTTGACCAGTAATTGGGGAGATAATGTAGCCATACCGCAAATACATTAACTAATTGTCCATCTGGAAGCCTGATAGTTGCGCCACCACTGTTAAAAGCTTTGTATACTAAATGAGTTTCGGTAAACGGATACCTGCTCATGATGGAAAGATTAGTGCTAATGAGGTATACATAATAACCGAGGCGATCGGCAATTACTTCGGCAGAACCGTAGGTTTCTACCAGGGTAAAAATATCTGCATGGGTTGCTGTAAGTAATTGTATGATCCGCTCTAACCCAACTTCCTTGCCTTCTTCATGACCTCCATGCCATATATTAAAACTGGTATGGGTAAGCGCAGATGGATTTTTTTGTAATGCTGGTTTCTTTTTTTGCGTAACGCTATAATACCTGTTCTCTATTTCAGTGTTGCTAAAGATAGTGGAGGATAAACTTATATCGTCTATAGCGCCATAAAAAGTTTCCCACTCTCTAGTTTTGTCGGGCGTATCATTATCAAGTGCGTTTCCAATTGTGATTGTGTTTGCGTTTACACTATCCAGACCGGGTGCATTATAAATGGCCATTTGTTTGCCATCATAATAAAAACTCAGATCGTGCTGATCGTATGCATAAGTTACAGCAAGCAAATGCCACTGACCATCGCGGATGCTTTGACGACCGGGTGTTGGGTTATATGCATACGAATATCTTCCACTGGCTATGGTAAAATTCCATGCACCATTAGCCTGCACACCAAATTTCCAACCATTGAATCCATTACTCGTTTTTTCCAGGGAAGATAGAATAGTATAAGCTGCCTTGCCATTAGCTGCTGCTTTTACCCATACCGAAACACTGAAACTTTTTAGGTTTTTAACCGGGTTTGGTGTATCTATCGCATATCGTTTAGGTACATCACCCAAATCAAACGCTTTTCCAATAATACCTTTGGTAGTATAGATGTTTGTATTGTTTTCAAAATTGATAGTTGTGTGTTGCTGTGCGGATGAAAATGCTGCACAACATAGCAGTATAGGTAATAGGAGTTGCTTTATATGGAGTAACACTTGATATAATTTTCCTGGTACAAATTATTGTGTATTCTTTTAATAATCATCCCACAAACTCAATCCTGCTCCACTTATCCGGCAAATGTGTATCATATATACCGTGACTATTCAACGCCATCGCGGGATGTGGACTTACCTCTTTCCCTCCCGCAATTAATTTCTGGAATCTTCCGAGAAACATAGTCCATATATCGCCATGTGTAGGAGGTATAGTTTTCTCATTTGCCAACAGCGCAAGACTTTTCCACGGAATAGCCAATTCCAATGCCCAGCCCTTATCAATATCACTATTGTCATTTAAAGTACCATCTATTGTTGTACCTACTTGCAAACCCGGCATATCAAAATTGGTAAATGCCCAACGGATGCCACGGGGGTGCGTACCCTTCCAGAAGGTAGCGCCCACTCTGTCATAATCACCGCCAAATGTATAAGCCTGTGGATGATGCACATCAAACAAAGGGATATCAAATTTACTGCCTTTGGTGTATGCATCTCGCCAGATAAAAAACACTTCATATATCGTGCCGGCAGCATTTACTTCCAGCTCGTAATAACAATCGCCGCCGTCAATAAACAACTCAAGGTCATTCTCAAGGAAAATGATACTGTCACGTTCCATCAGTTTCGCTTCTACAAACGGCTCTTCTGCAATAAAGGCTATGTATAAGTGCTCCTCATTCCATAACAAAGCTGTTTGAGTATTATACATTCCCGGTTCGCCGTTCACCATGTCAACAAAACGCTTGCTCCAATCAGCGCTTAACCATGGTTCTTTGTTAATATTACCGTCTACAATGATAGAAGCAGCAATTTTGTGGGCTATATAGTCTGGTTTATTCATCATGCTGCTATTTAATAAAAAAGCTGCAAAACAGCATAGCTTTATAAGAAATATTTATCACATACAATTTTAGTTGCCTCCTCTTTTTTTGTTTCGATTGTAAACCATTTGTTAAAGACCTCTGCCCAGGGCAGGATTAAAGTTTTGCCATAGAACTTAGATACTAACACTTATTCATCAACAACCAAATTGCATCATGAGACAAAATGTATGTTTATCAGGACGCAGGCTTATCGGGAGATTTTCTTTTTTGAGTATACTCCTGATTGTTTTTATGTCCAACCAGGCGCTGGCTCAGGCTACGTCAGTCGTTACCGGAAAAGTTACCGACTCGCTGAATAAAGGGCTACCCGGCGTTAGCGTTGTAGTGAAAGGAAAAACAGCAGGGGTGTTTACCAATGCATCAGGAGAGTTTACTGTATCTGCCACTCCTTCAACAGTACTGGTATTTTCTTACGTAGGGTTTAAATCTACCCAGGTTACCGTAGGCTCACAAACGTTTATAGCTGTTCAGTTACAGCCTTCAAATGAGCAATTGCGTGATGTAGTGATCACCGGGCTTGGTATTAAAAGGGAAAAGCGTTCACTGGGTTATTCTGTAACTACCGTTGAAGGCTCAACGCTTACGGAAGCCCGGGAAACTAACTTTGTAAATGGGCTGGAAGGAAAGGTAGCAGGCGTAAACGTTAGTAATGTGGCTACGGGTCCGGGTGGTTCGGCCAACGTAGTTATCCGTGGCATATCGGATATCACTGGCTCCAATCAGCCTTTATATGTGATAGATGGCATTCCGATGCAGAATACTACCTATTCGCAAACCGATGTTGGTGGCGGCTATGGTGGCGCTGACGGCGGTGATGGTACCATAAATATTAATCCTGATGACATTGAATCTTTTACCATACTAAAGGGAGCGGCGGCAACCGCAATATATGGCTATCGCGGAAGCAAAGGGGCAATAGTAATTACTACCAAATCCGGAAAAAATGCGAAGGGTGCCGGTGTTGACTTAAATTCAAACTTCGTAATTCAAAGCGTAATTGATAATACAGACTGGCAAAAAACGTATGGACAAGGTTCGATAGGTGCCAAACCTGTTTCAGGGGAACAAGCATTTGAGCAGGGACTGTCAAGTTGGGGTGCAAAGCTGGATGGCTCTTCCGTCTTTCAGTTTGATGGTGTAGAAAGACCATATAGCGCAGTATCGGGTAATATGCGTAAGTTTTATAAAGATGGAAATGCCGCAACCAATACGCTTGCATTCAGTAAAAGTTTTGGGGATGATGGAAGTATACGTTTTTCTGCAAGCGATCTGCACAATAACAGTATTATCCCCAATGCGGGATTCAAGCAGCAGTCTTTTACTTTATCTACCAACTATAAATTAGGTAAACGACTGGATCTGCAGTTGAAGGGACAATATATCAATGCATTCACGCATAACCGTCCCAGTGTTTCTGATGCGCCGGGCAGCGTGAATTTTGCTACGCTGTTTCTTCCACCTAACGTAAACATCCAATCGCTTGCACCAGGTTATAAAACAGATGGTTCCGAAAACCAGTTTTTAGATGATGCCTATACTACCAATCCATATTTTGCTGCATACAAGTTTGTGAATAATACCCGCCGTAACCGTTTCATTGGATCGGCTGACCTGAGGTACACTTTTGATAATGGATTGTACCTGGAATTAAGAGCAGGGGAAGATTATTTTGCCGACAGAAATACCAATATAACCCCTAACGGTACCGCCTACCAGTCGGATGGAGCGATGACGGAGGACAATTATAAATCTACAGAGCTTAACATCGATGCCATTGTTGGTAAATTATTTAAAGTATCCAAAGATTTTAATGTTACCGCCCTGGTAGGTGTTAATTCCAGGAAGGCAGCCGTAGATCGTTTAGTAGCAACAGGAAACACTTTTCAAACACCTTACCTCTATACGGTAGGTAACCTTGCAAGCCCAACGGAATATACCAGCAACCCTGTGATCGTAAACAGGTCCATTTATGGTTCACTCGATTTCGCGTATAAAAATTATGCATACCTCACTGCTACAGCCCGTAATGACTGGTATTCCACCCTGGCGCCGGGTAAGACCAATTATTTATATCCTTCCGTAAGTGGTTCGTTTGTTTTCTCTGAATTGATGCATATAAAAGCCCTGGATATGGGAAAGATCAGAATTGGCTATGCTGAAGTGGGCGGCGAAGCAGATCAACCTTATCAGACTTTGCTCGGTTACAATAATATAGGTAACCTCAACGGCTACCCGATAGGAAATATATCTAATGGCGGTACGGTACCTAATTCCCTTATTGAACCTTCATCGGCAAAAGAATTTGAAATAGGAACAGAGCTTTCTTTTTTCGGCAACAGGTTTCACGTAGATGCAGCTTATTATAATAAAAAGATCAGCAAAGAAATAATCCCCGCGGTTGCTTCTGTAACTTCCGGTTACAATGCAGTATTGCTGAATTCCGGCACCATACAGAATAAAGGAATTGAAGTACTGGTATCAGGAATACCTGTTAAAACAAAAAACTTTACCTGGACAGAGACCATCAACTTCACATACATCGACAATAAGGTATTATCGCTTTCATCCGGTTCAAGCAATTACCCGCTTGGCTATTCCCGTGCGGGCGAAGATGAAGGCGTGGGTGTAGCATACATGTCTCAAACCATTGGAAAATCGGCTTATCAAATATATGTTGCAGATCCTGAAAGAGATGACAAAGGAAATATTGTAATCAATCCGGAAACAGGCGCGCCTACAGCCGGAACAAATTACGTAGATGTTGGTTCAGGTATTGACCCGGTAACGGCAGGTATTACCAGCGAATTCAGGTATAAGCGATTTACATTTTCTTTTTTGGTAGATGGCAAATTTGGTGGAAAGATTTTTTCAGGTACTAACTATTATGCTTACCTGTTTGGGTTGAATAAGGAAACGCTGGAGGGCAGAGATCAGCGTTACGGTACAAACCAACTGTATGCACAGGATTACTATGCACAGGTAGGCAATAACAATCCCGCCATTTTTGTTTACAATGCCAGCTTTATCAAACTGCGGCAATTAATATTTGGGTATAGCTTTCCAGCTACTGCTTTCAATAACAAAATACAAGGCATAACATTAAGCGTGGTGGCTAGAAATATTCTTACCCTCATGAAGCATACGCAAAACATAGATCCGGAGTCGAACTATTCAAACGGTCCGCAGGGTATTGAACAGGCGCAGGTGCCTTATACCAGAACACTTGGCATTAACCTTAATGTGAAATTTTAAGATTATTAAAAAGTATTGAAATGAAATTACAATCTATCATATTAGCGGGCGCAGTTTTTGTAACGGTGTTTTCATCCTGCAATAAAGATTTACTCGAAACAAATACGGATCCTAATGCTGTTGCTGTAGATGTGTTTGATCCCAATAACATTTTAACTTCCACCCAATTATTTTATACCGGTAGCTCAGACAATGCTATCGAAGTAGAAGAAACCGAAATTCAGGGTGCAGGATGTATGGTACAGCATTGGGCTTCTACCTCAGGTTATTATTTCGGCGATAAATATCTTTTCAGCCCTGGTGGCTGGGGAGCTTTCTTTGATCATTCGTATCCTTCTACCATAAAATATGCAGTAGATCTGTATACTACAACGCAAGGTAAGGAGCAATATAAAAATTTGCACCAGATAGCAAGGATCATGAAAGCGATGGCATTTGAACGTATTACAGATGTGTATGGCGATGTTCCTTATTTTAATGCAGGACTTGCTTACCACGGGTCCATTTATTTTCCTGCTTACGATAAGCAACAGGATATTTATATGGATTTATTGAAAGAAGTTTCACAAGCGGTTGACAGTTTAGATGATGACGCAGATAAACCAGTGGGTGATATGTTTTATTCACACTCCGACGATCAGATAGGTGAATGGAGAAAATTTGGGAATAGCTTATTGCTTCGTATGGCCATGCGGTTAACAAAAGTAGATCCTGAAACTGCCAAAACTTACGTTACGCAGGTGCAGGGCAAAACCATGACCAGCAATGATGACAATGCGATTATCGCGCATGGCACCAACGATCCACTCACCATCAATAGAATTTACAGAGGCATAGGCGAAGATGGAGATATTCAGTTGTCTGGGCAGATTAGTAAAACCTTTATTGACTTTTTAAAGAGCAATAATGATCCCAGGCTCCCTGTGTTTGCATATGTGTATCCCGATGGTTACTCTCCCGGCGATGATCCTACAGGCGGTTCTTCAGATCCTGCTGACCAGATTGGTTTACCGAATGGGTACGATGCAAGTGACGGACCGCATGGTATTATAAACGATACCAGTTATCCTGGAAGTATGAGTTTATATTCACGCCCAAGTCCGATTATTTTTAACTCAACAGCACCTACATTAGTATTAACTTATGCAGAATCAGAATTGCTATTAGCCGATGCTGCAGCGCGATGGGGCATTGGTGATGCAGAAGAGCATTATAAGAATGGTGTGATTGCCGGTATAACACAGTGGTCGGCTTTTGGCCAGGCGGCGAAATAAGTGAAGATGATGCGCAATCATACCTGGATGATCAGGCTTATGATGAAAGCAATGGACTGGAAATGATCAACACACAATTCTGGGCGGCCACATTTTTTAATGAATACGAAGCGTGGGCAAATTATCGCCGCACGGGTTTCCCGGTATTAACGCCTACCAATTACACCGGAAGTCAATCGCCCAATGCCATACCAAGAAGAATGCAATATTCTACTGTTGATAAACAAGTGAATGCAACAAACTATAACGCGGCAGTTTCTGTGTTAAGCGGAGGCGATAAGATTACCAGCAGGATGTGGTGGGATGTTCAATAACGTATTCTAATCAATTGACACAAGCCACCTCGATATTTGAGGTGGCTTGTGTTTTATTATTTTAGAAGACTGGTTCCTAAAAAAAATCTCGTTTGAATCGTTATAATAAAAGATAGTTGTCTTATAGAAAGTGTTCCTATTACTCATTTCTCATAAAATACTACACATGATGATACTATTTTCCAGGCGCTGGATATCTTCTCCTTATAACAAGCTTCATAACTTTTCCCAGAAACTTCTTTGTTTTTATAAACTTTTTGAAAAAATCTTTAGTTCTGCTATTTAAATTTTTCGAATTCCAGGAAAAACGACATCCACAAAAGCCAGCCAGCCAAGAGTATGGTCGTTACAAAGATCAGTGCAATGATGGATGATAGTATTGGGTTGTGTTCAACAAAAGCATAGAATTTGTTGCTCAAACGGTGTTTCATTTATTTTCTTTTGTTGTCTGAAATGTAAACTAATGCATTGTTTCGTGATAAATGAATTTAGGCATCTGCCATTCAAAATGAATAGACAGGAGTCGCAATATTAATCCCAGTGTGCAAGCAATTAATATAGCCCATCCAACTGCTCCGCCCCAGTATTGAACCAGCAGATAAACCGCTCCGGTAATCATAGAAGCGCTGGCATAGATCTCTTTCCTGAAAAGCAGCGGAATGTCATTGCACAATACATCACGTAATACACCACCGGCACATCCTGTAATCACCCCACTCATTATAATGATAAGAACAGGTAACCCCATACTTTCTGCCAATTGACATCCTATAATAGTAAATACTACCAAACCTATGGCATCAAGATAAAGAAACAATGATTTTAGTTTTGTCATAAACCTGGCAATCAGCGCAGCGCAAATCGCTCCGCCGGCTGTGATCAATAAATATTCCGGGTGCTCCACCCACGACATGGGGTAATGTCCCAACAATATATTCCTGATGGTGCCGCCACCCAAAGCCGTTACCCAGGCAATGATCAGTACACCTACCCAATCCATGTCGCGTCTGCCTGCGGCCAGTGCGGCCGTCATGGCTTCGGCGGTGATAGCGATAATATATAGAAGATGAAGCATAAAGTTTCTGTTATTAATTTGACAAGGTTTCTGGTTATGATAACATTTACTGCCTCTGGAAAATAATAAATAATCTTTAACTGCTGTAGTGCTATTTATAATGGTAACTTTCCCTCATCAAAAATAATACAATGAAAAAGCTGTAATAACAAAGCTAAGGGAACGTTTACGAGCTGCTTATTGTTTTCAATCGTTGCATCCATGTTTATTAATTGAATGAAAAAAATCTTTTCCAACATATATCATCGCATTACTCATTTTAAAAAGCGCACCAAAATATTTCTGTTGTTACTACTTGTTTTTATTATATGGTTCTGGTTTGCGCTACCTAATCCTTTATTTAATACGCCTACCAGTTATGTAATTGAAGATTACAAAGGAGAATTACTGGGTGCTACTATAGCGCCAGATGGTCAATGGCGGTTTCCGTATAATGACAGTGTGCCCGAAAAATTTGCTTCCTGTATAGTAGCTTTTGAAGACAAACGTTTTTATTATCATCCGGGCGTGGATTTGCTGGCAATAGCCAGGGCGGTAAAACAAAATATCCGTTCTTCCAAAACAGTAAGTGGCGGCAGTACGCTTACCATGCAGGTGATGCGGCTTGCACGCAATAAAAAAAGAAATGTTTTTCAGAAAATGATGGAATGTATATTGGCGGTTCGTTTAGAGGTAGCGTATTCCAAAAAACATATCCTTGCCTTGTATGCATCCAATGCGCCTTTTGGCAGTAACGTAATCGGGTTAGATGCCGCTGCATGGCGATACTATGGCAGAGCCGCAGAACAATTGAGCTGGGGCGAAATGGCTGCACTTGCCGTATTGCCTAACTCACCTGCATTGGTGCACCCGGGTAAGAACAGGAATGAACTATTAAGAAAACGAAATCTTTTGCTTGATAGACTGATGGAACAGCAACAGATTGATGCTTCTACTTGTGAGCTGTCTAAACTGGAGCCATTGCCTGATGAGCCCAAGCCTTTACCTCAAATTGCGCCGCACCTGCTACAACGATTTAAAAAGGAAGCCAACACAAAAGCGGCTACGCTTGCCCGTACTACCCTTCATGCCGATCTGCAAAAAAATGTATCAAGAATTGTTGAGCAATACAACAACACCTACAGAGGGAATGCTGTTAACAATATATGTGCATTGGTGTTAGATGTGGAGCATGGAAACACATTAGCGTATGTGGGTAATGCGTATCATCCGGAGTCTGCCGATTTACAGAGTCATGTAGACGTTATAAAATCACCGCGTAGTCCGGGCAGTGCACTCAAGCCTTTATTGTATGCCTGCATGCTGAATGACGGATTGTTGTTACCACAATCGTTAGTACCCGATATTCCTACACAAATCGGTGGCTATACACCTCAGAATTTTGACAGGGATTATGATGGCGCCGTACCTGCTTCAAAAGCATTGTCAAGATCTTTGAATATACCGGCAGTACGGATGCTGAGAGATTATAAATATCCCCGCTTTTATGAAGCGCTCAAAAGAAGTGGTATTTCAACTTTAAAAGCGCCAGCCGACAGGTATGGACTATCGCTTGTACTGGGAGGATGCGAAGTAACACCGTGGGACTTAGGAGGAATGTATGCAGGACTGGCAAGGTCATTAAATCACAGCAGGAAAAATAATGGTAAAATTTTTTCAGAAGAGTTTCATGCGCCACAATACGTGGTGAATAGCAATCCACCTGTTAATTCAAAAACGCCGGTCAATTATCTTGATCCCGTATCAGTGTGGTATATGTTCCAGGCAATGGAAGAAGTAATGCGTCCCGGCGAAGAGGGATTGTGGAAACAATTTACATCTTCACAAAGAGTAGCGTGGAAAACAGGAACCAGCTTTGGTTTCAGAGATGCGTGGGCCGTAGGCGTTACGCCACGTTATGTAATTGTTGTGTGGGTGGGCAATGGGAGCGGAGAGGGGCGACCTGGTTTGATAGGAGTACAGGCTGCCGCGCCGGTAATGTTTGATATACTAAGACTATTGCCTTCTTCTGCATGGTTTACTGAACCTGTTGAAAAAGAAATAAAGATACCGGTGTGCCGGCAGAGCGGTTTCAGGACAAATAAGGATTGCAGCGATGTGGATACACTACTGGCGCCTCCCAATGGAATGAATGCTCCGTTGTGTGCATATCATAC
This sequence comes from Agriterribacter sp., assembly GCA_047600465.1. Classification (GTDB taxonomy): domain Bacteria; phylum Bacteroidota; class Bacteroidia; order Chitinophagales; family Chitinophagaceae; genus Agriterribacter. The sequence continues at coordinate 1,593,010 of JASGKU010000001.1, forward strand.
CATTATACATCTTGATGCGAAACAACAGCATCGCGTAACCGAAGATTGTATGTCGCCATCGGCTATGGTGCATAAAAGCTGGTTTGTATTACCACCCACTATGGAATGGTATTATAAACGAAGGCATTTTGATTATCAGCCAACGCCTCCTTTTTTGCCGGGTTGTGGAGTTATTGAAAATCGCAGGGTAATGGACCTGATTTATCCTGAACAGAATGCAAAAATTTATGTGCCTTTAGAAATAAACGGAGAAAGAGGAAAAACCATTTTTACTGCTGCACATCAAAAAGCCGATGCAAAAATATTCTGGCATCTCGATGATGAATATATCGGTTCTACCGTTCATTTTCACCAGATGGCGCTGAGCCCAACACCGGGATTGCATTTTATAACCCTGGTAGATGAATCAGGTGAACGGATAAGCCGCCAGTTTGAAATACTGGATAAAGAGAAGTGAAGCCCATCCTGACCTTCCCGAAGGGAAGGAACTCATCCCACAGCCCATGCTATTCGAAAATATCTATTAAGTTATGGTTCATACAACTCTTAAACATAAGCAAGAGACTATGACTTACTGTATATTTTGTACCAACAAACCATAAACCACAAACAACAAAGAAATGCCACGATAGCAGGTTATACTATCATGGCATTTTTCTATTTAAGAACAATTTACTTCTTGGCTTTTTGCGCAGGCATTAATATCGCCGTGAAATGGTTTTTCCCGCTCAGTAAAAGTTTTGCTGCATTCTGTACATCTTTAGCGGTAAGTTTATCAACATAATCTTCAAAATGAACAAACCTGTCAATATTTTCTCCCTCGGTTTTTGAAGCAAGTAAATGACTCAACCATGGTTCATTTTGTTTAAAATGTTCTTTGTGCGATTCCCTCCACTGCTGCTTAACCTTATTCAGGTTTTTTTCAGAAGGACCATTCTTGATGATCGCGTTTATCTCTGCCTGCATGGCTTTTAAAAGAGTATCAACTTTATCCGGACCGCACGGCAATTGCACTATGTATTGATAAGACTGGTAAGGTACTTTTTCAAGCCCTCCATATATTCCACCTCCATAAATGCCCTTTATTTTTTCACGGAGTTCTTCAATAATTCTAATGTTTAATACTTCGGTTACGGCTTCGGCATTAAATGCGAGCGTTTCATTGTAAGGGATCTCTCCATGATAAAAATCAATGATCATACTTTTCTGCTCCTGCCCTTTATGAACCGTAATTTTCTTTACTCCTGTAATCGGGCGAAGCTTCCTGTCTACATAATTGTATTTTTTGGTTGTGGCAGGCAAACTCGCAATATATGTTTCAATCAAAGGAATAATATCTTCTTCTTTAAAACTGCCCGCAAATACAAAATTAAATCCGCTCAGATCGCTGAAACGTTCTTTGTAAATAGCTATACTTCTGTCTGCATTAACACTATCAAAAAAAGCTGCTTTAGGAACATTAATAGGTGCAAGCGGGCTATTGTGATAAAACACCTGCATAAGTGTATCAAAAAACACAGCTTCAGGATTAGCGCTTAACATAGCAAGCTGAGCTTTGTTTTTTTGAACAAATGATTTAAATAAACTGCTGTCTTTCCTGGGGCTTGTTAGTTTAAGATAAGCGAGCTGAAACATCGTTTCAAGATCTTTTACCGTAGAACTACCGTTAATGCCTTCGGATGTACCTCCTATAAATGGATTAGCAGAAATAGATTTTCCTGCCAATGCTTTTTGCAGATCAGTAGGAGAGAAGTTACCAAAACCCATTGAACCAACTATGGCAGAAGCGTAGTTGGCATTGTATTTATCCGCAGTACCATAGTTGCTGATGCCACCATAGCGCGACGCACCCATTAATATTTCGTTGTCTTTAAAATCAGTAGGCTTTAACGTTACAACAATACCATTCGATAAAGTAAGTTCTGTTGTTCCTAATGCGGCGTTCGTTGTTTTGCTTACCACTTTTCCTGCGGTAGGCTTAACCGGTAGTAAGTCGGCAGCTATTGCTTTTTCTTCATAAGGCTTAACATCTGCTTTTTCAGCCATAGCTATTGTTTCCAGCAAGGCTGAAGGTTTTGGCAGGTTTGCATTGTCTTTTTCAGGCCCCATAATGAAGGCGAAAATATTCTGCTTGCCTTTTATTTTGTCTGTTACCGTATTTACATCGGCAAGTGTAATACCCGGTACCAGTTGTTTGGATATTTCATATTCAACACCAATACCCGGAATAGGCGATTGCGTTAAAAAGTGTTGGATATATTCCTCTACGTAATTAGCCGATTCATTTTTATTCCTGTTGTTATATGCACGTTCATAAGCAGCCAGTATATTTTTCTTCGCCCTTTCCAGCTCTGGTTCTGTAAAACCAAAGCGTTTTACTTTTTCTATTTCTTCTACTGCCACTTTCAATGCATTGCTCGATTCCTTATCACCGGAGCCAACATTTATTTCAAAGTTTTCATACCCTCTTGTAAATCCACTGAAATGCGCATTGCCGTATACAAACGGAGGGTTCTCCTGCTGTGTTAATTCCTGCAGGCGCTTATTAAGCATGGTAGTGAAAAGGCTCTTCACCAGGTTCTTTTTGTAATCATCATACGTAACAGGCGCGGAAGTTTTAAAAGCAGGGTATTCTATCGATGCGTCGTAACTGGTAGCTTCCTTATCGGTTACCACCATCGCGTCGTTTTCAGTGTATGGTGGAACGGCGGCTTCTTTGCGTTCAGGTGCATTTGCCTGGTTGGTTAAACCACCAAAATGTTTTTTTATCATGTCTTCCGCAACCTGTTTAGTAATATCCCCCACCACAATTACAGCCATCAGGTTAGGACGGTACCATGATTTATAAAATCTTTTTATAGCATCGTACTTAAAAGTTTTTATCACGCTGTCTTTTCCAATGGGAAGTCTTTCGGCATACAATGAACCTTTTAATAATTTGGGCAATATTTTTTTAAACATTCTTTCGTCAGCGCCTTTTCCAAGCCTGCTTTCTTCCAGTATAATAGGTCTTTCATTATCTATATCCCCATTTAAATAAGTAACATTATGCGCCCAGTCTTCCAGCACCTGGAATCCTTTTTCTATGTTTTGTGGCTTGTCTGTAGGTATGGGTAATATATAAATAGTTTGATCGAAATTGGTATTAGCATTCAAGTCATTTCCAAAGCCAACGCCAATATCCTGTAGGAAAGAAACAATATCGTTTTTCTTAAAATTCTTTGTGCCGTTAAACGCCATGTGTTCTGCCATGTGCGCAAGACCAGACTGGTCTTCATCTTCATTAATAGACCCAGCGTTTACTACCAGGCGGAGTTCAACTTTTTGTTCCGGTTTACTATTGGGACGTATATAATAAGTTAAGCCATTAGGTAGTTTACCAATGGTGACTGCACTATCCACAGGTAATTTGTCCGTTACATTAATTTGTGCAAAAAGTGATGTAAGTGGTACAAACAGAACGGTAAAAAGGAGGGCGTTTTTCAGTACATTTCTTTTGCGCATAGGTTTTTATTTTACGCAAAAGTATATAAATGCGTTATACGCCGATTACCGTTTATATTATTAGATAACGGTTTATAATACTTTTCAGGTCTTCTGTACTTTACAGTGTAAGCTTGCCCTGGTAAAAGTCAAGGATCCGGGTACGAAAAATATACTCATACCAGGTTTGAGTAAGATTAAGTTGAGCCCTGTCGTAATTGTTTTTGGTAAGCAGGTATTCTGTTGACACAATGGTTCCAAGGTTAAACCTTATTTCAGCCGATCTGAAAGATTCTTTATACTGCACTACCTGCTCCTGCAATACTTTGTATTTTTCGTAAGCAGATACCATATCCTGGTGCGCTTTTTCAATGCTTTGTTTCAGCACCAGTTTGTTATTTTCTGCATCATACGCGGCATTCTTTGCATTCAGTTTTGCTTTTTTTACCTGTGTAGTTACCTGCAGGTTATTAAATATGGGAACTGATAAACTCAACCCGATATATTTCCCGAGATTGTTTTTTATCTGCGAGTTGTAGGCTATTTTTTTTGAATCATAATTCTGTTGAGAAGTATATACCAGTGTTTTGTTATTATCAATGGTTACATACTCTCCGGTGGCAACTTCTGTAACGGTAGTAGGCGTAAGCGCATTGGAAATGCTGGAATAGTTACTACCCAGACTTCCATTTAAACTCAATGTTGGATAAAATGCGCCCTTGGCTACACTTACACCTTTATTGGCACTTTGCACTCTAAGGTCTAATGCTTTTACCATGGCAAGATTTTGCAGGGAGGCATCATACACCTGTTGTGCACTTGCCGGGTACATTTCAAGCAAATCTGCTTCAGACAAGCGCTGAAGTTTCATATCCTTATCGTAAGGAATATTCATGAGTTGTGCCAGGTTCAGTTTAGCCGTTTGAAGTGCATTGTAATTTGTAATGGCGCTCAATTCATCTCCCGACAACTGACCTTTCATATCCGATAAAAGATAACTTCCAACAGCTCCTTTTTCAAAAAGTATAGTTAAGCGTTCTACCTGTTTACGCGTTACTTCTGCCTGCTCCGACATGATGCGCCAGGTATCTTCGTTGTTCAATACCGTTAGGTAAGCCAATATAACATCAAGTGTGAGCTTATCTTTCGATTGCTGCCACTCCAATTCGCTGGCATGGTAGGCATAGCCGGTTTGCCTGATAAGATTTTGCAACTGTAAACCGGCAAATAAAGTTACACCCGCATTTAAGCCTACGCTGGATGAAGAAAACTGTTGATTTATATAGCCATTGGTAAACGGATCAATGGCACGACCCTGGTTCAACCCATATCCCCAACTGGCATTTACATTGGGCAACAAGTTGGCTTTTGATTTTTGCCAATCAGCCTTTGCTGACTCTACCAGTAAACCACTTTGTTTTACCGGGATATTATTAGTGAGCGCCGTTTCTACACATTGTTTCAATGTTAGCGTAGCCCCTCCTGAACTATCTGTTTGCCCAAAGCCATGAATGCTTATAATGCCAATCAGTAAACACACCACAATTCCTTTTTTTGCCTTTTGCATTTCTACTATAATTTATTTAATGCCTTTTATTGTTGAAAAACTTACCACCTGTTACTTATCACTTACCACTGATCTTACACAATCTTTCCATCCAGCAGGTTAATGATCCTGGAACCATACTCAGCGTTTTTTTCGGAGTGCGTTACCTGTATAATGGTCACCCCTTCTTCACGGTTGAGTTTTTTGAACAACTGCATAATTTCCTCTCCTTGTTTTGAATTAAGATTACCTGTTGGTTCATCTGCTAACAGCAACTTGGGTTTGGCAACCAGCGCACGTGCTATACCTACTAACTGTTGCTGACCACCCGAAAGCTGTGTGGGAAAAAGATCTTTTTTGCCTACTATCTGAAAACGGTCAAGCGCATCTGCCACAATTGCTTTACGTTCTGAGGCTTTTATATCCTGGTAAATGAGTGGGGTTTCTATATTCTCGTATACGGTAAGTTCATCAATAAGATGATAAGCCTGGAATACAAAGCCAATATATTTTTTATACAGTTGAGATCTGTGTTTTTCTTTCAATAGGTGTACTGCTTCGCCCATAAAGTAATGATACCCTTCTGTAGGATCATCGAGCATGCCGATAATATTTAACAAGGTAGATTTACCTGAGCCCGAAGGGCCCATCACTGAAACAAATTCGCCTTCGTTTATTTTGCAATCGATGTCTTTAAGAATATAGGTTTTATTACCACCTATGGTCACTGCCTTCGAAATGTTCTTTAATTCTATCATTGTACTTTTTTTTGATGAGTTGATGCCGAATGCATTTCACTCCGAGTTTTTTCTTTGTGCTAATGTATAAAATCAATGCCATACATCAGGCTGGCTGATAATCAGCTTGTTGGGAATGTTTTGCTTTTACTACTGTTCGTTTTTGATACACTTTAAGTATGATTATGATACAAATTGACTCGTCCTGAAAAAACTATACATGGTTAAGAATAAATCCTGGTTTTACTATACAGTAAGACCGAGGTTATGTTATTGCTGTAGGGCTGGGCTTAGTCCAGCGATAAAGTTACACCCGCACCATCAATTTCTTGTAATTGCTATATCTTCACGCCCAAAAATTCCTTATCAAACAGTTTTATTATGGCAGCAATTATTCCTGCAGAAAAATGGGGCATGGTAGATGGAAAAGAAGTTATACAATATACACTTTCCAATAAAAACGGCGTAGAAGTAAAGATCATCAATTATGGAGGGGCTGTTACAAGTATCACAACGCCCGACAGGCATAATGTTTTTAAAAATGTGGTGCTTGCTTTTGATTCATTGGAAGGGTACCTGCAGAAAAATAATCCTTGCTTTGCCTGCCTGGTAGGAAGGTATGCCAACCGGATAGGCAAGGGAAAATTTACCGTGGATGGCAAAACGTATGCACTGGCATTGAATAACAATGGCAATACTTTACACGGCGGGTTAAAGGGGTATGATAAAGTTGTTTGGGATGCAAAGCCATTACCCGAGAACAATGGATTACGGTTATCGTATACGAGCCGCGATGGTGAAGAAGGTTTTCCAGGTACACTGAAAGTAAATGTAGAGTACAGGCTTACAGACGATAATGCATTGGTGATAGAATATCATGCTGTTACAGATGCCGCTACACCTGTGAATCTTACCAATCATGCGTATTTCAATCTATCGGGTGGTGAAGATGCCAGCATTCTTGATCACGAACTAACGTTAACGGCCACCGGCTATACGGAAGCAGATGCTGATCTTATTCCGACAGGAAAAATATTACCCGTAAAAGGAACTGCCCTGGATTTTACTACTGCCAAAAAAGTAGGAAAAGATATTGTTGCAGTAGCTCCGGGCTATGATCACAATTTTGTGCTGGATAATGAGAATGGCAGCCTGCAGAAAATAGGATATCTGTATCATAAAAACAGCGGCAGAATAATGCATGTGGCTACTACCCAGCCAGGTGTACAGCTATATACAGGCAACTTCCTGGATGGTAGTTTGAAACACACGCCCGGAGGCATTCAGTACAATAAATATGCAGGACTTTGCCTTGAAACCCAGCACTATCCTGATTCTCCCAATAAGCCATCTTTTCCTAATACTATGTTGCGCCCTGGTCAACAGTTTCATCATATTACAACGTATACTTTTGGTGTGCAATAGTTGAAAGCCCTAGAGGTCATTTGAAAGGTCAAGAAAAGAAAGAATTGAAAAATTGTGCTGTTACAAACTTTAACACCAGTATCCGCATAAGCCGCCTTCTTTTACGTGAGATTTGCAATGTAGCTGATTAGAAGAATGGTAGAATATTGGTCTATAGTTGACAGATCTCCTAAAAGTAAAAGGCAGCGGCGTTGCGGATGCGAAGCCCGCCGGCTTGAGGCAATCAACAACTTGTGCGTACAGGAAGTTAACTATGCCAGAATTGCTTTTAATATATTTTCGAAGGGCTTTAACAGCTTTCAAAGGTTGGAAACCTTGGTAAATTCAGTTATTTTTGTTGTCTGTTAGATTATTTTAAACAATACTCTCAACGCCGTGGGCGGTGTCTCATCGCTCACATATGGATTTTTAAACAACACTTTAGTCAATGATTTTACCGATTGTAGCTTACGGCGCACCAGTATTAAGAACGGTTTGTAAAGATATAACGCCTGATTATCCGCAATTAGGAAAACTGATTGAAGATATGTGGGAAACCATGTATGCTTCCAGCGGCGTAGGGTTGGCAGCTCCGCAGATCAACCGTGATATCCGGCTTTTTGTAATAGACAGTACGCAGGTTTTTTCGGGCATGGAAGAAGATGATAAAAAAAAGTACAAGGATGCCCCGGGTGTAAAGCAGGTATTCATCAACGCCTATATTGATGAGCTGGATGGTGAAGAATGGGCATACAATGAAGGCTGTTTGAGTATTCCTAAAATAAGAGAAGATATTTACCGCAATGAAGAAGTAACCATTCATTATGTGGATGAGTTGTTTCAACCCCATACACAAACCTTTAATGGTATAACCGCCCGGGTCATTCTCCACGAATACGATCATATAGAAGGTAAATTGTTTATAGATTATCTGAAGCCGCTTAAAAGAAGATTGATCAAGGGCAAGCTGGAAGACATTTCAAAAGGAAAGATCTCTGTTGATTATAAGATGTCTTTTCCGAAATAGCTGCTATGCGCAGGCGTATTATTTTAATGCTGTTGCTGCTGCAGGGTTGCATCTGCGCCATTGCCCAACAAAAAGATACGGTGGTAGTTGATAAAAAAGTGATCACCCTTTCAGAGGTAATTATCCGTAATAATGTAAACGTTCCCGCATTTATAAAAATCATACAAAACGATACTACATTTTACAAGGCATTCCGAAATCTGCATGTTTTACAGTTTACTTCTTTGAACGATATAAGGATGTACGACAAGAAGGGAGAAGCAAAAGCATCGCTCAGCAGCCGAACCAAACAATGGGCAAGTGATGGTTGCAGGCGTACTATCATTGCTGAAGAACAGGTTACAGGCGATATATACGATAAGGAAAAACACTTCAATTATTATACACCTGAACTATATGCCGGTTTATTTTTTGCACCCGATACAATTTGCGGGGAAAACAATATTGTAAAAGGTATTGAATTAAATGCCAAAGGAAAATCAGGCATAGAAAAGCATAAAGAACAATTAAAGATGCTTTTCTTTAATCCTGGTAAAGCTATACCCGGCTTGCCATTTATTGGTAATAAAACCGCCATTTTTGATGCAGACATGGCTGATTTGTATGATTACAGCCTGGATGAAGAAGAGCATTCAGGTGAATTGTGTTACATATTTTCTATTAAAGCCAAAGACAATGATAATGGTGGTAATAAAGATAAAGTAGTGATAGATGAAATGGTTACATGGTTCAGTGTAAAAACCATGGAAGTGCTGGCAAGAAATTATTCCATGAGTTACGATGCGGGCGTATATGATTTTGATGTAAGTATGGAAGTGGAAATGCAGCGCATAGGTGCATATGTTGTTCCCCGGCTGTTGCATTATACCGGCAATTGGGATGTAGTATTTAAAAAAAGAGAAAATGCTGTATTTACAGCTACCTTGTTTGATTTCAGTAATTGAAATAATTACTGTACTTTTTCACCCCAATATTAAGTAACGTGTTTGCAGTAACCATACTTGGCAATAATTCAGCGCTCCCTATGCACGACAGGCATCCAACCTCGCAGGTAGTGGCATATTATGAGCACTTGTTTTTGGTTGATTGCGGCGAAGGAACACAATTGCAGATGACCCGTTACAAAATAAAACGGAACCGCATCAAATACATTTTTATATCTCACCTGCATGGGGATCACTATTTTGGTTTGCCGGGCTTGTTGACCAGTTATGGCTTAAACGGGCGTACAGAAGATCTCTGGATTTTTTCTCCACCACTTTTAAAAGAAATAATAGAGCTGCACCTGAAAGCGGCAGATACCATTTTACCTTTTCCATTGCATTTTGTAGAAATAGAAAAAGAGGCAGTGCTGGTAGATGAAAAAAAAATAATGGTGCGTTGCTTTCCCGTAAGTCACAGAATTGCCTGCTGGGGTTTTTTATTTAAAGAAAAAGAGAAGCCACTCAAACTTGATATAGATAAGCTGAAACAATACCTGGTACCCTCTTCTTTTTATCCCAGCCTTAAATTGGGAGAAGATTATATTACCAAAGAAGGAGAGACCATCAAAAATGATTTGCTTACCCATCCTGCAGAACCTTGTATGAGCTATGCATATTGCGCCGATACGGCTTATAATGAAGCAATAGCAGAGACGATAAAAAACACGGATCTGGTATACCATGAAACCACATATCTTGACGGTCAACAGGAGAAAGCTTTTTTAAGAGGGCACTCTACTACCAAACAGGCGGCATCTATAGCTTTAAAGGCAAATGCACGTAAATTAATCATTGGTCACTTCAGCAGCAGGTACGAAGAGCTGGATGAATTTCTTACAGAAGCAAAAGATGTTTTCGAAAATGTAGAATTAGCGTTGGAGGGTGCAACCTATATCATCTCAAAATGATCTATAGAGCCAAAATGGATTAAGGATACATGATTTATTTCTTTCTTCATTGCCCGGCATCATAATTGTTTATTGTAAATCTTTATTCATCAAAAATTGAAATTGTATGAAAAAAACACTTCATCGCGTATTGATCTCTTCGCTGTTTGTCGCGCTTGCCAGCGTGATGCTTTTTTCCTGTAAGCCCAAAGATTCCGACATAGAGGCGAAGATAAAGGCTAACGCTGCCTTATCTCACTTAACGGCCAGTGTAAAAGACGGGGTAGTGACATTAAGTGGTGAATGTAAAGATGAAGCAGATAAAACTGCGTGCGAATCAGCCGTTAGAGGGATTGAAGGCGTAAAACAGGTGGTTAATAATTGTACGGTAACACCACCACCTCCTGCACCGGCTCCGGCTCCCGTTGTAATTGCCGCTGACGATCCGCTCACCAAAGGAATTACAGACGCACTGAAAGATTTTCCAACAGTAAAAGCAACTGCTAAAGATGGTGTTATTACCGTAACAGGTGAAACAACCAAGGCAGACTGGAAAAAAATCAAGATAGCATTGGATGCTTTAAGACCTAAAAAAGTTGATCCTACAGGTTTGAAAATTAAATAATCATTCAAAAAAATTATAACACTATGGCATTACAGGATAAATATAAAGAGCTGGTAGATACCGCTCAGTCATCAGGCGTTGCAAACCTGCAGGTAAGAGAACAGGATAATGTATTATATATAGATGGAGAGGCCCCATCAGGCGCTGTGAAAGATAATTTATGGAATGTATACGATAAGATTGATCCTAATTTTATGAGCGGAGATGTGGTAATGAACATCAATGTATCTACAGCAGTACCTGGTGCAAAAGTGAAAGTAGTTACCGAAAAGTCCAATCTTAACATAAGAAAAGGACCCGGAACCGATCAACCTGTTGTGGGCAAAGCAGCACATAATGAAATCATCACGCTGGTAAGTAAATCAAGTGATCAGTGGTGGTTGGTGCGCACCAATGACGGAGAAGAAGGATATTCTTTCGCTCAGTATCTTGCTCCTGTTGAATAGTAAGAATGTGAATGGTCAATAGTGAAGTGAACAAGCAATGCGTATGTTATCGGCAGACACCAGTCGGACGGAGTGAATGGTCAATAGTGAATAGGCAATAATGATATTATCATTTCACTTAGGTTCACGTAAAGTATAATTGTCACATACTTCAACCACCGGTTTAACAAAATAAAGCGAGGCGTCTTTCGCCTCGCTTTATTTTGTTGTCGCCTCTGGCGACGTTATTCAATACGTATTAATACTTTTATTCTTTCATGGTGGGAAGATCAATATGGGTAGGATATTTCTCCGTGAAGTATACTCTCTGTTCTGCTTTTATAAAATCAGTTTCTTCTGCTTCAAAAATATTGGGAACAAATTTTTGCGGATTACGGTCAATCAAAGGGAACCATGTGCTTTGCACCTGTATCATAATGCGGTGCCCTTTTTTAAAAGTGTGGTTAATATCATGCAGGTCAATCACAAATTCTTCCGGTTCATTTGGAACAAGCGGAGTTGGTTGTGCAAAGCTTTTCCGGAAACGTCCGCGGAATACTTCCATTGCTACCGGTAACTGGTAACCGCTCATCTGCAGGTTGGCACTATCTTTATCAGGATATACATCTATCAGCTTAACCACCCAGTCTGCATCTGTGCCGCTTGTACTGGCAAAAAGATGTGCAATGATTTTTCCTGTAACCGTAAGATCATCATTGAGAGAATCCATTGTAAAACTCACTACATCAGGACGGTGATATACAAAACGTTGGTCTTCTACCTGCCATGAGCGCCATCTGCTGCCTGGTCCGTAAGTTGCCTCAATAGGTAAAGTTCGGTAAGGAACCGGTTTTGCAGGATCACTGATATAGGTTTCGTATTCAGTAGCAGATGATGCCGGCACTGTAAAAGAAGCTTTACCACCGGGCGCTGCATATAGTTTTTGTACAAGCGCATCTTTTGGTGGCCACGAGCTGTAGCCTTTCCATTGGTTGCTGCCGGTTTGAAAACAGGTCGCTTCATAAAATCTTCCATCGCCTGTACCTTTTAGCCAATAGTCAAACCATTTTTTTTGTATCTGCCTGAATGCAACACCCGTAGGGCTTCCAAAAGAAATATTTCCTAAGCTATCTCCTTTACCACCGCCCCATTGTCCATGGTTCCAGGGACCTAATACAATGTAATTACGGTGAGCTGTATCTTTTTTCTCCATGTGCGCATACATCAGCTGCGGTCCGTTAATGTCTTCCTGGTCGTAATAACCACCCACATGCAACTGCGGGATCTGTGCATATTGAACATAACTTAAAGGAGAGTTTTGCTGCCAGTAAGCATCGTAATCGGGATGGGCAACAAAACTGTTCCAGGTAGGTATTTTATTGTGAAAATATTTTTCATTCACATTTTTTAATGGTCCCAACTTAATATACCAGTCAAACAGATCATATTGAGGAAAAGGAAAATCGCTGTCTGTCGTTTTATCAAATTCTACTTCATAACTGTATTCCATACCATAGCTTAGTCTAAAGGCGCCGTTGTGGTGAAAGTCATCTCCTAAAAAAAGGTCTCCCATGCAAGCCTGCTCCGATGCCGCTTTCAATGCAGGATGCGGATCTACTGCGCCCACCAACGCCAGCCAGCCCGGGTAGGAGATACCCACTATTCCTGCTTTACCATTATTGTTTGATACATTTTTAATAAGCCAGTCAACAGTATCCCATGTGTCTGTGCTTTCATCAACCGCTTTTTTCTGAGCACGGTGTATAAGAGGTTGATGTATCTGCATGGTTCCTTCACTTTTGTATTTACCTCTTATATCCTGGAAAACAAAAATGTATCCGTCTTTAGCCAAACCAAAATAATCTATAGTAGAAGCTTCTACAGAGGTATTGTCTTCAACAGGAATATCAGCGCCATAAGGTGTACGCTCTATTAATACAGGTACCTGGTTTTTGGCGCCAATGGGTGTAAGAATAACCGTATATAATTTAACGCCATCCCGCATCGGAATCATGGCTACGGTTTTTTTATAAGTGCTGATGTTTTCGGTTTGTGATTGTGCAACACATATACCGGCTAAAAAGAGGCAACAGACAGTAAGCAGGTGTTTGGTAGATATCATGGATGATGTTTGCAATAAAGATAGCAAACTAAAAGTTCGGAACCTTTGCAAACCCTGGAAAATGGTAATATCCTGGCAAAGGTTCCGAACTTTTATCACTGCTATACTCTAAAGAAAATCTTCTTTTTGTAAAACACATACAATACCAGCCATTTTATCATCACATAGCAAATAGCCATCACTACTATATTAAAAGGATCACCTACCAATTGTCCCAGCCATTTAAAGAATCCATTGGTCATATATTCCCAGTCAACAAATTTTCCTGAGATATAAATGAGGATAGAATTCATACCAATAACCTTGAAAAAGAACGCCCATTTTTTATAACCTTTCACATCAATGATGTAATAAAAAAGTGCAAGCAACAGCAGACTGTATCCACCAACATTTAATACAAAGGAACTGGTCCATAAATTTTTATTGATAGGAAAATCAAGATTCCACAAATGCGCCAATGCTACAAACACAACACCGGTAATGGCCATATATAAAGCCTTTTTTGCAGGATCAAGCGAATGTTTTTTTAGAAAGTTGCCGGTGAGTATTCCTAATAACCCTGTGCTGATAGCTGGTATAGTGCTGGTGATTCCTTCTGGATCGTGAATGCCGAGATACAATCTGCCGGGTAAAATCAACCGATCAACATATGATGCGAAATTTCCTTCCATAGTAAGATCACCAGCCGGGAAACCAGGAGCCGAAGTGAATTTCAGCAATAACCAATAGCCTATCAAAATTGCCCAGAACCATATTACCTGTCCGAGTTCTTTGGTATATAGTGCTATGATATTTGCAAACATATACGCCAGACCAATACGTCCTAACACGCTCCCAAAACGTATGTCGGCAAATGGTTTTATTTGTAAACCATTATTGGCAACAAGCCCCAGCAACACCAATATCAATCCACGTTTTACAACTCTCCATAATACCTGTTTGCGACTGCTGCCTTTTTCAAGCTCCCTGCCAACAGAATAAGGCGTAGCAACGCCTGCCATAAAAAGAAACATAGGGAAGATGAGATCGTAAAAATGAAAACCATTCCATGCAGGATGTGTTAGTTCTTCGGCTATCGTGCCCCAGAATGGAGAGCCGGTAGCCTTAAACATAGCGTGAAAAATTTCCTCGCCACCCATAATCCAAAACATATCAAATCCACGGAGTGCATCAAGCGAATAAAGTCTTTCTGAAGATTGAAGTGTTGTGAGCGACATAGTATGCTGATTTGTTATAATTATATTAAATGATAAAAATAGCAAGGATTCTTTTATCCCAGAGAGGCAATCTTGGGCATTATACTTATGATAATGGTAGTTTTTAGATAAAAACACCGTTTTTTTACGGTGAGGGGTAGTTGAAATCACTTCGGTCATGCGTTACTGTTACTTCCATTTCCTTCTTCAAGATAAATTGAAAAAAATAATGTATCGTTAGTGAACGGTTTTTGTCCGGTATTGATACATCAAAAAATTTCAAAAAAAATCATGTCTTCTGATTTTCAACGAGATGCGCAATGGCACTCTTTTGGAAAATACCTATGCCAGAAAACGGTGCAACAATAACAAAAAAGGTTTGTCACTATTTTCACCGGCAGCATACAGCGCAGAGTACAACATGTTTAATCGTACGGAGCATTTTGTCTGGAGTTATTGCTTTATCGCCGCTAATTGTTGATGTTAAAAAATTAAAATTATGAAACACATTGTAAAATCAATCGCAATCGCATTTGTAGCAGTAGGTACTTTAGTTGGAACAGCCGCAGCAGGCACATTCAAACCTCTTCCTAAAGTTGTTTTTAACAAATATAACAACACTGCAGAGTCTTTTAATTTAAAGCTCAATCAACTGCACAACACAGAATCGGTACACGTTACCATCGAAAAAGCAGAAGGCAAAAGATTATTGGTATCCTTGATTGGCCCGGATGGTTCAACACTTGGTCAATTTGCAACCCATAAGAAACCTGGTATAATTGAATTGAATTATAATTTCTTTGGAGCAGAAGAAGGCACGTATACATTGCAGGCTTCTGATGGTAAACATAAAATTTCAAAAAAGATTAAGATAAGCCGTTCAAGGCCGGAAGTAGTTACCGATATGGTTATTGAGTAACGCCTAAGCACTCGCTTAGTTAGTTTTGGAGAGACAAAAGGTTCAGGATTTTCTCAGTAGTTTTTCTTTAATTACCGCTCAGGAATTCTGAATCCTTTTTTTGTAAAGAATGTATTACTGTTTATACTGGAAGATGAGCGTGAGTATGCGCGGAATAGTGGTTGTGTCTCCATCATCAAAATGTTCGTTGAGATGAATAAGTGTGAGCCCGGCTTTCTCAGCAGCCTTAACAAAGTCGGAGATATTATGATTGTAGCAATCAACAATCTGTCTTCCTTCCTCCGTATCAAACCTGGCTTTAGTTCCGGTGTATTGCTTAAAAGGATGTAATTCGCCAACATAACAAATGCCCCCGCTATTGAGTACCGAAGCTACTTTCACAAATATGGGATCCAGGTGTTCAATATGTTCCAATACCAAACTAAATGTTACTAAATCATACATAGATGTGGCAAAATTCCACGGCTGTGTGATATCTGCTTGCTTAAATATTACCTTTTCAGGTGAAACCTTTGCTTTTGCAACTGCGAGCATTTCATCAGAAAGGTCGATAGCTGTTATGTGTTTTGTTTTTTCTGAAAGCCAAACAGTATTCTTTCCTGTTCCACAGCCAATTTCAAGCACATAGTTGAAATTAAACACTGTTAATGTAGAGTGCAATGTAGCGCCTTCCATATCACGTGTTTTATTTTGATTGCTGTCGTATTGCGCTGCCCAAATATTATATGCTTCTTTGGTATTCATATGACAAAAATAAAATTGTTATGTGAATTGCACATGAATTATACATGTTTCATTTTCGGAGAATTAACTTCTTTACTAAACGAATTGAATGATTCTATCAACCTGACACCAGTATCCGAATAAGCCACCTTTTTTTGCGTGAGATTTCCACTACCGCTGAATAAAGGGATGGACGAATAGGGATATAAAGCTGAATGATCTCATCAAAGCAAAAAGCAGTGGCGCTTCGGATACGAAGCCCACCGGCTTGAGGTAGTCAACAACTCGTGTTCGCAAGCAGGTCGCTATACAAGGATTTTATTTGTCTTCTTAAAATTGGTTTAGTTTGATGCTATTTGCTCATCAACTTACTTTTTACTACTGTATCTATCACCTGGTCGCGAAGATTTCGGCTGATGGGTATATAATGATTTTGAATGCGGATGTCGTTATTGTCAATACTGTCAATCTTTGCAATAGCTACCAGGTAAGATTTGTGTACTCTGATAAATTTTCCGGTATCAAGATAGCTTTCAACAGTTTTGAGTGGCAGAAGCGTCATGTATTTATCGCTTGCGGTATAAATCATTACATAGTTCTGTAATGCCTGCACAAACAGGATTTCTTCAATCTGGATCTTCTCGTACTTATTTTCGCATTTAATAAATACATAGTCGGGCGTTTTTGCAACAGTTTCCTGCTTCTGATTTTTGAGCAAATGATAATCCTTTGCTTTGTTGGTGGCTTTTAAAAAGCGGTTAAATGTAATAGGCTTCAGCAGGTAATCCATCACATCAAACTGAAAACCCTCAATTGCATAATCAGGATGAGCGGTAGTAAGTATTACTAATGGCAGGTTGTTTTTTATTTTAAGAAAATCAAGCCCGGTCATAAAAGGCATTTGTATGTCCAGGAAAATAAGATCAACGGGTTGTTCTTCCAGCATCTTATTCAACTCCAGCGGATTTTGCGCAACGCCTGCCAGTTCAAGATAGTCGATCACCTCTATATATTTTGCGAGGCCTTCACTGGCCAGTGGCTCATCATCGGTTATGATACATTTCATTTTCATGATAAATCAATTGTCAATGCCACTTTAAAATTGGATGGTTCCCGTATAATATCAAGTGTATGCTTGCCTGGGTAAATCAGGTTGAGCCTGCGATGCACATTTGCCAATCCGATACCGGTTGCATTGTTTACTGTTTCGCCATTGCTGCTGTTTTCAATATTCAGTTCCAACTGTTGTGCTTCTTTTACTAACAATTTCATTTTAATAAAATGTTTCCGCGATCTTCCTTTGGACAAATGTTTGAATGCATTTTCAACAAAGGGCAACAGCATAAAAGGAGCAATATGGCTATTATGCACCGTTGCATGATTGATCTCAAATGAAAGGTCAGTCTGATCTTCGTGCAGACGGAGTGATTCCAGCTCTATAAAGTTTTCAATAAATTTCAATTCTTTGCTGAGCGCTATTTCTTTTTCATTGCATTCATACAATTGGTAGCGTAGCATATCTGAAAAAGAAGCCAGCGATTCCGATGCGAGGTCAGGATTTTTATGGATCAATACAAATATGGAATTGATGGTATTAAAAAGAAAATGAGGATTGATCTGTGCTTTCAGGTATTTTAATTCGGTTTCAAGATTTTCTTTCTCAAGTACAAATCGTTTCTTTTCTGAACTAAGCCAGTTCTTTCCCAGTTTTACACTCATTGCCAGCGTCATTGCGCCGAGTGTGGAAGGAAGCGCGGCTGTTGAAAAAATAGAGAAAAATTGATCGGGGCGTTTATTAAATAATTCTTCAAATGTTTTGTCAGATACCCATGCATTCAAATAATAACCCGAAGTAATAAACGCCGAACAAACCAGCACGGTTGCAATTACCAATAATATATATGTTTTGTATCGTCCGGGATATAAGAAACGGGGAATAAGATAATACAGGTTAAAATAAGCACCCACCGCCTGGAAAATAATATAGCCTACAAATTTTACGGGCTCACCATGAAATAAATAACCAATCACACCATCCCACGTGCCGATATTAATTGCCAGCCATAAAAGATGATAAGCAATCCAGAACGGAATGTGGTAAAGCCTGTATTTAAAAAACCAGTTTCGCATCAGTCAAATGTATCGTTTGCACCAGAAAGGTAAGGGCAAAATGGATAAAATAAAACCTGTGGTTGATGTCCTGCATAATATTAGTGACATCCGGCTAAAATAGGCAGATCTTCCATTCGTCAATCCATACTTTCAATTGATCAATTGTAAGTAAAACAAGCAGGCAATCCTTATTTATTTTGAAAAAAAGTATATGAGGATCGTCATTTTTCTTATGGTGTATATATGTGTAAGCGCTGTTTCTTTTGCACAGGTAAAAGGAAAAATAACCAATATGCACGGCGATCCTGTTGCATCAGCCAATATAGTTGTATATCGTTCTGCAGATAGCAGCAGTGTTGCGGGTACATCATCCAATGAGCTGGGCTTGTTTGAGATCATCAAACTTCCTGCTGGTAATTATTATTGCCGCATTACCAGTATCGGATATATGAATGCCTTTACCAGCATGTTTGTAAATGCCGATAGTGGATCGGTTACTTTGCCGGTTATTATGTTGAATGAAGAAAAACGGCAATTAAACGAAGTGGTAATTACAGCAAAAAAAGAACTGGTGAAATACACACCTACCGGAAAAGTGTTTAATATCCAGGCGAGCCTTGTAACCAAAGGCAGTAATGCATTGCAGGTGTTGGAAAGATTGCCTGGCGTAATTACAGATCGTAGAAATAACCAGTTTAGTTTAAACGGACAGGCAGGTGTTACGGTATTGTTCAACGGGCGCAAGGTGAATATATCCATGGAAGAGTTGATGGCCCTGTTGGAAAATACGGTTGCAGATAATATCGAAAAAATAGAATTGATTACTTCGCCCACGGCAAAATATGATGCAGACGGCGGCGGTGGAATTATCAATATTATTTTTAAGAAAGGTGAACAGGAAGGAACAAAAATAAATCTATCGGCCACTGCCGGTTACGGCTACCGCGAAAAAGCGGTAGGATCAGTGTCGCTTTCGCAGGGATTTAAAAAAGCAAACATCTTTGCTTCTTATTCCTATATGCATGATGTAAGCCGTGCAGGTTTTAAGGGCAGTGGTACCAGCGAAAAGTTATTGGGCTATGGAGATAATACGGCTACCTTCTCTGGTATGTTCCGTAATTTCCAAAACACGCACAATGTTAATTTGTCTGGCGAAATAGGCACCGGTACAAAAAATACATTTGGTGCTGATATTATTTTTTCGGGCAATGGTACACATACTCTTTCCAACAGTGATGTATCATGGGATTTTAACAGTGGAGATTATCTTCAATACAGGGGCTTATCGGATGGCAGGGCAAAGCGGCATAATATAATCGCTTCCATTTATTCAAGACACAAGATTTCTGCAAAGTCACAGTTGAATATGGATGCCAGTTATCTTACCTATGCAAACAACAGCCCCGCTGATATACAGGCAAATTATTTTGATCGTGAGGGAAATCCCGTAATGCCATCCGATTCCAGCTTTACAACCGGCAACAGGGGTAAGAGTATTTCTGATATCTATGCGTTTACTTTTTCAGCAGATTATTCGGTGCAGTTTTCTAAAAGGCTGTATGCTGAATTTGGCGTGAAGGGTAGCGTTTCAGAAAACAACAATAACAGTAAAGTAGAAAGAATCATTCATGATGTTTGGGAAACAGATCCACGGTCGCAGAGTTTTATTTATGGTAAAGAAAGGGTAGGAGCGGCATATACACAATTCCGTTTTTCACTTAATGCAAAATCAAACATACAGGCAGGTCTACGATATGAATACTGGCGGCGTGATATAAATATATACGATGACCCATTTGTTATTGCAAAATTTTTCCCTTCTTTTTTATACAATTATACATTTGATGATAAGGGCATGCTGTCATTCAGCTATAGTCGGCGTATTACCCGCCCCGCTTATACAGACCTTATCTCTAATCTTTTTTACAACGATCCTACTTTTGTATTTTCAGGCAATCCCTTACTAAAACCTACACTTACTGATGTAGTGAAGGCAGATTTCACAAAAAAGAAATTTAATACTTCTCTTTCTTTTCAATACGATCTGCATCCTGTGTTGCGCTACCAGATTACCAGTAATGCAACAAAGGATATAGGCATTTCCTCTCCTCAGAATCTCGATTACCAGAAAAGCATTAACCTGTTCCTGAATTATTCTTTTTCATTTACACCGTGGTGGCAATTATCAGTGAGCAGTACAACAGCTTTACGTAATTACAAAGTTTCTTATGGTCTTCAGCCCGCCACCAAAACGTTTGTTTTTCAAAACCTGAATTTTAATCAGAATATAAAATTGCCCTGGAAGATGGAAACAGAACTTTCCGGCTGGTATAATTTTCCTTTTTACGAAGGCACCAATTCCATACGTGGTTTTGGTGTAGTAAATTTTGCGCTTGCTAAAAAATTAAATAATGATTGGGGAACATTACAATTATCCTTGCCTGATCTGTTTCAAACATTTCGGGTGAATACACATATAGGCGGCATGACGCCCATTGCTTTTAACATCAACACACACTCTCAATGGAGAGACGAAACAGCGTTTTACCGGGTTGTGAAACTTACTTACTCCAGGACTTTTGGCAAAAGCAGTGTTCGCACAGCCAGCAGGAATAAACAAAGTGAAGAGGCTGATAGAATCCGGTAGCATTGCGTTTTTATTTCGGTAATTAATAATTGCTTTGACGAAGCTGCTGCGTTAACGGTCAGATATAGATAACTCGCCGAACAATATATAGATTCGTCCGTTTGGTAAATGAGCAGAAAATAAAAGGATCAAATGTTTAATTCTGTAGCGGTAAAAATTTAATTATTGAAAAGACAATGTATGAAACGGATAACCGCATTTGCATTTGTATGCATTATTTGCTTTGGCTGTAAAAAGAACAAACTTTCAGACACACCGTTGTTAGAGCATTATCCACAGGAATGGATCTTCACCGTAGATTATACACCGGGTGAATATCTTTATTTCTATACTAAGCCCAATAATATGTATACCGACAGGATTGAAACGTCTTATCCATTGAGTGCACTGGCTGAAGATGTAGACTGTAAATTTTATCTCAACCTTACACGTGGCTCAGATGGCAAACAGCATATTACCCTGCAGGTATCGAATGATAAGCACAGATGGGTGTTTGCGAATGTATCCACAAACGGGCAGGAAAAACATATGGGCATCAGTTATAAAGAGAGTGAAACAGCATTGGATAATGACGAATTGAATTATATGTTTGACATACATAAAATTGAACATTCCAGTGGTGTTAAAACAGTAGCGATAGAATCTGTAGCATATCCCGGCTATTATGTTTCCTCCGCTCCACCAGGTTTTAACTACAATGCCAACCAGCTTACATTGGAGCAGGCAAACAGTCCTGAAAATGCTACCGAATGGCAGTGCCGTTAGTATGCAAATGGATCGAAATATCTTTTGCCTGATAAAAAGATGATCACTAAAACTTTGCCTGTTGTTTTATGAATGTCTTTAAATGCCTACGGTTGCCATACGGGTTGTTATGGGCAATACAAACATAAAAGCAGTGCCTTTGCCAGGTTCGCTGCTCACTTCAATAGTAGTTTGATGCAGCTCCAGTATTTTTTTTACTATTGCCAACCCAATGCCCATTCCTTTCTGCGTTGCTTTTGTACTTTCGGCCTGCTTGTAACGCTCAAATATATAAGACTGTTCTTCCGGCGCAATGCCGATACCGGTATCTGTTACCTGTATTTTTATGCCGCTATTGGTTTCATATAACTGAATGGTGATGCTGCCTCCATCAGGCGTAAACTTAAAGGCATTGTCCAGCAGGTTCTGAAATACTCTTTCGGTAAGCGCTATATCTGCAAATACCGGTGGCAGGTTGGCTGGTGCATCCATATGCAATTGAATGTTTCTTTCATTGCCCTTTAGCTGGTAAGCCATTAATATATCCCATGCCAGTTCGCCAATAAGAAAAGGTTCTTTTTCCGGTGTTACCAGGTTGGCTTCCAGCTTTGCGTATTGAAATAACTGTTCCACCAAACCTGATAAACGTTTGGCACTGTCGTGCACAACAGTGAGGTATTGATTTTTTTCAGCTTCCGGAAGCGATTTGCTTTTCATCATCAATGTTTCTACATATCCCTGCATAACGGACAAGGGGGTACGAAGATCGTGCGATACGTTGGCAATCAATTCCTGGCGAAACTTGTCTGTAGCAGTGATCTTATCAAAGTTGTCTACAATCACATCTGCCATATCATTAAAGGTATTACTGAGCACGCCCAGGTCGCCACTGGCATTGCCTTCAATACGTGCCGAGTAGTCGCCTTCTTTAAATCGTTTTACTACTGCTGTAATAGAGGAGATACTGCCTGTCATCAACAAAAATGTAAATACACCAACCAAGAAAGCTACCAGCAAGGCTGCAAAAAATATATAGCCGCCCAGCCGCAAATAAAAGTGATTATTGATGCTTTCAAGAATAGCTCTTTGTTTTTCGCTTGATAATACAGCGTATACATACCCGCTGATTTTTCCATTTTCATATACAGGCGCAGCGGAAAATATACTCGGTTCATCCGGTTGTTTAGGATTATCACCCAGGGGGCGTGATAAAACATTGGCTGCCAGCCATTGTTTTACCTTGGCCAGGTCTACGTGATGTATTTGTACCGTTTTATCAGGCACTACATAATCCGTAATATTTCCTAACGTATCCAGCATATACACTTCAACACTGGGGTTAGCTACCATGGTTGAATGAATGATGTCGTGGGTAACAGTAGTATCGGGCTTCCCATTTTTGATAGGTTGTGTAAAAGTAGCGAGATGATGGGCTATATCGCCATACAACTCCTGGTGTGCCGTTGTAAAGTATGATTTAGAAAAACGGGAAGCAATCATTGCGAATACAACACCCAGTATAATAAGCAATGCCGTAAATACAGCTGTAATTTTCCAGAACAGCAGGTTTCCTTTTAAAGATCGCAGCAACATGTTCATAAATCTTCATTAAACCTGTAGCCGATGCCCCAGGCGGTTAAAATATAAGTAGGGTTGGAGAGGTCTTTTTCAATTTTACCACGCAGGCGGTTAATATGACTGTTTACTGTATGCTCATACCCTTCAAAATCGTAACCCCATACCAGGTTGAGCAATTGCTTGCGGCTGTAACTTTTTCCCGGGTTAGAAGCAAGCAGTGCTATCAACTCAAATTCTTTAGGCGATAATTCAATCCGTATATTATGCAGCATTACCTTTCTTTTATCAAGATCTATTTCCAGCCCTTCAAAGCGAATGACCGAAGATGGAGGTATTGCATCCTGTGTTACGGCATTATCTTCCCTGCGCCTGAATATTACTTTTACTCTTGCAATAAATTCCCGCACACTAAAAGGCTTGGTGAGATAATCATCTGCTCCTGTTTCAAGCCCCATCACTTTATCAATCTCTTCCGAACGTGCAGTAAGCATCATAATAGGTGTGTGGCGGTCTGTCTGTCGTATCTTCCTGCATATCTCCATACCATTTAGGCCGGGTAGCATAATATCCAGGATAACCAGGTCAAACTGTTTTTCCTTTGCGATAGATAACCCCTTTTGCCCATCAGGTTCCGATAACACAGTGCAACCTAAATCGTGCAGGTGTATAGATAACAATCCAACAATGTTGGTATCGTCTTCAATGATCAATACTTTTTTAGCATCCATATCTGGTTACAAAAATGGCAAATAAAAAGGTGCAAAACGCGCTGTGATACTTTTGTTATAATTCTGCGATGCCTTTGGGATACTGTGTTTGTTGTTTTGTGCCCATAAAATAGTTTAAAATGAAAACAAACATCGTAAACCTGTCCATCATAACTGCTGCCTCAGTATTATTGATGGCTTCATGCAAAAAGGATAATATGCCGGTATTAAAAACCGGTACAATAACCGTTGAAAATGTACTAAATGCTAAGCCACTGGTAGAGTCAGGTACATTTAAAGGTACGGGAACGCCGCCTGTGATCCTTCCCGGGCAATCAGTATCTTTTAGTTTTTCTGCTGCAAAAAATCAAAGACTCACATTTGCTACCATGTACGGGTGGAGCAATGACTTGTTTTTCGCCCCTGCCAATCCGGGTATTAAATTATATA
The DNA here is from genome assembly GCA_047600465.1 of Agriterribacter sp. Lineage (GTDB taxonomy): Bacteria > Bacteroidota > Bacteroidia > Chitinophagales > Chitinophagaceae > Agriterribacter. Next base: position 1,617,325 of record JASGKU010000001.1, read on the forward strand.
ATGATGACGGCACTCCTATAACAGGCGATGTTTCATCTGCCATGAAAATATGGGATAATGGAACAAGAAAAAATCAGGTACCAGGTAAAGCGGTAACACACCCGGGAACGGCAGAGTCGCCTATGAAAAATATTAAAGAAGTTAATGGAACGGATGATTATGGCAACAAGTACCTGGCGGCTTCAAAGTTGATGAAAGTGTCGCTGGCATACAATGGTAATTCTATGTTTACGGTTACCATCATGAATATTTCGGGAGGCTCTACTAACGAAACTCCTTTTAGCCCCGGCGTGTGGGCAATTTCTTACGTGGCAGGTGGTAACCTCTTGCTTCCGGAACCAATTTATTCCATGGGAAAACCAACAGCAAATGGGCTTACCAATATTGCAGAAGCAGGAGATAATGCTGTATTGTCTGCATATATCAGCGCCAACACCGGCATTTTTACGCCATTGTCGCCCGTATTAGTCGTAGTATATCATGATATTCCGGGATACCATGGCAATGACGGATTGTTTTTTGCATTAGGTGAAAAGGATAGAGGGCAAGGGCTGAAAGACCTGGCACAAAAAGGGAATGCCGATGTATTGGCTGCTTACCTGGCAACCAAGACAGGGGTAAGAAATGTATATGTGTTAAAGGCTCCGTCTACCACAGTATTACTGCCAAATATATTTGATTCCAAAGGAGGAAAAGTAACCCAACAGTTATCATTAGCCGAAGGTGATAAAATTGCAATAGCAACTATGTACGGCTTTTCGAATGATTGGTTTTTTGCTTCTCATGGAGATGATATTCCGGCAAAACAAAAAGGAGATGTGTCTTCTTATATCGGATTATACGACGATGGCACTGCGGTGAACCAGTTTCCCGGAGCAGGTATTACACAATTTAACCTGGCAGGTACGCCATTAGAAGAAAGCAAGGCTATAGACGAAGTGCCTAATCCTAATATGTTTACTACTTTACCCGCTATCAACAATATAATTAAAGTAACGTTACAATAGGCTGAAAGAAAATTACTGATTGTAACATCAAGTAATTAATAAGAGAAAGTTTAAGGGCGATGAATAAAAGGTTGTAAGTATTTTGCTTACAACCTTTTTCTTTTCCTGAAAGCAGGTGTTGCTGCCCACCTCTGGTTTAATTTTGTCTGTATAAGTTTTATGATCTTAAAAAGTATAAAGTTTTGTTTTGAGATTTATAAATCAATGCCGTTAGCTTAAGTATTTTGAAACGATGCATCAATGGAAATGGACATCAACCCCATCGGGGTTTCCTGTTTATAGAATATTGGTTTTTGGATGATCCGGCTGCGTAGTAGCCACCTGTAAAGCAATTTCTTTTACATTTTTTTACAACCTGTATTTCACACGGGGCTCCGCTGAAGCCTAATTTACTATTGTGATTTTTCTATAAACAGGACGCTCTTCAGGAGCGAAGCAATTATTTCAAAGTATAGTCTGAAAGTTTCCTATCGGCGGATGTAAATATTGTTATAATGGATTTGCTCCATCAGGAGCAACGTGTTTGTAGTACCATTAAAATACAATCATCGGCTCTGAAAGAGCCACGTATTAAAGAACGGCATTAATCAAACATGAGTTCTCTTAAGGAAATCACATTGGTTGATAAATGCTAACAACAATCGCACATCTTGTATAATCGTCCGCTGCGGACACTTTACTGTACGATAGCGTACACTTTCTGTTGAGTCCTTAAAATTTCAACAAGCTGTTTTGCAAACAGTTGTGTATAAAAGTTTTCTTTGGCATTGCTTTGGCATAATGTGCTGTATTCTTTTAAACACGTATATCATTTTATGAACTATCTATTTTCCGCGTTACTGCGCACTGCATTTATAGCAATCATTGTTTTATTCTCATTCAATTTGTGTGGGCAAACCATTCAGAGAATTGATGGCTCCAAGATATCGGTTGCGGCACTTACAAAACGGGTGGAAGCACTTGCAGACACTGCGAAAGTAGCGGGACTCAGCATCACTGTTTTTAATGATAACAGGGTAGTGTATAGCAAACAATTGGGCTATGCCAACAAGCCGGAACAAAAGTTGCTGACTGCCGGCACAACAGTATATGGCGCTTCATTCAGCAAGGCAGTGTTTGCCTATATTGTTATGCAATTGGTGGGCGAAAAAATAATTGACCTTGATAAACCACTCGTACAGTATTTACCAAAGTCATTGATGGAATATAATTTTCCCGGTAAATTAAAAGATTACCGCGACCTGCAGGGCGATGAGCGCTATAAAAAAATTACGGCACGGATGTGTCTCGATCATACAACAGGCTTTCCCAATTTCAGATGGTTTGAACCGGATGGCAAGTTGCGTATCAAATTTGAACCTGGATCTCGTGTAAGTTATTCTGGTGAGGGCATGTACCTGTTGCAATTGGTTATACAGGAAATCACGGGAAAGGATTTTGAAAAGATGGCGCAGGAAAGAGTGTTTATACCACTGGGTATGACCAACACCAGCTATGTGTGGCAACCACGTTTTGAAGAACACCTGGCGCTGGGGCACGACTCATCCGGTCAAACGCTGGGCTTTCCACGGCGTACTGCCGCCAGTGCCGCCGGATCTATGATCACCACACCGGAAGACTACAATAAATTTTACGAAGCACTGTTACAGCAAAAAGGTCTTCAATCTGCACGCTGGAAAGAAATGACTACCTCACAAATACGTATCCGCTCTATTCAGCAATTCGGTCCGTTGTCGTGGAAAGACAGCACGTTGAATGAAAATATTAAACTTGGTTATGGTCTTGGTTTTGGTGTATTTCAAACGCCTTATGGACGAGGTTTTTTTAAAGAAGGACACGATAATGGCTGGGGGCATTATTCTATTGCATTCCCGGATAAAAAAATTGCTATTGTAATTATGACCAACTCGGATAATGGGGAAAGTATTTTCCGCGACTTGTTAAAAGATGCCATCGGTGACGTATACACACCTTGGTACTGGGAAAATTATATTCCATGGGAGGATAAGTTGAATCATTGATCTTAAAAAACATCGTTGATATTGAAGTGAAAAACGGCGGCTAAAACAAAAGCCACGCTTGCGCGTGGCTCTCTAACACTGTTGCCATTCTTTCGCCTCGATCGGGGTTAGGGACCACTGGGGACCAAGAGTCTGAAATGGCTCTGAACAATACAAAGATGCTACCTGATAAGCCGGGGAGCGATTTAATTCGATTATAGGAGTGTTTTGATCGCTGATGCAGATGAAATGTTCGTTAAGCAATAATAGCAGGATAATTGTATCGAAATATTGAAATGCTCTTGGATTGATGATGCCCTGCTATTTTCCTTCAGATGTGTCGGCCGTATTTACTGTTCTCCATTCCTGTGGTGTCAAATTATATTCCTGTTTAAATACTCTTGCAAAATAGCCGGGATCGTTGTAACCGCAATCCAATGCAACGGAAGCAATGCTGTTAGCGGGATCGTGCAATAATGCTTTTGCTTTTTTCAAACGGATCATCCGGATGAATTTATTGGGAGAGCATCCTGTTAATGCATCTAATTTGCGATGCAGTTGAGAATGACTCATGAAAATCATCTTACACAGTTTATCTACTGTAAAATTTATATCTGTCAAATGCTGTTCTATGGCTTCTCTTACTTTTTTTACAAAAACATCTTCAATGGATGGATCTTTTGTTGTACCAGGGTCGGTGAGCGGCTCTATAAATTTCTCTTCCTGTATGCCTGCTTTTTTTAGATAATACTGTTGGAGATTTTTACGCATCTCCAGCAATTTTTTTATTCTAACCAGTAATTCTTCCTTATTAAAAGGCTTTTCAAGATAGGCGTCTGCTCCTTGTTGTAAACCTTCTATCTTACTCCTGATGTCGGCTTTTGCAGTGAGTATAATTACAGGAATATGACTGGTGTTTTCGTTGAGCCGTAATTTATTCACAAGTTCAAAGCCATCCATAAATGGCATCATCACGTCAGAAATGATCAGGTCGGGAATCATTGATGTAGCAATGTCAAACCCTTCCCTGCCGTCTTTACCAACAGCCAGCCTGTAATCGGGCAGGCAGGAAGCGGTATATGCCACCACATCAGCATTGTCTTCTACCAATAAAAGCAGCGGTGCACTTATATTTCTTTCTTCTTCATTTATTACCGATGTGTCGATATCCGGTTGCAGCAGGGTAGAAGCTGGAGATTGCATTTTCAATTCATCGGGTAAACTTATTTCCACTGGTGCTACTTTTTTTAATGGAAGCAATACTGTAAACTCACTGCCTTTAAAAGCGCCTGCCGGAGGGCTTTTTACAACAATCTCTCCTTCCATCAACTTAACCAGTTCTTTCGTTAGTGCCAAACCAATGCCTGTACCTTCTGTGGAGCGGGTATGGCTATTATGTAACTGGTAAAAGCGATCAAAAATATAAGGCAGCTGATCTTCGGGTATACCTATGCCGGTATCTTTTACTTTAATGATCAGCCTGTAGTTCTTGTCGTCTGGCAATACGTTTTCAAGCACACTTATGTAAATATTTCCTTTTTCCGGTGTGAACTTTATAGCATTGGAAAGCAGGTTAGACACAATTTGTCTCAATTTTTCCATGTCGTATTCCATATACAACGCATCAATATCCGTTAAAAAGTGTAATTGCTTTTGCTGGCTTTCCGCTAATGATTGAAATGATTCTACCACGTAACGCAGAAATTGAATTACATCTCCGCTTGTTAATTGCAAAAACATTTTCCCTGTCTCCAGCTTAGACAGATCGAGTATTTCATTTACAAGATTGAGCAGGCTTCGGCCGTTGCGCACTATCATATGCATGCGGTTGTCAAATTGCTCTGCGGGTTTTTCTATTACCTGCTGCGCCATTCCCAATATAACAGTAAGGGGTGTACGAAATTCGTGCGTGATGTTGGTATACAGCTGTGTTTTTATAGTATCCAATTCTTTTACTCTTTTGGCCTCCAACTGTTCAAAATTCAGTTGCGATTCCAGCTTCGCTTTATTCACGTTAAACCTGAGATACCATCTTATAGCTAATGCTAACAGTAAAGCATAAATGATATATGCCCACCAGCTTCTCCACCAGGGAGGCAGTATGGTAATTTTTAGTTCAGCTACTGTATTACTCCATATACCCTGGCTATTACTGCCCTGCACTTTAAATGTATATTTTCCCGCGGGAAGGTGCAGGTATGTAGCGGTTCGCCGTGTACCGCTCTCTACCCATTCTTTATCTATGCCAACCAGTTGGTAGCGGTATTTATTTTGCGCAGGCGATGTATAATCAAGCGATGAAAATTCAAGCGTAAGTACATCCTGCAGGTGACTGAGCGTAATGGATGCAGCTTGTTCAATGGGTTCTTTTAATACTCCTGTTTGGTCACCGGGTATTATTGCTTTGTTACCGATCTGTATGGCAGTAATATATACATCAGGCGAATAACTACTGGTTAATATTTTTTCAGGATTGAAGATATTTATACCGTTTACGCCACCAAATACAAGATTGCCATTGGATAGTTTTCCCAACGCGTTGGTATTGAACTCATCTGCCTGTAAACCGTCGCTGGTGCTGAACAACCTGAAAACCCGTTGATCATCTTTTTTTTCTTTTTCAGCCAGCATACAAAATAGTCCCCGGTTGGTGCTTCCCCAAATGTTACCAGCCTTATCTGTAACTATTCCATATACTACATCATTAGGTAGTCCCTGTTTAGTAGAATAATGTATAAAATTGCCGGTTGATTTTTGCATGCGGTTGAGCCCACCTCCCTTGGTGCAAACCCATAAATAGTCTGCATTGACCGGGTCATCCATAAACCACGAAACATAATTATAGCTTAGCGAATTGCCATTGCCAGGAATGTTTTTAAACCATTTTACCTGGGGGGAATCTGTTTCATTACTGAATTCCAGTCTTGCAAAACCATGTTCGGTACCGAGCCAGAAAATACCCTGTCCATCTTCATAAAATGCATTGGTTTGGGTAAGCGCTGTAGTGCCGGTATATTGGGCGATGTTTATTACAAATTTTTGCATGTTGCCGGAAGCGGGATCAACTTTCACCAATGTACCATTGGAGCCGCAAACCCATATGCGATGTTTATGATCTTCTGTCAGAGGTTGCAATTGCTCAGTAGGCGTTTTATCTATGGGCAGTTGATAAATGCCTGTGCGTTGTAAACCGGCTGAATACCTCAACATGATTTTTTCTCCATAAGAATATATCCAGTATTCGCCATTGTGTGTTTGTAAAACAACATTTGATGTGTTATTGCCAAGAATCGTTTCAAATGGACTGATACATTCGATTCCTGTAGCTGTTACTGCTTTAACCGACTTCCATCCCTGCAGGTAAATAATATCTTTATTAAGTATGGTTATTCGCTGCAGGCTCAACTTTGGTATCATGGGTTTAAACCGGTTGCTGCGGATGCGGTATTTATATATGCCATGCCCAAGAGTGCCCACCCATAAAATGCCAGACCGATCAAGCAACAGGCATTTAATGGTTTGATCTCTTACATCTGTTTTTAAATAACAGGTTGCGGCTTCATTAATATTAGTGCCTGCTTTTGCAGTGCTGAAATCGTAAAAGTTGTTGCCTGCCGCACCCGTTTTAAATGGGAAACGGTGATTAACAGTTACCCCTCCATCTGTACCATCATTTAACACGTCAGGTTGTATTTGCCCGGTAGAGTCGATCAGTATTGTGGGGCTGCCGGGTGAAGGGTTTATAAAAAAAGCCTGGCTTGATTTTGCTGACAGGTGTTTACCTGTCCTTTCTATGAGATTGGTAAACGTATGTCCATCACTCAGCAGTTCCAAACCGGATGAAGATGGTGTAAATATAAAGATGCTGTTATCTGTGCAGCCCACCCATATATACCCTTTGTCGTCTTTTCCTATTCCTATTACCTGTTTGTTTGCAGGTGTGTTTACCGAAGTAACAGATAGCTTACTTATATCATTACCTGGTAATGATATAACATTCATGTTCCCGCTTTGTGGACAAACCAGTATACGTCCATCTGGTAATTCTATCATGGCAGATTCAATCCGGTTGCTGGAAAGTCCTGAAGGTTGCCCCTCTTTTTGAGTGATGCGTGAAAAACGTCCGGTCTTTTTATTGTATACATTTATTCCTCCATCATAAGTTCCTGCCCATATCCTGCCCTTACTGTCTTCCAGTAGATTACTTACTGCATTACTGCTGATGGAAGTAGTGTCCTGCGGATCAGTAGTAAAAACCTTGAAGGTATAACCATCATACCTGTTAAGCCCACTCTTGGTAGCAATCCAGATAAAACCCTCTTTATCCTGGATCATATCATTAATTAAACCCTGCGATAAACCCTGAGCAGTAGATATCAATTCATAATCAGCATTTGTTTGAGCCCGGGCAGGGGTAGAACAAACGGAAACGAATAGCAAGAGAAAAAATGAAAGTTTACTAACGGGAATGGACATCTCTATAAAGATACTTTGACCCTTACATATATACCTAACGGTAATGAATACTTTTTACAACAAAATGCACCAGAAAGACGGATTTGTCCGGTTGATGCACAATTTGTCCGGTTTAAAGCTGGAAATGTAGAGTGGAATGCGGAAAAATTACTCACACCAGCACTGTTTGTAAAGGAACTTTATGCAACCATAATGAGCAACACCCTTGGCTCACCAGATTCCCACCAATTAATTAAATGCGGTTCAGTTAAGCTGTTTTATTTCTTCATAAGAAAGAGCATCAGCAGCATTGCCGCAAAACTGTTCAGCCAAAACATGTATGTATTATATATCCCAACATTCAAAACCCTCGTACAATGAAAAAAGTAATATTAGTTCTCGCCTTTACTTTATCAGGCACACTTTTTCTTTTTGCACAAAAAAAAGAAAATGGAACCATTTACATTGAGCATCCCGCCATTAAAGTAGTAGATGAATTTGTAAAAGCAACCATAGCAGGCGACTCGGCAAAAATTGCCAGCTTTTTAACGGAAGACTTTAAATCTTACAACGGAACCGGCAATAAATACGGGGATAAGGGCATGGACAAAAGCGCTTTTGTGAAAAACGCATTAAGGTATAGCCGGGAACTGGATTATTTTTCGATAGAAACATTTCCGGGTAGCTATCCTGATGCAGTGGAATACAAAAAAGACAATAAAGAAGGTGATGTTGTAGTACAAACCTGGGATTTGCTGAAAGGTGTGCATAAACTTACCGGTGTAAAATTAGATGCCGCAGCACATCGTCTGTATACACTCACCAAAGACAATAAGATTAAAGACATTCTTAATTATTCCAACGGATCCGTAATTGATGAAATCGGGGCCAGCTTTGCTAACAGAACAAACGGAAAAATTTATAATCATCACGAGAATATCAATACCATCCGTAAGGTTGTATATGCGCTGGAAAAAGGTGATATAGATAAATGTTTGAGCTTTTACAGCGATAATGCAACATTCTATGATATTAACATGGCATGGGATTCAACGATTAACAAAGCGCAGGAAAAAACTTTCCTGCAAAAATTCCTTGCAGATTTTGAAATTAAAAGTATTGACATGGTGGGTTATCCCGATTACCTGGAATATGAAATGAATGATGGGAGGGAAGTGCTCTCCTGGTGGAAATACTACCTCGTTCGCAAAAAAGACAAGAAGAAGATTGTGCTGCCGATACACCTGAGCAACAGCTTTGATGAAAATGGAAAAATTATAGCTGAAGTAGGTTATTACAGTGAATCGTTACTGGCTAAATAATATCGACCCATACCCTAATAGTAGCGCAACGTAAACCTGTCGCATGGCAGGTTTCGTAGAGCGCAGTTATTTTTAATGAATCAGTTTCAACCCCAAAAAGTATTGTAATGCAAATAGCAGCACTTCTTCGTGTGACCGGCTTCGTTATCACTATCTCCGCTTTGTCTTACCGCAATGAAAAAAGCAACCTGTAATCATGGCAATAATAGCAAAACTGCGCTTTGATAAATCCGGCTATTATTTTATAGGCCTGGCGTTCATTATTTTTGCCGGCTTTTGGAATTCTTATTTCTCCAGGTTTTTTTCCGGTAATAATGATTACAGTTTCTATTTTCATTTTCATGCTGCCATGGCATTGCTATGGTTAAGTATGCTTATTATTCAGCCCATACTCATACGCAGGAAAGATTTGCCGCTGCATAAAACACTTGGTAAACTTTCTTATGTATTGATGCCGGTACTGCTTATTTCGGTATTACTGGTACTGAACAGTGTATTAAAAGCAGCACCGGTAGAATTTCAAACCTTTTCGGGGGTATTGGTTGTTGTGAGAGATTTATTGTTGCTGGGCGTTTCATTTGGTATTGCTGTATGGTATAGAAGGAACATGCCAATACATGCCAGGGCTATGGTGATAACCGGGATTGTATTTATAGAACCGGCACTTGCACGCCTGATGGGTGGAGTAATATTTAAAGGTCATGGGTCTGTAGGTTTTATAGTTACAGCAAGCCTGATTGTGGCGTTACTTATTACACTCATTATCTGTGAACGCAAACAGAAAAGCGGGCGCTGGCTATTCCCATCCCTGTTAGCGGTGTACCTTGTTGCTTATACATTAATTTTTTCTGAAGCAAAGCTTGGTTTTTTAGATGGCTTAATAAGATGGTATGCCAGGCTGCCACTTACATAGCATTCAAAACATTTAATGGTGCATACAATTATCTCAAGATATAAAAATATTTCATTTTTTCATTGATCAAATGTGTATCCTGATTTATAAGAAACTTTTTTGAGCCATGGTTCGTGTCTCACTTGGCCGTCAACTTAACGGTTTTAGCTTCCGGCGCGTGAGACACGCGCCGGCGTTCGCCCTTGGTGCGTGTCTCACGCACCAGGAGCAGGGTTTAAGTTAACGGCTATAGTGTCTCACGCACCAAATAAAGGCTATGTTTTTTAAATTTTTTTAAACGCGTAAAATTTTAAGTCATGACAAAGTTTGCATCTTTTATTATTCTGATTGCATTTATATCCTGCAATAGCCAAACAACTACCGCAACAACAGACAGTAGCCCTGTTAGCAAAACGGATACTAGTAAAAAAGAGGTTACCTACCCTTACACGATGGGTTATTCATCGCAGTTTGAATTTATTGATCCGGAAAAAGGCAAGATGGTACTTAATATGTGGAAGGATTTTGATAACAACAGCCTTGATAATTCGAAAGATAAATTTGCTGACACAGTGAGCCTGCAATTTCCTGGTATGAAATTACGCTCAACCCGTGATAGCATTATTGCTGTAACAAAATCTTACAGAGGTTTATATAATGCCGTTGCAAGCAATGTTGATGTGGTAATGTCGGTTAGAAGCACCGATAAAAAAGGAGACTGGGTGCTGGTATGGGGAAGAGAGATAAAAACTGATAAGAAAAATATAACAGACACCACAGAATTGCATGAAGTGTGGGGACTTAATAAAGAAGGTAAGATAGAGGCAATTGAACAATATATACGTCACTAAGAAAATATATCCTATCGTTTCACATTTATCTTCTCATTTTTCACGATAAAGAGAGTCGTAGTTCAAATGTTACAATGACAAGTAGTACCACAGATGAAAACCTTAAAAGGGAAATCGACACCCGTTCGCTTACCCTGGCCATTGTAAACATGGTAATAGGTTCTGGCATTTTTGCTTTACCCGCCATTGTTGCGGAAGGGCTGGGCGCTGTGGCCATATTGGCTTATATAGTGTGTGGTGTGATTATGTTTTTGCTGGCACTTTGCTTCGCTGAGTTAGGAAGCAGGAGCAATAAAAGCGGTGGTGCCTACAGGTATATTGAAGATGCTTTTGGTAGATGGAGCGGTTTTGTAGCAGGGAATATATACATCGTTGGCGGTTGTATGGCTTCAGATGCGGCTGTTGCCAATGCAATGGCAGATACGTTGCAATATTTTTTTCCATCACTGGGAATGGACACATACAGGATGATTTTTCTGTTGATACTGTTTAGCGGATTGGGATGGTTGAATGTAAGCAGCGTAAAGAATGGTATACGCTTTGTTGCTTTGGCCAGCATTGCAAAATTAATTCCGCTCATCTTATTAATAGTAGTAGCCATCCCCCATGTAGATACACAAAATCTGAAATGGGTTATTCATCCTACCGTCCATAACATTGGTGCTGCTTCCTTACTATTATTTTTTGCCTTTTTAGGTATAGAGGTACCGTTAACCAATGGAGGCGAAATAAAAAATCCGCATCGTACGGTGCCACGAGCAGTATTTTGGGGCATTGCTGCTATTTTGGTTTTGTATATCTCTGTTCAATTGGTAACCCAAGGTGTATTAGGAGATAATATGAGTGCACATAAAGAAGCCGCCCTGGCTGCTGTAGCAGGTATTGCTATTGGTAAGCCGGGAATGATTTTTATAACTGTTGTTACCCTGTTAGCCATCCTTGGTTCTTTAAGTGGCGCCATCTTATCCATACCCAGGATTTTGTTTGCGGGAGCAAGAGATGGATTGATGCCAAAGGCATTGGCTAAAATTCATCCCAGGTTTGCTACACCATATGTGGCCATTTGGGTATATGTAGCTATTGATTTTGTGATGGCTGTATCAGGTGGTTTTAAACAGTTGGCTATTATTGCAAGTGCTTCTTCCTTAATACTCTATTTAGGCGTTGCACTAAGCAGCATTAAATTGATAATAAATGAAAAGAATAATGCTCAAAGAAATGGCTTTCGCATTCCGGGAGGTGTGATTGTACCATTAGTAGTATCTGTAGCCATCATTTGGTTGCTCTCTAATTTAGCCAATGCAGAACTTACTGGCATTGCTGTTTTCATTCTGATTTTTTCTGCTGTATATATTGTAAGTAAACAAATAAAAAGAATAAATAATAAAATGCATAAATATAATCCTTGATACATTTTTTCTCATGTTACGCGTGTAAAAAGCGCAAATCGGCATCCTTTCCAGGAGGCCTTTTTTTTAGGTCATTAATCAATGGAAACTATAATACAACATAAATATGGCACTTGCCGTCATGAGCAGGAGGGTAATAATGCCCAACCCATTATCTGTTTTTGTGTTGGTATGTTGTCCCATAATTTTTTTATTATTACAGATATGAAGGATAACGGCAATGATTACCGGAGCGGTAACGCCATATAGTATGGCAGTATCTACGAGTGCCTGAACAGGACTCAATCCTGTATAGTTAATCAACAAGCCTGCTATCATTGAAATAACAATAACAACATAAAATGGTTTTGCCTGCCAGAACTTTTTATCAAGCCCTATTTTCCAACCAAATGTTTCGGCGCATATATAAGAGAGTGTACCGCTCAATACAGGAATGGTAAGTAAGCCCGTACCAATTACTCCGATAGCGAAAAGCATATAAGAAAATTTTCCGGCAAGCGGCTCCAGGGCTTTGGCGGCATCCTTTACCGTATCAATATTGTGCATACCTGCTTTGAATAATATGGTACCAGCAGTTAAAATCATAAAATACATAACGAGATTGGAGAAAAGCATACCCACATTCACATCCAGTCTTGCATCAGCAATAATCTGTGTAGTATCAGATTTTTCCATTGCCTGTTTTATCTGTTCCGCTTCCATGGTTGCCTGCCAATAAAATAAATAAGGTGAGATGGTAGTGCCCAGTATAGCTACAAACATGGAGATAAACTCTTTATCGGCTTTGAATGTTGGAATAAAAGTATCGTGCATTATTTTGCCCCAATGCTGTTTGGTAAGAAATGGCAATACAAAATAGATGAGTAACACTATGCATAGATATTTGAGTATTGCCGCTATTTTTTGATAAGGAAGCCATATAATCATTGCTATAAGCAACGCAGTGAAGAAAACAGTATAAACGGCAACTGGCACAACGGGAATCAATAAATGCATTACTGCTCCCATGGCCGCAACATCAGCCCCGATATTTAATATGATGGCGGGTGCACTGAACAGGATCATCACATATAAAATCCATTTGGGATAGTGATCTTTTAAAGTAGTAGTAAGTCCTGTAGTGGTAACAATGCCGATCCTGGCGCACATTCGCTGAACAGCCGCCATCAGCGGAAAAGTGAGAATGGCTGTCCATAATAAGGATGTTCCAAACTTTGCGCCCACCTGTGTGTAAGTAGCAATGCCAGATGGGTCATCATCGCTGGCTCCTGTTATCAATCCCGGGCCAAGTACTGATAATAATCTTTTGAAAGTAATTTTTTGTTTCGGCATACGCTTACCTACACAAAGCTGGTTCCAGAAAAATTAACAGGATGTTACTGTTCGTTTTTGAGAGTGGAATGGATAGTATGTTTTTTATTGGGTTTGAATTTTGACTGTATTAATATTTTGCGAGAGATAAAATGCTACGTTCATCAAACCTGTGTAAGATTTTCCTCAACTTTAAAGTATAGGGATAGGTTTTTAAAACAAGGCTTATTTATAAAACGGTTTCTTTTTATTTAAAATCAACTTTTGCATGTACCATCGCATCTGCCAACCGTTGTCCAAGAGGATCGTTGGCTAAATCTCCTTCCAGTCTTAGTTTTAAATGATTAACCCAGTCTGTAATTGCCTCCTGCTGTGAAATGCCGCAACCATACACGCCCTGCTTTGGATCAGAACCCCAAAGGCAGAAGTATCCTGTTTCATTTGTATATACAGTAGGCTTAAGTAAACGCACAGAATCCGGAAGAGATGGGGCATTATAATCTACTTCAACCGTATCAAACGTTGTGTTTATGTATGGCTCCATAATTTAAGTGTATGTTTAAGACTAATTATAAGTATACATGAAATGTGCCATTTTAATAACATCTGTATTATTGTTGGGTTATGAACTATTCGTTGTTTATTCAGCATTCGATGCAGTTTATGTAAGCAACCTTATTTTCTATTGATAGGCCGACTCCTCTGGAGTCGTTATGCTTTTTTGTCCTGTTTCTACAAACAGGATGTGCCGATGGCACAAAAGTGCGACCACTTAATAAGAATCAAGGAGGCTCTCACACTCCGAAGGAGTATCGTGTTTGTAGGAAAAAAAGCAAAAGGTGCAGACTACCCCGTAGGGGTACCCGATGAATTATAAACGAATAAAGCATCGGAAAGAAGAAATTAAAATAAAAGTAGTTCAGATCAAAGACACCCATTCACAATTCACTATTGACCATTCGATGCCGTTGGTATGCAAATTCATTCTTATAATATTGGCGTGTGTATATCCTTTTTTATTTTTTTTCTGTGAAATTTTTTTTAAATCCGAAAACTTTCTATTTTTGTCCACCAATTTAGTAGACTAATACAAAGTCAACCACCGGCTGCGTATTGCATAAACCAATTTAATAATGAAGCAAATAGACTGCTGCAATGCGGGAAGCATTGCGTTTGAGCAATTACCGGTTCTGGTGGATTACATTTTATTTACTCACCCTTATTGTAGTAGCGGTTCGCATTGTTGTTGTTAATGCAGTAACAGCTAATGGTTTCTTTTATTCCGATTGCTTTTCAAACATTTTTTCAAATCAATAGTGCGAATAGAAGGTTGTCTCTTATGTCATCACCTTAAATCGGTGGTTGATTTCAGGAGAAGGCTGGGAGCAACCCTTCTATTCAACATTGTGCCATAAGATATCGTTGCAGGAGTAACAATGATAAGCAGTTCACTGCCTCATCTTCGGTTATTCATTTCCGGTAGAGCATCATATTGAGTTTCAGCGCCCATTTTTTACACCAAATATTTCTATTCATTTCTTAACGGAGATCACATTTTTTTACATGAAAACTAAAATCTGGATTTTTATTATTTTACTAGGAAGCATTTATACGGTAAATGCTCAACAGGGAACGGTAATTAATTCCGTATTCCAGGGGCAGGTAATTGACAAGAGCAACAGAGCGCCATTGGAAGGCGCAAGCATTGTAATTAAAGGCACCACCAATCAAACCTTAACGGATGCAAAGGGTTTTTTTACTTTAAAAACCGGGCAGAAACTTCCCTATACACTACAGGTAACCATTGTAGGATATAAATCTACTGAAATAGAAGTGCAGGGTTCGCCTGTTACAGTAGAGCTGGAGCAAAATGTACAATCCTTGTCGGATGTAGTGGTAGTGGGATACGGAACGCAAAAACGAAAAGACCTTACTGGTTCTGTTACATCCTTATCAACCAAAGATTTTAATACTGGTAGCAATACTTCGGTAGATAATCTTATAGCCGGCAGGGCTGCAGGCGTGCAGGTTACACAGTCGTCTTCAGAGCCAGGCGCTGGTGTTAATATCCGCATCAGGGGATCTAATTCTATCAATGCCAGCAATGAGCCTTTATATGTAATTGATGGTTTGCCTATTGATAATTCTGTTGTTACGCCCACTTCTGTTGCAGTAACAGAATCGGCGCCAAGAAACCCGTTGAATTCACTCAATCCTTCTGACATTGCATCTATTGAAATTTTAAAAGATGCTTCTGCTACTGCGATATATGGTTCACGTGGCGCCAATGGTGTTATTTTAATTACCACCAAGCATGGTAATAAAGGAAGATTGTCTGTAAACTATAATGTATCAGGTGCTATTTCGGAAGTGGCAAAAAAAGTTCCGATGTTATCAACCTCACAATATATCAACCTGCTCAATGATCTGAAAACCGCACAGGGTCTCGCACCTGAATTCTCCGCGGAAGATATTGCTGCCATCGGGAAAGGAATAGACTGGCAGGATGAAATTTTCAGAAAGGGATATACACAAAATCATCAGCTCAGTTTTTCAGGCGGGCAGGATAAATTTTCTTATTATGCTTCTCTCAATTATCTTGATCAAACAGGAATTGTTATCAGTTCAGGGATCAAGCGTTATACAGGTCGTGTAAATCTTAGCTATACTGATACCAAAGTAAAATTCGGTATCAATATCAATACCGCAAAGATCAATGATGATTATGTAGCCAACGGCGTTAGTATTAATGAAACTGCAGGTATCTTAAACACGGCCATATTCCAGGATCCTACATTGGCTATTTACGATAACACGGGAAAATATGCACAAAGCAGTTTAGTGAATCTTGAAAATCCTTTGGGAGTTGCCAACGGCATTTCAGATTACGCAGTTACCAACAGAACTTTTGGAAATGCATTTCTGGAATATTTTATCATTCCTGAATTGTCTGTGAAAATAAATGCAGGCGGCGATCTTCAGAGCGCAAGGCGTGATACCTATGTAGGTCGTAATACCAAAAGAGGAGCCGCTGCCAATGGCATTGGAAATGTACAAACAACCAATAGTAATAATGCGTTGATTGAGTTAACCGCCCGCTATGCCAAATCATTTGGTGTTCATTCCCTGGAAGTATTGGGTGGTTATACCTACCAAACCTTTGGGGTGAATAACCTGAATGCCGGGGCACAGAATTTTACAACAGATGCTTTTGGAACAGATAATATGGCAGCAGGTGCAAGCAGCAGTTTTACCATCAATACTTACAGAAGCAAAAACCAATTGAAATCTTTTTTAGGAAGAATAAATTATACGTTTAAAGATAAGTACCTGCTTACAGCTAATTTCAGGGCAGATGGTTCTTCAAGATTTGGCGATGCCAACAAATATGGATATTTCCCATCGCTGGCATTAGGTTGGCATTTGAACAGGGAAGAGTTTTTGAGAAATGTAACAGTAATATCAACACTTAAACTCAGAGCAAGCTATGGTAGCACAGGTAACCAGTCTATAGGCAACTATCGGTCATTGGTGCTGCTTGGTACACAAGGGCAGGCTATCTTTAACAATACGGCGCAGGTTGGTATTTCCACCACACAATTAGCAAACCCCGATTTGAAATGGGAAACTACCAACCAGTTTGATGCCGGCGTGGATTTTGGTTTCTGGGATGAAAGAGTAACAGGTAGTATAGACTGGTATACTAAACAAACAAAAGATCTTTTATTGGAACTTCCGGTTCCTACAACCACAGGGTTTGCTACCACACTCACCAACATCGGAAGTATGAAAAACACTGGTGTTGATTTTATTGTAAACACCGTTAACATCAAAAGAAAACTTACCTGGACCAGTTCATTTAATCTTTCTGTTATAAAAAATGAAGTAACAGGTATTGGTGGATTGCCTAATATTCAGCAGGGCTCGGCGGGCTTCTTTTCCAACTTCAGTATACTGCAGGTAGGGCAACCGCTTAATTCTTTTTATGGCTACCAGGTAGAAGGTATCTTGCAAACAGGCGAACAATACACGCCGCAGCCATTATCAAAACCAGGTGATCTAAAGTTCAAAGATGTAAATGGAGACAAAACCATTACCGCAGCCGACAGAACAATACTGGGCTCTCCGTTCCCCGACTTTACATATGGTATTAATAACAGCTTCAGTTATGGAAGATTTAATCTTTCCTTTTTCTGGCAGGGAGTAAAGGGTGGTAAAATATTGAACGTTAATATTTCAGAATCAGAAAACCCGATTTCGTTCAGGCGTAACCGTTTGGCCCGTTCTTATACCGACAGATGGACAGCGTCGAACCCTACCAACAGCAATCCTTCTGGTCTTCCTCCGGGTTTTGCTTATGTGGATGCAAGCGGTACTATCAACAGCAGGGCAGTAGAAAGTGCTTCCTTTTTCAGACTGAAAAATGTTTCACTCAGTTACGATCTGCCTGTGCCTTCCAATCGCATTTTTCAATCAGCACAAATCTATTTTGTGGGACAGAACCTGATTACGTTCTCACATTACCTGGGCTTTGATCCGGAGGTAAGTTCTTTTGGAACATCAAATGTGAGGGTTGATTATAATGCTTACCCATTGGCAAGAATTTACACATTGGGACTAAACGTGAAATTTTAAAAAGCTACTGATGTTTTACAATAGAAAAAATAAAGACATGAAACTGTATTATATATTATTGTTATTTTCTTTTACGCTGTGGAGCTGTGAAAAAGGAGGACTGGAAGAAGAAGTATACTCCTCGCTGGGTGTAAGCAATTATTTTAAAAATGCAAATGACGCGGAGGCTATATTAAATTCTACTTATGCTTCTGAGCAAAACCGTCCCTTCCGCGACTATTTTATTATGGCAGAAATACCAACTGGCACTATCTACGACAGGGCCGGTGGTCTGGACGCATTGGCAAGACCTTTTGAAACTTTCAGTTGGGGCGCTACACATTCGTTTTTTTCTACAGCATGGGCAAGGCACTATGTAACTATTTACAGGGCTAATCTTGTGCTGGACAAAGTACCCGGTATTGATTTTGATGAAACACGCAAAAAGCAAATATTGGCAGAAGCTACTTTTCTCAGGGCATCGGCATATGTAATATTGCATGATCTTTTTGGTGCTGTTCCTATTATTACAACAAGCAATACAAGTGCATCCGACAAACCCAGCCGTCCCACCAGCGAAGAGTTTGATAAATTTGTAACGGATGATTTTAAAGCGGCTGCAGACGTTTTACCCGCCACCGCAGATAGAGGAAGAGCTACTAAAGGTGCCGCATATGCGCAGTTGGCAAAATATTATCTCAATATTAAAGACTGGGCAAATGCAGCAGATTATGCCCAGAAAGTAATTGATTTGAATGTATATCATTTGTTCGATGGCTCGGCTGATCGCTCTGAATTGTTCAATCCATTAAATGAAGCAAACAGTGAATTCATTTACATCCGGCCGCGCCTGCCTATTGCAGGCTTAGGCGATAATTATATTTCACATGCGGCGCCTCCGGGTTATAGATGGCAGGGTGGAAGCAAAGACAATTATGCCACACAATTTAAAACCTATACCAGTTTTTATAATTCCTTTGCTGATAATGATACCCGTAAAAACGCATTCATTACGCAGTATTATAATACCGCAGGGACTTTAATACAACTGGGCACAGACGATATACGTAATTTTAAATTCAAGGAAGATCTTACCGCAACGGGAGCCAATAGTGGCAATGATTTCCCGGTGATCCGTTATGCAGATATATTGCTTACACGTGCAGAAGCGCTGAATGAAACAGGTGGACCCAATGCAGAAAGCATTTCTTTGATAAACCAGGTAAGAGAGAAAGCCGGTATTGAAGATTTACAATTATCTGACTTTGGAAGCAAAGATTTATTGCGTACCGCTATCTTCCAGGAACGGACATGGGAATTTGTAGCAGAAGAAACACATAGACAGGATCAGATAAGACAAGGTATCTTTATACAACAGGCTATAGATAGGGGTATTGATGCAAAAGCCTTCCAGGTATTGTATCCTATACCTCAAACTGAAATTGATAAGAATAGTAATCTCAAACAAAATGATGGATACTAAATCAACCAGGCGGTTTGTTTTTATAACCACTTTAGTTTTATTAATGCAGTTGTTGGGCGTTTCATTAAACGCCCAACAGTCTGTTCATCCCAACATCATAATTTTTTTAGTAGATGATATGGGATGGGAAGATACCTCAGTACCTTTTTCAGGCAGTACTACAGATAATAATAAGAAGTATCATACGCCCAATATGGAACGGCTTGCAAAAGAAGGCTTACTGTTTACCGACGCTTATGCGGCACCGGTATGTACACCTACCCGTGTAAGCCTCATTACAGGTATGAACGTAGCACATCATCATGTTACCAACTGGACATCGCCTTTTCACAATAAAAGTTCAGATGCGCCTGATAGTATATTGAATGAATCCAACTGGAACATCAATGGTTTTAGCCCGGTGCCAAACATACCGCGAACCATTTATGCTACTGCTTTACCGCAATTGCTGAAAGATGCGGGATACTTTACTATTCATGTTGGGAAGGCTCATTGGGCATCACAGGGTACACCCGCAGCAAGCCCCTATAATGTTGGATTTAATGTGAATATTGCAGGACATGCCGCAGGGCATCCGCAGAGTTATCTTTCGGAAGAAGCGTATGGAAATCTGCCAGGAAAAAATACAGCGCAGTCTGTGCCCGACCTGGAGCAGTATTACGAATCAGGTGTGTTTCTTACAGAAGCTTTAACCCGGGAAGCATTGCGTGCTGTTGAACTGCCATTATCAAAAAAGCAACCTTTCTTTTTAAATATGGCGCATTATGCGGTGCATGTGCCGCTGATGGCAGATAAAAGATTCTTTCAACCTTATTTAGACAGAGGTCTCGATTCGGCTGAAGCAAAGTATGCATCACTGATAGAAGGAATGGATAAAAGCCTTGGCGATATCCTGGATTTTGTTGAAAAAAAAGGAATAAAAAACAACACTGTTATCCTGTTTCTTTCAGATAATGGTGGGCTTGCATTAACGCCACCCAGAGGCGGCGTAACCCTTACACAAAATGCGCCGTTAAGGGCAGGTAAAGGTTCTGTTTATGAAGGAGGAATCCGTATTCCGTTCATCATTCGTTTTCCACCCGTTACCCATGCAGGAAGCATTACGCATACGCCCGCTATTGTGGAAGATGTGTTTCCAACTTTATTGGAGCTGGCAGGTGTAAAAAATTATCATACCGTTCAAAAGGTAGATGGAAAATCTTTTGTTGGGATATTAAAAAATCCAAAGGCATCAGATACATCCAGAACCCTGTTGTGGCATTATCCCAATAACTGGCAGAACAAAACAATACCCGGCACAAACTTCTTTAGCGCACTCCGTCAACATAACTGGAAACTTATATACAGCCAACGAACCGGTAAAGCGGAGTTGTATGATTTATCAAAGGATCTTTCAGAACAAAATGATCTCTCTGCTGTATATCCTGAAAAAACAAAACAGTTAACGGCGTTGCTTGGTCAGCAATTAAAAAATTTTGAAGCTCCCATGCCATCGGATAAACAAACCGGCAAGCAAATTCCCTATCCCGGAGAGTAAAGCAATCATTTAGTAATTCAAAAAAACTGGACATGAAAATTGTTGGATTAGTTGGGTTCATTTTATTATTTGCAACAACAGGTTATGCTCAAAATAAAAGACCGAATATTATTTTTATTCTTTCAGATGATCATGCTTACCAGGCAACCAGTGCTTATGGTAATAAATTGATACAAACACCGAATATTGACAGGATTGCTAAACAAGGGGCGCTGCTGGAAAATAATTTTGTAGCCAACTCTATTTGCGGTCCGAGCAGAGCAACATTGCTCACGGGAAAATTCAGTCACAAAAATGGCTATGCGCTCAACGAAAAAGTATTTGACAACAATCAAACGATGTTTCCTGCACTGCTGCAGCAAGGCGGTTATCAAACAGCCTGGATAGGTAAACTTCATTTAGGCACATTACCAACAGGATTTGATTATGTAAATATTCTTCCTGGCCAGGGTAATTATTTTAACCCTGATTTTATCAGCAACAATAATGACACTACCCAATACAAAGGTTATGTAACAAACCTGATCAGTGATTTCTTTTTTGATTGGTTGCAGAAAAGAGATACCACAAAACCTTTTTTTGCAGTGGTAGGAGAGAAGGCTACACATAGAAACTGGTTACCCGATCTTCCTGATCTGGGCGCTTACGATAATATTGATTTTCCATTGCCGGATGATTTTTTTGATGGCTATCAATCCCGCAAAGCTGCGCAGGACCAGGATATGACCGTTGACAAAACCATGCGCCTGAAAGAAGATCTGAAAGTGGGCGCCGCTTTTGGAACCGATGTAAGTGCGCAGGATCTGCAGGGATTGCGCAAAGCATTAAGCAAATATTTCCCGGAGAGGGTAATAACAGATGATGAGCTAAGACGCTATAATGCGCTTGGCAGGTTTGATGCGGAACAGCAGAAAGCGTATAAAGAATACTATGGTAAAATCACAAAAGAATTTGAGGAGAAAAAGTTAACCGGTGAAGCATTGGTAAAATGGAAGTTTCAACGCTACCTGAAGGATTATTATGCCACTGCAAAATCAATGGACAGGAATATCGGAAAAATCCTTGATTATCTCGACAGCACAGGGCTCAGCAAAAACACAGTGGTGGTGTACGCATCTGACCAGGGTTTTTATTTGGGCGAACACGGATGGTTTGATAAACGATTTATCTATGAGCAATCGTTAAAAACGGCTTTTGTAATTCGCTATCCCGGCGTAATAAAGCCAGGTAGCCGTGTAAAAGATTTTGTGTCTAATATAGATTGGGCACCTACCATACTCGATCTTGCTGGTGTTAAAAGCCTGTCAGATATACAGGGACGCTCCTTTCTTCCATTGCTTAAACAGCAAAAAGTAACAGACTGGAGAAAAGATGTATATTATCACTATTACGAATACCCTGAGCCGCATCATGTGTCTCCGCATTTTGGTATAAGAGCCAAAGACTATGTATTGGTGCGGTTTTATAAAGGAGTAGAAAGTTGGGAGTTGTTTGATCTGAAAAAAGATCCGGGTGAACATCATAATGTGTATGCAGCTCCTCAGTATAAAAAAATAGCAGAAGATTTAAAGAACAGGTTGAAGCTTCTTATACAACAATATGAGGATACCGAAGCGCTGGAAATCTTTAACCAGCCGGTTCAATAAAAAATGCGATTCATAAAACAGCCATAAATAAATCGTTCATGAACAAAAGAAATATTATTACTATCGGATTGACCGGCATTATATACATACTTGGTTTCAGTATATCCTTTGCGCAGAATAAGCCAGCAGGCAAACATCCCAACTTTATCGTAATTCTTACTGATGATCAGGGATATGGTGATTTAAGTATTAATGGTAATCCCACTATTAAAACGCCTAACATTGACCGCATGGCTTTGGAAGGACAGAAATGGACAAATTTTTATGTGGCGGCTAATGTTTGTACACCATCACGAGCCGGTTTGCTTACAGGAAGATTGCCTATCAGGAGCGGGATGCAGGGAACACAAAAAGACAGGGTGTTACAAACCAATGCCAAAGGCGGTTTGCCGGCAAGTGAACTAACCATTGCTGAATTATTAAAGCAACAGGGATACCATACCGCCGCTATTGGTAAATGGCATTTGGGTAGCCAACCTCAATATCTCCCGTTGCATAATGGATTTGATTATTATTTTGGATTGCCTTACAGCAATGATATGGCCAGGGTTGATTCTGTTCCATATCTCAAATCAATTACCGAACCAAAGAATGAATACTTCCAGGTGCCCCTTTACCGCAATGATGAGGTAATTGAAAAACCAGCCATACAAAACACATTAACCGAGCGCTATACCAAAGAAGCGGTAAAGTTTATTACAGATCATAAAAAAGAATCTTTCTTTTTGTATCTCGCACATTCTATGCCACATGTGCCACTGTTCCCCAATGCAAAATTTGCCGGCAAAAGTGCAAGAGGAACGTATGGAGATATTATTGAAGAAATTGACTGGAGTGTGGGAGAGGTGTTGAACGCATTGCGTGCCAACGGTATTGATAACAATACATACGTAATCTTTCTGAGCGACAATGGTCCGTGGAAATTATTCAGAGAACTCGGCGGATCTACTGGTCCTTTATACGGAGCCAAAGGATATAGTTATGAGGGAGGTGTGAGAGTACCCGCTGTAATATGGGGCAAAGGAAATGTAGTAGCCAGGCAGGTTACACAAATCGGCAGCAGTCTTGATCTTCTTCCCACCTTTATTAAATTGGCAGGCGGCACACTCCCAACAGACAGGGTATACGATGGGTATGATCTCAGTGACGTTTTATCTGGCAAAACAGATAAAAGCCCCAGAGACGAATTCTATTATTATCATGCAGATATACTGGTGGGTGTACGCAAAGGTGCTTACAAATTACTTTTATATAGTAATACTGAAATAGCATATCCCGACGAATTAAAGAAGCTGGATAAACCTGCTCTCTTCAATATCAATGAAGATATTGCTGAGCGATATGATATCGCAGGCAAACATCCTGATATCGTGCAACAGCTACTCACACTTGCAGAACAGCATACTAAAACCATTGTGCGGGTAGAGGATCAGTTGTCGAAAAATTGATAATAGTCCGCACAGGAAATTGCACATCAAAATATCACTGGATATTAAGGTGTGCAATTTTTTTATAGCCCGGAGGGCTACAACTATAGTAACCCGGACTGTAAGTCCGGATAGTACGGTATGTACGAACACAACTCCGAAGGAGTTGAACACAAAAAAGCTCCTATAGAAATAGGAGCTACACCAAAACTAACTGTTTACGAAAAGAAGTTTAATAGTTACGGATGAGTTTAAACCATATTTATGCTTAGCTTATTTACTTTATCTACGTATAAACTTTGAATGCTAAAAAAATCAGACTGGTTTGCCGCTAACATGCTTTACTTCTAACAATCTTCCTGTTTTTACTTCGTATATATATCCATATACGGATACATCGTCAGGCACCAATGGATGATTTTTGATGCGCTGCACATCTTCAATTACACTGGCGGAAAGATCTTTAAATGTGAGAAAAGCAATATGGTCTGCTGCATGCGATCCTCCTTTCTCTTCTACATTGCGCCAACCTTTCTCATCAATGGTGGCAGTGGTAAGGCTACGTGACAACAGATCCCGGATAATTTCGTCTGTAAATAATTGCATACCGCAATCAGTGTGGTGAATCACAAACCATTCGCGTGTGCCCAATAGTTTATGCGAAATAATCAAAGAACGTATGGCATCGTCGCTTGCTCTGCCGCCTGCATTTCTTATAACATGTGCATCACCTTCGCTTAATCCAGCATATTTAGCCGGGTCCAGCCTTGCATCCATACATGTGAGAATGGCAAATTTTCTTGCGGGTGGCAAAGGAAGCTTGCCTTTCTCACCAAAAAATTTTGAGTATCGTTCATTGGCGGTCAATACTTCCTGGTGAACCTGGCTGATCTCTTGTACTCCGGATGTTGATGACATGATTATTTTTTTTTTAATATTATTAGTCTACTAAATTTGTAGACTAAAGATAAAAAATTATTTTTATCCGCCAAAACTTTATGTGAGAAGTGGAAAATTTTTAAAAAATAATAGTCTACTAATTTTGTAGACTGATATTTTTTACTATTTTTGTTTTATGAAAGAATTCAGTAAAAAACCTGCATGTTGTTGTTGCCGCCAGGCAATGTTATAATACCACCTCTGTAGCAGTTAGCTATATGGAGCATTCCGGAAATTCATCTATTTGTAATTTTTAATTTTAAAGCAAAAAACTTCATGAGCAATATCAATACCTACGTATCGCGGTTTGGTCAATCGCTTACAGCAGAACAAAAAGATACTTTTAAAAAACACGGCGTATTACAATTTAAAAACTTTGTTGATAAGGAAACCGTGAAGCTGTTCCTCAACGAAGTAAAAAACGTAGAACAACACCTACTGTCTTCCGGCACACAAAAAGTAAATGGTATACCGCTCAAATTTGGACAAGATACTTCAGGCGAAAGATTTATTCAGCGCATCGCCTTTACATCCCAGTATAGTGAGGTGTTGAGTAATTTTTTGAAAGATAGCAGGCTGGCGGAACTCGCGGAGTTACTACATCCATATGAAGGCAGGATAGGAGAGAACGAAAAAGATGGATTGGTAGTGAATCACTATGTGAACACACCTGAAAGTGAGTTCAAACAGTTGGGTTGGCATACAGATAGTCCCAGAGATATTTTCCTTGGTTCCAGGATCATGCCGATGTTAAATATTGGTTTACATCTTGACGATTATCCTTTTGAAAAAGGCGGGCTTCGTGTGTTGACGGGCACACATACACAAGGCTTATTTAAACTGTTGTTCCGCAAAAAATATTTTGTAGACAATGATCCCGATCCAAAGGAAGTTGGTTTTAATATAGAAGCAGGAGATCTAACGGTACACGATGGCCGCTTATGGCACAGGGTTCAGCGTTCTCCTTTCTTCGGAGACGAAAGCAGGAGAAGGGTGATGTATATCCCTATTGTTACAGGCGCTTATAAACCCAAGCATGCAGATAGTCCAACGCCATTTTATCATAAATTGGCGTTACCCAAACTGGAGCAATACCGCGAAGCGCTTCGCTGGTCGAAAGTAAAACGCAAAGGATTGGAGTTAGAGAAGCAGTAATCAACGTATAATTTATTTGAAACAATTCTATTGTTACTTAAAAATATCAAGTCCGGGTATGCATTTTCGCAGTTGGTTTTATTTAATTGGCAGTTTGCCCGGCACCAACTAACCCATTATTCATCTGAGGTCCCTTTATCGGGGACTTTAGATGAGTAAAAAACTAAACTGACAAAACCGGCATGCTATGTTATACATTGCTTATTGGTCAATATTTTTATTATCCTCCGCTTTCTATTCATCGGGCGATCATATAACTAGCAACAATTACCAGTTGTACTATGATATCATAAAACGGGATAAGGTGATTGGTTTTATGAAATGTAACAGGGTAGAAGATGGACAAACCATTGAGTATATCAATGAATCATCCGCCACGTTTTCTATACTGATTGATATATCTGTGTATAGTAAACTCCAGAGCTCGTTTAATAATGGCATACTGCGCGATGGAAAATTGGTAAGAATGGTGAATGGCAAAACAAAAGCCAATAAACATGTTAGCTGGAGCAACAATCAATACCTCATCGATGATGATGGAAAACGGACTTCCTTAAAATCTGCAATAAATTTTACCACCGCTTGCCTGATGTTTTCAGAACCCTCAGGAATGAAATACATCTTTTCTGAAAATTTTGGAAAGCCCGTTGCTATTGAGGAAACCGCACCGCATATATATGCGCTTAAATTGCCTGATGGCAATGACAATATTTATACCTATCAAAATGGTAAATGTGTTGAAGTGGAAGTGCGTACCGCTGTTGCTACGGTTTATATCAGACCACACAAATAACCACCTAAGATCGATAAAATATAAGACGCCCTTTGGTTGTAAACCAATGGGCATTTTGCTTTGAAATAAAAAATACCTCCTTTCTTACTTGAAACAGCTTCTACACCAAAATATAAATGGTCCATATCATAAACAGGAGTCACGCAAAACACTACCTTAACTTAAAATTCAGATTAGTAATCAGTAGCTTTCATGCTATTAAATGATACGCGATGTTAAAACAACTATTGACCGGAGCTGTAATTTGCATAGTAGCACATTCCAATGTATCAGCGCAACAAAAACCCAATATCATTTTTGTATTAACAGATGATATGGGATACTCTGACCTGAGCACTTATGGTAACCCTGTTATACAAACTCCTTTTCTCGACAGCCTTGCTTATTTAGGGTTAAAGGCTACTAACTATGTAGTATCAACGCCTTCCTGTTCTCCATCAAGAGCTTCGCTTTTAACAGGCAGATATGCGTCGCGGTATAATATTCCGGTGCCTTTGAGCCCGGGTGCTAAACAAGGATTACCCGACCAGGAAGTTACCATTGCTGAAGTATTAAAATCGGCAGGCTATAATACGGCGATGATCGGAAAATGGCACCTGGGCGATGATAAACCTTATCATCATCCCATGGCGCAGGGTTTTGATTCGTATTACGGATTGCTGTATAGTCACGACTATCGCTACCCCTATGTAAAAACAGATACTACCATAAAACTTTTCAGGAACAGGCAACCCGAGATCAGCAGGCCACAGGATTCGTTACTAACGCCATTGTATACACGGGAAGCCATAGCTATTATAGATAAACAAAGCAAAACGAAACCGTTCTTTTTATACCTGTCTTTCAATATGCCCCACTTACCCGTTGCCTTTGCAGCAAAGGCTGCTTCCTTGGCAGGCAGGCAGGATGCAGGACCCTTGGGTGCTGTAGTAGAAGAAATGGATAGTTGCCTGGCATTGATATGGAAAAAGCTGGAATCGAAAAAACTGGCCGACAACACCATTTTTATTTTCTCCAGTGATAACGGACCCTGGGTATCTTACCCGGAGAGAATGTCGGGCGACAGTGTTACACAACGCTGGCATGTAGGCGCCGCAGGCATTTTCAGGGGCTCAAAAGGAGAGTCTTACGAAGGTGGCGTAAGGGTGCCGTTTATAGTGTACTGGAAGCATCACATCAAGCCCGCTGTTTTAACAAGCCCTATTAGCAATCTTGATGTATTGCCTACCCTGGCAGAATGGGCAGGCGCTTCACTGCCTAAGGACAGGACACTCGATGGGCAGAATATTTCAGACCTGCTAACAGGAAAGGTTAATCGAAAAGCATATGTACACCGCCCTATTTACATTGTGAATTACGGAAAAGCGGAAGCGGTTCGGGAAGGAGCGTGGAAATACCGGGAAGCGCCTGGTGGAATAAACGCTATTACAGGTAAACCTCAGGAAACCGTGAAGGAATTATTCAATATCAACCAGGATCCCAGCGAGAGAGTTAATGTTATTGATCTTTATCCTGAGAAAGCGGCAGCGCTGAAAAAACTTTTTGATGCTTTCCCCGGACTAACGGAGAATTAGCAATCACCTTTATTTTTGTAGGATATTATGCTGATGAAATAGCAAAACTTTGATGTAGATAAGAATTTAATATTTTGAAAAAAGGAGAATGAGCAATCATTCTCCTTTTTAGGGTTTATAATATTTTATTATTTCGTGATAACCGGTTCCCCGGCTATTATATGAAAATGTATCTGTTGTTACTGATGCTTATTTTGAGCCTGTTGCTGCCGTTGTTTTAATGCACCTTGAATAACATCATCCCAGGTAATTAAAGGATAAAGATTATTACGGCGTGCCTCTTCTTCAAATAATGCTTTCAACTCTTCCAGCTTTTGTGGATATTTTTTAGAAAGGTCGGTTCTTTCATTGAAATCCTTTTCTATGTTATAGAGTTTCCATTCATTAGCTCCGGGAGTTTCAACGCTATAATTGTTAAACAACAAGGGTACTTTGGGTTCAAAAGCAAAAGCAGCTTTCCATCCATCTTTATATATGGCCCTTGAGCCAAAGATGTAATAATACTGCGTATTATGCTTTGAGGCCGCATCCGCATTATTAAAAGAATAGGCAAGTGAAATACCCTGAATAGTATCCTGTTGAATTTCACGGATCTTTTCAGGCGCTTTAAGGCCAATTAACTCCAGGGTTGTTGGTAAAATATCTATTACATGCCCATATTGGTTACGCAATCCGGCCTGTTTTATTTTAGCTGGCCAGGTAATGATTAAAGGATTGTGCGTGCCTCCTTCAGAATGAGCATCTGTTTTCCAAAAACGGAATGGTGTATTGGTTGCCTGTGCCCAACCCAGTGGATAATTCACTTCAATACCTTCGGGCTTTCCAATCAAATCAATTTTAGCCAGGTTATCAGCTAACCGTTTGCCTGCTATTGCATTTGGGCTGAAGATACTTTGATCAATATTACCATTGTCAGAACCTTCTTTGCTTGCACCATTGTCTCCTATGATCGTTACAATAAGGGTGTTGTCATACAGTTTTTTTTCTTTCAGGAAACTGATCAATCTGCCTATTTCATAATCGGTGTAAGTAAGATAAGCCGCATATACTTCAAAAAAGCGGGCATATAGTTTTTGTTCATCAGCCGATAAAGATGCCCACGCTTTTATGTTAGGATTGCGTTCAGGCAGTACCGCATCTTTGGGTATAACGCCTAACTTTTTTTGTTGTGCTATTACCTGGTCTCTATACCAATCCCATCCTTTATCAAATTTTCCTTTATAAATATCTCTCCATTTGTCAGGCACCTGGTGTGGTGCATGCGTAGCTCCTGGCGAGTAATATAAAAAGAAAGGCTTGCCAGGTGCAGCCGCCTGTTGTTTACTGATAAAAGAGATTGCTTTATCTGTGATCTGTTCGCTGAAATGACGTCCATCGGGTGTAGCATGCACGTCTTCTTCAATCAGTCTTGTTTTATACTGATCATCCTGCGATCCTAAAAAGCCAAAGAAATGTTCAAAGCCTTTGCCCGAATGGCCAGTAATCAAAAGGACCTGCATCTGAACTATCAGCATCAGGCGTAAGTCCATATTTTCCTACGGCAAAAGTGTTATAACCATTTGTTTTTAAAATTTCAGCTATCGTTCCTTTATCAGAGGGAATGTGACCATCCCAACCCGGATAACCAAAAGATAAAATGGTATGAGAAAACCCGGCTTCGTGTACACGACTCGAATTTCTGCCTGTAAGTAACGCGGCTCTTGTTGGTGCACAAATGGCAGTAGTATGAAAATTAGTATATCTTAAACCACTGTTTGCCAAACTGTCGAATGTGGGTGTTGGAATTAATCCACCAAAAGCACTGCTGGCTCCAAAGCCAACATCGTCGAGCAGAATCCATATAACATTTGGAGCACCAGTTGGTGCTTTTACCGGATCGGGCCACCATTCTTTTGAATCGGCTGTTGTTTTACCAATTACACCTTTATAATTATTTGCTGGGATCGTTTGTGCCTGCGTGTTGTAATACAGCAACGTTGCGGCAATAGAGGTGACTATCCACTTATTTGCGGATAAAAATTGTTTCATAAATTGTAAAATATTTTAGTGGTGGTTTATTTGATTACGATTGTTGTATTGATCAGTTGAGTTTTTCGTTTACTACAACAAAGCGTTTTGATAAGTCTTCTCCAATCTTACCTATAGTATGCGTAACACCTACCGGTATATCTGCTTTGGGAACAGCATCACCCACTACAGGTCCGTTGGCAGATAATTCACTGCCTTCTTTTTTTGATTTGAAAAGCGGCCACATAAACTGCGCGTACCATTCTTCCTGCTTGTATTCTTTATAACCATAGGCTGATGGAAATTGACGGGTAATAATACCTGTTCCGAAAATCATGTCCCATATAAAAAACATGTTCCCGAAATTTCCTTTGTAGTGCCCGATCCCGTCATCATCACTGTCTGCGTGATGTGCATGGTGTGTTGCAGGAGTTGAGATCAATCTTTCCAATACCCATGCAAAAGGATGCAACGCTTTATATTTATAAAATGGTTTATCCCATGCAATGCTGGAGTGTGCAGCAAGTGTAATTAAAGATTTTAACCCGGTAACAAACAAAGCCTGGTATCCAAGACCGAGATATACTAATGCGGAGGTTAAATAGATCTGCGAAAAAAATATGGTGTAAATAATATTCTGCCTGCTTGCCATTGCCATGCCCATATAGGGAGCGGAATGATGAGTACGATGAAAGCGCCACAAGAAGGGAACCTGGTGATGAAGCCGGTGATACCAGTATTGTGTAAGATCATCAGCCACAGCGATAATAAAAAAACCTCCCCAGAAAGGTACCCATGAAAATTCGTTCTTTAAATTGGGCGCTATAAATGGTAAAATTTTCAGGCTGAAAAATGTGAGTACCGGGATGAACAATACTTTAGGGGCTATAAAACAAACGATGTCGAGTATCCTTTCATTTTTTGTCCAGCGTTTTTCATACAAGCCAATGGCAAATTCTGCAACACCCACAATTAAAGCCAGTAAGGGAAGCCCCCATGTGCTGAGGTTGTTGAATATTACCTGTACAAAATGAAAGGCCGGGATCAATTTTATTTGCTCAATGGTATTGGCATGGGTATTCCATGGCGCTTCTCCTTTTGCATAATACCATACATAAAGTGCTACTACCGGAAGGGTATAAATAAAAAGACTCACAAGAATATCTCTTGTTATTTTTTTTGCGAGTGGTTTTTCGATTTTCATTGTTATGTATTTATGTTTTTATAAAGATTGTATTAACCATAAGCCACCCGCTATAATTAAAAGTGGCACTAAAAAAATGATAACCCCTATGATTATCTTTTTACTCAATATTTCTGTGTCTTTTAGTAATGGCATTGTTTAAAATTTTATGTTCTGCAATGATTAATAGAATTGATTTTGTTATAAATAGCTCGATTCTAATCGTATCATTTCCCATCATTCTTTTGACCTGGTGGCGGAGGCGGCGCTTTAAATGTGGCAGCCTTCTTTGAATTAATAAATTTCTGCTGGTATACATCTTCCCAATTGATCAAAGGATATACATTGTTCTTCTGCAATTCCTTATCGAGCAGTGCTTTTAACTCAGCCAATTTTTTAGGATTTTTTTCAGCCAGGTTAATGCGCTCATTAAAATCTTCATTAAGATTGTATAAAAGCCATTCGTCTTTATTGTAATCGCTTTTTGGAACAGGCTTATTAAAAGATGCGAGATCAATAGCGTCAGGGTGATGCGCTGCCGCAGCCTTCCATCCATTGTTATAAATACTCCTGGACCCGAAGATGTAGAAGTATTGTGTGGTATGACGGGTAGGCGCACCCGCATTATTGAATGTATACACCAATGATGTACCCTGCAGGCTATCTTGCTTAATACCGCGGATGGCAGCAGGTGGTTTAATTCCAATCGCTTCCAGTGTAGTGGGCAGTATATCATTCACATGGCTGAACTGTGTTCTGATGGTTCCCTTGTCCGTAATTTTTTTAGGATAAAAAACAATTAAAGGATTATGCGTACCGCCTTCAGCAAAGGCATCCTGCTTCCAGTATTTAAAAGGCGTATTGGCTGCCTGCGCCCAACCTAAAGGATAATTAGGTTCTGTTTCTGGCGTACCAATCCTCTCGATAGCGGCTTCATTTTTTTTGATGTATGCTTCTTGCGTTATCGTTTTATCATAACGGGGGCCCCACCGTTTTTCAACAACACCATTATCGTTTCCTTCTTTGCTTGCGCCGTTATCGCCAATCAAAACAAAAATCAATGTATTATCCAGTTGGTTTATTTGTTTCAGCTCATTTATTACACGGCCAACCTGGTAATCAGTATACGTAAGATAAGCGGCATATACTTCCATGAAACGCGCATATAATTTTTGTTCATCTTTTGGTAAATCATTCCAGGCTTTTACCAGCGGGTTTCTTTCTGGCAACTGCGCATACGAAGGAATAATGCCTAACTTCTTTTGGTTATCAAAAACTTTTTGCCTGAAAGCATCCCAGCCATCATCAAATTTTCCTTTATAAATATCACGCCAGTCGTCTGGTACCTGGTGCGGTGCATGTGTTGCACCGGGTGCATAGTATAGGAAAAAAGGTTTATCCGGATTTGCCTTTTTTGTTTTATCAATATATCTGATGGCTTTGTCTGTTATCTGTTCACTAAGATGTCTGCCATCGGGTGTGATAAATGCATTGTCTTCTACCAGCACCGGTTTATACTGATCGGTCTCTGAACCGAGGAAACCAAAGAAATGTTCAAAGCCTTTACCTGAAGGCCAATGATCAAATGGTCCGGCATTGGTTGCTTCCGCATCCGGCGTTACACCATATTTGCCCACGGCAAAAGTGGTATAGCCGGCTTGTTTCAATATCTCTGCAACAGTTCCTGTCTTTTCAGGAATATAACCATCCCAGCCCGGGAAACCCGCACTGCCCCAATAATGGGCGAAACCGCTCATGTGCACAGTGCCACTATTCCTGCCTGTTAGTAACGCGGCTCTTGTTGGAGCGCAGATGGCTGTGGTATGAAAATTTGTATAACGCAAACCGTTATTAGCAAGACTGTCGAAGATGGGCGTTGGAATAACACCCCCAAATGTAGAGGACGCACCAAAACCTACATCATCAATCAATATCCAGATGATATTGGGTGCATCTTTGGGCGCTGTGGTTGGCGTAGGCCACCACTCTTTACTTTCATCGAAAGTTTTACCAATTTTTCCCTGATAAGGTTGTTGTGCAAAGCTGGTAACAGTTGCTGATACAAGCAAAGACGTAAAAAGAATTTTATAATTCATCTCAGTATTATAATTTTTTATAGAATAAAAACTTACCAGCCTGGATTTTGAGTGAGCTTGGAGTTGAGATCAATTTCTGACTGCGGTATAGGGTACAATGTATCTTTTACCGCTGCACCTGTTTTTGCAGGAAATTTTTTCAACGCATCGTACAGGTAAGTGCCACCGCGGCGCGAGAGGTCAAACCAGCGGTTGCCTTCCTGGATAAATTCTTTGCGGCGTTCTAAAAAAACTGCTTCGCGAAATTCATCCTGTGAAAGCCCTTCAGGTAAGTCACTGATATGTACTCTTTCTCTTACACGATTGATAGCATCATATGCTTCCTGGGTGGGCGCGCCGTTTATCTCATTCAGCGTTTCTGCATACAATAATAAAATGTCGGCATAACGGATCACCGGAAAATTAATGCCACTTTGTGATTGATTGGTAAGAGGCGTTAACGCGAAATCAATGAACTTGGCAAAACGCGCAGCGCCAAAATTTACTACCTGTCCATTTGCGGCATTGGTTAATGTAGTAAAGAAGGTAACATCTCTGCGGGTATCGCTATTGTCAAACAACAGGTATAAACTGCTGTCGCTGGGCTGATCACCAGGATACACCGCGGGATTGAAAGAAGAAAAGTTTGAACTGCTTAAAGATTGTGAACTATTCTTCGCTCCAAGGTTGGTTTCAAACTGTACAGAGAAAATATGTTCCTTGCCATTTTTTGTAGGCTTCTGAAAAGCGTCTTTGTAATTTTCAAAAAGATCATATCCATAACCACCATTGATCACCTCACGTAATTCAGTAAGCGCAGCATCCCAGTTTTTCCGGGTAACATACAGCTTTGCCAGCAACGCATGTGCTGCTCCACTGGTGGCACGGCCTTTATCAGCTCCTGTATAAGTTTTGGGAAGATTAGTCGCGTCTGTAAGATCCGCTATTATCTGCGCATATATTTGTTCCTTGGGCGTACGCTCTACTTTTAATGCATTCACATCGGTGGAAGTAGGATCGTGCAATATCAAAGGAGCATCACCCCATAATCTTACGATGTTGAAGTAAATTAATCCCCTTATAAATTTAGCCTCACGAACCAGCCTTGAGCGTAACGTTGTATCAAAGCTGATGTTAGGGATATTATCAATAGCAACATTTGCCCTGCTGATGCCGAAATAATGCTGTTGCCAGTTTTTCCTGATTCTATCATTTGCCGGAACATACGTAGTGGTTCCAAGCGCTCTTACATCGGGGTTTGTATTGGAAGGACTGAATATCTGGTCGTCGCTCCCGTTACCTGTGAGCAGGTTCAGGTTTCTGCCATACATAGGAAAATCATTTGCCGCGTCTGTATTCAGGGTGCTGTATGTAGCAGCAACCGCAGCTAAAGCATCTGATTGTGTTTTATAAAACTGGGATACTACAATAATGGAGGATGGATTTTCATCCAGCTTGTTGCACGAAAAAAACAATCCCGCTGCAACTACTATATATAAATACTTTTTCATAATGAGTTATTTGTAAATGTTACAGTGTTAGGTTAAGCCCTGCTATAAATGTCCTGGTTGAAGGATACACGCCATAGTCAATGCCTTGTTTGGTATTATCGGTATCAAAGAAGTTTACTTCAGGATCGTAACCTGTGTATTTCGTCCAGGTAATTAAATTTTGTGCAGATATATACAGGCGTATCTGTTTGATGTGAATTTTCTCCAGTGT
The DNA here is from genome assembly GCA_047600465.1 of Agriterribacter sp. Lineage (GTDB taxonomy): Bacteria > Bacteroidota > Bacteroidia > Chitinophagales > Chitinophagaceae > Agriterribacter. The sequence goes on from JASGKU010000001.1 coordinate 1,652,727, forward strand.
ATTCTTGGGAATACTATAACCAAGAGAAAGATTTTTCAACCTGACATAACTGCCATCTTCAATATATATATCAGCAACCTGCGATACGGGCGCATTGGTAGCTTTTGGATATTTACCGTTTGGATTCGTGGCGCTATACCTGTCAAGCAATACTGCTGATGCATTTAAGGATAGGGTAGGCAACTCTAACTTCTGTTGAAGGAAGTTGAAAATCTTATTGCCATATGATCCCTGGAATAAAAAGGAAAGATCAAAGCCTTTATAAGTTATAGTATTAGAGAACCCAAATGTAAACTTCGGCTGTGCGCTACCGAGATTGTGTTTGTCATTGCTGTTTACAACACCGTCTCCGTTCGTGTCAACATACTTTCTGTCTCCGGCTTGTTGAGATACTCCTGTCAATATTGGTGTGCCTTTAGAAACATCATCAGCAGTTAACAAACCATCTGTGTCGTATCCCCAGAAAGTACCTACCGGTAAACCTACTTTTACAATAACGGGAGAAACATAACCGGTTGGTGCTAGTGGATAATAAAAGCCGGTGCCCTGGCCCAGGCTCAGGATCTTATTTTGATTGGCCGCAAATACGATGGTAGATCGCCAGTTAAAACCTTTTGATTGGATGTTCTGTGAACTGATGCTGAATTCAACCCCTTTATTTTCAACACTACCCACATTCTGCAGCGAGCTTGCATAACCGGAATACAGCGGTAAAGGCACATTGAGCAAAAGATCGGTTGTTTTTTTATGATAAGCATCAAATGTGATGTTGATGCGATTATTAAACAAGCCGATATCAGTACCTATATTAAACTGCGTGGTAGTTTCCCATTTCAAATCGGGATTTGCTATCTGCACAGGTGCAATACCAGTAATAAGCGTGCTGTTAAAATAATAGTTGGTAGGAGCCAGGGCTGCAAGCGAACTATATGGTGGCACTTCTGAGTTACCGGTTTTGCCTGCGGAGAACCTGAATTTCAGATTGCTTATGGTTTTGTCAAAACGACGGAAGAATGTTTCCTGGTCTGCATTCCAGGAGATCCCTACAGATGGAAAATAACCCCAACGGTTGTTTGCACCCAGCTTGGACGAACCATCAGCTCTTAATGATGCGGTGATATTGTATTTATGCAGGTAAGAATAATTCACCCTGCCTAAATATGAATTGAGCGAGGACTCAAATGCATCTGAAGTAGATAGCACAGGAGTGCTTGCGTAATTTAAATTATTAAAGGTTGTAAGGTCGTTGGGAAACTTTTGCGCGGTAGCTACCGCAGTTGAAAAATTCTGGTGTTGCGTAGTGTAGCCTGCCAACACATTTACAAAATGTTTATCATTAAATGCATGGTCGTAGTTGATAGTATTCTCGTTGATCCATGTTGTTGCCGACCCTGATCCTACAGAAGCATATCCACCGGCAGCATATCCTGTGGAGCCGCCTGCCGGAGACGCTGTGTAAGAAGGAGAATAATAGTTTTGTTTGGTTTCAATCAGATCTACGCCACCACTTACTTTAAGGGTAATATCCTTAAACAGTTTATACTCAGCAAACGCATTACCTAATATCCGTGTGAGAAAAGTTTGGTTGGTTGTTTTGGCGATATCCTGCAACAGGTTGGTTGGTGTGGGCGAATATGGGCTGGTTGTATTATAGCTGCCATCCTCATTATAAATTTTTGGAACCGGTGAAAGCTGCAACAGGTTAGAAAAAGCCGTACTCTGGAAATTGATACTGTTATAGGTATTTCCAAAAAGTTTGTCCTCTATAGAGCGGCTTCCAAAAATATTGGTACCCACTTTAAACTTTTCTGAAAAATTACGTTCGTAGTTTACACGTGCGGTATACCTTTTGAATCCTGTATTTACCACGTTGCCTTCCTGTTTGTAATAATTACCAGAAATAAGGTAGCGTGATTTGTCATCACCTCCCGAAAAAGACAACTCATGATTTTGGATAGAAGCATTTTGCAATGCTGCATCCTGCCAGTCTGAACCTTTACCTAACGCAGCGATGGCAGAATCAGAAAAGGTTTTGGCTTTACCGTCACTCAGGTTTATATCGTTTACCAATGAAGCCCACTGCGAAGCATTCAACAGGTCAAGTTGTTTTCTTACAGATTGTACGCCGGCGTAGCCGCTGTAATTAAATTCATTATTGCCTTTTCTGCCTCTCCTGGTAGTAATAATCACCACGCCATTAGCGCCACGCGAACCATATATTGCGGTAGCAGAAGCGTCTTTCAGGATCTCTATACTTTCGATATCACTGGGGTTGATGGTAGAAAGTGCGTTTACACCCACACCGTTAGATGCACCTGTGTTTACATAACTGTTGTTATTATAAACAATAAAGCCATCTATTACGTAAAGAGGGTCATTACCAAATGAAATAGAGTTGCCACCACGCACTCTTATAGTGGCGGTACTGCCGGGTTGCCCGCTACTCTGTGTAACAGCTACGCCTGGTACCGCACCTTGTAAAAGGTTATCAAAAGACGCTGCCGGCTGCTGTAATAAATGTTTTGAAACGCTTGCCACCGAGCCTGTAATATCTGTTTTGCGTTGTGTGCCATAGCCAACCACTACAACTTCATTCAGTTGTTTGGTGTCGTTTTGTAATTGTATTTCAACGGGAGATTCGCTTACTGTTATTTCCTGTGTTTGAAAGCCAACGAAACTTACTACTAATATATAGGGGAACTTTTGCCCTGTTTTAAAATAGAATTTCCCGTTTTGATCAGTCAGTACCTCATGGGTAGTTCCTTTAATTTTTACGGTGGTGCCTGCCACAGGCTCTTTGGTAACATGATCAATAACCTGCCCCTCAAGTGTAGAGTTGATCAATGGGTTGGTTGTTTGCTGGGAGAATGAAGATTTGGCCAACAAAATACCACTTAGCCAAAGCCCCATAAGAAGAACTTTTTTCATTAGTTTTGATTTGAGATTAAATAATAAGGCATAGGCCTGGAATTATTTCCAGTGCTTATAAAACGCAAGAGCCTTTGTTTGGTCCGACCGGAGCTGCGTCAACAGTATCCGGTCATTTTATTTTAGCTATCTATCCTTCACGGATATTACAATTGATTTTTATAGTCATAAGTTTTGTGATAAGAAAAAATTAATAATAAATCAAACTAAGGAAGCAAGTGGTATCAAACCTGATTAACAACAACAATAGCAGGTGGATTGCTTTGATTTGTAATCGGAGTTAAATAAGGTAACAGGCGAATAATACCGACGATTCATTGATTGCAGTATATAATTTCAAGGCGAAAATATATACTTTCAAATAGTCTACCAAATAAGTAGACTATTATTTTATGATTTTTTCTATAATCGGTCAGGCAAAATAGCTAAGGGCTCAACTGGATTCTCAGCAGCATAATTTGAAACCAACCGGTAAGCAGATTTTGTTTTTCGTTTAGTCTACTTATTTTGTAGACTAACTGCATTGTTATAACTTTGCTTTTATAATTAACCAGTCCAACAGTATTCAAATTAACTCTCCATTAAAGTATATTGGTATGAAAGCAATCCTTACAATCTTTTTCTTTTTGATATCTCTTTCTATCGTGAATAAATTATATGCCCAAAAACCCCAAGGTAAATTAATAACAGGTATAGTTATTAACGCTGAAAATAATCAGCCTTTGGAAGGTGCGAGTGTTTCTTTAAAAAGCAATAAAGATGCTACAGGTACAATGGCAGATGGAAGTTTTTCGCTTGAAGTACCGGAGGGTGATACCATTATTGTTGTTACTGCCGAAGGATTTGAACAGCAGGAAATAAAATTGGGTACTATAAGAGATATCACCATTAGCCTAAAACTTAAGAGCAGTGCCCTAAGTGAAGTATATATTTATACCATAAAAGAGCAGGTGCTGTTGAATAGTATATTGCCGCCGTGGAAAGTATGGATTACCCCAATACCAGGCAGTATGAATGCTGCAAGTATGCCAGGCATATACAACGCGTGTTAAACAATTACTTTTTACATTACAATCATCTTATTGGATGCTTTCCAAAAAAACTCAATACGCGTTTAATGCGCTCATGTATATAGGACAAATGCAAAATGTGGGTCCGATCCTTATATCAGACATAGCCATCAAAAAAAAGGTTCCGATGAGGTTTCTTGAAAACATCCTGCTTGAATTAAAGCACGCCGGAATACTGGATAGTAAAAGGGGTAGGAACGGGGGATATTTTTTTAAGAAAGATCCCTCCAGTATTTCTCTTGCTACCATAATGCGGTTGCTGGATGGGCCAATTGCACTATTGCCATGTGTAAGCCTTAATTTTTATGAACGATGTAAAAACTGTGATGAAACAAATTGCCCACTGCATGATACACTTCTTCTTACAAGGGATGCAATGTTAAAAATATTAGAAACTAAAACTGTGGCAGATCTTTTTTAGTCTTTTTTGGATTACTATAATATACTATCCCTGGTTTCCCTCCCGTAGGCTGCACCCGCACTGCCTTAAAGATGCAAAAGCGTTTTAATATATTAAATCTTTTGAGGGGGTTGATATTGCTTTTTCACAATAAAAAAATTGATTAAGTTTGTTTATACAGAAACCAAAACCCAATCCCCATTGTCTGCTGCTTTTTCATACGACGAAAAAAATCTGCTTTCGCAGCTTTCGAACAACAGTGATGAGGCATTCCGCTGTTTATATGAAAGGCATTGGGCTAAAATTTACGCGGTATCTCTTTTGTATTTAAAAGATAAATCACTGGCAGAGGATATTGTTCAGGAAACATTTCTGCGGATCTGGAAAAACAGAACCGGCCTGCCTGAAATACACAGCTTACAGCACTATCTTCAAACTATTGCCAGGAACCTGATCATTTCCATGCTTCGGAAAAAAATGCCGCTCTTTAACTCGTCTTTGGAAACCAGCGATGCAATAGAAGAAGATAAATGGAAACCTTCGGAACAACTGGAAGCAAAGCAGATTGCTGAATTGATTAAAACGGCAGTGAGTCAACTTTCACCCAAGCATAAACAAATTTATATACTTAGCAGCGAGACACCCCGTACACTCAAAGAACTGGCGGTTGATCTTAATATATCGTATGATACGGCAAGGCAATACAAAAGTGAAGCTTTGAAATACATCCGTAGCTTCCTGGCTGAAAATGCCTGCCAGCTTCCATTTCTTGTGGTGGCTACTATTTTCTTTTAGAAAACATGCATCTATACTCACAATTCCATAGTTCCGGCGTCTTAATTGAATATTTTTAAGTGTTTATAAAATAACCCCGATAGTGTACTTTTTACATCCTGGTTTACTATAGCGGTTACACTTTTCAGTTATGAAACATTCAATCATATTGTTACAATGGTTATATAAAATAAGTGAACCCAACAATCCGGAAAATCGCCAGAATTAAAATGCCGCATCAATGAAAAGAAGGACATTTGTGAAACAGGCTTTTGCGCTGACCGCATTGCCCGTATTTCCTGTATTGAATGATCAAACCAGCCAGCATAGAATGCAAAATAAGATCAGCATAATTTCAACCAACTCAAATTTTGAAAGAGAAAAATTATTGCATCCATTTGGATTTAAAGGTGGTTATCTTACTGAGTTGTGGCAAACGGTAGTCGGTCTTTCTTCAACAAATAATACTGCTACAGGCATTGCTACCCAAAGTGTATTATACGGTGATGCCGACTTTTTTTCATCTCATTCAGAAGCAGCGGGCAATGCATTGATGTATGCACTTACGGATAAAGCATTGCAATTGGTGAAAACAACTGAATTTGAAAGCCCTGTTAAATTGATGGCGAAAATTCAACCGGAATTAATGCAGGCAGCCATTAACCTTACAGGCAAAAAAGACATCAATAAAAACTTCCTTCTAAATGCGCTGGTGGCAGTTGATAATGCAGCCTGGATATTATATGCGGCAGAAAATGGTTATAAAGATTTTGATGCAATGATGCCTGAGCCGTATAAAAAACCGCTAAGCTTTCGCAACAAAAAAGTAGCAGTAATGTTCCAGGTTTCGTATGGAATGCCATTACAGGATATTGTAGACGCAGTGAACCAGGGATATTTTGTAATAAAAATAAAAACGGGTCAACCTGGCACACAGCCTGAAATGCTGCAAAAAGATATAGAACGGCTTACTCAGATCCATACTGCGCTTAAGGATCTCCGTACGCCCCATACAGCCAATGGTAAGCTCATATATACGATGGATTCAAATGCCCGGTATGAGAAGAAGGAAACACTCCTGAAATATATAGATCATGCACGGAAGATAGGAGCATTAGACCAGGTTTTATTTATAGAAGAACCATTGCATGAAGACAATGAAGCATCTGTGGCGGATGTTGGTGTGCGGATAGGCGCTGATGAAAGTGTGCATGACGAAGCTTCAGCACTAAAGCGATTGAAACAGGGGTATGGACTACTGGTATTAAAAGGCATAGCAAAAACACTCTCGGGCTCCATCCCAATTGCTAAGCTTGCCTACGAACACAATGTTCCCTGTATTTGTGCTGACCTGACTGTTAACCCTATCCTTATTGACTGGAATAAAAATCTTGCTGCCCGTGTGGCTCCTTTTCCTGGTCTCGGTATGGGAATGATTGAGACCAACGGCAATATGAATTATATTAATTGGAGCAAGATGGTAGGTTATCATCCACATAACGGAGCATTGTGGACGCAGGTAAACAATGGTGTATTTGAACTGGATGATGATTTCTTCAACAGCAGCGGGGGAATATTTTCGGCGTCTGATCATTACCGTGGGCTTGTAGATTGATCAGTCTATTTAAGCAATAGTAATTCAAAACATTTTGTTCCGGTAGGAACATTTTGTGGGTAGAAAATATTGAAATGTATTTTGCGTGCAGAGGTACGCTTTGTGCGATTCGTGGCGCAAAAAAATTGAGGTGTAATGGCATAAAACGTTCCTAACGGAACGATGAAACATAATTTTTTTATCAGCTACCCATAAAATGTCCCAATAGGACATGAATGCAGCCATATCAAAATACAATAATTTCCTATTAAAATCATATAATCCAATTTCAAAGAAATCGCCATTTATTTCAATACTTTTTTAATTGCTTTCAACAAAACCTTTTCCACTTCAGGCGAGGTACCTGATACCAGATCTTCTGTTTCATAACCGCCCTGGGTATAGGCTATTTTAGTGCCGATATACCCCGGTCCATATTCTTCGTATGCGGCCATGCAAACCTTATCTTCGGGGCGCATGCGCTGTGCAGCCAGTTGATATTCTACAAACAATTCTCCCGGCATATTCAAAAGCCAGATGTTGCCTAACTTAAGAGAAGATACATTTACTTTTTGACCTGCCTTAGATCTTTGATACCACGCCAGTTTTTCAGCAGCCGCCAATAGATCAGCCTTTGAAGCAGTTTTACTGCTTAAAGTGTCCTGCATTTTTTGTGCTATCAATTTTTTACTCAGCGGTAACGTAACGGGTAAGCTTTTCCATGCAATATCTTTTGTGGTGAGTGGTGTTTTTTGTGTTGCTTTCCAGGCTTGCTCCATTCCGGTTTCTACACGTTTGGCTAATACCGGTCGTGTGGCTTCAGATCCATCATTGTATTTTCCTGCTGCAACATTTCCGCCTGCACCATCAAAATGAATATGCGGGATGCCTGATTCTTTTTCCCTGTCGTTGCGTGCTATACCTATAAATTCGCAGGTTACGTCTCCTTTTCCATAATAACTCTGCGGATGCGTAGCATAATAGGTTAATACGGCAACCGGCGTTTCATTGTTCCATAAACTCACACACTTCAACCATGGATCAATAAGCCCTTCAGGTGCCGCAATTGCTGCACTATCTGTTGTGCTACTCCAGCGAACGATCTTTACCTTTCCATTATCTCCCAATATTCTCCTGTTTGAAGCCACCTTTTCTACTTTGGCTTCACCAAAACCAATCGCATTTACAGGTTGTGCATGATCAATAGCTGTTCTAACGGCATCGGCTACCCCTTGTATTGCTTTTAATTGAAACAATGTATCGAAGGGTGTATTTGCAATGCCATATTCCTTCATTATCCTCGCCATCGTAAAATCGCAATGCACACCATCGTGCTGATGCAGTGCGTGCACAGATACACGGTCAACCGTTGTGTTTGCAGCTTCAGCCAGTTTTTGTTGCCATATCTCTAAACCTTCGTTGGCAATCCCTATCCAGTCTACTGCGCATAATACTATTGGTTTGTCTTCTGTTAATAATACAATACCTCTTGCACTTAAAGAATCCTGCACTGACCGTGTAATAGCATAAGCTACCGGACTGCCGATGGGCGGTGTAACATCTGCATTAAAAACTGCCACTTTTAGTTGCTGCGAAAAAGATACAGAAGCAATACAACAGGAAACTATTAAAAAAAACAGGGTACGGAACCCATGTCCACTCTTTCTTCTTTTTTGTATTTCATTCATATGTTGAACGTATAATGTATAATTAAATCAGGATGCTTTTTTTGCCTGTGGTGCCCAATAGGTGCAATGGCCGCCTGGCTTTACTGGTCCCTTAAATAGCTGGCACTGGCCACATGGTTTATCCTGCAAAGGAGGAAGATACAGATTGCAGTTGCTGCATTGCTTGTGTTTATCTGGTGAAACCTCCACATAACCCATGCTTTGTCTTGCTTTCAGATCAGTATCTGTAAGACCGCTGTAATCACTGCATGGATCAGCAGGAGGTTTGGTATCATTTTGCTGCACTTCTTTTTTTTGTTCTCCGCATCCGTATAATAATAGGCCTGCGCCGGTTATTGTAAGCGCTGTTGAAAAACATTTTTGTAAAAATAATCTTCTTGCGTTTTCCTGTTTCATGGTTTTGATCAGTGCCTGTTTGGTTGTATGATGTTTCAGCTTCGTTTATTCGTATTCGTAAGTACTATATGGCAATCTCCCTGCATTATCGCCTGGGGATTGCTTCGTCAAGGCTTTGCACAATGGCTATGCTTCGCTCCTCGCAATGACGCGAAGGGTACGAATCTAAACTTCTTACTTCCCCGCAGTATCCGTTATTGCTGTGTTCAATTCTTTGATAGCCGATTTTATACTATCACCAGCGGTTTTCTCATAGCCCTCCAAAAGCTTCACCAGTTCCTGATCGGGCTTTTCTTTATTATCAGCCCTGTTAATGCCTTCAGCTAAACCTCCCAGCGCAGCTAACTTGTATTTCTCATTCATATTGCCTGTTGGTTGCGATAGTATTTGTATAATCGTTTTGATATCTTTTTGTGTTTGCCTGGCACCATTCACATAGCACAGGTCTTCAATAAACGATACGTTTTTCTTATCTGCTTCTTTGAAAAAAGTTTTTTCGCGTATCAGTAACGTCAATAGTTCGGGCGAAGACCCTGCTTCGGAACTTAAAACAGCTTTATGAAACAATTCATCTTTTACATGTTGCTGAATAATGGTAGCCAGTGCCGGTACTACCTGAGGAGCCTTAAACTCACCCAGGCTTAATGCCACCTGCAATACTACCTGCGCAGAAGAATCATTGACCATAGCAACTAATTGGGGCAGCAAAGCAGGATATTTTTCAGCAAGTATTACAGCCTGTTCCCTGATGCCGGGCTGTGGATCTTTAAGCGCCTGTTGTACAAGTGAAACATCCAGCGCATTCAAACCTTCCAATGCAAATAATGCTTTGATGCGTGCCACCGGGTTTGTGTTTGTAGCAAACATTGTTTTTAATGCCGGTATTACCGAGCTGTCTTTGCGTTCGAGCAACAACCGCTGTGCCTGCAAACGCCACCACGCATTATCGCTTGCCAGTAAGTCAACCAGTTCAGCAGAAGTTTTGGATCCTACATCAATCCTTTCTTGTTTTTTTACTGATTTGTCTTTGGGGTAAACACGATAGATCCTACCATATTCATTACCGTTAGTAAAGTCCATATCCTTTTTCAACTCATCCGGAATAGAAACAGGTGTTTCAATATGCTGCCGGTACATGTCGATAATATACAGGCAACCATCGGGAGCGGAATAAAAATTCGCGGGACGAAACCATGGATCTGTAGACGCGAGGAATTCTTTGTCTTTTTCACCATCACTACGACTGGCTACAAACGCAGCACTCGTAACGCCTGCATGCAATACATCCCTGTGTACTAAATTGCCGGATACATCTCCCGTAAAAACAGAACCATAATAGCCGGCCGGAAAAGCATTGCCTCCATAAAATGTTCCACCTGAAGATCCTGTGAAATGGCCTTCTGCATATTCCTTACGATCCAGTTTTCTTTCATCATAATCCTTCTGTCGTTGGGCACTTCTTTCAGCCCGCCAGTAGGGTGGGGGTGTTTTTTGAAACATTACCAACTCATGGTCTGATACATTTACATCTGCATTATCGGATGGCAGAAAATGATTTCTGTGCAGGTATTTCCAACGGATAGGCGCCTGCTGAATGTGCAGTGTATTCTGCGTATAGAACCGATGACCGTAATCATCCATTGCCATTCCAAACTGACCAGAGCCTGATTCGTTTTCAAACGCGCCATTATCAAGCCTGAACCGGAAGTCTCCACCGGAAACATCTATAGCAGGTGCATCGGGTTTAATACTGGAATGTATTTTTCCACGCTGTCCGTGATTGTTTGCATAAATCCAGTTGTCAACACCCAGCGTTAAACTGGTAATCTGCGCTTCTGAATTATCTGCAAAAAAACCTGTAAACAATACCTCCTTTATATCAGCTTTGTAATCACCAGTAGTATCCTTCAGGTATACAATATCAGGCGCTGCTGTTACAATCAATCCTCCTTTCCACGGCAGCATACTGGTTGCACTTGGCAAGCCAGTTGCAAATATTACGGCTGAATCTATTCTTCCATCGTTGTTATTATCAAATAAAGCCTTTATAACACCTTTGCCTTTTAAAGAATCTGCTTTATAAGGATAATCTTCCATTTCTACCACGTATGCTATGCCTTTTTCATCGTATGTCATGCTAACAGGTGCCTTTATCAGAGGTTCGGCTGCAAACAGTTCTATGCCGAAACCATCCACCAACTGAAATGTTTTCATGGACTCTTCAGGAGAAAGCGCCTCTTTATAATGTTTTTCCTTACAGGAAGAAAACAATATTGACGTGAAAAAAAACAAAAGAATTGCATGAGAGACTTTGTACATTATTTTCATTTTATGTATGTTGATATCATTACCAATGTTACAGGTCCTTCGCGTCATTGCGAAGCGCCTTAATACAGCATAAACAAAAGGCATCTTACGGCGCTGAAGCAATCTCTCGTCAAAAGCTCAAGGAGATCGCCACTCCGCCGCGGCGGATCGCGATGACGTATCATTTTTCACCTTCCTCCTCCGATGCCAAAAGTTTCATTAAATGGTTTTGGTTTCGTTCCTTCTTCTCTATGATAGCGATAGTCTAATACTTTTTGAGACAGCTCACGCCATAGCCTATACTCATCATCAAATCTTCCCATGATGGTTCCCAACCGGTAAGGTATATTTTCCGAAAGCCAGGCCTGCCGGTATTCTTCTTTTATCTCTGTACTGTAATCCAGCATATCCATAATCAACCCATGTGGTGTTTCGGTAATATCCCCATACCACGAGTTCTCTTGTCCTTTATGCTCCAGGCTGTAGTTCCAGCGATCAACTATTTTCTTCGCCCATAAAAAGCGCATAGCCGTATAAGATAGTTGGCGACAATTCACCAGCATGGTTTTTATAAAAGTGCTATCTTTTGTTTGAGCTTTCAATGCATCAATCAGCGCTTCCTGCCCCAGTTCAGCCGCGAGTCTTCCCTTTTCATATTCGGCTACAAATTCATTGGTATGTTTGAGATTATAAGACAGGAAAGGATTAATCCACATATGCGTTTGTGTTTGGTTCATACACTTGCGGAGCGCTACCTGTGATTCTGCCATTTTCTTAAATGCTTCCGTCATTTGTGCGGCAACTTCTGGATACATTACTTGCGCATACTGCTGAATGAAAGTGTTTTTTTCAATGGGTTTGTTTTGCCAGGCTGTTACAGAACCATAAGCCATAAACATCCAGTTGTTTCTTAAAAGCGGTTGTACGGCGTCTGTCCATACAGAAGTGATATATCCTTCTGCCTTATCTTCTGTTGCCGCCTTTAAACACAGATCAATATTTCCCCAGGTAGTTTCTGTGGGATACAAATGCGCCCAACCATCTACAGCAGATTGAATAAAAAAGGGCAACTGCTCTTTTACGATCGGCTTTATCCATCCTTTGATAGAAGAAAAATTAGCAGAATAATCCCATACAACAGGAATTACATCTCTTGGAAACGAGGCAATAATATCAGGATAGTTTTTCGAAATATCTGTCCATACCATTACCTTTTTTCCATACTTTTTCAATTCGTTGGTTACAAATACAAGGTGATCAACATACAGTTTTTTCGGTTGAATAGTTTTGTCTGCTTTAGACAAACGTTCCGTTTCCCAGGTTTCATCAAAGCCTACATGTATAAAAGGACTTGGGAACATAGTGCTGTATTGCTTTATCCAGTCTTTTAATATTGCCTGCACGTCTGGTTTACGTGGATCAAGATCGAACCCATAATGACCGATGCCAAGATGATTGTATTTTTCAAGGCGCAACAGTTCATGTAAATGACCGTAAAAATTTACAAAGGGTATTACATCCATGTGTTTTTCTTTTCCATACGCTACAATACGCCTGATCTGATCCTGCGAATACTGCGCATTATAGTTCATCAATTGGTAACCCTTCATTTCTATGCTTACCTCGTTATAGAAATAATATTGATTGATCTTCCACTGCGCTAAAAAATCAATCTGTCTTTTTATTTCTGCTTCCGTAAGTAAGCTGCCGTGCGCAAAGTCCATCATTATACCCCTGTATGCAAAAGCAGGATAATCTTCTATGTCAACTTCAGGTAAAAAAGAATTTTTGCCATCGCGAACAATGAGCTGCCGCAACGTTTGCAGCGCATAGTATAATCCTGCATCGGATGTTGATGTAATCGATACCTTATTTCCAGCTATATTTATTTTGTAGGCTTCTCTTCCATCTGCACCCGCTTTTTCCCCGGGCACAGGAAGCGTGCTACCCGAATGCTGACAATTGAACACGATCAACGGAATATTATTGGCATCTTTGTCGCGTGTTGTAGCAATTGAAACGCCGATATGTTCTATCGTCCATGTTATAAATTCATCAATAGCCAACCTGTCTTCTTTTGTGAGATCAGTGCTGATTAAAGCCGTAGATCCAAACAATGAAAATTTATTCTTACCATATACTACTTTCTGTGGTGCAGGCAACAGGTTTGTCGTTTGTGCCAGCATGGTAGAGTGGTAACAAATTATTGCGATTAGAAGGCAGGAGAAATTTCTTTTCATTTGTACTTGCATTAATTTTTCTTTTTGCCAGGTAACATAGTCAGGTCCACACGCCTGAATAATATTTCAGCACCCTCTGATTGGATCTGGATCCTGCCTTTTGAAGGCAATACGTTCATCGCATGGTTAACCAATATACCATTCAGATAAATAGTAATGTTTTTGCCTTCAACAATACATTCCATTGTATTCCATTCTCCCAAAGGTTTTTCTACATCCTTTTTACCCCTGAAGTCTATTATATCATCCCAGGCTTCATCTCTTCCCCACCAATTAATGCGGCCGCCATGTATAGTTACTGTATCTCCATTTTCCTGGAACAGATAACTGCTCTTTTGTTTTTCTTTTGCCACCGGGCAGGTAATAGAAAAGTTATCGCTGCCATCACCCACCACCAGCATATCGCCGGTTCCGCCTTCAATGATCTGGCACTCTATACCATGCATCCATGTTCCGGAATAACCACCATCAACTCCTTTTGAATGTACCAGTATACCGCCATCTCTTGCATTATTGATCCGTGGCTCATGCGTTTTTCCTCCCCATTTAAATTCTGTTGTTAGTTTATAATTTTCATACTCCTTATTGGTGGTAATGCAACCCCACTCTTCACCTGAAATATGGATCGTGCCGTCTTTTACAGTGAATACAGCTTTAGGATCCTTATCACGTCCACGGTCTTTTATAAATGTATACCAGCCATCCAGGTTTTTACCATTAAAAAGTTTGATTGTTTTATCTGCTTCATCATGTGTGGGTTTATCCCGTACTGATTTTGTACCAACATCGGTTATCCCTGCCAGTGAGAGCAAGCTGATTACTGAAACAAAAAACAATTTATTGCTCACCATGATTCATAACTTTTCATACATAAATTTTATACTGATCTAATGGCTCTTGATCTGTCCCAATCCGTTAGGCAACGACACCAGGTAAGCCAGCAGGTTTGCCAGTTCCCGTTCATTCAATATTTTGTCTAACCCAGGTGGCATCATTGAAACATTCTGTGGTTCAATGGAGCTTATTTCAACACGGGCAATACTCAATTTTGTTCCGGGTCCTGTTGCTATAGTAACCCCATCGGGTAACTGCTCTGTAATAATACCTGTGTATGTTCCTGTTTTGGTGACGATACGCGAGGTTTCATGTTCCCGTGCAAAGCTTGCGCTGGGATATACTATTGCTTCCAGCAGATCGTGTTTGGAACGGATCTCTCCTATATTGGTTAGGTCAGGTCCAAAAACACCTCCCTGGGATTCTACAGCATGGCAGGTAAAACAAGTGGCTTTCCCAAAAAACAATTGCCTTCCTTCACTCACATCTCCTCTTTTAAGACTGGCTTCCAGTTGTTGCAATTGTGAGAGGCGTGCGGCTTGTTGTGCCTGCAATGTTTTTAATAATGGTTCTGCCGATACCTGCACTGTTTGCGGAAAGGTTTTAATGAGCTCCTGCAGATCGGGTAAAGACAAATTGCCTAAACGATCTGAAGCATTGCCAAGCGCGGTTACAAGTGCCTGACCTACTGCTTCTGTTTTATTCCCTTTAAAAGTTTGTACAAGACCCGGCAATAAAAAAACATCTGCTTTTGGGATCTGTACTTTTGCCAACGTTGCTAATTGTGTATCGTTTAACTCAGCTCGCGACAGCAACCGCACAGCAGCCTGCCTTACCGGTGCTTCATAGGATGAGTCGAGATATTTTTGCAGCGTGTTAAATTCTTTATCCGATAATTCTTTTTCCGATCTTAACCTCGCACCAAATGCTTTGAGTTGAAATGATACAGGTGTTTTAGGATCCTGGATAATCTGATTCAATACGCCGTTCATAGCTTCCATTCGCTTCGATTCAATAAGGCTCATCACCTGCAGGCGCAGTTGTTCATCGGTGCTCTTTAATATATTTCCCAATGGTTTTATCCAATCTTGAGGTATCTCACGCACATCGCTATGCGCTATCACACTCATCAAAAATATTTTTTTGGCAACAGGTGTTGATGTATTGCTCAATTGGTTGCCTATAAAATGTTGCAGATCTGCTTTGCTGCAAAAAGTTTCCATCAATGCCCGAATAGAAGCCAGTTGATTTCCTGAGGAATCCGCATTGCTGAATTGTTTGCTGATAAAGCTTACTACAATATCGCTCCAGTTGGTATGATGCATCGCTACCCAGATGCCTGCATTTCTTAATAGTGTGTCATTGCTGTTAAGAAATGCAGCCAGTTGATCTTTTTGCAAGGGTGCGCCATCCATCTGGTCCAACGCTATTAAGGCGGCTTTACGCTTATTGGCGGAAGCATCATTCAATACATCCATAAGCGGTTGCGATTTTTTCAGTGTAATCAGGGAATATATGATCGCATGCTCTACAAAGCGATCCCCCGCATCAGCCGCGGCCAGCAATAATGCCGGAACAGCTTTTTCATCTGCTATCTGCCCAAGTGCGGTGGCTGCCTGCCGGCGCACCGGTGCTTTATCTTTCTGAACAAGCTCCATTAATTTATCCAATGCAGCTTTATCCTTTGCTAATCCTGCGGCTCTTACAGCGGCTGTACGCACTATGGCACTTTCATCATTCATTGCATTCCGCACTGCTTCTTTTGCAGCTGCGGTTTGAATGCGGTAAAGTGCGAATACCGCTGCCGCCCGTTTTTCCTCATCCTTAAAAAGGGATAATGATTTTTTTAATGCTTCAACAGCACTATCTCCTTTTAATACTATTGCTTCAATGGCATGATCTCTTACAGCATGCCTTTCATCCATCATATAAGTAACCAATTGTTGCGGAGGAGCATGAGTGAAATCTATTTTCTTTCCCCATGGATCTGCTGTAACCGGTGCGCCTGTTTTTTTAATACGGTAGATGCCACCCAATACATTTGTTTTAGCTACTACCGATAACGGGCAACCGGCAATAAACCAACCACCGGTGTTTACTACCAGCAGGCTTCCATCCGCATCTTCGAGCACATCTGTAAGATGTATATCCAAGCTATCTGATTGTAAAAATGGTTCATCTGTTGTGTGAAATGTGGCACCATCGGGTGTGATAATATGCCGCATGATACGACCCGTATTAAACTGTGCACTGAACAGGTTTCCATTAACTGAATCTCCAAATACATTTCCCCTGTAGCGCATTAACCCTGCATGAGATACACGGGCGAGTTTAGTCATCACCGGCATCAGGTCGCCGGTTAATTTCAGGTGATCTTCTTCAATTACCTCCTGCGGTTTTGGATATACACCACCTTCTACCCAGTGCATAATAGCATCGCGGAATCCACCCTGTGGATCAGTAAAATAAGTCATTGTGCCAAGCGTCTCACCAGAAGGCATAAACGCAATTTCAACGGAATTGTCAAAGCCGCCACCTGCCATCGATTCAAGCCCTGTTCCATCAGGACGGCAACGCCAGATCCTTGCGCCTTTTCCTTTTAAGGAATCTCCTTCTTTTGTTTTGATATTAAACCCCCGCCTCGCATCTGTTATATACAACCACCCATCAGCTCCCATGAAAGGCCCACCGAGCGTAGCGCCGTTGTGATGGAACGTCCAGCCGCTTAATATAATGTCACGTTTATCCGCTACACCGTCACCATCAGTATCCGTGAACCGTATCAAATTGGGTGGTGCAGCAACATACAGGCTACCCTGGTAAAATACCCCTCCCTTGGGAAAAGTAATCTTGTCTGCAAATATTTTGCTCTTATCAAACACGCCATCACCATCTACATCCTCCAATACACGAACAACAAAAGTTGGATTCTCCAATACATCTTCTGTAGAGGTTGTTTTGCCACTGGATTCAAACACAAACAATCTTCCGTTGTTATCGAAACTCGCGAACATGGGGTAGGAGAGTAGATCAGCGCCAGCTACTTTCTCTATTGTATATCCTTCGGGTACACGCAGTCCATCTGTTACCGGAGATTGCTTTTTGCCGCAGGCTGTAAACAAAATAACTGACGCTATTTGCATCAGCATTAATTGGTATACAGTGTGGTTTTTATATTTCATTTTTTATTTGTTCTGCATTTTTTAAAGGTTGCCAACCCTACTTCTGAAACCTAATACCCTAAACCTTATGCCTCACACCTTCTTCATATATACATTCACCCAGCGATGCCGGTGTATATCCATTATCCACTGCCCATTTTACCGCTGTTAATACTTTTGTGCGATAGTCTGGCTGGTAGTTATGATAGTATTCGTAAAAATATTGTTCATGTACCAGCAGGTCTACATATGGAGGCTTGCGCGATTCTTTTTCGTATTGGTCCAGGTAAGGAATAATTTCCGGCAATTTTTTTGTGTCGATGATGATACTGCTTTTTATAAAAGTGATATCTTCTTTATTATCTCTCCATAAAAATCTTTTTTGCATATGCCTTCTTTGTTCCACATCCAGGTAATAAGAACAGGGAGCGAGGTTATTATCTACATTAAAATCACATAACTGACCCGTATAACCGCAGTCGCGTAAGGCTCTTGATACCTCCACCGGCACATCTCCCCAATGCAAGGTAGTGATAGAGGATGCTGTTTCATCACCTGCAAAACGCCTGATCTCTTTTATTACCCTGCCACATTCTTCTTTCACCTGCGCATAACCTGCATGTTTATAAGGATCATCGGGTAACTCTGCGTTGGCATGAAAACTCAGTTGTAACCAACCGGCATTTTCTTTCCATTCGCTTTTAAATTTATCTGTTAACTGAGAAAGATTAAAACCATCGGTTTCATAAAAAATATTGATATGCACTTTGGTGCCATAAGTGTTGTGTACTTCTTTCAGAAATGTAAGAAAAGGATTTTCAAATATGGATTTATATACAGCCGTATTAACGTGAATGTCTTTCAAAAACCAAACGGCATCATCAATGGAGAGCCTGTATTTATCTGCCAGGTTTTTAAACCAGTAAACAATGATCTCTTTTTTTATGCCTGTTTTACTATCCGTTACTTCAATGGTGTTTTTATACTTTTTAAGATTTATATCCGCGGTAAAAATGCCCTTATTCTTTTTAGCAGGTATTCCATTTATGGTGATAGTGCTACCAGCAGGTGCAGCAACTTTCACCAGTGTTTTCAGGAAAGATTCTGTCACTACACCATCGTGCCTGTGCAGGGTGTCGCCATCTATTGGACTTATAAACGCTATATCATCTGCTTTACCTGATTGTATGGAAAATACAGATGGAGCAACGATCAGTCCAAGCCCCGCCAATGAATGTTGTTTTATAAATACACGCCTTGAGTACATACAGTGCTGTTAATTATTTTTTCGCTACCAGTTCCGCCTTACCTGTTGTTTTAAATTCCAGTTTGAGCACAGGTGATTTTTCGCCGGAAAAAATACTCTTTAGCACAATCTCGTTCATACCATTTTCCAGTTGTGGTATCTCACCTGGTTTTATTTCTTTTATTTTGTTCCAGGTAGCATCGCATATAAATACAGTCTTTCCGTCGCAGATCACTTTCTCCCGTTCTTTCAGGGGTTCGTTTATTTCAAGCACCTGGTAATTATTTACCTGCAGCGTAATGCGTGATACAGTTTGTGCAGCACTTCCATTCGCTTCCGCGGTAATATAAAAGCGAAGCGGTTGTTTATCATACATGTTATTTATAGTAAAGGTATTCGTAACCGGTTCACCTGTTTGCATCCGTTTGAATTTCTGCTCAAATACTCCATGCAGCATCACAGGGAAAAGGTTCCATTTGTTATCGGCAATTTTTTCGATATGGAATTCATTTTTAGGATTTTGAAATTGTGCTATCTGCTCTTTTGAAAAAGCGCCTGACTTCCTGGCTAACTGCCATTCTTTTATAGCGGTGAACAATTCATTTTTATAGCCATTCTGCTCAATGTTTTCATCTACCCTGAATAAATAACCCGCATCATATGCAGCACTTCTTGCCTGTATCCATTCTATTTCCTCCGGGCGGTAATCTACGCCAAAGCTGAACCAGCCAAGCATGGGCGGCATATAATTTCTTTTAAAAAACCGTTGATTTTCTATGCGGTAATTTACCTGGCTTTCGCGCAAAGCGTTATACCAGGGTTCGCCCCAATTCATGAATGAATAAATATGCCAGTAATAATGCGTTGTTCCCGCGCCGCAGGTAAGTACATATTTATTCAGCCCTTTATACCACAGATCAATGAATTTTGCTACCCCGTAAGCGCCGTGCCCACTGGGCGATTCGCCACCCATGCCATCAAAATCCATTAAACCCAATCCCGTTTCATTGCAAACTTCGGCTAGCCTTTTGGCATAAGCATCCTGCAGATGTATGTTAGGGAAAAAACCACCATAAGAATTATTGATGATGATATCTACTGTACTTTTTTTGGTGTGCCATTTTTTTTCTGTTCCGTATTGGCCTCTTTTGCAATCCAGCAGGCGCCAGGGTTTACCGGCTGAAATCTCCCGGAAACTAATCAACTCTTTACCTATCCTGACAGTGTGTATAGAAAATAATTTGTCGAGATAATCAGGACTTTCTATAAAGATCTCATTGTCATTTTCACCGATATCTTTTGACAATGAAGTGCTGCCCATCTTACATAAACTATCGGAAGGGATAGGCGAAACATAAGCATCATCTGTTGCGGTAAACATAGAAAGTGTATGAGCCCCGATAGCTATACCATTGGCAGCCGCAGCAGATGTTGCTTTACTGATGTCTTTTACCCCGCCCGGAAAACGATCTGTTGTTAGCCCAAAATGCCCCCAGGTTTTAAAGATCTCACCAATATGGATTAATGTAAAGCCACAATTTTTTGCATATTCAATGCCTTTATTAATATCCTTTCCCTCAAACATCAGGTAGGCATCGTTTACATTTTTGGAGCGTTTTATCCATTGCCCGTTCAATAAAGGATGAGGTAATTTTTCATTAAGCTCAATTGTTTCTATCACATCTATCACTTTCGGTTCCGGGCAACCGAAAAAAGCAATTGCGGAACCAATGAAGTCTGCATTCACGGGTTCAGTCATTTGCATGTTTACACCATTCTTACCATATACATTTTTTACCAGCCGTGGTATTCTCCTGTCTCTTGAAAAAAGCCGCAGCTCACTTCCATATTTTTTTTTGATGGCGGCATTTCCACGGTAGGTCCGCACATATTCCGGCATATCTCCGGTAATATTCACATTCACTTCTACTTCTTTTCCTATTTGATCTTTTACTGAATCGGGTAATAGTTGTCCCGGAAGTGGTTCAATAAAAGAACTGCCCCAGGCATTATCATTTCCTTCGGGGGTACCTTCAATGGTATTTATATTCAGCGCCTGCAAGCCAACCGCGAAAGTATTATCATGCACTACACAAATGGTTTCGCCGATAGATTCTTTAATGGTGGTAGGATATGGTCCCCACACAATTGCCTGCACAGCATTGCGCGGCGTGAGTGATAATAATTCTAATCGCAGATATGATCCTTTGTCTTTAATGCCGATGGTGGCTAAAGATTTATTAGGATAGCGAAGTATGATTTGATTTTTACCTTCTTTGTATTCCATGGAAGAAGGGTTTATATAAGCAGAATCTTTGTATAATGAAAGTAATGACACGGATTGACCTGCAGGAAGATATTCTTTGCCGGAGGATTTTTCTGAAATGCTTATTACATTACCTGTTTTATCAAGAGTGATGGTTACAAATTCCGTTGAAAAAGTGAATTTGTCTGCAGAACGGAATGCAAACAAGCTGATCAACAAACCCGATATCATTATATAAACAAATGCTTTCACTAATATGATTTTTGATGCGGTTAGTTAATTCAATTCTTTAACTGTTCTGCAATGGCATCCACCTTGGATGATCTGCTCCCAATCCATTATATCCATCTGTAATTTTTTTTGCTTCGCTTCCATCTGAGTGCATCAGCCAGATAGAAGGCATGGCTCCTGTTTTTACCCTGCAGAAAACAATATGCTTTCCGTCAGGAGACTGGCTGGCTCTGAAATCCCAATAGCCATCACCAGGATTAGTAAGTGATTTTATTGCGAGTGTATCAATATCTATTGAACATATTGATACGCTTCCTTTTGCTAATGCCGGCTTATAAGTACGATTGAAATGATCTGTATCTGTTTTGCCTGCATTGTATTCCCACGGAACTTTTGATCCTGGCAGGCGACAAGGAAAAATTACTTTGCCATCTGTCGTCCAGGCAGGAACATTAGAACCATTACCATGTTGTGTATCATTTCCATAAGATGACGCAAACCACATTGCCTGATCTTTTGTGAGTATGCGATGCTCTTTTCCATCCGCGCTGCTGATGCATACATCTGCCCAATCATGACCAGGATCAACGGTTTGATGACAGTCAACATATAAAATCCATTTTCCATCCGGTGACCAGCTTGTACCGAAATACAAATGATCGGGCTTTCCCATAATTTTCAAACGGTTCCTGCCATCGGTATCACTTACAAATATTTCGTATCCTGCAGGTCCCGCAATGTGAAAAGCAACTTTTTTACCATCAGGACGCATGCTTAATCCATAAGGTACGCCATCTTCAGGTTGCGTAAAAGCTATGGCATCGCTGCCATCCAGGCGCATGTTAAATATTTGTGTGGTTTTATTCTTCGAAACCTGCACCAGCATTCTATCGTTGGCTAATAGTAATGCGGGTGTGTAAAAAACAGCCATTCTGTTGCGTGTAGCCAGCTCCGTGAGTTTACCATCTGTCATATCGTAACTCCATATATGCGTGGGCGTTTGTGTGTAATATTCACTAAAAGGTTTTCCAGGACCATCCCTTCGTTCTTCCATACTCAACAATAATATTTTTTGCCCACCCGGAAAGAATCCAGCAGGTTGCCAGGTTACCTGCCCGGGTTGATTAAAATCTAAAAAGCGTAACCCGGATCCATCTATATTGATCACCGCGGTTTTACCCTGCGATGTAAAAAAAAACTGTTTGCTGACTTTTTCGGGATTACGAAGCCCAGTGCCACATAGCAGTGGCAATAATGTACTATACAGGAAATGACGGCGACTCAGTTTTTGCATCTGTGTTTTTATCCATCTATACAGAGAACAATGCTTGTGTTATATTTCTTTTTACAATAAAAATATTTCCGGCAACCCTTAATGGATAGCATAGGATCAGTGAAGGGGTTGCTATATCAAAAAAACCTGGCAAGACCCGCGAAGAGCCTCGCCAGGTTTACATAAGAAGAACTATTATTCCCATCCCGGGTTTTGAGTAAGCTCTTTGTTCAGCAGGATATCATCTTCTGGGATCGGCCATATATAATACTTTTCAGGAAATGCGCTGGTAAACAGCGGTCGCATGGTAAAATCCAGTTCGTCTTTATTCAGTCCGAAAATAGGATCTGTGCCGGCAGCGGTTTTCCAACGTCTTACATCAAAAAACAATTGACCTTCCCCTGGCAGTTCACGAAAACGCTCCAACCGTATTTCCTGTCGCAATTCATCCTGCGTCATATTACTGATATGCGGAATGCCACCTCGGTCTTTTATCGCATTTACTACATCATAAATTTCCTGGGATGGACCATCCGCTTCATTCTTTGCTTCAGCCCACAGCAGTAGCATATCTCCATAACGGATCAATACGATATTAGTAGGAGCATCTTCCCTGATAGGGCTTTCGTTTCCTACGCATATATATTTTCTCCACGGAAAACAGGCTTTATCTGAATTGTCGAGCATGTAGGATGGATAAGGATTATCATTGGCATGATCAGCCCAGGGCCAATTCATCATATACTCCACGTAATTCTGTCCTTTTACGGTATAACCAGGCATTATAACGTTGGCGTGTAAGCGCTTGTCAACATTTTTATATTTATTCTTATACCAGGGAATAAGATCAAGTCCGTAGGTATACTCGCTGCTATAATCATCGCGCTTAGGAATATCAGATATATCAACAGGTGATCCGTCCTGGTTTATGTAAGACGATACGGTTGCCCATGTTGCCACTGTTTGTGACCAGCCTGATACAAACAGTGATCTTCCTCCATAACGGAAATCATTTTCACTACCAAGACCGGGCTCTGATATTGCCTCCAGGTCAAAGATCACTTCAGCATTGCGTTCTGTTTTAAAATCAAACAGGCTGCCATAATCTGCTACCAATGCATAGGAGTAAGGAGTGGTGGTTAACTTTTTAAATTCGTCTGCTGCTTTCGACCATTCTTTGTTATACAGGTATACTTTCGCCAACATAGCCTGTGCAGCTCCTTTGGTAGCTCTTCCTGTGCTGGCAGCATCTGAATAAGTAACCGGTAACACTTCTATGGCTTCCGTAAAATCTTTTATCATAAAGTCTTTTACCTCATCTGCTGTACTACGCGGAATATAACTATCCACAATGTCTACCGCTTTATCCAACAGAGGCACACCTCCATATAGATTCCACAACTGGAAATAGCAGAAACTGCGGATGAATTTAGCTTCTGCAATAAATCGTGTCCGCAAATCGGGCGTTATTTTTTCATTGTCGGTAAGATTAGTGATGGCATCGTTTGCGCGACCAATGATCTGGTAATTCCATGCGTATTTACGCCACACGGCACCTGATCCTTTATCAATCCTTCCCTGGCGCACCGTACCACCACCATAGTCCATACCATCAGGCCCCATGTACTGAAATACCATGTAAAACCGCCATAAGCATGCTCCGGCAAAAGGCTGGAGTATATACCATTTACGGCCAGGGTGGCATAGTAATCGGAGCTCCATATAATAGCGCTCGAAATCTCACCCTTGGGCTTTGTGTCGAAGAAGCTCTTGTTACAGGAAAAGAGCGATGTAAAAAAAACGGCTAAAAGAAATATCTTTTTCATAACGATTTCTTTAAAAATTAAAATCCAATGTTTACGCCAATAGAAGCTGTTTTAAATAACGGGTAAGTATTTGTTTCGTTAGGATTGGCACCTGCACCAGATCCGGAACCACGATTGGCATCGGCGGAATTATCTGATTCAGGATCCATACCCCTGTATTTTGTAAACTGAAAATAATTTTCCAGGTTTACATAGAATCTTGCCTTCGTCATTTTCAGCCTGCTGATGAGATGCTTTGGCAAAGAATATCCCACCTGGATCGTTTTTATTCTGAAGTAGGAACCGGGGCTCATGAAATAATCATTGTCACCATTATTGCGCCCATCATTCAAATATATTTTCGGAATAGTGGTACTGTGGTTTTCTGGCGTCCATGAATCCATCCATCTTTTTGGATAGCCATAACCACCCACCATAGCGCTTAAGCCTTCGCTGTAACCTTTTAAATATTTGTCAACCTTAGCCACACCGTTGGTGAGCATATAAAAATCGAAGCCTTTGTAATTAAGATTCAGGTTCAATGCATAAGTATACAGCGGTATTGGATTTCCTTTCAATGCCATATCCTCTTCGCCAATGTGTTTATCGTGATTATTGTCTTTGAACAGGAAATCGCCCGGACCTGGTGTTACATCAAATGTGTAGCCATCAGCAATCATCTTATCAACTTCACCTTGGTCCTGTATAATGTGATCTACTTCCATTACATAAAAAATACCAATTGGTTTTCCTTCTGTCCACGACTCTACATTCACACCATGATTTTCTATTAATGCACCTTTGTATTTTTCTATTCTGTTTCTGTTATATGCGCCCAATACACCAAAGCCAATTCCTAATTTACCAATTTTTGCATTGTAGCGGATATCTACTTCCACTCCTTTATTACGTACCTGTGCAGCATTTACAAACGGCGGATCTAACACGCCATTTACACTGGGGATGGGCATTTGAGCCAATATGCCGTGTGTGAATTTATTATAGTAATCTACAGATACATTCAGGTGATTGAACAATTCGAAATCTGCTCCAATATTGGTTACATCGGTTGTTTCCCAGGAGATGTCTTTATTTTTAAGTGAAGCAGGTGCGAGACCCTGCACAATAGCATCATTAAAACTGTAATTGGAAGGTGCATATACATTCTGCCATTCGTAGTTGCCAATTCCATTGTTTCCAAGTCTTCCCCAGGAGGCTCTTAGTTTAAAATAATCTACAGCTGATACCAACGGATC
Organism: Agriterribacter sp.; assembly: GCA_047600465.1. GTDB lineage: Bacteria > Bacteroidota > Bacteroidia > Chitinophagales > Chitinophagaceae > Agriterribacter. The sequence goes on from JASGKU010000001.1 coordinate 1,678,196, forward strand.
CCAGAAACTTTCTTTAGACATTATCCAGCCTGCAGAAAAAGAAGGGAAAGTACCCCAACGATTTTCAGGACTGAATCTTGATGATCCATCATAGCGGATATTGGCTTCAAACAAATACTTGCTGGCAAAATCATATCCTACTCTTCCAAAAAAAGATCTCATCCTGTAATCGGCGCCATTACCATTGGCAGCGGGCTGAAAAGAAGCAGCGTCTAAAACAGGGAGGTCGTTGCTGATCAATCCCAGCTTAGATGCCCCGAATGAGCTTTGATCCCATTTCTCCTGGTTAAAACCACCGAGCAATCTTAGATTATGTTTGCCAAATGATTTATTGTACGCTGCATAAAAATCAACTACTCTTCTTTTTGATTTTGCCAGAAAATTAGAAATAGAAGAACCACTTCCTGAGCCACCGCTTATTTCGGTATTGGTTTGAAAATTCCAGCGATTTTGAGGATAGCTGCTGGCCCATCCATCGCTGTTAAATGCTTCAAGATAATAGCTGCCTGTAATTTCTAAACCTGTAATAGGTGTTACCGTTGCATATAATTTACCGGTGTAATTCTGCACATCTGTTTCACCTCTTGCTTCATCAATTTCTGCCAGCAGGTTACCTGCCTGCAGATCAATACCGCCCGACATAGCAACGCCATACCTGCCATCCGGCGATTTTGGTAAAACACTCGGGTTAGGATAAACGATAAATAAATTATTGGTAAGATCTGGTGGACGTTTGTAAAAGACGCCTGTTAGGATATTACCGATCTTAAGCCATTTGTTTATTTTAAAATTGATATTATTTCTGAAGTTGTATTTTGTTACACCTGATTTTAATACCACACCATTATTGCCGAGAATACCGAAAGAGCTATAGAAATTTATCTTCTCATTTCCTCCGCGTGCAGAAAATGTGTTACCAGTAATGGTATTGGGTTTTATAATTACATCGTACCAATTAGTATTGGGATATAAGATAGGATCTGTTTTTGACTTGGTGCGCCATTCTTCTATGCGTTCAGGCGTGAAAGACTCAGCCACATCTGAATTACGCTGGATGCGGTTTATCAAAGTCATATGATCCGCTACGTCTGTAACGAGTTCAAATAATTTGGTAGGTGCTGTTCTTCCCACATAACCATTATAATCGAAAGTTATTTTTCCTTCTGTATTGCTTCCCGATTTTGTGGTGATAAGAATTACGCCATTAGCAGCACGCGAACCATAAATAGCTGCAGAAGATGCATCCTTAACAATAGAAACATTAGAAATATCGTTGGGATTGATAGCATCCATATCACCGGGTTGCCCATCTACTATCACTAATGGATCAGAGCCCTGGTTCAATGAACCTGTACCCCTGATTTTAATGGTAGCTGTATTGTTCTGTGGATTACCTGTGGCTTGTTTTACATACAACCCGGGAGCCATACCGGTAAGCGCTGTAGATACATTCACTAAAGGACGGGAAGTCATTTCTGGTGCTTCGAAATTTACACTTGAAACAGCGCCGGTTAAATTCACTTTTTTCTGGGAACCATATCCAACCACCACTGTTTCTTCGAGGCTATGAGAAGCGATCTTTAAAACGATCTTAATACCATTGCGTCCACCCAATGAAACTTCCTGGGCCTGGTATCCTACAAATGATACCTCCAGTTTATCTGTTGCGTTAGCAGCAATGGAAAACTCCCCGCGCTCATTGGTTAATACTGTTTTGCTGGTGCCTTTTACTTTTACAGAAGCGCCTGCTAATGGATTACCGTTTTCATCCGTTATGGTTCCCGATATGTCAGCCTGCAAAACCGGCTCTGGCGCTGTATTTGCCGTCGCTTTTTTTCTTTTGATGACCACTGTTTTTTCTACAATGGTGTACTGCAGCGGCAGGTTCCTGAGCGATACTTCGAGCGATTGTTCGAGTGACGCATTCTCAAGATCTACGCTAACCGTAGCCGTGTTACGTACGGTTTCATCTGTGTACAAAAAATTATAACCGGTCTGTTTTTTAATCTCTTTAAAAACTTTCCAAACCGGAACATCGTTTAGCCTCAGAGTGATATTCTGAGCGTTTGTATTTGCACTCACCTGCAGGCAGGCGGCAAACAAAAAAATTGCTGAAAACTTCATGATTAACAGCGTTTTGGTTAATAGTCGCTTGTGATGTTGTTTTTTCACAACAAAAAGCAGCGATTTACAACATTGTAAATGCATAAATTTGCCTGAGTTTTTGGTTAAAAAATGAACAGTTCTTAGTCGGGTTGTTCTATCATATCCGCCCAGACGATTTGTCCAGACGGGGTTAACCAATTTACCAACCGCTCCGGGTGCGATCCGGGGCGGTTTTTATTATCTGGTTATGGTGTTTTGGCTGGCGTAACGGTTATGTTTCTTCCATCTATTTTAAAGCGGACAGCATCAGTGGCTTCCAGCATTTTGAACACCTGTACCGCGTTCACATTGCGTTCGATGTTTCCTCTGAAGTGTTGGGTAATGGGTGCTCCCTCATATTTCACTTCCACATCATACCATCTTGCTACCTCATTCATCACACTTTTTATGTCGTTACCTTCAAACTGAAAGTAACCGTTTTTCCATGCCATTACCTGCTCGATATCTGCTTCTTTATCGATGGTGATGACTGCATCATTGCCGATTTGCGCCTGTTGTCCCGGAGTAATTTTGTGAGATTGTATATTGTTGTTCACACTCACCGCGCCTTCCAGCAATGTTACTGCAGCTGCGGGTTCATCATGATAAGCGTGAATATTAAAGTGCGTTCCTGTTACATTCACCGTAGTGTGATTACCGATATCTACAATGAAAGCTTTTTTTGCATTTTTATTTTTAAGATCAGGTACAGAAGCTACTTCGAAATACAATTCGCCCGAAGCTTCCACTTTTCTTGAGTCGTTGCTAAACGTTACAGGGTACCTGAGAGAGGAAGCAGCATTGAGCCATACTTTTGTTCCGTCAGAAAGTGTGATGGTTACAATTTTACTACCTGCAGGAACGGTGAGAATATTATATACCGGAGTGGTGGATGCTGTTTTTTGATCTTTGTATTGAATTTCTCCGCCAGGAAGCCTGACGATGTTTGCGTTTCCTTGCATGGCTACTGTACCATTGCTGATACTGTCAAGTGTTACTACCTGACCGTTGGATAATGTTATAGATGCTTTTGGAATAACAGGCGGCTTAATATCTGCTGATGCAGGCTGTTGTTGCGCATCTGTAGTTGTTGTATGGGTGCTGTAAAAAAAATAAGCACCTGCTGATAACACAACAAGAATAGCTGCTGCCGCGATGTACCACCTGCGTCTTGATGAAGGATGGGAGATGATTGGTGTATCTTCTGAGTCGCCACTTTTTTTGGCTTCCATGATGCGTTTGAAAATCAGTTCAGATGTTTGCCTGGAAGGCAGTTCACGGAAAGAATGCCCTTCAAATTTTTCATCTATCAGGGTGTTCAGGTATTCTTCTTCTCCCAGGTCGTGCAACAATATACGGAGCGACTGTTCCTCACCTGGCTCAAGAGTACCATCCAGGTACTTTTCCAGCAATAATCTAAAATCTTTTTTACTCATACTATAGCAGTTGCAGATGGCTGCAAATGCAAAGACGCAGAAATGATGCGTGTGTGAGGATAAAAAATAAAAGATTTTTTTGAGTCGAAGATTTCGTTTGTGATGTCGGTTATTGAAGCGCTGTAATTTCCCAATAAAGGTTTTTATGCAAAGGCACAAAGCGTTCCGCCGGAACGCAGGCGGCTACTGATCAGGGCTACCCATAAAATGTTCCTTCAGAACATAGAAATCTTACGCGATATGAATAACATGACTAATACGGATTACCTAAAAGATATTGAATGTTTCGTAGAGACGTATACCGGGTAAAAAATAGTTGTGAAAGATAATTCACTCCATTTTGGATTTCAATGAGGTATTTCTCCGGAACATGGAAATCTTACGCGATGTAAATAACATGACCAATACGGATTACCCAGGAGCCTTTAATGTCCCGTAGGGACATATCGTGGGTAGAAGATAAATGAAAAAGGTATTGCGTTCCAGCGGAACGCTTTGCGCCATGCGGTCAAGCTATAAAACGTCTCCCAATGGCATTGAATGATATGGGTTGAAAGAGTGTATTTTAATCAAGAGAGATCTCCTGCGTTTTGAGGATATTTTTCAGCGAGCTTCCTGATCTCATAACTGAACTGAACAAACAATTTTTCCCATTGTTCCGCACTCTCGTGCGTATAGGAGTAAAATCCTTTTGCATTGGCAGTACCACGTGCGCCTGCTGTTACCAGTTTTTCAATAGTGGCTGGCGCTGATGCTGAATTATCCAATTCCGGAAAAAGATCTTTCATCACCGTGAGATAGGCCGGAATGCCGGTGATGTCCATAAACCGGAAGGGACCTGCAAAAGTTATCCAGTATCCCAAATCATTGCGCAGCGATCTGTCCACATCTTCAACCGTGGCATATCCATTTTCCACCAAATGAAAAGCTTCTCTCAGCATTGCATACATGACCCTGTTAGTAATAAATCCACGGATATCTTTTTTTAGCAATGAAGGTTCTTTGCCCCAGCTTTCAGCAAGCGCCATTATTTTGTGGGCGTTCTCAATATCTGTTTTTCCGCCGCAGATAATTTCCATAAACCTGGTAATGTGTGCAGGTTCTGCCCAGTGAATCCCAATCAAACGTTGTGGATGCTGTAAATCGCTTTGGAGTGTAGAAACAGGTAGGGCAGAGGTGTTGCTGCCGATAATAGCACCAGGTGCAATTACCTTTTCAAGATCTGCGTATAACTTTTTTTTCTGTTGGAGGTTCTCTGTAATAGATTCAATGATTACGCTGTGATCAGCCAATTGTGTTATATCGGTTGTTATTACCAATCGCTGAACGATTTGGGATGCAGGTTCTTTTAGTAGGTTTTCTTCCTGCATTTGTAGCAGGAAATCCGTAATCCTTTTTGTAGCTTCCTCTTTTTCTGAAATATGCAATACAATAGCAGTAACAGGATGCCCTGCGGCAAGAATAGCTGTTGCAATACTGCTGCCCATTAATCCAAGTCCAGCCAGTCCAATCGGCATTTTATCGGTCATATATTTTTTTGTTGAAGCGTGAGTACACTATTGTTTTGCGGGAAGTGCAGCGATGGCATCTATTTCTACTTTGATGCCTCCCCATAGTACCGATTGCACGGTTGTTCGTGCTGGTAATACGCCATGAAAAAAAGAAGCGTATACTGCATTGTACCTGTCAAAATCATTGATATCGCTGAGATGAACCGTACATTTTACAATATCCTGCAATGTAGCTCCGGCCTGCTCCAGGATGAGTTTTATATGAGAAAGCGTAAGGGCTGTTTGTTCTTCAATTGTTCCGTCTACTACCTCACCGGTATTAAGATCGAGCGGACCTTGCCCACTCACGAATATAAAACCATTGCTGATAACGCCGGCTGAATAAGCGCCTGTATCTGCCGATTTTAATGGATGTTTTACTTCTGTTTTGTTCATCAGTATAAATGTGTGAAGTGATTGTTGAGTGATAAAAATAAAAAATTAAATCACTTTCTGAAATATTTATTCTGTGAACGATGGGCAAGAGACTGTGATTTCGGTTATGCGTAATCGTTAATATTTTTTAAATTACCTGCTGGCATTCAACAATGTTTCTTTGATGCTGATACTCTTACCACCTTGCCTTTTGCTTTCATCGGCAGCTTCCATAAACGCATAAATTTCTATTGTTTCTTCTGCGGCTATCGGTGCAATGCCTTTTTCAAAAAAATTTATAACCTGCTGTAGCAGCATATTGTAGCCATCATAGCCGCCGAGCGCTGTAATGCCGGTTTCGCCAAATGCAGTGCCCCCATAACCGGCTTTCCCTTGTTGCAATCCCCTGAAAGTACCAATGCGATCACCATCCCATATGCCTGTTACCACATGTGATTTCCCAACCTCGGTGCGGCTTACAGATACACAACCTTTTCCCATAACCGTATATAATTGTTCAATACCATGAATGCCGTACCAGAAAAAATCTGGATGTGATGGTTCAAATTCACAGGGGCTGTAACTATCGGCACCGAGTACACGACCAATGGTTTTACCTGCAGCAATCTGTTGTGTAATCGTTGTATACCTGAGTGAAGAAGAAGAGAACAATGGAACGTTTGCCTGTTTAGCTGTTTTATAAATGGTGATCACATCTTTTAAAGATGCAGCTACGGGCTTGTCAATAAAAACAGTTTTGCCTGCTTTGATTACCTGCAGCGCCTGCTCCAGGTGCGGGTTGCCATCATTTGTTTCCAACAGAATTACATCTGTAGTATTCAATAACTTATCGATTGAATCCACAATTTCCACACCCGCTTTTTTTACTTCTTCTGTATAAGCCGGTATTCTGTCCATGCTGCTTTTAATAGAACGGCTGCCATAAGGATACGCAGCCACTACTTTATAACCCAGGAATAAAGCATCGGCATTGGGATTGTTGAGCGCTTTTACAAATTCAGTACTGTGCGAAGTATCAAGACCGATAATACCTATGCGTTTCCCGCTCTTTGTGTTTTGAATGATTTTAAATATATCGGCTGAAGATTTTTCGGAGCGATAAACAACAGCTCCGATACCTGCCAATGAAACCTGTTTTATAAAATGGCGCCTGCCTTGTATTTGCTGATTCATGTGGATATAATAAATTAAAAATAGTACTGATGAAATTATACTAAGCAAACTGTTTTGCAAAATCATCATCCGTCAATTCCGGATAGCATTGATAGATGCGGTCGATTTCTTCCTTTTGTCCTGCTGATAATTTTTCTTCGGGGCTTAAGCACCACAATCCCTGCATCAACCCTTGTCTTCTGAGTACTTCATGAATACCGGCAATACAACCTTTAAAAGCATTGGCTGAATCAAAGATCGCGGCATTCATATCCGTAACTCCAATGCCTTTTGATAACAGGTTCTCCAAACCTTCGTTGTTGTTGGCAACACCGTTTTTTATTTCCTGAAAGAGCTCAACCGATTTCTTTGTCCATACAGCCCAATGCCCCAGTAAACCGCCCACAAATCTTTTCTCCACCATTTTATTATTTACTGTGAAGCGATAAGGCGTTACCAGGTCAGCAATAATATTATCGTCATTGCCGGTATACAATGCAATGTCATTTCGCCGCGGCGAGTCGCATACAGCTCTCACCACATCCAGCGTTTGATAACGGTTGAACGCCGCTACTTTTATGGCATGTACATTAGGGATATTAGCAAAGTCCCGCCAGAATTCGTAGCTTAATATTCTCCCACCCACGGCAGGTTGTAGATAAAAGCCAAATACAGGAATGATAGCTGCAATAGCTTCCACCCGTTTGATCAATTCAGCTTCTGAATAAGCAGCAAGCCCACCCATACTTACCAAACCCAAATGATAACCATATTGTACAGCAAGTGCTGCTTCGCGCTTAGCCGCATCCGTTGGACCTACAATACCAGCCACTTTAATAAAAGGGCGACTGAGCGCAGCTTTTTCAATTTCTTCGGCTGCCAGTTTCAACACAGGTTCCAGCATATTAAATTCCGGCTTTCTTATTTCAAACTGTGTGGTATGTACGCCAACCGCCACGCCACCTGCGCCACTTGCCATATAGTATTGCGTGAGCGCTCTTTGCTTTTTTTCATCTATAGATAAATCTTCGTGTAGCGCTAAGGGATGTGCAGGGATGACTGTTCCCTGCTGCAGTAATGCCGATATTCCCGCATCTAAATTTTTGTGTGCCATATGTTTAATATTTTCCTGTTCTTTCCTGGAAGTGGGTTTCTTTATTCAATACTTTGCCACCGTGTGTTAACCAACGGGTTAATAATTCCATCATTTTTTTGGGTGGCACACGGGGATAGCCAAAGAGGCTGATGCATTCAGCCGCATTGCTTAATAATGCAGTAGGTTGTTCTTCATTAATGAACAGGGGCTTTTTGTTAAATAACTGACCAAAGCCTTCGGCGATCCATCTTACCGATAAAATTTCGGGACCTGTTACATTCAATATTTTTGCGGGAGTGGCGCAATGATGCAAAGCGCGGATTGCAATCTCATTGGCATCTGCCTGCCAAATTACATTTACGTTTCCCATTTTCACGTCAATCGGTTTTTCGTCTCTTACGGATTTTGCTATTTCCAGCAGTACTCCGTAAGTCACGTCATTAGCGTAATTGAGCCGATATATTAAAACAGGCGTATTGTATTTTGAAGCATGGTACTGAAAGATTCTTTCCCTGCCCAAACAGGATTGCGCATATTCTCCCAATGGCTCAGGCGTTAAGGTTTCAGGAGCGCCGCCCAATACAACCGGTGTAAGCGGGTATACGTTTCCGGTAGAGAAAGCAACAATGCGTGAATGTTTATATTTTTCGGCTACACGACCGGGTAAGTAAGCATTCATGGCCCAGGTGAAAGACTCTTTGCCTGTGGTGCCGAATTTTGTACCCGCGAGATACAGGATATTTTTTGCCTCCGGTAACGCGCTGAGTTGTGCATCTTCCAATAAATCGGCGCTGATGGTTTCAATGCCAAGCGCATTTAATTCCTGCTGCAGTCCGGCTTCGGAAAAGCGCGATACAGCGATCACTTTTTTGGTGATGCCGGCTTTATCAATAGCAGCCTTTGCGAGTCTTGATAAATCGGGTCCCATTTTACCTCCTGCGCCAAGAATGATGATATCCCCATCCAGCTTTGCTATATCAGCTATTAACGCATCTGATGGTTGTAATAAAGACTGGTATTCCTGTTCAATATCTTTTGTCATAGCTTCTATGAATTTATTTTAAGATGAAACTAGCGTTAGGTTAACCGTGAAACGTGAAACGATAGATGTGAGCGTTTCACGCTTCTCATCTCACTTCTCACGGCAACGTAGTCTATTTTTTAAAAAACAGGGTGTTCACAGTCTGCACAGCTAATGCTATCAGCAATAATAAGCCAATAGCTCCGGCAATTTTTACAAAGGTTGAATTTTTATACTCGCCCATCACTTTTTCATCATTAGCAATAGCATACATAGCAATGCCGATAAATGGTACAATAAAAATGGTGATACTCTGCGCCAGCACAATCAATTCAAGCGGTAGCTTTCCAAATATGATAGCGATGATGGCGCCTATAGTCATAATGAGTGCAATGAATATTTTTACTGTTGTGGAACTCAGCTTGCTGCCTAATCCAATACTGTCTGATAATATTGTTCCTCCTACCGTAGCATTGCCTATTAACGCAGAAAAAGCGGCGCCGAACAAACCTGTAAGAAACAGTATTGCTGCATACTCACCAAACATGGGTTCCAGCGCTTTCGACATATCGGTGGCAGAATTTACCTTGATACCTTGTGTATGTAATACCGCTCCTGCGCAAATCATTACCATTGCACTCATGATGCCAAGAATTAAAATGCCGGTAAAACTTTCATTTCCTTTCTGTATCACACCTGCGTTTAGCCTTCTCCGTTCCTGCACCAAATACGCCTGGTAACAGGCGCCCACAATAGATACAGAGGATGCAAAAAAAGCGATGATCAATGGAAAGGAGCCTGCCGGAATGGAAGGCACTATTCCTGCTGCCACATTGGTAATGCTGGGTTTTACCATCAGTAAAGTGGCAATAAATGCAAATAGTTTTACGATGATGAGGAAGATCATTATTTTTTCCAGCACTTTATAAAAGGTTCGGAAAAACAGCAGGCTGATGCCGATAAGATTGAACACAATAATCCACACAGCAACCGGCGTATGCGTCATTTCTGCAATAGCAATACCTACGCCTACTGAATTACCTGCCTGGAAAGAAGTACATACTAAAAACACACCGATGCCAACGGCAGCGGCTACTGTCTTTCCCCACTTTTGTTGAATAGAGGTGAGTAAAGATTGTTCCGTAGCAATACCTATTCTTGCGGCCATGGATGTAAACAGGTACATAAAAAACACCGTGAGTATAATAATCCAGATAAGAGAAAAGCCATATTCAGATCCAAGCTTCGAGGTGATAGTCATTTTACTGGGACCAAACACCAATGCAGCCGTGATGATACCTGGTCCTAAAGATTGCAGCCATAATTTGATGCGGCTATTTGCATTATCCGGATTACTCATAAAGAAAAAGGGTTTATTAAAATCTTTACAATATTGAATTATAACAGTTACATATCTTTTGGTGGTGTTGCAAAATATTTAGCTATTTCTGCTGCTGTAGGCTGTTTTACAGGTCTCACAATTCTAAAACCAACGAACGATGCATCCGTATTCCACCAATCACTTTTGGGAATTTGTGGGTCACGTTGCTTCCATCTTGCACCTGACCCTAGTCTTGCTGCAGAGCGGAGGCTTTCTGCATCATCATCCCACGAACCACCACGCACAGCCCGCGGATATAATTTTGTTGGAACAGCCCACGCATTTTTTTTAGCACCATCTGCTGTTGCATAAAAGCCGGGAATATATTGATCCAATGTCCATTCACTTACATTGCCATGCATATCATGCAAACCCCATGCATTGGGTTTTTTAGTGGCTACTTTGTGGTATTTTTCATTGCTGTTTTTACTGTACCATGCATACTCGCTTAATTTGGTAACATCATCTCCAAATGAATAGGCCGCGTTTGATCCCGCACGACAGGCATATTCCCATTCTGCTTCTGTAGGCAGTCTGTAAAAATGCCCCGTTTTTTCTGTAAGCCATTTGCAATACGCCAGTGCCGCATATTGCGTCATATTCACTGCAGGATAACCGGCTTTGCCCATGCCAAAACTCATGTCGGTAAAAGGTGGAGTAGGGGAGGCTATCGCATCAACGGTTGACTCTTTTCCTGTGGTGGTTTTTACCTTGCTCATTTTATCTTTTTCAATGGCAGGATAAACGAAGAGTTCAAATTCATCCCAGGTAATTTCATGCTTACCCATCCAGAAAGAATCGAGTGCTACCGTATGCACCGGACCTTCTGCTGCCTGGTGTCCTTTTTCCTGGTCGGAGCTTCCGATAGTAGCGTTGCCGCCTGGTATGGGCATCATCTCAAAACTTACTTTCGATCCGGGAATGTTTTCTGTATACACATTAAAATCTATGGAAGAATGATGATGTAAATATGTAAAGGAAAGCAATGGAAAGAGCAATACAACTGTGATAAAACATATGTACTGCGCAACTGGTCGTTTCATTACGATAGAAGATTAATTATATTGAGTCAATATTTTTTTTGAACTGTTATTTTGATTTGATGGATTGTTTTTCATTCATCAAAGACAAAATTGCTGATGACATACTCAGTATACCGGTTTTAATACTTTTTTCAGTGTCAGGAAAAAAGGAAGAGGAGTGAATAGACGGGAGCGATCTTTCTCCTTTCTGACTGGCGAGCATATCTGCTTCTTTTACTACCCCTAATGAATACATCAGGATAGGAACAGGTGTTTTTTCTCTTCCATATCTCCCAAAATCTTCACTGTACATCTCCGGCGGAAGCTTTATTACATTGTCTTTTCCAAACAGCGCTGTGAAAGTTGTTCCAATTTTTTCTGCGAGGATAGGGTCATTATATACCGCCGGCGTGTATTCATCCCTGATAGTTACAACAGGATACAATGCTGTTTCAAGACCCGAAGAAAGGGCAACACCTTCACAGGTTTGTTTGATGCGGTCGATTAATTTTTTCTGTACTTCATCTTTAAATGATCGAACGGTGAGCTCCAGTTTTACTTCGCCGGGAATAATATTGCCTTTGCTTCCTCCATGAATAGAGCCTACTGTTATTACCGCAGGATCAAGCGGAGAGATTTCCCTGCTTACAATGGTCTGTAGTTCCATTATGAGTTTAGCTGCCATTACTATCGGGTCTTTTGTCTGGTGCGGCATAGCGCCATGCCCACCTTTGCCTTTTACAGTAATATCAATCATATCAATATTAGCCATTGCATAGCCGCCACAGTAACCCACTTTTCCCGATTGAACATTTGAATTTACATGCAAAGCCAGTGCATAATCAGGCAGGGGAAATTTCGTGTATAATCCATCGCTCAACATAGCCTTGGCGCCGCCCGCTCTTTCTTCTGCCGGTTGTGCAATAAATACCAATGTTCCCTTCCACTTATTTTTTAACTGGCTTAGTACACGTGTAACACCCGTCCACACTGTCATGTGCAGATCATGGCCACAGGCATGCATCACCGGCACAGATTCTCCTTTATCGTTTTTTACTATTACTTCGCTTTGAAATGCTGCACCTGTTTGTTCTTTCACGGGCAATGCATCCATATCGGTTCTTATCAATACAACAGGGCCTTCTCCGTTTTTCATCACAGCCACCACACCAAAGCCGCCAACTTTTTCAGTTACGGTAAAATTTCCATTCTCCTTTAATAATGTTGCAAGCTTAGCTGAAGTTTTTTCTTCCATAAACGAGAGCTCTGGATGCAAATGCAGATCCTTGTATAGCTGTTCCAGCGATGGATATTCTTTTTCAATAATGGGTTGTATGACAGAAGGAGGAACCTGTTGTGCTGCAACGGAAGCCGTAAAAAGCAGAAACAAAATAAAGTAACATAAACGCATAGCCGAATATTTGATCAATGATAGTTATAATTCTTTTATATAAATATTGGCAAACTGGAAAAGATTATTGTTGGCATGATCGTCCTGCAATGCAATAGCGCCACTGGCTGCAATGCCGGGTAGTAATGCGTTATTAATAACCAACTGGTCATTCAACACTACCGTTATTCTTTCTCCCTTCATCGTTATTACAAACCGGTTCCATTCTCCCGGAGGTTTATCTGCTTTTACTTGTGGTGTAGCACCGGCACGGATCTCAGCCGGCAGATCTTTATCTACCCGGTAACCATAAATTTCTCCGGAACCAATATAACGATAACCAATATTAATTTGATTTTTTGAATCTCCTCTCAGGTATATTCCTGTATCCCCGGCGTAAGGAATTTCAGTTTGCTTATTACTTCCATCCGCATTCAGCGCATTATCTCCATTAGGCAACACAATATTGCTTAAAGCCGGTGCTGGTTTTCGCGTCAACCGCACATCTGCTGTGAGTATAAAATCGCGAAAAGCTTTTTTTGTCCACAGGCATTTATCTTTTTCTGTACTCTTTCCGTCATAATCAATCACACCGTGTTTTACTGTCCAATGATGCAGGTGACCGGGTTTCAAATCCCATTCATGTAAGTCTACACCATTAAAAAGCGACACAAAATTTTTATCTGCAGCAACTATTTGATCTGGCGTTGGGCGAACCTTACTAAGCGTTCGTTGATAAGCAACCTGCTGACTGGGGTAACAACCTGATGTTATTATAAGCAACAGCGCAATAAAAAAATGAGTATGGCGCATCTTATTAAATTGCGGGTGATATACCAGGTTCGGGAACGGGATAATTGCCTGCTGCATCGGGCTTCACTGGCGGCTCACTGTTCCATGAAATTTTTTCGGGCGCCAGCACTAGCTCTGAATTGAATGCTTCATCCCATTCTATCATTTTTCCTGAATGCACTGCCATTCTTCCAAGTATCGTTGTCATGGTACTCATGGCTCCCCATTCTGTATCGTTCACCGGCGTATTATTTCTTATAGCTGCAAACAATACATCATGTTCTATTTGATAGGCACCTTCCGAATCTGTATTCTTGTTTCTCCAGATGCGTTCTCCATTTGCGTCTTTAATGCCGCTTTGTAAACTGGCTGTGCCATTGGTTCCCTGGAAGTAAGCGCCCCCTTTATTCCAAGTACCAGTAATATGCCTGATCTGGCTGTTTAATTTTGTTCCATCTGCATATTCATATTCAATATAGAAATGATCAAAGATGTCTCCGTTATCGCCTCCTTTCAAAGATGATCTTCCGCCTATTCCTTGTGCACGCACCGGGTAACTTTCTTTCACCCAATTCACGATATCTGTATTATGGATCTGCAAACCAGCGGGAGAGCCAGCCCACAACCAGTTGAAATATCTCCAGTTCCGCATCTGGTATTCCAGTTCGGTTTGTTTTGGTTGTCGTGGCAATAATTTTATAGGACCGATGAGATAATAATCTGTAGCCGAAACAATTTTTCCGATAGCGCCTTCTTTTATTTTTTGCACCATTTCAATATAACCCGGATCATACCTGTTCTGCAAACCCACTACTACTTTAAGATTTTTCTCCGTAGCTAATTTTCCGGTCGCTAAAATTTTGCGAATGCCCGGTGCATCTGATGCCAACGGTTTCTCCATGAACACATGCCTGTTGGCCTTTATGGCAGCCTCAAAATGCAGCGGACGAAAAGCGGAAGGGGTAACAAGCAACACCACATCTGCCACTGCTATGGCTTTTTCATATGCATCAAAGCCAACGAATTTATTTTTCTCCGGAACTTTTATAGCGTCTTTTATTGTTTCAATCTTTATAAGATTATTATACGTTTCATCAAGTTTGTCTTTAAACACATCCGCCATTGCTACCAGCACTACATTTGATTTGGTACTTAACGCATTTACCGCTACACCGGCACCGCGGCTTCCGCAACCGATCAATGCAATTTTGATTGGTTCATTATTTAATGTCCATGCGCCTGCATCAAAAGGCAACGCAGCAGTTATTAAACTGCCACCTATTATTGCTGCTGAATTTTTTAAAAAATCGCGCCGCGGATTAAGCGTATTGTTTTTTATTTCCTCTTTCATATAAGCTGGATTTTATTATTCAAATCGAAATGTTCCGAATTTTTTATACTCATGAAAATTGCCACTGGTGAGTTGCCACGACCAAAGCGCTTGTCCTTTATCATAATCTATACGGTATAAATTTCCTTTCCATTTTGTGCCAGACGATGGAAGTTTATCCAATACTGGTCTCAATATTACGTACGGAACAAAAACTTCGGTTGTCCATCCATTCACTGAAGCATTCGATTTTTTTTCACCACCTGTAACGGTAGTGGCGTGTTTTGTTTTAAAGCTGCCCCCATAATTAAATGGCATCCAACTGGTGAATTGTTTTTTATCATTATAAATGATGATGGGCAATTCATAGTTCAGTGGAGAGATTTCATATTCCAGGTAAACAGAACGTGTAGTATCGGGCTGCAGAAAAAATTCAATCACATCTTCATCCCAAAGATGCAGGAAGTCTGCCTGCATGGTATTGGTGAGCTTTTTGTCTTCGCAGGAAAATAAAAAATACATACCGGTTTCGGAGTACAAGACTTTCGCTTTTGTTCCATAATCAGCACCTGTTAAATTACGCTGCGGTATTATGATCCATTCGGTATTTGCCCAATTTTTTGCTGAACCATTTCCTGAAATGTCAAAATCAGTTGTCTTCTTTATAACCAATTCATCTGCGGGCGAATGAATTTTTTTTGAATTGTTGGTAAATGCCATCAAGGCAACAGCAAGAGAAATAATAGTGGATCGTAGCATAGTATTGTATTTATTAAGGTAATCCCGGAAACCATTTTTGTGCATTCTTCCTGTATATTTTATCAATCACTTCTTTGGGCAGATGCAATCCTTTGAATTGCTCTGTCAACTCCGGCGCGTTCATCATTTCATCTGATGTAAAAAATTTCCAGTTATTCGTCCACACATCATGCGCTTCTTTTTTGGCGGCGGTGGTATCCATCTTCTCATCTATCTCCATATCGGTGGCGTATAAAAGCCTGTCCTGGTATTTAATGAAGAAGTCACGCACTTTTTTATTGTCTTTGAGTGCCTGGTATTCCAAATGAGAGATGCGTGCAGCCATATCTACTGCCATGTGTGGAAATTTATCCAGCCGCTTTGCCAGTTCATCCACATCCCATTCAAGACTCCCTAAATGTGCTCCATCAAACCGGAGGTTGGGATGTTTCTCCAGCATATGATCTCTTGCATTTATCTGGTCTTCATAAGAAGGAAATTCAGGGTGAAGAAACATGTGATACTGCGGATGGTTTTTAAAATATGCCTGGTCGTTTTTCACCGTCATTTTTTCTATAGGCAACCAGCAATTTTTTGGTTCACCCAAATGCCCTACGAGGGTTTTGTCATTTTTTTCGATGAAATCAAAAATCGTATCAAGACGTGGATCGTCTACCATCACAAACTTGCCTGCTTTGGTTTTATATTCCATGCCCACGTTCTTCCATATTTTTACACCAATAGCTCCACTATCAAAGGATGCTTTTAAATAGGCCAGTGTTTTTGTCTGCCAGTTGGAATCTTCAAAACCATTGATGTCAAAAGTGGTGGCATAAGCAAAGTCACTCTTGAAATTTTTTAAATGAGCTAATGTATACTGCTGCTGTTGCGGAATGGTTGGATAACCGGGCGCCCCAACATTCAGACTCAGTATTTTGAAATTATTCTGTTTGGCAAAATTGATAAAATAAGGATTGTAAGTATTGATATGTTCATGTACGTCATACTTTTCCACTTTGGTAAAGTCTTCCATGGTATAATAATCTTCCGACTTACCCGCTTGTTCCGAGCAGGATTGAATAAATAAAAAAAGCACAAAGAATAAAATCCAAAGAAGAGAACTTTTTTTCATGAGATATTTTTTGTTAGATTAATTTTTTGCATTGTCCAAAAATCTGTTATGAAAGAATTTCATGTATTGCTGCAATTGTGTTAGATACCCTTCCATATCAAGTTGCTGTTCGTCAAGAATAAGGTAACTCATATCAGCTACGCGGTTAGCGAAATGCCTGGTGCGGTCCTGCTCAAAAAAATATTTTTTTGCAGAGGTAGACATTCCCTTCGGCAATCTTGTTTTTTCCCATAGGGCCACAAGGTCGTTAAATACTTTTTGTCTTCTTTCAATACTGGTTGTAATGATGTTTTCCGCTTCTTTAAGGTAGCTGTAAGATTTTTGAAGATCAACAAAGCGTTGAAGGTGTGCATTTCTTATAGCTTGCTCAACGTTAGAAAGATCAAGATACGTTAAAGCGGTGTGTTTTATAAGATTGGCAAGACTTAAAAATATTTCAATATCGTATTTGTTATCTATGTCACGTGCAAGATTTGCATTACAGATACTGATAACGCTGTTCATTTTATTGATAAATAGTTTTGATTGTCGCACTCTTTCTGCATATTGCGTATTCCAGAATGGATCATACTCTATGGCGTCTCCTCTTGGCAGATCGGGCAAATGTGTTTTGCCAATCTCGCCCCAGGCCCATACTTCTCTTTCAAAACTCTCCATATAAAAATAAGCACCTTCATTCAGCAGCCGGTATACGGAGTCCATATTTACTTCGTTTACGCTATACCGGTTGTTGAAAAAAGTAGTGGCGAACTCCGGTAAAGATGGGGTAGAGGCATTCCATGAAAAAGCTGCTGTGGTAGCAAAAGTAAGCATCCAAGCCTGCATCGGTAATCCGGAATCATCCCACGAGGTTCTGATCACGCCATCAAATACATTTTTACCAAGGTTGGTTTTTAAAAACTGAAATGAATTTTCAAGACAACCTTTCAGTGTATCGCCTTTGTCTCCTTTACTGAAAAAATAAGGAAGAAACAATTGTTCTATACCCGGGTTGGGATCATAGGCATATACCGGGTGTCCTAATGCTTTGGCTTGTTTGGCATACTGCAGATCGGGCGTTTCGTAGTCATACGATTCTGTAAGCACAATTCCTTTTTGTGGCGTCACCGGTTTTTCTTCCTTCATATCGGTGTGGTATACCCGCAGTCTTCCCTTTGCCCAACCCATCGGCGATTCCCATACCATCGGCTGACGACCGACAGCCTGGATTAATTTGGCAGACCTGCCCACAAACAAATGATATAAGCCGCTTTTACCAATTTCCTGTTCTTTCTTTTTGCAATCAGCACATTGGCCCAGTTCATAGGTTTCATCCGTACCGAGATGGATGAAAGATGATCCGGGTGTGGCCTTCATAGCGTCCTGCCACAGATCATTTAATAATAAGTACGATGAATCTTTTAATGGACAGAACTCAAAATTGGATGCGGGCAATTCGCGCAGGTGTGCAAACTGCGGCCATTTTAATATGAAACTTGCATGCCCTAAACCTTGCACCAGCGGCACAATCTGGATGTGGTATTGTTGCGCATACCGCGTGAGCTCCTGCATTTCCTGTATGGAAAATGCACCGGGTGCGCCAATTTCGGGGTGACTGGGGTATTCAAATTTATCTTCCCATTCCCATATCAGCATATTGATTTTATAACGCGAAAGATCGCGAATAAAACTTTCTACCCAGGCGCGGGTATCCTGGTGATGTTTAGTATCGTAATGTGCGGCGCGTTGTTTGGTATCCGGCCAATCTTTTATGGTCATGCCTTTGATAAATGCGCTTGGCGCATTTTTCTGAATGAGTTGCGTAATGGTTTGTACAGCATAAAAAATTCCGGCAGCACCGGTTGCCTTTACTATTATTTGGTTTGGTTCAACGATCAATGTATATCCTTCGTCACCTAATTTTTTATCCGCGCTTTTTGTGCTGAGGATGATTGATTTTTTTGAAGGCGTAGTTGTAACATGCGAAGACAATGCAAATTTTTCTTTCAGCAATGCCGATAATGCTTTCGCAGTAAATTTTTCGTTTTCCGAAGCATTTTTATCCAGTACAATATTGATTTCATCGCTTAGTATAAAATCGGCTCCTGTTATTTTTACTTCTTTCGGATAGGGAATAACATAGATGCCGTTTTTTGCTAAATCGTTTTCCTGAGAAAAGCTGTAGTTGCTTATGCCAGAAAGCAATAAAAGCGCAACGATCATTTTACAAAAACCGTGATTGATGCTATTGAATATTTTCATTGTGATTGATGCGTTTGAAAATGATTTTCTTATTTCACAAAACTTACCTGGCTTTCCGGGCCTGCAACATTGGCAAGATTCACAGCCCTGAAATCGAGTACTATATTTTCTTTGTTTAGTGCAATGGTTATTGAATCTGTAATGTTCTTCCAGTCATTGCCCGGAGCTGTTTTCATTTGATATGTTTTGAAATTGGGTGTACTTGATTGAAGACGAACATATGCTGTATTATTCTCTACCGTTGCTTTTATAGCAACCGTATTGGGTGTCCACTCTATCGCTTTTCTTTCTTTAACCGGCAACCAGAATCTTGTATGATAAGCCCAGTGAGGCTTTCCATCCCTGTACCAGGTATTGTTATCAAAGTACTGATCGTCGTATACATTAATATAGTTGAGTGTATCACTGTTTTGAGGCCAGTTGGTGAACCGGTTATTTATTTTTTCAAAAGAGATCCATGTATAAGCCTGTGCAAAATCTTTTTTATACCATTTTACAAATATGCCTTTGGCATTTTTCAGACTGTCGTAAGCAATGGGTAACCTGTTTGGTCCTTTTACCAACACAATATCAGCCGCCGCATTTTTTAAATATTCATCTCTTATTTCAAGCGCGGATAATGGAATGCCTTTCTTTTCAAAATGATGATTGTATTTAGCATCACACAAAAACCATTTTTTGTAAGTGTTGCTCCAGATCTCGTTCACACCATGATGCCAGTCTGCTACATCTTTAATGCCAGGACCTGCACCCATACATCTTGTTATATAACCGTAACTGTTCATAACCGCATTCTGCACCACCATGTAATGACCGCAGTGATATCCTTGTCCTTTGATAGCTGCATCCAGAATACTGTCTGCATAACCTTCTCCCGGATAATGCGCTTCAAAGTCGCTGATTTTAATCGTATGAGAGATCCAGTTGCGCAACAGAAGTATGCGCTTAAATTCATCCTGCTCACCGTGGAAAATTGTATCGGTATGATATTTATTTTTTAACGCGCCGAACTTTGGTGAAGAAAGATCTTCGAAAGAAGTGAAGGCAGTATTAGCAACATAGGGTGGATTATTTTTTACCTCTTCCACATGAAAAGGTTTGCTGTTGTGGCAGCTTACAGATACACACGTAATAAAAATGCAAAAACTAATTTTATATTTCATTTGCACATTTTTTATGCAGGTTGGTGAAGACACCATAGCCGTTAACTTAAACCCTGCTGCTGGTGCGTGAGACACGCACCAAAGAGCGAACGCCTCGGCGCGTGTCCCCACACGCCGGAAGGTAAAACCGTTAAGCTGACGGCCATAGTGGAGACACCAACCTGTAGCGTTGCCGTGGGCGGTGTCTCACCGCCCACCCGGAGCTGAACTTTATTTCTTCAGCATCGGAAACAATCTCCTGATCTCTTCTTCATTGGGTTGCGTGCCATACTCGCAGATCTCAAATGCTTCCGCATATTTTGTATTGTCTGCTCTTTCTTTACCATACAGTTTCCAGAGCACAGTTCTTACTTCAGGTGTAATAGGAACAGCGTACCGTTTTGCCAACCACGCTTCTCTTTCTGTTTCTTTAGAAGGCACTTCATTGGCATATCCTCCAATCCACGGCAGCCATTCATAAAACTGTGACTGATGCGCAGCAAATGCATGTACTTTTTGCGCATACACAGCAGTAATATCAACAGCAATATCCGGACGGAAAGGATTTGGTCGCTTAAAGAAATCCTGCGAGTAAAGAAATACCGGATTCTTTTTTAACGGAGGAACATCCGGCGCAATATTGGGAACGCCTACCATGTATGCAGCATCCTGCACCAGCACGCCTGTGTAGCGATGATCGGGATGATAATCATTCGGTCTTGGTGCAATCACCACATCTGCATCCCACTGTCTTATTTTCCGGATGATCTGTAACCGCACTTTTAATGTTGGTTCCAGTTGCCCATCGTGATTGTCGAGTATATCATAGGTAACACCAAATCTTTTAGCCGCTTCCTGTGCTTCTGCCGCTCTTCTTTTGGCCAATGTAACGCCTCCATCTTTCTGGTGACCGGCATCGCCATTGGTAACAGATAAAAATTTTACAGCATAACCCATCGATGCAAAAATGGCCGCGGTGCCTCCCGCATCAAGATCACAATCATCAGGATGAGCACCAATCACAATTACCCTTACCTTTTTTTCGGGTTGCTGCGCCTGTGCATGTATCACACTGCCGGCAAGTGCTAAAGCAACAATAGCTGATAACTTCATTATTGAAAATATTTTTTTTGAAGAGATAATGTTTGTTGTGATAAGTTACATTATCTCATTCATGTTTTATGGGCCCGATGTATTTTTTTGCTATTACCAGGTTGCTGTATTTGATATAATGAGAGGCACCCACCGGCGATTTATCATCAAAAAATTCAATCCACAGGTAATTAATGTTGAGATTTTCATCTGTACGCCAGCGAAATCCTTTAAAGGGACTGCCTGCACTGCTATTAAACCACGAGTCTTTATTCCAGTAGCCTTTCGGAAATCCTTCGCCCCAGTAGCCCACTTCTTTACCATCCTGCCATATGCGCAATGCGCCGTTGAAAGCGGTTGCCGGGTGATTCAATTGTATCATCATCTCTACGCACATCCATTTATCCCATGCCACATCCTGTGCAGTGGAACTTTTATTGATCATATCATTGCCATAACAGGTTTTGCCATTGTTATAACTCTGCATATCTCCCCAGTATAAATAGGTGTCCATTCCCTGGTTGCCTACCGGTTCATACGCGATGGAAATCCGCTGGTCGCCCAGTCCGCAACTCCCGGCACGGGGATGCGGATAATTAAGCGGCTCGTGGTATCCACCGATCCACACAGATTCATGATGAATATATCCTTTTGAAATAGATGGATATTTTACATAATACCTCAGGTACAACACGCTGTCAAAACCCTGGTTAAATTTTTTGTACAGATGCCCGCCATCATTCACACCACCGGTATTGGTGATTTTGATGGAATGTCCCTTGCTTCCTTCGGGAACATCGCTGTCAATCGTCATGCCTGCACTATTTTTAACATCTGTATACCGGTTAAGGATACCCGCTATATCACCCTCGAATTTTTCTACAAACAATACATCCGGATCGTTTTCAATGCCTGTATCGTTAGGGTAGGAGTGTGCTATCGTGTCCTTCTTATTGTGCATATCGTTCAACTGCATACCAGCAAGGTTTGCGGGCAGTACATATAGTGATATCAAAACAAAAGGCAGTAGCATTTTCTTATACCTATTGTAAGAATAAGGTTTAATGGTAAAGTATAAAGGAGTTGCATGATGCTTACTGCACCACGCAACTTCCTTTATGAGTTTAATACACTTCCGGTGGAAATGTACCTTGTTTAGGGTGTAAAAGGGGTAAACCAGGTTTGGCATCCCACCAAACATGACTCATCATTTTATCGCCACCGCTCAACCGGCCGGCTGCTGCACCCACATTTGAATTGTTTAAAGAATATTCCGACTGCGGATAGGTTACCCTGCGTGGAATATTGCCATTGGTACTTCCAAGATCACTTCCTGTCCATATTTTTGGATAACCTGTTCTCCTGAATTCAGCCCATGCTTCAATACCTTCCTGGTACATGGCAAGGTATTTCTGCACAATAATATTTTCGAGTTTCTCTTCGTCGGTGCCTGTGGCAATAGAACCTGCGGAGGAAGAAAGGTAATTGGAAGACGCGGTGGCATCCACATCATATTGTTCCAGCGATGCGGAAATACCATTGTGATACATTTGTTGTGCATCTTCGGTAGACAGATCTGTCAACGCAGCTTCCGCTCTTAAAAAATAAACTTCTGCTGCGTTCATCACAATAATATCATGCACCGCTTCCTGGAAAGACATGGGTAATTTTGCCGTAGAGTCAAAACTATACCTTGGTTTTTCTGCACCCAGCAAAGTCATAGGTCTGCCCCGGTAACCAAGCGATGCTACATTGGGAAGGTCGGCAAAGATGGGTAACCGCGGGTCATCTCTTTTTAATAATTCCTGTGTAACGGTAAAGCCTACCCACACAGGATACCCACTGCTGTTTACATAATCGTTGTACAATGGATTTCGGTTGTTAGGATCTGTTCCATCGATGGTGGTAAGCTTTGCGTTGAACGAATTGTCGTCTATCAACGGCGCTGCTATCACATCCGTGATATGTTGTTTAGCCAGGTCTTCATCTGCATAGCGTACGCGAATAGCCAATCTTAATCTTAACGAATTGGCAAAACGTCTCCATTTATCTATATCGCCGGCAAACAATAGATCGGCATCGCCAAATGAAGATAGCGAAGGCTCACTGCTAAGCGCAGCCGCTGCTGTTTTTAATTCATTCAGCAGGTCGGTATAAATGTCTTTTTGCGTATCGTACTTGGGTTGATTGATCACGTCATCCACACTCAGTAAGGCTTCGGTGTAAGGAAGATCGCCATAAGCATCGGTGAGTTGATGGAACAACCACACTTTCCATATTCTCGCTTCTGCATTTTCATTGGCCAGTTCGGGCTTATCCTTCGTTAACCTGATCACTTCAGAAATATTGATCAAGGTTCCCTGGTAATTGGAGAAAGGTGTGCTCCAATCCCTGTCCTGGAAAATAGTACCCGATGCTTCGTTGGTAAAATAATTAGAGTATTCTTTGAAAATAGAATTTTCATAGGTGCTGAAGATGGAATTTTTCAGCACCGCGGTAAACAGCATGGAAGGCTGAATAATATCTGATGATACCAATACGGGACTGGTATTGAGTTTGTCAAAATCTTTGGTACAACTGTTGCAAAGCACCATCAACAATGCAAAAGCTGTAATCTTTATATACTTCATCATAATTTTCTTTTTTCTTTTAATTAAAACGAAAAGGACAGGTTAAACCCAAGACTCCTTGTTGTAGGAATACCAGGCGTTTCAACTCCCTGCGCTGCGGCAGTGGTATTGAAAGCCGTTTCAGGACTTACGCCCATCGTTTTAAATTGCGGATCTCTGTAGATGTAAAAAAGATTTCTGCCTACAATGGAAATTTTAGCAGACTTCAACACACTTTTCTTCAGCAAAGAAGCACTGCCGAGATTATAACTGATGCTGGCTTCGCGAAAGGCAACATAGTCTGCATTGATCACCATTGTTTCTCCAATGCCACTCCACGGACCCTGTAATGCATAATAGTCCTGTGCTAATAATACTTTGTCGCTCTTTACATACTTGCCATCTGTTTGCAGTATCACACCATTGGCAATTAAGTGATCACGGTTTTCGGTGAACTTACCAGTGCCGCCAGCCATCTGGTTGTATTTAGACATAGAGTATACCTGTCCGCCCTGCCTGATATCAATCAATACGCTCAACTGGACCCCTTTATAGCTGAAAATATTGGTGATACCGCCCAGCCAATCGGGTTGAATATTACCAAGAATGACCTGCTGGTTACCCGGCTGCCAGGCGCCTGCTTCGGTTAATACAATATCACCCGCATCATTTCTCATAAAGGGAAGACCCACTATATTTCCATATGATTGTCCGGGTCTTGCCTCAATGGTACCACCGTTGTAGGTATCAAGCAGCGTAAGCGTTGCCAACCCTGGCGCCAGTGATACCACTCTTGATTTGTTCTTCGAGAAATTGAGCGTAACATCCCACCTGAAATTTTTTGACGCTATAGGTGTTCCGCTGGCAAAAATTTCTACCCCATGATTTTTTATTTCTCCCGCATTGATCAATCTTGTAGCAAAACCTGTTGTAGCAGAAATCTGCACGGGTGTAATCTGGTTGATGGTGGACGCATTATAATACGTGAAATCAAGACCCAACCTGTTGTTGAAAAATTTCAACTCTGTACCAAATTCATACGACCGTGTCAACTCATTTTTCAGATCAATCAAGGGAATGGCGCCGCTTACATACGCAAATGGCTGACCGTTGTAATTGGAGCTCGACAGATCATAGCCTCCTTTGGTTAGATAAGGGCTTGCATCATTACCAGCTTCCGCATACGATGCCCTGATCTTTCCGTACGACAGAATAGTGGAATGCATCTGCAATGCATCGGTAAATACAAAGCTTGAACTTACAGAAGGGTAGAAGAAAGAATAGTTATTCATGCCGAGGGTAGATGACCAGTCGTTTCTGCCCGTTACACTCAGGAATAAATAATTCTTATAACCTACCTGTCCATCAAAATACACAGAGTTCATTTGTCTTTGTGTAGGATAGTCGGAAGATGTTACCAGCTTGGCATTACCTACATTGTACAGGTTGGGAATATTAAAACCAGACCCTACCACGCTCAGGTGTCCTGTTCTCCTATTAAGATGATTAGCGCCCGCAGAAAAGGAAGCAGTAAAATTTTTGGAGAGATTACCGGAAGCCGTCAACAATACATCGCTGTTGTCTTCCTTTACATTGTACTCATCATTGTTCACGCTTCCGTCTGTAATGCTGGGTGTATTGATGCCTACTCTTGAAAACCTGGTATCGTTATAAAAATCGGTTCCTGTTCTGGCCTGCAAACTCAACCAGTTGGTGAACTGGTATTTGGCAAGCACATATCCAATTACACGGTCTCTTCTGCCATCTGCCAGTAATTCATTTAAGATCCAGTAAGGGTTCCTGGGCGTGCCCGATTTATAATTGATCATCGTGCCATCATCTCTCTTATAATTTTTCAACCAGTTCATATCCAGGAAGAGAGGCATCCTGTTTAAGGCAACTGTTGCGGAAGTGCCGCTGCCACCGGTTTCCGGGGGATTTGTTTGGTGTTGCCTTACATAATTTACTTTAGCCTCTACCGTGAGTTTGGAAGAAATTTTAAAGTTGGTTAACAGGTTAATGGTTTGCCTGTTAAACTGGTTGTTGGGCACAATACCCTGGTTGCGCATATCCGACAACGATAGTCGGAACGTAGCACGTTCTGAGCCGCCTGAAACACCCACTGTATTGGTGAAGGTGGAACCGGTGCGGTAAAACTTTTTAAAGTTGTCGTCGCCTTTTGCAGTGTATGGTACCAGCCCCAGTTCCGGCCAGGTAGCAATAGAGATCATGCGTCCATCATATTTTCCACCCCAGTTATCCTGCAACCATGCCGGCCACTGCGATACGGTTTGCCCGTTGATCACTACATTATCAAACGAAGTATAGTTATCATCATACCCACCACCATAGGTGCTTTGAAAAGTTGGTGTGGTGTTGAGCTTTTCAAAAGTGGCATTGGAGTTAAAGTCTACATTCAGTCTGCCCGCTTTTCCTTTTTTAGAAGTGATCAATATAACACCATGCGCACCTCTGGCGCCGTATAAAGCAGCAGCAGCAGGGCCTTTGAGCACTGTTACATTTTCAATATCATCAGGGTTGATATTACCGATGCCATCTCCATAATCACGCTGGCTGCCGAATATGCCCGGTTGTCCCAATGTTTGGTTATCGATGGGAACACCATCTACCACATACAATGGTTGATTATTGCCGGTTAAAGAACTATTACCACGGATCACCACAAACGAAGAACCCGCAGGTCCACCCGATGATGGATTGATGTGCACACCGGCTACTCTTCCTTTTAAGGAATTTACCACATTTGTTTCTCTTACTTCAGCAAGTTTTGCTCCTTCAACAGATTGCGTGGAATAAGCCAATGATTTTTTATTGCGTGTAATACCGATTGCCGTTACTACTACTTCATTTCCTTCTGCTACTTCTATAGCCAGCTTTATTGAAAGGCTCAGATCATTGCCTACAGCAACGGATGTTCTTTTGTAACCAACGATGGTAAACTCCAGTACATCGCCTTTGTTGGCTTCTACGGTAAAAGTGCCGTCGGCATTGGTAGAAGTGCCTACCCGGGTAGCACGAACTACTACTGAAACGCCACTCAGCGGCGTCCCGTTTTCATCGGTTACCCGTCCTGTAATTTGTTTTACCGTTTCAATACTATCGGTGGGTGTTGTTTTAGGTGCGGCAATTTCTCTTTGCTTAATAACTACGGTTGTGCCTACCAGTGAGTAGGTGAGGGGTTGATGCAGGAAACAGATGTCCAGTGCTTTTTCTACCGGTACATCCTGCACATTAATAGTGACTTTGTCTGCCTGGCTGAGCCAGGATTCATCAAAGAAAAAAGACAATCCCGTTTGCTTTTTGATAGCACGGAAGATCTTCTGCAGGGAGCTTCCCTTTTCTGAAAGGGTAACTTTCTGAGCGTTTACTCTGGCGCTCACCTGCAAACAGAAAGCAAGTAAAAAAATGGCTGTGAACTTCATCATCAACAGCGCCCCGCGTAACCTTGCGGGGCAGGTTTTGGTTACAGCATGCCTGTGACTATACAGGAAGCTGCAAAGGTTTTTTTGCATACTTTTGTACATGTTTGGGTTAAAAAAACATTTTGCTTCAACAATTGTGGACTGACCCGAATAAATCTTAGCCGCTCTGAGGCTCAATTCAGGGCGGTTTTTTATTGGCGTTTCCAGCGCGTTTATCGTTTACTACCGCTCCGGCAGTACAATAATTTTTTTACCTTCTATTTTAAAAAACACCTTGCTCTCTTCCATAATCTTCAGCACATCACTGGCATTGCTGCTGCGCGATATTTCACCACCAAATTTTCTATCGGGAATAGCACCCGCATATTCTATCTCCACATCATACCAGCGGCTGATCTCCCGCATCAGTGTGGCCATATCTGTTTTATTAAAAGAGAAGTAGCCATTCTTCCAGGCCATTACGGCATCTACATCCACATCGGCAGACACTTTCATTTTGCCGTTCTTGCTAATGCCCACCTGCTCGCCCGGTTGCAACATGGCCGATTCATTGTTGTCCAGCAATACTTTTACGCTTCCTTCCAGCAGCGTGGTTTTTACCGCGTTTTCCTCCGCATAGGCGTTCACGTTAAAGTGCGTGCCCAGCACATTTACTTCGCCGCTGTAACCCGATGGCGTGGTGAACTGCACAATGAATGGTATTTTTTTGTTGGTTGATTTTGCATACACAGGCGCTACTTCAAAATACGCTTCGCCTGTAATCTGCACTTTGCGTTGCGCGCCTTCAAATACGGCCGGGTAACGGATAGACGAAGCAGCATTCAGCCACACCTGGCTGCCATCGCTCAGCACAATTTTAAACTGTCGTCCCCTTGGTGTGTTTACAATATTGTACAAAGGTTCGCTACCACTTGCATGTGTTTTTTCATAACTGATCACGCCATTGGCACTGGTAAGTTTGGTGCTGCCCTGCACCGCCAGCAAACCCTGTTGCGCCGTATCAAGATTCACCGTGCTGCCGTCAGACAGCGTAAGAATCGCGCCGCTTCTTCCCGGTGGAATATCGTTTTTATAGCGGTTGTTTTCCGCCTTTACCGTCTGTGGCAATTGCTCACGGCTGTTGTGCAGCATGTAATACATGGTGCCTGCACCTATCATAATAAGTAAGGCTGCCGCTGCCCAATACCATTTGTTGCGCCAGGGTTTTATTACCAGCCTGGTGCTTTCCTGTGGCGTATCTAATATTTTGGTAAGCGCATTGTTCCAGTCGGGCAAACGTTGTTGGATAGCCGAAGGCATTTTTTCGCCATATTGCTGAAAGATCACTGCTTTAATAGGATCGTCTTCTTTCATGGCATCAATAGCCTGCCAGAACTCCCTGAGTTCTTCCGGGGAAGCCGCATCGTTTAAAAACTGTTGATAGAGATACTGTAGGCGCGCTGGATGTTCGTTCATGGAATAAGTATGTGATTGTACTACGTCATGAACGAGGTGGAATAACTATTGGGGTGAAAAATATTTAAAAAAAATCCAGAGAAGCGCTGGTCTAAGGAATTTCTATAATTCATTGGAAAAATATACCTCTTGTAGCAATCATTTCTTATTGCCTCAAGCCGGCGGGCTTCGTATCCGAACCGCCCCTGCTTTTTGCTTTGAGGAGAACAATCATCTATATATCGCTTATCATCCATTCCTTTACCCTGCAACAGTGCAAAGCTCACGCAAAAAAAGGTGGCTTATTCGGATACTGGTGTCAGTGCGAAGAAAAATTTTTGTGTTACTTGTAAAATGTAAAAACATCAAAGCAGGAATAAAATGCTGAGTGCATTGCCGTGTTTGGCGTAGGCTTTTACATAATCCGTTATGGAGCGGGTGGCGGCAACGATGGTATTGTTGATGGTGCTGGGCGAAAGATGCAGCATGTCTGCTATCTGCTCGTGGCTCAACCCTTCCTGTTTGCTTAAACGATAGATGAGTTTGCGCTGCGGCGGCAGTTGATTGATGGCCTGGTATAAGAGCGCTTTCAATTCATCGTCCAGTAAGGGTTCTGCAGCGGAAGCGGTTTCCTGCTGACCGAGATTATCCAGGTATACCTGTTGCAGTCTTGAATGACGGGCGGTGGTGCGTAAAAAATCCATCACCTTGTAATAGCCTACTTTGTGTAAAAAGGCCCCAATGTCTTTGATCTGTTCCGCCAGTTCGCGACCCAGCCAGAGTTTCATAAAAATATCCGTAACAATTTCTTCCGCAATTTCCGGCGATTTGGTATGGCGAAGGATATAATAAAAGAGTTTATCGCGGTAGCGCTCAAACAAAAGCGTAAACGCGTTTTCATCACCCGCTGCTATTTTTGAAAGCAGTACAATATCGGTATCAATAAGGGGTGAAGGCACTCAGTTTTGTTTTTGGTGATGAAACGCTTGCGGTATGAAATTAATTAATAAAAAGCTAACATGGCCTAATTTTCTGCCGCTACTACAAATTTGCACTTAGTGTTTTACCTGTCTGTTCAAATGAACCATGTTGCAGGTACACTAACCCGTTATAATTTTTTTTGATGAGTTACTCTATATTCTCAAAAAACTTTTTACATTTAAGCTATCCAATCCAAACATGTCTTCTGATCTTCCTTAAACCCCGTTACCTGCACAAAATTTTTTTTATTGACAGCATTGTTGATGGTTATACTCATGTGAGTGAGGTGGCGAAGCTGTGGGGTAAGAGTAGTAATTGTAAGTATCTACAATCACTTACAATTGCTTACAAGCCGTTATCAAAACTGCATTGGCGCAATGTGCAAATGCAATATTAAAAAGACTAAATCACTTATTGTCAACAGACAAACGTTTTGATACATTGCGTATAATAGCATAAATACAGACGTTGGGTGCAATTAATAACACCCTGCGAAATAAGCTGTACCAAATACGGGAAAAACACTGTACGAAATTCTATCTCATGTTTCTACTTTTATAAATAAAATCTTTTTATGAAAAAGTACTTCACAAAATTTCTTCTACTAATAACATTATTCTGGTCAATAATATCAGATGTGAAAGGACAGGATAATCGTTACGAAATACTATGTCCGCACAGTGCAACTCGTTCATATGATGGGAAAGGACTTGTTCCCTTTTATACGACAAGTACTGCTAAAGTAAAATTGACAGGAAGCATCATAAATAAGGAATATAGTAAATGCTCTCAAGCATTGCTTCCTCAAAGTGAAGCAACAACAGATATGGGCTGGGGCTTTATTAAAGTCAAAAACGAAAAAATTCCTGCAATGGGCAATGATGGGAAACTTCATTATGACAAACCGTTTGATGCCTCATATATGTTATACTATAATTCAGACAAAGACATACAAAAAACATGGTGGGCACATGAGTATAACAATCCTGAAAAAAGGATAAGAACTTATAATAAAAACTTGGTGGATATTTATAGAAGGGAAGCAAAAATCACACTCAATCTAAGGGATGATATTGCTCTAAAATTGAAAAATAAAAAATTTATAATCGCAGAATATTCAGGTACTCTAAATAACAAGGCCGATTTCATTTTTTCTAATACACTATTCATTAAAAGTGGTGTATTAAAAGACAATTCAGACTATGGAATGATAATAAAATTCTACAATGATTTTGCAGGCAAATTTGAAAATTTAACAGATGAAGGTTTAGAAAACAGAATATTTCTGACAACTTTAAAAGGCAAAACAGGAAATTACATAGCATATTTTAAAATCAAAAACCAAAAATTAATTGGGGAGTTGTTGCCTGTCAATACAACAACAGAATCTACAATACTTACGGGAATAAAAAAAGAATTTTCATCTCTTTCTGAAAATGGTGTTGTATATGTTTATGGAGACAATCTTTTAGATTTAGGGAAAGCAATTAATAAATCTGCGTCTGAAAATAATATATTACTTCTTAGCAGAAACACTTCAATAAAAAGAACTTTTAATCAAACCGAGGCAATATTAGCTAAATTCAGAGATAAAAAATTAGATAACTCAAATCTTTCATTTATTAATGGAACTCCTTCTTCTTTTGAAGATGCTACTTTTCAGTCTTTTGACAACGCCGATGTTGAGATATTGAAAAAATTAAAAACCGAGATTGACAATAAGGCATCGGGAAAAATATCAATGGTCATCACTAGTAAAGAACAATTAATTCAGGAGATAACACAAGGAAATAATGATGTATTATTTATCGTAGCACACTGTGATGAAAAGAATATGTATTTCGGTTCTTCAAAAATAAGCTTAGAAGAACTAAATAGTCTTCCGAATAGAACCAACAAGGAAAAAGAAAGAGTTGCAATACTCTTTAGTTGCTTGACAGGCAATCTATTTGATAAACGAAAACCTTTTCTCCCCTTCTTTAAAAAGAATATGCAATCATTTTCAGAAGTACTAATTGAAAAAAATTATTTTGACTTAATAATTTCACCACCAACTACAATAAATGGAGCAGAGACCTTGAAAATGATTGACATTTTAGACAAGTATACTATTTTAGAACTTAGAGAATATCTAAACAAAATGCTTGTAAATGGAGAAATGTACAATATAGTAAAAAAATAAAATCATGACAAAAAATTTTTTTATTGATTTTGGATTTAAGCCAGAAGGAGATAAACCAAAAGGTTTTGAAGATATAGATTTTGGACCTAAGAAAAGTAAAGACACTAAAGTTATTTGGACTGTTGTTATTTATGTTTCCCTTTCATTGGGCATATTTCTACGAAGGACAGTTAACTTTCCAGACCCATTGCCAGGATTAAATACAGTTGTTTTTAAATGGAGCATAATAGCAGCATCTTTTATAATTGGATTAGCCATTCTTGCTCCTTTATTAAGGATCATAAGCAAGTTTCATAAAGGCAAATTATCATGGCAACATTGTTTGACAGCTTTTACTATTGGCTTCTTTGGCGACATGACATTTGATTTTCTTATAAGTAATTTCGTCAACGTTTTAAAAGCGTAGGACTTTAACTGCAGCCAATAGGGAATTTGGCGTTGTTGGGGTATGACCTTGTAACATTATCTTCAGCAATATGGCATCTTCAGTTCCGGCTGACGAATGTCTATTTGGCTTTAAGTTGTTATCTTCATTATCAGTAATTCTATTTGGCTTCAGTTATTGGATGACTTAAAACAGAATACCAGCATAGCGTCAAGCCATATAAGTTTGCTGAAATTGTATTCGACACCTTCGTATGACTAATTGCTATAAAATATTAGGAGTTAAAGACTTTGCTTTAGCGGAAGAAGTGAGGGCGGCATATAGGAAGCTTTCAAAGAAATTTCATCCTGATGTAAATGATGGAGATAAATTCTTTGAAGAACGTTTTAAAGAAATACAAAACGCTTATGAGGTTCTGTCCGATTACAGAAAAAAAGAAATTCACGACGGTAAACTAAGAAGCAATTTTACGAGTTCGCATGACTTTAAATTCAAAGAGAATAGTAGAACTGATACCACGGAAGAACCAAAACAAGATAAAAAATCAACAGAAAATAGACAAGATTCATACAGCAGTAAAAATACTGAAAGCTCAACTACACAATCTTCATCGAGTCAATCTACAACTACAAAGACTAAAAGCAAGCACTACACTTTACGACCAATAGGAATTTTTACTGCCATTATAGTAGTAATTGTAATAATCGTCAGCCTAGTTAAAAATAAAAAAGAGACTTTTCCTAATCAAGTGAGTGAGTATTCTACTCCACAGAGCAGCTCTTCTGATTATTATTCAAACGAGACCGTACAAACTCCCACATATCAAACTCCTGAAACAAATACTTATAATAATGAAACAGCCGACGATGACGAAGATTTAAATCAAATATATCATACAAATGATAATTACTTTACTGTAGGTTCAACGAAAGGAGAAGTTTTAAATGTGCAAGGCAATCCTAGTGGAATTAATAAATATGAATCAATGGGAATAGAGGTATGGGACTATGGCTTTAGCACTGTGACTTTTAAAGGTGGCAGAATGAGTGAATATTCAAATACAAGTAGGAATTTAAAAGTTAAATTGGTAACCTCGAACCAAAATAAATCAAATACGGATTATTTTACTATCGGTTCGACAAAAGACGAAGTATTACAGGCTCAAGGCAATCCAACGGGAATTAATAAATATGAGTCAATGGGAATGGAAGTCTGGGACTATGGATTTAGTACTGTGACTTTTAAAAGGGGTAGAGTTAGCGAATATTCAAATACCAGTAGAAACTTAAAAGTTAAACTGGCGACTTCAAACCAAAGTAACTCTAATGCTGATTATTTTACAATCGGCTCCACAAAAGACGAAGTATTACAAGTTCAAGGCGACCCAACTGGAATTAATAAATATGAATCAATGGAAATGGAAGTTTGGGACTACGGATTTAGCACTGTAACTTTTAAAGGTGGTAGAGTTAGCGAGTATTCAAATACAAGTAGGAATTTAAAAGTACGACTATAAACAACTTCAGCCAACATTGCCAATAGTTGGGCTTCACATTGGAACAATCAGCAGCGGTAATTCTGTTGTACCGTAGTTCTGGGCACGAGGAATAAAGCCTAGCTTTGGTTCTTAACATTTGACTTTATCAAAAAGTTAGGCAGCTGTTGCAGCGTAAGAAATATTAGTTCCACACCAGCAGCAATACCTACTCGTTGACAGAAATTTTAACGATCACTATGCACATATTCAACTCTCCCAGACTTAGAGACCGAAGACAAGGTTTTGAAATGTTAAAAGAGTTATTTAAAGACCCTGTGAAATGCTATATTATTCACTATTCATGCGAATCATTTATAACCTCACATGGAAGGACTCCAAGAGTAACTTCAATTTGTGTTAGGAATTTAAAGACGGCACAAACAAAATCCTTTTCAATTCACTTGCAAGCCCAATTGGCAGGATTAGATTTTAATAATCTTACCGACGTACAATATGACACTCTTGAGAAAGAAATGCTAAATGAATTCTCAAGTTTGGTAACCTCTCATCCAGCACATCGGTGGATACATTGGAATATGAGAGATTCAAATTATGGATTTGAAGCAATAAATAACCGGATTCGGATTTTAAAAGGCACGACTTTCGATATTGCAGACGAATTTAAATACGACTTCCCTATTATTTTAGGGCATTTGTATACTCACGGCTATGAAAGAAATAAGCCTAAAGGCAGGTTGCTCAATTTATGCGACAGAAATCATATAACCACACAAAATGCTATTACTGGACAAGAGGAAGCAGATGCATTTGAAAAAAAAGAATATCTTAAACTTCACATGTCGACCCTGAAAAAAGTAGATGTGATTGCGAGTATTATAAGTCGAGTTGAGAATGATGACTTAAGAGTAAATACTTCGAAAAAACATATTTATGGCTTGACTGTGCCTGGAATAATTGCAATAATTAAAGAAACTCCGTGGCTACTTTTAATTGCGGGAATTTTAGGATATATATTGGGTGCAGCACTTGAGCCAATTTTTCAAAGGCTTTTTCATACGGCGTGATAAAAGGTTCTGCCAACAAAAGTATTTGCAAAAGGAGAACCAGACATTTGAACCTCATCTATTTGCAAGCATCAGTAGCGATTTCGACTCGACTTTCAATATTCAGCTTTAGTTCTTTACTTGTCCGCAGAGTTTTAATTCAGAGCAATATGTACAGCTTGAACTTAACTTATCGGATTTCACTTCTCCGCCTACTGCAGCATCGCCTGCCAACCCTCTTTTGTTGAAAAGAAGCCAGAATTAAATATTGAGCGGCTAAACAAGCCTTGGAGAGTTTCTTCTGTGGGAACTGTGAAGAAAAGAATACTAATGGGAAATATTAATGGTCAGCAATTTTGGGATTTATTTGAAGAAATGATAAGAAGCCCGCAGACAAAAAAGGAAGTGTATTTAGTAACTGGAGGTATGCTTGACAAAACTAATTTGCAAAGGCAACTCGCATTAACATCAAGAAGGTACGTCCAGAAACAATCGATTTGATTTATTTAATAAGATCAACTTGGTCAGCAGTTTCATCACTTGGAGCATCACTCAAAGTATTTTGCTACTGATTAGAGCGTTAAATGGAAAATTAAGTTACTTACTTCTCCACAATGTATTAATTGTGAGTATCTGTGTGCAGGTTGAACTTAACTTGTCGGCTTTCGCTCTTCGCCTACCGCAGCCTTATCTTCCAATACACAGACTCATCAGGGGTAGGCACCGCGGAGGCATGATGGTTACCTGAGTGATAGGATAAACCTTCAATAAAAATGGGAAAAACCCCATATGAAGAATTGTTGGTACAGCTTAGATTTACAAGAGAATAGATAAGTTTATAAAGCTTTTGTTTCGGGCTGTAAAATCCATATATCTTCTGATCTCATTTAAAGCCGCGTACCTGCCAAATTTTTTATATCCATGTTTAAGTTTTTAAAAAGGGAGAAAGTTCCCTACTTGTTGATCGTTCTGCTTGGGATTATAGGATTTCAATTTAATTATATAGCAAATTCAATAAATAAAATTCCTTTTATCGAATATCGATTCAGAGAATTTAGCTCAGATAGCAATAATAATATTAACAAACGTCTTGTGCTGACTAATATTACTACAGATAAAGTCATTAAGAATTTACGCATAAACTTAGCTTATGATACAAAAACGTATAAGGTTTTTACAGACGCGGAGCCCGAAATTGAGCCCATTACTTCTGCTGCGATTATCACTACTAAATTTAATCCATCGTATATTGATAGCACTATGTTGTATTTCCCTTTGCCTTACATACAACCAGGTGCAGCCTATGAGATAAGTTTTCAAACTAATAGTAAGGAAAATCCTATGCTATTGTATGAGAGTACAGAATTACTTCAAATAAAAGAAAGATCGATATTTACTTTTACAGTCAAATATCAATTCGAAATAAATTTGATATTACTCTTCTTGTTCATGATATTATTCACTTTATACATAATTAAATTATCTTCAAAAAATGAAAATGATAATAATACTTCAAATACTACTTTTAATTTCCATCTGTTTAATCGCCCAGCAAAAGTTAGAAGATTGTAGAGTTGAATGCATTGGCAAGAGAAGAGATGGAATGAAGGCTAAGCTTCACTTCATCTTACTCTCAAAGAATAAAGAATTTATATCAAACGATGACGGGGTAATTTTAATTACAGCTGCCCAACTAAAAGAGTTTTCAAATTTAAAATTCACCTTTCGTTTTCGCTATTTAAATATGGCAGATGAATCTTTTTATCCTCCAATTCAATTTAAGCACGTAACTGATAGTTTACTGTTGACAGATTTATGTAAACAAAAGAAATTAATATGTAAGGCTAAGCGCTGATACGAGTTTATTTTTACTTCTCCGCAGAGTCTTAGCTTTCACTCTCCGCCTATCGTAGCATCGCCTGCCAACCTCAAGCAGAGCACGGACAGACAACTGAGGAGAAGCGAATAACCAGTTGCTGTTTTTTAAAATCCTATTTTTCAATAGCGTAATTTTACGAGTAGGTGGTGAGTGTAGAAAGACACAACACTACAGAAAATAATTTTGAATGTAAGTAAAAACACAAAAAATGGAAAAACTACAATTCAAAAAAGAGATCAATGCAACAGCTCAAAAAGTATATGAAACAATGCTGGGGCTGAAAGACAAAACTACTTACGAACATTGGGTTGCGGTATTTAATCCAACTTCCACCTACGAAGGCAGTTGGGAAAAAGGAAGCAAAATGTATTTTACAGGCGTGGACGAAAACGGGAAAAAGAGCGGAATGGTTTCTGCCATTGAAGAAAACCAACCTGCCCGGTTTGTATCCATCAAACATTACGGATTTCTGGATGGCGATACCGAAATAACTACAGGTGAACAAGTGGAAAAATGGGCAGGTGCACACGAAAATTATTCCTACCAGGAAAACAACGGCGTAACAACTGTGACAGTGGACATAGACATGGCAGACGAATACCTGGACTATTTTACAACCACTTATCCAACAGCATTGGACAAACTCAAAGAGATTTCGGAGCAATAAATACTTTAGTTCTTTTTTTCGCCAAAACGTCTCCTGTGTAGCCTTCACTTCTCCGAAGCGTCTTAACGCTGAGTATTTGTGTAAAGGTTGGATTTAACAGATCGGGTTTCACTCTCCGCCTCGCGCAGCGTCGCCTGCCAGCGTACAGGCTAAGCACGGGCAGACAACTGCGGAGAACTGAAGATTGACTTAATAACGGGATAAACATCCATCCAAAAACGGGAAAAATCCCTTGAGAAGAATTGTTATTGCGGGTTAGCTTTACGATGAAACAAATAAGTTTTATAAAGCTTTTGTTTGGGCTGCACAATCCATATATCTTCTGATCATAATCAACCTGTTACCGACAAATTATTTTATTAAAAGTATTGCTGATGGCTATATAGATTGTATTAACACGATGTTCAAATGCAATGTTACACGCTAAACCATTTATTTTCAATAAACATTTGTTATGATGTATGACGCATAGTATTAGGAGTACAAACGTTTACGTCATGATGACAAAAGTTCTAAAATTAAGATTATGATTGACGTTCAAGAAGCTAAGGCAGGTGCAAAAGCACTGTATTTATTATCAGCCACTTTAGCAGGTTTAAACGTTTCGCCAGAATCTCCGGAGCGTCTTGCGGGAATTGTTGAGCAAAATTTTGGCCGAGTAGACCCTAATCAGCGACCTTTAGCAGTTTCAGCTTTATTAAAGCTAATAGCTGCTGCTTTAGAATCTGCCCAAGAAAGAAATAGTGATACTTTACATGAGACAAATGTAGATGCTGGAAGAGCTAAAGCATGTCCGGTATTCCCTTTTGATTAAAGTAATTTTAAAATATATGGACTCTACTGAAAAGGCGTTCAACTTTGCAGGTGAATCGTCAAAACTGTTAATTACGCTTTCGACGGGCGTTATTGCGTTTATGATTGCATTTTTAGATAAAGATGCATCAATGAAACCAGAGACCACTTGTGAAAAAGTCATACTTATTATTTCATGGATAATTTTTTTAGCTGCTGCGATTGTAGGCATTTGGACACAGCTTGGGTTGACAAATGTTCTTGAACCTAAAGTTAAACCAACGCCATTTAATCCTACAATTCAAAACGAAAAAATAAAAACTCCATTTCGAATTCAAATTATACTGTTTGCAGTTGGAATAATGATGACAGTAATCTACGGAGCTATAAAACTTTTCTAAAACATTCAAGCGGAGCAAGCGAAAGCTCTGTTTCAACCGTTTGTTTTTCAATTTGACTCACTTAATTCACCGCAGAGGCTTAACTCAGAGTCCCGTTTAAAGTTTAAAAAACTTATCGACTTTCACTCTCCGTCTACCGCAGTGTCGCCCGCAACACACGGGCTGAACACAGGCAGACAACTGCGGAGAACTAAGGATATCTCGGTAAACAATGTGAAAAAATGCTTTCTACAAATCCTAACATCCAAAAAGAAGTAAATAATTGCGAGGCGATAAAAATAAATGATATTATTTACCTTAATATATTTTCATGTTACAAAACTCATCTAATAAAAAAATAATAATAATCTGTTCAAACTGCGGCAAAAAAAATAGGATACCTTTGGATAAACATATTCGTTTTAAGTGTACCAACCCAGATTGCGGTCGTGAACATGAATATAAAAATGGCAAACCTATAACACCTTCAAGGTTTAATTATTTCATTCGTTATTTTACCATACTTATTGCAGTAATAGGAAGTTTTTATACTTACCTTTTCCCTCTCCCTCTATTAGTCGGCACTACTTGGTTTGTATGGTCATTTTACAGGCTGTCAAATAAAATTTTGGCTAAGACAATTTCAAGTTTGTCTTTATCAACAGCAATCGGATTATCGTTGTTACTTATAATTCAACTCATACTAAATTTCACAGATACAAGTAATTCTCTTGATACTCCATTATGGCTTTTAAAATTGGATGATTTCCTCATTTGGTCAAGGGAGCATCTTACACACTTATCAGAAATCAGTATTACATTTTATATGTTGATAATTTGTAGTTTACTATACCTCGCTATAAAAAAACCGAAATGGAAATCAGTCTCAAAGTTTACTTTATTAGAAGGATGGGTTGGAAAAATAACTTCTGTACTTATTGTTATTACGAGCTTTACTTTCTTTGCACCCTCAACTCTAAATAACTCACTTGATAAATTTTATTACAAGCACTTTAAAATAATATATAGAGAAAAACTTAAACAGGACAGGAAAAAACTAATTGCTGATGCTTTATTGAAGCAAATTAAAAACACCGATACTACTGGAGCCGCAGCAAATCTTGCTCATCACTTTCAAGATTTAGAAATAACTCAACAAAGCAATATTAACAACGAAGCAAAGCAAGATATAGATTTGGTAATGTCATTAACGGCGGAAGTTTCAGCTAAAGATGCAGAGGTTTATTATTCACAGGGGGATTGGCAAGGTTCTGATCACTATTTAGAAAGCAAGTGGGAGCAAGCAGTTGTGAGTGCCAAGAAAGAACAAAAAACGAATTATCGGGTATCTGCGCCCAAAACCTTTATAGAAACAAATATGGGAGAACTTAAAAAAGCGACCATAGAAGCAAATGAAACAGTAGAAGCAGTAAAAGCTGTTTTTTCTAAGGTTTTGGGAGGAGTAATACCTGTTGGAGATAATATTGTTGGCAAGTATGTAGAGGAGCTTATAAATGCTGCTTCCGAGTACGTAATTGAAATGGCAAAAGTACCGAATGTAATAGATAATCTTTTTAGTGCTTTCCGCAACAATGGCAAAATTGACCTTTTTGCAAGGATTGGAAAATTTCTTCAAAATGTAAAAACAACAAAGGAATTAGAGGCAGCAAGAATTGCAGAAGTTGAACGACAAAAGAAGATTGAGGTTGATGGACCAAAGAATCTTAAACGACTTGCAAAAGTTGATGATTGGGAAAAAGTAAGGCAAAAAGTACTATATAATATAGATAATATAGATTGTCCTTTTATTCATAAGAATGAAAATTTTAGAGAAGCCCTCACAACTTGGAAAGATTATTTAAAAGAAAACGGTGGTTCTTTTAATACTACTGAAGAACTCGAAGCTGCATTTTGGACCCAGGCAAAAGACAACGAGGCACTAATAGAAGCATTTGCACGAGGAATAATGTGGTATAAAAGTCAGGAAATATCGGGCTCTTCTATTATTAAAGACGCATTGGATTACTATCGAACATATTCACATATTCCTACCGAAATTTATCAAAAATTCACAAAAATCCATGGAAGTAACCATGCTTGTATACCCAGAATTTGAAACTAAGTTTGTTATTGAAATTAGATAAGGATAAGAGATATTACTAGAGACAAACAGAAGAGATATGGAAAGATGTCGATGTTTCTTTAATTTTCCGCATTCTATCAACTCTGTGTAAGTGTGATGGGGCGCTGTATTTGGAGATAAACTTTTGTATGTAATGCTAATTATTATTTTAAAGGACCTAAATTCTTAAATATTATAATTATGGAAATAAATCTAAATGACGAGAAACAGTTTACTTTAGAAAATATTCGAAACTTAATTGCATCAGAAGAGGATGTTATGAACACTCAATTTCGTGTGACGAATGATGGCATACTTTACTTAATAAAAATGAATGGAAGATGCTGCAGCAGCGCCCATGATTTTTTCTATATTTGAGCTATCCTTAAACCAATCAAAACCCAAAATGAAAAAGATTAGCCTTGTCGTACTGGTGTTGCTGCTATGTGTTTTCAATCCTTCCTGCAGGAGCAGTAAAGCGGTTGCAGATAAAATAACCGTCAGTTCAAGACAGATTCCCCCGGAAATGGCAACAAACGATTTCACCATCATTGGTATGCTTCACAAGAGACATAGCTATGATAAATACCTGAAAAAGGGATTTGAAACCTATCCCGGAAAGTATGTGCTGAGTATTGATTTCGAGGTTAATAAAAACTACCCGGATACATCGAAGTATAGATATTACCTCGACTATGAAAATGAATTTTCGTCCAGCGGTGGCAACCAATTTACCTATTACCGTTATTTTATTGTTGACCGTGTAACAGGTAATAAATTCAGAAGAAAAACCTCTTCTACTAATTTCGCCAACGAAATAAAAATGTACCTGGCGGCTATCGAAAAAGTACGTAAGAAATAACCAGGCTCAGCGAAAGTTTGGGCAGAAAAGGAATTCAGG
Organism: Agriterribacter sp.; assembly: GCA_047600465.1. GTDB lineage: Bacteria > Bacteroidota > Bacteroidia > Chitinophagales > Chitinophagaceae > Agriterribacter. The sequence goes on from JASGKU010000001.1 coordinate 1,719,568, forward strand.
TTATTCGAAGACATTATAGATCACATGACCGTTTACGAAAGATTTTTCAGGTTGTATTACGAAAGGTACAAAGACTTCTTTATGCAGTTTTATGAAGGCTCTCTACAATTGGCTGAAGAGAACTATTATGAAATTGTTTTACAAAAAACCACTTTAAAAAATTCAGACTTTGAAAATATTGAAAAGAAAATAAGACTAACCATTCCCCAGGAATTCAAGAATTTCTTTTTCACTGCATATAGTTATGACAGGCATTTTCAACTGCCAGGCTTGTCATTAGCAACTGCCTGGTATGAAAATAATTTTGTAGAATTAAATAGTTTAATTTTTGAACAAGGATGTTCAAAGAGGATGCTTAAGCAGAAATTAGTACCTGTTGGATTTTACCAGGACAACTTTTATGTATGCCTTGATTTACGGAATACAACTACGAATAATGATGTTCCAATAACATACTTTGATTTAGACAATGCTGGTTGGAAACAAGAACCAGTTCTAGTGGAAAATGTATATACATCATTTACTCATTTTATAGAGCATTACACAAATTGTATTGTGACAGGAGTATATTAGTAAATCACTACTACCTTTCTTAGCCGCAACGTCTCCTTTAAAGCCTTGTGCGTAAGCCAGGGACGTTGTGCGTCTGGCGTTACTCAACGTCCCCATAAACATCAAATTGGTTTTGGCATTTCGTTCGGGAGACGTTGATGGAAATAAATTTACTAACTTTTAATTCCTTAATTCTAACATAAAAACTGCGGAGAACAGAAGCGGTTATCGAATATTGCAGTATAAACTGAACCTTTTGTGGAATTCAAAAAAAATGTAATTATGAAAGCACTTAACCCTTTATTTATTTTAGCAATATTATTATCTTGTAATTCCCAGGATAAAAACAAAGCATCTTTCGATTCAAAACAATCAACTTCTCAGCAATCTTCTTTATTAAACTGTTATCGCTATGCAAGTGAATCGGACACTATCAACTTAAAGTTGGTACATGTTGGGAAATCTATTACAGGAATTTTGGTTTATCGTTTAAAAGACAAAGAGAATATTAATGGAACTATCCAGGGTTCAATGAGAGAAGATGTGTTAGTAGCAAATTATTCAATTTTAACAGAAGGGATAAAATCAATTAAGCAGGTCGCATTTAGGCTTGAAGGAAATGCTTTCGTTGAAGGACACGGGGATAGTTTTGATCAAGATGGAAAGCAGGTATTCAAAAATTTAGATTCGTTGACATATAGTTCTTCTGTAAAACTAATAGAAATACCGTGTCAGTAAAAATTCATATTAATCGACAGCAAGTGGTTAACAAACGCACAGGCTTAGCATGTGGCAGACAATGCGGAGAACTTTAATAACTCAAAATGCAACACCACAAAAAACTAATATCATGTTTTATATTTTTCTTCCTCACAATGCTTTTGTGCTCGGTTGCTTACGGGCAGACAACTGAGAATATAAAATTGTTGAAACAAAAAATTCTATCAGCAGACTCAGTTTTATTAATAAGCCATGAATTGACGCTTGGCTATGCAACAGCCGAGGAGAATGCTATAGGAGATACAAGCATGCCACCCGATCCGCCTGCACCGGAATTTTTTATCAACGGGAAATTGAACAGGGCAATCATCAACGAACAGGCGCTTTTAACGGATACTGCGAGGCTTGATTTTATTAAGATCCTCTTGCGACCTGTAAATATAGAAAAGTATACACCAACAAAATGTGATCAACCAAGGCATTCCATTATCTTTTACAAAAATGACCAACAATCCTATATAGACATTTGCTTTGGTTGTATGCATATTCATTCGTCGGCAGATATCAATTTTTTTGAGCACAATATGGATCAAAAGAAATGGGAACAATTAATGAATTTTTTTAAAAGGAATGGTGTGGGAAGGGTATTAAAAGAAATGGACGAATAAAACTACTGCCATATGAAAATAAATATCCCCAAACTCATAAGCAACTATTTCTTTGTATGGGTTTTTATTATCTTTCTTATTATCAAGGGCGCGCTGGAAATATATCCGCTCCCTCAAAATGTATTGGTATATCAAGCACCGGTTTTAAACATTCTCAGAATAACATTTTACATCGTTGCAGTTCATATGGGCGCAGTTGTCTTAATTGGCTTTTTAATTTATTTAACCAAAAACACAGATTTCCAAAAAAGGATAAGAAAAAGTAAGCTCCTTGTTGCAATCATTAAAGGCTTTACGGATCTTGGTGTCATTTCGTTTGCAATGCTCTATTCCATCATTATTGGGTATATAGTATTTCGTAACCCATGGTTAGTACTATTTTTATTAATTGCATTTATAGCTATTAGAGAAGCAGTAAGAAAGTTCGAAAAAAGTAAGCCGCAATCGAATGGTGTATAAATTTAGTAGTTGATTTTTCACAGCCTCTCCATATTGCAGAGAAATAAAGCTTTCTTATATTTATAGATTGCAGGCAATAATGATTTCACTAACCTCTCATACAAAATGACAAAACAAAAAATATTTCTTTTCATTCCTTTAGCGATTATTACAGGGCTTTTAATATATGGTTGGACAATTATTCTTTCAACAGATATTGTAGCCACCTGGCGACATTATGTTGGACTTGGGCTATTCCTGGTTTTAATTTTCCTGTATTTCCAAAATTTTAAATGGACAATTCCTGGAACTGGTTTATATCTTTTATTAGCTACTATTAATCTGTTGTCCATGACAGCAGAGATCAAAACAAGTTGGATAACAATCGGGCCGGTTTCTACACCTCCCATTCAATTGCTATCACTTGGGCTTTTTGTTTTATTCGGTTTTTTAAATTTCACCCCATTAACTGAAATGTATCTTGATTATAAAGAAGCAAAGGCGCCTAAAGCGAAATAATAAATCAGTTGAAAATTGAACAGGATATCTTTAGCTTTCCCCGCGGGTTCATTGCCGGTTATTTGAATAATAAAAATTATCTCTATGCTTGATGATCTCAAAACTATTTTCGAAATCTTAGCGTACTTGTCTGCTGCGATATTCTTTGTTTTTAAGGCATATTCAGGAGTATTTTATGTGTCTCTTAGTGTAGCAATTACCAGCGATAAACGAAAAAAATTAAATGAAGAGGAAGATATATTGGTTGTTGACTTAGGTTTAACCGGTGGAGAAAGTGCTTTGTTAGACATATACAAAGTGCAGGGCAGAATAAGCTTTGACAATACTGATCCACAATATTTTGACTTTGAAGGAATAGAAAGACTGGACATTGATAATAAAAATAATGACCTTGAAATAAGTAATCCATGGACAGCTGATACGGCGTACAAATATCGTATCGGCGTTAATGAAACCACATCTTTTGTCAAAAAATTAATTGTTCCCCAGAATGCAGCCTGTAGAATTGATGTAGTTGTTGTAGGTAGCAGGAAGAAGTTCTTCACAAAAAAGCCAACAATCAGTCAATGGCGAGCATCACATATCTCATTGCCAAATTAGTGCAACAAAGATAATGCGAACAACAGGCTCTGCATGGAAGATTAGTTTTGTGCAGGTATCAACAGCAACCCAACTCAAGTTCAATCTCCGGCTTTAGTTCATAACTTTATACAAAGCAACAGTAAATAAACACATGAAAACTCATTTTGCACCCGAGCTGCATATTCCTAACGGAACGTTTAATATTGACTTTTATATAAAGTTTGGCGCGAAAGAACATTTTTGTTTTCGTAATGAAGATGAAAGTATTCACGTGGCAGAATTGGAATTTGATGGCTGTATTTTTCATGTGCACGAAACCATGCGATGGATGAATGCGCTGGAGCCCATCAGTGCCAATGGCGTAACTGCGGTTATTGGTTTATTTGTAGACGATGTGCATGCAGTTTTTCAACGTGGCATCCAGGCAGGCGCTACAGAGATAAGTCCTGTTACCGATCATGAGTATGGGTATAGACAAGGAATGTTTAAAGATCCTTTCGGGCATTACTGGCAGATTCAGAAAAAAATATGAACCGCGTTCGTGAATACAACCGCAAAATGTTTGCAGTAGCCGGCTGATAGCTTTGATAAACGGAAGCAATTAAACAATTACAAATCTTACCTATATATCGCCTTCTTTTATTGTATCAGATCTGCAACGCTCCATTGCTTTTTATATAGAAAAATTTGGATTTCAACTATTGTTTAGTGGACCTGATGATGATCCATTTTGGGCAATCGTTGGAAGAGACAATATTTCTATTTTTTTGAAGGCAATTGCTCCTGACGTAAAACCTATTCCTAATAACACAAGACATGAATGGGCACGCTGGGACGCATATATTGCTGCCGCCGACCCAGACACTTTATTTGAAGAATATCAATCAAAAAACGTAACCTTCCATCAGCCGCTTAAAAATGATGATGATAATTTGCGTGGATTTGAAGTGGCTGATGCCGATGGATATATTTTGTTCTTTGGTCGTCCTAATTTATAGCAATTAATTTTTTTAAATGCCATTTAAGTTTTTTATCTCCTGCATTTTTGTTTGCATTGTGTTCATTCCTGTATCATCCTTTTCACAACAAACAAAAAAGTTGTATGCAGAAGTAGGTGTATCGTTGAATGGTGGGTTATATGAAGGAGACCCGGTATAGGGTTTCGGTGCTCATTTTAAATTATTAAAGCCATTTAAGCAAAACAATGCTATTGTTGGAGGGCTTGATCTAATAATATTAAATGATCCGGAAACATACAGTGAAGGCGGAATAGATAATGTGTTTTTGCTTGCCTTTGCAGGATATAGAAAAAGCATACAATCATTTTATATTGAACCGAAAATAGGCGGCGGTTTATATGGAGATCCCAGTTATTACGCGCCATGTGTTTTTATTGGAGTGGAACCTGGTTTCCGGAAAGAAAGATTCAGCTTCGCTATTGATTGCCGCTTTATTTCAGTAGATGGATTGGTGGAAGGTGAGCATATTTATACTTTGGGTGTTAAAGTTGGGTATAGATTTACAGGAAAGAAAAAACATTGACCTTTTAACATAATATGTGTGTTTGCGTAAAATTTTAAAAGATATCTTAGCAGAAGACCTTGATCATTATATTCAATAAACGAATTTCAAATGACCGTGCAAAAAACATCATGGATGGCTATTGCAATAGCATCTCTGCTGCTCTTAAGTTTTGTAAAGTCAAGGAAACCAAAGATTGGAGCGAAGTTGATTGAAGAGAATCTTGCTAAAGTTACAGACAGTCTGTTCGTAGGAAAATTTGAAGTGACTAATAAAGAATTCAGGGAGTTTGTTGATTCTTTAAATTCATCAAAGCCGGGAACTGGGGATACATACAAAAGCGATTCCAGCAAATGGTTTAACCATCCGAACGCAGCTTTCATAGCCAGGACTTATTTTTCTCATCCATCGTATAATGATTACCCTGTTGTGGCGGTTTCTCATGAAGGAGCTGAAGCTTATTGTGCCTGGCTTACCAAGCAATACAGTTCGTACAAAAAAAGAAAATTTCAAAGAGTGTTATTCAGATTGCCAACAGAGCTGGAATGGATGGAAGCTGCATATGCGAAGCATTACAACTACAAGTATCCGTGGGGAAATTACCTGACAAGGAAGACAGGTGAATCGATGGCTATGTTCAGGATAATTCGCGATACGCGCATAACTTTTGACACTATAAGCAAGGAATACAAAGTAGTTCTTACACAACAGGAAATTGATAATTGGGATGACATACCGGCTCCGGTGAATACTTTTTGGCCTAGCGAATTAGGAATATTTCATCAAAGTGGAAATGTAGCGGAAATGGTTAAAGAAAAAGGAATTGCCAAAGGTGGGAGTTTTAATGATCCTGGTTTTGATATTCAAATTACTTCAACAAAAAAATACAATCAACCTTCAAATGAAATTGGATTTCGGATAGCAATGGAAATATTGCCGTGAGTAATACATAGATTATCCCGTACCAAACCCTGAAAAATATCGCTGAATGAAAGTTTTACAATCAATATTCGCTCTTATAATTTCTTCGACCATTAGTATAATCTGTAACAACCAAAATCATATTGACAGGTATAAAGTTGATATAGAGGAGTTGAAAACACTGCCAGATAATTTTTATGCTTTCAGACGCGGAAATCTTTACTACGGAAACGAAAAATACCGGATCTGGTTCACGAAAACCTTGACCAGGAATGTGAAGAACATTATGAGAATCGAAGATTTACAAAATGGAATTGTTGAAATTAAAGACTTGGCGTTGTACAATATAGACACGAATGCAAGCAAAAACATAGCCCAACATTTTATTGATCTGTCTGGAAAATTTAAATTCGGGCATATAATGATTGACAAAAAAAACAAAATATCATTTTCTTACAGAGATGGTCTCTTCGAACAGTATGTTAAAGCTTTGAATGATAGTGTGATAAATAAATACAAGAACAACAAAAATTTCAGACTTCTTGAAAATGGTTGGTTTGAATGGAAAGAAGAATAAGAACTATTTGATTAAGTAATATAAAATGAAACCTAAATTCAGTATCAAAATATTTTTAATCTCCGTTGTAATATTATCAATGTTTTCTATTGTTGGCTATTTCGGACTGATGTTTGCTACTGAATCGCATCCCGCAAACATTTCATTCATTCTTTTCAGTATTATGCGATTCCCCACACATACGCTGTTTTTGAATTTTTTTAAAAGCTCAGCCTGGTACACCCGGGGGCTTTTAATAAACATCCTGCTGTACGCTTTAATAATAGAACGATTATTAAGTTTCGCATTCGCTTTCAGAAAAAAGATGAAATCAAATCATCCATAATTCATAACTTTTTCCTTGTATTCAAACTAATCAATACAATAATCCAATATGGCATTTGATCCAAACAACAAAGTTATTCAACGCTGTATGCAGGGCGTAGCTATGGAAGAAAAAGGGGAGGAGAAAGAAGCAGGTAAAATATTTCTCCAGGCCTGGGACGAAGCGGGCAATGAGTTTGAAAAATTTACGGCTGCCTATTATATAGCCCGTCATCAGAAAAATATTCCGGACAAATTGCAATGGCTGCAAACTTCTTTGCAATTGGCACTGCAATTAGATGATATGGCTGTTAAGGGAGCGTTGCATGCTTTGTATGCAAATATCGCCCAATGCTATCAAGACTTAAACGACCTGGACAGTGCTCAAAAGTATAATGCCTTAGCTATTTCTGCGAAAGATAATTTGTATGACAACGGTCCATTTTATCATGGAACGAGAGCGGATCTGCAGGTGGGCGATTTACTTACGGCAGGCTATGGCTCTAATTATAAAACCGAGCTGGTGATGAACCATATTTATTTCACTGCACTTGTGAACGGCGCAGGGCTTGCTGCTGCATTAGCCAAAGGCGAGGGACAGGAACGGGTGTATATAGTTGAGCCTACAGGGAGTTTTGAGAATGATCCCAATGTTACAGACAAAAAGTTTCCCGGTAATCCTACACGTTCCTATCGCACCGCCGCACCATTAAAAATTGTAGGTGAAGCAACAGATTGGGTACGGCAAACACCTGAACAGATTAAACAATGGCGCGATAAGCTGGCGAATGTAAAAGGAGATATTATTAATTGATTTTTTTTTGCACCAGGTGCTGTCATCTGACTGCTTTACTGTTTCCATTTTCAGGTGGGTGAAGGCGCCTGCGGATAAGCAAAAGAGTTTTTAATTACAAGTAATGTTTACAGATTTAGATGCCCAATTTCCGTGCCCGCCGTATGCTTTTATTTCAATTTTATACTGTGTATTTGTTGATCCTGTAAAGCTTTTATTGATAAGGTATTCAAATGTAAATTTATCTTCTGCAAAATTTATTATCGTATCATTTGCAGGAATTGAAGTTACAATTAGCCGTTCGCCCATTATGGCATCCCCGTCATCATAGATTGTCGCATCAATAGTAATTAACGCGCCGCTGTCAAAGGTTTGATTATCTGTTGGCGTATTTATTTTTATATAACAATACTTGTTTTTATTGCAATTAGTAAAAACTATTGAAAATACTATAGTTAGAATGAACAGGTACGCTTTATTCATTGCTTAAATTTACATGTGCCGATGACCAGGCGTCTGGTAAAAATAATTTTTAAATGAACAGGGTAAAATAAATTTTTTCCTGGAGGTGATTGTTATCACATACCTGATTGTAACTTAGACTTTGGTTTAGAGACACCCTTCGACAGTTGTAGTCATCCATCATTAAGCGTCTTCATTTATACTTCACCTGCAGGTTCCGGTTTTAGTTCATAACTTCAATAATAAAGTTCGTTGTAACGAAAGGATAGCTGATGATAGAGCCATTGATAGAACATATCAAAACCTTTATTCCTGTTTCTGAAGCTTTGACAAACCGGCTGCAAGATATTTCGGATACAATAACTATCGGAAAAGGAAAACTGTTGCATAAACCCAACAGGGTTTGTGAAAACCTCTACTTTATTGTATCAGGGTTATTAAGGATTTATTATAAAAAAGATACAAAAGAAATTACAAGCAGCTTTTCCGCCGAAGGTGAATGGATTACTTCCATTTATGGATTTATGAAAAATGTTCCTGACAATTATTATATACAAACACTGGAACCCTCGGAACTGATTGTTATCAACATCCAGCACCTTGAAAAATGTTTCCTCGATTTTCCAGAGATGGAACGCTTTGGAAGGCTGCTCGTATTCAATCATTTTATTCAACAGAATGAAAGAATCGTTTCATTGCAGTTTCATTCTGCCAAAGAACGCTATGCTTACTTTTGTAAAACCGCAGCCAACAAACTATACAGGGTTCCATTGGGAATGCTGGCATCTCATTTAGGTATTACACAGGAAACCCTCAGCAGGATCAGGGCTGAAAAAATCACTTTTTGATCTGGATCAAATCTCTCCATTGCTGCCTACTCTACCTTTGAATAGCATTTTCAATGCACGTTTTTTTCAACACATCAAATCAACGAAAATGAAAAAAATAATCAAAGGAATCACATTTTCCTACAACAGGAATATGGGTTGGCAAGACAGGCTGATCCGCACCATTATAGCTGTTGTAGCAGCAGCAGGCGCATTTTATTTGTTCACAACACACCTGGTTTATTCCATCATGCTCGCGATAGCCGCTTTAGCATTGCTGGCAACGGTTTTTTCAGCGCGCTGCATGGTTTGCTATTTTGCGGGGCAATGTACCATCGGCAATAACGAGAAGCGACAACTGGACAATAAAGGAATTAAATACGAAAACGATGACGCAAAAACGCCGGCTACCCATCCATACAAAACTGGTGTGTCAACAACATAAAGAAGTGTAAGTACAGCAATCAATCACCTGCGTTTTTTTAGTGAATAAAGTCACACACCAATAATGGTAATATAGCAAAAATGAATGGTTATGGGTTCTTTATTTTTTCGCAACCTGCTTTTCACCATATTGCAGCCTGGCATGGTAGCCGGGCTTATCCCATTTAGCATCGCAGGCAGGAGCCTGAAAAATATTTTTGCTCAACCATTCCTGCTTCATCATTTTTTAGGTACGTTCGTATTTATTGCAGGGTTTATCATAACGATCGTCTGCATTGCCAGTTTTGCGATGTATGGCAAAGGAACTTTATCGCCGGCAGATCCAACAAAGAAATTGGTAATACGAGGGTTATACAAATTTTCACGCAACCCAATGTATGTGGGCGTAACCATGATGCTTATGGGAGAAGCCATTTTCTTTCAGTCTACTGCATTGTGGGCATATGCCATCATCATCTTTACAGCTTTTAACCTCTTTATTATATTTTTTGAAGAACCGCGTTTAAGGGATGATTTTGGGGAGGAGTATAAAGCATATCGTGAAAAGGTGAGGAGATGGATTTAATTATATTTTGCTATACGAAGTCTCTGACTTCGTATCTTCTATGTTCTCTCGGGACTGTGTCCCGCAGAAAATGCCAATAAAAGAATTTCAGCAATCATCAGCTTCTATAAAAAATAAGACCGTCTTTTTGCAAAGACGGTCTTTGTATTTTAATGCAATGTTGCTGTTAGAATGTATATCGCAATCCAGCCTGCATTTGATAGCGTGAGCTGAATAAATCAACTGAATAAGGAACACCCGGGTTAGCCCATGTATATTTGGGGTAGTCGCCCGGTGTTGCAGGTGCAGTAACCTTTAAGCCGGTTGATGCCATTGAGTTGAAGGTGTTTGGTGAAAAATATACACGACCCCATTTGCTGTTAAGCATGTTAGAGAGGTTCACCACATCATAAGTAAACGTGATGGTATGTACTTTACCTCCAACTTTCAGGTTGAAATCCTGTGTAAAGCGGAAGTCGAGCTGTGTATTCCATGGAGTTCTTCCACCATTACGTTCTGTGAAATTTCCACGGCGTGTGCTCAGGTATTTGTCTGCATCTACGTATGCATCAAAACCCGCTGCCTGTGCTTGGTCTGCAAAAAACTTGGGCAGATCAGCTTTGGTAGGAATGTATACCAAACTCTGCGACTGACCGGTACCGTCATATGTAGTGTTTACTAAGCCATAAGAGAAAGGTGATCCTGAAGCAGAAGCGAAGAAGAATGAAAAAGTAGACACAAATTTGTTCGCATGTTTCCAGTCAACCTTGTAGCTGGCGGTAGATACGATCCTGTGGCGAACATCAAAATTTGAAAACGCTAACCCGGGATTGTTAGGACTGAGTGCCTGGTTTAACTGCCAGTTAGATTCCATAGAATTACGGATACCATTGGTGATATCCTTCGCATAGCCATAGGTGTAAGCTACGTTAAAGCTAAGCCCGAAATCAAAGATCTTATTAACCTGTCCTGTAATGCTGTAACGGTAGCCATCTTTTGTATTGCTCAGCAAATAAGCATTTGTATACAATGGATTGATCTTTGCTCCGGAGTAGATAGGTTGCTGGTGTTTGGTATCGTATACATAGTAAGTTGGATTGTCTACATAGTTGATCTGTTGAAACTTCAGATCATAAATCACTTTTGTATAAATCCCTTCAATAGTAAACTTCCATTTATCAGCAGTAGTATAATCTACCGCAAGGCTGCTGCGCCATGCCTGTGGCATTTTGAAGTTATTATCAATTAAGTCAACCTGCGTTCCACCACTTGGATCATTAATATTTTTTCCCTGGTTTTTTGCAAAGTTTGCTTCACCAATATTGCTGCTTAATGCATCTTTCACAGGATCTGTTCCTGCTACATAAGGAGTAGAAGAGCGCTGATCAAATGCACCATAAGTTACACCATTGTTGTAATAAGCATAACCTAACCATGCAAAGGGTATGCGGCCTGTAAATATACCTGTACCACCTCTGATGATAAATCTTTGGTTACCCAGTACATCATAGTTAAATCCTAAACGCGGTGAGATCTGAATTTGACCGAGGAAATCATTTTTGATGTCTTTCGGCAATGTATAAGTGTAAGTTGTGCCATAGTTAGCATCAACAGGCGCTTCCATTGTTTTAGTGCTCAATGGTTGTTTATTAGGCATGTCTGCTTTATCCACACGGATACCTGGTGTTATTTTTAATTTACCAAGACGGATATCATCCTGCACATACAAACTATACAGGTTGATTTTGAACTGGGCAGGCGGATTAGCCATTATATAATCACGTGTGTTGTTCGCATAATTATAATTGGTGCGCACACGGTTAGGGTTGTTGTTTAAAAAATCGTTGATGCTGCTGTAAGCCACACGTCCGTTCCATGAATTCACAAAACCGTAATTAATATTGTACAATTCATTGTGTGTACCGAATGTAAAATTGTGCTTACCTGTTACCCATGTGAAATTATCAGTAAACTCAAAGGTCTTTTGTTTCATGTTGAAAATGCTGGCTTCCCTGTCTGTTCCCAGGAACACAGTACCACCATTCGATGCAATTTCTATCTGAGGTAAAGAAGGATTGGAGCTTGGATCCCTGTAATCATGAATGGTAGAATATCCAAGCACAAGGCTGTTTGATTTTCCACCAGAGAAATTTGATTTTAGTTCTGCAACGGTAGATGACTGGTTATTCACCTGTTTGAAATCTATATCACCAAAACGGAAGTTCTGCTGATCTCTTTCCAGGTTAGTAGCTTCTGATCTAACGGTATTGTTTCTTATCGACAAACGGTGTTTGCTGCTGATCACCCAGTCAATACGGTTGAAGAATTTTGTTGAGTTGGAATAGATGGTGGTGTTGCCATAAGCGCCTGCACCATTTGTTACGCCATATTTTTCGCGCATCAGCGAATCGATAGATTGCGCTTGTGCAAGTGTGATGATTTTATTGTCGGAAGAACCGGCGCCTAAAATTACAGGGTCCACTCTTCTTGTGATTTCTTCATTGGTGAAAAAGAAAAGCTTGTTCTTAACGATAGGTAGCCCTACTCTAAAGCCTGTTTGATAATCATGAAAGTCTGATGGCAACTTGGATTTATCACCTGCATTGTTTGGCCCGATCATGAATGCGGCTCTTCCGTATCCATATATAGAACCATGCACATCATTGGTGCCGCTTCTTGTAACTGCATTAATGCTTCCTCCTAAAAAGTTTCCTATTTTAACGTCATAGGGAGTAAGATATACCTGCACATCCTGTATCGCATCCAATGAAACGGGGTTAGTGCGGGTGCTGCTTCCCGGCTGTCCTGATGCATTGGTTTGTCCACCAAGAGAAGGACTAAAGCCGATAGCATCGTTGTTGATAGCACCATCGATGGTAACATTGTTATACCTGAAATTGGTACCTGCAAAAGAGTTGTTATTGCTTTGAGGGGTTAACTTAGTAACATCCTGCAAACTCCTGCTTAAAGTAGGAATGGTTCTGATCTGTGCCTGCCCTACCTGCACGTTAGCACCAGTACGGCGGCGGCCTCCGGCAATGGTTATTTCTGTAAGCGTGCTGGCGGCGGTGCTCAATTGTTGGTCTAATGTATTGGTGCCGAGATTAAGATTGTAATTTGTTTTCTCTTCGTTGTTAAAGCCTACAAACGAAATAGTAATGGTGTAAGGACCACCGGGTTGTAGGTTCCCAATGAAATATAAGCCCTTGCTGTTAGTAGTTGAAGTGCTTACAAAACCTGTAGGTTCATGCTTTAATGTAATAGTGGCACCCTCCAATGGGGCTCCATTGGTTCCTTTTACAATACCGCTCACAGATGATGTTGTTTCCTGCGCCTGCAAACTGCTGCAGCATAAAAACGCGGTAAACATAAATAGAGCAGCTAAAATGGATCGTTGTTTGTACATAAGTGTTGTATTGTTATAAAATTTTTTATTGTATAAGTTTATCGTAGTTAATCAGGGATTACCTGGCATATTTTATTCTGCATACGCGCAGCTTTACACGTGTTTTATGCTGCGTTTGTTTGTATTGGTCTACCAGTAAACAGAGCTTGTTGAAAGCGGCCTGGGATTCTGAAAACATCTGGTTAAGCATCGTAATATCATTTTTGAGTTCCGTAAGCACATCTGTAGTTTCTACCGTTCCGTTGTCCTGCTCTTCAATCTTTTTTATTAAAGCTTCCGCACTTAATATGAATGAACCGTGCTGATAATTTGTAACGAACGCCATAAACTTTTACATTCAGATATTAAAATTGCGCCTGGTCAGTTTGGAAGAGCAATATTTAATTTTCGCTTTTAACTGGCCGCAAAGTCACTTTGTTTGTGCAACCAAAATGTTACCCCAGTATTAACAAATTGTTACGTGTTTGGAGTTTGCATTGTGTAATGCAATACCATAGCGGGAAAAGGTATTTTTTAAATTATTTTAAGATGATTAGCTTCTACTCAAAATGTATGTGTAAAAATTGTTTTGGATTTTTAATGAGGATATAGGACAGCCGGAGAGAGTGCTACATTAAAGGAGAGAATATATGAAGGTTGATAAAATAGATTGTATTCCACTGATCTTACACGATCAGCGGATTTTTTTACGATATTTAATTTCAACAAGGGTAAACAGGAGCAGACTAACCGTTTATTGGCATTGTGTATTAAGGAATTGAATGCTGGCTCTGTTGTAATCGCTATACATGCTGTGTTCAGACACGGCCAGGCTTACCTGAGCTGATACAAATGATAATTGTGTTAGCGATAAATTTTTCAATTGCGGAAAGCCGGAAGGATCAGCAATAAAGGCTGCATTTAAATCATCAGAAGTGCCGATGAAATAGTTTTTATTATCAATAAAATGATGTGCCTTTAATTCTTCAAAAATAGCGGACGATGCTGAAAGACTGATATCGCCACTCCTTGCAAACCGCTCCGCATACAATGGCGATCTTTCTTTAATAAAGTATTTGCTGCATAAACCTCTCCCCGTAATAGTAGTAGAATTTTCAAGTGCATTGGCGTTACCTGTTGGCCCTACAGCAGGATTTTCATCAAACCTTGCCATACAAAACTGCATAGGTGTTGTGGTGGTTGCTGCAATCTGGTTTCCTGATGGAGCGCAATAACTTATGCCTGTTTTAAAATGATAAATGGTAGAAAGGGAAGTTGAAAAGTTACCGCCATTACTCATTCCTATTGAATATCTCGGTTTTCCCGCATCGCTGAGCCCGCGGGTATAAAAGGTTTCAGTTATCTTTTTAATATTGGCAAAATCTACATTGGTGGTTGTATCCCAGGGAATATTATTCCATCTTAAATAACCATCATCGTTCAAATCACTATTGGTTGTCGCTTCTTCTGACTCAGTAATAATTACTGCAAAATTATCAGTAACCAGGTCCCTGATCAATAACTGCCATTCATAGTTAGACACCAGGTTGGCTGCACTTCCACTTGTTCCGTGCAACAGGTACACAATGCCTTTATGGTTGGTTGGAAAATAATAGTAAACAGGCTTGGGCCTGTTCTTTCCGTCTATCATTTCATATTTCAACGTAAACGCCGGTATGGATACCAGGCTACCCGTAAACGTTACATCCCTGCCTGGCATAATAAACCAGGTATGCCATTCGGCTGAAGCGTCTAACAGGGATTTATCTGTGCCTGTCCACTCGCCAAACTGTTGGTTAGTGCTATATTCTTTGGAGAAGATATGAACCGTATCTCCTTTTTTATATATTCCGCCGCCATACCCGTTCATTACCGTTACTTGAAAACTATCAACAGTACCGGGTGTTTGAGCGTTATCATTCTTTTTGCAGGAAGTAAATGACAAAAAAGTTCCCAGGATAAAAGATAAACAGCCAACGTATTTCATTCAAAATGGTTTCAGGCTATGACTTAATTTATTTTTAAAAGCTTAATTGCTATGCAAAAACCTTCATAAGATAAATAATGAACGTTGTTGGTAGAAAGGTTATTGCTGAAAGGAGACAACTTCATGACTGATACAAATTAAAAAGAATCTGTAAAAACCAACGGTTCGCATAACGCTTATAAAGTAATTTTAGGTATATACGACAATGTTAACAGGTTGTTTATGAGTGTAAGCCTAACCAAAGAATGTGTTACATACAGTAGTTTAAGTTATTTTGCATATGGGTATGTTACCTACATTTCACCCAAAGGAATAAACATTCCTGGATGGAATTCGCTGCGTATATTACGCGTAAATACAGATGTTAGCGTTTATTTTATTTGACACACCATGAAGATTTTAATAGTTTGTATAGCGACACTTTTGGCTTACCAATCTTGTAAGACAAAGGATGAACAAAGCAAAGAACTCAAATCTTTCTTAAGTAAGTGCGATGAACTTAACATTGTTTATTATTCTAAGGACACATTTGTTTTTAAAACGGTGGACACTTCTACAATTAAAAATTTTACAGAGCTTATTTTTGGAGGCAATGACAAAGAATTACCAGACACAAGCCAACGACCGCAAGAGCAACTAATTTATAAGAGTAAAGGGGAAGTACTTTTTAATGCTTATGTTTTTGACCATTATAACAAAAAAGGGATTTTAAGTGATTACGTTAGTTATACTTTACAAAACAAAAAGTGCAAACATTTGCTAACATATAAGACAGGCATAGCAATTAATGAAATTTATCATCATAAAATTAATCCTGTTGGTAACCCCTGGAGTGTTATTGACACAACAAAATTTCATTACGAAGACATTAAAAACAACCGCTAACGTTATATTGTTTTAACTGCGAGCAAGAGCTTCTTGTAAGAATTAATTTTTACCCAGTATATGATCCAATTTTTCATAAATCCGGAAACAGGCCATTATTACTTATGTAACCTTTGGCACCTTCAAAATACCTGCTTGCTTTGTTACCTATCCTTCCTATTAATACGACTAATGAAATGAAGTAACATTTTTGAATCGATCCTGATTTATTATGTAGATAGCTGGATACAAGCCGAACCAAGACCAGCCGGCGAAAAAGATTATGTCAATTTTACCATACGAAAATATTGAAATAGAAACGGCACTGTCTTTAGACGAAGCAGTAAATGTGCTGCATCTCCATGTTGAAACCGCATGTGCAAAACCAACACCGGAAAACAACATTGTAAAGCCTGGATTTAAAGGAAAGATTTCCAGTGAAGGTTTTACCATTACAAGAAGAAAAGGATGGTTTGATGGATTTCGTCCTGACATCCGCGGAGTCTTTGCGGGAAGTGGTGATGGCCTTAAAGTCAATATCCGGGTACAATTCCACTGGTACATATATTTGCAACTGGCTTTCTGTGCACTGTATGTTGCCTGGCAATTAAGGGTGCCCCTTCCCATCCACTACCACAATCAAGTAATAGACCTCCGGATTATTGGTGTTATCATTTTTGTTATCTGTACTCCCATTTACCTGCTGTACGATTTTAAAAGAGAAACAAATAAGGCTAAACAATTTTTCGCCACTATACTGCCCGCGAGGCATACATAAAACTATAAAGTACAGGAAGGTTGAAATGAATATCAAGGGGAGGGCCTGAAACTAATTTCCCATCCATTCTTTAAATAATCCTACTTTTTCTCTGCTCACAATTGGTTCTTTTTCTATGTTTGGCTGGGTATGCAGGTATAACCGGTTGCCAAGATGTTCTTCTATCTGTAACACAGATTTTCTTCCAATAAAACAGGCCCTGTTGATGCGGAAAAAATCATTGGGATCCAGCATTTCTTCCAGCTCTTCCATGGTATAGTCAACAATGAATTTTTTCCCGGGAAAGGTTTTGATAAAAGAAAGTCTTCCGTCAATATAAAAACACGCAATATCAGAAGTGTCGATGGAAATAAATTTATTACCGCTTTTTACTAAGAAACGTTTGCGGTAATTTTTTGCTGACATCTGTTCTTTGAGATCTTTAAGTAAGGATGTAACATTCAATGAGCTTTGTTCTATGGACCTGGGTACTTCTTTTAGTGCTTTGTATTTACGGATCGCTTTCTCAAGGTCTTCTTTTTCTATTGGTTTCAGCAAGTAATCGATGCTGTTCAACTTGAAAGCCTTCAACGCATATTCATCATAGGATGTTGTAAAGATTACCACGCTTGAAACCTCTACCTGGTTAAATATCTCGAAACTTTGTCCGTCGGCCAGCTCAATATCCAGCAGGATTATATCAGGATGTATATTATCATTAAGCCATTGAACGGTCTCTGCAATACTTTTAGTAACACCTTTCACATCGATGGCTTCCGGAATTTCCAGCAATAACTTCTGTAATCGTTTAACAGCAAGATTCTCGTCTTCCACAATTAATATTGTCATAACTCATCTGTTTTAACCAGGGGAATAGTTACGGTGAAGCAATGCTCGTCTTCGTTTACTAACACTTCGTCCTGTTTTAATAAAGTATACTTCGCTTTAATATTTTTCAAACCAATTTTATTGGATTCGATAGCGGTTGTTTTTAGTTGTTTATTGTTACTGATTACCAGTTTTTCTTCATCGTTTACCTGAAGGCTAATCTGTAATGGTGACTTTTCAAGGATGGCATTGTGCTTTACCGCATTTTCAATAAGCATCTGCAAGGTTAATGGCGGTAACAGGTATTGGTAATATTTTGTATCAACCGATATGGTCATCGAGATGCCGTTTTCATACCTGGTTTTTAATAAATGAAAATAGGAATTTAAAAAATCGAGTTCGATATATAATGGTGCCAGTTCCCTTTCATTATTCTGTAAAAGATACCGGTAAACCTTGCTCATTTCCTGTAAAAACTTTTGTGCTTTCTCCGGGTCCTCGCTGATGAGCGAAGAAAGAGAATTGATGCTATTGAAAAGGAAATGAGGGTTTACCTGGCTTTTGAGATTATCCAGTTCGCTTTGCAGCTGTGCTTTCTTTAATCCCTCTGCCTCCACAATAAAGCTTTTCCATTTATTAATAAGATAAGACGTTTCAAAAAAACCAGTTGCAATCACATTTATGTTTAACCCACAGAGATAAGCCGCCTTCGTTCCCAGGCTTGCATAACTATAGCCAAAGAAATGAAAATAGGAGTATAAGAAAATGAGGAGTGAGTTCTGGCAAAGTGATATCGCGATAAACATTAGTAACGATAATGTAACCCTGATAGCGGTTTGTTTGATTTCCGGAAAACGGCCGCGTACTTTAAATCCCACTACGGTGTGTACATACCACGATACCGGCCACATCAATACTGCAACTGCAGTTCCTGTAAAGAAAAGCCTGGAATTGGTAAAATACGCATTGCCCAGCAGCAAATATTGTATCAAGATGTGATAAGGAAAGATTAAAACTAAAATGAGAATATCATTCCGGGTAAATGTGGTGCGAAAAATTCGGATGTCCTGCATATAGCGAAATTAATTGTTCGGTGCGTGAAACCGCCATTTTTCAGCGTGGGCTGTGTGCATCTTTGCGCTAATTGTATAATTCCCTGCGCGAACCGTTTTTCGATTGAGTCATTGTATATCCATATATAATAAGAGAATCGTCGATCTTATAAATGTTGCATTTGAATGATATTATGTAACTGTTATTTAGAAGATCACCAGATGTAATATTCCCCGGTTTCAATTTACGTACTAACGCTTACAACTCGCACAACCAATTCAACTGTTCAGGTATGTTGGCTCCTATAACATGAAAGGCTACACGCAATTTTGTGGAAACAAATAAAAAATAATAAATCATGAAAAAAATTCTAAGCATCGCGGCACTGGCAATAATTGCGATGTCCTGCACAAAAAAGCAGGCTGATTATTCAACCTACACGGTAGATGAATCAAATTCTACTATAGAATGGAAAGGATCTGCTCCCGATCATTTTCATATAGGATCATTTGATGTACATGGATCATTCAGCGCTTCTCAGGAAGGACAGATCAATGCTGGTGATTTCACTATTCCTATTGCATCAATCAAAGATTTCGATCTCCAGGATCCCGTTCGTCAAACCTTGCTGGATGACCTGAAAAGCATCAACTTCTTTAACCTTGCTGTTCATCCTACTGCTACTTTTCATATAAAAAGTGTTAAATCATTTTCCACAACAGACACTTCAACAGTGAGTGGAGCCAATTATTTATTGACGGGAGATTTTAGCATGATTGGTCAAACGCATGAGCTTTCATTTCCTGCCAAAGTAGTAAAGTCGGCGAACGGAATATCAGCAGAAGGAAAATTCATCCTCGACAGAACAAAGTGGGGAATGAATATTTACAGCGATCCTTCAAAGCCACTGTACATATTGCCCGGTGTAAACCTGCATATTAAGCTTGAGGCAAAAGATGTAAAAAATTCCTGATCATAACTTTAAATTTTTTAAAATGCAAACAACAGTAATTAATCCCTGGCAGTGGCAAAACGCATTAGGCTATTCGCAGGGAGTAGAAATCAAACACAGCGAAAGCACTTTATATTGCGCGGGACAGGCATCCATGAATAGTGACGGTGTACCGGTGGCAGGCAGCATGTTGGAGCAAATCCGATTGAGTTGTCAGAATCTTCAGACGGTAATCAACCAGGCAGGATACGAAATCAAAAATATAGTACGACTGAATATTTATACCACTTCTATTCCTTTGTTTTTTGAAGCATATGGAGAATTGCTCTCATTTCTGCAACCAGCCGGTGCAATACCTGCCAGCACGCTTGTTGAAGTTAAGGCGCTTGCATTTCCGGAGCTCACCGTAGAAATTGAAGCTACGGTAACAAAATAAAATAAATACTCCGCATTCCGTAAAAGGAAGGCAAACAAGAAAAAATATAATCATGCAAAAGATACACTCCAAAACATCTGTAAAGAGCATAACAATGCTTGTGATAATAAGTATTATAGCGCTTAGTTGTTCCAAAGAAAACCAAAAACCGGATAGCGGTTCAGCAGGAACCGGCGTTCACCAGGTTGATTCAAGGCTTGTAGGCACGTGGATATGGACAAGTGCCGGCGATGCAAACTGGTACGATGAGAGCGGCGTATATACAGGTCCTTCTTACGGACTGGCGTTAGAATATGAAATTCATGCAGATGGATCTGGCTCATCACTCAGTCATTTTGTATCAACTATTGGTGCAGGGTCAAGTATGGAAGTAAACATCAACTCTACCGGCTTTTTTGAAAGCGATGCTGATGCACATCTTGGCTATTTTCCGCTAACAGGAAATTATCATTCAACAAGCGGCGAAAGCAGGGTGCTCAACGCAGATGAAATTTACAATCCACAGAGTGGAAAAGGAAAATCTTTTCTATACCAAAAACTTGAATTTAAATCGATTAATGGAAGAGACTGTTTTGAAGTTACCTCATCAGAAGGCATTACAGACAGGTATTATAAACTATGAATATTAATTTCACGACACAGAAAGGATAGCTGTTGCTATCCTTTTTTTATGCAAGGAAGCACTTCTTTACCTATTCTATGAAACAGTATATATCTTTACATCGCAATAGAAGCAAAAAAAATGAAATCAACTTCCATTATTAATGCCGTATTCATTGGATTTCTTATTGGGATTATATTTTACAGCGTGATCAAAAACAGTGTGGGATTGTTTACGCTCATTCCATTGTTTTTTGTATATGTATTAATTAAGAAATCTAAATATAATAACCAGGAACTGAAACAGGTTTTGAAGGAGCGAAATTTACAATAGGGTTGGTTGAATGTGGGCGCATTCTCAACTTGTATTAATCTCTATGAATGGATGATGATCGATAGGATGAAATGGTAAATCCCAACCGTTTGAAGTATTTCGTTTTTGCGCCTTAAAAAGAAAATATCTTACTCAGTTCAATAACGTGTTCTCCTGTTGCAAAATTTTTTGGGCCCTTCGCCATTTTTTCAGCAAGAATAGCTGTAGGCATTGGTTTGAATTTTCTGAGTATTCCCAGCCTGTTTAAAAAATGCAATACACCGGAGCTGATCCGTTCACCTGCCCTGTCTGTGTCTTTTCTTTCCAATAAGCCGGGGCGGAAAATAATATTGCCGTCAAAGTCAAGCTTTGTAATAGCTTCTTCCAGTTTTCCCTTTAGCTGAGAATAAAACACGCTGCTTGTTGAAGATGCTCCGTAGGCAGACAACAACACCATCTGCGATACGCCGTGTCGTTTGCTGATCTCTGCAAATCGCAATGGGATCTCATAATCGATATGCCATTGCCTGTCTTTAGAACCGGCAGCTTTGAGCGTTGTTCCCAGGCAGGAAAATAACACATTTCCATTAATAGATGCAGCCACTGATTCGAGGTTATCGAAATCAGTAACGATTTCTGTTAGTTTGGGATCTGTTATTCCACTTGTTCTTCTTACAAATAGTACTACTTCCGAATAAAAGCTGTCCTGCAATAATACCTGTACAAGGTCTTTGCCTGTTGCGCCGGTGGCACCGATAATAAGCGCTTTCATGTATTTGTTTGTTTAAAAATACTCAAACCTTTTATAACCTGCTTCAGTAATAAATAAAAAGCAGAGGTAACGTTGCCTCTGCTTTATGATTGTAAAACTTTTGGCTTAACCTTTTTATACTAAATGTTTTTAGGGCCCTGTATTACACTCGTGGCTCCGATGGAGCCTTTATATCTTTATGATTTTTCTATAAACACGGTGCTCCATGGGAGCGAAGTCGGCAACCCTAAAATTATAATCTAACTTAAAATTATTGATAGAAATTACTACTGTGATGTACTGCTCCGATCAGGAGCACCGTGTTTACAGTGCAGCCCCAATATTGATATCGGCTCCATCGGAGCCACGTGTGAAAGAACGTCATCAACAGAATTCATAGGTCAACAACATTAATAAATAAACAATTATTTTTTCGCCAGCCAACTTTCCACTGCTCTTGAAAAATCTGCCACATCAATAGGATGCCTGCTGGTGATGAGGTTGCCATCGGTTACTACCGGCGCTTCTACCACAGTTCCTCCTGCATTTTTCAGGTCTACCTGTATATTCCAATAGCCTGTTAGTTTTTTTCCTTTCAGGATATCTGCAGATGCCAGCACAACGGGCGCATGACAGATCGCTGCAATCAATTTTCCTGCTTTGTTGAAATCCTGGATAAATTTTATGACATCCTTATCATAGCGAAGATTGTCTGGGTTCCATGCGCCGCCCGGAATAAATACAGCATCGTAATCTGTTACTTTTACCTGGTCTGCCGTGCGGTCAAATTTTATCCAGCCTACAGGTTGAAGGTATTGTATGGCCATAATATGTGTCTTTGCCATTTCAGGATACATTAAGCCATATCTTTCCGGGGCAGGATTATATTTGGGTGCAACAATATCTACCTGTGCGCCTAATTGTTTGAAATACCAAACGGGTCCCAGCAATTCAATTTCTTCGAAACCATCGGCCGCAATCACTGCTATCTTTTTGCCTTTTAAAGTTTGATCTTTTACGGGTGTGAAGAAGAAGGCACGGAGGGCTTCATTTCCAGGTGCGTTCAATAGTTGAGATACGGGCATATTCACTACTACGGAAGGAGAACCCAATTGGTTCAATACGGAGAGTTCATAACTGTTCATTTGATTTGTTTTTACGGTTACCTGGCTTTTTGCACTCCATATACTGAGTATACTTACTGCACCAGCCAGCATAATTTGATTAATCTTTTTCATTGTATTGTTGCTGTTTTTTGATGATACTATTTCTGTTTGCCGGTTTCCAATGCCATCAACCTGTGAAGCCCGGTTTGAAAGGGTTGTTGTTTGATGCTGCTGTTGAGATAATTGATCACTGGTTGAATGGGAGGAAAGTTCAGGTGATACTGAAACGCGTCTTCATTCCTGAATTTTTCATAGGTTACAAATTGTGTACTGTCATTTTCCAACTGCGAAAGCTGGTAATTGATCACGCCCGGTTCACTGCGAAACTGCGGCATGGCAGTGTGGTATACTTCTTTAAAATTGTTTTCTGTACCGGGCTTACTATCTACAAATAACATAATGGTGATCGGCTTATCAGTTGCTTCCGGTGTTCTCCGCCATTCGCTTTTTGATATCGGTTCCAGGTCTTTTATCACAACTGTTCTTGCAGGTTGTGTTCCTTTCTTTTTTGACAGGCGTTTTACACGCTTAAAGCTTTCCGCTTTCTGCATTTTCTCCATCGCTTCATTGCTGCTCCATCTTTCAATTGTCCATAATACACCAATACTATCCTGCTCGTAATATGCTTCACTCATGATGTTACCGGTTTTTGCAGCAGCACGGCTTACATATTTGCAGAGCGCTTTCTGAAATTTTTTCTCCTTGCCTTTTTTTATTTCGTAGCGGGTTAATATAGCAACGGCTTCAAGGTGTTGTAACTGTTCAATAACGGCAAGGCCTACTGCTTTAGCAGATTCAGGATTCTGCCCGGTAACTACCCGCTGGTCTGCCACCACATGTATTTGCGATACGCCGGATTTTTCAAAAATGGCGCCGCGTTCTATCAATGCCGGCTCCAGTAAAAAGGGTACTACTTTTTCCATCCGGATATGCTCTTCTTCTTCGTTGGTAAAAGCGTTGATTTTTTTACCATCTACCAGGTATTTGCCGTTTGATAATTGAATGTTGATCAATCCTGCAGGTCCATGACATACAGCACTTACTATACCACCATGTTCGTAAATGCTGGCAGCGATGGAAGCAAGCGTTGTATTGTCCGCGAAATCCCACATTGATCCTAAACCGCCAGCATAGTGAATCGCTACATAGTTGTCGGCATTCACTTCATCCGGCTTCATGGTGTTCTCTCTTTTGTACCGATAATTTGCATCGTCCCAGAATTTTTTATTGATGGGATCTGCGAGGTTGAAACCGGTTACTGGAGCTTTACCACCGAGCGGACTTACAAAATCAATTTCATATCCCGCGTTTACCATTTCGTTCCAGGGATGTGCTACTTCTGAAAGATAATAGCCGGTGGGTTCTCCTGTATTTCCTTTTACGGACTGACTCGTGACCACGAATAAGATTTTCTTTTTCATGTTGACATTACTTTGTGCGTTTACGAGCGTGATGCAAAAAAGCAAGCACATTGTGAATAGTATACGCGTGACCCGATGCACGTGTAAAAGCATATTCTTTTTCATTGTTTTGTTTTTTAATCATTGTAGTTTTTTGTTACTGCAAAACTGAAAAGAAAAACAAAGGGCTACCTGACACAAATGTGTCAAAAACAGCAGCGACAAATTTTTACACGGTTTATTTTGAAACAACTTTTGTATCAGCAGCTACCTGTAGGAGGACATCAGAAAGTATATGTGGTTGCGCCAGGAAAGGAGAGTGGCTTGTGTTGACGGAATACACAGCCGTAATACCGGTAGCCGTTATCATGCGATTCTGCAATCCAGGAGAAATAACAATATCCTGCAGCGTTTTGATATATACTTTATCTACTGATCCAAAATTTTCTTTGGTGAGTGTTACCTTATTGGTAAAAGGAATAGCTGGTTCAGCACGATAGTTGTCAATCACCCGCTTCTTTTCAGTGTCAGAGCCATCATTAATAAAAAGATAAGTAAGGCTGTCGCGTTTTACATCCAATGTCAACTGGTCGGCAGAGGGCTGTAACAAAGGTCCAAGTTTTGAATCAGGGTCTGAATAGGCTAAATCCGTGAGTGATTGTCCTGTTGCAGGTAGGAATGCGCCGACATATACGAGTTTTTTGATCTTGCCCGGAACTTTTTCTGCCACTGCTGTGATCACCATTCCACCCATACTATGTCCCACAAGCACTACATTGCTGTCTGTTTTCGAAATGGCATCTATTACTTTATCTCTGTATACATCGAGGCTTAATGTATGTGTAGGCGTTGTATCTGCACCATGCCCCGGAAGTTCTACTACAATTACTTTGTTACCACTTTTAGAAAGATCAGCCTGAACAGAGTCCCAAACATAAGGAGCCTGCCATGCACCATGTACAAGCACATAAGTTTGAGGCGAGGGTTGCGTTTCGTTATTCACGCAACCAGACGCTATAGATACTACAACTGCTGTGGAAAGGAGAGAAACAACTGAATTTTTCATTTTATTTTTTTTATCTGAATGAGAAGATTATGGTGTTTGTCAATTGTAACAACTGTCTGGATAGATTCTAATCCATGTTATTTTTTTTGAATTTTGTTTCAATATCTCTTGCAAATGCTTTTCCCTCCTTTATCAAATGCTTTCTGATAAACAAACCTGCTAACCCGTTGAACCAGGCGGCTACCTTTATGAGCAGGTTTGGATAATCTGCACCAACAAGACATACCAGTTCGCATGAATCTTTTGATAACTGCCTGATTTGCATTTCCCATGGTACACCGGCAAACAGACGTACCCATCTCATAATATAGGCATCTGATTTTGCTGAATAAAACTGAACATGTTCTGCTGAATAATATTTCAACTGATAATGCTGCACAATTATGTCAACCCCAATTGCTTCAACATTGGTCATGAAAAGCACACCTTCTTTAAAATAGCTATTCATAGCAAGGTGCGATGGCGAGTAAGACACATAATCCAGCTCTGTCATTTCTACGATCCAACTGTACATATCTATCTTTTCAGCAGGCAGGTTGATGGGAAAACTTTCAACATATCTCACCTTATACTTTGTATCCGCGGTTTTTTGATTGTGAATGCTTGATTTCATAATTGAAAGTTTTAAAAGGAATGATTAGCTTTTTTAAGATTGCTGTTTAATCCGACTTACTGTTTTCAGGGGCCGGCATGTCAAATCCGTTTAAGATCATCGCTATAAGGCAATATCCCCCGATCAAAAAAAATAACTCCGCAGTTCCATCCTTGCCGAATAGTTTTACTGCGTGTTGATAGGTTGAGCCAGGAATGATATGGCCATTCACCAATGAATGAGCAATAATATGTGCAAGATTTTCGGGCTCGCTTAATCCATGTGGATGCCCCCCTGCTGCAAGTGTTGCTACTATAATGGGCGAAAGGCCGAATGCAGCAGCCATAATTTCATGGGCGTATAATTCAAAGCGGGCTCCGAATTTTCCTCCTACGGTGAGGATCGCTACTTCACGCACGGCTTTATCAAGCGTAGCGTGGTTATCCAGTGAGCGGAGAAATGTCAATGCGGGGATACCAAACTTTGGATAATGTAGCATAGGCGGAAATGGCCCTGTTAATGCACCTTCGCTGTTCATCATATTTACCTGTCCCTGGCTGTGTGTAACGAGCTTTGCTATTTCATCGTGTACATACTTTACTTCCTCACTCAGTTTTAATGGTGGTATGGGTTCAATGCGCATAATTAAAATTTGACGAGTTATAAAAGTTCATTGCTGTACTGTCCATCAATGAGTACAAAAGCCATCCGGCAAATTTTACCTGAGCGGTTTGCCCATGCGTGATTTGTTCCGCATTGAATCACTATATCACCAGCGCCGATAGTTGTTTCTGCCTGATCCAGCACCAGCGTTAGTTCGCCTTCGAGTACAATGCCATAATCAACAGTTTGTGTACGATGCATAAGCGGATGAGGCGCTCCTTCTGCAGAGGTGGAAGCTTTCTCATCGCCCATTGATTTGAATTTTGCTGCAGCGTCAGCACCGGTAAGTTTTCGGATCTCTTCGCCTTCGGGAGGAAATTCAATCACCCGGATCCGGGTACCTTTTTTAGGTGGAGGTAACACCAGTCCGGTTTCATTTCCTTCATCCGGCGTTGCATAAATTACAGCAGGGGTTTCCAGTGTGTGCCATACTTCAAAAAAGGTAGGACCGCCCGGACCACCTACCAGTTGTGTATGCACAGGTGGTGCATCGGAAATAATGATGGCTTTCCCTGCTGCATCATGACCGGTAACAATTCGCCTGAATGTGTTTTGTTGTTGATTCATGTTGATTGATTTAGCTGTTCTTTGATTTTTTAAAGACATACACACCGAGATAATGAAAGAGCACGCCTATTGCCCATGCCGGTGTTGACCATAACGGCCATGGATAAGTGCGATCAGTTAAATACCATACCAGCCAGATAGCAGGAGTAGCGAGCAGAAATGCAATGAGATGAATTCTGAAACCTCTTTTAGGATTGATGGGTGAGGTGGCGTCCCATTTAGATGAATATGTCATACAAGTAGTTTTCCTGCTTGTTGACTATTTGTGTGCCAGTTAACTTCAATCTTCTTAAAGTAGTATTACAAACGATTCAAACGCTTGAAAAACAAATTGTTTGCATTGATGAAATGAAAACTGAGTTGGTAAGATCGGACGGATACACTCCGGAAATTTCGGATAAAATGATTACAGGCTCCGAAAAAATCGTGGGTCTGTCAACAATTGACAATTATAACGGTATTATATAAACGTAGTTTATGTATTTGAAATTAAAACTCAACCAGGTTCGGTAAAGTCCTGTCGCTTGATATTAAGTTTCGCCATTTTTGATTCGAGGGTTGTAGGTTTAATATTCAGTAATTCCGCCGCGCCACCCACCCCCCGGATACGGCCTTTTGCTTTTTTAATTATCGATGAGATATAGTCTCTTTCTGTTTGTTGCTGACGATGTTTTACCTCTTCCATTGTATTGAGGTCCGTGTAATTGAGGGCTACAGGTTCTGCAGTACCGAGACTCCGCATTAATTGTAATTTCGAATTTCCATCGTTGAGTACTACTGACTGCTCTATTACGTTCTCTAATTCACGGATATTGCCGGGCCAATGCCAGGCATACATTTTCTCCATCATAGCATGCGCAATGCCATGGAAAGGCTTATTACAGGCGGCGCAATATTTTTGAGCAAAAAAAACTGCCAGCGCTTCGATGTCTTCTTTTCTTTCGCGGAGTGGGGGCAGTGTGATTGGAAACACATTCAACCGGTAATAGAGATCCAACCGGAAGTTCCGTGCTGCTACTTCTTTTTCCAGGTTACGGTTTGTAGCAGCCACTATACGGATATTTACCTTCACCGGTGTACTACCACCCACATATTCAATTTCCTTTTCCTGCAAAACACGTAATAACTTCACCTGCATAGAGAGTGGTAACTCGCCGATCTCATCCAGGAAAATCGTTCCATTATCAGCAAGTTCAAATTTCCCTTTTCTTTTTTCTGTAGCGCCGGTGAAAGCGCCCTTCTCGTGCCCGAATAATTCTGATTCTATTAATGTAGGGGGAATAGCCGCACAATTTACTTTTATAAAGGGGCCTGAATTTCTTAATGATAGCTTGTGGATTAACGCTGCAACCTTTTCTTTTCCTGTGCCGCTTTCACCCAGTATCAAAACCGATGTATCATAGGGTGCTACCTGCGCTGCCTGATCTAATGCAGACAATAGCAAATGATGACTGCCGATAATACCGTTAAATGGTTTGCTGCCTATTGTTGATTCCTGCTTTTTTGAAACCGTAGCTGACTGCGGCGAAGATGTTTCAGCATATACTGTTTTATTGGCTATTTCTTCCAGGCATCCTTTCAACCTGTTGAGCAGTGCAATATGTTCCTTAGTATAGCAATGGCTGTTGCGGCTGTAAAAGAAATAATGAACAGACAATCCATAACCCAGTGTCACAGGAAAAACGAGATAAGACTCCAGTCGAAGATGTTCCAATATTGTTCTTTGCAGTAAGTTGGTTATTGTTGTATGTCTTGTTTCGTAATTAAAAATCCCGCTGCTATTATCGCTCACACTATTGGCAACTGTTTCATAAAAAGTGGCTTTGTTTAAACCAGAAATGGCCAGTAATTCTTTTTCACCAATATACTGGTACTCGTCAAAACCAGTTCGTATATATCCTGTGTCGGTAAACAGCTTTGCATCCAATGGTCTTATGCCGCAAGCAATAAAATCAAATGGGATATGCGGTTGCAGGTCCCGGGCAACCTTCCATAATGCCTGCGCGGCATCTAAGGTTTCTTCGCTTATTTCCATTAATCTTTTTTGCAACTGTTCCTCACGTCTTAATTTCGATTCAAGGCTATGCTGGTGCAGATACCAGGCAATTTCCAGCGCAACCAACAGGTCTTTTTTCCGGAATGGCTTCACTAAAAATCCATATGGTTCGGTGGTTTTTGCTTCTTCCAGTATAGATTGATTGGCGTTTGCAGATAAAAAAATAAAAGGGATATGATCTGTTCTTAATTTCCGGGCAATATCAATGCCGGATGATTTTCCTTTTAATCTTATATCCAGCAGCACCAGGTCGGGTTTATCCTGTTGAATACAATTTTCCGCTTCGTGGTACGAAGCAGCAATGCCATTTACTGTATAACCAGCCTCGCTCAATATCAACCGCAGATCATTGGCTACTATAAATTCATCTTCTACTATTAGTACTTTTTTATTCATACGGGTGGTTATTTAAAGCACTGAAACGGATTGATATACTCAACCCTTTATTACTTTCCATTGTAAAGCAGCCTTCCAGCTGTCGCGTCAACCCCTGCATTAAACTAAACCCCAGGGAATGCTGTTGGGCTACCTCAACGCCCGGAGGTAACCCTATGCCATTATCCGCTATGCGAAGCAATAATTGATCTGGTCCATCATGTGCGAGGCTGATGCGTACAACACCATTCTTTTTTTCCGGGAAAGCATACTTGATGGCGTTTACAACAGCTTCATTGATGATCAATCCCAACGGAATGGCTTTTGTTACATCCAATTGCAGTGGTTCGATATCCTGCTCTATTACCATATGGCTACCGGTATAAAAACTATCCTGCAGGTAACTCACCAGCTCATCAATATACTGTGGCATATCAACGGAAGAAGTGTTGTCGGATTGATACAGCTTCTGATGTATGAGAGATATTGCCTGCACTCTACGCTGACTATCGTTGATCGCTATTAGTGCAGCATCATCATCAACATATATTGATTGAGAATTCAACAGGCTCATGATG
Source organism: Agriterribacter sp. (assembly GCA_047600465.1). Taxonomy (GTDB): domain Bacteria; phylum Bacteroidota; class Bacteroidia; order Chitinophagales; family Chitinophagaceae; genus Agriterribacter. Next base: position 1,749,828 of record JASGKU010000001.1, read on the forward strand.
ATCTGTAAGTTATTCTTAACCCTGTGATGAACTTCTTTTAATAACCATTCTTTATCGGAAAGCAAACTTTGTAATTGCGCATTCTGTTGTGTAATAATATTGTTCGTTTTTCTTCTTAACCGGCTCTGCCTGTACAGTAACGCGGCGATGATAATTACAGCGCCGATACCGGCAAGGGTAAGATTTTTTACAAGTGTGGTTTGTTTTGCCTGCTGGTTTAACGCAGTTATCTGGATTTCCTTTTCCTGCGTTTCATACAATACCTGTAGTTCTTCCGCTTGTCTTATTTTCGTCACTTTAAAATTGGAGTCAAGCAGCGCCGTATATTTTTTATAATGTTCTACAGCAGATGCATTATCGCCGAGAGCAGAATCAGTAGCAATCAGCGAACGGTACGTGCCCAGGTTATTTATCAGAGTGCCCTGCCCGTATGAGGTAAGGGTGAAATGTTTTTCAAAGTATGCTCTTGCTTTTTCATATTGCCCACGCTTAAAAAATAAGTGTCCATACATATCAGTTACAATAGTTCTGCTGAGTGGTCCCCTGATCGCTTCGGCTTTCGTCTCCAGTGAATCCATCGTTCTTATATTTGCCTCGGTCTCATCCAACTGATTAAGGCTTAAATAGCAACCGGCAAGTGCATCGTGATATGTAAACATGTCCGAAAATGTTGTTGCCGGACCTACTGCTTTGGATATATTCAGCACAAGTTCAAGTGCCTCTGCTGCGCGGTTTTCATTACACATGTTATCTACCACGGTATTAAGGATATTGTATACCGATGGATTGTGTGTGCTTACAAATCGGTTTACTGCCTTTTGTGCCATCTCCAAACATTCCTTTTTCCTCCCCTCTGAATCATACAAGTTTGATAGATGGCTATAAAAATAAGGCCAGCCTATGCTGTCACGGGTTCTTTCCGCTACTTTGATAGTTTGCAGTGTATAGCGAAATGGTTCACCAAATTTACCCTCGAAACTTGTTGCCACGCTTAACGCGTCAGTAATGTAATGTGTATACGGGTAGTGTATTGCATCAGCCACTGCAAGTGCTTTCAAAAAACTGTCATTTGCACTCTCAAACTGTCCGGTAACTATCTGCATGTAACCAAGATCAGTCAATACATTAATTTCCCCTTCTGCGTTTCCTGTGGTGTGATACAAACCAGCCGCGGTTTGCAGATCGGTCAGTTTTTGTTGAAAAGTAGCCTGTGTGGGTGCAGCATATATACCGCGGTAAGCAATAGCCCTTGCTTCTGTTTCTTTATCGCCGGCGCTTCTGCATTGATTGATTGCCTGATTAAATATAGAATCACCTTTGTTGTCGCTTGCCTGTACATATATTTTTGCTAGGAGACATTGTGCGAGCCTTCCCAACCTGTCTTCTCTCAATAACCTGCTTTCTTCAATCGCCCTGCTTACATAATATTCAACACTGTCTTTATACCTGTAATAACTACCTGGTTCAAAAGCATAATATGCCCCCAGTAATATTAGTAATTCCAGGTGTTTTCTACCTGTTGTTGTTGAAAGCAATTGAACAGCAGTACCCGGTTGTTGCAGATCAATCCATCCTGATTGTTCCGACAATGCCACATCATCAATACCTTCAGCCAGTACAGGAAACCTGCTTAAGCCCAACGAACGGCCGGCTATATATAAACAGGTGTCGTGTTCAACCTGTCCTTCCTTTACCACAACAATAAACGTAGCACTCAACAATAAATTCAACCGTTGCCAGGATGTTTTGTCTTTAGCTGGATGATAATAAGTATATGCTGCTGCCAGGTTTGATGAAGGCGCTTGAGCTGCAGCCTGGTAACCAGCCAGCAAGCCGGATAAAATGAATATAACAGCCAGCCTCAGCATAGCGTTTTTTGTTTTATATATTAATTAGTGAGGGTGGTAGATTCAAGGCTACATGCAAGGATAAACCAGCGAAGGAATTAACTGTAAAGAAAAGCCAGCAGCTATATATTCATTGGGTAAGGGTATCGCCGGTTTGTATTCAAATGTAAAGATTCTACCGGTTTTGCCCAATTCAGTTCTCAACTGTTCTTTTTATTAAAATAAAATGACCAACCCTTTCAGGGTTGGTCATTATTATGATCGCCATTATTATTATTTGCCCGGAGTTACAATAGTGTAAGCTTGTCCGATTTCCAACAGCAGATCTGCCACTGCTTTTGGTTGAGCAAGAAAAGGAGAGTGGCTGGTATTAACCGGCATCACTACCTGGATCCCTGCTGCGGCTATCATTCGATCCTGGAGACCCGGAGAGATCACTATATCCTGCAATGTTTTGATATATACTTTTCCTACAGCGCCAAAGTTTTCATTGGTCAATACAACCTTATTGGTAAAGGGTATAGCTGGTTCTGCGCGGTAATTGCTAAGCACTTCTTCTTTAGCAGCAGGTGAGCCGTCGCTGATAAAGAGCTGGGTAAGGCTGTCGCGTTTTACATCAAGGGTTAACCGGTCGGTAGACTCAACCAATGAATAGTGCAATCTTGAGTCGGGATCAGACATTGCAAGATCAGCCAATGATTGTCCTGATGCAGGAAGGAAAGCCCCGATATACACCAGTTGACTGATCCTGGAAGGAATTTTTTCTGCTACACTGGTGATCACCATTCCGCCCATGCTGTGCCCTACCAGTATAACCTTGCCGTTTACCTGTGAAATAGCGTTGATCACTTTATCCCGGTACACATCCAGTGTTAGTGTATACGTGGGCGTGGTGTCGGAACCATGACCGGGCAATTCAACAACCATCACCTTATTGCCTTTGTTCTCAAGGTCGGCACGAACAGCATCCCATACATAAGGAGCCTGCCATGCGCCATGCACCAGCACATAGGTATTTGAGTTAACACGTGGGGTAATTTCATTTTTCCTGCAGGATGAAGCTGCAAAGAGTAACATTGCTGCAGACAGCAGCGATACAATTGAATGTTTCATTTTACTTTTTATTTTAATTGTTATTTGAAAATTTTAAGATGAGTTTTTATAGAGCGCTACGTGTTTTGGGCTTTTTAAAAACATACACACCCAGGTAGTGAAAGAGTAGTCCAATTGCCCAGGCTAAAGTGTTCCAGGCTGGCCAGGGATAGTTTCCATCCACTAAAAACCATACAAGCCATAAGGCAGGTATTGTTAGCAGGAAAACCAATAAGTGAATGCTGAAACCTTTTTTTTGATCGATAGTGGTAGCTGCGTACCGGTTTGTAATGTGTGTCATGATTATAAATTTGTATTGTTAAAAAATGTGTAATTGATTTGGTTATTCAGATTGCTCAGCTTTTGCAGTGAATTATTTTCCGATACGGTTATTGATGTGGATGGTGCTGTTTGGTCGCTGATTATTGGAAGCGCTGCACATCTTTCACAGACATCAATCAATGCTTTGTAGAAAGAAATTTCCTGAGCTTGAACTGTTATGAGTAATGTTTCCTTTTTCATTGCAGACCGTATTGATTTGATACTGCAAAGCTGAAAAAGAAATGAGAGGTGCACCTGACACTAATGTGTCAAAAAATTATTCTGGCGCTAAATGAGAGAGAATGTTTATTTCCGGACAGTAAGGTGGAAGGAGTATATGAGATCAATCAGAATAAAAAAACCCGGATTAGACAATCCGGGCTTAACACGATTTACGATTTTCCAAAGTTTCAGGAATGTATTATCTGGGCTAGTAAAAAACTTACGCCACCCGAAGTGTTTTTTGTAGGCTTTTTTGCAGGTTTCTCATAGAAATAAATAAGGTGTTCTCCCTGGAAATTCCTGGTGATAAGGTTTAAGGATTAGCGTATGGCCTTGAATGTTATGTTAGATAAAAAAGATTACTGGCGATATTGAGTGACTAGTTGGGGTGATAACAATACAAATGTATAACAGCTTTTGTATCATTTAATTATTCTTCAACATTATTTTTTAAAATTATAAGTAACTATTTAGTAGCATATAGGATGTTACTACTAACGTTAATGCATACTTTAAAATAAGTGTTGTAATATAGGCCCAGTGTTGTTTTCAGGAGTTGGAGGGGATGGTATAATTCCTTGGGAATTTTACGATAAGTTGAATCCTGTAAGTACGAATAAATAGCTAACGCTATTGTATGTCCGAAGTAAACGCTCTCGCAGATAAGATGATTTAGAATTGCAGAAGTATATAAGACCGGATGGAAAACCTTACGTGCCACAATACCCAAACCTCAATTTTTATTCGACGGTCTTTTAGCATATTCAAGCCTTTGGCAAATACCTGCTTCATACGATGTTGGAGTAAAGTGAAATGCTGTGTTGAATTTTTCACTGTTAAAAAAATAATCCTGGTTGCTTTGATACTGCATTTCAACCAGCTCTTTTAATTTAACGCCAACCTAATCCTGGTGCTACATGCTCCAATATAGAAGACAGAACGTGTATATTGTAATCAACACCTAACGTGTTAGGTATGGTCAAAAGGATTGTGTCTGCTTCCTGGATAGCTTCATCCTCTGCCAGTTCTTTGATGAGCTGATCTGGCTCGGCTGCATAACTTCTTCCAAAAATAGCGCGTTTGTCCTGTTCAATCATTCCAATTTTATCTGTTCGGCTGGTTTCCTGCCCAAAGTAATAATGGTCTTGTTCCGTTACCAATGCAAAAATGGAGCGACTAACCGAAATTCTCGGTTCGCGACTATGTCCTGCTTTTTTCCATGCTTCTTTATATAGCCTGATCTGTTCGGCTTGCTGAATATGGAAAGGTTTGCCACTTTCATCGAATTTTAAGGTAGAGCTCTGGAGATTCATTCCATTTTCGGCTGCCCAAACTGCTGTGGCATTAGAAGCGGCTCCCCACCAGATGCGTTCGCGCAATCCTGGTGAATATGGTTCCAAACGCAACAAACCTGGTGGATTCGGGAACATGGGATATGGGTTAGGTTGCGCAAAGCCAACACCTTTTAACTGTTCAAGGAATTGCAAGGCTTTGCGACGTCCCATGTCTGCATCGGTTTCTCCTGTAGCTGGTTCGTATCCAAAATAGCGCCACCCTTCTATTACCTGTTCCGGCGAACCTCTGCTGATTCCCAATTGCAATCGCCCTTGCGAAATTAAATCCGCAGCTCCTGCATCTTCCACCATATACAATGGATTTTCATAACGCATATCAATCACACCCGTTCCAATTTCTATTTTACTTGTTTTGGCTCCGATTGCCGAAAGCAACGGAAAGGGTGATGCTAACTGAGCCGCAAAATGATGTACCCGAAAATAAGCACCGTCTAAACCCATTGCTTCGGCAGCAACAGCCAGATCAATAGACTGTAATAAGGTGTCACTTGCTGTACGTGCTTTATAAGCCGGATGATTAGCCCAATGCCCAAACGATAAAAATCCTATCTTCTTCATATATTTTCTTTCGGGTGAAAAATAGTTATTTATTGCGAGCTAATCTTGATTTGGCGTATCAATTTCTTTGGTTGTATTATTTTCCGGAGACGCGAATCCGTTCGTTCCAGCTCAATAGATATAAGGCGGGGAAGTATCGTAATCCAGAGAGTTTGGATGAATATGCATTGCTTGTTTTACGGCTTCAGGCGTATTTGTAGTTACGCCGATTTGCTCAGCCATTTACAAACGATATTCACCAACTGGCTTTCCTGAAATGGTTTGGATAAATAATCATTCATACCGGCGTCAATACATTTTTGATTGTCGCCTTCTATGGCAAAGGCCGTAAGCGCTATCACCGGAAGGTTTCTGGATGTTGACTTTATTATTTTGGTGGCTTCAATTCCGTCCATTACAGGCATCTGAATATCCATCAGCACAATATCAAATGCCATAGTAGATATTTTTTCCAACGCTTCAGCTCCGTTGTAGGCCTTGGTAATCTCGGCACCATAATTACGCAATATTGTGGCTGCTACCAATTGGTTTATTTCATTGTCATCTGTTACCAAAATTTTTGCCCCCTTGAGCAAGCGGCTATCGATCACCCCGGTTTCTTTAGACGGCAGATTGGCCACAGCGCCTTTTTCAAAATCTATAACAACATAAATTGATGTACCTATTCCTTTTTTGCTCTTTACATTTATTTTACCCTTCATCAGTTCCACCAGTTCTTTGCAGATACTCATGCCCAGTCCGGTTCCGCCGTATTTGCGAATAACAGAACTGTCTTCCTGCGAAAATTTTTCAAACAGGTTTTTAGCAAAAGCTTCTTCCATACCAATTCCGGTATCCGTTACCGTGATTTCTATCGTTTGTTGATGGGGTGTATCGGCAAGTACCGTGCAGGTCACGTCAACAGTTCCTTTATCTGTAAACTTAATCGCATTGCTGATCAAATTCAACAGTACCTGATTAAGCCGGTAAGGGTCTCCAAGCAAAACAGGCGATAATCTGGAATCACAAAACGAATTAGTAAAATTCAGTCCTTTCTCTTCCGCCCGGTGCATCATCACCTGCATTACCCTTCTCATTACTGTTTTCGGCTCGAATCCGATTTTTTCCAACGTTAATTTCCCCGCATCAATTTTACTTAGATCAAGTATGTCATTGATAATGATCAGCAAATTATCTGCGGCTGAGTGAACCGTACTTAGATAAAAACGCTGCTCTTTGCTAAGTTCGGTTTTAGCGAGTTGGTTAGTCATGCCTAAAATTGCGTTCATGGGCGTTCTTATTTCATGGCTCATATTGGCCAGGAAAGTTTGCTTGGCATTGGCGGAAGATTCTGCCTGTTCTCTGGCGTGAAGTAATTCCTGCTCCAATAATTTTTGTTTGGTGATGTCCAGGTGTATGCCAATAGATCCCAGCAGCTCGCCATCATCGTTGTACCGCGGCGCGCCACTGATGAGCCACCATTTAACTTCTCCTTTTTTATTTTTTACAGAAATTTCATAGGCGTCAGAAATTCCTTTCCGGCGCATTTTATTTTTTTCTGCCAATAGGTCTTCATTACCCCATTTAGCAAATAATGTAGAGGCGTTTTTACCCAACAGCTCGTTTAAGGCAAGCCCACTCATGTTGCAAAAACTCTGGTTGGCAAACTGAATTATTTCGCAGTTATCCACTTCCAGCATTCCAAGGTTCATGTTGGCAATAATACTCCGGTATTTTTCTTCTCTTATTCTGATGGTTTGCTCTGAAAGTTTTCTTTCCGTAATGTCTATATGCGTACCTACCGTTACAAGTGGTTTTCCGTTCTCGTCTCGCTCCGTTACCACTCCTCTGTCGTATACCCATCTTATTTTACCATCCTTATGAATTACCCTGTATTCATTGGTATGATGCTCAATTAATCCCAGCTTATAATTTTTTTCATTTTCCGTAAGAAGGGCTTTGTCATCCGGATGAACTCTTTCCTGCCATAAGGCGCCCATGTCTTCATACTCATCCGGTTCAAACCCAAGGAGCTCATTAACATTATTGGAGAAATTGGTTTTTCCGCTGGTGAAATCATACTCCCAATAATTATCTCCCACATTTGTTAATGCTAGTTTCAGTCGCTCATCGTATTGCTTAAGTTTACGCTCTACTTCTTTTTCTTCAGAAATATTTTCGATGATGGCAAAATACTGGTTCACTTTACCTTCGGCATTTATAATGGCCTGCCCGGCAACCCTTCCCCAAAAAGTAGTTTTGTCTTTCCTGTAATGAATGAGCTCCACATCGAAAGAAAGCCCGCTAAAAAAAGCGTTTATCATAACTTGTAAAGCATCGCTTTTACTTAATGGACCTTCACACAATTCAAGCGGAGTCTTCCCGATAATCTCCTCTTGAGAAAATCCGGTAATTTTTGAAAATCCTTCATTGCTCCAGAAAATCTTGCCCATTGCATCGGTAAACACAACGCCATTTTGATTGGCACTGGCCACTACTGAAATTCTCCGGTATTCATCTTCTGCCCTTTTTCTATCTGTAATATCAGTATGTGTGCCAATAATTCTTTTTGGTTGCCCGGTGGCGGTACGATCAACTACCATTCCCCGATCCAGTATCCATAGATACTCACCGTTTTTGTGTTTTATCCGGTATTCTCTCTGGTGAGCGTTAATGCAGTTATTGAGATAGTCTTTATCGTCTTTTTTTATGATGTGCTGATCCTCAGGGTGCACCCTGCTGAGCCACTCCTGCGTTTCGTTTTTAAACTCATAGTCTTCATACCCCAACATTTTTTTATACTGCCTTGAAAAAAATATTTCATCTTTTTCATAGTCGTAATCCCATACGCCATCACCAGCACCTTCCAGTGCAAACTGCCAAAGTTCCTGGCTTGCTTTTAGTGCCTGCTCCGTTTTTTTTCTTTCTGAGATGTCCCTGATAAATGCACAAAAAAACATGCCTGTTTCCTGTTTTACCGGGATAATAGAAAACTCTACAGGAAATTCAACATTGTATCTGTTAATGGCAGTTAATTCAATAATTTTATCCAACACGGGTATTTCGCCTGTTGTATGGTAATGAGCCATACTCTTTTCATAAACAGCTCTGAATCGTTCGGGAATAATTATTTCGGCAATTTGATTTCCGGTTGCTTCTGCTTTTGTTCGTCCAAATATTTTTTCGGCCTGGGGGTTCCAGAAGGTAATGATGCCCCTGTCATTTACAATAACAATGGCGTCTAACGCAGAATTCATAATCAGCCTGTTGGTAAGCTCACTTTTCTCAATAACGTCCTGTACTTTCTTTTTGGCTGTAATATCAACGTAGCTCCAAAAGTGTCCTTTATATTTTCCGTCTAAAGAGATGGGGATATAATCTCTTTGCAGAAACCGGCCATCAGTAAGCTCAAGTATTTCACCCGTTACAAGTTGTTTATTTCTAAGTATTTCGTCAACATCCGCCACAAATTTGCGCGGGTCTTTAAAAATCATTTTACTTTCTTCAGCAATATGGCTTGAATCTTTTCCTTGCAGATCCGAAGGGGCCTGGGGTAAATTGAATAAGTGACAAAAATGCTGGTTTGTAGATACAACATTGCGAAACTCATCCTCCAGTAAAACGGCGCTTTGCATATTCCTAACCAGTGATGTAAAGATCTGCTCTGCCTTTTTCCTTTTATTCACCTGTTGACTGACGTAACGGGCAATTACCAGCAGATCCTCACTATTATTTCTTTTCTCATTGCCAGTAATCGTTCCAATAACCTCTTTTAATTTTTCAATTGATTGTTTTTTGACAATGGCTTCATGTTTAAGCTTATTGTTGATTTCAGCATATTCTTCTTCGCTGATCGTAAATGCCCTTTCTACAAGCATTGCGTCTCTCTCAAAATCTTTATATGAGGTACTTACGGCATTCAAAAAATGCTTCAGTTCCGGGTGCTGCTGCAGCGCTTCGGGAAGAAATTTAGCAACCTGCTTGTTTAATAGCTTATGAAAGTTCATAAAAGGAGGTGATGGTCATGGTTTGGTTGTGTAATCGGCAATTCCCGCCTTCATTAAATGGAGAGATTTCTCCATACGAATAGAATCCGGCTACAGGCGTTTTATCGCCAAGTGTTTCAATTACGGCTTCCACTTCTTCGTCAATCCTGTCGCCAAGGATAAGCTTACGTCCTACACAACTTACAAGCAATGAAAAATCGGGTTTAGTGTTTTTTCCTTCCAGCGTTTGTTGTGCGGCTTTGGCTGCAGCGGCGTTGAGTTTGTCAAAGTTGGCCCTCATAAAACGAACCTTTGACCTTTCAGGAATATCTCCTGCAAAGGTCATACTGTTCTCTTCTTTATCTATGGAAAGAATAGTTCTTATAACAGGCATCGGGCTTCCCGGAGTGATTACAGACAAAGGAAACAGCAACGCAGAGCCCGGTAGTTTTTCTGCATCGGCGGGCCCGAGGTAGCGCATATATAATTCCAAGGCATTTTTTGCATCTATTTCAAAAAGTTTGTTTCCCGAAGAACGGGTTACTTCTCTTTGCGCAAAAAGTATCCCATCCGCCATGCGAACCATGCGTAACCGAAATTTTTTCTCCATAAAAACCAATAACTACAATATTGCCATTCGATGGCTGGCGGTTTAAGCCTACCAGCGTTGAAACAAAGTTTACGCCATCTCCTGCAAGACCTCCTGTAATGAGGATTCTATCTTCCACGGCATCGTTTAAACCTTTTACCAACTCGCTTCCATTTACAGTGCTGCCATCAGAAAATACGAGTATATAGGACAGGTTATGTTGTGGCAATTTTTTAACTGCTGCCTGCGCAGCTTCGTAACTACCGGCATGTTCAAATATATTTACTGTCGCTGTTTCTATTCCCGTACTGTCAAAATGAAGCGCTGCCGCTATCAGGGAGTCATCCTGCACAGACTCCTGGAATATTTCTCCCGCGGTACTGCACATGGCAATTTGCGCGCTGGGAAAATGTTTCCTGATGGAAGCGTAGGAGCCTGGGTTGTTTAGTTTTTCTTTTGATGCAAAGCATAAAACCAACTGCGCGTTTTTTGCATTGCCACATTCATTTGCGTTAGCAGGTGCTAATATGTCACCGTGTAAATGAAACAACGTAGTTTGCATAGCTATTAAAAGTGTTGTTTTAAATGGCGAGTTATCATTGCTTTCGCAAAAGTTAACGCCGGCGCCCATCCCAAATTGTTGGTAATCGGAAAAGTAAGTTTTATCCCGGGCGCAATACAGCAGCATCAGTAGAATGCATTATTTCTGGTACACGGTTATACTGAAAGGTGATAGGTGTATTTGCTTTTTTTCTTTGTATGCGTATTATCTCTTTTGTTTAAAATGTTGTTATCATCTTAACAAGTCCCCGCGTTGTATTCTTTGGAGACGTCAAAGACAATGAAAAATTTAATTATTGCATGCAGCGGGCGAAAGTTACTGAGTGGAGGAAATGTATTTTCAACCTCAGGAAATATGTTCACAGCCAGGTTGAGCACACTAGCTCCAGATTAAAAATGTTTCAGTATTTGCAAGAAGACGCTGATATTAATATTTATACCCTGGCATAGTTCAGCGTCTCCTGAATGCCCGCTTCATATGATGTTGGTGTGAATTGAAACGTTTTATTGAATTTCTCACTATTAAAAAAATAATCCTGGTTATTTTGATACTGCATTTCAACCAGCTCTTTTAATTGTCTTGAAAATAAACCGAGCAGCGAAAGCATAAAAGGTGATAATAGCATGAACGAAGGTTTACGATTTGCTATTTTGGCTGCAATTTCAATCAATTGTTTGCCATTGAGTTTTTCGGGGGATGTTGGCAAGTGCCAAACCTGGTTATAAGCAGATTCCGTATTGCCCAGGATGGCAGTTGCTTTTGCTGCATCAGGCGCATAGGTAAGACTATGAATTTTACCGGCATCGGATTGCCAGTTGGCGCTTTTTCCTTTTGCATAGTTATCGGTAACAAGCACATTCAGGATGCCATTGTGTGCACCTGGTCCATAAAAATCAGCGCTTCGTGCAATGATTGCTTTTAATCCTTTATTTGCTATTGCAGCTTCAATCATCCTAACCAACTGCGCCCTCACTTTTCCTTTTTGGGATGGAGGGTTGACAGGACTATCTTCCGTCATGTTGGGGATAGCACTTTTATCATAGAGATACACGTTATCAAAAAAAACAAATTTGCATTGCTCTTCCATGCAGGCATTCAGTACATTTTCCATAATGATGGGCCACTGTTTTTGCCATATCTTGATGTTATACTGTAACCCCGCTGTAAGGTAAACCACATCCGAACCTTTTACTGCCCTTCGAATGTCATCTGCATTGAGCAGGTCTGCCGGAAAAAGCTCGTCATCGCCGTTTACCTGTTTGGGATTGCGGGCTACCAGCCTTATTTTGTTGGTAAAATTTTTTAGTTCCTTTGCGAGTAGTCTGCTTATATCGCCGCCTGCGCCTAAAATGGTTTGCATTACTTTCGTTTTGTTTACACAAAGCTATTACGGCAACTGCGTCAAAAAGATGATCTGGGTTAAGATTTTTGTGGAGTCATTAATCGTTTACGGATCCGGCTTAAACTTTCAGGTGCTATTCCGAGGTATTGTGCAATATGGCGCTGAGATACCCGCTGAAAGATTTCAGGTTTGTGCTGCAACAATTCTTCAAACTGTTTTTCAGGAGAAAGAGAAAGTAAAGATTTTGTTCTGCGGATATTTTCCGTGGCAACATTCTCCACTATTATTCTAAACATTTCTGCAGATGCCGGTGATGTTTTTATCGCTTCTACAAGCCCGGTACAAGTAATCGCCAGGCAGGTGGTTGGTTCAAGCGCTACAATACTTGCTGCAGCCCTTGATTGGCGTGAAAAGCTTTCGAGATCAGTTAGAAATTCATTTTCAAAACAAAAATTACAGGTTTTTTCTACTCCTTCTTCCGTAATGATGTATTGCCTTAAAGCACCCTTTACAATAAAGAACGCTTCATGCGCAACTTTTCCTTCCTGCAATAAAACCTCATTGCGCTTATAATGCCGCTCATGAAAAAAAGACATCAGGTAAGCTGCTTCAGCGTCTGAAAAGTTGGTGTATGATTGTATGGTAGATAGAAAAGATGAGTGCATGGTTAAGTAAAGATAAAGAGAAGAATTGGCATAGTTGGGGTTTGGAAGAGCTTATATGAAGGCGTGGAGTGGGAGAGGAGTAAGTAATAATTATTTCAGACTATATGCCGGCGCATTTTTTGTGGTGGTGCTTCATAATGGAGTCAATTCGCTGATTTTTTTGTATTTCAGTTATAATTGAAATGAGTGCTATGGATTTAAAAATTATTATATTTATCCGGAGTCAGAGTAATTTATTTTCTATGTGATAACTATACATCCATGACAGCATTCGCAGTTTGTAATGTTGAGTACAAATTAAATTGTATTTGTTTTAACAATCCGGTTTGCTCATCAGCATCCTACATATTTTTTGTTTCCTCAAAACCCATCAGCAATGCTGATACTATGGCGAGTAACATACCGGCAATGATTACAGGATGCGGAATAACTGCATACATGCTGAGAGAGAGTACCACTGTAAGTACCGGTGAAAGGGCTGTTGTCATTGGAGCGATGATAATGGCCTTCCCGTAACGGAAAGCATATACCAGGCACAGGGCGCCAAAGGCATTTAAGATCTGGATGAGTGCAGCGAGATATGGCCCTTTAAAACCCCAATTAATGGGCTGCGAAAAATCTGTCATCATCAGTGCTACAGGTATGAGTGCAACCGAGCTTATGGTCATGTAAAAGAAAATGCTTTCGGCTTTCATTGTTTCGTTGGCAAACCGCATCACATAGCCCTGTGCTCCCCAAGCTAATAACGGGATGGCAGCCAGTAACATCCACGCATAACCGCTAACATGCTGCTCACCCTTTGGCTGATAAGACAACAACAAAATGGAAATAATGGCGATCAATATGCCCAACCAACCCATGCGCCCTGTTTTTTCTTTTAATAAAAACACTGCCATCAAAATGGTTACCACAGGAGTTAAAGAAAGCAACGGAAAGACGAGATAAGCCGGCGCTATTCTTAAAGTAAAAAAAAGCACCAGTTGCCCGATAGCGCCCAAAAGTCCTGCAAGGCAACCCCAGAAAATGGAGCGCCTGTCAAATTCTAATTTCCATTTATTGATGATCAACGCTACAACTGCAGCGGGAATCATTGTTAATGCCCACACCACATAACCTAAAGTGGCAGGGAACCCGTTTTTTTCCGGGAGCTCTACCAATGCTCCCCAAACCCCCATAAATATTACATGGATAATTACAAAACTGAGCCATCCTTTTTTTATGTTCATCCGGGTAAGTTTATATAAGATGTTTATCAAACCAAGCGATCATGCGTTTTAATAGATCTTTCCTGTTAGCAGGGGAGAGATCAGGCCTCCATCCATGTCCTTCACCCCTGTAAATAACCAACTCCGTTTCTACGCCAAGTCTTTTCAGCGCTATATACATTTCTTCCGCCTGGGATACAGGAACCTCATTATCTGTTTCTCCATGCAGCAACAATACAGGTGTGGATGCCTTTTTAATATCTTTTAGCGGAGAACAATTCCACAATACTTCATAGTTATTGTATACAGATCCCTGAAATTCTGATTCCATTAAAGAATGATACAGCGAAGTGCCCGCAAAACTGATAAGATTACTAATGCTTCCATCAGCAACTGCCGCTTTAAACCTTTTTGTTTTTGTTATGATCCTGTTGGTCATATAACCTCCATAACTCTGTCCGGTTACGCCAAGTCTTTCTTCGTCTACCCATGGATGTTGTTTGATGATGTGGTCTACACCTGTCATCAGGTCTTTGTAATCTCCTTCTCCCCAGGCATTCAGTGTGCCATTTGAGAAAGCCTGTCCATAACCACTGCTGCCCCTTGGATTGATAAAGAATACAGCATAGCCTCTGGCGGAAAGTAATTGCATGCGGTCTTCAAACTCGTACCCAAACATATTATGCGGACCGCCGTGTATAACAAGTATAAGCGGGTACTTTTTTTGCTCATCAAAATGTGATGGCTTGATGATCCAACCCTGTATTTCACATTCATCAAAACTTTTGTACCAAAATGTTTCTGATGGCTGAAAGCCGCATGTATCCAACCTTTTATTGAAATGCGTTAGTTGTGTGCCCTGTTTGACGGCAAGGTCGTACACAAATATTTCCGGGCGGTGTGTGCTATCGGTAAAAATGTATACTATGTTTTTACCGTCACTGCTGACACTATATTCAAGCAATTTTCCTGTGCGGGCGATAATGGATTCAAGATCACCTGTTGCCGGCGATACTTTGTATAAGTGGATATTTCCCTTGTCGCCTACCGTAAAAAAGATGCTCTTGCTATTGTTTTCCCAGCAAAGCTGCTCCACTCTTCTATCAAGTATGCGTGTGAGACAAACTGCACTACCTCCGGTAGAAGGAACGATATATAGTTGTGTATCCTCCGCCAGACTATCGTTGGTACTTAATTCATTTGTGATCCCCATGTAGGCAATGTATTTTCCATCCGGAGACCAGCAAGGCTGAAAGGCAGAACCCTTTTCTGATGAAATGCGTTTAACCTTGCCCGTTTCAATCTCAACGGTAAATACATCACTCCATTGATTCAGATCAGGATGGCCGCTTCTGTTACTAATGAAGCAGAGCTCCTTTCCGTTTGATGAAAATGAAATGGAATGTTCGTGGTATGCACTTTCAAAAACCCGGTGGTTCGTGTTTTCCTTGATGTTCAATAACCAGATTTGTGAGAGGGCTTTGCCTGCATAGCCATTTCTTCCTCTACCACCCTTTGTTTTGTATAGGAGATCGGTCGCTACAATCTGAACCTGGTTATTTTCTTCCAGCGGTGCAGCGCTTACGTAGGCGATAGAATTACCATCAGGCGACCAGCAGAAATTCTGCATGGCATAATGATCGATGAAATAATCTGAAGCATAGACTTTCACCATCGTCTTTACCTGATGAAGCTTGAGATCATAGATGGAGAGAAAAACAACTCCGTTGTTATCGCCGATAAAAGCAATAGACTTACCATCGGGTGACCATTGAGGTGATGAACCTTGCGCCACTGATTTTTGTTCTCCTGTTGACAGGTCAATTAAGGTTATTTCATCTTTGTACTGATCATTCACAATGGTAGTTACAACACAAACCAGTTGATTTCCTTCCGGCGATAACGCAATACTACTGACGGAAGTCATCTCTGTAAGATCATCTAATGAAAACAAACGATGCTGCTGCCTGCTGACATCCATTGTTGATTTTTTAATCCTTTATACTTTCCCAATTGAATACTTCCGTTCTTTCCGGCAAATTGTGCTGCTTTGCGAACTGGTTTCTTGCAGACAGTATTTCTTCTGCCCATTTGCCCAGCGGATATTTTAACTGGCGATACACAAGATAACTCATGTCTATTGTTCTATCAGGATAATGATCTTTTACATCGTCTACCTGGTGGAGAAATTTTCGCCCGTTCGCTTCTGCTACTTTGGGAAACCATTCCTGGTACCACGTAGCTGTTACGGATTGTAAAACCTCATTGCGCTCTTTGCGGATCTCTTTTATTTCGTCCACCGCTGCATCTATCATGGCAACCGCAGAAGAGGCATTGCCAGCAACGGTTTGTCCGGCTATCTTCAGAAAATCATTTGCTTTTTTTAAACCCAGCAACATTTGCAGGTTCTGACGGCAAAGCAATGCTACGGATTGAAGCACCTGCAGGTTGTATCGACTAAAGTCAACAGCTGCTACATTGTCCTGCAACAGATCCATCAATTCCGTATTCTCTTTCAAAAATTTTTCCACATCCTCTAATAAAACTGAATTACGGTTGTTCCAATCGGTCTTTAAAGATAAATCCGTTAAGGATGGAACCGGCAGCAACGGTAAGGTTTGATCTTTTGCCGGCTTCGGCGTTTCATACACTGCTGCAGAATATCCAAAAATAGGAGCGCGATTATCAGAAGGTTTCCACTGCCAGCTTCTGCCCCAGAATTCTGCCTGTGTGCTGAGCAAACGGTAAACTTTATCCATCTGCACATTATTGCCATAAAAAGAAGCATAGAACCTGTCTGTTAGATCCGGTGCAGTGGTAGCCTTACTTTTCCATCCGGCTGCTGCACCAGTGGCATAGCCCAACCAAAATGTTTCGGGGTTTAATCCCGCATCGGCCCAACCTGCAACAAATACACCCATAAAGTCAGATTTATGCTCCCCGATAGTTTTAGTGATTTCTCCCAGCATTTCTCCTACACGTCCTTTTGCTAATATTCCCTGCGCCTCTTCATCATCGGTAGCGGTAAGTGAATCTTTAAAAAGTTCTTTTGGCGCAAGCGGATAATAGGTTGGGAACAGCGGTTCAACACCCTGGGTAGAGGTATAAATCATCTGTCGCATGCCATGTTCCTTTATGGTAGATGCCCACTCTCCATTATACACGCCGCTGATAATATGAGAAGGAATTCTGTTGATGTCTTCTTTCTCCATCGGAAACTCTGTCCAGATGATCGACTTCCTGCCTTTCTTATACAATTGATTCCCGATCCTGGTGATGTATTCTGCTAATAATTTACCATTGCTGCCTAATGCTGCTGCACGTTTTTTATCGCCCGGTGCTTTGCCGGTATAGTAGGCTTCATCTGTAGAAAATATCACGTATTTACCTCCTTTGTTGGCAGCAAAAAGATCTTCCATCATGTTTACTATCAACGTATCGGCTTTGGGGTTTACAACGCTTAGATCATAATTGGAATTAGGAAATGCTCTCAGGTCTTTATAAGCAGGATGTTTTAAGATAAAGGCGATATGTGCCGGCGCATCCAGGTAAGGAATCAACTCTACATACAATGATCTTGCATAATCGGTCAACTCCTGAAACTCTTTTGCTGAATAGGCGTAGGGCTCAACGATGGATGGTGCAGACTTAAATTCAAAATGTCCTTCCAGTTTTAACGCGAATCCGCTAATTTTGTAATATGCTGCCTGTTTAATCGCCCTTTTCATTGCATCTAACCGCTCAAGATGATGCGCATCATCCCAATAGATTACCCGCAGATCCATATCCGGCCAATCTACTATTTCACCTGTTGTAAAATAAGTTTTATCGTTGAACATTTGTAAGGATTGCAATAAGGTTTGCACGCCATAAAATAATCCTTGTGGTGCATTGGCCGTGATGACGATGTTTTGCTGCTGCAGCGTTAACCGGTAAGCTTGTTTTTGTAATGCTGTGCGGTTTGTGTCGATAGTAGTACCGATATTTACTGAACCGGGTTGAAGCTTTAATACAATTGATTTACTTCCCGCCGCGTTTTTGCTTTTTGATATACCGATTCCAAAACGTGCTTTAAGCTCCGATACCAGGCTGTGTAAAGCAGGATCAGTGGCGGAGATATTGCCATTTGATATAGACCAAGTATCATCCAACACAACATGCTGATCTGAGAAGGATACCTGTTGTGGCACAGGCAACAAGCGCTTCTCAGGAAACAATTGATTTTGCTGTGCCTGCCCTTTAAAAACCAATAATGCGTGAAAGAGAACAATCACCGCTAAATAATATTTTTTCATCATGATATTCTTTTAATATAGAGTGATTACAGATTTCCTTTTTTACATTCCTGTACCGCATGATCAACGGCTCTGGCAGTAAGTGCCATATAGGTCAACGATGGATTTTGTGTTGATGTGGATGTCATGCATGCGCCATCGGTCACATATACATTCTGACAGCTATGGAGTTGGTTCCACTTATTAAGCAGAGAAGTCTTTGGATCTCTACCCATTCTTACGCCACCCATCTCGTGTATATCAAGACCTGGATTTTGATCAGAACTATGGGTTTTAATATCGACAAAACCGGTTGCGGTGAGCATCTCCGTGAACTGATCAAAATAATCCTGTTTCATTTTGTGATCATTGTCATCGTATTCAACAGCTATCTTCAACAACGGAATGCCCCACTGATCTTTTTGTGTTTTGTCGAGACTTACGTAGTTGGTTTCCTTCGGGATGGTTTCACCCATCATGTGAGAACCTATTCTCCAGGGACCCAGTTTTGGGTGGAGCAATCTTTCTTTTAACCCTGCACCTGTGCCGGAGCTGTCTACATCTTTGCTTCTATATGCAGAAAATCCTGCAGCATATCCACGCAGGAAATTGGTTTCCTGTTTAAATAAATTTCTGAACCTTGGCATATAGCCACCTCCGGCCGGGTTAGTGCCAACGGTAGTAAATTCTTTTAAGCCATCATATTGTGCGCTGATTCGTGCACTGTAATTGTGGAAGGCGACAAATTTTCCCATCAATCCATTATCGTTTCCTAATCCCTGCGCAAACCTTGCAGAAATTGAATTTAATAACACCAGGTTAGTGTTTAAAGCGCCCGCATTTACAAAAATGACCTTCGCATAGAACTCGATATCTTTTTTTGTATTGGTATCTATTACGCGAACACCGGTTGCTTTACCTTTTTTGTCATCATAGATAACAGAATGCACTACAGAAAAAGGACGCAGCGTTAATTTTCCGGTGCGGGCTGCCCACGGAAGGGTAGAGGAGTTGCTGCTGAAATACCCACCTAAGGGGCAACCACGCTGGCAAAGATCACGGCTCATACACTGAGCACGCCCCTGTTCAAGATGGATAGGGTTGGGTTTGGTTAAATGTGCCACACGTTCACTTATTACATGACGGTGCTGATATTTTTCATTCAATTGTTTTCTGAAATAATCTTCCACCGCATTGAGAGGGAAAGCCGGCAAAAATTCGCCATCCGGTAATTGCGCCAGCCCGTCTTTATTGCCCGCAATACCTGCAAACTTCTCTACGTGACTATACCATGGCGCCATATCTTCATACCTGATGGGCCAATCAACAGCAAACCCATCTCTTACAGGACCTTCATAATCAAAATTGCTCCATCGTTGCGTGGCTTTGGCCCACATGAGCGACTTGCCACCGACCTGGTAGCCACGGATCCAGTCGAAAGGTTTTTCCTGCACATAGGGATGTTCTGCATCTTTAACCAAAAAATGTGCAGCATCTTCTTTAAACACATAACAACGGTTAACAATGGGGTTTGCTTTCTGAACATCCAAGGGCATTTCACCGCGGTGCTCAAACTCATAAGGAAACATATTGGCTGTAGGATAATCTTTTATGTGCTGCACATCTCTGCCTCTTTCAAGCACCAGGGTTTTAAAACCTTTTTCGGTAAACTCTTTGGCAGCCCAGCCTCCGCTCATTCCTGATCCGATAACAATGGTATCGAACGTACGATCTTTAACAGAACCATTATCTATATCGCCCATTCTTACGCTGTTTAAAGGGTTACCGGAGCATACCCGTTGTATTTAACAGACGGAATGAACTCGTATTTATTAATATTGGTCAAAACATATTTTGAAGTCAGGTATCCCTGTATGGTCCTGTCTTTCATCACTTCATAAAAAGCCGCAATTATTTTTTGATCCGTTTTGCCTTCTTCCGCGTCGTTTAGTATTTGCTGCTGCTGTTGCAGTGTACACTTTATAAATGGATTATTGAACTTTTGTGCTGCATATGCATCAAGCGCGTTCAAACCCTTTACAAAACTTTCCTGTGTTTCTTTTTCGTAACAATCGTCCAGCATCTTCAACGTAAATAAATGACAGCCTAATTCTCCAGCGTCAGGCGTATCAGATCTAGGAATAATTGCCGATGCGATGTTGCTGAGCAATTGTTCTTCATCGACAGTAATGCGCATATGCTTCAGCGTTATAGCTGCTTTATTGTCTTTCGGTCTGCAGGAAGGTGCGAGTACAAAAGCGCCTGCTACAAGAAAAAGATCCTTTATTACTTCCCGTCTATGCATGATTTTTCCTGGTCATTTATTTTTCAATTTCCCCAAAAATGCCCATTTAACGAAAATCAATATTAATATCCAGGGTTCTGCTCTAACTGTGGTGCTTTTCTTATTTCATCCGAAGAAATAGGCAACCAATACATCCGCTCATCGGCCATCCTTGATTCCACCTGGATCTGCTTCCATACGGTTACGCTGTTACCATCTGTAGTGGTTTCTGTGATATCCATACCTTTGGCATCTACCAGTGCCTGGTCAAGAATTTTCCATCTTCTTACATCATACCAGCGGTGGTTTTCAAAAACCAATTCTACTCTTCTTTCATATCTTAATGCATTGGTAATATCTCCTGTAAAATCGGGTAAGCCTGCGCGGTTCCTGATCATATTGATATAATCGATAGCAACACCTGTTTCACCAAGCGCAAGAGCGGCTTCTGCATAGTTCAATAATATTTCTGCATACCTCATTTCAATCCACACATTGTCGTTTGATTGAACACTCGCATCAATAGTATTATCCAGCATTTTTTTCATTACATAGCCGGTAAAGCTTCCGTTAAAACCAGATACAGGACCCAGCCTGGTATCGAGCCCGAAACTTTTTGAAACTTCTGTTCCACCCGATATTACAATTCTGGTGCGCCTGTCGTAAACACCGGTTGGATCAATCGCCTGCAATCCCGGTGTTCGTGGCATCCAGCGTGCACTATCATATAATATTGATCCATAAAATCTTGGGTCTCTGTTATAATATGGATTGGGATTATGAAAAGTAGTAGAAGTGTTAACATAATTACCGCTGCCATTCACCTGGAAATGGTCGAAGAAATTAGTGCCATCTTCCATTTCATAGGCATCAACTAAATTCTGTGTAGGAGCATTGCTTGCCCACAACGCCCATCCGTTGCCGCCATTCCATTGGTTAACCATGTTTTTATCTCCGGTTGACAGCGCATACTTCTTTCCCCAGATCACTTCGCTGCTTGAAAGGTCTTTTGCTTTAAAAAAGTTGAAATAATTGGTTGCTACCGCAGCTTTATCAGGTGCACCAAAATCTTCCAGTGCATAATCGCCTAAATCAATTACTGCTTTAGCTGCATTCTTTGCTGCAGTCCACAACGCTGTTCTGTCGGCGCTTTCATACCCCACATATTTATTGGCTGCTGTACCGTCTGCGGTGAGATCGCTTGCAGCAAACAAAAGCGCTCTTGATTTTAGTGCGAGTGCAGCGCCTTTTGATGCTCTTCCTGTTGCTGTGCTGGCAGAAGGTAAAAGCAGTCCAAAAGCCAGGTCGCAATCTTCTGTTATAAAGGCAACTGTTTCTTCAAAGCTTCCCCGCGCAATGGTACTAAAATCGTCGTTTAAGGCAAGTGGTTGTTTTAAAATAGGCACACCACCATACATTCTGAGCAATTGAGTGTAACAAAATGCCCTGAGAAAATACGCTTCGCCTTTCATCACATCTGCGCGTTCCTTTACAGCAGCTTTTTCTGATTCAGGATAGGCGTCTGCCACTGCATCAATCCTGGCGATGAGGGTATTAAGCTTTTGAATGGTTGAAAAATAAGTATTCCACGATGGAATGCCATATTCATTTACAGCCCATACCGCAGTGTTGTCTTTTGTTATATTGCCTTGTACATATACTTCGGCTCCATGATCAAAAGTAGAATGCGCTTCATCGGTAACAGACGAAAGCATATTCTGTGTAAAACCAATGGATGTTGAATGATACGTATCAACCAGGTAAGAATCTACCAGCCCGATGTCGGACCAGAGTACGGTTTCAGAATATTGGTCCTGTGGCGTTTTGTCTAAAATGGATTTATTGCACGCTGAAAATATCAGCAGGAACGACAAAAAGATCAGGTTGTATTTATATTGTTTCATGGTCTTTGTTATAAATTTTTACTGAAAAGAAAATCTTGCGCCGAATGAAAAAACCTTCATCAATGGGTAATTATCTCTTACACCACTGAATTCAGGATCCCAGATCCTGTCTTTGGAAGAATAAATCAAAAACAGGTTTTCGCCGGTTACATATACCTGTACGTCCTTGATCACATTCAGTTTTAAAACCGATCTTGGAACAGTATAACTGAGCTGAACATTTTTCAAGCGTGCATAATACTGATTCTGGTATTCCATATCAGTAACATGTGTGCCCCTCCAGTATGTAGCCGATCCATCGTAGGCCCTGGGTTTCTTTGCATCGATATTATCCGGTGTCCATCTTCCATCTGCAGAAAATTGGTAATAATCACCTGCTGATCCCTGTTGCGAACCCAGCATTCTCACCCATGAAGCTCCTGCTCCGTTCACCAATGCACTTAGCCCAAAACCTTTGTAACGCAGGTTAACTGAAATCCCGTAAGTGAGCTCTGGGTTTGTGGTCTTGTCGTATACAATCCTGTCATCTGAATCAATTACACCATCTTTATTCTGGTCTTTGATGATCACGTCTCCAGGTATGGCGCCCGGAACGTGTGGGGTATTATCCACCTGGGCCTGGTCGCGGAAAATACCTGCAGATTCATACAACAGTGATGCACCCATGGGATGGCCTGTAAGTGTTTGCCAGGGCACTGTCGCCGGGGCTTCATCAAAATCAATGATCTTATTGCGTGCAAAGGCAACATTGCCGTTTATAGAATAGGAGAAATCTTTTCCAGCCCTTCCGCTGTAACCTAGCTCAATTTCAAATCCCCTGTTTTCAACTATCCCGAAATTCTGATCAGGCAATACAAGACCTGTGAAACTGGGAACAGAAGCATTTCTTGTAACCAGGATATTATTTCTTCTTTGATAAAAGAAATCTGCATTCAAGGTTAACCTGTGCTGGAAAAACTGGGATTCAAATCCAACGTTATACACATTGGCTACTTCCCAGGTAATCATTGGGTTTGGCGCATTAGACTGGTAAAGTCCGGGGAGGTAGGTATTAGATGATCCAAATACGCCACCTGAACCATAGGCATAAGAAGCGAGGTATTGAAACGGAGGTACCAGGTCGTTACCCAGTTTACCCCAGGAAGCCTTCAGTTTAAGATAATCCATCAATTGCACATTGTCTTTCCAGAATTTTTCGTTTGAAACAACCCAACCGGCTAATACGCTTGGGAAATTGCCCCAGCGATTTTCTTTAGCGAAGCGTAAAGAGCCATCTCTCCGGAAGGCAAACTGCAATAAATAGGTTTGTTTATAGTTGTAACTGATTCTTCCGAAATAATTGATGCGTGCATCAAGACTAACATATTCCGAATTATCCTTCAGGTCGTCTCCTCCAGCAAATAAATAAGGAAGTTGAGTGCTGTTGAAATACCTGCGGAAAGCAGTGATGCCATTACTGTTAGACTCAGAAGATTCGTAAGCAACGAATGCACTTATGTTATGCACATCATTAATCGTTTTATCATAGTTCACCCTGGCATTAAAAGTTTTGGCGCCGGTATTATTAAAAGAATTGGTGAGTTGCGGGTCGTAACCATCTGAAGCAGGAACAAGAAAAGCAGATCCGTCCTGGCTTCCATCGTTGCCTGCAGCCAGGTAACCTGCTCTGTCAAATGAATAACCCGTAACAGGATGATCAAAATATTTTCTTTTGCTAAAGAACACATCGTATGCAAAATAGCTGGATACTGATAATCCTTCTACACCGGGTATTCTTAGAACAGCGTTGATTTTATTATTAGCGCGGTAACGTTTGTCATCATCAAATCCACCGTCTAAGGTTGATCGGAGTATGGGGTTGTAAGATGCACCAAAGGCTCCGGTACCAGGAAGTCCGTTTGGAAATATAGCCATGCTTGTGGGCTTATTCTGGTTAATTACGTTAAATATTGTCTGGGCATCAAGCGATGGTCCATACCTGTTTTCCTGCGAACCGTCTACATCCAATCCTACATTCAGGTACTTATTGATTTTGATATCAACATTTGCCCTGAGATTATAGCGGTTAAACTTTTTGGCATTATCATCCTTATAGATACCATCCGCATACTGGGTTCCAAAAGACACGAAATAGTTAACTGTTTTAGTGCCGCCGTTAACAGAAAAGTTATGATTTTGTGTACGGCTATGATCTTTCAGGCTCAATGCAAACCAATCACTGTTAGGATGTGTCCATGGATATTTACCCGATTTAAATTTCTCTACATCTTCTGCAGAAAATCGCTGGTTAGCCGGATCAATGCCTTTATAGGTTTCCATTTCCCGCAACATCTGTGCATAAGTTGCCGCATCCGCCATTTTAGGTAAGGAGGTTGGAGTAAGTATACCTGTATAAAAAGAATAATTGAAATTGGCGGGATTATCGGTTTTACCACGTTTGGTAGTAATAAGAATTACACCGTTGGCGGCTCTTGCTCCATATATAGCTGCTGATGCGTCTTTTAAGATACTTATACTTTCAATATCTTCCGGGTTAATGGAGTTTAAATCACGCCCGGCGCTCTTGTCAATAATCTGCCCACCATAATCGTTGGTAGTTTGGTTGGTATTCGCATCACGCCCAGGAATGCCATCAATAATTACCAGCGGCGAAGTATTGCCGAATGTGGCCGATCCCCGGATCAGGATAGAAGCCGCGTCTGCACCCGGTTCACCGGATCTTTGCTGCACAATTGCTCCCGGAAGCCTTCCAGCGAGTGCGTTGGATACACTTGATACCGGCGCAGATACAATATCTTTACTCGATACTGTAGCTACCGAACCAATCAGGTTCACTTTCTTTTCCTTTCCATACCCAACTACCACCACTTCATTGAGTGCTGCGTTTTCGTTTACTAACGTAATATCCACTACAGAGCGCCCATTCACCGGCATTTCTTTACTGGTGTATCCCACAAACGAGAACACAAGTGTAGCTTTTGCTGAAGCCTCAATGGAAAAATTTCCATCGGCACCGGTAGTCGTTCCGGCTTTGGAACCTTTGACCGAAACCGATACGCCAGGCAAAGGTGCCGCGCTGGATTCATCTGTAACCCTGCCTGTAACAACCTTATTTTGGGAATATCCCAATTGCAGGAGTATAAGCACTTGAAAAATAATAAGCCCAAGGATTTTCATAACAGTTGTTTTAGTTGTTTGTTCCGGGAATTGCGAAATGTTATTAAAATATGAAGATCAGGACGAATGTAAGTAAAAATTAGGAAATGAAAAATAAATAATTTCGTAACCTTTCGTTTTGGTTAAATAATTATGCATTCAGATAAAAAAAGGAACAAGTCTTTCGGTTTCTTCAAAATGGCGAGATCGGTTGAATTAATATAGAGCAGCAATAAGGGTGGCCTTGCAATTTGGGGCGATTAAAACATCAGGCAATGATTACTTTAATACCTGCACCTTCCAGTTTTTTCTGGTCTTCTTCTGGAATACCACTATCGGTGATCAGCACATCAATATCAGTAATGGGTGCAATAAAGGCAAAACTTCTTTTAAGAAATTTACTGGAATCTGCCACCACAATCACCTGTTTTGAAATAGACATCATCATTCTGTTTAGATGAGCTTCCTCCACGTTTGGCGTAGAAAGTCCGTAAACAACACTAAAGCCATCTACGGCAAGAAAAAGCTTATCGCAGAAATAGTTTTTAAAACTTTCTTCTGCCGTACTTCCGATGAGGGAAAGAGAGTTCTTTCGTAAAAATCCCCCAGGTATAATAACATTTGCTTTTGGATGTTCCGCCAATTGGTTGGCGATATTAAGCGCATTTGTAATAACGGTTAGTTCTTCAAGTGCAGAAAGATTTTTTGCTATCTCCAGTGTTGTAGTGCCCGAATCCAGTATAATGGTATCTCCTTCTTCAATCAAGCCCGCCGCAGCTTTCCCAATCCGCACTTTTTGCTCGTTGTGTTGTTTGTTTTTATCCGAAATAGTGAAGTCAATACCAACTCTTTCTATTTTAAAAGCGCCACCCCTTGCACGAATGAGTGCATTTTTCTGCTCCAGTCTTTTTAAATCATTTCTTATAGTAACCTCACTTACGTTGAGTGTTTTGCTGAGTGACGGCACATCAACCTGCCCTTCCTTCTGCAACTGGTCAAGGATGAGTACGCGCCTTTGAACAGTGGATTTATCACCCGCTTTTCTCATAAACAAACATTTTATTGGCAGGTAAAAATAATGTTTTCATAGCATTATTTAAAAATAATAAAAACACGTTTTGAAATTAAAATTGGAAAAATATTCAATTTAGAAAGGAAATATCTATTTTCGGGGAGAATAAAGAAATGAAATGAAATTAAATTTACCTGACGGATCGGATGTGAAGAACAGAAACAGCCATACTCAACGGTTTCCAGGCTTTGAAGACGGGGAGTTAAAAGGGTGGGGGGCACACCACACTGCCAGGGAAATCGCACAGCAACCACAGCTTTGGCTGGACACATGGCGATTGCTTAATGAAAAGAAAGAAGCACTGTCCGCTTTTCTTTCCAAAGCTTACCAGCATTCGTCGCTAAACGTAATTCTTACAGGTGCCGGCACATCAGCCTTTATTGGCAACGCGCTCCAGGGAGCGTTTCAAAAAAATACAGGTCACTATACTGTTGCAATAGCAACCACAGATCTCATCTCGCATCCTGCCCATTATTTTATGGGCAAGGTTACTTTACTGATCTCATTTGCGCGTTCGGGCGACAGCCCGGAAAGTGTGGCGGCTTTTAATCTCGCCAACGAACTGTGCGAAAACGTTTTTCATCTTATTATAACATGTAACCCGGATGGGAAACTGGCATCTGCCAAAAGCAACAACCCTTCTTTTGTATTTCTGCTGCCACCGGAAGGAGACGATCAGAGCCTTGTGATGACGGGTAGTTTTACAGCCATGTTGCTCACCGGTTTGTTGATATCAAGAATTGAAGAATTGGAAGCGCTGAAATCAACTGTGATCCAATTGACAGAATATGCAGCGCATATTTTTAATGATTATGCCAACAAATTGAGATCGGTTGCAAAGCTCGGTTTCCAGCGGGCGGTCTTTCTTGGCTCAGGCCCACTCAGGGCTGCGGCGAATGAAGCTGATCTTAAACTGCAGGAACTTACAGCTGGAAAAGTGATTTGCAAATTTGATTCTTTTCTTGGTTTCAGGCATGGTCCTAAGGCTGTCATCAATGCAGATACGCTGCTGGTTTACCTGTTTTCGAATAATGAGTATGTACACCGCTATGAGCAGGATCTTGTTAAATCTATTGCTGCCGGCGAAAAGGGGTTATTCACGATAGCTATTACTGAAAAGATTAATAAGAACCTGGATGTTGACCTGTCAATAGAACTGTCAACTAACGGTACAAGGGTAGACGAAGAATTTTTATCGGTTTGCAGTGTACTGCCTGCACAGATCCTGGGATTTTATAAATGCCTGGAATTTGGACTCCAGCCCGATAATCCTTCAGAAACAGCAACGATAACAAGAGTGGTGAAAGGTGTCACAATTTATCCATTTCCTTTTTTGTAATCAGTGAAAATCACGTAGGCTTGCATAAAAGAATAGCTGATGAAAAAGTTTGATGTTTCGGTTATAGGAGAACTTAATATCGATATCATTTTAAATGGGAATGACTCATTGCCGGAAATCGGCAAAGAAATACTTGCAAGGCAGATGAACATTACATTGGGAAGCTCAGCCGCCATATTTGCCAGCAACGTAAGCAGCCTTGGCGCAAGGGTGAGTTTTCAGGGAAAGCTGGGTAAAGATGTTTTTGGAGATATGGTGATACGTGCGCTGGAGTTAAAAGGAGTAGATACCGACGGTATAAAACAACAGGAAGACCTGCGAACAGGGGCTACCGTTGTATTAAATTTCGGAACAGACCGGGCAATGATCACGCATCCCGGAGCGATGGAAGATCTGAAAGCGGAAGATATTGACTGGGATATGGTGCAGCAGTCTTCTCACTTGCACTTCTCCTCTTTTTTTATACAGAAGGGAATTCAAAAAGATATTGGTAAAATATTCAGAAAAGCAAAGAGCCACGGACTAACCACTTCATTTGATATGCAATGGGATCCGGCGGAAAAATGGGATATAGATCTGCAGGATATCTTACCCCATGTAGATATTTTTCTTCCCAATGAAACGGAGATTTTACATATCACCGGATGTTGTACTATTCATGAGGCCGTTGCCAGCATTGAAGATTTTTCCAATATGGTGGTTGTTAAGCAAGGCAAAACGGGATCAACTGTTTTTACCCGCGGAAAATCTTTTTTTCAACCTGCCTTTTTAAATGAAAACGTGATAGATGCGATTGGCGCCGGAGACAGTTTTAATGCTGGCTTTGTGTACAAATTCATACAAAATCAATCCTTGCAAACCTGCCAGGAATTTGGCAACATTATCGGAGCAGTTTCTACCACAGCCGCCGGAGGTACCAGCGCCTTTAATGATAAACGGAAAATATTTGAGACGGCAAAAGAACGATTTGGATATGCGGAAAAATAGCATGACAGAAAAGCTGAAGGGTATGCAGCAAATAAAAGCATCTCTTCTGGCAACCAACTTTTATAATTACGAAACATTAAAGGGGATTATGCTCGCAGCCTCTGCAGCAAAACAACCCGTTATTCTTCAACTAACCAGGAGCTCTATAGAATATATTGGACTTGAAACCGCGGTAAGCATGGCAAGGACGGCGCTTTGCGAGTATGAGGTGGAAGGCTGGATCCATTTGGATCACGGAGATTCCATTGAACTTGTAAAAGATTGTTTGCAGGCAGGTTTTGATTCTGTGATGATAGACGCCAGTGAAAAACCGCTTGATGAAAATATAGCTGTCACAAAAATGGTAGTAAATATGGCAGCAACTTACAATGCAAATGTGGAAGCCGAGCTCGGTTATATTGCAAAGCTTGGACAATCAAAACAAAAAATGGGGTTTACTGATCCTGGAGAAGCAAAATACTTTGTTGAACAAACGGGTGTACATGCACTGGCTGTTGCCATCGGGTCTGCTCACGGATTTTATACGGAGGAACCTAAGCTCGACCTTGAGCGTTTGCAGGAAATAAACCTGGTGGCTGATGCCGCTCTTGTATTACACGGCGGATCTGGCATCCCTGCTGAAAGCCTCAGGCAGGCTATCGCAAGAGGTATTTGTAAAATTAACCTCGCCACCGAGATCAAGAATGTCTTCATGTCTACTTTAAAAAATAACCTCCTTCACAGTAACGAAATTGATCTTCGCAAAGTCTTCCCCCCGGCTATAACAGCGGTCTCTGATCTTGTAAGAGATAAACTGGACATTTTGAAAAATTAAAGGCGGCTGTTTCCTGAGTTTTCTATGCACTCTTGCTTCTCCGCAATCTCTCCTTATGCAAAGCATTGTGACAAGCAAAGGGACGTTGCGGTTACAGATAATAGTCAGGTGATATTAAAAAATCTAAACTCATATTCTTACGCTCCGCCTACCCAAGAATCACCACCTACCGCACACGGCTAAACGCAGGCAGACTCTTCGGAGAACGAATGATTTTGTTATAATCCTTATTGACATTATTATATATTAATTGGTTTCTGGTAAATATGTGACCGTTTAGTAATCAGAAGGATTGTAAACAGTATCATGGCAGATTTTTACAGATTGGTAAAGCTTGAAGGCTTATACTTCATGTATTGGTGTTGGATGCAGTGTCGCCGTTGTTGTGTGTTTTCACCAACAACTGAAGCAAAGCGAAGCCAAATAGAATTGCTGCAGTACAAGGGTTTGCCTACCGGACAGGCAGGCGTGGCAACAGAAGCTTAATAGTAATTCAAATGTTAAGTGCATAAAAAAATCAAGCTGTTCCCCGACTTACTATATTTTAGAGAAGCTATAAATAAAAAACCCTGCTTACTAAAGCAGGGCTCGTCCAATGTGCCCGAGACTGGATTTGAACCAGCACGCCGTTGCCAGCGCTACCACCTCAAAGTAGTGCGTCTACCAATTTCGCCACCCGGGCAGCACGATTTTTAAGGGACGGCAAATGTAGGGCATTTCCGTTTAAATAATTGTATCTGCTTTAATAATTTGAAAGCGATTAATGTACAATAGGTGCTGTTCGGATTCTATCGTGTTTCCTCTAACCTTAGCAATACAT
>JASGKU010000002.1:0-52516 GCA_047600465.1 Agriterribacter sp.
AGTTGTTAAGGATTCCCAAAAGTGTTTGATTGATTCTTAATAAACTTGTGGAATTATAAGAAGAACATTTTTAAAAACCACGTAGGTTTGTAGCGCAAAATAATCATATGAATGAAAAATTTACAGAACGCATTGGTCTGGAACTGGAAGAGATAAAGAATAATGGGCTTTATAAAACAGAACGCGTTATTGAAAGTCCGCAGGGCGCAGATATTGAAGTAAGTATTCCTGGTAAAGATGGGGTACAATCAGTTATCAACCTATGTGCGAACAATTATCTTGGGCTGTCGTCTCATCCGCAGGTTATTGCGGCGGCAAAAAAATATATCGATAGCAGGGGATATGGGTTGAGCAGTGTTCGGTTTATTTGCGGCACGCAGGATATTCATAAAGAGTTAGAACAAAAAATATCCCGATTCCTGGGCACAGAAGATACCATATTATATGCGGCTGCCTTTGATGCGAATGGAGGCGTTTTTGAACCGCTTTTTGATGATAAAGATGCTATTATATCAGATGCGCTTAACCACGCTTCTATTATAGATGGTGTACGACTTTGTAAAGCGCAGCGCTTCAGGTACAGTCATAATGATATGGCTGACCTGGAAGAAAAATTAAAAGAAGCACAGTCTGCACGCAGCCGCATTATTGTTACAGATGGTTCTTTTAGCATGGATGGCACTATTGCTCAACTGGATAAGATAAGTGAATTAGCAGATAAATATGATGCTGCAGTGATGATTGACGAATGTCATTCAAGTGGATTTTTAGGGAAAACAGGTAGAGGCACTCATGAGTACAGAGGTGTAATGGGCAAAATAGATATCATTACTGGTACGCTGGGTAAAGCGCTTGGCGGGGCTTCCGGCGGTTTTACCAGTGGACGAAAAGAAATAATAGAAATGCTCCGTCAACGATCACGCCCATATCTTTTTTCAAATACAGTGGCGCCGAGTATTGTAGGAGCATCTATAGCCGTGTTGGATATGCTGAGTGAAACAACTACACTGCGCGATAAACTGGAGTGGAATACAAAATATTTCAGAACAAAAATGACAGAAGCAGGTTTTGATATTAAACCAGGTGATCATCCTATTGTGCCTATTATGCTGTATGATGCTGTACTTGCTCAAAAGATGGCAGCACAACTATTAGAAGAAGGCATTTACGTAATAGGGTTTTTCTTTCCGGTAGTGGCAAAGGGGCAGGCGCGTATCCGTGTTCAATTAAGTGCCGCGCATGAACAGCATCATCTTGATAAAGCAATAGCGGCTTTTACAAAAGTGGGCAAATCACTTGGCGTATTGAAATCTAATTGATCATTACAAATAATTTAAAAAATCATAACGCACCAATCACAGTATAATGAAAAAAAGTCTCTCAATTCTTGCACTAATATTTATCAGTTTTCTATATTCCTGCTCTTCAAACAATGTTTCGGAAGACGAATCACTAAAAAAATATTTTACAGATAATAAAGCAGATGGATGTTTTGCCTTGTTTGACAATGGTCGCGGAGAATTTAAAATATATAACCTTAAAAGAGATACTGCTCATTATCTTCCTGCTTCTACTTTCAAAATTGTAAATTCCTTAATTGCTTTACAAACCGGTGTACTTACCAGCGATAGCACCATTATTAAGTGGGATGGTGTTGAAAGACCTAATAAAAACTGGAACCAGGATTTAACGCTTGCAAAAGCATTCAAATATTCTTCTGTTCCACATTTCCAGGAAATAGCAAGACGGATTGGTAAACCAACTATGCAAAAATGGTTAGATACGCTCAGCTATGGGAATATGAAAATCGGGAATGCGGTTGATTCTTTCTGGCTTGATAATTCTTTGCAAATATCACCGGATGAAGAATTAGGACTTGTAAAAAAACTGTATTTTGATAAGCTACCTTTTCAAAAAGGCATACAGGAAACGGTAAAAAACATGATGTTGCAGGAAGACAATAGCAACTATAAGCTCAGTTACAAAACCGGTTGGGGATTTAATAAAGAAAATCATTCTATTGGATGGGTAGTAGGTTGGATTGAAGAAAACAGGCATCCCTATTTTTTTGTTTTGAATCTTGAATCTACCGATGAAAATGTGGATATGGTTAAGATTCGGGAGAATATTCTGAAAGGCATTCTTAAACAGATGGGATTTTTTGAAGGAAAAATGTAAGGAAAAATATCTGGCAGAAGGTTTGTATAGTGAATGGTGAATAGTCAATAGTGAATATTTGAGAATAGATAAAAAAGAAAAAATTCTTTAAGAAGTGAAATCAGATGTTAATCCCCCTTTCACCATTGAACATTCACAATTGACTTTCCAGCTTTAAGTAAAATATAAAATACACTTTGTTTAGATTCGAACATACAGAACATTTATTACTCCTCCTGCTGGTTCCTATCATTGTATTGTTATTTACAGCGGTACTAAGATGGAAGAAGAAAACGTCCAAAAAAATTGGCGATGAAAAACTGGTATATCAGCTCACCAAAAATTTTCTACCCAAAAGGTTTCTTATCCGCTTTTGCATTGTTATTGGTTCTTTTATGCTGCTGGTAATAGGAGTTGCCAACCTTCAATCAGCTACACAGGTAGAGAACAGTACCAGGCAGGGCATTGACATTATGATAGCGCTGGATGTTAGCAAAAGTATGCTGGCGCAGGATGTGAAGCCAAGCCGCTTAGACAGGGCAAAACAATTGGCCAATAAGCTGATGGATCAGTTGCAGAACGACAGGATAGGATTAGTAATTTTTGCGGGAAGAGCTTACCTGCAAATGCCTTTGACTGCGGATCATGTTGCCGCGAAGATATACATCAATAATGCAAGCCCTGATGCGGTTCCAACCCAGGGCACGGTTATAGGAGACGCATTACGTTTGTGCAATAGCAGTTTCAGCACTAAAGACAAAAAGTATAAAGCCATCTTGCTTATTACAGACGGGGAAGATCATGATGAAAATGCCATGAAAACAACCAAACAACTTTCTGAGAACGGCGTTGTTGTTAACACGATTGGAGTAGGTACTACTGAAGGTTCTCCGATCTTAAATCCCATTACAGCCGAAAGCAAAAGGGACCTGCAGGGCAATGTGATTATTTCAAAACTGAATGAACAGGAGCTGATGAATATTGCACATGAAGCAAATGGCGTGTACCAGCAATTGAACGATATAGATGGAATTGTAGAAAAATTGACTGAACAAATAGCATCAATGGAACAAAAAACTATTAAAGACAATAGTTTATTGAACTATAGAAGTTTTTTTCAGTGGTTTTTAATTTTAGCATTAATTGGCTTAACGGGTGAGTTATTTATTTCCGACCGAAAAAAATCTTACCGCCCATGAAAAAAACAATTTTTCATATAACACTCCTATTGCTTGCCATTTCTGTTCATGCGCAGCAATCCAACAATCTTATTAATAAAGGAAATGAGGCTTATCGGCTTCAGCAATACGATAAAGCGGCAGCAGCCTACAAACAGGCTTTGGATAAAGAACCTGGAAATGTAATTGCATCATATAACATGGGTAATGCTTTGTTTAAGGACAAAAAGTTTGAAGAAGCTGCTAAGGTATATGAAGAGGCTGCAAAGAAAACAGATGACAAAAAACTACGTTCTGAATTATATTATAATAAAGGAGTAGCGCTTACGCAACAAAAGAAACTGGAAGAAAGCATTGAGTCTTACAAACAATCACTCCGTCTTAATCCTGTAGATTCTCTAACCAGGGAAAATCTGCAAAGAGCATTGAATGAAAAGAAGCAGCAGGAACAACAACAGGAGCAAAAACAAAACCAGAAAAAAGAACAAAAAGAAAATCAACCTAAGCCCAAACAAAATAAATTAAATCAGCAACAGGTGCAACAGTTGTTGAAGGCGCTTGAAGAACAGGAAAAGAAATTACAGGAAAAAGCAATGAAGAAAAATCCGGTGGCAGGTCAGCCTGATAAGGATTGGTAAAGCACGGCTTCTACTTTTTTAGTTTTGCAAGATTCACCAATAACACTCCGCTTAATATTACAGCCAGCCCTATCATTTGTTTAATAGTAATTATTTCACTTGCAAAAAACACACCCAACAAAACCGCCACTACAGGGTTTACATAGGCATGTGTACTTACCTGTGTAGCCGGGCGCACTTTTAACAGCCACACAAAGCAACTATAACCAACCAATGATCCCATTATAACCAGGTACAATACGGCACCCCATGCTGAAAGAGAAACATGCTGCCATTGAAAGCCATTCCAATCATTCCTTATAAATCCAGTAATAGCATAAGCTAATCCTGCGCCCATCATCTGCCAACCGGAGTTTAGCGGTCCGGAAAAACTGGTTGGCTTGTACTTACCATATAAAGAACCTCCTGCCCAGGCAATAGAGCCAATGGTTAAAACACCTAAGGAAATCAGCTCCCATTTATCGGTTGTGGAGGAAAATGCATGCCGAAGATTATCGCTGAATAATAAAATAATGCCGGCAAAACCTAAAATCAATCCTGCTATGGTTTTACGGCTTGAGAAATTTTCTTTCCATTTACTATAATCCAACATTACAAACCATACCGGTGATGATGCAATAAAAACTGCTACTAATGAGCTTGTTAAATGTAGTTCAGCTATAGCAACGGCACCGTTACCAATATATAAAAGCAATAAACCTGTGAAAAAAGCCGGCAATATATCTTTCCATACAAATATTTTCTCCTTTTGTGTAAAGCAAAAAAACAACATCAATATACCTGCAATAATAAACCGAAGACTACCCATTACCGCTACCGGCATTGCCTGCACAGCAATGCGAATGAAGAAATAGGTTGAGCCCCATACAATATAAATAACCGCGAATGCAACTATTACTTTTGAAGAAGAAACCGAAGATGACGAAGCAGAGCCTTGCATGTATGCTGATCTTAAGATGGTCGTTATGTAGCCGCTATAATTCCGGCAAACCTAAAAGAAATAATTCATTATTGGCAAGCTAAGTTCGTTTACTGCAAAGCTATTTTATTTATACTCCAGCAAAAATTCATTTCCGTTTTCGTTCATGTAAACAGGATAAGCTTTTTCATTATAGGTGTAAGTGGTTTTAGATACACTCGTTTGAGGAGAACCGTTGCTATTATAATTTATAACTGTGGTTTGAATGATGTTATTTGTATTAACTGAGAAAGGAATATTTTCAATGAGGTTGTATATCTTTTTATACGGGTTATTGTACAAATCGTGCAGGTAAGTATACTTTACCATTAAAACCGGTGTGGCACTGTTGTTATTTATACCGAATTCGCTGGAAATTGCTACATTTCCATCAGCAGCATACTCATATACACTGTAACCGGTGAATGCCCCATCAGCGCTATAGCGGGTTTCTTTTTGTGGCAAGCCTTGTGCATTATATTCAAAAACTGCAAAAGATTTTAAATCATATTGATCACCGGTTTTCAAATAATTATTCCGTTGAACTATATGTCCATTTGTGTAATCAAATAGTACGCGACTGTAAGCGTATTGTGCCGTAGCAGTACTGCTTGAATAATCAACCATATCATCTACCTGGATAAGGTTGCCGCCTTCATATAAATAATCTGTTTGAGCGCCTATTAATCCTGAACTGAAATTCTTGTAACTTATTCTTGTTTTAATTTCACCCGTTTCGGCGTAAATATTTTTGTTGAGAACCGAAGTATTATTGCTCTGTTTGGTTTTTACAAATATTAATGCGGGAGATGCAGGCGCCTGGTTATCAGAGGCAGTGTCTTTTTTACATGCCATTACCAAAAACAAAAATGCCAATATATACGCTTGTATTTTCATTGCCCGAAACAATAGATAATAGCTTTATAGCAAATAGTGACATAGAACTACCTCCGAGCGTTGCACTTTTCTGAAATATTAATGTAAAATACCCACCGCAGGGTTACTGGCGGTGAGCAAGTATCAAATCCTTCAGTACCTGTTCAATCCTGTCTTTTACGGTATCATAATCCGTATAGCCTTCGGCTATAGCGTGTATCTTGTTATCGGCAATCTGCAGAAACACGGCAGGGAATCCTGTAACCTGTAGTTGCTTGCAAACAGCAAATTCTTCATATGCTCTTTCTTTGTATTCCATGCTGTGCAGTTTTTTATAAAAGTCTTCAGCAGGTATATGATATATCTCTAATAAATGCCTGTATGCTTCATCATCACACAAATCTCTTCCTTCAAAATGGAGGGCATACTGCAAATCTGCGGCAAACTGTACACCCATAGAAGGAAAATATTCCTTAAACACACACATGGCTATAGCAGGCTTTTCTGAATTAGGATACCAGTCACTATCCTCTGAATGCTCCAGGTGCCATAGATAATCTTTACCGAAACTAACGCCGGTTGATGCCTGAACTTTTTTATCTGTATCATGCATAAAAGCAGCCATCACTGCAATTGGCGTGGGCTTTGCAGGTAAAATCATTCCACCCGAGAGCACTTCAACATTCAGATAGTTCCTGTATTCACGATCCACCCTGCTTATAATGGCACTAAATGCATAACACCAACTACAATATGCATCATAGCAATAAATAATTAAAGGATACATGCTGCTGCCATTTTACATGCAAGATATACTACTAAAATACTTTCTGTAGCAGGTGCTGCATTTACTGAAAAGTAATTCAATTGTTAAATACCGGATAAAAGACAAAACCTTTGAAATTAAATAGGTAGGGAAGTAAATAAGAGGTATATTTGCGGCGTCAAAATTTGAGTTTGTACAGTTCCGGAAAAGAATCGATTCAATCTGCTACGCAATCTTCTGCTAATAGTTCAGTCTTCTTTACTCCCCCTGTTGTCTCAGATTTCATTTTTTAATTTAATTTCTTTTTTAATGAACATTTATGTTTCAAATTTAAGCTTCAACGTTGTTGATGAAGACTTAAAAGCTTTTTTTGAAGAATACGGAGAAGTATCTTCAGCCAGAATTATTACCGATAAGTTCACAGGCCGTAGCCGTGGATTTGGTTTTGTTGAAATGCCTAACGATGAAGAAGCTAAGAAAGCTATCGCTGAGTTAGACAAGGGTGTTGTAGAAGGACGTGCTATCACTGTAACCGAAGCTAAGCCACGCGAAGAGCGTAGCAATAATGGCGGCGGTGGCGGAAGACGCTCTTTTGCTGGCAGCAGCAATGGCGGCGGTAACCGTGGACGTTATTAATAATCAGGTTTGTCAACATGCCGTTGACCAGCCTTAATGGCAAAAGAGAAAATGTTATATGATGAATACAACATTTTCTCTTTTTTATTGCAGTTATATTATATCACCGGAATTTTGTATCCGTTGTGGTATTCTTTAGCAAAATATGTTTTATTCACTTCTTCATCCGTAAACTTCCCTTTGCTTTTGTCCCATGCCAACCTTTTACCACTCCTGAAAGCAATGTTACCCATTTGGGCTACTATGGCCACATCCGCACCCACCTGTATGGAAGCATTCAGATCCTCCATCTTACCCGAGCGTATGGCCGAAACAAAATTCTCTGTATGTTTATCCAGCCCATTGTCGGAGCGATCAACCTTAGGTTTGCTCACCTTGTTTTTTGAATTCTTTTCTTCCATTACTTCCCATCCCCCACGGTCAAGCACAAGCGTAGCATTATTGCCCACAAAAGCTATTCCATGGTCTCTTCCGTACTGGCCATTATCAATCCCCATGGCATGATCCCATACCAGGTTAAATTTTTCAAATTCATACAAAGTAGTAAGTGTATCAGGTGTTTCCTGTGCCAATTCAGGATATGCAAATTTTCCGCCCAATGCCATAACAGTTTTGGGAACATCTGCCTGCATCCCAAATAAAGCATAATCCAGCAGGTGCACTCCCCAGTCGGTCATCAATCCCCCTGCATAGTCCCAAAACCACCGGAAGTTGAAATGAAACCGGCTGGCATTAAAAGGTTTTGTGGGAGCAGGCCCCAGCCACGCTTTATAATCTACCCCTGCTGGCGCAGCAGAATCAGGTTGAACAATAGCAGGTTTCATCCATCCCTGGTAACACCAAACTTTGGCAGTTCTTATATTGCCCAACTGACCGGAATGCACAAACGCTATAGCATCTCTGAAATGTTGCTGGCTTCTTTGCCACTGACCAACCTGCACTACTTTATTGTATTTTTTTTGAGCGGCCACCATCGCATTACATTCCGCAATGGAATTACCTATAGGTTTTTCAACATATACGTGCTTTCCTGCACGGCACGCATCTACCATTATGAGGCAATGCCAATGATCGGGCGTACCTATTATCACGGCATCAATATCTTTATTCTCCAATAGTTTTCGATAATCAGTGTAGGTTTTCACTTTTGATGCATCAACGTTCATTCCGGCGAGGTCTACCAATCTTTTATCGATAACATTTTTATCAACATCGCAAATAGCTACCAGGTTTACGCCAGGAATTTTCATCATGGATTTGGTATCAGACCATCCCATTCCGTTAACACCAATTGCGCCAATATTCAACTGATCGGCGGTGGAGAAATTTTTTTTATGAAAAGCAAAAACATTGTTTGATAACCCTGATAGCAGTACACTGCCCGCAGCTATGCGGGAACTGTCTGCTAAAAATTTTCTTCTGCCCGACATGAGGATGATTTTGTTGAATGATAAATAATAGAAATGGATGTAGAAGTTTCGTGTTCCACAAAGCCACCAAAAAACTTACACCAGAATATTCTTTTTGAGATAGTTGATGCTTTTTTCAATGCTCTCCAAAGGTGGGCCGGGACAAACATCCTGCTCTACAAAAAAATGTTTCATACCCGCTGTTTTTGATTCAGCGAATATTCTTTTAAAATCTATTACACCATTTCCTACTTCTGTAAAAGATTTTTTTGGAGTGTTATCCATATCTTTTATATGCCATAGCGGAAATCGTCCGGGATGCTGTTTAAACATTTCAACAGGATCTTTACCTGCAACTGCTATCCAATATAAGTCAAGCTCAAACTTTACCAGGTTTGCATCGGTTTCCTTCAATAAAATATCATACCCATGCTGCCCGCCCATATCTTCAAATTCAAAATTATGATTGT
Source organism: Agriterribacter sp. (assembly GCA_047600465.1). Classification (GTDB taxonomy): domain Bacteria; phylum Bacteroidota; class Bacteroidia; order Chitinophagales; family Chitinophagaceae; genus Agriterribacter. Next base: position 9,089 of record JASGKU010000002.1, read on the forward strand.
GATAGCCGAATTGTATACCCGCTTTTTTGCAAGCTTCCGCCGCTTTGTTTGCCTGGGCTGCTACTTTTTTGTAATCATCAATTGTTTTTCTTTCTGTATCTACCAGGTAGGCAAGTATCATATATTTTTGTCCGGCAGTAACAGCATCTTCAATTGCCTTTTCCCAGTTATTAGAAAGCCCTGCTAACATGTAATGACCGCTTGGGTGAGCCAGTTTATTCTTCTTCAACAGTTCGGCAAATGCTTTTGGCGTCAATCCAAAATACTTACCATCGTGATACCCGAATGATTCTACTTCAGCAAAACCCAAAGCCGCAACTTTCTCAATAATGCCTTGCGGATCTTTTGTTATCTGATCGCGAAGCGTATATAGTTGTACTCCTACCTGTTGATTTGGCTTGAATAAAAACGAAGGTTGTGCAATAGCACCTAATGATAGTAAACTGGATTGTTTTATGAATGATCTGCGTGTAGTCATGGCAAGTTGATTAAGGAAATGAAATTAAGGAAAAAAGATGCAAACCATCCAAAGTTTATGTTATCGCTTTACACCCGCTTAAAATCATTTAAGCAGCTCAATGATGATCACAATCGTTAGTATGACAATGGTTAGCCTTACGGCATAACCGGTAATTGACGTAGTGTGCACTTACAATCAACAATACAGCCGGAATCAATAACCATAGATGGTATTCATGGAATAATTCTTTGAGTAATAAAAAAGATATACCGAGACTGAAAAGCAACACGGGCACAAAGCTGTGATGATGTTTTTTGTAGCCGTGATAAAGCGCAAACAAACCAACCACAAATGCCAGCAGGATCATTCCGTATTCAAAAAAATAATTATGAATTATGTCGATACCAAATACAGGAAGGCTGGTTAAAATCAGAGGTAAAACAGCACAATGTATAGCACAGGCAAGCGAAGCAGTTACGCCTAAAGCGTCATAATTTATTCTGAACATCTTCAACATATGATGCGCAAATATAGTCAATTTTATGCAACTTTGTTGCATTTAAATAAATAATTCACTCATTCACTTTTATTATTCCCTGGCAAATGAGCAGGCATCTTCAATACACATTAGCGTCGTAACTTTGCAATGTATATTTAGCACTATGAGTAAAAAAGCGGTGTCATATATTATTCTTTTCGCAGTGATCTTTGGAGGATTTTATGCATTTCTTTATGCTACTATTGATCATAACAAATCAAGATTGCCCGTTTTAAGCGATGTGCGTCCCTTTTCATTTACCAGGCAGGATGGACAGGCTGTTTCAGAAAAAGATATAAAAGGCAAAGTGACTGTAGTTGAATTTTTCTTTACCACCTGTCCCGGCATCTGCCCAAAGATGAACACCAATATGAGAACCGTTTACGCTAAATTTAAAGACGAGCATAATTTCTTAATTCTGTCACATACCGTAGACCCCGCAAATGATACGGTGGCACGCTTAAAAGTATATGCTGATTCTTTAGGCGCCAATATAAAAAACTGGTGGTTTGTAACCGGCTCAAAAGACAAATTATATAAAGCAGCAAGAGAAAGTTATATACTGGATGATCCAAAGAATAATGTGATTGATATAAAAGATCAGTTTTTGCATACACAGTTTTTTGCATTGGTAGATAAAAATCAAAGAGTACGGGGCATATATGATGGATTGAAGAAAAGCGATATGGAAAAATTGAACACTGATATAACAGATCTGTTGAAGGAATAAGTATTGCAGGATATGATCCCGCAAGCCATTTAAAATGTTAGTTATGGAAGAACAAATTATAGATGTTTTAAAAAAGAACCAGTTGAGTGTTACCGATAGCAGGAGGAAGATCCTGGAACTTTTTTTACAGCAGGATAGTGCACTGGCACATCATGATATTGAAGCGAAAGCACAGGAAAAATTTGACCGTGTAACGGTATACCGTACACTACAAACGTTTCTTGATAAAGGCATCATTCATACTATTCCAACACCTGATAATGCCATAAAATATGCACTATGCAAAGACAATTGCGAACAGGGACATCACCACGACGATCATGTTCACTTTATTTGTACAAGCTGTGGCATTACCACTTGTCTTGATGAAGTACATGTTCCTGAAATTAAATTACCCAAAGGATATAAAACCAACCAAACAGAAGTTGTAGTAAGTGGTATCTGCAAAGAATGCAGTTGATCTTTAAAAAATACACATGCAGAACCCCCATCTGAATTCTGATAAAGGCAGTTTGAGTAATATTGAAAAGGATTTTGAAAACAATATCCGTCCAGGTGAAATTGCCGATTTCAGTGGACAGGATAAAGTAATTGAGAACATTAAGATATTTATAAAGGCTGCTAAAATAAGGGGCGAAGCATTAGACCATGTATTATTTCACGGTCCTCCCGGACTTGGCAAAACCACATTGAGCCGTATTGTTGCGAACGAATTAGGCGTACACATAAAAGAAACTTCAGGTCCCGTAATTGAAAAGCCTGCTGACCTTGCAGGCTTGCTCACCAGCCTGCAAAAAAATGATGTATTGTTTATTGATGAGATTCACCGGTTGAGCACAGTGGTGGAAGAATACCTGTATGCGGCCATGGAAGATTACCGCATTGATATTATGATTGACACCGGACCCAGTGCACGCAGTATACAAATAACATTAAACCCGTTTACACTTATAGGTGCTACTACACGAAGTGGTTTATTAACGGCGCCCTTGCTTTCAAGGTTTGCTATTAAATCGCGTTTGGAATATTATGATGCACTAACGCTTAAAAAAATTATTCTACGATCTGCCAACATTTTAAATACGGAAATAAGTAGTGAAGCTGCTACAGAAATTTCAGGAAGAAGCAGGGGCACACCAAGAATTGCCAATGGCTTACTGCGAAGGGTACGCGATTTTGCTCAGGTGCTTAACGACGGGATGATTGACAAAGGAATTACACTGCATGCATTGAAAGCGCTGAATGTTGATGAACATGGTTTAGATGAAATGGACAATAGAATTCTTTCTACCATCATCGAAAAATTTAAAGGCGGGCCGGTAGGTATTAATACAATAGCTACCGCTGTTGGAGAAGAACAAGGAACATTGGAAGAAGTATATGAGCCTTTCTTAATTCAGGAAGGATTTTTAATGCGTACCGCACGAGGCAGAGAAGCTACGCATAAGGCTTATGAACATTTAGGAAAAAATACTCCGCGGCAGGATCTTTTATTTTGATTATTTTTGATATAGCGCTTAAATAACATTAAATATATAGCTACATTAGTATTGTTTATAACAACGCCACTCTAACATTGCTGATATCCAATTTTACCCTTTTTTATTTTGTTCAGAACATTTATCTCTTGCAACCTTTCAGCAAAAATACCGTCATTACATATGTTCATTTTTTTAACTTATAAAAAATGTTCATGATGAAAAAACAACCGTCTTTATTTATCTGCCTGTTGATGGATGCGTTAGGATTTGCTACTTATGCATTGCCAGGTTTGGGTGAGTTTGCTGACATTGTTTGGGCTCCTGTCTCCGGGTTTATATTTTATAAGCTCTTTGGAGGTTGGAAAGGTGCAATAGGTGGTGTGTTTAATTTTATTGAAGAAATTTTTCCAGGTCTTGATTTCATTCCCAGTTTTACCATTATGTGGTTTATGAGATCATACAATAAGAAGGAAAATGTAATGTCGATCCAACAACCCATATAAAGCTGCGGCGCTTCAATTCGTTGGAGCGCTATTTTTATTCTATTACAAATCTGTAGCCAATACCTTTTACAGTTATTATCTGTAACGTCGCATCACTTTTTAAGTATCCTCTTATTTTAGTGATATATACGTCAAGTGTTCTTGAGTTAAAAAACGAATCGCTGCCCCATAATACATTAAGGATATCTCTCCTGTCGATAATCCGTTCCCTATTTTCATATAACAGCCGCAGTAATTCACTTTCCCTGAATGATAGTTTTCTTTCTTCTGTATTATCTGTAAGGGTTTGCCTATGCGGGTTAAAGGAATAGCTGCCGATGGTAATATTATCTTTTTGAACACCCGAAGCGGCTCCGCCACTGCGGTTGCGCAATGCATTTTCAATACGAACTATCAACTCCTCCATGCTGAAAGGTTTACGTATGTAATCGTTCGCACCTGTATGAAATCCTTTTACAAGATCTGTGGTTTGGGTTTTTGCCGTTAAAAAAATTATAGGCATGGCATTGTCCAGTTGCCTTATTTCTTCGGCGATGGAAAAGCCATCTTTATTAGGAAGCATGATATCCAGCAGGCAAATATCCGGTGTGGTTTTGGTAAATTTTGCAACGGCTTCCCCTCCGTCCATTTCCAACAATACTTCGTATCCCCGGCTTTCCAGGCTTTCTTTTACAATTTTAGCGAGGAAGATCTCATCCTCTACATATAGTATTTTAGTTTTGCTCATTGGTTGCGGGCAATTTAACGATAAATTCACTTCCTTTTCCCGGTTCGCTTGTTAATGTTATATTGCCATGATGTTGTTGCACAATGTGGGCTACATAACTTAAGCCGAGCCCATATCCTTTTACGTTATGCTTATTATCTGAAGGAATACGGAAAAATTTTTCAAATATTTTCTGCTGATACTCCGGGCTCACACCAATCCCATTGTCTTTTACACTTAGCGTACATTCTTTTTCATTACAGCTTACATGCACATTAATTTCCGGTTGCGTCCTGCTATATTTTAAAGCATTATCAAGCAGGTTATACAGAACACTGGTGATATGCAAATGGTCGGCCGATATAATAAAATTATTACCCGAAGCATTCAAACTTACTTTGGCCCCTGCCTTTTCAAATTGCAGTCCCATTGATGCAATAACTTCAGATACCAATTGCTTAATGTCAAAGGATTCATACCGCAATTCAATCTGCTCTTTTTCAAACATGGAAAGTTTGAGCACTTTATCTACCAGCAGTGATAACCTGTTTAGCTCGTTACCAGCAATATCAAGATATTCTTTAGTACGTTCCGGTTGCTGCAACGCTCCAAAGTTTTTAATGGCTTCTATTGCCACGCTTACTGTTGAAATAGGTGTTTTTAGTTCATGTGTAATATTACTAATGAATTCATTCTTGATATCAGTAAGACGTTGTTGCTCTTTTAAATTGCGGTACAAAACAAAAAAAGCAGTGATGGTTAACCCAATGATAAATATGGAGAAAACAATCTGTGGTATCAACTGTTTCAACAGATAAGGAAATGTATTGCCTAACTGTAGTTCATATCTTACAGGGTGTGTAATTCCTATAATAACCCTGTTCCATGCAGGTCTTCCGCTGTCAGCTTTAGGCGGTCCTTCGTTCTCAATAGTACGGCTAACGGAAAACGGAACATTGATATCTTCTTTGTGTAAAGTTTTTGAATAAGTGCTGTAGATATCACTCATTTTTAAAGAATCCTGTAAAGAATCTATTCCTTTCAAAAATTCAAAAAAACGGCCACCCCAGCGGTATTTTGGACCCGATGCAGAATCATTCATGGGAAACCGGTCTATAGGTCGTTCTAATGTAATAATGGAATTTCTGTTCTGGGGAGGAGAGGGCAGCAGGGAATCGGATAATCTTTTTCGAACAACATCTGCAAACCTTGCAATATCAGGTGGAAATCCCACCCGCCATTTAGCTGAACTATCAATTTTTAATTTGGAAGATTGCAGATCAAAAACCGACTCGCGAAAAAGTACATTTGTACGGAATCGTAATGTTTTCTTTTCCTCCTCAATTTTCACATTCAGCCAATATAGCTGAAATGCGGCTATTACTATAATGGCTGCAGTCATTAAACCAACCGATGTTGTAAATCTCCGGCTCATACGGTTACAAATGTATATGTTGACGGTTTTAGATAAACATAGTGTTAACCTTAATTAACCTGGTTAAAAACACGTAATAAAATCGATGATTGTTCGTTATAGTTCAATCGTCATAAACCATTCCATTAAAAAATATTGCCATGAACCTTTCTAAGTCACATAGAACGTTTACGCTTAATAAGCTATTTATCAGCTTTTTAAACAAAATAACACAACAGCCTGATTTCTATCCTATCAAGCATTATCACAAAAGAAAACGCGCTAAGCCAGGTTTGAGAAGTTTATAATGCAGGTTGAAAAATTGTAGCACTTACCTCTAAAAACAGAAAATGTGCCATCCGCCTCAAGCAATTGAGGCGTTTTTAGATTAAAGTATTATACCACATACTTTAGGCAAGATCTATCCGTGGTTTATTCTGCAATATGTTTTCAATTTTTTCGAGCAGTTCAGGAGTAAGCGTTTTTACCACGTCCAGGGCTTTTAAATTTTCGAGCAATTGCTCCTTTTGGGTTGCACCCAATATAGCGGTAGTAACATTCGGATTATTTATTGTCCATGCTATAGCAAGAGACGCCAATGGTATATTATACGCTTTTGCGAGTTCCGCGAGTTTTTTAACCTTTTCAATTTTTTCCTGTTGCACCCATCTTTCTTTCAACCAATCAAAACCTTCAATGGAAAGTCTTGAGCCTTCTGGAATTCCTTCATTGTATTTTCCCGTTAAAAACCCTGCCGCCAATGGGCTCCATATAGTAGTGCCTAAGCCAACATTCTGAAAAACGGGTAAATAATCCTGCTCCATTTTAAAGCGCTCAAACATATTATACTGCGGTTGTTCCATTACAGGACCAATCAATTTATACTGCTGTGCCACTCTATGCGCCTCCATTATTTCAGCACCGCTCCATTGGCTGGTACCCCAATATAAAATCTTCCCTTGCTGAATCAGATGGTTCATTGTCCATACCACTTCCTCAATAGGCACAGTCGTGTCGGGCCGGTGGCAAAAAAACAAATCCAGGTAATCTAACTGTAATCTTTGGAGTGCTTCATGACAGGCTTCTACCAGGTGCTTGCGGCTTAACCCGGTTTGGTTGGGTTTATTTTCTTTTCCACGCCACCCAAAATATGCTTTTGATGAAACAGTATAAGAAGTACGATCCCAGTTTTTTCTTTTTAAAACCCTGCCCATCAATTTTTCACTCTCTCCCAGCGCATATACTTCAGCATTATCAAAAAAATTAATTCCATTATCATATGCCAATCCCATCAGTTCATCTGCAAGGGTATCATTTACCTGTTTGTTAAAAGTTACCCAACTGCCATAGGAAAGTACACTAAGCCGTAGACCTGTGCGTCCCATTCTGCGATACTCCATAGTTAAAAAGTTATAAGTCAATAATATAGTATCAATTTTCAAAAATAACCTAAAATCAATAGAAACAGCCCCGGAGAGGATCGATAACCATATATTTCAAAGTTTTTTCCTTTTCTTTGTAACCTTCCGTGCTCTATTGTGGAGCAAAAAAATTATTTTAGCAATTAATTGAGATATTACAGGATGAGTTACGAGATAATACAAGATGGCAAATTCAAATATATTGAAGAGGGTATTGGTGAACCTTTGATATTTCTTCATGGACTTTTCGGAGCCCTCAGTAATTTTGATGCCCAAATAGATTTCTTCAGCAAACATTATAAGGTTGTAGTTCCACTTTTGCCTTTACTTGACCTTGATTTATTACATACATCGGTAAGCGGTATAGAAAAATTTGTTCAGAAATTTATTGAACATAGAGAATACCAGAATGTTCATTTGCTTGGTAATTCACTAGGAGGGCATGTGGCACTATTACACATTTTAAAGCACCCTGAAAATATTAAATCGCTTACCCTTACCGGTAGCTCAGGTTTATTTGAAAACGGGATGGGTGATACTTATCCTAAACGCGGCGACTATGAGTACATCAGGAAAAAAACGGAAGTAACTTTTTACGATCCCAAAATGGCAACGAAGGAATTGGTTGATGAAATGTTTGCCATTACCACCAATCGTCTCAAGGTTATTAAAATCATTGCACTTGCAAAAAGTGCCATAAGAAATAATTTGGGCGAAGAACTTAATGAAATAAAACAACCTACGTTATTGGTATGGGGGAATAATGATGTTATAACCCCACCTTTTGTAGGAAAAGAATTTAATAAGCTCATTCCAAACAGCGAGTTGCATTTTATTGATAAATGCGGTCATGCGCCAATGATGGAAGTGCCCGGAGAGTTTAACAAAATTTTGCATCAGTTTCTCACAAAATTGAATGAGCCTGCAGCGGTTACGGGATAATTTGCATCTTGGATAAAAAGCGGTTTTATGTTTGCAGGAGAACTTATATCACGAAGCATTCCTTTTTTACTTCTGGATGATACAGTAGGTAAAGCGCTGCAGGAGATGAATGATTTTAATGTAACGCATTTACCTGTAGTAACAGACGAAAAATATGTGGGCTTGGTAAGTGAAGATACTTTGCTGGATAGCGACGAAAATACGCTTCTTCAAAATTTACAATCTCAATTTCTTAAACCTTTTGTAAGGCAAAACGATTTTTTTCTGCTTGCTGTAAAAAGATTGCGGGATATGCACCTTTCTGTGATACCTGTTATTACAGATCAATATGAATTAATTGGCGTAATAAATACAGAGGATTTATTCAGGCAACTGGCTATTTTTAATGGCATTGATGAGCAGGGCGGAATTATTATTCTCGAAATGGAGAAAAACGATTTTTCTGTAGGAGAATTAAACCGCCTGGTTGAATCGAACGATGCCTATATTACTCAACTCAATAGTTTTTACGATACAACAACACAGTTACTAACGGTGGCTATACGCATTAATAAAGCGGAAATATCAGATATAGTTGCTACACTACAACGCCACGAATACAACATCCGTTATTATAACGGTGAAGAATTATACCAGAACGAACTTCAGAATAACCTCACCCATCTCATGAACTACCTTAACATCTAATTCTTTGAATTATGATTGCCGAATTTGCGTAATAATGCTATTTTAGTTGTTTTAGTAACTAAAAAATACATCCAGGTGATTTAATGAGGTATCTGAATAAATATGTGTTGATCTTAGGTGTGTTTGTTTGCTCTATTCATTGTTTGTTTGCGCAGGAAAATGAAGAAAAGCCGCAGGAAGATAGCAAGGTGCTGCAGACTTCTTATTTAACCATCCGCAACGTTATAGCTACAGGAAATAAAATTACAAAGATTTATATTCTTCAGCGGGAGGTTCCGCTTAAAAAAGATGCACGGTATTCCATTTCAGAAATTTTAAAAGAAATTCCAAGAGCAAAACAAAACCTGCTTAACACAGGTCTTTTTCTTGACGTTTCTGTTGATTTTACCAACTGGACAAACGATTCATTGGATATAGTAGTGGATGTAAAGGAGCGATGGTATTATTTTCCTGTTCCCTATTTTAAGCCGATTGACAGAAATTTTAATGTGTGGATCAAAGAGTATGATGCAAATCTATCCCGCGTGAATTATGGAATTAAATTGATTGGGTATAATGTAAGCGGGCGAAATGATAAGCTTAATATCTGGCTGATATCAGGTTATTCCAGACAGATTGTTTTAAACTATACAGCGCCATATTTTGATAAATCACTTAAGCATGGTATCAGCGTAGACTTTCAATATGCCGCCAATAAGGAATTGAACTATTTAACACAGGATAACAAACAATCTTTTTACAAAGATCCGGGTGGTTTTGTTACAAGTAAACTGCGGGTAGGCGTAGGATATAGTTACCGAACAGGATACATTAAGCGACATAATGTACGGTTAAGCTATAACATCACTAAAGTAAATGATTCTATCATTTACCGGAATCCTGAATATTTTGGAAGCAATGCTAAAACAGCAAAATATCCTGAATTTCTTTATCAATATCAATCTATTAAAGTTAACTATATTCCGTACCCACTGAAAGGTTTTCAATGGGAAGTGTCCTTTTTGAAAAGAGGTATTAATAAAACCATGAACCTATGGCAGTTTGATGCAAAGGCAGGAAAGTATTGGGAAATATTTCCTAAATATTATTTTGCCTGGCAATTGAGTGGTACATTAAAACTACCATTTACCCAGCCTTATTTCAACCAGCAGTTATTTGGATATGGAGATGCTTTTTTACGGGGACTTGAAAATTATGTAGTAGACGGAGTTGCAAGTGGTTTATCTAAAGCTACTTTCAGAAAAGAAATATGGAGCCCTAAATTGCATACTGGTCTTAAATCAAGATCATACGCGGTAATACCTTTCAGGTTTTTCCTAAAAGCATATGGTGATATGGGCTATGTATATAATAAAACCTCCATTATAGCAAATTCTCTAACCAACAGGTTTTTATATAGCGGCGGCGCCGGACTCGACATTTTGACCATTTATGACGCTACCATTTCCTTAGAATACAGCTTTAACCAATTAGGCCAAAAGGGATTATTTTTACAAGCGGGATTAGGGCTATAACCCGGCACACATCCAATATGTTTCCTGCTGCACCAATGAGTGCATCCCTGTCAAAAAAATAATATGAAAATTGCGATATACAGCCGCGGAGGCGAAACAGTTCATAAAGATGATCTGTTATTGCTACTAAAAGAACTGGAAAAACAGCAAATCTCATTTGTTATTCATCATGCTTTCCTGCAACAGGTAAAAGAAATTATTCCTGCACACCAGCAAAACGCTTTTCACGATGCAGAGGAGCTTGATGAAAGTTTTGAATGCGTTTTGAGTTTAGGAGGCGATGGAACTTTGCTGGATACGGTAACGCTCATACGCGACAGCAATATTCCGGTATTGGGAATTAATTTTGGGAGGCTTGGCTTTCTAGCTACTATAGGCAAACATGAATTGAGAAATGCTGTTACTTCTATTGCCGAACAAACCTACCTGGTAGATAAAAGAAGTTTAATCCACCTTGATGCAAATATCCCGCTTTTTGGAACCACCCCATACGGTTTGAATGAATTTGCCATTCATAAAACGGATACTTCATCCATGATAAAAATACATACCTACCTCAATGGAGAATTTTTAAATACCTATTGGGCGGATGGATTGATCGTTTCCACCCCTACCGGTTCAACGGGTTACTCTCTTAGCTGTAATGGGCCGGTTGTTTTTCCTGAATCCGGAAGCTTTGTGATTACGCCCGTGGCACCGCATAACCTCAATGTTCGCCCTATTATTATACCAGATAATAATATTGTTTCTTTTGAAGTAGAAGGCAGAACAGATCAATTTATTTGCGTACTCGATTCCCGCCGGGAAATAGTGACCAAAGATGTTCAACTGGCAATAAAGAAGGAAGCCTTTGCTTTAAGCCTGATGCGGTTAAACGAGAACAGTTTTCTCGAAACCCTGCGCAATAAATTATCATGGGGGCTCGACAAGCGCAATTAAAAATCTATTAAGATTTCATTAAAATCGTCGAATAAAATATGGCATTTAGCAGGTAATCGAGTATTTTGCATTACATTAAGTATCCATGATTTTCCACTCCCGCTAATATTTTCATGTTGTTATAAAAACTTAATTGTTATTTGATGAAGAAGCTATCGGTGTTTCTGCTGTTTATGGTCATCTTCTTATCATCCAAAGCCCAGGTGATTGATGGCGTGGTACAGGAAGGTGAATTTGGGATTACTTTAGGAGCCGCACATTATTTTGGTGATCTGAATACCAATGCCGGTCTTAACCGCCCTAAGCCTGCTGTGGGTGTTTTCTTCCGCAAACAATTCACTGATTACATAGCGCTCAGGTTGGGGTTGCATTATGCTCAACTTGGCTATTCAGATGTTTACAGTAATAATGATTATCAAAAAAGAAGAAACCTCAGCTTTAATACCAATATCTGGGAAGGCACGCTGCAGGGCGATTTCAATTTTATGAAATTTGTACCTGGCGATCCTTATTTAAGATTTACGCCTTATGTAACCCTTGGTGTTGGAGCTTTCAATTACGACCCTTACGCTTACCTGGGTGGAAAAAAATATTTTTTACGACAACTCGGTACAGAAGGTCAGGGGTCATCATTGTACCCCAATCGTAAGCCATATAGTGCCGTTGCATTTTGTATGCCGCTCGGAATGGGAATCAAGTATAATATCACTCCTAACATGAACTTTTCATTTGAGGTAGCGTATCGCTTTACTACCACCGACTATCTGGATGATGTAAGTACCACCTATGCCCCCGATGCATATGCGCAAACACTTCCTGCACCAGCAAATACGCCAACTGCCTGGTATCTGTTGCAGGACCGTTCTTACGAAACAGGAGATGGGGTACGAATAGGAACCAAAGGAAGGCAAAGAGGATTCAGCAGCCAGCGCGATGCTTATGTAATTGCTGAAGTAGGTTTGGCTTTTACATTAACCTCTTACAAATGTCCCACTGCTAAATGGTAATAGCAGCTTAGTATTATCTCATCAACAGTTCACATAATTGTATAATACTGCAACAAGGCAGTTCTATTAATAATATCTTATCGCGATAGCCTGTCTGTTTTTCTCGGCTATAAGGTAGCTTTGTATAAATACCTTTAGCACATTGGCATGAACTATATCAATGAATTTAAAAAATTTATTACAGGCCAAAATCTTACCAAAGGGGTACGCATTACCGTTGGTTCTGTTTTACCTGCATTGATATTATACCAGTTCGATTTATTGTCTGTTGGCATTGCAATGCCATTAGGCGCATTAATGGTAAGCCTCACAGACTCTCCTGGGCCCATTCATCACCGCAGAAATGGTATGCTGGTAAGCAATGCTTTCAATTTTCTTATTGCGCTTATTATTGGGTATACCAGGTATTATCCATGGCTACTCGCAATAGAACTTACGCTGTTTACTTTCTTCTTTTCATTTATAGGCATTTATGGAAATCGCGCCAGTTCTGTAGGGTTAATAGCCATTATAGTAATGGTGCTCAATATTGACGTGCATCATGTGCAGGAAAGAGTAATACAGGACGCCTTGTTTATGCTGGCTGGTGGTGTTTGGTATATGTTGCTGAGCCTCGTTTTGTATTCACTCCGCCCATACCGCCTTATTCAGCAGGCACTGGGAGAATGCATCATTACAACCGCATCTTACCTCAATGCAAAATCGAGGTTATATAAAGATCCCAAAAACTTTGACGACGTTTTTAAAGAACTGCTTCCACTGCAGATTGAGATACACAATCAGCATGAACAACTAAGAGAGCTTCTTTTTAAAGCAAGAGGTTTTATAAAAGAATCTACTGCAAAAAGCAGAATTCTGCTGATGATGTTTTTGGATTCAGTAGATCTGTTTGAGCAGGTAATGACCTCTCAACAAAATTATCTTTCGTTACATGCATATTTTAAGGATGGAAATATTCTTGAAAAATTCCGGTTTCTCATTGCTGCATCTGCTAATGAATTAGACAGGATAGGATTGGCAGTACAAAGTGGTACGCCATCAAAGAATGACGAAAGATTAGACGAGCTCATCAAAGAAACAGAAGATGAATTTGTACTGTATAGAGATACGCATCTTCAGCCTGGTAACCTTGAAGGATTCATCAGTCTGCGGCACGTGTTGAATTCAATAAAAGATATTGCAGAACGTATTAAACGCCTGCATAGATACAGCACCTATAGCAGTGAGCTAAGTAAAGAAGTAAAACCAGAAACGCTGGATGTAGAAAAATTTGTTTCAACACAGGAAATGGATTTCAAGTTGTTTGTTGAAAACCTCTCGCTTAGTTCAAATATTTTCAGGCATTCTCTTCGCGTAAGCCTTTGTGTATTTACGGGCTATGTTATTGCGCAACGATTTCCGTTTGGGCACAGCTACTGGATCCTTCTTACCATTGTAACAATTCTAAAACCAGCGTACGGATTAAGTAAAAAAAGAAATTTTGAACGTTTGATGGGTACACTTTCCGGCGTAGCTATTGGGTTTATATTGCTCACCTATATTCATAATAATACCATCTTATTTACCAGCCTGATTGTATCGATGATTATAGGGTATAGTTTTTTGCAGGTAAGATATTTTATAAGTGTTATCGGTATTACTTTGTATGTGTTGCTTTCATTTCATTTTCTTCACCCTGTTGATTTCAAAACACTTTCTACAGACAGAGTAATTGATACAGCCATCGGATCCGTCATATCTTTTTTAGGCGCTTTATTTATTTTTCCTAAATGGGAACATGAGCAGGTAGCTGAATATATTGAAAAACTTATGGAAGCCAACATGAATTATTTTACCACTGTGTCAAAGGCATTTTATCAAAGTGTGCCAGGTGTAACAGAATATAAGATAGTACGCAAAGAAGCATATGTAGCCCTGGCAAATCTTTCAGATGCATTTCAGCGTTTATTATCAGAGCCGAAGAAAAATAATAAAAATCCTGAAATATTGCATCAGTTGGTAGTAAGCAACCACATGCTTACATCACACATCGCTTCATTAGCTACTTATTCACGATCATTAGCCCCAAGATATCAATCTGAAAGTTTTAAGCCGGTAGCTGAAAGTATTGCCCTGCAGATGGAACATGCTATTGCACTTTCTAAAAACAAAGCTTCTGCAACACCTGCTATCAATGAAAATAGCTTTGCACGTGTGCGTGATATGGTAGGAGAATTATTGAACAAACGGGTAGCTGAAATAAAACAGGGCACTCAAAATAGCAACGTAAGAAAAGAGTTATCGGGTTTTAAAACCATTACCGATCAGTTTGAGCTCATCCAAACCATTATTACTGACATTAACAATGTATTAAAGAAGCAATGGATATAAAGAGGTATGAATTTTGCACAGTAAAAAAGCCTAATAACATGCACTAATTTCCTTATATTTAGTTTTGTTAATTTAGGTCAAAAGATTCTCGAATTTTCTATTTGAAAGAGGTTTGAAAAATGGGCAAAACAACACCAACTTTATTGATTTTAAAACATTTAAATAATCGTACCTGCTTTGATCAAACGTTGGTTCGGGGTTTATACTTAACAATATCCAAAACCGAATATCGTTTATAGTGAGGCAAAGAAATTTATATCCAATGAAAATCCGTACTCTACCTAAATACATAGGCTATGCACTATTGTTCGCAATGCCTGCTTTTATAGCCGCAAAATTTGATAAGAAAATTTTGCCTCCCGCTCTACCTACGGTAACGTATTATTTACCAAGTAAAGAATTTAAAGCTGAAGCAAGAGAAATGTTCGTAAATGAATTGTATAACACTATTCATTTAGGTGAACTGGGTCTTCAAAAAAATGTATTGAACCTGGCGATGGAGGGATTCAGTAAATTATCCATAAAAGGAAGACTGAATAAAGACAGCATACTTACCATTGTAGATTTTTCCAAATCATCACGCGAAAAAAGATTATTTGTAATAGATCTTAAAAACGAAATATTATTATTTAATACGCTTGTAGCGCATGGAAGAAATTCAGGAATGGAATACGCCCGTAGCTTTTCCAACGCTATGTCATCTAATAAAAGCAGTCTCGGTTTTTATGTAACACAAGCTACTTATTCGGGAGAAAACGGCTATTCATTAAGACTTCAAGGTGTAGAAAGAAATATAAATGATAAAGCTTTAAGAAGAAGCATAGTAGTACATGGTGCAGATTATGCAGACAGCAGGTTTGTTGAAACCCGCGGCATGTTAGGCAGAAGCTTTGGTTGCCCTGCTATACCAATGGGAGAACACACCGCCATTATTGATGCAATTAAAAACGGGTCTTGTCTTTTTATCTACTCGCCCGATAAAAAATATCTCAAACTTTCTACGGTTCTTAACGGTTAAGGTGAATGTAAGAATGGTTAAGGTTGATGCCCGGGTCTTAGAAGACCGGGCTTTTTTGGTGTTACGCAATAAACCATGCAGCTATCCATTGGCTTATAAAACCTGCTATCAATCCAAAAACAATATCACCGGGCTCATGATCTGATACCAGCAGCCGGGCTGTACAGGTTAACCCGGTAATTAAAATTGCTATTGCTAAAGGCACACTTACAAAAACCGGTGAAGCATATAATAATACTGTAAAAAAACCTACCATGCCGCCAACGCCTGTAGCGTGCATGCTGATCTTTATATAGATATTAGCCAAAAAAGCCAGCACTACAGCAAGAAAAATACCCAGGCTCATTTGCGCCATTACAGCCGGAACATCAGTTATGTTCTTAAAAACATAAAATGTCCAGAAAAAAAATATCATACTAATAGAATAAAGTATGATCCTTTCTTTCTGCGTATTTAAATAAACGGATTGAATAAATCCAAGGGCCTTACAGAGCAAGACGGATATTACCGGGAAAAAAACGCCATTAATTATATATATAAAAACCCATTGCAATTTTCTTTTTGCATCTATCCCTATAAAATATTCGGGGATACCATACACCACACACAGGGTGATGTACAAGCCAATAAACAGCGGGTGAAATATCCACGAAATAAAAGTGCCGAAAATTTTTGCCAAAGGAGATATGGAAACTTGTTCCCGGGATATAGAGCCTGTCATAGTTGTTTTCTTAAGCGTGCTACCGGAATGTTTAACTGTTCGCGGTATTTAGCCACGGTTCTGCGGGCTATATTGTACCCTTTTTGTTGAAGCAATTCTGTAAGTCTTTCGTCGCTCAAAGGCTTTTTCTTGCTTTCGCCTTCCACCATATCACTCAATATTTTCTTTACCTCCCTGGTTGATACTTCTTCTCCACTTTCGGTGCTCAACGATTCACTAAAGAAAAACTTCAAGCGGTAGGTACCAAATTCTGTTTGCACAAACTTACTGTTTGCAACACGGCTTACTGTAGATATATCAAGATTGGTACGCTCGGCTATATCTTTTAAAATCATTGGTCTTAATGTGGTCTCGTCACCCGTAAGAAAAAAATCATGCTGGTATTCCATAATGGAATGCATAGTAGCAAACAGTGTATTTTGTCTTTGTTTGATGGCATCAATAAACCACTTGGCTGCATCAATTTTTTGCTTTATGAATAGCACCGCTTCTTTCTGGCGTTTATCTTTTTTACTTCCTTTATCATAATCCCTCAACATATCCCTGTACCCTTCACTAATGCGCAGATCAGGAGCGTTTTTAGCATTGAGTGTTAATTCCAGTTGGTTGTTATTATTATGAATAAAGAAATCGGGGATAATATAGCTCTCTGCTTTATTTACTTCACCAATATTACCGCCGGGTTTGGGGTTCAAACGTATGATCTGGTTGATAGCCTCCTTGAGATCATCATCTGTAAGATTTAAACCACGCTGAATTTTTTCGTAATGCTTTTTGGTAAACTCATCAAAATAATCGGAAAGTATATTGATGGTCATTTCTACCTGGCTACCCTCTTCTCTTTTACGTTGCAACTGTAGCAGCAGGCATTCCCGTAAATCCCTTGCACATATTCCAGGCGGGTCAAATTGCTGTATTTGTTTTACGAGTTGTCCAATCTCCTCTTCTGTTGCCGAAATATTCTGGCGAAACGCAAGATCATCTGCAATAGCCCCGTAATCTCTTCTTAAATATCCGTCATCATCAATACTACCCACAATATGTTCCGCTATTTTTTTCTGCCGCTCGTCTAATGAAAGCATGGTAAGCTGATCAAGAAGAAATTCATGAAATGTACTTTCAATTTTGAAAGGCATGGTTTGTTTCTCGTCAGCCTCAGGATAATTATCATCTTTGAGTTTATAATCCGCCACATCATCATCTTCACTTACATACTCGCTTATATCAAGATTGTCGTATTCATCCTCACTTCCATCATTTTCAAAATCCTCTTCATTGTTTTCAAATTCATCCTGCACATCTCCATCGTTATTTTCATGATCCTCTTCCGCTGTTTCCAATGCAGGATTTTCCTCCATCTCTTCTTTTATCCGCTCTTCAAGATTGGCAGTAGGAACCTGCAGCAACTTCATCAACTGAATTTGCTGAGGTGATAACTTTTGTAATAACTTTTGTTGTAAACTCTGGCTAAGGGCCATAGCAAATAATGTTCTTTAATGTAAGTCAGCAGGAAAATTAATAAAAAAATCGCGCATCTCCACAAAAATCAGGCCGCAAATTAATGATATCAGTTAAGTAATAGCCATAGTTTACCAGTTTTATTATACCCTTAACACTCAGGATAGGCACTAAAATTGTATAAACTATTGTAATCCAACAATTATCTCTATGTAGATTATAAAGAAAATTATTTTGACATAACGTGAAAAACCACAAAAAAAATGGCAAAATTCCTACTATCTAACATTACAGGCTTTGACTTATCATGCAAAGAAATACCGTTAAATGTTGGATGTGTAAAACTTGATGACACTAAATTTGTCTTCACTTCGTTTATTTAAAACCTTCGCTAATCTGTTGCCATAAAATTATATATGCCCGATAAACCACTTAAAAATATATCCATCTTACTTGTTGAAGACAACGAAATGAATACGTTGTTGGCTTCTGCTATTTTGCAGCGCATTGGGGCAGATATTACAGAAGCAGATAATGGTATGGAAGCAGTAAATCTTTTAAAAAAGAGAGCGTTTGATATTGTATTGATGGATCTGCATCTCCCGGTAATGAATGGATTAGAAACTACACGCTATATAAGAAATACACTTAACCTTGATATCCCGGTAATTGCCATCACAGCCAATGTAGTAAACGGCGAAGAAAATAAATGTTTGGAAGCCGGCATGAACGCTTTTATCTCAAAACCATATACAGAAAAAAACCTGGTTGAGAAGATACAGTATTGCTTCAATAATAGAAAACCTCCTCAACAAACAGAAGACATCCTGTTGTACGACTTGAAAACAATAGCAAGTATCTGCAATGGAAATAAAGCAATGATGAATGAAATGCTGATGGCATTTATTAAACAGGTTCCCAATACCATTACGGATCTCAGAAATGCGTATAAGGAAAAGGATTTTTTTTCCATATACGCTGCAGCGCATAATATTAAACCCAATATTGACACATTGGAAATTGCAAGCCTCACAGATAATATCAGGGAAATTGAAACACTTGCAAGGCAGGAAAAAAATGGACAGGATTTATCTGGTTTAATTGATGTACTTGATTCAACACTTACTAAAGTAGTGGCGCAGTTAACAGCAAAAGAATTGTCCTGATTATTTTACTACTTCCCACAGCTTCGTCTCATTAGACCACTGTATTTTCTGTAACATACTCATATCACTTTCCATATTGTCTGCATCTACAGCGGTAACACCTATATATATTTCTTTATTGAAAATTTTTTCCTGAAGCAATGCAGGAAGCGGTAAGGCATAATCAACCGAATCCTGCGTGGCAGGTATAATAAAATAAGGCGCTTTATCCTTAATATCAGTATTCTCTAACGACGGAAAAGCATACAGTGCAAACTTGCGGATCGTTTTTTCCTTGTCAATATTTATTACGCTGATTTTTAACTGTGCAACGCCGTTAACATCCTGCTGACTCAAATTGGCAACAATAGGTGGACTAGGCTTTGTACTATCAATCCACTGCATGGGTGGTAATAAAGCCGGATACTTATAATAATGCTGTTTCAGGCTGTCGCTCCACCCATTGATATTACCAAACAAGGAGCTGGCACTGAAATAAACCTGCCCTTGCACAGTGGCATATCTGCGTGCATCCTGTATCTGCAATGGAATAATATTTTTATCGCGCCAGCGGGTATTGCTTCCCGCTTTGTACATGCCTAACCCGATATAACATTGTTTACCAAAACTGTTCTTAGCCCACCAGTCTACCAACACTTCATACGGTGCTGCCTTATGTCCATGCTCCCAGTACAATTGAGGAACTACATAATCAATATATCCATTCTTTAACCACATCAAAATATCAGCATATAAATCATCATAATTGGTTTGCCCTGCTTTTGTATCACTTCCTAAACTATCCTTTTCTTTATTTCGCCAAACGCCAAAAGGACTTATCCCAAACTTACAATATGGCTTTTCTTCTTTAATAGCTCTGCTGAGTTTAGCAATGATAGAATCCACGTTACTTCTGCGCCAATCTTCTTTATTCATGCCATTGCCATAAGCATTAAACATTTTTTCATCCGGAAATTCTTTACCTGCTATACGGTAAGGATAGAAATAATCATCAAAATGCAAAGCATCTACATCATACCTGTTCACAATATCTTTAATAACCTTTACTACGAAATCCTGTCCATCTTTATTCCCCGGATCAAAATATCGTTTGCCACCGTAAGACAAAAACCACTCAGGATGAACCCTGGTAATATGAGTAGGTGAGATAGAAGATTTTCCGATCTGGAATTCAGCTCTGTAAGGATTACACCAGGCATGAAACTCCATACCCCTTTTATGCGTTTCCTGGATCATGAACAAAAGAGGGTCATAATAGGGATAAGGTGGTCGTCCCTGTTTGCCGGTAAGCCATTCACTCCAAGGCTCATACGGTGAGGGATAAAATGCATCAGTAGCCGGGCGCACCTGAACAATCACCACATTCATTCCTTTGCTCTGTAAAGTATCTAATAGCCTGGTAAATTCCGCCTTCTGGCTTTCGGTATTATAGTTGCCTCTTGATGGCCAGTCGATATTATCAACGGTAGCAATCCAGGCAGCCCTGAATTCGTATTTAGGTTGTTGAGCAAAACATTTTGTAAGAAGGGAGCAAACAATAAAAAAAACGAAACCTGGAATTTTCATGCCTTGATAATGGGTTATAAAAGCATGAAGATACGTTTAATCCAATTTCCTGATTTTATCGAGTAAATGATTAAGCTGCATTATTTCTTCAGTTTCTAATCCATCCAGCAGGGCATCCATTTCTTCATTTTTTCCATCCAGGCGCTCTAATAAAGCCTTCCCTTTATCAGTAATTGAAATATCTACCAGGCGCTTGTCTGTGGCACAGGGCTTTTTATCTACCAGTTCTTTTATAACCAGTCTGTCTACAATACGGCTGGTATCGCTCATTTTATCGAGCATCCTTTCCCTTATTTTTAAGGTAGAGATCGGTACCGGAAAAGAGCCCCTGAGAATACGGAGAATATTAAACTGTTGTGGTGTGATGTCTTCCGGATCAAAAAATCTTTTCTGGCGCTCCATAACCCAATTATAGGTATAGATAATATTGATTAACCCTTTATGGTGTTCATTCCGGAATTTAGCTTGTTTGATGTCTTGCTCTAAGGACATTTAGGTTACATTTATAACAAAAGTAGAAATTTTAGCGATAAATTGATCCATGGTTCCATGTAGTAGCATAAAGGGAAGAATTGACAACCTTTCTAAAATTAATCTTGGCGTCTGCGGCTGTAGTGGGTACATTTGCTTCTATGAGTCAACCACAGCAACAGGTGCAGGGCAATACTGCCTCATTCACAACACCCGGCGCTTTATCACAGCTTGCCGAAACATTAATTGGTTCAGAGATTATTAAGTTAGGAGGAGAGATAAGAGAAAGAATAAAAAAAGGAGAAAAGATTTACAATTTTACAATTGGCGATTTTGATCCATCTATTTTTCCCATTCCCGTCGACCTGGAAAATGAAATCATTACTGCCTACAAAAATCATTTTACCAATTATCCTGCTGCAGAAGGCAATGAAGATCTAAGGCAGGCTATTTCCGTATTTCTGAAAAACCAGGAAAGATTGATATATAATCCCGCTGAAATACTGGTAGCTTCGGGCGGCAGACCCCTTATTTATGGGTTTTTCAGAACCATTGCAGATAAAGGCGATAAGGTCATTTATGCGGTTCCTTCGTGGAACAATAATCATTATACTCACTTTATTGAGGGCATTCATTGTGAGGTGCAGGCAACTCCTGAAAATAACTTTATGCCCCGTGCGGAAGATATACAACCCCATGTAAAAGACGCGGTAATACTGGCACTCTGCTCTCCGCAAAATCCAACAGGAACTACTTTTACAAAGGAAGCCCTGGAAGAAATATGCGATATGGTACTGGCAGAAAATAAGAGACGTGGTGCCAATGAAAAAAAATTATACGTTCTATACGATCAGATGTACTGGCAACTTACCTACGGCGATATTGTCCACCATCACCCGGTAGCACTACGTTCTGAAATGAAAGCATATACTGTATATATAGATGCCATAAGCAAGTGTTTTGCAGCAACCGGTGTGCGGGTTGGTTGGGCAATGGGACCAGAACCCATCATGGCAAAAATGAAAGCTATTCTTTCACACATAGGAGCCTGGGCGCCTATGGCTGAGCAGAAAGCGGTAGCCAGATTTCTGCCACAAACAGACAAGGTAGAAAACTACCTGGAACATTTTAAGTCAGAGGTGTCAGTTCGGTTGCAAAAGATTTATGAGGGCTTTATACACCTTAAGGCACAAGGTCTTCCGGTAGATGCCATTGCTCCGCAGGCTGCTATTTATCTTACCATAAAAGTGAATGCTGTGGGAAAAACCACGGCGGCAGGGAAAATATTAGCGCAACAAAAAGACGTAACAGCCTATCTGCTGGACGAAGCAGGATTAGCTGTGGTTCCGTTCTATGCTTTTGGAGCACCGGAAAACGCTGCATGGTACAGGTTAAGTGTAGGCACTTGTAAAAAGGAAGAAATAAAAGACATGTTACAAGCGTTAGAGATAGCCCTGCGGAAATTACAATAATTCAGAAAAACACAATCTCCTTTCTTATAAAAACAACATTCTTATGAAACACGCAATGATCATGCTATTGGCATGCACCACACTCCTTTCTTTTACAGGTTGCGAAACCGCACAACAAGTACTTAGCAGTATAAACACTGGCACAGGCGATGGCACGCTTTCTACTAATGATATAGCTTCCGGATTAAAAGAAGCGCTTACAATCGGCACACAAAACAGCAGTTCAAGGCTCTCATCCGTGGATGGCTTTTTTAGCAATGCAGCTATTAAAATATTAATGCCTGAAGAAGCAAAAAAAGTGGAGACAACACTCCGCAATATTGGGCTTGGTGGTCTTGTAGATAAAGCCGTACTCTCTATTAACAGGGCCGCAGAAGAAGCATCTAAATCGGCTGCCTCTATTTTTGTAGATGCTATAAAAGGCATGACCATTACAGATGCTATGTCGATATTGAAAGGAGGAGATTACGCTACTACGGATTATTTTAAAACCAAAACCACTACACCACTTACTAATGCATTTCGCCCGGTTATTGAAAGTGCGTTAAAAAAAACAGACGCCACCAAATACTGGAGCGATGTATTCAGTGCTTATAATAAATTTACTTCAAAGCCCATCAATACTGATCTCGCAGGTTATGTAACTGAAAAATCGCTCAGCGGAATATTTTACGAAGTAGGATTGGAAGAACAAAAAATAAGGAAAGATCCTGCAGCAAGAGTAACCGAATTGCTTAAAAAAGTATTTGGTTAGTATTGGCAGGCGTGAGTTGCTTGCATAATGATTTTAGAGGTTAAAGAAACTAACAGCGTTCGAAATTCTTGTCCAGAATTTCAAACGCTGTTTAATTATTACGGTTTCCTTAATTTCACGTTTCCAGAAACTTTTCGTTATGCAAAGGAGAAAATTCATACAGCAAACTTCATTGGCATCTGCCAGTTTATTTATTTCAAACGGCAGCTTTGCCAAACAACCAGATTTTCCGGTAGTACGCATTCCTGTATCCGATAGAAAATTTAAAAGTGAAGCGGTTGAAAAAGCCATTGCTGATGTAAAAAAATATACAGGCAATAATGAAATTTCCTGGTTGTTCGAAAATTGTTTTCCCAATACACTTGATACTACTGTTGTTCATAAAGAGGCCAATGGCCGCCCGGATACATTTGTGATAACCGGCGATATACACGCCATGTGGCTGCGCGATAGTACAGCACAGGTATGGCCATACATGTCGTTGATGAAGGAAGACAAGCCCTTGCAGCAATTAATAGCTGGCGTAATTAACAGGCAAACTGCATGTATTTTAATCGACCCGTATGCCAACGCTTTTAATGATGGACCAACCGGGAGTGAATGGGAAAAAGATCAGACCGATATGAAACCAGAACTGCACGAACGTAAGTGGGAAATCGATTCGCTCTGCTACCCTGTTCGCCTGGCTTATCACTATTGGAAAATAACCGGCGATACTTCACCATTTAATGAAGATTGGAAAAAGGCGGTGAAAACAATTGTACAAACTTTCAGAGATCAACAACGCAAACAAAATAAAGGTCCCTACACATTCGGTCGTACAACATCATGGTCAACGGATACAGTACCGGGTAACGGTTATGGTAACCCTATAAAACCTGTGGGATTGATCGTATCTGTATTTCGCCCTTCAGACGATGCTACTATTTTTCCATTCCTTATTCCTTCTAACTTCTTTGCTGTGGCTTCATTAAAGCAATTGGCTGAAATGAGCACTGCTATATTAAAAGATGAGGCTTTTGCTAAAGAATGCAAAGCCTTTGCAACCGAAGTTGATAAAGCGTTGCAGCAATATGCAATAGCTACACATGGTAACTTTGGAAAAATATATGCGTACGAGGCAGATGGATTTGGCAACCAGTCTTTCATGGATGATAGTAATGTGCCCAGCCTGCTGGGTTTACCTTATTTCAGTGATGTAAAAATTTCAGATCCCATATACCAGGCCACCCGCAGGTTTGTTTTGAGCGATAGCAATCCCTACTTTTTTAAAGGTACTGCCGGAGAAGGAGTTGGCAGTCCGCATACATTAGTAGATAATATTTGGCCCATCGGCATTACTATCCGTGCTTTAACCAGCACCAGCGATGCAGAAATAAAACATTGCCTCAGCATCTTACAAAAGACACACGCAGGCACAGGCTTCATGCACGAAAGTTTTAATAAAGATGATGCCTCCAAATTTTCGAGAAAATGGTTTGCCTGGGCTAATACTTTATTTGGTGAATTGGTGCTTAAAATCTATAAGCAGAAACCCGGCTTGCTGAAATAGCGTATAATATTTTACAGTACCAATAATACTTTCTTACTGAATAAAAGGTATTCAATAGTAAGCACAGCATTTTTATGATAAGATCTGTATAAGGTTTCTTCTACTGCCAGGCGTATAACCTTCTTTTTGTTTTCCTGCGGTAAAGCAAAACTAAAAAAATAGCCATATTCTGTTTTATCCTTCGATAGTAGTATACTGGTCATTTTATATTTACCAATGCCAATGTCCTTCTTCAGGTTGTATCTATCATATTTCACTATCAATAAAAAACAGCATACGCAAACCCAAAAAGTAATATCCAGGCCAACAACAATAGCAAGTATTCATAAAATTTAAGTTGAAAAAAGCCATCTCCCATAAACCACCAAACCAATAGCATAGTAAAAAGAGAGCAGCCTCCGCAAACAAGCAATGCAGTTTTTGTTGTAATCAAATCTGCTTTTAATCTGGCTATTTCCGTTGGACTTAAGGGAACATTTTCCTGAATTATGAAATCATTAGGTGTTATCATGAACGTTAGTATAATGAATGGCTGGGAATCTGAGATATGAAGATAATTTTTCGATCCGATTTAAAATTAACCTTTTCAGATCAACAACAAACCAAAGCATTCTGAGTATCTCATAAGAGTTATAATTCCATATCAGCTAACCAGTTACAAAGTCTGCGCCTTATTGGGCATAATTCTTTTTGGGAATATAAAATGACTGAGAGCTGACAAGGGTTATAGCCTCATTTGGTGCTATAGTATTAAATTTGCGTTTTATTTATTCATATGAGTACAAGTACAGTTTCTCCTCAACCCACCCTTACAGCAAAGGATTTTACCACCGACCAGGAAGTAAGATGGTGCCCTGGTTGCGGAGACTATTCCATATTAGCACAGGTGCAGAAAGTAATGCCGGGATTAGGAATTCCCAAAGAAAATATTGTAATCATCTCAGGCATTGGTTGTTCCTCTCGTTTTCCATATTACATGAATACCTATGGCATGCATTCCATTCACGGAAGAGCTACCGCTATAGCATCGGGATTAAAAGCAACCCGCCCGGAATTAAGCGTGTGGATTGTTGCCGGCGATGGTGATGCCTTGAGCATTGGAGGCAATCATACCATTCATTTATTGCGCCGCAACTTTGATGTGAACCTGATGATGTTCAACAACCAGATATATGGTTTAACAAAAGGGCAATATTCACCTACTTCAGAGAAAGGAAAGATTACTAAATCTACGCCGGTTGGAAGCATCGATCATCCTTTTAACCCATTAGCGCTGGCAATGGGCGCTGATGCTACATTTATAGCGAGAAGTATGGACCGCGATCCAAAACATCTGCAGGAAATACTGGTAAGAAGTCATCAGCATAAAGGCGCATCGTTCACAGAAATTTACCAGAACTGCAATATTTTTAACGATGGCGCTTTTGAAGTGTTTACCGATAAAACCACCAAGCCGGATAATACACTCTTTCTTGAACAAGGTAAGCCGCTTGTATTTGGCGCCAATAAAAACAAAGGAATAAAATTAGATGGCTTCAGACCTGTAATAGTAGAATTAGGCAGTGGTGCAACGCAGGATGATTTATGGATACATGACGAAAGAGATTTTTACAAAGCACAGATATTGGTAAGAATGTTTGATGACCCAACGCTTGAAAACTCATTACCAAGACCTTTTGGTGTTTTTTACGAAACATCCCGCGCTTGCTATGAAGATGTAATGAGTATGCAACTGGAAGAAGTAATGGCTGCAAAAGGGAAGGGGAACCTGGATAAATTATTACGTGGAAACGAAGTATGGACCATCTCTTAAAAAAAATGCCGGCGATAGACATCACCGGCCTGTGCTTACCTCTGAAACCACAAAAAGAAAACGTTTATATATACTACATGTGCAATAAGCACTGCAGGTAATAATAAAAACCAGTTGTTTTAAAAGATACGTATAGGGTGAATATAACCAGGCAGGTTATGCAACAAGGTTGTCCGCAAAATATCAGATTGTAAAAAGCGGAAATTGGAAGATAAAGATGGGAAGTAACTACATGAACAACACACATTCCAATGAATGTTTCTTCAAGGCTGGCTATGAAATGCTAAATTAAAAGGTGTTTTTAACATTTCAAAAGAAATAATAATATTTATATCCCTGCCTCTTCCAACTCTTTCTGAGCAGCAGTAATCAATTTTTCTTTCTTATAATCGTACCACCACTTAGGAGCTGTTTTTTTCATAAGTGTATCTATGTTGCGCATTCCAATAAGATTCCATACACCCTTCAACTTTCCACTTACACTCGATTGAAGCGAGCGCAGGCTCATTGCAAATCCACTATCAAGATATTCCATATGATGCCAGTAACCCGCAGGCATGAACAAAGTATCTCCATGATTTAATGTTACCTCATACCCCTTAGCCAGTTTTAAGGCAGGAAACTGTTTGTAATCGGGCGTACCATTGTGTTGATAGTAATGCGAAAAATCTGCAAGGCTTAATACTTCGTAAGGCTTACGATATAATTTATGCTGTTCTTCATAAGGAAAAAGCAACACTCTTTTTCTTCCCATAAACTGCGTATGGATAATGTGAGACATGTCAATATCAAAATGCATGTGTGTAATGGAAGTAGCACCTCCAACAAACAACATAGGAAAGCGCTTTACAAAACCCTTCATCATATCGTCAGGCCATTCAAAATCGTGGGTAAGCTGCGGGGCATGATCAAAAATATTGAATAGAAAAATACGCCAACCAGCGGGACCTTGTCGTATCATATCAATATACTCGCCAAATGTGGTGTAATCATCCGCTTTATTAATAGGTGTATAAGCATCACTCTTTACATTGTTATAAATACCTACCTGTTTGTCTCCCACTATTTGTTTAAAATAATCCCAATTCCACTTTTCAAATGCGGGCCATTGATGCGCCATTTTGGTTATAACCAAAGGCTTTGAAGTGTTGTAATATTTTTCTTTAAACAATTCCGGAGAAATTAAGTCTACCGTATCTACTGCCTGTAATAACATCGCCTCTTAATTTTAACGCAAAAATAATATATGATTTCATTTGAGTTGTTAAAGACCTAATAAATACATAAATATGCTGCAAACGGTTGCACTTAAAATTTTCCTATTTAGATGCTGTAATATGCCCCAAAGCCTTACTGGAATGGGTGTTTTACAACCTGCAAAAAATTAAAATATAAACTTACAAACTTCAGAAGTATTAATTTTAATGAACATGAATTATTTAGCACATGCATACCTTTCATTTCACCATGATGAAGTATTGGTAGGAAATATGATCAGTGATTTTGTAAAAGGCAATAAAAAAAATGATTATAGCACCGATATTTATAAAGGGATTATGCTGCACAGGGCCATTGACAATTTTACAGACAATCATCCCGCAACTGCATTAGCAAAAAACTTTTTTAGACCAGCATACCGTTTGTATTCAGGTGCTTTTGTTGATATTGTTTATGATCACTTTCTTGCTAACGATAAAAGCATATTTCCCAATGATTCACTTCTTCTATTTTCGGAACAAACATATGCTGTATTGTATAATTATCAACAGGCATTGCCCCAGCGCTTCGATGCCATGTTGCCCTACATGAAAAAAAACAACTGGCTATACAATTGCCAATACAGGTGGGGCATTCAAAACAGTTTTAAAGGGTTGGTGCACAGGGCTGCTTATATGAATGACAGTCGGGAGGCTTTTGAGATTTTTGAAGCGAACTACGATGCACTGCAACAGCAATTCCACGATTTTTTCCCCCAATTACATGCATTTACCTGGAATTATTTTCAATCGCCATTTCCATATCCGGCATAATTATTATCTTTCCATCAACCGTAAAGTTTTACTTTTGTCTATATGAAAAAACGCAGGAAAATCTTTTTTGTTTGCCTGGTAATAATGCTTGCCACAAATGCTTTTTCACAGGAAACCTGGCCTCCTGTAGACAATTCGCCGATGGATATGATATACTTTCCTGTTGATTACCCGATTTTGAAAATAAGAAAACAATCGCCGCCAACTCCTGTAATAAGAATAACATACAGCAGACCAATGAAAAAAAACAGGAAGATATTTGGAGAACTGGTGGAATACAATAACGTATGGCGCCTTGGTGCAAACGAAGCTACAGAAATTGATTTTTATAAAGACGTTAAAATAGGAAATACCAAAATTAAAAAAGGTAATTACACCATGTATGCTATTACATCTCCCGAAAAATGGACCATTATCATCAATAGAGAAAATGATATCTGGGGCTCATTTGCATACGATATAAAAAAAGATGTATTGCGTACAGATGTAAAAACCGGAAAAACCAGCGAACCTGTTGAAACTTTTTCAATGCAGTTTGAAAAAACTCCATCCGGCGCCAACCTGCTGATTGCATGGGAAGATGTAAAAGTATCATTGCCCATCAATTTTTAAACAACACTATTCAAATGAATCATTCGTGGGGTAAACCAGCCTTTTTTATTGTTCTGTTCTGTTATATATGCTCCGTTTCCTGTGATGGAAATTCCCAATCGCACAACGTTCCGGCAGATACGTCCAGTCATTTTCCTGCTCCACGCCAGGAGGCTGCTAACCCGGCATCCACATTGGACAAATCTCCTTTAGATGTTATTTATTTCCCGCAGGAATATCCCAAATTAAAAATGATTGACAGTGTTACAACACCTCCCGTATTCAGAATATTTTACAGCAGACCGCAACGTAGCGGAAGAAAAATTTTTGGTGGCGTTGTGAAATTCGGAGAGCATTGGCGGCTGGGTGCAAATGAAGCAACGGAAATAGAATTTTTTGAGGATGTAACCATACAAAAAACAAAAGTACGCAAGGGAAGATATATTCTCTATTGTATTCCCCAGCCAACCGAATGGACACTTATTATCAACAGCGATCTGTACAGTTGGGGGTTGAAAATAGATACTAAAAAAGACATTTTTAAATTTACTGTACCCATTGTTGTTACTAACAAGCCTATTGAAGATTTTACAATGGAAACCGAAAAAACAAGTAAAGGTGCCAATTTATGGATTGGCTGGGACGATACTAAAGTAGTATTGCCCATTGACATCAATGAGTAAATTTTCTTTCTTCAAAAGTTTTTGAATATTGCTTGAATAAATAGTACTGATATATTTCAAAAAATGATTGCTATGCTTCACTCAAAAATCGCGGGAATAGGAATGTATGTGCCCGAACATGTAGTAACTAATTTTGATCTCGAAAAATATATGGATACCAACGATGCCTGGATACAGGAGCGCACAGGTATACGTGAACGCAGGTATGCAAAGCGTACCGGAGAAACTACTACTACCATGGCGGTTGAAGCAGCTACTATAGCTATTGAACGCGCTGGCATTACAGCACAGGATATTGACTTTATTGTTTTTGCTACACTTAGCCCCGATTACTACTTTCCTGGCTGCGGTGTATTGCTGCAACGCGTTATGAAAATGAAAGAAATCGGTGCACTGGATGTGCGCAATCAATGCAGTGGTTTTGTATACGCGTTGAGTGTGGCTGATCAGTTTATAAGATCGGGTATGTATAAAAACGTGTTGGTGATTGGAAGTGAAAAACATTCTTTCGGGTTAGACTTCAGCACAAGAGGAAGAAATGTTTCTGTAATTTTTGGTGATGGCGCCGGCGCTGTAGTGTTGCAACCAACAGATGAATCAAACAAAGGGATATTAAGTACACATTTACACAGCGATGGTGAAAGCGCTGAAATACTGGCGATGTACAATCCTGGTACACATGCCAATCACTGGCAGGAGCAAGCATTGGCCGATTTTGATACCGCCGAAATAGGAGAAATGTTTATGAGCCATGCTATGATTGATAAAGCCCAGAACTTTCCCTTCATGGATGGACCTTCTGTTTTTAAAAAAGCAGTGGTGAAAATTCCTGAAGTAATTATGGAAGCCCTGGATGCGCATCAGCTTTCACCAAAAGATATTGATATGCTGATACCTCACCAGGCCAATTTACGCATTTGCCAGTTTGTGCAACAGAAGTTGGGATTGCCGGATGAGCGGGTACATAACAATATTCAAAAGTATGGTAATACTACAGCAGCTTCTATACCATTGGCTTTATGTGAAGCATGGCAGGAAGGTAAAATAAAAGAAGGTGATCTTGTATGTCTTGCATCTTTTGGAAGTGGCTTTACCTGGGCAAGTGCCTTACTTAGATGGTAGGGTTTTACTGAATTTTTTACCAGGCAGTACATTCTTTATATCAGGATCTCCATCCAGTGCATTCATTTGTAATAACACCCATGGGTATCTGGCTCCTACAAACCTTGACACAGGTTTTACAGTAAACCGAACAGGATTAGGAAGACAGGCAGCTATCATGGCGGCCTCTGTACGGGTTAGTTTTGAGGCGGGCTTTTTAAAATAATATTGTGAAGCCGCTTCAATTCCGAAAATACCTTTTCCCATTTCTGCAACATTCAGGTATACTTCCAGTATGCGCTGCTTTCCCCAAATCAACTCAATCATAAAAGTAAAATATGTTTCAAGTCCTTTACGTAACCAGTTACGCCCCTGCCACAAAAAAACATTTTTAGCAACCTGCTGGCTGATAGTAGATGCGCCTGAAATTCTATTCTTTTTAATCCGGTTTTTTTCAATGGCTTTTTGAATGCTCTTCCAGTCAAAACCATTATGATCGGGGAATAACTGGTCTTCAGATGCGATTACAGCTAATCCTGCGTTTGGAGACATTTCATCAGCATTTATATAATCTCTTTTTAACCCATTACCACTTATCCAGCTTCCTAATTGGGTAAGCGTAAAAGGAGGATCAATCCATTTAAGTATGATGATATATACAAATTGTAAAATAAAAAGAATAAGAAATAATCTTTTAAAAAAGCGCCAGCATTTAGAGAAGAAATTTGCCACTATTCAGAAAAGGTTATGAGGCTGCAAAATAAACAATTGACATGGGCAGTAAATATTTTTTATTGCGATGTCATCTGTATATACTCTAACGTATATCTTTTCCCGATAGTATAATAATATTTTCGAAGCTTACGCATAGTTAAACCTACTAACGCTACACCACCTGAAATAGCCAGCACACGTGGCTCAATTTTACTTTTTTGTATCAGTCCGTTCACTGTATGTAGAAGCGCATAAGCAACTCCTCCTACCATAAAAATGGTACCATTCCTTATAAACTCAAACCCCTTTGAGGGTTTAGGAATAGCCGCAATTTCCTTAAAGTTGAATTTCATATCGTATTTGCCTATAGTATCGGCAAACCTGGTGCCCCATGGTGTAGGGCTCATTCTTACGTCATATACATACATGTATACTGTATCCTTATATATTCTATCAATGATACCGCTTACGGGCGAACCATTTACATGCACAAAATCGAACGTGGTTCCTTTGAAATAATTTTTAATAGTATATCCATTTTTACGGAGCGATAAAAAATCACTTTGTTGAGAAAAAGCTGAGATAGAAAAAAAGCAAAGAAAAATAAGCAGCCATTTATGCATGCATCAAAAGTTATTTGCTTACAAATAAACCGTTAATGTTTATTAAAGCTGCTATTTGTTTTGTTGTAATGATGTTAAAAGTAAATCGTCAGTTTACTTTATCTCCCAAAAAAATAATGCCCCACACAAGGGCGAAACCAAAAACAATAAGTATAGCACCCGAAATACGTGTGATTAAAGATATGTTGCGTGGCGTAAGCCTGCTGCGCAAACTGCCCGCTAATAATACCTTGGCTACATCAGCCACCATGTTGAATAAAATGCAGGTGGTAAAAATAATTACGCGCTGTTCTAAAGTGTGGCTAACCGCAAATGCTGTTGCATTTACCAGCCAGAAAATAATAACGCTGGGGTTTAATGTATTAATTAAAAACCCTGAAAGGGCAATTTGTGTATGATCTTTTCTGCCCAGCTTTACTTCCACACCTTCACCATTTGCATTTACTTTTGCCTTTTTAAATAAGAGATAATACACTCCCATTGCAAGCAGAAATCCACTACCGGTATAAGCAATCAGTTTTTTATATTCCAGCAACTGTTTTACCAATTCTGTAAATGCATTGGTTAACACAACCAATACAATATCGCTGATCCACACGCCTATTACAAAACTGAATCCCCCCTCATGCCCGTTGTAAATACTTTGTTTGATAATAGTAAATATAACCGGCCCTACCGATAAAGCTAAAATAAATCCCAACGCCAATCCTTTTAAAAGGGCCTCCATCATGATGTGCCGTTTGTATAGTGTAATTATTATCCGTAAATGTAAGAAACTGTTGTTAACTGGTTTGGTAAAAAAGTTACAGCGGTAGAAGGTTTATTTTCAATGGTATAACTATAAAGCAAGTGAGGTAACAAACTTTTGCCATTCTTCCAGCATTTTACCTTTCATAACCCTGGGAAATTTATGTTGGCCACCCAGCTTTCCTTTCATCTCCATAAAATCAAGAAAAGCTTTTTCAGGCAATACTGTAAGCAGCACTTCTTTCAATGCGCTTCTCCTTTCAACCGCATAATCATCATTCAGCTCTTTAAGGTTGTTATCAATCATTAGCCGAAGCTGGTTCACGTCTACTTCATCATCACATGCCACATACCAATGATGCGCAAAAAAAGAATCGTAAGGAACACCTGCTACAGTAAATTCAGGAATAGAAATATTTAACTTCTGACTGGCTAATTGAATAGCCTGGTTCATGTTATCAACGCTGAGGTGCTCTCCCACCAAACTTAAAAAATGTTTGGTACGCCCCGTAATAATAATTTCTGATCTTTCTTTATTAGTAAACCTGATGGTGTCGCCAATCAAATAGCGCCACGCTCCTGCCGAAGTACTTAATAAAATAGCATAATCTTTTCCTTCCTCTACTTCATGCACAAGCAACGCTTCGGGGTTATCAATAATATTTCCTGCCTGGTCAAAATTGTCGTTGTTAAATGGAACAAATTCAAGGAAGATATGTTCGCTCGTATTTAATTTCATTCCCCTCACATCCTGCTGATCCTGGTATGCAATAAAACCTTCAGAGGCAAGATACGTTTCAATATAAGTTAAAGGTTTACCCAACAATTTTTCAAACCCTTTTTTATAAGGTTCAAATGCTACGCCTCCATGTACATAAAATGCGAGGTTAGGCCACATTTCATGAATATTATTAAGCTGATATCTTTCTATTATCAACTCCATTATCATTTGTATCCATGCTGGCACTCCCACCACAAAACCAATATCCCAGTTAGGTGCCTGCTCAACTACTTCATCCAGCTTAGTGTGCCAGTCTTTGGTACGTGCTATTTTTTTTCCGGGCTTATAAAATGGAGAAAACCAAAATGGCACTTTACGTGCGGTGATGCCACTAAGATCGCCCGCATAATAACCGGGGCCTTTCTGCAAATCTGTACTTCCTCCCAACATTAACCAACCTTTGCTGATAGACTTAACAGGAATATTTTCATAATTGCGTAAGGTGAGCATCTGCTTAACCATCACAATACGGTTGCCTTTCATTAAATCGTTGGTGATGGGAATATACTTACTGGCAGAGCCTGAAGTGCCAGAGCTGAGTGCGAAATATTTAATCTTGCCCGGCCAGCAAACATCGGGTATCCCTTCCAGTGTGCGATGCCACCATTGATCATAAATTTTATCATAATCAAATATGGGAACCTTCTGCTGGAAAATTTTAGCGGGTTTTCTGTGTAGAAGTATTTCGTCAAAACGATACGCTTGTCCAAATTCAGTATTCTTTGCCTTTTTGAGCAATTTTTTCAAAACGCGGTTCTGCTGGCGCTTTTGAGAGCCAATAGGCAATTTCAACGTTTTTGCAATGGTTTTCGGAATGCGTATTTCAATAAGCCCCATTGATAAAGGATGGGTTAATAAACATATGTGAAGCAAATGTATGATACTCCCGGTTATACGCCTAAATTCAATTTTATGAACGGTTTATCTAAAATATTAAAACTAATTATTGTAAAAGATGATTTTGGCATTTGCATTGTTGGAAGAAATAATGCACTTTTTTGTTGTCCCTCTAAACAAATAAGCAATACAGGTTTCACAACTGACATATCATTTTTCCAATCTAAGGGGTTAGCCACGAAAGTATTTATGGAGGCTTACTTTTTTAGAATGAATTGAATGGGTGGAAGTATTCCCTAATACAAACAAAATGGACAAAAAATTGATTTATGTAGCTGACGATGACGCAAGTATACTTGAGTTGATGGAATTGATATTGACAGGAAAAGGCTACGAGGTAATTACGTCAAATGACGGGCGATCTTTACAAACACTTACAAACAAACCCGATCTTGTTTTTTTAGATATTGGCATGTCTGATACAGATGGTAGTGAAATATGCAGAAGTTTTAAAAATAAGAATCACCAGGAGTCAGCGCCGGTAATACTGGTATCGGCCAATGATAATCTTGTTGAAATTGCAGAAGATTGTGGTGCAGATGACACGCTTGCAAAACCGTTTGACGTGAAAGCCGTGGTAGAACTTGCCCAACGATATACTACTAAGGGGAATAAATAACCCACTTTAGTATGTAAACGTATCTCCCCTTAATTTTTTTGAAGGGCTGGTTATGATGCTTTGACTTCCGCTGGCACAAATCATCTTAACCACATTTTTGCTTATGCCTTCCAATAATTGGATGACCTTTTGAAAAGACAAAGCCCCTTCGCAAAATACAATCCTGTTGATATGCTGCAGTTCAATGGTTTGATTGATACTTAAAGCCAGGTTTTCTGTGCTTTCATTTGCCTGAACTGCCAGGTGAATCATCTTTTTTTTAGAGCCTCCGCTGCCAATAATTTGTAGAATTAATTCGTATTCCTCAACGGAGCCTACCACCATTAATTTTTCTTTATTATTCTTTTTTATTGCTGGCTTAAACAGGTTATAAAAACACTTTCTAAGCCATAAAATAATATTGCGTACCAGTTGTATAATAGCAGCTATGCCTGCCCGAAAGAAAATGGCGGTTTGCACGAAAAAGCTATACAACAGCGCCTTGCCTTTACCGTTATGTTTTCGAACAAAAATAATCATAGCACCATAAAACAGTTTGGTATATCTCAAATCCTGTTTTTGTGTGCTTTCTCCCTTAAAATGTATAACGGATACATCAGGGTAATAATAGTTAACATACCCGGCTTTCTGTATAGCGTAGCTCAGGTCGATATCTTCACCATACATAAAAAAAGATTCATCAAAACCATGCGTTATAGCCACTACTTCTTTTCTCATCATCATAAAAGCGCCCGATAAAACATCTACTTTATTTGTAGTGTGTTCATTAAAGTTACCCAAGTAGTACCTGGCAAAAAGAGGAGATTGCGGAAAAAGTCTGCTGAAACCTATAATCTTAAAAAATGATACCAACGCCGACGGATAACCCCGCTTGCTTTCTTTTAAAAAATTCCCCGATCCGTCAATCATTCTTACGCCTATAGCGCCAGCATCTGCGTGGGTTTCAAAAAAAGTGATACACTTCTCAAAACAATCTTCGGGTACAATAGTATCAGGATTAAGAAAGAGTACAAAAGCGCCTGCGGACATTTCAACGCCTTTATTACAGGCTTTCGAAAAACCCATATTTTCATTGCTCCAGTAAAAACGCACTTGTGTAAATTTCGGTTCCAGGTATTGCCGGCTATCGTCTGTGGAATGATTATCTACCACAATTATTTCCACTTCCATATTCCGCGCTGCCTTGCAAACAGAATGCAGGCAATGCTCCAGGAAATATTTTACATTATAATTTACTATGATTATTGAGAGTAACACACGAAAAATTGCACGGTAGATGAATAAGCATATTGACCGGTGCAAAATAGCATTAGATAATGGAATTTAAACGGGGTATTTTTTCAAGCCCTATCTTTGCGCCATGCTAAAAACAACCTTATTGCAGGCTGCAGAACAAGCCGGCAAAATAATGCAGGAATCGTTTAATACTTCTTTTAAAATATCCAATAAAGAAGGGCTCAACAATCTTGTTACCGAAGTAGACCACGCATCTGAAAAAGCAATTATTGATATCATTCAGAAAAATTTTCCTGAGCACTTTATTTTAAGTGAAGAATCCGGTGAAATAGTAATGGATTCTTCTTATAAGTGGATTATTGATCCTATTGATGGCACTATCAATTACGCCAATGGCATACCTCTTTGTTGTGTAAGCATTGGCGTAGAGCATGAAGGGAAAATAATTTTAGGCGCGGTGCTCAATCCTTTCCTGAACGAATTGTTTGTGGCAGAAAAAGGCAAAGGCGCTACGCTGAATGGCAAGCCATTATTCGTAAGTAGTAAAACTGATGTAGACCGTTCTTGTTTGGTAACGGGTTTCCCTTATACTTATCTTGATGAACCCAACGGACCATTACAGATATTTGATAAACTGATCCGCAAAGGCATTCCGGTAAGAAGACTGGGCTCTGCGGCTATTGATCTATGTTGGGTAGCTGCCGGAAGGTTTGATGGTTTTTACGAGCATAAATTAAATGCCTGGGATAGTGCAGCAGGATTTTTAATGGTGGAAGAAGCAGGAGGAACCGTAACTGATTTTAAAGGTGATTATTATTCACCGTATCAACCACATATTGTTGCTACCAACGGAAAAATTCATACCGCCTTACTGGATTACATCAATGGCAAAAATTAATATTATCAGTAAGATTGTTTTTTGATTAATTGGGCTTTTACATTTTAATTTATTTTTCATGGCTTCACGCACAGAAATAGCAACACTTGGCGAATTTGGTTTAATAGATCATCTTACCAGGAATAATGAAACACATCATGCATCAACTATTTTAAGTGTGGGTGATGATGCGGCAGTATTGGATCATTTTGGCAAACAGGTAGTGGTTACTACTGATCTTTTAATTGAAGGTGTTCATTTTGATCTGGTGTATACGCCACTTAATCATTTAGGATATAAAAGTGTAGTGGTAAATCTCAGTGATGTGTATGCCATGAATGCAACACCCACTCAGATTACTATCAGCATTGGCATCAGCAACAGGTTTAGCGTGGAGGCACTTGAAGAGTTTTACGAAGGGGTATATGCAGCTTGTGAATATTACAACGTTGATTTGGTTGGAGGCGATACAACTACTTCCAACAAAGGATTTGTAATAAGCGTTACAGCCATTGGCGAGGTTGCACCTGATGCTTTTGTAAAACGTGATGGAGCAAAAAAAGGAGATCTCATATGTGTGAGCGGTGACCTGGGTGCAGCTTACCTTGGTTTGCTTTTAATGGAAAGAGAGAAAAAGATCTTCCTCGAAAGTCCCGGTGTACAGCCCGACCTTGAAAATGAAGACTATATTTTACGCCGGTTGCTGAAACCTGAAGCAAGAAAAGACATTATTGAGTTTTTAGAAAAGAATAATATTGTACCTACCAGTATGATGGACATCAGTGATGGACTAAGCAGTGAAATATTACATATCTGTAAACAAAGCGAAGCAGGCTGTGTATTGCATGAAGATAAAATTCCGGTGGCTGAGCCTTCACGGGAATTTGCCTTTAAACTTAAGCTCGATCCCACCGCTTGCGCTTTAAGCGGCGGCGAAGATTATGAACTGCTTTTTACCATTAAACAGGAAGATTACGATAAAATTGTACTAAACGAGCAAATAAGCGTTATAGGATATATAACAGAACCTTCGGAAGGCTGCAACATTATAACCAGATCGGGAAATAAACATGCTGTAACCGCGCAAGGCTGGAATGCTTTTAAACAATGAAACACTCAAGATTTTGATGGCAAAGCGGTTTAAGTATGGTTTACTGGTTGTAATACTGGCTCAACTCGCTTTCAGTTGCCGTACATCTCAAAAAATGTATGCACCATCAACCAAACTTCCACCGCAGGCACTCCGCGAAGATTTTTTAGTACTCAGGGAATTATTGGAGAAATTTCATCCGGCATTGTATTGGTATACGTCCAAAGACAGTATGGATTATTATTTTGATACATACTATAAAGCCATCAATGATTCTATGACCCGCCAGCAATTCGGATTTTCTATATTGGCACCCATTACCACAAAAATACATTGCGGGCACACCAGTTTTAATTATCCGGCTAAATACAACCGAAAGGTAGAAGAACATACCCAGCCGTCTTTTCCATTATTTATGAAGGTTTGGCCGGATACTATGGTGCTTACTTCTAATCTTAATAAAGATTCTGTTTTAAAAAGAGGAACACTTATTACCAGCATCAATGGCATGACAGAACAACAACTAACAGATACACTTTTTCAGTTTATGCCTACTGATGGTTATTCAGAAAATGTAAACTACAGCAGGCTTAGTGCGGCTTTCCCCTATTATCACCGGAATATATTGGGATTATCAAAAACATACGAGGTTGGGTATGTAGATAGCGTGGGTACAGCAAAAACAGCTATTGTTCCTTTATTTGATCCATCCAACGATAGTACTGTAAAAGCATTTATTCACGCAAGAAACAAACAAGTAGACCCACGTACTAAATTAAAAAAATGGGAAGGCATCCGGTCTTTAAAAATTGATACTGCTAATAAACTTGCGGTAATGGAAATAAATAGTTTTACAGGCGGCAGGTTACCTTGTTTTTTTAAAAGAAGTTTCAGAAAAATAAAAAAACAGCATATTCCATACCTTGTAATTGATATTCGCAGCAATGGAGGTGGCAATGTGAGCAATTATACTTCGCTTACAAGATACTTACGCCAAACACCTTTTAAAGTTTGCGACACGATGATATCTAATACCAACAGCCTTGGACATTATAAAAAGTATTTTAAATCGGGTTTACTCAATTCCACTATTCTCCGGTTTGTAGCTAAAAAGCGGGAAGACAACGCTTATCATTTCAGGTACTGGGAAAAACATGTTTTTAAGCCCCGTAAAAAAAATCATTATAACGGACAGGTATACGTACTAATCAGCGGACCTACATTTTCTGCCTCAACCTTATTTGCAAACGCCGTAAAAGGGCAGAAAAATATTACCCTTGTGGGTGAAGAAGCGGGGGGTGGCTGGTATGGCAACAGCGGTATCCGCATTCCCGATATTGTGCTGCCGCACAGCGGGATGAAAGTTCGTTTACCCCTTTTTCGTATTGTACAATATAACCATGTATCACAGGATGGCAAAGGCGTGATGCCTGACATTTATGTACCTCCTTCAGTAGAAAATATCCGCAAATCAGTAGACGGTAAAATGAAAAAGGTGCTGGAGCTGATAAAAGAAACGCGGAATTAATATGCCGTCTCGCGGAAAATATATACTTTAGCTGCCGCTTGCAGCCCCTACTCCATATCTATTGTATTACCGCACTACTTGTTAAAAAACCCTGTTCACCCATCTCTCTATAATCAATATCACAGTTAAACCAATTGAGGTTTATTGCCAAACATTTGGATCCCTAATAGTAATAAGTAAGTAGTATGCGCAAGAATTTTACCCTGTTACCCGTATTCATCGTTTTATCAATTGTTACATATGCGCAAAGCGCTACGTTAGTGCAAAAAGCAACGCTTTCCTCTACATTAGAAGAGATAAGCGGAATAATACCTATTAATGGTAAACTATACGGGCATGAAGACAGTGGCAATTCACCTACATTATATGAAATTGACTCTACCAATGGAGCTATAACCAAAACCATTACCATTGGTGGTGCTACCAATGTTGATTGGGAAGATCTCACCCAGGATGATACATATATATACATAGCTGATTTTGGCAATAACCTTGGCAATAGAAAAGATCTTAAATTCTATCGCATCAGCAAACAATCCATCAATAATATAACCGGCACAACCGGAACTATACCCAGCAATGAAGTAGAAACCATCAATTTTACTTATGAAAATCAGGTTTCATTTTGCTCAGATAATGGTGGCACCTGCTCTGATCGTAATACAAATTTTGATTGCGAAGCCGTGATATATGACAATAATAAATTGCATTTGTTTACTAAAAATTGGGTGACTGCATATACTGTTCATTATACGCTACCAATAACACCAGGCACTTACATAGCTGAAAAAAAAGATAGCCTAAACACAGG
Organism: Agriterribacter sp.; assembly: GCA_047600465.1. Taxonomy (GTDB): domain Bacteria; phylum Bacteroidota; class Bacteroidia; order Chitinophagales; family Chitinophagaceae; genus Agriterribacter. The sequence continues at coordinate 50,120 of JASGKU010000002.1, forward strand.
GGGTATTTTGATAACAGGTGCTGCAAAATTAAATGATAAGATCGTGGCACTGCTGGGATACAATGATCCATTTGCCAGCCCATTGAATACACATTGTGGTTTATGGCTCATAACAGGCTTTACAGATGTAGAGAATTTATTTGGTCCTGCATCTCAAAAACAAAAAATTGATTTAGGCAAAATGTTTTCATGGCCACAAAATGCTAATGATAAAGGACAAGTTGAGGGAATAGCTGCTGTAACTCAAACAAGAGTATTGGTGTCCAGCGAACGCTTTCTTTATAACCCTCTTTCGATAGATATACCTCAACGACTATACGGTCTTAATCTTGACAACTTTATTTCATCAAGCCTTCTTCCTACGGGTTTGTTTAATCTCACCTCACGCCTTTCAGATAACCAGGTAGTGCTCTCATGGGAATACACCGACCCGGGTGTGGATTATTTTCAGATAGAGATTTCCAACACAGGCAATAACGACTTTGTTCCTTTAGCCAAAGTAAATGCTTCCGATGGTGTTGCAGGGAAGTTTAATTATACCGACAACAGCGATTTTGCTCATACAACAAAATTTTACCGGATAAAGATTGTAACCCAGGCTGGAACTATTAGTTATAGCAAGATCATCCTGATAAAGAAAAACGATAGCCACTTGTTCAGCCTTATGGCTTCTCCATCACCATTCGACAATAAAGTAGACGTTGGTTTCTACAGCGACACACAGCAAACGGTGCAGATAAATATAGTAGATATGTATGGCAGAAAGCTGAAGTCTCAGCAGGTACAATGTCAGCCGGGTAAATACACCGTTTCTTTAGATGCACTAAATCACCTGACAAAAGGGATTTATTTTGTTACGGCAAAAACCAAGAGTGACCTCTTTGTAAGAAAGATCGTGAAACAATAACGCCATTGGTGACAGGCTGACCGATCAGATAGGAAAGGTATCTATTACATTTAGCTTGTCATCAAACACTACAAAATCTGCGGCATAGCCCTGCGCTATTTTTCCCAAAGGAGTAATGCCTGAAAGCAATTTTGCAGGATAAGTAGACGCCATACGCAATGCCTCATCTAATGGTATATCACAAAACTGTACGGCATTTTTTACAGCCCGCATCATGGTTAAAGCAGAGCCGGACAGTGTGCCATTGGGTAATGTATAACGATCGCCTTTAAATACGTGTGGATAATCACCTTTATCTGTAGCTGCTACCGCATCTGTAATGAAAAAGAGTCGTTCCTTCATTATTTTTTTACTGATACTTACGGCAGCAAAATCTACATGGATACCATCCGCAACAACACTGGCTTGTATAGCAGCATCATTGTAAACAGCACCCACAATGCCCGGTTCCCTGCTCTGTAGTGCCGACATAGCATTAAATAAATGAGTGGCTGCAGGAATGCCCAACGCAAATTTTTCTTTTGCCTGTTGGTAAGTAGCATTGCTATGTCCCGCCGAAACTATTATACCGTTTTGCAGCAGTAATTCAACAACTGCTTTCTCACACATTTCCGGCGCTATGGTCATCATTTTAATAACACCCTCTCCTTTTTGCAAAAGCCATTTCACTTCGTCAACCGTAGGTTGTTTAATAGCCGAAGCCAGGTGCGCCCCCTTTTTTATCGGATTAATATAAGGACCTTCCAGGTGCAATCCCAAGCAGCCCTTACCACCTTGCTGCCAATACAATTGAACGAGTTCTATCCCTTTCAAAAACACCTCTATGGTGTTGGTAGCCATGGTAATCATAAAATGGGTACAACCGCCTGCAAGACAATAATCATAAGTAGCTTTTACAGCTTCTACATCCAGGTCGGCTGAAAACAATTTGCCGTTGCCGCCATAAATCTGCAAATCAATAAATGCGGGAGCAATATGTAACCCTTTTAGATCTTTAACCTCGTATTCACTACTGATTCCGGAAGTATCAGTAATATTTTCAACCAAGCCATCTTTCACCAAAATAGCTTTGCCGTTTTGCTTTTCTTCGCCTGTGTAAACAATGCCGTTTATATATGCTGTTTTCATTTCCAAACTATTATTCTATCAAAAAATTATCAGCGTCTTTCCAAAATGGAAATTTGGCTCTTACTTCCTCAATTTTTTCTTTTTGCAAAACACTGGTAAACACTTCTTCTCTATCTGCACCAGCGTATAGTACCTCACCTAAAGGATCAATTACCATAGAATCACCACTATGATAAATATTATTACCATCATCGCCTACACGATTTACTCCAACAACATAACATTGATTCTCTATGGCTCTTGCTTGTAATAAGGTTTTCCAGGCATGGCTACGACGTTGCGGCCAGTTGGCTACGTATACAATCATATCGTATTCAGGATATGCCTCAGGTGCTGTTCGGATTCTATCGTGTTTCCCTATT
>JASGKU010000003.1:0-427421 GCA_047600465.1 Agriterribacter sp.
ACTTTTCATTATATGTATACTGCGCATTAAAATAAAATGCAGCAAACCGGTCATACAATTTTGTCATTGCATAGTATGGAAAGTTCTGCTCAATCATTTGTTTTAATATACGAAAATCCGGTGCAGCTACTCCTCCATTATCATATTGATACCCATAACCGGTATTAGAAGCATTTTGCCTGTCTGCATATTTGATTTGTTGCCCAAGCAACAGATTCACATTGTGCTTTTCAGCAAAAGTGTTTACATAACTTAAACTGTTTCTTACATCAAAGTTCAACAACTGGTTTTCGTTACGATTATAAAATCCTCCATATGGCAATACCACTACTTTTTCAGCGCTGGGATTTTCCGGATCCTGGTACAGGAATTTATTGTTTCTTCTAATCTCTGCCGTACCTGCCGCACGATACGCATTCGCCATATTTGAATTTTCTGTTACTTCATGTTCCTGGGTTGAACGTACATACCGTATAGCACCAATAAATTCATACTTTAATTGTTTGCTGAATTTATATCCTGCTTCTCCCTGCAATTTCAGGTCAATTACATTTAATTTGATCCTGTTGTTCTCCAGCTCGGTGAGAATGTTGAAAGGGGCAAAGTTTCTTGTAAAATATTCTCTTTTGCCGTTTGCATCGTACGGGGTAAGTGTTCTATTTGTATTCAATGCAAAACTAAAAGGATTGATATCAAAATCACGTTCAAAGCCTCCTGAAACAACGTTTGCACTTCTTGAAACAGTACCGGGAGCCTGCTGCTGCCGGAAAGAGCCGGAAGTAAGAAACCCAAGTGTGAACTTATCAGAAATATTATAATTGTTGCGAAAATTGAGCGTGTATCGCTTAACGTTATCTGCAACCGTCCAACCATTATCGCTATAGAAGCTGGTTGAAAAAAAAGATTGAAGCTTGTCTGTTCCAGAAGAAATACTCAATGAATGATCCTGTATAAAAGATTGACGGAATAAAACATCAAACCAGTCGGTATTTGCCTTTGCATATCGCAAAAGGTATTCACGTTTCGCTTCCGGTGTATTTTCAACTTCAAATGTTCCATCTGCCTGTGGTGTATTTACAAGATCATAAAACTTTCCATATACTCCATAATTTCCGCTACTTAATATATTGGTTGTAAGCCACCCTTTTCTGTCCAATTCAGATAATACTGACATTTGTTGTACAGAGTTCATGATATTATAATCACTGTACATGGGCTTAAACTGAGTACTGTAATTGCCAGTATAGTTAATCACGTTTCTTCCGGCCCTACCTTTTTTAGTGGTTATAACCACTACCCCATTCATCGCCCTGGCACCATACAAGGCAGTAGCGGCTGCATCTTTCAAAATATCGAATGTTTCAATATCGTTGATGTTAATACCTGCTACGGACGATCCCAATAAAGTAGTAGGGTCTCCGCTTGATAATTGATCGTTGGAAATATTTACCAGGTCTTCCAATACTACTCCATCTACCACCCAAAGTGGTTTATTTTCACCATTAATGGAAGTTGCTCCCCTAATTCTTATTTTGGGTGCAGCACCAAAGGTTCCTGAAACGTTTTGTACCGATACGCCGGCAGCCCTGCCTTCCAGCATTCTACCAACATCTGTCATACCATTAATTTTTATATCGTCTGCCTTTAAAGATGCAGCGGCACCTGTAAATTTTTTCCTGTCAACATTTTGAAAGCCTGTAACTACTACTTCTGATAAAGCACCGTCTGCTTTTGAAAGTGTAATGGCTAAAAAAGTTTCGCCCCTGAAGATAATTGTCTTGGGAGCCCGGCTCACAAATGTAAACTGCAACTGATCTCCTACCTGGGCTCCTATGGAAAACTCTCCGGAAGCACTGGTGAGTGTTCCTTTATGCGTACGAAGATTTTCTATGGAAACACCGTTTAGTGCCGCGTTATCATCAGCATCGGTTACTTTTCCCTTTACAACTACCGTGTCATTTAATGCAGGAGCTGCAGGCAATAACGTATGCCTTTTACCAGGATCAACCGGTTTTGCAAAAGCCGCATAAGAAAAGAAAAAGCAAAAAAGGAAAGGTAAAAAACTGTATACCCCTGCAAAAAAGTAGTCAACCTTTTTACGATCACTCATATCAGGTAGTTTAATATTGTTTAAACAGGACAACGATTATCACTAAAATGTTGTATAAAACAATTATTTTTTAGAATATAGTACGAAGTTAAGGGGAAGAAGGTTTATAAGAACTTTTCTAAAAGAGTCAAGATTATTATCTTCGGCCCACTTTCGATTGTTTGCCGCAACTAAACAAGTATTTTTTTACCACTTCATATATAAAAAATAAGTTTTCAGCATGAAAAAATATAAACCAGGAGTACTTTTTGGAGAAGAGCTCGAAGCCCTTTACAAAGATGCATTGCACAATCAATTTGCATTACCCGCCGTAAATACAATTGGCACCAATACTATTAACGCGGTTTTAGAAACAGCTGCAAAGGTAAATTCTCCGGTTATCATACAGTTCTCCAACGGAGGCGCTCAATTTATTGCAGGCAAGGGAATGCCTAATGATAAGCTCCAGGGAAATATTTCAGGCGGTGTATCTGGCGCATTGCACATACATAATGTGGCGCAATATTATGGCGTGCCTGTAGTGTTGCATACTGATCATGCCGCTAAAAAATGGTTACCATGGGTAAGCGGCTTGCTGGATGCTGGTGAAAAATTTTATAAAGAAAAAGGTCAGCCACTATTCAGTTCTCACATGCTTGATCTAAGTGAAGAATCTATTGAAGAAAATATTGAAACTTCTGTTGAGTTCTATAAACGCATGGCTCCTTTAGGAATGAGCATAGAAATAGAGCTTGGTGTTACCGGCGGTGAAGAAGATGGCGTAGATAACAGTGATGTTGAAAATGACAAATTATATACCCAGCCACAACACGTAGCTTACGCTTATACAGAATTAAGCAAAGTTGGTAAATTGTTTACTGTAGCTGCAGCTTTTGGTAATGTACATGGAGTATACAAACCCGGTAATGTGGAATTGCGTCCTGTAATCCTTAACAACAGCCAGGTATATATTGAAAAGGAATTAAAGACCGGACCAAAGCCTGTATATTTTGTATTTCACGGCGGCAGTGGATCACCGCAGAACCAGATTCGCGAAGCAATTAGCTACGGCGCTATTAAAATGAACATAGATACAGATATGCAATGGGCATATTGGGAAGGTATATTGGAGTTTTATAAAAAGAACCAGGCTTATCTCCAAGGTCAATTGGGTAATCCCGAAGGACCGGATAAACCCAATAAAAAATATTACGATCCAAGAGTATGGTTACGCAAGGGCGAAGAAAGTTTTGTAAAGCGCCTGGAAGTTGCTTTTGAAGATCTTAACTGCATTAACCGCAACGCATAATTTTTGATATTTATTTCGGAGCGTTTCTTTTGAATAATATTCAGGAGAAACGCTCTTTCTTTTGGAAACCTATAGGGTTTGCAGGGGCGAGCTGCTGTGCTGCAAAGCCTATAAGTTTACGCTTGTTTACTCTTTAGATTGCGTACCGGTGATAAATTATGTACACTATACAGAATATCCAAAAGATCGTTATCTTCCTGTTTGCATCATAATGTGATATTTCTGTTTTAGAAAACACGATTGTAATAACTCACGATATGAAATATTTTCTATTTTTTATAGGGTTGATGGCGCAACAAAACTTATCTGCTCAACGTAATACATCTGCTAAAAACAATATGAACAAAGAACGATTGCAGATAGCCGCAGCTATGGAGAAAAGTGTAAGAAAAGAATTGCTGGATGTTTGGTATCCCAAATCCTTCGATACTATTAATGGAGGATTCATTACTGCGTTTACCTATGATTTTAAACCGGCCGCTAACCAGGATAAAATGATTGTGACACAGGCACGACATACATGGGTAAATTCAAAAGCCGCCGAAATTTACCCTGAAAAATATTTTAAGGAAGGAGCAAAACTTGGGTTTAAATTTTTGAAAGAAAAAATGTGGGATTCCGTATATGGCGGTTTTTACACCATGGAAGACAAAGAAGGAAATGTGAAACAAAACGGCGCTGCCGATAAGGAAGCCTATGGCAATGCATTCGGCATCTACGCCTTGGCAGCTTATTATCACGAATCAGGTAATGCCGGGGCCTTACAACTTGCAAAGGAAGCCTTTGGGTGGATGGAAAAACATAGTCATGATAATATTTACAAAGGATATTATCAGCATCTAAAAAGAGATGGTACTCCTATAAAAAGAACAGATGATGTTCCTACTACTTCTGATCTTGGATATAAAGATCAGAACAGCTCTATCCATTTGCTGGAAGCTTTAACTGAATTGTATGCCGTTTCGCAGGACCCGTTAGTACGAGAAAGGTTAAACGAAATGCTGTTGCTGATACGGGATACGATCACAACAAAAAGAGGAAACCTGGTATTGTTTTTTAAGCCAGACTGGACACCTGTATCTTTTATAGAAACAGACAAAGCCACTATTCTCAAACACCATTTCCTCGATCATGTTTCATTTGGGCACGATATTGAAACTGCTTACCTGATGCTGGAAGCAAGTCATGCATTGGGAATAAAAAATGATACCACTACTTTACGTGTAGGAAAAACAATGCTTGATCACGCGCTGAATAACGGTTGGGATAAACAGGTGGGCGGCTTTTATGATGAGGGCTATTATTTTAAGAATGATGCTGCAATTACTATTACACGGGATACCAAAAACTGGTGGGCCCAGGCAGAGGGAATGAATACTTTGCTGTTAATGTCTGAATACTACCCCAATGATGGTATGCAGTATTTTGAAAAGTTCAAGATGCTTTGGAAATATATTCAAACTTACCTGATAGATCATGAGCATGGAGATTGGTATGAAGGCGGATTAGATAAACAACCCGAATTACGAAAATCGCAGAAAGGTCATATCTGGAAAGCTACTTACCATAATTTTCGTGCGCTGGATAATTGTATCAGGATGCTGAAAAAATAAACCGGGTGAATTATTGTTGCATGCCCCAACCCCATTTTAAAAATGGTGGCATTGCCTGCGCCCATGTTTGTATATCGTGGCGGCCTTCTTTTAATTCGAGGTAAGTAATATCTCCGGGGAAACTATATCCTTTATTTTTTAATTCATCTATTAAGCCCAGCGTATCATCAATAGAGTCAATGATGCCGTTGTTATTTCGGTCTTCTGTTTCGTCCATAGTGCCTGTTTCAAAAAAAAATTTCAACCACGGCGCATACCTGCCATCTCTTACCTGCGCATGCATAATGCGGTCTCTTTCTTCTACATAGCCATCATCCAGCGCTTTTGTTCTCCACCAAAGTGAACCACTAAAAACTCCTACCCTTTCAAACTCCTGTGGATTATTCCACACAATATCAATGGCAGATAACCCTCCCAAAGAAAACCCTGCAAAAGATTTAGTTTTAAAAGAAGCGATACCGGTTTTGTTTCTTATAAAAGGCATTAATTCTTCAAAAATAAAACGGGTGTATACACCTGCTTTAGCACCCCTGCCTTTAAAATCTTTGATGAGCGCTGTGCCATATTCATTTTTTCTGTCTTCTCCACAATGAATACCTACACAACAGAGCGGTGTAATTTCAGCCTGCGCATACATTTCAGTAAGCATTCCCGCAAGTCCCAATTCCTCCATATTTTGTCCGTCATTTATCAACAACAGGCTGGTTGCTTCATTTTCATTTTGCAAAGGTGGCATAAAGAAATCAATCACTACATCCCTTTCCAGGAAGAGAGATGAAATGGTGTAACTTTCTACAGGGATGATTGTTTTATTCAACATAAACATACAGCTTCAAATATAACGGAAAGAAGTAAAGAAAATTTAACCTTCGGCTGGATAAATCTTCCAAAACCTATGCTAACGGGCAGTTTGTAACTATAGCCGCATAATTTTATCATCTGTCATAGAAAAAATTACATTTGATTACAATAAGTATATTTCGGTATCTTACTGCAACAAATACCTATTTCAAAATCACCGGACAGTTTTGTTTGGTAAAACTAGTAAGTATGAAAAAGATCGGGATACTTCACGGAAAAGAAAGATCCTTTCCGAATGCTTTTGTAGAAAGGATTAACAATAAAAAAATAGATGGCATAATAGCAGAACCCGTAACAATAGATAAAGTGGTACAAGGTGAAAGCAGCGGTTATGCTGTGATAGTGGATCGCATTTCGCAGGATGTACCTTTTTACCGGGCTTTTTTAAAAAACGCAGCCATTAGCGGAACTGCAGTTATCAATAATCCCTTTTGGTGGAGCGCTGATGAGAAATTTTTCAACAATGCATTAGCAACAAAAATCGGTGTCCCTGTACCTAAAACAGTGATCCTGCCTTCTAAAGAATTGCCTGCCGATACTTCCGGCGAATCGTTCTCCAACCTTGCTTATCCGCTCGATTGGGAAGGTATTTTTAAATATGTAGGATTCCCTGCGTATATGAAACCCTTTGCCGGCGGCGGCTGGAAGAATGTATATAAGCTGGAGAGCATGGAAGATTTTTTTGATAAGCATGGCGAAACAGGTCAGTTGGTAATGTTGCTGCAGGAAGAAATTATTTTTGATGAGTATTACCGTTGCTATTGCATTGGTGGCAAACATGTACGCATTATGCCTTATGAACCGCGCAACCCGCATCACCTGCGCTATGTAAGTGATTTTAAACCTTCACCTGAAAGATATCAATTGATGGAAGATATAGTGTTGCGCATCAATAAATATCTTGGGTACGATTTTAATACGGTTGAACTTGCGCTTCGTGACGGCGTACCTTATGCCATTGATTTTTGCAATCCTGCCCCTGATGCTGAAAAAACAAGTGTAGGAGAAGAAAATTTTGACTGGGTGGTTGAAACAGCCGCGAATTATGCCATTGAACGTGCACAAAGCAACAAAGAAGGATCAGATAATCTTACATGGGGGGAATACCTGAAGCGAAGTGTAGATAAAACAGCGCTGATATAAAACAAGTGAATAGTGAATGGTCAATGGTGAATCAATTCACTACTTACAAAACAAGCAGTCTGACCTTTAGTATCGACCGCAATTATTCACCATTCACTATTGCCTATTCACTACCAGTAACAATAAAAAACAACTAAGCTCCATATGGCTAATCTCAATTATAAACAATTTACCCTGGGTGTTGAAGAAGAATACATGGTTATTGACCCTCATACCTTCGAATTAAAAAGTCATGAACAAAAGATCGTGTCTGAAGGGCAAAAAATAATCCGTGATAAAGTAAAGGCCGAGATGCACCAGGCTGTAGTTGAAGTAGGAACCGATATTTGTGAAGACATTGATGCGGCGTATAAAGATGTAGCGCTGCTGCGCAGAACCATCTCAGACATTGCAGGTGGTCTGGGCTTTGGAATGGGCGCCGCAGGTACCCATCCTTTCAGTTCGTGGGAGAGCCAGCTAATAACAGACAATGTACGATATCATGAAATAGTGAATGAAATGCAGGATGCGGCGAGAAGTAATCTCATTTTTGGCCTGCACGTGCATGTGGGGATGGAGAGTCGTAAGATGGCGATTCATATTGCCAATTCAGCGCGTTATTTTTTGCCGCATGTTTTCGCATTAAGCACCAACTCTCCATTTTGGGAAGGAAGACATACAGGGTTCAAATCTTTCAGAACAAAAGTGTTTGATAAATTTCCCCGCACAGGCATTCCTGATTTTTTTGAAAGTATTGAAGCATACGACAATTATGTAAATCTTTTAATCAAAACCAACTGTATTGATAATGCAAAAAAAATCTGGTGGGATCTCCGGGTACATCCATTTTTCAATACGGTTGAATTCAGGGTATGCGATGTGCCTTTAACAGTAGATGAAACCATTGCTATTGCGGCTTTGTTCCAGGCCATCTGCGCCAAGCTGTATAAACTGCGGATGGAGAATATGAATTTTATACAGTACTCACGGGCCTTAGTAAACGAAAATAAATGGAGAGCAAGCCGCTATGGATTGGATGGACATTTGATTGATTTTGGAAAAGAAGAAGAAGTAAATACCCGTGTATTGATATATGAACTATTGGATTTTGTAGACGATATGGTAGATCATCTTGGTTCAAGACACCGACTAGCCAATGTTCAAAGAATTATAGAACGTGGAACCGGCGCCGACAGGCAGTTAACTGTGTACAATCAAACAAAAGAAATGAAGCCCGTAGCAGAATATATACACAGTCAGTTTTTAGCAGACCTATAATTACGGATACAAACTTCCAGGCTATCTTTCCAATAAGGAACAATTACATTATACTCCCGTATAATTTTGCTTGTATCTAATAATGAAAACGAAGGACGTTTTGCAGGTGTTGGATACGATGAAGAAGGAATAGGGTTAAGGATGCATTTACTTTCTATACATGCTTTAATAGCAACGGCAAATGCATACCAGCTTATATTTCCCTCGTTGCTAAAATGAAATATACCTGGCTTACTACAACCTTCCTCTACCATTTTCATAATTGCTTCTGCCAGGTCATGTGCGTAGGTGGGTGATCCTACCTGGTCGCTTACTACATTAATTGTATCACGCTGTTCCATTAATTGAATCATCGTCTTCACAAAATTCTTTCCATACTCACTATACACCCAGGCAGTACGTATAATAATAGCATCCGGATTGTTTAATAAAGTCAACTCCTCCCCTTTTGCTTTAGTAGTGCCATAAACATTAATGGGATCAAGTGCGTCATCTTCTTTATAAGCGATAGATGACAACCCGTTAAATACATAATCTGTAGAGATGTGTATAAATTTTGAATGATAGTTTTTACATAACTGCGCCATTAATCCTACAGCTTCAGCATTAATAAGCATAGCCTGTTGGGGCTCAGATTCGGCCTTGTCAACAGCAGTATGTGCTGCGCAGTTGATACAATACTGAGGCTTATATAATTCGAAAGCTTTTTTTATTTCATCCGCATTATCAAGCGGCATGGATGATCGTGATAAAAAAACAAAATCAAAACCGGTATATGTTACAGCTATCTTTTGCAACGATTTTCCTAACTGACCTTCAGAACCTGTTATTAATATGGTAGGAGTAGACATAACAGCATTTAAAAAACAAAATCATTTTTTGCCTGAGATAGTGGCGGACTGGCTACATCTTTACCGGAAATAATCATTTTATCGGCAGGAATTTTCCAGTCAATACTCAACAAAGGGTCACTGTAACTAATGCCTCCTTCGGATTGCTTATCATACAAACAATCACATTTATACATCACGGTTGCTTCCTTGCTCAATACCGAAAAGCCATGCGCAAATCCATGCGGAATGAGCAATTGCAGTTTATTCTCGTGCGATAATTCTATTGCAAAACTTTGCCCGTAAGTTGGAGATCCCTTGCGGATGTCTACAGCAATATCCAGTATGGTGCCGGATAATACCCGTATTAATTTTGCCTGTGCCTTTGGTGGATTTTGAAAATGCAATCCCCGTACTACACCATAGGAGGATTTGGATTGATTATCCTGTACCCATTTATATTCAAGTCCTTCAGCAGAAAAAGTTGCCTGGTTGTAACTTTCAAAAAAATATCCTCTTTCATCTTCAAAAACAACCGGCTCAAAAACAAATAAACCCTGAAAATTGGTTTTAATAAAAGGCATTGGTATTAAGGTTATTGAGAACAGCGTTTATATGCTGCAAAGAATGAAGATATGAAATGTTTATTTATCGTTTGCTGTATTGGTCCGTATAGTATTGCTGGTACTGACCTGAAGTAATATGATTGACCCATTCTTCATTCTGCAAATACCAGTCTACCGTTTTTCTTAACCCTTCTTCAAACTGCAAAGAAGGTTTCCAACCCAGTTCGGTATTGAGTTTGGTAGCATCAATGGCATAACGCATATCGTGCCCGGAACGATCTTTTACATAAGTGATCAGTTTTTCAGATTCACCCTTGGCTCTGCCCAATTTTTCATCCATGATGCTGCAAAGCAGTTTTACCAGATCAATATTTTTCCATTCATTATAACCGCCAATATTGTATTTCTCACCTGCACGTCCCTTATGAAAAATTACATCAATAGCTTTTGCATGATCTTCTACCCATAACCAATCTCTCACGTTCTCTCCTTTTCCATATACAGGCAAGGATTTTTTATGACGGATATTATTGATCATTAAAGGAATCAACTTTTCCGGAAAATGATGCGAGCCATAATTATTGGAGCAGTTAGACAATACCACAGGCAATCCATACGTGTGATAATATGCCATTACTATATGATCAGAAGCCGCTTTGGATGCAGAATATGGTGAGCGTGGATCGTAAGGTGTTTCTTCGGTAAAAAAACCGGTATCACCCAATGAGCCATACACTTCGTCTGTAGAAATGTGATAGAATCTTTTATGAGTAAGATCTTCAGTCCAGTATTTGCGACATGCATTCAATAATACACCGGTTCCTTCTACATTGGTTTTAATAAAAGCCAACGGGTCCATAATAGATCGATCAACGTGGCTTTCAGCGGCAAGATGTATTACTGCATCGAATTTATATTGAGCAAACAGTTGTCCAATTTTTTGCTCATCTCTTATATCAGCCTGCTCAAAAACATAATTTTCTTTTCTATCAATATCTTTCAGGTTTTCGAGATTGCCTGCATAGGTAAGCGCATCTACATTTACGATGCGGTATTGCGGATATTGATTTACAAACAGGCGTAAAACATGAGAGCCGATAAAACCGGCTCCCCCTGTAATTGCAATTGTTTTATTGTAATGAGGCATTAAAGACTCCAGTATTTCAAATTCTTAAACTTATTTCTGTACAACCCTTTCAGGTCTGCAAAAATAGCGTTAGGATTTGTAATACCGAGCAAATATTCTTCTGTAAGATTTTTATATTCATTATGCCCTACCCCTAAAATAACAGCATCATAATTTTTACCCACAGCAGGAGAAAGCGGGAAACCATATTCATGCTGTAATTCTTCACTTTCTGCATGTGCATCTACTATATCAACATTTAATGAAAATGCTCTCAACTCTTTTATCATGTCAATGATCTTTGAGTTGCGGATATCGCTCACGTTCTCTTTAAATGTGGCGCCCATTACCAGTACCCTGGCACCCATAGCATCTTTAGCATTTTTAATAATATGCTGCACAACTTTCTTAGCCACGTACAAAGGCATTTCATCATTGATTACTCTACCCGCAAGAATAACGCGTGAATCGTAACCCAATGCGCTTGATTTATAGGTGAGGTAATAGGGGTCAACACCAATACAGTGACCACCCACCAAACCTGGCTGAAACTTCAGGAAGTTCCATTTGGTGCCTGCGGCCTCTAACACTTCGTATGTATTAATGCCAATCATATCAAAAATGATAGACAATTCATTCATTAAAGCGATATTGAGGTCACGTTGTGTGTTTTCAATAATCTTTGCAGCTTCTGCTACTTTTATAGAAGAAGCTCTGTGTATACCTGCCTTTACAACTACTTCATACGTTTTTGCTATTTCTTCAGCAGAAACAGCGTCGGAACCAGACACCACCTTGATGATCTTTGCAAGCGTATGTTCTTTATCACCCGGATTAATACGCTCGGGTGAATAGCCTAATTTAAAATCAACGTTTATTTTTAATCCGCTCAACTCTTCAATAATCGGCAAACAATCTTCTTCGGTACATCCAGGATAAACAGTGGATTCATATACTACATAATCTCCTTTCTTGATTACTTTTCCAATGGTTTCAGACGCCCTTTTTACAGGAATAAGATCAGGCACATTGTGGTCATCTACCGGTGTAGGTACTGCCACAATAAAAAATTTCGCTTCTCTCAATTCATCCAGTGAATTGGTAAATAAAATGTCGCATCCTTCAAAAGCAGAAGATTCAAGCTCGTTGCTTGGATCAATACCATTCTTCATCATATCAATGCGTTTTGCATTGATGTCAAATCCAATTACACTTACTCTTTTGGCAAATTCCAAAGCGATCGGTAATCCAACATAGCCTAATCCTATTACGGCTAATTTGGCTTTCTTTTCAATAATATCCTGGTATATCAACATAAAGGTTATTTTTTAAAATCCTTGGGTTGTTTGTATAGTTCTTCTTTGGGTAAGGACTTAAAATATTCATAAGTAATTTTCAAACCTTCAGACCTGCTTACTTTTGGTTCCCATCCTAATATCTCTTTTGCTTTTGTAATATTGGGTTGTCTTTGTTTTGGATCGTCTGTAGGTAAGGGTTTGTAAACAATCTTCTGGTTTGTGCCGGTAAGTTTTATAATTTCTTCTGCAAACTCTTTTAAAGTAATCTCACTTGGGTTACCAATGTTTACCGGCTGGGCATAATCGCTGTATAATAAGCGAACTATTCCTTCTACCAAATCATCTACATAGCAGAAAGAGCGGGTTTGAGAACCATCACCAAATACAGTAAGATCTTCTCCACGCAAAGCCTGACCAATAAATGCAGGTAATGCTCTTCCATCATTCAGTCTCATACGAGGACCATAGGTATTAAAAATGCGAATGATCCTGGTTTCTACCCCATGAAAAGTATGATATGCCATAGTAATCGCTTCCTGGAAACGTTTAGCCTCATCATACACGCCACGTGGCCCTACAGGATTTACATTGCCCCAGTAATCTTCAGTTTGCGGATGAACAAGAGGATCGCCGTATACTTCTGAAGTAGATGCGATTAACATCCTGGCTCCTTTGGCCTTTGCCAAACCAAGACAATTATGCGTACCCAACGAACCTACTTTTAAGGTTTGAATAGGAATTTTTAAATAATCTATAGGGCTTGCCGGTGAAGCAAAGTGAAGAATGTAATGCAATTCGCCGGGAATATGTATGTATTTGGAAACATCGTGATGATAGAATTCGAAGTCTTCCAGGGGAAAAAGGTTCTCAATGTTTTTCAAATCACCTGTAATGAGGTTATCCATACCAATAACATGGTAACCATCTTTAATAAACCTGTTACAAAGATGCGAACCTAAAAAGCCCGCTGCGCCTGTTATAAGTACTCTTTTTTTCATATTATATGTTTCTTAGTGTGAAGCCGGTATAGAACGGCCAATGCTTTCGTAATAAAATCCAAGTTCTTTAATGGCAATTACATCAAACAGGTTACGGCCGTCAAATATCACTTTGTTCTTAAGATTGCGCACCATCTTTAAAAAGTCAGGTGTTCTGAACTCATTCCACTCTGTGGCTATAATCAATGCGTCTGTGTCTTTTAAGCAATCGTATTGATTATCCGCATAATTTATTTTATCACCTATCAATTGCTTTACATTATTCATTGCTTCGGGGTCAAATGCAGTAACACTTGCGCCTTCGCTGGTTAATGCGTCAATAATGTATAAAGCGGGAGCCTCCCGAATATCATCTGTATTTGGCTTAAACGCCAAACCCCACAAAGCAAACTTTTTTCCGGCAAGATTATTATTGAAATAACCTTTGATTTTGGGAATTAAGTGTAATTTCTGTTTTTCGTTCACGTCCATTACTGCTTCCAGTATCTTAAAATCGTAATTTACTTCCTGCGAGCTTTTTACCAAAGCCTGCACATCTTTGGGAAAACAGCTTCCTCCATATCCTATACCGGGAAACAAAAAGCGCTTACCAATTCTTTCATCACTGCCAATTCCCTTTCTCACCATATCTACGTCAGCACCTAAACGTTCACATAGCTGCGCTATTTCATTCATGAAAGATATTTTGGTAGCCAAAAAAGAATTTGCAGCATATTTGGTAAGCTCTGCGGAGCGAACATCCATAAATATTACAGGATTACCCTGGCGCACAAAGGGGGCGTACAAGTCATTCATCACTTTTTTTGCCTTATCAGAACTGGTTCCTATCACTACCCTGTCAGGCTTCATAAAATCATCTACAGCTACTCCTTCCCGTAGGAATTCAGGATTGGACACCACATCAAATGCGCCCAGTTTGGCAAGATCATCCCCATTCCCTAATGCCTGTTTTGAGCTTTCAATAACTGCATTGGCCACTTTCTCGGCAGTGCCAACGGGTACCGTGCTCTTATCTACTATTACTTTGTATTGACCAGGCTGTATAATTTTACCCAGATCGCTGGCCACCCCTAATACATATTTCAGATCGGCTGATCCATCTTCACCGGGAGGTGTAGGTAAAGCTAAAAAGATCACTTTAGCGTTTTCAATGCCTTTTGCAAGATCAGTAGTAAATTCGAGTCTTTCTTCTTTCAGATTCCTGAGAAATATTTTCTCCAGCCCCGGCTCATAAATCGTGATCTCGCCTTTGGACAGCTTATTAATCTTATTTGCATCAATATCAATACAGGTAACACTATTGCCTGTTTCAGCAAAACAAGTTCCGGTTACCAGTCCTACATAACCTGTACCAACAACTGCTATCTTCATGTATATTTAAAATTATTGATTAACAAATTCTAAAACTTTTGAAGTAATAAGTGTAAGCTGATCGTTGGTAAGTTCTGTGTGTATCGGCAAGGAAATCACTCTTTCTGTAAGCCAATCGGTAGTTGGTAATTGATAAGACGCACCGCCAAAAGCTGCAAACATTTTCTGTTTGTGCGCGGGTACCGGATAGTAGATCATGGAAGGAATATTATGCTTTGCCAGGAAATTGTGTAGCTCATCACGGTTTACATCATTCAATATTAAAGTATACTGATGAAACACGTGTGTAGTATCACTGGCAATAAACGGAGTAGCAATTTTGGATGAACCTTTAAGCGCATTGGTATAAAATGCAGCGGCTTTCTGCCTTGCAGCGATATATTCATCCAGCTTTTTAAGTTTTACATTCAGTATGGCTGCTTGCAAAGTATCAAGTCTTGAATTGCACCCAACAACATCATGATAATATTTGATACGCTGACCATGGTTGGCTATCATTTTTAATTGAGCAGCCAAAGTATCATCATTGGTAAATATTGCTCCCCCATCACCGTAGCAACCAAGGTTCTTTGAAGGGAAGAAAGAAGTACAACCAATCGTACCGATAGTACCTGACTTCTTTTTATTACCATCAGAGAAAGTATAGTCAGCACCTATTGCCTGGGCATTGTCTTCTATTACAAACAAATTATGTTGGTTGGCTATTTTCATAATAGCTTCCATGTTGGCAGTTTGTCCGTATAAATGAACCGGAACAATGGCTTTTGTTTTAGGGGTAATAGCTTTTTCTATCGCTGACGCATCAACGCAGAATGTTTTAGGATCAACCTCTACAAAAACAGGTTTAAGCCTTAACAGCGCCATTACTTCAGTAGTGGCTATATATGTGAAGGAAGGCGTAATTACTTCGTCGCCCGGCTGTAAACCCAGTGCCATTAATGCAATCTGCAAAGCATCCGTTCCATTGGCACATGGAATTACATGCTTAACCGTTAAATAATCTGCCAGGTTGCCTGCAAAATCCTGAACAGGTTTGCCATTAATAAAAGCGCAGCTATCTAATACACTGTGAATGGCAGCATCCACATCTGTTTTTATATGCTGATACTGTGTTTTAAGATCCACCATTTGTATAGGTTCCATACAGGCTATTATTTAAAATGGCTGCAAAAATAGTAAAATATGTATAGGATACCCAATAGGTATTAGTTTTGTAACATATTTTAATTCTTACAGATAGTGATAACATTATTCTATAATTTATTTGTTGCCCTTTACTCTTTCGCGTTAAAACTAGTGTCACCGTGGAATCCAAAGGCAAAAAGCTGGATAAGCGGACGAGTAAATTTTTTTGATACGCTTACAAAACAGCTAAATGTTTTACCAAAAGATAATGCACATAGAATATGGATGCATTGCGCATCTTTAGGAGAATTTGAACAGGGGCGCCCGGTGCTCGAAAAAATAAAAGAACAATTTCCATCATGCACTGTTATTATCTCTTTCTTTTCACCATCTGGTTATGAAGTAAGGAAAAATTACAAGGGCGCAGATATAGTGTGTTATCTGCCTGCAGATACAAAGGCAAATGCAAGGCAATTTGTTGAAAAAGTAAATCCCACACTCGTTTTGTGGGTACGATATGAGTTCTGGATGCACTATCTGGAAGCCATTCATCAAAGAAAAATTCCATTGTTGCTGATATCAGGTCATTTAAGAAATCCCGGTTTGTTTGTTAATTTTTACAATGCGTACAGGAAGAGGTTGTTCCAGTGCTTTACACATTTTTTTGTGCAAACCGATGCATCTGCAACCATGTTCAACCATATGGGTTTTGATAATGTAACCGTTTCAGGCGATACAAGATTTGACAGGGTAATTGAAATTGCTGAAAAGTTTGAACCCGTGCCCATTGTTGAGCAATTCTGCGCCGGACATAAGGTGGTAGTTGCCGGCAGTACGTGGACAGAAGATGAAGAAGAGCTGACGCATTATGTAAGAGTGAATCCTTCTACCCGTTTTATCATAGCGCCGCATGAAACAGACAAAGAAAACATACACGATATTCAAAAAGAATTTCCTCATTCTATACTCTACTCAACACTTGCATCGGGAACTGCTGTGATGAATGAAGACAATAAGGTAAATACTTTGATTATAGATAATGTGGGCATGCTTTCGCGGTTATATAAGTATGCAGATATAACCTATGTAGGGGGTGGTTTTGGCGATGACGGACTGCATAATATATTGGAAGCGGCAGTATATGGGAAACCGGTATTTTTTGGGCCTGTGTACGAACGCCATTTTGAAGCGGTAGAAATGGAAGAATGCGGTGGAGCTATCAGTATTGAAAATGCGCTTGCACTAGAAAAAGAATTAGATCAATTGTGGAATGATCCTGCTGCGCTGCAAAAAAGTGGAGATGCCGCAAAAGCATATGTATATAAAAATGCAGGCGCTACTAACATTATATTAAACTATATCTACAAGAATCGTCTCCTCACCAACTGATCAAACTGTTTTACAAAAGGATGATCTTCTTTCCATCCCAATTTAAGTTTGAGTTCGCGCTGAATCCAAAATTCAGCTTCGGGATATATAGTAAAGTGATTGATTGTTTTTAAAGATCTTTCATACATGGCTTCATCGCCCCTGAAAAGTTCAGTAATGAATATATAACGGTCATTTACACCTATTGCTTTCTTAATGTCTTTTAGTGGTTCGTCTTTTAACTTTTCTCCAACTTCTTTTTTCTGCTCATGCAATTTTTCATTCAGTGATTGACCGCCATTGCCTATTACTTCATTCAATTCTTTTGCCATTGGCTGGTGCGCAAGTGTTGGCACTTCTTCAAACACATTAAACAAAGTTTGCGTTACATATTCAGCCGGCTTTACTTCTGCTACTGATTTTTTTACAGCAACAGGTTCAATATATTTTTTCTCTTCCTCTTCAATCTTTACTGGTTCAACAATTTTATTTTCAGTATTATTTATTGTAGGCTGTTGTATAACAGGTTGATCATTTGCTGTAATACCTGCGGGCATCACCACTGCTATTTTTCTTCGTTCTCCTCCATTATGCTGCTGCTTCACTAAAAACAGCTCCGTTTGCAACATTTGTACCGTGTGTATAAGTTGATCAGGAGAAGCGTTTTGTTGATGTAGTTCTTGTAATTTGTTTATTAAAACGCCGATACGTTCCATTGAATATGGTATTTTTGAGCGCCTGTTTGTTTAGAAGCTGTATTATACATTATTTTCAGTGAAGTTACAAACACCTTGCCACAAAATCATCATAAATGTTTATTGAACCACATATAAAAGGAGAAAAACGCGGTTGGATTGAAGTGATCTGCGGATCTATGTTCAGTGGCAAAACAGAAGAACTGATACGAAGATTAAACAGGGCAAGGATTGCCAATATGAAAGTGGAAATATTCAAACCTTCCATCGACAAGCGTTATGGTGAAAAGGAAATTGTGTCGCACAATGAAAATGCTATTTTATCCACACCTGTTGATAATGCCGAAAGTATTTTATTGTTGAGTAATGATATAGAAGTAATAGGCATTGATGAAGCTCAGTTTTTTGATGAAAACATTGTATCTGTTTGCAACCAGTTAGCTCAACGCGGAATGCGGGTAATAGTTGCCGGACTTGATATGGATTACACCTGTAAGCCATTCGGTTCAATGCCAAATCTGCTGGCTACCGCTGATTACATTACAAAACTGCATGCCATTTGTGTAAAATGCGGCAATATAGCCAACTACTCCTATCGCAAAACAGCCAATAATAGCCAGGTAGTGCTGGGTGAAAAAGATATATATGAGCCCCGGTGCAGGGTTTGTTATTATTTAAAAGATTAATTCATTAGCGTTATTTTAATGCATAGTACAAAACACATTTTTGCTTTATTAAAAAAAGACTTGCTGCTGGAGTTAAGGCAACAGTATACTTTTTACGGTGTATTGCTGTACATAGCCTCCACTGTATTTGTGTTATACCTGGCTATACAGCAACCAGAGAGTAATGTATGGAATGGTGTGTTCTGGATGATCCAATTATTTATTTGTGTAAACGCTGTTGCCAAAAGCTTTTTACAAGAGAACAGGGGGCGCATGCTGTACTTTTACTCCATCGCCAGTCCTTCGCATTTCATAATTGCCAAGCTGTTATACAATGCCATTATTATGTTGCTGATGAGTATGGTGAGCCTGGTATTGTTTAATATTATGCTGGGCAATCCGTTAATTAATTTCTGGCAGTTTGTTGCTATAGTTTGTATAGGTTCTGTAAGCCTTAGTTTGGTGTTTACTATGCTTGCAGCAATTGCAGCAAAAGCGCAGCAACAGGCTTCATTAATGGCTATTATGGGGTTTCCTATCATCATTCCTCAATTACTACTGCTGATGCGTATTTCCAAAGCAGGACTGGGAGAAGCTTTTCAGGCAGGTGCATTAAGCGATATGGTTTGGTTGCTGGGCGGGTTGGATGTATTGGTAATTGTGATGGCATCAATTCTTTTTCCTTTTTTGTGGAAGGATTAATTAATCTGCGAATCTGCGGCAATCGCTTTACAAATTTACATGTATCGGAAGTTAAATATCTATTATTGCCATTTTTTTAATCACTTAACCAATCATCTGCGAATCTGCGGCAACCTTCACTCCTGCCAAACATTATTGTTCATTCGGCAAATTAATGTAGGTTTGCTGCTATAATAAATATTAAGGGATGAAATTATCCTGGTGGAAGATTCTCAGCATTGTCTTGCTTTTTTATACATTGATCGGCGGCTTTTTATTAGATGTTCCGCATAAAAAAATCCTTAACGAAACTATCCGCAATATTTATTTTCATGTGCCCATGTGGTTTGGCATGATGATATTATTTACCTGTTCCGTTGTATATTCCGTAAAATACCTGCGTAAGCCTGATTTGACAAACGATATCTATGCAACTGCGTTTGCCAGTACCGGAACAGTATTTGGTATATTGGGCTTGATAACCGGTGCCATCTGGGCTACATATACCTGGGGCAAACCATGGAGCAATGATATTAAGCAACTCGGTGCTGCTATGGCATTGTTGATATACGCTGCCTATTTTGTACTGAGAAACTCTATTACCGATATTGATAAGCGGGCAAGGGTTGGTGCGGTTTATAATATTTTTGCGTTTGCTATGTTATTTCCTGCACTATGGATTGTTCCCCGCTTAGTAGACTCGCTTCATCCCGGCGGCGCGGGCAATCCCGGTTCCGATCCCCGCGATATGGATGCGAGAATGCGCTTTATTTTTTGGCTGGGTGGTGTACCAGGTTTTACTTTGCTCGGCATTTGGATAAGCACTTTAATTATCAGATTCAGAAAAATTGAAGACAAAAACATTTTACATGTATAGGGTTATTTTCAAAAGAATTGTAGTTTCATTCCTCTTCCTTATTTCAATTTTATTTACTTCCTACGCCCAGGAAAAAGTTGAGATGGCAGATGCCATGCGCAGCAACGGCAAAATATACGTTGTTGTAACCGTACTCACTGTTATTTTAATCGGATTGTTTGTTTTCTTAATCAGTATTGATAGAAAAGTAAGCAGGCTCGAAAAAAATAAAGCAAAGCAATAATAATTGCTTTCCAAAAGTTTATACTGCTGTAACGATTTGAACCTTTAAAACATTGCTATATGTCTACACAACAGGAGTATAGTTTCTTTGATGCTGTTTCAGCAAGTTTTGATAAAGCCGCAAAATTTACTACCTGGGATCCGGGTTTGCTTGAGCAGATCAAACAATGCAATTCCGTATACCGTATGCATTTCCCTGTGAAGATCGGTGAAAAGATTGAAGTGATCAAAGCGTACCGTGTACAACACTCCCATCACAAAACACCCTGCAAAGGCGGCATCCGTTTTGCCACTACGGTAAATCTTGATGAAGTAATGGCGCTGGCAGCGTTAATGACCTATAAGTGCGCTATTGTAAACGTTCCTTTTGGCGGTGCCAAAGGCGGTATCAATATCGATCCCAAAAAGTATACACCCTACGAACTTGAAAAAATAACCAGGCGCTATACGCATGAGCTGATAAAGAAAAACTTTATTGGTCCCGGTACGGATGTACCTGCCCCGGATTATGGTACGGGCGAAAGAGAAATGTCGTGGATACTGGATACATATACAAGCATGAAACCCGGAGAAATAGATGCACTGGGTTGTGTAACAGGTAAACCTATCACGCAAGGTGGTGTAAGAGGAAGAAGAGAAGCAACAGGACTGGGCGTTTTTTATGGCATCAGGGAAATCACTTCTATGCCTGATCTTATGAAAAAGATTGGACTTTCTACAGGTATTGAAGGCAAACGGGTAATAGTACAGGGATTGGGAAATGTGGGTTATCATGCTGCTAAGTTTTTCAGGGAAGGCGGAGCAAAAGTGATTGCGCTGGCTGAATTTGAAGGTGCGATTTTTAATCCTCAGGGATTGAATGAAGAAGAAGTATTTCAACACCGTAAAAAAGAAGGAACCATTCTCAATTTTCCCGGAGCTGAAAACATTTTATTTTCTGCAGATGCGCTGGAATTGGATTGTGATATACTCATACCTGCAGCACTTGAAAATGTGATCAATGGTGATAATGCTCCACGCATTAAAGCTAAAATAATAGGCGAAGCAGCCAATGGACCGCTTACCCCCGAGGCTGATGACGTATTTATAAAAAAAGGCGTATTAGTAGTGCCCGATATGTATTTGAATGCTGGCGGTGTTACGGTAAGTTATTTTGAATGGCTGAAAAACCTCAGCCATGTACGCTACGGCAGAATGGAAAAACGTTTTACAGAAAATCAAAACAGCAGTATACTTGAACAGATAGAACAACTATCTGGCAAGAAGGTAAACACCAAAGAAAGAGAATTTATTATGCATGGCCCTGATGAGGCAGATCTTGTATACAGTGGATTAGAAGAAACAATGATTGGCGCTACCAGGGAAATTATTGAAAACTGGAACAGTAACCCTGCTATACCTGATATGCGCACTGCTGCCTATGTGGTGGCCATTAATAAGGTAGGAACCAGTTATGCGGAGTTGGGAATATTTCCGTAGTAGAACAGTTCATTCAAAGCATAATTTAAATAATAAAAAAGCGCATGTTTCCATGCACTTCTGGGTTAACCACACGCGAGCTGTCACTGTTTATTGATCTTGTAACTTATTTAATAAGAATCATCTTCCTTGTATCTGTCAATTGCCCATCTATCCAAAGTGAATAGGTGTATATGCCCGGTGCTAACCCGGTGCCATCAATGTTTAATGTACCTGTGCCTTGTGCAGGGATATTAATCTGCTTTCTGATTTTACCTATTCCATCGTACACAACTATTTTAGCAGAGAAAAATTTCCGCATCAACCTATAACTGATAACCGTATTATTATTAAATGGATTCGGTGAATTTTGACTGATACCGGTTTTATTAAGTGAGGCTTTATTATTCAAAAAATTAATGTTGTTGTCAAGTGCGTCGTCCGGCTTTGCTAACTCTTGTTGTATTAAAGCCTGAACCGCAGAATCGGTTTTTATAAATGCTACAAACTTCGCCCCGGCTTGTGCATGAAATCCCGGACCCAATACTATTTTATCATGCCCTTTAAAAAATACAGCCTTAGAACCTGAAGTTATAGTAGTAACACATCCGTTACCGCCCGCATTTAGTACAGAACCCGATTCTAAAAAATTTCCTTTCTCGGGATATGTGCCACAGGCACTATTGGTGAGTACTACAGATCTCATTTGTTGTGCGGCAATATTGTTGCCTGCAAATAAAAGAACCAGTACAATTAATGGCGGAAGTATACTTTTATTAAAATACTTTCTGTTTTTTTTCATGTCAGTTTCTTTTAAGATGGAAAACTATTTCTGTTTAAGCGCTTCAACTTCTGCCTGCAACTTCTTATTTTCCTTGCTTAGCTGTATAACATACAAGCTGAGTTCTTCAATCTTCTCCATCATGGCCTTATTCATTTCGGCTACTTTTAAGCCTTCTTTTTCTACTGTTTCAGCAGGAGCAATGCCAGGCAGGTGTTTATTGTCATTAATATATTTTTCCAATTCTTCTATTGACCTGAGTTTATAATCTTTTTCAAATACATAATCGCACCAACCTGTTTCAACACGAACTTCTTTAGCACGTATAGTACCGCATACATCTAATTTATAAGCAGGCGTTGTAGTGCCTATGCCAACTAATTGACTTCCCAGGTCAACACGCATTACACTGGTACCATTTGAGAGAAAATCAAAATCATCGCTTAAGTCGCTGTATCGTAAACCCCAGCTTGGATATGAAGGAGAATGCGCAATTACCATGCGGTCGGTATTCACTGTTCCTGAAGGAAACATATACATCATAGGCGCAGGAGTTGTGCCTGGTGAGGCAAATTGTATAGATTCAGTTCCTGTACCGAAAGTAAGATTGCCATCTAAAAGCTGGGCACCTACAACATGCAGCCTGGAAACCGGAGAGCCTGTGCCAATACCAACATTAACTGTTGCGGTAGCGCCGTTAACGCCACTAATTGAACCAAGTACTAAGCTATTAGAAGTATTTACTAAAGCATTGGAGCCTATTGCGGTAGCATTAGTGAGATTATTGACATTAACATCGGCAAGATTGCCGATGGTTGTGTTTTTAGTACCTGTTGTATTCTTATATAATGCCTGATAACCTACACTTGTGTTATTAGCACCTGTTGTATTATTGTACAACGCAGCATAGCCATATGCACTGTTGTTAGATCCATTCGTATTAAAAAACATGGATGTAGCTCCGTTTACAGTGTTGGCACCACCACTGCTATTTACATACAATGCCCTATCGCCCACTGCCACATTAAAACCGCCCGAACTATTGTTATACAAAGCTGTATAACCTAAGGCACTGTTACGACTACCGGTGGTAGTACCGCGTAATGCAGTAAATCCTACTGCTGTATTAAAACCTCCTGAACTAACAAATATCAGTGTATTATCTCCCAAACTTGTATTGTTTGTACCTGTGGTAGCGGCGTTACCTGCACTCGGACCAGCAAAGAAGTTTGTATTACCAGGTGCATGGAGAATGCGGAGATTTTTAAGATAGTATGCTGTTCCCATGTAGAGATTTTTCCAGTTATATGTACCGGACCCAAGACTAAAATTATTGGTTGAATTAGGCGTGATAGTTTGATTTACCGCCGTAGGAGTTACAAGATTTGAAAGTGCCGCATTAGCTTGTGAAAAGGTTTGTTGATAAAATCCAACTGATGCTATCAACAATACTGTCAGGTACAATTTTGATTTCATGATTGATATTTTAGAGATGTATAAACTAAGATTTAAATGATTTCTAAACCATTAAGCAGCGTAAAAAACTGCGTGCATTCCGAGGTAATAGTGGTTTATGGATATGGTATCTTACTAAGTAGAAAAATGTTACCCCACAGGTACATAAGAATGGATGTTATTATGTAATCAAAGGGTTTTGAAAACACAAACATGTCTCTTTTTTCTAACAATGACAATCCCCCATTTGGGTTAGATTGTTACATAAAAGAAACTTTATTCAGGACGCAATACCCGATAAATAGTATAGGACGATTATGTGAGTATTTAATTTACAGTATATACCTCAAAAAAAGCATTAATTGTTTTCTGCAATAACGCATATTAGTGCGAGTCCCTCGTTACTTCGCTGCCGGAAGCACCTTTGAGAAAATCAAAATCAGCGCCTTTATGAGCCTGTTCTACATGCTGTACATATAAACTAACGTAACCTCTTGTAAAGGGCGAAGGTGATGCCTGCCGGTTTTGTTTTCTTCTTTCCAGTTCTTCATCGCTTACATCTGCATGAAGTATTCTTTTTTCTACATCTAATGTTATTATATCACCGTCTTGTATAACCGAAAAGTTCTGTCCGGCTGCAGCTTCAGGGGAAACATGCAATACAACAGTACCAAAGCCTGTTCCGCTCATTCTTCCGTCGGAAATACGCACCATGTCTGTAATTCCTTTCTCCAGTATTTTTTTGGGTAATCCCATATTACCTACTTCAGGCATACCTGGATATCCTTTTGGACCAACATTCTTTAACACCATCACACTGTTTTCATCAATATCCAGGTCAGGATCATCAATCCTGTTTTTATAATCTTCAATATCGTTAAACACCACTGCTTTGCCTGTATGTTTTAATAAATGCGGACTAGCGGCTGAGGGTTTCAGCACCGCGCCTTCTTCACAAACATTGCCTTTTAAAATTACAATGCCCGATATTTCATTAAAAGGTTCTTTAACACCGGCAATTACGTTAGTATCATAGCATTGCGCCTGCTTTGTATTTTCTTCAATGGTTTTCCCATTTACCGTAATACAATCTCCATGCAATAGAGAAAGCATTTCTTTTATCACAACCGGTAATCCACCGGCATAATAAAAGTCTTCCATAAAATGTTCACCTGAAGGCTGAAGATTTGCAATTAAAGGAACATTGGCAGAAAACTTATCAAAATCTTCCAGTGTTATATCAACCCCAATCCTGCCGGCTATAGCCAACAGGTGTAGCACAAAGTTGGTAGAACCACCGATGGCGGCATTTATTCTTATAGCATTTTCAAATGCTTTTCGGGTGAGGATATCTGTTAGGCGAAGATTTTCTTTTACCATTTCTACTATACGGATACCAGAGAGCTGTGCAAGTACTTTTCTCCTGGAATCAGCAGCTGGTATCGCTGCATTTTCCGGCAGCGAAAGTCCCAGCGATTCAACCATACATGCCATGGTAGATGCTGTACCCATCACCGCACAATGCCCACGGCTTCTTGCCATGCACGCTTCACTCACCAAAAGTTCTTCCTGCGACATGTTGCCTGAACGCACTGCTTCACTGAACCGCCATATATCACTTGTACCAATATTTTTTCCCCGGAATTTGCCGGTAAGCATAGGCCCACCGGAAACAACTATTGTTGGAATATTTACACTACAGGCACCCATTACCAATGAGGGTGTTGTTTTATCACAACCACATAACAACACAACCCCGTCCATCGGATTAGCTCTTATGGATTCTTCCACATCCATACTGGCAAGGTTACGGTAAAGCATAGCCGTAGGTTTAAGCAATGTTTCGCCTAACGACATTACCGGAAATTCAACCGGGAATCCCCCGGCTTCGGAAATACCACGTTTCACCGACTCTGCCAACTCCCTAAAATGAGCATTGCAGGGTGTTAGTTCAGACCAGGTATTACAAATGCCTATAACAGGTTTGCCTTCAAATTCATAAGAGGGGATCCCCTGGTTCTTCATCCAGGCGCGGTATATAAAACCATCCTTTCCTTTTTTGCCGAACCAATTACGGCTGCGTAGTTCATTGCTCATCAAAAAATAATTCTTTGGTCTAAAGATATTGATTTTGGCTGTTCTCAGCCAGGGATATCATTTCCAATTTTTATTACTTACAGAAAGCGTTCCCGAAGCCAGGTTATGAGTATGCAGTGATAAGAATAATCTCACATAAAAATTTGGTACAACATTCAAAATAGTGATAATTTCCATTGCCATACATTTCTGCAAACGTTATAAAACAATCTCATGTATCGTTCCTTTCATCCATCCAATGTCTTTTTTGTAAAGTTTCTCTCATTTGTATGGTGCATCATGTTGTTCATTATTCCTCGCTCAAATGCCCAACTACGTGCATCTGTAGTTAAGATAGATATTACACCTTCTGATAGTCAATACCTGCTGGGGTATAATGAAAGAAAGTCAACGGGCGTAATGGATCGTATCTATCATCGCATCATCGCACTCGAAGACGGCACTACGCAATTTTTTATAGTATCATCAGATATATGTTTGTATTCACCTGCTGAATATGATAAGGTAGCGGGAAAATTGCAGAAACAGTATGGAATAAATCCTTTGAATATCTGGTGGGCCGTAACACACACCCATTCTGCACCTGAATTTGGCGGCACGGGCATATATGGTACATATATGGGCGATCGCATTCAGCATACTGTTGATACAGCTTATACTGCATTACTGGAACAAAAATTAATAGACGGCATTGCGGAAGCACGTAAAAATCTGGAGCCTGCAAAGTTGAGTGTTGGTTGGGGATATTCACAAGCCAATATTAACCGGCGTGCCATAGATCCTAATGGAAGAGCTTCATTAGGTATGAATCCTGATGCACCAGTTGACCGCCGCATAGGTTTACTCCGGATTGATAAAACAGATGGGAACCCGATTGCTTTACTGGCAAATTATCCTATACATGGAACGGTAATGAGTGGAGCCAATCTCCAGATCAGTGGAGATGCGCCCGGAGTAGTGTCAAACTATGTTGAAAAAAAGATTGGCGCACCTGTTTTATTTATCAATGGTGCTGCGGGTAATATTGCTCCAATATATAGTGTCTATCCCAATGCTTCGGCAGGTCACCTGAGCGAGTTTTGTGTACTGCTGGGTGATAAAATACTGGAAGCCAACCGAAAGATTAGCCCGGTTGATTCTGTACATCTTTTTGCAGGATCATTAACGGTGGAAACACCAAGAAAGCCAGGATTGGGCTGGCCTACCGAACTTAATACATATAATAAAACAACCAGTACGGGTGTAAACCTGGTAAGATTGCCGGTTCGGTTTTTAAAAATCAATAATGATATTGCTGTTTGGAGCGCTCCTATTGAATTGTTTTGCGAAGTATCGAATGAAGTACGTGAACGTTCTCCTTTTGCGTATACCTTTTATTTTGGGTATACCAACGGCTGGTTTGGTTATATGCCAACAGCAGCGGAATGGCCACATGGAGGATATGAAGTGGAAACGGTTTGCCCGTTCACCCCTTCGGCTGCAAGAGATCTTAGCGAAGCGGTGATAGGCTACCTGCAAGGTGAAATGAAAAACCCCCAGCTCCCGGTAAAGGCTAAACGAAAGTAGGTTATAGCCAATTGAAAAATACCAACTCAATCAAAACAACATTTCAACATGTATTATTCTTTTCTTTTCAGGTCTACCCTTTTTTGTGTAGCTATATTATTGATTGCATTGACCGGATGCAAGGATACACCAACATCAAAAACTGTTTCAGGTGGCGTTGCTGCTTCCGAAGCTTTGTCCACTTTACAGGTACCGGAAGGATTTACAGTGGAGATGATTGCTGCAGAACCTTTGATATCAGATCCTGTAGACATGGAAATTGATGAATACGGAAAAATGTACGTAGCGGAAATGCATGGATATCCTCTTGATAAAAGCGGCAGTGGAAATATTGTAATGCTTGCTGATACAGACGGCGATGGAAAGATGGACAAGCGCACTGTTTTTAAAGATGGATTGATGCTGCCTACGGGTATCCTGCGATGGAAAAAAGGAATATTGGTGACTGATTCGCCTAATATTATTTACCTGGAAGATTCAGACAACGATGGTAAGGCAGATATTGTAGATACGGTGTTAACAGGTTTTGCGCTTACAAATCCACAGCATAATTTAAATAATCCTGTGTATGGATTAGATAACTGGATTTATGCTGCACATGAAGGCGTTGTAAAAACGCGTGATTATATGAAAGAATTTGGAGACGAAGGAACAGCTATCTACTATCCATCTGATACCGCTGCTGCACGATTACCGCAAAATGCAGGTGGACGTGCGGTACGTTTTCGCCCCGACCGCAAATGGCTTGAAATGCTGACCAGCCGCTGCCAGTTCGGTCAAACCTTTGACCAGTGGGGACATTGGTTTGGTTGCAATAATTCAAACCAGGGTTATGAAGAGATAATAGCCAACCGGTATTTTGACCGCAATCATGCATTGCTTGTGTCTGATGCTGTACAATCCATGTCGGATCATTTGAGCGCAGCAGAAGTATTTCCAACTACGGTTAACCCAGACCGTCAGTTGCTTACCAATGTTGGCGTAATGACCTCCGCTTGTGGGCTCACGGCCTATATGGGAGATGCGTTCCCTGCACCATTCAATACCAATATCACTTTTGTTGCAGAGCCGGTAAGTAATCTTGTGCATGTTGATGTGCTGAAGGACAGTGGTGTTAGTTTTGTTGCCAGTCGTATTTTTCCTAATAAAGAATTTTTTACTTCTACAGATGCCTGGTCTCGGCCGGTAAACATGTATGTTGGGCCTGATGGCGCGTTGTATATACTGGATTATTACAGGAGGGTTATTGAATCGCCTGAATGGATGTCGGAGGAAGCTGTTGCAGCCGGTGGGCTGTATGATGGTTCCGATAAAGGGCGGATATACCGCATTACTGCTACAGGAGCAAAAAAAGCTGAATGGATGAAAGAACTCCATTTAGGTGACGAAAAAAGCGAGGCACTGGTGGCTCATCTCTCTAACGGCAATGCATGGTGGAGAATAAATGCGCAGCGCTTATTGGTAGATCGTGCAGACAAAAACGTAATTCCTGCATTGATAGTTGCAGCGGGTGATACCACATCGGCCATGGGCAGATTACATGCTTTATGGACGCTTGAAGGAATGAGAGCCTTATCCCCACAACTTATTATGAAAGCGCTGTCAGATCCTGTTGCAGGTATTCGCGAAAATGCTGTAAAACTTGCAGAGCTGCATATAAAAGATGCGCCGGAGCTGACGCAGTCATTATTGAAATTAACATCAGACCCGGATAGTAAAGTGCGGCTTCAACTACTGTTAACTTTAGGATCTGTGCCTGGAACGGAAGCCTCTCAGGCAAGAAACAATCTATTGTTTACAAACGTGAATGATAAATGGATGCAGATAGCTGCACTTTCTGCATCTTCCTCGCAGGATGGATCTTTATTGCAGGTAGTACTTCAAAAATACCGCGGTGATAATTCAGCCTATTCATCATTGGTGCAACGGTTAACTGCTATGATTGGAGCAGGCGACAACACGGCATTAATTCATCAGTTGATTCAAAAATCTTTGAGTGGTCAATCATCCTCCGGAACAGCATCCTGGGAACCAGCTATATTAAAAGGTTTGGCACAGGGAATGCAAAACAGAAAATCAACTCACCCCATTGCAGAACAGGATCAAAAACTGCTGGTAACAACTTTTTTTGAAACAGGGTCGGATGATCTGCGAACTGCCACGCTTCGATTACTAAAAGCCAACGGTATATCAGATGAAGCTGTAAAAACTACATCAATTGCCAAAGCACTATCTATTGCCAGTGATATAAAAATGAGTGATGAAAAGAGAGCTGATGCCATAGATTTTATTTCTATTGGCAATGTTACGCCGCATCTACCTGTGCTGGAAAAATTATTGGTACCACAAGAGCAGGTATCCGTTCAACTGGCTGCGCTTAGAACATTAGGCGTTGAGCCTTCTACTATGGTTTGTGAATATTTAATACAACAATGGCCATCATTAACAACAGAAATAAAAGATGCGGCTGTAAATGTATTTTTAGATAATCCGGAAAGGATAAAGCTATTAATTGAAGCAATGGAAAAAAACAAAATTGCTACCAGCAGTGTAAGTTTTGGAACGAGTGTTCAATTGATGATGGTAGCCGATGAAAAATTGCGGATGCGTACACGAAAATTATTTACGCAGAATGCGACAGAGTCAAAAAAAATAAACCAGGAATACCAGGCTGCACTAATGCTGAACGGTGATAGCGTTAATGGCAAACGGGTATATGTTCAAAACTGCGCCATCTGTCACCAGGTGAGAGGGAAATATGGCGTAGCATTTGGTCCCGACCTTGGCACTATTCATAACTGGAAAAAAGAAGATATACTCGCAAATGTGCTGGACCCCAATCTTTCTGTATTGGCAGGATTTGATATATGGAAAGTTGAAATGAATAACGGCGAAACAGCCCAGGGAATTATCAGTGAGGAAACATCTTCTGCCATTACGCTTAAAAATAATGATAAGCCAGACAGGACTATCAATCGCCAGGATATAAAGTCATTGAAATCGCTCGGCATTTCTCCCATGCCTTCAGGGCTTCAAAAAAATATCAGTAAAGAAGAAATGGCTGACCTGTTAGCGTTTTTACGGCAGAATTAGGAGCAAGAAATTTTATTGATATTTGTATGATTTTATCAATGAAAAACGATTCCCCAAAAACATCTATTGATACATTGCTTAACTATTTCGAAAAACTGATTCCTTTAGATAAGGAGGAAAAAGAAATGGTAAAGTCAACTTTCCGGCAAAGACTTTTCCGCAAGCGACAATACGCGTTGCAGGAAGGCGACATTTGCAACCAGATGTATTTTGTGGTGCAAGGTTGTTTAAAAATGTATAAGATTGATGAAAAGGGAAACACACATATCATTCAATTTGCACCCGAGCATTACTGGATCAACGACCTTGGAAGTTTTCATGGATTAAAACCATCAGTGCTTAATATAGATGCAATAGAAGATACTATCGTTCTACAAATCACCCGTGACGATCTTATTTTGTTATATACCCACGCGCCTAAGTTTCATCGCATATTCAGAGTATTGCTTGAAAATAGTCATGTAAGATTACAGGAACGTTTATTACAAAATATCAGCTCTACGGCAGAAGAGCGTTATCAATCTTTTCTTGAAGTATATCCTCAACTAAGCAACAGGCTCTCGCAGGTAATGATAGCATCATATTTAGGCATGACGCCAGAGTTTCTGAGTCGTCTTCGCAATAAGCTAAGCAAGCAAAAATCTTAAACTACATCAAGACTATTTCTTAAACAAAGTCATTGGACTCCCGTCCTTTGATAACGGAGATTTGCAGTACAAATCATTATTCAATTAAAAGAAATAGTTTATGACACACACATCAAAAGTAGCCGTTATCGGTCTTGGAAACATTGGAACCATTGTTGCGGAAAACCTCGTAAAAGGTGGTCGTTCATTTATTGTGGCCGACAGGAAAATAGAAAAGGCAAAAACATTTGCGCAGCAATCATATGGTCTTGCTACAGCATTGGATATTACTGCCGCTATAAAAGAAGCAGATATTGTTGTATTAGCTGTTTGGTTCAACACCATAAAAGAGCTTTTGCAAACATATGCAGAAGAATTACAAGGGAAAATTATTGTAGATCCATCTAACCCCATAGCACCTGATGAAAAAGGTGGATTTAAAAAGATCATTGGTGAAACAGAATCTGCCGGTGAAATACTTTCTTCATTTCTTCCGAAAGATGCTTCACTGGTAAAAGCGTTTGGAAGCTTATCAGCAGCATCCCTTTCAAAAGCAGCTTTTCAACAGCCTGAAAAAGCTGTGCTGTTTTATGCAACAGATAACACCAGTTTTAATGCAGCAACAGAGCAACTGATCAGCGATAGTGGTTTTGAACCATTGCGTATTGGTGGTATTGATCAATCTATAAGGATGGAAGTATTTGGAGACCTGCATGAGTATGGAGCATTGGGTAAAACGGTTACGCTAACAGAGGCAAAAGAAAAAGTTGCTAATGTTGTTATTGCTGGCGAATAAAGACGATACAAGATTTCACGCTGTCAAAATAATTCTGTCCATTAAAACCAAAGCCTTCCTGTAAATTGCAGCATGTTGAATTAATATCATTTCACCATCACTAAAACTAAAAAACATGAAAATGAAACATCTGCTTGCAACGGTTTGCTTTGTTTTTGGCATGTCCGTTTTTGCTCACGCACAAAGCTCTGGTGATTATATTGTAAAGGAATGGGAAAGAGCAAAAGCTTATACTAAAGAATACCTTGACGCGATGAGCGACTCCGGTTACAATTTAAAACCCACTCCCGAAATGCGTTCATTTGCACAGCAGATGCTGCACTTGTCAGATGCGAATTATGGATTGGGAGCTGCAGCAACAGGAGCAAAAAGCCCTTATGAAGTAGGTGCGCTCGAAAAAACAACCACAGATCAATCAAAAGCCAACGTAACTAAAATAGTACTGGCGTCTTATGACTTTATCATCAATACTGTCAAGAAAATGACAGCAGCGCAGTTGAATGAAAAAATAAAAATGTTTGGAAAATTTGATTTAACGAGAGAGCAAGCAATTGAAAAATGCTTTGAACATCAAACACACCACAGAGGTCAGACAACGGTTTACATTCGCCTGGCACATTTAACACCGCCACAGGAAAAGCTGTTTTAAAGGCGATGTTACAGGTTACAAGTTTCAGGTTGCAGGAAAAGGCAAGAGGCAGGAGTTAGAAGGCAGAAGGTGTAAAAGATTTACGTATATACACTTCGAAACCTGAAACTTGTAACTTGCAACCTGAAACCTGCAACTTCTTAAACTGCTACTCCTTCTTCCTGCATTACCTCTTTAATAGCAACCAATAAAGCTTTTACATCTTCCGGGAATATCTGGCCAATGTTGCCGATGCGAAAAGCGTCTGCTTTACTGAGTTTACCGGGATAGATCACAAAACCACGATCATTTAATTTTTGATAGAATTTTTCAAACTTAAAGTCGGGAGAATCCGGGTAGAGAAACGATGTAATAATATGCCCCTGGATGCCGGGCTCAAGGTATTGCTGAAAACCCATTTCGTGCATGCCTTCATCTAATATCTTTTTATTGGTTTTGTATCTCGCTTCTCTTGCTGATATTCCTCCTTCTTCTTCAAGTTCCTTCATAGCCTGTTGAAAAGCCATAATACTTAATGTAGGAGGTGTAAAGCGAAACTGCCCGCTGGCTTCCAACCCTGCCCATTGCTCATACAAATCAAGACTTAAACTTCTTGCCTGCCCTTTTGCTTTTTCAAGTTCAGTTTTTTTACACAATGCAAATGCAAAACCGGGTACACCTTCAATACACTTATTGGAAGATGATACCAGGAAATCAATATGCATGCTTACCATATCCATTACCACACCACCAAAACTGCTCATGGCATCTACAATAAATACTTTATCGTGCTTTTTGCAAACTTCGCCAATGTCAGTGATAGGATTAAATAATCCCGTGGTTGTCTCACTGTGTATGCAGGCAACGTGTGTGATATCTTTATGCGTTGCCAAAAACGATTCAACAGCTTCAGGCGTTACAATAGCATCTTCATCAAACCGTAATACTTCATGATTGAGCTTGTGAATTTTCGCCATCTTCACAATACGTTCTCCATACGCTCCATTGGCCAAAACAAGGAGCTTATCTTTATCACCCACCACACTGCTTATTACACTTTCCACACCAAAAGTTCCGGATCCCTGAACTATTACACACTCGTAACCTTCATCCTTAGATACATGCGCCAATTTCAGCAAACCATCCCGGATGCCTTTAACAGCACTCATAAATGCGTGGTCCCTCGAACCCATATCTTTCAGCATTGCTTCTTTAACAGTTAAAGAAGTTGACAGTGGACCAGGTGTAAATAATAAAGCTTGACGTGCCATAATATATTTGTTTTGATACTTTATGCTTTTTGTATTTCAGGTATTACTGTTGCATCAACATCTTTTACTTTTGTTTTTACCGCCAATCTGAAAAAGAACACACAAGCCACTGCCAATAATGCTAACGACAACACCGATTGCAGGTATGTAAATTTTATTAATACCATCGACCATTTAAGATCTTTCATAAAAAATTCTTTGTACAACATTAATACCACACTTCCCATGTAGCCTATTGAATCGCACATGTACACAAAAAAACCTGCATTTGCTTTTACCCTGAAGAAAGCGATCATGCGTTCAAATAAAGCAATTTGCATAGGCATATAGGCAAGAAACAATCCGGTGCCCAGCAGGAACATCCACCAAAAGGGACTTATTTTACCCATTTGAAAAAGTAAACTGGCACTGCCGCTTATAAAAAAGCCCAAACCTATAATGCCATTTACCGACCAGAATCCTTTAAGATTACTGCGAATGGCAGAAAGGCTTCCTATAACCACCAACACCACTACACTGGTAATAGCTTCTGTTTGTGTAAATACATTTTTATTCCAGTGGGGGTCTACTTCATTCCAGATTTCTACCGCGAAATTGTCTCTGAAATCGCGGAGCGTAGCAAGAAAGGTATATAAGATAATATAGCATAAAACACCCCAGCCATATTTTCTGAACACATTCCGCTTGTCTTCTCCCGTCATAGGCAATCGTGGCGAACGTGCCAACATATCCTCCTGTGATGGAGCCGGAATAACAGACAACATCCACACAAAAACAAAAAACAGTGGAAGAAAAATCAACCCCATTACAAAAGGCATCCAGAATTCAGTAACGGCAGGAAACCACTCCCTCACATCAAAATACAATGTTTTTAAGATGCCGGAAGAAACAATAAGACTGATGCTTAATCCGATAGCCAGCACTTCTGTAAATCTTCTTCCTTCAAGATAGCTGAAAACAATGCCCCAGATCATTCCCAAGGGCAGCCCGTTTAGAAAGAGAAAGATAAAATTATAAGGATGAGGTACTAACCCGAAAAACAACAGCGCTATTTCTGCAAATAATATTAACCCAATAATAAGTTTGGTACGACTGGTAGATTTTAATTCGGAAATTACTTTTATGCCTATGAATTT
Source organism: Agriterribacter sp. (assembly GCA_047600465.1). Classification (GTDB taxonomy): domain Bacteria; phylum Bacteroidota; class Bacteroidia; order Chitinophagales; family Chitinophagaceae; genus Agriterribacter. Next base: position 35,002 of record JASGKU010000003.1, read on the forward strand.
AGAAAGCATATAACCAAATACCTGCGAAATGATCAGAATGGTTTTGTAATGAATATCCCAAAGCGTTAGCCCGGGATATGTTCCGGCATTAAAGGGTTTTCTGAATGCGTACATGCAGAAATAAGTACCGAAAGCAGCCAGCATACACCAGATAATAAAAAATGGTTTTGAGCTGGCCAGCAGATGTTTGATTGTTTTCATCGAATATACTTTTTTTAAAAAAAGGCAGGCCTTCGGCAATTACAATTATTAAACCATTGTTTAGTATTTGTAAATATATTCAAATTTCCCAGCAATACAATTCTCTTAACAAAAAGAAAAAAAGAACGCTTTAATTTTGGGCATGAACCAAACCACTAAACTTTCCGTAAACATAAACAAAATTGCCACGCTGCGTAATAGTAGAGGTGGCAATAAACCCGATGTACTACAGGCGGCAAAAGATATTGAACGATTTGGAGCCGATGGAATAACGGTGCATCCCCGCCCGGATGAAAGGCATGTCAGGTATGATGATGTAAGAGCCATCAGGAAGATTATTACCACGGAATTCAACATTGAAGGCAATTGCCGCGAACAAAAGTTTATTGATCTTGTGCTGGAAACCCGTCCACACCAGGTTACATTGGTACCAGATGAATTGGGACAACTTACCAGTGACCATGGATGGGACACTAAAAAACATAAAGATTATTTAACCGAAATGATCGGCGTGTTCAGGCAGGCAGGAATCAGGGTTTCTATATTTGTTGATCCGGATGTGGAGATGGTTGAAGGCGCGGCCCTTACCGGCACCGACAGGATTGAATTGTACACAGAAGGTTATGCAAGCAATTTTTTAAAAGATAAACAAAAGGCGATTGCACCATATATAGCCGCCGCTGAAAAAGCAAAAATACTGGGGCTTGGAATAAATGCAGGTCATGATCTTGACATGAATAATCTTCAATTTTTTAAGCATCATATCCCATGGGTGAATGAAGTTTCTATTGGTCATGCACTCATTAGCGACGCTTTATATCTTGGATTGGAAAATACCGTACAATTATACAAGCGGCAATTGGCTCATGCCTGATGGCATGAATATTGATTTACTTATTGATACAATTTAAAAACTACAACTTTTATGAAAAGAGCATTCTTTTTACCAATTATTGCCGCAACGATGCTTGTAACAGGTGCAGTATCTGCACAGGACAAACCGCTGAGTCCTCCTGCAAAAGCCTCTGAAAAAATAAGCAGTGGCGCTACCGTTACTATCAATTACAGCCAACCTTCTGTTAAAGGGAGAACCATCGGAAAAGATCTGGAGCCATTACCTGGTAAGGTATGGCGCACCGGCGCAAACGAAGCAACAGTGTTTGAAACAGATAAAGATGTGATGATTGAAGGAAAAAAATTACCTGCCGGCAAATATGGACTATTCACCATTGCAGGTGATAAAGAATGGACCATTATTTTTAACAAAACATGGAAACAGTGGGGTGCTTTTAAATATGCAGAAGCTGATGATATTTTACGTGTGAACGTGCCTGTTAGCAAAGCAGCGGCTTTCACCGAAAAATTCACTATCAATATTGATAAGAGTGGAAAAGTAAGTTTATTGTGGGGACCCACAGAAACAGATTTTGCAGTGAAATAATCGTTATAATTTCTTACTAAAAAGAGGCTGTCTCAAAACATGAGACAGCCTCTTTTTATTTGTATGCTCTGGTGTTAAGTTCTTTCAAAATGAATTTGAATCATTTTATTATTGCCATTCGCCCATCTCTTTATTCAATAACAATGTAAAACTCATGCAAAAAAAGGTGGCTTATTCGGATACTGGTGTCAGTGCGAAGAAATACTTCATTCACAAATTATAAACCACAAAAAATAAACTTGAGATAAATTGTGAACAAGTTCGTATCTGATGTTTCTTTCTGTCTTCTTACTTCTGCCTTTTTTGCAACCTGAAACTTGTAACCTGAAACTACTAATACGGACTCGACGGCACAAGATCCCACGCTTTTACAGACAATATTTTGGCAGCACCACCATTACAGAAAAGTTTTACTCCTCTGCCTGCGAGCCGTGGATATACCGCCCTGCCGATAGCCTGTCGATCGTTGGCAAATACTTCTGTAATACCTTTGTCAACAAAAACTCTTAGTACCAAAGGTTCTCCTTTCTTTAATTCAAAAGGTGCACTCTCAATATTTCTGCGCCCCAGGTCAATGCTTGATTTGGTAGCATCGAATTGTAATTTCTTAGCGGATGCATCGTAATATATTTTCGTTTGCTCACGTCCATCATCAGACGAAGCAACAATAACGCCTGCCTGTGTTGCACCTTCCATTTGTACTGTAATTTCAAGCTCCATCAATTCGCTGCCAAAACCTTGTAATGGTAATTCCATACCATCTGATAATTGGAGGTTGGTTTTTTGCACAAGCTTATTTCTGAGGCTCTCTAATTCCTTTATGGGTCTTATCCCCAATGTTCCATCTTTTGCTACCCACAAACTTCGCGGAAGTCCATATATACCGTTCCATCCGTAATAGTTGATCAGGCTATCCGGTCTGTCATCAAAAATCCATGACCACATGATCTGCCGTCCTTTATCATCCACCAACGCTTCAGGCGCAAAATAGGCATTGTCATTCCAGGTCATCCTGCCGTGGTTTTCTGGAAGAAAAGTATCCCCCTTATAATTGCCCACATAGTATTGTGCACCCTTATTATGACTTATAAACAACAGCAGATGCTTCCCGCTGAATGCCCCGCCATCCGGCGAAGAAGGCAAGGGCAAAAAACTGGGACACATATTGTCTTCCGTTTTATCTGTCCATTCTCTTTTGCTTTGATAAAACTCATGCAGGTATTTCCAGCTCTTCAAATCTTCTGATTCAAACAAATAAAGTTTATCTCCCTGGTAGCTTACAGAATCCTGCGGTAACGGTGTTGTATAGTCTTCACCTGCCGGCAGCCCTTTCCCTCTTGATCCATATTTTCTCAACACCAGCAAATTGCCGGTAGCCATATAATACTTTCCATCTTTTTTCCAGATATTAGAAGGATCTGCCGAGCCTACATATTTTTCTTTACCATTCGCATCCTTCAAGGCTGTAATACCCCACTCGGTAGATTTAATAACAGGATTAGCAACAGATTTTTTCCAATGATCAAAAGTTGCATCCGTGCTTTTTGCCAAACCAATTCCTTTGTCGCCCCATAACATCCAATAAGATAGTACAGCAGAGCCGTCGTCATCAACAAATGCGCCACCACTAAAACAACCTTCATCGCCATCGCCAGGCACTATAGCATCAGGATGATAACGCCAATGCAATAAATCCTTACTGGAAGCATGCCCCCATGCAAAACCAGTTCCTGTACTTCTGTATAAAAACATCAGGTGATAGAGACCGTTATAATAGAATGCTCCATTGGGATCGCCGGGACGTCCATCATCTTCAGGAAAAGCAAAATGATAGGCGGGCCTATATGGATCGCTCAATAATCTTTCCCTGAAATCTCGCGAAGCTTTTATAACAAAGTCAGGCACTTTTTCACCATCCCGTACTAAAGCGTGTATTGAGCTGGGGAGTCTTTGCGCATATACGTGCGTGATAGTACAAAGCAGGAAAGCTATGCAGCTAATCAATTTTGGCAACCAGGCTTTATCCATGTTTATAGTATTCTGATATACTAATGAAGATAATGCAATGATAGTAATTGAAAGAATATGATCTTCACCTGGTTAAGCCACAATCTATTTGGGCTTGTGCCTTTCACTCAGAATGTTTGTTACGTCGCTCAGCTTGTAGCCTTTTGCATTCAATAAAATAAGATAGTGAAACAGCAGATCTGCAGATTCGTTCAGAAACAATGCTTCGTTGTTATCTTTTGCTTCAATTACCGTTTCAACTGCTTCCTCTCCTACTTTTTGCGCGATCTTATTAATTCCTTTTGAAAATAATTTGGCTACATATGATTCATCAGGAGAAGCCTTTTTCCTTAGTTCGATGATATCTTCCAGGTAGGTTAAAAAGTTGTCAGAATGATTTTTTTCAGACCAGCAGGTATCCGCGCCTGTGTGACAAACGGGTCCAAGGGGATGTGCTTTTACCAACAAAGTATCATTATCACAATCCACAGCCACAGATTTCAGTTCAAGGAAATTTCCACTTTCTTCTCCTTTTGTCCAAAGCCTTTTTTTGCTACGGCTGTAAAAAGTAACCTTACCTGTTTGCATCGTGGCGTTTAATGCATCCTCATTCATAAATCCCAGCATCAATACTTTTTGCGTTGCATTATCCTGTACTATGGCAGGCACCAATCCGTCACTATATTTCTTAAAATCAATTTTCATTGTCTGTCGATAAATATTGCAAGATACGGTATTCAGGTTGCAAGTTACAGGTCACAAGTTGCAGGTTTCTGGGTATAGGTTCTCGTTTATCATTGTATTTCCTTGAAACGCGCAACCTGCAACTTGTAATAACTAGTTTCTTACAGTGATTCCATTTTTATTTAAATAACTTTTCAGATCAGGTATGTCTATCTCTTTAAAATGAAAGATACTGGCTGCCAGCGCGGCATCAGCTTTCCCTTCATCAAAAACCGTAACAAAATGCTCCATCTTTCCGCCACCACCACTGGCAATAACAGGAACGGGTAACTGCTGAGATAATGTTTGGGTTATATCCAATGCAAAACCTTGTTTTGTTCCATCATGATTCATCGACGTAAGAAGGATTTCGCCAGCACCTAAATCAACAGCCTGCTTTGCCCAATCGGTACATTTTGTATCAGTCTTCGTTCTTCCGCCATTAAGATACACATACCATTCACCATCTTCTTCTTTTTTGGTATCAATAGCCAGCACCACACATTGACTTCCAAATTCCCTTGCAAGCTCATTAATCAATTGCGGGTTTTTATATGCTGCCGTATTCACCGAAATTTTATCAGCGCCATTCTGCAACAACACGCTTACATCCTGCACACTGCTGATACCACCACCTACCGTAAATGGTATATTAATGTGATGAGAGATGCGGTTAGCCAATTCACTCAAAGTTTTTCTTTTTTCAACTGTGGCCGTGATATCCAGAAACACCAATTCATCTGCCCCCTGTTTTGCATATAGTGCTCCCAACTCAACAGGATCCCCAGCATCACGTAAGTTTACAAAATTAGTCCCCTTAACGGTGCGACCGTCTTTTATATCCAGACATGGGATGATACGTTTCGCTAACATTTGAGATTTGAAATTTGAGATTTGAAATCATTAGGTTTTGTCACGATGTTTGAATTTCTGTCCTTTAACTGTTGACTGATTGAGATAACTTATAAAGCCGGCGATCTCTTTTGCAAGTTTCTCGTAATCATCGATGATAGAAATGCTCTCCACTTTATCAACATAATTATAATCTATAGCTCTATATAATTGAGACCTAACTTCACCAGATGAACCTTTAGCAATACTCAGAAAATTCGCAAACTCCAATCGTGAGGAGCGCTCAAACCCTTCCGCAATATTATCCATCACAGAACCGGCAGCAGCTTTAATCTGATCTCTGAATCTAAAGTCACCAGCAAGTAGTGAGTTATCATTAATAAGCTTATAAATAATACAACACAAATTTCTTGCTTGTTGCCAGATGGGCAAATCTTCAAACCTATAAATGGTGCTCACGGTTAAAATATTTGAAATTTAAAATTTGAGATTTGAAATTAGAGCATTTTGAAGAAACAGCACAATTGTATGCAGTTTCAATTACCTTACATTTTATCAATATCTTCGAACAAAGCAATCTCAAATCTCAAATCTCAAATCCGAAATCTGCACCCTTCCTTCATATATTGCTTTCCCAACTATTGCTCCTTTACACCCAGCATCGCGTAATTCATACAAATCATCTTTGTTACTTACACCACCACTGGCTATGAAATGCAACTTGGGAAACTTCTCAATAATATTTTTATACAACGCAGTTGCAGGTCCTTCCAGTTTTCCGTCTTTACTTACATCCGTACAGAACAATTGCTGTATTCCATGATTAATATATTTTTCAATAAAATCATAGATCCAGATATCGGTGGTTTCTATCCATCCTCCAATAGCAATCTTTTCATCCTTTACATCTGCGCCTAATAAAAATTTACCGGCGCCGAATATACCAAACCATCGTACCAGTTCTTCTTCATCTTTTACTGCTATACTACCTACGGTTGCCAGGGCAGCTCCTGAATCAAAAACAATCTGCACATCTTTTTCTTTTTTTAAACCGCCACCAAAATCAATCAACAGAGATGTTTTGCCGGCAATTGCTTCCAATACTTTCCAGTTTTTTACTTCACCTGCCTTTGCACCATCCAAATCAACCAGGTGCAATCTTTTCAGTCCTGCATCTTCAAATTGTTTGGCAACTTCTAACGGACGCTCGTTGTATATTTTCTTTTGTGCGTAATCGCCCTGTGTAAGCCTCACACACTTTCCATCTATAATATCAATCGCGGGAATAATTTCCATGCTGTTTGTTTTAATATCCTGTGCTATATTATTTCAACAAAATTTTTCAAGATCTGCTCGCCTACGCCAGCACTTTTTTCAGGGTGAAACTGTGTACCGTAAAAATTCTTTCTATGCAGTGCTGAACTATAAGGCAAAATATAATCGGTAGTGGCAATCGTGTGTTCGCCCAGGGCAGCATAATAACTATGCACAAAATAAGTATAACTATTGTTGGGAACATTATTAAACAATGGCGTTTGTACGTCATAAATATTGTTCCAACCTATTTGTGGAATCTTCAACTTGTTATCAACAGTTGCTACTTTACCAAAAAACTTTACATCTTCATCAAAAATATTCAGACAATCCACATTGTTTTCTTCTGAAAACCTGCACATCAATTGCATGCCCAGGCAAATGCCTAATACCGGCTGCTGTAAGTTCTTAATTATTGTATCTAACCCCCTCTCATTCAGATAGCGCATAGCACTGCTTGCTTCTCCAACGCCAGGGAATATCACTTTATCAGCCTGCTGAATTTCATTTACGTCGTCAGTCACTTTTGCCTCTACTCCTATCCGTTCCAGCGCATACAATACCGATTGAATATTGCCTGCATTGTATTTTATTATTACCAGATTCATTGTAACTTTAGTTTCATGCGGAAGTAGCTCAGTTGGCAGAGCATCAGTTTCCCAAACTGAAGGCCGCGGGTTCGAGCCCCGTTTTCCGCTCTCTTCATTTTAATATTTCTTCTAAAAACTTTTTTGTAGTCGCCTTCACATCATTATTGCTCTGCAAAGCTTTTATATATGCAGTACCTATAATGGCGCCATTTGCATACAAACAGGCAGATGAAAATGTTGTTTTATCTTTTATTCCAAATCCTACCAGCACCGGGTTTTTCAATTTCATGTCTTTTAACTTCTCAAGGTATATTTCCACATCAGAAAAATTTTTATCCTTTCCTGTAGTAGAAGAAGAAGAAACCGCATAAATAAAACCCGTGCTTAGTTCATCAATCCTTCTTATTCTTTCTTCAGAGGTTTCAGGTGTAAGCAGGAAAATAAAATCAAGTCCATTTTTTTTAATTGCAGCGCGGTATTCAGTTTCAAATTCACGAATTGGAAGATCAGGTAATATTAGTCCATCCACGCCTGCTGACGCTGCATCTGAACAAAACTTTTCAAACCCATACTGTAATACAGGATTCATATAGCCCATTAATACTACCGGCAATTGTATAGATTTTCTGAATTGTTTTAATTGTTCAAACAAAACTTTTATTGTCATACCATTATCCAGCGCTACACCACCACTCTCCTGTATCACAGGTCCATCCGCTAAGGGATCACTGTAAGGCATGCCCAATTCAATAATATCAGCGCCATTCTCTTGCAAAGATTCCATTACCGTTAATGTACTATCTAATGCCGGAAATCCTGCCGTGCAATAGATATTCAATACACGTTCATTTTTTTTCTTAAACAATTCCTGTATTCGACTCATTAATTTGAGATTTGAAATTTGAGATTTGAAAGCATTCAGCGGGCTCCACTTTAAGCATTCACCATTCACTATTCACCTTTCCCCATTCTCTCCATATAGGTAGCCATATCTTTATCTCCCCTGCCACTCAAACAAACTACTACCACGTCTTTATCGGTCAATCGCAATTGATTTAATCCGGCTATGGCATGAGCACTTTCCAATGCGGGGATTATACCTTCCAGCCTGGTCAATTCAAAAGCCGCTTCCACTGCTTCATCATCCGTTGCACTTAAAAATATACCGCGACCGCTTTCATACAAATGCGCATGCAAAGGACCAATGCCCGGATAATCCAATCCCGCTGAAATACTGTGTGGTTCCACTACCTGCCCATCTTCTGTTTGCATTACCAGGCTTTTACTGCCATGCAGGATACCGGGCTTTCCTAATTGCGTGGTAGCAGCACTCATCCCGCTATTTACACCATGACCTGAAGCTTCAACAGCAACCAACTGTACGGAAAATTCTTCGAGGTAGTTATAAAATGTGCCGGCAGCATTGCTACCGCCACCAACACAGGCTACTACATGTGTGGGCAATTCTGATCCGGTATGTTCTTTTAACTGCCAACGGATTTCTTCGCTTATTACACTTTGAAATCTTGCCACCATATCAGGATAAGGATGTGGTCCAACCACACTTCCTATAATATAATGCGTGTCCACAGGATTATTGATCCAGTCGCGGATGGCTTCATTGGTAGCATCTTTTAAGGTTTTGCTGCCGCTCACTGCCGGTATCACCGTCGCCCCCAACATTTTCATCCTTGCTACATTCGGCGCCTGCCGTTCAATATCCTTCTCCCCCATATATACTACACATTCCATATTCATCAACGCGCAAACGGTAGCTGTAGCAACGCCATGTTGCCCGGCACCGGTTTCTGCTATAATGCGGTGTTTACCCAAACGCCTTGCCAGCAAAATCTGCCCGATGGTATTGTTTATTTTATGCGCTCCGGTATGATTTAAATCCTCCCGCTTTAGAAATATGGTAGTATGATGTTTTTCACTAAGCCGTTTAGCATGGTATAACGGTGAAGGACGACCGACATAATCTTTCAGCAACGCCCGGAATTCTTTTTGAAAAGAATCATCGTATATGATCCGCAGGTATTGCTCCTTCAACTCTTCTACATTGGGATACAGCATTTCAGGAATGAACGCGCCACCAAAATGCCCATAATATCCAAAGATATCAGGCTGCTGAAATGTACCCTTATATTGTCCCAATGTTACTTTTCGGTTTATCATCAATTATCTTTTTTCAGTATGCTGTCCGAAGTCTCCGACTTCGGACTTAATATGTTCTCCATAGTCTGCGACTATGCTTACAGGCATCATTGTGTGATGAGTATGCTTTTTAAAATCTCTAACGATATCACTAAGTGTATTTTTACTGTCTGTTGCTCTTGCTATCAAATGAATATGATTAGTCATTATAACAAAAGCATTTATAATCAATCCCTTCTCCTGCTGACAATACTTAAAAGCGTCGATAATAATATCCTTATATACTTTTCTTGTCAGCAAATCAATCCAACCACAAACGGTAAAAGTCATAAAATGAGTGGCATACTGATCCTTGATCACATATCCACTGCGGAACATGGTGTTTTTCATATAGCGCAAAGTTTAAAACTTTGAAGAACATAGGTGGTACGAAGTCAGAGACTTCGTACAGCAATTATCGAAGAACCTGCTATAATATCAACTGCATAAATTTGAGGTTAAGCCATTTGTCAAACTTCCAGCCTACCTGTTTAAAATGCGCTACTTCTTCAAAACCAAAATTACGATGCAGTCTCAGGCTTACTTCATTATCGGCATCAATGCCAGCTACAATGGTATGAAAACCGAGTTCCCTTGATGTTGCAATTAATGGTTGCATCAATAATTTTCCGATTCCTTTTCCCTGCATATTGTTCCGCACATATATTGCATTTTCAACGGTAAATTTATATGCGGCCCATGCTCTGAATGGACCTATAGAACTGAATCCAACCACTTCATTATTTTCTTCTGCTACAAATACTGGAAATCCCTGTTGTTTTTTTGCATCAAACCATTGCTGACGCATTTCCAATGTATGCGGTACATAATCATACACCGCAGTAGTATGTAAAATGGCGTGATTATAAATATCCAATATCGCCTGAACATCACCGTTATGTGCGGGTCTTACAGTTACCATATGCCTACTTCAATGCTTCTGCAAATTGCTTTACTTTATCAAGGTCTTTTACACCAGGGCTTGTTTCAAACTTGCTATTAATATCCACCGCAAAAAGTTCATTACCATGTTTGCCTTGTGCAAAATCCCTAATCACCGCCGCATCTTCCAGGTCAATACCGCCACTCAGCAAAAAGGGCTTATTTATATTTGCTTCCTCCAGCATTTTCCAGTCGAACTTTTTTCCGCTTCCTCCAAAATTCACCCAATCGGTATCGAATAAAAAAAGGTCGCTCACATTTCCAAAATCACGGATCTTCCAACCAATATTGTCTCCCTCCTTTATACGAAACACTTTTATTGTAGGCACCTGTTCACTCAATTTCTCACAAAGCCGCGGCGATTCATCACCATGCAACTGCACCATATATAAACCATACTCTTCCACGTATTTCATCACTTCATCATAATCCGCATTAACAAAAACACCTACTTTATTTATTTTAAGCTTCGCTTTTTTGAGTTGGTCTCCTTGAATGCGTTCTACTACATACCTCGGCGATTTATGATAAAATATAAATCCCGCAAACTCAATACCCATCTCATCCAGCGCATACACCTGTTCCATTTGTGTATTACCACATACTTTAATTCTCATACCGTTAGCTTTTAAAATGCTCAACAAATGAGGCAAAAGCAATCGCAGGGTCAGGAGCTTTCATAAAATTTTCTCCAATTAAAAACCCTTTAAACCCGTGTGTTTTTAGAACCTGTATCGTTTGCACATCACTGATACCACTCTCTGAAATTTTAATTTTATCTGCCGGAATTTTATTACTCAACATAACAGAGGTTTCAATACTTACCTCAAATGTTTTGAGATTACGATTGTTTACGCCCACAATATCCACCCCGTCACATATATGATCCAGCTCTTCTTCATTATGTATTTCGAGCAATACTTCCAAACCAAGTTGCTTAGCTGATGCCGCAAGATTTTTTGTTTGTGAAATGCTAAGGTTTGCCGCAATTAGTAATATTACATCAGCACCTATAGACTTTGCCTCAATCAACTGGTACTCATCTATCATGAAATCTTTGCGAAGGATGGGAATATCATTAGCCCTTGCTTTCTGCAGATCCGAAAAACCTCCACCAAAAAATTGTTCATCCGTAAGTACCGACAATCCCGAAGCACCATTTTTTGCATACGCTCTTGTAATTTCCGTAGCGTCCGCATTGGCATTTATCCATCCCTTCGAGGGAGATTTTCTTTTGAATTCAGCGATAATCCCCGTTTTGCTTTTATCGCTCAAAAACTGTTTTAATGAAAATGTTTCCCTGGCAAAATAATCTGATTTTTCCAACACATCCACCGGAACGGTTTTCTTCCTTTCGGTAACTTCGAGTTTCTTTTGTTCAATAATTGTATCTAAAATGTTCATGACTAATTTGAAGATTTTAGATTTGAAATTTGAGACTATTTGAATGTAGCATTTTCACTTCTTCAACCCTTTCTAGACTTACCTACTCTTTATTAATTTCAAATTTCAAATCATCGAATTTTAAATTATTACTGCATTGCCTGCAACTTCTTCAATACTCCTAAAGCTTTTCCACTCTCCAGGCTCTCTACGGCCGCAAGATACGCATCATTATAGTTTTTATAAGCACCGGTGCATTGTAAAGCCATCGCCGCATTGGCAAATACTACCGCATTCTGCGCCCATGTTCCGTCGCCTTTTAATATAGCCATAAACATCTTTGCTGATTCCTCCACCGTATTACCTCCGTATATATCAGCAGCCATCACCATGCGTTTTCCCAATTGCTCAGGCGTCATTACCCGCTCTCCTTCTTTGGTGATCACCTTTGTATCGTTGGTGAGTGAAATTTCATCATAACCATCCAACCCGTGTATAATAGTAAAAGCTTTCCCTGATTGCTGTAAAAGATAATTGTAAATCCTTGCCATCTCAAGATTATACACACCTACCAATTGATACGCCGGCTTAGCTGGGTTTACCATAGGACCAAGCATATTGAAAAAAGTGCGGATACCAAGATTTTTCCTGATGGCGCCAACTGCTTTTAAGGCCGGGTGAAATAATGGCGCATGCAAAAAACAGATATTAGCCTCATCTACCTCTTTTTTTAATTCATCTACATTCGATTTGAAACGGTAACCGATCTGCTCCATTACATTTGACGCGCCGCTCACTGAAGTAGCGCCATAATTACCATGCTTGGCAACTTTTTGTCCGGCGCCTGCTACTATAAAACAGGAAAGCGTAGAAACATTAAAGGTATTCTTGCCATCTCCACCTGTGCCAACTATATCAACTACATCGTATCCGTTTAAAGGTACAGGAACGCATAATTCCAGTAATGCGTCCGCAAATCCCTGTAATTCTTCAATGGTAATAGTGCGCATAAGAAACACTGTAATGAATGCAGTGACCTCGCTTTCATTATATACAGCTTTTGAAATATTCACTAATACTTCCTTCGCCTGTTGACGGGAAAGTGTTTTGTATTCAAATAAGTATTGCAGTATCTTCTTCATGACTGGGATTATGGGATTTATTTGGATGATGAGATTATTGATAATCTACTTTCATTACAATTAATCACGATTTAAATTTTTTATTAGTAAAGCGGTTAAACTCTAATTTTTTGTTTCCGAAATTTATTAATAATCCAATTTCAAGATTGTACACCTCAAGATAATTCATTGCTTGCGCCAGGTGACCATTTTCTAATTTAATCAGCGCCTTTAATTCAACACTAATCTTTTGTTCTACCAGAAAGTCAACTCGTCTGCTCCCGATTTTTTCGTTCATATAATAAATAGGCATATCAAATTCTCTTTCAAATGAAACTCCAATTGCTTTCAATTCTAATGCTAAAGCTCTTTGATATATCATTTCAGGAAATCCATTGCCAAGTGTATTATGTATCCTGATACTGGCCCTATTATTTTTTCGGTAATATCTCCATATTTGAACTCCGGCATTTTTCAAGGTTTTATTATTAGGTCAGCAAAAAATCTAAATATCTTATCACTTTCTTCAATATTCATACTTACAACTCAATCACTCCTCTATCTCCTATCACATATATCCCATCAATCCCACTATCCCAGTCCAAGCCAGTTTCTCATGATTTTTTCTCCATCCGGTGTTAACACACTCTCCGGGTGAAACTGTACACCCTGCACATCATATGTTTTATGTTGTAAACCCATAATGTAATTATTTTCATCTCTTGCTGTTATTTCTAATTCAGCAGGGAATCCTTCTTCTGCCACTACCCATGAATGATAGCGCCCCACATCAAATGTATTTGCCATTCCTTTAAATAAAGGGCTGTTGCCTTTTACAACATTTACCGGGAGAGAAACACCGTGATATACAGTGCTCAAGTTTGTAAGCTTTCCACCAAAAGCCTCGCCAATCGCCTGGTGCCCAAGACAAACGCCCAGGATAGATTTTGACGGTGCATATCTTTTTATGAGTGGCAGCAGCAAACCGGCTTCTTCGGGTACTCCCGGACCTGGTGATAAAATGATCTTATCATATTCCGCTACTTTATCCAGGCTGATCTGGTCGTTTCGGTATACATCTACTTTATCATGTATAATCTTTTCTACCAGGTGAACCAGGTTATATGTGAACGAATCGTAATTATCAAAAACCAATATTTTCATGTTAACCGTTTATTGTTTGTCGTTTATCGTTTTTTGTTTTCTACCCTACACCTTCCACCTTATACCCTAAGCCTTAAATATGCTCTGCCATTTCAATTGCTTTTTTCAAAGCATTTAATTTATTGTTCACTTCCTGTAATTCGCTTTCTGGTTTTGATGCAGCCACCACTCCGGCACCTGCCTGCGAAATAAGTGTGTTATTCCTGCTGAGAAAAGTACGGATCATTATAGCATGGTTACAACTTCCATTGAACCCCATAAAACCAATCGCGCCGCCGTAATAACTGCGGGCTGTAGGTTCGTAATTATCAATCAGCTGCATTGCCTTAAACTTTGGTGCACCACTTAATGTACCTGCAGGAAAAGTTGTTGCCAATAATAAAAAGGGATTGGTGCCAGGTTTTACATTGCCGTTCACCTCGCTTACAAGATGTATTACATGGGAATAATATTGCACCTGGCGATAGTGTTTTACTTTTACTTCATTACATAAACGACTAAGATCATTCCGCGCCAGGTCAACCAGCATTACATGTTCAGCATTTTCTTTGGCATCATTTAATAGCTGCTCCGCCATTTGCTGATCTGTTTCGTCATCGCCTGTACGCTTAAAAGTACCTGCAATGGGATGCACAACCGCTTTACCATTCTTGATGATCAACTGGCTTTCTGGAGATGAGCCCAACAATTTATAATCACCATAGTCAAAATAAAAAAGATAAGGCGATGGATTTATATTCCGCAAAGCTCTGTATACGTTAAACTCATCACCGGTAAATGACTGTTCAAAACGCCTGCTTAATACAATTTGAAAAACATCTCCACGATAACAACTTTTTATTCCCTTCTCCACCATTTGCCGGTATGCCTCATCTGTCATATTGGAAGTTTCCTTTGCTGTAGCCGCAAAAGGAAACACCGGTACATCTTTACTTCTGATCAATGATTCAATTACCGGCAAATCACTTTGCAAACCTGGAATTTCATTTTCACAGATATACATTTCATTTTTGAAATGATTGATGGCAATAACGTACTGGTATAACCGATATCGCATCAATGGAATACTTTCCTTATCTGAGTACTGCGCCGGCGTAGAAGATTTACCAGCGTCAAAACGGATACTATCAAAAAACTGTACTGCGTCAAAAGTAGCGTAACCGTATAACCCCTGAACACTGGCAACCACTTTATCTTTGGCAGGTTCTATATTAAAGCGTTGCATAAAACTCCAGAGTATACCCGGCACTTCTGCCGGATTGCTCACAGGCAACCGTTCCGGTTTTTGCCCCGGAAGCTTAAACTCAATCGATTGATAATCGGTGATCTCCATTCCGGCAATAGCATTAATACCTATATAGGAAAAACTGTTTTCTGCAGCGTGATAATCGGTGCTTTCTAATAATATCGTATCACGAAAACGATCTCTGATTCTTAGGTATATGCCCACAGGTGTATGAACATCCGAAAGCATTTTTTTAAATGAAGTCTTTATATCAACCTTTTTCATACAAAATCTCTTAATCAAATTCAATAAAAAACCCCGGATGAACCGGGGCATGTATATTTTAGTAGATAAATACTATAATAGCATTACGAGCCCCAAAGAGAGTTTGTATGCCACCACCAGTATTTATTTGTTGTAATATGTTTCATTGAGGCACAAATATTCAATGCTTTTTTGATAAAAAAAAATTTTTGACTTACTTTTTCAGAATTATTTATACTCTACAAAATTCAATTCACCCACCCATGCTTTCAAAAAGATTACAATCATTAGATTTTCTCCGTGGCTTTATTATGGTATTGCTCGCTCTTGAAAGTGCAGGACTGCACGGCATTCTATATAAGAATTCTGAAGGAACCTGGTTTCATAGTTTAGCTGCACAATTGCATCACCACGAATGGAACGGACTTCATTTCTGGGATTTGATACAACCATGTTTTATGTTTATTGCTGGTACGGCGATGGCATACTCTATCCATAGCCAGCAGGAAAAAGGTGTTCCCTGGGCACAATCTTTTCGCAAAGCACTAAAAAGAAGCGGGTGGTTATTCTTTTGGGGCGTACTTGATTATGCTGTGCGGAAAACCGGGTTATCGTTTGAATTGTGGGATGTACTCACACAACTTTCGTTTACAATGTTGCTTGCATTTTTAATTTTCAATCTCAGCGCCCGTACCCAGATTATTATTTGTGTTGGCATATTATTGCTCACAGAAATATTGTATCGCTTTACCAATGTGCCTGGCTTTGATCAACCGTTTGTTGATCAACAGAACTTTGGCAATTATGTTGACACACTGCTGATGAATAAAATTAATAAAGGCGGTTGGGTTGCTATTAATTGTTTGCCTACTGCCGTGCATACTATTGCAGGTGCCTTGGTTGGAAAATTGCTACTAAGCAGCAGCACAGATAAAGTAAAAACAATGCTGATCTGGGCTGGCATTTGTCTGGTGTTAGGTTTTGGATTAGACTGGGGTGGTATTACTCCTATCATCAAAAAAATAGCTACTTCTTCGTTTACACTTGCTTCACTGGGTTGGTGTTTGCTTGCGCTGGCTTTTTGTTACTGGTGGATAGATATTAAAAATCATCGCAAGTATCTTTTCTTTTTTACAGTTGTAGGAATGAACTCTGTTTTTATTTATCTCTTTTTTGAAATTGTAGGCGACAGATGGTTTAATGAATACATAGCTGCTATTACCAACGGATTAATGGAGATAGCGCATTTCCCGCCATTACTCATGGAATATATAACCTGCTTTACTATATTCGGACTGGAGTGGGGTTTGTGTTATTTCCTGTATAAGAAGAAGATATTTTTCAGACTTTAATACACAACCACGAGGACACAAGGGCACAAAGGAACACAAAGGGTTTTTATGAGTTAAGGTTTCCAACCTTTGAAAGGTTGGAAACCTTTTTTAATATTTATGCTGGTTGATAAGTTAAGGAAACTACTCCTGTTGAAAATGATTTACACGAAATAAGTTGCAGTGTTTGGCTGGTTGTTGTTTCGTCAAAAAGGCGTTTCCCGCTATCTAACGTCAATGGATAAATATATAATTTGTATTCATCAATAAGATGATGATTGCTTAATGTTTGACATAGCTGATAGCTGCCAAACACAATGATATCTTTGCCCGGTTTATCCTTAAGTTTCTTTATTTCTTCTGCAACATTGCTATTAACTATTACTGAATTATTCCATTCCGCTTTTTGAAGAGATGTAGACACAACATATTTTGAAAGTGAATTAAAGTAATCTGCCATTGCACCGGTTCGTTGCGGCCAACGGGCTGCAAAGAAATCATAACTCGTGCGTCCAAGTAAAATGGTATCGCAGCCAGCAAAGTCAGCAAGAATTTCATCTACTAATTCGGCATCATTCAGATAGGCAGTATTCCATTTTTCAGGGGCTTCCATCACGCCATTGAGCGATAAAAATTGTGACACAATAATTCTTCTCATACATGCAACTTTTAGCTACAGCAAATGTATGTTGCAGATATAATTATAAGAGGGTGCAAAATGGACTATATAGAAGGGAAATCTGGACAGAGAAAGACTAGTGTAATCATCCACCACCACTCTTGATCCTGTTTTGTTCTTCATTTGAACCACCGGAACGCCTGCGTTCAGGCGCAATACTATTTTTACCAAACTTGTAAGTAAAAGATATTACAAATTGCCTGTTATCTTTTCTCCTGTCATTATACACATCTAAATCTACATTTGCATACCGCGAGTAGCCGCTGAAATTTTGCGTGCGGAAGATATCACGTACACCAATCTTAATGGTACCATTTTTCTTCAATACCTGTTTAGCCAACGCCATATTTAAAGCCCACATTTTTCTTCCGATGATCAACCCTTCAGATAACCTGTTGGTATACCAACCACTCAATTCGGCGCTCCAGGTATCAGCAAAAGAAAAACTATTGGTCATATTCGTCATAAAACCTCCAACGTTTATCTTAATAGGATAATCTTTAGTACCATCGTTATACAATCCATTGTATTTATTGTCAAACAAATTGAAGTAGACATTTGTGCTCCACCATTTTAACAACTGCTTATTTGCAGTAATGGTAACTCCCCATTGTCTCATTTTGCTGAAGTTCTCCTTTGTTTGAAAAACAGTTCTGAGATCTGTATTCTGCTTTAATATTTCAGTAATAATATCATCCGTTCTGGTATAATTAACAGTAGTAGTTAAGAATTTATTGAAAGTGTGGCTTAGCTCAATATTATTAGAGAATTCAGGTTGCAGGTATGGATTACCCTGGCCATAGGTGAGCGAATCAACAAAGAATACAAAAGGATTCAGATCATTATAATCAGGACGCCTGATCCTTCGACTATAGCTTAACCCGAACTGATTTTTTTCATTAACATTATACATCACCGAAGCATTGGGAAAAAGATTAGTGTAGTTCCGTTTAAAACTGGAATCTCCTTTAACCTGTGTTCCTTTAGCAATGGTATTTTCTAACCGAAGTCCACCACTTAACTCCCATTTTTTAACAGTCGTACTTAATATAACATAGGCAGCGTTTACATTTTCTGTATACAAAAAATGATTGCTTCTTGTTTCATCACGAAACCATCCGGTACTGGTATCTCTCTGGTATAAAACTTCATTGTCAATATCTACAAAGCTTGTTTTGATACCTGTTTCTAATTTCCATTTTTTATGAAATGGTAGGGTATAATCAACTTTACCTGTGTAAAGATTTATAATAGATGGGAAACTACCTCTCAATGTAATATCATTACCTTGTTTTGCATAATCTGCATTAAACACTTGCGTAGTCAACAAATTATTTCCATCGCTCTTGTAATAGCCATAATCAAAATCGGCTGATAATTCTTTCCCGGTAGAATCAAAACTATGTTTATAATTAAGGTTGGTAGTAATGTTCTGCGACTTATTTCCATTTTGCGCGTCAGACATCAATACAGTGTTTAGATTGCGCTCTGCATCTTTTAAGTAAATATTGCCTTTTTGCCAGCTATTCCAGGGATTGATGCTTGAGTTAACTACAACGCCTATTACATCTTTTTTAGTAAATGAATAATCGGCACCCAATTTCATGTTGTGCCAACTGGCTTTATTGTGTCTGTCTGTTTGCTGTTCAGACAAACCAGAAAAGACTTCCTCTTTATAAAAATACTTGTTGATGGTTTGCAGCGATAAACCTTCCCAAACGCCGCCATTGTATCCGCCAAAAACATTTACTTTATTATTGCGGTAATTAAAGTTGACACCTCCATTATATTTTGGATAAAAGCCTTGTGCATAGTTGAAGTTCGCATTCCCGTTTATGCCCTTCAACATTCCTTTTTTTGTTTTAATGTTGATGATGCCTGCACCTCCTGCAGCATCATATTTTGCAGGAGGATTGGTCATAATTTCAATTTGATCCAATTGGTTTGCCTGGATGCTTTTTAAAAAGGCTGCAAGACTTTCGCCGCTCAAATAAGTTTGTTTTCCATCAATAAGGATCATTACACCACCTTTGCCTTTCAGACTTACATTCCCATCGTTATCTACAGATACACCGGGAGATTTTTCCAGGATTTCGAGCACGTTCAGTCCTGCATTGGTTGGAGAAGCATCTACATTAACAACCGTTTTTCCAGCCTTTACTTCTACCGGTGGTCGTTTAGCTGTAACTGTTACATTTGAAAGTATAGCCGCCTCTTTTTTCAGTATAATGGTTGGCAACAGGTAATTGGAGTTGTTTAATTTAAAAGCAGCGGAAAAATTTGTGGCATAACTCACAGCAGTTGTCCTTATAATATAAATCCCATTTAAAACATTGAGAAGTTGAAAATTACCTGATTCATCAGTTATGGTTGATGTTAGCTCTGATGAATCTTTTGCCTGCAATAATGAAACAGTTGCCTTAACAACCGCTTTGCCATCTTCAGAATATATTGTGCCGGATATATTTTGCGCGCAAATATTGGAAACAATCAATAATAGAAAGGGAACAAAAACATACTTCATAGCCACATTTATCTTATTCATAAATAGTAAACTTATCTTTGAAAAAGATGACAAACTATTATTTATTGCGAATGGTAGAATTAGTTGGTAAATGAAATAAAAACACCATTGAATGGTTTTGGGTTTTACCCCCGCAACCACGTAGCTAGTATTACGTTGATAGAATTGAAATGTTACATGGGGTAATAATTTTGTTGCCAATTTATCTAGATGGTTCCGGGACATGTGTAAATACAATAAATCTGTTTATATGAAAAATGAAACTTTACATTTTAGAACTATAAACTTTTCTACCTGTTTTATTTTTTTCATTGTAGTATCTACTTTAATCTGTGGTTGCAAGTCCGAAAAAAAGTACAACAACCCGGTAGTGGTAATTGAAACGAAATTCGGTAATATAAAAGTGGAACTATATCCACAACAGGCGCCTGCTACCGTAGCCGCTTTTCTTCGCAATATTGATTCAGGTTATTTCAAGGATTGTTCATTTTACCGGGTGTTACGTAACGATAACCAGGTAACGGGATCTCTTCATTCTTTTCTTATACAAGGGGGCGTTTGGCAATCTAATCCTGACTTGAAAAGCAAATTCAAACCAATTCCTCACGAGCCAACCAATAAAACAGGCATTCTTCACAAACGCGGCGTTATTTCAATGGCAAGAAACGAGCCTGGTACTGCCACCTCTGAATTTTTTATTTGCGTAGAAGATGAACCTGGTTTTGATTATGGTGGTGCCAACAATAGTGATGGTAAAGGATATGCGGCCTTTGGCAAAGTGGTGGAAGGAATGGAAACTGTAACCATAATTCATCTCCAGCCTGAAGATGATCAAAGGTTTACGCCACCAATCGATATACTCAATATTGAACGGGCGAAAGAAGAAAATGATAACAAGAAGTGATCAGCTCCTGGAGACGAAAAACAATAAACTACAAACTAAAAACAATAAACCGATAGTCAACCATCACCCTCAACCAATTTTAAATTTCAAATCACAAATTTCAAATTCTTGCCTATCTTTAATATTACTTAACTTTTTGATTAGCCTTTATTAACCATTTCATCATATTGGAAAGGTTATTTTGCAACCCGTGTAACCCGTTTTTATTATTTGCAAATTTATACACATGAAAAGGAACATTCTCTTCATTCTTGCTGCTTTTGTATTCCTGGCATCCTGCCAAACCAGTTCAAAAGAAAATTTTCCCGATGGCATTGAGCATGTTATTATTATTGGAGTAGATGGCTTAAGCCCCGATGGCATACGAAATGCTGATACACCAACTATGGATACAATGATGGCAAATGGTGCGGTGAAATGGAATGTGAGAACAGTATTAACCACAGCCAGCAGTCAGAACTGGGCATCTATGATTATGGGCGCGGGACCTGAACAACATGGCGTTATTGATAATGATTGGGAAAGAGATGAACATTCATTACCGCCGATAGTAGCAAACGAAGAGGGGATTTTCCCCACTATTTTTGGTGTGATAAGAAAACAAAAGCCTGATGCAGAAATAGGCGCAGTATATCATTGGGATGGCTTTGGAAGATTATTTGAAAAGAAAGCGGTTAACTACGATAAGCATTTTTCAACCGAAGATTCTACTGCGGCTGATTTTACAAAGTATATCAAAGAAAAAAAACCAACATTTGGGTTTGTACATTTTGACCATGTGGATCATGCCGGTCATCACGATGGCCATGGTACTCCAACCTATTATGCAGCGGTTACCAAAACCGATTCACTGGTAAAAGAAATTTTAAAAAGCATCAAAGAAGCAGGAATAGATCAAAGTACTTTGGTAATTATTACCGCAGATCATGGAGGCATTGGAAAAGGACATGGCGGACCTACGCCTGAAGAAGGTGAGATTGCTATGATACTGTATGGAAAAGATGTTAAGAAAGGATATAAAATTCAACAACAGGTATACACATATGACCTTGCAGCTACCATTGCTTTCGCATTTCATTTAACACCACCTTATGCATGGATTGGACGCCCCATTAAACCGGCATTTGAAGGATTTGATGAACCCGCCAATCTTTTTAAGGGCAAAGAAGTAATTGCATCTCCAACAATTTATCCTAAACGAAACTTATATCAACAGGCAGGAGGATTATACATTAATGAACCAGCTAAAGTATCGATGAAAGCGTGGACTGATAACAGCACCATTCACTATACATTGAATGGCGGAATACCAGACAGTGCTTCTCCCGTATATAAAGAACCATTCACAGTAGACAGCACTACGGTTGTTCAGGCAAAAGCATTTGATGACAAAGGCAATGAAAGCCTTGTGAGTGCGGCATACTTCAGAGTTGTAAAACCCGATGCTAATACCGGGCTAGCTGTTTCATTTTATAAAGGAACAGGATGGAAACAGTTACCTATATTCAGCAAATTGTCTCCCACAAAAAAGTGGAACAGCTATGAATTTGAAATTGATAAAAAGGTAGACAGCTTACTGGAAAAGGATAATACCTGCTTTGCTTTGGTGTATAACGGTTACATACAAATTGATGCTGCAGGCACTTATAAATTCTTTACTCAATCTGACGACGGAAGTGCTTTGTTTGTTGATGATAAAAAAATAGTAGATAACGACGGAGATCATGGTGTAAAAGAACGTTCGGGAGAGATTAATCTAACACCAGGCAAACATAGTATTCGTATAGAATATTTTAATGCCGATGGCGGATATTGGCTGGATGCTTTTTATAAAGGCCCCGGATTAGCTAAGCAACTGATCCCTGCAAATAAATTGTTTTTGAAATAAGTATTGTTATTATTGCCTGGTGATCCTTAACTCGGCTTTTCTTTTTGTAACTGTAAATGCTTGAGGGGAAGTTGTGGGATGTGGGGTTATGTCTATAAGTTCAATTTTGTAGCCCGATATTATTGTATCTCTGGTCAAAGTAGGAATAGACAAAATAAAAGAATCAGTGTGTCCATCTTTTGTAAAAGAAAATCGTCCACTGGCATAGCCTGCCCAAATACACTCGGCTCCTTCAGGACAACGACACTCGGCAACAGATTCGTCAAAACATATATTTAACTGATCATCTGCAATCACTGGATTAGCACATTCGTTAACAGAAAGAATGTAATGTCCTGGTTCTATTTTCCTTTGTGCGTTTTTTTTACAGGCAACACTAATACTTAAGACAACAACTAAAATTAAAAGTGGCGTAAATTTCATAATACCCTTTTTATAGCTGACAAGCTTAATGGATGAACCGTTGCATTAATATTATTAAACCAATCTTCTTATCTTCGAAAGAATATTTCATATTATGAGTAATGATATTTTCGGCGCGGTTGATCAATTTATTAACCAGCTTTTTGTAAAAGAAGATGAAGCCCTAATTGATACAAAGAAAGCGATTATTGATAATGGTCTGCCACAGATTAGCATATCTGAAAACCAGGGTAAATTCTTATACATTCTTGCCAAATTAAAAAACCCGCAACGCATTCTTGAAGTTGGAACTTTAGGTGGATACAGTACCATTTGGTTAGCGCGTGCCTTATCACAAGGAGGTCATTTAACTTCACTTGAATTGGATCAACATCATGCAGATGTGGCCAAAGCCAATATTGCCAAAGCGGGACTCGCGGATAAAGTAACCATTCGGGTGGGAAACGCACTGGAAGAATTACCCAAAATGCAAAAAGAAAATGCCGGACCATTCGATGTAATTTTTATTGATGCAGATAAAGAGCCTTACGCGCAGTATTTTGAATGGGCATTGAAGTTATCAAAACCCGGTACATTAATTATAACCGATAATGTTGTTAGAGAAGGAAAGATTCTGGAAACTGACAGCACAGATGCTAACGTAACCGGCGTTCAGCGTTTTATTGAATTACTGGCATCAACAAAAGAAGTTACCGCTACTATTATTCAAACCGTTGGGAGCAAGTATCATGATGGAATTGCGCTGGCGATAGTAAACTAATTGGGTTGTTATACATTTTCTATCCTAAAGTTTTTATTGAGTGACCAAATTACATCTTCCGGTCTTCGGGAAGTAGGGAAGAACTTCTTTAAAGGCTCTGTTATTTTCGGATATTCATCCACAAAAGCAAGACCTGGAATTTCATTTAACTGGAATGTTTTCATGCATTTTAAAAAGTCATTTTTATTTTTGCCAGCATACCGGAGATACTTGTATGAAGTAACGATTATTTCTGTAAGACCCTCAGGTGCATGCGCAAATAAAGAAAACTCCAGTGCGCAATCCTGAGACAATTCCGACTTAAACACATTGAGTTGCTGCAATACGAATGTTTTGGGAAAATACGCTGTCGTGATGGAGTCTTCATCACTGATACAATAGGTACAACATATTTGCTCAGGTAAAAAACCCGCTAATGCCAGCATCAATTCCCATAAGGAGGAGTTATTGATGTTGATTTCTGCCTGGAAAGAATAAGGCATCTTAGGATTGGCATTATCGTTTATTGTATATCCCTGTATTATTTTGGCTTTACTTCTTTTATACAGCAAGGCTTCTATATCATCCCTGTGCGGCATTTCTTCCGGCAAGGGAACTCTAACGGTAATGGGTAGCTCCAGCATACACAGTCTTTTCTTTCGGGAATACCGATTTTATTTATTGTATAGCGATTATTTTTTCTAATGTAAAGCTGTTTTGTTCAATCCAAACAGCTTTTGATGTATTCCAGCGCAGCATCATCTTCTTTGCTTCATCTATATTTGCTGCATTGGTTATATTTCGTTTTGCATAATATTCAATCATAGGATTCCCTTCCTGCATTTGCATAAATATCTTAACATCTTTATCAATATTCCGTAATTGGTTTCCAAATGTTTCATAAGTACTGTAAGGCATTCCGTTTAAGGATCTGCCTCCCGGTGGATTGATATAATAATACTGAGCTACGTTCATTAAAAAAAACAAGACTGTTGCCGCAATCAGCCATTTCTTATTTATATAAGAAGTAATAAAAAACAAATAACGTATAAACAAATAAACCAACATCAGGCAAGCTGGAACAACTGAAAATTCATGCTCATAAGACCAATTAAGCAAACCTATATGATACATCAATATTGCAACGCCGTACACACACAGAAAAATTATTTCCTTTTCTGCAAACTGTACATATTGTTTATTAATCAAAGCTATAATTGTAGTAATAAATATTCCTGAAAGCAAGGGAAGATATGCCGTTACATAATGCATTGGCAGATATGTAATCATTGTTAAAAAATCAGCATCTTTTGATACGGCACTACGCGCAAAAAAACGTAACTCCCAATAATGTTTGGTAACATTATACCCCGCATAGCTTGAATATTGCCAGAATATGAGCAGCACTCCGGCAGATAACGCAGCAATTATTACACTTGTTAATAGTAAATATTTTTTATTGCTTTTAGTCCTGAACAGGCATAGGCCAATTGTACTGATACCAACAAACGCAGCAAACCAATCCATATATAATCCCAATACAAATAATACAAATACTATTGAAAGCCTACCAATAGTGATCCTGGAATGATGTTGGATCATGGGCACCAATACTAGTAACAGTGTAAACAGGAATGGCAACATCACAGCAGTATGTGTATAGCCATTTCCAAAATACCAAAGTATACCAGGAGAAAATAACAGAGCAACACAACCGGTCAATATAAGGAGATATCGTCTCTTCAGGCTCTCTGGCACAAGCATATTAAGCAGAAAAAAACACAGTATGATACTAATAAAATTAAAAAACAGATTTACAATTCTTAAAGATGAGACCCTGAAAGAAGCATCAAAAACATTGAGGAACCAGTAAGGAATAATATACCAGCCAGGCCCTAAAGAGAGGTATAGAATATTACCATCTTTGTCAATATTTGGTCCTTTCTCATAAACTTTATCTCCTTTATTCTGATAGTTCATCACAGGAGTATAATTGAAGACTTCTCCACCACCACCCTGCTTCCACGATGCTGCATTAATAAGGACTGTAGCCGGCAGGAACTCATGATGCTTTGAAAGTGGTCTTTTCAAATTTGGCAGGCGTATAAGAATGCTGGTAAGAAAAGCTATCATCAAGAGTATGAAAGCATCCCTGCGTGATAAATTACTTAGCCATTTAATCATTTTCTAAATTACTTGAACTTAGTGTCTAACCCTATTTAAATTTGTGTTTAATCGAAAATGAAGATCTATTACAATAATTTATTTGAGATCACACCTACAATATTTTCAAGGCATGTCAATATGTGACACCCACAGGATTGCATTTAATACAATTTTTCTAAAGTACGCATTGCCCCAGTTCTTATGATAATGACCACCGGTAAACCCTATACTGCGCCCGTCATTTGGCCGGTTGTAAGCCCAGCATAAAACCTGTGACTCTTTATTGGCAACTGCTTTGCGAACCAATGGATTGCCTTTATAAGCATTATCTGTCTCTTGTAGAGAAGACATAGGTGGTATTGCTTCTAATATTGGAAATACATTTTTCATACTATCGGCAAAACGTATATGGTAATACCATTCATCTTTAATAGCAAATGGCTGTATATCTTGGCTTATTTCATGTGAGGACACTATATTGACATTTGCTTTCCATCTTGGATTTACAGAATACCAGGTTTCAAAATAGCCGCCCAACCAATCAAGAAATAAGTTTCCTGTTTCTCCTTTGGGTGCTTCTATAGCATTGTGTATTGCCACCAACCCTACTCCTCTTTGCATCAATGCATCCATTTCCTGCAAATGTGATAATAATAAATGACGTTCGCCTCCATTACAATATAACACAAGCGCAGCTACACTATCAAAAGCGTCTGCATTTGAAGGCCAGCCATTTTCGTATACTGTGGTTGAAAGATCAGGCATCCTTTTATTCAAAAGATCTGCCAATAAATAGCATCCCTTTTTATATTCATGTTCCCCTTTGTCATGATTATTTGGTGCAGTAATAAAAATGATTTTCTTTGATACCTGGGCTGTTATTGAAACACACGCAATCAAAAAGAAGAAAGAGATAAAAACAGCTTTGAACATGATCTATCAAAAATAAATTTAACGGTACCGCCTGTCTTAATCTTTATACCATATTTCGCACCCGTGCAACCTGAAACCTGTAACCTGCAACTAAAGAATCCCCTTGGTGCTCGGTAAATAATTACTTAACGGATCACGTTTCACCGCCATGCGTATCGCTTTAGCAAAGGCCTTAAAAATGGCTTCTATTTTATGATGCTCATTATCGCCTTTGCATTCTATATTGAGGTTACATTTTGCCGCATCCGAGAATGATTTAAAAAAGTGAAAGAACATTTCGGTAGGCATCTCTCCTATTTTTTCACGCTTAAATTCAGCATTCCATACAATCCAGTTGCGGCCTCCAAAGTCAATCAATACTTTCGCGTCTGCTTCATCCATGGGTAATGCAAAACCATATCTTTCCATGCCGGTTTTATTAACAAGGGCCTTGGCAAAAGCTTCGCCTAAAGCAATGCCTGTGTCTTCTATGGTATGATGTTCATCTATATGCAGATCGCCTTTAGTATGAATGGTCAAATCCATCTTTCCATGCCTTGCAATCTGTTCCAGCATATGATCAAAAAAACCGAGACCTGTTGAAATATCGGCTTTACCATTTCCATCAACATTCAGTTCAATACTGATTTTTGTTTCATTGGTATTACGCTCATTTTTTACAGAACGTGTACCCAGTTTCAAGAACTCATATATTTTACTCCACTCAATACTTTCTAATGCTATAGTATCTTTTAATGCAGCCACCTTGTCAGATATTTCTTCTGCACCAAGTGAGGAATCCATATTCAGCCAGATGCCCTTACAGCCTAAATTTTTTGCTAATTGTATATCTGTAATGCGATCTCCTATTACAAACGAATTAGCAATATCATAATCAGAGTTGTTAAGGTAGCTGGTAAGCATTCCTATGCCGGGTTTACGCGTAGGAGCGTTTTCATGCGGATATGTTCTATCAATAAATACAGCACTAAAATGAATATCTTCATTCTCCAGGCTTTTCATTACCAGGTTATGCAATGGCCAAAAAGTATCTTCCGGAAAATTTGCCGTTCCCAATCCATCCTGGTTGGTAACCATCACTAATTCATAATCCAGCTCTCTCGCAATTTTGGTCATAAACTCAAACATATGCGGGTAAAAAGTCAGTTTATCATATGAATCTAATTGGTAAGTAGGAGGCGCCTCGTTAATTAAAGTTCCATCTCTATCTATAAACAAAATGCGTTTTGCCATAATTTTTAGTTCAGGTATACTGCGTTGTATGCAGTAATAAGGGTTGAGTGATAAATAATTTTTATTTTGTTTTTACAATTTTTGATCTCACTTTTTTTACATCATTGGGCGTAACGGCAATGGCATTATTGCCAAAACTATTACGCACATAGGTAAGTACATCAGAGATCTGCTGATCATCTAAATACAAATGCGGAGGCATAGGATTATTAAAAGAGTCACCGTCTATTTCAATAGGATCAGTTAAACCATTTAATACAATTGCAATGAGCTTTGGCTTAGGACCTAAAACCCACTTGGTTTTAGCCAAAGGCGGATTTAAACGCTGCACCCCCAACCCATCTGCCTGGTGGCAACTAAGGCATTCTTTTTCATACAACGCCTTGCCACGTTCCATCACAGCTTTGGGAGGTTTGTTCTGGTCTGGCTCAAAACTCAATAAAATAAAAAGCAGTGCGGCAATTACAACCTTTACAGGAATTAATCTTCTTCGCATAAGAATGATTTAATTACTCTTGTAGGTAACTTTCCAAATGTTTCCTTTGTTATCGTCAGAAATATACAAAGCGCCATCAGGGCCTTGTGCTAAACCACATGGTCGGTAATCTACTCTTCCAGAAGCTTTTTTTTCATCACCACCAGCAAACCCATCAGCAAATATCTCCCACTTTCCATTCGGTTGTCCGTCTTTCATTGGCACAAACACAACAAAATAACCGGCCTGTGGTTCCGGCGCTCTATTCCATGAACCGTGAAACGCGATGAATGCACCATTCTTATATTTTTCAGGGAATTGATTACCTGTATAAAACAACAATGCATTGGGTGCAAGATGTGCAGGGAAGGCTACCAATGGGCGTGGGATATCTCCGCATTTGCCAGCAATTTTCCCGTTTCCTCCATATTCAGGAGCCAACAATTTTTTATCCTGCAGTGGATCAAAATAGCAATATGGCCAGCCAAAATCAGAACCCTTTTTTGCCAACAAAAATTCTTCTGCAGGAATTTCAGCATTGTCTTTTACTGTATATAAATCTTCAAACATCCGGTGCAGATCATCCCGACCGTGCTGCATTACATACAATTCATTTACAGAACTGTTCCAATCTAAACCCACGGTATTTCTTATACCAGTAGCATAGCGTGTCCCGTCTTTTATTGTTTGATTGAGTTTATCTGCTTTAAATTGCCAGATACCACCTGCATATTCCAATATGGGGCAAGGCTCCTGCCCTTTTGACCCAACTGCTCTATCCTGCACCTGGCAAGAGTTTGAAGGTGCTCCGATGTTGACATATATATTACCGGCATTATCAAGTGCAATAGATTTTGAATTGTGTTGTCCCCTGTCGGTTAAATCTTTTACTATCAATTCCGGGTTGCCAGGATCTGAAACTTCATTATTATCATTTAATTTATAACGGTAAATACTTGTGTTGGACGAAGCGTAGAGGTAACCATTCTTTATGGCAATGCCTGTTCCCACATAATTACCAAAGCTGGTAATGGCAGTTGCATCGCCTCCTTTTAATTTAAGGATTCCTTTGCCGTCTTTAAGTTTTATCAACTTAGCGTATATATCACCGTTACTATTCACTACAATATGCCGGACGCCGCCGAGGTTTTGCGCAACTGCAATAGCCGAGAATCCCGCAGGAAGTGTAAGTCCCGCATCATTACCGGATCCAGCCGCCCTTGTTGTATCATTTGCCGGGCTTTTTTCAACAGCACCGGCACAAGCATATAAAAAGCTCAAAGTAGTGTATACTATAAGCATTAAAAAAGTGGAAACCCTTTTCATGATGTATTGCTTTAGAGTAAATAAAATTACAACTATGCAGTGAAATCCTTTAAACTCTGCACTAAAGTTTTATTTTCATCCGGGGCGCCTACTGTTATCCGCAAACAATCCTGGCACAACTGCACATTACTTCTGTCTCTCACTACAATTCCTTTGGTCAGCAAATAATCATATACTTTTTTAGCATCATCAATTTTTACAAGCAAAAAATTGGCATCGGATGGATATACTATTCTAACCGTTTTAATTTCCAGGAGCGACTTCCTCAACAGCTCTCTTTCATTAACCAGTATTTTTATCATCTCATTTACATCAGCTACATTATCCAATGCCTTCAGTACAATGTCCTGCGTTGCCTGTCCGATGTTATAAGGAGGCTTTACTTTGTTATATACCTGTATTACTTCTTCACTTGCAAAAGCCATACCCAACCTCAGTGCGGCAAGCCCCCACGCTTTTGACAATGTTTGCAACACTACCAGGTTAGGATAATCGCTTAACTCCTGTACAAAAGAGCGGTGGCGTGAAAAGTTGATATAAGCCTCATCTATTACAACAATGCCGGGGAAATTATTCAACACCATTTCTATGTCTTCTCTGTTAAGCGAGTTACCAGTAGGGTTGTTTGGAGAACACAACCAGATGATTTTTGTAAAATCATCTACCAATGTTTCCATGTGCACAAGATCTAACTGAAACGTTTCGAGCAAAGGCGCTTTACGTACTTCTATATCATTTATATCAGCACTCACCTGGTACATACCATATGTGGGTGGGCAGATTATCACATTATCTTTGCCCGGATTACAGAAGGCACGGAACAACAAATCAATACACTCGTCGCTGCCATTACCCAAAAAAATGTTTTTGGTGGGCACTGCTTTTATAACAGATAGCTTTTCTTTGATTGTATGCTGAAGCGGATCTGGATAACGGTTATACCACTTTGTTAGTGGCGAGCCAAGGCTGTTTTCATTAGCATCTAAAAAAACATCTGCCTCTCCTTTAAATTCATCCCGTGCTGAAGAATAGGGAACAAGCTTTTTTATATTCTCACGTAAGAGATCGTTTATGTTGAAATTCATGATCTAATTATTTGAAATTTGAAATTTGAAATTTGATATATTCCAAACCGCAAACACGTTCAATATATAGGATTTCCTGATTTACCTGTTCATAAGAGATTAGCAGATAGGTTCGCCCTGACAAACATTTTCATTCCACCTACATCATTCTGCTAATATTTAATTTAATAGCTCTGGCTAAGAGATTTCAAATATCCAATTTCAAATCTCAAATCCGTATTCTCACCGCGTTTGCATGCGCTTCTAAACCTTCTGCTTCTGCCATTTGTATTACAGTATCTGCAATGGCATTCAATCCTTCTTTAGATAATTTTTGATAGGTAATCTTCTTTACAAAACTATCAACACTTACACCACTATATGCTTTTGCATAACCATTGGTAGGTAAAGTATGATTAGTACCACTGGCATAATCGCCTACACTTTCAGGTGAGTAATTACCTAAAAAAACTGAGCCGGCATTGGTAATTGATTCCGCAATCTGCTCATCGTTTTTGCTGCTTATAATAAGATGCTCCGGCGCGTATTCATTAATAAGTGCAACGGCAGTTTTCATATCATCTACAATAATTGCTGTACTGTTAGCCAGTGCTTTTTCAGCCATTTCCTTCCGGGGCAATAATTGCAATTGCCTGGTTGTTTCTTTTACGATGGCAGATGCAACATCTTCAGAAGTACTGATCAATAATACCTGGCTATCGGCGCCATGCTCTGCCTGCGATAATAAATCAGCAGCGACATAAGCAGTATTTGCTGCTTCATCTGCCAACACACAAACTTCGCTTGGACCCGCAGGCATGTCAATAGCTATACCTTCTCGTTGGATCATTTGCTTGGCACAGGTTACATATTGATTGCCGGGTCCAAATATTTTATATACAGGGGCAATTGTTTCTGTTCCAAAGGCCATCGCGGCTATAGCCTGTGCTCCTCCAACTTTATAAACCTGTGTAATGCCTGCTGTTTTTGCGGCAAACAGTATAGCCGGATGTATGTTGCCATTTTTGTCGGGAGGTGTGCATAATATTATTTCTTTACAGCCTGCGATAGCTGCTGGTATTCCTAACATTAATACCGTAGAAAATAATGGTGCAGAACCACCCGGTATATACAAACCAACCCTTTCAATACCTACACTTTTACGCCAGCACTCAACGCCTGGCATAGTAGTTATTATTTCGGCAGGTTGTATTTGTTTTTGGTGAAAGGTTTCAATATTTTTTTTAGCCTGCAGAATAGCATTTTTTAAGGAAGTGTTCAACACTTTCCCTGCATTTTCGGTTTCCTGAAGAGAAACTTTCAGATCATTTATCAGCACACCATCAAAGCGCTGTGTAAAATCCAATAAGGCTTTATCGCCATTGCGTTTTACTTCTTTTAAAACATTTGCCACTGCATTTTCCAAAAAAGTATTATCTATTGTTGGTCGTTGCAGTAATTTTTTCCATTCGGCCACAGGGGGATTGGATACAATATTCATCTGAAGAATGATTTGAAATGTGAAAGTGTATAGTATTACATTACCATTTTTTCTATCGGCACAACTAAAATGCCCTGTGCTCCCGCGGCTTTGAGCCGTTCTATCTTATCCCAAAATTCATCTTCGCTTAAAACACTATGTACAGAGCTCCAACCTTTATCTGCCAAAGGAATAATAGTAGGGCTTTTCATACCGGGCAGTAAACTCACTATTTCTTCCAGTTTATCGTTTGGAGCATTCAACAGAATGTATTTATTATTCTTGGCTTTTTTAACTGCGTGTATACGAAACAGTAATTTGTCCAGTAAGGCTTGTTGGGCTTCATCAAAATGTGTGTGCTTTATAAGAATGGCTTCTGATTTCAGAATGGTTTCCACTTCTTTCAACCCATTGGTAAGCAAGGTTGATCCGCTGCTTACCAGGTCGCAGATGGCATCTGCCAAACCAATACCGGGCGCTATTTCTACCGATCCGCTGATTTCATGGATCTCTGCCTGTACATTATTTTTCTTCAGAAACTGATCTGTGATATAAGGATAACTAGTGGCTATACGCTTGCCTTGTAAAGATTGGACATTGTTGTATTGCTCCCCTCTTGCAACAGCAAAACTAAGCCTGCAGCTTCCAAAACCCAGCTTCTCCACCACATTTACCGACTTGTTTTTTTCATATACCACATTCTCTCCTACTATGCCAATATCTGCAACCGCATCTTCCACATACTGCGGTATATCATCATCCCTCAAAAAAAATACCTGCAAAGGAAAATTACTTGCTTCTGTTTTAAGTTTATTGGCGCCATTAGAAATACCAATACCACATTCTTTCAGCAATCGCATGGAGTCTTCGTGTAACCGTCCTGATTTTTGTACAGCCAGTTTAAGCATACTTATGATGTTAGATATTTAATAAAAAAGCCTACCAAATGGTAGGCCTTTTAAATGATGTATTTTATCGCACATACAACACCGGTCTACCCTTGAGGGAAGATATGATGGTGATGATGTGTATGAATATTCATTTGCTTAAAATTTACGGCGCAAAAATAAGGAGCTGGTTTTAACCTGCAAAATTTATATGTTTTAATTTTTGTGGCGTACAACAAGCCATTAACAGTATTAAAAGATGAATAATAAGGTGAAACCATAATTTTTTATAAATTGTACCCTCTTTTTAAAACAACAATTTAAATTATTATGATCATTCGTTTACCACGCCTTGTAATGAGCGCTTGCTTAGGGCTTAGTACGGTAGTATGCTTCGCACAAAAGGCTCCCAGGGAGGGAGATCCTAAATTAACCGAGTATTGGGACCCTGCTGTAAGAATAGTAACGCCTGGCAAAACCGCTGCCGATGCTCCTTCTGATGCCATTGTATTGTTTGATGGAAAAGACGCTTCAAAATGGAAATCGCAAAAAGATGGCGGAAATGTAAAATGGAAAATAGAAGACAATGCGATGGTAGTAGAAGGAGGAACTGGAGGTATTGAAACAAAAGAAGGTTTTGGTGATTGCCAGTTGCACATTGAATGGAGAACTCCTGCTGTAGTAAAAGGTGAAAGCCAGGGACGCGGAAATAGCGGTATATTTTTAATGGGCAGGTATGAATTGCAGGTATTGGATAATTATAATAACCGCACTTATTCCAACGGGCAGGCAGGCGCCATGTACAAACAGTTTCCTCCATTGGTAAATGCTTCACGCGGCCCGGGCGAATGGCAGACATACGACATCATTTTTACTGCTCCTTTATTTTCTGAAGACGGCGCATTGAAAGCTCCTGCGCGTATTACCGTATTTCACAACGGCGTGCTGATACAAAATAACACTACCATTTGGGGAAGCACACAATACATAGGTACCCCTACTTACGAAAAGCATAGTTCGAAGGAACCAATAGCATTGCAGGATCACGGAAATCCTACAGCTTTCAGAAATATCTGGATCAGACCGATGTAAAGTAGTGAATACTCAATGGTGAATAGTGAATGATTGGATATATGCAATAAAGCATTCTGTTTTTCTTATTTCTAATTTTTTATTTTTCACCATTGACCTTTCACCATTCACTTTCCCTATTCCTTTCCCATCGCAGCTTTCTTCATTTCCATAGCTGTTTGATGCCCCACATAATTTTCAATTCTTTTCTCTATAAAGTAAATTACAGGCGTGAGCAAAATAGCTACTGTTCCTTTATACATGTAATTCACACAGCCAACTGCTATTACCTGCGGCCATGTCCAGTTTCCGCCGAATTTGAAAGCAATCGTCAATACAATAAAACTATCAATCAATTGCGAAACCAGTGTTGAACCGGTAGCCCTGAGCCACACCTTCTTATCACCGGTTACTTTTTTTATGCGGTGAAAAACAAACACATCTACCAATTGGCTTACAAGAAACGCCACAAGGCTTCCCAATATGATCCACATTCCCTGCCCGAAAATACCGCTGAAGGCTACCTGCAGATCATCAATACCATTTTGCTTTTTAGAAGCCGGCCACTAGTCTGCCGCAGGAATATGAATGCTGGCATAAAACATTATAAAAGCGTAAGATATTAATACAATGGCAGTGTAACTGATACGCTTTACCGCTTTTGGTCCATAATATTCATTCACAACATCTGTAATAACAAATTCAAGGGGCCACAAGAGTACACCGCAGGTAAGGCTAAATGATAACCCGCTGTATCCGGCTATAGTAAAGTTTGCGGGCGATAAGCCCAACAATTTTTCTAATGAAAAGATTTTTCCTCCAATACATTCTGCGATCAATGCATTGGCAACAAAAAAAGCGGCAATTCCAATAAAGAGCTTGGTAGGTTTATCCCTGAGTATCTGATGTATCATTTTTACCAGTTAAATTTAAAGGGGAAGAATAAAAATAACATTAATTTGCCGCCTTAAATCTTTGCAGGTGAAAAAATTCAATTTCAAAGCGCTTGTTCCTCATCTGATAGCTATAGGTATATTTTTATTGGTTTCAGTTATTTATTGCCGCCCTGCATTGGAAGGCAAAGCTCTTGTACAAAATGATAATGTACACTGGAAAGGCGCTGCGCAAAATTCATTTGAATACAAAAAAAAATATGGACACTACCCTTTCTGGAATACACATCTCTTCAGTGGTATGCCTAATTACCAGGTGGCCATGGAGGCAAAATCTTTTGTACCTGATCTTCATACACTTTTTACACTCGGCTTACCAAAACCTATAGGCTTCTTCTTTTTAGCGTGTTTATGCTTTTATCTTTTATGTTGTGTAATAGGCATCCGTTCGGTCATAGGAATATTAAGCAGTCTTGCTTTTGCCTATGCTACGTATAATGCGTTGATTATTGCTGCAGGCCACGATACTAAAATGTGGGCTATGGCGTATATGCCAGCCTTGCTTGCAGGACTTCTATTGATTTATAAAAAAAATTACCTGATTGGTTTTGCAGTGGCTGTAATAGCCAGCATATGGGAGATCGGGTTTAGTCACCTGCAGATTACCTATTACTTTGGAATAACAGCCGCTCTTATTACACTTGGTTACATAATAAAGTGGATAAAAGCAAAAGAATGGAAACACCTGGCAATTTCACTTTCACTCGCTCTGTTGGCGGGTGCAACGGGGATTGCAAATTCAGCAATGACTTTACTTACAACTGCTGAATATGCAAAATTTACCATGCGGGGCGGAAAGAACATTGAAACATCGGGACCTGAAATAAAAAAAGTAAGTACTAAAGGATTAGATAAGGATTACGCTTTTAGTTACAGTATAGGTAAAAGCGAAATCCTTACTTCGTTTATGCCTGCGGTTTTTGGTGAAAGTTCTGCCATACGTTTTGAGGAAGATTCAAAACTGGTGAATGAGTTAACAGAAAAGAACATTCCGGAAAATCAAGCCATTCAAATTGCTCAATCGTTGCCTAAATACTGGGGAGGAATGCGGGAATCTACTGGCGGCACTTTATATTATGGGGCCATCATTTGTTTTCTTGCATTAATTGGTATGGTGGTAATAAAAGATTCTATTAAATGGTGGATAGCAGGCGCCATAGTATTATTTATTTTTATGGCCTGGGGAAGAAATTTTTCCGATTTCAATTCATTCCTGCTTGATCACTTTCCTTTATATAACAAATTCCGTTCTCCTAATACTGCGCTTGTTATTCCGCAATTTCTACTCCCATTATTAGCCGCTATGGGTTTACAACAAATATTTTTTGAACCAGGCGGTAAAGAATTATTAAAGGCCTCTTTCAAAAAAATATTGTATGTATTGGGTGGGTTGTTTGTATTGGTATTACTCATTTATTTCTCTATTGATTTTTCAACTGCTGTCGACGCACAGATTTTGCAGCCAAATCCGCAAGGTGGCGGTAACGAAATGGGCAGAACCATTGTTAATGCCTTAAAAGTAGAACGAAAAGGCATGTACATGTCAAGCATTCTGCGGGCATTGTTTTTTGCAGCATTGGTGATCGGTCTTTTATATGCTTATCTTAAAAACATATTAAAACCACTGGCCATTGTAATCATTTTTGCAGTAATAAACAGTATTGATTTATTGGTAATAGACAATCATTATCTGAATACTGATAATTATGTTGAGGCTGATAGTTACGAGGCTGATAATTTTTCTGCTTCCGCAGCAGACAAAGAAATATTACAGGATAAAGACCCGCATTACAGGGTATACAATTTATCTGCAGATATTTTTAATGATGCCATCACTTCTTATTTTCATCGTTCTATAGGAGGATATCATCCCGCGAAACTCCGTATATATCAGGATCTGATTGAAACGCAGCTTTCAAAACAGCCCATGAATATGGATGTGTTAAATATGCTTGACACTAAGTACCTGATTGTTCCTGCACAACAACAGCAACAGGGAGGAGGAACATCCGTATATAAAAATGATAAAGCATTGGGGGCAGCATGGTTTATTAAACACATCAGCTATGTAAATGGACCTGTTGAAGAAATCAAAGCATTAAATCAATTCGGGGCAAAGGATACAGTAATTGTTGATGCTGAATTTAAAAATATTGCAGGAAATGATCCTGGCGTTGATTCTTCTGCCACTATCAAATTGGAAAGCTACGATAACGATGTAATAAAATATCGCACAAATGCTTCTACGCCACAATTTGCAGTATTCAGTGAAATTTATTATCCGGCAGGATGGAATGCTTACCTGGATGGCAAGCCAACTCCATATTCAAAAGTAAACTATGTTTTAAGAGGAATGCCGGTGCCTGCAGGCAAGCATGAAGTTGTTTTTAAGTTCGAACCGTCTTCCTATGCAACCGGTCAACGTTTGATTTATGTGGGCAATATCTTATTTTATATTGCGCTTGCAGGTGCTGCATTTGCCATCTGGAAACGGCAAAAGAAAGCAACTGTTTAAATGAAGGTATACTGTTAATGATAAATGTTTTAAGCATCGCTCCCTACCGTTATCTTCCTGCTGTAACAGGAGGGCAAAAAAATATCGCTTTATTTTATCAGTATCTCAGTAAGCACGTTAATTTGACTTGTGCATCAGTAAAAAATAATAGCGTTGATAATGCCGCAGCATATCAACAAATTTCTTTATTCTCAAACAGTGCACTCAGATATATCAATCCTTTTTATTTTTTTTCTTTAAAGCGGATTATCAAAGAGCAAAATATTACCCATGTAATGTTGGAGCATCCTTACTATGGTTGGTTAGGATATTTGCTGAAAAAATTTGTAACTGTAAAGCTGATTATTCACTCGCATAATATCGAAGGCATCCGTTTTAAAAGCCTGGGCAAATGGTGGTGGAGATTATTATGGAGCTATGAAAAATTGATACACCGATGTGCAGACCTTAGTTTCTTTATTACAGAAGAAGATCATCAATATGCCTTGGCAAATTTTAAGTTGCCAGAAGAAAAATGTGCCGTTATCACATACGGAACTGAGCACGCCAAAACATATACCTTCGAAGAGAAACAAAAAGCTAAGCTGTTAATCTGCCAAACACATCGTATTAATCCTTCAACACCATTATTACTTTATAGTGCAGCGCTCGGATATGGACCAAATTTAAATGGGCTTGATTTCATACTGGAGAAAGTAACTCCTTCATTGCTTGAACATAAGTTTGACTTTAATATAATCATATGCGGCGGTGGGCTACCTGAAAAATACAACAACCTTTCTTCATACCATTCTAGCCATATTACTTATGCAGGATTTGTAGAAGACATAAGCATATACTTTAAAGCTGCTGATATCTTTCTAAACCCTATAAGCGAAGGCGGAGGCATCAAAACAAAATTAGTAGAAGCGTTAGCAGCAAGCGACACCGCTATTTCTTTTCAAACCGGCGCTATCGGAATTCCACAAAACGTAGCAGGAAGTAAATTATTAGTATCGCCAGACAAGGATATACATTCATTTTTCAAAAACCTTGAAACAGCTTTGACGGACACGCCAAATACCATTCCCTCCTCTTTCTTTAATTACTTTTATTGGGGTAAGATCGCGGAGAAAGCTGCAGGGAAAATGGCGTAGCTAAAGCCCTTTGATTTTTTTTCTTATCTTATCAGGGTTACCAATCCTTTCCGCATTATAGATCCGCAAAATGTTTTTCCTCTTATCACGTATACAAATGTGCCGATATTCTGAGGCTGTCCTTTATAAGTACCATCCCAGCAAGCTAAAGGGTTTGTGGTGTAAAATACACGTTCGCCCCAACGGTTATAAATAGAAAATTCCTGCAATTGTATATTGCCCCATTTTTTAATGCTGAGGCAATCATTAATACCGTCATTATTAGGCGTAAAAGCATTAGGCACCAAATACAACGGACTTCCTTCTGCAGTGACTTTTACTGTAAGTGAATCAGATGAACTACATCCATTTACGGTAGTTCCCTTTACAATAAACATTGTTGTTGTATCAATACTTGCTATGGGATTGGATTTTGCAGGATTATCCAAATGTCCTGCAGGTGTCCATATATAAGAGCTGGCTCCGCTTGCATTTAGCTGCGCGGTCGTCATTTCGCAATTAATATCATTTGATTTCTGTGCTACAACTACAGGAGTTGGATGAACTATAATATTCACATTTATGGATGTATCATAATTACATGTTGACTCACTTATATGCACTGTATACTGTGTAGTATTTAAAGGTTGTGCCACAGGGTTGGGTGATTGTGGATCATCCAATGAGATGGAGGGACTCCAGCCATAAGTATCGCCACCGGATGCATGTAAATTGAAATTGGATTTGGCGCAGATTTCAGCATCCCCGCTTGCAGAAAATACGGGGTATGGTCTTACATTAATTTTAACTGAATCGGAGCTTGAGCAACCAGTACTTGCATCTGTAACCAGAACTTTATAAGTAGTCTCTGTAAAAGGTGTTGCTACTGGATTAGGCACAAAAGCATTGTCGAGTGTTTCAGAAGGAGACCAAGAATAAATGAATCCTGTTGAAACATGTAATTGAACAGAAGCAGCCTTACAGATTAGTGTGTCATCGATTATATCAAAAACAGGGATAGATTTTACATTAAGTACCACAGTATCTTTTGCAATACAACCATTTGATGAAGTAGCGGTAACAATATATTGTGTAGTTTGTGCAGGTGTAGCCAAAGGATTATAAATATTGCCGTTTGAAAGGGAGGAGGTTGGCGTCCATGAATATGAAGAAAAATTTCCAAGTGCATTCAACTGAAATATAGTTCCGGCGCAAGCAGTAGTATCATTATTGGCTTTAACTGCCGGCCTTTCTATATTGATTCTTACACTATCTCTTTTAATAAATACAGGCGCAAAAGAAATATCATCCAGCGCAAAGTCATTACCCCATGAAACCGTATTTTTATTGACAATTGAGATTATTGCAGACGTACTATTTCCGGAATTCCACGTAGCATAAAATTGTGTCCAATTGCAAATAGGTAAACTTGCAGTTATTGGGGTTCCGATAGCAATACCATTAATAAAAAATGCAAGTTGAGCGGGATTATCCTGAAAGTGAGACTCTATCCATGTACTAAAAGCATAATTAGTATTGGGTAATACGCTTACGCTTTCAGTCCAGACAACTTTATTATCTTCAGGAGAACCATTTACAAGAAGCATATTACCTGTGCCTGAATGATCTCCGCAATTATATATTAGATGAGGATTCCATGTCAAAGAGCTATTACCTACAAAATACTCACCCTCTGTGGTATTATTTTCAACATATTTATATTCTGATCCAAAGCTTATATTGCCGTCAGAAAAATCTCCGTTAGTGATTATATTTTGACCAGTAATTAGAGTATTCAAAAAATAGGTGGTGGAGGTAAGTGGAGCCGCTACTGGGTTAGCAATGCTTGAGTTGTTTAGTGTTTCTGCCGGGTACCAACAATAATTTAATGCTGATATTGCATTAAGCTGAATACTTGAACCGGCACAAATGGTAGTATCGTTTGTTATAATTAAGCTGTCTGTTTGTATGGTTACAGGAATCTGTTTAGTAACCTGCAAAGTGTTACCAGATATATTTTTCACAGTTAAGGTAACATTATAACTACCAAAACTATCATAACTGATTGTAGGATTCGAATCGCTGGTAGTGGTTGTTCCATTGCCAAAATCCCAGCCGATGACAGTACCGTCAGGAGTTTCGTTTTTAAAAGTCAACTGCAGAGGATTACATGCATCCTGCTGATAGCTAAAATCAGCTTCTTCTTTAAAAACCACTAAAAAACTATCTATATTGCTACAACCATATCCATTAGTTTCAACATAATACAAGCCTTCGTTTTGAACCGTAATAGAATCTTTATTATCAGAAGTTGTATTCCATTTATACACTCCTGATGCATTCCCTGAACCGATCTTTATAGATTCTCCTTGTTTAATAATAATTGTTTTGATGGGTGTATGAACGGGTTCAGCAACTACCACCACCTGCCTGCAATACGAAGATTGAGATGGGAGTCCATCGTCAATTGTAAGATTGATATGATATACTCCTGCAGAATCATATTTTATTAATGGAGGGTTTTGAGCTGTAGAACTTTGTAAACTTGAATTAGTACAACCTGTAAACTGAAGTCTTACAAGCGAATTGTTATCCGAATTCGTAATAAAACAATATAAATCTTTTCCGTCTCTAAAAAGTTTTGAAAGTGAATGAGGAAACGAAAGATTGCCGATATTACCCAACGAACCAGCCTCAGGAACAGCAGAAAGATCGTTTCCAAAATCTAACTTGATAATATCACTGTTATTAAAATGACCATTTACGGCAAATCCGATGATTTGATCACAGGATTTCATTATACTGATGTCTCTTGGATGCTGCAAAAGATTACCCGGATTTCCAAGGTTAACTGCTGTAGGTGTATTCAGCAGAGATGAGCCGAAGTCCAAACGAACTAAGGAATATACGCCTGAGCTTCTCGTTCTGTCTCCACCGTTTACTACAAATACTTTCCAATCACCATTATTTTCAATGGCATATACGCCTGTGGGGTAAGCGAAAGCTCCACCAACATTGCCAAGGTTTGTTCCGGTTGGTACATTATCAAAGCTGCTTGTAAAATTAAATCTTGTGAGTGTATTACTCTCAGCATTTACTGTAAGCCCAAACCAATTATTACCTTCTTTAAAAACATGCAGGTCTATAGGCTGATACATATTTCCGATATTTCCCCAATTTGTTACAATTGGCGAAGTGTTTGTAGGATTTGCCCCAAAATCTACTTTTATAATTCTTGGTGTACTTCCTTCAAGATCATAGCCACCCACAATGATAGCGTACCATTTGCCTTCATTATACACCATTTGAATTCCTTCTGCACCAGGCCCCGTAGGTATGATACCTCCAAAATTTCCAAGACTTACGGCCGTAGGTGTATTAAGGAGACTATTTCCAAAATCAAGCCTGATTAGAGCTCCAGGGTTATGATCGGTTAAAAACCCATAATAGTTATTATTAAAAAAAACATAATCCATAAATACTGGAGCAGCTAATAACCCGCCAACATTGCCAAAATTTGTTCCTGTAGGCGCTTTATTAATATCTGCCACACAAAAGTTCCAATAGTAGCTTGAAGCACCGCTGGAAGTATTAGTAATATTTACAGATTGAGTAACACAAATAGTGTCAGGAATATTAAAACTTACCGCAGGAGTAGTTACTTGTTTTTTTATGATGATAGTATCAACATTTTCACATCCATATCCTGAAGTTTTCACAATATAAATTCCTTCGGCATTTACTGTTATTGAATCTACTTTGGCGCCCGTATTCCATTCATATGTTTTCGACGTATTGCCCGAACCAATTTTAATACTTTCTCCATCCTGTAAAATAATAGTTCTGCTTGGTGTGTGAGTCGGCTCGGGTACCACCACCACTTGTTTACAAAATGAAGATTGAGAAGGCAACCCATCATCAATTGTAAGATTGATATTATAAGTGCCCGGTGTATTATACTTTATTGACGGCGGATCTTTAAGAGCGGAACTTGAAAGATTTGAGTTTGTACAATTTGGAAATTCCAGTCGGGTAATTGTATTGTTGCTTACATTGGTTATAAACGAATAAACTTTATCATCAACCCTGAAAAGCTTTGAGATAGAGTGGGGAAAATTAAGGTCTCCGATATTGCCAAGTGAAACACCAGTGGGAATGGATTCGATATTATTATGAAAATCTAACCTTACAAGTTGATTCGGATACGGTCCGTCGCTTGGTCCATTAACAACAAATCCAACTATAGCGTTACAAAATCTCATTATGTAGATATCCCTGGCCCTGGTTTGTGTACTACCCGGATCTCCTAAATCAACTACTGTAGGGTTATTCAATAATGAGTTCCCAAAATCCAGCCGTGCAATTGAATTACTAACTGCAACGGTTACAAATACATAGAATTTACCATTATCTTTTATTACATTAACTCCGGTTGGGTAATTCAAGCCTAAAGGATAATTCTGTGCAACAGGTGGGTTATCCAGCCCATTTGAAAAATGAAACCTCGTTAATGACCCATTTTTATTAACAGTAAAACCATGCCATTCGTTGTTTTCTTTAAACATGTATAGATCCAATGGTTGATTCATATTACCTATATCACCCAGGTCACTTACAGCAGGAGTGGAATTTTGAATGTTTGTACCAAAAGCAAATCTTATAAGCTGCGGCGTATCTCCCAAATCACGATCTCCGGCTACAACGAAAGCATACCATTTTCCATTATCCTGAATTACTTGTATGCCCTCAGGTCGTCTCCGCATAGTATTGCCAAAGTTTCCAAGATTTACAGCAGTAGGTGTATTTAGCAGACTGTTTCCAAAATCCAGTCTAACCAACCCCGTAGGATCATAATGATTTACAACAAACACAAAAAAATTCCCATTTGATTCCACAAAGTCGGAAAATACAGGTCCGTTAAGCGCCCCATTTGGATTTCCTAAATTGGTACCTGTTGGAGGAGTATTTAATAAATCAGCTACGCAAAAATTCCAATAATAAGCGGAGGCACCAGTGGAGGTATTTGAAATACTCACTGGTTGGGTAACACAAACAGTATCTGGAGCACTGAAACTGACCGTTTGACTAAAGCAAACATCATTTAGAAAGAAAAGAGATAATAGGAAGGCAATAATTACATTAATTCTCATAAAGGCTAGATGTGTTTGGAAGACACAGGGTTGATTATTGGCTAAGCTAAATCATTTTACACTA
Organism: Agriterribacter sp.; assembly: GCA_047600465.1. Classification (GTDB taxonomy): domain Bacteria; phylum Bacteroidota; class Bacteroidia; order Chitinophagales; family Chitinophagaceae; genus Agriterribacter. Next base: position 79,345 of record JASGKU010000003.1, read on the forward strand.
AAATAAAAAAATCAACAAAAATGCTGTATAAACTCTAAATATTTATACATTTTATCATTGCTTAATTCCAGAAAATCAAAGTCTACCACATAAATTTGCAGCTATTTTATCAATATACACTTACTATGGCGGAAACCTTAGGAATGCTTTGCGACAAATTAACTATTGTAAAGCTGAAAGAATATCACACAGATGATGTGCTTAGGCTTGAAAGCCTAAAAAAACAAGCCCTACTGCTGCAAGAGGAAATTGATGAATTTATTGGACATGCCATAAGCGGCGAAATTCCGGTTGAACGCCTTACATTTGCCGCCAATAAGGTTTTTAAAAAAGAGGGTAATGAAGTTAAAGAAGTGGTTGGGAACATAGGCGAAGTTTTTTATCAATTAGCCGATGTAAATTGTCGCTTATGGCATGAACAGGAAAAAGTATACGAATTTGAAAAAGTTCCTGTTGAAGAAAAAGATGTTGTAGTAAAACAGTTGGCATTGCTAAACCTTGAAAGAAATAAATGCATAGATGCGATTAATGCTGAACTGATTAATTACATCAATAAAAAACAATTACAATAAAATTATTTTAAGAATAATATGCATATTAAAACAAGAACTACCTGCAGAGTATGCGGGTCTTCGTCTTTAAAAAAGGTTATAGATCTTGGGCCTCAATACTTACAAGGTTCTTTTGTTAAGCCTGGTAAAGAAATGCCTTCAACCCGTAAAATTTCATGTACCCTTGTACGTTGCAATCCGGAAGAAGACGAAAATGCTTGTGGATTATTGCAAATGGAACACACGGTGCCTCCTGAAATACTTTACGCAGCGTACTGGTATCGTTCCGGAACAAACAACACGATGCGCACGCACTTAAAAGGAATTGTGGATTCTGTTACCGGAATTATCAAAAAAAAGGATGCAATCGTCTTAGATATTGGTTGTAACGATGGTACATTACTAAGTTACTATCCTAAAGGAGGGATGAAATATGGCATAGATCCCTCAGATGTGGCCCAGGAAATTAAGGAAGATGCCATTGTAGTACAAGATATATTTCCATCTAAGAAACTGGTAGAGGTATTAGAAGGTAAAACACTGGATGTAATCACATCCATAGCCATGTTTTATGACCTTGAAAACCCGGTTGAATTTGTGAAAGGAGTTAAACAATTATTGTCTCATAGAGGCGTGTGGATATTTGAAATGTCGTATATGCCAGATATGCTTCGCCTTGACTCGTTTGATACGATTTGCCATGAGCATTTGGAATATTATAGTCTCGGAGTAATCGAAATTATTTTGAAAAAAGCCGGCATGCGGTTGTTCAAAATAGAATTTAATGACATTAATGGTGGTAGCATAAGATGTTTTGCAACACATGACACCAACATAGCTTACGATACGCCTGAAGAAATACGTTTATTGAATGAAACAAGGCAGAAAGAATTTGATATGGAGCTGGATACAGACAAGCCTTATCAATCATTCTGGAACAGGATTAATGTTGTGAAAGATGAGTTACATTCTTTGCTGGTTAAGTTAAAGTCTGAAGGTAAAAAGATTCACATTTATGGTGCGTCAACAAAGGGGAATACCATATTGCAATGGTGTAAAATCGATAAAGACATAATAGATTACGCAGCAGAAAGAAATCCTGACAAATATGGCGCATTTACGCTTGGCACCAATATTCCTATAATAAGCGAAGCAGAGAGCCGTGCAATGAATCCAGATTATTATCTTGTACTTCCATGGCATTTTAAAGAAGAGTTTTTGGAAAGAGAAAAAGAAACTATTGAAAGAGGAATAGGTTTGATTTTCCCTTTACCCAAGGTAACCATTTATAAAAAATAGGGATACATCATCAGGAATCTGATATTAGATGAAGTCGAAAATACTTTTTGTTTCTCATCCACAAAAGCAGTGTGGGGTTCATGAATTTGGAGTTGCCATTGCAAACGCTTTACAATCATCTAAAGAATATGATTTTATTTATGTGGAATGTGGTAGTATGCAAGATTTAGATGAAGCTATTAAAACTTATACTCCTTCCGCGATTATATATAACTACTACCCTTCGACCATACCCTGGCTTAGAAAAAAAATTATACTATCTAAATATAAATATTTTAATAGGCACATTAGCATACCGCAAATTGGTATAATGCACGAAGTAATCCAACAAAAAGCAGATAGTGCTGACGATTTGCTTTTTGATTATCATATTGCACCTGATCCAACATTGTTATTAAAAAACCCCATAGTTTTTAAAACCGGGCGCCTGGTTCCTCCGTACACTAATATTTATTCTCTTCCTTCTATTCCCACTATAGGTAGTTTTGGCTTTGCTACCCCCAACAAGGGGTTTGAGCAAATTGTTAAAGCTGTACAGGATGAATTTGACGAAGCTGTTATACGTTTTAATATTCCTTCTGCTGATTTCGGAGATAGCGATGGGAGTAATGCTAAAAAAATAGTGGAACAATGCCAGCAACTAATTAAGAAACCCGGAATAAAACTATCTGTTTATCATGATTTTTTAAGCAGTAAAGGAGTATTAGATTTTCTTGCTCAAAACACCATAAATGTGTTCTTATACCAGGACAAAAATAACAGAGGCTTATCCAGCACGCCCGACTATGCTTTGGCAGTGAACAGACCTCTTGCTGTTTCGGATAGTATTATGTTTAGACACTTGCATGACATTACTCCTTCTATTGAATATGGGAAATCATCACTTCAAAATATCATAAAACACGGGGCATCATCTTACAGCTACCTTCAAAATGAATGGAGCAGTACTAACCTTGTATGGGAATACGAAAGAATAATAACCGCTATTCTTAAAAAAGAACAGGAAAAACAAAGCATTAGTCAACCAAATGATTGGAAAACATTCAAGAAAAAAGTTAGAATTTTGTTGGGCCTCCAAGCAAAAAAATTTACATGGCTACGAAATACCGAAAGAGCTTCGGAGGATACACTAACACCAATTACAGTAAAATCATATATACCAATTACTTTACCAGAAGGAATATCAATTAACAGAATACTGGATAATAGTGCCCGTCAATTATACCAACCAGCCGTCATTAAACTGGAAGAACTGGTTCCATTAACCATGGCAAAAAAAATACCTGAAGCAAATGTGCAGCAGGCTTTTGTTTTTGATACAGTACAGCGATTCATAGTAAATTATGATAATCCTGCAATATTATGTGTCGGCAGTTATGAAGACACTGCGTCTATGTCACTTAAAAGAATAGGTCTTAAGATAGAAGAAATAGATCCTGTATTAAATTATTATTTACAAGAGTACTACAGCAAACCGGGTATTGGAAAAAATTCATTTGATATAATCTTCTCTACTTCTGTTATTGAACACGATCCTGATGATGAATCATTTATTAAGTGTATTGAAGGATTACTTAAACCGGGCGGCATAGCCATACTTACATGCGACTATAAGGATGGATGGAAAGCAGGCGACCCTAAACCAGATGTAGATGCACGTTTTTATACAATGTACGACTTAAAAGAAAGGATTCTATCTTATATACCCGAATGCCATCTGATAGATACTCCACAATGGGAATGCGATAATCCTGATTTTAATTATTTAGGTAAATACCAATATACATTTGCCACTTTTGTAATACAAAAGAACAAATAAAATGACAGCAATAATATTTGGTGCAAATGGGCAAGATGGCTTTTACCTTTCTGAGCTCTTGAATAGAAATAATATTGATGTTATTTCTTCTTCAAGAAAAGGAAGTAATGTTGATGGAAATGTAGGAGATTTTGGTTTTGTAAAAAATCTTATTGAGAAAAATAAGCCAGACTATATCTTTCATCTTGCAGCCAATTCAACAACCCGGCATGATGTGTTATTTGAAAATCATAATACAATATCTACAGGAACTATAAATATACTTGAGTCTGTAAAGTTGTATAGCCCTCATTCAAAAGTTTTTATCTCAGGAAGTGGTCTACAATTTATGAACGAGGGATTGCCTATAAAAGAAACAGCCCTTTTTGATGCAAGAGACGCTTATTCGGTAAGCCGTATTCATTCAGTATATGCTGCCCGATATTACCGGCACTTAGGCATCAAAACTTATGTTGGTTATTTTTTTAATCACGATAGTCCAAGAAGATCTCCACGTCACGTAAGTAAAATGATAGCTGCCGCAGTAAAAAATATTGATCGGGGTAATTCAGAAATCATAGAAATAGGAGACTTGACTGTAAGAAAAGAATGGGGGTTTGCAGGTGATATTGTAGAAGCCGCCTGGACTTTGATTCAGCAAGATAATGTTACAGAAGCTGTATTGGGAACGGGGGAAGGATATTCAATACAAGATTATATTGAAGTGTGCTTCAAGCTGATCAAAAAAGAATGGCAAGAATTTGTAACACCAAAACCGGGGTTTGTTGCTGAATATAATCAACTTGTTTCCAACCCTGAAACTATATTCTCATTGGGCTGGAAACCAAAAACTTCTTTCAATGACCTCGCAACAATGATGCTTACTCATGAATAAAGATGTAAGTCCATTCAAAATATTATTAGTCCAACTTTTCTCAAACGGCGACTGTCTTTATGCAACTACTGTTGCAAGACAAATAAAGAATGATTTTCCTGGCTGCCATCTAACCTGGGCAATCGCATCCTCCTGTAAAAAAATAATATCAGGGAACCCGCATGTTGATGATACACTAGAGATAGATGAAGTAAAAAAAAATGATGTTCACGCATTTCGAGAGCTAAAGAAAAAATTATTCATTCAAAAGAAAAATGGGTTATGGCAGGAAGTTTTTATTACCCATATTATGGATGACAATCAGGCAAATTATGATGGTTGTATCCGGTCTGCAATATTTCGTGGTTACCCCAGAAAAATAACGGTTGATTCAACTCCTGTTATTTCATTATCTGATATCGAAAAGCAAAAAGCGGCTGAATTTGCACAAAAACATTCTATTTCAAAATACAAAAGCATTATTCTTTTTGAATTTGCACCTCAAAGCGGGCAATTGGCAATCAGCAAGAAAAGTGCGATTCAGATTGCAGAAAAAATAACTGAAAACAGTGAAGTTGCCATAATTCTTTCTTCTGCACAAACAATAAGCCATTCAAAGGAAAACATTATTGACGGAAGTTCTTTAACATTACGGGAAACAGCGGCACTCAGTTTTTACTGCACCCATTTAATTGGATGTTCAAGCGGAATTACATGGCTCACCACTTCTGACGGAGCCAAAATGCTGCCTATGATACAAATACTCAATCCGTATACCGACTGGGTAAATCCAATTAGCAGAGACTTTATAAGAAGAGGACAATCTACCGAAAAAATCATTGAATTAATTGATTTTAATGAACAGCTAATCTGCGAATGTGTAGCAGAAAGCTTAATTAATTTTTCGGCTGCCAGAAAGAAATATACACAGCAAGTTCCTTTACAATTTAAAACAACCCGAAAAATTATATATAACTTACTTTGCTACCTTCAATTTAGAGCAATAGCAAAGCATATAAGAATTAACTTACAGGTCTATGGATTTAATAGTAAATTTTTCACGGAAGTATTAATAGGACTTGTAACTTTCCCGTTTAAACTCATAAAAAATTTATTTACAAAGCGAATAGCCTCGGCATACAACAAGTAGGAATAATTTATTATGATATTGAGTATAATAATAGTAAACTACAAAACGCCACAACTTGTTGTAGACTGCCTCAATTCTATTTTCAAAGAAAAGCCCAGCATCCAATTAGAAGTAGTTGTTGTCGACAATGCGTCTGGAGATGAAAGTGAAAAAATAATCACCTCTGCATTTTCCAATATTAAGTGGTTACAGATAAACTATAATGCAGGCTTTGGTAGAGCTAACAATGCAGGCATACGCTTATCCAAAGGCGAAATTGTTTTGCTATTAAATTCAGACACATTGAATACTGATAATGCAATTCAGTATTGCTTTAATTCATTTAAGACATCTGACTACGTAGCATGTGGTGTTCAATTAATTAATCCAGACGGCACTTCACAGATTTCTGGTAATTATGTTGTGAAGGGTGGTTTAAATTACTTACTACCCTTACCATACATTGGAAATTTTATAAAATGGCTGGGAAATATATTAAATGCAAAAAAACCAAATATTCCAAATGCCGTTAATGAAGTTGAAGTTGATTGGATAAATGGAGCTTTTTTGATGGTAAAAAAAGAAGCGATAGAAAAAGCAGGTCTTATAGACGAGGATTTCTTTTTGTATGCTGAAGAAGCCGAATGGTGCAGTCGTTTAAAAAAAACAGGTAAATTGTGTATTTACGGTCAATATAATATTATTCACCTGCAAGGAGAAAGTGCAAATGAAACATTTGGATCATCAGGTAAAGGATATTATAATTTGTATGATAAAAAAGGCTTACAAATAATGTTGTCAAATTTTGTAAGGATAAGAAAAGAGTTTGGCAAAGGGTGGTTTTTATTACAATTAGCAGTTTACACAATAACTATTCCGGTGTTTTTTATTCTGAGCTTCATCGAATCCATTATCACGCTTCAAAATCCATTTAAGCATTTTCTTAAGGCAGCCAAATTTGCTAAAAACGTAATGAATGTTTGGGCTTTTATGCCACGCATAATAAAAAACGATCCCTATTTTTACAAAGTATTATAATAGGCTGATTAACTAAAAATGCCGAAAATAATATTTTCGGCATTGAAAGAATTTATATTGTAAATAGCTACGGCTGTGGAATTGTGTAAACAACTACCAACTTAGGATGTTTAGTTGCATCAGAATAGCGGCTACTGGCAAAGTTCAACGTTCTGTAAATTGATTCATTTTGAAGTTGCATGCAAAATCCTGCAGTCTTCTTATTATCATTCAACATATCCTGAACCAATTTGGTAACATCCAGATCTATAGCATCATTATTAAATTGTGATGTTGAAGCAGGAATCTCTACCTGGTTGTCATCTGTGGTTGGAGGTTTATTACTCCATGTTATGGTACGTTCATTCCAATTATCAGTTACTCTTTTCAGCCAACATTTATTGTCTTCTCCATTTGGTGTATATGGAGAACCTGGGTAAGAAGAATTACCCTGTGGTGCGGCTGTGCCAACCGCTACTCCAAACAATGATAATTTCGCCGATTTAATAATGGCACCATCGGGCAAACCATATAATGCTCCAAATTTTATGTAAGCTCTAAAGGTTCCTTCACCCCCACCTTGTTCGCCAAATGTCCACCTCGAGGCTGACAAATCTGGATTATGAATATTATTGGCATTTGCGTACACACCTCCATCACCTTCAACATTCGCTACATTTACATCACGCCCATCGTTAGGTCCGGGCTGTAATACAAGCGTTTTTTCGATATCGTCGTGCTTTTTTTCGCAAGCACTAAAAAAGCTAACTACAAAAATGGGTAAAAAAAGCAACCGAATTAGTGGTTTCATAAAATCAACGAGTTTAAGGTTTAAATTTAAAATGACTGCAAAAGAAAATAAAAAAATTAAAAAAAACAATAATCTGAAGTTAAAAAATTAAGGTAATTTGAACAAGCATAGTAAACAACCAATTAAACCCAGACTTATATGAAATTTAAAAGCTATTATCTATTGCTTGCTTTAGTTCTACTTTTTTCCTGCAATAAAGATGAGGTAAAGCCCCCTAAGAAATCGCCCCTGGAAATATTAACCGGAACTACCTGGCAAATTGATGAAATAAGGTTCTTACAATTAAATCAACCTTATTATTACAAAAGAGGGGCATCATCAGGAAACAACGCCAACTATGATAATGAATATATTCAGTTTAACAAAGACAATACAGGTGTAAGATCTGATAACGGAGAAAAATATCCTCTTACATGGAGCTTTACAGATGAAAGCAAAACCAAAATAAAAATAGTTACACAGGAGTCATCAGAACTGGTAATATATTGGGAGAATATCACTTATGACGAAGCAGCACTAAAATACACAGAGTACTATAACAGAAACGGAACAAACTCTTTAGGGGTTGCAACAAGAACTCCTAACACTTCTATCTCTAAGTAATAATTGAATTTAATAAGAAAACAAAAAGAGCCTTTTTGAAAGGCTCTTTTTGTTTTCAACTATTCCTTCCTTTTCACCGTACTCGATCCGCTGCTTCGCACATCTTTAATCACACCAGATCCTCTATAGTAAAAATCGCTCGACCCACTTGCGCTAACACTGAGCTCTTTATTAACGGTAAGCTGAACATCGGAGGCGCCAGAGGTATTTGCTTCGCAATAATCTGTTACAAGCTCATAACCACTTACATCACTGGCGCCACTTAATCCAATTTTCAATTTTACAGAACGTCCGCTTATTTTTGAATCGGAGCTACCGCTTTGATTGAGAGAGAGTTCCTGCACGTCCACTGCGCCTTTAAAATCACTGGAGCCAGACAATCCAATGTATAGTGTTTCTCCTTTTATTACTCCATTAGCATACACATCTGAAGATCCTGAAGCGGTAAGTTTATTAATCGTTTTACAAGAAACATACGCTTTTAGTTTCCGATCGCCGGTTGACCATTGCAACCCCTTTTCATTGTAGTAAATATGCAGAATGCCATCTTTCACTTCGGTTACAATCCTATCGCGGTATTTAACATCAGAAGCGCTTACTACTACAGCCTCATCATTGCCTTGCGATAAATAAAGATCAATAGACCCTGAAACAGAAACACCGGTAAAAGAGCCCGAAACGGTTCTGGGCTGGGCATTAGCGTCGTGCACAAACACTTTATCGTCTTGTGCATACATGTTTTGTGAAAGCGTAAAACACAGCGCGGCGAGAAATAATATTTTCATGGCATTTTTATTTATTAAGTACTCCTGCTATACGCAAACAAGTATTAAAAGTTACATTATTTGGAAATTATTTTAAAACGCCGTTACCTTTGCACTGCAAACATTCGCGGTTAAAAGCAATTTTAACCTCAGTGATTCCCGGGGTGTTCTCCAATTAATATCGGAGGACTGAGATTAAACCCGTAGAACCTGATCAGGGTAATGCCTGCGCAGGGAAGGATGAGTCCTCACATCTCTCCTTTCCTGTTTTTGTAAATCCGGCTGATGACAGTGAGTGCAAAAAAAATGAATATGCACGTCGTTTGCCTATAACAAAAACAGAAATGAAAAAATTTTTGATGCTTGCAATGGCATTTGCCATGCATGTTACACTATTTGCCCAAACGTATTTTAAAGGCAAAGTAGTTGAAAAAGACAATGGGCTTCCGGTTGCCGGAGCAACAGTAGCCGTATCTTCCAGTATTGCCGCCATCACAGACGAGAACGGCAATTTCAGATTAACCACTTTTCGGCCGGGAACTTATATTGCGGCGATTTCCGCCATTGGTTACCACCAGGGCACGATAGTATTAAACACCACTGACAATACTTCCATTATCGTATCGCTTGAAAGAATTCCGCTCATGCTTCAGCCTGTTGAGATCAAGGCAGTGAGAGCAGCAGAACGAACTCCTTTCGCTAAAAGCAGTCTGTCTAAAAAAGATATAGAAAAAGCTAATCTTGGGCAGGATCTCCCATTTATCTTGAATCAACTGGCGTCTGTAATTGTAAACTCAGACGCAGGTAACGGTGTTGGCTACACGGGCATCCGTATTCGTGGTTCAGATGCAACCAGGATAAATGTAACACTCAATGGCATTCCTTATAACGATGCGGAATCGCAGGGAACTTATTTTGTTGATCTACCCGATTTCTCTTCCTCCGTAAGCAGTATACAGGTTCAACGTGGTGTGGGCACCAGCAGTAATGGCGCCGGCGCTTTTGGAGCAACTATTAATATGAGCACTAATGAATTTATTGAACACGCTTATGGCGAAAGCAATAACAGTTTTGGGTCTTTCAACACATGGAAAAATACACTGAAAGCAGGTACCGGTTTGGTTGACGGACATTTTACTGTTGATGCAAGACTTTCATCTGTTCGCAGTGATGGATATATTGATCGCGCCAGCAGTAACCTGAAATCTTATTATATTTCATCTGCTTATTTCAGCGGCAAGGCTTCTATCCGTTTGAATGTATTTTCAGGAAAAGAAAAAACATACCAGGCATGGAATGGAGTACCTGAAGATAAATTGCTTACCGACAGAACTTATAATTCTGCCGGTACCGAAAAGCCCGGAACTCCTTATGACAATGAAACAGACAATTATCAACAAGATCACTATCAATTATTTTACAACCAGGGACTGAACGATAAGTGGAGTTTTAATATCGCCTCCTTTTTATCGAGAGGAAAAGGATATTATGAACAATATAAGGCAGCCATTCCATATGCATCCATTGGATTAAACAATGTAAAAATTGGTGATTCCACTATCTCTGCTACCGATCTGGTAAGGCAATTGTGGTTGGATAATTATTATTATGGTGGAATATTCTCGCTGCAATACAAAAGTGGCAATGGTACCCAATGGATTACCGGTGGTGGCTGGAACAGGTATGATGGTAATCACTATGGAAAAGTAATATGGGCAGAAACAGGGGTGCCCAAAGATTATACCTGGTACCGGCTTGATGCCCGTAAAACTGACTTTAACGTATACACGAAGCTGCAGAAAAAGCTAACGCACAACCTTGAATTTTTTGGAGATGTACAATACCGCAATGTTCAATACGCATTAAATGGTTTTAGAGATAATCCAACGTTGCAGGTAAATAATACCTATCATTTTTTCAATCCTAAGGCCGGGCTTACTTACACTGGCACCGGATGGTCAGCATTTGCATCTTATGCCATTGCAGGAAAAGAGCCTAACCGCGACGACTTTGAAGCAGGTGCAGCACAGCAACCCAAACCAGAAACCCTGCACGATCTTGAATTGGGCATTGAACAAAAGGGATATGTATTTAACTGGAGTGCTAACCTGTATTACATGCGTTACAAAAATCAACTGGTGCTTACAGGTAAAATAAATGACGTGGGCGCTTATACCCGCACCAATGTTCCGTCAAGCTATCGCATGGGCATTGAGTTACAGGCAAAATGGCAACCGGCATCATGGGTGTACGCATCAGGCAATATTGCTTTCAGTAAAAACAAAATAAAAAACTTTACTGTTTATTATGATGATTATGATAATGGTGGTCAAAAAACTACCATTTACAATCAAACAGATATTTCCTTCTCACCGGCGGTAGTAGCTGGAGCATCTGTAAATTTTGTACCTGTAAAAAATTGGGAACTCAGCTTAATAGGCAAATATGTTGGCAAGCAATACCTTGATAATACCAGCGATAATGCAAAAGCATTAAAAAGCTATTATGTACAGGATTTCAGAACCATATACACACTCAACAAACTTATATTCCGCCAGGTAGACCTGGTATTGCAGGTGAATAATATTTTCAACAAAAAATACGAAGCCAATGGCTATACTTATGGCTACATATCGGGCGGAGCATTGGTGAATGAAAATTATTATTTCCCGATGGCAGGAACGAATTTCATGTTTGGTTTGAACGTAAAATTATAATGGCATCACCCTCAAGTTTCCAACCTATTCTGACGGTTGGAAACTTTATTTTATGTAGTTCAGCCGTTTTCTGTTAGATGAATTATAAAATGATTTCAAATGCGTACATTTATATAGACGTCTTCCATACGATTGCTTATTCAGGGTTACAGGTTATAACCTCATTCCCAAATTCATTGCTTGTCCTGTGCAATAGACAAACAACACACTTAAGGTGTTTTGGTTTGCTGCATATTGAACAAGACATTAGTGAATTTAAAAAATTGTATGAAATATCTTCCCTTTCTTTCTGGCAAATACAGTACAGCACCTGGTTTAACTGCTATTGAAAAAAGCAATATTGAATCTGACAAACTTATTTTCCAAATAGATGATCATTATGAACACTATATAGAGAATAAGCAAACCTGCAGAAAGGAAAATATTCACAAATATTATTGCGAACACAACCTCTACGCTCCCACTATACAACGCGTTAATCAATACATTGTTCAGCAGTTGTTGATAGAATATCCGCAGTATTTTATTTTTACTGAGGATGAAACACAATACAGTTTACATAACAAATTAAAGCAGGAAAAAATTGAATGGACAACAGATTGGATAACCATACACGGTAATATATACCTTTCTTTATTTGATGCTTTATGTTGCCAGGTACAGGAAGATATAGCAGTAGTACAACAGGAAGATCATACAGACTGGTTAGCGACCGTTCATTTATGTGCGCCCAATCATTGGTCTCCGACAGAAAAATCAGGGAAAACATTTGCTACTATTCATGCCCGTATTCCAGGAATGGATAAAACGATTCAACAACATCCCAAAATGCTTTCTGCCATCATTCAAAAAGGGCCATTTACACGCTTTGCATGGGGTGTTGCAACTGATGAGCAGTTGAATCATCACCCTTTCCCTCCACCGGGAATTTCAGGCAGTGTGTGGAATGGCAGGTTAAACAATCAAAGTAAATTTTTTATCCGTACCGAAAGACAAAACCTGGTAGGCTTTTTAGAAAATGATGCTTTTCTTTTTACCATCCGTACATATTTTTATGATATTGACGATTTAGCTCAACCTGAAAAAGAAGCGCTTTGGCAGGCTATAAGAAGCATGTCTAACGAAACCCTTATCTACAAAGGAATGGACAAGATGAAAGAGAAAATAGAACGAAAATTATTTCATTAATCCTATCTCAATACTACAGCTCCGAGTGGTGGCAGGTGGAGGTTCACTTCATAGAGTTTTTCTTTTTTATCTATCAATATGGTTTTCACATCAGGATTTAAAACATTGCCACTGCCCCAGTATTTTTTTTGATCGCTATTAAATATTTCTTTCCATTGCTCTTTACCATATACGCGGATCTTCCAATCAAAATGAACATTAGGTGTCATGTTCAGCACAACCAATACATCTTCTTTAGGATCCTTACCTTTCCGTTTGTACACTATTACACTTTGATCTCTGTGATTAAGATCAACCCATTCAAAACCATAAATATTGAATTGATTCTGATACAAACCCGGTTGGCTTCTGAACAGCAGGTTTAAATCTCTTACGCAATCTTTTAATAATTTATGGCTGTCATATTCAAGCAAGTGCCAGTCTAATTCCGATTTATAATTCCATTCGCTGGTTTGCCCGAACTCATCACCCATAAACAATAATTTACCACCAGGATGTGTGAACATATAGGTATAGAGTAACCGAAGATTCGCGAATTTTTGCCAATCATCGCCTGGCATTTTATATAGCATTGGGCTTTTGCCATGCACAATTTCATCATGACTTAAAGGAAGCATAAAATTTTCATCGTAGAAATACATCATGCTGAATGAAAATTTATCCTGGTGAAATTTTCTGAAAATGGGATCCAGTTTAAAATAATCAAGTGTATCGTGCATCCACCCCATCATCCATTTCATGCCAAACCCAAGTCCACCTTCAAATGTAGGCTTGCTCACGCCAGGCCAGTCAGTTGCTTCTTCTGCTATAGTTTGTACATCTGGAAAATCGCGGTAAATGGTTTCATTCAGATCTTTTATAAAAGCAATAGCTTCTATATTTCCATCGCCTCCGTATTCATTGGGTTCCCATTGCCCCGTTGTTCGCGAGTAATTCAGTTTAAGCATAGAGCTTACAGCATCTACTCTTATGCCATCTATGTGGTATTTATCAAACCAATAGCGGGCACTACTGATTAAAAAACTTTTTACTTCTCCCCTTTTATAATTGAAAATATAACTGTTCCAATCCGGATGAAAGCCCTTGCGCATATCCGCATACTCGTAGGTATGTGTTCCATCAAACATAAATAAGCCATGTGCATCATAAGGAAAGTGTGAAGGAACCCAATCTAATATTACGCCAATACCTGCCCGATGAAACTCATCCACCATATGCATAAAACTTTGTGGATCTCCAAACCTGGAAGTTGGCGCAAAATAACCTGCCCCCTGGTAACCCCACGATCCATCAAACGGATGTTCCATCACAGGCATTAGTTCTACGTGTGTAAAACCCATTTCTTTTACATAAGGCACGAGCCTTTCTGTAATCTGGTCGTATGTATTATATGTTTCTTCATCATTTTTATCCGGGCGCATCCAGCTTGCAAGGTGCATTTCATATACACTCCATGGCGCGTCAAGTGCATTATGTTTTTTTCTTTCTTTCATCCATTCATTATCACGCCATTCATTTTCCAATGCCCAGGTTATAGAAGCTGTATCAGGTCTTTTTTCCCAAAACCACGCAAATGGATCTCCTTTATCCTGTTTGCTACCTTTATATCCTTTTATATGATACTTATACACTTCACCTTTCTGCATATTAGGTATAAATCCTTCCCAGATACCAGATTTATCTAACCGCACATACAAAGGATGTGCGTCGTTATCCCAGTCATTAAAATTGCCTTTTACCGAAATGTAAGATGCATTAGGCGCCCATACTGCAAAATAATATCCGTCTGTTCCCAGCACGTTTGCCTGTCTCGATCCAAACAAACTATACAGGTTATAATGTGTGCCTTGTTGAAAATTCCTGATATCTTCTTCAGTAAATAAAGAATAGTTCCACACAGGTTTTGTGCTGTCTACAAAATGAATTTCTTCATACTTTTTACCCGATTGCTCAATAGGTTGCATTGCTTTTTTGTTTGTTGATTTGGATATTCTTTCCTTTTTTTCTAACCCTCTTTCACTTTTTACTGTTTTGTTGGTTGATGGCATATCGTGCAATATTAAATATGGGGAAGCAATGACTGTAACCTCACACTAAATATATATCATTTCATATTAACGAGACGTAAATAGATTTTATAGGATGCTTCTCAAATTTTCGATCTCAGGATGAACGGTGAGACACCGCCCTCGACGACGCTTCACGTTGGTGTCTCCACCAACCTGCGGAAATTTGAGATGCACCCATTTTACAAATATGTGTAAAACTGTAGCGCTTTTATTTATAACTTGTTTTGAATTCTTGAAGATGCGCAAAATAAAAATGGTTCAATAATTGTTAAAGATGTTTATTAGTAAACCAGGCTTGTGAAAATAAATGTAAACATCTGTGCTCTGTTTCATATACCATTACATAATCATTATTTTCAAGCCGCATTTTGAAACCTTATCTACTCACGAATAAAAGTTGCTTATGAAATATTACTTCTGTGGGTTTTTACTTGTTATCAATCTTATTGCGTGTAATAAAGAAACAACCACCCCTCCTCCTGTAGATAATGATCCCGATCTTGCAGCCAGGAATATAACAGACACCTCATACGGCGCTGATCCCTTACAAAAGGTAGATATATACCTGCCTGAAAAGAGAAATGACACTACTAAAACAATTGTGCTGATTCATGGCGGCGGTTGGACGGAAGGCGACAAGAGTGATCTGAATACTGGTATTGCCGGATTGCAGGGAGAGTTTCCGGGTTATGCAATCTGTAATATTAACTATCGCCTGGCTAAAGATGCCAGCACCAATCTCTTTCCCACACAGGAGAATGATATAAAAGCAGCGATGGCGCTTCTTTTGGATAATATCCAACAATTCCATATTTCTAAGAATGTAGTAATGATTGGTTTTAGCGCAGGCGCACACCTGGCGCTATTACACAGCTATAAAAATGACCCCGATAAACACGTAAAAGCCGTTGTGGATTTTTTTGGGCCCACTGATCTACCAGCCTTTTGGAACATGGGGTTGGTTTATCAACTCATTTTATTAAATGTAACAGGAAAAACATACGACCAGGATCAGAACGTTTATACATCCGCAAGCCCCGTTAATTATATAACGGCTCAAACACCTCCTACCATTGTATTACAGGGCGGGGCAGATGTAACGGTTCCACCTGCACAGGCTGATATTCTGGTTGCTGCACTTGAGAAGAACCATGTTACCAATCAGTTAGTTCTTTATCCAACAGAGGGACATGGATGGCAGGGAGCAAACCTGTTGGATTCTTACCAGAAAGTAAAGGCGTTTGTTGAAGCAAATGAGGAATGAAAACCGTGAGAAGTGAGAAGATAGATGTGAGATATTTATCTTTTATCGTTTCTCATCTCACGTTTCACTTTGACAGTTCAGCTATTCTTCGTTGAAAGATAATTATAGTCTTTCAGTAACGTATCTAAAAAATCAAAAGCAGACATCTGATCCTGTATAGCCAATACATTTTTTACACGAACAGCGGCATTTTCTACCATTTCAGCATTCCCAATTTTTCTGCCCGTATCCAAAATACCCTTAATGGTGTTGATATCACGATCACTTAAACGCATTACCTGTGGAAAGGCAGGTATATAGCTATCCTCTACTTCCATAAAAATGGTGTCTTCAATATTGCCTTTTGGCTTTGCCATTATTAACATCGTTCCTGCGGCAAGGTCTCCCAGCCTTTTGCCATATTTATTGGTACCAATTAAAATAAGATCGGCAATAAACATAACCACTGTAATCCATAACACCTTTAAATATTCTGAATTTCTAAGAATTATTAGTATAAGAATAATAGGAATCATGAGATCAGAAGAACGCAATAACCATCTGATCATATATTGACTAAAAGAGGCCTTTCCTCCATTATCATTTACCACTCTTATTCCCAGTAATTTTTTGCCAAGGCTTTGCCCATTAAATACTACTTCGCAAACAAGGTGATATAAATAAAGGGGTACTAAAATCAGCAGTTGCACAGCCCACATATCATAACCACCCATACCACTACCCATAATAGAGCCGTAGAGGTTAGCAGCAACAATCCAGTATAAAATCAACAGCACCAGGTCAATGATCCATGAAAACATCCTTATATGAAATGGCGTGGCCTCAAATTCGAGGTCAATATTAAAATTGGTAGGAATAGAAATTTTGCTCATAGGCTATACAATAATAAATATTTTGCCAGGTTATTAAACGATGTTAAGTATTTATTTAAATTGGAGCAAATTTAATTAACCTTGCGGGAAGCACTTTTTATAAAGAAAAACAAAGACAGGTGGTTGAAAAGCCAACACATGCCTTCTGATGATCCAGATGAGACTGCTATTGAGTTTACTCAACTGGTAGATGATCTTTCTTACGCCAAAACCTTTTATCCGCACAGCAGGGTAACAAGTTTTTTAAATGCAAGAGCTTCCCAAACTTACATGAGTATATATCAAAACCGCCGGGAGGAACGGAACCGCCTTACCGAATTTTGGAAATATACTGTACCCCTCACTGTTAGAAAACATCATAACGTATTATTGTTTTGCGCAGTACTTTTTATTGTGTTTTTTATGGTAGGCTTTTATTCCTCTAAACACGATGAAAGTTTTGTGCGGCAGATGCTTGGAGATGGTTATGTAAATATGACGGAAGAAAATATTGAAAAAGGCAAACCATTTGGTGTGTATGCAGAAGGAGGCGAATTGATGATGTGGCTGGGCATTATGCTCAACAATATATATGTTTCCTTTACCTACTTCGCTCAGGGAATTATCTTTTGTTTTCTCACTGTCCTGTCATTATTAACAGAAGGTGTAAGGTTAGGTGCTTTTGAACAGATATTTTTTGCAAAAGGTTTAGGGCTTCAATCTATACTAACAGTTTTTATACACGGTACGCTTGAGCTTTCAGCCATTGTAATTGCAGGCGCTGCGGGCATTGTGTTAGGCAAAGGGTGGATGTTTCCGGGAACGGGTAAAAGATTACATGCTTTTGTGCTTGGTGCAAAAGAAGGTGTTATTATCCTGATGAGTTTAATTCCTGTGTTTATAGTGGCAGCCTTTTTTGAAGGTTTTATAACCCGCTATTATAATATGCCACAATGGCTCAGTGGCTTTATATTGCTCGCATCTGCTTCATACATTATCTGGTACTATATCATATACCCGCTGCAGGTTCAAAAAAAATTGAAGGCAACAGGCGAAAAATTTTTAAGTGAATAAATCTTTTATACACATATTTCTGTTGTTTGTCTTTTTTGCCTGGCTCTGTCCTACATCGACACTGGCACAGCAAAATGGTACTGATACAACCATAACAAGCGAAGATTCACTCAAACAGTATGCACAAGGAACGGCAGATAGTACTGTAACAATAGCCCAGCCCGAAGATGATTCAGACTATACAGAAAAAGGGGAAGACACTTTGTTTTTTTTACGCAAAGAAGACACCACCGCTTTATATGACGCTTCAGCTATTATAGTACGAAAAGTACCGGACTCAATAGTAAATGCATTAAAAAACGACGATGCTTTTTGGTATGCCAACCTTGAACTTAAAAAGAAGAAAGAAGAACAACCCGAATCAGATTCATGGATTGATAGATTTTTATTTGCATTATTCCGGCTTTTTTCAAATCCTGCTTTTATACAAATAGCGTGGATGGTTATTATTGGTTTGTTTGTAGGCGCCATAGTATGGTTCCTCATACAAAACAAGATGAATATTTTTGGCTCGTCTGCACCGGCAGCCATAAACAGAACAGTGGTTGAAGGAGAGATAGACAACATTTTTACTACCGATATAAAAGCTGAAATAGAAAAAGCAGTAAAAAACGAACACTATCGTTTAGCCATCAGGCTCCATTATCTGCAGCTACTAAAAGTATTTTCACAAAACAATGTCCTTACCTATCGAAACGACGCCACTAACCTGGAATACCTTACACAACTATACAGCACAACTTATTACAAAGATTTTTTTAAGGTTACCCGCGATTATGAATATGCATGGTATGGAGAAACGAATGTAAGCAAGCAACAGTATGAATCTGTACAAAATAATTTTTTTGAACTATATAATAAAACATCTTTAACCTTTTGAGAAAAGCACTGCCATATATTATAGGAGCTGTTTTGCTCATGCTGATAATGCTGCTGGTATTTGGCGGAACAAAAAATAGTTTTGATCAACGCATAACGCTTAATAAGAAAGATAAAATTCCATACGGAAGTTATGTAGCATACAGCCAGCTCCCGCATTTGTTTCCGCATGCAAAAATTGCTGTAAATAAAAAAGAACCTGGTTATTGGGAAGATTCTGTTGTTAAATACAATGGCCAACATCAGGCTATGATCATTCTTAATAAAGATTTCAATGCCAGTTACGAAGACCTAAAAGAGTTATTTCAATTTGTAAGTAACGGAAACGATGTATTTATATCATCCTACGATTTAAGCAGAACCGCACAAGAGTTCTTTCATTTAAATTTAAGTTATGGTGATGCGGGTTATGATATGTATGGCGATTCACAAGGCATGGATACATTGGAGTTAAGCCTTACACATCCGCCGTTTTACGAAAAACCAAATCCATTTATTTACCCTGGCAGGAAGTATTACTCTCATTTTAACACGTTCGACTCTGTAATGAGTTATGTAATGGAAAGATCTTTTGACAGTAGTATTGTATTATTACGTATACGTGCAGGCGAAGGAAACTTTTTTATACATACTGCGCCGCTTGCCTTCAGTAATTATTTTTTGCTGCATAAAGAAAATATCAATCATTATAATCAGCTTCTCTCCGTACTTGATCCTGAAGCAACCAAAGTAATATGGGACGAATATTTTCTGTATAAGCCCGTGGAAACGGGAGACAAAGATCCCTCTCCACTGCGTGTGTTGATGGAACAACCTTCGTTCAGAATGGCCTTACTTACTGCCTTAGCCGGCATCATTATTTTTATATTACTGGGGCTTAAGAGAAGGCAGCGCATAATTCCTGTGATCACACCTGTAAAAAACGACTCTCTTGAATTTGTAAAAACAATTGGGAGGCTTTACTTTCAAAAGAGAAACAATAAAAATCTTTGTCAGAAGATGGGTGTGTATTTTACAGAGTATGTACACAATCAATATAAAATGAATACAGGTAGCATGGATAAAGATTTTGTAGCAAGGCTGTCACAAAAATCAGGCAGTAGCTCACAAACCATTCAATCCATTGCCGATTATATTTCTTTTTTGCAGGAAACACCGGCTGTGCATGATCAGCAGGTAATTGAATTCTATCAATTATTAGAAAAATTTTATAAAACCAGTTAATAATGGAAGAAAGTATTTTTCAACCCAGAACAGATTTATCACAACTGCACGAAGCAGTTATGCAGATGCGAATGGAAATCAGCAAAGTGATAGTGGGACAGGAAGATATGGTTAAGCTCATTGTTGCGGCATTGCTTGCCGATGGGCATGTGTTGATTGAAGGTGTGCCAGGCGTTGCAAAAACATTGACTGCAAGGTTAGTGGCTAAATGTATTGCACTGCATTTTTCACGCGTTCAGTTCACACCTGATTTGATGCCTTCCGATGTATTAGGTACGTCTATATTTAATCCCAAAGAAGGAGCCTTCCAGTTTAAGCGGGGACCTATTTTTGGCAATATTGTATTGGTTGATGAAATCAATCGTGCCCCTGCAAAAACGCAGGCTGCATTGTTTGAAGTAATGGAAGAAAAACAGGTTACCGTTGATGGTTACTCGCATCAAATGGAAAAACCATTCATGGTACTGGCTACTCAAAATCCTGTTGAACAGGAAGGTACTTATCGTTTGCCGGAAGCTCAACTTGACAGGTTCCTTTTTAAAATCACGGTTCCTTATCCTACGGAAGAACAGGAAGTATCCATTCTTTCAAGGTTTCACCGTGTAACAGGAACTGAAATTTTCGATGCAATAAATGAAGTGCTTTCAGCAGCGCAAATCAGCGAATTGAGGCGTCAGGTAAGAGAAGTATTGATAGAAGAAAAACTCTTACAATTTATTGCTAAAATAGTGAGCTCAACCAGGTCGCATAAATCCATATATCTCGGTGCATCTCCAAGAGCGTCATTGGCTATCATGATGTCGGCAAAAGCAATTGCAGCTATGCAAGGCCGTGATTTTGTAACGCCTGAAGATATACTGGAAGTAACGCCTCCCGTACTTCGTCATCGTATTATTCTCACTCCTGAAAAAGAAATGGAAGGAGGAACAGAAGATGATGTTATAAAAGAAATTATTCATTCCCTGGAAATACCAAGATAATATTTTGAACAGGCTTACAAAATTTTACAACTCATTCAGGCTTACTGGTAGAACATATCTGCTACTGGGATGTATAGTTGTATTATTTATCATTTCTTTTTTTGTACCATCGTTGTATAATATTGCATTGACCGGATTATGGCTCTTGTGTTTTACTGTATTTCTTGATACCCTGGTTTTATATGCACGATCCAGGGGATTTTTTGCTGAACGCCAGACACCTGAAAGATTTAGTAATGGAGATACCAACTCAATTATGCTGTTTCTGAAAAATAATTATGGCTTTCGTACAAAGGTGGAAGTGATAGATGAAATTCCGGTACAGTTTCAACAAACTAACTGGAGTTATGAAACTACGCTCAAAGGAGCAGAAGAACAACAGTATGCGTATACCTTGAAACCTTTACAAAGAGGAGAGTATGGATTTGGCGATATCAACGTTTTTGTAACCAGCCCGCTTTGCCTGGTTGAAAGACGATTTGTTTTTGAAGCAGCACAAACCGTACCTACCTATCCTTCCTTCCAGCAATTAAAACGGTATCAGTTAATGGCGCTCACCAATAAACTGAATGAAACAGGTATACGCCGTTTACGGAAGCTGGGAAGCAGTACCGAGTTTGAACAGATAAAAGAATATGTAATTGGTGATGATTATAAAAAAGTAAACTGGAAAGCTACTGCGCGTAAAGACCAGATAATGGTGAATACATTTACCGATGAAAAAAGTCAGCACATTTATTGCCTTATTGACAAAGGGCGCAATATGAAAATGCCTTTTGAAGGAATGACTTTGCTGGATTATGCTATTAATGCTTCACTGGTATTAATGAATGTTACCTTGCTGAAACACGATAAAGCAGGACTGCTCACTTTTGCCAGTAAGCCCGAAACTTTTTTGCCTGCCGACAGGAAAGGCATACAGATGGAATTGATCCTGGAAAATCTGTACCGGCAACAAACTCATTTTTCGGAAACCGACTTTGAGGCACTGTATGCGCATATTCATGGTAAAATAAAAAACCGATCGCTTTTAATTCTTTTTACCAATTTTGAGTCGATACCAGGTTTTCAACGCCAGCTTCCATATTTACGCAGGATGGCTAAAAATCATTTATTGCTGGTGGTATTTTTTGAAAATACAGAATTGAAAACATTAAGAGAGAGCCCGGCTCAAGACCTTGAAGAAATTTATATAAAAACAATAGCTGATAAATTTGCTTTTGAAAAGAGACTTATTGTGAAAGAACTGCAACAACATGGCATTCTTTCTGTACTTACCACTCCACAACAACTAACTGTAAATACCATTAATAAATATATAGAGCTGAAAGCACGACAAGCCATATAACCAGCTTCCTTCTACTTATTGATCAACTGGTTCCTGATTAAACGATTATTGTATTGCTGAATAAACGCCTTTAAGTTTTTTTCCATTGTTGCTGCGATCTCTGGTTTGCTGTCAAGCAGATTTTTTTGCAGCAGCTTATCTTCTTTATAGTTAAACAATGCTTTGCTGTGTACACCATCAAAAAAAAGAAGATATTCATTTTGTACCCATCGATAGCCGCTGTTATAATATACAGAAAAGTTATTTCGATCTTTATTGAATACGTTCTCACCAAAAGAAAAAAATGGTTTGTCGTAATGTAAATAAGATAATATGCTGGGCATAATATCTATTTGCTGGATCACGCCTGATGAATCTGTTCCGCGCAAAGTAGTATCGCCCGGGTGATATAATAGGATGGGAATAGCAATATCTCCCCACGCATTTTGATATTGTGGTTGATACGCTTCTGTAGAATGATCGGCTGATATTACAAAAAGTGTGTGCTTAAACCAATCTGAATGACTGGCAGTTTCAAAAAATTTCCTGAGTGCCATATCAGTATAACCAATACATTCCATTACAGGCAACGGGCCTTTCTTAAATTTTCCAGCATATTCAGCAGGCACTTTAAATGGATGATGAGATGAAACAGAGAAAATGGTGCTGAAAAAAGGTTGTTTAAAAGTGCTCAGTGTATGTGCAAAATATTGAAAGAAAGGCTCATCCCAAATACCCCATGTACCATCAAAATCCTTATCATTATCGTATTCTGTTTTGCCATAATAATGCTGAACGCCCAGCAGATTCACCAGGGCTTTAAAGCCCATTGAACCATTGGGCGCCCCGTGAAAAAAAGAAGTGTGATATCCTTTCTGGTCAAGAAGATATGGCAAACTGTGAAGGCTATCTGAAGCATAAGGAGTAAGTACAAAAGGATCCATACCGCCCGGAATACTTGCCAATACAGAAGGTAATGCATCTATAGATTTTCTGCCATTGGCAAATGAATTCCAGTATACTTTACTCACGCCCATTAATGAATCTATAAATGGTGTGTAACCAGTATAATTACCATTGTCAATATCCTTGTTATATCCGCCAACCATCTCTTTGCTGAAACTTTCCAAAAGAATAACAACAACATTATCGTATTTAAACAACCTGCTGCTATCTGTATAAGCCTGATGCAATGGCGTATACAATTTTTCAAGATCCGCATCAGAAAAATAACTTACTTCTTTCAGCCCGTTTACATTCCATGTTCTTACTAAACAGAAAGGTGTGTTCAATACAAGGTACATTTCGTTGGGCCTGGTTACGTACTCGCCCGCATTGCTGATGGTTATAGGACGTGTACTATGTTTAAAATCTCCCCTTATTCCTCCTATAGCTAATACGATGGTTATCGCCAAAACAGCTACAGCCTTTGCATAGAAGGCCCATCCATTTTTTTTATTATCAGGAGCATATATTTTAATGCGCTGATATAGCCATATCATCAATAATATGAGTGCAACAAAAATGATCACTACATACCAGTAATCGGCTAAAAACTGCAACAGCAGTTTTGACTTATTTATTTCATGAGAGAATTCGTTGAAAACACTGCGGGTCGTTCTGCGTAAAGTAAACCTGTAGTAAATAAAATCAATGCAATTCAACAGGATGGCAAATCCATTCGTAATAAAAAACACGTATTTAACTATACGCTGATATACTACACCTTCTCTGAAAGGTAATGGCAACAGCATTAATAGAATAAAAAGTCCGTTAAAGTAAAACAGGGCTGATATATCAAAAACCAATCCTCCCCGCAAAATATGCATCCACTCTTCCGTATTTATATCATGAAAAAGAGATTGATTGAGCAGGTAAAATAGCAAGCGGCATATTTGAAACAAGAGCAATACTACCGCGAGCCTGTATACAAAAGCCCAGTAATAATTGCTTTGTCTCTTTTTGAATAATGCCATTTAGTATATGATTGGGACAATATTATAAGAAATGATTAAACGGAATCAGTTACCAATCCTTTGTTTCATTGCTTCATACAAAATGATTCCTGCAGCAACTGACACATTATAGGAATCAAAATTTCCGGCAATAGGTATGGAAAAATGGCGATCAGCAGCTTTGCTTAAAAAATGCTGGATGCCTTTTTCTTCATTGCCCATAATAATGCAACAAGGCTGTGTAAAATCTGTTTCAAAAACTTTTTGGGTTGCCTTCATCTCCGAAGTATATACAGCAATGCCATTCAGATGCAATGTATCAACAGCATGTGCCAGGCTGTTAACTCTTGAAATATATACCTGTTCCAACGCTCCTGCGGATGATTTCATGGTTTCTTCATTCAGCGCACCAACACCTTTGTCTGGTATAATAATGCCTTGCGCACCGCAACAAACTGCTGTGCGGGCTATAGCTCCGATGTTGCGTACATCTGTAATACCATCTAACATTATAAACAATGGGGTGTGCCCCTGCCCTACCGTATGATCAATTATTTTTTGCAATTCTGTATACTCCACCATAGCACTGATTGCCACAATGCCCTGGTGATTGGCTTTTGTAAAACTGTTGAGTTTTTCAAGGGGCACCATTTGAATGGGCACATTGTTTTTTCCGGCTAATTGCCGGATAGCCTGTATATTATCGCCACTGATATTTTTATGCATGAAAATTTTATCAATAGCTTTACCGCTTTCCAATGCCTCAATAAGCGGTTGACGTCCTATAATTAATGAAGACTTTTTCAATGATGAAATGTTATATCAAATTGTGCCGTAATAAATAATCCAGTTTCAATATTGCTGCTACACTGATGGAATCTGTAATCTCTCCTTGTATCACTTTTTCCAATAGAGTAGCAAAGGGTATTTTTTTTATAGTTAGTTGCTCAGTTTCTTCAGGCTCCGGGGCGTGTTGCGATAATTGCCTTGCAACAAAAACCATGGCTCTTTCATCGCTGATGGAATTAGAAACATACATATCAAGCATCATATCCCATCGCTCAGCTCTTAATCCTGTTTCTTCCAGCAATTCTCTTTTAGCTGATGCTATTGGCTCAACAGCCCAATCTCCGCCGCCTTCTGGTATTTCCCAACTGTATGTATCTGTAGGAAATCTGTACTGCCCAACCAGCCATGTATTGTTATCTTCGTCTAAAGGTATAATGCCGATGGCAATATTTTTAAAATGCACCTTCCCGTAAATACCTTTTCCTCCCGCAGGATTAATTACATCATACTCGGTTAAACTAATCCAGGGATTATCGTACACAACTTTTTGACTGGTTATCTTCCAGGGATTATGTTCTTCGTGCATAATTTATCACATAAAAAATAAACCCGCAGACCTTTTCAGCACCTGCGGGATTGTTGAATATATTTTGCTGCTAAAATCAAACATTAAAGTCCGAATGCTTTTTTAACAGCATTTACCATATCTAGTTTTTCCCAGGTGAAAAGTTCAACTTTTACTTTCTTTTCTTTTCCATCAGGTGATGTAAAAGTTTTTGAAACAATTTCTGGCTTACGCCCCATATGCCCGTAAGCTGCAGTTTCGCTGTAAATAGGATTGCGCAGCTTCAATCTTTTTTCAATAAAATAAGGGCGCATATCAAATATACCTTCTACAATTTTACCAATTTCACCATCCGTTAAATTTACATTAGATGTGCCAAAAGTTTTTACATTAATACTGGTAGGTTTTGCAACACCAATAGCATAAGAAACCTGCACCAATATTTCTTTAGCCACACCAGCGGCCACAAGATTTTTAGCAATATGCCTTGTTGCATATGCAGCAGAACGGTCAACCTTTGAAGGATCTTTTCCACTGAATGCGCCACCACCATGTGCACCCTTTCCGCCATAAGTATCTACAATTATTTTTCTTCCTGTTAAACCAGTATCGCCATGTGGACCGCCAATTACAAATTTGCCGGTAGGGTTAATATGATATTTGATATCGTTGTTGAACAACTTAGCGTATTTCTTGTATTTACTTTTTACGCGAGGAATAAGAATATTGATGATATCTTCTTTGATCTTTTCCAACATCTTTTTCTCAGAGTCAAAATCGTCATGCTGAGTAGATACTACAATAGCGTCTATACGTACAGGTTTGTTATTATCATCATACTCAAGTGTAACCTGGCTCTTGGCATCTGGGCGCAGGTACTTAATCTGTTTATTTTCTCTTCTTAAAGCCGATAATTCAATCAGAATTTTATGCGCAAGATCCAAGGCTAATGGCATGTAATCATCTGTTTCATTGGTAGCATAGCCAAACATCATACCCTGATCGCCGGCACCCTGGTCTTCTTTATTTTTTCTATCTACACCCTGGTTAATATCTGCAGATTGTTCATGAATGGCAGATAACACACCGCAGGAATGAGCCTCGAACATGTACTCGCTTTTAGTGTAACCAATTTTACGTATTACACCACGAGCAATTTCCTGTACGTCTAAATATGCCTTTGACTTTACCTCTCCGGCCAATACTACTTGTCCGGTAGTTACGAGGGTTTCACAAGCAACTTTGCTATTGGCATCAAAGGCCAAAAAATTATCAATAATAGCATCGGAAATCTGATCGGCAACTTTGTCGGGATGTCCTTCAGAAACACTTTCAGAAGTAAATAAATAAGGCATGGTAGTGAACGTTGTTAATAAGTTTAATGGATTGTATCAAGAAAAAAAATGAATACGTTTTTCCTTGAAAGGCGCAAAGATAAGAGGAGTATGTTTAAATTTTGGAATAAAATTATGTGAAGTGTCAGTGGATTACTCACATTAGGTTTCCAATATTCTACAAGGTGGGGATCCCTTAAAGATAGTTGGGATTATACGCAATGATGAAATTTTAATATATCACAGATTGGGGAATGAAAAATCATTCCTATGTCTGCGCGAACACAGGATATTACGTAGAAATACAGTTTAATAGAGGGTTATATAAGCGGTCTTGCAAATCTTCTAACAGCACATTTTCATATCCCAAATGACGAAATTAATATATTAACGCCAAATTTGCTCACTTCTGTGCAAGATCGTTATACAATTGTAAATAATCTGTTAAATCTGAGTCTTCTTTAAAAGGAAGCACTTTTTTGCCTTTTACTTTAGAGAATTCATCGAGGAGTTTTTTATCAACTTTGGCCGCACCAAAGGTGATGGCATCTGCGAAGGTGGCGCCTCCTCTAAACATGGCGGTATTGTTATTATCCTTAAAAGGTTCCAGTTCTTTTTCTTTGATGGAGGCGTGAATGGCAGCTTTCTTTACGAAGTCGGGACCTATTTTTTCTTTGAAAGTATTTTGCCCGATGGTATAAATGATTTTGCTGTTGCCAAATACAGGCTCTTTTTTATATGCAGTTTTTAAATACATGGGAATCAAACCTGTCATCCATCCACTGCAATGGATTATATCAGGAGGCCAACCAAATTTTTTTACTGTTTCTAAGGCACCCTTACAATAAAAAATAGTACGCAGCCAGTTATCATCATACCACTGTTCATTTTCATCAGTAAAAACAAATTTCCGTTTGAACAGATCTTCATTTTCAAGGAAATAAATCTGGAGTCTTGCGTTAGGAAGAGAAGCAACTTTTATCTGTAATGGAAAATCTTCATTGTCTACAGTTACGTTGATACCTGATAATCTCACAACTTCGTGTAGCCGGTGTCGTCTTTCATTAATAATACCGAAACGTGGCATGATACAACGAACTTCGTATCCACTGTCATTCGATTTAATTGCCAGTTTGTTCACTGTTTCGGAGAATTCTGTTAGCTCCAGGTAAGGCGACATTTCGTTGGCAATAAATAGAATTCGTTTCTTTGTAGACATTTTCCGTTTTTTGTTAAGTTAATATTAAGGAAATGTATAAGGTGCGCAAAGGTAGGCCTTTTTGCTGAACCTAAGTCTTAAACTGTTTGTAATTACTACTTTTACAGTCTTTATGTTCATAATCAAGCAATCAAACGATCTCAGTAAATACCTTTATCAACAGCGTGCATCAGGCAATTCTATTGGCTTTGTTCCTACAATGGGTGCCCTTCATCGAGGGCATATTTCATTGATCCGGCAAGCCAAAAAGGAGCGCACTACTACTGTATGCAGCATTTTTGTAAATCCAACACAGTTCAACGATCCAAAAGACTTTGAACATTATCCTCATACCATTGAAAATGATATTTACCTGCTTGAAAAAGAGAACTGTGATGTATTATTTCTCCCGGGTGTAACGGAAATTTATGCCAGCGGTACTAAGAGCCTTGAAAAATATGAGTTGGGATATATAGAAACAGTGCTGGAAGGAAAATATCGCCCCGGTCATTTTCAGGGTGTGTGCCAGGTAATACAAAGGCTAATGTCGATGGTTGACCCGGATAGTTTATACATCGGCCAAAAAGATTACCAACAATGCATGGTCATCAAGAAACTATTATCATTTATCAATTCAAAATCTGCCGTTATTATCTGCCCAACGCTTCGTGAAAATGATGGTTTGGCAATGAGCAGCAGAAATATGCGGTTAAATGAGGAAGAGCGTCAAAAGGCTACGGGAATTTATAAGGCATTATCTTATATCCATCAAAATATCAAACCCGGGCTTACGTTTCCGGTACTGGAAAAAGCGCGGGAAATATTGATAACGCAGGATCTTGTACCTGATTACATTGAAATAGCAGC
Organism: Agriterribacter sp.; assembly: GCA_047600465.1. Taxonomy (GTDB): domain Bacteria; phylum Bacteroidota; class Bacteroidia; order Chitinophagales; family Chitinophagaceae; genus Agriterribacter. The sequence goes on from JASGKU010000003.1 coordinate 108,472, forward strand.
AGCAGATACACTGGAGCCGATACCAGATTGGAACGGGCGCACCAATATTGTTGCTTTAATTGCAGCTTTTATGGGTAAAGTAAGGTTGATTGATAATATGATATTACCTCTTAATTTTGCAAACTATGCAAATTGAAATACTGAAATCCAAAATACACAGATCGGTAATAACGGAAGCGAATTTGAATTATGTTGGCAGTCTTACATTAGATGAAAACCTGATGGATGCAGCTAATCTTATTGAAAATGAAAAAATTCAGATTGTAAATGTTAATAATGGCTCCCGCATTGAAACCTATCTCATTAAAGGAAAACGCGGATCGGGCGTGTGCTGTCTGAATGGCCCGGCAGCCCGGCAGGGAGCAGTAGGCGATACCGTTATAATAATTTCCTACGCTACTATGGATTTCGAAGAAGCCAAAACTTTTAAGCCGCAGATCATTTTTCCTAAGGATGGCAACAGGCTGTAATCAGCAAAGGTTTCATATTATATATAATGAGCAAGAAATTTTTAAATGCCCTTCAATATACTTTGTTCCTGGGTTTGGGAATTTTTTTGTTATGGTTAAGCGCCCGAAACCTGTCTGAAGAAAATACACGCTTTTTAAAATCATCATTGACAAATGCTAATTATTGGCTGATTGCTTTGCCAATGGTGATCGTGCTTCTGAGCCACTACAGCCGTGCACTACGCTGGAAAATCTTAATTCAACCGCTTGGCTACAGCCCTTCTGTTATCAATACCTTTTTTGCTACTATGCTGGGGTATTTTTTTAATCTTCTTGTACCAAGGTTGGGCGAAGTAATGAAATGCACCATTCTTGCCAAACACGAAAAAATACCGGCAGACAAATTAATCGGCACTATGGTTACCGAAAGAGTTTGTGACCTTATCTGCCTCATCGTAGTTTTTCTTATAACCATTTTTATACAGTTTAATGTAATACATCAGTACGCATCCGCGCAATTACGCATATTGCTATACGATGAAACGGGTAATTTTAAAATGTATAAACTTTTTATAGTCATCGGTGTATTAGCAGCAGTGTCATTTTTGCTGAGATGGCTTTTGAAAAAATACGCCGCATCCAGGTTTGTACAAAAAATAAAATCTCTTTTGCAAGGCATATGGTCAGGCATTACCAGCATTCAACATTTACAAAACAAATGGCTTTTTTTATTTCATACAGTTTTCATATGGTCAATGTATATTGTGAGTGTACGGGTTGGCTTACTTACAATGGAGGCAGTGAGTCATCTTGGTTTTGAAGTATGTTTTTCTATTATTAGTTTTGGTAGTCTTGCCATGATAGCAACACAAGGAGGGATCGGTGCATATCAATATACTATCCAAAAATTATTACCACTTTATGGAATTGCTGAAGGCCCGGCGTTGGGTTTTGGATGGATGTTATGGATAGCACAAACAGGAATTGTTATTTTTACAGGAATGATCTGCCTTTTATTTTTACCTATTATAAACCGAGGCAAACATGAAATATCCCCAGTTAATCAAGAATAAGATTTATACCATTGATGGAATGCGCCACCAGGTAAACCGATGGAAGTTGCTTGGCAAAAAAGTAGTGTTTACCAATGGCTGTTTTGATATTTTACACCAGGGTCATATTGAAATTCTTTCCCAGGCAGCGGCTTCCGGCGAAATACTTGTAGTGGGTGTAAATACGGATGCTTCCGTAAAAAATTTAAAAGGCGAAGGCCGACCGGTAAATAATGAATCGTTCAGGGCTTTGATGCTTGCCTCGCTTACTATAGTAGACGCAGTGGTTTTATTTGATGAACCTACACCACTTAACCTTATACAGGAAATTGAACCTTCTGTATTGCTAAAGGGTGGCGATTATACCATTAGCCAGGTTGTTGGCGCGGAAGAAGTAATTAAAAAAGGTGGAGAAGTAAAAATAGTTCCAATAGTTAATGGTTATTCTACCACTGCACTTATAAAAAAGATCCAGCAGCTATAATAGTATAAAACTTAACATTGTACTATTTGCCAGTCCAGTATATTTACTTAATAACAAAAAAGTTATGGCGGTAGCTAAGAGAAAAACTATTGTAAGAGATATAAGCTGGCTGGCATTTAACGCAAGAGTATTACAGGAAGCGGCAGACCCATCTGTTCCGCTAAAAGAACGTATAAAATTCCTTGGCATATTTTCCAACAACCTCGACGAATTTTTCAGGGTAAGAGTTGCGGCATTAAAACGAATGCTGGATGCCGGCAAAAAAATCCGCATGCACCTTGAACAGGAACCTCAGAAAATACTTAATAAAATACAGACGAATGTGCTGGCGCAACAAAAAGAGTTTGACCGCATCTGGAAAAACATTTTTGGGGAAATGAAAAAGCAACAGATATTCCTGATTACAGAAAAACAATTAAACGGCGAACAGAAAAAATATGTGCGTGATTTTTTTGATGAAGAAGTATCTTCTTCTATTATTCCATTGATGATAGAAAACATACGCGATTTTCCATATATGCGTGAAAAAGCAATTCTTTTGGCCGTAATAATGTCGAGCAAGAATTCCACCTACAAAAGAAAATATGCTTTAATTGAAGTGCCTACGCGTATGATGTCTCGCTTCGTTTTATTACCATCCAAGCCCGGACAGCATCATATTATTCTGCTGGAAGATGTGATTCGTTTCTGTTTACCACAGATCTTTTCTTTTATGGGGTACGATCTGTACCAGGGCTATGTAATAAAAGTTACCCGCGATGCTGAATTTGATATGGACACAGATCTTGATATTACATACACTCAAAAAATTCAGAAAGGACTAAAAAACAGGAAGAGAGGAAAACCGGTTCGATTTGTATATGATAAAGAAATTGATGCCGGATTATTAGAATATTTAATTCATCGCCTGAACCTTACCCGAAAAGATGCGATTATACCAGGAGGGCGTATTCATAATTTCCGACATTTTATGGACTTTCCTTCTTCTGTATTTTCGGAAAAAAGCCTTCGTAAAAAACTCATTCCCCACCCGGCTTTAAAAAATGTGCAGAGAGTAACAGATGTGGTTTTGAAAAAAGATGTAATGCTGCATTTTCCGTATCATTCATTTACGGGATTGATCAATCTTTTACGCGAAGCAGCGATGGACCCACAGGTAACTGAAATAAAAATATCAGCATACCGGCTTGCCCCTGCATCAAAAATCATCAATGCATTGATAAATGCTAAACGCAATGGCAAGTTAGTTACAGTAATGCTCGAATTACGCGCAAGATTTGATGAAGAAGCCAACCTTGAATGGAAAGACCGCCTGGAAGATGAAGGCGTGCGTGTATTGATTGGCATACCCGATATGAAGGTACATGCCAAAATAGGCATCATTAAAAGAAGGCATGGTAATAAAACTATTGAATATGGATTTGTAAGCACAGGAAACTTTAATGGCAAAACCGCTAAGTTATATGGCGATCATTGTCTTATGACCAATAATCCGGCTATCATGGCAGATATCAATCATATTTTTAATTATCTGCAGCAACCCAAAACAGGACTCCATTTTTTAAAGGCCTGCAAAACATTATTGGTTAGTCCCGGCATGATGCGTAAAGAATTAATAGTGCTTATCAATCATGAGATTAAGAATGCAAAACATGGAAAACCTGCAGCTATTACATTAAAAATGAATTCGCTTTCTGATGATCAGCTCATCTTCAAACTATATGAAGCGGCGGCTGCAGGAGTAGAAATCAATATGGTAATAAGAGGCATTTGCTGTATGTTAACTGAAAATAAAAAATATAAGAAGCCTATTCATGCAGTAAGTATTATAGATGAATATCTTGAACACGCAAGGGTGCTTATTTTTCATAATGAAGGGAAAGAAAAGACCTATATTTCTTCGGCTGACTGGATGGTAAGAAATCTTGACCATCGCATAGAGGCCGCGGTTCAGATAAGAGACCCTAAAATTGCCGCTGAATTAAAAGATATCATCCAGATACAATTAAAGGACAATGTAAAAGCACGGATTCTTGATAATGAGTTGAGTAATACTTATGTAAGAACAAGGGGCAAGAAAATCCGCTCCCAGATAGAAACATACAATTACCTCCTTGGAAAAAGTAACGCACAAAGCGCAGAAGTTTCATCATAAATGTTTCTGCATGATGATTATATTATTATTTAATACTATTACAATCAGCAAATACAAAATATCATTCATTCATTGAGGTTAGCCGCTATTGATATTGGCAGCAATGCTGCCCGCCTGTTAATCAGCGAAGCGAATGTAAATAACGCAGGGCAACCGGTTTTTAACAAGCTCAATCTCGTAAGAGTTCCGCTTCGTTTAGGCTTCGACGTATTTGAACACAATGAAATATCGAAAGAGAAGACGGGGATGATCCTGCAAACCATGAAGGCTTATAAACATTTGATAAATGCCTATAATGTTTCTTATGTAAAAGCATGTGCTACATCGGCAATGAGAGATGCTATCAATGCAAAAGATATAATACGAAAAGTAAAACTGGAAACAGATATAATGATTGAAGTGATTACTGGAGATACTGAAGCTAATTATATATATGAAAATCACATCGCCGAAAAAATGTCGCCCGATAATGCCTATTTATACATTGATGTAGGCGGCGGAAGTACGGAACTCACTATCTTCAGCAATAACAAACTTGTTTTCAAACATTCCTTTAATATAGGAACCATCCGAATATTAAAAGATATGGTAACCAATGTACAGTGGGAGCAAATGAAAGATTTTATTAAATTAAAAACCAGGCACCTTCCTCCCGTTATTGCCATTGGCTCCGGGGGAAATATCAATAAAATTTTTTCTCTTTCTAAAAAGAAAGACAACAAACCTTTGTCTCTTGAACTTTTAAAAGAATACTATAAAGAACTGGGCTCATTCAGTGTTGAGAACAGGATGGTGATGTATAATTTGCGGGAAGACCGGGCAGATGTAATTGTTCCGGCGCTGTTGATATATATCAATGTAATGAAATGGGCAGGTGCAGAAGAAATTTATGTTCCGAGAATTGGACTGGCAGATGGATTAATACAGCATCTTTACGCAGAAATTAATCCATTTTAAATCGCAAGCATTGAAATATGAGTGTAAATAAAGAAATTAAGCGCATTACAACCAATACGCTTCAGAAAATGAAGGACAAGGGTGAAAAAATAGCTATGCTTACAGCATATGACTATTCTTTTGCCAAATTGTTTGATGCCGCAGGTATTGATATATTACTGGTAGGAGATTCGGCCAGTAACGTAATGGCGGGGCATGAAACTACCTTACCTATTACCTTAGATCAAATGATCTATCATGCCTCTTCAGTGGTAAGAGGGGTTCACCGCTGCCTTGTGGTAGTTGATCTACCCTTTGGCGCCTATCAGGGCAATTCAAAAGAAGCGCTCAGCTCAACCATCCGCATTATGAAAGAAACGGGCGCTCATGCGGTAAAGCTGGAAGGCGGCGAAGAAGTAGTAGAATCTATTAAAAGAATTATTTCCGCCGGTGTGCCTGTAATGGGCCACCTGGGTTTAACGCCCCAGTCTATTTATAAATTTGGCACCTATACTGTCAGAGCTAAAGAAGAGGCGGAAGCCGAAAAGCTCCAGCGAGACGCCCGGCTCCTTGAAGAAGCCGGGTGCTTTTCCATCGTGCTCGAAAAAATTCCTGCTTTGCTGGCTAAGAACGTAAGCACAAGCCTGCACATTCCTACTATTGGAATTGGGGCGGGCGGCTACTGCGATGGACAAGTGCTGGTAATGCATGATATGTTGGGTATTACTACTGAATTTAAGCCTCGTTTCTTAAGACAATATCTCAACTTGAATGAAACTATTAATGGCGCCGTTCAGCATTATATTAAAGATGTGAAAAACAATGACTTCCCTAACGAAAGCGAGCAATATTGAGCTGATTATTTTACAGCAGCCCTTACATCCGCATCAAGTATGTCATATAACTTAAGTCCTGCTTTTTCCTGTCTTAATTTGATATACAAACTGATACAATCTGTAGCAACAGCTATTCTTGTATTAACTTTTACATCATCAAATAACTGGGCCTTCATTTGCTTTTTCTCCTGGGTAATCTGCCTTTCAGCAATTTTGTACTCTTTACCCATATCACCATTGTTGGTTTTTTCGGCTAAAACAGCCACATTGCTGTACTGAACATTGTTGTTCTGCAACTCCATGATTTCGCATACACACACTCTGTCTGTTTGCTTTGATTTCAGTTTATCAATCAAGGCTTCTGCCCTGTAAGCATCTGCACCAACAAAGTTTAAAGATGCTTTTGCAAAGGCTTTAAGGTTGAACTGTGAAGGACGAACGGCATCATCACCTGCTTTTGCAGATAGAGTTACTAAAGAAAGAACAATAAATAAAGAACAAAACCGGGTACGTAAAAAAGTTTTCATGATTTTCTCTTTTAATCAAGTTAACAATACACGGTTTCATAGAAAGGTTGGAACCTGATTAAAATCGGTGCGGTGTTCAAGGTGATATGTGGAGTACCGAAAATAAAAAAACCTGTTATGTACAGGTTCATCATTTAGGGGTTGGAGTGTGTCGTTTGACAATACAAAGAAGGTGAATATTTTTAGAAGCACATAACTTTTGAGCGAGAAATTCGGCTCGTTGAACGTTTACTACCATACGGTAATGGAATAATACCCGCACGTTGCTTTCTGGTTGATAAATGATTACCTATCCGTATCATCAATTGATCTATGATCATTCAAATGACTCAAAACGTTGCAACAAAAACATTCAAAAAGCCAGATTGATTTGCTTTTCCGGCATAGTCTTCAATTATTGCTTAAAACCCTTTAATGTATATTGCATAAAATTCAAGAGCATGGTTGATTTTATTGATAAACTTAAGATCAGTTCAGTAAACCAGGGCATTTCTACCGGGCAATTCTGGATCGGATCTTCCGGGCAGATTATTCCTTCTTATTCTCCCGTTGACGGAGCATTAATTGCCAATGTTTACCTGGCGGATAATGATGGGTATGAAACCGCAGTGCGCAAAGCATCAGAAGCTTTTAAGGAATGGAGAAACTGGCCTGCGCCTAAAAGAGGAGAAATTGTGAGACAAATAGGTGAGAAATTGCGTGAAAAGAAAGAACTGCTCGGGCAATTGGTGTCTTATGAAATGGGCAAGAGTTTACAGGAAGGTATGGGCGAAGTACAGGAGATGATTGACATATGCGATTTTGCTGTTGGGCTTTCCCGCCAGTTGTACGGATTAGCAATGCATAGCGAAAGACCTGCACACAGGATGTATGAACAGTGGCATCCGCTAGGTGTTGTAGGAATAATTTCGGCTTTTAATTTTCCGGTGGCTGTGTGGAGCTGGAATGCCATGCTCGCCTGGATTTGTGGAAATACCTGTATCTGGAAGCCTTCAGAAAAAACACCGCTTTGTGCAATAGCCTGCCAACACATCATTGCAGAAGTATTAACTCAAAATAATGTGCCTGAAGGGGTTGCATGCCTTATAATAGGTGACCGCGTAATAGGAGAAACGATGGCTGCTGATCCAAGAGTTCCTTTAATTTCTGCAACCGGCTCTACGCGTATGGGTAAAGCAGTTGGAACTGTGGTAGCACAAAGATTAGGCAAAAGCCTGCTGGAACTTGGTGGTAATAACGCTATTATTATTTCTGAACAGGCTGACATTGATATTGCCATTGTTGCAAGTGTATTTGGAGCAGTAGGTACTGCCGGGCAAAGATGTACTACTACACGCAGGTTAATCGTGCAAAAGGATATTTATCAGCAGTTTAAGGAAAAATTAGTTAATGCCTATAGCCAGCTTAAAATCGGCAATCCATTAAACCAGGAAAATCATGTGGGTCCACTGATAGATAAGGATGCCGTGCAGGCTTATCTTGCTGCAATAGAACGCTGTAAGGCTGAAGGTGGCAAATTTGTGGTAGAAGGAGGAGTATTGAGTGGTGAAGGTTTTGAAAGTGGTTGTTATGTAAAACCTTGTATTGCAGAAGTAAAAGCCAACTTTGAAATTGTTCAGCACGAAACATTTGCACCCGTTCTCTACCTCCTCAGCTATAACACGCTTAATGAGGCAATCGAAATACAAAACAATGTTCCTCAAGGATTATCATCTTCCATTATGACGCTTAACATGCGGGAAGCAGAGCATTTTCTCTCTGCAAAAGGAAGTGACTGCGGAATAGCTAATGTAAATATAGGTACCAGCGGAGCAGAGATAGGAGGTGCTTTTGGTGGAGAAAAAGAAACGGGAGGCGGCAGAGAAAGCGGAAGTGATGCCTGGAAAAATTATATGCGCCGCCAAACCAATACAATTAATTGGTCAACCACGCTGCCATTAGCTCAGGGAATCACTTTTAATATTTAATTTTTTCAGGAGTTTATTATAAATGAGATAGTTATTAACATGTTTCCCGTGAAACGTGAATATCTTTTTTTGGACTAAATCGATCATTTTTGTAAAAATCCACTTCTCTTTCTCAGCATATCCTCATAAGCTGGAGCATAATATTCCGTTGTTCTTAAACGCCATTTTTCTACTGAACTGGTTGATTACAATAATATTACCGTTAATTAAACGTTATAACCCGATGACAGCTTCAATTATCCTTTGAAACTAACCCAGTTATTATGAAAAAAGTATACGTACTATTAACCTTTGGTCTATTCACTCTCAATATATTACAAGCTCAAATTAAAGTTGGAGCAGGTATAGGTGTTCACAATGCTTCGATTATTGAAAGCAACTCACTTCAAAACTGGAACAATCAATACAAAGGATATTTTTCTCCTCTCGGTGGAATTCACGGAGGAGTATTTGCCGAACTCCCTGTAGGCAAAGACGGACATTGGGCGGTACAGGGTTCATTAATATATACCAACAAAGGAAACAAATTTGCAAAGTCATACGATTCAACTAAAACTTTTAATAGCGATACCTCTTCCATTCTGGCTTCGGTGAAAATGAATCATCTTGAACTTCCCCTGAATATGATTTACAGGTTGCCAATTTCTCAAAAAGTACATTTCATTATTGGCGCCGGTGGTTATGTAGGTTATAACATCAAAGGTAAATCTACTTACGACCTGTATAATGCATCCGGGGAACACACCACTGTTGAAAACAGACTTGGAACTGAGCAAACACTGAACTCATTTAATAAACTGGATTATGGTGTAAATGGAGTTGCCGGATTAGATTTTAACGATCGCGTAATGCTTACGCTACATTACACAAGAGGTTTGGCAGATCTCTATAAAGCTTCTTACGATGGCTCCTTTAAAAATCAGGCAGTGGGAGCTACACTTGTTGTGTGGGTAACCAAATCGAAAACAGCAAAAATTAAGGAATCGGTTAAAGACACAGATGGTGATGGCGTACCTGATAAAGATGACAAATGTAGTGGTGAAAGCGGAACAGCGGCTACGAATGGTTGTCCTGATAAGGATGGAGATGGTATACCTGATAAAGAAGATAAATGTGCGGATGTGGCCGGTTTAACTAAATATGCCGGATGCCCTGCACCTGATGCAGACAAAGACGGTGTTTCAGACGAGAACGATAAATGCCCGGATGTGGCTGGTTTAGTGAAATACAATGGCTGTCCTGCACCAGATACAGACAAAGATGGCATTAATGATGAAAATGATAAATGTCCTGATCAATCTGGCACTGCTAAGCACAATGGCTGCCCTGTGCCTGATACCGACATGGACGGCATAAACGATGAGGAAGACAAATGCCCGACCAAAGCCGGATCAGCTCAAAATAGCGGATGCCCTGTACTTGAAAATAATTTAATTGATGAGATTAATAAAGCTGCCCATAATATCCTGTTCGATGTTAATAGTGATAATATCAAAGTAACATCTTACACATCGCTTGACAGGGTTGCTGAAATTATGTTGAAGAATGAAGGTTTGAAAATGGACATCGAAGGCCATACAGATAACACAGGTTCGGTTCGCCACAACCAGGTGCTCTCAGGAAAACGTGCATTAGCTATAAAGATATACCTCGTGAATAAAGGTGTATCGCATGAAAGATTAACTGCTTCGGGATATGGGTCAGAGCATCCGATAGCCGACAATAATACGGAGGCTGGAAGAGCAAAGAACAGACGTGTTGCATTTAAAGTATCTTACTAACCATTACGAATAAACGAAAACAAAACCTCTCATTACGATGAGAGGTTTTTTGACGTTTAATACGTATTGTTTATCATCAGGTAATATCGTTGGACTGGTATTGCATTTTATGTTTTCTTATTATAGGTTTGTACTACCAACGCTCCTCTGAATATTCCAAACGCATACTTTCTAATCACGCGCAAACACTGACCTGAGTTAACCCTAAGCCTTTATTGCTGAGTACTTAATCCAGATCCTGGTATTGTATAACAAATATCAAGTTTAAGTATTTTCGGCAATAGCGCTAAGTGTTTTTTCGTTTTATAAATGAAAACACTCAGTGAAAGAAAAGTAGAAATTCAACTAAGTATATTCACAATAACACTAAGTGTTTTTACGTTAAATGGATGGCAAAAGTTATCCGCCCTTTTAAAACAAAAAAGATTTTTATATGAGAAAGATAGATGCCGTACTTCTGTCTGCGTTAATAGTCTACGATTACAGTGCTCAATCACTTGTAGATACAGATAATGTAAGTTTTGGACACTCATTTATTAATAATGAGTTTCATGATAATAAATTGACAAACCCTGAATTCAATTTTACTCCTGAATTTAATAATGAAGAAGCAACTGTAGTGCGTGGCGTAAAGCATTTGAATGCAGCTGCTTTAAATAAAGAAGAAAAAAATATTACTTACTACGAATTAGCAAAAATCAATCCTGCTACAGCTCCAAAAGCTACAGCGGTTGAAAATACAGTTGCTGTTACTGAAAACACAGAAGCAGTTGCGGCATCGGTTGCAACTGTAGAAAATGTAGCGTTTGACCAGGAGAAAGTTGAAGTAAACGAAGAAGCGTATACATCAACAACCCCTATAGCTGAAGCTACAATAAATGAACATGTAAGTACTGTTGCAGATAACGCAACATTTGATAATGATAATGATGGTGTGTTTGATGTAGAAGATAAATGTCCTGGTGTAGCTGGTGTTGCAAGATTTGAAGGTTGCCCTGTTCCTGATAGCGATGCAGATGGAGTAAATGATGAAGAAGACAGATGTCCTCTCGAAAAAGGTAGCGCTGATAATTTTGGTTGCCCGGTTTCAACCAGCGAAGCTGCTGAAACTGTAGCCACTACAGAAAACCAGAACAACAATAATGCTTATGTTGTAAGTTTCCAGGCAGATAGCAAAACATTATCAACAGAAGATTTTAATGTTGTACTTCAGATAACAGATATATTAGTTCGTAATTCAGATGCAAAAGTAGAAATTGAAGGAAGTGCAAATGAGAACAGCGGTACAAAAGCTCCAACTGAAAGAATAAGCAATTACTTTAAAGATTTAGGAGTGAACAACAGTCAGATAACCGTTAAACCGGTTGAAGAAGGAAAAGAGCTGATAAACATCAGCAAGGTATCGATGCGAATATTACAGTAGTTTAGTTAAGAATACTATAAAATGTCAGGGAAATTAACCCTGACATTTTTTTTAGGCGTCTATCTTGCAGTATGTAAAAATCAAATTGTGTTAACCGGTAAGCGGTATATTAATTTTTTTATTCAAATTTGTCATTCAAAAAAAATCATTACATGAAGAAAACAAGCTTGTTGGTTGTGTTAAGTATAGCTATGGCTAGCCTGGCATCTGCGCAAACTTCGGTTAAGGATGTTCCCAAAGGCTGGCATCTGCTCGACTTACAGAGAGATGGATATTATGGAATAGATGTTGAAAAAGCGTATGCAGAACTTCTGAAGGGCAAAAAGAGTGTTCCCGTAATTGTAGCAGTAATAGATTCAGGCGTAGATACAACTCATGAAGATTTGAAGCCGATATTATGGCACAATCCTAAAGAGATTCCTGGAAATGGAATTGATGATGACAATAATGGTTATGTAGATGATGTATATGGCTGGAATTTTTTAGGCGGAAAAGATGGAAGAAATGTAAATAAGGACTCTTATGAAGCTGCCAGAGTATACTATAAGTTAAAGAAAAAGTATGGCAGTACCATTCCGTCAGATTCAGCCGCAACACCAGATCAAAAGCAAGAAATTAAATTATACCGAATAGTAAAAGACAGAATTGAAGGTGAAGCCAAAGAAGCATCCCTGAATGTGATGTTTTTAAAGAATATTGTGGAAAAAATGCCCTGGTCGGACAGTGTTCTGCAAGTTGTGTTCAAAAAGAGTGAATATACCTGGGATGATCTGCAGCAATTGAAGCCCACTACTGATGATGAACGGATTGCCGCCATTACCATAAAATCATTATTCCAGGGATTCCAGGCAAATGATCTGAGCAGCAAAAAGCTTATTGAAATCACTAATGAATTCTATAATGGTGAAAAATCAAAAAAAGACGCCGTTATGCAGGAACCTGAAGATTACAGAGGAGAAATAGTAAAAGATAATTACGACGATATTAATGACAGGTATTATGGGAATAGTGATGTAATGGCAGGCACTCCTATGCATGGAACACATGTGACAGGGATTATTGGGGCTGTAAGAAATAATGGCATAGGCATGAATGGAGTAGCTGACAATGTGAAAGTGATGATGATAAGAGCTGTTCCTGACGGAGATGAGCATGATAAAGATATTGCAAATGCAATACGTTATGCAACAGACAATGGGGCGAGAGTAGTAAATATGAGTTTTGGCAAAAGCCTTTCACCTGAAAAGAAGTGGGTAGATGACGCTGTAAAGTATGCTGAATCAAAAGGGGTATTACTGGTTCATGCTGCCGGCAATGATGCAAAAGATGTAGATGTAAATGATAATTTTCCAAACAATTATTATAACAATGATACTGCCACAAAAGCAACTAACTGGATTACAGTGGGCGCAAGTGGAGATCCTCTTGCAGGAGGTATAACGGCTTCTTTTTCTAATTATGGTAAAAGATCTGTTGATGTTTTTGCGCCTGGGGTAAAAATTTATTCTACCCTTCCTGGTGGTAATCAATACGGAAATTTACAGGGAACAAGCATGGCCAGCCCGGTAGTGGCAGGAATGGCGGCGCTTTTGATGTCTTATTTTCCTAATCTCAACGCAGTTCAGATTAAATCGATTATTGAAAAATCGGCAACGCGTATTACTGATATCAAGGTTAAAAAACCAGGAACAGACGAAGATGTAAAAATGTCAGAATTGTGCAGATCAGGTGGAATTATAAATGCCTATGCCGCTGTAAAGCTTGCAGAAGCTATGTCATCACCGGAAAGCAAAAGCGTTAAACCCGCGTTACCAAAAGCTAAAATGAAAAAAGCAAAAAAAGGATAACAGATTTAAATTTCCTCTCAGTATAAATTAAATGAAAAGGGCGTATCAAATTTGACACGCCCTTTTCATTTCTGTTCTTGTAATATTTTATTTCGCTGACTTTTCTGAATCAGTAGATTTCTTAAACAACATCACATATCCACATAAATTTTTCTTCTGAAGACTGTTTACCTGTGATGGTTTTATCATATGATATTCCGAAGTTTTTGGAATGTAAGAATAGCTTATAACGTTTCCGTCTACATCTCCCCATCTCTTCTTTTGGTAAACTACTTGCTTTTCACTATAGTCATACATTCTAACCTCATATGTGTTTGACTTTACATCCCCTATAAAAACAAATTGATACAATACCCCTTCGGTCATCGGTACTATTACAGGAATCTCATATTCACTTTCCATTGTTATAGAAGCTTCCCGCAATATAGAAAAACCACTGTTACCTAACAATTGCTTTACGCTGTCTGCCTGTTTTTGAATAGACTCAGCACTACAAGGGCTTATCTTAATTACATTATCTGTTTGTGCAAAAGATGACGTGACTATGCCAAGAAAAAACACCGATCCGAATATGGAGAAAAGAGCTTTTTTCATTAATAAAGTTTTGAGGGTTGGATGAATATTCTCCGGCTGCTTTAAAATGATCTTGACATCATCAAAATAAACAGGCAGATTAAATATCTAATAGCTACTTTATCAACGCAAATTTGTTGCCTAAATTATTTTCTGTTAAAATAAATGGCATCAGCCTGTTGGGTGGGGCAAACTACTAAATCATTGATGCATACATGTGCCGGCAAAGTGGTACAGTAATAAATAACATCTGCTACATCACTGGCACTTAAAGGTTTAAGTCCATCATATATAGCTTTTGCTTTACTTTCATCACCATGAAAACGAACCATTGAAAACTCGGTTTCTGCGGCACCAGGGTGAATAGCGGTAACTTTAATATTATGTCGCAATAAATCAATCCGCATACTTTTGCTCACAGCATCCACTGCAAATTTACTCCCGCAATACACATTACCCTTTTCATACACTTCTTTCCCTGCTACCGACCCAATGTTGATTATATGGCCCCTCCCCTGTCGTATAAATAAAGGGAGCAAAGCTTTTGAAACATACAAGAGTCCTTTAACATTAGTGTCAAGCATATTATCCCATTCGTCAATATCAGCTTCATCAAAAAAATCTCTGCCCAAGGCCAATCCCGCATTATTGATGAGGATATCTACATTTTGCCATTTGTCTTGAAGAGATGCTACTGCATGAAAAACTTCAGACCTTTTTCTAACATCAAAAACTAACGGTAATACATCAACGGAATATTTTTCTTCAATACTTTTTTTAAGCGACACCAGGCGATCTTCTCTCCTACCTGTAATAATTATGTCATTACCCTCTGCTGCAAATTTTATAGCACAAGCCTCGCCAAATCCAGAAGTTGCGCCGGTAACAAAAACAAGTCTCTTCATAATATATAATAAAGGGATAAAGATAACACGCAACTGATGTATGAAAAGGAAACAGGAAAAAATTTATTTCGTTACAGGATGCATAAACAACTACCATTGTTTTAATTCTGCAGCATTAAACACCCATTCAGGAGTAACAATTTTTTTATCTGCATTTACTCTGTACCATGGGCTTATGGCAGCGTAAACAGGATTAACGAGGATATGTATATCCTGTGCCGGCATATAACTTTGTGCTATCAGGTAAATTTTTTCTCCTCGTTTATTTATGGCAACATCTAATACAATTACGGCATGCCCCGGACTTCCACCTTTAATAAAAACATCACCTGCTGAAATATCGTTTATATTATTAACTTCCTTCAGTTGAGCATTTAATGATAATGTGCCGCAATAAGCAAAAACTTTTTCAAGATAATGCTGAAAAGCAACAGCATCATCTCCTGCGGTATATTTATAATTTTTGCCAGCATTATCTTTGAAAATAATTTCAGTGAATTTTTTCTGATCAAAAAGATAACTTGCCCGTAACCGCATTACCGCATCTGCGCATTGTTGCAAATCTTTATTCCCTACTGGAATATCCAGCACAGCAAATTGGGCTGACTGATTCTGCTTTGGCAGACCATTGTAGAGATATACTGTCTTACTTGCTTTAAGCTTTATATGCCGCAACCAACCTGCAAACGACGACTCAGCAACCGGTATCCGCACAAAACCATGTGGTAGTGGAATTTGATTAACCACTTGAATACTATTACTTTCATTTGCAATTACATGATGAATATTTGTTTGCGATGTATAAAATATAACATACATTAAGTGACTGAATAAAAGAGGCAACAGCATAATTCCTTATTTTTGAGTAAATGATGGATAAGATGCTGCCATTTCCTTATCCATATACATCTGAGTTAAACATTTCCTAACAATTTATAAAAACACAGAACCTGTTACTATATGTCGAATATTCTTATCATTGATGATGAAAAAGCAATCCGCAAAACCCTGGGAGAAATTTTATCTTATGAAGGTTATAAGATAGATGAGGCAGGTGATGGAGAAGAAGGGCTTAAAAGATTTAAAGAGAAAAACTACGATGTGGTATTGTGTGATATTAAAATGCCAAAAATTGATGGCTTGGAATTTCTGGATAAAGCAGGTGAAGTAAATCCTGATATACCTATTATTATGATTTCTGGTCATGGCACTATTGAAACAGCAGTGGAAGCTGTTAAGAAAGGTGCATATGATTATGTATCCAAACCACCGGATCTCAACAGGTTGTTGATCACCATCAGAAATGCAATGGATAAAACCGACCTGGTTACAGAAACAAAAGTGTTGAGAAGAAAGGCATCGAAGGTGGAAGAAATGATTGGCGAATCTGCTCCCATTTTAAAAATAAAAGAAACCATTGATAAAGTAGCGCCAACAGAAGCAAGAGTAATGATTATGGGTGAGAATGGTGTAGGTAAAGAATTGGTGGCACGCTGGATCCATGAAAAAAGTAATCGTGCTAAAGGTCCGCTTATTGAAGTAAACTGCGCTGCTATTCCTGGTGAATTAATAGAGAGCGAATTGTTTGGGCATGAAAAAGGTTCCTTTACTTCTGCTGTGAAACAACGCATCGGAAAGTTTGAACAGGCGCATGGCGGTACTTTGTTTTTGGATGAAATTGGAGACATGAGCCTGAATGCACAGGCAAAAGTATTAAGGGCTTTACAGGAAGGTAAAATAACCAGAGTTGGTGGAGATAAAGACATTAATGTAGATGTAAGAGTAATTGCAGCTACCAATAAAGATCTGCTACAGGAAGTGGATGAAAAACAATTTCGCCTCGACTTATATCATCGCCTGAGTGTTATCATCATTCATGTTCCTTCTTTGAATGATCGTAAAGACGATATTCCATTATTAGTAGATAAATTTCTTTCAGACATATGCACAGAATATGGCATTGCAAAAAAAGCAATTGATGCAGAAGCTTTAAAAGCTTTGCAACAAAATAACTGGACAGGTAATATCCGGGAATTAAGAAATGTGGTGGAACGGCTTGTTATCCTGTCTGGAAAAAGCATCAGTGAAGAAGATGTAAAAACTTACGTTATTCCCAGTAAATAAAGTAACGGTGAAAACGGTATATTGTATTTGTGGTTTGGGAGCCGATGAAAGAATTTTCAGTAAAATAAATTGGGGCGATGCAAAAGTACATTACCTGCAATGGCTGATTCCCGCAAAAGACGAACCGTTGGCAGACTATGCACTGCGCATGAGTAAAAGAATTGAAACAGATGCTCCTTTTACATTAGTGGGGGTTTCCTTTGGCGGAATGATAAGCTCCGAAATATCAAAATTAATACCCGTTGAAAAATTAGTGCTCATCTCCAGCATTCAAACGTATCATCAACTGCCTGCATGGATGAAAGCGGCAGGTAATTCAAAATTAGATCATCTTATTCCCGAGGGAAAACTGCCTGGTAAACATCAGTTAAAACTAATTGCACCCATTGAAAATTATTTTCTCGGTGCTGTTTCAAAAGAAGAAAAAAACTTGTACAGGAATACAGAGAAAACATAAATCCTGATTATCTGAAATGGTCAATCCACCAGATTCTCAACTGGAAGAACGAATGGATACATCCCAATACCTATCACCTGCATGGAAGCAACGATAAGGTATTTCCGATAGCCAATGTAAATCCCACACACACTATTCAATCAGGAAGACATTTTATGGTATATCACAGCGCAGAAGAAATATCTATGATTCTCAAAAATATTATTTGATTTTTAGCCTAGCTTATTACGACTCCCTTGATATTTGAATGCTTTTATTCACTTTAATTTAATAAGGTTTTACATAAGGTGTAGTCATTGGCTATCACCTTTTTTGTTTAGATGTTAGTATGTTCAACAAACTGAAAGAGATACGCAACTCAAGATTATTATCAATTAATTACATTTATTCAAAATTGTTTTATCGGCACATTTTTAAATGAAAAAGTAATGACAATAATTTACGGATTAAATATCAGAAAACTGCTTCAGCCAATATAACGCCATCACATATAAGTTAAAGAAGGAAGATATTTTATACTGTAGAATAATTCATAAAAAATTCTTTAACCCTTAAAATCATCATTGACGTTTCAATGACATAAGTATTACGTTTGAAATAAAAATAAGTGTTATTACCTACCAATGCGTAATCATTACTCTTATTGAATTTTAATTAATAAATAGTTAATGCCATAGCGTTGTAAATTAATTAGGATCATTTACTTTTATAGTCAGTAAGTGCATCTACTCCTCCAATTTCTTATTGCCTCATCCCCCATCTCTTCCTTTTAGCCACTTAAAATATGTGGCAGGAATTCTTATTGCTAAATATAAAATCGACAACTATGTATAGACATTACTCTTTTCATAAGAAAATCAAGACGGCTTTTTTAATTGTATGCGCTGTTTTTTATTCTGGTTTATTATTCTCGCAAACACAAACACAAACAAAAAAATATGTGAATGGCTCAGGGGAGCCACAAATTACAAATGCCTCACAAATCAGAGGCTATTGGGAATCTTTACCCGTTGACTATACAACAGATACTTCCAAAAAATATCCATTAATTATTTTCTGGCACGGTAGTGGCGAGCAATTGCCAAGTTCAACCCGCAGCGATGCATTAGATGCGGTAGCGAACCTTGCACTCCCTGAATATATTAAGAATGGGCAGTTCCCAAATTCCTTTACAGTGGATGGAAAAACATCTTCTTTTATTGTTTTATCTCCTCAATATTCAACCTATACTAATTACACAACTTTTATTCCCGCAATGGTTAACTATGCTGTTGCAAATTATCGTGTTGATACTACCCGGATATATTTAACCGGGTTAAGCCTGGGCGGCTTAATATCTTGGCGAACTATTTCTCTTTCATCTACGTTTACCAACAAGATCGCTGCCGAAGTACTGGTTTGCGCCGGCCAACTGGATGGTATATATAATTCTCCATCCGCTGCCGCAGTTGCAACACCAGCAGCAGCTAATATGGCTATATGGGGGCTTAACAATACCGATGATGCTCTGGCAAAAAAAGATAGTCTGCTTTCTTTACAGAATTATTATAATGCATATACTCCCAAACCGGTTCCTCCATTTAAAGTAAAAATATTTACAGGCGCTGAACAAACCAGCAGTTCTTCAATGCATGATGCATGGACAAGGTCCTATAATCCAGCCATCAAACCGGATGGACAGTTGAATATATATGAGTGGATGTTGCAATACACCAATAAAAAACTTGTTGCCAATGCAGGCCCCGATCAAGCTATTACTTTTCCAGGCAATAGCACTATTACCCTGGATGGTAATAAATCTACCGCACGCCAGGGTAGAATAACTGCATGGTTATGGACCAAAATATCCGGGCCTTCTGCGGGAACAATTACTCATACTACGGATTCACTGACAACAGTAACAGGCATTGATACAGGCAGCTACAGATTTGAGCTGAAAGTTACACATACCGACGGCACTACTGCACGTGATACTGTTTTGGTAAGTACACAAACGCAAACAAAAATCACCAAGCGAATTTATAAATTATCGGTTCCTGATACAGTGGTTATTGGAGGTTATCTTCAATCATTGCCTGTAAACTATGATATTGATACAGCAAAAAAATATCCGCTACTGATATTTTTACATGCAGTTGAAGAAATGGGTAATGGTTCGCAGGCAAAATTAGATACGGTAACAAAACGAGGCATTCCAAAATTAATACGGGAAGGCAAATTCCCTGCATCTCTCAATGTAAATGGAAAAGACTTCTCGTTTATTGTTATTTCTCCTCAGTTTAATACCACTGCCGGATCTAACACTGCCGTACAAGCGATGATAGACACATGCAAGAAGTTATACAGGGTTGATACAACCAGAATTTATGTAACTGGTATGAGTCAGGGTGGTATAATTGGCTGGTTTTATATTGGTGATATAGGAGCCAGTAAAACTGCAGCCTCCTTACTTGTGAGACCAACCCACGCTACGCCATTGGTAATGGGAACCGGTAGGGTTGCAAATGTGCAATCGGCAAATTTACCAATATGGGTGTCCAGCAACTATAACGATCCGGTTTCATACACATCACGTAGCAATATGAAGCTATTTGTTGACTCTATTAACCTCAACACGCCTCCAAATCCTGCTGCAAAACTTACTATCCTGGATACTTCTGGAGCAGCAAGTACTGATGCATGGACAAAAACATTTAATCCTTTAACTAAATTCTGGATAAGCACTGATAGTTTGAACGTATACCAATGGATGCTTAAATACACACGTCCTCAGGGTCTGCCACGGAAATCTCAACCGGTTGTTGATACTCCCGTGGTTAAACAAGATGACCTGAAGATGCTTGATGCGGTACTTACACCTAATCCGGTACGTTCCAATGTTACCATATGGATTACTGGCAAAGCAAAAGGCAAAGCAAGTATAACATTATATTCATTGCAGGGTCAACGCTTATCACAACAGCAGTTCATAAAGAACACCGATGAAAAAATGAGCAGAACTCTCAATGTTTCTCATTTCTCTGGTGGAACCTATGTGGTACAGGTTATTGTAGGAAACAAACACAAAAGGGTATTACAGTTTATCAAATTATAATTTCTGCAGTTGGTTATATTTAAGGTGATAGTCTTTGGCTATCACCTTTTTTGTTAAGTATGTTTAACAACTTTGAGTATTGCCTTTTGTAACATTTTACCTCATATAACGACATATCTGCATAATCAATGTTTTATACTATTTTTGGCAACTTCTAAAATATAAAGTTTCAAGCATGGGCTGGATCATTTTTATTGTTTGTACTATTGGGTTTCATATTGGTTTGTATGGTATGTTTAAAAAAGCGGGCATTGATCCGTGGAAAGCGCTTATACCCTATTACAATACCTGGTTGATGGTGGAAAAAATGCCTTTAAAAAAATATTGGTTTTTCCTGCAGTTCATTCCGATTATTGGACAGTTTATCAGCATATGGATCTATATCAAATTTGTTGAACATTTCGGAAGATTTTCTTTGCTGCACCACGCGGCAGCAGTATTTCTTCCCTTTTTATATTTCCCCTATCTCGGTTTTTCAAAAAATGAACGGTATGCAGGAAATACTGTCGTAAAGAATTACAAAAAATCTTCTGCAAGAGAATGGATTGATGCCGGTGTTTTTGCGGTAGTAGCCGCAACCATTATACGCACTTTTATTTTTGAAGCATATGTTATTCCTACGGGCAGCATGGAAAAGACTTTATTGGTAAATGACTTTTTGTTTGTAAGCAAACTGAGTTATGGACCACGTCTTCCAAACACGCCGCTGGCTATACCTTTTGTACATCATACTGCGCCTATCGTTAATACCAAATCATACCTGGAGTGGATCAAACTTCCTTATAAAAGAATCTGGTCAACTGCCGTTGAAAGAAATGATGTAACCGTATTTAACTATCCTGTTGGAGATACAGTTGTTGGTGAATATCAATCAAACTACAGCTATTATGATGCTTTGCACGATCAATATGCCGATAACAGGGAAGCTATTATGGAAAGGGGCGACATTATAGTACGACCAGTAGACAAACGCGAGAATTTTATTAAACGTTGTGTTGGTATTCCGGGTGATACTATTCAACTAAAAGAAGCTATCCTTTATGTAAATGGACAACCTGCATATGTTCCACCAAATTCGGCTACCAAATATGATGTAAAAACAAAGGGACAAGTGCTGGATGAAGATGTTTTAAAAAATGATTTTAATGTAGAAATGGATAGTGAGCGTGGACAGTACAAGGCGCTTAGCAGTAATACATACGAAATTACACTCACCGCAGAAGAAGCAGAACGCATGAAAAAGCTTCCATACGTAGAAAGTGTAACAAAACAGATAATAAGTTTTACGCCACAGGTATTTCCACGAGATACCACCCAGTACAAATGGAGCGAGGATTTTTATGGACCCGTATGGATTCCCAAAAAAGGAATAACCATTACGCTCACAAAAGAAAATATTCCTTTTTACAGGCGGGTTATTTCAGTATATGAACATAACAAGCTGGAAGAAACCAATGGTAAGTTTATCATCAATGGAAAGGAGACCAACCAATATACGTTCGCTATGGATTATTACTGGATGATGGGTGATAACAGGCATAATTCACAGGATTCAAGATTCTGGGGATTTGTTCCTGAAGACCACCTGGTGGGTAAAGCTTCTCTTATCTGGTTTAGCTGGGATGGTGGTCCAAGATGGAAGAGATTATTCCGTTCTATTAAATAAAAAACTGTTCGTTTGAACGCTCCGATAAAAATTGAACCATTATTGAAAAAAAAAGAAATCAATTTTTATTATACTGTTGTTGATTCAATTGAGCAATTAACAGAAACAGATAGATTACTGTTAAGAGCAGCACGTGAAGAAACAGCCAATGCATATGCGCCTTATTCTCAATTTAATGTTGGAGCCGCTGCTTTATTGAAAAATGGAGAAATAGTGGCAGGTTCCAACCAGGAAAACGCATCCTCACCCGCAGGGTTATGCGCAGAACGGGTTGTATTATCAGCCATTTCTTCAATATACAAGCATGCTGATATAGACACAATAGCCATCAGTTATCATAATAAAAAAAATGATAAGAATAATCAACCGGTAGCGCCATGTGGCATATGCAGGCAAAGCCTGTTGGAATACCAGATACAGCAAAACAAACCCATAAGGTTACTTCTTGCCGGGCAAACAGGTGAGATTTATATTATAGAAGATGTGCGCTTTTTATTGCCCCTATCGTTTTCTAATGAAAATATGTAATGCAAATGGCTTGCTTATTCCCGGATGATTACACCTCATAACTTAACACTACATCTGTAACCGCATATCCTACACAGGTCAGTATCAATCCTTTTCTTAAATCTTCTTCGGTTAAAACATCATTCATGCTTAACACCACTTCGCCACTGATACATTTTGCCACACAGGTAGAGCACTTTCCGCCTTTACAGCTATACGGCAATTTAATATGATTGTCTAATGCCGATTGTAATATCGTTTTAGGAAATGAGGAGATAAAAGAAACTGGTGACCTCAAATCCTTTATTGTTATATTTCGTGGCAATGGATTTACAATCAACGGTGGAGGAGGCGCTGTATCTATTACAAAATATTCCCGTTTTATCTGTTGCTGTGCAAACCCCATGAAAATAAGTGTGAACTGGCACATACGCATAAAAGATATAGGCCCACAGATAAAAAACTCAGCGCTGCTTTTATCATATTTCATATGTGCAGGCACAAACGCTTCTAATGTTTCATTGTTCATCCTGCGCATTTGGCTTGTCACTTCCATGCGGGTACTCACAAAATCAAACCATGTAAATTTTTCGGAAAATTCGATTGCCATTTGTTGAATCGCTTTTCTGAAAATAGTTTCTTGCGCTGAATGATTTTGATAAAAAAGAAATACCGAAGAAGCTGCCCTATTGTATAACATGTCTTTAAGCAGGCTCAATACAGGCACAATGCCACTTCCGGCAGCGAATAAGAAAATATCTTTATCAAGTTTAGCACTTTCGTCACTAACAAACTTACCTGATGGTGCCAATGCCGTAAGCACATCTCCTTCTTTATAATGATCCAGCAAAAGCCTTGATATAGATCCGTTATACACCCGCTTAACAGTTATGCATATATAAGGATCTATTCCTGGTGTGGAAGAAATAGAATACGAGCGCCTCACTTCATGTCCATGTTCATTAAAAATAAGTGTAAGAAATTGACCGGATTTATATATTACTTTCTCCCCGTTGATCTCTTCCAGCACAAAAGTCCTGGCTTCTGTTGTTTCGGTAATGAACCTGGTTATCCGGAACGTCAAAACGTGTTCAATCATTTATAAATATTACATTTGATATCTTCTACAATTTAAAGCATACATAAAATACAGGCGCATGAAATGTAGTTTTTCTCTTACGATATTTATTGTATTATTCTTTTTTTCCTGCAATAATTCAGATAATAAGGATACAAAGGATCAAACGCCCGCAACCCTAAATGAAGGTTCTCATTGTTACGCTTATATCAATAATAAAGACAGTATACTATTGCACGTAGATATAAAAGACAACCTGGTAACAGGAGAACTTTCTTATGACTTTTACGAGAAAGATAAAAATACAGGAACTATACAAGGTGAAATGAAAGGCGATACTTTGCTGGCAGATTATAGTTTTGTATCGGAAGGAGTAAGTTCTGTGCGTGAAGTAGTATTTCTGAAAAAAGAACATACATTCCTGGAAGGGCACGGCGATGCAGAACAGGTTGACAACAAATTAATATTTACAAACAGATCAACCTTACATTTTTCAACTGTTCTAAAAGAAACAGGCTGCGAAAAATAAAATGGTGTACACACAATATGTACACCATCTTAAAAACATGCATATCATTAACACTACTTTTTCGCGAGTCTCATAATAAAAAATATACCCTGTATAGCAGCAAATATCAGCGAGAAATAGAACAATCCTGCATCATCTCCGCCCGACTGACTGTGATGTATAAACGCAACTACAGATAACAATACAGATAATATCAATCCACAAGCACCCACAACTTTGTTTCCCTGTGCTATTGTGCCGGGCAATCCCGATGACAGGTGGCTCTTTTTAACGCCGTACCATAAGTACACATCAAACCCTATAATCATCCAAACTATTAAACGGATCCACGTATCCAATGGTAAAAAGGCCATCATAAAAAAGCAGGTAAAAATTCCTATGATAGGTACCAGAGGCACAAGTGGGGTTTTAAACGCCCGAGGCGCTTCAGGCATCTTTACTCTCATTACCCAAACACCAATACACACCAGGATGAAAGCGAATAGTGTACCTATGCTCGTCATCTCTCCTACTACCCTTGCAGGTATAAATGCGGCAAATATGCTAACAACTAACATGAATAACAGGTTGCTCCTGGCGGGTGTTTGATATTTGGGGTGAACACTTGAAAAAACTCCGGGTAATAATCCATCTTTACTCATACTGAAAAACACACGGCTTTGACCCAGCAACATCACCAATATTACAGAAGCATACCCAGCAAGAATAGCTACGATAATAGCACGGTTCAACCATGGGTAATCTGCATGAATAACGCCCGATGCATCAGGTGTACCCATATGTTCAATAGCAACCGCTACAGGCGCAATACCATCCTGCCCCTTAAACGAAGTATAGTTAGTAACACCCGTCATTACATGTGCAAATGCCAGGTAAAGAACGGTACATATTGCCAGCGATCCTAGTATACCAATCGGCATATCCCTCTTAGGGTTTTTTGCTTCCTGCGCTGCAGTGCTCACTGCATCAAACCCTATATAGGCAAAAAATACAATAGCTGCGGCTCGTATAATTCCACTAAATCCAAATTCACCGAAGGTGCCTGTATTGGCAGGTATATACGGATCATAGTTTGCTTTATTAATATATTTCCATCCAAGAAAAATAAAGATCAATACAACAGCCACTTTTAATCCCACTATAATTGCATTAATCAATGCGCTTTCCTGGGTACCTTTTATCAACAACAGGCTCATTAATATTACAATAAAAACTGCGGGTAAATTAACCATCCCATTATCCCAAGGACCTGCAGTTAATGCCGTTGGCAAATGCACATCAAATCCTTCTAAAAATTTTACCAGGTACCTGCTCCAACTGATACTTACCGTTGCTGCACCCACTGCATATTCCAACACCAGGTCCCACCCAATAATCCACGCAATAAACTCACCCATGGTGGCATAACTGTATGTATAAGCACTACCGGCAACAGGAATCATAGAAGCAAATTCAGCGTAACACAAACCTGCAAAAGCACAACCCAAAGCAGCTACCACAAATGAGAGCGTAATAGCAGGACCTGCCTGGTTTGCTGCCGCTCCTCCCGTAATGGAAAATAAACCAGCGCCAATAATAGCTCCTATGCCTAAAGCCACCAGCGCCCAGGGACCAAGTGTACGTTTTAAACTATGTGATCCTGTTTCTGAAGCTTCTGCTATCAATCCGGCAAGTGGTTTTTTTACAAATAAGCTCATATTGTGGGTATAAATTATGAATGATGTTTCCTGATAATGAGATTGAAAAATAATCAATTCCCACCAAAACAAATGAAAACCGGTAATTTTTGTACATATAAATTACTAAAAAGATGATTTCTTTTCATTTGCAATAAACTTTCTGTTAGTTTTGAAACTTTACAGTTTTAATATATGAATACGCGCAACACGGGCATTTTGTCTTTTATTTTATTTACTGTTGTTGCTATTATACACTTTGTATCGCTTGAAGGCTGGATCCAATTATCCCATCAAATTCTTTTTGCGCTTCGCTGGTTGGTAGTAGCAAGCCTTATTTTATTCGCGTTGAAAAAAAGATCTTTAACCACGTGGATATTAGTAGCAATGGCTATAGGGGTAGAAATTGGTCTCGACTTTCCACACTTTACTCCCAATCTCCAGTTTTTAAGTAAGATATTTCTGCGGCTTGTAAAAACAATTGTAGCACCCCTTTTGTTTGCAACATTAGTGGTTGGTATTGCCAGTCACTCCAATTTAAAACAGGTTGGCAGAATGGGTTGGAAATCTATTTTATATTTCGAAATAGTAACCACAGCTGCACTTACCATCGGTATCATTTTTATTAATATCACAAAAGCCGGCGAAGGAATAAAAGTACCCGCATCGCTGCTGAAGGAATTACCGGTATCAAGCGAAAAGCTCATGCAGGAAAAAATATTAGCTGTGCTTGACAGCGCAAATATTGCTTATCCTCCACACCTGATAGATAAATTACCTGATGCCCCGGGCAAAACATGGCAGGATCATATTATTGATATTTTTCCGGAGAACATTATCAAATCTATTTATGATGGAAATGTTTTACCCATTGTTGTATTCAGTGTAATTTTTGGTATTGCCCTTGCTTTGCTGAGCGATGAGAAAAAAAAGCCGATGCTTGCTTTTGCAGAGAGCCTTGCAGAAACAATGTTCCGTTTTACAAAAATGATTATGTACTTCGCTCCTTTTGGTGTTGGAGCGGCAATTGCGGTTACAGTTGGCCATTTAGGTATTGATATACTTAAGAATCTTTTCCTGTTATTACTAACATTATATCTCGCCCTTTTTACTTTTATAATAGTAATACTTATACCCATTGCCCTATTCATTGCAAAGGTTCCTTTAAAACAATTTATACAGGCCATAAAAGAGCCGGTTTCTATTGCTTTTGCTACTACCAGCTCCGATTCTGCATTACCTGTTGCTTTAGAAAATATGGAAAAGTTTGGCGTGCCGCGCAGGATTGTATCATTTGTAATACCCACAGGCTATACATTCAACTTAGATGGTACTACATTATATCTTTCACTCGCATCAGTATTTGTAGCACAGGCGGCAGGCATACCCTTATCTTTTGGTGAACAGTTTATGATTGGGTTATCTTTAATATTAACCAGCAAAGGTGTTGCCGCAGTACCCCGTGCATCGTTGGTTATTTTAATTGCAACTGCATCTACTTTTAAATTACCATTATGGCCTATTATGGCAATTTATGGCATTGATGAACTAATGGATATGGCAAGAACTTCTGTAAACGTAATAGGTAATACGCTTGCAAGCTGCGTTATCGCCCGGTCTGAAGGAGAGTTTGATGATAAAAAAGCATTAGCTTTTAAAGCCAATTAATGCTTAAACCGCTTTTTTTCTTATTTTACAAGCAATTAAATTAAACTGATTAAAACCGGTCATTATTTCCCGGGATATCGCAATTTTGCTGCCTGCTTAAAAAATATCAATACTAGTTTATGATGAGAAGATTTATTGGTTTGGTTATAGGTGTTTTATCGGGTTTTATTGTTTTTGCACAGGAAGATGTTTCATTAAAATTTCAGAACCAGTACGAAGAATGGCCCCACAATATTACCGTTACCGTTGCAGGTAAATCTACCGTGTATACTCCTGATGAAAGAGGATTTGCGGTAATAAGTGTTACGCCAACCGATTCTATACAGTTAAGCGCTGCTGGCTATGAAGATATCATTACAAACGCTACCGCTTTAAAAAACAAGCCTGTTATAAATCTTCATAAAAATTTTACCTGGAAAGATTTACTGAACCCTATGTTTTATATAGTAAACGGAGGGTTGTGGTTATTGCTGTTCATTGTTTTTGCTGAAACCGGTTTGTTTGTTGGATTTTTTCTTCCGGGTGATAGCTTGTTGTTTGTTGCCGGTATATACAGTACCAACCTGATGCATGAATTTTTTAAAGCGATCGGTATTAGCGGAATCGACAATGAGTGGGTTGACCTTTTCTTACTGGTGGGTTTAATTTCGCTGATGGGCATATTAGGCAATACGGTGGGTTATTGGTTTGGCAAAAAAATAGGCCCCTCTATGTTTCATTGGAAAGACCGTTTTTTGTTTAAAAAGAAATACCTGCATGATGCGCATGATTTTTTTGAAAAGCATGGCGGTGGTGCCATTGTATTTGCAAGATTTTTACCTATCATCAGAACATTTGCGCCTATAGTAGCCGGCATTGTAGATATGGAAAGAAAGAAATTTATGTTTTACAATATCATCGGTTGCGTTGCCTGGGTGATCAGCATGATATTTGCCGGGCATTTTTTACAGATTTGGGTAAGAAAACAATTTGGTTTTGAATTGAAAGATCACCTGGAAGCAATTGTGATTATTATTATACTTGTTACTACATTGCCCGTATTCTGGAAATTGTTTTTTGGCAGAAAAAAAGAAGAAACTCCTAAGGCGTAAAACGAATTTGCATGTCTCAATCAAAAGCCTCCACTTCTGTTCTCAGCATTACAGTACTTGTAGCCGCATTGGGTTATTTTGTTGATATATATGATTTGTTATTGTTCGGGATTATTCGCGTGCCAAGCTTAATAGATTTAGGCCTTTCGGAGGCGGAGAGATTAACCGATGGCGAATTGATTCTTACATGGCAGATGTGGGGATTATTGATTGGCGGTATTCTGTGGGGTATTATGGGAGATAAAAAAGGAAGGCTGAGTGTATTGTTCGGTTCTATTATTTTGTACTCACTTGCCAATATAGCAAACGGTTTTGTACAAACGGTAGATCAATATAAAGTGATCCGTTTTATAGCAGGTATAGGTCTCGCGGGCGAGTTAGGAGCAGGCATTACTTTGGTATCAGAATTAACTGCCAAAGAAAAAAGAGGTATTGCAACATCTTTGGTTGCGGGTATTGGTCTTACTGGTGCTGTAGTTGCCTTTATAATGAAAGAGAATTTTAGTTGGCGCACCTGTTATTTTATAGGCGGTGGACTAGGATTGGTATTGTTGATACTTCGCATATCTGTTTTTGAATCAGGTATGTTTCATCAGGCAAAACAACTGGATGTGCAACGTGGTAATATCCTGATGTTTTTTACCAATGGGGAACGTTTTAAAAAATATATCACAGCCATTTTAATAGGATTACCTACGTGGTTTGTTATAGGCGTATTGGTAACTTTCTCCAGCGAGTTTGGAAAAAAAATGGGCATCACCGAAAAAATTGACCCGGGAAAGGCCATCATGTTTGCATATGCTGCTATTTCTTTAGGCGATATTGCAATAGGTTTTGTAAGCCAATGGTTCGGGAGCAGAAAAAAAGCGCTGTACTTATTTTATGCTATCACCGCATTTTTTATGATTTTGTTTTTTACCGTGCAATGGAATGGAAGCGCTATGCGTATGTATTGGATTTGTGCTGGGCTCGGCTTTGGAACAGGTTTCTGGGCCATTTTTGTTACTATGGGCGCCGAACAGTTTGGCACTAATATACGTGCAACTGCTGCAACCACTGTTCCTAATATGGTAAGAGGTATGCTGGCTGTTTTCATTCTTCCTCTTTTTAAAGCTTTAAGAGAACATACCGACTACTATACGGGCGGCTGGATAGCTGCCATTGTAATTATGGCAATAGGAACTGTTGCCGTAATTCTTACCAAAGAAACATTTGGCAAAGAATTAAACTATGTAGAATAGATTAAGAGCCGGTAAAAAATCTGCACTGGTTTTCGCTTCCGGGATTTACTTTCGCAGTTATGATGGGTACAACTCCTGCACGTTTATTAGCAAAGGGATCATCTTTTAATAAGAAAAGACCATTAAAATTCCTGGTCATACGATTATCATCCATAGGAGATATCGTTTTAACAACCCCAGCTATACGTTGCCTCAAGCAACAGATGCCGGGAGCCGAAGTGCATTTTCTTACCAAAAAAAAATTTCAGGCAGTAACTATTGCCAATCCATACATTGATAAGTTTCATTATTTCGAAGATGATTTTGCAGCAACTATCAATGCAATAAGAGCGGAGCAATATGATTACATTATTGATCTGCATAAAAACCTCCGCACCTTCAGGCTTTACCTTGAAACAGATACTAAAACAAGATGGTTGAGCTACCGTAAGCTGAGCATTCAGAAGTTTTTGCTTACAAAAATGCGCATCAATACCATGCCGGCTATTCACATTACGCAAAGATGCCTCAATGCACTGCTTCCGTTGGGTATAAAAGACGATGGCAAAGGATTGGATTATTTTATTCCAAAAGACGCTGTTATAAAAACAGATGATCTGCCGCTTTCTCATAGAATGGGGTATATAGCCATTGTAATTGGTGCATCCTATTATACCAAAAAACTACCTGTAGACAAACTACGGGAGTTATGTAAAACGATCGAGCATCCTGTTATATTAGTGGGAGGGAAAGAAGATAATCCTGAAGGAGAAGCCATTGCTTCTGTAGATCCGATAAAAATTTACAATGCCTGTGGAAAGTTTTCATTGAATGAATCAGCCGATATCACCCGCCAGGCGAAACTTGTAATATCACATGATACAGGATTACAGTATATCGCCTGCGCATTTCAGAAAAAGGTATTGGCAATATGGGGTGGTACTTCACCCAAACTGGATGTGGAGCCTTATTACGGAAGCCAGCAAAATGCGAAACATACCAATTTTATAGTACCGGATTTACCCTGCCAGCCTTGCTCTAATTATGGTACACGCACCTGCCCCAAAAAACATTTTAAATGTATGAAGCTTCAAAATGTACAAGCCATTGCTGAAGCAGCCATAGCAAAATAAATGCAGGTAATACTTACAGATTGATCTTCATAATGCCCCAATAGTCCATTAACAAAATGGCGCAAAAGAAAAAGATGAAGAGGACCAAAGCAAACTCAAATGCTTTTTTGAAAATTGCTCTCATTTCTGATTTGAATAAAATAGCTGCAGTAACATGAATGATAACACCTAATGCAATAACCGATACTCCTAAAAAAAGAAATTGTCCAAAGGAGAAAGCGGAGATGGCTGCACCTGCTATTGCTAACAATGTGCCTGTAATTTTCAAGGGAGAATTAACGTACTTAACCATAGGATGATACTGAATTTGATAAACGGACTTGCCATTTCAAAAGTATAAAACCCACGATGGAGTACAGCTTAAACGCCTATATCATTGATAGAATTTTATCGTACGGTAAGGTGAGAAAAACAATCAAAAAACATGTGATAAAAAATAAACGGGATGCTTACTTTTTATCATTCATTTACCCGTAAAGGCATAAAATTTGAGCGGAAATTATTTGGCAAATTCACCGGTCCACTCCGCTTCCTTGTTAAACATATTTAATCCGCTATCAGAATCGGTGCAGCAAAAAACGCCTGTCCATTCATCTTTAAGATCAAAACAGTTATACGTTTTTGTATCTGTTAAAACCATGTAACCAGTCCATTTACCTTTCAAATCAAAATTCAGCATTACCAACTGGTCTGCCATCACACAATATCCTGTATGTGTGCCACTCTTATCAAACAAATAAAAACCGCGCCAGTTAGCATTCATTAAAGGATTTAAACTTAGCGAACGAAGCGGATTGAGCGTTTCGTTATAATGTGGATTGATCTTGGTATTTAGTTTTGGATTAATCAACGCATTGCTTGAAGGATTAATAGCTGCGTTAGAATAAGGATTTAAATTCCAGTTGAATTGTGGGTTGATTTTTAAATTCTTTTCCGGACTGATGCGTTCATTTTCAACAGGACTTAATGTTTTATTAATCAGCGGGTTTCTGTTGCCTGGTAATTGGCAATAAGAATACAGGGTTGAAAAAATAGTAATTACTACGAGTAAAATTATCTTCATAAACATAGTTTAGTGGGTACTATATACCTTTTAAGGATTTGGATTTGGTAATAAAGGTTGCAAAGGATATTGAAGATATAGTTCCACTTCCTGATCTCTTTATAAAAAATCAGGAACAAATGCTTATGCAAAACATAGTAGCCACAGAAAAGTTGCTTTCTGTAACCCTGTTACCTTTAATGGATTTAGATATGGGTGCAAAAATAAACGTATCGGTACTAAAAAGGCAATTATTTTAGCCCAATTATAATGTCTTTAAAACGTTATTCATATTGCGCACAGCGTCAGCAGATTTGGAAAACAAAGCCTTTTCTTCATCATTCAAATTAAAATCAACTATCTTTTCCCATCCGTTTTTACCAATTATAACCGGCACACCAAGGCATATATCTTTCTGCCCGTATTCTCCCTCCAGGTAAACGCAACAGGGCAACAACCTCTTTTCGTCTCTCACTATCGCTTTTACAAGATCCGCTCCCGAAGCACCAGGCGCATACCATGCTGAAGTGCCCAACAACCCGGTGAGCGTTGCGCCACCTACCATTGTATCTGCTGCTATCTTCTTCAGCGTTTCAGCATCCAGGTAGGCACTTACGGGTGTACTATTATATGTTGCCAATCTTGTTAAAGGAATCATGGTAGTATCCCCGTGTCCGCCAATTACTACACCTTGCAAATCATTTGGAGATGCAGGAATAGCCTGGCTCAAATAATATTTAAACCTTGAGCTATCCAGTATTCCGCCCATTCCTATTATTCTTTGCTTAGGTAAACCGCTGGCTGTAAGCGCCAGGTAGGTCATCGTATCCATAGGATTACTGATGATAATAATGATAGCGTCGGGAGAATGTTGTAGAATATTTTGAGTAACGTTTTTTACAATACCTGCATTTATGCCAATGAGTTCTTCTCTTGTCATACCAGGTTTGCGTGGAATACCAGATGTGATCAATACTACATCGCTTCCCTTGGTTTTTGCATAATCATTGGTACTGCCGGTAATCCTGGTTTCAAAACGCAGCAATGTGGCAGTCTGCATCATATCTATAGCTTTTCCCTCTGCAAGACCTTCTTTAATATCCAGCAAAACCAATTCTTCGCATAATCCGGCACGGGCAATATTATCAGCACAGGTGGCGCCAACTGCTCCGGCACCTACAACAGTTACTTTCATTAGTCAATCGTATTTTTAGTAAGTAAAAAATTATTCGGCAAAATAAACTATTTAACATACTCCAACAAATCATCCATTTTAGCGGATCCTTCAAATGTTTTCAGCAAAGTGTGCTTCTTATCGTAAATAGCAATAAAAGGGAACACACGCATCTTAAAGTAATTATTGAAGAAGAATTTAGGATCGTAACCTACAGTTATATTTTTGTAATTACTTAATTCATATTTCTTGTAAAAGGTGCGCATCTTATCAAAAGGCATAGGCGTAACCATCAACAATTGAGCGCGTTTGAATTTTGCAATATTTTGTTTGAGGAGCTCTGTTTCGTGCTGGCAATGTTCACAATCGGGGCTGAACACCATAACAACGGTTTTTTTATTTTTAGGGAGACTTGCCTGGGTATACCAGGTTGTACTATCAGGTAAAAGCACTGAAAACTGTGGCAGGGGATACAGCGTGTAAGCAGGAGACGGAACTGCCGTAGTATCCTTTTGAGCTATACTTTGCTTAGTAATAAAGGATAAGCTCATCAAGATAATTAAATACTTCATTTTGAGTGTTTTTGCTTTAAAAATAAGGCTGAATATAGCAAATAACATGTTAACCCGCCGTTGTTAAAAAATGTTAGTAATAATCACGATTTTTAACAATGTTTAGTAACAATATGTAGATTTGCATAAACGTTGTAGCAAGCAAAGTGAACAACAATATTATGAAAAAAGTATACAGCATTTTATTTATACTTGTTATTGCTGTTGCATCTCATGCGCAAACTGAAGTAAAAGCTACACCAGCCAAAGAGGTCTTACTTATCAAAGAAACCAAATTCGACTTTGGTAAAATACCCCAGGGTAAGCCAGTAACACATATATTTGAAGTAGTAAATACCACTAACGAACCGCTGCAGATTGAAAACGTGCAGGCATCATGCGGTTGTACTACTCCTGAATGGAATCACGATCCTGTAGCACCCGGCGCAACCAAAAAGATAACCGTTGGTTATAACGCGGCTGCAAATGGTCCATTCGAAAAAACCATTACTATATTTTACGATTCCGGAAAAACAAAACAATTATTTATAAAAGGAGAAGTTTGGCAAACACCGGCTGAACCCGCTCCGGCTAATGCAAGTGTTCAATTATTAAAAAATATAAACCATTAAATAATGAAAAAACTGTTATTCACACTCGCTGCATTCGCAGTAACCTCATGGGCCGTAGCTCAAAATACCACTGACGCTAAACCAAAAGCACAGGATTTTGTGAGCTTCAAAGAAACAAAACATGATTTTGGAAAAATCAAACAGGGAACTCCTGTTAATTATGATTTTGCTTTTCAGAACATTTCAGACAAACCAGTAATCATTGAAAACGCCTGGGCTTCTTGTGGATGTACTACACCCACCAAACCTGAGCAACCTATTGCAAAAGGCAAGAGCAACGTAATAAAAGCTGGTTTTAATGCAGCCGCTGCAGGAACTTTTGATAAAACGGTGTACGTTAAATTAAAAGATATTGATGTGCCGTTAGAATTAAAAATATCCGGAGAAGTATTGAATGCTGATGCTTATGCAAAGTATGAAGCAGAAAAGAAAGATAAAGGCAGTAAATAAACAATTATATAACATCATTGAAATCCCGTTGCAAATTGCAACGGGATTTTTTATGTGCATATGAAAACAAACGATTAACACGCGGCCGGTAAACCCGCACTTTCTATTGGGGTCTGTACTGCAGCAATCAATTTCCATCATCTTTAAAAATCAGTATATGAAAAAGATTTTTTTGGCTGCAGCAGCATTAATATTACTATCAGGCGCAGCAATGGCAAACACAAACGACCATTCACCCAAGAGCAAAAAGGCTTCATACAAGGCTTTACAAAACTTTCCATATGATTTTCAACAGGCAGACAATGTTAACTGGAATATGGTAGGTGATTACAGCGAAGCATCTTTTACATTGAACGGAGTTGCAATGAAAGCATTTTACGATTGGGACGGCAATCTTGCAGGAACTTCACAAACCATGCAATACAATGATTTGCCAGCTCCTGCACGTAAATCAATCGACAAATATTACAAAGAGTATTCTATACAAAAGATCATTTTGTATCAAGACAATGAAGAAAACGAAAATGATCTGTATCCTCTTATTCCAGAAGAAAGCAGTATCAATTATTTTGTATCCATGACAAAGAATGGATCAACCGAAGAAATTATATTGCAGGTAACACCAAATGGACAAACATCTTTTTTTGAAAATATGCCAGGAAAATAATGATGTGCGTTAGGATATTTTCAATGATAATAAAGCGGAAGATATATGTATTCTGCTTTGTTATTGATGTCCCTTTGTTTCTATTGCTGAAAAACCAGCAAGCAATGTGGTACAAAAACCAAGCATCGCTATTAACGTAAACGACCAACGCAGGCTATAACTTTGCGCTATCAGGCCTATTACTGGCGGTCCAAATAAAAATCCAAGATAGCCTATAGTTGATACTGCTGCCAACGCCACTCCCGAAGCTACATTCCCTGATTTTGCTGCTGTACTATAAACCAGTGGCACAACAGATGAAACGCCCATACCGATAATTAAAAACCCAATAGTTGCGGGAACAATGTATGGAAATATCACCGCCAATATTAATCCGGAGGCAATTAACAAACCGCTCATTTTTATCATCCGCTTCTTCCCCAATTTTGTTGAAAGCCAGTCGCCAATAAATCGTCCGGTAGCCATGGTAGTCATAAATGCTACAAACCCCAGTGTAACCAGGTTATCCGGTACTTTTACTTCCTTGCTGAAATATATACCGCTCCAATCAAACATGGTTCCTTCGCAAACCATACAACAGAATGCAATTAATCCCAACTTGAGCAACCTGCTATCCGGTATGGCAAAAATGGGGGTATCATCACCGGTATTAAGATCTTTTGTAAGAAGAAACCGATATGTAAACAACACAAGCAATGCAACAATACCAACAACGGTACAAAAATGATAGAAAGGCGATACTGAAAATCTCACCATCAACGTGCCGATAGCTGCACCAGTAAATCCCGCCAGGCTCCATACACCATGAAAAGATGCCATAATAGACCTTCTATACAAACCCTCCACACTGGCACCTTGTGTGTTCATGGAAATATTAAGCAGGTTACCACCAAAGCCAAACACAAACAGTGTAGCTATTAATTGCCAGGTAGCATGTACAACACCAAGCACAGGTAAGGTACAAGCATACATACATACTGCTATAATAGCTATTTTTCTGCTGCCCGAGCGGGCAACTAAAAAACCAGAAACAGGTAAACTAACCATCAGTCCTACCGGAAGCGACAGTAAAACACCTCCCAGTCCGGCTTCGTTTAAATGCAGTTTCTCTTTTATTTGAGGAATACGCGAGGCCCAGCTTGCGAAACACAAACCTGCACAAAAAAATAATACGCTTGCAGCAATGCGGGAAGCTCTTGCAGGCGATTGCTTTGCAACAGATGAGAGCATACCAGATAATGAATATAAATGAAGATAGGCAGAAAAAGTATGCTTCAACGAATTTGGAAAAGAAAGCCCATAATATGATTAAAATGTATCGGTGCAGGTATGCGCAAAAACGATTTCATTGTATATTGTTGAAGGAAGTAAATAAACTATATGATAATGCAGGATATAAAAGATGTTGTGATAAGGCTTAATGACATCATTCAACAAACCGAAACAACTAAAAACAAAATGGGCTATTTCGCTGCCCTGTATAAGCGTATGACCGTAGCTGTTGAAAATGGGATAACGCAACATTCTTTTGAAGATGGCGATCGCATGAACCGGTTAGACGTAATTTTTGCCCAACGCTATATTGATGCATATGATGCTTATACTACGGGAAACCCTTGCAGCCAGGCATGGAAATGTGCTTTTGATAGTTGCAACGAAGATGATCTTACAGTAATTCAACACCTGGTAATGGGTGTAAATACACATATCAATCTTGATCTGGCTATTGCCGCGGCACAAGTAAGCCTCGGCGCTTCTATCGATGCATTGCAAAATGATTTTAATAAAATCAATGATGTAATTGCTTCATTGATTGATGATGTACAGGAATGCTTATGCCAGGTTTGGTTTCCTATGCGCATGCTTGAAAAGATTGCAGATGGAAGACAAGTGGCTGTACTGAATTTTAGCATTGATAAAGCCAGAACAGCCTCATGGGCAAATGCTCAAATACTGTGGGGCATGGATGCACAACAGCAGCAATTGTATATACAGCAAATGGATGCTACTGTATGCCAATTGGGTAACTCTATTAAGTCACCGGGTGCATTAACAGCACTGTTACTCAGGGGTATCCGTGCTACAGAATATGATGATGTTGCCCGTACAATACGGTTAATTGATACTACGGTTGTTGAAGGATGATATTATAAATGTTTCAGCACTTCTTCACCCATAGCGGTTGTACCCAGTATTTTATCAGCAGGTGTTTGACCGTCTGCTATATCACGGGTGCGATAACCATCTTTCAATACTTTATCCACTGCATTAATAACTGATTCTGATTCTGCCTTCATACCAAATGAAATATCAAGCAACAATGCGGCGGATAATATAGAGGCTAAAGGATTAGCTACGCCTTTACCGGTAATATCATGTGCAGAACCGTGGATAGGCTCATATACACCTGTACCATCACCTATAGAAGCGGAAGCCAGCATTCCCATAGAACCGGCTATTTGTGATGCTTCATCGGTTAATATATCTCCAAACAGATTGGCTGTAACTACCACATCAAAGCGACGTGGGTCCTTGATAAGAATCATTGCAGTAGCATCTACAAATTGATATTCCACTTCTACATCAGTGTAATCCAATGCTACCTTCTGTACTACTTCGCGCCAGAGACGGGATGTTTCCAATACATTGGCTTTATCAACGGAGCAGAGTTTTTTTCTCCTGGTTCTTGCAGCATCAAATGCTTTGCGGGCAATACGTTCTACTTCATAACGGCTGTATTCAGCTATATCAAAAGCGGTATCGTTATTGTTTTTTCTTCCCTTTTCTCCAAAATAAATATCGCCGGTAAGCTCACGGAAGAAAAGAATATCAGCGCCTTTTAATATTTCAGGCTTGATGCTTGAAGCACTTAATAACTCATCAAACAATTTTATAGGGCGCAGGTTTGCATATAAACCAAGTTCTTTACGCATTTTAAGTAAACCCTGTTCAGGTCTTACTTTCGCTGTAGGATCATTGTCATATTTGGGATGACCTACGGCACCAAACAATACTGCGTCTGACTTTTTCATTTTTTCCAATGACTCATCGGGCAAAGGATTCCCGGTTGCTTCTATTGCTACATGTCCAATCAAAGCTTCATCATACGTGAACGTATGACCAAACTTCGCCGCTATCTTATCCAATACTTTTTTACCTACTGCTGTTACTTCCTGTCCTATTCCATCTCCGGGAACTACGAGAATGTTTTTTGATGCCATGGTATTTATAATTGCAAGTTACAAGTTGCAGGTTGCAAGTTAATTTTGTGAAGGGGCGTCCTTCCAATTACTTTCAACCCAATCTATAAAGCTGTTTATTTGTTTGCTAAGTTTTAAATAGTCCGATTTCAATATGCCATACTCCTCTGTATCAACAAATGATTTTGTTTCAAAAATAAAATCAAGATGCTCTATAGTTTCATCACATTCTGCTTGAGCATAAATTAGAAATCGCAAAAAATCAGCTTTGTATTTTTTCCTTCCATACCCTTCTATTATCGCTACTGAGATTGCTTTTGAAGAACGTCTTATCTGACTACCTTCTTCGTACAATTCAAATTTAGGAAGCAATAAACTCAACTTATGTATTTTAACAGCAAGCTGATGCGCTTCTTTATAGATGTTTAAATCACGGTAGCTTTTCATGGCTTTGAAATACAAGTTACAGGTTGCAAGTCGCCGGTTTCAGGTCACAAGTTAGAACTTCAGAGTGTGTTAGCTGTTCAAGTGATGTCATGTCCCGCAATAGTTAACCAGAAACCCGCAACTGTTCTCAGATAATATTCAACATTTTTTGTGTTGCCTTTATCGCCGAAACCGTTTGATCGCTATCAAGTCCGCGTGTTTTAAATTCTTTATTATTATGCCGCCAGGTAATTACCGTTTCGCACAACGCGTCGCTTTTTCCGCCCGGTGGTATTCTAACTGCATAATCAGTAAGCAGAGGCAGTTCCAGCTTTCTTTGTTTATACACTTTTTTTAACGCATTCATAAACGCGTCGTACTGCCCGTCGCCCTGTGCATGCTCTTCATATGAATCACCCTGAACAGTAACCTTTACTGTTACTAAGGGGTGCATACTCTTGGAATGAGTAAGCACATAGTTGTCGATGCTCACTTTATCTTCAATAGCATTATCAAGTATATCTGAAATAATATATGGAAGATCTGCCTGCGTTACTACTTCCTTTTTGTCGCCAAGCTCAATAATACGTTGTGTAACTTTTTTCAGGTCTTTATCTGAAAGTTGAATACCTAATTGCTGCAGGTTATTTTCAATATTTGCCTTTCCACTTGTTTTACCCAAAGCATATTTGCGTTGCCGACCAAAACGTTCCGGCATAAGATCGCTGAAATACAATTTATTTTTTTTGTCTCCATCGGCGTGTATACCTGCAGTTTGAGTAAACACATTCTCCCCTACCACCGGTTTGTTGGCAGGTATCCTGAAACCGGAAAAAGTCTCCACCAGCTTACTTACACTGTACAATGATTTTTCTATTACAGAAGTTTTTACACCTGGCATAAAATCATTCAACACAGCAATAGCGCTGGCAAGAGGAGCATTGCCTGCCCTTTCTCCCATTCCGTTTACTGTGAGATGTAAGCCATGTGCACCCGCTCTTACGGCTTCCAGTACATTGGCTGTACCAAGATCATAATCGTTATGTCCATGAAAATCAAAATGTTTGCCGGGATAACGTTGCGTTATAGCCGAAACAAAATGATATACTTCCGAAGGGATTAATATACCCAGGGTATCGGGAAGCATAATTCTTTTTACAGGTTGTGTAACCAGGAAATCCAGATACTGAAACACATACTCTCTGGAATGACGCATGCCATTGCTCCAGTCTTCGAGGTATACATTGGTTTCAATACCTTTCTTTTTAGCCAACGCGATAACAGCCGCTATATCTGCAAAATGTTGTTCAGGTTTTTTCTTTAGTTGATGCGTGAGATGGTTAAGTGATCCCTTTGTAAGCAGGTTCATCACTTTAGCGCCGGCTTTCTGCATCCAATCAATAGATACTTCACCATCAACAAAAGTGAGCACTTCTATCTTGTTTAAGAGATTATTTGCTTTAGCCCAGGTAGTTATTTTTTTTACTGCATCAAATTCTCCTTCCGACACGCGGGCAGAAGCAATTTCAATGCGATCTACTTTTACTTCGGTAAGCAATAATTGAGCAATGGTTAATTTTTCGGAGGCAGAAAATGAAACGCCACTGGTTTGTTCACCATCACGCAGCGTGGTATCCATTATTTCAAGGTATCGTTGGGTTGAGGGCATAGTCTTTTGCTGTAGTTTTAATATAAACTGTTTGCAGCAAATGACTGAATATTTTCTTTCATTGCCTGGAGATAATCAATATCATCATAACCATTAATAAGGTTATGTTTTTTATAGCCGTTGATATCAAACTTTTGTGTGTCTCCTGTAGCAAGTATAGTAATAGTTTGATCAGGAAGATTTACTTCGATTTCTGTTTTGGGATCGGCTTCAATTGCTTTGAATATTTTATCGAGGAAATCTTCGCTTACGGTTACCGGTAGTATGCCAATGTTTAAAGAATTCCCTTTAAATATATCTGCAAAAAAACTTGATACCACGCAACGGAACCCATAATCGTAAATAGCCCATGCAGCATGTTCGCGACTACTTCCGCTACCAAAGTTTTTTCCTCCCACTAAAATTTTACCACTGTAAATCGGGTTATTCAGTACAAAATCTTTCTTTGGTGTATCATCGCCATTGTATCTCCAGTCGCGGAATAGATTATCGCCAAAACCTTTGCGTTCTGTCGCTTTCAAAAAACGGGCAGGGATGATCTGATCTGTATCTACGTTTTCAATGGGCATTGGCACCGCAGTACTTTTTAAAACAGTAAATTTATCGTAAGCCATAAAAGAATTTCTGATTTCTGATTTGATATTTCTGATTTGAAAACGGCATGTATTCCTGATCGCTGACAGCTAATAGCTGATTGCTTTCAGCCATCTACCTTAAACCCTATACCTTACGCCTCACTCAGCAATTCCCTCGGATCTGTTACCACACCTGTAACCGCTACAGCTCCGGCCACATAAGGACTTGCTAGTAATGTGCGTGCTCCGGGTCCCTGTCGGCCCTCAAAGTTTCTGTTGCTGGTACTTACCGCATATTTTCCAGCAGGAATTTTATCATCGTTCATTGCAAGACAAGCAGAACAACCTGGCTGCCTCAATTCAAAACCAGCTTCATTCAAAATATCTAAAATGCCTTCTTCTTTTATCTGTGCTTCCACAATATGAGAGCCTGGTACCAGCCATGCAGTTATATTGTCCGCTTTTTTTCTGCCTTTCACCACTTTAGCAAATGCACGAAAATCTTCTATTCGTCCATTAGTACAACTTCCGAGGAACACATAATCTATTTTTTTACCAAGAAGCGGTTGACCTTCTTTGAAATCCATATAAGCCAAAGACTTTTTGTAAGAAGCCTCTCCATCCTGTACTTCAGATGCTTTGGGAATAGCGTGCGTGATACCTGTTCCCAAACCTGGGTTGGTACCATAGGTAATCTGGGGTTCTATATTTGCCGCATCAAATACCAATTCTTTATCGAAGCTCGTGCCAGCATCTGTTTTCAGCGTTTTCCAATAAGCCAATGCCTTATCCCATGCCTCACCTTTAGGAGCTTTATCTCTGCCTTTTACATAATTAAAAGTTGTTTCATCAGGAGCAATCATACCACCGCGGGCACCCATTTCAATACTCATATTACAAACCGTCATACGGCCTTCCATGCTCATGTTCTCAAATACTTCACCTGCGTATTCACAGAAATAACCAGTAGCGCCACTTGCCGTGATCTGGGAGATCATATATAAAGCTACATCTTTGGGTAGCACACCTCTGCCTAACTTGCCATTAATGGTAATGCGCATTTTCTTTGGCTTAGGCTGCATAATACATTGTGATGCAAGCACCATTTCCACTTCCGAAGTACCAATACCAAAAGCTATGCACCCAAAAGCGCCATGTGTGGAGGTGTGTGAGTCGCCGCACACTATAGTCATACCAGGCAGCGTAATACCATTTTCAGGACCTACTACATGTACAATACCATTTTTAGGGCTTCCTAATGCCCAGATCGAGATGCCATATTTTTCAGCATTGCTGGAAAGTGCAGCCAATTGTTTTGCAGAAAGCGGGTCTTTTACCGGCTGATCCTGGTTAATAGTGGGTGTATTATGATCGGCAGTAGCAAAGGTTTTGTTGGGAAACATCACCTTAAGATCCCTTTGTTCCAGTCCCAGGAAGGCCACAGGACTCGTAACCTCATGAATAAAATGCCGGTCAATAAAAAACACATCGGGACCGTCGTCAATATGTCTTACCACATGAGCGTCCCATACTTTATCAAATAAGGAAGTTGGCTTGTTACTCATTTTTTCAGAATTTAAAAGAGAGCCGCAAATTTCCTAAATTATAACCAGATAATGAGCATTTATCTGGTTTTATTTACATAAATAAGGAAATGCGGAAAGATTTACAACCCAAAGGTACCTAACAATTGTTAGCGAATCGTGCGCCTTTGTGATTTTCATTTTTTCCAGATCGGGAAAAATTATTACCTTAACCAGCAAACACCATCATGAAAAGCGCTAACCTGCTTTTAATACTATACTGTTATCTGACTGTACCCGGCCTTTCACAAAGCACACTATCGCCTCAGGCGTCGCATTATCTTTCTTCGGGAGCTTACAGCAAAAATTTTTCAGATGCCTTTTCTTCGGTTGCCAACACTGCTGCATTAGCCAGTATAAAAAACTTTACAGCCGGCGTGTATGGGGAACGCAGGTTTATGCTGGCAGAAATTGGGTTGTATAGTTCAGTGATAGCACTTCCAACCAAATCAGGCAATTTCGCGCTAACCACCCAATACTTTGGCTACAAAGCTTACAACGAAACCGAGATAAGTATTGGTTATGGAAGAAAGGTTGCGGAGAAAATTGATGTTGGGGCACGATTTAATTATCACAGTGTTCGCATTCCTGCTTATGGAAATGCCTCCGCACTGAATTTTGATATCGGTGCTATTATCCATATCACAGAGCAATTGTCGTCAGGCATTTCTGTACACAACCCATTCAATAGCAAGCTGGGGAAAAACAGTGATGAAAGATTAAATGCTGTATATAGAGCAGGCTTGGGTTATGAATTTTCTGCCAACTTCTTTACGGCTGTTGAAGTAATAAAAGAACAAGGCACCAACACCAGTATACATGCAGGTTTTCAGTATAAACCTATTAAACAGCTATTTGCCCGTGCCGGCATAGTTACAGGCAATACATCTTATTACTTTGGCGCAGGGTATTTGTATAAAGATTTGCGGTTAGATGTAACCGTTAGCATTCACCAGCAACTGGGGCTTTCACCGGGCTTATTGCTGTTGTATCAATTTAAAAAGAACAAGGATGAATAGGTGGTTTATCCTCTTTTTGTTGTTGCTGCCTTGTACCATACTTGCGCAGGTACAGCCTGGTACTGCAGAAGAACAGCAATTAGAAAACATTACAGAAACACATGACGATGCAGATGTAACAGATGATTCGTGGTTACAGCAAATGGAGTATCTCAAAAAAAAGCCACTCAATCTTAATAATGCCACCGAAAGTGATTTGCAGGAACTACAATTGCTCTCTGCCATTCAAATCAATCATTTTATTACTTACAGAAATTTATTGGGAAAGTTTATCAGCATATATGAACTGCAGGCTATACCGGCTTGGGATATAACACTCATTCAAAAATTATTGCCTTTTGTAACAGTTGG
The DNA here is from genome assembly GCA_047600465.1 of Agriterribacter sp. GTDB lineage: Bacteria > Bacteroidota > Bacteroidia > Chitinophagales > Chitinophagaceae > Agriterribacter. The sequence continues at coordinate 152,989 of JASGKU010000003.1, forward strand.
CAACAGTGACTTTTCAAAAACGGGATTAAGTGAAAGATTTTTGAAAGGGGAAAATACCGCACTCATCCGTTTTTCAAGATTGCTTGAAAAATCTGCAGGTTATCTTATAGAAGATACATCAAGAAGTTATTATGCAGGCGATCCTTCTAAACTAATGATCCGCTATAAATATCAATACAAAAACTTATTGCAATATGGGTTTACTGCTGCCAAAGATGCAGGAGAACAGTATTTTAAAAAAGGGTCTACAGTTGGATTCGATTTTTATTCGGCGCATCTGTTTGCAAGAAATATAGGCATGATAAAAGCATTTGCGTTGGGTGACTATACCATTAATCTTGGGCAAGGATTAATATGCTGGCAGGGATTAGCCTTTGGAAAAGGAGGCGATGTGATGAATGTTAAAAGACAATCAGCTGCGTTGCGCCCGTACAATTCTTCCGGAGCATATTTTTTTAACCGTGGTATTGCAACAACGCTGGCGTATAAACGATGGCTGGCTACTGCTTTTTTCTCAGCAAGAAAACTAGATGCCAATTTTTCAGGCAATGATATCAATGATGATGATGTAGCTTCCTCTATTCATGTATCAGGCTATCACAGAACTCAGAGTGAAATAGAAGATCGCAATACACTGCGCCTGTTCAGCTATGGCGCTAACATTACGTATAAATCAAAAAGATGGCATATAGGATTCAATAGCATTCAATATGCGTTCAACAATAATGTTCAAAAAAAAGAGGTGCCCTATAACCTGTATGCGCTGCAGGGGAAAAGATGGAGCAACAGTTCTATTGACTACAGCTTTACTTACAGAAATTTTCATTTTTTCGGAGAAACCGCTATTGATAAAAATTATAATCCCGCTACTATCAATGGTATATTGTTTAGCGCAGATAAAAGAGTGGATATGGTTTTATTGCACCGCTTCATTTCGCCCGCTTATCAATCTTTGTATGGCAATGCTTTTACCGCATCTACCATGCCCACTAATGAGCGGGGAATGTATATGGGAATTTCTATCAAACCCAATCCACGCATAAAGGCTGATTTCTACGCCGACGTTTTTCATTTTCCATGGCTCAAATACAGAATTGATGCGCCTTCATATGGTAAAGATTATTTTATTCAGCTTAGCTACAAACCATCAAAAACCGCCGAATTATATACCAGGTACAGAGTACAGTACAAGCCCATAAATACACAAATAGAAACCAATGCATTAAATAATGTCATGCCTTTTTCTAACCGCTCGTGGCGTACACAAATCAATTATCAGCTGAGCCTGAATTGTAGCGTAAGGCAAAGATTTGAATTATTATGGTACGATTCACCCACTCAACAAAAAGAAAAAGGCTTTTTAACCTATTTCGATGTTTTTTATAAACCGGGCAGAAGTAAAATAAGTATTAATACAAGATTACAATATTTTGAAAGTGATAGCTATAATTCCCGGTTGTATGCTTATGAAAACGATGTATTGTATTATTATGCTGTTCCGGTTTTTTATAATACCGGTACAAGGTATTATATAAACGTTAGGTATAGTTTTAAAAAGAACACCGCTATTTGGTTAAAATGGAGCCAGACAATCTATAAAAATGCAACAATCATAGGAAGCGGTCTTGACGAAATTAACGGCAATAGAAAATCAGAGATAAGAGTATTGCTATCAACAATATTATGATGTAGGGGGCTGACGCTATGCATACCTGTCCTGGGAGAAGTTTTTGTTACCCGTGCATTCCTTATTTACATTTGCACAAATATTAATTATGGCAGAACAACAACAGCCCAACCAGCTCAATATTGAAATATCAGAAGAAATTGCAGAAGGGGTATATGCTAACCTTGCTATTATAACTCACAGTCACGCAGAATTTGTAGTTGATTTTGTAAATGTGATGCCGGGAACACCTAAAAGTAAGGTAAAGTCGAGACTAATTTTAACACCACAACATGCAAAGCGTTTTATGAAGGCGCTTATAGATAATGTAAAACGTTTTGAAGCTGCCAATGGTCCTATACAGGATATTGAAGAAGTTCAGATCCCTATGAATTTTGGTGGACCTACTGCGCAAGCATAATAGCTGTATAAATTTCAAACATTCTTATTTTTCTTCAGTAATATTTATTCAGGCAGTGAGCCTGATACCAAATATTGCATTCTCTTACCATTGCCTCATTCCCTGCTACCGTTCACTAAAATCTTCTTTTTATTTGTGAACATTTGAGTATCTATGCGACTATAGCTTTTTCAAACCGATATTCATTGATGACTTGCAGGTTTATGCACCGGCCTACCCGCTCTTGTTACAGTCTGGCACATTAATATCTTATATGAACGGCGATCGATTCAAATCAATGGAATTTCTTACCTGTACCATGAAAGTTTTTAACTGTTAAGAAAAACATCCAGGTATTCTTTTTACATCCTAAAACAATTGTCATGAAATCAACATTGCGTGCTCTGTCGGTATTGGCTGCATTTATACTTCTTTATTCAACGGGAATAGGGCAAGCTAATACTGCGCTTTCAAATCTTGTAAGCCCTACAGCGGTAAATCAAAGCATAGTACCTAACTCAAACAACAACTTTAATCTCGGCTCCAGTACCTATAACTGGAGATATCTTTATATGGGAACGGCTTATTATCTCAAAAATCTCCGCATACTTCATGCACCAGGTGCTACTAATTTCTTTGCGGGCCCCAGTGCGGGTAACGCCGCTACAACGGGTTTAAGCAATACAAGCCTGGGTGATAATACACTGATATTTGTGAGCTCGGGAGGTTATAACACTGCACTAGGATTTACTGCCTTACGCGGCACTACCACCGGCAGCCGTAATACAGCTTCAGGGTATACCGCGCTTTACAATAATACAGGTGGCAGTTTCAATACAGCTTCTGGCGACAGGGTTTTGTATGTTAATACCACCGGCAGCTATAATACAGCTTCAGGAAGCACTACCATGTTTTTTAATACCACCGGCACCAATAACAGTGCTTTTGGCAATGCGTCATTGTATAAAAATACTACTGGTGCATTTAACGTAGCTGTAGGCAATGAAGCGTTATACGAAAACACAACAGGAGCGCATAATGTAGTTATTGGCAATGGAGCGATGCATGATAATACAACCGGCGGCTACCAGGTAGCTATTGGAAATGATGCTTTATATAATTTAAACGGAGGTGGCGGCAATAATGTAGCCACAGGTCATGAAGCCATGTATGAAACTACCACAGGCAATTATAATACAGCAGCAGGTAATGAATCGATGTATGATAATACTACAGGTTCTTTTAACGCTGCGGTAGGGTACAGCGCTCTTAGCTATAATACAACCAGCGGCAATAACACCGCAATGGGTGCCTATACAATGTATAGCAATGGAGGAGCAGGATACAATACCGCAGTAGGCGTTTATGCAGGCTACTATACAAGTACAAACAGCACCTTTGTTGGATGGTTTGCAAGGGGAGTACAGGCAGGTGTTACTAATAGTACTGCCATTGGATATAATACAGTTGTTACTGCCAGCAACCAGGTGCGCATTGGCACTAATACTATTACCAGTATAGGAGGGCAGGTTGGATGGACAACACTGTCTGATGGCAGGTTTAAAAAAGAAGTAAAAGAAAATGTTCCAGGTCTTACTTTTATCAATCAATTACGCCCCGTTACTTACAATGTTGATGCCAGTGCATTCAGCACCGCCATAGAATCTGTATCTGCAAGAACTTCTAATCAACATGAAACATCTGTTTCTGTTGAAGAAAGAAATGCCATTGCCGAAAAAAGTAAAATAGTCTATACCGGTTTTATTGCACAGGAAGTTGAAGCAGTTGCAAAAAAAATGAATTATGATTTTAGTGGCATTGACGCTCCTAAAAATGATAAAGATTATTATGGTTTGCGCTATAGCGATTTTGTAGTTCCACTGGTGAAAGCAGTGCAGCAATTAAGTCAGAAAAATGACAGCCTTGTTGCTGAAACAGAAAAATTAAAAACACAAAACCTTGAGCAGGCTTTAGTATTTGAAGAAAGACTTCAAAAAATAGAAGCTGCTTTAAAGCTTCGTTCTACACCCGTACTCAGTTTGTCAGACGCTTCTTTAGGGCAAAATACACCTAATCCCTTCAGAGGAAACACAGTGGTAAATTATAAAATTTCCCAAGGGATAAGTAATGCACAGATTGCTGTGTACGATGCTGCAGGAAAAATGTTGAAGCAATATACTATTGCGGCTAATGAAAACGGAACGCTTCGTATTGATGCAGCTACGCTCCCATCAGGCACGTACCATTATGCATTGTTTGTAGATGGAAAAATAATTGATACCAAGAAAATGATATTGATAAAATAGAAAACATTTTACATCATAATTACAAGGTTGCTTATATCAGGCAACCTTTTTATTTTATTGAATAACGTCATCGCATAAAACTCTTCTTACTTTTTTTGTGCCAACCATTGCCTAATTATCTGCTACCATTCCCTAAATGTCTTCTTTTATTTTTTGAACTAGCAGTAATTATACACTCTCGATCTATTCATTCAGTATTAATCCGTTTTAATATTTATACCCTTACTAAAGCGAAACAATACTGTGAAAAACTTCAATTACAGTTAATATTAAAACATGCTATTATGAAATCAAAATTGTATGCGCTTTCAGTATTGTTACAGCTTGTACTTTTTTACAACCTTGCAGTAGGGCAGGCGAATACGGCACTATCCAACCTGGCAAATCCTACATCGGTTAACAGGGATCTGCTTCCAAATCCAACAAATGGATTGAATCTTGGAGATGGTTTACACAACTGGAAAAACATCTACATGGGCACCAGTTATTTTTTAAAAAACTTCCGCATTATACATGCACCAGGCACTACAAATTTTTTTGTTGACCGAACTGCCGGAAACGTAACCTTAACCGGAATCAGTAACACAACTTTGGGTGATAGCACATTAACATTGGTTACTACCGGCGGAAGTAATACCGCCATTGGTTATAAAACCATGCGGCGAACTACTACGGGCGGAGGCAACACAGTAACAGGTTTCACTGCATTATACAACAATATAACCGGAAGTAATAATACTGCTGCTGGTTATGCTACTTTATACCAAAACACCGGTGGCTCTTATAACAACGCGCTGGGTTATACTGCGCTTTTTTCTAACACCAACGGTTATTACAATATAGCTATAGGTTACCAGGCAATGTTTTCTAACCTTAATGGTGCGTCTAATATTGCAATTGGGCAGGGAGCATTATTTACAAACACCTCTGAGGCTTCTATAGTAGCTATCGGGTATCGAGCATTGTATAACTCGAATGGTGGGTATAGTAATGTAGCGATAGGAACCAGCGCCATGGCTGGTACAACTACTGGAAAATATAACACATCTGTTGGCAGCGGATCAATGGAAAGTAATAATACAGGTCTCTATAATACTGTGCTGGGATATCGCGCATTAAATGGCAGTGTTATCCAGGATCGGAATGTTGCCATAGGCGCTGAGGCACTTTATACTAATTTAGGCACACCGGCTGGCGGGGGAAATACAGCAGTTGGCTACCGGGCTGGACTTGGCACAAGTGCTTTGAGTACATTTATAGGACACCAAACAGGAGGACCATCAGCAAGCATTGCCAATAGTACAGCTATTGGCGCAGGTACCCAGGTAACTGCCAGCAACCAGGTGAGAATAGGAAACAGCTTTGTTTCCAGTATAGGTGGCACTGTTGGATGGTCTATTGTTTCAGACAGCAGGTTCAAAAAAGATGTGAAGGAAAATGTTCCCGGTCTTTCTTTTATCAATCAGCTTCGACCTGTTACCTATCATTTTGATCCTGAAGCATTCAATATCATGATGAAGGCTTCATTTCCGGATGCCCCGAATGAAATTTCTGAAGTAGAAAGAAATGGTATTGCTGAAAAAAGCAAAACCACATACACTGGTTTTATTGCGCAGGAAGTAGAAGCAGTTGCTAAAAAAATGAATTATGATTTCAGTGGCATTGATGCACCTAAAAATGATAAAGACTATTACAGTTTACGATATAGTGATTTTGTAGTACCCATGATAAAAGGCATGCAGGAATTAAGCAAAAAGAATGACAGCCTCAAAATTGAAAACGAAAACCTGAAGGCCCAGAACGTATTATTCGAAGAAAGACTGAAAAAAATTGAATCCATATTAAAGCTTAAATCTTCATCAGTACTTAGTTTATCAGGTGCTTCCCTGGAACAAAACACGCCTAATCCCTTCAGGGGAAATACAACCATCAATTACAAAATCTCCCGGGAAAACAGTAATGCACAGATTGTTGTATACGATGCAGCGGGTAAAACGCTGAAACAATACAACATATCTCCTGATGAAAATGGAATGCTTCGTATTGATGCAGCTACCCTCCCATCAGGTACTTATCATTACACATTGTTTGTAGATGGGAAAATAGTAGATACTAAAAAAATGGTGCTGATAAAATAACCTCACTCCTACGCAGTGTTTAAGGTTTTTTATTATATTGTTCAAGCGCTTTCTCCAGGCAATCCATTGCTTTGTTGATGGCATCAACATTAAGCACATACGCAATCCGTACCTCATTTTTGCCCAATCCCGGCGTTACATAAAAACCACTGCCGGGCGCCATCATCAGGGTTTGTCCATTGTATGAAAAAGACTCCAACACCCACTGACAGAATGTATCAGTATCATCTACGGGCAATTGAGCCATTGCGTAAAATGCACCTTCTGGTTTAGGACAAAAAACACCGGGGATTTTATTCAATCTTTCAACCAAAGTATCACGCCTGAGCGTATACTCGGCTTTTGTAGCGTCAAAATAATTACCAGGAAGATCTAACGCCGCTTCACCCGCAATTTGCCCGAATGATGGCGGACTAAGACGCGCCTGGGCAAATTTTAATACGGCATCCAATACCTGTCTATTTCTTGTAATCAACGCTCCTATTCTTGCACCACATGAACTATATCGTTTTGAAATAGTATCCATCATTACCACATTATCTTCTATCCCTTCTAACTGCATGGCACTGAAATGTGTACCCGTATAACAAAACTCACGGTAAGCCTCATCCGAAAAAAGAAAAAGATTGTGCTTGCGCACGATATCCTTTAAAGTTTCCAGTTCCTCCCTGCTGTATAAATACCCGGTTGGATTATTGGGATTGCAGATAATAATGGCTTTGGTACGCGGGGTGATTTTTTCTTCAAACGCTTTGATAGGCGGCAATGCAAAACCATTATCAATAATAGAACGAACGGGCACCAGGTTTACACCAGCTTCTACTGCAAAGCCATGATAATTGGCATAAAAAGGCTCAGACACAATTAGTTCATCACCAACATCCATGCACCCCATCATGGCAAATAAAATAGCTTCTGAACCACCTGTTGTAATAAGTATCTGCGTATGATCGATATGTATTCCGGCGTGCGAATAATAATGAACCAACTTACGACGGTAAGATTCATTACCGGCACTATGACTATATTCCAGTATCTTAAAATCTGAATGGCGAACGGCATCTAATACAGGCGCAGGTGTTTCAATATCCGGTTGCCCGATATTCAAATGATATACCTTAATGCCTTTCTTTTTTGCTCCTTCTGCATAAGGCACTAATCTTCGTATGGGCGAAGCAGGCATTTCCTGCCCTCGTGTGCTGATAGATACCATTTTACAAAGATATAAGATTCCGTTTTGCTTTTAAATTTTATGAAGTGGTAAGCCTCAGATTCGCAGATTAATATAGAACACGAATTGAACATTACATTGCAAATCGTAAAACCGGTTGCTGTTCTCACATAAAGAAATTATTCAACTTCAAATCTGCGAATCTGCGGCAAGTTCTGCGATGCGGTTTTGCTCCTTTCAATTTTCGCATCTACCTTTGCGCCATGCAAATACTGGATGGTAAAATAGTAGCACAATCCGTAAAAGACGATCTAAAACAAAAAACAGAAGCCTTAAAAAAGCAGGGCAAAAAAACGCCGCATCTTGTGGCTGTTTTAATAGGCAACAATGGCGCCAGCGAAACCTATGTTGCTTCAAAAGTAAAAACTTGCGAAGAAATAGGATACAACTCTACGCTTATTCGCTTTGATGCAGATATAACGGAAGAAGTACTTCTTAAAAAAATACAGGAATTGAACGAAGACGTGGACATAGACGGCATATTGGTTCAGCTTCCTTTGCCTAAACAGATCTCCGAAGAAAAAGTAATAAACACCATAGCATCCGGAAAAGATGTAGATGGTTTTCATCCATCTAACATTGGCAAAATGGTGCAGGGTCAACCAGCGTATATTCCTGCAACGCCATACGGCATTTTATTATTGCTGGAATATTACAAGATTGAAACCAAAGGCAAACATGCCGTTGTAATTGGCAGAAGCAATATTGTAGGCAGACCAATGAGTATATTGTTAAGTCAGAATACTGCAACCGGAAATTGCACGGTTACATTATGCCACTCTCATACGCACAATTTGAAAGAGCTTTGTTTACAGGCTGATATTATCGTAGCAGCTCTTGGCAAACCGGAATTTCTTACAGCAGATATGGTAAAAGATGGTGCTGTTGTAATTGATGTTGGTATTACCCGCGTAGAAGACAGTACCAAAAAGAAAGGCTACGCAATAAAAGGTGACGTTCATTTTGAAACAGTGGCTCCTAAATGCAGTTATATTACACCCGTTCCTGGCGGCGTAGGTGCTATGACGATTGCAGCACTTATGAAAAATACATTGCAGGCCGCAACAAATAAATAATACATTGTCCACTTTAACAGCTACAAATATTATTTCACTTCCTGTAATGGAAGCATTTTATACACTTCAGGGAGAAGGTGCGCACCAGGGTAAACCTGCCTATTTTATACGGTTGGGTGGTTGCGATGTGGGCTGTGTATGGTGCGACGTAAAAGAAAGCTGGGATTTTGATACGCATCCGAAAAAATCGATTGATAATATAGTTGATGAAGCACTGACAGCTATTACAGAACAAAAAGCTGATACACAAAATAAAAATGTTATCGCTGTTGTTACTGGTGGCGAACCATTATTACACAATCTTGATACATTAACTGCATCTTTAAAAAAAGCAGGATTCAGAACACATATTGAAACTTCAGGTAGCAGTCCTTTATCAGGCAACTGGGATTGGATCTGTCTTTCGCCCAAAAAATTTAAAGCACCTACCACTGAGATATTGCCGCGTGCAAACGAATTGAAAATAATTGTATACAACAATTCCGACTTTAAATGGGCTGAACAATACGCGGCTCAGGTGAATAATGGGTGCAGGTTATTTCTTCAACCTGAATGGAGCAAAGCAGCAACCGTTACTCCGTTAATTATAGAATATATTAAGCAAAATCCTCAATGGCAATTGAGTTTGCAGGTGCATAAATACCTTAATATACCCTAAACTGGTAAGTGCTTGTTTTTGATGCATTACCGCAAGTCAATTACTCCGCTTTTGCGCCAAATACTCGAAATATATCCCGATTGCTCATTAACAAAAACAAGCTAAAACCGGGCAGCTATCTTTACATCATCAAACTAGTACAAACGGGACGGTTAATATATAACATCAAGGGTGCAAAGGCGGCTGGATACAAACAGCCGCTTTTTTTATGCCTTTTCTTCACTAAGTGTTTTTTCCTTTTGAGTAATATCTTTCATGATAATATATGCATGTTCACGGGAATTTTCAATAAACCACGTGTGTGTATCCATTCCACCACATACTACTCCTGCCAGGTAAATGTTTTTCTGGTTTGACTCCATGGTAGCAGGATCATAGTCAGGCTTCAATTTTTCATCATCCGACAAATGAATACCCGTCTTTTTTAAAAAATCAAATTGTGGTTGATAGCCCGTAGTCGCTATTACATAATCGTTGGGAATGGTTTCAATACCATCTTTTGTTTGTATATCTACCTTGCCTGGATAAATGTGAGCAAGCGTAGCATTGTAAAAGGCTTTTATACTTCCTTCTGCAATCCTGTTTTCTATATCCGGCTTTACCCAATATTTTACCCTTTTGCCAATTTCATTTCCACGTATTATCATTGTTACATCCGCTCCTTTTCTATATGTTTCGAGTGCGGCATCTACGGCTGAATTATTCGCACCCACCACCACCACTCTTTGCATGGCATAAAAGTGCGGCTCTTTATAATAGTGTGTTACTTTGGGTAAATCTTCACCGGGAATATTCATTAATACCGGCAAATCATAAAAACCTGTGGCTATCACTACATATTTTGTTTTGTATAGTGCCTTGCTTGTAATTACTTCATATTTGTGGCCTGAAGGTTGTATAGACTGTACCTCTTCCTGTAAATGCACATCCAGTTGATTTGAAACTGTGGCGCGGCGATAATACTCCAGCGCCTCATTCCTGGTTGGTTTTGCAGCAATAGATACAAATGGAATTCCTCCTATCTCTAATCGTTCTGAGGTAGAAAAAAATGTCATGTTGTACGGATAATTGTATAATGAATTCACCAGGCAACCTTTTTCCAGAATACAGTACCGAAGTCTGTTCTTCTTCGCTTCTAATGCGCAGGCAAGTCCTATAGGACCACCTCCAATAATTACAACATCATATTCCATGCGTGTGTACAGGTATTATTTGTTTTAAAAAGATGAATGCGTATTGGGTTTCTGTCACAAAAAAGGCATAACAAATCATAGTGACACCATTCAATCCACATCCGAAGGCAAGCAATAAATATCTGCAAAGTTATGATCAAAAAAAACGCTACTTTCAATTTCTAAAGCAAATATTATGGAATTCATTTTTAGCTACGGTTGGATTATACTTATCTTATTCATTATTTTCAGTGGATTGGTAACGGTAAACCAGGGCACCATTTCTGTTATAACTATGTTTGGAAAATACCGTCGCATATTGCGACCCGGTTTGAATTTCAAAATTCCAATACTGGAGCAGATCTATCGTCGGATCTCTATACAAAACAGGTCTGTTGAAATGGAGTTTCAGGCTGTAACAGCCGATCAGGCCAATGTATATTTTAAAAGCATGTTGTTATATGCTGTTCAGAATGCAGATGAAGAAACGATAAAAAAAGTAGCCTTTAAATTTATCAGCGAACGTGACCTGATGCAGGCGCTTACCAGGACCATTGAAGGAACTATCAGATCTTTTGTTGCTACAAAAAAGCAAGCAGAGATTTTAGGACTACGCAAAGAAATTGTAGAATATGTAAAAGAACAGATAGATCATTTGCTGGAAGAATGGGGTTATCATTTATTAGACCTGCAGATCAATGATATTACTTTTGATAAGATGATATTGGATAGTATGAGCAAAGTGGTAGCCAGCAACAACCTGAAGGCGGCTGCAGAAAATGAGGGTCAGGCTTTATTAATTACCAAAACAAAAGCAGCAGAAGCAGAAGGTAACGCTATAAAAATTGCGGCAGAGGCAGAAAGGCAAGCGGCACAATTGCGTGGACAGGGCGTTGCGCTCTTCCGCGAAGAAGTAGCAAAAGGTATGAGCCAGGCTGCAGAGCAAATGAAACAGGCCAATCTTGATACCAATGTAATTCTCTTTAGCATGTGGACAGAAGCCATTAAAAATTTTGCCGAGGTAGGTAAAGGCAATACTATATTTTTAGATGGCAGCAGCGATGGCATGCAAAAAACAATGCGGCAGATAATGAGCCTGATGAAAATGGATGCCACGCAGGAAAAGGCGTAAGTAATCAGCCATGAGCTATCGGCGATCAGGTGAAGATGAAAGATGAAGAGAAACAAGAAACGATAACTGACAAACAATACATTAAAAATCTCAAATTTCAAATCAGAAATTACTAGTGTTTGCCTTCGCTGATCATAATCAGTGCGAAGATGGCGTAATTGATAATATCATAATAATTGGCATCAATGCCTTCACTGATGATCGTTTTTCCATCATTGGCTAGTATTTGTTTTATGCGTAATAGTTTGGATAAAATGAGATCAGTAAAACTTTCCTGGCTCATTTCTCTCCAGGCTTCGCCATAATCATGATTTTTTTGCAGCATTAAGGAGCGGGCATTGTCAATCATATTATCATACAATTGTTCAACAGTATTTGCATCCAACTCCTGTATCTCGCTTGTTTTTAAATCCAGTTGAATAAGCCCTATCACGCCATAATTAAGAATGCCTTTAAATTCTGAATTGATATCATCTCCTATCAATTGCTGTTTATTTTCCTGGATAGTGCGAATACGCTTTGCCTTAATATAAATTTGATCAACAATGGAAATAGTACGCAACACCCGCCATGATGTACCGTAGTCTTTTGTTTTTTTAAGAAAGATATCCTTGCTGTTTTTTACAGCCGCATCAAACTGTGCTAATGTATTCATCAGTGGGTGATTATTTTATACAGGATGAACCTATTTTTGTTATTGTTTTTTGAGTTCCAAAAATAAGCTGAAAACATATAATGTATACATTAAACTGCAAGGGTCGTTTGATACCGATAGATCAGCCATTGGTAATGGGCATTCTGAATATTACACCAGATTCCTTTTACGCAAAAAGCAGGCGGCAGGAAGAAGATGAAATTCTTTCACTGGCTGCACAGATGACAAATGAAGGTGCAGCTATATTAGATATAGGAGGACAAAGTACCCGGCCGGGCAGTGTACGTATAAATACAGAAGAGGAAATTGCAAGAGTTGTTCCAGCTATAGAAATTGTTATTAAAACATTTCCTCAATCTATTATCTCTATTGATACTTATTCATCAAAAGTAGCAGAAGCCGCTATACAAGCAGGAGCATCTATAGTAAATGATATCAGCAGTGGTGATATGGATAATGGTATGTTGCAAACGGTAGCGTTTCATAATGTGCCATACATTTGCATGCATATGCTGGGTACACCTGATACCATGCAGCAACATGCAAAGTATGCAGATGTAACAAAAGAAGTGCTGGATTATCTATCTGCTAAAATACAGCAATGCAAAAAAGCAGGTATAAACGATATTATCATCGATCCTGGCTTTGGTTTTGGAAAAACAATACAGCACAATTTTACACTGCTCCGTTTTTTATCTGTGTTCAAAATATTACAATGTCCTATTTTGGCCGGGCTCTCCCGCAAATCAACCATCTACAAAACGTTGGGTATATCTGCCGACGAAGCTTTGAATGGCACTACCGTATTAAACACTATCGCATTAATGAACGGCGCGAATATTTTAAGAGTGCATGATGTTAAAGCTGCAAAAGAAGCAGTTGATCTTTTTAAGGCATACAATCAAAAACACAACTGAAGAATAGTAAACATTTCTTTAACAAAAAACCCAGGCTATATAACCTGGGCTTTTGCAATATGCTTGATATTTTATATTATTAATTCTTCTTTTTTACCGGGGGCAACGGTTTCAATGGTCTTATCGGTAATTTTTTAGCAGTATCCGGCGCTGGTGCTACACGTGGCTCCTGTGGCTTAGGTGCATCTTTAAGATCTGCAACTTCTACTTCAAATATCAAATTCTGATCTGGCTTGATTTTACCAGAGCCCTGTGATCCGTATCCCAAAACGGAGGGGATATAGATTGTTGCTTTTCCTCCTTTACCTATCATTTTTAAACCATCTTCAAAACCAGGAATTGAACGATGCTGACCAAATGGAAATATATATGGCTCATGGCTACGGGAAGTAGAATCAAGATTGCTGTCGAATACGGTTCCATCCAGCAATTTACCTCTATACATTACAGAAATAACCTGACCGTCTATACCAGGTGTGCCGCCTGCTTCTTTAATATCAATGTAAGCTCCCAATGGAGTTTTGGTTGGATGAAGGTTATTTTTTGCAAAATAATCCTGCAGCGTCTTATCATCTTTTATTTTTTGACCAATCTTATGTAAAGAATCCTGTTCGATAAATTTTGCTCTTTCTTTTCCAAAGTCTTCCTGAGCTTTATCCGGCTTTAATACATCCAATATTTTAAAGACAGTAAAAAGATACTCGCCTTTCTTAAATTCTTTCGGCATCATGCCAATACCAGTTTTATATGCGCTATCTGTAAGAATTCGTATAACAATACTATCACCAGGTCTAGCCTGTTTAAACATGTTATAGAATTCCTTGGGTAATTGCATACTATCGATTGGTTGATATACCGGAGGTTGGCTATATGTATCCGATAATATCGAATCTTTATATTTTTTAGCATAATGGAACTTTAAAATATCACCATATGCAGCGGCTTTGCCGTTTCCACTACCGATAATTTTATATTCTGCTCCGTCTTTCAACTTCTTATAGGCACCACTTTGTTTATTGCACGATACCAGCGCAATTCCAAAGGCTAATGCTCCCAAAAACCAGGTAACTTTTTTCATGATGAATGATGATTATTGTAATTGTGATTCGTTTTCTTGTATTGCTTTTTTAAAATTTTGAACTGTTTTGCTTAAGGAATCTGAACTTCTTCCACCAGAAGCATTAAAATGCCCACCACCATTAAAGTATTTTCGGGCAAAAGTATTTACGTCGAAATCCCCTTTGCTGCGAAAAGACCATTTTCTTTCTTCATCTCTGTCTATAACCAAACCCGCTAATTTTATTCCTTGTATAGATAAAGGATAATTTACAAGCCCTTCCGTATCTCCGGTTTTTACATTAAACTTCAACAGGTCTGATTTGGGTATAGCTATCAATGCGGCATTGTATTCATAAAACACTTCCATCCTGTATAAAAGCACATTGCCTATAAAACGCAGCCTGTCTTCTAAAAAATTATCATACAGATTTTCATGCACAATAGAATGGCTGAGTCCTTTCTTTTTAAGTTCGGCAACCATTTCATGTACCTGGGGTGATGTAGCCGGAAAGCGGAACGAACCTGTATCACCTATAATACCTGCATATAAACAGGAAGCTATATCTGCATTAATCAGTTCTTTATTTCCTGATGCCACTATAAAGTCATATACCATTTCTGAGGTAGAACTTTTCTTTACATCACTAATGCCATAATGAAACACTGCTGTTTCAGGTTGCTCATGGTGGTCAATCAAAATTTTTATACATTGAAGTTCAGCCAGCTTTTTTGCCATGTGCTTTGTGCGATGTAATGCATTAAAATCAAGGCAAAATAACCATTCTGCTTTAGCCAGTACAGCTTCGGCTTTATCTTTATAAGCTTCGTAATCAATAACATTTTTGCAACCGGGCATCCATTTCAAAAAATCAGGCCAGTTAGTAGGAGAAACTACTTCTACTGTATGCCCCAGTTGTATTAAAAAACCAGCCAACGCTAAAGAAGAACCCATAGCATCAGGATCCGGCTTTTGATGCATCGTGATTACAATATTGCGCTGGGTACCGAGTAATGAATAAATCTCCTGGATGGGTTTCATACAAAGGCGCAAAAGTCATTTATAATACCGATTCAGGCAAATATTTTTTATACCCGGCATTAAACAAAATGTTATCTATATCAGAATATAGGCTTATGTCAATATTTTAATATCAACCTAAACATTACCTTTGCTGCCCTAAAGAAAAAAATATGAGTATTAAAACATTTACCATGATCAAACCTGATGCTTTCGCAAACGGGCATTCAGGGGCTATTATAGACCAAATTATAAAAGCTGGCTTCAAGATCGTGGCTTTAAAACTTACTTCTCTAACCGCCGAAAAAGCCGGTGAATTTTATGCAGTTCACAAGGCAAGACCATTTTACGGAGAACTGGTTGAATTTATGAGCAGCGGTCCTATCATTGCTGCTATACTGGAAAAAAGCAATGCCGTGGAAGATTTTAGAAAATTGATTGGAGCTACAGATCCGGCTAAGGCTGATGCAGGCACTATCCGTAAATTATTTGCTGAAAATCTTGGAAGAAATGCTATTCATGGCAGTGACAGTGATGAAAATGCCTCCATAGAGGGTAACTTCTTCTTTAGCAGCCTCGAAAGATTTTGATAACGAAGTGTAAACATCTAAAAAAACAAAGAGAATTATCTCATTTCAATAAAGTTTGGCATAATCTTAGCAATACCTAACACATCTTTCTCAAGGGTTTAGGGTTGAAACTAAAGGGGGCTCATTTCCATGAGCCTCAATTTTTTTATACATACACCATTTACTTATATGGCTACTAAGTAATTTTTTTTGACTGGTTTCGCTCTGATTCAGCAAAACAAACTATATTTCATCTCATCATTCATACAATCAACCTTAAGCAATGTTTATTATAGATGCGCATTTAGATCTTAGCATGAACGCAATGGAATGGAACCGTGATTTAAGAAAAACGATCAGTGAAATACGAAACCGTGAGAAGGATTTGCAAGACAAACCAGACAGGGGTAAAGGCACAGTTAGTTTACCTGAATTGCGTAACAATAATATTGGGATTGTTGTTGGAACACAAATAGCAAGATTTGTTGATACAGACAACCATTTGCCCGGATGGCATTCGCCACAACAAGCATGGGCTCAAACGCAGGCTCAGCTTGCATGGTACAAGACGATGGAAGATGAAGGAGAAATGACAATGATTAAGACCAGGGAGGATTTTGATAAACATCTTAATTACTGGATAAATAACAAAGAAGATGATCATAAATCCATTGGATATATATTGAGCCTTGAAGGGGCAGATTCCCTGGTTACGCTCGATTATCTTCATACTGCTTACGGTTACGGATTAAGAGCCTTGGGCCCTGCTCATTACGGGCCAGGCAGGTATGCCAATGGCACAGATGCTTCGGGGCATCTTACAGCAGCAGGAGTTTCTCTTTTAAAAGAAATGGATGGTTTAAAAATGATTCTTGATGCTACCCATTTATGTGATGAAGCTTTTTGGGACGCGATGGAAATTTTTAAGGGACCTGTATGGGCGAGTCATAACAACTGCAGGAAGCTTGTAAATCATAACCGGCAATTCAGCGATGATATGATCAAAGTACTGATTGAGCGTGGCGCCGTAATAGGATGTCCGTTGGATGCATGGATGATGGTGCCAGATTGGAAACGTCATATATCTCAACCAAAGCAGATGAATTGCAGCCTGGAAACAGCAGTTGATCATATTGATCATATCTGCCAGATTGCTGGTAATACTTTGCATGTGGGTATAGGAACCGATCTTGACGGTGGATATGGAACCGAACAATCACCGTATGATCTTGATACCATAGGAGATATTCAAAGATTTGCCGGTTTGCTGGAAAAAAGAGGATACACAGAAAAAGATATTACCAATTTTATGCATGGTAATTGGATAGACATCATGCAAAAATCATTACCCGTATCTTAATGAACAATACTATGGCTCCACTATTGCTTCGTCGCCGTACATCTGTGTTTTATATTGCAGAGATGGAGAGCTGATGAATGTACCTATATGGAGATCATTCCATTTTTCATCAACAGATTGAATAGTAGCATCATCAGCAACAATGATATTAGGCCAATCCCGTTGAAAATCGTCTAACTCTTTTGTCTTTCTTGTTCCGTCTAACCCAAGGCAGGCAAATGTTTTACCAGGTTGGTGTACAAACGCCCGTTCGAATAATATATGATCTCTTTTGGGATCAAGATTGTTACAAAATCGCCAGAGTGCAACCGCCAGGTTATTAGCATCTACATTATGCTCTACATAAAGTATCATTTTTATTGAATCAATGGTTTGTATGCTTTCGCAAAGGCGGGTATGTAGTTCTTTTATATGACCTCTCCTGTTCTTTTTTATGGAAATAATCAAGCATGGAATTCCTTCTTCCGCGAGAGATGCATTTATCCCGTGTATTTCCGGGAAGGCTGCATATACAGCTTCAGTATTAATCGTTTTGTTTTCAATTGCCAATTCGTATTGATCATCTCTTTCTTCTTCAAACTTTCTTGTACCGTCTATACACATTTTACCTCCAAATCCAAGTTTGCTGCAACTATGGTCCAGCACATCCATTGGTCCTGCGGTAAAAGATACATCTGTACTTACATGAAGGTTTTTAAACACAGAAAGTGCCAACTTTTTATAATCTCTTATATCTGTAAGTTCATCCGCTATTACCAGGATCTTATTAAACATCATCTGCCCCGCACCCCACATAGCAAACATTACTTTTTGCCCCTGTCCTGCAAATTCCTTTTTTATTTTAGCAATTACCAGGTTATGAAAAACACCTTCCACCGGCATTTCCATATCAATAATTTCCGACACCATCGTCATTTTTATAGGAGCAAGAAAGATACGTTCTGTAGCCTTGCCTAACCACGCATCTTCTTGTGGTGGTATACCCACAATAGTAGCAGGATACACAGGATTTTTTTTATGTGTGATGCACGTTACATGAAAACGCGGATACCAATCGGGTAAAGAATAATAACCGGTATGATCTCCAAAAGGCCCTTCCCAAATTAATTCTTCAGCAGGATCAACATACCCTTCTATAATAAAATCAGCATCCGCAGGTACTTCCAGCTCTGGCTGCGTAATACATTTTACCAATTCAACTTTTTTCTTGCGCAAAAAACCAGCAAGCATGTATTCATCCACATTCTCGGGCAAGGGTGCAGTGGCAGAATAAGCATATACAGGATCGCCCCCCAACGCAACAGCAACAGGCATGCGTTTTCCTTGCTTTTTATATTCGCTGAAATGTTTGGCGGAAACTTTATGTTTATGCCAATGCATACCTGTAAGTGTTGATCCGAATACCTGCATGCGATACATGCCCACATTGCGTATGCCCGTAACAAGATCTTTTGTATGAATTACTGGCAGTGTTATAAAAGGCCCACCATCTTTTGGCCAACAGGTTATTACAGGCAGCTTGTTCAAATCAGGATTTTGCATAACTATTTCCTGGCACTCTCCCTTACCCTTTTTTATCTTGGGCATCCACGATGCAAACTCATTTAATTTAGGCAATAGTGATAATTTATCCAAGATGCTTTCCTTAGGTTTGGTAAGCATTTTAAAAAGGGCTTCTATATCGGAGGCAATATCATCTAAATGCTGCACGCCCAATGCCATGCACATTCTTTTTTCGCTACCATAGGCATTCATCAATACAGGAAAATCATACCCGGTATTTTCGAAAAGAAGGGCTTTGCCTCCATTTCCGCTTTTGCTGATTCTATCGGTAATTTCGGCTATCTCAAGCTTTGGATCAACATATGTTTTGATCCTGAGAAGCTCGTCTGCCCTTTCGAGTGAAGTAATAAATTCCTGCTGATTTTTATACGCCATACTTTTGATCTTCTGGCGGCAAATATAAAATCAAACCGGCAGTTTACGATTTTGACTTGCGCCAATATTGAAGAAACTCTTTTTTATATCCTTTGTGTCCTGGAACCAAACTCAGGTTATTCCAGTTATGATTTCCTTCAATAAGGAGGGGACCATCATTTGCCACAGCAACATCCCAACCGATAGATTTATTTTCAGGCACCCGTTTTGCGGCTTCTGTTACTAAATCCATACATTCTTTCCAGAAAGGAATCTGGAAATCGAGCACAGATATGTTTGTAATAGGATGATTGTATACAAACGGTTTTGTAATATTCAGGTATACGCCGGGACCATTGGTTTTACCTGTTTGAAGATCGATAGGAATACCAAAATTCACACTATAATTACCTGTAGATAGATTATCAATATCGGAGTTTACACTCACTCTAATAAAAGCACAGATCACTTCAACTTCACCTTCATCATATTGAGTAACTACGCGTATTGTATTTAAACCGGTTGAAGACATTTTCATCAAATCATTATGTTGGGTAACATAATATTCTAAAAGATCAAAATCTTTCTGACGCATCAGGTTTACAATATCTTTTGTTGACTTACCTGCAATATCAATTACATTCACCTGTTTACCCGCCTGCCCTGTAGAGTTTTTAATAACAATTTTACCGTTGGCATTGGCTAAAAAACTAGTAGCAAAGGCATCGTCTTTTGTAATCCTATCCAACGTTGCCCATTTTCTTTTAACAAGCTGATCAAAATGTTTCAAAAAAAGGATCTTGTTATTTAATACCTGCCTGTACCGTTTAGGATTCATGTATAATTGATATTCATACATAAATCCTGTACAGGAGCAAGTCTCTCTTTCAGATTCATTTAAATCAAAAAACCTGAACGAAAAATAATCCAGCGGAGATGCATTATGCTTAACGATTGTTCTTAAAACCTCTTTGTAAATAAATCCAGCAGACAGCTTCTTCTTTTCTTTTACGTATTGCACGTAATTGAAAAATAAAGACCATGGAGTCTTAAATGCATAATAGATTATGTATAGAGGTAGTCTTAAGTTCATCAGTGTTTATAAATAGCAAAAGCGCTTTGGTTATGCTTAAAACTTTTCAATTTATTCATCAAATAAACAAGAATCGATCAAAATATAACGCTGCAACTTATATTCTAAAAAAACAAACTGCCAGCTAATTTAGATAAGCTATGATAATATTGAAACAAAATGGCTTAACAAACAGATAAGTTCCTTTCAGAACAGCAAGCTATAAACAAAACAAAAGGAACAGTATTTAGAGGTTGATTGTATAAGAGATATTAGAAATTACCCGTTGTAAAAATATTAAAAAAATTCAATTAATAAACATTTTTTGGACAACTGAGTTCCCTCGAACTTCCACCACTTCCAAAATTATGTTCTTGCTTAAATAAATTGTAAGTAACAGTAATACCAGAAAAATAATACCAGTCTTTTGTTTTAGGATTTCCTCTTTGAGTTCCTGCGGCAGGATAATTGGGGTTCCCTCCTTTTACTTCTCCGCCTCTGTAAGCAAGTTCTGCAGCCTTTAAACCATACTTGCCTGCAACCAATGCATTGTAATCAGCATAAGTACTACTTACATCATCTAAATAATCTGTAAATGTTTTATTAAATCGGAATTCCCAACCAAGAGAAATTCTATCAGTAACGGCAAATTTTATTCCCGCGCCAAAAGGAATGGAGAATTGATTAAGGCTGTATATTTTTCTACCTGGGTAGAGTGGTAAGCCCTGTCCTTCTGTTCCGTAGGGTTGTAACCATCTCTGTTTACCACTTGAATCAAAGGTATATGGCGAAAAATGAAAAGCTGATACTCCTGCAAACACATAGGGTGTATAACGCTTTTCATACACATCAAAAACTTCGTACACAAAAGTTACACTGGCATCGTAAATTTTTGAAGTAAAATCAAGATTTCTCAACCTTTTAGCTGAACTATTGCTGTATTTATCTGCGGCAGAAATATGCCCATAAGTAACAAGCCCTCTTAGAAAAAACCTGTTAGCAAGTTCTATTCGTCCTCCCAATGCTACAGCAGGTTTCGCCTGCGAAAAAGTATATCCGGCTTCCTGTAATTCTCCCTGGTAATTCGCTAATCCACCAAATGCTTCCAGGCTGAAGCTTTCTACGGCCTTTTTAATAAATCCCTGGGAATAACTGTTGATTGATAATGCTATAAAAGCAACTATAAGTATTTGTTTCAATGGCATTTTTTTTGACGTACGTATATAATAACGCATGGGTTGTAAAAAAATTTAATAAAAAACTAACAAATGTCATTTAATTCCCAAAATAGGGCCACTTATTTGCAGCATCTATTAAATACTCACAAAAAAAATACAAATTTCAGTAAATCAAAAGAAGTTTACCAAAGACTTTGAGGATATTCACCTTTGGTAACCAATGCATTAATACTTTTTTCAACTTCAGGAGCATCTTGTTTATAGGTAACCCCAAACCATTCTGATTGAGTGGGCACCACCTTTAAAACACAATCTGGAAGCGTTATAAAATTTGCGGCTACATCAACTACATATATTTCAGCCTTGGGTTGCTGAAGGTTCTTTTGAAGAAAAGCTTCAAATAATTCTTTACAGATACTGAACACATAAGGCGTAAAACACCAGAAATTCATGGACACTTTTGAATCGGCAGGCACCTCGGTTTTTTTATCATTTTCTTCATACACAATTTTGTCACCTTCGGCAAAAATTTTAGTACGCTCAGCAATTGCGACCAGATTGTTGTTGCTATCTACTTTACATACTCCCCTGCTCACAGAACCATTATCAGACAGTGTTTTTACTAAATCATAGCCTACCAAACCGAAAGTATGATCATTTGCCTGCTCCGTTAAAAACTTATGCGCTTTTTCAAATGCATCCCGCCCGTAAAAGTCATCTGCATTAATTACAATAAAAGGCTCTTTAACCGCTGTAGAAGCACATAGCACTGCATGCGCTGTACCCCAGGGTTTAGTACGATCTTCCGGAATAGTATAACCCTCTACAAAAGAATGAAGATCCTGAAACACATAATCTATAGCAATTTTACCTTTCAATTTGGGTTCAAAAATATCTTTGAAATCCTGTGCGAAGTCTTTGCGGATAATAAAAACCACCTTACCGAATCCTGCACCAATAGCATCATAAATGGAATAATCCATTATAGTTTCTCCAGATGGACCAAAGCGTTGAATTTGTTTTAAACTACCATATCGTGATGCCATGCCGGCAGCCATAATTACTAATGTAGGTTTCATAATTGTGCTATTGATAATTTGATTATTTAGATAATAATGCTTTGGTTTTAAACCTGTTTTCAATTAAGTTGCGAAAATAAAGAATTAAGAGCAATACAGGATTTGCATTTCAAGGATTTATCAACGTTGTATTTACAAGTGTTATTATAAGTTTCATTTTTTGATTTTTTATTTATATCAAGGAAGTATACACGAAATAATTATTTCTCTGTGTTTTCATTAATTTTCCACTTATGAACAATCAAAAGGCAATACTTGAATTGGATGCAAAAGCATTTCTTGCTGAAGGCGTTCTTTGGCATCCCCTGGAAAACAGGTTATATTGGGTAAATATTGAAGGAAAGGAATTACATCTATATGATCCGGAGACAGGCATTGACAAGTCTTTTTTTCTGGATGAAAGAGTTGGAACAGTGGTGCCGGTTAAAGGTGGTGGTGCGCTGGTAGCTTTACAAAACGGCATTCATTTTATTAATACAGAAAACGGATCATTGCATTTATTGGTAAACCCTCTACCCAATAGTAACATCCGCTTCAACGACGGAAAATGCGACCCACAAGGGCGTTTTTGGGTTGGTAGTATGCATCTTGATCAAACAGAAAGCGCTGCTTCGCTTTATCGCTTAGATACTGATGGCACTGTTCATGAAATGGTAGACCAGGTAACTGTTTCAAACGGTATTGCCTGGACGAAAGATAGTACTACCATGTACTACGTAGATTCTCCTTTAAAAAGAATTGATGCTTTTGACTTTGATGCAACTACAGGCTCTATAGCCAATAGGCGTACTATTGCCGTTGTTCCGCAAGGAATGGGTGAACCGGATGGCATAACTATTGATACAGAGGGAAAACTCTGGGTAGCTTTATGGGGCGGTAGTTGTGTGGCAAGATTTGATCCGTCATCAGGGGCATTGATGGAAAAAATTGAGGTGGCTGCGCCGCATGTGAGTTCATGCACTTTTGGTGGAAAGGATCTTGATATACTTTATATATCTACTGCACGGGAAGGGTTAACCGAAGAACAATTACAAAAATATCCCGAAAGTGGTGGACTCTTTTCTGCACAGCCGGCTGCTAAAGGCGTACCTGCTAATTTTTATACAGGGCAAATAACAGTTAAATAATACATTAAAAAAGCACCAGAAAATAGATTGAGTGTTTCAGGGTAAAGCTTAGGGGCCGAGAGGTTAAGTATTGATGCGGCGGCACATAGGTTAGTGTCTATATTTCTGGTGCCGGGGCTTAGGGTTGAATTCTCAGGTAGCAGGGGTTAAATACATAGAACCAAAATGATCTTTCATAAAGAGTTTGTAATTTCAGAAGGGATGGGAATTAGGGAGGGTTGATGACACAAAGAAAGAATATTCGCGTGCTTTGAAAAATAGTACACTATATTATTATTCAGTAGATTTCTTACTACACTAGTGCTTTTTTCTCCGACAAAAGATTTTCAATAGTGCAAGTAAGGGGAACTGGTACATTGCCTGGCGGCTTTGTGCAGAAGAAAATAAATAATACATATAAATAAGCCAGAATGAGCTCCAAAATGACCTATATAGTATCATCGAAATCTGAAAATATTCTCAGCCCCGGTCAACAAGAATTTAATTGGCTATGATGCTGCATTTGAATTGACATTTACGATGTGATAATCTTCTATAATAGATTGCTCTTTACTTAAAACTAATGTTCTAAACATTTTACAAAAAAT
Source organism: Agriterribacter sp. (assembly GCA_047600465.1). Classification (GTDB taxonomy): domain Bacteria; phylum Bacteroidota; class Bacteroidia; order Chitinophagales; family Chitinophagaceae; genus Agriterribacter. The sequence goes on from JASGKU010000003.1 coordinate 177,306, forward strand.
AATAAGTATAAATTTTTTACACATTTACCCTTAATTTATGCAGAAATTTTAACAAAAATTAACCGGTATAGGGTATTGACTCAACATAAAAAGATTTCTACTTTTACCATAACATTTAAACCCATACAATTTCTCTAATCAGGAAATTATTCAACATAATGTGGTGGGTTAGTGTCAATCAACTTCAAGTACAACCTCCTCTCAGGAGGTTGTAGCTTTTAAAGGGTTACTTGATTAATGAAATTATAAAGTATTGTTCTTTCAACGCTAATTCAACAATTATTGAATGAAATGGTTAATTTGCTCTCCATTTTGACGCCGATGATATGAATTATACAGCCCGCTGGATGAGTTACGACAGAACAAATGCATTTTCCTCTTTAGCTATTGATTATATAAATCAACAAGAATCATTAGCCCAATTTCAACAACATACCCCTGATATAAAAGGCATAAAAGCTGCTATTAATGAGCGAAAGCAATATTCAACCAACCGTATATTGTTGGTTAATACGCTTAAGGAGCAATACAAAAAAGTATTCGCTTCAGAAAAGGTGAATGCGAATATTGAACAATTGTCTTCGCCAAATACATTTACTGTTTGTACAGCACATCAACCCAATCTCTTTACTGGATATTTATACTTTGTATATAAAATATTGCATGCCGTTAAACTGGCAGAGGAGCTCAATCAAAGTTTTCCGGAATATAAGTTTGTACCTGTTTATTATATGGGTAGTGAAGACAATGACCTGGAAGAATTGAACCATATAAATTTAAATGGAGATACGCTTTTATGGCCAACTGCACAAACTGGTGCTGTTGGCAGAATGAATACTAAAGGTATAGCAGATTTGATTACAAGGATTGAAGGACAATTGAACATTTTAGCATTTGGTCCTCACCTGTCTGCACTTTTAAAAAAGTGTTATTTTGAATCATCTACTGTGCAGGAGGCTACATTTAAGCTGGTCCATCATCTTTTCGAAAAATATGGATTGGTGATACTTATTCCCGATGAGCCAAATCTAAAGCGGGAAATGGTGCAAGTATTCGAGGATGATCTTTTTGAACATGTACCTGCTACAATTGTAAAACAAACTGCACAGAAACTCTCCGAACAATATCATGCGCAGGTAAATCCACGTGAGATTAACCTGTTTTACATGAAAGATAACATCAGGGAAAGAATTATAGAGGAGGACGGCTTATTTATTGTTAATAATACCAATACTAGTTTTACAAAAGAAGCCATACAGGAAGAATTAAACGCATATCCCGAAAGATTCAGCCCCAATGTTGTTTTAAGAGGTTTATACCAGGAAACGCTGTTACCAAATATAGCATTCATTGGCGGAGGCTCTGAAGTTGCATATTGGCTTGAGCTTAAAGATATGTTTGTTCATTACAAAGTTCCATTTCCGGTTTTGCTGCTGCGCAATTCATTTTTGATTGTGGAAGAAAAAATGACTAAGCTCATACATAAACTGGATATAGGTATTGAGGCTTTGTTCGACGATGAATCATCAATAATTGCAACAATAATAAAAAAGCAAAGCCATCTTCAACTCACTTTAGAAAAAGAATTGAACCAATTGACCTTGTTATATCAGCAGATTAAGAATATTACAGCCCCGATAGATATAACGCTTTCAAGGCACGTAGATGCACTGGAGAAAAAATCAGAAAATGCACTGCAAAATCTTGAGAAAAAAATGATGCGTGCTGAAAAAAGAAAACATGGAGAACAATCAATCCAATTAAAAAAGCTAAAATCAGGTTTATTCCCCAATAATAATTTGCAGGAAAGAGTAGAAAATATACTTCCGTATTATGCACGTTACGGTAGTGCATTTATTGATATGATATATCGTCACTCTCCTACACTTGAAGCAAAGTTTGGGGTGTTAATAGAAGATAACTAACAATATTTATTGCACGTATACCTTATATCCCCATTCGTTCAATTCAAATTGCTTGTCAGTATCAAGATTTCTTGTTTCAGCAGTAAAGAGTTCAGTAAATGCTGCGGATAAGTTATTATCATTAATAGAAAAGCGGGATGGATATGGAGAAAGGTTGAGTAAAACCAGTACTGAGCTGCTCCCGTTCTTTCTAATATACGCGAGAATATTTTTATCTGTTTCTATTGTAAGCAGTATTGTTTTGCTTTGAGAATTGCCAGCAACTAAAGCGGTATTTTTTGAGTGAAGCTCCAGTAATTTTTTGTAAAAATCTTCCATTTGGTATTTCCCATTCCATTCTATTACGTCTTTGTCAAAAAATTGTAAGCGTTTATTGTTCGGTAATTCCTGCCCTGAATATATTAATGGAATACCATTCCAGGTAAAACTAAAAACAGCCAAAGCCAAAGCCATATCTCCGTATTTATCATATTCTGTTCCGTTCCAGCTATTCTCATCGTGATTTGAAGTGAAATATAATCCGGTTGTACCATCGGGATATACAGCATTGTATTTCAAAAGCAATTCAACCAACGCATTCATGTTCCTTTCATTTTTATAAAATGCTTCTGTTTTATGCATCCATTGCCATGCATACGCTGCATCAAAAACCTCCATATAATCGGGGTTATCTATTGCATCAAATTCACCTAACCAAAAAAGTGGTTTTAATTTATCTAATGCCGGTCTGGCTGATTTCCAGAAATGGAGCTCGACCCATGCGGCAAGATCGCAGCGAAACCCATCGATATCGCATTCTTTTACCCAGTATTGCATCGCTTCAATCATTGCAGTTACCAGCGCCGGATTATAAAAATCCAGTTCTATAATATCATCCATTCCCGAAGCTGCTTTAAAAGCACCGTTTGATTCTTTTTCATAATACTCCGGGTGTGTTTTTGTCCACACATGATCCCAACCAGTGTGGTTGGCAACCCAATCAATGATCACTTTAAATCCATACTCATGCGCTTTTTTTACTAAGTTTTTGAAATCCTCCAATGTCCCAAATTCAGGGTTGATGGCTGTATAATCGGAACAAGCATAGTAGCTACCCATTGTACCTTTCATCCTTTCTTTTGCAATAGGTGTTATAGGCATAAACCACAAGGTTTTTACTCCCATTGCTTTTAACCTGGGCAGGTTTTCTAAAAATGCATTAAATGTACCTTCGTTTGTATATTGGCGCAGATTTACTTCGTATACGTTCGTATTATACCTCCATTCTACCCTGTTGTTCTCCATTATTATTGTTGTATTGATTGGTTGAATATTATTGATGAAAGATACTACATTTTCAATGGCGGAGAGTTGTCAGCTCATCATATTGTAATCTTTGTACCTTTGCCCTCGGCATATTTAAAGAGAATGAAACAATTTAATGTTCCCCTTATTTATCGAAGTCCACTTATTTCTGCAATAAAAAAATACAGGAAGCAGCAGGACAAGATGAAAAAAGATTTTGAGCCAACCTTATTAGATCTTGGTCCTTTACAAATATACCTTGCACGCCACTTTGGTTTTTGTTATGGTGTTGAGAACGCCATTGAAATAGCTTTTCGAACAGTAGATGAAAACCCGGGTAAGCGGATTTTTTTGTTAAGTGAAATGATTCATAATCCAGAAGTAAATACTGATTTGAAAAACAAAGGGATTCAATTTTTACAGGACACCTATGGACAACAACAGATACCTTTTGATACACTCACCAAAGAAGATGTTGTTATTATTCCTGCTTTTGGAACTACACTTGATATTGAAAAAAAATTATTAAACATAGGCATACAAATAGAACAATATAACACTACCTGCCCTTTTGTAGAAAAAGTATGGAACAGGGCTGAGCAAATTGCAAAAAAAGGATACAGTATTGTTATTCATGGTAAACCAGCGCATGAAGAAACGAGAGCCACATTCTCTCATAGTGCCAATGGAGCACCTTCTGTGGTAGTAAACGATATGCAGGAAGCTATTGCACTTGGAAAGTATATTACCGGAGAAAAAAATCATTCAGATTTTATTTCAGAATTTAAAGGAAGATATTCCGAAGGTTTTGATCCTGTTAAAGATCTAAACAGAATCGGCGTAGTAAATCAGACCACTATGCTGGCGAGTGACACACAAGGTATAGCTGACTATCTGAAAGGTTTAATGATTGATCATTATCAACTGAATGATAAAAATATTTCAGAACGTTTTGCAGACACCAGAGATACATTATGCTATGCCACCAACGATAACCAGACTGCTGTAACCGGCATGCTGAATACCAATGCAGATCTTGCCATTGTTATAGGAGGATACAACAGCTCAAACACTTCACATTTAGTAGAATTGTGTGAAACGAAACTGCCGACGTATTTTATCCGTAACGAAAATATGTTGTTATCAAAAGAGAGAATACTGCATTATAATCTTCACTCAAAAACAGAATTGCTTTCAACGGATTTTCTGCCATACCATAACCCGGTTAAACTACTTATCACCAGTGGCGCTTCATGTCCGGATATATTGGTAGAAAATGTTATCAGAAAGCTAGCCGAATTTTACAATGTTGAAAACAAAATAGGAGAACTGATTACCACATTTGAAGAAAATAATGATCAGCCTTAAATTTTTTCTTTTCCGATATAGGTATTGCCTTTATACACTTCTTCAATAGCATTGATTAATTGATCAGAAACATTGTGTTTCATTACATAGCCTTTCGCACCTGCATCCATCATCATATTTATATAGGCCGGAGTAGTATGAGAAGATACTCCTATTACTTTCATTCCGGGGCTATTGGCTACAATATGCTTAGTAGCATCTATCCCTGAAATATCAGCCATATTGATGTCCATCAAAATGATATCTGGTAGTAATTCAGCTACTTTTTTTATAGCTTCTTTTCCGCTGCTGCATACAGCTATGATATTGATGTTCTTAAACGAACTTAAAAAAATCTGCCAGGCATTTCTTACAGCAGGGTGATCGTCAGCAATAATAACTTTAATCATTGTTCTCAAAGGGGGTTTGCGGCTTTTACTATGCAATAGTCGTATAAATACGAAGAAAAGTTCCCTTTGAGTGGTTAAAATTATAATATAACAGACTTAATTTAGCATTAGTTAACCTTTTCGGCTATACCAATGCGAGGTCTATTACCTGCTGCATATTTTTCACATAATTAAATTTTATTCCTTTTATAAAATCAGAATTGATTTCCTGTACATCTTTTTCATTTTGCCAACACAAAATCACCTCCTTCATTCCCGCTCTTTTTGCAGCCAATATTTTCTCTTTTATACCTCCTACCGGTAATACCTGCCCTCTTAATGTAATTTCACCTGTCATTGCCAGATAAGGTTTTACCTTTCTACCTGTAAAAGCAGATGCAATGGCAGTCATCATAGTTATGCCAGCACTTGGACCATCTTTTGGCGTAGCCCCTTCAGGCACATGCACATGAATATTCTTTTTCTGAAAAAGCTCTGGATCAATACCATACTTGCGGGCATTTGACTGGAGATAAGTAAGCGCTGTAATAGCGCTCTCTTTCATTACATTCCCAAGGTTGCCTGTAAGTTTCAATTCGCCCTTACCGTCGCTTTGTGTTGTTTCAATAAAAAGAATGTCCCCACCTACATAAGTCCAGGCGAGCCCTACAGCCACACCTGCTATATTTGCGGTTCTATATAATTCATTACTGTATCGTGGCTTGCCAAGAATTTTTTGTATATCTTTTTTTGTCAAACTCGGCTTCACTTTTTCTTTTATGGCAAATTCCTTCGCCATTGCACGCATAATAGAAGCCAATTGCCTGTCCAATTCACGAACACCACTTTCGCGTGTATAATCTTCAATCACTGTTTCCAACACAGTATCACCTAATTTTATTTCTAAGTTCTTTAACCCATGCAGTTCTTTTTGCTTGGGTACCAAATGGCGTTTGGCTATTTGTATTTTTTCTTCAACCGCATATCCATTCAGATCAATAATTTCAAGCCTGTCTCTTAAAGCTGGTTGTATATGTTGAAGGTCGTTGGCTGTTGCAATAAAAAGAACTTTACTTAAATCATACTCCATTTCAAGATAGTTATCGTAAAAAGTATGATTCTGTTCAGGATCCAATACTTCCAGCAAAGCAGAAGACGGATCGCCGTGAAAATCTTTCCCTACTTTATCAACTTCGTCTAAAATGATTACAGGGTTGCATGATTTTACTTTACGAATAGACTGAATAATACGCCCGGGCATTGCACCAATATATGTTTTACGATGACCCCGAATCTCGCTTTCATCATGCAAACCACCAAGGCTAAGACGCACATATTTTCTTCCTAAAGCAGATGCTATACTTCTTCCTAACGAAGTTTTACCAATTCCCGGAGGACCAACAAAGCAAAGAATAGGACTTTTCATATCGCCTTTCAGTTTTAAAACTGCCAGGTATTCCAGAAGCCGCTCTTTTATTTTATTCATCCCGTAATGATCTCTGTCTAATATTTTTTTTGCTTTTATCAGATCATATGAATCTGATGTACCTTCATTCCAGGGCAGCTCCAACATCAAATCAAGGTGATTGTATACAACAGAATAATCAGGCGTTGAAGCGTGCATACGTTCCAGTTTCTCTATCCCTTTCTTAAACATTTCCTTTGCAGAATCCGGCCATTTTTTAGCTTCTGCTTTTTTCTGCATTTCCCTTATTTCCCGATCGTTCGAATCTCCACCCAATTCTTCTTTAATGCTTTTTAATTGTTGTTGCAAAAAGTATTCTTTCTGTTGTTTATCCAGCTCTGTTTTTGTTTTATTAGTAAGCTGGTTTTTCAACTCTGCAAATTGTAATTCTCGGTTTAATAAATGCATCAGCCTTTCAGCTCTAACTTTTATGTCATTTATTTCCAGCAATTCCTGTTTTTCTTTTAAACCTGTATTGATATTGCTGCTAACAAAATGAATAAGGAAAGAAGGGTTCTCAATATTTTTGAGAATCACCGAAGCCTCAGACGGCATATTGGGCGACAAAAGAATGATCTGTGAAGCAAGGTCTTTTATAGAGCTTACTGTTGCAGCGAAATGTTGGTCGTTCTCAATATTTATTTTGTCTTCATCCAGTAAGCGAATGGTCGATTTAAAATAAGGATCCTCTGCTGTTATTTTATCTACAACAAATCTTTTTCTTCCCTGAATAATGATAGTTGTTCCTCCATCCGGCATTTTTATCAACTTCACAATCTTTGCAACTGTGCCTGTAGTTTCAAGATCAGTTATTACCGGATCTTCTACAGAACTGTCTTTTTGTGCAACTACACCTACCAACTTGTCAGCCTTGTAAGCATCATTAACAGCCTTTATAGACCGGTCTCTGCCAACAGTTATAGGAAGAACAACACCTGGAAATAATACAGTATTACGAAGCGGAAGCAATGCTATTTCGTCTGGAACGCTTATCTCATCAGCACTTTCAGGGTCATCTTCGTTTAAAGGGATAATGGGCATAAACTCCATCTCATCTTCGGGTCTTAAAAATATCTCTTTTGTTTTCATAATCTTCTTTTCTAAGTCAATATGGCGTATTTCAAAGATAATACGCAAACTGTACAGTGGGAAGTGTATTGGTCAAGTTTGATGCCATTTAAAAAAAATCCGGATGTAAAACACCCGGATTTTGACAGATATTATTTTTACGGTTACAAGGCAAAACCTACTCCAACCTGAATAGCCTGGTTTTTCCATTTATCCTGGTCGTCAATATCGTTGATATTGCTCAATCCAATGTTATACCGTCCGTATATTCTTAATCTCAAAATATTAATCTGAGCTCCTCCTACCATTGCAAAATCCCCATTGCTAAATGCATCTTTACCATTGTCCAACAATTTTTTTTGTTTGTTCATTAAAACACTGAATTGCGGACCTGCCTGAAAAGTTAGAAAAGAAACCGGCGGAAAGAAAGCAATAGAGGAATACTCAGATAATTCAATTTTACGTCTTTCAGTTCGCTGGAAGAGATTTTGTAAATGTCTTCAAACTCGGTTGATGTTTTTGTGTTGGTTTGGCTGAACATTACTTCGGGTTGAATACCCCATTTTTTTGTAAAAAAAATTTCAGGTGCTACGGCCAAATGATAGCCCAATTGAAATTCATCATTGAAAGATTTTCCATCGAGCTTACTCATGTTTGCTCCCGCATGTAAAGCTAATTTTAATCCTTGTGCTGATGCGGAAGATGAAGTTGCAAAAACAATGCAGATAACTGCGCAGGAGGATAATAAGATACGTTTCATGTATGGAGTTTTTTATTAAGCTGAAATTATCACAAGTTTAATACCATGTAATAATCAGATTCAGAGTAATTTGTTAAGCAAAACCAATGAAAATGTTATTTGTATTAACCGGGTTATCATTGATTGTTACCTTAAATACTCTAACAGCTTACATAATTCGTCCTGGGTATCTTATCAGCTAAACTATTCTAAAATTTAAATCCTACTGTCAACAGAATATTTCCTACAGTGGTATTCATTTTGGCAACATCAAAATGACTTACGTCTAACCGGTATGGATAATAGCCATCAGTAATTATTTGATGGATATAAGTAAGGTCAACAAAAACTCCCTTATTACGCCAGCCAATGCCGCCACTGATATTCATGCGGCTTCCCTTTACAATATCCTGGCTGTTGTTATTGAAATAATTATTAGTGTAAGGATTACCGTAATAACCAAATCCAGCTCTCGCCATGAATGTTTCAAACTTCAGCTCTCCGCCTACCCGAAAATTCAATGCGCTTTTAAATACATTATCAATAGTATTGTTTAAGTCGTTAAAATAAGCCTTATCATCCTGGTTGGTATTACTCTGGGCTTTGAATGTAGAATTTTTGTAGCTTACATATTCAACATCTGCACTAATAAATCCTTTCTGGGCTTTAACATCACCATCCACACCAAATATATAAGACAACCCAGCTCCAACTCTCATTGGTGTTCTGTAGCGATAATTGTATTCACCAGCGTACCCGTCATTCAGATCTGTAGAGCTTTGCGATTTTACACCTGCATAGCCCTCTGTATCTGCAGTTAAAGAAGACGTGTATGTATCCTTAAGCGAATACCATGATGGGCTATGAAAAGTTAATCCAACTCTTAGAGCATCTACTGGTTTAAAAATTACGCCAATCTTTATTGAAGCCCCATAACCTTCTGTTTTTAAATAATCCTCTGCTTCAAAGTAATTAAAATTGTTGTTTGCATCTGTAGTAGCATCACTTTCTCTAAAAGTAGTAGTACGTGTAAATGAGAGGTTATTGATATTAAGCGAAGCTCCAAAGTAAAAATTATCATTATAATTCGCTCCAAAGCCGATACTGAAATCTGAAACTCCTCCTTTAGTATCTACTGTTTGTTGCTGCTTTAACCCTGTGCTAACCGAAGCATTACTAAAATATCCGTATTCACCAGTTGAGCTATTGGTAAAAGTATCTACAAGATAGGTATTGAAAGCAAGGCTTGCACCGTATGGGAAATTGTTAGCAGCATCATTAGGATCAGTTGCATTTCCATTGATCAGTTGATCGATATATTTTTCTGAAAAAGAGCTCTGGTTATTATTTCCACTGAGATATGTTCTGTTTGTAAAATTTGCCATTTTGCTTATGGATATTCCAACACTAACATTTTTCCATTTGCTGTTCCCATTTAATGAAGGTATGCCCCAAACTATTCCTATTGGGCCATAATTGAAACCACTCTTGCTGTCAGAAGCAGATGAACCACGATAATCTGTTTTATTGTTGCTGAAAGTAAATCCTGGAGAAAGAACAAATTCACTTGTTTTATAAAATCCTAACCCTGCCGGATTGGTATTTAAAGCTGTTATATCGCCACCCAATGCATTTACAGCTCCTCCAATTGCCTGCGCACGTGCTGTTCCCTGAGGTGTGGTCCATGAGTATCTTATAGCATCTAATGGTTCCTGTGCAAATAATACTGAACTGAATATAACAAGAGCGCCGGTTATTATTAATTTCATCGTAATGGTTTAATTAAAGCAAACAAATTACATTATACCAAAAAGAGCGGCATTGTTCCGCTCCCTTTGATTAAATTTCAAAAATCTAACTATAAAACTTTAATATTATCTGCCACCTCTACCAGGAGAGCGAGAAGGAGCACTACCTCCACCGCCGCCACTACTTCTGCTACCTCCTGATGAAGGACTGGGCGTATAACTTGGAGAAGGACTGCTGCTTCTTGGTTGATCGAAAGTTCTTGATGGTCTACTATCACTACCTGAATTATAAGATCTCCGTGGGCTATCATTACTTCCCGAAGACCTTCCACTGTTTGAAGGATTTACATAAGTATTGTTATTACTTCTGAACACTCTAACGGGTGCGCTTCCACCGTTGGCTGTTGTGCCGCTGCCTGTTGTTCTTGTACCATAGGTTCCTAAATTGTACGCTCTTGGACCATAAGAACCTGCAGGTCTTGTGGTAGTGGCGCCTTTTGAAGGATAGTAACCTCCATAATAAGAACCGTAACCACCATAACCATAATATGGGTTATAGAAAGAATACGGGCTATAAAATGAATAAGGATTATAGAAGCTATTATATCCACCATAAAATCCTCCATAACCAAAACCAAGACCTAAACCACTATAGCTATATGGAGAATAAAGAGAATAAGGACTATAATATCCCATACCAAATCCACTTCCATAATATGGAGAATACATTGCATCGTACATAGAGTAATCATCAAGCGTTGACCACATTGTACGGTTCTGTACTTTCATGCGCAAATAATTGTCTTCGCTATTGTATGCAGAACGATCCTGGTCTGTTTGTACGTTCACGTATTCCTGTCCATCACCACCATTATCATTATTTGCATAATCATCCCCTTGTGATGAGCGATATTGTGGGGCTGGAGAATAATATACATCATCTGGTGTTTGGCCTGATCTATACATCGTTGAGCAACTCGTTAACCCTATTATAACGGCGGCTGAAAGTAAAATTCTTGACTTCATAATAACAAGGATTTAAAATTTACACTATGAAGTTACTACATTTGCGCAACTTTCATGTTAATGTATTTAAAAATACTTGACCATGTGTATTGAAAAAATAACATATGAGAGTTGGCAAAGAATATTCTTCAAGTATAACCAAATAACCAGGGCATTTACACTGTATGAGCAAAGAAATTACTCCAAGAGCTAAGGATTACTCCCAATGGTATAACGACCTCGTGATCAAAGGCAATTTAGCAGATTACTCTGCAGTGAGAGGCTGCATGGTAATAAAACCTTATGGCTTTGCTTTATGGGAAAATATGCGGGATCAATTGGATAAAATGTTTAAAGACACAGGCCATGTAAACGCTTATTTTCCTTTGTTTGTACCAAAAAGTCTTTTTGAAGCTGAAGAAAAAAATGCCGAGGGGTTTGCTAAAGAATGTGCGGTAGTTACTCATTACCGCCTAAAGGCCGATCCTGCAACAAAAGGGAAATTAATTGTTGACCCTGAGGCAAAGCTGGAAGAAGAATTGGTTGTAAGACCTACCAGTGAAGCTATTATATGGAATACTTATAAAACCTGGATTCAATCTTACCGGGATTTGCCTATTTTGGTTAATCAATGGGCAAACGTAGTGCGTTGGGAAATGAGGACCCGTTTGTTTTTAAGGACGGCGGAATTTTTATGGCAGGAGGGTCATACTGCTCATGCTAGCTCTCAGGAGGCGGTAGGGGAAACAGTAAAAATGCTGAATGTGTATGCTGAATTTGTAGAAAACTGGATGGCGCTTCCTGTAATTAAAGGAGTGAAAACTCCCAATGAGCGTTTTGCCGGAGCAATTGATACTTACTGTATAGAAGCGCTTATGCAGGATGGAAAAGCTTTACAAGCGGGCACTTCGCATTTTTTAGGGCAGAATTTTGCCAAAGCGTTTGATGTTCAATTTTTAAACAAAGAAAATAAGCAGGAATATGTGTGGGCTACATCGTGGGGGGTTTCAACACGTTTGATTGGTGCATTGGTGATGGCTCACAGCGATGATGAGGGATTGGTTTTACCTCCTAAAATTGCTCCTTTGCAGGTTGTGATTGTTCCTATTTACAAAGGAGATGAACAAAAAACTCTCATTGATTCAAAAGTAAACGATATTCTCCATGAACTTAAACTGGCAGGCGTAAGAGTAAAATATGATGATAATGATAATACCCGACCAGGCTGGAAATTTGCAGAGTATGAGAAAAAAGGGGTGCCTGTTCGTATTGCGCTCGGCGCAAGAGATATTGAAAACAACACGATTGAAATTGCTCGAAGAGATACAAGGGAAAAGGAAACGGTAAGCATGGACAATATTTCAGTTCGTATTATCAACCTGCTCAATGATATTCAAAACGATATGTTCAATAAAGCAAAAAATTACAGAGACGAACATATTACGCTGGCTAACAATTGGGAAGAATTTGTTCAATTACTGAATGAAAAAGGTGGATTTATTGCTGCACACTGGGATGGAACAAATGAAACAGAAGATAAAATAAAGGAACTTACAAAAGCTACTATCCGTTGCATCCCGCTGGAAAAAGATAATGAACAAGGTATGTGTATATTAACTGGCAAACCCAGCAATAGAAGAGTGCTTTTTGCCCAAGCATATTAATAGTTATCTGCATTATCATAAAGCGTTTTATATTGTACCTTAATTAAAGTACGATAACTTTTTACAGTGATTTCCGCTTCATTATATCAGCATTTGATTGACTGGTGGCAAAAGCACATGCTTACATGTCCTTCTGTAAAATATTTTCATATAGAATGCCCAGGGTGCGGAATGCAAAGAAGCCTCATCGCTTTATTACAAGGAAATTTTTTATATTCAGTGAATCTTTACCCTGCGCTCATTCCTTTAATATTACTTGTGGGATATACAGTTCTTCATATAATGTATAAATTTTCCTATGGTACTAAAGTAATTGTTGCATTACAGGCATTTGTTGTTTCTATTGTTATTACACATTACATTTATAAAATCATTCACCACCAAATTATTCACTGATATGCAGGATACATCTATATTTTCTCCACAATCGCAACGTGACTTACCTAATGCTTCCGCAGTTTTGGCTTTGGGCATTATTTCTATTGTAGGATGCTGTTGTTATGGCCTTCCAGGTGTAATTTGCGGTATTGTAGCATTGGTTCTATATAACAAAGACACAAAACTATACATAACCAATCCGGAGTTGTACACGGCTTCCTCTTACAATAATCTTAAAGCCGGAAGAATCTGCGCGATTATAGGATTAATCCCTTCGATTTTGATTATACTATTTGTGATATTTATGATAGTAACAGCCGGAATAAGTATGCTTACCAATCCTCAGGATTTTTTTAATCATGTTTAGCAAAAAGTTGGGGAAAAAATTGGAATCCCGGACAAATGACCGTAAATTTGGGACATATTACAAAAAGAGAGAGAGAAATATGTCAACACCCAAAAAATATTCAACTTCCAAAAGTTCTACCAATAATCTTTTACAAGAACCAGCAGTGATGTATTATACTACTAATAACACTACATCTACCCTGCAAAATTTTATAGAAAGATCCATAACGTTACTCGGCATGGCAGGATTATCTTCTTTTTCAAAAGTAAATACCGCCACCGATTTTATTTCAGTTATAAGAAATGGCGTTCCCAAAAAAGCGCTTGATAACCTTTTAGATAACACAGGAATAACAATACCTGAGATATCCCGTATTATCAGAACTTCTGACCGAACCTTACGAAGGTACACTGCCACTCAAAAACTAAATCCAGAGCAGTCAGAAAGAGTAATTGAATTAGCTAAACTCTACAGCCGCGGTGAAGAAGTTTTCGGCAATATGGATGCATTTAAGATATGGATGAACAGTACCGTGATGGCGCTTGGTAATAAAAAACCTAAAGAATTTCTTGATACTTCTATAGGGATAGATTTATTAATGAATGAGCTTGGTAAAATAGAGCAGGGAATTTTTGCATGATGAAAAATGTATTCCGCATCAGCAAATGCCAATATGTAGATGACCTAAGAGGAACCGGTGCTGCTAACTTTTCAGGAAGATGGCATTCCAAAGGAACTTATATTCTGTATACTGCCGCTACCCCATCGTTAGCATTACTTGAAAGCGTGGTGCATATTGCCAGTATTCCAGTTGCAGACTACTGTATGATATGCCTGGAAATACCCGATGATAAAATTGCTGTGATAAGTACAGATCAACTACCGGTTAACTGGTTTGCCAACCCCGCTCCCGCTGCACTTGGAATGATTGGCGATAATTTTATCAGAAAAAATGAACATTTCGCATTACAACTTCCTTCGGCTGTAATGCCTGAAGAAAACAATATTCTGATCAACCCCAATCACAAAGATTTCAACAAAGTAAAAATTGTTTACAGAAGAACCATTCCGATTGACAGACGTTTCTTTTCAAGCGGAAAATAATATTATTTCTTATATCCAAGAATTTCGTGTCCTAACTTATCTCTTTTAGTTGTTAAATACCTTTCGTTGTGTGGATTAGGAGAAATATGCAAAGGCACATTTTCTACAATATCCAGTCCATACCCTTCCAATCCAACTCTTTTACGAGGATTATTGCTTATCAATTTCATTTTATTAACTCCCAGATAGCGCAGAATCTGTGCCCCTACTCCATAATCTCTTTCATCCATTTTGAAGCCAAGATGCAGATTTGCTTCTACCGTATCCATGCCTTCTTCCTGGAGTTTATAGGCTTTTAATTTATTTACAAGACCAATTCCCCTACCCTCCTGATTCATATACAATACAATGCCTTTGCCTTCTTTTTCAACCATCTTCATAGCCTCATGCAATTGATCCCCGCAATCGCAACGCAAAGAACCCAATATATCTCCTGTAAAACAGGAAGAATGTACTCTTACTAAAACCGGTTCATCTTTATGCCACTCTCCCTTCACCAGCGCCATATGCTCTCCACTGGAAGCATTATTCCTTTCACGAAATATGATCAATTTAAAATCACCATACTTAGTAGGCATATCTACTCTCACAATTTCTTCAATCAATGAATCAGCCTTTAACCTATATTCAATCAGGTCTTTAATAGTAATCAGCTTCAGGTCAAATTTCTTAGCTATTTCCTGTAACTCCGGAAGCCTTGCCATTGTACCATCATCATTCATAATTTCAACCAACACTCCGCCATACGGAGCATCAAACCCAGCCAACCTCGCCAGGTCAATCGTTGCTTCCGTATGCCCAGCTCTTCTTAACACTCCGCCCGATTTTGCTTTTAATGGGAAAATATGACCAGGTCGTCCTAGTTCTTCAGGTTTTGTTTTGGGATTAACCAAAGAAAGGATTGTCTTTGATCTATCGTGAGCAGAAATACCTGTTGTACATCCATGACCCAACAAATCTACAGAAACAGTAAAAGGTGTTTCGTGAAGTGAAGTATTACTGTTCACCATCATATCCAGATTAAGCTCAGTACATCTTTCTTCTGTAAGTGGTGCACAAACCAATCCTCTGCCATATTTAGTCATGAAATTAATAACCTCAGGTGTTGCATTTTGAGCAGCTGTAATAAAATCTCCTTCATTCTCTCTATCTTCATCGTCTACCACAATAACCAATTTTCCTTTTTTTATATCCTCAATCGCACTTTCAATTGTATCGAACATCCTTAAAATTTTCCGCAAAGTTACGAATTCAGTCATTCGGGTTGAAGTCTTTCTAAAGGTGTTGCAAGCAATTCATGAACAAAATATCATATATGACCTTCATGTAACAATATGTTAATAATCAACTAATTTTTTTAAAAAAGTTTGTTTTTCCTTTGCAGTGAGAAAAAAACATCTGCTATGCAAATAATTAGAAAAGTAATTTTCATTGTATTTCTATTGCCTTTTGCACTCGCTACCTACAGCCAGGTTACAACAAGTAGTATGAGTGGTGTTGTTTCAGACGAAAAAAATACACCACTTGTTGGTGCCACAATTGTGATTGTTCATACTCCGACGGGATCGAAGTACACAACATCAAGTCAAGCCGGTGGATCCTTCAGTTTCCCTAATATAGTTCCCGGAGGACCCTACACTATCAGCGTTTCTTATGTGGGTTTGAATGAGTATAAAAAAACAGATATCAGTATTCCGCTAGGTGACAAATATGATATTTCTATACAACTGTCGTCATCCATAAAAGAATTGGAGACTGTTGTAATAAGTGGTAGAAAATCAAATGTTATAAAAACCGGGGCAGCTACAAGTATTACAAAAGCTCAGATACTGAATACGCCTAATATAAGCCGAAGTATAACGGGCCTTACAAAACTTACTCCACAAAGTAATGGAAACAGTTTTGCAGGTATGAATAACCGTTACAACAATATCACTATAGATGGGTCTGTATTCAATAATAACTTTGGAAGATCGGGCGATGGAATGGTACCGGGCGGAGGCCTATCTATATCACTTGATGCTATTGATCAGATACAGGTAAATTTATCTCCTTTTGATGTAAGACAGGCAGGATTTGTTGGTGGCGGTATAAATGCTGTTACCAGAAGGGGAACAAATAATTTGTATGCCACCGCATATACATTCCAAAGGTTCGAGGGCTTTTACGGTACTAAAGTTGCTGATGGAAAAGCAGATAACACCAATCTCTCCAGCAAAGTATACGGCGCCAGTGTAGGAGGAGCCATTGTAAAGAACAAGCTTTTCATTTTTGTAAATGCTGAAAAGGAAGACAACACAAGACCTGGTCAGATATGGCTTGCGAACAGAGCTGAGACAGCTAACAATCCGTTGGTTACTCCTGTTCTTGCTTCTGATCTGGATAAACTAAGCCAGTTTCTAAAATCAGAATACAATTACGATACTGGTCCTTATGAGAAGTATAATTTTGGGGTTGATAATTATAAATTGTTAGGAAGAATTGATTGGAATATTTCAGACAAACATCGTTTAACCTTACGGTATACACAATCGAAAACGGAAGATGATGAACAGGTAAATAATTCAAGTACTATAGGTAGCGCATTTGGAAATGGCAGACGGGCAGGAAAAACCGGGGGCATGGCATATGCCAATACCAATTTTAAAAACATCACTACTGTAAAATCAGGCGTTGTTGAACTTAATTCTACTTTCAGCAAAAAAATATCTAACCAATTACTGGCTTCTTATACAGACAATCAACCTAAAAGAGTTCCACCGAGCATTGTACCTTTCGTTGATATCATGAAAGATCCCAATACTGTTTATATTTCTTTCGGAACAGACCTGTTTTCTTACAAAAATTATATTGTTGACAGGGCTTTTAATGCTGCAGAGAACCTCACATTTAATCTTGGTAAACATATACTAACTGTTGGTGGCAGCTTTGATCATATGGAATTTCAGAATTCGTTTACCAGCGGTTCCGGCGGAGGTTATTACAGATACGCTTCACTGCAGGACTTTCTTGACAAAAAAGCGCCTGTTGTATTTGCTGTTTCTTATGACCCGAATAATCCTAAAAGTATTGCAGTACCTTCTGCAAAATTTAACCAGTTAGGTCTCTATCTTCAGGATATATGGGCACCTAACAGTTACTTCAAACTTACTTATGGATTAAGAGTTGACAAACCTTCTTACCCGTATACACCACCCAGAAATCCTGCACTGGAGCAAGTAGTATTTAAAGATGAGAATGGAAATGATGAGCAGTTTGATGTAAGCCAATTCCCTAAATCAAGATTTCTTGTTTCTCCGAGAGTTGGATTTACTTATGATGTTGAACATGATAAGTCTGTTATTATTCGTGGAGGTACCGGAGTTTTTACCGGGCGTATTCCTTTTATATGGTTGGTAAACCAGGTTGGTGATAATGGTGTGATACGTGCACAATACCAGGCATCCAATGCTGAGTTGGCTAACATTACTTATAATACAGACAGGACAACTTACATTCCCACTAATCCTCCACCGGTAGGACAAAGTATTCCAAGTGGTTCGAGCTACAGCGCAACAACCAGAGATTTTAAAATGCCACAAGTATGGAGAACAAATCTTGCCTTCGATAAAAAGATTGCTCAAAACACCATACTTAGTTTCGAAGCTATCTATACAAAAATGATTAACAATGTTTATTACAGAAATGATAATCTTGGACCACAGTCAGGAACTTTAGGTGGCGTTGCAGACCACAGACCTATATATACTACCAGATTAAATGCAAACATTAACAGGTTAGCAGTATTAGATAATATCAACAAAGGAATGAGTTTTGCATTTACACCTATGCTTCAGAAAACTTTTGCCAATGGATGGGAAGCCAGCCTTGCATACACTTATACTTTTGCACAGGATGTTGCAATAGGATCAAGCGATCAGGCAGCAAGCGGCTGGACTACCAATAACATTATTGACAATCCTAATAAACCAGAATTAGGTTATTCCAATTATGCAGTGCCGCATCGTATTATTGCTTCAGCATCTTACAAGCTCAATTATTTGAATCAGAAAATGGCAACTACGTTTGGTATATTCTATAGCGGTAGTAGCCAGGAACGATTCAGTTATAGATATGGCGGAGATATAAATGGAGATGGTGCAACCAATGATATTATTTACATACCCAAAGATGCTTCTGAAATAAAATTCCAGGAAGGTTATACAGTTGGCGGAACTACTTACACTGCCAAACAACAAAGCGATGCATTCTTTGCATTTGTTGAAAATGATAAATACCTGAGTAGGCATAAAGGACAATACATGGACAGATATGGATCAACCCTGCCATGGAACCATCTTGTTGATTTAAGAGTACTACAGGATTTTTATATTAAAACAGGAAGTAAAACACATACAATACAAGTAACTGCTGATGTAACTAATTTTCTTAATCTGCTGAATAAAAACTGGGGATATAAGTATAGTTATAATTTCGGCACCTTCCAGGATCAGGCATTACTTGGATTGGCTTCAGGCTTTAATAAGGCTGATCCAACATATACTTTCAACCCGGCAGGACCTACTAAAGTATACCAACCTAATTATTCAACCACAAGCACCTGGGGATTAATGTTAGGGTTGAGATATATTTTTAATTGATAGGAATTTTGTTTGTCGCTTTTGCAGAAGTGTAATAACATAAAAAAGATCCGGACAATAACCGGATCTTTTTTATGCCTAAGGTTTTATACTATTTTCTTCCTAACAAATATGCAGTAACATCTGCCAGTTGCTGAGCAGAAACACCTGCCACCGCAGGTTCCGGCATTAAACTTTTGTCTTGCTTTTTTCTTGAGCTTATTTTGTCGACTGCAATTATATGCTTATTACCTGCAACATCTTTTATGGTTACAGATTGTTTATTCTCACTTATCAAAAAGCCAAAAACAGATTCACCATCTTTTGTATTGATGAGCCATGGTTCATAACCCAACAGAATAGATGCGCTTGGATTTATTATTGCATCCAGCAAAGCTGTTTGATCATACTTCTTACCAATATTGGTGAGCTCCGGACCAATGTCCATTCCTGTTTGTTGAATTTTATGGCAGGAAGCACAAATGGAAGCAAATACTTTTGCACCAGCCGAAGCATCAGCTTTCAATGCTTTGATATCAGCAATAGAATATGTTTGTTGTACACCTGGCTGTTTAAAATATTTACCCGCCTGCACCCTTACTGTAAGATCAGGGTTTTTAAAGATGGCTTCTTCCATAGCAGGCATTAATACTTTGGGAAATTTATTTTCAGCAGCAAGTCCTATCAGCATTTGTCCGCCAACAGAATCCTTCGCCATGTCAAACAATCTCCATTTGCGGGCATCTGCAGAAAGATGTTCATCCAGCACCGCCTGCATTTTCACTTTCATCGCAGCTACTTTGCGTTCATACGCAGTATTCACGTGAATATTCTTCCAATCAAACGAGCTGTACCAATCATTTCCCTGCCTGAAGGAAAGCCAATAAGTGGCTTGCTCTGCTACTTCAGGAATTCCGCTCTTGCTTAAAGCAAGCATTGTTTCCACCGCCTTTTTATCTTTTATAAATGCAATTGCGGTAATAGCCGCTCTTCTTTCTTTTGATGTTAGCATTGAGTCACTGGCTCGCACATTAAGATCATTCAATGCCGCTAAAGGATGCATTCCCCAGGCTATTGTGGTCATTTTCTGATCCCACTTATTTGCAGGCTGATCTTTTGCCAGTAGATTTTTTAACTCGGGATATACTTCTTCTTCATGACCAGCAAAGGCTGCGTCAATACTATTCAAATACCATTTGTCTTCCCCATCGTATTGTTTAGCCAATTCAATTAATACAGGATGTGTTTTTTCAAAAGGCAGATCTCTTAACGCTATTGCTATTTCACGCCTTACCAATGAGGAGGGATCATTTTGTAATTGAACAGCATAAACAATAATATCTGGCACGGATACCCGAAGTGCCCTGAATGCAGTCACCCTTATTGTTTCATTATCACTTTTTAGCAAGGCTGCAGTTTCTTCAATACCTTTTTGCCCTAACTGAGCCAACAACCATATAGCCCTGGCTTGTACATAAGGATTATCATCATTCAATAATTTCTTTACAGGTTCTATAACTGCATCTCCTTGTGCTTTCAATTTTTCAAAAGCGAGATACCGTACATTTATGGCAGGATTACGCAACGCTTCAACTTGCCCTTGTGTGTTTGCGAGATCAATATGTGGTGCGTGTAAAGCAGTATTCTTTGGCAGTATTCTATATATTCTTCCATAACCTGTCTTATCCTGCATCTGGTGACCTCCTACTACCGGATCATACCAATCGGCTACGTAAATGGCACCATCTGTTCCTATAGCTACATCGCTGGGTCTGAACCATTTTTCTTTGTGTGTATTAGCTGCACTATCATTCCAAACATACATTGCATTATCCTCGCTGAGCGATGTAATAAAGTTGGTTCTTTTTCCAGGTATATAACCTGATTTGTTTTTTTCAGGATGATAGCCAAAAATTACATTTCTGCCCGCATCTGCACTTAACAACATGCCGCGATAATTTTTGCCCAATGCGTCACCCTCATTTACTACAATACCAGTTGGTGCGCCGGCTCCACTCCTGTCGCCTACTGGCATAATACCCGGGTCTTCCTGGTGCCAATGAGCTGTAAAAATATCCTGATCGGGGCGCTGATCTGCCTGCCATGTTCTTGTTCCATCTGTACTGAAATAACCTGCATTACCGCCTTCCATTAGCCACGAAGTACGACAGGCAGCTACCTCATCATCATTATCATTCTGCCACATATTACCATATGAATCCATAGTAAGTTCATAAGCATTACGGAAGTTATGCCCCATAACTTTTAAGCCACTGCCATCCGGTTGTATACCAAGTGCAAGACCACCTACCCAAACTTTTCCATCATCACTTTTCATGTTGCCTTCATTCTTCGTATTATATGGCGTACCTCCAATGTATATACTCCCTGCCCGTAACATCCACCCTTTTGCATCTTTTACTATGTGCGGACCCGCATTGCCTGTATTAAAATAAAATCTGCCGTCTGGTCCGGCAAGCAAAGCATGTAATGAGTGATCATGATCCTTACCGCCAAAACCCGTGAGAAAAATTTCTTTTTTATCCGGCACATCATCTCCATTATCATCTGTATATACAATTAAATTTGGAGCACAGGAAACAAATACTTTGTTGCCGATTACTGCTATACCTAATGGAGATACCAGGCTGGTATCCTGCACAAATAACTTTGATGTATCGGCTTTTCCATCACCATCGGTATCTTCTAATATCATTACCCTATCGCCTTTAGAGTGGTGTAAGAACTTTGTAGAATCATTATTGAAGTTCCGGTAATTTACAGCTTCGGTTATCCACACTCTACCTTTAGCGTCAATATCAATATTAGTAGGGTTATTAAACATCGGAGATTCAGCCCAAAGCACAGCTTCCAGGTCATCCGGAAGATGCAGCAGGAGATCAGGCTTAATTTTAGTATCGGGTTGTTTGCAGGCGTTTAAAAAAATACAAAAAGCTGTTGCAATCGTAATAATTCCGTTCCGGTTCATTTATTAAACAATTTTTGTAAATAGGCAAGATTGTGACGATAGCTTTCAATGATATCAGCACCCTTTGGCGTAGCTCCTTCAATCTGCATCCAGCCATCACCTTTATACCCGATTTCATATATCGCTTTTGAAACATCACTCCAGTTGATAGTACCCTTATCCAATAAAAAATCATTTTCTTTCATGTGCAGTTCACACACGTTGTTCTTTCCAAGTTTTTTGAATTCTGCTACAGTATCATGTCCTGCGTCAGCAGTATTTCTAAAATCATAATATACTTTCAGATTGTTTGAGCCCACTTTGTCCATAATCTCCAGGTGCTCTTTTGCATCCAGGTACGATTCAATTCCTAATGTAACACCAGCCGCTTCTGCAGCGGGTATTACAGCTTTCAGATGTTTAACGGCAACAGCTTTTCTTGAAGCATCGTTTCGCAAATCGCTGGCATTAAAAAAAGCCAGTAATATTACTTTAACATTAAAATTTTTGGCAGTACTTATAGTATCTGTTATCCACTCAGGCACGCGGGGTTCTGAATGAAAAGGAACACTATTGAACAATCCCATTGCAACACTGGAAATAGCCACTCCTGTTTTGGCTGACTCTTTTTTATATGCTTCCTGTACTTCAGATTTACGAATATGCAGATCGTTTTGCACGGAGCCCATGTCAACCATAATACCCTCAAGCCCTATCTGTTTGGCCGTTTCAAACGCACCAATATTGCTCCATTTACCGATGGACCAATCGCAGGCGCCGATTTTTATTGTATGTGAGGAAGAAGCAGCCATCAATTCTTTAAAGACACCTGCCTGCATTAATGATGAAATCAGTAAAGATTTTTTTAAAAGCGATCGTCTTGTGAGCATGGTATTAATTTTTGAAAAAACTAAATATATTGATTTTTTACGGGGTTTTGTAAACTTGCAGAAATTTAGCGAAATGGCAACGCAGATAAAATGTCCCAATTGCAGTCATGTATTTCAGATGGAGGATGCGGTGGCAGAGGAATACAAGCAGGAATTGCGCGACCAGATGAAAAAGTATGTAAAACAAAAAGATGAAGAAGTACAAAAGAAACAGGAAGAATATATAAGAAAAGAACAATCCCTTCTGCAGCAGGCACAACAGAAAGAAGCTGAATATGCGGGCAAACTGGCTGATGAAAAAGTAAAATTGCAGCAGATGCTTGAAACAAACTTACGTAAAAGTATAAGCGCCGATTTTGAAAACCAGCTTCAATTGCTGCAACAAACCAACAAAGACAATGAAACAAAGCTGCAGGAGGCGCGGAATAACCAACTAGAGTATCTTAAAAAAGAACAGGCACTATTGCAGAAAGAACAGGAAATAGATATACAGGTACAAAAAACATTGCTGCAGGAACGCACCAGGATACAGGAAGAAATAAGAAAAACGGAAGAGCAGAAAGTGAGCGCCCGTGAAACGGAGTTTCAACTAAAGATGAAGGAAATGGAAAAGCAACTGGAAGATCAGAAGAAACTGGTTGACCAGATGAAACGAAAGGCCGAACAGGGATCGATGCAGATGCAGGGAGAAGTACAGGAACTATTACTGGAGAATTTATTGAGAAACAGTTTTCCATTCGATCAGATAAGTGAAGTAGGCAAAGGATCGAAAGGTGCGGATTGTATACAGCTTATCCGCAACCAGTTTGGGCAGGAAAGTGGTAAGATCATATATGAAAGCAAAAGAACCCAGCATTTTTCTGCAGACTGGATTGAAAAGCTAAAAATTGATATGCGGAGCCAGGGCGCTGATGTTGCCGTAATAGTAACCCAGTCAATGCCAAAAGATATGGAGCAGTTTGGAGAGAAAGATGGCGTTTGGATATGTAGTTTTTCAGAGGTAAGAGCATTGGCGCATATTTTGCGGGATGGAATTATCAAAATTCATTCAGCGCTTAAATCTCATGATAATAAAGGCGACAAAATGCACATGCTGTATGATTATTTAACGGGGCATGAGTTTGCTGAACAATGGAAAGCTATACGGGAAGGTTTTCTTTCTATGAAGTTATCAATACAAAAAGAAAGAGACGCCATGGAAAAAATATGGAAGTCACGCGAAAAGCACCTGGAAAAAGTTTTGTTAAATGCGGCTCATATCCGTGGATCTATTGAAGGAATAGCCGGACAAGACTCTATTGATTTAAATTTGCTGGAAGAAGAGGATAAGGATAATTTATTAGGCGACTGATACGTTATCCATTATTCAAAGTGGTGTTGTTGAATGTTAATCTGGATTTTATTCGTCATATTAGTAATTGCAATAATCTGGCACCTTACACGATCTAAAAAGCTTACCCTTACTGATTCAACGGATCAAAACAGGCATGATAAGATCGCTCAGGAAGATGCCCTTATTGATCATCGTCCATTGGTATACAATGGTAGTGAACTTGAATTCTCCAACGAAGTACTGCACACAGTTTTAAGCAAACATTTCCGGTATTACAATACATTGCTTGATGTAGACAGGGAACGTTTTATAAACCGGCTGAAAAAATTTATTGATACCAAAATTTTTATCATACACGATAAAAAAGGATATCGTGAAATGCCGATACTCATCAGCGCGTCAGCTATCCAGTTAACATTTGGCTTAAAAAAATATTTGCTTTCTCATTTTAATATTATACAGATTTTTCCCGAGGCTTTTGTTGGATTGGAACCTTTCAGAATTTTGATTGGAAATGTAACAGGTAATACCATCAATATTGCATGGAAACAATTCCTGGAAGGCTATAAAAACAATTATGATATGCAAAATGTAGGGCTGCACGAAATGGCTCACGCTTTGTATTACCAGAACTTTGAAACAGAATTATATATTGATAAAGAATTCAGGGATTCTTTTAAGATGTTCAACTCAATTGGCGATAAAATTTATCACGTTGAGAAAATACTCACTATCGGTTTATATTCTGAATATGCCATTAAAGATTTCCAGGAATTTTGGGCAGAAAGTATAGAGATCTTTTTTAAAAGCCCTGATCGCCTGCAGAATCACTACCCGGAATTATATAAAACGCTTTGCGACATCCTGCACCAGGATCCTTTAAATTATCCCAATCATTTGTTCCAGGAAAATTGAAACGCCTTTTGAGAAGATAAGCTTACAGGTATTTCCCGATTTGCTGATACAACTTCTTTTTATCCCTTGGTGGCAATGCATCTGCTTCAACAATATTACCAGCAGCATTAATGATAATGTATAAAGGAAGCGCATAACCTTTTCCCTTCCAGAATATTTTAGAAAGATCTTTTATGAGACTTTCATTTGCTTTTATGTGATTGCCGCGCAGGTTAAAATTCTTAATCATCTCTTTCCACTCTTCTTCCTGGTTGTTATTATCAACCGAAATAAAAAGATGCTCTGCCTGTTTTGATTGCAATAAATCGTGAAGGTTCTTTTCGTAATCAAACTGATCTTTACAAGTGGTACACCAGGTAGCCCAAAATTCTATATAAACAATTTTACCGTTAAACCGTTGCATCAGTTCTCTGAAAGAGTTTACACGGGAATAATCCGGAACAATTTTTTGCTCTGGAGTAAAATCAGCTTTCGCTTTCTTGTAATAAGCAATGGCTTTATCAGCCAATGGTTGAATATAAGGCGTGTATTGGCTTTGCGGATATCGCTTCTTAAAATCAGCAAAAAAAGATACCAGCGGCACATAATTTTTTTCAAGACTTAGTTCCGCAAACAACAAATCTGCCTCTGTGAACTCAGCAACCGGGGCTTTCATATTGGTTTGTATCCGCTGCATTGTTTCTTTCATAGAGGCGGCCCAATCTGATGATGCTAAAGCAATATTATACCTGCTTTTTTGCCAGCTTAAAAACCCATTTAAATAATCGCCGCAATACGTATTGAACTTATCACTGTAACCAAATGTTTGAATGGCAAGCGGGTTATTTACATTGTATTGGCGATAGATTTTCTCCCATAATAAACCAAAATCATTAGGGAAAACTGCGACATAAAAAGGATTGTCTTTAGGAAGCGTGGTACTGGCATACCGGCTGGTTATTACTTCGCTAATAAGTGTAGCATGGTAATAATCCATATTTAATTGCACAAAATCAAAAAAAACTTTGTCAATTTTATTTTGCTCTTTTAATACCTGAAACACATTTATACGAAGCTTTTTATCTTCTTCTACGTGCTTTTCAAGCATAGCGGCTGTTGTATCGGTTTTATACCGTGTTATCAGGCTGCCAGGATAAAGCAGGTTAGAAGATGTTAAAAGCATTTGTCCTTCTTTATTATTGCCTTCAATCAACAAAGGTTGTTCGGTGTTATCTTCGTCTATAGTAACCCGTATTTTATTTCCTTTCTGAACAAAGAGCTTTATCTCCCTGTTAAATACATTGATGTTTACAAAACCGGTTTGGTTTTCATTTAAAGCAATAACATGCACTTTATTTTTGCGGATAGTATCAACTCTTGCAGCGCCCCAAAAAACAGCGTGCTGAACGGGTAATAATACACTGATAATACCTTCATCTACTCCAACTACTTTAAGTTCTACAGTGGCGCTCGCTTTTTGAGCATTCGCCTGCCTAATCATCATAAGAACAAACAAAAACAGGTAAAATTTCTTCATGCACACGGGTTATGTGAAGGTTGACAAACGGGCAATAGTATCTTTCTTAATCAGCAACAATAATTTGTGTGGCCAGCATATCCTGCAGTGTATCACGCCTGCGGATAAGTGAAGCTGAACCGCTTTTCACCAATACTTCTGCCGGTTTAAACCTTGCATTGTAATTAGACGACATTTCAAAGCCATATGCGCCTGCATTATAAAATACCAGGTAATCGCCTTCTCTTATTTCATTAATCATGCGGTTGTCTGCAAAAGTATCTGTCTCACAAATATTTCCTACTACAGTATATGGAAATAGAGCCCCTCCAGTATTTGAGATATTCTCAATGCGGTGGTAAGAGCCATAAAACATAGGCCTGATCAAATGATTAAGCCCCGTATCAATACCTGCAAACCTTATATCACCTGATTGTTTTAATACATTAACCTGCGCTATAAAATAACCGGCTTCGCTTACTATAAACTTGCCTGGCTCAAACCAAACCTTCAGTTTTTTGCCAGTTTGTTTTTCAAAAAGATCAAATTCTTCTTTTACTTTTTTTCCTAATAACGTAATATCTGTTCCTTCTTCGCCTGGTGCATAAGGCACTTTAAACCCTCCACCCAAATCAACAATATCCAGCTCTGGAAAATGCTTGGCCATATCAAACAACACTTCTATGCCTTTGGCAAAAACCTCCACATCCTTTATCTCGCTACCGGTGTGTATGTGAAGTGCATTGATATGCAGATTGGTTTCTTTTACAATAGCCAACACTTTATCAAGATCTTCCAGCGGAATTCCAAACTTACTTTTGTTATGTCCGGTAGATATTTTAAGATTTCCACCTGCCATAATATTTGGTCTCACTCTTATACCCACCGGATATTCGTGACCGAATTTTTTTCCAAACTTTTCAAGATTTGAAAGGCTATCAATATTAATATGTACTCCCAAATGGCGAGCGGTTTCAATTTCACTAAAAGCAATATTGCTGGAAGTATATAACACCTGTTTAGGTGGAAGTCCTGCCAACAGCGCCAGATGCACTTCATTGATAGAGCTGCAATCAATATTACAACCAATGCTTTTAATGTGCTTCAGAATGTTCACATTGGTTAGGGCTTTGGAGGCGTAAAAAAAAGTAACATTTACATCTTTAAACGCGTGGGTAAGACTATTATACTGTTCGGTAATTCTTTCGGCATGATAAACGTAGGTGGGTGTACCAAATGTTACCGCTATATCTGATAATTGCTGATTGGATAAAACCTGGGGCATATATTGCTGCAAACGAGAGAGGTAAAAAGTCAGAAATCATGAGCGAGCTTCCCTCCTCCCAGTTCTTCCCTTTATTCTTCCTGTATTTTTGGTTTAAAAATTTTGGCAGCGAAATTACAGTAATACCTGCAAAGGGAAAAGAAAATAGTTAACCCTACAAACAGCAAGAACCCGGAACCTTTTAGCTCCGGGCTTATATTTTGTTGAATACATTATATAGAATCAGTTAGTTCTGTTTAGCGCTTCCCGCAGGTCTGTCTGTATCATTGGCCGGCAACATAGAGCGGAATACACTGGCAGTAGAAGCATTGTTATCATGATCGTGAAATATACGAATGGTACCTGTACTAGCTGCCGTGATGTTACCACCATTGTCGATCATTACAAAAGCAAATTTCATATTCTGAATGCCACCTGAGGAATATGTTCCTGTGAGTACATAATCATAGGTATACACTGGAGATCCCCCATGTGCCTGAGCGTACACCGTAAAATTATTGCCTGTTCCGGCGATGATCTGAGCAGAAGATGTATCGGGTATATTTAAATCAATCCAGCCCTTAATAAATACATCAGCGCTGGTGCCTGCCTGGTTAGCGATTTTTATTTTTGCATCCCGCGCAGATTGTCCTACATGAAAATAATTCGAATTGTCATAATCATTTATAGGTTCAAAATCATAGATTCCGTTAATTACAGGAGGTGTGTTGCCATCATGCAATTCTAAACCCTGG
This sequence comes from Agriterribacter sp., assembly GCA_047600465.1. GTDB lineage: Bacteria > Bacteroidota > Bacteroidia > Chitinophagales > Chitinophagaceae > Agriterribacter. The sequence continues at coordinate 206,010 of JASGKU010000003.1, forward strand.
GCTGTTAAAGAATCAATATATTCCTGGGGCAATATATTCTGTATTTCTTCGGTTACTTTATTGTCTTCTTCTTTGTCTTTTTTACAGGATGAAAGAAAAATAATGGCGACGGCTATTGCACCAATAATAAGATCCCGAAATTGAATTTGCTGTTTCATTTTTTACGTTTTGAAATTGATAGTTACTTATCGAACGGATATCAAATCAGTACACAGGCACGATTGTTACCTCTGTGTGCAACTTGATCGCACGAATATCGAGCGCTAAATAAGCATCCGGTGATTGATTGTGCAGGCGTATTTTTCTCTATTATGCATCGGGAAATTTCCCAACACTGAAATTGAAGATGCATGAGTATAGCTGAAAAGTAGACACAGCAAGGAATAGCAGAAAGACTATATTATGAATCTAAACTAAAAATGTGTGTGTGAAACTTAAACAGAATGCTAAACCTTATTCAGAAGTATTGTTCTTTCCCGATTCATCGGAATTTTCATCTGAGGAAGATGTAGAATCTACATCAGGCGAGGTTGTATCTTCTGATGTGTGTTGATCGTTCTGTAAATCATCATTGCCATCTGCAACAACGATATCTGATTCGCCTGATATTCCAGGCTGATGGATTAATTCTCCATTTTCAGCCACTATTAAATTGCTTTCTTCTTCAACTTCAAAATGGCTTGCATTTACTAATGTAGGTTCTACCACCTGGTCTGCCAATACCTCTTTTATTTTAGGAAGATCTTCCGCTGAATTAATTCCAAAATAATCCATGAAAGATTTTGAAGTGGTATACACCAACGGTTTACCAGGCATCTCTTCGTTTCTGCCTGTTATAATTACCAATTCTTTTTCCAGCAGCTTCTGCATCACATAATCGCAGTTTACACCACGTATGGATTCTACTTCTCCTTTTGTGATAGGTTGTTTATAGGCGATAATTGCCAATGTTTCCATAGCAGCGGCAGATAATCTTTTAATAAACTTATCTCCATTTAATTGCGCTATGGTTTTATGATAAGCGGCTTTTGTAAGAAATTGCCAACCACCACCGCTTTGTCTTAATTCAAACGGATAAAATTCTGTGGCGTATTTTTCGCGGATACCATCTGTGGCTGCTTCAATTTGCTCAAGTGTAGCACGGTCTTCAATAAAGCCAAGGGCATTATTTACCAGGTCAACCAATTCAATGCTCGTTAAAGGTTTTTCACTGGCAAAAATCAGCGCTTCTATGTGTGGTATAATCTGTGAAATTTCCATGTACCGCTATTCCTTACAAAGCAATTTTAGTTTTAAAAAAATGGAAATATAGCTGAGCTTACATCAACCATATTAGCCCTGCAGCGCAGCAGCACCACTTACAATTTCTGTAAGCTCTGTTGTAATAGCTGCCTGGCGTGCACGGTTATAAGAAATGCGTAATCCCTTCAATAATTCATTGGCATTTTCACTTGCCTTATCCATCGCAGTCATTCTTGCTCCATGCTCACTGGCGTTTGCATCCAGCACTGCTTTGTACAATTGCGTGTTTAATATTTTAGGCATCAGTTCAGCTACCAATGTGGCTTTATCCGGCTCAAAAATAAAATCTGCTTTGGTTGATTTGCCGCTTTTATTTGCCACTTTAGGAATGGGAAGAAAACGTTCTACTGTAAATACCTGTGTAGCAGCATTGCGAAACTCACTGTATACTACTTCTACCACATCAAATTCTTTTTTTGAAAATGCTTCAACAGCAGCCGTAGCTACCTGTTGAACACTTTCAAAACTAAGAGCGATAAAAGTATCTTTATAAGCAGGATTCAAATTCATTTTTAAACGCTGAAAAGCTTCAAAAGCTTTTTTGCCAATGGGCCAAATGGTTACATTGCCTTTAGCGAGTTGCTGAGCATATTTTTCCTGGGCAACATTTCTACCCAACTTAATAATATTCGCATTGTAGGCGCCGCATAAACCACGGTCAGACGCAATAACAATAATTAATACTTTTTCAGGGGTACGCTCAACCGCTAACTCAGCCCCGGTATCATCTGAACCACTTACAATATTGCTCAACATTTCCTGCAGCTTTTGCGCATAAGGACGCATCTGAATAATGGCTTCCTGTGCCCGGCGCAGTTTGGCGGCACTCACCATCTTCATCGCTTTAGTAATTTGCTGTGTACTTTGTACTGATTTAATCCGGTTTCGAACTTCTTTTAATGCACCTGGCATGTTGAAAAGTAATTAGTTGATTGAGAATTAGTTACTTGGAAAAATCACTCACCTTTTTAAAAACGACCGCAAAGGTATCTGAATTGGTTGAAAAAACCATAGAATCACATATGCAACTTTATCACATTGTGTGGAATACAAATTTAGAGGAACCGCGATTCGGCTACGGTGAATGCTTAATCCATTCTTCTTGTCCGGGGACCGTTACCATCCATGCCGGGAGTGCCGGATTGATCCGAACCTTTAAACTTCATAAGCCGGTAGGTAAACGTGAGCATAAAATACCTGGTAAGCCTGTTAACACGACTATCAATAATTGCATTTCCTGTTACCTGGCGTGTTACACTGGTATTCTGCTTTAATATATCAAAGCCGGTAAGCCGTATAAATCCATTTTTCTTTTTAAATATGGTTTTTTCAATAGAGGCATTCAGCAATGTGGGGTTCGTTTGTACATTCGATGCAAGCCCTTTGTTCATTACATAACTTACATCGTACCGCAATATTACTCCCCCGGGAATATCTACCCGTGCATAACTGGAGAGCGCCCATGAACTTGAACTGATTCGTTCCCCATTCTGCGTAAGATTGTATTTGGTTGAATTAAGGCTATAAGCCGGACCAACGTTTAACTGCAGCCATTCTTTTAAATTCATTTCCAGGCTAAGCCGCTGGGTAGTTATCCAGTTATTGCCTATATTTTTTTCGCTGTTAACCAGCCCTACATCATGTGTATATGTTGCATTGCCATTTAAAGAAATAACATAGGTGCGATTTTGAAAAGGAATGGAGTAATTATAAAACCCGGAAGTATTAAAGTAACCATTAACATTTTCCGGTCTGCTCAATTGTGCCCCGCTGCTATCTAACTGAATATTATTATTAGCAATTCTATTTTGAATTACACTACCGCTGATACCTACAAACAATACCCTGCCAGATGTGAAGTTGAAATTATTAAAAATCGCCCGGAGATTGTGGCTGAACTCTGGTTTCAGATCAGGATTACCTTGGGTTTGATATTGCGGATTGGATATGTCTTTAACCGGCTGCAATTGATTAAACCCAGGTTGATTGTAGTTAGCATTGTAAGTCACATTCAACTTTTTGGTACGCGAAAAATTATATGCCAATCTTGCTGACGGAGAAAAATTGATACGCTTTTGTGCAGCATAAGCACTGTCTTTGGTTAAAGAATAACCATTCATATATACCGGTTGCATTGTTACACCAAAAGAGTAATTGTATTTTTTGTTGATAGTGCGTAAGCTAATACCTGCCTGCTGATTGATAAATTTATTTTCGAAAGCATTGCTAAGGCTGTCATTTAAATAAAGCGCATCCGTAAGTCCATCCCTATCGTAAGTTTTTTTATCGTTCTTTGAATACGAATAATTATATCCATAGCTTATATCAAGAAAGCGGTTTCTTGCAACGGGCTCAGTATAGGTTATTTTTATTCCGTAATTTCTGTTGTTATTATCCTGGTTGATCAATTGATCCAGGTATGTTTCAGAATAGCCACCTGCTTTAAGATATTCTTTTGTAAAATTTATTTTATCATCATCTCTTAATGAAGAAGAACCACCCAGATTAATGTTCACAGATAAATTTCTACCTCTTTTACGAAGAAAGCGATGATTATAGCTGATCTCTGCATTGATATTAGGCGATTTACTGCTTACCGTATCGCTGTTATGACCGGCCTGCGTTGTATCTCCTCCGCTCAGGTAATTAAAAATACCATTGCTGCGATTATCGGAATAGCCGTAATTGAAATTGGGGCGGATTTTAAGATAATTAGCAGAGTCAATATTGTATTCAAGATTCAAATTTGCCCGGTGATTATTTCCGATATTATCAGCATAACTGTTTCTATTATTTATATAGGTAGTTCCATTATCAAAAAGATTGGTTTGCGACGTGCTGCTTGTTATATTGGTATTACGATTTGCAAAACTATAGTTTCCATAGAATGACCCTTTTTTGTTGGGAAAATCAGTTCTGAAGTTTATACCAATGGATTTATTATCAGTGATACCATTTTGATCGGCATTACTATCTGAAGTACCACTACTACTGCTGCTTCCGGAAATAGTGCGTCCGGCTCCGCCACCACCGCCCCTGGTATTGGCGCCTGTATTACTGAAGTCGAAAAGGTTCTGGTTAATATTATTCATATTCCCCAAAACAGATAATTGTGTATTCTCCCTGAAAAAATTTGCGCTTAAGGTGTATTGATGCCTGTTATCTGTGCCATATCCGGCCGATGCTTTACCAAATACTCCCTGGTTTTTGTCTTTCTTCAACTGCAGGTTTATTACAATATCAGGGTCGCCATCTTTTATTCCTGAAACGGCTGCCATGTCTCCATAATCATCTACTACCTGAACTTTATCAATAATTTCTGCGGGCAATTCCTTAGAAGCAGTTTTTGGATCACCTCCAAAAAAGTCCTTTCCGTTTACTTTTATTTTAGTTACGGTTTTTCCCTGTGCTGTTATATTACCATCTTTATCTACCTGCAAACCCGGTAATTTTTTCAGCAGGTCTTCTACCGATGAGTTGGGTCTTACCTTAAAAGAATCTGCCTTAAACTCTACGGTATCTTCTTTAATCACTATTGGAGGTGGTGCTATAATTACTTCCTGCAATGTTTTAATGGCCGGAGACATGGTAATGCTTCCTACATTTAAATCACTTTTGCTTTCTTCAAATTCATAATCCTGCTCTATATTTTCCATGCCCACATTTGTAATACTCAACCTGAAAGCGTTTACGCTCACATTACCAAACATGAACTGTCCTTCTTTATCTGTAACCGTTTTAAGCGTATCCTTTGCTCCTTGTTTGTACAACATAACAGTGGCTCCACGCAGCACCACATGACTGCTATCATATACCTTGCCTCTTACGGTGCGGTTTGTTTGCGCAAAAGAGATGAGTGAAAAGAAAAACAGGAATGATAAAAGTAAAAGTCCGGGTTTCATGCGTTTGAATATTGACAGAAGAGATTAAAGCCGCATCAAAAGTAGACTGAACTAGGCTACAACAGCAACGGAGCACGTTAAATATGGTTAATGTTTAACCCGGCTTTGTTAAAATAAAAAAAGCCTGTAAGTTTTTTTGATATTCATCAAACTTACAGGCGGTATTAAAATATTGACATGAATCGCTATCGTGAGAAGATAAAGGATAGACGTAGTATTTATCGTTTCACTTCTCTCGTTTGTCTTTTACTACTTTTTCTTCTTCTGGCTTTTGGGAGCGAAGATGATCAACATACGCTTACCTTCTAATTTTGGTAACCCTTCCGGAGCGCCAATCTCTGCAAGCCTTTCAGCAAACTTCAGCAATAAAAGTTCACCTCTTTCTTTAAACATAATGGCACGTCCTTTAAACTGTACATATGCTTTTACTTTATTGCCATCCTTCAAAAAATCTTCTGCATGTTTGGCTTTAAAGTTAAAATCATGATCATCTGTATTAGGCGTAAACCTTATTTCCTTTACTTCAGAAACCTTGGAATTGGCTTTCATTTCCTTTTCCTTCTTCTTCTTTTCGTAGAGGAATTTATTGTAATCGATTATTTTACAAACCGGTGGATCAGCATTAGGAGAAATCTCCACAAGATCCAGTCCTTGTTCTACAGAAAGCCTGAGCGCATCCTGGATTGAATACACGCCAACTTCCACATTATCACCTACCAGCCTTACCTGCGGTACCCTGATCATGTGGTTTGTGCGATGCTCCTGTTGTTGTTCTTTTTTAAAACGGGGGTTGAAATTACCCCTGGGAAATTGAGGTCGTGGTGGAAATGCCATTTACAGTTTTTAAAGTTATGCTCCTTTTGTGGAGACTTCAAATAGTTATTAATTAGGTTTAAAAATGTGATATTGTATTATAAGTAAATCGATCTTCTAACGAACTTATTATTCTGCTACGCGGCCTTTTATTTCTGCTGTAATATCTGTTATAAAATCTTTTACCGGTTTTGATCCTGCATCGCCTTTACCCTGTCGCCTTATTGATACTAATCCCTCATTCACTTCTTTCTCTCCTATCACCAGCATATAAGGCACTTTTGCGATCTCTGTATCACGGATCTTTCTGCCTATCTTCTCCGGTCTGCTATCTATTTCAGCACGAATATCCGCATTTTTCAATGATTCTAAAACATTTTGTGCGTAATCCATAAACTTGTCGCTGATAGGCAAAATCTTTACCTGCAAAGGCGACAACCATAATGGAAACTTACCTGCATAATGCTCCAGTAAAAATCCTATAAACCTTTCATGCGTGCCCAACGGTGCCCGATGAATGATCAATGGTGTTTCAGTATGATTATCTGCAGATGTATATTCCAGTTTAAAACTGCGTCCCTGTGAAAAATCAACCTGGTTGGTAGCCAGGGTAAACTCTCTTCCTATCACACTGTATATCTGCACATCAATTTTAGGGCCATAAAAAGCGGCTTCATCCTGCACTTCAACATAGGGTATATCAGATTCGATAAGCACCTGCCTGACCATCTGTTCGGTCTCTTTCCAGAGCTCAGGTTCGTTTACATACTTTTTACCTAATTTATCAGGCGAATGAAGACTAAGGCGCATCACATACTTTTCAATACCGAATATTTTAAAGTATTTCTGATACATATCGTTTACAGCTCTGAACTCGCTGGCAAATTGTTCGCGACTGCAGTAGATGTGCGCATCATTCATATGCAGGCAACGCACTCTCATAAGCCCGAATAACTCACCGCTTTGTTCATAACGGTAAACAGTGCCGTACTCCGCTATTCTATAGGGTAAATCGCGGTAACTCTTAGGAGTAGCCGCAAATATTTTATGGTGATGCGGGCAGTTCATAGACTTGAGATAATATTTCTCACCATCCAGTTCCATTGGCGGATACATACTATCTGCATAATATGGCAGGTGACCGCTGGTTATGTACATACTTTCCTTGGCGATATGCGGAGTAACAACTCTCTTATAACCTGCCGCGGTTTCGGTTTCTTTTGCCAGCTTTTCCAGTTCTTCTATTAATATGGTTCCATTGGGCAACCAAAGAATCAAACCCTGACCAACATCATCATCCATGGTATAGATACCCAGCTCCTTTCCTAATTTACGGTGATCTCTTTTCTTTGCTTCTTCCAGCAATGCCAGGTACTCATCCAATTCTTTTTGATTGGGAAACGTAATGCCATATATACGGGTAAGCTGTTTGTTTTTTTCATCACCTTTCCAGTAAGCTCCCGCAATATTGGTAAGCTTGATAGCTTTGATGAGACCGGTTTGTGGAATATGCGGACCACGACAGAGATCAGTAAAACCTCCCTGGGTATAGAAGGTAATGCCACCATCTTCCAGGTTCTGCAAAAGATCGAGTTTGTATTCGTCACCTTTTTTTGTGAAATAATCAACCGCTTCAGCCTTTGATACTTCTTTACGGATGTATTGATTGTTGTTTTTGGCCAACTCATTCATCTTCTTCTCCAGTGCAATAAGATCTTCTTCGGTAATCTTTCTGTCACCCAGATCCATATCGTAATAAAAGCCGGGAGGATTTTGTGTGGGCGGTCCTACCCAGAATTTTACTCCCGGAAAAACAGACTCAACTGCTTCCGCTAACAGGTGTGCAGAAGAATGCCAGAAAGTTGATTTCCCATCAGCTTCATTCCAGGTAAGCAACTGCAGGGTACTATCGTTATTGATAGGCCGGGTAGCATCCCAAACCTGTCCGTTTACCGAGGCAGCAAGCACTTTTCTTGCAAGTCCTTCACTAATAGATTTGGCAATATCCATTGCTGTTGAGCCGGGCTGGTATTCTCTTACTGCGCCATCGGGAAAAGTTATCTTCATCATATATACTTGCTTAATCCTAAAAAAAGGAGTGCAAATTTAACGAACTATTGGCGTATCATTTCATTTCCTGCTACGATTTCCTTAGTATTGAGATTATTTTTGCAAAATGAAAGTTGTACAATTGATGAAAGGCTGGTTAGTATTGATTTTACTCTGTGCATTTAATTATGGAATTGGTCAAAGCCTCAATGGGCAGTGGCGCGGGTCGTTTAATACAGCCGGCAACGTGGTAGCAAAGGAAGGTGACACGGAATATGTGCTGGAACTGGATATACAGGGCGCGGAAGTAACAGGGTTTTCTTACTCATATTTTAATTATCCCGAAAAAAAATATTACGTTATCTGCAGGCTCCAGGGTAAATATGATGCTGCTGATAAATCTATTGTTGTAAATGAAGAAGAACGTATAAAAGGGAATACTCCACCCAACTGGGGTGATTGTTTGCAAACACATATCCTCACTTACTTAAAACAAGGCAATACGGAAAAATTAGTGGGGAGATGGAGAGGATATATACCCAGTTCTGCTTGTGGCACCGGATCTACCGAACTGGAAAGAAAAATGCTTACAAGAGTAGCGCCACCAAAAGCAGCTCCCATCATAACAAAAAAGGAAACACCAGCACCTGCTAAAAAAACTGCCACTCAATCAACAACTACAACCAAGCCTAAAACAGTGGCTCCCCCGGTAGCTAATAAACCTGTAGCAAAACCATCAAGACCGGTTGTAAAAAACACGCCGAAAACAGATACAACAAAGAATAAAAAAGTAGTTATTCCCAATCAACAGACCATTGCAAAAAATACAGAAGATTCAGCAGCTAAGCCCAAAAAGCCTGAAGCCATTACAATGAGCGTTCCTGGCTTTGAGAGAAGAGCTACCAATATTTTAAAAACGATTGATGTACCTGCTGGTGAAGAAATAAAGGTTGATCTATACGATAATGGAGAGATTGATGGAGATACTATATCTGTATTTTACAACAACCAACTGGTGCTTTCCAATCAGCGGTTAACAGATAAACCGCTTAGCCTAAAACTCAAATTAGATCCTACGCGTGAAGACAATGAGCTGGTGATGTATGCCGAAAATATGGGCTCTATTCCGCCAAATACTGCGTTAATGATAGCCATCATTGAAGGAAAACGATACGAAGTATACATCACGTCTACTGAAAAATCAAGCGGAGCAATACGGTTTAAAAAGAAACCTTAATCGGTTTACATTATTTCTTTTAGCTGTTTCACTACAGTATCTATTTCTTCTTTTGTATTGTATTTGCTAAACGAAAAACGGAGTGCTACAACGTCAGCATTATTAGTGATGGTACTGATAACATGAGATCCCTGGCTGGCTCCGCTTGTACAGGCACTACCACCCGAAGCACAAATATTATTGATATCGAGATTGAATAAAAGCATTTCAGATTTTTCCGTTTGAGGTATGCGCACATTCAAAACGGTATATAGACTCTCACCTTCCACATCTCCATTAAAAGCAACGCCTGGAATATTTTCCCGCAGTTGTTGCACCATATACAATTTCAGCGCTTTTACATCCTTGCTGTCTTTTTCATAATTCGCTGTTGCCAGCTCCAATGCTTTTGCAAAGCCAACAATACCATACAGATTTTCTGTACCGGCACGCATATTACGCTCCTGCGACCCACCGTGTATAAAAGGACGTATTTTTACATCTTCATTTATATATAAAAGCCCCACTCCTTTTGGTCCATGAAATTTATGTGCACTACCGGTTATAAAATGCACAGGCGTGTTGCTTAAATTGAAAGGATAATGCCCAACTGTCTGCACTGTATCAGAATGAAAAATGGCATTGTGTTTTTTACATAAATCACCCACCGCATGGAGATCAGTGATATTACCAATTTCGTTATTGGCATTCATCAATGTAACAAGTGTTGGCACTTTGCTTTGTTGCAACAACAGCTTCAGATCATCCAGGTCTACATGACCGTTTGGAAGCAGCTTAACAAAAACCAATTGTGCCTCCCCTCTTTTATGAAGATGTTCAACCGTATGCAAAACCGCATGGTGTTCTATGGGAGATGTAATAATTTTTTTGCAGCCAAGATCACGAACTGCAGCAGTGATAGCAGTGTTGGAACTTTCGGTACCACCACTGGTAAAGAAAATTTCTGCAGGACGCGTATGCAGGATTTTTGCTACCGATTTTCTGGCATTCTCAATAGCCAGGCGACTTTCTCTTCCATAAGAATATATAGAAGAAGGGTTACCAAACTTCTCCTTCATGTAAGGCAACATAGACTCTAATACTTCATCGGCCAACACAGTGGTTGCCGCATTGTCAAAATATATTCTTTGCACACCTCAAAGTTAAATAAAACGATTGACCGTGATGAGTTACACCAGGAGAAGATTATTTTAATTCTTTTATATCACGCATTAAACGCAGTGCTATGTTATTTGCGGTAGATTCAAAATTGCTTTCTGCGTAAATACGTATAATGGGCTCTGTATTACTGGTGCGCAGATGTACCCAGTCGTTATCAAATTCTATTTTCAATCCATCTTCGGTATTAACCGGGTGGCTTTTATATTTAGTTGCAATTTTTTCAAATACATTTTTCACATCCACATCCTGTTCCAGTTCCAGCTTGTTCTTACTGATAAAATAATCAGGATAGGTTCTTCTTAATTGCTGGATGCTTTTTTGTGAGTGTGCAAGATGTGTAAGAAACAGTGCTATACCTACCAATGCATCACGCCCGTAATGCAATTCAGGTAAAATAATACCGCCATTGCCTTCACCACCTATTACAGCATTTACTTCCTTCATGCGGGTAACCACATTCACTTCGCCTACCGCGCTTGGATAATAGGTTCCAGCATGCTTAATGGTAACATCTTTTAAAGCACGGGTAGACGACATATTACTAACGGTATTGCCTGGTTGCTTGCTCAATACATAATCGGCTACTGCTACCAACGTATATTCTTCGCCAAACATACTGCCGTCTTCACAAACAAAACAAAGCCTGTCTACATCAGGATCTACAGCAATACCCAAATCTGCGCCGCTTTTACAAACTACAGTACTTAATTCCACCAGGTTTTCAGGAAGCGGTTCCGGGTTATGAGCAAACTTTCCGTTTATCTCAGCATTGATTACCGTAATATCTTCTTTTTCTACGCCCAAAGTTTTTAATAGTTCTGGCACAAATAAAGCGCCTGTGCTATTAACAGCATCTACTACAATTTTAAATTTTCTCTTTTTTATGGCAGCCACATCTACCATTGAAAGCGATGTAATAGCCTCAATATGTTTAGCCATGAAAGAATCATCTTCTTTCAATGAACCCAATTTATCTACCGGAACAAAATTGAAATTTTCAGATGCTGCCAATTCCAATACTTCAGCACCATCCTTTCCCGAAATAAATTCCCCTTTGCTATTTAACAGCTTAAGCGCGTTCCATTCTTTTGGATTATGACTTGCAGTTAATATTATTCCACCACCTGCTCCTTCCATAGTAACAGCCATCTCTACTGTAGGTGTTGTACTTAGCCCGAGGTCAATTACATCTATGCCCAATGCAATTAATGTATTTACTACCAGGTCTCTCACCATGGGGCCGCTGATACGACCATCCCTGCCTATTACTATTTTGTTATTTCCTGTTTTGCCTAACAGCCATGTACCATAGGCTGCTGTGAATTTCACAACATCCAGGGGAGATAATGTTAGCCCGGGTTTTCCACCAATGGTGCCCCTGATTCCTGAAATACTCTTAATCAATGCCACGATTCAAGTAATTTTTTAAGGATGCAAACTTAGTTCAAAATTTTTAAAAGAAAATATGCCTGTACTGAGTGAAACAAGATTTAAGCCAAGAAACCAGAAAGTATTACATTTGTAAAAACAATTTAATTCTTTCATGCCGGCTCATCTCGGATCCAATAACCATCTTTCCCTGTATTTTTTGCCGACTCCTATAGTTACCTCCAGCAAACCATTGGTTGCTTCAACCAAAGTAACGCACGCATGAAAAGCATTTTACAATACGATATAAAGCTTTTCTCCAAAATAAACGGGCAATGGCATAACAGTTTTTTAGACTGGTTGTTACCTTTTTTACGCAATCAATATACCTGGGCTCCTTTATATCTTTTTACAGTAGTGTTTATGCTTGTAAATTTTAAATGGAAAGGGTTATACTGGATTTATTTTTTCCTTGGCACATTTGCTATTCTTGATATGACTTCCAGTGCTCTTATAAAACCATGGGTAGGACGGTTACGGCCATGCGCAGATCCAGCATTGGCAGATACAGTACGAACATTGGTAGGATGCGGAGGAAAATTCAGTTTCCCGTCTTCGCATGCCACCAATCATTTCGGGCTGGCTATGTTTGCTTTTCAAACGTTGGTATTTATTCCTGCAGCATGGAGATGGGTCTTGTTTTTGTGGGCATTCTCTATATCGTATGCACAGATATATGTAGGCGTACATTTTCCCGTTGATACCATGTGTGGTGCATTGCTTGGTTGTTTCATAGGCGCATTCACAGCATGGATCTTTAATAAAAGAAATGGTTTTGCTTCTTTAGCTTAACTTCATAATATATGCTCGAAATTTTTATTATACTCGGATTAATATTATTGAACGGCATTTTTTCTATGGCTGAAATAGCCCTGGTTTCTTCCAGGAGAGCGAGATTGGAATCACAGGCAGCTAAAGGTGATAAAAGAGCCAAACATGCACTGGAACTGACTGAACATCCTGACACTTTTCTTTCCACTGTACAAATCGGCATTACACTTATCGGGGTTTTGACAAGTATTTTTGCCGGAGAGACATTAAAGGATAAGCTGGCAGAATACCTTACACAATTTAAATGGTTAGGCTCGTATGTGAATGGAACTGCCACCGCTATTATAGTTATTATCATTACCTATTTCACACTCGTACTTGGAGAACTTGTTCCCAAACGTATAGGTCTTTCCAGTCCTGAAACGATTGCCAAACTTGCTGCAAGACCAATGAGCATTTTAAGCAAGATCACTTATCCGTTTGTTTGGTTGTTAAGCAAGAGCACCTATCTTGTTGTTCGTCTTTTTAATATCAAACCAAAAGATAACCAGGTAACAGAAGAAGAGATAAAAGCCATCATAAGTGAAGGAACAGAACAAGGCACTATAGAAGAAGCGGAACAGGAAATTATTGAAAGAGTTTTTCACCTGGGTGATAGAAACATTACATCCTTAATGACACACCGAAATGATATAGTGTGGTTTAACCTTTTAAAGGATGAAGAAAAAATAAAGGAGAAAGTAATATCGGATCCGCATTCTGTATATCCTATATGCGACAATGATATTGACAATATCAAAGGCGTTGTATCTATTAAAGATTTATACGTACATGAAAACACAACTTTGCTTAAAGAAATAATGCAACCGGCTTTGTTTGTTCCGGAAAATAATTCTGCCTACCAGGTATTGGAAAGATTTAAAGAAACAAAAGGACATTGCTGCTTTGTAGTTGATGAATACGGAACATTGCTGGGCATGATTACGCTTAATGATATTCTTGAAGCAATTGTGGGTGAAATGCCGCAGGTAGATGTTGCAGATTATGAAATTGTTGAAAGAGGAGACGGCAGCTATTTTGTGGATGGGCAGATTCCTTTTTATGATTTTTTAAGCGCTTTTGATAAAACAGAATGGATGAACGAAGGCGAGCACAATTTTGATACGCTTGCCGGATTTATCTTACATCAACTCGAGCGCATTCCTCACACAGGCGATACATTAGAATGGCGCGGCTTTACTTTTGAAATAGCCGATATGGACAGCCACCGTATTGATAAGATACTGGTTACCATTTCCGATCTCATAAAAAAAGAGATGGAAGAATAATTTTCACATTTGTTACCAGATCCCGGCACCAGATTTGAATATAGCGGCGTAGAAACCGCTAAATATTAAATCTGTATCCATGAAAAGAACGATAGTGAAGTTATTATGCCTGCCCTTAATTTCAGCTGTATTATTTTCCTGTAAAAAAGAAGAATCTGCACTTACTACGCCTGATGGCAGTGGCACAAAACCAGATATCGACATCATAGAAACAGCACCGCCTGTACAGGTAGCAGTAAGCGAAAAAATTACTGATAACTGTTTAGGATTTTACCGTGCATTGCCTGCCCGTTATGATTCTACCACTAAAAAATATCCCTTATTAATATTTTTACATGGTTCAGGTGAAATGGGCAACGGTACTACAGATCTTCCTTTGGTACTACGCAACGCGGTTCCAAAACTGCTTCAGAACAAACAATTCCCAGCCAATTTTGCTGTAGGTGGCAAGAATTTTTCATTTATTGTTTTTTCACCACAAACCAAAAGCTGGACAAGTGTGAATGATGTGAACGCTATGATAAAATACGCAATAGCTAAATACAGGATTGATACTACAAGAATTTACATTTCCGGCCTGAGTATGGGTGGAGGAATTGTATGGGATTATGCAGCCAAATATGCCCGTTCTACAGCTGCGGTTGTACCTATTTGCGGAAGTAACACCTGTACAGATGCACAGGCAAAAGCAATATCATCAGCCAATCTTCCGGTATGGGCATTTCATAATGAAGATGATGACAGGGCTCCTGTAAAACTTACTAAAGATTATATCCGCATGATCAACGCTTATAATCCTACTCCCAAAGCTAAAATGACTATATGGCCTACAGGAAAGCACGACGCATGGACCAAAGCCACAGACCCTAACTACAAAGAAGACAACATGAACATGTACGAATGGATGTTGCAATATCACCGCTAATACCAGTGAATCATAAAAGAACTCCGGCGTAACAACCGGGGTTTTTTATTTCCCCTCCTTATTCACTTCTAAACCTCTGATATCTTTCAATTTAAACAACACTTCATCCAGGCGGTTTTGCGGAATACCAACCAGCATGTGACAAAACAATTGAATTTCCTGGTGAAGAATAGTGCAATTGTATTGTTTAATAACCATCATGATATCATTCATCATGGTATAGTCAAAATGCAACTGGTAATTTCTTTCTACTGCTTTTTGTATTACCGGCGTAGTCTGTAAAACAAGCGCTGCGGCTGATCTGTAGGCATTGATCAAACCCGGAACACCCAATAAGGTGCCACCGAAATATCTTACCACCACAATTAAAACATCGGTAAGCGTTCTACTTTCTATCAATCCGAAAATAGGTTTACCAGCAGTGCCGGAAGGCTCTCCATCATCATTCACGCGATGGGTATTGCCATCTAACCCTATACGGTAGGCAAAACAATAATGTGAAGCCTTCGGATGCAATTTCTTGAGGGCATCCAGGTGTTGTTTACAATCTTCCGCAGAACTTACTGGATAAGCAAACGCAAGAAATTTACTTCCTTTATCTTTAAACTCCGCCGTGCCCGGCTGCTGTAGTGTATAATAAAAATCCGCGTTTCTCATTATGGTTACTTCTGTTATAAAGCTGAAGATGAATTTGAGTAATAATCAATTTCGTCTGTATCAATTTTCTCTGATGCAAATTGTATTGCATCCGTTAATGATGGCGCCTTAATACCACGGTGAATAGTAAGCGTTGCATTCCGTATTATCCTTGCTTCATCCCACATGCCTTCATCAATAAATGATTGTAATAATTTTGCTCCTCCTTCTACTATCACGCTTTGTAAACGCAATTGATACAATGCATGCACTATTTGATGAACGATGCTTACATCTTCTGTAACCTGGTAATATCCTGTTTTATTTTCTGTAAAAATGTTTTCATCAAACGATGCAATGGTGTTGAGTTTTGTGTTAAACACAATGGTTGGTGCACTTGTATCAAACAAAGCAAGATGACCGGGTAATTTCAGATCCATATCTACTACCAATCTTACAGGACTTTTGCCTTCCCATAACCTTGCAGTGAGTTGCGGATTATCCAGCAATGCAGTATTGGTTCCTACCAGTATGCCTGCTTCTTCACTCCTCCAACGATGCACTAACCGGTTAGTATAATCATTACTGATATACACACGCTCTTTTCCATTTGCAGCAATAAAGCCATCAGTGCTTTGCGCCCATTTTAAGATAATACAGGGACGATGCTTTGTATGAAAAATAAAGAAGCGCTTGTTAAGCTGTTTACATTCCTGCTCTAATACATGTAATACAACATGTACTCCTGCAGCTTTCAGTTTGTCTATTCCTTTGCCATCTACCTGTGCAAAGGGATCGCGACAACCAATAATTACTTCGGGAATATGGTGATGTATAATTAAATCTGCACAAGGAGGTGTTTTGCCATAATGCGCACAGGGCTCCAACGAAACATATAATCTGCTTTGAGGGATTAAATGTTCATCTTCTTTCTTTACTGATTGAATACAGTTTACTTCCGCATGCGCCTCACCATATTGCCTGTGATAACCTTCACCTATAATGCTGTCATTATACACCAATACAGCGCCTACCATAGGATTAGGTGCTACATTACCCAAGCCCAGTTTAGCAAGTTGCAAACACCGATGCATGTATAATGAATGATCTACCAAAATGAAAAATGTGTTAGTTATATAAGCTTAAAATTAATGCACGAAAAATAAAAACCCCGGCAATCATTATCCGGGGTTTGTGTATATCATTAAAAAACTATCAGGAATGAGCAGGCGCAGTTGTACCTGTTTTTGCCTTTGCCTGTAATTTTATTTCCTCGGGAGTAAGTTTTCCCAATGGTTTATCTTTTGCAAAATCAACCAATATTGGAGCCGCAACAAATATGGATGAATAGATACCGGTGATTACACCTATCAGCATCGCGAAAGCGAAACCTCTTGTTACTTCACCACCAAAAATAAACAATACCAATACCACTATCAACACCGTAACAGATGTCATAATAGTACGGCTTAATGTATCGTTGATAGCAGAGTTGATGATCTTATTTTTGGTTTCTCCCTTCATTGTTTTGCTGTACTCACGTATTCTGTCAAATACAATTACCGTATCGTTCATAGAGAACCCAACTACCGTTAATATCGCTGCAATAAAATGCTGATCAATTTCGAGCGGGAAGGGCATTATATGACGGAAGAATGAGAATACTGCCAGCGTAACCAATACGTCGTGTATCAAAGCTACAATGGTACCCAGTGAAAATCTCCAGTCTCTGAAACGAATAAATATATACAGGAAAATAAGAATAATAGAAATGATGGTTGCAGTAATAGCCCCATTTTTCAAATCTTTAGAAATAGTGGGCTGAACACTTTCAGAACTCTGAAGGTATTTCTTTTTATACTCCGTATGCGTTATTCCTTGTGGAAGAAAAGGCTTCAAGCCATTGAACACGGTTGCTTCAACCATAGAGTCAGCCGTACGGGAAGGGTTTTCTTTTTCAAAAGAAGTAGTAATATTCAATGTGCGTGCATCGCCCACCGTTTTAACCACCGGATATTCACCAAGGGTAGTATGCAACGTGTTGCTTACATCCTGCTGTTTCAAAGCATGATCAAACTGAACAGTATAGCTACGTCCGCCTTTATATTCTACGCCTTCATCAAAACCATAAAAGAAAGAACCTACACCAAACAGCAA
Organism: Agriterribacter sp.; assembly: GCA_047600465.1. Lineage (GTDB taxonomy): Bacteria > Bacteroidota > Bacteroidia > Chitinophagales > Chitinophagaceae > Agriterribacter. The sequence continues at coordinate 223,719 of JASGKU010000003.1, forward strand.
TACAAATATTGAAATGATATAAGCTATTCGTCTTGATTCAACGAATTTGAAATGCGCTTTCTTAAATATAGTACGGGAAAGCTTGGTGAAATATTCAAAGTGACGACCTTTTTTGTTTGTCCACCATTCTGTAACTAATCTTGCTATCAATATACCGCAGAAAAGATTCAGCACAACCGCAATAATCTGGGTGGTTGCGAATCCTTTAATAGGCCCCATACCAAAAACATACAGAATAATAGCAGTTAATAAAGTAGTAACGTGCGCATCTAATATAGGGGGTAATGAGCGGTTATATCCATGCTCAACCGCGGCTGAATAACTTCTTCCCCACGAAATTTCTTCTTTAATACGTTCAAAGATGATCACATTTGTATCAACCGCCATACCAATAGCCAACACCAATGCCGCTATGCTAGCTGAAGTCAAAGTAGCACCGAGTCCACTTAGCACACCGATAGTAAACAGCAGGTTCAGCACCAAAGTAATATTTGCTACCCAACCACTGGTATTGTAATACAGCAGCATTAATGCGAATATTACTATGAAAGATATGATGAATGACATTGCACCACCATGAATAGCTTCTTTACCTAACGTAGGTCCTACCATTTGCTCATGTACAATTCTGGCTGGCGCTGCCAATTGACCAGACTGCAGAATATTAGAAAGATCAGAAGCTTCTTCTACGGTAAAGCTTCCTGAGATCTGTGAATTACCATCCAGGATGGGGTTTATTACATTTGGTGCAGAGTAAACAACATCATCCAATACAATAGCAATAGGTTTGTTTACATTAGCAGAAGTAAGATCACCCCATTTTTTGGTACCTTGTTTCGACATTCTTAACGATACAGCAGGTCTGCCTTTATCATCAAATGATACGTTAGACTCTTCCACATCATTTCCTTCCAGCGGCGCTTTATCTCCCTCTCTTGTTTTTATTGCGAACAAAGGCACTACGTTTGCATGCCCGGTTTCAGTCTTTGGAGAAATACCATATAAGAATTTCACATCAGCAGGAAATATCTCTTTGGCTATTTCAAGATTCTGGCTTAATAAACCGGTATCTTTTATTAATACATAAGCCAGCGCAGCATCTCCCTGGGGCGCTTGCTGCAATAGTCCTATGATGGTATGGGTAGATGAAGGTAAGGCAGGTGTATTTTTTGCCTGAGAGCCGGTATCTGCTTTTGGTGCTGCGGAGGGCTCATTTAAAGAAATGGTTTTATTGGTATCTACGGCCGGTGTATTTGCAGCCACTGGTTTTGTAGTATCCGCAGTATGTACAGCAGTGTCTGCAGCAGCGGGTTGTGTGCTGCCTGACTTCTTCAGCAATTCTTCTGCCTGGGTAAAAGAAGTAGCAAGATCATTACCCCTGTATACTTCCCAGAATTGAAGATTAGCTGTTGCCTGTAATATTTTACGCACTCTTTCAGGATCATCTTTTACACCTGGCAATTCAACACTGATGGTTCCTTTGCGGGGATCAGAGTTAATGTTACGCTGTGCTACGCCAAACTGGTCGATACGTTTATTTAAAACGCGGAAGGTATTTTGAAAAGCTTCGTTCGACATGGTTCTCAACTTGGTGATAACCGCATCGTCAGAATCTTCTAATTTAATATTGCGCTGCCCTGCATTGGCAAAAAGGCTGGCCAATTTTCCGGTAGGATTTACTTCTTTGTAAGCCTGCGCAAAAAGCGCGATATAATCAGCATCTGTAGTTCCTTTGCGCTGGTGTGCAAGATCAAGTGCTTTATTAAAAGCCGGATCTTTAGGACTATTGGAAATAGATTTCAACAAATCAAGTAATTCTACTTCCAGTGTTACGCTCATACCACCCTGCAGATCCAATCCAAGGCTTAATTCCTGTTCTTTTGCTTTTTCATAACTGGTAGCACCTGTAATACCATACGTAATGGTGGTGGCTTTTGTGCTGTCCAGCATTCTTTTTACTCTCTTATTATAAGCAGAGTCTTTCGTTTCCTGCGAAGCCGAGCTATAATTGGCATTCACCCAGCTCCGGGCTTTGGATTCCATTTTTCCTTCGTGGTTCTGAACTACCCACGTAAAATGTAGTTGGTAAAGGGATATAGCAATCAATGCAATCGCAAAAACAGAGACCAAACCTTTCAGTTGCATACAAATAGGCGTTTACAAAAAATTTAAAATTGGGGGCAAAGATAGGGGTTTCGACCTGAATTTATGGCATAAAAACAGTTGCTTTCCAGACAGGTGAATAAGTGCCGGGTAGCGGGTGTGGCAGGGATAAGCCAATGCAGCTTTATTACTGCGCTTGAATATCCCGATAAAGCTATGGTAGAAAGTGAAAACAGGTTTACTTAACTTGCCTGAACATAACAACCTTCCATGCAGCCTTACAGCATTATTTTATACTGTTTACTTTTATCTGGCATTGCGTTTTCCTGCAAAACGGCGAAACAAAGTGCAGGCAAAACAACTGCTGCGGATACTACCTCACCCAAAGCATCTGACGAACGAATGATCAAGAATGATTCAACTGCTGTGGCGAACATTACAAAAACAGATGCATACCTCGAAAAGTTGCTTCAGCAGTATCCTCAATATTTTAATAGTATTCTTCAACACAAAGATGAATACAAACTACAAATTATATATACGCAGATAGACAGGGATGCCAATAACAGACCCGGTTTTAAAGATTATTATTTTAATGTAAACCCTGCTCATTACTTCTACCCTGCTTCTACTGTAAAAATGCCCACCGCTGCATTGGCATTGCAAAAATTAAATGAGTTACATATAGACGGAGTGAATGAGAAAACCACTATGATAACAGAAAGCGGGTATAGCGGCGAAACATCTGTATATAATGATCCTACTACTTTTGACGGAAGTCCGGATATAGAACACTATATAAAAAAAATATTTCTTACCAGCGATAATGATGCATTTAACAGGCTGTATGAATTTACAGGGCAGCAATATATTAACCAGCAGTTACACACCAAAGGTTACAAGAGTGCAGAAATATGTCACCGGTTAAATATCTTTTTATCGCAGGATCAAAACCGTCATACCAATCCTGTGCAATTCAGAGATACGTCTGGAAATGTTTTATACAATCAGCCATTACAATATAACACAGATGTATATGCGAAAAGAAATGATATGGTTGGGAAAGGCTATTACAAAGGCGGCGTACTTATCAACGAGCCCATGAATTTTTCGCAGAAAAACAATATTGCGTTGGATGATCTTCATAATGTACTACGAAGTATTTTATTCCCTGCTGCCGTGCCGGAAAAACAGCGCTTTAATCTTACGCAGGAGCAATATCAATTGCTATGGAAATACATGTCGCAATTGCCGAGGGAAACAGATTATCCATCTTACGACTCCACTTACTTTGACGCATATGTGAAATACCTTTTACTGGGTGGAGAAAAAAACGCAAAACTTCCGGATGGCGTTCGGATCTTTAATAAGATCGGTGCGGCTTATGGCTTTTTGATTGATGTAGCCTATATCGTGGATTTTAAAAACAATATTGAGTTTATGTTGAGTGCTGTTATTTATTGCAATAAAGATGATATTATTAATGACGATACCTATGAATATGAAACGGTAGGATTTCCTTTCATGAAAAATCTTGGGCAAGTAATATATGATCAGGAACTAAAAAGAACCCGTAGATATGTACCAGATCTAAACACGTTTAAACTTCAATATGATAAATAGCGAAGTGTATATAATACGCAACGTAACCTATAAAGCGTTAGTCGGCAAATAAAAAAATAATTTTGATTTAAAATGCAATTTGATTTTGAATTAACTTTTTCCTTACTTTAGTTTTAGATTTCCAATCCTATTCAACACCTTCTTCTACTCCAGTTACTTCTGACATTCCTACTATTTCTTCTTTAAACCGACAACAATGATTAAGAAATTCACGATTGTAACGTTATGCATTATTGCATGCAACCTGCTCTATTCACAGGGAGTAAAACAAGTCTGGGGTTTGACTGGCAATAACAGTCAAATATTCAGTGTTGATACTGCTCATTTTAATTTCACCATCAGAAAACAAATGGACGGCTACCCGATCTTGCTTGACTTTGCCGTGTTAAATGGTAAAGTTTATGGCACGCAAAAAAGTCAGTCGTTTTTATATGAATTTGACCCGCTTTATAACCATCTTCTTGAAAGGGTTCCATATTCGGGATACTATGCCCAGAGAGTTGCTCCTGTATCTGATCTTGTTAGAGAAGGCAATAAAATATGGGGCATAACTGATCAAGCTATCAGGTCACAATACATTGGCGACCCCGATTTATATATACTTGAATATGCACCTATTTACATGTGGGATGGCGAAACCCAGGAATTTTCAGAAATAATTGGAGAGCCCGTTCCGGCTGAGTTGAATGGACCTGCAGGTGGTATGACAGCATGGAATGGCAAATTTTATGGTATGACTGTTGGCGGAGGTGAAAATGGAACCGGGAATATTTATGAATTTGATCCTATTACTAACACTACTGTATCAAAATTCAGTTTTCCATCAGGAGTAAGTATATGGGATAGTTATAGCAACCGTAAAAAATTGACATTGGTAGGAAATAAGTTTTACGGTATAGGTATAAACGTACTTTTTGAATGGGATCCCCAAAGCAATGTATTTGAAATCAAACACCATTTCACGAACGGCGAAGGTAGAGGAGCAGGCGGTTCATTGGTAGCTCTTAACGGCAAATTATATGGGGGAACCATGTGGCATGATTTAACTCCAAACTGTATTCTTTTCGAATGGGATCCAGCCGGTGCTGGAACATATACACAAAAAATTTTTTTAAGCACGTACAATGCTATCTTTCCTGACTATGTTCCTTTGGCCAGCCTGGGCGATAAAGTTTACGGAATGTGCCAGGAGAATGGAGGGGCATTTAATTTTACATTTTTTAAATGGGATCCGGCAACTAATGATTTTACACTTACACCGGTATCTATTCCCAATGATATGATTACAGGTTTCCAGGTGATCCCTGCACCGGTATCTATGGTTACGCCTAACAGTTGCGCCACCTTTCCATCTGTTACAGTGAATGCAGCCACCAACAGTTGGGTACCCATTACTGATAGTAAGGGAGATGTATTGGCAGAAATACAGCCGCATAATAATAACCTGGGACTGCTGGATGTGGAGGCATATATCAATGATGAAGCACTGCGTACTGATGGTGCCGGCAAGCCATATTTAAACCGGAACATAACCATTACACCTGCAACTCAACCTGCGGAAGGTAGTCCGGTTGATATACGTTTATACATTACGAAATCTGAATTTGAAGCATTGAAAGCAGCACCTAATTCAGGCATTACTGATATCAGCGACCTGGCTATTTTTAAAAACAGTGAAGGCTGCCCGGGCAACATCAATAATGCAGAAGAGATAACTACTACTTATGAAGATTATGAGTTTGGCTATGTGTTGAAAGCTACTATCACTTCTTTCTCTACCTTTTACTTTTCCAAAAGAACAAGCGGTGTTTTACCATTACAGTTTTTGAATTTTACGGTTAAACAACAAAATAGTGATGCATTACTGCAATGGATAACCGACAACGAGCACAATACCCGCGATTTTGATATCGAAAGAAGTATTGATGGTATTCATTTTACAACAATTGACAATACAGCAGCAAAAAATATCAATGGTAAACACAGCTATAATTATATCGACAAGAATATAGACTTGCTTACTGCCAGTATAATTTATTACAGAATTAAACAAAGAGATCTCGACGGAAATTTTGATTACAGTAAAACGGAAAGCATCCATCTTTCAACCCAAAATATATTCTTCGTAAGTCCTAACCCTGCAGAAAATGTTATTACGCTTAGTTATAAAAAGCAACAAAGCAATAATGTTACTCTGCAGATCATTGACGTGAGTGGTAAAAAAGTATTGGAGCAAAAAATCAATACACAAATGCTTACGCACAAAATAAATATCAGCTCACTTGCTAAGGGCGTATATATGATCAGTGTAATTGATAATAATGAAAGACAGACGACAAAGTTTGTAAAGCAATAGCAATACTCAATGATATTATAAGCGACTGGTTGTAAACTGGTCGCTTATTTTATTTGGTGGTCTTCTTCCCTTCTACCGGGTCGTATACATATACTACACTCACGGCAGCGCATAACATAAATATGCCCGACATGATAAGTGCATAAATGGGTTGGTTGTTGTAAATATATTTTACAACCGGACCACCCACTATGCCATTTATAATTTGTGGTATGGTGATAAAGAAATTAAAAATCCCCATGTAAATACCCATCTTACCTGGTGGGATAGAGCCTGATAAAATAACATAAGGCATAGCCAGTATACTTGCCCATGCAATGCCCACTCCTATCATGGAAACAATCAACAACTGCGGATTGTGAATAAAATAAATAGAGATCAACCCTATGCCTCCACATACCAGTGAAAATGCATGTGTAAGCTTTCGCCCGATCTTTGCGGCTATAAAAGGTAGCAGCAACGCATATACTGCTGATACGCCATTATATATACTGAACAACAACCCTACCCAATCGCCTGCGCTACGATAGGTATCGGAGCTTTTATCATCAATAGAAAGTCCATAAGTATGTGTAGCAACAGCATCATTAGTAAACACCCACATACCAAATAATGCAAACCAGCTAAAAAATTGTACTAACCCCAATTGCCGCATTGTTTTTGGCATCCGAAGAAAATCTTTCCAGATCTGTCCTAAACCATGATGATCATCTTCTGATTTGCCATGAAATTTTTCATATTCATCCGGTGGATATTCTTTTGTGCGGAATACAGTAATTAAAATGGCTACAATAAAAACAATAGCGCCTATATAAAAGGCCCGCTTTACATTATCCGCCACAACGCCTTCTGCTGCACTATTGGAAACACCCAACCATTTGTTTAACAAGAAAGGAAATGCGGAACCAACCACGGCACCAATACCGATTAAAAAAGTTTGGACAGAAAACCCCATCGTACGTTGTGAATCCGGAAGGTTATCCGCTACCAATGCGCGAAATGGCTCCATAGCCAGGTTAAAGCAGGCATCCATAATCATCAACATACTCGCACCAATTACCAGCGCCGGAGCAATGGCAGTAAACATAGAAGCATTGGGCATAAGGCATAATGCAATGGAAGATAGTATTGCACCTGTAAGAAAGTATGGTTTGCGCCTGCCTAACCTGTTCCATGTACGATCGCTGTAATGCCCCACAATGGGTTGAACAATCATACCTACCAACGGTGCCGCCAACCAGAACCACGAAAGATGTTCTACATCTGCACCAAAAGTGCGGAGTATACGGGATGCATTACCATTTTGAAGCGCAAAAGCAAATTGTATTCCCAGGAAGCCGAAGCTCATATTAAAGATCTGCCAGAAATCAAGCCTGGGTTTGGGAACCAGTTCTTTGTGAGCAACAGCATTTGATCCGGCAGCCATAACAATCGTTTAATGGTAGTCAATGGGGAATAGTGAATGGTCAATGGTAAGGGTAAAGAAAAATTTTCGGCGCAAATAAAAAATGTGCGGTGGTTAATCCCGCACATTTTTACAGTAGACTATGTAATTATATAATAAATCCATCTGGAAGAATAGCGCCTTTCTTAATCACCACAATACCGTCTTTTACTGTATACAATGGGTGATCGGAATCCGGCAAATGGCTTCCGCCATTAATGCGTACATCATTTCCTATTCGGCAGTTCTTATCAATAATAGCATTGCGGATATAGCAACGCTCGCCAATACCAAGCTTTGGTAAGCCCCTGTCTGCGGCACTCTTCATGTCTTCCAGCGTTTCATAATAATCACAACCCATCATATAAGTACTCACAATGGTAGAGCCATAACCAATACGTGACCGGATACCCATCACACTTTTTTCTACACGCGAAGCATTAATAATACAACCCTCGGCCAGTAATGTTTTTTCTAATGTTGTACCGCTCACTTTAGCAGGCGGCAGCATTCTTGGCCTGGTATAAATTGCCTGTTCACTATCAAAAAGATTGAACGGCGGAATATCTTCAGTAAGCGAAATATTGGCTTCGAAGAAGGAATATATATTTCCAATATCAGTCCAGTATCCATCGTATTGATAGCTTACTACTTTATGTGTGCTGATAGAACCCGGTATAATTTCTTTTCCAAAATCGGTTGCGTCTTTTTTTGAATCCAGTAATAAATCAAACAATAACTTTCTGTTGAAAATATAAATACCCATTGACGCCAGGTATATCCTTCCTGATTTGCGCATATCATCACCTGTATCACTCACCCAATCAGGCAGTAAATCTTTTTTAGGTTTCTCTACAAATGAAGTAATATAATTTTCCTCGTTCGATTTAAGAATACCAAACTCGGGCGCTTCCCTTTCGCCTACGGGTATGGTAGCTATTGATATGTCAGCTCCTTTGCTTTCATGATCTTCAACCATTTTACTGAAATCCATCTGGTATAACTGATCGCCCGATAAGATCAATACATAATCAAACTCGTGTTGCTGTAAATGGCGGAGTGATTGGCGCACCGCATCCGCTGTTCCCTGGAACCATCCGGGATTGTCGGGTGTTTGTTCAGCCGCAATAATGTCAACAAATGCCTTACTGAACCGGCTGAAATAATAAGTGTTTTTGATATGCTTGTTGAGCGACGCTGAATTAAACTGCGTAAGCACAAACATTCTTCCTATATCAGAATTGAGACAGTTTGAAATAGGAATATCTACCAGGCGATACTTACCTGCAATAGGTACGGCAGGCTTACTACGGGTTGCGGTGAGAGGGGAAAGGCGGGTTCCTGCTCCTCCTCCTAATATTACAGCAATCACACTTTTTTTCATGGTTCAAAAATTGATTATTAAAGGTTGTTTATTTTATTATACTGGCTGTTCTTCTGTGGGCTCATCCTTACTGGTAGCCTGTGCTGCTATATCTTTTTGCTCCTGCGCTGCTGCTTCAGCAGCTCTTTCTCTTGCTTCTCTTGCTATTTGCTCATTGATGATAATCTTCGCTCTTTCTTCCTGCAATCCCTCGTACAGCTCCAGGTATTGACGCACACTCTGCTGCCAGCTAAAATCAAGCTTCATCATTGTCTGGCGCACTTCCAGCATTTTTTCGTCATCACTATACAATTCAACCGCACGCCAGATGCCTTGTGTTATATCTCCGGTGGCGGCCCAGTTATATACTATGCCGTATCCTCCTTTTTCGCCATAATCAACAACAGTATCTCTTAAGCCTCCTGTTCGTCTTACCATAGGTATAGTGCCATAACGCATAGAGTACATCTGGTTCAATCCACATGGTTCAACCCTTGACGGCATCAGTAGAAAATCTGCACCAGCGTACATCAGGTGACTTAACTGTTCATTGTATCCTATAAACACACTGTAATCTTTTTGAGATATCCGCTGCAGCCCGTTTAGTTGTGCTTCTACTTCCGGAAAACCACTGCCTAAAATCAGGAAGCTCATTTTTCTGCCGATATAATAAAAACTATCACTGATAGCTGCCGGTAAAATATCAGCGCCCTTCTCTCCTACTAATCTTCCAATAAAAACAATCAATGGTTTTTGAGGGTCAAGATTAAAAGTCTCGCAGAGCATGCGCTTGCTTTTTTCTTTTCCTTCGTTTACACTATCAACGTTATAATGATGCTCTATATAACTATCTGTTGCAGGATCCCAAACATCTACGTCAATACCGTTTAATATACCAGAGCATTTTCCTCTTTCATATTCAAACAATGCTTCCAATCCGGCTGCAGATTGCCGCATTTCATCCAGGTAACTTTTACTCACGGTAGTAACCTTCCATGCGCACTTGATGGCTGATGCCAATGGATTGATATTACCCTGCCAATCGAGCATTCCATACTTCCAGCTATCCCATGGAGGAAGCAATGAACTTTTGTCCCATCCCATAGTACCCTGGTATTGGGCATTATGAATGGTTAGTACAGTTGGAATATTTTGTAAATGCTGATACTTGTAACAATGCTTAATGATAAAAGGAATGAAACCGGTATGATGATCGTGCACATGTATCACATCCGGATGATGCGACCAAACGGCAATCCAATCCACAACCGCTACCTGGAAACCAACAAATCTTTCAATATCATCATCGTACCCGTATACTTTTTCACGATCAAGCAGTCCGTTGATATCAACCAGGTATAAATCAAAACCAAGCTTATTGGTTTGCTCTTTTATAATGGTATAATCAAACCAGTAATCTCCAATATTGGTTCGCCCTTTATGTACAACATCCCAAATATTGTTATTCAAAAATTTGGTTTTATACATAGGCATAACCACCTTGGCAATATGCCCAAGCTCGTTCTGATATTTTGGCAAGGCACCTACTACATCTCCCAAACCACCGGCCTTAGCTACAGGATAACATTCTGCACTAACATGAATAATTTCCATTTCATTTTATTAGGTGAGCACTTCGTTAATTGAATATAGGAAGGTTTTTTAGTTGTACAATCAGGAAAGAAAAAAATATTATCACGTAAATAAAAAGGTCAGTTACAAACAGAATTTTTGTAGCTGACCTTTTATGAATTGTATAGATAAATGTGTTATACTTTTTTACTCTTGCCTATTTTATTACCATAAGCAGCGAAGTATAAAATAAAAAGATAGCAAGGTACCATTAACCAGAATGCCTGTTGTAGTCCAATCTTTTCGCCTAAGCTTGCCCATATTCTTGGGATAACGCCTCCGCCTGCTATACCAACGATAAGCAATGCAGATCCGGTTTTGGTATACTTACCTAATCCATCAATGGTTAAAGGCCACAATGCCGGCCAAACCAATGCGTTAGCTAAACCAAGAATAGCGATAAAGAAAACGGATGTATAACCCGAAGTAAAAATGGCGCCCAGTGTAAACAGTAAACCCAGCACGGCTGAAATTTTCAATACTGCTGTTTGGGAAATATATTTCGGGATAGCAATGATACCTACAATATAACCAACCAGCATACCAATAAGTGTGTAGGTTGTAAAATGCTTTGCCACATCAAGGCTGATGCCAATAGAATTACCATATAATTGAATAATATCACCCGCCATTACTTCTACACCTACATACATAAATAAGGAAATAAAGCCTAACCATAAATAAGGGTAGCTAAAAATGCTGTCGCGGTTTACCACTTTTGAAGTAGCACTGCCATCCTCACCTTCTGCCTTTACTTCAGGCAAATGAGAAAAATATACAAACACACCTAATAGTACCAATACAACAGCAATAATAATATAAGGTGGTATAACGCGGGAAGCCAGTGCATCTAATTCTGCAGCTTTGGAAGCCGCATCCAATGTAACCAATTTCGCTTCCAGTGCGGCGCTGTCTTTTAAAACAATAGCGCCCAATATCAATGGAGCCAATGCACCTGCCGTTTTGTTACAGATGCCCATTATACTGATACGCTTAGCAGCGCTTTCAATGGGACCTAAAATGGTAATATATGGATTGGATGCGGTTTGCAGCAATGCAAGACCTGTACCTATAACAAATAAAGCAAAAAGAAAAAAACCAAAAGTACGGCTGTTGGCGGCAGGTATAAACAGCAATGCCCCGGCTGCCATTACCAGCAACCCTACCATCATTCCATTTTTAAACCCGGTTTTCTTTAGCACCCAGGATGAAGGAAAAGCCATTACGGCGTAAGAAATATAAAAAGCGAAAGTTACCAGCACTGCTTCAGGGGTGGTAAGTTCACATGCGATTTTTAAATAAGGAATAAGAGTACTGTTTGCCCAGGTAACAAAACCGAAAATAAAAAATAATGCCCCTATAATAAGTATAGGCGTAAGCGAATTTTTTTGTGTTGCTTTTAATTCAAGGGGGTTCAGGAGATCTGTTGTTGCCATTGATATACTTTTAAAATTTCCCGAACTTACCAAACATAATTGGTAATAGCAGCCTGATTAAATATTTTTTTGTTGCAAACGATTGATATGATTTAATTTCACCCGCACTTTATATATTTATCCTCTTTATTCAATAACCAATCAATAAAAAATGGCTCAACAGAAGCAACCTACCAATACCGGCGCTTTAAGTACCCTTGTGATCGTTTTCTTTTTTTGGGGGTTTATTGCTGCAGGAAATGGCATTTTTATCCCTTTTTGCAAGCATTATTTTCAGCTTGACCAATTTCAAAGCCAATTAATTGATTTTGCTTTTTATGGCGCTTATTATGTTGGGGCATTGGGATTATTTGTTGCCTCCGCTGTAAAAAATACAGATATTATGAATCACTGGGGGATGAAAACAGGAATAATTTATGGCTTGTTAACCAGTGCTGTTGGAGCTGTCTTAATGTTATTGTCGTTTAACTTTGGCGGGTTCACAGGCATACTTGTTTCTCTCTTTATTATTGGTCTTGGTTTTTCATTACAACAAACTTCTGCAAATCCTTTTGCTATTGCTTTAGGTGATCCAACCACAGGTTCTCATAGACTAAACCTTACGGGTGGTGTTAATTCATTCGGAACAATGATTGGTCCGATCATCGTAGCCATAGTGTTGTTTGGCCATGCGGCAAAGAGTGATGCGGATATAGCCAATGCAAGTATAACTTCAATGAACTCCTTGTATATTGGAGTAGGTATTTTATTCGTTTTATCCGCTTTGCTCTTCAGGTTCAGCAAAAAATTACCTAATGTAAAAGAAGAAGATAGCTTTGAGCATGCCCCTAAAGCGATGTGGTTACTTATTTTTATCACGGCAGTTATGGCAATCGTGTTTGGTATTATTTTCGCCAGCTATCGTGGATTACAAAACAATGAAAAGCTCCCACCAGAAGTGAGTTTACGAAATATGTGGCTACTTGTTGCAGGATTGGTAATTATGATTGTAAGTTTTTTTGGGGCGAACGCCAGTGCCCAAAAAAAACCAACCGGATGGGGCGCCATGAAATACCCTCAACTAGTATTGGGAATGCTTGCCATTTTCATGTATGTGGGAGTGGAAGTAACTATACAAAGCAATTTGGGTGAATTGTTGAAGACAGAAGCATTCGGAAGTTATAATGCAAATGATCTCGCACCATTCATTTCTTTATATTGGGGCAGTTTAATGATTGGAAGATGGACTGGTGCTGTTACGGTATTCAATCCAACAAAATCAATGCGTACGATATTATGGATTCTCGTTCCATATATTGCTTTCGGTGTTACTATTGGCGTAAACCTGATCGCGAAAAATAATTTTGCACCTTTATATGGTTATGCAGCAGTTATTCTTTTCCAAATAGCAGGCTTTTTCCTTGGCAAAGAAAAACCCACAGAAACATTGATGATATTTGGTGGGCTGGGTGTTGCCGCCATGTTAATAGGATTATTAACCACAGGGCAAATTGCCACTTATGCGTTCTTAAGCGGAGGGTTGTTTTGCTCTATTATGTGGCCAAGTATCTTTTCTCTTGCTACAGCCGGGCTGGGAAAATATACAGCACAGGGTTCTGCCTTTTTAGTAATGATGATTTTAGGTGGCGCTATCATTCCACCGTTGCAGGGAAAACTTGCCGATTTACCGGCTATCGGAATTCATCACTCCTATATTATTCCTGTGCTTTGTTTTGCTTATCTTGCGTTTTATGCCTTCCGTGTTAAATCGGTGCTCAAGTCGCAGGGCATTGATTACAGCGCCATCGATAGTGGCGGTGGACACTAAAAATCCAATCATTTGAATGTAGCCGAATAATTTAAACGGAAACAATAAAGCAATTATTGAATATATGAATCAGCAGTATGCTATTGGAATTGACATAGGAGGAACCAATACTGTATTTGGAATTGTTGACCATCGTGGAGATACCTTGTATCGAGGGGCGATATCCAGCAGAAAACATAAAAAAATTGAAGCGTATATAGATGAACTGCACAATGCGCTGCTCCCTGCTATTGAACAGGTGGGAGGAATTGATAAAATTAAAGGCATTGGTATTGGAGCACCCAATGGTAACTACTACAGCGGCACCATTGAGTATGCGCCTAACCTTATATGGAAAGGAATTATTCCATTGGCAAAACTCATTACCGAAAAATTTGGCGTTCCTGCTGCGCTTACCAATGATGCCAATGCAGCTGCGGTTGGCGAAATGATGTATGGCGCTGCCAAGGGCATGAAAGATTTTATAATGATCACCCTTGGAACCGGTGTTGGCAGTGGTATTGTAGCCAATGGACATCTTATATACGGGCATGATGGTTTTGCAGGTGAACTGGGACATACTACCATTATCCCTAACGGAAGATTGCACCCCGGAACAGGTATGAAGGGTTCTGTTGAAAGCTATGCATCTGCAACAGGTGTGGCAAATACTGCCAGGGAATTTCTTGATCAGCGAAAAGAAGACAGCCTGCTCAGAAATTATCCTTACGATGAAATTGATTCGCGTATTGTATACGATTGCGCTATACAAGGTGATGCCATTGCAAAAGAAGTATATGAATATACTGGTGCTATATTGGGATTAGCACTTGCCAACTTCGTAATGTTTTCATCGCCGCAGGCAATTATATTATTTGGTGGCATGACGAAAGCCGGCGACCTGATCATGAAGCCTACCAAGGAGCACATGGAAAAAAACCTGCTACCGATTTTTCAAAACAAAGTACAACTCATTTTCAGCGAACTGAAAGAAGCAGATGCGGCTATACTTGGCGCCAGTGCGTTGGTATGGGAAATTAAGAGTTAATACAGATTGAAGCCCATCCTAACCTTCCCAAAGGAAAGGAATGCTAGGCACAGCCCAGGCTTTTCAAAAAATGATTTTATTTTCAACAGGAGATAATATTATAGCTCTTACACGAGCAAGGGCTGTGAACAGCTCACCTCCCCTCGGGGAGGCCGGGTGGGGCTTCCCTCTTCAGCTTGCCTTCTTATAATTAAATACAGCCCAGGTATTCAATACAATGGCAAACAAGCCGAGTGTTAGAATATGTGGCAATATATCTTTAAAGCCACTTCCTTTTAATACTACCATGCGTATTACTTCAATCAAATAACTGGTTGGCGTAAACTTTGAAATAACTTTTGCCCAATCGGGCATGCTGTCGATAGAAGTATATAAACCTCCCATCAAAATAAAAATCATCATAAAGAAAAACATCACCAACATAGCCTGTTGTTGTGTATCGCAAAAAGTGGAGATCAGTAATCCAAAACCCAATATAGCAAGCAGGTACATAGAAATACAGGAATATAAAACAAACAAACTTCCTACAGACACAATGCCGTAGATCAACCACGCGATTAATAAACCGATGCTGAAAATTACATTGCCCAACACCCAGAATGGAATGAGCTTACCTATAATGAAATGATGTTTTTTAATGGGCGTAACGTTGATCTGCTCTATGGTGCCTACTTCTTTTTCCTTTACAATATTTAAAGCTGATAAAAATCCACCAACCATTGTAACCAATATTGCCAATATACCCGGCACCATAAACACATGATAATTCATGGTTACATTAAACCAATTAGAGGAAGTAATTTCTATTACCGGTGCTGCATTGAAAGAACCAGTGGGCACAAGTTCCATACGGATATCATCATTAAAATTCCTTACAATATTGCCGAGATATGCACCACCAAGATTGGCTTTGGTTCCGTTAATGGCATTTACTGCCACAAATAATTTTTGCTCATTTTCTTTGATCAGATTTTTTTCAAAGCCTACAGGAATTTCTAAAATAAGATCAGACTTATCTTTTTCAATAGTTGTAAAGGCTTCGTTGAAAGAAGTATTATAAGCAGTTAAACGAAAATAGCCTGAAGAAGTTATTTTTGAAATGAGCTTTTGAGAATAAGTAGAATGATCGTGGTCTGTAACGGCAAGGTTTACGTTCTTTACTTCGTAATCGGCCGCCAGGGGCATCACAATAAGTTGTATTACCGGCATCACAAAAATCATCATGCGGATGGTTTTATTGCGGATGATTTGCCGGAACTCTTTTTGCAACAAAAACTTTATTGTTCTCATGCCAAACGTATTTTAAAACTTCTGAGACTTATTACCAGGAAAAGTAAGGTCATTGCAACCAGTATGGTGGTTTCCTTCCATATCGCGCCTAAACCAAGCCCTTTTATCATTACAGCTTTTATAATGATATTAAACCATTTTGCAGGTACTATATTCGATACCACCTGCAATGGCAATGGCATATTTTCTATAGGAAACATAAAACCGCTCAACATTATCGTTGGCAACAACATTCCCATTAAAGAAATAGTCATAGCTGCCTGCTGTGTAGCAGCCCTTATTGAAATAAGTATCCCCAAACTAAGACAGGTGATGATGTACAAGATGCTTACACCTAACAGCAGAAAAATATTTCCATTGATGGGTAATTCTAAAACAACCACACTTATAACCAATATAGTAATGATATTAATAAAAGAGAGCAATAAATAAGGAACCGCTTTTGCAAAAATCACCAGCATGGGTTTAAAGGGAGATACCAGCAACACTTCCATTGTGCCTGTTTCTTTTTCTTTTACAATAGAAATGGCAGTCATCATTACGCAAACCAGCATCAGTATCAAAGCCATTACACCCGGCACCATAGAATACACACTTTTCTGTTGAGGATTATACAACATACGTGTTTCAGCAACTATTCTGTACGGCGCCTGCCGTGTTTGATTTAACTGCATTTGATAATCCTGGATGATGGCAGTGACATAATTGGTAAGTGTGGTGGCAATATTAGGGTCTGAAGCATCAGCTATTACCTGGATCTGCGCTTTGTTTTGATGTAATAATTCATCATTAAAACCGGCAGGAAAAACCACTGCCATTTTTATCTTGCCTTCTTTAAAAGCTGCATCTATCTGCTCATGATTCAGTATGTTTTTTTCTATATCAAAATAACGGCTCGCCTCAATCATGGAAGTAATTTGCTGCGAAGCCATATCTTTCGCCTGATCCATTATCACAATTCTTGAATTCTTCACCTCGTTGGTAAGCGCGAAGCCGAAAATCAATATCTGCATTACAGGCATCCCGAATAATATCAGCAAAGTCTTTCTATCACGCAATACATGATAAAATTCTTTCCGTACAAAAGTTAAAAACTGTTTCATGTTATCGCGTCAAGGTTGCCAACCTTATTTATAATGTTTTAAATATATTCAATCAAAGGTTGGCAACCTTAACTGTAAGGTTGCCAACCTTGCCATACTATTCATTTCGCTTAGCACCTCTTGCCAGCCTGTAAAACACTTCATCCATAGAGTCAGCCTGGAACTGTTTTTTCAGTTCTTCCGGTTTACCTAATGCTTCAATTCTTCCATCTACCATTATAGAAATCCTGTTGCAATACTCTGCTTCATCCATATAGTGGGTGGTTACAAAAATGGTTACGCCCCTGTTGGCTGCTTCGTAAATCAAATCCCAGAATTGCCGGCGCGTTACAGGGTCTACGCCGCCAGTTGGTTCATCTAAAAAAACAATAGCAGGGTTATGTAATACGGCAACAGAAAAAGAAAGCTTTTGTTTCCAACCCAATGGCAGTTCTGCTACCAGCTTTTTTACTTCCTGCTGCAAACCCAACTCTGTAATTAATTGCTCGCTTTTATTTTTAAGATCAGTATTGCTTAATCCATATATTCCTCCAAAAAAACGAATGTTCTCGGCAACAGTTAAGTCTTCATACAATGAAAACTTCTGGCTCATATAACCAATATTTTTTTTGATCTGTTCCCGCTGTTTGTATATATCAAAACCCGCTATAGTAGCCTTTCCTGAGCTGGGCACGGAAAGACCACACAACATACGCATAGCGGTAGTTTTTCCTGCGCCATTCGCACCAAGAAAACCAAACACCTCTCCTTTATCTACTTCAAAAGTGATTTCATTGGTGGCAATAAAATCGCCAAATCGCTTGGTGAGCTTATCTGTTTTTATTACCGGTTCGGGCATATCAATCTTTTAAACGTTTTATAAAACAATCTTCAATGGTTACGTTTGTTTCTTTCCACTCTACATCTTTGATGCCTTTCACCTGCAAATGGGTTACAACATCCTGCGGCGTGATACTGTTTTTTGCTAATGCCACATGTGCGTATTCACCAAAAGCATAACTGTTATCTATCTTATCATATTCCTGTAATGCTTGCAACAGGTGATACATATTGGATGCTTTTACTGCAAACAGATTATCTGGATAAGAAGCGATGATATGTTGTGGAGTGTTAATGGATAATATCTTTCCCTTCTGTATCAGCCCTATCCTGTCGCACAAAGTAGCTTCATCCATATAGGGCGTAGAAACAAGAATGGTGATTCCCTGCTCTTTCAACCGTTTCAACATTTCCCAGAATTCTTTCCTTGAAACAGGATCAACGCCTGTAGTAGGTTCATCCAGAAACAATACAACGGGTTTGTGTATCAGTGCACAACACAATGCCAACTTCTGTTTCATGCCACCGGATAATTTACCTGCACGCCGCTTTTTAAAAGGTTCAATCTGTATGTAGATATCTTTGATGAGATGATAATTTTCTTCCACCGTTGTGCCAAATACGGTGGCAAAAAAATTGAGATTCTCTTCGACGGTTAAATCCTGGTATAAAGAAAACTTGCCCGGCATATAACCGATGCGTTGCCTGATTTGTTTATAGTCTTTCACTACATCAAAGCCATCAACAGCAGCACTACCTTCATCCGGCAGTAGTAAAGTAGTAAGCATTCTGAAAATACTGGATTTACCCGCGCCATCAGGACCGATCAACCCAAATATCTCCCCTTTATTTACGGCAAATGATACATCATCTACTGCTACCAGTTTTTCTTTTCCGTACCATTTTTTTATATGATCTACTATAACCGCTTCCATACTCTACAATTTTACATCAGCATACATACCAATTTTCAAACTACCATCATTGGGTACCCTTATTTTTACCGCATATACCAGGTTGGCTCTTTCTTCTTTTGTCTGAATGGTTTTGGGCGTAAACTCAGCCTTATTGTTTACCCACTCTACTGTTCCTTCATAATTTTTGTAAGCGTCTTTTCCATCATCTACCATCACTGTTACTTTTTGATTGAGTTTTACTTTAGCAATCTGGTCGCCGGTTATGTATGCTCTTAAAATCAACGACGATACATCTGCAACTTTATACAACGGCTTTCCATTAGTTGCCACCTCGTTTACTTCAGCATATTTTGTAAGCACTGTACCATTAGAAGGATTGATGATATTGCATTTGCTCAACTGGTCATTGATCTGTTCTATCTGCGCCATCAACGGTAAAGCATCACTGCGTAATCCTGAGCTTTGCGTTTGCAAAGCAGAGGTTTGTGCTGCATCCTGTTTCTTAATTACTGCCAGTTGTTTTTCTGTTTCTTCAACCTGCGCGTTTATATCGTCTAATTGCTTTCCGGTAGCAGCGTCTGCCTTTACAAGATTCTGAATACGGTTCTGTTCATGTTTGAGATTATTTAATCGTACCTCTGTTACGGCTAATTGCTGTTTATAAAAATCTGTTTGCAGCATTATATTAGGCACACGACTTCCTGTAGCCCTTATCTGAGCCTCTAATTGTTTCTTGCGTAAAGAAAGCTGTATACTATCAATATACCCTACCTGCTGACCTGCTTTCAGCGTTTGCCCCTCTTCAATATCAAATTGTTTGATGGCTCCTGTAGCTTCAGCAGAAATAATGGTTTCAACTGCTTCAAATGTTCCTGAAGCATCATACTTATCGCTTTTTTTATTGCATGCTGAGCATATCAGGCACACAACTAAAAACAATACAGGTGTGTTGGTTACACGAAAGATGTTTGTTTGTGTGATATGACTATGTGAATGTAAATGTTTCATACCTGAGTTTTTGCTGAATCTAACAGCGTTGTTTATAAAGATTAGTTACTGGTAGTGTATTTGAGATTATACTGGGTTTGCAGCAATTGTATTTCGTGCAAGATCCTGTTTTGCTTTGCCTGGTCTTCTGCATTTACTTCCCGTATATAATCACTGCCGGTTATTACGCCGTTTTCCAATTGTGCAGCAGCCGTGGTTTTTACACTGGTTCGAAGTGTAATTATATCATCGTCTGTTTGCAACAAAGCATTCCATTTATCCGCTTCTGTTTTTTGTTGCTTTACAACCATATTGGTATTGTATAGGAATGTTTCCTTCTGGATATCCGTATTTTTCTTTTTTATATCAAGTATATATCGCTCTTTTTTTGCGGTATAGAATCCAGAGAGCGACCAATTGAGCCGCACACCACCAAGATAATATCCTTCAAATTGATTGCTCAACATATTCAACGCCGGCTTGCCAACACCACCCTGTACAAACAAACCCAACTTTGGCAGGTTTTTAGCACCGATCATTTTCTCTTGTGCATCAAACAGCTTTGCTTGTTTTTCATACAATGCTAATTCCGGTCTGTTGATTTCGTTGGTTGACAATAAAGGTTCCGGCTTTTGTAATTGAGTTGTTTCATTTACAGGGCCGTTTATAAACAAGCTGAGCATATCACCATAAGCACTGCGCATGGCTTTGAGTTCAACTGCTTTTTGATCTATTTTTAAGATCTCTGCCTTTAAAACATCAGCATTGCTTTTTAGAGCAGTTCCATTCGCAATGGCTGCTTCCGTTTTCTTCAGGGTGTTTTGAATGTCTGCTTTTGTAAGTGCTGTTTGTTTTAATTGTTCATCTACCAGCAGTATTCCAAAATACAACTGGTTAATCCTGTCATTAAGTTTATACAATTCCACTTCCAGCGATTGTTCTTCAAGGGTAGTATTCGCATCCTGCAACTTTTTCTGTTGTTTTATAACACCCCCATCGTATAGTACCTGTGTAACTTCACCATACAATTTGTATTGATCTTTACTGATGGTAGGTATATCAATACCGGGAACCTTTATAGGCACCTGTGTAACTTCTGACTGATAGGTTGCCTGCCCGTTAATATTGATTTGAGGAAGATACCCTGTAGCAATATTCTCAACAGAATATGCTCCGCTCTTTTTAATAAGATCGTGCTGCTTTGCCAAAGGATAATTTTGTTTTGCCAGTGTATAGCAGTCCTGCAAGGTAAGCGTTTGTGCGCCGGCTGATAAGGTTATCGCCAACAATCCGCCAAGAATCAGCTCTTTCATTGGTATCATTATTTTACAGTTCATGTTATTTGCATTATTTTACTTTCAACATCGCTTTTATCCATTTAGGAATTAATGCCTTCCTTTCCACCATCAACTCATTAAACATTTGCTGATTCAATCCTGCCACAGACTGCAATACAGGCTTGGCAACAAAAGGAAAAATGGTGATACCTAAAATGGAAACTATGAAATGAAGCGGATGAAGATCGGGATTGCGTTCTTTTAGCTGTTGCACAAAATGAGAATGCTGAATCAGTTTACCAGCCTGCAACTTTTTAAACAGATCTGAGTTGTTCCTGATCTCAGTTAATACAAATAGAGGAAGATCAGGATTCTGCTGTAACATATCAATATAGGTAGATACAATAGCCTCTACTTTTTTCTCAAGACTGGTAGAAACGTCATTCATTGCAGGTGCGATGATGCCAAAAAACTGCTGCATTTTTTCCTGCATTATTATATCAAACAGCTTTTCCTTGCTGCGGAAATAGTAATTGAGCAATGCCAGGTTAAGACCTGCTTCCTCCGCTATATCACGCGTTCTGGTAGCCGCATAGCCCTTTTGTGTAAATACTTTTCGCGCAGCTTCCTTTATCTTTTCTTCCGCCGAAACTTGATCCGCATTTTTTGTTTTAGTCGCCATCGTACACCAAAGATAAATTCATTTTTTTGATTTAAACAAATATTTTAATCATTTGATTAAAATACAGAAAAAATTATCTTTCCACACTCCATCAGACTGCTATTTATCCAAGTTGTCCGAAAAAATAAAGCAATGTAGTAAGAGTAAGTATCAACATTGTACTGAGTGCTATTACCCTGTAGGAAGGTTTCGGACCATCTTTCAAAATCCCAATGCCTAAAGGCACAAATGCAATACAAAGTGCAACAGCAGCAACTACAGATATAATTGAACTTCCTTTTAATACACCCAGCATCAGCGTACACATCAACGCAAGCAGAATCGAACGAATCAGTGGCAGAACGCCCGAAAGATAAGCACCAGTAGCTAATATAACCCAGCCCAACATGATTGTGCCATTGAATGTGGCGATGATATTAAATCCACCATAGGCATCTGCTATGGCTTTTGTAGCGGTATCTAATCCCTGCACACGAACCAACTGAAAAGCAAGATGATCAACACCCGCATGAAAGGTGCGGGCAAACAATCCGAAGATTACAAAACTACCACCCCATAAAGCCAGTTGCGGTTTTCTCTTTCCTATTAAGGTAGCCAATGTTATAATGGCAGGCCACATTAGTATATTGCCAATAACAAAGCAATTGTACGAAGCGATTATTAATACAGGATAATCTTTAAATGCAGCGAGTTGTTGTGGAAAGAAAAAATGAAATGGCAAACGCAACAAAATTCCAGTCAGAAAAACAACAGGTGCTATGCATAGCGATATTCCTCCTATCCATCGGCCGGGAAACCAGAAATCATTATTATTTGTATTGTTGTGTTCCTGATCTTTAATAAACGGTGCCATGCAGATTTGCCTTTAGGCTAAAGCTACACGAATAGTAAGGAGCCATAAAACCAATCATCATTCTATAACACCGGTCTTATTTCTTTATCCAGGTTAGCTTTATTCAGATGTGTTGTATTGCAAAGCCATTAGTCCGCCAGGAAGTTGCTGAGATTGGATATGAACTAACTTCTGTGGAGTTCTCCCCTCTTTAAACAAAGGAATTCCATCCGCAAAAAGAACAGGATGTACAATCAGCCAGCAAGTATCTACAACATTTAATTTCAATAAAGCATTAAAAGCCGTAGGGCTCCCGAATAGCAATATATCTCTCCCCTCCTGCTGCTTTATTGCCTGTATTGAATCACTGATATTTTCATGTACAATTACAGCGTTTGTATTATTCTCCAGCGTTCGAGATAAAACAATTTTTGTTGCCTTATTATACCAATTGCCATACCTGATTATATTGGGCGTAGCGCCTGGTTTATCGGCAGCTGTAGGCCAATGTGCTTGTAGCATATCAAACGTAACACGGCCAAATAGTCCCGCATCAGCAGACTCCGTTAAACTGCACACGAATCCAAGACTATTTTCTCCATCAACAAAATGCTCAAATGTTCCACCCGGGCCTGCTACAAAACCATCCAAAGAAATTTGTGCTACTAATATTAGTTTACGCATATAATGATATTTATATCTTGAAGAACAGTTCGGATTTATAACCTACGATTAAACAAAGAAAACTTATTATTTACAAACCGCTCGCTTCCAGGCAACAACTTTCACTCCTGGTGAATAGTTTATCAAATCCGGACTTTTATCAAGCGCAAAATCTCTTATTTGATATACGGCTTTTAGGTCCAACATTTCAACATGATGAAGCCCCCACTCTTTATGGTGAATTTCGTAACGATAAAGCTTACTTCCATTTTTCAGGTAAAGACAATACCGTTCAGTCAACCATTTTTCTAATTCAGTTTTTTGAGCAACAGGCATTCCGATTTTGAAGGAGGCGTTAAATTCAAATCCTCTTTTGAAATTAGTTGAGCTGTAGTGGTCAGCTTCGTCATCCGTGGTTCTTTTGATATTTGATTTCTGATATGGCAACTCAGACAAAAATTTTGCGATCAGAACTGATAAAGTTTTCCCAGCTTCAATGCTAAGAAAATAAACACCTGGCTTATTATTATTAACTACGTACGTTCTGATATTAATTTCATGAAAATTAGAAATAGCACCTAACGAAGGCAAAATAACAGGCCTGATTTTTTCCATGGTAAATGCCACAATAGAAAGCCAGCATTCACCATTAAATGTATCTATAGTAATACCTTCAGGGATCAATGGTCTTAATGTCTCAACTGGAATTTTCCAATGAAGAAACAATGCCCTGTTCCATTCCTGGTAATACCTGCTTTTTCCTTCTGACAATGGCCAGGGACGATGCTCATTAATTTTCAGGATCTCATTTATGGTGGACAAAGATTACTTATTGCGATGAATAATATAAATGTACTTTAATGACCTGTCATCTTATAAAACATATAATCGGTCATCACTGGTTCCAACCCACATTGCCTGAACTCCGTAGCAATCTGTGCCCGGTGATAGGTTGAATGATTGATAACATGAAATAAAATATCCCTGATACTATGGGTGAAGATATCTCCTTTCATTGTTGCATAATCAATCATAGCTGCAAGCTCCTTTGTTTCCAGGATATGCGCAGTTGCAGTATGATTATCTTGATCAATAGCCTGTAGATGTTGAAGCCCATGGATTTCACGTATACCAAAAGATTTACCGTTATGCTGGATTCTGTTATTCCATATTTGATGAGCATTGAGGATATGACAGAACAACTCCATGCATTTTGCGGATAGCCTATCCGGGTTCTCCAACATGACTTTATTCAATGCCAGGTTATAATGTTGATTGTATTCAAAAAGTTCTTTAAAAAAAATTTCCATAGTTGTTCATTGTTTACAGCCTGCTCTATCTACTGTTTTTTGCAGCACCAGATCCGTTGGTGCATACCCAAAATATTTTTTAAATGCATATGAAAAATGAGAGAGGTCTTCAAAACCCACTTCAAGATATACATCTACCGGTCTTTGTTTTTTTTCTGAAAGATGATAATGCGCAAGCTCCAGTCTTTTGCGGGTCATCCATTTTTGAGGTGTTATATCATATATCTTTTTGAAGTCGCGGTTAAACGTGCTAAGGCTGCGGCCAGTGAGGTATCCAAACCGTTCCATGGGCATATTGAACATAAAATTCTTTTCCATAAAATCGGCCAATTCAATTTTACCCGGCTCTTCAAAATTGGCTAATACAGTATCTATTGCAGGTTCAATGGTTCTTACAATGGTAATAGCTTCTTCTATTTTTAAAGAAGCTATTTTTTCAGGAAATGGATCCTGCATATCAAAATAAGGAATTAAAGAAGCCAAACAACTTTTCAACAAAGGATGTTTATTAAAACTATGAATTTGCTGTTGCGGTGAAGCCATCGGTTTTATACTCAAATCAGCATAAAAATTTCTTAATCTTTCTGTGGTGAGACGCATTACTACAGATTTGTGTGGCAATCCACCCGATGGATAATTAATAACGGTAGCAAATTGATTTCTCGGGATGAGAAAGATATCACCCATATTGAATACATGTGTTTTATCAGCCTCAATAATTTTTGTTTCACCCGATATAAACCAAACCAGCATGTGGTGCTCAAACAACACTTCTGTTTTAAACAATCCATCGCTGTAACAGGAAAGTTTAATTTCAGGCGTTATATATTTGGTTTGAAAATCCATAGCATTCAAAATTATGTACTTATCAGTAAACCCGATTCACCGGGTGTATTTCAAATTTTTGCATCTTGTCTTTTTTCCGGTCGGTGAAGACACCGACCGGTAGCGACCTCTACAGGCGGGTGCCTGCCTGTCCGGTAGGCTGGTCACCACCTACCTGCGAAAAATGTATCCGATTGACCTTATTATATTTCAAACCTTATTCCTGTCAGCTCCTCGCTTAAAGTCCATAGCCGTTGTGCATTCTCCTTGTTTAAAGAGTAAGGTTTTACTCCGCGCAATGTAGAAGGCTCATCAAATCTGTGTTCAATGTTACCGTTATCAACTTCAGCAATATTTACATCTTCGCAATACACGCCTCCTATATCTTTTAGCTGATCGCTTGTTGCGCACCAAACGGTTGTAGCTGCACCTTGCGGAATAGTTTTTAGTTTTCTTTCCACTTCAGGAAAAATATTTCCGTCAGCATCGTGTGTACCCATTTGTTTGTATAACTCCAAAGGTGCTTCCCGTCCAAGCTCAGTACCATTTACAGAACCCGGATGTAGTGCATAAGCTCTTACACCAAATGCTTTAGATCTTTTGTCAAGTTCTACTGCAAATAAATTATTAGCTGTTTTTGATTGGCCGTAACCAAGCAATGTTTCGTAAGACCGTTTCTCAAAATTGGGATCATCAAAATTAAACGGAGCGATATGATGACCAAATGATGATACGTTTATCACTCTTGCATTGCCGGCTTTTTTTAATGCATTCCACAACCTGGCAGTAAGTTGAAAATGCCCGAGATGATTGGTTGATAATTGCGATTCATATCCACGATCATCTCTGCGAAGCGGCGCCCACATAATGCCTGCATTATTGATCAGTATATGCAAAGGCTTTCCGGTTGCTAAAAATGCATTGGCGAAACCATCAATAGAGTGAGGATTCATTAAATCCATTGGCTTAATAATCACTCCTGGTATATCTGCCAAACTCTTTGCTGCTTTCGCAATATCTCTCGCCGGTGCCCATACTTCTGCTCCGGCATCAGCCAAGGTTTTCACCGTTTCTAAGCCTATGCCTGCATAACCACCAGTTACTATGACGGTTTTGCCTTTTAAATCAATTCCTTTTATAACATCGCTCGTAGTTGAGGTTGCATCAAACCCTGATTTAATGGGCTTTTGTAAAACACCCTCATAATTGTTTTGTTCCATATTTATTTATTTTGTTGGAACAAAAGTAGAGCGTTAAAATACAGAGGACTTTGTTTAAAACTTCAACTTTGCTTTGTTCAGAAAGTCATACAAACTTATTCGTCACTCACATTCTTCATCGCCATTAACAGGCTATAAGCTCCTTTTGTTACAAAGGTTTGCCCTGTCCATTTTTCAGCATTGGTAATTTCTGTATAGCCATTCTCTGCATTGCCGGTTTGCACTTCCTGCATCTCAAAATTGTTTTGCCCTTTAGCTATAAAAACATATTGTTTGTTTTCAAACCTTACAATGGCTTCATCAGGTAAAACAGTTGCATTGGCCCCGGAGATTTCTATATCGGCATTCATATACATGCCAGGCAAAAGGTTTTTGTCGTATTTTTCAAAATGACAATGAACCTCCATGGCGCGGTCATCCGAGAGGTTTTTGCTTATCAATATGATCTCACAGGGATATTTTTTTTCAGGATGCGTATTGGTGTATGCCATCAATTTTTGACCGATGGAAAGTTTGTTTACATCTTTTTCAAATACCGTTAACCCCAAATGAATATCAGCAGGATTTACCAATTCAAATAATACATCAGCAGGGTTTACATACTTTCCGATATTTACATTTACACCTGAAACAAAGCCATTGATGGGTGAATAAATATTGATGCTCCTGGAGATATTGGACGCTGTTATATTTACAGGATTTAAACCAATTAATTTTAATTTTTGTTCCAGCGCATTTACCAGAACATTTTGCTTTTGATACGCGGCTTTTGCCTGTTCAAATACTTTATCACTGCTGGCTTTACTTTGGTTCAATTCTTTTTGCCGGTTATATTCTATTTCATCATAAGCAAATTCAGCTTTTGCTGTAAGATAATCCTGCTGCAGTTGAATGTATTGCTGATCTTCCATAACAGCCAATACCTCACCTTTGCTTACATGCATGCCGGATAATAGTTTGGTTGATTTGAGGTAGCCACCAAGCGGCACACTGATTGAAACCATATTTTGAGGAGGCACATCTATTTTCCCAGATACTTTTAACACCGATGAAATGGGTTTCGTATCTAAAACACCAGTTTGTATACCGGCATTTTTGTATTGTGCATCGGTTAATGTTACGTTGTTTCCTGCCGCTTTAATTATTTCCTTTTTCTCTTCTTCTTGTTTCTTACTGCCGCAGGCTGTGAAGAAATGTAACAACACTGCAAAAAAAAATATTCTGTTCATTGTATAATGATTTTATTTTTTTGTTTAGTAACCCGTGAAAGAATTGATCTCAACAACGGCATTGTTCCTGTACCGCAAAGCTTCTATATATTCACTTTGAATATTTACTGCCTGGTTAATAAGTATAACCCAATCCAGGTAATTTATTTCACCACTGATAAATTGCCTGTTGGCAGTGGTTGTAATTGTTTCAGCATTCTTCAAACCTGTGGTCTCAAAATACTGTATAGCTTTATCATATTTCAGGTAATTGGTATAGGCAGCTTTATAAGCCTGGGTAAGGCTTTGCAGGGTCAATGAATACTCATTTGCGGCAACTGTTTCATTTATTTTAGCTGCGTTGATACGTGCCTTCTGTCCACCATTGAAAATAGGTATGCCTACCCCTAACTGCACCGATTGAAAACGAGGTGAACTGTTATAACTTTTATTGTCTGCACCCATACCTTTCATGCTCATGGCATTGTAACCCAGGCTAAGATCCGGTGATAGCTTTGACTGTTCCACTCTTGTGGCTGCAGCGGCTACTTCCTGCTGCTGCTTAAAATATTGCATGGTGGGATGATTAATCACCCGGGCCGTATCCATCCTGCTTACTGCATCAAAATTCACCATACTATCCTGCGGCACAAAATTGAAAGTAGTATTCAACAGAAGCTGAAACTGTAATTGCAACAATTCCATATCCTGTTCCAATTGTCCCAGTTGCAAAGCGATCTGCGCCCGTTGGTTTTCGGCTGTGGCTTTTTCCAGCACATTGCTTTCACCTTTTTCAAAACGAAGAGTTGCTTTTTCTAAAAAGGCTCCATACATACTATCATTTTTCTGCAACAGCGCTTTCTTTTGTTGCAAATAAATGATGCCGGCATACACTTGAGACACTTGCTTTTTAAGCTCTGTCTCTCTCACTCCTGTGTTTAGTATACTACTTTTCCATTCTTCGTTTAGCAGTGCCCGTTGCCTTTTGTACACAGTCGGAAAGGCGATGGTTTGCGCGACACCGATCTTTGTATCAGCATAGTAACTATTCATCTGCCCGTAATCTGCTATGAGATTAGTAGCAGGAATGTTGGTGCCTGATTTGATGAGTTTCTGCCGGTACTCAGCCCGCAATCTTTCATTTTTAACCGAAAGATTATTCTTCAAGGCAGTATCGGTTGCGGCCTTTAAGGTAATCGACGTTTGGGCTTTTGTTTGATAAGACAATCCCAGAAAAGCAATCAGTGCTACTGTTGCTACCTGTATATGTTTCTTTTTAGAAGAAGCATTTTTCTGAAACATAATGTATAAAATTGGTAAAACAAAAAGAGTCAAGAATGTGGCCACGAGCAAACCACCTATTACCACTGTTGCTAACGGGCGTTGCACTTCCGCCCCCTCTCCTGTACTTATCGCCATTGGTAAAAAGCCTAAAGATGCTACGAAAGCTGTCATCAATACAGGGCGTAAACGCACTTTTGTTCCTTGAGTTACAATTCGCGTCAGATCAGTATGTCCTTCTTCCCTTAGGCGGTTAAATTCAGCAATCAATACGATCCCGTTCAAAACTGCCACGCCGAATAAAGCGATAAAGCCAACACCAGCGCTGATGCTGAATGGAATTCCTCTAGCCGCCAGTGCCAAAATACCTCCGATGGCAGAAAGCGGAATGGCAGAGTAAATCAATAAGCCTTGCTTAACGGACCTAAATGCAAAGTACAGCAGTAAAAAAATCATTAATAGTGAAACAGGTACAGCAATACTTAGCCTTCCTCTTGCAGCTTCCAGGTTTTCAAAGGCACCGCCATATGTAACATAATAACCCGGTGGAAGTTTTATCTGTTGTTCCACTTTGCCTTGCAGCTCTTGCACCATACTTTGCACATCTCTGCCACGCACATTGAAGCCAACAATAATTCTGCGTTGCGAAAATTCACGTTGTATCTGGTTAGGTCCTTCTATAACATCTATCTTCGCTACTGCATTTAAAGGTATCTGCGTACCCGAAGGTGTTGCTATCAGCAGGTTTTGTACATCTGTAACATCTTTTCTTTTATCGCCCGAAAGTCTTACTACCAGGTCAAATCTTTTTTCGCCTTCGTATACGGTACCACTTGTTTCACCTGCAAATGCTGCATTCACGGCACGGTTTACATCGGCAATGTTTAAGCCGTATTGGGCAATAACAGCCCGGTTATATTCAATAACTATTTGTGGCATACCGGTAACAGCTTCCACGTATAACCCACTGCTACCTTTAACGGTACTGCAGATATTGCCCAATTTATTGGCATAATGCGCTAATGTATCCAGGTTCTCTCCAAAAATTTTGCAAACCACATCCTGTCTCGCACCTGAAATCAATTCGTTAAACCGCATGGCAACCGGATACTGAAACCCAAAGGTTACGCCTGGAACCGCCTGTAATTCTTTTGCCATTTTTGCTTCGAGTTCTTCATAGGTTTTTGCCGATGTCCATTGGCTGCGGTCTTTCAATATAATGATCATATCCGACGCATCAATTGCCATAGGATCGATGGGAACTTCACTGGTACCTGTTTTATCTACTATTTTTTCTACCTCCGGAAATTTATTTAAGATTATTCTCGACCCTTTTGAAACAGCTTCAATCGAGGTATTGAGATTGCTACCCGGCAATACTCTTGTTTCAACTGCATAATCTCCTTCGGGGAGTGCAGGTATAAATTCTCCACCCAACTGTGTTAAAACAAAAACCGCAAAAACAAATAATACAAGAACAGAAGCAACGATTATTTTGGGAACTTTCAATGCTTTTTCCAGCCACTTTTGATAGCATCTCTCAAGCCTGCTCATCATTCTATCAGACAGGTTTTTCTTGTGTGCAATTTTTTTGCTTAAAAACAATGCACTCATCATAGGTATATAAGTCAACGAAAGAACAAAAGCTCCTGCAAGCGCAAAAGCCACCGTTTGTGCCATTGGTTTGAACATTTTTCCTTCAATGCCCTGCAACGTAAAAATCGGTACGTATACCACAAGAATGATGATCTGACCAAAAACAGCACTGTTCATCATTCTTGAAGCGGAATGTTGCACTTCGTCATTCATCTCTTGTTGTGAAATGGCCAAATTGCCAGTTGCCCATTGCTTGTTGCGTTCTGCCAACCGATGCATTACAGCTTCCACAATAATAACAGCACCGTCTACTATTAATCCAAAATCCAACGCTCCCAGGCTCATAAGGTTGCCGCTCACACCAAACAAGTTCATTAAAATGATGGCGAACAACATGGAGAGTGGAATTACTGATGCAACCAGTAATCCTGCACGAAGATTGCCGAGGAAAAGCACTAAGACAAAAATCACGATCAATGCTCCTTCCATGAGGTTTTTTGTAACAGTGCCTATAGAATTGTTCACCATTTTTGTACGATCGAGAAATGGTTCTATCAGCACACCCTCCGGAAGCGTTTTTTGTATTTGCTCAATGCGAACCTTGATATTTTTTATTACTTCATTGCTATTGGCACCTTTCAACATCATTACCACTGCACCAGATACCTGTTCAACGCCATTATAGGTCATTGCCCCATATCTTGTAGCATTGCCGAAACCTACATCTGCTACATCCCTGATTAAAAGAGGCGTGCCGTTGGGCAAATTTTTTACCACGATGTTTTTGATATCATCAGTGCTTCCTACCAAACCTTCACTCCGGATAAACAACACGGTTGGTCCTTTTTCAATGTATGCGCCCCCGGTATTGGCATTGTTTTTTTCAAGAGCAGCAAATACATCGCTGATAGTTATATTATTTCCCAGGAGCTTCGTAGGCTCTACTGCAATTTCATATTGTTTCAGCAGGCCCCCGAAGCTGCTCACTTCTGCTACGCCCTTAACGCCTAGTAGCTGACGGCGTACTATCCAATCTTGAATAGTACGCAATTCCATTGCATTGTATTTACTCTCATATCCTTTTTCAGGGCGAACAACATATTGATAAATTTCACCCAGCCCTGTAGTAACAGGTGCTAACACAGGTGTTCCAAAACCTTTGGGGATCTGCTCCTGCACTTGTTGCAATCGTTCCGCAACTTGTTGTCGTGCCCAATACACATCAGTGGCATCATCAAAAACGATTGTAACAACAGAAAGACCAAAACGCGAAAAGCTGCGGAGCGATTTTAACCCGGGAATATTACTATTTACCTGTTCTATGGGGAAAGTGATGAGCCTTTCCACATCGGGAGCGCCTAATGCGGGCGCAACGGTAATTACCTGCACCTGGTTATCGGTAATATCAGGTACAGCGTCAATAGGCAGCCGTTTCACTTCGTAGGCGCCGTAGCCTATAAGAGCAATAATGAAAATACCTATAATGAGTTTATTCTTTATAGAAAACTCAATGATTGTATTGAGCATAAAAATTTCAGGTTGATCATTAAATATAGCCTGCAACATCGCTTTACAGCAATGCCACATTCGTAAAGCTTTCTATCGCTTTACATAAAAAAGAAAAACTATACTTAACTAAACCGCGGCGGCTGCCATATACTGGAGAGAACAGTAGAAGAATAATATTGTTGGTCAGGCAGTATGTTTTTTTCTTCTGACGCAACAAGTATGATTTTTGAAAGTGCAAAAAAAGATTGGGGGGCAGTTATAACTACTTGTAAAGCGAAACAATCCATCGATTTGAAAGGCAGCCTTTGGTGATCGTGATGCTGATCATCCGGATGGTTAATTTTAGCTGCATAATGCTTGGCTAAAAAATCAAAGAGCGATTTGTTATTGTCCCATGTAACATGTTCCAGGTAGTGGTGAGCCAGCACAGGTAACCGCAATACTTCTCCGAATACGGTATTCGCACTCAAAAAAATAAACAGGAAAAATATTGCTATCCACTTTTTCACGAGGCAAATGTATTTAAAAGTTTTTATTGAAAGATTTTTAAAAGAGATGAGAAAAATACCTGCTATGGTATAAATATCACAGACAAACAGTATCGCTTGTTCTCTTTTATTGAGTCGAAGCCATATCCTTGTGAGTCTGTAAAAATAATTGTGCAGTTTTAATCTCGGGTCTGTCAGCATTTACAGTATCAGCAATAACCAATAACTGCTTAAAATAAAAAGCCGTTTTTTGTTTGTCTCCCAGGTTTTCTGCCGCTAACCCTGCACTATATAGGCTGTTAAACCTGTTGGGATTTTTTACAAGCACAGCTTCATAAGCTTCGAGTGCCGGTTTATATTGTTTTGCCTGCATTAGCAAATCGCCTAACAACTCTCTTGTCGGCAATACTTTTCCAGGTGTTACGGGATGCTTCTCTGTGCTGTCTTCCATGTTTGCAGCAAGCATCAATTCACTTATTGCGCTAGCTTTATTGCCTTGCGAGAATTGCAGCCATGCTTCTCCTGCTTTTATCTGTATGGCAACTTCTTTTGATTTATAACTGTCTTTTTGTTTGTCCAGCGTATCCTTAAGTTGCTGAAGTTTTGCAAGTTCATCTTTTGCTTTAACAGCATCGCCTATATGTATGGCACCTAATACTCTTGTAAAATGAACAATAGCTTCCTGCCATGGAAATGCATCCCACGAAAAGTTTCCTTTGGGTAATGGCAATACTGCGCCTTCTTTCCAGGTTTTATTCTCCAATACGTAACGCGCAGGAATAGCCGCAACAGAATAAGCAACTTTAAAGTTAAAAGGATAAAAAGCATTGATGCCGTATAAATATTTTACCTGTTCCTCTGCAAGCTTGTTGTTTCCTTTTTGCAGATATGCATATACGAGATAATCCAGGCCATGTAGTTCCTCCTCCCAATGTCCGCGAAGAGCAGCCTGTTCTGCATAACATTGCGCAGCAGTTACAGATTGCTGGTTTGAATGAATAGCTTCATCCCAAAGCCCCAGCCTGGTAAATATATGTGATGGCATATGCAACGCATGAGCAGAAGAAGGTGCAACCTGCGCATATTTTCTTGCCGCGGTTAAAGCAAATTGTGCAAGTCCGGGATAATCGTAGGTATGAATGATATAGTGAATAATGCCGGGATGATTGGGTTCTGATTTGTACAATGCGTTTAATATATCACCCGCCTTCTTTTGATTAGTATATGTTTTATCGGTTGGAACTGCAGATGCATCTAATGCCAATGCATAAAATATGGCTGCTTCACTATCATCCGGGTATTTTGTATGCAACTGCTCCATGGCTTTTTCAAAATACACGCAACGGGCATGATGATCGTTTTTTGCCCAGTCTTTATAAAACAATCCAATGGCATTGATATATCCTGCTTCTCTATCGGATTTTGCTTGTATACTGTTTGCGATAGCAACAGCGTTTGCTCCTTTTTTCAGTTCGGCTTCTGTTGGCGGATTCCACAAAGGATGGAAATTACTCATGGCAACACCCCAGTAAGCCATGGCACAGCCAGGTGATTTATCAATTATCTTAGCAAAAACCTTTTCAGCTTCATCATATTCGAAAGAATGCAACAACTCAATAGCAAGATTAAAGTCTTTCTTAACATCCGCGTTGCAACTCATATCAAAATCAACTGTGCCAAATTCTGAATCGGCTTGTCCGCAGGAAATAAGGTTTCCTCTTTTTAATTGCAACGCGCTGATAGCTTCATTCGACGGCGAAGTGGTTTTTCTTTTACACGATAGTAAAAGAACAGGTATCAAAATGATAAACAGGAACTGGAATAAAAGTTTCATCTTATTCATTAATTCAATTATACACATTGGCAATTAATTAAAGTTACAAAAGTTAATGGCTTATACCTATTGTTTGCAATGTCATTCATCATATGGTCTTCCTACATCGAGTATTTGAGCGTTTCCTCTAATATATTTAGTCATGTATGCAGAATAGAGTTGGTTTGCTCAAAACCGGTACAAATGAAACAGGTCTTGCTTTTATTATTTGTGTTAACTATGCTGCAATCGAACGCACAGGATACTGCACAGACCTTTACCATAAAAGCAATACTGGCAGATGCTCAAACCGGTAAGCCATTGCCCTTCGTTTCTGTTGCACTGTATAAAGATGGAAAATTATTGAAAGGAGTATTAAGCGACAGCATCGGACGCATGACCATTCAAAAACTGGCACCAGGTAGTTATTACATGAAACTGACTGCTATTGGCTATCATACTTTACAAACAGCGTCATTGAATTTCAGTAGCAATCAATTATTGCATGATCTTGGCACGATCCTGCTGGTGCCTCAAATCACCACGCTTAAAAATGTGACGGTAACTGCACAAAAACCAGTTATAGAACAAAAGGTAGATGGCATTGTATTTAATGTAGAAAGCTTAGCTAAGGTATCTGCCGTTGATGCAGCAGAACTGCTCCGGAATATACCCATGGTTACCGTTGACCCCAATAATGTATTATCTGTGCGAGGGAGTGCTAAAGTTAAAATACTCATAGATGGTAAACCAGCTGAAATATATGCTTCTTCTGCAGCAGATGCACTCAGGATAATCCGTGCAGAAAACATCAGCAAAGTGGAAGTGATTACTAATCCCTCTGCAAAATATGATGCAGAAGGAACAGACGCCGTAATAAATATCATCACGCGTACATTCGACAATAATATTACCAATGGCAATATTGGTTTTGCTTCGGGCAACCGAAGCCAGAATATTTCCGGGGATGTGAACAGCAAGCAGGGTAAATGGCTGATGAATGCAGATGCCTTTTATCAATATTACTGGAATAGAAACGGTGTTGTTCTGGAAAGAAAAGCAGCCAACCAGCAGTGGCAGCAGCAAAGTGAAACAAGTCAAAAGGGGTATTATGTTTGGGGAGGTGCAGGCGTTGTTTTCAGCCCGGATTCACTTAATACATTCAATATGGGCTATCGTATAAAACCCAATGCAGAAAGTACTGATGGCTCCTATCTTACTGAATCAACAA
The DNA here is from genome assembly GCA_047600465.1 of Agriterribacter sp. Classification (GTDB taxonomy): domain Bacteria; phylum Bacteroidota; class Bacteroidia; order Chitinophagales; family Chitinophagaceae; genus Agriterribacter. The sequence continues at coordinate 259,561 of JASGKU010000003.1, forward strand.
TCAATGGAATACAGGCAACTCCTTTTTTGCGAAAGATCATTACTCCTAAAAATAATTTCGGGCATATATTCAACGCAGGCTATACCGGTTTTTCTAAAAACGCTAAACAGCAATGGTCATTGCTGGCAAACTTCTCTCCCACTGCAGGACACAATAACTACAGAATGGAACAAATACAAGACTACGAAATAACATACCGTGAAAATTTCTACAGCACAATTATTACCAGGGATTTTTTGTTGCAGGGTGATTACAGCCACTCTTTTACAGAGCAATTAAAATGGGAAACAGGCATTAAAATAATGCGCAAACAATCCGGCACCGACAATCGCTTTTTAGTAACCAATAAAAGCAACTACTGGGCAGAAGATACCACAAGATCAAATGATTTTAATTACCGTACCACTATTTACGCGGCTTATCAAAACCTTATGCTTACATTAAAAAAATGGGGATTTTCATCAGGGCTGCGATATGAACGGACACAATTGAATGGAATGCTTTCATCTGCTGTGCTCTATATTCCTTCCTATCAGAATATAGTACCGCAAATACTTATCAATCGCTTTATAAACGACAAAAGCAATATAAAACTTAGTTATGCTATGACAATTGTACGACCCACATTTGCGAACCTCAATCCTACCATCAATAATGCTGACTCATTGAATATCCGTGTTGGAAACCCTTTTCTCAAACCGGAGGTTACGCATCGTTACCAGGTAAGCTACTCAGGCAATAGCCTCACATTATTCAAAGACATTGCACTGTTTTTTAACAATAACCGCAATTCGATTGTAGACATCAGAACACCGCTTCCTGGCGGCACTTTTAAAAACTCATGGGAGAATGTTGGTAGAAACCAACGTGTAGGCGTTTCCGTAAATCTTAACTGGAAGCCTTCAAAAAATTTTAGTGGAGGGCTTGGTTTAACAAGCCAGTATGTGTGGTTAAAAAGCAATGAACCAGGCTTGGGCAATAAAGGGTTCATGCATCAGCTTGTATATAATTTTACTTATGCATTACGCAAAGGATTCAGCATTTATACGTATGGCTTTTTTAGCACCCGCAGTATTAATTTGCAGGGTTATAGAGAAGGTTGGAGATATTACAGTGTAACATTGAGCAAGTCGGCGCTGAACAATCGGTTAAAAATCAGCCTGCGCCTGGATGCATTTTTAACCCGCTATAGTTATATAGATGAAAAGATAAAAGCTGGTGATGCTGAACAATTATTGTCTTACCGTTATCAAAACCAAAATATACGACTCAACTTTTCTTATAAAATCGGTAAGAAAGAAATTAAAAAGCCAAGAATAAAGCAGATGGAGGAAAATGAGTGAATAAAACGATAATTATACATCGAGTTCATTCTTCACCTCTGATTTTTTTTAATTGCTCAATATCTTCTAAATCTTTCTTTCGCGCAGTTGCTTTTTTATCCTCAATTAAATCAAGGTAATTCAAAAAGTAAATAGGAGTCTTTTCTAACTCGATTGTTTCTTTCCTTTGATTTGCGTCGATAAATTTGATATTACCTTTAATTACAGGCAGTATATCAAGTGTGAAATTGTCAAAATTTAATTTAAAAAATGATTTGCGTGGATTTGGGCTTTGCTCGTTTTTGAACTCTGTAATATCCTGTCCTAACTCATTCATTACTTTCAGAATGTTGAAATAGTTTTCATAAGTTGGGTTATACCAAATATCGATATCGGGTTTATCTGTTAGTTCTCCAGCAGTATTGATAGAATGTCTATAATATCCATTTAACGCAACTGCCATTCCACCAACAAGCATATATTTCACATTGTATTTTTCAAGCAACTTACATACAGTCAATAAGCTATCTTGAAGACTGTCTTTCATATGTTTTTATTTGGCTTTCCTTTGATTATTTTGGTGGCTTTTAAGCGACTGAAGCATTCTAATGAATTTTTCAAATTCGTTGTGCCTTTTCAAAGTGATGGCATTCTTAGCCGTTTTAGTTTGGCTGGATTTCAAATCATCAAATGTTGTAAACTTTTTGAGGGTTTTCATTATGTTCGTTTTCACTGATAAGTAAATATATATTATAGTGATTAAAAGTCAACATTAAAAGTTTGTTTGACGATTCAGCGCCATCAATCGTACATACAAAATCAGATACATCACCGAATAAAAAAACCGGCATCTCCAATTGTTGTTAAAGATTCCGGTAATACATTCTTCGCTGAATATTCTACGCCATCATCATCGCTTTCTTTTTCTCCCATTCCATTTTGCCTATCCCCTCAAATACATGTTTTTCGCTATGATAAGAAGAACGAACCAAGGGACCGCTTTCTACATAATCAAAACCCATTTCATAACCCGCTTCTGTATATTCATCAAATTCATCAGGATGCACAAAACGCATCACGGGTAAATGCTTTTTGCTAGGTTGCAGGTATTGCCCGATGGTGATAACATCAACGCCATTGGCACGAAGATCACGCATGGTTTGTAATACTTCTTCTTTGGCTTCGCCGAGACCGAGCATAATGCCAGATTTGGTTCGCATTCCGCTTTCCTTTAGTTGCTTCAGCACCTCCATACTTCTCCAGTATTTGGCTTGAATGCGCACCTGGCGCGTCATGCGTTCTACTGTTTCAATATTATGCGATACTACTTCAGGCGCTGCTGCTACTATGCGTTGTATACTCTCTTTATCGCCTTTAAAATCGGGCACCAGCGTTTCCAATGAGGTATCAGGATTTAAAGCTTTTACAGCTTTAATAGTGTTATACCATATAATGCTACCGCCATCTTTCAACTCGTCTCTGTCAACAGAAGTAATAACAGCATGTTTTACTTTCATAAGGTAAATAGCTTCGGCTACACGTTGGGGTTCGTCCCAGTCCACGGCGTCGGGCCGACCGGTTGCTACTGCGCAAAAGCCACAACTGCGGGTACAAACATTGCCTAATATCATAAAAGTAGCTGTACCTGCACCCCAACATTCGCCCATATTAGGGCAATTGCCACTTTCGCAAATGGTATGCAGTTTATGCGTATCTACTAAATTGCGTACGTTCTTGTAACTCTCTCCTATCGGTAATTTCACCCGCAGCCAATCCGGCTTTTTAGCACGGGGTTCCGCATCCTGCGGGCTGGCACATGATCCACTCATAAAACTTAAATTGAAAATTTCGAAGTGTAAAAATAACCCTCTTATTTTCGTTTGCCAAATAAGATGGAAACGTAGGCGTTTGCGAAGAATTTATGCGCCGGGTTATACACCATCTGTTCTATTTCTTTAAAGTAGTATTCAAAATTAAACCCGCCTTCAATTCCGGAAAGTACCGTATTAAAGCGGTTATAGTCAAACCGTACAGCTACTTTGGCATGCAGCCCGGGAGCAAATTTAAGTTCATTCCAACCCCTGCTTAAGCCCCCGCCACCAATAATAAGCTGGCTCATAAATAAGGCACTGTCAGGAGAATCGTATTTCACATACTTCGTTTCATTATTATCCTGTACTTCCACATAATAAGGACGCAATATCCCTAAAGAGACACCGCCTGCTCCGATACCGTATACTGAAACACCATTTTTATTGCCCTTGCCGCCAATTAAGATCTGTTGCCCCATAGCGCCTTTTAACTGGTAAAAAATATTTCTCTTCCCATATATAAAAGGACTTCCGAAAAATATAAACCCATTTCCATCGGTGCTGTTTATATTTTGTTTGTCTTCTTTACGGTGTTTCTTTTCATTAAATTCTATCTGGTAAATAGTAGCCCGCGTTACAGATTTTGAACGACCCAGTTCATAGGATATACCCCAACCATCTGTATTTAACTTTATTCCAAAAGCTGTTTGTTTATTAAAGGAAGGAACGCCTTCTTCTTCAAGACGCATAATAGCATTTACTTTCTCCTTCTTCTGTCTTTTCTTATCCATCTTTGCTTTCTGGGGAGAAGTGTTGTCCTGACTATAGCTATAAAGTGTGATTGTAACAAACGTAATAACTGCAATGATTTTTTTCACCTGGACCAATTTATATGTTCTTTAAACGTAAATTTAGACAAAAATAACACAATGACCTCATCAGTACTTTACGAAGGAAATCTGCGTACGGTTTGCACCCATCTGAAATCAGGAACAGTTATAGAAACCGATGCACCCGTTGACAACCAGGGTAAGGGCGAACGTTTTTCTCCATCTGATCTTGTGGCTACAGCTTTGGGCAGTTGTATGTTGACTATTATGGGTATTAAAGCAAGAGATTTAAACATAAACCTTGAGGGAGTTAAAATAGATATTGAAAAAATTATGGCAACAGAACCAAGAAGAATAAGTGGCATAAATTTAACATTTTCTTTCCATGAGTCTTTACAGATTGAATCAAAAGAAAAAATCATTTTAGAAAGAGCGGCGCATACCTGCCCGGTAATATACAGCATACATCCTGATATTAAAGTTAATGCCGTTTTTAATTGGACAACTGAACCCGTGGCACAGTAACATCTTCTTAAGAAGATTACTGGCATCTTTTTAAAATGGCATTTCCAACAGCACATTGCAGGCATCTTTTCTGCAGGCAGTATTGCTTGGTTAATTCAGTCAGCGCCTGCGAATCTAATGCAGAATGATTGGCTACTTCAAGCAACTCCCATTTTTTGGTAATGGCGTTTTGTTCAGCGGTTGTTTCATCCAGCCATTGCATGGCTTTATTTTTAAACACCTGCTCTTTGTGTATTTGCCCATAAGCAAACACCACCGGAATAATAGTGTTGATAATAATATTGTTGATCATTTGTTCACCCAGTACCTTTTTGCGATAAGAGGAAGGCTCATCAAACCGGTAATGATAATGCCAGTAATCATTTGCCGTTACCCGCAGTAAATCTTTTATTTCTTTTAATGTTGCCGCTGACCGTACCTGCGAAAAAAGATGAGAAGAATGGTGAATGAGCATAGCGAGTTGTGCAAGCCTTACCGTAGGAAAGTTGCCCGTGCCGCATACGTAGAAAATGAATGGGCTGATAAATATTGATCAATCCATATTTTTTCTGATAAAAACTGTATTCCTTTTGCAACATCTGAGGGTAGTTTTCCTGGAATTGAGCGTTTAATAAACCTGCCTGCCCCAATAAAAAACCTTCCAGTTGATGAATTTGATTTTTATGTTTAGCCAATATATTTACTGAAACAGAACGCGCAATAGCTTCAAAGGCAGTACTGTTTACTGTTATGCCAAAATTTCTTGCCAGCATCCACCAAAAAACTTCTTCCCAATGATTGCGGCTTTGTAGCAGGTATTCTTCTACTATCTCCGTTTTATGTTCCATTCTTTCTGCTGCTAATCTTGCTTTCCATCCTTGCCAGATCAAGACGGGCACATCAGCTACATTTTTATTACATGGAATGATATCAGACGCATACATTAATTCTTCGTAACGCTTCAGCAGAAACTTAGATACCCTATCCTGCAAAACCAGGATGGGCATTTCTCTACCTGTATCAACTTTATCGGTTTCATCATTTTCCCAAACTACGTGCAGAATAATGTTATCGTAATTTTTATCATTCGTGTGTTGATGTGCATTCCAATCAGATGATTTTACATGCAATTCAATATTACCCACCCAGGTGGTTTTATTGATCCTGATAATTGCATTTTGAAAATCGGGTCCCTGGTTGGTATTGAAATTACCGGGCTGAAGAATGGTCAATGATTCATTAGATGCTGTATGCAGTTCCGCTTTGTTATAGTACTGCATTTGCCAGATAAACTGGAGAAGACGCTCTGTCATAGGTGATAGCTGTAGGTGTTTAATAGTTTAGCACCTTCAAGTTAAGCAACCTGCAGCAATTATCAAAAACAAAACAGAATGACTCTATTAAACCCTATCATTATTCAATGCCTTTACTACACGACTTATAGGAAGCCCCATTACATTATAAAAATCGCCGCTGATGCGCTCTATACCTACTACCCCTATCCACTCCTGTATACCATAAGCACCTGCTTTATCGTAGGGCTTGTATTGTTCTACATAAAAATTGATCTGTTCATCCGTAAGCTCGTGAAACCAAACTTCGGTTGTATCAGCGAAAGCGATTTCTTCAGTCCCTGTTTTGATCACTACGCCTGTAATTACCAGGTGCTTCTTGCCAGATAAAAGTTTCAGCATATTTATAGCATCTTCCTTATCTCTTGGTTTACCAATAATCTTTCTTTCACAAACCACCATCGTATCCGCAGCAAGTACGGGCAAGGGCCTTTCATATTTTTTAAATACCTCACCTGATTGTACTGCTATAGCTTTTTGCTGTGCAACATATATAGCTGCTTCTGCCGGTGTTATATTTTCTGGAAAACTTTCGTCGGTTGATTGTATGATAACATCAAAGGGTATTTCCGCCCACTCCAGTAATAATTTTCTACGGGGCGACTGTGAAGCCAGAACAATCTTCTCCATTGTTGAACTTTAATTCTTCTTAATCAGGATTGATATAATTTAAAGAAAATCATTGACAGAATTCCGGTAAGCATTACAAATTTTACAGCGCCGCTCAAATATCCAAAATCGGCAGCAACGGCAGCCAGGTAAAGTTTTCTTGTAATCCATAACAAGGGAATTATAATAAGCAATACACAATATAAAATACTCCACCACCATCCCAGGTACATGGCATAAAACTGTATACCCAATAATGCCCCTGTAAGCGCCATCAGCCAAACGCCGGTGAATACTTTTGATACTGGTATGCCCCACACCACTGGCATTGTTTTACACCCATAACGTGCATCACCTTCTATATCTTCCATATCTTTTATTACTTCTCTTATCAATGAAATTACAAATGCAAAGCCCGCATACAAAAACGCAAGCCGCATGATCCTGCTATGCGTTTGTGCATTCAGTGTGCCGGCATCTGCCAACCAGGAATACTATTTTCAGAAAAAAAGTCAACAAAAAAAAATACCACCATTACTACCCAGGCAGTGAGTAGGGAAATAATAATATTACCCGAAAGCAGTTTCTTTTTAAACGTAGTAGAATACACCCACAACAACAATACACACATAACATTAGAAAAACCAATGAGCCAGTTGCGCGTAACAAATGAAATATAAAAACCAATTACAACACCAGCAGTCGAAAATATCCAATGCCATATAATGGCCCAGCGCCGTGGAATTACTTTTTCAACTACAATGCGCTCAGGCTTGTTAACCTGGTCGATGTTTAAATCAAAATAGTCGTTTATAACATAGCCTCCTGCAGCAATGCTTACTGATGAAAACATCAGTAACAGCAATAAACTAAACTGATCTGAAAAGAAAATATCCGGATGCACGGCAGGAAAAAGAATACAATAGTAAAAGAGAAACTGTGTTATGGCAATAAATATAAGGTTAGGATACCTGATAAGTTTAAAAAAAGCCTTCAGTTTCATGGCGTGAAGATAAATGCAGAACTATGAAAAGCGAAATCAAATATGTTAATCAATGTTATTCTCTTTTATATAGTTGGAATAATAACGCATAATATCGTTTGATAAGGTTTCATATACCTGTTGCAGCAGTGGATACTGATTCAATAAAAGCAGGTGTTTTGCTATAGTAACCTTATCTTGTCGAACTGCCGGACCCGTTTGCATAGCAGCAGGTGTATGCTGCGCTAAACGCGCTACGGTTTCATGCAATAAAGGTGTAAGCAAAGAAAAGTTGATGTTTTCTTTTTCACAAAAATCATGGGTAAGTGTGTATAGAAAGTTGGAAAAGTTGTTGGTGATTACTGCGGCAATATGTGCTTTAATTCTTTTATTATCATCCGCATGCTCAATAACAGTACTGATTGTTTTTGCAAACCCGTGCAATTGTTCTATAGTTTCCCGTGTATTTCCATCTATTAATAATGGTATAGTGCCTACATCTAACCTGTCGCTTCGCAGGCTTTGTAATGGATACAATACACCAAATGTGCCGGAAACATTTTGCAACACATTTTTTGAAACTGCGCCGGCGGTATGCACAACTATCCCTTTAAAATGTAATTCTTTTATAACATTTTCGAGTGCAGTGTCAGATAAGGCTATAATATAAATGTCTGCTTCACTACTGATGGATGAAAATGAAACGCATGACGCTGCATCAAGAAGTTTAGCTAATGCCGGTGTTTTTGTTTCATCTCTGCCTGCTACCTGCAAAACAGTATGTCCAGCTTCTTTTATTCTGTGCCCTAAAACATGAGCTACATTCCCTGTGCCGATCATTACAACCTTCATACATGCAAGATAAACCATTGGAATCTTTTAATCAGGTCTCTCCACCAACTTATAGTGTGGCGGTGTTCCACCGCCCACACCTGGAAGCGAAAATGCTGGATGCACCTGATTAACTATATTTGAGATTCATATGCCCCCAAAAACTTCTCAAAAAATCGCGCTCGCATACATCCGCAAAAAACTTCAATTAATGACAGCTGTATCTCCACAAAGAGCGGCACAAGAAGCTTTCCGGATTTTTTGTACTCCTCAAAAGAAAAAGGCTCCGGCTGAATCTGCCGTTTCTAAAAAGGCAGAGGTTCTATCACTGAAAGTAAATGACATTCAGATTCGCGGTTACAGGTGGAATCATCCATCCGCCCAAAAAATATTGATTATACACGGATTTGAATCCACGGCCCGCAATTTTGAAGGTTTCATAACGCCTCTAATTAATAAAGAATATGAAACAGTAGCTTTCGACGCGCCTGCACATGGGCAAAGTGAAGGAAAACAAATAGTGTTGCCATTATATATTGCTACTATAAAAGCCATTTACCACGCTTACGGACCGTTCGATGCCTATATGGCTCATTCACTTGGAGGAATGGCGCTTGCTCATTTTCTTCAATCAACTCCTCATACGGCTCAAACAAAAGCTGTATTGATAGCTCCGGCTACAGAAATAATTGCTGTGATGGATCGCTTTTTTCAATTGCTGGGGTTGAATGACAAAGTAAGGCTTGCATTTAATCAGTTAAGTACAGAGATAACAGGTATCAGTCCTGAGCAGGCTTCTATCAACAGCATTATTAAAAATATTCATGCAAATATTTTGTGGCTGCACGATACAGATGATGATGTAACACCATGGAGTGATGCGGAAAAAATAAAAGAAGCAGGGTTTTCCAACATTGAATTTGTGGTGAGCAGCGGACTTGGTCACCGGAGAATATACAGAGATCCGGAAACGGTAAACAGGATAATTCATTTTTTGTAAAACTGCCTTTTTTTTGTTTTTTATTGGTTTGCGCTAATATTGCAGCAATTTATAATGGCGGAAATGGCAAAAAGAATAGCAGAATTGTTGGCAGATAAATGAAAAACTGAAATGAAATTGCTATAAAAAGAAAATTGCGCTATATAATTTCTTTTAATCACGGCGTTTAAGCAATACGATGGCAAAAAACTTATTGATAGTAGAGTCTCCTGCAAAAGCGAAAACAATTGAAAAGATCCTTGGCGGAGATTTTGAGGTGAAGAGCTGCTATGGTCATATAAGAGACCTTGAAAAAAGCGATATGGGAATTGATATCAACAATCAATTTCAACCCCGGTATATTGTACCGGAAGAAAAGGAAAAAGTAGTAAAAGAATTAAAAGGACTTGCAAAAAAAAGTGATGAAGTATGGCTTGCAACGGATGAGGACCGCGAAGGAGAAGCCATCAGTTGGCATTTATGTGAAGTGCTTGGGCTTGACCCCGGAAAAACCAAGCGCATCGTTTTTCATGAAATTACAAAACCTGCTATACAGAAGGCGGTGAGAACTCCACGCATATTAGATATGAACCTGGTGAATGCACAGCAGGCGCGACGCATATTAGACAGAATTGTAGGGTTTGAATTGTCGCCTGTATTGTGGCGCAAAATGAGTATGCGCAATAACCTCAGCGCAGGACGTGTACAAAGCGTAGCTGTACGATTGATTGCCGAAAGAGAAAGAGAGATTAATGCATTCACTGCTGTCAGCACATTTAAAATAGAAGCTTTATTTGCTGCAAAAGACATAAGTAATAAACCAGTTACATTTAAAGCCGAAGGAAATCGTTACTCGGTAGCAGAAGATGCCGAAAGTTTTCTCAAAAGCTGTATCGGGGCAAAATATACGGTGAGAGATATACAGGTAAAACCTGCAAAGAAATCGCCTGCGGCACCTTTTACCACTTCCACACTTCAACAGGAAGCTTCACGTAAATTAGGATACTCTGTAAGCCGCACTATGTTGCTGGCGCAGAAGTTATATGAAACGGGGTACATTTCTTATATGCGTACCGACAGTGTAAACCTCAGTGAAACCGCACTGGATGATATTACGGCGAAAATTAAGTCGGCTTACGGTAACGACTATGTGCAGATCCGTAAATACAAAAACAAAAATGAATCCGCGCAGGAAGCCCATGAAGCCATACGCCCTACTGCTATGGAAAGACTTACGGTAGAAGATGCTGACTGCCGCAGGTTGTACGAGCTAATATGGAAACGTACCATGGCGAGCCAGATGGCTGATGCTGAACTGGAAAAAACCATTGCCAAAATCAATATTTCTACCAACAATCAAGATCTTACAGCACAGGGAGAAGTATTAAAGTTTGAAGGATTTTTAAAAGTATACCGCGAGGATAAGGATGAGGAAGACATGGAAGATGAAGATACCGAAGGCATGCTTCCTCCCATGCAGGTTAACCAGGTTGTTGAGTTTAAAGAGATGAAGGCGATTGAAAGATTTTCAAGACCAGCTCCGAGATTTACGGAAGCATCACTGGTAAAAAAATTAGAAGAATTGGGCATCGGCCGTCCTTCTACTTATGCACCTACTATATCAACTATTTTAAAAAGAGAATATGTTGAAAAGAGAGATAAAGATGGTGTAAAAAGAGACTTCCGTATTATGCTGCTTAAGGCAGATAACATTTCTAAAATAACAGAACAGGAAAATACAGGTGCAGAAAAATCGAAATTATTTCCTACCGATCTCGGATTGGTGGTAACCGATTTTTTAAAGCAGTATTTTGATGATATAATGGATTATGGTTTCACTGCTCGGATAGAAGAAGAGTTTGATGAAGTGGCGCAGGGTAAAATGAAGTGGAACCAAATGCTCGCTGATTTTTATACCCCTTTTAAAAAAGATGTTGATAACACCATTGAAAATGCTGAACGCATTAAAGGAGAAAGGGAATTAGGAATTGATCCAGAAAGTGGTAAACCTGTTGTTGCACGCATGGGCAGATATGGACCAATGGTACAGATAGGAACAACGGTAGACGAAGAAAAACCAAGGTTCGCGAAAATACAGGCCGGACAGAGTATTGAAACGATCACGTTTGAAGAGGCCATGAATCTTTTTAAAATCCAGGGGGGATTGGGTGAATATGAAGGGAAGGAAATTTCTGTAAGTGTAGGAAGATTTGGTCCTTATGTAAAATGGGGAGATGATTTTATTTCTATACCTAAAGGAACGGAGTTAAGTAACGTTGATTTAGAAAAGGCCATTGGTTTTATAGAAGCAAAAAAATTGGCAGAAGCACCCGTAGGAACATTTGATGGAAAGCCTATTACCAAAGGAACAGGTCGTTTTGGACCTTTCATTAAATGGGATGGTATTTTTATTAACGTGCCCAGACGGTACAATTTTGAAAGATTGACCCAGCCGGAAATGAACGAGTTAATAGAAGCCAAGATGGATAAAGAAAGCAATCGCTTTATACAACGATGGGAAGATGATAAGATATCAGTGGAAAATGCAAGATGGGGACCAATCTTAAAATTTGGAAAGAAGATTGTTAAAATCCCCAGGAAAAAAGACGATACAAAATATACCGCGGATGATTTAAAAGACATTTCGCTGGAAGAAGTAAAGCAAATGATTGAAGCAGCTATTCCCGGTGCATTTGCCAAAAAAGAAAAAAAGCCAAAGGCGGCGGCAAAAAAAGCACCGGCTAAAAAAGCAGCAGTAAAGGGAAAGAAAAAATCTTAATAGTATGTATGTAGTCTCCATAAGCTGATACACTATTAAAGAAATTCTACTTATCATTTCTGTTATTTTTGAACGGGCAATGATTGAATGTTATTAATTTTGATCTATGCTAAAAACGCTCCACATTCTGGCAGCCAGTTTCAGGTTAGCCCGGCAGGAATTAAAAAGCAATAAACTACGTACTTTCCTGTCGCTGTTTGGAGTTACTATCGGCATCTTCTGTATCATTGGTGTATTAACTACGGTTGACAGTCTTGAAAGAAATATCAAGGATGGCATCAACGCCTTGGGTTCAAATACTATTTATATTGATAAGTGGGACTATTCGGGAGGAGGAGATGGAGATTACCCCTGGTGGAAATATGTAAAACGTCCTGAGCCGAAGTATGAAGAAATAAAGCTCATTAAAGCAAAGACCAACGCTATTGCCAATATCGCTTTTACTATTAATACAGGTGGTCAGAATGTTGTTCACGGAAAAGATATGATTCAAAATGTGAACATTTATGGAGTAACAGAAGAGTTCAATGCTATTCAACCCTTTGAAATTGAATATGGGCGCTACCTCACACTCTCTGACATGGATCACGGCTCTGCCAATGCCGTTATTGGTTATGAAAATGCGGTTAAGCTTTTTGGTACCGCAGAAAATGCGTTGGGAAATACCGTAACCATTAGGAATAAACGAAGCAATATTGTAGGGGTTATAAAAAAGAAAGGCAAAAGTATGCTGGTGGGCGGCTGGAACTTTGACGACTGTATCATTCTTCCACACCGTTTTTTCAAAACTGTTTTCGAAGAAAGATACTCTCAGCCTAATATTATGGTGCAGGGAAAACCCAATGTTACTACAGAAGCATTTAAAGATGAATTGCGGGGAGTGATAAGAGCTATTCACAGGTTAAGTCCAGGCGAAGAAGATGATTTTGCCCTAAATGCGGTAAGCGATTTCAGCGATGCGATTTCCAAACTGTTTTTTAATATAAAATTAGGTGGCTGGTTGATTGGTTTGTTAAGCCTGATAGTGGGAGCATTTGGCATAGCCAATATAATGTTTGTTACTGTTAGGGAAAGAACGCCTATAATAGGTTTAAAAAAGGCCATCGGGGCTAAACGAAGAACTATTTTGTCTGAATTTTTACTGGAGTCTGCTTTTATTTGTTTTATTGGTGGAGCCATTGGGTTGGTACTAGTTTTTATTATGGCTAAGATATTGAGTGGTCCTCTGAACTTTAATGTATATATCTCCTATAATATTTTAGGATTGGCGGTAAGCATTTGTATTCTCATTGGCATTTTGGCTGGTATTATACCTGCAACTATTGCGGCAAGAATGGATCCGGTTGTGGCCATCCGTTCAAAATAGATATTTTATCAGCCCCTATAGGTGTTTCTTTTTAGCACGTACTTCACTTTCGTATACTATAAGTTTCTTTTTTTCGTTAAAAAGATGCGAACCGTGAATTAATACCAAAATCTATTGTATGATAAAATTTGTCTACATAGTATCATTGACTTTTGCCTCATTTCTCCTCTTCATTTTTTCAAAAGAAAGGGAGGTAATTGTATGCAATGACAAAGCAACCGGAAAAATTGAGTTAATAAAAGATTCTTCCAGGAGCTATTTAGGCGTTATAACAGAAGATCACAGGATTTTATATCCTACCTCCATGAATGAAGACATGGTGTTGGCTGCAGGTCAGAAAGTAACCATTTGCTATGCGATAGATTCTTCTGCTTTTGTTTCAAAAGACGCTCCCATACCTGTACATATCGAAACGATATCTTATCTTTCTCACTAAACAACTTCCTGGGTTAACTTCGTTCATCAAGCCTTTCAATCTGTTATCTTTGCGACATGTGGGACGTAAAGGACAATGTTAACATTCTTGCAATTGAATCTTCCTGCGATGAAACATCCGCGAGTATATGTAACAATGGAAAAATTCTTTCTAATATTATAGCTTCTCAAAAAGTTCATGAACAATACGGTGGTGTAATTCCCGAACTGGCTTCCCGTGCACACATGCAACATATCGTTCCGGTTGTTGATGCCGCTGTGCAGCAGTCAGGGATTGATTTGCAAAATATAAGCGCCATAGCTTTTACTCAATCACCCGGGCTTATAGGCTCTTTACTAGTAGGATCTCAATTTGCAAAATCAATGGCGTTGGCTTTAAATAAGCCTATTATAGCCGTGCATCATATGCAGGCGCACGTGTTAGCCAATCTTATTGATGATCCTAAACCTGCGTTTCCTTTTTTATGCCTAACCGTAAGTGGTGGTCATACACAAATCGTATTATGTGAATCTCCCATGGATATGAAGGTAATTGGCGAAACCATTGACGATGCAGCGGGTGAAGCATTTGATAAATCAGCCAAATTATTAGGATTACCTTATCCTGGTGGTCCGCTGATTGATAAATATGCCAAAGAAGGAAATGGAGAAAGGTTTAGTTTTCCTGAACCACAAATTCCGGGCTTGGATTTTAGCTTCAGTGGTTTAAAAACGGCTATCCTGTATTTTTTAAAAAATGCGGGAACAAGCAATGTTTTTAAAGAAGCATTTCTGGCCAGCAGAAGAGGAACGCGAAAGATTTGTTCAAAATAACCTTGCAGATATTTGTGCTTCGATACAGCAACGCATCATCTCTATCCTGCTGAATAAATTAAAAAAAGCCGCTGCAGCTACTGGCATTAAAGATATTTGCCTTGCGGGTGGGGTATCCGCTAACAGTGGCTTACGTAAAGCTTTTGAAATTACCGGCAGCAAAATGGGGTGGAATACGTACATTCCTGCATTTCAATATTGCACTGATAACGCCGGTATGATAGCCATAACAGGATATTATAAATACCTGGCAGGTTTACACGCTGCTGATTTTTCTGTTACTGCCAATGCAAGAGCTGAATGGTAATGCAGCCATAGATTTATCATAACAATTCTTTATCAGCAAAGATTGATACCCGTATTTTGGGAAACAATTTTTTTTAGCGCAGCAGTAAAATCCGGCACAGAGCAATTTTTATTTAAACATACAGTAGCTCCGGCTTCTACCATTTCTGTAGCAAATAATGAACTGGAAGAAAAGGTCATTACAATAATTCCTGTATGTGGTAATTGTTTTCTGATTTGCTTTAAAACATCGATATCTTTTTCATCAACTTCCCGGATATCAATAATAATTAATCCTGCAGGCAATTCAGAAGTTTTTGCTAAAAGAGACGAGGTGGCTTCAACTTCTATAATTGTTGATGAAGGAAAATTTTCCTTTATGAGGGCAGATAAACCTTTTCTGTAAATGATATAATCATCCTTGATTAAAATGTAAAACATAGAGCAACACGGATATAAAATGAATGAATGAAAAAGGATGAGGTTGGGTTTAAAATAAAAAGGGACAGAAAATGGAAAGTAATGTTAGGTCATAAAGGGAAATTACAATGATGATTGTTAGTTCATCTTTCAGTTCCATTTTCTGTCGCCGTGCAATGATTTAGCTGGACGGTTAAAATACATTGCTGTTTTTGCCAGGTATTGGATTTTACGGGCTTGGTTTTTCAAGGACACTTTTTGGTTTTTTCAAGGATTGGATCAGGAATTACTGGATTTGTTACACAAAGAAACAACAAAGCATTTTCGTAAAATATAGTGCGCTCTATCATTGTTAGGTCGTTTCTTTAACTACAGTATAGCAAAACTACCTAACTCGTTCATTGTTACACCATTAACATAAGGTATTTGACCTATTCCCCGAAATGCACACCGCTGAAAATCAAAATTTTAAAATTAAAATAAAATAAAAAAGTGTAGTGTGTGTTCTACTTTTTACTCGTAAAACTACGTATAGTGCCCTTTAAACTATTTATTAATAAAGAAGAAGAATTGGAAAAAATCAACAAAACAACAGAAGATTGTGTGATAAATTAATTATAAAAACTACAAAGGACACTTCTCGTGATAGTTTACCAATTCTATAGCGGTCTTCTCAAACGTAAATCCTGCGTAATAATCAGCTACTTCATCTAATACAGCATCAATTTCTTCTGTGGTGTTCAGCACTACCAGCCGCTGGCGGAACTCTTTTATGCCGGGCAGTCCCTTTAAATAGTTTGCATAATGTCTGCGCATTTCAAAAATGCCCACCACAGGTCCCTTCCATTCAACAGATTTGTGAAGATGTTTTTTACACACAGCGATCCGTTCCTGTAAGTCAGGTGGCGCGACATGTTCGCCCGTTTGCAAAAAATGTTTGATCTCGTTAAATATCCATGGATAGCCAATAGCAGCGCGGCCAATCATGATACCATCAATACCATACCTGTTTTTGTATTCAAGTGCTTTTTCAGGCGAGTCAATATCGCCGTTGCCAAAAATGGGAATATGTATGCGTGGATTGTTTTTTACTTTTCCAATAAGGGTCCAGTCGGCAGAACCTTTGTACATCTGTGTTCGTGTGCGGCCATGTATTGCCAGGGCTTTTATGCCAACATCCTGCAAACGTTCCGCTACTTCCTCAATATTCCTGCTGTTATCATCCCAACCCAAACGCGTTTTAACAGTTACCGGAAGACTGGTAGCCTTTACAACGGCATCGGTTAAACGAACCATAAGGTCAAGGTCTTTCAATACTCCTGCTCCTGCGCCCTTCATTGCTACTTTTTTTACAGGACACCCAAAATTGATATCGAGTAAATCAGGATTGGTTACATCTACTATCCTTGCAGCCATAGCAAGACTTTCCTCATCTCCACCAAAAATCTGGATACCTATAGGGCGTTCGTAATCAAAAATATCAAGTTTTTTACGGCTTTTGATAGCATCGCGGATCAATCCTTCACTTGAAATAAATTCTGTGTACATGAGGTCTGCACCTTTGTCCTTGCATACCGCACGAAAAGGGGGATCGCTCACATCTTCCATGGGAGCCAGCAATAAAGGAAATGCAGGAAGTTCTATTTTGCCAATTTTCACCATTGCTTACAAGATGCCGGTTCAGGCATTTTTTTGATGTGCAAATGTACAATTAGTGCAGCACATCAGTAGAAACGTTGGCAAAAAGCTGCAGAATAGAAGAAGCTTAAATCTTAAAGGTTTGTTTCATTGCTTTTAACATGGTAGTAGGGCTCCAGTCGCCTGGAACAATCATACGGCGGATAGTATATAATGGATCCTGTTCATCCATTTTTGTAGACAACTGAAATGCAGCTACTATATGCCTTTTCTTTAATTCGGGGAAGGCCTCTTTATTCCATAAACCAAATGGATAAGCGAAATAAGTGATAGGCTTACCGGTTATATCTTCTAATTGCTTACTGGATTGCTCAATTTGCTTAACCCAATCATCTCCTTTGTATTTTCTCACATCATGGTGATCCCAGGTGTGCGATGCTATTACATTTCCTTTATCTGAAAGTTCTTTTATCTGTGCCTTGTTCATATATATAGAACGACCAAGCGAAACAGTCATTACAAAATATACCCCCTTAAAACCATGTTTCTCCATTTCAGGAAGCGCAATATTATATTGATCAACGTCGCCATCATCATACGTAAGCATTATTGGTTTAGAAGGCAAGGCTGTTCCTTTAGTAAGATAGGAGTACAAATCGTCAGGCAATATGGTATGATAGCCACTGTCGGCCAATATCTGCAGTTGTGCCCTGAACAAAGCTGGTGGAACTACCACATCTTTTACAAGCCTGGATTCATGCGCACGCCATTCCCTGATCTGGTGATAACACAAAACCGGCACCTGTAACCGCGATGCAATAGTTGATGCATTGGCAATAGTAGTATCAGATGACGATGCAGCAGGTGTTAGTTTTACCCCAGCATGCGTTGTATCAACTGAATCTTTTACATCTTTAGATGGTTCAGGAGATGATTTACAGGAAAGAAAAGATAATAACAAAAAGGCTTTGAGAATGTACATGCAATCTTTCATGCTACGGTTAACGGAGAACATAATTGGAAAGTATAAAAATGAAGCGCAAATATATTTTAAATTTCCACTCCTTCTGTTGCGATGGATGTTTATAATTTGTAAAAGGATTAATTAACACCTGCATTTAAAAACGATAAATGCTACAACTTAAAAAGTTGTAGACTACCCTAAACAAAACCACGATACTTAATAAGGTGATGGACTTACTGCTGTCCAGCCACCATCTACAACAAGACTTTGCCCTGTTATATGCCTTGATAAAGGAGAAACAAGAAATAATACAGCATTGGCTATATCCTGCACTGTAGCAGGTTTGCCCATGGGTGTAATGCGGCTCCAGGTACTCATATATTCAGGATCGTCAAGCGTGCGTTCTGTAAGCGTAGCCCCGGGAGCGATTGCATTTACATTAATATTATATTCCGATAATTCTATTACAAGATTTTTTGCCAGCATTTCCAGCGCAGCCTTTGTCATACCATAAGCTGCCAGGTTTTTATGTGCCTGGTGACCGGTAACAGACGACATAAACAATATGCTGCCACCGGAGTCTTGTTGTATAATTTGTTTGGCAGTTGCCTGCGCAAGCAGAAAACTGCCACCCAGGTTTAGCTGCATTACTTTGTACAATGCCTCGGGAGAATAAGATAAAAAATCTCCAAACAATGTAATACCTGCATTACAAACCGAAATGGTTAATTTCCCAAACTTTGATACGGCATAATTAACCATGCTGTTAATAAAAGCAGGATCAGATACATCTCCCGGAAAAGCTTCACAGGCATATCCCAGGCTGGCAATACGATTTGCTGCATTGGTAGCGAGATTATTATCAATATCATTTAAAACTACCGAAGCGCCGGAATTGCACAATTGTTTTGCTATTTCAAAACCAATACCCTGTCCCGCGCCTGTTACAATGGCAACCTGTTGAGCAAATGAATGAGAAGATGCAAGCATGTTGTTTGAATAATTGTATGCAACTTAAAAACTTTTATGATTTCTTGTGGATTTCAAAGAATAAATCTCTAAATATCTTCGTTTTATGTAAAGTATTTATAGTAATACCGTAAAATGTATTACAGTATTATTTGCTCAATGTTACTCATATGTCAAATATAGATTCATGAATACGGAATATATGATTGATGATGGCATATAAACAAATAAGCTATATTTTCGCGGCCAAAAATTACTGAGATTGTACCCTAATTAAGACAAAATTCAGAAAGCATCAGAATGACACTTCCCAAAAGACTTAAGGCTGTATTCAAGTCAGATTTCAATAAGAATTTTCTTGTCTTGTTTTCAGGATCTACCATTTCACAAGTAATTCCGCTTGCTGTAAGTGTAATATTAGCAAGAATATATTCACAAGAAGATTTTGGTGTACTGGCCGTTTTTAATGGAATGGTATTGATTTTTACTTCCATGGCAAATTTGCGCTATGAATTTGCTATTCCTTTACCCACAGAAGATAAGGATGCCGTTGGTTTGTCTTTTTTATCAGCTTTTGTAGCTTTAGGCATATCCATTCTTTTATTCCTTATTATCCTGTTGTTCAAAAACCCAATTTTAAATCTGATCGGGGGTGAAAAATTAAACAATTGGATATTTTTGGTTCCCTTGGCTGCATTTTTGGGCGGTTTGTACAATGCCCTAAATTATTTTTCGCTTCGCTTTAAACAGTATAAAACAATAGCCAGTTCTAATATTTTACGTTCTTCGTCAAATGCGGGATTACAATTAGGATTTGGTCTTTTAGGTTTTAAACATGCAGGGCTTATTCTTGGAAATCTATTTTCATCTTTTTTTGGAAACGCCAGGATGATTAAACATTTCTTTACCTACAAACACTTGTTCAGGTTTGTTAACAAACAGGAAATGAAAAAACTCGCCATCAGGTATAAAAAGTTCCCATTGATTTCCGTTTGGGGCATTTTTCTTAATAGTCTTTCCGTTAATACTAATAACTTCTTTATTCCAAAAATTTATGGAATAGGGCAATTAGGTCTATATTCTTTCGGCTACCGGTACCTAAGCATTCCACTCTCATTAATAGGTAGCAATATGGGGCAATTGTTTTACCAGGTAAGTTCAGATTGTTATAAATCCAACAAACCTGCTACAAAAGAATTTTTATCAACACTAAGAAAACTGCTCTATATCTGTGGTCCTTTTTTCCTGATACTCTTTTTTGTAATTGAAAATGCTTTCGCATTTGTTTTTGGAGAAAAATGGAGAATTGCAGGTACTTATTCACAAATATTATTGCCATTATTTCTTGTGAGAACATTGTTTGCACCTTTAAGCGTTATAGCACCCGCCTTTGAAAAGCAGGGAATGGCTTTAATGATGCAGGTTGCCATTTTTCTTGCCAATGTTCTTTCTTTTGTTTATGCTTATGTTACGAAATGCGATATGCAGCAGTTTCTTTATATTTATACCTATTTTGGATTAGCCGTCTATAGCTTTCTCCTGTTCATATTATACCGAATAGCAGCACAGAAAATATGAAAATACTTTTTACCGGAGATTTATTTCTTGGAGGAGATCTGGATAAATCTTTTGAACCTGAAGCTGTACCACTGGATCTTTTTAAGGAAGCTGATAAAGTAATTGTAAATCTTGAAAGTCCTCTGTCATCCAATGATTTTTTTTCAAAAAAAGGAGTTTTGTATGCAAGTCCGGAGTCCGTTAAAAACCTGGTAGATTGGAACATTGCAGCAGTAAACCTGGCTAATAATCACATACAGGACAAAGGCAATGATGGTATCATTGAAACAATCTCACTTTTACATAAAAACAATATTGGATCTTTTGGCGCCGGCAGAGATATTTATACGGCATCCCAACCATATTATCTAAATGAAAAACTTTGCATAATAGGTTATTGTCAATATGCTGCTCCTACGCTCACGATCATTCAACTGGCTGATGAAAATAATCCCGGAGTCAACCCATTGAATGTAGAAAAAATAATGAAAGATTTAGCATCGATTCCTGATGACGTAAAAGTAATTCTCCATTTTCATTGGGGGCAGGAACATCTGTGGTTACCTGATCACAATATTATCAAAATGGCGAGGCAATTATTACGTCATCCTAAAGTATGTTTGATAGTTGGAATGCACCCTCATAGAATACAAGGTTATATTTCAGAAGCTGGAAAAAAATGTTTTTTTTGCCTTGGCAATTTCCTGTTTCCTAATTTCTATATAGCACCGCCATCCATACTGCATTATCCTTCTGAAAAGATTGAAAAAACAGATATTACCAGGCAATATCATCCTGTATCAAAAGTAACTTATAAAAAATGGCGATTGAAAAACCGGGTTTCTTATCTTGTTCAATATAATGCGGCTATCAACAAGTCTGTTCTTATTCCGGTAGTTCAATCAGACAATAAACCTGCAATAAGAACATTAGCAGGCATAAAAAAAACATCAATATTTTTTTTCTTACGGTTACTATCTTTTACGTACGAGTTACCTGCAGGTTTGTACATACCATTGCAAAAACTCAACATTTTTATCAGTATTAAAAGATGGTCTCTTTACAATCATTTTTTCACAATAAGGCAGGATGGAATGAACCCTGTGTGGAAAAAAATAAAAAAAAGATTTAATAAAAAATCATGAACCCGTGTGCAGTAATTTTAGGCGGTTACATTAATGGATATGCCATTATTAATGAGCTTCACAGCCAGGGTGTAAGAGATATTGCTTTACTTACGTATCACAGGCAACTCGCTTTTTACTCAAACAAAACAAAAGCAAAATCCATTATATCAAAAACGAAAGAAGACCTGTTAGAAAAATTGCAGGATCTGAAAAAAGAATACGACCTGCTTGTTTTATTTCCTACAGATGATTGGTTTGTAGAGCAACTTGCATTATTAGAACCAATCATTGCATCTTTTACATTTATTCCATTCAACGCGCAAACCGTACAACATTGCTCTAATAAATTTGTACAATACGATTTTTGTAACCAATCAGGTATACCCTTTCCTAAAACCACATTGCTGGATAATGCCGCTGGTTTTCATGATATAGAAAAATTGGCTTTTCCTATTATTATAAAACCGGTTATACGAAATGACCTGATGTTTGATGTTTTTAGATCAAAAAGATTTTATACCTCCGGCGAATTCGAAAATTTTAAACCAGATCTGACAAAATACCTGCAGAATGGATATGAATTCATCGTATCTGAGATTATTCCGGGCACATCGAGTGGTAACATTTATGCCTATTGTGCTTATGCAGACAAGCAAGGAAACATTTTAAATGAATGGGGAGGTCGTAAATTAAGCCAATACCCGGATGACTATGGCATTTTTTCTTCTGCATCAAACGAAGTGCCCGATACGGTAATGCAACAAGGGCGGGACCTGGTTAAATCAATGGGACTATACGGCTTTTGCGAGCCGGAATTTAAATTTGACGAGAGAGATGGGAAATATAAATTAATGGAGGTAAATCTAAGGTCAATGATGTGGAATGAACTTGGAACCAGGTCGGGAGTATTGCTTCATTACACACAATGGTGTTATGCTACAGGTGCTGAAGTACCCGTATACAAACAGGAAAGTAGACTTACCGTTTTGATTTACTATAAGCATGAAATACTCAACTTATTGTCGAGAAAAAAATATTGGTCTACTTTTAAGAAAATTCTTAGCCATAAGAATAAATACTGGTCGGGAATATACAAAGGAGATTTATCGCCTTTTTTTAACGATATGATTTCAACAACAAAATCAATTATCTCAACGCTATTCAAAAAAAGAAATGCCTAAATCTTTACTAAATGCTGTACGCCAAAGAATACTACGATTAAAACTAAAAAGACGTGGCGTACTCATATACAATAATACGGTGATTGATGGGGTGTTTTTTGAAGGCACAGCCAAAATAGAGCCTTATTGCAGGCTTATCGGAGATCCACGTATATCTGTTGGGAATAATTTTTATATAAATGCAGGATGCCATTTGTTGGGAAACATCACCATCGGGAACAATGTTATGATAGGTCCAAAAACCGTGATCTGGGGACGGGATCACGGAACAAAAAAGGGACTGAATATGGACAAGCAGGAACACGAACGAAAACCAATAATAATAGGAAATGATGTTTGGATAGGCGCTAATGCTACTATTTTAAAAGGTGTGACAATTGCAGATGGTGCTGTAATTGGCGCCGGATCAGTAGTTACAAAAGATATTCCCGAAAATGCAATAGCAGTAGGCAATCCTGCCAGGGTTATTAAATACAGGCAATGATCAGAATTGAAACAACCACAAATTGCTATGCTGAAAAACAATATGTTTTTCACTTAATCTTTTCCGAATTTTTAGGGATGGATCATTCCATTGCTGTTAATGATGCATTAGCGGATAAAATTATTTTAACAACAGTAAATGATGCTATCCTTCAATTTCCAGATATTTTTTTTGCAACCGCTGCCAAAAACTGGCTTTCAAAAGAGAGCCTGCCGCCAGCTATAGTACAATCCTTCAACATTGCTGATAGCCAGGTTGAATTTAAATTACCATTTTCGGATATTCCCGTATTGTATGGATTGCCATCTATCAGGCAGGAAAACAGAACCAACATCAATTGTGGCATCGATATTTTTGGATCTGTATTTTTCATGCTCAGCAGGTATGAAGAATTGGTTGTGCCGGAAAGAGATAAATCGGACAGGTTCCCTGCAAAATCTTCCATAGCATATAAAAATAATTTTTTATTAAGACCAATCGTAGACGAATACATAGAGCTATTGTGGCAAATGTTGAAGCAATTGGTTCCTGATTTTAATCGAAAAAAACGACAGTCAAAAACAGTATTGACCTGTGATGTTGATTGGCCTTTTAATCCCGACAATCAAACGTTCAGCAGGCTGGCGAAGACCGTAGTAAGCAAAATCGTAAAAACAAAAGACATCAAAGGTGCTTACAATAGTTTCGTTGAATTTATTAATGTAAAAAGGAATGGCTGGAAGGCTGATTCATTTAATACTTTTAATTACCTGATGACATTAGCAGAGCAGCATGGTATACAAATGGTATTTTATTTTATTTGTGACCACTCTGCAGGCGCTATTGATGGCAATTATCATATAAATGATCCTTTAATAGAAGGGTTGATGAAAGAAATTCATCATCGTGGACACAGTATTGGAGTACATACAAGCTACAACACCTATTTAGATGCTTCGCAAACAAAAAAAGAAGTAGATATTTTAAAAGATACACTTCGCAAACTAAATATATCGCAGAACGAAGTAGGTGTAAGGCAGCATTTTTTACGCTATCGTACTTCAGAAACAATAGCTCACCTGAATGCAGCAGGGTTGGATCATGATTCAACACTTTCTTTTGCAGATCATGCTGGATTCAGAACAGGCACCTGTAATGCTTACCCGATGTATGATCTGAACCATAGGACCATGCTCCATATAAAAGAGCGACCTTTAATAGCCATGGAGCATTCAGTAATTTCCAAAGAAAATATGGGATTAGGATATTCGGATGCAGCATTTACGTTAATGAAAGACCTTAAGGCAAAGTGCTATCAATATAACGGCGACTTTATAGTGCTATGGCATAATTCCTTTTTTAAAAATGCTGGCGACAAAAAATTACTGGAGGCAACGCTGGCTTTTTAATACATCCAGGTTTCTACATTTATTTTTTTTGAGTATCTCTTAAAAAAATTTTGAAAAAGCATTTCAACTCCTATCTTTGCACTCCCAAAGAAATAAGGGAGCATAGCTCAGTTGGTTCAGAGCATCTGCCTTACAAGCAGAGGGTCCGCGGTTCGAGCCCGTGTGCTCCCACACAATACCAGAAAGGGTTTCATGAAAATGAAACCCTTTTTTATTTGCTTATCTATCAATGATGCAACCAAACAAAAAACCCGGAACATTTTATTGCTCCGGGTATAGTTATGAAAACAAACTATTCTTTAATACCCTTTCACCATAAACACACAATCCTGTATCTTTTTTACCTGCTGTGTTCTGTCAATATTTTTTATACTGGAAGTTGCAGGAAGTTTAAGGCGAAGATTAACGCTATCTTTCTTTAATTCGTCAATTGCCTTAAATATGTTTTTTGTTTTGATGGCAAATACAACACCTTCTGCTGTAGTTTGCCTGGCTGTTAACACACCAATTACTTCACCATCTCTATTAATTACTGGCCCACCGCTATTGCCTGGATTGGCAGAAACAGAAATCTGGCAAGTAAGCGAATCACCATTAAAACCTGTTTTGGCACTAAGATATCCCTCGCCATACACGATTTCTTCCCTTGGATATCCCAGTGTGAAAATGGGTTCTGATAATTCTTCTGAAGGTTTTTTAGAAATGGAATAAGGTAAAGTGGTAAATGCTTTAAACAAACTATCGTCTATTTTTAAAATAGCTATATCCAGGCTATCATTTGAAAAGATAGTTTTAGCGCTTAACTCAACCCCGGTTTCGCTTTGAACAGTTACCTTCTCAGCTTTGTTTACTACGTGTGCATTGGTAACAAGATATCCTTTCGCGTCAATCAAAAAACCAGTACCCCCAAATTTTGCAGGCTGACCAGGTATTTCAATCTTGGTATTCTTCATCTTATTCTTAACATCACTCAGCTCGCTATGGGTGTGCTTTTGATCCCGCTCAATATTGTTTACCTTATTTACAAGGTTTTCAATATCTGCTTTATTGGTTTTTGGCGTAAGGGAATTAACCACTCCACTAATTACAAGCGCGGTTATACCGGCTATGGAAGCAGCTACCGCAATGGTGCGTTTTGACTTGTTCCACAAGTATACCAGTTTACTCTTCTGTGCATAAGGTTTAATAGCACCTTCTTCAGTAAGCTTGTCATGTACCTCGGTACTCGCTAAACGAAATTCCTTATCCTCCTGAAAACGCTCCAGCTGGTTAAGAAAGAAATGATGCTCTACCACCATCTGGTCTACATCCGGATTTGTTCTGCGCAATTCCTTGAACAGAATTTTCTCTTCCTCCGACATCTCGCCCTGGAGATAGCGCTCAATCATTTCAAGCAAACGAACATCATCCATTTTTGTTTCCATTTTTATATTGGGCAAAAAACAATTTTTTCAATCTTATCAGGCACTTATATTTCTGATTCTTTGCATTATCGGCATTCGTATATCCAAAACTTTCAGCTATCTTCTGCATATTTCTCTTATTAATATAATATGCTTCCAATAAACTTTTACAAGGTTCTCCTATACTTGCCATTGCCTGCTCCATCATTCCAAACTGGTCGTCCCTAGTTTCGTGTAATCCTATGTCTTCCTCTACATATACTGTTTCTTCCAGCCCGTTTTCCAGTAATTCGTACCTGCTTCTTTTTTGCAGCCGTTTCAACCAAAGCCTTTTACTTACAGAATACATGTATGTCTTGATCTGGCAATTCAGCTCAAATATGCCCGATTTTGACTTTTCATATAATACTATCAGCGCCTCCTGAAAAATATCCTTGGCATCATCTTCGGTTCCGGTATTATTAATAACCAGGTGTTGAATAAGCCCATAATTATCCTTGTAAATAGTTTCAATAGCGCCTTTGTCGTTCTGAGATAGCCCTTTTAGTAGTTCTTGTTCCTTCTGGTTATTATTCACACTGTGTGTATTAATACGGCAATAACTTATTTGGTAACCCAAAATTGGGCAAAATAAATTTAAAAAAAGCAGGGTTACCTTTTTTAAGGTTCCGTATTAACTCTAAATTTCATTATCAAACTATTCAAAAACAATTAAGAATGAAAAAGTTATTGGTTATTCTTGCTATGGGTGCTTTTGCAGCCTGCAACAGTGGTGAAACAACTCCTGCTGCTACAGTTGATACAAATACAGCAAAACCTGCTGATACTATGGTAGTAAAACCTGCTGACACTACAGCTCCTAAGGCTGCTGACACTACAAAGCCAGCTGATACAACTAAGAAATAAGCTACTAGCTTACGATTTTCATATGGCAAGCAATCGTTGAGGCCACTCCTGTTAAGGGGTGGCATTTTTTTTTTGAAACAATTTTGCTTAAAAGTATGGTTTATCTATTTTGTAACCTTACATTTGCTCCGCAATGAAAATTTCAAAAGCATACCGTTTCTTTTATTTTTACTTCTACTTTACCGGTAGACCGGGATTGCTTTTGTTGAAAAAATAGAATAAACAAAGAAGTTCAACATAAACAGTCCCGGCTAAAAAGCCGGGATTTTTTTATGATTTAATGGAAACATAGCCAGATACATTATGAGTGTTAACAGCAATACAGGTAAACTGAAACCGACAGAAAAAAAGATAGACATTCCCGCAAAAGCTCATACAAACGGAACCGGCGTGGCTGTTGCTATACAAGGGTACGAAGGCAGTTTTCACCAGGTTGCTGCCAATCATTTCTTCGGGAGTACAGTAAAAGTAATCTGCTGCGATAATTTCAGGGATGTTGTAAAAATAGCTTCCAGTAAAAAAGAAAGTGATGGTGGTATTATGGCCATCGAAAATTCTATAGCAGGCAGCATTTTACCCAACTACAATCTTCTTCAAAAAAGCAAATTGAAAGTTGTGGGCGAAGTATACCTGCACATCAGGCAAAACCTGCTGGTAAATCCGGGTATAAAGCTTGATGATATAAAAGAGGTTCACTCCCACCCTATGGCGCTTCAGCAATGTCTTGAATTTTTGGGAAAGTATAACTGGAAACTGGTTGAAACAGAAGACACTGCCTTGAGTGCAAAACATCTTCATCAGCACAAAAGCAAACATATAGCTGCCATTGCCAGTAATCTTGCAGCTCAGCTTTTTGAACTTGATATATTAGCTCCGGATATTCATACCCTCTCAAACAACTATACCCGTTTTTTAATACTGCAACATGAAGACCTGGCAGAGGTGATAGAAAATGCAAATAAAGCTTCTATTTATTTTCATACAGATCATTCAAGAGGCAGCTTGGCAAAAGCATTAACCAAAATTGCTGAAGGCGGAATCAATCTGAGTAAATTGCAAAGTTTTCCCATTCCCGGTTCAGATTTCAGGTATGCATTTCACGCGGATATGGAATTTGATTCGCTGGAACAATTTTATCAGGTAATTAAAGAATTGAAAGGACTAACGGAAGATCTGAAGATTTATGGGGTATATCGTAAAGGACAACATTTTTCATAAATAAACCTATTCATTTTTAACAGCATCATTTTACATTCTTACATCAATATGATATCTACGGCAAAAAGATTAGAAGGCATCGGCGAATACTATTTCTCTACAAAACTCAGGGAAATTGATGCGTTGAATAGCCAGGGAAAGCAGATTATTAACCTTGGTATTGGCAGTCCTGATATGCCACCCCATCCTGATGTGATCAAAACGCTGCAGGAAGAAAGTGCCAAACCTAACGTACATGCCTACCAGAATTATAAAGGTTCGCCTATATTAAGAAAAGCTATTGCCGAATGGTATAAAAGATGGTACGATGTAAACCTCAATCCTGATACAGAAATATTGCCTTTAATTGGCAGTAAAGAAGGCATCATGCATATATGTATGACCTATATTAATGAGGGCGATAATGTGTATGTTCCTAATCCAGGGTATCCAACTTACAGCAGCGCCGCTAAACTGGCAGGCGGTAATATTGTGACCTATTCACTTGAAGCAAAAAATAATTGGCTGCCCGATTTTGAAGCACTGAAACAAACACTTACTCATAAAGATGGAAGAAGCGCTTTGTTCTTTGTGAACTATCCGCACATGCCCACAGGGCAACTTCCTTCCAAAGATTTTTTTGAAAAGCTAATCACATTTGCCAAAGAAAATAACCTGCTCATTATTCACGATAACCCTTATAGTTTTATTCTGAATGATAATCCTATGAGTATTTTGAGCATTAAAGGCGCTAAGGATGTAGCGTTAGAATTAAATTCATTGAGTAAATCGCAGAATATGGCAGGTTGGCGCTTAGGCATGTTATGCGGCGCAAAAGAACGCATAGATGAAGTATTGAAATTTAAAAGCAATATGGATAGCGGTATGTTTCTGCCTATACAACTTGCAGCCGCAAAAGCACTATCATTAAACAAAGATTGGTACGACAGTGTAAACAGCGTATATAGAAAAAGAAGGGAAAAGGTATTTGAGTTACTGGAATTACTACAATGCAACTTTTCTAAATCGCAGGCAGGAATGTTCGTATGGGCGGCTATTCCGGCTACTTACCAGGATGGTTATGCGCTGAGCGATGAAGTACTGTATGAATGCAGGCGTTTTTATTACGCCAGGGGGAATTTTTGGTAAAGCCGGCGATAAATACATACGGGTGAGTCTCTGTTGTACAGAAGAAAAGATACAGGAAAGCATTGAAAGGGTCAAAGCATCATTGAACAGAAAAAAATAAAGCATGTTTCAAACCATTACTATAGTTGGGGTAGGATTGATAAGCGGTTCATTCAGCCTGATTTTAAAAAACAAGGGCTTGGTAAAACATGTGATAGGCGTTAGCCGCACCGAAAGTAGTATTAAAAAAGCGCTTGAGCTTGGTATTATTGACGAAGCATTGCCGTTAGAAGAAGCTGTAAAAAAAAGTGATCTGATATACGTAGCCATTCCTGTTGATGCCACTATCCCTATGATGCTGCGGATTATGGACCTGGTAACCGACAAGCAGATTGTTGCCGATGCAGGATCAACCAAACAGGCTTTGTGTGAAGCGCTGGCTGATCACCCGATGCGACGCAGATTTGTAGCTACGCACCCCATGTGGGGAACGGAATACAGCGGGCCTGAAGCCGCAGTATTAGATGCTTTTGCAGGAAGGACCTGTGTTATCTGCGAAAAAGAAAAAAGCGATAAAGATGCGGTGGAAACTATAGAAAACGTGTATAAGCTTTTGGGAATGCATGTAACCTATATGGAATGCCGACAGCCATGATATGCACGCAGCATATGTAAGTCATATTTCTCATATCACTTCTTTTGCATTGGCTAATACGGTGTTGGAAAAAGAAAAAGAAGAAGATGCCATATTTGAATTAGCCGGTGGTGGTTTTGAAAGTACGGTAGCGACTTGCCAAAAGCAGCCCTGCCATGTGGTTGCCTATTTTTAAACAAAACAGGGAGCATGTATTAGATGTACTGAACGAACATATTAGCCAGTTGCGAAAATTTAAGAGTTGTATTGAAAAAGAAAATTATGAGTACCTGCAGGAGTTAATGCAGAACGCCAATAAAATAAACAGGATTATTAAATAGCCAGTGATGAGCCAACTGAAATTAAGCACAGTTTATGCATCACAAAATGGCAAATAATGCAGGGAATGCGCCAAATGGTGGTTATCTTTGCGAAAATTTTTTTAATATATGATGACATTTGAAGAGTTGGGATTAGATGAACGATTGGTACAGGCTACCACAGCTTTAGGATTTACCAATCCAACGGCAATACAGGAAAAAGCAATTCCTGTTTTATTGTGCGGAACAAAAGATCTGGTGGGGTTGGCGCAAACAGGAACAGGAAAAACAGCAGCATTTGGTTTGCCTTTGCTGCAATTAATAGATGCAAAAGATAAGTTTCCGCAGGCTTTGGTGGTTTGCCCTACCAGGGAGCTTTGCCTGCAGATTGTAAATGAAATAGAACTTTTCAAAAAATTCATTCCGGCTATGCACGTAGTAGCCGTATATGGTGGTGCTTCCATTGGCGCGCAGATAAGAGATTTAAAAAGAGGCATTCAAATTGTTGTGGCAACACCTGGAAGATTGATAGATCTGATTGAAAGAAAAGCCATCAACCTTGAACAAATAAAATACGTAGTACTGGATGAAGCAGATGAAATGCTGAACATGGGTTTCCAGGATGATATTGAATTTATTCTGCAGAATACACCTAACCGTGAAAGCACATGGTTGTTCAGTGCAACCATGCCACCTGAAATAAGAAGGGTTAGTAAAAAGTATATGCAACAACCGGTTGAAATTACGGTTGGCAAAATGAATACGGCTAACAAAAATATTGATCATCAATATTATGTTACCAATGCACAGCACCGCTACCAGGCATTAAAAAGATTGATTGATTTTAATCCCGGTATTTACGGTATCATTTTTACCCGTACCAAAGCCGATGCGCAGGGTATTGCCGAAAAATTAACCCGCGAAGGTTATGATATTGATGCGCTGCATGGTGATTTAACACAGCAGCAAAGAGACAAAGTTATGGGTGAGTTCAGAGAGAAAAGCCTGCAGCTTTTAATAGCCACAGATGTGGCGGCAAGAGGTATAGATGTGCAGGGTATTACCCACGTAATCAATTATGAATTACCAGACGATGTGGAAGTATATACGCACCGCAGCGGCCGTACAGGTCGTGCGGGGAATACAGGTATATGTATGTCGATTATCCATAGCCGTGAGATTGGAAAAATAAAACAGATAGAGAGAATTGTGCAGGTGCCTTTTCACAAACTGGAAATACCGGCTGGTAAAGATGTTTGCCGCAAACAGTTCTATCATTTCATGGATAATCTGCTTCAACTGGATATCACCGATACCAGCTACGAACCTTATATACCTATGCTGGAAGAAAAGTTCGCAGACATTTCTAAAGAAGAAATATTAAAGCGGCTTGCAGCACAGGAGTTCAAGCGTTTTTTGAAATACTATGAAAACGCGGAAGACCTGAACGTACGGGAACGTGTACGCGAATTTAAAGACAGGGATAGCAGGAATGGTTCTTTTGAAAGAAGAGATGCAGGGAGGAGAAGAGAGCCCATTGGAAGAAGCAGGGATTATACAGCAACAATGGAGGTGGAATATACCCGTTTGTTTGTTAACCTTGGTACCAAGGATGGTTTTTACAAGGCGAGCTTTTTACAGTTCATTTTAGACATGAGTGATCTTAAGAAAAGATGTGTTAGGAAGAATAGACATGAAAGAAATGAATAGCTGGATAGAAGTAGACAAAAAATCTGCTTCACAAATGATCCGCTCTATTGATGGAAAAAAATATAAAGGTAGAAGCATCAGGATGAATGATGCGGATAGCAGAAGATAATAAGCGAAATTATTTTAATCAAATTTTTATTATAATCATAAACCACTAAGTATATGCAAACGGTTGAAAACAATGCCAAGGCTGCGGTGCTGGAAAAACTAAACAAAAGACCACTCATTATTTCAGGGCCTTGTAGTGCAGAAACAGAATCACAGGTTTTAGAAACAGCGCAGCGCCTTGCCAATACCGGCAAAGTTGATATGCTCCGCGCTGGTATCTGGAAACCCCGCACCAGACCCGGAAGCTTTGAAGGCATAGGAACAAAAGGATTGCCATGGTTGCAACAGGCAAAAAAGATAACCGGCTTGCCTACTACAGTTGAAGTAGCTACCGGAAAACAAGCAGAAGATGCTTTGCATTTTGAAGTAGATATGCTTTGGATAGGTGCACGTACAACAGTAAATCCGTTCAGTGTGCAGGAAGTAGCAGATGCGCTTCGTGGTGCAGATGTTCCTGTACTTATTAAAAACCCTATCAATCCTGATCTTGAATTGTGGACCGGAGCTGTTGAACGTATTGCAAAAGCTGGTATCAAAAAAATAGGTTTAATACATCGTGGCTTCAGTGCATACGGCAATACAGAATACCGCAATGCACCGATGTGGCATCTTGCTATAGAAATGAAACGTCGCAATCCTGAGTTATTAATGATCAATGATCCTTCTCATATCTGCGGTCGCAGAGATATATTATTAGAAGTAGCACAAAAAGCTATTGACCTTGATTATGATGGACTGATGATTGAAAGCCATATTGATCCTGACAATGCATGGAGTGATGCCAAGCAACAGGTAACACCTGAAAAACTGGCCGAAATGCTGGATGCAATTGTATGGAGAAAGGAAGATGTAAACTCTGAAGCTTTTCATATAGCACTTGAAAAATTACGCCAGCAAATCAATCATCTTGATGACGAAATGATGCAGATACTGGGTCAGCGTATGAAACTGGCTGAAAAGATCGGTTTGTATAAAAAAGAAAACAATATCACTATCCTGCAAACTTCCCGTTGGAATGAGATCCTGGAGAGAGCATTCGGCAGGGGTGAAAAGATTGGGTTAAGCAAAGAATTCATCACAAAATATTTTGATGCGGTTCACATGGAATCAATCAACCATCAGAACCAGATCATGAATTCCTGATTATAAAGGATATATTTTCATCTATATCCTTTACAGGCATGCAGTCAGGAACTAATACTTTCATATACATACACGCTGTTTGGTGCACCATGGATCTCCAGCCATACTTAACAGCTATATCAAGGAAAGTATTATTTCCTTACATAAAGCAATATGCAGAAAAAAAAGGGCATTCAATTGATCGTAATAAATGGCGTAGAAGATCATGTGCATTGCCTCTTTAAATTAATGCCCGTACAGAATACAGGAGAAGTAATAAAAGATCTCAAAACGGAAACAGCCAACTGGTTAAATGCAAATCAATTTTTGAACCACCCCTTTGGCTGGGATACTGATTATTGGGCATTTTCCGTAAGTCCATCCTCTATAGATAAAGCGATAGAATACATCAACAGGCAGGAAGATTATCATAAGACGAAATTATTGGATGAAGAATTGTCCACTTTCAATAAAATGGTGATACCTATTAACTGACAATGCAGGTATACCGATAAAAGAAAAGACTTTAATGGATCCTGTAACATATCATTTCAGTAACGCCTCAACGAAGTACTATTTCGCTGCAGGATTTTCAATACTAAAACAAATTGTTGATCAGAAATCAACGATCATTATTACAGACGAAAACGTTTTTAATGGTCATCCCAAAAAATTCAAAGGCTGGAATACCATTGTATTAAAACCTGGCGAAGCCTTTAAGGTACAGGCTACTGTTGATGCTGTTATTGAACAGATGATTGGGATGCAGGCTGATCGTAAAACAACACTTGTAGGAATTGGCGGTGGCGTTGTAACTGACATTACAGGATATATAGCTTCTGTTTATATGAGAGGCATTCCATTTGGCTTTATCCCTACATCAGTATTAGCGATGGTTGATGCGAGTATAGGTGGTAAAAATGGCATTGATGTAGGCGTGTATAAGAATATGGTAGGCACTATACGGCAACCTTCTTTTATCCTGCATGATCTTATCTTTTTAAATACATTACCGCAATCTGAATGGGAAAACGGTTTTGCCGAAATAATAAAGCATGCATGTATTAAAGACCTGGCGATGTTTAAAGAGTTACAAGCCTCTTCTTTAAAAAAATACCAGGCAAAAAAAACGGTGATGTGCTCATTGATTCAACGCAATGCTTTGATAAAAATTAAGGTGGTACAAAAAGATGAATTTGAAAAAGGTGATCGTAAGCTATTGAACTTTGGACACACGCTTGGTCATGCTTTAGAGAATCAATATGAGTTGTCGCACGGTCAGGCTATCTCAATAGGAATGACATATGCAAGCCATATATCAGCAAGCCTGCGTGGTTTTAAGGATACAGAAAAAGTGGTTGCACTTTTAGAGCAATATGGCTTACCTACCTATGCCAGTTTTAATAAAAAGAAAGTACTGGATGTTTTAAGAATGGATAAGAAAAGAGAAAAAAAAGAAATGAATTATGTGTTGCTTGATAAAATTGGCAAAGGCATAATTCAATCTATTCCATTAACAGAACTAGACAATATAATCACAGCTTTATAATCATGATAGCAACTATCCAACCTTCTGTTCTATCTGGTGCTATTCACGCACCTGCATCTAAGAGTTCTATGCAACGCGCCTGTGCAATTGCATTAATATCAAGAACAATCGCTACCATTTATAATGCCGGGCATTCCAATGATGATAAAGCCGCATTAGGTGTAATTGAGGCTTTGGGTGCAAAAATAAATACAGCAGGCGAAGATGTTTTAACGATAGATGGTCGTGATGCGGCTTTCCTGTCAACCAATAAAACAGAAAAAGCGCTTACAGTTAATTGCGGCGAAAGTGGTTTGGGAATGCGCATGTTTGCGCCTGTAATCGCATTGAGTAAAATGGATGTAACTATCAATGGCGAGGGAAGTCTTTTAACCAGACCTATGGATTTTTTTGACGAAGTTTTACCTGAATTAGGCGTAAACGTTCGATCAAACAATGGTCGTTTGCCCATTACCGTAACGGGCCCGCTACAGCCAGCTAATATTGAAATTGATGGCTCCCTGAGCTCACAATTTCTTACCGGTTTACTCATCGCTTATTCTGCCGCAAACGCATCGAATGTTACAATAACGGTAAACAATCTCAAAAGCCGTCCTTATATCGACCTTACAGTAAGAGTAATGCAATCTTTTGGATTAAAGGTTCCGGTAAACAAAGATTATCATCAATTCTATTTTGATAGCTCAACTGTTCCGGCAAGTTCCAGCGTACAATATACCGTGGAAGGAGATTGGAGTGGTGGTGCCTTTTTATTAGTGGCCGGAGCTATTGCAGGAAATATAGTTGTAAAGGGACTTGATCCACAATCAACCCAGGCTGATAAAAAAATAATAGAAGCATTAAGAGATGCCGGTGCCGGAATGGAAATAAGTGATGCAGAAATAAAACTCGCTCCGGCAGCGTTGCAACCTTTTACATTTGATGCAACAGATTGTCCTGACCTGTTTCCTCCGCTTGTAGCACTGGCTGCATACTGCAATGGTGTTACAACTATTATAGGTGTTAGCCGCCTGGCGCACAAAGAAAGCAATCGCGGACTTACATTACAGGATGAGTTTGGCAAAATGGGCTTGCAGGTTGTATTAAATGATGATATTATGCAAGTACATGGTGGCAAGGGTTTGAAAGGTACATTGGTTCATTCACGTCACGATCATCGGATTGCAATGGCTTGCGCAGTAGCGGCATTGAAAGCAAATGGAAGTACAACCATAGAAGATGCAGAAGCAGTAAACAAATCGTACCCTGATTTTTATACGCATATTCAAAAGCTGGGCGCTGTATTAAAAATACAGTCCGGCGAAAGCATTGCCCATTAAATATCCTGGCTTAATTAAAAAACTATGAATTCTTTTGGCAGAATATTCCGGATAAACATTTTTGGTGAATCGCATGGCGAAAGTGTGGGTGTTAACATTGACGGATGTCCCGCAGGGCTACCATTAACTGTAGATGACTTTTTGCCGGATATAGAAAGAAGGAAAGGCGGAACGCAAAAGGGAACTACACCACGGCAGGAATCGGATCTGCCGATTTTTAAGAGCGGTGTATTTAATGATAAGACTACAGGTGCTCCTCTTACTATTCTTTTTGAAAATAACAATACACGCTCAGGCGATTATCAAAAACAACGGGCAGTACCACGTCCTGGTCATGCAGACTTTGTAGCGCATCAAAAATTTGGTGGACATGAAGATTTCAGGGGTGGTGGCCATTTCAGCGGACGACTTACTGTTGCGCTGGTAGCTGCAGGCGTTATTGCTAAAAAAATACTGGCACATGTAGCTGGCATTCGCATAAACGCCTCCATTCTTGAAATTGGTGGTGAGCAGGACCTGGAAAAAGGTTTACAAAAAGCCATTGATGCAAAAGACAGTATTGGTGGAATTGTAGAATGCAAAGCCAATGGCTTACCTGCAGGGCTAGGCGAACCATTTTTTGATTCAGCAGAATCATTGCTCAGTCATGCAGTGTTTGCTATTCCTGCTGTACGTGGCATTGAATTCGGAACCGGTTTTGCGGCTGCAAAAATGTTTGGCGTGGATCACAATGACCCGATAGAAGATATGACGGGTAAAACCATTACCAATCACGCAGGTGGAATTGTAGGGGGCATCAGCAATGGCAATGAGCTTGTTTTCCGCATCGCAATTAAGCCAACTTCGTCTACCCCTAAAGTGCAGCAAACGCTTAATTGGGAAACCGGTGAAATCGAAGATTTTTCTGTTAAGGGACGACATGATTTGTGCATTGCTTTACGTGTGCCGGTTGTATTGGAAGCTGTAACCGCTTTTGTTATTGCCGATATGATGTTGCTGGAACAACGTATATCACGTATATTGTAACTGCTTATAAAAAACGATTGCCATGTCATTTATTTATCACCTCACTACTTCATCTGAGTGGGAAGACGCAAAGCAAAAAGGATTTTATGAATCTGACGCTTTAAAAGAAGAAGGCTTCATACACTGCAGTGAAGAACGGCAGCTAAATGGTGTATTACACAGATACTTTTCCGGAAAATCAGACCTCGTAAAACTACGTATAGATACCAACAGATTAACCAGTCAACTTATATATGACTGGTCAAATGCCATAGAAGATACTTTCCCGCACGTATATGGAAACATTAATCTCGATGCGATAACCGGGGTCGAAAAAGTCTAAGTGTATACACAACAATCCTTCTTAAGTTTGATATAGATCAACCATTCTCCTTAGTTTTTATACAATCAGTTGAGCCATGGTAAAAAGATGGCAGTAATAGTAATTTTCCCTTCATTTATGCAGTTTTCTCTAACAGCATAAGTACTTTTACTAACCCTTAGCCGGGATAATACTATTGTTCACAACCTAAAAAACATTGTATGAAAGCGTTATTAATTATTACCAGTATTATCCTTTTATCCTTCCAGATTAACCGATTGTATGTAAATCATGCTGATGGAAACTTAATTCAATCCGAAGCAAAGATTTTAAATTCAAGTTTTGTTACAAAAGAAAGCTTGCCGGAAATAGATGCTACTTACCGTTCTGCAAAGTCGGTAAAAAAAGAAAATGTGAACCTGAATACTGTAGCAACAGTTAAAGCAACTACAACCCAGGTTGCGAAAAAAGCAGTAGTTAAAACAACTGCCGGTGCATACTATAATACTCAGCAGAATGCTAACTGCAAGCTGTTGCACAAGTTTGTAAAGGAAACCAAGAATTATATATCCTTCACTACCGTAACGTTTGATTTCAATAAGCACAATGCACTTGATACCGAACAGTTCAATACCATTTTGCAATATGCTGATAAATTGATTTTTGACAGTACCCTCAGGATCAGTATAGCTGGTTTTGCAGACATCCGCGGAAGCGAAGGTTACAATGAGAAAATATCATGGTTACGTGCCGACGACATTAAAAAGTACATGGTAGAGCTTGGCGTAAAAGAAAACCAGGTGTTGCTTTCAGCCAACGGAATTGATGATCCTGTGGCAGACAATGCTACTGATGAAGGAAGAGCAATGAACAGAAGAGTAGAACTTGCACTCCTTCAATAAAAGTAACCCTTATTAAAAAACAATGTTGGTTCTAAATAACCAACATTGCATCTCCATAACTAAAAAAGCGATACTTATCTTTAATAGCCTTTTTGTAAGCCTCAATTGCAAGGTCGTAACCTGCAAATGCACAGGTCATAATTAAAAGACTTGTTTTAGGCAAATGAAAATTAGTAATTAATGAATCTGCAATAGAAAAGTTGTAAGGAGGATGGATAAAAGTGTTTGTCCATCCTTCTGATGGCTTTAATAACTTATCAGAAGTAAAAGAACTTTCCAAAGCCCTCATTGTGGTAGTTCCTACGGAACAAATTCTATTTCCGCCTAATCTTGCTTTATTTACAATAGCGCAGGATTTTTCTTCAATACGGTAATATTCTGCGTCCATTTTATGTTTGCTCAAATCTTCTACCTCTATAGGGCGGAATGTACCTAAGCCAGTATGCAGGGTTACTTCCGCAAAGCGGATGCCTTTAATTTCAAGACGTTTAATCAACTCAATGCTAAAATGTAACCCAGCCGTTGGAGCAGCAACCGCGCCCTCATGCTTTGCATATACTGTTTGGTAACGTTCCCTGTCTTCCTCATCGGGTTTACGTTTAATATACTTAGGAAGAGGTGTTTCGCCAAGTGTATTGAGTACTTGCTTAAATTCTTCATCCGTTCCATCAAAAAGAAAACGGATAGTACGTCCGCGGGAAGTGGTGTTATCAATTACTTCAGCTACCAGGTCTTCCGCATCACCAAAATATAGTTTGTTACCTACTCTTATTTTTCTTGCGGGATCAACAATAACATCCCAGAGTTTGTTCTGGTGATTCAGTTCACGAAGCAAAAATACTTCTATCTTAGCTCCTGTTTTTTCCTTACGCCCATACATACGCGCAGGGAAAACTTTGGTATTATTTACTACAAAAACATCCTTATCATCAAAATAGTCCAGTATGTCGCGGAAATGCTTGTTTTCAATATTTCCGGTTGTACGGTTTACCACCATCATACGGGCGTCTTCTCTTTTTTTGGCTGGATGCTGTGCAATTAAATTGAGAGGAAGGTCAAAACGGAATTGAGATAGCTTCATTTGAATCTTTATTATTTTTTTGCATTCACATGAAACTTACCGGGAAACAAGTGTGAGTATTTAGCCTGAACCTGATCTTACGGTACCAGGTTTCATGTAATAGCTGCTTTAACAGCGGGCAAAGGTAAGGAAATAAATATCGAAAGCTCAGAAATTATTTTCCCCATTATCACAAATACTTTCCCGCTTACATTATTTAGGTGATGCGGCTATCAATTTCTTAGTATAGTCCTGTAGAGGGTTATTGTATATCTCCTCAGTTCTTCCCGCCTCCACTATAATACCTTTGTGCATTACCAGCACACGGTCACTGATATAACGCACTACCGAAAGATCGTGTGAGATAAAGAGCATGCAAAAACCATATTCCGCTTTCAGATCATTGAGGAGATTGAGCACTTGCGCCTGAACGCTCACATCGAGCGCAGAAACAGATTCATCACAAATAATAAAAGAAGGATTCAACGCTAATGCCCTTGCTATCCCTACGCGTTGCCGTTGTCCTCCGCTGAACTCATGTGGATAATTATCGTATTGCTTCGGTTTCAGATCTACTTTTTTAAGGATCTCTCCAATCATTTCACGGCGTTCCGCTGCGTCTTTTCCGATGCTATGCACCATCATTGCCTCCGCAATAGTATTGCCTACTGTAAGCCTTGGATTTAAGGAAGAATATGGATCCTGGAAAATGATCTGCATATGTTTTCTTTCACTACGCATTTCAGCATCAGTAAGTGTTCTTAGGTTTTTTCCATTAAACATAACATCTCCCGTAGTTGGTTCTAGCAATCTCAGGATACTTCTTCCCAGTGTAGTTTTCCCGCAACCTGATTCACCTACAAGTCCAACAGTTTCTCTCTTATATATTTCGAAACTAACGTCACTCACCGCTTTGGTATACTGCTGTGACCTTGCAAATAATTTCTTTTTATGAGGGAAGATCACACTTATATTTTTTACCTGCAGTAATGGTATATCACTCGTGTGGCTGATATTTTTTGCAGGTAATTGCAAGGAGTGTTGCTTTATGTATAAAGCATCTGCATCTTTCTTTTCTACAATAACACCTTCATTGTTTAATTCCATAAAGTCGCTTACCACCGGCAACCTTTCACCTTTTGCATGCAATGAAGGGCGGCATGCCAGCAATGCTTTTGTATAGGGATGCTGAGGATTTGAAAAAATCGCAGTTACTTTTCCCTGCTCTACAATGTTTCCCTTATACATCACCACTACTCTATCAGCAATCTCAGCCACCAATCCTAAATCGTGTGTAATAAATATCACCGAAATATTTTTCTCAAGCTGGAGCTGCCTGATCAATTGTAAGACGCTTTTTTGTACCGTTACATCTAACGCCGTTGTAGGTTCATCAGCAATGAGCAGTTCAGGCTCACAACTAATCGCCATCGCAATCATCACTCTTTGCTTTTGTCCACCACTTATTTCGTGAGGAAAACGATCAAATATTTTGTCAGGTTCTGGCAACTGTACCTTACTGAAAAGTTCAACTACTTTTTTTCGTGCTTCTTTCGCCGTTAATTTTTGATGAAGAAGAATGACTTCCATTACCTGGTTTCCACAACTAAACAATGGATTAAGCGAAGTCATTGGTTCCTGGAAAATCATGGAGATCTTATTGCCCCTGATATTTCTTAAAGAAACATCCGGCAGTTGCAGTACATTTTCAGATATTTTATTATTACTGTAAAAAATTATTTCTCCCTGCGTATATACAGCGGGTGGTGAAGCCATCAATTGCAGAATTGATAATGAGGTTACTGATTTGCCAGAGCCTGACTCTCCTACTACTGCTACGATCTCTCCTTTGTTTACCTCAAAGCTGATATTATTTAATGCATGTGTAACCGATGTATCGGTTACAAAATCAACACTTAGATTATTTATTGATAACAACGAATCTGCCAATTAAGAATATTTATCAGGGAGTTATTTTATTTATTTCTTTAACAGCAACTGATTGTTGTGGCGTGGGATAGTATGCCATACATACTGCGCAAACTTCGGGGGGAGTATCACTATCAACCTTAAACGAAAACACATCTCCTTCCTTTAGTGCGGCTTTTCCAAAACTGCACACATTCTTTATTGAGAAAGATTGCTTGTATGTTGTGTTGCGTTTTTCATCATGCCAGTCAACAGCCAGTTTTGCAGTATCCATTTGCCCGGAAATTAATTCAACTATGTAATGCCCACATAACTCATTTACAACCAGCCTGCCTTTTAATACATCAGCGTTCATTTTTTGTGCACTCTTACATGCAAATAACATTATAAGAAAAGCTAAGCTTACATATTTCATAATGTCTGTTTAAAATCTTAAATGTCGCACTGTCATTCCATCGTTGATCAGTTGCTTTAACGAACCAATCCCGATCTTTATATGATTCTCTACATACTGGGTGGTAACACTTTTATCGCTTTCGGCAGTTTTTACACCTTCGGGTATCATAGGCTGATCGCTTACAAGCAACAATGCCCCCGTAGGTATTTTATTATAAAAACCAACCGAAAATATAGTAGCAGTTTCCATATCAATAGCATAGGCTCTTATTTTCTGGAGGTATTTTTTAAATTCCTCATCATGTTCCCACACCCTCCTGTTGGTTGTATATACAGTTCCTGTCCAATAGTCCACACCATAATCCCTTATAGTGGTGGAAGTAGCTTTTTGAAGCGCGAATGCAGGCAAGGCAGGCACTTCTACAGGAAAATAATCATTGGATGTTCCCTCTCCTCTGATAGCTGCAATAGGAAGTATCAGGTCGCCAATTTTATTTCTCTTTTTTAAGCCACCGCATTTTCCTAAAAATAATACTGCCTTGGGTTGAATAGCAGTTAAAAGATCCATTATGGTTGCAGCGCCAGGACTACCCATACCGAAATTAATAATGGTTATTCCATCTGCGGTAGCGCAGGGCATTGGTTTGTCTCTTCCTACCACGTGCACTTTATTCCATTTGGCAAACAGGTCTACATAATTGCTGAAATTGGTAAGCAATACATATTTACCAAAATTTTTCAATTTTTCACCGGTGTAGCGCGGCAACCAGTTTTCAACAATCTGTTCTTTTGTATTCATACTCCTTTATTTAGCTAATTTAGCAAATTCATGATTATGTATGATTAAAATTGAATACCCCGTTTATGAATATAAAATAGAAACGAGGGGCGAAAAGGAAGTTATTTTTGATCCAGTACGGAAGCAGTGGATAAATCTATCACCTGAAGAATGGGTAAGACAAAATTTTTTACAGTATCTGCTACAGATAAAAAAATATCCGCCTGCTCTTATTGCTGTTGAAAAAGAAATTTATCTGGGAGATTTAAAAAAACGATGCGACATTATTGTATATGATCAAAACGCGAAGGCATTAATGATAGTAGAATGCAAAGCGATGGATGTTGAGCTTAACATTAAAACTGTTGAACAAACACTTCGTTACAACATGTCATTAGCCGTAAAATATCTTGTAATAACAAATGGACTGCATTCTTTCGGGTTTGAAAGATCGTTACATGATTTCAAAGTATTAGAAACAATCCCTGATTTTATTCCATTATCAGGCAAAAAAGAAACAGCTTAGCTCTCTACCTGTTTTTGCGTTTCGTAATCCTTTATTTTGTTATAAAGAGTTTTACGATCAATCTTAAGAATTTCAGCGGCTTTTGTCTTATTGTAATTTACCTGTTTCAATACTTTCAGTATTGTATCATATTCGGCCTGTGAAGCAGCCTCTTTCAGATCAGGGTTTTTTAATGGAGATGGTACAATCTGTGGCTCTGCTGTCTTTTCAACAGTCATTGCCATTGGTTTTATAATTTCCTGGGGAAGTACAGATGCATTTATAAGTGGTGTACTTGTCAATAGTGCCGCTCGTCTTATAACATTCCTGAACTCACGTAAATTACCTGGCCAAGAGTAGTTCGCAAAAAGATTCAAGACTTCTTCATTAAATCCTTCTATTTCTTTACCTAATTCATCACAGGCTTTTTTGAGGAAGAAATCAGCAAAAGGTAAAATATCTTCTTTTCGATCTCTCAATGCAGGTATATGTATAGAGAATTCATTGAACCGGTGAAAAAGATCTTCTCTGAATTTGCCTTTGCGGTAAGCATCCTGCAAATTTTCATTCGACGCAACAATTACCCTTATATCAAGGTTCATTTCTTTTGTACCTCCTACCCTTTTAAATTTTCTTTCCTGTATTACTCTTAATAAAGTTGCCTGTACATCTATGGAAAGATTGGCTACTTCATCCAAAAAAATTGTTCCACCATTTGCCATTTCAAAATGGCCTTCTTTATCACTGATGGCTCCTGTAAAAGAACCTTTCATATGGCCAAACAATTCACTCCCGGCCAACTCTTTTGAAAGGGTGCCACAATCGAGCGCTATAAATGGCTTGTTACTTCTATCAGAATACTGATGAATAGTTTTCCCGATTACTTCTTTTCCGGTACCGCTTTCTCCATAAATAATAACACTATAAGGCGTAGGTGCAACCAGCTTTATTTGCTTATACAGTTCTTTTGTTGATGGATCTTTACCAACCAGGTATTCAT
Organism: Agriterribacter sp.; assembly: GCA_047600465.1. Lineage (GTDB taxonomy): Bacteria > Bacteroidota > Bacteroidia > Chitinophagales > Chitinophagaceae > Agriterribacter. Next base: position 303,480 of record JASGKU010000003.1, read on the forward strand.
CATCCTGTGCTGCCTGTCCCGCTTTTGGCTTAGAAGTGTTTACCGCATTTCCGCCGCCAACAGCTCCACTACTTCTTGCTGCAGACTGCTCCTGTGATTTTTTTATCACATTTAATACCTCGTCCGGTATCAACGGTTTTGTAATATAATCAAACGCTCCCTGCTTAATAATATCAACTGCCGTTTTAATATCTGAGTATCCTGTAATAATAATTACTGTTGCTGAAGGCTTAACAAGCTTTATTTCTCTCAACACATCATAACCTTCTTTATCGCCCAAACGAAAATCGCACAATACAATATCAAACTGATGTTCCTTAAACTTTGCTATTCCCGAATTACCCGTGTAAGCAGTGTCTGTTTCAAATCCTTTACGTTGCAAAAAGCGGCTTAATAAAGCACACATATCCATGTCGTCATCAATAATTAAAATTCTATTAGCCATGGTTTATGAATTATTATGGTAATTGATTATTAAAAATAAACTAATTAGTTATCAATAAAATCTGAAAGACCGATATTCTTACTTTATATCCAGAAGCCACTGTTTACCAGTGGCTTCTGAATTACCGTCCGTCTCAATATATTTAATATGGTCATGCAGTTATAATTCGAAATACGTACAATCAGCTTATAAAATCCTGCCAAAACATTTTAAACCTGTTACCTGTAAAAACAGGTTGTTACAAAATATCGGCGTGGTATAGAATAATCACATCGGGGTTAATTTTCCCCAACTATTCATGCGACATTTTCTTCCTCATAATGTAGAACATATTGCTCATTTACAGGTTAAATTGGTTTGAAAATTTTATGATTTAAGCCTAATGCCTATCAAAAGCTGATGTTTAATGGTATTTAATTTTTTGGCAGAATATTTTAAACATCTATTACAAATAATTAATTCATCTTTTAAATCATTTAGTATGGGCAACCTTTTATATGTTATTGCAGTTATCCTGGTAATTGCATGGGCAATTGGCTTCCTGGGTTATCATGCAGGAGGCATTATTCACATTTTATTGGTTATCGCAATTATTGCTGTTTTGCTACGCGTAATAAGAGGGGCTACTGACTAAGAATTGAGATGATAGCATTTTTATATTTTAAATAATGAGTTATGGAAACATGGAAATTAAAATTAAAAGGAAACTGGAACGAAGTAAAAGGTAAAGTAAAACAGAAATACGCCAATTTAACGGATGATGATCTATTATACGAGGATGGTAAGGATGATGAGTTGCTTGGCAGGATACAAAAAAAAGCCGGGCAAACGAAAGAGCAGGTCATCAAGTGGATAGAAAGTTTATAACGTTTGCGCTTCGTTTATGATAATAAGAAAGGGTTGTCTGAAAAAGGCATCCCTTTCTTATAGTACATCATATTTTAATTGTTAAAAAATTAGTCACTATGCCGATTCCCCTTAGAAGTAAAATAAAAAAAGCAACATCTACACCAAGGGGAAAAGTTATAGCGGCAACCATTTTATTGGTTCTTCTTTCAGCAGTTGCATTGGTAATTATTTACTGGAATGCAATAAAAAAGGAGTTTATCCGCGATAAAGTAAAAACCGTAGTGGAAAGTAAAAGTGAAAAACTATACACCATCCATTATGACGATATGAAAATGGATGAGGTAGCAGGCAATCTCTCGGTTACCAATCTCACGCTCAATTATGATACAGCGCGATACCTGGCTATACACAATAAAAAAGATATACCAGCGGTTTTATTTCACATAACAATCCCAAGTATAATAGCTACAGGCGTACAAACGCCACAGGCACTGATAACAAAAGAAATTATTGGTACCAAGCTTCACATCAGCAATCCGGTAATTGATATTATTTATACGCATAAGGGAAAAGACGCGTCAAAAAATGTTCCTCAAAGCGAAGTTTACAGGGAAATACTCGGCAACCTTCAGCTTATTAAGCTTGATACTTTTTTAATTACAGGCGCAAAAATTATAACCCGAGATCTCATAACCGGGAAAGAAAAGCTGCAGATGCTGGATACTTATATAGAACTGAGGGATGTATCAGTGGATAGCACATCCAACCTCGAAAAGAACAGGTTACTTTTTGCCAATCACCTGCAAATAAATTGCAAGAAACTTTCGTGGTCAAGCAGCAATGGCTATTATAATTATGAGGCAGATAGCATAGCACTCAACTCAGATGAAAAAAATACCAGGGCAGCGCGTTTTAGGATAATGCCCACACTTGACGAAGAAACTTATGCCCGTAAAAAAGCTGTGGCGGCCGACAGGTATAATATAAGTATGGACAATATTGAAATAAACCAGATAAATTTTCAAGAACTTTTTAATGAAAAAATTGAGGCGGATAATATTGTAATGACTAACTCCTCTATAAAGATTTACCGTGACATGACCCTGCCTCATGATCACAAGAACAGGATAGGCACTTATCCACAGCAGGATGTTGCTAAAATTCCTTTGCCTGTTACTATAAATACATTGAGCTTAAAAAATACTTACGTTGAGTATAAAGAAAAAGGAAGAATCATGCAGAAAATTGGTAAAGTAATATTTACGCATCTGAACGCGAATTTCAAAAACATAACCAACCAGCCTGTTAAGAAAGGTAATGCGGAGGAAATGACGGCTGAAGTAAATGGGCTTTTTTTGAACAGGTATATGGCTCAGACGTACTGGACCTTTTATTTATTTAATAAGAAAGGAAGATTCGACTTAAAAGGACACCTGGGTTCATTGGATGCAAGAGGTGTAAATGAAATTGCTGAACCTTTAGGAGGTGCTAAGATTGAAAAGGGAACCATCCGGGCACTCGATTTTAATTTTAAAGCAGACAACTATGGAATGGCCGGAACTGTTAAACTGTTATATAATGATTTAAAAATTTCTGTTCTTAAAAAAGATGAAGAAACAAAAGAATTAAAGAAAAAGAAATTGGCCAGTTTTGGCGCCAACATTCTTATAAAAGATAACAACCCAAGCAGGAACGAACCTCCACGAATAGCCGAAGTAGATTTCAAAAGAGATACTACCCGCTCCATGTTTTACCTGTCCTGGAAGACCTTGATGGATGGCATTAAAACTTCTGTTATCAAGAACTAATTATCAATCTGGATTATCATTTTTTTTAATCACATACTTTATAAATAAATTGGCCCCGCCTAAAAAATATAGTATGAAAAAAATTCGCATTGTAGCTACCGTTTTATTGCTGGTTTTCTGTTCGTTGTATAGCATTGCTCAAAACAATCAATGGACTATGTTGTTTGACGGAAAAAGCCTTAGCGGATGGAAGAAAATGTGTGGCAATGCTGAATATAAAATAGAAAAAGGAGCTATTACAGGCATTACTGCAGCCGCTTCTCCCAACAGCTTCCTGGTAACGGAAAAAGAATATGGCGATTTTATTCTGGAACTGGAAGTAATGATGGCAGATACCGGCAGCAATTCGGGCATTCAGTTCAGAAGTCATTTTGATGCACAGGGAAATAATAATAAAGGCAAAGTTTTCGGTTATCAATACGAGTTAGATAATTCTCCACGATCATGGACAGGTGGTATTTATGATGAAGGAAGAAGAGGATGGCTTTATCCCTTAGATTTAAATGTTGCTGCTAAAAAAGCATATAAGCGTGGTGTATTTAATAAAGTAAAAATAGAATGCATTGGCAATACCATTAAAACATGGGTTAATAATGTGCCTACCGCTTATATGCTTGACGACCAAGACAGCAAAGGTTTTATAGCGCTACAGGTGCATGGAATAAGTCGTACAGAAGACGCAGGCAAAAAAATATACTGGAAAAACATCAGGATTAAAACTGCGAATCTTACTCCTGCTCCATTTCCCGCAAATATATACGTACTAAGCAATCATCCGAATACAATTACTGATAGTGAGAAAGCCAATGGTTGGAAATTATTGTTTGATGGCGTTAGTTCAAAGGGCTGGACCGGCGCATATAAAAAGGGCTTTCCTGAAAAAGGATGGAGAATAGAAAATGGCACAATCACCGTATTGTCATCCGAAGGATCTGAATCAACAAATGGTGGCGATATAGTTACTACTGATAAATACAGTGCGTTTGATCTTTCGTTTGATTTTAAGCTTACTCCGGGCGCTAACAGTGGTGTAAAATATTTTGTAACACTCTCGGAAAACAATACAGGTTCAGCCATTGGTTTGGAATACCAGGTATTAGATGATGAACGGCATCCTGATGCTAAAATGGGAAGGGACGGCAATAGAACACTTTCTTCTTTATATGACCTCATTACCGCACACAAACCATCCAATGCTATTCATGATATAGGAGAATGGAATACCGGGAGAATCATTGTATATCCAAACAACCATGTTGAGCATTATCTGAATGGTCAGAAAGTTTTGGAGTATGAAAGAGGTTCCGAAGCTTATCGTAAACTTGTTGAGATCAGCAAATATAAAAAATGGGATCATTTTGGTGAAGCAAAAGAAGGTTATATTCTTTTACAGGATCATGGCAATGAAGTGAGTTACCGGAGTATTAAAATAAAAGCGCTGAATTAGCAAACGAAAGCAGGCAGCAACTCCATAACTTTTTATCAGCAACGTATCTACACCAAAAGCCATCAACAACAGAGATACAGAAAGAAAGGGCAAATACAAAAGCCAGTAGTTACTGCGTGGTTGTTGCACACTAAGGTTGAATCAAAACTGACAGCTGAATACTTGTACTCAAGACAAGTTCAGGCTTTGCATTTTTATATTTGGAATTTAACAGCGTTTGCAATGCAAATGAATGCAACGTTCGTGTATCCGTGCAGGTCAGTGTGCTGAATAGGCAAAACTCCTATCTTAATAAAGCACAATCAAAAAAAAATACATGATACTTAAATATTTTACAGGAGTAGTACTGATTGTTTTGTTATGCAGCACAGGTTGCAGAAAAGATGACAATGAAATACCTGGTCCGGTTAAGGACACTGCAAAAAGAGCACTGGTGCGATCAATTGAATGGGATAATGGCACTACTGCAATAATGGAATATAATACAGACAGTAATTTAGTAAAGATTGATTATCGTTTTCAGAACATTGTGAGCACGACTGTATTCAACTGGACAGGTAAACAATTTAAAGAAATGTATGATGATCGCTCATGGTATAAAAATGTTTTTTATTACAACGGTTCAAATGTATCTCATTATATTAATACAGCGAGGGAAGCATCTATCCCTACCAGTTATACAATGGAATATGGCTACACCCCAGCCGGTAAACTAATCACGCTGAAACATTATAGTACGGATGAAGCAGGAACAGTATTAAAAGCCAGCAGTCAATATCAGTACAATACACAAGGCGAACTTGCTTCTGTTGTTACGCAATCCGGCAACTCAGTGTTTACCCACGTGGTAGAAAGTTTTTCTGAAGAAATAAATTTTGATCCGCTGATTTATATTGAACCCACGCTCTCTGAAAACTACACCATTTACAACCTTCCCGTATTGAGCAGTGCACATAAATTGCCTAAGAAAATTATACGTAAAGTAAAAATAGGCACAGCGGAAGAATTTGTAGACAAAATTGAAGAAACGGTTTTTGAAACAGCACACAAAAGGTTGAATAAGATAACCACAACCATTACTATTCCTGGTATGCCACAATACACTAACAAAATTTCGGCGGTGTTTAGATATTAGTGATTGTTATTGATGAAGATGGCCGTATTGCCAAGAAAGCCAATTGAAATATTAATACTGAGATCCGGGATATATCCATCTCTTCTTACATTGGGTATGATTGCTTCTGTGTATGTATTTATCCCCGTTGTTATTATCAGTCACTACATTTTTCCGTAATAGTGACGTCAATAAAAAGGTAGCTCACTTCAAACTTAATCTATCATACTCATCCAGAAGCACCAATAAGTTCCTGCAGTGTAAAGCAAAAAAAGGGTGAAACAAATGCTTCACCCTTTTACTATTAAAGATTTTTTTTAGTTCACTTTTATTGACTCAGAAAATGCAGGAACAAACAACACTTTTTTCTTCGGTTTCACTTCATCCAGTTTTGCAAACTCTGAGTTGTTGCTGATGAATTCAGGAATAATCAATTTCATCTTTCCTACCAGCTTATAATGATCACCTTGCTTGCATAAATCAGTAAGGGCTTCAATATCATTCAACACTTCTTTATAAGATCTTGATACTACTTTAGCGATCTTGATTTTTTCATGATGTGTAGGCAAGGTCTTTTCTTTCTCATTCAATAACTCTTCGTACAACTTTTCACCCGGACGTAATCCAGAATAAACAATATTGATATCTTTTCCTGGTACCAGACCAGCAAGCTTGATCATGTTTACTGCGAGATCAGCAATCTTTACAGGTTGTCCCATGTCGAATACAAATATTTCACCACCGTTACCCATTGTTCCTGCTTCTAACACCAACTGAACTGCTTCAGGAATCGTCATGAAATAACGGGTAATTTCAGGATGCGTAACTGTTATGGGGCCGCCTTGCTGGATCTGTGAACGGAAACGGGGGATAACAGAACCATTTGAACCCAACACATTACCGAACCTGGTAGTAATAAATTTAGTTTTATTATTTGCAGGTACCATCAATGTTTCATCATCACCATCCTGTACTAATCCTGAAAGGAATTCTGTAGCAGGAGGATTCACAGATGCATTATTCAGAGACTGAACATATGTTTCAGCAATTCTCTTAGAAGCACCCATTATATTAGTTGGGTTAACCGCCTTATCGGTAGAGATCATTACAAACTTGTCTACACCAAAACATACTGACAGATCCGCCATATTTCTTGTACCCATTACATTGGTAAGGATAGCTTCTTCAGGATATTTTTCCATCATTGGCACGTGCTTGTAAGCTGCGGCATGGAAAACTATATGCGGACGGTACTCTTTAAAAGGAAGGATCATTCTTCTCAAATTCCTGATACTGGCAATAAAAGTCTTGATCTTTAAAGAAGGGTATTGCTCTTCCAGTTCAAGCTGAATTTCATGCAAAGGAGATTCTGCCTGATCACAAAGAATTACCATCTCAGGATTATAAGACATTACCTGCCTGGCTATTTCAGAGCCTATAGAACCTGCTGCGCCCGTAATAAGTACTCTTTTACCAAATATTTCTTTTGAAACAAGATGATTGTTGATCTGGATAGGCTTACGGGGAAGAAGGTCTTCAATTTTCAGATCCTGGATCTGACCAAGGCTCAGCTTACCGCTGATCCACTGTTCTGATGGTGGAACCGTTTGTACCTGGATGCCCAGGTTTAAGCAACGGTCAATCACATCTCTCAATTCAGCATTGCCAGACTGTGTATTGGGTAATATTACCTTATCTATATTAAATTTCTTATGTAAATCAGCCAGTTCACGGGAATCATATACTCTTCTCTGCTCAATATTACTATTGATCTTTTTACCTCCAGACTGGATAAAACCGCTTACAATTACTTTTCCGTTTCCTGCTTCTTCAATAGCTTGTTTTAAGAAAATGGCCTTTTGATCAGAACCATACACCAAAACCTTCTTTACGTTTGATAAAACAGATCCTTTTGCCAATATATATACTTCTTTAATAGAAGTACGCAGCATAATGAGTAAGGAAGAACTAATAAAGAAGTTAAGCACCAGTAATGTTGGCATATCCAATGCTGGAATATGATAGATACGGTGTGCAACCAGCTCAGAAACAACAGGATATAATAAACTTACCGCAAGCACGGCAGAGAATATCCTGAACATGTCCTTTGTATTTGAATAGCGGATGAGCCCCTTATAAATACGCATCAGGTAAAATACTGCCATTGAAGTGGCACTGAATAAACCTGCATAGATGAAAAAATGACCGCGGATAAGTACCGGAAAACGGAACTCCTGTAAAATAAAGTAAGACAAAACAAAAGAACAGGTGGCGATAGCAGTATCTGCCATCAAAATAATCCAGCGGGGAACGATGAAAGGTCTATTGTAAAAAATTTTCATAAACTCAGTACAGTATTATATTTTCGGATAAACTAACAATCGGGAATGGCTTTAAATACAACACTGGAATTAAGAAGGAAAGTTTAAAATATTTTCTTCAAACAAGGGTATTTCTACATTGATACTGGAAGAAACAAAATTGAACAGGATAAGTTCAACATCAGCTAAATAGGAATTGGGGTGTTTGTTTGCCTATTATTATGTAATGGGGCAAAGATGTAACAAAAAAACAGATAAAACAAGTTTCTTCTACACTTTCTATTGTAAGGTAATTTTTTGATCATATACCTTATTTTTAAAATTCGTATTTCACACTGTAGAAGGACGCTTTAATATCCAGACTGGTTGCATTTGTTACCTGTAACTTATCGTTTTTTTCTGCAGGTTTATTTCTACAACCTATTCGGCAAATTTATCCTGCCAGGCCAGCATGCCTCCAGTAAGGTTTTTTACATTGGTGAATCCAAGAGGTTCCAGAAACATACAGGCCTGACCGCTTCTATTACCGCTACGACAATATATTATTACTTCCTGCTGTTTAAGATCCTCCAACTCTTCCAACTGCATGTTTCTTATATTACCTAACGGTATAAGTTTTCCGCCAATATTAAACTCCGCATTTTCAAATGGCTCTCTCACATCAACAAGGTTTAGCTTTTCGCCCGCGTCTAACCTGTTTTTTACTTCTTCGATTGAAATAGTTTGCATAATAAAATTTTTGCCAATTAATATTGTTTATCGCCAGTTGCCGGTACAGCAGGTGTAGCATTTGTGCTATCGTTGCTTCTCTTTTCGGGTCTGGTAAGCGAAATCCATATATCTACCATTTGACCCGGGCGTATCCTGTTAGGGGTGCCGTCGTCGTTATAACGGGGAGGCTGCTGTCTTGAAACATAGGAAGCGGCCGTGTCTTTTATTTCTCCATCGGCTCCTATATTCCCCAAAATAATGTTATTAGCATCCAGCATTGCCTTTGCCTCTTCATATGTCATCCCAAAAAGATCTGGCACCATCATATCTTCATTTCCCACTCCTGCAGCCAAGACAAGCGAAATAGTGGTTCCCATGGTAATTTTTGTGCCGGGTTTTATGGTTGTATTTTTATACAGTTGTTCCAGTACCGAATTTTTTGCTATGTCGGGCTTATAGGATGTATCTCCCAATTTAAGCCCACGCGCCTTTAATTCCAGTTGTGCACTTCTAAAACTCATGCCTACCAGGTTGGGCATTTCAATTTCGGGAGGTACTGCCCTGTTTATGGTTAGGTATACAATGCGGTTTACTTTTACAGATGCATCTGGCTCCGGAAATTGTTTTACCACTACTAAAGGTGCTAATGTATCATAATAAACAGAATCCTGTACCATTACTTCAAAGCCTTGCTTGTTGAGCAAATCGGTTGCTTCTTTAATATTTTTATTATTTACATCAGGTACTTTAAGATATGAACCATGATGGGTAAAAAACTGAAGCGATTGCAGGAACAAAAAAAACAGCAGAAAAAGAATGGCTATTGCAACAAGTAAATTAACCCAGAAAGGACGTTGCGTTATTGCTTTGAACATACTTTATTAATCTTATAAAACTAAAACTTCAAATCCACATGAAATAAATTAAACTTTAACCTTCACGTTTATATAACAACGCCTCATCAATAAGGGCTGAATAAAAAGACTTTAAAGTCCATCCCATGGCTTTTACCTGTTGAGGAACTATACTCGCTTCACTTTGGCCTGGCACTGTATTAATCTCCAGTAAAAAGGGCGCTTTTTTATCTTCATGATAAATAAAATCCATCCGCACAATACCTCTGCAATTAAATATTTTATACACTTTGCGTGCATTGGTTCTTACCTGTTCCGCAATTCCCTCCTCTACTTGTGCAGGAGTTATTTCCGTTGACATACCCGCCGTGTATTTGGCTTCGTAATCAAAAAATTCTTTTTTGCTGATAACTTCAGTAATAGGCAATGTAACAATGTCATTTTTTGTTTTGAATACACCAATGGTGAATTCTCTGCCTTTAATAAATTCTTCTACCAAAACCTGGTCATCTTCGTTAAAGGCTTTGGCTACCGCTTTTCCTAATTCTTCTGAATGCTGATTTACTTTTGACATCCCGATACTTGATCCGCCATTGTTAGGCTTTACAAACACGGGAAATTTGAGATCTTTTACTTCTTCATCGGCACTGTCAAACTGGTTTTTTATCAATAAAACCGAACGAGCTACTGCTATACCGCTGAAATCGGCCACGGCTACCGTATAACGTTTATTAAAGGTAAGAGCAGAAGTGGCAGCGTCACACGACGTATAAGGCAGATTCAGCATGTCAAAATATCCTTGCAGTTTGCCGTCTTCGCCAGGTGTGCCATGTATACCAATCAATACTGCATCAAATGTGATTTTATTTCCATCCACATTTATAGAAAAATCATCTTTAGTAACGGATACTTTTTTGTTGCCAGCGGTATAAAACCAACCATCAAGCGTAATATCTATCTTATATATATTGTATTTATCTTTATCCAGGTTGTTTTCAATAGTAATGGCACTTTTATAAGAAATAACGGCTTCGCCTGAATAGCCACCGGTAACAAAAGCAATATTGGGTTTCATATGATGTATTGTGCTGATTTTGCATGCAAAGAAACAACTTTTTAGTATTCATCTCTAACAACTACTCTCCCGTCCCTTCATTGCCGGTATCCAGGGAAAATTTCCATTTACCGTCTTCTTTCTGCCAGATGGTAACATACGTTCCTTTAAACAATGAATCTCCCATCTTCATACTGTAAATGCCATAAGTATATCCCATATCTGCCGACTGTGAAACATCCGCTCCCTGCGGTTGCCAGGTGAGTGAAAAAGAGGTATCATTTACATTGCTTATAAATTCAACCGCGGATGCTCCTATGATAGGCATTCTGCCTGGCCTGAGTAAAACGCCATCGTTGCGCATATATTCCAGGAATGCTTTTTTCATTCCGGCCTCTTTCGATCTGTTTGAAAAGTCAACATCGGTTTGTTGTATTTCATTTAAAGCTTTTATTCTCTCCTCCTCTTTTTTAAAACGATAGTCTTTACAGGCAGTGAGCAGCAACATTACCAGTGCTGCAATACATAAATGCTTGGCCATAATAGAAAAATATAAAGATGAAAAAAGGGTGAAGGAACATCTTCATGCCTTCACCCAGAAACGGGAAATATCACCCGTCTAAATTATGATGCTTGCGCACCATGCAGAAAATATTGATCGAATTAATTAAATCTTCAGTGTTACAAATAAAGCACATTCTAAGTTACACTTTTAAAATCATATTCAAAAGTGTAATTTTTCTTTTTTTGCCATCAATTCTTCTACTGTTTCTCTATACATTTCGTCGGGCACACAACAATCTACAGGACAAACTGCGGCACACTGTGGCTCCTCATGAAAGCCCTGGCACTCTGTACATTTATTAGGAACTATATAATAAGTATCCACACTAATGGGTTCAAACCGCTGATCAGCGTTTATTTGTGTGCCATCCATTAACGTAAATTCGCCTTTTACTGTAGTACCATCTGCAAGCGCCCATTCCACACCTCCTTCATATATTGCATTGTTAGGACATTCAGGTTCACAAGCCCCGCAATTAATACATTCGTCTGTAATTTTTATAGCCATACCAATTTTACAATTTTACGGGTGATTTTTTGCAATTAGATTTGCAGCTCAAAGATAGTTACATCTGAATTAATAATCAATGCTGAATTTACATCAACGTACGGAGCTTCTTTCAAATCTTCAACAATATATACTTAGCGATAATACTGACTGGAACACTGCAAAAGAGAGAGCCAGCCACTATAATGCATGGTTTACTCCAGCATTTATTGATGTGGCCATACAGCAAATAGCTCAATCTTTTCTTGATGCAGCAAAACTTCAGCAATGGATAACCGAATACAGGGTTCCTGCTGAAAATGAACAAACAGCAAATGTAGGAATTACGATGGCAGGCAATATTCCTTTGGTAGGATTTCATGATTTTTTGTGCACGTTTATTCAGGGTCATAAGCAAACCATCAAACTATCTTCGAAAGACAATGTGCTCTTAAAACATTTGGTTGAAAAAATGACAGAATGGAATAGTGAAGTGTCATCGCATGTTGAATTCAGAGATTTGCTAAAGGGCTGTGATGCATATATTGCCACAGGCTCCAACAATTCAGCAAGGTATTTTGAATATTATTTCCGCAAATATCCTCATATTATCCGGAAAAACAGAACTTCTGTTGCCATTATAAAAGGTACAGAAAGCAATCATGATCTTGAAAACCTGGCAGATGATATTTGTATGTATTTTGGGTTAGGCTGCAGAAGTGTTACAAAAATATTTGTTCCTGCAGATTATGATTTTATTCCGTTGCTGGAAGCGTTGAAGAAGTATGATGCCCAAATAGAAAATCATAAGTATAAACACAACTATGATTTTAACCTGGCAATGCATATAGTGAACCAGAAGTTTTATATGACCAATGGTTCTATTATACTGTCAGAAAACCAGTCGGTCTTTTCAGCCATCAGCCAACTGAACTATCAATTTTACAATGACACAAACGAGATATATGCAGGTCTGAATCCCGAAGAGATACAATGCATTGCCGGCAGTGATAAACTTCCCTTCGGGTTCTCCCAGGCTCCACAATTAAATGATTATGCAGATGGAATTGACACGATGCTCTTCCTGAAAAATCTGTATAAATAAAACTACTTAGAAAACGTATTCTCTGATCGTTTAAATTGGTTTACAAAGACCTAACAATCCTTAACATTTCTATTACGAATGCTGTCGTAATTTCACATCAGACATTTAAAAACGAAGCTCTTCCTAATCAATTGTTAAAGCAAAGCATGCAAAATGTCACTTTATCAGGTTTTTCAACCGCATGCGTTAAAGGCATATCTTTTGATTAGAAATTGATGCGTATATTTAGTTAACAATAAACATTGATAGGCAATGAAAATCAAGCAAATTTTATTCACCGTACTGATCAGCGGAGCTACCTCTCTTGGAGTAATGTACGGCTATAATCATTTCAATTCAAAACCTGTAGCTATCCAGGATGGTGTAAAAATACCAGCGAATTATACAGGGATGTTTGATAGCAATAATAATAACAATAATCCCGGTGGTTTGGTAGATTTTGAACAACCGGCAAAAGCTGCATTACCAGCAGTAGTACATATTACCACATTAATAGGAAAAGAACAGGTTAGCAATAATCTTCCACGCAGGAGCAACCCATTCCAGGGTTTAGTGCCGGATGATTTTTTTGATGACTTTTTTGGTGGTGACGGGCAAATGCGCAGCATGCCTCAACGTGCATCAGGTTCTGGTGTAGTAGTTAGCCAAGATGGTTATATCATTACAAATAACCACGTGGTGGACGGCGCTACTGAAATAAAAGTTGGACTAAACAACAAAACATCTTACACCGCAAAAGTTATAGGTGTTGACCCAAGCAGCGACCTTGCTGTATTGAAAATAGATGCTAAAAATCTCCCTTTCATATTGTATGGCAATTCAGATAATGTGCAGATCGGTCAATGGGCATTGGCTATAGGTTATCCTTTGAACTTAGAAACTACTGTTACGGCCGGTATCATAAGCGCCAAAGGCAGAACACTTGGATTAAACAGTAAAAAAAGCCAGGCTCCTATTGAATCTTATATTCAAACCGATGCTGCAGTAAACCAGGGAAACAGTGGTGGTGCACTTATTAACACCAATGGTGAATTAATCGGTATCAATTCAGCCATTGCTTCACCTACCGGTTCTTATGCAGGATACTCTTATGCTATACCTGTAAACATCGTGAAAAAGATTGTGAATGATCTTATTCAGTTTGGTACTGTACAGAGAGCATACCTTGGTGTAAGTTATCTGCCTGATGAAGCGCCTGATTCACAAAAAGAAAAAGAAGGATATAAATCAGGATTGGGCGTATTTGTAAGAGAAGCTGCCAAAGATGGCGCAGCATCAGAAGCTGGTATTAAGAAAGGTGATTACATTACAAAGATCAACGGGTTTCCTGTAACATCCGGCAACGAAATGGTTGAACAGATTGCAAGGTTAAAACCAGGCGATAAAATTACAGTGTCTTACCTGAGAGATGGTAAAGAAGGAACAGCGAAGGTTACTTTAAAGAACAAAACCGGCACCTACGACATCGTTAAAGTTTCAGCATTGGATGAATTTGGAGCAGACTTTGCCACCCTTGACAAGAAAAAAGCAAGTGAATACGGACAAACAGGTGGCGTTGTAGTAAAGAAAATTAATGCAAACGGTCTTATTGATGCACAAACAAAAATGAAAGACGGCTTTGTAATTCTGCGTGTAAATGAAAAAGCAGTTAGCAGCGTAGATGAATTAGCCAATGCTATTCAACAAGGCGGTAATAACATTAAGTTCGATGGTTTCTATCCAGGATACGAAGGATTGTATACTTACAATCTCAGCAAGGATCCACAATAAATATTTGAATAGTTTTTATAAAAGCCAACCTCTTTGAGGTTGGCTTTTTATTTTAGTTGAATATGAGTGTTTTTTCTGCTGTTGGTTATTTTTTTCTTTTTGCAGTAATATATTCTGAAGGGAGTTTATTGAATTCTTTTTTAAAGAATTTAGAGAAATATTTAGGATTATTAAAACCCACTTCATAAGCAATTTCAGAAACCGTCATTTGGGTTTTTTCCATTAACTGAGCAGCCCTTTTCATGCGGATAGTCCTGATAAAATCCAACGGCGCCTTACCCGTTATAGAAAGTAATTTTTTATACAGCGCTACCCTGCTCATACAAAGCGCCCTGCTGAGATCTTCCACAGAAAACGCTACTTCCGACATATTTTTTTCCACTACTTCTATAGCCTGGGTAATAAACTGCTCATCCACTGGTGTGGCACTTATTTCGCCGGGCTTTATTTCTATTTGCTTCTGAAATAATTTTCTCATTGCCTCCTGCTGCACCAGTAAACTCTTAACCCGCGACTGAAGCATTTCAAAACTAAAAGGCTTGGTTATATAATCGTTTGCACCAGTACTAAACCCCTCCAGCTTCTGCTCTTCGGCTGTGCGTGCCGTTAGTAATATTACAGGAATGTGAGATGTACGCGGGTCATTTTTTATTTTAGAACATAATTCCATTCCATTCATGCCTGGCATCATTATATCACTGATCACAAGATCAGGTTGAAACTCCTGCGCTTTTTCCCATCCTTCTACGCCATTTATTGCCTGGTATACCAGGTAATTAGGGCGAAGATTGTCTTTGATATAAAACCTGATATCATCATTGTCATCTACAATTAATATACTTGCTTTTCTTTTAGCAGCAGGTTCTTCCTCATTCTCCAACTGTTGATTCGCCTGGTGCATCAAAGTTTCTTTTTCAAGATGATTTTGCTGTGCAAGAGCAGTTGAAAAATTATTAACGGGCAAAGCAACCGTAAAACCTGTGCCTGCGCCGGGAACACTTTCAACTGTAATATCTCCGCCATGCAACCTGGCAAATTCTTTTGAGATGGCTAACCCAATACCACTACCCTGCTTAAGCATACTGTCTGGGGCATCGTGCTGAAAAAACCGGTCGAATATTTTATCCTTACTTTCCGGTGGAATTCCAATACCATTATCACGCACTTTTATTTCAACCGTCTTTACATCTGCGCTTTCATTCACCAATCTGATAGTGACGTTTATAGAGCCCGCTTCTCTTGTAAATTTAAATGCATTAGAAAGAAGGTTAAACATGATGCGCTCTATTTTATCCGCATCAAAAGACATTTCAATATCAGTATGTGAACTGGCAAAAGAAAACTGAATGTTCTTTTTCTCCGCTAAATCCGTGAACGAAAGCGTAAGTTCTTGTACAAAACTTACAATATTTCCTACGGAGGGGTATAAGCGAAGTTCCTGCATTTCCAGTTTCCTGAAATCGAGCAATTGATTTACCAACCCAAGCAATCGCTTTGCGTTTCGGTATATTAGCTGGTACTGCTTTTTTTGAGCGGAATCACTTTCCTGCTTCATCATGCGTTCTGCGGGCGCAAGAATAAGCGAAATAGGTGTTCTGAATTCATGACTCACATTGGTAAAAAATTTCAACTTCATCATATCCAGTTCATGAATGCGTTCTGCTTCCTTTTTCTGTTGCGCCATCCTGAAACGCATGCCTGCACGTTGTATAGTCATTCGTCTTGCCAAAAATAAAATGCCCAAACCAGTTAATATATATATAAAAAATGCAGGAGCCGTTTTCCAGAAAGGAGGAAGAATATTTATTTCGAGCGTAGCAATATTTGCATCATCACCTTCTGAGCGAACATGTAATTTATACTTGCCCGGATCAATATTTGTATAAGTAATGGTTCTTTGTTTTCCATCTGTACTAAGCCACTCTTTATTAAATTCTTCCAGTTTATATTCAAACTTATGTTTTAATGAAAGTGCTGAACCCGGAGCGGCAAAAGAAACAGAAAATACATTTTGATTGTATTTAAGCGTAATAGACTTTGCTTCGGTAATAGCCTCGTGTAAAATTACCTGTCCGTTAATGGCTTCATTAGGTTGTACTACCTGGTTAAATACCTGTAGACTGGTGAACAACACAGGAGGATATATTTTCTTCTCTGAAAATTTTTCAGGAGAAAAAATATTAAACCCATATGGACCACCGAATACGAGTTCACCTGATTTTAGTTTCAGGGCTGCTTTGTCATTAAATTCTCTTCCCTGTAATCCATTTGATTCATCATAATTAACAAACTGCACCTGCACTTTACCGTTATTATCTACTGTAACTATGCCATTGCTCAATCCATTAGGTGTGCTGATCCATAAATTATGTTTACTATCTTCCAGCATAGTAAGAATAGTATTATCGGGCAGCCCATCATTTTTTCCAAAAACAGCAAAAGTTGATTTGTCCTTATTCATTACATTCAAACCTTCGCGGGTTCCTACCCAAATAAATCCACGGCTGTCTTCCAGCAGGGATATCACATTGTTATTGCTGAGCGAATTGCTGATGTTGTCATCATGGCCGAGATAACGGAATTGACCTGTCTTTTTATCAAGCACATCAATACCATAGGAAGTACCAAACCAGATATTCTTATTCCTGTCTTCAATAATAGCAGATATATAATTAGAATGCAGCGACCTTTTATCTTCTACATGATAATGTGAAAACGTTTTTGTTTTCCTGTTGAAAAGGTTAACACCGCCCGTAAGTGTTCCTGTCCATAAATTCTTATCCGAGTCTTCAAATATTTCCCAGATACTGTCGTCAGACAAACTTGTTGTATCTGTAGTGTTTCTTTTAAAATGAATAAACTTTTTTCCATCATAACAATTCAAACCTCCAAAATAAGTGCCTACCCATAATTTTCCATCAGCGTCAATACATAAACTTACAATCACATCTGCACTAATGCTGTTAGCGTCTGAAGGATTATGGCGAAATGCAGTAAAGCTGTTTTGCTGTCTATTAAAATATAAGAGTCCATTGCCATTCGTACCTATCCACAAATTTCCTTTCGCATCTTCAACAAACTTATTAATATCCTCATAAGGAAGACTATTAGGATTGGATACTTTGTGCTTGTACAAATTGAATGTTGCGAGATTATTATCGTGATAGCAGATGCCTTGCTTATAAGTACCCAACCAAACAATATTATTGCTGTCTTTATACACAGCATATATACTGTTTTGAGCTACGCTGGTATGATCTTCCGCGTCGTTTAAGAGATACCTTACCGTGCCGTCATTTTTATTAATGAGATTAACACCGCCATGATCTGTACCTACCCAAATCAACCCGGCATCATCCTGCGTAACACCTGTGACAATATTGGTATTAAGACGATATTTACCTGACTCTTTTGAAATAAGATGAAGCGTGTTTTCAACAGGCTTGTAATAATAAATACCACCGGGAGTAGCCGAAAGTGATACCGTAATCCATAACTCATCGTCTTTATCAATAAACAAGCTATAATTCTGTGCACGTCCATTGGTCATTATTTTAAGTTGATCCGTTCTTTGTACAACATGATTGGTAGCAGCATCCAGCTTCTCAATAATTCCATTGCGGTAAATGATCCATATATTATTATGACTATCGTTTGAAAGTATAGCCACATCATTAGAAGAAATACTTGCCGCATCGCCTGGAACCGGCTGTAACTTCAGTACTTTTTTTGTTGAAGCTGTATATTTATAAATACCGCCGAGGTTCTGGTAAACAAACCAATAATTATTTGTGGCATCTTTTATAACAGCCGATACAACGCCACCTGGCAGCGACAAAGAAGCGAGATATTTCTGATCGCTGCGATTGAAAGATTCAGTAACAGGGTCATAAATATTATTGCCATTTCGGGTAGCTATCCATAATTTTTTATCCGGCAGTTCAAAAATATTGCTGATATAGTTATCACTAAGAGAAGTAGAATCGTTCAGTACATTCCTGAATACCTTGAAATCATATCCATCAAAACGGTTTAAACCAGACATCGTACCAAACCACATAAAACCCCTGGCATCTCTGAAAATAGTATTTACCTGGTTATGTGATAAACCCTGGCGCACATCCAGCCTCATAAACTGGTATGGGTCTTTTTGTGCATATACGTGAAAGAGAAATATACTGCCGTATATAAAAAGAAAAAAAAGTCTTTTCATTATAATGCTAAGCAACGCCGGTTGAAAATAGTTAGAAATAATAGCCTGCCGCAGATCCGCAGATTATATAGTAAAACCTGCAAATATTTGCCAAACAAAACTTAAGTAATATACATCATCCCAGGTGGAACATCATTAATAATAAATGCCGAGCTTATTTAATCACCTTAAAAAAAGGGTTATCACCATCTGCGAATCTGCGGCAATAAATGCATTTTATTTTAGTTCCAGCACCAACACACTTGCTGGTGGAAGTTGTACAGTAATATTATTATCCTTCAACTTTGCGCCGTTAAATACAGCAGGTTTTATTTTTTCAGGCTGCTGAAAAGTATTGCAATCATTTATTTTGGGAGATGCCAAAATGCGACCATTTATATTTTTAAATGTATTAGTACCAAGATTCAACGTGATTGATTTTGCATTTTTGTCGTCAATGTTTACCAGTGATATATGAATCAATCCATTTTTATCTTTAGACGCTGATGCGGATACAGCAGGAAGACTTTCATTATTAAATATAAAGTTTTCACTTTTTACAGCAACAGGAATCAGGTTTGCATCCTGGTGAACGTTGTACATTTCCATTACATGATAAGTGGGTGTCAAAATCATTTTTTCCTTATCGGTTAAAATAACAGCCTGCAATACATTTACTGCCTGTGCAAGATTTGCAACACGCACTCTGTCTGAATGATTATTAAATATATTTAATGTCACTCCCGCAATCATTGCATCCCTCATGGTATTTTGTTGGTATAGAAATCCCGGATTGGTGCCAGGCTCCACATCATACCATCCCCCCCATTCATCTACCACCAGCGCCACTTTCTTTTTAGGATCATACTTATCCATGATGGCAGAATGATTGATGATAAGGGAATCCATGAACAATGCAATTTTCATAGAATGGAAATATTGATCTTCAGAAAAATCTGTAGCTGATCCTTTTTTATTCCAATCCAGTACAGTGTAATGATGCATGGCTAAACCACCCAACATGTTCAACGGAATGTTTTTCATCAGCACTTCTGTCCAGTTATAGTCTGCGCTGCTCGCACCGGATGCGATCCGCATCAGTCCGCCGGAATTATCCCAATCCGACATAAACGTGGCGTACTTACGATAGATATCTGCATAATACTCCGGGCGCATATTGCCTCCGCAACCCCACGCCTCATTTCCTACACCCCAAAAGTTTACTTTCCATGGTTTGTCTCTTCCGTTTTGGCGACGCAATGCGGCCATCGGGCTTACCCCATCATGATTAACATACTGCACCCAATCTGCCAGTTCCTGCACGGTACCGCTGCCAACATTTCCAGAAAAATAAGGCTCCGCTCCTATCAGTTCGCACATATTTAAAAAATCGTGCGTACCAAAACTATTGTCTTCTGTTACTCCACCCCACCATTTATTTACAATGGAGGGTCGTTTATCTTTTGGACCAATCCCATCTTTCCAATGATAGGTATCTGCAAAACAACCTCCCGGCCACCTGAGGTTTGGTATTTTCAATTTTTTTAATGCTGCAATAATATCGTTACGTACCCCATTGGTGTTTGGTATGGTGGTATTATTTTCTCCTACATAAAATCCGCCATAAATACATCTTCCTAAATGTTCGGCAAAATGGCCATAAATGTGGCGACTGATAATTTGCTGAGGTGAGGCAGTATTAACAGTGACACTATTTTGCGCTTTTATAATACTGGAAAGACAAATTGTGCTGCTAACAGCAAGGAGCAACCGAATTCTCATATAAATTAGTGTTTGGTATAGAAAAATAATACAGCCTGGTATTACATTGAACTGTATGCATACAAATATAGCGTTTGCCTCTGTTTAGTATGGCAATTTTATAGACAAGGTTAACATTTTGTACCCATGAAATAAACAAATGAATACCCTGGGTTGTCGCTAATTTTTCTTTCTTTATGTTTCGATTATCAATAATTCATACATTCGTTTGCCAATCTCCAAACGAAAACTAAATAACGAGTTGTGATGCTATATGAACCTTCACAGAAGTTCAAGCAACTTCATGATTTTTTAAATTTTCACCAGCTTCCAATAACAAGTCTTTATTTTTTTTTGATAAGGTTTATTAATAAACCACCTCCATCCGTACTGCCTCATTAGTTTTTTCCAGCATTATTTTTTTACCAAAAACAATTGTCTTTTATGAGAAAAAGAATTTTTAAGTCTCCCGGGCAGTTATTATTAATACTGTTCATAAGTGTATTTTCATTTAGCCACTTATCTGCGCAGGATCAAGGCGTAAATGGTAAGGTTACAGATGAATCCTCCAATCCCCTTGCCAACGCAACCATAAAAATTAAAGGAACCAATATTAATACAGTTACAGATGCACAAGGCAATTTTAATTTGAAACAGGCAAAACGCAACAGCGTTCTTATCATTTCATATGTTGGCTATGCAGATAAAGAAGTTACTGTTTCCAGCCCCGATCAATTAATCACTGTTAGCTTAAACATTAAAACAACAGCTTTGGATGATATAGTGGTGATCGGTTACGGCACAGCGAAGAAGAAAGAAGTGGTGGGTGCCGTAAATGTAGTAAACGCCAAAGAAGCCGGTGCAAACACCAGTACCAACCCTTCTCAATTATTGATTGGTAAGGCAGCAGGTGTGCAGGTAATACAAAGCAATGGCGTGCCTGGAGCTGATGCCCAGATCATTGTTCGGGGAACAGGCTCATTTACTGGTGTAGATCCTTTATATGTTATTGATGGAATACAGGGTGATAAAAACCTGTTTAATACTTTAAGCGGACAGGACATCGATAATATTACCGTTTTAAAGGATGCTTCTTCAACCGCTATTTATGGAGCTGCTGCTGCTAATGGAGTAGTTATTGTAACTACCAAAAAAGGCAGAAGCGGTGCGCCAAAAGTATCAGTAACATCCCAATGGGGAGTTGCTAAAGCATGGAAACAATTGGACTTGCTGAATGCAAAACAATATGTAGATGTATTAAAGGATTTTGCAGCTACCAGTAACACTACTTTACCTGCTAAATTTAATACAAATGCAGTGCTGGTTGATAGTACAGATTGGCAGAAACAGGTTTTCAGAACTGCGCTTGTTTCAGAAAATGATGTGAACTTAAGCGGTGGAAGTGACAAAGTTACTTACCTCTTTTCTGCAGGATACATCACTCAACAGGCAACATTAAGAGATCTCACCAATAAAAGATTGAATACCCGTTTTGCGTTGGATGAGACCCTCGGTCGTTTTCGTTTTGGTCAGTCTGTAAACATCCGTTATACTAATACAGATGGTGTTTTAACCAATGTAGGCGATGCGTTAGGGTATGCGCCTTACAAACCCATTTACGATCCGAATATATTGGGAGGTTTTTCCATTGTTTCGAACGTAGAAGATTTCAGCAATGTGCCTAACCCTTTACAGGTTATTCATGTAAAAACACAGGTTTCCAAAGAATATGTTTTCTTTCCTCAATTATATGGAGAGGTAACGCTTATTAAAGGGCTTAAATTCAGATCACAGGTTTCCGGTACTATTGGCGGTGGCAGAAGCATCGGTTATCAGTACCCTTATACAGCCTCTAACTATCTAACCTTTACAAGACAGGCTACACAAGGGTATAATGATTATTCATACTATACTTTCGAAAACTATTTTTCTTACAATAAAACTTTTGGAAAGCATACTGTTTCTGCAACATTGGGTAATAGCTATTTAAGCGCCGGTAATACAGCAGGCATAACCGGAACCGGTTCAAACATACCTAATGACAATATCCAAAATATCAGTGTGTCGCCTTCTCAAACGGTAACAGGGTCTTATTACAACTATGCACGTCCTTCACTTATTTCTTATTATGGAAGGATCAATTATTCTTACAACGATAAGTACATTTTTACGGCAAGTATCCGTAGAGATGGCGCTTCTAACTTTGGTGTCAACAACAGGTATGGTAATTTCCCGGGCGTTGGGTTTGCATGGCGATTTGTTGATGAAGACTTCATAAAACAGAGTCTCACGTTTATTAGTGATGGTAAATTACGTGTTGGTTGGGGACGTACAGGAAATAATAGCATTCCTAATTTTCTCACCAGCCCATATACTTTTGGTGGCAGCCCTACCGGAAATCTTGTATACTCATTCGGAACCAACGAAGCATTTTATCCCGGTACAACGGTTAACTCTATTGCTAACCCAGATCTGAAATGGGAACAAACAGATCAAACTGATATAGGATTAGACCTTGGCTTTTTAAACAACAAACTTAATTTGTCTTTAGATTGGTATAAAAGGGCAAGTAGTGGCTTATTGGTTTCTATTCCTTTACCTGCCAGTGCGGGGATAGGTAATACCGGTGCTCAGCCAAATAAGACAATCAATGCTGCTGATGCCGAGAATAAAGGTTTTGAATTTTTAATATCTTACAGAGATGCGATAAGCAAAAGTGTAACCTATAATGTAAGCTTTAACGGCGCCATCAATCACAACAAAGTAACATCCCTTGGAAGTGAATTTGCCGCGCCCATACAGGCAGGGTCATTCAGCCAATTATCAACATTCACTTATACTGCACAGGGTTCAGCCATTGGCGCATTTTATGGTTACCGGATGGATCATGTAGCAAAAGACCAGGCAGAAATAAACGCATTAGATGCTAAGGCTCCAGGAGGAAAATACCAGGATGGATTAAAACCAGGAGATTTTATTTTCAAAGATCTGGATGGCGATGGACTGGTTAATTCAAAAGACCAGGAAATTCTGGGCAATCCTATTCCCAAATTTGTGTATGGCTTCAATGCAGGAATAACATATAAAAACTTTGACTTAAATCTTGTGCTTTCCGGTGTTAGTGGATTAAAACTCTTAAACGCGATGAAGTTCAGTACACTCATTATGGCAACGGGCCACAATGCAACAACCGGCATTTTAGACAGATGGAAACAGGATGGTGATGTGGCTGCTTTACCAAGAGTTGGACAAAACGCGAATGCGAGTGGCAATCTCCGTGCATCTGATTGGTGGCTGGAAGATGGTAGTTATCTGCGTTTAAGAAATATAACGTTGGGCTACACTATACCTACAACATCTTTAAGCAATGTGGTAAATGGAACGTTTAAGAACATACGTATATATGTAGCAGCACAAAATTTATTTACAATAACAAAATACACTGGTTACGATCCTGAAATATTTGCACAGAATGGAGGCAGTTTCCTTTTTGCGCGTGGTATTGACGATGGGCAATTGCCACAGCCAAGAACATTTTTGGCAGGCATTCAGTTAGGATTTTAATCTTTTTAGTAATCTTTAATTTGACATTATTATGAAATATTTGATTCGATTATTATTTGCGGTTTGCCTGGTTGTAGGCGCAGGAAGTTGCAAAAAATCGCTACTCGACATTCAAAGCCAAAGCGCATATTCTTACGACACCTATTTTAATAGCAGTGATGCGCTAAACCAGGCCACTATTGCCACATATGCTACATTGCTTCACCAGGGCTTATGGTCAAGAGAGTATTATTTTATTTTTGACTTGTTAGGCTACGATGCAAAGAGAACTACTAACATGCAAGGCGACCTGGCACAATTAGCAGATTATAACTTTGGTACCAACCAGGTACAATTAGGTCAGCTTTGGGGTTCATTGTACAGAATGATATTTAGAGCAAACGTTGTTATTGACAGAGTAAATGTATGGAACCCTACTGACGCTGGAGAACAGGCAAAAGCGAAACAATATACGGCTGAAGCAAAATTCCTTAGAGCTTACAGTTATTTTAACATCGTAACATTATGGAATGATGCACCACTGATTACCGCTTACGACAGCATAGTAAACAACAACTATATTGCACGCTCACCTGCAGCCAATATATGGCAGTTTGTAGAACAGGACCTTAAAGATGCGCAGGCAACGTTACCGGTGTCGTATGCTGATGCAGACCTGGGGAGGATTACCAGCGGCGCTGCTACTGCTCTTTTAGGAAAAGCATATTTGTATCAAAAGAAATGGGCAGATGCACAAACCGAATTCAAGAAATTAACGCAGTCTCCTTATTCATATGAGTTGGATCCTTCTTACGATAATCTTTTTAGTACTACCAACCAAAGCAGTCCTGAAAATATTTTCCAGGTAATGAATGCTGCATGGACCGACTGGGGCATAGGCAACCAGTACTATGTATTTGGCGGCCAGGAAACATGGGGTGGAAAAGCAACACACTCAGACAGAGCACAGGAATATGGTTTTAATGACTGGAATAATGTATATATAACAACTACGGCAGTAAAAGCTTTTACTTATCCTAATCCTGTTGGCGGCGCTTCCTATACAGATCCGAGAGCGCAATCTACTTTTTACGGTAACAAAACAAGTGGTGGCGATACCATATATTGCCAGCAATGCTCCGGCGGAAAATTATCCTTTCCTTTTGACGCCACTGACGAGCAGGGAGATTATAAATGGAAGAAGTATCAATACTACAACCTTGTTCAAACTTACGGAGGCCCACAAAGCAGTATTAATGGACAGGTAATACGTTATGGCGATGTATTATTAATGCTTGCAGAAACATATATTCAACAGGGCAATAGCGGCAGCGAACCCCTGGATTTAATTAATAGCGTACGCGCAAGAGCCGGAGCAGTTGAATATACTACACTCGGCGATCAAACCAGCGCGATGAATATTTTAATGAGAGAAAGACAACTGGAATTGTGTGGCGAGCAAAGCCGCTATTTTGATTTGATCCGCTGGGGCATTGCCAAACAAACCATCAATGCCGAAAGAGGCGCTGAGCCTGGTGATGGCACTCAGCCCTTCCAGGATAAAAATCTGCTGTTCCCGATACCAGATGTTGAGAAAAATTACAATCCTAATGTTGCCAGTGGCGTAAAGAACGATTGGAATTAATAAAAAGCAATCCTACTATCTTACGACGCGCCGGTATCTCCGGCGCGTTTTTATTTTAGGCCTGGTTGAAATTTTTACTAATTATTTTATTTACACATACAAGGTAGCATTGTGTTACTGGTTGTGTTATATGATTAATTGTAAATGTTTGCAAGAAAAAAACAACACTTCTTATAAACCCTCTTAAAAAATAATCTAACATGAAACTACTTGCTGCTGCTGGAGAAATATTGCCCGTACTTGGTACAGTTGGACTTCTTGGATTATGGCTTTACCAACAAAAACAATTGGAAAAGTATACGAATGAACTGCACAAAATAAATTCAGCCCGGAATGTCTTTCAAACGTATCAATCGAATAATGCTTTGTTTAATGCCATTGAGGCAATAGGACAAAAAAACAAAGACGCAACTGATAAAATCAGGACATTTCAAATTTATAATTATGAGTTAGGACTTTCTGATATGGAAAAATTGGCAACCGAAGCCGAAAAAAAGAAGCTACCTATTGGAAACATGGGTATGCCTGAAACTAATATTGAAACTGCAATGGATAATACTCAGAAAAGATTAGGGCTACTTCAGGTTTGGCTGAATGAAAAGGAAACAAAAATTAAATCAGTATTGGAAAAATCTGAAACATTTTATTTCTGGGCGTATATAACCTTTTCCATTATTTCAATATCAGGAGCAATATTTAAAATCACAACAAAATAATTGTATTAGCCAACAGCCCTTATTGCCTCCATCAGGATTTTGTCACTCAATACGCAATGTAGCTATGCGAAGCGTCCTCGCTTCGCATCAGTTTGTTGTCGCCTCCGGGCGACTCATTATAATATCAAGTCCTTATCCGAAGCATAACCAAATTCCATCACTCCGACCGCAGTGACTTCACAGGGTTGATTAAAGCTGTTTTTATAATCTCCTTGCTGATTACGAGTAATGTGATGATTAATAGCAATATCACGGGAATCAAAAACATCCACCAACTTAATTCAATATGATAAGCGTAAGTATACAACCATCTGTGCATTAAAAAGCCGGCGACAGGCAAGGCTATCAATATTGCCCATAATATAAGCTTTACAAAATCTTTTGTCATCAGCGAAAGCAACTGGTTCATGGTGGCGCCTAATACTTTGCGCACACTTATTTCTTTGGTACGCTGAACGGCAATCAACGCTACCAATCCATATAATCCCAGGCTGGAAACAAAAATAGCCAGCAATGTAAACCGGTTGAATAAAGACATGGTGATATTATCCTGCACATATTGTTTGTTCACTACTTCATCTAAAAAAACATAATCGAAAGGCATTGAAGAAAAATATTTTTTATGTACCGACCTTACTACATCAAGATCCTGCGGTTTTAGTTTCACCGTAAATGTATTTGCCGGGAATGTGTTCCATACCATCACCAACGGTTCCACCACATTGTGTAACGATTTATAATAGAAATTTTTTACCACACCTACTACCCTTCCCTTATGCATAAAACCTTCCATTTCTTTTCCAATCGCTGATGACCATCCCGCAGCTTTTACAAAAGCTTCGTTTACAATAAAAGCTTCTGTTCTATCGGTAGAAAAACTATCAGACAAATTCCTCCCTTCCAATAATTTTACCTGGAATACGGGCAAAAACTGTGGATCTATTGCATAGTACATGCAAAACATATCTCTTTTCTTTCCATCGCTCGTAATGTATGTGCTGCCCATTGTACCATCCGTCATGCCGTAGCCAATAGTAAGTCCTTTTACTTCAGGGCGCTGACGCAATTCATTTTCAAATGCATTGACTGTTGTTTTATAAACAGAATCTCGCGGAAGATATATATTCAGCAACTGTTCTTTATTAAATCCAAGATCTGCTTTCGCAATAAAATTCATCTGCACATACATCACCGTAGTTCCCATAATCAATGCAGCGGCTATAGCAAACTGTGCGATGGTGATTGTCTTGCGAAGCCATACACCTTTTGTTTGATGCCTCCAGCTTCCTTTCAACACCTTAATCGGTTTGAAACCGGAAAGCACAAATGCAGGATACAAACCAGCCAATACCAACGTAACAATAAATATTGCTGCCATAAACAGGAAGCCCTGCAGATTATTAATGCTCAACTTTGTTTGTAGCAATTCATTTAAAAAAGGCAGTGTGATCAGAACCAACACAATGGCAAACAACCAGGCGATCGTTACCAATAAAAAAGATTCAAATAAAAATTGACGGATCAACTGCCATTGCTTTGCGCCACTTACTTTGCGTATCCCAACTTCTTTTGCGCGTTCTGTTGACTTTGCTGTGCTAAGATTAATATAATTGAGCAATGCAATAACCAGAATAAAAACGGCGAGCAATGCAAAAATATAGTTGGATTGCCTGCTTCCTTTGGGCGTATCTACCAATTTGCCTTTACTGAAATGTACTTCTGTTAAAGGTTCCAGGTCAAGCCGGGCGCTGTAACCTGTGGATCCATCATTATTCAGTAACGGATCAATATATTTTGCAGAAATACCAGGCAGTTTTTTTTCAAAATTTTTGAGATCACTGTTTTGTTTGAATAAAACATACGTATATAAATCAAAATCGCCCCAGGTGGCTGTTTTTGAAAAATCTTCAGATAGTAATGCGTCTATTTTCAGATCTGAATTAGCTGGTCTGTCTTTTACTACACCCGTAACCTGCAGCAACTGTTCATTACAGTTCAAACTTTTTCCCAAAGCAGATTGCGCTCCAAAATATTTTTTTGCAATGGATTGGGTCAGTACTACTGATTGAGGTTTTTGTAAAGCATTGGCGGGATTTCCTTCTAAAAAATCAAAACTGAATACTGAAAACACAGTTGCATCTGCTTTAAAAAAACCTTCCTCTTTTAAAACTTCACTGTTCAGTTTTACAGCCTGTGTGGAAGACTCCAGCCTAACGGTGGCGGCTACTTCGGGAAAACTCCGCTTCAATTCATCTGCCAATGCACCAGGACTTGTAGCGAGATCAATGTTTGACTCAGGCGCCTTAATATAAGTAGTAACTCTTGCAATACGGTCTGCATGTACATTGTATTGATCAAATGTGTTTTCGTGATGCACGTACCAGAAAATAATCATACAGGCGGCAATGCCAATAGCCAGCCCGAGAATATTAATAAAGGAAAACACTTTATGCTTCAGCAGATTGCGCCATGCAATTTTCAGGTAGTGTTGGTTCATATTATTGATTGGAGTATATGGGAATGAATATTAACCGGCATTCAAGTTCAGCAATAAATGTGGAACAGCCACCAACGCATTATTGTTTTAAGAAAGTAGTAACAGTTTTAAAATATATCATTTTACCGGGACAGAGTCCCGGAAGAACATAGGGGGTCCGAAGTCAGAGACTTCGGACAGCATACATTACATACAACACAAAAAAATAGCAGGAAGAAATCAATAAACGAATTATCTTCCCGCACTTTTTAAAAACGCTTTGGCTCTATGAATAAATTCAGCGGCGCTGCCCCTTTTTATGTATTGGCTTTGTTTTCTATCATAGGCATTTTTGTTCCCCTTGTAAGAGACTATAATGGTTCTCAGGTATACAACCAGGCGGATATTACATGGGTGCTGATATCATCGGCATTGGTACTTTTAATGACGCCCGGTCTGGCATTTTTTTATGGCGGCATGGTAAGCAAAAAAAATGTGATCTCTACCATGCTGCAAAGCTTTATTGCAACCGGGCTTATCAGTGTGCTTTGGTTGATATTTGGTTTTGGACTTGCCTTCGGAGATTCTTTTCATGGCTTTATTGGTAATCCGAAAGATTTTTTATTTATGCATGGTATAAACGGGCATGCACCATGGACACTCGCGCCTACCATACCTCTTTTATTGTTTGCCTTATTCCAGTTAAAGTTTGCCATTATTGCACCCGCATTGGTAGTGGGTGCCACTGCTGAGCGTATAAAGTTTACGTCGTATGTTTTGTTTATGATACTGTTCAGTGTACTTATTTACGCGCCTATCGCACACTGGACCTGGCATCCCGGCGGATTATTGTTGAAAATGGGCGTGCTTGATTTTGCCGGAGGTACTGTTGTACATATATCTGCCGGTTGCGCGGCTTTAGCAGGTGCGATTGTTTTAAAGAGAAGAAAAGTGCACATCAGTAAAGAAGAAGTAAAACCTGCCAGAATACCGTATGTTTTATTAGGAACAGGCTTGCTTTGGTTTGGTTGGTTTGGTTTTAATGGTGGCTCCGCATTAAGTGCAAACAGTTTAGCGGTAGACGCTTTTGCCAATACCAATATTGCCTCTGCTGCAGCCGGTTTAACCTGGATATTTTTTGACGCCAAACGTGGGAGGAAACCATCAGCCCTGGGATTTTGCATTGGCGCTGTTGTAGGGTTGGTTGCTATTACGCCGGCAGCCGGCTTTGTGGGCATTCCACAAAGTTGTTTTATTGGATTTATTTCTTCTATTATATCCAACCTGGCAGTGCATTGGAAAGGCAAGACCACTATTGACGATACGTTGGATGTTTTTCCTTGTCACGGTGTGGGTGGTATAACAGGCATGATATGCACGGGCATTTTTGCAAATAAAGACATTAACCCTGCCGGTGCCAACGGGCTATTTTATGGCGGCACACATTTTTTTCTCATCCAGTTATTAGGTTGTGCTATAGTAGTGGCATACTCGTTACTGATGAGCTTTGTAGTGTTCAAACTCACCAACCTGATACATCCAATGCGGGTAAGCGAAAAAGAAGAAGATGCGGGCTTGGATCTTTCGCAGCATGATGAGAAGTTGTAATATTTTTTGAATAATTAAATTTTTCAAATATGAAAACACTACTCTTATTACCAATCATTGCTTGTTGTTTATTTTCATTCGCGCAAACTTATGATTTTTCTAAAGTGAGCAACTCAAAGTTTCCTGAGAGCTGGGATAATAACCGGGATTTACGCGGAAAAAATGGGCAGGTACTTGCGTGGGCATATATTAAGACTGGGAGAAAATATGAAAATAGATTATGCCTTACATTAGTATATGGTCCTGATTCTACCGGCAACATAGAATATTTTATTAGCCAGATGTTTTCAAGCGAAAAGCCATTTGATAAATGGAGTTATGCAATGGTTCATTATCTACCAAATAAAAGAGACACGACCGCAAAACTTCAAATTGGTTTTTTTGACACACATATACGGAGATTCACAAACAAACCGAATGAAAAAGAAATATATGATTTGCTTACAAAATGGAATTTTAGTCTGTTTGCAAAAGGTTCAAAAACACTTGAAGCAGGTATAGATGAAACACTTTGGTTGAATAGTTTTGGCTTCCCCATCGACAAAAAAAAGTTGACAACCATCTACAATTAAAATCTAAAAAATACTCTCCCTACAATAACTTAATCCTCTCCTCCTCCAGGTCTATCTGGTAAATCTGCCAGCGGATGACCTCTTCATCCAGTTGTGGATCTTTGTTCAGTTCATCAATAAATACTCTTTGGCTTTCCAGCACTTCCAGGTAATGCTGCTTACCCTCGGGCGTCATTTTTAATCCATCCGGCTGATTCATTTTATTTTCCCATTGGTCTAACATCCGTAGTAAATGAGGATCATTGTATAAACCCTGCCGCTGTTTTTCTTTCAACAGTTTTATGGTATGAACCGCCAGGGCGCTTTTTATTTTCAACCTTGCTTCCTCTTCAGGTAATTCATTGGTAATGTCAAAAAGATGAGATCGTTTGATCAGGTATGGCAGTGTTAGGCCCTGTATCAACAATGTGAGCAGTATCACCATAAACGTAACAAATAAAATAAGGTTCCTGTGTGGGAATGCATGTTTGGTTCCTTCTATAAAAACCGGGATAGACAAAGCTGCCGCAAGCGATACCACACCACGCATCCCCGTCCAACCGAGCAATAGGGGCAGCCGCCACATACGGGTGCGGTTACCCCTGTGTGGCGTAACACTCGGTCTGAAAATAAGTGTGGCTAATAATGCCGTATACGAACTGATAATTCTGGTGATTATTAAAACTGCTGTTACCAGTACTCCATATTTTATGGCGCTGCTCAGTGGTATACCATCCGCACGCAGTCCAGACACCACATGCGGCAATTCCAGCCCTATCAACATAAATACGATGCCGTTTAATATAAAAATAAATGCTTCCCAAAAACTATATCCCTTAATGCGGCTTGAACTGGATAAAAACAAAAGTCTTTTAGTAGATAGAAACAGTCCGCCGGTTACCACAGCCAATACGCCCGAACTGTGCACCTGCTCAGCTATCCAGTACAAGAAATAAGGTTCAATTAATGTGAGTGCAACATCAGAAGAGGCATCGGTAGGCAACCGTTTATGCGCCTGCAGAAATAACCATCCTACTAACAATCCTATGCCTATGCCACCCAATATCATCCACGAAAAGCTTATTAAGGCTGTATGCAAAACAAACTGACCAGTACCCACCGCTATTAATGCAAACCGGAATATAATGAGTGAAGAAGCATCATTGAGCAGGCTTTCTCCTTCTAAAATTGCCGCCGTAGAGCGCGGTATCCGTACAAATTTCATAATGGCTCCCGCACTTACCGCATCCGGAGGAGATACGATGCCACCCAGCAAAAAACCAAGTGCCAGTGAGAAGCCAGGAATAAAATAATTGGTTACAATGGCAACGGTTAATGCGGAAAAGAATACAACCAAAAAAGCAAAACTGCCAATAATGCGCCACCACTTCTTCATCTCCTTAAAAGAAATACTCCAGGAGGCTTCAAATAAAAGTGGTGGTAAAAAAATAAAAAAAATCATATCGGGATCAACCTGTACATAAGGCAATCCTGGTAAAAAACTAATTAATAGGCCGGCTACTACCAACAATACAGGATAAGCGATGCGAAGCTTATCTGCCAGCATTTCAATCAATACAATGGCTGCAACCAGCGCCAGCATAAAAGGTAACTGTTCGTGCATAAGCAGAAAGGGGGTTAATCAATGTGTATGATACGTAAAAATAACTGATTGATAAAAATCATCTGCAAATGATTTTCAGACTTTGATCTTTATCTTAGATGATTATTGTAATTCATGTAACTTATGGCGCTGGAAATTGAACGGAAATTTTTAATAGATCATACAAAATGGCATGCGCTTCAAAAGCCAGAGGGAAAATTATACCGGCAGGGTTATCTGCTAAATGATGAAATGAAAACAATCCGGGTGAGAGTAAGCAACGAAGCGGCATTCATTACTATAAAAGGAAAAACTACCGGTGTTACAAGAAGCGAATTTGAATATGAAATTCCACTGACGGATGGGATACAGTTGCTGGATAATTTTTCTGTAAGTGAAATATCAAAAACACGGTACGAAATTTATCAGCATAGCAAACTGTGGGAAGTTGATGTGTTTCATGGCAGCAATGAAGGACTGATAGTAGCTGAAATTGAATTAAATTCAGAGACAGAAATATTTGAACTGCCAGATTGGATTATAGAAGAGGTTACGCATGATGCAAAGTATTATAATTCTAACCTGTCTGTTACACCGTTTAAATTGTGGTGATATCTCCCTTGCATTCTTAAAAAAAACATTGTGATCAGGAAACATATAAAACGCGGTTACCGGATAAGCAAATATGTAATCTACAAGGAAACGCTTGTTGATTACAAAGAAAAATTCTGGTCGTTTCTTGGTTCATTTGTTGGTATTGGATTGATTGCGTTTATGCAAAGCACTTATTTATCAGAGAAAGAAAATATATTCCTGATCGGTTCATTTGGGGCAAGCAGTGTATTGATTTATGGTGCCATTCAAAGTCCGCTGGCTCAACCAAGGAACCTGATCGGTGGTCACTTAATAAGTGCAATCATTGGAGTAAGCGTAGCTAAACTATTGCCCGATATTATCTGGATCACCGCACCATTATCGGTATCCCTTTCTATCATCGCTATGCAGTATACTAAAACCTTACACCCTCCTGGCGGAGCCACCGCACTGATAGCTGTTACCGGTTCTGAGAAAATAAAATCTTTAGGCTTTTTGTATGTCATCTCACCTGTTTTATCTGGTGTGATAATACTATTTATTGTGGCGCTTCTTTTCAATAATATGACGTCGCAACGAAAATATCCCACCAACGGTCGTTTCTCCCGCACTATAAAATGGGCTATAAATCCGGCGAAAGAACAACTTAGCAAATTGAAAAAAAGAAAATCAGTTAATCCTAAATCTTAGTATTTGATATAGAAAGTTTTAAAAGAAAATTCTTCAACCAGATGATAGCGTTAATACCATTTACGTCGCAGGATTTTGAAGATTTTATTTCCTGGATAGATAGTGAAGAACTACTTGTCACCATAGCGGGCAATGTATTCAGCTATCCAATAACAAGGGAGCAATTACAAAAATATCTGGAGATTGAAAACAGTCATGCATTTACTATTATTGATACGGAACGAAATAAAAAAATAGGGCATGCAGAGCTTGTGCTATCGGGAAAGGACATGTATAAAATCGACAAACTGATTATTGGTGATAAAGACAACCGTGGCAAGGGCATCGGGGAAAAGGTAATAAACAAACTATTGTATTTTTCATTCAACAACCTGCATGCTTTAATAGTTGAATTAAATGTTTTTGATTGGAATACCGCAGGCATCCGATGCTATAAAAAATGTGGCTTTGTAATAAATGAAGACAAGACTGCCGATTTTCAAATAGGCGATAAACACTGGACAGCATTAAACATGACGATAAGCGTTGCAGACTGGAGTATGAAGCATGAAAACTGAGGTTAGTAATTTTATACCGTCATTTCGATCCCGCGACGGAACGATTGAACTATAAGAATTTACCAGCGGGAGAGAAATCTCCTGAAAAAGAATAAAGATGATATTTTTTATGGTTGATTACCTGCAGGGGATGTCTCACTCGCTAGCGCTGCGTTCGACATGACGTTCTCTGTGCTGGCAGCATTTCGAAGAAATAAAACGAGGAGGCACGACGAAGTTTTATGAGTGAGCATTTTTCTCACCGAAGTAAATCCCTGAAAAAGAATTAGCCGATCACCATAAAAAAATATCCGCGACAAATACTATCTGCCGCGGACAAAAATTTACAGCTGCATTAAACAAGCGGTGTATCCAGCTCTGCTAAGGATGCACTTATTTCTTCTTTCGACACTTCATAATCTACAATCTTGCCACTAAGATAATTTTCATACGCGCCAAGATCAAAATGACCATGACCGCAAAGATTGAACAGGATGGTTTTAGATTCGCCTTCCGCATCCGATTGTTTTGCCTGCCGTATTACTTCAGCAATAGCATGTGTTGCTTCAGGCGCGGGTATAATTCCTTCTGCTCCGGCAAACAATAACCCTGCATCAAAACATTCGGTTTGATTGATGGCACTTGCTTCAATAATACCATCTTTCAAAAGTTGACTTACAATAGCACCTGCGCCATGGTAACGCAACCCACCTGCATGTATAGGAGAAGGAATAAAATTATGTCCCAGTGTATACATGGGAATCAGGGGTGTCATGCCCACGGTATCACCAAAATCATAACGGAATTCCCCCCGTGTGAGCTTCGGGCAGGAAGTTGGTTCAACGGCAATAGCTCTTACTTTTTTGCCTGCTGTTAGTTTATTTTCAAGGAAAGGAAATGTTATGCCCGCAAAGTTTGATCCTCCACCAAAAGGAGCTACTACTATATCGGGATAATCGCCTGCTTTCTCCAGTTGCTTCAATGCTTCCAATCCAATGATAGTTTGATGCATCAACACATGATTCAATACACTTCCCAAAGAATATTTGGTATCATCATGCGTAGCTGCAACTTCTACCGCTTCTGATATGGCAATACCTAAACTTCCCGGCGAATTGGGATCTTTAGCCAGTATAATTTTTCCGGCATTGGTTAAATTGCTGGGCGATGAATGCACCGTAGCGCCCCAGGTATTCATCATAATTTTGCGGTAAGGTTTTCCTTCATAACTCACTTTCACCATAAACACTTCGCATTCTATACCAAACAACTTGCAGGCAAAACTCAACGCACTCCCCCACTGCCCTGCTCCTGTTTCTGTTGATATTTTTTTTACGCCTTCTTTCATATTATAGTAGGCCTGTGGCACAGCTGTGTTGGGCTTATGTGAACCGGCAGGACTAACCCCTTCATACTTGTAGTAAATTTTTGCTTTGGTGCCCAGCGCTTTTTCCAATCCATATGCACGGTACATGGGCGTGGGTCGCCATATCGAATAAACGTCTCTCACTTCATCAGGTATTTCTATCCATTTCTCTGCACTTACTTCCTGCTTTATTAATTCCATGGGAAACAGCGGCGCCAGGTCATCCGGACCAACTGGCTGTTTTGTTCCGGGATGCAGTGGCGGCAAGGGTTTGTTAGGCATGTCTGCCATAATATTATACCAGTGTGTAGGAATCTCCGATTCCTGCAATGTAATTTTTCTTTGCTTTGACATGTAGGTTGATTTTGTCTATTAAGATACTGAAAAGCAAATGAGCAAAGAAGAAAATATTAGTATATTGATGAAAAAGTTATCTGATTGAAAACTGATCTTATGCTCGCTAACATGAACAACATAGAAATCATTATAGCACTTGCAAGTCTTTTATTATACTTCTATATATTGGATCCATTTACAAACAATCCAATAAACCGAAACTCTTACAAGCTCTACACAATCAATACTCATTCTGTTATCATCTGCACATTGGCATTCGCAATTATA
This sequence comes from Agriterribacter sp., assembly GCA_047600465.1. GTDB lineage: Bacteria > Bacteroidota > Bacteroidia > Chitinophagales > Chitinophagaceae > Agriterribacter. The sequence goes on from JASGKU010000003.1 coordinate 339,914, forward strand.
TTAGCGGCCATAGTGAGTGCACGTTATAAAGATCAGTCAAGTATTGGTTTCGCACTAATACCTTTGTCATTGATCATTTTAATGCTGCTTGCAAACGGCATCTCTAATAAATTCTTTACAAAACGGTTCATATTGCTTTTGCGTGGCGATTCTTTTGATAAAAAAACTACTTCTGATATAACGCTGAGTGTCCTGATTGTAGCTTTGCCTGTTGTATTTTGCATATTATATTTTCTGAGGTCATAATTATCTAGTAAGATGCCTGCATAATTAATACATCAATAACAAACGGCATATCAAAAACCTCTTTAACTTTAGTAACACCAAAAACACTCATTATGACAACACAACAAGTAGCCGACAAGTTTCATGAGTACATGCAACAAGGAGCATTCGAAAAAATATATGCTGAATTATTCAGCCCCGATGCCACCAGCGATGAAACGCCAGGCTCCGATTGGAAGAAAGCACACGGCATGAAAGAAATTCATGAGAAAGGAAAAAAGTGGGGTGAAACCGTACAGGAAATGCACGGCGGCACTACCGAAAAACCTGTGGTTGCCGGAGATTATTTCACTTCTTATATGACCATGGACTTTACACCCAAAGGCGGCTCAAGAACCAATATGGAAGAAATTGGACTATACCATGTGAAGGATGGTAAAATTGTATCTGAACAATTTTTCTATTAATACAAAGAAGCCTCACCTCCCTGCCTCCTCTCCGAAAGAGAGGAGGCGGTGCGGTATAACTTTGTTCAACTGTATATCTTCCACTTCAGCTTTAGTAATTACATTCATCCATTCCTGCATTCAGCACAACTTTAAATTATAATCAACTACGAACAGCTGGCCTTTGTGCTGCGGTCTCCCCTCTCCACCGCGTGGAGAGGGGCTTGGGTCCGCCCGGATGAACTCCGTTCGGACGGGGGTGAGGTCACTCCGTCCTCAAACTCTTCACCGGATTTGACAACGCTGCTTTTATTGCCTGGTAACTCACCGTTAATATAGCAATAGCAACAGATAACAAACACGCGAATACAAACACCCACCACTCAATGCCCACGCGATATTCGTATTGTTGCAGCCATACGTGCATGAGCCAGTAAGCCAATGGCGCTGCTATTACAAAAGAGATGATCACCAGCTTTACAAAATCTTTAGAAAGCAAAGTTGTAATACCTGTTATAGAAGCGCCCAGCACTTTGCGCACCCCAATTTCTTTTATCCTGTTTTCCGCCATCGAGGTAGCTAATCCAAACAAACCCATGCACGAAATAAAAATGGTAAGTCCTGCAAATAAAGCAGCAAGAATACCCTGCGTTTTTTCATTTTCAAATTTTTGTGCATAGGCTTCATCCACAAATTTTATCTCGAATGGATATGCAGGATTGTATTTTTTAAAAACAGCTTCTGCTTTTTTAAGATTTTGTGCGGTAGAATTATTGCCGTTCAATTTCATCTGTATTACCTGGAAAGTCATAAAACTGCTCTTTGCGCCACAGATCAATATCGGCCTGGTGGGTTCATAAGGACTCGTCAAAATAAAATCTTTTATCACGCCCACAATATGCCAGTCAATACCAAGATCACTTACTGTTTTACCAATAGGATCTTTAAACTTCATGATTTTCAGCGATGATTCATTAATGATCAGCCCTGTTGAATCGGTGGGATATTTATTCAGATCAAGATCACGACCCTGTATAAATTGCAAACCTGCTGTAGTACCCAATCCTTCGTCACTCAAATAGCGGTCAAACGATGTATTATCATTCGGATCTTTTCCTTCCCAGTTCTGTCCCCATCCGTTGCTCCATCTTTCTGTAAGCGGAGAATTTGTTTTAGTGATAGATGTGGCAACTCCTGTTGAAAGCAATTCATTTTTGATCAGCGCATAATTCTTTGGGATCTCACCCGTCATAAAATGATACACCAGGTTATCCTTGTTGTACCCCGTCTCACGGTCGCGGGCATGATCTATCTGTTGCTTTACAATAATGGTGCAGATAATAAGCATGATGGCAAATGCATATTGCAGCACCACCAGCACTTTACGTGGCGTGATCAATGCATTTGCTTTTTTGAAAGTGCCTTTTAACACTTTTACCGGGCGGAAAGAAGATAAAAAGAAAGCGGGATAACTGCCTGCCAGCAAACCCGTGAACAATACAAAGCCAATAAATAACAGCCAGGTATATACGCTGCTGAAATTGATAAACAATTCCTTATTGATAAGCTGGTTGTATGCTGGCAAACTGAACTGCACCAGTATGATGGCAACTACTCCTGCCATGAAGGCAATCAAAACAGATTCCCCAATAAACTGACCGACAAGCCCGCCTTTTTGCGCGCCTACAACTTTTCTGATGCCTACTTCTTTGGCGCGTTTTTCACTTCTAGCGGTGCTCAGGTTCATAAAATTGATACAGGCAATCAACAAAATGAACGCAGCTATAATACCAAACAACGTAATGAAAGTGCTTAACCCACCATTGTCTTCTACCCCGTTGGTAAAACTGGAATATAAATGCCAGCGGCTCATCGGGTACAGAAACATTTCCCATTTCATTGATTTGGCTTCATCGCTGTACTGTTGTTTCAATGGCTTTATTTTGGCGTTGGCGGCAGCAATGCTTGCATTAGGTTTCAGCAACACATAGGTAGAAGTGCTGTTATCGTTCCAGCCCAGATCCTGCTCCGGCCTGGTTTTTAAACTCTGCCACGACAGCAGGTAATCAAATTTAAATCTCGTGTTAACCGGTGCATCTTTTACAATACCAGTAATAGTATAATTATCCTCGTTCTCTATTTTTATTACCTTACCCATGGCATCTTCATCGCCAAACAGGCTTTTAGCAGTTGATTCCGTAAGCACCATAGCATACTTATCATTCAGCGCTGTGGTAGCATTACCCTTCACCATCGGAAACGTGAACATTTGAAAAAATCCGGTATCCACAATTTTGCCCGACCTGATCAGTTTTTTATCACCCACGGTAAGCAATGTATGCTCACTCCCCTGCACCCTCACAGCACGTTCTACTTCCGGCAGATTTTTTTGAACCGCTTCCGCAGCGGGGCGCGATACGGTATTCCAGCAGGAAGTAGTACCGTTAATAGCTACACGATTCCACACTTCGTAGATCCTGTCTTTATTGGCATGAAATCCATCGTAGCTCACTTCATTAAAAATCCACAACAAAATAAGTATAGCTGCCGCCATACCAATGGCAAGCCCTGTAATATTAATAGCCGAAAACCCTTTATTACGAAGCAGGTTGCGAAACGCTACTTTAAAAAAATTCCTGATCATAGTATATCAATAATGTGTAGAAATATAAAGTTAACCATACCATGCCAAGAACATGCCGGATATGCATTGCATTGATTTACGCTTATCCAGAGCCGTTATTACAAAAAGCTTGTTCCTTTTTGATACAGAGAGTGTACGGTTTTGATACAGATTGTAACGTCTTTGCGAGGCACAGCAACAATTACTAATAAGAGCAACTGGCGTGCCGAAGCAATCTCACCAAATAGAAACAAGTTTGATATTCTTCCAGCGTTTATCTACAAATTTATAAACGCATTTGTATTTTGTATTGTCATCCCGATGCCTGCCGGGAGGCTTGCCTACCGGCAGGCAGGGATCTATCTCCCAGTCGGTCAAAAAACATTTTGGGACAGAAACCAGTGCTACTATTAAGCCTCCCTTGCGTCGCACTCTTGTACGCCTTCATCGCTATGCAGCTTTTATCGAAGCGAAGCAGTCAAGATGTTAAGCTTTTACCGCCCTTACCATCCGTCTCGACGTAGAAGCAATTATAAATGATTACACTTACCACCCTGCACCATTATACAACGAACAAAATATAAAGTCTGTCGACCAAAATAAAAACAGCAAAAACAAATTTTTTACTTAAAAATATTTTTATATTTAATCACTCATTCATCCCTAATCCATCCATCTTCTTGATTGCCTTTGACCGTTACTTGAAATTTTAATTTTTGCCATTTGTGGACTGCAATATCTATTTGGAATTGAGGCTAAGAATTCTTGCGTATATCCAAGCGCAGTTTATTGCGAGTATTCATAAGCATCTTGAAACGCATAGATAAGTCAAGTTTGCTGCAACACAAGAGTTTAGTGCAATGCATACAAAAAAATTAAGCTTTAAAAATAGTCTTATTCGCTAAAACTTTTTATAATGATTAAAGATTTCGACACTGTAAAAAAACAACTTGAGGAACTTTCTACCGTCCTCAATAACTTCAAGTCTGAAACAGTTCAACTAAAAATTCTTGATCTTCTCTTTAAAGGAGTAAAAGTAGTAGCCGATACTCAAGATGATAGGAATGAAATCGAAAATGATAACTCTTTAAACCCAAAACCTGCCAAAAGAAAAAGCAGTAAAAAAAGTAAACCTAAAACTGAAAATGGTGAAGTGACAAAAAGGAAATCATCACCTCGTAGTGGTGATAAACTAGGACCCAAGTCAGCGCTAACCCAACTCTTAAATGAAGATTTTTTCAAGAACAAAAAAACAATTGGCAATATCGTAGACTATTGTAAAAATGACTTAGCAACTACAATTAAGAGCAGCGATATTTCTGGAAAACTTGCAGCGTTGGTAAGAGCAAAAACACTTAAAAGGGAAAGAAATCCTGAAACAAACCAATATGAGTATTCTAACTATTGATCAAGCATTTTCCAGCATAGACAAAAAATTTCGAGATAAAATTATTTTATCTTATAAGGAAATAAAATCTCGATATTCTAAAGCTATTTATAACGCTGAGTACGACGCATCGGGTTTAAGCTCAGGAAAGTTTTGTGAAAGTATCTTGAGATTTTTGCAACACACTCTAATTGGAACTTTTATTCCTTTTGGCACTCACATTAAGAACTTTAATGACGAGTGTTTAAAACTTATTAATCTACCTGCTGCAAACGCAAATGAAAGTTTACGAATAATTATTCCACGTGCCATTTTATTTTTATACACACTAAGAGGCAAAAGAGGAATTGGCCATATAGGCGGTGATGTTGAAGCAAATAAAATTGATGCAGAAACAATAGTGCGTGTTTCTGATTGGACTGTATGCGAATTTATCAGGGTATTCCATAATCTTTCCTTGGAAGAAGCTCAAGCAATTGTTGACAGTATTTCTTTAAAGACTCTGCCCGAAATCTGGGAAATAGCAGGAAAAAAAAGAATATTGATTTCGGGATTAGATTTTAAACAAAAAACTTTATTGCTTCTCTATCAAAGTTCGGACAACTTTGAATTTGTTGAAGATTTGTATAGCTGGACAGAATATTCAAGTTTGTCAATGTACAAAAGTGCCGTTATTAAGCCATTGCATACAAAAAAGCTGGTTGAATATGATACAGACACCGAACTTGTCTATTTGTCACCATTAGGAGTTTCCGAAGTGGAGAAAAATATTATTTCCCGTTCAGTTAAGTAATTATACTGCACTGCAGCTAATAAAATATTTGCAAAGTAGGGCCGAAGATTGTAGCATTAGTGATTTTCAAGAGCAGCGGTTTAGGCTCGAAGTTGAATGTTGAGCTTTAGTTCATATCTTCAACAACCTACCTTCATTGGTCGTTTGTACCAGTATGGAAAATAAATGAATCGCCTGCTTTTGCAAATACAAAAACGTCAGTAATGGATTATACGCTTTCCAAAAATCAAAGAGTGACGCGATGAAAATATATCTTTCTACTAACTATAGTACGGATAACCCAGTTCGAGAAGCTTTGGAGCTTATTTCGGACAAGTTACGTATCCAAATTTTTCAAGCAGATTATTTCAATATTGAAGAACAAATAGTCCCACAACTCATTGAGACAATCAAAAAATCAGATGTCATAGTTGCCGATATATCTAATGAAAATCCCAACATCTATTATGAAGTCGGTATTGCTCATTCCTTGGGAAAGCCTGTCATACTTGTAAGCCAAACAAATAATTTCAATAGATTCTCTCTTCTATCTTATCGTTTTTATAACTATGATATCAATTCACAAGGGATAAAAAATCTTTCGTTTAGATTAGAACAAATCTTGACGGATGCTTCCGAATTAGACAAACTGAAGCCTTTAATTAAAAGAAAAGATATTCTTGACTTTCAAGATTCTACAAACACAAATAAAGTAGACGAAATACTTAATCTTACAGGTGTTGCAAAGTTCTATGAGTTAGAAAAATGGGTTTATAGCTTGTTAAAAGAGATTCCTGGTTTTGAAGTACAGTATAACGAACGGAGGAGTGGTAAAGAATATGATTTTATTGTGTGGAACGCAAACCAATCCGAAGAATTATTAGGGCTCGGTAACCCTATTCCAATTGAAGTCAAAGCGTCGAACTATGTTGAAAACAATCTAATTCATTCTTTAATAAGTAAAGCAAGTTCACAAGGGTTTAAGTCATTTATCTTAATAACTGCAGCCAATCTAACAGAAGGAAATAAAAAATTAATTAGAGATCTAAAAGCACACTCCGGTATTGCGATACTCGTTATTGATAGAGAAGATTTAAGGCAAGTTTATTCTTCTAAAGACTTGCTCAAATCGTTTATAAAATCATTTAGAAAATTTTTCATCTACTGAGCATGTTTGACCTACCAGTATATCAGGGTCTGCTTGCCAACATAGATGCGGCAATAACTGCAAACCAAAAGGGTGACAGATTCGAAACGTTATGCGAATACTTATTTACTAAACTTTCAGGAGTAAGTATCGAAGCTAGAGATCCTCTAATGGCAGCAGAAGAATTAGATTTAGTCCTTTGGAATGCACAGACAGAAGAAGTACTGCGCCCTTTCGACAATACAATATTAGTCGAGTGTAAGAATTGGTCTGCTGCAGTTGGAGCACCTGCTCTAGATAGCTTTATTTCAAAAGTTCGAAGACGGACTTTAAAGACAGGAATATTTATAGCAGCGAACGGAGTAACTGGAGACTTCTTGAATGGTGCAGGAGGAAATGGTGCAATCGAAATAATTAAAGCCGCTTTGGCTGAAGGAATTCGGGTAATTATTATAAATCGTGCAGACTTAAACGCAATTACTACCATAGATGACCTAAGAACTTTGATAAGAAAACGATACTGTGGATTATTTATTCATAAACTTTTTAACAATTGACAAAACGGCAACTAACAAAAGTATTTGCGAAAGCAACGTCAGACAAATACAACATCAGTTATTTACAAGCATCCACAGCGGTACTCGTTGTTGTGGTGCTGTTCCATCTTTTTTACAAAACTCCAACAATAACTTTTGATTGCTATTTAAAACTTATTTTCCAATGTTTTTAATTTACGGCAAACGTACCGCCAAAATAAAAAAATACACTTTAGATTCTCAGCACTGTGAAAATTGCAAATCTTTTGGCGCTGAGATTTACGTGTATGAAGATTATTATCATTTTTTCTTTCTTCCTATATTACCGCTCGGGTTAAAGTCTGCAAGAATATATTGTGCACATTGCAGCCACAGAATGAGAATAAGTTCAATTGAACAGGAATACGAAAAGCGCACAAGGGGGCCGTTTTACTTATACGCAGGCGTTCTGCTTTTTGCTGCTTTTATATTGATTGCAATTGGCAGCAATTTCAGCAATCGAAAAGAATATGCGAAACTGGTGGACAGTCCAATGACAGGCGATGTGTACAGAATAAAAAAGAAGGAGAACGATGCCAGCTCCTACTACTTTCTTAGGGTTAACGATATCTCCGGCGACACCATATCTTCTTATCACTCCAACTTCCTATACAAACAATTTACAGACAAACTGAATGACAGCGATTTTTTTGACAGTGGAGAAGAGTTGCGCTTTACCAAAGCAGCCATAAAAAAGATGTTAGATAAAGGAGAGATAGAATCTGTTGAACGCGGCTATGAAAAAAACAATGGATTTAATCGTATTAAGTGATAATGATTTTCTGTTGTAGCTGATTGCTATTGCACATTTTCTGCGCACGGACACCAACCGGCGTAAATGTTTTGTATAGTTAACATCCAAATCAACGAACGCATTTCAAACTTCCTTGTGTATAAATTCTCCGGTAGGCGATTCATTGATCGGTAGCAGAAAATTCTTTGTTGATTTCTTTGGATAGGAATATACCTTAGTCGGCTGGAAAAGATCTTATTCCCAAATTAATTCTTTTCAAGTAGCAGATTACGTACAGTAGGTAAAACTTTAACAGGATAGAATGATTGAGTAATTTCTCCTGTAATACAATCAAATAAATAGATATTGGCGCCTATCCCTAGTGCTACAACATCTTCTTTTGTACTAAATGCTACACTTCCGAGGTTTTCAAATAAATAAGCCATACCACCTAGATAAATCCTATACAGTTCGGTGATTCCAGTATTATCTGTACTACATAATATATAGCATATATCAGAAGTGATTACAAGAAAATTGCCCTTCGCATTCAGTTTTATCCTTTTGGCAGTCGTTTGAGGAAAATCTGCATAGGATTTTATCAATACTACACCTTCTCTTTTCCACCACTGAACTTGTCCATATTTAGGGAAAGAATAACTAGTAGTTATTATACATGAATCATTCGAATCTATAGACCAAAGATCGTTGAAAAGATTATTTGAAGATCCTAAACGACGGGTAAAAATTGCATCGTAAGAGGATTCACCGTTCACCTGCCAGCCGTAAAAAAAACCATTCTCGGTACCAGTATATAAAATTGAATCTTCTGAACTAAAACGTAGACACGTGAAACGGACAAGTGCCATTAACTCGAAGCTGATTTTTATGAGTGAAGGTTGATTGCTAAAACCCGCATCTATTATAGAGGAGCTATCCTGTAAAATTGTTTCAAGATTCAAAACATACACAGATCTTGAGTAACAGCCACAAACTGCCACGTATTCTTTATCATTGGAAAATGCGACTGCACCTAATAAGCTTTTACTATCGCCAGCAATTACATGAAAATCTACAAATTTCAATTTGATTAATCTTCCGGTCCTGTAGTCAATACACAACAAACCATAACTTGATATTGCAATAATAATTGTATTACCATCTTTGCTTATGCACAAATCTAATGATGAAGCAATGTATTCGCTATGAAAGGATTTAGGGAGTTCTGGTACGTTTAATGGAGTTTGCCAAACTATGCTTTTTTGTTCTGTATCCCATAGCGCTATTTCTATACTCAGGTTGTTTTTGTCATTCAAGCTATCACAAACAACCACCATGCGCGTTTCGTTCTCTACATATCTCAGCAGCGAGACCGATTTATTAGCCTGGCAGCATTGAACAATCATTAAAATGAGAGCAGCAGTTATAACGAAGGACTTATACATCATTTGCTCATTATTAATTCAAATGTTGAGGTGGTTGCAAATCTGTTAGAAGAATCGTAAAATCGCATCTTCATCACCCATGTAAGTCCTATTTCCGAAGATGCAGAAATCATTCTGATATTAAAAACAACCCTGTTTTTTGCTTTAAGTAATAAAGTTGGATTTAATTGTTTTGTCTGCAGCCCTTTTTTATGCTCAAGGACATGATTGTAAGTTATTACCGGATATAAGGGGCCTGATTCCCCTCCCTTAATACCCCCGACTTCTTTAACATCGTATATCACCCGGTTTATTAAAATATCTTTGTTGGATTTATTAAGCAGTGTAAATACTATCACGGGTTGTTTTATACCAATGCAATTGATTATCCATTCTTTTAACAATTCATATTGTGGTGGATTGGACTTTTTTAAGGAATGAATCTCTGCGGAAGTGAACATAACCTGGTTAAATATATCCCCCCTTTCTGTAATCATTCTTGAAAGGTCAGCTGCTGTCCGGATATATAATTTAAGATTAGCCTTTCCAATTCTGTCCAGTCGGTCTCTAAGTACAGGTAATACCTGTTCCGCCGGCTCGTTTCCCTTAACACCAAAACACGAACCATTTTTAAATGCAGCACTCAATTGCTGATCAAAGGAAATTGACTGTATTTTTTGCGAGGTGGTAAAATCAACGCTTTCGCTTTGTGTGAATGAACACAAATCTTCATTCACATGCATGTCCTCTACAATAAATGGAGAAGGTTGTTGAGTTAAATTGACAAGGTTTATCGAACTGGGCACTGGCAACCCAATAAAACCTAATAATAAATCAGGATGCTCTGCGTGCCCTGTTTTACGGATGTGTAATTCATAATACTTCCAACCAATGCTGAATAGAAAAATTACAGTACTTACAATAATAGCTATTACCTTAATTTTTTTTGGATTGGAGGTTGTGATTTTAAATGCCCTAAAATCAAGCTGCAGTAAAATTATTATTAAAGCCACCCAAAAAAGACTTACAATCAGATAGAAATTTGATTCTGCGATAGCTAAAAACTTTAATATACTTTCCACAGCGCCAGTAATTATACCAAGAAGACTGGTGAGGGCTACAAATATTAATAACTTATTCTTAGTCCAATTTTCTGGATTGGTTTGAATAGGTGGGCTTTCTGCCATACATCACTGCCTAGTTTAATATTTACAATTTAAACGATTCATGTATTTTATGCAATACCTCAAATGGGGTATCTTTCGCGTTGTTGCTTCTCTTGCTTAGGCTCGCTCCACAAAGATATACTACAATCCAGCGCCAGAGCGGAAAGCTAGCGCTATTACTTCCCGCCGTTTGTGTTGTGCACGGCTCTTACGTATAGCTTCACCAACAACTTCTATCTCCTTTCATCCCTGACCTTTTCAACACAATAAATTGAACCGTACAACAAAACAGGCTGCCTGCTTTTAGTATCACCTTTGCTCTATCACTAAAAGAAAAACAGATGACACACTCAAACAAAAAAGTATTGGTTACGGGCGGTTCGGGATTTATTGCGGTGCATTGCATGGTAAAATTGTTACAGCAGGGGTATACAGTCAGCACTACCCTCCGCTCCTTACACCGGCAGGAAGAAGTAAAAGCAATGCTGAAAAACGGAGGCGTTAGTTCATTTGAAAATCTTTCGTTTGTTGAAGCCGACTTAAAAGATAATAAAAACTGGAAGGAAGCTGTTAAAGGCTGCGACTATGTATTGCATGTTGCTTCGCCTACTCCCGCTATACAGTTCAAACACGAAGACGAAATTATCAAACCCGCCGTTGAAGGTGTGTTACGGGTGTTAAAAGCCGCAAGAGATGCCAATGTAAAACGTGTAGTGTTAACCTCGGCATATGGCGCCATTGGTTGCGGGCACAAAAACCGTACAACGCCTTACACCGAAAAAGACTGGACAAATCTTAACGCTCATCTTCATCCTTATCAAAAATCGAAAACCCTGGCAGAAAAAGCCGCCTGGGATTTTATACAAAAAGAAGGCGGAAGCCTGGAGCTTGCAACGGTTAATCCTGTAGGCGTAATGGGACCTGTGCTGGGAACAGATTATTCTCATTCCAACCAGGTAGTGCGGCGTATGCTGGAAGGTAAGATCGGTGCCTGTCCAAAAGTTGAATCCTGTTATGTGGACGTGCGGGATGTGGCAGACCTGCATGTATTGGCGATGACACATCCCGAAGCAAAAGGAGAACGTTTTTTGGCAACTACAGGAAAGGCATTGTCTATGCTGGATGTGGCGCATATATTGCAACGGAGATTAGGTGATGATGCAAAGAAAGTTCCCACCAAAGAATTGGCGAACTGGAAAATCAGACTTGCTGCCATGTTGAACCCTTCTTTAAAAATGATTGTAACATTGCTTGGGCAATATGCGCAGGCCAGCGGAGAAAAAGCACAAAAATTATTACATTGGTCTCCGCGTTCAAACGAAGAAGCGATTGTAGCCACAGCAGAAAGCATGTTGCGCCTGGGATTAATAAAAAAATAAATGATGGAACATTCAGCTATATCCAATTGTTATATCAGTCCAACGCCTTCCACCGAGCAGTTTATTCCTGACCATACTTTTATGTACCTGGTAGTAGGCCGCATGACGGTCTATGATGGCAGTAAAGAATATAACCTCAAACCAGGTGATTATGGCATTGGAAGAAGGAACCATTTAGCACGTTATACAAAGCAGGCTGACAATGGTGATTTCAGGAAGATCTATATTACATTCGGGCAGGATTTTTTAAAGACATTTAATGCAGGCAATAAATACACCGTAGAAAATAAAGAACCAGCCATGGCGGTAGTTCGTTTGCATAAAAACAAATTGATTGACAACTTCATTCAATCCTTAATGCCATACTTTAATGAGAACGGGATAATTGATGGCGATTTTTTGGAAGTAAAGCGCAGCGAGTTGCTGCTGGTGTTGCTAAAAACAAATCCTGCATTGGCAAATGTTTTTTTTGATTTCAGCCTTCCGGGGAAAATAAACATAGAAGAATTTATGAACCGTAATTACAGGTTTAATGTGAGTATAGAACGATTCGCTTATTTAACGGGCAGAAGTCTTTCTGCATTTAAACGGGATTTTGAAAAAATATTCAATACCACACCCAGTCATTGGTTGGTACAAAAGCGCCTGGAGGAAGCGCATTATCTCATCAGTAAAAAAAATAAAAAACCTTCAGACATATACCTCGACCTGGGTTTTGAAAACTTCTCTCATTTTTCATTTGCTTTTAAAAAGCTATTCGGTCATTCACCTACACAAAAATTAAGCGCACGATAGTAATAATATTTTTGCTGCACAGGAGCACATCGGCAAAGCATTGTTTTAAATTTCACCTACCTTTATTTTGCTTGTAGGATTACTAACTTACAATCATACCTACAAAATAAAATAAAAAAGATGGCTACCAACAACACGATGAAACTCGACATCTATATCAACTATCCCGGGCATTGCGAAAAAGCATTCCGGTTTTATGAAGCGCACCTTGGTGGCAAAATAAATATGATGATGCCTCATCAACAACCACCTCCCAATTTTCCGAAAGAATGGAAGAGCCCGGTTCTTCACGCGGTAATGGAGATAGGTGGTACCACTGTAAGAGGCGCTGACGTTCCCGGTGCTGAACCTGTGCGCAGTGCTTATCTAACGCTTGTAATTGATACGGCAGAAAAGGCCGAAGAGGTGTATACACTCCTGTCTGATGGTGGCGAAATTTTTATGAAGATGGAAAAAACATTTTTTGCAAACCGGTTTGCCATGCTTCGTGATAAATTTGGAACCTCGTGGATGTTGCTGAATGAAAATTAGCAACGCATATACATGCTTCAACAGTGTTGGCGTAAGGGTATATCCGTAAAGATCAACACAACATCGAGTAGTTTTCCTATCGTGTAGCTATTTTTATTACACCACAATCATATCATCAACTATTTTACAGGAAGCAGTGATGTTGTTTCTTTGTGTAACAAATCCAATGAATCCTGAACCCGAACGCTAACTAAAAAACCTAATCCAACATCCGATAATCCTGAGAAACCCTAACCGACCCTTTGAAATCCAATAAACCTGGAAAAACCCAAGCCTTAGATCCAGACCCTTGAAAAGCAATCGTCCTCAAACCGTCAAACAAAGACATTGCAGCAGCGCTCCAGAAATGGGGCGCTGTTTTTTTATATTATATCTTTTGTAATGTTTCCATATGAAAAGATCGTTGAAGCGTAAATGATAGATGGAAACATGTATGCAGTAATGATTTGTATACATTTATTTTTCCTGGACAAATGCTGCGTGTTGTATTAAACATAACTTTAAGTATGTAATAAAATTTGCCAGCACATGTTGAACCATTTAAAACTCCAGGACAGGCTTCATGCATTGTCATTTGTGCTGGTATACATAGTGCTCATTATTTCATCGGCAGCGCTTGCAGGGTGGATGCTGGATATAGAATTTCTTAAACGCCCATTCTCTACAGACGTTGCCATGAACCCACTCACGGCTATCTTACTTATTATTTCCGGTATTGCCAGCATCATGCTATGGAAGGGAGGTAAGGCTTATCGTTACCCGGGACTTAGTTTGGCGGGTTTGGTTGCCATATTGGCGCTTATAAAATTAATAGGTTTACATACACAGATAAATATTCATATTGATCATTTCCTTTTAAAAAATAAATTGTTGCAGGATGGCTTAACGGTTGATAAATTGTCGATGACGGTAGGCGCATCTATCTGTTTTGTTTTGAACAGCGCTATTCTTTTTCTCCTTTCATCCAATCGTGTAAAAGCTTTTATCATCAGCCAGGTTTGCATCATTGTGTTGCTGGCTATTGCATGGTTTTCGTTTATTGGATACCTGTATGATGTAGATATTTTTTATAAGCTGTTTACCTATGTGCCCATGGCTATTCATGCCGCTGTGTGTTTTCTGCTGCTGGCGCTCGCCTCGTTATTTGTAACACCGGATAAAGGTATAATGCAACTGCTCACCAGTAAATATGAGGCCAGTATAACAGCACGCAGGCTCATCCCTATTGCAATCATCCTGCCTACATTATTAGGCTTTATAAGATTGGGCGGTTACTGGCACCAGGCATATACCCTTGAATTTGGAACAGCCGCATTGATACTAAGCATAACTATACTCTTCATGATTTCCATATGGTACAACGCTACATTGCTAGTGGCACGCGAAAAAGAAAATGAAAAAGTGCAGGATATTCTCCGCTATAATGATTCTTTATTACAGAATATTTCTGATGCCATTTTTTCGACAGACATATCGCTGAATATAAGAACATGGAACCGGCATGCAGAAATACTATATGGCTATGCTGCTGCTGAAGTAATAGGTAAAAACCTGGAGGCTGTTTTAAGAACAGCATACCCTGGTGAATCTTTTGAAGCGATTGGTAAACATTTTATGGAGAAAGGTTCGTGGGCCGGAGAATTAACCCAGTTCACCAAATCGGGCGATAAACTGAATGTATATATATCTACTTCTCTTCTTCGTGATCAGAACAATGTACCTACGGGTACTGTAACCGTTGTAAGAGATATCAGCCAGCGCAGAAAGGCAGAAGATTTGCTTGCAGAAAGTGAGCTTCGGCTTCAATCGATCATTGATACATATGACGGCCCCATTTATGCAAAAGATAAAGAGGCACGATACATCGTGTGGAATAAAGCGTGTGAAAAAACAGCTGGATATACAGCGATGGAAGCCATTGGTAAAAGCGCAGATGAGCTTTTTCCGCCAGCTGCTGCAAAGCTTGCAAGGGAAAGAGATGAAGAAATATTCGCTTTAAAAATGCCACGCCAGTTTGATTGGGAGTGGGATGTGGGAACACAGAAAAAACTGTTCAGCATTATTTTATTTCCGATGTATAACAGCAAAGGAGAAGTGTATGGAAGTTGCGGACTGGCAATAGATATTACTTCGAGAAAGGAACTGGAAAAAAACCTGAGAGAATTCAACACCAAGCTGGAAAAAGAAGTAGAAGAAAGAACCATATTGTTGAGAGAGCTTACAGAACATCTGAACACCGTTCGCGAAACAGAACGAATGGAGATAGCCCGTGAGATACATGATGAACTGGGGCAACAGATGACCGTATTAAAAATGGATGTTTTAATGATCAAACGAAAATTGCCCGGAGGAGATAATGAGATTGACGAAAAAATAGATGAGATGGTTGACATGATCAATCAAACTATCAATACCATCAGGAGAATTGCATCACAACTCAGACCAGCGGTGCTTGATGATATGGGGCTTACTGCTGCTATGGAATGGCAACTGAAGGACATGGAGAAAAGATTCAACATAACAACCTTGTTTGTGCACAATGATATTCCTCCGGTATTGTCTGAAAAAACAAAGACCGGCATGTTCAGGATATTGCAGGAATCGCTTACCAACGTTGCCCGCCATTCCAATGCCAGCCGAGTAGAAGCAACGCTTACCTACGAGAATAATAAACTGCAACTAACGGTAAAGGATAACGGCAAAGGTTTTGACCTTGATAAAATGACCAGAAAAACACTGGGTATACTTGGTATGAAAGAAAGAGCTGCTGCCATGAACGGTACCTATCTTATTGAAAGCACACCCGGAAAAGGCACTTTGATTAAAGTGGAAACAGCGCCTGAAACTGGGAAATCCTGAATCAGCTTACTTAGCAACTGTCAGCGATAAATGTACATACTTCATCTCTATTTGTATAAGGGTATATCTGTAAAAACCAATTCAATATTGAGTAGTTTTCCTATCGTGTAGATATGCTTATTACACCACAATCATATCATCAACTATTTTATGGGAAGCAGTGATGTTGTTTCTTTGTGTAACAAATCCAATGAATCCTGAACCCGAACGCTAACTAAAAAACCTGATCCCGAATCCGATAAACCTGGAAAAACCTAACCGACCCTTTGAAATCCAATAAACCTGGAAAAACCTAAGCCTTAGATCCAGCCCCTTGAAAAGCAATCGTCCTCAAACCGTCAAACAAAGACATTGCAGCAGCGCTCCAGAAATGGGGCGCTGTTTTTTTTAACTAGTTTCTCTTGTCACACTAACACTGTAAACGGCATCTATTTTTACAATTGTATTACTTTAGTGTTCATTATTACGTTCACATTTTAACCGGCACTTGGGTATGAAGTTTTTTTTCCTGCTATTAATCTTCTTTTTCTCTGCTGAACAATTAAGCGCACAAAAAATCATTGAACAATACTATCCTCAATCAGGTAGTTTACAAATTGGTTTGGGAAAAAATGATTTTATTCCTTTGAATGAAAAAGGTTATACACTTGTTTTGCCAGACACATTGCATAATATAAAGGGTGTGCTCATTTCTTTTGAGGATAGTAAGTTTAATATACAAGGCGATACAACACAGCAGATTTACCGGGAAGCAACAGCGAAAAATTTTGCTGTGTTATATATTTCAACCGGCATACCGGTTGACCTCTTTTTTTCAACAACATCGCTTTTGTATGTAGATAGTGTATTAAAAAATGTTTTTACAAAATACAATCTGCCAAATAAAAATATTTTCTTCCTGGGCGTTAATCTTGCCGGGCACAGGGCATTACGATATATTGAATTTTACAAACAGGGAAAATCAATATTCACCCCGGGTGTAAAGGGGCTTGTTTTATGCGAGGGCGTATTGGACTGGGTAAGATTCTGGTATGAGTGCAAAAAAGGAATCAGGGACCATGTTTCTGACGGTTCGGTATTTGAAGGAAAATTAATTACTTACCTGCTTGAAAAAAATCTTGCAGCAACACCAAAGAATAATATTGAAAAATACCTGGACTTTTCACCCTATAGTTACTTCGACGAAAAAAACAGGCATCTCTCATACTATAAAGATTACGCCATAAGAACATATACAGAACCGGCTACGGATTATTGGCTGAACGTAAAAGGCAAAACTACTTTTGACACCAACTTTCCGGATATGGTTGGGATTATCAATGAAGTAAAATTGGCGGGCAACAAAAAATCAGCATTGGTTATTTTTAACCAGGATAGAAAAAATACAGACAAAAGAAACCCTGATTATACATGGGGTTTGGTTGACAAAAAAGAATTAATGACCTGGATAGATACACAAGCAGAATAAAAATTCAACATCAGCAACAGACGACCACATCCGCATCGTTGTGTGCTGGTCGGTACGCGTTAGCGTCAGATCTATTGTTATACGGCAAGTTATGGTTGACTTCGATTCTAGAGTGCCAACCTGTTCCACACCCGCATACTCGTCGCACCAAAAAGACACTCAGTCCAAAAACCTTCCCTACATGCAATAGCGACCGGAATCCATGCGTTTGTAATCATTAATAACAAGTAAGATTATGAAATGCATTGCATTAGCCTCTTCCATCGCTATCCTGTTTTTCAGCCTGACAGGTTGCAAGAAACAAGACAGCAATAACAATAATACAGACGATTCCATACCGGAAGTATATAAAAAGATATATGGCGCTACCAGCATTACATCCGACGGGACATATATTTATATCAAAACAACAGGTACACCTGATCATAAGAGCGTCTACTACCCTACCAGCAACAGTTTGTACGAAAATTTCTCCGGCACTACGTTTGGTGGACACACTTTTTCAAAAAACCCTAACAGCATCTCTACTAAAAATTATACTTTCAAAATACCGGTAAAGCCTGCAGAGGCAAGCACGCATGCTGCAACGCCATTGGGTCCCATTGGTGTGTCGTTAAATGGTGTACCATTTTTCAACCAGTATGCAGGTCCTAACCAACCACTCACCAACGAAGTAGTGTCTTTCGATCAATATTGGGGACATCCGGCACAGGGCGGCGATTATCACTATCACGTAGAACCGCTGTATCTGACTACCGTAAAAGCAACGAAATCTTCCTTATTGGGATTTTTGTTAGACGGCTTCCCGGTATATGGTCCTGAAGAGGAAGGCGGCACTATTTCTAATGATGATTTAGATGATTATCACGGACACATCAGCGCCACTGCTGAATATCCGGGTGGCATTTATCATTACCACATCACAGATACCGATCCTTATATTAATGGCAGCGGATTTTATGGCACAGCGGGCACTGTTTCTCAATAGTGTACTGGCAGCATGGCTGTTTTGCATTTCGTGTGGCGCTGCAACAAACAATGTTGCACTCAAAAGCTGGAATGCAGATTCCCTGTTATTGGAAAACAGGAATGGCATAATGTATACAAACAATACTCCTTTTTCAGGCAAAGTATTTCAACTCGGCACAAACAACAAAGATACTTTATTGATAGTTGCTTATTATAACGGCAAAGAACACGATGAATGGAAACGCTTTTATGCTAACGGGCAATTACAGGAACTCCGGTATTTTGACAACGGCATAAAAACAAAAACGCTTGCCCGTTGGTGGCAAAATGGTAAGCAACAATTTACCTGCACGTTTAAGGATGGAGAATATGAAGGAGTATTGCAGGAGTGGAATGCCAATGGGCAATTGATTCAGCAAATGCATTATGTAAACGGGCATGAAGAAGGTAGCCAGAAAATGTATTATGATAATGGAAAGATCAGGAGTAATTATATTGTAAAAGATGGCAAACGAATTGGGTTACTAGGCACTAAAAATTGTGTGAATGCATCAGACAGCATTTTCAAAAAATAAACTGCTCCTATTATTTTTCATATTGCTATATGGCTGTAGTGATGTGCCTACGACTGAACAATTGCCTTATTACAACACGCCTGATTTCACGCCAGTATTCCTTCAAAACAAAAAAGACATTCCTAATAGCATCACACATCAAATCGGAAATTTTTCATTCACCAACCAGGATGGAAAAGTCATTACACAAAAAAACATTGAAGGCAAAATACATATTGCCAATTTCATTTTCACTTCCTGTGGAAGCATTTGTCCGAAGATGACCGGAAATCTAAAAGCGGCAGGCGATTTTTTTAAGAATGACAGCAATGTGGTGTTTCTTTCTTTCAGCGTTACGCCCTGGATCGATAGTATATCTGTTTTAAAAAATTATAAGGACAACAATCATATCAGCAACGACAACTGGCATTTCCTTACAGGCAATCAGTCAGCCATTTACTCACTTGCACGAACTTCTTATTTTGCTGAAGAAGACCTGGGGTTCACTAAAGACAGCACTCAATTTTTACACACAGAGCATATACTCCTCGTTGATCCATCTAAAAGAATAAGAGGCATTTACAACGGAACTTTAAAGCTGGATGTTGACCAATTGATAAAGGATATTGAAAAGCTGGAAAAGGAATAGAGAAAGCAGATACAACTGTTTAGCACTATTCATTCAATACATCTTCACCAATAAACCAATCCAGGTTTATAGAACTATTGTAATCAGCTTTTTGTTGGAGTATTCACACAAAGCTGTAAGCTCAACTATAACTGTAAAGCTGGACTTTAGTCCAGCCTTACCTATTCTATCACTTTATAAACCTGCCCTGTTTGCGCACCCAAAACTGATTTCACATAAGCCAACGCTACTTTGTTCATGGCTACAGGCTGGTGACCGTGAAAGAATGGAAAATAACCGGGAGAATCTTCCACTACATCCGGCGCTACGGCGTTGATGCGTACACCATTTTCCAATTCAATAGCCACACCTTTAACAAAACCATTGATCCCTGCGTTTACGCTGCTCAGTGAGGCGCCTAACACAATGGGGTCTTCACCCAGACTTCCGGAGGTAAGTGTGAAAGATCCTTTAGGATTGATATAATGCTGCCCGATCAATACAAGGTTTACCTGCCCCATCAGTTTGCTGTTTACACTCACCCTGAAATCCTTGTCCGTCATTTTTGCAAGCGGCCCAAAATGCCCGTCGCCACTTACAGATACGAGCGCATCAAAAGCACCTGCTTTTTCATAAAAAGCTTTAATGGATTCCGGCTCATTTATATTCACTAACACATCGCCACTTTTAGAACCGGCTTTAATAATTTCATGATCTTTTTCCAATGCTTTTACTACATGTTTGCCAATGGTACCTGTTGCGCCTACGATAATTATTTTCATTTTTCTTTTGTTTAGGATGCGAATGTAGCACAATACTGTACTTTTGTCAAGTAGTTACCTTTTTGTCCAGTACTGACAAAAAAGTTGTAAATCATTATCAACAGCAATTATGCAGATAAAAGAAATGGTTAAAAAAATTCATAGTGCAGAAGATTGTCCCATAACCGCAACCATCGACATCATTGGCGGCAAATGGAAACCTCCTATTATCTGGTTATTGATGAAAGGACCTATGCGCTTTGGGGAGCTGAGCAAAACCATGCCAGGCATAGCGTTGAAGGTTTTATCAAGACATTTAAAAGAGCTGGAGCAGGACGGCATTATTATCAGAAAAGCTTATCCGGAAGTGCCGCCACGTGTAGAGTACAGCCTAAGTGAAAAGGGCGAATCATTAAGAGAGGTGATGGTATTATTATCAAACTGGAGCCGTACGCATATATTAGGACAAGAGGTTGAGGTATTGTATTGAGTGAAGCAGAGATGAGTGTTCTTGCAGAGCCGTAGGCTCGGCCATTTTGTTGCTCCTCTCTAGCGCAGGTCTAGTAGCATAGACAATGCAGCTTAGGTAGACCTGTGCTTACGCGTTATTTATCTTAAGACATCAGAAGTTTAAATAATAGTAGTTCACACTGAATTAACTGCATAGCCATGCTACGAAACCTGCGCCAGCGTCATACAATTCGATGTTGATTTTCTCGCAATAACTTGAGCGCCTATTACTACTTAACTGTATTCTCCAGCACCATCACAGAAGGACTTGTTGTTAACCATTTTTTACTAAGCCCCGTTGTATCACCATCCGCTAAAAAATATACAAACGAACCCAATGCAAGATCTATATCGCCATCGCCATCTATATCACCCGCATCCATCACAACCCATCTGCCTTTAGTGGCTTCCGGAAAAGAATAATCATCAAATTGCAAATGACCTTTGTTTTCTAAATAAATAAAACTTTCTTCCGGATATCGAACATAATCGGGAAAGAAAGAAATAGCAGCGATATCCAGGTCTCCATCCATATCAAAATCTCTTACCATCGCTTTGTAAGCGCCATTCATCTGGTAGAAATAAGCCTGCTTAAAATTCGATTTTCCATCATTCAAAAAAATATAAACGCCATGATAATTTTTTAAGATCGGCGTTTTATCTGCATTGTCGCCACACACATATACAATATCATCAAAACCATCTTTATTAAAATCTGCCAGTTCCATATACTGTGAACCATTGAGTGGCAAAAAAGATAACAACCGCTTTTCTTTAAACTTACCGTCCCCTTCGTTTTCATACAAAAAAATGCCTTCATCAGCCTGCGCCATTAATACATAAATATCCGGCAGACCATCCTTGTTGGCATCTTTAATAATAGCGGTAACAGCACCAGGCTTATCGCGTAAAACTTTTTTATTGTAGCCCCCTTTACCGTTGTTCTCATACAGCGCCAACTCCCCTGTTTGATTACCAAATTCGCAGGCTACAATATCTTCCAGTCCATCTTTATTTAAATCGCCATACGCTGTACAAACAGGACGTTTCAAATTTGAAAGCATAGTTTTCCCGGGCATATATCCTGGCTGTAATGGATCTTTCAACCATTGTTGCACGGCTCCGTCAAGTGCATCATTGGGAAAGATGCCCCTTCCTGCTGTTGTAATATAAAATTCATTCGGTTTTTCATTGAACTGTACAGGTGTTGTTTGCAGGGGTATACTAACATTTTCATGAAGATCAGGTGTAAGGAATGTGAGCGTATTATGTCCTCTCTTTGCATCATTGAATACTATACCTTTTTTACCTGCAAGAATTTTTACCATCGTGGTCATCGCCGGCCGATTAGAGAACTGCGATTCCTTGTATTTGAAATGCTTCAATCCTATCCGGATAGGTGTTTTACGCAAAGGAGGAGGAACACTATCCGGTGCATGCTCAACAAAATACTGTACAATTTTAAGCCAGTCCTCTTTTGCCATTATCGGGTGCTCAGGAAAAATATTTGCATCACGCACTATGGCGCCGCTGATGCCTGGGTCAAATAAACTATCGGGTCTTACGCCGCGGCTGTATATACCCATTCTGAAACCCATGGCAGGAAGCACATCTTTTTCCCAGCTTTTTTTGGGTAATAGCCCCGGATCAACAAAGGAATGGCAGCGGCTGCAATGTGCCGTGGCAAGCTCTTTACCTGAAAGAACTGACACGGGCGGCTCTTCAACTATTGGTTGATTGTTTTGTTTGTTGGAAGTACACGAAATAAGCAGGCACAGGAAAACACAAAATGAGATGACTTGTTTCATACAATTATTACATCCGGATCCAGCAATTGCCAGATAACATACACGAATAAGCGATATCAGTTATAGCAGAAAAATTTTCTATCTATCAATATACTGAATAAAAGTAAAGAATTAAGCCAAGTGTTGATACTCAAATTGCATAATCTATATCAGCAATAACGGTTGTGCCTGGCAACTACGATACCTGCATTTCTGCCTGTTTTTGCAGCAAGATAACATTTGATACCCTTTAAATAAACAAATGAACCCCTGGTGCTTAACATTCAGCTACCATTTCATAAACATTTCAGTCACCTCTCCCAGGTACATTGTGTATAGTTTTATGCTGTTACAGTAAACAGAACCAACTAACCGATTGCCATGCATATGAACTCCTCAAAGAAACTTGCCATTGCGGCATTTTATAGCCTTGCTATATTAATAATACAATCTTGCTCGGGCGACAAAACAATTGTTGCTTTAAACGATGGTATTATTGTACGCCTGAAAAATCCTGCTGAACATGGCGCTTCAGCTATCAGGTTAACAGCAGTTACGCCAACCATCATTCGCGTAACCGCCACCGCAGCTTCAGATTTTTCCAATACGGCGAGCCTGATGCGGGATACCACCACCACTGCCGTACATTTTACGGAAGAACATACTTATACTGAAGCCATATTAAAAACCAATCTTATTTCAGCCACTGTTTCTTTAAATACGGGTGAAGTGGTTTTTAAAGACAGCTCGGGTAATATCATTCTCCAGGAAAAAAAGGGAGCTGGAAAAAATATTGAACCAGTAACTATCGACAATAAGCAACTGTACAGCATAAGCCAGGCTTTTGAATCGCCGGAGAACGAAGCATTTTATGGATTAGGACAACCGCAAACGGGTATGATCAATTACAAGAACAAGGATGTTGATCTTACGCAATACAACTCTATTGTTGCCATACCTTTTTTGGTTTCTTCGCGCAAATATGGTTTGCTGTGGGACAATTATTCTATCACACATTTTGGTGATAATCGCCCTAAGCAGGAAATAGCTGCTTTAAAACTAACGGGCAAAGATGGGGTTACAGAAGGTTTAACTGCTACCTATGGCGATAGAAATGACAGCTCCATTATATACTTGCAACAGCAGGAAAAAAAGATCGATTACAGTTTTCTGCCATCGTTAAAAGAAATCCCTTCACAATTTCCGATGGCTAAAGGAAAAGTTACCTGGGAAGGTTTTATTACACCTGACACTACCGGAGATCATAAATTTTATCTCTCCGCATCTGGTTATATTGCTATCTGGCTCGATGATAACCTGGTACTGAATAAATGGCGCGAAGGATGGAACCCCGGACCTTCCGCCTTCACATACGCTATGGCTAAAGGACAAAAACATTCTATTAAAATAGAATGGATCCCGGAATCAACACAAGCCTTTGCTTCTTTAAAATACCTGAGTCCTACACCTGATGCCTTAAGAAACATGATGATGCTATCATCAGAAGCTGCTGAACAAATCGATTACTATTTTGTATATGGCGAAACACCCGATGAGATTATAAGTGGGTATAGAACCTTAACGGGCAAGGCTACCCTGTTACCCGCCTGGGCTTACGGATTCTGGCAGAGCAGGGAGCGGTATAAAACACAGGAAGAAATAGAAACAACCGCAGCAGCATTCAGGAAAAGAAAAATCGGCATTGATAATATAGTACTGGACTGGAGTTACTGGAAACAGGATGCCTGGGGCAGCCAGGAATTTGACAGCAGCCGTTTTCCGCAGCCGCAACAAATGATAGAAAAGCTGCACAATGATTATCATATGCACTTTATGATTTCAACCTGGCCGAAATTCTATGAGGGCATTGAAAGTTATAAACTATTTGATAAGAACAATTGGCTGTATAAACAGAATATAAAAGATGGGCAGCGCGATTGGATCGGACAAGGATATGTTTCTACTTTTTACGACGCCTATAACCCGGAAGCAAGAAAGGGATTCTGGAACCTGCTCAATACAAAACTGTTTACAAAAGGCGTTGATGCGTGGTGGTTAGATGCCACAGAACCTGACATACTTTCAAATGCGACTATTGAAAAAAGGAAAGCTTTAATGAACCCTACTGCATTGGGACCGGCAACGCAATACTTTAATGGTTATGCATTACAAAATTCAAAAGGCATTTATGAAGGGCAGCGGCAAATAAAACCAGGTCAGCGGGTGTTTATATTAACCCGCTCTGGTTATGCAGGCATGCAGCGCTACGCCGCAGCCACATGGAGTGGTGATATCGCATCAAGGTTTGATGAGTTGGAAAGAGAAATTCCAGCAGGCATCAATTTTTCTTTATCAGGCATGCCTTACTGGACCACCGATATAGGCGGGTTTTATGTAGAAGATAAATATGACAAACCTAATCCCCAGGGCGCCGCGCTGGATGAGTGGCGGGAACTGAATACAAGATGGTACCAGTTCGGCGCTTTCTGCCCCTTGTTCCGTTCCCACGGACAATATCCTTACAGGGAGATATTCAACATCGCGCCGGATGATCATCCCGCGTATAAAAGCATGCTCTACTACAACCAGCTCAGGTATAGTCTTATGCCATATATCTATTCCGTAGCAGGTAATGTGTATCACAAAAATTACACGCTTATGCGCGGATTGATCATGGATTTTGCCGCCGATGCTGCTGTAAAAAACATAGGCGATCAATACATGTTTGGGCCTTCACTAATGGTAAGCCCTGTATACAAATACCAGGCAAGAGAACGGAATGTTTATCTACCCGCCGGGCAAGGTTGGTATGATTTGTATACCGGCAAATATCAACAGGGCGGACAAACCATCCAGGCTTCGGCACCTTACGAAAGAATGCCTTTGTTTGTAAAAGAAGGATCTATCATTCCTTATGGACCTGCATTACAATACACAGGTGAAAAACCTGCTGATAATATCACCCTGTTTGTATACACCGGCAAGGACGCCAGTTTTAATTTGTATGAAGATGAAGGCATAAACTATAATTATGAAAAAGGTAAGTTTTGCAATATTCCCATCAGTTACAACGAAGCCAATAAAACCCTCACCATCGGCAAATGCAAAGGTGATTTTGCAGGAATGATCAAAAATAAAATATTCAAAATAGTATGGGTTACACACGATAAACCCGTACAGCAGAATTTCTCCATCTCTTCAGACACCGCCTTATCATACAACGGTAACGAACAAACGATAAGCATGAGCGGTTTACACTAAGTCTTTACACTCAAAACTATAATTGCAAGTATATGAAGAAAAACAAACCGACGAAGAAGATCTCCATACTGCTATGGCTGTTCTTCGCATTATTTGCTGGCTTTGCCTCTTATGCGCAAAACAGCACTACCAGGAAAATTACAGGAACAGTAAAAGATGATAAAGGAAATGCGCTGGAAGGAGTAAGTATAGAAGTAAAAAATACCAGGCAAACAACGGTTACCAATCCGCTCGGTATATTTTCTATTGAAGTAGGGAGCAATGCTAAAACGTTAATAGTAAGTTCTGTTGGCATGATAACCAAGGAAATTCCCATTACATCAGCCAATGTAATAGAAGTATTCCTGGTATCGTCTTCTAAAAAGTTAGATGAAGTAGTGGTGATCGGATACGGTACAGCCAAACGTGCCAATCTTACCACTGCCCAAACAACGGTTACTTCAAAGGAGATGGATAAAACCATCAACACTACCATTGAACAGGCCATACAAGGTAGAGCGGCCGGTGTGTACATCACACAAAATTCAGGACAACCCGGTGGTGGTATATCTGTAAACATCCGGGGTGTAAACTCTATTAATGGAACCAATGAACCACTTTATGTTGTAGATGGAGTTCAGATTCAGGGGCAGGCTGTAGCCTATGGTGCGCAGAGTTCATCCAACCCCATAGCTGGGCTTAACCCTGCCGATATCGAAGATATACAGATCCTGCAAGGTCCTTCCGCAACAGCTATATATGGCTCACGTGCTACCAATGGTGTAGTGCTGATTACAACAAAGCGCGGTAAATCAGGAAGAGTACAATTACAGTATTCTTTTCAACACAGTATTCAACGCCCTCCCAGTCATTTGGATGTAATGGACCTGCAGCAGTATGCGCAGATGGTAAAAGAATTTCACGCAGTAGCTGGTGGTGAAACACCACAGGAATTTTTGGATCCATCTTTATTGGGCAAAGGAACCAACTGGCAAAATGAATTATTCAAAAATGCACCGATGGATAAACATGCGTTGAGCATGAGTGGCGGTAACGATAAAACAACGTATTATTTGTCGGGCGAATATCTTGATCAAAAAGGGGTAGCCCTTGGTTCAGGGTTTAAAAGATATTCATTCCGGTTAAACCTGGATAACAAGCCAAGAGAATGGATCACCATCGGAGCAAACATAAACTTTAATCAAACCGATGAAAAGCTTACCAGCAGCCAGGAAAATGTGATTGCGAATGCTTTGCAGTTAACACCACAGATCCCTGTAAAAAACCTGGATGGCACCTGGGGCGGCGGAGATATAACCAATGGCGCCAACCAGTTTGCACCCGTAAATCCCATTGCTATTGCCAGCTTAACCACTAACAATTATGTAAGAAGGCAATTATTAGGCGGTTTGAACCTGGGAATAAAAATTACGAAGGATCTAACTTTCAGATCATCCTTCAATGCCAATGTAGGGTACGCAAATTCTACTTATTATGTGCCTTCTTATGCTATCGGCTGGGCTATTAATCCTACTGCATCGCTCACTAACGGATCGGGCGTAAATACTTACTGGAACTGGAACCAATTATTGGAATACAATAAGAATATTGGCAAGCACAGTATTAATGCCATGGTGAGTCATGAAG
Organism: Agriterribacter sp.; assembly: GCA_047600465.1. Taxonomy (GTDB): domain Bacteria; phylum Bacteroidota; class Bacteroidia; order Chitinophagales; family Chitinophagaceae; genus Agriterribacter. The sequence goes on from JASGKU010000003.1 coordinate 367,540, forward strand.
CACAAACTTCTAACTGGAAAAATGTAGGTGCTTCAAGAACAGGATTTCTTACCAATGATGTGCTTGATCTCGCCGCAGGCGATGAAACAACTTCCGGTACATCAGGTGGCTCCGGCGAGTGGGCAATGGAATCTTATTTGGGAAGACTGAATTACAATTATGACAACCGTTATATCCTGGTTGGAACAATAAGAAGAGATGGTTCTGCCAATTTTGGTCCTGATAATAAATGGGGAATGTTTCCATCCTTATCAGCAGCATGGCGTATTTCGCAGGAACCGTTTTTTCATATTCCATTTATCAGCGAATTAAAACTGCGCTTTGAAATCGGCACTACAGGTAACCAGGGTGGTGGAGCATACATCTACTCTCCTATGGCTACGGGCGCTACACCAACGGGCACGGGCTTTTTACCAAGTCGTTATAAAAACCCAGGTATAAAATGGGAAGAAACAAGAACAGATAATTTTGGTGCAAATGTTGGCTTATTGAATAACCGCATACAGATTGAGTTTGACTACTTCATTAAGAAAACAAACAACCTGTTGCTGAGCAATCCTCTGCCATGGTATATGGGCACTAATGGTACCGGCGCGGTAGGATCACCACAGGTAAACATCGGTTCATTACAGAATAAAGGATGGGGCGTTACGATTAATACAACCAATATCAGCAACAAAAACTTCAAATGGGAAACCAACCTGAATGTATCAGCATTCAAAACAAAGATCCTCAAATTCAATTCAGACGCGGCTCATATAGATCGAACCTCATGGTGGTTGAATAACTGGACACAACGGTCAGTAGTAGGCGAAGCGCCATGGCTATTCAGGGGATATATTGAAGAAGGCTTATTTACTTCTGTTGAAGAAATTGAAAAGAGTCCTGTCCCGGTAGATAACAATGGCAACAGGTTGCCCGTTGACCAGGCTAACGGTCTGTGGGTAGGCGATGTTAAGTTTAAAGACATTAGTGGACCGAATGGTGTGCCAGATGGCAAAATTGATGTGAACGATCAAACGTTTATTGGTAACCCATGGCCTAAATTATATGCCGGCTTCACCAATACTTTTTCATTTCGTGGATTTGATTTCAGTGTTCTTGTAACCGGTACTTACGGAAATGATATATATAATTACCTGGCAAGAGTAAATTCAAATCCCAACAATATAAATCTTAGCCGCAACCTTTTAATTGGCGCCATGCAGTACGCAAAACCCATTACAAAAGATGGCATAGCAATGCTTGAAAACCCAGGCACGACTGTTCCAAGGATCTCTTACGGCCCCAATGGCAACTATACTAATATCACCAACAAATGGGTAGAAGATGGTTCATTTATCCGCATCAAGAACATTTCACTTTCATACAACCTGCCTGAATCAATTTTATCAAAACAAACTTTTGTAAAAGGAGCAAGACTTTCAGTAAGCGCACAAAACTTCGCCACTATTACAAAATACAAAGGGTTTGATCCTGAAGTGGGCGCTTATGTTGGTAGAGATGCCGGCGCTGATAACCAGGCTATCGGTCTTGATTACGGACGCTATCCACTCACTCCTATTTATTCATTCAGCATTGGTGTAAACTTCTAAAAAAACAAAAATGAAACACTATACACATATATTTAAATGGACCGCAGTGTTGTTGCCGATATTGGTATCAATGAGTTGTTCAAAAAAGTTTCTTGAACGACCACCGACAGACGCCATAGTAGATGCAAGCTTTTACCAGACAGATGACCAGGTACTGGCGTCAACTGCATTGTTATACAGCAAAGTTTGGTTCGATTATAACGACAAAGCATCTTATAATCTTGGTGACTTTCGTGCAGGCACCGCCTATTCAGCCTACAACGACAGAGGCAATGTATTATTTAATACTACCGGCGCAACACCTGAAAATGGTGATGCGTGGAGATCGTTCTTTATAGTTGTTGGTCAATCCAATCTCACTATACAAAACATCAACACTTATGCAGGTGAAGCTGTATCTCCTGCTATCAAAAAAATGGCGATTGCAGAAGCAAGATTTATGAGAGCAGTGGCTTATCGCTTTCTTGTAATGAACTGGGGTGAAGTACCGGTTATTGAAAACAATCTTACCCTGTTATCAGACACTTCTATCAGCAGGAACACAGTACCCAGTGTTTGGAAATTTATTACAAGCGAAATGCGGGCAGTGGCTGCCGATCTACCGGAAACGCCTATACGCGAAGGAAGGCTTACCAAATATGCTGCAGAGGCAATGCTGGCAAGATTCTATTTAACCCGGTCAGGTGTTGAATCAGGAGGCTCTGGTTCAAGAAACCAGGAATTTTTAGACAGTGCAAAATATTATGCAGATGATGTAATCAGGAACAGCGGTGCATCCTTGCTTAAAAATTATGCAGACCTGTTTTTGTTTCCTTATGACAATAACGGCGAATCGCTGTTTTCATTGCAGTGGGTATACTCAGGACCATCGGCATGGGGCACACAAAATTCAACTCCTGCTTATTTGGCGTATAGTCCTGATATTGCTAACGGCGACGGATGGGGTGGCGATAAAGGCGCTACCTGGTGGATGCTCAGTCAATACGAAGGATTTGTGGCAATGGGCACAGACACTTTAAAAGGAAGGACATTGGATCAGCGGCTCAAAGCCACATTTATGTTACCAGGTGCTTATTATCCTGAAATAACGCAAACCATTCCTGGGGGAAAACAAAAACTCATATTTCCTTTTACAGGAACCGATGCCAATTTCATGAGCATAAAAAAATATGTTACGGGCAAGGCAGAAGATGTTGGTGGGCAAGCAGCAAGTCAGCGGTATGGAAATGATACGTACATGATGCGGTTGGCTGAAATGTATTTAGTATATGCTGAAGCTACCTTAGGCAATAGCACATCTACCAGCGATGGAAAAGCAATGGAATATTTTAATAAGGTACACACAAGGGCAGGATTACCCACAGATACAACTGCGCTTACACTGGATGATATTTTAAAAGAAAGATTTATTGAGTTTGCCATGGAAGGAATGGGTTGGTATGATCTTGTATCACTGCACTATTATAATCCTGATAAAGCGTATGCAATATTAAATTCACAAGATAGAGGATTGTTTTTCTCAGCTCCTGATAAAATGCCTGATCCAACATCGTGGACATTTACTAAAACATCATGGGCAACTACCGACAGGAAGATCAATGCCAACTCAGGAAACTTCTTGCTTCCTATACCGGACGCAGAACTAAGCCAGGCGCCGAACCTGCAAAAACCGGCGGTAGATTATTACAATAAATAATCATTCAAACAAAATCATTGCAAATGAAAAAAATATCATTTCTATTAATATTTGCTGTAGCATTGCTTACAGCGGGTATATATACTTCATGCACAAAAGATAATAGTTCCGGTAGTGAGCCGCGTATCAAGTATGTGCGCATCACCGATCCGGCCTCATCCGATTCCTTACTGGTAGGCGCATACCAAAGTAACCTTATTGCTATAGTGGGTGAAAATTTACAGGATGCAATAGAGATCTGGTTCAACGATCAGAAAGCCACTTTAACACCTACATATATTACCAGCACAAGCATACTGGTGAGTGTGCCAAGTAAAATTCCAATTGAAATAACCAATACATTAAAAATTGTTTTCGCCAGCGGCAAAACACTGCTGCATAATTTTAAAGTGGAAATAAGTGAGCCCCTGGTGAGTTCAATGAACTGTGAATATGTACTTGCCGGCAATACTGCAACTATAAGAGGCGATTATTTTTATCAACCGATTACTGTAACATTTACAGGTGGCGCTACAGGTGAAGTTGTTTCTGTGGAAGATAAAATACTGCAGGTAACCGTTCCCGATGGTGCACAGCCCGGCCCAATAACAGTTAAAACAAATTTCGGAGAAACAAAATCAGATTTCTGGTTCAGAGATAACAGGAACATATTTATCAGCAGCGATCCATGGAGCGGATGGTGGGGAGAGTCGTATGTGGTGAAAGATCCGGGCAACAGTGATCCTCCTGCAATCAATGGCAACTACATACGAGTAAATAAATCAATCGGTTCATGGAACTGGATGGAAGTTGCGGGCGGACCTCCGTCCGCTATGGGAGATATCAGCAAAAACATTCCTGATGAAGCCATTCTAAAACCTGCGGATTACAACCTGAAGTTTGAAGTAAATACATTGAAGCCCTATAATAACAACATGATAAAAATAAACGCGGGGCTGAGCAGTGATTTCAACAACAATCAATACCTCTGGGCTCCACCGTATGATACAAAAGGAGAATGGCAAACAGTGGTTATTCCTTTTGAAGAAATAGCCAACAGCTATGGATCGGCATTATCGGTAAGTGGTAGTGGATATTATTCAAGAATATTATTTCATGGTGGTGGTGATCTGGATTGTGATATGTGTTTTGATAATTTCAGAATAGTACCCAAGGTGTTGAAAAAATAAATCATTTATAATAATATCATACAAACGTTATGAAAATCATATATAAAACAGGAACGCTTGCCCTCGTTTGCTTCATTGCTATGATAGGCATATTATCGTCCTGTAAAAAAGATAAAGCCACCAGCAGTTCCGGCAAAGTGGAATTATTAAGCTTTGGTCCAACGGGAGCGCTGCATGGCGATACCCTCAGTTTTATTGGAAATAATCTTGACAAGGTTACAGAAATAGATTTAGCAGGTGCAACTATAGCAAGTTCAGCATTTATAGAGCACACCACTGAGTTGATAAAAGTGATCATACCTGAATCAACCCAGGAAGGCTTGGTAACATTAAAAACAACGGAAGGAAATGTTACATCCAAAACAGTGCTTAATCTGAAAGTGCCTGTAGTGATAGATTCTATTCCAAATGAAGCTCGTCCAGGAGAAAATATTACTATTACGGGCAGCTATCTGAACTGGGTAACCGAAGTTGTGTTTGCAAAAGATGTTTCCGTTAAAACATTTGTAAGCCAATCAATAAATCAATTGGTTATTAAAGTACCGATGGAAGCTCAAACTGGTACCGTGGTATTTCTCACCGGTGGAACAAAGCCATTAACGATTGAAACAACAAAAGAAGTGGAAATTCCTTTGCCTTCTATCAGTTCTTTTTCTCCTAACCCGGTAGAGCGTGAAGCAGAGTTAACCATTACAGGAACCAATCTTGATTTGGCTAAAGGAATTTTGTTCAAAGGACTCACAGAGCCTGATACCAATTTTATAAGTAAATCTGCCACACAAATAGTAATAAAAGTTCCTAAAGAAGCAAACAAAGGAAAGATATCGGTGGTTGCCTATTCTATGATCGCAGTTGAATCGGCAGATGAATTAAAGCTTGCAGGTGATCTTCCGCCGCTTGATGCTTTGGGATTGGCATTTTATGATGATGCTTTAGAAAATGGCTGGCAGAAATGGGGCGGCTGGGGAGGCGGTTCCAGCGACCTGGATAACAGTGATAATGTTCGCGATGGAAACAAATCTGCTAAAGTAACTTTTGCGGGTGATTGGGGCGGTCCTTTGCAAATGGGGGGTGGCAATTCGTCTACTACCGGTTATACGTACGTGGTATTCTCCATATACGGAACAGCTGGAACCGGGGGCAAACAACTAAATGTATTGGTTGCAGGTAAAGAAAAGATCATTGATATTGTGGAAGGAGAATGGACAGAGTATAAAGTTCCATTAACAGATTATTCAAGCCCTGCCACTATCAATGAATTTACATTGCAGGACAGAGGCTTTTCCGGAACCATCTACATAGATCATATTGGATTAAAGTAATCATCATGCATGTGGCAAACAGGCTTGTAAATAAAAGAAGCAAACCTGTTTGCCTGCATTAAAGCATAAACCATTTCAATATGTACAGCAATAATCAACGAAAACATTTTTGATACAGACAATCATCATCATGCACAAATTATTATTTGCAACAGTTATTATAGCATCGTTGTCATGCAAGAAAAACACGACTACTCCCGGCACGGATCCGCCCCCGGGCGGGGAAGATACCACCACTGTAAAACCAATAACTGATCCTGCTGTTGCAAAAACCATAGGATTCTTTTTAGACGATTGGCAGCCTAAGACTTTTACCGTACCTGCATATACGGAAGCTGCTATTCCTACAGAAGCGGCTACCACTACTGTTACATTGGATGCATCCAACATTATTACAAAAATACCCACAAGCACCGTAGCACATAATGCCAATACCTGGATGACACAAATGATCAATGAGCCTGTGTTCATGAATCATATTACCAATCTTCATCCACACATCATCCGTTGGCCGGCAGGCAGTGGAAGCGATGCTTATTTCTGGAATCAACCGCAGGGTGTAAATCCCGCTGATGCCCCCGCACAGATAATGGATAAAGATGGCAACCTGAAAGATCCCGGTTATGGTTACGGTAAAACAGATAACAACTGGCAGGCTAACCTGGATCAATATTACACTATGTTGCAACAAAGCAGTAACGAAGGAATGATTACCGTAAATTATGGTTACGCACGGTATGGCACAAGCGCTGATCCGGTTGCGGCAGCAGCGCATCTTGCAGCAGATTGGGTGAGATATGACAATGGCCGTACCAAATACTGGGAAATAGGCAATGAAAACTTTGGCGATTGGGAATGGGGGTACCGTATTGATCTTTCTAAAAACAAAGATGGTCAACCCGAATATCTTACAGGAAAATTATATGCACAGCATTTAAAAGTTTTTGTTGATTCTATGCAAAAAGCGGCAACAGAAATACACAAAACAATTTATATAGGCGCTGTAACCTATGATGCGGAGTCAGAAGCCTGGCAAACCAATACTGTAAAAACATGGAACGCTACCATGATGCCGGAGTTGGATGGCAAAAATGATTTCTATATCGTGCACAATTATTTTACGCCGTACCAAACCAACTCCAATACTACAGACATACTAAATGCGGCGTTTACCGTGCCTGCAAAAATGATGAATTTTGTAAGTGCCCAGATACAAACATATGGCGCTGCACAAAAACCGATAGCGCTTACAGAATGGAACATGTTTGCCGTAGGATCAAAACAGCAGGTCTCCAACACAAGTGGTTTGTTTGCATTGTTAGTGATGGGTGAAGTGTTAAAAAATAAATTTGGAATGGCTGCCCGTTGGGATCTGTTGAATTACTGGGCTAACGGTGATGATCACGGGCTGTTCAGTGATGGCAATGAACCTGGTATTCCCAAATGGACACCAAGACCTTCTTTCTACTATATGTATTTCTTTCAAAAAATACTCGGCGATAGGATGATCCCCACAAATGTAAAAGGAAATGTAAATGTGAAAGCTTACGCATCAACATTCAGCTCGGGACAGATCAATGCAACGCTTGTTAATACTGCTGCTACAGCCACTACTGTAGAAATAAAAACCAACAACTTTAAAAAGGGTGATCGCTTTTACTGGTATAGCTTAGAAGGCAGTAATGATAATGGTGAGTTTTCAAGAAAGGTTTCAGTAAATGGAAGTGGCACAACACTAGCCGCAGGCGGTCCTTCAGATTATACGACCATCAAAGCAAGATCTGCTACCGCAGCAGGTACTATTAAAGTTACTGTGCCCGCATTAGGCGTCATCTGCCTGGTGATTGATAAGAAGTAAAGGTATGAGGTGCAGGGTATAGGGTTTAAGGTATAAAGGATTAAGGAAAAATTATCTATGCCCTCGGCAAGCAGTGTAAAAAAAATGTAATGAAGAAAATATATAGCATACTACTTTTATTGTTGGCAGTTGGTTATGTGTATGCACAGGAAACATTGTTCAATATCCAACTTAATCAATGCGGTTTTTATCCTGCTGCACCCAAAATTGCTATTGTGACTGCGCCTGTTGAGGCAAGTGATTTTTATGTGATCTCCTCCTATAAAAAAGATACAGTCTATAAAGGAAAATTAGGTAACCCTGTCAAATCTGATTATTCGGCTGTCACAACACGTGTTGTAGATTTTTCTACTTTTAATCATACAGGTCAGTATTTCATTTATATAAAAAATGCAGGCTCCTCTCCTACATTCAACATTGTTCCGAATATTCATCATTCATTGAGCATATCATCAATAAAAGCCTTTTATTATCAACGTGTATCTATGCCGTTGGAAAATAAATTTGCCGGCAAATGGGCACGATCCGCAGGACATCCCGATACGGCGGTATTGATTCATGCTTCGGCAGCTACTCAAAGACGTCCAGCAGGTTTTAAAATTTCTTCACCCGGTGGATGGTATGATGCAGGCGACTACAATAAATACATCGTGAATTCAGGAATCACGGTAGGCACTATGCTTTCTGCCTATGAAGACTTCACAAAGTATTTCGATACACTAAAAACAAATATTCCTGAAAGCAACAATACCATTCCAGATATTTTAGATGAAGCATTGTATAACATAAGATGGATGCTTACTATGCAGGATCCCGATGATGGGGGTGTTTACCACAAATGCACCAATGCTGCGTTTGACAGTGTAGTAATGCCGGGCGTAACAAAACTTGCAAGATATGCAGTGCAAAAGGGAACTGCTGCAACGCTTGATTTTGCGGCGGTGATGGCACAGGCATCCAGGATATTTTCAAGATTCAAAACAGTATTGCCCGGATTAAGCGATACCTGTCTGCATGCTGCTTTGTACGCATGGCAATGGGCAGAAAAAAACCCGGATGTGGTGTATGATCAAACTGCTATGAATGCCTCACATCAACCCGCCATAACCACCGGCGCATACGGCGATAAATATTTATCTGATGAACAGTGCTGGGCATCTGCTGAATTACTAATTACAACAGGCGACGCAAAATATGCGGCTGTTCTAAAACCTTGCTTATCTAATCCACTGTCTATTCCGTCATGGAGCAAAGTAGATATGTTGGGATGGTATACTATTTTAAGACATTCCAACATCGCATCTAAAGCAGGTATTAATATCACAGCTTTGCGTAACCGAATATTGCAATTTTCAGATTCACTGATAGCGAACGGAGGAAACAAAGCTTTTCAAACCATTATGGGGCAAAGCAACAAAGATTTTATCTGGGGCAGCAATGCGGTTGCCATGAACCAAAGCATACTACTGATCAACAGTTATCTTTTATCCGGCAAAAATAAGTATCTCCATTATGCTTTAAGTAATCTTGATTATGTGCTCGGCCGCAACGCCACCGGCTATTGTTTTGTAACAGGTATTGGTCACAAATCTCCCATGCATATCCATCATCGCCCTTCACAGGCAGATGGCATAGCAGAACCTGTGCCAGGGCTAATGGCAGGCGGGCCTAACCCCGGTATGCAGGACAAATGCTATTATCCTTTTACGGAAACCGAAACTGCTTATACTGATAACAATTGCGCTTATGCATGCAATGAAATTGCCATAAACTGGAATGCGCCGCTTGTATACGTTGCGGGTGCCATTGAGTTTTTAACTACCAAACCCGGTTTTTAGCAGGTAGATAAAGATTTTTTACAGAAATGTTTATCTGTTTTACCTTGCGATTCAATATGAGGGTAAAAGCGAGTATTCTTTTTTTTCCACTGTTGCTATTGTGCGCCTGCTGCTGGAGTCAGAATTTTTTGCGTGGAAAGGTTTTTGATAAGGGAAGCGATCGGGTTGTTGGATCAGCAACCGTAAAAAACGTCAGCAATTCACGTATTTCTATTACCGACATGGGTGGTAATTATAAAATTCCTGCCGATGAAGGTGATAGAATAATCATTTCATCTGTTGGCTATCTTGCCGATACTATTGTGGTAAAACAATATATGCTAAATGTTGGGCTGGATATTTTTCTGAAACAGAATATAATTGAACTGGAAGATGTGGAAGTAGGTGAATTGAGTCAATACCAGATAGATTCTCTCAACCGCCTGGAAGAATTTGGCGATGCGGTACATCATTCCAAATCAAAATTAGTAGGTGGCAAAGGCAATACGGTTACAGACGGTGTTGGCGTTACATTCAGCCCCATCACCCGTTTTTCAAAAGCCGAAAGAAACGAAAGGAAGTTTAAAAAGATGTTCAAAAGCCAGGAGGAAGAATATTATATCGACTTCAAGTTTCCCCAGAATTATGTAGCTAAAATAACCGGTTTGGAAGGAGATTCACTTCGTGTGTTTATGTTTACATACAGACCCACTTATGCGTTTTGCAGGGCAAATGGCAAAGAAGGCATGCTGGTATACATCAATGATAAATACCGCGAATATCTTCATAAAAGAACCCCCGGCTCAGAAACCAAGAAAAAAAAGAAATCTCTTTTCTAATTAGTTTATTGCCCACTACTTTCCTACCCTGTTAGCCGCATCCAGCTTCCAGTCATTGTCGAAAAAACCTGCAGTTTCTACAGATTTGCTTCCTTCTGCAAGCATGCTCAACCTGAAGATCATATAATCAGGAAATCCGCTTGCGCCTGCAAAATACTGGTTGGCATTGGCTGCCTTCATTCCCTTTAAACCAGTGCCTGCAATTACTGCAACAGATGTAATAGCAGTATTTTTTAAAGGATAAACAAAATATGCCGCAAGGTCTTCCCCGGTATAAGTGTCGCCACCTACCAATATTTTATTTCTTTGTACCTGCACAGGTGATTCTTTCAATAACACATTCCAGGCAGCATTGGTTTGTGCATTACCGAATATTATTACCCCACGCCCCGAGAATTTTTCAATGCTGTAATCAACATCAGCAATAATATCAATGGCTCCATTACCGCGGTAATACCATGTTTCTGCATCGAACTTTGCTTTGGCATAGGCCCAATCATTTTCCTCCTTGCTTCCCTTTGTACCATATACAAAAACCATGTTGTGGTTAAATGCATCTTTAAAAGTTCCATAACGGTTGGGATTTTTTTCTTCCGCTGCAGGTGCTTTCGCTATTGTCCATTGATTGTTTTCTTTTTTCAAATAAACAGTATCGTGTGCCGCAGCAGTAGTATATGATATAGTCTGTAACCCATCCAGTGTAATAGCTACTTTTTTGCCTGCGCCAAATTGATCAAGCGCTAACCGAAGCAGCCGTATGTTTTCTGTTGATCCTGTTATAATAGCCGAAGCATTATTCCTGTTCAATTGTATGCGGCTGAACTGCAAGGGGAAATTTTGCTGAATGATAGATGCCCAGCGGTAAGTAGAAGATATACCCGGGCTGGATGTTTTGAAATTGATCAGGTTCACTGCACTATCCGGCAAAATAATATGCCCTTTAAAAAAATTGAAGATGGGTAACCAGTCTACACTTTCATTACTGATCCAATGGCCGCCACCAGGATATTCTTTATAGGCAAAATCAGTGTGAAATCCGCCTAATACTTTTCTCATTTGCCGGGCATAATCTACGGAAACTGTTCTGTCGGAATCTCCATGAAAAATATATACGCCCAGGGGTTTATAATTTTCTGCCAGCTTTATAACATCGCTTTGATTACCTGCACGCAACAACAATTGTTCAACAGGCGAGTCTGTACTATCAGGTATTTTTCCGTCATGCGATCCATAATCTTTCAATGTAGGATAACCGGCGCTTGGTGCAATGGCAGCCCATTTATCGGGATAGGTTGCTCCTAAAAACCAGGTGCCGTGCCCACCCATGCTATGACCTGTAAGATAAATATGTTGCGGATCGGGTTTGAATTTTTGTTTGCCAAGATGTAATACTTCCAGTGCGTCCAGTCTTCCCCAATCTTCCCAATTAAAACCGCGGGGGCGACGATTAGTGGCTGCAACCAATGTGCCCCAATCCTTAGGCTGATATGCCCTCGCCTGCCCTATGGCTTCAACACCGGCTCCATGTACAGATAAAAAAAGTGCTGCATTATTTTTATCACCACCCGCCTGGGGAGTAACCGCGTAATATTGCAGGCTGCCATCTATTTCACTTACAAACGTGGTACTGTAATGCTCTCCCACCGCTGCAGCTTCAATTACAACCTTAGATTCAGCTATTTTTTTATCCTTATTTGATAATTGTAGCTGAAGATCATATTTACCTTTCTGGTTGATATGAGATGCATCAAAATCAAATATTACTTTTCGCGTAGCCATTGCCGGTATAACAGGTAACACACTTTGCACTTCGCTGCCTTCAACCGTTGCTTTTATTGTATATCCCGAAAGTGGTTTAGCCGAAGTATTCACAACAACCACTGCTCCCTTTAAACCACTGTTATTTTCACTTAATGAAATTACAGGCACGGTAGGATCATCAACCGCCAATACTATAGCTTTTGGTGGAAACACAATACAGGCAGTAGTTCCAAAACCAGCTCTGATGTAAAACTCATTCAATCCCTTTTTCAGCAATACGGGAATATGCAACCAACCCGAAGCATACGGATCGCCCGCATGTGGCTCACCATTTACATACACAGCGCTGCTGCCGGTAGTGTTCAATACAGCCGCCTGTTGCTTTGTTGATTGATAAGTTACATATATATAGCTGTTGTTAGCGAACATTCTGCCCGGCGTACGCAAACGGTGAAGGCTATCCGCTTTTATAATTTTCCAGCTTACTACTTTGCCGCTATCATTATTTCCAAATACACTTCCGTCTTTTGGTTGTTGCAATGTTCCGGAATAAAGTTGGTAGGCTAACAGATCAGTATACAGCGCTTCCCGTCCGTAATGATGAATGCCATTTACTACCAATCCTTCATTCAGGTAAACAGTATCCTGTGCCTTGCAAAAAAATATACTCAATAGAAAACAGGAAGAAAACAAAAAAGATTTAATACGCATTGTAAAAAATTAGTATTGAATATGATGCGTTAAAGGTAACGACAAAGCGTCAATGCAACTCAATGCAAATTATACAATGTTTGAATGACAGTGATAGCTGGTAGAACCTACTTTGCGTATAACATTTTTTCCTTATCAAGAATAGCTGCGGTAAGATATTTTTTCAGGAAGGTTCTTTGCTCCTCGGTTCGTTTACTCACGGCATCAAGCCTTTGGTTGAGTGTTTGCGTATCATATTGAAAGTTCTCTGCTATTTTACCAATCTCACCGAGCTTTTTACGGGCATCAGTAATAAGCATACTGATGGGTTTTAACATGCCTTCCACAGCAGCATCGCTTTTTGCAGGAAGAAAACGGTTATTACGATATTGCACATACGCGTTGAATAGATCTGTTGCTTTATTAAGATCGTCTACCGCTCCGTTATACAACTGCATATTCTGTTCCTGCCCGATAATAGTAATATTCATGCGATAGTAAGTTTGCCATGTACTCACCACTCCTTTATCAATGCCGGTATTATTCTTCATGCGGCGGCCAATGGAAATGAATTGTTGCAGGCTATCTGCTTGTAAAAAGGCTTTAATAGAATCTTTATAATTAAAAATGGTTTTATTCCTGCCCGCATCTTCTTTATAGCCAACAGGCTTTTCCAGTAATTGCCAGATAGGATCAAAAGGAATATGTGTTTGAACAAAAATTTCAGGGCTGGTAAGATAATACTGGTAGGAGCTGGTAAAACCGGCATCCCAGGTGGGATCGCATAAACGCCATTCATTATCGAGCAATACCACCGACCAGCTATGCGCTACATTTTTATCGCCTGTAATAGTGGAATATCCATGCACTACATATGATGGAACGCCTATTTTATTTGACAGGTCTGTAAATAAGGAAGCATAATTTTCGCAAACGCCTTTTCTTCTACGCAACGTAGCAGCAATTTTTGTTGCTTCATCAACACTCCAGTTAAAATAATAAGAGCTGTCGTCGTCGTATTTTATATTGGTGGCCACCCAATTGTAACACACCTGCAGTTGTTCGTTTCTTGTTTTATAGTTCGATTGAATAAATGTTGCGAGTGAGGCAGATGAATGAGTAACACTATCAGGTAACCAGGTGAACGTATTTCCCGCTGTGCTGTTGTTCCACGATTGGGTCTTTGCAACAGACAGACCCAGCACCAGGCAACAGGTTAAGAGGGCAAGTTTCATATCCTAAATTTATTACAAAAGCCAGAAATGATTTGTAAAAAATTCGAAGGGTATTATTTATTAATCATTTCCCTTTATGCGACTGTAATGATTGTTCGACCCCTACGGGGTCGTTATACACACCTTCTGTTAACCACCGGCGCAGCAGGTGGTTATTATAGTTAAAGTCTTTCAGACTTTTTTTGAGTGATCAATCATGGTTTCTGTCAATACAAAAGCGAAGTTCGACCCCTACGGGGTCGAATAATTGGACCTCATCACTTTGTTACAAACAGGTGAATCCTATGGATTCATTTGTATTGCTTGCAATTTCTTTATTAAAATCCCGTAGGATTTCTTGTTTGTAGCAACCAATTAAAATAAGGGTACGCCCCATAGGGCTCGAACGTAAATTTCAACACCTTGCTACAAACAAATGAATCTTGTAGCTCGTTAGTCTTTATTTTATATCTTTTTTAAAATCCCATAGGGATTTCCTGTTTGTAGAAACCAATCGCGGAGAGGGCTTGACCCCGTAGGGGTCAAATGTGCGTTTCAACATCTTGATACAAACAAAATAACCGGTGTATTCAATACATTTTTAAAATAAAAAAGCCTCCCAATAAAGGAGGCTTACAAAAAATTTTATCACCTGTATTATTATTTCAGCTTAGCCAAAGCATCTTTTATTCTTGCTACCGCTTTTTCAATATTCGCCATGCTGTTTGCAAAAGACATACGGATGCAGGTTGGTTCACCAAAAGCACTGCCTGTTACAGTTGAAACGTGACCACTATTCAACAAATACATACACAGATCATCCGCATTCGCAATTACGATATCGCCATCTTTTTTACCGAAGTACGCATCTACCTTAGGAAATACATAAAATGCACCATCTGGTTCTGAGCATTGTACACCCGGAATTTCTTTCATCAATTCCAATATTCGCTTACGGCGATCTGTAAATGCTTTCAGCATATCATGAGATGGAGTAAGATCTCCTGTTAAAGCATCAATAGCTGCACGTTGTGTAATAGAGCAGGTAGCACTGGTTAATTGCCCCTGTAATTTTTCACATCCTTTTACAATTATTGGATCAGCAGCTATATAACCCAATCTCCAACCAGTCATTGCAAAACCTTTGCTCAAGCCATTTACAATAATCACACGATCTTTAAGATCTGCAAATTGTGCAATGCTTTCATGCTTTCCTTTGTAATTGATGTACTCATATATTTCATCGGAAATGATCAGTATATCAGGATACTTTCTAAAAACATCCGCCAGCCCTTTCAACTCTTCTTTGCTGTATACAGAGCCCGAAGGATTACAGGGAGAAGAGAACATGAACAATTTTGTTTTGGGCGTAATGGCTGCCTCCAGTTGTTGTGGCGTAATTTTATAATCACTCTCCAAACTCGATTGCACAAATACAGGTTTACCATCTGCCAGGCGTACCAGCTCTGAATATGTTACCCAGAATGGTGTTGGAATAATTACTTCATCACCAATATCAACAATAGCCAGTATTAAATTGGCAAGACTTTGTTTAGCACCGGTTGAAGTAAGAATATTTTCAGGTTTGTAATCAAGATCATTATCTCTTTTCAGCTTTTTACAAACTGCTTCACGAAGGTCAGCATAACCGGCAACAGGCGTATAGTGGCTATAGTTTTCATCAATCGGCCTTTTTGCCTGCCTGCTTTACATGCTCAGGCGTATCAAAATCAGGTTCTCCTAAGCTAAGGTCAATTACATCAATTCCTTTCGCTCTTAATTCACGACCAAGTTTGGCCATTTTCAGTGTTTCAGGTTCATTAAATTTTTGTAACCTCGATGAAAGTTGCATCTATTATAATCAGTTTTTGTGAATGATGACTTTTTAAAAAAGCCAGCAAACCTACGGTAAAAAAATTAAATAAGGATAATCTTCCAGTCGGGCGGAGAGACACCGCCCACGGCGCCGCTAGAGGTTGGTGCCTGCCTGTCCGGTAGGCAGGTCTCCACCAACCTGAAGATGAGCTCATCAATCTTAAATATACTGGTTAATGATGTTTTCAAGCCACTCCTGTTTGCCGCTGAGCTGTTTTGGATTACCATTTTGTTCAGCATAATTTCTCAGATCTTCCAGTGTAAGTTTTCCATTTTCAAATTCATTTCCTTTACCACTGTCAAAAGAAGCATAGCGGTCTTTTCTGAATTTTTTATATGCAGATTTTTGAAGAATATTATCGGCAGTTACCAACGCTCTTGCAAATGCGTCCATGCCACCTATATGCGCATGAAATATATCTTCGAGGTCAGTTGAGTTCCTTCTTGTTTTTGCATCAAAGTTCACACCGCCGCCTGCAAAACCGCCTGCTTCCAATATAATAAGCAGGCATTCTGTGAGTTCATTAATATTTACCGGGAACTGATCTGTATCCCATCCATTCTGGTAGTCGCCCCTGTTAGCATCCATGCTGCCGAGCATACCATTGTCCGCAGCTATTTGTAACTCATGCTGAAAAGTATGACCAGCCAGTGTAGCATGGTTTACTTCCAGGTTCAATTTAAAATCTTTATCTAAACCGTATTGACGCAAAAAGCCGATAACAGTAGCCGCATCATAATCATACTGATGCTTGGTTGGCTCGCAGGGCTTAGGTTCAATAAAGAAAGTTCCTTTGAAACCGTTTTTGCGGGCATAGTCACGTGCGATAGTGAGGAAACGACCTAGATGATCCAATTCTCTCTTCATATCAGTATTAAGCAAAGTCATATAACCTTCTCTTCCACCCCAGAATACATAGTTTTCACCGTTCAACGCAATGGTAGCATCCAAGGCATTTTTTACCTGGGCGCCGGCATAAGCTACCGCCGCAAAATCGGGATTGGTAGATGCACCATTCATATATCGTGGATTGGAGAAAACATTGGCAGTGCCCCATAATAACTTTACACCACTATCTTTCTGTTTTGTTTTAAGATAGTCAACCACAGTCTGCATGCGTGATTCATATTCTTTTACAGAAGAACCTTCATCTACTATATCAAGATCATGAAAGCAGTAATAGGGAATCCCCAACTTTGTAATAAATTCAAAAGCGGCATCTGCTTTGTCTTTTGCTCTTTGCACCGCATCTGCATTTGCATCCCATGGAAAAATTTTGGTGCCCGGACCAAAAGGATCAGCGCCTGTACCACAGAACGTGTGCCAGTAAGCTACCGCAAACCTGAAATGATCTTTCATAGATTTACCGGCTACCTGTTTATTGGCATCATACCATTTAAAAGCAAGCGGATTGTCTGACTGTGGACCTTCGTATTTAATTTCTCCTATGCCCGGAAAATATTCTTTGTTGCCTAATGCAATGCTCATTGTATTACTATTTTAGTTTGAACAAATAATCGTTATGGTTTAATTTTTGGCGGCTAAAGATAAGGCATAATACAATGAAAAAAGGATGAAAAAGGAAATAATAAACACAGTTTATACAGAAGAAGATGGAGCCAGCCAAAACAGGAATTGTTTTGTTTTAAAACCACTATTGTTTCTTTTTTAATACAATGGGTTCAGCATGTTTCTTTACTACATAACTAAAAAATTCACGAAGGTCGTTGTATTCCTGTGGGAAATAATTAGCGCGGTTTAATTTCAATCTCGAACGAAGCCTTACTGTTCCGTCAGACTTATCAATTATATATTCGAAGAACCCACTTTTTTCACCCAGGTTTATCTTTGCCGGCTTTGGCAAGTCTTCCACAACGTAATTGTCTGGTATTTCAAAATTTAAAACATAGGTTTCATCAATCGGGTAAGGCATTTCAACCGGGTATAATCTTTCAGCAGCTTTAAAAAAATTGTCTTTATATCCTTCGTTCATCATTGGGTTAAAGTAAACTATATCGTCATTTTCATGGATATTAAAATCATATTCCACTTTCAAAGACTCATCCAGGTCTTTCAACCCTTCTATCTTTTTTTCTTTAATCTCCACTTCATTATTGTAGGCAGATTGAACAGTTTTAAAAAAAGTCTCCTCGCCTGCCTCTTTTATTTTTTCCCTGGTTTCAAAAGATTCATAATAACCCATGTTGGTAGTAAAATGACCTGCCCATTCTCCTGGTTTATTTCCTTGTATAAGTACAGTAGTTATTTTCTTCACAATCAAAGAATCTGCATTAAGATAAACAGCCTTTGTGGTATCAGGGAAAATAGCCCTTGCATGACCATTGTAGCATTCATTAAGCAGCCGGTTAAATCCCAGCAAGGGATCTGTTGCATCGAGATAATATGTTTTATCAGCAATATCAACCCCACATATAACATAATTAAACCTGTTTAACAGAGGGTATAATTCATTTGTATAACCATGGCTCCGGGTACTTAATAAAATGGGGTATGCATTGATGTTTGCATGCTTCATCATTGTAACCAGCAAAATATTTATGTCAGCTATATCTCCATTTTTGTTTTTATCAACGGTTTTAATAGGCGTTGATAAGTAAATTCCTTTCACATCTGTACATGCAAATTGATCTCTTACCAACGCAAATATTTTTTTTGCCTTCTCCAATGTATCCATTGTATTTTGTATAACCGGTTTCAATTCCTCATCCAACCAATTATTATTTTTTTGGAGAGATGCGCCAAAGCTTTCATCCTTCATAAGGTCTGTTGCTAAAGATGTCCAGCTGCCCAAATAGTTTTTAACAGATCCATCTTCGCTGTGTACTTGTGCAAGCTGAAATTCTATTTTACTTACATGATTATTAAGTGTAGATGTAAAACTTTCTTCCTTTAATACAGGCACATTCTTCGCTATCCATTTGTGATTCTCTATATCCATCGAAATCGTTCCGAATGTGGATGGAAAATTTGATTTTGAATTGGCAAGTGATATGCTTTGCTTTGAAGGCTCATAGGAATGTTCTAAGGGAAAAGTTCCTTGCGACAAAAAAGCATATTGAAAATATTCTGGAATCCTGACTTCGTATTCACTCCAAAGAACCGGATACTCACCCTGAAACCTCCATGGCTGAAGATTAAATATAAAATCCGAATTGATGGTATAGGAATATTCTATAATTGATCCTTCTTTTACAGCAGGCAAGGTAAATTTCACAATTAAATGATTCTCATCATACCTGTCTTTAAAAATTGATTTTTTATCCAGCGCTGTTTCTACAACCTCACCTCGTTGCAACGAATAGGTACTCGCTTTTAGATCTGTTAGATTCTCCTCGCCGTTTCTGGTATAATATAAAGGAATAGATATCGTAGCAACTCCCAACCCATTTTTGTTCAGTATTTTAATGCGGGAGTATTTAGTATAATAAAGATGAAAACCACTTCTGGGGTTTCCATCAAACTCAGAAAGACCAACATCTGCAATTACAACAGCGGCAGCACTTGTATCAAATTTATATTTGGAGAGCGAAAAATCAGTGGGAGAGATTTTTCCATACTTCGCAGTAGGTTTGCGCTGTGCAACAAGATCATTTTGCAATATGCAAAACAATACAGTTGTTATGGTTAGGAATATGGCTCTCATGATTATTCATGCTTTAGATATCATAACAATAAAGAGCGAAAGCAGCACTACTCCTTTTTTACCAGCACTATACGATTCCTATCTGCCTTGTAAATCTGTTCATAAAATTTTGCAAGATCATTGTAATCCGTTGCCGGAAATTCGCCATCGTATTTTTCTATATTTCTGTAATAGTATATTTTATCTCCTTTCAGTTCTGCAGAAGCTATATATTTCCCAAATTTTGTTTCAAGCTTTACAGGTGATGGTATAGCTTCGGCCTGATAACCGGCTGGCACAGTAATAATAGCTGTATCAATATCGTGGTAAGGGAACTTTAATACCAGCGGATACTTCCTTGTATTATCCGTCTTTAACTTGGTAGAATTCCTGCTGATAATATTAGGATTAACAAACAACCGCTTGCCTGTTATAGAAGCATAATTAAGTGCTGTTATTTCCAGGTGTTCATCTACTTCTGGTAATGCAGACTTAAACTCCTTGTAGTCAAATTTGGTTACATCGTAATGTGGCAGATCGATCATCTTTTTTAAATACTCCATCTGCTTATCTTTTGACAGATGATTTACAAGATCATGCACATCATCCTGCTCTGTTGCTTTATATATTGTATTAAGCACTACCTGTAATTGACCGTTTTCATCAACAACGCCTTCTGCTTTTCTTAACTGAACGTTTTGTTCAAGCCCATATTTGGGAGTTCTTACAAGCTTGCCACCGGTTTCATCAATAATTAATACCGGCCTGTTGGCTGTGAAATCACTTAAATATCCGGCAGCCAATGTTTGACTGGTGCACTCCAGCCAAACAGTATCTTTTTGCAAAGGCACGCATAAAATAGCATGATTGAACTGGTTGCTTGGGAAGTCATCTCTAAAATAATTACTATTATTTCCTGCTTTAACTAAGGTGTAGCAGGATTTAATTCCAGCTTCTTTTAATAAAGAATACATGTAATTTGATAGCGCCTTACAGTCTCCATACTTTTTGTTAGCAACATAAGTGGCATCAAATGTTTGCCAACCGCCTATACCTAACTGAATGCTGATATAGCGTGTATTTTGCTGCATATACTCGTATAATATACTGATCTTCTTTTTCACATCACCTACCCCATCAGTAAGTTGATGTACTGTCTGTTTAATATTGTCAGGTAGTTTATCCCTTCCGGCGTTCAACGTATAAATAAACTGCCCGAACCCTTGCCAGGTACTCATATCACCGGCATATTTTTCTAACTCAAATTTTACCGGAGCCAGGTACACCATGGGTGCCAGGTAATCCCAGGAGGGATATGCATACTCCAATTCTATAGGTTCAAAATTTTTGATCTCCCAACGGTATACTTTATTTCCCTTTTCATCTTTTACTTCAGGTTCATTTTTATAATTAAACGATTTAAATCTTACAGCAAAATCGGCAGGCGTTACTACTGTCAACGCACTCTGAACCACTGCTATTTTTTCATTATCAACCGGATCCCACACCGGGAAAAAGAAACTATTATTATACTGCACCTCGGTTTCATATTCAACGGTATAAGGATATAGTCTTTGATAAAAGCTGTGCACCTTTATCCTGTTATCATCCGCCAGGCTGCCCTCATCTGATCCGCTCAAATCTTTTATGTCTGATTTTTTCAAACTTTTTATTTTATTTCCAGCGCCATCATATAAAGTGCCCTCAATACTTTTTACTTCTCTTATTTTATCATAGTATTCAAAAGCGATAGCGTACTTATCTCCATTTTCATTAAGAATGGTTAACGCATACTTATGATATAGTTTTGTTTTTCCCGGATCCACAATTTCAAATCTCAGTTCCTCTGCTCTTTTTACCACATTGGCATTCTTCATTAATGCTTCGGGTATTTTGCTTACTGCGTATTCGCCATCGTTTGCAAAACAAGTAACAGCAAGACATAACAATCCTGCTGTTAGAGAATATATTTTGTGTAACATGATTATTTTTTCTTTTTTAAAACAATAGGTTCAGCATGTTTTTTAACTACATAGCTAAAAAATTCCCGGAGATCATTGTACTCTTCTGGCAGATAAGTGGCACGGTTTAATTTCAACCTGGAACGGAGTCGTATAGTTTCACCAGATTTATCAACAATGTATTCAAAGAATCCATCCTTTTCGCCAAAATTTACTTTTGATGATTTTGGAATTTCTTCTATTGTGTAATCTGCAGGAACTTCAAAATTAAAAACATAAGTTTCATCTACCAGGTATGGCATTTCAACGGGATACGAACGCTCTGCCGCTTTAAAATAGTTTTCTTTGTATCCTTCGCCCATCATCGGGTTAAAGTATACCATATCTTCATCTTCCTTCATTTTAAAATCATACTCTAGTTTTACAGTACCATCAAGCTCTTTTAGCTTGTCAATTTTTTTGTCACTCAATTCTATTTCGCTATTATAACCGGCTTGTATAGCCTTAAAGAAAGGTTCTTCTCCTTTTGCTTTTATTTTTTCCCTGGTGTTAAGCGATTCATAGTAACCAAGGTTGGTTGCAAAGTGACCACTTAGTTCTCCTGGCTTATCGCTTCGGATAAATACAGTAGTCAATTTCTTTTCCATTAATGAATCTGGATTAAAATAAATGGCTTTGGCAAAATCGGTGGTTATTACACGGGCATGCCCATTATAGCATTCATCTGGCAAATGATTAAACCCAAGTGTAGGATCGGTTGCATCCAGGTAATACGTTTTATCATTTATAGTTATGCCACAAACTACATAGTTAAACCTGTTGAGTAACGGATAGAACTCATTCGTATACCCATGACCACGGGTACTCAGAATTACAGGATTGGCATCAATTTTTTCGTGGCGCATCATGGCTGTAAGCAACAAATTAATATCTGCTACATATCCATTTTTATTCTTGTCAATGTTTTTTAAAGAAGAAGAAAGCCATATACCTGCTTTTCCGGTGCAGGTAAATTTATCACGCACAAAAGCATATATCTTTTTTGCTTTTTCAAGATCATCTGTTACCCCCGCATCAACAGATTTCATTTCGTCATCCAGCCAATTGTTATTTTTATCAAGCATTCCTCCAAAATCTTCATCTTTCATTAAATCTGATGAAAGACTTGCCCAGTTGCCCATAATGTCCTTAACCGGCATATTAGGAAATCTGTACTGCGACAACTGAAATTCTATTTTTGAAATATGATTACGCAACGTAGATGTAAAACTTTCTTCTTTCAATGCGGGTACATTTTTAGCGATCCACTTATGCATTGTTGAATTGGCACTTATGCTATAATGCTCCGAAGCAGAAGCACCACCGGGTTCAGTAATATTAAAATTTTCTCTTGTAACATCTGCCGTATGCTCCAATTGAAAACTGCCCTGCGAAAGGAAAACATAGTTAAAAAATTCAGGCATTTTTACTTCATACTGGCTCCATAAAACAGGATAATCACCCTGGAACTCCCATGGCTGCAGGTTTTGTAAAAAATCTGAATTCTGGACGTAAGAATACTCAATAATACAGCCCTCTTTTACTCCAGGCAAAGTAAACTTTACCGTCATATGGTTCTTGTCGTACTTATCCTTAAAAACAGATTTCTTATCAAGCTCGGTTTCTATCACTTTTCCGCCTTCGAGCGTATAGGTTGATGCTTTTAAATTGGTGATCTTTTCTTCTGCCTGTCCGCTAAAATATAATGGGATTTCCACATTGGCAGCATCAAACCCATTTTTATTAAGGATTTTAATGCGGGTTTGCTTCTTAAATGCCAGCGAAAACCATCCTTTTACGTTACCTTCAAAAGCAGAACTTCCAATATCAGCTATTACAACAGCGCTTACGCTGGTATCAAATTTTTTGCCGGAAAGATCAAAATCTGCTGGGGAAATTTTACCGTATTTGAAATTGAGTTTATCCTGTGCAATAAGATAATTTTGCATCAGGCAAAGCGACGCTATCGCCAGGGCGAGGGATATGCTTTTCATGATTAATTCAATTGTTTAAGGGTTATAATACGAATATAATTTTTTCTTTGAACTAAGTCTATAAAACAAAACAATTTTTTGTTAATTGAACATCAGCGAACGTACAAATACGATTAAGCAGGTAGCAACGCAAACGGGTTTTGATTATTGCGGCATAGCCCGTGCTGTTCCTTTGGATGAAGATGCCCGAAGGTTAGAAGCATGGCTTAATAAAGGAATGAATGGCACCATGCACTACATGGAAAATAATTTTGAACTAAGGGTAAACCCTCAAAAACTAGTACCGGGAGCTAAAAGTGTTATTACACTGCTCTTAAACTATTTTCCTGCTGTTGAGCAAAAAGAAGATCAGCCAAAGATTTCGCGGTATGCCTGGGGAAATGACTATCATGAAATAATAAAAGCTAAGCTCAATCATTTTCTATTCCTGGTAAAAGAGCGTATTGGAGATGTAAGTGGGCGGGGATTTGTTGACTCGGCTCCGGTACTGGAAAGAACCTGGGCACAACGTAGCGGTTTGGGTTGGATTGGTAAAAATGGGAACCTTATTAATAAGGGATCCGGATCGTACTTTTTTATCGCTACCCTTATTATTGATCTTGAACTGGAATATGATGATCCGGTGGCAAAAGATTTTTGTGGGTCGTGCAGAAAATGCATTGACGCCTGCCCAACAGAAGCCATATCAGATAACCGGGTAGTAAATGGCAGCAAATGCATTTCTTATTTTACCATCGAATTAAAAGAAATGTTGATTCCAGATACAATGAAAGGGAAGTTTGACAATTGGATGTTTGGTTGTGACATATGCCAGGAAGTTTGCCCATGGAACCGATTTAGCACACCTACAAAAGAAACCGCCTTTACCCCGGTTGCCCAAATACTCAATTTCACTACCCAAGATTGGGAAGATCTTACGGAAGAAAGTTTTAAAAATATATTCAAACACTCCCCACTCAAGCGGGCAAAATTTCAGGGCATTCAAAGAAACCTCAAATTCATCAGCCCTGATTAATGTTCGTATTAAAACATTTGTTTAAACAGTGATTATTAAATAATTATTATTATCGAAAAATTTTCGACATTTGAGCAGTTGAACGTTTATAATAACCCTTCCGATTCTTATGTCATATGCTTTCGTCAATAATGAACAAGAGCTTTTGAGTCAACTCAGAGCCAGCGACAAGAAGGCATTTACAACACTGTATCAACTCCACAGCAAACATATATACCTTAACCTTTTGCGGCTGGTAAAAATTGAAACAATTGCAGAAGAGATATTGCAGGACATATTTGTTTTAATATGGGAAAAGCGGGAAACCATTTTTATTGAACAGAGTTTCAATGCTTATCTTATAAGAATTGCAGAAAATAAAGTTTTTGACTTCTTCCGCAAGGTAAAGCGCGATAGAAACATCTTTGATAAGATAAAAGAAATTTCCTCAGCTACATACACGCATATAGAAGAGAGCATTTTTATTGATGAAAGATCCGCAGCTTTCCAGGTAGCACTTAACAAGTTGCCTCCGCAAAGAAAACAGGTTTTTTGCCTGTGCAAGATAGAAGGCAAATCATACAATGAAGTGAGTAATATTTTAGGCATATCTACCTCTACCATTAACGATCACATTGTTAAAGCCACCCGAACAGTAAAAGAAGTAATGATGACAAATAAAGAGCTCGTAACAGTGTGGCTTCTTCTTTCCATGGTTAACTACTGGAAGTAATTAAAAAATATTTTTTCGGGAGCAGATGAAATCCGTCATTCATTCGTCTCACAAAAAAAAGACGATTGCATACCTATCAAAATTTTGGAGAACTATTCCATAAATATATACACAATCAATGCTCGCCTTCAGAGGTTGAGCAATTATTGCACTGGCTGGAGTCGGAAAGCCTCAGCCCGGAAGACAAAAAACTGGTGAACGATTTTCTTCAGTCGCAACCTGCCCCGGAAAGCCCTCCCTCTCTCCATTTACAGCAGTTACTTGATAAAAACGCCCAGCAAATTCTTAAACGCATTGATGAAAATGCAGTTCCTATGCGCCAGGGAAAGCGGTTCCCCTGGCTTCGGTTAACCGCTGCTGTTATAATGATTGCCGCAATTGGCGTTAGTTATATATGGCTGAAAAATCAAAAAAATCAACCAAAAACGCTTGCCATTAAGGAAGAAACGCCTGCAAAAAAAAATATAAGTCCAGGCAGTAACAAGGCTGTGCTTACCCTTGACAATGGAAAACAGATAGTATTAGATGATGCAGAAAACGGAGAGTTAACGCAACAGGGAAACACAAAAATTATTAAAATTGGTGACAAGCTCGAATATGAAAAACAATCTGAGAAAGATAGGGTAGTATACAATACTATTGCAACGCCAAGAGGAGGACAGTATCAACTGGAACTGGCAGATGGATCAAAAGTTTGGCTTAACGCAGCCTCCTCTTTGCGTTTCCCTACTTCATTTCCCAACAAAGACAGAACAGTAGAACTTACCGGTGAAGGATATTTTGAAATTGCAAAAAATGCCAACCAGCCCTTCTATGTAAAAGTAAAAGGCACAGAAGTTAAAGTGCTGGGAACCCATTTTAATATAATGGCCTACGATGATGAAGCCACTTTACGAACAACCTTATTAGAAGGAAGCGTTGCTATAAAAAATGGAAAAAACAGCGCCTTTCTTAAACCTGGCGAGCAAGCCAGGATTCAAAATGAAAGCCTTAAAATTAAAGATGATGTAGATATTGAAGAAGTTGTGGCTTGGAAAAACGGGTATTTTCAATTTGACAGAAATGCAAATGTTCAACAGATTATGCGGCAAATCTCCCGCTGGTATGATGTTGATATTACCTATGAAAGCGATCTTCCTAAACGCAGTTTTGGAGGAAAGATTTCAAGAGACAGCGATTTGAAAGAGGTGCTCCAGGTGCTTGAGTTGAGTAAAATTCATTTTAATATAGAAGGAAGAAAAATAGTGGTAAAACCATAAATCAAAAACCGGAAGTGTTGGTACCACCCCCGGCGTATGATCAGGCTAATTTATAAAACAACTTTCCGAGGATTGCTTCCGCCATAAGGCGGATAAATATTCATTAACCTAAACAAATCAAAGTTATGTATTTAACTGCTTTTGCAAAACTCCCATGGCGGCAGGGAGTTTTGTTCGCCAAAATGCTGCGTATTATGAAACTGATTACTTTTTTTATTTTTGTTCTTTGCCTCCAGTTGAGTGCAAAAACCTACTCTCAGAAAATTACCATCTCGGGCAAAAACATAACTCTCGACAAAGTATTCAAGATTATTGAAAAGCAAACCAGCTATGTATTCTTCTTTGATGAAGAGGGATTGCAGGAATCGAAACCTATTACTGTTGACATCAGGAGAGCTACACTAACGGAGGCGCTTACACTATGTTTTAATGATCAACCTCTTACTTATTCTATAATAGGCAATACTATTGTAATAACCCGCAAAGAGCCTGCAAACCTGGTAAAAACACTTGAAGCAATGCCTCCGCCGCTTATGGCTGAAATAAAAGGCAGGGTTACAGATGCGGAAGGCAATCCACTTGAAGGTGTAACCGTGTTGGTTAAAGGAACAAATATTGGTGTAACAACCGATGCTAACGGAAATTACAGCATTAACATACCAGAGAGCTCTTCTAAAATACTTGTATTTTCATTTGTTGGCAGCGAAACAAGAGAAGTGAAAGTGAATGGAAACGCACCAGTAATTGTAGCATTAAAAGCCGCTGCGTCTGACGCTCAGGAAGTAGTAGTGGTTGGATATGGAACCCAGAAAAAGGTAAATCTTACCGGCTCGGTTTCTACAGTAAGCGCTGCTGAATTGGTTAAACGCCCCGTATCAAATGTGGCTAACCTTTTACAAGGAAAAGTCACCGGTCTGCAGGTAACACAGGAATACTCCAAACCAGGCGCTGAGGGTAACACACTGCGCATTCGTGGGCTTGGCACTTTTGGCGCAGGAAATGATCCATTAGTAATGATTGATGGCATTGCCGGCGACATGTCTAATCTTGATCCGAATGATGTGGAATCAGTATCTGTTCTTAAAGATGCTGCATCAGGTTCTATTTACGGTGCCCGCGCAGCTAATGGTGTAATTCTTATTACTACCAAAAGAGGGAAATCAGGACAGATCAGAATTGATTATAGCGGCAATATCCAGGCACAAAAAGCTACACGATTACCTGACCTTTTATATAATTCCGCAGATTATATGCAATACTGGAATGAAGGCAGGATCAGAGCCGGTGGACAACCTTATTTTACACAGGAAGAAATAGATGCATTCAGAAGTCATCCAAATGATCCGGTTAATTATCCCAATTTTAACTGGATGGATCATACTTTCAGAACAGCTATCGCCAATAATCATTACATCAATGTAAGTGGCGGCACTGAAAAAACCACGTTCAACCTTTCTCTCGGATATCTCGACCAGGATGGTATTACCAGCACATATGGATACAAGAAATACAATTTATTGGTTTCTGTGGAGTCAAAAGTAAAAGATTGGATCACAGTAGGCGGACAGATCAGATTTGTGAAAAAAGATATCCAGAAAAGCAACTGGGATAACGACGTGGATTACCAGATACTTGCCATTTATGGATCTGCGCCTAATTACACACCTACTAAAGTGCTGCCAGACGGAACTACAGGATATATAGCAAGATACAGCGCGAATATTGGTGAGTGGACAGTGCGGAATCCTGATGCACAGGATGCAAGCGGCATCTACAATGAAAACTATTACAATATAATCCCCCAGGTATATACAGATATTAAGCTGATCAAAAACCTGTCATGGTATACCAAAGTTTCTGCTACCATAGATAATGACTTTAGTAATAGATTGGAACATGCAGTGAACAACTACTATTTCAATGATGGTAGTTTCGCTCACAATAATTCTACCTGGCGGTTAGGTGTTGAAGAGAATGCTTACCAAACCATGTATGTGAATTTATATTCCACCTTAAAATACAATAAAACTTTCGGCACAAATCATACAATAACTGTACTGGGCGGTTACAACCAGGAATACAATAAGTACCAGCAACTATATGGTTCTAAAGTGTCTTTTCCAACACCAGACCTCAGGCAACTTAATGCCGGTGCTTCTTTGGGACAAATCACTCAGGGCACAGCCAATGAATGGGGAATTCAGTCATTTTTTGGTCGCCTTAACTATGATTATAAAAACAAATACCTGTTAGAAGTGAATGCCCGTTATGATGGAACTTCCAGAATTTCGGCTGATAACCGTTGGGGAGTGTTTCCATCTGTTTCAGCAGGATGGAGAATTTCTGAAGAATCCTTCATGCAAAACAGCAACCTGATCCAGAATCTTAAACTAAGAGGATCATGGGGAAAGTTGGGTAATCAAAATATTGGATTGTATCCTTACCAGGAAGTTTTATCAACCACTTCTTATCCATTTTCAACTGCCTACCCAGGTGTGGTAAGCAACAGCATGGTAGATAAAAATCTGAAATGGGAAACAACTACCATAACTGATATTGGACTTGACTTAGGGCTCAAAGATGGATTGTTTACTACTACCATCGATTGGTTTAATAAAGTTACGGATGATATTCTATACCAGATTCCAATACCAGCAAGTATAGGCTTGTCTTCTCCTACTGTTAACTATGGCAAAATGAAAAATACAGGGATAGAGATACAAGTTGGCCATGGTAAACAGTTTGGAGATTTCAGATACGATGTAACGCTGAACTATACACGTGTTAAAAATGAAGTGCTCAGAATTTTAGCGCCCAGTTATGGCAATACCACCATACAGGAAGGACTTCCTTTCAACTCCTTCTATTTAATTCAAATGGACGGTATCTTTCAGAACCAGGCGGAAATTGATAATTCACCCACACAATCTTTCAATCCAAAGCCCGGCGATTTAAAGTTTAAAGACCAGAATAAGGATGGTAAAATTGATGCTGATGATCGTGTGGTGGTTCCGGGAGCCATGCCTAAATTTTATTACGGTGGTACCATTAACCTTAGATGGAAAGGCTTCGACCTTAATGCATTTTTCCAGGGAGTGGCAGGTCAGAAATCATTTATGCAGGGCTTAGGCTGGGGTCTTGTTCCTTATATACAAGGCTCACCTCCCACAAAAGATTTCGTGAGCAAAATGTGGACTGGAGAGGGATCTACCAACAAAGATCCTGCTATGTACATCTCGGGTTATGCACCTGTAACAGGCACGCCCAACACTTATTTTTTATTGGATGCCGCTTACCTGCGATTAAAAAATCTTTCTATTGGCTATACTGTTCCCAGAGCTTTTACCCAGAAAATCGGATTGCAGAGCCTTCGTATATATGCATCGGGTGATAATCTCTTCACCATCACAAAATATCCTGGAGCCGATCCAGAAAAAGCAAGTACAGGCTGGTTTACTGCCTATCCTCAAATAACGATATATACGTTTGGTGTTAAAGCATCTCTTTAACTAATAAATAATAATATTATGTATACCATAAAAAATATAATTCTTAAAATTTCAA
Source organism: Agriterribacter sp. (assembly GCA_047600465.1). Classification (GTDB taxonomy): domain Bacteria; phylum Bacteroidota; class Bacteroidia; order Chitinophagales; family Chitinophagaceae; genus Agriterribacter. Next base: position 397,564 of record JASGKU010000003.1, read on the forward strand.
TTCCCGGAATGCTGCTGCTTAGTTCCGTGTCTTGTAAAAAAATCCTGGATAAAAACCCACTTGATCAGATCTCCAGCCCTACTTTCTGGCATACGCAGGATGATGCTGATATGGCATTGGCCGGCTGTTATTCAAGATTGAATTCACCTACCTATAGATTTAATCAATCTTCATGGGCTATCCTGGCTGGTGATGCTTCTGAAGCAGCTCAAAGCCTGGGTGCAGCCTCAACCGGCACCCTCGCACAGGGAACCATAACACCAACATCGGGAGGGTTAGTGTATGATATTTATGCGCAGTCTTATCAAGGTATTGCTTCGTGTAATTATTTTCTTGAAAATATCGATAAGGTTGATATAAGCGATGAGATAAAGGCGCAATATAAAGGAGAAGTAAAGTTTTTAAGAGCGCTGTTCTACTTTACACTGTCAGACTTTTATGGTGGTGTTCCGCTTATAACCAAGTCAGTAACCATTGATGAAGCGAAAACCAAACAGGCTACAAAGGATGAAGTTGTTGCCCAGGTACTTGCAGACCTTGATGATGCTATCGGAAGCCTCCCGAATACCGATTATAGTACAGCAGGGCATGCCGTTAAGGGTTCTGCATTGGCACTAAAATCAAGGGTATTGCTTTTTAAAGAAGATTGGACCGGCGCCGCAGCCGCAGCTAAACAGGTAATTGAAGATGGCAAATTCAGTCTGTATAATAACTTCAGGAATTTGTTTTTAACCGTAGGGCAAAATAGTAATCCGGAAATTATATTTTCTACAAAGTTTTTAAATCCTGATAATTATTCAGATCAGGATATTCAATTGCAATGGTGGGGCGTATTGAATCCACGCCAGGAATTAGTGGATGCATTTGAATGCACAGATGGTTTGCCGATTACCAGCTCTCCTTTATATAATGCCAACAATTGGAAAGCGAACCGGGATCCAAGGTTGTTACAAACGGTAAAATTGTTTGAAGATCCTGCAGTGCAGGCTTCTGGCAAAGTGGTGCCTTACAATTATAATGCACCATCATCAACAGGTTATGAACCTAATAAGTTTATAGATGTTGAACAATTACCTATAGACTATTCCACCAAAAGTGAGCAGGATTGGATCTTAATAAGATTCGCAGAAGTTTTACTCAATTATGCTGAAGCACAAAATGAAGCAGTTGGGCCTGATGCTTCTGTATATAGCGCTATTAATATGGTTCGTGCAAGACCAGGTGTTGATATGCCCGTAATTCCTGCAGGATTAACCAAAGACCAGATGAGAACAAGAATCTGGAACGAAAGAAGAGTTGAATTTGCACTGGAAGGACTTAGATATGGAGATATTAAACGATGGAAATTAGCGGAGACATATATTCCTACTCTAATAGATGCAGGAGGTGTTCAACGCAAATTTGATCCGAGCAAGAACTATGTATTCCCTTTCCCGCAATCTGAGATAGATGTGAATCCAAACCTGGAACAAAATCCTGGATATTAATGTGCATTTAGAATAATTAAAAATTTAGACTTCATGATAAAATGTTTCTGCCGGCTCCTGAGAAAGCCTTTTTAGTTTCATAACTGTTATTAATTTCCATAGACCGCCTGAAAGGCGGATAAGCAGTTAGTTTTGGAAAAGCCGCTCCATTCCTGGAGTGGCTTTTATCATACATACTATGCAGCACTATTATTCTAATAAAAAGAGATGCATTGCTGCATCTCTTTATCTAAACCGTCCGTAGAAAAAAAATATTAGTATAATGATTGGTTATTTAAAATTGCCAGCCAACTTTTATCATTATCCTGTTAAAACTGTATGTGTAGCTTTTTACGTCTGTTTGTTCTATGTTACCAGCTATTCCGCCTATTTCATAAATAGTGGTTACTTTTTCACTGAAATATTTATGCGAATATCCTGCACTAAGTAAAAGCGCATTGCCGTTTCTACACTTTATTGCATAGCCAACACCTCCATCCATATAAGCACCGCCTTTCGCATCTGTATCAACTTTTGAAGGCCAACTCCATTGGGAAAAATCCTGATCATTCTTTTTTTTCCATGGAAAATTATATCCACCATCTCCGTAAACAAAAAAGCTGTTGCCATTGGCAATCCTGAAATATCTTTTTACATCAGCAAATAATGGTACAGATCTGTAACGATAAAAGTCTAACCCCGCTCCTACTCCTGCAAACCAGTTATTAAAAGCAACACCATTTACAGATTGAATGCCTGCCGATACTGCTCCATTGCCATTTATAAGTGCAACCTGCTCCTGCGAATGAAAGATTAATTTTGATGATTTTTTTTGCGCCAATAAACTGCTGCAAAAACATGTGATAATACATGTTGTTATCCATAATTTTTTCATAAGCTGGTTGTTTCCATTTTGCTCAGCAATTGTATATTATTTATATCGGTATAACTATACTGATACAAACCCTTTGAAGTAATTACCAATGCTACACCATTCATGGCAATAACATCGTAGGTTTCAATATCGGGAATAGTGGTCAATAACTTAATATCATTTGCTTTGGTGGCGTTGTATATCTTTAATCCATCCTTTCCATCACAAATAAAAAGAAGATCACCATCTTTTGACAAGCCGTGAGGATTGGTCATAGAATATGTTTTAACCAACGATGGATTGTTTACATCTGTAATATCCAGGATATCCAGTTGATCGAGCCCGTTGCAGGCTGTGCCGGTTCTTAAAGTAACGTACGCAAATTTATCGTCTGCAATTACGGGATCACAACTCTGCACGTGCGAAAACTGGCCTTCTTTATATGGATCGCTGCCATTTGAAATATTATATATAAACATTCCTCCCGTAGAACCAATAAACAACTTTTCCTTGAAAGGATAAATTGTTTCTATGTTCATTCCAATGCTTATCTTTTTTGAATAAGAAGGTGATTCAATATTATTGATACCAAAAACATTCAGATCGGAAGTAGTAACGGTATATAAATTATTACCTGCAATAGCAAATCTTGCCATAGATCCGCCCGCCCCAAAAGGTGAAGGGCTACTGGAAGATTTAGTAGAGGATGAATAACTTTGACCCGCGCTTGCCAACGATACCATATCGTTGTATGTTAATACCTCTGTTTTATCAAACTCTACTCCAAAAAAACCACCGTTACCACACTCAATATCTACGGTAGTATCCCGCTTTTCCCAATCAACAATTACTTTACTGCTATCCGGATAAAAATAGCCATAATACTGCCTGAAAGGAAAGGCGCTTTCAATAATGGAAGTTGTTTTAACGTGCAGTGGATCGGTAATATCAAGCGTGATCATATCGGTATAGGCATCTGCATATAGTGTATTTCCTTTAACGGCCATGTCCATATTACCTGGTATAGTAATGAATGCCACATTGCGCGGCGCTGCAGGATTAATATTATCGATGATGTGAATGCCTTTATCCAGTTCATTTAAAAAAATATACCTGCCCTTAATATATAATTTACCTATACGCTCAATAGGCTGCTCCGGATTGCTTTTAATATTAGCTCTTACTTGGGCTGTTGTTCTGTAAACAGGAGAAAAATACTTATACGTTTGCGTGCAATGATCTTTAAAGCAACTCTGCAGGTATATGATACATATAATACACACTGCAGCTATACTGCGGTTAAATTGTGTTGGCATAAGCTATAGTTTGCACACCTGACAAACTATATTCTACCACCGTTGCGTATTTCTTAAAAAAACTATAAAAGTAATCTCACATTCTTTTCCTCTTACTGCATTATTTTTTCCACAACACCCAACTGGCTTTTATTCCGCCATAAATAAAATTCTGGGCATTGTTAGCAGAAGATTTTAAAACGCTGGAAATATTATATTGCACAAACGGGCCAACATATAGCGGACGTTTGCTATGCTGAAAAAGCTTTACAGATATACCTGCATAAAGCCCGGCTTGTAACTTTCTAAAAAGCGTTTTGTCTTCATAATATACTCCCTTCACATCATTGTAATGTAAAGCATTTGAACTGATCAACCATCCTACTGATACGCCAGCATCCAATTGTACCGGAAGCTTTATGCCTTTGTTTATTTGCCATTGTATGCCCACAGGCAATTCTATAAGATGATATTTATTTACATAATCTGTACTATATGCGCCACCGTAATAACCCGCAAACCTGGCACTGGCATCAGCGCTTGCACCTTGCAGGGTTACAGCATTGTTAGATACTACGTATCCCACCTGCCGGTTAGTAGAAAGATAAGAATAACGCAGTCCGGTTGACAACGCTTGTTTTGGCTTAAAATACCATTTTGCAAAAATACCGGCTCCCCATGCCATGCCTGGCTTTATAGGAGAAGCAGATGGAGGAACAGCCAACAGGTAGTTGCTGTTTTGAGAAACCAGGTTACTTACGCTGGTAGCAGCCTGGTTGGGTGAAAGTCCATAGGCATAATTATCATTGCTTGACTTATCTGTGGAAGCAAATTTTAAAAGATCTGATACCCCATTGCTCATTTTGGCTGCCCCGGCATTTCCATCAACGCCCCATTCCCATATTTTTTTCTTTGCAAGTTTTACAGGAGTAGCCTTCACAAACGACTTACCAGATGGAAATAATTTATTTATTTGCGAATCACTGGTTTGAATATACTTCTGCCCATTTACAGAAGATAAAGAAAACACAGGTTGTTCAACATTTTCAACCTGTGGCTTCAGAGATAAGCGCTGGGTGTTTGGCTGAATTTCATAAATGCTTTGCGCATCTCCTACAACATCATTTTGATGATTTTGCTGAAGTGCAACATCTCCGGGTTTGGTGTAATAAATAGCCGGAGCGTTTACAACTGGTTTTGTCTTTTGTCTCTGTACCGGATGTTTCATTGAAGCAACGGCTTTAAAAGAAGAAAAATCATTCAGGCTTGTTGTAGATTTCTTTTTTTTCATTTTTGCTATGCTGTATTGATAAAGGAGTATTGTCATTTTCCTGCTTATTAACATCACTATTCTGTTTTGATGGTGTTGTTACCGTATTAGAAGAAAGTGATTCAGGCAAAGGTAAATCATCAAGACTATCTACCTGATTATCCGGATTGACAACTACAGCAATTTCTCCTGCCGAAGTGTTTGAGCCATTATTTGGTTGCGCGTTTTTACCAGAGGTGTTAATGATGCTGTTACTATGTTGTTCATTTTTAATAAACCAGAATGCACCGCTTCCCAACAGAAGTGCTCCGAAAAAAAGCCAAAAAGCAAATCTTCTTTTCCTTTTACTTTTTCCAATATGCTTCTGCACTTCAGGCCAAACCTCTTGAGATGGCTTTAATCTGAAGTCATCAAATATTTGTTGTACCTGTTTCTCAAAATCATTTGCCGGCATAATGTCCCAATTTAGATTCAACAGAATTTTTTTCTATCCAACTGATCAGCAAATTTCTTGCTCTCATATACTGCGATCTGGATGTGCCTTCATTTATTCCTAGTATTTCTCCAATTTCTACGTGCGTATATCCTTCAATTGCGTGCATATTAAATACCGTTTGATAGCCCGTAGGCAATTGCCTCACCAGGTTTGCCAGTTCCTTTGCCTGCATGCGTAATTGCGGATTGTCTTCTGAAATAGGGTGCAGTGTCGTATCTGTAAACGAAAGATCGTACTGGTATTTGCTGCTGCGTTTGAGGTAATTAATGGCTGAATTAACCATAATGCGCCTGATCCAGGCGCCGAGCTCGCCATCTGACCGGTATTGATGCAGGTATTTGAATACTTTTATAAATCCATCCTGTAACACATCCTCTGCATCTGTAAGCGATTTCGTGTAACGATAACAGATAGCAAGCATCTGCTCCGCAAAAAGTTCATATAACTTTTGCTGAGCCGCCGCCTTCCCCTTAAGACAATCTTTTATTAGTTGTTGATAATCAGCCATCCGGATCTGTCGTTATACCTGACAATATGATATTACAAAGCGTTGCACTACTAAATAAATGTTTTTAAACAACGCTTACTCCCGGAAACATACACCGGGTTTACAACAAAAGTCCGGCTTTTTGAGCAGAGTTTATACTAAAACAATGGCAGTTATTTTATCATTTTTCATTTACTTTCTCTGGCTATCTTCGTGTGCATGCCTCTTTTTGCATTACAAAGCGAACTCATTTTTCCGCCTGTTGAGCTATCTCAGCCAGATGGGTTATTGGCAATGGGTGGAGATTTATCGGTTGACCGTTTGTTGCTCGCTTATAAAAGTGGCATTTTCCCCTGGTATGATGGTGATGTTCCGCTTTGGTGGAGCCCTGATCCACGTTTTGTATTATACCCCGATGAATTGAAAGTTAGCAAAAGCATGCAGCAATTGTTGAAGAAAGATGCATTCCATTTTACAATCAATACAAATTTTAAACAGGTAATACACAATTGCAAAAGCGTAGCCAGGAACAATCAACATGGTACATGGATAACAGATGAGGTAGAAAAAGCCTATGGGCTATTGCATGAAAAGGGATATGCCCACAGTGCTGAAGCATGGCTTAGCGAGGAACTGGCAGGAGGTTTATACGGTATACGACTGGGAAAAGCTTTTTTTGGAGAAAGCATGTTCAGCAAACAAAGCAATGCAAGCAAGTTTGCGTTTATAAAATACATTCAACAATTGAAACTTGAAGGCGTGCAGTTGATAGACTGCCAGGTATATACAGCACATTTGGAAAGTCTTGGCGCTCGAATGATTTCAAGAAAGAAGTTTATGGAGGAGTTAAACCGGTTAATATAATTCTATTACCAGCAGTATAGCATCATTACTCAGCGCTTCAGCTTCTATATCCTGCACATCCCACAATGCCAACCCATCTCTAGAATGTAGTAATCTTCCCTGAACTTCAAAAGCGCCTTCAATAACATAAGCATAAAAAACGTGCAGGCTGTTTCTCATCTTATATATCACTTCTCTCCTACCCTCCAGTTTTACAATGCTGATATTAAACGGAATTTTATTTTTTCCATTACCCGGTGTCGGAGTAATAGAAAGCAGTTCGTTCCGGTATTGTGTTATATCAAAATCAACTTTTAACGGCAGGCGCAGCAAACCATTGTTTGATGACTTTATTCTGAGATGAAGATAATTCACAAGAGTTTCTTCATAAGGATTTGTAATATCAACAATACAACCCTTGTTAACTGGTGTTAATTGTATTTCTCCTGCACTAACAAACGAAGTGTTGCCGTAACTGTCTTTATAATCAATAACGCCAACTACCGGAATTAAAATCAGGTATGCGTCTTGATCTATGTGCATTTTAATAGAGTGCCCTCCTGCCAGCGTATCATCATTCAACACATACAAATCACCGAGGGCACTCTTGTAGGGATTAAAAAAATTGCCAAAGTTGAAGGTGTTATAGCTTCGTAGATGGCTTGTTTCATTATGTCCCCGTTCCCCTGAAAGAAATATTTTTCCTTTTGATTGTTCCATCATAAACCTGCATTTTGAATAGAGTGAATATTTACAAATGGCTTTAGCTGGAATAAATGAGTAATGGTTTCAGCGGGTAAACTGCTTTTTTTATCTGACAGCAAAAGACAATCACCCACCGTATGATGCCATATTAAAGGATCGCTGTAAAAATAAATAGCAATACTATGAGCTGCCTTATTACTGGTATGAGAATTAATTATCTCAAATTGAAAATGCTGAAAAGGCAAAAATCTTTTTCCAACCATATCAGTAAGATCAGGTATGCGATCGCCCAATTGCTTTATATAATTAACAGCAGCGGCACTTACTAAAAAATGAAGCTTATCTGCATTAGGAACATGTTGCATAAGCTCTTTAAAAGTTTGATACTTTTTCTCGGCATTGTATAATTGCGATTGCATCTTAAATTCCATATAAGTATCTTCAAACACTAATTTATCCCATGCATGCTGCGATGCCGAATCAATTACTTTTTTATAACAAAGGGTGATAGTCTGTCTGTTCATTATTGCCGGGGTATTATATAAACCAATTATTATGGCACATTTACTTTCATCGTCAATGTAAAGCCATTGGCAGTAGTACCCGTAACTGTGGCAATTTCCACACCTGACTTATCATCACTGAAAACATTGTCATTCGCATTATAGGTATACCCCGACATTCCTTTACTATATCCATTTACTGCAAGCAAAGCACTGCCAGTTGTTTCAGGAAAAGCAATCTGTGTAACTTTAAGAGAATTACCCGAAGCATCGTACACATGCACATGTATATGTGTGGCACGTCCTGAATACCAACCAGGAAATATGGTTGTAAAACTTACGAGCCCGTTAGAGTCTGTTGTTTGCCGGCCACGCAAAAAGTGAACGGAAGTATAATTCGTTGATTGCATATTGCTTCCTCCATATTCAGAATAATTTCCTTCTGCATCGCAATGCCAAATGTCTACAATAGCACCTGCAAGGGCTGCACAACTTTTGCTTACCTGCCCTATGGTAATATTGGCAGTTAATTTATAACCGGTGCGTCCATCTGTTATATCATTTCTTTCGTAAGCTGAAGGATTTTTAGTAGGGAAAGGCCCTTCTGTTTCACTGGGTGCAACAGTACAGGTATCCGTTCCTGTTTCTGTTCCATCTCCATCTGTGGTTGTACTAGTTGTGGTGTCATCTTTTTTGCAGGAGTTGGCAATATGCACAACAAACGCCATTCCTAAAGCAGCGATACTTTGTTTTAAAAAATTTTTCCTTTCCATACGTTTTGATTTAGATCTGAAAAAAATATTTCAAAACAAATATGGAAACAGAATTTTCTTAATAAAAATAATAGCGGCTAACTTCAAAAATGTTGCGGTGACTGGTATTATTTGTTAAAGTACTTTAAGAAATTCTCTTCAAAACTGTTACCAACAGGTAATTTGTTATCGCCTATAATAACAGTTTTATTTCTCACACTTTCCACCCGTTGAAGCGGTATAACATAAGACCGGTGTATGCGGATAAAATTATTGGGTGGCAGTTTCTCTAACAGGTTTTTTATGGTCATTCTTGCCATTACCGGCTTGTGATCATCCAGGTGAATTTTAAGATAGTCATCTTTTCCTTCTATAAAAACAATGCGGGATATTTCTATTTTTATAAGGCTGTAATCAGCTCGTATAAACAAGAATGCATTATTGTTATTATTTTCCTTCTGCAATTGATAAGTAAAATAATCCTGCGCTTTTTCCGCTGCTTGCAGAAAACGTTTGTAAGTAAAAGGCTTCAATAAATAATCAATAGCATTCAAATTAAATCCTTCCACGGCATACTCACTATAGGCGGTTGTAAAAACCACCATAGTATCCTGCTGTACAGCTTTATATAATTCAATACCTGATAATGAAGGCATATTAATATCAAGAAACAGTAAATCAACAGGAAAACCCCGGAGATACTTTAAAGCTTCTGTAGGTTGATGAAAAGTTTTTTGTAAATCAATAAAACCTGTTCTCGCACAGAAATTCTGCACAAGGCTCAGCGCTGGCAATTCATCGTCTATAGCTACAGCTCTTATCATTATATATTCAAGGTAAGTAAAATGGTAAAATCTTTATCGGTATTAGTTATAGTAAGCTCGTACCGGGCTGGATACAACAACGCCAAACGGGCTTTGGTATTGGAAATACCAACACCATGCCGGTTTAAAGGATCAGGTTGAACTCTCACCTTTTTGTTATAAACCATTACGGTAAGAATACGATCATTAATATCAATGCTTATTTTTATCAGGGAATCATCTTCAGCATTTAAACCATATTTAAAAGCATTCTCTACAAATGTAATTAACATCAATGGCGCTATTTTATAACCGATAGCAGTTCCGGTAACTGAAAAGGTTATAGGCACTGCAGTTCCAAATCTCAGCTCCTGTAATTCTATATAGTCTTTTATATAATCAATCTCTTTTTGCAACGGAACAAAATCATGGGTAGCATCTGTTAATACATACCGCATCATTCCAGACAATTTAACCACCGCCGAAGCAGTTTCGTCCGACTTGTTTACCGCCAACGAATAAATACTGTTGAGCGTATTAAAAAGAAAATGCGGATTGATCTGCGCTTTGAGATACGACAATTCTCTTTCTGTTTTTTCCTTTTCCGCCTTTCTCCACCGATCACTGATCCTTAACATTAACGATAAAAAGAAAAGCGCAAGAAAAAGTGCAATATTTTGTGTACCGCTATGCCACCCGCCAAAGGGAGGTGGATGTGGTCTGTCTTCCATAAAGGGGGGCATGGGAGAAGGATGTGGCCTGTTTTCGGTAAAATGCGGCGCCTCATGGGAGTTTCCAGGATTACCTGCCATTAAAAGCTGTGGCAAAAAACTAATGCTAAAAAAGCACACAATGATAATAGCAAAATAAATAAAGTATTTCTCGGAGAAATAATACCGTGGTATAAGAAAATAATAATTAAAATAAAAAAACAGAAGCAATAAAATATAACGGATCAGATCATTAAAATAGCCAGGATTTTTAATGACAGACCAAAATCCCTGCGACCTATCAGGAGAAAACAAAAAAGGCAATGCTAAAAAAAGCATACATCCTCCAATATGAATTAGTATTTGTAAAGTTCTTTTCTCCATTTCTTAAATATCCGCAAATATCTTTTTTAATGATTTGATTTTTACAGCTTTTGAGGTATACACACAAAAAGTGCCGGAGAAAAACAGCAAGCTATTTCACATACTTCATTAAAAATTGATCAGGTTCTATAATTTCCATTTTATCAGCATAAAAAAAATCATCTGTATCTGTAGTAACAATACATTTGCATTGCGCATGAAGTGCCGAGTAATATTGCAAGGCGTCTTCAAAATCCTGTGCTTTCTTGTTTTGTATCGCCAGCCTTGCTTCTGTTGCACCACAATCTGTTACAGTTATATGCTCTAATAAAATTCCTATTTTGCTCCTAGCTACCTGCGATCCATGCTTTTTTTCAGCAAAGTAAAAAGCAATTGCCAGGCATACCGGCGAAGTGCACACAATGAAATTCTTATAGCCGCATAGGCTTAACAATTTAGAGGAATATTGATAAAGCGGATATTCTTTATTTAAAACAGAAACGAGAATATTAGCATCTAAAAAAATGCGCATGCTACTTTTTTCTGCTTTTGTAAAATTCTTTTTTTAATTGCTTGGTGCTTTTAGGGCGCGTTATATACTCTGCTTCTCCCTCAGAAAGCATGCTTACCCATTCTGATACGGGAAAATCTTCGATGGAGGAGTAACTACCTGAAGTAAGTTTGCGCAAAAGAATTTCGGTAAGACGGCTAAGGCTTATCCCTTGCCCTTCGGCATATTGTTTGGCAGTTTTAATAACGCCAGCATCAAAACTGAGTGTAACCTTTGCATCCATACGCTCCATTTTTATAATGCAAAAATATTATTTTATACGTAAATATAAAAAAAATTATACGTACAATAATTCAGCTTGCTTCATCACTTTTCTGGCGACTTACAACCAGGCAAAAATCGTGTTCGAGGTGAAGGTATCCATACTCATAGCAAAAAAAATAGATTTGCCCTTTTTGAGTAGTGTAAGTATGCGTGATATATTCGAAGTTGAAACCTTGTTCTGATAATTTTTTGCGGGGAGCTTTCGCTATTCCTTTTCCATCGGGAATCAGCTTTTCAAGAATCAGCCTGTTTTTCTTTAAAATAGAGTTTATGTTTTTAACAACATTGTTCAGATTGCTGTACCGTTTATTATTATAGGCATTCCGGCACCAATCATCACAAAACTTTTTATCTATCCGTCCTTTTAAAGGTTTACCACATTGCATACAATGTGGTGGTTGAATGGCATCTGGCATAGGAGCTATATTAAGGTTAGCTTAAGATCGTTTGAATTAAGCCAGCTTAAAATTAAGCTTTAATCCAATATTGTTACTTATTTCTTAAAAATATTGACTCTTTTCCTGGTAGGGCTACCAACTGGTAATTACCTGATCTCGCCATATTTTCTGCAAAAAATTATTCGCTTAAAAACGTTTAAAATTGATTGTATCCGGCTGTAAATGACTAAATACCGATAATCCGGCCACGATAACTCCATCTTTGTACCGTTAACGAAAAGCGCTCGTAGTAATCAACACTCACACGAAACAGAAAGTAATACAAATCGAAAAATTTAAAAATTACAGTTATGAATGCTTTACAAAACAAAGTTCAATTGATTGGAAATGTTGGAAATGCACCTGATATACGTAGCATGGAATCAGGAAAGAAGATGGCACGCTTATCTATAGCTACTAATGAAAGCTACCGCAGTACAAAAGGAGAAATGGTAAAAGAAACCCAATGGCATAATACGGTAGCATGGGGAAAAAATGCCGAGTTGATTGAAAAGTATATCGTGAAAGGAAGTCATATAGCTATTGAAGGGAAATTGGTAAATCGCAATTATGTTGACAAGGAAGGTGTAAAGAAATACATTACTGAAGTGCAGATAACCGAAATACTACTATTGGGTAACAAACAAATAAACGATTAGTTGCCATAACCCATACTCAACAATCAAGGCTGCCAGGTGCAGCCTTTTTTTATGTGAAAATAAAAATTTTAAATAAATGAATATTCGCTTACTTTTGAACAAAATATTGATTTGAGAACACGCGATACGCTCAAAGTAGAATTAGTAAAGCAAAAGGCTATGGAACTGCTGGTGAAAGATGGATTTGAAGGCTTTAGCATAAACAACCTCGCAAAAGCCTGCGGAATTTCAGTAGCCACTTTATATATCTATTATGAGGATAAGGATGACCTGATCATAAAAATAGCATCAGAAGAAATGAATAAAATGACATCTGCTATTTTTAAAGATTTTGATCCGGAAGCCAGCTTTGAAGAAGGAATGAGAGTACAATGGAAAAACCGTTACAGGTACATGATCAAAAATCCAAAAACAGCTCCCCTGCTGGAACAATTGAGAAGTTCAACTTATCAGAAAGATATTTTTAAAAGCACTATTGATGAATTTTCGAACATGATGGGTCGTTTTTTTCATAACGCTTTAGCAAAAGGAGAGATTGAGGAATATCCAGTGGGTGTTTTCTGGTCGGTAGCTTTTGCGCCGTTGTATTCATTGATCAGGTTTAACAGTGAAGGTACAAGTGTAGGCGGTAAACCTTTTAAATTAACCGACAAGCAGGTATGGCAAACATTTGACCTTGTAATGAAAGCTTTAAAAAAATAATTTAAGCATTTTGAAAGACTTAAGTCACATACTCATTTTCAAAACCAATATTAAAACAACAGCAGATAAACTGATGATTGAAAAAATATTGGACAACCACGAGCATATTGAAAAATGGAATATAGACTTACACGACATTGACTGCGTGCTGAGAATTGAATCGCATACTTTACAACACAACGAAATAATTGCTTTGATCAATCACCATGGTTACAACTGTGGTGAGTTAATTTAAATAACATGGAACAAAAAAATACGTTAGATGCCCCCTCCTTTTCTAACTATCAGAAATTTGTAATTTTTGTATTCGGCCGCTACACAGTTCACGGTTATACTTGATTTTATGGTGATGTCGCCTATGGGAGATATACTGATGAAATCACTCGATATCACACCTTCCAAATTTGGACTTGCGGTTTCAGCATATGCATTCAGTGCGGGCATTTCAGGTTTACTCACAGCAGGTTTTGCAGACAGGTTTGACCGAAAAAAATTATTGCTGTTTTTTTATACAGGGTTTATTGGTGGTACTATCTTCTGTGGATTGGCTCACTCTTATGTAGCACTTATATCTGCACGCATAGTAACAGGATTGTTTGGTGGCGTTATCGGCTCCATTTCTATGGCCATTATTACCGACCTTTTTGCAATGCAGCAAAGAGGAAGAGTGATGGGATTTATACAAATGGGATTTGGTGCAAGCCAGGTATTAGGCGTACCGATAGGGCTTTACCTGGCCAATGCCTGGGGTTGGGAAGCTACTTTTTTGATGGTGGCAGCACTGGGTATTATTATTGCATTATTAATTTTTGCAAAACTAATGCCCGTAAATAAACATCTGGCTTTGCAGCAAGACAAATCAGCATTCACGCACCTATGGCACACCATTGCAAAAAAAGATTATCGCGTAGGTTTTACTGCAACTGCTTTATTATCTATCGGTGGTTTTATGATGATGCCTTTTGGAAGTGCATTCGCTATCAATAACCTGCATGTTACGGCGGAGCAATTGCCCTTGCTTTTTATGATTGGCGGAATAAGCTCCCTGATTGTTATGCCCTTAATTGGAAAATTAAGTGACAAGATAGACAAAGTGAAGTTGTTTGCGCTGGCATCTGGCTGGATGATAATAATGGTAGTAATATATACCAATCTCGGATCAACACCATTTTGGCTGGTGATTATTTTAAATATACTGATGATGATGGGCATCATGAGCCGTATGGTGCCTTCTTCAGCTCTTACCAGTGCAATTCCTGTAATGCAGGATCGTGGTGCATTTATGAGCATCAACTCTTCTCTGCAACAGATAGCAGGCGGAATTGCCGCAGCGGTAGCAGGAATGATTGTAGTACAAAAAAATAAATTCAGTCCACTGGAGCATTACAACTGGGTTGGATACGTGGTTGTGGTGATGTCTGTTTTAAGTACATTATTACTGTACCGTGTAAGTAATCTTATTAAACGCAGAACAGCTGTAAAACAAACAACACAACCCGAAGAAGTGCTTGTTACCTCACAAGAAATATAACAGGATTGAATTAATTATTGATTGCCTGATTTTTTTCAAAGTCGTATAAGGTTACCCTGCGCAACATATAATACGATTGCCAGTATTGCTGCAGCATTCTTACATAGTCTACAATTGCATTGTCTTTTGCTTCCTGTGCTAATCCCAGGTCGGTAATACTGATTTTGCCCAGCATGTACCTGTTGCGGGCAACATCATAGCGCTTTTGCGCAATAGTATCACTTTTAGCAGAAATGGTTAACGCAGTTTGTAATTGTATAAACTGGTTCACCGTGTTTTCAATATCCAGCTCAAAGGATTTTTTTCTATACGCAATGTCTGCCTGTGTTGCTTCAAGATTAGCTTTGCTGCTGGCAATATCATGCTTGTTTTTTCCAAAGCCAAATAATGGCAGAGCATAACTGACATTAACCATCTGAAAATCTAATGGATTTTGATAAGCACTTGAAAGTGTTGGAGCTGTTTGGTTCAACCCATAACTCAGGTTAATACTGCCGCTGGCAAAAGCGTTTGACTGACTTTGGCGCACCTGCATTTTAGCTGCATTTTCCTGCAGATCAAAACTGATGATGTCACTGCGGTTTCTCTTGGCTTCTTCCACTGCCTGCTTTATATCCACCGCAAAAATCGGTGCGTCTGTAACCGGCACCAGTTCAAACTCAGTTGTTGGTTCTAATCCTAAAAGATTAGCCAACCTCTTTGAATTCGCTTTTATATTTACCTCACCTTGTGTTACACCGTTCCTGGCATTCATTAATTGCAGTTCCACCTGCAGCAATTCATTCTCTGCAATTTTTCCTACATTAAATCTACCGGTTGAAATTTTGTACAATGTGTCATTCACTGCCTGGTTTTGCAGCGCATTATTATATACCATTTTTGACACGTATAAATCAAAATACGCGGAGGCTATTTGCCCAGAGAGATTTTCATACAATTCAATCTGCTCTTTGGTAGCTTGCTTCATCCGCAGTTTTTCCTGCTCAAAATTCCATCTTACAGAATTAAATAAAGTTAATGGTTGAGAAATACCCACTATTAAAGGAGAAGTTTGCCATTGGCGTTGATCAAGCCCTGAGCCTTTATTGGTAAATAGATTGGTGCCGGAACCTACATAAATATTTCCACCTGTCCAGAAAATATTCTGTGTTAACTGAAGATTACTGCCCCATATTGAGCGTCTAACAGACTGCACTTTATAAGACCCATCAGGCTGAACAATATTCAACAACGACCTGTCGTATTCAGGCAAAGTGCCATTTAAACTTAACTGCGGTTTAAGCGATGCCTTGAATGACTGATAGCGATGCACGTAGCTGCTGTAGTTGGCTTTGATCTGTTTTGATAGCAGGCTTTGCCCTCTTGCTACACCTATTGCTTCCTGCAGTGATAATGTCATTTTTTGTTGGGCCGAAGCATAGCCGCATAATAATGTTGTAAAAACAAATAAACAAAGTAGCTGTTTCAAGTGGGTGTATTGTTTATAGTTATAAATAAGATTTGAAGTAAGTAAATATTACTCAGAGCGCAACGAAACCACTGGATCACTTTTGGCAGCCCTGCGTGCCGGCAATATGCCAAAGATTAAACCAACCGCTATTGAAATGGTAAATGATATGATAATAGAGGATGGCGCGATAATCGTTTGTATACCTGTAAGATTTCTTATAAGCAGGCTTGCCGTAACGCCTATCAATACACCAATAATTCCACCTGTAACGCTGATGCTTACTGCCTCACCCAAAAACTGCATCACTACATCTTTTTTGGTAGCGCCTAAAGCGAGGCGTAAGCCTATCTCCCTTGTTCTTTCCAATACGGAAGCCAACATTATATTCATGATGCCAATACCGCCCACTACTAACGAGATAGATGCAATTATAGCAAGCACTACATTGAATAAAGCTTTTGTCTTTTGCTCCTGTTTTAGCAAAAGTTCAGGCACCACAATCTCATAATCATCTATCTGTTGATGCCTCCTGTTCAGCAACCTTCCTAAAACTTCTACTGTAGGCACTACCATATCGCTGCTGGCAACATGTACTACTATTCTGTCAAGCTGATTATAATTGGTTGAGTTGTTACCTCCATAACGCATCATTCTTATTTTTCCTGCCGTTACCAGGGAGCGGTTGGTGTAACGGATCAGTATTGTTGTGATAGGCACATACACTTCATTGTTCTGATTGCGGATTGACAGCCGTTCTGCATCTTTATCAATTACATCTTTATTTCCAAGCACACCTACTATCAACAGCCAGTTGTTACCACATTTGAGATATTGACCCAATGGGTCCTTACCAGCAAAGAGTTTTGTTTTTATATTTTTACCAATCACGCAAACGGGTTCAGCATTTTCCATTTGTTTATCCGTAAAAAAACTTCCTTCGGCTAAGTCTACATCCGTTGTTTCAAAATAATCATTTCGTATGCCGATCATTTTGCCTTTCATGTTCAATCCGTCGAATAATAACTGGGTAGGTAATTCTATTTCCGGGCTTGCAAATTTTACAGTAGAAATATTTTGCATTATGTCATCTGCATCCAACAGGCTTAATCCCGGAGAGAAATTCTTTTTATCTTCATGACCATTGGTATTGGATGAAGCCTTATCTGTTGATCCTTTATCATCATCTTTTTTTTGCTCCTCTCCTACTTTCGATTTAATAATTACATTGTTCGACCCTACTTGTTTAATCTGTTCCAGTATTTCCTTTTCGGCTCCTTTGCCTATTGCCAGCATGGCAATTACAGAACCAACCCCGAAAATAATGCCTAACGAAGTAAGAACAGCCCTGAACCTGTTTTGAAACAAGGCTTGTATACCAATATTGAAATTGAAAATAAATCTTTGAAAACGCATGTTATGTGGAGGTTATAATATGCTAATTAACTATAATCATACCACCAGCATCAGCTGCACCACCCTGTGACTTACTATCCTTATCCGCCTGGTTCTTCAACCGCTTTACTTCCGTAGAGTCGATCAGGATCAATTGCTGAGGCTTGCTGTCTTTTGTAGAATCGAACTTCAATGCTTTGAGCCCGGTTGTATCAGAAGGCAAGCTGTGATAAATAATATCTCCGGCCTGCAATCCATTACTGATAAGCGCGTTGCTTTCATTTACTGTATGCACTTTTATATATTGTTTTACAAGACTTCCATCCACCCGTTTAAAAACAAAGCTGCCTTTGGCATCATTGTATATGGATTCAAGCGGTATTTGCAATACATCCTTATATTTTTCGGTAGCAATTTTGCAACTCACCGTCATGGCGGGTTTTATAATAGGATCTTTGGTCAGTACCTCAATCACCACTTCAAAAACTTTCGCGTCACTATTGGGTTTTTCCTCACCTATATTGGCAACTGTTTTTACAACACCTTTCAACTTTTTATCTGCAGCCGCGTCCAATCCTATTTCTACACTCTGACCAACTTTTACTTTCTGAATATCTACTTCATTTACATAAGTGAGTACTTCCATTTGTGAAAGGTCTGGTAAGTTGGCAATAGTTGGGTTCCATATCTCAATTTGTGTACCCACTGTTTTTTTCTGACCGTTCCAGTTTTTCTCATATACAACCATACCGCTTTTGGGGGCATTGATAGTAAGCTGACTGAGTATGCTTGTTAAGCCCTCCATGGAGTTTTTTAATTGCTGAAGGTCTGAACCCAGTATCTGCATTTTAGTTTGAGTTTGTAACTGCTTGGTTTTATAGTTGTCTTCCTTTTGTTTAAGGGTTCGTTCAGACTTTTCATATTCAAGCTGTACTCTTTTTATTTCAGCTGGCGCTTCATACCGCGATTGTTCTTTTTCAAGGATCTTTTGTTCGAGGTCAAATTTCAGGTTCACTATTTCATCGCGGAGTGTTCGCAATTCCATCATCGTATCCAGCGAAGCCTGTTTTATTTCCGCATTCTTTTTATCAAGGTTCAGTTGCTGATCCTTTATTTTATTTAATACATCGGAATTATCAAGCGATGCCACAAACTCTCCTTCTTTTACCTGCGTACCTTCGGCTACAAGGTCTGCGATCTTGATCTGGTAAATACTTAACTGCTGCAGTTTCGATGGAGCTGATATACGCGTCATACTTTTGGAGCGCAATTCTCCTGTAGTAGTAATGTTAACCTCAAAGTTGTTTTTCTTGATATCAAGCAGAATGTCTTTGCTGGCAGCTTTATCACGAAAGAAGAACGCATATGCCGTTGCAGATATAACCAACAGAATGGCTATACTGATCAGGATTTTTTTGGTAGTCATGGCGAGGTTCTGGTTTGTTAAGTATGAGGAATTATAAAACTATAAGTATAGTTTTATAATTCCATCGTATGCGATGTTAAATAAATCAAAAAGAATATACGAATGATGCATTCCAACATTAATTACATAAAAAAACCACCAGTATTTTGAAAGAAGTGTATGCTCTCAAAATACTGATGGTATAAATACTATTTACCGTGTGTGAAAACGCTAGTGAATATTAAAGGCCTTTTCCACAGCCTGCACATCTTTCAGGTTAACGTCTTTGCGCAATGCCAGTTTAGTAGCATCAATTAAGATGATTTTTGCAGATACCGGCTGACCTGGAGGTGTTACCGCATTACCAGAAAGAGCGCTGATATCAACATTTACATAACCATCTCCGTGAATAGCTCCATAAGTAATGCCGTCGAATACCTGTGGCAATGCTTCATAATAAGAAGTACCGTTAAAAGAAAGGTATACGAGTACTGCACCATTCTGGTATATAACATTGTCTAACTCTGGTACATCAAAGTCAACAGAATAACTTTTACCACCATCAGAGGTTTTCCAATCGTTGGGCTGTATGGTGTAAACCGCCGAGAAAGCCTGGTCAACCTGTTGTACTTCTGTTACTTCTTTTTTGCAGGAGGAAAATATAAATAACGGTAAAGCCAAAAGTAAAAATGCTCTTTTCATAATCATTGATTTTTTAGTAAACGATTGTATTGCTTGTTTTGTTACAATGCGAATGAGACAAAAATTATTCCGAAGTGTTTAACACAAAATGTTAAGGTATACAGAAAAGAAAGAGTAGAACAAAAAACTGTCTCCTTCCTTATCAAAACCTAAAACACTACATTTACATATATTATGGAAACGAGCAATCAACTTAATGTAACATCAGAGATAGGAACATTGCGGAGAATACTGGTACACACTCCCGACAGTGGCATTGGAAAAGTTGTGCCAAGCAAAGCACAGGACTGGCTTTTTGAAGACATTGTGCATTTAGACACTATCCGTAAGGGTGAGTACGACTATTATACCAAACTGTTATTGTATTTTCTTGATCCCGAAAAAATAAAAGGGAAGCTGCACGCTGTTGACGCCTCCGAAAATAATAGAAATTTTTACAAGCCTGATCACACTGATTTTTACCGGTCAGATAAAGTAGTAGAACTGCAAAGCCTTTTAGCAGATATCTTAAAAGACAACAACATAAAAGCAAAGTTGGCGGCAAGTGTATGCGCCATTGAAAACTGCTCTTATCTTACGCAAAGGAAATTACTGGAAATTGATGCCGTTCAATTGGCTAAAATTTTTATTACCGGCAGCCTGCCAGATAAAACAATGATATTTCCACCTATTCCTAATTTCATTTTTACAAGAGATATAGGCATTGTTATAAAAGATCATGTTTTATTAAACAAACCCGCCAAAACAGCACGCATCCGTGAAGCGTTGCTTACAAAGTATATATTTTTTAATCACCCGCTGTTTATTGCTTACCAGGATAAAGTAATTGAACTTTCAGAAAAACATCATCACTTTTTAATGCCGCGTGATGGCGAAGATAAGAGAGTGACCCTTGAAGGTGGAGATGTAATGGTGGTGAGCAAAGAGCATTTGCTCGTTGGTGTAAGTGAACGCACCAGCATGGAAGCCGCGCAGGAAGTAATTAATATTGTTTTTGAAAAAAACCTGGTGAACAAAGTAAGTGTTGTAAAAATTCCCCGCAAGAGAGATTATATGCACATTGATACAGTGTTTACACAGGTGAAGAAAAACATGTGGGTGATGCTGGGCAATTTTTCCAAAGCGGCTATCCGTCATGAAAATTCAAACCCGGTACAAAAAATTCTAGACACGCCTTCTAAAGACAATTCTCTGAATATTATTCAGTTTCACAAAAACAATATCGGCAAACCTGT
The DNA here is from genome assembly GCA_047600465.1 of Agriterribacter sp. Classification (GTDB taxonomy): domain Bacteria; phylum Bacteroidota; class Bacteroidia; order Chitinophagales; family Chitinophagaceae; genus Agriterribacter. Next base: position 418,479 of record JASGKU010000003.1, read on the forward strand.
ATATATTGATAATCTCGAAGACTTGCTGATAGATATCAGTTGCAATGATCTTGGGTGTAAAGAAGAAGATGTATCATTTATATATTCCGGCAACAACCAGTTTCCTTTTGATGTGCGGGAACAATGGACAGATTCCTGTAACGTGTTGGCTATAAAAGAAGGAGTAGTATTGGGATACGACAGAAACGATAAAACTACTGAAGCTTTTAAAGAGAAAGGATTCTCCGTCATTAAGGCAAAAGACCTGATTGATCAATTGGAAGCAGGGAGTATTTCGCCCAATGACATAAAAGACACTATGATACTGATGCCATCGGCAGAGCTTTCACGTGCCAGGGGAGGATTTCATTGTATGAGTATGCCTTTGCTAAGAGATGAGATATAACAATGCCATGAGCTATTAAGCTGCTAATTGCCGATCGCTGACCGTTGATACCTGAAAGCAAAAAAGCTATGCAGACAACCTCACATATATTAATGATAAAGCCGGTGAACTTTAGCTTTAATGCTGAAACAGCGATAAACAATGCCTTCCAGGTAGCAGGACAAACAGAAGCTGCACAGGAAAAAGCCTTACAGGAGTTTAACGATTTTGTACAGAAACTTCGAAATCTTCGGGTAGAGGTAACTGTTATGGAAGACACGCCTGTTCCTTATACGCCTGATTCAATATTTCCCAACAACTGGATTTCTTTTCACAATGGCACTATTTGCCTGTATCCTATGTATGCGGTAAACAGGAGAAATGAGCGAAAGCCGGAGTTGATCAATAAATTAATGACTGCTTTTAATATTCAAAATATTGTTGACTTTACTGCTTATGAACAGCAACAGATTTTCCTTGAAGGAACAGGAAGTATGGTATTGGATAGAGATTACCATATAGCTTATGCGTGCCTCTCGCCAAGAACGGATAAAAGTGTATTGGAAGATTTTTGTGTTAAAATGAAATATACACCTGTAGTATTCGACGCGGCTGATGAAAAAAATCAACCAATTTATCATACCAATGTAATGATGTGTGTAGCGGACAGATATGTTGTGATTTGCCTGGATAGCATAACTGATTCAGCTCAAAAAGAAAACGTAATTAAAGCCATACAACAATCAGGAAAAAAAATCATTACTATCACTATAGCCCAAATGAATCATTTTGCCGGCAATATGTTGCAGGTACAAAATAAGAATGGAGAAAAATTTCTTGTAATGTCTTCACAGGCTTACCAATCCTTAACTGCTCAACAGGTAAAAGAGTTAGCAGCATATAATCCGATCATACATTCATCTTTACTTACCATCGAAACCAATGGCGGAGGGAGCGCCAGGTGTATGATGGCGGAAGTGTTTCTTTAGTTTGGAAACGAAAAGGTTAAAGGTAGATGTTATAAGGTCGGTACGCGAAGCGTCAGACCTCAAAGAGAGAAAGTTGCCAACCTTTGGAAGGTTGGCAACTTTGTTATTTTTAAAAATTAAATAATGCGGTTACTCCATATGCAGACATTTTACTTTCACTGATAGCCTTCATATAAGATAATCTGGCCTCGATAGTTTTTTGATGACTTCCTACAGCAAAGCGCAAGCCTATATTACCTGCAGGGCCATAAGAGCTACTATATTTATTTGTATAAGTAGTAAATAAGAAATCGTCAGGGTCATCATCCTTCTGACTATAACCGCCATAGTGATAACCGAATCCTCCACCAACAAAAAAACCAAATCTTTTATTATTTCTCTTTGTTGAACCTGCCCCTATATTTAAATTTATGATAGCAGGCGCATTCAGCATAAAATGAGATGTATATGTATCAGAAGAACCAACAACATTAAAAGTACCGGGGCTTTTGCTGCCTGTAAAACCTATACTCACAGGAACACCAACTGAAACAGAAAGCGCTTCGGTTTCTACAAAATTCACTCGTGGAGCATAAGTAAATGCAATTCCCGGATTGACACCAGCATTTGGAATATCGGTAATACATACGCCTACACCGACCCCATGCATAAAGCTTTGAGAAAAAACTGTGTGCAATGAAATACTTAAAACAAAAAGCAGGAAGATCTTTTTCATACGTTGTAAGAGTTTAGGTTAAAATATGCCGCAGATAAATACAAATTCAGGCATCTAAACAAAACCACATATAACTCTTCACAAAAAAGAGCTGCTAATAAACAAATGTCACCTATTCAATCTGCGGATCTGCAGCTAAAATCACAAAAACTCAATTACCATAGCGCTCGCTCCGCCTCCCCCATTACAAATACCTGCTGCACCATACCTTGCAGCGTTGGCTTTTAATACATGTATTAAAGTAACAATAACTCTTGCACCACTGGCTCCTAACGGATGCCCGATAGACACCGCGCCACCATGTACATTTACTTTGGCAGGATCAAGCCCCATGCGTTTTGAATTTTCTATTCCTACCACGGCGAATGCTTCATTTAATTCCCAGTAATCTATATCACTCATTTTCAAACCGGCTTTACTAACGGCTTTGGGTACTGCAATAGCAGGCGTAGTAGTGAACCATTCAGGAGATTGTTCTGCATCAGCATACGAAAGAATTTTTGCGATGGGTTTTATGCCAAGCTCCTCTGCTTTTTCTTTGCTCATTAATACAAGCGCTGCCGCGCCATCATTCATGGTAGAAGCATTAGCAGCAGTTACCGTTCCTTCTTTTTGAAATGCCGGGCTTAATGTTGGTATCTTATCAAATTTTACATTATACGGTTCTTCATCTTTTGAAAAAATCAATGCTTCTCCCTTGCGTTGCGGAATTTCTACCGGCACAACTTCATCAGCAAATAAACCTTTTTCCCAGGCGGCCTGGCTACGGGTGTAACTGGCTATTGCAAAGTCATCCTGTTGCTGGCGCGAAATACCACATTCTTTTGCACACAATTCTGCGGCATTCCCCATAGCCATTCCATCATATGCATCTGTTAAACCATCTTTTGCCAAACCATCAATCAGTGCGGTATTACCATATTTATTTCCCCAACGCACCGATGGCGCATAAAAAGGAATGCTACTCATATTTTCCATACCACCTGCTACAACAATATCAGCATCACCTAGCAAAATGCTTTGTGCTCCCTGCGATATAGCTTTCATTCCACTGGCACAAACCTTATTAACTGTAGTACAGTTTACATGATCAGGTAAGCCTGCAAACCTTGCGGCTTGTCTTGCCGGCGCCTGCCCCAGGTTTGCCTGTATTACACAACCCATCAATACATCCTGCACCAGCGCTGGTTTTATGCCTGCTTTTTCAACAGCCGCTTTTATAGCAATAGAACCCAAACGCGTAGCCGAAATATCTTTCAGGCTACCCCCAAAACTGCCTATAGGTGTGCGCACTGCTGAAACAATAACTACTTCTTTCATAATCTTTATCGTTGTAAACGCAAAGGTAACTAATGCTTTTTTGTTTCACTATACGTAAACCAAAAGGTCTGGCAGCATCAATATCTGCGTATCTGCGGCAATACTGTATTAAAAGATGACGTACATTAGCTATTATGAAAAAAAATCTTACGCTCCGCATTATTGCGATAGCAGTTTTAGCATGCTGCTGGGTCTTTTCAAAAGCGCAAAACACGCTTGATAGTATTTTGCCTGTTCGTGGTTTTTGTATAGCGGCGCCGATGCCGACGGGAGTAGATTCCTTTGTAACATTTATTAATAATGAATTGGCTCCCCGTAAAGTAAACACATTGATACTGCGGGTAGACTATAATTATCAATATACCAGTCATCCTGAATTGAGAGACAGTATCGCGCTTTCAAAAGAAGATGTGCAAAAAATGGTAAGCGCCTGTAAGGCCAATAACATAAAGATAATCCCACAGGTAAACCTGCTTGGGCATCAATCATGGGCCAACAAAACATATAATCTACTAAAAGCTTATCCTGAATTTGATGAAACACCTTGGGTAAAAATGCCAGAGAAATATGAATGGCCGAATGCGGATGGATTGTATTGCAAAAGTTATTGTCCGCTTCATCCCCGTTTGCATAAAATAGTATTTGACATTGTAGATGAAATATGCGAGGCATTTCAAACAGACGCCTTTCATGCCGGCATGGATGAAGTGTTTTATATTGGTGATTCTAAATGCCCTCGTTGTAAACATAAAGACAAAGCTGAATTATTTGCGGGAGAAGTAAAACGCATCCGCGATCATTTGGCAGCAAGCAATAAAACATTATGGATCTGGGGCGACAGAATGCTGGATGGCACTATAACAGGCATGGGTATGTGGGAAGCCAGTCAGAACGATACTTATAGAAGTATTGACCTGGTACCCAAAGATATTGTAGTGTGTGATTGGCATTATGAACGTGCTGATAAATCGGCCGTTTACTTTGCCATGAAGGGTTTTAAAGTAGTTACCTGCCCGTGGCGCGATCCAGCTATTGCCACCACCCAATTAAATGACATGGTGAATTATCGCAATACTGCTACCCCACAGTTAAAACCTAATTTTTATGGCATGCTGCAAACTGTATGGTCGGGCAATAGTTCTTTTTTAAGAGGGTTTTATGCAAATGCTAAAGACAATTCTGGAGGAGACAATACACAATGGCAATGTTTTAATACATTGTTCCAGGGAATCAGCAGGCTGCAATAATTTTCGATTATTGTTTCATTCGATCCGGCTGAATTAAAAACTAAGCCTTATATTTATATACCATTGCCCCATGAGATAGATATTTTTTATGACTAAAAAAATATCTTATGCGCTTTTACCTCTACCTCTGCTTTCTTTTTATTACAAACATTTCTTTCGGTCAATGGGTTCCTGATTCTTTAACAAACAATCCTGTATGTGTTGCTACTGGCAGCCAAACGAATGTGCAGGTAGCCAGCGATGGGGCTGGTGGCGCCGCTATAGTATGGCAGGATAACCGCAACGGGAATATTGATATTTATATGCAGGTAATGACTGCTGCAGGTAATGCCGCATGGGCTCCGGATGGCATAGCCGTATGTACTTTTACTGGTAGCCAATCTATTCCACAGATAATAAATGCAGGCAACGGCAATTATATAGTAACGTGGCAGGATAACCGCAATGGTAGTAATACCGATGACATATATGCACAATTGATAACGGCAGATGGCACACCACAATGGACAGCAGATGGAGTTGCTATATGCAGCGCTACAGGAAGACAGTCATTGCCCAAAATAATCAGTGATGCCAGTGGCGGAGCCATCATTGTTTGGCAGGATCCAAGAAATGGAACCTTCGATATTTACGCGCAACGCATTGCAGGTAACGGCTCTATTTCATGGGCGGCAGATGGCATTGCCGTTTGTGATGAGGCCGATGCACAGGTCGGTCCACAAATAATCAGCGATGACAATGGCGGAGCTATTATTACGTGGTATGACAATCGAAGTGCAACCTATGATATCTATGCCCAACGGATAGATGCCAGCGGAGCCAAAGTATGGTCTGCCTCAGATGGTATACTTATTTGCGGAGAAGACGATATCCAGCAGAGTCCGAAATTATGTACTGATAATAATCATGGTGCCATAATATCCTGGGTAGATATACGCAGTGGAATAAATGCAGATATATACGCGCAGTGGGTAGATCAAAATGGAACTACGCAATGGGCAACAGATGGAGTACCTATTTCCACTGCAGCTTTTGACCAAGTCAATCAACAGATCATTTCAGATGGCAGTGGTGGCGCTTTTCTCACATGGGAAGATACAAGATCCGGTTTGGACGAAAACGAACTTCCTAAAGTGGATATATATGCTCAGAAAATTGCTGCCGACGGAAACGTAGCATGGGTTACGAATGGAATGCCGGTTTGCATGGAAGCAGGCAACCAGATAACACCTCAGCTTATTTCAGATGAAAATGGGGGTATTATTATCACTTGGTCTGATGGTAGGGTTGGTTTGGCCAATGATATTTATGCCCAGCGTTTAAACAGCACTGGTGATGCACAATGGGCTGCCAATGGAACGGCTGTATCTTCCGCAGATGGAAATCAATTTGCTCCACAACTAGTAAAAAGTACTGGTGGCGCTATCATTGCCTGGTATGATGGCAGAATAAGTATTCCTCTCGACTACAATATATACGCATCCAATTTAAGTTCATTAGGTACATTACCTGTTACAGCGCTTAAACTATACGGTAAGTGTGAAACCACAGGAGATATTTTGTACTGGACAACCGCTACTGAACAAAACAACCGTGGCTTTGATATTGAAAGAAGTGCTGACGGCAGGCATTTTAATAATATTGGTTTTGTGGAAGGCAAGGGTAATTCAACTGTGGAGCAGGCATATAACTTTACAGACAAATTTCCATTGAGCGGAAAAAATTATTATCGCCTCAAACAAACAGACCTGGATGGAAGGTTTACCTATTCAATTATTATTATGTTACAACCGGGTAATGGTGCAGATCAAATAAGCCTGTACCCCAATCCTGCAAAAGATAATGTGAGCGTGCGCATTCAGCTTAACAGGAATGAAAAGCTGGAGTGGCAGGTTATAGATACCAAAGGCAGATCACTGAAACAAGGCAACTGGCAAGTACTGAATGGCAGCAATCAATTATCCAGCATTAATGTGATCAATTTACCAGCAGGTGTATATTATGTAAGCATAAAAGGCACTTCTGTACAAAAGCTTATCAAAATAATAAAACAATAACAGCGGCATCTTTTTATTGGACCGTGAGACGCAGTCCATAGCGGAGCAAAATAAATAATTATCGTATTAAAACCTGAACCGTATCGGGCGATTGCTGCTTGAGTAAGATATATTTTCCATCCGTCATTTCATCGAGCAATGCTTTGGTATAATGGCGGATGGTTAATAAGGTTAATCCCTTTTCAACCTGTACATCAAATATCTCTGCAGCTTCTCCTGCCAGGTGATCCGTCTTCTCGCTTTTATCGTCGGTACAAACCATCAGGCTTACAGCGCCCGTTTGTATAAGGCTGGGCGTTACTTTATTTTCTACAAACAAATGATACATCCGCGACATTTTGTGCTCGCCTATAAATGAAAAATCTCTTGAATGCAGATGAAGCAATGCCTGGTTATTTTTTTGTACGATAATAGGTGGCAGATTTTTTATACTCTTATTGTGTATAACGGTGCCGGGTAGTGCAGGATCCAAAAAACATTTTACCAACAACGGAATGCTTTTATTCTGTAATGGCTTTATGGTTTTGGGATGAATTACCTGCGCTCCATAATAAGCCATTTCAATCACTTCATCATAATTCAACTCGCTGATCAGTTTTGCTGAAGGGAACACCTTAGGATCTGCATTCATCACCCCTTCCACATCTTTCCATATCGTTACATTTTCGGCGTCTATTAAATTGGCGAATATAGCCGCTGTATAATCACTGCCTTCTCTGCCCAGTGTAGTGCTTTCATTTTCGTCTGTAGCGCCGATAAAGCCCTGTAGCACTATCATGTTTGTTTCGTTGAACAGGGGAATGATATGTTGTTGTACATTTTGAGCACTTACTGTCCAGTCAATCACGGCTTCCCTGAAATTATCATCCGTACGCAATACATCCCGCACATCTATCCAATGATTATGAATTTTCTGTTCATTTAAAAAAGCACTGATGATGGTAGTAGAAAACAATTCGCCGGCACATACCACCTGGTCGTAATAATAATCGTATTCTTTTACCGGCTTATCATGCAGCGCCCATTCTATCTCTGTAAATAAATGCGACATTTTTTCTTCCGCTGCAGAGTAGCTGTTCTGCAACAATGATTTCGCGGTATCAAGATGCTGTGTTTTTACCTGCTGAAATAAGCTGAGTGCCTGCTCCTTTTCATTGCGGTAAAATGCTTCGGCTACTTTTTCAAGCGCATTGGTGGTTTTGCCCATAGCTGATATAACCACTATCTTTTTATCGTCGTTATGCAACTTTAATATGTCGGCCATTTGCTTTATCCTGTCTATACTATTCACACTGGCGCCACCAAATTTAAATACCTTCATTATGTGTCATTTTAAAAATATACGCTTATTTACCTTACACCTTTAGCCTTACACCTTCTCCCCTATTCCATTAATCGGCTTAAATAATTTGCCAGAATACGTAACTATATTAACTTGCCGCCTATGGGCGTTAATGAAGTAATTTCTGTAAAAAATCTTACCAAAAACTACGGCAATTTTCAGGCTGTCAAAGGTATAAGTTTTGATGTGTATGAAGGAGAAATTTTCGGCTTGCTGGGTCCTAATGGCGCCGGCAAATCAACCACACTTGAAATTATAGAAACCCTGCGCCAGAAAAGCGACGGAGAAGTAGTGGTGGCTGGTTTCAATATTGACAGCGACGTAAATAAAATAAAAAAGATCATTGGAGTACAACTGCAAACATCCGGTTTTTATCCTGGGCTCAACCTGGTTGAACTGATTGAACTTTTCAGTGGATTGTACAACGAACCGGTGAACGCTATCGATTTGTTGAAACTGGTTAACCTTGAAGACAAAGCAAAAAACAAATACAAAGAATTAAGTGGTGGGCAAAAACAACGTTTCTCTATTGCCACTACCCTTATCAATAAACCAAAGATTATTTTTTTGGATGAGCCTACTACCGGGCTTGATCCGCAGGCAAGAAGAAATTTGTGGGACCTGATCCGTGATATCCGTTCCAAAGGCACTACCATTATTATTACCACACATTACATGGACGAAGCCGAGATTCTTTGTGATAGGGTTGCTATTCTGGATGAAGGCAGGATTATTGCTTTAAATTCTCCCGACCAGTTGATTGACGACCTGGTGGCAACCGGGTTTGAAAGACCCAAGGAAGTAAAACAAGCCAACCTGGAAGATGTGTTTATCCATCTCACCGGGCATGCGCTCCGTAGCGAATAAAAAATACATATACATACAAACGCTGAACAAAATGAAAAAAAA
>JASGKU010000004.1:0-1991722 GCA_047600465.1 Agriterribacter sp.
TGTCGTTCATAGTTTGGTGCGTGATGAGTGTATAAGCGGCAGTATGGATCTTCAGGTAATCTTTCATGCCCTGGATATAAATGATCTCTGAAAAATTGACTTTGAAAAATTTGCTGTTGGAGCGGATAAAAATATGATCAGCCGGCGTTGAGACTGCTTCTTTTGCAGCGGGTGTAAACAACCTACCTTCCGCAATTTTATTTACCGCTTTAGAGAATCGGTCAAACGATATCGGCTTCAGCAGGTAATCCATCACATTCAATTCATAACTTTCTACTGCATATTCAGCGTAAGCAGTGGTAAGAATTACCAATGGCGGGTTTTGTAAAGACTGTAGAAAATGCAAACCAGTCATACCGGGTAAACGTATATCAAGAAACATCAGATCAACACTGTCCTTCTGCAAAGCTTCCATGGCTTCCTGTGCATTGCGGTATATACCTGTTAGTTCCAATGTACGGACCTGCTGTATATGCCGTTGCAGCACTTCCTGCGCCAACGTTTCATCTTCAACAATAATGCATTTTATCAAGCTGCCTTCGATTTAATAATTAATGATACGGTAAATGTGCTTTTATTCAACAACACATCAAGCGTGTATGCATCCGGGTAAAGGAGCTCTAGTCTCTCCCGCGCATTGCGCATCCGTAGCGTATTATTCCTGTTCTCTACTTTATCGGTTTGTATAATATTCAATGCATGCGAATCAGGATACAATAATTCCAATAACCGTTTGCTGTTTGAAATGCCTTTGCCGTTCATTCTTTTTGCCTGGTCGCCCAGGTCAGCATCACAGCTATTAATCACATTCAGTACTATCTGCTCATCGCTCACTTTAAGCGTAATGTAAATAAATGGCTCCGAGAAGGAATGATCCATTGCATGTTTAAACGCGTTTTCAATAAACGCAATAAACAAAAAAGGTTCTATAAATACATGGCTTGTCTCACCCTCCACTGAAAACCGTATATCAGCCTTGTACCTGATCTTTTCAATCTCCATATAGGTTTTTATAAAGGCTATTTCTTTATCCAATGGTATGCGTTCTTCATTGCATTCATAAATAAGATAGCGCATCAGGTCGGCAAGCTTTATTACTACTTCAGGTGTTTTATCAGATTTCTGCAGGCTTAATGAATAAATGCTGTTAAGTGTATTAAACAAAAAATGCGGATTGAGTTGTGCACGCAGGTATCTCAATTTAAAAAATACATTGTCCTTTTGAAGATTGAACCGTTCCTCCTTTTCATCTATGGCTGTTTTTATAAAATAAACAGCAATGGAGAGTGCCATATTGATAAGCGTCCAAACAGCTTCGCGTATACCGGTAGCGTAGCTAAATTTAAAATATGTCTGGGCAACCGGCGACAATGATAATTTTGAAATGAGAAAGTACAGTGCGAATAAAAACACCTGCACCACCAGGAATGTGAGAACAGTAAGTGCACTAAAAAAAAGACGTGATTGTTTGCGTAAAAGCACCGGTCCTGCAATACGACTGTAAAAAAAATACACCGGCAGCAATACCATGCTGATAAGGAATAAAACTGGCCATGCAACTATATCTTTTAAAAAAATACTTACCCCATTTATTAAAGGATATATACAGCCAAGTAAGATCCAATAAAACGATTCAATTTTCCGGGTATGTTTTCGAATCCGGTCATTATCAAATTCCATAAGCCTTGTTTTATGTATGGTCTTATAAAGCTACAATTAGCCAGTTTCAGACGAAACAATTTCGACCAATATGAATTCTGCTTAGATGAATGTAAACAATTATATCAAAAGGCTGAAGGCTATATGAATAGAGGAAAAAAGAAACCACAGATGGTTGCTGTGGTTTCCTGATGGGGAAAGGCTTTTAAAAACTTCTATCGTCGGCGGATGGACCGTATATGGAAGGAACCGGGATATTGTTTAAGCGCATATACACTGTTAGCTGCCCGCGGTGATGTACCATATGGTTGATTGTACTTTCTACGCTTTCCTTTTTGGTAGATGTAAATAAAATATGTCCCTGGTTTTTTAAATGAAAATCTACTATTAAATCACCATCTTTTATATTTCTTAAAGCATTTTTTGCTCCTTCTATATTTTCATCAAAATGAGCAACCAATTCTTTTGTGTTGGCGGGTTTAATATGTGTAAAAGTTGCGAAATCAATATCCCCCTGTTCAATCATAATTTTTATCCACTTTGGAATTTCGGCTACTAACAAAGAAAGATATCCAAGGTTCATGGATTTTTCATGAGGCTTATAATCAAACAAAGACTCGGGAATTCTTTCTAAACATTTACGTGTAGAGGTGGTTTCAGCTTCCAGCTCTTTTGCAAAAGCTTCTGCAAAAAGGATGTCTGTCATAAAATAGTATTTGGTTTAAAAAAGATATCTCAAACCTATTACCAATTTCAGGCCAAGAATTAGATGATTTTATTGAGATGAAAGCTGTGCCATGATGCATATGTATTTTATGCTCCTATTACTAATGCCTCACATGGCGCTAATGTTAATAATATAGTACGGTATATACCATGCGTTTCGCAAATGAGAGGCGGATCATTCTGCCTATTAAATGGGAAAAGTATGTGCAGCATTTTTCCTTCTGAGTGCAGGTTTTTATCTATTACAATATGCACGGTCACCGATTCATAAATATTTGTATTAGCAGCAATAAGCAATTCTTTGTCATTCAATATGCGTGAAAAAGCCAGTGTACCTCCGTTAAAAGAAGAATAACCAAAATTGATTCCATCGCCGCTGCATGTCCTGAAGTACTGGCGTCCATAACGCAGTGTGGGTTGTTGTTTCAATAATATTCCAAGGTCTTTTATGTGTTTGTAAAACGGATGATCCATTGAAAATGCATCTGGCTTACTCCAGAGCGCTTGCCTTGCATATTCTCTTTTTCCGCCCCGTCCTACTAATCCCTGCTCAGTTCCATAATAAATACATGAAACGCCCTGCATGGTCATAAGGCAGGTAAGTGCAAGCGTGGTTTGCTCCGGGAAATCAGGATTGGTGAAGCGTTCGTTTAAATCATGATTATCAAGAAATGTTACATAATACTTTCCCGCATCGCCATGCGAACTAACAATTTTTTTCAGCGTTTCTCTTCGCTGATCAAAATGCGTAGACAATTCAGCAGGTGGAGAAAATCCTTTGCACACATTTACCAATCGTTTCCTCATTGGGAAATCAATAGCGGCATCCACACCAATCAATTCATCACCTTTCTCCGTATTGCGCCCGATAAATTCTGCTATTCTTTCTTCATCATCATCCTGCCATACTTCTCCAAAAGTGAAAAAGTTTTGCTTGCCTATCGATAGCGCATACTCCCGCATTGCATTCCCAAACACACGTGCAAATTCAGGTTCTATATATTGCAGGGTATCAATTCTATAACCGTCCAGGTCGAACTTTGCAATAAGGTACTGATATGCACTAATAAGATAGTTTCGTACCGGGAATATGTTAGTGCCCGATATTTTAGTATCCGTAACAAATTCTCTGAATCGCCCAAAGTCTCCACGATTGTCATCACCGCCTTTACGTCGGAAATAATCATTGCGTTGCAGCTCCTTTCGCGAAACACCTTCGTTGTTTGAAAGAGAGGGAATGTTTTCTATTGCTATCCATTCTCCATGTGGAGTACCGGTTTCATCGCGCCAATATACGGTATACTCACTATCCTCCTTATAAGGCATAGTATCCTGTATGCCTTCATAATTAAAAAGATCGCCTGCATGATTCAATACAATATCAAGAATGACATATATCCCAAGCGCATGCGCTTCATCTACCAATTCCCTAAATGCTGCATCAGCTATAGATGCATCTGATGTTGCTGCAGCAACATCATTGCAGAACCTCGGTTCAACACGCATAAAATCAAATATGCCATAACCACCCCAATAATCTTTAAACCATTGTGGATTTATTAAAACTGGTGATAACCAGATAGCCCCGACACCCAATTCTTTTAAATAGCTCAATTGCGATTTAATGCCCGCAAAATTTCCACCCTGGTAAGTGTCGCAGGGAAATGCATCAGGCACTGGTGGCGAAAGCGGGTTATTAAATCTGTCAACCAACAGAAAATAAATCCAATGATCACGCCAATCGGCAGGAGATGGAAAAGGATAAGGAATGGTACTGCCATCAGCCATAGTAGTGGTACCTGCTTTTGCGGCTAAGGTTTGTATAACATCGGGATCAGCCAGTGTCATAAAATAAATTTTGGGATTACTTTGAAATTACTCCAAAAAGAACAGCTATCAAACAGGCATTATGTAAATGGCAGTAATTTTTAGCGGATAGTATGCATAATAAAAGAAACGATTAAATTGTAACCCATTCACCAGTAAAACTGTTCATGGCAAAAACCATCTATCCTACTTTCAATATTCATCATCTTGATGCGCCTAAATTAAAAAACGGCTTGCTGAATGCTGACCGGTTTAAAAATTATCTTGCCAATAATCCACACCTTCAGGTTGTTCACAAACATACCTTTTATCACCTGCTGTTTTTTACAAAAGGCGGAGGTGAACACCAGGTTGACTTTAAAAAATTTCAGGTGCAAAAGGGGATGATCTATTTTATGCGTCCCGGTCAGGTACATAACTGGAATTTTAAAGGTGCAGTAGATGGTTATATCATTAATTTTTCCGCTACATTTTTTGATAGTCTATTTATAAATGCAGGCTTTGTTGATCAATTTGCTTTTTTTGACGGAACACTCACCAACCAGGTACTGGTATTAAAAAAAGCTACTCAAAAAAAGGCCGTGGATATTTTTGAAGAGATCATCCGCGAACAACAGGAGCATAAACCCAATGCCCAATTAATGATTGCTGCTTTAATGATGCAATTATTTGTTACCATCAGCAGGGAAATACCTGTTACGTATATACGCAATGCGCCCGCCAATCACAATGTTGCAGTGGCAAAAAAATTTCAAACATTGGTAGAAGAAAATTTCAGACAGCTTAAACTACCTAAAGCGTATGCTTCACTACTGCACATTACGCCACACCAGTTAAATGCGCTGAGCAATGAATATTTATATGGATCTGCAGGCGAAGTAATCCGCAACCGCATAGTACTGGAAGCAAAAAGGTTATTGGTAAATTTTGAGCTTTCGATTGCAAATATTGCACTCGAACTGGATTTTCCGGACGCTTCCTACTTTGTAAAGTTTTTTAAAAAATATACAGGTTCTACACCCGAAGCCTTCAGAAGCAAACACTATACTCAATAATCATTATCAATTTTCTTTTTAGTGGTTTACAAATAGTACCATTTTATCTCCGCATTACACCATATGAAAAGAAGAGTACTTAGTAATTTTGAGTATTCAAAATTGAGTATATGAACAGCATTAAAAACGACAATAAAAAATCAATGATAGCAGGAATAGTAACCTGCAAATGCCCCCGTTGCAGGCAGGGTAATATGTTTGTGAACAGCAATCCTTACAGCAAGGGTTTTATGAAGATGAATGATAATTGCCCTGTTTGCGGTCAGCCGCTTGACCTGGAAGTAGGTTTTTATTATGGATCAAGTTATGTGAGCTATGCATTGACCGTGGCATTGAGTGTAGCCTCACTGGCGATATGGTGGTTGACAATAGGAATTTCCATTCACGACAACAGGATCTTTTACTGGATGACGTTGAATGCAGTATTGCTTATTTCTATGCAACCCATATTAATGCGCATTGCCCGCAGCGGCTGGCTTAACTTTTTTGTACACTATGATAAAGATTGGAAAAATGTTGAGGTAAAGGCGCCTGAAAGAATGATAAAAAAATTCCAGAATGCATGGTGATAAAAATCAGTGAAGAATAATGCATGAATATATATTAGTCAATGTCGTTTCCTTAAGAAACATACATGCATCGTCCGGTGGGCAATGGGGCTTATGATATGTAAGATTCTTTCCAGGCATCCCGAAAATGTCGTGCCTACGGCACTTTCCCATTTTATTTTGCTTAATATCCTCCAAAATACCGCCTCTACGAGGCTTGACTGTTCCTTTGATCCTGACAGGCTAGTTTTTTAAACCATGTGTGAAGCATAACTGAAGATGGCGAATAAGCTCCTTAGGAGCGACATATTGGTAAACATAAAATGCCAAAAGATATTGAGTGCCGTAGGCACGACATTTTCCATCAAAAGTGAAAGAACAGCTTAAGGAAACGACATTGATATATTAGTTAAACGAAAAAGACTTTATAACTGTTGTACGATATTCATTTTTCTGCAAGCCAACACTGTTATACAGTATCGGCTTAAACTCAAAAGGCATGCGTTTAGTATCAACCCTGAAATCAGCCTTTTCAGGATTTAAGATGCCAGGATTGCCTTGTTGTACCGCGTCTTTTTTATTAGGATACTCAATCATAACATCGCCCAGGATATTATGACGGGCATGTACAATGTTTAGCGTAAGTCCATCATGCAGATCCAACCATTTACCTTTGTAAGCAATATTATTGGTTACATAATTGTTTTTGGCTACAGCAGGTTCATCCTTATATAAGGAAAGCAATATGGGATATGTTTTTGAATAAGGAGGTTGCTTGAAATTCATCGCATCCATCCTTTTAAACAATGTACTATCGGTTCCATCAAAATAATATTTAGCCCAACCCAGGCCTCTTGAATCTATATGCAGTGCTATTTTGCAACCGACAAAAATATTATTGTCAACTTTATTATCCCTACCTCCGCCGATCATGATTCCTCTTGCACAATTTGAAAAAATATTTCCCTGCACAGTAGCGCCGCTGGCCCAGTCATCCAGGTAAACAGCATTTACATCATGCTGCGCAGGTCCCATCAAATCATGAAAATAATTGTAGCGTATAATGTTCCCTCTTTCTGTCCAGTCACGCCCCATATAAAAAGCGCCCACATCGCCTGTTTCCAGTGCAAGATCATGCAGGTCGTTATACTCAATAATATGCTCATTGCCGGTTAATAGTATTCCAGCATGTGGGCAATCATGAATTAAATTGTGCGCTATATAATTGCCAACACCCGATACTGTAATAGCAGATTGATACGTACGCATCCATTTTCCTATATCATGTATATGATTATTGGTTACAAAATTAGCAGCGGGTGTAATTGTTTTTCTGTCGCCCCCACTTAAAGTAATTCCTCCCAAAGCCATATCATAAATATCGGAACTGGTGATACCATTTTTTTCACCACCGTTTATGGATGCCGCTATATTGCCGAGATTATTAAAAGAGCAACCGGCAATAAGATTATTTTTTCCTCCATTTATCTCAATACCCTTTTCACGTGAAAATTGAAAATTCAATCCCTGTATGGTTATATTATCTGTATTGCTTAAGGTTATTAATGGCGTATTCAGTAATGAAACAAAAACTGTTGAAGTTGTTATATCCGCAGGTGGCCAAAAATATAATAGGCCGTTTGTCTTATTAATATACCATTCACCGGGTTCATCCAGTTCTTCCAGTATATTGAGCGCATAATAACGCTGCTCTTTTGCCAAACCATATTGCGAATGCGGAGGACGAATAAAAATTTCTTTAGTTACAGTGTCAATCGACTGAATACCCAGGTATTCATCAAACCAATCCCATGTCCAATAGCCATGTAAAATAATGTGTTCAATATCTTTCCAGTGATTTGGATTTTCTTCAGCATACGTGAACCTTCCATAATGTTTACCTACAGGAATATCGAAACGCATGTGTGGCAATTCACCAGGGAAAACAAGATTACCAGATTGTGGTACATCCAATATTTTTGCCCATCCTTTATTTGGCCATTGCGATAATGGCATTCGTTTATCATTGAAGAACAATTCCAATCCCGGTGTGCCACGCTTGGTAATTTCTCCAAAATCAGTTACGCCATTTTGTTTCAGATCAACCTGCAATATATTTTGCTGATATGGAGCCTTGATGCGTTGCTGTACAGCAGGATCTTTGATGTGTTGAAATCCGGTTAATGGTTTAGCTCCCACAAGGTTTACTTTTTCTCCCGGATAATTTTTCCATACAAAATGTATGTGATGTTCACTTGTTTGTTTATCCGTTATGGCTATGGTCTCATCAATAGAATAATCACCGCCACGCACCAAAAATACAAAAGTGTGATTTTGATTCACACTTGTATTAAGCGCTTCCATTTTTTGCAAGGCTTTACTGAATGTTCGGAAAGGCCCGTCGCTGTTATCGCTTGCGGGATTAGCAAAGGTTCCCGACCACGCATCGTTTCCTCTCAGGGAAATATAGAACGTATCTTTTTGAGCCTTTGCTGCATTGCAAAAAAGGAAAAAGAAAATGAATAAAACGGGAAGCTTTCTTTTTATCATAGTTGAAAGTATAATCTGGTTAAGGGCATTGCCGGTAACAAGAGAACAATTTACTATTTATGTACTATGCGAAAAGGATTTTAGAATCATGTGCTTCACAGGGGGCTCCCATGGAGCTGATATTACAATTATGTTTTTTCTATAAACAGGACGCTCCTCCGGAGCGCAGCATCAATTCCAAATTATAATCTAACATTTAGTTGTTGATAGAACTAATAAAGCAAAACAATTGCTCCACATGAGCACCGTGTTTGTAGTATAACCGCAATAGATGCATTGGCTCCGTAGGAAGCCCCATGTTACCGAATCATTTATTTTTTTGCAGCCAGTGTAAGTGATTTGAATTTCCTTGTAAGATCAGTCAGTGATTGTTCCACACCCATTCTTTCCAAAGAGGATGCACCTACAAATCCGTGAACGCCTGCCCTGTCGAGCACGATGCTTACATCTTCGGGTGTATTTACAGGTCCGCCATGTGCCAGGAAAAATATACCAGGATTTACTTTTTTGCCTGCTTCCATAATATCAATGGTAGTTTGTACCGCTTCATCCATCGTTACAGTTGCACCCCTTACCCCTACTGAACCACCTACGGTTGTGCCTACATGTGAGATGATGGCATCTGCGCCTACCTCTGCCATCTGCGCAGCCTCCTCAGGTTTTGCTACGTATACAATGGAAAACAGGTCCATTTTAGTAGCCAGCCGCACCATCTCCACTTCTTTCGCGAAGCCCATTCCGGTTTCTTCGAGCACCTGCCTGAAATGCCCATCCACTATACAATGTGTAGGAAAATTATTTACGCCCGAAAAGCCCATCTCTTTTACTTTCAGCAAATGATGCCACATTCTTCTGCGTGGGTCTGAGCCATGCACACCACAAATCACCGGAATTTCTTCTACCACAGGTAATACTTCAAATTCGCCGATATCCATTGCCTCCGCATTGGCATCGCCATAAGCCATCAAGCCTGCCGTTGAACCATGCCCCGCCATGCGAAAACGTCCTGAATTATAAATAATGATAAGATCAGCTCCACCTTTCTCAATAAATTTTGCACTGATGCCTGTGCCGGCTCCGGCGGCAATAATGGCTTTGTTCTGATCAATGGTTTTTTGTAACCTGTCTCTTACTTCCTGTTTTGTATAAGGATTTCCCTTCCCTGTCCATGGATTTGGCATAACTGATCTTTATATTTTTATGTATTCTTTTTCATGAGTTGCAGCAAGGTATCTACCAATTGATGTGAAAACGTTATATCATTAATGTGTACATCTACTTCTACCACCGGTATGGAAGATTTGGTATGTTGCTTTATTGTATCAAACAAAACCCGATCTGTAGCAGGGCGATAAAAAATTCCACCCGCTGCATCTACCTGCGAAATTCCTTTCAATGGAATTAAAACAGTTACCGGTGCAGTAGCACGATTGATCTTCTCTGCAAATTGTTCACCCAGTATTTTATTTTCCGCTTCATCTGTTCGCAGTAAAGTTACATCGGGCGACCAACTGTATAGCTCTCTTTTTGCATACTTTGATGGCACCGTATCCGGCTGTGCAAAGTTTACCATATCCAGGCAACCCGGAACTACTACCTGTGGTATACCTGCTTCCGCAGCAGCATTCATACGGTCTGGTCCTGCACTGCAAATACCACCGCACAATTCATCTGCCAGTTCTGTGGTAGTTACATCCAGCAACGCGTCGAAAACTCTATCTCTTATAAGCGATTCCATTGTTTTTCCACCCAAGCCATTGGCGTGAAATGCCAACACTTCGTATCCTTCTTTTCTCAATAACTCACTGCATTGATCAACGCAGGCAGAAGTATTGCCAAACATGCTGATGGCAATAGTGCCTTTATGGTTATTCTCTTTTTGATGTGATACTTCGGCCATAGCGCACACAGCAGCCGCAGCCTGTCGTATCAGCACGCGGCTGATATTGTTAAGCCCTGCCACATCTACTATAGACGGCATGAGCACAATGTCTTTGCTACCTACCTGCCTTGACAGATCTTTTGCGGCTGCCGTTGACAAACATAATTTTGGTATGCCAAACGGAATGGGTTGCATAGCAGCAAGCGCTATATATGTTCCGCCGCCGCCACCCATGCCAACCGCAGCTTTGATGTTTATAGTTTCTAATAATGCCGCAACCACTTTTGCTGCTCCTTTACTCATTATCTGCACTGCTCCTCCCCTGTCGCCCGACGTTCTTACATCAGCTAAATGATACCCGGCTTGTAATGCTACATGTTCTGCCGAAATATCAATGGGAAAATTAACCGTGGTTTCCATCACACCTGTATTCACAGTCATTACTTTTTCACCACGTTCTATTAAGCAGTTTCGTAAAAAAGAAAAATCTTCTCCTTTGGTATCAAAACATCCAAGCAATAAAATATAACTATCAGCAGGCATTACGGTTATTATATTAAAATGATGATTGGAAAGACCTTTCGGGTAAATTAATATCAAATACAATTACCCGCTCCAGCTTTGGCACTACATACTCTTTTGCTTTTTCATGAATAGGATGCGGAAGGTATTTGTCACGCGATTCAGGCGAATCAAACGTCATTACAAAGCCATGGGTAAAATCGTCATTCAATCCTTCATCTCCATTATACGTACCATGCTCCATATCCAGCAGTCCATCAATTTTTCCTACCATATCCTTCATGGTACTAAAACATTGCTCAATTTGTTGCTCCGTAACGTCCGGCTTAAATTTGAATACGCCAAAATGTCGAACCATGAGGATTGCTTTATTAAGTGTAAGCTTATTTGAGTTGAAGAAATAGGACGCGTAAAATATATCAAAATCTTTAAAAAGCTCATAGATTTTTGATTTGAAATTTGAGATTTGAAATTGATCAGTGAAAGTGGATGGCATTTCTTTGCGCCATTGTTCCGCTGCGGCCGTAGCGAGAAACTGACTTCTGATAACTGAATGCTGCCGCTTGATCGTTATATTTACAACCACTCATTTATCATCGTACAAAATCATATATGAATATTACTCACTTGGTTTCGTCCATCATCATCATAGCAATATTATGCAACCCCGGCATATTAAATGCGCAGGAAATATACCAGGCGCCTGCTGCCACTACCAAAACAAAATGGATCAGCCCAGAAAACCCGACAGGTGCAAAAGCCATGGGAGGACTTACCAACAAAGGAGCAAAAGGCAATGCTTTTTTTACGCTGAAAGCAGGAGAGCAATTAGTGTTGATGGATGTAAAAGGCACAGGCATTATTAATCGCATGTGGCTAAGCGGTACTATTCCACGCAATGCAGAACAAAGAAGATTGATACGCATAGATATGTATTGGGATGGCGCCACCAAACCGGCAGTATCTGCGCCCATCGGCGATTTCTTTGGCATTGCACTTGGGCTGGTGGTTCCTTTCGAAAATGCTTTATTCTCTAACCCAGAAGGAAGATCTTTTAATTGCAATATCCCTATGCCATATCGCAAATCAGCCAAAATTGTGCTTACTAATCAATCACCCTCTCACGCATTGGTGTGGTACGACATTAATTATACTGAACTGGAAAAGCTGCCGGCAGATGCAATGTATTTTCATGCCTACTGGAACCGGGTACCAAAAACCGAATTGACAAAAGACTATGCTCTGCTACCAACAGTAAAGGGTAGGGGCAGATTTATAGGCAGCAATATTGGTGTAATAGGCGACAGTGCTTACCGTGGTACCTGGTTTGGTGAAGGCGAAGTAAAAATATATACGGATGGTGATACCAATATTCCAACACTGGTTGGAACAGGTACAGAAGATTATATAGGCAGCGGCTGGGGGCAAGGCACCTACTATAATCGTTTCCAGGGATCACTGTTGTCAGACGATAAGAATGATCTATATGCATTCTACCGGTACCATATACCCGATCCTGTATATTTTCATACAGATTGCAAAGTAACCATACAGCAAATGGGCAGTGCTGCACCTGAGAAAATAAAAGAAATAATAGCCGCCGGCGCAAACCTGATACCAGTATGGACGATGCTGGCTCCTGAAGGCGGCGACATTATAAACATGCAGGGAAAACCAAGCGAACAGATTATGATGCTGGACAGCACATCATTTCCCCGGCTAACCGATAAAAATTTTCCTTCCAGTGCTGTAAGCGTTAATTATTATCGCAGCGACGACGTTTCTGCTACTGCTTACTTTTACCTGGACAAACCATCCAGCAATCTGCCGCCACTCCCTTCGCAGGAATTGCGTATGAAGGATATGAAAGAAAAAGTATGGTCGAAAGTTAAAATGGATTAGTTCCGGCAATCATTTCTTTAATAGATCTTCTGACAGCGCATTATTACAATGCGTGCAAGGAAACCATTCCCGGCTTTTTTTCGTACATAAAAGCTACTGGCTCCTTATTTTCTTATACCTCAAATTGAGTATTTCTTCTAACTGAAAGCCGTTCTAACTTGGAGCTGTAGCGTTAGTCTATAAAAAACAATACTAATCCTTCATAATACAATCGAGAAAGATAAGGGTGACGTGAGGGTGGTTTTCCCGGCCGGTTAATTCCGGACCGGGATTTTTTTATCTAAAAGACCATACATTTTATTTATATATTGTTCTGTCAGTCATCCGGTTTAATTAAATATTTATTGTATGAAGTGGTTTGCAACCTGCTTGTTTTTGCTCTCTTCCTGTATTGCATTGGCACAAAAAGATTCTGTTGCTATTGCTCAGCTGATCATCAAAGATTATACAACAATGCAAAACTGGGATTTACCTCAACACCTGAACAACTGCACGCATAACTATATATTGATTGAAAAAGGAGTGATTCAAAATATGGCGCAAGAGAGTGAATACTATAAAAAGAATGTGCACAGGCAGATTAAACGAACAGATTCCTTTAATTTTAAAAATATCCGTGTATACAACAACATGGGGTATGCTGTATACACATTACAGTCACAGGTTATAGAGAACGGAATTACTAAAAATTATCACTGGAGCGAAAGTGTTGTTTGCCGCAGAATTAAAAACCAATGGAAGATTGAACTTATTCATTCAACAGCTTTGCCCGAAAATTAAATTATTATGCAACAGAAAGCCATATCCATCCGCCCATTTATCGGAGCTAAAGATTTTGAAGTATCCCGCAGCTTTTACAGGGATCTCGGTTTTGAAGAAAAAGTATTGTCTTCTGATATGTCGCTTTTTAAAAAAGAGGAATTAGGATTTTACCTCCAGGATGCATATGTAAAAGATTGGGTTGACAATACCATGGTGTTTATGGAAGTAGAAAACATAGATGCATTTTGGCAGGAGCTTGTTTCATTGAATCTTACTGCTACCTACAAAAATGTGAGGCTGGTACCTATACGAAACCATGATTGGGGCAGCGAATGCTTTGTACATGACCCGTCAGGAATTCTGTGGCATTTTGGAGCGTTTGCTTAAAAAAATAAATTGGTAATCTATACGTAGCAGGTCAAGCTCATACAAACGTTAATACTTAATCTGCATTACAGAAATCAGTTCATTTGTTTGTTTATGCTAAGGATTAGCAATAAGAAAAATTATTATTTGTACGTAGGGAGATTGACACTTTTATTTATAGCAGCCCTACTAATACTTAACATTTTTGGCAATCCAAGTCTATTAATCGAGGTGTTTTTATTCCTAACAATTGAAATTATTCTTTTATCTACCCGATTTTATATCGAAATAAATATCCAGGAAGAAAAAATTAAAATTGTCTATTATAGGTGGCTAAAAAAAATAGATGTTGATTTAAGTTTGTCGAATGTGAGCTTGAAAGTGAAGAATATAGGATCTCTAAGAAACCCTAAAAGCACGGTTTTAAATATTTACCAAAAAAGAAAACTTCTTTTTTCAATAGATACCAGAGACGGTTTCGAGGAAAGTGATTTGAATAAAATCGAAGAGTTCATTTCGAGTAAATAATTAAGCTGGATTCACAAGCAACGAATTGCTAGCCTTAGTCTAGTAGCACAGGTTATAAGCTAACTTAAAATAGTGTTTGGACAGAAGAAATCATAACTGAAGAAAGAAAATGGATAAAGAAAACAATTTAGCATCACATACAACCTTACAGTAACCCCCAACAAAATTCCACCACATGAAATGGAAGGTATTTATCCTATTTATTTTCCTTGCTGGCCTATATTCTCAATCCTTTGCGCAACAAATAACCGATCCAAAGATCAAAACAGTTGGATTTACTCCATATCGCAAGCATATAACCACTATCAATGGGCTCGCCATTGGTTTAACGGCTGATCCATGGGGGGAAGCATCAGATTCGATATACACAAAAGTAAATGGCTTGAATATAGAACTTGGACCCTTTGGTATTATAGGAGGTATATGGGGAACCATGTTTGGATTGGTTGGAGTAAAAGGCAATGATGGCCATAGGGATAGCTTCTTCTCTAATTATAATGATACTGAAGCGCCAGAGATAATCCCGGAGAATATAACGAGGCTTAATGGTCTCTCCATAAGTGTAGGAGGAGTATCAGAAACATTTAACAGGGGTATTATTATAAATGGACTCTCCAGTTTCTGTCATCAAACAAATGGCATCCAGGTAACCGGGCTTATTAATCACACCAATCAATGCAATGGTATAACAATTGCAGGGCTGGCAAATGTTACCAACAGAATGAATGGTGTTCAAATTGGTTTGATCAATAAATGTAAAACGGGCAACCTTGTTCAAATAGGACTGTTCAATAGAATAGGGAAAAGAGTAATTCCATTTATAAATATGAGATTCCATAAGGATTAATATATTCAACCATCCATGGCAAAAAGAATTGCGGCATACACTCTAATCATACTTGGGATTTTAACCTTCTTATACTTCAGAAACTATTCGGGCGAACTTATTCCCTATCCATCACTATTTTGGTCGTTGGGAATTGCGATACTTGCTGGTGGGGTTTTATTATTACGGCTTACACCTTCTCCTGCAGCATCAAAAACACAAAAGCAACTGGCATCTATTATTGCTGACCTGAAAAATAATGGAGAAAAAATATCTGTAGATCTAACACAATGTGAACTAAAGGAACAGAATTATGTAAAAGAAAAAGAGAAGAAAACTTCTGGATATGATACCCTGTTAATGTTTGATGACGAATGGCATACTGGCGATTTTAGTGCATTGCTTCCAACAAACAATGTGGAGCAGGTTCAGGTTGTAGAAACTGTTATAATTTTTTCAACCATGAATAATCGCACCGGTGAAACTGAACGATTCGTCAGCAGAACTATTCCAAAGGATAAAATCACCGTGGCTTTCTACCTGGAGCAACAAAGACAAACAACACTTTATGTTGACAAAACTAACAGGGAACGTTATTATTTTGATCTTGATTTCTTAAACAGTTAAGCGCATGCAGTCTATAGAAAAATCTATCTCAAAAGAAACAGAATCAGACTTTACAAAGCTGGGGTTATACCAGGTTGCAGGTGGCATAATGGGTATAGTGCTTGTTCTCTGGGCTATTTATAAAAGCAGTTCTTTTTCAGGAATTATTATAATAATTTATCTATCCTTCACGCTCTGTTTTGGCTATTCTATTTTTTGCGGAATGCTTTGCCTGAACACCAATAAGAATGCTTTAAAGCTCTCGCTGATCAATCAATGCACACAGGCAATTGGTTTTGCAATAATGGGTTATGCGTTTAAATATATAGCCGGATTTTATTTTACTATAGGGCTCGATCTCAGCACTACTGTTGAAACCACCTTTGGCATAGGCGTTTCAAAAATTGATTTCAATTTTAATACCAATGCAAACCGGTTGGAAATAGATTTCAACCTGGTTGCGTTGGGTCTTATATATTGGATTGTAAGGCTGCAAAAAAGAGTAAGAAATGAAACAACTGTAAGAGCGCTGTCCTCTATTGGTTACAATTGAAACCGAATTATTTCTTTGCTTTCGGCGCATATTGTAGTTCTAAAGGAATGGGTCCTGGATTTGCATTTGGCGCTATATATCCGATATTTATAACAGGCTCCCCTTCTTTCTGAAAATACTCTGTTCTGAAAGGATAAAAGCCTTTTACAAGAGGCACTGCAAAAGTTCGAAAGCTTTCTGCATTATGAATACCATTGTAATCAATCAGCAGTTTATTGCCTACAAACATTTTTGCACCACCTTTTGCCTGTACACCAAACGTATAATAGCCATCGGTTTTAATTTCTATCTGCCCTTCAAATACCAATGCAAAATTTTTCTGACGGGGTAATTTATGCGGATCAAAATCTTTATCAGCAATACCCATTTGTACAGGTTTCAGTTTTTTAAAATCAGGCAGGCTATCCCATGCACCTTCATAATATTTATAGGCAAACCCGCCAGGCTGCATGTTTTTTATGGTAGCAGAAGCTGGTAAAGCTGCGGGTATAGCAGCAAAGTTTCCACGAATGATTTTACTATACTTATCGCGGTTGCTGATGGATTTTACTACCAGTTGAGATGGTCCATTAAGCACCAACGTATCGCCACTTACCTTCGGGGAATTCTCTGTGGGTATACTGCCGTCTGTTGTATAGCGGATATTTTTCAGCAGATCCGTATTATTAAAATGCAGCGTTATTCCTTTTCCATTCAGCAGCATACCATGCATAGGAAAAAACTCAAAATCATCTTTCATATACCCTTCATAGGTATATTTCAATCCGTCATATACTGTGCGAAAGATCATAGAATTATGGGTTTCATCACCATACAGCATCGTTTTCCAGTGTTGATCAGTAGTGGCGGGTGTATGCAGGATACTATCCGCTTTGGCTACGCCCATATATTGATATGCCGCTCCTTCACGGCCTGTTACCAGTATAGTTCGATGTAGTGATTTTAATTTTTCAATATTTGCTTTCAGCAGTGTGTGGATATAATTATTATCCCACCATAAGGCAGGATCTGCTATCATATACGATTGAAAAAGCTGCGGCTCTTTACAAAGTATATAAAAAGCGAATAGCCCTCCCAGTGAGCTTCCATAAAAACTTTGCTGCCCGTTTGTTTTGTACTTCTTATCAATATAAGGGATCAGCTCTGTTTTTATAAATGCCAGGAATTTTTCTGCACCACCCGATTCAGGCATACCCGAATTTGTAGGCGTAAAATCTCTTCCCCGCTGGTTCATATTATTAGGGTATACATTGGGAATGCTGATGATAATATTTTCCGGCGTGAACTGTATGTTCAGAAACTGGCGCAGATCAGATACGATTCTTGTATTCCATTCTCCGTCGGTTACATAAAAGGCATCGTATCCATCCTTCGATGTGGCATCATAATTTGCAGGCAATACTATTTCAAGTGGACGCATTTCCTTTAATATTTCAGAGTACAAAGAGTCGTGTATGATGGGCAGATCGGGAATTTGTGCATAGCTGTTTGTTTTGACAAACACCATGCATAATACTGCAAAGAAAATTTTTCTCATAACTGTTGTTTATTTAATAACGATGCTGATAATGCAACCGCAAATGCTGTAATAATTTATTTCCACAAAGTTCATCTTTTGCTATTCTGTACGCAAACTTTTAGCAGGGTTAGCCAATGCCGCTTTTATGCTTTGAAAGCTTACCGTTGCAATAGCAATGATGCCTGATGAAATGCCGGCCAATGCAAAAACCCACCAATGGATAGAAGTTCTATATTGATAATGCATCAGCCATTTGTTCATCAATATCCAGGTAACTGGCGTTGCAATAACAAATGAAATAACAACCAGTTGTAGAAATTCTTTTGACAGCAAACCCGCTATACTACCTACGCTTGCACCCAACACCTTACGGATACCAATTTCCTTCACCCGATTTTCTGCCATATAAGTTGCTAATCCAAACAAGCCCAGGCAGGAAATAAAAACAGTAAGCACTGCAAATAAGCCCGCTAATGTACCGGCACGTTTTTCTTCTGCAAATTTCAACTCATATTCTTTATCGTAAAACCTGCAGTTAAAGGGATATTGAGGATTGTATTGTTTAAAAATCTGCTCCGCTTTTTGAAGATTAGCAGCAAAGGAAGGTTTCGGATTCACTCTAAAATTAATTACGTTATAATTTACAACAGGCCCTGCAATAATCATTGGAAAAACCGGAGAATATGGATTCTCCAAAATAAAATCTTTTAACACACCCACCACATGCAATCTGAAATTGGCTATATTAATGGCTTTGCCAATAGGTTCTTTAAAATGCATTGCCCTTACGGCAGCCTCGTTCAGCACTACAGCAAAGGAGTCTGTGAGATATGTTTTCACATCAATGCCACGTCCCTGTAAAAAACGGGTGCCCATTGCTTTCGTAAAGTCGTTATCAGCGCTGAACAGTTTAAAAGCACTTTGATCATCGCCTGCTACGCTTCCATCCCAGCTAAAACCAATTTGCGTGTTCCAGCTTTCCGTCATGGGTGAGCTTGTTTGTGATACAGCGGTAGCTGCGCCGCTCCTGAGCATCTCCTGTTTTATGAGTTGATAGTTTTTCTCCATGTCGCCAAACATGATTACGAAAGCAAGATTATTCCTGGAATACCCTGCATCCCGGTTTTGCGCATAAAGAATTTGATTTTTTACGATGATGGTACAGATGATTAAAGCAATAGCGAAAGTAAACTGCAGTACTACCAATACTTTTCGGGGTGTTACCAGTGCGTTTACTGATCTGAAAGTTCCTTTCAATACTTTAACCGGCTTGAAGGATGAAAGATAAAACGCGGGGTAAAGACCAGCCATCAAACCTGTAAACAAAACAAACAGTAGCGCATAGCCGATATATTTTGCATTCCCAAAATCGATAGATAGCTGTTTGCCTATTACATTGGCAAAAGCCGGTAGGCAAAGTTGAGCCAGCAGTACTGCTATAATACCGGCAACAAAAGCCAGCAGGATGCTTTCGCTGATAAACTGCATGATCAAGGAACGCTTTTGAGCGCCAACCACTTTTCGTATCCCAACTTCCTTCGCTCGTTTCTCACTGCGCGCTGTACTTAAATTGGTAAAGTTGATACAGGCAATGAGTAAAATAAAAACAGCAATGATGATAAAAAGTCTTACCAATTCAATTCTTCCACCCACATAGTTTCCATTCTCAACTCTTGAATATAACCAGCTATCACCAAAAGGTTGTGCAAAAACATGTTGATCAATGATGCTGTTCTTATCGTGCTCCATCACAATATTGCTCACTTTATTATTAAAAGCAGCAAGTGATGCGCCTTGTTTCAGCATTACAAAAGTTTGGATGGAATTGTTGCCCCAATTATCGTCATCAAGTCTCAACCTGGTGGCATAGCTCCATGGCAGCACATATTCAAATTGAAAAGAAGTATTGTTGGGAAGATCCTTCAAAACACCTGTAACGGTAGCGTAATCTGTACTGTCTATCCGCACCGATTTACCTAATGCGTTTTCATTACCAAACAGTTTTTTAGCCAACTGCTCTGTGAGCAGGATATTCTGTACACTATTCAAACTTTTTTCTGCATCACCCTGCAGCAATGGAAAGCTGAACACTTTTAAAAAACCGGGATCTGCAAAAATACCATGTATGCTAAAATGCTTATCATTATTGGAGATTAAAAAATTAGCGCCGGAATTATTGACCCTTACTACTTCTTCCACTTCAGGATAATCCTTTTTAATAGCAGGCCCTAATGGCCGTGGGGTGTAATTTGATACAGAGATGCCAGCATTTCCTTTATCGCGTTTATTCATTAAATACGTACGATCAATATTGGCATGAAACCTATCGTGGCTCAACTCATTTTCTATCCACAAAAAAATAAGCATCGCGCTCGCCATGCCCACCGTAAGCCCGGAAATATTGATAAAAGAATACAATTTATTTTTCATCAGGTTCCGGATGGCTATTTTGAGATTGGTTTTAAACATACAAAAAGGTTTATGGTTTGAAGTTTATAGTTTGAGAACCATAAACTATAAACGGTAAATTCATTCTGTCCTTAGGCTTTTCAATGGACTACAAAATCCAAGTGTCATGCCAAGGTATAAACCTTTGTTTATAAATCCCTTACAAGAAGAAGCAAAAAGATATTGTTCGATAATGAACAGTTGTTGTGCGGTGATGAACGTAAGGTCAAAGTTCTGCAGGAAGCATAACAATAACATATGCTTGCCACGCAATAGCAACAACCATTGCCACTACGCCAACTACTTTGTATGTTTTCTTACAAAAAAGACGCATCACCAATCCTGTAAAAAAAAGTAAGACACTGCTCAGTAATAAATCCATGTAAATAAACCTCGGAAGACTTTTAAATGCCTGAATATCCGTATCAAGAATCAATACGCGCAAAACCATAGGCACAACCGCACAAGCCATCAAAGCGAATAAGATGAGAGGTTTTATATCGTACTTGTTGATGCAGATACTTTAAGATAGCATACCCTTTCTAATAAAAAAACTGTTCGCTGATAATTTTTCCGTTGCTTGTTTTATACACGCAGAGTTCCATATTCTTTTTGCGCTGCTCTCCTTTCATTTGCAGGTCACTCTCCCATGAAACGGAGAAATAATCACCTGCTATAAGAGGATCAGAAATGGTATCGCCGTAAAAATTTTCTACTGCTGCTATAAATAGTTGCGCCTTCTTCCTTAAGGCTTCCATTCCTTTTGATTCTTTTGGAAGCAAGCCCTCTATAGGCTCAATACTGATAATATCAGGCGCAAATAAAGCTTCCTTTGCTTCTTCTACCTGCCCGTTCCGGCACATGCTTACCAGGTGTTCGGCAATCTCTTTTGTTGTCATAATATGTTATTTCTTTTCGTTACAATCAATGCTGATTACAACATAAAGATAATGCGGTAGTCTTGCCTTACAGATGGCTGATCCTGACAATAAGGGGGCACTTTGCGACAAAATGAGAAAATGTAAAGTGCTGCATAAATTACACCTGCCTTTTAAAGAGGTTGCTATAATATCATACATTTATATTGAAACAGTTTCTAAAAACACTTTGCTTCAATACATTCAAATGAAAAAGATACTCTCCTTTATTTTGTTTTCAGCATGCCTTTTTCATGCCAATGCCCAAACGAGCGACATCATTCATCACGGAACATTTAAAAAGCACAAGCTGGCGATGAGCTCAAATTCTTACAAACCTGATGAATGGGAGAAGCCTTATTTTGACAGTTCGATTAGATCAGCATTTCCATCTGACCTAATAAAACATCCTGAAAAGTACACGGATAAACTAATCCATTTGATTGGTATTGTTGATAGTGTGTATATTGACAGCAGCAAAAACATAACAGTTCTTTTAGAAAATAAATTCTGGGATTATATTGAAGACTACAGCATCCAGGATGAAAAAATGTTTGTTTCTGAAAAAGGAGATGGCAAGTTCTTAGTTACACTGCCGGATATCGGTACCGGGCAATTTGAAGCACTTCAAAAATTTCCGGCAGAAAACAAACTCTTTTTAGTGTATGGAAACTTCAAAGGGCTTACCAACAATCTTCCTGTACTAAGTGCGGCTCAAATAAAATATATTGACTATGAATTTTATTCTACTAAAATATTTTCTTACGAAGTAGAGCGAAACAAAGATGGAGAAATAGTGACCGATAAAAATGGCAAGCCCAAACTCACCAATCTCAAATTTTTGAAAGTAGCAAAGGCAGGACAGAATAAATAAACGTTAGTAGTTATGGTTTCCTTTTACTTAAGTCGCTTCTTACTTTTAGTCCTTCTTGGTTTTCCATGTGTATGCCTGGGGCAAAATTTTACTTTACCCAATGAGGAAGTGATATTTTCATTCAATACACAAAGTGGAAAGAAAGTAACTTTAAACAGAGATAAAGCAAACGGCTATATCATTTACAGGTTTGGCACTAAAGACAATATAGAGTTTGAATTTCCGGCTAAATCAAAAGACAGCTGGACTAAATTTACATATTCTTTCTACCTACGTGGAGGTGGGCCACAAAATGAAGGACTGGATTTAAATTATATCTATTTTACAAACAAAGAATTCAAATATGTAATGTAAGATACTTATTCTGCTGTTGACAACAACAAAAACATAGGTATAAAAATTATTAATCTTACAACAAACAAAGTAACAAACATTAAAGGCAATATAAAAACACGCAAAGGTTCTTTAGTCGAATTCAGAGATAACAATCTTTTAGAAATCGGAGAAGAATTGTTCGACTAACTAATAAAATCTGTTGTAGCAGAGTCAAAAAATTCGAAGAAATAAAAATAAATAACTATTGATATTAATATCAAAACATTCGCATCATGCTAAAAGTTTTTTATCGAATCTTTTTTTCTGTAACATTTATTGTTGCAGCGTTTAGTTGTAATCAGCCGGCAAAAAAAGAATATGATCCTGCACACTTTCATGCCATGCTTGATAACTATTGGAAGGGGTTACTGAAACTACAGCCATTAGATGCAACACAGTTTGGCGACAGTAGTATGAATGATCAATTCAGAAACACCTGTACACAGGCATACAGGGATGAGCTTAAAAATTTTTACCTCGGTTACCTGGACAGCCTGAAAAATTTTTCGCCGGGTGAGATGAGTGAAGAAGATGCACTCAGTTATAAGATCCTGCAATTTGATGCTGACATGCAAATTGAAAAGGCGAAATACGATACCTGGAAAATTCCATTTACGCAAATGGGAGATGCCGGAAATACACTCTCCGCCAATATCGTTTTGGCGATGGGACAATTGGGCTCCGGTGAATCGGCTCAACCTTTTAAAACGGTGAAGGATTACAATAACTGGCTACAACGTATCACTGGTTATACTGTATGGTGCGACAGCGCCATTCAGAATTTCAGGCAGGGGTTAGCTACCAATTATGTTTTACCCAAAACCCTGGTGGTAAAGATGATTGATATATGCAATGGTTTGGTTAGTGCAGATGAGACAAAAAGCATTTTCTATGGACCTGTAAAAAAAATTCCCGAAAGCTTCAGTACCGCAGACAAAGACAGCATTACCATAGCTTATAAAGCTGCTATAAAAAACCAGTTGAATGTTGCACACACTAAAATGTCGGTTTTTTTAAAAGATGAATACCTGCCGAAAGCACGCAATACATCCGGTGTAAGCGATTTACCTGATGGATTAGCGTACTATAAACTTTGCGTGAAAGATTGGACAACTACCGATAAAACGCTGGATGAAATATACAATACAGGACGAAGTGAGGTAGCGCGTATACACGCCGAAATGGAACATATAAAAGACAGCATAGGTTTTAAAGGTGATCTGAATGCATTTTTTAAATTCATGAATACGGATAAGCAATTCATGCCTTTTAAAACACCACAACAGGTACTGGATTCATTCAGCCATATTTACGACATTATAAAACCGGCTTTGAGTAAATATTTTGTGATGTTTCCCAAAAGCAAATTCGAGATACGCCAAACCGAAGCTTTCAGGGCAGCCAGTGCAAGCATTGAATATTTTCCGGGAACCATTGATGGTTCAAGACCGGGAATATTTTATGTGCCTATATTAGATGCTTCTACGTTTAATATTACATCCGGCATGGAAAGCACATTTTTGCATGAAGCTGTTCCGGGACACCACTATCAATCTTCCATTCAAATGGAAGATACTTTACTCCCTGCATTTCGCAGATACAAATGGTATGGCGCTTATGGTGAAGGTTGGGCTTTGTATTGTGAAAGCCTCGGAAAAGAATTAGGATTATATACCAATCCATACCAGCACATGGGTGCCCTGGGTGATGAAATGCACAGGGCAATAAGATTAGTGGTAGATGTGGCTATTCATAGTAAAAAAATGACGCGTGAACAATCCATTGCTTATATGATGGAGAATGAACCCATTGATGAACATGGTGCCACTGCTGAAACAGAGCGCTATATGGCAATGCCGGGGCAAGCGCTATCCTATAAAGTCGGCGCTTTAAAAATTAAAGAGCTCAGAGAAAAATACACCAAACAATTGGACGGCAAATTCAGTATTGGTGAATTTCACAAAGAGGTGTTGAACAGTGGTTGTTTGCCTTTATCAGTACTGGAAGAGAAATTGGATAAATGGGCGAAGCAATAATTTTCTGAGTAGAACTTGTTTTATTGCCTGTAACGAGAAAGTTTGTTTATTAACCTCATACCCTACACTATGCGAAAAAGACCTGTAATTTTAATAACAATAATTGTCGGAATTTTTCTTTTATCCTTGTTATTAATCTATTTAAGGAATAGATTTGATGGATTTGGTTTTGTAATAAGATATGATATACTTGCCATAGTTGTTCTGGCACTTTTATTTATTACATCATCTTTTATTGCAGGTTTTTTTAGCTGGCTTTTTTTTCAAAAAAAACAACCATACAAACTATTTCATTTTATCATTTTCAATCTTCTAAGCCTGATTGTTTTACTGGTTTGGAATACAAATGAAATTTACAAAATCTGGCATTATGATAAATACCAGGCTAATATTGATTACAATGAATCACTAACAAAACACAATGGCAATTTTATTGACACTTGTATGATAATGGTTCAGAATGATATAAAAAAACAAGGCGTACAGCCAAACGATTATAGAATTTTAGTTTATAGTTACGACCAGGCTTTGGCAACCAACCCAAGGGATACCACCAATAAATATTATTCATTTGATGTTACCTATTCCAGAAAGATTGACGGCAAGAATACTGTAAGATTAGCCAGTTACTTTGTTAATTTTCATCAGGTATTCAAACGGGTTTATGATGTAGACAGTAAAGACAAGAAAGCCAAAGAACAAATAGAAGCTTTAAAACAAGATTTTATGGCTATAAAAAAAGCTTTAGAAAAATTCCCAGACTCAACAGATGATTACTTTGATAAATTAAAAAAGCATTTGAAGACTTTGGACTGATGCTATTTGGATCATCTTAATAATGACAAGTGAAATATAAATTCATTTTGAAATCTAACACCTGATAATATCAACCTAAACTAATATGCAGTATTACAAAATCAGGCGGGATGGACTTAAAGAAATCAGGAAACAAACACTGATCAAAACACTCCCGGTATTACTTATTGCCTTAACCGTTGGTATAACAATCAGTTCAATAAATTCAAAGAATGCTGGTATTGCTCTGCCAATATTTATTCCTTTCATGATGGTAACAGTAGGTTTTGGAATTTACCGCGGAGGGAAAAGGCAAGGAAATTTGTTGGAAAGCTATCAACTTACCTTAACTAATAATCTCATTACCCGGGAGCAGGCTAATACACCTACAGTTTCCATTTATTTCAATGAAATAAAAGAGATTGTAAAGAATAAAAATGGAAGTTTCGTAATCAGGGGCAAAGATTCGTCTGATGTAATTGGCATACCAGCGCAAATTGAGAACTATTCTGAGCTTGAAGACACCCTGATGCAAATAAAGCCTTTCGGAGGAAACGTCATCAATTCTTTTTTACAGCGATATGGTATTGCAATTAGTTTTTTTACAATGGCATTAATGCTATGTGTTTATACGGTTACAAACAAAATTATTGTAGCGATCAGCGGAACCATCCTGGTTGCCATTTTATTATGGAGTTTTTATGAAATACGAAAAAGCAAAAATATTGATGCGAGAACCAAACGCGGGATGTGGTGGCTTCTGCT
The DNA here is from genome assembly GCA_047600465.1 of Agriterribacter sp. GTDB lineage: Bacteria > Bacteroidota > Bacteroidia > Chitinophagales > Chitinophagaceae > Agriterribacter. Next base: position 26,042 of record JASGKU010000004.1, read on the forward strand.
CGTACTCGCTTCTATCATTGGAGTAATGGTCATAAAGCTGATTGGAATTCAAAAATTTGCAAACTATCACACTTAAATTTTTCTGGATACGAAAGGTAGAACATCCTGATTAAAATTGGGATATCCTATGTTTCGCGATCAAACTTTCAATATATTTTCTTGATTTCATCTTTTGGTCTGCAACTCCCAATTTTTTGAGATAAAAGGCGTGAATAATTTGTTTTTTAAAAGTTTGGAGAGATGGGTTTTTCCCTTATTTTTGCACTCCCAAAAAATAAGAAGTAATTAAACAGATTTGTTTGATTATTTAATATTGGGAATGATTTCGTAGCTCAGTTGGTAGAGCAATACACTTTTAATGTATGGGTCCTGGGTTCGAGTCCCAGCGAGATCACAACCATTGGCTTTTAAGCCAATGGTTTTTTTATTGCTCCTTAAACACAGGTCTACCCCATAAGCTCCGAATAAAGATAGTTACACCTGACATTAGGCGATAGATACTGAACATTAGCCCATTTTATACATTCGCTATTATGGTCGTCTTGGAAACTTATCTCCAATCATTAAACATTACCAACACATATTCCGGTAGTACTCTCTTATTTTTGCAGGAATATACTTACATAACCCGTTCATCTGCTGCATGCCCCTTATAACACTTACATCGGATATTGGTCAGAAAGACTATCTCACCGGCGCTATAAAAGGGCAGTTGATGCAAACCGTACCCGGCTGTTCCTTAATAGATATCAGCCACGATCTTACGCCGTTTAATTATCCACAGGCTGCATATGTTTGCCGGAATGCGGTAAAAAATTTTCCTGAATATAGTTTTCACATAGTATTGGTAAATCTTTTTGAAAATAAGCATGAACACCTGCTGCTGGCATTTCACAACCAGCAATATATTTTATGTGCCGATAACGGATTGCTTACAATGATTGTGGAAGGAAAACCCGAAATAGTAATCGGCATTCCGATGGATAAAACAATTGCCAGCAATGCACTGCATATTACGCGCCTGCTGGGAAAAACCATACAATCAGTAAGTGATGGTGAAAGTCTTCAAAAGATCGGCATTCCCGATATTGAGATCCTGGAAAAAAATCATCTGCAACCATTATTGGGCGACAACTGGATAGAAGGACAAATTATTTTTATTGATCATTTTGAAAATGTGGTGGTGAATATAACCCGGGAGGCTTTTGAGCAGCAAAGAAAAGGGCGAAAATTTACCATTGCTTTTAAACGCGACGAAGTGATAGAGCGAATAAGCGATACCTACGCTGATGTGCCCGAGGGTGAAAAGCTGGCGCTGTTTAACTCTGCAGGTTATCTTGAAATAGCCATCAATAAAGGAAATGCAGCAGGATTGCTTGGGTTGCAGGGTTATTCAGAAAAACAATCTTCGCATATCCAGAACCGTTTGTTTTATCAAACCATCCGGGTATTTTTTGAGTAAGTATTGATAATTTAATGTAGTTGACTTTAGCAGATTTTTAAGCCTTAGTTTTCCAGGATCTGCTTGCATTGCACACGAGGCTCCACTGGAGCCAATATCACGATTATGATTTTCTATAAACACGGCGCTCTTCCAGAGCGAAGCACCAACCTCATGTTAATCTTACATTAGCTTTAATGGTTGATATAAATATTGCTGTAAAGTAATTGCTCCAAAGGAGCATCGTGTTTGTTGTATAATCTCAGTACAGGGATTGGCTCTGTAAGAGCCCCGTATTAAAGAAATGCTTTGGTGGAATATCAGAACTTTTGGTCAACAACATAGGTTGACAATTCTACAAATATTTCTTCTTTACTTTACTGTATGAATGCAGATACCGGCAAATACATCATACTTGCAGGAATAATCATTATAATTGGTGGCATAGTAATTTATTTTTTTCACGATAAACTACATTGGATAGGAAGACTGCCAGGCGATATCCGCGTTGAAAAAGAAAATTTTCGTTTTTATTTTCCCATTACTACAATGATTCTTTTTAGTTTGCTTATTTCTGCGGTGCTTTGGTTAATGAAAAGAATGTAAGCGCTGACACGCATGTTCTAAGATTCCTCGTCTTACTTTTAACGTTCAGCTTCTCACTAGTAATTCTTCAACCCGCTTACTATAATACTGTCTTTTTGTTGCGTTGGCAGGTTGTATTTATAATTATACAATGTACCTTCCCAATCGCCGTACATGGTGTTGGGAAGCACAATGAATTTTGTACCGAACATGGAGAGGTTATTTTTTACCTGTTCTGTTCTTTCATCCAGGGGCTTTTTATCAAACACGGCACTGAAGTCGCTTAAATTATCTCCAAACAATAATACAATGTCATGCGTAGCCGCAACAATCTGCCTCCGCGATTCTTTGCCTGAAGTAGTTGTTTTCAAAATAAGATGTTCATTCAGTGCATCCGGAAAATTCCAGCGTTGCAACTCTTTCAGCGTTTGAGGTCTTTCTTCTTCGAGGCGGTTGGTAATATAAAATACATCAACGCCCTTGCTTTTAGCATACTGAAAAAAGCTTAAACCACCTGGCACTGTATCACAATCCACTCTTTTTGTCCATTCAATCCAGGATGCATCTGTATATTCTTTATTCAATAATGAGCTGTGTACCTGGTAGGGACTGTTATCTAAAATGGTTTCATCAATATCAGTAACAACAGCCAGCGGCTTATTATGTTGTTCTTTCAATAAAATATCCAGTTGCATTCTGGCGGTATTGTATGCCTGGAAACACAATGCTTTGTATTCCGAAGCTTTTTGTTGCCATACTGCCCCCCATAAAGGTCCTTGTGTTACAAGAGGCGTATTATTTTTTGTAACGGTATTTTTTTGTGTTTTACACGATGCACTGCAAATCAATAAACACACCCAAAAAAACGAGCGCACATCATTCCTGTCAATACCCATATTTTAATGAATTTGATTTAATACAATGCTCACTATTTCTTTTCAACTATCCAGCGGTTGAGCATATTATCCGGCGTTTCTATAACAATCTTATATATCGCAGATGATTTATTACTAACATCAATAATTGCTTCTTGTTTTGAAACCGGCACCGTTTTAACGAGGTTGTATTCATCTTTGCCACCTTCCTTAAATTGATTGGTAGTAGCCAACCATATTTTGGCATCGCCTTTACCAGACACAGACTTCCAGCTAACTTTAAGCTGTCCGTTTTGTAATGTAGCGGACGGTGTAGTTGCAGAAAGTTGTCCTGTTAATGATATACCATCCATTTCCATCAATTTTTCGCGGGGTATATCAATATTCAAAAAGCGGGCGATAGAAGGCGCTATGTCTACAATACCAGGATTGCCGGTTTTAAAATAATTGTTCAGCCCTTTTGCATTGGTTACAATCCATGTACCTCTCTCTCTGTCTGATTGTCCTCCATGATCTTTGCCTGTTTTGGCACCACGCCCATGATCTGTAGTAATATAGATTACCCAGTCTTCTTTAAATTGTTGCTTACGGTATTGTATAGCCGCCCATAATTTCCCCATTTGTTTGTCCATCATTTCAACAGCGGTATAAAACTGTGGACTATCGCCATAAGCATGCCCCATATCATCGGTGTATTCCAGATACACCCATGAAAGATCAGGCGCTTCATTTTTAATATACTCCGATGCATTCTCTACTACAGCTTCGTCTATACGATGCATGAAGTCTCTCTTTTTATCGTGCGGATATTTGGCGGTATCTAATTCCAGTCCATCAAAGTGATAGTCGAGTTTCAGGTTACCGGTTGCTGCTAAGTTTTCACCCACCAGTTTTGTACGATTATCTTCCCAGCTTGAAAATACTGCCGCTTTTTTTTGCGGATACTGTTCTTTTAAAAAGCGGAATATGGTCCAGTAATTATAATTGGGCGCAACAATATCATTGTCCCATACATTATGTTTATTCACCCAGGTTGCAGTAAGCAAACTATTGTAGCCAACGGCAGATATGGTAGGCGTTTCAGAATATCCACCTCTTTCTCCACCCACATGTGCATAAGCAAAGCCACCTTCCTTTGCAATAGCATTTAAAGAGGGTGTATTTAATTTTTTTACTACGTCGGCAGGGATGCCATCAACAATTACAAAAACAGCTTTTTTATTTTGAGCATGAAGCGTAACTCCAATGCATAAAAGAAAAAATAACAGGATACTATTTTTCATTCTTTTGATTTTTTGGACTGTTTATTATAAACAATATACAATATTAAAAAGTTGAGTGCTAAAATATATAAGTAGTGTTCTAATGTATTAAAAAACCGGGAAACTATATTGACTTCCCGGTTTTACAACAATTTATTAAACTATTGCCATCCGAACAATTGCTTGAGCGAAGGGTTTAAATTAACCTGGTTAAACGGAATAGGACGATAATAATACTTGGGATCAATAAATTCGCGTGGTGTAACTTCTGTTACAGTTGTGCCTCCGGCTGTACCATTTTTAAGGTATACCGTAACATTATCACCAAAGCTTCCTGCTTTATAATACACCAGTGTTATTCCCAGTGAGTTCTGCTCCTGTTGATCTGCAGGCGGAATGGATGTGTCTTTATCTATCAGTTTAATGTCTTCTATTCCATCACCTGTAAGATCATACTTGTCTAGTCCCGGAAAATACATCCCTTCAGGAATTTTTTCTAACTCCTTACCGGCACCCCATCTCATCAAATCATCAAACCTGTATCCTTCCATGGCAAATTCTACTCTTTTCTCCCTGCGGATTTCCAGCAATACTCCTTTATTACTACCAGACACATTGGGATATTTAGCAGCCAATACCGGATCAGGGTTACCATTTGCGATTGCCATATCAAGATCTGGAAGACCAGCTCTTGCACGTATCAAATTCACAGATATATCAAGATCTCCTTGCGACAGATCATCTAATTCTGCTTTTGCCTCTGCATATGTAAGTAATACTTCCGCATAGCGGTAAGCAGGGAAATCAGCTCCTGCTATAACTTTTGAATCTGTACTATTAATATATCCTTTCAGTTGATGATAGCCCGTAAAATTTTTATTAAGCCGTTGTACGTATGGTCTTGGGTTAGGCGCATTGGTAGCCAAAATAAAACCAGGATAAAACAACGTTTGAGAAAGCCGCGGATCGCGGTTTTGAAATTCCTGAACAAATCCAAAAGTTTCATAACCAGCTTGTGCAGTAAACCTGCTGCCATCTTTCATCAAATATGTTTGAATAAGATCGCGGTCGGCGACATTTCATAATCAAGAATATTACCATTGCCACCACTGCGTTTCAGATCCTGGTCATAAATACTGGCGAGTAATACTTCTTTATTTGCAGCAAGACTATTGCTTGAAAAAAGCGCTGCATAATCTGACTGTGGCTGTCCTGTATTGTAAATCTCAAAGTTGCCTGAATTGATAATTTCCTCACTCACCTGCATGGCTGTTTGCAAAAATGCATTGGCAGTAGCCGCAAGATCTAATTCCGGATGATATTTGCGGTAGGTTCCTTCGTATAATGCAGTTCTTGCCTGTACTATTTTCATCACCCAAACATTAGGCGTTCCGGTTGGAACATCTTCTTTTACGTTGGCTGCAGCAAAAGCAAGATCAGCCATCACACTATCCATTACCATCGCACGGGGATCACGGGGCTTGTATAGATCTGTAGTATCAGAGGGATTAAGTGTCTTCGAATACCACGGCACATCTGAATAACGCTTTACTTTATCAATATAAAATAATGCGCGGTAAAAACGGGCCAAGCCTGCATAATGATTCTTTACAGCATCAGAAACTTCAGCCTTTGAATAATTATCAAGAAAATAATTAACATCTCTGAGCCTGCTCCAGGTCCACCCAGAAGTAATGTTCTGAGAACTCGGATTTCCGGTCATAATGGATTTTATTTCCATAGCGCCTGTGGTGGCTTTATCATCTGTATCCTGGTCTTCCAGGTAATTTTCTCTGCCAGGTATGGTGAGAAGCCCATTTATATAAAGAGAAAGATCTTCTTCCGACTTAAAAAATAATTCCGGAGGTACCGAAGTTTGCGGATAACGATCCATGAAATCCTTCTTGCATGATGCGAATACACTTATCACGCAGATTAAAAAAATATATTGATTGATAAACTTTTTCATACAAACATTTTTCTGTTTAACGATCTATCTACAAAACATCTCAATTATTAAAAATCGAGGTTGATACCAAATGCATATTTGCGTTGATAAGGGTATGCCCATCCATATCCATCAGCCACTGCTTCGGGATCAATGTATTTTTTTATAGCTGAAAATTCGTATAAGTTTTCGCCGGTAAAAAATACTCTCAACCTGCTTACTTTAAAACGCTTTGTAACACTATTAGGAATGGTATAACCTACTGTTACATTTTTAATGCGCAGATACGCAGCATTTAAAAGATATTTTGTTTGAGGAATATCTAACCCTGCGCCATAGTTGGCATCTGCCAGCCATGATTGCAAAACAGGAAAATATGAATTGGTATTAGCATCTGCAAGACCGGCGGCAATATATGATGCAGAGTGCCTGTCTCTATCAGCTCCGGTTTCAGCAGCACCTCGATAGTAATCAAGATTCCATTCGTAAATACCTGCATAAGGCTGTTGATAAGGTCCCCAGAAAAGATAGTGACGTGGATAAAAATCCTGCTTGCCTACGCCCTGAAGAAACACAGACAAGTCAATATTTTTCCAATCAAAATCAAGATTTACACCAAACCTGTATCTCGGGCTTGTGTTGCCAATTATTTTGAGGTCTTTGGGATCTGTAACTGTATTTCCTTGTTCAATCAACCCATCTTTGTTTTGATCAACATATTTTGGCCAACCCGGCACAATATCCAATGCACCCCAGGGTACAATTGCAGATTCGTTCAATGCGTCTATTTCAGCCTGGTTAGTAAAGTAACCATTATTCTGCAGCCCCCATATTTCACCTATCTCCTGTCCTTTTCTATAACTGGAAAGCAATAACTGATCATTTTTATATTTGGTGATTTTTGACCTGGAATCAGAAACAAAAACTTTTATACCAAATGAAAATGGTTTAGAAGCAAGATCAAAATTATCTCTGTAACCAACTGTAAGCTCCCATCCTTTTGTAGCAAGATCAGCCACGTTCTGCACAGGTGGCGCGGTCCCTAACACAGCAGGCGCTTCACTAACAGGACCAAGCATACCAATAGTTTTACGAACAAAATAATCAAAGGCAACCTGTACCCTGTTTTTCAACAAACCAATATCAGTTCCTACATTAAAAGTGGTTACTTTCTCCCATGTATAAGTATCAGGATCAACACTCAATGGCGGAGCACCGGCAATAACAGTGGGCATTGTGTTGTTGATTAAATAAGAAGATGTTGTTGTTGGTAATGTTTGAATAAAACCAAAATTTGAAACGCTTTGGTTTCCCAGGTCACCATAAGATGCGCGGAATTTAAGAGATGATACCTTATCCTCCAACGATTTAAAAAAAGATTCCTCGCTGGCTATCCACGCTGCTGAAACAGATGGGAAAAAGCCCCAGCGTCGTTGCTTGGGAAATCTTGATGAACCATCATAACGTCCATTGGCTTCTATGATGTAACGGTTTTTAAAAGTATAATTCAATCTTCCAAAAACACTTTGTAAAGCATAAGTGCTGTAATCAGCAGAGAGTGCAGGATTTTCGCCGGTAGTTAAAGAAATATATGGAAGAGACGAAGATATAAGTCTGTCTCGTGATACGCCTTCATATGACCATATGTATTCTTCCTGGTTATAACCTGCAATCAATTTGAATGCATGATCTGTAGCAATGGTTTTATTATAAGTAGCATACAAATCATACACATCATGTTTTACTATACCATTGGTAGCGGCCACGGAACCATTACCTCCTTCCTCTCGGATATCTTCAGGTCCATATCCAATTTTATACTTGCGGAAGTCTGTATTGTACTTCCATATTTCTCTTTTAAAACTTGCGCTTCCTACTATCTGTAAATCATTATTCAGAAAACTGGCGGTTCCTCGTAAAATATTCTGAAAACCAAAACGGGTTGATGTATTGCGTCCTCCATCTACAAGTTTCGCTCCTAATCTTCCCGCATCTGTATTAGCCCATGTACCATCCGGATTTACAGCAACCTGTGTAGGTTGCAGGTAATACAGATCTGTGATATTGTAAGATGGTTCATCGGTGATGGTTTGATATATATTGAGATTGTTTTCTACCTTAAACCATTTAAGTGGAGTAAAGTTGATTTTTGCTCTCAATCCATAACGGTTCCAATCATCTTTGGCTAATTTATTCAAGCCATTTTCTTTTGTCCAGTCTGCAGATAACAAATAACCGAAAGGTTTTCCTTTACCTATTTCAGATCCACCACTGAATGAGATGCTATGGTTTTGAGATGCACTGGCTTTATTAAAAAAATAATCGTTCCAGTTGTTGCTTCCCATATATATCCATTTGGTAGGATCATTGGGGTCAACTCTTGTATCTTCAACAGATGGATTTTCTGAACGTTCTTTGGCCCATTGATACTGATAGTCTGAATAGTTTACATAATCCCATGGTGTATTATCAGTAGCCGTTTCTAATACTCTTGAATAGATATAAGGATCTGTAATCTGGTTAGGCAACACAGTACGCTTTGACCATGAAAAATAATTGTTGTAACTCACTCTCTGTTTTCCACCACTGGCACCCGCTTTGGTAGTAATGAGTATTACTCCAAAAGCAGCTCTCGCACCATATATAGCAGCCGATGCAGCATCTCTTAAAACAGACATTGAACCGATATCCTGTGGGTTTAATCTCAGGATATCATCAACAGTTGAAGCAATACCGTCAATAATAATCAAAGGAGGAGAACCACCACCTGTTAAGGTTGTTATACCTCTGATGTTAATAGAAGGAGTAGCGCCGGGGCGACCACCGGGATAGGTAATATTTAACCCCGGGCTAATACCTTGCAATCCCTGGAAAAGATTGGCAATGGGTCTTTCTGCCAGTTTTTTGCCTGATATCTGATCTACAGCACCGGTAACATTGATCTTCTTTGAAGATCCATATCCCACCACTACTACTTCATTCATTGAATTTTCTGCAGCGCCGAGAGTAATGTTGATAGAAGTTCGCCCATCAACGGGTATTTCCTGTGTTTCATGACCAATAAAAGAAAACACCAGCACAGCATTTTCAGGAACTTTGATCTCAAATTTCCCTTCTGTATCGGTAGAAACAGCGATTTTCGTATTTTTCAATTGCACCGTTACTCCAGGCAAAGCCTCATTCAAAGAGTTTACTACTTTACCCGTTACGGTAATATCAACTTTTTCGGAGCCTGCCGGTGCTATTACAATCAGGTTTTCCGACATCATGCGAAAACCCAATTGAGTATTGCCCAATATGTTGTTTAATAACTGCGAAATGGATAATTCTTTGGCTTCTACGCTTACTTTGTGGCTATAAGGAATATATTCATCATTGTATACAAAACGATATTTTGTATTTTTCTCAATGATGGAAAACGCTTTTATCAAACTTGCCTTGGAAAGGCTGAGTGATATTTTTTGTGAGTGTACGCGGGCACTAACGTGCAAACACAATACAAAAAGGAAAAAAGCAGTTAGTTTCATAATCAGGAACACTTTTCTAAAGCCCCGCTGTAGGCGGAACGGGTTCAGTCTTACTTCTTTTTGCATTACCTTTGGTTTGTTGGTTAAAGAATTTTTTGTTTCAAGACATGAGTATTCTATTACCATCATTCTGCGGGAAATGCTTGCTCCATTTCCCGTTTTTTTTGATAGTATTTCAGGTAAATCTTATATGCGGTAATAAAAGATCAGGTAGTATTGGGTTGTATCATTTAATTAGTTTTGGTTATAAGAATAAGTATAGTGTATTATTGAATCCAGATCACGCCATTGCTGTCTCTTTCGTACGTAAATGGTCTTCCTGTTAATTGAAATGCTTTTAATATCTGGTCAATATTTTCTTCTTCAAAAGTTCCGCTGAGATTAAGATGTTTCTTGCTTTCATTCCTGAATTTGATTTCTGTTCCGAACCATTTTTCCAACGACTGTGCAATTCTTTCGAAAGATGTATTTTTAAAAGCGAGTTTATTATCTACCCATGCTGTTTCTGAAATTGTATTTGCTTCATCTTTCATACTAGTAACTGCGGTTTTCTTAATCTCTAATGGTTCTTCGCCGGATGCATTCTTTCTGTTACCTGTTGTATCAATTGCCTTTTGATATGACGGAGTTGGAATGGTTAATTTTTCATTGGGATGTAATACAACAACATGGTCCTTATTTTTGTTCACTTCTATTTCTACAAGGCCACGTATTAAAGATGTTTCCGCGTTGGGCTCGTCTTTATACGCTCTAACATTAAATGCGGTTCCTACCACTTTTATCTGAAAATTTTTTGTGTGTACATAAAAAGGTTTTGCATCATTTTTTACTACATCAAAGTACGCTTCACCCTCTAGTGTTACTTCTCTTTTTTTATCATCAAACTGTTTAGGATAGCTGAGCTTGCTATCAGCATTTAACCAAACTTTTGTTCCATCCGATAATACAATTTGCGAACGGGATGCTTTAGGTGTAGCAACCTGTTCCATCGTTTCAGCTACAACCTGCACAGGCACTGGTGCTGAAGGCTTTAACCACATCCATCCTGTAAATACTACCAGTGCACAAACCGCTGCAGCAGAAAGATATCGCCAGAGCGGGAATGATTTGGTTTTTACTTCATCTTCGTTTACAGATAATACAATTTCATTTACAACACGCTCCTGTTCAGCTTCCTGTAAGCGTTTCTGGTGTTTCGCGAAAAAATTATCAATATCATTTTCCTGTAAATTTTTATATGCATCGTTCCAGTGCTGATCAATAATTTCCTGCGTATACATTGCATAGGGGTGTTCCTGCAGAAGGTCAGCCAATTCTTTTTCTTCTTCAGGTGTAATTTCTTTGGCCGTTTTACGAGCCATCAATGTCCAAAGCCTTTCATTATCTTGTTCGTTCCTTTCCATGTAGTATACATAGACAGGCTATCGAAAAGAAATTCCCTAAAAAAATAAAAAATTAATTCCTGAAGTAAGAAGCAATAAGATCTGCCGGCATGTGCAACCTGATGGTAGCTGACAATTTTTTGATGGCGATGGCTAACTGGGCATCTACTGTTTTAGGAGAGATGTCCAGGAGCGAAGCTGTTTCTTTATAACTTAGTCCATCTATTTTAATAAGCCTGAAAATCAATTGGCACTTTCCGGGTAATTCCCTGATTGCCCGCTCTATTATTTTTGCTACATCGCTTGATACAATCCTCTGTTCAATATCGGGCATCATAGATAAGGCATCTTTATCAAGGCTGTCGAAAGGAATATTATTTCCTTTATGCTGCGAAAGCTTATTGATAGACAAATTGCGGGTGCATACATATATATACAGCAATGGCTGTTTCACGGTTGTAAGCTGATGCTTTTTTTGCCAGATCATTATAAAAACATCAGACACAACTTCTTCAGCCACCTGGAATGAACTTACTATACCTGCAGAGAAATGAATAAGCCTTGAGCAAAGTAGTTCATATAGCTTCTCATACGACTTAAGGCTACTGTTGAAGCAAACATCATGAAACAAAAAATCTACTTGCGTATCATTTCGCATGAAACAAAAATAGAAAATTAGTTTATCATACGCTGTACCTATAGTATTATGAATTTGTTGTCAAAGGTGCAGGAAGTCGTATTTGCAGCAGGTTTACAGCATGCAAACGATTGAGATTTTGTGTGGTCATTTTTCTCAATCGGTTGCACAAAAAATCAATAAAAAAATTACTACATAAAAAAAGTAGTTTATGCAGTCATCTTCTGGCGAATAAAGCATTCTACTCTGGCGCAGGTTTGGTAGCATGGCTCTGTGCTTAGACAGACCTGCTGCCTTGCTGCATAAATAATACGGCAATAAACTTGCACCTGATGTTGTGGCAAAACAAGTAACATTTAAGCATTGGTCTGGCTACGCTACCTGGCTCGTACTACCAAACCAGCGCCAGCTTACTATGTGCTACACCGCAGCGCTAATGGGAAGTTTAAATCGCTGGAATTACGCTAATCCGACTATTATAATATTATATCCAATCCTGTCTTACAAATATAATTGAACAACCTCTTTAAGAGACTATTCTAACATTATAATTGTATAATCTAATAAATGCCAAATCTTTACGGATTTATGCTCAAAAAGTCAGACTTTCTTCTGTGGCTCTTTTTGACATAACTGGTTTTAGTATTATTTTCGGACGTAAATAAACCCTGACTTATGAGAATTAAATATTGCTTGCTCTTATGCTTATGTATTTCCACATTTGCCTCAGCACAATGGCGTAAAAGAGATTTGAAATATACTGTAACAAGTTTATTTGAGAACATCAATCCTCAAGCCATAGATTTTTCTGACTCAAGCAACGGATTTGTTGTTGGAATGACGATGATATTAAAATTTGATCGTGGAACATGGCTGCCTATATACAATGAACCTTATGGTACTCACATCTTTGGGGTTTCTACAATAAATTCGCGCAATACCTACTTCGCGGGTTATTGGGGCACTTTGATGAAATATGACGGTCAATCTTTCAAAAAATACAATGTAGATGAATCGTATATGCTCCAGAGTATTTACATGATTGATTCGACAAATGGTTGGGCTGTGGGAACAGAAGGTGCAGTGCTTAAGATTTCCGGAGATACTGCAATGCCTTCCAGGATTTTTCCTGGCTCTGACCTTGTTGGAGTACATTTTGATAGTAAAGAACATGGATGGGCCATAGGATACTATGCTTCAGATGTTGATTCGAACTATATTAGTTTTGTTTTAGAATATAAGAATAAACAATGGTTTGATCATACCTACTTTAGAGACAAATTCACGTCAATTGAAATCACTCCTTCAGGTAAAGCATTTATAACTGGAAGTAAGAATCTATATACCTTAGATAAGGAACAAAATAAATGGAACGAAGTTTTTCCAGGTGGCTCGCCATTCCCACTTTCAAGTATATCAATGATGAACGATAATTTTGGAGTATGTGTTGGTGCAGGTAAAAAATATATGGTCTTCAAAAGTGGCACATGGAATATTGCCCAGGGTGAATATTCTGATTTGGTAAATGTAAAATGTATAGACACCAATACAATCTGGAGCCTATGCAATCAACAACAGCCTGGTTACCAGCAACAGAAAACCAACAATCCTTATTCGATACTGCAGTACAAAAACGATCGCTGGTATGCACATTCACTTGAATACCTGGATACGGCAAGAGTACTTCCATATGATCAAACTATTGTAAATGTAGCTGGGTTAGGAAGAAAGCATATGAGAATTAATGGCGCCAGAATTAACTTACCCCCTACTTCCGACTGGCCAGACTCTATACCGATAATGAAGGATGAAGTTTATGGTGAGGATGTTAAAATTTTCAATGAAAATATTGCCTTCGCTAATGGTCGGCTATTTTTAGAATACCTTAATAATGATGAAACGTTTTTTTTCCCGACATATCCAGACATGTTGCCGTTTAGTTTTATCACCAAAATGCATATGCTTGCTGATACTTCGATTTTTTTGACTGGATTTAATGGCCTGTCTGATAACTATATCGCACATATTGAGAATAGAAAATTGGTTAAAGAATACAACACTTTCAAAACAACCGTTTTAAATGGAATCCATTTTGCAGATAATCACAATGGATGGGTAGTTGGTGACTCTGGTCTAATTGCAAAATATAATTATCAAATCGATGAATGGGAAAAGTATGTTTCTCCTACAAATGAGGTGTTGGGATCGGTATTTACCATTGATTCAGTGACCGCATGGTGTACCGGGTTTAACGGCACTTTATTAAAATACGATGGAAAAAGCTGGACGCGTGTGGATATTAATACCAATAAGCATTTGTTCAATATTTATTTTACGGACAAAAATCACGGCTGGATAATTGGACAGGACGGAACAATTTTCAAATACAATGGAGAGCAATGGAAGTTAGATACAACTATCACAACAAACAACCTCTATTCAATATATATGGTTGATTCAAACTATGGTTGGATTGGCGGAGACAACGGCAGTTTGTTTCAATACATTAATACTGACTCGACCCTAAGTGGGAGAACATCAGGCCCTGGCATTGTATCTTCCGTAATTCCTAATCCTGTAACCAATAAAGCTTCCCTAAAATTTGACTTGTTAAAAGCAGGGAATACGACTATAAAAATATTTGATCAAAATGGTCATCCTGCAGGAAACTACAATCTTGGTCAGCTTGACGCGGGCTCACATACATATGATATAACTGTATTCAATTTGCTTAGTGGAATTTACATCTATCAAATCATTTCTTCCTCGGGAGATGTAGGTAAAGGACGTTTTTTAAAGCCTTAAGTGTGAAAGTAAAAGCGTTTCCTAAACAACCCGTTACGTTTAGAATAGATTGAGCTTTCAGCTATCAGCTTTGGGCTATTTGTATTGAAGACTGATAGCTCATTGCCGATTGCTTACGGCTTTGTATTTTTGCAGGCTGAAAATGTAGCGTTATGAGCCGTAAAGGAAAAGTTTTAGTGGCAATGAGCGGCGGTATTGATAGTACCGTTACAGCACTTATGCTGAATGAAGAAGGATATGAAGTAGTGGGCATCACCATGAAAACCTGGGACTATGCCAGCTCTGGCGGCACCAGTAAAAAAGAAACCGGCTGTTGCAATATTGATAGTTTTAACGACGCCCGCATGGCGGCCGTAGAACACGGATTTCCACATTATATACTGGATATACGAAATGAATTTGGAGATGCTGTGATTGACAACTTCGTTGAAGAATATATGGCAGGTCGCACGCCCAACCCCTGCGTAATGTGTAACACACATATAAAATGGCGTGCACTCTTAAAACGCGCTGATGCATTGGGTTGTGAATATATTGCTACGGGTCATTATGGCAATATTCATCAGCACACTAACGGAAGATATTATATCAGCAAAGGCTTGGATGAAACAAAAGATCAGAGCTACGTGTTGTGGGGTTTGCAGCAGGATTTATTGAGCCGTACTTTATTACCACTGGGCAAATATCGTAAAACGCAGATCCGCCAGATGGCGCACGATTTTGGTTATCCTGAACTGGCAAAGAAGAGTGAGAGCTACGAAATATGTTTTGTGCCTGATAATGACTATCGTGGTTTTTTAAAACGCAAGGTGGAAGGCCTGGAAGAAAAAGTAACAGGCGGTAATTTTGTAGATATTTCGGGCAAGATTATCGGGCAACATAAAGGGTATCCTTTTTATACCATCGGGCAACGCAAAGGATTGGATATAGCTCTGGGAAAACCAGCCTATGTTACGCAGATCATTCCTGAAACCAATACGGTTGTGTTGGGCGATGAAGAAGACCTTAACAGGCAGGAAATGATTGTTACCAAACTCAACTGGTTAAAATACGATGGCATTCACGATGGCATGGAAGCCATTACCAAAATACGATATAAGGATAAGGGTGCCGTATCAACCCTTTATAATGATGAAAAAGGCATTGGAGTGCGTTTTTATCACCAGGTAAAAGGAATAGCACCCGGGCAAAGCGCTGTATTTTATGAGGGAGACGATGTTATTGGAGGTGGCATCATTATGAGAAACGCGTAAGTTCCTTAAGCAAAAACATATATTTCTGCATTTGTTTTTTTGTCGCAATAAAATGCTTATCAAAGCGTTAGGTAATCATTCATTTTAAAGTCTTTTTATTTTTCAGGTATCTTTATGCAACATTTTAATGAATAAATGAGCCTGTAATAAAACTATTCGCAAGCCTGTATATGACAAGAATAAGAAAAAACATCCTTCTTCTTTCAACATTAGCGTTGTTATGCACTTTATCGTTCTGTAAAAAACAAACAGAAACATACACAGGTGGCGTAGTGGCTGATTATTACCCAATGGAAGTAGGAAAATATATTCAGTACCGACTTGACTCTGTAGTGTTTACCAATTTTGCCCAGGTGCGTGAAGTGCATACTTACCAGGTGAGAGATATTGTTGATGCTGCTATTACGGATAATTTGGGAAGACCCAGTTTTCGTATACGCAGAATGATCCGCGACAGCGCAGGAACTACTGACTGGGCAGATAATGCAACATTTATGGTAACTATTTTGCAAAATTCTGTGGAGTATGTGGCAGATAATATGCGTTTCATTAAAATGGTTTCACCTGTAAGAAATGATTATTACTGGGCGGGCAACAAATATATTTTTACCGGTGCAGATGAAAGTGGCACAGGATCAGAATTGAGCAATGCTTATTTAGACGGATGGAATTATACATACGCCAACACAGGCGAAGCTTTTATCGTAAATAACAACACCATAGATAATACAGTTACTGTTTTACAGGCAGATGAGGCAACAGGCGATCCTATTGCAAATCCTGTTAGTTATGCAGACAGTACCTACAGCGTGGAAGTATATGCCAAAGATGTTGGATTAGTATATAAGGACTTTTTACATTGGGTGTATGTTATTCAGTTAACACTGCAAAACTGTCGCATGATCGTTCCCGGGGAGCCTCAACCGTTGACCTGCCCCGTGAATGTAAACTGCGATTCATTGGCAGCTACCAAAAACGGATATGCTATTTGTGATACGCTTGCACCGCATTCGTATTCGGGCTATGGCATAAAGCTAACCATGCTTGAACATAATTGATTTATCATTCAATTATCCTTTATTCCTATGAAAAGAATTTATTTATGTATGATCAGCATGTTGTTCCTGTTTGTTACAGGAGCCAATGCCCAGTTTTCAAAATACATTATTGTTTTAAAAGACAAAAACAATTCGCCTTTCACACTCAATAATCCATCTGCGTATCTTTCTGCAAAAGCCATTACAAGAAGGCAGAAACAAAGTATTAATATTGATAGTACAGATTTACCTATCAATCCTTTTTATATAGATAGTTTACAAAATGCAGGTGCAGTAACTGTGCTCAATTCATCAAAATGGCTCAACCAGGTGCTCATACAAACATCCGATGCTGCAGCGTTGGATAAGATCCAACAGTTTCCATTTGTTCAATCGTTTAAAGGCATAGCGCCAAGAGTTGCAGCAAGAATAAAAGACCCTGATGATAAACTGGTAAGAAAGAAGCTGCCATCAAAAAAAGCAAACGGTATACAAGGCGTAAATGATTATTTCAATTACGGCAGTTCTTATAATCAGATCAATATTCACGAAGGAGAATTTTTGCATAATAAAGGATTCAGAGGAGAAGGAATGACGATTGCCATTCTTGATGGTGGATTTTATCATTATGATACCAATCCGGCATTCGATAGCGTACGCCTCAACAACCAGGTTTTAGGCACGTGGGATTTTGTAGCCAATAAAACCAGTGTAACTGAAGAACATTATCATGGCATGGTATGTTTTTCTACTATCGCGGCCAATCGTCCAGGAATTATGGTTGGCACTTCGCCTAAATCAAAATTTTATTTATTCAGAACAGAAGATGTGTACTCAGAATTTCCGGTTGAAGAACAAAACTGGGCTGCAGCAGCAGAAAGAGCAGATAGCCTTGGTGTTGATTTGATTACAACTTCTTTAGGTTACAGCACATTTGATGATTCATCATTAGATTATACGTATGCGCAAATGGATGGCAAAACTACCATTTGTGCAAGGGCTGCTGAATGGGCAACAAAAAAAGGAATATTCGTAACCGTTAGTGCAGGAAATTCCGGCACCAGCGAATGGCATTATATAAGCACGCCTGCGGATGCAGAACATGTATTATCTATTGGCTCTGTAACATATGCAGGACAACCTTCAGATTTCTCCAGTTATGGACCCTCTGCAGATGGTAGAATAAAACCCGATGTTGCGTCGGTAGGATCTAATACCGTTGTGGCGGGGCTTGATGGAAATCCAACAGGCGCATTGAGTGGAACTTCTCTCGCTAATCCAAATCTTGCAGGATTGGTTGCCTGTTTGTGGCAGGCATTTCCCGAATTTACCAACATGGATATAAGGGATGCTATACAAAAAAGCTCCAGCAAGTATAATAATCCTGACGACCGCATTGGCTATGGCATACCAAACATGCGTATAGCATACAACCTGCTGGATGCAAAAAGACAACAACAAAATGTTGACCGCATATTGGGAGACGACTGGATTAAAGCTTACCCGGTTCCTTTCACCAGCAGCTTTAATGTGCTGGTAAAACCAACCGTTACCGATGATGCCTTTTTTATTTTATACACAACAACAGGTGCCACTGCATTAACAAAAACAGTAAGCGTGCAGGCCGGTACTGCCCAATCATTCATGTTCAGCAATGTTGCAAACCTGGCACCAGGCGTTTACTGGTTAAAGTATAAAGACAAAGCCAATAGTCGTGTATTGAGACTGGTAAAACAATAAGCGCGTAATTGCAGATTATGGTTATGTTTTCTGTAGCAGTGCAGCAAACATGCTGTCTGCCTTTTCATTGTATCCTTTTAAAATTTTCATTTCTACCAGTTGCATATTGTTGATTTTAATTATTTCATTAACCACTTCTTCATTTTCCTGTTTGAAAACGGAGCAGGTGATATACAAAAGATGTCCGCCCTTTTTTACAGCAGGCAGGGCATTTGATACTATTTTTTTTTGAAGTGATTGATAATGTTCTATCCTTTCATACTGAAAACAAAAAAGCTGCTCAGGTGTTCTGCTCCAGGTTCCTGATCCGGAGCAAGGCGCATCGCAGATTACGAGATCGTAAAATGAGCCAGGCACTGAAACGTAATTAACAGAGAGATCTATAACACTCGACTTATAATATTGTATTCCGGCGCGAGTGAATCGTTTGGCGAGATTTGACAAAATAGAAGGACGTATATCCGATACCGTAAGTGTTATATTATTTAATACATCTTTGGCTAAGATAGATTTGCCACCGCTGGCAGCGCAACAATCCCACACCTCCATTTTTTTTGCTATTGCAATAGATTGTAATAACACTGCTGTTCGCTGAGAACTTACATCCTGTATTACTACTTCTTTATCTACCTCTAATAATTCATCAATTTTGGTATGATTGGGTAAGGCAATACAACCGTTTCCCATATCTGCATAAGTTATTTGTGCAGCGGTAAGCGCATGTTCAACTTTGTTTTGATAACCGGGTCTTATGCGGATAAACAGATCGGGCTGTACAAAAAAAGATGCACAGAAAGCCGCATGATCAATCGTATTACTCTGTGCCTCTTTCCATGGAAATACAAGTAGTGGGTCGATAAGAACATCTGCCGGAATATACTTACTATTAGTTTTTGCAAATGCGCATTTCTGTTCTAATGACAAATGCACATATTCATTTGAGCCGGGCATTAATTGTTCAAGCAATGCACATGGTTGTGCGCTGCATAAAAAATACCCGGTGAGTATGCTTTCTTTCAGCGCTTCATCATTGCGCAGATCAAGCTTTGAAAATATTTTACCGGTTCTGAAAAAACAATAACACAAATGGCTGATCTGCTTCCTGTCTTTTGATCCGTATTTTTTATCCGCGGCAAAAAATGATTTCAAAAAAACAGACAATGGTATCTCTCCATCATACTGTTTTATAATTATGACCGATGTATTTAGGTATGAATGATATCTGCTCACGCTGCAAAAATGCAGTATTTAACTGACGGTGAATTATTGATAATAGTATTTTATAGTGGCGGTTCCGCTATTAAGGAAATCATTCACAATTGCAACAGTGGGTTGATTGTTATTATTGTAAGTATAAACAAACGTAGCAGACTGGTTGTCTCCACCTATTTCCGTTAGTTTCACAAGATTGGAAGGAGAAGTCAATCCTTCCAAAGTAAGTCCGGTAATAACAATATCTTTTCCAAAATTAGCTGCAGAAGTCTTGTCGTCATATTCATAGTTAAATATCTGTGGCGGGTCAGTGCTGTTAGCATCATCCCTGAAAAGTATATTAAACACAGTTATATTTCCTTTGGCATCATAAGTATATTGGGAACGCTGCGATTCAAAATATTTATCATCATCGCCCAGCGAATACGCCTGGAATAAATTGACTAATCCTTTATCGTTGTATCCATACATCAGGCTGTCTCTGGTTTGAGCACCGTTTGATCTGTAATAGGTTCTTATAGCATATGTAAATTGCGATTGAGCGTTCAGATGCATGATATATACTACACTATCCGGATCCTGCCCATTGTTATAGTAAGTTACATAATCTACAAAGCGTTCTACTACACCATTACTATTTCTGTAAAGCCTGAGCTCTTCATTTGCATAAGCCTGGTTTCCCATTCCTTCATGGCCAATTTTTAATTTAGTAATCTTTTTTTGCGTATCATAACTGAATGTATACACAGTGGAATCAGCAGCACCATCAGCACGGGTAACCTCTCTTATGAGCAAGGTACCCTCTGAAGGCACGTCTGTACTATCTCCGGGAGCCTGCTCTTTCTTCTCTACAGATTGTTCTTTTCCGCAGGAAAAGAAAACTAATAATATCATCAACGCTGGTATAGGTCGCAGAAATTTCATGATTAGTAATTTAGTCAATTCTATTTATAGTAAAAAAATGTCTTATAACCTCCATCTGGAGATGCTGATTCTCCCAAAACAGGATAATTGTCTTTATCATAAGTGTAATGCAATTCGCCATCTTCAGATTTGACAGGATTGTTTGGTGTGGGCCATGAAAAAGAATAAACACCAAACAAAAAACCTTCCATCCCAAAATTGCGCGGATTGATTTTATCGTCATACTCAATTATATCTTCCGATAAAGGATCTCCCTGGTTATCATAATTCTCATTGTACCTCACCTTTATCATATTTCCTTTAGCGTCAAAATCATATTCCCTCCTCTCTGCCTCAAAAAGAACGTTTGTGTTTTTATCCTTTCTGAATGATTGCCACAATACAATTTGGTTATTGCTGTTATAAGTATAAACTATGCTATCACGAATAAAGTCATCATAAGGAGGATTTGCATATTCAAAATTGGCAGTCCATATTGCATACTTATAATGTTTGGATACGGGGTCATATACTACATCATAAATAGTACTGTCTTTTTTAGTAAAAACAGACCACTCGTAATGTGAAGCCATAATAGCCACCCGCTTTACAATATCATTCGCATCACGGTAAATAATATATTCATTATCCTCATACCCGAGATTCGTTCTGAAAGTAATAAAGTGATCCTTTGTTCTGATCAATTTATTCCTTTCATTGTAATAGAAGTCTGTAATCGTAGAATCTCCAGGATAATCCAGCTCATAATCAACTATTCTTGTTAAAAGTTTAGCATTGCCGCCATTATTTCCTGTAGTATCAGGGGGCGTTGGTTGATCCTGCTCTTTTGAAGCTTCTTTAGTGCATGAAGCAAACAGTAATACAACTGAGCATAATATCAGTGATAAAATTTTTTTCATTAGTCGGTCGGGTTTTAGGGCGTTATATTTTATTGATAATAGAAAGTGTATTTGGTTATTCTATTCAATGGATTTACGGAAACTGTACCAGAGGTTGGTTTAGTATCTGCGCCTGCATCAAGCGTGGTTAAAATGGTAATATCCTGCGAAGTACCTGTTTGATCAACTATTTCAAGCCGGCTCACATTTTTATTTACGCTGTTGGGGATACCCACCAGCAGGTAATTTTGTGCAGCATTAGTGGTGTACCATAAATAATCTGCACCACCGCCGTACGTATAATTAAACGTAGTGGTAAAAAGCAAAGAACCATCAGGTGAGGATACGGATGAATAAAGATCGCGGGATTGGAGTGTTTTATCAGCTCCATATGTAAACACATTTCTTTCTGATAAGGTAGGGGGAATACCAAGGTCGGGGATAGAGGTATATGTTTCATTGGTATTCATCAACGAATCCGAAAATTCATAATTGGTACTATCGAAACCCGCATAACCAGAATAAGAAAAGGTACTGACACTATAATCATATTCAAAAGCAATAGGATCGGGATAATGGATATGTGTACGCGTGGTATCATATACTACACCCGCGTGTGTTAATTGTTGTGTGATATCTGTGATGCGGGTAGTAAAATCGCGGGTATAGCGAATGTATTGATAGATCTGTTCTCCACCTGATTTACCTTCAGACACTTCCGTTTGCAGCCTGCTCAGGTTATCGTAAGTATAAACGGTAGTAAGTGTATCACTACCTGTAACGCCTACTGCTTTAATCAACAGCCCTTGCACCCTGTTATTGCCATTTTCTACACTTAATTCCTTTTGACAGGAATAAAATGTACCAACAAGAAAAGATATAGCAATCGCATTTCTTATTCTCATAAAGGAGTGCAGATGGTATTTGATAAAAAATTACACTTCCAGCAGCGTCTTCACCGGATCTTTGCCAAACAACAGTAATTCCGGGTTTTCCAACAGATCTTTTACTCGTACTAAAAAGCTCACAGATTCTCTTCCATCAATAATTCTATGGTCGTAACTCAAAGCGATATACATCATTGGTTTTATTACAACCTGCCCGTTAATAGCCATCGGTCTTTCCTGGATCTTGTGCATACCCAGTATAGCACTCTGTGGCAGATTGATAATGGGTGTGCTCATCAGTGAACCAAACACACCACCATTGGTAATAGTAAACGTACCGCCCTGCAATTCTTCTAACGTTAATTTATTATCCCTTGCTTTACCTGCCAGTTCTATTACTTTCTTTTCAATATCCGCCATGCTTAAACTTTCTACATTTCGTATAACCGGTACGGTAAGTCCTCTTGGAGTACTTACCGCCACGCTGATATCAGCATAGTCGTGGTAAACCAGTTCATCCCCATCAATCATTCCATTTACAGCCGGCCATTCTGATAAAGCTATGGCACAGGCTTTTGCAAAGAAACTCATAAACCCAAGCCCTACTCCATGCACTTCCTTGAACTTATCTTTATACAGCTTCCGGATGTCCATTATGCGGGTCATGTCTACTTCGTTAAAAGTAGTAAGCATGGCTGTAGTGTTCTTAGACTCAACTAATCTACGACTGATCGTCTTGCGAAGGTTGGTTAATTTTTCTTTTCGCACATTTCTGCCAAATAATTCATGCCCGTTAAACGCCTTTTTACCGGGATTAGCCAGCGCCGCCAGCACATCTCCTTTCACAATTCGCCCGGCGCTACCGCTGGCAGTAATATTTTTAGGATCAATTTTTTTATCAGCAATGATGGCAGCAGCTACCGGGGTAGCTTTTACTTCTGCCGGTTGGGCAACAGCAGCCGCAGGTTTTACAGTTTCTGTTTTACTTTCAGCAACAACAGCTTTTTGAGCGACTTGTGCCTGCTCAGGTACGGCAACATCCGTATCTACTACGGCAATTACATCTCCTATTTTTATTACATCTCCTTCTTTTGCCTTAGTGCTTAATTGTCCTGATTCAACGGCGTTCAATTCAAAAGTGGCTTTCTCACTTTCCAGTTCTGCAATCACTTCGTCGCGCTTAACCAGTTCACCTTCTTTTTTTGTCCATTTGAGCAAGGTAACTTCAGTGATGGATTCCCCAATAGTGGGCACTTTAATATCAACCTTACCCTTTCCAACAGCTTTTGCTTCTGCGGCGGGAGCTGATGCCTGGACAGCTTCTGCTTTAGGAGCTTCCTGTTTTGCTGCTGGTACTTCTTTTGACTTATTACTACCTGCAGGCTTGGCCGCCGTTTCATCAATTTTTGCCAGTACCGCACCAATAGCGAGTGTATCACCTTCATTAGCTGCAGTGGTTAATATACCTGCTTTTTCAGCATTTACTTCAAAGGTTGCTTTTTCACTTTCCAGCTCTGCTATCACTTCATCCCTTTCAACATATTCACCGTTTGCTTTCACCCATTTTAATAATGTTACTTCACTTATTGATTCTCCTACTGTCGGAACCTTAATATCAATCATGTTATAGTTAGTTTTTTGCTGATCTTGTTCGTCTAAATTAAATAGAAAATGCCGTATCAATAATTTCCGCCTGTTCCTGGGCATGGATTTTAATAAAGCCGGTAGCAGGCGCAGCGCTACTTTCTCTGCTTATAACTCCGTAATTAATTTCCGGCAGACCTAACTGTCGCAGACCGGCATTCAGATTCATCTGAAGAAATGAAGCAGCGCCCATGTTCAGTGGCTCTTCCTGCACCCAGTACCATATTGCCTTGCCATATTTGCTGTATAAAGCAGCCAAAGGCTTATATGGCAGCGGGTATAATTGTTCCACTCTTACCAATGCTACATCCTGCCTGTTATCTTTCTGTTGTTTTTCAGCCAGATCATAATATATTTTGCCGGTGCAGAAGATCACTTTTTTTACCTGCGAAGGATCGGTTACAAAACTATCATCAATCACTTCTTTGAATCTGCCGCTGGTAAATTCTTCTGCTTTGGAATAAGTACCGGGGTGACGCAGGTTTGCCTTTGGCGAAAAATTAATGAGTGGCTTGCGGAAAGGCCATGCCAGTTGCCTACGCAACGCATGAAATAAATTTGCTGAAGTAGTGATGTTGGTAATAACGATATTCAATTCAGCACACATTTGCAGAAAGCGTTCCATTCTTGCAGAACTATGCTCTGGTCCCTGCCCTTCGTAGCCATGTGGTAACAGCATTACAATACCGTTCATTCTGTTCCACTTTTCTTCACCGGCAGCAATAAACTGGTCAATCATGGGCTGAGCTACGTTACAAAAATCCCCGAACTGTGCTTCCCATAATACCAGGGCATTAGGGTTAGCCATTCCATAACCATACTCAAAACCCAATACTCCATATTCACTTAAAAAAGAATTGAATATCCTGTATTTGCCCTTCGCTCCTTCAATTCTACTCAAACGGTTATATGGTTCGTCTGTATTTTCATCGCGAAGCACTGCATGACGGTGAGAGAAAGTACCGCGGCATACATCCTGTCCGCTCATTCTTACATCTTTACCATCCAGCAAAATACTTCCGTAAGCCATCAGTTCACCAGTTGCCCAATCCAGCTTATTCTCGGTTTCAAACAATTTTACTTTATCCTGGATTATTTTTTCCACTTTACGAAGTGGTGTAAAATTATCCGGCCACTTCATCATAGCATCAAACACAGCGGTGAAGTTTTCTTTGCTGATAGCCGTTTCAGGCGATTGGTCAAAATCAGCATCTGTTGCCTTGCGCAACTGTTTCCACCATTGATCAGGTGCCTGGTAAGTATATGGCAGGGGATTTTGCTTTACTTCGTCTAAGCGATCCTGTAAGTCATCCCAGAATTTCTTTTCCATGCTTTTCGCCAGTTCCTGTGCTTCAGGTTCGCCATGCTCCAATAAATATTTCACATAGACTTCCCGAGGATTAGGATGCTTATCAATCAACGCATATAATGTAGGCTGTGTAAACTTAGGATCATCACCTTCGTTATGTCCATGCTTGCGATAGCAAACCATATCAATAAACACATCGCTTTGAAATTCTTTGCGGTAGCGGGCTGCTATTTCAGCGCATTTTACCACCGCTTCGGGATCATCGCCGTTTACGTGAAATACGGGAGCCTGCACCATCGCGGCTAAGGAAGTACAATAGTCGGAGCTGCGTGCATCATCAAAATCGGTAGTAAACCCTATCTGGTTATTGATCACAAAGTGAATAGTACCACCGGTGTAATAACCACCCAGCTTGCACATTTGTAATACTTCGTACACAATACCTTGACCTGCTATGGAAGCATCTCCATGAATGAGTATCGGTAATACTTTATCATAATTAGCTTCGTGCAGTACATTGGCTCTTCCTCTTGCAAAACCAACCACAACCGGGTCTACTGTTTCAAGGTGAGAGGGATTAGGCATCAGCTTAAGATACATGGACTGATCTCCACTGGTTTTAACCGAACTACCAAAGCCGAGGTGATATTTTACGTCACCGCTTCCCATCGTTTGATCAAGCTTACCTGTTCCTTCAAATTCACTGAATATCTGGTTGTATGTTTTGCCCATAATATTCGCGAGTATATTCAGCCTTCCACGATGTGCCATCCCTATCACCACTTCCTGTATACCAAACTCTGCCACTTTATTAATAATGGCATCCAGGGCGGGTATGGTGGTTTCACCACCTTCGAGCGAAAATCTTTTTTGACCTATATATTTAGTGTGAAGAAATTTTTCAAACATTACACCCTGGTTCAATTTTTCCAGGATCCTTTCTTTCTTTTTAAGCGGCAAAGGCTGGGTAAAATTCTTCTCCATTTCTGTAGTAAGCCAATCCACCTTTTTCTGATCGCTTATATATTTAAACTCAATACCCACATGAGATGCGTAGCAGGATTTGAGGTGTTCCAATATTTTCCTGAGTGAAGTAGTACCAAGCCCTATCAGATTACCAGCGAAGAAATTCTTATCCATATCATCTTCCGTAAAGCCAAAAAAAGCCAGGTTAAGATTAGCTCCCCTGTCTTTACGAATGCGGATAGGATTGGTATCAGCTATAAGATGTCCTTTATTGCGGTACCCCAATATAAGCCTGTAAGCGCCGAGTTCTTTTTTCCAGTCAACCCCATCGGCAGTTGTATAAGTGCCGGAGGAAGCGCTTTTTTCAGCCAATCCATTGGTAGCTGTTCCGTTTGTTCCGTTAACATGTGGCTTTGTGTTAGCGACCGCAAAATCAAAGCCTTCAAAAAATTTTTTGAACTCCGGATCAATACTTTCCGGGTTTGTAACAAAATCTTTATACAGGTTTTCGATATATGCAGGATCGGAGTTGGTGATGTACGAAAAATCCTTCATGGGCATTTATTTGAAAAGAGGCATAAAAGTACATGTTTTTAGCGATATGAATGTTTAAAGAAGCGTCAAAAACAGGCACTTATACATCATAGTTAACAAATGAAAGGCACCGGTATAACGCATGTTTTAGGGGAATAATTTTTTCTGCCCTCTAAAACTGGTAAAATAGGCATAATACCGCGCTAAGAAGGATTTTACTGTATAAAATTTGGAATTTATGATGGATGCCCATACCTTTGCCGTCCAAAAAATTTACAGATGGCCAATCATACAGCTACGAAAAAGGATGTGCGTCAGGCTTCAAAGCGCAGAGACAGGAATCGCTATAATGGCAAAACTACCCGTAATGCTATCCGCGACCTTAAAGCAATCACTACTAAAAAAGAAGCAGGTGCAGAACTTCCTTCTGTAGTAAGTATGATTGATAAGCTGGCTAAAACCGGTGTTATCCACAAAAACAAAGCGGCAAACTTAAAAAGTAAGCTGGCTAAGAAGGTAAACGCCCTTGCTTAAGCAATAATAGATTCTTTATCTTATTTTATATAGATGCATCCTGAATGGGGATGCATTTTTTTTTGCGTATGCTGCAATCAGTAAAGCATTTTTTATATACGTCGCCTGGAGGCAACAACAATCAGGTATGAGGCGAAGACGCCTAATACAGCGGAGGGAAAAACCAATATAAATGCTATTTACCTTAAATTACAGTTCACCAACATCCAACACATTGCGATACATCTTACTTATATCTTGTTTCCTTCTACTGTCAATTTGTTCAAAAGCTCAAAAACTAAGTTCTGCAGAAAAGAAAATATTAGCAGCCGTTACCAAACAAATGCCTGAAACTTTCACGTTGCTGACAGAGTTAGTGAATGTCAATAGTGGCACGATGAATAAAGAAGGTGTAAGAAAAAGTGGTGAACTGGTAAGAACAGCATTAGAGAAAATAGGTTTTACCACGGAGTGGATTGTGATGCCAGATTCTGTTAAAACTGCGGGACATTTATCGGCTTCGCACAAAGGCAAAAAAGGAAAGAAGGTATTGGCGTTAGCACATCTTGATACCGTTTTCGAACCGGATATGCCATCCAACCCATTTGCGATGTTGAATGATTCTACTGCGACTGGTCAAGGCATCCTGGATGATAAAGGAGGTGTGATTGTTTTGCTGGCAGCATTGCAGGCATTACATGAAAATGGCTTACTGAATGATGCAGCCATTACAGTATATCTTACAGGTGATGAAGAACTGGGTGGCATACCTGTGGATGTTACGCGAAAAGACATGATTGAAAAAGCAAAACAACACGATGTAGCATTGAGTTTTGAAGCAGGCGCGATCAACAAAGTAGTTACTTCGAGACGTGGAGCGGATACCTGGAAATTGAATGTATCTGGAATGCAGGCACACTCCTCAGGTATTTTTGGTGAGAAAGCAGGCTATGGTGCTATTTATGAAGCTGCCCGCATTCTTGATTCATTTCGGGTGGCATTAAGTACAGAACCCTATCTTACTTTCAGTCCGGGTTTAATTGCAGGCGGCACCACACTCATCGATTCTACCGACAACGTAAAAGTATACGGCAAAGACAATATTGTAGCATCAAAAGCAACGGTGCTGGGTGATTTGAGATTCTTAGGTGAGAAACAACGGAGAGAAGCCCGCGTGAAAATGAACAGCATCGTAACCAATAATAATCTTGCAGGAACACATGCAGCCATTGTTTTCCAGGATGGCATTCCTTCTATGGCGCCAACAGCAGGTAATAATGCTTTGCTGACAGAGATTAACAAAGTGAATCTTGCCATGGGGTTGGATTCAGTTACAGCCAATCAACCAATGGAAAGAGGCGCCGGTGATATTTCTTTTATCGCGGATTATATTTCCTGCATGGATGGTTTAGGACCCAATGGCAAAGGTTCACATGCGCCCGGAGAAGTTATCAATACTAAACAACTTCCCGTATTGATACAACGTGCAGCTATTTTTATATACAGGTTAACGCGTTAGCGGTCGGCAATCTGCTGTCTGCTTTCAGCTATCAGTAATCAGCTATTACTTATCTCTGGCGCATAGCATTATTTTTTGTGGATAGACTTGTACCCTTATTTGTTAAGCAAGTAACATCTAAGAGCCAGATCGGTCCAACTCATAACCCTTAGTACCGGATCAACGCTGATAAAGATAAAAGTCTCGTAAACATTTTTCTACAACGCTATTGCATTTATGCGATATCTCCTAAAATATACTTAAGACAAGC
Source organism: Agriterribacter sp. (assembly GCA_047600465.1). GTDB lineage: Bacteria > Bacteroidota > Bacteroidia > Chitinophagales > Chitinophagaceae > Agriterribacter. Next base: position 55,170 of record JASGKU010000004.1, read on the forward strand.
TAAAGAAAATTACTCATGAATAATAAAATAATCACAGCAGGCAACCCAATCATACATTTTATCTACTAAGCTCTCTGTAATCAAACCTCTCATCAAAAATAACTTTATGAAAAAACTACTTGCTGAATGTATCGGCACACTTTCACTTGTTTTATTTGGTTGCGGTGCGGCTGTTGTATCAGGTGCAACTGCATCCGGACCTTCAGGGTTAGGGCTTTTAGGTATTTCTCTTGCTTTTGGTTTGGCTGTTGTTGCAATGGCGTATGCCATTGGTCCTATTTCGGGTTGCCACATTAATCCTGCTATTACTATTGCTATGCTGGTAGCTAAAAAAATTACTTTTAAGGATGCTATTGGTTATATAATAGCACAGTTTCTCGGCGCGCTGGCAGGCGCAGGTATTTTATACAAAATAGTGAGTGGAAGAAATGATTTTGACGGACTAAAAGAATGGGCGCTGGGCTCCAATGGCTGGGGTGAAGGTTATCTTGGGAATTATTCCACTACTGCTGCCTTTATTACAGAAACGGTTATGACTTGCCTGTTTCTGCTGGTAATATTCGCCACTACTTCCAAAAATGGCAGCAGTCCGCTTACAGGATTAGCCATAGGTATTACGTTGGTGCTTATACATATGGTAGCAATACCTATTACCGGAACTTCCGTAAATCCTGCGCGTAGCTTTGGCCCTGCCATATTTGCCGGTGGTAAAGCCATTTCTCAATTATGGTTGTTTATTGTTGCGCCTGTAGTTGGCGGGATTATAGGAGCGCTGATCTGGAAAGGTTTACTGGAAACAAAAGAATGATCTATTTATTAAAATAAGTTCAAAGGAAGATTCTCATAATCAGTGATACATACTGCTGAATCATGCAGCAACCCTCCCCTTGTTTCTTCAACGTATAGTACATAAACGGGGAACAATCTGCTTTCCCGTTTATTCAACTTCGCTGTATTCAAAACCGTTTTCTTCACAATAATTATGAATAAGTTTTTGTGTTGCCCGTATCAATCCTTTTTCACTTCCGGCACTTGTTTGAAAAATACTGATTTTGCCACTGCTGCATATAATATCAATCTCCAAATTATTATCAGCGTGTCTTATTATAATAAAATAGGATCGCTTCGAATCTGATAGCAAAGGATATTCTTCTCCAGCTAAAATAGTTATGCCAGGCTTGTCGTCTACGTATTCAAAAAACTGCTTCTGTGCCAGGTAATCAACCAGGTTATCTTTCATACTATCACCTATTATAACTTTAGTGTACTTCATGTTACTGCAATATAATCTATAAGAATAACAGGAAATACGCTGTTTGTCACCCTTTGAAAAAGGATTCCACCTTGATATGCTTTAGTGCAATTCTTTTTCTTTATATAACGCAAATAAAAAAGGGCGGCTACCAACCACCCTTTGCCACTTCTGAATTCTCACATCTTCCTCAAAATATTTTATGGTGCAGGCGCGGCAGGAGCATCCTTAACCATTGCCGGCCAAACCTTGGGTACGGGTACGCTTACACCTTTATTACGCCCTCTTATCAAACTATCTGCACCAAAATAATACATAGGCCATCCGTTGTAGGAAAGCTGTTTTTTTCCATACACGGTAGTAACGGAAAACAATGATTTGTCTAATGTAGAAGGCACCACCATCTTATCTGTTTCATAAATAGGCCAAACAGCATTGTTGGAGAAATCAGATTTGGTAAACTTATTCAGGTTGGCACTATCTTTTGCAAAGCCATACAGAGTGACCCCCATTGCATCAGAAAAATACAATGTTTTGCCTGTACCTTCCGTATAATCACTTTTATACATCTTTCCGTCGTTACCGATCAACTGCGCATTTACAAGCATAATGCTATAATCAGGCTTTGCCACATACCATACATTTCCAACGCCTTCCCCCTTTGTTTCACCTGGGTTTTCACGCACATTGGTACTGCCTGAAGCCGGGGCATAATAATATAATGGCCAACTTTTATAAGTAGTTTGTTTACCGCTGGCTGTTGTAATAGTAGCAAAGTCGGCCAGATCCAAACCGGTTCCGAGGCTGGATGCAGTAAGTTCACCGGCATAATAAGGAGGCCAAACATTCAAACATCCGCCTGTGCAGTTCGATTCACCATTATAGTCGTTTGAAAAATAATACAAGGTATTTCCAAGCGTATCGGTTAAATAAGATCCTAAAGTTGCGCTGGTGCCGAGCAAAACAGTTGGTTTTTTTTCCGGAGGGGTTGGCGGTTCACTGTCTTTATCACATGAGGCAACGAAAAACATACCTGCAAGCATACAGACCAACAGGTTGAATTTACTTACTGGCTTCTTGGAAAATACTACAGAAGCATTTTTATTGTTTAACATATACAAATCAGGTTTAAATGAAGTATTATTTAAAAATTTCCAGGGGGAACAGTGTTGAAATGACAGCATCAATTATGATATGCATCAAAGCATACCATATAATTGCAGCAAGCAGTGAACCGGCCTGTATTTCACAACTTGCATACACATTGAAATAAATGAAGTGCTTACATTTAAGCACTCATGCTATCGCAATATTCTTCGTAAGAAGATGAATAAAGGTTGCCTGTGTTTTAAAAATCATTTTGCTTTTTTGTGCTATCTTACAGGGCTACTTTTTTTGAGGCTATAAAAAACGGATGAACTTGCTAAGACTTATACAATATTTACCGGTAAAAAAAACAGCGCTTCTGTTATTTGGAATGATAGTATTCGGCAAAAGCATTGCGCAGAACACCACTGTTTGTTATTTTAATGAACAGTTGCAATTGGTTGACAAAAGCGACGCCGCTTTTGAAGGCAGAATAATAAAAACACCCAACCTTTGGGAAGCGTTTGCACTATACAGTGATGGAAGAACGTTAATGCACGGTTTTTTTAAAGACAATAGGCTAACTGTTAAACAAGGAGAGTATTCGCTTTACTACCCTAGTGGAAAACTACATGCAAGAACATTTTTTAAAGAAGGCATTATGGATAGCGCATTTGCCGGCTGGTATGAAAATGGAAACATAAGCGACTCTGGCTATATGCGCCGGAGCTTAAAAGCAGGCTTATGGAAAACTTGGTATGAGGATGGAAGTTTAGAATCGGAAGGAAGCTATCTTGATGGGAAGCCGGATAGTATATGGCATTGGTATCATCCTAATAAAAAACCTTCTACTATTGAATTGTACAGAAAATCAAAATTAAGCGACCTGAGCTGTTTTGATACTTTAGGTAAGAACACGGGGAGCAATTGCCGCATAGATAAAAAACCTTGTCCGGATAGGTACCCCAGTTTTGATCAGTATGTTATCAACAATTTATTTTATCCAAAGCAGGCCTTACGAAATGGAATTGAAGGAATGGTATCATTTGAATTCTTTATTAGCAAACAAGGAAAACTTACAAGAATAAATTTTACCAATGCATCAAACGACCTTTTGCAACAGGAGGTAGTAAGATTATTAAAAGCAGTTAACAAGTGGGAGCCCGCAGTATCGCATAACAGAGAAATAGATTATTTATATACTTACGAAGTTCCTTTTTACCGGCAACGTGAATAGGCGGCAGTCAATAGTGAATTGTGAATAGGTAAGCTTTGGGCGAGAAATATTAATGTATCTTTTTGTGGTCTGACCTTCGGTGCCGACCTTTCTTACCACTTACTTCTTACCACTTACCACTCATTTAAAACAGCCCATACAGTTGTGAATCTATCTTATGAATGATCTCACCAAGGTGCTCTTCGTTTTCGGCAAATTTGTTTTTGTCAACATCAATCACCAATAATTCGCCTTCTTTATAACTTTCTATCCATTTGTTATAATATTCATTCAGCCTTTTAAGATAGTCAAGCCGTATATTCTCTTCATATTCTCTTCCTCTTTTTTGTATCTGCCCTACAAGGGTTGGCACAGAAGCCTGCAGGTATATCAGCAGGTCAGGAGGATTAACCATTTGTTTCAGTGTTTCAAAAAAACGAAAATAATTTTCAAAATCTCTTTTGCTCATCAATCCCATTTCATGCAGGTTGGGTGCAAAAATATGAGCATCTTCATATATCGTTCTGTCCTGTATTACCGTTTCAAGCCCTTTTTGTATTTCCAGTAAATGGTTTAAGCGGTTATTGAGAAAGTAGATCTGGAGATTAAAACTCCACCTTGGCATGTCTTCATAAAAGTCATTCAGATAAGGGTTATGCTCTACATCTTCAAACTGAGGGATCCAGCGGTAATGCTTGCTGAGCATTTCTGTAAGGGTAGTTTTACCGGCTCCAATATTTCCGGCAATAGCAATATGCTTGGGCTTTTTAGTTTTCGCCATTACAATTTTTGTTCAGTATTAAAAAAATGGGATACGGGATTAATCGTATTATAAACAAGTAATGTTCAAGATAAATAATTTTAGCTGCTTTAGGTTTTGCAACCCGGTTTTTCTTAAAAATATTTTACACCTACCGCTTGCCGAACCAATTGCATTGTAGCTCCGGCGCTTGCTGCAGCTTTCTCAGCTCCTTTTTTAAGCACTTCCTGCAAATAAGGTTCGTCATTACGCACTTCTTTTGCTTTTTCTCTTATAGGTGCAATAAAACGTATCATATCTTCTGCCAGTTGCTTTTTCATATCACCGTAACGGATAACGCAGTTGTCGTAGTCGTTCTTAAATTTATTATAAGCATCTTCTGATCCGGTGAGCTTAAGCAACTGAAAAATGTTTTCTATATAATCCGGCATGGGAGTACCAGGTTCTTTGGGACCTTCATCTGTTTTTGCCTTCATTATTTTCTTACGTATCAAATCATCTTCATCAGATAAATAAAGCGTAGCATTTTGATTTTCGCTCTTGCTCATTTTCCCGGATCCATCAAGGCTTGGCACTTTCACCAGGTCATCACCAAAGTTAAAGGCAACAGGTTCCGGGAAAATTTCGCCATAGCGATGATTGAAACGCTGTGCAAAATTTCTCACCATTTCAAGATGTTGTTCCTGGTCTTTCCCTACGGGAACGTATAGGGCACGATGCAGCATAATATCTGCCGCCTGCAAAACCGGGTATGTGAGCAAAGCAGCATTAATATTCTGTGGTTGAAGGCGTACCTTGTCTTTAAAAGTAGTTGTCTTTTCCAGTTCACCTTTATAAGCAAGGGTGTTCAGGTAAAGATATAGTTCAGACGTTTCTGATACATCACTTTGACAATATAAAGCAGATTTATCGGGATCAAGCCCGCAGGCAAGATATTCTGCCACCACATGCAGCACATTATCCCGCAGTTCTTTTGTATCGGGATGCGTGGTAAGCGAATGAAGATCTGCCACCATAAAATAACACTCATATTGCTCCTGCATACGCACATAATTACGCAGGGCTCCAAAATAACTGCCGAGGTGCAATATACCGGTTGGCCGTATACCGCTCATAACAACTTCCTTCTTTGCACTTTTTTCCATAGCGGGCGAAGATACAGTAATAAAAAATTTCAGAAAAAGCAGTTGCTAAATATTCAAAGAAATTTTCGGAACCGCTTTTGCTTTACAATAACATGTAAAAGAGTAAAAAGTCACCCACTTTTTGTTAGCTATTTACCGAAATTTGCAATTGGCTTTCAGCAATCGGCTGTCGGCAATGAGGATGGAAAAATAAACGATAAACTAAAAACCATAAACGGTAAACTTTTTACGCTTGAATACAATATAATTATGAATACGTACAAAGACGCTACCAGCGGGGAAATTAATGAAGCAATGGAACAATCCTGGAAGGCATTTCTTATTTACCGGAATTATTCTTTAAAACAGCGGGCTGATTTTATGCATGCTATTGCATCAGAAATAATGTTAGCTGCTGATGCTATTATTCCGGTTGCTATGCGTGAGACCAATCTTCCTGAACCAAGACTTAGAAATGAGTTTACAAGAACCCTTTTTCAGTTAAACAGTTATGCAGAGGCATGCGAACAGGGTAATTGGTTGGGCGCTACCATTGATACGGCTATACCTGACCGTAATCCTCCCAAACCAGATCTAAGAAAAATGTTGATTCCACTAGGACCCGTAGTTGTATTCGGCGCAAGTAATTTTCCTTTTGCATATTCAACCGCAGGAGGCGATACTGCCTGTGCGCTGGCTGCCGGTTGTCCTGTTATTATAAAAGCACATCCCGCGCATGCAGAAACATCTGAAATGGTAGCCCATGCCGTTTTAAAAGCTGCTGAAAAATTGCAATTACCTAAAGGAATATTTTCGCATATCCACGGTGCAGGTTTTGAAGTTGGCAAAGCCCTGGCAAGTCATACACACACAAAAGCAGTTGGCTTTACAGGTTCGTATGGCGGTGGAAAAGCATTGTTTGATATTGCCAATCAGCGTAAAGAACCTATTCCTGTGTTTGCTGAAATGGGCAGTATTAATCCTGTATATCTGCTTCCACAAAAATTAGCGGCATCCACTACAGATATTGCTAAACAATATGCTGCTTCTGTTACGTTAAGTACGGGACAGTTTTGTACTAACCCTGGCTTAATAATAGGTGTAGAAAATGAGCATCTGCAAAATTTTATAAAAGAACTCGGCAATCAAATAAAACACATTGCACCCACTGCAATGTTACATCCCGGAATTGCAAAAGCTTTTACAGCCAACAGCAATAAAGCGCTTTCGCAGGAGGGTGTTGATACGATTGCTGTTTCGGAAACAGCAGCAAAAGAAAATGACGGCACACCTACTGTTGCATCTGCCAGTGCAACTGCTTTTTTGAACAATCCTGTATTGCACCAGGAAGTATTTGGGCCTTATTGCCTGGTGATACGTTGTAAAGATGAAAAGGAAATGTTTGCAGTAGCAGAACATATGGAAGGCCAGATTACTTCCACATTAATGGCTACAGAAACTGACCTGCAACAAAATGCCTTGCTTGTAGATACTGTAAAAAATAAATGCGGAAGAATTATTGTGAATGGTGTGCCAACAGGTGTAGAAGTTTGTTTGAGTATGCATCATGGTGGTCCGTTTCCCGCAACTACCGATGCAAGATTTACATCTGTTGGTGCCGATGGCATAAAACGTTTTGCACGTCCACTTTGTTTTCAAAATTACCCCAACGCATTTTTACCCGACGAATTGAAAGATGAGAATCCACTGAATATATGGCGAACAGTTAACACCGAACTTACTAAAAAGCCACTTTCGGGTGGGCAGTGATACATAGTCTAAGGCGCTGTCGTGTATGGTGTTTTACGATTCACCGTGATACTGTTTTCATTTTATTCAGTTGATATTTTTTATATTTGATATCTCTTTATTTTTTAGACACTCTTTTAATTAACATTGCTATTGCATTAAATCAATCTGGTATGAAACCTTCTATATTATGCGCCGCCTTATTCAGCCTTTTTTTATTGTATGGCACTGCTCAATCGCAGGAGCATAAACTGGTGAAATTATGGGAAACAGATACCGTATTAAAAGTACCTGAATCTGTTTTTTTTGATGGACCTAACAAAGTATTATACGTAGCTAACATCGACGGACAACCGTGGGAAATGGATGGTAAAGGTTCTATAGGAAAAGTAGGATTGGATGGAAAAATTACTGCCACAGAATGGGTAACAGGATTAAATGCACCCAAAGGTATGGGTGTATACGATGGCAAGCTGTATGTGGCAGATGTAAATGCAGTTGCGGTTATTGATATACGGCAGGCAAAGATTATTGAAAGAATTGCGGTAGAAGGAGCGAAAGGTTTAAATGATATTACCGTAGATAGCAAAGGCGTGGTATATGTATCTGATTCGCAAACAAAAAAAATCCATCGGATTGAAAACGGCAAGTCAACTGTATTGCTTGAAAATTTAAAAGGACCAAATGGAGTGCTGATAGCCAATAATGCTTTATACCTGGTTGACAATGGTGGGTTCTTTAAAATGGAAAAAAATGGTTCGCTTACCAAAATAACAGATGGGATGGATGGTGGAACAGACGGCATTGAACATGTAAGCGGTGGAGATTTTATTGTTTCATGCTGGGCAGGTTCCATTTGGTATGTACATGCCGATGGCAAAAAAGATCATTTGCTGGATACAAGGGAGCAAAAGATCAATTCAGCCGATATTGGCTATGATGCCGCCAAAAGAATTGTATACGTACCCACTTTCTTTAAAAATGGCATAGTAGCATATACTTTACAGTAAGTATTTTCCTGTTGCTTATCCGGTAAAAAAGCCCGAAAATCTAAATAAATGTGCCTATTGTCGAATAAAGTTCCTGTAGCGGTTTTTGTGCAGCATCTTTACATCGACAAATGCAGATAGCAAGTGTCATACGATAGGTACTTAAATCCAATATCCGAAAAAAATCAGAAGCAACATCGCTTCCACCGGCATCCTGTACCGTACACAGGATCCTCACATGAATAAATAACTAAGAGCTGGTATAACACCGGCTCTTTTTATTTTACAGCCAGGTCATGAATATTTACATCTGCATTACACTATCTTCTACTATAGCAAAAACCTTGTCTTCCTCCTTACGTCTTATATTGGTTACACCGGTAAATTTGCTGAAAGCGGGCAAAGTGCAACAGTGCGAAGCAAAATGAAAGCAGGGGAAATGCAATGATTGCCTGGCACTGTTTCTTATAGTAATTCCTGGATGAAGGTGACCGCAAAAAAGAAATTTTTCACGCATAGAAGCATCTTTCACTTCTTCATCATGAAGAAAACAAAAATCTTTGATAATTAATTGCTGCTGGTGTACCTGTATCCCCGCATCTTCATACCACTGCTGTTTCAGTATATCATGATTGCCTTTTACCAGGTGCACATCAAGAAAAGGCAAATCTTTCCGCCATTTTTCAAATAAATCATGCTCGCTGTTTGATTTACTGTGAAACATATCTCCCACTACAATCAGGCTTCCGGCCTTAAAAAATTGTATCAATGTTACCAGTCGCTGAAGATCTTCTTTGAAAATGGTTTGCGGAATACCAATACCTTCTTTTCTGAAATGCCCTGTCTTTCCAAAATGGAGATCGGCCAGGATTAATGCTTTTTCTTCTTCCCAGAACACTGCCCTACCTGCAGAGAGCCAAAGTGTTTGATTAAGCAAAGTATGTTTTAATGGAGCACGCATCACAAGAGATGCAAAAATACGCAGCATGTGTGGCTATGCCGAAAAATATTTTTCCGCTATCGCGATGGATTCTGGCTTGCCTACATCTACCAGTATATCATCAGAATGATCGTAACCCATAACAGGATATTGTTTTGCTAAACGCAGATATACATCAACTATAGAGAATTTTCCTTCTTCTGTCATCAGTGAAAAAATATTCTGCTGCATAATATGAATGCCGCTGAAAGCTTTGGGAATATTTATTCTGCCAGGGATACTTATTTTTTGCTCACCCGTTTTGGTATTTTGCCAGCCACATAAATAATCATGTTCATCAAACAAAAAATTGCGCGATGATGTACGGTTAGTAACCGCTAATGTAGCAACGGGTTTATGCTGTAAATGAAAGTCAAACATTTTACCAAGCTCTAAATTGGTAAGTATATCTGCATTCATCACCAGGAAATTCGGAACACCCCGTAACAAGTGAGCTGCAAATTTTAATCCGCCACCGGTTTCCAGTGCGTCTTCCACTTCATGCGAAATATGAATGGTACAATCAAAATTATTATGCTGTTCTAAAAACTGTGTTACCTGGTTGGCAAAATGATGAACGTTTACAACAATATTAGTAATGCCAAAACTTTTCAGGTATTCTATATTTCTTTGCAATAGTGGTTTGCTATTTACAAGCGCCAATGCTTTAGGATGATGATCCGTCCACGGTTTAAGCCTTGTGCCCAATCCTGCAGCAAAAATCATTGCCGTATCAATGCCTGTATTGTTCTTTACAGTGCTGTTATTCATACTATCCATGCTTGTGATAATACAGTTGTTCAACAATCAATTCACCCAGTTTTTACTTTCCTGTTCTATATGCTGCAATTCAATTTTTACACCAAATTTTTCCTGTAAGTGCCTGGCAAGGTTATCTGCTGCAAACACACTGCGATGTTGCCCACCGGTACATCCAAAATTTACTACCAGGCTTTCAAAGCCGCGTTTTATATAATCCGCTACAGAAATATCTACAATGCCATATACATATTGCAGAAAAGAAGGCATTTCGCTTTTATGCAACAAAAACTCCTGTACTTCTTTATCGCGGCCGGTCAGTTTTTTATATTCTTCAAATCGGCCGGGATTAAAAATCCCCCTGCAGTCAAATACAAACCCTCCGCCGTTTACCGAACTATCTACAGGTATGCCTTTACGGTAGGAGAAGCTGTGTATATGTACTACCAGTTTTGTGTCGGCGCCTGCAATGGTTGTTTCATATCTTGCTATAACCGCATTATCCACAATCTGCCACAAAGCTTTTTGTAATTCCGGTAGCCGGATAGGTATTTTTTTATTCTCCAAAAACCATTTTAACTGCTTTAAAGCAAATGGTATGCTGCTTATAAAATGTTGCTTACGTTCAAACAAACCCCTGAAGCCATAAGCGCCCAATGTCTGCAACATACGGATCAGCACAAAGCCATCATAGCTGTCTAAGAAATTTTGTTTGTTAAGCTGCCCTTTCAACAAACCATTTACTTCTTCAAAATAAAAATTCACCAGCTCATCTTTCCATTCATGCGGCAGTCCTGCTCTTGCCTGCCACAGCATAGAAGCAACATCGTATTGCAAAGCGCCCTGCATGCCACCCTGGTAATCTATAAAGTATACTTCATCGTGTTTTACCATTACGTTGCGGCTCTGGCAATCGCGGTGCATAAAATATTTGGCTTCTTCCTGCATGAGATAACTGCTGAGAATTTCAAAATCGTTCAGCAGTAAATTTTTATCATAAGGAAGATCCAAGGCACGGATAAAGTAGTACAGAAAGTATAACAGGTCTGAATAAATAGCCTGTTTATCAAAAGAACGGGTAGCAATGCAGTTGCTATAATCCAGTCCTTCACCACCCAACACCTGCAGCCTGGCTAATTCTACAAATGCTTTTTTGTATAATGATTTAACGCGATCAGAAAATCCTTCCTTTTTAATAATGTCAAACAATGACACATCACCAAAATCGGTTTGAATGTATTTTGTTTTGGCACCATCTGTAAAAAGAATATCGGGAACAGCCAATTGCTTTTTTTGAAAATGTTTTGAGAACTCAATAAAAGCATTGTTCTCCTGTATATTGTTAGGGTTAGATGTAATGATATAGGATGCATTGTTGGTAAGCGCTCTGAAATATTGCCGATTGCTTCCCGCCTGCCTGAGCGTAGTTAACTCTTTTAATTTACCTTTTCCCCATTCTTCAAAAAAACCGGTAACCTCGTTGATTACATCTGCCATGATAAAATTTTAGTTTGCAAAGATAATGCTGAATAACTTTTAAACATTTCCAGAGTGGCTATGTATAGTTTGCAACACAAACGCTAATCCATCACTCTTTTGTATGTCAAACCAATGGATACCGGTATCTTTTTTAAACCAAGTTAGCTGGCGCTTGGCATAATGCCGGGTATTCTTTTTTATTTCCAAGATCGCCTGTTCACGGTTTATAGTTCCATCCAGGTAGTCCAGTATTTCTTTGTACCCTACCGTTTGTAACGCATTTATATTGCGATGCGGCTCTAATGATTTTACTTCGTCTATCAATCCTTGTTCTATCATTTCATCTACCCGCCGGTTGATACGCTGATACAGCAATGCTCTCGGAATATCTATACCTATTTTAATGATAGTAAATGGTCTTTGTTTCTGGGGCGATGAATGTATATCAAGTATCGATTGCCCGGAAGAGAGTTTTATTTCCAACGCACGCAACATGCGCTGTGGATTTTGCATTTCGCCTTTCTCATAAAATACTTCATCCTTTTCTTTAAGCATTTGCTGCAGCCATGCTATCCCTTTTTCCTGGTAAGATTGTCTCAACTCAGATCTCAATTGCTCATCTATTGAGGGCATATCATCCACCCCTTCACAAAAGGCTTTTATATACAAACCAGTTCCTCCCACCATAATAGCTACACCATTGTGGGCAAAAATTTCATCTACGGCTTTTAAGGCATACAATTCAAAAACGCCGGCATTTACCTGCTCATGAATGGAATGGGAGTTAATAAAATAATGCCGGATGCGCTCTATATCCCTTGGCTCAGGCTTGGCAACACCTATATTTAGTTCTTTGTAGCATTGCCTTGAATCGGCAGAGATAATAGCTGTTTTAAAATGATCAGCCAATTGCAACGATAATGCTGTCTTTCCCGATGCAGTAGGTCCTACTATTACAATACAATATTTTTCGCGATGCATGAACGTTGGTAAATTATTCCGTTTGAATAACGTGAAGATAATGTTATCGAAGTTAAATTTATTGATAGTGCTATTGCACAGCTCAATTCTTTACTCTATATTAGATCACAATTCGTGCCTGCCCTCTTATTACCCTTGCACATTCCGTTGCCCATTTCAATTCTAACACCTGCTTTGTATCCATTCTCTTATGCAATGAAAATCCATATTGTAGCGGTTTAACCTTATTTGATTCACCTGATCAAATTACAGCAGCATTGTGATACATGTGCCCTTGCATATGCAATGCATACTTCCTGCCTTGCAAAACACCATAGCAGAAGGGATACTCCATCTATATAAATACACAACATGAAAAGTAAACGAACTACTAAGAAAAAAGTTGAGAAGGCTGCAGCAAAGCCTAAAGCAGCCAAAAAAACAACGAGTGCTTCCAGGTCAAAAAAATCTGTAAAAACATTGCCTGACATTACCAAGATGGCGCCGGGCAATAACAGGCTCATTTCATCGCTGGCAAAAGCATCTTTCAGCAATAAAAAGTCAATACAAACAACTATCAAAAAAGGGAATTTCAAACCAGTTGAATTAGCTCCTGCATTCAGTTATGTATATAAGAAGTCGCCACAGGATGCTGTGCGGTTAGCAGAATCATATGCTATTAATTTACCGGATCATCAGCAGCATCGGGAGCTTTTCCAGGAAGCTGTTCATTTAAAAAAGGAAGAAAGAAAAGCATTGATCAGCGGCTACAGGAAAGCCGGACAAGCCAGGGGTGTAGTGCATGCCATCAGCCAATTACCGAGGGGTTTTGGCCGTGTGATAATGAAAGATTTTGTGGGCGATAAAAAAAATCTTGACAAGTCTGCGGTGGATGAAGTGCTTTTTTGGTTGAGAGATGCGGGGCATGAACTGATGCGCCTGGAAGCTAAAGGTAAAAAACCGGCAACACCACAGCATGAAGACATGGATGATGCTGTTGTTGATTTTTTTGGCGACCTGGCTGACGATATAGTAAACGCCATCAATTCAGTGGTAGATGCAGTAGTGGATGCAGCAGAATCGCTCGCCTCCGCCATTACAGATGTGATTAACTGGGCAGCAGATGCCGTTGCAGGATTGGTAAAAGCATTAATGGAAGCGGGCAAATCCATTCTCGATCTTTTATCTGCCGCGCTTGCAAACGGTTATGAGTTATTGAAGAAAATCATAACGGGTATTACGGCCATCGGCAAAGCAATGCTTGAAGTGCTGGATGCCGCGGTAAATCTTGCCAAAGATGCCTTCATTACAGTACTGCGTGCCATAGATCAATTAGGACGTCAATTGATAGAATTCATATCATGGATTGCTACCAAAACGTACGATGTTATTAAGAAAGCTACAGAAGCCCTGCTCGAAATTGGTAAGAGCATTGGCAATATCCTGGAGAAAGCCTTTGAGTTTGGCTTAACCCTCGTAAAGGGTTTTGTACAGGCATTTCTTGAATTGGGAAAAACAATTACGGAGATAATAGTAACTGCCATTACACGTCCTTCAGCATTGTTTGATACCATCATCCGTTCATTTATTGACCTGGGTAAAACTTTAGCGAATATTATTGATAGTGTTACCAGTGCCGCTGTAAATCTTGTACGCGAAGTAGTAAGTGCGGCAGTTCGTATAGGCACAGCCATTATTGAGTTTACTAAATATATTGCTACCGCTGCAATAGATGTTGCTACCAAAGTATTGGATGGATTGCTGCAGGCAGGAAAAACGCTGTTCTCAGTGATCGAAACCATTGCCACACATGCCTTGAGTGCTATTAAGAAAGTAGTGCAGGCGTTTTTTAACCTGGGCAAAACTTTACTCAATCTTGTTAAGGATGTATTTAATATTGCCATGAACCTGCTGAAAGCAGTTATAAAAGCAGCTTTCGATCTTGGCAAAACCATTCTTGAATTTACCAAGACATTGGTTGAATTCACTTACAGAGCTGCCGCAAGATTAATAGATGCTGCTATACAGATAGGTCAAAGTGTTGCTGATATATTGGAAGCAGTGGTAGGCAGCAGTTACTATATCTTCCGCAAAGTGGTGAATGGTATTTTACAGGCATTGGGTCCTGTGGGTGAAGTGCTCGATTGGTTGATCAGTCGTGGAGAAGACCTGGCTTCAGCATTGTGGCGTGAAGCTATATTAGCATGCAGGTTTGTGAAGAAGAGTGTAAGTGAAGTATTAACATGGGCTGCTCAACAAACCGAAGCTATATTTGAAAAGATTATTCAGTTGGTTGAAAGTGTGGGCGCAGCTATTACAGAAGTAATTGATTGGGCCATCACCGTTGGTAATGCCATGCTTGAACAACTGGCAGGTATTTGGGAACGGCTTGGTAACTCAGTAGTATATGCGCTCAATTATCTTGAAAAAGACTTTATACCGGGTGTAGCAAACTTTGTGAAAGGTGCATTAGATGCAGGATTCAAGTTGGCTAAACTGGTAGCATGGACTGTAGGCAAAGCGTTTGAAGTGGCACTTGAAGTAGTACGCGGTGCATTTGAAGCAGGCATTACATTAACACAGCTTATTGTTGAAACTGCTATCCATCCAGACCAGGCAATGAATAACCTGCTGAAAGCAGCACGCCAGTTAGGTCAAACGATGGACCAGGTAGTGCAATCAGTAGTTGATGCCGGAGAGGAATTTTTAGATGAGTTTGTACATGCGATGGTTTCTATAGGCGAAGACCTGGTTCAAATGCTGGAAGGTATACTGGAGGTTGCCGGTGGCTTGTTAGATACTGCCATATTTATATTGATGGAAATGCTCAACAGCTTCCGCCATCTTACTGCGGCGGAAAGAGCAGATGCTACGCTTATCTTCGCAAACATTATTGATTTTGACAAAGTATATATTGCCACAGAAAATCCTACTAACAGTATCATCTTTGGTATACAGGATTTCTTTACGGGCAATCCCGATTCAAGAGCATTTGTAACAGGTAATCTCATCAACTTTGATGCTAATGACGGACCCATCCGCAGGTCATCTTTAATACATGAAATGACACATGTATGGCAAAACCAGAATATAGGGCCTATCTATATGGCTGAAGCTATAGCAGCCCAGTCAGGCGCAGGTTACAATTACGGCTATACAGAAGGAGCGAGTATTACTATAGCCAATGGTGATTATGCGGGCAATGCTATCACAGATGCCTCAGGACGAATAGATGGACAAGGTGGCGAAACTGCTTTGAACAATGCAAACGGTAACTTTATGGCGTTCAATCGAGAGCAACAGGGACAAATAACCATGCATTACTTTGTAAGACGATATTTAGAAATGAGACTTGCGGCTGATTATGCAGCATGGCAACCGTATGTAGATTATGTACAGGTAAACAGACCGGATGCGGCATAAAAAGAAAAGGGATTTGCTATTGGTGTATCCGGCAGACATGTGCATTGCAGGCAAATGTCTGTCGGATGCTTATGACTTTTTGAATATACAAACCACTTGCGTGCCATATGAAGGCAGACCGCCAGGAACAGATTTTTATATACCATTTCTCACCAGTAATGTAGAGGCGGTTTTAGTGGTTGGAAAAAAAATGTATGCGCCTTCCACCGTTCTGCCTGGTCCTTTTCTGCTTGCGGGAGAGCAAAAGGTTCCTGCAGCATGGCTTCCATTGCAAAAAGAAGAAGATGTTTTTATATTTATAGAAACACTAAAGAAAGTACATCAGCGTAAAAAATATGCTGCGGGCATGGCGCTACTGGCACAATGGCATCCACGATATTTAAGACTTACGGAAAGGATGTGTGATCTCCTTGAAGAAGATATATCTGTTTTTAAATGGACAGGCGATATAATAAGAAGAGAAGATGTATTAACGGCATTAGGATCTGGATTAGGGATGGGTATTTATTTTGGGCATGGAAGATCAATCGGTTGGGTAGGATATTACGGCATGCGTTCCCATCACTTTAAAGATTTCAATGGTAACCCTATGGGCTGTGTATTATCTTTATGTTGCAGAACTGCCAGTCGTAAAAGAACAGGACTATCATATGCAGAATCCCTTCCTTTGATGGGTGTATCTGCCGCCACCTTTGGAGCTATCCGTGAAACAAGACATACGGATAATATGAAGTGGGCAATAAGAATTTGTGCAGCGCTCAACAATGGAGTAGATAATTTAGGCGAATTGCTTTTGCACGCAGCACCGCCCAATATTGAAGCAGTAGAACACTATCGTATTATTGGTGATCCTTTTGCGCCACTCTATTCTGATGCAGGAAGTATAAAAAAGGCGAATGCGGTTCCTGTATTTTATTAAATGAATCATGCAAACTTTGAATATGCAGGAAGATGAGATTATAAAACATTTGCGGCTTGAACTTGGTATTGTGAAACCACAAATAATGGATACAATTAAGGATGCTGATAATTTCCGTGATGACTGGAACCTGGATTCATTAGAGTTGGTAGAATTTGTGGCAAGAATTGAACAGACATTTAAAATACTGATACCCGATAAAGACCTGCAACAATTTTATTCGCTCAGTGCCACGGCTGCTTATCTACGCAGTAAAATGATAGCTGCATGAATGCAGCTATTGTAATTACAGGTATTGGTGTGGTGTCTCCATTAGGCATAGGAATAGATGTATTGTGGGGTAACCTGTTGCAGGGAAAAACTTCAGTGCAGCAATTTGCCGACCTGGAAGCAGCGGGTTATAGAAATACACAAGCATGCAGGGTAACTGATTTTGATGCACCGCCTGTTTATCGTGGAGCGTATATGGCTGTGGAGGCAACAAGGCAGGCAATATTGCAGGCAGACATCAATCTTCCAAACAATACCGGCATTTTTTTGGGAAGCACCCTCGGCGAAAGCATGGCATATGAAATGGCTGCCGAAGGTACAGACATTAACCCCGAAAATTACAACACTTTTGCACTTGCAAAAGCAATAGCAAAAACATATCAACTCAAAGGCCCCATCCAGGCCCTATCTACTGCATGCACAGCCGGGAACTATGCAGTAGGTGCTGCCTTGTCATCGTTACAGAGAGGTGATATATCTGTTGCTATTGCCGGGGGGGCTGAACCTTTTTCGAGAATTGCTATGGTAGGTTTCACCAGGTCGAGAGCGATGGCTACAGATAGTTGTAAGCCCTTTGATGCCAACAGAAGCGGTATGATGTTGGGCGAAGGCGCTGCATTTTTTATACTGGAAAAAATGGAAGATGCCCTTAAAAGGGGCGCAACGCCATTGGCAAAAGTATATGCGTTAGGATTGAGCTGCGATGCCTATCATCCTACCTCACCTCATCCTGATGGAAGAGGGCTTACTAATGCCATGCTTTCTGCTTTTAAACAGGCAAACATCATAGCCGATGATATTGACTGGGTAAATATACATGGCAGCGGCACAAAAGTTTCTGATGCCGCAGAAGCCATAGCGCTTAAAAATGTTTTCAAAAACAATATGCCTTTATTGAGTGGCAGCAAGGGCGCTATAGGTCATGCCTTAGGAGCAGCTTCGGCGCTTGAATTAGCTATATGTATAAAAGGCATTGCATCGCATACCATTCCACCTACGCCCGGATATGCTGTAAAAGATACGGATATTGCACTGGACTGTACAACCAAACCTGTACATCAAAAAATACGGATGGCAGTAAATAATGCATCTGCATTCGGAGGGCTCAACGCTTCTTTATTACTTGGTTCATGTGCTTATTAAATTCGGATGAGGACTTGTCACGTATACATAGGAGATAAACAGGAAAAAGAAGCCATGCCGGGCATTGTGGAAAAAATAGAAAAAGAATTTGGCAAACCTGCAAATCCTGCTGCTATCGCACTATATGTGATATCAAACCATATCGGCACTAACGCTTCCCTGGCTTTTTGGAAAGATGTAATTAATAACGGCCCCGCCTTTGCTAACCCCGAACTGTTTCCCTGGACCTTAGCCAATAGTGCCTGCGCTTATATAGCAAGGCATTTTGGTATTACGGGTCCAAATTACACGTATACATTTCCACCAGAAAACCAGGCATGCATGAACGAAGTTTTACAACAGGCCGGAGAAGACCTTCGAAAACTGGAACTGGAAAATTGCTGGATTATTATAGTACATTAATTACTAGGCTTCTTCTTCGTGGGAGCCTTCTTCCTCTTCACCGCTTTCTTCTTCCACGTCATCTCCGCCATCCCCATCACCTTCCGTTCCAAAACCTTCACTTCCTTTAGTGAGATCATATTTTTCTTCCACGTCTACAAAGCGATCGCCTAATACACTTTTGGTGCCGTACTGGCTTGGCGCAATGCCTTCACTGCGGATAAGTGCCGGGTATGATAATTTTGGATTTTCTTCTTTTGAAACATTTATGAGCTCAATAAGAAAAGTCCAGCCTCGGGTAAAATCGTAGGTATAAATAAACTTTTCGTTGGGATTTTTAATTTCGGAGCCGATGGTAGTTTCTGCCATTATTAGAGGCGCAACCTTATAGGCTTTATCGTATTTTTCGAGACTTATTTCCCTGCCACGCAACCATTGATCATTACTCCTGTAAAAAGTAGCCTGGTGTTTATTATCAAACTCAAAGCTCTTTAATATGCACAGGTGAAAATCAAAAAAGGATTGGGTATGTTTGGTGGCAATGTCTCTGTAAATGCTATCGTCTTCTTCAAAATATACCCTGAATTTTAAAATAGCCATGTGTATGGTTTGGTTGTGAATCTATTAAAAAGTTTTAAAGTTAATATAATTTACTTATCCAGCGAATGTGTTTCACATTTCTCATCAATCACTTAAAACAAAAAAATCAAATTACATGCCGCCTTCTTACTTTTTCACCGGCTCAAGGTTTAACGTCTTTGCTTTCTTAAGCATAAAATCAAAAGCAGCATCATAATTGTTTTCAATTTCACCATCCAGTATCGCGTCTTTTATCGCATTCTTAATATCGCCCACCTGTTTGCACGGACTGATGCCAAAAATTTCCATAATCATTTCGCCGGTAACAGGCGGTTGCCAGTTACGGATCTTGTCTGTTTCTTCCACATCCTTTAAGCGGTGGCGCACCATTTCAAAATTATCCAGGTAGCGTTTTACTTTCTGCTTATTCTTTGAAGTAATGTCCGCTTCACAAAGCAGCATCAGCGAATCTATATCATCACCTGCATCAAACAATAAACGCCTTATAGCTGAGTCTGTAATATTTTCTTTAGTAAGACTGATAGGGCGCAGGTGCAGCTCTACCATCTTGCGAACAAACCTCATTTTATGATCCTGTGGTAAGCGCATTCTGGCGAATATCTTTGGCACCATTCTTCCGCCCACTACTTCATGCCCATGGAAAGTCCAACCATGACCCTCCTCAAATTTTTTTGTAGCAGGTTTGGCAATATCATGCAGTAAGGCAGCCCATCTCAACCATAGGTCGTCTGTATGCTGCGATATATTATCTATAACCTGCAGTGTGTGATAAAAATTATCTTTATGCCCCATTCCATCTTTATATTCCGCTCCGGCAAGGTCAACTACCTGTGGGAAAATGATGTGCATCAGACCTGCCTTATACAAAAGGTCTAACCCAACAGAAGGACGTGGACTCAGTAAAATTTTATTGAACTCATCGGTTATGCGCTCCTGTGATATAATGCTGATTCGTCCACTATTTTTTTTAATGCCCTGCCATGTAATATCGTTGATGGTAAACTGTAATTGAGATGCAAAACGTACAGCCCGCATCATACGCAAAGGATCATCACTGAATGTCTGATCGGGATCAAGTGGTGTTTTAAGTATTTTGTTTTGAATATCATCCATGCCACCAAAAGGATCGAGCAGCGCGCCATAGGTTGCTTCATTCAGGCTGATGGCTAATGCATTCACGGTAAAATCTCTTCTCTCCTGGTCTTCCTGCAGCGTTCCCGGCACCACATCGGGATTGCGGGAGTGGTAACGATAGCTTTCTTTGCGGGCTCCTACAAATTCAATATCGAGATCATCAACCTTTATATGCGCCGTTCCGTAATGCTGAAAAAAGGAAACATGCGGCAACGGCTGAAACTGACCAGCCACTTTATGCGCAAGATCAATTCCATCTCCTACACATACTATATCTGCATCCTTTGTTTTACGGCCTATTATTTTATCTCTTACAAAACCGCCGATGATATAACAATCAGTTCCCAGTTCCCTGGCTGCATGGGCAATTTTTTTAAAGATGAATTTTTCCTTTTCTGTGCAATCAATAAACATACCGCGCAAAAATAAGAAAGGTTTGATGGAAAACTATTTTGCAGCGCGGTGGAAGACTTTTTGAATAAATGGCTTTTCCGTAGTTATTACAGGTATAAACCTCGCAGCAGAACATGCATATATACAGGGCAAAAAATAAAAAAAAATTCATGGCAACTTTTTAAAAGATTTTTCAATCTGATATCCTGCACATCAATATCACACAGATTATTGCAAACATTGTTCAATTAAAAAACATCATTATGTCAGAAAAAGAAATACCCTCTTCCGGTGAACAACCGAAAGACTGGAAAGAAAAACTGAGCGCCCAAGCAGAAGATCTTAAAAACAATGCGGGAAAAACCTGGGATAAAGTAGAAGATCAGGCAGAAAAGATATGGGACAATGTGGAAGATAAAGCGGCTGATGCCTGGGAAGGCACCAAGCAAAAAGCAGCAGAGTGGAAAGATACAGCCGAAGATAAGCTGGACGATCTTAAGGATGGTGCAAAAAAGTTATGGAATAAAATTACAGATGCCTTTGACGGCGATGAAGAGAAGCCCGGCAAGGCCTAAACGTTGTTAATCTGTCTTCAGGGCTTTGAAAATTTTAAAGGCGGTTTATCAAGCATCGGCTGCCAGTAAATAGCCGGTGCTTAACTTTTTTTTTGCGATATATATTTCTGTCCCGATAAAATTGTTCTTGTTGCATTTACTAATTCAGCGGGAGCAGAATCTTTATTAAGATAGCCAGAGGCGCCTGCGGCCAATACATTTCCTGCATATTGGTCCTCTGGATATATGCTTAACAATAATACAGGCACAGTGGGCATGCGTTGTTTAATAATATAAAGTGCTTCCAATCCGCCAACACCGGGCATTGAAATATCAGAAATAATAATATCCCATTGTTTTGCAAAAGCCAGTTCAAGTAACCTGTCCGTATCTTCAGCCTCCTCTATATGTATGGATGTAAACTCATCAAAAAGAATTTGCTTTAATCCTTTCCGGATAAATTCATGATCGTCTGCAATTAAAATCCTAAGCATGGTGAAAAAGGGTTGTTTGCCGGGAAGCTAAATTAGGCAACTATTCATGCTGGAAATGTAGTGTGGAAACCTGAAAAATTGTAGACCATATACTACAAATATTCAATTTTTTGTATTTTATATAAGGTTATTATTCAGAGCATAGCGTGTCAAATCGGCATTTGACTTAAGCGTCATTTTTTCAAGGATGCGTGCCCGGTAAGTACTAACAGTGGTTACACTTAGCGAAAGTTGTTCGGCAATATCTGAAACCGCTTTACCAGCTGCCAGTAATTTGAACACATCAAACTCCCTGTCGGATAGTTTTTCGTGCGGCAATTGCTTATCGTCGCTTTCAAATGCCTGGGCAAGTTTTTCAGCTACAGATGGCGTAATGAACTTTTTGCCTAACAATACAGTTCTGATTGCTTTGATAATATCTTCATGGATATTGTCTTTACCAAGATAACCGGATGCACCGGCTTTCAGCACCCGCAGTGCATACTGATCTTCCGCATGCATGCTCATAATAAGTACCGGAAGTAAAGGATACGCCTGTTTAATCTGCCGGAGTGCATCTAATCCACTTCGGCCAGGCATACTTAAATCGCATAATACAATATCCCAGTCTTCATCTGTGATTTTCGACATCAGGCTTTCTGAATCACCCACTCCGGCTATATTGGCTGAGGGAAATTCATCTTTGATTAACTGCGTTAACCCCTTTCTTACAATGGCATGATCGTCAGCGATAAGGATCCTTATCATAGTCTTAACCCATTTTCTTATTTAAAATCATCAGGTCCTTTTCCAGCGGAATTGAAACCATTACAGTTGTGCCTTTACCTGGCATACTATTAATTATATATGTACCTCCCAAGGTAAAACTTCTCTCTTTCATGCCTAAAATACCCAATGTTTGTCGCTCTCCCGATTCGGGCACATCAAACCCCTTTCCATCGTCTGTAATGTGCAATACTATTATTCCTTCATTTACGGCAAGCCTTACTTTTACTTTTTTTGCATTGGCATGCCGTGCAACATTTGTGAGCGACTCCTGGAAAATTCTATACAATCCTATCTTTACTTCTGCCGACAGTTGGGTAAGTTCTGCGGGAAGATCAAGGGAAACCGCAATCCCTGACTTAGCCTCGAACTGTTTGGCATGCCATTCTATTGCCGCCACCAATCCCAGGTCGTCTAATGATGCGGGACGTAACTCTGCACAGATTCTTCGAACCGACTTCATTATCCCGTCTATTGTTTCCAGTAACTCCGTTAATTTATGCTCAAACCTTGTTTCTGAACCTTCCAGTTTCTTCAAAATCCAGGCTACTTCCATTTTGAGAACGGTAAGCTGCTGCCCTAACTCATCATGAATTTCTCTTGCAATACCTTTCCTGTCTTCTTCTCTTATCTCCTGCAAATGTCCGGTAAGCATCCTTATCTCATCCAGGTACTGCTTCAGTTTTTTATCAGCCTCTACTTTTTCAGTTATATCATGAGACAGCACCATTTTCATTTTCTTTCCGTCCAGCACCATTCCGTACACAAATATTTCCACGTATATCAACTCACCGTTTTGCTTTACATGTTGCCAGATCCCGGCATTGTGATAGCCAGGCGTCTCACGCTTCATAAGCTGTGTAAAAGCCTCCGAAGCATCGTCTGCCGATTTAAGATCATTGATGTTTTTCAGCAAAAAGGATGCTTTATCATACCCATATTGCTGCACGGCCGCTTCATTCACATCAGTAATATTCAAATCCGGCAACAACATCATCAACATCGACAGCGGATTGCTTTCAAATAAAAGTTTGTACTTTTTTTCAGAAGCCACCACCCGCTCTACCACGTGTTTTATCTCTGCCCGGCGGTCTTCTACCTGTCTTCCCAACTCAACATTAAACTTCTTTAATTCTTCTTCCAACTGCTTACGCGAAGTAATATCCCTGGCAATTAAAACGGAACCCGTCATTCTGCCATTCTGTTTTCGTATGGTTGAAACAGAAAGTAAAACAGTAACGGATTGTTTATCTTTTTTCTCCAGGCTTACCTCACCTTCCCATGCACCATTTTTAAAAAGCTTTTTTACAATAGTTGCGTTGGTCTCGTCCCTATATACAGGATTCATCGCTGCTGCAATTGTTTTTCCCTTCATTTCCTCTTCCTTCCACCCAAAAATATCTTCTGCCTTTTTATTCCAGCGCACAATTCCAAAATCCTTGTCGGTAGATATTACTGCATCCTGTATGTTATCCATCAGTGATGCATTGTACTGCATTATCCTGAACGTTTCTTTATCGGCAATTACTTCTACTCTCAACTTTTGAATCAACACCATCATCAGGATAACCAATAAAGTAAAAACAACATACAATACAGTTCTGAATTTGAAAATGGCATCTGTATTGGCGCTTCTACGTTCCTTTAATAAGAACTGCTCTTCCCGTTCCACATTTTCAATGATCATTTTTGTTGTATCAACCACATTTCTTGCTCTTTCTGTTGCTAAAAGTTGAGTGGCGGTATCTTCGCCTTTTGTAGTTCTCAACATCACTATACTATCGGAAAGAGAGGTTCCTGTTTTTATATAGTTATATAATGTGTCCAGTTTTTTATGCTGGTTCGCATTATCGGCTACAAGTGCTTTCAGCTTGTTAAATTCTTCAAACACAACAGCCTTATTTTTTTGTAAAGAGCTCAGGTATTCTTCATCGCCGGTAAGCACAAACTCTCTGGCCACTGTCTCATTTTCCGCTACTGCAGCTAACAATTTTTCTGAATGGTAGAGTACACTTTGGGTGTGAGACAAACTCAAAAAAGTTTCATTTACTTTTTGAGACTGGTTAACAGAAATATACAAAGCAACAGCAACGGTAATTGCGGTAAGAAGAAGAGTAATAAGTAATATTTTTCCAGTGGACAACTTCATTATCAGCAATGAAAAAATAATTTATTATACAGCATATTCTTCTTTGTCGCTCGCTGAATGGACATCCGACTAATACGTGTATCCGAAAAACAATCGGTTAAAATTAACAAAAAATTGCTGTTAACATTCAAATACGCGCTACAATTATCACAATCCTGATTGCAGTTCATTGAAGTTAAGTATAAACCATTATTGGTTTTTGAAAACTTTAAGAAATGTAAGTGATCCGTTAAAGTAAGCATCGCGTAATTAAACCAGGAAAATATACGGAGGTCTCACAAACCGAAAAAAATGAAGACCATGAAAAGAAAATCCAATTTTAAATTACTAGCGGCAGTTGTGGTTGTACTTTCTTTATCTGCATGTACAAAAAATGCCCTCAAAAATCTCAGCGACGACGATTCACGGATCTATATAACCACATATGATTCCACCGTGAATTTCAGCAATTTTAAAACTTACAGTATTTCCGATTCTGTGGCTATTATAGACGGCGGCAAGCTGCAGAAAAAAAGCATATCGGAAACAGACTCTGCCCTTATAAGTGCGGTAAAAGCGAATATGCAGCAGAGAGGTTATCAGTTGGTTAGCAACGACAGCCATCCCGATCTTGGCGTAAGTGTAAGCAAGGTAATAAGCACAGAAACCGGTGTATTAAGTTACCCGTCGTATTGGGGCTACTATAATAGTTACTGGGATCCCTACTATTGGGGTTATGGTGGCTATGATTATTATTTCCCTTACGCATCGTATGCTGTATATGAAATAAGAGAAGGTGCTCTATCGGTAGATATAGTAGACCTTAAAGATGCCGCTACCAACAAAAAAATTGACGGTATCTGGAACGGGCTGATAAGAGGTGAAGCTATTTTTACCACTACCAATGCGGCTACTCAAATAAAAACATTGTTTGATCAATCGCCTTACCTTACTTCTGTTGATTAAATCAATAAAAAACAAATTACTATGAAACCTATTAGCTTTTTTTTAATACTGATATGTATGGGCATGGCTTCTATAAGTTTTGCGCAGCAAGGGCAGTTAAGTATGAACTTAAATTATTCGGTAAATACACCAACAGGAAGTTTTAAATCTGACATTATAAGTAAAACTTCTTTGCGTGGTTGGAATGCTGGCCTGTTATATGGCATCAGTGATCATTTTTCTGTAGGATTGCAGGCAGGTTTTAACGACTATAGCGAAAAATATCCAAGGCAGGTATATGATCTAAAAGGTGGTGCTATTTCTGCAGTTTTAACCAATAGTGTACAAACCATTCCTATACAAGCCAAGGTAAAATACAATCTTATTCCATCTGGTTTTATTCAGCCTTATATAGGTGCTGGGGTAGGTGGTAACCTTGTAACCTTCAACCAATATGTGGGTGAGTTCTCTAACACTAGTAAATCGGGCTTTTATTTTGCAGCATCTCCTGAAGCCGGCATAACCATACCTTTTGGCAGAGGCGCTGGTTCCGGGCTAACCCTTGGCGCCAATTATAATTATATGCCTTTTAATTATGGCGATATAAAAAATCTGAACAACTGGGGTGTTTTTGCAGGAATAAAATTTCCACTTAAATAAACTTAGCCCTGTGTAATAAGTCTATAAATAAAGGAAAGTGAGTGTGCGTCTCCCAGGTAATTGCCGGGAGACTTTTTTTTAATTCAATTGCGGGTCAGTAGGAAAATTGGTCATCATTGCATAATCATCTCCCAACAGCTTTAATGATTCTTTCCATATATCTTCTATCTTTTCATGAAACACCACTCCTTTTACAGCATTGGTAGTTATCCAGCTTTTGTGCTTCATTTCACCAATCAGTTGCTGGTAATCCCACCCTGAATAGCCGATATAAAAGCGAATAGCATTTTGATCAAGCTGCCCGTTCAATAACATGGTTTTCATCATTTCAAAATCACCTCCCCAATAAATACCATCACATATATGATGGCTGCCTGGTAATTTTTCAGGGCATGTATGCAAAAAATGGAGTGTATCAACCTGTACTGGGCCACCTGAAAAAACAGGGATCTTCATTCCCTCCAGTTCAGGAATTAACTCATCCAGCGTGTATTTGTAATGCTTGTTTAGTACAAAACCAAAGCTTCCTTCTTCCTGGTGATCGCACAGCAAAATCACTGTGCGCATAAAATTTGGATCTTTAAGAAAAGGTTCGGCTATCAATAATATTCCCGGCGCTAGTTCAACCATATATCCTAAGTTAATATAGAATTTATTTTCTGGCAATAATATTAATGAATTTTGTATAATTGTCGCGGCCAAAACCTCATCCATCCTACAAGAAGTACTGTAAAACTTAGTTAAATACCCTTGTATACTGTAATGCACAGATAATAGTAAAGTAATTTTACAAGCCGATGAAGAAAATCTACATTCTGATTATTATTCTTATTTGTCTTTCGCTTATAGGTATTGTCGCCACACAGATAATGTCTATAAAGAATGAGCGCATTCTAAAAAATGAACAGCTCGAGCAAAAAATTCAGCATGCACTTTCAGAAGTAGGAGAAGAAGTAGCGGAACAAAAAGGCAAGTTGCCTTCGCTCAGTTTTTCAAAACTATCACCGGAATGGCTTACAGATAAATTTCTGCCGTTTCAAAAACCGGCCACTGTTGCACAGCGCTATTCACCCAACCAGATATATGAGAAGCTAAAGACTTCTTTCAGCAAAAATGGTTTACATAAAACAAAATTTGAGTTTGCCATATTAAACAGGGATAATCTCAGCAGCAATTATGAGATGCAAACCGTGAACTTCAGCAAGCTGCTGGCAGATACTATGGAGAACAGGGCCTTTATGTTTCCATTGTCTGTACCAACGGGCAGTATAGCCGAAGGGTTGGTGGCTGATGAGGAATTATGGGTAATTGTTCCAAATCTTGATACATTTTTATGGCGCTCTCTCAGTTGGAATATCCTTGGTTCTATATTGTTTACGCTGATCATCTGCACCGCGTTTTTTATAACGGTTCGTACCATGCTCAGGCAGAAAAAACTGAGTGAAATAAAGAGCGATTTCATCAATAACATGACTCATGAATTTAAAACACCGCTGGCTACCATATCACTGGCAGTAGATGCTTTAAAGAATGAAAAGGTTTTTCAGAATAAAGAAAAGATGGATTATTTCAGTAACATCATAAAGGATGAAAACAAGCGGATGAACAAACAGGTGGAAACCATTTTACAGGCCGCTCTGCTGGATAAACAGGATGTACAACTGAACATGAAACCGCTGCACGTGCATAATACCATTCAGAACATGATGGATAATTTTAAACTGCAGTTAGAAGATAAGCAAGGCAAAGCCGAGTTAAGATTAAATGCCCAACAGGACAGGATTGAGGCCGATGAAGTGCACTTTACCAATTTGCTGAGCAACCTGGTTGATAATGCTATTAAATATTCAAAACCTACCGGTCTGCACATTATTATTTCTACACAAAATTCAGGCAGTAATATCCGCATTAAAATTGAAGACAATGGTATTGGCATGAACAAAGAAACAGTTAACCGCATTTTTGAAAAATTCTATAGAGCGCATACAGGCAATATTCACAACGTAAAAGGATTTGGGCTTGGCTTAAGTTATGTAAAATCTATGGTGGATGCGCACAGAGGAAAGATAAAAGCAGAAAGTGCTGTTGACAGAGGTTCCATATTTACACTCGATTTTCCTTTGTTCAGGTAAACAACAAACAACCATCTCCGTAACTCAGAAACCTGTAATCATTTTCAAGGGCGTATTGATATACTTTCTTCCAATCATCTCCTATTAATGCGGCTACCAATAATAACAAAGTAGATTGCGGCTGATGAAAATTGGTGATGAGTCCTTTAATAACCGCAGGTGTATATCCCGGTGCTATCAATATTTGTGTTTGTGTAACCAGGCGTTGCATTGCATTACTGCCCATCCACCGCAATAAGGCATGCAATGATTCCTTAACGGGAACACGATGTTGCATCAAACTATCATATACTTCCCACTGCCCGATTATTAAATCTTTTAATTGAATCTCTGGTTGTTGCTTTACTTTAACGCCCATCCAGTATAAACTTTCTACAGTGCGTAAAGCAGTAGTACCAACACAAAAAATATCACCTGTATGCCGTAACAGCGCCTCAATGCTTTTTTTCTCTACATCTATAAACTCTGCATGCATAGTATGATCCTGCATACTATCTGCTTTAACCGGTTTAAAAGTGCCGGCGCCTACATGCAGTGTTACAAATTCAGTATTAATATTTTTAGCTTTCAGCAATTCAAAAATGCGCTGTGTAAAATGCAAGCCCGCTGTAGGTGCCGCTACTGACCCATCCTGGTTGGCATATATGGTTTGATATCTTTCTGTATCATTTTTTTCAAGCTCCCGTTTTATATAAGGCGGCAGTGGCAGTAAACCACCACTATGCAAAATTTCTGCAAAAGTAATATGAGATGGCTCCCAACTCATTTCAACAAGAAAACTATCCGGAAAACGACCTATAATAGCAGCCTTTAAATGAATAGTGCTTCCTGAAAGTTCTATTTTCTTTTCCAGTACGATTCCATGTTTCCATTTAGATGCTCCACCTACCAGGCAATTCCACCAAACCTTGCCCTGCTGCATCATGGCGTTTGTTATATCGGGGTACTTAGCGTGAGGCGACAAGCAAAAAATCTCAATCATTCCCCCACTCGGTTTTTGAAATTTTAACCGCGCTTCCACCACTTTAGTATCATTAAAAACCAAAAGAGAGCCGGCAGGAATATGTGAAGCGATGTTCCTGTAATGATCATTCTGTATGCTCCCACTTTTATACACCAACAGCTTAGAATCGTCGCGGTTTGGCAGCGGATGTGTTGCGATGCGCTCGTCAGGGAGCGGATAAATAAAATCTTTTATGTGCAGTTGACCGGGATGCATAATTTTTGGCAAGATACGGTTACAAACAGAAGCTGTTTTTAAAAATATTTTGCAGCTTTTCACAGATATCCACAACTATGCACATCTATTCACAATTCCATCAACATCAATTGATTAAAATCAGTATAAAAATCTTATAGAATGCTTTACCAGTAAGGCTTTTATGAAATTATTTTGCTGTGGATAAAATATTTGATTTAAAACATGCGTTAAAGGTGGGAAAATGTGTTATTTTGTGGGAATAAATGGGAAATCGATACAACGCTTTATAAATGATACGGTTTTTAGGGGAATATGAAGCTACTCTGGACTCAAAATGTCGGTTTCTCTTTCCAATGGGATTTAAAAGGCAGATCCCGGAAGGAGAAACCGGTAGCTTCTTTATAAACAGGGGATTTGAGCGTTGCCTCACCCTGTACCCGATGAAAAACTGGGAACCGATTTTTGAAGACATAAGCAAGAAAAATGATTTTGATGCGAAAGTACGTGAATTCAGGCGCTACTTTTTAAATGGGGTTACAACTGAAATGGACAGTGCGGGAAGATTGCTGATACCCAAAAACCTGATGGAATATGCAGGACTGCAAAAGGATATCGTGTTGCTTTCGGCGGTCGACAAAATTGAAATCTGGGATAAAGATAAGTACCATCAGATCTTTGACACTTTTTCACCCGAAGCATTCAGCGCACTGGCTCAGGAAGTGATGGCAGGTAAACCTGGTAATCAGGCATAAACCGCATCATACGGTGGGAGGTTAAAGATTATCAGTAAACGTAACTTTTGCCTGCCAAATAGTATGGCGGGTTTTACTTTTAATAAGCAGTTGTGCCACAGGAATATCACATACCCGTTTTAGCAGCCGAAACCATAGAGGCTTTACAAATTAAACCTGGCGGGGTATATGTTGATTGCACATTTGGCGGGGGCGGACACAGCAGGGCCATACTGGCGAAATTAAATAAAGAAGGCAGGCTCATTGCCTTCGACCAGGATGCCGATGCCCGGCAAAACATTCCCGACGATCCACGCATCATCTTCTTTCAGCACAATTTTCGTCACCTGCAAAAGTTTTTGCGTCTTCAATCTATAACGGAGGTAGATGGAATACTGGCCGACCTTGGCGTATCAAGCCACCAGTTTGATGAAGCCGAAAGAGGTTTCTCCACCCGCTTTGATGAATCTACCTTGAATATGCGTATGGATCAGCGGCAGGAATATACGGCTGCGGAACTGCTGAAAACATATTCTGAGCAACAACTCCACAAACTGTTTGAGCAATATGGTGAGGTAACCAATGCCAAAACCTTGGCCAAAACAATTGTACAACAGCGTCAGATAAGCAATATCAAAACTGTGAGCGAGTTTAAAAATGCGGTAGCTACCGTGGTGAAAGGTAATCCCAACAAATACTTTGCCCAGGTATTCCAGGCTTTGCGCATTGCAGTAAATGATGAGTTAGGTGCTTTAGAGGAAATGCTGCAACAACTCCCCTCCCTTCTGAAAAAAGGTGGTCGCGTTGCCATCATCACTTTCCACAGTATTGAAGACCGTATAGTAAAAAACTTTTTACGCAACGGCAATATGGAAGATGCAGCAGTAGATGCGGTGTACGGCACAAAAACGGAAAGTCCTTTTGTTGTTGTTACAAAAAAACCAATAACTCCTTCTGAAACGGAAATGAAAAAAAATCCAAGAAGCCGAAGCGCAAAACTAAGAGTAGCAGAAAAAAAATAAACCAGCATATAAATGATAAAATAAATATTGAACAGAGGATTATGGAAGAGACCGAACAACAGGAAGAACAGATAGAAACAAACGAACCTGTAAAGCCAGCCACGCAAGGCTGGAAAAAATGGATCAGCCACCAGTGGATTGTGAAGCATATTTATTACTTCCTTTTCCTGGCGGTTTTGGCTATTATATATATATACAACGGTCACTATGCAGAGAACACTATTAAAGATATTAACCGTACTGCCCGTGAATTAAAAGAACTGCAGTATGAATATAAAACGGTGAAAGGTGAATTGATGATGAGAGGCAAACAGAGTGAGCTTGCCAAAGCAGTTGAGCCACTTGGTTTAAAAGAATTGAAAGAGCCCCCTTTTAAGATAGTGGTGAATGAAGAGAAGAAATAGCGTAGCCAGGGTTGGTGTCTTCACCAACCTTGATGACAGAATGATATTAATTTTTGATTGAACGCTTAATATAACCTTGGAAGTAAAAAAAGACATACTGTGGCGCGTATCGCTATGCTTTTTAGGCGTAGTAATGCTCAGTTTGTTTGTAATAGGCAAAGCCTTTTATATACAACAGGTACAGGGTGCATACTGGCGAAGCCTGAGTGACAGCCTGCATCTTGAGTACAGGGCTTTAGATGCTGACAGGGGAACCATTTACAGTGAAGATGGAAGTATGTTAAGTACTTCCATTCCGTTCTTTGACATTCATATTGATTTTTTAGCCGATGGGCTTCGCGAAAAAGAAGGCAAGCGCTTTAAAGAGAATATCGATTCTCTTGCTATCGGGCTCAACAGCATTTTTAAAGATCAACCTGCAGCAGCTTATAAAAAGCAATTGCAGATCGGCTACAATAAAAAGGACAG
Source organism: Agriterribacter sp. (assembly GCA_047600465.1). Classification (GTDB taxonomy): domain Bacteria; phylum Bacteroidota; class Bacteroidia; order Chitinophagales; family Chitinophagaceae; genus Agriterribacter. The sequence goes on from JASGKU010000004.1 coordinate 87,290, forward strand.
GTATTTTCAACTGAAGAAAAACGTAAGCTTTGAACAATACCAGGCGCTCCGCAAAGTACCACTCGTAAGGCAGGGAAGAAACAAAAGTGGTTTTATTATTGAAGACAGTGAAAAGCGGCTCACTCCTTTTGGTTTGTTGGCAAACCGCACTATTGGACTATCAAGAGAATATATAGATAACAACAAGAAAGTAGTTACACAAAATGTTGGACTGGAAAAAACCTACGATAGTTTGTTGAGAGGAGTTTCAGGTAAGCGTTTGGTGAGAAGAATTTCCGGTGGCGCATTTGTACCGATAGAAGGTTCAGAGATTGAACCGGAAAACGGAAAAGACATTGTTACCACGCTTGATGTAAACGCACAGGATATTACGCAAACAGCATTGATGCGCATGATGATAGCCAATGAAGCGTTGGAAGGAAGCGCGATTGTAATGGAAGTTGCAACGGGCAAGATCAAAGCCATTGCAAACCTGGGGCTGATGCCGGACGGTAGTTATTTTGAACAGGATAATTATGCGCTCAAAACTTCAGAGCCAGGTTCTACCATCAAATTGATCACGCTCCTTTCTGTGTTGGAAGATAAATATGTTACCATCTCCGATATGGTTGATATTAACAATGGAGTATGGATGCTGAACGGTCGTAAAATACAGGATGCTGAAAGATCTCCCAAAAGTGTGATGACGGTGAAGGAATGCTTTGAACACAGTAGCAATGTGGCAATGGCAAAGCTGGCATATACTTATTATACAAACAATCCATCAAAGTTTACGCAGCACTATGAGGACCTGCATCTTACTTCACGCACGGGTATTGATTTGAAGGAAGAATTCAGACCCACAGTAAAAAATCCAAAACGTAAAGACTGGCATATGCAAACGCTGCCATCCATGGGTTTTGGATATGAAGTAATGCTGAGCCCGTTGCAGTTGCTGACAGTTTACAATGCGGTAGCGAATAATGGCAAATTGATGAAGCCGTACCTCGTAAACAAAGTGGAGAAAGATGGAAATACATTGCGGGAATTCACACCGCAGGTAGTGAATGAAAAAATATGTTCGGATCAAACGTTGAAACAATTGCAGGAGTGTTTAAAAGCGGTATGTATTGATGGAACAGCCAAAGGCATTTTTACCGATGCATCTTATACTGTGGCAGGAAAAACAGGAACCGCTAAAGTAAATGATGGAAAATTCAAGTACGATGATGGGGTATATCAATCCTCTTTCGCAGGATTTTTTCCGGCAGACAAACCAAAATATTCCTGCATTGTGGTTATAAAAAATAAACCGCATGTTGTAAAATATTTTGGAGGCGCCGTTGCAGCGCCTGTTTTCAGGGAAATAGCAGACAAGCTGTATGCGGAAAGCAAAGAGGATCAACCGCTGTTTATTGCAAAATCCGCTACAGACAGCAATAGTTACCGATGGAGTGGATACAGCAGCGATGTAAAAAATGTGCTGAATACAATGAACATAAAATATACAGATTCTGTGGCTGCTGAAAAATGGGGATATGTATATAACAATAACTATACACCGGGCATAAAAGCGCTGGCTGTTGCCAACCAGGTAACGCCTGACGTTACAGGGATGGGATTAAAAGACGCATTGTTCTTACTGGAAAATATGAATGTGAAAGTGGAAATAAAAGGTAAAGGAAAAATTGCCCGCCAATCGCAGGCAGCAGGTACCGCTATCAGTAAAGGACAAACGATATCATTGGAACTGGAGTAAAATAAATGGCAGTATTACAGGACATATTGTACAAGGTGCACATCCGCTCAGTGCAGGGCAATGTAAGCGCTGCAGTGACTGATCTGCAGATTGATTCCCGCAAGGTTTCAAACGGCTCCTGTTTTATTGCTATCAAAGGAACAGCGCAGGATGGACATCTTTATATAGACAAGGCTGTTGAAAAGGGAGCTATTTCTATAGTAGCCGAACAGTTGCCTGAAGTTAAAAAAGAAGGCATTACTTATATATTAGTAGAGAATAGTGCTGTAGCTGCCGGTCATATGGCAGATAATTTCTTTGGTTCGCCTTCATCAAAAATGAAGGTAGTAGGTGTTACCGGTACTAATGGCAAAACAACTATTGCCACTATATTGTTCAAGCTCTTTTCAGAATTGGGATACAAGTGCGGTTTGTTCTCTACGGTTCAAAATCAAATTGGAAACGATGTCATCCCATCTACCCATACTACCCCGGATGCTATCAGTATTAATGCGTTGATGAAACAAATGCTGGAGCAGGGCTGCAGTTATGTTTTCATGGAATGCAGCAGTCATGCTATACAGCAGCACCGCATTACAGGTTTGCATTTTGCAGGAGGGATTTTCAGCAATATCACACACGATCACCTGGATTATCACAAAACCTTTGATGAATACATCAGGGTAAAAAAATCATTTTTTGATAATCTTCCTTCCGACGCGTTTGCTATCAGCAATGCGGATGACAAGAGAGGATTGGTAATGCTGCAAAATACCAATGCAAAAAAACATCTGTATAGCCTGCGCACACTGGCAGAGTTTAAGGGCAAAATCCTGGAGAACAACATCACTGGTTTGCTCATGAACATCAATGACCAGGAAGTTCACTTCAGGCTGATTGGTGAATTTAATGCCTACAACCTGCTGGCAGTATATGCCGCAGCTGTATGCCTTGGAGAAGATAAATACAAAGCGCTCCAGGTGTTGAGTAATCTAACAGGTGCCGAGGGCAGGTTTGATTATATAATATCACCTGCAGAAAAAATAATAGGCATTGTTGATTATGCACATACGCCCGATGCATTGCTGAATGTATTGGCAACATTAAAAAAACTGAGGCAGGGTCATGAAAAAATTATCACAGTAGTGGGTTGTGGTGGCGATAGGGATAAAACCAAAAGACCAGTGATGGCAGAAGTGGCCTGCGAACATAGTGACAAAGTAGTTCTTACATCCGACAATCCACGTAGTGAAGACCCTGAAACGATATTGAATGATATGCAGGCGGGCTTACAGCCTTCCTTTAAACGAAAATATATTGCAATCACTGATAGAAAAGAAGCGATCAAGACCGCTATAAGTCTTGCCGGTAAGGAAGACATATTGTTGATTGCCGGAAAAGGCCATGAAAAATACCAGGAAATCAAAGGCGTGAAATATCCCTTTGATGACAAACAGGTATTAAAAGATCTGTTTGCCTTGTTAGAGAAATAAAGTTTTAAAAGTATAAAAAGCACACATGCTGTACTACTTATTTGAATGGCTTAAACATGCAAGTATCAAATTTCCTGGTAGCGGACTGATGCAGTTCATTACGTTCAGAATTTTGATGGCAGTGTTGCTGTCGCTTTTTATATCTACTGTGTATGGAAAAAGGTTAATTAATTTTTTGAAGAAAAAACAGATTGGTGAAAGCGTTCGTGATCTTGGCTTGCAGGGTGAGCAACAGAAAAAAGGAACACCTACAATGGGTGGTATCATCATATTGCTCTCCATACTTATACCTACACTATTGTTTGCCGATTTAGATAAAGTATATATCAGGTTGATGCTTTTGTGCACCGTTTGGTTGGGCATAATAGGATTTATGGATGATTTTCTTAAAATAAAAGCGAGAAAGGCTGCACAGGCAAAAGGAGAAAACTATAAAAAGAAAGATAGTGATGGGTTAGCGGGGTTATCAAAAATAATCGGTCAGGTAGGGTTAGGAATAATAATAGGTGCTACCCTTTACTTTAATAACAAGGTAGTGGTGTGGAGAGAATATTATGATACACAGGCGGCGAATGTTATTGTAAAAAAAGGAGAAAAGAAAATTGGTGATACAGTTGTAACGATGGAAGGAAAAGAACACAGGTATGCGATTGTGAAAACGCCTATTACCACCATCCCCTTTGTAAAAAGTCATGAATTTAATTACAGCAGACTGATTAGTTGGATTGGTGAAGGCGCAGAGAAATACTCCTGGATTATTTACATCATTGCAGTCACGCTTATTATAACGGCCGTATCAAATGGAGCCAATCTTACAGACGGGTTGGATGGATTGGCAGCGGGAGTAAGCGCCATTATAGGAGCATGTCTTGGTGTGTTTATTTATGTAAGCGGGAGTACCCGCTTTGCTGAATATTTAAATATCATGTATATCCCCAACCTGGGCGAACTCTCGGTATTTGTGGGGGCGTTTGTGGGTGGGTGTATTGGCTTTTTGTGGTACAATGCTTACCCGGCGCAGGTATTTATGGGCGATACCGGCAGTCTTGCACTGGGCGGTATTATTGCTTCATTAGCGATTATAGTAAGAAAAGAATTGTTGATCCCAATATTCTGTGGAGTGTTTTTAGTAGAAAACCTCAGCGTGATTTTACAGGTGAGTTATTTTAAATATACCAAGCGAAAGTATGGCGAGGGGCGCCGCATTTTCCTGATGAGCCCGCTGCATCATCATTACCAAAAGCTTGGATATCATGAAAGCAAGATAGCAGTAAGGTTCTGGATAGTAACCATATTGTGTGTGCTGTTTGCAATAGCCACTTTTAAAATGAGATAATAAAAGAAGAAGGAATAAAAAAAGGAATGGCTGGAAGAATGGTCATATTAGGTGGAGGCGAAAGCGGTGTTGGTGCGGCCATCCTTGCCCGTAAGCAAGGGTATGATGTATTTGTTTCAGATGCAGGAAAGATAGCGGATAAGTATAAAAACGAATTGCTGACATACAATATTGCCTTTGAAGAAGGAAAACATACAGAAGAAAAAATATTGAATGCAGATGAAGTAATGAAGAGCCCGGGAATACCCGAAAAGAATGAACTGGTAAAAAAAATAAGAGCCAAAGGAATTGAAGTGATCAGTGAAATAGAATTGGCTTACAGGCATAAAGGCGATAGTAAGATAATAGGCATTACGGGCAGCAATGGAAAAAGTACTACTACTTCGCTGATATATCATATATGCAAAACCGGCGGAATGGATTGTGGGTTGGTGGGCAATATTGGTTTTTCATTCGCGAAGCAGGTAGCATTGGATCCCAAACCCTTGTATGTAGCGGAGATCAGTAGTTTTCAGTTGGATGACATCAAAACATTTAAAAGCGATATAGCTGTTTTGCTGAATATCACTGAAGACCATTTAGACCGGTACGAATACAAGTTTGAAAATTATATCCGCTCCAAATTCAATATCATAAAAAACCAAACGCAGCACGACAGTTTTATTTACTGTGCTGATGATCCTGTGATAACAAGTTATATAGAAACAAATCCATTACATTCTAACTTATTGCCTTTTACTATGCAACACGAACTACCTAAAGGAGCTTATATCAGCGAAAAGAATATGATTATTACTGTAGACGGGGAAAAACTTGTGACCAGTGTGTATGATTTTGCAGTGAAAGGAAAACACAATCAATACAATACTATGGCGGCAGGGCTTGCCGGGTTAACCATTGGCATAAGAAAAGATAAAATACGCGAAGCGGTACAGAATTTTGAAAGCCTTGAGCATCGTATGGAGCATGTACTCACGGTTCGTGGTGTTGAATTTATTAACGACAGCAAAGCTACCAATGTAAACAGCACCTGGTATGCTTTGGAAAGTATGACACAACCGGTGATATTAATTTTAGGCGGTGTTGATAAAGGCAACGATTACGCATCATTGCTCGACCTTGTAAAAGAAAAAGTAAAGGCTATTGTTTGCATGGGTGTGGATAATCGAAAAATTCATGAAGCATTTGGCAAACATGTAGAGGTAATGGTAAATACCGGTAGTGCCAAAGAAGCAGTGCATGCGGCATTTCATCTTGCCAATAAAGGTGATGTGGTATTGCTGAGCCCGGCATGCGCCAGCTTTGATCTTTTCAAAAATTATGAAGACAGGGGAAGACAGTTTAAGGAGGCGGTGAAGGAACTGTGAGAAAAGGCAGGAGGCAGGGGTAAGGAGGCAGAAGAAAATACAAAGTGGTAAGTGGATAGTGATAAGAAAGGTAGTAAGCAGTAGTGAGCAGGCAGATAAAGAAACTACAAACAATGAACTATAAACAGTAAATCAGAAATCTCAAATCAGCAATTTCAAATCGAAAAATGCAGGCATTATTAAATAAAACAAGGGGCGACAAGGTGATATGGTCAGCAGTTATCCTGCTTACCCTGGTGAGTATGCTTGTAATATACAGCAGCACAGGAACGCTTGCATATCGTTTGTCAAAAAGTTCTGAATCGTATTTGTTTAAGCAGTTTGCTTTTACAGCTATTGGTTTAATGATCATTTATTTTGCGCACCGCATCAACTATACTATATATTCAAGGGTTGCATTGATTCTTTTTATTGCTTCCATTCCTTTGCTGATATACACGCTTTTCTTTGGAGCGGAAATTAATGAAGGTACCCGCTGGATAAAATTGCCGATCATTAATCTTACTTTTCAAACTTCTGACCTGGCAAAGCTTGCGCTGTTCATGTATTTATCGCGCCAGCTCAGCCGTTCGCAGAACGATATCAAAGATTTTAAAAAAGGATTTCTGCCACTGATCGTTCCCGTAGGAATTATTTGTGTATTAATAATGCCGGCTAATTTATCTACTGCATTATTAATCGGCTCAACCAGTCTGATGCTGATGTTTATTGGTCGCGTGCAGGTAAAACATATTGCATTGATCATAGGCATGGCACTTATTCCATTACTGTTCCTGGTAACAATCGCATTTAGTTTTTACGATAAGTCGGAACATCAGAGCAAAGATCTTCCGGCCATTTTTCATATAGGTCGTATTCCTACCTGGGTAAAACGCATCCAGGATTTTGCATATGCCGACAAAGAAGAAACGGCGTACCAGGTACAGCAATCAAAAATTGCTATTGCCAAAGGCGGTTGGTTTGGATTAGGCCCGGGCAACAGCGAACAACGCAATTTTCTCCCGCATCCATATAGTGATTTTATTTATGCCATCATCATTGAAGAGTATGGTTTAGCGGGTGGTATCGTGGTATTATTTATATACCTGCTGTTCTTATATCGAAGCATTATGATTTTCAAGAAATGCCCTTTTGCCTTCGGAGCTTTTCTGGCATTGGCATTAAGTTTTACATTGGTAATACAGGCATTGGTAAACATGGCGGTGAATGTAAACCTGTTTCCTGTAACGGGTGTTACATTACCATTGGTAAGCATGGGTGGTAGTAGCTTTTTATTTACATGTATGTCAATTGGTATCATATTAAGTGTGGCACGGAATGCGGAAAAGATGGAAGGAAAAACACCTGCAACAGAAGCAATACATTCTTAACCGATTTAAAAAACTGTATTGGCAAAAAAAATTATTATAGCGGGTGGCGGTACAGGCGGACATATATTTCCGGCCATTGCTATTGCGAATGCGCTCAAGAAACAAGACCCGGCGATAGATATATTGTTTGTGGGAGCGAATGGAAAAATGGAAATGGAAAAAGTACCGCAGGCAGGGTATAATATAAAAGGATTAGATATCGCGGGCTTTAACCGTAGTTCTTTGATAAAAAATATCGGGTTACCCATTAAAATAATCCGCAGTTTTTTACAGGTGAAAAAAATTGTAACAGATTTTAAACCTGATGCGGTTATTGGTGTGGGTGGTTATTCCAGTTTTCCTGCTTTGCGCTATGCACAGCAAAAAAACATTCCCACTTTTATTCACGAGGCGAATTCATTTGGTGGCAAAGCCAATATACAACTGAGTAAAAGAGCCAAAAAAGTTTTTACCGGTGGAGATGGCATGGAGCAGTTTTTTCCGGCAAACAAAATAATGGTCACCGGTAATCCTGTTAGAAAAACCATAGTATCTAATACCATCAGTAAAAAAGAAGGACTTGATTTTTTTGGTTTGAGTGCGGACAAGAAAACGATATTGGTAACAGGCGGTAGTCTTGGCGCAAAAACAATTAATGAAGCGGTAGCGGCAAATATCGATCTGTTTGAAAAAAACAATGTGCAGCTTATCTGGCAAACAGGAAAACTTTTTACAGAGCAGGCAAAACAGGTAACGCAGGGCAAAAAGAATATATGGACCAATGATTTTATTACAAAGATGGAATACGCTTTTGCAACAGCAGATGTAGTGATTTCAAGAGCAGGCGCTATGTCGGTTGCAGAATTGTGTGTAGTAAAACAGGCAGTCATTTTTGTTCCTTATCCTTTTGCAGCAGAAGATCATCAAACGGTGAATGCAAAGAGGTTGGTAGACAAAAATGCGGCAATGATGATAAAAGATAGTGAAGTAAAAGAAAAACTGGTGCCTGCAGCCATCGCCCTGGCATTGAATGAACCGGAACAACAACAGTTGAGAAATAATATCAGCGCATTGGCAATTACCAATGCAGATGAGGTGATAGCAGATGAAATATTAAAAGAAATATAGCAGATAGTTTAGCATCGATTTGAAATAAGAATGAAGGAAATACAGGACATACAGCAGATCTACTTTATTGGCATTGGTGGAATAGGCATGAGTGCACTGGCGCGGTATTTTAAATCGAAAGGAAAAGAAGTGAGTGGGTATGATAAAACAGAAACAACGCTGACCAGGCAATTATCAGAAGAAGGAATTGCTATTCATTATACAGATGATGGGGCACTGGCGCCGAAAGATGCAGACGTAGTAGTATATACGCCGGCTATTCCAAAAGATCACCAGGAGTTGGTTTTTTACCAGCAGCATGGATACGAAATACTAAAGCGCAGTGATATATTGGGCATGATCACCAGGAGCTCTTTTAATATTTGTGTGGCGGGTACGCATGGCAAAACTACCATCACCACCATGATAGCGCATATCCTACGCGATTCAGGGTATGGATGCAATGCCTTTTTGGGTGGTATAGCTGCTAACTATAACAGCAATTTCTGGAGCAGTGAGCACAATGTATGTGTAGTAGAAGCCGATGAGTACGACCGGAGTTTTTTAAAGTTAAGTCCTGATATGGCGGTGATAAGTGCGATGGACGCAGATCATTTGGATATATATGGAACGCCGGAAGAAATGCAGAACGCATTTATCGCCTTCGCAGGAAAAATAAAAAAAGACGGAACGCTTTTTAGCAAGTTTGGTTTAAACAGATCTGATGAATTAAAGGCACATAGGCATTATACCTATGGCAAACCAAAGGCAGATGTATATGCGGAAGATATAAAACTGAACAATGGTGGTTACTTGTTTAATGTAAAAACACCAAAAGGTTTAATAAAAGATGTGCAGTTGTATATAGGTGGATTGCACAACGTGGAAAATGTTTCAGTGGCTATTGGTGTAGCAAAGTCGTTGGATATAGATGATGAAAAAATCAAATCGGCGGTGGCTGATTTTAAAGGAGTAAAAAGAAGGTTTGAATATATAGTGCCGGTGAAGAAAGAAGAAGATATAGTGTATGTGGATGATTATGCGCATCACCCGGCCGAACTGGAGGCTTTGATTGGCGGCGCTAAATCGCTCTTTAAAGAAAGAAAATGCACGGTGATTTTTCAACCACATTTGTTTAGTCGCACCAATGACTTTGCAGATGAATTTGCCATGAGCCTGGATATGGCAGATGCAGTAATTGTATTACCCATTTATCCCGCAAGGGAATTACCTATGCAGGGTGTAACAAGTAAGATGATTACAGACAGGATGAAGAACACGCACAAACAATTATTAGATAAAGATGAATTATTGAAGTGGGTAGAACAAACATATATAAAGGAACCGAAAGGTTTGTTGATCACAGCAGGTGCAGGTGATATTGATAAGCTGATTGAACCGATAAAAACAATTATAACATCGAAGCATACATGATATGCCATTGAGCAGGAAGAAAATATGGAGGTTTATTGCAGCCACTTTGTGGATAGGCGCCGGTGTTACACTGGTGATCTTTCTTATTGCGGCTATACGTAAACGCGATGATAAAACCTGCAAAGGATTGAGCATTGATATTGTAGATGCCAACAACAACCTTTTTGCTGATAAGAATGACATCAACGGTATGCTGAGTTTTATGACGCCTTCCATTAAGGGGAAACCTATTGGAGATTTTAATCTTCAGCAGATGGAAAAAACACTGGAAGGCAATGTTTGGATAAAAGACGCTGAATTGTTTTTTGACAATAATGAAATGCTGCAGGTAAAAGTAAAAGAGCGCACACCCATCGCCAGGATTTTTACCGCTGCCAACAAAAGTTTTTATATAGACAATGATTATGTACGCCTGCCACTCAGCACAAAATTTTCTGCCAGGGTGCCGGTGTTTACCAATTGCCCTTTAGATAAAACAAAATGGAATAGAGAAGACAGTACTGTATTGGCACAGGTTCAGGCAATAAGTTCTTTTATAAGTGTAGATAGTTTCTGGATGGCGCAGATTGAACAAATAAATTATAGTGCGGAAAAACAATTCGAGCTGTTCCCTAAAATAGGAGATCATACCATCATACTGGGCGACGCTACTAACCTGGAATCAAAGTTCAGAAAGCTGCATATATTTTATACAGAGATATTGGCAAAAACGGGGTGGGATAAATATGCAACGATAGACATACAATACAAAGGACAGGTAGTTGCTACAAAAAGAAATAGCAGTACAACCAATAATCAATTAAACAATACCAACAGAATTACAACGCAATAAATCATCGACCATGAACAACGAACAACCCATCATTGTAGGCCTCGACATTGGAACTACTAAAATTGCAGCCATAGCAGGAAGAAAAAATGAATATGGCAAACTGGAAATATTAGGATTTGGCCGGGCTAATAGCAATGGCGTTCAGCATGGCATGGTGCTTAATATTGATCAAACTATTAAGGCAATACAGGCTGCCTTGGAAAACTGTTGCATATCCAATCCTGATCTTGAGATTAATGAAGTATATGTTGGTATTGCGGGTCATCACATTAAAAGCTTGCAAACAAGAGGAGATATTGTACGACAAAATACAGATGAAGAAATTTCGCAGATGGAGATTGATCAGTTGGTAGAAAATCAATACAAAACATATATACCTGCTGGCGATCAGATCATTGATGTAATACCACAGGAATTTACCGTAGATAATTTTCAAAACATCACCAACCCTATTGGGTACAGTGGTGTAAAAGTGGGCGCTAATTTTCATATTATCACAGGCGATAGAAATGCCATCCGCAACATCAACCGCAGTGTTGAAAAATCAAGCCTTAAAGTAAAAGATCTTGTGTTGCAACCATTGGCTTCTGCAGCTTCTGTAATGTGCGAGCAGGATCTTGAAGCAGGTGTTGTGATTGTAGATATAGGTGGCGGTACTACCGATATAGCCATATTTTATGAAGGGGTATTAAAACATACCGCTGTTATTCCTTTTGGCGGAGAAAATATTACCAACGATATAAAGACCGGTTTGGGTGTATTAAAAACCCAGGCGGAGCAGATGAAAGTGCAGTTTGGAAGCGCTCTTACCGATGAGGCGAGGAGCAATGCATTTATTACCATCCCTGGTTTGCGTGGCATGGCTCCCAAAGAAATAAATGTGCAAACACTTGCTAAAATCATACAGGCGAGGATGAGCGAAATTCTTGATTTCGTAACCTATCATTTGAACCAGGTAGGATTAGAAAAGAAATTATTGAATGGTGGCATCATTCTTACCGGTGGCGGATCGCAGCTTAAGCATCTTATTCAGTTAACTGAATATATCACCGGGCTGGATGCAAGAATCGGTTATCCCAACGAACATCTTTCTTCAGATCACAATGAGGAATTAACCAAGCCTATGTATGCCACCTGCATTGGTTTAATATTAAAAGGATATAACGTTTATGAGAACACGCAGGAAAAAAACAGGTATAAAGCAGCGCCGCCAAAAGAAGTAAAACCACAGGAACCGGTTGATCCGAAAGCAAAGAAAAAAGAAAAAGGAATAGACCCGGAAAAAACAAAGAAGCGTTCCAAAACTATTAAAGAGTTCCTGGATTCTATTAAAGGAGGGTTGATAGATATATTTTCAGAGGAGGGAGATCAGCAATTGAAATAGCTATCAGGTATCAGCTATCAGCTCTCTTGCTGATGTCCGATAGCCGATAGCTGATGGCTTAAACTTATAATACTTACTACCATTATTTTCACAAACCTCTTACCGGCAGGACGCTATTGGTAAGATTAAATCACCAGATATCATGATACACTTTGATTTGCCTAAAGAGAAGTCCTCCATCATTAAAGTTATTGGTGTAGGCGGCGGCGGAAGCAACGCAGTTAATTACATGTTTAACCAGAATATTGATGGCGTAAACTTTATTATCTGCAATACAGATGCGCAGGCACTTTCGCTAAGTAAAGTACCCAATAAAATACAGTTAGGCCCCATGCTCACACAGGGTTTGGGAGCAGGCGCCAATCCTGATATCGGCCGGCAGGCAACAGAAGAAAGCCTGGAAGAGATCCGCCGCATACTGGAAGTAAATACCAAGATGGCTTTTATTACGGCAGGTATGGGAGGCGGAACAGGAACAGGTGGAGCACCTATTCTTGCCAAAATATGTAAAGACCTCGGCATACTTACCGTGGGTATCGTTACCACTCCTTTTGCATACGAAGGCAAAAAACGTTTTGCACAGGCAGAAGAAGGAATTAATATGCTGAAGGATTATGTAGATACCCTGCTTATTATCAGCAACGATAAAATGCGTCATCAATACGGCAACCTTACTATGCGTGCTGCTTTTGCAAAAGCGGATAACGTATTGGCAACTGCCGCTAAATGTATAACAGATGTTATTAATTCAACAGGGCAGATCAATGTTGACTTTGCAGATGTATGCACCGTAATGCGTGACGGTGGTGTTGCCATATTGGGAAGTGCTACAGCCGATGGAGAAAACCGTGCACAAAAAGCTATACAGGATGCCATCAATTCACCATTGCTGAATGATAATGATATCCGCGGTGCAAAATGGATCCTCATCAATATCAATTCGGCTGAAGGCGATACTGAGTTTACCATGGATGAAGTGGATATCATTCAGAATTACCTCATCAGCCAGGCAGGCGAGCATACCAATGTGATTATGGGATTAGGTTACGATAACAGTCTCGGTAACAAAATAGGTATTACACTTATTGCAACTGGTTTTGAAAACAGGAATGCCATAGTAGATAAACCTGTAAAAGAGGAGAAGCCAAAGGAAGAGAAAATTATTCTCACGCTTGATGGATTGGAAGTAAATAAAAAAGAAGCGCCAAAAGTGGTAGCAGAAAAAAAAGATCCGATGGCGCCACAGATGATAGAAGTTCCTGAAAATAAAAGCATTCTGGATGTAGTGGTTGCTCCTGTTGAGTTTCCTGCGAAAGAAGAGAGTAAAGAAATATTGCATTTAGAAATATCTTCTTTATCTTCACCGCCATCACCACCTCCATCCGTTGAAACAAACACAAATCCAAGTGTACCTCCAACCCTTGAAACAAACCCCAACAAAACAGAATTAAATATAATTTATAAAGAAGCTAGCACCACCCCGACGTCAGGTGGTTATTTGTCCAAGCCATCCAACATCTATGCTGAGGAACCTGAACATTTATCAAACCCTTTGGAAGAACTATCTCCATTGCAAACTAATGAGCCAACCGACGGGAAGGTGAATGAAATGCACATGGTGATTAAAGATTCCACTGCGGCGGACGAGCCCGTGGTACCAACAACTCAAAGCGAAAGCAATTCTGTCGAGGAGCTTGCGATGCAGGACGAGGCAGAAGAACAAAAAAGACGTGCAGCAGAGCGCTTAAACAAGTTGCGCAATTTGTCTTATAACGCCAACGCTGCCGATCCTTCAAATGAGTTTGAAACCGTACCGGCTTATGTCCGCCGCAATTTTCATTTAAAGGATGCCCTGGCTTCTGTGGAGAAATTTTACAGCAATTATACAGTGAAGAAGGATGAGAATGATCAAACGCAGATCAGTACCATCAATACTTTTTTAGATGGTAAACGACCTGACTAAGAAAGCCGGCTTTCCTTGATGGAGGTGAGAGAAGAAATAGCTCGTTTCTTCTCTCACCCGTCGATACCGGGAAAATTTTGTTGTAAAAAATTATTCAATGCTTTTTTAACTGTGCTAACTATGTAGCTTTGCGTACCCAACCAATATCAACTCATACATTCCAATATGCCAGTAGTACTTATTTGCGGTGGAACCGGCCTTATAGGCAACAGGCTCTCAACACTACTCACCGAAAAAGGCTACGAGGTTATTATACTCACCCGCCATTTTAATACAGACAGTCAACCTGTAAAAAAGAATATTTCCTATGCTTTGTGGAATCCTGAAGCAAATGAGATAGATAAAGCTGCTCTTGGTAGCGCAGACTATATTATCAATCTTGCGGGTGCAGGGGTTGCAGATGAACGATGGACTGCAAAAAGAAAACAGGTTATTATAGAAAGTAGGGTCAATAGCGGGCATACCATAGTAAAAGCGATACGCGAAACGCCCAATAAAATAAAAGCAGTAGTAAATGCTTCGGCTATAGGATGGTATGGCGATGATGATTTACGCAAAGGCGAAAAAGGATTTACAGAAGATAGTGCGGCAGCAGCCGATTTTTTAGCTAATACCTGCCGTGCCTGGGAAGAAAGCATCCACCCTGTTTATGAACTTGGAAAAAGGCTTGTAAAAATCAGGATCGGTATTGTACTAAGCAAAGAAGGTGGCGCATTAAAGGAGTTTGCAAAGCCTGTGCGTTTTGGCATAGCAGCCATACTTGGTAACGGACGGCAGGTGCAAAGCTGGATCCATATAGATGACGTGTGCCGCATTTGTATTTACGCTATTGAAAACGAAAATCTACAGGGCGTATACAACGCGGTATCGCCTTTGCCTGTTGATAACAGAACACTGATAACAACACTGGCAAAAAAAACAAAAGGTTCATTCTATATCACTATTTATGTTCCCTCTTTTATATTGAAAATAGCGTTGGGTGAAATGAGCACCGAAGTATTAAAAAGCGCAACAGTTAACAGCGAAAAAATAAGGCAAACAGGGTTTCAATTCATATATCCTTCTATTGAGGCCGCATTGAACGCTTTAGTGTAATCGAAATATCACAGATTGTCATTGTACTAAATTGATAAAAGGTGCAAATCACATTTTCTTATGTCAACTCCTTCTTTAGATACCAATGACACTACATTCATCTTCGCACTGACACCAGTATCCACATAAACCACCTCCTTTTACGTGAGATTTGCAATATAGCTCATCAAAGGAATGGCTGAATTATATTCTCTAGTTGACAGGTCTCCTAAAAGTAAAAGGCAGTGGTGTTGTGGATACGAAGCCCTCCGGCTTGAGGCAATCAACAATTTACAATACAAGCATTAAGCCATATAAAAGGATTTAATGCCATTTTTCAAAAACTAAGGTAGATAAGCTGGAGATAAGTCCGTAAGCAGTCCGACAACTATAAATAAAAGTTTTCGACTCACCCCTTTTAGTCAATAAACTAATTTCAAACATACACTGTTTTATAGTAGGTTTGTTATACAAAATGTTTGTATGAAATATTTATTCCTGTTAGTAGCTTGTACAGCTTTGTTGGCTGGTTGCCATCATAATGAATCAGTAAATGGCAATGGTAATTCCACTTCACAGTCAAGAAGTACAGGTTCTTTTAAAGGAGTAAAATTAATGGGATCGATGAATGTTCAAATAACAAAAGGAACCAGCACATCTATTGAAATACAGGCAGAGGAAAACATAATTCCTTTAATAGAAACATATGTGAAAGATGGAGACCTGGTAATAAAATATAGAGATGATATAGATGTAAATACCCACAATGATGTTGTAGTAAAAGTAACTGCGGCTACATTAAATAACATTTCTGTTTTTGGATCGGGTGATATTAATGGCGAAGGCTTGTTTGCAAGCAGTGAAAAAATAAACATAAGTGTGTTTGGATCAGGCAGCATTCATCTTGACTTAGATGCGCCCATTATTAAAGCAGAAACAACGGGTTCAGGCAATATTGAATTAAGCGGCAATACCAAAGATGCAGAATATGGTACCTTAGGAAGCGGTGAAATCAAGGCGTTCGATTTAAAAGCAGAGAATGTAGTTGCCAAAACCCTGGGCAGCGGCGATATAGAAGTGTTTGCCAGTGTAAAACTCAACGTAAGTATCAGCGGTAGTGGGGGCGTTAAATATAAAGGTGGTGGAACTGTATCAAGCTCTGTTCATGGCAGCGGAGAAGTAAGTGCTGCGGAATAATTTGATATAAATATTATTGCTGTAAGAAGTCTCCCGGCTTCGTTACTCCTATATTCTTCCGGGACTATGTCCGGGCCATATAGCTTAGTTCAAACTTTCC
Source organism: Agriterribacter sp. (assembly GCA_047600465.1). GTDB lineage: Bacteria > Bacteroidota > Bacteroidia > Chitinophagales > Chitinophagaceae > Agriterribacter. The sequence goes on from JASGKU010000004.1 coordinate 103,643, forward strand.
GACAGCGTCAGACTATCAGCAGCACTATAATCTTTTACCACGTTATACAAAGTATCTCTTTCTACTGGCTTGCGGTTTACCTGTTTTATTAACGAAACAAGTTCGGCAGTACTCATAGCCGGGTTTTGTTCTTCACTGCCCGCCATTGAATAAATTTTTGTAGTGTCATCTATGGTACCATCAATATCATTCACGCCAAAAGAAAGGGAGAGCTGCGCATTTTGCCGACCCAACATTGGCCAGTATGCTTTAAGGTGAGGAAAGTTATCCATAAACAACCGCGCAACTGCATACACTTTCATATCCTCTATTACCGACGACTCCGGTATATTGCTCATCTCATTATCATGGTTTCGGAATTTAAGCGGGATAAAGGTATTAAAGCCACCGGTTTTATCTTGCAGATCGCGTAGACGTTTCATATGATCTATACGATGCCAGTATTTTTCAATATGCCCGAATAACATAGTAGCATTGCTGTGCATGCCCAGGTTATGTGCGGCTTCGTGTATGCGTAACCAACCTTCTGCATTTACTTTATCATCACAGATCTGTTGTCTTATTTCGGGATGAAAAATTTCAGCGCCACCACCTGGTAAAGAATCAAGTCCTGCCTCATGCATCAGCTTCATTCCCTCTTCCGGAGAAACTTTTGCTTTACGAAACATATAATCCAGTTCAACAGGGGTGTATCCTTTTATATGTAACTCAGGTCGGTGCGATTTTATCTGTCGCATCAGGTCCATAAAAAAGTCCATATTCATTTTTGGATGTACCCCACCTACAATATGCACTTCAGTAACAGGTTTGCCATCATAGCTTTTTACAATGTGCATCATCTGCTCAGTGCTCAGCTCCCACCCTTCATCGCGCTTTGCATATAATTTTGAATAAGAACAGAATTTGCAACTAAACACGCAAACATTGGTTGGTTCAATATGAAAATTCCTGTTGAAGTATGTGGTATCACCATGTAATCTTTCCCTCACCAGGTTGGCAAGCGTACCAAGAAATGATAAACTGCCTTTTTCAAATAAAAGCACGCCATCTTCTTCTGTAATACGTTCTTTATTCAAAATCTTTTCACCTATGGTACGCAGTGCTGGTATAAGGGCTGGTTGCTGTAATAATTTCTCTGCCGACACTTGTCTGTCTATCATAAATTCACTTTATCTGTGGATGATAGCTGCAAAGATACGGCGCAAATAATAGCTGCGTAAAAGAAAGACATAGCCTAAAATGGCGTATTTATCCATACCTTCCGCCGCAGAAATATTGTAATGCATATTAAAAAACAACTGATATTATTTCATGCCAGCAATCAGCATGTTATCATCTCGCCATATTATCTATGAAAGATAAAATCTGTCTTATTACCGGTGCTACGTCAGGAATCGGAAAAATAACCGCATTGGAATTAGCCAAAAAAGGCGCCCATGTAATTGTTCATGGAAGAAACGCAGCAAAAGCCGAAACTGTTCGAAAGGAAATTACAGCAGCCTGCGGGCACAATAATGTAACCGTGATGCTTGCGGATCTGGGTTCTTTGCAAGGCGTGAAGCAACTGGCTGATCAGTTTTCTGCACAATACGATCGTCTTGATATACTAGTTAATAATGCCGGCGCAATCATGAAAAGAAAAAGAGAAGAGAGTATGGACGGAATTGAGACAACTATCCAGGTTAATTTTATTGCTACATTTTATCTTACTGCACTCTTGTTTGAAAAATTAAGAAAAAGTGAAGCAGCGCGGATTATTAATTATAGTTCTGCCATGCATAAATACGCAAAGATTAACCTGGATGATTTTATGATGCTGAAAAGCTATAACATACTAAGAGCTTACGGCAATGCAAAACTCTATGTAATTCTTTTTACAGAAGAACTGAACAGGAGAATACAAAGCGCAGGAATAAAAAACATTACGGTTAACGCAGTTCATCCTGGCGGCGTAAATACCAATTTTGCAAACAATAGTAGTGCTGTTGTCCGCTTCCTGCTTAAAATGATGAGTCCTTTTTTTCTTACCGAAGAAAAGGGTGCTGATATAGGCATTTATCTTGCTGAAGATGCCGAAGCGGAAAAACATTCCGGAGAATACTTTGTAGAACGAAAAGCCAAACTGCCCGCTCAAAAATACAACACCCCGAAAATAGCAAAAGAAGTGTGGGCTATAGCGGAAAAATTAACCGGAAAACAATTCCTTTGATATATTGCATCACTACCGGGCACGCTTAAGCGCAGAGCAGTCAAGTGCTTTATTTATTCCAGTATATTTTCAGATTCTTAGTAGCCCTTCCCGAAGCAACGATATCAGGCTTCCCATTGCCATCAAGATCAGCTACCTGTATATCTTCACAAGCCATTCCGTTTTCATCAACCCAGGTTGATTCCCATGCTGTACCATCCGCATTTTTCGGAGCAAATAATTTTATTCCCACTTTGCCTTCTTTATTAGGGATACGCCATCCGGCAACAATCTGTTGTCCACCTGTTCCCATAAAATCAGCTACAGCTAAAGCGTGTCCTTCTTTTACATTGTCATCCAAAACAATTCTTTTTACATCATCATCTTTCAGGTAAACCACTATAGCAGTGCCGTGCATCGGCTCAACAGTTGCCATAAATTGTTTACCATTCGCAAGATGCCCTATACGAGCTTCACCTGCAGGCTTACCACACCTTTTAGGGATTGTGCATTCATGGTATTTATATTTAACTCTGGCAAAAATTTTATTCCTTCTTTTGAAGCAATAAATATTCTGTCGCGACTTTCATTAGACAATATGTCAAAATTATGGGTGAGATGCAGCGTTGTGTCTAACGGGTATACATTCCATTGCTTTGTCACATCTTTTGGAAATTGATAAGCCAGCATTTTAACACCTGTTCCGTCACCATTTTTATTATCCTTTCCATGAAGCGGCAACACTACTAAATAATATTTGTCATCAGCGCCTTTTACCCACTTCATTCTATGTATTGTTACTTCATGTGGCAGTTCAACCGCTGTCCACAATTGTGTAGGGTCTTTAGGACGTATTAAATAATGTACAGACCCGGATTGCTTTGCGTCGCTGGTTTCACCGGGGTTCCATTGCGCGCCAACTGCTACTTCTACTTTACCATCCCCATCAATATCCTTTGCGGCAATACATACATTATCTCTTTCCGTTAAATGCTCTATCATCACAAACTTTTTCCAATCGCCATTGCGATACCACACGAACTTGGTTTTATCCGCCAACAGGATATCTGTTTTGCCGTCGCCATCTACATCGCCTAATGCTATACCATATCCAATCTCTATATTATCATCAATAGTCTGGGCGGTAAATGGTGATGGAGTTGGTTGCAGCGCAAAAAACAGTTGAAACAATATTATTGGAAGCATATGGCAGAGATTATATGTAAGAGATCTGTTTAAGTTAGTGTATTTTTTGCAGAATACATTCTAACAGCAGCAATATCAAACATCAGCCACCCTAAATAAACTAACTGTTACCTGCTGCCATACGTTGTTAACCATATATGGATCGTTCTGCATCCACTCGTTCAGCTTTTCTTCATTTTCAAATTCTACAATCATTACAGATCCATTCATCTGCTGTTGTTTATCCAGCATAGCTCCGCCAATAATAAAATTGTTGTTTGTCTTTAGTTTGCGGGCTGTATCCAAATGCGCCGGGCGGGCCTTCATCCGCCGGTTCAATGCATCGGCATCATTACCATCATGTGCTATGATTACATATTGTGGCATAGTATAAAGGTTTTAGTTATCATTTCATTTTGCAGTCATCTTGTCTCTTTTGTAAAATTATTATTTTCGTAATGAATACCCGCGTAATAATGACTGCAGCAAAAGGAACACTCCGCATTTGTAAAAACGGGCATCGCTATTATAAAAGCAGCGATTGCCCCGTATGTCCTGTATGTGTAAATGCAAACAAACCTTTCGAGGGATTTATGTCTGTGCTATCCGCACCCGCAAGAAGAGCATTGGAAAATAAAGGCATTCATACTTTACAACAATTATCAAAGTATAGCGAAACAGCTATATTGGAATTGCACGGCATGGGTCCATCTACCATACCTAAACTGCGGGCTGCACTTCAATCGGCAGGATTGTCGTTTAAGAAATAGCTGATGGCTAATCAGCTTTCTGCAATCAGCCATCAGCCCTCGTAGGCGGGTGCCTCGAGCCGCAAAACCATTCGACGTTTACTCTTCATCATTACCACACACGCAACTGATATTCTTTATTGCACAGTAGTAAGGAAAATAATGCTCGCTGTTTTTTAAATCAATTACACCGCTTATACTTACGATAGCGCCATGTTTATGTGTAAGCACTGCTTTCAATTGAGGGGAGATAGAATCCAGCGATAACCAGATAGGGCGGTAAATATCATTACCATTTAAGGGATATAACGCGGTATTACCTTCTGTAAAATTCAGTCGTCCGTTTATTTTTACAACTGTTCCGTCAAAACTTTCACACAGCCTGCTGTCAACATCGCCAAATGTAATAGTAGTATACTCAGCAGACATATGTTCATCAAGCCACAATGTATCCATATCATTTCTGAAAGCACAAGATGTGAGAATAAGTAAACAAAACCCGACTATAAAGTGTGGAGTAAACGACGTTATTGTTTTATAGTTGTACATAATGCTGATGTACACTAAAATAATGCTGTCCTTCAACAAATAAAATACAAAGCCGAAAGGTGATGGAAAGATAATGCTGCGATAACACAAGCTTTAAGAAAAAGTAATGAAGCACCCGGAGCTCAATTGTCTTTACGAATGTTTCGATTGCTGATAGTGGGAGCTATTACTTTGCCTGCATCAGCGTAATAGGTTTCCTTATAACCTAATTGTTCAGGTGAAGCTCCTACCCATTCACTCTTTTTACCTTCTATAGTAACGGTTCCTTTTGCAGGATCAATCGTTAAAAGGGCAAACAATGCATCCCTGTAAGGAAAGGTTCTTGAAATATATGGATGTTCTTTATGAATATCAGCACCGTAACTTTCATGTGTATATTTATCACCGCCCCAGAAATAAGAAGCAGAATTAATATGAACATACGTAACATTACCCACTGATAGCATATCATCAATATGGGTATGCCCATTAATAGCAAGTAATATTTTGTGTGAAGCAGCACCCAACAGTTCCTGTATCTCTTTGGCGTTATCGATAGCACCGGGTCCGGCTATGGGTTGATGAGAAACAATAATTACCGGTTTGGCAGCTTCATTTAACTGCTGCTTCAACCAGCTTTTTTGTTCTTCGTTTACATAGGCCGGATAGCCTCCTTTATACGATGGAGAACCTTTATCATTTCCATCAAGAATAATAAATAAAATACCATTTATATCTTTTGTATAATATCTGCCGGGCATCCCCCAATAACTCATGCATTGCTCTTTTGTAAAACCCGCGTCGGTATCATGGTTGCCTATAACATGAAGCACCTGTTGATGAGCATTTTTATACAATTCAATTACTTCTTTATTCTTATCACCGGGATAAGCAAAGTCACCCATTTGCAGCAAAGCATCAGGTCGTTCATCTTTCATATGTTGTACAAAAGCCTGCAAGCGGCTCAGTCCATCATGCATGATATCCTGGTGCAGGTCTGTAATTATCCCCAGCTTTACCTTTTTTTTCAAACCACTTAAAAAACTTTTTGCTGAGACAGGTATTTGCAGCGCAACACAAACCGCGGTTGCAGAAGCAATAAAATTTCGCCGACTGTATAACTTTTTCATTCTTCCTGTTTAAAAAAGATTATGCTCTTACAGAAAGCTCATGCCCCAGTGCTTCCAGCGTTTTACCTTTTGTTTCAGGAAAATATTTCCATACAGTAACGGCCTGCACTATCATCATCACACAAAAAAATGCAAATGCGTATGCGGAGCCATTTACTGATTTTTCAACTACGGCAGGAAAGAGGAAAGTAATAACCGTTGCAAAAAACCAATGCGTAAATGCACCGAGCGATTGCCCCTGCGCACGTACTGTTCCCGGAAACACTTCAGATATCAATACCCATATTACAGCGCCTGTTGAAAACGCAAAGAACATAATGTAACCAATCAACAGGTACAATAGCGCAAACTGGTTACTGCCTTCTTTTGAAAATACATAAGCAATGCATCCCAGGCAAACAGCCATGCCCATTGATCCCCAGATCAGTAATTTTTTTCGTCCTACCCTGTCTATAATTGCCATGCCGAGTATGGTAAACAATGCGTTGGTTAAACCAATGATAACAGATTGCAAAAACGAATCTGATTTAGATACGCCCGACATTTCAAAAATGCGTGGTGCATAATACAATATGGCATTGATACCGGAGAACTGGTTAAACATCGCCACCAGGAAAGCAATAGCAATAGGTTTTTTAAATCTACCCGAAAAAAGTTTTTCCTGTTTCACAGAAAGTCCTTCCTGCATTTCTGTGATTCTTGTTTGTACCTGTGCTGAATATCTTGTAAGTACGTCTGTAGCTTCATTCATTTTTCCCTTCTTCAACAAGTACAACGGGCTTTCCGGTATAATGAACAAAAGCAGTGAATACAACACAGCAGGAAACGCACCCATGCCCAACATCCATCGCCATGCATTTTCTCCTCCATCACGTAAAAAATAATTAGATACATATGCCATCAATATTCCGAAGATTACATTGAACTGAAATAATGCCGTCATCCTTCCACGCAGTTTTGCAGGAGATATTTCTGAAATATACATAGGTGCTACTACCGATGAGGCACCTACTGCAATACCTCCAATAAAGCGGTATACCACAAACGAAGAAAGGCTATTAGCTACAGCGCTTCCTACCGCGGAAACTGCAAATAGAATACCGATGGCGAGTAAAGCCGGTTTACGACCATATTTATCTGCCGGCCAACCGCCGAATAAAGCACCAAACAAAGTGCCGATCAATGCAGATGAAATAGCAAGACCGTGCGAAAACGAAGTAAGATTGAATAACGTTTCAATATTCTTTTCTACACCTGAAATAACAGCGGTATCAAAGCCAAAAAGAAAGCCACCTAAGGCGGCTATAACAGACCATTTTGCAACGATTGAACTTTTTTCTTTCATATGAGCATCTGTTGGGAGTTGATTTATAAAGTGGCTAATTCAATATTACTAAAAACAGCGGAGCCCTGCGACACAAAAAATGCCCACTTACCTTCTTTTAAGTTATACGCTCTGAAGTTCATGGCAACCAGATCATTTATATACACCACGCCTTTGTCACCATCTAAATATACCTGTAAGTTCACTGGTTTACCTGCTGTTAGTTTTATAGATCTCTCCAGCTCTACCATCTGTGATACTTCGCCGGTATTTCGTGGCCACATATCAAATACGACCCTGTTCTTCCATGGCTCAAACCTTATATAATATGCGCTTTCAAGATCGTTGCTGCAACGGAACATGCATCCAAAATCTTTGGTCTTATCTGTAAACACAACAGAGGTACTCAATTTACAGGTACCCGGCAATGACTCGCCGGCTACAGCATTGAATTTGCCCTGCGCTTTTATTTCAACCTGTTTGGGCGCACCAAGAGAAGCGCCTTCAGGTGTTTTTAATTCCTGCTGGAGCGGTTTATTAAATGCTTTGGAAACGGTGGCGGGTACCCGAACGCCCAGCTCTCCGTTGGGTTGCTGAATTACCTGGTGCACAACAAGGTTACCACCCCATTGCCAGTAGCCACTGTCTTTATTCTCATTTCGGGTTGGATTCCAGCCAAAAATAAATCTGTCCTTGCCATTGGATGCGGTTTTAGCGGCATAAAAAGCATGACCATCAAATGTATCGTGCTCTGGTGTAATCCAGGGACCTTTTATAGAACGGCTCATGCGATATCGTGTTGCTACAAGATCAGTGAATTCAGAAAAAATAAGATACCACCAATCACCTATTTTAAAAAGATCTGGACATTCATGTGTAAAAAATTCATGCGGCGTATAAAAAGGATCTTCTACTTTCCAGGTAACCAGGTCTTTTGAGGTACACAATGCCGTTAGTCCTCTTCTTCTTGGAATACCTTTATTGAATCTTGCTGCCAGCAGCATATTGTATTCCTTTGTTTCTTCATTAAAGAATACAAACGGATCGCGCCAGTCATTTTTTTCATACCTGTCAGTAGGCGCATAAAAAGTATGTTCTGGAATTTTGGTCCAATGCTGCAGATCATCACTAACCGCATGCATCACCGCCTGAGTAGGCTTTCCTTTATCGTTCATGTAACCATTATTACCGGTATAAAATATATGGTACTTGCCATTTGCTTTTATAGCAGAGCCTGTAAAAATATACAGGTCCTGTTCTTCCTTTGTACCACGGGGAATCATTTCTCCATGTTCTTCAAAATTCACAAAGTCGGTGGTTGATATTCTGTACCAGGGTGTACCTTCTCCATGTTTTTCAGCATCTCTCCAATCAAGCAGGTAAAACAATTGAAATTTTCCTTCTGCATATAGCGGAATAAAATCTCCTGCCCATGCATCAGCGGGCTTGTAAAAAAATTCTTTTGCAGATGGCGCTGCGTTATTAATGATTTTTTTATCAGCCGCCATCGACGAGGTGGTTAATGACTGTGCAACAAAGGGCAACATACCCGAAGCTCTTAGAAAGTTTCTCCGCTTCATACAAATTTTAATTAGAGGTTGATTGAATTTCAAACAATATAGGATTTTGTGGGAAGAAATACACAGAAAGCTATCAGCAATCAGCTATCAGCTTTCGGCGGTCAATGATTGATAGCCGATTGCATATAGAGGATTGCCTGTATTAAGCAGTTGTTCGGTACCTCTGAAAGCTGCACCCGGAATTATAAAAAATTGAAGTACCTGATACCTAAAGCGATGATTGAAGCTGCAGGCAAAAGCCCGAAAGGCTTTAACTATAATAACCACCGGTGCAGCCGCTGGTTAACAAAAGGTGTATACCAACTCCGAAGGAGTTGAACACCTGACCGCTGATCGCCGATCGCTGACTGCCCTTGCCGAAAATACTCTACATTCGCTGCTTATAAAGTTTGCTTTATGAAAAATGATGCCCTCATTGCCTGCATGTTTTTATTTACAACCTGCGGTACCACACAGAAGCTGTATGCACAGGCACCTGCTACTCAAAAAACATTTACTAATCCCTTGCCTGTAAAATTGGGCGACCCATACATACTCACAGACAATGGTGTGTATTATCTCTATGGAACCGGCAGCAGGAACGGCTTTCCAGGGTATAAATCTACAGATCTTGTACATTGGGAATCGATAGGACAAGTGTATACTGCCGATCCTCAAAAATCATTTGCTACCGATGCCTTCTGGGCGCCGGAAGTATATAAAGTGAATGGCAAATATTACATGTTTTACAGCGGGCAATGGAGAGATAACCCCACCAATGAACTGGAAAATTTCAGGATAGGCATTGCTGTAGCAGATAAACCCGAAGGACCTTTTACTGACTTTTCTGACAAACCTGTTTTTGATCCTGGTTATCCTATTATAGATGCAGATGTTTTTTTTGATACCGATGGAAGAATATACCTGTATTATTCAAGATGCTGTTATAAGCACGCTGTTGAAAGTGAATTGGCCACCATGGCGAAGGAAAAGGGTTGGTACAAAGAGATTGAAGAAAGCTGGGTATATGGTGTGGAATTGAAAAAAGATTTTTCGGGTGTGATTGGAAAACCAGTAATGTTGTTGCGCCCTCCGGTAAGTATAAAAGATAAACAGGCAGAATGGGAAAGCCGCTCTGTTACTTCGCAGGAAGTAAACAGGCGCTGGACGGAGGGCTCAGTTACTTTCAGAAAAGGTGATACTTATTACATCATGTATTCTGCAAATAATTTTGCAGGGCAGAATTATGCAGTAGGTTATGGTGTATCAAAATCACCGCTGGGTCCTTTTACAAAAGCTACTAACAACCCTGTGTTAGAAAAAAATACAGGCAAAGGCGGCAATGTAACCGGTACTGGTCATAACAATATTATTTATTCACCCGATGGGAAGGAAATGTTTTGCGTATATCATGCACGCACAACCGCTACGGGTAACGACAGGGTTGTTTTTATTGACCGTATGACGGTGAAAGATGGTAAGATTGTGGTTCACGGTCCTACTATCACTCCACAATTATTGCCTTCAGGATCATCAATGGCATTGCAGAAGTAATGATTGCTGATTCCTGATAGCTGAAAGCCGATTACCGATAGCCTGTACACCTCTTTCCTTTATTCGAAAAAACTATTCCGGTTTGCTATTGGCAACTTCATCTTATCATCTGAATTTTGCGCGAAATATCGAAAAGAAAAATTGTATGATGCAAAAATTATGGTTGCTTGCTTTTTTGACTGGTTTTCTATTTCACGTAAATGCACAGAACACAACAAAACAATATACATTAACAGGCTTGCTTCGTGATTCTGCTACCCATAAACCTGTTGCTTATGCTACCGTTAGTATATACGACTCTCTAAAGAATAATATCGCATCTTCTTTTTCACTTGAAAATGGGTCATTCAAAATGATCATTCCCGGTACGGGTACATATAATATTGAAATAAGTTTTGTAGGGTATCGCACAAAAGAATTGAGTATTGATATTATAACCAGTCAGTTAATATTTAAGCTGGATGATATTATGCTTGCTCCCGGTAATGATTACCTGCAGGAAGTAAAAGTTACCTCCCGCAAAAGATTGGTGGATCAGAAACCGGGCATGCTGGTTTACAATGCGGAAAATGATGCAACCAATAAAGGAGGCACTGCCGCTGATGTTTTACGTAAAGCGCCGGTATTGAATGTAGACGCGCAGGGCAATGTGAGCATGAGAGGAAGCAGTAATCTTAAAATTCTGATTAATGGAAAATATTCAGGGCAAATGGCCGGAGCGCCGCTGATGCACTGAACATGATGCCGGCTGATATGATAAAATCAGTGGAGATCATCACCACTCCATCTGCAAAATACGATGCGGAAGGAGCAGCAGGTGTTATAAATATTATTACTAAAAAAGGAAAAAGCGACTTCAGTGGCACACTGGAAGCCAGTGTAAGCAATATGGCCCAGATGCTTAACCCGAGGATCTCTTTTGCAAAAGAAAAATGGAATATAAACCTGGCCGGGCATCTGCATCGCCTTCGCAACAAATCAACAGATATTGTAAACAGAACTTCCTTTTCTGGCGCTTCGCCCGTTAACAGCCTGCAGCAGGTTATAGAAAGTGATAATGCTGCACCACATGGATCTGCTGACCTTACAATTGATTATGCCATTGATGAAACAAGCGAACTAAGCCTTGGCGCGAATATGTGGGCTGGTAATTGGCCGGAAAACAACCGCATCAGCAGCATAGTGCGTACGCCCGATGAAAGCATTGCAGAACAATATGTACAAAACACCAGCAGCCGGCATAACTACCTGGGTGTAGATGTTAACCTGGGTTACAATAAAAGATTAAAAAAGCCAGGACAACAATTTACGCTGTTGGTACAAAATGCACCTTCGCGTGATTTATCCAACTACGCATTGGCGCAACGTAGCAATAGTGATGTATTACTGTACCGCGAATTGAACAACAGCAAAACAAAAAACAGGGAATGGACAGTTCAGGCAGATTATATTCATCCATTAAATACAAAAGGCACATTGCACCTGGAAGCTGGCACCAAGTTTATATTCCGCAATGTGGGCAATCGTTACAATGTATCAGCAAGCGATCCACAGGATGCCGATAACATTGTACCATTACCTGAACGTTCAGACGATTTCAGGTACAGCCAGGATGTGTATGCAGGTTACAGTATGCTAAAAATGAATTTAAAAAACAACTGGTATGTAGAAGCCGGCGCCCGGTTGGAAGCAACCTATATAAAAGGAAATTTTGTATACAGTGAAACCGCCTTTGATAATCATTTTCTGAATTTTATACCAACAGCAACCATTTCAAAAAAAATAGATGAGCGCAATACACTGAACATAAGCTATACCAGGCGATTGACCCGTCCTTACATATGGGACCTTAACCCGAATGCAGATGCAAGCGATCCAAAAAATATTGTATCAGGCAATCCGCATCTGCAGCCTGAAACCGCACACCAGGCAGAAATTGCGTATAACCTTAATACAGGACAGGCTTTCTTTTTAAATACTGCACTATTCTGGAAGCAAACCAACAATGCGATTGTTGAATTTATGCAAACCAATGCGCAAGGCATATCTTTTACAAGTAAACAAAATCTCGCTGCTAATAAACAGTTCGGCATTAATTTTTCCGCTACCGCAAATCTTTCTGAACGGTGGACACTCAATGGAAATGTGAATACGAGCTATTATGATTACAGCAGCATTGCGCTTACTATATTCCGTTCGGGTTGGGGTGCAGATATGAATCTCAACAGCACATTCAGACTCCCCAATAATTTTTCAGTACAGATTTTTGGCGAATATGAAACAAAAGCAATAAGATTACTGGGAACAGAAGGCAGCGTTTACCAATATAGTTTTGCAGGTAAAAAAGATATAAAGAAGGCAAGAATGAGTGTTACGCTTGCTGCGGTTAATCTCTTTTCTACCTACATAGCACAAACAGATTATAAGCAGCGGCCTGACTTTATTTCAAACATCAGCAATCGCTTTTATAACCGTGCCGTTAAACTAACAGTAAACTGGGAGTTTGGTGGAACAACAAAGCAAAGGGAAAGAAAAAAAATAGAAAACACCGACGTGAATGTACAGGGCAAGGGGTAGCCCATCATGATGAACTACCCTTTTGTATTTTTATTTTCACGGCTGTACCCAGGGAGTATGTAAATACCGGTGCTATAGCTTATAATCTTACCGTTGTTTGCAATCTGAAATTTCGTGGTGTGCCCTGGTAAAAAATATACTCCTGGTAATCGGGATACCAATCACCGCCAACACCATATCTTTTATTGGCGAGGTTGTACATATTGAATGACATGCCAAACCTTCCTATACTGTAAGAAACAGCAGCATCTAAAAGATTATAGCTGGGTAAATATTTATTTCCTTCGGTACTGTTCCAACCCGGATATATAGCCCCACGCTTATCAGTATACTGGTATCCGGCGCCAATGCCCAATCCTTTCAATACGCCATCAGTCACCTGGTATTTGAGCCATACATTAGCAAGGTGTTTACAGGTTCCTTCGTTTTGAATACCAATAATTGTTTTGTCTTCATCCTTTGTTATGCGTGCATTGGCATATGCATAATTGGCATTGATATAAACGTTGGCATTGATCCTTCCGGCAATATCAAAATCAAGCCCCTGGCTGCGTATTTGCCCGGTTTTTAAATAAAAGCCGGGGTGTACCATATCAGAAGTACCCACATCATTTTTCTTTATATCATATACAGATACGGTAATGGATAGCTGCTTTTTAAATAACAAGGCCTTTACACCCACTTCATCGTTGCTACCGGTTAGCGGTGGCAGTCTTCCACCTCCGTAAATAGCACCACGCTGTGGTAAAAAACTTTCATCGTGCAGCGCATAAGCAGATACATTGTCTGAAAACAGGTAAGTAAGACCAAGACGTGGCGTGAATTTGGTATCTGTTATTTCGTACTGCGGATCATCAGGATCATTGTAATCCTGCCCGGTAGTAAGATGTGTAACCCTGCCAGCAAGTGTTACTATAAGTTTATTAAATAATTTTAAATGATCCTGGATGTACACCGCCTGCCATCGATTGGTTGAAATCCAGCTTTGTGGATTATGAAACGCGTTTAACGTGTCCTTAGGCAAATAATAAGTAGGACTTTTAATAGATAAAGGAAAAGGATTGTTCTCCCAGATATTATCATAAGTGCTTCCTTCATTACCCTTACCATAATCAATGCCAATCAATACTTTGTGCTCCGCATGTCTTCCGGTTGTAAAATGCCCGTCCATAAACACTTGCAGGTTGGTGAGCTTTCCGGTCCAGTTGCTGGAAAAATTTTCCCTGTCCAGCGAGTCTTTGGTAGCATTAATACCCTGCAGGTACATCGTTTGTCCGTCCCAGTCAGTTGTCATGTACGCAGCTTGTGCATTTATAGCCCAGTCGTCATTTAACTTGTGCTTCAACGTTAGTTTGTTGTATACATCGGCTCCCCAGAATTTTGGGTTATTAGGGTCATTAATGGCCAGGTCTACAGGAAGTTTTTTAAAGTCGCCATTAATAGTAATAGCCTGATGCGCATTTTCCTGTGTTGCGGCTTTTACATAATTGAATTCGTAAGTAAGGCTTGTTTTATCTGAAAACTCGTACGTTATTACCGGGCAAAACCAATAACGGTAAAAATCACCAAAATGATAATAGTCATTCTTTTGTTCAGCACCTATATTTAAACGGTATAAAAATTTTCCATCTTTTTTTACTTCGCCACCCAAATCAACATTGGTACGCATCAGGTTCCAGCTACCCAAACCAAAACCAACTTCAGCAATGCGTTGATGCGAGGGTTGTTTAGTTACAACATTTACCAAACCACCAGGCTCTGCATTAGCCAGCATAAAACCTGCAGGGCCTTTTACAAATTCCATGCGCTCAATCATACTGGCATCCTCCTGTGCATTCCACCAGATAGGGCCGCCTACCCCGTTGCGATAGGTGCCATATGTTGAATTGATACCACGTATCTGGAAAGTAAGATCCAGCTCATTACCATAACTTTTGGTGATGCCACTTGAAATACGGAATATTTCGCTTTTGGTGAGTAGCCCCATATCAGTAAGCGTTTGCTTGGTAGCTACTGTAATGTTCTGTGGAATTTCAATCAATGGCGCATTCAACCGCAAAGAGGTGGAAGGTTTTTCTGCGATGTACGATTTGCGGTTAGTACTAACTACTACTTCAGCAAGCTCCGCAGCCGATTCCGACAATTGAAAATCGATGGTAGCCGTTTTACCCGCTTCAACCGATACTTGTTTTGTAAGAGTAGTATACCCTATTGAAGAAAGTTGAACCTCGTATATGCCAGCCGTTACATTTTTGAAAACGAATTCTCCTTTATCATTTGTAACGGTAATTTTCTTTATGCCTTTTAATTGAACAGTAACCGAGGCCGCGGGATGATCATCGCTGGTAATAACTTTGCCATGGATAGTTCCATAATCATCTGATGCAAATACGTTGTAAGCAGAAAAAAGAACCAATGAAATAAATAACAGAACCTGTTTCATACCTGGTATTTAAAATTTATCTCGAATATTTTATTACTATTCACAGTAATCGCACAACACTGAAGGAAAAACAATTATTATGATACACAAAGCCACATCAGATAGATCAATAATCAATCTGTTATTATAACCAACCTTTTTACAACTGGAATTCTTTAGGGTTTGAACATTACTATTTTCTTATGGCATTTTAACTTGTAAACCAATTTTACATAAGATCCAGCCTATTGCATACGCCCATGTATAAACGGTCATGTCATCATATAGAGGAGTTTCACAAATCTTATTGAAACGTTGATGAGACAAAGAGTTGCGGCGTACTACAGTAATCGGGAGTAAAAGTATTACACGTCTGTGGCAGGCATTTACTAAATAGGGAATTGCGTTTACGCAAAACGGAAACTGTTAATGTTTTGGGAATTTTATTGCGTGAAGTTTACGAGACTACGGGTAAATCATTTTTATGACTACTTACTGCTGAAAGCTTATTGCCGATGCCGATTCAATGTCGTTTCCTTAAGACACATACATGTATCATCCGGTGGGCAATGAGGGCTTATAATATGCAAGATTCTTTTCAGGCATTCCGAAAATGTCGTGCCTACGGTACTTTCACTTTTTATTCTGCTTATATCCTCCAGAATATCGCCTCTACGAGGCTTGACTGTTCCTTTGCTGACAGACTAGTTTTTTAAACCATGTGTGAATCATTATTGAACACGGCGAATAAGCTTTTTAGGAGCGACATATTGACAAATAATGCCAGAAGATATGGAGTGCTGTAGGCACCACATTTTCCATCAAAAGTAAAAGAACAGCTTAAGCAAACGACATTGATTGCCAATTGCCGCTTGCTTATTGCCAATTCCCAATTACTTCGCTCTAAAACCATCCCCTATCTCATTCATCTTTTGCCAAACAGGGTGCGACAAAACCTTTGGAGACATTTCAAAATAGATAGCTGCGTGGTCTTTTGTTTTACTATCCTTTACATGCATCATGCTGTTTAATACAATCGGTAATTGTGTATGATAGTCGAGCATACTTATAGTGCCACTAAAAGTTTCTATATCACCTGCTGCTGTTTTTATTTTCTTTACGGATACATGGGTAGGAACAACTTTAGCGGAGGGAATATTTCTTTCAATAATATTTCTACCAACCAAGCCATCATAATAATCCTTCAGGGCTGACTGTAACCCTTCTGCATTTACAACAGGGTTACCATCTAACCACCATAAAAAACTATATGACCAATGCTCTTCGCTCTTTATTTCTCCCCAGCCAGGAGCAAACCGAACATCTTCAACACCTTTATACGAAATAGCAGATGCAAAATCGGGTGGAAGCGAAAACTTTTCTACTCCCCAGTTAGCAGGTATAATTAACTCATACGGCGGCTGCCAGGTGCGAACATCAAAAATATGCAGGCATTGTCTGATCCATTGAATGCATTCCACTTCATCCACTATAGAAAGCGAATTAGGATTTCGTGCGCCATTGCTGTTCATGCCGGGTTTTCCCGCTACCAACGCTGCTTTATTATTTCCTGAAAGCATCAATCGTTTAATCAGCTCAGAAGCATCCGGGATTTTTGTATCATACAAACTATTTCTCCTGTTCTGTAATTGCCAGTCGAGGTCCATATCATAATATAAACGAACCGGTACTGTTTTTAAATATTGTTCGTTACCGGCAGCATCACTTTCTTTATAAAAAGGCGTAAGTAATTTATACTTATCCGCATTATTGTAAATCGTTCCATTCTCTTTTGTCATTGCATCCAGGTAAAATTTTGCATCTCCAACAGCTCCGGGCCAATAATTTTTCTTTATTTGATTTTCCGACCAATGCCATAATCCAAAAAGATCCACAGGCGTAGATACAGCAAATAGCGCTTTGGGTTGAATAGTAAAATCTGCCGGACGTTCATATGCTAATTCCGTATATCGCAGGGCAATATTTCCAGCTTCATCAAAACCAGCCAGCACAAATGCAGCAGTATCAACAGCAAAGCGGGAGGCAATATGAGCAAGAACATTATTTATTCTTTTGACCGCAAAAGAATCGGCGTATAACTTCTGTTGCATGGGAACAACCGTCATCAATAGCTCATTTGCGTAAGCTGTATTATGCAATTTTGTTTCTGTAAGTAACGCTTCGGGCGGCCAAAAACTGGTGAATAAAACGATAGTGCCTTTTATGCTTTTTGATTGCGGGCGGATGGCGAGATAATAATCTGCTTTATCGTTGGCATTGAATGATATTTTTTCAATATTCTGAGAAAAAGAACTTGTTTGCAGCAGTAACAAAGCAGCAATTAAAAATATTCTCGGCATTATTATAAGTAGTTTGGTGGTAGCTTATTCTTTCATCAAATCTACATCTTGCATACACATCTATAAAGTGATTCCTGCAATTCTTAACAATCCACTAAGTTTTATAATAAAGTTGTTACTTGTGATATTTAAAAACCGGCTATTTGATATTTTAAACGATAGGCTTAATTAAGCTTTTCAATACTTTCGTTGCAGTTGGAATTTGGCAACGGGAGTCTTACAAAATTGATCTGAATATTCTTTATAGGATTTTGCGGCATCGGATATATCTGGTAATAAAAATGTATTCCACTCATTCCTCCATCATCCAACTGTACTTTTCCTACAACCTTATTCTCAATTACTCTTAACTTACAAACCCCTATAACATCTTCATTACCCAATAAAACAGGGATTTCTTTTCCTTCTGTAATTAATTTTTGATGGATGTTCAGCAAAAGCGAGAATACCTGCATGCGATCTTTCTTTTAGATTTTAAACTTTATTCCTAGAGGTATTAAATAATCAAGCCAACCTTGTATAGGCTTGCTAAATACAGTTACTATAGTTTTGGGAAAGAAAATTCCCGCTTATTACCAGAAGCGATTCAACTTATCTACACTCTGCTTTGCTTAACGATAGTCGTATTAAGAGGAAACATGTAAACGCGGTGATTAATTGAATGTGAATTTCAGGAAGCCTTTCCGTCATTGGCTGAAATGCTTTCTACCAGGTCTTTTACTGCTTCTTTTGACCTGTTTAATTTTCCCGAGAGCCGCTCCAGCAATGCATTCGCATTACCCGGCGTATATTGAAGATCTTCGTCGGTGAGACGATGATCATTTTCTTTTAGCTTTTCTTTTACCTTATCCCAGGAATCGCTTAAATGCAGGCTATTATTTCCCATACACTCTTTTAATGAGACATTGCAATATGTGTGCTACCTTTTGCAGGCTAATTACTTAAAGTGTTTTTAAATACAACAGCAAATCCGCTTTATCATTATCCGACATTTTCCAGATAACACCAATATTAGCTTTCGTTCCATCGCTTTTAAGATCATGATCAAGAAACCTGAAAAACAAACTGTCGTTGTATGGAACAGAGAAATGATCTGAGTTTGACAAATAGCTAAATCGTATTGACGCAGTTTTTATCCGTTCGCCGTCTGAGCCATGACAGGTTTTACAACTGCTCACTATTTTTATACGGGATGATTTTTTATCAAGAAGATGTTGCCCATGGAGGTTTTTTCCTGTTTTATAAATGGTTTCGCCATTGGTAGAATATATTTTAGCACTACAGGAATACAAAGAGAAATACATAAATAGATAACCAACCCAAACACTGATTTTCATTATTGTATTTTTTGTTTCATTAATGATAAAATAACAAGGGAGAATGAAGCAACAGAAGCAATTGTTCTGATGGTATGATACTTGTTCCAGGACTGCTCAAAAGCCTGGCGCATGGCTGCTGTTTCATTTGCAGTTGCAGCATCTGCTGAAAATTTTGCCAATTGGTTGTTTAATGGAACATTAAACAATATGGTTACACCAAATACACCTATCATGTAAATAAGCATTGCAGCTATCATTAAAGCAAGTACTGTATTATGCTGTTGATACAATTGATAGTTTACCACAGGAAATACGAGTAATA
Organism: Agriterribacter sp.; assembly: GCA_047600465.1. GTDB lineage: Bacteria > Bacteroidota > Bacteroidia > Chitinophagales > Chitinophagaceae > Agriterribacter. The sequence continues at coordinate 122,860 of JASGKU010000004.1, forward strand.
AACCCATGAATGCAATAAAGAAAACGGGGTTTTGTATAGCAGTATTGATACCCTGCATCGATTTTATATAGGCAACATTCGACAGCATTTTCAATCCCGGATTTACAGAACAGGAATAGGCATACAATAATCCGGCAACAAGACCAGAAAATAAAGTGGTAATAAAAAGGAATGTCTTCATACAAATAAATATTTGTACAAAGATTCTCCACCCGGGTAGTTTAAAATAGAATAAATCCGACAAAAGAAGGAAAAGCTAAACGGGGAATTTTTTGGGTGTTTTGCCCGTGAATGCCTTAAATACTCTTATAAAATGTGATTGATCTGAAAAGCCATTTGCATATACAATGTCGGTGAGATTATTATATTCTTTCAATGTAAACTGTTCAAACGATTTTTGAAACTGTATAACCTGGGAGAATTGTTTCGGAGAAAGACCTGTTTCTTTCTGAAACCGTCTTTCAAATGTTCGTTGCGTAAGATGGATTTTTTCGGAAAGCCGGGCGATAGAAAACTGCCCGTTGTTATCTAATATAATTTGGATCGCCTGTCGTATGGTGAAATCGAGTGTTTGTTTTTTTGATTCGAAAGTTTCCAGCAAAAGATTGGTGAGTATATCAATCCTGCTCTTTGTTTTGCTGCGTGAGAGTTGTTGAATAATGGATCCCCCATTTTCTAACTGCTGCAAATCGTAGCAGTTATCATTAACGTCTTTCGCTTCAACATTAAAAAAACTTTTCAATACAAAAGGATACAATTGAAAAACAATGAGCTTATACCTTCCCTCCATGTGCAATTCAATAGGTTTAATGGTTTGACCATACAAGAAGAGAGAAGGCATTTTTTTATTGTGTGGGCTCACCCACAACCCATTGGCAGTTTCCTGGAACATAAGCCCGGGGTAGCCATCAGCAAAGAAAGGCAATATCGTTTTCTGACTTTCCTGCTTTTCTTCAAAACTCCAGATGTTTTTTACAAACAGCGAAATTGATTTGGGCGGTTGTATCGTTTGCAAATCCATTTATAAATACTTATTAACGCTTGCTATTTTTCACCATAAATAACAAGGGTACTGAATTCCATCTGAATATTTCCATCAGGGTATTTGCTTTTCAATGTTTCAAATACTTCAGCCTTGATTTTAGTTTTTGTAGCATCGTCTGCCTTACCAAGCGCACCCACTACAGGTGCACTTACATCATTGTGAAAGTTCCAGTACGTTTCAGCATTATCTATATGCATTACTCCATTCACTTCTTTTTCTTCTATATTTTTCAAACCCGCTTTTTTAAAAATATCGGCAATAAATCCTGTACCCGCACAGCGGAACATAGAAGGCGCTCCCGGCGGAGGTTGCGGCATCTGAAAATGTTTATTGAGTGAGCTCATAATAGCAGTTACCCAAAAATTTTTAGGTGCGGCGTTCCAAACGGATGTAGCTACCCTCCCTCCAGGTTTTAAAACGCGTGCCATTTCATTGGCTGCAAGCTGCATATCTGGAAAAAACATAAACCCATGCCTGCAACTGACAGCATCAAAACTGGCATTATTAAAAGGAAGCTCAGATACATCACACACCCTGGTTTCAACATTGGTGAGACCACGTTTTACAGCATTTTCTTTAGCCACTTCCAGCATACCATCTGCCAGGTCTGTTATAACAACCTTGCCATCTTTAATCATTTCAGCAATGGTAAGCCCGGGCTCGCCCGTGCCGGCAGCAATATCAAGTATTACCTCTCCATTCCGGGGCTGCAATAAACGAATAATTTCTTCACCCATGGGTTTAAGAAAATTCATAGTCATTGCGTCCCACTTTTTCCAGCCCGGTGAAAACCTGTTCCAGTTTTCCTTCTGCTGGTTGCGGATTTGTTCTAACGCGGTATCCATATTATATACATTAATTTGTGTAACTCGTATATTAAACCAGAGATTATGCGCTTGCTCACGTTATTACATGGCCATCCTAAAGCATTGCAGGTTAAGCATATGATTGGTAGCAGAGGATTGAATACTTACATCTGAAGTAATTGCTATTAAAGATAAAAAAAAGGATTGTTATTTCTCTGTAATCTTCATATTAAACAGTAGTTGTTCCCACCAATGAACTCACTTTTTTAAGTATTGCGTTCATTTCAAAAGGTTTGGTAATAAAACCTTCCGCACCCGCAGCAGCGGCTAACTGCTCACCATTAGGCATAGCCGAAAACATAAGAACGGGAATGGATGCAAACCGGGGTGTTTTTTTAAGCTGCCTGCAAAATTCATTGCCATCGTCGCCGGCAATCAACATATCCAGTACTATCAATTGAAAATCTTCAGCAGTAAGCAACGTTATCATTTTATCTGCCCGCTTTATAAACGTAACAAAGTAACCCGCAAATTCAAGCATCATTTTCAGCATTTCGCCAATATCGGGATCATCGTCTACAACAAGGATATTTATTTTGTTACTCATGTGGATGCAACTTGATTGTTAACGGGAAGTGTAAAAGTAAAAAGGGAACCTCTGTTCTTTTGACTATCTACGGCTATCTCACCGCCGTGCCGCCTGATAATTTCAGCGGAAATGTACAGCCCGATACCAAAGCCTGTATAATGCATAGAATAATGATCGCCCACCTGGTAAAACCGATGGAAGATTTTTCGCTGTTCTGCTTCATCAATACCTATTCCATAGTCTTTAATACTTACAGCAATATATCCTGTTGCCGGGTAGAAAATATTTATTTCAATTACCGTATTCTCGCGGGAATATTTAATGGCATTATTAATCAGGTTGATCAGCACCTGCCCTATCCGGTTTTTATCGGCGAATATGGTACAGGCAGTTGTTTGATTAATAATAATATGGTGTGTGGTTGTAGCAAATAAAATATCCTGCACTGTTTCCTTTACCAATTCATCTAACCGGAAAAAATCTTTCTGCAGATCCATTCTGCCATCCTCCAGCCTCGACACATCTAAAATATCTGTGATCAGCTTTCCCAATCTTTCTACCTGGTTGTCTATACGCTGTAGCGGCTGACGTACAAGTGCTGCCACAGCATTCTGCTGATCAATCAACATGGCAAGCAACAACTGAACATATCCTTTTATAGAAGTAATGGGTGTTTTTAATTCATGACTCACCATTTTAAGAAAATCATCCTTTTGCGCCTCGTGCATTTTCTGCGCATGAATATCTGTAGCTGTTCCATACCATTTAACCAGTGCGCCTTCATTGCTTATCTGGGGATAGCCACGACTAAGGAACCACCTGTAACTGCCATCTTTTAACTTTATGCGGTGCTCCTTTTCGTAAGCAACTTTGTTTTTAATTGAACTATTCCACGCCTCTATTGTTGAGGGAAGATCATCCGGGTGAAGCAATTCTTCCCACACCCAAACGCCTTGTTGGTCCTGGGCATCAGGTGTGAATTCATAAATTCTTTTATTGTAGTATAATATCCGGCCATCGGCATTAGCCATCCATACCAGTTGTGGTACAGCATTCGCCAGTTCATTCAACTCATTTTCGCTTTGCTCAATTTTTCTTCTTGCAAGCACCTGGTCTGTAACTTCAATGGTGTGATTCATTATGGAAACAACATTTCCTTTATCATCCTTAATTGGTTGAATAACCGCATTAAAATAACCGCCATCTATTTTACCATCACGGTTTCTGTTCCATTTTGATTCAAATTCAAACAACTCAATCGCTTCACCTGTTTCATATACTTTTTGATATCTTTCTATTACGCCATACTTTATTGCTTCGGGAAATACTTCTGCCAAGGATTTGCCAAGCAATTCTTCTTCTGTTCGGTTTACCAGTTTCATGTAAATATGATTGGCCGAAACGAATACAAAACCGGGAACTTCAAAAATGGCAATAGCAGCCGGGCTTTGTTTAAAAATTTTATGCAGCATTGTTTTTACTTCCCGCTCTTTCTCTACTTCTTTTTTTTCTGTAAGATCAGTAACAACCATGCCTACTGTAGGCAAATGAGGTTGCAATGATGTAAGCGAGATATAGACAGGAATAATTTTGTCGCCTGTCTTTAAATTTATTTCTCCTTTGCTTTCGCCCTGCAGTGCCTCTGAAAAAAGCCTTTGAAAAATTTGGATGGAAGAAGGATGAATAAATGTGGTAATGCTATTGGCTATTACGCTTTCGTAGGGCAGCCCCAGTAGTTCGTAAAAACTTTTATTGGTATATACAATCAGTTGATCGTTGGATAAATTAAGGGCGCCTTCATTAATATTTTCTACCATTACCCTGTACGCAAAATCGCCACTTTGTAATGTAAACACTTCATGCGTATCATTCTTATTTAATGCAAAAGCATCTACTTCGCCGGCCTTAATAGCGTCTATTAAATCTTCAGCCTCCGCAAGCCGGTTCTCCAATTCTTCAATTCTTTCCAGATAATTATTGGTAGTATGCTTCTCCATATTCACACCTTTACCTTTATGCCCAATGCCTTAATTATTTTGTCGGTATTCTCAAATGTACCAATGAGTGTTTTTTTAGGCAACGGAAATTTCTTTACCAGCGAAGGGCTGAAAACGATCTGTTGTTCACTCGCAGCTTCCGGATTTTTATATAGGTCTATAATCTCCAGTTCAAAACGACCTGCGAGATATTTATCACAAAAAAGTTTTACGTTTTCAACGGCCTCCATTGATTTTTGTGACATGCCTGACACAAACAATTGCAAAATCAGTCGCTCTCCTATGCCATCATTATTCTCCCCGTTGTTATCTGTCATTATTAATATTTAAAGCGCACAATCATTGATAATATGTTAGATTTTTTTTCGAATATTCAATCCCACCAATACTTTTTCCTCGTTTGATAAATCCCCGATAATCTTACGAATGGGCTCCGGTACTTTACGCACCAATGTTGGTATGGCAAATATCTGGTCGCCTTCCGCCAATTGCGGGGTTTTTAAAAGATCAATTATTTCAATAGCATATTTGCCTTTCAAATGTTGCTCACAGTACTTAGTAATATTATTGAGCGCCGTAACCGATTTGGGCGTTTGCCCCGCTATATAAAGTCTTAATTCGTATTGTACTTCTTTTACCATAAGGTTTAGTTTGCTTATGTTTTTATTTTGCTACCCCTTCTAATTTAATTCCATTGTCAGTAATGCTGAAATGCTGTACCTGGGTTTCATGTCCCATACCCCTTACTTTGATAATGCGCAGGTGCCGTGCATTTGTATTATTGTCAACATCGTGGCTGATATCAATCCATATATCTGCCAATGAAGAAATTGCTTCCACGGTAAAGTCCTCTTTTAACTTACCCGTTTGTGTAAGCGAAGAAAAGAACGCACTGATCTGTTTGATTTTCAGCAAATCAATAATACGGATCAGAATATCTCTCACTTCGCTGATACTACCTATAGACAGCAGGCTGCTGATGGGATCAATAATAACTGTACGTGGGTTATGCAATTCAATAAGATTATGCAAAACCAATAAATGCTTTTCCAATCCTGAAAGTGAAGGTCGTGATGCGTGGATATGTAACAATTTTGATTTCACATGCGGTTGAAGATTGATGCCAACAGACATCATATTCCTGATTAACTGTTCTTCAGATTCTTCAAACGAAAAATACAATGTGCGCTCTTTTCTTTTACAACTTGCCAATGCAAAGGAGGAAGCCATTATGGTTTTAGCAGTACCCGCAGAGCCTGTAAGCAACAGGCTGCTTCCCCTGAAAATTCCACCCTTGCCAAACAGCACATCCAGTTGCGGAAGACCTGTTGAAATAATATCAGTTGAAATAGAATGCTCCAGCTTTAATGAAGTAATTGGAATAACAGATATGCCATGTTCATTAATCAGAAACGGATATTCATTGGTGCCATGGGTAGAGCCCCGATATTTTATGATGCGTAACCTGCGGGTAGCAATCTGTTCCACTACTCTGAAGTCGAGCAGAATAACACAATCTGAAACATATTCTTCCAGACCTTGCCTGGTAAATGTTTTATCGCCCCGCTCACCGGTTATTATTACAGTAACACCTTTTTCTTTTAACCATTGAAACAAACGACGGATCTCAGAGCGGAGTATCGCTACATTTGAAATACCACTGAACAATGACTCAATGGTATCAAGCACTACTCTTTTTGCTCCGATTGTTTCAATAGCATGATTCAAACGGATAAATAAAGCTTCCAGATCATACTCGCCCGTTTCCTCAATTTCTGAACGCTCTACTTTAACATGGTCAATCCGAAGCTTTTTTGTTGCTATCAACTCATCCAGGTCAAAACCAAGCGACCTAACGTTAAGGGCTAAGTCTTTCGCGGTTTCTTCAAAACTCATAAATACCCCGGGCTCATTATAGTCGAGTATACCTTTTACCAGAAACTGTACACCAAACAATGTTTTACCGCAGCCGGCGCTTCCACAAATCAGGGTTGGTCTGCCGGTAGGAATTCCCCCTTCTGTTACTTCATCTAATCCTGATATTCCTGAAGGGGTTTTGGGAAACAGGGTTTTTGTCTTTTTAGCCATAGTTAATCAGTGAACTTTAAAAAGTAAGTATTAAGACGTAAAACTTATTTTGACCCTGATAATTCAAAAACTGAACCGGACAGTATTAAACGGAAGATATGCTTGGTTGGCTAAGCATTAATGAAATGCTTAAATAGTAAAATATTGAAAATGAATTTTCATAGAAAATTTACAACATCTGAACTGTGGAAATAAATCCCCACATCCTGTATATAATACGTTAGAACTGATAAAACTTAAAGAATATACCAACAAAAAATTCCTTTAAAAACCAAAGTCTTTAAAGGAATTTAATTTGATCAGAACAATTTACTTACCACCAAAAACCGCGGCGATTAATAAGCTTACAAATCCTATAATACTCAATATCTGGCGATACTGAAAAATGCTGAGCCACCGTAACCGGTAGTCCTGCCAATTGGCAGGATAGTTACCTTGCGACCAACTATTGATCACATCATTAATCGGAAGACTACATTTAAGCGTGAGTACTACATCTGCAACCAGCGCTACAAAAGCAATAGCCGCTGTAATAAATGTAATACTGCTTGGTGTTTTAATATGAATTATAACCAGCAGGAGATTAGCGATCAAAGCGGCATAAATAACGTATTTAAAATTGCTCCGCATACTGGTATCAATTAATTGCCGGAATTGTGTATACTGGTCAGCCTCCATTTTTAACTGTACTTCCTTTAATGCGAGTATATACATAAAAGATTGGCTAACGATAATGCTGTAAGCTAACAGCGTGATGAAAAGCGTGAATTTTGCAGTCATATAAATAATTTGAGGTTGCAAATATTGGATAAGCAAAGAGGATGGTAGTGGACAAATGTCTATAAAATTGTTATTTAAAATATAGCTGGTTATCCAGTTTGCTTACTCGACAATTTTATACTGCATATGCCCAGATAAATACTGCGCTGATATAGATCCAGAAAAGAGAGAATAGAATATGTATAATAGTTTCGAAAGTTTTTCCCTTCCATATTTTGGGTGAGTAACCGAAGAATTGAACCAATAATCTTGCTGACCAGAATATTCCGAGACCTAAACAAACCCGTTTGCCCAAAACGGTTCCCATAAGTTCCGCAGATGATGTAATGCAAAGAAGCCCGATGAGAAAAACAGCCAGCGCTATAAAATACATATGAACATACATCATTTGCCTGTTTATAATGCTGAGCGGGCTTAGCTCCTGTTTCCAGTTAAAATATTTTGGGAAAGAAAAATGCAGCAATGCCAGCACAACCATTAAGCAACCTATAATTTTAAAATGGATTTCCATGAAACGTATAAAATGTTTAGGGGTTGCAATAAAAGATGGACATAAATGGCGTAAACTTTTTCTCAGAAAAGGTAGAAAATCCGGCACGTTCAAAAGCATTTTTCCAGGTGGCACGCGAAAAAAAATGAGTGAAGCCTACGGTAAATGCCAGGAAATTGGGAAAGTCGCACAGGTGTTCTACCATTATTACCTGTCCATCGGTCTTGCATACACGATGGCATTCTTTAAGAAACTGTATCTTTTCGCTGTGCGATCTTATTTCATGTGCTGCTGATAACAGAAAAACAATATCGGCATCGCCATCCTTTAATGGTACAGCGTTGGATGGTATTTGACTGGTGCCAGGATATACCAGGCTCACCTTTCTTGCTCGTTTAATAGCGGGTTCGGTATGCTGTTTTGCATTGTAAAAATCGTATACTTTTATCCCGGCGCCTGGAAATTTTTCTTCAATGATAAAACTGGTTTCATCAAACCCTGCATTGATATTTACAATATGTTGAACTTTTTTATTGCTATCAACAACCTGCTGCAGCCATTCCATTTTATAATAACCAGAAAAGTCATACACATAAGCAGAAACAATCAAAGGCATTATTAATCCATATATAAAAGCAGCAACAATCAACCAGCAAACGATAGCAGGTAATTGTAAAAGATATAAGCCGGTTATGAGTACTGCTAAAACAGCAAGACCAATCACATAAAAATGCCGGTTAAAGCTTAGAATATTTAAAACGCCCTGGAATGGTCTTCTTTTTATTGCCATTGTTCAATTTTGCCTTTTTTCCAGTAATAGGGAATATTGCGAATGATAAACGCATTTGCCAGCACGGCATTATTCAATTTCAATTGATTGATAAAAGAAAAACAATAGTCTACTACTTTTACCGGTGCTGGCGTCCAGTTCTCTCTTACACCTTCAATGATTAATACTTCTTTAGTAGTTGCGTTATAGGTAAAAGTAAAAGGCAAGGGTCCTGCAAACCTCCGGGCTTCTTTCCAGTCTGCAAAAGGAGAACCCTCAGGCAATCGAATATTTTCATGTACCGATTGATCAATCCTTACTTTAAAGCCAGATTTGTTAGAATAGAGTTCCATGATTTCATCCTGCTTACCTTGATGAATATCTGTTGTAGTATAGTTGTAATGCGTGAATATATTTCCAAAGAACTGCATTTTCTTTTTATCGGTTTCCGATTTGAGAATATACAAGCCTCGTAAATTTTTACCTGCCTGGTTATGGAACCGCACAAATATTCTGTAGCCTATCAGAAAAAAATTGTTGCCTAATATTTTGGGAAAGCCTTTTGGCCGTAATGCTTTGGTTTGTACCATGGCTACCGCTATAAAAGCCCATTTATCCTGGAAGGTATCCAGGGTTAAACATTCGGGAATGAGGTGTTGAACCTGTTCCTTTGGTACAGCAAAGGTGAACACCGTAGAACTTTCAAAGAAGGCTTCAACAGCAAAGGGGTGATTTTTTATGGATGAGAACATAGTGTTTTATTCAACTATTCCTTTTTTTCTATAGAACGCCTGATATAATATCACAGATATAAACAGGAAGGCAAAAACGATATTAAATTTTCCCCACAATAGTAAGTCGGGCACCAATATGTATTCCAGCACATTCATAACAGCAATGATGATGGCTTGAGTAATAGCATTTAAGCGCGGATACCATCCACTCAAAACCCAGATAGCCATTGCTATTTCTGAAAAACCAATCAGCCTGGTAAAAAGCGCTGCGTGTTCATCGCCCAAAATGCTTGCAACAATCTGTTGGTGGCGGGGTACCAGGTTAAGCACTTTACAGAAAAGTCCGTTTGCCAGCCAAACAATTGCAATGAGATATTTCAATAAGGTTTGCATTGATTACAGATAAGCTTACAATAAAGTGGAAGCTTATAATACAAAGGTAAATTATTGAACAGGTATAGCGTTATATTATCACCACTAATCTTTTGCCATCCTGTATTTCCATTTCCCAAAGCTTTTCAATATCCTGCAGGTTTACTTCCACCGTATCAACTTTTAATTTTTTATCGGCTGCCAGTTGAAATATTTCGGGCAGAATCTCTGTAAAAAGTTTTTTCATTTCATCTTTTGTCCAGCTACCTAAACCAGAACCAGATAAATGCAGATCGGTGCTTCTCAATATTTCTGCTGACAATTGTATGCTATCGCCTGTAACAGCACCAATAGAAACAAATGTTGTTTTATGTGTAAACGAACCATCGCCTTTTAATGAAGCAAGTATCAATTCAGCAGTATGTCCCCACAAATAATCAATTACTACATCAATAGGTGTTGATGCGTGTATATCTTTTAACCGGGCTGTAAAATTTTCATCGCTTTGTTTTAAAGAAATGGTTTCATCAGCACCCAACTCCAATAAAGATTGTAATGATTGCTCATTTCTACCCGTGGCGATTATTTTTTTTGCGCCATAGTATTTTGCTAATTGAACGGCCACTCTGCCTGTAAATCCTGTGGCGCCATTAATCAATATTGTTTCACCACCTTTCATTCCTGCTCTAAAAAGAAGCCCCATTGCAGAACCAGCTACTGCATTAGGTAATGCAGCTGCAACAGCATCGTCTGTTCCTTCGGGCAATGCTACCATTCTTCTTCTGTCAACAACCGCTTTTTCAGCAATCATACCACTAACGCCTAATGCAAATACTTTTGTACCGTCTTTCAGTATGCCCACGCCGTCACCGCCAATAACTTTTGCCGTTGCTATATCAGCTTTGGCAGAATAATGCTTGCCACTTGCTTTTGATTTATCTAAATGCTTAATGGCTGCTGCCGTTACAGTCATTAAAACCTCATCCTTCTCCTTCACGGTCGGTTCAGGAAAATCTGTGTATTGCGGCATCTCATCTCTTTGATATATTACTGCTGCTTTCATTTTATATATTTTAATACACGAAAGTATATAGCTGCCTACAAGCATGCAATAACATTTGTTATCAAATCAGGCTTTGCGTTTTGTTTTGGCAAGTTGGCTTTTTATACGGCTGAGATGTACGGTGCTGATGCCAAGATAGGAAGCGATATAATGCTGTGGCACACGCTTTACTACCTGGGGATTGTCTTTTATGAGGTTGAGGTAGCGCTGTTGAGGCGTATCTTTTATAAACGAAAAGAAATGCTTCATGTACCCGAACGTCCGTTCAAAAATAGCATCTGTAAACTTTTCTCTCAATGCCGGTATTTCATTTATTTCTGCGATTATGCTATCGGCGTCTTTTTTATGAATATACCATAGTACACTTTGCTCTATAGTTTCAATAGTAACAGGACTGGGAATTTTTTTCCTGAAACTTTCAATAGACGCAACCGTATTATGCTCAAAGAAAAACTGGAATGTAATGTCTTTGCCATTGTTATTAAACCAGGCGCGGATACATCCTTGCTCAATCAAAAAAAGCTTCTTAGAAATTTCCCCTTCCTTCAACAAAACTGTTTTCGCCGGCACTTCCATCCGCTTGAAACAACTTATATAGTCATTCCATTTATCATCATTGATTGGAATTATATTGCGGAACTGGTCAAACATCTGTGAGTGCTTTAGAGAATATACTATTTCAGGGAATTGCCAGCATCAAAAAAACTGTTGCTAATCCTGTAATTCCTATTGTCAAACTCATTTCTTTTTTATCAACTAAAAATATTTCCCTGAGAGTTGATTTGCACAAAATAATTATGGTTCCTGCAAAAAATAGTATTTGAATGATATAAGCTGAGTATGATGGTTTTGGGAAAAATCTATCTAGATTACCAGAATCATAAGATTTCCAATTAAACGATTCAACTAATGCCCATACAGTACCCACTGCTGAAAAAGTTAAGAAAACCATTAAAAGAAACCAGCCAATTTTTCTTCTTTTCCAAAAAGTAAGTATTGCAATTGGTAAAAGTATTTGCGGCAACAGGTATGAAATACTCATCAAAGGAAAAGACAAAAGATCTTTTGCATACATCAAATGCGTCCGAAAATCTTTAATGAATTGGTATAAAAAGAGTCCTCCAAAAACTAACACAATAATTCTGATAGTTTTCTCATCAGAGGGCATATTCGATTGAATAGGGTTAATTGTGTCAATAAAAGTATCTCGTGTAGATTTTATTTTATGCTCAAGCGCTTTTACTTTCTCTTTTTGCTTTTCATTTTGCTGTTGGTTTGCAATAAGTAGTTCCCGCACATCATTAATCCTTATGTCAGAAAGTTTCCGATCTAAAAGTTCTTCCTCTGCTGCTTTAACTGCCAAGGGTTGATAATCATTTGGGTGGTCCAGGATATTCAATAGCTCTATATCGCTTATAGATTTATATAGTGCTCTAAAATCATTTGATGTAGCCATATGCTTGAAATCAACATAAATATATGCAATTACAAACCATAAAAAGGTAGTAAGTATATATTGAAAACCAACCTGATTACTTACTTAATTACTTCTATTATGCATTCCCTTTAACATCTTCTCTTGCATTCATATATTATCATCACATTATAACCGCCTACGCAAAAAATAAACTCATTCCATCATTTATTAGTGTACCTTCATTCATGCAATTTGAGGTTTATAGCGTTTGTAAACAACCATTCCCTCCTGTTTTCCTGACGCCTCATTTTTCTCAAATATTTTTTATTTAAATTATTGGATCTATTATGAACATTTATGTATCTAACCTGGGGTATAGTGTACAGGATGAGGACTTAAACAAACTCTTCAGCGCATATGGTAATGTGTCTTCTGCAAAAGTAATTTCAGATAAATTTACCGGCAGAAGCAAAGGCTTTGGATTTGTAGAAATGAATGATAAACGCGCCGGTGAAATGGCTGTTAAAGAACTGAATGGAAAAATGATTGATGGGCGTTCTGTAAAAGTATCTGAAGCAAAAGCGAAAGAAGAAAGCCAGGGTAGCCGCAGCAGCTATTCCAAACGCTGGTAAGCATAGTATACAAGCAGTGAAGCATCCTATTTTTCTTATAAATACAATTACATTATGGCAACAAGCTGGAATAAAAAAGAAAGAGAGAACAAGAAGAAGCAGGAGCGCAAACAGAAAGAAGAAAAAAAACAGGAAAGAAAAGAATCGGCCGCAAAAGGAAAGGGATTGGATGAAATGATGGCCTATCTTGATGAAAATGGCAATCTTACTTCTGTGCCACCCGATCCAACACGGCGTGTTGAAATAAGAGCAGAAGATATTGAAATAGGTATTCCCAAACAGGAAGACCGCGAACCTGAAGACCCTGTAAGGAAAGGCGTTCTTACGTATTTTAATGATCAGAAAGGCTTTGGGTTTATTGAAGATGCAATAACAGGTCAACGGGTATTTGTGCACCAGTCAAGCGCAAACATACAATTGAAAGAAGGTTTGCGTGTAAGCTTTGAGGTGGAAAAAGGGCCCAAAGGTTTAACCGCGGTTAATGTTTCAGCCGACAAAGCTTAATAGTTCCACTCCATGAGTGTTGATTTTAAACCCTGACGGTGACACAAACTTGTTTGCAATGACAATAAAAAAGGAAGACCTGGTATTTACGCATTACTTATGGGATGAAGGACAGCATGGAGAAAGAACAGATACAACACCCAGCCGCAGAGCTTTTGATAGAAATAATGGAACGCATATGTTATGGGTAATGAACTGGTACATAACGGAACATGCGCAGTTTCAAAAAACAGATATTGCAAGGCTGGAAACACTGATCTCTGATAAATTACCATCGGGAATACTGAGTGAAAAATCTGTGTGCCAATGGTTGGAAAATGCCTGGGAATAATCAACAAAGTGAATTACTAAACCCTCACCCCTGAATTTTTGCAATGACTAAAATTACATTTAACAACAGGAATGCTGTATTTTTTGCATCGCTGAAATCATCGGTTGACAAATATTTTGAACAAACGGGCCGCAAAAAAACAGGTAATATCCACTTGTATACAAAGTCATTAGTGTTAATTATCTCTGCTGTTTGTTTATATATTGTATTGCTGCTTGTACCTATGCCTTTGCTGGCAGGCATTGTAATCAGCACCATGCTTGGGTTTGTAATGGCCTGTATTGGCTTTAATGTTATGCACGATGCAAATCACGACAGCTATTCGTCGCGCAAATGGGTTAATAAAACCCTGGGGCTTACACTCAACGCATTAGGGGGCAATAGTTTTATCTGGAAACAAAAACACAATGTTATTCATCACACGTATACAAATATTGATGGTGTTGACGATGATATAGCAAAAAGCCCTTTCATCCGCATGTGTGGCACACAACGCTGGGTAGCTGCACATCGCATACAGCATGTGTATACACCATTTCTGTATGCTATCAGCTCTATGATCTGGGTATTGTACCAGGATTTTGATAAATATTTTAAAAGAAAAATTTGTGATACCCCTCTCCGTAAAATGTCTAATACAGACCATGTGATATTTTGGGGGAGCAAATTATTATACCTTCTTTTTTATGTTGCCATCCCTATTATCCTATTAGGATGGCAATACTGGCTGCTCTATTTCATTTGCATGCATATTGGTTTAGGGTTTACCTTATCTATCGTTTTTCAGCTCGCTCATGTGGTGGAAGAAACTGAATTTGACCTGGCAACAGGTGATGCAAAACAGATTGAGAATGAATGGGCGATCCACCAGGTAAGAACAACCGCTAATTTTTCTGTGGGTAATAAAATCATTTCATGGTTTGTTGGAGGATTGAATTACCAGATAGAACATCACCTGTTTCCGAGAGTAAGCCACATACACTATCCCGCTATTAGCAAGCTGGTAAAAGCGGAATGTGTCGCTTTTCAACTTCCATATAACAGCATACCTACTATGAGTGCCGCTGTTGCCTCCCACTTCCGTTTTATAAAGCTGATGGGAAAGAAGCCTTAAAGCGTTCAACTAATATATCATCTAGTTTTTTAGAAACCGGATAGTTGTTTTTTCGTTGGTTTGCCTGTCAGTTATCCAAATTGTATACACGCCATCAGGGATATGGGGTAATACAAGTTTTTGCTGTGATTGAATGATCGTAGTAGAAACCATTACAACACCATTAATGTCAACTATCTTCACATCCAATGTTCTTTGCTGCGTATTATTAAACCAAATATAACTTGTAACAGGATTGGGATAAATGCTTACACCCAAATTGCCTTTGATGTAAAATACAGGAATTGATTTGAGAGAAGTACAACCATTTTCATTTATCCTGACAGCATAATATCCGTTTGCAGGCGGAGCTATCTGGTTTCCTGTAAGCCCCTGCAGTAATGTATCATTTAAATACCATTCGTTATCAGCAATAGAAGATGATAATAATACAGCTCCGTTATTACCGGTTGTTATGTTGGGTTGATCATAGCCCTTTGCATAAAACTCTACACTGCCGTAATAATAAAACTCGTTTTCGTATAGACACTTTAATCTCGCTGAATATTTAACGCCACTCTTCAATCCTGGAATATTTACAGTGTAAGTAGATTTGTTATCTGCTTCAGATTCCTTTGTCATTTCGGTAGTTGTTATAACTCCGTCCGGATCTTTTACCTCCAGCCAAACATTGTCGATTTCCGAAAAAACAGTAGCACTTTGTGCAGAAAACGATACAGTACACTTATCATTATTAACTGTTATAAAAGAATATAACCCTGCTGATTTGATATTTGATGCCACAATACGGCCACCGCCACCAGCAACATATACAGTAGTATCTTTTCCAAAAGCAATAATGTTGCCTCCACTATACCCATCATAATTCCAGGTAAGTCCACCATCCATAGTTTTTAAGATTGCGCCTCCTCCTCCAATACCGCCCATGCTCATATACCCGGTGCTCTCATTAAAAAACTCGATTGATTTTATATCATAAGGGTAAATATTGGTCCAGTCCTTTTCAATTTTGGTCCATGTACTTCCTCCATCTGTGGTCATATACAAAAGCCCCTGGTCGCCCGCAATAAATCCTTTTTGTTCATTAATAAAAGAAACTTCGTTTATACTTCCATAATCCAACTCAAATATTTTCTGCCAGGTTTTAGAATTATCAGTTGTTTTATATACACTTCCATAACGCGTTGCAAAGCCCAGGCTTTCAGTAACGTAGTCAATCTTTATAAATGATTCTCCCGCATATTGGTTTTTCCATACGTCTTCCCATGTTGCACCTCCATCTTTCGTTTTTACAATAAGACTATTGGATCCGCTTTGCAAAATCATGAACCCAGTGTTTGGTGTAATAAAGTCTATATCACTTATACTCTCATAGCTGTAATAAGTGGGAGAAAAATCATTCCAGTTTTTTCCACCATCTGATGTGTAATACACCCGTGTATTAGCAGAAAGGGTAACAAAGCCTTTATTTTCATCTGTGAAATGCATTTGCTGCAATCCTCCTATATAATCCACCAATTCAAAATTGCTTGTCACTTTCCAAGTATTTCCCTTATCCTCTGTTTTAAAAACCTGTTTTCCGGTTGCCGCGTATCCAACATTTTTTTCGGGAAACGATAATGCCATAATTGGGTCATACGAAAAAGCATAACTCTTCCAGTTTTTACCACCGTCTGTAGTTTTAAGAATTCTACCAAGGCCGCCAACAGCAAAGCCTGTATTATTTGACAGGAAATAAAGAGAATTAATATCATAAGTGTCAATTCTGGCTGTAAAGCCTATCCACTCCCAACTCACGCCTCCATTATTAGTACTGTACATGGCTCCGTCAGACCCCCCGGCATAACCATTATTTTCGCTGGTAAAATAGATGGCATTCATTACATCGTACACATCTGTAGACTGCCAGGTTTGTCCTCCATCTTTAGTATAGAGCATTTGATTATGCTCTCTGAATGCATAGCCGATATCTTTATTATAAAAAAACATGGCTGTTATATTGGAAGGAGAGAATGTTGACTTATTGGTAGATTGCCAGGTGATGCCTCCATCCGTAGTCTTCAGTATATCATCATTTGTACCTGCATACCCAATATCGGCAGTAACAAAAAATATATTACTAACAAATGCATCATTACCACAAATCAGGGTTTGCCATGTACTCCCTCTGTCTGAAGTTTTATATATAGTTCTGCTATACTGACTGTAAAAAAAGAAGGTGTCGGCACTTAGCATAAATACGTTCTGGAAATTGTCATTTATGCCACTATTCTTTTGCACCCATGTATTGCCTTTATCAATGCTTAAATAAAAAATGCCTCCATAACCTCCTATAACACCGGTGGTGCCTTTCATATCTAAACACGCAGTATAAGAAAAAGTTTGATCTATGTGCCAACTTGCACCCATATCCTGTGTTCGGATCAACTCGCCATAACCATTTAAAATAAACCCGTTTTGATTATCTGTGAAGACTATTTTTGAAGATGCTGCGCCCGAAGGTTGAGGGTTCAACCAACGCCATTGTGTTTTTGCACTAAAATAACTGAAAATAAAAACAAAGGCTAGCAGATAAGATTTAGGCATGCAGCAAGTATTAGATATACAATATTAATAATAATGCAGCTTTTGTCAAAAGCTATTTATTCATGTGAATTAATCAAGAAAGCAATAATAAAACTTCATACACTCCCAATCGCTTGTTCAAAATATTTTTAACAAATCTCAAAAAATTAAATCCAGGCACACCGTGTTTACGTAAACCTGCTTGAACTACCCTGATATTTTGTTTACGTAAACATCACCCAAGTCCGGTTCCCTGGTTTTATTGTTCAATTTTTAAACGAAATCATTTATGCCAAAAACTTACAAGGCGGATTCAGTTCCGTCGTTGGAGGATATTGACAATCCCCAACAGTCCAGAAGAAAATTTTTACGAAATGCAGGGTTTGCCGGTCTCCTCGTAACCGGTGCAGCAGGTTGCCAAAAAATTTGGGATCAATTTCCACACGGTGGTCATGGTGGTAATAAGCCGGTAGACCTGGGTAGTGGTGACACAGGTATTCTTAACTATGCCTATGCGCTGGAGCAACTGGAAGCTGCCTTTTATACCCGTGTTTGTCTTACGCCATATCTTTCTATGGATGCTATGGAAGCCAAATATCTTAAGGATATAAGGAACCATGAGGTAGCACACAGGGAGTTTTTTAAAAACGCATTGGGCGCCAAAGCCATTATGCAACTGGAAGTAGACTTCAGCTCCATTGACTTTACAAGCCGAACAAGCGTGTTGGCAACAGCCAAAGCGTTTGAAGATCTGGGTGTATCTGCATACAATGGAGCAGGTAGCCTTATCAGCAGCGGCGATTATCTTTTGCTTGCCGGTAAAATTGTTTCGGTAGAAGCCAGGCATGCCGCCTATATCAGGAACCTGATTGAACGCGGCACTTTCGCAGATTCAACGGTAATAGATGCCAATGGCCTGGATACCAGCCGTAAACCTTCGGAAGTATTGCCTATTGCACAAAAATATTTAAAGACCAAACTCGATGGTAGTCACTTACCCTCATAAATTATACTATTATGAATACAGCATATATCATTAACGCCCTCGAAAGTGTAGACCCGGATATACACGAACGCATCAGTCCGCGCAGGCAGGCTTTAAAAAGTTTTGCAGGCTTTACGGGCAAACTGGCTTTAACAGCTATACCTATTGCGCTGGGCGGACTGTTTAAAAAAGCTTACGGACAAACGCCCAGCAAAGTGATTGACGTGCTCAACTACGCCTTGACGTTAGAGTATCTCGAAGCAGCATTTTATGACAAAGGTGTTAAATCAGCAGATTTAAAAATACCAACCGCCGTAGGCAGAAAAGCCATTGAAGATATTGGTAAACATGAAGCAGAACATGTGGCATTTTTAACTACAGCTATAAAAAGTTCAGGTGGCACACCTGTTAAAAGTCCCAATTTTGATTTTTCTGCTGGTAGTGGTAGTGGCAACGGACCTTTTAAAGATGTGTTTAAAAGTTATGCGCTCTTCCTGGCAGTGGCACAGGCTTTTGAAGATACAGGCGTAAGAGCGTACAAAGGTCAGGCAGGCAATTTAAAAGGTACAGGCGCAGTATTAACCGCAGCACTTAACATACACTCTGTGGAAGCGAGACATGCATCTACCATCCGACAGATGAGACAATCTAATGGTTTTGGAAATGTAAAACCATGGATAACAGGTAAGGATACCGGAGGTATTGGCGCTGCAGTAGAAGCGAATTATATGGGAGAAGAAAATACGATGCAGGCGGGTATACAGATAGTAGGCATCAATGGAATGGATATTTCTGCAGATGCTGCATCAGAAGCTTTTGATGAACCGCTTACTATGGATGAAGTAGTTAAACTGGTTACACCCTTTTTTGCACCTTAGTATTTTGTTGTAGCGTCTTGGACAAACAAGAGGTCGTCTCGTAAAGGGAGACGACCTCTTATTATATATCGATTATCTGAAAATCTTTTTCAGTTTGTCTTTCAAACTTGGCTTTTTCTCGGTTATATTATCTTCATTATATCCTTTTCTGCCAACAAAAAGGGTAGAATGTTTTTTATCCGAATTGATCACTTCATTTTCCGGCCGACCCTGCGAGTAATAATACAATGCGAGCGATTTCCTGCTCCTGTCTTCAGGGCAATTCAGTGGATCTGGGTGACCATGATAAGAAAAATCGGTAGTGGAGAAAATGGCCAATGTATTGAATGCAGGCAAAATTTTTTGTACGCTCTGCGTCAGGTCAGCATTCCACAATTCAAAATGACCACCATATTCTTCTTTCCAATCTTTATTAAGATATACAAGTGCATTCAATCTCCTGTCGAGGTTGTTGGAGCTTTTATTAAAATCAGCATGCAGCTTTAAATATCCGCCACGTTTTATTTCATGCAGGCCGCCTCCCAAAAATTCATGATCAGGAATCAGTTTTTCTTCCACACTGGTGAGTTCCTGTAAAAAATCAATGAAGGGTTGTGAGTTGAGGTATTGCGTAAAAGCCCTGGTAGCTTCTCCAAATCTTTTGGTGCCTTTGGTAGCAAGCTTCACCTGTCCATCATTATTTATTTTGTGCGAATGTCCTTCAGAAAGATCGGGAAACTCTTTCAGTACAGCATCCAGTACATCCGGGTTAAAAAAGTTTTCAAAATAAATGTTTGGAAATGGAGGCCTGGACGCATACCTCTCTTTTTCTTTTTTTGCAATAGCCTGTAAGTCGCGGTAAGGTGTATTGATATATTCCATATATAGAGATTTTAGGCAGCTAAAGGTATAGAATTCCTTAAAAGGAGATGCGAATAAAAGGCTAAAATAGGATTAAGTTATGGAGGGAGAGAAACGAAAACAAATCCTTCAAATAATTTTAGCATTATGCATTATTGAAATTCAGTTGCTTTTTCAACGCCTCTACTACATTAAAAATAATAGGGCAGCGACCGTAATGCATAAAAACAGTAAACAGCCTTTTATTAAAATGAGGTATATGTAATGCTGGAAATTCGCGGCATCCTTCATACCTGTGTTCATAAACAGAACATTTGTTATCCACTAAAAAATCACAAGGCATGGATTTCATTATCATTAATCCATTCATACCTTTCTCCAGGTATTGTGCATCAAATACTTTTCGGGATTGTTTTAAATGATCAGATAAATGATTGGCTTCTGTTTCGCTTACTACTATCATCAGGCTTTTACAGCAATTACCACAATCAGTGCAATCAATTTGAGGTGTAATATCATCATTTAAATCAGCTACTGTTTTATCCAGCAGCTTGCCGTCTTCTTTCTTTAAAAAATCAATAAAAAGATCATTCTCTTCGCTTCTGGTATCAGCGAGTTCTTTAATCCTAGAGAGATTGGTTTCAATATCTATATTTATCTGTTTAATGGAGCAAAGGTATAATTTAGTTGGAGGTGAGAGTAATCTTTTAATCTGATAAGCCATCCTCTGCCTCCACATCTGGCGCACGTCTTCCAGCGGTGATGTCTTGCTACCTTCCCATTCCGCCGGACTGTATCCGGCATTAGGTTTACTTTCCAATACAAAACTTGCCAAAAATAGTTCCCAGTATATCCCTGTCCGTTTCTACTTGTCCTGTTATTTCACCGAGGTAATGCAGACAGCGGCGGATATCGAGCGCTAACAGGTCGCCGGTGATATTTTCTGCAATGCCTTGCTGAATATCTTTTAAAGAACGCTGTACTTCCAACAGCGCTGCGTGGTGACGGGCATTGGTAACAATAGTACTTTCTGAAGAAAGTTCACCGGAGACGGCAACATTGTATAAAGCCTGTTTTAGTTCATGGATATGCTGCTTTTCTTTGGCGGAAATAAAAAGCATATGTTCATCTATGTTGCTGAATTTTTCTTTCGTTTGTGCTTCACCGACAGCATCGGTTTTATTGGCGACCATGAGAAAATTTAATCCTTCGTTTTTAAACTGCAGCAGTTGTTCTGCCACATCCTGCCTGTTATTGTTCTGTGCGTCAAACAATCCAATTACTACATCGGCATTACGCATTTTTTCAAGACTCTTGCCAACACCTATTTGTTCAATGATATCTGTTGAATGCTGCCGGATGCCTGCGGTATCTATCAACCGGAAAACAATGCCGTTTATATTGAGTGTTTCTTCAATGGTATCGCGGGTAGTGCCTGCTATATCACTCACTATAGCTCTATCTTCGTTCAATAGCGCATTAAGCAAAGTTGATTTGCCTGCATTGGGTTTACCAATAATAGCTACCGATATACCATTTTTAATAGCATTGCCCAATGCAAAGGAATTCACCAATTGCGTAGTATGATCATTCAATTGATTTACGAGTGTGGTAAGTTCTGCCCTGTCTGCAAAAGTTACATCTTCTTGGGAAAAGTCGAGCTCCAGCTCTATCAACGCAGCAAATTCAACGAGTTTATTTCGCAAAAAAGCGAGGTCTGTTGAAAAACCACCCCGCAATTGTTTGAGCGCTGTTTCTTTGGCGGCATTTGATTGGGAAGCAATAAGGTCGGCAACGGCTTCAGCCTGGGTAAGATCCATCTTACCATTTAAAAAAGCTCTTTGTGTAAACTCACCAGGTTTTGCCAATCTTGCTCCATGGCGGATACAGGCATTTACTATCTGCTGCTGAATAAAAGGTGAACCATGACAACTGATCTCTACAATATCTTCTCCTGTATACGATCTTGGATTTTTAAAAATGCTTAGCACCACTTCATCCAATACTTCTTCTCCATCTTTCAGCATACCCACATGCATGGTATGCGACGCTTGCTTTGTAATATCTTTTGAAGGGAATAATGCATTGGCGATAGTAATGCTGTCTTTTCCACTTAACCGGATTACTGCAATAGCGCCTATTCCCGGGGCTGTAGCTATTGCCACTATTGCATCGTTCCAATCCTGTAATTGTAAACCCATGCGGCAAAAATACAACTCTGCTAATGGGTAATATCCAGCAATTTTTTATCGTCATCATCCAGTTGTGCGATGGCATATTTATGCACGTTATTGATGGACATTTCATCCATTGCCTTTACCAGCGTATTATAATCGCTTTCCATGGTTGGTTTTATAATAACAGTCAGGGTGTCGGGCTTAATATGGCTGCTTAACGCTGCCGTCTTCTGCTGGATAATATTCCGTAGCGAGTTTATTTCACCATCCAGATTAATTTTTTTTGGCGTTGTATTGTCTTTTGCAAAACCTTCATAGCATACCACATTACCGCCTTCCTTCAATAACAATGTAAGTGTTTTAGTTTCAGCAGACGGTGTATCAGGTCCGTCTTCAACAGGCATTATAAGTTTCATGGCCATCGGTTTGGTCATCACCGTACTGAAAATAAAGAATGTAATCAGCAGAAATCCAAGATCAACCATGGGGGTCATATCAACGCGTATGGAATGACGTACTATACCTTTTTGTTCCTTTTTTGTTGAAATAGTGGAGTCAATATTTGCCATAAAAATTGTTTATGAATAAGACGCGGTAACATATATTTTCCATACTACTATCATGCGCTTGCAATTGCCGTGGCAAAAAAATCCCCCCGATTTTATCGGGGGGAACAAACCATGATCTATAGAAACTCCAATACTTGCTTATTGCTCGGGCATTTGAAAAGTTACGGGCTGTTTGCGGTAAGCTCTTACATGCTGTTTATTCTGCAGCGCAGGAGTCCATTTAGGCCCTTTCTTAATTGCATTGGTACAAATTTCTGCCAGCTTGGTTCCTTTCATGGTAAGCGCTTCCACATCGCTTATGTTGCCTTCTTTATCAACTATAAACTGAACGAGACATGTACCGGCCTTTCCATCTTCCTGTAATTCGTCAATATAGCGGTTCATTTCCCTGGAAATATATTTTCTCCATGCTTCTTCACCACCAGGAAACGTAGCTTCAATTTCTACTTTAAGAAAAGTCTTATCTTCTTCATCTACTTTTGGTCCCTCTATCACACCACTTTTTTCTTCAATGGGTGGAGCAACAATACCAAGATCCTTTTCTCCTTTTACATTTTCAAGACCAATTTTAGTGTCGGTCAAATCCTCTATGTTTTTCATCTCATCTTCTGGCTTTACCAGCTCATCTTTTTCGATTATAGGCGTTGTTACTCTCGCCATTTCAATCCTGGGTTGTTCGATGGGCTTTGGCAAAGGCAGCGGCGGTTCTACCTTTTCATCCTTTTTAAGATCAACCATCTCCACTTCCTTTACTACTAAATCAGTTTTTGTTTTTTTGCTCTCAAATTTTGCATTCAAAAAAGAAGCGAGCATAATAAGCAACGCTAAGGAAGCTGTGGCACCCAAGGCTCTTTTAAGGCGACCATTGTATTTGGTGCGCAATTCATATGCTCCATAAATTTTATTCCTTTCATCAAATACGATGTCAAGAATATTTGAGTTGAGAATTTTTTGTACGTCCATAATAATTAGTTTATAGTGAGACGCCAGAGATTCCCAATTCCACAAATTATTTTTTTAATGATTGATATTGATAATCACTTTCTCTATAAATCATTGAAAGCGTGTAATTAAATAAATAAACTTCGGCTATCCATATACGTTGCTACAGCAAGAAATATATGATGCCTATATTTTGATGCCCTTACCAATACAGTTATAGCAAAAAAAATCCCCCCCGATATTCATCGGGGGGGATCACTATGGTAATACAATTAAATACTATTGTTCCTGGATCTGGAAAGTAACCGGTTGCTTACGGTAAGCTTTTACTTTACGACCATTCTGTTCGGCAGGTACCCATTTAGGACCTTTCTTAATGGCGTTCTCGCAAATCTCAGCAAGCTTGGTTCCTTTCATGGTGAGTGCTTCCACATCACTAATATTTCCTTCTTTATCTACGATAAACTGAACCAGGCAAGTTCCTGCTTTGCCAGCTTCCTGCAGCTCATCAATATAGCGGTTAATTTCTCTTGAAATATACTTTGTCCATGCACCTTCACCACCCGGAAATTTCGCTTCAATTTCCACTTTCTGGAAAACCTTATCGTCATCATCAACTTTAGGAGCTGCAATAACACCACCTTTATCTTCTACTGGCGGTGCCACTATACCCTGGTCTTTAACACCTTCCTGGTTTGCGGTACTGATTTTTGTATCTTCCAGTTTTTCCACTTCCTTCATTTCTTCTTCTGGCTTTACTTCTTCATCCTTTACTACTTTAGGAGGAGTGAACTTAGCCATTTCAATTTTGGGTGGATCTGGTGGTTTTGGAGGAGGAGGCGGTGGTGGTTCCACTTTTTCTTCCTGCTTGATATCAGCCATCTCAATTTCTTTAACTACCAGCTCCTTTTTCTTATTAGAACCTTCAAATTTGGCGCTTAAAAAAGAAGCAAGCAGAATAAATAAAGCTACAGATGAGGCTATAATCAAGGCTCTCGTAAGGCGCCTGTTGTACTGCGTACGCAGCTCATAGGCACCGTAAGTTTTATTCCTGCCATCAAAAATGATGTCAAGAATATTTGAGTTGAGAATTTTGTTTATATCCATAATAGTTTATTTAGATGCAGAATTGGTACGATTCCACAAATTTACTGAATACCATTTGACTTTTGTGTAAGAAGCAATATATCATTTTCAACGGGTGAAATGGGTACCATCGCGAATTTTTTTACTTCGTTGATGGACATTTCGTCGAGGATTGCTACTACATTCTGATAATTCGCATCTTCATTTGGTTTGATAACCACCACAAAATCAGCGGGATTGGTTGATTTCTTTTTACTGATAATCTCGTCCCTGATTTTTTTATAATCAGTGTTCTGAATTTTGGTTGGATCATCCCCTTCATAATAGTAAATGCCGTTGGATTTACCTAACATAATGGTTAGGGCACCCGAGGCTTTTACTTTGGTTTGCTCATCCTGCTTATCTGTATCCTTCGGCATTAAAAGTTTCATTGCCGTTGGTTGAGACATAGTGGTAGAGAAAATAAAGAAAGTAATTAAAAGAAAGCCTAAGTCAACCATCGGTGTCATATCCACCCTGGTAGAAAGTTTTTTGGCTTTTTTGACCCCTGGGCCTTTCTTATGGCCACCACCGCCACCGCCTTCATCAATTGATGCCATGAGACTTGATTTTAATTGTTATTTAATAATTATTCAGCTTTTTCAGGAGGCGCACCACTTTGCTGCTTTTGGCGCGCAGTCCATAATGCTGTACCCGTAGGCGCATCCTGGAATTTGGTTACCAACTGAAATTTAAATATGTCGTTCCTTTTAAAAGCTTCCAGCACATTTTTAATTACAGGGTACTTGGTTTGATTATCTGCTTTTATAAGCCATGATATTTTTTTACCAGAGTATGCAGATAATGCATCTCTTACCCAATAATATAACTCACCACCGGTAGAATCAGGTACAGGAATACCTGGCTGCTTCACCGTTTTCAGTTGCTCAGGGTCTAATGCAAGCAGCCCCTTTAACCCGGTAAACGGAACTCCTATACTGGGAGCATTGGTAAACCGTTTAATTTCTGCATCGGTTAACCCAAGGTTACGGGTAGAATTAAGGTTATCAGCAATAAGCTTGCGCTTATTAGGATCATCTAACTGAACAAACACCCTACCCTCTTTATCTATCGTTACCAGAAAGCCATCTGTTTCGGGGAGTTTATCTGCCGATACAGAACTGGGGAATTTTACTTCCACCGGCTCATCTGGTTTAAATTTTGTAGCCAGGATGAAAAAGGTAAGGATCAGAAACGACACATCCACAAAGGCTGTCATATCTACCCAGGTACTTTTTCGGGCTATTTTTACTTTAGGCATTTTACAATTTTTTTATTGACTTATAGGATTCAATACCATTGAGTTTCCATAACTCCGCTGTACAATTATTTGTACTGTGAAGCGAAGCTCTGTGTAAGGGTGAAACCAGATTCGTCAATACCAAAAGTTATAGCGTCAATCTTAGTTGTAAATACGTTGTACATGATCAATGCAAACGCTGAAGTAGCGATACCCACAGCCGTGTTATACAATGCTTCAGATATACCAACTGCTAGTTCGTTAGCGGCACTTGCACCACCACCAGCATCACCCAGTGAGCTGAATGAACGGATCATACCCATTACTGTACCCAACAGCGCGATCAACGTACCAACTGATGTGATAGTAGAAAGGAATACAAGATTTTTCTGAAGCATAGGCAATTCCAATGCGGTTGCTTCTTCAACTTCCTTTTGTATGGCAAGTACTTTTTGTTCGGTAGTTAATTCAGCATCTGGAATTAATTCTTTGTATTTGCGAAGACCGGCTTTCATTACATTACCAACAGAACCTTGTTGTTTGTCGCACTCAGCAAGAGCAGCATCAACATTTTTATTGGCAAGCTGAAACTGTACTTTTCTAACAAATTCAGAGATAGCACCTTTACCGGTTGCTTTGGAAATAGTAAGAAATCTTTCGATAGAAAATACTACTACCATTAAAAACATTCCCATCAAAATAGGTACGATAATACCACCTTCATACATACGGTTAAGGTCGCCCAGGGGGCCTTTGTGTTTAGGCCAGAAACCACCGGCTTTATCGGGTGTAGAGAATCCTGATTCACTACCTAAAACAAATCTCCAGAACAGATATCCCGCAATTATACAAATTACCGGAGCAAGCCATGAAATTGCATTACTGCTTGTCTTTGGTTGAACAGACGTTGACGCTTTCACAGAGGAAGCGGTTGCGGTTGGTTTAGATTCAGCCATAATCTTGATTTTTTGAATTTAAAATTTACAATTTTAGTGTTGGTTTGATTTACAATTCTAATGAAAAAAAAAATTAAAACATTTAAATAGCCGTACAAATAATTTGTTGGGAGGGCAATATAGTAAATTTCTTATACCAAACCACAGAATTGGATTTTGTTTTTTAATTTCTGCATTATGATAAAATACCATCCATCCCTGCAATACAGGCGTCTGTAGAATGTGTTATCGACTCACTAAAAAACAATGTGATTTTTATGTTATCAGTATTTTCGTTTAATATAAATCAAACAGCATTCAAATGATCATTAAACACTTTCTGGCATTTTTGATGTTAATATCCGTTTCGCCCGTAGCCTTTGCTCAAAAAAAAGTGCCTGCCACTGTTCCTCCTCCAGCCAGCACAACGCCTGTGTTACCGCTGGTTTCTCCCCTGCCAAAAACGGGGCCCAAAGCTTATAAAGACATCATTACTGATAAAGCCAAAACCGATTCAGGCTTGTTTGTGGTACATAAAGTAGACGATAAGTATTATTTCGAAATTCCCGATTCGCTGATAGGCAGGGAGATCCTGGTTGTTAACCGTATATCAAAGGCGGCGGCCGGTATGCGTAATTTCTTTTTTGGTTATGCCGGTGATATGATAGGCAGCAGCGTGATCCGCTTTGATAAAGGGCCCAACCATAAGCTGTTTCTTAAGAAAGTATCTTTTGATGAAATATCGAAAGATTCGTCTCAGCCTATGTACAAAGCTGTAAATAATTCCAACGTGTTGCCTATAGTCGCTTCTTTTGACATAAAGGCTGAATCTACAGATTCTACGGGAAGTGTTATTGATTTTACCGATTATATATCAGGCGATAATGATGTATTGTTTTTTGCATCAAATGCGCGGAGCGCTTTCCAGGTTGGCTCTTTTCAATCAGACAAATCATATATACAAAGCGTAAAAAGTTACCCCCTGAATATTGAAATAAAAACGGTGAAAACTTACAGTAAAGGTGGTGGCGGTATAATGCCTATGCCCGGGCAGCCCATGGCAGGCGGCGGCTCACAAAATGTAATGTATACCATTGAATTGAACAGTTCTATGGTTGTATTACCCAATACCCCTGCAAGAAAACGTTTTTTTGATCCCAGGGTTGGCTATTTTGCCAGGGATTATACCGACTTTGATGCAAACCCACAGGGCATAAAAGAAGTATCGATTATTGTGCGCTGGAAACTGGAACCCAAAGATGAGGATATAGAAAAATATAAACGCGGCGAACTGGTTGAACCTAAAAAACAGATTGTATATTATATCGACCCTGCCACGCCTAAAAAATGGATCCCGTACCTTATGCAAGGAGTAAACGATTGGCAGCCTGCTTTTGAAAAAGCAGGATTTAAAAATGCCATTGTGGCTAAAATGGCGCCCACCCCACAGGAAGATTCTACCTGGAGCCTGGAAGACGCCCGTTATTCGGCTATAGTGTATAAACCATCTACCATTCCCAATGCAAGCGGTCCAAACGTGCATGATCCCCGTTCGGGTGAAATACTGGAAAGCCATATCAACTGGTACCACAATGTGATGAACCTGTTGCATAGCTGGTATTTTATCCAGTGTGCGGCTACAGACCCACGGGCCAGGAAAATGGAATTTGATGACGACCTGATGGGGCAGTTGATCCGGTTTGTTTCCTCCCATGAAGTGGGGCATACACTGGGACTGCGACATAACTTCGGTTCAAGTTCAGCCACCCCGGTAGAAAAACTAAGGGATAAAGCCTGGGTGGAAGCCAATGGTCATACAGCTTCTATAATGGATTATGCCCGCTTTAATTATGTGGCACAGCCGGAAGATAATATTTCAGAAAAAGGATTGTTTCCCCGCATAGGTGATTATGATACCTGGGCTATTGAATGGGGCTATCGCTGGTATCCCGATGCCGCAACACCTGAAGCAGAAATACCTATTCTCAACAAAATAACTATTGAAAAATTAAAAGACAAGCGTTACTGGTTTGGTACTGAAAGTAACCCCGATGATCCCCGCTCACAAAATGAAGACCTGGGAGACGATGCTATGAAAGCAAGTACTTATGGCATTAAAAACCTGCAGCGCATTGTACCTAACCTGATGCAATGGACCAAAGAGGCCGATAAGGATTACGAAAATCTTTCAGAACTATACAGCGAGGTAACCACACAATTTGGCAGGTATATGGGGCATGTGGTGAAAAATATTGGCGGTATATACGAAACGCCAAAAACAGTGGAGCAGCAAGGAGTTATATATGAATATGTGCCAAAGAATATTCAGAAGGAAGCTATGACATTTTTAAACAAGCAATTGTTTGCAACACCCACCTGGCTCATCAATAATGAAATTTTAGACAGGATTGGCAATACAGGTATTTCTGTAATAAGCCAGCGGCAGGAAGCTGTATTAAGCCGCCTTATCAGCACTACCACTATTAATAAACTGTTGAGCATGGAGGCAGAAAAAAACAATGCAGCTTATAAAGCGGCTGATATGCTAGACGATCTGAAACAAGGCATCTGGAACGAACTGGCAGCCAGGAAGCCGATAGAAATCTATCGGCGCAATTTGCAGAAAGCATATATAGAAAGAATGGGGCAAATCATCAATCCGCCGTCTAATAGTTTCAGTGGCATCTTTTTCAGTATTGGTTCTCCCGCAGCTATGACGGATACGAAGAAGAGTGATATTATTTCGGTACTGAAAGCCAACCTGCGTTCTTTAAGAGCAGAAATAAAAAGTGCATATCCATCCATTGCAGATAAAATGACGCAATATCATTTGCAGGATGTGGCAGACAGGATTGACAGGATTCTGGATCCGAATAAGTAGAAGTCAATAGTGAACCTGCCTGCCGGCAGGCAGATGGTGAATAGTCATTGTGAATCATTTGCTTCTTATGAAATCATAATAGACTTTACACGCTGAACCTGTCACCCCGAGGTACGAGGGGTCTATCTTCGCGGTGATAAAAAGGACGAACGATCCCGTTGATCAAAGCGAAGATAGATGCCTGCCTGACTGCCGTCAGGGTTCGTACCTCACCATGACAATACAAAATAAGGGATCAATGGAATATTTTACTCGTAACGCAACGCTACAATAGGGTCAAGCTTTGATGCCTTCCAGGCGGGATAAATACCTGCGGCTAAGCCAACAATAGAGCATATTAAAATCGCAATAAAAATCAACAACCACGGAATAAAGAAAGGAACCTTCATGAGCATACCAACAAGGTTACCTACAATTATACCGAGTATAATACCTATTACAGCTCCCATCAAGCTTATCAAAATAGATTCAAATAAAAACTGCATCCGGATATTTCTTCTCTTTCCTCCTAATGCTTTTACCAATCCTACTTCTTTTGTTCGTTCTGTAACTGCAACCAACATAATATTCATCAAACCAATGGCAGCGCCTATTAATGTAATAAAACCAATGCCACCTGCAGCTAAAGAAATGCTACCGAGCAGGCCGATAAATGTTTCTGCTAATGCATCACTCTTATCTATGTAAAAATTACTTTGTTCAGTAACACTAAGATTTCTTACAGAACGGAATACCCCTTCAGCCTGGCCTATAGCAGGTTCCAGTTGGTTTACATTATCCACCTGTATACCTATATAAAAAGAAGAACCACTTACGTTAAATAACCTCCGCATCGTATTATAGGTAGTAAACACCACATTATCTGCCTGCATAAAAGAACTGCTTCCCTTACCTTTCAGCACGCCTATTATCCTGAATTTATTGGAGCCTACCCTGATGATATTATCCAGCGCTTTTTCTATATGTGCTTCTCCAAAAAAAGTCTTGGCTACATCGTAACCCAATACGCAAACATTTCTTCCTGTTTCTACATCCAGTTTATTAAAATCACGACCATATAGTACGTCATATCCATTTAATGCAAAGTAATTTTCATCGCCACCGGATACACGCACATTGGGATTTGTTTTTTTGCCATTGAAAAAAACCACCTGGCTGTTTACTCCTCCAAGTCCTATGCTTACTTTGGCAGGATAATCATATCTTTCTTTAAAGGCTTTTGCCTGCTCGTATGTAATGCGTCGTCCCTCACTTGATTTTTTTACTTTTTTATTAGAACTGCTGCTGGTTTTTGTAACATCGCCTCCGTTATCACCAAAATGTATCTGGCGCTCCCTGAACCGGATGCTGAAAGAATTGGCACCCATGGTAGCAAAACTTTCCTTGAGGCTGGAGTTCATTGCCTGTATAGCAGTAATAATGCCCACCAGGGCCATAATACCAAAAGCAATAATAGCTACGGTAATGCCCGTTCTGAGTTTATTACCTCTTACTGTTTTAAAGGCTAATGAAATGGTGTCTGCTAAAGTCATGCGGATAGATAATGAAACTTAAAATTACGCATTGTTTCTCATTCTCAAACTTAGTTTAATTGCTACTGGTTGGTGTCTTCACCGACCGGAAAAGGTACAGGCGACAATTTGAAACGCACTCTAAAGGAGTGTTGTATTTACCAGTTAACTGACAAAAGTTGCGCTCTTTCTGCTGAAAAGCCCGCTTATGGAAGATGGCGTAAATTTTGTCAACCCTTTCTATACAAAAATGACTAGATACACAAACACTCAATAAACAAATTATATTATGGATTTACATTTAAAAGACAAAACGGCATTCATCAGCGGATCAACCGCAGGCATTGGTTTTGCAATAGCCAAAAGATTATTAACTGAAGGAGCAACTGTTATTATCAATGGAAGAACCAAAGAAAGCGTTGACAAGGCCGTAGCGCAATTGCAATCATCTGACAGTTCATTTAAAGTTTCAGGTATAGCGGCTGATTTTTCAAAGGTGGATGAAATAAATAGCTTACTGGAAAAATTACCTTCGATTGACATACTTATTAATAACGCGGGAATTTTTGAACCAAAGGCTTTTGCAGACATACCGGATGAAGACTGGTTCCGTTTTTTTGATGTGAATGTAATGAGCGGCGTTCGGTTGTCGCGGTATTTTTTACCAAAAATGCTTGAGAAGAATTGGGGAAGAATCATTTTTATTTCAAGTGAATCTGCCGTATTTATTCCATCTGAAATGATCCATTATGGAATGACGAAAACAGCGCAACTGTCTATCGGTAGAGGGATGGCAGAACTTACCAGGGGAACCGGTGTAACTGTGAATTCGGTATTACCCGGACCAACCATGTCTCGCGGTGTGGGTGGTTTTATTGAAGATCTTTCTGTTGCAGGCAATGTAAGCAAAGAAAAAGTGGAGAGCGATTTTTTTACAAACATGCGCCCAACTTCGTTGCTTCAACGTTTTGCTACGGTGGAAGAAGTAGCAGATACAGTAGCCTATTATGTAAGTCCGTTAGCTTCGGCTACAAACGGTGCGGCTATAAGAGTAGAAGGAGGTTTGGTAAAATCGATCATATAAGCATCAGCAACTTCGATGAAAAAACCCGGGACAAATGTTCCGGTTTTTTATTTTATATGTCCTTTGTATTTTTATGCACATGAAAACGCCTCTTGAGTAATTATGAATAATTATTATCCTTTAAAACACTGGCTTGCTACTTTAGCTATAGCACCACTACTAATGGCAGCGTATGATTTTGCAACAGGATCTGTATTTTTTTGGGGTCGGTACTTTGATGTACTTTGGTTTTCCTTCATCTTTTCTATCCCTGTCTTTATAGTTTATATTGGATTGTTTTATTTATTAGCAAAAAAACAAAGACCCTTATACGCTACTAAAATTATATTGTCTCTATGCATAAGTTGTATTGCATTCATTACACTCTCAATGATTGGTAGAGGAGTTATAGATTTATTTCCTGTATATGCCATCGCTATAACTATATCCTCATTCTTATTTAACCCCTTACAGCTCAAAGAGTCCTTACCTGCCTGGGAAAATCAGAAACAAGGCCAATGATTAAAGCATTCGTATTTGGAAAATTTTTGCCGTTTCATAAGGGACATGAGGCGATGATACGGTTTGCTTTAACGCATTGCGATTTTCTCACTGTATTGGTCTGCCGTAGTAATAAAGAAATTATTGATGGCAGTATAAGAAAAAGCTGGATAGATAAAACGTTTGCTGATCAACAAAACGTGGAAGTGCGTGTATATGATTACCATGAAGAGGCGCTAAGCAACAGTTCTGTAAGTTCAACAGAAGTATCGGCAGCATGGGCAATGGTGTTTAAAGCATTGTTACCAGGTTACACGTTATTGATTACTTCAGAACCTTACGGAGTATACGTAGCAGATTTCATGGGTATTCAACATATCTTTTTTGATCAACCGCGCATCTTATATCCAGTATCTGCTTCTGCAATAAGAAACGATCCCGCAGCCTGTTGGAATTTTTTACCAGATGCTGTTAAATCGCACTTTGTAAAAAAGGTTGTAATTCTTGGAACTGAATCAACTGGTAAAACAACTTTGGCTCAACAGCTTGCCGATCATTTTAAAGCCACGTTGGTTTCAGAAGCAGGCAGGGATATTGTGGATGATTCAAAAAATTTTGCATTTGAAGACCTGTATACTATAGCTGTTGAACATGCAAGAAGAATTAGTGAAGCTATTGCAGGAAAAAGCCAGCTTGTAATAATTGATACAGATATTCATATCACAAAATCGTATGCGCATTTTGTTTTCAACAAACCGCTTACAGTAAACAAAGCTATCAATGAAGCCAACAAAGCTGATCTGTATTTGTACCTGAACAATGATGTTCCCTATATACAGGATGGCACCAGGCTGAATGAAAAAGAAAGAAACGACTTGGATATTTCACACCGGCGTGTGTTAGATAATCATGGCATCAACATAATTGAAATAAAAGGTAACTGGGCGGAAAGGTTTGAAACGGCGATTAAGCATGTACAAGGATTGATGGGAAATGCAGGAGTTTGAAGTTTATAGTTTGTGGTTTATAGTTTTCGTTTCTCCCTACGCCTCATACCTTAAACCCTATGCCTTTTAGAAATACAATCCCTTGATCAGCATATTGGGAAACAATCCCAGCAGGATAACCAATACCGCTGTAATAAGCAGCGTAATCTTAAATGCAGGCGTAATTGGTTTTACTTGTGGATTACCATCTTTAAAATACATAGCCTGTATAACCCGGAAATAATAATACGCACTGATAGCAGCCATTAATACAGCAAAAATTACCAACCATTGGCGCTGGCCATTTTTAGCTGCGGCTATCAGCATATAATATTTCGACATGAACCCTGCAGTAATGGGAATACCTGTAAGTGACAATAAAAAGATAGTATTCATTAAAGCGAGGAAAGGTTGTGTTTTGCGCAGGCCGTTGAATCCTTCCAATGAAAAATCTTTAAGCTTAATGAGCACTGCAAAACAGCCAATGCTTGCCAGCGAGTATGCTGCAGCATATAATATCAATCCTTCTCTCGCAAAAGTATTCAACGCAAATAAAGACAACATCATAAACCCTGCCTGTGCTATACTGGAATAAGACAGCATTCGTTTTACGCTCTGCTGAAAAACAGCGGTAATGTTTCCTATAAACAAAGTAGCGGCTGTAATAAAGGCTATCAGCAACTGCCATTGAGCGTGCATTTTTCCAAAAGCATTGTCAAACAAACGAAGGAATGCAATAAAAGAAGCAGCCTTTACAACCGTTGCCATAAATGCCGTAAACACGGTAGGCGAACCATCGTATACATCGGGCGTCCAGAAGTGGAAAGGAGCAGCACTTACTTTAAATGAAAGAGCGATAAGCAGTAATACCAACCCTATAGCAACCATCGGTGTTAAACTGTTAGCGCCAAAGTTCAATCCTTCAATATAAAAAGTGCCGGTAGCGCCATACAAAAACACAATTCCCATCAGCATGATACCGGTAGAAAAAGATCCCATCAAAAAATACTTTAAAGAAGCCTCATTGCTTTTGAGGTTTCTTTTATCGCTGCCTGCCAATATATATAAAGGAATGGAAATTATTTCGATGCCCAAAAACAACATCAGCAAAGTATTGAAAGAAGCAGCAATGCTGATGCCACAAAGAATAAAGAAAATCAATGCAAAATATTCATACACATCTCCCCCAACTTCTTCAAATTCTTTAGCGTTTAAAATAAAATATAGTAAGGTGCTGATGAATGCAATGCTGTTAAATACCTGGCTGAACTGGGTAAATTTGAGCATCCCTTTTAGATCCACACTCCAATACAGCATGCCATAATATTCCAAAAAGTTTACAACAATCAATGCTATAATACCAATAACAGCGATAGTGCCTGCAGTAGATTTCTTTTTAAAGAAAATACTACTGAACATCATTATCACTCCCCATAACGCAGATACTATAATTGCAATCATAATGCTTAAATACCCTTTGTTTAATAATGCCCTGATAGAACGCTAATTGCTACATGCCAGGTTATAACATACTAACACCACTTTATCTTACATTACTTTAACCCTGTTTAAAAAATAATTCACTGTGTCTTTTGTAAGATCCAATAACGGCTTTGGATAAACGCCCAACACAAAAATAATGATCACTATAGCTGCTAAAGCCATTACAGCGCCCTTGCCTAATACAAACGCATCACCGCTTACACCCGGTTTCAACTGACCGTAAAACACTTTCTGTATCATTGTAAGCGTATATACCGCGGCTAAAATAATACTTATCAAAGCCAGTGCAGTTATGCCTTTTCCATGTGCAAACAATCCATTGAACATTAAAAATTCCCCAACAAATGCATTGGTTAAAGGCAATGCAATATTTGCCAATGCTGTAACCACTAAAAATATAGTAAGTGTGGGCGCAGCATTAGCCAATCCCCCTAACTCAGATATCTTCCTGGTGCCCCATTTTTTTTCAATCAATTCCACTACTATCCACAATCCTATAATGTTGATACCGTGGTTAAACATCTGCACCATTACTCCATCCAATCCACTTTCTGTGCGGGTAAACACTGCAGCGCACATTAAACCAATATGCGCAATAGAAGAGTATGCTACCAACCGCTTTATATCATCCTGCATCCATGCTATGCACGAAGCATATAACATACCTATAACCGCAATTATAATAATAGCGTTTGAAAAAGTTTGTGAGGCATTGGGAAACACAGGAATGAGCCAGCGGATCAACGCAAAAACACCCATCTTTACCATTACTCCACTTAGTATCATGGTTACAGCAGTGGGCGATTGTTCATATGCGTCGGGCTGCCAGGTGTGCAATGGAAACACAGGCATCTTTATAGCAAAGGCTATAAAAAATAACCAGAATACAAATTTCTCTTCGCCTGGCGAAAATTGTGCCTGTAAAAAAGATTTTAATGCGAATGTATTTTCGGGTGTATGCAGGTATACGTAAATGATACCGACCAACATAAGCAGTGAACCCGCAAATGTGTATACAAAAAACTTGAAAGTAGCCTGTATTCTTCTTTCGCCACCCCATTGTGATGATAAGAAGTAAACAGGTATAAGCGCCAGTTCCCAGAAGAAATAAAAGACCAATGCATCCATGGCACAAAACACACCCATTAAACCACTTTGTGTAAGCAACATCAATCCATAAAATGCATTTGCCTTTTTATAGTTGTTGCCATACGTTGATAAAAACACCAATGGAAACGCAAGGGCGGTAAGCAGGCACAACATGCGCCCCATACCATCGTACATTAAACCAAAGTTGCTGCCAAGGGATGTTAGCCAGAAATAACTTACGTTATTAAAGTTGTCGTATTTTTTGTCGGTAAAGAAAAAACTGGCTGCTACAATTGCTACTGTGATAAACGAAGAAGTGAGCACCCATTTTTTCACAGCATTGTCGCTCTTCAACATAAAAGCAATGAGCCCACTCAGCAATGGAAACCACACCAACACTTCCGGGAATGTAATTAATACGTCGTTAGGGTTCATAGTTTATCGTACAAACAATTGAATAATGAATAAAATCAAAGCAGCTACCACCATCATCAATATATATGCACCCACTTGCCCACTTTGTAATAATCTTAACTGGCGACCGCTATAATTTACCAATCGTCCCACACCATTTACCACGCCATCAATCCCCAGTTTTTCTACCACACTATTTAATATGGCAGAAATAGTTTTGAGCGGTCTAACAATGATGATGTTGTATAGCTCATCAACATACCATTTATTTTCCAGCACTTTGCCAAAGCCCTGTGCATCTTCCAGGTCGGGTTTCTTACTGAACCTGTTAACAGCAAATAATATTGCCAGCGCTGCCAGCGCTACGGATATCCCCATTAAGATAAATTCTGTTGAATGATCAAGCAGATGTTCATGTGTGATCTTACTAACTGAATCAGCGAAAATGGGTGAAAGAAAATGTGATAATTCATGATGACCACCCAATACTTCCGGCACGCCTACAAACCCTGCTATAATAGCTAAGATAGCAAGCACGATCAATGGTATAGTCATCGCTTTCGGGCTTTCATGCAGATGATGTTCCTGTTCATGTGTGCCACGGAATTTACCAAGAAAAGTAGTGGCGTATAACCTGAACATATAAAAAGCAGTCATTACAGCGCCCAATACACCAATGATCCAGTATAATTTGTTTGCAGCAAATGCTTCAGCAAGTATTTCATCTTTAGAAAAGAAGCCACTCAATGGAGGAATACCTGCAATGGCGATACAACCAGCCAAAAACGTCCAATGAGTTGTAGGCAAATATTTTTTCAAGCCACCCATTTTACGGATGTCCTGTTCATGATGCATGGCATGGATAACCGAACCGGCACCAAGGAATAATAATGCTTTAAAGAAAGCATGCGTCATTACATGAAACACAGCGCCGGTATATGCGCCAACACCCAAGCCTAAAAACATATACCCTAACTGGCTTACCGTAGAGTAAGCCAACACTTTTTTAATATCGTTTTGTTTGATTGCAATAGTAGCGGCGAGTATAGCAGTGGCTAATCCTACCACTGCCACTACGCCTTGTGTAGTGGGCGCAAGCGTGTATAATATATTGCTGCGTGCTATCATGTAAATACCCGCAGTTACCATGGTGGCAGCGTGGATCAAGGCTGACACAGGTGTTGGACCCGCCATCGCATCGGGTAACCATGTATATAATGGAATTTGTGCACTTTTACCAGTGGCACCTAAAAACAATAATAATGTAATACCAACCAATACCGGGTCATTGGGATGCATATCCTTTGCTGACCCAAAAACATCTGCAAAATTTAAGGACCCAAATTTTTGTATCATCCAGAATGCTGCCAGTAAAAAGCCAAAGTCACCAATACGGTTCATGATGAATGCTTTGTTGGCAGCATTGGTATAGTCGTTGTTTTTAAACCAATAGCCTATCAACAGGTAAGAGCACAATCCCACGCCTTCCCAACCAATAAACATAATGAGGTAATTGCCACCCAACACCAGCAACAGCATTGAAAACACAAACAGGTTGAGATATGCAAAATACCGTGCAAAATGCTCCGGTGCTTCTTCATGCATATAAGCAGTGGAATATAAATGGATCAAAAATCCTACGCCAGTAATAATAAGAAGAAAGATAGATGACAATTGATCCACCTGGAATGTGAAAGGTATCTGTAATTTTCCGGCAGCAATAAAATCAAACAGCTTTACGGCTCCTACATGACCAGCCTTTACATCAAAAAATAAAACAAGACTCACTACAAAAGCTGCCAGTATTACGCCGCTGCCAATAATGCCCGTGAGGGATTTTGACAGTTTTTTTCTTCCCAATCCATTGATCAGAAATCCAATTAAAGGAAACAACGGAACCAGGTAAACTAATTTATTCATATCAGTATTACAGTATCTATTATAACAAGGCCTTATTCCCTGTTGTATAAATAGTGTTTAATGTTTTAGTCTGTTCAGGAAATTCACATCTACAGAATGTGTATTCCGGTACATCATTACTATAATCGCTAACCCCACGCTTACCTCTGCTGCTGCCACCACCATTATAAAAAATACAAACAACTGCGCATCTGTTCCGGCATTGGTTGCAGCATCCACTGCTGAGGCAGCCAGGTAATGCATTTTGGAAAAAGCCACCAGCAACAGGTTCACTGCATTCAGCATTAACTCTATGCACATAAAAATAATGATCACATTGCGACGGGTTAATACCCCTATAATGCCAATACAAAAAAGCGCAACAGATAAAAATATATAATGATTGATCGTCATAATCTAAATACAAGTTTCAGGTTGCAGGTTTCAAGTTTCAGGTGCTGGCTGTCAGCTGTGAGCTATCGGCGATCAGCAATGGGCAATTAGCAAAAACGCAAACACCTTGTTCCAAATCACTATTGACCATTCACTATTCACTATTCCCCCATTCACTTTTTCCCTATCACCACAGCACCTACCATCGCACTTAAAAAAAGCACACTGCTTATTTCAAATGGTAACACATAATCTTTAAACAATACCATTCCTAAATTATTTATAAGACCGATATTGCCGGTTTTCATTAAAACATTCTGCTGCATAGTATCTGTATCTTTTAAAGCAGCAATCAATACCAATAAAAGAGATCCTCCTGAAATTACGCCTGCTATCTTCAGCCACTTATTTTTTAAAGGTGAATTAGAAGCATTGAGGTTCATCAGCATCACCACAAAAAGAAACAATACCATAATGGCGCCTGCATATACAATAATATTCACGATAGCAAGGAACTGCGCGTTCAATAATACATAATGACCGGAGATGGAAAAGAAGGTGACGATTAGCCACAATATACTATGTACGGGATTCTTACTAAAAATTACCATGAGTGCACTACCAAGTGCCATTACCGTAAGAAACCAAAAAAGAAGTTGCGTTATTCCCATTCGTAGTTCGTTCGTTTGGTATTGATCAGGATTTTGATTTTTTCTTTTTCTCTATCAACCCTTTTGCTTCCGCAAACTCATCTGGTTTGGTAACAGGATCGGGGATCAACAGATCGGGTTTGCCATAAATAAAACTCTTGCGGCTGAAATTAGCCGGTGCAAAAGTTTCACTTAAATAAATAGCATCTTTAGGACAAGCCTCTTCGCACAACCCGCAAAAAATACAACGGAGCATATTGATCTCATACTTAGCCGCGTATTTTTCTTCCCTGAACAAATTTTCTTCGCCGGGCAATCTTTCTGCAGCTTCCATAGTAATAGCTTCAGCCGGGCAAGCCACCGCACATAAACCGCAGGCTGTACAACGTTCACGTCCTTCTTCATCGCGGTTTAATACATGCAGGCCTCTAAATACAGGGCTGAAAGGCCTGGTTTGCTCGGGGTATTGATAAGTAACTTTCTTTTTAAAGATATGACTGAACGTAATGATCATTCCCTTGAAGATATTCCAGAGATATATCTTCTCCACCCAACTCATCGGGCTGCGATCTACCGGTTTTGATCTTTGTGTTAATGCCTGCATGTTTACTTTTTTATTTCTCTCGCAGAGAAATTTTTTAAAAGTTGTACAAAAGTATTTTTATCAACTATACAACCCAATTAAATTCAATGTGCTTTCATCCGTATTTTTAATTAGTGGCCTTGCCACTGATATTATTGCCGGATGGAATTCGCCAAAACTATAATCACCTCAGTATACCTTTTCTTATAGCTCATTTCATAAAATACAATACCACTGCACCGGTAATAAGCATATTCAACAACGCCAGTGGTATTAACCCCTTCCAACCCAGGTTCATTAACTGATCGTAGCGGAATCTTGGTAAAGTCCACCTGATCCACATGAATATAAAAATGAGTATAAATGTTTTGCCAAACAATGCTGCCAATCCTGTAAACAAAGCCACAAGCCCTGAGAGCTTTGATTCATCTACAAAAGGCATATCATACCCACCAAAAAACAAAGTGGATATAATAGCGCAACTGATAAACATATTGATGTATTCGGCAAAAAGATAAAAACCAAGTTTCATGGATGAATACTCCTGATGATAGCCCATGTTCAATTCACTTTCTGCTTCGGGAAGATCGAATGGAGCACGATTACATTCTGCCAGGGCACAAACAAAAAATATGAGAAAGCCGAGCGGCTGATAAACAATATTCCACAAGTGACCATTGATCTGCTGCTCAACAATGGTTTTTAAACTCAATGAACCGGTGAGCATCAACAAAGCAATCAATGATAAACCCATTGCCAATTCGTAACTGATGGCCTGGCTGGCACCACGCAAAGCAGCCATCAAAGAAAATTTATTATTGCTTGCCCAACCGCCAATCATAATACCATATACGCCCATACTTACCACTCCAAAAACATAGAGTATCCCGATATTGATATCTGTTATCTGCAGATCAAGCTTATAACCACCAATTTCTACTGTTCCTCCCCATGGTATAATCGCAGAGGTCATCATCGCAGTAAGCATAGCCAGGCAAGGACCTAGTATAAACAACAGTTTACTGGAATTGTTAGGAATAATTTCCTCTTTAAAAAACAGTTTCAACCCGTCTGCGAGTGGTTGCAATAATCCAAATGGTCCGGCACGGTTTGGTCCATGACGATCCTGTATAAAACCAGCCACTTTACGTTCGGCATAGGTAGCATACATTGCTATGAGCAATGAAACCGAAATAACAATTGCTATCAATATTATTTTCTGTAATGCAAAGGCCCATGTTAAAGCCAGTATTGTCATAAATATATATTCAGAATTTCCTACAATATTATTGATCCTATCGTTTACGCTTTTTTATCTCCGTTTTTATTAAAATCTGTTGAATGTGCAGGTCCTGGTATTGCCGCAAGATTTACATCAGGCTTGTTCACTTCACTCACATTATGAATGTCCATCAATAATTTCGGTTGCCTTCCATGCATTACTTTGCTGAATACTTCATTCGGCTTTTTCACGCCAACATAATGCCCTTGTGAAATAACAGAATGACGACTCACATTTGCTGGCCCTTCAATAGTCCAGTCTTTTATATCTTTTCTTTCAAACCTGCAGGTATTACAGATCCATTCTTCCACTTCACCCCATTGATCTTTGCGGGCTGTTACTCTCAATACTTCATCACCACGCATCCACAAATGCACCTTACCACTGCATTTATCGCAACTGCAATGGGCATTTACAGGTTTGGTAAACCATACACGGTTCTTAAACCGGAAGGTTCTGTCGGTTAAAGCACCTACGGGACAAACATCAATAACATTGCCGATGAAATCATTGTCCAGGGCTTTTTCTATATAGGTAGCAATTTCTGCATGATCGCCTCTATCCAATACGCCATGTACTCTTTTTTCGGTGAGTTGTTCTGCAGTAAACACACAACGGTAGCAAAGAATGCAACGCGTCATATGTAACTGTATATAAGGACCGAGATCGTGTTTCTTGAATGTTCTTCTTGAAAATTCGTAGCGGGTACCTTCTTTACCATGCTCATAGCTGAGATCCTGCAGGTGGCACTCTCCTGCCTGGTCGCAGATAGGACAATCTAAAGGATGATTGAGCAATAAGAATTCAACAATGCCTGCTCTTGCATCTAATACTTTTTCGCTGGTAATGTTTTTCACAATCATGCCATCCATTACGTTGGTTCTGCACGATGCCACCAGCTTGGGCATGGGGCGGGGATCAGCGGTTGAACCTGCTGCAACTTCCACCAGGCATGTACGACATTTACCTCCACTGCCTTTGAGCTTACTGTAATAGCACATAGCCGGCGGCGTTACATCACCACCTATCTGCCTGGCAGCATTTAATATGCTGGTACCTGGCTCCACTTCAACAGTGATGTTGTCGATGGTTACTTTGAATAATTTTTTTTCTTCAGCCATAATA
The DNA here is from genome assembly GCA_047600465.1 of Agriterribacter sp. Taxonomy (GTDB): domain Bacteria; phylum Bacteroidota; class Bacteroidia; order Chitinophagales; family Chitinophagaceae; genus Agriterribacter. The sequence continues at coordinate 165,727 of JASGKU010000004.1, forward strand.
TTTTCACGCAAAGCTGCTAAGAAAGCTAAGCGGCAAAGTTTATATATTATTTACAATCCGATGAATACCATCTTTGATTAAGGGTACATTAAAATTTACCAGTAGTCCAAGTTTTAAATCAATTAGTTTTAAATAAGTCTGCACTTGTTTGTAATGAACCTCGGCCAACTTTTCAACAGATTTAAATTCGATTAAAACTTTATTATCTATAATCACATCAGCCCTAAAATCAACTTCTAATTTTATTTCTTCATGTACCAAAGCTATTCCTTCCTGTCTTGTGAACGGTATGTTGTTCTTTGTCCATTCGTAGCAAAATATTTCTTCATAAACACTCTCGAACAATCCTGCTCCATATCGCTTATGAATTTTATAGCACAGGTCAACAATCAATTTTGACAGTTCATTTTCTGTCATATAAAGTGTTATTCATTTAGGCTAACTTATGTCCCTTATCCAGACTTTGCCCCTTTGCGGAAAAACTACGCTACTACTTCTCTCGCATCGGCATAATGAGCCAATCCATAATTTCTTCTCAGGCACTCATCCGGGTTCAACACATGCCATTCAAATTCATCCCTGAAATGCCTGATAGCCGCGGCTACCGGCCAGGCAGCAGCATCGCCTAACGGACAAATAGTGTTTCCCTCAATCTTTCTTTGAATATCCCACAACAGGTCAATATCACTCATTTTGCCTTTACCCATATCGATACTCTTGAGTATCTTCTCCATCCATCCGGTTCCCTCACGGCAAGGACTACACTGTCCACAGCTTTCATGACGGTAAAAACGGGCCAACGTATAGGTGTTCTTCACTACGCACTGGTCTTCATCAAAAACAATAAAGCCTCCACTTCCCATCATACTTCCGGTAGCAAAACCACCATCGCTTAAACTTTCATAATTCATATACCTTGTTTCACCCTTTGCTGTTTTAAGCAAAAGATTAGCAGGTAATATCGGTACAGAGGACCCACCAGGTATGCAGGCCTTCAATCGCTTGCCATTGGGTATGCCTCCACAATATTCTTCGCTGTAAATAAACTCTTCCACGCTGATGGTCATATCAATTTCATATACTCCCGGTTTATTGATATTACCACAGGCAGAGATCAGTTTAGTGCCGGTTGAACGTCCCACACCAATCTTCGCATATTCTTCTCCGCCCATATTGATTATAGGAACTACGGCTGCGAGGGTTTCTACATTGTTCACCACTGTTGGTCTGTCCCACACACCTTTAATAGCCGGGAATGGCGGCTTGATGCGGGGATTACCTCTTTTGCCTTCCAACGATTCAATCAATGCGGTTTCTTCGCCGCATATATAAGCGCCTGCTCCGCGTTGTACATATATTTCGCAGTCAAACCCGGTTCCTAAAATATTTTTACCCAGCCATCCATTGGCTTTTGCTTCTGCTATTGCCTGTTCTAATATATCCGGGATCCATGCATATTCTCCTCTTATATAAATGTAAGTGGCATTACTGCCTAACGCAAAAGAGCTTACAATTAATCCTTCTATTAAAACGTGCGGCAGAAATTCCATCAGGTAGCGATCCTTGAAAGTACCAGGCTCACTCTCATCTGCATTGCATACCAGGTGACGGGGAACGCCTTCAGGCTTTGCGATAAAACTCCACTTCATACCGGTTGGAAAGCCGGCACCGCCACGTCCACGTAAGCCACTTTTTTTTACCTCTTCCACTATGGCTTCGGGTGTCATCTTCAGCGCCTTCTCCACACTTGCATAGCCACCTTTTTTGCGGTAGGTATCATAATAGCGGATACCTTCTACATCAGCATGTTCCAGTAATAATTTTTTTGCCATAATTATTTTACATGACAGGAACAAGGCTACCTGTCTGTTGTTTTACTATTTTACTTTGCCGGCTCTGCAACCTTTACCGCCTGCCGTGCAGCAAGCTGCCATTTATTATTCTCCTTCACCCAAACCTGCAATACCTGTATGTTAACATTAAAATCTTTTCCTTGTGCCACGCCTTCTGCCGCCGTACTCAATCTTACAGTTGCCCAGTTTTTATGCAACCCTGTAAAGTGTATATTAGTGCTCTCTATTTTTTTGTAAGTGATCTTGCCGCTGGCAAAATCATCTTTAAGATCTTTCTTTGTCTGGATCCAACCGGTGGAATGTCCATAGCTCACATCAGCGTTTACCAATTGTTCTATCACAGTGTAATTCTTTTCAAGAAATGCTTTGTCAAGCGTTTCCATATTTGCTTTTATAACTACACTGTCTGACTGCGCAGAAGCAATCAATCCCGAAAAAAACAATGCTATCGTAAAAAGAAAACGCATCAATCTTCTTTTTTTATTTCATGATTGAGCATCCAATGAACACCAAACTTATCCTGCAGCATACCAAACTTTGCCCCCCAAAACTGCACCTGTAAAGGCATAGTGATATTTCCACCTTCTCCCAGTTTATTAAATACTACATCTATAGATTCCGCATCAGGCATTTCAATGCTCATTTGAATATTGCCGTTGGTATGTACTTTATTACCCTTAAATGTATCTGATATCATTAACAGGTTATTGCCAAAAGCAAGCCTTGCATGAATAATCTTTTGCTTATAATCGTCATCAGTTGGCATTGGGCTATCCCCATAGCGTGATAACATTACGATTTCTCCATTGAATATCTCCTTATAAAAATTCAGCGCTTCTTCAGCATTGCCTTCAAAATGTATATAAGGAGTCAGTTTCATTATCATTAATTATTAACTGCCGAATTATTTCTGCATTCCTGTATAATGGCGTCAATCTTATCTTTTGTAAGATGTTCACGAAAATGTTTTCCCAACTGCATCATAGGTGCGTAACCGCATGCTCCTAAACATTCCACCGTTTTTAACGTAAACAAACCATCCGCGGTTGTTTCCCCTGGTTTTATTCCAAGCTTTTCGTGTATATAAGCAATAATATCATCACAACCTCGCAACATACACGGACCTGTTTGGCATACTTCAAACAAGTATTTACCAACCGGTTTTAAATTGTACATGCTGTAAAACGTAGCTACTTCATATACTTCAATAGGTGTAATGCTCAGCAAAGAAGCTACATAATCCATCGTTTCGGAACTCAACCAGCCAAACTGTTCCTGGGCAAGGTGCAACACCGGCAGCAATGCGCTTTTTTGTTTCCCTTCGGGATAACGTGCGATGATCTCTGTTACCTTCTTAAGTTTTTCTTCCGAAAATTCCATTTTCAAATTTTCAAATTTTCAAATTTCTCTTTGCTATGCATCCATTTCGCCCGCAATCAAATTAAGACTGCTCATTGTTACTACTGCATCGGCAAGCATGGCATCTTTTATCAATTCGGGATATGCCTGGTAGTACACAAAACAAGGCCTTCTGAAATGCAGACGATATGGCGTTCTTCCGCCATCGCTGATCAGGTAAAATCCTAATTCACCATTGCCACCTTCTACACTGTGCCATACCTCACCTGCCGGTATTTCTGTTTCGCCCATTATGATTTTGAAGTGCCAGATCAGCGCTTCCATCTTCGTGTATACATCCTGTTTAGGAGGCAGGTAATATTCAGGCACATTGGCGTGGTATACTTCTGATTCGGTTCCTTTAAATTCCTGTATTTTTTGATATGCCTGGCGGATGATCTTTAAAGATTCCCACATTTCCTGGTTGCGTACCAACCAGCGATCATACACATCACCTGTTGTACCCACAGGCACTGCAAATTCAAAATCCTGGTAACTGCAATAAGGTGTATGTACCCGCACATCATAATCTACGCCACTCGCTCTTAAATTAGGACCAGTAAAGCCATAATTCAGTGCTCTTTCCGCAGCAATAGGACCAGCGCCGACTGTACGATCTATAAAAATCCTGTTGCGCTGTAAAAGGTTTTCAAATTCTTTGAGCGCTTTTGGAAATTCTTCCAAAAACTTATCTAATTTCTGCCAGGCGGTAGCATTGAAATTTCTTTCAAATCCTCCTATTCTTCCGATATTGGTAGTTAAGCGGGAGCCGCAAATCTCTTCGTAAATCTCGTATATCGCCTCCCTGTGCTGCATCACATACAGAAATACAGACAGCGCACCTGTATCAACACCAATTACAGAATTACAGATCACGTGATCGGCAATTCTTGCCAACTCCATGATAATAATACGCAGATAGTCTACGCGCTTAGGTGTTTGCACACCTAACAATTTTTCACAGGTCATATGCCAGCCCATATTATTAATAGGACTGGAACAATAATTTAATCTATCTGTAAGTGGGGTGATTTGGTAAAGCGGACGTCTTTCAGCAATCTTTTCAAATGCACGATGTATAAAGCCAACTGTTGGTACGGCAGATATTACCCGCTCGCCATCTACTTCAAGAATATTCTGAAACACACCATGTGTAGCAGGATGGGTTGGTCCGAGATTAAGCGTTGTAGTTTGCTTCTCAATGGAACCATCGGGAAGTTTGATATTCTGTTCCTTGCTATGTTGTAAAAGTTCTTCTGTCATTAATCAGGCTTTAAAATGTTCCTCCCCTTCCAAACATTTCATCATCTTTATCTGTACGTGTTTGTTCTTCCATCGGAAATTCTTTGCGCATAGGAAAATAATCCATTTCATCTACATTCAGTATGCGTCTTAAATTTGGATGACCAATAAAATTTACGCCAAAGAAATCATAGGTCTCACGCTCCATCCAGTTGGCGGATTGATACAATTGCGTAGCAGTAAACACATCTGGTGTTTCAATATCAGTATATACCTTAAACCTGATGCGTATATTGTCAATTATATTATGCAGATGATAAACTACGGCTAACTCTCTTCCTTTATTATCAGGATAATGTACAGCCTGCAGATCGGTTAAAAACTGGAAGCGCAATGTGGGGTCGTCGTACAAAAACTGCAGCACTTTTAAATTCATTTCTTTGGGCGCTTCAAAAGTGAGCATACCGTAAGGTTCTGTGAAATCAGTTGCCTGGTCTCCAAATTTCTCAATCAGCTGTCGTTTGATATAGTCGTTGGTCAACTCCATTGTTGGTTTGAAAAAGGTTCACATTATTGTATACCGTAACTCAATAAAAGCTGCTGGTACCGGTCGCTGTTTCTTCTGCGCACGCTTTCCTTCTCCACTAATTCCTGTACAGCTATCACCCCGTCTAATATGGCTTCCGGGCGAGGCGGGCAACCTGGTACATACACATCAACAGGTATAATCTGATCAATGCCCTGCAAAACAGAATAACTATCAAAAATACCACCACTGCAGGCACAGGCTCCTACAGCCATCACCCAGCGTGGTTCAGACATTTGTATATATACCTGCTTTAAAACAGGCGCCATTTTTTTTGCGATGGTTCCCATTACCATCAGCATATCGCATTGGCGTGGCGTAAATCCCATTCTTTCTGCACCAAATCTGCCAAGATCGTAATTAGACCCCATGGTAGCCATAAACTCAATACCACAGCAGGATGTAGCAAATGGTAACGGCCATAAGGAATTTTTACGTGCCAGCCCTACTACCTCACTCAGCTTTGTGGTAAAAAAACCTTCACCCACATTCCCCGCAGGTCCTCCATCAATCAAGCTGATGTGACCTTCAGTATCCCGTTCTTTGGGACTTATATTAAATCGTACCGGACGTGACATAATTTTAATTTAAAATAATTCAAAAACAGATCGCGCTTTCTGCCAATCTTCTAATCTTCCCATTTAAGCGCTCCCTTCTTGATAATATAATAGAACCCTGCAAGAAAAAAGCCAACAAAAGCCAATACGGCTGTAAAGCCTTCCCATCCCAGTTGCCTGAAATTAATAGCGTAGGGATAAAAGAAAATAACCTCTACATCAAACAACACAAATAATATGGCGACTAAAAAGTATTTAACAGCTAATGGCTGGCGTGCATTACCGCTGGCTTCTATACCACTTTCAAAATTTTCAAGCTTTTCTGCAGTGCCTCTTTTAGGTCCCAGCAAATGAGTTACGATCATCATTACGGCTACAAAGCCCAGGGCAAATATTAATTGCAAAGCAATAGGGAAGTAATTAAACGAATTGTTAACGTCTGTTAGGGAAGATGCTGGATTTGACTGGAGTATAAAATACGTTATCATCTCGTCTCAAGATTTACTTTGGAACAGTAAAACGGAAGAATACGATCATTATTTGACAACGGGAACCACAATTTTCCGTTTTCTGTATGTTGTGAATTAATCCAGTAGCAAAAATAAGGTAGCAACATTTAAAAACCATTTTTAAATAAAATAAAACCCCAAAATCAATTTGACTTTGGGGTTTTGAATATATGAAACGATTTATAATCTATTTCGTTCCCGTTTTTTTGGTTTGCCCTGCTGCAGGTTGCTTAGGTGCAGGTTTGTTGAGTGCTTTTTGAAGTACTTCTTTGTTTGCCTGCGCATCTGCATTGCCTGGATCTACTTCTATTATTTTATCAAGGTAAGTGATCGCTGTAGCATAGTCTTTTAATATATTGGCATTATATCCTGCCATATAGCCGTATGCCAGCAAAAGTGATTGTTTGTATTTCACTTTATCAACTTCTGCCAGTTCAATAAATTTCTTTGCATCATCCAGTGGAAGTCCTTTTTCCATGGTAGAATCTACTGCCCATTTTACACGGAATCCCAGATAATATCCCTGCATATCGTCTGGATATTTTGCTTTATACAAACCCGCTACACTGTCTGCAGTAGTATATACCTGTCCGTAAAAATTTTCCCAACCTGCATAAAACAAATCCGTTTTACCATAATTGGGTTTGTAGGTAAGAATTTTTGTGAGCCACTCTGCAGATCTCGCCCTGTTGTTCAATTTTTTATACATGTTAGACGCAGCAGTAGCATATTGCACCCTGCTGGCTGTAAGTGTATCCATTGCAATTACTTTATTAAAATAGTCATCGGCCTGTGCAACTTTATCGGGGAATTTAGCTGAAATTTCAGCCATCTTCACATAGTTATCCGGCAACAGTACATCTGGTGAAGCTTTTGAAAAGAATGTTTCCATATTCTTTAAGGCGTTGGTTGAATCGCCCAGCTTATCGTATGCGTATGCTTTTGTACGATATAATGTAACATCTGCTTTATCACCATCTTTCTGCAATTTTTCATCTGCTTTAGCAATAGCTCCTTTAAAGTCGCCGGAGGCATATACCAGGCTGATTTCTTCTGCTTCTACTGCAGGTGTGAAATCGGTATTGGCTTTGTATTTTGCAAAATATTCCTTCGCTTTATTTACATCGCGGCTATACCAGTAGCTGTACAAATCATAATAGGCTGGTGCGTATGCAGGATCAAGGGTAATAGCCTCATTAAAATTCTTTAAAAAGATGTCTTTCTGCTCAGGACCTTGTGTAACATATATTTTAGCGATCTTATAATTTGCCTCCGCTAATTTAGGATCAAGCGTTAACGCATTTTGATAGGCGCTAACTGCGGCACCGCCATCCATTAATTTACGTTGCGCATCACCCAGGTTAATATATACATCAGGTTCTTTAAATTTTTTAACCTGTGTAGCCAGGGTAAGTTTATCAATAGCATATTTAGCATCTCCATCTGCAGCATCCACATTTGCGTGTCCTACGGCATTTAATACGTCAATATCTTTTGCTTTACTGTTCTGTATAGCCACTTCAAAACGTTGGCGTGCATCGTTGGTTTTCTTCTCTAATAATTCTACATGCCCCGCGCCTACTAATAATAAAGGATCGCTTCCTTTGGTTTGCAAAGCTTTCTGGAATACGGCTTTGGCTCCAGCTGTATCGTGCATTTCAATAAGGGTTTGTCCAAGCCAGTAAGCAGCCTGCACATCATCCGGCTTGGCGGCAAATGCCTTTTCAAGAATTTCTTTAGCCGTCTTATACCGCTCATAATAATAAGCCTTTTTCCCTTCATCTACCGACTGCGCAAAGGCAACATTGCACATTAAAGCAGCAGCAACTATAAATCTGATTGTGTGCTTGATCATTTTTGATTGAAATTTTTGGTTTGATTTAATTTTAAGTTGTTAATGCGTATTTGTTATTTCATTTCAGCCTGACGAACTTCAAAGTTCATTCTTGTTGGCACAAGATAAGCTCTGAAAAATATTAATTGTCCTTTTTCATTTTGTAAAAAATTAGTAAATCCTCTACCCAATCCACCGTAGTTTTCCTTTACAATATAATACAAACCACGTACCATAGGATATCTTTTTTGGGCAATATTTATCTGGTAGGGCTTAACAAATTTCCCAGGCATGTCTGTAGACTCCAGAGACGCCACTTTTACTTTGTCAAGAAAAGCTATCTGATCTTTATCTTCAGGGTTTCCAATCCAGCTTACGCCAATAAAGCCAATTGCGTCTTCATGGTTGGCAACATAGTCAATTACACCCTGGCTGGAATCTGCACCGGCTATATCCTTTGCCAGGGGCTGCCCCTTTAACACAGAATCAATCATATACCGGATTGTACTGGTGGCTGTTTTGCCATCCAGTACAGGTGTAAGCTTATACCCGCTGGTGCCATTCATTAAAGACCTGATATCACTCATATCAAAAAGAGAATCCTTTGCCTTATTATTTACGATAACTGATATGGCATCAAGCGCAATTTTGCCAAATGTAGGCGGAAAACCAAGCGTATCTTTAACAGAATTAACTTCTTCTTCACTTAATCCACGTGTAACAATTACCAGGCGGATGGTATCGTTCATCAAATCTTTCAGACATTCTGCCTCGGATTTGTAATGCGCTATTATAGTTGCTTTAGGGAAAAGTGACATGAACACTTTGATCTGGGAATCAATGATAGGTTTAAAAGTCTCATCTACACTTATGTGGATCGTTCCCGAGGTTAAATCATCATTACGCTCTATCGTATGTCTTTTTTTGCTATTACCACAGCTCAACGCTGTTACTGTAATAAAAAGATAGATAGAATATATAATGATATTATAGAAAGACTTCATCGCTATTTCGTTAATTTTTTCTTTTGGTATCCTCTATACAACCTGAATGCACCATACGCTATACCAACTGCTCCAAAAATGGTGTCAATCAATGGATCGCTTTTCATCAATGGCACAGCCAGGTATTTATTCAGTAAAAAGAATACGCCAACTGCCATCCATAGTACCCCCATCCCGTAGTCATACATTGCCTGCAATCCCAACTTCCTGCGCTCCTTTTGTCTATCCCAATTTTCCTGAACTGTCATATTTATTTTATGGGAGTGGCAAGTTAATAAATCCTTCAATATCTGGTGCAAATGGTTGTAAAAATTGATAAAAGCGTTACCAACCTGAATTCCAGACATTGAAGTTGTTTTTTCCTAAATAGAGGTCGTTTTTTATTTGGGTATTTTATTCAACACTTTTCTCCTTCCGCAAGCCACATTTTCCCATCATAATGCTATTAGATGCCGGTATGTAACAATTCCACAAATATCAAATAATGGTATGCAGCCCTATCACCATAATTATTGTGAAATTTACCTGTAACAAAAGAACCCGGGAACATACTAATAATATAAAATTATATGATGCGGCGTAAAACCTTAAGGCGCCTGGCTGTTATTGTTGTTTTGGTGATATTGGTGTTTTGTGGTTTGCATTTTTTATTATTCCCTCAACAAACAAGGAGCATTTTAATAAACTTCTTTCCACTGAAAAAAGATAAACTGCTTTATCACAGAGAAAATATATCATCCCCAAAAGTAGATAGCCTGCAAGCTTTGATAGCGCAAGCTAAAAGTAAGATGCTTCATTTCTGGCCCGAGGACCACAGTCGTCCAACAATTATATATTGTGACACCGATGAAGATTTTGAAACATTTGGTGCAGGCGGCGCCGTTCCTGCTATTACATATCTGAAATTGGATGGTTACATTATAGTCAGCCTAAATGGAGTCGATACCAATATACTTGCACATGAAATGATGCATGTAGCATTATATAACCGCATTGGCTTTATTACTTATAATGTAAAAATACCAACATGGTTTGATGAAGGACTGGCTATGCAGGCTGACGATCGCGCTTATTATTCAGAAGATACATTGAAAGCAAAAACAAATGATTTTAAAAAAATGCCGGATATTACAAAATATGCTACAGGAAAGTCCTTTCAGAGCGGGTCGCCTGAAGAAATTATGCTGCACTATCTGCTTGCCAAACACGTAGTACACCTTTGGTATACGCCTGAAAAACTGGAAACATTCATACACGATCTGCAATCGGGAAAAAGCTTTGAGTCATCTTTCCGTCCCTGATAATAGCGCTTTGCTTTTTTGTTACTGCTTATTTATTGTTATAATTTTCTGCTCAGGCAAGGCATTTATATGCATCGTTTTTTGCATAAAAGCTTCAATAGCCTGCTGTACTCCCAGTAAATCTTTAGAACGTAAATAACTACCTATTACATGATTGCCCGCATTAGGAATAGATTGTTTTATTTTTTTGTCTTTAGGTGTGCCAAGTTCATCATACATTTTTAACATGGCGGGTATGCTTACTACGCTATCCTGGTGTATGTTATCTTTATAATAGTATAACATCAGCGTTGGCTGTTTCACTTTGCTGAATGTTTCTTCTGTCATGGTAGTTTGGAGGTATTCCTGTAACTGCGTTGTAGCTTCCAGGGGGTAACGCCAGTACCAGTATTGTTTGTATATGGGTCTGTTATCTTCAGAAACAATATGATCGCCGCCATTTACCAGGCGTGCTACTTGTAATCCCCAGGGCTTGTTCAATATCCACGCTTTATCATTAAACAATGCTATGTTAGGGCTCATAAGCACCAGTGCTGCTATATCATCCGGATAGCTTGCTGCCAATTGCAAGGCATTGGTACAACCCGTTGATGTACCCATTAATATTATTTTCTTTCCCAATTGCTTTCCGATAACCAATGCTTCTTTCACGCTTTCCCAATAATTTTCCGGCGTTAAATGCAGCAATGGTTCTGTAGTGTCAATACCATGCTCCGCCAGCCGCGATAAATAAAGATTACAGCCAAACTCCTTTGCTATATTAGTATGAATAGGCGCGCCTTCTTCCTGCGATGCCGAAAACCCATGCAGATATACAATAGCGTACTCCGTTTTTTGTTTTGATGTATCTGCCCATATAATTCTTGCTTCGTTATTTGGTTTTAATATATGCGCTGCTTCCTGCTTTTTTATAAAACCTTCCAGCCCGGCAGATGTTACGGGCACCTGTGGTAATTCCCTGCTATATACGGGCGTAGCAGGATGCGGACCAAATGCATATACTATTATCAGCAATGCTATTAATACCAATATTATTTTAAACCAACGTTTCCAGAGCATATAGGAATCTATTAATTGTTGTAAAGGGATGGCGCTAATCTACTAAGATTGAGGGATTCATTACAGAAATTTTTATTACAGATCAAACTTCCGTCTTTCATTTATTAAATACACTTTTTTTATTAAAAGTTAATACATACTTAAGGTTAAAGTGATCAGCGCTTTTATTTTTTGTTTGGCATCATTTTTACCACTGCATAGGTTCCTAAAACTTATACCCTGTTTTGAAGTTGAATTGCCTAATTATTTTTTAACATTAAATTTCAGGAGAACAGTGTATGAAAAATCTTATTTCAGTCCCCAGCAGAACCATTGCCATTGCGGCGATTGCATTTTCGTTAATCTTTTTTTCTTCATGTACAAAAAACAATGACAACAACAACAGCACACCAGTTGCGGGTTTAATGGCTTTCAATCTTGCTCCGGATAAACCAGCTATTGGATTCGCACTTTCAGGAAACAGCCTTACCAATGCTGCATTGCCTTATACCAGCTATACCGGTGGATACCTGAGTATTTATGCAGGCACACGGCCTGTAGTTGCATTTGATGCCAACACCAATGCAACTATCGCAAGTACAGATTATACTTTTGATAAAGACAAATATTATTCTTTGTTCCTGGTTGGTGATACTACTTTTCAAAATGTAGTAGTAAGCGATAATATAGATAGTCTTTCAGGAGTGTCTGGCAATGCGTATATCCGTTATATAAACGCCATTGCCGATTCAAGCAAACCCACCGTTACTATAACACAGGGAGGCAGCAATATAGTAAATGAAAATGCAGCGTTTGCATCTGTTTCACATTTCACACCATTAACAGGTGGAGATGTTACACTCACTGTTAGTAATGGCAGTAATATACAGGCAAGCAGAACTATTACATTAGAACAGAGAAAAGTTTATACTGCACTGTTGGTAGGTGTTCCTGGTTCAACAGACAGTACCAAAAACATCCAGATAAAGTACATTGAAAATGGCACACTTTCGGCCGATTCAACCAATAATGGTTTTTCGAGAGTAGCGCCCAAAGCAATAAAAGTTAATTAAAATTCACTCTGTAAAAGACGGATATTATGTCCGTCTTTTATTTTCTATAATCCCGCCAAATTGAATTCCACCGATTATCCACCATAAAACACTACCTTTACCATAACTTGAATTAAGAGCATCCTGACAGAACGTATATCCTTTTACATCTTGCCATGCTGTATTTGTTTATTCTTCTTTGCTAATGCTATTCTTCCAGGTTGATTAATAACATTTTAATGTAACAGTTATGAACATGTACGTTTCCAATTTAAGTTTTCATACAACTGATGATGACTTAAAAAATTTATTTGCGGAGTTTGGTGAAGTTTCTTCATCAAAAATTATTACAGACAGGGAGAGTGGCCGGTCTCGTGGTTTTGGCTTTGTAGAAATGCCGGATGACAGCAGTGCACAAAAAGCTATGCAGTCTCTTAATGGTAAAGACATTGAAGGCAGATCGCTTTCAGTAACAGTAGCAAGACCTAAGGAACAACGTTCTGGCGGCGGCGGTGGTTCATATTCTCAGAACCGCAAAAGATGGTAGTCAGTTAGCACTTACATATCAACAAATATAAATGCCCGGGTAATGTTACCCGGGCATTTTTTTGAGTCTGCATTCTTCTATATCTTTCAGCTTAAACAAAACCAGCATGAGGTTCATCATTTTATTTTTCGTTATCATTATTTCGTCAGCAGTTTCTGCGCAAAACATCGCGCCGGCTATTATTCCTGAACCTGTATCGCTTACCCAAAAGCAGGGAGCATTTATTTTAAAAGATAATACGCCTGTATATATAAACGGCGCATCAGCCGAAAAAGTAGCCAGGCAGCTTGTGCATTCACTTAGCACGGCTACCGGTTTTAACTTCAATATCGTCAACAACACTTCGGGAGCAGGTATTCAGCTTATATTAAATAGTAGTCAGGATAAAGAATCAGGCAGCGAGGGTTACAAATTAAATGTTTCACAAGATGAGGTAGTAATAACTGCCAACGAAGCCGCCGGTCTTTTTTATGGCGTACAAACCTTGTTACAATTATTGCCAAAGGAAATAGAAAGTAAAACAGTTGTAAAAAATGTTAACTGGTCAATACCTGCCGTTGAAATAAAAGACTATCCCCGTTTTGGATGGAGAGGTTTGATGTTTGATGTATCCCGCCATTTTTTTACAAAGGCAGAGGTAAAGGCTTTTATTGATGATATGGCCAAATACAAGTTTAATTTACTGCACATGCATCTTACGGATGACCAGGGCTGGAGGATTGAAATAAAAAGTTTACCCAAATTAACCTCCGTTGGTGCATGGAATGTAAAGAAAACAGGAACCTTCAATTACTTTTCTGATCCATTGCCAGATGAACCGAGAGACTATGGTGGTTTTTATACGCAGGATGATATTAAAGAAATTGTTCAGTATGCCAAAGATCAATATATAAACATTTTACCCGAAGTTGACGTGCCCGGTCACAGTCTTGCAGCCATTGCTTCTTACCCGGAGCTTTCCTGCACACCGGGTGCGGATAAATACAAAGTTAACTCCGGCGAAAAATTTATGGTATGGCCTCCTAAAGGACATTTTTATGGCTTACTGGATAATACGCTTTGCCCGGCTAACGAAAAGGTATACGACTTTCTGGATAAAGTATTTACGGAAGTAGCTGCCCTGTTCCCGTTTGAATACATACACATGGGTGGAGATGAAACTGCGCGTAATTTCTGGGAAAAGAGCCCGCAGATAAAAGCATTTATGCAAAAAGAGAAATTGAAAAACCTGGATGAAGTACAAAGTTATTTTGTAAAAAGGGTTGAAAAAATCGTAGAGTCGAAAGGTAAAAAGTTGATTGGCTGGGATGAAATTTTGCAAGGTGGTCTTGCACCAAATGCCGCAGTAATGAGCTGGCGCGGAATAGAAGGTGGAATAGCTGCAGCAAAACAAAAACATGAAGTAGTGATGAGCCCCACCAGTTTTGTATATCTTGATTTTATGCAGGGTGACGCGGCCACAGAACCGCCGGTTTATGCAACACTGAGATTAAATAAAACCTACCAGTTTGAGCCGGTGCCAGAAGGCGTAGATGCACAATACATAAAAGGTGGGCAGGCAAATTTATGGACTGAACAGGTATACAATACCCGCCATTTACAATATATGCTGTGGCCAAGAGCATTTGCGGTGGCTGAAGCGGTGTGGTCGCCAAAAGAAAAAAGAAACTGGGAGCAATTTTCGCAGCATGTTGAAAAACATTTTGAACGGTTTGACATAGCCGAAAAAAAATATTCGCCTGCTATATATGATCCTATCATCAATGCTGTTAAAAGTGATAAGAATTCAATAACAGTTGATATGAGTACTGAAATTCCTGGACTGGATATTTATTACAGTTTTGACAATTCGTTTCCAGATAAATTTTATCCGAAATACACAGCTCCTGTATCTGTTCCCAAAGACGCAGTTACATTAAAAGTTATTACTTATCGTGATGGAAAAGTTATCGGCAGATTGATAGCAGTACCAGTTACAGATTTAAAAAAGAGAGCAGGAATAAAATAGATTAAAATTAAAGCCGCAGATGCGCAGATTTATCTGCGCATCTGCGGCAAAATATAGAGCTAATATCTTCAGCAATATAAATCAGTCTGGCTTACGCTCTTCAACTACTACTGTTTTCTTTTTATCTGGTTCTTGCTGAATTGAATGTTCTGATTCAACTTCTACTTCTTTTATCCATACTGCATAATTATCCGGGTAAATGTGTGACCCGGTTTGAATGGCATATACTCTTGTAAACACCGCACCGAAGTAGAGTATAATAGCGGAATAGTATACCCAAAGCAATATCACTATAATAGATCCCGCAGCACCATATGCTGTAGTCATTCTGCTGTGCCCGAGATAATAACCAATCAGAAATTTACCCAGCATAAACAATATCGCTGTAGTAAAAGCACCCACTTTTACATTGTGCCATTTAATTTTTGCATCAGGCAATACTTTAAATATTAACCCAAATAAAAAAGAAGTGATAACGAAAGTGATGAGCACATTAATGCTGTATGCGAGCGCTACTTCCGCATGTGGAAATGCAGTGGTGAGCCTGTCAATAAAAGTATCCATTATACCATTTATAATAAGCGATACCAATAGCAAAAAGCCTAAAGAAACGATGATAGAAAAAGACAGGAGCCTGTTTACAATAAGCTTTACCCAACCTTTTCTCGGTTTTGCTTTCAGGCGCCATATCAGATTAATAGAATCCTGGATCTCTCCAAAAACACTGGTAGCTCCAAATAAGAGGGTAACAAATCCTACAATGGTTGCAATTTTATTACTGGAAGACATGGTAGCATTGCGAATGGTTTCCTGTATTTGTAGTGCAGCACCTTTCCCTACAAAATCTGCTATCTGTCCATAAATTGTTCCCTCCACTGCAGCGTCCTTGTAAAATATTTCACTTACCCATATCACAATGATCAATAAACCTGGCAGAGAGAATAAAGTATAGTAAGATAGTGCTGCACTCAATTTAAGCACCCGCTCGGCAATAAAATCAGCAAAAGATTGCTTAATAATCTTCCAGATATTTTTTACACTTATCATTGATAATGTATACCAAAAAATTATGCCGGAAAATTTTAAAATGCATACTTAAAGCCAGTAGCAAATGAATAATTGGTTTTTGGCACACCAACTGCAGGCTGTCTGTCGTATAAATAATTCCAATCGAGTGTTGCGGCTAATTTATGGGTGATAGAAAGATTGGCAGACTCCTGGTTTAATAGGCGGAAATCACCAAAGTTGTTTATCCGCGGCTGATAAAATGAAGTGCTTACTAATGAAAAATTGGGAAGCGGCTTGTATGTAAAAGTGAGGTAAGTACTGTTTCGGATATCCCTGTGATATACCGGAGGATCTGTTATTTCTTTTTCATATTCAAACATAAAAAGTACGCCTGCATATATTTGAAATGTATTTGTTTTATGAAGTTTTATACGGGGTCCGATGCCCGCCAGGAATCTTGTATCTATTTTGGTGATTTTATTGGTTTGAAGTTGAGAAAATATTTCTAACCTTAATACATCGGTTAATTTACGGTTATACCTAAGGTGATAAAAAGTATTATCAAGATAACTGGTTTGCGCACCTTTTAGAAAGGAATAGTTGCCAAGGAAAAGATAAAGATCTTTTTTTGTTTTGTATTGAATATGAGCAAACGCTCCGGCTGAAAATACTCTGTCAACATTTTGAGCAATAGAAAAATTTCCCCCAAAGCTGCCGGCCCAACCCGTTGTGTCTGTTTGAATACGTTCAGATTCTATATTTACAATCTGCGCCTTTAATACTGCTCCACATAAAAGAAAAAGGCAAATAAGGCAACTCTTTACAATATTCATAAAACAAAAATACAAAGCCTTACTATAGCTATATCTAACGCAAACGAATAGTTGAAACTTAATTTAGTTTTAAAACCCTTATCTTTTTGTTTATACCTGTTGTGGAAACTTGTATAACATTCAGCCCTGTACTAAGACTGGATGAAGGAATTACAATTTTTGTTTGATTAGCGTACCTGTTCTTATATACTAACCTGCCGTTAGCATCAACGATGCTGATCAATACATTTTCGTTCAAACTGCTGAGGAATATATTAACCGGCTCACGATGAATGAAAGTAGGAAACGCTCTGATATCCATTTTTGGGGAACCGGCATTGATTGAAATGGTATCACTGTAAAGTGTTTTTCCTTCCGCCGTAGTGTAGGAAAGGCTATAATAATTCATTCCTTCTCCAGCCTGTGTGTCCGTCCATTTATATACATTTCGCCCTGCTGTGTTTCGTTTAGTCTTTATTGTAGCAACTGCAGTAAAATGCTTTCTATCCCACGATTTATTTACCACAAAAAAATCATTGGTTTCATCTATCAATTCCTCCCAACTCAAATCCACGTCATGCAACGATAACAAGCTCTGAAAATATTGTATGTTAGCCGGCAATATTGGTTTAGCCCTGTTGTACTGAAGCATCCATTCATAAATATTAAGGCTCTTCCCACCAACAGTATATCTTATTGCCGGATCATATACTTTAGGCCAGGTTTCGTTATGAGTACCTGTAAGCAATGTAAGCTGGGCGGGAACAACAGGCTTGAGGTCATTGATGGCCTTTACGAAATTGATGGAGTTCTCAACTTGTGTTTCATCAGCCTTATCTTCTGTACTGTGCAGCGCCCATACAGGCAACTGACTCCGCACAATATAATTTACACCTACATGGTTGGTGTTTGTATTTACACCCGCTACAGGCACCATCGCCGCAACTTTTGAAGCGATTAAATCGCTGATGCAGGGATAATTCCAAACAGGCTGACCTCCATTGCTGAAGCCGGTAAGATAAATCCTGGTAGTATCAATACGGTACCTGGAAAGAATATAAGTAAGTATCTCCTGTATGTCAGATGGTTTGCCTCTTGTTATCAATTGCGGGGAGATAACCACAAATGAGTAGGGTTTACCATTGGAATAAACGGTATCAGGGAAACGATTGCTTTTAATAAAATACGCGATGTCAAAATTCAATACCTTTTCTAAATCTTTTAAAGATCCACTCCCCTGACCACCAGTACCGGTTACATCAACAATCAAAGGATATTTTACCAATACGTTATTTTCATTACTATAAGAAGCTGGAAGGAATTCATAATATCCGCCACAATTGTTATTTATTTTTTGAGGTTGCGGAGTAGCAACATAAGACTGCGCTCCTGTTTGCAAAACAATCAGGAAGAATAAGAGTACGAATAAAAAAAGAATGCGTTTCTTCATATAGCAAGCTTACAGCAATATCGTTCCATAAAATCAGCTAAGCAGAAGACATCATGCCGGAATGCCGGATATCTATACCCTATATGCTGAAATGAAACACTAATATATCGAATTCATACATCTCAGGAAAACAACACATCGGAAAATTTCTTTTTCATAATACCCAGTGGCAGATAAAATGATATTATATTGAGGTGAAAAATCCACATTACAGTATAAAAAATAACGCAGCACATTATTGCAGCAACAGTTGTTTAAAATTTTCTCATGACCACATCTTTTACACAAGTAATGTTTTTTCTTACTGCGGGTATAGGCATCATTATTTTACTTACCACAAAATATAAGATCCATGCTTTTTTTGCATTATTCATTGCCTGCTTTGTAGTGGGACTGGGTGTGGGATTTCCTTTTGACATGGTTATTAATATTATGAAGGAAGGTTTTGGGCATATTATGCAATCGCTCGGTTTTGTAATTGTATTGGGTACTGCCCTGGGAGTAATACTGGAGTATAGCGGCTGCACTAATGTAATGGCTTCATATATTCTTCAAAAAACAGGAGAAAAAAACGCCCCACTTGCTATGAATATAACGGGCTTTATAGTGGGCCTGCCTATCTTCTGCGATTCCGGATATATTGTGTTAAGTGGTTTGAACCAACGCATTGCAGCACGAACAAAAATTGCTATGCCTGTTATGTCTGGTTCATTAGCCGTGGGGTTATATGCAGTGCATTGCCTTATTCCGCCGCATCCCGGCGCGGCAGGCGCTGCCGGCATTATAGGAGTAGATATTGGCAGGCTGATTATAATGGGCATCGCGATAGCCATTCCTGCAAGCATGGCGGGTTACTACTGGACTAAATACGCAGGAAGAAAATTTTCGTTTACTAACACTACTCAATACACGCCAACTGAAAAAGAAGAAAACAAACAACCCGGTGTATTGCATGCATTTCTCCCTGTTATCATTCCTATTATACTAATAGCTGCAGGAGCTTTTGCTACTATGAAGGGAAATGAGGGATGGATACTAAAAACATTGAGTGTTACAGGCAACCCGGTAATAGCGCTCTTTACGGGCGTACTTGTTGCCATTACAACCATACCATCTTTCAACAAAACAGATATAGCAAAACTATTACAGGAAGGCGCTGAAAAGGCAGGTGGAATACTGGTGATAATTGGAGGAGGAGGAGCTTTTGGTGCAGTGCTTGCCGCCACAAAAATTGGAGATCACCTGAGTGAAGCATTGCCACTCGGCGGCCTTGGCATCTTCTTTCCTTTTTTACTCACTGCCTTGCTAAAAACCGCGCAGGGTTCATCAACAGTTGCTATCATTACCGCAGCTTCTATTGTACAGCCACTCTTACACGTATTAGGTTTAGATAACGCCAACGGTCAACTGCTTTGCGTTTTAAGTATGGGAGCGGGCTCTATGATGATTTCTCACGCAAATGATGCTTACTTCTGGGTGATCAGTAAATTTTCAGGATTAGAAATGAAACCGATGCTCCGGGTTTATTCAATGGCTACTCTGTATATGGGCTTAACAGCATTGCTGCTGATATATATTTTATCGAAGGCAATGTTGTAGAACTACTGTACAATTCCGGATCTAACGGCTTAAAATCTCTACCGCACAAAATAGTATGGCATAGGAGGCGTGCCGGCATCGTACGCCGTTGTTATCGCCTTCAGGCGATTATCACAGAACACTTACCTTTAAACCCGCATGAATGTATTTACCACTAAAGGCGCTATTACTATTACCTGCCACAAACGCATTACCTCCTATCTGCAACAGGAAGTAACAGCACTTGGCTTTGACATAGAAGAAGTATTTGTGACCGGCGTTCGTATACAGGGGTCTGTAAATGATTGTATCAAACTAAATCTCAACCTGCGTTGTGCAAGCCAGGTATTGTATAGTTTGCAGAAATTTGAAGCGGCAGATGCCGATCAGATCTACAAACATGTTTTTCAATTTCCCTGGGAAGATATCTTGCCGGATGATGGTTATTTTTCCATTACCAGCAATGTTAGTAACGATACCATCAACAATAATTTATTTGCCAACCTGCGTGTGAAAGATGGTATTGTAGACAGGTTGCGGGAAAAAACCGGCAAGCGTCCTTCTACAGGAGCCGAACTTACAGGTGCTGTATTCAATTTATTCTGGAAAAACAATGAAG
This sequence comes from Agriterribacter sp., assembly GCA_047600465.1. Classification (GTDB taxonomy): domain Bacteria; phylum Bacteroidota; class Bacteroidia; order Chitinophagales; family Chitinophagaceae; genus Agriterribacter. The sequence goes on from JASGKU010000004.1 coordinate 186,123, forward strand.
CAGAAATCTTTATAGATACATCCGGCAATTCACTCGCACGGCATGGGTATAGAAAAATTCCGGGGCTTGCTCCGATGCTGGAGGCACTGGCAAGCGCAGCTATATACGCTACCCGGTGGGATAAGGCTTCACCCTTTATTAACCCCATGTGTGGATCGGGCACTATTGCCATAGAAGCGGCATTGATAGCTACCAATCGTCGTCCTGGATTATTCAGAATCAATTTTGCGTTTATGCATATCCGTGGGTATGATGAAGCTGTATATATAAAAGAAGACGCATTGCTCGAAGAACAAATTATTGATCTGCCTGGTTTGCGCATTATAGCTACAGACTATAGCGAAAGAGCCGTAGAAAACGCCAGGAAAAATGCGGTGGCTGCAGGGGTTGCCAAACTGATTGATTTTGACGTTTGCGATTTCGCGGATACTGAAGTTCCAGCCGATCAGCCGGGCGTGGTGTTACTGAATCCTGAATACGGTGAACGCCTGGGGCAGGTGGCTGAACTGGAAGCTACATATGCACGCATAGGCGATTTTATGAAGAAACGCTGCGAAGGATACTATGGATACATATTTACCGGCAACCTTAATCTTGCCAAAAAAATGGGATTGAGAGCCAGCCGAAAAATTGAGTTTTACAACAGCACTATCGATTGCCGCCTGCTGGAATATGAGTTGTATAAAGGAAGCAGGGAGCCTAAAAAACAGTCATAAACTCATATTCTCGTTAAAAATCATTCAAAGCCAGTATTTACACATGAGTGAAGTCTCATACCAATACGGTCGAACTACAAGAACATTATAAAATATTTTGTCTCATGCGTGTAATCTTTTCCTTATTAGCTATTACCATGTTGTTAAACATTTCTTCCTGCAAACAACCCAATGCCGATACACCTAAAGGTGAACAAGCGGCTATTGCCATGAAATGGGAGTTGCTTACCAACTTTGCAGACTCAGGCTACAAAGCACGCATACGACTTATTAATAAAGACGAAACAGCATTGACCGATAAAAACTGGAAGATCTTTTTTTCTATAGCACCCAGCCCTATATTACCTTCTAATAATCAGCCTGCAAGGCTTGAACATATTAATGGCGACTGGTTTAAACTTTCACCTAATACCGGTTTTACATTAAATAAAGGAGATTCTATAGATATTGAATACAGGGCAACGGGATATGTTATAAAAAATACCGATCAACCCCTGGGCATTTATATTGTTTTTTACGATAAGGATGGTAAAGAAGAACGCATTGCTAACATAAACGATTACACGCTGATACCTTATACAAAGGATGAACAATTATTAAGAGGAAAAGATGATAAAGAAATGCCAGCTTCTCCAAAGAAAACTTTTCTGGAAAATGCTTCTTTATCATTATTGCCTGCAGATCAGCTTTTGCCCATTATTCCAACACCGTTGCATCTTGCAACTGCCAAAGGCTCTTTTACGTTTACGCCTGAAACGGCTATTATTTTTTCTTCAGGGCTTGCCAACGAAGCAGGTATACTTACTACACGATTAAAAGAAATTACAGGGAAAACGCTTACAGCCGGCGAAGGAACTGCAAAAGATAAAGGCATTACTGTTACTATAAACCCAAATACAGTAAAGGAAAAAAAGCCGGAAGCATACCAATTAATAATAAATGAACATGGCATTGCTATAACCGGGTATGATGCTGCCGGTGCCTTTTACGGTATACAAAGCCTGCTGGCATTAATACCGGCGGACGTATACCTTGGAAAAAGCACAGATATTACGGTTCCTTATGTTACCATAGATGATGCTCCGCGTTTTGGTTTCCGGAGTGTACACGTAGATGTTAGCAGAAACTTTCAAACAAAAGAAACCATCTTAAGAATACTGGATGTACTCGCTCAATATAAACTCAATCACTTACTGTTATATACATCTGAAGACGAAGGCTGGCGTATTGAAATACCAGGCTTGCCTGAGCTTACAGAAGTGGGCGCTCATCGTGCGCATGTAAGTGGCAAAGAAGCGCCTGCTTTGCATCCGGGTTATGGTTCAGGGCCTTTTGCCAATGCAGAAGGAAAATATGGAAGTGGTTTTTATACCCGCAATGATTTTATTGAGATCCTGAAGTATGCGGCTAAACGACATATCAACATTATACCTGAGCTGAATTTTCCGGGACATGCAAGAGCTGCTATTAAATCGATGGAAGCCCGTTATCAACGATTGATGAAGGAAGGAAAAGAAGCAGAAGCAAATGAATACCGTTTGGTTGATCCGGAAGACAAATCCGTTTATATGTCTGCGCAGATGTATAGTGATAATGTGGTTGATATTACGCGTCCATCCGCTTTCCATTTTTACGAAAAGGTGGTAGACGAATTTGAGAAGATGTACAAAGAAGCAGGATTAACAATGCCCGTATTTCATGCGGGAGGCGATGAAGTGGCGGATGGTGCATGGAGCAAATCACCCAATGCCATTGCACTAATGAAACAACATCCTGAAATAAAAGATCCTAAAAATTTACAGTCATATTTCTTTCGCGAACTGGTAAACAAAATGGAAAAAAGAAATATTGAAGTGCATGGTTGGGAAGAAGTAGCATTGATAAAAGACTCAACAGGCAAACTTGCGCCCAACCCCGAGTTTGCCAATAAAAAAGTTGTTCCATATATATGGAACAACATGTTTGATTACCCAGACCTTGGCTATAAACTGGCCAATGAAGGCTATAACATTGTGCTGTGTAATGTATCTAATTTTTATTTTGATTTGGCGTATAGCAATGACCCCGCAGAACCCGGTTTGTATTGGGCTGGTTTTATCGACACAAAAAATGCATGGGCTTTCGCGCCGTTTAATATGTTTAATACTACCCCAAAAAGCTCTATGGGTGCGGTGTTGGATTGGGATAAAGCAGATAGCCGTTGGGAAAAATTAAAGCCAGAAGCACGTAAAAATATTCGTGGTGTGGAGGCGCAGTTGTGGAGTGAAACCATCAAAGGCAGAAATATGATTGAATACTATATGCTGCCCAAACTGATTGGATTTTCAGAAAGCGCTTGGTCGCCGGAAAGAAAATGGGAAACAGAAGCCAACCATGAACAGCGGTTAAAAAGCATAGATGAAGGATGGAATCGTTTTGCCAATACCATCGCTCAAAAAGAATTCCCCAAATTAGCGCATACCAATGGTGGTTATGCTTATCGGGTACCCCCAGCAGGAGCTATTGTTGACAATGGTATGGTAAAAGCAAATGTGGCTTTGCCTGGTATCACTATTCACTATACAACAGATGGATCAGAACCTACTTTGCAATCGCCTGTATATAATGAGCCCTTGCCTGCAACCGCTACTTATACATTCAAAACATTTGATGCATCCGGAAAGTCTGGCAGAACCATTACCCAGGAAAAACCAGGAGGACAACGTTTGAACTAATTATTTTTTACTTCGCTTACATCCAGGTATTGAATAAGTGCCGGTTGTTCGGGTGTAAGTGTAAAGTATATTTCAAGCGTGGTGTTTTCGCCTTCTATATAAAAAATGCCACGCAATTGATTTTCAGGAATGACATCTGTAACGCGTTTTATTTTACCAAGCTTTGAAAAGAAATCTTCAAATTTCTTTTTCCGATCTTCAATAGAATGATCCGGGAAAAAGTTTACCGCGAATATATTTGTTGCCGATGCATTGTTCCAATGCGGTAATAGTTTCATCAGTTCATCTTTGCGTTGGCTAAGAATAGCAGAAGCAGGCAATGCAGGTGGCGCAAGCTGTGCGCCTTTTATCAGCGTATCCATCACAGCCCAGTTAAGGTTCCCCATGCTTGCATAGGTAAGATTGCCAAAAGCCATCACTCCAATGCCATAGTCTGGCATTATCCACCATTGGCTTCCAAAGCCGGGCAAACCGCCTGTATGTCCCACATATACCCGTCCGGCACAATCCCTGCTTACCCGCAATCCATAACCATAGCTGCTTACCATGGCGCAGTCGCGTCCATCAGGATAGGTAAACTGCGCTGCCAGGTTATTGTATGCCCATGGCTGTTGCATCTCTCTTAGCGAACTTCGTTTAACCGGTCCCGTATCTTTATCATCCCGTGGCGGCCATGCAGATAATTGAAAAGAGAGGTACTTGCCAAAATCTTCAATAGAAGTTATCAAGCCGCCCATTGCTCCGTATGCTCCATCGTGCAGCAATGCTTCCTCCTTCCATTGATTGTTCTCCCACCTGTAGCCATGCGCCAATAATGCGAGTGGCACATTCGTGTACTCCCACACTGTATGCTGCATGCCCAAAGGTTGTAAAATATTTTCCGTAATATATTGTTGGTAAGGTTTTCCTGAAACTATTGTTATAATTTTTCCAAGCATGGCAAAACCCATATTGCTGTATTCATACGCTATACCAGGCACTCTTGAAAAAGAAATGCCTTTTTTCAACATGGTAATAAATGCTTCATCAGTAGCATCCAGTTGTCTGTCGCCCCATGGGTTGTCTTCAGGAAATCCGGCGGTATGCGTCATCAGGTTTCTGATAGTAATAGCAGGCGCATCTGTTGTAAGTAAAGCAATGTTTTTTAACTCGGGCATATACTTTGCTGCGGCATCATCCAGTTGTAATTTCCCTTCATCACGGAGTTTAAGGATAGCCATTGCCGTGAGGCTTTTTGTCATAGATGCAATTCTGAATAAGGAAGCAGCAGTTGCCGGTGTTTTATTACTGATATTGGTAAAACCGCTTCCATTACTATACACCAGTTTTCCATTAGCTACAATACCGTAAGCAATTGCAGGGAAATTATTTTTAGCAGCATACTCTTTCACTATTTTTTCTACTGCGGGTAAAAGAAGGGTTATCTTTTTTTGTTTGGATGAATCATTAGTGGAAGCTGGTACAAGTTGCGCATGCACCATACCGGTAGCAAGAGAAAATATAATCAGCAAATATTTTTTCATGTGAAATGATTATGGTTGAAAAGGATTATGTAAAATAAACTTTTCTATGCAGCAGGAAAGATACAAATTCATCAACACCTTGCCCTCATCGCGATCTGCCGTGGCGGAGTAGCAATCTTCTTGCTTAATTGGCGGGAGACTGCTTCAGCGCCGTAACTGTAGTCTTATTCAATCATCATCCTGGCGCTTCGCAGTGACGGCGTGGAGTGGTTAAGCCCGGGAGGTTTGCGGCCCGGCACCTGTGCGGCAAACCTCCCGGGTTTAATGTTCGCGATCAAAAACAAACCTCGTTGTGCGAAGCGTCCTCGCTTCGCAATATTATGTTGTCGCCTCTGGCGACACTAACTTGCACGTTTTTGCAAAATGCACAATAGCGATATAAAGCACAAGAGTGCCTGCCTGCCGGCAGGCAGGCGACGCAACAGGTGCCGAGCAAGGCTATATAGCTGGCGCCCAAAACAAACCAGATATAATCTTTACATTTGTGCGATTTTTTTACAATGAATATATTAATGGTTTGTTTGGGCAATATTTGCAGAAGTCCTTTGGCAGAAGGAATAATGCAACATAAAATAGCAGCGGCTGGATTGCACTGGCAGGTAGACAGTGCCGGAACCAATGGCTATCATGTGGGCGAGGCTCCGCACAGGCTTTCTCAAAAAGTGGCGGCTATGCAGGGTATTGATATCAGTAAACAACATGCGAGAAATTTTGTTCCACGCGATTTTGATGACTTTGATATAATATATGCTATGGCCGATGAAGTGATTGATGAAATAAAATGGATTGCAGGTAAAAAATACGATGCATCAAAAATAAGATTGTTGATGAATGAAGTATACCCCGGCAAAAATATGGACGTACCCGACCCGTGGTATGGACCAGAGCCTGGCTATCACCAGGTATATGATATGATTGATAAAGCCTGCAATAAGATTATAGAAAAATATTCAGTACAAACAATAAAATAAAGTTCCCAATACCACAATGTAAGCTATGACTTGGGATAGGTAAATGTATTATTTCACATCTCACCTTTCTCGTTTACCGTCACACTCAGCATTGTTACAATAATAATATATGAGCAAGCCCTCACTTCCACAAGGCACCAGGGATTTTGGAGCAGATACCGTACGGAAAAGAAGCTATATCATCAACACAATAAAAAATGTTTTTGAATTGTATGGTTTTGAACCGCTGGAAACACCCGCGATGGAAAACCTTGAAACATTAATGGGCAAGTATGGGGAAGAAGGGGATAAACTGATTTTTAAAATATTGAACAACGGATTGAATGATCCTAAAAATGCAGAGAAAGCTTCCGTTGCTTTTCAAAATATTTTACAGGGAAAGAATGACAAAAACCTTACTGAACGAGCACTAAAATATGATCTCACTATTCCGTTTGCACGGTATGTAGCTATGAATCATGGGCAACTTACGTTACCGTTTAAACGCTACCAGGTACAGCCGGTATGGCGTGCAGATCGGCCACAAAAAGGGCGGTACCGCGAATTTTACCAATGTGATGCAGATGTAGTGGGCAGCAATACCTTGGTAAATGAAGTGGAGCTTGCCAACATTTATGATACTGTTTTTGCAAAACTCGGCGTATCGGTTGACATCAAAATCAACAACCGTAAAATTCTTGCTGCGTTAGCAGAATTGTGCGGAGGATTGGATAAGATGGTGGACATTACCATCGCCATAGATAAACTGGATAAGATTGGTGTAGAAAAAGTGCAGGAGGAATTAATACAACGTGGATTGAGTGAAAAACAGGTAAACATTATCCGGCAATACCTTGAGATTTCAGGAGATAATACTGATAAACTCCATAAAATAAAAGAACTGTTTGGTGCAAGCGGAATGGGCGCTAAAGGAATAGAAGAGCTTGAGTTCCTGCTGGCTTATCAATCATCCTTCATGGGCAAAAATAATATTGTAGTTGATCTTACACTTGCACGCGGACTAAACTATTATACCGGAACCATTTTTGAAGTGAAAGCCAACAATGTGCAGATGGGCAGTATAGGTGGTGGTGGAAGATATGATGATCTCACAGGATTGTTTGGTGTGCCGAATATACCTGGTGTTGGCATTTCATTTGGGTTAGACAGGATATATGATGTACTGGAAGAGTTAAAGCTTTTTCCTTCGGAAGTACACACCGGTACCAAAGTATTATTTTTTAATCTTGGTGAAGCAGAAGCAAAAAAGTCTTTTGAATTAATGCAGCAGCTTCGCAGTCGCGGCATTGCCTCTCAATTATACCATGAGTCTGCAAAATTTGATAAACAATTTAAATACGCAGAGAAAAAAAATATCGCTTATGCGGTAATGATAGGCAGCCGCGAATTAGAGAACGGCACCTGTAATATTAAAAAACTGGCAACCGGCGAGCAATCTTCTGTAAGTTTTGACGAATTGTTAGGCTATCCCTTTTAGGTTATTGGATTGCGATATATATATTCAATCTGCGAATCTGCGGCGAAATGTCACGACATTGTCAGTTTCCCGCTTGCGTAAATCAGATTTCCGCATTTCGGTATATCCGGGCTTTTCCAGCAATTATTTTTGCTTCATGATTTCGAACATCCACCGGTAGTTCTTTAGAAGTGGAAAAATCCTTAAAAATCGAAATCAGGGGCCGTTCCGGTTTTCTATTGTAACCGGCGATAGTTTTACGGATGTGCCCGGCTATCTTTCACTGATCTTTTATGATATCCTGAATATTACTCAGGATTTTTTTATGCATATTCTATTCACCCAATTTATCATAACCATCATAAGGTTTGCTTACTTTTGCCAAAATTTTCAAACACATGAAACCAGCTACAGCCAATTTTCTAAACGCCATTATATTAATAGGTGCAGGTATTTATGGTTATTATTTATTGCCACTTGGTCCTGATGAAAAACGCTCTGTTACTGCACTCATCCCTGCATTCAGCGGTATTGTGTTTTTGGTACTTGGCTTTATCTGGAGTTCAAAACCCAAGTTAGCAGCACACATAGCAGCAACACTCGCGCTTGTGCTGATCATTATGTGTATTATGCGCTTTGTAAAAATTCCTGATTGGGGCGCTAAGAAAAATATATTTCTTGTTTGCATACTCAGCAATGTACTTGCACTTATTGTATTTGTAAGAAGTTTTATTAATGCAAGAGTGATAAAGAAAGCATAATAGTTTTTTAAAAAAATAAACCAGTAGCATGCAAGCTTTTATTCCAGAAAGTGTCGCCTCTATGAGGCTCTGCTAATCTTTTTAATTTAATTCCTTCCACCATAATGTCGCTTCTACGAAGCTTACTAGTGTTAAGCCCATCGGGCTGGTTATTTGGTGGCAATTCCTAAAGCCCATCGGGCTGGCACTCTGGTGGAAGATGAATAATAGCTTGAGAATTTAAGTGCCGTAGGCACGACAGTTTCGTTGGATGATCGCCTTTACACTACTCGTAAAATTCAAACAGGTATTTTTCATCATAATCAACTTCAAACTTATCAAGCATCTGGATATACTCCTTTTGAAAGGTTTGTTTTTGATGATGCTTTTCCTGGTTCATAATATAACGGATAACAATATCACGCTGACTTCTTGCATACGAGAATGCGCCATATCCTTTTTGCCATTGAAATTTTCCTTTTACAAAGCCCTGTTCATTGATCCATTTGGAGCTATTTGCTTTTATTAACTGAATAAAATCAGAAAGCGCTATCGTAACAGGTAATCCAAAAAATACATGAATATGATCTTTCCAGCCACCTACAGCTAAAGACTTTGCTTCTTTATGGGCATTACTTATAATTCCAGATACATAGCTATGTAAATTATCTCTCCATGAGGATGTGATGAGATTCTCTCTATACTTAACTGCAAAAACTGCATGTATAGAAATTTGTGAATAGGCGTTTGGCATAGTGCAATGTTTATAGGTTATTATTCCCAATATACAATATATTTCAATCTGTATAGAAACTGTCGCCTCTATGAGGCTCTCACAATCCTCTATTTCTCTCTTTTGCCACCACCAGAGTGTCGCTTCTATGAAGCTAATCTTCTCTTAAGCCCATCGGGCTGACATTATGGTGGAAGAACTGACTATGAGCGAGAGAGTGCCGTAGGCACGACAGTTTCTGAAGCTATAAGGAGCGTTGTGATTTATTAATACGCCCAGCTGGCTGCAACTGTGAAATACGTAATTTGCATCTCCACAATGCAGTTACAGGAATCAATAGGATATAAGATTATTACGGAGTGGCTGGCAAAAAAAAACTTCCGGGCATTTTCTTTCCAGGAAGAAACGTGGGAGCATATTCTTGCCGGCAAAAGCGGTTTGGTAAATGCTCCTACCGGTTTTGGTAAAACATTTTCTGTTTTTCTCGGCGCTGTCATTGATTTTATCAATCATCATCCCAACGATTATCAAACACGTTCTTCCAACAAACTTCAATTAGTGTGGATCACACCCCTGCGTGCATTGGCAAAAGATATTGGCCGGGCAATGGAAGAAGTGATGAAAGACCTGGGGATGCAATGGAAGATTGCGATCCGCAATGGCGATACTAACACCAGTGAAAGACAAAGGCAAAAAAAACATCCTCCTGAAGTACTTATTACTACTCCTGAAAGCATTCACCTGCTATTAGCACAAAAAGGATATGCTGATTTTTTTTCTACTTTAAAAATCATCGCGGTAGATGAATGGCACGAACTATTGGGAAGTAAGAGAGGGGTACAGGTAGAGCTCGGCATCAGCAGAATACTGGGTGTAAAAAACAGCTCGTCTTCGTCAAAAAATGCTCCCTGTTCTATCTGGGGCATTTCTGCAACCATCGGAAACCTGCAGGAAGCGAAAGATGTATTATTGTCTTCATTATCTCCGGCCACGTCCTCTGTAATTATAAGGGCATCACTCAAAAAGAATATCGCAATTGAATCTGTGCTACCCGATGAAATTGAAAAATATCCCTGGGCAGGACACCTTGGTATCAAGCTCGTTCAAAAAGTAATTCCCATCATAGAGCAAAGTCGTACAACGCTCATTTTTATTAATACAAGAGGAATGAGTGAAATATGGTACCAGGGCTTACTTACGGCTGCTCCTGAATTAGCAGGTGCTATCGCGCTGCATCACGGCAGCATTGAGCCGGAATTAAGAATATGGGTAGAAGAAGCATTGCATGCAGGCACATTAAAAGCAGTAGTGTGTACTGCAAGTCTCGATTTGGGTGTGGATTTCAGACCGGTTGAAACAGTTATACAGGTAGGATCGCCGAAAGGAGTAGCGAGGTTTTTACAGAGAGCCGGCCGCAGCGGGCATCAACCTGACGCTGTAAGCAAAATATATTTCCTTCCCACACATTCATTGGAGTTGCTGGAAGCATCTGCTTTAAAATCAGCTATCGATGAAAATATTATCGAGAGCAGGGTGCCAATGCTGTTATGCTTTGATGTACTGATCCAATACCTCTGTACACTCGCGGTATCAGATGGCTTTGACCCCGAGATCATTTATAAAGAAGTAACTGCTACCCATTGTTACAAGGAAATGACAATGAATGAATGGCAGCAGATACTCCAGTTCATTACAGCAGGAGGTGTGGCTTTGCAACAGTATGATGAATACAAAAAAGTAGAGATCATAGATAATGTGTATCGCATCATCAACAGGCGAACTGCTATGCGTCACCGTTTGCATATCGGCACTATTGTAAGCGAATCAATGCTGAAAGTAAAATTCATGAGCGGTGGTTTTATTGGTGTGATAGAAGAATGGTTTATTTCAAGACTCGATCCCGGCACTACGTTTACACTGGCAGGAAGGAATCTTGAGTTAATAGCAATAAAGGACATGACGGTGCTGGTAAAAAAATCCAACGCAAAAAAAACAATTGTTCCAAGTTGGCAAGGCGGTAGAATGCCTTTATCTGCTAACCTTGGAAGAAAGCTGAGAGAAACCCTTGACAAAGCGGGCAGTAATAATATGCGGAACCTGGATATTGAAATAAGTGTATTGGAACCACTGTTTAAATTGCAATCTTCCTTATCGCATGTACCAAAGCATAACCAATTGTTGATTGAACATATTGAAACAACTGAGGGCTATCATTTATTTGTATATCCTTTTGAAGGAAGATTGGTTCATGAAGCCATGGCAGCAATACTCGCCTGGCGCATCAGCAGGATTACGCCTATCACATTTTCTTTTGCGATGAATGATTATGGATTTGAACTGCTGAGTGATCAGCCAATACCTGTAGATGACAGCAGTGTGTATGAATTATTTTCGCCTGATAATCTTTTCAGTGATATACAAAGGAGCGTGAATGCAACAGAAATGGCTAAACGAAAATTCAGAGATATCGCAGTTATTGGTGGTTTGATCTTCCAGGGATTACCGGGCGAACAAAAAAAAGCGAGGCATTTACAATCATCCGCAAGCCTGCTTTTTAATGTATTCAATGAATACGAACCGGGGAATTTGTTGATAAGACAATCTTATAATGAGGTAATGGATCAACAGATGGAAGAAGCCAGGCTGCGGAATATGTTGGAACGCATTCAGCAGTCGGACATCATTATTACTTTTCCACAGCGGTTTACGCCATTTAGTTTTCCTATTAAAGTAGATAGCATGCGCGAAAGCCTTACTTCCGAAAAACTGGAGGATCGTGTAAAAAAAATGCAGCGGCAACTGGAATAGAATATACATAGAAGTATAAAGTTTTCAAACTTGCATTTAACTAAAAAAGGTCAAAACAACGAGCTGTTCGATATAATATTACTGACACCAGTATCTGCATACGCCACCTCCTTTTACGTGAGATTTGTATTGTAGCTCATTAAAAGAATTGTTGAATAATGTTATATAGCACGCAGGTCTCCTCAAAGTAAAAGGCAGTGGTTTATGCGGATACGAAGCCCACCGGCTTGAGGTAAACAACCTTTGGTAATACAACCTTTTATGCAAAACAGCATTGCTCAAAAGTTAATTACCTAACATTTTTTAGTCTCACAGAAATGTAAATTAATCTATACTTTTGCCATCCTGTAAACACAATCTTTATTATTCATTTTAATTAAATTTTACACATGAAATTGATTGCCGGCATTTTTGTATCTCTGCTGGGCTTGTCTGCACTAAGTTCCTGCAACAACAGCAGTTCTACTTCCACACCAGCGGAAGACACATCCAGCAAAAAAGAGGATACCACAGCGGCAGCACCTGCCAGCACTGGTAGCACTGCTAATTTTAAACTGGGCGTACAATTATGGACGTTCAGGATGTTTTCTGTTGCAGATGCATTAAACAAAGTTGACAGCGCGGGCATAAAAAGCATTGAGGCTTTTTTTGGACAAAAACTCGGCGGGGGAATGAAAGGAAATTTTGGACCTGAAATGAATGCTGATACCCGGGCAAAACTGAAAGCACTCCTGCAATCAAAAGGTATAAGCATAGTGGCGATGGGTGTTATCAGCCCGGCTAATAAAGCAGAATGGGTAAAGGCATTTGACCTGGCGAAAGATTTTGGTTTAAGTTATATTACTGCAGAGCCTAAAAAAGATCAGTGGGATGTGGTAGATAGCCTTGCAGGTGCATACGGAATAAAAGTAGCTATTCACGACCATCCAAAACCTAATGCTTATTCTGCTCCAGATTCAGTATTGGCTGCAGTTAAAGGTCACAGCAATATTGGCTCGTGTGCTGATATTGGTCATTGGGCACGCAATGGATACAATCCAGTTGATTGTCTTAAAAAACTTGAAGGACATATTTTTGGCGCCCACCTTAAAGACATTGTAAAATTTGATGATCCACAGGCAGCTGATACTATTGTAAGCAAAGGCGTAATAGATATTCCTGCGGTGCTGGCAGAATTGAAAAGACAAAACTTTAACGGCATGCTTTCTATAGAGCATGAATCTAATTGGATGAATAATCTACCTGATGTTATTTTCACTAAGAAATATTATGATGAGCAGTTGGCGAAACTAAAATAGTCACATCATCCAAATAATAAGATCCGGAGTGAAAAAAAATCGCTCCGGATTTTTTTTGTAATAACAATTAAGTTTTTATTACGGCGGTAAAATTTGAGAAGTCAATAAATATACTTGATGTAAAACCTGTAATATTGCCGCCTGCATTTGAAAAGAAGTAAATTTTGAGTATATGTTGCGTACGGAAGCAGGAAAAACGATCAGGCTTGCAATTCCAATCATTATTGGTGAGCTGGCCCAAATGGCACTGCATATTATTGATGCAGCAATGGTGGGAGCAATTGATTATAAACAACTGGCAGCTTCCGCATTGGTAATTAATACCATGAACATTCCATTTGTGATTGGCATTGGTATGACCATTTCTGTTTCTCAAATGGTATCCATGGCCCATGGACGCCGGGATGGACAACAGGTTTCACACTATTTCTTTAATGGTTTTTGTTTATGCGCTTTTACGGCTGTACTTATTTCATTGGGATTATTATTGAGTAAAAATGTGTTGTTACACCTGGGACAAGACCCTGAAGTAGCCAGGATTGCACTTCCGTTTATGCAGTTGATGGGAATATCTATTGTACCCATGTTGTTATTTATGACATTGAAACAATTTACTGACGGATTAGAATACACGAAAACCGCGATGCTGCTTTCGCTATGTGGAATGCCGCTCAATATATTTTTAAACTGGTTGCTTATTTACGGGAATTTTGGCTTTCCACGGCTTGAGCTGGTTGGTGCGGGTTGGGCAACACTCATCACAAGAACCATTATGTTTATAGCATTGGCCATGGTTGTATTAAAGCATAATACATTCAGCAGGTATATGGGAGTAAGCAGCCGGCAATGGAAATTGAAATGGAATACGATAAAGGAGTTACTGCATATAGGCATTCCAAGTAGTTTACAAATTGGCATGGAAGCCAGTGCTTTCGCGGTTTCGGGAATTATAATTGGCACAATAGGCGCAGTGGCGCAGGCAGCACACCAGATTGCTTTGAGTTGTGCTTCTTTTACTTTTATGGTATCGATGGGGTTGGCACAGGCAGGTTCCATAAGAGTAAGCAATGCTTATGGAAGAAACGACCGGTTAATGATTTCCGTTATAGGAAGAAGTACGTTGATTACTGCTTTATGTTACGGTGTTTTTTGCGCCATTGCTTTTACTTTATTCAGAAACCAGTTACCTGAATTTTTTAATAAAAATGAGGCTGTAATTCATTTGGCAACATTGCTGCTTTTATACGCTGCTATATTCCAGATATCAGATAGCACACAAGCAATTGGTGCAGGCTTACTGCGTGGTATAAAAGATGTAAAAATACCAACAATACTGATAATAGTGGCTTATTGGGTAGTAGGTATCCCGGCGGGATATGTGTTTGCTTTTCCACTTAAGATGGGTGCACCAGGAATCTGGCTTGGATTTATTATTGGACTTACGCTCGCTTCTGTTTTTTTGATTATACGGTTTTTGAGAATGGCAAGGAATAATAAATATCCATCGAAATAATTTTATCGAACAGTATATGTAATAGTTTTCGAGACTCTTTTCTGTGCCCCGGTATTTTCATCAATATAATCAATCGTAACAGGCACATTATACTTTCCTATTGATTTACTGGCAGTGAATTTGAAAACAGCAACTCCATTTTCTTCATTTAAAACTTTTTTCCCGAATATGCGAACCTCAGGTTTTACGGACATGGAAAAAGAGCCTAAGCCTGCCATGATTTCAATAGTTTCACCGGGAATTACAATGCTTTTATCCTGCGACAAGAGGACATGAACGCTCTCATAGCCGTCGCAATCCAAACACCCCGTTTTTAAATAACAAAATGTAACCATCTTATTTTCAGTTTTTCTTATCCTGTTTGTAAGCACGTTTAACAATCCAATACATGCGTCAAATGATTCAGCATTAATAAAAGCTTGTTTGAAACCAGTATAATTATGATGAAGCGTATCAGGAAAGAATGTAGAAATCAATGTAACATCTTTAAATTCCTGGCTCAATTCCGGATCAACATGTAATAAGGAAGATTGATAGCTGGTAAGTGTATCGTACAATGGATGCAGGTAGTTAGCTATACCACTCCTGGTTTTAGCATTTTTGTTTTATGGTTTGAATATAGTTAGTGATACGATCAGAAAAATGCATAATTTTTTCTGCAGGCGCCAGCCAATATGCTGTTTTTTCCTTCATGCGGGGGTCTTCCAACTGCTTCATTAGCAAATAAGATTTATCCTGGGTTTGATTTTCAATCAATAATGTTGATGATTCAAGTGATTCATTTAAAATTGAGTAATAAGACCCACTATCTTTTTGAGTGTTACTACATCCATTCAAGAATATTATTAACAGGAAAAGGAATAAGCGTTGCATAATTGTAAATGATTTTTAGCGTATGGTGTAATAAAGTGTTTTTGACACTGTTGTTCTTACTCCAGTATTATTATTAGTAAAATCAATCGTAACAGGAATTGGATGTTTCCCTTTCGTTCCACTTGTCTTCAATTTGTATATCATTAGCCCCATATCGTTTGCGGGTATTTTTTGTCCCATAATTGTCATCTCCGGATTGTTTTGTGTTGAGATCTCTCCAAGGGCTGCCGTTATTTCAACAGAATCTCCGCCTGCGGCAATAGTTTTATCCTGAAATAATAATGGTATATTTTTTTCGTCAAAACAACCATGGCGGGTTATCCTGCTATAGCAAAATCTGATCATGTCATTTTCAAGCTTCCTTATTTTATTTTCAAGTACAGATAATAATCCAATATAGGCTTGATTGAATTTGACAGAAAGAAAAGTTCGTTCAAACCTTTCAAAACTTTGCCATGAAGTGTCAGGACAAATATTCAAAATATATGTTGAATCTTTAAATTGGTGATTCAACTCGGGATCAATATTGAATATTACAGATTGAAAATGAATAAGACTATCATATAAACTGTGTAGATTAAGTTGCGACATAGTCATAGTATTTCCTTTCTGTTCTTCCATAGCTATTGCTTTTTTTGTGGAGAATATATATTCAACAATACTATCTGAATGTCCGTAGATTTTTACAACTAAAGGAAATATAACCGCAGTCTTTTCTTTTGTTTTAGGATCTTCTAATTGATACTTGAAAGCCGTATATAAGTCTTCATTCTTCTGGGTAATACAACTCGTAGTTTTTGTAATATTATCCGTCAGTATTTGATAAGCCAAGCCGTTATCTTTATTTGAACTGTTGCAGGCATTGAATAATATTATCAATAAAAAAAGGGATAGGCGTTGCATAAGAGGCATTTGTAACAATATAATCAGTGTTGATATGATATTATAATGATGGCAGCCTATAATTATGTTAATTGGTTTTACTTGGAAGATCTCCTTCTACAAAATGTTAGAAGTATTTGCTGCCATGAAAACGGAACCATGAACCGAGCGTGGCAACAGGCGATGCCATGAAAAGATGGGTTGGTAATCAAAAAATATTACACTTTCGCCGGACGAAACAATGCATAATTGGCAAGTAAAATCCCTGTAAATACAAGTAACATACTTACCAAATGTACCCAGGTAAATTGTTCGTTTAAAATAAATGCCGCTTCTATGGTACTGAATACCGGCAGTAGGTTACCAAACAAAGCAGTAGGACTTGCTCCAAGGCGACGGATGGCAATATTCCAGCAGAGGTAAGCTATAGCGGATGCGCCTAATCCAAGATATACAATAACCCATACAAGATTTACACTCCACTGAATGGCTTCACCATGCAGTATATCCCATACATAAAACGGAATAAGTAAAACCGTGCCCAGTGCAAATACCATAAAAAGAAAACTGATAGCTGAAAGCCCATCAGGCTTTTTTCTTACCAGTATATTGTAAATAGCAAAGCATGTTGCGCCTAACAGCACCCATCTATCGCCAATACCAAACTGAAAATGCAGGAGGTTATTGATATCGCCCTTGCTTATTAAAAAAATAACGCCCAACAGGCAGATAAACATGCCCACAATTTTTTGCCAGCTAATTTCCTCTTTCAAAAAAATGCGGGCAAGTACAACCGCAATTATGGGAGATGAGGTAGTACCGATTAATGCAAGATTTATAGCAGTGGTATAATGTCCGCCTATGTATACGAACATGTTAAACAATGTAATGCCCGAAAGCGATACCCAGAAAAGGTAGTAGAGTGATTTTTTTATAATTGTCCACTCCTGCTTTACTTTATTCAAGGCAATTGGCAGCATTATTACAGCAGCTGTACCCCATCTATAAAAGGATAAACTAAATGGAGAAATACTTTTTATTACAGCTCTTGCTACTATAAAATTGCCCGACCATATAATTACGGCAAGTAACGCAAGTACAGCACCAACATATTGATTGCGGGGATTATTATACATACACGATGAGCAAATATAATATCCTTACGCTTGTTGGTGTATTTCACTTATTTATTTAGGTGATTTATTTGCTGTGTCTTTGTCTTTACGATAAGAATTGGTATCTGTTTTTGGATACACTGTATCTTTTGGCATACTTGAATCCTTATGCGTTGAATCGTATATATTGTTATCAGAACTATCTATTGTATAGCCTGAAGGTGTATCTCCTCCACAAGAAGTACATATAACCGATATTGCGAAAAAGAGAATTGCTACCTGTTTCATACACTTAGATTTTAATCATGCTCAACATAGATCAAGAACGTTGCCACGCTACAAGTTTTGGCGGCATTTGCCATAAACATATTACTATTTCTCTGTGAATAGTTTAAGAAAGGATTCCATTAACAAAGAAATGACTAAGCCGGGAGCATATGACCTGATATGCCTGGGGAATATATAACCCATTCAATTAATAGTTCATCACTTCAATAAACGGGCGAACTTTTGTAACTCCGTAATGTCTGGAGCAGATAAGGTTTCATTATTATCATATTTTGCTTTAAAAAAAAGCACTCTTTTATGTTGAGGGTATTTAGCCAAAATATCGTTAATGATTTTACCGATGTTTTCATCTTTTACAAATAGTGGCGTGGGGGCTGGGGGCGCAGACTTATAACGGGTAGGTTTTTTCTTAATAATCGCTTCCAGCGTAGTAAGTTTGGATTCAGAGATGGATCTTACTTTTTGTGCTTTAAAATATAATCCCTGCAATTGTTTTTTACTAAGACTACCGCGCTCCTGGTATTGCAACAAAAGGCTTTTTACAAAAACTGAATCCGGCAAAGCTTCCAGTGTCGCCTTCAGCAAATCACTTACTATATCTACGTCAATTTTTTTTCTTTGGATCATGTTGATGCTAATTCAGGTTACGTACTTGTTGAAGAAATGATTCTACTTTTTTCTTAACCATCCAAGCCGGTTGGTGTTGACTATTTACTAACACAGAAAACAAAAGTAATTTTCCGCTTTTGGCATACAAATAACCGCTGAGCGTTGTCACCCCAGACATAGAACCTGTTTTAGCAAAGATAAAATCCCTTTCGCTTTGATAGTAATTAGTAAGCGTTCCTTGTCCACCGGAAGGAAAAATATTTTTCAACCGTTCCATACCAAACTCTTCTTTCATTTTATTTAATACCCATACAAAATCCTGTGGTGTAAACGCATTATACCTGCTAAGCCCGCTTCCGTCTGCCCAACGGGGTTTTTGAGGAAATACACTCAAATCATTTTTCAACAAATAATCAATCATTCTTTTATCATCCATCATCCCCAGTTTTTTTTCGGCGCTCATCAATAAAGTTTGTTCCGCTAAAAAATTATCACTGTGGTACATCATTAATTTCAAAACACTATCTACGGGTTGTGAATGAATTACTGCACCAGGTTTAACAATAGTTGAAGAAACTGTTATACTGTTAGGCAAAGTATCCTTCAATAATTCAAGCGCGGTATTTATGCCATTGGTAATAAAAGGCACTGCGATAGTTTGATTAGGCTCTTTACCCTGGGTGATAAAAAAATTATTGGAAGTAAAAGCTCGCTTAGCCGAAAACGTTACAGCGCCGGTATCGGTACTAAAACTTGTTTTCCAGTTAATATCGGGCTCAGAATATATAAATGCTTCTTCCCTGGCCATTGCTGAAATACTCGCTGAATCACGGATCTGTATCCAGCGGATAACATTTTCGTAAACAGGAAAGGCGCTCCGCTCGGTCATATACTCCCCATTATAATCATCCCACATCCAGCCTTCACCTAAAGCTTCAGTATTCCAGTTAGTAATATTAATTGCAATGGGCTTTGATTGCTTCCTGAGAAAGTCATACACCTTTTGCGTTGCAAAATCGGGATGCAGAAAAGTTGGATCACCGGTTGGGATAATATAAAGCGTATCCTTCGTATCTGTATATTTTAAGCCTGTAAGACTATCGCCTAAAAATTTCATACCTGCATACAGGCTGACGATTTTAGTATTGCTTGCCGGGATAAAATATTTTTGTGACTGATAACTATAAATGGAATGATTGTTAGAGGCATCAACAATTGCTATGCCTACATGCGCATTTGCCAAAACAGAATCCGAGAACAAATCAGCGGTTGCCATTTTTTGTATGCGATGAGATACGGAACAGGAGGAAAAAAGTGAAATTGAAAAGATGAGAAAATTGAATAGATAAAATCTTCTAAATTTAAAAGAATACATTTTATAAAGATACTTGCTTCTACAATCAAACAGGGTTCATGCTGCCAACACATTAACTCCGTTCCTGCGCCCTTAGCCAGCGTTCTGGTATTTCGTTGCTGCTTGCCTGCACATAATCCTGGTAAGAGCATGCTATATATGATTTGTCAGGTAACTGCATCCACCATCTGCCTGTTTTCTTGCTTTGCAAAAAAACAGTATCTATCTCTGCAAAGGCCGTATTGAATTCAAAAAAGTCGTCTCTTTCTGCCAGCAATGCTTCGTGTTTTCCCTGCCATCTGCCATCTACAAAATACCAGAGCATTTGCGCTATTTGCTTGGCGGTTAATTGCTGTGTATCATTTTCAACAGTATACCCATAAATGCCAAAACTATTCATGTTGGGGCTCATACCCGCATAGCGGCTAAGAGAACAGGCATCTTCACCATTTAGTCCGTTGGGTGAAAGATAGCTGGATGGGGCTGCTGCATACTGAAGCGCAGTAATATCAAAACTCAACATCTGGCTGTTACGCAACACCGGTTCCATCTCTTCAATATGTTCTTTTACCATACCCAGGCGATAACAGTCAAACCGCAACTTATCAATGGTTTCAAGCAGAGCAGGGTTTACCAGGTAGCTTTGAAAAGCAATATGATTATAATGCCGGGTAAAATTGGGTTCACCAGTAAGTATATCCATTAAGAAGTTCTTACTTTTTAATGGAGTGTCCATCTGAAGATCTATCAATGCGTCTACCACCGACACTTCAATAATCCTATTAATAGCTTTGTATGCATTGTATTGAGCCAGACTAAGATCGTGGCTTCCGCCTATAATAATAACTGTTTTTCCAATACTTATAAGTTCACTTACCACTGTACGTAAGGCTGCATATGAATCAGCGAGCGAAGCACCGCAGCGGATGTTTCCAATATCAGCAATGCGGATATCTTTATGCCAATAATACAACGCATAAAACTGGCTTCGCACCACATCCGGCGCCAGTGAATATATGGTAGAACCATCACCCCGTTGCTCCCCACAGCCTACCAATACTATATCTGTATTATCAAGATCCGGCAGCTCCCTTTCATATACAGCAATCGCTTTTCCTATCTGCCCTTCTAAATAGCCTTCATCGTGAGAGAGAAAATGACGATCAACCGGATCAAGAAAATCAGTGATGTTTAAAACGTCACTCATAGAAATGAATTTTTACAAACCTACTGGATATATAGCAAAATATACGGCTGAAACTACTAACAGGTTGTGAAAAACGGTGAATCATATGCTTTTGATACTATTTTTTCAAAAAGCCGCCCTTCACGGGCAGCAATTAGGGTATTGAGCAATCATTGTTTTACTTATCTTGCAGCCCTAATAATTAAAGGTTATGATTGAAAAGAAAGCTACAGGTACCATGTTTGACAAACAAAACTACATGTGGATGGCCATTGGCGGTGTGGTGTTGGTTATTGCTTTATTGTTGATGGCAGGTGGCAAAAGCCCCGACCCCAAGACATTTGATTATAACCAAGTGTATAGTGGCAAACGTATTACAGTAGCGCCCATAGTATTAATGATAGGATTGCTGATAGAAGTATATGCTATTATGCGCAAGCCCAAAGAACCAGCAAAATAATTATCAAAATATTCAATACAAGCAAATGCGATGGAAAATACCATCGCATTTTGTTTAAGCAAAATACTTAACCCTTAAGAGTAAACGTTTACCAGATATGAGTACCATACAAGCTATTATCATTGCAATTATAGAAGGTATTACAGAGTTTCTGCCGGTTTCATCTACAGGTCACATGATTGTAGCAAGCTCTTTAATGGGCATATCGAATGATGATTTTACCAAGATATTTGAAATTGCCATACAGTTGGGCGCCATCCTTTCTGTAATTGTATTGTATTGGAAAAAGTTTTTCGACTTCAGTAAATGGCAGTTTTATATCAAACTTATTATAGCTGTAATACCAGCATTATTATTGGGCAAGCTATTTTCAGATAAGATTGATGACCTGCTGGAAAGTCCCACTACAGTTGCGGTTACTTTGTTGCTGGGTGGTGTGGTATTATTGTACATTGATCGCTTTTTTAAAAACCCTACTGTACAAACAGATAAAGATATCAGTTATGGAAAGGCATTTATGATTGGGCTGTGGCAGTGTATAGCAATGATTCCCGGTGTAAGCCGCAGCGCCTCCAGCATTATTGGTGGTATGCAGCAAAAACTTACCCGTACACTAGCTGCGGAGTTTTCATTTTTCCTGGCTGTGCCCACCATGTTCGCTGCTACTGCATACAAATTGTTCTTGAAAAAATATCCTACCCCTGCAGGAGAGGTTAAGGGATATGAGATCGTTTTTAATTCCCACGCCAACACCCAGGCATTTGTTATCGGCAATGTTGTGGCTTTTATAGTAGCTGTAATAGCTATAAAATTTTTTATAGGGTACTTGCAGAAACACGGGTTTAAATTATTTGGTATTTACCGTATTATTGCGGGTATTGTGTTACTGTTATTGATCTATTCCGGCTACCTGAAGTAACTTCATCCAAATTTCTTTCATGCAGACAGCACCCAAAAAAGTAATCAATGGCTGGGCTATGTACGACTGGGCGAACAGTGTATACAACCTTGTTATTACCACTACTATTTTTCCTGCTTATTATGTAAGTATTACCCAGGCAGATACAGGACATGGCGAGAATATGGTAAAATTCTTTGGCAAATACTTTGTAAATACCAGTTTGCTCGACTATGCATTATCAATCGTTTTTTTGCTGGTAGCTGTTTCATCACCTATACTATCGTGTATTGCTGATTATCGCCGTAATAAAAAAATATACCTGCGCATCTTCAGCTTTATTGGTTCCGGTTCATGCTGCGCACTCGTATTTTTTACTCCCGATAATATTGAGTTGGGTGTAATATTTTTTGCCATAGCTGCTATTGGTTATTGGGGTAGTCTTGTTTTTTATAATTCTTACCTGCCCGATATTGCCGCGCCTGAAGACCAGGACCGCATCAGCGCTAAAGGCTATGCACTGGGATATATTGGCAGCGTATTGTTACAGATTATTTGCGTAATGATCATTATAAAACCTGTGTGGTTTGGATTAGGTGGCTTTGACAAAAACTTTCCTATACAATTATCTTTTCTTCTTTCCGGCATCTGGTGGATTGGTTTTGCACAACTAACACTTAGGGTACTCCCTTTGCCAAGCGTTAAAGAAAGAAAAGAAAAAAAGAATGTGTTTGTTAATGGGTTCAAAGAACTCTCCATTGTATTCAAACAATTAAAGCAAATGCCCGTGCTCAGCAGATTTCTGCTATCCTTCTTTCTGTATAGCATGGGTGTACAAACGGTAATGTTGGTGGCGGCCGGTTTTAGTAAAAAGGAAATCTTTACCAAAACGGAAGACGAACCAAAATTGCTGTTCACTTTAATTTTAATACAATTGGTAGCGATATTAGGTGCCATAGGGATGAGCAGACTTTCTAAAAAAATCGGCAATATCAGGGTATTGATCCTCGTAATCTTTTTCTGGATTGGCATTTGTATCTGGGCCTACTATGTACAAACACAAACGGAATTTTATGCATTGGCTTGTTGCGTAGGTTTGGTAATGGGGGGCGTACAATCCATGAGCCGCAGTACGTATTCTAAATTTTTACCGCCTACAAAAGATACTACTTCTTTCTTCAGCTTTTATGATGTTACAGAAAAAATTGCACTGGTGATTGGACTGTTTTCATTTGGCTTCCTTGAAGATATCACAGGAAGCATCCGGAATTCTGTATTAGCACTGATTGCGTTTTTTGTGTTGGCTTTAGTGGCTTTGTTGTATACAAAGCAAGCTTTAAAAAATGAAACATCAACCAGTAAACTTTCCGTTGCAGGTTAATCATATAATCTCTGGCAAATCTATGCCCCGGCACATTAGTTTCATCTATATGTTCAATGAGATATTTTTTGCTGTCAAATAAAATTTAAATTGCACTTTATCCCGTTCGTAAAGTGTCCATATGAAATTGTATACCATTGAAACAGGCTTTTTTAAATTAGACGGCGGCGCCATGTTTGGCGTAGTGCCCAAAAGTATCTGGAACAAACTTAATCCTGCTGATGAAAATAATCTCTGCTCCTGGGCTATGCGTAGTTTGCTGATAGAGGAGAACAACAGACTAATACTGATTGATACAGGGCTCGGCAATAAACAGGATCCAAAATTTTTGAGCCATTATTATCTGCACGGAAATGATACTCTGGATAAATCGCTTGCCCGTCATGGCTTTCATCGGGATGATATTACCGATGTTTTTTTAACCCATCTTCACTTTGATCATGTAGGCGGAGCCATCGTTATTGAAAATAATAAAATGGTTCCTGCTTTTAAAAACGCTACCTACTGGAGCAATGAACAACACTGGCAATGGGCTATTAAACCAAACGACAGGGAAAAAGCCTCTTTTCTTAAAGAAAATATACAGCCTATACAAGATAGCGGTAAGCTAAAAATGATTGAAGTAAAAGAAGACATTGCTTTTTCAGAAAACATTACTGTTCGTTTTGTAAATGGCCATACCCATGCCATGATGTTGCCACAGATCAATAATTATAAAGGCAGAACCATTGTATATATGGCCGATCTCCTTCCTTCTACAGGTCATATTCCTATGCCTTATGTAATGGCGTATGATATGTTCCCCCTTACTACACTACAGGAAAAGAAAGCTTTTTTACAGGAAGCGTTGCAACAAAATTTTGTGCTGTTTTTTGAGCACGACCCTTTATATGAATGCTGCACACTTGCTATGACGGAAAAAGGCATTCGTGCAAAAGAAACATTTAAGCTGGAAGAAATTGTTTAGATAGTATTCGAAATAAATTTTTAAAAGATATACGCATAATGAAAAAGAATATCACATGGTTATTGTTTATTAATATATTACTGGTAACAAGTTGTGCCGCACAAAAAAATACACAAAAAGAAAAATGGGTTTCATTGTTTAATGGCAAAGACATTAACGACTGGATTGTAAAAATTCATCATCATGAAACAGGTGATAATTATGGCAATACATTCAGGGTAGAAGATGGTTTGATAAAAGTAAGGTACGATCAATACGACTCATTCAACAACAGGTTTGGTCACCTGTATTATAAAACACCTTATTCTTATTTTCATTTAATAGTAGAATATCGTTTTACAGGCATCTGGCGAAAAGACGCTCCTGAATATACCCTAAAGAACAGTGGTATCATGTTTCATTCGCAGGATCCACGTACTATGCCGAAAGAGCAGGATTGGCCTATTTCAATAGAATTTCAATTGCTTGCCGGACTGGGAGATGGCAATCCGCGCCCCACAGGCAACATGTGTTCGCCCGGAACAGATGTAGTGTACAAAGGAAGAATTGATCCGAGACATTGTATTGAATCAACCTCAAAAACGTACGAAGGCGAACAATGGGTGAAGGCAGAATTAATTGTGCTGGGGGATTCGCTGATTACACATATTATTAACGGCGACACTGTATTACAATATTCAAAACCGCAAATTGGTGGTGGCGTGGCACATGGTTATGATCCTTCAATTAAAATTGACGGAAAGCCATTAAAATCAGGATTTATTGCATTGCAGAGCGAAGGACAGGAGGTTGATTTCAGGAGAGTGGAGATACTTGATTTGTCGGATAAATATAAGAAATAAAAAAGGTGTGGGGTGTAGGGTATAAGGCTTAAGGAATACAGGGTGCTGGAGATAATACAATGACACTACTGGATTCAAGTGTAGTCTTTTACCCTCTACCTTAAACCATTTACCTCTCTATCTGAATTTTATCATCGAACTCAGCGGGTAACGCAGGTTACGGTAGCCCATCATATCCACTTTTATGTTTCCTACAACTATAGGACTTTCTACGCGTAAAGGAAGATGATTGGCATCGTCGCTTACCCACACTGTCATTTTTTCTCCACCTTCAAAAACAGTTCCTTTAATTAAAAATGGTTTGAATTTAATTGCACGGAATTTACCGTAACGGGTTTTAATGGTTTCTTTGCCCATATACCTGATGTAAATGTTGTGTACTTCATCATCCAAGAACAGGCTAAGGTTTATTTTATCATCTACCTTATATTGATCAAAATTAATATTGCGTGCATAGTACACCGCACTTATCACATCCTGGATACAATCGGGTGTTTTGTAAACGCCTTTGGTAGTAACAGCGCTATTAGCTTCGTGATTGAAACTTACATTTTCATATTTTTTATACCCCCCTTCATCTACATTTCGTATAAATCTATAAGGCTTAAGCGTGGCTGTATCAATATAGCTTTCATAACGGTCGCGTACTTTAAAAATCCAATCGTACGATGAATTGGAAAATCCTTCTCCAACGGTGTGATATACATTCTTGCCACTATATTTTTCGAGCTGTGCCGTAAAAACCGCTGTACCCGCATCTACATACAATCCCAATGCATTATAATATATTTTCATGGTGATGGTTTCACCAGAAGAAAAGCAGGTATTTTTTACGCCGCAAAAATCATTGTCGGCATTCAGACGAAGCGTAGGAAGAATCAGTAAGAGTGAAATAAGAAATTTTATCCTCATTTTGTCTAACATTAAAAAATTTTATGCCTGCTACAAGCAAGCTACCCGCAATAGCAGGCAACACAAGATTGATTAACCATATGCCCGTTGACGCTGCATAAATTCCCAATATATTATTGCTGAAAAATTGAAATAAAAGAATGGCTAATTTTCCACGCAATCCCAATTCAAGCAAGGCTATAGTAGGAACAAGTGCTAATATAAGATATAATATACTTATTATCCAGAATGCATCATTTACTTTTAGGTTTACGTGCATTACCTGCAACAGTAATATATATTGATAAACGAATACTGCATATCTGAAAGCCGATAGCCCAAGAACTCTTAACAAAATTGTAACATCGAGCTCACATGATACCCGTATGTATTGTAGCCACTTTTCACGCAACCTTATTAGTTCGCAACACTTCATCAACCAATCTAACCTAAAATAAAAAACAGTCAATACAATACCCGCTGTTATAGCTATCCATTGCAAACCATTTGCCAATACCGGCATTGTATCATAGGAGGATATTGACTGCACCAAATCCTTTTTTACCAATACCAAACCAATACTACCCGCCAATAAAGTTATGATCAACTGGCTGAGACTGCCAATAACGGTAATGGATACTGACTTTCTTCTTTTGCCTTCTTCAATGTACAACATGCGCCCCCCATACTCACCTACACGGTTAGGCGTACTTAATGCAAATGCCAATCCTGCTAATACCCCTTTAAAAGAATGCCACATTGAAATTTGCTGCAATGGCGACATCAGCACTTTCCATTTGCGGGCTTCAATAATCCAGTTAAATACCATCAATAAAATTGCCAACCAAAATTGCCATGCCTGAACGCCACTCACTGCCTCTGTAATATATCTTATTGATTCATTTAAATCGGCTTGACTGATAATTTGCTGATAGATGGAATAACTGAGCCATATAAACAGCAGCGGCCCTAACACCTTGTTGAGAAAAATTTTGATATTTTTGTTAGACGTTATTTTCATTAAAAAAACTCATTTGCAAAGCAGCCAGATCATTTTAGGTATTGACCCAGGTACATTGGTGATGGGCTATGGCGTTATTTGTGTAAACGAAAGGAAAATAGAATTATTGGAAATGGACGTGGTAAAACTGCCAGCAAAAAAGGATAATTACGAAAGACTTTTGATCATACATGAGCAGGTGCAACGGGTTATTAAAACACATAAGCCGGTAGAGTTTGCCATTGAGGCTCCTTTTTTTGGCAAAAACGTACAAAGTATGCTAAAATTGGGCAGGGCACAGGGCGTGGCAATTGCTGTAGCTATGCAGAGTGGAATACCGGTAACGGAATATTCACCGAGGAAAGTGAAGCAATCTATTACGGGTAATGGAAATGCAGATAAAAACCAGGTGTGGGAAATGCTTAAACGCATCACTAATATTGAACATGCTCCTGATTATTTAGATGCATCCGATGCACTGGCTGTGGCTATTTGCCATCACTTTCAACTAAGCAGTCCCTTCGCAAAAGAAAAAACTACCCCATTAAAAAGGCTCAAAAAAACTTCCTGGGAAAATTTTATTACCAGCAATCCTGAGCGGGTTATAAAAAAGATGTAAGAGGTGAAGTTCCTGCACTTATTTATAGATGAGCAATAATTTTGTCCTGTGCTTCTTTCAATTGCTCCGGAGAAAGTTTGAGTTTGCCACGGGTAAAGTTCAGATCATCCGCACTATTAATAGGAATGAGATGCACATGTGCATGCGGCACTTCCAGCCCAACTACGCTTATCCCACACCTGTTACAAGGGAAAGACTTCTCAATTGCCTTGGCTATAGGTTGCGCAAATAACAATAGTTCACTCAAATAATCTGCAGGCAGATCAAAAAGATTGTCTACCTCTATTTTAGGCACTACCAATACATGCCCTTTTACCAAGGGAAATATATCAAGGAAGGCATAGCATTTATCGTTTTCAGCTATTTTGTAAGAAGGTATTTGTCCTGCAATGATTTTAGAGAAGATGGTCATGCAGCAAAAGTATAGAAATCTTTATGATCTGCAGGTACTTCCCCGGACTCCATCCTGGGTTATGAAAAGTTGAAGCCCTGCGGGCTTGCTTCTGCTGTAATATCATCAGCATCTGCTCAGAACCCGTAGGGTTTAACTATAATAACTACCGACGCTGTAGGTAGAAATAAAAAAGGCGGCTGATTGCCGCCTTCTCAAAAAAAATGGTTACAGCCTAGATGGCAATATCTTCAATTTTGAATTTCATCAATCCTGCAGGTGCTTTTACCTCGGCAACATCTCCTACCTGTTTGCCCAGTATTCCTTTTCCTATAGGAGAAGTAACAGATATCTTACCCACTTTCAGGTCTGCTTCTTTTTCAGAAACAATCTGGTAAGTTACCTGCTTTTTTGTACCCAGGTTGGTTAAAGTAACCTTGGTAAGAATACTTACTTTGCTGGTGTCAATACTGTCTATCTCAATAATTCTTGCATTGGCAATATCGCCTTCCAGCTTTGCGATCCTTGCTTCCAGTAAACCCTGTGCTTCTTTTGCAGCATCATATTCAGCATTCTCCTTCAAATCGCCCTTTTCTCTTGCTTCAGCAATCGCTCTCGAAGCTGCGGGTCTGTCTACCGCTCTCATATGCTGTAACTCTGCTCTCAATTGCTCCAATGTTTCATGGGTAACATACATTACATCACTCATGGCTAACTCATTTTAGATTATAAAAAAGAAAAAAATAACAACGCTCCAGGTCTCACCCCGAAGCGTTGCAATTAAGTGTGACTGCAAAAATAGCAAAAAAACCTATCAAACAAAGTATAAAAGGCAATATAAAAAATGCTTAGAGGTGAAGCTTTTCTAATACTACCTTAGCCATTTTATAAAAAGCCTCGTGCGTGTAGCCCGCTATATGTGGAGTAACTATTACATTAGGTTGGGCAGTTAGCCAGTGCAATTGTTCTTTTTCTAATGGGGTGTAGGTATCCAGTTTCTCGTTTTCTAATACATCCAGCCCGGCGCCGGCAATTTTTTCATCTTTCAGGGCATTGATAACCGCAGTTGTATCATGCACCTTGCCCCTGCAGGCATTAAGAAAGTAAGGTTTCTTTAGCAAAGCATTAAAAAATGCGTCGTTTGCCATATGACGGGTTTCGTCTGTGAGTGGTACATGCATACTTATCACATCCGCATACCGCGCTATCTGTTCAGGGCCGGCTTCATGTATATGACCATTGGCAAACCCGAATTTATACTTATCGTAGGCCAATATCTCTACATCAAAAGAAGACAGCACTTTTGCAAAAGCCCCTCCCGCATTGCCAAAACCAATAATGCCAACCGTTCTTCCAGTGAGCTCTATGCCACGATTGGCTTCCCTTATCCACTTACCTTCTGCCACTTCCTGCCTGCTGGTACATATTTTATTCATCAGGCAAAGCAATACACCCAATGTTTGTTCGCCAACTGCATTGCGGTTTCCTTCCGGGCTACTTTCACATTGTATGCCTTTTGATACCGCATAATCCACATCAATCAATTCCATCCCGCTTCCCAATCTTCCTATCCATTTAAGATGAGGCGCTTTATCAAGCATGTTCCGGTCTATCTTTAATCTTGTAGTAACAATCAATCCTTCTACATCTTTTATTTCATCTTCCAGTTCGGCATATGTAATCTGGGGACGATAAATAACAGAATAATCTTTTTGCTGCAAAGTATCCAACAGGTATTGATGCACTTTAGCGGTTACGATCGCTTTCTTCATAAATAAAATATTCAACCAATGTTTAGTGTATAGCAACAGGTTTATTACAGGGTTAATTTTATTACACCAACTTGTGAAGATGACTCAGTTCTACAAAATCATGAACGCTTAGTTGTTCAGCCCTTTTATCAAAAATCGGTTTTTTAAGTATTTCTTCGTTAAATAAATTCTTTACTGCGTTACGCAGCATCTTACGCCGCTGGTTAAACGCTGTTTTAACAAGCGTAAAGAAAAACGGTTCATCCTGGATGTTTAATAATTCCTTCCTGGGTGTTAATTGTATAACTGCACTTTTTACTTTAGGTGGCGGATTAAAACATTGTTCATGTACTTCAAACAAATATTCAACTTCAAAAAAAGCCTGCACCAACACACTCAGTATCCCATAGGTTTTATTACCATGTTTAGCCGCAATCCGTTGCGCCACTTCTTTCTGAAACATGCCTACCATACCTTGTACGTGGCTTCTCCACTCCAGTATTTTAAAAAGAATCTGGGAAGATATATTGTAAGGAAAATTTCCGATTACCATAAAGTCCTTATCAAAAGGCGCATCTATCTCTAATATGCTATCATGAATGATTTTGCCTTTTATAGAGGGATAGGTATTTTCAAGAAATGCAATCTTTTCCTCATCCAGTTCAACAGCTTTAAAATCGATACCGGATATTTCAATTAAATGCTTTGTAAGAGCGCCCCCACCGGGACCTACCTCCAATAATGCGTTGAAAGAATGCTGCTGTAATGCGGATATGATTTTGAGGACCATATTTTCATCCCGCAAAAAATGCTGACCTAATGACTTTTTGAGCGTATACATTGAAGCGTTAAAAGTACGAAATGAAGCATAAAAATGGAGGGCAACATATATAACCAGTTACAAAACCGTAAATTCGCGGCTCAACTTAGATTATATGTCAAATCAAAATGACAAACCATCCATTGGTATATCCTGTGGTGATATTAATGGTATCGGTATTGAAATCATTATAAAAACCTTTTCAGACGCCCGCTTGCTTGAACAATGTACTCCCGTGATTTTTGCATCGAACAAGGTGATTAACTTTTATCGCAAAACACTCCCGGAAGTTAATTTTAGCTTTCAGAATATGAAGGATATTGCAAGACCTTATCCTAAACAAATCAATATTTACAATTGCTGGGAAGAAGAAGTGAACATAGCACCTGGCCAGTTTAATGATACCGGTGGCAAGTACGCGGTAAAATCTTTACAGGCTGCCGTGCAGGCATTAAAAGCCGGGCATGTACAGGCATTGATCACCTGCCCTATCCATAAAAAAAATGTGCAGTCGCCGGAATTTACTTTTAGTGGTCATACGCCTTTCTTAAAAGAATATTTTGCTACAGATGAAGTGCTGATGCTGATGTGTGCTGATAATATGCGGGTAGGCTTATTAACAGAACATGTTCCTATAAAAGATGTGGCACCGTTCGTAACAAGACAGTCCATCCTGAAAAAATTATCTATTCTAAAAGAAAGCCTGAGAAAAGATTTTGGAATAGATAAGCCTAAAATAGCGGTGCTGGGTTTAAATCCGCATGCGGGTGATGAAGGATTGATTGGTAAAGAAGAAGAAGAACAGATAAAACCTGCTATTAAAGAAGCAAAGCACAATAATATTTTAGCCTTTGGCCCATACAGCGCCGATGCGTTTTTTGCAAGAGGCAGTCATGAAAAATTTGATGGCGTATTGGCCATGTACCACGACCAGGGTTTGATTCCTTTTAAATCGTTGGCCAAAGGCGAAGGTGTAAACTTTACCGCAGGCTTACCTGTTATAAGAACTTCACCTGACCATGGAACTGCGTTTGATATAGCAGGAAAAAATAAGGCAGATGAATCTTCATTCCGCCAATCAATATACACTGCCATTGATATATTGCAGCAACGAGCAGAATTTGCGTTTAATCGCTCTAACCCGATGAAGAAAATGTCGGATGTGGTGCTTACCAATGCGGAGGATGAGAATATTGAGGAAGGAAACTAAGCAGAAGCACCATCGGATATAGGCTTTCAGTTATCAACATAAAAAAGTTGCCAACCTTTGAAAGGTTGGCAACTTTGGTTTATACAAACTTTTAAACCACTAAAGAAAATTATCACTGTCTCTATACGCTTTAATTACACCCATCTCACCTTCTTTGCCGGGTTTTGAATTACCGTGCTCCATTCCCATCACACCTTTGTATCCCCTGCTGTGAATGTATTTAAATATGTTCTTATAATTTACTTCACCGGTTGTTGGTTCATTTCTTCCTGGGTTGTCTCCAATCTGGAAATAGGCAATTTCATCCCATGCCCATTCAATGCGTTTTATAAGATGTCCTTCATTTTTCTGCATATGGTATATATCATACAATATTTTACAGGAAGGGCTTTTTACTGCGCGACAGATCTCGTAGGTTTGATCAGATGTACGCAAAAATAAATCGGGTGTATCACTCAATGGCTCCAATACCATAACAAGACCATGCGGTTCCAGTATTTCAGCGCCACGTCTTAACGCATCAATTACGTTTCCGGTTTGTATACCGATTGGTAAGTCTCTTTCAAAATCGCCGGGTACTACTGTAACCCATTTAGCATTTACTCTTTTAGCCACTTCAACGCTCTGGCGGCAGCCTTTTAAAAAGATTTCAACGTTTTCTTTTTTCCCTGCAGTTAGTGTATTTTCTCCATTACCACCTTTAGGTACCACAAATACGCCCATAACCATACCCAGCTTTGCAAGCGTTTCACCAATTTTTGTTTGCTGCTCCACACTGCGCCCAGTCATCCCGTTATCTTCTATTGAACGGAAGCCCTGGTCATACATGAATTTTATCTGGTCAATAAAGTCTTTGCCTCCGTTGTTTTGAAACATGCCGTCGTGGGGAGCATAATTAAGATTAAATGTTTTTTCTGCTCCGTTTAAAGAGGGCTGTGGTTGGCCGTTTTCCCCTGCCACCACCGATGAACCTACCAGGGCGGATGCGCCGGCTAAGAGACCGTTTTGTAAAAAATTTCTGCGTTGCATATGGAATTATGGTTTTTGGCTTTAAAAGTAAAGCAACTATCACAAAAACATCAAACATTTTTATCGCATTTTAAAGTATTTGTTAATGCATTTCCATCCAGAAAAATGAAGATCAGTATCGTTTCTTTTCTTATCTTTCCCCCTCAATAAAAAATTACATTAGAGTGAAAAAGGCTGGACTCACAAGCGTATTGATCATATTGACATTTAATATTTGCACTGCTCAAACAACTACTCAACAAGATTTTGCTCCTTATAGTGAAAAAGTTCCCGGCACCTCATTTGAAATTAAAATGGTGCCTGTAAAAGAAGGTTCTTTTATGATGGGAAGCCCTGATAGTGATCCGCAAAAAGAACCAGATGAATTGCCTTCTAAAAAAGTGAGTGTAGGTTCTTTCTGGATGGGCGCTTATGAAGTAACGCATGATATATTTGATGCTTTCTTCAGAGACGAAGCTACTTCTGTAGGATCAGGTGTTGATGCTGTAACCAGACCTACACCACAATACATCGACTTAAGCTGGGGCATGGGTAAAACCGGTGGCTATCCGGTAAACAGTATGAGCCAGGATGCAGCATTGATGTTTTGCAGGTGGCTCTATAAAAAAACAGGTGTATTTTACAGGTTACCCAGCGAAGCAGAATGGGAATATGCTTGCCGTGCCGGCTCAACAACTGTATATCCTTTTGGAGATAATGCAAAAGATCTTGGCAAGTATGCGTGGTTTAAGGGCAACAGCAAAAACAAATATCAAAAGGTTGGTCAAAAGTTACCCAATGCCTGGGGCTTATATGATATGCTGGGAAATGTGGCTGAATGGACATTGGATCAATATGATGAAAAATATTTTGAAAAG
This sequence comes from Agriterribacter sp., assembly GCA_047600465.1. Classification (GTDB taxonomy): domain Bacteria; phylum Bacteroidota; class Bacteroidia; order Chitinophagales; family Chitinophagaceae; genus Agriterribacter. The sequence goes on from JASGKU010000004.1 coordinate 220,018, forward strand.
ATAGGCGACAATGCTGTTCAACCTGTTATTCCGCCTGCAACACGTTACCCAAGAAGTGTGCGCGGTGGTAGCTATCTTGACGGCGAAGGAAGTTTAAGAAGCGGCAACCGCCAGCATTCTGAACCTTCGTGGAATAAAAGAGATCCGCAAATACCCAGAAGCCGCTGGTGGCTTACAGATGCAATGTTTGTAGGATTTCGTATTGTTCGCCCTTTGCAGCAACCTACTGCAGAAGAAGCGGAAGCCTTTTACGATAAGTATTTAAAAAAATGATTGCTTTTTAATTATAATAATAAAACCAAGGTATATGAAACAAAATGAGTCCAATCAAACAACCCGCAGGGAGTTTGTAAAAAATTCTTCCTTGCTTGCAGGAGGCTTAATTGCCGCGCCTCTTCTGTCAAAAGCTAATTTCTTTTCGGGTGCAGACGACACCATTAAAATAGCGCTTGTAGGTTGTGGCGGCCGTGGAACCGGTGCAGCAACACAGGCTTTGAGCACCAAACAGAATGTGAAAATTGTTGCCATGGCAGATGCCTTCCGCGACAGGTTGGATAACGCTTATAAAGAATTAACTTCTGGTGAAATAGATGCAAAACGTGTTGATGTGCCTGAAGACAGGAAGTTTGTTGGATTTGATGCATACAAACAAGCCATTGCACTAGCAGATGTGGTAATATTGGCTACCCCTCCGGGATTTCGCCCCATTCATTTTGAAGAAGCAGTAAAACAAGGCAAACATATCTTCATGGAAAAACCGGTTGCTACCGATCCTGCCGGTGTGAAAAGAGTATTGGATGCGGCAGTAATAGCAAAGCAAAAAAAGTTAAACGTAGTGGTGGGTTTACAACGTCATTACCAGAACTCTTACCGTGAGTTGTTTAAACGCAAAGATCTGATTGGAGATATTACTTCTGCACAGGCATGGTGGAATAACGATGGTGTTTGGGTTCATCCACGCAAACCGGGACAAACAGAAATGGAATACCAGATGCGTAACTGGTATTATTTTGTATGGTTGTGCGGCGATCACATCAACGAACAGCACATTCACAATATAGATGTTATCAACTGGTTTAAAGGAGGACATCCTGTAAAAGCACAAGGCATGGGCGGAAGAGACGTAAGAACCGGAAAAGATTATGGAGAAATATATGATCACCATTATGTTGAGTTTCACTACGCAGATGGCTCTATATTAAACAGCCAATGCCGCCATCAACCTAAAACAATGAATAAGGTAGATGAATTACTGGTTGGAACAAAAGGAAAATTATTTGCAGGCGATGCCAATATTGTTGATCATAAAGGAAAGGTGTTGTACCAGTTTGATAAGAAAACAGAAAATAATCCTTACCAGACAGAGCATGATGAATTGTTTGAAGCAATAGCAAAAGGACAATACAAATTTGACAATGCAGAATATGGTGCACACAGTACCATGACAGCTATATTAGGTCGTATGGCAACATACAGCGGGCAGGTAATTGAATGGGATAAAGCCATCAACTCAGGGCTTGATCTTCATCCTAAAGTATATGACTTTGCAGCAGCACCTCCTGTATTGCCCGACAGCAATGGGTTTTACCCGGTAGCAGTGCCAGGTGTAACAACTTATGCATAGTATATAACATCATCCATCATTATAAAAAAAGCGCTTTTGAAAGCGCTTTTTTTATTTAGTAAAATTCAAATCCATTTATAATACATTGATTAAAAGCCTTGATATGGCAAGCCAATTGAAGGTTATTATTAATTGATGTATATCAACTAAAAAAACACAATAAACTTTTTCTATTGAAGGCTGAACACATATTTTTGTCAAACAAATCCACACACGAGATATAAAAATCTCACCCAGTGTAACTCCTACATAAAGCCTTTTAAATCCCCATCATTTTTAGTTTTATTTCCGGCATCAATATAACCATTCACTTAACCGTAGTTACAAGTTGCTACCTATTGAAACATTTCATTTTTCAATATCGCTTTCAAAAACCAAACTGATTTAGTTTGTACCGCATTATCATTCACACACTTCTAAAATTGAAAAATGAAAAAGTTGATCGTATTAATTTACATAGCGGCCGCAACCATACTATTTGGATATGCTAAAGCAGAAGTTGTTCATCAACCTGCTACAGCATCAATTATTACTAACACACCAGGCAATTTTGAAGACATCAGCGTAAAACTGATAAACAATAAGGCAGAGATAACCTGGACTACTGCGAAAGAACTGAAAAACAAACAGTTTGAAGTACAGAGAAGTGAAGGCGAAGCAGAATTTAAAACGATAGCCATCTTTTTTACACTGGATGACAGCTATGAACTGAAAAATTATAAGTTCAAAGATGAGCTGAAAGGTGTAACAGGTAAGAGATTGAGCTACAGAGTAAAACAGATTGATATGAACGAAAATATTGCTTTCAGCAAAATTGTTGAGATCACTATTTAATATCAATCACTAACAAAAAGATTTTTAAGAGTTTATATAGAGGTTGTGAATTCCTAATCGGAAGAAGTCCCTTTTCTAAGGGGCCTTTATTTAAAATTATATTATTCCTTCCCCTTAAATAGTAATATCTTTATTAACCCACCATTGAGTACTATTTAATTCCTTTGTTAAAAACCGGTAATTTAATTCGCATTAGTAGCATTGTCCGTACCCGAGTATAATAATCAACTATAAACATCGAGACAATGAAGCACTTTATCGGTACCATTAAAACTATTGCCATTTGCACAATGCTGGCAACAGCCAACCCTTATGCACTTTTGGCAAACGAAGGCAAACCAAAGAACACAAACGCCACAGCATCATCTACCGATTCATCACGGGTAGAGATCATTTCTTTCAGCGGGCAATCTATTGACAAAAAAGTAGACCTGGCCTGCAAAGTAAAAAGCAACTGCTGCTACAGTATTATTGTAGAACGCAGCCGCAATGGAAAACAATTTTATTCTATCGGAACTTTTTCTGACAACAAAGTGTTGGCAGAATATCAACTTTCTGATGAAGCCCCGCTTCGCCGTACTAATTTCTACCGTTTAAAAATTATTGACAACAAGGGCAATATCAGTTACTCCAAACTGATGGTTGTACAATTGTACGATACAGATGCCTTGTCGTTGGTAAGTGTTACCCCTAACACACTTTTAAACAACCTTCACATTAATGTTCAGCTTAAAAGCAGGGCATATATAGTAATGAAAATAACAGATGAGAATGGAAAAGAAGTTTTCAAAAAGAAACAGTCAGGTGATGAAGGATTTAACAGTTATGAAATGGAAGGAACAGGCACTATGAAGCCAGGCAATTATTCACTACAAGTATTGATAAATAGCAAGGACCAACTAACCATGCCGCTGATCAAAAGTTGATTAAAGCGGATATAACATCATCACCCCGTTTTCTCGAATATCCTTAAAGCGCAGAATTGCTTCTGCGCTTTCTTTTATTTTGGTTTGCCAACATACTCCTGTAATACCCGGGCATACTCTTCAAATGAACGTTTACCCTTTACCGTTATTTTACAAATGGTTTGGGGATAGTTGTCTTTAAATTTTTTTTCAACTTCTATATAGCCAGCCTCTTTCAACTTTTGAATCTGTACACTCAGGTTACCTGCTGTGGCATTTGTCTTATCTTTCAAAACAGTAAATTCTTCTTCCTCTCCTTTAATCAATAACGAAACTACGGCAAGTCTTAGTTGAGAATGTAATATGGGATCAAGGTCTTTAAACATGCTGATAATAACTTTAAAATAAAAAAACCGGTAGCTGCTATTTGTATTGTGCCAGCATATCTTCTACCTGTTTTTTGCCCCAACGGGGATACAAAGGTTTTGGCTTTTCTGCATTGAACAATTCGAGTGCTTTTTCAAGCATTGGCTTTGCCTTGTCTTTTCCGCCACCATATTGCTCCGGCGTATTAAACACACCACTGGCCTGTAAAAAATGTAACCTTGGGTTATTAGGATCCAGTTGCAGGCCTTTCTGCAAGGCAGCGCTCGCTTCTGCACCATTGGTGCTCCATCTTGTTTGTGGATCTACCAGCATTTGCTGTGTAGCCGCCATATATTTAACAGACAATATTTCCGCGTTCGTTTCTATGGCTTCAGCTTTTGCACACAATGCTTTTATTTTTTCTGCGTTCGCATCTTTATCTACGCTGTTATCCATCCAGCCAATATTCGACAAAGCAAGCGCTGCATAATAATAAGGCAGCCATTGTGTTTTTTCAGCTTCGCCTATGCGTTGGAATGCATTGGAGAGATCAATAAAGCCGGCTGTGGTTTTAACACTATCAAACTGGGCCAATTTTGCTTCCATCGCCTTTGTATACTTTTCACTCTGTGCCATTGCAAAAGTTACCATTACAAAACTTAGCAACATTAAACTGATCTTTTTCATCTTGTTGATTTTTTATCCTTCCCTGGCAGGATATGATTTAAAATATAAATTGCTGCAGGGTCAGCATATAATTTTTAATGAACCCTTGCTTTAAAGATTATTATTTATCGCATCTTCCGTTCTGTCTATCCCAAAACTTATAAATGCCCCTAAAAAAACAAATGTTCTTGAAGGCGGCAGTATAGCAGCCTTTCTGTAACCATTGTAAGAATAGTTATAGCCATACACCTGGTCTATTCCAAAAATATTATTTACCGAAAGCACCAATACCGTGAACCGTTTGCTTTCTTTATTAAATAAATCAGGTATATAGTTTAAGCTAAAGCTCACATTGTGATAATCTTTTGTTTTGCCCATATCCGTAAACTTATAAGCATTTCCATCATACATTATATTATAATAAGGTCTGCCACTCGCATACGTATACGACATATTGAAACCTGTTTTCCATTCTGTAACAAACTTTTTCATGATCAGTGAGGCCGTATGCTTTGCTGCAAAATTTGGCTGAATAGCATAGGGATAGTTTGTATAGTTTCTTTTTGTGTCGAGATAGGAATAAGAGATCCAGTAATCAAAATCTTTAAATGTTTTTTTATCACGCCAGAATATTTCCAATCCTTTTGCTTCGCCAAAACCATTATTGTTTATAGCAACCTGCTGCGCCGCATTTATCACATCTGTTTTAATAAGGTCGTTGTATTTTTTATAAAACAGCTCTACTCTAAAAGTAACCTTGCTTGTTACTTTCTGGTATTGTGCAATGTAATGTGTTGCTTTTGAAAACGTAAGTGCATCAGGTGAAGGAAGATATTTTTTCTCAGGGTTCTGATAAAATATACCATACGCCAATGATGCCTGGCTTTGCTTGCCTGTTTTATAAGCCAATGATATTCTTGGTGCGATATTGCTTTTACTTAGCAATGAAGAATTTTCAAACCTACCTCCCAGCTTTGCGGCGAGGTCGTTTGTAATATAAATATCTGTTTCCGCAAAAACCGATTTTATATTCTCTACAATACTGCTTGTAAATTTTTGTCCGTTATATAAAGTGAAATACGATTTATCGTTGCTGTAATTATACTCTCCTCCAAAACGCAATACAGAAATCCCCATCAATCTTTTATCAATTACAGCTTTTGCATTAAAATAATGGCCAGGCGCTTCCAATGCAAAATCTTTATATTCAAGGCCGGGTATCACTGTCTCTTTATTGTTCTGATCCTGCAGGCTGCCATTAATATCATCTTTATTGGTAGAATACGAAAGTCCAACATTCATTTTCCAGCCATTGCCCAGGCTTTCTCTATAAGCAAGATTATGGTACATGTAAAAATTATTCAGCTTAAAAATATCTTTGTATCCAAGTGTATCAAGGCTGGGCGTGCCTACTCCTAATTTGTTGGCGCTAAAATATCCGTAATACTTCAACATGCCCGTTTCAGATGTCTTAACACGAAAGTTGGCATCGCCTGTATGATATTCAGGAATTTTTGAGTAGTCAGGCCGCTGCTTGATGGCTTTAAAAGCCAGCCATAAATTCGCATAACTATAGCTTACTCCCCACGATGATTTTTTATTTTTTGCAAGATGCTGATGACCTGCATTTAAACTCAATACAGAAATACCAATATCACTTGAGCTGCGTTCGGGTAAATCAATCGACTCTAAAATAAGGGCAGAAGATAAGGCCTGCCCATATAACGCAGAATAACCACCTGTACTGAAAACAGTGCCCTTAAAAAGAAAGGGAGAAAATCTTCCGCGCTGGGCTATGCCAGGCACACTGCTGTAGAAAAAATTATTAACGAGCGTTCCATCAATAAATGTTTTTGTTTCGGCTGCGGTGCCTCCTCTTACAAATAATCCCTCACTCTCTCCTACCTGTTGAGCACCGGGCAATGTTTTTAATGCTGCAGTAACATCCGCATTTGACCCTGCAGTGGTTACCATATCAATTGAATTTAATACCGTTACTCTTTTTCTGTCACCCGCCTCAAAACTTCCGGCAGTGATCACTACGGCTTTTAGTTCGCTTACTTCTTCTTTAAGAGATATGTCTAATGCTATGTCAGCACCTGTTATATCTATAAATTGCTCATTCGTTTTATAACCTACAGCACTTATTAATAATGTAAATTTTCCCTTTTCGTCGGTTGCAAATGAGTATCTGCCTGTTGAGTCAGAAGTAGCGCCATCGTAGGAATCTTTTATTGCAATGCTGGCGCTGGGAACAGGTTTGCCTTTATTATCCTTAATGATACCGGAAATTTTTGTTTGTGCCGCTCCTGCACAATAAATACAAAGCATCATAAAAACACCATAAAACTTTCTCACAATCAGTAATTTATTTCAAAAATAAAGTAGTTTATATTATAAACCAAAATTATTTCTCATCATCTTTTAATGTCATTAGTAAACCGTTAACCAGTGCATATAGCTAAATGGTTTAATTTAATTAACCAAATCTTAATACAAAATTCTCAAAAGTTCAATGCTCTTATTAGATAAAGATAATTTCAAGGTGAGTGATCTAAAAGATCAGGAGCTCTGGCGTATGTTTAAAGACGGAGATAAAAAAGCATTCTCTTTTATATATCAACAGCATATTGCTGCATTAATTAATTACGGAATAAAAATTTGTGATGATGAAATTGTATTAAAAGATACGATACAGGATTTGTTTATTGAATTGTGGAATACACGCAAAAACTTATCTGAGGTTGACTGCATAAAGTTCTATTTATTCAAATCTTTACGTTTTAAACTTATAAGAACAAAAAATAAAAAAATAACGGTACAAAAACACCTCACCTCTTTTCAACGAAATGAGGAAGACTTGAGTGATCTATCTGCTGAAGACAGAATGATAGATGAAGAAATATACGAAACGCAAACCACGCTTATAGAAAAAGCTATCACAAGCCTCTCTTCACGACAAAAAGAAGTGATTCAGCTTAGGTTTTACCAGGGGTTCACTAATGAACAGATTGCAGCATTGATGCAGCTCAATTACCAGTCTGTAAGTAATTTAATATATACAGCCCTGTTACGAATTAAAGACAGGATGAAGACGCCCGTATTCGCATCATTGTTTACTATTCTTCTGCTCTCAATAATACTCCAAATAAAAAGTTAAGTTTTTTTGAGTATATAATTCCGGCTGTTGTCATTTGTTACGGAACGCTTTACCAAAACCATACTAATTATATACTTTGGAGCATTTTGACGATCAGTTTAATAAGTTCCTTACCGACGATGCATTTATTGCGTGGGTTACTCACCAAGATAAAACATTGAACGATTACTGGGAACAATGGATGGAAGCACATCCTGACGAAGTAACTGATTTAATGCACGCAAGGGAACTTGTAGCCCGGCTTTCGCCATCTATGCCTGAAGCTGAGATCCAAAAATTATCTGATGCAATATGGCAGCATGTTGATGCACATACGCAGAACGACACTATCATTCAATCATCATCCCAAACTATAAAAAAAAATAAATGGTTTGCCATAGCAGCATCTGTATCAGGACTGCTGTTGGTTTCAGGTATTGCTTATTATTTCCTGGCAAACAAAACAGCGGAAAAGATTGCGCAAACAACAGCAACAATTCAAAATAAACAGCTCGATAATACGCTCAGCAGAACAAACACTACTGCCGAAAATAAAGTTGTATACCTGGTAGATGGATCGAAAGTTACATTAGAACCCGGCGCTTCTATTAAGCACATCACTTTTTTACAAAAGGAAAAAAGAGAAATAGAACTGGAAGGAAACGCATTTTTTGAAGTAGCTAAAGATGCAAAAAGACCTTTTTATGTATACACGAATGACATTGTATTGCGCGTATTAGGCACCAGCTTTAATGTGAGCTCCGGCAAAAATAAGGGCGATGTACAAGTATTGGTGCATACAGGAAAAGTATCGGTAACCAAAAGAAATAACACAAAACAGGAAAATATTATTCTAACACCAAATCAACAGATGTTGTACCAGGCACAAACGCAAACGCTTACTACATCTACATTCGATGGAGATCTCGGTTCTTTTAAACCGAAACATGATAAAGAAAATCATCTTTTCAATTTTGAAGAAACACCCGTTACCACCATATTTTCCGTAATGCAACAGGCTTATGGTATAGCGATAGAATATGATGAAAAGGGATTAGCCAACCGAAAAGTTACTTCTTACTTGGGTGATGAAAGCTTTGAGGAAAAAATGGAAATCATTTGTGATGCAATTAATGCCGGCTATTCAATAAAAAATAACAAAGTAATTGTCGAACCAAAATAAAAAACCAAATCTTCCAAACATGATCACCGAAACATAATAGCATCTTATTAAAAAAGAGCGTCAGTGGTGGAACACTGCGCCCTTCAAAAAAGCATTTTCCAGACACTATCAAATACCTGGAAATGCCAGCCTGTCACCCCTTTTTTTGTAAATGACAAAACTGTTTAAAGTTATGAACAAAACCCGGAAATTTAAACAAGCCGCTGTATTTGTTATGAGATTCACGCTGCTTCAATTATTACTAACTACAAGCCTTGCTACGTATACGTTTGCGGGCTCTTTACATGGGCAGGAAGTATTAGATAAAAAAGTTTCTATCAATGCTTCCGCAGAAAGTATTAAATCCTTTCTGAAACGAATTGCTACTATTACAGAAGTTGGATTTACGTATGCTAATGATATCATTCCCGAAAGCAAAAAAATTACGCTTTCGGTAAAAGAAGAAAAGCTGGGAGATATCTTGCTTAGTATTTTATCACCACTCAATATCAATTTTGAGGTGATCAGTAATCACATTGTTCTTAAAAAAGGCGAAGCGCACATATACCTTTCTGCTGAAAACGCAGCAGGTATAACTGTGAAAACTATCAGTGGAACAGTAGTGGGCGAAGACGGAATGCCTTTGCCAGGTGTGAGTGTAAATATTGCTGGTACCACCAAAGGAGAAGTAACGGATTCCAAAGGTGAATTTCATATTGATGCCAATGAAGGAGATGTATTGGTGTTTTCTTCTGTTGGATTTACAGACATGAAAGTAACTGTTGGCAATACATCTACCATTAATGTTACATTAAAACAAACCCAGAACTCTATGCGCGAAGTAGTAGTAACCGCATTGGGTATAAAAAGAGAGAAACGTTCATTGGGTTATTCATCTGAAGCTATTAAAGGTGCTGAAGTAGCGCAATCCAATGCGCCGAATGTAATCAATGCATTGAGTGGAAAAATGGCTGGCGTAAATATCACAAGCCCCAATGGCGTTGATGGGGGAAGTACAAGAATTATAATTGGTGGTAATAATACCATCAGTGGCGATAACCAACCATTGATTATTATTGACGGTATGCCGATGGATAATACTATTCCCAGTTCAGCACAGGATGTAACTGCTCCTAAAGATTGGGGAAGTGCTATCAATTTAATCAACCCGCAGGATATTGAAGACATCAACGTATTAAAAGGTCCAGCAGCAGCAGCGGCATACGGAGGTCGTGGCGCTAATGGTGTAATATTAATTACCACCAAAAAAGGAAGCAAAAGAGAAGGACTGGGTGTAGATTATAACCTGGGATATAAAACCGTAAATCCTTACCGTTATGTAAAAATGCAGAATGAATATGGTGCAGGCGGAATGGTATCGTTGAATGCCCCACAATACAATACCGACGCAGATGGCAATCCTGTGTTGACGGATGGCTGGACAGGTTTATTCGTAGATCCTAAAACCGGCACAGGCCCTTACGGTATTGACACCTGGAACCAGGTGAGCTGGCCTGGCACAGGTCTTTCATGGGGACACAAGATGGATGGCACTATGATTAAATGGTGGGATGGAACCATGAAGGCAGATGTTCCACAACCAGATAATTTAAAATCATATTATCAAAACGGTAACCAGTTCACCAATAACGTATCTGTTTCCGGTGGTAATGAATGGGGAACCATCAGGGCATCATACACCAACCTTAATAACACTGCTATCATTCCTAATTCCAGTTACAGGCAAAATTCTTTTAACATAGGAACCAGTGTTAAGCTCACACAAAAAGTAAACATCCTGGTAAATGCATCTTACTATAACAATGTTTACCACAATGCACCTGCGTTGGGTAATACAGAGGCCGGGCTTCAGTCTAACCTTATATATGCTTATGGAAGAAACTATAGGGGATTTGCAGATAATGGCAATTACAGGCTTGCAGATCAATCTCAAAATAAATTCAGCGGCTTTCCATGGGCAGGTAACGGAAGTGCACAATATTTATACTGGAACACTTATGCGAACAATGAAAATGTTACACGCAGAAAATTGATTGGTTCTGTACAGATGAATTATGATGCTACCAGCTTTTTAACTTTTATGTTGAGGGCAAGCGTAGATGCTAATAACAATGAAGATAAAGCAGTAAATGATCCTACGGATCCTACCGGAACTATAGGTGGTAAATATGCAAACGGACTTACCAGGGATATTGCTAATAACTACGATTTTCTGGCAACATTGCATAAGGATAATATTGCCAAGTCTAATATCAATGCTAAATTTTCAGTGGGTGGAACATCTTATAAAAGATCTTTGTATGGGCTTTCTGCAACGAACAGCACAACATATGCCATACCTTACCTGACTTATTTTAATAACTATTCAGGCACTGTTCAAACAGGTCAGGTGCCTTCTGAAACATGGAATGACCGCGAATTGAATTCAGCATACGCGTTTCTTAATCTTTCTTACAAAAATTATTTGTACTTAGATGTTACGGGACGTAATGACTGGTCATCTACTTTACCAAAAGGAGAATGGTCTTATTTCTTTCCTTCTGTAGCAGCGAGCTTCGTATTCTCCGATGCATTGCATATCGATCCTTCTATACTCAGCTTTGGTAAATTAAGAGCAGCGTATGCGCAGGGGTCAACAGATGTACCACCTTATGTAATCAATACCATTTATACACCAGGAAGCTTTGCGGGCTCTCCTACATCCAGTTTACCGGGTTCATTGCCAGCAGTACATTACAAACCGCAGATTAATAAAACTGCAGACTTCGGTGTTAACCTTGGCTTCTTTAATAATCGCCTTGATATTGATTTCAGGTATTACCACGGCCGTGCTACACAACAATTGCTGAATTCTCCATTGCCAATTACCTCCGGTGTAACAAGCATAACAGTGAATACCGGCGTGTTGGAAAATTCAGGATGGGAAACCATTATCAGAGGTAAAATAATTGATAACCCAATATTTAAATGGGATGCTGCACTGAACTTATCAGCCAATTACAATAAACTGTTATCATTAACACCAGGCGCTACAAGAGTAGATATGAACAATATCTGGGGAGGAAGTGGTGTATATATTTCTGCCGTTGTGGGACAGGAGTTTGGCGCTATTATGAGCTATGATTATATATACGATCCAAAATCTCACCTGCCGTTGTTACAAGATGAAGCGATGATCATGAAGAATTTCGGTGTAAGCGCAGAGACTGCAGCCAAAATGAAGGGAACTGTATACCAGGCTACTCCCAACACAGTACCAATAGGAAACGCCACACCAAAATTAAGAGGTGGTATTACCAATACTTTCTCATTTAAAGGAGGACTTTCCATCAGCACTTTAGTAGATGCTAAAATTGGCGGAGATATGTGGTCTGGTACTTACGCATCAACTATGCAGCAGGGTACAGCGCCACAAACATTAAAAGAAAGAGATGGCGGCGGATTACCTTATACTTCACCTGATGGTACTACATCTAACATAGGTGTAATTCTGCCGGGCGTTTTTCCTGATGGAACAGTAAACAATACGGTAGTACATTATTACTATAAATACATGCAGTATGGTGTATGGAGCAGTGGACCTAACAACAGCCAATGGATACATAGCACAGGTGTGTTTAAAGATACCTGGGTTAAGATGAGAGAGATCTCTATCAACTATGCTATACCAGGCAATATTGTAAAAAAGACCCGTGCTTTCCAGGCAGCTTCTATTTCGTTGGTGGGGAGAGATCTTTTTTACCTGTATAGTTCTTTACCCAATAACATTAATCCTGAGGGATCAAATGGTGCAGGTAATGCACAGGGAATTGAGTTTGCCTCTTTGCCAGGTGTTCGCTCTCTTGGCTTTCAGGTAAGATTGTCGTTCTAAAATGAACCGTTAACGAAATCATTCACGGAAAAATCTTAATAATATGATTCCTTTAAAGAAATTATTAGTTCTTATACTACCAACGGCGTTGTTGGTAAGTTCCTGTACAAAAGATTACCAGGAGCTGAACGCTACTCATGACAAGCCTTCTTCTACCACCATTGGTCCATTGATGAATGGAATAATGGGTACACTTTTTTTGAAATGGCAGGAACAGGCTTCTGTACACAACGATTACTATTATGTAGCTACACAGTTGGCCGCAGGTACCAGTGTTTCTGGTTATGTGCTGGCAAACGGTGTAAACGATATCTGGAACGATTATTATTCAACGCTTCAGAATATTAAGCTATCGCAGGATAAAATTAATGCGGTGGCAGATAAAGAAAGTATGACTAACATTCAGGCTATACTTTATATATTAAAAGCGTATAAAACATTCAGGGTTACAGATCAGTTTGGAGATATTCCTTATTTCAATGCTGGGCAGGCATACAATGGAAATGCAGTTGACTTCAGAGTTTCCTATGACTCACAGCAGGCTATTTATGATTCTTTGCTTACAGATCTTAAATGGGCTGTAGACAATATCAATACCAATGCCAATCCAACAACAGCTGCAGGCAACGCGTATGAATCATTGGGTACTTTTGATACCTTCTTAAAAGGTGATATGACCAAGTGGTTGAAATTCGCGAACTCGTTGCGTTTACGTCAGGCTATGCTGATGGTGGAAAAAGATCCTACCACTGCAAATCCGATTATACAGGATGCTATAAGCGGAGGAAAACCATTGGTGGAAGATGGTGAAGATATTGCCATGTGGCCTGCCTCTCTCGGTGGCGTTGACCTGGGTGGAAGATGGTGGAGCTTTTCATCAGGTGGTACTGGCTTTGCCCGCATGAGCAGTACTATGTGGAATATGGTATCTGATAATAATACCGATGGTGGAATATTTGATCCAAGAGCTAAATTATTTGTAGAACCCAACCAGGCGGGCAACTGGGCACCTTATACCATTGGTGTAAGTACAGGCGATAATATCAATGCTTATTTTTCAGCTACTGATCCTACTGATAAAAATGATTGCATTTATTCTCCTTTCAACTGGTATATTATCAGAGATAATTGGTATATACCCGAAGAAATGTTATCAGCCAGCGAAGTACACTTTTTGAAGGCAGAAGCCTATGCACGTGGGTTAGGGGTTGCACAAAACTTAACCACAGCAGAAACAGAATATAAAGCAGGCATTACAGCGTCTGTAAACTTTTGGTACAATATTGCAGCAAAAACAAACGATGCAACGGAAAACTGGAGCGCTGTAGCTCCGCCTGCGCCAGGCACTGCGCAGATGAATACATTATTCAATAATGCAAAAGTGAAATTTACCGGCAGTGCAGATGACGCAGTTACAAAAATTTATGCGCAGGAATGGCTTTCATTTTTCAGGCAACCGTGGTTAGCATTTAACTTATGGAGAAGAACAGGTAATACACCTGTTGACCCCGCAAGTAATCCTTCGGCAACTTATAAAACATTCTATCGTTTGCCTTACGCGCAAGATGAAGCTGTAAACAATACAGATAATTACAAGGCTCAAATCGCTAAAATTGGTGGCAATACCTCTGATATAAAAGTTTGGTGGATGAAGTAAAATATGAGTAAACCGATAATTACTTTTAAAGGCTACCGCATTGAGCAGTAGCCTTTATTATTATTTGTGCTTATTTCTAAGAAGGTTGTTTATAAATATAAAATATGGGGGAGTATGCAACTTCATTATTATCAAGCGCTGTTACACGAAGGCGAACGGACATTCCATTTTGTATTGGTTGACCGTTTATTTTAAAGCTAAAATCTTTTGCTTCGTCAGCATCAATATTCAGATATAGTTTATTATAGTGAGGTAATACAAATCTAATATTTCTTTTCTCGGTTAATTTTTTTCCATCCCTCCATTGTTTAAGGAAATAACTATCCTGGTTGATTATAGCAGAGTACACAATCGCCCAGTCGCTATTTTCTCCTTCTACAGCTACAATCTCTGCAATAAATTTCCTGGGGGCTTCACCGGGATTACTCACTGTAATATTAATTACATCTTCCCTGCTGTTTATAGCGGTAAACAATGTGTCAAGACTAAATGATGATGGGCTACTGGTATACCGATTATTTTGGGCTTCTACATTTTTTACCAAAACGAATAATAAAGGAAGGAACAATAGCTTTTTCATAATCCGAACATTGTGTTGGGAAAACGGTAATGACCTGTGGAAAGTATTTTACTTATCGAAGGATAATGCACAAACAAAAAAGATTTTGCAAATGGTAATTGCATTTAAACCTATGAGTTTTGCCGGAGAGGATAGCCGCGCTGCAAACCTCATAGGTTTTCTTTTAGCTTTGTCAGAAGTTTTTATTTAATCTCAACCCGCTTCATTTCATTTCTCCCATAAAAA
This sequence comes from Agriterribacter sp., assembly GCA_047600465.1. GTDB lineage: Bacteria > Bacteroidota > Bacteroidia > Chitinophagales > Chitinophagaceae > Agriterribacter. The sequence continues at coordinate 235,068 of JASGKU010000004.1, forward strand.
GTAGGGAAATACATCAGCTCCGCTTTTGCAGGATTCAAATGATAGCTACCCGTGTAACGAGGCTCGAGTTCAACTTCAAAATCGTAATCGCCTTTATTCATGTGCTCCACAAATATTATCAACTTATCTTTCAAAAACTCTTTGTGCATATTCCAAATATCCTGGTTCTTCTCTGCATAGGTACAACCTGCCGGAATCGGGATTTGCAATTGTACATAATCAGCATCTTTCAACACTTTGATCGTAGTTTTTAAAGTAGTCTTTTCACCGGCGGTTAATGAGACCAGTGTTTTGCCTGATTTCTGAAAGGAAGTATTGATTTGAAATTTATCGGTTACGGCTTGTGGTTGTGTATTAAAAATTTGTTGCCATGCAGTAACATATTGAATGCCGCCGCCGGATTTGCTTATTGTTATAGGTTGATCAGTGATAGCAATTGTTTTTTTATAAGGAAAGCTGTCAACTGCGTCTGTTGTATTTGTTTTGATAGTAAGAATTCCTTTTGTGGAAGAAAGCGCATTCTGCCGGAGTATTTCAGGCAATATAGCCGACACGATACTTGCGGATTCTACCGTGTTTCTCCATCTACCGTTAGTTCTTCTCTCCAGAAAAAACTGTATGATATTTTTTAATAAGGGGCGATATTTTTCTTCCTGTTCCAATACGGTATAAGCAAGTACAGTAGTAGCTATTTCATTGGATTCCCACCAATACGAATCATCACCCCAATACAAGCTACCTAAAAAGCCTTCACGCTTCTGACTCATTACATGCTCCAGTTTCTTTTGATAAGAAAGCTGTTGCTTTTGAAGAATTTTGATACACTGCCATTGCTGGTGAATGGAAAGCGAATCAAAAGAAAATTGTTGTAAAACAGCCTGGTAATCCATTTGATGCCCGGCTTCGCTCAGTGTAAAAAGTACAGGCAACAATTCACGTTTGTTTAGATAAGGTATGCGCTGTTGTAAATACAGTGTAGCATTCCTGATATTGATTTGAACCAACACGTCTTGTTTTAACAACAGTAAAGCCTGTGTTACATAATTGGTAATAGCAACATTTGATTCTCCATTTTGCCACCAGCTCCAGGATCCATCAAAATGTTGTGCCTTTTGTATTTTGTTCAACAGTTTTGCGATGTCTTTTTCTTCATTAAATGACTGATGCAATGCCTTGCGTACCTGCTTTTCCATTAACAAACCTTTAAGCTTAGACGCTGTTTGCTCCATACAGAAATATGGATATTTTTTTAAGAGATCCAGTTCGTCGAGCAATAAATCTAATGTATTATTTTGTGCGTATAAAACAACTTTCCCCGCATTGGGATCTGGCCTAAAAACAATCGTTGAATCTTTATCAAATACCCAAAACATGCCTTTTGTTTCAGTAATGCCTTTTTTAAATACTGGTATTTTTCTCAACTCACCATCTCCATAACCATTCTCTGCATGTATAGTATATTGAATGTTTAGTGAATCGCTACAGGATGCAGAAACAGGCAAAGCTTCCGTTAATGCCTCATTGGGCTGTACATTTTTTTGATCCTGTTTTATCACTTTATCATTTACTGCAAAACTTGTTTGCAAGGTAACCTGTGCAGCAGATCGGTTTGCCACTTTGCCCACTGCCATTGCAGTATCTCCTTCTATTAAAAAGGAGGGACTTGAAAGCTGCGCCAACACAGGCTTTAAAGACTTTACCAAGGTTGTAGACTTTGTAATTCGTCTCTTCTTATCCATTCCAATTACATACGTTTGCCAGCTTGTAATATTATCGGGATACTTAACCGCAAATTTTACTTTTCCATTATCGTCTGTAAATAAATTGGGTTGCCAGAATGCATAATCCCTGAATGTTGATCTCACTGTATTAGGCATAAAATCTTCTGAATTAATAAGTATAACACCTGCGGCAGCTCTTTCACCATATAGTTGAATGGCAACTTCTCCTTTTAAAATACTTATCTTCATGTTGGCAGTATCGAGTCCTTGTGGCAATTCATCCATCATCACACCGTTTACTACATACATTGGTTTTGCATCTATCATCAAAGTAGACGCTCCTCTTATTCTGACAGACACATTACTACCAGGGGCATCCGTAATAATGATTCCAGCAGCCTTACCCTGCAATGTTGTGATAACTTCTTCCTTAACGGTTGATATCGCATAAGCAAGAGATCGTTTACTCCTTGTAGTTCCATAACCAGTTACTACCACATCTGACAGATGATTCTCTGACATTTTTAAAGCAGCATCTATTATTTGATTTGCATTATCCTCTACATGCACTGCATACTCTTTCAGCTCATATCCTACGCTCGCAAAAACAATTACATAATCTCCTGGCATTATACTATCCAACTTAAAGTATCCATCAGCGTTAGTTAAAGTACCTCTTCTATACCCTTTTATCATAACTGTGGCACCCTGGATAGGCGCTTTACCTTTTGCATCCTTTAATACTCCAGATACCGACGCGTTTCCTTTGGGCATTGGCAACCCTGATAGTAGTGATGGTGATGTTATTTTAATATGCCCGTCCCTGGTGGAAGGAGCAGCATCCGGGATGTTTGATTTCTTTTCGTTCAACTCAATTAATTCATCCATCAACAAATTGTTACTTGTATACACAGTATCAATCACCCGCACACAAGTAGTTCCATTTTCTTTAATCTCAATATTATTAACCTGTAAAAAGTAACCATGCTTTGTAACCAGTATAAGTGTGTAATTGCCCGGAAGAAGATGCTGAAACCCTTTTAATGAATATTGTTTTACCCGTGTGATGCTGGTATCTTTTGCAGAAGTATGCAATATCGCATATTCAAAACTACTGTCCCTTTGTATGGTGAAAGATAATTTTCCTGTTCCATCATTAAAAGATTTCCAGTCGTTATCATTCACCGGAAGAAAAGATCGCTTTGTTATTTTTTCATTGTATTGTATTAGAGGATGAGCTACTATTGTGTCTCCCAATATCCATTTTGTTTTCTCCACTTTTGGCAATAAAGCAGGTTCAATAGCAGGAAATAAAAGCCTTGGTTCCAGCCGTGCCATTTTAGAACTTAACCTGTATTCATATCCCCGCTCAAGCATGAACTTAAGATCAAAACCGCCGGGCTTAAAAAACTGGAGACTGTCTGTAGTATTAAAGGGACCAACAATATGTGGCTTTGCAATATCCAGATATACCAGCCGGCTGTTCTGCCATATATAGCCATTATTGGTTCTGTTGTCATCCTGCAGTTTCAACAGGTGTCTTTCTAAAAGATCTTTTTCCGGGCTGGTATAATATTCCGGGCGCGGCTCCTGGAAGGCATTTGAAGGCAGCCTATCCAAATCAAAAACAATATCATGTTTATAGAAGGGTTGTAAATAAATACTGTCTATCTCTACATATTTATCTTTTAAGCGAAATGCAATCTGTGCATAGCCAGGTTGCGCTTCAAAAGCATAATTGCTTTTATCGGTTGCACCATTGTACCAAACAAAATCACGATTGATGTACAGCATATAAATTTCCTGCGGTACTCCTTTTTGAACAACATGCACAGATACCTGCGGAATAATTTCATTGGTAAACATAGAAGCATAGAGGTATGCTGTATCAGGAAATAAAAACCGGTAATACAACATAGTATCAAGTCCAAACTTTTTTCGCCATTGTTGATGCTTACCTAATACAAATTGATCCGTGAATGAAACATCATCCATTTCATATTTGTCAAACAATATTCTGCGTTTACCACGAAACCTTTGCAGGTAAGGCGGCTCCGGAACCCTGATAGCATTTTTAAACTGACTGTTATAGCTAACCGCAGTAAGATTCATATTTTTTACAGGACGATCTTTATAGTCAGCAACAGATACCGTAATGGTATCCGTTTGCCCCGGATATACAACCTCATTACTGGTAATGGTAGTATGCAATATCTTGTCTAATAAAGCAATCGTTCTATTTCCTTTTTGTTCTTCGTCCGCCCATATGTAATTCCATTCTACATTAAATATTCTTTTTTCTGGCAATATCCTCTTCCAATTAATTAATGTGGAAGTATCTGTGCCAGCGCCTATCATTTTGTTTCCATCAAACACAGCATAGTGTACCGGAATAGCATAAGGATTGTACAGCGTAAAACCAGAAGTATCTCTATCCTGGATCCGGCCAAAACTCAAACGATAATTTTTTTCTACTTCATAATCTTCCTTAATAATTTTTTTCCCGGTTGAATCTTTAATACTGAAATTATAATTGCTGAAATATGGGTTCAGTTTTTCCCTGAAAGGGAAATGCATTTTTCTTTCGGGCTTATTCTCATCATCAACGAGATAGCCTTCCTTCGCTAAGCGGATCCCGTTTTCTAGATAATCAGCCACTATATACGCTCCTTCCTGCCACACTTTTATCGTTTTGCTTTCACTTATATATTCGAATGATACCTGTTTTGTTTGCAATTCATTATTGCTGTTTCTGAACTCAGCCACTGCTTCAATAGATAAGTCTGCGTTGGGAAGCACTCCCGCTGGTATTACAAACTTTGTATCACCCTGTACAGCCAGGGATTTGGTTTCCTTCCACAAAGTATCTGCAACGAACAAACGCTCTTTATAAAATTGATCAATGGTTTGTGTAACCAGGTAAAAATTTACCTTGCCATCCAATAGCGACAAGCCGTTTGCATCTGTGGCATTGGCATAAAAACAAAGACTATCGTTGCTGTAGTAATGTTCTTTTTCTGACCGGACTGTATAAGTGCTTACTTCATCCAGCAGGTAATCTTCAATTGCAAAACTGCCCCGCATCACTTCTTTTCCTCTTTTATTCTTAAAAACAATCGTATAGGTTTTATCAGACTCTAATGAATCACCCAATAAAAATTCGTACAGGTAATCTCCCTTAGTTACTGGTTTTACATTGGCTAATTGCTTTTCAGCCCATGCATTTTTTAAATAGTATTGCAGGTAAATGTCAAGACTGTTCTTATATTGATTTCCTCTTTTGTTGAGAATATATGCCTTTAATTTTACCGTATCAAGTGGCATATACTTAGGTTTGTTAAAAACCATATACCCATTCCTGTATATCTTTTTCGCTTTTCTAAACCAATAATCAGATGGTGTAGTTGCCATCATTTTTATCTTTCTGTAAGGAAAACTTACTATCCTTCCCAGCTTTGTATACGTCCAGTTATTCCACCATTGTGTCCATGAAGATTGTTCCATCTCATCCATAGCGCTTAGTGACAAAAAAAGCGTATCACCCGGTATTGCTATCTTCAGCGTGGCTTCTTCAAACTTTTTTTTATGTATAACAAAAGCGTTGCTGATGCTATTATATAAAACAGCACGTTTGTTCATCCACACCATCGCATCCGTCACTAATTGCCCCACTGAATCTTTAATCTCTAATTGTACCCGGTGCTGGTTATTGATTGGGAATACGCGAAGATTACTGCTGCAATAATATTGCGCAGTTAATTCATTATCATTCACACCTATTATGATGTAATTGCCGGTAGGTAAAGCTTCGTACTGAGCAGAGTCAGTGTGCCATACTACAAATGGCTGCTTATCCAGGTAATAGTCAGGGCTGGCAATTCCTTCATCCACATATTTCTCTGCAGTGTCAGATGAAATACGATATACGAATTTCTGCCAGCTCTGTTGCCTGGCATTTTTAATATTATTCTGAGCTGTAAGGGCGCCCGAGATTGACGACAGAAAGATGACAAACAATAGTATCCTTCCCATAAGCTGTTTTTATAGGCATTGGATGCACTATTCAAAAGCATTACATAAAACGATTTTATATGCTTATCCACAAACTTCTATTTGACGACTATGCACCTTGTGCCGCTACCGTCTTATCAATTTTGCCGATCAATCCCTGCAATACTTTACCAGGACCAACTTCTGTAAACTTTGTTGCGCCATCCGCTATCATTTTCTGAACACTCTGTGTCCATCTAACGGCGCCGGTTAACTGATCAATGATATTTCTTTTTATGGTAGCTGGATCAGTTACAGGAAATGCTGTGAAGTTCTGGTATACCGGGCAGGATGGCATGTTGAATGTGGTTGCTTCAACAGCGGCAGCCAATTCAGATTTTGCAGGTTCCATCAATGGCGAATGAAACGCACCACCAACCGGTAAAGCCAATGCTCTTTTAGCGCCGGCTTCTTTCATACGTTGAATGGCAATTTCAATGCCTTTTGTACTGCCACTGATCACCAACTGACCAGGGCAATTATAATTTGCGGGTACTACTATCTCCCCTGTTTCATTTTGTATGGCTGCACATACTTCTTCTACTTTGGCATCATCCAATGCCAATACTGCCGCCATTGATGAAGGATTGATCTCGCAGGCTTTCTGCATGGCATTGGCTCTTACTATAACCAATTTCAATCCATCCTCGAATGATAATGCGCCATTGGCAACCAGCGCCGAAAACTCGCCGAGCGAATGCCCGGCAACCATATCCGGCACCACATTACTGAGTGTTTTATATTGAATAACAGAATGTAAAAAGATAGCGGGTTGTGTTACTTTGGTTTGTTTCAGATCTTCATCAGAGCCTGTAAACATAATATCTGAAATCCGAAATCCAGCTATGGCATTGGCATCTTCAAATAACTGCTTTGCTCCGGCATTGCTCTCATACAATTCTTTACCCATTCCTGAAAATTGTGAACCCTGACCCGGAAATACATAAGCATGTTTCATGAATAATAATTTTTGCGTTAAAAGTAACTTGATTTTTATTGTTGAGAAAAAACGGCGAATTCTTTTGCTGATATTTTGAACACAGTTCCATGCCGTACACCATCAGGAAAAGAAATTTTATCTGATATGTCTGTCCATCGTTTCAGATCAGTGGATGCTACGGCACCATATTTATGATCCATATATTTATCAAAGTACACTATCCACTCGCCATTTACTTTGGTGACTGTTGGACCTTCTGCCCAGTAAGCACCTGTAATAGGTGCTGAAGCTGCGCTGTAACCACCGCTGATGCGGTCACTAACGGCAATGCGCAAATTCTTTTGAGCAACCGGTCTTTTGGTTTCGTTTTTCAGAAACATAATGTATTTTCCATTGTCAGGCTGAATGGTAGCGTCGATTGTATTAAATCCTTTATCGTACAACAAAGCTGCCTTGCTGAATGATGTAAAATTTTTGGTGGTTACATAATACATCCTGTGATTATAGTTTCCATCGCCAGACGAATCTGTAGCGGTAAACCTGCCTGGAATACTGGTTGCCCAATAGATGATATACTGTTTGTTCTTTGTATCGTAAGTAATTTCAGGAGCCCAGCAATTGAGCGCCTTCGGCTCGTATTGCATTACGGGAATAAAAAGCTGTTTGCTCCAGTGCACCAGGTCGGGAGAAGATGCATACCCAATTCCTTTTTCACTCCAACTCACCGTCCACACCATATGAAAAAGATTATCATTCCCCCTGATGATGCAGGGATCGCGCATCAACCTATCCTTACTAAATATAGGTTGCAAAAAGGAACTGTCGTGTTTTAATGCTTGAAAACTGTAGCCATCTTTACTATAGGCCAAATGCAATCCATCCTGTCCATTTTCTTTAAAATAACTGAACATGTATACACTATCGCTTTGAGCAATAGCGCTACAACAAAACAATAATCCTATTATACCGGGAATGATTGAATACTTCATGGCAGGCATATTTGATAGCAAGTGCTTAATGCAGGTCTGATCCTATCAGCCTGATGAATTCACTTCTTGTTTCATTTTTTTCAAACTCGCCAAAAAAAGCAGAAGTAGTGGTAACCGAGTTTTGCTTTTGCACACCACGCATCATCATGCAAAGATGAGACGCTTCAATAACAACAGCTACACCCAATGGTTGTAAAGCATCTTTTATAGCGTCTAATATTTGTGTGGTCAGCCGCTCCTGCACCTGCAGGCGGCGGGCATATACATCTACCACGCGGGCTATTTTGCTCAAACCTGTTATCCAGCCATTGGGAATGTAGGCTATATGTGCCTTGCCGAAAAAAGGAAGCATATGATGCTCGCACATGCTGTATACTTCAATATCTTTTACAATGATCATCTCACTGATCGGCTCGTGAAACTTGGCGGAGTTGAGTATTTCGCGTGAGCTTTGCTGGTAGCCTTGTGTAAGAAACTGCATCGCTTTTGCCATACGTTCGGGGGTTTTTAATAATCCCTCCCGCTCCGGGTCTTCACCTAATAAACCCAATGCCTGTTTATAGGTGTTGGTTAATGATGCAGTTGTGCTATCATCGTATTGTTCCATTTTTTTGTATGCCATACCATCAATTGAAAAGTGAACGATAAACTATATACCCTGCATACCTATACAGGGTATTCTACAAAATTTCTTGGTGTTTCATATAACCGGATCTGTACGTCATTTTTTTGATCTATGCGCGGACGAAGCAGCTCATAAATTACGATGGCGATATGTTCAGCAGTAGGATTGAGATTTTTAAATTCAACAGTATCGAGATTAAGATTTTTATGGTCAAACCGCTCGATCACTTCTTCTTTAATAAGATCAGACAATACTTTCAGATCCATTACATAACCTGTATCCACAGATGGTTCGCCCACTACCTTTACTTCCAGCTCGTAGTTATGTCCATGATAGTGAGGATTTGCACATTTACCAAATACTTTAAAATTTGTGGCATCATCCCATGAAGGATTAAATAGCCGGTGTGCCGCATTAAACCGTTCTCTTCTGTAAACCGCAACTTTCTTACTCATTTTAAAAGAATCAATGGACAAAAATAAGGACAAATAAGTAATAGTATCTTTAAGTCGCCAGGAGGCGATAACATAATATTGCGAAGCGAGCCTGCCTGACGGCAGTCAGGGACGCCACGCACAGCAGTTCGATTTGTATCTATAACAATCTTACTTAAAAAAAGACAGGTTCCATTGATCTACCCATTGGATCTCCGGTTTGTCATTCCTCATTATCAACGGCAGCCACACGTATCTTGAATCTTCAAGATCAAGCTTGTTCCATTTGTCTGCCAGAAAAATAAAAGCGTTCTTTTTCCCGTATACTGGTACTACATAGGTGCTTTGAGAAAAGTAGGTTGAGTCAGCATCCTCACCTTTACAGGGATTATCATACTGTGTCCATTTGCCAAGTGGGTTATCAGCCACGGCATAGGATGCAGGATTGGGCGACCAACCTGTACAGCCGGAAGAAACAAGGTAATACTTATCATTGTACTTGTATACGGCAGGTGCTTCGCGGGAAAGATCGATGAGAATTCTTTTTTCTGTAGTGGTGTGTGATAAATAATCATCACTCAGCAAAACAACATGCATGGTAGCATTGTTTTCTGAAGAAAAGAAATGATATGCCTTGCCATCATCATCCTGGAAAATGGTCATATCCCGCGCCATGGCACCGTTTGGTCTTTCGCTTTTAATAAATGCAAATGGACCTGTTGGGCTATCACTCTCGGCTACACCAGAGCGTGAGTAAGCATAATCCTCCGTATCTATATGCATCCACATTACAAACTTCTTTGTCTTTTTATTATAGATCACTTTGGGGCGCTCAATTACTTTGCTGGTATGCAGATCATGACTGCTATCTGTGGTATTGGGTTTTAGCACTACGCCTTCAAATTTCCAGTTCAATAAATCTTTGGAAGAATAGCAGGATACGCCACCTGCAGGCACCCGGTAGTCTTCCCAACTGGTAACGTAGGCTACTCTGTAGGTAGTGCCTTTCTTGTATTCGCCATACCAATAATAGGTGTTGTTATAATATAGCAATCCTCCACCGTGCGCATTGATTGGATTACCTTCTGTATCGTTCCATACTTCACCGGGTTCAAACGCAGTTTGCTTTTGCGCGAATAATAATTGGGTGGCTAAAGCAAAAATTACTACAACCAAATATTTCATACAATCGTTTTAATAATGTTTTAATACGCCACTTCATATACAGTTGCCCTCAGCGTTAATTTATCTTTTTCCGTTGAGGAACAAGCTATCTCCAGTGGTTTTGTTGCATCTATATCTTTAGGGTTAATTTCACCGGCAGCCCACGACAACCCACTCCATATCATTTTATCATATTCAATGTGCAGCGGAATATTTTTCTTTCCCTGCGTTACTGTGATCTTCATAAATGCATCCATCTTTTTGCCATCAGGCGGAGCGCCACCCCAGGAACGGCGAGGTAATCCATCGGCGCCATATTGCTGAAAAATAATGCGGATATATTTTTGTTTTGCCACAGTAACGGTGGCTGCAATTGTATTTTCTTTTGTTGCATTAAATACCGTATCTGTTTTTTGAATGCTAAACGGGATTTTAATAGTTTCATCAATACCGAGATTATATTTTTCAAGCGCATATGCTCCAAAGCCAACTACAACCAATTGTTCCGGGCCTAACTGCAGCGCTTTATTTTTAACAGACGGTTTATAACCGCCATCCGCATACATGATCGCACTTTCACTATACTCTTTTACAGGCATTTCTATAGTAGCAATAGATTGCGAAGGATTGACTATAGTAATGACTGCACCATTAACCCCTTCTGCTTTAAAACCGTAAGGCATAGCCGAACCGGGCATCGCGCCGAAGGTGCTGAACAAACCATATCGTTGCAGCTCAAAAAAAGTTTGTTGTGCCCGTGCAAACCATTTGGCATTAGCATCGTTAATCAACTCCATATTACCATGGTATACATTCACCCAACCACCACGTGCCAGCTCAAGAATCAACATCCCCTTCCATGCATTAGCCGCACGATAATAACAGGTGCCAGTTTTACCGGTCATGAAGGCACAGTTGTCTATTCTGCGTAAAGGCAATCCATTGTATTCAAATTGCCGAACCATATGGTCTGAATAAATATCCTGCGATCTCCACACATTCATAGCAGGCACATCTGAAAAACGAGGATCACCGCAATACATCGTATCAAATACTTCCATCCACCGCGCATCCACCGTTTTTCTGAATGGGAGGTATGTATTTTCCATATCGCCTCCAAAACCATTATAGCCTGTTATTAGTATATCATTATTCTTCTCTCTAAACTGCTTGAGCATATCCATCAGCGCCAGCTTATTCATTTCTCTAATTTCATCCGGCAGGTGTACTTTTTTTACGGCGGTAGTAGCAGCTTCAAAATATGCAAAGTCAAACTTGAATAATCTTACACCTTTATCATACCAAAGCTGTAATGTTTCGCTTAAATGTTTCAAATAACCACCGGTAAATAAGCAAACGGTATTGGGATCTGTAGCCAATGAATCCTTCCATTCGGCAACTGGTTCTAAAAAAGTTTTTGTACCTGAACCGATATAGTTGGTAGAAAACCACATGCCGGGTTTTATATCATTCTGTTGGCAGGTTTCAAACCATTTGCCCGGACCGTTTGGCCAATGCTCTTTGTGCCACTCCCGGTATCCTCCTTTTTTATCAAACCAAAAAGCATCCATCACATAATAATCTACCTGAACACCATTCTTTTTCAATCTTATTATTTCATCCAATTCACGCATAGCCAATGCTTCTGTTAGCGGCGTATTATCCGAGAGCTCATCGTACGATGACCAATTGTTATAAATACTTACCGGTGCGATCGGCCCGTTAGTAATAAAATTATTTTTCAAAAAAGGAGTGCTTGATTGACTATGCCACCAATTCAATAAAACACTATTAGCTATTACAGCCCCAAATCCATTTATTATAAATTTTCTTCTTTGCATATTGAGTTATAAAACTATACTAAAAACAAGCACCTATGCCATTAGCCGGAGCCGTTTGCTGATTAAAAGATTTTCCGCCATTATCAATACCAAACAATTGCTGAAGCTGCAGTCCGCCTGTTCTTAATACAGAATTAGCCGGCACCATATAATTATTGAAGCCTGGTAATTGTTCAGCAGAAGTGATAGCGGTATGCCCGGGATTCACAAACAAAGGATTGCTATTGAGTCCTACCACATTCCCATTGTATCGTTCTTTGTTTTTTGCAGAAGTCCAGGTTTCAAAATTTTTAATACCGTTGGCATTAAAACCATCCTGTATACTATACCAATTATTACCCAGGTAAATGCTGTTGGTTTCTTTACCCAATATCAGCGAGTCCCTCCCAACAAATATATTGTTATAGAAACGGAAGCCCATATTCAGGCTTTGCGCCTCGTAACTGATGGCTGCACCTTTTGCATTGTAAATGGTATTGTTATAAAAATAACAATCCTTCAGTTGCGTTGAATCATCGGAGCTGTTCCATACAAATACGCCTGCATGTGCCGGTGAAACGCTGCCATCGTTTTCGCTTATGCAATACCGTACAATATTGTTATACCAGTTGCTTGCTCCCGCATATTGAAATAATCCGAAAGCGCTTCCTTCATTTTCATAAGAAAGACAATACTGGATAATAGAATTGGTTACGCCACCATCAAGATCAAAGCCACCACCATCCGCAGCACCGGGCGCAGTTTTATTGCGATATGAAATACAATGTTGAATAATGATACTGTCGGCTTCGAAACACCATATGCCTACAGGCCCGTTGCCTTTGCGCGGCATATCCCAGCCATTATTGGTAGCAGTTGAATATTCCATAATTACATTCCTGCAATAGCCTGCCAGTATTCCGTTACCGCTATGATTGGTTAAGTTAGTTGGATCGCCTGGGTTATTATCTGCTATACAATGAGTGATCAATACATCGGTACAATCACTTTTTTGTGAAGCACCGCTGATGTTAATGCCGGCATAGCCATTATCGTGCGCATATACATTTCGGATAATAATGTGATGCCCTACATATATTTGAACACCGGCTTTTTGAAACCCCTGCACTTCTATACTGTCAATATGTATATTGCTGGCATAACTAAAGAACACGCCATTTTTTGTATTCCCCGATTTTCGCCCGGCTCCCTGGAATTTTAAATGACTAACATCTACAAACGAAGTATTGGATACTGATAAGGCTTCTATAGAACCACCGTTAACCGTTGCCTCCCCACCTCCATAGGAAGTGATAATGATATGCTTATCTGCACTGCCTGCGTCATTTGAATCAAGTAGAACAGTGCCATCAAAAATTTCACCACCTTTAAAACATACAGAATCGCCGGGATTTAATTGAACTGTATTTAATTTGGTAATCGATTTCCAGGGACTATAGCTCGTTCCTTCGTTGGTATCATTACCTGCATTGCTGAAATAATAACCACGGCCTTTCACGATTGTTTCAGGGGTTACTTTTTGTTTGCATGCAAAACATAACAGTATAACCAAATAAGAAAATTTCACATTCATGGAAAGGTTTTTATTTTTTTCAGGTAACCATGTATAGCAGTATACCATTTTTCAGCCATCACTTTTTCACCAGCGTCATTGGGATGAATATCATCATACATCATGGTGGAAGGCGTAACGTTTGTATACTGATCAACCGCCACCACAGGTGATTTTGAAGTATTCACTTTCTTTACAAAAATGGCAATCGCTTTATTCAATTGATGAATCCTGGTATCATACATTACACTATCTCCACACAATTTTTTTGTTGCCCATTGATCGCCTAATGGTGGTATTTGTGCAACAAAAATTTTTACTCCGCTTTTTTTACTGCGCAACAACTTAACCAGTTTATCCAAATCAGTGATCATATCAGCAGTTTTGCGGCATTGAAATACATCATTGGTGCCCAGCTCTATTAATACTATATCCGGGGTATATTGTGTAAGCCATTCTTTTATATTTCCTCTTGCACTGTCCCAGGATGGAGGCTGAAACATTTCTGCAAAAGTCCAGCCGGAGTGGCCATCATGATCCATATCAAAATCAGGATCAGGAACATCACCGCCCATATGATGTTTGCTCCATGAGCCCACCAAATCAAAATTATAATTTGCTCTGTGCAACAATTTCCATAAGTCTCTCCTGTAACTATTGTATTTATTGGTGCCATTAGTAATAGAATTACCCAGGCACAATATATTAGTAGTCTCTTGATCATATACCGTAAGCATAAAAATCTGCTTTGCAGTATCCGTTCCATTGCTTGCATAAAGCTGAATGAGGTATTGACCTGGCTGGGAAGTTTTTCCTGTTAAAGAATTATTCTGTGTATTGAACTGAAGCCAATGCGGCAACCCTTGTGTCCAGTATGTTAAACTTCGCGAAGAAGAATCGAATGCCCGGCATTGATAATGATACAAAGTTCCTTTAGCCACCCTGTTTATTTCCTTTGAAATAAATAAGGGTTTACGGTGATGAATAGTATCCTGCGCAATGGCATTGACTATGCAACCAAGAAAAAATGATATGAAAAATAAACAATGTTTCATGCAAAAAAAGAACAGGCATTTACATTGCTGTAAACACCTGTTGCTATCTTAGTGTATCAATAACCGGGATTTTGTTTGAGGAGCGGAACGCCATCTTTGTTGCTCAAATCTATCTCAACCTGTGGCAGAGGTAAGTATTCATTCTTTCCTGCCACAAACGATACGCTCTGCAAATGTCCTATTCTTGTTTTTTCTACGTTCAAATAATTATTGATATAATCTGCTGCAATGCCCCATCTTACTAAATCAAAAAAGCGATGACCTTCCATAGCCAATTCAAGCCGGCGTTCAAACCGCACTGCCTTGCGTGCAAATTCCTGGTCACTCCATGCATCTTCATACGGTTCTACCAGGTAGTTGGCGGAAGGCGATCCTGTTGAATAATCGATATCAACCGAGCATCCTGTTTTAGCGCGGTTCCTGATCATGTTTACATATTCTCTTGCTTTGTCAACACTTCCTACTTCTATTTCGCATTCAGCCGCCCACAATAATACATCCGCATAGCGGATGAGATTATAATTTACCGCACTGGTTTGTAAATAACCCTGTGCATAATAGTCGCTGTAAATGCCGTATTGATCATACCGATAAACACCTTTAATGTTAAGATAGGGTCCTCCAAAAGCGTGGCTGTTGATCCAGTCCTTGCCCGGATTAGGCGAACCATAATTATAATCAAGATAAAAAACACCTCTGCGACCAACGGAATAGTCTAACCGGGGATCAACTGTACCCTGGTAAGGTACAAACCAATCCCACGATTCGATGTTCATATCATTTGTCATGTTGGTTACATTAAATGTATCCAGCATCGGCAGTCCATTATCATCCGTTTTAAAAGCATTTACCAGGTTAAAAGTAGGCTGCTTCCATGTTGTATACCAACTGGAAACCGGCCAGGTTGCAGGCACATTGGTAGCCTCTCCTATATTCGAATTAAATCCGTTGGAACCATCGTTAGCAGAAAACTGGATTTGAAAAACCGCTTCAGCACTGTTTTCTTTAGTCGCATCAAAGTTATCCCAGTAACAAGGATTCAACCCGTAAGCCACTCCTTGTGAATTTTTGCCATTTGCAATAATAGTGTTCAACAGTTCATGTGCTTCATTAAACTTTTTTTCAAACATATATACCTTGGCAAGATAACATGCCGCAGCCCATTTGTTTGCCTGTCCTTTAAATTGCTTTACTTCCGAAAGGTTATCGTATGCATATTTAAAGTCTGCTTCAATCTGTGGCCAAATATCAGCTTCATTGGATACTTTAAAATCCACTACATTTTCATCAATAAAAGGAATTTTGTTCCATAATATTTTAGCCTGGAAATGATAGTGCCCACGCAGGAATCTCGCTTCACCTGAAGCATCTTTCTGCTCTTGCTCTGTCATATCTTTTGCTTTTGGAATGGTGCGCAATACCGCATTAGCCCTTGCTACGCCGTCATAAATAGCTTTGAATTTATTCAACACATATGTATAAGATGGCGCGGTAAGATATTCTTCAATGCCCACACCCTCTGGCTCATCATTGGTAGCACCGGTACCTCCCCTGAAAGCATCGCCGGATCTAACATCGCTCCATTGCCAGTTGGTGCCGGATGTTGTCCACCACCGGCTGCTTAGCGACATACCGGTTAAATCGTGGTAAGTACCTACCAGTAAAGATTGAACGCCACTTTTGCTTGCCAGTGCATCTTCGGTTACTGCAGTAGTATTGATAGGTGTATCTAAAAAACTTTTGTTACAACTGCTCATAATAAGAGCAACCAGCACTAAAACACTTAAACACTTTTTCATATCAAAGAATTAATAAGTCAATTAATTTTTTACAAACTCAGGTTAACACCAAAAATAAATTTGCGTGATACAGGGTAGAATCCACCGAAGTCTATGCCGATATCTGTAGGTGAGCCACTGCTTACTTCGGGATCCAACCCGCTGTATTTTGTAATGGTAGCCAAATTATACGCCTGTACATAGAACCGGAGTCTGCTTATCCCTTTTAATTTTAAAAGTGTATAACCAAGTTGTACATTTTTCAATCTTACATAAGAACCATCTTCTATAAAAAAGGAAGAAGGACGATCATCACCTAAATTTCGCCTATCGTATATCGGTAGTTTAGCATTGGGATTGGTTGGGCTCCAGGTATCCAAAGAACCTGCACCAAGCATGCCAGGCCATTCAGAAGCAGTGCGCCAATAATTGAATATTTTATTGCCGACTACGCCCTGCACAAAAATGCCAAGATCGAAATTGCCATAATACAGGTTGATGTTAAACCCAAAATTGAACTTAGGGTGTGGACTACCCAGGTAGGTACGATCCTTCTCATCAATCACTCCGTCTTTGTTAAGATCTTTAAATTTAAAATGTCCAACACCTGTTGTGGTAGTATAGTTAGGCTGGGTGGCATGATTTAATATTTCTGTACTATCCTGGAAAATACCTTCATACTCGTAGCCATAAAAACTTGAGATGGGTCTGCCCACTTCTGATCGTGTGAGATTGGTTTGTCTTGCATACAAGCCCCCAAGAATAAATGAATTGGGATCGCCATCAATATATTTTACATTGTTCTTGTAGGTGCCAATATTAAAGTTCACATCATACTTTATCAAACCTCTGTCGGGTCCACGGTAACCCAATTCAAGTTCTATACCCTTATTGGTAAACTTCATAATGTTCTGTACGGGCGCTGCCGCATCTCCCTGCAAACCTGTAACTACAGGCGCAAACAACAGATGATCAGTAAGCCTGTTGTACCAACTAAAACCTACCGTTAATCTATTACCGAAAAGCGACGCATCAAAACCGAGATTGGTTGTTTTATTTACCTCCCATTGTAAAAAAGGATTACCAATTTGCGATAGCGCTATACCCGAATTGGCGGCATTGTTAGCGCCTGCAAGATCATAGTAGGTGTAATTTGGGTTGGTGTAATACAAATTATACACTTTGTCTACTCCTATATTATCGTTACCAGACTGACCTATTGCTGCTCTCAGCTTCAGATCGTTTATCCAACTGATATCTTCCATAAATTTTTCCTTGCTCACTCGCCATCCTGCTGAATAAGAATAGAACACCCCATATCTTTTATCTGGTGTAAATCGTGAAGTACCATCTCTTCTTATTACAAAATTCAACAGGTATTTGTCAGAATAGGCATAATTCAGGCTGCCTATCTGAGAGATCAAAGTACTGTTGCTTGCACCGCCATATTGAAGAATAGAGCTTAGGTTTCTTCTACCGGTACCGTATACCTGGAAACCGAAACCAGTAAATGATAAGCTATCATCACCGCCACCTACATTACGGGCATTGTACTCAGATGTTTCATATGCCACAAATGCACTGATCCTGTGATCTTTCGCAATTTTTACATCATACGAAAGCTTCATGGTGTTACGCCATTCTATACCATAACCTGCATTTTCTGAAAACTGATCGAATTGATTTGAATAAGCTTCCTGTGGATATGGAACGAGATAACTCCTGTTTTGATAAGGTGTATAGTCAATATTTATTTTATTTTGAAAAATCAATCCTTTTATCGGTTCAACTTCTGCATAGGCAGAAGCAAGCATTCTTGCTGAATATCCTTTAAAGCTTTTGCTCTGTACCCTGCTTGTTACAGGATTGCCTCCAAGGTCTTGTGCACCTTTTGTACCCGCAAGGTTGCCCGCTATATCATACACAGGCAACAGGGGAGAAGCCCCGTAAATACCAGCAACCACATTCTGGTCAGTGTGATCAGCTATAGTATTACCCTGTGAGTAAGCGAACTGCATGTTCTCGCCAAAACGCAACCAGGGTTTTACTTTAAATTCTGTATTTACCCTGAATGAATAGCGCCTGAAATAAGAGTTGAGTAATGTTCCTTTATTATCAAGATAATTGAAGGCAAGTACATAATTGCTTTTATCTGTAGCGCCACTTAACGTAAGCTGATGGCTTTGTGTAAACGCGGGTTTAAATGTTTCTTTCCACCAATTGGTTCCTGATTTATTTGTTTTAATAATTCTGTAATCATTTAGGTTGTACAAAGAATCCGCAGCTCTTGGATCGCCGGTGGCCACTCCCAGGTTTGTAGGTCCGCCTGTTTTTTCAACTATAAAATCAGGTAGTACCGGGCTTGCACCATTTCCATACAAAGATGAACTGGGTGTTTGTCCACCGTTAATATATGATTGCCACAGAGCATCTGCATATTGCTGAGGGTTGAGCATTTTTGGGAACTTGATCATAGATTCACTACCTACATATCCATTATACTCAAGCCGCGGCGCCCCGGTTTTACCTCTTTTGGTTGTAATTACAATTACGCCATTTGAGCCTCTTGCACCGTATAATGCAGTATTGGCTGCATCTTTAAGCACTGTTATGGTTTCAATATCATTAGGGTTAATAAGATTCAAGCCACCTTTTGTTTGAATACCATCAATTACATACAAGGGATCATTATCGCCAAATGTTCCTACACCTCTTATCCGAACTACCTGTTCATTACCCGGGCCGCCCTGTTCACTTACTGTAACGCCGGCAACACGTCCCTGCAGTACAGAGGTAACATCAGCCACGGGCGTTTTGGATATAACATCAGCAGATACAGTAGAAACGGCGCCCGTAACATCTCTTTTAGATTGTTTGGAATAACCGGTAACAACTACCTCACTTAATGAACTGTTGCTGTCTTTCAGTTCAAAATTCAACTCCAGCGTTTGTCCATCAGCGATAGTAATGCTGCGTGTAGCGTTTTGAAATCCTACTACAGATATTTGTACTGTATATTTTCCCGGCTTTAGTCCTGAAATGGTAAACCGCCCCTCTGCATCAGCAGAAGTACCTTTATCTGTACCAATAATCAATATGCTTGCACCCGGAATTACCTCTCCTTTATCATTTGTTATCCTTCCTTTTATAGCGCCATCTGCCATTACCGTTTGTGTGGTAGCCGGCGCAGCAATAGTTTCATTTGTGGTTTCGTCAGAAGGAAAGATGATGATATTATTCTTGATGACTTTATAGGAGAGTTTAGTGTTGATGAGTACAGCACTTAATAATTCTTTCAGGTTGTATTTACCATACGCCAGGGAAATATCATTATAGCCATCAACCTGTTTTTTATTATATGCAAACCTGAAATCGGTTTTATTTTCAACCTTTCTAAAAACAGTTATTAATGATTCATTCTGCGCCCCCAACTGAATGGTTGTTTCTTCCAGATTTTGGGCTTTACCTTCATGAGCTATAAGCATTTGTGTGCTGCAGAGAATAATACACAACAAAGAAGTCAATTTCATAAGCCAAGATTTACAAATAGTTTGGCTGACCATAAGGCACTTCTGCCCGGTCTTAATTTTAAAAAGCATAGTTTTGATATGTTTTAAATAGTTAAACCAGATTGTTTGAAACATTCATACATCCCGGCCGCAATCCGGGGTGTACTTTTTAATAAAGTTTAAGGACCAGCAAAAAGGAGCCCCGCATGCGCTCTTCTTTTTATTACACTAATATTAGTTACAACCATTTCCATTAATATTGATAATATTATTATTTACTGTATACTCAGATTTTGATACCGCGCATAATACAGCCAGCATATCTTCCATTGTATCATCTTCAGTAAACGTGGCTGTAACATTGCACATCGCTATTTGTATATTAACAAACTGAACGGTTACACCAAAACGTTTCTCCAGCATCTTCATCGCATCCTTCATAGAAATATCATTAAAGAATATTTCAGCGGGTTTCCACTTTAATACTTCTTCTGTATTTACAGCCTTTATTACAACATCTTCTGAATTATCATTTACAGATAATTGCTGGCTGGCAGTAAGCACACCCAACGTTGCCTTATTTTTTATCACCTGCACTTTTCCCCTGGTTACGGTTACTTCAACATTCTTATGAAGTGAGTCGGCTTTGATATTAAATGCAGTGCCCAAAACTTTTACAACCACATTGCCTATATGAACATAAAATGGTTTTGTATCAATATGCTTGATATCGAAATAAGCTTCTCCCTGCAGGTATACATCACGCCTGTTATTACTAAAAGTGGCAGGATAATTTAATTTAGCAGTAGTATTTAAAGTAACAGCACTTCCATCCTGAAGGTGTATGGTTTGTTTTTTCTGTTGCTTTGTAGGAAAAGGTTGTGCCTGGGCAAGGGTTTCTTTTGAGGCAGATGGCTTTTTTGAAAAATAAAAGAAGGCAGTAAAAGAAAGCGCTATCAACATACAGGCAGCTATATAATAAGACGACCGTTTTCTTTTACCTGTAGCATGTCTGAGCACGTCATCCGCATGTTGTTGATTAGATACCACGCTTTGATATATGCTCTTCCAGTCAAGCTCATACTCTGTAGTATCAAAGCGAAGATCATCCCATATCTTTTTCATTTGGTCGGATAATGCGTGCTCGGCTTCTGCCTGCTGCATAAGCGCAATTAATTCTTCCACTTCGCGTGGAGAACATTGTTGCGCCAGGAATTTCTCAAAAAGAACATTTATCCTGTCAGACCTTTCCATATAGCATCAATTTTGAAATGCACTTGCAGGTGCATAGCAAGTAAGACACATGGAAAAAGACATAGGACTAATCCTGCAAAAATATTTTTTAAAAAAATCAGAAAATATCCAAAAAGAAAGCGCAAAACATAGAGATACCGTTTTTCACAAGATATTTCCTTATAAAACGCAACGCCTCCACCAGGTGGTTTTTAACGGTATTGCGTGAAACATGGAGCTCACTGGCAATCTCTTCATAATTCAACCCTTTATTACGGCTGAGAATGTATACCTGGCGGCGCTGGGGGGAAAGTAAAGTAATGGCTTTTTCAAGTAAGCCGTTGCAGTCTGATGCAGCCTGTTGCTCTTCAATATTATTAAAGCTATCGTGCATCAAAAATTTTATTTCACGTAAGAGGTTATCGTCGTAATTGGCTTTACGCAGGTAATTCAATGTTTTATTTCTTGCAACGGTAAAGATATAAGCATCTATTTCTCTTATTTTATCAAGGCTGGACCTGTTTAACCATAACTTTAAAAAAACTTCCTGGATGATCTCCTCTGCGGCGTAATGGGAGTGCGTTATACCAAGTATATAACCGTATAAACGATTTTTATAAGCGTCGAATAAAAGCAAAAAGTTTTGTTCACCTGCAGGTTTTCGGGAGCTGAGAAACATGACTACAATCGTTTGTTAAGTGTCGTACACACACTCTAAAATAGCAAAATTCCCTTTTCCTCCAAAAAATAAGTTAAAATCTATCCTTTTTGCTATATGTAGTCCAACTTAATTACCAAAATATTCCACAAAAATCTGGGGTGTTTCGTATAGCTTAATGCAGTGCAATTGTACGCCAGGCGTGAGTAAACCTGCTAACTGTTTCCATATACCAATAGCAAGGTTTTCGGTTGAGCACATAATACCCTTCATAAAATCAACATCTTCATTCAGGTTCAGGTGGTCTAGTTTTTCCAATACATAGGCATTGATCATTTTGCTGAGCTTTTTGGCATCCAGCAAAAAACCAGTTTCGGGGTCTGGCTCGCCTTTTATGGTTACAAACAATTCATAATTGTGCCCATGCCAGTTTTCGTTGGCGCATTTGCCGAATATTTCTTCGTTTTTTTCCCTGCTCCATGCAGGGTTAAATAGTTTATGTGCCGCATTAAAATGTTCTACCCTGGTGAGATACACCATATCCTGTAAATTTTGGGCAAAGGTAACGTATATAAAGAGGCTGTAAAAACGCGTAATAACACTGCATTTTTGAAGAATGAAAATGCTGACATTTGCAATATGAAAGTGTTGATTACGGCGGCTACTCATCACGAAGTTGATATCACCCAGCAATATCTTGCAGAGAAAATTTATCTGCGCAAGGATTGTAATGTACATATACTTATTACCGGCGTGGGTTTAGCCAATACAACCTATACACTTACTAAATATTTATCTAAGACTAAACCCGACCTGGTGGTGCAGGCGGGTATAGGAGGGAGCCTGCATCCATTCTATCCTCCGGGGTCGGTGGCTGTTATAAAAGAAGAGGTTTGGGGAGACCTGGGCGTAGAAGAAAGCAATACGTTTAAAGACCTGTTTGATTTAAAACTGGCGGAGAATGTTTTTCCCTATTCTTCAAAAATGCTGGTAAATCCTCATCAACATCTGTTGGAAAAAGTAAAGCTTAAAAAAGCAAGAGCGGTGAGTGTAAACGAAATCACTACCAGCTCTTCAAGAATTCAGCAATTGATTGAAAAATACGGTGTAGTAATTGAATCGATGGAAGGCGCAGCTTTTCATTATGTATGCCTGCAGGAAGCCGTACCTTTTTTGCAGATAAGAGCTGTGTCAAATATGGTAGGAGAAAGAGATAAAACAAAATGGTTGATGAAAGAAGCCATTGCCAATTTAAACAGGGAGTTGATTATTTTGATTCGCCCGATGATATGTCACTAAATACAGAAAGATGAAGTTTACGCTTGGATTTTCTCCGTGCCCTAATGATACTTTTATTTTTGACGCACTGGTAAATAAAAAGATAGATACAGGTGATATAGATTTTGAAGTAGTGCTGGAAGATGTGCAAACCCTTAACCGGTGGGCTATAGAAGGAAAACTGGACATTAGTAAAATAAGTTACGGAGTACTTCCTCTGGTGGTGCCACATTATAAAATGCTATACAGCGGAGGCGCACTCGGCAAAGGTGTAGGCCCCTTATTAATTTCTGGAAACAGCATCGATATCCACCGACCAGGTTTTAATATCAACGATTACACTATAGCTATTCCGGGAGA
This sequence comes from Agriterribacter sp., assembly GCA_047600465.1. Lineage (GTDB taxonomy): Bacteria > Bacteroidota > Bacteroidia > Chitinophagales > Chitinophagaceae > Agriterribacter. The sequence continues at coordinate 258,255 of JASGKU010000004.1, forward strand.
AAACACAACAGCACACCTGCTTTTTTCACTGGCTTATCCACAGGCATCTCACAAATTGTTTAAAGTATTTAATGAGATTGAAGATTTTGTTATTCAAACTGCATCAACCGGTAAAACAGCCGGGGTAATTATTCACGAAAACAGGTTTACTTATCAAAACAAAGGATTGTACAAACTACAGGACCTTGGTGAATACTGGGAAGAACAAACAGGTTACCCTATACCGTTAGGTGGAATTGCCGTTAAAAAAAATATAGAAACTGGAATACAACAAAAGGTTGACACGCTGATTCAAAAGAGCATTGCTTATGCCTTTGATCACTACCCTTTTTTGCCGGATTACGTAAAGCAACATTCGCAGGAAATGGAAGAATCGGTTATGCGGCAGCACATTGATTTATATGTAAACAATTATTCGCTGCACCTGGGAGAAGATGGCAAAAAAGCTGTGCAGCAATTTTTATCCATTTTTGAACAAAACAATGCTGTTACTTTTGACAGGGATGCTGTTTTTATTGAAGGCTGATTAATATACCTCTTTTTGAAAAATATTTTTGACGTACATACCGAATTGTTCAACCTGCTGGGATACTCTATGAGCTACATAGAGTTTTTTGGTGTAATAAGCGGGCTGATAGCCGTGTGGCTTTCTGCCAAAGCGCATATATGGAGTTGGCCTGTAGGTATTATAAATGTAGTACTTGCCTTCTTTTTATACTACCAGGTGCAGTTATATCCTGATATGTTTCTGCAGATCTTTTTCTTTGTTACCAATATTATGGGATGGTGGCGTTGGGCAAACCCCAGACCGGGCGAAGAAGACAAAAAGAATGAGCTGAAGGTAAGCTATATGAAAAAAAAGCAACTACTGATAACCGTAAGTACTGGCATTATAGGCACATTTATTTTAGGCAAACTCGCAAGCCATCTGCACGACTGGTTTCCTGTAATATTTTCATTGCCCAGCGCCTATCCATATGTTGACTCTTTTATTATGGTGATGAGTATTGTTACTACGTTTTACATGATCCAGAAAAAAATTGAATGCTGGATTATCTGGATAACCGTTGACATTATTGCTACATGGTTATATTATGCTAAGGGAGTAAAATTTTTCAGTCTTGAATATTTAATTTTTACAGGATTAGCATCTTATGGTTTATGGAACTGGATAAAGGAATACAAATCTTACGGTAAACAAATTGTTTAAAGAAAGCCGTGACATGTGGGAAACATACCACGGTGAATAAAGATCTGCTTCATTTTTTCAACGCTTTGGCATAAACCTCAAGGCATCGCTTGCGGGCAAACTCATGTTCTACTATGGGTTGAGGATAAGTCAGTTCTTCAAATTCCGGCACCCACTTGCGTATGTATTTTAAATCGGGATCAAATTTTTTTGTTTGCAGGTAGGGATTGAATACCCTGAAATAAGGAGCTGCATCACAACCGGTTCCTGCGGCCCATTGCCAGCCACCATTGTTAGCAGCAAGATCGTAATCCAATAATTTCTTTGCAAAGTATGCCTCGCCCCAGCGCCAATCAATTAATAAGTGTTTGGTGAGAAATGAGGCAACAATCATTCTCACACGGTTATGCATAAATCCTGTTTGATTTAACTGACGCATGCCGGCATCTACAATAGGATAACCTGTTGCTCCTTCACACCATGCAGTAAATTCTTTTTTATTATTCCTCCATTCAATTCTGTCATATTCTGGTTTAAAAGACTGATGCACTACCTGTGGAAAGTGCCATAATATAGTTTGATAAAAATCTCTCCATATCAATTCATTTAAAAAAGTTTCATTCAGTTCCATAGCTTGCTTTATCAGTTTCCGAATACTGATGGTTCCAAACCTAAGATGTATACTCAACCGCGAAGTACCTTGTATTGCAGGAAAATCTCTTTCTTTATCGTAATGCTTTATGATATCCGCATCAGCTTTAGACGAAGGAATTTTCTGATCTCCTTCTTTAAACTTCATAGAAGCTAAAGTTGGGATCGATAATTGCTTTTGTTGAAAAAAATTAGTATGGTACTTGTTGGTTGGATACTGCTTTACATAAAATTCTTTCAACGATGCCTTCCATTTTTTGGAATACGGTGTAAAAACAGTATAAGGTTTGCCGTCATCTTTTACTATTTCATCTTTTTCAAAAATAACCTGGTCTTTAAATGTGTGAAATGTAACATCATCCTTTTTTAATATTGCGGCAATATCATGATCTCTCTTTGTAGCGTATGGCTCATAATCATGATTGGTAAATACTTTCGTTATTGTGTAGTCTTTCAACAATTCCTTAAAAACATCTTTGGGAGATCCATACCTTACATCTAATGTGCTTTGCAGTAATTTCAGTTCTTCCTGCATCTTCCTTAATACATCATGTATAAAACTGACACGATTATCAATAGGATCATCCAACTCATCCAGTATTTCCTTATCAAATATAAAAATGGGCACAACAGGGTTCTTATCCTTCAGTGCATAATATAATCCCGCATTGTCGCTTAAACGAAGATCTCTACGGAACCAAAAGATATTGACTGTTGGCTTCATACTTTTTTATTACTTATTATTTTGTTAGAAAATCAACAATCGGGCCTACGATAATTTTTCCTGCCAGAATTGTTGAATCTGCTTTGTAATGATGGAAGTATAGGAATGATTGGAGAAGGTAGCTACTGAACGAATACCTCTTAACGCATTCGTTAAAAATATCTCATCTGCCTGCAAAAGTTCAGGTATTGCCAGGGGTTTTTCTTCTACTGTAAATCCGGCAGAAGGAAGTTGTTCTATCAAGAATCTGCGTGCAACACCGGCCACACAGCCTTCGCTGAGCGGTGGAGTACAAACCGTATTATCTTTTACCCAGAATATATTTGCAATAGTAGCATCAGCAATTCTTCCATATTGATTCAATATCAGACAATCGTCTAATCCTTTTTGCTTGGCATATACTACCCCCATTAAATAAGGAAGAAAATTATTAGACTTTACTGAAGAAAAAACATTGCATGCTTTTGTAGCATCAGGATATACATCAATCGCTATTTCTTTGCCCGTTTCTTTTAATTGTGGAATCCGTTGGAAGGGTATACCCTGGATAATATAATTCGGACGCATATCTTCCAGGTCATACAATCCACCATCACTTCTGAAAATAACCAGCCGGATTACCGCTCCGCTCTCAATCCTGTTTTTTTTGCATAGGGCCAGGATATCTGCTTCGAGGTTTGCAGGTGTAAAAAATTCAGGGATAGTAAACTGCAACAGGCGCATTCCCTGCAACAATCTTTCAAAATGTAAATGTTTGAGTTTTATTTCATTGTTTACTATCCGCATGGTTTCAAATAAACCATCGCCATACCTGAAAGACCGGTTATCGGGAGAGATAACGGCTTTGCCTTCTCTGAACAGTTGACCATTATGCACAAAATAACCACCAGGCATACACTTGCAAGATTAAAAAGACTGAAAGAAAAAAGTAAAATTACTTATTCTCTATGATACCTGATTTTACGGCGTACATTACTAGCCCAGCCATAGATTTAACGCCTGTTTTAGATTTCAGTTTATCTCTTATTGCTTCTACAGTACGGGGGCTCAGATCAACCATATCCGCAATTTCCTTTGTGCTTTTTTCTTCACACATCAGCTTTAATATATGTTTCTCCTTATCGCTCAATTTTACTTCTGCGTTAATATAATTGTCGTTGCTGCGTTTGGTGCGCAACCCGTCAAGCAAAGCTTTATTGGTAAGATCGTTGAAATAATACTCGTTGGCATAGCAGGTTTTTATAGCCTCATATATAACCTCTGAGTCAGAATTTTTTGTGAGATAAGCATTTGCACCTAATTCCATAAGTTTTGAGATCATGGAATGATCATTATGCATGGTTAACATTATAATGCGCAGGTGAGGATATAATTTTTTGATTTCAGGCAAAGTAGTTATGCCATCCATTATGGGCATCTGTATATCTAAAAGCACCACATCCGGTTCAAGGTGCTTAAGCAGGTGCAACAATTGTTGACCATTATCTGCTTCGCCTATTAAACGGATATCCTTTTTTAAGCCAAGTGCGGTTTTTACACCAGCCCTGAATAACACGTGATCGTCAGCAATAATTACTTTGATTTGGTTGCCTGTTTCCTGGATTTTCATTGATATTACTTTTCTTTCTACGAAAGGTTGAACTGGAATATTACAATGCAATTTTAGAAAAATAATGTGTAATTACGATAGTATAACTACCCTGATTTTTTCAGCTTCTAAAATTAGCTCAAAAAAATAAACTGTAAACAAAAAATAAATGCTAGTCTATTAGCCTGTTACGCATGCCATACATTACCAATCCGGCAATTGTTTTTGCGCCCACCTTTGTTTTCATATTCTGCCTTACTGTTTCAATTGTTCTGGGGCTGAGGTAAACTTCCTTGGATATTTCTTCGGTGGTTTTATCTTCAGCAATAAGTTTTAGTATTTTAAGCTCTTTCTCGTTAAACTTAACCGGGTTGGGATAATACTGTTTTACCTGCTTTTTGTGCTGCAACTTCAACAAAACCGCCTTATTCACCAGATCGTTAAAGTAAAAATCATCATTCATGCAGGTTAATATAGCGTTATAAATCTCTTCAGGGTCAGTAGTTTTTGTAAGGTAAGCGTTGGCTCCCATTTCCATCATTCGCGATATCATCTCCTGGTCATCATACATAGTAAGTACTATGATTTTTACGGCTTCATACTCCTTCCTGATCAACGAAATGGCATTAACGCCATCCATTTCGGGCATACGGATATCCATTAACAGAATATCGGGAAGCTTAATTTTCATTTTGTGCATCAGGTCTTTCCCGTTTTCCGCCTCCCAAATAATTTTCAGATACTCTTTACCTCCCATAGCCATTTTAATCCCATCTCTGAATATTTTATGATCATCAGCAATGGATACTTTAATCTGGTAGTTGTTGGTTGTAACCATGGATATTAAATGTTAACTAGGGTTTTTATTATTGGTTGATACTTAAAATATTTACTTACAAACTTCGCAAATCACTTGAACTATACTATAGTATTTATACTTGGATAAACTACCCTTATTTACCTCTATAACGCACACCTGTGATTAAGTAGTATAAACATGTAACTGGTATTTACCGAAGGGAGCAAAAAGGGGAAATTTGCGCTTGCGCATCTACCCTTGTGAATTTATATTTGTGACGAAGTTGATTGGCGAGGATTCAGCAACCTCAGTTAAATCCGATGTCCTGAAACCGTCCAATAATGTATTTCCAATATTTATGAAAATCCAACAGCAAAATCCAATGTCAATCAACTTTCATTTTTTTGATAGTTCGTTTAGATAAAGGCCCGTTTTTAAAATCCATTATTTTTTATCATCTTCTAGGTTATAATTACTATGCCCTGCTCTTTTCTCCAAAGCTTATTTCAAGCAAGATTATAACCACCCTTCTTTAGCTTTTTCATCTTTTCCTCCATAGATGTTACTGGATTAATGTATCATTATGGAATATTTACTCATAAAAATATCGTAAAAATACTAATTTACAAAAGTAGTTATACCTGATTTTGTTGATAAAGTCTATTCGGTATGAGCCTTACGATCCAGTCCGGAAAAGCTTTTAAGAAAAAAATGATTTTTTCCCCAATTTTCTCCTGTTGGGTTTTTCACGCCGTCTACTCATTTTTGAGATATACCAATCCTTCGTTTCTTAAACCACAAAAATTTACAACCATGACAAAAAATGAACCAATTCTTCAGGAAGAACAAGCTTCTCAAGTAACTATCGGCAAAAATGTCGGTTACGAAAAAGGCGCCAAAATGATTAAAGATTACCATGATCTTCATGGTGAAAACCGTTGCCATTTTGTTGGCAGAAACATTCTGGAAAAATTATTGAATCAACCAGACTGTATAGGCATTAATATCTACAAAGCACTTAACGATAAGGGCGCTCAAACATATGTGTTTGTAGGAGTAGATAGCACAGGAAAAGTTATTTTAGAATATACCGCAGTAAACGATAACGGAGATTTAGCCAGCGAAACCGGAATTGTAGCCAACCAGTTTTTACCAAAAGCAGGCTGGTGGAGCTGGGGATCAAGTAAATAAAATCCGAAAACTGTGTAGTGAAGCAACAATAGCAGCTATTCAATTTTCATAAAAATGAGAAGATGGTTGTGGGCGAATTATACAGGTTTTAATTTCCGGGTTTTAGTAACTATATTTGATTGAAAGATCGAAATTATAGGTACTATTTTACGAAATATCGCTTATTTATCTGATTTACTACCCTTAATCCTCTATATATTTTTTTCTAAATCAAAAAGAAATATAGGGTTAAGGGTAGTTTTCTTTTTTGTTATCTATTTAATTTTTTTTAATTTTTTTCTTTCATCTAACGAGCAACTACAACAACATCACTATTATTTGCTGATGAACATTGGTAATCTTGTTGAATTTGTTTTGCTTTCTTTTCTCTTTTATAAAACAACGGAGTCAAAAAACCTAAAGAAAGTAGTGCTTTTCGTAACAGTACTTTTTGGGGGTTATCTTCTTTATTCAATACTTACTTCAAAAAATGATGTATTCGATTCTGTTTCTTTAGGCATCAGGTCTCTTATATTACTGGTTTATAGCATCTTTTTCCTGTTTGAAAGAATAAAAGATCCCAATCCGTTAAATTTATTTTCTTCGCCTGTTTTTTGGGTGGTGGTAGCTATTATGATTTATTCTGCAGGGACCTTTTTCCCATTTATTTATGCCAATAGTTATATGCGGGAGAACAACTTTGATGAGCAATACGCTATTATTCATGATCCAGTTTATATAATAAAAAATTTAATCTTTTCGTTTGCCATGTTGCAAAAAGATAAACCCGTTAAATCTCATTATCCAGCTTACAAAAAAATAAAGCCAAAACCCTAGAAGATCAAAGAATGATACTATTGAAAATACTCCAGTCCAACCCTCCTGTATCAAGTGCCTTGTTTTTTGGTACGATGGGTATGTTGGCACTTGCCATAGGGTTGGTTATTTTTATAGTGTTTCATCAGCGCAGGGTTATTCGCTACCAGGTGCAACTGCAGGAAATGGAAGAAGAGCAGCAGAAATTACTATTGAATGCTTCCATACGCTGGCAGGAAGAAGAAAGGCAACGCATAGCCGCAGATTTGCACGATGATGCGGGACCATTGCTGGCAACCGCCAGATTATACCTTAATGAAAACCTGGTACACCAGGATATTAACACCCAGTTGCAGAGTATTTACAATGCCAAACAGATTATTGATGACACCATTCAATTGATCCGTAACATTTCGCATAGCCTGATGCCGCCTACACTGAAAAATTTTGGTTTGGAATCGGCCGTTAATGATCTTTTTCAAAAGATCAGTGGCTCCGGCGTGGTGAATGCCAGCAGTAGGTTTCACGACTATCGGCAAAGATTAAGGGCAGAGCAGGAACTGTTGGTATTTCGCGTTATCCAGGAACTTGTAAACAATATTCTGAAGCACAGTAGTGCAAGTTTTATTCACGTTACCCAAAACTATAGCGAAGAGAGTTTTTTTATACGCCTTCATCATGATGGGCGGGGCATTACCCAAACAGATTTTGACAGATTGAATAAAAGTGCGGCCGGTTTGGGATTAAAAAATATACAGAGCCGGGCGAAAGTATTGCATGCAAAAATTGAATTTGAAAGAGACCTATCGCAAACCTATTATAAAGTTACATTGGAAGTACCCGTTGAAGACTATGAAATGATTAATTAAAACTTATTTCGAAAAAGTCGATTAGTATCATGAGCATTATTAAAGTTGCCATAGCCGATGATCATAAGATCTTCAGAAAGGGAGTAATACTTTCTTTGCGCCAGTATACCAATATAAAGTTTGTATTGGAAGCAGAAAACGGGGAGGAATTAATTGCAGGGTTAGCTGCTGCAGAACCTGATGTAGTACTAATGGATTTGCGCATGCCTGTTAAAGACGGTATAGAGGCAACAAAAATTATAAGTAAAGACTTTCCAAACATTCATGTTATTGTGCTGACGATGTATGAAGATGAGCGGTTTGTTTCCCATCTTATGGAAAATGGCGCTAATGGCTATCTTCTCAAGAGTGCAGATCCATCCGAAATAAAAAAAGCTATTATTGAAGTTGTATCCAAAGGATATTACCTTAATAATTTTGTAAACAAAGTGCTGTTGAAAAAATCGCATGCCCGCACAAAAGTAATTCCATCCTTAAATAGTGAAATTGTTATAAGCGATAAAGAGCGGGAAGTGTTACGGCTTTTATGCATGGAATTTACCGCCACAGAAATTGCTCAGAAAATGGATATCAGCCCCCGTACTGTTGAAGCAATAAAAGACAGGCTGATGGCAAGATTTAATGTGAAGAATACAGCCGGCCTGGTATTTTTCGCGGTACGCAATAACCTAATTGATTAACTTTTCTCCTGACTCTTTTAAAAAACTGTCAACAATCTTCCTTACATCAGTTGTTTGCCAACTATAGTCTATACGGTTGGCAAAAACAGGATTGACTGCATTCATTACATTGTAGGATTCATCCATAAACGATTCTACAATTTTAATGCCTTCGTCTGATAGTCCGGCTTCAAGAATAGTGTTATCTTCTTTTGCCTCAAAATCTTTTTTAATATCGTCAAGATCGTCTTCAATCAAATAGAAGGTCATAAGTGCATGCCAGGCATCTATTAGTTTCTTTTTTGTGGCTTCATCAAAATTAAAAAAGCATAAAGCAAACAAGTATGTATCAACCCTATTGAGTGCTTTTATAGATGTTCCGAATCTAATGCCACGCTGTATATTTTGCCCGGCAAAATAACGTTGCAGATCATCCAGGAAATCATTGTTTTTACAAACAGGCTTTGTTATGGCAACGCACTCTTCCACATGTTTTCCAAGCGAAATATTTTCAAACTCCTGTTTCGCAATGCTATGCATTATCTGCTCCATAAACTGCACATAAGCTTCACTAAGCAATGTTGCTTTTGAAAAGCCCAGCCGGTATTGTATATCTGTATATAAAGGAATAAAAAGATAACCCGGCATAGGATTGATGTATAAATATCTTTCCTTCCAATACAGGTTGTTTGCAGGAACTTTTCTATCCACAAAAAACTTCCCGATCTCCATATTTATCCCATACAATAATTTCAAATCATCTTTGCTGGTAAACATATACTAGTTTAATTGCAGTTTACATAGAGGCTATAGAGCTTGTACAAAAATCATGAACCGTGCACCTGGTATAATTGTGTTCTTTTGCGCTGTGCCCTGGCATTTAAAGTATCCATCAGGGTTTTATAAATATCAGGGTGTCCTTTATAAAAATCATAACTCTGCCTAAAATCATTTTCAGTTATTCCGTGCATCAAAAATATTTTTTGATACTCTTTATTAATTTCAACGTCTTTGTTTTTCGTACTATCCCTGGATACATAAGCACTTACAAATTCTTCCGCCATGTTTATTTCAAACAATATAGTACACATTTCATCAGTAGGTATTACATTGTCGGGCACCTTATTTGATTCACCACATGCACATAAAAAAAGCAATGCGATTAACACGGCATAAATACTTCTATTCATTTCAACTCCTGTTTGTATCGTTCTGAATTTGAAATATCCAGCCGTTGCAATAACTCAGAAGCTCGCACTTTTTCCTGTGGGGGCGATTTCTTAAAGATCTTTGCCAGTTCATCATTTTTACCTAAAAAGAAAAACTGTACGCCCATCAGGTTAGGATTATCTGTATTTAATGTGTTCAAAGAATTAAGAGCATTGAGTATTTGTGGACGGGCATCGTTTTCACTCTCATACATTTTATCCATTCCCTGCCTGTAATAAGCGTAATACACATCATGCAGTAAAGTGTATTTACTATTATTAAAGTTTTCGGCAAGCCAATACCTGTTTCTTTGTCCATCAAAAGCTTTCCACCCGGTTATGCTTCTACCGTCTGGAGCATTGGTAACAATATTCTGTGCTCTTTTAAAAAACTGATCCCCTCCACGCGGAGAAAAAGAATCATGGTCTAATCCCAATATCATATAAACATAATAGGCAAAAACCGCTGTAAGGTTGGCAGCGGAAGGATCAGTTCCCGACACGCTGTTTTCATTAAACTCAACCTGCTGAAATTCGATATACTTAAAGGTTACATCATTATCCTGGAAATTAATGATCGGCGAAATATAAGAGCTGTTATAGATAGGTCTTCCGGCTTGTATGGTTAACACCGCCCCATATACATTCGATTCAACTTCCTTTGTAAGATTCAACAAAAAGCTGCAAACAATTTTTTCTTGTTGCTGATAATTGTCTTTCGTCCATTTGTGATTATTCAGCAAAGTTGTTAATGCTGTTTGAAGCGTTTGAAATACTTTCTTATCAACAGAGCTTTTTATCTGGCTGGCTACAACTGTTACTTTCGCATTTAACTCCTGGGCATTTACTGAACAAGCGAAAAAACAAGTCAATAATAGAATAATGAATTTACGCATGGCTATAGTTTATTATATAGTCTACAATATCACGGGCTACTTCCTCTTTTGTTTTTACATCAAACTTTTTTTCCTCTCCTTTATTATCAAAGATGGTTACCTTATTCGTATCCTTTCCAAAGCCTGCTTGTTTATCACGTAGTGAATTAAGTATTAAAATATCTGCATTCTTCTGACGCAATTTTTGTAACGCATTGTCACGTTCATTGTTGGTCTCTAAAGCAAATCCCGTTAAAATCTGTCCGGTTCTTTTCCTTTCACCTAATGATTTTAAGATATCAGGGGTTTTCTTTAAATCTAATTGAAGCGTTTGTTCTTTTTTCTTAATCTTTTCATCAGCTACAGTAACAGGTGTATAATCTGCTACCGCCGCTGCCATCACAGCAAAATCAATTTTTTCAAAAAGATCAATACATGCATCATACATTTCCTGCGCGCTGTTTACGCTGATAACAGTAAGCCCATTAAGATCGAAATTTATTTCTGTTGGACCCAATACCAATGTTACATCAGCGCCTCTTTTAAAAAAATCTTTGGCAATAGAAACGCCCATTTTACCACTTGAATGATTACCAATAAAGCGAACCGGATCAATATGCTCATAAGTTGGTCCAGCGGTAACCAGCACTTTTTTACCAGATAAAGCAGTCTTGTTCTTAAACCAATTTTGCAATTGCTCTACAATCCATTCCGGCTCCGCCATCCTACCTTCACCTGTTAACCCACTTGCTAACTCGCCTTTATCAACCGGCAACAAAATGTTCCCATTTGCCTTCAACGTTTCAATATTTCTTTTTGTAGCGGCATGGATCCACATATCTTCATCCATAGCGGGAGCAAGCATCACAGGACATGTAGCAGAAAGATAAACAGACAACAACAGATTATCACATATACCAGTTGCCATTTTTGCAAGCGTATTGCAACTCAATGGAGCTATCAACATTATATCGGCCCACCGCCCTAACATTACATGATTTGTCCAGGTATTTCCTTCAAAAAGATCGATTAATACTTCATTTTTTGAAAGTGTGGTAATGGTTAGCGGCGTTACGAAGTCTTTAGCTGCAGGAGTCATTACTACCTTTACCTCAGCACCTTGCTTTACAAGTTGCCTTATTAAGTAAATGGCTTTGTAAGCCGCAATACTTCCTGTTATACCGAGCAATATTTTTTTGCCTTTAAGCATGTGGAATATTCAAATGAAAACAGCAATAATCAAACTCTCCTAAAAATACAAAAAGCGGCAGGTATTAATTGCCGCAAAATATTATAGTTAATATAAACTTGCTTGTTAGCTGAAAAGATCGCTTTCGTTCTTACGAAAGTATATTTTATCATCAAAAAATTCCTGGGTTGCAAGCAAAGCAGGGTTTGGCATTTTTTCATATGCCTTTGAAATTTCAATCTGCTCTTTATTTTCATGAATTTCTTCAAGGCTGTCAGTATGGCTGGCAAACTCTTCCAGCTTATTATGCAACTCTTCTTTAAGCGCAATATTGATCTGGTTTGCTCTTTTTGATATAATTGAGATTGATTCGTACAAATTTCCTGTTTTAGCCTTTATATCTACTACATTCTTGGTTTCTACCACATTAGTTGTAGTATTTGCACCCCATTGTTTTCTTAATCTGCTCATTGGGAAATAGTTTTTAAATTATTTTGCGACAAAGTTAAGTAATGTTCGGCTTCTTTTAACAGCTTACTTTCGGGAAACCGGTCCTGGAAGTCCTGAACCGCATCAATTACCTGTTGATAACGCTCCTGTTGTTTATCTGGTACAGATAAAGATGCAAAACGGTAATAGGATTTAACTACCCAAAGCTTAAATGCATCAGCATTAGGTGCATCGGGATAGCTGCTTAACAAGGTAGAGAAAGCAACTGCAGAAGCTCTGTATTGACCAAGATTATAGTAAAGTTCCGCATTACCATATTCTTTTTCAATCATTTTGCTGTAACACTTTGAGATGATTTCCTGCGCTTCTTTATTACGCTCAGAATTGGGGTGTGTATTGATGAAAGTTTGCATTTGCCCCATCGCTTTCACCGTATTTGTTTGATCCAGTTCAGGCTTAGGCGATTGTTTATAATAGCAAAAGGCATGCATAAAGTCTACTTCTTCAGCTTTTGCGCTATTGGGAAAATACTCCAAAAAACTCTTGAAAAGATTTTCAGCACTCAGATAATCTTTTAAATAATATGCACAATAAGCAAACTTGTAATGAATATCTTCAAATTTGTTAGACCCCTTGAATACGGGAAATAAATCTTCGTATAGTTGCTGAGCATTACGATAACTCTTTTTTACAAAATATTGGTCTGCCATCCTCAATTTGTACTCATAGTCTTTACTTTTCATCACTTTAGCAAAGTTTGAGCAGGATGAAAAAACAAATATTGCGCTAACCAATAAAAATAAAACTTTAATTGATCTCATAAAAGCGGGCAAAAATAGCTGTTTTAAAACACAATAAGAGAAATAAAAATAACCCTATCAAAATTATCAACGCGTTAAAAGAATTATAAAAAAGGCAAACTCAATGAGTTTGCCTTTTAATTTATTTGATAAAGGATAAATTATCCTCTTCTTCTAAGATTTGGATGAGGCGCAGGAACTGCATTTGGACCTTCATCACCTTCAGCAGCTCTCAGATCTACAGTATTACAATCGCCGCCACTCTCTCCATATTTAAAGATCAATCTATCAGAGCTGATACCTTGTTTTTCAACCAGGTAGTTGATTACAGCATTTACTCTATCCCAACTTAATTGCTGAGATGATTTAGAAGGCTCGCAAGTATAGCTGGTAACCACGATCCGGCAATTAGGGTTCTGACGCATTCTATCTGCAACACTTGCCAAAACAGGTTCAGCATCTTTTGTGATCTTGAATACTTTAGGATTGAAGGAGATGCTTGGTAAATCACCAATTCCACAGCTATTGGCGCCATTTCTTCCCGCCTTAGCCATATAGCCTTCGAAACAGGTAGAATCAGGACAAGGACATTTACCCACACCGTCTGCATCAACAGGTTGGCATGTTGTTGGAGTAATCAATTCTTTATCTTTATAATCAGGTACACCATCACCATCAGTATCTCTACTCACACCATGACTATCAACTGGCGCGCCAGCAGGCGTGTTAGGCTCCATATCAAACTGATCAGGTATACCATCACCGTCTGCATCATCCAGCACAGGTTTTGGTATCTTCATGTGCTTGGGAGAATTCAACTCGCTGTATGCATAGTCAAGCGGATTGATCCACCATAATGGCTGTACAGATCTTGAACCGATATTAATATTCAATCCCACACTTAGCATATTGTAAATATCATTATTGGGTGTAAGTACGCGTGCTGGCTGAGCCGGATTACCCGAAGGAACTGTTACATTCTGCCATCTTACACCATCAAGCAAATCATCATTGACCATTGTTACCCGATCTTCAAGTGCGAGATTTAACCTGTCGCTTAATTTAAATGCGATGCCAGCACCAAAAGTTTTAGAAACCCTGAATGTTTTACCAAACAACTTAGCTCTTGCATTACCATCATTTTCTGCTTCAGTATTATAGCTGCCTGCATCTAAAATGTTCTTTACATCCTTAATCGTTTGCTTTCGATCTTTATATACGTTATTCCCTGTGATAGAGCTGAAGTTATACTTCGCATTTCCACTTGTTAAAACATTGCTTTTGGTATCGTAAATAGTACCACCTACACCTGCAATGAGGTAGAAGAGAAATTTATTTTTAGCCTTATGAAAATTGATATTGTTTAAATTGAAAACGCCTTGTATAGACAAATCCTGCACTTTTGATTTGTAATTGTCATAAACAGGATCGGTACCTGGTATATATCCTGCATTTATCCATTGATCAGGTAATCCTGCAGTTCTTTTTTTCCAGTTAACTCCACTGGCCATTCCGTAAATATATTCTGCACGCAGTGAAAACATATAACCCAGCGCTTTTCTTACATGCACACCGAAACCTGGTGTTGGAAATTGCGAAGGAACATCACCGAAAATATTAAAAGTTCCCACTTTTACGCCTACTTCCCATTGATTGCGGGGCTTTGCGGGAAAATTATATTGATTGTTTAGAAATTCGTTGTGTTGTGCAAGTCTTCTTGAAGGAATAAGCGAGGAATCCCTCCAATCGTAACTACTGTTAGCTGAAGTGCCTGCTGGGTCTTGAGCAAATAAGCAATTGTTGAGCAAAGCAAAAAAACCCATCAGCAATAATAACCGTTTAACTGCCATAATGTTTGAAATGATTAGTGAGTAATACGGAATTTCAAGGGTAGGAATATGCAAAAGTATCAATTGAGTGTTAATTACCAAATTTTTTAAAAATAATAAATTACACTGCTATATTGCACTGATTTTTAGCTAAGGCAGTAATACCCGCCAGGTTGTTGCATCACTTATCTCTTTTTTTTGAAATGAATTTAGCAAGGAAAATAATAGCAGAAGAACTGAGCATTTTTGAATCTAAATTCAAAGCATCTGCCAAAAGCAATGTGCCATTGTTAGACAGGATAATGCGATATATTGTTAAAAGAAAGGGAAAGCAGTTGCGTCCTATGTTTGTATTGCTCTCAGCAAAACTAACGGGGAGTATAAACGATGCCACCTACAGGGCGGCTTCCTTAGTAGAACTTCTACATACTGCCAGCCTTGTTCATGATGATGTTGTTGATGAATCATATGAAAGAAGAGGTTTCTTTTCTGCTTATGCGCTTTGGAAATCAAAAGTTTCTGTACTTGTCGGAGATTATCTTTTAAGTAAAGGATTGTTGCTTTCATTAGGTGGTGGTGACTACAGAATTCTACATATTCTTTCAGATGCAGTTCGCAAAATGAGTGAAGGAGAATTGTTACAGATCGAAAAAGCCAGGGGCCTTAACCTGAATGAAGATATTTACTTTGAAATCATTAAAACAAAAACAGCTTCTTTGCTTGCATCAGCCTGTTCTGCTGGCGCATGGTCTGGTTGCGAAGATGAAATATATACAGAAAAGCTCAGACAATTTGGTGAATGGGCAGGTGTAGCATTTCAAATAAAAGACGATCTTTTTGATTATGGTACAGATGCCATAGGCAAACCGACAGGAAATGACATAAAAGAAAAAAAACTCACCCTACCTTTAATATATACATTAAATAAAGTATTACCAGCCAAACGCCGGGAACTTATTTATATTATTAAGAATCAAAACAGGCGCAAAGACAAAGTGAATTATGTGATTGAGCAAGTAAAAGAAGCGGGTGGAATAGATTATGGTATTCAAAAAATGATGGAATACCGCGATAAGGCAATCGCAATCCTTAAAGAATTTGCGCCTTCAGACACAAGAGACGCTTTGGAAGAATTGGTAAATTTTACCACCGATAGAAAGCATTAAACCTATGCTATTTAATGGAAAAGAGATGGACGATATTAGAAACACCACAGTTAAAAGCCAAACGGCTTTCTGATACACTGAAGATACATCCTGCTTTATGCAGTATTTTAGCACAAAGGAATATTGACACCTACGAAAAAGCGAAAGCATACTTCCGCCCTCAACTAAGCGACTTACATGATCCTTTGTTGATGAAAGATATGGACAAAGCGGTGCAAAGAATAAGTACTGCTTTTGAACAAAATGAAAAAATGCTTGTTTTTGGTGATTATGATGTAGATGGTACTACCGCTGTATCTATTATGTTCCAGTTTTTGCGAAAAATATATATTCCCGACCATATTTCTTATTATGTTCCCCATCGTTACCGGGAGGGATATGGAGTTTCCAAACAAGGAATAGACTATGCAAGAGACAATAATATCACGCTTATCATTTCACTCGACTGCGGAATTAAATCAACATCGCTTGTAGCATATGCGCTATCTATAGGAATTGACTTTATTATCTGCGATCATCATTTACCTGACGAAATCCTGCCTCCCGCTGTAGCTATTTTAAATCCGAAGCAAAAAGATTGCACTTATCCATATAAAGAATTGTGTGGTTGTGGAGTGGGTTTTAAGCTTATAATTGCACTTGCAGCTCATTTTGCTGTGCCGGAGAGTGAATATTATTGTTACCTGGATAGGGTGGCTACTGCTATTGCTGCTGATATAGTGCCTATAACAGGCGAAAACAGAATTCTCGCTTTTTATGGAGTAAAGCAGGTAAATGAATATCCTTCTCCGGGAATAAAAGCGTTGGTGGAGCTTAGCGGTTTTAATAAAGCTACCGTTCATATTAATACATTGGTTTTTGTAGTTGCCCCAAGAATAAATGCGGCCGGAAGAATGGATGATGCAAAAAAAGCAGTACAATTATTTATTGAAGAAGATTACACAAAAGCACTTGAATATGGCGGATTACTGCATAACGATAATGATGACAGGAAAGAAGCGGATAGTAATATAACAGAACAAGCACTCAGTATCATAGAAAGCGATACGGTTTTATCACAGCGAAAATCAACGGTGGTGTACCAGCCTCATTGGCACAAAGGCGTAGTGGGTATTGTTGCATCGCGACTCATTGAAAAATATTACAGACCAACAGTGGTGCTTACCCGAAGCGGCGATTTTGTAACCGGCAGCGCCAGGAGCGTTCCTGGGTTTAATCTTTATGAAGCTATTCATGAATGCAGGGATCATTTGGTAGGTTATGGAGGACATTTTGCGGCAGCAGGTATGACAATGCTGCCCGAGGCCGTAGAAGCTTTTAGTCTGAAATTTGAAGAAGTAGTAACATTGAGGATTGAGCCCTTGCAGCTTATCCCCGTAATTTTAATTGATACTGAAATTAAAGCGGAAGATATCAAGCCTGCATTTTATAATATTATCTGCCAGATGGAGCCATTTGGGCCTGAAAATATGCGACCTGTATTTATTTGCAGAAATCTTATGGATACTGGCTATTCACGTATTGTAAAAGAGCAACACCTCAAATTTTCGTTGCGGCAGGGAAATACAATAATAAGTGGTATAGGATTTCAACTGGCGCATAAATTTCCTTTGATCCTTGAAAAAAAACCGATTGATATTGTTTTTACAATTGATGAGAATGAATGGAACGGTGAAAAAAATCTTCAACTAAAAGTAATTGACTTCAGATTAAGCACTCTTTGAAAAAATGGATTGACTATATAAAATTCTTCTGGTATTTCGCCAGCAACTGGAATCCGGGATTGGCTTTTTTTATGTTGCGTCAGGAAGTAAAAGGAGAAAATAAATATGGGCTTAACACATCGAATCCTATTGACCTGAAGCATCTCACAATTGAGAATGGCGATCTGTCTAAGGCTTCCAGGTATGAAGGGGTGAATTTTTTTATTCTCGAAGCGTTGTTACAAAAATTAAAAGAGCTTACTTCTAAAACCTGCTTTACAGATTTGGGATGCGGAAAAGGAAGAGCCATGGTTGTAGCCGCTCACTATGGATATATAAAAATAAGAGGTATTGACTTTGCAAAAGAAGTATGCGAAGCAGCAACATTAAACATGCAAACAATAGAAGCAAAATTTCCGGCGATTGAGTACGAAGTGGTTTGCGACAATGTTTTGAATTACGTTATACAGCCAGATGAAAGTATCTTTTTCATGTTTAATCCATTCGACAATGAAATTATTCATTCCTTTCTTGAAAAAATAGAAGGCTCATTAAAACAACATTCACGAACAATCTATTTTTTATATGTAAGCCCTAAACACATAGAAACCTTTTTTGAATTTGAATACGAGCCTGTTTACCGCAAACGGAAATTAAAATGGCTTGATGGAGTAATATTGAAAAAAGAGGCATAGCAAAACTGAATGTAAATAACAATGCCCGGCAAAAGCCAGGCATATGTTATAATAAAAAACGATTATTAACTTTCCAGAATTATCTTATTTTTCTTTTCTGCACCCATCAGTTCAACACTCCGATTGATAAAGCTGGTAAGATTATTTCCTTTTAATAATCCTTGAGAAAGCAAGGCCAGATCTGCAAGATTGTGCACTACTTTTTCCTGCTTGCTTTTATCTGATTCAGCTAATATATTCTGATATATAGGATGATTGCCATTTACAGTAAGCGATACTTCGTCCGGCATGTTGGCATAAAAAGCAGCCATTGATCCTCCTACTGCGGCCATATCTTTCATACGACGCATAAATTCCGGGCGGGTTGCAACAACAGGTGGCGCTTCAGGGCTTAATCCTTTTACTTCAACGGTTATATTAATATCTGCAACCTGCAGGTTAAATAAGCCTTTTAATGTATCGGCTTCTTCTTTACTCAATACAGTATCCGAATCTTCCTGCTTGTCTATAAGATTGTCTACAATATCAGCATCTATTCTTGTAAAACTTACATTCTCCCATTTGTGTTCTACCTGGTTTATGAAAGCAGCATCTACTATTGTTTCCATCTTCACCACCTTATATCCTTTATCTTTTGCCTGCTGTATATAGGCATCCTGCTGTACGGGGTTGGTAGTATATAAAATTACCAGTTTACCATCTTTATTTTTTTGCAAAGTTTCTGTTGCAAGTCTGTATTCTTCCAGTGTATAAAACTTGCCGTCTGCCACATCCTGGAATATATGAAACTTATTAGCTCTTTCTAAAAACTTATCGTCTGTCATCATACCGTACTTCACAAACAACCCGATATGTTCCCATTTTTCTTCAAATGCCTGTCTTTCTTTATTGAATATTTCTTCTAATTTATCTGCTACCTTTTTGGTGATGTGGTTATTGATTTTTTTCACGTTAGGATCACCCTGCAAATAGCTACGGCTCACGTTTAAAGGAATGTCCGGAGAATCAATCACCCCTTGCAAGAGCATCAAAAATTCAGGCACTATATCTTTTACTTCTTCTGTAACAAAAACCTGGTTGCTATATAATTGTATCTTGTCTTTCTGTATTTCATAGCTCTGTTTTATTTTAGGGAAGTATAATATACCCGTAAGATTAAACGGATAATCAACATTTAAATGAATCCAGAATAATGGAGTTTCGTTGTAGGGATATAACTCCTTGTAAAAATTCTGATAGTCTTCAGTAGTTAATTCAGATGGCTTTTTTGTCCATGCAGGATTGGTATTATTAATCTGTTTATCTTCAAAGAAAATAGGAACCGGCAGAAAGCGACAAAACTTTTCCAAAATCTGCCTGATCTTATCTGCCTCTAAAAATTCCTTGCTTTCTTCGTTTATGTATAGAACGATATCGGTGCCTCTGTCTGCTTTGGAAGTTTCTTCAAGGGTATAGGCTGGGCTCCCATCACATTCCCATTTTACAGCAGGTTTATCCTGTATATATGATTTAGTAATCACCTCCACTTTATCACTCACCATAAACGAAGAGTAAAACCCCAATCCAAAATGTCCTATGATATTGGCTTCGTTTTGTCCTTTGTATTTCTGAAGAAACTCTTCAGCACCGCTAAAAGCTACCTGGTTAAGATATTTGTCTACCTCTTCGGCGGTCATACCAACCCCTTTATCAGAGATAGTAAGTGTTTTTGCTTCCACATCCAGTTTTACATCAATCCTTAATTCACCCAGTTCTCCTTTTGCCTCTCCAATGGAGGAGAGTGTTTTAATTTTTTGAGTAGCGTCTACCGCATTACTCACCAATTCTCTCAAAAAGATGTCGTGCTCGCTGTATAAGAACTTCTTAATAATAGGAAAGATATTTTCCGTTTGTACCCGTATGTTTCCAGTTTGCATAGCAAGTTTTAATTTTATAATAAATTATAATAGGTACAATTGCAGACAAATAAAATGCCATTACCTTAGTTGCTGACAGGTTGACAACCTCATTAGGCTACCAAACCCCAAAAAATCGCTTCCAGCCTGCATTCTTTGAGGAAATTTCTTATGATTCTTGATTTAAAACCCCTACCTTCGCACCCCATATTTTTTTTAACCAAAATTCAGGGTAATGAACAATTATGAATTGATGGTGATTTTTACCCCTGTTCTGAGCGAAGAAGAATCTAAAGCTGCTCAGAAAAAATACACAGATCTCGTTGCCGAAGTAGGCGGAGAGATTGTGCATTCTAACCCCTGGGGGTTGAAATCACTGGCGTATCCCATCCAGAAGAAAACCACTGGTATCTACTGGGTTGTGGAATTTACTGCGCCATCCACCTTCAATGAATCTTTGAAGATTCAACTGCTGCGTGACGAGCAGGTATTACGTCACATGGTAACAAAACTCGATAAATACGCCGTCGTGTACAATGCCAGAAAGAAAAGTGGTGTAAATTATAAAACCGAAAAAGCGGGGGTAGAATAACATGGCAAAAGCTAATGAAATTAAGTACCTGACGGCTATCAAAACTGAAAAGCCCAAGAAGAAATTCTGCCGCTTTAAGAAGTACGGTATCAAATACATCGATTACAAAGATGTTGAGTTTTTGAAGAAGTTCCTCAATGAGCAAGGCAAGATGTTGCCAAAGCGCATCACAGGAAATTCTTTAAAGTATCAGCGTAAAGTATCTGATGCTATCAAGAAAGCCCGTCAAATGGCGTTATTACCGTATGTAACTGATCTTTTAAAGTAGGAGGCAATCATGGAAGTAATCTTAATACAAGACGTAGATAACTTAGGCTCAGCCAACGAAAAGGTGAAGGTAAAAAGCGGTTATGCACGCAATTATCTTATTCCTCAGAAATTTGCTATCGAAGCATCCCCTTCTAACCTTAAGCAGTTAGGAGAAAAGCTGAAACAGCTTAAAAAGAAGGAAGAAAAACTTTTGGCGGAAATAAACCAGGTAATAAGCAAGCTGAACGAAAGCCCGCTTACTATTGGTGCAAAAACCGGTACATCAGGCAAAATTTTCGGCAGTGTTACTACTGTTCAGATTGCCCGGGCAATACGTGCTCAAAAGGGCTACGAAATTGACCGCCGCCGTATTCATATACTGGATGAGGTAAAAGAACTCGGCACTCATAAAGCCAAAATTGATTTTGGTAACGGAAACGAAACCGAACTCAATTTTGAAGTAGTTGCTGAATAAAAATGATGTTGGAAGAAGGAAAGATGAACTTTCCTTCTTTTTCATTTTACGTACTTTTCCTTACGTAGTATTACTTAATTAATAAATATATTGTAATTTTTATTGTATTCTTTTGGAAAGCATTACCTTCACAAAGAAGTAATGCCCATTAGTTCCAATTCTGTCTGGTTCTTACGGCTAACCTCCGGGTTTCCAGGATGATTTGTAGCGACTAAATTTCCATTACTAATTTGAATTTTCACTTATTAAATTATTCTCACAATGAACCTGTATGTAGGCAACCTCTCCTGGACAATGACAGAGGACGACCTTAGAAATTTATTTGAACAGTACGGTACTGTTACCTCTATTAAGATCGTGAAAGATCGCGAAACCGGCAGAAGCAAGGGCTTTGGTTTTGTAGAAATGGAAAATGACACAGAAGCACAGAACGCACTCAGCAGCCTTTATGACAAAGAAATATTAGGCAGAAAGATTGTAATTAATGAAGCGCAGGAAAGACCAGCTAAATCCGGCGGCGGTGGCGGCGGATTTAAGAAAAGAAGCTTTGGCGGTGGCGGCGGTGGCGGCTACAACAAAGGCGGTGGCGGTGGATATCGCGACCGTGGTGGCGACAGAGGTGGTTACAATAAGAGAGACTATAACAACGATTATTAATCACTTTTATACTGATCAAATTATTCAATCCCGAATTACATTCGGGATTTTTTTATTTTCAGCAACTTATCGTATTTTTAAATTTATCACTCCCTAATATCAGCATCAACAATTTTTCTTTAACTCTTAAAGGAAAAATTGTTGGCATAATTTGAGGTATAAGTTTTGCCTGTACTTATTCAGGAAAATCCCTTCAACGCTACTCCCTGGTTTAATAAAATGTTTGGCGCAATCAAATTTTTTAAATTAAATCAAGCGAAGAATGATTACTGTTATTATCCCTGTTTTAAATGAATCGAAAACAATTGCCAATGTTATCAACTTCTGTAAAAAGAATCGGTTGGTAGATGAAGTAATTGTGGTAGATGATAATTCAGAAGATAATACGGTTGAAACAGCACTGGCTTATGGTGCAAAAGTGATTCATAGCAAAATAAGAGGCAAAGGTATTTCTATGAAAGATGGCATTCAGAATGCCCGCAATGAAGTATTGGCATTTCTTGATGGGGATATTGATCCCTACCCTGCTGACACAATTGCCCTGCTTACAAATCCCATCTTACACAATGAAGCCGATTTTGTAAAAGCCACATTTGAACGAAATGCCGGGCGTGTAACCGAATTGGTAGCTAAGCCACTTCTTAACATATATTACCCCGGATTGGCAGACTTTTCGCAACCACTAAGCGGTATGATTGCCGGACGCAAGGCTTTTTTTAATAAAATCAATTTCTTCAATGACTATGGGGTTGACATTGGTATCTTAATTGATATGTACCTGATGAAGGCCCGTATGCAGGAAGTGAATATTGGTTATATAGAAAACAAAAGCAAACCCTGGGAAGGACTGGGCAAAATGAGCAAAGAAGTTTCTAAAGCTATCATCACTAAAGCACAAGGCATTCAAAAGGATGAAACAGAAGTAGAAGATATTTCCAGCATAGAAACTATACAGCGGGAAATGTACAATACCCTGAAAGAAAATTTATCTGGCTACAATAAAATGATTGTTTTTGATCTTGATAACACCATTTTAAAAGGTAGATTCATTGATACCTGTGCAAAAGAATTTGGATTTACACGTGAGCTGGAAGACCTTAGGTTTAACGAAAAAGATCCGATCATTCTCACCAAACGCATAGGGTTGTTATTGAAAGGAAAAACAATGGATGATCTTTTGCATGTTGTTGCAGGCATTGATATGGTGGCAGATATACAGGATGTGGTTCAGCAACTGCAACAACGAAAATATATGGTTGGCATCATCAGCCATAGCTATACTTTAATTACAAATTATGTAAAACAAAAAATAGGAGCAGATTTTACTTATGCCAATCAACTAGAGTTCTTTGAAGGCAAAGCCACCGGCGAAGTGAATTTACCCTCTTACTTTTTTGCATTACCTGAAAGCATATGTGGACATTCTTACTGTAAGAGTAATGCTTTGCAGTATGCCTGCGAAAAACATAATGTACTATTGAAGAACTGTATTGCCATAGGAGATGATAAGGACGACAGATGCATTATAGCGCACGCAGGAAAAGGAGTAGCTTTTTGTACAACCGATGAGTTACTGGAAAAAATAGCTTATACATCTATAAAAGAAAAAACATTTGAGCCTTTGCTCGCGATTGCATAAAACTTTATACGTCACTAATTAAAATTTGATAACTATTAAAACCATGTGGATATGCAGAACAAATTGTACAACATTCTTGTGCCCATTGATTTTACATCAAAAGATAAATGGGCGATAACCAAAGCTATTGAACTGGCAAATAATTTTAATTGTAATATCCATTTGGTGCATGTGGTTTTTGCGCCGGTATTTCCATTGGTTAATATCGATGCAAGTAATTTCACGCCTTATGCTTCACATATTGATATGCAAACATGCAGAGAAAAGCTGGCTGTATTAAAATCAGCATATAAAAATCAACTGTGTGGAGAAGGGCAGATTGAAATCAGCCTGCTGCAGGGTCACCCTAAAAAACAGCTTACACATTATATAGAGTTGTACAATATGGATATGGTAGTATTGGGTTTATCAAAATTCAATCTTTTAGAAAGAATTGTTTCGTCTATCTCTATCAGCCTGCTGGCAAAAAATGTGAATGTGCCTATTCTTGCTGTGAGATCAAGCGGACTGGTGAGCCATTTCAAAAAAATAGTATTGCCACTTCATAATGAAATACCCGTTGACCGCGTGAAATTAGCAACTATGCTTGCCCGTTCTTTTAAATCAACCGTGTACCTGGTGTCGTTAAGAAGTAATGTAAATAAAGAAGAAAGAAATATCGTTGATAAAACACTCGAACTGGTGCAGAGTGTTTCTACCATACCTGTGCAATGTTTTTTATTAGAAGGGCAGAACCTGGCAAAAAGCACGCTCGATTTTTCCAAACAGATAAATGCGGATCTTATATTGGGACAATCAAAAAAAGAATTTCGCTTACCCGGCTTTTGGAACAGAATTACCAACAAGGTAATTTCTTATGCTTCTAAAATACCGGTATTAACCTTTGACAAATCATCCACAGCAGAGCCGGAGCAGGCCTGATGAATGCATACCAAAAACGGGAATGACATGAGTGTCTTCCCGTTTCTTTCTATCGCTTTCCTAATTCAATTACTTCGCAATTTTTTATTGTACTGCCATCGATAACGATGCGAATAAGCGTTCTTACTTTATGCCATCCTTCTTTTCCAGCGGCGCCTGGATTAATATGAAGACAATTCAACGCATCATCATACATTACTTTCAAAATATGTGAATGCCCACTAATAAATAGTTTAACCTTATTATCGGCTATCTCCTTTTTCACACCCGGAACATACTTACCCGGATAACCTGCGATGTGTTGAATGAATACGGGCACCTCTTCAATAGTAAAATGTAATTTTTCAGGATAAATACTTCTTATATCCTGTCCGTCTATATTACCATATACCCCACGCAAAGGTTTATGCGCCTTCAATGCATCTGCAATACTGATATTACCAAAATCACCGGCATGCCATATCTCATCACAATGTTGAAAATGCCTGAATACATTTTCATCCAGGTAGCTATGGGTATCAGATATAAGCCCAATACTTTTCATTTTTTACTCGTGCAAATATTTGTGTGAAAGAAAGATAGAGAACTATAGGGATGAATTTCCAATCCGACATCCATTACATACCTATAAATATTGATTCATCTTCTGTTTTTACCGGCCATGTTTTTAAAAAATAGCCTTCTCCGGTTATATTTCTGCCGTTTGCCATATTGAATTTATAGCGATGTATGGGGCATACAACATTTCCTATAGCATCAATATATCCTTCTGATAAAAACCCACCCGCGTGAGGGCATTTGTATGCAAATCCAAAAAGCAGATTATTGAATTTCCCGATGCATAATTTCTTCCCATTTACTTCAGCTACTGCAATATTGTTTTCCGAAAAATCCAGTTCATTAATATGTTCCGCTATCTTATGCCATTGGTATTGCTTTTCCATCATCAATAAAAAAATTCCGTTTTATATGGATACCTGATGCGGTATAATTCCCTGATCTTGGCAGATAATATTTTCCTGAGTTCATCAATATTGTCTTTTTCTGTAGCAGAAATAAAAATACAATTGCCATGGGTTTCATTTGTCCATCTTTCTTTCAGTTCACTCAACAATTGAGTTTTTGTTTCTTCTTCCAGCCATTCATCAAATGTGTTTTTAACATACAGATCCATCTTGTTAAAAACAGTGATCACGGGTTTATCATGACAACCTAATTCCTGCAGTGTTTTGTTTACCACATTCATCTGGTCTTCATATTGGGGATGAGAAATATCTACCACATGCAACAAAACATCACTTTCTTTTACTTCATCAAGCGTACTTTTAAAACTTTCCACCAAATGGTGTGGCAGCTTTCTTATAAATCCTACTGTATCGCTGAGTAAGAAAGGTGTATTCTCAAAAACCACCTTGCGTGTGGTAGTATCCAGCGTGGCGAAAAGTTTATTTTCAGCAAACACTTCACTTTTACTCAATACATTCATAATAGTAGATTTACCTACATTGGTATAACCCACCAATGCTACTCTTATAAATTCGCCTCTGTCTTTTCTTTGAGTATATGCCTGCTTATCAATTTCAGCAAGCCTTTTGCGCAACAGCGAAATTTTATCACGCACAATACGACGATCTGTTTCTATTTCAGTTTCGCCGGGTCCTCTTGTTCCTATACCGCCTCCTAATCTTTCCAGGTGTTTCCACATGCCCCGAAGCCTTGGTAAAATATATTGATATTGTGCTAATTCTACCTGCGCTTTTGATTGTGCAGTTTTGGCCCGGTTGGCAAAAATGTCGAGTATTAAGTCGCTCCTGTCAATAGTTTTTACATCCAATACTTTCTCAATATTGGAGATTTGGGCGCCAGTAAGTTCATCATCAAAAATAGCCACGGTAATATCACCACGCTGTTGTATGTAAGATTGAATTTCTTCCAGTTTGCCTTTTCCAATAAAAGTTTTGCTATCCGGGTGAGGAAGTTTTTGAAAGAAAGTTTTTACAGCCTTTGCGCCAGCGGTTTCTGCCAGAAAAGCCAGCTCTGCCAGGTATTCTTTTAATTGCTGTTCGGTTTGTTGCTTATATACCAACCCTACAAGTATCGCATTTTCTTCTCCTGAGAATTTATTCTTTTTATCGATCAACCCTTTAAATTTTTGAATAGCAAAGGTAAAATATCCGCAATAAAAAACGGATGTCTCACGACATCCGCATTACAAGTAACATTATAATTATTTTACAATCCACTTATACACAGCCCTATACTGAATGGCTTTATGTCCGGCCCATACCCGTCTTTCACAAATGGATTAAACTGATAGGTTCCAAAAATAGAAAAGACGCCATAACCTACTCTTAATGTACCAGCCAGCCTTGTTGAATTAAAGTTTCTGCGATCTCTTATTTTAAGGGTGTAGCCGCCATTTCCAGCATTATCACTGGTAATTTTTGCTTTTGTATGAGCATCTATCATGGTTCCTACTTTAACCCCCAACGCAACTTTAAATGATTTGTTGAAATTGGCAGGGTTGGCAGTATATCGCAGTTCCAGTGGAATTTCAAGATAGCCGGTAGCTAATTTGTACTTTTTGTAATTGATGGAAGTATCATGAGCTAAGCTCAAAGGAGACTTTCTCAGGTCAGTGGTAGTTTCCTTTAAAAACATGTTATCTGTGCCTATTCCCACACCTACCCCAGCACTAAAATGCGGACTTGATTTAAACGGGAAATCGTACATGAAATACATATTAAAAGTTCTGCTGAAGCCACGGCTTCTCACAGAATCAGTTTCACCAGACCATCCGTTATAGCCAAATTGTATCATTATATGATCGGCAGCACGACCGGAGAGCTGTGTTTTTCCCCAATCTTTCTTTACCGGCGTTAAAGTATCTGAAGTTGTTTGTGCAAATAAATAGCCATTACAAACGATGAATAAAGCGATCAGTAAGAAAGACTTCATATTTTTAATTGAGTGACAAAAGTATCCCGCAACAGGTTAAGAAAAGGTTAAAGAGGGTGCATATAAACTAATTTCATTCTGTTACATTTTATCGTGCTCCTGATTAAGAACAAACAAATATTGCAACGGAATTTTTGATGGACACAGCCCGATAAAATCGGTGCGACCATATGTGGACCCTGCTGGGCTCGAACCAGCGACCCTCTGATTATGAGTCAGATGCTCTAACCGGCTGAGCTAAGGGTCCATTATGAAATATAAAAACAAATAAAAAATAAGAGCTGCGTTAACATCTTCCATTTTAACGGACGGCAAAGGTAGAAAAAAAGATGATTTTGACTAATTTTTCTTGTGCTAAAAGCAATTATTAATTTATGTGGTGCAGCATATTTAGAATTAAAAAACTCCTGTTAAAATATAATTAAGTTTATTAACGTAGTTTGCAAACGAATTGCGCCTTGTGAATAAGAGCCATATAGATATTGAATTATTGCAGCAAAAGATTGCGCTTTATAACGATCAGCAAGCGTACAATAACCTTTTTTTACATTTTTATCCTTCATTACAGCAATTTGCTTTTTCATTTCTTAAATCAAAGCAACTTTCGGAAGAGATAGTATCTGATGTTTTTATAAAAATCTGGGAAAAACGCGCCCGTCTTCACACCATCACCAATCTTAAATTATATCTTTTTACAAGCACGCGTAATACAGCGCTTAATTACCTTAAAAAGCAAAAAGGCCTGCAAAATCTTCCAACGGAAGATTACCTGGTTGAGTTAAACAGTGTTTTCTTTGATCCCGAACAATTAATGGTTACCACAGAAATGATCAATAAGGTTCAAAAAGCCATACAGGAGCTGCCGCCTAAATGCAAAATGATTTTTAAACTGGTAAAAGAGGAAGGACTGAAGTATAAAGAGGTGGCCAGTTTGTTGAGTTTGTCTATTAAAACAGTTGAAAATCAGATGACCATTGCCTTAAAAAGAATCGGATCTGAAATTGGGTTCGATATTCAACGATCTTTATCTTCTCCATCTAAACTTTACCGGTAACATTCTTTCACTTTGTTAGATTTTTGAATATTGAGAGGTTAGAAAGTGACAATATTGCTTGTTTGAAGACAAAAGGGCGCTTTTTTTGTGTATAACCAATTGTTTTTAACATTGATCATGGCATAATTTTGGTTGAATGCTATGATAATCCAACCCGGGCAATTACATTTGCCTCCTCCTCCAATATCGATAGCAAAGCCTTTCACAAACAATTAGGATTTTCGTACCCCCTGTGAATCAACCAATTATTTTGAACCGCCTGTTTTTGGAATTATTATTGCAAACACGGGTTAACCAAAAAATTGAGTTATTATGATTAAGATGCTATTAAAAGGTTTTGGTTGCTTTTCTTTACTTGCGTTTTCCGTGATTTCGACGAGCGGAAAAGGTATAGAAGATGGCTCTATTTTACAGAATAAAAAAGACACAAGCATAACTGCTATTACTACCCCTTCAAAAATAGTAGTAGCAGATGTGGTAAATGTGCCTTCAGCCGAAGACATTGTTATTATGGCTAAAGAGAAAGAAGCTTCACTTAAGACTTCTGAACTTAAAACATTTACTGTAAGAGAACGAATGTTTAGGGAATTACATCCTATGTCTGTTTCATTTGTAAAAGATTACCAGAAAAAGAATGAAGACAATCTTGCTAAGATTAAGGTTAAATATGCACGCCAGTTTGCACTTATAGACGATATAATGTTGAAAAACAACCTGCCTACCAATCTTAAATACCTGGCAATTATAGAATCTGAGTTGTCAAACTCAGCTTTATCCTGCAAAGGTGCAGTGGGTCCATGGCAGTTTATGGCAGAAACCGGCAGATTAATGGGTTTAAATGTAAGTCGCGGAAGAGATGAAAGAAGAGACCTTATCAAAAGCACAAACGCCGCAGCTAAATATCTTAAGAGCCTGTACAGCTATTTTAATGACTGGTTATTGGTAATAGCCGCTTACAATGGTGGTGCTTCCCGCGTAGATTTTGCCATCAAAAAAAGCAACAGTCGCGACTTCTGGAAACTGCAATACTATCTTCCGGCAGAATCACGCATGCATGTAAAAAAATTTATAGCTGCTCAATATGTGATGGAAGCAACAGATGAAGTAGTTCCTTTATTGAATATTAAGATGCTGAGTGATGAAGAATTGGCTAACACAGAGGTAGTAACCATTAGTGGCAAGTATAATGCGGCTGTGATTATTAAGAGTCTTGATATAGACGAAGCTGTATTTAACATGTATAATCCTGATTTTAATACACAGGTTGTTACAAGGGATTATGAAATGAGATTACCCAAAGACAAAATGAAAGTTTTTAACAGCCGTAGGGAAGATATTTTATATGAATCCGTTCAGGCAATTATGAACGAAAACAAAACACTGGCTCCCGATAATAATAAAAACAATTTTCCGGATGCGATCAGCCTTCCTAAAATAAAAGCTGTAAACGCCGGCGAACAAAAGAACAAGAAAAGAGCTTAAAAGTAATTATAACCATTTCTTACAAAGTGCCCAGTTTAATAATTGAGCACTTTTTTTATTGCAGCGGCTTTGAGCATACACTCGTCATACTCTTCTTCCGGGTTACTGTTATAGGTAATAGCAGAGCCCGTTTGAAAGGAAAGATAGCCGGTGCCAGCATTATATAAAACGCTTCGGATTACTACATTAAAATCCATATCTTTTTCAGGAGATATATACCCAATCGCGCCTGAAAACAGTCCACGCTTTGTTTGCTCATATTTTTCTATGAGTTCCATTACCCGTTTTTTAGGTGCGCCGGTCATACTTCCCATTGGGAAAGTTGCTTTAAAAATATCGGCTAAGCTCACATCCTTTTTCAATTCTCCGCTTATGGTAGAGATCATTTGATAGAGTTGCGGAAAGCTGTATATCCCGAAAAGTTCATCTACTTTCACGGAACCTTCAGTACATATTTTTGAAAGATCATTCCGCACAAGATCAACTATCATTACATTTTCTGAACGGTTTTTTGCGCTATTACGAAGTACGGCTTTATTCATAATATCTGATTGCACGGCTGCGTTATCTCTCCGCAAAGTTCCTTTTATGGGCTGCGATATTATAGTATGCCCTGTTTTTTTGAGATAACGTTCGGGGCTTGCACACAACAGGTATTTATTCTGCAGTTTATAGAAAGATGAAAATGGATTGGGTGATTCCAGACTGAGTGATTTGTACACATGCATGGGGTCTATAAACACCTTCTCATTGTAAAATTCCTGGCAGAAATTTATTTCATAACAATCTCCCCTCACAATATGTTCCTTTAATTTTTCAATAGTTGCTATATAACCAGCTTTTGAAAATCTGCTCTTAATATCAACTGATGGACTACGTTGTTCAGTGTTTACAGGCATCTTCATAATAGCATCCGCAATCTGCTGATGTTGTGGTTGTTCAACACCTATCAGCAATTCTGTTGTATTTAAAATTACCACTACTTCAGGAACAAAGAAAAAAAGGTCAGGAAACTGTATATGATCAGGATTACGGGAGTATATCGCCTCGGTTTCATTTTTTAAATCGTAGCCAAGATGCCCAAAACACCAATCATGATTATTATCCAAAAAATCATGAAGCTGCTGGTATGCGTTACCGCAAGACGTTTGTAAAGAAGCTGTAGTATTAACAGCCAGCATACATTCAAATGAATGCCCTGGCAGGTTATAGGAATGATCATCAAGGAAACAACAAATGTTGAATTGGTTTGCCCAACTCAACATTTGCCATTTAGTGTATAAAAAATCGTGAACAGGAAAGGAACGAAAAGTTCTTTTCACCTTGTCGAATTAGTAGTCGTCATCATCATCATCAAATCCCCGGCCACCGCCGTCATCAAACAGCCCCATGTCTTTAAACTCATCGTCGATGCCGAGATCATCATCATCACCCTTGCCTTTTTTGGCAGGGCCAGACGATTTTTTTGATTTTGACTTTGGAATATCAAACTCATCAAAGTCAGGATCCCAATTGTCCTCTTCGTCTACCTTTTCCCAATCGTCCTCTACTTCATCTGCATCTTCGTCATCATCATCCTCACTGGAAGACTTAGAACTTGCGGACTTTGCACCTTTCTTTGCTGGTTTCTCATCCATCTCAAAATCATCATCGTCATCATCATCGTCCTCATCTTTCTTTTTTGCTTTAGACGACGCTTTTGCTGGTTTTTCAGCTTCCTCATCAGAGGATCCACGCTTTGCTGCTGGTTTTTTTGCTTTTTCAGATTTTGCCATAGTCTGAATTTATTGACAACGTAAAATTTCTTCTTGTTTTTTAAATAGCCAAATTATTTCAAAAATAATTTTTATTACAATAAAATACAACAATTATAAAGCCGGAATAATTTGCTCCCTGCCGGGTCCATTAGATATATACTTAACGTTTACACCTAAATATTTATTTATATGAGATACATAATTTTTCATTGTAACGGGCAATTCACCATAATCAGACAGTTTGGTAATATCGGTATTCCATCCTTTTACTGTATCGTATACCGGTTCAATATTCACTTTCGTCATCTGATAGGGCACTTCCTGGTGTTCTTTGCCATCAATCTTATAGGCTCTGCAAACATTCAGCTCTTCAAAAGCATCTAATACGTCTGCTTTTGTCATTACCAATTGCGTTACGCCATTTATCATACAGGCGAATTTCAAAGCCACCAGGTCAATCCATCCACAACGTCTGGGTCTACCGGTAGTAGCACCAAATTCACTCCCGATTTTACGAAGCTTTTCACCTGTTTCATCATTCAACTCAGTAGGGAAAGGACCGCCGCCAACCCTGGTGCAATAAGCCTTGGTTACGCCTATTACTTCTTTTATTTTTTGTGGAGGCACTCCTAAGCCAGTACAAACACCTGCGGAAATGGTATTTGAAGAAGTTACAAAGGGGAAGGTGCCAAAATCCACATCAAGCATGCTACCCTGTGCACCTTCTGCTAATACTTTTTTCCCCTGGGCTATTTTTTCATTAATAAAATATTCACCATTCACAATCTTAAACTTCCTCATGAATTCTATTCCTTCAAAAAACTCATCTTCCCAGGCAGAAATATCTTCCTGGAAATGCATACTGTCCAGCAGTTTCTGATGTTTGAGGCGGAGCTTAATATATTGTGTGGTAAAATTTTTGTCGAGCAAATCTCCCACTCTTAATGCATTGCGCCCGGTTTTATCCATATATGCCGGACCAATACCTTTTAGAGTAGAACCTATTTTATCATTGCCTTTCAATCCTTCAGAAGCCTTGTCAAGCGCCCGGTGAGTAGGTAATATAAGGTTAGTACGTTCAGAAATGTATAAGTTTTTAGTATAGTCTACACCAAAAGAAGCAACTGCTTCACATTCTTTTTTTAGGGTAACCGCATCCAGCACCACCCCATTACCTATGAGGTTAATTACTTTATCGTGAAATATTCCGGAAGGGATCTGGTGTAAAACTATTTTTTTGTCGTTTACATACAGCGTGTGCCCAGCATTCGGACCGCCCTGAAAACGCGCAATCATATCATAATTCCGGGCAAAAAAATCAACAATCTTTCCTTTTCCTTCATCGCCCCATTGAAGACCTAATAATACATCAACCATGTAAACTACATTTTGGAAGACCGCAAAAATATAAGAATGCACCGAATAAGGAAAATAAAAAAGATTTTTGAGCATTTCAACAGCGCATTCCCTCAATCAACAAATTACAACACATCAAAATTCCAACCTTATCTTTGGTTGTAAATATCACTGCTTAATGACGGCTACACAAATTTCTTATCTCATATTTGGCATTGTACTGGTTTTGGCGCTGATTTTTGACCTGGGGTTAATGAGCAAAAAGAATACAACGGTTACCATAAAAAAAGCATTGTTTCAAACACTTTTTTGGGTTGGGTTGTCCATGCTGTTTTGCGGCTTTCTTTTTTTTGAAGATGGATCTACCGTTGCTGCCAAATATTTCACGGCGTACCTCATGGAATGGTCGTTAAGTATTGACAATATATTCGTATTCATCCTGATATTCGGTTTTTTTAGTGTTACCGAGAAAGATTCTCCAAGGGTATTGTTGATAGGTATTCTGCTGGCCATTGTGTTGAGAATAGCTTTTATAGCATTGGGTATTGGATTAATTGAACGTTTTCACTGGATACTTTACTTTTTCGGTGCCTTTTTAATTTATACAGGCTATAATTTATTTTTTCAAAAAGAGGAAGAAGAGTTTGATCCCGGTAAGTCAAAACTCTACCGGTTCATCCAGAAATACCTGCGCTTTTCTGATGTTGAACCTAAAGGCCGATTTACCATCAAAAATCACGGGAAAGTTTATTTTACAAGATTATCTGTAGTAGTACTGATGTTAGGCGCTATAGATATTGTTTTCGCGCTTGATTCCATACCAACCGTCGTTTCTCTGGTACGTGAAAAAGCCACTATTCCTTTTACCGAAAAAGAAATATTGATTATCTATTCTTCTAACATTTTTGCGGTACTTGGTTTAAGATCACTTTTCTTTTTATTGAAAGGAGCTGTAAACAAATTCGGCTACCTGCAACAGGGTATAGCAATTGTATTAGCATTTATCGGGGTTAAGATGCTCATTGAGTTTTTCGATGTACATATTTCCATTTACATATCGCTGATAGTAATATTGGCATGCCTGGCTGTTTCCATATGGTATTCCATTTATCAGAATAAAAAAAATCCCGTACAGGATGAAGGTGCAAAGGAACCTGAGCGCATATCTCCTCCACTTAATTAATGTATCGCAATGCCATTGTATACTATCGAAAAAATAGCTGAGGTTATACACGCAAAAAAAATAATTTTTGATGGCAGTGCTCTGATAGATGAATTGCTGACTGATAGCCGCAGAATTATTAACCCTTCTACTTCTATCTTTTTTTCTTTAACAGGCCCCAGGCGCAAAGGGCAGCAGTTTATTCCTGATCTATACCAGCGGGGAGTACGGAGTTTTGTGATAGATGATGGTTTTAATACAAAAGATTATAAAGACGCTAATTTTTTAGTAGTTGAAAATCCGTTAATTGCTTTGCAGCAATTGGTTGCCTTTCATCGTGCATCATTTAGTGTACCTGTAATAGGTATTACAGGTAGCAATGGAAAAACAATTGTAAAAGAGTGGCTGAACCTGCTGCTCGAAAGTGATTATAATATAGTGCGCAGCCCTAAAAGTTTTAATTCACAAATAGGTGTTCCACTGAGCGTTTGGGAAATGAATGAAACAGATACGCTCGGCATTTTTGAAGCAGGCATTTCTTTACGCGGAGAAATGATGGCATTGCAAAAAATAATTCAGCCTACCATTGGGGTACTTACACATATTGGAGATGCGCATAGTGAAAACTTTACCAGCATAGATGAAAAAATAAGGGAAAAACTTTTCTTATTCAAAGATGTGAAATGGATGGTGGCGAACGGCGATATTCCTTTTATTACTCACGCTATTGCAGAAGCCGGCATTCCGGTTATTTTTTGGGGAACTACACCAGAATGCGTTATACAGGTTAGTAATATTGAAAAGCATAAAACATATACTTCGGTTATACTATCGCGTAATAATGCATTAAAAACAGCGTTCTTTTCAAGTCCTGGCTTAGATGACTGTACTATTCAAATTCCGTTTACAGATGATGCATCTATAGAAAATGCTATTACCTGCTGTTGTGTATTGGCAGCAATGGGATACAGCAGCAGCAATATAGCCAACCGCGTTACTACATTAAAGCAGGTAGGCATGCGGCTGGAAATGAAGAAAGGAATTAATAATTGTTCTATTATTAATGATAGCTATATAGCAGACTTAAGCTCCCTATACATAGCGCTTAGTTTTCTTGACCAGCAAAAACAACATAGCAAGCGCACCGTTATTCTTTCCGATTTTCTTGAAACAGGTATACACCCGGATCAGTTATACCAGGAAATAGCAACTGCTTTACAACAAAAAAATGTAACCCGGTTTATTGGTATAGGTGCGCAAATTGTGGGGCACAAAGATGTGTTTGAGCAAGCCTGCGCTGAAACTTCTTTTTATAATTCAACAGAAGAATATATCCAGCGCTTTCACAGCAACACTTTTCGTGATGAAACGATTTTGATAAAAGGCGCCAGGATTTTTTCGTTTGAAAGAATCAGTATGCTGCTGGAGCAAAAGGCGCATCAAACCGTTTTAGAAATCAATCTCAATGCAGTAGTACATAATCTTCAGCAATACCAGCGCCTGTTGCAGCCATCTACCAAAGTAATGGCAATGGTAAAGGCTTTTTCTTATGGAAGCGGTACTTACGAAATTGCCAACATTCTCCAGTTTCATAAAATAGATTACCTGGCAGTTGCTTATATAGATGAAGGCGTAGAATTGAGGAAAGCAGGAATTACTTTACCTATTATGGTAATGAACCCTGAAGAAAACAGTTTTGCTACAATGACGGAGCATTACCTGGAGCCGGAAATATTTTCGTTCAGTATGCTTAACTTATTTCTGCAACACCTGCAGGAACAAGCGTTAAAACACTACCCCGTTCATATCAAGATTGATACCGGGATGCATCGCCTGGGTTTTGAATTAAAAGATATGCCGGCGCTTGGCGACATACTAAAAAATAATACTGCTGTTAAAGTGCAATCTGTATTTAGTCATTTATCAGGTAGCGAAGATCCATCGCTGGACAATTTTACACAACAACAAGCCAATGAATACCTGGCAGCGTGCGCTCTTTTGCAGGAAGTGTTGCCCACTCCTTTTCTAAAACATATTGCTAACTCGGCAGCCGTAGCTCGTCATAAGCAACTGCATTTTGACATGGTTCGGCTGGGCATTGGTTTATATGGGGTTGACAGTACAGCTACATCTTATCTGCACCTTAAAGAAGTAGCTACTTTAAAAACTACTATTGCGCAGATAAAAAATATTAAGTCAGGAGATACTGTTGGATATGGCCGCAAAGGTGTTGTAAAAAAAGACAGCACTATTGCCACTATACGTATTGGTTATGCTGACGGATATCGCCGGAGTATGGGGAATAGTATAGGTTATGTGTTGATACACGGAAAAAAAGCGCCTGTTATTGGTAATATAGCAATGGATATGACGATGGTTGATATTACTGGTATACAAGGTGTAACCGAGCACGACGAAGTAATTGTTTTTGGAGAACAGTTGCCGGTAACAACACTCGCACAATGGGCAGAAACCATCCCTTATGAAATAATGACGGGCATTTCGCAAAGAGTACCCAGGGTTTATTTTGAAGAATAGCTCCCCCAATAACATAAGGCACTTACAATAACGCTTTTCCGCATTTCGGAAAAAGGATTCCCTTTGACGTAAGAACTATTAAAAATTAAGCAGGCATATTTGCCCTATTAAATTTTATATCTTATGTGTCAGTTCAGGAACTGGTATTCTGATGAAGGAGGCTATGTTATTCAATGCGACGATTGCAAACACTTCCAGGTAAGCTTCGGAACCACTATGTTAACACTTAGCGAACAGCAGTATGAAGCATTCACCCTGGCTATACTACAAAAGAAGGAATCGCATGTTTGCATGCAGGATCCCGATTGTAAATGTATTTTATTACCTACCCCTTGTAACGCCATTCATATTATTTTAAGTGAAAAAGAATTGATGCACCTACATGGAATGACACAGACTGTTGATATAGACATTAAAACAGAAGCGATGATTAACCTTTTCAGTAGGCAGGATTAATTTCGGTTCCAGGTTACAAGTTTCAGGACGAAGGTGCGCCAATTGTGGTTTATTGCTTCCCCTCCGCTGCTTTTTGCATTGCGTTACCGCCTGTACTGGTGCCTCTTATTACACGTTGCCCTTCTTTAAACAACTGAAATCTGCTGGGTAATTCTTTTACCGGCCACATGTTGTTGGTTTCGTCTATATCTGCCGTTTCTTTGTAAGGATCAATTCTTATGCCTTTCACCTGTTTGTCTTTAATAAATACTTTAGAAAATTCCTCTTCATTAAGTCTCCATACTGTTACAGGAATGCGATCTGTTTCTGTGGTGCCATCTATAAATGTCCATTCAATAATCACAGGCATCAGCATACCACCCTTGTTTGTAAAATGCAGTTGATAAAAGTTTTTATCCGCCCATGTTTTACTATTTATTTCATCTTGTTCTATAGCCGCATCCTTTATTTCTCCTTTCATTTTATCATCGGCATTGCGGTTGTAATAATAAAAGTCCCGGAGTGTAGTATCTATATCAGTATAAAAATGAATACTACTATCAACTTTATTGCGCTGCTGCCCTATTGTAGTAAATGATTTTTTTGCAAGTGTTTCTTTGTTTGAAGCATTATCCATTTTATACCATTTCACACTGTCTAAAGCAATATCAACCGGATCGGTGCCAAACCACCATCCCCGCCAAAACCAATCCAGGTCAACGCCGCTGGCATCTTCCAGTGTTCTGAATAAATCTGCAGGTGTAGGATGTTTAAATGCCCAACGGCGCGCATATTGCTTGAATGCATAATCAAATAATTCACGTCCCATAATAGTCTCACGGAGTATGTTCAAGCCTGTGGATGCTTTTGCATATGCATTCGATCCCACACTCAGTACATTATCACCCATTGTCATAATCGGCTCCAGTTCATTCTTTGGCAGCTTCATATAATCTGTAATAAGATGAGGCGGGCCTCTGCGGGAAGGATAATTATTATCAAACTCCTGCTCTGTCATAAACTGGCAAAAGGTATTGAGTCCTTCGTCCATCCACCACCATTGCCGCTCATCGCTGTTCACAATCATCGGGAAAAAATTATGCCCCACTTCGTGGATAATCACACTGATCATTCCATACTTTATAGCTTCGCTGTAGGTTCCATCCTTCTCAGTTCGCCCGTAATTAAAACAGATCATAGGATATTCCATACCACTGGATGCTTCTACCGAAATAGCTACCGGGTATGGATAGGGTATAGTATGTTTTGAATAGGTTTTAATAGTATGCGCTACTACTTTTGTGGAGTACTTACTGTACAGGCTGTACGCTTCTTTTGGATAATAGCTCATCGCCATGGTTTTCCGTCCTTCCATATTTACCGCCATAGCATCCCAAACAAATTTCCGGGAGCTTGTCCATGCAAAATCTCTCACGTTCTGCGCTTCATATATCCATGTTTTTTGGGTAATGCTTTTTGTTTTTTCTCTTGCTACTGCTTCATCCAACGTAGCAATCTCCACAGGCGTACCGAAAGTCTGCGCCTTTTGCCATTTTTTAAGTTGCGCGGCGCTTAGCACAGCGGCATAATTACGACACTCGCCAGTAGCTGCTACTATATGATCTGCAGGCACGGTCATCTTTACTTTAAAGTTTCCGAATGTGAGCGCAAATTCAGCGCCGCCTGTAAACTGCAGGTTTTGCCAACCCTGGAAATCTGAATATACTGCCATCCGCGGATACCATTGACTTATGATAAACACATGATTGCCATCTTCAGGAAAAAATTCATACCCACCTCTTCCCATCTGATAATACCTGTCAACAATTTTATAATTCCAGTCTATATTAAAAACAAATTTCTGACCTGGCAATAAGGTCACAGGCAATTCAATCCGCATCATTGTTTTATTGATCACATACACCAGTGATTTACCTGCCGCAGCCACCTTCGTTATTTTTACACCATAATCTTCCATCTTCCTCCAGTCCTCCAGGTCCATTATTTCATTATGGTTCATCAAAGGTTTCATATTTGATGGCTTATCGCGATTGTTATCGGCATTAGGATCATGAATGTTTTCATCCAGTTGAATCCATATATACGTAAGGGGGTCTGGAGAATTGTTGTAATAAGTAATGGTTTCAGATCCTGTAAGTTTCAGATTGGCTTCATCCAGTTCGCAACTGATGTCGTAGTCTGCACGTTGTTGCCAATATTTAGCACCGGGAGCTCCGCTTGCTGTACGGTATTCATTTGGCGTAGGCAGTAAGTAGCTAAGCTGCTCGAACCTGTTGCCATGATTAGATCCAGGGTTATTTAAGTGCTGCGCATTTACAGTAACAAAGCTTATAAAGCACATTGTGAAAAAAACAACATTTTTCAACATCTCATTTCGGTTTTATAATTCGCGTAACTAAGGTTTCCAACCTTTGAAAAAATCAAAGAAGAAAATATTGGTCTGACCTTCGGTACCGACCATATTTTCTATTTACTATTGCCATTCTCTTTATCGTTATAATGCTGCAGATCTTTCTATCATCATTTGCAATGCTGCAGCAAAAATTCCGCCTGATACAAATAATAGCCATTCCCTCCGAGGCACTTTCACCAACCTTGCAAATATAAACCCAACAAACATTACAAGCAGCACAATCACTATCTGGCCAGCTTCAAGCCCTATATTAAAAGCGAGCAATTGGGTTACTATGCTTTCATCTTTTCCTATCATGCTCCGGAGATAATTAGAAAAGCCCATTCCGTGAATCAAGCCAAAGATCAGCGCTGTGATATAGCGGATCCAATTTTTACCTTCCTGCTTTTTTATTATTACATTCTGAATAGCTGTAATCATAATGGTAATTGGTATCAACCATTCAATCCATTTACTGCTTACCAATATTTTGTTATAAGTACTTAATGCAAGCGTAACAGAATGTCCGATAGTAAAAGCAGTAACCAACCACAAAATTTTCTTCCAATCCTGTACCACATAAGGCAAACATAAAGCCATGATGAATAAGATATGATCATATCCCTTGAGATCGGTAATATGCCTGATGCCTTCCAGAAAGAACAATGTAAAATCATTCATGTATATAAATATCTTATTTCCTGAAAGAAAACTAAAATAAAAAGGGATTTTTGCAACATGCAAAGCAGAAAGCGGATATATTACAGGCATTGGTTAGTACTCATACTGATGTGCTGTTGTATGTCATTTAAATCAATCCACTCAAATGATTATCATCCTTACTATATAAGTGTAACTGAAATAACTTACAACACAGCAGAAAAAGAAATAGAAATAGCTTGTAAAATCTTCACTGACGATTTTGAAAATGTATTGAGAGCGGATTATAATAATAAAACAGATTTATACCACCCGGTTGATAAGGCGGTTACTGAAAAACAGATAGCAGCATACGTCAACAAACACCTGCAGCTAAGCGCAGATGGTAAGTTAATTTTTTTGAAATACGTGGGATATGAAATAGAAGGAGAAGCTGCATGGTGCTATTTTTCAAGCGCATGTGCTGTACCGCCTAAAAATATAGACATAATGAATGATCTGCTATACCAATACAAAAAGGAACAGGTAAATATTATGCACGTAAAAATAAATACGGATCGTAAAAGCGCCCGGCTTGCCTACCCCGATACCCGGGCAAAATTTGATTTTTAAGCATTTACATACCCAACCGTTTAACATTAGATCATCGTACATCTCTGCACAACTATCTTGTGTTTAAATAGTGTTATAGTAACTTTAAAAGAGGTCAATGCGCATGGAATAAAGAAATTATATATCTATATTACCCGTTGAAAAATGTCTACGCCTGTAATACAGGCTTGAACAAGGCAGGATTAAAATACAACAACATCATTGAAGAATCCCCCTGCAGATATTGACCTAATCATCGGATGTATCAATAACGACCGAAAAGCTCAGGAACGTTTGTATAAACAGTTTTACGGGGCTATGGCAACTATTTGTATGCGCTATACCCAAAATGAGGAAGATGCTGTTGAGGTATTGAACAATGGTTTTTTGAAAGTGTTTAAACATATACAGCAGTTTGATAAAGAAAAAGCCGGCTTGTATACATGGATAAGAAAAATCATGGTGAATACCGCCATAGATTTTATACGCCAAAACAGTAAACACGCAGGCAAAGTAGAAATAGATCATGCAACAGAACCATATATTGATAGTGAGGCTTTACAAAAATTAGACGCACAGGAATTGCTTTTACTGGTAAGGAAATTGCCCCCGGCTACCCAGATGGTTTTTAATTTATATATCATTGAGGGGTACACGCACAAGGAAATAGGGGCGCAGATGGGAATTAGTGAAGGTACAAGCAAATGGCATCTAAGCGAAGCGAGACGGCTTTTACAGAAATCACTAAAAGTATTACATGTAGCATAATGAGGCGAAATTTACCATACGAAAAACTAATTGCGGATAAAATGAAGGACCTGCCGGTTCCGGATAGGGAAACGGCATGGCAACAAATGAAAACGCTGTTGGATACTGAGATGCCCGTTGGCATGAAAGGCACCAAGGGAACAGGCGGAAAATGGTGGTGGATGAGTGGTCTTGCAATAATTGTAACTATAGGCACGGGGTTATTTTTTTACCTTACTACTAAGAAAGCAAGTACTGAAGCGCTTTCGCAACATGCGGCAGAGGAACAGACAAACGATATTCCTTCTTCACATCAATCCATTCCAACTATCGATCAAAAATCTACTTCTTCTAAAACAACAGTACCATATAATCCGGAAGAAAAAACAAGCGCCTCCAATATTGCGCCTACCGCTAATACAGATAAACACATTTCTGGTGAAGTTAATGATCAGTCGATTGTAAAAGAGAATAACAGTATCACCGAAAAAAAAATTACTGTTGAAAACAGGCTAACAAATACAGATGAAGCAGGCCGTACAAATAAAAGCCAATCAGCAGAAGAAAAACGCATACCGCTAAAGAACCAGACCGTTGCTGCACCACATGGAGAACGCCCTTCTCTTAACACATACAGAAAAAACAATAAAAAAAATTATCCCCCTTTGTCCGGTCCTTTTCTTACCGGCTCTAATGGGGGGAGAGATAGGCACGTGACAAGGAAAGATGATTTGCAGAAATTTTCATCGCAACAAAAAAATCCCCAGGGCAATACTTCTGCACATCAAACACCCGATGTTCATATCAATATAAATGCTGGTGATATGGAAGAAGTTGTTTTTGATGAGGGTGATGAAACCTTTACACAAACCGGCTCACTTCAATCTGTAAACGATGAGCGTTCACTTATTGTAGATGCAAACGAAAATGAACCGGGGAATATAGAAGTTCCGGCAAACGTGTGGACGCTTCCTGATGTAAAGGCAAAAAGAAAAACAATATTGCGTGAAATGAAACGCAAGGAAAGAAAGGAAGAAAGAGAGCTTGCTAAATCTTACCAATCAAGTCCTTCGTTCTGGGGCGCAAAAACAGATCGCTGGTTTGCTGCCGGTATTGCACCTTATCAAAATTTCGCAATTGCTTCACAACAGGCATATAATTATAATTCAGGCGGAGGTAGAGGTGTAGCTTCAGATTACATACCCGCGGCCTACCTGCAACTGCATGTTACCAACAGAATTTACCTGATGAGTGAATTTCAGTTCAACTCACCACAGGCAACGCCGAATTTATTGATATCAGAGAAGAATATTAATACGCCCATGAATGTGGCAGGATGCATGGAAGATGTTTATCTCCGTAAGTTGTATTATTTTAATCTGCCTGTAAGTTTTTACTATAGCCCGGTTAAGAATTTTTACTTAGGAAGTGGTATTCAGTTTTCCTCTTTAAACAGCGGGTTGGCATATATTGAGCAACGCACACTCAATAATACCTTGATTAATTCTCAAACTGTTAAAATAAAAGATGATCAGCTATCTTCCAAAATCAGGGGATCAGAGTGGCGCTACCTTTTTGACGCCAATTATTATTATGACCGATTTATGTTTGGATTCCGTTATAACCAGGCTTTAAACAACTATGTGAGCCTTCGTACCAGTAATAATGTTCCGCTTACACAAGCACGAAACCAGGCTTTTCAATTTTATATAAGATATAATATAATAGTAAGTAACAAGAAACGTTAGTGGTAGTATACCATTAACACAAAATCAACTTTCTTTTGTATTATTTTTTATTGGTTATTACTAAGTTTGAATCATGAAAAAGGCCGCTAAAATAACGGTAAGGTTGACCGCTACCCTCATTATCCTTTTTATTACAGCACTGCTAATAGCGGATCGCTTTGTTCAGTTCAGAATGAGTGATAAAGAATACAGCGATTATTTTTCAAAAAAAGGTGTAACACCTCATATCGGTTATTACAATACCAACGACAGAACAATCAGGTACGCATCCTCCGGCACCGATACCAGCACCACTATTTTATTTATACACGGTGCGCCCAGTTCCTTGAGCTATTACCGCGATTACATGACTGACAGCATGCTGCTGCAAAAAGCATCTATGTATGCGGTTGACCGTGCAGGATATGGCTATTCAGGTTTAGGCAAGCCTGAACCATCTCTTGAAAAGCAGGTAAAAATGATTGCACCAATTTTAGACAGCCTGAATAAAGTTCATCATCCTGTTATAGTAGTGGGCGCTTCGTATGGTACTTCTATTGCCTGCAGGTTAACGATGGATTATCCTCAACTGGTGGATGGATTGGTATTGATTGCACCATCACTGGCGC
Source organism: Agriterribacter sp. (assembly GCA_047600465.1). GTDB lineage: Bacteria > Bacteroidota > Bacteroidia > Chitinophagales > Chitinophagaceae > Agriterribacter. The sequence goes on from JASGKU010000004.1 coordinate 302,572, forward strand.
CCGGCGAAGAAAAAACATACTGGTTTACGCCTGCTATTGAAACGCCCATGCTTAACTGGTTTATTCCACGCATGCTTCAATCTGCCAATACAGAAAAAATTCACCACAGGGAAGAGTTAACCAAGATGCTTCCTCTATGGAGCAATATAAAAGTGCCTGTAATATATTTGCAGGGATCGAAAGATGAATTGATATATACTACCAATGCTCAATTTGCAAAAGCGCACTTAACTGAAGCTCCTTACCTGGATATTGAAATGATACCTGGAAAAGGACACCTGATTGCTTTCTCTGAAAAGAAACAAATAGAAGCTGCTATTCTGCACATGCTTGAACTTGCCAAATTAAATGTAGCAGGGAAATTAAAGGCAGGAACACAAAACAATATAGCGCAAAAAATCAATGCTCAAACTTCTTCAGTATTACAGCAGTAAAAACACTTTGCTTATTTTTTCTTTAGCCAATACCAATGCGACGCGATGATTCTTCGTCTGCTGAATTTTGCATTTACTAATTCAAAATATGGAGCAAATGTTTCAGCTATATATTCCGGGTTTAACTGTATATCAGCAGGAGAATGATCCAATGCCCAAATAAGATGCATACCATCTTCATCCAACAATCTATGCACTTCAGTTACATATTTGTACTGCTTTTCTTTCTCTAAACAATGAAAACAACCAATATCAAAACTAACATCATATAATCCATCCAGCATATACAGGTTTGTAACATCGGCGGTTAAAAAATGTGGCTTTAGCAATTCATTTTTCACGCGGTTTTTTGCCTGTTGAATAGCTACTGAAGAAAAATCAACGCCCATTGCTGCTATTCCCTGTGTTGCCATGTAAGCAGAAAACCTACCCTGCCCACAACCTAATTCCAACGAAGATGCTGGCTGTTCGTTTATAACCAGCTCTTTCAATTCTTTGGGAATTCTTGTATCGCTCCAAACCCAATGGGTAAATGTTGAATTATATATTTTGTCGAATGCCTCGCTGGTAGAAGGTGCTCCTGTTCTGCTTTTTGTTTGCGTGCTCATACAGCTATTCTTTGCTATAGAAGACGGAAGAAGCGCTGCTTTACTTTAAGCAAAGGTCTCCAATTTTTGAAAGATTGGAATGCCTGGGCAATTAAAATTGTAAATACCTGAAAGAAGCATCATCAACCTTTATCATTTCACCTTCAAACTCAATTTTTACAATCGCCGTTTTTCTAGGCGCTACCTTTTCGTTGGAGAAGTGGGTGTGAAAAACATAATACAAATTTCCATCTGCCCCGGTTACAAGATCGCCGTGCCCGGAACCATTATGCATTGTATTTTGTTTGCTGATGATGGGATTTTGTAAAGATTTTATCCATGGACCTAAGGGACGATCGGCTGTTGCATAACCAACAGCATAATCAGGATTGCGGAAATCATTAGCGGAATAGAATATATAATACTTCCTGCCACGTTTTATTACTGTTGGACCTTCTGTCACTGTCCATTTTACGGATTGTGTATTTTCCCATGGCTGAGGGTTTACAACAGCGCTTATGCATTCCCGTAACGTGGAAGAATCAATAGCAGAAAAATTATCCTTTAATACTGCTCCAAAAATGCGATTCCCATCCTGTAAGCGTACATGGTATAAATAAAACTTACCATCATCATCTTTAAACACAAATGGATCTATCTGTTTTACGGGCGCATCGAGTTGCTTTAATTGCTTTTGTGTGAAGGGACCAACAGGTGACGCACTTTCAGCAATCGCGATATTTTCATTGGCAGTATATGCCATGTATATTTTATTCCGGTAAACAAATACCTGCGGCGCCCAAAAACCTTTTGTTCCAAATGATTCATCTTTGGTGAGTGCTCTTTTGTTGCCAGCATTTCTTTCCCAATGTTTCAAATCACTTGAAATGGCTACGTGAAAACCGAAATCTGAACGAAAGCCATCTGTTCCATATAGGTAAAACTTTTGCTTATAATGAAAAATAGTTGGATCGGCAAAATATAAGACAGAATCCTGGGGGCTTTGTGCATGAGCTGCGCTTACGCATAATAGTAAGAAGTAACAACTATACAACATCAGCTTCCTTTTCATGAAACTATTTTTTTCTTGGTTGGATATATACTAAAGTCGCCAGAGGCGACAACAAAATTATGCGTGGCGAGGGATGCCACGCGCAGCTGGAGGTAGGTCGGTACGTGTAGTGTCAGACCTACCTGTAGTTGTCAGCCGCTGGTCTGACGCTACGCGTACCGACCAAAGATTATCTACCTGTAAGTTTTTTAATCAAATCTGTTTCGTCCTTTTTATAAGGTGTACCATCCTTTTTAAAAATATCATGAAACCATATAGGAGGTTCGCCGGCATATGCTTTCTTCCAGCTATCCCATGCATACTTTGTTTGAGATTTTCCATCAACCAGTCCCCAATTGTAAGCAGCTACATTGTATTTTTTTGCGATGGGTAACGAACCTTTAAAAAGACTCTTATTAGCTCTTGCCATATATTCTGTACATAACAGGGGCTTGCCATATCGTTGCAGATCTTTGATATCTTTTTCAAACGAAGCAGTATCCTCATAATTATGAAAAGAAATAACATCAGACTCTTCTACCATCATTGTTTCAAACGGCTTCATGGTGGCAGGAGAAGACCAATCACCATCCCATAACCCAGATGTAAGCGGCTGTTGAGGATTTACTGATCTTGCCCACGCAAAAGCTTTCTTCAACAGCATTTGAATAATCTGCACTTTATTGGTTGGCTCCATTTTGCGATAATACTCATTGTTCATATTATCTGGCTCGTTCCAAACATCCCAACATAATACCCTGTCATCTGTTGCAAACTTTGCCACTACGCCTTTTGTATATTGTTCAAGGCGCGGATATTGGGTGCTATCAAGCAATGCATCTTTACCCGGATTTTGCACCCAGCCAGAATTGTGAACACCTGGCTTGGGATCGCGTTGTTTACCCAATTTGGGATAAGGATCCCATACAGAATCAAACAATACAAACAATGGTTTGATATGATGCTTTGCTGCGATCTGCAAAAACACATCCATCCTTTGCAAAAAGCCGGTTGAATCCTGCTGATACAACAGATCGTGCAGGTATACTCTCACTGTATTCATTCCTATTGATTCAGCCCAGCCTAACTCACGGTTAATAGTAGCGGTATCAAAAGTTTCAGCCTGCCACATTTCTAATTGATTGATGGCTGTGCTTGGCAGAAAATCGCAACCTACCAGCCATGGCTGTTTTGCATACCAGGTGTTGGCTTCTTCTTTTGTCCAGATAGTTCTTTCTTTTGGAGTTGCTGGTGCAGCAGTAACCGCAGTTGTATCAGCATCTGCCTTTTTATCTGCAGTTCCTGATGTACAATTTTGCAACAGCAGCGTGGTGATACAAATAAATGATAAGTGGAATAATTTTTTCATAACACATTTTTTAAAGGTAGAAGGCAAAAGGCGTAGGGTGTGGGAAATACAAGTTTCAAGTTGCAGGTATTGTCTCTTGTCTGGGCATCTATCGTTTCACGTTTCTCATTTCACAATTCACAATTGACTATTCACTACCTCATTTCTTCACGCTAAACTTATATATCGTTGTTGATTTGTATTCCTTACCTGGCTCCAACACAATGGAAGGAAAATTTTTTTGATTGGGTGCATCAGGAAAATGTTGCGTTTCCATACAGAAAGCAGTACGATAATCGTCTTTAGCGCCGCTTTTAAAACTGCTTTTACCTGCCATGAAATTGCCAATATAAAACTGCAAACCAGGTTCTGTGGTTGATACATCCATTACAATACCAGATTGGTCACCCGTTACCTGCGCTGCCTGGTGTAAAGATGGACCGGCATTACTCAAAACAAAGTTATGGTCATAGCCACCGCCATTTTTTAGTTGCTGATTGGCGTTGGTATCTAATCTTGCACCAATAGCAGTTGGTTTTGTAAAATCAAATGGTGTTCCAGCTACAGGATCCAACTTACCCGTAGGAATCAATGTTGCATCTACCGGTGTATATTTATTAGCGTTGATCTGCACCAGATGATTAAGGATAGTCCCGCTGCCTTCTCCATTTAAATTAAAGTAAGTATGATTGGTAAGATTAGCTACGGTTTTTTTATCTGTTGAAGCAGTGTAATCAATCTTAAGCGCATTGTCTGAACCTAATGTATATACTGCTTTCACTGTAAGATTTCCTGGATAACCTTCTTCGCCATCTTTTGAAACATAAGAAAGCGCAAGGGTTGAATCGCTTGATTGTGTTGCATCCCACACCACAGCCTGGAATCCTTTGATGCCTCCATGCAGTGCATTGACACCATTATTAACCGCAAGTGTATATTCCTTGCCATCTAATGAAAATTTTCCTTTTGCTATGCGATTACCTACCCTCCCGATCAATGCACCAAAATAGGCGTCTCCTTTACCCTGGTATTGACTTAGATTATTAAAACCAACCACTACATCTGTAGCCTTACCATTTTTATCAGGCACTGATAGACCAACTACTCTTCCGCCATAATTGGTAATAGCTGCACACACACCATTGCTGTTTTTCAATACATACAGGTTTGTTGATTTTCCTTCTACTGTTGCCTGGAAAGATTTTTTTTCCAGTGTAGGTATACAGGCGATTTCCGGTTTTGCAGTATCCTTTGGCACAGATGCAGCAGTAGTATCTTTTTGTTCGCCATCTGTTTTAGGTGTTTCATTACAGGATACAGCCATGGCAATACTTATGGCTAATACAGCAAGAACGTTGTAGTTTCTTTTCATGTGTGTCAATTTTTCGTTTTTAAACTCGATTGCCGGCAAATGAGTTCCGGTTGTAAAATTAATTTTTGCGGTGAACCCCCAAACGATTCTCCCGCATGCAGGATATCAAAAAAAAGATTGGCAGATTCTTCGCCCATCCTGTTTGTTTGTTGATTCACCGTTGTTAAGGTGGGTGTAATATACTCACCAAAAGCTTCATTAGCAAAACCAACCACAGCTATATCTTCGGGTATGCGTTTGCCTGCACTTTTAATAGCCTGTACCGCGCCAAGCGCTGTAAAATCTTCTACCGCAAATACTGCATCAGGATTTTTATCTAACAGGTATTGCATACACTCATTACCGGACTGAATACTTACTTTACCATACACAATAAGATCATCGTTCACAGGAATATTGTGTACGTTTAATGCATCAATATAGCCACGCAATCTTTGATTAAATATAGCAACATGCTGTTGTCCACCAATATGTGCAATGCGCCTGCAGCCCTGCTCTATCAAATGCCTCGTAGCTGCAAAGGCGCCCTGGTAATCATCTACTACAACAGAAGGTACCCCCAATGAATCATTGGCGCGATCAAACAAAATGAGCGGAACATTTCTGACTTTTAATGCAGAATAATGTTCAAGATTGATGGTTTCTTTAGAAATGGAAGCCAACACACCTTCTACCTGTGAACGCAAAAAGGTTTCTATGCCCTTTTTTTCAAACTCATATAATTCGTTCGATTGATAAATCAATACACTATATCCTTTCTGGCTCATTACTTTTTCAATACCATGAATAACCGAGCCAAAGAAATTGATTTCAGCACTTGGTATAATTACTCCTACAATTCTTGATCTGCCAAGCCGAAGAGAAGTTGCAATTTTATTAGGTTGATAATTGAGCCGTTTAGCTGTTTGTTGTACAGCTTTGCGCGTAGTATCTTTTACTGCGGGATGATTATTCAATGCCCTTGAAACAGTTGCCACTGCAATATTTAACTCTCTCGCAATATCGTGAATGGTTGTAAGCTGTTTCATGAGATCTTCACTCAACAAATTTTCTGATAAAAACTTTTGTCAATTATTTATTTTATTACCGGAAAAGCAACAATCCGCACTTTGGTACATCCGTAAGGAATCAATGTGATTTTTTCAGACAAGGTATCTACCTTGCCCATATACAAGCCATCTCTTGCTGTAACAGGTTGTGGCGCTACATCATTCACAATTTTCCAATCAGGTATTTTTTTTGCACCTACCGTTATTTCAACCGGCGCATGGGCCAGGTTCCATACAAAAGAACCATCAACAGATTGAATCAATTTTACTTCCGACTGTTCTGCCGGTTTCTGTACAACGGCTTCTTCTATGCCATAGTTCCATGGAGCATCTGTAAAAACATTGAAATAATCTCCTTCTTCGGGTATGCTATCTTTTTCCCAACGCTCCGGAAGTTTTAACGCATATACCAAGGGACCTCTTTCTACAGCTCTTGAATTTCTTCCCCATTCAGATATACTCACGTGCATGGGCAACTGTAATGTAATTTTATCATTGTGCTGCCATACGCGATCAATGGTAATTAATTGTCCACCTTTTTCTGTCCGTAACTTTTTTCCATTCAGCAGGATAGTTGCCTCATTACACCATGCGGGAATCCGCAGCACAAAAGGAAAGCGCACTGCTTGTTTTGCTGCCATTGTAAAATTGATGGCGTCATCAAAAGGATATGCCGTTTCCTCATTAATTGTTACTGTAGTATTTGAACTTCCTACTTTGGATGTTACTATACTGGGACTATAATGTAAGGCAGCTATACCATTACCAGGTGCACTGTACCAAAGATGCGAGGTAAACTTCGTCCATCCCTGGTGCATATTGGCTAAACAACAGGTATACCCGCTGCGCATGCCCAATACATTGTTCATCTCCCTGCCGAATGGCAACGAAAAATTAAATACGCCTCTTTTTATATGTACCTGGTTGGCTATCTGAAAATATTGTTTATTGTTATAATCATCAGTGGTTTGTGCCGGCAGTGCATTAAAGGTCATACGTTCCAATGCATCCATATAAGTGGGATCACCCGTTATACCTATGGTTTGTTCTAAAGAAAACATACCTTCCACAATAGCACACAATTCTGTTCCCTGTGTTGGAGCATTGCCATGCAAATCTTCGTCAGCAGAAAATACACCCATTGGCAATCCATGCAAGGTCATCAGATCATGAAAACCTGTTTTCATTGCTTTCAGATAGCTGGCATTTCCCGTACGTTGGTATTGTACAGCAGGATCTTTCAGCCCCATGGCAACATTTACCCCATGCCTGGTCATCCATTTTTTTTCATTTTGATAAGCTGCTGCATTAATTACCCAATCCCTGTTGCCTAACCAGGTGCTCCATTCAAAAGATTGTGACTGAATAGCCGCCGCCAGTGATAGTAAACTTTTATCCTTAGTAATATTATAAAGCCATTGAATCACTAATACATTATCCGCGCCTCTTGATGTTGCCCACTCCGTCCATTTGCCTATTGCACATGTTTTAATAGCTTGTTGCTGGTAATTAAAATAAGCCTGCATAAATTTTATTACACGTGCATCATTGGTAGCAGTGTAATATTGCTGCAGCACTTTCAGCATTACCATTTTTGGCCACCAATCTTCGCCTTTATCGCAGTCATTCACAGTAATTTTTTTTCCTGTTTCTCTTTCCCATGCTGTAATAGGACCAAAATAACCAGACGGTCTTTGATTGGTGATGGTCCAGTTAATATACTTCAATACCCTTTCTTTCAATACAGCGTCATTCAACAGGTAAGCCAATGGCACAGCACCATCCAGCCAATATGGTGTTTCTTCCCAGCCATCGCCTTTTCCTCCCAACCAGCCATTATTATTTTTTACTTTGGCATATACTTCATCCAGGTGCCCTGTTGTTCCATCGCGCATAATCTGTAGCTGATGTAGTAACCATCCCTTGGGTTGAATAGATCCGAGTGGAAGTTCTTTATACTTTTCCTGTACAAACGCATGATTGGTTTGTGAGAATGCAGGTACGCAGCCGATTGTTATAAAGAGATATAAGCTTACGCCTTTTGTAATTCTTTTTAAAGAAAACAAGTCAGATTTCATTTTGGAAAATTGTTCAATTATTTATTCAAGCGTTTTCAATAGCAGCAGCAAATCTGCCTGCTTCGAAAAACTAATATTGCTGTTTTTTACAAAGGTTTTTATCGCATCCTTTTTAGCCGGGAAAAGATGGATCCATTGCTGTTCATTATTTACTTTATTGTATTGCCCGTTTTTGTAGATATAATAAGTGTGTTTAGGAATTACTTCATATCCATCCGGTAATTTTAATTGATATGCTAAATTATCTTTCATTAAAGATCTTAACGGGGTTGCTGCAGTAGTAGTGGTATTGCCAAAGCCGGTAGGAGTCCCTTCTTCTTTTATAGTGCAGGTATGTTCTACAAATAATGGATTAGCCGTACCGCCTAAAAATTCATAGAAGCTATTACCAACCGGAATAAATCTTCTACCTGCCATAAATACCGTATCTACATTTTCCGGATTGGCAATGGCAAGATAAGTTCCTTTATTATTAAAGATCATCTCGTTTGTAACCAGGTTGTAATTCAATTGCTGGTTTGATGTTACGCCAGATTTTAAAAGCACTTTACCTGCGGCAAAAGAATCCAGCACATAGTGCGCCAATTTTACCGGCTCATTGTTTAACTGCGCGTTGACAGACAATGTGACCAGGAAGAAAAAATTATATATCCATTTCATGGCAAGCGATCTTTTATAATGATGATCAATGGTCCAATAATTTCATAAAATATCCGCCCACTACACTTCTTGCCTGGAATCCTACCTGCGTGCCATCAGTAGTTTCATTCCAGTCGCTCAATGGTACACGGGTAGGTGTTTCATTCGCGTAGTCATACACTGGTTTTACCAGCGCTTTAAAATCATCTGCATTCTTTGCAAGCGTAGCAGTCCACATAATCCAATCCGACTTGGTATATGTTTTTCTGCTGTCTAAAGGCAATCCATATTTATTTTGTTTACCGAGATAGTATTTAATCTCCTTTTCATAAACCGCTTCAGGAAATAATTTTAATCCCAATACTTTATCCCATACCATATTGTATTTCTGGCTCCAGGTTCCTTTGTTTTCAAAAGTGAGCGCATAGTGATCACCGTCATCTGCGAGCTCCATCCATTTTGTTACCATATCTGCCGCACTTTTTTTATACTGCGCAGCTACGTCTGCCTGCCCCAGCTTTTCTGCCATCATTGCATAACAACCCAATGCTACAATTGCTTTTACAGAAAGGTTCGCATTTCTTGCCAGGTGACCGGCAAAATCGTCGGTACATAATTGATTGGCAGGATCAAAGCCTTCTTTCAATAAATATTCAGCCCATGTAGTTAATGTTTTCCAATGCTTTTTTGCATAGTCCGTTTTCCCTTCCATCTTTACAATAGCGCCCGCAAGAATAACCATATTTCCGGCTTCTTCCACCGGCATATCTTCACCATAGGTTTGTCCATTAGCCTGGGGATATGTTCCCAGATCATGCGCTGCAAAAGGCTTTGTCCATTTTCCACTTTCACTGTAATAAAAAATCCCATTCATCATTCCCTTCAATAATTCAGGATTATATGCTAGATATAGAGGTGCGGATGGATAGGTTATATCTACTGTGTTAATGGAACCATTACTGAAATTTTCTTTTGACAGGAACAGTGTTTCTCCTTGTGGGCTTTTCACTAATTTATGTGCGGCTATACTTTGGCGATAGGCGAGTACACATAATTGCGCATATTGTTCACCACCTGCTTTCAATGCATCGTTATACAATACATCGTTAAATGCTTTGCACTGTGCCACCACCTTACCATAATCAACAGCCGCTTTGCCTAATTCTTTTTCTATGGTTGATATATTCGTTTTTTTCCACCATGCACGGAGATTCTGCTCAAAGTACTGCACTGAATAAATATCATCATAGCCCAGCAGTATAGTTTTATTTATTACATCCGTTCCTACTTTACCCAAAGGCAATATGGTATTCAGCATTAATTGCTTTCCTTCTGTATTGCCTGTATTGGCGCGATAGGTGTTTGAAAGAAAAGCATTGAAAGCATTTTTTGCAGGCGTGATGTATTGAACAGCCCTGTCTGCCTCAGGTGAAGCAACATATACATAGCCCCAGTTGATGCGCACATCATCTCCTTTCTTTTTAAGTATCGGTTGTAACTTGGTGCCCGCTTTTAATATGTTAAGCTGTTCTGCTTTATAACCGTTTGCCGTTACTATTTCTGATGCGGAGTTTACTGCCAGCATGGTAGATACACCGAAATACAATTCAGCATCATGCTTTGCTCCATCGTTTGATACAGCTTTGGCAGAAATATAAGACACCGGACGCGCTAACAGATCAAGGTTTTTTATAAGTAATGGAGAAGTGAATGTAAGCGTAACATCAACAGCGCCACAGGTAAAAACATACTCTGTTTGTGTAGCACTAACGCTTACACTTTTTTGAACGGCTTTTTGCAGCGCACTGGTAGCTGATTGTTTTGCTTCAGTAACAATGCCTGCATCTAACCAGGCACCACCAGCAGTATTGGCCACGTGAAATGCCAATACATTTTTCCCTTTTACCAGTTTTCTTGCAATGCTTTCTTCAATCGGGAAATAGTTGATCTTATTAAGCCAACCTACATGCTCATATATTTTCTCTCCATTCAGGTATACCTCGGCGTTGTCATCGTGCTGCAATTTCAACAGCAGGTTTTTCACATTGATATCGTTCAGCATAAAACTTCTTCTCACCCATATATCAGGTGTTTCCCAGATTGTTTTAGCATCGGAATGACTATCGCCGAATGGCGCGGCACTTTTTTTCCAGGCAGTATCTTCTTTGTAATTGAGATTCATCCAATTTGCTGCAGCAGGAGCAACTGTAGTATACATCGCATCATATGGCAAATCATCGGCGGCTGGTACTACCACGTCAAATGTTTTGGCGATGTCGCCCATAAAACGGAAAACTTTTCCATCTACTTTTATCAACCCGATAAGCGGTTGATCCTGCCCTGTCCAATGTTTGGTAGGTGACGTATTTAATTCATCAGTGGTAGACCAGATACTGAAATATGGATCGTGTGTAATTAAAGGGTAAGCCGGTGCACGGACCTGCGCCAATAATGTGTTTACGAAAACTAAAAAAACAAGAGCAGAAAATATTTTTTTCATGTTGTTGCATTTATAACATTATTGGTGAATATAGCATAGGAAAGACGAACCGCTGTACATCCAAAAAACAATTATTTTTTTTCTGCGGGAATGGATAAGGTAACGCCTTCTTTAACCGGTTCTCCAAAATCGGGGGTACCATCGCTTTTCCAGGTAAACTTTTGTGCCCTGGGCGAACGATATTTTCCACAACCCAAACCCGGCGAAGCATTCCCATGATACAAGATCCAGTCTTCGGATCCATCGGGTGATTTAAAAAATGAATTATGCCCCGGAGCAAAAACATTGTTCTCTTTTGATTGCTTAAAAACAGGAACAGGATTTTTTTTCCATGCGGTTGCATCAAGCAGGTTATCTCCTCCGCGAAAACGCAATAAACCCAGTGCATAAAAATCAGTCCAGCAACCACTGGCAGAATACACTATAAACAAATCATTTCCATGAATCAACGACTGCGGTCCTTCATTTACATTCACATGCGGAAGATTAAGGTCGCCTTTAAGATCACCTATTGTTTCCCAATCATACAAAGGTTTGGAAATACAAACCCTGTTTCCGTCTATCGTCCACGGGTTTTTCAATTTTGCTATATAAATATTTTGCTGTCCATTCACATCTCCTTCCCATCCGCTCCATATCATATACCACTGACCTTTGTATTGAAACACATCCCCATCAATCGCCCATTTATCAGATGCGTCTGCAATCTTACCTTTAAATATCCATTCACCTTTCATAGGATCGTTTGATGCATTTTCCAACACATACATCCGGTGATTGTTATTATTACCATCATCAGCGGCATAATAAGCGTACCATTTGTTATCAATAAAAAGAATTTCTGGCGCCCATAACTCTTTTGAATGCATGGTGCCTGCTGGAGGTGTATAAATTGTTTTTTGCTCTGCGGTTTTCAGGTCTGCTATATTCTTTGTTTTCCAGAGTACCAACCTGTTGCCTAACGTGTTTGTATAATAAAAGTATCCATCTTTATAAAAAGAAAATGGATCAGCACCCGATGGTAATAAAGGATTAGTGAATGTATTGGAATTATTTTGCGCTTGTGTTTTGAAGGAACACAATAGGCATAAGATCAGGAAGCCTATCATTCCAAAGCCTATCTCTCCATCTCTCTTTCCAAGGGACAGAGAGCGGTACTGTACAACTATATTAAGCTTCATATCTTCCACATCAACTTCGTTATCTTTTTAGCTCCTCCATTAATTTCTCGCGGCGATAGCAACGGAGCAATGGCGCAACGAAAACCAATCAAACACTTCGCGTGTATTTCGTTTAAGCGTTGTTCCTTGCATACGCTGCGTGAAATCTTCGCAACCTCTACTTCACCAATGCCGGATTGTATAATTGTTTATGTGCTGCCTGTACTTTTTCCAAAGGCATTTTCAACACTTTCCGGTCGTAAGTAAAAAAACCGTTGGTCTCCACTTCCACATCGGTGGTTTGTGTGTATACCGCGGCAGATAATCCTAACCCGATCAAGGTTTTTAACCTGGTCATAAATTCTGCATACTTATTAACCAATTCATCGCTGTTTTTAAAACTTTGATATCCCCAGTTCTTTGTATCCTGCCAGGTATGTCCTTCTACAGGCAATCCCAATCCACCAAACTCACCCAACACCAGTGCCTGCGGTTTATCGCCAAATATCAGCGGGCTGGGCATTTGTGGATCGGGGTAATGATGAATATCGAGTATATCTCCCGCTCCAAAAAAATTACCACCGCTCGATTGATTAACCAGGCGTGAAGGATCCATACTCATCGTCCATGCTACAATTTCTTTTGTTTTAAATTGGCCCCATGCTTCGTTAAAAGGAACCCACGATACTATGCATGGAAAATTATAACAGGCATCCATAATCGCTTTCCATTCTTTGCGATAAATCGCTTCAGACTCCGCTGTCCTGTCTTTATCTAATTTTCTTCCGGTTATTTCTCCAACACGCATATCCCATCCGTTACCTCCCATGTCTCCGCTCGGCATATCCTGCCATACCAGCATACCTATTTTGTCGCAATAGTAATACCAACGGGCAGGCTCAACCTTTACATGTTTACGGATCATGTTAAATCCTAATTCTTTTGTTTTTTCTATATCAAACTTCAGTGCTTCGTCTGTGGGAGCAGTATACAATCCATCAGGCCACCAGCCCTGGTCGAGTGGGCCATACTGAAACAAAAAGCTGTTGTTAAGCAGCATCTGGGTTATACCATCTTTATTTTTTCCCAAAGATGATTTACGCATAGCAAAATAACTGCCGGCTTCATCAATAACCTTTCCCTTACGGGTAACCGAAATTTTAAGATCGTACAAAAATGGATTGGTTGGCGACCACAATTTTGCATTGCCGATATTTAAGGTAGTCGTTGACTCGCCTTTTAAAGTTTGCGTAGCTACCTGTTGTGCTCCGTCCCATGCCGACACATTGATCTCATCACCCGGTTGAAGGTTTTCCGTATTTACATCCAGTGTTAGTGTTTGCTTGTCTATATCGGGTGTTTGCTTTGTAGATACAATATAGGTTTGCGGAACATTCTCCAACCAAACGGTTTGCCAGATCCCTGTTACAGGCGTATACCAGATTCCTTCGGGATGCTTTACCTGCTTGCCTCTTGGCTGAGGCCCATCGTCTGATGGATCCCACACACGTATAGTGATTTCCTGTTTGTTGCCTTTTTTTAGTGCTGCGGTTATGTCAAATGAAAACGGATCATAGCCACCCTGGTGTGAACCCACTTTTGTTCCGTTCACAAATACGTCACTTTCCCAGTCTACGGCTCCAAAGTGTATCAGCACTTTTCCTTTTCTGAAAGCAGCCGGCACATCAATTGTTCTTTTATACCAAAGCACATTGTCTTTACTAACATCTTTACCTACTCCGGATAAGGAAGCGCCGATGGCATAAGGAACCAAAATATTTCCATCATACGCTGCTGGCGCTTTTGCTTCTGCATCTTTTAGCGCAATGGCATATTGCCAAAGTCCATTTAAATTCATCCAGCTTTTGCGCGTAAGTTGTGGGCGGGGATATTCAGGCAACGGATTAGTGGGGTTTACATCAGCAGACCATTGGGTACCGATTTTTCCAGCAACGGGTTTCCACTGATCCTGCGCCTGAGAATAAAAAACTACAGCACTAAAAAAACAAAGAGCAATCAAATGTTTCATGATAAAATATTAACAGGTTATTCTTTTCAGCAATAGCTGTACAAGATACAGAAACTATCGCTTGCTATACAACACTGCAGATTAAACGATAATGAATAATGCTGTAAAATAATTAAAATTCAAGCCTTTGTACGGGAGAAAAGATCATATCTTCTACACCTGCGATTTTTATTCCGACTCTTGCATATACATAATTCTGAACAGGAACAATGGAAGGGATATCTACTTCCAACGCTATATGGTTTACGTCGGTTATATCAGCCCCTGCAAGATCTTGAACAGCGATATTGTTTGCGCCGGAAACAAATTCTGTTTTGTTAATGTAAAGACTCACCCGCTCAATATCCTTTGCATCAGCGTCCGTAATAATCTTATCCGCTTCAAATGTTGCATTCACCTTACTGCTTGCTGCGGAAAACTGTGTATTCCGTATCATATAATAAGGCGTAACATCAATATTTAATTCCTGGTTACCATTAATGGTAATAGAAAGTGAATCAGGATTGCCTGATGCATCTTTTTTCCAGACAAAGGGCCCTTGTCCGTTAGGAATAATAAATTTATAGTTACCATTAAACAGCAGCATTGAGTAACTACCATCGGGTTCAAAAGTATTACCTATAGCACCGGTTTTACCAAATCCATATTGATATAGCTCAAACGGAACTCTATCATATTCTACTTCGATGGTTTCTTTGTCGTACATGAGTTTACCACTCAGTACAGACTTTGGCGGATCGTAATTATCTTTTTTGCAGGAAATAAAAACACTGATAAGTGTTATGCCAAGTATATATGGAAGAATCGCTTTCATGATTAATATTTTTTGATAGAGAATAACTTTACTGGTTGGGCTGTTTTGTTATCTTAGGATTGTTGGAACGAACATTATCATCAATAAAAGAATAATAATTACCCAATTGAAAAGTGCTGGCGCCTGTAACAGATGGCAATAAAACAATTTTATACAACCATTTTCCATTATCAGGGCTACCGGTGTTATAATATTTGTACGGCCACAATGAGTAAGGTTGTGTGTTTCTTTTATCTGATTTGCCAATGTTGCTCAATAAGTCTGCTTCTGTCATTTTGTTGCCATCCCATACTTTTGTTGCCAGCCTCCAGCGTTTCATATCATACAGAATATGTCCTTCAAAAGCTAATTCAACCCTGCGCTCATGTACAATCCTGTCGAATGTAATATCGCCACCAGTAAGCGGAGTAATTAAGCCGGCTCTTGCTCTTACCTGGTTCATATAGCCGGCAGCAACATCAGGCTGTCCCAATTCAAAAGCTGCTTCAGCTGCGTTCAGTAAAACTTCTGCATAACGGTAACGCTGAAAAGGAACTTCACTGTTAGTACCTCTTGAACCAGCACCAGGTGTTGGATCAAGATATTTGCGGATATAAAAACCAGATTGAGCGGTGAATTCTTTTCCTGGTACAGGACCATCAAAACCTACTACCTGCACAGGATTACTCATACCAGGCAAGGTTTTCTGAGCACCCCTGTCGTCGCCGGTTACAATCGTACCGTCTGAGAGTTGATAACCTGCCCATATATCTACTGTTCTTCCTTTAAATGCGGAACCGGGTGTAATAACGGTGCCGGCTAAACGCGCATCTCTGCCTGCAAAAATATCTGTAAGGTTATCGTAGTATATGGGATTGCCAGATCCATCTTTTACAGGAAGCGGAGCAAATGTATTATCTAGCTTTTCGAAAGATTCTACAAAGTTGAGCGAAGGGTTTATACGACCTCCCTCTTCTTCTTCAGCGCCATACCTGGGTTGGTTCCATCCTGTGAAGTAATGTACTTTACCACTTTTGAGTTTGTAGTCTTCAATGAAGATAGATTCAGGATTGGTGCCTTTATCAAGAAATATATTGGCAAAGTTGTCTGCAAGGTCTGGCTTGTTTTTATACAAAGCGTATGCACCTGCGGTACCGTCAATAATTTGCTTTGCAGCATTCAAAGCCTTGGTATAGTAGTCGTTTGCCATAGAAGCAGGAATGCCAACTTCACCAGCAGGCAAAGATACCTGCGGTGTACTTGCACCATACTTTGCGATAGATCCTGCATATAATGCAGCTCTTGCTTCCATTGCCAATGCTGCTCCCATTGAAGCACGGCTCTTTTCGTCGGCTCTTGCAGGAAGATCGCCTTTGATAGCTTCTGCTTCGCTGATCACGAAATCGTACATTTCAGATTCTTTGGCTCGTGGATGTTGCAGGTATTCAGGATCGCCTTTAAAATCGTACAGCAATGGCTCAGTAATTAAAGGCACACCGCCTAAACGTTTGGTTATTTCAAAATATAAATTGGCGCGGAGAAAGCGGGCTTCAGCAAGAAATCTTTTTTTATCTCCATCAGACAATGTAGTAGCAGCTTCACAACGTTGTAAAAAAAGATTGAGCTCACGGATATACGCATAAGAATCAAACCAGTTAATCCCCCATTCTCCATAACCCCAGTTATTGCGTTGTACCATATATACCCGTCCGTTTTCCGAAGGAAAGCTTTCACTGAAATCAGCAAAAGTTATCCAGTCATCAAAACTGGTAAAATCAATTTGCCTGTTGTACAAGTTTGCCAGTATAGATAATACCTGCGCGGGATCTGAAAATGCCTGTTCGTTATTCAATATAGAAATAGGCTGAATATTTAAAAAGTCTTTGTCTTTACTGCAACTCCAGGTACCCATTGCTGTGGCAAAAACCGCTATCTGAAGTAATCGTTTCATAATAAAATATTTTTGAAGACCACCGTATATAGTGATCGTTTGCTTGTTAATTAAAAAGATAGATTTACACCAAAGTTGAATACCTGAGTTTGCGGATACTGCAAACCGTTTTCATCTGTTACTTCAGGATCTACTCCATACTGTTTCAGATTATCAATAGAGAACAGGTTATAAGCATTTGCGTATATTCTTGCCCGTTGTATTTTGGCTTTATTGATGAGTGAAGCGGGTAGAGAATAGCCCAATTCAAAAGTTCTTGCCCTGAGATATCTAACATTATGTGCCCAGAAAGTTGAACTGTTGTTGTAGTTGCTGTGACCACCATCATTAAATCTTAAAGCGGGATATTTACCAGCTATCCACTGACTGTTAGGGTCAAACGGATCTGCCCTGTGCCAGCGATCAAGAAATATTGTATTAAGGTTACCGTCATTCTGGAACGGCCATTTCATTTCCCAGTTCTGGTACCAGGTATAACCGGCGCCTCCTGAAAAATCAGCATGGAAGTCGAAGCCTTTATATGCAACTGCTATATTGAAACCAAAATTAATATTGGGCAGATTACCTACTCCATAACCTATCGGACGTGAATCATATCCATTTATTTTTCCGTCGTTATTGATGTCTTTGTAAATAAGGTCACCAGGCAATAAGGTTCTGTTTCCCTGCCCATCAATATTTACAGGGTATTTATTGATTTCATCCATGGAGGTAAACTGTCCTATTGCTTCATAACCCCAGTTTGCCTTTGTGTAGCGGTTTTCCTGTGAACTCACATATTGATCCCAGGAATTAAAGAAAAGAGGATTATAAGAAGAAAGAAATTTGGAACGTGAGTAAGAAACATTACCTCCTATTGAAAACCTTACATCTTTCACCATTCCATTATAATTCAGCGATAATTCTTCTCCAAATTGTGCATCGCTGTTCAGATTTTCCTGTGGCAGCGTATAGCCTATTTCGATAGGTGTAAGTACGTCGTTCTTTGATGCTATCAATCCTGATCTTTTTCTGTAGAAATAATCAAAAGCACCGGTAAGCTTTCCATTTAAGAAGGAGAAATCTAATCCTATATCAGTGATCTTGCTCTTGAGCCAACTGATATTGGTGGTAGGCACGCCTCTATCACGTGAGCTAACAACTGCACGACCATCTAAAATAGCAACACCCTGGTTGTAATTGTATCCTTCAATATATTGAAATGCGGCTAAGCCAAGCGAAGAACCATCATCACCCAAAATACCATAAGATCCCCTAAGTTTAAGATCGCTCAGGATATTTCTATCGCCCAATAATTTTCTTAATCCACTTTCTTCTGTTATTCTCCAGCCTGCAGATACTGAAGGGAAATAACCTACCCTGTTGTTTGGAGGGAATATGTAAGAAGCATCGCGTCTTCCTGCAAATTCAACAAAATATTTATTATCAAAAGAATAATTGATCCTTGCTACATATCCTATTCTTGCCTGCTTATCATCACTATCATCATAGGTATCTGCAGTGCTGAAATAAATAAGGGGTAAAGCGTTGGTGGTAGGCACCGAATGGATCCAGTTCCTGGCGCGGTTATTCAAGATGCGCTCGTTTACAAAGGTAGCTGAGATGCTATGCAAGCCAAATGTTCTGTTGTAATTTACCTGGATCTGGCTTGTTTTATTGATCTGCTTTATTTGTTCTCTTTCTCTCCACGGGTTGCTACTACCACCTGTTGGATCATACGTATCTGTATCAGGTTTATAAGTATACGTAGTGTAGGTATACTCATGATTATTCAACACATAGTCGGCAATATAATAAGAGTACATACCATTTACAGATAATCCTTTAACCCAGGGAATTTGATATTCAGCCATAAAATTGCCTTGCAGCACACGCCAGTCGTTGCGATACTTACCTGCATTCTTATAATTCAGATAAGCCCAGTTGGTTTCATTGTGTTTGATATCATTCAGATATGCAGGATTATCATTAGCATACGGACGTTCCAGTGGTGTATTTCTTAAAATAGCAAAACGCGCCAGCCAGTAATCATCTCCGCCGGGAACACCAGGGTTCTGGCGGCTTTCAATGCGCCCGTTAATATTCATACTTACTTTTAATCCATTAGCCACTTTAGCAGTTACGTTTGACTGGATGTTGGTACGCATGAATTTATACTCACGACCTAACGGAGAGTTTTGATAGAGATTGGTGCCGGATAAATAATAATTCAATTTATCTGTACCCCCGGTAACATTAAGGTTAACCGAATTAAGTGGAGCATTGTTTTTTACAATAAAATTTTTCCAATCAAAGCTCTGGTAGCCTGGTTCAGTGCCGGCTTTGTATTTTGCCAGTTCATCCTGTGTAATGCTGGTGCTGCCATATCTATTGATTTCCGCTTCGGCACGGTAACGCATATAATCATAAGAACTGGTAAGCACATCGGGAAATCTTGTCCAGTTCTGGTATCCCATATAAGAATCAAAATTGATTCTGTTGGGTGTATTGAGGCGGCCTTTTTTGGTAGTAACTACCACCACACCATTGGCGGCGCGAATACCATAAATGGCTGCAGATGCATCTTTAAGTACCGTTATACTTTCGATATCATTAGGCGCCAGGTTGTTGAACTGACCCGCATCCTGCTGAATACCATCAATTACAAACAATGCATCACCCATATTGCGGATCTGGATGTTGGCGCTTGCACCTGGTCTTCCATCGGGCATTCTGAATGATACGCCCGGGAGTTTTCCCGCCAGGGTTGTGCTTACGGTAGAGCCTCCATGTACCCTGTCTATATCATCTGAGGTTACCGTAGATACAGCACCTGTGAGCGATTGTTTCTTTTTGGTTCCATAACCAACCACCACTACTTCTTCCATGCTATTGGTTGACCGGTCGAGCCTAACAGCAATATTGCCTCCATTTCCGGCAACAAGCTCTTTGCTTTGAAAACCAACCGATGAAAATACCAATACAGATTTCGCAGATTTAACCGTAATAGTAAACCTGCCATCTGCATCTGTTACAGTAGCGCCTTTACCAGCCTTTTCGGTAACAGATACATTAGGAACGGCAACGCCTACACTATCAGTAACGCTTCCTGATACGGTTACAGACGAAGTTTGAGAAAAAGAAAACCGGAGAAGTGAAAACATAAAACATGCAAAAAGCAATGTTTTTTTTGTTGCCAGCTGTGAAATTAGATATCGAAGTAATCTCTGCTGGGAATGCCTGTAAGCAAACTTTACATTCATATGGCAGTTAATTATTGGTGACAATTTTATAATGGAATCGTTTCCATTATTTTAACAACGTGAAGAAAAAAACATTTTTGCTACCTGATTGTTTCATCTGTCTCATAATTTCTTCATTTTGTATCAACCTGTTTATTTTGCTACCATTACTATATATTTACTATTATACTGCCTGCCAGTTATGTGTGTATTTTTACCTGAACAACGGAATAATTTTGACTGCTTGTGAGAAAAAGGATTTTTTTAATGGTAACGATTTCATTGCTGTTGTATACCTCAATACAATCACAGGCATACTATTTCCGGCATTACCAGGTAGAAGATGGACTTTCACATAATACTGTTTTCTGCGTATTCCAGGACCATAAAGGATTTATGTGGTTTGGTACCAAGGATGGTTTGAACCGTTACGACGGCAATCACTTCAAAATTTTCAGGCATTCAGAAAACGACAGTCTTAGCCTTGGAAATAATTTTGTACATCATTTGTTTGAAGACAATACCAAACAATTGTGGATAGGCACAGAAGGTGGGCTCTATACTTATATCTCTTCTACCGAAAAATTCAATTATGTTGTAACAGACGATAGCACTAAGGCTGTTGTGAGTGGCATTGCGCAGGATAGTAAGGGTGCACTATGGTTTATTATGGGAGGACAATTATATAAACATCCTCCTGATGCAACAAAAGCCACCCGTGTAAGTTTACCGGTTAATGGCACCATCTCATCTTTATATATAGCCGCTGGAGATATACTTTGGCTGGCAACGTATGAAACCATTACACGTTATAACATTGCTGCCAATACTACCACATCCCATAATGTATTTAATCATTCACCTGCCGCCTCATCAGGATGGATCTTTACTATTTTACCCGCAGGCAGAGACAGCATATTGCTGGGCACTATACACCAGGGGCTAAAGTTGTTCAATGCTGCCACCGGAAATTATACAGATGTATTACCTTATAATGATGATAGATCTCCGATTTATATCCGCGACTGCCTGGCTGTAAGCCAGGAAGAATACTGGCTGGCAACAGAATCGGGTATACATATATATAATATACACACGGGCTATCATACCAACATCCGCAAACAATATAACAACCCATATGCACTGTCAGACAATGCTGCGTACAGTCTTTATAAAGACAGAGAAGGCAGCATTTGGGCCGGTACTTATTTTGGCGGCGTGAATTATTTTTCAAAACAGTACAATTATTTTCAAAAATATTTTCCCGATGGTACTAAAGAAAGCATTAGTGGAAATGCTGTAAGAGAAATAAAAGAAGACAAACATGGTAATATATGGTTAGGCATTGAAGACGGCGGCTTGAACAAGCTGGATACACGTACAAATAAAATCACACGCTTTTATCCCGACGGAACACCTAACTCCATTTCTCATTACAATATTCATGGATTAGCAGTAGATGATAACAACCTATGGATCGGAACATTTGAACAGGGGCTGGATGTAATGGATATAGCAACCGGTAAAATGCTGCAACATTTTAAAAGAAGTCCTGCTACTTTTCAAAGCGATTTTATTGTAAGTCTTTGCAAAACCAGTGCAGGGGAAATATTGATTGGCACCACGCTCGACCTGACGAGTTACAATCCACAAACAAAAAAGTTCAGTCATGTACAGGAATTACCAGGCAGCAACTTTGTATACAACATTATAGAAAGCAGAGATAGTACTATTTGGGTAGCTACTATTAATAATGGTTTGTATTATTATAACAGTTATAAAAACATAAAAGGAAACTTCAGATACAACGCCCTCGATAGTACCAGCCTCAGCGGCAACATGGTAAACACTTTGTTTGAAGACAGCAAAGGTTTTATATGGGCAGGCACTGAAGGTAATGGGCTGTGTAAACTTGACAGAAAAACAAAAACCTTTACACGCTATACTACCACGAATGGATTACCGAGCAATTATGTTTTTAAAATACTGGAAGACGCTTCGGGCAATATATGGATCAGCACGAGCCGTGGTTTGGTTAGCATGAATACTACTAACGGACATATGCTCGTGTACACGGCTTCAAGCGGATTGCTGAATGATCAATTCAATTATAATTCAGGATACATATCTCGCGATGGCACATTGTATTTTGGCAGCGTTAAAGGCATGATCAGTTTTAACCCAAAAACATTCATCAGCACTTCACAAACACCGCCCATATATATAACAGGTTTGCAGGTTAACGGGCAGGAAGTAGAGGTAGAAGGAAAAGACAACTTACTTTCAGAGTCTGTACTGCAAACAAAAAAAATTACGCTTAACTACCTGCAATCATCTTTCAGTATAGATTTCGCAGCGCTCAGCTTTATTTCTCCTGAAATGACAGAGTATTCATACATCATGCATGGACTTGACAAAACGTGGACGGAGATAAAAACAAATCGCAAAGTTTATTTCACCAACCTGGCCGCAGGTACTTATATATTTAATGTAAAGGCAAATACCGGTAATAACACATGGAGCAAAAACCCGGCTCAGCTTATCATAAAAGTTTTGCCACCACCGTGGAAATCTTCGTGGGCTTATGCGCTATATACAATTGCTGTAATGGGAATCGCCTTTTATTTTATACGACGATATCACCTGCATCACCAGGAAAAAAATCAACGTAAAATTGAATGGATGGAGCATGAGAAAGAAAAAGAATTGTATAAGGCTAAAATTGATTTCTTTACCAATGTAGCACATGAAATAAAAACACCGCTTACGCTTATTAAAGCACCGCTTGAAAAAATCATTGAGCAAACAGAAAATTTTCCTGATGTGAAAAAGAATATTCATATTATGGAGAGAAATACAGGAAGGCTTATAGACCTCACCAACCAGTTGCTCGATTTCAGGCAAACGGAAGAAAAATCATTCAGCCTGAATTTTACGCAATGTAATGTGAGCCATCTGCTCGAAGAAATAAATGAAGACTTCCGGTTATTGGCTGAACGTAAAAATATTACCTGTACTACGCATCTGCCCCTACAGGATGTTATGGCATGGATTGATGAAGATGGGTTCAACAAGATCATTACTAACTTAATAAGTAATGCCATTAAATATGCAGAAAAAAAAGTGACGATTGCTTTATCAAAAAAAGAAAATACTTTTACTGTAGCAATTACGAACGACGGCTACCTGATCCCAGATGATAAGAAAGAAAAAATCTTTGAACCATTCTACCGCATTAAAGAAACAGAGCGCATAAAAGGTACAGGCATTGGTCTGGCATTATCCCGTTCTCTTGCTCAATTGCATAAAGGCACCCTTTACCTGGAAGAAAGAAAAGAAGAAAAAGTAAATACATTCATTTTAACATTGCCACTGCAACACGATACTATCTGATTATTAAAAAACTTAACGATGCTGCCATCCATATTACTGATAGACGACGAAGAAGAAATACTGGAATTTCTGAAAGATGAGCTCCATGAAAAATATTGCATTTATACTTCAAGTAACGGAAGTAATGCCGTAGAGCTATTGAAACAGGAAACCATTAACCTGGTAGTAAGTGATGTAATGATGCCGGTGATGGATGGATTTGAGTTATGCCGCTTAATAAAAACCGATATTGATTTTTGCCATATACCGGTAATATTACTAACAGCAAAGAATACCCTGCAATCGAAAATAGAAGGACTGGAATTAGGTGCAGACGCATATATTGAAAAACCATTTTCACCGGCTCACCTGCAGGCACAGATTGCCAGCCTGCTCAACAACCGCAGCAGGGTAAAAGAATATTTTGCCAACTCACCGCTGGCGCATATTAACAGCATGGCACATTCCAAGTCGGATGAACAGTTTCTTGAAAAACTTCACGGTGTTATACTTGCACAACTGGAAGACACGTTGCTGGATGTAGAAAAGCTGGCCACCTGCATGAATATGAGCCGCCCTACACTGTACAGGAAAATAAAAGGCATCTCTAACCTCACACCTCACGAACTTATTAATATAACGCGTTTAAAAAAAGCTGCCGAACTGCTTGCTGAAGGACGATATAGAATTTCGGAAATAGCAGAGATGACCGGTTTTCAGTCGCAGAATAATTTTGGCAGAAATTTTATAAAACAGTTTGGGCTTACACCAAGCGAATATGTGCTTTCGAAACAAGTGGAAAGAGAAAAGGTGTAGCAGATTTGAAATTTGAGATTTCTGATTTGAGATTTGTGTGACTTCCTTGTAACCTGAAACTTGGGACCTGCAATCTGAGTCATTACTCCCCATCCGGTAAATAAAAATCAAAAGGCTTATCCCTGTTTGCTTCCAGCGTACCGTTTTTAAATTCGAGCGGTGCTACCTGTATAGTAGTGCGGTGGTTGGTATAAAACATTTGTCCGTCTGGATCGGGTCTTGTCTCCCCATGTTTTATTCTTCCGGGATGCGTAAAGTAAAATACATATGCTTTATCGCCAACTACTATCACATCACCATGAGCGCCACTTGGTTTATCATCTTCACGTGCACTTGGTTTGTCTAATATCAATCCTTGCTTGTCCCAATGGTCAAGATCGGTTGAACGATACAAGCGCATACCCTGCCATTCATCGGTAAGCATCCAGTAGTAATTTTTAAAGCGAAATACTTTTGGACCTTCATGTGCGCCTCCGCCAATTGCAGGTTCTTTGGCTGTTTCCCAGTTGGTAAGATCAGGTGATTCAGACATCATGGTTACAGAACCTCTTGTTTCATCTTTATACCACATCCTGAATTTTCCATCAGGCTTTTGAAAAATAGTAGCATCAATCACTTTGTGTGATGAGAGGTTGAGCGGTTGATCGTATGTCCAGTCCCACAAATTTTTACTGGTAAAGTGTACAATGTTGGCATCGCCACCCCAATGATTTCGCACGCCTTTAATGTATACCACAAACATGTGGTATACACCGTTATGAAAAATAATATCAGGCGCCCAGAATGTATTCATCCCCTTTTCAAACTCGAGGTTAAGATAACCACGAAATGTCCAGCTTTGTCCGTGATCAGCAGAAGCCGCTACACCAATCCTGTTACCAAAATATGCAGACACATCCTGCGTAGGCATATTAGCTCTTCGTGCGGTATACAGCATCCACCAGCTTTTTTCTTCCCTGTTCCAGATCAGCACCGGGTCTGCAGCGCCATCGTATATCGGGTCTCTGAATAGTGGTGCAGGAGCAGGATGGAGGATAGTGTCTTTTTGTTGAGCGGATGTGTGTAAGACTATTAGAAACAACCAGCCTGAGAAAAAATATTTATAGTTCATGATAAGAACTAAGCTACTGAATAATTTGAAAAGCAATTTACAACAAGGTTGAGCAGGTTCAAGCACAGGTCGAGCGGTATGTATTCACCAAGCAAAGTAAACAACGATTAATGGAAAGACTTGCTGTTAGTATACAATCCAGAAAACTTTTAATAGCCGACGATGGCGATGTTATAAATGGAACCAGTAAACTCCGGAACGAGCTTGAACAATACGAAATCGAATATAGGCGAACATGACCATGAAGTTTGCGCACTTGTCTGCGCTTGGTGCAAATGGCAAACATCTGCACAATCCGCTGATATATCCGTCTGGTAATTTCAAAGCTGGAAAACATGTGATGTAAACACGGGCAGAACCGTAAAGTTCCCGTCAAGACCATCTTTCTTTGTATACGCTATCGCCTCATCTACTGAATCAAATAAAACTCTTGTATTAACTTCTTTGAGTTTAATTTCTCCATCTTCTGCATCTATCATAGTAAATAATTTATAGCCTATCGACCAAGGTTGAAAGATTTTCATTTTTTAAGATAAATATATCCAAAAAACAAATTCCCGGTTTCTCTATTTAGTTGTATGAGTATTTCCAAAGCGCAAGCGTCAGCCTTGGCAGATGGGTTTTTGGATGGGTTGGGTTCGGATAAAGACAGGCTGTAGCCACGTGAAACATTATTCGAACTATTTCTGCTTGCCGGGGAACTGGTGAAAGATGCTCAAAACAATCTAATCAATTCCAAAAACATAGCATAGGGCGCATGATTCGAATCGCTAAAGGTTGACGACCCGGTACAGGTTGTCGAAGAACTAAGCTACTGAATAATTTATCCCGCTCAAAATAGAGCCGGATGGATATACTTTTATCAGTTTTGCACATTGTTTAATTTCATGCAACGCTGTTTATTTCCTTATTGTCAGGCTGAAAAATAACTGTTATGACCCTCAAAAGCTTGTCTTCACTGAATGGCATATTTGCCGCTGCGTGCCTGTTGTTTGTTGTAAGCGGTTGTGTAAAAGATCACGTAAAGAAAACAGAAACATATACCTATACCATTACCACGCCGGTATATAAAACAAGAGCGGAGGTGCAGGCATCCTTAAACGGGAGCAGTTCAGAGCCGATAAGCACTGCGGGAAAATTATATATTAAAGACCAGTTTATTTACCTGAACGAGGTAAACAAAGGCATACATATTATCGACAATAGCAACCCTTCGCATCCAACGCAGGTTGCTTTTTTAAATATCCCGGGCAATCTTGATATTGCGGTAAAGGGAAATATATTGTATGCAGATACTTATACCGATCTGCTTGCAATTGATATCAGCCATCCAAAAAATGTTGCTATCACTCATAGCATACCAAACTTTTTCCAGAACAGGGTTTATTTTAATATGCTTAATGTGGATAGTGATATGGTGATCGTCGGATTAATCACAAAAGACACTATTGTTACTGTTGATACTTATTATCCTGATTGTATTAATTGCTCATATGCTCTTGCCAATAGCCCATCGCAAGGGAGCATCCCAAAATCAAATAGCGGCAGTGGTACTGCAGGTTCCATGGCAAGTATGGTGCTGATGAATGATCATTTATATGCACTGCAGGAAGCACACAGCCTGGGCATTGTAGATATTTCGTCTCCTGCAACACCTCATTTTGATACTACTTTTTTTGCGGGTTTTGATTTGCAAACAGTTTATCCCTTTGAAGACAAATTGTTTTTGGGCTCTATGTCGGGCATGTTTATGTATGATATGACCAATCCCACTGCTCCTGTAAAACTGGGTGAGTTTTCACATGGCCGCGCCTGCGATCCTGTTGTAACAGACGGTACGTATGCTTATGTAACCCTGCATGCAGGCACTTCCTGTGGTGGTGCTTCCAATGAACTGAATGTAATAGATATAAAAGACCTGATGAATCCAACGCTGGTAAAAGCATATGAATTGACCAAACCTACAGGACTTTGCAAAGATGGCAACCTGCTTTTTGTTTGTGATGATGATAGCGGTGTACGTTTATACGATGCCACCAATGCAGACAATCTTACACAACTTCACAAAATTGACATCAAAGGTTCGTACGATATTATTGCCGGTAATAACCACGCTATGGTTGTTACCACGGATGGTTTATATCAATATGATTACAGCGACGTAAGTAATATCCGGAAGTTGAGTTTTTATTCGCTGAAGAATTAGTTGCAGGATGCAGGTTACAAGTTACAGGTTGCAGGTTACAAGTAATGTAGTTACAATCGTAATGTGATGTATTTCCCTGTGATTTGTAACCTGAAACTTGTAACTTTCTTATCACTTACTACCCGCTGCCTGATAGTGAAAGTTAAACCTTCCGCCCGGCGCCACGTCTCCGTTGATGATAAAATCTGTGATGTCGCCATCGTGCTGCATGTTATCACTCCATTTAAATCCAAAATCAGGTTCTCCATTGATACCGAGTAACTGTTTCGGAATTTTTATTTCTAACTTGTTTCCATTCACTGCATACCCCACTTCACCGGCTTTTTGCCAATACCATGCGCCATCTGTTTTTTCCAGTATCGCTTTTGTTCCGGGATTTACACGGTTCACTACGAAATCATATCCTTCCCACCCGGTATTTTTATTATTATCTATGTCAATAAAAAGCCGCATCCACCCTGGATCTGTTTTAGGTGTAAGGGGATTTGCTGTTTCTACATAGAAATAAATATTATCATTATCCCTGGCCACTTTAGCCAATACAATATCATTGCGACCTGTATTGTTGGTATAATATAAACTTCCCCAGCCGGCGCTGTTGCGGTGAATGGTATTGCCTTTATATGATGTGAAAGCAGGTGTTACTGTATTCCATTCTGTAAACTTCCCATCAATAGGAATAGTAAGTGGTGAAGAAGTTTTCTCTGGTGCAGGAACCCCTTTAAAACGCCTGATATTACTCACCATCTGGTAATAATAATTATCTCCATGTCCACCCTTCATGGGTTCTACATCACGGCTTCCCTCTTCGTTGAATTCATCGGGAAACGCGTTTGTTTGTTGCTGCCACATATCATATCGCCCGGCAACCCATTCATTCCAACCGGTAATAAAAACAAATTCAGGATTAATTTCTAATGCCCTGTTCCATTGCTCCTGGAAATTGTAACCAAAATTTACAGCGCCAGGTTCTGTTATATGTCCGCGTGCATTGGTATAACTTCTTCCAAAAGCGCCTGGTGCATTCATAGCTGTAAGGCCTCTTTCTTTACTCCAGTTTTGCGAAACACCAACAGTTACCTGCTCATAACCACCATTTGCAGTTTTTACAAATCCATGTTGCGGATATATTTCCAGCCAGCCCCAATGATCTGGTTTCTCCGGACCTTTATTATACACGGGTTGCCCGGGACGAAACGTGAAATAATTTTTGATCTCTTTTGTTAATGCGGGATCAGATGGTTTATCCTTAAGATCATCTGCCATTTCGGGCATCGCCATAATCAATGGTTTTCCTTTCCACATAAAAAATAAATCTTTGTATTTGCCCGGCTTGTATAAATCTTTATAGATCTCCCGAATGATTTCTTTACCACCTTCGCTTAACCAGAATGGTAACATAAATGCGATCTGTGGTGTATGCACACCATCTTTGCGTGCCTGTGTAAATACTTCGCACAACTTCATGTAACTTTCCTTCCAGGTAATATTTCCATTGGTACAATCGAATATCAATACGTCCACGCCTGCATCAGCCAGCATTTCCGCATGTTTGCGCAACACCCATGCATCTGTATCTAAATAATACCCTAACAATGGTTCACTCCAGAACCAGGGGCTATTGCGCGTTCGCCAAATAGGATTCTTATAATCATCAATAGCTTTGGGATCACGGGCAAGATATTCTGTTACATTAAAAGGAGGGTTTTTTAGGCCAGGCTGTGTGTGCCATGTCCAGTAAAATAATCCAACGAACTTATCCTTCTTTGGATCACCCACTTCTTTATTGTCGGGTAATTTTCTTCCTAATGCGTCTGTTGCAGTAGCGTTAGTGCCTGGAGATTGAGCCGCCGCATGAACGACACAAAAAATAAATAAGATAAAGGATAAACTTAGATATTTCATGATGAAATTTTTATTGTGTTGCTTATTTAAACCCGGTGGGTTTTGTGGTCTTTGCTTATAATAACTAAAGTGTTTTGCAGAGATTGCTTCGTCGCCCATCTCACAAAACAAGGCTGCTCCTCGCAAAGACGTGTAACCGGTTATTCGTTAGCAAGGAGCATTAATCTTTTGCCATCAACGTGTTTGTGAGTCTGCAGAAAATTCGCCATTGACTATTCACTACAGATCACTTCTTCCATACAAACCTGTAATTAAACCGTCTGTTAGGTGCACTATCACCACTGGTACTTAATGATAGGAGATCCTTCAGGTCATCCGGATTATCACACCAATGAAAATCAAAACTGAATGTTTGTGATTGTAATCCCAGCAACCTCCTTGGAACACTTATTTCAAGTGCATTGCCTTTGTACCTGAGATCAACCTGCGCCGTTTCTACCCATTTACCGCCCCGGTATTGCATAACCGAAGTTTTATTACCGTTTATTTTTTTGTTTACTATAAAATCGTACCCATACCAACCAGTGGAACTATTTTTATCTGCATCTATGAATAACAACATCCAGTTGTTTCCTGTCGGGGATGTTAAAGCGCTATCTGCTTCAGCATAAAAAAATACATTGCTGTTATCAACAGCCACTTTGCTGGTAACAATATCGTTTCTTCCGGAATTGTTTTTGTACTGGATGCCCGCATATCCTGCGTGATCACGATGAAAAATATCACCTTTTGTGTCGCGGTATTCTACCTGCACATTTTTCCAGTCTGCAAAATCGCCGTCTATTTTTATGGTTGATAGTCCTTTCGATTCCGGAATAGGTCGCACGCCTTTATATCTGCGGATGTTTTGCGCCATCTGCATATAATAGTTGTCTGTGTAACCACCCTTCATAGGTTGAATAGCCCTGTTGAATTCAGCATTGTATTGATCAACAAAAAAATATGGACTATTGCGTCGCATAAAATGTGTTGTTTTTCCGCCTTCGGGTTGATATTTCCCTGCAGTCCATTCATTCCAGTCGTTGATGTATAAAAACTGCGGATCGCTTTTTAATGCTTCTTCCCATCTTTGCTGAAAGTAGATGCCATATCCCTCGGGATGCGCCACTGTTTTTTTCAGCCATGGTACGTATGCAGAATCGGCAAGATCATATTGATTGAGCGTGGGCTCACCTTTTTCTCTTGTCCATGATTTGCCCACCAGGCTGGATGGATGCTGGGCGGGCGTAACCGCAGCTTCTTCTTTTTTGCCATTGTGCAATGATACCAACTGATCGGGTGGAAGTGCTTTTACTTTTTCATTGCCCAAATCATACCCAAAGCTCCAGTTGCTTTCTGTGCCAACAAATCTTTTGCCGGCCCATTCATAATATCCCCACCACATATTACGAGTAGTAAAAAAGTTTTTCACTTCTTTGGTATAATCTTTATATAACTTCTGCGTGTAGTCCGGATCGTTATAATGAGGATTATTGCTGTTTGTTAATGCAGTGGAATCAAAATGAGGGTTAGGATTGTTTACGCCATTTCCATTCGCATCTACCGATGGGTCTGCATTATATAATAGTAGTGGTTTGTTGTCCCAATAAAACCAAAGATCTTCATATTTTTTTGCCTTATATATCCTGTCATATAAATCCTGCACCACTGTTATTACCGGGCCGTTAAACGCCCAGAAACAAAACTTTGGTACTTTGTTTCCTTCCATTTTCATTTTTTGCATAGTGGTGAATAGTGTATCCCATTCATCCCAATAACGAACAGCATTGGTAACATCCATTATCAATACATCAACCCCTGCATCGGAGAGCATGGATATATCTTTACGGATCACATATTCATCCTTGCTGATGAAATAACCCATCTCTGGTTCACCCCAATGATAGGAGCC
Source organism: Agriterribacter sp. (assembly GCA_047600465.1). Taxonomy (GTDB): domain Bacteria; phylum Bacteroidota; class Bacteroidia; order Chitinophagales; family Chitinophagaceae; genus Agriterribacter. The sequence goes on from JASGKU010000004.1 coordinate 334,085, forward strand.
CTCTTTCCAATGCGGATCGTGCGCATCTAATCTCGCTTCAGGGTTTGCAGCTAATACTTTGGTTACATCACCTGCGTAAGGGCTTTTCTGTTGTATATGATCATCCGTATGCCAGGTAATATAAAATATGCCCACTACTCTTTTTTGATCATTTTTTACAGAGCCTGTTAATTGTATACCCGGCATGGTTCTGCCAAGTGCATCCGTACCTACCCAGGTATCAGGATAGAGGTCGCGATAATTTTTTTCATCAATGTTTTGTGCTTGTACATAAATGCTGCAGCAGATACCAATAAACAATGCAAAAAAGATTTTCTTCATCATGAATTATATTATCTCGTTTAATAGAAAATGTTGCTATTCTTTAATGTTGTTGTTCTTCATCTCAAATTTCAAATCTCAAATCAGCAATGCTAATGTTTAAAACTGATCGGGTGCCACATCGTATTCCAGTTTGCCCAGTTAGGGCCATAGGCATACGAAATGTATTGTTGTTTTTGGGGATGGATGTGTCCGTTTTCGTCACCACTCCATCCGCAATTGTGCAGGTACGGTTTAAGGCTAGTTGTAATGTCAGCTAATCTGGTAAATGTTATTCCGTCTGATGATTCCCACAATACAATATAACTGTTGGCTGTTAGCCGGGAAGCAGTATGTATTGCGTAATATTTTTTGAGATCATCTCTGTATTTGATATCGCAGTGATCAGATCCTGCAATGGATGTTTTATTTACAGCCGTACCATGAAGCGTAAGGTGTGCAGGCCAATTGGTATCTGTAGCACTGGCAATGGCTACTCTTGTTTCAGTGGTAGTTGTTCCATTCCAGGAATAATAAAAGAAAAGTGTATCATTATTCACTACCATACAAGGCTCTCCCGCACCCCATGCATCTGGTTCACCATCGAATGTTATAACAGGTTGAGGATTGCCACCCCATGAGACGCCATTCCATTTTTCCCAGGGACCTTTTGGCGAAATAGATCTTGCTACGTACGCATGATTGAATACACCTCTCTCATCTTCCGTTGATGTATAACCGATATAATAGTAATTGTTGATTTTTACTACCCCCGGGTCACATATAGAGAATTGATCACGGGTTCCTTCTGTAGGTTTCAATACCATACTATCTCCGGTCCAGGTTTTTCCACCATCGGTTGATCTGCGGTAAGCTACCTGGTCCCAATAAGCGGCTCCTGAAGATTTGTTGATTAATATGAAAGACTGGTAACATCCATCCGCCGCAGCGCCATCTTTGAAATTACTTACTCCTTCTACGCTGCCATCTTTCTTCCAAACGCCTGCGGTGCCTGAAGGATCAGAAAGCAACCATAGGTATGTGCCTGCGGGAAATTTATTCTCGTTGACAACCTGCAGATTCTGGTTGTCCTTGTAATTGTTATATACTATCTGCTGCAATGGAGCAGCAGCTACCGTTGAGGCATAATTGCTTTTCCATTGATAAAAACTTAAGGTTACATTGCTGTTGGTTGATCCCCAGTTAGGGCAGGCAACAGCAACAGCATAAAAAGAATCGGTAGCAGTAAATTTTTGTGCAGCAGTATTACCTGTTGCTAAACTAACGGGGCTTTGCGCACCGGCATCCTGGAACAATAATATCTTATCTCCAAATGTTCCACCAGGAGCGGCAAACCATGCATCAATCGTACCATCGTTATTCTCAATAATGGAAGGTCCATACCGGTATACACCTCCTGTATAAATATCCCAGCCTGCCTGTACAGTAAAAACGTTTTTGTATACTGAATCTGCTGATGGGTTGTTGGTAATAATTGTTTTTGATTTGCCGCAGCCACCGGCAACAATGAATATCCATAAAATGCAAAGCCTGTTCATAAGAATGAGAATAAAAACCGCCCCCTGCTACAGGAGCGGTGTATGAAAAGTAGCCCCAAAACTCTTATAAGTCGTCAGCTTTCAGCTGTCAGGTATCAGCCAGCTCTTATCGTTTCATCAAACTTACCTCTTACTACTTATCACTTACCCCTTACCGATAGCTGATCGCCGAAAGCTGATAGCTAACTGCATTTAGCCCCTACCATTCCGGGTTCTGCCAGTTTTCTCCGGTCAGTCCCATCATTTTATTTACCTCAGATTGATCTATTGGATACAGTAACCATTTTGTTGATGAACAATTCCTGTCTGTAAACTTAAACCGTGTATAGTTGAATGTTGCGCCGGATTGGGTAATTCGCATACCGGTAACAAATTTGTCTGTCTGGTCAAGCACTTTCCACCTGCGCACATCAAAAAAACGATGTTCTTCAAATGCGAATTCAATTCTGCGCTCATTGCGATATCTTGTTTCAAATGCTTCTGCTGTTAACCCGGTTGGTAACTCAGGCATTCCTGCTCTTGCCCTGATAAGATTCACTGCTTCTCTTGCAGTCATAGAAGCACCATTTACAGTTACAGCAACATCCGGACCCACTGTTTGATAAGCAGCTTCTGCAAAATTCATCAATAATTCAGCATACCTGAATAAACGGATAGCTCCATCTGACTGGTTGCTGATGCTGGAGCGATGGCTGTTGAACTTGCGCAAATAATAACCAGTGCGGGTATGCTTTCTATCGTTGGTAGCAATGCCTTCATCACCGCCAACATAGGTTTCAATAGTATATCCTGAAGGTTGATCGAGGTAACGCAGCGCGCCATTATAATATATAGAAGCATAAAATCTTGGATCTCTTCCTTCGTAAGGATTTTGAGGATCGTAGCCAGATGCCGGATTGATAACAGGCACAAGATGACTGGCATCGCTGTAACCGGTAATAGCAGGCTCACCATTATCCATTTCATAGGCATCAATCAAATCCTGTGTGGGGCAAGGCCCGGCTTTGTCCTGACCATCAGTAGAAGGTAACCCTGCAAATTTCCAAACCTGCATCTGAGCACCTGCCTGGTAAATGGTTTCTTTGTCTACCGCACGGCGATCGTTAGACGAAGTAAGAAAGTAGGTGGCATATACATTTTGTGCTTCGCTGGCACCGGAAAAAACATCAAACAATTTATAACCGTTTGCGGTGCATTGACTCAAAGCTTCCGTGGTAACTTCCAAAGCTTTCTCCCAGGTATAAGTGCCATCGCTGAATAAAGGGCTTGCAGCGTAGGTTACCGCCTGCGACATGATTGCATAGGGAACCGCACGAGACATGATGCCAAACTGGTTGTCATATATTTCCCATGGAAAACCGCTGGCAGTGCTGGGTGCTGCCAATGCATCATTACAATCAGCCAATATTTGTGTAACTACTTCAGCAAAAGTTGATCTTTTGTCGTTGCTGAAATCGTAATCAATTTCATAGGGCGCTGTTACAATGGGAACACTGCCATATCTTTTAATTAACTGCAGGTAGTATAACGCTCTTAATGTTTTAGCCTGCGCAACCCATCCTTTTTTTTCATCTTCGCCAGCTATAACTTCAGCCGTTTGCATTCCCTGTATAAATGTGTTGCATTTTCTTATGCCGATATAAAGGTTTGTCCAGGGACTACCGTCCGAAGAATAAGTTGCATAGTCTGAACTGGTTACATTGCCGCCATACCAAATACTGTATTTTGATCCTGCAGTAATATCATCCGCATCCTCTGCTTCATCTGTATAGGAAGCCCTGTCCATATAAGGAGCAGGACAGTAACCATAGCAGGAGTTGAGATACCCTCTTACCTGGTTGTAATCATTAAAAACATTCTCGAGCGATATTCTGCCATCAGCAGGCAGATCTAATTTTTTATTACAGGATAAAGTGGCAAAGGCTATTAAAACCCCTATCACGATATTGTTATATTTTTTCATTCTATTTCAGTTTAATTGTACCTGTTTACCGGGTACTTAAAAAATAAAGAATCAATAGCATTAGAAGGTTACACTCAACCCAACATTATACACTCTATATACAGGGAACCCGAGGTATCCACTTCCTTCTGGTCCAAAATCTTTGCTTTTCATTTTATCCCAGGTGATAAGATTTTGACCGCTCAACAATAACCGTACATTTTGTGCAGCGATCGCATTTGCAACCCTGTTGGAAAAGGTGTATGAAATTTCAAGATTTTTTAAACGGATGAATGATCTATCGTATGCGAAGAAATCGCTTGCCTGGTGATTCACGCTTTGTTTAGCAGATAATGCAGGATACAAAATTTCCTGCCCTGCCGCATAACGTTCTGCCGTCCACGATTCACTTTGCAGCGCATTAAACAGCCCACCATAAGATGTTTCATAAATACCTGCGCCACTATAGATAGTAGTAAAGTCGCCAACGCCCTGGAACAATACATTCAATTCAATTGATTTGAATCTTACCCTTCCGTTAATGCCGTATACATAGCGTGGTAACGAGCCATGACCTATTGGGGCCATATCTCTGTCATTCAATTTGCCATCGCCATTCAGGTCTTTATAAATTAAATCTCCAACGCGTGGTGTGCCGAAGGTATACGCAAGTGTATTGTTGTCTAATTCTGTTTGCGAGTTAAACATTCCATTACCATTGCTGTAATCAACCAGGTATCCAAATTGCTGTCCGTATGAATAACCTTCCTGCTGTTTCCTGTATGCATAGTCGGCGGTTCTTTCTGCTTCGTTTGCACTGATCACTGTATTTTTTGAATACGAAACATTACCACCTAATGCCGCACCCCAGTTTTTATTAAATTCTTTTGTATAGTTAATACTCAACTCAAAACCCTGGTTTTTAAATTTCCCCTGGTTTAAAGAAGGGTAATTTGCCAACGGAATACCCTGGTAGGCTGGAATGGTTCCAATTGCGGGCACTAGCATATTATCAACTTTCTCGTTAAATACATCTGCTGTAATGGTTATTGCATTAAGCAATCCTATGTCTATACCGCCATTGAGTTTTTTTGATACTTCTGCACTTATTCTTTCATCACCTTTAAGATTTTCTGTAACCAGGTATTGTAAAGATCCAATCGGTCCGCCACCTGTTAATCTTACATCATCCAGATAGAGGAAGCGATAAGGCAGTCCATTTTGATCATTGGCCGTTTTACCATACGATCCCCTGATCTTTAAAAGACTCAATACCTTATTATTTTTCAAAAACGATTCATTGCTGATCATCCAGCCTGCACCAATGGAAGGAGTTGACGTATATCTTGAGCTTCTTGCATATTGATCAGAGCCGGAATATCCAAGATCAAGTTTTACAAAGTATTTTTCACTGTAATCATACATTACTTCCGCACCTGTATGTATACGTTTGTACGGGAAAGAAAACGGAGGATTTACATCTGTTTTTGTCAGATCCTGGTAGAATAGGTATCCCAATGCACGCACATTATGTTTGCCAAAACTTCTTTCATAATTCAGCAATGCGTTATAAGTAAGATGATAGTAAAAAGAGCTGGATTTGCCATAAGCAAGCGGAGTATTCAATTCCGTGCCATCCTGTTTAAATGCGAGTGAATCCGGATCAGTTAAATCACGTGAATACCTTATATAATTTTGCGTGGTAGATAAACTTCCTACAGAATTGGTTTGGTAGTTGAATGTGCCGGTTAACGATAAGCCTTCGGTAATAAAACCCAAATTGAGGTCGATGCCAAACTGTGAAGTAGTATTAGTAACCGTATGCCTTACATACCCGCTTCTGTTCAATAATCCATAAGCAGGGCTGTGTACATAATTAGCTACGCTTATTACATCACCACCTGGATATATTACTTTGCCGGATGCGTCTGTTACTTCAGGTGTGAGTGGTCCATACACAGTTGACGGCACTTCCAGTATACTGCTGTATACATCCTGGTTGCTGCCCCCTCCGGGTGTGCGTTCCCGTTTGATGTTACCACTCAGCCTCACATACGCTTTTATCCATTTGTTAATGTTCATATCAACGTTGGTTCTGTAGTTCACCCAAAGATTATTAGCATTCGCATCATACCGGGGCTGCGCTGTTTTAAAATAACCACCCTGGTGCATTACATTCAGGTTGGTGAAATATTGTACCTTATCACTACCACCAGTAAGGTTTACACTTACACGTTCCATCTTTGCAAGGTCTTTCATAAACATTTTGTACCAGTTGTTATCTGGATACAGCATCTTGTTTGATCCTGACTTATATGCGGCAATGGCACCATCACTATAAGGCGCTGCAAAAGGATTATTTGGATCCTCTATATAATCATTCTTTGCAGCGAGATTGCTTAACTCTGCATACGTAGCTGCATCATACCGGGTGGGCGTTGTGGTTGCTTCCTGTACAGATTGGTCTATTCTTGTTCTAACCTCTAAGCCACCCTTTCTTCCTCTTTTTGTTTTTACTACCAGCAAGCCGTTGCCGCCTAGTATGCCATACAAAGCCTCTGTTGACGCGTCTTTTAAAACGGTGATGGATTCAATTTCTGTAGGAGAAATATATGCCAGTGTTTGATCGCTGTTATATGGTACCAACACACCATCTACTACTACCAATGGACCTGTATTTCTGCCAAAACTGATTCCGCGTACTGACATTGAAGTGGTAGCACGTGATAACTCTGAATAGGTTTCGATCGTAGTAAGACCGGCAAGTCTTCCAGGCAGGGTTTGTCCAAAATTAGCAACCGGTGCCCGTTCCAGTTCTATTCCTGTAATGGTTGCCGCTGCTCCCACAAAGTACCTGTGGCGTTGGCTGTTATAGCCTAACTGTATTTCTTCATCCAGGTTATGTGCATCTGGCTGCAATTGTATGCTGATGGTTTCTTTTTCTCCAATGGTTTCCGATATAATGAGGTAGCCCGTATACCTGAATGTAACCATGTTGCTTCCATCATCTATAGAAAGCGTGTATTCGCCTTTTTTATCGGTAGATGTTCCGTTTTTTCCATTGCCTGAATTAACTGCTACACCGTACAGTGCGTTACCAAACTGATCAGTAACCTTACCTGTAAGTGTATGCGCAGCAGCCTGTGCATGGCTGGTTTGCCGCATGGCTGTAAACGTTACAGTCAGCAACAGCATTATAATTTTTATAGTATTGTATTTCATTTTAAATATCGTTAAGTTCTTTACAAAGAAGTTTGTTTACCAGCCTGGGGTTTGCCAGTTATCGCCTGTAATGGCTGCAAGCCTGTTTGCTTCTGCCAATGGAACCGGGAACCATAAAAATTTGTTGGTATAATTTTTACGTTCTGTGGGTCGTACAACTCTTCTTGTATAAGTATAGGTATTAGGTGCTGTGCGGGTAATTTCCATAGCGGTTACCCATTTGTCGGTTTTTGAAAGATCATCTGTTGGGTTGCTCCACCTGCGTACATCAAAATACCTGTTTTCTTCAAATGCCAGTTCCACTCTTCTTTCGTGACGTACCCTGCTGATGAGTTCTGCCTGGCTCAGGCCTGCCGGTATATCGGGCATGCCTACCCTATGTCTTATTTCATTTACTGCATCACGTGCCTCATCCGTTTTGCCTGCTTCTGCCGCAGCTTCCGCGAAATTTAAAATGATCTCGCCTAACCTGAAATATTTCCATTGGGCTCCCCCTACAGGATTATCATTTCCGGAATTAGGATGTAAGAATTTTCTTTCATAATAACCGGTGCGGGTTGCTTTTCTTACCGCAGGGTCAATACCTGTTTGAGATTCGCCTTTATAAGTTGCTATTACTCTTGCCCTGTTACCAGCAGGCGCTGGGTAATTTTCAAATGCATCCGGTGTTTCTGCAAAACCCCACCATGCTTTGCGTTTAGAACCATTGTAATAAATGGATGCATAGAAACGGGGATCTCTGTTGGCATATGGATCATTTGGATTGTAGAGTGTATTATCCGGATTATAATTCGGTTGCAGGTGTTGTTCATCCAGATAAGGATTATCCAGGTCAAGCACCGGTTGTCCATCTGTTGTTTCATAAGCATCTACTATTTCCTGTGTAGGGCAGGTGCCGCTTTTATAGCCGTCTTGAGAGCCAATGCCATCTATGTCCCAGATGTTCCCCTGTCCATCGCGACTTTGATAAATCGTTTCTTTGTCTACAGGTGTGGGTGAATATGCTGCTGTTTGTGTAAAGTATTCGTTATACAGTGCAGATTTCTCATCTTTAACAGGTCCTATATAGGCATCATCAGAAAGATAGGTTGCCGCAAAATTTACTTTGTTGTATAATTCATAGCCCCAGCTACGTAAATTTTGCAATGATGCTTTATTTATATCATATGCTTCCTGCCAATGATTATCGCTCCCTGTGTTTAATGGGCTGGCCGCAAATAAAATCATTTTCGATTTAATGGCTTCAGCCAATGCTTTTGTAACCCTGTACGGTTCATTGGTTGTAATACGAGTTGGCAAAGCTGCTATAGCCAGCGCCGCATCGCAATCTTCCATAATAAATTTTGTCAGGTCATAGTAGCTCGCTTTTTCTATACCCGAAAAATCTGCGGTAAATTCAAATGGCTCGCGCATAATCGGCAACACAGCGCCGTACCATTTTAATAATTCATGATAATAATATGCCCTCAGCACGTATGCTTCTGCTTTCATACGCTGGCGGTTGGTTTCATCAGTAACTGTGGCGGCATCAATATTCTTAATAAATAATGCGCAGTTGCGGATGGAATTCCAGTAACGGTTCCAGTAATCGCCATTACCTGCATCTGCACTGATATCGGTGCCAGGAAAATTGGATGGAGAAGCATCACCATTATAAAATCTCCCCGACATGATCCATGATTCTGCTTCTGCATCTGTATCCCATGCTTCATCACTCCATTCTACAGGGCCTCTGCTCCAGAAGAAATAACGGGTGCCTTTTGCAGGAAGATTAGTATAACAACTATTCAGGAAAGCTTCTACTTTATCATTGTCTTTAAAAACGTCATCCAAAGATATCTTGCCATCAGGGGCTGTATCCAGCGCTTTGTTACACGCGCTGAAAAAGAATGCTGCGGTAAATAAAAGCAGGAGTGTTTTTATAAAACCTTTTGCATGCAATACAGCAGTACAAGTATTATATTGAATATTTTTTTGATTGTTCATATCTCTCGGTGTCTAAAAATTTTAGAAAGTAATATTTACGCCGCAGTTTAATGACTTGGTAACCGGGTAATCCAGTGATCCATTGTTTTCAGGATCGAGGTGATCCATCCGCAGCTTATCCCATGTAAAGAAATTGTAGGCACTGATGTATGCCCTCACGCCCTGCACCCGTATTGATTTGAGCAGCGAAGAAGGAAAATTATATGCCAGTTCAATATTCTTGAGGCGAATGAATGACCTGTCCATGATGAAGAAATCATTTGCACGGTGATTGGTGGTAGTAACCGTACTGAGTGCGGGATATGTGATTTTCTCACCTGCGGCATAACGCTCAGGAGTCCACGCAGTTTCGTGGTAGCTGTAATAGGTACCAAGCTTGATATTTTCATACACGCCCTGGTTGGCATAATTGCTGGAGTACCTGCTTACGCCCTGGAAAAAACTGCTGAAATCAAATTGTTTCCACGTAAAGCCCAACAGCAAACCATATATACGACCGGGAATGCTGGTGTACTTGATGGGCGCCAGATCTTTATCGTCTACTACGCCATCACCATTAAGGTCCTGGTAAATAAAATCGCCCACTCTTGGTGTACCGAAGGCATAAGTGGTCTTTGATAAGTAACCATCCAGCTCCTGCTTAGAATTAAAGTAGCCATTACCGTTAGAATAATCAATTTTATATCCCCATGACTGCCCGAGCGAAAAACCGGTAGTGCGGTAGCGATACGCGTATGTTTCATCACTGATAGGCTCATCATAGAATTTTACTACGTTATGATTGGTTCCAAGGTTGCCTTTTATCATGAAGGAGAAATTCTTTGAGAGTCTTTTGTTGTAGGACACTTCAATTTCATATCCTTTGTTATCAACAATACCCATATTCACTTTTGGAATATTACCTAATGGAACGCCCTGTAATGCAGGTACTGTACCACGTGAGATGAGGATATCTGTTCTTTTCTCAACAAAATAATCAAATGAAACATTCAGATCGGTAAACAATCCAACCTCCACACCATAGTTCTGTTTAGCTGCAACTTCCCATGATAAATTGGGATTGCCCAATAGTCCCTGGTCGATGCCTTGTCCTGTTCCAGATGGGGTAGTACCCAAACTGCCCAAAGGGCCGGTGCCTACAGTTATATTGTCGAGGTATAAAAATCTTGCTATGGAGCCGTCTGGATTTCTAAATTGATCGTTTCCTACTTTACCGTAAGATGCTCTCAATTTCAAATTAGAAATGGTGTGAGAGATAGGTTCAAAGAATTTTTCATTACTGATTACCCACCCAACAGATGCTGCCGGAAAAAAGCCATAACGGTTCGAAGGAGCAAACTGCTCTGAGCCGTTATAACCAAGGTTTATTTCTGCGAGATATCTCTTATCATAATCGTACGTTACACGCCCAGAAAGACCAATTACATTGTAAGGAATTTCGCCCGAAGTAGATTCCCAATAATCTCTTTGACCCAATACAAAGGCGCCCACAGTATGCTTGCCAAAAGAATTCTGGTAGTTGATGGATGCCTGTAGATTAACATTATAACGGGAATCATATCCTTTGGAAATATTCAGGAAAGATTCGGCATTGCGCTGAACAGCATAAGTGAGTGAGTTGGTTGCAGGATCTACATTTGCAGCATACAATCTTTCATTTTTATATCCATCCATCGCGCTGGTAGATTTGGAATCGTAGGAAATCATTCCTTTAATAGATAGCCCGTGCACTACCAGTTTACTCAAATCCCATTCTGCACCCAATGAAGAGTTAAGATTTGCACGCATTTCATTTCTGAAACCCTGGCGGTTCATTATTTCAAACGCCGTACGGTCAAGATAAGTAGGATATACTACAGCATCCCCGGGAACGCCAAACCCTGGCAATGTAGTAGGCCCAGGCGTGATGGGCAATATGGTTTGTGTTTGATAAATCAGGTCCGTCATCATCCAGTGTGTATCATGACCGGGATATGTACCTGCAGAAGGCATGTTCACTCTTTCTATATAACTACCTATGTTCAAAAACATTTTGAATGTGGGCGCTATCTTATAATCAAGATTTGCGCGGAAATTATACCTGTCCATCCACGAAGAAGGATCATAACCCAATTTAGATTTTGGCTCTGTATTTAGATTACCACCCTGGTGCAAATACGACCCATTTACAAAATAGCTAAGTTTGGATGTACCGCCTGTAACCCCAATGTTTATACGGGTTTGCGGAGTATTGCTTTTTATAAGCTCCCTGTACCAATCATGATCGGGATAAATATAATTTCTGAAAGCCGCCTGCTCCGCATAGTCGGGAGCGTTAGGATCGAGCCCTTCCAATGGGTTTGCATATTTGGCAATCAAATCATCAGAATATGGAATGGCGATGCCATCATTCTTTGCCGCTTCATTGCGCAGCTTTAAATATTCTACGGAGTGAAGCCGCTCGGGTTCGCGGGTAAACGAAGAATAACTTTGATCTATACTTGCGGTTAACTGCGTTTTACCCACAGTGCCCCTTTTGGTGGTGATTAATATGACACCGTTTGCACCGCGTACCCCAAATACCGCTGTGGCAGATGCATCTTTTAATACAGATACACTGGCAACTTCACTGGGATCAATAGTACGGATATTATCGCGGGGCACACCATCAATCAGTATCAACGGGCTGTTACCATTTACGGTAGCAGCACCACGCAGGTAAAGCGTGGCATCATCCCGACCGGGCTGACCGCCGCCAGACTGGATGGATGTAAGACCGGAGAGACGCCCTGCAAGCGCATTGGCCAAACTTGCGGAAGAGCTTTGTTTAAGCTGCTCTGTATTTACGGTTGATACAGCACCCGTAACCGTTATCTTCTTTTGAGATCCGTACGCTACAACCACCACATCTTCCATGGCGTTCACCAGTGGATTCAATACCACCTGCAGGGTACGCGCCTGTGCAGCTATCACTTCTTTTATTTCCTTGCCTACATACGAAAAAACAAGTACCGATTTTTCGTTTGGCACACTGATACTGAACGATCCGTCGGCAGCCGATGAAACACCTTTGGTAGAGCCTTTAAGCACTATGCTTACATTGGCAAGCGGGGCGCCTGTTTCATCCACCACTTTACCATTGATGATGATATCCTTTTGTTCTGTTGTAGTCGGCGCCACAGCAAGAGAAGGTATAATGCTATCAGGCTTTTTTACAACAATGGTTTTACCCACCAGTTCGTAAGTGAGCACCTGGTTTTTAAAGCAGGCATCCAGCGCGTCTTCAACAGATACATCCTTTAATTGAACACTCACCTTGCGGGCTTCGTCCATCCATTCTTCCCTGTATACCAGGTGCAGCCCGGATTGCTTTTTAATTTGTTTTAAAACAGTTTCCAGCGGTGCATTGCGTGCAGATACTGATATCTGGGCATGTACCTTAGCCTGCACCTGTAAGCAGGCTATCATCACTAAAACAACGGTTAACTTCATTATCAGCCAGGTTTTGGAATGTAAAAACTTGCGCCACGGCAAACAATCGTGCAGCGCTTTGCAATAAACTTTCAATTGCATAGTTTTGTTTAGTTTGGTTAATAATTGAAAAATGATCCAGTCAAGATTTATTATTCATGACGTTGACCTTATGTATACCGGAGTTCTGTTCCCGCAGAATTCCGGTTCTTTTTAGTCTCCGCCGGTTTTAAAAAATTTATCCAGGTTCTACTATTATTTTTTTCCCTTCTATCGAAAATTTTATTCCGCTCAGCTTCATCACTTTTAATACATCTGCCAGTTGCATGGTTCTTGGAATATCTCCGGATATTTTACCTTGCGGAATGCCATTGGCATATACAATATCAACATCATACCACCTTGATAGCTGGCGTAGTATTACTGTGATATCTGCCTTATTCATCATAAACAATCCATTTTTCCATGCAATGGTTTCATCTATGTCTACATCGTTCAACACCTTAATATTTCCTCTTGCATTGAGCTGTGCCTGTTGCCCCGGTGCAAGTATGGCTTCCGCACCTGAATGATTTTCGGCTGTAACTTTTACCTTACCTGTAATAAGCGTTGTATTGATGCTGCTTTCTTCATCGTAAGCATTAATATTAAAATGCGTGCCTAATACTTCTATCGCATTTTTTCTGGTGCCATCACCCGCTAATACCTGCACCACAAAAGGAATTTTTCTGCCGTCCTTCCACTGTGGTTTTATTTCAAAATAAGCTTCTCCCTTTATTTCCACTTCACGCATATCGTTCACAAATGCCACTGGATACCGGATAGAAGAAGCTGCGTTTAACCACACTTCGCTTCCATCGGGTAATACCAGTTTATACTGGCCGCCCCTTGGTGTGCTTAATGTATTATAAGAAATGTTACCGCTGTTGGCGGGTTTCACGCTTTCGTTATATACCAATTGCGCGCCGCTCTTGCTGATTTCGGTATTGCCCTGCTTTGTTACAACTCCATTTGCAGTATCGCTCAGTTCTACGGTATTGCCATCAGAAAGCGTTAGTACGGCTTTGTTACTACCCGGAGTAATTATAGTATCTGCTTTATGTGTTATGGAAACAATTGCTGATGCAGGAAGTTTTGCGCCGCGCAGCGCAAAATACCAACTACCTGCTATAGCAATTATTACAGCGGCGGCGGCAAGTTGTATATATAAACGGCGATACCATGGAAGCGATATCACGTTCTTTACATCGTCATTTGAAGATGATTTGTCGATGCTTTTTAATATATCATCCTGCAAACCGATCATCCACATAGCACGTTGCTCAGCAGGCATTTCATTCCATTTGTTACCGGGAAGGTCATTTTCATCCAACCAGTCTTCTACCAGCTTTTTTTCGGCAGCACTTGCATGACCTGCAAGATACCTGTTCAATAAATCCTTTATGATTTTTATATCCATTATAGATTACTGGTTGTTTGTTTACCGGTTTGGCGAAACATTCCAGAGTAGTCGTTTCACAAAACCACCGGTACTATTAATTTTAAATTATTTTTTTAGTGCGGTTTAAATTTTCAAAACAGAGGTTGCACTATAGTGAAACTTTATGTATCTTTGGAATACCATAGAAAAACACAAAATGCGAACTGTAATCTTCTATAAAGACTATTTTGAAGTATTCTTTATAAAACAACGGGCTAAAGTAAAAGACAAAATTATCTGGACGCTGCAACTAATTGAGGATTTACCAAAAGTTCCGGAAATGTATTTGAAACATATAGAAAATACAGACGGTCTTTATGAAATAAGAGTACAAACGGGAAGCGATATATTTCGCATTTTTTGTTTTTTTGACAAAGGGCATTTGATTGTTTTAGCCAATGGCTTTCAAAAGAAAACACAGAAAACGCCTAAAAATGAAATTGAAAAGGCACTAAAAATCAAAAGAGAATATGAAAGCGAAAAATAATAGTGTGCTTACTTTAGAGCAGTTTAAGGAAAAAAACTACGGGAAACGTGGGACTGCTAAACGCGAAAAGCTTGAAACAGGATACGAAAACTTTAAAATTGGAGCTTTGCTCCAGGAAGCCAGGCTTGAAAAAGGGTTAACGCAGGAAGAACTTGCAGAAAAAGTTGGCACAACAAAATCTTACATTTCCAAGATTGAAAATAATATCAAAGAAGTTCGGCTTTCTACACTTCAAAAAATTGTGGAGACTGGATTAGGAGGTCGTTTGCACCTTAATATAAAACTTTGAAGAAGTACAGGTGAAATATAAAATGACAGGCTTGAGGATAAAGACGAAAAATATGTAAAATTTCACGTTTATCAGTTTAGGTCTTATGCTGACAGGAACAGAATCACAAATATCACCAGCTTCTCAAGAGAAAATCTCAGGTGATGAAGCGCAGTGGAAAGCTGATTTTTTACCGTTTGTTCTGATAAACCTAATTCGTTGGCTATTTCTTTTACAGCCAGGTGGCGGTTACGGCTGAGGCGATAGATTTGTTTGGTACGTGAAGGAAGTGTTTCAACAACATGCTCCAATGTATGCTCCAGGTTTTTTGATACCAGTTCATCTTCCGTTGCGGTAGTTATATCATTGGAAAGCTGATGCAGCATGGCAGCATATTCCCTGCGGGTAATGTTTTTTCTTATATGATCTATCACGCGGTAACGTACAGCCGCAAACAGGAATGACTTAATGGAGCTTGTAATCTCAATGTTTTCCCGCTGATCCCATATATATACAAACAAATCGTGAATAATATCTTTGGCTTCATCAAGCGAGGAAACTTTTGATGCGGCAAAAGCCGTAAGCGAAGGTGCGTATTGCTGGTATAAAGAAGTAAATGCGGTTTTATCTCCGGCTTTTAATAATACAAGCAGGTTTTTTTCAATATGGATGTTCTGTTCAAGCATATCAGTCTGGCATCGTTCAATTCTGGCGTTGAAAATAAAATACTTCATTTATACAACCATCCTGCACTTACAGGTGCCATAAAAAAACTCATTAATGTTTAAACGCTTTAAGTGTTTTTATTAATTGCTATATTTTTACTTGCAATACAAATGGAATAACGATAAGTACGTACTATTTTCTTAATATTTCGAATCGTTTTCTGTTGACCCATATTAATTGTTCTTTGCTGTACTGGATGGGTATTACACCTCGCAGTGGAAGCCAGCTCACATAAGAATTACCATAAGCACCTGCGGTAGCATAATCGCATAAAATTATCTCGTTGCCTGCTTTGTTTTTTACAGAAAATAGAACCCAGGGTTTTACAGCGTGCCTTGTAGTTACCGGTGTAATATCCAGTTCATTTACATTCGACGACAGAATAGCACTTGCGTCTATTTTATTATATGCCGGATCAAAAGCAAGCAGCAAGGGACCATAGTATATAGAAGTTTTTTCTTTTAGTTCTTTATCCCCTACCCAATAGTGAGGCGACATATCAAAAGTGACTTCAATAAGGTCTCCTTTTTTCCAGGTTCTGGATATATCAAGATAGGATCCAGATATTATCTCTTCTATACGTTTTCCATTCACTTTTAAAAGTGTTGTACCAGACCATGCAGGAATACGCAATTGCATAGTAAACTGTTCTGGTGTGTTTAATGCCACATCAATAATTATACGTCCTGAGCGGGGATAGTCTGTTTGCTGTGCAATAGTGAGTGGCTTTCCTCCAGGCGTTTGCAGCGTGAATTTGCTTTGTCCATAAAAGTTAATCGCTACATTTTTTTCTGAGCGTAATACAGCCCATTCGGATAATAATGCCAATCCTCTTGGTCCGTTTACAGAACAGCAATTCAATTCAGGACTTCCCGGCCGGCATTGAAAGTTGATGGTATGGGCGGAGGCTTCTTTTACACCATCCATCGGTGTATTATACGTCCACCAACGCCCGCTGGGATGTTGACCACCCAATAAGCCATTATAGGTTGACAATTCAAGTTCATCAGCCACCAACGAATTGCCGGTAAGCTTCAGCATATCAATACTCATATCAATCCAGGCAACTGTGCAGCATGTTTCAATAGCACCCTGCGCATAAGGATTACCGGTAGTTTCTTCTCCCGAAGTAAAACCACCCGTATTATGCCTGTCGCCCTTTTGTATGCTATACCAGATATGCGTAAATGCATCGTAATATTTTTGTTCGCCTGTTACCAGGTACATATCATACATACCTAAAAAATCATGCACACTTTCCCATCGCCTTCCCGGAAACTGGTACATGTCTTTTCCATTCAATGCATTGGTCATGTAATTTCCTGCACCTGGGAGCTCCCATTCTTTTACAATCCATTTTGCCATATCCAGGTAAGATGTTTTACCCGTAAGCATATAGAGTTTTGTAAAAGCATGAATCACCGCATAGTTCATTTGCCCCTGGCTGCCATCATTGGTGAGATGAAAATTTTTATCAAGAAATGTATTCACCAGCAGATCAGCAGCTTTTGTTGCAGCATTCAAAGCCTCAGCAGATTTAAATTCATCATTATATAACAGCAATGCTCTTATTGCCCAATAGTGATTCCATACATCCCAGTTGCCGCCTGTTAAACGGGCTTTCTGGTCAAAAGCGCCTAAGTATCCATCTGCACCCTGGCTCGCCAAAAATTCCTTCACTACTTTATCAATCAATTTCTTTTGTCGCAGATCGTGCAGGATGCGATAACTCAATATTGCTTCACATAAATATTTTCCTACAAATTCACCAGACCATGGATTGAGCTTCCTGTCTGGCTTTCGATCGCGATCGTAAAACATTTCAAGCATGGCAGGATTGGCATCGGGTGCGCTTAGTTCCCAGTTCTCAAGATTGGCGTGTAATCTTTCTCCTATTACTCCACCAAAATTCATTTTCATTTGGTCCGGAGTATAGTAATATGGATTTTTCTTTAAAGCCGGTTGCTGCGCATTACTGTACAAGACGACAAACTGAATAATAAATAGTAAAAGCAGCGATCGTGTGTTTATTCTCATAAAATATGATACTGGTTAAACAAAAATGCGGTAATCATTACGCATAATTGAAAATGAGAAATATTATTGAGGTACTTTCAGTGGTAACTCCATCCATGCTAAACCAATACTCCTGTACATATGGCTGAAACTTTTCCCTTCGGCTGCATCATACAAAAGCGCAAGTTTGTTTCCTGCTTTTATCACCGTAGGCATTCCGATAGCGCCCTTTGCCCAAATAGAATTCTCGTTATCGAGCACAACAGCTTTATTGTTGGCATCCCATTTATTAATATCCTTAGACCAATATACCCATATAGCATCTGTGTATTCTTCTCCCTTTTCGGTTATGCCTACATGATTGGTAAACAGAAACCATGTTTTGTTAGAGGGTTCGTAATACACAGAAGAGTTTTCTATCTGTTCAGCAACAGGAACCACAGGTTGATCTTCAATTGTCCATGAGCTGTTTAAATTATTGGTACGCGCCAACCCCAGTGTTCTTTTTATACCAGGACTATCCGGCATGGCTCCACTAAAAAACATAAAAAATGTTTTGTCGTGCTTTACAATGTAACCAGGACTGGATGTAATACTATAATAACTTTTTTCTTTAGGAGGAAGCGCTGTTACATCGTATTGTTTTACCCATGGACCACGCAGGGATGCTGATTTTGCTTTCATGGTGAGATAGGGGAGTGAAGGTATGCGATAGGGAGCAGGTGTTGTATTCTTTGCACCAACATAAAACATGTGCCATTCATTGTTCTCTTTTATCACCCAGGGTGATGAAGCACTTTTAGAATCATTTTGAGTAGAATCACCTAACGATAATATAGGTCCTTTTTTTGTCCAGTGGCGCAAATCTTTACTCTCAGCAAGACATGCAAGCCAACCTGATTTGCCTGCTCCGTCATAAAAAAGGTAATAAGTATCACCTTCTTTATTCACCACTGCTTCTCTTGCACCATATGTGTCGCAACTGTCTTTCCCATCTCCATAACGCATCACTATGCCTTCATCTTTACAGGGAATTCTCTTTGATGCCACTGGTCTTCCATCAAGATATTGCTTTTGTTGCGCTGCTGATTTTTCATGTATAAGCATACAAAGTATACCCGCAATGGCCGCACATTTTATTATGTAGTTCATTGTATGTAATATTTTAAAAGATGCATTTTAATTCCGGTTTATTTCCCGGGAACAATACTTTTTATAATGACAGTTTTGTTATCATCGTTTTGTATGGTTTCATCTAACACTATTTTTAATTGGGTAATCATTCCTTTGTAGTTGGAAGATGGATGAAGCGGGACTGTGTACACCTGTTTTTTTCCGTCAGCAACAAAATCAAAAGCAATGCTGTTTGCTTCTTCAAACTCCTTTCCAAAAGGTTTCCAGTATATTTTGAGTTTATGTGCACCTTGGGGGTAAACAGCTTCAAGCTTTAATACCGGCGCATCATCTGCTTTCCATAATGCAACGGGACCAATCATTGTGGCACCTTTTTTCAATTGAATGTGCAAGCCGTTTTTTATCGGCCATCCCTGGTCGGTAGTGCCCTGGTAATACCATTGTAGTCTGCTGTTTTTAAAATCGTAAGCCGGTTTATTGGAGTGATGATGTTGATACACATAATCACGGATCTGCTTAAGATCTCCTACTATAAGCGCATAGTTATAATCGTAGGTAATATTATAATCAAGAATATCTATGCTGTTGGGCGCAATGTAAGCAGTAGGTGCATCCCTGCTGCCACCTTTAAAATTCTTGTCGCCATAATACCCTCCGGAGAATCTTTGTACGCTTTCATTCCACACACCTAATCCAAAATCATTGTCATCAACATTGGCTGCCCAGCTTTCTGTTGCCTGCCAACTTGCCCATTGTATGTTGCCGTTTTCCGGGAAATTATGATTGGCAATGGTGCTAAGCGTATCATTTGTAAAAGGTTTTTCACCACGATACGTAATTAACCTGTGCCATGGTGCATTGGTATATACTGCCGGCAATTCCTGCCCTCTTGCTTCATATTGTTTTTTATCCGGCCGGTTGTTTACGATGCGGCTGGTAATTTTTACAGCATTCCCATCCAGCTTTATCCAGCATTCATAGGTACATTCTCCCGGCACATTGTTTAATGGCCAATGCATGGGAATACATTTTACATAAATGCTTGTGCCTGTATTTTTGTGTTCAAGTACTCTGGATTTATTTCCCGCCACATCACCGGATTGTATAGGGTTCCAGCCAATGAAAGTCCATGCGGGGTTTGCTTTTTTACCATCCGGCTCAAATGGCACAGGGCCACTGTAGAATGACATTTGCACCTGTCTGCCCCAATCAGAATTATTGATAAGGTTTTCTCCTTTTCGTTTATCCGCAAGGTATGTAATGGCTCCGCCAAGGTTAAGATCAATGCCCACTTTTATAGCCTCATTTTCTATAAAGCTCATCTTTTCCGTCCTGTCGAGCTTTACCTCGTTTTGTGCGGTTAACGATGAGGCGTACGCGAAGAACAATAAAGCCGTGGCTATAATCTTTTTTAAAGGATGAATGTCTTGCATTATCTGTGTGCTATTGTATGATCAAATGCGTTTTTACCCATTCTGTGGGGTTGTTATGAAAAGCTTTCAGCATCTCTTCGGCTGTTGCAACTTTGTCTTTATTATCTGCCAATCCTTTTTGCTGATTGTGTATATCAATCTGCAGAATGGCGTCAAAACGTTTTATCATATCATCAGTAATGGGTTGATTGTTCAATACATTTTGCCGCATCAAATGCGTAAGTGTCACTTCCCGGCAATAACATTGTATTGCCCGCATTATTTGTTCCAGCACTTTTATATCCTGTACAGTTACCGGGATAGTATTTTTTTCTTTTACAGATGATGAGAGGCCTGCATACACGCGATTGTATATATCAATCGCCTTGAGTAAATGATCGGCTGCCGTCATACTTCTCAATTCAATATCTTCAAAAAACCAGGGATCAAGTTGTTCCTCTTCTGTTGTCATAAATAAACTGCGGCGGGTTGACTTCCAACTCGGAGAGGGTGCAACAGAACCTGAAATATGCCCTGTTTCCCATTGATGAAAAACATGCAGACCCGTTAAGCCAACAGGAAGTAACCTGAAACGCCATGTGCAATCCCACGGAAATAATTGTAAGCCTTTTGCAGTAGCTTCCCATGCTTCCGTAATGTCGTTTTTAAATTTGCCATAGGGAAGGGAAAGTTTTGCCAACGCATCGGCAATAGCAATGTTTGGTTGATTGAGTTTTAATCCTGCTATTTGAAGATTGGGATCATACCTGTCTGCAATTGTGCCATAATATTCTTTAATACCGGTTAATTTTCTTACGGTATACATCGCTTCTAATTCTTCAAACACAAGCCGCGGGGCATAAATATGTTGCAGCGGCTCAATTTCTTCGTTGGCGCTCGACATAAAAATTTCTCCCATTACTGGAATATTTTTTTCGGCAAGAAGATTACACATATTCTTAAACCATACATCAACGGGACGAGTAAATTGTACTTCAGCAATATTGGCGTGCATCGCCAGTCCAAAATTGCTTTTTGGAAAAGAAGGCATACAGGCATAAATCTGTCCTGCAGATATTTCCCATGGTTCCCACCACAATCTACCATCGGGGTTTTGTGCTGCCCAGGCTTGCGTCATTTGGTTCAAAAAAGCGGGTAGCCGTTCATGTAAGGGAATACCACGGTCGGTCTTTCCATTCCCGAACTCATTAGCAATCCATGCTTCCTGGTCAAAAGTATACATCAGCAGGTCATCAATTTCAGGAATAGACTGATGCAGCCGTTTCAAAAGGCTTGTATATTTATCAACGATCTCTTTTTTCTGAATGCTGTTTATTTCTGTAACTATATCAATTTTGTCAGGAGTGAGAATAAGATATAAGGAATCAACATTAGGCGCACCAAAATGAAAGATGGTTCTGAAGCCCCATCGCTTTGCTATTTGCGCTCTTTGTTTGATGGCTGCAAACCGTTTCGCAATTTTTTCCTTATCTCCTTTTCCCTCTACATATAATATATCTTCCAGGTTCAATGGTTCATCAGCCGGGCGTGCGCCCCAGGCAATATTGACCTGCAGCGTATTAAAACCTAGTTTTTTTAAACTGCTTAAAGTGGATGAATCATACCGGATATCGGTATTGATGGGATTACCTATGATGGCTACTTTATATTTAAAAGGCAGGTACGACTGCGCATATGCGTTTTGTAAGTAACTTATTAAAAACAAGCCAAGAGCAACGGCAAATTTTTTATTTATGAAAGAAAGCATTCTTTTTATTATTAAATCCATCCTGGTGTATGTTTAATCCTTTGTATAAGTGATTTCGTAAAGTGGTGGGAGAGAAAAAATATTAGCGGTTGTAATAACCCTGTAACAAACTATTTCTGAATAAGCCATCTCCTGAAAGATCGATCGTCTTCATGCTAAAGCAATTTATCGTTAGGTAATTATTGTTTGCTATAACTTATAGCTGTTGAACCAAATGTAGATACAATCCATTGCGCAACTGTCCTGTACTGCCATGCATATAATAAGACTATACCACAGGGAACCGGAATAGTTTTACAGATTATAGATTAATTATTTATTTTACTGCCCCTTAATAATATTTTCATGACAAAAATTTTTGTTTGCATTACCCTGGTAAGTCTTTTTTTTACCGCATGTAAGAGTACCCCTAAGTGTGAACCCAAAGAGAGAGATAAGGCATTATTGTCTATCGACTCAATGGGCATCAAAGCCAATTGGCCTAAAGACCTTGACATTACAGGATATACTGCTCCTGATGTAACACCAAGCCCGGCCTGTATTGCAGCCGCACCTACCGGCGAAGTATACGTGGGAGTAGACATGATGGGCTCACTGGGTAAAGCGCCTGGCAGAGGAAGAATTATTAAACTGGTTGATTGTAATAATGATGGTATTGTTGACGCTCATACAGAATACGCCAGGGTAGATAATCCAAGAGGGATTATTGCATTGGGTGATAAATTGTATGTGCTTCATACCGTATTTACAGATACGCTGGCTTCGGGTATGGACCTTGTAGTGTTTGAAGATAAAGACCACGATGGCATAGCAGACGGACCTTCAAAACCAGTAGTGGAACATATCAGCAATGTAAATTACCTGAGGCATCGCGGAACAGACCATGCCACCAATGGCATTCGCATGGGAATTGATGGCTGGATCTATATTGCTGTAGGAGACTTTGGTTTTCATGATGCTGTAGACCGCAGTGGTAAAAAATTGACGATGTTGGGAGGAGGTATTGTAAGAGTGCGTCCTGACGGAACGGAGATGGAAATTTATTCTCACGGTACAAGAAACATATATGATGTTGCCATTGATCCATACATGAATATCTTCACCCGCGACAACACCAACGATGGTAAGGGATGGAATATCCGTTTCAGCAACCATATACAATCCGGCGAGTACGGGTATCCGTTACTATTCAAGCATTTCACGGAAGAGATCATTCCGGCATTAAAAGACCTCGGTGGTGGTTCAGGCACGGGATGTTTATTTATGGACGATCCGAATTGGCCTGCTAAATACAATCATGTGCCTATGATGGCTGATTGGGGAAGAAATGAATTGTATATACACCGCGTTACGCCAGACGGTCCAACCTTTACACAGCAGGAAGAAGATTTTGTGCAGCTTTCGCAAATAACCGACCTGGATGTAGATGGCTCAGGCCGTTTGTACATGTCTGCATGGAATGATGCGGGTTATACCGGTGATTCCAGCAAAGGATTTGTTGTTCGTGCAGTTCCTAAAAACTGGACGTACAAACCATTCCCTGATGTTAAAAAATTATCAGTAAGCGAACTGGGAGATCTATTAAAAGCTGATGGGGCTGTGGCAAGACAAACTGCACAGCAGGAACTCATCAGCCGTTCAGGAGAAGATGCGGTACAGGCTGCATGGAAAATAGCGGCTGATAAAAATGCCCCGCTTTATGGAAGAGTAGCTGGCATTTTTACTTATGCGCAGATTGCCGGCAAAAACGGAATTAAAAACCTGGTAGATCTTACCAACGATGCAGCCGCAAAAGAATTTGCATTACGGGCACTGGCAGATAGAAAAACATTGGTAGCCGATGTGCCTGTTGAACCTTTTCTTAAAGCGCTGGGCGATACTTCCCAACGTGTAAAAGCAATAGCCATCATCGGGCTTGGCCGCTTAGGTCGTGTGGAAGCCGCAGAAGCCTTATTACAAATACCGGTGCCTTCATCTTTTGTTGCACCTGCCAAGGGCGTAGAAGGACCGCACGCTACACCTAACTCAGCCATTGTACTTCCGCACCTGGCTGCACATGCGCTTGTTCAGATCAACGCGGTAGACGCATGCATAAATGCCATCGGTACAAAAAACAGCACACTTGCATTGTGGGCGCTTCGTTATATGCATGATGCCAAAGCAGTAAATGGATTGATTACTGCTTACAATAAACCAGCAGATGCAGATTTAAAAAATCAATTGCTGGTTACGTTAGCACGTTTGTATAAAGAAGAAACACCGTATGATGGTTCTTATTGGTGGAGCACCAGGCCAGATGATCATGGACCCTATTATAAATCAGAACCATGGGCTTTATCAGATACCATCAAAACATTGCTGATGAATGAATGGAAAAAAGCAGATAAACAACAGAAAGCATTGTATGCAGATCTAAATGGAAAATTCAGGATGGGTATTTCGGAATTTGGCGGAGACGAAGAACTGGAGAAGACAGAAGAAACAAAAATTGATCTGAATAAGATCAGGAATAAAAAAGGACAGATAGGCGAATCATCTATTGAAGATATTATGCTGGCGATGGATAAAATAAAAGGTAATCCTGCGGATGGTAAACGACTTTTTGTACAGCAGGGTTGTATTGCCTGTCACAGCCTTACAAAGAGTGAAGTAATGAAAGGACCCTTTATGGGACAAATAGGATCTATTATGAGCCGCAAGCAAATCGCAGAATCTATATTAAAGCCAAATGCATCTATAGCGCAAGGCTTTGCTTCGGTACAAATAACAACCAAAGACGATAAAACCGTGATGGGTTTTGTAACCGGCGAATCGGCTGATAAAATCACATTACGTGATATAACCGGCACCGTGCGTAATATCAATACAAAAGATATTAAGAAACGGGAGGAACTGAAAACATCCATCATGCCTACAGGCTTAGCCAATGCTTTATCGTATGAAGAGTTTGCTTCGCTCATTTCATTTTTGTTTCAGCAGAAAGGGTGAGAAGAGTGGTAGGCGGTAGTAGTAAGTGACAAGTTGTAGGTCAACGAGAAGCCGCTAATAAAAATGCTCACTCATTGTTGAAAAAATATTTCTAAAACAAAAAGCCCGGTCAGGAATAGACATTCCTCCGGGCTATGTATTAATAGTTAACTCCAAAAACTATTTAGTTTATTTCCACGCATCTGTTTGTACAAGCGCGGGGTTGGCATCCAGCTCTGCCTGTGGCACAGGATAGATCTCAAACTTAGGATCGTAAGGATTTAAGTCCCTGTTCACAATCTGATCGGGTGTCATTGCAGCAATCTCTGCTTGTAATGTTCCCCATCTGCGTATATCAAATACCGTTGTGTGCTCGCCCGTTAACTCCAATCTTCTTTCTTTACGTATTGCTGCACGCAGTAAATCCTGGTCTGTAATATTCAGTGCTGTGGCGTGGGCTCGCGTTCTCACCCTGTTTATATAAGGCAAGGCTTCTGCAGGCTTACCATCTTCATTCAACGCTTCGGCCAAGCAACAGCAGCGCATCTGTAAAACGCATGTGCGTATAGTCTGTATTATATCCCCATGGTGGTGCACCTGCATCGCGGAAGGTTCTCTGGTATTTACCAAAACCAATACCAGCTCTTTTTGCTCCATAAAGTTTTCCTGCTGTTACATCATAATAAGATGTATCAGCGGGTCTGTATTCAAGCTGGTGACCATCATTGGCATTTACAATAGATGGTATCAGCGTTACATCCCTGCGATCATCTGTTGCTTCGTACAATTGATACAACTTATAAGTGCAGGCAGATATATTTTGTTCAAACGGAAGCAGGAAGAAAGGCATGATACTCGCCTGTGTGTTACTTGAATTATAAAACATGCCGAATGTCAACACCAGCTCCTTGTTTCTTTCATTGGCAGAAGCAAACACATCTGCGAAATTATCCAGCAACCCAAAGCCATACTTTGCTTCATTAGCATCACCTACTATTTCTTTCAGTTTATCTGCAGCTTGTGCAAAATATTCTGTTTTATTCAACGGCTTACCAGCCATGGTGATGTATACTTTACCGAGTAAGGCTTTAGCTATACCGGCAGTTACTCTTCCAATATCATTGGTATTGGTCCATTTGTCGGGCAGGTTAGCTTCGCCAAATTTCATGTCATCCATAATCGTGTTGTATACTGTTTCAACAGGTTGGCGTGCGCCGAAAATATCATCCTTCTGTGACAGGGATGTTATCTCGTTTAACACAATCGGCACATCTCCAAATAAACGAACAAGATTAAAATACGCATAGCCTCTCAACAATCTTGCTTCAGCAACATATTTGGTAGCAACGGCTTCATCCGAAACAGCTTTATTTGCATTTGCAATTACAGAATTGCATCTTGAAATGATGGTATACATCTGTGTCCACGCTAAACCACCGGCCGTTGATTTTGGGTCTTCTGCGAAGCGGTAGTACAAATCCACATCATAAAAAGCGCCCGATGTTCCGAAAGTAGAATATTGATGTCCTGTTTCTGTTAGTACATAATAGAAAAACTGGTATAGCCATGGT
Organism: Agriterribacter sp.; assembly: GCA_047600465.1. Lineage (GTDB taxonomy): Bacteria > Bacteroidota > Bacteroidia > Chitinophagales > Chitinophagaceae > Agriterribacter. Next base: position 360,373 of record JASGKU010000004.1, read on the forward strand.
TTTAAAACATAACCATCGTATATACCAAATGTAGCTTTCTTTAACCCATCTTCACTACTGTATACATTAGCCGAAGAAAGAGAAGAATACGGTTCTTCTTCCAGCGATTTTTTGCATGATGGAGCGACGAACAGCATCGTTCCAAATGCAATGACTAAAAATATTTTCGATTTCATAAATAAATGTTTTGTTGTTTTTAAAAGGTACAGGTAAGGCCTATAGTGTATGTTTTGCTGGCCGGGTAAGCACCAAAATCAATACCCTGTTGCAAAAGGCTCTGCCCATATGAACTTACTTCAGGATCAAACCCTGTATACTTGGTTATAGTAATAAGGTTGGTGCCTGTAAAAAACAATCTTGGATTTTTTATCACTTTCGTGTTCGGTAATGTATAGCTGAGGGTTAATGTTTTTAACCTGAAATAACTTCCGTTCTCCAAAAAGGTGTTGTTGATATCAGAAGTGGCCACACCAGTTTGGATACCAGGGTAACGCGCATCTTTTGTTGGGTTTTGTGCTGTCCACCTGTTTTTGTACCAATCTTCAGACTGGTTAAAAACAACGCCACTGTTATTAAGCAAACCAGAGTTAAGATAAAATCTCGTTACGTTTAGTACATCGTTTCCCTGTGAGCCTGTAAAGAAAAGATTCAATCCGAAATTCTTCCAGTTTATATCATTGGTCCATCCGTAAGTAAAAGTTGGATTTGAATTTCCCAATATCATGCGATCATCTGCAGTAATTTTTCCATCCTTATTCCTGTCTTCATATATCCATGTACCGGGTATCTGGTTGCTCACACCACCAGGAAAGGCAAAGTTGGGTACACCATTAGTAAAGTCAGAAGCCTGAGCCAACCCGATTACATGGTATCCATAAAAATATCCTATTTCTTTGCCGGGTATCAACACACTTGCTGTACCAGACTGCAGGTTGCCGCCAAGTCCAATATACTGTTCAGCAGTTCTGTCGCCAAGGTTGATAAGTGTATTCCGGTTTCTTGAAATAGCCACACGGCTTGTAAAACGAAAATTTTTGTTTCTTACAATATCACCCTGCAGACTTACTTCAAATCCTTTATTGCCGATTTTTCCATAATTATCTGTTATAGAGCTGAAGCCAGACTGGCTGGGCAAAGCTCGCGGCTGCAACAGTTTGTCTGTTACTTTGTTATAGTAATCAAAACTAAACACCAACCTATCGTTAAAAATATTGAAGTCTATACCGGCGTTTAACTGGCTGGTAGTTTCCCAGGTAAGATCAGAATTGCCTAAACTGGTTTGATATACACTGGTTACTATTGTTGAAGGATAACCCACCTGGTAAAAACTGTTTCCATATTTGGCGAGTGAAGAGTAAGGTGAAATTGCCTGGCTACCAGTAACGCCATAGGATACCCTGAGTTTTGCGTTATTTACGAAACCAGTATTTTTCATGAATTCTTCTTCGCTCAAATTCCATGCAAGTCCTACTGCAGGGAACCAACCGAATTTTTTATTTTCAGAAAATGGAGAAGCGCCATCTAAGCGCACAGATGCATTCAACACATATTTTCCTTTGTAAGAATAGTTAGCTCTAAAAAAGCCAGACTCAATAGTACGATCTTCTTTATAAGAGCCAATTTGTTGAGAAAGCGCACTACCTATATTGTTTACGCCAAAGTACGGAAGATCAAACCCCTGACCAACCGCAGTTAATTGTTCCAATACGGAATAGTTCCACTCACCTCCCAACGTAAGGTTTATTTTATGAATTTTGTTGAATAGCTTATCATACAAAAAGTACCCATTGATATTATAACTATTGGTATTAGCCACGCTATTGTTAGCTTGTCCTTTTGTGTAATAACCTTCGCCGATTCCATCGGGAAAGAAGGTTTGTCTTCTTGTATTATTCTGATTTGCACCAAGCGTTACTACTAACTGTAAATCGGAGTACAGGCGAAACCAGTTTTCAACATTAGCGATAACATTATCATTTTTAGAATCATCTGTTTTGCTGGTTAGTTCCAGGTAAGGATTGATGAATGGAATGCCATAATCATCAGTACCTTTTAAGTCAATAGGTGATACAGGTGAAGCTCTTAATGCATCCAATACTGGACCTGCAACCTGCGGAAATCCGCGGGAACCGGTAATAGCCCTGTTAGTAACCTGTTTTACAGCACTCAATTGAACTTTGTTGGTATACCAACGATTTACTTCATTATTGAGATTAACACGTATACTACCCCTGGTGTTTTTAGAACCCAGTAATACACCTTTATCCGTTAAATAGTTGGCAGAAAAATAATACGATGTTTTTTCACCTCCACCAGATACACTTAAAGAAAGATCTTCACGAGCGCTGTTGCGGGTTATAGCATCCAACCAGTCAGTATTTGTTTTCACTGTATCCGGATCGAAAGGACGTGGATTGCTGGTAAGATCAGCAAACTGATTTCTTATGTCTACATACTGCTGGCTATTCATCATTGCGATGGGCGTCCGTAGATCACCGAAAGTAGTTTTGCTTGTGAGTTCAATTCTGCCTTCTCCACGTTTACCTGCTTTTGTTGTAATCATAATTACACCATTGGCGCCACGCGAACCATAGATGGCAGTAGCAGATGCATCCTTCAACACCTGGATGCTTTCAATATCATTAGGATTGATACCATATAATCCATTCTGATTGGTACTGCCGTACGAACTTCCCGGCGCCTCGGAATAAGGAGGCATAGGAAAACCGTCAACAACATACAACGGTTCATTATTACCACTGAGAGAGTTGTTACCACGTATTCTTATAACTGCATCAGCACCAGGTTCACCCGATGCGGCTGTGATCTGCACACCGGTTGCTCTTCCCTGCAGGGCCTGATCAACCGTGGTAATTACAGCACTCTGAAATTGTTTAGCCGATACGGTGGAAACAGAACTCGCTAATTCTTTTTTGGTTTGTGATCCATATCCTACTACTATCACGTTGGATAATGATTGAGAAGAGGTTTGCAGACTAACTTTTAAATTTAAAGACTGTCCTACCGAAACTTCTTTTTGTTCGTACCCAACAGAGGAGAAAATGAGTGTTTTGCCCTTAGCTACACTGATAGAAAATTTTCCCGCAGCATCTGTTTGAGTGGTAGTTTGAGTGCCTTTAATACTTATTGAAACGCCGGGAATACCTGCCGAGGTACTGGCGTCTGTAACCGTTCCTGTAACAGTCTGCTGCTGTGCTATTGCTTTTGAAGCAAACATCAGCACAAATACGGCAAAGACTGAAAGATGTTTCAGATAATGAATAATACGCTTTTTAAACATGGCAATTTGGTTGGAGTTTAAGAATGCAAAGTCATGCAGGTAATGCATTGATATTATTACCTGTCAATTAAAACAATAAATGATCTGCGATATACTTTCAACAGTTTTTATACATATTCATAGATGGAAAAAGCATAGCATTCCATAGCATCTGTAAAAGATGAAGGAACAGGGATGATAGAGGGAATTAAATATGAATATTAATAGACTTGCAAATGAAATGTTATCAGAACAGCACTTACTCAAAAATTGTGAATCGATTATGTTCCTGTGAGATGAGTTGGTTTCATTTTGAAGCAGTTTATCGTTAGAAAATTAAATTTACCTGATTCCGGAATCAGGTGTAACCAAATATAAAAACAATAAACCGGGCAACCATCCTGCACTTACATGTACTATCATGCAGTATGCTGGATCACCAAGTAAGAGTGCACAGGAAAAGTTATTTATTTCGGCTATGCGGTAGCGGTAGTTGTATTTCCGATTTCCTGATAAACAAAATACTTTGTTGATTGAAATGAATATTGTGTAGAAGAAAGCTGTCTGAAGGTCGTCGCGTACAAATTTATACCCCCAATTAATTTCCCCGAAACAATATCTAATGTCTCAACAATGAACTTCATGCCTTGGGCAAAAAGAACTTTTAAGATCACTCCAATAAGCAAAAGATTATTATCTTTATAAAACAGTGCTAACCAGTTCAACCATGACAAAAAAAGAAATTGAAGAAACCATTCAGCAGCTTAAGCAAGAGATGGCAATCTTTCAGAAAATCGCTAAAGCCTTATCGATTAACGATACAGATATAGAAAAACAGATCAACCTATATCTGGATACATTAAACAAATTAAAAGATTTACTTAAGAAAACAACAGACTAAATTTTCAAGTGAAAGTCTATTAAATATACTTATATGAAAAATATGATTGAAGACATTGTAAGTTCGAAATCAAAAACAGGAGTCAATAAAAAAATTAAAGACCTGAAAAAGAAAATCGGCACTGACCCTATGCTTAAGAATGCTTTAAAAAAACACTTTACCGATGCTCTTAACAAAAGAGGTGACAAATTAGAGCGGCTGCAGCAGGAGGTTGAAATAAAAGTTAAACTAAAAGAACTCAGCGAGATAATATCTCTGAGCTATATTGCCGTCAACTATTTTGGCAAAAAAAAGGAGTGGTTATACCATCGCATCAATGGCAATATTATAAATGGAAAACCTGCAACATTTACAGCCGAACAGAAAAAACAGTTAAATGAAGCATTTAAAGATATTTCTAAAAAAATTGGTGCCGTTAGGGTATAGGTCCAAGTTAAAAAAGTAACCAATACCCTTATTTCTTTTTCGCTTTCTCCATTTGACCAGGTTTTACGGAAAACATTTTTTTATCTGCACCTATCCCTGTAAGTGTAAGACTCTTCCAACCCGCAGGTAAAGTTGAATTGATTTGTGTGATGCCTTTGTCTGTAATTTCAAGGCCACCAAAACCCATCAGCACCGATTGTATAATGCCGCCTGCACCAGTAGAAAAATAGGGGTTGGTTCCTCCCCTTGTTTCAGCAATTACTCTAAATGGCGGACTAAGATTTGGCAGGTATGCGTCCTGGAAAAAATGATAAGCTTTTTGTCCGTCACCTAGGCGTGCATACAATGTAGTAAATACAGCTTGTGTCATAGCTGGTGTTCCAACATTAGGCACTCTTGTTTCATAATATTCCAGGTCTTTGCGAATTTGTTTTACATCTGTAATTTCTTTTAAGGGATATGCCAGCAGGTTTACATCCGCCTGCTTTATGCCTTCGCCATGATAAGCAGCATGTTCTTTTGTAACACCATCTTCAAACTTTAGTATGGGAATATTATTCGCCACATTCATCCAATCAGCATCAGGTGTTATGCCCAGCAATTTTGCAGCGTTCGTAGCATGTTGCAATACCGCTTTGGCAGCAGCATTGGTAAAGGCATTGTTGTCTACATTCTCAGCCCATTCGTCCGCAGCTACTACGTTGTTTATATCATATTTTCCCGGCCCGTTTCTTTCAACACGGCTAGCCCAAAAATCTGCCACAGCAGATAATATCGGCCAACCTTTTTCTTTCAACCAGTTTTTATCTTGTGTAACGCAATAGTAGTTCCACGCAGCAATGCCTACGCAAGCAGTGATGTGATGTTCAAATGGTCCGCTCAATGCCCACACCGGTGTTTCTTCCACGCCGGTTGCAGCGCTTTCCCATGGAAACATCGCTCCTTTAAATCCCTTAGAAAATGCATTTCGTTTTGCCGCGTCTAACCGTTGAAAGCGATATTCCATCATGCTTTTGGCAAGCTCGGGATGCAATACCAGCAGCGCAGGATACATCCACAATTCTGTATCCCAAAACACATGACCATTATACCCCAGTCCACTCAAGCCCATCGGCGAAGGTGATAAAGCGGTGCCTTCCCGCACAAAGGAATACAGATGATACATCATGCTGTGTATATCCTGCTGACTTTGCTGATCTCCTTCTACCACAATATCACTCTTCCACAAATCATCCCATGCCTTTTGATGAAACTTCAATAACCGGTCGTGGCCTTCCAGTTTAGCATATATGGTTAACCGTTCGGCTTCATTCAATGGATCATCATGATGCGCGGAGGTAATAGATGAACCAGCAATAGAGAAACGATATGTTTCACCTGCTTTTATTGTTTTGCCGAACTTCATCAGGTGTAAATTATTATCCCACATTTCATGAATTACTCTTGGCTCCTGCCCGTGTGGTTCACTGAATAAAAAAGTATTAGATGCACACATCGTTAATTTACCCGTAGGGCTTTTGGCAGAGGAAGTAAGCAGGCTGATCACTACATGTGGGCGATCAATTTCGTTATAATAATTCTGCACATCCTTTAAAGCATCCGGGGCTTCCATCACACTTTCTGCGCCAATAGCAACATCTTTTTTTGCTGCAATCGTAATGTCCATCAAAACAGTATAGGGCAAATGTCTTAATGCATAGTAGGTGCCTGTAACGGTAGCTTTATCACCATAATCAAAAGAGGTAGTAAAAGCTGCCTGCTTCATATCCAGCTCCTGCTTCATATTGGTTATATCAGCAGCACCTACTCTCTTTCCATCTATGTTAAGATTTACATTCAGCAAATTAAAACTGCGTAAAAAATTACTTACCCTGCCGCGGCCATACAAATCATATGCGCCTGCAAGCACCACGTCTTTTATTTTAAGTGGCTCGGGCGAACTCACTATACCAATCATTCCATTAGCAACCGTAATTCCATAATAATGCGAGGGATCAATAGATGCAGCACTTATCTTCCATGGGTCTTGTGCAATCACAGTGGTACAAGAACATACTGCCAGCAATACAGCAAACAATCGTAGCATATAGAAATAATTATACTGCAAAATAAGATTTTACTGTTGAAAGGAAAGGATGATTACCGGCTGGAGATATCTCGCTCGCTAACGTTGCGTTCAATATTATGATTACACTCTCCGTCATTTCGATGAATCCGACGAAGGAGGATGAAGAGAAATTTTTGCTATGCGAGGCGTCCTCGCCTCGCATGACTATGGTGCCGCCTCCTGGCGACTAACGTATGCTTTAACATCGCCAGGAGACGATAACAAAATGATACGAGGCGAGGACGCCTCGTATAGCGAATGCTTCCTTACTGACAGTACAGGATGACACATTTACCCATTTGCCTTATTTTAGCGACGCATTTTTACAACCGCTGTTTCATCATTAATACATTTGCAATGGCCATAAAGAAAATATTTTTCGCAATCGCTCTTTTCTTTTTCACACAATCAATTTCCGCTAAAGATTATCCCGCTTCTTTGTTTGGTATCTATTCTGATGGCATTACACTTAATACCCGCTCTATCCAATACGCCATAGATTACATTCACAACAATGGTGGTGGCCGGTTAATTTTTTACGTAGGAAGATATTTAACCGGGTCTATTCATCTTAAATCAAATGTTACTATACACCTGGAAGAAGGAGCTGTGCTGGTGGGATCGCTCAATCCATGGGATTACGACAGAAAAATATTTACAGCACTGGTAATGGCCTATAATCAACAGAATATAGGCATTACAGGTAAAGGTATTATAGATGGACAGGGAAGACAGTTGGGAAGAAACGTTGTAGAGATGGTACACAAAGGCATTTTAAAAGATCTGTTCCGGTACGACAGACCTGAAGTAGAGAATAGGGCAATGATCGTTAATTTCAGGGAATGCGAAAATGTATTGATCAAAAGGATTACACTTAGAAATGCGGCTGCGTGGGTGCAAACTTATGATCAATGTAAAAACCTGCAGATCGACAGCATATCTGTTGACAGCAAAGCGTATTGGAATAATGATGGAATTGACATCGTAGATTGTGACAGCGTTGCTATCACCAATTCATATATTGATGCCAGTGATGATGCTATTTGTTTGAAATCGCATGACGATAAAGCAGTTTGCAAAAATATATTGATCAGGAACTGCACAGCAAGATCGAGTGCTAATGGTATTAAGTTCGGTACTGCCACGCGTGGCGGATTCAGCAACATTAAAATTATCAACAATAAAGTATACGATACTTATCGCTCTGCTATAACACTGGCTGCAGTTGACGGTGGCTTTGTTGAAAATGTTGAAGTAGATAGTCTTTGGGCATACAATACCGGGAACGCTTTTTTCCTTCGGATTGGGGAAAGAGTAAAAGGAAGAAAGGGAAGAATGGAAAATGTTCGCATCTCCAATATGTATGTAGAAGTGCCAGCAACAAAGCCGGATGTGAATTATGAGTTCCAGGGCCCGGAAGAAGATATGCCAAGAAATATTTCTCCTTCATCCATTGCAGGCACGCCTGATGCTTTTATTTCTGATGTTACGTTAAACAATATTGAGATCAAACATCCCGGTGGTGGAGACCCGATGTTTGCAAAAATCGGATTAAATGAGCTGGACAAGGTTCCTGAAAAAACAGAGGCTTATCCGGAATTTTCTATGTTTGGTGAATTACCTGCGTGGGGAATTTACATACGTCATGCTAAAAATATACAGGTTAACAACTTTACATTAACCTGTGCAAAAAAAGATTACAGAATACCGATTGTTACAGATGATGTGCAAACAGTTTCATTCAAAAATGTGAAAGTAACGGCACCCGATAAAAAAAAGATAGTGTACAGTTATCGGTCATCAGGAATCAGTGAAAGTGCGGTGCGGTAGATTGTAAGGACAATGCTGGCGTTTGTGGTTTTTCGTTTATGGTTTATCGTTATTTTAATATCGTTGAACATAAAATTCACCGTCGGTTATGGCAATCTTATCATTCACATAGGTTTGATCGCCATTTAAGGCAAAATTTATATAATCATTCAGCGGATACATAAATCCCGAAAAAGTACCTTTTACATAATCCTTTTGCAAATCACTTATAGTAACCTCCCAATTGATATACACTTTGTTGGCGAAAGGTGCCGGGTCTGTTACTAATCCTGCCGCATTCACGGTATATCCAGGCTGGTTAAACGACTGGAATTCCCTGTTATTGGCATCAGTATATGTAATCAATGGCACTTCCGATCCGGTAGCGTTTGCGGAAACAGGAATTTCTTTTTTCCCATAGTAAGTTGTTTGTGCTATTGGGTCTTTTGTATATACCATTATAGCAATAACATCCTTATCAACGTCGCCAGCTGCTGCTATTGAATAAGTGTAATGCGCAGTAGCCCCGGCAACCGGTGCAGCTTCTACCAATCCAACCACAGCAGGATAATTTTTCTGTACGCCGTTTGCTTTAAATTTTACATAGTATTTGGTAAGATCTGTACCGTCTCCTTTTTTGCAGGAGCTTATCAATACTGAAAAAAGTATTACAATAAGGAGCAGATGACTACGGGAGAAGATTATTTTTTTCATACACTTCGAATAAGTATTTGCAATGAATCAATTCAATGTAAATATCGAAGCCCTGTAGCGGGTATGCCAGCCAGATTTATTATCTGCGCCAGATCATTTATTTTTTGTGATATATCACGGAAAAGAATACACTATTTTCCAAACATTCTTTCCAGGTAATCTTTTTTGAAGGCAATATAGGTAGGATTGCCGGCAGGAGTAACATTAGGTACAGCGCAGGCAAACAATTCCTGGGCCAGCGTTTTCATTTCAGCAGGTGTAAGCGCTTTCCCCGGTTTAATAGCGTTTTGCCATGCCACAGTGCGCAGTAATTTTTCTCTTCTCGAAAATTTTACTTCGTTGTTAAAGTGCTTGAACTGTTCCAGCATCTGCTCGATGGCCAACTTTTCATTGCCGTGCTCCACATCAGCAGGAGAGCCATGTACCACAAAAGTATCTTTGCCAAATAATGCTATTTCATAACCCAGCAACGTAAGATCAGGCAAAAGTTCCTGTAATAAAACTGCATCCTGTGTTGTAAGTGGAACCGTTAAGGGAAATAAACTTCTTTGCGTAGGAATAGCTTTCCCTTTCGCGGCTGCCGCATATCGTTCGTACAAAATTCTTTCGTGTGCAGATTGCTGTTGTATCAGTACAAAACCTGCATTGGTTGATGCCACAATATAAGTACTGTGCAATTGCAGCATCGGCAAATCTTCCAGCAACTGCAATTTCTGATCGCTATTTGCATTAGCCGGAGATATACCAGGCGATTGTTCATATTCCAACTTATCGTCGGTTGCTGCTTCGGTTATACTGGATAAAATACTTTTAAAAGTACCTGCCTTCGGTTCAGGATAAAAATCTTTCCAATGCTTCAGTTCACTTTTACTTTCAATAAAGTGTGCCTGGTTTTTTTGTGTGAATGTATTGTAGAGCGAAGAGGCTTCCGCATTTACCTTTTTATCTTCTGTAAAAGGTTTGGCTACCGCATCCAGTTGTTGTATAGACGGATCAAGATCAAAATTCAACGTGGGCATAATGCTGAATTGAGCAAGCGCATGTTTTACCGCCGCCTGCACAAATGCATAAATTATTTTCTCGTCTTCAAATTTTATTTCCTGTTTGGTAGGATGCACATTAATGTCAATCTGTGCCGGGTCAATATCTATAAACAACACATACATGGGGAAACTATCTCCGGCAATCATTTCCTGGTAAGCGCTCATCACTGCGTGATTGAGATAAGCACTGCGGATAAACCGGTTGTTCACAAAAAAATATTGATCACCCCTCGTTTTTTTGGCAGTGTCAGGTTTACCGGCAAAACCATATATATTCAGGTAATCCGTTTTTTCCTGTACTGTTACCAGTTTAGAAGCATAGGTAGCGCCGAGCAAATGAATAATGCGTTGTTTTAACGTGCCTCTTTCAAGATGAAAAATTTCCTGACCATTAGCAGTTAACGAAAAAAATATGTCGGGAAACGACATCGCTACACGGATAAATTCATCCACTATATGCCGCATTTCAACCGGGTTACTTTTTAAAAAATTTCTCCTGGCGGGCACATTGAAGAAAACATTTTTCATAGCGATGCTGGTGCCGGTTTGAAAAGCGATAGGCTCCTGTTTTTTTACAACACTGTTCTCAATTTCAATACAGGTACCTGTTTCATCATCGGCTCTGCGCGTTTTAAGCTCCACCTGCGCAACAGCCGCAATAGAAGCAAGTGCTTCTCCACGGAACCCCATCGTATGTATGCGGAATAAGTCATCTATATTACTGATCTTGGAAGTAGCATGCCTTTCAAAACTCATCCTCGCATCGGTATCGCTCATTCCGCTTCCATTGTCAATTACCTGTATCAATGCCTTACCCGCGTCGCTCACTATCAGTTTTATTTCTGTAGCGCCTGCATCTACGGCATTTTCCAGCAATTCTTTTACAGCACTTGCCGGCCGTTGTATCACTTCGCCTGCCGCTATCTGGTTGGCTATATTATCGGGTAATAATTGAATCTTATCTGACAAATCCGCTGATTTAATCGGCAAAAATAACAATTAGAATGCTGAAATAAGCTAATGTGGGAAAGATGGCTGTTATGTGCATAGCGGAACATATCAGGCTTTTAATCTATTCCACTATGATTGTCACTTTTATACCAGCTATATATTTTCATGGCATTAACTGTTGCGTCGTCTGCCTGCCATCAGGCAGGCAATCACTTCATCTACATATCAATGAGCGGCTTTTACCGTAGCAAAGGACCAGGATAGCCCTATACGGGATAAATTCCATGATTATTTAATTGTTACAAACGGGTTGCTTTTATACAGCAAAAAAGAGAACTTGAAATAGGCTGTGTGCTTAACTTATATAAAACTCCTATTTTTAGGGCAATATTTTTTGTGAAGCGATATTCAAACACTTTTATATCCATCCTTGGTGCTTTGCTTTTATGGGCTGCTTGGCCTGTTTCACCGTTTACTTTTTTAATATTTATAGCCTGGGTGCCCTTATTATGGGTTGAAGACCATATAAGCAGTTGGAAAAAAATGTGGGCCGTTACCTATCTGCATATGTTTTTATGGAACATATTGGTTACCTGGTGGGTTTGGAACGCCAGCTTGCCCGGAGCGCTTGGCGCTTTTTTTGCTAACAGCCTGCTCATGTGTGTGCCATGGTTACTATTCTATTATACCAAACGAAAATTTGGCAGGTGGATCGGCTATGCTTCGCTGATAGTGTTCTGGATTACGTTTGAATACATTCATCATAACTGGGAGCTGAGCTGGCCATGGCTTACATTAGGCAATGCATTTGCCACACAACCGCAATGGGTACAGTGGTATCAATATACCGGCACCAGCGGCGGAAGCTTATGGGTCTTATCCGCAAATATTATTGCCCACCAAATTTTTACCGCATTCCGCGCAGGAGGAAGATCAAAGCAATATTATATTAACCTTGCTACATGGATAGCATTGATAGTAATGCCCGTTGCGCTTTCATACATCATTGCAGGCAGGGAGAAAAATATTGCAGTAGCAGCATTTAAAACTGCCACTAAAAATATTGTGGTCGTTCAACCAAATATTGATCCTTACGAAGAAAAATTCAATACCGATCCGGCTATACAGATCCAAAAGCTTATTAAACTTTCTGAAGAAAAAATAGATAGCAATACTGCCATGGTTGTTTGGCCGGAAACAGCTATTCCTGTACAGGCATGGGAAAACGAGCTTAAGCAGAATCCATACTATCAACCGGTATTTGCTTTTTTGAAACGGCATCCGGCAATGAGTTTACTCACGGGTATTGATAGTTACAAAAGCTACGGTCCGCTCAGGGAAAATGCAAGCGCTACCGCACGCCGGTCTCCCGCAGGAAAAATTTATTACGACGCTTTTAATACGGCTGCCTTTATCAACCCAGACACTAGCATTGAACTATACCATAAGGCTAAACTCGTTCCTGGAGTGGAGAGCTTACCTTCTTTTTTAAATTTTATAGGCGACTGGTTTGAAGATTTTGGGGGTATCAGCGGTTCTTTGGGAAGAGATACAGTAAGAAAAGTGTTTGTAGCAAAAGACCATTACTATAAAGCGGCGCCTATTATTTGCTACGAAAGTATTTATGGAGCATTTATTACGGAATACTTGCGTAACGGCGCTAACCTGCTTGTGATTATTACCAACGATGGCTGGTGGGATGATACTCCAGGCTATAAACAACACATGAACTATGCAAGATTGCGTGCCATCGAAACAAGGAAATGGATTGCCCGCAGTGCCAATACCGGCATCAGTTGTTTTATAGATCCAATGGGTAATGTGATTGATCCACAACCATGGAATAAAGCTACTGCTATCAGGATGCCCATACCCGTTAGTACGGAAGAAACATTTTATGTGCAGCACGGTGATATGCTTTCAAAAGCTATGTGTGTTATAGCAGCCTTATTAATAGCAGCGATTATTGTTTCGTGGGTGAAGAGAAAATTCTTTTAGCTGTCATCCATCAGGTATCAGCTTTCCGTGTACGGCTGAGAGCTCATAGCGGATGGCTGACAGCTCTCCAATTACATTTGCTTTAGCCATCTAATGATGATAATTTCGTTTGCATGTTTTTCTTCAATCAATACATCATGAAATACTTACTTATATTTCTTATAACAGTCTGTAGCCTCTCTTCCGTAGCACAGCATGTAAGTAAGCTCTCTGAGAAAGAATGGGTAGACAGTGTGTTTGCAACATTGAGTGAAGATGAAAAAATAGCACAGTTGATGGTGGTAAGATTATCGGCTATCAACAGCGACCGAAAAGTTGTTTTTTACGATACGGCTGTAAGAAATGCTATCAATACTTATAATATCGGCGGCATCTGCCTTTTCCAGGGCGGACCGGTTACACAGGCAAAATATGTAAACGAATTTCAATCAATTACCAAAACACCCTTGTTAATATGCATAGACGGAGAGAATGGATTAGGTATGCGCATGGATAGTGTACAATCTTTGCCAAGGCAAATGATGATGGGTGCGGTGCAGGATCCTCAACTGATATACCAATATGGACGATGGGTAGGACAACAATGCAAAAGAATAGGCATACAGGTTAACTACGCACCGGTGGTAGATATTAATAATAATCCGGCCAATCCTGTAATCAATGATCGCTCGTTTGGAGAAAATAAATACAGGGTTGCCCAATATGGCATCATGTATATGAAGGGCATGCAGGATGAAGGGGTGATGGCTTGCGCCAAACATTTTCCTGGTCATGGTGATGTGGCTGTTGATTCGCATTTAGATTTGCCAGTGATTAATAAGAGCAAGGAACAACTGGATTCACTGGAGTTATATCCTTTCCGCGAAATTTTTAAAGCTGGTATTGGAAGCGCTATGATTGCGCATCTTTTTATTCCCGCTATTGATAATACAGAAAATCGCGCCACGTCTCTATCTTATAACAATGTTACCAAACTCCTTCGCGGAGAATTAGGCTACCAGGGGCTCACATTTACCGATGCGCTGGAAATGCAGGGTGTAAAAAAATTTTTTCCCGACGGAAAAGCTTCTGCTGAATCATTGATTGCAGGCAATGACATGTTATGCCTGCCTGGTGACATACCAGCAAGCATAACCGAAATAAAAAAAGCGATCAGAAAAAATGATCTTTCATGGCAACAGATAGATGAAAGGGTAAAAAGAGTATTACAGGTAAAATACAAATACGGTTTGAGTCATTTGCTACCTGCTAATGCCAACCGGCTGGCAGATGATCTTAATGCTGAAACACCTGCTATCAGTAAAAGTATTGCAGAAAATGCCATTACTACGCTACGGAACGATGAGCATATTATTCCGCTGATACCCGGCGCTCAGAATGATTCCAGGAAAGCCCCACTAAAAATAGCTTACCTGGGCATTGGCATTAACGGGGATAATACTTTTGTCCGCCGCTTAAGAGCTGATTATAATGCAGATGCCTTTTATTTTAATTACAAAGAAGATGCAGGGCGCATTGCCACTATAGCTGCCATACTGGAAACGCGGTATGATCTTGTGATAATAGGCGTGCATGCGTTTAACCGTTTTCCTGCCAACAATTTCGGTATAAGCAGCTATGCTTTGCAGTTAGTACAACAGGTACAGGAGAAAAATAAAGCGGTGACGTTTGTATTTGGCAACCCTTATGCCATCAAAAATATGTGCGGCGCAAAAAACCTGGTTGCCTGTTACCAGGATGATGCTATTACGCAGCAGGCAGCGGCTGATGTATTAAAAGGAGCCATTGTTACAAAAGGAAAACTACCCGTAACCATTTGTGAAGCATTTGCCTATGGTGCAGGCATTCAAAGTGCTGCTGCACCTATCGCCTACGCTGTACCGGTAGATAACAATCAAACAAGATTTCATGCTATTGATTCAATAGCCAAAGTAGCTATTGAAAAGCACGCCACCCCTGGCATGGCTGTAATGGTAGTACAGCATGGAAAAATATTGTACAACAAAACATATGGATATAATACTTACGACAGCACCGAAAAAGTAACACTGGAAACATTGTACGATCTTGCTTCGGTAACCAAAGTATGCGCTACTACCATGAGCGTGATGCGCCTGTACGACCAGGGCAAACTGGATCTGAAAAAAAGATTGGGTGATTATCTGCCATGGACAAAAGGAACAAATAAAGAACACCTGCTGATTGAAGATATTTTGCTGCACCAGGCTGGTTTAAAAGCGTTCATTCCTTTTTATGCGGAAACCATTGATACGGCAACCGGCATACCTAAACCGGGTTTTTATTCAAAAGCATATTCTGCGCAATATAGTATACCAGTTGCCGATAGTATGTATATGCGAAAAGATTGGGAGGATACCATATTCAAACGTATTTTAAAAAGCGAAGTAAACCCAGTTCGCAAATATGTTTATAGCGACAATGATTTCATCTTTCTTGGCAAGATAGTAGAAGCAATCAGCGGTATGCCGCTGCAGGATTATGTGTATAAAGAATTTTACAGAAAGCTCGGATTAACCACAACAGGTTTTCTTCCATTGAAAAGATTTGATAAAGGCAGTATCGCTCCTACAGAAAACGAGAAGATTTTCCGCAGGCAACTATTGCGCGGTTATGTACACGACCCTGGTGCAGCTATGTTTGGTGGAGTGGCCGGTCATGCAGGTTTGTATAGCAATGCATATGATTTAGCAGTGCTGTTGCAGATGACATTGAATGGAGGCAGCTATAACGGCTACTATTTCTTTTCGCCCAAAACTATCGAGTTGTTCACAGCATATAACAGCAAGATAAGCAGGCGAGGTTTGGGTTTCGATAAACCCGAAAAAGACAATGCGAACAGTAAAGATCCTTATCCCTGCAAATATGCATCGCCTAAAACATACGGCCACACTGGATTTACAGGCACCTGCATCTGGGTTGATCCGGCTTATGATCTCATTTATATTTTTCTTGGCAATCGTGTAAATCCCGAAGGAGGCAGCAATGGAAGATTATCGCAATTGAATATTCGCTCTAATATTCAGGATGAGATATATAAAGTGATAAAGTAATAAATGATGATGATATATGAATTTTCAGTTTATCACGTAATCGGCAGCTTCTTTCATTGTATTTATCATTAACAAAAAATAAATGTTAGAAATCCAGGTCTGATCACCGCATCGCTGAACTTTGTAACAATTTTTTTTATAGACTCCGGTAAAAATAATCAATGCTTTATATCATATTTTAAAAAGAAAATTATGGCAAAGAAAATTTTAATGCTTGCAGGAGATTTTGTAGAAGACTACGAAATTATGGTACCCTTTCAGGCCTTGCTATCTGTAGGGTTTGAAGTACATGCTGTATGCCCTGATAAAAAATCAGGTGAATCTATTGCTACAGCCATCCACGATTTTATTGGGTTTCAAACGTATGCAGAATTAAGAGGACATAACTTTACTTTAAATGCCTCCTTTGACCAGGTAAATCCTGATGATTATGATGGACTGTACATTTGTGGAGGAAGGGCCCCTGAATATATTCGCCTCAATGAAAAAGTGATTGCCTTTACAAAACATTTTTTTGAGAAGAATAAACCGGTAGCCGCTATTTGTCATGGTATACAAATTTTAACGGCGGCAGATGTAGTAAAAGGAAGAACCCTTACTGCTTATCCAGCTGTGGGTCCGGATATAACACGAGCCGGCGGTACATGGAAAAATATTCCTGTAAACGAAGCCATAACTGAAGGTAACCTTACTACTTCACCAGCATGGCCAGGACATCCGGCTATTTTGAAAGAATTTTTTAAATTGTTAGGAGTAACAATCAGCGGAGTGTAAATTTTTATTTTAATTCTGTGTGATCTGTGCTGTATAATAATGGTCTGACCTGTGGTACCGACCATTATGCTGCCTGGTATTTACGCCTGATGATAGCTGTATATATTATTGCAAAAAGAATAATCAATACAATAGGCAATCCAATATTCATCATCTGCCAGAAAGATTTGTCGTCTTCTATTTTTTTCTTATCAAGTAACCGAAGCGTATAATCCTTTCCCCTGGTTTCTAAAATACCAGGATTACCAACAAGGTACTCAAGACAGTTGAGGAAAAACTCTTTATTGGCATAATGATAATTGGTAAAAGGGTTTTCGCCCATTTGCAAAGGACCTTTTTGTTGTGAAACAAAATTGGTAACAATATCACCATCCGATATCACAATCATTTTATTGCTGCTGTCAACAGATGAACGAAACGGCTGTTTATACAATTGAGACAGGCTATCTTTTGTGGCGATGGAAATACGGTTAGTATATAAAGAGCTGAATTTCCCTTCCAGCAAAACAGCAATAGGAATATAGGGTATATTAAATGTTTTTAAATCATCTTCATTTTTCACACTGTTCAGTTCCACTTTTGCAGGGGTATTTAATATACGTGAGCTGGGTGAAGTAGAGAGTAATACCGTTTTACGAACATCGGGCGATTTTACTGTGTCGATTGATTGAGGAAACTGGGAGAGTACATAATCGAGGTTCTTTGCAATAGGATTATTGTTAGGACTTGATAATAACGGAAAGTACGGCCACGGAAGCAATTGCATTTGCGGACGATCGCCCAAACTGCCCACCACCTGTGGTATTTTATCGCAATTAAGATCCTGCACCAGGTCGGAATTGATGCGCACACCATATTTAAACAGTATATCGTCCAGGTTCAATCCCATATCAAATGCTATAAAACTACCCTGGCTCCTCTGCAGGCTGTCGAGGCTGGCGTATAAATTATCAATCAACCAAATCACTTTTCCACCGCGCATTACAAACTGATCAATTTTGAGTTTTTGTTGTTCAGAAAATGCTTTTTGTGGTTTCACTATCACCATCGCATCAAAAGCTTCGGGAACAACGGGCACACTATCAATAGGTAAAATGCCAAAACCATAATTGGGTTTGATCGCTTTGGTGATAAGATCAGCCACATCATATTGCATTGACTCTCCATTGCCCACCAGGTAAGCCACTGCCGGCGTTTTATCTCTTCTTACTTTGTCTATCGCACCGGCCAGTTTATATTCCAGTAATGCTTCGGCATTGTTCAACGAGTTCAGTCCATCTACGGAGCTTTGCCCCTGTAAAAGATCAACCCCTGTTACACGTCCCTGGTACTCTACTATCACACCTGGATACACTAATCTTTGTTCTTCGCCTTCTCCTTTTTTAATTTGTGCCTTAACGTTAGTGGGATTAATACCCATACGTTGCAGCGAATCAATCAATTCAGCTTTTGAAGAATCGTTTAGATCATCACCCGGTCTTCTGAAAAAGAATTGAATATTATTGCCCGCAATTTCCCTGAACTCCTGCAGCATATCCCTGGTACTACCGGCTAATTTCTTAAACCCAGATGGAAGATCACCATCTAATAACACCGTAATTGTAACCGGGGCATCCAACGATTTCAGCAGTTGGTGTGAGGACTTAGAAATAGTATATCGCTTTTCGGCAGTAAGATCGAGCCTTGTATGCACACGGGATGCAACAAAATTTACAAGCAGCAATACAATGATGAGATATATCCAGCTATACCGCGATTGTAATAATTTTTTCATGGATTATCGGTTCAGCAATTTTTTGTAGGTAATAAAAAGAAAAAGCGCAATTATGCTCAGAAAATAAATAATATCCCGGCTATCAACAGCGCCTCTGCTTAAACTGTGGTAATGAAAATCAATACCCAGCATTTCGGTTATATAGTCAACCCCACCTTGCAGGGAAGGTATTTTGCTGATGGCGTTAAACCCGTTGTATAAAATAAAACAGGCAAAGGCGCTTAACAAAAAAGCTACTACTGCATTTTGCGTAAAACTGCTGCAGCAAACGCCGATAGCAGTAAAAGCTGCAGCAAGAAAAATAAGCCCGGTATATGAACCTGCTATCCCCCCCGTATCAATACCGCCGGTAGAAAGTTTTTTGATAGTAACAACGTAAATAAGCGTGGGCAATACTGCTATAATTACTACAATAAGGCTTGAAAAATATTTGCCCCTAATAACCTGCCACTTACTCAACGGGCGGGTTGCCAGTATTTCGTAAGTACCGGATTTAAATTCATCAGAAAAACTGCGCATGGTAATAGCAGGAATAAGCAATAACAATACCCATGGCGCCATTTCAAAAAATTCTTCAATAGTAGCATATCCACTGTCAAAAAGATTGGTATCGGGAAATACAAACAGGAACAATCCGCTTAACAACAGAAAAATGATGATTGCTATATATGCAGTAAGACTGCTGAAAAATTGTCGTAATTCTTTTTTACAGATCGCGATCATTGCATTAGTTTATTCTGGATTATCGGAACACCTGCCCGATAAGATCGTTCAGGGTGGATCAAAAATACAATTAGTGCATTGATAAGGTAGAAAATTATTCATCCCTGAACTGAATTTTTTCTTAATTTTCAACTGCTAATCAAAAAACTCCAATTCCTGTGTGTGCCATTTTCTTTAACACACCAAAAGGAATATATGAAAAAACACCAACTTCTGCTATGGCTTGTTGTAATGCCATTCTTTCTTTCAGCACAACAAACTTATACATGGAATGTCGCTTCCGGTGTATGGACAACTTCCTCAAACTGGCTACCACAGCGCAATACACCCGCCAATAATGACATATTGGTATTTAATATGAATGCTGATGTTTCCGGCTTGCCTGCTTCAGAAAGCATTGGAAAAATAAGTATTCGGAACAATGCCGTTGTTCGCTTCACGGCAACAATGGCAAGTACTATCACTATAGGCGATGCCACCGTTGCCGGTCCACATCTTGATATAGAAGCCGGATCATCTATGAACGTAGCCGGCTCAAATGCTATTGTGTTTAACATTGCTGCTGCTTTTACCGGGCAGGTAAATGGTGCTATTGATTTTTCAGGAGCAGCACACAGGCTTACTGCACAAACCGCCAGTGCATTAATATTTACCAATGGCGCGACCTTTACCGCTAATAACGGCTTTGCAGGCAATGCCTTTGGAACAACCAATAGCAACTCAGTGATATTTCAAAGTGGGGCTACTTATATCTTAAAAGATGGAGGTAATCCTTTTGGTGCGGCTGCGCCAAATACTGTTACTATTTTTAATGCGGGTAGCATATACCGCCACCAGGTGAATGGTACAGGGCCTTCACTTGCCGGAAGAACGTACGGGAATTTGTATATAGAATCGAATGTAAATTTTGCAGGCATTGGATCTGCAAGAGATTGCATTATACAAAACGACCTCAGTGTATTATCCGGCTTCTTTTCTTTTAAGCCTAATACACTGGGTACTCACACAGGAAATTTTAAAATCTATGGTAATATCTCCGCTTCAGGATCATCTTATATAGATATAGGCAGCCCGAATATGCCCGGTGCTGTTCAGTTATTAGGCGGCAACCAGTTGTTAGGTTCAGGCGGTGGAACCGGCAATATTACTTTTCAGCATTTGACTGTAAACAACATAACCACCACGCTTCAACGAAATATCAAAGTAACAGGGGTACTCACTCTTACTGGTGGAAAAATTACATCCACTTCAACCGCGCTTTTAAGTTTGTCGGCCACAGCCAGCATACAAAGCTGTACACATGATTATTTTAATCTGCCTTATACTAATATTGGTTGCGACAATGCTTACATAGAAGGACCGATACAAAAGCTGGGCTTGGTTAATGCAGATTTTGCATTCCCCACAGGCGTTAATGGAAAACTTCGTCCGGCCCGTTTAAAAAATGCTACAGGAGATTTTACGGTCGAATTTGTGAGGGGCGACCCTTATCTGCTGAGCAGCACCATGGGTGCGGGCATTCATCATATCAGCCGGCTTGAATACTGGAATATTACGGGCACGGGAACAGCTAATGTTGAAGTAACCTATTTTGATCCTAACAGTGGCGGCGTAACAGATATGAATGCGCTTCGTGTTGTGAGATATACCGGAACTGAGTGGAGCAACCAGGGCGTGGACAGTTACCTGGGTTCTCCTGGTGCCAATGGATCTATCACCAGCACCAGCATAAGCACTTTTGGAACTTTTACTTTGGCTGGCTCAAGCGATTATCCGAATAATCCGCTTCCTGTTACTAAAATCGCTCTATCTGTGCTACCCCAAACCGAAACCGTTCTGCTGAACTGGAAGATAGAGAACAAGAACCTCTATAAACAATGTTGGATAGAACGCAGTGAAAATGGGATCGATTTTCATGACATGGGTGTTGAAGTAAATCTTGACACAATTGACAATCAGCCAGATAAGTGGATTGATCCTGCTCCGGTAAGCGGCAGAAATTATTACAGGTTAAGGCTTACAGGCTGGAATGGGCAGGTATATTATTCTGCTATTACAAACATATTGATGCCCGATCACCAAAAGGTAATATTATACCCTAACCCTTCTCACGAAAAAATATTTATAAAAATTCCAACAACAAGCAGCATTTCTAAAATTGCAATTGTCCATATAGGCGGTTCCGTTATTAAATGGTTAACCCCTGTCAACCAAACTGCTGTTTCTGTTGATATTCATTTTTTAACACCAGGGGTTTATTTTATTAAGATTTTACAAGCGGGATCATTTACCCTTGTACCTTTTGTTAAGTATTAAATAGCCCCAAAACCAACTGCAAAAGGCTGCTGTTAAGCAGCCTTTTTTATTTACTTTCATTCTTAAGCTACCTCTGGCGGCTGAATGAAATCAATATTTGTTTCCTTTCGTTTACATGCATCATTTTTAGCATGTGTTCCAAAAAAGATTACTGCAAATACAGCTTTCATCTATGCAAAGACCTCACAGGTTTTGAAATCTGTGAGGTCTGTATTTGCCTTGAATATATTTTACATTTTCTGTCAGAATGAATAGGCCAGCGACAGTCCGTTTTTTGCAGGCTGAAGTTTTAAGCCATTTCCATATTGTTTCATTTTCCTGCTGCCTATTGCCCATAAGGGAATACCAGCTCCTTCCATTCCAAGACCGAATATAACACAAACGATTCCTCCAAGTACTTTGCCATCACCTGACGATAATCCGGAATCACCATAGTAATAGTCATCCTGTTCTTTGCTTCCGGAAGAAATCAGCACCGCACCGGTGGCTAATAAACCCACGCCTGCACCGGCGAGTACAATGCCGGTATTTCGCATTCTTTTAAACCTGATATATTTCTTCTCGTTATAAATGGATGATAAAGTTTTCTGCAAAGGATAATTGGTTACCGGCTGAGTTAAAAATTTTCGGGTAAATGAGTAAGATGAGACCGGCTCCTGGGCCTGAACAAGGGTTGCGAATAGCAGGCATACTATTACGCAAAGAGGTTGACGTTTTTTCATACTTTACACTTTAAGATTGATTAGGTTAAGATGCAATTTATTACTTTAAAGGCATTTTCACTTAACATCATAACGCTTCATCCGTATTTTTATTAATACAATTTCATCCAGATTGACCTACAACCGTTTTCACAATCCAAAAATGATTTGCTTTTTAAGTATTCAGCCAGCGCTAATATTCTCTTCTACATAGTCTACTCATACCGCGTTGAGTTGATTTGTTTATGAATAGAAAAGAAATTTGCAGACCCCATAGGTCTTAAAAGATGCGGGGTTTTAATTTTGCCTATATTCGACATTCAGTTGAATTGCATTATGAATAAAAAAGTGGCTTTATTTGGCGAATATTTGCTCAGGCTTACACCTCCATCTCAACAAAAACTGGTACAGGCTGATATGCTGGAGATGCATTGGGCAGGATCTGAAGCCAATATTGCCGTATCCCTATCCATTTTTGGGAATAGTTGCAGCTACATAACCGCTTTGCCAACCAATGAACTTTCCAGGGCCGGGCTTGCCCAGCTTAGTAAATATGGTGTTGAAACAAAAAATATTCCCGTGCCTAATGGCAGAACCGGTATTTATTATTATGAAAGCGGGCAAGGAGCCAGACCAGGCAGGATTATTTATGACAGAACTCATTCATCTTTCAGCTATTTGCAAAAGGGCCAGATAAATTGGGATACTTTATTGAATGAAGCGGATTGGTTTCACTGGAGTGGTATTACTCCCGCACTTACTGAAAACCTGGTGGAGGTTTGTAAAGAAGCGTTGGAAACTGCAAAACAAAAAAACATGCTGATTTCAGCAGATTTCAACTATCGCAATACATTATGGCAATATGGCAAACATTGCAGAGATATAATGCCTCCCTTGTTGCAGTATTGCGATATTATTCTGGCTGATGTAGATACCGCGAAACTATATTTTGGTATTGAGCCAGATGAAAATAACCTGGTGGAAAGTACTTTCTCTCTTTTAAAGAAATCATTACCCAAAGTCAGCTATATTGCTATGACGATGCGGGTGCAGGAAAGCGCCAGCGCTAACCAATACATAGGCTACTTGTGGAACGGTGGAAAAATATACCAATCAAAGCCTTACTATATACAACAAATAGCCGAGCGCATTGGTGCAGGCGATGCTTTTATGGCGGGCATTATACATGGATTGAAATCAAAACAGCCCCTGGAAGACACTATAGAATTTGCTACAGCCTGTGGTGTAATTAAACATAGCATTACAGGAGACTTTAACCTTGCCACAACAGAAGAAATAAACACCGTAATTAAACAGGGCGGCAGCGGAAGAATTATTCGATAGTACAGCAGATGCTGATTTTAAAAAATTACAGCACTCCGTGCCATTACTCTGTAACGCGATTGAAAACTTAATTTATTTATATGACGCAGCAGGAAATAGCATCTTTAGTACAACAGACAGGTTTTATGCCATTGTTCACTCATGCCGATGCACATATCTGTCGCAATGTGCTGAAGGCTTCATATGATGCAGGCGTTCGGTTGTTTGAGTTTACAAACCGCAATACCAACTCGCTTGAAGTATTTATGGAAATGCGGAACTATGTTGATCAAAGTTTGCCCGGAATGGTGTTGGGAATAGGAACCATAAAAAACGGCAAACAGGCTGAACAATTTGTTCAGGCTGGTGCGGATTTTTTAATCTCGCCGCTCATTAATGCTGAAATAAATGAGGTGGCTGTAAAGCATCAGAAACTATGGATACCAGGTTGTGCTACGCCATCAGAAATTGGTTTGGCAGAACAATGGGATATAAGTGTTGTAAAAATATTTCCGGCAAAACAATTAGGCGGACCTTCATTTATAAAGGCGGTGAGAGCCGTATTTCCAGATACAAAGTTTATGGCCACAGGTGGTGTAGAACCAACTCAGGAAGATATGAACGCCTGGTTTAAAAGTGGGGTTGCAGCAGTTGGCATCGGTTCACAACTCTTTCCTCCGGATTGGCTCGCTCAAAACAAATTTGATTGGGTAAGAGATCACGTTCAAAGAATTATTCAATATATAAAGGTTGCTAAAAAATAAAAGACCTTCGGGTTTGCTACTAAAGTTGTATGAAAAATTTTCTCGATCAGGATTTTCTGCTCCAAAATAATACTGCCCAACAGTTGTATCACGATTATGCGGCAGATATGCCTATCATAGATTATCACAATCATTTACCACCTGTTGAAATTGCGGGCAATAAACAGTTCAGATCCATTACAGAAATCTGGTTAAAAGGAGATCATTATAAATGGCGTGCGATGCGCACCCGTGGTGTAGATGAAAATGACATTACGGGAACCGCAGATGACTATACAAAATTTAAAGCATGGGCTGCCACTGTTCCTTATACCATGCGCAATCCTTTGTATCACTGGACCCATCTTGAACTCCAAAAACCTTTCGGCATAACTGAACTACTCAACGAAAAATCTGCCGACAGTATATACGCCCAATGTAATGAGCAATTAAAAACATTGCCGGTGCAAACCATATTACAACAGTTTAAAGTTGAAATAGTATGTACTACTGATGACCCGATCGATTCATTGGAACATCATTTAGCTATAAAGGGTTCCGGTACAAAATTGGTAGCGCTGCCGGCATTCAGACCTGATAAAGCAATGGCAGTGGAAGATCCTGCATATTATAACGCATATATAGATCAATTAGGAATAGCTGCACAAATAAATATTACTTCTTATCAATCTTTGCTGGACGCATTAAAAAAGCGACATAATTTTTTTCATGCAACAGGTTGTCGTATTTCAGATCACGGGTTAGAAACCATGTATGCAAGCGATTTTACAATGGCCCAATTGGAAGATAGTTTTGCCAAAATCGGGAAAGGCAATTTTTTGAATGAAGAAGAAATACATCGTTTCAAATCAGCTACGCTCCATTTTATATGTGAGTGGAATGCAGAAAGAAAGTGGATACAACAATTTCATATAGGTGCACTGCGCAATAATAACAGTCGCTTAATGCAACGGTTAGGCGCAGATTCTGGCGTTGATTCTATAGGCGACTGGAGCGTGGCGCAGGCAATGTCAAAATTTCTGAACAGGCTTGATAGAGAAAATAAACTCGCCAAAACGATTATATACAACAACAATCCCTCTCATAATGCCGTGTATGCAACTATGACAGGTAACTTCCAGGGAGGAACAGAACCCGGAAAAATTCAATACGGATCGGGCTGGTGGTTTCTTGATCAGAAAGATGGAATGGAGCAGCAACTTAATACACTCAGCAATATGGGACTGTTGAGTTGTTTTATAGGAATGACTACCGATTCAAGAAGCTTTCTATCTTTCCCCAGACATGAATATTTCCGGCGCATACTCTGCAACCTTATTGGCACTGACGTAGAAAATGGCGAATTGCCAAATGATATACAATGGTTGGGAAAAATTGTACAGGATATCTGCTATTACAACGCAAAAAAATATTTCGCACTGCAATGATTATTGCCAAAAGCCATACATGACAAAAACCTTACTCAATGCAAAGCAAAAAATTCCTGAAAAGATCAGTGGTTATCGTTGGCGAATAGTTGGGTTGCTTTTTTTTGCTACAACAGTTAATTACCTCGATAGACAGGTATTGAGCCTGTTAAAGCCATCGCTTGAAGAAAAGTTTAACTGGACCAATTCTGATTATGCTGATATCGCAGCAGCTTTTCAATTTACATACGCTATAGCGCTTTTATTTGCGGGTCGTGTAATTGATAAAATGGGAACCAAAAAGGGATATGCCTGGGCTATCATTATTTGGTCTATTGGCGCTATCATTCATGCGCAGGCTATACCCATTGGTAATAATCTCGTTACTATTCTCGGCTGGATAGGTATTGCATCTGTACCTGCATCAGTGTTGGGTTTTATTTTTGCAAGAGCGTTTTTGGCTGTAGGTGAAGCAGGTAACTTTCCTGCGGCTATTAAAGCCACCGCGGAATATTTTCCCAAAAAAGAAAGGTCGTTTGCAGCAGGCATTTTTAATTCGGGCACTACCGTAGGAGCTATATTAGCTCCGCTATCTGTGCCGTGGATCGCAAAAAATTGGGGATGGCAATCTGCTTTTATCATCATTGGCGCTATTGGTTTTTTATGGTTATTTTTTTGGTATAGATATTACGACAAACCTGAAAAACAAAAACGGTTAAGCGCCGCAGAATTAGGTTACATAAATAGTGATGTAAACGACCCACAATTAAGAGGAGAAATAGATGAGCAAAAAAAAGTTTCATGGAGCAGGCTTTTAGCATACAAACAAACATGGGCTTTTGCTTTCGGAAAATTTATGACGGATGGAGTATGGTGGTTCTTTTTATTCTGGTTGCCTGCTTATCTCAAAGATCAATATCACCTTGAGCTTACACAAATGGCTGTTCCATTAGCAGTATTATATAGTATGACAATGGTGGGCAGTATTGGAGGAGGATGGTTTCCAGCTTACTTTATTAAGAAAGGATATACTGCTTACGATGGAAGAATGAAAGCGATGTTGATCATTGCTTTTATACCGTTAGTAGTATTGGCAGCGCAGCCATTAGGATATCTCAGCTTTTGGGCTCCTGTGTTATTAATAGGCGTTGGGGCCTCTGCTCACCAGGCCTGGAGCGCTAATATTTTTACCACTGTATCAGATATGTTTCCAAAGAAGGCAGTAGGCTCTGTTGTTGGTATTGGTGGTATGGCCGGAGGCATCGGTGGTGTATTGGTTACCAAAATTGGAGGCGCATTATTTGATCATTATAAAAAGCTGGGTCATATAGAAACAGGATATACCATCATGTTTACTTTTTGTGCCATTGCTTATTTAATTGCCTGGGCGGTGATGAAAACTTTGGTACCGAAGTATAAACTTATCACCGACCTATAGATGAGGTGGAAGGTGAAGGGTATAAGGTTTAAGACGGTTACATGTTTCAGGTTACAGAAAAAGGCAGAAGGCAGGAGTTAGCAGGCAGTGTAAGAAATCCACACCATTTCAAGTTTCAGATTGCAGGGTTTTAGACGTTCACGTTTGTCGTCTCACGTTTCACTATTGACTATTCACCATTCACTTACAGGTTTCCTTTCTTCATTTCCTCTACCGCATGGTTGGCAGCTCTTGCTGTTAATGCCATATATAAAATAGAAGGGCTTTGATTTCCGGTACTTGTCATGCAGGCGCCATCTGTTACAAATACATTATTGCAGGCATGCAGTTGATTCCATTTATTCAACATAGATGTTTTTGGATCTGCTCCCATTCTGCAGCCACCCATTTCGTGAATATCCAGTCCTGGCGCCTGCTTTGAGTCATGCTGTTCAACATTCTTCACACCTGCTTTTTCCAGCATAGCTTTACTTTCTGTTAAAAAATCTTTGATCATTTTTTCATCATTGTCATCATACCCAACGGAAGTAACCAGCAACGGAATCCCCCATTGATCTTTTTCATCTTTACTCAACCGCACATGATTGGTTTCTTTGGGAATGGTTTCACCCTGCATATACATATACACATGCCAGCCACCAGGTTCGGTTAAATCTTTTTTGAAATTGGCACCAATGGTTTCCTTAGTTCTGTCTTCGTCTATCCGTCTTCGGTAGGCTCCCATAAAAGTGGTAAATCCGCCTATGTAATCAGTGTCTTGTTTGTGCAGGTTCCGGTAGTTAGCCAATATCGGTTCTGTGGGATTACGACCATAATAATACTTGTCCTCAAATCCATCTAAATCCCCATTTACTGATGCGCGATAATTGTGAAAACAGATATACTTCCCCAATATTCCATTATCATTTCCCAAACCTTCCGGAAAACGATGCGAAGTCGAATTCAATAAAACAAGATTGCTGTTGAGCGCAGCAGCATTGAGAAAAATAATCCGGGCGTAATAATCTGTAATTTCTTTTGTATGCGCATTAATTACACGCACGCCCGTTGCCTTGCCCTTCTTCTCATCGTATATAATAGAATGCACTACTGAATCTGGCTGTATAGTAAGATTGCCCGTTTTTTCAGCCCAGGGTAATGTAGATGAAACTGAACTGAAATAGCCACCGAATGGACATCCGCGCATGCATAAATTTCTTGCCTGGCATTGTCCCCTGTTTTGCTGCAGATGCAATTCTGTTGGTTTTGTTAGTTGCGCCCATCTTGCATGTACCAGAAAACGGTCTTTGTAATTTTCTTTGATTTTTTGCTGAATGTGTTCTTCCACACAATTAAATTCAAAAGGTGGAAGAAACTCGCCATCCGGCATGGCTTCAATGCCATCTTTGTTTCCGCAAACACCTGCAAATTTTTCTACATGACTATACCAAGGAGCAACATCATTGTAACGGATCGGCCAGTCAAGACCATACTTATATCTTGCTGGTGCACTGAATTCAAATTCACTCCAACGCTGGCAGGCTCTTCCCCAAATTAAAGATTTGCCTCCTACCTGGTAACCTCTTATCCAATCAAAAGGTTTTTCCTGCACATAGGGATGGTCTTTATCTTTTATAAAAAAATGAGCCGTATCATCTCCAAATCCAGCGGCTTTACTGATCAAAGGATTCTCTTTAAGATATGCTTCTGTTACACTTCCTCTGTGTGGAAATTCCCAGGGATTTTTTGTGGCGGTAGGGTAATCCTTTAAATGCTGCACGTTCCTTCCACGCTCAATCACCAACGTTTTGATTCCGTGATCACACAACTCTTTCGCTGCCCAGCCACCGCTGATACCCGAGCCTATTACAATAGCGTCAAACGTGTTTTTAACAGCACCGGTGGAGTTTATGTTGATATGTGAAGTATCGCCAGGCATAGCTTAATCGTTTTGGAATACGGCAATATAGCAAGTATATACAGATTATCGCCGAAAAAAGTTCCATTAACAAAAAGACTGCACACAAAAAATCCCACCAGCATATTTACTAATGGGATCGTATCATCAGATAGAAATTTATTTATTCTTTTTCTTCAAATCTTATTTCCTGCAACACTTGTTTTTCATTTCTCATTTTCATAAAAACAGTTGTTCTGAAAATGCCGTTCCTTGTCTGCAGGTTTCCGATACAAAATTCAGAACCATTATTTGACCCTCTGTGAATAATCCGAAAAGTTTTCACATTGTAAGAATTGAAAAAATCTTTGAGAATCATTTCAGCCTGGGTTGAACTGTAAGAGTTGCTTTTATCGTGCAGTGTTATATCTACCCTGTTGTCAAAATAATGAGACAACTGATTGGCATTTCCGGTGTTGATAGCCGATACAACATCGTCGATAGAGTAGAAAAAATTATGGGAGGCAGATCCCATTGTTATAGATACAGATAATAATATAGTAAACAGCGCTTTCATAGCTCAATTGAATTACCATTATGCTCTAAAAATGTGCCAAATGCATATATGAAGCCAGGTTGTTGATAAAACTTATGGTACATCAGCGAAGCATATCTGTAAATCAATACTTAAATACAGTATTTTTAGGGCATGGAAAAGAAAAAAGTAATTCTTATTATCATGGACGGCTGGGGACTTGGAAAAGTAAAATCCAGCGACGCCATTCAAAATGCCAAAACTCCTTTTGTAAGCAGTCTTTATAACAAATATCCACATGCCACCCTGGTTACCTGTGGCGAAGACGTAGGTTTGCCCGAAGGGCAGATGGGAAACAGCGAAGTTGGACACCTGAACCTTGGCGCCGGCAGAATTGTATACCAGGAGCTGCAACGTATAAATGTTGCTATAAAAACAGGTGAGCTTGAAAAAAATGCTACACTGCTGGAAGCGCTTGAATATGCAAAATCCAACAAAAAATCACTGCATCTTTTAGGGCTTGTGAGTGATGGGGGTGTACATTCTCACATCAACCATATTAAAGCATTGACCTCCATTTGTAAAAAGCATAGCCTGCAGGATGTGTTCATTCATGCATTTACCGATGGGCGAGATACTGATCCTAAAGGAGGATTGGGCTATATAAAAGAACTGCAGCAACACCTTGACGTTACTACAGGATCAATAGCAACTATCACCGGACGTTATTATGCCATGGACAGAGATAAGAGATGGGAAAGAGTAAAATTAGCTTATGATGCTTTGGTAAACGGAGCAGGTGCACAAAGCAAAGATCTTATCAATTCCATTGAGCAATCATATGCTGAAGATGTTACCGATGAATTTATAAAGCCTGTTATCAATGCAAATATTCAAGGTGATAAAGGACGAATTAAAGAAGGTGATGCTGTGATCTGTTTCAATTTCCGTACAGACAGGTGCAGGGAAATTACAGAAGTACTTACCCAAAAAGATATGCCCGACCTGGGAATGCATACACTTAAGCTGCATTATACCACCATGACGGAGTATGATAAGACTTTCAAAAATGTGCATGTGATTTTTGAAAACGATAATCTTACTGAAACCCTGGGAGAAGTTATTGAAGCCAATGGTTTAAAACAGATACGGATAGCCGAAACAGAAAAATATCCTCACGTAACGTTCTTTTTCAGCGGCGGCAGGGAAGCGCCTTTTAATGAAGAAAAACGGATCATGGCGCCTTCGCCCAAGGTTGCCACTTATGATCTGCAGCCCGAAATGAGTGCTTTTGAACTTACAGAAAAGCTCATTCCTGAAATAAAAAGTCAATCTGCTGATTTTATATGTCTCAATTTTGCTAATGCAGATATGGTGGGGCATACCGGTGTGTGGGATGCGGTAGTAAAAGCTGTTGAAACCGTAGACACCTGCGTAGGACAGGTTGTTACAGCCGGGCTTGAAAATGGATATACTATATTGCTTACCGCCGATCATGGCAACGCTGATTATATTATTAATGAAGATGGTACCCCTAATACGGCTCATACGCTGAACCTGGTTCCATTATTTGTTATTGACAATCAATGGAAAGGAACAGTAAAGAATGGAAAATTGGGAGATATAGCGCCTACCATTTTAAAAATCATGAACATACCTATTCCCAAAGCCATGACGGGTGATATCCTTATTGGCTAAGTGCTGATTCATTAAAATCTTAATAATTGAGTATATGAGCCTGTTAAGCTTTCTCAAAGCTTAACAGGCTTTCTTTTTAAAAGACCCGGTCTAAGTATCAAAAGTCAATTTTTTTTCTTTCCGGGCAGCACACTGTATAAAAAAATTGTCTAAATTACATGAAATCAACTTTGATTTCATGACAGAAGAAGCAATGCTGAAAGGCTGTATAAAGAATGATACAGCCGCGCAACAGGAGTTATACTATACGTATAGCCCGCGCATGTTGTCTGTTTGCTATCGATACGCAAAAAACAGAGAAGATGCCGAGGATATGTTGCAGGAGGGCTTCATCAAAGTGTTTACGCAAATAAAACAGTTTCAGAATAGAGGTGCGCTGGAGGGATGGATCAGGAAGATAATAGTACATACCTGTATTAATAATCTGAAAAAGAATAAAAGGTTTGCGGAAAGTGTAGATCTTATTCATGCATCAGGAGTGTATATAAGGGAGGAAAGCATTCCATCTATTGTGCAGGCAAAGCAGGTGGTAGAATGTATAAGAATACTTCCAATCGGTTATCGCACAGTGTTGAACTTATATGCAATTGAAGGATTTTCTCATCGTGAAATTGCGGCTATGCTTGATATTGAAGAAAGCACAAGCAGGTCGCAATACACAAGAGCTAAATCAATGCTCGAAGATATTCTGACAAAGAAAAATATTTTACCAGAGCACGTTAAGAAAATGGACCTGATGGCAGTTAATCCATAACCAAAACAATGATTGTTGAAACAGAGGTTCTGTTTAACATACAGAATACGCTAAGGAACTGACTATGGAGAGAAATATTCATATGGATGAGTTTGAAAAATTTCTGAAGGAGAAATCGGATCAATATAAATTATACCCGTCAGATAAATTATGGGGTAACATCAACAGATCAATTCACCCCAGAAAAAAATGGCCTTATATAGCTCTCACATTGGTTTTATTATTAAGTACAGCAGTACTTGTTGATTATAATAGCTCAAACTATCTTAGCCCTGGAAAAAAATCAGTTTCTCAATTATCAGGCAATAACTTCGATAGCAACGCTTCCGCTAAAGATATTTTCTCCAAAAATATTTCAGCAGAAAAATTCGCTTCAAAAGCTACTCCTTCTGTTATCAAGTTTACGCATGATAATAATGTTAATAAAAACCCTGTAAGCGCAGCAGGTAATAGTGAGATGGCTGCAGATGCCGCAATACCTCTTTCAGATGATGTTCAGATTTTCATAAATAAGCCGAACGTTACATCCATTGAATCAGACGAAAATTATAACGCGTTTACTAACAGTCTTAAAAACAGCACTTCTATCAAAAAGAATCAGGTTACGGGTGCTAATAACCGCACCAGGAATGATGATGCTGATGAAAAACCAGTGAAAAAAGTTTTATGGGGTGGAGAGGCATTTAAAAAATCAAAATTCGAATGGCAGCTATCTTTCTCGCCTACCATCAGCTATAGAAAACTTACCAGCGGCTTATCACAGGTAACAGAAATATTCAGAGGTGTTCCTTACACAAATACTACTGTTGAAGGAAGTACTTCAGTAAATAACCTTGTAACGCACAAGCCAGCCGTGGGCGCTGAAGTAGGCGCCAGCCTTGCCTATAAACTGAGTAAGAATTTTATACTAAAAACAGGTTTACAGTTTAATTATTCAAGGTACCAGGTTAAAGCGTACAGCTCAAAACCACAAATAGCTGTTCTTGCAGTGCAAAACAGCAGGGGTGGAACAGACTCGCTCAATTTTATTTCCACGCTTGAAAATTATGATGGTGGTGGATCAAAATGGTTTAACAATGAGTATCTGCAAATATCAATGCCTATAGGGTTTGAATGGAGCGTGCTGGGTAATTCTACTTTCAAATGGAATATTGCCGCCAGTGCACAACCGGTATATAATTTTGCCAACAATGTTTACCTGCTTTCTACAGATTTCAAGCATTATGTTCAGGATCCTTCTTTAGTACGCAAATGGAACATCAATGCCGGGATAGAAACATTTATATCTTACGATATGGGTTCATTTAAATGGCAGGCAGGACCACAATTGCGTTACCAGCTTATGTCGAGCTATCAGCGCTCATACCCTATCAAGGAACATATGGTTGATGTTGGTTTCAAAATCGGCATAATAAAAACATTGAGATAGTTAATTATTATTCCGCTTCTACATTTTTAATAACGGCTTACAATAGATACATTGTTTCTTTCATTATTTTTAATGCATGAAACTATGCCCATTACTTTGTTTGCTGTTTTTTAGCGTAATTACAGAGAGCTGTAAAAATAAAGGAGAAGATAAAACTAATCAGGAGCAAGGAGATTCTACTACTAAGAATTACTACCCGGTTACCAGCTATATAAATGGACAGATTATGTACCTGGACTCTGTGCCTTTAGCCATTATAAAGTATACAATCTCTAATAATAAAATAGATACTTCCATCACAGAAAAAAAAGATTTTGCCGCAATTGCAGCGCAATTCGCAAGTCCGGATATAAGCAAAGCACCATTAAAAGATCAGTATGAAGAAACTTCTTTTATGGATGCTACATTAGGAACAATCTCACTCACATATGCAGCAAAAAATGATACCTCATCCATCAGAAAAATAGATGTATTACTGAAGCAGGAAAATACAGACGTAAGCACTATATATGTTGAGAAAAAAACAAACACTGCTGATAGTGCTGTTACGAAAAAAATGTTGTGGACAGCAGGAAAAAATTTACTGGTAACCACACTTATTCAAAAAAAGAACGAACCAGAAAAAGTAATACAGGAAAGATATGTTTGGAATGATGTTAATTAAAAACATTAGTTTCTAAAAAATCTCATCCGGCTATTCCGCTAACTTTGCGGTTTAATTCATCATGACTCAGGAAGAATTTCAGCAAATAGCATCTACCATTCCCATAGAGCCGGGCATCTATAAATATTTCAATGCTAAAAATGATTTGTTATATGTTGGTAAAGCGAAAAGCCTGAGAAAAAGAGTAAGCTCTTATTTCAATAAAACCTTTACCAATTATAAGACGCATGAGTTAGTTCAGCGCATACATCATATTGAGTTTACTATCGTAAACTCGGAGCAGGATGCTTTTCTGCTTGAAAATAATCTGATTAAACAGTTTCAACCAAAGTTCAACATCAATCTTAAGGATGATAAAAGCTATCCTTTCATTGTAATCAAACGGGAGAATTTTCCCCGCATTTTTCTTACAAGAAGAAAAATAAATGACGGTTCTGAATATCTCGGTCCTTTTACCTCTGTGGGAAAAGTAAGAGAACTGTTGGACTTTATCCGGCAGAATATTCCGCTGCGCACCTGTAAACTTAATCTCACTCCACAGAATATTGAGAAGAAGAAATTCAAAGTATGTCTTGAATATCATTTAGGCAATTGCAAAGGCCCTTGTGAAGGCTTGCAAACTGCCGAAGATTATAAACAAGGCTTGCAGCAGATAAAAAACATTCTAAAAGGAAATCTTTCACCGGTAATAAACAGCTTTAAGGATGAGATGAAAGTATTGGCTGAGCAGATGGAATTTGAAAAGGCAGAAATATTCAGAAAAAAAATTGAACATCTGCAACAGTATAAATCCAGCTCTGCTATTGTAAATGATAGCCTGGGTAACCTGGATGTATTTTCAATTTTGCAGGAAGGAGATACTGCTTACGTAAATTATTTAATGGTTCAGAATGGAACCATTGTACAAACACAAACCAATATTCTTGAGAAAAAACTGGAAGAAACAGCAGAAGATATTCTCACATTTGCGGTAGCTCAAATGAGGGATACATTTAATAGCCTGGCGCAGGAGATTATAGTACCATTTTCAATAGATTTTCCCCAGGAAGGAATTGTATTAACGGTACCCAAAGGAGGTGATAAAAAAAAGCTATTGGATCTTTCAGAAAAAAATGTGAACTATTTTAAAGAGGAACTCAAGCGCAAAAAGATGTTGAGGCTGGAAGGAAAAACAGATCTGGAGAAAGAAGAAGTGCTCGACCAGTTACAGCATGATCTTTCCCTTTCTTCGAGACCGGTTCACATAGAGTGCTTTGATAACTCCAACTTCCACGGTAGTTTTCCGGTTTCAGCCATGGTATGCTTTAAAATGGGTGTTCCGAGTAAAAAAGATTACCGGCATTTTAATGTGAAAACGGTTGAAGGTATAAACGACTTTGCTACGATGAAAGAAGCTGTTTACCGCAGGTATAAAAGATTGACTGCTGAAGAGGAGGCACTTCCGCAACTGGTTATCATAGATGGTGGTAAAGGGCAATTAAGCGCCGCATTGGAAGCCATTCATGATCTTAATATCGAGGGGCAAATGACGCTGGTAGGACTTGCAAAAAATGAAGAAGAGATCTTCTTTAGCGGTGATCGCCAGTCCATAAAGTTGCCTTGGGATAGTGATAGCCTGAAATTACTAAGGCAAATAAGAGATGAAGTGCACAGGTTTGGAATTACTTTTCATCGTAAAAAAAGGAGTAAAGGCACATTTAAAAATGAATTGGAATCAATAGCAGGTATAGGTAAAGCTACAGCCGATATACTGTTAAAGGAATTCAGATCGGTAAAGAATATAAAAATTCAATCTTTTGAAACGCTCACAACATTAATAGGTAAATCAAAAGCCAATATTCTACAATCGTATTTCGAAAAACAAACGGTGAATAAAGAACAAGATCAATAAAAGCTAAAACATAAAAAAGGGGCCAGGATAAATATCCAGCCCCGTTTTTAAAATCCAATATCCTATGAAAAACCGGGGTAAAGATAATGTAGCCTGGTCAATTAGCAATACCCAAATGTGGGTATTTTTCGTAAGCAATACGTAAGCCTTCTAACACTTTAGGGTATGTACATAAAAAAAGCAACAATTGCTTGTTGCTTTTTTTAATAAATTCATCATTAATTAATATGACCAGAGGTCTTGCTCGTAATTAAAGATCTTATCTTTTATGTTATCGCTTTCCAATAATCGCAGTATTGGGTCATTTTGATATACCTGTTTAAGATAAAGATCGTATGGGTTATCCAGGGTAGATTTTACAATATAGCTACCAAAGAAACGACTTTCAAACAACTCTTCCCAGCTCATACGTGCACCAAAGTTTTTACTATTGTACACCTCAAATTTAGCAAGAGCCGGACGCATGTCAGGATAATATACCCAGAAAATTGGAGCTGACCCTATTTCTTTTCCGGTAGATTTATCAAAAAATGTTTTAACCGGGGCTATACCTAAAATCCTAACATACATTCTTGAAGACTCCTTGTCGAATACCCATTCTTCTTTTAATCTGAATTTAGTAATCTGATCCATACTGAATTCATCACAGATCGTTGAGTCTTTCATTATACCTTTTGATCCGGTAGGATCTTTCGCATAGTCAGGAACCGGCATAGTATCGCATGTGCCGGATAACTTAGCGCCGATCTGTTCCAAAGTCATTGGTGTAGTAAATCTATCATCCAGGGAGGCGTCAAAAGCCGTAACCTCACCACTTTTTATAGTATTCAACAGAATCGCTATAAAACGCTGGTTACCGTTATCTTCATCGGCTGTATACCTGAAAGGTTGGTTTACCTTTTCGCGGATATCAATCTCTCTCCACACTTTTTCCCTGTAAATGGCGTCATCTTCGCGGATATTTTCGTAAGCCAATGGTGTACGATCTTTCACCAGTTGTTTCTCTATCGCATTGTCGTTGCGAAGAGATTTTCTGATGGTATCCATTTTAATAGGATCTTTTGGTGCTGCTTTTACAACCATGGTATCCTGTTTGGCTACACCAAGATTACTGTTCGACACATTTGCCTGTGTCTTTTTAGTAGTGGCCTTCTTTTTGGCTGTTGTGCCTTTTCGTGTGTTCTTTGTTCTTGTTTGAGCATCCACTGCACTAACTGCCATTCCAAGGGCAACTACCAGTAAAGCATATTTCGCGAATTTCCATTTCATGGTCAAATGTGTTTGTAACTAAACGAATGATAAGGTATATAAACTTGATATTATCTTAAGATGTACGACAATGGTTTTAAAGAAACTGTTCTTCCGTCTGGTCCTTTCGCCTTAATATTATCGATATAAACCGCTTTTCCTGGTTTAAGGTTGCCTACCACTGTAGCTGCATTTCCAACCCAACGAGGCCCGTTATTAGCAACAGGATTATAATCGGGTGCGCTCAAATCAGCTATCGTATAACTTACTACTTCGAATTGAAAATCGAAATCAGAGTTTTCCAAAAGTGCTCTCACACCACCCATAGCTTTAAACTGGGCGGAAGATACCTGACCTGGCGCCAAATTACCAACCATAGCAGCTGGAGGAGGAATATTCTTTACGCGGAACATTACTTTACCTACAGATTTTCCATCAACGCGAACGTCAATGTTTGCTTCACCTGGTGTAGATGGTTTAGCGACATACTTGCTTCCGGCTCCTTTTGTTACACTACCATTACTTGAAACGGCAGTAACTTTTTCGCTGCCTGCACCTGCAGTGATCGTTAAAGGGTTATCAACACCAACATAAAACACGTTCATCTTATCAGCCATTACTGCTACACCAGAAGGTTGACCTACGGTGTAATCAATCTTTTTGCTGGTAACAGATTCTTTACCTGTATTTGGGTCGATATATTTAATATCAACATTAAGACTATGAGCACCAGAACCACCTGCAGGTAATTTAACTTCAGCAACACCATTATCATTTACAGAAGCAGGTGTTCCATTAATAATAACCTGTGGCTTTACACTTGAACTAAATGCACCTAAACCAGCTTTTACTTCAATTTGTTCACCAGGCATTAAATAAGTAGAACTTGTTCCTACCATTGGTTCAAACTTATCGAAGGTGAATACAACATCGCCTATTTTCTTAAAACAAAATGAAGCCACTTTATTTTCTGTATTCTTTACGTCATTCTGAAATTTACTCAGAATAGTAAGAGCTGCGATTGTTGGAGTCATGTGGAAATAAGCGTCTGTCCAGGTCTGATTGGTGTTACCTGCTTCAGAAACAGGTTTATCAGTATTGATCGGTAGACTGTTTCCAAATGCTGTAGTGATCTCTGGGTCTATTGCAAGAACATTTTTCTTGTATTCTTCAAGAGCAAGGCGTAATTTTTCACCTTCGCCTTCAGTACCCATTAAACGAGTAGCTGCATCCAGGTTTTCAACTTTGAAAGAAGTATCTCCTTTTTCTGGAGCATAACCACTTTCCCTTTTTAATTTATCTTTTAAGTTATCGATGTAGCTAGACAATTTTGCTGATAAAGCTTTCACCTGGTCTGCCTTAGGTTTCCAGATAGCCGCTTTCTCATGCGTCTTAGCGTCTGCAAGACTCTTTTCAAAATTATCATATATGCTGCCGGTAGCAGAAGATAAAGTTGCGTTGGATTTTACCAAGCTGTTATCTACTGTTTTAAAGGCATTGATAATTTCAGCAGATACGTTCAGTGCTAACAATGCTGTAAGCACCAAATACATCATGTTAATCATCTTCTGCCGCGGCTCTTTAGGTAGTGCCATGATTTTTCAGGATTTAATTATTTACGAATCAGGGTTGTTGTTTAAAAATGGATTGAATAACATTCAAATCCTTTTGTTTTAAAATTATCTGCCTTGCATTGCAGCCAGCATGTTACCGTATACATTGTTAAGGCTTCCCAGGTTTTTAGCCAACAAGCTGATCTGCTCCTGAGTTTTCTTAGCGTCTTCAACACTTCCCTGCATGGTTTGTGAAGCCTGCACCAGGTTGCTGTAAAAGCCGTTCATTGCTTTCAGATGGTTGTTAGTATCCTGTAATTCCAGTTCGTAAATAGTATTTAAAGAAGATAAGTTCTTTGTAAGGGTTTGTACCTGGCTGTGAAACTGTTTGGTAGAATCAGCAGCTTCATTAAAGCTCTTGGCTGTATTAGCGGCACCTAAGTATGCATCTTTAACCTGATCAAGCGCTTGTGTAGCAGCTTTTGTTTTAGTAGTATAGTCGGCAGTAGCAGCAGTTACATCTGCAATGTCAGCCATTTTTTCTACTGTTAAACCAAACTTGCTGAAATTTTCACCTAAGCGTTGAAGGTTTGTAGGATTGATAGCTGCATCCTGCAACATTTTATCCATAGAAGCAAGAGCCGGGTTACCACCAGAAACACCTAAACCACCACCTTTGAGTGATTCAGCAATTTCTTTCATTTCACCACCGGGAGGCGGTAAGAATGCGTATACCAAGAAGATTACAGCTTCAGTTAAAAGACCAACCGTAAGCATCATATCAGCGATAGGCTTGTGAAGAATTTTTGCCCATGCACCAAAAATTACGACTGCTGCGCCTACGCACACAAATACGTTAACTAATTTTTCGGTTGTTTTGTTTGTGCCTGCCATAAAAGAGATTTTTGTTTTTTTAAAGGGTTTTCCTGTTTTTAGATTTCAAAAGGTAATGAATCATACTATGTTGAGTCAAGTATCTACTTCACAAAACATAATTCGTTTTTGATTATAATTTCAAATATTTTATCAGCAATTATATTGGTTGAGCAAATATCTTATTTGCTTTTACCAGAAGGTGGAAGATCAATTACACATCTGAAACCGATGTATGATTTTGCCGTATCCTGGTATTCATAAGCACGTGTGCTTGTTTGAAGAAAGTATCCGATATCTTTCCAGCTACCGCCACGTATTACTTTACGTTTCATGCGGGGAGGATCGCTGTCTTTTGCATTCCAGCGAATATCCGGATTCATATCGTGTTGGAAATTGTAAGCACCTTCGTAATAGAAAGAAGAAGTCCACTCTGCTACGTTTCCTGCCATATTATATAATCCGAAGTCATTAGGCCAATATGCATCAGCACGAACCGGGTATAAACCACCGTCTTCAGCATAGTTACCACGACCAGGTTTAAAGTTAGCAAGTAAACATCCCTTCTTGTTTCTTAAGTAGTAACCACCCCATGGATAAGGAGCTTGTGAACGACCACCACGGGCAGCAAATTCCCACTCAGCTTCTGTTGGTAATCTGAAGTCAGATTCCTGGGCTCTTTTTTGTGATTCAAGAAAAGCGTTCAAGTATTTTGTTCTCCATTCGCAGAAAGCAACGGCTTGCTTCCAGTTAACACCCACTAAAGGGTAGTTGCCGAATGCTGGATGAGAAAAATATCTTTTTGACATTGGCTCATTATAAGAGTAAGAAAAGTCTCTTATCCAAACCAGAGTATCAGGATAAATAGGTATTTCTTTTTTGTCGATGAAAGCGGAACGTGGTTGTGTTGCATTTTCTTTTCTTGCTGCATCCCTGTATCTGAATGTTTCAGAATGGTAGATCAATTTTGCAGCATCCATTTCTTTTTTGCCAAAAATGCGGTTGTCGGGAGAAACGATCATAGCATCTAACTGCTCAATGGTTTTTGGATCGCTCCATTTAATAGCCTGGATTTTTTTCCAGTCGAGGCTGTTACCATCTTTTGCTTTATATCCCAACTTTTCTCCGGCTATTGAGTCTCTCACCCAATTTACAAACTGGCGGTATTCATTGTTGGTTATTTCAGTTTCATCCATCCAGAATCCACTGATGGTTATTTGCTTATTACGTGCAGTGTATGCATAGTTGATATCTTCATCACTAGGCCCCATGTGAAAGGTTCCCTGCGGAATATATACCATTCCCGGAGGCTTAGGTAGTGAATACTTTCCCCCTGGTGCTACTCCGTGCAGCTGACCGTCTTTCGGTAAGCCTTTAGAGGATTTGGATTTGCCACAGCTTGCAAACGCAATACTCAGTGTAGCAATCACTACGAGGTTGATAAAGAGGCTTCTCACTTTCATAAAAATAGCTTAAAGGGTATTTGGACAAATATAGATGAAATATTAATTTAAATTTTTCGCCTATTAAATATTATACATTTTTTAGCGTCTAGACAAATTTCCAGACTAACACAGGTTATATAAACGGCACTTGCCATAAGTTATTGTGCTTTCATTTCCTAATATTTCACTTCCCGTTCAATGAGTTGCACTATATAATTCCCTATTTCTACAAGGTTTTAATACCCAAACTACAGTAGAACCAACCTCGTTGTTAATTGATACCTATACTTTTCAATCGATAAAAAATAAAGACAATCCGCTGCATATCACCGTTGATATTTGATTGTAAATTTTGTTCTACACAAACTATTGGATTAAGATAAAATTTTCATCAACAAGCAGCTTTTGTTTGGGGGCAATTGTGCTATAAACAAGTTACTGTCATTACAAATTCCAAGCCACTATTATACCATAAAAAAGCTTCGAAATAATTAGTAATACTATTTATACGCACAAAAGCATACCTATGGTTGCGATTTAAAAAACTAAACTGAAAATTTTACGTGTAGATGTTTGGAGCTATAGCGAGATGATTAAGGAAATAAAAATAGTTATTTTTTCTTATTATCGTTAAGATATTTTTCCAGCGCTGCAACCATGGATGGCACTTCGGGTGCTGGCGCCTTAATATGTAAAGTCAGACCCGCATCTTCAATTGCTTTAGACGTATTACTTCCAAATGCGCCAATTTTAGTACCATTCTGTTTATAACGGGGAAAATTTTCCAGCAGGCTTTTTACACCGCTCGGAGTAAAAAAACAAATAACGTCGTACTCAGACTTTGCCATAAGTTGGGTAACATCGTTACTGATGGTTCTATACATAAATGGCGTGGCAAACTCACACTTGTTAGCCTTTAGCCAGTTAATTATTTCATTATCCTGTTGATTTTCGGAACAGGGATACAAAAATTTTTCGTTTTCCTTATGCTTGTTGATTACATCAAAAAGACTTTTATTGGTGCCATCTGCTCCGTAAAACACTTTTCTTTTTCTATATAAAATGAATTTTTGTAGATATAATGCCACGGATTCTGTGATACAAAAGTATTTGGTATCCTGTGATACTGCTATTTTCATCTCTTCGCAAGTGCGAAAAAAGTGATCGATGGCGTGCCTGCTCGTAAATATTACGGCACTATAAAGTGTGATATCTATTTTTTGTTTTCGAAAATCCTTTGCAGGTATGCCTTCCAGCCTGATAAAGGGGAAGAAGTCTAACTCCACACTATGCTTTCTCGCCAGCTCAAAATAAGGAGATTTATCTGAATCTGGGCGCGGTTGAGTAATCAGTACCTTTTTAATGGACACAACAGAAATGTTTCCTGCCATCGTTTCCTGTTTTACTATATGTTTATCTGTATGAGGCAATGATTTATTGCGCAAAGTTAAGAACTTCTTGCAAACAAATCCACCAACAATCTGTAAATCAATAATACAGGTACGATTTCGAACCCGCATATATACAATGCTAAATGTAATCCATTAATTTTTAGCTCATTGCGCATTCCAACGTAGGATACTATAAAACGATAGATCAACAAAAAAATTATCAGGACGATGGAAAGCATAAAGGCAATCTGCTGAAAGGTTCTGTCTGAAAATGCCAGAATGAGCGTAAAGGGAATGATCAGGATAGACAATATCTTGTTCACCATAAATACAATAAAAGTGTAGGTATCGATGGCTTCCTCCTGCCCAAACATCCAGCCGGACAATTTTAAAATGAAAAATTTGAAAGTATACACAAAAGCAATACTGAAAAAGCAAATGGAAAATAATATCCACGGGCTGGCAACAGCTCCTTTGAAGTATAGAATTACGAGGTAAGCAAACAATGCTATACTAAAAACAAAAAAGATATTAAACAATAAAGTTGTCATTCCTGCCTGCTGCAGTTGATCGCGGATTTGCTTTTGACGAAATGCAGATCGCCAGAAAACATTAAACAGATCCTGGAAATATTTAGGAAACCCAACTTTTAAAATTCCCAGAAAAAAAAGAACGCCACACATTATATAAAACAATTCATCCTTTGCTGCCATGCTGGTACGTTGCGAAGGCATAGCTATAATATTTGATTCTGTATTGAAATAAGGATGCTTGCTTATAAAATCAACTACCGCTGTGCCATATGGCGGAGCAGTTACTATAGTATCTTTCTTATTTGGTATCTGAACAGAATCAACTTTGGCTTTTATTATTGCTGCTCCTAT
Source organism: Agriterribacter sp. (assembly GCA_047600465.1). Classification (GTDB taxonomy): domain Bacteria; phylum Bacteroidota; class Bacteroidia; order Chitinophagales; family Chitinophagaceae; genus Agriterribacter. The sequence goes on from JASGKU010000004.1 coordinate 404,133, forward strand.
TGTATCTATTCTGATTGTATCTGTTCTGATTGTATCTGTTCTGATTGTATCTGCTTTTATTGCAACAGCTACCTTTGGCTTTTTAATAACAGCCTTGGGGGTTGCTGAATCTTTGATAATCGAAGGAATTTCAGAAGGAGTTTTTGTGGCCAATGAATCATCCTGCGCATAAATATTTATTGACAGAAAAATTTGCATGGCAATAAATATTCCGATAAATCTTGACAACATTATTTTATTCATGGATGCGCAAAAATATTTTAATTCGTTCACTCCTATTTACTTTATTTTAAAACAGGCTTACCAATCCAAAATGTATTTTAGCCTGCCTGAAACTCAGCGGCACATCATCTCTTTTACCTACAGCATAACTTAAATTAAATATGCCTGCCTTGGTTTCAAAAGCCATACCTACACCAAATCCCAGGTAAGTATGTGCATTTTTTAAATCGTCGGTATACGATTTGGTATCAGCCCATCCTCCATCTGTAAAGCCGAAAAAATAAGAATTAAGCCCAATAAAAAACCTGTATTCCGCTGTCATTACCGCATAGCTGCTTGCATAAATACTTTCTTCATCAAATCCGCGCAGCAGTTTATAGCCGCCTATCTGAAACATTTCATTCCTGAAAATATTACGCGTATAAATTCCGCCGGCATTTACTGCAGCCTTTAGCACTGCCTGTTTACCCATTTTGAAATAATGAGCGCCCGACAGTTTTGCTCTTATCAAATAGGTTTTTTTATCAAGACTATCATACAAAGAAGCATAATTAAAATCATTACCCGATGCATCTTTTGTCATCTTTAGCACTTCATTATTAGGTTTTATTTTGCGCACACCTGCAGACAATATCAGGTTTGCTTCATTTCCTTTTCTTGGGTTAAACCGATAATCTGTGTTGTTATATATATATTGAATGCCAAGATTGGTATTATTCATATCAATATAGTCCGGCAATTTTTTTGTAACCCTGATCTGTGCTGTATCTATGCCCGCAAGCAGTACATTGGTTGAAAGATTCTGGATGAAAACCGTGGCTGTTTGTTTGCCGGATGAAATATATTGTACACCAAACTGTGCATTCAGATTAAGAAATGAGGAGTCTTTTTTTAGCAGATCAAAATTAAAGTCTATGCCAAACGGGGTACTAAATATGTATGGATGCTGATACTGCAGGTGTAACCTGGGAGATTTTATCTGTATCTGTTGCCAGTTAACACCTATGGTTTCTCCGGCGCCCAGTGCATTTTTAAGATTGATATTGGCCTCGCCGGTTAGTTGCAGTTTTGTTCTTCCGGGAGTATTGGTGGCGGGCAAAAAGCCAACCAGCACATCTACCTGGCTACTTTTCTTAGGATCAATATATAAGTTAAGAATAGATCCGGCGCCGTTCATCGTCATATCCCATGGTTTGATTTCCTTTACATACGGCAGTTCTAAAATGCGTTTGCTTACGGCCTGCAGTTTATCTTTTTTATATAAAGAGCCGTTTTCAATTCCCAGGTAACGCTGCAAAAAATAGTTGGAGATTTTTGCTTTGCCATATACTCTTATGCTGTCAATAACATACACTGGACCTTTGTCTGTTTTAAGATTGGCAGATATCTTTTCATTATCTGTTATCAGGCTATCTAATTCAACCTTTGCAAAAGGATACCCATTGTTTTCATAATAATTCAGCATCCGCTCCTGCCAATATTGCAACTTGTCAAAATCAAACGGAGCATTAATAACATACTTTGAGTTCCACCCTATTGCCGAAAGCATTTCCTTGTCTGCATTGTCTGTATTTAATTTCACCCATTGGTATTTTTCTCCCACATACATCCAAACTTTTGCAGCAACACTATCAAAGGCAATACTGTCAAGAGAAGCATTGATATATCCATCTGCTTTCAGTACAGTAGAAATTTTATCAAGATATTGTTTACAGCCTGATTGATTAGTAAAGCTGGTTTGCAGCTTAACAGTTTCAGGATGGAAGGTGGTATCTTTGTCAACAAAAAAATAATGAAGCCTGTATTTATCCTGCGCGCCGGCGTACAACGACAGCAGCAGGAAGATGCATATTCCTGAAAAGCAGCGCGGCCTGTTCATCAGCAACAAATCTAAAGGCATAATTCTGAAATCAAAAATCAATTAGCAATTGGCAGGTATATACATCCATATTCCTTTTTGCAAACAGGCGTGTTTATACTGCAATTTTCATTTTTCCACATCATTGCAACACAAGAACGATTTATTGCATGCTTTATTGAAAGAGATCAATATAAGAAGCAATCCATCTGAAACTATACAAACCATTTACTTTGGTGGCGGCACGCCAAGCCTGTTGAATTACGACGAGCTCTCTCCAATTTTTTCCGCACTATATAAAAATTTTAATATTGCTGCTGATGCAGAGATAACCCTTGAAGCCAATCCTGATGATATTTCCAGACCAATATTGCAAAATTGGAAACAATCAGGTATTAACCGATTGAGTATAGGTGTTCAATCTTTTTTTGAAACAGACCTTGCGTGGATGAACAGGGCTCATACTGCAATTCATGCAAAAAATTGTATTGTCGAAGCGCAGGGTGCCGGATTTGACAATCTAAGTATCGATCTTATATACGGCACACCTACCTTGCCTGATGAAAACTGGAAAATCAATGTTGATACTGCTACCAGCCTTGGTGTTCCACACATCAGCTGTTATGCACTCACTGTTGAACCCAAAACAGCACTGGACTCCCTCATTAAAAAGAAGAAAATGCAGGACACAGATGCAGAACAGCAATCCAGGCAGTTTCTGCAATTGATAGACTGGCTAAAAACAGCCGGGTATGAACATTATGAGATATCTAACTTTTCTCTCCCTCAAAAAAGAAGCCGGCACAACACCTCTTATTGGCAAAACAAGCCTTATTATGGATTTGGTCCTTCCTCCCATTCATTTAATGGCTCCAATATCCGGAGCTGGAATATTGCGAATAACGCGGCATACATTACAGCACTCAATAAGAATATGCTGCCGGTAGAAGAAGAAATACTTACCGGAACCCAGCAATTCAATGAGTATATCATGACCTCTATCAGAACAATGGAAGGAATAGATCTGCATTATCTTTTAGATCGTTTCGGCGCTCAATCGGCAAATACTATTATAAAAAAACTACAGCCTTATCTGCATAGCAAAGTAATTGTAAATGATACCAACATCACACTAACTTCGCAAGGAAAATTATTTGCTGATGGAATAGCGGCAGATTTATTTGAGGAATAGCGCAGAAAAATAAATTGCATGGATACAAACAGGTGGACAAGAGAAGCATATTTTATCTCAATAGATAAAGCTTTGCTGAATATAACATACATCCATAATTACCTGTGTAACGAGGCTTATTGGTGCAAAGGTATTCCCATTGAAATAGTAAAAAAATCTATTGAAAACTCAACCTGTTTTGGTGTTTATAAAAATGATCAACAGGTTGGCTTTGCAAGAGCTATTACCGATAAGGCAACGTTTGGATATATTGGTGATGTGTTTATTGATGCGGATTACAGAGGGCAGGGATTATCAAAATGGTTGGTGCAAACCATACTTGATTACCCTCAGTTCCAGGGCTTCCGCAACTGGATGCTGGTAACGCAGGACGCACATGGACTATACGAGCAATTTGGATTTGTTATTCACCCTCAACCTGAAAGGGTAATGCGCAAAAATGATCCTTCCTGCTATGGAAAATAAATTATTGGATGACAGGCATTATTCCTCTTATTCCCATATCTACCACTTTCTCTCCCTGCAGGGGATCCCACTTGCCATTAGGCACTATTTCTTCCCACTCAAAACTTTTATTGGTAGAAAGAGATACCTCAACAATAATATTACCTGTTTCATTTCCGGTAATCGTTAATTTGCCCGGATTAAAAGCCGCAGTTACTACACAGGAACCGGCCGGTATTGGAGAGGTATCAAAAATAGGATTTACTACAGTGGTAGCTCCTTCGGGCGATTGACCGGTAGTAGTGTAACTGGTGCTATTAATGATTGTTTCAAAACCCCAGTAACCCTGTTTGCGGTTTTCATTTAAAGTAACAGACTGGGCTTGAATTTGGTAAGAACTGATATAGGTATTATAGCCAATGAATGATGCAATAGTTCCACTCACATCCTGATCAACAACTGTAGAATCATTGATAGTGGTGTCTATATGCAGTTGTATGGTATAGTTTTGATAAGCCAGCGAAATACGCAACCATTCATAATTTCCTGCTGCTACATCTTTGAGAGGAAGTGCAAAAAAAACCTGGTTATCGCCGGTTAAAACCAGTTTGTCGTAATCAATGGCAGTATCACCACCTTTGATGGTTTCAGGCGTTTTATACAGTATTAAACCCTTTCCCAAAGCGGTAGATGCATCACTGGCGAGTTCCACATAATGTACAGCAATATTATTCATTACGGGGCTTTGGGCAGCATGACCTGCAGGAACAGACGAAGGTTGCCCCATATTATTGAGACGTGCCTGTGTGGAATCGAATCTGAGCCTGAAAATAAGGTGAGGTAGCGTTGATTCATCCACTTCTGTTTGTTTTTTGCAGGATAACATGCAAAAGCACAACAGCACACACAACAAATAATATAATTTCATGCTACCAGTTTGGGGTGCAAACGAAGATGATCATTAAAAATTGTTCTCCCGTTTTTACCAGCCTGTCAATTATTTAATTTAACAAAACCTCCATCAATAGGGTAATCACAGCCAGTAATAAAAGAAGCTTCGTCTGAACAAAGATACAATGCCAGGTGTGCAATTTCTTCAGGACGCGCCATCCGCCCGATTGGTTGGGTTTTAGAAAGTTTCTCAAACATCTCTGCTTCTTTGCCTGCATAATTTTTTGCGATGAAGCCATCTACAAATGGTGTATGTACTCTTGCCGGAGAAATACAATTGCAGCGGATCTGCTGATGAAGATAATCTTTTGCTACCGACAAAGTCATTGCAGCAACAGCACCTTTTGTTGCGGAATATACAAACCTGTCAGGAATACCAACCAATGCGGCAATAGAAGCCATGTTCAGTATTACACCACCCTTTGTTTTCATAAAAGGAATTACTTCATGCAGACAATTGTAAATTCCTTTAATATTTACTGAAACCACCCGATCAAAATCTTCTTCAGACGTAGTATCTGCCTGACCTACATGTGCAATACCGGCATTGTTTACCAGGATATCTACCGTATTATGTTTTTCAACAACACTACTCACAGCAGTTTTTACCTCCTGCTGGCTGGCAATATTGCATTTAATAAAAGTAGCTTTACCGCCTTCGTTATTGATGTCATTTACCGTACCGGTTGCACCTTTTTCGTCCATATCCAAAACATATACTTCAGCGCCTTGCTTTGCAAATACGGTAGTAATAGCTTTTCCTATACCGCTTCCACCACCAGTTATAATCGCCGTTTTATTATCTAATCTGAACATGCTGATTTAAATTTAGAAGCCCATCCTGACCTTCCCAAAGGGAAGGAGCTCTACTCACAATACCAGCTTTTCTAAGAGATTATTATAATTTTCGTTTCTTATTTCTTATGACTTACTTCTTACCACTCTATAAAGACACTCCCCTTTTCCATGGAATAAAATCATCCTGGTTGAGCTGCACTGCCTTCGGAATTACTTCTCCACTCGCAGCCTTTATGCAATACTCAAGAATTTCTTCACCCATTTCTTCAATGGTCTTTTCTCCTTCAATAATAGCACCGGTATCAATATCTATAATATCCTTCATCCTTTTGGCCAATGATGAATTAGTAGATACTTTAATAGTAGGACAAACAGGATTACCAGTGGGCGTACCTAATCCTGTAGTAAACAAGATGAGCGTTGATCCTGAAGCTGTTTTGCCAGTGGTAGCTTCTACATCATTACCTGGCGTACAAACCAGGCTCAATCCTGGCTTCTTTACCTTCTCCGTATAATCCAATACATCTACCACGGGCGAAGTACCTCCTTTTTTTGCTGCGCCTGTTGATTTGATGGCATCTGTTATTAATCCATCTTTAATATTTCCCGGTGAAGGATTCATGTGAAACCCAGAACCAACTTTATGCGCCAGTTCATCATAACTCTTCATTAAATGAATAAACTTCTGAGCGGTAGGTTCATCAACAGACCGATCTATCAGTTCCTGTTCAGCGCCACACAATTCGGGAAATTCTGCCAGCAATACTTTAGCGCCTAACCCTACCAGTAAGTCGGCGCAATAACCAACTGCGGGATTAGCAGAAATACCACTGAATCCATCGCTACCACCGCATTTTACCCCAACACACATATCAGAAAGAGGCGCAGGCGTACGTTCGAGTTTATTCAATTCTGTAAGCCCGACAAAAGTTTTACGTATGGCTTCAGCCACCAGTTGTTCTTCGCTTTGCGACTGCTGCTGTTCAAAAATATAGAGCGGTTTATTAAAATTGGGGTTACGCTCTTTCAGGTATTTAAGATAATCCTGTACCTGCAGGTTCTGGCAGCCCAGGCTCAGTACAGTAATGCCACCAACATTGGGATGATCTGAATAGGCAGCCAGCAATTCGCCCAAAGTTTTGGCATCCTGCCGGGTTCCGCCGCAGCCCATTTGGTGGTTCAGGAACTTGATACCATCAATATTTTTAAATACTCTTCTTTGCTTTGGATCGGGTTCTAACGCCGCTATATCAACAGCACCTAAATCTGCGCCCTCTTTAAATGCCTCCACCAAAGATTTAGCGTAGGATTTATATTTATCTGTAACTGCGTAGCCCAATTCATTGTGCAAGGCTTCTCTTATTACATCAAGGTTCCTGTTTTCGCAAAATACAGTTGGCAGAAAAAGCCAGTAATTAGCTGTACCTACTGTACCATCGCTGCGATGATACCCATTAAATGTTCTACCCGCAAATTTTGAAACATCCGGCGCATGCCATTCAAATTTAGCCGCACGATATGCATACGGATCAGCCGCATGTTTTGTATTCTCAGTTGTCATTCTACCACCTTTGGGCACATCAAACTGCAATTTGCCTACCAACACGCCATACATATATACCGAATCACCGGTTTTCATATCGGTAATAAAAAATTTATGCTTGGCATCCACATCATCTACAAGCGCGTAGGTTTCGCCGTTATATTCAATATTTTCTCCTTTTTTCAGGTTGGTAAGCGCTACCAGTACATTATCTTTAGGGTGAATTTTTAATACTCTTGCTTTCATCTTTCGTAATTAAATCTGTAAAACCAGGGGTTAAAAAAGTGTAACCAGGCAGCGAATTTATTAAAATGACTGGGTATAATAAAAAATTGAATTTTAAGATAACTTTTTAATGATCGGTTACGTTGTGCCGACTATATTTATACTATGCGAATATTTTGTATAGTTCTTTTTTGTTCCTGTCTTTCTTCCTGCTATGTGCTAAGAGCATATAATAACAGGCATCTTACCTTAACCTCTCACAAACATTTACCTTTTACCACTATCAACAAAGGCGATAACAGCTTTCATTTTTTTGAAGGAGATAACCAGGAAAAATTTCAGACCTCGAAGGCTAAGTTAGATACGGAGTTAATTAATACTGAAACAGCCGCTTTTCTGATTGTGAGAAACGATAGTATTATTTATGAAAAGTATTTTGATGGCTTTGATCAAACATCTTTACTTCCTTCATTCTCTGTAGTAAAATCATTTGTTGGAACCTTAACCGGGATTTGTTTTGAGGAAGGGAAAATAAAATCGCTGCAGGAACCTATGACTGATTACCTGCCGGAGTTTATAAAAAAAGATGAGCGTTTTAAGCAAATAACCATTCAACACTTGTTGGATATGCGAAGCGGGCTCAAGTGGAATGAGGGCAGTTATGGGTTAAAGGACGACGCCATAAAAATGGCCTTTCGCCCCAATATTACACCTTACGTATACAAAGTAAAAATCAAAGAACCTCCCGGCAAACAGGAGTATCAAAGCATCAATACTTTACTGCTTGCCATGATAGTTGAACGGGCAACTGGCATGCACATCAGCGAATACCTTCAACAAAAATTATGGCAGCCATTGGGTATGGAAACAAATGGCACCTGGACCACAGACAAACACAAAAGAGAAATTGCATACGCTGGATTGAACGCAACAGCAAGAGATTTTGCAAAATTTGGTGATCTGTATTTGCATAAAGGAGAATGGAATGGCAAACATATTTTGAGTAAAGAATGGATAAACAATACCACTGGTGTTGACTCCATGACAAAATGGGAAGGATACCGAAACCAGTTTTGGGGCACAGAAACTTACCAGGAATTTACTGATTCCGCATCTGCAATGGCGGCAGGTCCTTCTATCAACATCTCAAATGAAAAAGTAAGTGTTTTTACAACCAAAGAAGGTGTAAAAAAATATTATGTGGAACATGCAGGTGCTTCATTTTATGCATTGGGTATATTGGGTCAGTACATCTACATCAACCCTGCCAACAATAGCGTGATTGTTCGGCTGGGGCATTTCTGGAAACATCCTCAAATGTCGCTAGATGATTTTGTGAGTGGGATAAGCGGAGGATTATGAGTTTACTCAAATTCAAAAGAAAACAACACCATCCGGGTATCCCACAGGCAGCGAATGATCAAATCGCCCTCGGGTAATTTTATAAGAAGGCAAGGTTGCCTCAAAAATTCCTGAAAGCTGGCCCTCGATTTCTACAGCATTGCTCTGCATAAGCAATGCCTGATGAAAATAAATACTGCCGATTCCCTTTTGCGATCTGTCTTGGTTAATCATAAAATATCCGCTAATCCCATCAATTGATAATCTTTGATCTTGAAGTAAATTAAAATCACTATAAGAAAAGCCCTTTTTAACGCTTAATACAAGGCTAACGGTTTGGATGCCGGAAGAATATGGATCGGACTCCCATTCAATTACCAACGTATCATTGTTTGAAGCTGAAGAATCTTTAAGCAAAGCTAATTCAGCAGTCTGAACAGTTCGATAGCCATAATATAGTATTCGATCTCTAGTACGAAAGGACTTACCATTAATATAACACGACATTACATTGTTTCCCTTATCCGAAAAAATCGATAGATCTTGCGCGTCATCATCTTCAATAAATACTGTATCATTTTTTTCACATGATACAAGTATTACTGTCATAGCGAAAATAACAGCCCATCTTATCAAAACTAATTTTCTCATCTATCTCTCTTTTTAAATACAATACCATAACCCAGGTTGATAGAAAGTGGTACAGGCGTTTTAAAATTATAATTATCCGGATGCTTGTCAAAAGGAGGAGCAACCACTTCTCCCTGCACAAAAAAATAACCAGTATTCAGCTTACGCTTATATTGAATACCAGCTCCCGCTAATAAATTTTCTACTGCCAATGAGCTGTGTGGATTAAGCACAGTATATTTATCCATATCATAATTATCGTGCCGCGCCTGGATGCTAAGACGTCCAAATCCAACATTAACGAAAGCAGAAACAGTGTTTTTGCGTGCCCATGAAACAACTTTAAATCTGTTTGTAAGCGTAATTGCAGCCGAATAAAATTTAGTTTTATATCGAGTTGTAATACTCAAAGGCAATGCCTGGTCATAGGTGTAAGCCGCATCAGTGCCGGTATGACTATTTACAGGAACACTACCGCGCACACCAATCAACATCTGGTATATAGGCTTTTTGATAATCGGAATTTGCAAACCAACATTAAACTGGCTTAACGGCTGCTTGTTATTAACATCAATGCCATATCCAATAAAGGGTTCAAGTCCATTTTGAGCTTGAGATAAAACAGGAGAAAGAAACAATACAGCAAAAGCCAGTCTGGTAAATTTCTTCATGCTATGAGTTAACTATACGTCGCTGACACAGGATATAACCAGAATGTTGCGCTTCTTTACATTACCAGCAAAAATTAGTGCGGTTTTAAAGATTGCTTAACATTTCAGTCTTTTGTTTCATGGAATAAGTGGAGATTGCTCAAATCATTCCATCACTGGTCTCAACCATTTCTCCATCTCATCTTTACTCATTCCTTTACGCTGAACATAATCGTCAAATTGGTCTTCCTGTATCTTACCCACGCCAAAATACTGGCTTTGTGGATGACTGAAATACCAGCCGCAAACAGATGATGCGGGAAACATAGCTAATGATTCTGTAAGATGGATACCCGTTGCTTCTTCACCCCCCAATAGTTCGAACAATTTGTATTTCTCTGTATGATCAGGGCATGCAGGATAGCCAGGTGCGGGGCGTATGCCCTGGTATTTTTCCTTGATGAGATCTTCATTATTCAGGTATTCATCTTTTACATAACCCCAGTACTCTTTTCTCACTTTTTCATGCAGGCATTCGGCAAATGCCTCCGCTAAACGATCACATAATGCCTGCAGCATTATCTTGTTGTAATCGTCGAAAGCAGCTTCAAATCTTTTGATGTGAGGTTCGATGCCTTTGATAGTTACGGAAAAGGCACCAATGAAATCCGAAAAGCCAGCCTCTCCTAAATCCTCTCCGAAGGAGAGGACTTCTGCTTCTTCGCTACTACTATCCACGTCAGGTAGGTGGTTCAATGCTTCAGTAATTGTGTTCAGCACATTGTTGGTGTTATATAACATTTCCTGATTGCTGAATCTTATAACTTTAAAACCCCTCTCTTCTAATATCTCAGTTCTTTGCTGATCGTTGATTTTGGATTCAGGCAAATCGTGAATTCCCCCATCTAACTCTATAATCAACTTTTTGCGTAAGCAAACAAAATCAGCTATGAATTGCAGAATAATATGCTGCCGCCGGAATTTATACGACTCAAGTTTCTTTCCTTTCAAAAGCTGCCACAATACCGTTTCCGCTTCCGTCGGATTTTGCTTTTGCTGTATCGCATATTCTTTAAAAAGTCTATATATCGTCGGGTCTGCCGTTTGATAACCAAAGCCTGCGTCATGGGCCTTTGCAGCCGGATCTCCCTTTCCTTCGGAAAGGGCGGGGGATAGGCTCCTTGGTTTTATAAAATCACTCAAACTTAAATTTGGTTGACCAGGCGCCTTTTTTATTTGTTGACGTAACGATTGAAGGTGTAATACTTCACCATTATGGTTTACTGTAATAGTATCTTTTCCATCGCTGTTCGCCTGCCAGAAACCGATAACACCTTGTGCTGTCAGCCATTTTTCCCGGATGATGGTATCCAATAGCTTATTGGCATCTTTGTATAATTTGGTTGCTTCTGTTCCCACCTTCTCATCTGTAAGTATCTGTGGAAAATTTCCGTGGAGTTCCCAGGAAATAAAAAACGGCTTCCAGTCAATATAGTTTCTTAATTCAGCAAGATCAAAAGCATTAAAAACTTTAGTACCGGTAAATGTTGGAACAGGCGGCGTATAATTTTCCCACTCAATCACTGTTTTATTTTCCTGCGCCTGTTCAAAAGACAAGTACTGCTTTACAGTTTTTTTATTTTCAAAATCAGATTTAAGCTTCAGGTATTCTTCTTTTGTTTTATCGAGAAAGGATGCCTTCTGCTCATTTAGCAATGAGCCTGCTACTGTTACACTACGGCTTGCATCCAATACGTGAATCACACCATTGTCATATTGAGGAGCAATTTTCACCGCAGTATGCATGCGTGATGTTGTAGCCCCACCAATCAGCAATGGTAAATTCATACCTCTGCGTTTCATTTCATGGGCCACATTTACCATTTCATCAAGTGATGGTGTAATAAGTCCGCTTAAACCAATGATATTTACTTTTTCTTTTTCAGCAGTGTCAAGAATTTTATCAGTAGGCACCATTACGCCCATATCAATAATGTCGTAACCATTGCAGCCTAATACAACACCCACAATATTTTTTCCGATATCATGTACATCGCCTTTAACGGTTGCAAGAAGTATACGGGGCACATTACCGTTACTGGCTAAAGGATTATTTTTCTTTTCTTCTTCAATGAAAGGCGTAAGCCATGCCACAGATTTCTTCATTACCCTGGCAGATTTTACCACCTGTGGCAAAAACATTTTCCCCGCGCCAAACAGATCTCCTACCACACTCATGCCTGCCATCAGCGGGCCTTCTATCACTTCCAAGGGTTTAGGATATTTTAACCGGGCTTCTTCTGTATCTACATCTATATAGTCTGTAATGCCATTTACAAGCGAATGTTTCAATCGTTCTTCTACACTTTCCTTTCGCCATGCTTCATTCTTTACCTCTACTTTTCCTTTTGCTTTTACTGTTTCTGCAAAAGCAATCAACTTTTCAGTTGCCTCGTTGTTTTCATTATTACGGTTTAGTATTACATCTTCACATAAATGTCGAAGTTCTGGTTCTATTTCATCGTATACTACCAGTTGCCCTGCATTCACAATACCCATATTCATCCCCGCTTTAATAGCGTAATATAAAAACACCGAATGCATAGCTTCACGCACGGGCTCATTACCCCGAAAAGAGAAAGACAAATTACTAACACCACCGCTTACCCCCGTAAGTGGCATCAACTGTTTTATTTCACGGGTAGCTTCAATAAAATCCACTCCATAGTTGTTGTGTTCTTCAAGACCTGTTGCTACAGCAAATATGTTAGGGTCGAAAATAATATCCTGCGGATCATAGCCTACCTGTTCGGTTAATATTTTATAGGCTCTGTGGCAGATGCTTACTTTTCTCTCCTTCGTATCTGCCTGTCCCTGCTCATCAAATGCCATTACAATTACTGCAGCACCATAGCTCTGGCAAATAATTGCCTGCTGAATAAATTTGTCTTCTCCTTCTTTCATGGAGATGGAGTTCACTATGCACTTGCCCTGCACGCATTTAAGCCCTGCCTCAATAATCTCAAACTTTGAGCTATCTATCATAATAGGAATCTTCGCAATATCTGGCTCACTCTGCACAAGATTGATAAATGTAGCCATAGCCTGTACGCCATCCAGTAGTGCATCATCCATATTAATATCTAAAACCTGCGCTCCATTTTCTACCTGTTGCCTTGCTACACTTAATGCCTCTTCGTATTTATTTTCCTTGATGAGACGCGCAAATTTCTTTGAACCGGTAACATTGGTTCTTTCGCCTATATTAATAAAGTTTGTTTCAGGCCGAACTACTAATGGCTCAAGACCTGATAAACGTAAAAAAGGTTTTATAACTACAGGTTCAGACATAATTGTTATTCAGTTATCAGCTTTGGGCTGTCAGCGATGGGCTGTCAGCTTTCAGCTATCAGTTTTCGGTTTTTTCTTTTAGATGAATTTGAGGTCGCAAATTGCGACCTCAAATTCATTTTCTATTTTCTCTTTCTAATATCTTCTACAAATGGCTATTATTTTTTTCTGGGAATTTTGAAACCAATAGGTTCTCTCGGTTTCTCTTCTCTCACCAGTAAATTTTTCAATACTTTAAAAATAGCCTGCACTTCCTCATCCTTCTTTGCTAAAGCCTGCTCTATTTTTTCAATCTTCATCCAAAGGTCTTTATTATCTAAAAGCAATTGCCTCATCCGCGTATATACTCTTACAATCTGGATATTTACCTGGGTCGCTCTTTCTGACCGGAGTACAGAATAAAGCATTGCAACACCTTGTTCTGTAAACGCATATGGCATTTTCCTGGTACCTCCCCAACTTGATATCGCAAATTGCGATATCAAGATTTTGAATTCAGCGTCTGTCTATTGAAACATAAAGTCTTCCGGAAACCGACCATGGTTTCTTTTTACAGCTTCGTTCAAACGAAAAGTAGGCACTCCATACATTTCTGCCAGATCTTTATCCAGCATAACTTTTACACCGCGGATAATATAAATCTTCTCTACAATTTCTTTTTCACCAATAACAGATACCGCATGGTTTGATGTTTTCATATTTACTTTTTTAGGTTAGCAAGTATTTAACACTTTAGTCAGCAAAAAGAGAAATAGACCATATCAGCTTTGGGCTGTCAGCTGTCATCTTTCAGCCTTTATCAATTTCAAATATCAAATCTTACATTACAAGCTCTTTCTCCACTATCGGTAACACTCGCGGCTGTATCCCTTTTACGTTATCTGCAATATGCTTTATGTGATCAGGGGTAGTGCCACAGCATCCACCCACTATATTTACAAATCCTTCTTTCGCCCAATCTTCTAAAAAATGTGCTGTTTGATGTGGCTCTTCATCATACTCACCCATGGCGTTGGGTAAGCCCGCATTAGGGTACGCTGATACATAGCAAGAAGCGATATGCGATAATTCCGCGATATGCGGGCGCATTTCGCTTGCGCCTAATGCGCAGTTCAATCCAACACTCAATGGTTTGGCATGTGCAACCGAAGTATAAAAAGCTTCCAGCGTTTGACCGCTTAAAGTTCTTCCGGATGCATCCGTAATAGTTCCGCTGATCATAATTTCCTTTTGGGGAGTGCCTGGATGTTCTCTGAAAAATTTCTTTATGGCAAAAATGGCTGCTTTGGCATTGAGTGTATCAAAAATAGTTTCTATCAACAGTATGTCTACACCGCCATCTATTAATCCTCTTATTTGCTCGTAATATGCTTCTACCACTTCATCAAAAGTTACGGCTCGGTAACCGGGATTATTAACATCGGGAGAAAGGGATAATGTTTTGTTAAGCGGACCAATGGCTCCTGCTACCCAGGCAGTTTTTCCGTTTTGCTTAATGGCTTCCCTTGCACATTTTGCAGAAGCTACATTTAACTCATAGGCCAGCGACTGCATGTCGTAATCGGCCATGGCAATGCTGGTACTGCTGAAAGTATTGGTTTCAATAATATCAGCGCCCGCATCAAGGTATTGTTTATGTATTTCAACAATAATCTGCGGTTGCGTAATACTCAGCAGATCATTATTTCCTTTTACATCTTTATGCCAATCTTTAAACTGCGCTCCCCTGTAATCAGCTTCAACAAGTTTATACCGCTGGATCATGGTTCCCATTGCGCCATCAATAATGAGGATCCGTTTCTGAAGTTCTTCTCTTATATTATGCATGACCATTCATTTAAAAGTAAATGCCTCGGGCGGAACAAGTGTTGCTGGGCTATATAAACGCTTGGAAACTTTTGAGGAGTTTGTTTGACGTTTATTAGTTCTATTAAAAGGCCGAACAATAAACAAATCCGCCTGTAACGAGATGCAAAGATAGGGAAGGAAATTGAAAGGAAAAAAGAGGCTGAAAGCTATCGGCAATCAGCCATCAGCGGTCACAAAAAGGCAGAAGGCAGCGGTAAGCAGGCAGCGCGGCGGCACCAAAGACCGCATGACAGAATGCAAATAATTAAATGTAGATAGCAAACGAAAGACAGTGTTTATTTTTATTTTTTACGTACCACATACTTACTACTTACATCTTACCACTAATGCGATACATATTTCTCTACCGGCATCCTGTTCTGAAGGCTACGCCCAAGGGTTAGTTCATCGGCATATTCCAGTTCGCCGCCAAAAGAAATACCTCTTGCTATAGTGGTGACTTTTATATTATAGGGCTGTAATTTTTTCTGGATGTAATAAATGGTGGTATCGCCCTGTATGTTGGGACTAAGCGCAAAAATCACTTCCTGTACATCGCCCGACTGTACCCTGTTTACAAGGGTATCTATATGCAGTTGATCCGGGCCTATTCCATCTAAAGGAGATATAACTCCCCCCAATACATGATATAACCCACTGAATTGCTGCGTGCTTTCTATGGCAATAACATCCCGGATGGTTTCTACCACGCAAATGGTTTCTTTTTTGCGAGCAGGATTGCCACATATATTACACACCTGACCATCAGATATGTTATGGCATACCGTACAGAATTTAATTTCGTTTTTCATTCTGCTAACGGTATCGCTAAAGCGAAGTACTTCTTCGGGTGTTTGTTTAATAAGATGAAGCACTAACCGAAGCGCTGTTTTTTTTCCTATTCCCGGCAGGCGGGCAAATTCATTCACTGCATTTTCAAGTAAGGAAGAAGAAATTTGCATACGCAAAGGTAAGTGAAGTTTGATGTTGCAGCTTGATGTGTTTTATAATACAAACCTTTATAGTTTATCAGGCGGCATCTTGGCGGGCAGTTCAATAGTAATTTCATTATCCCAATTTGCCCTGATATTATATTTCTTACCGTCTACAACCACTTTTTCGGGCTGAATTTTTCTAATGTAATTGCCCGGGTCCCATTTGTTGTTTTTATTTGCGTCGTACAAAATGCGGATCTCGTAATCGCCTGTTTGAAACAATTTAAAATCAATCTGTTTGCCGGTTGCAGGCTGCGCCAGTTCTACCTTATCTGCTTTATAAAATAAAAACACTACATGCTGAGCAGTATCCAGGTTTCTTATACGAAGTTTCAACGTACCGTAATCGCTGTTCATTTTTGTTTTGAATTTCAGCGTATCGCTTTTTGCCAGTTGGTATCCCGAAGAATCCTGCGCAATATCTTTTTCCAGTAGCAGCCTGAAATGTTCACCTTCTTTCCATGGATATTTAAGCGATACGATTTTACCGGTGGTATCCCGCTGCAACGTATAGCCGCTGATGGGGTGAAAATTGCTGTCTGTGAAATGAAGTTTATCATTACGGAAACTAACCAGCGAATCATTAAATTTTAACTGCAGATCTGACAGCAGATCCTGTTGATTGGTTTCAAGATTGGTAGTATACGTAAGCTTGTTTTCCTTTTTTGGTTTGCCTGGCTTTTTTGTACCAGACCCCGGACCTGAGCCTGACGAGGATGGTGGACGTTTCTCTTCAGGCTCTTCTGCAAAAGCATATAACACCGGATGCATACTTCTGTTTGAAACAATAATGGCGCTATCATAAAAAGCGAAAACATCACTCGTGCGCATATATAACTTTTGTCCCGAAACATCCTTCAAAGCAAAAATATTGTACTTGCCTGGCGCGATATTATTAAAGAAAAATCTACCCAAACTATCCAACC
This sequence comes from Agriterribacter sp., assembly GCA_047600465.1. Lineage (GTDB taxonomy): Bacteria > Bacteroidota > Bacteroidia > Chitinophagales > Chitinophagaceae > Agriterribacter. The sequence continues at coordinate 421,107 of JASGKU010000004.1, forward strand.
GGGCAAAATAACGTGGCTTTTCTTTCATTACCGCCGAATCGGTAAAATTGCGATGCAGCATTACAATTAATGTGCTATCTGGTTTTCCTGTATTAGCAACAATTACTTTACCCGATAAAGAGCCACTATCTATAAAGCTGCCTGTAGAAAATAAATAAGTAAAATTTTTATAGGGATTGCCTTCGTTCAAATCTTTTAAAGACTTTCCGAAATTGATGCTGTAAGTAGTATTATCTTCCAGCGTATCTTTTATCCTGATAGTAACTTCCTTTAACCTTGCTTCAATAATAGGCGATACTTTAGGCACAGGAGAAATCACCAATTGTTCTTCTGCTCTTTCCAACTGAATGTATTCATCAAATGTGAGCACGATTTTGTTGCCTTTGAAATTGAGCATTGAATCTTTAGGCACAGCACTTAACATCACAGGAGGAATAGAGTCTCTGGGGCCACCCGTAGGCGGAACAATCTGCGCACATCCTGAAGTAAGAAAAAGAATCTTGTAAAGAAAAACAACAGTAATAAGAATGTAAACAATTTTTTTCATCGCCTATCCGGTTATATCCGTATCAAACTTTGCAAACTTAGCTGGTTTGCCCTACAATCGCCGGGTTTAATTCCCAATTATCTTCTAAATTTTAGACATGGTTATTCTGATTCAGGCTCAGTTTCTTCTATTTCGTGCAATGCTACCGCAAGTTGGTTGGTTTTTACAAAATTGCACCAATGACAATCTTCTTTTCCGCAGCCTGTATAAAAATCCCTGTTTTGAATTTTTTGCCAGGTGGTCATTATTTGTTCAATTACTGTAGTAATATCTGCGGGCGTAATAACTACTTTTTCCTTACGGAAATTTTTCTTTTTATCCGGTTCAATAAAATCAAACTCAGCGCTCAATACCTGCCAATCATTTTGTTTTGATTCATCAATCAGGATTTTATAAAATACTGCCTGCCGCCAATAATCTCCACCATTGGGTAATTTATCATTCGGACCTTTTAACTTTGGTATTGCCTTATCAGGATCACCTGTTTTGTAGTCAACTACATTTACTGCTTTGCCATCAAACTCAAGCTTGTCCAACTTACCTTTTAATGGCACTCCTTTTACCACCACATTCCTGATGTTTCTTTCTATAGAAACAATTTTATTGAATTCAAATATGTATTTATCGTAGTAATTACTCAATATCTGCTGACCATATTCCATTCTGCGTGAAAACTGCTCACGTGTAAAGCTCTCCCTGTGCCTGCGCATGTACCATTCAAAATCGTCAATAAATTCTTCTTTAGATGGGAATTGATTTTTACCGCTGTCCTGCATTTTGCGAAACAATTTTTCCAATGCATAATGCACGGAGGAACCAAATTCAGTCGCTTCATTTTTAGGAGAAGGAATGCGGATGAGATTTTTGAAATAAAATTCTAATGGACATTTCAGATAGTTATTAAGAGCCGTAACATTCATAGAAAACTTTTCCAGCAAACGGCTGATCATATGTTCTTCCATCTTTTCTATTTCAGGCGCCAATTGCTGAAACTCCAGTACGCTGAAATTATCTTCCACGTCTTTAGGAATAGATATAGATTCAGATTGTATCTCTGGGATCTGATCCTGTATTTCCGCAATAAACATTGATGGCTCCTGTTCTTTTCCATCGGGTTTTAATGCAGCATAAGAAATATACAAATGCTTTTCAGCTCTTGTGAGGGCTACATAAAACAAACGTCGCAATTCTTCTTCCTCTTTTTGCTTAGGTTGAGAAACAAACATGGTATCGGGCAAACTATATCCACCGCCTGGCTTGCGTTTTTTTTCCCAGGAAGCGGCATTGCATCCTGCAAAAAAAACATACTCAAATTCCAGACCTTTTGAGCCATGAGCCGTCATCAGGTTTACACCTTTGTCACTGCCTGTTGTTTGTATCAGCGGTAATGATATGTCTTCTTTTTCCATCAGTTCTATCAAACTTACCAACTGTTGCAGATTCATAAGAGGGCTCCGGTGCGTTTCATCTTTTATAAAATCAAACAAACCGGTAAGTACCTGTAACTGCCAGTGCTTGTCAGCATCCTGCATTATATGATTCAGCACACCTGCCTTCCTGATAATATTTTCAAACAGCATTTGCAGTGTAATATTAGGAACATCCGCAATCAGCTCTTCTATTACTATTGCTGCCTTTTTTAATCCATCGTGCATAGCCGGTGTAAACAGATCTTTAGCGGGTGCATTCGATTGCTCAATCAACCATCTGCGAATGGAGGTTGACTTCTTATCATACTTTTGTTCCGCTACCTCTAATGAAAGCTTTGCAATTTCAATAGCAGGAATATGAAACCAGTCAAAATGCAATAATTCAAACAGCATTTCATCGCCACCATATGGAATATCATGTTCGGCAGCAAGATATTTAAGCAAGAGTATAATTTTTTGTGCCAGCGGCAATTCCAGTATATTCAACCTGCGTTTGCTATATACCTGTATATTCAGCAGCTTAAAATATTGTGTAAGTGTATCGCCGTACTTATTCTCTTTGTAAATAATTCCGATCTCACCAGCACTTATTCCATTGTTCAACAACTGCTGCACCTGTTGTACAATACCAATCATTTCATGCCGCTGCGTTTGGTACTGGTATATAACAGGAAGATTTGTAAGATGGTTGATGGCAGTATTAGCTGCCAGCAGTTCCTTGCTCAGCCCATCAATTTTATTAACCAGTCTTTCTGTATTGCGGTTGATAAGTACTTTAGAAGCATCCAATATAGGTTGTACCGATCTGTAATTATCTGTAAGCACTACTGTAAGCAGATCGTTCTTATAGCTGTCTGCAAAGTCCATCATGTTCTCAATATTGGCGCCCTGGAAACGGAATATACTCTGGTCATCATCGCCTACCACAAACACGTTAGGTTTATCCCAATAACTGATCAATAATTCTATTAACCGGTTTTGCGTTCCGCTTGTATCCTGGTATTCATCTACCAGTATATATTGAAAACGTTCCTGGTAATTTGCCAACAGGTTTTTGTTTTCCTGGAAAGCTTTAATTACCCAATTGATCATATCATCAAAATCGTAGCGGTTTCTTTTCCGCATCATCTGCTGAAAACGATCAAACTCATTTACTGCTGCTGTTAGTTTGGTCATTTTCTCTTTCTCTTCATCTATTTTGTCTTGCTTAATATCGCCGGCATTAAAATTTTTATACTTTCTTTTATATTTAAATTCTTCCCGCTCCGGCAAATCATGAATATAATCTTCAATTTTCTGGTTAATAAATTCAGGTGTCCATCCTTCTCTTTTCATTGTACTGAATAAAGATTGCAGATTGTTTATTTCAAAATAAACATCACCTCTGTAACGCTTGAGTGGATTATTTTTCGGCAATGTATCTATCAGCTCTTTAAACAATTGAATTCTCTCCAGGTCAGAGATGGCATCAAGCGCGTTCTTTTCAAACAGTGAGAGATTTTCCTGTATAATATCATTACAAAAAGCATGAAAGGTATAGATGTTTACTTTGTATGCATCAGGGCCAATAAACTGAAGCAACCTTCTGCGCATTGCCACTACACCAGCATCAGTATATGTAAGACAAAGGATATTATCAGGACTTACATCTGTATCTAATAAAATTTTACCGATGCGGGTTGCCAATATTTGCGTTTTGCCGGTACCTGGGCCTGCAATTACCATCACCGGACCCTCAATACTATCAACAGCAATTCTTTGTTGAGGGTTAAGTTTGTTATAGTTTTCAAAAAAAATCTGCTCCTTATTCTTCATTCTCCATCCAATTTACTTTACATAAGTAGAATGTTTTCTACATACAACAAAAAATCGTCTCCAATATTTTCTATTTTCAAAAGCACAGTTGCAGTGTTCAATTTACATTTCTATTGCCTCAATTTTATTGATGTTATTGTTGTCAATAACTCCTTTATTGCTAACGTACATGCATTGTTGCTATTCCTTACATGGCTAATTAACAGTAATATTTGTACTATACATCAGTACGTAAAAACCTACAACTAAAGTTAAAACATTAATAATAACCACTTTGTAGTATTGTTTACCTTAAAATGCTTCAATAATTTTACAACAGAAAGTAATGCGTTAACCGCAAACAGCCGTTGAAACCATTTGATGAGCACGTCACTGATTTTATTTTTTTTCTTAAAGTACATTACTTTTACAAAAAAGCCGCAAAATAAATATTGCGGCTTTTTTGCGTTTGTACGTTGGCGGTATTACATCAACCCGGAATGCGGCTGATATACTTTTCAATCTGTTTAATCTGATCAACCACCTGCGCTGTTGTAGGCTTTTGCTCTTTAGCTTTTCTGAAATAATCTTTAGCTGCGCGGAATTCTCTTTTGTTGATAAAAATCTGGCACATCTGCAAATAAGCAGCGGCCGTATTTTCTTTGTCTGGCAAGCCTGCCCGGATAGCTTTACGAATATATTCTTCCGCCTGTTTCATATTGCTTTTTTGCATAGCAATACTGCCTAACTGAAAATAAGCAGCGCCTTCCGTTTCTTTCATTGGCATGCCCAAACTCAGGCTTTTTTTCATCAGTACCTCTGCAGTATCAAAATCCTGTTTAAAAAGCGCAAGATTTGATTTTAAAAAATAATAAACACTGCGCACAGGCTTAATCAAAAGATTAGGAAAGCGGATAGAGTCTAACACCTTTTGAGCACCTTCAATATCACCATCCTCCATGTATCCCTGTATTAAACGCATGGGTCCAAAAAGAAAATGGCTGACAATACCCACCAGTGCAACAAAATACAAGGCAAAGGCTGGCCAAAATCCAGACCAGATATTCACCGCAATTGCCAATGCCAAAGCCAAAAAACTTAAAGGAAGCCTGTATTTAATAAGTAATGTGTAAAACTTCATACGCACTTTTTAGGGGTGCAAAGATAGGAAACCCTGGTGTATAGAAAGTGGGTTTTTGGAAGTGGCATGCGAAAAATAGAAGGTGAAAGGTAGGGGGTATAAGACGGAAGGTTACAGGTAGAGCGGCTTCTTACCTTTTACCTTTCGCCTCTCATTAATCTTTTGCATCATTTACCTCTATCCAGTACCCGTCTGGGTCTTTAAGCCATATTTGCTTTATTCCGTCTACCCTGGAAGAGATACTACCTTTTTTACCGTTGACATCTTCCCACTCCATCGAATGTTCCTTCAAAATATCAGTAAATGCCGGTACCGAAGCCACGCTGAAACAGATATGATTGTTTTTATAGTATTCCTTTTTAATGTCTGCCCCTTGTATAATATGCATAGCGGTACCCGGACCAATTTTCAGCCAGATGTGTTTTCCATCGTGAAATGGCTCAGGGATAGTATCAAGCCCAAGCACATTGATATAAAAATCACCTGATTTTTTTACATCCATTACATAAATAGCTACATGATTGATGCGGGCTTTGGAAGAAGGTTGTTGAGCCTGCAATTTTACCTGCAGCACCAGGAATAATAAAACGAGCACAGCTATACGTGATTTCATGTTAAAATTATAAGACAATGAAAGTAGCGATTTAAAGAGTAAAAATGCCGGGAAACTATTATTTTTGCGCCCTCGGTTTTTAGCAGGTCCCGTACCTGCCTGCCGGCAGGCAGGGTTCAATGCCCGCCCGTACCGAATGGAACGTTCAGGCGGGGATAGAATAGAAGTTCTGAGAGTTATTTGATACAACAGGTCCCGTAGTTCAATGGATAGAATAGAAGTTTCCTAAACTTTAGATACAAGTTCGATTCTTGTCGGGACTACTTAAGCTTTCTTATGTATTACGCCTATGTTCTTAAAAGCATAAATCATGACTATTACTACAAGGGTCATTGCCAGGATTTACAAAAAAGATTAGCTCAACACAATTCAGCAATGACTGAGTCTATCAGACCTTACATTCCCTTCGAATTTGTTTATGTTGAGGAATTTGAAACCGAAGAGGAAGCCGTTCAAAGAGAAAAATATTTCAAATCATCAGCAGGAAGGAGATATTTAAAAAAGAAGCTGGCTCAGTAGTTCAATGCCCGCCCGGCTGAAGCCAGTCGGACGGGGATAGAATAGAAGTTTCCTAAACTTTAGATACACCCGCCCGTACCGAACGGCACGTTCGGGCGGGAGTTCGATTCTTGTCGGCACTACTTTACCGGAAAGGCATAGTTGTAGTTGCTTTCCGGGTTTTTATTTGCTTGGTTTGGAGTTTGTGGTTTCCTTTTTATTGTTTATCCTTACATACCTCATGAAATGAGCAGATATTAAAGATCTGTGAAAAATTTTTATCTCTCTCGAAATTAGCAGATCATTCTTCGCTTCATAAAAAAGTCTATTTATATTTATTTTGATCTCTCCATCCATGTTTGATTAAATTAAAAAGGCTAATAACACCCCAACATGAAATACTATTTCTTTGTGTTCTTTCTTACCATATCGTGTCAATTACAAGCGCAACCTGACAGCGCGGATAAAGCATTTATTGAAAATAAAATTAGATGGATACAGCCTGAAAATATAGCATACTATTCTAACACACCACAAATGAAGCTTTACAAAGCAGCTTTGGAAAGATTGCCAAAAGGAACTATTATAAATTATAAAGGCGATACGCTTACTCTAACCAAACATGAAAGATCTATGATCTTAAGAAGGTTAAGGCAATTTGAAAATTCGGAACTGCCAGATAGCATTTTCGAGAATTGCAAGCGGATTAATCGTGATGAAATTGTAAAACTTGTTCAGGAAAAAAACAAAGCGTGGGTAGATAGTGTGGTACATGGCTTGAAAAAACGCGATAATTATACACGTTTGTATTGGGCATTTTCATTTACTTTCCCTATCTACTTCAGACAAAACAACTGGATGATTTATTACTTCATGTATTATGAAAATTCTTCCGGCGCAGAGAGTTTATCTATAAATAAAAAGGTGGATGGAAAATGGGAAACCTGGTATCCTATTTCCGGCGGTGCATGGTGAAAAAGGAAAGATGCAATATTACTTTTTACATTATTTTTTCATGATTTATTAATGAGAAGCGCATTTCTTAAATATTTTTCACATCCACCATAATAAGTGCTTCCCTTTAGCGTTTCTTCGTCAAATCCCAGCTATGAAGAATAAAATTATATCCTTTAAACCCTATTTCATTTCCTTTATTTGTGGTATTGCTTTCGCGTGGTTTATGATCGCCATCAGTAAACTGAGCTAAATTGTAAACACTATCATTTCATTTTACCATTGCCGCCTAACATACTGGATGGTTCTCTCCTGCGCACTTCATCCTAAATCATAGTTCCGCTCGTTGTTTTATCTACCGCTAAAAACTAATTATTTTAGCAATTATTAGCAAAAGCATTATATTTGTTGTATGCCGGAACAAGCCGCATACATACAGGAAAATATATCCCAAGGAAGTGATTTTACAACGCCGCTCCGGGGCTTTAAAGCCATTGTAGATTGTAATAGTTTTTATTGTTCCTGCGAAAGATTGTTTCGTCCTGATTTAAAAAACAAACCCGTGGTGGTATTAAGCAATAACGACGGTTGTATTGTTTCAAGAAGTGATGAGGCTAAACAGATAGGGGTTGAAATGGCGGGTCCATATTTTTTAGCCAAACCACTGATTGAGAAACACGATGTAAGCGTTTTCTCTTCTAACTATACCCTTTATGGCGATCTGAGCTGGCGTGTAATGGAAACCCTCAGAATAATTGCAGGTAAAGATAACGTGGAGGTATATTCTGTAGACGAAGCTTTTATAAACCTACCCGAAATGACAGAACGGGAAGCAGTAGACTATGCCTTTCATATCCGCCACACCGTTGAACAATGGACGGGCATTTCTGTTTCGGTTGGGCTTGCCCGCAGTAAAACACTTGCCAAGGCCGCCAATTATATAGCTAAAAAAAACAAACAGCTCACCCAATGTGTTACGGCGCTGGTTACGGAAGAACAACAGTGGAAAGCACTCCGGTCTATCCGCGTAAATAATTTATGGGGTGTAGGCGGAGCTTATGCAAACAAACTCATTAATATGGGTATTACCAGTGCATGGGAACTGCGCAATATGTCGCCCGAATGGGCGCACAAAAACCTGGGAGGCGTGGTAGGTGTAAGACTGGTAAGGGAACTGAGAGGTGAGCAATGCCTTAACATGAAGGAGCCACTTGAAACAAAGAAAATGATCGCCTCCACCCGCATGTTTGGTTCGCCGGTAAATGATATTGAAGCCATAAAACAGGCTATTGCCACTTATGCTTCCCTGGCAGCGCAAAAACTACGGAGGCAATCATGCGCAGCCAGAACCATCAGTATTTTTATCGTTCCCAAAGAGCAGGATCATCATGTTGATTTTCACTATGGCAATCCTACCAGCACACATACCACATTGCCACATGCTACTTCTGTTACCAATGAGCTTATAAAACCTGCTGTTGAATTGGTTGACCGCTTATTTGAGTCTGGCAAATTTTACAAGAAAGCCGGCGTAATGCTGAGTAGCATTGTGCCGGATGATAGCATCCAGGGCAATTTATTTGTGCCCGAAAGCAAAAACCGTGGAAGGTTTTTAATGGGCATGATGGATAATATTAATTTTAGTATGCGCAACGATATTCTCAAATTCGCGGCCTCGGGAACAGAGCGTAACTGGAAAATGCGACAGGAACTACGCAGCAACCGGTTTACCACCCGCTGGGAAGAAATGTTTGAGGTAAAGTAAAATTTGTACTATTGCTTTTTATTACATGAGCATCCGTAAATTTTTACAGCGCATACTCGCACCAACAGTTACAAAACTGGCCAACAGGTTTTCTTCAAAACCCAACGAAAAACGGGTGCATCTTGCACTTGGAAAACTCTACCAGCACATCCGCAAGAAGCCAGGCAAAAAAGGCCCGGTGATAGACCTGGAAACTGCTCACAAAAAAATCATCATCTTTTCCGACCTGCATAAAGGAAACAAAAAACGTTCTGATGATTTTGCACCTGCAGAAAAGAATTACCTGGCGGCGCTTGATTATTACGACAAAGAGCAATATACCTTGATCATTCTGGGAGATGGAGAAGAGTTGTGGAAGTTCAATCTTTTTGCCGTGCGTAAAAACAATCACCCTTCATTCGACAAAGAGAAAATGTTTTTAAAGCGCAAAGCTTTTATTAAAGTTTTTGGTAACCATGATGTGTTCTGGAACAACGATCCATTTGCTTCCTTGCAACTTTTAAGCATCTATGGAGAATCATTGCGTATATACGAGGGCGCCATACTACGGTTCAGAAGAAATAAAAAACCGATAGATATCTTTTTAACACACGGGCACCAGGGAGATGGACAAAGCGATGGCAATAAATTCAGTGCGTGGTTTGTAGCCAACATATGGGCACCACTTCAATCGTATCTTGAGCTGAATATTAATACACCTGCTTTTAATGATGTGCTTAAAACGGAGCATAACCAGTTTATGTATGAATGGAGTTCTGTGCAAAAAGATCTATTGCTTATTACAGGTCATACGCATCAGCCCGTGTTTGAATCACTAACACACCTGGAGCGCTTATATAAAAGACTTTTGATAGCAAGGCAACAAAACGATACAGCAGCCATATCATCCCTGCAGGACGAAATTACTTTCAGGCGACAGGAATATGATCATGTGTCAGAAGATTATCTTCACCTTAAACCTACCTACTTCAATAGCGGGTGTTGCTGTTTTAATGATGGGGATATTACCGGTATAGAAATAGAAGATGGGGAAATCCGCCTGATAAGGTGGAAGGAAGAAAATACAATAGCTACACGGGCGGTGCTGGAAAAAACCCAGCTTCAAACACTGGCTGAAAGTATGGAGCCGCCTGCAGGTCATTAGTTTCCTTATTTCGTAAATCATCCTGTTTTTAATGCGATAATATTGCATCGCTTCAGTGAGAAGCTTTGTGCAATGGGCATATTCAATACCAAAAAGGCGGTAATCAATCAGAAAGGAGCAAAAAAGGCTACTCCATCCCGTTTTCGTAAGATGATTGGCTGGTTGCATTTATGGCTTGGATTGGTTTCCGGCATTATTGTTTTGTTCCTGGGTGTTACAGGTTGCATACTTGCATTTGAGCAGGAAATAAGAAATGTTACGCAACCTTATTTGTTTGTTCAACAACAAAACAAACCTTTTTACCACCATCCCAACTTAATCCACGGGCAGAAAAATACCTGGATGGTAAAAAAGTATTGGGCATTGAATATCCTGGCAAAGACAAAGCCGCTATCGCCTCTTACTATGATGTTGATAATTACAAAACGGTTTATCTCAATCCATATTCAGGCGAAGTATTGAAAGCTAAGAATATGAACCGTGATTTTTTCAGGATTGTAATAAACGGGCATTTTTATTTATGGTTACCTCCCACTATCGGGCAACCGATAGTAGCAAGCGCTACTTTGATTTTTTTGGTAATGATGATCAGCGGGTTGATATTATGGTGGCCCAAAAATAAAGCGGCACGCAAACAACGCTTTTCTATTAAATGGAATGCAAAATGGCGGAGAGTAAATTATGATATGCATAATGTGCTGGGATTTTATATGACCTGGATCTGCATTTTTATAGCCATCACCGGGCTTGTATGGGGTTTTGAATGGTTTGCCAAATCTGTTTATTTTGTTACATCGGCTGGTAAAAGTTTGCCGGCTCACGAACATCCCGTGTCTGATACCACTGCTGTTGCACAGGCAGGAGCCAATGGTGCAGACCGCGTATTTTTTCTGATGGCATCACAGTCAGGCCCAACCGAAAGTTTCGGAGTATACTATCCTTCTACGCACACTTACCCCATAGAGGGATATGTTAATCATCGCCCGGGAACGTATTACAAATCTGACTTTTATCATTACGATCAATATACACTCAAAGAGTTGACCGCCACAGGTGTATATGCAGGCAGCTATAAAGATGCTTCTATAGCCAATAAAATAAGCCGCATGAATTACGACATTCACGTGGGAGCTGTATTGGGATTGCCTGGAAAAATCCTTGCTTTTTGCGGATCATTGATGTGTGCCAGTCTGCCCGTAACAGGCTTTTTAATATGGCGCGGCAGAAGAAAGAAAAAGCTACAACCCGCAGCAGATGTAGCACGTAAGGTAAAAGAAAAGGCACTCACCCTTTCGTAATTTCAGGCAGACTTTACCGTTACTTTTTTAAATCCTGCGCTTCTCAAAAAATTTTCCATCAGCATAATACTGCGATCATTCGCTTTTTGCAACACCTGTTGTTTTAGCGCCCTGTCAATCATTTTATTTCTTGCTTTTATTTTCACGGCCGTTATTTCTTTATCATTCCATACGCCCGTTTCACTAAATGTTTCTATTCCCGATGGATTAACGATCGCGTCTAAAATTTCAGCACGGGGAAGCGTAACCGAAACTGAGTCTTCATGTACAAATATGCTTTGCTGTTGTAATTTTTTAAGATCAGTTCCTGCAATCACTTTGCCTTTGGCAATAACCACTAATCTTCTGCCGGTAATAGGCAGGTTACCAAAACCGGAAAGATCCGGCAGCAAAGATTCAACAGTTGATTTTTGCCGAATATCCACCGAATCGGCTACTACCTCATCAAAAACAGTGATGGTGCACATCTGAGCCAGTTCATTGATCTGTTTAATAAGAATAGGTGTCTCTTCAATGATAACCGGTTTGGGTTTAAAAATACCGGCAATAGATGGCAGCCATTTATCTTTCAACAAAAACAGCCCAGCTATTACCAGCACAGCTATTATAATATATTTCAGCAATTTCTTCCACATACTAATTCAGTTTTGCAGGGAGCGGATTATTCCCAAATTGCACTGTTACTTTCTGGTATCCAAGATTTCTTAGAAAGTTGCTTACAAAAAGGCTGGCATTTGTTTCTGCCGTCTGCAAAACGCCCAGGGAATCGGCACTGGATTGAATTTGTGCCTGCGCCTGCGATGCCAATTCGTTCCGCTCCTGTGAAGAAAAGTTATTCCTGAAAGCGCCCACCTCTTCATATGCCACTTTAATATCTTCTGGTTTTATGTTGATAGAAAATAAAGTAGCGTGTGGCAGGGTCAATACAATCTCTTTTTCTTTAATGTTGATATTATCCGTATTGATCTTTGAAAAATCGATCCCCGCCTTTAACGTGGCTTCGCAGGTCATTAATATTTTTCTATCTCCTAATTTGTACCAGGTTTGATCATCGTTGGCTTTAATAATCTTATTCACCACATATTCAACAGTTACCAGTTCATTCATTTCTTTCAGCGCAAGAATTTCCTGCTCCTTTGGAACTTCTTTGTTAGCACAACTGCATGCAAAAACCACAGTAATGATATATAGGTATTTTTTGAACATAGTGCAATTTAACTTTGAGCTACATAATTAAGATCAGGCTTCAAAAATTTGAAATATACCCTTATTATGCGCATTGTATTTTTATACCTTAATTTGCCTTGTAAATATAAATGAAAAAATACGTTGTAATTGTTGCAGGCGGCAGTGGTACCAGGATGGGCAAAGAACTTCCCAAACAATTTCTTGAACTGGAAGGAAAGCCCGTATTACTGCACACTATAGACGTTTTTTTAGATACTTATGAAGACATACATGCGATTGTAGTGTTACCCGAATCTTTTTTAGAAGAAGGCAGGCGATTGATAGATACATTAAAAGATGCGCATCGGATCCAGGTAGTAAGTGGTGGACAAACCCGCTTTCATTCGGTTCAGAATGGGCTTAAGAAAACAAAAAGCCCTTCCATTATTTTTATACACGACGGCGTACGATGCCTGGTGTCGCAAAAACTTATTAATGCCTGCTATCAACAGGCTCTCGAAAAAGGGAACGCCATACCTGCTGTATCTATAACAGATAGTGTAAGAATACAAACAGCAACTGGCACCAAACCGGTTGACAGAAATTTGTTATGGGCCATTCAAACTCCACAAACATTTAAAAGCGAAATATTATTACCTGCATTTGAACAGGCGTACAACGAAAATTTTACAGACGAAGCTACGGTTATAGAATCCGCTGGACATCCTGTATACTTAATTGAAGGAGAAAAGGAAAATATAAAACTAACCTTGCCGCCTGATCTTATTATTGCAGCACATTTTTTACAAAACAGGAGCCGTAAAAATCAAACAGAAAAATAATGCCTGTTCAATTTGATCTGCACGCAATATTATTATGCTACAAAAAATAAAAACAGCTATTGATAAACTGTTATTCTGTTATCGCGTAAGCGCTGACATATGTACTTTTGTACGGCTCATTGTTCATACAAAAAAATACCGTCGCTATAACCGTACAACATCATCGGCTCCGGCAGACAATCCTATTGCATACCGTTTGCTATTAAACAATATCACCACGACAATACACCTGAGAACCTATGCAGGCGATATCGAAATTTTTTATGAAATTTTCTGGAAGCGGGTATATGCGCATCTGCTGCTCTCAACCAAAAACTTTCAAACCATTGTAGATCTTGGTGCCAATATAGGCATGGCAACTTTATTATACGCGCTTGAGTTTCCTACGGCTCAGGTATATGCTTTAGAACCAGATGCAGAAAATTTTGAATTGCTTACTGCCAATCTCGCCGATGAGGTTTTAACAGGTCGTGTTATTCCCGTGCGTGCTGCTATCTCCAACCAAAATGGCAAAGCATCCATCCAAAAAGCCAATAAGGCTTATAACAGCACTATTTCTGCAGAATCTTCACCTGGCATGGAAGTGCGAACCATCACTATGTCATCATTTGTAAGAGATATGATGATCAACCGGATTGATCTGCTTAAAATTGATATAGAAGGCTGGGAGGAGCAACTTTTTTTGGGTGAGATAGAATGGCTAAGCATTACTGATAATATTGTAATGGAATGCCACTCAGAAAAAATAAAAGAAAATTGTATTACTGTTCTTCAATCTAACGGGTTTTCTACTTATACCAGCGATCTTCATGCTACATTGGTATGGGCGATAAAGAATTAATATACCAGAGAGAAAATCACCGTTCTCATTTTTTCAGCATATTGACAGGGAAAGGTAAGCTGTTGCTTTGTATATGAAGATACTCCACCAACGAAGGCCCAAACTGTTGATTAAAAAAAGCGATGCCAGGTATATCCGAACCTTCAAACCTGAAAATGCGTTTGTGCGCTGCAGCATCTTTAATGGCTGCATCTGTAAGCAAGTAAAATGAGGCAGTTTCTTTTCCTTTATCTGTACTTCCCCCAAGTAAGGAATAAGAAAAATGTTCATCATGTAACACAAGATAAAAAGCTGTGATTTTTCCATCTGGTAATGATGATGTATAGGCGGTTGTATTTTGCTTTTCCATTGCTATGCGCATACATGCATGAAGACTTTGATAATCCTTATCTCTAATGGTAGAATGTTGTTGCTGGTATTGTTTTTTATACAACCCAATCACATCATCTGCAGTAGCGTGACCATTTATTCGGATACCTGCTTCTTCTGCAATTGCCAGCTTTCGTTTTGCTAATCTGCTGTAAGCTTGCTGTATGGATTCATAAGAATGTTTAGATCCATCTACAAAACCATTTTTTCTGTGCTGTACTTTTATAGCGTTGTTTACCGCAGATAACCTATTCGATTCGTTGGTATTTATATCCCACCATCTGTACCGGGAAGGTATAGCCGAAATAAAATCAGCAAATGTAACAGGCATATCTTCGTTCTTAAATAAGCCTAATGAGGCTGTAAAGGCGGGTTGATACAAATACCAGAAACCATACTTTCTCCGCCAGGGTAAAGGCATCACAGCGGCATAATCGTCCCATACCAAAGCGCTCCAGTTATCTGCCATATGATCCAACCACCACGTATAACCGTAAATCAATTCATTATCCGCCTGCCTGATGCAGTTATTCCATTTTTCTACATCCAGTTTATTACGTTCTACATATTGAATGCCTTCTATCATGCGTAACACGAAACTAATTAAAACGGAATAAGCGGGCTAAGCTTTTTAAGCCGGATATTTTGTATATCAATACTAAATGAAATGCGCTGCAGAAATTTATTATCGGGGTAAGAACGGTAATAATCTTTATATACTTTGCTATACAGCAGCGGCACATATATATTCACCAGGTCTTTACATAAGGAGAGTTGCAAACCCGCATCAAACAGCAATCTTGATGCTTCTGTGTCCTGTTTCCATGCATCGCTGTAAGTGCCTATATCTACAAAAAGTTTTACTGGAATTTTGGGATGAAGCGAGCTGGTAAAATTCAGCGCCGCCAGCCAATCGTCTGTTTTGGCAACTTTGGTTCCTAATAAATCTGTTCTTACTTTAAATCCCCCGTCGCGCATCATTACCTGCTGCGAAAAAAATCCTTCGAATTCATTACGCCCCAAAAATACATTGCTGTAAGTATAGTCTTCATACCCTTTAGGAGCGCTCATGTTGAGGTGATAAGGATCAGTAGCAAACTCTTTACTGCTGGTTTTATCACCCATATATATAAACTTACCTGCAAAGCCGCGTACATTCAAACCACCATGATTGCCGTAATTGAAAAAATAGTTGCCCGTAGCTGCCAGTCGCATGAAATCTTTGGAGGCTTCCAGTTGTAGTTCCCACCGGTATGGATATAACACCCTTGCTTGTTCTGTAACATACCTGAACTGAGCAATCGTGCTTGTATTGGCCGAAACATCATATGTGTTTTTCATCTGTACCGGATCCCATGAAAAATTTAATGCATCCTGGCTGATGAAATAAATTTTTGCCTGGGCGTACCTTATCAGTTGGCTACGCGGATTACTATTATTGAAAGTAACACGTAGTTGCGGAACAATAGTGTGATAACCCTGGTAAACAGCGTGCCCCGAGGAATCTGTATAATCATCTCCCGTAAATTTTGCTGCACTAATGCCTGCTTCTATTTTCTGAAAAATGTTTTGCAGATACCAGCTATAAGTAGCGCGACCGATTCCATTGAATTGCTTACTACCTGTAGCATACAATGGCACAGCAATAAATTGAAACTTTGTAAAGGGTAAACTATAATTATGTATGATGGCGCCTAACATCAGTTTATCATAATTGTTAAACCCTATGGCAGGAGCTAGTCCTATGGTGTAATATTTTTTTTCAGGATCTGGTTTACCTATGAATGCAAGCCTGAGCTTACGATGCACTGGTGTGTCAAGACTTCCATTTGTGTGTAACAATTTGAAAATGCTGTCAGTATTTTTTTGCCCTGCATCGTCTACCACTTTTTTAAAATCTTCAGGATAAGGATGTTTAAATTTCCATTGAGTATAGTACGTATGCATCATCGTATCAAATACCTGCTTTCCCATAGCTGTTTGCAGTAAACGCATCCACTCTCCGGCTTTGTAATAAGCAGAAAGCCCGTAATTTATTCTTGTAAATTGTGTTGATGACAATGCAATGGGTTGATCTTTTTTTATTGCAGCTACAGATTCAAAACCGATTTTTGAAATTTTCTGCAAGGTAGAACTGTTAATGGCTTCAACCCGAACAGGTATGGTGGAGTTATACTTGTTATCGTAGTAAGTATTCATTCCTTCATCCATCCAGGGGTGATCCCGTTCATTATTAGCCAATGCGCCATAAAACCAATTATGACCTGCTTCGTGTGAAATGGTTGCTTGCAATTTATATTTATTAGTGCCACCAGGTATTAATGCAATGGTTGGATATTCCATACCGCCTTTCATCGTTTTATCTCCTTCCACCATGCTTAAATTGTTATAGGCATATTCACCTATGGAAGCAGAATGAAAGCGAACAGCGCTTTTAGCGTATTGTAAACTTTGCTGCCATTGCATTTGATCGGCAGGAAGATAAAAAGCATACACATCTATTATTTTTCCTGTGTTCAATGCGCAGGTATCGTGCTGTATCACAAACCGCTTATCGGCAAACCAGGCAAAATCGTGTACATTATCCTGTTTGTATTGTAATGTTTTGGCAGCAGTAGCAGAAACAGGAAACAATTGTTTGATTGTTTTGTATGTTCCTTTTTTTATTTTCTTTCTCTGGGTAATTGGCTTCCACTGAAAAGATGATCGCGCATTCAACCATTCCTTTTCGTTTTCATTCTGCAATATACCGGTGGCGGCTACCGCGTAATTTTCGGGGATGGTGATGTTTACCTCATAGTTACCAAACTCACTGTAAAATTCGCCCTGCTCAAGATAGGGCATAGGGTGCCAACCCCTGCTATCATATACTGCCGGCTTAGGATACCATTGTGTAATTTGGTATGCTTGACCTATATGCCCACCCCGGGAAAAATTATATGGTAGTTTTACATGAAACGGCGTTGTTATAAAAATGCTTTGCCCGGATAACAACGGTTGCGGAAGGATCACTTTTATAATGTCAATATCGATAGAATCATCTTTTACTTCTGCATGCATATCATTTACCCTAAAGTCAAGTTGGTTGATATACCCCTTTTGATCCTGTGTAGAAAAATAAAATCTTGTATCACCATTTTCAAGCGCCTGTTCACTATAGGCAGTTCTGTCATTTCTGAATGCGTTTATCCATACATGAAAATAAATGTACCGCAGGGTATCCGGCGAGTGATTGATGTACTCAATTTTTTCAAATCCATCCAGCGTATGATCTGCATCATTTAGTTTTACACTGATGGTATAGTTTACCTGCTGTTGCCAGTAAGCATCCTGTGTAAAAGCATTTATGCCACAAAAAAAAGTGATCGATATAAAAAACAGGTATCTCAAATACAGTTATAGTTGTGTTCAAAAGTAAACGAAAAACCCAAAGGGTTATGATGAGACTCCGTGGGTTTCCTTTGAAGTGGATGGTGAGACACCATCCACGGCGTGGGAAAAAACCCACAGGGTCTGCAAGTCGTTATTTTCCCTTTCCTTTCAAAATTATTCTCAACGTATGCAGCATGATATTAAAATCAAGTGCCAAAGAAATATTTTCAATATATACCAGGTCATATTGCATACGTTCCACCATCTCCTCTATATTTTCTGCGTAGCCAAATTTTATCATTCCCATACTGGTAATGCCTGGTTTTACTTTCAGCAGGTATTTATAATAAGGTGTTTGCGTATTGATCTGTTCAATGTAAAACTGCCTTTCAGGGCGTGGACCCACCAGGCTCATTTCATCTTTTAATACATTCCAGAACTGGGGCAACTCATCAATCCTCCATTTGCGCATGGTTTTACCCCAGGCAGTAATGCGTGGATCACCATGCGACGAAAGCGCAGGTCCATCTTTTTCTGCATCTGATAACATAGAACGGAACTTATACATGGAAAACGGCTTACCCTTATATCCTATCCGTGTTTGTATATAAAATACAGCTCCGGGCGAAGACAATTTTACCCTGATAGCGGCATATAGCAATAATGGCGATAATACAATCAAACCCAGTACAGAAACGATAATATCAGTCAATCGTTTAAGATGCTGTTGCCATTCGGGTATCAAACCCTTCCTGATATCAATGAGCGGTGCATCTAATATATTGGTTGTTTTTACAGAGCCCGATAATATATCCAGATGACTGGGTGCTATCTTTATATCAATGTCTCTTTCACTTATGCGGTTAACGATATCCGTTATATCTTTTGCGGGTGAGCCTTCCATCGCAATAATCACCTGGTCAACTCCTTCTTTTTCAAGAATAGTTTCAAGATCATCTGTATTTCCAAGGCAGTTCATGTATTTTTTTAATCCATTGCGTGAAGCACCGGTATCAATAAAACCTGTGAATTTATAACCCAGCAGATCCTGGTTCTTTTTGATGTCCATAAAAACCTGCACGGCTGCAGCATTATTGCCAATGATCACCGTATCGAACCACACTTTCTTTTTAACCAGTTGCCGCCGCGCACGGTTCAGTATAAGCAATCTTCCCAACCAGATCAACACAAGGTGACATATAAACAGCGTAAGAAAAGCCTTGTAGTAATAAGGATAATTCACGCTTTTATCATCCAGCACCAACATAAAAAAAAGTACAAGACAACCTAACAGTGTACAAATAAAAGTGGTAGTAAACTCAGACAACCGCGATTTTACATATACCGGTCGGTGATAACTGCCTGCCAGTAAAAACAAAACCAGCCATCCTGCAGGAATTAAAAAAATGCTTGCTATAAAAAGAAGATTGCTCGCCAATTCACCCTCTATATTCAGCGAAAGACCGGTGAGATGTTTTCGTATAAAAAACGCGATAACCCATGCCAATGCCGAGGCTATATAATCGCTGATAACATACCAGGCTACAGGTATTTTATACCGGTTTTTCATGGTGTGAGTAAACGCTGGGTTTTCATTTTACCAGGTAGTTGGCGGATTGAATTTTCTGTAAAATCTGGTGAGCTACATCCATTGCCATTAATCCATCCACTTCGGTTACAGGCGTAGGTTTTTTCTTTAGTATGGCTTCTGCAAAAGCCTGCAGTTCCAGCAAAATGGCGTTGGCATCGGGCACTACCGGGTTTGCTATTGCTATTACTTTTGTACCCGATGGCGTTTCAATATCAAAAGTAAACGCGTCTTTATCCTGTTCTTCTTTTAATTTAATGATCTCCGTTTTCTTTTCCAGGAAATCAATACCGATATAAGCATCCTTCTGGAACAAGCGCATCTTGCGCATCTTTTTCATAGAAATACGTGAAGAAGTGAGATTGGCCACACAACCATTGTTGAACTCAATACGCACATTGGCAATATCGGGTGTATCAGTCATTACCGTAACACCGCTTGCTGAAATACTTTTTACATCGCTTTTTACAATGCTCAATACAATATCAATATCATGAATCATCAGGTCGAGAATCACGCTTACCTCCGTGCCGCGTGGATTGAACTGCGACAACCGGTGTACTTCAATAAACATAGGGTTGAGCTTATATCCCTTTAAAGCAAGATAAGCGGGATTAAATCTTTCCACATGCCCTACCTGCATTTTTATGTTCGCTTCTTTCGCCAGCTTTACAATCTGGTATGCCTGTTCCATAGTATCAGCAAGCGGCTTCTCCACAAATACATGTTTGCTTTTGCGGATAGCTTTTTCACAAAGTTCAAAATGAAAAGTGGTAGGCGCCACTATGTCCACCGCATCACAGGCTTCTATCAATGCTTCTGCATCTGTAAATCTCTGCAGTTTATATTGATTGGTTACAGACAATGCATTCTCATCACTGGGATCATAAAAGCCAACCAGTTCTACTTCCTGTATTTTGAGCCAGTTATTAATATGGAATTTGCCGAGATGACCAACTCCAAAAATGCCTACTTTAAGCATGAGAAACCATTTAAGCGTCAAAGATAAGCTTTGATATGTTTAGCATTGCCTTTGAATAATGAACGGAAAGGAGTTAAAACCAGCATTTTTTTACAATATATTGACCTGAATATTACTTGAAAAAACTTTTTGACGGGAAGTCAAAATGCCTATCTTTGCCGTCCTGAAAAATAAGGGTAGTAATACCTGAATTGAAGGATCGGTAGTTCAGTTGGTTAGAATGCTGCCCTGTCACGGCAGAGGTCGCGGGTTCGAGTCCCGTCCGGTCCGCCTAAGAGGATTGTCAGTAATGATGATCCTTTTTTATTTTTACACATCTTTACTTTCAAGAGCATGTATTTCATGTTGTTATAACACATATACAACTCAGTAGTATTTATCTTTATATCAGCTTAACAATTTAAAAAAGTAGACCTGGAAGTAGACCCAAATTTTGTCGAGTCCAGTTCAAAAATTGTTAGCTATGCGATTTCCAGTTAAGGTTATTTGCCGTACCAACAGAGTACATTCTGATGGCACTTCTTCTGTCTTCATTCGCTATTGTTTCAATCAAAAGCAGAAACCAATTTTATTCACCGGTATAAAAATTCCCGCTCAATATTGGAATCAAAAGAAGGCAACTATTTCTAATCTCCTGCCGCCTGCAACAGGAGATTACGAAAAAATGAATAGTGAAATATTCAGATTAAAAAGGTTAGTAGAGGACATGATTTTGCATGCTTCACAAAACAATGTAACGGACATAGCAACGTACGTCAAGCAACATTATTCAATTTCTCTTGATTCCGCTTCGTATGAACTCGTTGTTAAGACACAAAAGATAGAAACCTTAAAAAAAGAGAAAGCCAAAGAAGATATCTATTATCAGTTTGATGACTACATACGCTGCAAATGCCGTAAAGTAAGCAAAGCAACACTTACAGTTTATAATAACGTGAAAGCACATTTGAAGGCCTTTGAAAAATATAGAAAAGTGCCGATTACATTTTCAAGTTTGGATTTCAGCTTCTACGAGGACTTTGTCGACTATCTCACTTTTGAACATGTTCATCTCCGACGAAAAGAAATTTTCACAGGTATACGCCTCAATACCATTGGAAAAACGATTAAACATTTACGAGGCTTTATCAAGGATCGCATCAAAAGAAAAATCATTGCCCCCATTGATCTTTCAGATTATAAAATCCCCGAGGAAGATTCAGATGCTATATACCTGACCCATGAAGAAATTGTTAGAATATATAACGTCGATCTCACTAAACATCCCCACTTAATTGAATATCGGGATCTGTTTGTGCTTGCATGTCTGACTGGTTTACGTTTTTCTGATTTCTCTTCCTTGAAACCAGAAGATCTTCAAAAAGACATGTTACACAAAAAGCAGGAGAAATCTGATCACTGGGTAATTATTCCATTACGTAAAGAAGCCAAATATATTTTCACACGTCAATTCAAAGACAGGATACCGGAGCTCACAAATCCAGAATTTAACCGCCACATTAAAACTATAGGAAGATTAGCTGGTATCGTTAACCTTATTACATTTTCATTTAAAAAAGGAAATCAAACTATCCAAATTAGAAAGCCAAAATTTGAATGGATCACTTCCCATACGGCCAGGCGTTCATTTTGTACAAATGAATTTTTAGCCGGAACCCCGGTAGAATTGATTATGAAAATAAGTGGTCATAAGAGGACAAAGGATTTTTACAAATATGTTAGAATATCGCCTGAAGAGGCCGCATTAAAAATTAAAGCGTTGTGGATGGAAAGAAATGAAATGGAATTAATTAAATCCTGATCATTGCAAGTCGGAAAGAGGTCATTTAAATTTCGACAGGTCACTGACTTTCAATGACTTTTTATTTTGGGTTGTTTGCGTTGCAGTTCAATTTTTTCCAGGGAATTTTTGAATATCTAACCCCAATTCTATAGACGAGAACAAATTATGCGGCCCAGAGACAGGTTACGATATTACTTGACGTACTTGGGAAACATTGTTCCCATAGTTTTGCTTTAGAAGCCCTTTAGCAAGCGAAATCTTCAGGGAACCATTCTATTTTGCTGGCTTCTTTTCTTCGACATGCTTGTAATAATAATCTCCTGCTACAGTAAAGGCAGGCAATTCGCTTCCAATAGTCAACCATTTAAATGGAAAATCTGCGGAGTAACTTTTCCATTTTATAATCCCGTCTTCGATAAAAATGATCATTACAGGAAATCGCCCAAATCATTTCCACGCCTACTACGCTCTTTTCGTTTAATTTATATCCAGCTGTGAAGGCGAAATCAGTGTCACCGGGAAATAATTGCTTGCCCTGTTAGATTGAATATTGCTGCCAAACTCTATTCGCTTGCGGAAACTTTTTGTCTTTAAATTTTGTGGTTTGAAATCCGGCATATTCATATCACCCTTCGGAGTTATTCCCATTCCGCTAAACTTATCTTTAAGCTGAGATAGTTGTTATTGTGCCTGATCTAATTGTTGTGAAATGCTTGCCGCGCATCCTGTCCCCCGGACGCTATCCTTTGTTGCACTAACTGGTTGACCTGATCTCTGGTTGGCAAGGAAGGGTCAATGGCAGTTGGGTCTCCGGTCGAACCAAAAATACCAGCCAGCATTGAATACTTTTGCATGAACTTTTGGAAGGAAGGTGATTCAAAATCTGCAGGACACGCTTCATTATTTTATCAGGATCATTTAAGGTCTCTTTGTACTCCTCTATTTGCTGTCCATAGTAATAAACTTCCTTCTGATACTTTCCCAAATATTTACCTACACTATGATCAATTATTCCCTATAAGGAAAAGCGTGCACGATTTTAAACATAAGGCATTTATAATCAATTGAATACTAAAAAGGCGGCGCTGTGTTATCGCCGGCGCCGGATTCTCCGCAATTCCGCAAAATTCTCCGTACGGCACGTTAAGGATCGCGGCGGATAGATGCCGGCAAAGTGCGGAAAGTCTTACAGCCCTTTCTTCCCTTCCGCCCAGTAAGGTTCTGTTTTAATTTGCTTCATCCCTACGCCTTTCGATAAAAGGTATTTCCTCAAGGCCTGGATAGATTTAGCGCGCCCGCTCAGGTAATAGCAGGAACTTTGTATCTCAGTCTTCCAGTCGTCTGCCGAATCTTCTAAAAAACGGATGGCAGCCGTTGCAGGGTTTTCAATAGAAGAGGCAACATACACGGACGGTATCAGTGGAAATAAACCGATCCAGTCGCGGTGAGCGGTTTCCGTTTCTATCAACGCAAAAAAAGAATGGGAATGGGTTTCTGCTGCCGCCTGCAGACAGGCTACGAGTCCGAGAGCAGTCTCATCGCCGAATACAAAATGATTGCTGAAAGAGGGCTCATATTTTAGTTTACCGCCCGGTCCAAGTAGTTTCATGGTTTGACCGGTTTGCAATTCCCGCGCCCATTCACTGCCGACACCTTGATCATGGAGATAAAAAAGAACTTCACAAACGCCCTCCGTTGCATTATAATAACTGGGGGTGTAATGCCGGTAATCCGTAGGCGTTACCCGGAACTCTACCACATTGCCCGGAACAAACTTTGTTCCGGACAGATCGCCTTCAAACCGCACGCGTTTTAACTTGTCATTGAAAAATTCAACTTGGGTTACGGTAACAGGATGATACATGTTGCTGAAGACCGCATCCATCGTATCTCCCAGCCATTTGGGTACACTCGGCATAAATAGCGTAAGTTTTATCAAAGTAAATGGGATAGTAACATCCGATAGTTTCGCATCAGGGAATAAAATAAACGGGAAAAGAAAAACTTACGGACGTTTACACCTATACACCCTTATGAGCGTGAATTTTCAGGGAGACTTTTTATAGTGGGGGCATGTTATTTGCAAATTTATTAACGATTCACCGCTTTGAATAGCAGCTACATCCACTTATGACGGACTTATTTGATAAAATTATTTTGGAAACGATTGGCAATAAAATCTTACAACGGCAAGAGACGATTGCAGTGGCAGAAAGTGTAACCGCAGGACTGCTGCAGTTTGCCCTATCCAACATACCCGATGCCGCCAAATTTTTACAGGGTGGCCTTACTGCTTACAATCTCGGGCAAAAGTACAAGCATCTTCAGGTCGAACCCCTGCATGCAGCGGCAGCGAATTGTGTATCCCAGAAAGTTGCCGTTGAAATGGCGACACAGGTGTGTACATTATTCACCAGCGATTGGGGAATCGGGATCACCGGATACGCCAGCCCGGTGCCACAAAGTGGTCAGGCGTTGTTTGTGTATTACGCCGTTGCCCATCGCGGCAAGGTGAGAGCAAAAGGAAAAATCCGCGCTGCTCCCCAGGATCCTCCGGCCGCGCAACTTTTTTATGTCAACCGCATTCTTCAAACCCTTGTCAAACTGCTGAAAGATAAAAATGCATAAAACATTTTGTATGATCATTCGATCTGCATAGAAATTTATGAGTTCATCAGTCCTGCCTTCTGGTCTTAATTGTTTGCGCAGGACCTAAGGTGTAAGTTTTATAAACTTCTTTGTTTTAATCATAGCATTATTTTCCATAGGATTTCAGGCAATCAAAGCGGCAATGGCTAACCCGTTGAAATCACTAAGAACAGAATGAACTGACAAGCCCGGGAAAGCACAATGAATACCGTACGGGTTAAATTGAACTTACCCGAAGTCTATTTACTTCCTTTCAAATAAGCCTCAATATTTTTGCGCAGCGGACAATTGTTTATGCAAATATGCTACCTCGGAAGGATCATTGGCATCTACTCTTATTCTGTCCTGTTGTCCTGTGTTGTTTTTGTTGTCACTCATAAAAACGCATTTGAAGAATAAAAATCAAACAAACTGCCAAAAATAAGTTCACTCCGCATTTTGCGGGAACCTGGTATATTGCCAGGTAACGCGTGCATTTTTCAGGAGGGGTGGCTGGTATCTTCTCATTGTCTACCTTTATAAGATGGCTGACACACTACCGATATCTGCCCTCGATGCCGAGAGCCGGCAGGCGCTCTTTGCCACCGTTGTTGAGTTCTCGGAAGATGCCATCCTCACTAAAACGCTCGATGGCACGATTACGAGTTGGAACCAAGCTGCGGAGCGGCTCTTTGGCTACAACGAAAGTGAAATTTTGCACCAGCATATCCTGAAACTCATTCCTCATAACCGGGCGGAGGAAGAAGAAATGATCATTGCTTCTATACTCAGGGGAGAGAAAGTCATCAATTATAAAACGGTTAGAAAAACCAAAACGGGTAAAGAAATTGATGTCGCCCTTACCGTCTCCCCGATGTATGATCCTGCTGGCAGGATTATAGGTGCGTCCAATATTGCCCGGGATATTTCAGGTGAGGTAGCGACAGAAGCCAAACTGGTCGAGAGCAACCTGGAACTCCAACGATCCAATATGTACAAGGATGAATTCATTGCCCTGCTGGGGCATGAACTGAAAACACCATTGACCAGCCTGAAGGCCTGTTTGCAATTGGCGCAACAGATACCTAACCGGCAAAATGAATTCCTGGATAAAGCAGACCACCATATAGAGCGGATTTCTTCGATGTTGTCAGAACTGCTCGATGTGGCGAGGCTTCAATCCGGCCGGTTTGAAATTGTTCCCACAAAAACCAATGCAATTGGCTTTTTAAAGGATGCGGTCGAAATAGTACAACGAGCCCATCCGTCTCACCAGATTCAATATTATTTTGCCGTGGATTGTGTGTGGGTGAATGCAGATGCCGCGCGGATGGAACAGGTAATGATCAACCTACTCACCAATGCGGTTAAGTATTCGCCCAATAGCGACAAGGTTGTTGTTCGCACGCAATTAATGACCGAAGCACTGGAGATAACGGTGCAGGATTCCGGACTCGGTATCCCCGAGAATGATCTGGAAAAGATATGGACACGCTTTTACCGTGTTCCCTCCCATAAGAAGCGCATTCCGGGACTGGGTATCGGTCTTCATCTTTGCCGCAACATCGTGCTTGCCCACAAAGGCGCTATATGGGCGGAAAGTGTGCCCGAAAAAGGTTCTGTGTTTCACGTGAGAATTCCATGCCTTGAGCCTACCAAAGCGCAAGGCGCGCAGTAAGCCATTCAGCAACTGCTGTTCCGTTTGAAAAAACTGGAGTAAAAAATATTTTGATTACGGCGACAAGTAAAGAATTGGAAGCAAAAATGCAGGAATTGAAAC
The DNA here is from genome assembly GCA_047600465.1 of Agriterribacter sp. Taxonomy (GTDB): domain Bacteria; phylum Bacteroidota; class Bacteroidia; order Chitinophagales; family Chitinophagaceae; genus Agriterribacter. The sequence goes on from JASGKU010000004.1 coordinate 447,643, forward strand.
GAGAGATTAGGTTTGGTAAGTTCATGATCGTTTTATCCTTTATTGTAATGCTGGCTACCCGGGTAGCCTATACAAAACTCGCAGTGTCTTATGAGCAGGCTACGGGCGAGCAAATGCTGCGCATGATACCGGATAATCCCGTTACACGCCTGCTGCACTTTTCTTCGCTCCAACGTTCCCCTGATAAACCCGGAAAAAATAATGACAGCTCTCCGAAATAGTCAAAACCCAATAGTTGTGCTGATAGGTCTGTAATTATTGTAAGAGCCAAATACCGTTATTTATTTTCTTTGTCGTCTTTGATTACACTCAATACGCCATCTGTTTCCAAAATTATTGAGGATACTTTCGTAGGGTCATCGATGTTATTTTCGTGCATGGCTTTCTCTATGTCATCTTCACTGATGCAGAATCTTTTCATATCGCGCTTTAAAAATGTTTTGTTGTTGTACAAAACCTGCGGTCTGCCGGAAACAATGTTGCGAAACCAGTTGCTTCTTGCTGCAAAATAACTTACCAATCTATGTAAAACTGCAAGCAAAAATGCAGCACCAAGACAACCGAAAAAAGGATAATGACCCGTAATGCAACGGCTTAGCAATGCACCAAGCGTAATGGTAACAGTGACATCAAAAGCTGATTTGGTGCCAAATGTGCGCATCCCGGAAATTCTCACAAAAATGAGCGCCGTTACGAAAACAACAACTGTTCTGGCAAGCACCTGGTACCATTCCGGATCCTGCATGCCGAGCCCTAATATATCCATAAAAATATTTTGGTCTGTGTTTTCTTGGTGCCGTTCACATTACATCATTTGCTTGCGGTTTTCTTTGCTGCTTTTTTAGGTGCCTTCGCGCCTTCTTTTCTTGCTTCGGATAAGCCGATAGCAATTGCCTGTTTTCTGCTGGTTACCTTTTTACCGCTTCTTCCTGACGTTAATGTACCCTGTTTTTTTTCGTGCATTGCCTTTTCAACTTTGTCGCCTGCTTTTTTCGAATACTTTGCCATAATATTGATTTTATTCGTAATTAAAATTTTCAGTTTGCAGATTTTCTGATAATATCAACCGATGCTTCGGGACCGGTTAATTTTAACACGGAAAATTTTCTGCCTTCTATTTTGTTGTAGTTGATGAAAAAATCATTGAGCTCTTTAAACATTTGTTCTGGCAGTTGGCTTATTTTTTTAATACGCCTGAATGTTATTGACACTTCAGGAATAGCGACAAAACGATCGTTGCGGATCTTCTTTTTACTCCCGCTTTCCTGCTGCACCGCATTAATGCAACCAATAATTCTGCAGCTGGTCGTGCATCCCGGAAACGTGGTAAACTCAGATAGAATGATTACATCGAGCGGATCACCATCTTCACCCATTGTATTTGGAATAAATCCAAAGTCATAAGGAAAACACATCCCTTGAGGAAGTGATTTCTTTAAAAGAAAAAAATGGCTCTCCGGATCATAATCATATTTTTCTGTGCTGTGTTTTGGCGTTTCTGTTACAACAATGATATTTTTCATGAGCGGATTTTTTACCTTTTATGGTTTAAGAAACAAAACTCATGCCTGTACTTCCTGCCAATAAAATTATAATTGCATTTGCCTCAACCAAGCACAATAGCTGCCATTGCACTCATTTATTATCGTGTATTGTGATACAAAAAATGTATTCTTCCTTTCATACTTTGTTCTAAGGGTTTCTTTTTGATTAACCCTGGTAGGGATATACCATTCCACTGGAAAATGTTTTCTTTCCGGTATTCACATAAGTTTCTCTTCTCGCAAACGAATTTCCCTGTTAACGTGCTTTTATAGACCTGTAACTTTCACCTTCGTTCTAAATAAATTCGGATGGAATGTCGCTATCAACCGTTATACCAGGGCGAGGAGGGATATGTTGTATTGTGCCTGGAATGCGCGTGTTTCCAGGTTGCTTTTGCAAGTATATTAATTACGTTGGTGGACTACGATTTCCATGCGTTCTGCAGGTTTATTGAAACTAGGCACAAAACCTGCCCGGCCAATCAGTCGGGTAACGGTAAATCGATAGCCATCGAAACGCCTGCCGAAGGAATTTGTTTTTTGCTGACGCCCCAGGAACTTTGTAGCTTTCATGAAATGCTGGAAAAGGCACGGGATGAAATAAAAGCGTTGCAGTTAATAAAGTTATTTAACCCATAAATCTAAGACCAGTCAAACGGACAATAGCCTCTTGTTTCTTAATCGCGTTTGACTGGCACTACTTTAATTTTCTCATGCAGTTAGTTTTGGCAGCCCTTCAATTCTTTGAGGGGCTTTTCTATTACATGGAAATAAAAAGCCCCTGATAGAAATCAGAGGCGCTATTAAACCTTATCCTATGAAAATTCTTTGGTAAGATACGATCCCGGCTGCATAGTTGCCTGCAGTTTTCTGCTCAATACTGTTGTTACCTTTTACAAAAAATAATGACAATGGCGTTCTAAAAAGCAATCTCACTAAATCGAAATGCCCGAGTAGGATTGGCTATTGTGTAAAAAGTTATTCGTCATTTTTCTTATCGCGATAAAAGCAAGATGAGCTACGATGGTAAGGATATCTTTTCTTTTTTATACCCTCAATTAAAAGATTGACCTCTTGAGTTATTGTAGTTGGTCCGCAAAACATCTCGCCATACTCAACTGCAAGAGGAGTAATTACCGATGCGCTGCTGTAAAAACTTTTTTAGAAGCCATAAACGGAACTAAATAAAATAATAACATGGGAATAAGACAAATCTTATTAGAAGTAGATAAAGCGGGGGAAAGTCCAGAGATAGTTGGCATTGCAGCGGCAATTGAAAGTGTTGATTGTGTGGAAGGATTGAGCATTGTAGTCAACGAGATAGACATGGAAACTGTTGGAATGGAAATTACTGTTGAGGGCGAAGATTTAAAGTATGACGGGATAGTCGCCGCCATTGAAAATACTGGCGTGGTAAGATTTAATAGCATTCTTAATTCTTCAAGTGAGACACCAAATGGAAATATGAACTGATCAAAATCAGCTATGACATTGACAAACGATCATCTCAAAGTTCTATATTTATCTACCTTTATATAAGTCTTACATAGGACACTGGATTTGTTCGGAACCGGATTTTTATCTGGTTCCTTTTTGGAAAAAATCCTCCTGTTATAAGGCGATTGGGATTATTACAGATGTAAAGAAGATGTATGATCAATATATGCTTATAAAATTCAATTTTATATTGTTTCACAATCTGGATGTCCCTAACGTAACGGCTGACAATTTTCTTATCTGCTTTCTGTAACTCAATTGAAGCATCTTCATGATTTGAAAGAAGCTCTCATATATGTGAGCGTGATGTAGTGAATCTCTATAGATAAGCATTCTGAAGTACACCTTTTACTGATCCCTATCAAGATATACTATTTATTAAAATCACATCATACTGTGATATAGTTTTTAGTTACCACTTATTTTCATGTTTAGTTACGACAAAATCATATCATAGTGTGATTATATTGCGAAAATTGGCAAAATTTCCTTATTTTAGCTAAAAATCACATTATAATGTTAGTTCGTGAGATGGGAATGGTTTTAAAAAAGCGCCGGAAAGCGCTTAAAATCACCCAACCGCATTTGGCGGATCTGGCAGGGATCAGTGTGAATTCACTCTATAAGATTGAGCGGGGCGAAGCCAATCCAACACTTGAACTGGTAGAAAAAATAGCGGAGGTATTGGGACTTGAAATAAAGCTGGAAGTAAAAAAAATAACCCTGTAATTATTTATTTGTGCGAAGTGTTGAAGTATATAGAAACAATGTATTGGCTGGCATTCTAACGGAAGAGGATAACAGGCACTATACTTTTCGTTACGATGATAACTATTTTACCGATCCATCAACACCGGCCATCAGCCTCACGCTGCCTAAAACTTCACAGGAATATAAATCCGCGCATCTATTTCCCTTCTTCTACAATATGCTGTCCGAAGGCGTGAACCGGAAACTGCAAAGCCGTACATTAAAAATAGATGAAGAAGATGATTTTGGATTGCTGGCAGCCACAGCCCGATATGATACGATTGGTGCGGTAACCGTTAAACCAATAATGTTATGAGCGTTCCGGAAATAAAATATTGTCCTGGTTTACTGACTGAAGGCTATCATACCTACAGCCCCGCTTTTCTGCGAAGAATGTTCGATGGAAAAAAGGTAAGCCATATATTAAGCTACGATTCCCCTGAGCATAGCGAAGAAGATGCAGCGCAATTTATGGAGAACAGGAAACGTATTTCCATCTCTGGCGTGCAGGAAAAAATGTCGCTGGCATTGCATAAGAACGAACTAAGGTTGACGGAAGAAGGGGAGCAAGGGACATACATATTGAAGCCGATTCCAAGAGACCTGAAAAAAGTGAATCAGGTTCCGGCTAACGAACATGTCACTATGCAGATAGCGGCGCAGGTATATGGAATAAACACCGCTGAAAATGGAACGATCTTTTTTAAAGATGGCCAACCGGCATATATCACCCGGCGCTTTGACGTAAAAAAAAACGGCAGTAAATGGGGTAAAGAAGATTTTGCCACGCTGGCAGGTAAAACAAAAGCTACTGCCGGTGTGAATTTTAAGTATGAATACTCCTATGAAGAAGCTGCGACATTGATCCGGAAATTTGTTCCGGCATGGCGGGTGGAGATAGAGAAGTTTTTTGCTTTGGTATTATTCAATTATGCGTTCTCTAACGGTGATGCGCATTTAAAAAATTTTGCTTTGCTGGAGACAGAAAGCGGCGATTATTTTCTCAGCCCTGCGTATGATCTTATCAATACAAGGATACATGTGGATGATACCGATTTTGCTTTGGATAAAGGATTATTCATTGACGATTTTCAGTCAGGTGCTTTTAAGAAAACGCATCACCGAAATAAAGAAGATTTTATGGAATTCGGACGAAGGATCGGCATTGATGAAAAACGAGCAGAAAGATTGATAGCGCCGTTTTTAATAAAACAGGATAAAGTAGAACAACTGGTTCAACGCTCTTTTCTAAACGATGCTACCAAGCGTGCTTATTTGCTGGACTATAGCACCAAACGCAACAGTCTTACCAAGGCATGAAAAGTTGATTGATTCAGGTACGGTTAAAGCATCCCTGTTTTATTGGATGATCTAACAAAAAAAGACAACGCAATGCCTTTATTGATATACTAAAAAAGATGGTTATTAGACCGAGGGTTCGTATCTTTATACAGACAAAAGTTCTTTAATAAACTGATTCAAACACGCCCAAATGATGCGGGTACCAATTCGGGTTCCCATCCGGGTGTAATAGAATATTTACATGGTTTTTTAGGCTGGAAATGAGGTTTTTAATAGCCCTGTCCAGTCCGCAAGCCGGCTCCGTCCGGTCCGCCTAAGAGGATTATCAGTAATGATGATCCTTTTTTATTTTTACACATCTTTACTTTCAAGAGCATGTATTTCATGTTGTTATAACACATATACAACTCAGTAGTATTTATCTTTATATCAGCTTAACAATTTAAAAAAGTAGACCTGGAAGTAGACCCAAATTTTGTCGAGTCCAGTTCAAAAATTGTTAGCTATGCGATTTCCAGTTAAGGTTATTTGCCGTACCAACAGAGTACATTCTGATGGCACTTCTTCTGTCTTCATTCGCTATTGTTTCAATCAAAAGCAGAAACCAATTTTATTCACCGGTATAAAAATTCCCGCTCAATATTGGAATCAAAAGAAGGCAACTATTTCTAATCTCCTGCCGCCTGCAACAGGAGATTATGAAAAAATGAATAGTGAAATATTCAGGTTAAAAAGGTTGGTAGAGGACATGATTTTACATGCTTCACAAAACAATGTAAAGGATATAGCAACGTACGTCAAGCAACATTATTCAATTTCTCTTGATTCCGCTTCGTATGAAGTCATTGTTAAAACACAAAAGACAGACACCTTAAAAAAAGAGAAAGCCAAAGAAGATATCTATTATCAGTTTGATGACTACATACGCAGCAAATGCCGTAAAGTAAGCAAAGCAACCCTTACAGTTTATAATAACGTGAAAGCACATTTGAAGGCCTTTGAAAAATATAGAAAAGTGCCGATTACATTTTCAAGCTTGGATTTCAGCTTCTACGAGGACTTTGTCGACTATCTCACTTTTGAACATGTCCATCTCCGACGAAAAGAAATTTTCACAGGCATACGCCTAAATACCATTGGAAAAACAATTAAACATTTTCGAGGCTTCATCAAAGATCGCATCAAAAGGAAAATCATTGCTCCAATTGATCTTTCAGATTATAAAATCCCCGAGGAGGATTCAGATGCTATATACCTAACCCATGAAGAAATTGTTAGAATATATAACGTCGACCTCACTAAACATCCCCACTTAATTGAATATCGGGATCTGTTTGTGCTTGCATGTCTGACTGGTTTACGTTTTTCTGATTTCTCTTCCTTGAAACCAGAAGATCTCCAAAAAGACATGCTACACAAAAAGCAGGAGAAATCTGATCACTGGGTAATTATTCCATTACGTAAAGAAGCTAAACATATTTTCACACGTCAATTCAAAGACAGGATACCGGAGCTCACAAATCCAGAATTTAACCGACACATTAAAACTATAGGAAGATTAGCTGGTATTGTTAACGTTATTACATTTTCATTTAAAAAAGGAAATCAAACTATCCAAATTAGAAAGCCAAAATTTGAATGGATCACTTCCCATACGGCCAGGCGTTCATTTTGTACAAATGAATTTTTAGCCGGGACTCCGGTAGAATTGATTATGAAAATAAGTGGTCATAAAAGGACAAAGGATTTTTATAAATATGTTAGAATATCGCCTGAAGAGGCTGCACTAAAAATTAAAGCGTTATGGATGGAAAGAAATGACATGGAGTTAATTAAGTCATGATCATTTAAGTTGCAATTGGCATATAACTCAAATGGATTTTGCATCTACAACGATGCAATCGATGATCTAACGTACCAAAGATCAGAGAGGGGAATAAAAAGAAAGTTTGAGCTACTATTTTTAATTGATCTTTTGGATGGGTTATACCAAATTTCGGCACTAAAATAAGCACAACTATTACTTGGATTGTACTTATCTATATTCCTCGGATAGAGTATAACAGCTGGCGTTTTATTTGACGACAAATCGTAATCAATCCTAAGTTCTCCGATGTTCAAAGAATCTAATAAAATGATTAAAGCGCTATTAGGGCTGTTTTGCACGTTGGTAGATTGTGACCTTCCACCGATCGAATAACTGACTTGCTTGCCATTTGTTATAGCATTGGAGGAGGCTTTTAAGATACTGTCAATTAGATTTTGTAGATGTTCCAATTTGTTTTTCTTTTTAAGAAAGATTACTTTCTGTTCTGCATAAAACTCATCAGTGATTGCAGTCAAATTTTTACAATGATAATTGCAACTGCAATACATCACAGCAAATAATACGTAAGAAAAAATAATTTTCATTGGTTACCCGAATATTGATTAGGTCGTTTTCTATCGATACAAAAGGATTTCTTTGCATGAAGCAAGTACTTTTGAGTTATTGAACGAACTCTATCATTTTCTATTGAAATTGTAAGCCCTCGGTTATCACGCCTGTAGTTAAATGTATCGCTGGTACCCTTAGGAGTGTCAAAATTTAAAGTAACATATTTTACACTACTATCCTTGCGCAAGAGAATCTTAAGTTCTCCCCCAATCGAGAGTTGAAAAGTAGTATCATCTTTGACCAAATCAACAAGCGTATCAAGCTTAAAATATCCCTGTTGCTTTGGTGCAGTTTTGGCGAATATTTACAACCCACAATGGAAATCAGGATCAAAAAGCTAAAAAGTGTCATTTTTTTTTAATTTAAAGACGCCTTATTTCTCATCATCCAAAAAGTAAGCTAAGTTTTGGCACCGCATTTGGAAATTTTTAAAAGTGCCTAATATTTTAGAAATAAATCTACGCTGGTAAACCTGCGCCGCCTCACTCGCCTCAAATTTTAAACTACACCGATCATAGAAAAAATGCACCTAGTATTTTCCTAAAAAGCTGTTACTGTTTTTCTCACAGAGTCTTGATGTACTAATACAGAATCAGCATTCCATAATTTGACCATCGCGATTATAGTATACTTTCCTGGAGTGCCAAATTGAGTTTTAACATGAGCTAAGTGGTAAGTTGTATCAATGTTGAGTGTATATTTATTTTCGAGTTGAAAAGAGGGATTGCTACGATATCCGTTCGGTTGCGCGTAACTAAATGCAACGTCTACAGCTTCACCCACTCTCACACTGTCTGAAATCTTGTCGTTCAATAAAACATTCGGACTGATTGATACACCTTCTTCTTTGATTAGAAGTCCAGAGGAATCATATTTTTTTACATAGTAAACGTCTTGGGCGACATCATATTCGTTATATAGACGCAACCCTCCATTTTCGCTATAATAATAAATGGGCCCTATTGCGACACCTTTGTAAAAAGCCCCATTAGATTTTTGTTTACCACTCTCGAAAAATTCAGTGAATCTGCCATTCAAAGTATCATTTTTGTTTTCATACCTTTTTTTAATTTTACCGTTTTCAAAAAACTCCTCCCCCAACCCGTTTCTTCGCCCAAATTCGTCTATCGCGATTTTCGATTTTACTTTACCGGATGGATAATAGCTAACTTGTACATTGTTTTTTTCTATAGTCGAACTTCCACCAGTACATGAAAATAAAAACGAAATAAAAATCAGATGAAATATTTTGGATTTATTACGCATAAGTAGTGCATTGGAGGAGGCTTTTAAGATACTGTCAATTAGATTTTGCAGATGTTCCAATTCGTGTTTCTTTTTAAGAAAGATTGCTTTCTGGTCTGCATAAAACTCTTCAGTGATTGCAGTCAAATTTTTACAATGATAATTGCAACTGCAATACTTCACAGCAAATAATACGTAAGAAAAAATAATTTTCATTAGTTACCCGAATATTGACTAGGTCGTTTTCTATCGATACAAAAGGATTTCTTTGCATGAAGCAAGTACTTTTGAGTTATTGAACGAACTCTATCATTTTCTATTGAAATTGTAAGCCCTCGGTTATCACGCCTGTAGTTAAATGTATCGCTGGTACCCTTAGGAGTGTCAAAATTTAAAGTAACATATTTTACACTACTATCCTTGCGCAAGAGAATCTTAAGTTCTCCCCCAATCGAGAGTTGAAAAGTAGTATCATCTTTAACCAAATTGACAAGTGTATCAAGCTTAAAATATTCATGTTGCTTAGCTACAATTTTCGTCAAATGATTACAACCCACAATGGCAATCAGAATCAAAAAGCAAAAAAAATCTCATTTTTTCAAATTAAAAAAGCCTTATTTCTCCTCATCCAAAAAGTAAACTAAGTTTTGGCAGTACATTTGAATATCTTTTAAAGTGTCCAATATTTTAGAAATAAATCTACCTTGGTAAGCCTGTCCACCCTCTAAGTAACTTGAAAATATGGTAAAAATATTGAAAGGCCTCTTTTGAATTACGTCAATAATATTTACAGTTGTCAATTTCTGGAATTCATTTTCAATGATATCAGAACCACGAAAATACAAAGGAAACTTTTTTAATACTTCCATTGTACTATCGAAATACTTTGCATAATCCTTCAGTAAAAGATCGTCAACTATGTTACCGCCATACTCTCTATTTTGAATAGCGGATATTTTTCTTTCAGTTTCCGCCTGCATATTTTTGAGTGCCAATATTAAACGTTGAATATTCATGTCATTATTCTTGGTAAAATCATTCTTGAATTGACTCTAGACGCAGGATAAAGGCCAAGACTTATTTATGAAGATGTATAACCACTAAATTCCCGTCTTATAATCAACGACATCTGGTTAATTTCCTAATATGTCCTTTTCTAAGTTTTGTTCAAACAAAAATCTATCTTTCTTTACGCTTGAGTCTCTAGCTTTTCCAACATAAAAAGTACTGACAAAAATTTCTTTGCCTTTACCTTTTGAAAAAGTCAAAACTCGGTTAAAATAAACTCTATTTTTTGTCGTATCTACTTGCATTCCCGGCAATTCTTTAAAAAGGGTATCATATTGGTTCAGATCTCTTTTTTGATAAAAATTAATTTTGAAATTACCCTTCTTAAATACATAGTCTGTGTACAAAATCCCGTTTTGAGGTATAATATAGCTGTAAACGTCTTCGGTAGAAGAAATTTTATCATTGCTATAAACTACAGCAATATTTCCTGTAAAATCTTGAGGGATAAAATAATTTTCTACTCTGACCTTATTACATCCCAAAAGGAAAATTACACAGCAGGTGGAAATAATTATTTTATTTGTCATCGTGTCTAACTTACGTTATTTCAAAACAATTGGGCATTGTTTATCATCAGCCGTGAAATAAAGTTGAGAAATATCGCAATTGGCCAACTTTATATAATAATACATCCTACGATTAGGAAGTTGGGGTTCATTGAGATATAGTTTTAGATGTTCGTATATCAATTCTATTGATAATCTAATATTTACCTTACTTTATAAATTAACTCTTTATTAAATTGAGTAACCCCACCTGAATTCTTCACTTTTAGATCCAACCAAATATCCATTTTAAAATCTCCTATTTCATCGTTATCCCATGAAGCCGTTTGCAGGAAATCAATAAACTTACTTTGATGAAAAACTCTCAAAATATTCTCGTCGTTTTTTACATAAATCTCGATATCGCAATCTGGAGGGTTAGGGAAAAATATTTTGGCGTTAAGGATCGTACCTTTGGGCACCTCCAAATTCGTATCGTTTATATTATCTATATAACCTTGAAAAAATAACTGCCCGCTTTCTGTCACAAAATTACCTAAAGAATCATATCGCCTTTCGTAATAATAATTGGGGTTGTCCTCATCTTTAAAAATATATCTTCTTAATTTTCCGGATAGTGAATATTCAGAATTTGAAAAAACCTGTTTACCATTCTTAAATGTTTTAATCGAAGCAAGAATGTTATTGTTATATCTCGAGAAGACTATGCTATCGATAATATAAAGACTATCTACAAACACTATTTTAGTTAGTATTCCATTGGTCAAGATACTGTCACCCACATGGCGACCACTTGAATTCAACATTGGCCTGTACGTAGAATCCATTTTTTCCTTGCAAGAGCTGCAAAAAAGGAGAACAATCAAACAAGGAGTAATATAAATTTTATTCATTTTGATTATGAAATTTATCTGCTGGTTTTAATTGAATGTCTTTACGATTTGTGTGCTGCTTTGATGTATCAATTATTTTGCCATCCTTATTCTTAAACTGCCCACAGTTATCACATTGATAAACGCGCCTACTCTGTGTTGCATCCCAACTTTCGCTTTGTTGTTTCAACGCTTTCTCCAAAGAATATTCTTGAGCATGATCTATCAATTCCTTTAAACTAGGAGGCTTAATTTCAGTAGGACTTTTAGGATCACTAGCAAGCAAAATGGGCTCGAACACTTCATTCCACATGTTCATATCGACAACTATAGTCTTTGCATTGGGATTTGCCTTCGAGCCTGATTGGTCGCTTGGGTAAAGTCCATTTCCACTACCGATAATCATGATCTGAAACTTACCTTTGTATTGAGGTCTATCTATAGTTTGATTCATTTGTTTTTCATCGGAAGCGGATAGCTTGTAAATCTTTTCAACCACTCTAGGTTTCGTTTGTTCGAATGAAACCCCACCCATTCCTGCATCATACACATCTATTGTCTGAGTTTGCACAGTGTATAAAGTACCAGACCCCAAAGCACCATTTGATGAATACAAGCTACCCTGAGAAAACCAACCGGCAGATTCATGTTTTGTAGAGCTTTCGGTAAAGGTATTTTGCAATACATCGTCTCCATTAGAATTTCTCCTAAACATCCTTGTATAAGTTACAGTTGTCGTATAATATTCCGACTCCCTTCCATCTAGATCCACGTTTGCAATTGGAGAATTGGATGCAAATTGGTATGGGGTTAATTGAGGGAATGATTTCATCAAGGGGTCCACTGATTTGAAGCGAACTAATCTAGGGTCATAAATTCTGAAACCGTAATCATACTGAACTACACCCATCTTATCATCCTTTTCTTTTCCATTAAACCCATATCGATACATATCAAAATTAAACTTTCGATCAGGCATTTGCATGCCACCTGGAAAATAATCATTCGTACTATTCACGTCTGCAGTGTAATAATCAATATTAGTGCCACCTCCACTCACAGCAATTTTCTTGTCACTCGTTGTTGCCAACACATTTCCCAAATGGTTGCTTAATTCAAAGAGCTTTTCGCCTCTGATAACTATACGTTTTGTCCCATCTGCAAAACTGCCGGTCATCACCTGAGCTGTATCAGGTGCACCATGTATCGTAGCCATACCTATTCTACCAATACCATATAAATACATTTCACTTTGTGTGAGGATCCCCAATGCTGGTTTTGAATAGATGCTCATCACGTTAGCACTTGCATCTCTCAGATATATGGTTGTATCGTTTGCGGTTTGTTTCATGACCCTGTTGCCGCTGGCGTCGTAAACATATTTAATTAGGGAACCCGACTTTTTCAGACTAGCTATTTTTCCGTACACGTTCCAAGTAACGTCTGTTATCCCTTCCACATTGTCCCCCACCAGGTTACCTATTTCATCATATTGATAATTATCATCTGCTTGCCCCTGTTTGATATCATTATACTTACTGTAATCACCCGCCGCAGCATCTACTGCATTATCAGTAACCTTGTGTAATCTATTGGTATTCGTTGTATAAAAATATTGTAAACTATCCATAGATATTCTTGCAGCATCGCCATGTCTGTCATACGTCAAAATATTTCCGTTGGCATCGTAGCTCACTCTCTCCCGGTAATCGTTTACACTTATCGGAGCAAATGAGCCATTATTTACATTCAGCCCATTAAACATGTCCATGGCGACTATCCTGTTCAACTGATCATAATGATAATTATAAACTTTTGCATTGCCGAGTTTCGGAATGTTGACGGACATTGCCGCAATATTTCCGTTGAATAAAGGGGCAGCATCAGATCCCAATGCTCCTAAAACAGATGTGGATTGAGCATCATATCCAATGGCTCGATAGTCGTTCTTGAAATAGTGTAGACTGAAGCCGTAGGCATCCTGTGCAATCGGAAATGCTTCTGCCGTATCTGTACCATTCGTTAGTGTACCACCCATCGTTGGATTGATGCCTTTCAACCAACCCTGCAACGTGTAAGCATAATCCTGCTTCTGCACCTGTAATTGTCCAAGTATGGTTTGTGCGAGCGGTCCATGTTTATAGTAATTATAGTGTGCTTCTCGTTCAGGGAAAAAGTCTAACATAACACTATCTCTTCCGGTATAAACATCCGTCAATCTATTTTCGGCATCATATGCATAACGGTGATAGTAAGCGTCCCATGCTCCGGGCTGATAGCTGACCTGGTTTACCTTACCGCTGATTAAATCATAATTATATACAATCCTTTTGAACCTATTCGCACTTTGGTTCATAGCATTAGCAATACCATCGCTGTTTCCAAAATCCTGCAACAACGTGTCTACATTACCATGGATATCGTAAGTATAATACGTTGCACTTGCAGGGTAAGTATCAGCGGCACTGTTTACGACCTGCGTATAGCTCACTCTATTTCGTAAATTCCTCTGGCCAAGTTTCACTCCGTTGATCGGGCCATATTCCAGATCATACTTTGTTTGTGTGATCTGCACTCTGCTACCCGTTGCGTTGTTGAACCAGTTGATAAGATTACTTTCATTTTTTGCTGTAATAGTCGTAATTGCTGTGCCACTGTTGAGTTGTCCCACTTCTTTTATTCTTCCAAGCTCGTCGTAGTATGTATAGCTATAGTCACTGCTAGTTCTCTGTTTTGCATTTTGACTCACAGCAAGTCTACCTAACCGATCGTACCAGAAATTACTCACACCCGCATCAGGAGACTTTTGAACAACGACCTGGTTCAAACCGTTGTAACAATATTTGGTAACGAGTGAATGCAGTGGCACATTGGGTGTCCAGGACTGGCCGGAAACCATCTTATTTCTTTCGACCTTTACTGTATTTAAGAATATACTGCTGTAATCCGGACGCACACCCTTCGGCGCAACCGTTTTCACAAGATTTCCTGCCTGGTCATAATAGTAAAGTGTGTAGTGATATTCTTTGATAGTATCAGCTACGTTAAAAGCTTCTGTTGTGCCAATCCATGCATTATTATATGCGGCAGTAAAATCATCCAGGAGTTGTTGTTGATTATAATTATACAACAATGTTGCTTTATCGGTAGCCCTGATATAAGCTGCCTGGCATGGCGTTGGAGCGTATTTGACAAAGCCTGAAGTATCGTTCAATGGCTTATTTTCTGGACAGATAGATAAGCCCACACCAGAACCTGCTATTCCTCCAACTCCACAACTTGATGAATTAAACCTGGCGGCATAATATGTCCAGCTCTTATTTAATCCGGTTTTGAAATTCACATACTTTGCGAAAAGATCGTTCCACATCATTGCTGTATCGGAGATGTTGCCAGAGAAAACTGGATGCTGTCCAAACAGTCCGTAGAATGCATTTTCAAAATTGATAAAATCACTGCAACTGTAACATTTAAGGTTACTGCTGTCAAATCCACAGGTTAAAAAAGAAGGGAGAGGTTGTGGGCTTGAAAGTGGCAGCTGGGACATTTCTTCACATTTTTGATAGGTAATTTGCTGCTGTTGATTATTGTGATCCATATAAGTCTCTGTTACAGTCCTGCAGTAATACTTGAAGGTTGTACCACAATTTTGTAATCCGTTGAAAACCGCCAGCGTTAAAGTATCCTGGTATCTCGTACGCAGGTATTGATTCGCTGATGTATAAGAATTGCTGTTGTAACCTGCTGCGTTGATCTTTGCGGATATTAAAGCCCATTGTGAACAATTACAATCATCGATCGAAGACATATATTGTTTGGTCACAGTCTGATTCTTTCCATAGGGTTTCGGGGACTCTATGACGTATGGATTGCATCGCATGTCTCGTGGAATGCCTGCGCTATCCAGTACGTAGTTGATGGCATCTTCAAAACTGTTATAGTTCGCCCATGTAATATTAGGTGGAACCGTGGAAGCGCCATACATATTGCTGGCATTGGTACCATAGTTACAGATGTCCACCATTTTACCTGTGATTGACACGAGAATTTTTTCCCTGGTTGTTTCATCTTTTTGAGCGAGAGCAGGACAATCCATCAATGTCGCTCTCCAAGCATCAATGTAACTGCTGCAATGGCTTGAATACTTGGCGACAGAGTCTGTTAGATTTGGCTCAACGGTTGATCCACCAGCTCCCGCACCTGGATACCAGCTTGACCAACCATTATTGGTAGCTGCCTGTACATTACTCAACGGGAAATACAATCTGTAATTCTGATCACTCAGGTCTTTATTATAAGTAGTATCTACTTTACCCGGCCGGCACATTGATAAATCGATTTGCCATTTCGTCTCTCACCTGACGGTAATAGCCTTTATACATTTTCCAAGCCTGACTTTGAATATCGGCGCTAAGTGTCACAGCACCACTGCCGGGGTTTACGCTCGTGCCAATAGCCGTTTGCACTTTCGGTACATTGGCATAACAGGTTGATCTGCTAGCCGAATCAAGCATGATTTTGCAACCAAACGCATCTCCATATGAAAGCTGCCACATCGTAAAATTGCTCATCGCTTTCCAGGCAACATTGCTATACCTGGTCATACTGTCTTTGTCCGCAGCTCTTGATGGGATAGCGAAGTAAGGATCACTTGCGATGAGGGAGAATGGAGCCGACACCTGCTGGATACTGTCAAGAAAATTAAAAGAGCTCTGTAAACTATCTTCTGCAAATTTCAACTTATTATACTCGGGGTGATAAGGCAATAATGATTTAGCCCACGAATCAACAAATTCAGCTTCGAAATTACCCTTCGTCATACCCGACAATCTCGTTGACAGCACTGAAGAATCTATATTCCCAAAGGGACCGTAATAATAATCAGATGCAGCCCAAATATTTTTTGGGTATTTGTAAAACGGCTGCGTGTAGGCTGCGGGTCCTGCAGTTGCAAAGATGTTAAACCTGTTACTCATCGTACCCGTACGCGATTCCTCTGCATATTGACCACTGTAAGGGATCATATCAGCCAGCATTTGCTTACGGATATTTACCAGCGTACTGGAGGTGTTTATGTTTAATGAACTACAAAAAGAAGAATCAGCGATGTATTGATTGCGGATATCATTTACTGTAGCTGCCGATAACTGTCCTGTTGTTTTACCCAGGCTGCTTGCATAGTTGGAGAGATAAGTGGAATAATTTCCAAGTGAAGCCATGCAACTAGTACTGGACAACGGAGTTACGGTCAAACCACATCCTGTTGAATCAGCTGCATAAATACTGTCAATAAGTTGTTGTTGTGTTTTGCAGATACCAACCCCTGCAGTGTTGAAGCTGTTCAAACTACTGTTAAATGAAGTTTGATTGATAGAAAGTGTTTTACGAACACTGTAGGAACCGGCATCCAGCAGAACAGTTTGATTGAAATTGATAGTATCAATATTGCTGTAATTATACACGATCGGATCTGTATCACCGGATTCATCTGTGATAGAAATCTGCAGATCGAATTTACAGTCAACATCGACTGTACCACCACCACACTGGGGAAGTGCAAAACTTTTCTTGTTCAACGTATAATTAAATGTGTGATTGGTTTTGAATGGAACCAGTATCGAATTGATTGATTCAAAGCTGTTGCCTTTCAGAACATTTGAATTCTTATCCAGCAAGTTTCTCGTAAGTACTTTTCCTGCCTGGTTTTTATATTGATTGGTATCCGAGATATTTAATGCCTGCATTGAAGTTGGCGCTTCTCCTGCAAGTGCAGTGGCTACCGTACGTCCATGCATGTCTACATAACTTACACTCATCTGGCCGTTGGCATCCTGCACCATATTTTTGAAATAGTGAGTGTAATTACCGGCTTCCGTTCCAAATAATGCATCCAGTTCTTCCTGCGCTGGCGTACCATAAAAATATTTTGTCTCGTGACCGCTTCCCATGCGCAGGGAATCACCAGCCCCACTCTGCCGGAGTATTCTTCCTGTAGCATCCGGTGTATAGCGCGTAACAGCATATGGAAATCCATTGGCGGCAGGTATATTTTTATGATAACCTGTATTCTTATCGGGGTTACTGCCGCTGTAATATTTTGATGTGCCCATTGTTGTATCTAAATCGCCTGTGCGATAATTACCATAGTCAACCGTAGTAAAATCAAAATAATCTGCCGGATTGTTATCTGTTTGTCCATTAAATTTATTGAGATTGGCAGTGTAAGCAAGGATATCATTGATTCCCGGTGCTGGTAATATCTGCACAGCAGGCCTGCCCTGCATATCATACATGGTTTCTGCTACCACCGTTTTGCCGGTAGTATTATCCTTTGTAACGGTTTGGCGTTGGCGCAAAGAACCGTCATAATATTGTATTACAGTCTTCCGTTTCCCATCCTCGGCAAATGTTGTATTTGTTTGCCAGTTCAGATTGTTATTGTGACCCAGAAAAGCAAAAGTATTTACACCGCTCCAGGGTCCATCGCTACGACTACCGGTGGGCATTTGATTTACGGCCCAACTCTCATGTACAAGGTACCGGTCCCGTCATACAGCAGCGGAATATTGTAGCTCCCGGCGGCAGCAGCTCCAGTCAGATCGATTCTGGTGGCGGACGTTTTAAATAACAACGATGTGTCAAAGGTTCCGCCAGTGATATAGCTATTCTTCATCTCATCTTCCAGCCATGTCCACTCCAACTGCACTCCATTGTTTTGCGTGTGCTCAGGCAAGGTCCAACTTACAGGAAGTTCATCCGGGATGGGAGATGAGGCAGGATTGGTGTAGGAAAGGGACGGTTTCTTATTGTCCGCTAACTTGTAGTAACGCATTCCTGCAAGCGAATTGGTAAGCTGAAGCACATCTTTGGTATCAAAAGTTTGGCCTCCAACTGTTGTAGGAGCTTCAACACGCAGCACTGTTACACGCGTAAACTCTGCATCTTTGAAATAAAAATAATTCAATGCATTGTATTTGCTCCCCTCGTTTTTAGTATAGTTTACATTGAGTTTTATAGAATCCAGTTGATATATATCCGCAGCCGAATGGCCGTATTCTACTTTTAAAACAGCCGTTGCAGCAAAATCTCCTGGAATATATTTACTGGTTTCTTCTGCTACTCTTAGAGCCAATACATTTCTGATTGAATGTGCTGAAGAATAGGCCGTATCCTGCCGGAATTCAGTTGCCTTGATCGTATTTTCTAACAGCGAGATCGTATCTGTGATCAGTGGATCTGCCACTCCATTACCAAGTGTCAAAGAGATATCTGTAAAAGGCACGACGGTAATACCAAGTTGGGAAGACGAGGTTCCGCATGCATTGGTAGCTGTGTAGGTTATTGTAGCACTTCCACTCGCTTTTCCACTCATTACTCCATTGGCATCTATTTTAGCGATAGTGCTGTTACTACTGGTCCATGTACCACCGTTTACGGTATTAGCAAGTTGGGCTGAAGAACCGATTACACAAACCGTAGAACCGAGTATCGAGGATACTGAAGGCGTATTGAGCGAAACAAGCGAAATATTACTACTATGCGGTGATACGCCAAAGTTGGAATAGGAAACTGCGTAATACGTTCCTGAAACTGACGTACTGTAGGTAGTTCCTGTGCCCAATGAAGTACCGGTACTATTATACCATTTGTAACTACCACTGCCCCCACTGGCGGTAAAAGTCGCATTGGCTCCGTTACATACGGAGGTTGCATTTGACGTTATTGTTGGCGCTGTAGGCATGGTAACACTCACTGTATTGGAGTTCCCACTGTAGCTGCCGGATTGCACCGCCACATAGTATTGAGTGGTTTGTGTTACCACACTTGTCGTGTAGGAAGAGCCGTTGGCTCCCGAAATTATCTGATATGTGCTACCTCCGTCGGTAGACGCATACCAGGTGTATGTGTAGGTGGTTCCACCGCTTGCTGTGCAGCTCATTACATTCACAGATCCATCACCACTGGGGGTAGTAGATCCGATCGCAAGTGTCGACGAAAGGGCCACATTCACTGGAGCGGTGTTACTGGTAACTTCCTCTCCGTTACTTGTAACCTTTACCCTGTAAAAGGTATTGGTTGAGACTGTCCCGGGATTGTATGTAGCAGTTGTCGCCTGGTTAGTCCAGTTTATATTATCCAATGAACTTTGCCACTGATACGCATAGGTTCCATTACCGCCTGATACGTTGGCGCTGAACGTTGAAGCCGAAGCGCCTGGTGTTATTGTTTGAGATGTGGGGGATATGGAGCAGGTCAATTGTGGATAGACGGTAATAGTGAGCGTGTTACTGGTGGTACTTGCTCCATTACTCGTTGCAATAAGTCGGTAATAGGTTGTTGCAGTCAAAACACCTGGAGTATATGTGCTTGAAGTACCTACATTAGTCCAGTTAGTATTGTCGGGCGAGCTTTGCCATTGATACGAATATGTACTGTTCCCTCCACCTACCGTGGAGGTTAGTGAAGCCGCTGTAGTATTGTAATTTATATTTTGTGATGCGCTGATACTACAGGTTAGCTGAGGATACACAGTAATCGTGACACTGTTGGTTGCGATAGTTTGTCCATTACTTGTAATATTTAGCTTGTAATAATTAGTTCCTGTTAATGCCCCAGGATTGTACGTCGATGATGTAGCCCCGCTGATGTTGGAATAGGTCAATAGGAAATATCGTTGCCATTGGTAAGTGTAGGTACTGTTTCCACCTGTCACTGCAGAAGTTAAGGTGGCCGGTGCAGTATTGTAGTTGATGCTTTGTGAAGCCGCAATGCTCCCGGTAAGCGCGGGATATACAGTTACGGTTGCAGTTGATGTATAGCCACTTGTTGAACTGACCGTCTCTGTTACTTTTCTGCGATAGTAGGTGGATGTAGTCGGCGTGCCGGGACTGTAATTCTGGCTGGTGGCACCACTGATATCCGTCCATGTTGCAGCGTCGGGTGAACTTTGCCACTGGTAAGAATAATTTGGACTCGCGGCACCTCCACTGGCAGCAGTGCCGGTGAGCGTCGTAGCAGTAACGCCTGAATTGATGCTTTGCGATGTCGGCGAAATTGTTCCGGCATTTAATGGTGCTACGACTGTAATAGTGATGGTTTTATTACCCAAAGTAGTAGTTAAATAAAGGGAGCCGGTAGAAGAAGTGGTATTCCAAGTAACATTTATGCCGATGTTGCCTATGACGCCGGAGTTCGTACCTGATTTGCTGGTCACTCCGGATTGCCCGGTTACATATCCACCGGTAATTGTCCAGGTATAGCTGCCATTATAAGTATAACTAGGAAGTTCATTGTACCTGGCGTAGTAGGAATATGAATTCCCTCTAACAACGGTGGTCGTTCCTGATATCGACAACTGGCTGTAGCCCTTAACGGCTGTCAACACGAAGGATACGGCAAATAGTGCTATACAGGAGAAATACCGTTTGCTTTTCTTTATCCTTTTAAATGGCATCATATAACTTGGGCTTTGAGGGTTAAAATTTTAATAATAGAGGATAGGGAAAACTTTTTTGTTTGTTTTAGATCAGTTGTGAAGCACGGTTAATACACCGACATCTGAATAACTGATAGTATTGGATTGAGTTTCCACTGTTACGCGACGGAAGTAGTTGTCTTTTTCCGGTTTACCTGAAAAAAACAAGTCTTTAGTGTTCCCGTTTGCGAGATCTGTCCACTTAAATCCATCTTCGGAGCTTTGCCATTGATAGGAATAATTGGGCGCACATGCTCCCCCTGAGGCTGCGCTGCAGGAAAAAGAATAGCCGGTGACAGTGGAATCGTAAGCCTGCAGCTTTGAGGAATCCGTTAACAAACCTCCTGAGAGTGCCTCCATAGTTTGCACAACAAGTGAAGAGTTTCCTGACATGGTTTGCAGTTCAATGCGCTGACCGGAAGTATCGTTCCATATCACATATACCGAAGTGGGAATTACACTATCCGGGGTGCACCTGATTCCACCTATTAGCGCGCCCCCGGTAATGCAAACCTTGGTCGACGAAGAATCCTTGCCGTTGTAATGAAGGTTATACTGGTAAGTGATGCCCGGAACAATACACTCGGGACCACTGATGTACACCTGTGCTTCCAATTGTTTTGAAGCCATAGAAAGTAACAGGCAAATGCATATCCATTTTCCTGATGTGAAAAGTATATTTCTCATAATCCTCATTATAATTGATGCGGTTAGTAAGTTTAAAAATTGATGGAGACCTGATATTCCTCAAATCCTTTGGCACCCACAAACTCGCCTGTTTGTGAACGGTCTATTCTCTGTTGCAACAATGCAGATGGCAATCCGGTTGCATGATCGACATGATCAAACCTGCAATCAGTGATTTTTTCTTTCATAACAAAAAACAGTTCTCCGCTTTTCGTCTTTGATTCCACAAGCCTGCCCTGGTAGGTTGAATCACTTTGCATTTGAACATAGATGGTGGGATCAACTGGTATCAGACTACGGGTGGTCCTTACATAGCTGACAGGCTGATAAGAATCAAGGTGGTAAACAATAGTTATAGCCTCTCTGTTAAAAGCTGTCCCTGACACAATAGCTTTGCTTGACACCACCATTTTTTTCAGTCCGTTCTCCAGACCAATTATTTCAACATTATACTGGCTGGCAAGTTTTTGCAGTGATGAGTCGGGTAAGAATGACGGAATTATTTTTTCCATACTTTTTTCCAAAGCATTTGTGTTGGAAAAAACTTTAATCATTTTCGCTTCATTATTGACCAGAACAGTTAAAGAGTCATTGATAATCTGCTCCAGGTCACCGGCATTCATATAGAAATCATGCTTGCCGTAGTATAGTTGAATATCGCTTTCCATTTTGTCCCCTTCTCTTACAGACGGTGTGCTGCTTGTTCTGAAGTGAACTTTCAAACTCAAGGGTGTATTCAAGTACCATTTACCAAGTGATACAAATTCCCGGTAGGCGGATAAAGTATCCAGTCCTGTTTCATTTCGCTGTTGTGCAGATGCAAACGAGACCATCAGAAAAAGAGCAGCAATAATTGGTGGAAGTATTTTCTTGATCATGACTAAAAATTTATTGGCGATCCTTATTGAATTATTTTTTGCAGTGCACTTCTTGTTTCAGCGATTGTTTTGATCCCTTCCCGCGTTTCGACCTTTGTTCTTATGAGCGTTCCTTCTTCATCGTATTCATAAAACTTAGCGTAATTATTCGCATCCATTTCTGCAGCGAGCCTGAGACTTACCGGGTCGTACACGTAACTTTTCATATTTGCATTGAAAGGATGAATGCGTATATCGTCGAAATAAATAGGCTGGTTGCTACTATTTATCAGCGTTACATTTAAACTGGCGGCAACATTGGGAGTAGTAAATGAACCTTCATATCGTTGCCAGCCATCTATGATGGAGCCTGTAGGATTAAGTATTATGTTACTACCAGACTGTCCTGGAAAAAGTAATTGTACCTGATTGTGAGTGTATGTGTATTCTTTGCATGGTATGCCACTTGCAGGGTTACCGCAAGTCTCTTTCACCCAGGCACTGAACAGCATTTTTTTATTGGTCTGCAAAGAGAATGTCGGGTTGAGCATGGCACTATCGCCGGAGATGGGTGCCGTAAAAATACAGTTAGGTTGAATACTGAGGCTCTTGTAAAAAGCAGGACTGGTACTGACGATAAAACTGAACCTTGTATAACCATGAAAAGTGGCAGGATAGGTGCTCGAAGTCGCATATCTGTTATCATACACAGTGGATATGAGTTTGTATTTTCCGGCGCATAAAAATACCGCGTCAGATTTGTTTGTATTAACAGTAGAAGAACCATCAAGAATATATTTGGAATTGGTACTATCCGCCTCCCTGATTTCAAGCCGGCAACGTTGGGTACTTTGAGCACTGCTCACATTGGTTTGAATGTATTGATCAATCGTATAAGTACCGCTGGTTTGAATCTGTATATACTGAGATGTTGTAGCCTCAATATTGTGCGTTGACATATAGCTACTGGAAGACATAGTAATAACGGTATCATCAATGGGGATATATACCTGTCCTCCCGTAAATACAGGAACATTAACCTTCGGTGAATAAACCAAACCAGTTATATTAAATCCAGGGTCATTTAATGCACCCGTTGTATCCTTGCGGAAGCTTAGATTAAAATCGCTGGGCGCCACCGGTGCAACAGGAAATGACTTCACAATGCTGCTGTTGGCATTTACCTTTAATACCTTTTTACCGGTATGTGCGATGATTCCTGCATTGTCCGCATCTACAATAGCAGTAGTAGGAAAATCTACATGTCTTTTTCTATAGTTAAATGTTGTATTGTTCAAAGATTCTTTATAATCATAATCTTCAAAACTTTCTGCAAACATTTCCGGATAACTAGCGTTATTCGCAATGGCAACGGGCATTGTTTTGTTATAGCCATATTGGGCAGATGTGTAGATACCTAATGCATCTACTGTTTCCAACTCAAGCCCCTTGGCATTCACTTTGCTTATCTTGCTGTTCCATAACCATTGGCCGCTGGATATATCAGGTATTAAATTGTTTGAATTGTTGAAGTCCCAGTAAGGCTTGAATGCCTTCAACAAGCCATTCTCCACTATATTAGTAGTTGCCGTGGTGTCGAACTCCATTCTGTCATCATAGAAAACAAGATTTCTATAACTGTGATAGTTACCTAATAATCCTTTTATATAAGGATTTATACTTTTCTCCAGGAATCCTGAACTGTCAGGTACAGGTGTGACAGTGCAATTCACCGGATCATTGACCAATTTTAGTCTTTGTATCACATCATTATCCGTCTGCCATTTCTCTTTAAACTCCACCGCACTCGCATTTACCACTTTACTGGTGGCGTCGAAAAACAGCTTGCCTGATGAAAGTGGATTTGCCATTGATACCATTGTTGCTGCGTGAGTGCCGAGTAGATTACGATGACCACTTCTAATAATTCTGAATTGTACACCTGATCTATTATAGAGTCCTCCCTGTGCATCCATAAACACAAAATCCGGAGTAGTGTTGGTGAGTCCTGTTGAAGCTTTTGCTTTATCGAAAGCCCAAATCAGTTTAACGCTGGCTAACGATGGCGCAGGGCATGTTGTGGGGCTACCTGGATTCATGATATACAGTTCATCTCCGCTTTCAAACACGGTGCTGATGTCCTGTGATAACATTCCGGAAGTAATCTTGCCTTCTGAAAAGTTGACATTGCTATAAACGGCATCAATGTTATTGTAGGCAAGGCTCATTCCACTGTAAGCCCAATGTGCCGGGTAAGAAGCATTGTAAATGGCTTGATCAAACTCATTATTGGTCCTTGTCAAAAGGACATCTCCCGTGAAGGCGTCGTAGGCAAGATTTTTCGTAGACACCTGGCTGCCCTTATCAATAACGATCATGCTATCCAGGATGGAATGATAGTTGACTACTTTAGTTGTTGTAACGGCGCGGTAGGTATTCTGTGCTGTACCAGACACCGGCCAAACTGTTGGTATGGGTATTGTGAAAGGACCGAAGTAAAAAATATCCACTTGCCCCTGCGTTTCTGAGCTTGAGCCATTTACCGAAAATTCACGCGTATCTGTCATTAATTCAACATCGATTCCCATATTACCGGTATATGCCGCGCCCTTATTATCCTTACGGATGAACGTAAATACATCATTGCTGCCATTGGCACCTGTATTACGATAGAAGTTTTCTGAATAACTGATCCTCGTTGAAGTATCATTTTCGGCATACGAAGATTGTGATTTCATCTTGCCATGCATATCATTGATACCTACTACAAAACCTTGCGTTTGCGCCTTGAAGTCATAAGAATATTTATTGAAGAAAGCGAGCGTTGAAGCCTGATGAAAGTCTTTCACACTGGAAGCGTCAAAGGGAGTATAATTATAGTATACAGGATAATCCTTCGCCGTGTAAAATTCTGTCACTTGTTTCCCAATACCGGAGCGAGACTTTTTGTTAGGTGCAATATTTGTCCTAAGCGACGTGACTGTTACCTTGCTATAGCCAACCACTGCGGCAGGGAAAAAGGCATCGAGCATAGGCATTTCAACAGCACCATATGAGGTTGGCCCCAAAGGAAGGTAGTCTTCAATTTGTTTAATGGATTGCCATGGATTTTCTTCTCCACCAATGGTAGGCTCGTAAGAAGCTACACCGCTACTGATTGTACGAATGCTTCCATTAAAGTTTTCCTGGGTAGTATAGTCATATTGCTGTCCGTAGCTTGATAGGTATTGGGTAGTTAGAATATCCCAGTTATCTTTCAGGACAACCGATTTTACCCTGTGTCCTCCGCCGTATTTAAATCCATCAGGATCGTTTAATCTCACAAAGCATTTGCTGAGATCCGTTTTCATTGCTTTTCCATCTTTCCTGAAAGCATTAACAGGATCGGTGAATGCATCCCTCAAACTGACAAGCATTCCTTCTAACATATCTCCCACCTTCTGTAAACTTGATCCATCTGAAACGTCATACCCTTTAAAGGCCTGACCTGGAAGTTGCTGTCTTAAATATTCAAGCGTTGTTATTGAAATGGGGCTCTTTCCACCAACGCGATTCATTTTGATCCAGATAATATTCGTTTTACCAGATACGAGTCCATAGTCCGTATTTGGCGTACTTCCGAAACCAGCATAACAAGGAATAAACTCTGGTCCTTTCGGCATCTGTACCCAGATCTTGAATGCCAGTTGAGTGAGTCCTTGCAGGTATTTATTATACACATCCGTTGCATTTGAACAAGCGGATGGCACATTGATAAAAACATAATCATATTCTGTAGTGGCTGGATAGATCATTGGATATAATCTATTGCTTGCAGCGGTAAATGAATTAGACGAGCCAAAACCTGCAACCGACATCATGATAGCAGCGCGCTTATCCTGTACAAACGCGTAATCGTCACTTTCATAGTTAATTTCTATCTGACCACCGGCAGGTAGCGTAATCTTTTTCAGCATCCACGCACTTGCATTTTTGTCGATCGTATTCTTGTCTTCTACGGATTGCAAACTGTAGGGATAGTCGCTGTTTTTCATTCCGGCAGGATTCATGGCGCGTGACTTATAAGTACCCCACCTGTCAGTTGCTGCAAACGCGTAGTCAGGATTGTCTTCGTTATTTGAGGTAGCTACATAGGAAAATTTGTATTTGTTTTTAAAGGCTTTGGTTTTCCCATTGTAAGTGAAATAAATATTCTGTAGTGTAAGTTTGCCCTTGTTTGTTCCTGTTCCGGCTCCATTGTCAGGAGTTCCCTGGCACAATTGGTAGTCATACGTAAAGTGGACAGTTTTTATTGGCTTTGCGTTAGCTAACTTATTTTTTTTCAAATCGGCTTTGCTATAAAGCGCGATGCTATCCAATTTTTTTACGAAATTGTCATTGATTGCAACACCTCCGGTATCGCTGATAGCACCTTTTCCATCGGTCCGGTTTGAAACATAAAAAAGCGCAATCATGGTTTTTGACTCCACCGTTTGGAGATACCAGGATTCACGTTCACCGTAAGACACTATACCTTTGTCATCTTTTGTTTCGGACCAGTTACCTGGGTTGAAATTTGCAGAATCAGTTTTCGTTAATGGTGTGCGCCATTTCAGGTTGACATTTGCGCCGGATTTAATTCTACTGTAGTTAAATTTAATAGCATCTCCCAGATCGTCCTCGGTTATACCATTCCCGGTAACATCAACATAGTCGGGTGAAAGTATTCCGGATAATAAAAAGGAATGCGCATATGCGGGCGTCGTAGTTGTTTGCACATATCCATCTGTCGTAGTACTTGACAAAAGATCTGATGTTTGAGATCTTCTGGCATCACTGGAAATAACTTTGTCAGGTATTTCAGAATACGTGGGATTAACAGAAAAAGTAAAATCTTTTTGAACAATATTGTAGACCGGCACACCATAGATATATCTCTTGCCGTTATTTTCGGTTACATTGATTTGAGAGATATGATGTGCTTTTCTAATTTTTCCGTCCACGCGCGGGATACTTTCATACAGCAAAGTATCCGACTGTGATCCCATAAAATTTTGATTGTCGTAACTTTTAATGACTTTGTCAAGTCCGACTTCTGTTGCTTCCTGCGCCGTCAAAAAATTAGTTACTTGTGAACGCTTGTTCCTCGCGGTAATAACAGGACTGGCATTTAGGTCAATATACGTAGCTCCTGCTTTGTTGAACTTATTAAAAGATTGGAGAACGGGTTCTATAGTGGGGCTCTGACCTGAACCTCCCAATGTGAACCGAACAAGGTCTGTACCACCTATTTGACTGAAACGAGTCGGGTCTACAACAGAATTTTCACCAGGATTTCTAAAGTATACATTTTCATAAGTACCATTTGCTTTGGTAAATGGAATACTGTTCCGCAGTTTATTGCCTTTGTTCCATTCGCCAATCGTGGTAGGTGTTTTGACAACATTCACATTCGCGCCGTAGTGACCAGGTGGATCAATATCTCCACCGATACTCAGGTTCTTTTCTTTTGACGTGGTGATGTTATCTCTAACATATCCAAGATCATTCCGGTAAGCCCGAATAGTGCCGCCTGTACCTTCTCCCTGAATGGAGAAAACATCGTAGCTGTATTGAGGTACAGAAATAACAGGTGTATTCGGAGTTACTTCCCGATCATTATACCTCGTAAAATCCATCACATAGTCCGGATGATTCACTGCATTTTCATAGTGCAGGTATCCCACCATTCGTTTAATTAATGTTACATCTTCCGGTCTGACTTCTGATGTTTGCCCATATACTTCTGCTTCTACATCCGCAGCTACACCAAAACTGCCTAACCCTAACTGAAAATGTCCAGCCCATGCAGAATTAGTAAGTGGCATTCGCATTGAGGGAATGTAACTGGGTCTTACAAAACTAATTGACGTAGAATACAGACTCTGATTGATAGCTCCTCCGGCCCTATAAAAATATTCCTCCTGGCTTTTCTTATGTACGCCGGACTTCATAATATTTGAACTGAGCGAATGTTGCTCGGATATTTGAAGTGCTTTGATGCCACTTCTTGAATTATATCCGGTTGACAATCCTACTCCAAACGATGCTGTATTGTCCTGATTCTTTGCATTTGCCAGCAGTGATACCCCACCGGAAAATGATGTTCCACTTCTTGAGTTAATGTCTATGCCCGCACTGGCGCTCACGCCGGCAGAATATTTTTCACTAGCAGCCGACTTTCCCATATTCAGAGATGCATGCCCCCGAACGGACAAATCGAGGGATGGTCCGAGATAGTTATTAAAAGCAACACCCAAATTTGCTTCCACCGGCACTTTGATACCCAGTAATTCCAGATCTGCTCCCACTCCAAGTCCCCATGTTTTATTGGGCTTCATCGTTTGCATCTGAGTAAGTGTATCGTCTCCATTAAATTCATCCGGAATACCGCGCATATTCCTGTTCACATTTCCTGGATTGATGTTCCAACCAAGCCCGCACCAACCCGCTTCCTGGTCTGGGCTGATCCCACCTGTATAATAAATATTGATCGGATAATCTCCGACGCTGAGCAGCGGAATGTTATAGTTAAAGTCTCCTGTGAATAAATTCACCAGCTTGTCTGCACTTACCGATTGAAACGAGGACATCTCAGGCTGGGTAGGTCCTCCAATAAAAGGTTGATTCGAACGCTTTGCGTTTATGTCAGGTTTTTTCACTCCCTTAACATAGCGATCTCCATCGCTTAAATTGAGAAAACCATCACCTCTATAATGAATGGGCTTAGATGCATTCGAATGCAATCCATTTTCAGCTTCTCCAATATGGCGGTATGGATTGGACAAAGAACGGTAATGACCTGATTCATTTCTCGAAGCCAACACAATGGATGAATAAAAAATTACTGAAAAGAAACACGCAATTTTCTTGCGGTGACGTAGGGATAATTGTACGATCATGATTGTAGTGTGGGTGGGTTAGAGTTTAGTTGGAAATCTGAAATGATGCCTTATGGATTGTATTTTGTAAATCAGTAATTTCTATGAAATAGGTTGTCTCCTTTTGAAAGGCCTCATCAAGCTTAAAGGCAAGAAAATTATTTCCGTAGGATATCGTCCTTTTGAAATCTTTTATTTTTTCTCGCCGCGCATTAAATACATTAATCACAGCTTCGTGTGTTTTATCGTAGGAATAAAATTTTATATTAAGTGCATTGTCTTTAACTATTCCTGTACTCGTATTGATTCCTTCTCCTTTCAATTCCAGGTACGTATTGATCGGATCAACTTTTTTTACTGGCTGTTCTTTTGCGACATGAAAAGTCCAGACTTCGCTTTGTGCTGCGAATGTTTCTCCATTTTTTGCTATGATTCTCCAAGCGTAAGTTTTTCCTGTATCCAATGCTTTATTAGAAGAAGGATAATTATTAACTGTTGTAGCAAGTCTTCTTGCGTTATATATGGGTAGATTTTCCTGTATAGCAGCTGAAGCCGTTTGATCATCTCTTATCTCAGTAACTAAAAGCTCGTAGTTCAAATCTGTGAATAATGATACAGGCGCCGGAGGTAGCCAGCTAAATTGAGGGTATACATTTTGCAATGTGGCAGAATCAGAAGGCATGGCGAGTTGCGGAGGAGTCAAGGGTTGTATTTCCAGGTTGATGCAATTTTCCGCAAGCGTATACTCCATTTCTTTTGCTACCGCGTAGACAGAATAGCAAGCCCGATAGTTTCCAATAGGAATAAACGGATCAAGCAACCTGTTAAATCCGGGCGCTGTATAGGTATAGTCTATTGGAGCAACGTCTGCGGACTTTACTACCTTAATGCCTTTAGCAAGTGTCAGTGCCCGGCTATAGGCAGTTAAGACTGGCTGATTGTCATTCATGTCCACCAGTGTAATACCAACAATTACATCCATGGTACCCGTTCCTGAATAAATCAATGATAAATTCCAAAGCTGTGCTTTTTGTATGACGCCTGCAGGAGGTTCATTCACAGAAATATTCACCTGCGCTTTCGCAACGCACACAGGAAAAAAACATAAAATCAGTCTGACAAAAATCTTATTCATAAGTACTAGTTAAAATGTTTTGTAGTAAATCAATCTACCGGTTTTGTTGTCTGCCAACTGCTTATTTATTGCCGGGATAAACCCTTTATCAAACATGAGTTGAATACTTCCGACAAATGGAATATTCAACGTCATGTTTCCATTGTACCCCCACCGAGGATCTGATAAAAGGCTGTAGTGCACAACCTTCATACCTCCCCCGACAGAAATTATTTTATTAATGGATATCTGTAGCGTGTTATCAATGGATCTCAGGTTGTACCCGTCACCATCACTGAGTGAACCATTTACAACGAGTGCAAACCGATTCCAATTTGCACTTTGTGTGAGCAACCAGTTTTTTGAGTTGTAGTATACAAATCCGGAGTCTGAACTGGCATTATAAAATCGGCTGTAGACAACGTAACTGCTGAATTGTGTTCCTCCTAACTTGTAGAAATGACCTGCACTCGCCATCAGCGTATAATATCTGCTTTCAGAATAGTACTCATCGCCAGTCTTTGTTAACTGATAGGATGGAAAATAACCAATCGAAACCGTCGGGTATCTTTTAACGTGCAGGTTAGCCTGAAGACTCATTAAAACTGAAGAGCTGTTGTAGGCTGTTTGAACAAAAGGATTAGAAAAATTATTTTTTTGAATGGTTGAAATAACTGTCAGCTTATTCTTAAAAAAAGGTTGCTCCAGTTTTGCTAACCACCTGAGTTGCGCAGCGCTGGTTGTAAAAGTGCTGAATGATTGGAAGTTGGCTCCCACGTAAGAAATATTGCCATTAAATCTGGTTTGCGTTTTTGGAATGTAGGAGATAAGCTTTAAAGAATAAGCTTCATTTGAACGACTGCTAAACTTGCCCAGTGAATTCATCCATTGTTTTTTCTGCAGGCTGTCCAGACTATAATATGGTATCGTCGATTTTGCAATCTCCCCGATAACTGAAATGTGCTGATTGATCTTGTAGACACCCTCGATGGTTATACCTGCGAGGTTATAGCCTGGGACCGTATTGCCATTTTGAGTATTTGCAGCTGAATTAAAAAATTGACGTTTACCGGTATAATACGTGAAGTATACATGATTCCCGTTGCGCGTTCCTTTTCCAAACCTGATTAGCGCCACATACTGGTTGGATTTGGTATGGTTTCGTACGATGTAGTCTCTAAATCTATAATCGACTTTTCCAACAGCCAGTGCATAGTAGTACCCAGACTGGTATTCTCCCTGCACGCCGGTAATACTTATATTCTTGACAGATAGTTCAGAGTAGTCGGCAATACTTCTACCGATATTTAAAGATTGAATGCCGGCAATGGTCTTATATCCTTTAGG
The DNA here is from genome assembly GCA_047600465.1 of Agriterribacter sp. Taxonomy (GTDB): domain Bacteria; phylum Bacteroidota; class Bacteroidia; order Chitinophagales; family Chitinophagaceae; genus Agriterribacter. The sequence goes on from JASGKU010000004.1 coordinate 479,246, forward strand.
AAGAATAGAATCAGGAAGATGTAGCGCCTGTAGTTTGTCTGACAGTTGCTTCACATCTTTCTCCCGCTCGATTTGACTCTGTAAATCCGAAAAATCCTTATCGCTGGCTGACTTCAACTTTTTGTACTTGCCGGTAAGCGTTTCAACTTCCTGCTCGAGGCTATCTACAATCTTTCTTTTAGATTGCAAGCTGTCAACATAATCATTATAGCGGTTGGATAAAGAATCCATTTTACTTTTCGTCCTTTCGACTTTTCCGGATGATAGTTTTGTTAGCTTATCATCAAGGACTTCTTTGATGGAATCAGATACTTTGTCCTTGAGCCCATCAGCAAATGATGCTCTGTTCAAATTATCTTTTTTGTAAAACGCTCTTTCCCTTTCCTCAACGATCTTTTGCCCTGCATCCTCATTATTAATGGCACGTTTGAGTGATGCGAGGAGCAACTTCTTTTTTTCCAGGACCTGGGAGAGCGAGTCCAGAAATCCCGTTCTTTTTGCCAATTGCTGCCTTGCGGACTCAATTATTTTTTGCTTTATTATTCTTTTGAAATCAGATGGATTGAAGCGAACATTGAAATCGGTATAATTCCGGAAGAAGGGAGAATTGCTGAACCTGGAAGTAAAATAGAGCTTTAACGGGTAGGTATCTTTATAAAGTAAATCAATTCTTGTCTGAATCGTATGTTGGTAAACATTGTTCTCCGCATAAGGAGTATCAATCCTCGATCGGTAATTGAGGTCATACAGAATATTACCGGTTATTTTAAGTAGCTTTTTTTTCTGGATAGCCGGAGCAAAATCAGACACTGGATTTTTAATTGGCGCTGCCTGAATATTATCTTCTGGCAGTACAAATGAAATAACATCAAACAGCTTTGTTGATCTTATAATGATTGGTCTTACTCCTTTTGTTATTGTTGGAACAGTGTCAAGTGTAAAAAAGAAAAATTCATGCATTGCATTATTCTTCGTTACAAATGATAGCGCTTCCCTTGAACGATCAGCTTGAGCAGTAATGCCTGCTTTTGCCAATGCGGCCCATAAAATTATTGACAGGGTCAAAAACTTTCTCATTGCGGTTTGCGATTAGGGGGAAATACTTAGTCTCAGAGGGTAGGAAGAATGGTACGATTAAATATCAACATCTATTCACAGCAATGCCCTCGAAATGGGCATAACTTTTACTTAAAATACTTATGGTATTTTCTATATTTACTATAGATATCGCAAGGATTGCATAATAGTTTGCAGTCAATGCACTAACGTTAATTACTCAATTGTTATTTAACAAAACTAATTACTTCAACTTGTTGAGACCCTTAGAATGACCGCATCCTTTTTACGGTTTTCCGCATTTATTAAAATCTTAGTTGAGTATGCATAGCCATGTTAAAACAAATGCAATAAAGATTGCAATTTCTGAAGACCACGCCTTAGTCAGGAGAGCATTTAAGGACTACATTAATCAATACCCCGATCTTAAAGTAGTACTCGAGGTTAATGACGGTAAAAAGCTGTTGAAGTCACTAAGCCAAGCGAAAATTGATATAGATGTTTTATTACTTGATTTGTATGCCCCTGGAACCGACGGTCGGGATGCACTCAAGGTGATTACCAAACTTCATCCTTCCATAAAAGTTGTGATTGTATCTGCGTGTGATGATCAAAAGATTATTAATGATCTTTTTGAGTTAGGCGCCTTTGCATTTGTTTCAAAAATGACTGACCCCGATGAGTTATACGAAGCAATAAGATCAGCTTACAACAAACAAATATATAAAAACGGGTTTTATAAGCTCAATAAAAATGTTCAACTGACAGATCAGGAAGTAACACTATTAGAGTTAATATGGGCGGAGAAGACAAATGAAGAGATTGCAAGTACAATGTGCTTAAGCATGAGTGCTATTGAAAAGCTGCGGCATCAATTAAAAAGAAAAACAAAGTCGAAGACTACCGTTGGTCTTATCAAATACGCAATAGACAGAAGGATAATAAATCCGGACATTGTCGAATTTAATTAACATCAATTCTCTACAAACGGACAGCTCAAATAATAATGATACTTGTATCGCCTGGATCATTAGATTTTAAATCATGAAAAAAATCAATTCATATCAAACAAGAATGATAATTGGCTGAGATTGGCAATTAATGAAGGAGTATGTTTTGAATCTTAAACCAGCGCTAGTCCAGATTTGGGGAGTGGCTTACGTGGGGATTATTGGATGAAAAATCTCTAAACTTATCGACAATTTCAATTTCCCAATCATCATATTTTTCGTAGTTCTTTTCATGCTGTTTCCAAGCTTCATCTACTAGCTGTATATAGTTGCTTTCTCCAAAGACATAACTACTTTCTGATACCACAAAATCCACAAATCTGATTGGACATGCTTCCTCCAACATGTTATCCAATGTTTCATTTATTATTGAATCGTAAGAATTTGAATAATATCCGTGATAAACCTGAGACACTTTCATGAGTGATGCCATCTGTTGCCATTCGCTTTCAATCATCATAGCTTCATTAACAAATCCCATTATCTTGGCTCTTTCCACCAAAAACTTTATTCGAATTCTAGATACTGGATGAGTCGTACGTTCCAACTCCTTATCATTTAGATAAAATGCCTCACGTCCTGACATACGTAGGTAAAGAGAGAATGTTCTTAAAAATGCAGGCCCGCCAATTGTCAATCCCACTAAATCGCAAAAAAGTTCTTCAATCCAATCGTACCAAGCTTCTATTATACTCTTTGCTTTTGCACGGTCTCTTTGGAATTTTGAATCATTTTGTTGAAAAGGTTGTATTAATAATTCTTCCATCTTGTCCTGCATGCTGATTATCAAGTCAACCATTTCCCTTCTATGATATTCAAATAAATAATGTCCGAATTCATGAAAGAAAAGTGGCAGATGCAAGATGCTTCTTTGTGATGAACTTGGAAGATAGTACAGAACAGGAATTTGAGTTGAAGGATAAATCGAGAAATTCCCATCAGATACAGCGAAAGGTATCCCTTTTGATTGGGGATGCTGATCATGCAGCCATTTCAATAACATGACACTAAGGTTGTCCGATTTCGAGTACCTGCTTAACGGTGAAATATATTTGGCACTAAGAACCCGGATATTTAAGGTAACCGATTGTGAACGCTCCAATACCTCGCTCAGAATTGGATCAACGTTCAATGACAAATAATAAAGATTGTCCTTTATTGCTTTTTCCTTCTCATTTAAAAAACTCAATACCCATTCAAAATAACCTTGTAGTTCCGTCGCATAACTAGCCTTGGAGAGAGACTCACGAATACATTTGATTTCTCTCAAAACATCATGGTTGTTTAATTCTAAAACCCTTCTCATCAAATGTCATTTATTATGCTTTTTGAATCGATTGAAACCTGTTCTTCAATTAATTGACGCAGTTCGGTTAATGATTGAATTAGTTCTTGTGTGTTTGCTATCGATTCATTTTCCATTAAAGAAAGGATGTGAGAAATATTATCTTGAAAAAGAGGTGATTTAAATTTGCTTCTATTACTCTTAGCGATGACAAAGCTTTTCGCAAAACTACGCAACCGAAGATCGACACCAATTAGTGGCTCTTCCTCCCGCTTTTCAACTTTTACTACGAGGCTTTCCAGTTGTTTTAAGAAAGTACTCAAATAAGATTTGGCTTTCGTAATATCTTCATCATTGATTTTAGATTGTACGTCTACAGAAATTAATTTCAGATGTATTAAAAGTAGATTTATAGCGTCCATCAATTTTTGATTACTATGGAAGCTTTTAATATTTAATCCTTTACTTTCCATAAACCTTATTTAATTCGTTTAATCTGCTGTGCTCTTTTTTCAGTTAATTCATCATCCGCTCTTTTCATAGGTAAAGTATGTTTTTGCGCTACACGGGGACTCGAAAAGTTAAATTGAGCGCCGTAAAAAATATCGGCCAATACTTTTAAAATATCTGCGTTTGTGTACTTATTAATAATTGTAATAGGATCTACGGTAACCCGGCTGCTTAGTGTGCCAGCTCCGGTAGTACACATTATTGCAATATTTGAACGCATCAGGTAGTATGTTCCTTCCAGAACATTTGTTGCAGTGCCATTATCGTCAACATCCCATAAACGAATCTCTTTCCTTGTCGTTTTGTGGTATTCTACAAAATCAAAAGTCGCATCTGCCGGCACTACGCCTTCTTCCTGTAATTCTTTAAATGCGTCTTTAACTGCATTAAATTCCTCGCCACAATCTTTACCATCCCGCGCAAATAAATATTTTTTTGCTGAATATCTAAGTATTTGCTTCTTCAAGCCAGTGAGCATTTTTTTAATTTCATCTTTCAGCAATTGCGGATTAATAGTTTCCTTTTTTTCATCTGTTTTTCTTTCAGTTTGACATGGCAAAAACGGAAACGTCATTTCACGTGTATACATCAAACCGGAAACACAGAAGTGAGAAAAATCTTCGCTTACATCAATTACAATCTGCATCTCATAGTTAAATAGATCAGATTGAACAGTAAACGGAATGCAATTCATTTTTTGCAAAATTCCCAACACCGTCATTTCGATATATGAATCCCAGTCTTTCTTTGCTTTTTCATACATAGTATCCTGATGAAGTGACTGCGAAAATTTCTTCAAATTGTTATACTTCTTCAGTAACTCTTGAGATGTTGCTCTTTTAATATTCCAATCACCTCTTAATTCAAAATCTATTAGAGAATAAGTAGCAGGGTTTGCATCATCAAAAACAAATACTACCATACCGTTTTCATGATCATTTTTTAAAGACACTGTAGCCTGCAAATAAGATTTGTAGGCTGGAAGAATAATTGGTTCAAGTTCAATTTCGTTCCGCAGAAGTTTTTTCAAATAGGTAACAAGGTCACTGACATAACGCTGTTGCGTTTCAGCTGGTATAGTATCGGGAAAAGCGAAGTATACTTTCGATCCAGATAAGGTCACAGGTGCATAAAAACAACCATATTTGTCAAGGTACAATTTTCTGTTTCTGAAATGCTCCTTATATGCTTTCGGATTATATCCAGTTGGTGCAGGTATTAAAACATTTTTTCCAGCAATTATTCCAGGCAATGGTATAATCCCTCTTTTTTCGGGTGGTGGGATGAAGAAGTCTTTCTCCATCTTAGAAAATCCTGCACCAAAAGGGTTACTTCCGAGCACATTCCAAAAATTCTCATTTAAATATTTCCTTTTTTCATCTGTACCGATTTTGTCGATGTTCTGTAATTCACCTCCCAATTCAGAATTGAAAATTCGGGGAAAAAGACTCTTAGCAGGCACATATACCTGTCGATTAAAACCAGGAAACGAAACCATCGCGGCTTTATCATCGGGACTTACAATATATTTTGGATATTTTTTTTGGTAGTATTCATACGCATTCCCATATTCATTCCCTCCCTCTTTGAAGGAAGGCGTATCCACCAGTCTTTTGCCAAATCCATTTTTCTCAAAATAGCATTTTGAATATCCTTTCGGTCCTTTGTACATAAGCGTGCCTTGCTGTTCTTTCTGCCGATTGGTAATCTGATCTATTAAATGAAATCCGCCCTGATTAAAAATTTCAAGTATTGAATTGATGGAGAAAAAAGCTGTAGTTAATCCCACGGATAGCCCTAAACCTTCGTCCAGTAATACCTCAGATACCTCAAATCGTCTTAATACGGCAATGCCTTCGATTTTTCGGAAGGCTGTTCGTTCATATAAAATACGAGGGCTATCAAGCGTCCAAAAAGGTTCTTTGCATCTTAATAACAGCGCTCTTTTATAGAGATCTGCAATTAGCTGCTTAGAAATATTTTTCCGATAGTCGAGGACGAATGATTCGAGCGAGCCAGATGGTGTAATTAGCCATTCATTTACAGATATGGTATGCGTTGGTAAACTATGAGCCGCAGGAATTAATATTTCCTGTCGATTGTTAATGGTATAGGGAACAGCTGAAATTTTATACCTTTTCCCGATTTCAGAACATACCGTCTGAATCTGGCCAGCATCCAATGACTCACCATTCAGTGAAATTCGTTTTACTTTCAACCTAAGGTTTTTACCACCCTCAACTAACTTGATACTTGTTTGCATTTCCATTTTGAACTTTTTTATGACATATTTCCTCAAAAGGACATTGCGGACATACTTTATTAGGAAAATCAATTTTAGAAAAGGCAGCGGCTACGCCATCCACTCCATACTTATGTAATTTTTCAATTGATTCGGTATCCTGGATCACCCGCATTTTTGCTCTTAATATATGGTCTTCCGAAAATTCTAGTGGCTCTACCCGCTGCTCTTGTAGATATGCTTTAAATAATTTGACTTTTCCGACTTCAATACCCATTACTTCAGTCGCCCACACAGCATAGATCAGTAGTTGCAGACTGGTCTCTTCGTTTTCCACATTCCCGGTTTTCCAATCCACAATAAAATAGTCGCCGGTAGCAGCTTGAAATCCAAGATCAAGTTTCCCTTTTATCGCTACATAGTTCATCAGTTTGAAGATTACCCATTTCTCCAGGAATGAGTTCTTTAATTTGCCGCCTTTTCTAAAATCTTCAAATATTTGTGCTTCGTAAAAATTGGTGAGATTAAGGGTAATCTTTTCCTGGATTTCCTTTTTGAATTCTTCTGCCTTAGCGGTGCCTTCATATAACTCTTTTGATATTTTATCTCTGCTATCAAATTTGATATTATTGTTTTCTCTTGCCTTTTCTGTTAGTTGGCAGATGATTGCAAATTTGTTAGAGGCCCAGTTTAGAAGCATCGAAAGATTATAGTTTATTCCTCTTTTATATTGTTTGTAATAGTTGTCGATTGCATCATGTATAATAGTCCCTGCAATGAGTTGCTTGGTGGCCAAATGCGATAAGAAAACGATTCTTTCTTTATTCTCAATATTTTTTGCATAGCGTGCTTTGGAGCCATAGTATTGAAAAAAGTATTTCAATGGACAGGAATCAAGGAAATTAGCCTTAGAATGCGACCAGGGGTAAGCAATTATCGGTTTCTGCTCGATTATTAAATTTCCAAAAAGATCCCTTTGTTGCATTAGCGTAATGATTTTAATTGACTATGCAATGATTTCCATTCTTCTTCGGATAAGTTCATTTGATGAACCTCTTGGATAAACTTTATGGCCTCTGGGTTGGACATCACGTCTTTTATTTCACTGCTTACTTTTCCTGAATGCGCTAACAATATTTCACTCGGGATCTCTAGCACCTCACTTATTTTTTTCACGGTGTCAGCTGCTGGAGGCGGCAGTCTGTCATTTTCTAATTTGCTGATGTAGGTAAAGTCGCAGCCCACTGCATCGGCTAAGTCTCGCTGGCTTATATTCTTTGATCTTCGGCTTGCTTTTAAAATATTTCCAAATGTTTCTTTCATTATATGAAGGTAAATTAAATGTTGAGTTTTTTATCAAGTTTGTTGAGTTTTTTATCAACTTAAAATTTATTTCTGTTATAAAATTTATTATCAACTATTTATATTAAGAAAAGATAGGTTTGTTATATTAAAAACTTGTCATTATAAAGACTTTAGGCTAAATTTGACTCACCATGGTGACAAAGAAACCGATACCGCTTACCAAGAGAATTGTTCGCAAACTCAAGGATATTCCCGAAGGCGAAGTGTTTGACTACACTATTCTTGCCGATGGGTCCGTTGAAATGACGGCTTTGGCAACGATACTAAGTCGAATGGTGGTAAAAGGAGAACTCGAAAGACTAACAAAAGGAGTCTATTTTAAACCTAAAAAAACAGTGTTTGGAACCGCGAGACCCTTGGAAGATGAAATCATCAAATCAGTAACCATAAAAGATAAAAAACTAAAAGGTTATCTCACGGGGCTAGTCTTGTACAACCGAATGGGCTTAACAACACAGGTTTCAAATGTATTGACGATTGCCTCGAAAAGCATTTTACCCGTAAAAAAAATAAGGGGATATAAAATAAAATACAGTAAACAAAACGCTCCCATAACAAAAGCCAATATACCCATGCTTCAACTATTGGATGCGGTCAGCGATATCAAGTCAATACCAGATACAACAGTTGACAAATCATTTGATTTGCTCAAAAAAATGATCTTTGAATTATCACAACAACAAAAAAAAAGACTATTAAAGCTCACCCTGTTTTACAACCCAGCAACGAGAGCGATTATCGGTGCAGTTTTTGAAAACTATCTCCCGGAGTATGATGTTTCAGCTCTTAAAAGAACGATAAATGTTTTTACTAAATTTTATATAGATATCTCCACCAAATTATTGCCCAACAAGTCAAATTGGAATATTAAATGAACTTTCATCAATCATCTGCTTTTAAGGATGCCATTGAGGCAACAGCGGAAAAATTATCTCTTAGGCCGGTTTTGATTGAAAAAGATTATTGGGTCACGTTTGTGCTAAAAAATCTTTCTACGTCAGAATACGTACACCGGGTAGTGTTTAAAGGAGGTACATCACTATCGAAAGCCTATAAATGTATTAGTCGTTTTTCCGAAGATGTTGACCTAGCTATCATTCCAGGTGAACCACTTTCACAATCTCAGGGCAAAGCGTTATTGAGAAATATTGATCATACAGTAGGCACAGGACTAACCTACGTAAATGGCCAAAAATTAGGACGCAACAGGACATCCATTTATGATTACCCGAAGACGATCGAAGAAAAAAACTTCGGTGTAGTAAAAGATAAAATTATTGTGGAGATTAACACTTTCACCAATCCAATTCCACACAGTTCACTCCCGATCTCCAGTTATATTTATGATTTCTTATTAGGAATAGGCAATACAGAATTAATTAAACTGCATGCCCTTGATCCTTTCCATGTAAACGTACTTTCACTCGAACGGACATTTTTTGAAAAGCTATTAAGCCTTAATCGACTTTCCTATCTAGGTATAGATAGATTAAAAGAGAAGATAAGACATTTCTACGATTTGCATGAATTATATTACAATACTCCCCTCAAAGACGCCATCCTTGCTGACACCTCCTTTGATACCTTAACACTAGTCAGAATTGATGATGAAAGCATACCAACGTTTATCGGAGATTGGCTAGGTAAGCCATTTTCGTCTTCCCCGTTATTATCATCATTGGATGAGACATGGAAGGCACTTATTCCAACGTATCAAAAAGAGCTTGGAGATCTTGTTTGGACGCCCTTACCAGCACCGGATTCGATTTTAACCGTAATGAACATGATAAAAGAATTTGTAGAACGTTATGATAAAATACACTTTGTTTGATCATATTTTTTATGATGAGATCACGTAAGGCAAGCATACCGGCATTCTTAAATAGTTATCGCAGAATTTCGAATCCAGTCTGTTCAAAATGATTGAAGATATTCCTTCCTGCATCAATATTTTTAAATATTCGGTCTAGAAATCTCCCTAACAGCAAAACAACTATTCGATAGGTTTCTAATCTTATCAATAATGCCATCGAGATCATTCAATTTTAATTAGGTCACTGATTTTCAGTGACCATTTATTTTGGGTCGATCAATCTCTCTTTCTTCCTTTTATTTCAAATAGCTTTACTACAGTTAACTTATCCTTATAAATGTAGAATTTATTTTCCACGTTTTTGAAGTTTGAAGTGGTTTGCCTTAAGAGCATTTAGGTTGGTAGGAGATTAAGATTGCTCTTTGGACTCTATGTATTGTTGCAATGAAACTTGAAAGACAATTTTACTCGCTAATTATTGGGGCTTTCAAAAAATTACTTTTTAAAATTTCAAAATATCTTTAAATTTAATCTATCCAATCTTAGTCTTCTGACCTTCCTAAACCCTGTACACCTACGCGAACTTTTCATGAACAAATATTGACGTGGTTAATCAACTCATGTGACTGAGGAGGCGAAGCCGTGCAAAACACTAAATAAATTATTCCCCTTATGCCTTAATGGATTTCCATCACCCCAAAAGCTTATGACTCCAAAAGAACTTCTAACGGATATTAATGCGTCGGTTAAGGATATTATACGAATGGGTTTTGAATTAACCAAGACTCAAAGCGATTATGTGCCGAACCATGAAGACCCAGGTTTAACATTTGAAACTGGTCAAACAAAAAAAGCAAAAACAATTGAAACTTGTGTTTTGTATGCAGACATTAGAAGCTCAACGATGTTGAGCAAAAGTGAAACTTCAGAAGTGATGGCATGGCTATGTACGGCGTTTACCAAAAGTGTAATGAATGCCGCAGCATATCATGGAGGGGTAATACGACACCAAAGCAAACTATTGCCGAGCTCTCACAGAGCTTCCAGACGTTATTGTCGATATCAAATTAGTTGCGATGGCAACGATTTGACTTTTCAAATTTAAATTGATAAAACAAAAATCCTCCAACTCTTTAACAGCCCATTCGATGCACCTGAGATTGCCCACTTTAGAAAGAATTGTATATCAAGTAAAAGGAGATAAAAATATTATTAAACAACTTATCGAACCAGGATTTGACTTACCGGCTAGTAATATTGAAATCAAGGATAACTGTCTCTTCATACTCCATGATAATAAACGATATTGTTTTACCCACGAAGAAACAAGTAATACAAACAATTATCTGCTACTAATAAATGCATTGCCGACAGTTGCACGTTTAAATTCCGGGCTTCTTTATGTGAAAAAATGGCTAAAGCACCCTTTATTAAATAATAGTCACCCGGACGATATTACGGCTACCTGGAAAGACCAGTTTTTTTTCAAAGAGGAAAACTTGACATTAAATCAATATGGTTTACGACAACCGCAAATAGGTGCGATTCATATGATTTTAGGTCACCTGACTGTACCCCTCGAATCAGCTATCGTGGTGTTACCTACAGGAACCGGAAAAACCGAAACTATGTTGTCTGCATTAGTTGCACTTCCGTGCAAGAGAATACTAGTGGTCGTGCCGTCTGACAGCCTTCGTAATCAAATTGCGAAAAAGTTTATTACTCTTGGATTACTAAAAAGCTTTGGGATAATAGGACCGCAGGCATTATATCCAATTGTTGGTGTCATAAAGCAGGGCTTTTCAAATTCAGAGGAACTGAAACTATTTTTCGAGCAGTGCAACGTGATAGTGACGACAATGAATATTTTGAGCAGATTGTCTGAAGAAGATCAATCTAGTTTGTCAGATGTATGCTCTTGTTTGTTTTTAGATGAGGCCCATCATGTGAAAGCCAGAACGTGGGATGCGTTTAAGAATAAGTTTCCAGCAGAAAAAATAGTTCAGTTTACGGCCACACCTTTTCGCAATGATGGCCAGCGAATCGAAGGAAGAATCATCTTCAATTTCCCTTTAAAGAAAGCCCAGGAACAAGGCTACTTTAAAAAAATACAGTTTTTGCCAATTCGGGAGTACGAAAGAGATAAGGCTGATATACTAATCGCTCAACTTGCAATTCAACGATTACGTGAAGACATCGCCGCCGGCTACGAGCATATATTAATGGCGCGTTGTGAAAACAAAGAGAGAGCAAATATGGTGTACGAGCTATATCGTACCGAGGCGGACTTGAAACCTGTTCTGTTATATTCGGGTGTACTTGGCTTCAGGGAATCCTATGAGCGAATTTTAAGTAAAGAAGCACGTATTATAGTGTGTGTAGATATGCTTGGCGAAGGTTTTGATTTGCCGGAACTAAAAATTGCGGCTTTTCATGATATCAGAAAAAGCTTGCCGATTACATTGCAATTTGCGGGGAGGTTTACTCGCTCCAGTCATGATGCAGTTTTAGGTCAAGCATCTTTTATCGCCAATATTGCTGACTTAACAGTTCGCGCTGAACTTGCCGAACTATATGCGTTGGATGCTGATTGGAATCAAATTTTGTCAGATACTAGTTTCGGAAGAATTGAAGAAGAGGAGGACTACAAAAATCTGATGAACGGATTCCCTAAAATAAATACTGCACAGATACCCTTTCATACTATAGATGTAAGCATGAGTGCCGTAGTCTTCCGAAACAAGACCACCGAATGGTTCCCGTTGAATTTTAAGTCGGCTATCACAAAATATGATGAGCTTGACTATAAATTTTATGACCTCAACCGAAATGATAAACTACTTATTATTATTACAGCCCGCAAAGAAGATGTGGACTGGATCGATGCTAAGGATATGTTTTTTGTCGACTGGCAGTATTTATTGATTTTCTGGGAAACCCGAAATAATTTGTTGTTCATTAACAGTTCGGACAATGGTAGCCTATACTCAGATTTGGCAGAAGCCATTATTGGGGAAAATGCTGAACTCATACGAGGAATCAACGTATTTCGCACATTCGCAAACCTGAAACGCACAAGATTGCAAAATGTTGGACTTAAGTACCACCTTGGAAAGAATGAACGCTTCAGAATGAGTGTGGGAAGTGATGTTGCGGAAGCTTTAGCCATTGCCGAACGACAAAAAGGAGAGAAGGCTTTTGTAATGGGCGTCGGTTATGAAGAAGGAGAATCAGTAAATATTGGCGCTTCTTATAAAGGGCGCGTTTGGTCAAAACTGTCGGGCGACTTTAAAGATTTTATTGAATGGTGCACTGCTGTCGGAAATAAATTGGCAGATGAATCAATCGATCCTAATCAAATCCTTAGAGAAACTCTTATTCCTGTCCAAGTAACGGCGGTTCCAGCCTTAATGCCCGTATGGATAGATTGGGATATTGATTTGTATATCTCCCACGAAACAAAGTTTAAGTTTATTGTTGATGGTAAAAAAACAGATGTTTCAACTACAGATATTGAGTTATTCAATCCAACGCTAGGGGGTGATATTGAATTTAATCTTGTTACTCTTGATACAATTGTACATTTTAGAATAGCACTATTCGAAAATACTTCCGATCCAGAAAATCGCTATCCAGATTTCAAAATTGAGTTGATTGGGACTAGTAGTGTTGACGTCATAGTCGGAACCCGAGTAATTTCTGCCGTCAAGTTTTTTGAGGAATTCACTCCGACTGTATGGTTTGCGGATGGCTCATCATTAACAGGCAATGACTATATTCAATTATTGCAAAGCATCGGTCAGTTCCGTGTGGACAAATTAATTGCGTGGGACTGGACAGGAGTTGACATTAGCAAAGAGTCGCAGGGCGTTCATCCAAAAAGAACGGACTCTATTCAATATAAGGTAATTCAGCATTTGGTTTTGTGTGATGTTGATATAGTGTACGATGATGATTATAGTGGTGAAATCGCAGATGTCGTTACATTGAAATATGAAACAGACAAGATTAAGATAAATTTATATCATTTAAAATTTGCATTGGATGGTAAGGTCAGCAACCAAATCAAAAATTTCTACGAAGTTTGCGGGCAGGCACAAAAATCCGTTCACTGGAGACACAAGGAAGGGACAGAATTTATTAACCATTTATTGCGTCGCGAAACAAAAGTAAAAAATGGTCAGTCCTGTTCACGCATTCAAAAAGGCTCAAAAAGGGATATTGAAAAATTACTGAAGATTGTAAAGAATGAAATACCAGTTGAGTTTGAAGTTTTCATCGTTCAACCAGGAGCTTCCGTTAGTGCAGTGAGTAACGACATATTGATGTTATTGGGCGTTACAGAAAACTTTCTAAAAGAAGTAGGAGGTATTAATTTACAAGTGATTTTGAATTCGTAAGTATAAAAGCCTTGTATCTATGCCACTTAATTAGTTAAATAGTATCTAGTTTGAAAATTAATATAGTCTTCCCACAATTACTTTTTTGACCAATCAGTAAATTAATGCTCTCAGAACTTTTGAGGCTTCCGTCAATTGAAATGAAGCCAAATACGAAATACTATAATTGAAAATTGTATTTTCCATATGATCTGTTGATCATTTCGATAATTAATACGATACCTAGTAAACCGATTATTTCATGCACACTTAAACTCATTATCGAGGTTAAAAAGCTTTAAATATTTGTTAACCGGAAATTTTCTAAAATCTTCTGAAGGTATTTAGCATATGACAATCTATTCTTTAGAAATGTGTTGAACCACGAAGGCTATCGGATTCACAGAATTTTAATTTTCAAAAAATCCCATTTATTAAATTTCCGCTGCCTCACTCTCCGAAAACCCCGCCCTTCCCGACCATTTACTCCTATACCCATTTTCACCCGACTTTGTTCTCATAGACTCATCTGTTTGTAACAAGATTCCAAAAGGTATATCCGGACTGATTTCCTGCTTTTGTTTTATGCGGAGCGTTTTGAGATGAGAAATAGTTAACCCTAATGAACTCTTGATGATAGAAAAGCGCCTGGCACGATCTATAAAATACATATAACATTCACTACGGTGGTGACTCCAGTCAGAGAGATTAGTTAGAGATGCTTCTATCTTTATCCATGCGGTTTCAAGCCATTCCTCGTCAAGGGTTTTATAATAATACTTCAGACATTCATCTGTACATAGTTCAATCGCTTTCTCTCGTTCTAATACTATTTTCCTTCTGCCGGTATGGAATTTAAATAAGCCGGAATAATAAGCAAAAGTCTGCGAGTCTACCCAGGCAATATTATCTACATGGCAATGGTGATGATCCCTGTCTTTAAAAATGATGTGAACATGGCTACGCGGATTAGGCAGAAAATGTATTGCTACAAGCGTAGCAAGCCCAAGGCATTTATATTCTCCGCTTCCTGCTTCAGTAGGTTTTAACCGGATGATAAGCGCTTTACCTTTTCTTATGTTGGGCTTAAGCAGCCTGTTTCCTTTATAAACGGTTCCCGAAGGCGTGATATAATAGCCAACAAACCCTTGTACCGGTATTCTTTCAGGATCTATCCAAACTGTTTTTGTCTTTTTAACCTGTGTAACTCCAAGCAGCTCATCGCTTGATCTGTTACGGTGCTTACGGCTATAAAAGTCATCTCTACTTAGCCACCGTAGATTTTCTATATTTATATTCCTTTTGTCTCCGTCTTTAAAAATCACATGTTCAAACCCTTGCGGGTTGGATATAAATGCTGTTGCCACAAGCCTGGCAACTGTTATTAGTTTTTTGTTGGCATATCCATCTCTCAGTTCTACCCTTTCCGCTTTTCCTTTGCTTCTTTTTTTACAGAGTATCCTGTCCTGAAAATATACTGTACCGTCTTTAGTAACGTAATAATCTTCATAACCCGCAACAGGTTTTCTATTTGGATCAATTTCTGTAGTTCTTCTGCCAAAATCAGGATTTTTTTTAAAGGAGCGTAGGTAGTTATTATATTCTTTACCGTTTACCCATCCAATGTTTTCTACTGTGCAGTTCTGTTTGTTTCTGTCTTTGAATATCACATAACGGTATTTTTCAGGGTTGGGCAGAAAGGTAGTAGCTACCAGCTTTGCTAAACCAAATGATCTTGAATTTCCATTCGCTGATAGTGTAATCACAAGAGATTTACCGTTATTTAGATTTGATGGGTTAACGATCCTGTTATTTTTATATATCTTACCCGATGTTGAAATATAATAACCGGGATAGCCTTCAATCTCCACGGTACCGGGTTCGTGTTCAACTGTAGCAGCGTGAGAGTTCTTTTTATCTTTTCGCCTTGCTTTTTGAATGACGTTTTTTTCTTCGTTAAACCATTCCTTGTCTTTAAAAAGTGTACCATGGGCAAAAGCTCTATCACTAATCCATTCAATATTGCTTACGCAGCAGTTGTATTTATTGCCGTCTTTAAAAGCGATCCTGGAGTACCTATTGGGGTTAGGAATAAAATGACTGGCTAATAAAGTGGCAAGCCCCAACTCGCGTTTAATGGTTCCCGTTTTCAGTTTTACTTTTACAGCCCGTCCTTTTTTCACGAGTAGCTTTGTCTCTTCCTCATAATAATATATTTTTCCAATAGGGCTGATGCTATAACCGGGGTAACCTTTTACAGGTATTGTGCCGGGCATATGAGTATTGCCAGAGATGATCATTTTGCAATAAACCCAACAGGCACTTAAAGACAAATTTTACAAAAGCATATCGTATACCTGTACACGACATATCATATCCGTATATGATATCCACTAATTTTGTATTTTAGCTGATAGAAAATAAATACATTATGAGTGCAACAACAGAACCTGGCAAAGTGCATTTGGGTAGAAACATTAAAAGGATCAGGGAGATTTTAAAAGTAAAGCAACAAACCCTGGCAACCCAATTAGGAGAAGACTGGAACCAGAAAAAAATATCTCAACTGGAAGATAAAGAGGTGATTGATGACGCATTAATCGCAGAAGTAGCAAAAGCGCTTAATGTGCCTGTTGAAGCGATTAAAGAATATGATGAACAGTCTCATATTCTCAACATTCAGAACAATTATGACGGATCAAATTCCGGTGTATCAAACGTCGCAGTTCAAAATTATCAATGCACATTTAATCCCATTGATAAAATTATCGATCTATTTGAGCAGTTGTTGAAGAGCGAAAGAGAAAAGATTGAACTCCTTCAAAAACTTTTGGATAAAAAGTAACTTTCTGTAAAAAGCTTTAGAAGTAATACTTCTCAAAAAATCTTATTGTCCAGATTATTACGAATCAAATTATTTTTCCCGCTTAAGAAACTATTCAAAAAAAAGCATCCTGCGAAATGGCGATCAAGAGATTCACGCTTAACAATTGAGATTCTCGTTGCCAAATAGGAGATTCGAATGACGAACACGGCAATTGTCAGGACAAAAAATAAAACTGATTCGATCCGGCATCAAGCTGTTTTCTTTTGCGGGCTTTCTACTTCCCCAAACATCAATATTCAGTTGCTTTCAACAAACTTGTTCATTTCCTCGAAGAAATTTTGATGACGATAGTAACAAAATTCATGAACTCCATCCTATTTTATAGAACACAAACAGTAATAATAGTCCGGTTCCGATCGATATTAAAATGTTGAGGCGGTTGTCTAATATCCACTCCCAGGATGTTCTTGTTTTATCATCTACATATTCCGAATCTTCATTTGTTAGTGGCATGATTTATATTTAATTCTTTATTTACAATTGCGAGCTTCGAGTCGATTAGAATAAGGTAGACGCTTCCTGACAAATAAATATAATACAGATAATTATAAGTTTTGAGCTTTCAACACAAAATTGATATTTGAAAACTTTTCCCGTAGGACTTAATCGGTAGAAGGATATGTGTTATAAAACCAAGATGGAATGGTCAAATCATATCATAAATGGTGTTCCGTCTATCTTCTTTTAGTTTCCACTAGTCACAAAAAACCCTTCAAAAAATTGAAGGGTTATCAAACTGCTATAGAAAACTAAACCAGCCACTCAAATATATTCAAAATAGTCGAAAACTTTCCATGGCATCACCAGCAGTCTGACTGTCTGATATTAAATTGACGGTTTCGATTTATATGAAACCTTAATGAAAATACAGTTAGATTATCCTATTGTAAAAGTTCTTGGAATGATTGTGCTGGATAATGAGATCCGTAGACGAAAATAAGGGCCGTGCAGCACTTAAGGTGCTCCCCGGCTATCATTACAATGGCTATTTTTTCGGCTTCTGAAGAAACCCCTGCTCTTTAATATTCTTCATCCATTGATTCGCAAAATTGCAGTGTCCTTTCTGCCAAGCTTTGATAATGGTAAACTTTCCGCCTTCTATAGAAACACTTTCTTCATAAAGCCCGAGATTGTCCTGCCGGTACATCTGCGGATAGACTTCCATTAAATGATAGTCTCGCGGATCACCGCGTTTATCAATGACGAAAAAACACATTTCCGGATCGCGCATGAGGTCGCCATTTTGTGTGTAGGTGTGACTAAGACTGTAGAGATTTGCGGCTCCGTATGGTGTTGTAATATCATTAGCAATACATTCTACAGAGAGCGGCATAAATCCATCTGATGATAACCGGATATACACTTCGTCTTTTAGTTTACTTAGTAAGTGACAAAATATTTTTGTTGCCCGTTGATTTAATTTTTGCATCGTTGCTATTTTTAATCCTGAGTAATTGTTTTTGTTACCAGTCTTGTGTGGATGGTTTCAGTGCCGTACTTGCGGCGGATTTCTTCAAGCGGTGCATTGGTGCCTCTTGTTTTAAAAACTTCTGATCTGTAATACCAGGCGACCTTTTTCGAAGCGTACAGGAAGCCGGCGTCTTTAAGTACTGTCTTAACCGGGAAAGTATTACCGGTTACCCATATCCAGTTGCCGACTACTTCGATAATAATGGCGGGTAGATGGATAATCTTTTCAATTACTTTACGGTATTCTTCGGAGAATTTCATTTGCTCGTCTGCCTGCTCGTCGGTTAAACCAGCACCTTTAGCAAGCATGACACATGCAAAAGCATATTCAGTATTGATGGCCTGCATAGTGGCTGTATCTCCTCCCAGGTCCGGATGATTTTCCTTTGCCAGTTTTTTGTAGAGGGACTTTACCTCTTCGATTGTTTTGCACTGCTGAAAAAACTTTGCAACAAATCCTGATTTTCCTGATTCCATAACTGTAAAATTTAATTGTGATAAAAATGATTAAGAGAGAAACTCCGCCTGCGGCTTCGTTTCATACTCGTAGCAACCACTTCTTATCACGGGACTTGGGAAAAGCAAGGTTTTTTGCAACAAAAAATTTTTGACCGTGGAATAAAAACAAAGTGATTATGCCGCGAAAGCAAAACCTCTCAACAAGAAGGGGTTTAATTTTTTTGCAAAAACCCGCAAGGCAAATGAGTGACAAGGATCCTCATTTGACGCAGACCTTGCTTTTACTAAGGACGGTGTAAGATCTTCGCGTCCCGAGGGAGAAAGAGGCGAAAGGTTTTGTGGGGTATAAAGTCGCACTAATAGTTGCAGATAAAAAGTGGAGGATACTATTAAAATGGATAAACAAAAAAAGTCAGATCACAGGTACATTAATAAAATACAGCTTAAAATATTTTCCCTCCGACCCCTTTTTTTGGGTGTAGGGGATCAAGGAAAAAATATTTATACATTCAGTTTGCGATAGGCAACCTGACTACACTAGTGAGGAACAAAATTTCTCAGCAATAAAAAACTATAAGTAGTAATAAGCATATAGAGCAACCAGCGGAGGATTGTTCCATAATATTCCTTCGCCTGATGCTCTGGGAAGAATAAATATCGTTTCTCGTATGTCAACTGCTTCGGTTGCTGCGCTATGATTTTTTTTATTTCTTCCGTATATGTCCGCATGATGATGTGCATCTGAGCACCGTCTATGCCTGACTGCTGCGATTGCAATCCATCCAGTCGCTTATCAAAATCTTTTACAGTCCTGGTTAATTCCCCCACAGCTTTTTGTAAGGCATTTGCTTCCTTATTGTACGCCGACTGCTCAGACAGTATTTCATTCAACAGGATTTTTATTTCTTCATCTTCCATTCACGTATCGTTTATCGTTTAAAAATTTAAGGTCGCGGCTTTTTCTTCCGGCGTCTTTTTATTTCCTCTTTTGTAAGTTCCTGGTTAATGCTCTGTTGTTCTCCTGCGTCACTACCCGTGAGAACATCCAATGCTTTTTGTATCAGGCTTCCAGGCTTCGAAGTGCCTTTATCTTCAAGTTGGATGTCCTTAGTGATTGTCGGCGATTGCTTTTTGTCAGCTTGTCCGGGTACAGCTGCTGAATCAGATGATGCCTTATGCTGTTCAGCCGGTCCTATTTTTCTAACAGCGCTCATCTCCATTTGCTGTAACACATTTTTTTTCTGACCTGGGTTTAACTGCAGGATCCTTTCGATCACGCTCAAAGAAAATCGAACCGCACTTCCTTTCGTATACACTTTTTGCGGGTCCCGGAAAGCGATGCCCCTGGATTTGATTACTTCATATTGTAATTGTTTCATTTTTTGTTCAAACGCCTCATAGGTATTTGATGTCCCAAGGCTTTGAATAATATCTTTTTTCAATTGCTCTTTTCGCCTGTCCCGTCTCAATATATCTCGCTGCTCTTTTGATAAAAACTTTTTCGGATTCAGCACTTTTTGAAGTCCATACTTTGTTTCCATGCGGCGGCAACAGTCAGCCATCCTTTTATAATTATTGCTATCGCTTAGGGTTTTGCCGTTAAATCCAACACGGTTTACGATAATATGAAGGTGCTGATGACTGGTATCGGTATGCTCGACTGCAATAAACTGGTGCTTGTCAAAGTCCATTTCCTTTGCAAAGTCTTCCACTAGTTCCGTGAGTTGATGAGCAGGTAATTTTTCATTGGGTGCAAAACTCAGCGTGATATGCTGTACAGGGTTTGACAACTTTTTATTTAGTTGTCTCACCTCACTGAATTGTTTGATCAGTTCTCTTTCATTACCAAAGCATTGATTGAAGAGTAGTATTTCAGCTCTGCTTTTTATAAGCTGCCCAGGTTTGTTTTTATTTTCGAGCTTATCATTCAGACAATATTTAATACAGCCGCTGAAAGATTTGCCGGTAATAATCTTTCCGATCATTGGAGATGGCTTTTAATATCCTCGGCTATTTTTTTTATTTGGGTAGACAACACCTGCAGTGCTGCCAGTTCCATCGGATCTAAACTGTCACCCCGGTTCCGCTTTTTTGCTACTTGGTTCATATTAGCAGCGAGATGATTTAAGGTGGCGGTGAAGAGTAATATCTCTTTAGGAAAGGTTTTTATCCTGCTGTCAACCTGTCCTTTCAATGCAAGGGTGCGTAGAAATTCAGAAACGGAGAGGTTAGCATTTTTTGCTTTTAATGCAATCAGTGCACGCTCTACCTGGTTGCACATCACAGCTAATTGCTGGTCTCTTCTGACAGGCTTTTTAGGTCTTCCACCTGCGTGCTTTTTCTTTTGTCCTTCACTATCCATAACTCATCATTTATCATTCACACTTGTTTCAATCTCTCTATGAATCCGCCTTGGGCGGATGAATAGAGCCAGCACCAGTTTCGACGTAGGAGAAACATAGCTGGCTCTTATATAACTCCAGCAGTCTCCCCCTCTTCGACGCGCTTCAGAGTTCGTCTTTATTTACTTCCAGCTAAAAATGCGAACGATTTTTTTAAGCTGCTCCGGCGTCTGATTTTAACTTTTGTAATTTTTTTTCCAGATATAGAATTTTTGCCTGCCTGTATTTATCCTGGTATTGATGTAAGTCGATAGGATTAAATTCTTGTTTGTTTCTAACCATCTTATAATATATCGTTGCCAACTTATTTGCTGTAGCCACAATGGCATATCGCTGTCCACCCTTAGCTTTCATTCTTCGAAAATAATGCCCTAGCCAGTGATCACTTTTTTGTACTCCATTAGCTGCAGCACGAAATGCAAGGCTTGCCATGTTCGGTTTTTTCTTTTGCAGTTTGCTGCTGATCACTTTTCCTCCCGATATTTTTGTGTTAGGACAAAGATTTAACCAGGAGACAAAATATTTTTCCGAAGGCCATTTACTTAGATCAGTTCCTGTTTCCGCAAGAATTTCCAATGCGCCAATGTCACTTAAACCATACATGGCAATTACATTTATACCGAATATTTTTTGCAGGTAAGGAACGGTATTTAAAGTAGGATGCCGCTTTTCCATTTTGCGTTTAACAAACCTGTCGGAAATGTTTTCAGTGGAGATTTCTTCTTTGGGAGCAACGACTCCTTCGTGTAAACTCGCTTCATAGCGTTCCAGTTGCGCGAGAATTTCTTTTTCACAGGCTTCAATCCTTTGCTGCATAAACTGGTAACATCGATAGTTGGCTTCCAGCAAAAACAAGTGTTCCGGCAGCCAGTTACCTTCCAGGGATTTTATAATATCTTCCTTTTTTGCCTGGACGCGTTTATCTATGAGCGGAAGAAAATTTTCTGCTTTCCGTTCTCCCGCAATAATTTTTTCCAGGATGGCAATACCGCTTTTGCACATTACATTAGCAAGGACTGACTGCAATTTGATATTCATTAGCGCCAGCGACTTTTGAATACGAAGAGTAAACCGGTTACAATCATAGACCAGGGTACGACGGTAGCGTACCAATGCACGCAACGTCTCTTGCTCTGCATCCGGCAAATAGCAACTGCTTAATAATCCACAACTGTGCAATTGTTGCAACCATTGTGCATCGCTTTGGTCGGATTTTCTTCCTGTCACATTGCGTACATACTGCGCATGAACAAGGTACACTTCAAAGCCTGCGTGTACCAGCATCGTGAACAATGGCTTCCAGTAAACACCGGTAGCTTCCATTGCAACCGTGTCCACTTCACAATGCTTTAACCAAGCTATAATCTGCTTCAAATCACAAGTCATCGCTCCGAATGTTTTAACTTGTTCTTCATCCCTGCCTGAAGGAACGGCAACGGCATGCAGACTGGCACCAATGTCAATGCCGGCTGCATTAGGATGCAAAACCGGCATATTTATAAACCGGTTCTTGTCCGCTTTTGATTTTTGGGTTTTCTTTTCCATAATATTGTTTTTAATAAGCCCACTGCCTTCCGGCAGAAAATGTTTAATCTCTTATACGGGGTCTTGTATGCCCCAATCTGAAACAGGATGAGCCAGAAGAACCAGACTACTGCAAATGAACTTTTTATCCATTGCCAGCTTAGGTTTTGCTGCAAAGGGCTATACTCCAAATTTACCCAATTGAAACAATGAATTTCGTCAGGGTCTTACCAGAGTTATTCTCCGCAGAAAGATCAGCCCGCCTGATTTGGAAGACTCCTGCAATTCAAAAAGCCTGTCTGTATTACTATCTTCATCTTTTACGAAAACTGGATCTGTATTTACAAAACAGCAAACTTCCTCTATAGCTTATGATGGCTTTACCCGGTACAAGATTTTGGCTTCTCATCAACAGGTTTCATCACACATATATTTTCTACCGAAAAGATATTATATCAATACTTGCTATCAAACCTGTATTGTTGATTTTAACGGGCATCCATCTTGCAATAACATTATTCAGCTCATGCAAAAATGGCAGCAGCCGTTAATTGTAAATGTTATCTCAAAGCTTCGCGGTTAAAAATGTTGATGTCATTGATAGGATGTGCGCGAAGTTTATCCTTTAAGTCCATCCAAAGCCTGATATTATAATCGGCAATCTCCTCGAGTTCTTGTCTGGTTAGCCGGTGAGGATTTGATACAACCGCAGAAGGTTTTTTCATGATTTTGGGTTTTGTAGTTTTTAAATCAGTGATGTCTTTTACTGGATCAACACTTAAATCTTCTACTACTTGCTCTTCAAAAAAAGAAAATATGTTGGGTGCAGCGCCTTCGCCGATTTCAAGCGCGCTGTTAATGGCAAGGCTATTGCCAAAAAGTTTGATTTGTTTACCTGTGCTGAGTTGAAGGGTTCTTCTTTTTAATGCTGCCATGAATAATTTATTTTAATTGTTGTAAATCGGATTAATGTAGGGGAAGGAATTATTTTGATTGTTCATCGGATAGACGAAACAATACTTCCAGATCCTTCCAGAGAAAATAAACTCTTGAGCGGATTTTGTAAGGCTTGAGTTTTCCGTGTTTGATCCAATCGTAGATAGTTGGCCTGGAGACCTGGAGTATCTGGCAGACCTCGCCAATCTTGTATAGCGGCTTGTAAGTCATGCCAGGTGTTTGATATTCCGGTGAAGGATTTTTTATCTTATCTATTTTGCTGACCTCTTCACGGATAATTTCCCTGATCCGTTCCCAGAACTGCGAGGGTTCATAAGGGAATAACATAGGTATTTCTGTCCTTTCACTCTTCACATTTCTTTTCATCACTGCTGTATTAAGTTGTAATATAGAATTTCATTAGCCGCGCTTTCAAACATGTTCGATTTTTGAACTGGCAATAAATAAGGATCAGTGTGTCAGATCATGCCTTAGCACTTGCCTATAGGGCGGAGCATTTTATGTACTGAGAAACCAGTATATAAACCCGGATGAAAACGGGTTGTGTTACAACAACCCTTCGTCAGAGAATGACAGATATTCATCGCCGGTAAGGATGATGTGATCGACTATTTTCATATCAAAAAATGAAGCCGCCTGTTTTATTTTATGAGTAAGTATCAGATCGGCATTGCTTGGTTTAAGATTTCCGGAGGGATGAGAGTGAGATAAGATAAGGTAACAGGCGGCTAATTTAAGCGCCATGGCAAATATCAGTCTTGGGTCTGCAATAGTGGCGGTAATGCCTCCGGTAGATACTTTATAGATGCCAAGAATCCGACAGGCTCTGTTAAGGTACATGACGCTGAACTGTTCCTGCAGCTCGATCGTTTCTTCATTGTAAAAACTTCTCAGGATTTTTTCGATATCTGCTGAGCACTTTACAACAGGGCGGGCAGCAATTTTTACTTTTGATTTGTAAACGAGCTCTACCTCTGATACCATGTTCCAATTTGATGAATCATTTTGCATTTCCATAACTGAAGATTTTAAAGTTTAAAAATTATGGAATACAGCACCGGTTTTTTGCGAGCAAGTCCAAAGCCGCAGGCGGAATAAATGATGGCAATGTGCGAAGAGCTCCTGCGTTTATGCCGAACGGTTTGGAACGCTACCGAGGCAAAAAGCCGAACTTTTGGAATAATGATGCAAGCCTTTAAATCATTTTAATTTCAGACTGTTTATTTTATTATTTCCTTATACCTATTGCAGTTTAAATTTCTGCCGATAGTGTTAGAAATATTTTCTTCGCTAAGAGAATTTTATTTTAAAGTTTAGTCCCCGAGCTATATGGGGCTAAAGTATGTGTTACGTGCATTCATTAAAAACCCTTTTTGAAAATATCACACATAATAATTTATATCCTTCATCGGTATGCCTGTATGAGATAAATGCTGTATGAGTTGAAAAAAACTTTTAAAAAATCGAGGCACATGTTGTTTAATTTATAATTAAGCGATCAAAGACAAAAACTCAATCGCGCTCTTTCTATTCGTTGCAACGCTGAAATGCCCAAAAGCGTTGCATTAAAGACGCTTCACCTTACGGAGAATCTTATTTGTTGAATACTACAATCGCAAAATGTTTGCGTATTGTACAAGAACTTATTTAACAGACCAAGTCAATAAATCTAATAGACGGTCTTTAAAAAATTATATTGACGCCTATTTTCAAATTGAAGCATATATCAGGGCAAAAGCTAACAAAGTAAGACGTCGACGATCATTAATAACTGTATCATAACCGATACATACCTATATCACAAGAGAACGGCCAAGCGTAATCTCTCTTATCTTAATTTTATGAAAATCATAGTCTTATAAAATGGGCATATTTTTAGAAGCCAGGGAACAGATAACAATAATTAATCTTTTTGAATTCCTATACATTCTATTTTAATCTGTATGATATTGCCTTTCTTGGGGCAATATTTATTGGGCTTACTTTTACCCTGCTTTTATGGTTTACCTCAAGTGTCAACCGCAGTGCTAACCGGTTTCTTGCTTTGGCATTGGTCTCGATGATCTTATGGATGATCCGGATATTGGCGATTGACCTGCAGCTTGAAACCTATCTCCCAGGTTGGAATCGGGTACCGATGCAATTTTTGCTGGCTATAGGTCCACTCCTATACTTATATGTGCTGAAGATAACAAACCCGAAGCATACGCTTCGCCGGAAGGATTTAATTCATTTCAGCCCTATGTTATTGGAGCAGGCAGCATTAGTACTGGAAATCAGAGAAAGTGTACGAACAGGAGCTGTCACTTATCATACTTATGTTTTTCAGCAATTAAATCCTATAATACAACTGCTTATTTTTATCTCGGTCATAAGTTACTTGTACTTGTGCCGAAGAGTGATTCAAAGGTTTTACCGGAATCTGCAGCCTGTTTTGATGGACCGTCCGCTTGTGGAATTCCGTTGGTTACGCCGTCTGCTTACTGCTACTGCCCTGTTATGGTTTCTCTGGATTTTATGCGCCGCTGTTGATTATTATGGCTATCGCCATCAACCGGGCATACGCCTCTATTACCCTTTTTATATCTGTTTTGTAGTAATGATCATATGGACTGCGGCAGCAGCATTCTTAAAGCCGCAAGCCGCAGCACTGATTCAAACGACTGCAGGATTTAAACCTTCTGGCTCTTCCGAGTTAAAAGCAAAAGGTGCCTGGCTTAAAAGGCTCATGGAGACAAAGTTTTATTACAAGGACCCTGAGCTGAGTTTAACCTCCCTTGCTGAAAAGCTACAACTGCATTCCAATGAATTATCACGGATTATCAATTCGGGACTGAAAAAGAGCTTTAATGATTTCATTAATGAATATCGCGTCCTGGAAACTGCCCGGAAAATCCAGGATGCTGATTTTGATCATATGACACTTTTGGGAATTGCCTTTGAGTCGGGATTCAACTCCAAAACTACATTCAATCGGATTTTCAAAGAAATGACCGGAAAAAGCCCGACGGAATACAAAAAGCAGGTAGAAAAAGAGCGCCCAAAATGTAATTTGGGGCGCCAGCCCCGGTCCGCGCTGTTAATATTGCAACGGGAACCCCTAAAACGGTGGGTGCCCGAAAAATTAAACAGCCATTATATGTTCAGAAGCTACGTAAAGATCGCCTGGAGAAATCTTCTTCATAACAAAGTGTATTCTGTTATCAATATTTCCGGCATGGCTATCGGCCTCGCGTCGAGTATTCTTATCTTGCTTTGGGTAAAAAACGAAAGAAGTTTTGACAGGTTCCACAAAAATGCCGGTCAGATTTATCGCATTACCGGCGAACTCGGAGACATGAAAGCCGCAGTGAACTCGCAGGCTATGCCAGCCGGAATAAAACAGGAAATCCCTGCTATTGAAAATACAGTCCGGTTAAGCCTGCCATCTACAGTGCTGTTTGAAGCCAGTAACAGGAAATTTGAAGAAAAGCGCGTGCTGTATGCCGATCCAAGCTTCATGGACGTATTTTCTTTTCCCCTGGTAGCAGGCGATCGTGCTACTGCCTTAAGTAACGTGGATGGTGTTTTAATAACGCAGGACATTGCAAAAAAATACTTCGGGAACGAAAACCCGATTGGAAAGATCTTGCGAAAAGACAACCAAGAAAATGTTGTCGTAACAGGTGTCCTGGCAAACATTCCCGCTAATTCAGATCTGCAGTTCGACTTCATAATGCCAATGGCTGTCATACTAAAAACGGAGGGCAATCAGACTGATAACTGGGAGAATTTTAATTTCTACTCCTATATTCAATTAGCTCAGAGTTTTGATCCTACTCCTGCAAATTTATCGGCGCTGGAAAAGCAAATGAAGCAGATATTTATTAAACATAGCCCAATGCCGGTTACGTTTCATTTACAGCCGCTGACCAGTATCCATCTGGCACCTGCACTTATGGGGGATATGCAAGGTCATGGGAATGCACAATATGTAACCATCTTTTTTATTACCGCTATTTTAATACTGATAGTAGCCTGTATTAATTTTATGAACCTGGCTACTGCGCGATCAGCGCGGAGAGCCAAAGAAATTGGCTTGCGCAAAGTGGCAGGAGCTGTACGAGGGCAGTTGATCCTCCAGTTTTTGAGCGAGGCTGTTTTTGTCTCATTTCTTTCGCTATTACTTGCCCTTGTGGTTGTCCTGTCATTTTTGCCGGCGTTTAATAAGATAGCTGACAAAACATTGGTCATCCCTTTTGCTAATGCCGGGTTTTGGTTGACGCTCTTAGGTATAACGTTGTTGGCAGGATTGGTTTCTGGCAGCTATCCGGCTCTTATTCTTTCGGGCTTTAACCCGGTCAAAGTATTTAAAGGCAATACAAAATCAGGGAGTGGCAATCTCCTATTTCGTAACGCGCTGGTCGTTATTCAATTCACGGCATCTATCATATTGTTGGTTGGTACAGTGGTTATTTATAACCAGCTTACATTTATAAAAGACCGCAATCCGGGTTTTGAAAAATCCAACTTGTTGTATATGCCCATCAAGGGAGATCTTTGGAACAGGCAGCAAGCTTTGAAAAATGAATTGAAACAAAATCCACTGACTACCGATTTCACCGTCACGTCCGACTTGCCAGCCAATCTGCTATCCGGAAATGGAAGTGCGGATTGGGAAGGCAAAAATCCCAACTTACAGATGAATTACACCTTTATGGATGTCAATGAAGATTTCATAGATGTGTTTAAGCTCAAGCTGGTTAATGGAAGAAGTTTTTCAAGGTCATTCCCTGCTGATTCAAATAATTTCATGGTCAATGAAAAAATGCTTGGCATCATGGGCCTGGATGCCACCAAAGCCGTGGGTAAGAAATTCTCTTACACGGGAAGGAGCGGTACAATCGTTGGTGTCGTAAAGGATTTTAATTTCAAACCAGTGCAACAGGCTATAGAACCACTAATCCTGCGATACAACAAAGACGGTGGTTTTCTAATAGTAAGGACAATGCCGGGCAAGAATGATGAGACCATAAAAGCATTGTCAAAAATCAGCCAAGAGCTCAACCCTTCCTATCCCTTCAAATTTGATTTTCTCGATCAGGAGATGGCTAATCTTTATAAGGGAGAACAACAGATGGGCGGAATTTTTAACCTCTTTGCTGTTCTTGGCATTTTTATCGCCAGTCTCGGATTATATGGGCTTTCTGCTTTTATGGCGGAACAAAGGACTAAGGAAATCGGAGTTCGTAAAGTATTAGGGGCATCCGTCGTAGAACTGGTATATTTATTATCTGCTGGTATCACAAAACTTATTCTTATTGCTATAGTCATCGCAATACCACTTTCGTGGTGGGCGGTTAATAGCTGGCTCGCAAATTTTGCTTACCATGTCCAGGTGAGCTGGCTGGTATTCTTCGTTACATCACTCGGAGCATTGGGGATTGCCTGGCTGACGGTTAGTTATGAATCTGTAAAAGTCGCCATTGTTAATCCTGTAAGGAGCTTAAGAACTGAATGAAGAATGTGAATTGTAATCCCACTCAAGAATAATTACACCGCAAAACAAAGAGATGTGCTGGAAGCTCAAAGGCATAACCCATGCCTTTGCCATACATGAAAAAAATATGGTTTTTAACAGTCGAAAAGTGTACTATTTATTAATCTCATTAAACAAACTAATTATGGACCGTATCATTCATTTGTTGTCATTCCCGTTTTTATTTATCGCAACTGCCCTATCAGCGCAAACAAAAAATGTAAGTGATTTTAATAAAATCATTGTAAGTCCTTACATACAGGCAACGCTGGTTCAGGGAAATGAAGAAAGTGTAACCATCAACAGTATTGAAGGGGACAGCAATAAGCTGCACATACAAGTAAATGACCACACGCTACGACTTTATCTTGACGGAGCCAAAAACTTTCCGAAAAAAGATTATTCAAAAAGTTATGAAGAAAAACATGCAGTGTATAACAAAACAATCGTCAAGGTAACAATAACCTACAAAATGCTTGAGGCACTTTCCCTTCGCGGTGAAGAAAACCATGTTTGCAAAAGCGCTATTAATGGCAACGCGTTTTCATTGCATGTGTATGGCGAACCAAGCATTGTTTTGGATGAAATCAATGTGAACGACTTACGCACTACTTTATACGGAGAAGGAAAAGTAGAAATAAAAGGCGGCACCGTAAAGCGTCAGAAATATACATGCTATGGCAAAGGAAAAATTGATGCACTGGCAATACAAAACAATACAGCGATTATTACATCCTATGGCAATGCCGATTGCAAACTGAATGTTTCAGACAGGATTAAGATAACTGCTTTTGGCGATGTCACATTGGATTATACCGGCGATGCATCCATTTACAAAGGGATACATTTTGGCGATATAACAATTAATAAAATAAACTAAATCACTGCACGCTTCATTAAAGAATATAGTTTCTGTTTCTTTTATTGCGGCGGATTTAAGATTGTTATACACATTGCTTCTGTACTGGTAAATCAAATCAACAGCGTAGTAGGCTACCGCTAACACGATGCGGGCATGAGAAAAAATAAAAAAGAAATTTAAAAAAAATCACAATGAACTCTAAAGTCACTTTGTTCTTAATGATGAGTCTTTGGTACTGTAATCTGTTTGCGCAACAAATTCCCGGCATACGCGATTCTCTCAGTTCATCTATATTGAAAGAAAAAAGATATTTACAGATTGTGCTGCCGCCAAATTATGAAACGGAACCCACCGCCAAATTTGATGTAACCTATGTGCTCGACGGCGATTGGAATACCAAGCTGCTATCAGATGTAGAGCAGGTCTTGGGAAGCGATGGCAGGATACCACGAAATATTATCGTCGGCGTAATCAATACCGACCGCGACCGCGATTTTTTGCCCACCCATAATAAAAGTAACCCGACATCGGGCGGTGCGGACAATTTCCTTGCGTTTTTTAAAGATGAGTTGATCCCTTATGTAAATAAGACCTATCGTTCTAACGGGGAAAATACCTTGTTCGGTCATTCCTTCGGTGGTGTGTTCGTAACTTATACACTGCTGACTGAGCCGCAGTTGTTTGATTCTTATATCGCAGGCGATCCAGCTTTCTGGTGGGATGAAAGCGAGATGATGAAATGGGCTCCTGCAAAACTCGCAGCCCTGACTGCCACAGGTAAAACATTATACATCGCAGGCAGAGAGGGCGATGCCCTGACAGGTATGGGTATACTACAAATGGATAGCGTGCTCAAAAAATACGCGTCGCCAATACTGAAATGGAAAATGAAGGCTTATCCTGATGAATCACACGGGACCGTGCGCCTCAAAAGCGCTTATGATGGACTGAAATACAGCTATGAAGGCTTTAGTAATTCAGGTATCGCATATCACCCTATGAACGGTATCCTCTTGAAAAATAAGCCGATTCATTTATGGTATTTTGAAGATACTACACACGTCAGGTATACCACGGATGGTTCGGTACCAGATAAAAATTCACCGCTTATCAAAACGGAGAACCTCTTGACAGGACCGGCTAAGGTTACTATCCGGCGAATGTCGGTACGCAGCGCTGATGATGAACTATTTTCGGGGAGTTTTGTAGAAGGTGATTATCTGTCGCCTGCAAAACGCAATAGCAAAATGAAAGCTGGGGGCTTCAATTATGCCTATTACGAAGGTCAATGGACGAAACTGCCGGATTTTAGTAATTTGACGCCCGTAAAAAGCGGGCGGATGGACTCCACTTTCAGTATTGACAAAATGCCACGCCAGGAAAATTTTGGTCTGGTGATTTCGGGGCAGCTGGAGATCAAAGAGGATGGCTATTACATCTTCATTCTTGTTTCAGATGATGGCTCGAAGATGTACCTTGGCAACCGGTTGCTGATTGACCATGATGGGCTTCACGGCGACCAGCAGATACGTTCCTATATCATCCCGCTAAAGAAAGGGTTCTATCCTTTTCGCACAGAATATTTTCAGGCTGGCGGCGGTCGGAAGCTGGCCATGGAATACTTAACTCCATCTACTATGGCATTGAAGATGACAGCACCTTTTCCCGTAGCACTACAATATGGATATTAAGCTTGTTAAAATTACTGGGACAGACCTGTATCTTGGGCCGTCCGCGTCGCGTTGTCAGCAGTAAGGCAACGCTGTACAACCTGAGATCATCAGCATGTTCACCAATATAGTTACACAATAACTTGTCCTTGCCATAAACAATTAGAAACGCGTTCAGTAACCTAACTCTGTAAGATTAAATTGAGATGCCAATGACAAAATCTTCCATTTTGAATATTGAAATTATTTCATCGACATCTTCTCGATCCTAAAAAGAGTATCGCCTTTTTTAAAATCTCTCTTTAACGTGTTCTGAGAGAGTAACAATTTGATTTGTTCTTTTGTAAAATACAATAACAATATTTAATTTTTATTCGGTCCTCTCATTCGACGTAACAATCGTGATTGACAATTGCAAAGATTATTCCGTTACAAAAATTGGTAAATTAATTTTGCCGGACTGAAGCACCTTTCATGCAGTTCATAATACTATACAGCATAAACAGGTGAATATAAAAATCTATTATTGTGATTCTGGCTCTATGCTGTTTTATTTTCAAACTTAGTTTTCAGTTTGATTTTTGGCAGTAGCAATATGACAGACTTTTTGAAGCAAAAGTAGAATGGACAGCTCTTTACAAATGGTTGACAAATGATTTGCGAAGTAATAAGTATGTTGTTGCTGATTGATATAGCATAAAGAAAATATCAATGCAGATAGACCCCGGTATTCTTACCGGGGTATTTATTTGAAGTTATAAAACAGTCCGCAGCTATCATTCCAAGTAAGACATTTGTATACTGTGAAGTTTTATTGTCGATAATACGGACACATCAAGCGTAAGTTTTGATCAGAGGGTAAGAGCCATCGAAATCCATAAAATAAAAAAGCCTGAGTAAGAATACTCTGGCTTTAACATGAGAAAACTATAGCTAGATAATTTTTGCAACATCAAGCTGCCGTTTGATTTCCTAACGCTACAAACTGGATTATTCTCTATAGGAATATAAAATAAAAGAGGTTGAATTAAAAGAGTTTTGAGGAATTACAGCGCTCTTCCATAACTTTTCATCATCTCTAAAGATCTTCCCTGGAGCAATAAAAATATCGAAATTTCATGTATATTTATCCTACACTCTAACGAAAAATTCTTACTAAGATACTATGTAAGCCGGCTTATAATTAGATTGGTATTTTTTTATCTGCAGGAGTTTTAGAACGTTGAAGATA
This sequence comes from Agriterribacter sp., assembly GCA_047600465.1. Classification (GTDB taxonomy): domain Bacteria; phylum Bacteroidota; class Bacteroidia; order Chitinophagales; family Chitinophagaceae; genus Agriterribacter. The sequence continues at coordinate 511,886 of JASGKU010000004.1, forward strand.
TTTCGTTGAAATTTTTCTAATTTCCTAGTTTATGGCGGAGCCGGTTAAGGAATCAAGAGCGGGTTTTTCTTTTAAATTTCCAAATGCTTTAGGCGCATAGAATGTTGCAATAAGGGTAAACGGAACTCATAAGAAGCGATAAAAATGTTAACTTGATGATACTTGGGTGTTTAGTTAATGTGTGGAGTTAATGTTTCTTTGACAATAGAACTGTATGAAACTCAGGTTTGCAAAGTTCGATCAAGCAACATTATTAAAATTCTTATCACAGGGCGTGGGCTGGAACTTTCTATAGTTAAAAGTATTGCGGAGTTTCACACACTCGGTCTCAAAGTTTCTTTAATATCGGGAAATGGAGTATTTTTTCAATAGTTTTCCCGCGAGTGCTCCTCGAAAACGTTTAATTTAAGAAGGTTATAATACCAAGTCAAAAACTCGTATTAAATCGTCTATTGCTTGCATTGTTAGATATCCAGTCTCTTCTTTTTGTCTATCCATATCCTTTATTTTCGTAATGCTTTAAAACTCCTAATGACTCGCAGGATTTATTTTATCGCATTCCTTTTTAAAATAAAAAGAACATCACAATACTTAACTTCACAAGATATTTTGCCTGGAATTTCTGGGATGATTTTTGTAAAATCCTTTAAAATCAGTCTATCTAAAGCCAGGGACTTTTGATGGATTGACCTTTACTATAGAATATTCTAAGTTGAGTTTTTAAATCTAAACGTCGAGTAATGAAACTTTCGGAAGCAATTGCATTCGCTACTTCACACAAATCCTTCGTGAATTTTCTGGCAACTAGAAATATTAATCCAGACTCTGCGCATCACATTACGGTAAAAGTTACAAATTTAAAACCTAACATCGTAGAACATCGTCTACATATCGACTTTGGAGATCCGGGGCAAAGCTCCGATGATGTAAGGGTAATTGTTGATTATATTAAATCTTCCGGAAAATTTGAGTTCATTCAAGCTGATTTTCCTCCTCGCATTCGATAGGCAAAGAACCGAGTTGCTGATTCGCATTCCCGCTTGAAAATATAGATGTAGTGGGAAGGCTCTTAATCATATTGCTTATAATACCTGACACTTGATTTTGAAAGGATATAATATAAAAGAAAATATTTTATAAAAAGCGTATCTTAAGTTTCAAAAAATACTGATAATCATTAAAGAATTTCAGGATATACTTAATATCTATTAGACCCGTGCTTTAATCCGTGCTCCAGTTAGAGTCATATTATCTAAGGCAGCCTTTTTCAAAGGGCTGCTATTATTTTAGGATGTAAGCTTGCACAGCCCGGCGGTTCGTATAAAGGAAAAGCGCAGAGGAATAGATCTCCTTTTTTTTCCAGAGTCTTCGATATACGATTCTTGCAGCCTGAAGTTATATTTTGAAGGGCATGAAGTATTCTGAAGAGTTTTTTCTCAGGCAGGATTTTAAAAAATCAAATTTATTAATAAGTAGTTTTCTGCATAATCCCGACTGAAAATGACCTTTGTTTGGACATAACTACAACTACTTAAGCGGTCAGTTATGCTATTTTTTGGTTTTGAGTTACAATTATTATTCTGGATTTATATTCGTCGAGTTGTATTGTTCCAACCGGAATGTCTACTTTTGATGTCCCTTGATGAAATATTAATTTAAAGATTGTATCCAATGAGTCATTCAAAGGATAAGGTTTACCGAGGCCCATTTCTATGGGCCTTTTTTATGCTGTATATAGTATACGTTGATCGGAATATTGATCATGAAAAGAAAGGTAACAGTATTAAAATTCCTATACTAAGGAGAATCTTTTGAATCTCTTCGGGAGACGAAACATTTTTTAAAGAAGCTAAGAACTTTCTTAAGACAGGTGTCAAATAAGTTAGAGGCAGTGTTTAATATTGACAAAAACTCTGCTGAAAGGCAGCGTTTGATTGTATGTTTGGAGATGCTGAGATAAAATTTCTCGGAGTTCTGCTATAAAATAGTTCCTTTTAACATAATGGCAGCTATGGTGAAGTAAATGACTAATCCCGTTACATCTACTAAAGTTGCTACGAGCGGGGCGGATGAGGTGGCAGGATCTAACTTGCATTTTTTTAAAATAATAGGTATCATTGAACCGCTCAGTGTGCCCCACATTACAATACCGATTAATGAAAAGAAAATAGTAAGTGCCAATAAAAAGGAGTATTTACCGTAATCAAATAAGTGAAGGTGTTGCCATATTTCTATTCTTACAAAACCGATCGCCCCCAAAATAAAACCTAATGTAAGTCCCGATAAAATTTCCCTCCGCATGACAAACCACCAATCTTTAACAGTTAGTTCCTTTAATGCCATTGCGCGGATGATAAGTGTTGCTGCTTGAGACCCACTGTTACCACCACTAGAAATAATTAATGGAACAAATAAAGCCAATACCACAGCCTTTGATATTTCAGCGTCAAAATAACCCATTGCGGTTGCAGTCAACATTTCGCCGACAAAGAGAACAATTAGCCATGTAGCCCTTTTTTGGATCAGTGCAAAAAATCCTGTTTTTACATATGGATAGTCAAGCCCCTCCACTCCACCAAAATTTTGAATTTCTTTTGTAGCTTTTTGTTCTGCCACATCTATGATGTCATCCACAGTCACTACCCCCAAAAGGATATTTTCGTTATTTGTAACTGGAAGTACGACCCTGTCGTATTCTTCAAACTTGGCTATTGCTTCTTCTTTACTGTCGGTTATTTTAAGACGCGTGCAAATGTTATCCAAAATTTCACTTATGTGTTTAGACGGCTCATTTAATACCAATCGTCTTACTGGTATATCATCTATCAATTTGCCTTCGTTATCAACGACATAAATAACATTGGCAGCTTCTGTGTCTTTGTGATGATTTCGTAGATGCTCGTTTGCTTCAGCAATAGTAATATTAGGTGAAATACTGGCAAATTCTGTATTGATTAACCTTGCAACACTGTTTTTGGGATAGCCTAATGTATTATGAACAACAGCTTTATTTTTATCATTCAACAAATCAATTGTTGATGAAAGGGCAACACCTTTTAAAGATGAAAGAAAGATCATCCTGTCATCTGAATTTATCTCGTTCAGAATATAGGCTGCTCTGGCATGAGTAGCATTCTTTATTATTAGCTGCTGTTGCAGTAAATTAAGGTAAGGGAATACTTTTACCTGTGTATGTGCAGGCAATGCATAGAAGGCATCTATTGCTTTATCCTGCTGCACTTTGTCAAGCAGCTTTGCAACTTCTGCAGGATGAATGTTTTTATTATCCTTGAAGAAGGAAAGTAAATTACTGAAATCACCCTTAAGCAATTTTCCTGTTGTCTCTCTTATATTCATATCTTCTAATTTAGGTTGCCTTTCCAAATCCGAATCTCAATCTTGGATAGCTGCTACCCTTTTTATTGAAACGCATCATCGTTATAGCGCGTTGCATATTATTGGAGCATAATGCTGAGCAACATATCATCGGCAAATGTAAGGTTCTGTTTCGGCGTACTGGTTTTCATCATTTTTACATTCTGATCCGAAGATTTTACTTTATTCCTGCAATAAGTGGATTATTGCAAGGATTTTGCTACCTGCAAACCCACGTAGCAGATTGCGAAACGTTAAGGTGATGGGTACGTCTTGGCACGTTATCAGCGTTGTAAACGATATGACTACACGATCACCCTGTGATCCTGTTTCACGAAGTATATTATTACCAACCATGGCGCGCAATAAAGTATTGACATAAGAATCCTTGCGTCTGAAAACATACATGGTGCATTTGCTGATAACCTTTCGTTTATTTGTTCAATGATGAGCAATATGCCAGGAAATTCGGAAATGAAGAACGGATTGGAAGTTGGCAAGCGTTCCTGAAGTGCTTACTATTTTTATTCCTGTCTTGGTTTGCTTGGCATGGGTTTGTGTATGGCTGAACAGAGAGCCAAAAATATTGGGATCAGGAAAGTATTGAGCGCTTCTGTATTTAACCTTTGGCGCTTATTGAGTAACGATTTATAGCAATGGTTCTCACCTCATTTGTTATTGCATTGCGCATTGCTTATTATTTTATGTAAAATTGGTTACGGAATTATCAATCCCGAAATACACTATCATGTTAGATTTTTTGCTGCTTTTGTTTTTGGGCTTTCAGCAACTAGGCAATATTTCATAAGTATCATCAGGGTTAATATTGTGGGATATATTTAACCTTATCAAAGCATCCGAGATTCCTTTTTGCTGCTGGTCGGGCAGCCTGTAATCTCAAGCTTATTTTCCACCTGCAAAGCCGTATCCAAATTAATGTACCATTGCTTACCAACATGATGTCGTTGGTAAATATCAATGTTCCTGAAATTATGAAAGAGATGGCCAAATTCAATACATAATGGAATAGGAGCCATTCCAAAATAAATTACTTTATATTCAGGGTGTGCATTTAATATTGGGAGTATATCACCCGCAAAATACCTTCTGTGTTCCAAAGCATATTGCTCATAACCAGTATTGTAAAGTTTCTGAAGCTCTAATAGCTCAGAATAATTAATTTCGGCAACTATATACCAGTTGGGACTAACCTTGAAAATAAAAAACCAACTTAACGCTGGTTGTATGTTTTATAGGCACTTAGTCTATGAGTGCCAAATATCGTCTTCAAATACAGTGATAATATTGGATGAGCTATCTTCTTGGATGGCGTAGTCAAAGCCTGTTTCAAGTAATACATTCTTTGGATTATCTTTCTTGGTGGCTATAATGACATAAGCCTTCTTATTATCACCGTACTTTACATAGTCTCCAATATTATATTTCATCTGATCAGCTTTATTTACGCTCACCCCAATAACATCCTCAAAGCTGCCATCTATTGATAGCTTTTCTTCGTATTTGTCTGCACGTTCCTTTTTAGCTTTTGCCATAAAGGTAAAATTAATCAAACTAAATCATTTTCACATATTGATGAGCAATAGTGTTGTAGCCGGCATTGTATGCATATACAGAACAAGGGATGTAATTTATATTCAGCCCATCTATTGTTTTGTATTCGAACTTATCTCTTGTGGTAACTACAGCATCTTTCAGACTGTTCTTATTGCAAAATGTGAACATGTTTTTAAGCTCACGCAAATTGTCGTATAACTTATTACCCCACTTTATCTCGACTGCCCAAATGGGTTTTAACGTTTTAGAACCCAACCCAACCATATCAATTTCACCGCTTTGCCATCTTGCGTACCAAGGTATATAATTATCGCGGTGCAGCCACTGAGAAAAAATTGCAGTTTCAACCATATTCCCAAATCTATCATCTGTTGGTTCCAGTGGCGAAAATAAAGCACTTCTTAAAGATGGGTTTGTCAAATATATTTTATAAAGCCCCTGCCGTTGAAATTTATTTCCAGCTTCGTCAATTCGATGAATACGCTTAATTAAAAACGCGGCCTCTAAATATTCCAGATATTTTTTTAGCGTGTTTTTATTGACCCCACTTGCAACAGATAAAGAATCTACAGATAATTCGTTACCAGAATGAAATACCAAAGTAGTAAAAAAGGCATTTAACTCTTGTACATTTTGTATGCCGTATAAACTTGGTAGGTCACGTAACAACACTTTGTCAATAATGTCATTTTTGATATATCTCGATAAGTCGGATTGTATTTTTGAAGAAAAAATAACTTCTGGATACCCTCCATAGTTTATATACTCAACAAAGTGGTTGTTTAAAGATTCTACATTATTTGTTCCAAAAAAATCTAATTTTTTGCCTTGAAAAAAGATGTGAGTTCGGGTGATAAGATTTTCGTGATCTTTAAGATGTATGTATTCATGAAAAGTCAAAGGCGGAAGCATGAAATCAGTGAACCTTCCTGCCCCGCTTTCGTTACTCTTTATCTTCAGAGCAGCCGCAGCCGAACCAGACACTATAAATTTGGTATTAGGATAACTATCTACCAGCACCTTCAGGTGAATCTCCCATTCTTTTAAATACTGAATTTCATCAAAGAAAACGAACCAACCATCTGGGTCTTCATTTTCAACAGATTTCATCGCCATTAGAAATAGTTCTTGCAAACCTATGTTTACATACAATGGGTTCTCAATATTTATAAAGCAAATCTTGTTACTTCTAACTTTATTTCTTTTTAGTAGCCCGTCAATTACGTGGTGCATAATTACAGTTTTACCTACCCTTCTCGGGCCCATGAGGACAACTGCTCTTTTAACATCGACTTCTTCAACCAGTGTAAACAAAAGTTCGAAGTATAATCTCTTTTTTAGAACTCCATATTCTTTTTCAATATCTCCAGTTTCCCACCAAGGATTTTCAAACTTTAACCTATTAAGTATGAACTCTTTAGGAATAGATTGTAGTTTTTTTGCCATTTAGGAAAAGTTTTTGATCTTAAAAACAAAGATAATCATAAATAAGATCAAATAAATTATCTTATTTATTTTTTTTTCCACAATTAGCCATCTCTTTGTCCCTTGGTGCCATTACTTTTGTTCCATTCTTCGGTAATTATTTCCTGGTATAGCGACGATAGCCTCTTGAAAGAAAATCTTGTTTATTTATCACCTTTTATTGGAGTAATTATTTTCTCTACCACATATTAAATAATGTAAATAATTATTTACAAAAAATGCTATATTTGTAAAATATATTTGCCATTATGAAAAGCAATAAATTTCAAATACTGCCTACCACCGCTAAAATATTGGCCGAACTTGGTGAAAACATTAAGCTGGCCAGGTTACGAAGAAAGCTAAGTGCAGAGCAGGTAGCTGAACGGGCAAACATCAGCCGCCCCACCTTACTTTCTATTGAAAAAGGTATGCCTGGCGTGGCCTTTGGCTCTTATGCGCAGGTCCTTTTTGTGTTGAATCTGGAGAAAGATTTATTGAAGGTAGCAGTAGATGACACACTGGGTAGAAAATTACAGGATGCAGAGCTTACAGTAAAGGAAAGGGCTCCTAAAAAATAAACGACATACAGGTGGCAACCAATATAAAAAAAGACATACAGGTATATGCGCATTGGCAGGATTTACACGCACCGGCAATCATGGGTACACTATCTGTTTCACTAGTCAAAGGCAAAGAATCTTTTTCCTTTGAATATGCAGATGCATGGTTAAAATCAGACTTTTCCCAAATGATTGACCCCGATTTGCAAATGTATTCAGGAGCATATTATCCACGGGGCGATAAATCCAATTTTGGTATTTTCTTAGATTCATGCCCCGATAGATGGGGCCGTGTGTTAATGCAACGCAGGGAAACCGCAATAGCAAAGCAGGAAGACCGGGCAGTAAAAAAATTATTGGAATCCGATTTTCTGTTGGGAGTATTTGATGGACATCGCATGGGTGCACTGCGTTTTAAAGTACAAGAAAATGGGCCATTCTTAAACGATAATAAAGAAATGGCTGCACCACCATGGACATCGTTAAGAGAATTGGAGTATGCAAGCTTGAAGTTTGAAGAAGACAACACAGACGACCCGGAATATATAAAGTGGTTAAGTATATTAATTGCTCCCGGTTCATCATTAGGCGGTGCAAGGCCAAAAGCAAGTGTGGTAGATGCAGACAATAATTTGTGGATTGCAAAGTTCCCCAGCAGGAATGATGAAAAAGATGTAGCAGCATGGGAAATGGTAGCAAATCAGTTGGCATTAAATGCCGGCTTAAACATAGCAGAAGGAAAGCTTCAAAAATTCAACAATAAATATCATACTTACCTCACAAAGCGTTTCGATAGAACGGCAGATAATAAACGTATTCACTTTGCATCGGCAATGACATTATTGGGGCATATTGATGGAGATGATGCGGCAGGCGCAAGCTATCTCGAACTGATGGAATTTATATCAAAACATGGTGCCTCGGTAGAAAAAGATTTAGAAGAACTCTGGCGTAGAATCGTATTCAGTATATGCGTAAAAAATACAGACGACCATTTGCGAAATCATGGCTTTCTGCTTACTAATAAAGGCTGGTTGTTATCACCAGCCTATGATATTAACCCTAATGAATACGGAAATGGATTAAGTATTAATATCACTGATACAGATAACTCACTTGATTTGAACTTGGCAAGAGAAATAGCTGGTTATTTTCGTTTAACGGATGAAAAAGCGGAAAGTATAATACAAGAAATTTCAAATGCCGTTAGGGACTGGAAAAAAATAGCCGCCACTTGTAAAATTTCAAATGCCGAACAAGAAAGGATGTCAGCAGCATTTATTTAATGCTGTTTTATTTTAGCTCTTCGATATTTGAATTTTCCTCATTTTCATTTTCTTTAGTATACAAATGATACAATGCGTTGGATCGTTCAAATACAAGTGTAATTACCTCTTCTTTTTGTTCTGGTGAGAGATTCTTAAAATGCCCGTTCGCCTCTGTATCTTCTAAAGTAAGTCTAAGGTCTTGTTTTTCTTCTTTCATGGTGTTCTTCGCTTCTACTGGTTTAAAATTGTGCTCAATGAAAAAGGTCAATCACCGATAGGAGCCGGCACTGGCTTGAAACTGCATGACATAAATTTAAGGGTAAATCTTAATTGCAAAATCAAATGTTCCAAGTGGATAAATGAAGATTAGTGGCTTTTTGCTGTTATCTCTTCGCCAGTTTCTATCCGTTTGCCCTTGTCACTAGACAGGATAAGATTAGACTGGTGTAAACGACATATCACAATGATTGGGGAATGAAGGGTGAAATACTCAACATACTTTCAAGGCATTCTTATCCGAAGCATGAGGATCGTATGCGGGTGAATCGAAGTTGCTCAACGAAGCGAACGATAAACGAAATTATATCGTTTAATTCCAAATATTTTTGGCTATAAGAGAACCGTCAGAACTGACGGCTTTTTTGGGGGTATAATTTTTCAATTCGGCGACGAATTTCACTCAATGTATTTGCCGAACCAGTTTAGTAATTCTTCTGGATGTTGACCGAAAAAGATTGCAGGCATAGAAAGGTTGGTTGGATTCTTCTATCCAAAAAAGTTCCTTTTCTTTTGATCCTAATCCATTAAATATTTCATTTCCATCCTTTTCAGCTTTTACCAAAAAATCTCTATGAAGCTGGACCATTTTGGTAGGGGTGGTTACATCTTTTGCATATGGCAAGGGGGTCTTATTTCAATTACGAAGGAATATAACTAAACGCTGAATATTTACCTGCCAAGATTATAATAAATGTTGGATTTGTTGTAATTATGTTAGTATGATAGACTTCTTCCCAGACCCATATAAGGAAGTGATGATATTGTTTGATGATATCATGTATAACCCCAACATTATTGATTCCTTAACAAGGGGGGAGGAAATAATGTACAAAGAGCTATTGTCTTTTATAAGGGGGCGAATAATGCCATTAAGACAAGATATGATAAGGGAGCAGACATTGGCAACAGATAAATTGTGTGGTATATTATTTAAAATGGCTCCCCAAAATGGAGAACCCAAGATGATAGCCTATTATTCTTTGGGCTTAGCGAGTAAGATAAGGGACAGTTTTACCGATGCGGATTTTGATTATGTTTATCGGAAGATAGACGGTTTGCTTTAAGCATAGCCTGATTTCAGTAGGTAGATAATAACTTTAATGTATTCAAGCAGGATATAGATGGAATACATAAGAAGATAGAAGTATTAACTAAATCGGCAGAAGCGTTAAAAGGTAGCACTAGCGACGGATTTAGTGATGTGAGGGTGAAACTTGAGTCTTAACAGAAGAAATAACTAAAATCGGAGCGGTTACTAGTTACGCAGACCAATATAAGAACATGGAAGGGTTAAATAATTAGTATATCACTTATAAAGCATTAAACCAGAACAATGTTCTGGTTTTTTATTTTAGCCTTGGTCTAAGTTGTATGTAGTTGCCACTCCACGCAAGCTTTTTGTTGCATATAATTCTGGCATCTATAACCTTTGATTAGAAAATCATCCAGCAGCTTTCTTTTACTGTAGTCTTTTCAAACGAAATAGCAATTGTTGAATCGCTTCCTGCGCATCATCAATGATAGATTGAGAAAAAGATTCAGGAAACAATGCCTTACGGTCATCCTCAATGTGCTTATAAAACCCCTCGATATGTTTGATATAGTCTTTGGGTCGGACTGTTTCAGGGATTACAATATCAAGCGTTCCTTTCAGTGCAAAGGTGGTTTCTACTAACCGGTCAGTAATGTCCACGAGGGAATCAATAGCCTGATCCAGGGAAATATGCGCTTCATAGCTTCCTTTTCCAGTAATAGACCAGTGAATCAGTTTTAAGGAGTGACGAAAGGAGATCAGCGCTCCCAAAAAGAGAGCAATTTCTTTACTATCAGATTTGTTTTTGGCCATAGTTATACAGTTTTACTATAAATGTCCGTAAGTTTTTCTTTTCCCGCGTAATTTATTCCCTGATGCGGAACTCCCATATTGCTATATAACGTTTACTTTGATAAATTTTACGATAAAAATGCCGAGCCTACAAAAGTGGCTGGGAGATACAATGAATGTAGTCTTCAGTAAAATGGTTCATCCTGTTTCGGTGACGAAAAGTGAATACCTAAATGAAAGACTGAAGCGAGTGCGTTTCGAAGGTGATCTTTCAGGAACAAAATTTAAATCAGGCAACGTAGTAGCGTTCAGAGTAACGCCTAACGATTTCAGACATTACACCCCATCCTATTACAATGAGTCAAAAGGTATTTGCGAAATTATTTTCTATCTCCATGGCAAAGGTGTAGGTAGTCAATGGGCAGAAGAACTCTCGCCCGGGTATTCCTCCAGATTTATAGGCCCTGGACGAAGGCTAAGCTATTCACTCCAAAGCAGCAATCATTTTATCTTTGGTGATGAAACCTCATTAGGACTAATGTCTTGTATGCACGCAGAAGCAGAGAGAAACAACCATTCTTTTTTTGCACTGATGGAAACCGGGTCCACAAACAGGCATTGGAACAGTTTTTTTCCTTCAATACCAGCCGTTTACATTACTTCCAGTATTGAATATCCCGCAAAATCGGGGATACTTTTTTTCGAGCAATTGGATGATTGGTTGGTTGCAATGGAACATACTGCTTTTTACCTTACTGGACGTGCAAAATCCATACTTGCCGTCCGAAAATATTTGTTATCAAAAGGTGTCAGTAACAAATAAAAACGGAACCCTATTGGGCAGAAGGAAAAAAAGGACTTTAACGACTTTTAGACCATAATGATAGAAGGTGTTTAGAAGACCGGAAGGGACTTCGGCCACAAAGACAAAACTTAAATGCCTAAAAGAAATTGAAACATTCCGAAGAATTATAGATAAATAAATATTTGAAACAAACAATTAGACTTCAAAAAGTATTAACTGCAGACATCACCATAACCGCAAACTTCTGCTCATGCTGTTTTTACCAAAAGCATTTCAATAGATAGTATAACAGCTTTAATTAATTCTATATCGATATACTTTTCAGTTACATTCATAATAGCACGATAATTTTTATCTTCATCCCTTTCAAAAGTTACAATTTGATTATCTATTTCAACAAATATGGTGAACCTATATGACCCTTTTTCTAACCTCGTTGGTAGCTGCAACATGCATTCGTTGTAATAAACAGATATTTCAGATATTTCCATCATTAGTCAAACTTTCATGCACTGTTAAAGTTTCTGAAGATCTTTTGAAGGAATGGATCCAGATTGATCAGTTACGCGGTAATATAAAATTAGCCAAATAACATTAATCTTGAAAAGAGCTTGTAAGTTATTGAGAAATGATAAGTGTGAGACAAATATTAGTCCTTTTCCAACTGTTGGAACCAGCCATCCTGCATAATCTGTTACAATGATAATCCAGTATAAGCCATTACAGTTTGTTTAAAATAACTCAAATTCCAGTTGGATAGCAATTCTCTAACCCGGAGAACCGCCTGTTCACAAATGTCCTCATAGTGTTCGACCAGGTAAAATTCAGCGCCATCAAAAACTGAGCGGGGTTATTGATTCTCAGATAACCTTAATGAAGCAGCTGAAATACTCTTTCTATAGAGAACAAACTTGTTTGAAAAAGGGAATATTCACTATTAGTTTTCGGCACATTGCTGATTGTTGAACCATGTACATTTACTCCGCAATAAGATTGCGCCAAAGAAGCAATAATCCTGCATTATTTCCCATTATTGGATCGGTGGAAGGAACAGCTACTGCAGATATATTTTTATCAGTCTGGGGACGTTCGCCATCACTGCCTATATTAATATCATACCGTTTACCGTCAGGATACCCACCCACACAAATAATATCCTTTTCCTTTCCCATATTTTTATGAGCTACCCCGGCAGGTATAATCAAAACGTCCCCCGAACAGATTTCCAGTCTGACTCCATTATCCCCACCAAGTTGAATATTTGTTTTGCCGCTCACCACGCCAATTACTTCATGCGTATTACTGTGATAATGATTGTAGGTAAAAAATCCGCTTATCCAGTTGTTCGTCCATCCATGCTGGCTGAAAAGTTTTTTTACTGCATGCCCTGGAAATAAAAAAGGAAGAGACAACGCATTTTTATAAAGCAACACAGGGAGCTTACTATTGGGAAATATTCCATTGTCACGTAAACGATATTGAAGAGGAATATGCATATAGTTATAATTGACCTTGGCCCGAAGCTTACTTAAAGTCATAGTTTTTTTACATGTTTTCTGAACGCACGATTTGTATATATACAAAGGTGATTCCAAACTGCATTGAGATGCTCTTTTTTCAGAATTACGAAGCAGACTTTCAATTTTCAGCGCAGATTATTCCCCTTGGATGTTCTGGCATATTATACTACCTACCATATTTTGTTTCCCAGCATATGGGTATCATTTTTAAACTTATTTATGCACTCATCTAAATCTCTTTTGAAATCGTCGAGCCATGCCTGCTTTAGCTGGTCATTCATCTTCCTGTATACCAGTTTCTCACTGTGTCCAATATCATCCTCCAGGACCTGAATATAAAAAGGCACTTTCGCAAGTTTCCTTTTATGATTTTTAAAAGCTAACCTCATCAGTGCAACTACTTCCCTGAAGGCATCAGGAATTACCTTTTTAAATATAGATCTGTCAAAATAAATATCGGTCCTCTGGATATTATTGTTAATAGCTTCTAGCCTTTTAATGGACATTTCCGTTAATTATGAAATATAAGTTTCAATTGAATATTTGAATTCCTCAGCATAGCATTTACGCAAGCTGAAGACATTAGATTTATTATCGTTAGCCATAATAGTTAATCTTTAAAAATAGAGCTTAAAGCTAAGGCAAACAGGCAAAATTTGAACTCAATTACGGGCTAATGAATGTAAATCTTTACTCTTCAATTCCGGACAAAGAACAACCCATGGTTTTCCCCAACGGGGATTTATATGCACTTTGCTTATGAAAGGTCTTGCGTCATCACCTCACAAAGCAGCAAAATTCCGTACGGCACATCTTTTGAAACAAACGAAATATAAACTTTAAAAAATATACTATTTATGACAACTACAAAAGCTTCAGAAAAAAAGAACGCTCCAAAACGCGCAACTGTTGAAGGAAAAGGCCAGCTCGAAAGATATTTTTCCGATTCTCTTAAGGATATATACTGGGCCGAAAAAGCCTTGACAAAGGCGTTGCCAAAGATGAAGAAAGCCGCAACTACCGCAGAACTGCAAACTGCAATCGAAACACATCTGGGACAAACAAAAGAACATGTAAGCCGTCTTGAACAGGTTTTTGAAATGCTAGGACAAAAAGCGCAGGCAAAAAAATGTGAAGCTATGGACGGTTTGTTAAAAGAAGGTGATTCTATCGTGGAAGAAACCGAAGACGGAAGTATAACACGAGATGCAGGTATTATCATGGCAGCACAAAAGGTAGAACATTATGAGATAGCTACCTACGGCGGACTGGTTACGCTTGCCAAGACACTAGGAAAAGAAGATGTTGCAGACATTTTGCACGTTACCCTCGAAGAAGAAAAAGAAACCGACAAGGGTCTAAGCGCTATTGCGGAAAACAATATCAATTGGGAAGCAGAACAAGAAAGCTAAAATGGAACCGCATATAGGGAAGTCACCTTGTGCTGACTTCCCTCTTACTTGAACGATCTCTGCACTATAAGACTAAATAATTCTTACGCAATCAATTTTTAATTGTACGTGTCTGTGAAATGAGATGCTCATATCACCTTGGTTGGATTCATACATTCTTTCATCACCCCACATTTCTTTTATTGAGTGAAAAATTCCACGTTTTAGGTTTTTTCGACCAGAAAGATTAAGACCGATGTCTCATAAATATTTCCAAAGGTCTTTAATATGTGGCCTTTCATTTGATTTAGTTTTAATAAAACAAACAGTCATGAAAAAAATACTTATTGCCTTTATAGCAGGATTCGCAGCCGGAATCATATTTGCACCAGATAAAGGTTCTGCCACAAGGAACAAGCTTCGCGAACGTTTGAATGATTTTTCAGACAGCCTTGAGGAGGCTGCAGAAAAACTACCGTTTGAACAAAAAGATATTTCGGGTACTGTCACGAGCAACCTCTAGACACAGAATGATTAATTAAAAGCGAAGTATTTATGCAATTTAGCATCTCCTATTGATGAGCTCTATATCGGCTGGCTCCGGCAGTAAACTCATATGCAATGGCAAACAATCTTTTTAAAAAGTCCTGGTTACTTATAAAACAGACCTTCAAATCTTTTTCTGAAGACAAAGTGATGAAACTTGGAGGATCACTTGCTTATTACACTATATTTTCCATGGGACCTCTCTTGGTTGTCATTATTTCGCTATGTGGTATTTTTTTCAAAAGAGATGCCATCGAAAATAAAATATATTCGGTTATGCAGGACTTTGTGGGCCAAGACACTGCTGTGCAATTACAAGAAATTATCAGAAATGCAGGAATAGGTAATAAAGGTAATATCGCAGCCATCGTTAGTATCGTCGTATTGATCATTGGAGCCACATCAGTTTTCGCGGAAATACAGGATTCAATCAACGGAATATGGGGTTTAAAAGCAAAGCCTCAAAAAGCCTGGTTTATTTTGCTGCGCAATCGTCTTCTTTCTTTTTCTGTCATCATCAGTCTCGGATTCTTATTATTGGTATCGCTTACTGTAACAGGTATTATCGAAGCATTGAATAACAGGCTGAAGGCTTCTTTTCCGGATGTCACTGTAGTATTGTTCTACGTAGTCAACCTGATTATTACACTACTGGTTAGTACATTGATCTTTGCCGTCATTTTTAAAGTATTACCCGATGCCAAAATCAAATGGAAGGATGTTATGATAGGAGCGATTGTTACCGCTTTGCTTTTTATTCTTGGCAAATTTGGAATATCAATGTATATATCTCAAACGAAAGTAGGAAGTACTTACGGTGCGGCCGGATCCTTGGTCGTGTTTATTGTATGGGTTTATTACTCTTCGATTATATTGTATCTTGGTGCAGAATTTACCAAGGCGTATGCGGTTAATTTTGGCAGCGCGATTTACCCTAATGAGTATGCAGTTACTACCCAAACAGTCGAAATAGAAACCGGTAAAAAGCCAGTTGCAGATAAAGAAATATCCATCCAAAAGAATAGAAATTGAAAACACACATAGCTATATTCTGGATATGACGATTTGAGTCGCCCGGAATCGGGACATACGCATGGATAGGGACATTTATTTTACTCGCTTTAATGTGCGCGTTATTGTTTGTCTTTGCGACCTTCTCCTTTATCAAAATCCCCGGTCCGAATGGTGAATTTTTCAGAAAGGCATCATTGTCCGGTTTTTTGTATGGGTTGTACTAACCAGGGCATGCGATACCAAGCCCGTCCGGTATAACCTTTTAAAGTGATAACGGTTGTTTCTGTCATATCCATTCTGTTTGTTGTCTTTTCGCCCAACAGAGGAATTGAAATAAAATAACACACCATCTCTTTACAGCTATACAGAAACCAAGCATTTGCAGAGAAAGCGTCCAGGTTACATTTGTAAGGTTCTAACATCGTTAAACACTCCCCGAGAATAAAAAGAGACTGTCAAATATTTAAAATAAACGAAAATGTAGAACCGGCATTCTCAGAGCTTTCAACTTTGATAGTTGATCCATGAAGGTTCAGAAACTCAGAAACCAGATAAAGCCCGATACCATATCCCTTGACATCTTTTACTTTTTCATTTTCCACCCTGTAAAATCTTTCAAATAACTTTTGCTGATCTTTTAGTGCAATACCTACGCCTTGATCCGCAACGGATACTTCCACACCATTCTTAATTTGGTTAAGGGTAATAGTTATAGTGGAATTTTTATTAGAATATTTCACAGCATTCGATAAAAGATTATCCAGCACATGCCGTATTTTGTTTTTATCAGCGTATACAAAAACCGATGAGCTTGCATTCAAAATGATTGTGTGATGCGAAGATAATATCCTAATACTTTCTGCCGCCTCTTTAATCAATTCGGCAATATCGAAAGTTTCCTTTTTCAATATAAGTTTTCCTTCCTGCAGCCTCGCCACGTCAAGAAATTCACCGATTATATTGTTCATCCTTTTGGCTTGCATCTCCATATTACGAAGTGTATTGCTTGCAAACTCGTCCTTCCACTCCACTGATTTTAATAATAAAAGCTGAGAGTAAGTAAGTAGTGTTGTTAATGGAGTCTTTAATTCGTGGCTGATAAGAGAAATGAAATCATTTTTTCGTTGTTCCTCATGCTTTTTATCCGTGATGTCTCTTGCAATTTTCGAAGACCCTATTATGCTACCTGATGCATTTCTGAGGGGTGAAATTGTTAGCGATACATCAACTAATTTGCCGGATTTGGTCTGTCTTTTGGTTTCATAATGAACAATCGGCTCGCCCTTCCGGAGCTTCGCTAGAATAGCAATCTCCTCCTGGTGGAGATCTGGCGGAATAAGTTTAAATATTGATCGTCCGATCATCTCCGTTGAATCGTAGCCAAACATACGCTCCGCCGACTGGTTCCAAGAAGTGATAACTCCTTCTAATGTTTTACTTACAATCGCATCATTAGAAGTTTCTACGATAGCCGCAAGTCTTGCACTTTTTAATTCTGCTTCTCTTAAATCAGTAATATCAATTGCAGTTCCGATAAAACGAACAGGCTTATTAAAAACATCAAAATATACCTTGCCCTGCCCCGGACCCAACGCAGCATATTATCATCCATTCTATGAATACGATGCTTAATGTCAAAGGCTCCTGAAAAAGGGTTGTTCATGGCTCCCTTTATTTTGGATAAAACATACTCACGATCTTCCGGATGAATTAAGTCGGAATATAATTCAAAACTAATCGGAGTACCAGTGGACAATCCATAGATTTTTATACATTCATCGGACCATTCTAATTTGCCGGAAGCGGGGTCATAATCCCAGGAGCCGATTTTGGTCGCTTCTATGGCCATTCTTAACCTCGCTTCACTTTCTGCTAAGGTTACAAAGAGCTTTGACCTTCTTTCCTCTTCCTGTGTAAAGTCACTATAATCCCGGGTAAAACATCGGGTATGAATAAATTTGCCCTCTCGCCTTAAAACATTTGAATCGATTAAGACGTGTTTGATGACACCATTTTTTGCTAACAGACTTGCGCGATAGTTATGAAGCGTTTCATTATTATGCAACCGGCGCAACATGTCGTTTGCAGTAACCTCATCAGCATGAAACTTGCGAATTGATTTTCCAATATATTCATCCTCATTATATCCAAGATATTCCAGCTCCTTCTGATTTGCCCAAATAACAATACCATTTTCATCGAGCCAATGCAATGGAACAGATGCATTCTCTACAAAGTCGACAATATCCTCGTAAGATAAACTTAGTTTTTTTTGCATTTAGCTTTGGTTATGAGGTTTAATTTTATCGTATAACCATTGAGCAGAACAAATTTATTTACTAAAAACAAATCCAGGGAAGAAACTTTTATGATAGTATTAAAAATAATCATTTTGAAAAATAGACCTCCTCCACCATCTAATAGAACAACTTATTAAAGCGACGTTATACTTTGAGAATCTCAAGTGAAGCAGATTTTCAAACGTCATATATGAAATTATAATTATGTTAACCGGCAACTATATTATTGGATTTTGGACTTCCTTTTGTATAGCAATCGATAATCATCTGCTCCCATTTTTCTATTGGTTCACTTTTCACGATAAAGTCATCTGCACCCGCAGCCAAGATCGCGTTTCTTTTTTTGTCGTTTTCAAACACGGTCATTGCCAGAACTCTTACAGATGGATAGGCTGCCTTTAATTTCCTTACAGTTACACAGCCATCCATTACAGGCATATTTACGTCGATAATACATAACGAAGGAGGTTGATTGACAGAGCTCATTTGTTCGAGAAACCTTAACCCATCGGCTGCTACAATAAGAACTTTAAAGCCTATCGAGTCTAAAGCAATTTGAAGTGCCTTTCTTAAAAATATATGATCTTCTGCTATTCCAATAGTGATAGTTGAATTGTCCATGTTGTAGTATGAATATTAAAGATAAACTTGAAGACAAGCATTCCGCAGAATAGGTTGTATGATCTCACCTACGTTGGAAAATAAGATAAAGCTTCTTACATTTCCATTACACTCTTTCTAAATGAGAGTAATAATGAACACGTGATATATGACTAGGCGTTGTAAAAGAATATCTGAAGAAATAAGAAAGGCTATAAGCTCGGCAATAAACAGGAGCTATTCCAATTTTGGCATCAAAAAGCCAGGCATCGAAATACCCGGCGTGCTAACCTATGAAAAACACCAATTCAAAATTAAGGACTTATAGTTGTAAGATCGTGGAGGGAGCATTGAAATAATCAGATTTTATCCACATGTTTACCAGTATAATTATTTTTTCAGGAATTATTAAATAATCCCGCGACTCGTCTGCGGAGGTGAGGCACATATACGTTTTTCTGCGTAGAATCCTAAACACGATTTCAATGCCTCACAGGAAACATACCATAATAATGAATGACGTTCACCACCATCCAAAATAATTTTTTCTTCCGGCACTGGCTAACTTATCATTGAGCATTACCCATCCTTGATTGTTCCTGCATCAAAACAGATATGTGACCACTATCTCATAATTCTGATAAGAACAAAAAATTGTATGCAATTTCCACGAGGAGGCTGGCAAGCATGAAGATTATTTCCGGTCTGATTTCAGATCCGATCTTCTGATCCTGTTCTCACGCTCCATTGTTTAAGCGGTAGTTCTCGGATACGTTTATAACAACTATAATAAACCATGCATCATTAGAAATTTCGTAGACCTAATTCCATGTGCACGATTTGCGTCTGGAGATCCCAAAGTTCTTTTTAATTCTGGTCCGGTGCGGTTAGAAACAGGGGATCATAAACTGAAAACTTACTCCTGTACTTGCATTACTAAGTTCGGCACGCTTTTTTATCTACGCTTGTAAAAGTGCGAGATGGACAATGAAATAATAAAAGAACAAGAAATCAAACGAGAAATTGCATATTTATGCCAGAGGTTTAATAAAAGTGAAGAACAGATCAGGGAAGCCATTCGGAGAGTTGGCAAAAGTAGCGAAAACCTTCAACAGTATTTTCAGGAATCAGGGCAACCCGTACAAAATCAATATCCGTCTTTTGGCGACCTGAATCCATCATTGTGAAATTATTTACCCGCCGTCATTCATATTAAGCAACTGATTTCAAAATATCCTGGAATGATCATACATCTACCAAAAAGATACAAAGCGCTTCTCATTCTCGCTTGCGCTGATGGAAAGAAAAGCCTGATAAAGTGACAGTATCCTGAAATCAATTAAACGATACCGTCCTTAAAAACGAAGAATTAAAAAAGGATTAAAAAGGTAAATGTCACACACCAGGCAATCTTGACATTATTCATATAGGATAATAATAAACAACAATGTGTTGGTTGTAGTAAATTTGATTTTTCATTTCATAACATCATTGCGATTCAAAACCGGGCAGAAAATCTAAAACATTGCATAGGTTTACCTAAAACACTTTTCACTGTAATTGCCTTTATTCATTTATCCTCAGTTATGTCATACAACCGTCATTTTTAAGTTTTCTGTAAGTTAATTTCCTTTTCGTGCAAATCGTTTTCCGGATTGGGCATACCAGCCTCCTTGCAGTACAGATAGTTTTGCTGTACTTTTTATAATAGCCAAACAAAATAACTCAAACCATCCAAAATGATACTCAAAAGAATATGCATTTGTTTACCCATATTGTTATGCACTATTGGTTTATTTGCGCAACCCAATAGTGGCTCCTTAAAAGGTATAATAGTCACTAATGACAATAAGCCTGCTGCATCGGTAACCATTTTTATATTGGAGACAAGGAAGTCTGTGGTGGCTGATGACGAAGGAAAATTTATATCAAGAAATATACTGGCAGGCAATTATACAATAGAAGTTTCACTGACAGGTTATGAAACATTGAGAAAAACGGTAACTATCCAGCCGGGCAAAATAACAGACATTAACCTTCAGTTGAAATTATCGGAAAAACAATTACAGGAGGTAATTGTTACTTCCAATAATAAATTTAAAAGCACCAAAAGTGACTATGTCAGTAAAATGCCGCTCAGCGCTCTTGAAAATCCTCAGTCCTACAGTACCATTACAAAAGACCTGATTAAAAGTCAAATATTGTTTACAGTCGATGAGGCTATGCGCAACGTTCCCGGGATGCAAAAAATGTGGGATGCGACCGGTCGTGCAGGTGATGGGGGCGCTTATTATGATTTACGAGGTTTCTCCATGCAGAATACCATGCGTAACGGACTTGCAAGTATGATTACTACCACTACCGATGCGGCCAACATAGAAAAAATAGAAATATTAAAAGGTCCTTCCGCTACTTTATATGGCAGCGCCTTGACCTCTTACGGCGGGCTGATAAACAGGATTACGAAAAAACCTTATGACCATTTTGGCGGAGAAGTAAATCTTTCCGGCGGCAGTTACAAGTTTTTCCGTGGCAGTGCAGACATCAATACACCGATTGATAAGGACAAAGAAAATCCTGTTTCGTTTTAACGGTGCTTACAATACACAAGGAGGTTTTCAAAAAGTAACAGGCACAGGGTATCGTTACTTTTTGGCGCCGAGCTTACTCATGAAACTGAATGATAGGCTCTCTATTTCATTAGACGCAGATCTTACTTACAGTAAAAGCGTGCCCAACCAGTTTATGTTTCTGTATTTCACAGCGGCAGATTTAGGGTTTGATAATGCAGGCGCAACTGGCTTAGATTACAAAAATTCTTATGCCGGGGTTATCAATATGAAGTCACGCAGTTCCAATTATTTTGCCAATGGCATCTATAAAATATCCAATAAATTTACTTCCTCCACCAATATATCTTATAGCCGCAGTTGGTCAAACGGGCATAATCAATATTTTTTCCAGGTGCCTAACTATTTGGTTACGGGAGATCAGAACGATATTGGTACTCCTTCCGTTTATCTCGCGCGGGCAGACCAATCGACCCGGCATTCACGCAACGATATTTTTGAGGTACAGCAATATTTTAATGGAGAGTTTAAGCTGGGATCCTTCCGTAACCGCGCGGTGTTTGGTCTGGATTACACTAACATCAATTCCAGGCAGAATTTTTTCAGTCAGCCCACCTATATAGATGTAGTACCAACTAATTTTCCAGGGTTTGATTATTCAACCTTCAACAATGAAATGATACAACATTTTTATGATACCGCAAATGCTGCTCTGGTACAGAGTTACCCTATTATAAGCAAAACCAATATTTACAGTGCCTTCGTTTCGGACGTATTGAACATTGCCCACAATCTTAACTTTCTTGCAGCTGTGCGCTTAGACCATTTTAAAAATAGGGATATTGCCTATGCAACATCTTACGATCAAACAACCTTTTCGCCGAAATTTGGTTTGGTATATCAGCCTGTAAAAAACCAGGTATCGCTGTTTGCCAATTATCAAAACAGCTTTACTAACCAGGGATCGTATATCGCAAATGTAGATGGTACCCTGGGTCCAAATTTGCAAAGCCAGCACATGCTAACCAGTGGGAGGCGGGTGTAAAAACCAATCTCATTAAAAACAAGCTCACCGCCACACTTAGTTATTATGATATTAAAGTGAAGGATATGCTGCGCACCGACCCAAACGATCCTGCTAACGCACAAACACAGGACGGAACCCAGTTAAGCAAGGGTGTAGAACTTGAAGTTCTCAGCAATCCACTCAAAGGTTTCACCGTTTTGGGCGGCATAGCCTATAATGATTTCAGTTATGAAAATACCAGTGATGATCAGGGAGGCTTTAAATATTCAGGTGCACCTTGGCTGGCAAACTGGTGGCTGAGTTATCAGTTTGATAATTCGTTGAAAGGTTTGCACATCGGCTTTGGAGGAAATTATGCGAGCAGGAACGCTATACAAAAATCTGCGTCCACAGGTGAATTTTATCTACCTGCATATACGGTGCTGAATGCTTCCATTGGGTACGATTTTAAAAAAATCGGCGTCGCTTTGAAAGTAGATAATCTTAATAATGAACACTACTGGCAGGGATATACCACCTACAATCCGCAAATGCTGCGCCAGTTGGTAGGCAATGTTTCTTATAAGTTCTGACAATGACATACATACATTAAGTAATTACTTTAAATGTTCCGGAATCAGGACCAGGCATTAGCAGTTAAAACACAAAACATTTCAATGCAATTCAAGAGAACATACCGCCTTCAATGGGCAAAACACCAGAAAAGATGGTTTGGCAAATGGCATGTCTATCTTGGTATTATTTCCGGCTTGATCATTTCGGTCATAGGGCTTACGGGAAGTATATTAACTTTCCAGGACGATATAGATGCTGCGCTTAATAGAAATCTTTTTGAAGTACGCAAAGACCGAACATAAGATTCCGCTGGAAGCTATTATCACCCAGGTAAAAGAAAAATATCCGTCATTGAAATTTGATTATGCTATGAATGAAAGCGATGAGCCTGGAATGGCTTACCGGTTTTATGATTTCGCAACGGAACAGGAATTTTTTATTAATCCCTATACGGCCACATTGAGCGGCAAGCGGTTATATCAAAGTTCCTTCATCAGGGTGGTCACAAATATTCACACGTCGCTGCTGGTTCCGAAAGTTGGCACCTATATCACCGGTATATCCTCTCTTATTTTGCTTATTCTTACAATTTCTGGCTTGCGTCTTTGGATACCTCAAAAATGGAAACAATTGAAATCTATGTTAACTGTAAAATTCAGCGGAAGTTTTAAAAGGCAAAATTATGACTGGCACAATGTGATTGGATTTTACTCATCACCGGTGGTGGCATTTTTATCTTTAACAGGTTTTTGCATCACTTTTTCAATCGTTATCATTCCGGTGCTTTTTACTTTAAGCGGCAAATCTCCACAAGGCATTGCGCAGATCTTCGATACTCATTCAGCATATACAAAAGAAGCTATAAAACTTTCCCCGCAACAAGCTGCTGTCTTGGCTTACCGGCAAATGCCAGGCAGCAGAATCGGCGGTCTCGCACTACCTGCTGACAGTGTTGGCACATACCGGTTTGATATGGTATCACCCGGATTACCTGAAGACGGAAAAAGAGAAATGCTCATCATGGATCAGTATAGCGGGAAAATATTGTTGAACAGCCGAAAGGATTTTCCCCAAGTCGGCAACGCTTACCTTGCATGGCTTACTCCGCTGCATTATGGGTCTTTTGGCGGACTGCCTACAAAAATACTCGCTTTTCTGGGTGGTCTTACGCCGCTGGCACTCCTGATTACGGGGTTTATCATCTGGTATCCACGCTGGCAAAAACAAAAAAGAATGGGTGATAAACAGCTTACGCAGACAGAGGATGAAACAATTCACTTCGCTATGCCAGCTATAGCCTATTCAAAAAAGATTTCGGTAATAAGCTATTTTTTGCAGCAATTGACATATGGGTTTAAATATGCTCTTTGGATATTATTAGTTACAGCGGTTATGGGCGTGTCATACGGTATTGTTTCAGGTATCATCGTGCAACCCGCCATATTTGGTATTGCCTATACTACTGTGCTGGTTGTAATTAATTTTGTGATTGCTTTTTTGTGTTTCTTGTTCAATATCATTTTTTTGTCACCGTTCGGGAGAGGCAGCAGAATGCTTATAAGGTATTTTTCATTGTCGCTGGGCTTTTGTACTGTTTTTTTATTGTGCTATTTGCTATTAATGAATACAGGCATTCCTTTTTTTTGATGACGGTTTTACTATACAATCAGCAATATTGTTAGAGCTTTACCCGTACTATTCTACTGCTAATGCCCGAAAACAAGTACATGTAGGTCTTAATTCATTTATGCTATCTTTAAAATATGATTTCTATCAGGCCAGTGGAGAACTGCGACGATTTAATTAAACCAAGGCGTATTATGAAATACGTTCTGATTTATTGTTCATCAGGCAGTCTGGTAACGGTAGTAGACGACAAAGAATTTAACATTGCAGCATCACACCTAATTACAATAACATCCGGGCAATTTCATTATCTGAAGAAAATAGAAAATGCTAAAGGTTTTGTAACTGAATTCACTCTTGATTTCTTTGGTAAAAACGACAATGACATTGAACTGATTTTTCAAAATGGCTTATTCTGTCATTTTGCAATGAACGAAGTAATACAAGTCGACAAATCTAGTATCGATTCACAACTGAAAATGATTGCAGAGGAGTTAAAGAAACAGCCTTATCAATACTTGATTTCCATCCGTAGCCGCATAGAACTAATACTCGTTGACATCAACAGAGCAAAGATTGATCGGGGAGACGAAGTATGGAAACCGGATGCGTTGTTCCTTAAATTTCTGGAAACTGTCCGCAGTAATTTTGAATATAACTACTCTGTGAAACAATTTGCAAAAATGCTGAGCACTACAGAAATAAAATTGAATGAACTGGCGAAACTTCATGCCGGAAAAACAGTCCATACCACAACCACCCGGGTGGTGAAGAAATTTTCATCCTGAACGGCGAAGCTATTCTGGAAGACATTACACTCTCAGAAGGAGATTATTTATATACTCCTCCTGGTTTTAAACACTCTGTTACTAGTAAAACGGGGTGTATTGTGTTACTCGTAATTCCTGAAGAAGTGGAAATTATAGAATAAATATTGAAAACACCTAAGTAACATTTTATAAACTTTAAAACATAAAAATGGAAACCAATCAATTGGAAGGGTTTAATATATTCATGCAACAAAGATTGAAAGCTTCGACTGATTTTGTAGAAGGAAAATTCGAATCCTTAAAAGTAATATCGATCCAACAGCCACCCGCTACCATTTTTCCACCGATTGGTATTTGCATTAAAGGAATTGAAGAAGTAAATGCTTTTAATAAAAATGGAGCCGAGCATTTTTTGCCGGGTGCCAAAAACATCTTCGAAGTAATGCATCAGGAGGATGCCGATGAACACTTGGCATACTGGACAGGTATTCAACGGTCAGCGGTTAGGATGAAAGGTCGGCAGGAAGTTATTGAATTCAACTCACAAAAGCATAGGTAACTCCAAACTATGAAAGCAATCCAAATTTCACCAATATATTTTAGAAGCTTTATGACATGATGATAGTCCAGGGATAAGCTTAGTGAAGGCTACATCTTCTCAACAACTGCTTAGTTGTTTTTCTTTTCTACCAGCGCTTTCCCACATTTAGGACATTTGCCTTCTTTATCAAGTGCCACGTCCGGATGCATGGGACACGTGTACAATTTTGTAACATCCGCTTTCATTTGTTCTTTTACGGATAGTTGCATCGCCTTTCCGCATTTGGGACACTTGCCTGGATCATGACTGGTTACATCAACATGAACAGGGCATTTGTAATTTTTAGTGATGGATTCTTTGAACTGCTCCTTGGCAGAGAGCTTCATGTCCATGCCACACTTAGGACATTTGCCGGCTTTATCACTCATCACTTCTGGATGCATTGAACATGTATAATAACGGACATGAGTAATTGTATCCAACTTACCCGCTTTAGTTTGTGCAGAAACTACAGTTACGGCACAAAGAAATAATGAGCAGAATAAAATTATTTTGTTCATAGCTAATGATTTAAGATTATAATGACTGGAAATACATATTAAAAACAAAATTAGAGTGGGGTTAATACTTTTTAATTGTGTAATCTCAGGCAATGGACTGATTGTGATCAGTGTGGTTTTCTTTATGAATATTACACAGGCATATTTAACCAGTGACTGCCAAGTCAATTAGAGCATTCTAAATTAAACTAGGCAACCCTTAGCGCTAAGCAACGTTAAACAACAGATAACTGATGTGAGAACCTCGCAGCTCTTATCTCTTTGGTAAAAACAATACAACAAATCACGCTTAACATGACGACAAAATAATTCTACTTCCAATCAGGATAAAATAAGGAAATTTGCAAAACTTCGCTAAAGATGGATGAAGAAAAAAAGCCTACTTATTTGCTTTCAGTTTTAAGCAACAGCTGCCCGCGGTGCAGAACCGGTAAGCTTTTCGTAAATAAAAATCCTTACAACCTTAAATCAGTTTTAAAAATGAATAAAAACTGCTTTGTATGTGGTCAGCCAACAGAAATTGAAGTGGGCTTTTATTATGGAACAGCATATGTGAGCTATGCTTTAACTGTTGCATTTTGTTTTACAACTTTTATCGCCTGGTGGGTGCTGATAGGATTTTCTGTAAAAGATGGTGATTACAGACTATTGTATTGGGGAATTATGAATGCAGTATTATTAATAGTGCTTCAACCATTATTTATGCGACTTTCTAGAAGTGTGTGGCTCTCGTGGTTTGTAAAATATGAGCCCGATTGGAAAAACAATCCTGTTTCTTCTGAAAGCGTTGAACGGATTGTACCGAACCAAATGAATGATTAGTGGTACCTTGGTCTATTTTAGAAAAATAGAATTACATACGAAAAATTGATACTCTAGCCAGGGGCAAATATGGATACAAAAAATAACTACCTGCCATGCAGCAAGTAGTTTTGATTTCACGTTTATGTAATTTATGGAGTAGGTATGGCAATGATGGATAAGAACGCGGGTCTTGATTGATTATTGTTAAATCCTTTACAAAAATCTACGTCACCAGTGGTAAAATTCCAGCAATTAATGAGAGCTTGTTTGTTTACGTCATGAAACTTGATATACGTGGTGCCCCCAGATTCATTTCAGCAACCATTACAATGTGCGGATACTTATCTGAGAGGTTTCTGGTTCTGTCTCATTAATGTATAATTACTAAGGTGAGAATTGTGTTTTATCCATTTCAATTGTTCTTTTAGTGCCTTTAGTCTCTTTGTCAAAATTTTGAAATTCTTACTTAATGACTATTTTATTTTTTCAATTGTTGCATCACCACTTTCGCCATTTCTTTTGAACTAAAAGGATTTTGCCCGGTGATCAAATTTCTGTCCACCACCACTTTGGATGTCATCGGAATAAGGGCCTTTTTGTAAATTACATTTCTCGCTTTAAGAGCGGCTTCAAGATTAAAAGGAACTTCCTTTTTTCGTCTTGCTATGGCTTCTTCAAACCAATCAAATCCTGTAATTTTCTTGTCTTTAATTAGAAGCTCGCCGTTAGAGAGTTTTACATTCAATAATCCACCAACACCATGGCAAATGGCAGCGACTATTTTATTACTTTCATATTGTTCTTTAATAATTTTTTGGAGAGTAACGTCATTTGGAAAATCGTACATACTTGCATGCCCACCTGCAAGGTAAACGCAATCAAAGCTTAGTCGAGCAACTTCTTTTAGCGTTTTTGTTTGGAAAAGTAATCTCATAAATGCAGGGGTTGAGAAATACTTCATGGATGTTTTGTCAAGTACTAATGGTTTCAAACTTTCGGGATCAATGGGGACTTCTCCTCCGTTCGGACTCGCAATCGTTATTTCAAATCCATTTTTTTTTGCAGCGTCATAAATGTGTGTTATCTCGCTTAACCATAATCCTGTCCTCAATTTACCACTTGCGTACTTGCTCACATTAGTTGCAATCAAAAGAATATTCATAGCTACCTTATTGTCGGTTTATCGGCTGCCTAATACCACGTTCATACGTTGTAAATTTAAAATCTAAAAATCATTTTCCTCAAATGAATTTATATTTATCCCAGAGTAAGCATATTGAAATAGGTTTCAAAATTCCTAAGCTTTTTAGATGTGCTGTTAGAATGGTGACTTTATATTCAATATCTATTATTTGCAAATTTGGTTTCGTTATATGAATTAATTTCCTGGCGGTGGGAATATAATTCAGGCAAGCTAAATGCAAAAACGAACGGCTACCATTTCATTGATATTGGTCAAAGTCATATTATAAAAACAAAAAAAGCTGTAGCCTGTTTCCAATAATGCTTATTTTGGTACTTACTAAATTACCATGCATGACTTATAATATTGCGGTAGCTATTATTGATGATTCCCTATTATTCAGAAGCGCGTTGAAAGAAGTCTTGAAAATAATGGGATTCAATATTATTGCAGATGTGGAGAATGTTCAAGATCTCTTTGATGCATTGACAGCTACGAAGAAATCGCCAGACGTTTGCCTTGTTGATATTAAATTGACCGTTTTTGACCTGCATGAAACTTTAAAGAAAATAAGGTCCCGTTATCCAACTGTAAAAGTTCTTGGGATGACTATGTTGGATAATGAAATAAGTAGACGTAAAATAATAGAAGCAGGTGCAGATGGATGCATAGTAAAAACAGACCCAACTGAAGACTTAGAAAACCAAATACTAGAATTATTTAAGCAGTAATATAAAAGAATTTAAAAGCACTCAATACAGTGGGCGCTAAATCTAAGATGTAAGATATTCCGTGTAATAGTTAATCGTTAAAAAGTCAAAGTCTACAAATAAGATGCTGATCTATCAATCATCCAACATTTACTAAAAGAAGAGAATATTTGCATTTTAAATATATTCACTTGAGAGGGAAATGCTTACGTGTAAATATTCCGTCTAGCGTTACCCTTGTCAGAAATTGAGGGCTAATGTTAATTCTGCCCGAAAGGTTTTCGGATGCTTTTTTGAATGGATTGAAAATTGTTGGTCGTCAAGGCGATCAGGGTATGTTGTAAATTATTTTTCTAGTTTATATAGCTCTTGATCACAAGAAGGCATTTGCTAAAGGGAAAAATTAAACATACTTTTTTTTTAAAATGCAGGCTTCTCATTTGCAAATAAGAGATTCACATAACGAAGGTGCTAATTGTCAGGATAAATCAGGATAAAGAAAAACTCTTTCTCTTGCTTTCGCGTACCAATGTTTTACAGGCAAGCCATCAGTATTATATTATTTTCTTACCCATCAAGTCATCTTCGCAAAACCTTCTAAAGATTCTACACACTATGATTAAACCCATTCCAGCCAGCATCAAGCCGTTTTCTTTTGCGCACTTTTCTTTTCCGGCGTTTGGGAAAAGAAAAGAGGTGATAGCAAAAAATCACACAGCTATATGGTTCATGTCATGCATCAAAAAGTGGACGATGCACTGGATGCCTTATTGAGTATACCGCGAACAAAAAATTAGAGAAGCAGGGTTAGATCTATTTTTGCGGTTTAGATAAAAAATTATGAACTTCATCATTGGGTTTTTCATAAGTTAGTTCGCCTGGGTAGTCTTGCTCAGGCGTTTTTATAAACATACTAAAATAGTATACGATTGTTTTAATAAATAATATCTTCGCTTCTTCATAAAAGGATAAGGTGTCATAAACACTTATTTTCCCCTGTTTTTACAGGGGATTCTGTTTATGGATATGTATTCTTTGATTTTGGTCAGTAAGAAAGAACCATGATCCTGTAGTAATATGTTTCTAGAGATTAACAACGTCTGAATGTACAACCCTAACGTTCATCGAATCAAATACAGAGCTAAACAGGGTAAAGCGATATAGAGCGCGAATTCTGATGGCTTCACACCGAAAATCAAAAATAATGGTAGCATTCTGCCCGGCTTTGTAAAACTCCTTTGATCCGTTCGTATTGCCTGTGCATTGCTTGAAATCTTTTATGAATGTTTCTGATCAAAGAAGTTGTTTTCATAGCATAATGCTGTCAGTGATTGGGCTTAGCATCGGGAACGGAATGTAAGCAAATGGCAATCTCTTTTACCGGTCTCTCAATTTAAATTCCTGTACGCATTAGGGGTCATACCCACTTTCTGTTTGAACAGTCGGGTAAACTGCTGCTGATATTTAAACCCTAGTTCTGTGGCAATATCACTGATCGTTTTAGATCCGTCAAATATCCTCGTTTTAGCTTCATCAATTAGCTTGGATTGAATATAATCCAGGGCGGTATTGCCGGTCTCCTTTTTTATGAGATCGCCAAAATAGTTGGACAATACACTTACCAAACGGTAAGTATCCAATCAACCGTACTGATGCTGTATGCTAATAACAGGCGTAACGGTATCGGATCATGTAAACGATACAAAAAGACAGAATAACAGCATCGGCACTTGAAAAATTGACATCAAAAATGTCAATTTTTCGCCGAAATAACTGGTTGGCACAAGAACTGTTAGAACTTTTTTGAACCAAAAAAAGGAGGTTAATTATGACAACTGCAATTGCAAAAAAACAAAATGGTAATCCATCTGTAAGTTTTGGAAATGTCGTTGACAACTTATTCCAGAATAGCTTACGTCGTTTCCTTGATGACAATTTCTGGGAATCCGATCTGCGTGTGTCAACGGGTAGTGTGCCGGTGAATGTGAGGGAGACCGAACAACAGTATGAACTGGATGTCGTAGCGCCAGGCTGTCGCAAGGAAGATTTCCAGTTGAACATCCAGGATAACCTGCTTACTATCGCTTTCCATCACAAAGAAGATAAACAGACTCAAGATCAGAAGGCGGGCTGGGTGCGAAACGAATACCTGCAACGTTCTTTCAGCAGAACATTCACACTTGATGACACCGTTGACGTAAGTAAGATCCAGGCAACTTATACCGATGGTATTCTGCGGCTCATCCTTCCTAAAAATGAGAAGGCAAAACAAATTTCCCGGAGGATAGAAATCAAATAAAGAGCGAGGGATGACTATTTCGGGCAAAGGTGGGACAGATAAACTTCCCACCTTTGTTATCCAAACGGTGAATTCGTGTTACTGACCTATTCACTAGCTTAAAACAGGCTTATGGAAACAAAATATTACATACTCCTAAGCATGAAGACGCCTGCCGGTCCGGAAAGTTTTGCCCAATTCTTTATCGGCAACAACCGGACTAAGGCGTATGCACTTTTCCAAAGCCTGAAGGGCACAACGAATGTGGATGAAAGAAATGTATTATATCTTGATTTTATGGAAATGCGTGATGGACTTCCATTGAACCTGAAGCTGATTACATGTACCCTGGAGCAACTGGCAGAAAACTGTAAACTTATTACCAAAGAGGTTTTTAAAATGAATAATCTTGAAGGCGGGGCATAACGGATCGGGGATTGTAGCCGATGTTTATTTTTTCAATTGCTGTATCACCACCTTCGCCATTTTTTTAGAGCTAAATGGATATTTTCCGGTAATTAAGTTGCCGTCAATGACTACTTTTGAAGTCATAGGAATAAATGCTTTTTGATACACAACTTTTCTTTCCTTTAGCGCAGCTTTGAGGTTTAAAGGCACTTCTTTTTTTCGCATGGCAAGGCTTTCCTCAACCTGTCAAACCCGGTAAGCCGTTTTCTTTTGCGCACTTTTCTTTTCCGGCATTTGAGAAAATAAAAGCGGCGACAGCAAAAACGGGCAGCAAAAGAGTGCTACCCGGCAATAATAACGACGCTCATTTTCTATTTCTTCGAAAATCCCTGTTGCCTGATGTTCTTCAACCACTGGTTAGCAAAATGGCAGTGTCCTTTCTGCCAAGCTTTGATAATTGTGAACTTTCCGACTTCTATAGAAATACTTTCCTCATATAAACCGAGATTATCCTGCGGGTACATTTGCGGATAGATGCCCACTAAATGAGATCGCCGTTTTGGGTGTAGTTATGACTAAGGCTGTAGAGATTAGCTGTTCCACAGGGTGTGGGAATGTTATTACAGACACATTCTAAAGAAAGAGGCATAAATCCATCTGATAATAATTGTACATGCACTTCGCCCTTCAGTTGCTTAAGTAAGTGGCAAAATATTGTTGTTGCCTGTTGATTCAGTTTTTGCATAATCCTTGTTTTTAATCCTGTTCAATTGTTTTTGTTACCAGTCTTGTGTGGATAGTTTCAGTGCCGTACTTGCGGCGGATTTCTTCAAGCGGTGCATTGGTGCCCCTGGTTTTAAAAACTTCTGATCTGTAATACCAGGCGACCTTTTTCGAAGCGTACAGGAAGCCGGCGTCTTTAAGTACAGTCTTAACCGGGAAAGTATTGCCGGTTAACCATATCCAGTTGCCGACTACTTCAATAACAATGACCGGTAAATGGATAATCTTTTCAATCACTTTGCGGTATTCTTCCGAGAATTTCATTTGCTCCTCTGCCTGTTCGTCGGTCAGACCGGCGCCTTTAGCAAGCATCGCACATGCAAAAGCATATTCCGTATTAATGACCTGCATGGAGGCTGTATCTCCTCCGAGGTCAGGATGATTTTCCTTTGCCAGTTTTTTGTAAAGAGACTTTACCTCTTCTATTGTTTTGCACTGCTGAAAAAACTTTGCAACAGACCCTGATTTTCCTGATTCCATAGCTGTAAAATTTAATCGTGATAAAAATGATTGGTGAGAAACTCCGCCTGCGGCTTCGTTTCATACTTGTAGCAACACTTCTTATCACGGTCTTTTAGAAAAGCAAGGTTTTTTGCAATAAAAATTTTTTGACCGTGGAATAAAGGCGGGCCTTTTGCATTTGAAGAGGCATTGTGTTTATGCCGCGAAAGCAAAAACCCCTCGGGTAAGAATGGGTTTAATTTTTTTGCAAAAACGGCGCAAGTCAAATGAGTGACAAGGATCCTCATTTGACGCAGACCTTGCTTTTACTAAGGACGGTGTAAGATCTTCGCGGCCGAGGTAGAAAAGAGGCGAAAGGTTTTGTGGGATAATTATTTTTGTTGAATGAGGAAACACTTTTTCCTATAGGATTATCTTCAACAGAAAAGGGCTTAGCAAGTATGCCACTTCGATAGACAACGCCAGTATCTCTGGGTGCCAGGCATGAACTTTCTTGTCCTGTTTTTCCATTTTGGTAATTGCTAGTTCTGCAAAACGATTGCGGCTGTTGCTGGATTCACTTTTCATTATTGATGATATTAAATTGACTAATAATTTACAAACCATTCCTTTGGGATTGCTTCCGCCGCTTTCTTTTGCGTTGTTCTTCCAGCAGGTCTTCCGGTAAAATAGCAAAAGCTCAAGGTGCTGACACAATCTCTTTTCTTTCCGAATCTTTGATGCCTGGTAGCGCTTTGTCTATACATAAACATTTATTAAATGAAGACTAGCTCATTTTTTACACAAAAGTTCCGATTCGTTTAGGCGTGGCAACAAACGATATCAAGTTGAAGAAAGCGCGGTTGCGTTTATTCCAAAAGGAGTTTGGCATAGTCTGCGAAATACCGGAGGTGAAAATATTGAAGCCAGTTTCGCTTATACATCTTCAGGTTTCGAAGCTTTTTAGACAAGTCCGAACACCTGCAGGATAAACTTTCCTTCAAAAGACGATGGACCAAAGAAGAGCGATAGCAAAAAAGGGCGTGATTATGCTACTATGGCCAGTTGTTTGAAAATAAAATCGTTCACATTTTTATACCTTGTGGTTAAGAAACTATGCATCCTAAACCTGGCAATGTTGATGAACTTTTAAAAAATCTGCGTGTGCTCAACCAGATCGGTGCTTCCATTCTATCTGAGCAAAGTACTGAACAGATCATTGAAACAGTTTATCATTATGTGAATCAGCTCATAGATGCCTATTCTTTCGCCATTGGGGTATATAATAAAATTACAGGTTTTTTCGAGTACACAGGAGCAAGAGAAAACGATAAGGTTATGCCACCATTTTCCATATATGCACATAGTGATGAGCGCTTTTCGGGTTGGGTATTTGCACATAAAAAAGATATTCTCATCAATGACTTTGAAAGCGAATACCAACTTTACCTTCCTAAAACAATAAAAGCATTACAGGGATTGGAACCTGCCTCTCTCATGTATGTGCCGATATTGCTGAATCAAGAGATCATCGGGATACTTTCTGTGAGAACGCCCATCAGGAATGCGTATTCTGCCCAAAGCCTCGAAGTATTGAAGACAATGGCGGTTTTTATTGGCAAGGCCATAGAAAATGCCGGGATCACGGGAAAGCGTACCCTAAAACCATTGCCAGCCAACTATACATTAAATCCATTGTCGGCACGTGAACTCGAAGTGCTTGATCTTTTGTCGAAAGGTTTTACTAATAAGGATATTGCCGCGACCTTATTTATTTCAGCAAGCACTGTAAAAACACATACGCTGAATATCTACCAGAAGTTTGAAGCTGAAAACCGTACACAAGCCATTGTAAAGGCAAAAGAATTCGGAGTGATCAGTTAAAAATCCACCATTTGGTTGATCAACGCCAAAGAGCTGCTTTTTACTTTTGCTACAAATATTATTAATGCTATGAACAAAGAATTGATTGCCGCTTTAGCGGCACATGTACCCGTCGACCAACAACTCGCACGTTCCCGCTGGTATGGGCCTAATCTTTTTACCATTCTTGCTACCGCCCGGGAAACACAGGGCATATTTTCTCTCATCAGAGTGACGCTGAGAAAAGGATTTGAACCTCCGCCTCATGTGCACAGCAGAGAAGATGAAAGTTATTTTGTACTTGAAGGAGAGATCATTTATGAAGCGGGCGATCAGCGCATACATGCCAAGCAAGGGGACTATGTGCACTTACCGCGGTTAGTTCCACACAGGTTTAAACTTATAACAGATACAGTTACCGTGTTGCTCTTCATCACACCCGGAGGTTTTGAAAATATGTTCATCGAATGCAGCGGTCCTGCACTTCGCATGGAGCTTCCTCCTGTACCTACTGCTGCCCCTGGCAGGGAATTCTTCGAAAAGGTAAACCGGATCAGTGCTGAATTAGGTGTAACTACCCTTCCTGATCTATAGTTAATCAAAGTTTTTTATTGTCACCCAAAAAATCGTGTAAACAACACGAATGGGAAGCTATTTGCTTTAAAAAAATATCATGAAAAAGATTTTATTAATAACAGTGATTGCGCTGTGCATAAGCAGTTGCCATAGCAACTCAGCACAACCCTCAGCATATAAGATTGATGATATGTTGTCAACAATTGAGTGGAAGGGTTCCGCAACAGACCATTTTCATATTGGAGCTTTTAAAGTTACCGGCACTTTAGCAACAGGTGATAATGGAAGTATCAAGTCCGGAGACTTTACCATACCCATCTCCTCTATTGAAGATTATGATCTTCATGATCCTCTACGGCAAACTTTGCTG
Organism: Agriterribacter sp.; assembly: GCA_047600465.1. Classification (GTDB taxonomy): domain Bacteria; phylum Bacteroidota; class Bacteroidia; order Chitinophagales; family Chitinophagaceae; genus Agriterribacter. The sequence goes on from JASGKU010000004.1 coordinate 547,476, forward strand.
GCGGATCTACGGGAAAACTTTTTCAAAATAGCCTTTCATCCTGATGCCAAATTTCATCTTATAAAATGCATTGCCTATGAGAGCAGTGATACCACAGAAGTAAGCCATGCCAATTATCTGATAAGCGGCAATTTTACAATGCTGGGACAAACGCATTCGATTTCCTTTCCGACCAGGATTGTATCAAAGGGAGCAACATTGGCGGCTGAAGCAAAATTTTCCATAGATCGAAGAAAATGGGGGATGGACAATTATAGTAATCCTTCTGCGCACCTTTACATTCTGCCGGAAGTACAGATTCACCTCCGTATTGCCGCTACAAAACAATCATAATTGTAAAATCAAGATTCATGACATAGTTTCTTACACCGACCATAATGCTTGCGGGCGTACCAGCACGTTTATTCTTGCGGTCTGGTGGACGCCGCAGATGCCGTAAAAATTACTTTGTATGATATGAATACAATTAAAAGATGTGCCTGTTAATAGAAGACGGTCATTAATACAGTGCAGCGCGGCTAGTATTTGGCAGAGGCTTTGCATTATATTACGGTGTCAATGATCATTGTTAGATCTTAGACCCCTGGTTGGTTTGAATTTGTGTTTGGATATTACCCCAACAAATTAAGCGTCATGCGTTGTATAAATACAATCACTATCGCAAGTATAACACGTAAAAAGGACTGCCATGTATAAAAAAATATTAAGTGATAATGTGCATGAAATTGAGCCCGGTGCTTCAGTCGCCGATTTTCCTTTAGAGGGAGACCCCAAGGATAACTTTGACTTATCGGATCTTCCTAATATCAATTCTTATATAAACATGGAAGAGGAAGATGTTGGATATCTTTCTTTAAAACCACACCATTTCGGACATGTAGATGGCGAAAATTCGCCTCCTCAGTTAGATCACCTCAAAAAAAGTATAGATGAAATGATCAAGGAATCTACCTGGTGGTTTGAAAATCCGTAATCGCCTTGACAGATATGTCGGCAGGCATATGTAAACCCGGTGCTCATACTTCGGTATATCATTATATTCTCCTTCCAACATATATGAACAGCAAGCCAAGAAAGACTTTCATGTTAGTGTGTAATATCGCCGGATAGCCGAATAATAAAAGAAGGAGCCTGCTTGCGCAGGACTCCACCCTTTTAGAAATGTCAACGCAAATAAATTGCCTATGACCCAACTACCAAAATATATTTTCTAATTCGTGAATATATCACATCATATGATCCCTTCAAAAAATTGGGTAGTGTCTCAGTTTGAAATTATTTGATTATTGTATCAAGTCTTTAATTGTTAGTTGCGTATTGCATTCCTCACATCTCAAATCAGAGTTTGAAAAGACTTCATCCCATCCACCCTCTGGATGCAGTGTACCGTTTATATTCTGTAGTGACCATGATTGATACATTTCTGAATAAGGCTGGTCATTCTCCCTTAAAACAATATTCCCTTCATGCCCACAGTTGCTGCATATTACTTTATAGTACGTTCTCATTGTCATAATCTTGCCTTAATAGGATTGAATGTAAATAAAAAACCGCTTATTCAGCGGTTCCTTTCTTTTTATATTCTCCTCTTTTCTTTGCTTCTGGTTCCCAATAAAATAGAAGATAAGTCTGCTTATTATATTAATAAGAATAAGGTTTTAATGCATGGGTGGATGCAAGACGGCGATGAGGCCAATGTTTTTCCCTCATTCCGATTTATTCAGTATCAGCATCAATGCTTTTCTTCTTGGGATAAAGTAGAAATGAAGTCTTTTTGGAGTTTCTTAGAGAAATTTCACAACCATACTTGCAGGATGCTATTTAATCAGGCAGGTAAAAGTGATAAGTCTGGGTTTGGGTATACGCCAATGCCAATAGATTTATACCTGAGTCTGAATTTAAAAACACCATCGATCCTACGATAATATTTGAATTACGAGTAAACGACAAAGCGAGAGTACATGGTTTTAGAGATAAATCCGTCTGCTATATATGTTGGTTGGATAAGAACCACGAGGATTTTTGCCACTGGTATCGGGTTCTGTTTCACCTGTTGCTAAATCAACAATTGACTTCGCTTTTTTATTTGCATCTGCTGGTAAGCCATGGGATAAAGATACAAAATGCTTTGCTTACCCGGTCAAGCATGGAAAAATCATTAAATTTCAAACTGAGACACTACCAAAAATTGATGAGGATAATAAAACTGAAAATGTTTTACCTGGGCTGTCTACGAGATTAGTAAAAAATCAGAAGTCATCCATTCAATAACAACGGCGTTGGCATCCCGCAAAAAGTATATGATAACCTGCTATTGCAAGCACAGCTATAATGGCTAAAGTGGATGAATATGATTTGCTATTAATGCCAGCATCTGTTATCATACAATTTTTATAGACGATAATTTGGCTCTTTTCTTTTCAACATTTTGAAAAGATAGTTAACTTTATATAGTCAACGTTAAGCGATGTAAGGACTCGTCAAATGCGTTAAAATTTGCTCTTTTAGTAGACCCAAAAGTAGACCTAAAAAAGTAATCAACTGATTTTCAGATAGGAACGGTCGGAATGAACTATCCCGTCCGGTCCGCAGGAAGGGATGATTGAAAAATCATCCCTTTTTTATTGGAGTCTATACAATGCATCTACTTGCAAATCAAGTAAATCGTCAATTGCAATCCAAAAATTTGCGGGTTCGATAAATCAGATTTTACCAGAACGATAAACTATTGATATATAGTTACTCCTTAGATTTTCAATATGAGTAGTGGATGGGGCTCGAACTTATTTAATCTCACCCACCACTTCACCATTATTTTTCCTATAAATTTCATTGGCTTGTCTTATAGATATTTCCACTATAATTTGAGCAATTAAATTAAGGAAAGCCATTTCTTCTTCATTGAACTCATGAGAAGGATTATTGAGTTTCTTATTTGTATCAGGTTGCTTCAAGCTCTCTTCCATATTTTTTTCAAGAGTATCTAACCTCAATCACTAACGAGTATTTCGGCCCTCTATAAGTCAGCTAATAATTTTAATCAGATACGATCTATTTGTTTCAGGCAAACTAATTACTTATGCAAATGCTTCTGCCGTTTATGTACGACATGAAAACGAATGAAACCTTATTTGGTAAGGTGAGTAATGGAAAGGTGAAATTATTGCAAGGTTAAATTGATGCCACAGTTTGGTTAAAAGAAACCATTCATTTTTATCATATTGTCGAGATTGTCTTCCACCGTTGCATCTTTTACAGTTCGTAAAAACTCCTTATTGCCTTCTTTAACTATTATGACATTTGCTCCCCTTTTCCAAGAAGCGGTTTGGTAGCTCCATTTCAAGGTCATTATAGTGTTATTTGCTTTTAATAACTGTATTACTGCTGCTTCAGGAGTTTTTTTTCCAGCATTAAAACCTGTAGAAGTATTTAAATGGAGAAACACATCTGTAATCACTCCGGCATCTGTTTTCCATACACCTGTGATAAAATAATTGGGAGGTACTGCCATAAACTATAATTTTTACAATTATTGATTGAATATTTCTTTGATATACCTGGGATTTTCCTCGATTCTCTCTATATCAGTAAATAACTGCTCAGCTAAATAATTCCTTTGTGAACTGCTTAATTTTGAATTAAGGTTATTGTTTGAGTTTGTAACATCTAAATAATTACTTTGTTGTATTCTTTTTGCAATAAAGTTCATACTGTTTAGCAAATTTTCAGTATCAGAGAAATGCACACCAAACCGGTTATCTGAAAGGGCATCAACAACACATTGGTCAATAATTACACTGGGTAATTCTATTCCGTTTCTTACTTTATATGTTTTCAAAAGTTTTACCACTCTTCTGGCCTCAGGTTTATTTACTGTAATAGTTTTCTGTACACCAATATTTGTTTTAAAAGAGCTTCCCTTTTGCCAAACCCAATCTGGCCTTACATATAAATTAAGTTCCTTAGTAATCTTATAATCGCCAAATTCTCTGCCTGGTACAATATCAAAATGTATGGGAAGTCCATTATGTTCAAATGTTAATCCTATTGCCTTTGTTTGTTTACTTACAATAGCTTTATTTCCAAATTGTGCTTGCAAGCAATCATACACATCATAATACATTTCTTCAAGAGTAGAATAACTGTTATTCCTGAACGCTAATACTATATCTAAATCAGTATTGGAAGCAATAGCTGTACGTTTAAAAAATGAACCGGCATCTTCTGCTTTACAGATAAGCCTTGATTCAAATTTCCTATTCAGCCATTCTTTAATATCAGCCTTGTGTGAAAGATATTTTTTCAGTAGCAGTGGGTCCGACTTCAAATCCTCTTCAGACAACACTTTCTTTAAATATTCATCAGAATTAAAAGGATGTTTGGCTTCTTCAGATAATTTAGCCTCATAGGATAAATATCCAACTCCAGTACCAATTGCACCACCAATAAGAGCATTTTTGAATGTGCGTTTACCGTTATAAGATTCCCAGGTAAAAGGTTTCTTATCCAGCAAGTGTTCCAACCATTGTAATATGATATCAGCACCAGCTGTACCAGCAAACCCGATTAAAGCCCATTTTGTAATATATTGTTCTCTTCTTCTCATAACTTATTCGGTTGAGTATTTTTCATTAACTGCCCATTTTGTGTGTGCTCCAATTTCGTATTCCACTTCCTTTTCCCTTTCATTAAATCCTAATGAGTTGATAATAATTTCATCTGCCCATTTTATTTGCTCAGTATTGCCGTTTAAATACAATCGATTAAGAACTTCAATTTGCTCATCATTGGGTATCAAATCAAAGATCTCAAAGATTAATATCTCCTGGCAATTCAGATTCTTTGCTTTTTGCATAGGTGTTTGAATTGTCTTAACATATTTATAGTCGATATATCTGAATGCATGTTTATCTGCTTTTTGTTCAATAATGTTGGAGGTAAGTAATTCTTCACAAAACTCACGCCATTGAGAAGTTTCTCTATCTTCTCGTGAATTAAACCATCTTATAATCTTTAATACAAATCTTCCGGGTAAACGAAAGCGTAAGTCATTTTTTGCAATCCCATGTTCTGTTTCAAATCTCTTATCAGGTTTAACTTTATACTTTTTAAAGACTTTCTCTACTCCTGGCAATGTTTTATAAGCTCCGCCAACCAACTGGTAATAGTTCCCTTTTCTATTTTTAACCAGAAGATACTTCCCGTTACTTTTAATTCGAAACAAATAGGAAATAGAAAGGCGTACATCTTGATTTCTATATAAAGTATTGGTTTTAAATATTAAGGGCAAGTTTTTTAAATTGTAAATACCCTCTACTATTCCAACATATATCGGAGTAGTAATTATGTTAATAGCTATTGCGATAAGTGCAGCCGGCAAAGGCTTGCTTGCGTCTTTGTAAACAAGAGTGTAACCAATTAATGCAACACCGGCTAAGAAAACCATTATTTCTGCATATTGTCTTTTCATATGATTTTAGGACTTGGCTTTACTTTTGTAATTACATTTTTAAGTACTTCAAAAGATAATGGTTTGTCAGGAAAACTTTCAGCAATAGCTTCAGGTAGTATTTTCAAGGCAAGGTCAGAATATGAGTACCCTAAACCTTCGTTTTTGGATGGCCCCGTAAGTTTAACGAGTTCGTTAAGTTCTGCACTTTGGATATGTATTCCTTCAAGTGTTTTGACAAAAAATTCCTTCCTGTCATCATCATCGGGCCGTTCAAACTCCATAATTATGGCAGCTCTTCTTAGAATTGCTTCATCAATAAAGTGTAACCGGTTAGTTGACATAAAAATAATTGCCCGGCCATTCAAAGCCCTGATTTCATCAATTTTTTGAATCAATGTATTGACAGCAGCTTTTTCCTCTTGATGCATTTGGTTTGTTGACCTTGTAGTAGCAATCGCATCTGCTTCATCAATAAATAAAAAAGCAATTCTTTTCTTACCAGCCTCTTGCTTTAATCTGTCAAAAGCATTATTCACAAGGCTTCCCATTTGTCCATGTAAGCCTTCACCACGAACCCTTGTACTTAATTTCAGAAAAAACCCTTCCTTACCTAATTCACGAATCATTCTATCTGCGATACCTTCTGCTGACACGGTTTTCCCTGTACCGGCATCACCGGCCAATAACACAAGTGGGTACCTGTCAAGTATTGTATCTAATACAGGTAATTTAATTTTATGATGCTTTTTACTCCATTCAATTAATCCTTCCTGGTCAATTAATAGTTTAAGATTGTTGTGCACCCTTTCGAATCTTTTTTGAAACCCAATTAATGCATCAGCCCGTTTTTTTACATCTGAATTGGGCAACTCAATAATATTGTCAAAAATAGTTGTGTTGTTCATGTTGGATTACTTGTAATTTGTTTTACTTAATTCGTAACCATTACTGGCAAAAGTCTGAGCAGTTTGCCTAGATAAGTTTGGGAAGCTATTGTCAATATGCGATGTTGTCCATCCAATTCTAAAGTCATTTGATTGTTGAAAGTTCTCTTTCTGTTGCTGTGTAAGAGAATGCCATGAACTAGTATAACTAAGAATAACAGACAACTCAGTGCTAGACAGATTCTGCCAGTCATTACCACCAGCTCTATCACCTGTAATAGAAGTACCTGCATCGTTTACAGTGTATTTAGCGGCACGTATAGGTTGGTTACTTGTATTTAATAAAACGATGTCAACAGTTTTTAGGTATTTTGCCTCAGCTAACTTTATTATGTCGTGGAATACCTTGTCAACATACTCTGTTGACCATTTTTCAGTACGTTTGGCAATCATTCTTAAATCTGCTTCAAAACCTTCAAAAGTTTTACGTATATCAACTACTGTATAGGTTGAAGTTGCTATGTAAGTGTTGTAACTCATAATCAATCTTCTGTTTTAATATTAAAAGAAGAACCAAAAACAAATTTCCATTCCTCTATAGTATCTCCTTCGTAATTTTTTGACTGTGCAATGTTTAATGCTTCAAAAGCACTATCTGCCTCTTTTTTAATCTCATCCCAATTGATTTCATCAATTTTTTTTGCAGCGTTATTTTCATTATTTGTAGGGTCTGCAACGTAAAATTTAGGAATTGGGTTTGGTAACGAATTAATGGCTTCATTAAAATTAATAGTAGGAAAAGTAGGGTCACTTACAAGTTTAAAAAATCTAATTATACCTTCTTCGATGTTTGTTTCAATGCTTTTGGTTTTTTCGATGTGGGCGACAATAAGCTCAATAACAAAAGAAGATAATTGGTCGAGTTCTTTGTAATTACGCCACCATTTTAAAGCTCTAATGATAGAAGTATAAGAGCTATTTTGATTTTTGTATTTGCTGGCAAATTCAAGTTGTTTAGTAACACTTGTAATATACTTACCGCCGCCGCCTCGTTGAGGTTGCCATACGTATTCTTTTGGAGTTTTCATCGGAACTACTGGTACAATATCCACTTCCAGGCCTGTACCAATAAATTTAATCTTTATTGACTTAGTTTTTCCGCTTGCATCAACATCTCTGAGTATATCCTTTGTCGGATATATTTTCTTAAGGTAGTCTACTATTAAATCATGAAGCCTTTCTAAATCATCCTGTAGGTTATCTTCCCCTTCTACGTATAAGACAAGGTCAATATCAATTGGGTTTTCTCCAGTCGCTCTTAGGATGGTTCCCTTTTTCCATGAACCAGCTATTATGGCTCTAGTAACTTTTATTCCAGTGCTGGTATCAGAAGTGATATATTTTTCCAAATCCTCAATCAGGCTATTTACTTGATTGCGATAGGTAGTCATATTCTCTCTCTTCAACTTTATTCGTGAAATAAAGTTTTGCAGTTGTGAGTTGGTCAATTTCATCTATCAGTAATTAGTCAATTTTTAAATTAATGTTTTGTGTCTTTAGGGCGCACTGGGTCATTTCCATAAGAGTCTTTATCTCTTATTTTACCATCAGTACCGTGAATTACTACTTCTGATTTTTGATGCTTTGCTATTTCTTTTGCTGCATCAATTGCCTGCTTTTGTGTTTCGGTAACTTTTGTTGCTTTTTCATTACCGGCACCCTTAACCTGCCATCCATCAGGATGTTTGGTTACATGTTGATTCTTACCCATTGTTTTTAATTTAATTGGGTCAATAAAATAGCTGCCCACAAGGATTAGCTTGCGGATTTAGTGGGCATCGTAGCCGGAGAATGTAGAAGGGATTTTGCTGGCAGGACTTTTGAACTCTACTGCTTGCGAAGGTTGCAATAAGCAGGTATTGTTTATTAAATAAACAACACCTACCTTTGCACTCAGAAACAAAAAACGGAAAAGAGACATTCTCAAACTCATTTCCTGAAAGCCTTGGTCTAGACCCCAAGGCTTTCGCCTTCTATAAAGAACCTTTTAACATATCAATAACTTTGCCCACCTCGCTTTGCTTACAATTTCATGACAAAATTACTGCTTTTGTATAATTGTCAATAATTTTAGTATCAAAAAACTAAAAAAATAAGTATTTTAAATGGACAGCTATGTCAGGTCCATCAAAATATTTGTCGCTAACTCAGTTTCCATTTGTTGGATACTTTAATCCAAATCCATAGTCATAGCTGATTGTATTGAAGCAATCAATATTATCAGCCCAGGCATCTTCTTCATGACTTTTATTCACAATCCCGTTTACAGTATCATTTTTAAAAGCGTCTGCAACTATTTGCATAGCCTTCAGTTCAGATACTGTAAATAATTCTTCATCAAATACACTTCCTTCTGCCGATACAAATTGCTCTCCCATGTAATTGCCATAATCATGCAGCAATATTTTAACTAACTTCTTTTCCATGGTGTTATCAAATAGCCAATCATAATTCTTTGGGACTGGTCCCTTTTGTATTGCCTGGTAAGTTAACCCGCTTATTGAAAAACAGGTTTTCTTGAAATGCAGAAAATCCGCATAGAATAAAAGTTTGTTCAATTTTGTTTTAAATGGCTTCATCTTATCTGCAAAAAACAAAACCATGTTATTTATTTTTTCAATACTCGGCACCTTATACCCATTTAAAAGGCTCGGTCTTTTTTCTCCAAGCATTAAAGTCTCATACAAATTCTCAAAGACATCCCATCCGCTCAAGGCATGATTAATTTTCTTGTTTATCTTCTCCAGTTCTTCAGGAGTAAACTCATTTTTGCTGTAGTCAATTAGTTGCCTGAATTCCTTTGGGTCTTTAACCATTTGTATTAACCTGCCATTTGATACACTGGGCACCTCACCGGTTTCGTAATTCCTGTACACATTCACACCCAATCCCAATATTTCTGCCATTTTATTGGCAGGTAATCCATATTGTTCTCTGATGGCTTTTATTTCATCAGGAAAGGGAATGCCATACTTTGCTCTGTATTGGTTATAAACCTGGTTGGTATTCACTTCATCCAATTCATCATCTGTAAACTGTTCACCTGTGTCCTTGCACAAATAATACTGGAACTGAATCTGGAATGTTTCCTTACGGAAATCCATTGTTCGCATTTCTTTTTGGAGCGTAGCTTCGCCCCCTGTAAATGGACTTTTCATTGTTTTACAATTTAAAGGATGATTCAAAAAATACTTAACTAACCCAATTAAGCATCAAGTCCGAAATCATTGCCTTTCTATTTGCACGGATAATTTATCGGATGCTCTGCAACATGAAATGAAATACATATCACTTGAGCCCCTGCAATCCCCATAGTTATTTTAATATAAATCTCTTTCCCCTTCACCTGTTTCCCAAACACCCACATATAAGCACCACCATAAAGCTTTTCTGGCAACGGCCCTTCCGAATAATCTTCAACTGCCAGGTTTTTCAGTACCTTATTTCTAAAATCCTTGGTAATTTCAAGGTCAAGAAGTGTTTGCGCATTTTTACCCCGGTCATCTCTAACAACAATACCCCAGATGTTCATTTTAATATGAAAATCCTGTAAAAAAGCTTTTATCTCATCTTGATTAGCCATTTGGTAAAGCAAATATAGGAATTTTAATTAAAACAACTTTAAGGTTGTAAAAATAGCCATTTTTTGCCATTTTTTGCATTATGACGTCAAAAAGAGGTCTTTATTGTACTTGAAGGCTAGTTTAGCTGCTCAACTATGGAACTATGGTCAAGGAATGATGATTCAAAGGGATAATTAATTAATAATAGAAAGATTAGACAATTTTTAAAGTATCCAAAAATGTCAGCAAAGGTATCAAGGGTTCGATTGCAGCCCCACTCAGTCCGCATCAAATTTCCCTCAAATGTAATCCAGTATTATGTTTGAGGGTTTTTCGTTTTTACTCCGTTGTCTGTTCTGTTGGCTTTTCTCCAAATAAATATTAAAATGAAGATTTACAAAGAGAGCATAAACGAAGTGATTAAGTGCCTCTGGACTTTGAGCGACAAAACCGCGGTAGTCAAAGTTCAACAAATCCACCAAGCGTTGAATGGTTCTATAACGTCTTCCCGAATCGAAACCATACTCCTCCAATTGGAATTTGACCGTTTAGTAAATTCTGTTTTTAGGCAATCAGAAGTCACTGGCAGCTATTACGGCTACACAGTAAATTATAATTTGGTATCGCTGATCGAATCCGCCCCGAGCGAATACGAGAATAAGTTGTACGATTTCTTTTTAACAACAAAGAAGAACCAATTTGATAAAGAGCAAGAACATATTCAGTCGCAAATTGATATCAATATTATAACCACCAAAAATCTTAGGTTTCAGAGAAATTTTGGAATATGGTCTCTTGTGCTTACAGGTATTTCAGTATTCTTTATCGCATTGACAGTTATTCAACAATCTAATGACAAAACCGGAGAAGAATTACAGCGCTTACGGACAGTAGAGCAATCCCAATCGAAAGCATTAGAAAGCATTGTGTCTTCTCTAAAAGAGTTAAATTCTTCCATGAAGAAATCCAGGATCGATTCTGTGTATGTTTTACCTCAGAAGAAATAGGGCGCTTCATTGGTTACATCGTTATTGTTATTCTCTCCGCAGGCTTTTGCTTCGACAGCCATAAATCATACTGCCTGTATACTTCAAGAATAAGATTGTATTTACCCAGTATATCAAGAGTATCCGGTACAGGTTGCGGCCATGCTGGCGTTAAATCCTCTTTCAAAATCTTGTGCAGTGTTACTATATCGAATTTATTTACGATGGTAGTAAATGCAAAGGATAGACTGTCAGCTGTTGCAAGTAGCCAGTCATAGGTCGGTTTATATTCTTTCAAGTAACGTTCTACTCCCCCTTCTTATAAAACTCCACCTTTTCCGCCTTCAGCGGTTCTTTTCCCATAATAATATCTGCTGCCTTTTCCGCAATCATCATAATCGGCGCATATAGGTTTCCGTTAGTTACATACGGCATAATACTTCCATCTACTACTCTTAAACCATCAATGCCATGCACACGCAAAGTGAGCGGATCAATCACACTCATGTTATCCGTACCCATCTTACAGGTGCAGGATGGATGCAGCGCTGTTTCGGAATCTCGCTTTACCCAATCCAGTATTTGCGCATCAGTTTCAACCGCCGGTCCCGGTGAAAGTTCTCCGCCATTAAATTCGCTCATCGCCGGTTGATTCAGAATTTTGCGGGCACAACGGATGGCTTCTACCCATTCCCTGCGGTCCTGTTCAGTAGACAAATAGTTAAACAGTATCGCTGGTTTTTCTTTGGGATCTGCCGATTTAATCTGCACAGAGCCACGTGCATCAGAATTCATAGGACCAACATGTACCTGGTAACCATGACCACCTGATGGTGACGTACCATCATATCGTATTGCCACCGGTAAAAAATGAAACTGCAGATTAGGATACGCCACCGTTTCATTACTCCTGATAAATCCTCCGCCTTCAAAGTGATTGGTGGATGCAGGACCTTTTTTAAATAACATCCACTCTAAACCTACCCAGGGTTTATTATACCATTTCAACGCCGGCCATACACTCACCGGTTTTTTACATGCGTATTGAATATATACTTCGAGATGATCCTGTAGGTTTTGTCCAACACCTGGCAGGTCGTGCAATACATCAACTCCGGCTTTTTTCAATACTACAGGATCACCAATGCCGGAGAGTTGCAAAGTTTGAGGAGAATTAATTGCACCGCCACAACAAATTACTTCACCGGCGATGACTTTCTCCAGGTTATTTCCTTTCAGAAATTCCACGCCCACGGCACGCTTGCCTGAGAAAAGAATTTTAGTAGTAAGCGCACCACAGATCACTTCGAGATTTTTGCGTTTGCCCAAAACAGGATGCAGGTACGCATCCGAAGCAGACCAGCGCCTGCCGTTTTTAATATTGCGGTCGAACATGCCAAAACCTTCCTGCTGATAACCATTCACATCATCTGTGAGTGGATAGCCTGCCTGTGTAGCGGATTCAAAAAACGCTTTAAACAAGGGATTGGTAGCTGGACCAGTTTCGAGGTGCAGTGGACCGCCACCGCCACGCCAGGTGTTTGTTCCGGCGGTTCTGTTTTCCGACTTTTTAAAGTAAGGAAGACAATGCGCATAATCCCAGGTTTCCATTCCGGGATCCTTTGCCCATTTTTCATAATCCATCGGATTACCGCGGATAAAAATCATTCCGTTGATAGAACTGGAACCACCTAATATTTTTCCACGTGCATGATATACCTGCCGGTTATTCATGTATGGCTCTGGTTCCGATTTGTATTGCCAGTCGTAATATTTACTGCCAATGGGATAGGTGAGCGCAGCGGGCATATGAACAAAAATATCCCACCACGCATCTGTTCTTCCTGCTTCGAGTACCAATACTTTATGGTCAGGATTTTCAGTGAGCCGGTTTGCCAGCACACAACCCGCAGAGCCGCCACCAATAATAACTGTATCAAAAATTTTTTCCATCTTAAAAAGGGGATTCTACATTTCCTAATTCTACATACACGGTTTTCAGTTGTGTATATTGTTGAATGGCAGCAAGACTGTTCTCCCGCCCAGCCCGGATTGTTTATACCCACCAAAAGGAATTTCGATGGGTGTTATGTTATAATTATTGATCCAGCACGTACCTGCCTGCAATTGATGAATAACACGATGACCTCTTTTAATATCATTGGTAAATACGCCTGCCGCCAATCCATAAGCGGTATTGTTGGCTCTTTCAATCACATCTTCTTCCGAATCAAAGGTGAGTATAGAAAGCACCGGTCCAAAGATCTCTTCTTTGCAGATCTCCATCGCATCATCACAATCTGTAAAGATCGCTGGCGAAATAAAATTCCCGGAACGGATATCCCTTCCTTTAAAATCTTTTTCTGGTTGGTAGCCGCCGGTGAGCAATGTTGCTCCCGCAGCTTTTCCTGAATCTATAAAGCCAATCACTTTTTCCATATGTGCTTTACTGATCAAGGCGCCTAACTGCGTATCCGGATCTGCCGGGTCGCCTATTTTGATTTTTTCCGTACGTGCTTTTAACTGCGCTAAAAAAGCATCATATATTTTTCGATGCACAAATACACGTGTACCATTGGAACAAACTTCTCCCTGTGTATAAAAATTAGCCAGAAGCGCTGCAGACACGGCATTGTTGAGGTCTGCATCTTCGAAAATAATGATGGGAGATTTTCCGCCGAGTTCAAGTGTTACGCGTTTCAATTGAGCCGCAGCACCCGCAAAGATTTTTTTTCCTGTTGCTACAGAACCAGTCAATGAAATTTTTGCGATGCCGGGATGATCTACTAAACTTTTTCCAACCCTGCCATCACCCTGCACTACATTAAACAAACCGGCAGGTGCTCCTGCATCCATCAATACCTGCGCTAATTCAAGTGCGGTTGCCGGGGTGAGTTCAGATGGTTTAAAAATCATGGCATTGCCGCAAGCCAATGCAGGCGCGGCTTTCCATGCAGCAATCTGCAGCGGATAATTCCAGGCGCCTATGCCCGCGCAAACACCTAAGGGTTCCGGTCTTGTATAGCCGAAGGCATTTTTCAAATCAAAATATTCGCCATGTATACCTGCCGCCATTCCGCCAAAATATTCCAGCGCATCTGCAGCAGAGGTGATATCCACCGCCAATGATTCAGCAATGGGCTTGCCCACATCCTGGGTTTCTACCAATGCCAATGGTGATAATCTTGATCTTAATATATCGGCGGCTTTTATTAAAACCCTGCCGCGTTCAGCACCTGTTTTGGTGCGCCATAGCTCGAAGGCTTTTTGTGATGATGCTACGGCTGCTTCAATATCTTCATTGTTTGCATGGTATGCTTCTCCCAATGGCTTATTATCAGCCGGGTTATAATTGATCCACGATTCCCTGTTACTACCTGAAGTTAATGCGCCATCTATAAATTGCGTGTATGCCATATCGTTACTCAACAATCTTTTCTTTTTTAACTGATTTAAAATAATAAATAAAAACTCCTATCAATATCAAAGCAGCCGTATAGATCCATGCTGCATATTGATTATACCATTCTGCACCATAAGTTGCAGCGCGGGGCCACGATACATTGATCACCATAAACGTACTCCAGATCAGTGCCAGGATATTCACCGGGAACCCCCATTTGCCTAAACTGAATTTTGCATCTATACCTGATCCATCTTTTGCCGCCTTGAACCTGTTTCTTAGTTGAACAGCCACCACTATCCAGTAGGCTAAATTAGCCCAAAGTATGGCGATAGAGGTTACCAACTCAAATACTTTTGGAAATTGAATATTCACCACGAGAATAAGGATACCTGCCAATCCGCAAAGCAGGGTGGCTAAAACAGGCACCTGCGTTTTGTGAGACACTTCCGATAATGATTTACTGAAAGGGAGTAGCTTATCGCGCCCCATGGCGAACATTAATCGCACGGCTCCTGAATGCACGGCGAAAGTGCAAACGATAATGGCAAAGATCACGATACATAAAAATAGAATGCCTGTTGTTTCACCCAGCACCGATTTCACCAGCATTGGTAATCCTCCGCTGATATTGCCCAAATCTGGCATAGCCAGGTCAGGTGCTGCCATCAGAGACAAAAGCAATACCAGCAAACCGGCAACACCGGCAGCAATCAGCGCCTGCAAAATAGCACGGGGCGCTTTCCTGCGGGGATCATGGGTTTCTTCCGCCAATGTTCCTGCCGTATCAAATCCATACAACACATAAGAAGCCGTGAGCGCAGTGGCTGCCATTAAAACTTTCAGGTCAGGAAAAGCTGTGAAGGCAGATCCAGCATTTTTAATATGAACTACCGCTTCTACTGGAGACCTTTGCCTGTTTATAAACAGTAAAACAATCAGCACCACAATGCCAATCAATTCTGTAAATACACCAATATTATTGATCACCGCCAGTAGCTTTATGCCTTTTACGTTGATGATGGTACTGATCACAATCAAGATAGAACCCAATAAAATAGCATTTACCGCAACCGATTTTGCATCATTTACAGTACCTATAATCTGGAAGGAATGGGAGATTTGCGGAAGACTCACCTGCAATGCCATGGCCACTGCGGCAAGCGTAACGATCAAACAAGCGAGGTAAATCCAGCCTGTCATCCATCCAAAGAAAGCATTGCCCGTAAACTTTGCCCATTGATAAACGCCACCCGATAAGGGAAACCTGGAAGCTAGTTCTGCAAAGCAAAGTGCCACCAATAATTGACCGATCAATACAAATGGCCAGGTCCAGAAAAAAGCAGGACCCGCAACGCCATACCCCAAATGAAACATCTGGAAAAGACCGGTAAGAATAGAGATATAAGAAAAGCCCGCAGCAAAACTGGAGAAGCTCCCCATCGAACGCTTTAATTCCTGGCGATAGCCAAACTGGGCCAGGTCGCTGTTATCTGTAACAGGAGTATTCTTCATACTTGAGTCGCAGGTTTTGGTTGTACTGGCTTCCTGAAATATTGGAATCTACCCGGTACCGATGATTATTTAAAAACTCAAGTTGAAGATAACGATAAAAGCTAAATAGATAACGAGCACAGCAGAATTACAAATGTCGAAATGAAAAGTGTTAGTCTGTATTTGATAAACGCTCTTCACATTCAAATTAAGCAATTGGGTAAATGCTGAGTCCTTTATGAGTCATTTGAGAATGATCTGTACCTCCCACCTTATTTTTATCAGTTATTGAGCGATTACCGGTCAATACGGACAATCGGTCCTATAGCAGTACTTGTTACCCAATCTTTGAGCCTCTTTTACTTCAACATATTTGCCATTGTTACCGCCAATTGTGCAATGCTTGTGCAATCAATGTGCAATTTGTGCAATTAATGTGCAATTCATTTTAGCTGGTAAAATGCTCCTGCACCCTTAATGTCACTTGGTGTAAACAGTCCTTTTTGCACTAGGTCGGCTAGGTCATTGCTGGCAGTATTTCTTGAACAATCATTTAAAGATTGATAATCTTTATTAGTGATTTTCCCTTTCTCTTTAACAAAGAATACAGCCTTTACTTGCCGGTCGTTAAGTCCCAATTTTATTAACTGCTCCTGTGTCAAATTATTTTTGAAAAGTGTAATGCTAAAACCACCATCTTGCTCCTGCATTTCTGGTTCTGGTAATGCTGCTTCTTTGCAAGTATCCAGAATTTTAATAGTGCCACGACCCCAGGCGTCAATGTATCCACCTTTAAAAGCAACATCTGCGATAATAGGGTTTCTTGGTCTTGAAGAATGTGAGCGTTTCAAAGCGGCCAATGTCAACCCTGCTGGCAAAGTGCCCTCGTTCCAGATACTTATTTTATCGTCATACACACGTATCTGAATGGGTGCTCCCATATAATTCCGGTGTACCAAAGCATTCAATAAAATTTCACGTATGGCAGCCAAAGGATATTCTCCTTTTTCAATGCGATGCATTCCTTCAAATCCTATTGACCGAATTAGAAATTTATGGTTGAGTTGATTTAAAATGCCCTGCAACAATATGATTAAATTTCCTTCTTCTGTTTCCTGGAATATAATGTCTGTATCATCTTTTCCAAAACGACCAATTTTTACATAAATACCTGGGTAAAATTTTCCAGGGTCTTTGCCAAATAAAATAATGGCTGCCCTTTTTAAATGACCGTTCTCTGTAAGCCTTAATTTTTCAAACAATTCAGCAACGCTAAGCCCATCATTCTCTGGAAGGCGACCTGTATTTTGAGAAGCAGCAAGAAATATTTTAACCGCCGGTTCATCTATATCATTAAATGTGGCCCTTTGTTCAATCACATCATCCCATGTTTTACCGGATTTCTTTAGAAGAAACTCATTGAGTGTCGCACCTGTTAACTCCTGCTTGGTGCTGCCGCTTCGGTAATAATATCTGCCTCTTACAGAAATAGGAACAGAATACGGTTGAGTGACGACTTCAATAAAATGTTTTCCCGCATCTTCATGTAAGTTTACTTCTGCTGTAATACCCATTGCACTCTTAATCTTGTTGGGAATATCATCCATTAATTTTTTATAATCATGAACATCAACAATATTGCCATCATCGTCTTTGCCAATAAATATTACACCTCCCTGGGCATTGGCAAAACCACAAACCCATTTCAAATAATCATCGTGCCAGCTTTGTTTGTATTCTATGTTCTGTTGTTCGGGCATCTACTTGCCTTTTAGTTCATATGAAACTGTTCTATTTTCAGCTAATTCTTTTGCAAGATTAATAAAACGCTGTAAAGAGAAGTAACAGAAATTATTTCTTCAAAATGCTTATCGACGATATTTGTTGGCTAAAAATGCAAATATAAATTGACAAGTTTTCTTTGATTTAAGGCGAAACGATGCAGGCGAGCCTTGGATAAATATATTTTCTGGATCCCCCTCGATTTTCTACGCTTTACTCCAGCGGAATATTAAATAACCACTTATATTTATGATATAGTTTAGTATTTGTATCCGACTCCAAAATACAAAAAAAATCACCATGTACCTCGCCGGAATTGACACAAACTTTACATTACCAGCTCCATTTTATACGAGCAACGACATTTTCGAGGAGGAATTAGAAAAGATCTTTTACAGCAAATGGATCTATGTGGCGTGTGAGGCAGATCTTCCCAAACCTGGTGATTACATTACATTGAAACTTGGAAAGCGATCCTTTTTTTTGCAGCGCGGGCAAAACGGCGAAGTGCGTGGATTTTATAATGTATGCAGGCACCGCGGTCATGAATTGTTGTCGGGAGAAAGAGGAAATAGAAAAGGCATCTCCTGCCCTTATCACAACTGGATGTACGATCTGAGTGGAAAGCTGTTGAAGGCACGCGGCATGGAAGCTGATTTTCCTAAAGAAAATTATGGGCTCAATCCCATAAATGTGGAAGTGATTGGCGGACTTATTTATGTTTGTCTTAATTCACCCGCACCAGATGATATTGAAACGGTGAGCAATTTGCTCAGTCCATATCTCGCACCTTACCAGGTAGCAAAAACCAAAATAGCCTGCCAGAAAGATATTGTTGAAGCATGCAACTGGAAACTTGTGATAGAAAACAACAGGGAGTGTTTGCATTGCGATACCAATCATCCTGAATTATTAGTACCGCTATACAGTTCCGGTTTTGGCAAGGGGCTCGATAAGGATAATATCGCGCCATCGGAGCAACGCTTCCAGGATACACTTGTAGAAAAAGAAAGAGAATGGGAAGGGCTTGGTCTTCCGTATGAATTGATAGAATTCCCAGATGATCTCTGGTTCCGCACAGTTCGGTTGCCGCTTGCCAATCAATGTCTTTCTCATACATTGAAACCGGAGCATGCCTGCAAAAAGCTGCTGGGTAATTTTCAACGTCCGGAAGGAAGTGGGCTTTCTTTATGGACACACCCTAATTCATGGAATCATTTTTTGAGCGATCATATTATCACCTTCGCGGTGTTCCCACTCTCTGTAGACAAAACATTGGTGCGTACCAAATGGCTGGTGGCGGCAGACGCGGTGGAAGGTGTGGATTATAATCTCGAAGACCTTACCAAAGTGTGGAACCAAACCAATTTACAGGATCAGAGCCTGGCAGAAGGTACGTACCGCGGCATTTGTTCCGGCGGTTACCTGCCGGGCCCCATCGCTGATGAGGAGTACCTCGTTAAACAGTTTCTTTCCTGGTATACCAATCAACTAACTGAAACCCCAGTACATTAATGCCAAAAATTGTAATCATAGGAGCCGGTATCGTTGGCTGCTCACTCGCCGACGAATTGACCGGGCGCGGATATACGGATGTAATGGTTATTGAAAAAGGACCCCTGTGGGCACCCGGTGGCTCTACGTCACATGCCCCAGGCGTTGTGTTTCAAACCAATGGGTCGCGTACCATGGCGCAGTTTGCGCAACAAACCGTTGAAAAATTATACAGCCTCCAACATAATGGCGAACCCTGTTTTCTCAAAGTAGGCAGTCTTGAATTGGCCACTACGCCGGAGCGCCTGGCAGATCTTCACCGCAGGGCAGGACTGGCAATTGCTGTAGGCATCAATGCGAAAGTAATCTCCCCGGAAGAAGCATTGCGTTTGCACCCGATGCTTTCCAAAGAAAAATTATTAGGCGCCTTGTATGTACCAGATGATGGGATTGCCCGGGCAAAAATTGCTGATCAGTTGATGGGAGAACGAGCCATTAGCCGCGGTGCCACATTTATTCCAGATTGCGAAGTACTTGCTATCGATCAGAGTGATGGTCATGTAACCGGCGTACAAACTACGCAGGGGGTATTCCCGGCAGATTTGATTGTTTCCTGCGCGGGCATCTGGGGACCAAAAATCGGTGCCATGGTAGGCATGCCAAAGGCGCTCCAACCATTGGCGCACCAGCTCTGCTATACCGCTCCCATGGCTGAACTGGCAGGGTATAAAACAGAAGCAGAGCTTCCTGTACTGCGTCACCAGGCATCTGATCTCTATTTCAAACAAAGAAATCAAAGTCTGGCGGTGGGTTGGTATGGACATCGCCCACTGCCTGTAAAAGCAGAAGATATATTACCAAACGACCAGGCAGAAATAATGCCGAGCCAGATGCCCTTTACGCCGGAGGAATGGAAAGGCGCGATAGAAGGATCAATAGAAGTGATCCCTGCATTGAAAAACGCGGAGATCGCCGAATCAATGAACGGTTTGTTTTCCTTTACCGTAGATAATTTTCCATTGATGGGTGAGTGGTCTGGGCTGAAAGGTTTTTGGGTAGCCGAGGCCGTTTGGATCACGCAGGGATGTGGTGTAGCGCGTGCCATGGCAGAATGGATTGTGGACGGACATCCCACACTAGCTGTGCATGAATGTGATGTGAACCGTTTTGAAGCGCACCAGTTGGGTCCGCAACATATCCAGGAACGTGGCGCACAGAACTATATTGAAGTGTACGATCTACTGCATCCATTGCAGCCGATGGAATCGCCACGACCCATCCGTACTACCGGTTTTTACCAGCGGCAGCAGGAGTTGGGTGGTTTCTTTCTCGAGGCTGCCGGTTATGAACGACCACAGTGGTTTGAGTCAAATGCAGGGCTTGTGCAACAATATCCTTCTCCACCCCGCGATGCGTGGAGCGCCAACTTCTGGTCGCCAATCATTGGTGCAGAAGCCCGTGCAGTAAGAGATGGCGTAGGACTCTTTGATATCACTACATTAAAACGCATTGAAGTGATCGGCAAGGGCGCATTGGAATTCCTTGAGCGACTCACCACCGGGAACCTGCGCAAAAAGCCAGGCGCTATTACGTATTGTCTCCTGCTGAATGAAAAAGGAGGCATCATGAGCGACATTACGGTTATGCGTCGCAGTGAGTTTGATTTTTTTATTGGCGTAAACAGCAATATCGATATTCATTACCTGGAAAAGCTGGCACCCGATACGGTGTTTGTACGGGATATTACAGCGGGTACGGTAGCGTTGGGGCTCTTTGGTCCAAAGTCGAGAGAACTCGCCCAGTCTTTAACCCGGGATGATCTGACCAATGAAGCACTCGGTTATTTCAAATTAAAGCATACTTATCTCGGTCATGTACCGGTGATGCTCGCCAGGCTCTCTTATGTCGGAGAATTGGGATACGAGATCTATACTACCGCCGACCTGGCGCTCAAACTCTGGGATACACTATGGCAGGCAGGGAAAAAATATGGATTGATAGCAGCCGGTCGCGGCGCTTTCAACTCTATGCGGCTGGAAAAGGGATACCGCAGTTACGGTACAGATATGACGAGTGAACATAACCCGTATGAAGCTGGATTGGGTTTTGCCGTGCGCAAAGGTGGCAGCTACACAGGTGCTGAGGCTTTAAGCAAAATAGATCCCAATACATTGAGCAAACGCCTGGTATGCCTGGTGCTTGATAACCCGCAGCATGTAGTGCTGGGCAAAGAGCCGGTATTGCATGAAAGCAAAGCGGTGGGTTATGTAACCAGCGCTTATTTTGGGCATACCATAGGCAAGCCACTGGCGTATGCCTGGGTGACTGCAGCATTAAGCGCACCCGGTACTGCACTAACCATACGCTATTTCAACAACGACTACCCGGCAACGGTAGGACAGGATCCGCAGTTTGATCCGCAAATGACAAGATTAAAATCATGACAAGTACGAACGATACATTGGCTCGCGGTACCATAGGCCGGCGAAAAGCAGTGGCACTCCCGGAGCAGCCTCTGCATTTGTGGAAGACGGTTAAACCAAAAAAAGCTTACGATGCTATCATAGTAGGTGGCGGCGGTCATGGATTGTCTACTGCCTATTACCTGGCAAAGAATCATGGCATGACCAATATAGCGGTGGTAGAGAAGGGTTGGCTTGCAGGAGGTAATACAGCCCGCAACACCACCATCATCCGCTCCAATTACCTGTGGGATGAATCAGCAGGCATTTATGAACATTCGTTGAAATTATGGGAGACGCTGGAGCAAGACCTGGGCTATGAAATGTTTTTCAGCCAGCGGGGTGTACTCACCTTAGCGCATTCTGTAAGTGATGTACGCTCCAAGCGCAGGAACTTTTTTGCCAATGCCCTCAACGGCATCGATAGTGAATGGCTTACAGCGGAGGAAGTTAAAAAACTCGAGCCCATCATCAATATTAGCCCTGATGTGCGCTATCCCGTGCTCGGTGCCACCTACCAGCCCCGTGGCGGCATTGCCAAACACGATTGGGTTGCCTGGGGTTATGCAAAAGCAGCGAGTGACCTGGGTGTAGATATTATCCAGGGCACAGAAGTAACCGGTTTTGATATTCGTGACAATAAAGTACATGGCGTTAAGACAACCCAGGGCAATATTGCTGCGAACAAGGTAGGACTTGTTGGTGCGGGGCATTCGTCTATACTTGCCAATCTTGCAGGATTTTCCATTCCAATACAAAGCAGGCCGTTGCAGGCGCTGGTAAGTCCTTTATTGGAGCAGGTACTCAATACCGTGGTGATGAGTGGCGCGGTACACGTATACGTTAGCCAGGCGCACAAAGGTGAGCTGGTGATGGGTGCGGGCACCGATGCCTTTAACTCCTATGCGCAGCGTGGGGGTTTTCATGTGATAGAACATCAACTCGCAGCCGCTCTGGAACTGTTTCCCATATTTGCCCGTGCGCAGGTGCTGCGCACATGGGGAGGTATTGTTGATGTGTCGCCAGATGCTTCACCCGTTATTGGTCTCACACCGGTGGAAAATCTTTTCATCAATTGTGGCTGGGGAACGGGAGGGTTTAAAGCAACGCCCGGTTCGGGTTGGGTAATGGCGCATACCATTGCCAATGGTACTCCGCATGAACTGAACCGTCCCTTTGCACTCGACCGGTTTGTAACGGGACATTTGATAGATGAACATGGAGCAGCAGGGGTTGCGCACTAATGCTATGTCAAACGTGAGATGTGAGACGTGAAAATTCGTTTCTCGACACGACATACCGACTTTTTTTAATTGACATGGCGAGAAGTTATTTGAATAATTTCGAAGTCAGTAAATGGTTTTGAAACTATGTCGTTTACCGGACTTGCAGGTATTAGTGCTAAGTTGTTGATGCCTCAAGCCGGCAGGCTTCGTATTCGAAACGCCCCTGCTTTTTGCTTTGAGGAGTTCTATCAGCTTAATATCATTATTGGGCCATTCCTTTAATCAGCGGTAGTACAAAACTCACGCAAAAAAAGGTGGCTTATTCGGATACTGGTATCAGTGCGATGATAAATTGCTGTGTTGCTGACAAATGGAATGTGTATGATGATTGTTTAAAGGCAGGCAATGTGAGTTAACAGGTTTGCGAATTAAAAGTTATTTGAAAATTACGAGAGACCGTAAATGGTTTAGGTCTGCACTTAGGTTTTGAGCGGCCTCAGAAAATAGAACAATAAAAATTATTGTTATGCTCTACATTCCATGTCCCCATTGCGGACAACGCAACGAAAACGAGTTCCATTACGGAGCCGAAGCAGGTGTTGCGTATCCCGATCCCCATACGCTTAGCGACAGCGAATGGGCAAAATACCTGCATATCCGCGCCAACCCCAAGGGATGGCTGGCGGAGCGCTGGGTGCATTTTGCCGGTTGCGGCAGGTGGTTCAACCTCTGGCGCAATACGGTTACCCATGAAATAGGTCCTGCCTATCTTCCCTTTACCAAACAACCAAAATCACCCGCTTCGGGTAGTGACCGGAACGGAAAGGAGGGTTCAAACGCATGAGTGAGATCAGTTTTTATTTTGATGATATAGTATACAAAGGACACCACGGTGAACCCATGGCGGCGGCATTGCTGCGTGCCGGATTATTGGCTATCACCAATAGTACCTATCATGAACGTCCGCGTGGTATAATAGGGCTGGGTGTGGAAGAGCCCAATGCACTGGTGCAACTGGTGTCTGGCACCAAAGAATCCATGCGCCCGGCTACCGTGATTGAAATAGCAGAGGGATTGGCAGCGCGGAGCCTTACCGGTATTGGCGCATTGCCCCAAGACGCCGAAGAAGCGCGGTATGATAAGACCAACTGCTACGTAGACACGCTCATAATAGGCGCAGGCCTGGCAGGACTTACCGCAGCCGATGAGGAGCTTCGTGCAGGTCGTGAAGTATTGCTGATAGACGATCAAGCGGCACCCGGTGGACACCTATGTCACCTCGGATTAGGATTATCGGATGATAGGAAAAATGTTCTCAAGCATAAAAACATTACCTATATCCCCAGGTGTACTGCTACCGGTTTGTATGATCAAAACTATGTTGTAGCCATCGAACGGCGGAGCGATCATTTGGGGAGCGCTGCATCAGCCAACCGTGCCCGCATCCGGGTATGGCATATCCGTGCGGAACGCGTAATCCTTGCGCCTGGGGCATTTCAGCGCCCTTTGATTTTTGCCAATAACGACAGACCGGGTATCATGCTCTCTCATGCGGCAGCCACTTATATTGCTGTGCATGGCGTTCAACTATTTAAGCAGGCAGTAGTAGTTACGGTTGACAACCAGGGTTACCGCGATGCACTTAGGTTGCACAATGCAGGCGTGAAGGTGTTGGGCATTTATGATTCAAGACCCGCAGCCATAGGCGTCAGTGTAGATGCCGCAAAAGCGGCAGGCATTGCTATCCGATTTCGTGCTACGGTGCTGGATACAACTGCCAATGCTGACGGAATATTAAATGGGGTAACGATCCAGGATCTCGACACAAAGGAACTATTTCAAACAGCCTGCGATCTGCTGGCAGTATCGGGTGGATGGACGCCCATTGTTGATCTCGCTACGCATATCGGTATTAAGCCAACATGGAGTGTAGCACATGCTGCCTTCCTCGTGCAGCATACAACAGACAAGCTTCGCACTGCAGGTATGTTAACAGGCGACTTTGGCGGAGATGATGATCCGGCAATATTTTTTGGTCCCGAGCTGGATGCGGAACAGGCACGGGTGGCTTATATTGACCTGCAACGCGACAGCACCCTGCACGATCTGCGGCGTGGCGTTGGCGCAGGGCTGCACAGCATTGAACATATTAAACGATATACTACCATCGGCACGGCACACGACCAGGGCAAAACCAGCGGCATGCTCACCATTGGTGCGCTTTGCCAGGGGAATAATGGTGAACCGGCGCGTT
Organism: Agriterribacter sp.; assembly: GCA_047600465.1. GTDB lineage: Bacteria > Bacteroidota > Bacteroidia > Chitinophagales > Chitinophagaceae > Agriterribacter. The sequence goes on from JASGKU010000004.1 coordinate 572,536, forward strand.
CTCCTGCCGAGATCGGTACGCTTTCTTTTCGTCCGCCCTATGTGCCCATACCCTTTGCGGCGCTTGCCGGCAGAGAACGCGGCGAATTGTCCGATCCTATCCGCATTACACCGCTGCATGGGTGGCATGTGGAAGCAGGTGCGGTATTTGAAGATGTGGGGCAATGGAAACGCCCCTGGTATTTTCCCAAAGCGGGAGAAACGATGGAAGAAGCCGTGCAGCGCGAATGCATGGCAGCAAGAGCAGGTGTTGCCGTGATGGATGCTTCTACGCTCGGAAAAATTGAGATCCATGGTGCGGATGCCGGGGTTTTCCTCGACCGCATCTATACCAATATGTTCTCCACCCTGCCGGAAGGGCAGTGCCGTTATGGACTGATGTGCAAGGCAGACGGGATTGTGTTTGATGATGGTGTTACTACCAGGCTGGGTAAAAACCATTTCCTCATGACCACCACTACCGGTGGTGCGGCACGCGTGATGGGATGGCTGGAAGAATGGCTGCAAACAGAATGGCCGGAGCTGGAAGTGTATTGTACTTCGGTTACCGAACATATTTCCACCATCGCACTGGTAGGTCCTAAAAGCAGGCAGCTGCTTGGGGAACTGGTAAAAGATATTGATCTCTCCGCCACCGCATTTCCGTTTATGCATAGCCGTGAGGCGAGCATTGATGGCATCCCGGTGCGCATTGCACGCATCTCTTTTTCGGGAGAGCTGGCCTTTGAGATTAACGTTACCTGGGGACATGCACGCTACATCTGGGAAAAATTGTGGACGCTTGGACGCCCTTATGACCTTACCGCTTACGGTACAGAAACCATGCACGTGTTGCGGGCGGAAAAAGGATATGTGATCATTGGGCAGGATACCGATGGCACGCAAACGCCGTATGACCTCAACATGGGTTGGATCGTTTCTAAAAAGAAAGAATTTATTGGCAAGCGTTCTATGCAACTACCTTACCTGAAAGCAACGGGACGACAACAATTGGTGGGATTGATACAGGAGCCCGGTGAAGAAGTGATTCCTGAAGGCGCCTATATCACCGTATTGAATGAACAACCAGACGAGAATAATAAAACGCCACACACCGGTTTTGTAACCAGCGCTTATTATTCACCAACGCTGGGTGCCCCGTTTGCGCTGGCATTGGTAACCGATGGATTGAAGCGGATGGGTGAAGTGGTGAGTATACCATTGCCTGGAAAAGTATTGCAGGCTACAATCTGCGACAGCATATTTATTGACAAGGAAAATATTAAAAGAGATTAATCAAGCATATATGATCGCCAAACAGAGTCCGTTGGATGGAATGGCTACAGGAACCGCCACTACCGTGACCATCCGTGAACTACAGGGATTGCACAGCTTCGATCTGCGCGTAAAACCCGGAAGCGTAGCCCAGCTCGCGGTTACGGGAGCGCTAGGTATAGAGCTACCGGGTAAGACAGGTCTGATGCAAGCGGTATCAACACCCGGTGGAGAAGAAGCGCATGTGCTTTGCCTCGCCCCGGACTGGTGGCTGCTGGTTGGGTTTGAAGAAGCGGGGCAAAAGCTCGCACAGTTAAAAGACCAATATCATTTTAGTATAGTGGATGTAAGCGGGCAACGCACTACTATTGAATTGCAAGGACCCCATGCCCGTAAAATACTCGCCCATATTTGGGAGCAGGACCTGCGGGAAAAAAGTTTTCCTATGGGCAGTGTTTCACAAGGGCTTATTGCCAAAGCACCAGTGATCGTTTGCCATATGGCTCCACTCCTTTACCGTATTATGGTAAGAAGCTCTTTTGCCGTGCATGTGTGGAAGGTGGGGGTGGATGCGGGGGTGGAGTGGGTGTGAGAAGGAATATTGATTTTGGTGTTGGAGATTGCTATCCAAAATGGCTACTCACCAACAGCGGCCGAAGCAGAGAACTTTTACTCTGACGAGAAGTCAAGATAATAGTTCTATTGGTTTAAAATAAATGAGTTTGACGTCGGTATTTTTCGGAAAACGCCAACGAAAATTCATACCATTCTCCGTCCTTATAGCCATTCATCATTTCGTTTGCCTGATCTCTAAACTGGATGAATTTTTTTATTCCGTCTTCGGTTAAATGCCTGTAGCATTTAGTAATCCAGAATCCATCCACCATCGCAAATACCACTAACGCGGGGAGTACTTCAATTCCAAATCGGTCATAAGTTAGAAATTTGAGAAGTTTTCCGGCAAGTCTAGGTTTTTTATAATTTGTATAATCTAATCCCATCAGTTTCGGATGCAATCTGAACATGTTTTTGAAGAATGGATTATCATTTGGGAAAACAGAAGGATAACTTTGGATTAAAGCTGTGACAAATTGTATTATTTCCAATCTAGAAATGGTCTTCCCATTTCTCAATTCAATCCTCTCGGTTTCAATTTTTTTCTGACGTTCAGCTCGTTCCCTAATTAGCTCCTCTTTTTTATCAAGTAAGAATGCGGTAAGAAGCCTACGCTCTTCGACTGCTTCGGTACTAATCTCAATAGGTCTTTTTGTTTTACTTGTTGGCTGAGCTTTTCCCTCAACTATTTCTTTGTGTTCTTTCATAAAATTATTATTAGTTGTAAGTTACTTGTTTTTGCTCATTAATTATCTCTTCAAACGGTCTTGATTCATCCCATGCATAGTCAATACTAGACACAACATCTTTCACCTTTGGCGAATTAGTAGTTGCTCTTGCCCATAACTTCCTATCGTTGTTATTATCGAAGGCGTTAAAAGCATAAATAATACCGGCGTGTACATGGTTTTCCTTCGCAATCTGTTTTATGTAATCAACGTTGCTTAATGATCGTTTTACCTTTTCCATCTTTTCCTTTGAAAATAAATATTCTCTTGCAAAAGAATCAGCTTCGTCCTCTCTTTCTCTTACAGTTAATTCTTCATTATCGTCATCAGTGAGATGGTAGGAATTCTTTTTTATGTCATTCCAATCAAACACAACGTGAAATAACTCATGCATAAGACAAAACCACAAAGTCGAATAATGTCCCATGTAATTGCTTAACACAATACAAGGCTTGTCGTTTACGCTAAAGGTTGCGCCTCTCAATTGTAAACCTTGTAAAGGCGGCTGATAAATAACTGTAACTCCAACTTTAAATAGTCCTCTAATAACTTCCACCAGCCCTCGTTCTTCATTCAAACTATACCAACTGATGTAAGGGATAAATTTTATTAAATCCTGCTTACTATATGCATGTGGATTATCAATCTCTTCTAATGTACCAATTGCGGCTCTAATCCAAAATAATCTTGTTAGTAAATTCTTAGGTTTAAATAATCCCGAACTAAAGGCAACATCTATCCCTGGCTTTTTATATTCATAGATGGATTTATAGCCCAAGCGGCTGATTATTTTTTTCTCAATGTGCTCATAGTCCGTCACGCTATTGATTAGCCCAGCTTTACGCAAGGCTGTTAAATCAAAATTGTCTTTGATAAATTTAATTTTTTGTGGAGAAGCATTTGACGTTGGATGCTTAATCTGTACTGATTCCATATAGAGTTTAAAAACTTCCTCCTTGGATAATTGAAGAAAGTCACCAATCTTCACGAGTTGGGTAACATCGACTACTTTCTGCGAACCAGTTAAGATACCATTTAGTGTTCTGTAAGAAATGTCAAAGATTTCCTGAATATTAGTTTTATTCAAGTTTAATTCAGCAAGTTTCTGCTCGAATAAATCGTTTAAGGTTGGCCTGTTTTTAAAGGCTCCATTTAGTAAATCGTCTATATTAAATAGCTTCTCAGACATAAAAATGTATTGTTACAATTTCCATTTTAGGTCTAAATTATTAATATTCAATATAATTTCCAAAAAAAATGTAAGTTTACATGAGCTCATTAAGTTTTTCGCAGTTGCCGTATGTGAAGTTTTGCGCGAAGTCTATGGACGTTACGAGGGGATTTTATCGTTTTAGTCAAATCTATATACTTCAACAACAAACAACTAATGTGTTCATTCGTCGCGTATAGTAGCATATCCAGTTAGCACGCATAGCTAATCGGAGGCAGAAACTGCGGAGAACTTTTACTCTACGGAGAAGTAAAGGGTGCCGCGGAAATAATAACCCTCCTCGCAAATAGAAGGAAATTTTTAATTTTATGCATCAACTTCTCGGAAGTGATAAATTGCATTTGTTCTTAGCTTTGCACTATCAAGAGTTAGGACAATAATCATCTTCAAATGACAGTCAGTGAGTTCGCTATTAAACATGACAAAAGGTGGAATGAATTAGAGAAAGCCGAAAAGCTTACCGAAAAAAATATTCAGACTATTGCCAACACACTTATGCCTTTAAAACTCGCCTCGACGGATGTTGATATAGTTGTTTTTGGCTCCATAGCAAGAAACGAATGCACGGTGAAAAGTGATGTCGATTGGACTATTTTAGTTGACGGACAAGTAGATTCAGACCACAGGATTGTTGCGCAAGCAGTTGAGAAAGGGTTGGATGACGCAAATTTAGCAAAGCCTGGAATTAGTGGGCTTTTTGGGCAAATTACATTTAGTCACGATTTGGTTCATTATATAGGAGGAGAGGATGATACCAATCATAACTTAAGTAGACGGCTTTTGCTATTGCTAGAGTCAAAAAAAATTGAAATTAAAAATGGTAAAACCAATGCTATTACAGCTTACAACCGAGTAATGCGAGGTATCATTTCTGAATATATTACGCATGATTCCGGATTTTCAGCCAGTAGTGGTAAAGAGAATGTTCCAAGATTTCTGTTAAATGATATAATTCGTTTTTGGCGTACAATGTGTGTAGATTTTGCGTTTAAGCAGCGAACACAGGGAGGTAAGAAATGGGCTTTAAGAAATATAAAATTAAGGATGTCGCGGCGTTTGATATTTATAAAAGGTTTACTTCTATGCTATCAAAGTTATCTGAAAGAGTCTGATACAGTATCGATAATAGAAGAGTTAGATCAAAGTGTGAGGCTTACGCCGCTAGATTTGTTAATTACAATCTTGGTAAAAGAATCAATTGACCCTAAAATTATCTTTGAAATATTGGATTCATACAACGAATTTTTAGCGATATTAAATGATGAGGAAACACGTCAGTATTTGACGGATTTAAAAATGGAGGAAGCGTACGGAGATGGGATATTTGAGACGGCACGTGAAAATAGTCATAGGTTTCAAAAAGCACTAAATAAAATCTTCATCTTTGATGAAAATAAGATTCAAGAATTCACCTTAAAATACGGAATATTTTAATGAATATAGGTTTTTCAACTGGCAGCTTAGCCCTGGGCGACTTTAGGAGGGCAATTAGTATGCAGGATGGTTGTGGTGCAAATTCTATTGAATTGTCTGCATTGCGCGAAGATGAACTATTTGAATTGTTAGGAGCTTTAGATTCTCTAAATCTTCAATCATTTAAGTACGTATCATTTCATGCTCCTAGTAAACTATTTCGCTTATCTGAAAAGGATCTAATTAGATTTCTTAGAGGCGTTTATGACCGCGGTTACAATATAATAGTGCATCCCGACTTAATTGAGGACTTTGAGGAGTGGCGAGTATTTGGAAGTCTTTTGTGCATTGAAAACATGGACAAAAGAAAGGCGATTGGTCAAACAGCCTTGGATTTACAGAATATATTTGAAAAACTTCCTGAAGCATCTCTATGTTTTGATATTGCTCATGCTAAACAGATTGACCCTACCATGTTGGAGGCCTTATCAATTGCTAGTATTTTTCATTCTAGAATAAGTGAAATACACATAAGCGATGTTAATTCGAATAGTCAACATGAGCCTTTAAACCTCGGATCAGTTATTGCCTTTAGAAAATTGAGAAGATATTTAGATATCAATACCCCTCTAATAATAGAGTCACCTGTCAATTTAGATGAAATACCTAGAGAGCTAGAGATGATTTCGTGCATTTTTGACGATAAAAAGTTTGAATCGTTAATGAATAGTTGGGGTTTGGAGTTTAATGCTGCAACTAAATTGGTATCCAGCCATTAGGGTAGAAAAGGATCTGTATAAGGACATATATTACTCCGGCTAATTCAGCGACCACTTTTTGTTCTATGCAATGTCTTCTTGAGTAAAGTGCGGAGAACTTAAGAGTAAAAAAAGGGGAAATAGGGTCGATTGATTCTCAACTCTGCAATTTGGCTTCAAAATTGATTTTCTAATATATGAATCTAAAAGAAATAGCTTCGTTACCAATAAGAGACAGAAAGGTCATGGAATTTGTTCATAATGGCAGTTTAGAAGAATTCGAGTTTGTAGTTGCTTCATTAATCGCAAGAATTGAATCTGAAAATTGCGAAATCTCAGCGCGTTATGATCAAGAGAGATCATCGTTCATACCTAATGCCAAGGGTGGGAGAATTCGAATTTGTTTGAAACCAATTTATTGCGATCCAGTTCATATAATTTGGACTATGCTGCACGAATTTGGACATTGTCTTTTGTTTAATAATTCTTTAGAGCATTCGAAGTATAAGAAAGTAATTGAGAGAGAAGAACGCGCATGGAATATTGCGGAGGAAATATTATTTGAGTATTCTGAACTTATACACTACATTAATAATTTTAATTTTTATAGAGAGAGTTGTCTCGATACTTATAGAAAACAATTGAATGATCTTTGAACTTATTGTTTATCTACAGATTTCCATAAAATTAACTAGAATGGCAAGTCGTCTTCGTTATTATTCGGCTCTATAGTTTGCGACTTAACAACGCTTTCTTTTTCTGGTGCAAGAAGATGATAGAGGTTTTTCATTTTTAACAGCAGTTCATCAAAAGTGATAATCTGAACATTTTTCGAGTTTCCTCTAAACAGTTCAAAGGATTGCTGTTCTCCATATTCTAATGACCGGCCTACAATCAAGAAACCCTGGACTGCATAGGAGTAAAGTTCATATTCTCTACTTTCGACTTTTAAACTATTTATCTCTTTTTGAAATCTATAAATTTGATCCAATACTTGATTGACTGCTGCGGTCAATTCAATTGCAGGAGCAAAGACTCCATCTCGGTATTTTCCCGTATTAATCAGTTTGGTGGAAGGCGTTTTTAATTCTACTATAGCTGCATTTCCAGTCATACTGTTTTTTACAAGAAAGTCAGCAATTTTATTTCCTTTTCCTGAAAGCTTGATACCGCCTAAAGATGCCTGGTCTTCTATTTTTACAATAGGGATGCCAAATACCATATTCAAAATGAAAGGATTCGCGTTAAATAGTCTTTGCCAATGAGATTCATTATGATTTTTATCAAGCATTGCCTCAAATTCATTAATAAATGCCTCAAGGTTTACTAATTCTATGTCTGTACAGAGTTTCATTACCTGTTCGTGCTGTTCTGCAATTATCTTCCTTGCATTTTTAGTAATAACGTCCATAGCTTCTGATTGCTCTTTTTTGGTTGCACCCCCCTCTGTAAATTTGATAGATACGCCCATAAGTTTAGCAAGTTCAACACTCTCAAGATCTTCGTCATGCTTATATCCGTTGTTGCTTATTAGTTCGAAAAAAACCTGACTAGTAAGATTCCGTTTTAATTTCAGTGCAATCCTTTGTGTTTTGGATGTAATCCTATCAATGTTCCTTGTTAACTCATTGAGATCATCGAAGGTTATTGTCGCTTTCTTTTCGTTTGGGGCTATTTGAGATTTTCCTTTTAAGGAAAGGTGGAGCGATGACATACCAAAATCTTCCAACATTGAAATAATAGGCGGTAACCTTGTTTGAAGCCTAACCCATAATTATAATCCTGAACGAAGGCTATGGGAAGTATCCTCGCCAAAAAGTTTTCAACGTTTTCCGGTGTCGGTATCTTTTCAGCGTATTGTTCTTTGTATTCGACAGTAATACTTTGCAGAATCTTGTATTTTGAAGACATCATAAAAAATCCACGTACCTGAAAAGGCCTAACAGTAAGGAGATTCATGTTAACATCAATATCAAAAATAGGGCTCGTATAATCCTCCGCGTCATCTATATAGCGCGTTAGATTCTCTTCTGCCGGTGTGAAAAATGCCCTATAAACTCCTGGCTTAATCTCCTTGAATTCGATTTCCCCACTCGGCTGCAATGAATTATCAAAATAGGACTTCGACATATTATTTACTTTATTTCATTTTAAAATATTCATCTCCATATAGTCCAAGCATATGAACTAAGGTAATAAACATCTTAAAAATAATTAGTACCAGGTGCAAGCGTCAAGATTGTGCCATAAACACCTTAGGAGTTGCTAAGATCAATTGTGTTCGCAGAACCTTGCGATAGGCGGAGTTTATTTTAGTTCTCCGCAGAGTTTCTCCTCCCAGCTATGTGCGTTGCAGAACTCTGCGGTAGGCGGGGAGTAAGCATATTAGTTTAAAGCAATCTTTTCTTATCTTGTTATTAACCCATGCCAATACGCCGCCAAATAACAGAACCGTTTGGGCTATATTAATCACTTTTACCTGTGCCAGCTGGCTGCATCCTTTCTCCATCGCTTAACCCCCTGCGCCGATTTTCAAAATCAGTTGCTGATTGTTACTTTTATACAATTTTTATACAACGATATGAAATACGAAGAACTGGTAAATAACCATGCCGCTGAGTTGATTGAAAAGTTGGTAACAGACGTGGTGACCAAAGACCCTGTAGAAATCCGCTTCGATTTTGAAGATGATGATCAGTGGGCGGTGATCAGTATGCATATTTATGAAGAAGATAAGGAAATCTCTGTGCGGCTTCATGCCAACAACCGTTACTCTCTTCATTTCGGCTATTATGATGATGAAGATGAATTTTTCGAGATCACCAAAACATTAACCGAAGAAGAAAAAGATGGTCTTCCGAAACGACTCCAGAAAGCAATGGAAAAAGTACTGGCTGATGAAAAAGGCATGCGCATGCCTGGCAATTTTTTATCACGATAAAAAAAAGCATCGCGCAAGTATCTCGTAGCCAAATAAGCTTTAGTGCTCTGCAAAGTCGTTATACCGCTGTATCAGCGCAAGCATATTGTGTCGAATAACATCCACCGGAATATCTTCTGCAGGGTCAATTTCAACGGTGGTCATTTTATTTTTTGTACGTCCTGGTGCTGTTGTTGAAAATATTTTTCTGTCTTCAATAAACCCTACCAAAATTTTCTTTTTGTGCACCCATAAAAAGCCGAGACTAAAATTATTATAGGTAAAAAAAGGAATTTGAAATTTTCGTGTATGGACGATTTTCTTATCTAAAGAGAGTATAATGGCTTTCAGCGCAAGCAGGCATTCTCTTGTAGGGATATTTTGTTTTTCATAATAATATTCCAATGCAGTTAAAACATCATTGGACGTTTTTATTTTTTTGCTCATAACCATTCCTTTGGTGTTGCTCAACATTTATAGTGCCGGGCCTACAATTTATGTGATCCATTAAATGTACCAAAGCGTATGCCTGCCTGTGCAAGAAACATAGCAGTGGTTGATTGGCGTGGGTATATAATGATCTCCTGGTTCTGCACAAAAGGATGCGCATAATATTTTACGCTGCTTCCCCACAGCCATGATCCTTTCAATACAATGCTGGTTGTTTTATGTTTACCTATGGCTGCCGTTCCCAACAAACCTGCACCAGTTCTAAGGCTGAAGCTTACATGATTATCTGAGTAGTAGTATTTTGTTCTGAACTCCACAGGATAATAATCAGGTAAATCACGCGAGATGGAAGAAGTGGTTAAAAACATATTGGTGCCAACGGTACCCTGTGCATACACCTGTATCCGGTTTTGCGTGGGCGTTAGCCGGTATAATAGTATGGGAGCGAGTGTTATAATATGATTCCACGAAGCAACTACATACGTGTTGAATTCATTATTGTAATAACCGGTATATTGATTGTCGTCTCCACTCACCTGCAGGATACCAAACTCTGCCCCGGCGCTCCAGCGCGAACCTGCTTTGAACGTATGAACAAGATCAAACATTAATCCTGTGCCGGTTACAGGATACGTTTTTTTATACCCGCCTTGCGGAAGGCTCATTTGAAAACTAAGTGTGCCCATATTCACTTGTGCATGAGCGGGAGAGCAGGAAAGCGCAACCAATATCAACATGATGATGCTACGCATACAGAGGGCATTTGTTCTAAATTACGGCGGTGGCTATTATATTGCAAGTATCACGGTGGTATTATTGTTAAGGGCTTGTTTATATGAAGGATGATTTTCCTATAGGTGGGTCACCGCCATAGCCATCAACTTTAAATCTTTTTATTGATCGTATGATTGTATTCATGTCCCAATTGGGATATTTTATTGCTAGTAGGTGCTCATCCTATCGTATAATAATCGTTCGTGATCGGATAAAATCGGATATTCATTTTATAGATTATTATGCAGGTTATATTGTTATCTGCTTCTCCAGCCATTCAAGGTATTTTTCAATCTGCGATACGAGATAATAAGGGAGGTTCAGCAAATAGAAGTTTTTGCCCTCCGGCGTTGTGATGTTTGAGATCAGTATTTCGCCTGCATAAAATCGTACAGCGATATTATGTGGTGCCATATCCATAAACAAGGTCAAAGAACGCAATGTTCCCGTTGATCCGGATTTTACTTCAATGGGTATCAGCTTTTCTTTATACCTGAACAGATAATCCAGTTCTGCCACTGATGATGTTTTTTCTCTAACCCAAAACGCCAGACCATGCAATGCGCTGTACTGTCGGGCCAGTAATTCTTGCCCCACAATATGTTCTATTACTGTTCCCTGGTACACATTGTTTAAATCGGTAGTTCCTAATATTTCCTGCTGCAACCCCACAAAATAATTCAGCATACCTGTATCCAGTACATGCAGCCGTGGTGATTTACTTACATCTGGCAGCATTGGTAATACCGGGCTTGTTTGTGGATATATAAGATGAATCAGCAACGCTTTTTCAAGCGCCCTTAATGCTTCACCCATCTCCCTGGATTTATAAGATGAATTACCAAAATGCTGAAACTTGATTCGTTTACCCGCTTCGGCGAAACTGGAACGGATCGCATGCCGGATATAATCAACCTGGGAACCACCAAGCGCATATTTCTCTACGTCATCAAGGTATGAGACAAGCAACGATTCGTAGATGGGCTTAAGTGCTGCCAGGTCTTTATGTTCTGAATAGTGCGCAACAATTTCCGGCATTCCACCGATCAGACAATAGGTCCTGAACAATTTTAGTAATGAATCATGCGTAAATGTAGCCGCTGGAACTGTCAACAATTGTTCCAATGCCGCTGTTTCTCCAATAGCTCCCAGGAATTCCGGAAAGGAGGCTGGTTGGATTACAAGGTATTCTACCCTCCCCACAGGAAAGCTAATCTGGGGATTGAACAGACTTTCCAGCATCGAACCTGCTGCAACTACCGGTATGTCCGGAGCGTCTTCATAAAAATATCTCAACTGTTGCAGCGCTTCCGGCACCTCCTGAATCTCATCAATAAAAATCAACGTATCGGCACGGTCAGCGAGCGATTTATTTTTTAGAAAAAATAAGGCTTGCAGTAGGGTTTCGAAATTTGAAAATTCTTCGAAGGGCTTCCGGTCTTCGGGGAGTTCAAGGTTAAGATAAATAAAGTTTTTAAATTCAGCCGAGAACTGGCGAACTACAGTGGTTTTCCCTACCTGCCTGGCTCCCCTCATAATGAGCGGTTTACGATGGTCATTTGTCCGCCATTTTTTTAATTCCAGTAATATGTCCCGCTTAAACATGTAACAAAATTAGGGCATTTTTGGCTATTTTTTGTAATAAAATTAGGGCAATTTTTTGATTTTATTGTTTCAAAATTAGGGTATTTTAGGCCTGTTGTTCGCTTTCAACAAGCATTAATGCACTACCAATCGCAGCCAGGACACTCCCTAATAATTGTACAATAATTGTATAACAATGCAGAAACGAAAAGGATGCTTTCCTACAATTCGTGAAGTAATTTGAGTAGACTAAGTATACCAGGTATTTTTATGAGAAAAGAAAATTTATATTTCATAGCCATTTTGCCGGACGATAAAACCTGTAAAGAAATTGAAGTGTTTAAATCAGATTTTGCAAACAATTTTGAAAGCAGAAAAGCAATATCAGTAGTCACCCACATTACTTTAAAAACACCATTCAAAATGTCATCTTTAGATCATGATGATTTAATGAATTGGTTTGGTGGCTTGCATATAGAGAGTGGCGCGTTTCAAATTGAGTTAAAAAATTTTGGTGCATTTCATAATAAATATAGCCCGGTAGTATATGTTAACCCTATAATGAATCTTCCTCTGTATACACTGCAGAAGGAATTGATAAGAAGTTTCAGGATCAAATATCCTGCAATAAAAGTTTTGGATCTTGAATTAAGATTTAAGCCGCATATCACTGTTGCATACCGGGATTTGAGTCCCGAAAAATTCAAAGAAGCATGGAACATCTATAAAACGAAAGAATACAATACTGTTTTCGATGTAGGCAGCTTCCATTTGTTGCAGCATGATGGTATTAGGTGGAAAGTCATTCAATTATCCTTTTTGTAGTTAGGAATACAGAAGGAAAACGATGTTGCAGGCTGTTTGGTTATTCAATTCTCACCGCTTGCATTTTATTACCATTGTCGTCAATGTCAAATCCATTTACTTTATTGTTTTTGTCTTTTGTAAATTTTATTTCTGATCCAGCCATTTCCAACATAAAAAAATCAGTATCAGAGGTAAAATACATTTTGTATTTCGTTGTACTGTTGAGCCGGAGCATCAAGCCTTCTTTTTCCAGCGTAACAGCAAATGTATTCCTGTATAGTTTGTAGTTTCCTGTGTATGACTTCAAAATTTCGTTATTTACTGTCACAACCTTTTTAATTTTCGGTGTATAAAAATCTTTCCAGTTATACACAGCAGCCAGGGAATTGACTATTTCGCTTAACAGGCTTCCATTATCGGTATTTGCCATTACTACTACGCCATTTCCATTTTCCATGCTGCCGTAATAGGAAGCAACAAAGCCTTCATCAGAACCATCATGATTAAAATATTTTTCATTTCCCTTTTTAATAATAAACACGCCTAACGCTGCGGAGTTATCAATATAAGGCGTCAATCTAAGCATGGTATTTTCCGGTGAAAGTATTGTATTGCTTTTTCCTTGTAAGGAGAGTTGCGTTTCTATAATGTATTTAGCTAAATCCGTAGGGTTTGTCCATAGGCCCGCAGCGGCTTGTTCGGGATAAATATGATACTTGCCTTTCACGGCTGCCCCATCATTATAATAACCTGTTGCCAATGTATTTTCTTTATCCGCAGGCGGCGGTTGCGTATAAAAACTATGGCTCATTCCCATTGGGTTTAATACATTGTTCCACATGTATGTGTCATACGGTTGCCTTGTTACATCCTGCAATATTAACTGTGATATGGTTGTGCCTCCACCTGAATATTGAGATCTAAGCGATGGCTCATACATTGACCGGATGGCTTTACTGTTAGCCGGTTTTTCGCCATTTAAAATTTGTATAAGTGTAGGTATGGTATCTCCTTTTTCATAACCGCCAAATCCGTGTACGGTTAATCCTGCGGTATGACTTAACAGGTTTGCTATCGTGATCTTTTTTCCTTTTGATAGAGAGTCGTAAGGAAATTTCCAGGATGTCAAATAAGTATTAATATCCGAATCAAGGCTCAATTTACCTTCCTGTACTAATTTTAAAACACCCACCCCGTTTAATGATTTACTGATGGAACCTGCCTGGAATAATGTATTGGTTGTAACCGGCCGTTGTTCCGCACTATCTGCCCAACCATATGTTTTTGCCCACTCTATTTTATAATCTTTTATCAATGCAATACTTACTCCGTTTACGTGATTGCTTCTCATTCTGTCGGCAAGTGTAAAATGCTGATTGCCTATTTGTACCCATAATCCTAAATTATTTTCGAATTGTTTGATTTTTGCTTCTATCTCTTTTGAATAGTGCGGATTGTTTTGTGCAAGCAGATCATTTGTTTGGATACAAAAGAATAGCAATAAAGAAAATGTTGTAAGAGCTTTTATGTTTTTTGTCATGATGATATATTAAAAACGGTTGTAAAAAATCCCTGCGCAGCTTTTGTTATTTGAGCAACCTCAAACTTTTCAAATTAATACTTCCACATTCAATATCTTTTTCGCTTATTACTACTGATGATGTTGGGCTGCTGTTGTATACTGAAACGCTGTAAAAAAGAGCTTGCCCTTTTAGGATAAGCTCTGTTCGCAATATGTCGCCACCGCCCTGCAGTCCTTCACTCACCGGGCTTAGTTTTAGAAAATAAAAGCCACCCGATTCTTTTGGGTTAATCGTTCTTTTCAACGATGACGGCTTGTGAATACTATTATCTAAAAAAGACGCTACATTGGTCAGTCCATAATTAAACAAGCCTTCTTTATCACGCGTCATGGTGTCGGGTGGAACCACTATTTTAAAGTGTTTGCCGGGCATGGACGGAACCTCGTATGAATCCAGAAAGTCAAACTTCAATTCCAGGAGATCATCTGTTTCATTAATTATCCTGCTCCAGAATACAGCATAACCATATACTTCGCCGTTAGGGTCGGTGTATCGCGATCCGCCTCTTGGGTAGCCGTTTTGTATAATTACGCGCTTACCGGCAGCATCAATATACTCATACCTGCTGTGAAGATCAGGATCAGTGGACCTCCGGGAAATGACTGTGTCTTTTTTTTCAGCCTTGATATTTTCTTTAGACAGGTCTGTTTTATTTTTTACCCCACAGGAAGTGCAAAAAACAAACGTCAACAACAAAACAAATACCTGTGCGTATTTCATCACTTATTACTAACTGGCTTTATTAAATACGGTTGTCCAGGAACGCTCAGCGCTGAATGAGTTTGATTTTGCAGAGGACTGAACGGAAATAGACTTGCCATCATCGCTCAACTTCCAAATCTCCGTTACGTAAACAATTAGTTGTTCCTGAACATCTGCATGGTAAGGCTTGGCAACCATCAGTTGTACAATGGAGTTCACCGTCATCGTTTGTCCATCGGCTGACAACTTCACGGTATACTTCTTTCCTTTTCCCTGACCATGATTAATCTCACTTTCTTTACCGTCGAAGGTCAGTTTTTCCTGGCTTGCCACCGACGCTGTGCCCGGAAACGAGCTTGATACGGCTATGGTTAGAAAATTTGCTTGCTCTGCTATTTTCATTGATGTAGCCAGCATACGATCACCCGAGTTATAGCAGCAAACAATATTTCCGCCCATACTTATCGATGCTGCGGATTTCCATTCGCCAGAAAAGTCAGCGCGATGAATGCTATTTTTTTGTTGAGCCTGTACGGCAAAATAAATTACTCCTGTTAACAGAATAACCAGGCAGGACAAAAGGATTCTCTTATTTTTCATTGTTTATTTTTTGCTTTTTAATGCTGATGAAGCGATCATGATCTACCCTGCGGGTTTCTGCAAAATCATGATGGTTTTATATGTCGTGGTGTTTGTCCTCACGTATCACAAAGACATTTCAATGTTCAACATCCTCCATCTCTTGGTATGGCATAAATCACGTTGCCCGACAAAAACAGATTGAAGACTTTATTTGCCGGTGAAGGAACCAACAGTTTCCATGTTATACCCTTGTCTGCTGATTTGAGAATACCGTTAGGATGACCGCAGAAAAAATTTTCTCCCACCTGGATGATGGAGGAAATGGAGAGACTTGCCGGAAGGGTGGCATCAATAGCCTGCCAGGTTTTACCATCATCGTAAGATGTGCGCACTCTCCTGGTTTCCGAAGTTGTATTGTAGGTGATAGCAGCAAACCCGCCTTCGATCTTTTCTATCGCTATGCCAACACCGCCCTCACTGATCACACGTTCCCAGGTTTCTCCGGCATCAGTCGATCGTATGATCCCCCGCTGGCTGGTAGCCAGCATTACACTGTTTGATTCCACGAATTTCATTACCCAGCCTTCGGTATACACCTGTTTCCAGGTTTCTCCATTATTAATGGATTTAAAAAGACCATTATCGCAGCCAATGAAAATTGCGCCTCCGCCAGTTTCAAAAATGGTGCGGACCTGCTTTACCTGGAAATTGGTATACATAAGCGACCATACGTTTGCTACGCTCATTCTTTGTAAAAATTGGCCACCGTAGTCAAAAGCAAAGATCCCGTTCCTGCCGGGAGCAATATCGCTGTAGTTGTTAGGGAAAATTTCTTTTTCCCAGTAAGGAGCACTGGAATTTGATTTACTGTGGAATATGCCATTGCCGGAACGTACATACACCATATTATCTTTTTCCACAAAACCAACAGGCTGTACATCTCCGGGCAGCCCTTCACTGATGTCCTGCCATGAGTGCCCACCATCCGCGGACCGGAGGAATGTTTGCTGCTACCGGTTTATGGTTTTGTAGTTTTTGCCTGCTTACCGGAGAAGCAAAGGGGTATAAAAAAAGCAGCCCCGAAATCATCGGGATGTAACACAAAAAGGCCAGGTTATAGATTTTCATGACGATAATTAATTTGATGAAACAATGGAGTAAAAATATCTGGCTTCATCTGCCCCAGCGTTTTTTAATAGTAAAAAGTATGTAACCGATGTGTAAAATGTTTGTAAAACCAACAAAACTTTGTCAATTGCCGTGAGTCGGCTGATGTAGATTGCACGATTTCGTGTTGACCAGGTTAATATATTCTTTCAAAAGACTTGCCATTGAAACGATATACACCATTTCCTCCAAACCACAATGCTCCTTGTTTGCTTTTATATATAGTTGAAATGAATGTACCCCCAAGTCCATCTTTTTCAGTAAAATTTTTAACGGAATTTCCATCATATCTCCATACTCCGGATTCTACTGTCCCAATCCAGATATTTCCTTCAGCATCCTCACCAATGGAATAAGCTCTGTCAAGCGAATTACCTTTGGTGTCTTCTTTTGTCAATTTTTGTTTTACTGTGAAATTAATGGCTTCTTTCCCGTCATATACCCAAACTCCGCTTCCGTTATTAGCCATCCAAAGATTTCCTTTACGGTCTTCCAGGAAGCCCCGGATATGCAGCCCCCTTTTTTCTTTAGTTAATCCAAAATATTCATCATTTAATATTTTAAAGTCTGTGCCATTATATCCAATCAACGCTTTGTAAGCTCCAAACCAAATCGTGCCATTTTTACCTTTTACAAAAGGCGTTGAAATGGCATAATTAAACCTGCGCTCATCTTCGGATTTTGGTGTTACAGGAAATGTGCGCCAGGAAAGCTTTTTCCCATCGTACTGATAAACGCCTGAATTCTTTTCAAGCTTTTTGTAGCCTTCTAATTCATCCCCTTTGAACCAAAGATCTTTATCCCCTAATTTCCATTGTGTTGTTGAATCGTAGTTTCTTTCTTTGTACACAGATATTTTTTGTCCATCATATATACTTAATCCCTTACCGCATTCAAACCATATCACACCATTTTTATCTTCATAAATATTTCTTACCTGGTTGTGACTTAACCCGTTTTCTGTTGTGAAATATTGAAACTTGCCATTATGAAGTAAACAAACCCCTTCTTTGTCACTACCAAACCAAATATTTCCTTTACTATCTTCTAAAAATGACCGAACCCCTGTTGTGTATTTCAACAATTTGCCGTCGGCTTTAACCTGTACCACCTGATATTCCTTATTTGATTGACTTTGACTGCTGCAAGCGTTTGTTACAATAATCAAAAATGTGCAGCAAAGCATAAGTATGTCTTGTCTACCTGATTTTACTTTCATAGTGACGGTGTTTTTTTGTATGACGCAGAACGCGTTGCTTTGCGCAATTGCTGGTACAGAATATATTAATGATTAATGAAAAGAAAATGTGGTCATGATTTTTTGATAGCAGCGCATAAAATATTTGTTTTAGCTTCACATGCTAAAAGTACTCACCAGTGTTGCCGATTTTGGTAAATCAATTGTAAAAAGAAATGTAAATGCGTGTAAAATCTGGTTTTACCCTGCTGATACTGGCTGTTGTTTTTGTCGCCACGTCTTTCAACGAAGATTCCGACCGCGACTTAATGGTAAAGCGCGTGAATCTCATCATCCGTGAGATTGGTCACCGCTTGCTGCTGCAGGCAGGTGATTCTACTTCGCGTGTATTGCCGGTTACCGAGGTTAAAGAAGGCACCTTTGTGCTCAGTTTTGAAAATGAATTCGTTTTTAGCCATGACTCGCTCATGGCGCTGTCAAAAAACCTGCTTCCTAAAAAACAGTTCCCTTCCGGTTACACTGTAACTGTACATGATTGTTCGAAAGACGATATCGTATATGGCTTCCAGGTAAACAACCACACGCCAGACATACTGGCTTGCGGAGGCAGAAAACAACCCCGCGGTTGCTATACTATCGAATTTGCCATTGCTGATATTTATGAGAATGTAAAAAAACAAAAAGCTGCTATTGTTCAGCCATATAAATCCAGTAAAACCGATTTTGAGGAGGTCACCGCAAAACCTGAATTATTGAAAACGGCACCGCTTCAGAGCGGGTCGCTGATTACGTCTTCTTCAAACAACCCGACAAATCCATTAAGCTACCTGGTAATCAGCGGCATATTGTTATTATTCGGTGCCAGGCTATTGATAGGGCGTTTTGAAAAAATTTTACAACCGCTGCCTGCTCTACACCAAGATCCCGTTATAGTAGAAACGTCTGTTCCTGAATTGGACGCGCTCGGAAAATTTTTGTTGAACAGGAAGGAGCAGCTTTTGTTGTTAGGAAATGAATCAATAAGTCTTACAGACAAAGAATACAAAGTGCTTGATTTGCTCCACAAAAATTTTGGTGAACTCATCCCCCGTGAAACGCTGATGCAGGAAGTGTGGATCAACGAAGGCGTTATTACAGGTCGCAGCCTGGATATGTTTGTGTCAAAACTCCGCAAGAAATTAAGCGGCGATCCCGAGCTCAGCATAACCAATATTCACGGAAAGGGCTATAAGCTGGAGATGATTGGAGGACAGATTGTTTAAGGTTGCGACAAACAATCACCATTTCACCTACTAACAAGCATGGCTAACCGCAGATGGAGACTGCAGAGAAATAAGAGAATACATTTTTCAGAATAAATGTCGGATGTTAGAAGCTAACCATAACAAAAAAACCCAAAATTTCTTTTGGGCTTTTTTATGGATGGGTTTAGGTATAAATGATTTTTTTAATGCTGCTGAAAATGAAATATCAGATCGATGCATACATAATGCAAAGCACACTATAGTAACTTTTGAAAAAAGCAAAGAAATATTGTAGATGTTCTCATAGGTTAACTGATTTATTCAAATACTAACGCATATGTATAGGCGAATGTTATCATATAAATTTCTTGGCATATACGCATATCACTCTGCCGGACTAAACTCCCACACATCTTTGAAAAGATGCGGATCGTTGCCGCTTCCATTGTTGCTGCCGTAACCAATACCAACGAAACCTCGTCCGGCAACTGAAAATCCAATGGCAGAAGAGCGCGGACTTCCCGGAAAGTAAGACGCCCGTTTCCATTTATCTGTAGTTGGATCGTACGTAAATGCCTGTGATGTATAGATTAAAAGATTGGACCCCGCTATCCCAAAATCATTGGTACTATAGCCTGTTAGTACATGTCCTTTATCGTTCACTGAAACAGCACTGTTGGCGTATCCCATCAAACCCAGTCCGGTCTTTGATGTCCAGCTATCATTTGCACTGTTGTAGGAATAAAGGTCAACCGATTCAATAGCCTGCCCTATATTGTTTTTACTAAACCCTCCCCCAACATACGTGGTGCCGCTAATAGTAAAGTTGAAGCCCTGCGTTCTTCCGTTACCCGGGAAATCGTTTTTCTGGGTCCACGTATCTGATGAAGCATTATACTCCCAAACATCTTTTCCATAATAATAATTGGAACCAGAAACGCCATTGAAGCCAGACACTACATATCCTTTATCTGAAGATGAAAAACTAAAAGCTCCACTTCTGCCTAATCCCTCGAAATTTTTTTTCTGTGTCCACTTGTCTGATGCAGGATCGTACTCCCACACATCTTTAGGGAAGCCATTGGCATCAGAACCAAAACAAACATAGCCTTTGTTTGCAACAGCAAATGCAGAAGCGCCCACTCTGCCACTACCAGGAAAATCAGCTTTTCTGGTCCACGCATTTGTTGCCGGGTCAAATGCCCACCAATCCAGTTTATAACTGTTTACACCATCAGATCCTAAGCCAACATACGCTTTGTTGCCAATGGTTAGCGCTGTGGCCAGGTTTCGAAGACCTCCACCAAAATCGGGCATTTGTGTATAAGAACTAACAACAGTGAAATCATTGGCACTTGAAACAGGTAAAGTAGATGAAGTAGCTACTTTACCAACCTGCAGTTTTCCTGTTGCTGCAGAAACCGGCACTTCAACTACAAGCTGCGTATTAGTAATGCTATTGATGATTGCAGGTAAACTTCCGTTAAATGAAATGCTTATAAGTGATTCATCTGTTCCAAAACCGGACCCGGTAATAGTTACTACTGAATTTTCTTTTCCTGAAGAAGGTGAAAAACCAGTAACCGATAGCGTTGTTGAATTTCCACCACCGTCTCCATTGCTTGACTTTGAGCAGGATAAAATAAAAAAGCAAACGCCTATATATAAGAATGAAATGTAACGATTCATATGACGAATTATTTAAGCTGTATACAACTGCAGGAAACTATTGTTCCAGTAATTTCTTTTTAGCCGCTTCATACTCCTTATCGGTGAGCGCCTTGGCATCATGTAGCTCTTTGAGCTTTTTAAGTTCATCTGCCAGCGAGGTAGAAGAAGACTTTCCTTCTTTGGCAGGGGCGCCTGCAGTAGTACCACCATCGTTTACACCTTTTACTATAACTTCTTTCTGCTCTATAGCAGGCACTATATTGCACCAGTAATTGGAAATATCACCGCCACTTAATACGAGGTGAAATTTTTTACCGATTTTCTTGTTCCCATAAAATTCAATTTTTTTGATCACCAGCGTGTGCTTGGCCCAGTTACTCCCCAATTTTAAACCGGGATTTACAAATGCATAGGGAGATACAAATACAAAATCAAAAATTTTAGATATTCCGCTGCCATAGCCCAGTTCAATTTTATCACCCACCACAAAGCGGGCTCCTGATTTAAGTACAAGCGTGTCTTTTACCAGTTTGCCATCTTCATTTTCCTGTGCTTTTACTGTAAGAGCGGAAAAAAACAATACTGCGGCAAACATGCCCGTAACCCGAAGAGAAGATTTAATTGTCATACTCATTGTTCATTGTGGTTAATAATAAAATATAGTTTTCTGTAGTTTCTCTTCATCATACGCATATACAGAAGATCATGAAACTCACTGGTAAACAGTCTTTGTTTGTGCGGGTTTTTCAGATTCATTGGAAGATTAAACACTGCCTGATGTATTTTGGCAGGTATGCATAGTGGTATAGACAGTTACTACGTTGCAGAAATTCCTTCAACAGGAGCTTACTAACAATAAGCAACAGCCAATGTATGGGTTACTTCAAGGTTAGAGGTCATTTTTAGGCATAAGAATACATAGCAATTATGCCGCAACTGGCTTAATAGCCATTAAGCAACTGTTCTCATCACCCTGAAGAAAAAATTTATTGTACCAGTGTAAACGCTGCCCAGTAATTATTCCTGATTTACAAAGAGATTTCGATACGATCAATTGGACCCGGATCAGGGATAAAATGATACATTTCAAGTATAGGGAAAACCGCAGGATCAAGGGTGGTAGTAGAGAAAGCTTCTTCATCAACGGGATAAGAATACCCGGTTGATACTTCATATTCAGAATAATCCTTGGGAAAATGCCTGTAAGTGAGTTTTACGGTGATACTTTTTATGCTGCCAGACAACACCTTTGAATATAAAGTAGCATGGTATGCATCCCTGTTGTCATTAAACAAAGGATCTTTAGGTCCATAGGATGTTGTTATTTTAATATTGATGGTGCTGCCATCTGATGCTTTCCAGGTTGTGTCAATCTTGGTATCAAGCAGCGATCCACTATTGTCAATTACATTATCCTTTTCTTTTTCTTTTTTGCATGAAAAACTCAACAACGCAATAACTGCAATAAAAATCAATTTTTTCATCTTAATGTATACTTAAGAAATTAAAGCTTCTAATTTCAGTTTACCGGTAATATATTTTTAGCAGTATGACCATTGCATTATAACTGAATCCATGTGCGATAGTATTATCCCGACAAATGGACAAGATTAATGGATGATGTATGCTGGTTATTACCGTAGCGCATAAGCATAGCTGTAACATCCCGGCTGTATTGCTACAAGCTTAATAGCTTTTAAGCTGCTGTTCTCATCACCCTGAAGAAAAAATTATTGAACTAACGTAAAACCGGCCCAGTAGTAGGGAGCATATTTTTTGCGCATCATTTGCTGGGTATTAAAAAAAGCATCGCGAATGGTTTTGCCACCCAGCCAGCAAGAGTAGAAAGTTTCCATAAATTCAGCCGTTTCTTTATCGGGTACCTGCCAAAGACTGGCCATAACATAGTTAACGCCTGAAAGCTTAAATGCCCGTTGTAAACCAAACACACCTTCACTGCCTTCTATTTTTCCCAACCCGGTTTCGCAGGCAGATAAAACAGCCAGTTGTGTATTGGGTAATTGTACAGAACTTATTTCAAGCCCGGTGAGTATACCATCGTCTTCATTTACAGTTGCGGTTCCTTTCCAGCCTTTATTACCACCTGCCATTATCAGTCCGCATCGCAGCAGCGGGTTGTGTGATGCTTTAAAGAAGGCCCCGGCATGGCTGGTTTGCGAGGAACTATCTGGTAATGTAAAGCCATGCGTGGCAAAATGAATAGCTTCCGGCGAGTTGTTCCCACCCAGGTTTCTGAAAGCAGCTTCTGTAGCATTATCGGCAGTAAAAACCAACGCATGTTTTTGCAACGCTTCCGCCTCGGTTTTTATCGTATTGATCTCTTTCAAGGTATGAGGTAAATAAGAAAAAGAATCCAGGTCAACGCCGCGGTTTTTATTATACGAATTTGCATACATCTCCGATCCTGTGTCGATAGACTGATGACTGTAATTAATGCCACCAAACATGGCAATTGAAACAGGTGCAGTAGTTTTTGTTTCCCTCAAAGCTACCTGCCTGGTAGAAGTAAGTTGTATCAATTGATACTTATCGCAGAGTAGTTGATGTTTGCTGTAAGGGATGGCAGAGAATGCTACCCTGTGCAGTATACCATCCGGTGAAAAATATATACCCTTAGTATGGATAAGATAAGGTTCCAATGGTTGCCACAGCAACTTAAACAGTATATTGGTTACATTTTCTGCATTGCCTTCCTGCTGCTCCCCTCTGCTGTTTATCATCGCTTTGTATGGAAATTTTTTTATACCGGCAATCAATTGCTTCTCTTCACAAAGCACCACAAACTGAGGTGCTTTGTCTTCAGGGCGAACCAGCAAAGCTGCATACAAAAACGTATCAGCCTTCGTATCATCATATAAATTGAAAGTGCGGTTGAATCGTACAAATTCAATGGCTGCTTCACCTGGTTGTAAATGGCTTTGTACATCCTGCCATTTTACAGACAATTTCTCTTTCATATTCCTGTAATCTGCCGATCTGCGTAATATATTTTTCTCCTGCTGATTAAGTGTGACATCAACAGAATCCATATTGGTGTTTCTTTGAGCTGCGGGTGTTAGCATCAGCTTTGTATAAGAAGCTTTTTGCTGCAGGTAATTTTTCCAAAGCGTGGCAAGTGTACTATCTTTTGACTGCGCCATGTTTTCATACAACGTCCTGGTATTTTGTAATCCTATTCCGCTTGCAAACAACCTGCTGTTGTAAACTGCACTAATGATTTCAGAATTTTTATAGCGCAATAAAAAATGGTAAGGCTTATCTGAAACTTCTTTGATTCGTTTTAAGTAAAGGAGCAATTCTGTTTCGGATAAATAATCCAGCTTTTCCAATAAGAGCTTATTCTCTGCATCCATTGCTTCCTTTAAATATATGGGAGCTTTCACTGCATCATTGGCATATAAAAGACCAGCCATATCATACAATAACTTTACGCGGCCGGCATGCAGTGTTAATCCTAACCGGTTATAAGTAGCCAAAGATTTTTGAAACAATGGTTCTGCCAACGCTTTTCTGCCCGATAGTGCATACAGTTTAGCCAGGTTTTTTACACAATACGGATACATGGGTGATTCTTCTCCGCCGTTCTCACTAATAATATCTACAGCAGACTTAAAATATTGTTCAGCGGTTTTGTATTTTTTCATTTCCATATTTACCAACCCTAAATGGTTTAAAATGGTGATATTGGCGGCCGCGTTTTTACCGAATATTTTTTCTTTAGCTTCCAACACTCTTTTGTATAAAGAGTCGGCTTTTTCCAGTTTATGATTGTGCTGGTATAAACCTGCCAATCCACTGAGGGAGCTGGCATATTTAGGCGTTTTTTCACCATATAGCTCTTTCGCCATCTCAAAATACTTTAGTACTACTGCTTCCTGCTTCGAATACAATCCCATTCTTTCATACAGTCCACCCATTTTTTCAAGCACTAAGATATAGGCGAGTTTGTCAACAGTTCCTTTGAGTGCAATGTCAGATGCCATGAGGCATAATTCTTCTGCTTTATTTAAACGGCCTGTTGTGATATAAAAGGCGGCATATTCCGTTAAGCACATAACATATGACCGCTTGTTTGAATTTTCTATTTTCGCCAAAATAGTACTTGCCTGCTGAAAGACGAGGTCTGATTCCTGGTATTGTCCCATATCACTATATACAGCTGCTATTTGTACAAGTGAAGTTCCATACTGTTCGCTATTGTCGCCATATTGCTTTTTTATACGCTCACCTGCTTTTATGTAATAAACCAAAGCGCTATCGGGCTTAAAAATTCCACGGTAAATATCAGCAATGATGCTTGCGAAGGATATATACGTAATGTTATTGTTGCTGCTATCTTTTATACTTTCAAAACGATTTTTTGCAAAAGGTAAAGCTTTTGCCTCCTGACCTTTACTAACATAATATTTTGCAGAATCTATATTACCCTGTTCCTGGGCAAGCAGCTGGAAAGAAAAAAATATACATAGTAAGGCTAACAAAAACTTCATAGTGTAGTCTTGGAAGGAATAATCACCTCCCTACAATATCCAGTATTTTTTTGGCATTTTCAATTAATAACTGGTTTTCTTTATGCTGAATTATGCTGTTGCATAACTCAACAGCCTTTTCTTTGTTGTTTTCCTTTAAATAAGTTAGCGCCAGGTACCATTGAGCTTTGGCTTTTAAAGCTTTTCCTGGTTGATTGTTCAATACCCAATCGAGGTTTATTGCAGCTTCTTTGGTATTGCCCGTTTGTAAAAAGGCAAGTCCTTTATAATAATGTCCCCATGTCAAAATATTTTCCTTGCTGTCTGTTTCACTAATACTCCGCGTTTGAGGCAGGTTGTTTAAACTTAATTTTTGCAGGGTGGCATAGTTGCCAGCCTCGTAATTGGTAAGGGCTTCCGCCAGGTACATAGGATAATGCTGGGGTATTGCGTCTTTTTTAAAATATTGATTGAATAGCTGCAACAGATCAATAACCTTACTGCTGTCTTTTGCAGGAGTGATTGCTATTACCTGGTTGATTGTTTTTTGTGTAGTATCCATATCCTCTCTATTAACGATAGCTGGTTTTTTTGACGGCTTTTGCCAAAGTATGCTAAAGAGTATACATGCAGTTATAACAGCGGCGCTGATGGCCAACCATTTTCGGATACCTTTTAATTTGCCGGTTGTTGCCGGAACAGGTGTTGTATTGGGCAGACTGGTTACATTGTGCACAGCAAAATCATCTCTCAGCGATTGTTCAAAATCCAGCTGGTGGCGCATTTCAGGGTTAGTATTCAATTCTTTTTCGAACGCATCCATTTCAGTCTCATCCATCTCCAAATTAAGAAAACGGCTGATCTTTTCGTATTGTTCGTTTGTAAGGGACATACCAGGATTTTAAATATGTGCTAATGGTTTTGTTTATCCATGTTTTCAACCAACTCCCGCAATCTTTGCATACATCTGTAAATGCGATTGGTGGCCGAAGCTACTGTAATAGCCAAAAGTGCTGCAATCTCATCATTTGATTTTTCATCAATATGCTTCCATTGAATAATTTGCCTGTCGGCAGGCGTCATTTTTTCCAGAGCCTGCATAATATGCTGGTGTTGCTTTTCTCTAAACTCATTTTCCGTTTCTACACCATAAGCCGCATTGACTGATAAATGAGCCTCCAGTTTTTTGTTTTTTTCGGCCAGCCTGGTTTCAGTTTTCAAATAACGTAAAAGCATATTTCTGCAGTAATGCAGCAATACTGTTTTTACACTGGCATTGCTTTGATACAATTCACCACGGACCGCCGCTTCTTTTAACTTAAGCACAGCATCTGTAAAAGCATTGTTGGCTGCAAATTCAATTATATCTGTAGGATAATGTTGATAAGTGATTTTTGCCCATTGTAAAAACAATGACTGATAGCAGGAATAAAAACAGGAAATGATTTGATCAGCTATCTCTTGCTGGTTGTTTTTAAAAGCAGCTGAAATGGTCTCTATATGTAACAACTCCTGGCAGTTCGTTCGCTTCATTCGTTTTTAGTCTGTTGTAATTAATCACCCTGTCGTTCGGTTTCCAAATATAAAATCTCCGTATGTAATTACAAAGAAGCCTGGATAGTAAAGTGTGCCCGGGAATTTGACCTTTGATTTTGTTGTGGGTGATGTATACATGTATGGTGCCACAAATACTAAAAATACAAAACGCCAACAGAGAGATCTAAACCCAGGTTCTACCAAAAATTAGGTCGCTGTAATCAGCGACCTAAACTAATATGAAACAATTCCGCCAGGAAAAATATTAATCTTTTGCCGGAGTTGGCAGAGCAACGGCAGATAAGTTGTATTGCAAAGAAACCGGTTGGTTTTCTTTAACAACAATATTTTCGAAAATCAATGTTTCATGTCCAACACCACTGATATTTTTACTATATTCAACACCATCACTATCGAATATACTAATGCTCTTGTTTGATCCGGTTTTGTTGATTATTACCAGGAACCTGGTTGTTCCAAGATTGGTAGAAACAAGCTTTGTGCTTTTACCACTAAGTATTGGAAATTTACCACCAGCATCAGCATTTACGCCTGTGTAAATACTTTCAATAACAGCATCATAATTTTGAGCATTGTTTGAAATGCTGACAATGCTGTGTGGAAGACTTACCTGGGGTAAACTGTCTTCAGCCTGTATATCGCTGTATACAGAATTATCTTTTTGGCATGAAGAAAGAAGTGCTAAGCCTGCAATGCAGATGAAAAAAATGTTTTTCATAAAAAAAGTGTAGGGTTGTATAGTTTTTGTTACTGCGTGAATAAAAGTTTAATAACGAGCAAACAAACGCTGTAACACTGGTGTTATTTTTAAATGCTATTCTTTGCAATAGCGGATGTAACGTATGATAACCGGTAAAGAAATGCGGTAAGATTTTATCCGGTTGTTGTTAGGTAGTAGTACTTAGATGATCCATCCGTTATCAAACGGCAAGAAGAAATGGTTTGTATCGATCATTTTATTTCCCAGCTCTCATTGCGGCCATACATGCACCGAAGGCCGCATCTTCATCATGTACGGACACCGCAACCGGGAGTTGAAATGTTTCTTCAAGCACTTTACAAAGCAGCGGATTCTTTTTTATAGCGTTTCCGGAACCAATGAGTGTATGGTTATTTTTTTTCAATTCGTGAGGAATGGCATTATAAAAATGAAATACTTCATTGCATATGCCTCTTACAAAACCAAGGATCATTTCATCTGCAGTAAAGTTTATTGCAGAGATATTGGAAATGCTTCCCTTTGCAAAGGAATCAATACGACTGCCATTGAACAAGGTTGTAACAGAAAGCGAAGTTGGATCATCTTTCTTATAAGCAATGGCATTGATCATTTCATAAAAGTCTGTGATGGTATTATTGTTATTACTTAATCTCACAACACTTTCAAAAAAGGTTTGTAAAACAGCGAGTGATTGTCCGCCAGAAAGTGCAGCCCCTACAAGAATATAACCACCTCCCGGAAAAGGTCTTGTATCAAGTCCTTCTATTTTTATACAATCATTGGTATATACAGAGAGCTGACTACTGGTTCCAATAGTTATATGGATTGATGTTTCTTTGTCTTGCACAGCGCCAATAAAACTTGCCTGGTTATCGCCAATAGCGGAGTAAACAGGGATATGCTGATTATAATAATCCGCTAACGTAGCAGATTCGCGGATTTCGGGTAATATAGAAATATCTATATCAACGTTGCCCAGGGAAGAAAAATCAAATTCCTTTTTCTCCATATCAAAAAAACCAAGTGCTGCAGCATTGGTATAATCCATCAACGGTGTTTTTCTGCCGGTTAATTGCATCACTGCATAATCCATAATGGTACAGAGTTTCACCGCACCTTGTGGCACTATTGCATTTTTGCTATTATAAAAATGCGTTACTAATCCAAAGCCTGTTGACACATGATAGCCAGAATGTTTGCTTAAAAATGCAGCATAAGTAACATCACTGTCTATAGAAAGATTTCCCCTTTGATCTTGCCATGTATATAAAGGACTTACCGCAGCTCCATTTTCATCTACATACACAATTCCGTGCATTTGACCGGTGATGCCTATGCCTTTGATATCTGTATATTCTAACTCAAAATTTTTGATGATTTTTGTAACGCAACGGATAATCCAGACTGGGTCCTGTATTTTTTCCCAGGGATGTTCAGCATCTATTCCTGATTCATTGGCAACAGTTACAGACGAAGTGGTTTGCTGTGTTGCATCATATACCACACCACAAATAGAACTTGTGCCTATATCAATTCCAATAAAATGCATAATTCCTTAAGTATTGATAGCGGCAGCAGCGGCATTTTCTTTTGCAGTAACCCCAAGTTTTTCTTCCAGTTGCTCCAGCGGAACACCCTTGGTTTCAAGGAAGAAAAGTCCTACCACAAAAAATTGCACAATCATCATCACAGCGCCAAATAAAAATGGAATAGATAATCCAATTTTGGGGATGGCTACAATTACGGGATACACCTGTGCGGCAATAGCTGCCAGCGCCCAATGCGTAAAGCTACCGAGTGAGAGTCCCTTGCTCCTCACTTTATTGGGAAAGACCTCGCTGATGTATACCCATATAACGGCGCCTTGTGAGTAGGAGAAAAATAAAATGAAAGTGGCTATGCCCCAAGGGAATAATTCAGTCAGGTTCCTACTCCACGCAATATAGGCGCACAACAGCAAAGGAATAGCAGCGCCCCAGGAGCCGATCAGCAATAATTTTTTCCTGCCAATTTTATCAATGGTAAGTAATGCCACAATAACCGCGATGAGGTTGGCTGCACCAATAATTACAGGCTGAAACTTACCGCCAAACTTGGCGCCGATTTCATTTAAGGTATCATTCAAATAATATAGAAATCCATTCACAAAAGAAAATTGATTAAACGCAGCCACCGCAACGCCTAAAAAAATGGCGTAAGCATATTTTTTCTGGAACAGTTTTTCTTTAAACTGACCTGCGTCTGATTTCAGCGAGGTTTTAATTTCTTCCATTTCTTTATCTATCTGTACTTCTCCGATCAGTTCCAGCGTACGCCTGGCTTCATCATATTTATTTACGGAGATCAGCCAGCGTGGACTTCTGGGAATAGTATACAACATGGCAGTAAAGATCAGCGCGGGTAAAGCACCCATTCCTAACATTACCCTCCATTGCACATGCAGTGCGTCGAGGTTTACTACTTCGATCAACGCATTGGACAAATAAGCGAGCAGGATACCGAGACATACATTGAATTGAAAAAGAATAACCAGCCTACCTCTGAGTTTTGCAGGTGAAATCTCTGCGATATACATCGGCCCTAACACAGACGAACCGCCAATTGCCAGCCCGCCGATAAATCTGAACGCACAGAGTGACCAAAAATTCCACGCAAAGGCACAGCCTAATGCAGATACAATAAATAAAAAGCCCAGTACTTTCAGGCTCTGTCTTCTTCCCCAAATATCACCGGGTTTTGATGACACCAAGGTTCCAATAATAGTTCCTATAAGTGCGGAAGAAACCACGAAACCCATCGACCAGTCGGAAAGACTGAACAGGGTTTGAATAGAAGAAGTAGTGCCTGCAATTACCGCTGTATCAAAGCCGAATAATAAACCGCCAAGCGAAGCTACAATGGCGGCACGGATCAGTGTTTTGGTAATGATATAATCTTTGTTGAGGGAAGGAGAACCATTTTTCATTTGACGCAATTGTGTTATGTGCTTATCTGTTAAACTGAATGAGAAGATCAGTCGTTAATCTTACTCACTTTAATATTTTTGATGATCGTTTCTTTTACATTGAAAGATATATTTTCAACAGTAAGCCCTGAGCGATAGGAGATGAGGGCATTTTGACCCGCTATCTCGGTATCTATAACAGAGCCACCCAATTTAGGATTATTCTTTACAACTATTCTTACAGAAAACGGTTTATCTGTTCCGGAGAGATTTTCAACAGCATAATTACCTACATGATGCGGAGCAGCACCTTGCCTTAGAGAATGTTCCGCCGCTGCAAAACCTTCCTTCGAGGCGTCGTTATATTGCGCAGTATTGGCGCCAAGGTCAAGCTGCATAGCAGCGCTTTTATCACCGGCTGCTAAAAAGCCAACCGAAAGCTGTCCATTCTTTTTCTTTGCAGGATATACATCAAAGCTAAGCAGGAAGGAATGATCTTTTGCAGCGAAGGAACTATTTGCTTCCAAACGTTTGGATAATGTTACTGTATCCAAACGCTCTGGAATAAGCTCCTGCATCCATTTCGGACGAAGCCTTCCATCAGGCAATTGTATCAGTTCATGTATAATGATAGGTCCACCCCAACCATTATTGATGGGGATCCATCCTGCAGAGATATAACGTCCACCACTAACCGCAGATACAGAAGGGACGTTCAGACCATCATAAAAATCTTTCCCGGCTGCTACTTCATCTTTCCAGTCCGTTTCACCACGTAGTCGTTTCCACATGCTGCCAAAACCGCCCACTATATATTCATATTTACCCCAGGTAAAGGAGAAGGTACAATCTCCACCCAAAGGAAAGTTAGGGTCGGTAGCATGCCAGCCACTATCGAGCGATGCAGATTCCCAGGTGCCTCTTGCTTTATAGTTGGCATACATTTTTAATTTTCCTTCCGGAGTTACAAACACACTGGGGTTCTCACTGTAGTGAAACAACACACCACTTTTTTTGAAGTTGCTGATGTTGTCGGCACTTACCGAATACGTAGAGCCGGATGGGAATGCTTTGTTTGCATCACCCAAAAAATAACCGGTCTTTTGATGCTGTTTATAATACTCCATGATGCGGGGATACATGGTGAGTGAGTCTGGATAAATGCGTGAAGTATGCAACCCGTAAGAGATATAGAGTTTATCATGATACGCAAATGGAACACCCGTTCCAATGGTCTCCCATTGTTCTTCTATAGGTGTTGCTGCTTCATGTTCTGTCCATGTAATAAAATCTGTAGTAGAAAAATGTTCGAAGTAATGCCCACCTACACCAAACTTGCTGGCGTGATGTCTTCTGTCGAACAGATAAAAAACATGATAGCGTCCGTTATAATAGAGCGTAGCTACATCACCTACCCAACTATTGTGTCCGCGGGGTGTCCAGTATTGTACTTCGGGTAAAGAGGCGTCTGTATGTACCGTATCTCTTTCAGGAATAATTGCGGGAAAAGAGATGCTTGCGTTGTTTACCATTGCAGGATTGATCTCCCACTCAACATCGCCACCTAACTGTGGGTAACCGATAGCAAATTCATTATCCATGAGTTGATTGTCTACATATATCGTCCAGCGAACACCGGTAAAATTCAAAATCACTTCATGCTCACCCCATGGATTTTTCAATGCAGCCAATGGGTATCCTATATCCAATTGCCTTTTGAAAAGACTTATTACAGGTGAAGCAAGTATAATGTGAGCTTCCAATACAGGAAGCGAGCCATCTGCCATAGGAAAGGCAGGATAATTTTGCCTGTCTCTATTAGTGGGATCTGCTTGTCTTAATTTCACGGTCACAGCACCAGGTATTTCTAATAGCGATTGTTCTTCTTTGAAGGACTGCAGCTTTACCAACATTTTGATGGTAAAACCGAGTTCTTTTTTTTCACCTGCGGAAAAATTAGCTTTTGGTTTTTCTTTATTGAGCGAGCCCTGGGGTGATGTATTTGTAGCGAAAGAAAAATAAGGACTAAGCTGTTTCATTTTTCCACTACCGGCAGATGTAGTGCCACTTTGTGCCGTACCGGTTTGAAAAAACAGCACACTGGAAAAAGCAAGCAGGATAATTCTGTTCATAATGTATAGTATAGTCAACTGTTGAAATGTGTGAAGTGAGTGCCGGCGACAAAAAGCGAGCATGTTACTGCCTCAAAATTTTTTCCATTTTTTTCCCTTTTGCCAGTTCATCCACCAGCTTATCTAAATAGCGTACTTTTTTCATCAGCGGATCTTCGATCTCTTCAATACGGTAACCGCAGATAACCCCGGTAATCATTGACACATTGGGATTGAGCTGCGGCGCCTGCGCGAAAAATGTTTCAAAGTCCGTTTTCTTATCAATCTGCTTTTGCAAGCTTTGCTTATTGTACCCTGTGAGCCAATAAATAATAGTATCCAACTCTTCTTTTGTACGCCCTTTCCGTTCCACCTTTTGTATATAGAGTGGGTACACGCTGGCAAAAGTCATTCTGTATACTCTTGTATTATCCATGTTGATTGTTATTGATGGGGAAAGTTAATTTATTATACTCAACTATACACTTATACAAAATTTAATAGTGACATTTTTTCAAACCAGTATCCACTATTCTTTTATTGCTTTACTTCATACAAAATTAATTCGCTGGTCTTTGATGCGTCCAGGTGAACTTTAATCCCGGTTTGTGAAAGCTCCCATCCTGAAATGACAAGACTTTGTCCATCATTATCCAAAGACACTTTGTAAGATCTGGATATATCAATACCACGGGGTTTGAAAACATATTCATTATCATTCATGTCATTTTTTAATTTGAAAATTCCCGCGTAGCCGCAGGTGCGGTCCTGTCGTGCATATTCCAACACGCACCAGGGTGCGCCATTGTTTACAGCAGCATCTGGTGTATGGTGATAAACAACGGGGCTATTTCCCATCACCCTGCGGCAAAATGTTTTATTAAGTTCGATGTATCTTTTTATTTCTTTAAAATAGCCGGTGTTCCGGTCTGCCGCCTGGCTACCAAAGCCAACAAAAACCGGTACTGCAAAAAGCGTAACTCTTAAATGCGTATTCATATCTGCCAGTTGGTGCGCATATACATTATGGTTATGATAATAGCAAATGGCGCTGGGTGGTATAAACATACTCATGCTGTTAATGGTGCATATGCTATGCGGGAAGGATCCAATATCACTTTCGCAGGAATAATGGAATCTTGATAACATACCAAGATCATTTCTTCCACCACCGCTTGCACAATTTTCAAGACATACATCAGGATACTCTTTTAAAACCTTATCAAACATATTATACACTGCTTCATAGTGGCGCCAGGATTCATTTTCAATTAATTTGCCCGAGGGACTTTCTCTCAGGTTTACCGATGTTCTATCAGGAAATTCAACATTATAATCCAGCTTATAAAAATCAACTTTAAAATCTCTCATAATGTGGATAATATTATCCTGGAAATATTTGAGGGCTTCTGGTTTGGCAAGGTTTAATGCACCCATATCCTTTGTATCATTAAAAGTTGACCAATCAGGATGCGCTTTGTAAGTGTTTGATGTGTTTACAATAGCTTCAGCTTCATGCCACAAACCAAACAGCATTTTTTTCTTATGTGCATAATCGCGCAGACCTGCAATACCACCTGGCAGCCAGCTTCCTTCATTCCAATCACCCCTGTTCTCCGGCCATTCTGCAAAATGATTACCGTACCAACCGGCGTCTACCATAAATGCTTCAACGCCCATTTCAGCAGCTATATCCATTTCGCGCAGCATCCACTCTCCGGGTTTCTCAACCACTCTCCCTGCAACGGTATACATTTCTTTGCCTTTGGGTCTGGGAGGAATTACACTGCCGTACATATGCTTATACCATGCCGCCACTCCTTTGTCGAGTGTTGCATGTATTGGGCCCATATGTGTTTCAGGGCTTTTAACTGTTTCTCCCGGATCAATCACCCGTAATGAACCATATGCTGTGGGACCGCCGGTGAAATACAATTTGCCTTTATCCCGCACATTTCTGAATTCAGAAAAATAGCGACCGCTGCAGGCTAATCCAATAAAAAACATCTCACCATTAAAATTATTACGAACGATATAGTAAGGAGAAGCAAATTGCTGCGGTCTTAAATTGCGGTCAATCCTGAATGTTTCCTGCGGTAATTTTTCCCACGAGAATCTTCCTTCCTGTCCCCATTGTATACCTCCAAAATAACCGAGTGTATATGAAGGAATTTCCTGCACATCTTCAGACTCAGGATTAAAATTCCATAACAGGCCCGACATAGAGCAGACCTTGGACAAGGAAGCTGGCACTTTTCCGGTGTTGGTAATCTCCAGGTAACGGGCAAGAATAGGCGAACCATCCAGTCGTGTAATTATTTTAATGGTAACAGGCCGGTATTCATGCGTTAACTCAACAACGGCTTCAATGGTATTTCTTTCTCCTTTTCGCTGGTAAGCACCAGTCCATTCCCAGCCGGTTTGAAGCGACTGCCCGTCAATCTCGAGTTCGAAACTATTGTTTAAAAAATTTTTATTCTCCGGCAATTCAGATGTCACATTTTCTCTCTGAACATATCCTCCTGCCGACCAGTAAAGACCAATCAATTGGCCTTTATCCAGCACTTCTTCATACACAGTTGTACCCGTTGTGTAAGTAATTTCAGGACGTTCATTACTTTTTCCAAAAGAAACAGTAGCGTCAGGAATTGCTTCCGGCTTTTGTTGTGCCATAACCGTGAAGAATGAGGCACAGCTTATCAAAAATAAAAGAAACGCTTTGAAAGGTATTGATGAAAAAAGAAGCGGCTTGTTGTTGCAAATGTTCATATAGAATATTTTAAGCGGGGTCGCATAAACGTACATCATTTCTTTGTTGCGTAAAAGCAGTTTTTATTTTTAAACACACTAAGGGTGGTGCTGCTAAATGAAGTCTATAGGTGAGGAAATAATTGTACATGATCGACCTTGCTACTGCACGTATACTTGCCCAAAAATGGCTTGATGGCACGATTACTGAATCGGAGAAAGAAATATTTGAAGCGTGGTATGCACGCCATGCACCTGAATTAACAGAATGGCAAAGTGCCGATTCAGGACAAATACTGAAAGACAGGATTTTTAACCAGCTTACCAGTAGGCTCGAACTTGAAGCTGCCGAAGAACAGGTTGCCCGGGTTATTGCATTACAACCCAGGCGGCTGTTTAAATGGAAATGGGCAGTAGCCGCAACCGTTACATTGGTTGCTTGTGCTGTTACAACTTATCTCTTCCTTCATAACAACAAACAACAACAACTGGCGGGCATCACCCCTGCCAAAACAATTGTTTCTGACATTAAGGCGCCGGAAATACCAAAGGCTACCCTGGTATTAAGCAACGGTTCTGTAATTGAACTGGATAGCGCTAAAGAAGGATCAATAGCAATAGAAGGAACAACAAAAATCAATAAATCTGCAGGAGAAATTGTATATACTCCTGATGGTAGTGATACCCAAATGGAATATAATACACTCAAGGTTCCCCGGGGCAGCCAGGTAGTAACACTCACATTATCTGATGGCTCTAAAGTTTGGCTGAACGCTGAAAGTTCTCTTCGTTATCCTGTTGTTTTTGGTACAGATACAAGAACAGTAGAAATAACAGGCGAAGCCTACTTTGAGGTTGCCAAAGACCCGAAAAAAAAATTCCGCGTAACTACTAACGGTACCGTAACCGAAGTATTAGGTACACACTTTAATATAAACGCATACAATAATGGAGGTGATACTAAAGTAACATTGCTGGAAGGATCGGTAGCCATCAGCAACAGTAACACCCGTAAAATGTTAGCACCAGATCAACAGGCTGGGCTCCGCTCTTCAGGAGATATTGCTATTGATACAAAAGTTGATCTTGAAGCCGTAATGGCGTGGAAGAACGGTTCTTTTAAACTTACCAATGCAGACATACAAACCATCATGGCGCAGGTGAGCAGGTGGTATAATGCAGAGATTGTGTACGAAGGCGTTCAGCGCCCGATCAGTTTCAGCGGTGTGGTATCAAGGCGCAGCAATGCTGCTGTTTTACTCGACGCAATGTCTATGACCGGCACCGTAAAATTCAGGATGGAAGCGCCTGTCCAACCAGGTTATGCCGCCAGGATCGTAGTGATAATGTAAAAAATACATCTTCTCTAACCAAAGGTCACAAAAATGCCGTTTCGTGGTGAGATACGAAACGGCGTGAATGGGCCTTTCACAAATAAACATTTTTGAGACTGCAATTCATGACCACCCAAACAAAATCAAATTTATGTTAAAGGACCTGAGTTCCCAAAACCAACGTAGGAATCGTACAAAACGAACCCATGTATTTTCAGAAAAGTCAATTATCAATTTCCTGCGCATGAGCAAAATCGCTTTCATCCTGATCTTTGCCTGCAGTATGCAGGCTTCGGCAAGGAGCTATGCGCAAAATGTTACGCTTTCGGAAAAAAATGCGCAACTGGAAAATATTTTCCGCGCTATTCACAAACAAACGGGGTACGATTTTATTTACAGTGCGCAATTACTTGCCGGGGCGCCCGCTGTAAGCATTAAAGTAAAAAATGTAAGCGTACAGGAAGCACTCGATCTTTGCCTGCGTAATCAGGCATTCTCTTATATTATCAAGGAGAATATGATTGTGATTACTTCAAAAACAAATCCCACTCCTGTTGTCACAACAACATCTGCTCCTCCACCTGTTACCATTAAAGGCCGCATCATCAATGAAACAGGAGAACCTGTTGCAGGCGCATCTATAGTGATTAAAGGAACCACAAAGGGAACCACCAGTGATGAGGGAGGAAACTTCACTTTGACTAATACAGACGACCAGGCTACGCTTGTAATTACAGCAACAAATATTGAAAGAACAGAATGGCCTCTCAATGGTAAAACAGCATTGAACATCGCTGTAAGATCGGCAGTAAATCCATTAAGTGAAATAGCTGTAACAGCGCTCGGATTAAGAAAAGAAAAAAAGAAATTGGGATACGCGATACAGGAAGTTAAAGGAGAAGACCTTACCGTTGCAAGAGAAACCAATGTAGTTAATCAACTTGCTGGTAAAGTATCAGGCGTTACTGTAGTGGGCAGTCCTTCTGGTATCGGTGGTTCTTCAAGAGTATCCATAAGGGGTGAGCGTTCCCTGGATCTTAATAAAAACCAGCCGCTGTATGTAGTTGATGGCGTTCCTATCAGTAACGCCATCACCGGTGGCTCCGGCCGGGGCAACCTTGAAGTGGATTTTGGAAATGGTGCGGGTTTCATTAATCCCGATGATGTTGAAAGCATGAGTGTATTAAAAGGCCCCGCTGCTGCTGCATTGTATGGTTCAAGAGCAGCAAACGGCGTGATTCTTATCAAAACAAAAAGTGGCAAAAAGCAAAAAGGTTTTGGGGTAGAAGTGAATAGTAACTATACCTTAGAATCTGCTTTGAAGTTGCCGAAATACCAGAAAGTATATGGACAGGGCAATGGAAGTGGTAATGATTTTGCCTTTGTTGATGGAAGAGGCAGTGGTATGTCGGATGGAACAGATGAAGGTTGGGGACCTGCATTCAAAGGTCAGTCGTTCCCGCAGTTTAATTCACCGCGTACCCTTAACGGAAGCCCTATTGATTTTACAGGGGGAGATATGAATGCCCCGGCAGGATCTGTTATTACTCCTTCAGCATGGCTGCCGGATAACGACAACCTGAAAAATTTTCTGCAGACCGGTCATGCTTTAACCAATAATGTTGCTATGGCTGGCAGTAATGAACATGGCGATTTCAGGCTTAGTTATACTAACCTTAATGAAACAGGTATTGTGCCCAACACAGATTTGAAAAGAAATACAGTATCGGTTTCAGGTGGATATAATCTTACTGATAAATTATCTGTACGTGCTTTCGTTAGTTATATCAAAAGCGAAAGTGATAACAGGCCTTCTATCAGTTACGGAACGGAGAGCATCATGTTCCTGTTTAATTGCTGGATGCCGGCCTCTGTACAGATCAAAGACCTTGAACGCCTGTGGCAACGTGGACTTGAAAACCAGCAACAGTATAACTGGAACTATAACTATCATGACAATCCTTACCTGACTGTGAATGAAAATACCAATGGCCAGTTTTACGACAGGATAATTGGTAACGTGATACTGAAATATGATTTCACCAGTTGGCTGAGCCTTCAGTTGCGCACAGCAACAGACTGGAGCAATGAAAGAAGGGAGTATCGCCGGGCTTTCAGCACGCAACGCTTCCCTTATGGTCAGTACCGTGAAACAGGCATCGTAAATGAAGAACGCAACAGTGATGTGTTGCTCACAGCCAATAAAAAAATCAATACTGATTTTGAATTCAGTGCTACACTCGGCGGCAATAACATGCGGCAGTCATCAAGGTTTAATGAAAACGTTGCGGGGCAACTGAACATTCCTGGAATTTATAGTCTTA
Source organism: Agriterribacter sp. (assembly GCA_047600465.1). GTDB lineage: Bacteria > Bacteroidota > Bacteroidia > Chitinophagales > Chitinophagaceae > Agriterribacter. Next base: position 611,445 of record JASGKU010000004.1, read on the forward strand.
ATAATTCCAGGATCGCCATCGTATCTGAGCAGAACAATGTTGCCAAGCGTATTAATAGTGTATATGGATCGGCTGGACTTTCTTACAAGAATAAATTGTTCATAGATTTTACAGGCCGCAATGATTGGAGCAGTGCCTTAACGCTTCCCGAAGATCTGAAAGCATTAGGCAAAGAAGACAATTCCTATTTCTATTCTTCTGTAGCATTGAGTGCCATCGTAAGCGACATGCTAACACTGCCAAAAGCTATCAGCTTTTTTAAACTGAGAGCAAGTCTTGCGCAGGTGGGTAATGATACCGATCCCTTTGCCTTTACGCAAACGTATAGCCGCAGTGAGCCATTTGGCGCTGCCCAGATCTATGGAGAAACCGGTAGTCTCGCCAATCTGAATCTTAAACCGGAGATCAGTTCAGCATATGAATTTGGTACCGATATCCGGTTCCTGAACAACAGGATCGGGCTGGATCTTACCTACTATCAGAGCAGAACAAAAAACCAGATCCTTAATATTCCATTGTCTATTTCATCGGGATATAACTCAAGAATCATTAATGCAGGTTTAATAAAAAATTATGGCATTGAGGCAACGTTGTCTGTTAAGCCCATAAAGACAAAACATTTTAATTGGGATGCCTTTATCAATTTCTCTACTAACAGAAGCAGCGTAGTTGAGCTGAGTGATGGATTGACCAATTATGTAATGGCAAATGAAGAAGGTGTGAGCATTGAAGCAAGAGTGGGAGAACGTATGGGCGGTATATACGGTATTGCCTATGCAAGAGTACAGGATACAGATCCTAATGCACCGTATTATGAAAAGTCAGGAGAAAATTTAGGAAAACAGGTGTTTGGCGCCAATGGGCGCCCGATAGGTACTACCAACAGAGTAAAACTTGGCAACTATAATCCGGATTGGTTAATGGGGATTGGCAATAGTTTTAATTACAAAGGTGTGCGGTTGAGCTTTTTGTTTGATATCCGCCAGGGTGGAAAAATATATTCCTTTACACAAACAGTTGGTCGAGAAGGAGGTATTCTCATTGAAACGCTGGAAGGCCGTGCAGATGGTTATGATCTTTCAAAACCAGGCAATGGTGTAATTGGCGATGGAGTGGTACAAACTTCGCCGGGCATTTTCACAGCCAATACAACAAAGTTGGAACCAAGGCAGTGGCATTCTGCATATACCGGCGGACGCGGTATATCTGAAGGGGTAATGTTTGATGCATCTTTTGTAAAGCTGAGGGAATTGCAGATTGGTTATACCATTCCCGATAAAGTATTTGGTAAAGTACCATTGCGTGGTACTACTGTTTCACTGGTAGGGCGTAATCTTTTCCTGTGGTCAAATGTACCGCATGTTGATCCTGAAACAATGGCTTACAAAGGGGGAACAGCACTCCCGGGCATTGAGTATATGAGTCTGCCATCTGTGCGTAGTTATGGCATAAACCTCAGTTTCAAATTATAATCATCACAAAAAATTAAACTCAAATGAAACTGTTTCAAATAATACTGATTATTGGTTTTGTATGGATAACCCCGGGCTGTAAAAAAGATTTTGAAGAAACCAACACCAACAAAAATAATCCCACAGATGTTAAACCTGATTTACTACTAAGTGGCGTAATTAAAAACATGATGGATCGCCAGGTAAACGAAGCATGGTCTACCGGCAATATAGTAGTACAGCACCACGCAAAAGTGCAGTTTGTAAATGATGACCGCTACGGATGGAATGAAAAAAATGATATCTGGAGCACAGTATACAATAACTACCGCAACCTGCAGAATCTTTTCACGAAGGTTAGTGACGATCAAAGCAATCCTTATTATGGCGTTGCGCTCATTTTGAAATCGTGGATGTTTTCACTGGTTACCGATGCGTATGGTGATGTACCTTATTCAGAAGCGGGTAAAGCAAAAACAGATGCTATTTACCAACCGGTATACGATAAACAGGAAGACATTTACAATGGTATTCTTGCCGATCTTAAAAGTGCCAATGAACTGCTTGCTGCACCCAATGTTGGTGTTACCTTAAACGGAGATATTTTATATGGAGGCGGGACTGGTGCTATTATTAAATGGCGAAAACTTGCCAATTCGCTAAGACTCCGTTACCTGATGCGTATCTCGAAGAAAAGAGATGTGTCGGCAGATATGCAGGCTATAACAGGAGACCCTGTAAACAACCCCATATTTGAAGGCAATGAAGATAATGCAGTGCTGACTTATCTTCAAACCGCACCCAATCAATGGCCGCTGTATGGAACAAGAGTAGGAAGCTTTGATGAGTTCAGGGTAAGTAAAACCCTCACCGACAGGTTAACAGTGTTGAATGACCCAAGAATAAAAATTTTTGCAAGACCAACACAGGCCTCCGTTGCATTGGGCACGCCTGAATTCAGCGGTATTCCCAACGGGCTTAGCGACGTGGATGCGCTTGCTTATAATGGCGGAGTGCAGGGCGTATCAAGAATAGGATACACTTTTGCATGCCTGGTGTGTAACGACCAGGGGCAGGCGCCACCGGATCCTGCTGCATCACGCGCCCTGCTGATGACGTATGCCGAACTGCAGTTTATATTAGCTGAAGCGAGGGAGGAATCAAAAATTTCGACCGGCGATGCGGCAACTTACTATGCCAATGGTATAGAAGCCAATTTTGATTACTGGACTTCGGTTGTGCCTGCCAGTTATAACCTTGATATAGCAATGCCAGCGGGATACCTGGCACAATCATCCGTTGCTTATACTGGTACTAGCGAAGAAAAACTGTCTAAGATCGCATTACAGAAATGGATAGCATTATATTTTAACGGACTGGAAGCCTGGTTCGATTGGCGTAGAACAAATATGCCAGACATTATTCCCGGGCCAGCCAACTTAAATAATAATAAAGTTCCGATACGATATATCTATCCCCTGAACGAGCAATCACTCAACACGCAAAACAGGTCGAGCGCTGTGCAACGCCAGGGCAATACAGATGATATCAATACAAAAATCTGGTTACTTCAACCCTAACTCAAATATCGTCAAGTGTCATGACCCGCGGGTATCAACCCGGTGGGTCATGCCTTTTTAATACAGAAAATATATTGCCGGAGAGAGAAGTTATAACAGTGAAAAAAAACATTGCTGCAGATTGGAACGCAGTGTTTTCAGGGCTTTTGTCATATGCGCCTGAACGGTTTTTCCAGAGATAGCCAATTGACCGGAAATCTGTTTTTCAGAAAGCCCTTCTTCCCTGCTCAGGCGAAATACCAGTTGGCATTTTTCGGGAAGCTGCAGGATAGTCGCCTCCAATTGTTTTCTTGTAGATTCATAATCCAGTTGTTCGAGTGTGTTATTACAGTGATCATCCACTGCGCCTGAAAGCTGGTAGCTGTCTGCTTCTTTTTGCCTTTTTTGAAGAGCGAGCATCGTGATGATTTCATACTTCACACAGGAAGAAATATAGGTGTGGAAAGTATTCCTGATCTCAATCTTATCACGTGATCTCCAGATTTTCATGAAAACATTCTGTACTACTTCTTCCGCTTCGGGCTCAGAGCCGAGCAAATGCACACTATGGATCAAAAGTTTTTCCCAGTACCTGTCGTATAATATTTCAAATGCAGCACTGCCATCCTGACCAGTAAGCATTTTGGCAAGTTGTTCGTCGTTGTATTGATGTAAAGCAGTCACTGGTAAAAGAGGATAAAACAAATGTAACCCGATAACAAACAGCTCATTTTTTCACAGTGTTAATTTACAATTATTTCTTTAGGAAAAGCAGTGAACAGCCTATCTTTTCTACTTACCTGCATGAAATTATTACGAGCCCCGAAAGATATTTTTAAGGGCAATGTTTGAGGCGAATTATTTTTGAGAATGTGGAAATAGCTATACATTTAAATTACACAATCCGCCTTGTCTTCTGATTTTCCTGCATCCGCTACCTGTGCAAACTTTTACATTATTGAGATATTATTTTTATGAAAAACGTTCTAATAATAATACTTGGGCTTATATACTCGCTTAGTTCTTTTGGACAGGGTGCTACTGCTGACAGAACAATATCACTTCAAGATAGTAGTGATTTACACCACTTCTGGACAGTCTTTCAAAATGCTGTTGCTAATAACGACAAAACTGCCTTAGCGGGTCTTTGTGAATTTCCGTTTTATTGTAAACCTTGTATCGGTGACACCACGCTTAAAAATAATGACCAGGCAACCATTAAAGTGACCAGGAAATTGTTTTACGAAAGCCAGTACAAAGTGTTTTTTGAGAACCCGGTGAAAAACGCTGTTAAAAAACAACAAATTTTTGCAACAAACATTTTTTATCCCGCCGTTAACAACAAAAACAAACGGAACGGATTTGTATTTTCATATCCTATTATTGCTCCTTCCAAAAAATGGGAAGGTTTGCAAGGTTTTATTTACCTGAATAAAAAACGGAACACTTATAAAATTACCGGTATTGACACCGTGCCATAAAATTTTTTACAAATGATACGACCTCAGCTTTTATTGCTGCTTGCCCTGGGCTTAGTTGCTGATTTGTTTGGACAAAACAGCATTAAGAAGGCAAAAACACAGGAAAGCAAGTTGGTAGGTACCTGGAGATTAATTGAATTCGCAGACTTAGATCCCACAACTTCAACATGGACATATTCATATGGCAAAAACCCGAAAGGATATTTTACTTACACCCGCAATGGTATAGTTAATCTGAATATCTGTTCTGAAACACCATTGAAAATTTCGGAAGATTCCGCAAAAAAATACAATGTAAACCTGGAGCAATGGATAAACTATAATTCAGTTGGTTATTTTGGCACATACACAGTTGATCTGAATAAATCAATCGTAACGCATCACGTTAAAGGAGGCTCCATGCCCTGGTACATCGATACGGATCAACCGCGGCAATTTGTTTTAAAAGGTGATACTTTAATTATCGGAGATAACAAAACCTGGAAACGGGTGCTTGTAAAAACAGACTAACTACACTCAATGATCAGAAAAAAACAATAATGGGAAGAATTTATTTATTATTCGTTTTATTGCTTACGCAATTTGTTTGCTTTAGTCAAAACATAAACCAGATCTATTTTAATGCAGGTGTATCAAGTTTTCAGCATGAAGAATACGAGAAAGCAATTCAAAACTTTGAGCTAGCGCTGAAGGAAGACCCTGATGATATTCAATCAATGAATGGTATTGGTATCTCTTCTTATAGATTGAACCTATACGCAAAGGCCATTTTTTATTTAAACAAAACCATTCAGTTAAATCCTGAGTACGAGAAAAATCTTTTTTTGCTGGGCACCGCAAAAATCAAATACGAAGATTATGAAGGAGCTTTAAAAGATCTTGAAAGATATCATCATTTATTCCCCGACGATAACACTATATTTAATAACATTGGTTTAGCAAACATGGGATTGTTCCGATACAAGGAAGCCATTATTGAATTTAATAAAGCCCTTGCAATTGATCCGGGAAAAGCCAACGCCTATGCGAATAGAGCCGAAGCAAAAGCTGGCATCAAATCTTACAATGAAGCATTGAAAGATATTAATGAAGCTTTAAAATTAACTACCGATGCTGACGCTTATAAAACCAGGGCTACCATCGAATACAAACTGGGCAAATTAAATGAGGCTTGTGCAGATCTGGATAGATGGAACACATTATCAACCGATGCCAAATTCAAAAAGAATTTTAATTGTAAGAAATGGTTAGCCATCCATGATTTACTGTTACAGTCAACTGAAAAAAGAAACGAAAAGAAATATGTTGAAGAAATTGATTTGCTGAACAAAGCAATTCTTCTAAATCCTGAGGTAGCGGAATATTATGCTAAAAAAGCTGCTGCAGAAGGTAACGCAAAACAATTCAGCAACGGAATCAAGTCGTTTAACAAAGCGATAAGCCTGGATTCCAGCAGTTTCCTTGTTTTTCTGAATCGCGGTATGTTTAAAAGCGAAATGAAAAATTATAAAGATGCCATCAAGGATTATGACAAATCCATACAGTTAAATCCCAATAATTCTGAAGCTTTTCATCAAAGAGGGGAAAGCAAATACTATTTACAAGACTACGAAAACGCCATTAAGGATTTAAGCCAAAGTATCGTTTTAAATCCAGATTTTGCAAATGCTTATAACTTCAGAGGATACTGCAATGGAGAATTGAAACATTATATTGACGCCATAAAAGATTTTACATCAGCTATTAAACTTGATTCCCAAAATGCTGACTCTTATGTAAACAGAGCCATCAATAATATTATGGCTGGAAATACAAAAGAAGCATTAGCCGATGCTAATATCTCCATTGAATTAAATCCTGCAGATTACAGAGGATTTGATATCAGGGGGCAGGCACGTGCCATGTTGAAAGATTTCAAAGGTGCATTGGAAGATTTTGATATCGTGATCCGGGAAAATCCAAAGAATACCGGTGCAATAAATAACAGGATATATATAAAAATCCAACAGGATGATAAAAACGGTGTATGCGAAGATTATAAAAGGCTATTAAAACTAGGTGAAAAAATAAATCCAGATTTAGAAGCTTATTGTAAATAATACAAACCAATTTTCAAACTATCATTTTTAATCAATTGTATGACCGCGAAAAACACATCAATCTGCATTATTCTTTTATTCGTTGTTCTTGCAGGATTAAATTGCAAAAGCACACATGGTTCAGCCTCGCAAAAGGCCGCATACAAATCTATTTATACTGACCAATTTAAACTCACCTACTTCCGGCAGATGCTTATTAAGGGTTATAATAATTCCAATGCTATCCGGGAAATTATCAGCTCAGACCACAGCGGATTTACTGAGCCAATTTTAACAGACGATGATTATACCCTGATTGACAGCTTAACAACCGTGGATAATGAAAAAATGAAAATTGATTCCACAGGAGGTAGCAGAAGAGCCGAAGGTGCCCAGGGGAAACGACCGTTGAGATTTGTTATTGAGAAAATTACAGATAAATGGCTTGATAGTATAGCCAATGAAAGATATAAGCTTTCCGGCAACAAAGCATACTATCACAAATAACAACCGATACCATTCCATGATTTCATTTATTCAACTGCATTATTAATCAAAATATTTTCCGCCGTGACTGTAGAAATACGAAAAGCCATTGAAACAGACATTGAAATACTGCTGAGTTTCGAAAAAGGAATAATAGAAACGGAACGGCCTATTGATCTTACTTTAAAAGAAGGTGAAATTCATTATTATGATTTAATAGCGCTTATCAGATCCGTAAGCGCTGAAGTATTAGTGGCAGTAGTTAATAATGAAATTGTAGGTTCAGGCTACGCCAAAATTTTACCGGCTAAGCCCTATCAAAAATATACATCATACGCTTACCTCGGCTTTATGTATGTAAAACCTGCATTTCGTGGACAAGGCATCAATCAAAAAATTTTACAGGCACTTATGGATTGGGCTAAAAAACAAAACTTAACAGAAGTTCGGTTAGAAGTATACAACGAAAACACAACAGCTAAAAACGCATACCTGAAAGCCGGGTTTAAGCCAAACTTATTAGAAATGCGCCTGGAACTATAGATCCGGTAACGAAAAAATTCAAACCGCAACCAGAAATTCGCCTACTGCCTGCCCGCAGGTTTGCCTTTTAGTTGCTAACTTCATAGACAAACCTTTTACGAAATGAACAAGATATCAATATTTATTCTCGGCGTTCTCACTTCATTCTGTTTGGGTTTTGCGTTCAAAACAATCATTGTCAAACAAAATAATTCTAAAACTACAAAAATGAAAAAGGTAACAGGAATAGGCGGCATTTTTTTTAAATCTAAAGACCCCAAAGCAGTTAATGAATGGTATAAAAAACATCTTGGCTTTGACACCACTCCATATGGAACAAGCTTTGAATGGCGTGAACTGGAAGACAGCACAAAAAAGGGGCTTACTCAATGGAACCCTTTTGCTGAAACCACCAAATATTTTGAGCCTTCCACAAAAGACTTCATGATAAACTATAGAGTTGAAAACCTGGAAGCACTTGTAGAGCAACTAAAAAATGAAGGCGTAACAATTGTAGACAAAATAGACGATACGGAGTACGGAAAATTTGTTCACATCATTGACCTTGAAGGCAATAAAATTGAATTATGGGAGCCTAAGGATTGAGTAAGAAAATAATATTCCTTTGCGATGAACCTCAAAGTCTTGCTATTGATTGTTGTTTTTGCTTTTTCCTGCACCAACGCCAGCACCAGCATCAACAACAACCTCAATATCGAAATTGTAAGACACAGTTCTGATTTACTTCATTGTGAAAAAATATTTGCAGACGATTTACAATCAATAGAAGAACTGAATGAAGTTTTATTACAAACAGGCACAGTAGATACAACAGATGAGCATGCGCCAATCAGAACTGCAATAATCACTGTTGATAAAAAAGAGATTTTACTCACATTTGAAAAATCTCATTCGATACAAAGGGAAACAATTGAAGTTTATAAAGGAAGCGGGTATATTCTTACATTAACATACGAAGCAGATAGCAACAATTTTGGCGCTTTAATTTATCATGGAAAAATGGTTGTAGAGAACAATGGAAACCAAAGAACGTTTATCATTGAGGGAAAAAATTGTACTCTTTAGAAACTACTGTCGTAAAATGTGTTTTCTGTTACCTGGTAATATATGAGTGGTGAATTTTTCAGCATTATTCTACATTTAGACATACCTCTATACTCAACTATATGCTGCAACCGAATGAACTGAAATCAGAACTACCGATGGATATTGCCAATGATGCAGTTGCTACTACCACCACGGTTTGGAAGCTCCTTGTTGCATGCTATAATGGAAATATAAACGCAGTAAAGGAAATGGTTAAAGTACAACCGGAGTTACTGTATGCGCAATACAATTATACACCACCCATTCATTTGGCAGTTCGGGAAGGGCATATTGAATTAGTGAACTATTTATTGAAAAAAGGCGCTTATGCCCCAAACTATAAAACATATCCGTTTGGGGATAGTCTTGAAACAATAGCGGAAGATAGAAATTATAATGAAATAGCAGTTTTACTAAAGGATTATACAGCGCATCCTGAGCGTCAAAAATTTAGCGGAGATAATGGGAGGATCCATTTTAAAAGAAATGAGCTACAAGCCGAATTTGAAAAGGCTGTCGATAATAATGACGTAAATAAAACGGAAAAGATCTTAAAGGAAAATCCTGTGTTTGCTTTGGACGAAACCTATTTTTGGGGCGAAGGAATTTTAATGATGCCTGCAAAGGAAAATCATAGAAACATGATTGACGTGCTGATGCAATATGGTGCAAAGGTTCCCGCTATTTTAAAATGGACCCAGTATTATTACTTCGAGCACAATGATGGAGCAAAATATATGATGGCAAAGGGAATGAGCCCCAATACCATGAGTTGGCATCATGTAACTATTTTACACGATATGGCGCAAAAGGGAAATATAGAAAAAGCTGAACTGCTTATACAATATGGAGCAAACATAAATGCCGTGGAAGAAGAATATCAATCAACGCCATTAGCTATGGCCGCAAGATGGGGGCACATAGAAATGGTTCAATATCTCCTTAAGCAGGGGGCTGATATAAAAAAAGCAGGGGCTTCATGGGCAACGCCGCTGGCATGGGCAAAGAAAAAAGGGTATGCAGCTATTGAAAAAATTTTGTCTTAACAAATCTTACATTCCTTTATATAAACCCGCTTAATTATTTCAAATGAACTATCTACAAAAAATAATAGGAGATTTTGAAACGCATTCGGTAGAAGGAATAAAAGAATGTTTTGAAAATGGCGTTGATCCTAATCAAATACACAAAGGCAAACCACTTATTTATGAGATGATCAATATGTATCTCCGTGGACCCCGGTTTAAAAACTGTATTAAAGTATTTGTTGATTACGGTGTAAAGTTTGATGACAAAGTATTGCTGGCAATTTTACTGGATGATGCCAATGCACTTGACAACTATATAGTAAACAATAAAACATTGTTATCAACCAGATATTCATTGGACTGTACTTTTACTCCGCTACATGAAGCTTCTCTCCTGCACATCTGCGCTGAATACAATCACCTTAACTGTGCGCAAACACTTGTAAAACATGGAGCGGATATTAATACAAAAGCTGGTGTAGACAGCAAGGGCTTTGGTGGACAAACTCCCATTTTTCATACCGTCAACCAGCACAACAATGCCTGCGTGGATGTTATGAAATTCCTTGTTTTCCAAAATGCAGATTTATCCCTAACCATACCCGGACTGATTTGGGGTAAGGGTTACGAGTGGGAAACATTCATTCCTTCTGTTAACCCGATAAGTTATGCAATGATGGGATTGCTCCGCCAGTTTCAAAGAACAGAACAACAGATTTATGAAGTAATAACCATACTATTAAAAGCTGGTTATGGAATAGATTATGTTTCACCCAATATTCCAAATAAATATTTAAACAGTTAAACTATCTGGCAGAATACATCCATTTAAAAATATCTTTCAATAAATTCATTTATAATGAAACTCTGGAGAAGCAACGAAAAAGGAAACGACAAAATAATTGCCTATGCTAATCAATCGATTTATAAAGTCAATCCAAAAGAGAATGAAGTGGAAGACGTGGTATACAATTTCAATCATCAGATTTTCCCTTCCAGCAATTTTATGGAGATCCCGCTTCGCTATGTAAAAGCGATACACATGGAACAAGGGAAATCATATATTGAAATATTTTTTGGCAACGATTCCACTGAACATTTAAGAATAACAGATCCATCCAGGAAAAAAGAAATTTTTGATTTTTTTAAAACGAATTTGCCTAACTCAAAAAGCGACACAGAAACATATTCTAAACTAAAAGCAGGGAAAAAACCTTTGATAGCGATGATAGTTATAGCGGCGCTGTTCCTGTGGACGTTTTATATTGCAACCGGAATAGAACATGATATAGAATATGATGTGTCTGGCAAGCAATACCATTCAATGGCGGGTATTGTTTTAGTGTTGGCTTCTTTAGGCACGACTAATGTCATTTTAATTTTTGGCGCTTTATTTCTTATCGCCCTCATTTCATTTATCGCAAAGATCAAACAACCCAAAGTAATACACAGAATAAGAATTATCAGGTAAACTAATGCCTTCAGCTTTCGATAAATACAAAAGCCCAAAATTTCTTTTGGGCTTTTGTATTTACAATAAAATCCGAAAACACCTGGTTTGTATATCCTGTTGCTTTAACTGCGTGCAATCACCCACTCCTTAATATCAGCTATTACTTTCTCTTTGTCTAAATCATTTAGTAAATCGTGATAATGCCCTTCATACAGCTTAAGTGTTTTGTCAGAACTTCCTGCATTATCATAAAAAAACTGGCTTCCGCTATATTTAGTAGCCTTGTCGCTTGTGCCATGCAATATCAAAACAGGCAATGTGATTAATGAAAATTCCTTTTTCAACCGCTCGTCGGCAATTACCAATTGTTCCATCGTTTTTGTTGGCTGCGATTCATGCGCAATCAATGGATCATTATTCATGGCTTCTACTACTGCTGCATCACGGGAAAAATCTACATTCTTGAGTGTTACTGTATGCAGGTGAGGTGCTATATGACTCAATCCTTTTAATACGGTCAACACAAAATCAGGGGCAGGAACCTGGAAAGCAAAGCTTTCACAAATCAACCCGTTGATCTTTTCCTGGTGCTCTAATGTATACAAACAGGAAACCACTCCTCCTGCGCTGTGTCCTAACACAAACAGAGGTAATGCCTGGTGTGCCGCTTTTGCAATATCAACCAATTGATCAACTTCATCTACATAATCATAAATGCTTTGCACATAAAAACGTTCCCCTTCAGATTGTCCGCGACCTTCCAGGTCAAGCGCATATACTGCATACTGCGCCGCTGTAAATTCATCGGCAACCCATTGGTAATAGCCACTATGAGAATTTAAGCCATGAACAATTACGATTACGCCGCGGATATTTGCTTCGGGTAACCATGTACGTGTAAAAATTTTGAGTCCTGCTTTGTTGTTGAATGTTGAAGTTGTGGGTTGCATTTTTTTAAATTGTATTTGATATAAAAAGGAGCATTACTATTTCCGGTTTGGAAATCTCTCATGAGGCAATGCAAAATATATTTGTATTTAGGAATGCAGGAACACTGCGATTGTGTGGCACAGCAAAAAATGCTAATTCGGAAATACCTGTTGAAGTTATTAAATAAAGCTGGAAAATGAGCGTATAGTCGAACGCGTTACCTGTACTTATAAGCAACTCCTCTACAAACTGTGCTTGCAAACCTTTATCGGAGGCAGGTTTTGCCGATATTGTTTTTTTGTTACTTCTTTTTAGCTTTAGCTGCTTTCTTTGCCTTTTCCGGGCGTTTTTTGTCTGAAATCGATTTTACGATGGTAAGCCCGCTCACAAGCTGCTTTTGGTCTTTAACCTTTGCAAGGGAATTGGCGTATGCTTCTTTTACAAGCTTCTTAATATATGCCTTTGGAAATTTCTTTTTGTCTGTAACAAGAATATACCGGTACTGGTTGCCCTCCCCTAACAGCATCTTGTCAGGGTCGGCAATTTCACTACCCCAATAAAATCCGAAATGAATATTTTTACTTGACCGTCCAACTGCTATAGAACAGATGGTGTGTCCCACTCTATCTGTAGGGCTCCAGCCAAAGGCAACAGCATTGTAGTTGTCGTAAATCAGTTCATTGGCCTGGGGGCATACATCCCATGCAAAATCTCTGAGCCACATAACCAGATCCGTTATCTCTTCCCCAAATGGTTTAAGAAACTTCAAAAGATCTTTTGTTTGTTCTTTACTCATTTGTAAATAGTTTGATAGCTGCTGTATTCAATACCAACAATGGTTACAATTGCCTAATTAATGGAAGTTCTATTAATACTTAGGTTGCCAGTTTTCGTCAAACTTTTGTGCCCGGAAACCAATATTTCCCATATCATAAGTAGCAGTGTTCCCATCGTGATTGTCACTCGAAAAATTATCGATGATTAAACAAAAAGAAATAATCAGGTTTGTATCGCAATCTTTGTCTGCAATTATTTTATAATTATCACCAGCAAACCATGAAACAGCTTTCTTGTCCCACCAGGCAACCTGAATATAGTTTTTGTAGATAGAATATTTTCTTCCCCGATGCCCATAAATATCATAAGCATCAGCACCACATTGGCATTGATAATGCAACTTCCAATACGATTTTGTTGTAAACGCTAAAATATTTTTATCCCAGCGGGTAATATCATATTTCGCTTTCAACCACGAAAATCTTTTATTAATGGTCATTCTTGCTCTTTCACCAAAACCATTTTCAAAAAGATTAACTTCAGGCAGCAGCTTGAAAAGAGCCCTTGTTGCGCTGTGTGTTGGTTGCCCATCAGTGAAGATTTGATATTTGTCTCCAATCGAAATTTTCTTTTGATTGATATCTATTTCCATTGTTGCATACTGTTTGTTATTGTCCAACCGTAAAGTATGTCACTAAGCTTGTTCCATCATTTCATTTTCCGATTTTTCAATTTGCTATTCCCAAAGTACAAAACGTTCGTAGCATCTGAACGTGCAGCCGCAATATCAGGTATTCCATCTTCATTAAAATCGCCCACAGCAAAAGCATACACTGTACCCTTTGCATCTCCAAAAGAAACGGATGTAAACTTGCTGCCTGTTCCATCATTAAAAAATATGGTTGACGGCGCTTCTACATGCCCTACAATAATATCAGGCTTCTTATCATTATTTAAATCAGCAATGGCCAGTGCGTAGGGCACTATCGTTTTATCAGCTAAAGAAATACCCGCCGAAAAGGTTTGATCTTTTTGTCCAGTATAAAGATACACGCCTTTGAATTCGTCTATCATTACAATGTCAGGTAAATTGTCTCCGTTAAAATCTGCTACTGCTGCCATACGGATGGTAGCGTCTGGCGGCCCGAATGGAACACGACGGGTTTCAGGAAAAGTAAAATCTGAACTACCCATATACACATAACTCTGGCCGCTATCCCGGTAGGGAACTACAAGATCAACAAAACCATCTTTATTAATATCTGCAGGAAATATTGTTGTGGCAGGGTAAGGAGCAAACGCCATGCAATCTGCTGTAAATTGTCCTTTTCCTTTGTTGAAGCATATATAGTTAGATGTCTTTCCTATATCCCCCCTGTTTGCCAAAATAATATCCGGCAATCCATCTGCATTAATATCAGCGATAGATAAATTCCTTGTAGGCCATTCAGGAAGCCCGAATTCGGATCCAATTTTAAAATTGCCTTTGCCGTCGTTAAAGTAAATCAGTTTCTTATCCGGTGCATCATTGCTAACAGCAATATCAGTGAAACCATCTCCATTAAAATCAGCCAGCCCACCGGTATATGAGCGATCTGCAATGCTCCCAAGGTTATATGCCTTTTGTATGTTACCCTTTCCGTCGCCCAGCAGCACCTTGTCGATTATAGGCCAGTGTCTTCCTTTTACCAACAGCATATCAAGATGACCGTCGCCATTAAAATCGCCAAAACTTACATTCGCCGTTGTATCGGTGGTAGCTTCCAGCAGTAAACTATGATCATAATTGTTCTGCTGGGCAAGCGCTGGGTGAATGACAGCACTCAGGATAGAAAAGGTAAAAAAGAAAATTTTCATGAGACTTATTAAAAGTTATTAGCGTATACAACTAAGTTATGAAAACTGATCCTGAACCTATGCAAAGCGATTGTAAAAAATAATTACGAAAACCGCACACCCAGTTGTTCTACTTTTTTTAACCATTTATTCCGCAGGCTTTCAGTTGATTTTCTTATAAATCCAAAAGTGGAAAAGCGGATGGGGTCAAACCCAACGTATCCGAATACAATATTTTTCAGGATCTGGTATTGTGATGCGCGGTAGATAAGATAGAACCACCATTTTGGTGTATCCATTGTTACCAGCAGCCTCATACTTTTTCCTTTTAATAATTTTTCGGGAAATATTTTTCCTGAATGATGTTTAAAAGCAAAGCCCGGAAGAAATATCCTGTCTATAAAACCTTTGGTAACAGCAGGCATAAAACCCCACCAGTTTGGGTATGCCATCACTATATGATCTGCCCATGCAATGAGCTGCTGTGAAGCAACCAGGTCTGCTTCAAGATTCATTGCTTCACCATTTTTATATCCGTCTGAAAGGTTTACATTAAAATTCAGATCGGAGATATAAAGCGTTTTGCATTCAGCTCCTGAAGTTTCTGCGCCTGTTTTGTAAGCATCCAATAAACCTTTGCAAAAAGAATTTTGAGAAGGATGTCCGAGTATAAGTAAGATTTTCTTTGTCATGGCAGTATGTATTAAATTGATACTGCAAAGCTGCTAATTAAGGGAGAGGCACACCTGACACAAATGTGTCAAAAAATTATTGGTGTGCTAATTTCTGCCGGATACGCGTAAGCGATTGCCGTTCTATGCCAAGATAACTGCAAAGCTGAGATAGTGAGATCCTGTTGAACAAAGTGGGATAATGTTCAGTAAAGTTGAGATAACGTTCCTCCGCTGTTTGAAATATGAAACTCTCAATACGCGCCTGTTGCCGTTTCAAAATTTCTTCTGCTACCAGGCGCCCATATCTTTCAAATGCAGGAAGCTGCTTGTATATATTCTGCATGTCTCCAAATGAAAGACAAACCATTGTAGTTGGTTCCAAACATTGTATAGTATAACTGCTGGGCTTTTGAGCAATAAATGCGGGATAATGTGTTGCATAGTCGCTCTCTGCATAAAACCCAACGGTTGTTTCATTTCCATCATTATCAATAAAAAAAGAACGCACCAAACCCGTAGCTATAAAACCTATCGACTTTTGTATTTTACCTGCCTGCACAAAAAGTTCTTTCTTCTTTAATTCCATAAATGAAAGCCTCGAGCTAAACGCTTCAAGTTCAGCATCAGTGAGGTTGGGACAAATAGCTTTTACCGATTGTAAAAATATAGCTGCTGGCTCCATTGTTGATACCTGATTCTGTTTGTAATATTTTAATAAAAATACTTCGTTCCTGCATATGCATCAGATTATTTCTTTGATATTCACTTGCTTCAAAAATATAGTTATCTAGTTAACGGCGCCTGGCGCCTGAAAAGCAGTACAGGCTTATATCCTGCAATATATTTCTGTTAAAAAAATTTTGCAGATTGAATTGATGCAACATTCATTCTATGCTCCAATCTTTAATTAAAACGGGAGCACTGAATACTTAATCAAAATTTTTAACCACTAACAATCATTGTATGAAAGTAAATATTTTTATTGCCGTTATTTTCAGTATTACTATGCTTATGGATGCTACAGCACAGAGCACCAGCAAAAAAAGTACACCGGTTTTCTCCACCAGCAATATTGAAAATGGTTACGTAAAGGCACGTGGTTTACGACTATCTGCTAACGGAGAAAAGGTTTACCTGAACAGCATTAATAGCAATGCAGTTATCGATTTCAAAAACAGGTGTGAGGGCGTAGATGATGAAACCTGGCAGCAGCACGCTGACGGTAAACTAACTGCTACCTGTAAAAAAGATAATACAAACTACATCATACATTATAGTAAAAAAGGGAAATGGGAAGGCACCTTAAAAGGATATTCTGAAGATAAAATGCCGTTTGAGGTACGTGATCTTGTTAAAAGAAATTATTACGATTTTACTATTAAGTATGTGGAAGAAATTGAAACACTCAACAGCAATGGCAAACCTACCTATATGGTTCATATAAGTTTTAAGGATGATGCCAAAATTATCCGTGTAAGAGATGGAGAAATGGATACATGGTTTGAAATAAAAACGCAATAGTGCACATGGTGCTAACTGTTGGCAGGTATATTCTTCCGTCAAAAAATATAAGCTACATACAGTAGGGCAATGACAAAGCTGTACAAAAAAAAGCCTCCGTTTCCGGAGGCTTGCACAAAATTTATAATCATTTAATTCGCAATCAAACCATGCGGATCTATTACGAATTTTTTTGCAGCGCCCTTATCAAAGTCTTTGTATCCTCTTGGTGCGTCTTTTAATGAAATCACTTCCACATTTACAGCTTTTGCAATCTTGATCTTGTCAAATAAGATGGCATTCATTAATGCACGATGGTATTTCATTACCGGGCACTGACCTGTGTAGAAAGAATGTGATTTTGCCCAGCCTAAACCAATACGGATGCGAAGGCTTCCCTCTTTGGCGGCATCGTCTTTGGCACCAGGATCGCCGGTAACGTATAAACCCGGGATGCCAATAGCACCACCAGCACGGGTAACCGCCATTGCAGTGTTGAGTACTGTGGCAGGATGTTCTGTACCGGCTTCAGTACCATGTCCTCTTGCTTCAAAGCCTACACAATCTACAAAGCTATCTACTTCGGGTGTACCTACAATAGCAGCAATGGCGTCAGGCAATGGTGTGTCTTTACGAAGATCGATGGTTTCGCAACCAAAACTCTTTGCCTGGTCTAAACGTTCCTGAATCATATCACCAACTATTACTACAGCAGCCCCCAACAAATGACAGGATGCAGCGCAGGCTAATCCCACAGGACCTGCACCTGCTACATACACAATAGAACCTGGGCCAACGCCTGCTGTAACGGCGCCGTGAAAACCTGTAGGGAATATATCAGACAAAAGTGTGAGGTCTTTTATTTTCGCCATCGCCTGATCTTTATCTGGAAATTTGAGCAGGTTAAAATCGGCGTACGGCACCATCACATACTCTGCCTGTCCTCCAACCCATCCACCCATATCAACATACCCATATGCCGCGCCAGGGCGCGAAGGATTTACGTTCAGGCAAATGCCCGTCTTTCCTTCCTTGCAGTTACGGCAACGGCCACACGCAATATTGAAGGGTACAGATACCAGGTCTCCCACTTTAATAAATTCCACATCTCTTCCGGCTTCTAATACCAGTCCCGTAATTTCGTGACCCAATATAAGACCGGATGGCGCCGTAGTACGACCACGAACCATGTGCTGATCACTTCCACATATATTGGTGGATACAATTTTAAGGATTACACCATGTTCGCATTTGCGCGAACCGAGCGCTAACTTAGGGTACTCAATTTCCTGGATATCTACTTCTCCTGGCTTGATGTAGGCAACACCGTGATTTTGACACATACTGTTTGAATTTTGATAGTGAGTGTATTAATTAATATTATTTACGCGATTGTTTTAAATGCAGCGGCTTCTTCAGAACCGGCTGTGGCATTGCCCGCACTATAGGAATGCGCACCGGTACCTGCCAGTTTACCTCCGTCAACAATTAAATATTCTTCACGGATAGGTTTGCCGCTCAACCAGTTTTCAAGTATTTCACGTGTGCCTGCAGCATACCGGGCTTGTGCCGAAAGACTGGAACCGGAGATGTGGGGCGTCATACCATGATGAGGCATGGTACGCCAGGGATGATCCTGCGGCGCTGGTTGTGGAAACCACACATCGCCTGCATAACCTGCCAGTTGACCGCTTTCTAATGCAGCAGCTACAGCATTGCGATCGCATATTTTTCCTCTTGCAGTATTTACCAGGTATGCGCCCCGTTTCATTTTACTGATGAGTTTCTCGTTGAAAAGATTTTCCGTTTCCGGATGCAGCGGGCAATTGATCGTAACAACATCGCAAACTTTTATCATTGATTCTACATCAGCATGATAAGTAAGGTTCAATTCATCTTCAACATTTTTAGGCAAGCGATGACGATCGGTATAATGCAGTTTCATATCAAAAGGATGCAGGCGGCGCAATACAGCAAGCCCTATACGACCCGCGGCAACCGTACCTACTGTCATTCCTTCCACATCATAGGAGCGCTGCACGCAATCGGCTATATTCCATCCACCTTTTACCACCCACTGATAAGAAGGAATGTAATTTCTTACGAGTGATAAAATCATCATCACCACATGCTCCGCCACGCTGATACTGTTGCAGTAGGTAACTTCTGCAACGGTAATGCCTTTGTCCATTGCAGCCTGTAATGCCACATGATCAGAGCCGATACCGGCCGTAATAGCCAGCTTTAATTTTTTTGCTTTAGCAATACGTTCTGTAGTAAGATACGCAGGCCAGAATGGTTGAGAGATAACCACGTCTGCATCTGTCAATTCTTTTTCAAAAACGGACTCCGGTCCGTCTTTATCAGAAGTAACGATCAATTGATGTCCTGCATCTTCCAAAAATTTCCGTAGTCCAAGCGCTCCTGAAACACTTCCCAGTAACTGACCTGGAGTAAAGTCTATTTTTGATGGAGTAGGAAGTGTTTGACCGCCCGGGTATTTTGTAAGTGCAGGAATACCATCACGGATAGTTGTTTTAGGATAACCTGTAATAGGGTCATCATATAGCACGCAGAGAATTTTTGCCATGTTACTTTATATTTAAAACCTGAAATGATTTTAATATTTCACATTACGCTGTATGTAAACAGCGGGCTTCGTTAAGGGTAGAGATAAGAAACGTCATTTATCTGCTTGTTCTGCTCAGCAATCGTTAGAGGGATAAGGTACAAATTAATATTTAAACTGGTAAAGTTTATTTCCGTAGAGCGATTAATGAAAGAAGATCTTCCTGGTGGGTAACGTCGTGAAAGTCCAGAAAAGCTCAATATACTAATCTAGATCAGCCGGTTTTATCTATTGCACTCTTGTCACCAGATAAATTGCATGTCTTCATTGATGGCATATGCATAACTGATAGCATATATATAAGAAGGGTGAAGAGCGATACACAATCGTTATAAAAGAATTTTATATTTTCCCGAGTAATCAATGACTGTGCGTCAAGCGTCAAAACTTTAATTTTATTCCTACTGCCGGGTAAATGGTTGAGGTAAGCCCAGGCATTATGTTTATTATTATACTTTCCATTTTCAGATTTACCAACGGCATCAATTTGGCTTTTCTTCTGTTTATGTGGGCCGCATGAAAAACCGGTATACTGCCTAAGGCGAGCGCACCTCCAATAATTCTACAGCTCCGTATGTCCATGGACTTCCATGTTTCTGTTGATAATAAAATTCAGTTCCGTTTTCGAGCCAAACTATAATTGCTCCCCATATTCCAATTCCAAAAGCAACACTACCAACACCTACCATCACTATTGCTCCTGTTTTTTGAGATTTACTTCTATTCATATAGTATTCGCGGTTGGGTGTAGGTATAGTATCTTTATTATCAACGATAATATTTGCACGCACTTCTATCATATCTACAGCAAAAACTAAAATGAGAAATATCATTTTTACAATAATACTTTTCATAGTAACCCAATTTTATTAGTTATGTCTTATTTACAACCTTGTTGTCTATATTTTCTTACCTGCATGGCTTTATATAAATAGTAGTAAACGTAGTTGGTACTTCTACTTCTATGCAATTGCCATCTTTATAGGTATAGTAATTTTCATTCCCATCAGGGAGTTGTAATGCATACTTATGAGCTGCGATTTTTTTTAACCCTACAAATTGTCTGAAGTTTTCAGAAAAAACCTGTGAGATATTTTCTGGCTCGGTATGCATAAGGCAAACGGTTGTATAATTTATAGCAGCATTTACTTCACCGGATTTGCCATCACCGGTAACAAGATATTTATCATTGGCTTTCTTAATATGGTTATCGATTTTTTCAGTGCCATTTACAATACGTCGCATACTTCCATTACACAATAAATCATGCACAAAAGTGCCTTCTACCCTGTTATAAATAGCAACATCAATAATCAAAGAAATATGTATGGTTGATTCATTAAGGTAAGCGGTAGTGTCATTTTTTTTATATTTATTACATACCATTCGACCAACCACTTTGCCATTTCTTATTACATCAAAGTTTAATTGTCTAACAAAATCTGTGCGGTTCTGCCCCAAAAGGGGAACAACATAAAAAAGAAAAATGATAAAGGCATTCAGGAATGTGAGCATATCAAACCAGGATTGATTTTAATGTATCGGCTCCTGCTCTTTTTGCGAAGGGCTGATTTTAAAAAACTGAGAAGCTTTACCTTTTAGATTATGCCAACGCAGGTTTTCCTTGTACCGTTCGAGTTTGGGAAGCGCTAATTTGTGATAAAAAGGTGTAGGACTATTGGCATCTTTGGGTCTATAGCTGCCCGTTACAATAGGAATATACATTACCCGCCTACGGCTTTCTTCACCAATGTAAGGAGAGCGTTGTACCCTATGCCATAGCCGTCCATCGTGAATCGTAAGATCACCGGCTTCAATATTAAATCCCACTTCGTTTGGATCGGGATCATTGTCTACGAAATATTTTTTCCTGAAAAGCAATTTGAATAATCCCTGGGTATGGGTTCCTGTTAGTACACGCAATCCTCCTTTTTCAAATGGATAGTCATCAAGGTGTAATCCTACATTAAGCATTGGCATTATACGCGAGCCAAGAAAAATATCCCTGGGGCTATCTGTATGCCAACCCAACTGTTTATACTGGCTATCTTCCGTATTAATGTAATGATTCACAACCAATCCGTCTTTTTCAAATTCGCCTACCCTTCCTTTATAAGGGTGTAGCAATTCTTCCAACAAGGCCAACCGCCTGTCTTTCAAAAAATCACTTAGTATACTGCTGTACAGCGAGGTAAAAGCAATACGTTGAATAAACTGTTCACCATTGGTATTTGTACCAAATTTAAGCGGGATGCCATTGATCTTTTTTATATCAGAGGCAATGAGCATTTGTTCAACTTTGTGTATTTCTTCCAGGAAAAGAGAAACAGTTTGCTTATCAATAAAGCGCTTAAACTGGATTACACCGTATTTATTAAAACTATCTTTTTGTTCAGCGTTTAAAGAGTTACAAAACTCAAATACGAGGCTATTAATATTGCTCATGGGATGAAAAATTTAACTATTAAAAGTTGGGTTAATTTCATATTGTACTTGCCAGGTGGATCTATACGAATAAAACATAATCGATCATCCGTTTTTCGACTATGGATATTGAAATTAATAGGCGTTATAGCAGTAGAATATATTGTTTGCAAAGGAGTAGATTGGTGGTAACCCCCACAGCGGATGCTATATAAAAATAATAGATGGCAGCACCATTTTATATTCTGTTTTGTAGTTTGACTATTTGACTTGGCCATTGATTGTAAGTGGCCATTCACACGTAGGTATAACATAAGATCGTAAAACCTTTTTACCAATTACATCAGCAATCTGCGTAACTGCAAACCCATCATAGTAGTTAGCCAAATACCCTTAAAGTATCTATTTGTTCATTTTACTTTAGTGTAGCTAAAATGTAAGTATATGCATAAGAAAATATTTTTGTGGGTACTGTTTGCCTTTCTGTTACAAACATCAGTAAAAGCACAATCTATGCAAACAACAAACCCTTCAAAAGATTTATACAATTCCTATATGCATAAAAAAAAGACTCAAAAGACTATTGCGTGGGTTATGGTGGGATCTGGTTCTGCTATGGTAATAGCAGGAATGATTATATATGTTTCTCAGCCCATGTTTATTGATTTATGGGATACTCAACCTGCTGAGAAGAAAAATTACAATAAAGGCTTATGGCTTTGTTATGTTGGTATTCCAGTAATACTAACAAGTATTCCATTTTTTATTTCTTCCCATGCAAATAAAAAAAAGGCAAAAATGGCGTTGAAAGGAGAAAAAGTATTGTTATGGCCAAATGCTCCTGTTATTCATTACACCGCACTATCATTAAAAATAGCATTGTAAAGCTATTCTCTTTCTCCGCTTAGAAAATGCAACAACATTTACTACTAACAACAGGTGCATTTTTCGAAAAATCAGGCCAACAGCTAACTTAAACAGCCGACCAATCAAAAGCCCTTCTTCTTCAGAAAGAAAAATGTTATATTAGGGATAAGATGAAAAAAACGCAACTTTTTCATTTGCTCTTATTGTTGCCATTATTAAACTGCCTGTTTTCTTATGGGCAAACTGCTGCACAGCAACAAAATGATATTCCTGTTTTTAAGCAGATCAGTCACCCATTCATGCCTACTATTACCTCAGAATATTTTTATTTTACGGAAGATGGATTAATGTGGTTTTCCACTGCCAGGGGACTTACATCCTTTGATGGATCAGAAGTGGTACACTATTCGGGCGCGGAGCAGGCATATACGCTGGGGCTTAACAAAATCACTGCTGTAATTGAGGACAAAAAAAACAACCTTTATATAGGCACTCAAAATGGCGTTATTTTTTTCAACAGGTTAAAGCAGGAGTTTCAGCCACTGCAGTATATGTTTGAGGACAGTACTAAGCTTAACAATTTTGGTATAAACAGCCTGCATATCAGGAGCGGAGAACTATTATATATTGGGCTTAATAATAAAGGAATGCTCATCTATGATATGGCAAGCCAACACATGGAGCATATTGATTTTTCTTCTTTCATACCCCAGGATTGTAACTGTAAAAGTAAACAGCAATTGAACAGTGTATTAAGTTTTGCCGATAGCCAGGTGGACAGCTCATTGTTATGGGTAGGCACTTTTAATGGCATTTATCGTTTTAATACAGCTACTAAAAAAATATATACTGATTTCCATGTAACGAACCCGGCGGTTAATAAGCCCAACAAATTAATGGTTACATATGATATCAAAAAAATGAAAATAGAGGGCGATACCATCATCTGGTTTAGTACATCTGTTAATGGTTTTGGCAGGTATCATATTAGTACAGGAAAGGCAATTATGTTTCTCAACAATGCACGGCTTAAAACACCGGAAGTATGGAAGGCTTACAGTATAAATCAATTTGCTGTGTGGCATGGAGATGACTATATTCTGGGCATAACCTCTCCGCATCCCGGTTTATTTAACACACATACCGGCACGGTTCAATTATTCAGTGTAATAAACAATACAGGTGTTTTAGATGAAATACAGTTTATATCAAACGACAGGAAGGGGAATGTATGGTTATTAAATCATGGCACGCTGTATGCTTCCCTTCCTCAGCATTATATCATTCAGGCTGTAAATATTGAAAAACAAACAACACAAGATTATTTGCCCAATCAATTAGGAGACATTTTTTTTGACAAAGAAGATTCGCTTTATTATGCCTCTGTAGTATTTTCCAGTGGTGTACATGTATTGGATGCTCATTTCAATCCTGTAAAAATTATTCCCGCTCCATTGTATACCAACAGGTACACTTACCATGAAACTTCCAATGAGTATATAACAAAGGATGGCAGTGGCAGATACTGGACAACATGCCTGGAAACATATATATTGGAAAAGGGAAAAAAAACTTTTGTATATGCAGACAAAGTTTCACCCTCACTCAGATGGCTGAATACCTTACCTGAAACAATGGATATAGTGAGCACAAAAGACGGGGATATACTACTCAGGATAATAGATGGCACTGTATTCCGGATCAATCATACATCATTTAATACAGATACAGTACGTATTCCTGATTACATTGCTCTTCCGGAGTACACCGTTACTACAAAAGTGATATGCTACGACAGTTTAAGAAATATGGTATACCTGAATAATGGTAAATACATTGTACAGTATGATTTTGATACCCGGAGTATGAAACAACTTCTCCCCTCTGTTATATTGGGTAGTGCAGAATTTCCAGCCCAGGATATTGAATATGCTTTAGATAGTAAAGGCAGGATCTGGGTTTGGATACCTAAATCCGGGATTCGTATTATAAACCCAGACAAACTCATCTGTGAAGATTCTATTATCAATGGCACCAGGGGATTTATTTCCGGCAACTTCGATTTACTACGCTATGGCGGTAAAGGATACATGGTTTTTATGGGACCAAAAGGAACGGTAATATATAATTACGAAGCACAACAATCATTATTATTTGAACACCTGAACAATATAAGTTCAGGTTTGTTTCCTTATTATATTGGCCATTGTAATAATCATATTGTTATCAATGAACGCAATTTTATCAGGTATTATAATCTTGATAATTTTTCAAAAGTTGATTTTTCTATTCATCCTTCCATTAACACTATAACGTCTGATACAGCTGTTGTATATACACGCGGCGGAGGGCAAAACAGTATCCAGCTTTCTCATCAACAGAATAACCTGGCTTTTTCATTCTCCGCACAGGAGTTTTTTTATCCTGAAAGAATTCAATACGCTTACCAATTAACCGGCATTGATAAAGTGTGGCAATATACCAATGCCTTAAACCGCAAAATAAATTACACAAGGCTTCCTCCAGGCAAATATATCTTCAAATTAAAAGCACAAATGGAAGGAGGAAATTGGCAAGGTGAAGAAGTAGCTTATACCATTCAGATTGTACCTGCCTTCTGGCAAACAAAGTGGTTCCTGCTGTTATGCATCTCCGCAGGTGTAGCAGCTATTATAATGCTTGCACGTTGGCGCATCAGCAGCATCCGTAAAAAAGAGCAACAAAAAACGATGTATGAAAAAGAGTTGGTTGAGTTGGAGGCAAAGGCGCTGCGAATGCAGATGAATCCACATTTCATTTTCAACAGTCTTAATTCCATTAAAGCAATGATTAATAAAAATGAAAATGAAAAGGCTGCGGGTTATCTCACTACTTTTTCTAAATTGATCCGGACACTTTTTCAACATTCAGACAAACGCGAAGTAAATCTGCATGAAGAGCTTGAAACCTGTATGCTATATACTCAATTAGAAAAAATGCGGTTTGGAGAAAAAGTTGCTTTTGTATTTGACATTGATGAAGGGTTGGATCTGAAAGACATAAAAGTTCCAGCGCTTATATTACAACCATTTATTGAAAATGCTATATGGCATGGGCTTGTTCCAAAAGAAAACGGTGGTAGTGTATTAATAGCCGTTAGGCGTAATGACGGGGCCACTGAATGTACTATAGATGATGATGGCATTGGTAGAGCATTATCCAACCAAAAGAAAATAAACTATGATACTACGCATCAGTCCCGGGGGATTTCTCTTACACAAATGAGGCTCGACCTGGACAAATTGCTGAATGAACGGGAAGACAGCATTACTATTATTGATAAAGTAAACGATAAGAATTATTCAACCGGAACAAGGGTAATAATCACCTTTAAAGATCATCTTACATGATGCGCACCATAATTATAGATGATGAGCAGAATTGCATAGACAGTTTGTTTTTCGATTTGCAGCAATACTGCAGCGGAATTGAGATACTGTCAACCTGTACTTCATCCACAGAGGGATTGATTGCCATTCAGCAACTGCAGCCTGATCTTGTTTTTTTGGATGTACAAATGCCATGGATGACAGGGTTTGAAATGCTGGAACTACTCGGTAAAATTACTTTCGCTATCGTATTTACTACAGCCTTCGATCAATTTGCCGCCCGTGCTTTCCGGCTCAGTGCTATTGATTATTTATTAAAGCCTATAGATGTGAAGGACCTGAAAGAAGCTATAGAAAAAGCAGAAGAAAAAATTTTGCATAAATCAGGAACAGCCAACATCAATAACCTTATTCACAATATCAATAAGCCGGAGGCAAGCCAGCGTATAGCCTTTTCCGGTAGAGAAGGATATGAATTTGTAGAAGTATCCAGCATTGTATATGCGCAGGCAGAAGGCGCCTACACCTGTGTATTTTTGAAAGGCAACAGGAAACTTATTATTTCAAAAACACTGAGTGATATAGAGGAGGCATTGCCTTCATCTTCTTTTTTACGTATTCATCATTCAACACTTATTAACATACATCACATCACTCATTTTTTTCGCACAGATGGGGGATATATTGTGCTTGACGATAGTATAAAACTTGGGATTTCTAAATCAAAGAAAGAACAGGTAATGCTAAGTCTTGGATTGAAATAACCCGATGAGAGAAAATAGGCAGTTGTCCGATACCTTCGAGCTATACAAATATCAACCCAACGCTTTCCACCTTGTCATATTCACACCTTTTATAAGTAGCCATAGGCACATGGATAATTCTCCAATAAACGTTGGAGCAAGCACTATCGGAAAAATTGCATTAGCGAAGGAAGGAGCCAGAATCAATGCGAAACTATTTATGAGATAGCATACACCTGCAATAAATATCAGCACGCCTAAAATGCGCGGCAAAAATTGAGATTTAAAAATCAGGTATCCATCGATAAGGCACTCGAATCCAAAGAATATTAAACCAATACCAAAGCCATAGCCATGAGCCTTTACAGCAATATAGGACAATACCTCCAGTTGATTTGCAGTAAATGCTTTCAGATAATCGTCGTTCCCTAAAAGGAAGGTAGGCATCAGCAGATTCAATTTATTGGCAACCAAGACAGCCGTTTGAATTAACCCGAAAAGCACGGAGAGTATTGCCAGATTTTTATTTACGCGCTTGAGCAATATATAATACACTATTGCTACAATAAGATCGCAAACATGCATAATAATATCGCCTGTTATACCGATGCGCCAAAGCAAAGGAGAGGCGCTGATATTATGTGCCGTAGCAGCAGGATCACCGGACACAATCATTTTGTTTCTCACGAACATCTCTCCAAAAGCGCCCGCTACAATAATGATCAAATATGCCAGTCCACCTATTCTTGCATATACTTGTGGAGAGCGTTCTGTATTATTGTTGGGCATTCTGTTGAGGATTTATAATGGCTCTAAAATATCTTTATAATACCTCCTTACATAATACTTAATAGATAAGCGGCGCTTGCTATGGTGGAATGGCTTTTGTATTTCCGCCAGGGCTCATGTACCACGAGCCTTGGGAGATATAGCGCTCTTTAATCGATTACCAGATTTCTTTAGTCGTTGATCAACCGATTTATTTCTCCACCTGCGGAAACTCAATATAGGTGCTATACTGCGGGCTCCTGTAAATGCGGATGGTGGCTTTCTGGTAATCTTCTGCTTTTGCCTCATAAATACTCGGTACAAATTTTTGCGGGTTCATGTCTATCAGCGGAAACCAACTGCTCTGAATCTGCACCATGATGCGATGCCCTTTGAGAAACATATGATCTACAGTGTGCATACCAACTTTAACCGAATCAATCTTACCTGGAACAAATGGTTGGGGTTTTGAAAAACTTTCCCTGAACCGTCCGCGAAAGATTTCACTGGCAATCATAAACTGGTATCCGCCTAAACGAAAATCTGAAGTTACTTTACCGGGATATACATCAATCAGTTTCACCACAAAATCTGCATCAGTTCCCGTGGTGGAAGCAAAAAGATGAGCGATGATTTCTCCTGTTACCGTTATGTCTTCTGTAAGTGTGTCTGATTGCCAGCTTGCCACATCCGGTCTCCCTTCTATAAATCGCTGATCGCCCAGCATCCAAAGATACCAACGCGAACCTTCTCCATATGTCTGTTCAATTGGCCGTGGCCGGTAGGGCACAGGATTTTTGGGATCACTCATATATTCATCGTATTCTTTCCCTTTATCTGCAGTTGGTTTTTTAAAAGATACTTTTCCGTTTGCGGCGAGGTATAGCTTATTGATGATAGCTTCCTTTGGAGGCCAACTGTTATAGGTTTTCCATTGATTACTGCCGGTTTGAAATATGGTTGCTTCATTAAACTTTCCGTCGCCTATTCCTTTGAGCCAGTAGTCAAACCATTTCTTTTGAATATTTTTTTGAAAATAGCCGGAAGTATTGCTTCCCATCACGTAGCGATCAAGCTTCCACAAACTATCAAATGTCCACATACCATGTGTCCATGGACCCAGGCAGATATAATTGCGGTTGCTGCTGTCGCGCTTTTCCATGTGACTATACATGAGCTGCGGACCATTCAGATCTTCCGGATCCCAGATGCCGCCTACATGCAGCATAGGAATGCGTGGGTAATCTATATAACGCAGGGGAGATTTAATCCACCACGATGAATCGTAGTTAGGATGTTGCGTGAAAAAATTCCAGGTAGGAATGGTATTATGGAAATATTTTTTATTCACGTTGGATAAAGGACCAAGATCTTTATACCATGTATATGTATCAAATTGGTTAAAGGCAAACCCGGTATCTCTTTTAGAAGCCTCCTGGCTAAAGGTATATTCAAAAGCATACGATAAGCGCAACGCTCCATTATGCAAAAAGTCATCCCCTAAAAAAAGATCGCCCATCCCTGCCTGCTCGCTTGCAGCTTTCATAGCGGGGTGCGGTCTTGCAGCACCTGCTATTGTTGTCCAGCCAAGATAGGAAATGCCTACTTGCCCTACATTGCCATTGTTGTTTTTAATGTTATGAATGAGCCAGTCTACCGTATCATATGTATCAGTACTTTCATCAACAGCTCCAGGCGCATCAAGCACAGGTCGGTTCATTACATATTGCCCTTCACTTTTAAATCTGCCACGAATATCCTGTGTAACAAAAATGTACCCTTCTGCTGCCATGTCGCGCATATAAGCTCCCCATTTTTCAGGATTTTGTGATCCTTCACTTCCATAAGGATTGCGCGATAAAAGAATCGGGAAGATTCCGGCTACACTATCAGGTACAAATACAACTGTAAATAGCTTTATGCTGTCACGCATGGGGATCATGTATTCGTATCGCGCATATTTCATTTTTATTTGCGCTATTCCTGCAAAAGAAAAAAGGAACAGTACACTGAAAACTGTAATACCGTGCATAAAAAAACAGGCTGATTTTTTCATACATTAAAATAACAACCCCATCATCGCTGAAAATAGAATGAAATTTGCCTGTTGGTAACTGATTTTTTAAAGTCGTTGATACTCCCGTGGCAAAAGTCCTGTAAGTTGTTTGAATATGCGGATAAAGTGACTTTGATCTGCAAAACCACATTCATATGCAAGCGCTGTAAGTGTGATATCACTCTTGTTCATAAGAACGATGGCTTTTGCTACTTTTTGTTTACGCATATACTCGCCGAATGTACAACCAAAGTATTTACTGAAATGCTTGGAGATAGTGATAGGATGCACTCCTGCTACATGCGATAAATGCTGAAGAGTGGGTGTTTCGTTCCAGCTATCATTCAGTATTTGTTCAAGTATATTAATCCAGGATGGCTTATGCAATACTTTTTCCTTACTATAAGAAAGCAATTCAAGCAGCAATAACTTCATGCTATCAGCTGAAAAGTTATCAGCAGTCAGCGATTCTTTATACATCCTCAACATCAGCATGGCAGTATCCGGATGAGAAAAATGCTGCCGGTTGACAGTATCAAGATCCAGAGAATAATGCTGCAACCAGGAAGAGGCTATTTCAATATTGATATGGCTGGAACCTGCTACCTGGTATATATTCTGGTGCGCTTCGCCGGCATGATAGAAAGTAACGCTGCCGGGCAGCCGCTCAAAGGATACGGTTTTACGTTTTTCAATATTGCCTCCACTTACCACCAGGCTGAAGTGTGGGTTTTGGTGACAATGCATATCATCAAAATAACCATCCTGGTTATACCGAACACGGCCAATACAAAAACCGTCTGCCTGGTTTGTATCAACCACATTCCCCAAATAAGTATTCGCATTCAGTACCAGCATAGCGCAACCAAATGTAATGATTGCTGCTATAGGTGATTGTTAAAAGTATTTTCTCCGGCTGTTATTTATAGAATTTCTATATGCTGGACTATGCGTTCCATAAACAGCACTTTAATAATATGCTGTTGGTGACGCTCACAAACTGCTCTTTCAATGAACAACTATCTGTAAGAATCACCAACAACATCAAAGAAGTTCTATCTCATTACCACAATCCTGAAACTTCTCCCCCGGTCGATATTGAGATAATATACCCCTGCCGGGAATTCCTGAACAGAGATCTTTTGATTTACGCCACTAATGGTTCCGGCTTTAACTGTTTTCCCTGCTGCATCTGTCAATGTCCATTTAAGCGCTTGCGATGGTATTTCTTTCAACATAACAGAGAAACTGTTTACCGCAGGATTAGGCGCTACGGCAAGGTGTAATGGATCTGTATTTTTTAACTGTACAATATTTGAATATTCCCAGCCATCATTGTTTGTTGTACGCCATTTTACACGGTATAGATTCATGTCAGGCAAAGGATTGCCATCGTAATACGCATGAGATTGTTTTTCATCTGCACCAAGAATGCTGGCATCTTTTATAGCAGTCCACGCGGTATCTGTTGCTGATTTATGTTCCAGGTAGTACGTACCATTTTCAGGGTTCTTCAGTTGTAAAGTCAGTACATTCTGGTTAGCTGCATCATCTGCTTCGCCAGACAAGGAGGCAGACCTGGCAGACTTGGCGGCAACGCGGGTCAATGTAATTTCCGCCGCACGTCCATCAGCGGCTGTAAAAGTTACCAATGTAGAGTCTGCAGTTGATGAAACAAGCGAAGCATATTTTGCGGCTACATTGCTCGCTTTTGACCAATTGCCGTATAATGTTAACGTAATAGGAACTGCAACACTTACATCATTTACCAGGTTAATATCAGGGTTTACCAGCGATATTCGCATGGTATCATTTTTTACCTGTACCATGGCAACACAGGGCACATTGTTTCCTTTAACCATGGTATTAGTGGTAATATTTGTATTTGCATTAAATAAACTGAATCCGGTAACACCCGTAGCATTTTCTCTTACTATATGTGCATACTGGTCCTGCTGTAAAATATCAAAAAGTCTTGTGGAAGCAGAACCCATACGCGAAGAAAAATCCGTCATTAAAGCGCTGGTAGTTTTTGGCATTACTACGTATGCATATTTTCCATTTACCGGTGCTTTACCATGATCTATATAGGCATTGGCATAGTTGGCGGTGGTTGTTACACCCGATCCTGATTCATCAGGGCTGGTTTGCGATTTTTTTTCTATCT
Organism: Agriterribacter sp.; assembly: GCA_047600465.1. GTDB lineage: Bacteria > Bacteroidota > Bacteroidia > Chitinophagales > Chitinophagaceae > Agriterribacter. The sequence continues at coordinate 643,349 of JASGKU010000004.1, forward strand.
GTATAGTATTTCCTGAAAGCACATAGTAGCCGGTGCCAAACGGATCAATCATCCAATGTGCACCGCTGGTACTGGCAAGCGATTGCGAAAAAGGAAACGTTGCATTTGTAGACGCGTCAACAGTAATAGGCGTAGAAGCAGCTGCCAATGTTGTTTGGAACAAAGTGGTAATGGTATTTCTCCATGTTCTGTTATTGTTGATGTTACTTCCTACACATACTATATTCTTTCCAAAACAGAAATAAGATTTGCGGAACACAAATGTTGAACTGTGTGTAATAGAAAGATTTGATTGCTGAAAGTTGATACCGAACATACCATAATCACCCTGGAAATCTTTTAGAATAACATCCGATGGTGATGTTTGTGAAGGGGTACCAAATTTTACCCCGCCTGCAAAATTCAACAGGCTTCTTTCATTAAGCGTGCTGATGGTTGCAGACAGATTCAATGAATCAAAAGGATAAACGATAGATGTTGTACCCGGCACTTTATTCCAATCCCAACCTGTAGTGGTCATACCACTTGGCGTTAACTTATATGGCCACACGCTTGGATAGAGCACTTCCAGTGTTCCATAACCCTGGTAACGGCCATAACGGTTATCTGTTTCATACGTTTCAGTTGCCCAAAAATCGTTGTTAATGCCTTTTATACAGGCAGCCCAGTTATCTCTGCGATACATGGCCAGCGGGCTGTAGTTCATTTGCCAGAATCCCGAAGGAAAAGGTTCTGCTCCAACACCTCCAACTTTGGCCGCGTAACCATACATACGGGAATGTATACCCGACATTATAGGATCATACGTCTGACCTATTACTTCACCTCCTATGTACGACAACTGTGCCATCGTCTGTTCGGTGTAATAGGTATTTACTTCAAACGGGTGGCGTCCGTTAAGGCTATTGGCGTAGTATATAGTGTTTGCCATAATGGCTTCTGCATATGCTGCTTTCCTGAGATTATAGTAAGCTGTGCTGTTAATCTGGAAAGGAGTGTTTCTCAACCTGGCAAGTATTACTGTAGCCAGGTTACCCATTGCGTACATGTAGGCATTATAGTGCGTATCGTGATGGAAAGCCGTACCGTCAACTTTAATACCATCGGAAGTGCCCTTTTGATCCTGTAAGAATTTTTCGAGGTATGCCTTCATTCTTCTTAAATCCTGTACCGCTGTATTTTTATCGGCAAATAAAATCATACAGAAATAGGCATCCTGTAGTGTATAAATGTCGTCTGTATCAAACAAACCGTTCGAGTCGGAGCGCCAGCCAAGCCCTGTATTGGTACACCATTTTATCCAATGCCACAATTCATATCGCAGTGATGAGTCTGCAAATGCATCAACATTTATGAGCCCGGTAAAAAACTTCATTTGGTTATACCCCAGGTGTCCGCCGGCAAACCATGTATCACTTCCACCCGCAATACCACAATCGAGCATAAGCTTTAGCAGGTTGATGGCTTTGGTTTTACTGTCTGTGTTATTGGTGTATACATAGTTCCTTGCAAAAGTGGATATCATATCGCCTATATCCTTGGGGTCGGTAATAATTTTTCCTTTAATAACCGTTCCTGTAAACTGGATATTATATGTAGCATATTTTGTATTGGCAGTGCTTAGTTCAGTTGCAGTAGGCGCAACCCCAATAGCCGCTCTCCTGGCTCTTGCCCGAACCGAATCTACTGCTACTAATTCTGCGGCAGTAGGCGCACCGGTTGAAAGAGAAGGAGCATAATATGATTTGTAATAAACATCGCTGAGAATATAATTTCTGGTGGTTGCCAGGTCATACAGATCAGGCATCACATCGTCTGACTGTTTGAAATCGTAGGAGCGCATATACTGCATATTGTCCAGGTAGGCGGTTCCGCTACCGGTTTTAGGCGCTATAAAATAAATAGTACGCGCCACATCCTTCTTACTGGTGCGTTGCAGCATATCATAGGTATAGCTATGCAGCAGTCTTCTCCAACCCGAAAAATTTACATTAAAGCGGAAGCGGTATTGGTCTACTCCAACTGAGTTTAGAAATTTCACTTCAAATGTATCCTTGCTTGCCGCTTCATTGTGTACCCAAACTTCAAAGTGACCATTACGCCAGTCAAACAAACCATTATTAATAGCCGTAGATTGTGCAGCAGTAAGATCAATACGCAGGGTATCTCCTCCAACCCAGTCCCAACGCAGCGATTGTGCACCCAGCCTGTAATGCCTGTCGCTGATAGAAAGCGCTCCTTTGATTGCTTTATAACCCGAAGGAAGGCTGGTTTCAAAATTGGGTTGACTGTAAGCCGAAATAAAAACGGAAGAGAAGAGCAGGAATGAAATAGTGCTTTTTAAAAGTGTGTTACTTAATGTATGCTTACCATAATTCCAGTACCTCACAAACCTGCTTGCGGGATTAGGGTTGTTCCACATAAAAATTGAATTTTAAATTGCGTTGGGATCTAATTGGTTTTTCATGTAAAAAGCTCTTTACTCAACAATTTTCATGCTGCATTTTTCTTTTTTCTATTATTTTTTTGTTTGCGGTTTATTTTTTTTCCTGAATATGTTGAATGATAGATTATTAGATTGACTGAGTGTGGATATCTGTTGTTGAAATTTCCCGTTAGTAACTATCTGAATTGGTTACACGCAGGTGCTGATATAAATACAATCTTTATCATTTAAAAGTTCGCTATAGAACAAATAAAAACTATTGTAGTATAGAACACCACAAAACCGTAGTATATTTAACTGTATTGACTTCGTTTGTTGAATGGATAATAAGTAAACAGCAGCATTCAATATCCATATGCTTTACTACTACTAATTAATGAACACCGCAAAGCATTACGTGTCTTTATTCCACTCCTCAGTTTTTTGGTATGAAACGCTTCTATCTTTTCATTATACAACTGCTGCTCATATCCGGCAATATTAACAGCCAGGATACCCAAAGGATCAGCAGGTTGATGGACTCCTTATCTATATTAAAAGAAGATACGGTACGCGTTACCGTTTTACGGCAGTTGGGAAATCTTTATTACAGCATACAGCCAGACAGTGCCATATACTTTACAAAGAAAGGACTTGAACTTGCTGAAAAATTAAATTGGACAAAAGGCATAGCACAGTGCAGTTTGAATCTTGGTAATGATTTTATATATGTTTCAAAATACGACAGTGCCATTTTTTATGAAACCAAAGCACTTGATCCTGCAATCAGGCTGGGAGATAGCAACCGCATTGCCCTTATTTATATTAACCGTGGCGCTGCCTATACTGAAACACACCAATACCAAAAGGGTTTAGCTGACATCAGCACCGCTATGCGCATAGCAGAAAAAACAGGCAATAAAGAGCGGCAGGCAAGGGCTTCGCAATCTATATGCGAGCTGTACATGTACCAGGACAATTACGAGGCCGCACTTCCCTGGGCTAAAAAAGCATTGCAACTGGAAACGGCATTGGGAGACGAGATGCAGCAGGGCATAGCCGAAATGTCGGTGGGCGGATTGTATGCCCTGAAAAATAATTACGCAGAGGCAGAAACATACCTGCTGGATGCGGTGCATAAATTAAATAAAACGCATCGTCCGGATATGATTATTGAATGCGCATTGAGCTTAAGCGATGTGTATCTCAACACCAAAAAATATCCAGATGCGATAGCTATTTTACAACAAGGTTTAACCAATGCACAGCAATTACATCTTATTGACAGGGCATCTATAGTGTATGCATCTCTTGGCAATGTATATCTTGAAACAAAACAACATGCGGAGGCATTGCAGGCATATCAAAAGGGATGTGAGGTGGTAAAAGCAGATACTGCCTTTCAAAAAAACCAATATATCTGCCTTGCTGGTATGGCCAAAGCCAGTGATGCATTGGGCAATTACAAAAATGCGTTTGAATATCTTACAGCATCCAACTCCATAAAAGATACGGTGATGAGAAAAATGCAGGACAGCAAACTGCTGGAACTTCAAACAGCATTTGAAACAGAGCGAAAAGAAAAAGAGATTGAACTATTAAAGAAAAATCACAACCTAAGCATACTGGAAGTGCAACATCAACGCGATATAAAATCAGGTGTTATTGTAGTTTCAGCATTGTTACTGGTGATTGCTTTGCTGGGAATAGCCCGTTACCGTACCGTGCAAAAAGCCAAACGCATGTTGGAAATAGAAACGCTCCGGAACAATATTGCCCGCGACCTTCATGATGATATAGGCTCAGCACTTTCCAGTATTAATATCAATAGTAAAATAGCGCTGCACAATGCCACAGAGGAAGCATTTATTAAAAACCAACTGGAAAAAATTCAATCTAATTCCGTACGCACTATGGAAGGAATGAGTGATATAGTTTGGGCGATACATCCTGATAATGACTCCCTGGAAAAGATTGTTACAAGAATGAAAGAGTTTGCCGCTGAACTGCTTGAACCTTTACAGATTGAGTATAGCTTCGAGATAAATATTCAATCCAGGGCATTTACGTTAGACATCACAAAGCGAAAAGAAATATACCTGATTTTTAAAGAAGCATTGAACAATGCCGCAAAGTACAGTGAAGGTTCTTCCATTATTATAAGAATAGAAAAAAGTAAAGAAGCGTTACAATTGGAAGTGATAGACAATGGTAAAGGATTTGTAAGGCATGCCATTAAAATGGGCAATGGATTGAAAAATATGGAACATCGTGCAAAGGCTTTGGGTGGAAGCCTGGAATTTATCAGCAACAAAGGAACTATTGTGCGGCTTACGGTTCCCATCACATAAATTGGGTAGATACAATATTTTTTGCTGGCTTAATTTCGTTTTTTATGAAGACAGGTGTTTTGATATACGAAGACAATGAAAACCTGCGGGAGAGCTTGTGCAGTTTGATTACCTATTCCAAAGATTTTTTGCTGCTGGGAAATTTTGCAGATGCGCAAAACATAGTAACACACGTAAAAGAATACACGCCCGATGTAATTTTAATGGATATTGATATGCCGGTTGTAAACGGCATTGAAGCAGTGAAACTGATCAGGACATTCAATACCGGAATATACATTATTATGCTCACTGTATTTGACGACAGCAAACATGTATATAACGCCATATGTGCAGGCGCCTCAGGATATCTTCTCAAAAAAAATATTTCAGAAAAACTGCTCAGCGCCATACATGACGTACAGCAGGGTGAAGCGCCCATGAGCCCGGGTATAGCGCGGATTATCATTCAGCAGATACAGCAAACCCCTAAAACAGCAACAAACACCTATCATCTTACGCCGAGAGAAAAGGATATTCTTTCCTTATTAGCACAAGGCAACAGCTATAAAATGATAGCCGGTCAATTATCCATCAGCATTGACACCATAAGAACACACAGTAAAAAAATGTACGAAAAACTGCAGGTGCATTCACAAGTAGAAGCTGTTTCAAAAGCCATTAACGAAAAGTTGCTATAGTATTCTTTACCTGTTTTATCATTACGCTCCTTTATGTATACCCTCCATCCATCACATCATGTTGGTATAGGATGCACTGATTATTCTTTTCATTTTTACAGCGTGTTGATATCACGCAATCCAAGCTGAAAAATCTTTCCAGTTCCGTTATCATTCCTTCATTATCGCGAACAACTAAATTATATGAAAGTAATTTCTACCTTATTTGCTATACTGACTTTTTATGCCAGTATAGCCCAGGTGAGCCTCGTAAAAAATGTACATATAGGCTCGCCTCTTTATCCGATAAATGGCAAGCTGTTGTTTGCAGGACTGGATATCAATAACAACTACCAGTTATGGGTATCCGATGGTACCGAAACGGGAACAATACAGCTAAAGTCATTTACAAATGGCAGCATGTACGAAGCGGACGAGGGTGCAGATAATCCATACCGGTATGCCCCCATCGTGTTTAATAATGAATTGTATTTTTTTGCTTTTGTAGGCCAGGTTGGGCATGGTATTGATTTATGGAAAAGCGACGGTACTGCTGCCGGTACAGTTGATTTAGGAACTTTTACAAACCATTTTAGCGGACTCAATTTCCATTCCGGCACTATATCGTTTTGTGTATTTAATAACGCCTTATATTTTAGTTGCGGCGATAATCTGCTTGGTGCCAGTTTATGGAAAACAGATGGTGGAACGCCCACCAAAGTAATAGATGTGAGCAGTGGGGGCAATATATGGGGACCAATGTACATGACTGTATTTAACAATGCCATGTATTTTACAGCAAGCGATGGTATCCATGGTGTGGAAGTATGGAAAAGCGATGGTACTGCTGCCGGCACACACATGCTGAAAGATATTTTTCCCGGTGCCAATGGCGTTGAAAACTATAATGCTGACTTCACCGTTATAAAACCCCAGTTTACTGTAAGTGGTAACTACTTATACTTTACCGGGTACAGGAACGAAGATTTTAATTTTTATAATCTGTATCGTACCGACGGAACAGAAGCCGGCACTATCAGGCTTGACTCAACCATATACGTGCAAAATATTACATCAAGCCTGCAGCCCTACCAGGCAGATGCCAATGGTGTGTTGCTATTTACAGGCTACCCTAATGGGCTCAATGTAAATACTTCCGGGCTTTTCAAAAGTGATGGAACCATTGCAGGAACAACGGAAGTAATTACCAACAACCATCTTGCAGCGTATGGCATATTTACCGGTTTTAAAAACAAAACTTTTTTTTCGGGAACACAGGGTACAGGATCGTCTCAACAATACGGGCTTTGCGCAAGTGATGGCACTACCACGGGCACTTCTATGGTATATACATTCCCGGCAGGCAGTAGTGCTTCCTATACGTTGAGTTTTCTTAATACAGGTACCAATCTTTTCTTTAGAGCGCTGGTAAATATGCCTGCTTCTTCGAATTACAGAATTGTACAGACAGACGGCACTTCTGCAGGAACCAAAATTTTTTATGGCGCCGATGCATGGGGACCCGCATCGCTTTACAACGGGCATATTTACTTTTTGGGATCAGATAGTATATCAGGAGATTTTGGCCTATATAAATTTCTTCCGGCTCCTGATAACGCTTTACCTGTTACCCTCACTTCATTTACGGTTTCATTAAATCAGCAGCAACAGCCACAACTCCGTTGGCAAACTGCTGTTGAAAAAAACAGCAAGGGTTTTGATATTGAACGAAGCATGGATGACATAACATTCCACACGATAGCATTTGTTGCATCATCAGGAGAAAGCAGTGCGTTGAAAAATTATTCTTTTGAAGACAATCAGCCAGTTGAAGGAGTTAACTACTATCGTTTGAAGCAAACAGATATAGACGGAACATATACCTATAGCGAGGTAAGGTCAATAAATATTCATCGGGAAAACAATCATTTTTCAATAGTGCCTAATCCGTCTACCGGTCATTTCATTCTGGTACAGCATCCGCTTTCAGGTAGCATACTGCAGGTATCCATGGCTGATATGAACGGAAGAATCTTGTTAAAAAAAGAATTTGTGGCAGGTACCAATCCTATATCATTAGATGTAAATTCCGTTCCGCAGGGAATATATATTATTACGCTTATACAGAATGGAAATATAATGTTTACAGGTAAACTGGTTAAATTATAGCCCTGTCGATACGAATAGATTAAACAGCATACACTAAAAATACATGCATCACCTATCTCTCCTGTAACTTTGTTGGTTTGAAAAGTATCCCAGATTTTCTGCCGGATAAACTGGCACCAGTTTTGGCATACTAATGATATTACTTTAAGATAAAAACCAACAACATGAATAAGATCTTTTTAACCGGAGCAATTCTTTTTGCCGCACTTTTAACCCAGGCGCAAACCCTCAAACCTGTAAGTTATACGGATGGCACGCAAAAACTAAATGGACTGGTGACCAGCAATGCAGGAAAAAAATTACCGGGGGTTTTAATTCTTCCCGCATGGAAAGGTATTGACGACGAAGCGAAAAACACGGCCATAGCATTGGAAAAACAAGGGTATGTTGCTTTTATTGCCGATATATATGGTGAAGGCAATATCCCTGCAGATAATGCCGCGGCGGGAAAAGTGGCTGGCACATTCCGCAAGGATTATGCACTGTATCAAAAAAGAATTGAGCTGGCATTGGAACAACTAAAAAAATCTGCAGATGCCGGCAAGCTGGCCGTTATTGGTTATTGCTTTGGTGGCACCGGCGCATTGGAAACCGCAAGAGCCAACTTCCCGGTAAAAGGTGTGGTATCTATTCACGGCGGACTTGGTAAAGACAGCGCCAGGCAGAACAGCGCATTGAATACAAAAATATTGATTGAAAATCCTGCCGAAGACAAAAGTGTAACACCTGAGATAATGAACAGCCTGGTGAAAGAAATGAATGAAGGCAAAGCAGATTGGCAGATCATCACGTATGCTTATTCCAAACACACCTTCACAGATCCTGCATCACCAGATTATAATGAAGTAATGGCAAAACGGGCCTGGGAACACACCACTTTATTTTTAAAAGAAGTATTGAAATAATAGTTACTATATTGTACATATTCAAAGCGAGGCTGGAAGGCTTCGCTTTTTTTGTGAAAAGGAAAGAACAATTTTTACTACACCAATCCCTTGCTATACGAGGCGTCCTCGCCTCGTATGTCTTTGTTATCGCTTCCAGGCGATGCAATGCAAACTACTAACCACTTACTCTCTTTCTGTTTAAATACTTCCGTACCGGTATATCATACACTATCATTACTACATATGCAAACAACAGTAAAAGAACAACGCTTGAAAAAATGATCAAAAACAATTGTATGCCTGCAGGTTTATGGGTATTGTAATAACTAAAGAATATCCACAAGGCGGCATAATGTGTCATATAAAGCGGGTACGATATTTTGCCAAACAGCACACAAAGTTTTCGAAGCGTATTGGCAAGTTTGCCTCCTGCGCCTAATGACACAATCAAAGGAAAACAAAACAACACTACCAGCAATTCGGTAAGCCAGTTCCATTTGGTCCATGGCATGGTAAAAGCCAGCGCAAGTAGTATTGATAATCCTACAAATCCTATGCGCGACCGTATGATCCAACCTGAACGATAGATTAACATGCCTGCCAGGAACGAATACAACACCCTGGCGCCACCATCCTTAAAAGTATCTTTACCCCATCCACCCATCAACGATTGTGATCTGTAACTTATAACGCAAAGCAATACTGCAGCAACCACTGTGAACACAAAAAGATACCCACGTTTTATTTTATACAGGAAGAAAGCATATACAATATTGGCCACATACTCCCAGAATAACGACCATGCCGGCGCATTAAAGCTAAAAAGATTAAAAAAACGTTCAGGCATAACCGGGAAGGGGATCAATAAAAGAGATGTTATAAATAACATCAATATCCTTCCTGTACTGTATGACAACTGGTAACTGGCAAAGGGGTCGAACAAAAAACCTATCAGTCCTAATACAGAGCCAAGGATTACTAAAGGATGCAACCTTATTACTCTTGATGTAAAAAATTCAGCAATACCCATTTTTGCAATCCGGCCATCATACGCATAGGCAATTACAAACCCGGAGAGACAGAAGAAAAAGTCGACCGCCAGGAAACCATGACCAATAAAATTTTTACTGTAATCGGCATACACCATTTCCATAAAATGAAAAATCACAACTGCCAATGCGGCTATACCTCTCAATCCATCCAGCAATTCAAAATGCTGCCTGGTTTTCAAAAGGTCTGTATCCATTTTTTTCATGTATTATTTCCTTCACTATAGTGAGGCGCGAAAATAATACAATTTGTATGACTGGTGGCTGCAGTTAAGGGATTATGGCTTCGCGTCAAACTGATTAATGGGAGTAGTGGGATTCATTACAAAAGAGCGGATGCTGTTATCTTCTAATAATTCTACAATGCGGAAACCACGGTAACTCGTACCCCAGCTTCCACCAAAATGCCCGTCGAATAGAAAAGGAACGCTGCCAAGCATTTTTACATTGTCCTCATCGTGATCGTGCCCGTTGAACACAGCTCTTACATTTTTATGTTGCTGCACCAGCTTTTGAAAAGCACGTCCGTCTACTCCATTGTCTGTCCACTGTACGGGTGTAATATGCAGGAAGATAAATATGTTTTTTGCGCTCTTATATTCTTTCAGTTTAGCATTGAAAAAATCAGTATCCGGAGCCAGGTATTCGCCCTTTTCATTGGAAGTATCACCTAACAGAAAAACCTGGTCTTGTATAACAACGGAATGATTGAGCGGCATGCTCCATGTTTTTTGCCACAGGTCTGCAGTTACATGATCATGATTGCCGCGGGTAACGTAAAAGGGCACCTGTAATTGCTGCAGTTCTTTTGCCGCTTCCGGAAGAAAGGCTGGATCATTATGAATAATATCGCCGTTAATTACACAACCATTTAATGGAGTGGTGCTATGGTATGTATTAATAGATTGCACCAGTTTTTGGTAATAGCTGGTGAACTCGGTTTTTTCTTCGCCATAATGCCCGTCGGAAGCAACAGCAAAACGAAACAACACCTTCTTTTCATTTAAAAAGCCAGCTCTTACTATACTTCCATTGGCAAGCAATAATACTGTACCTGACATGGCGCGGATAAAATGACGGCGATGCATACTGACTGATTTTATTTTGAACCAGAAAAGTACAAAAAAAAGAAGTGCTGTTGACGGAGTAATGATTATTTAATAAGAGATTTTCAGCTATCAGCAGTCTGCTTTATGGCATTTCTACAGCAGTGAAACGAATACGAAACCTTAAAAGATAGCTTTATGTTATGAACCCTATAAGCATTTAACATTATAAATCAAAAATCATCCATTATAAAATCATACATTTCATTTATGATTATTAAAAGACAGGTTTTCTTTCCATTACTGTTTCTTATATTGATAGCGCCTTACTTCGGTTATAAACTTTTCTGGACCTGGTCAGCAAAGAAAGCCGTGGGTACAGTAGCGTTTACGGGAAAAGATATTTCTACGCAGATGGAACATGTATATTGTGTAATTATGTTTTCAACAACGGGAAAGGATACTGTATTTTTTAACAGTGGAGATAATGAATTATTTACCCCCGGTGAAAAGGTACCGGTGCTCTATCAGCCTGATGAACCAAAAGATGCACATGTAAATGGATGGATAGGCATCTGGCTGGATGCGGTTATATATGGAATCATCATGTTTGTAATGGTAGGCATTATCTTTCTGCATCCTTCTATTGTTCCCTACCGGTCAAACATTCAGCTTCAGTTACAACGCCCATGGATAAGCGTAGTTTGATGAGCTTTCTGCGATCGGCAATCAGAAATCGGCAATGTGCAATAAGCAAGTAGCATTGCACAAAATGCAACTTGCGACCCGTAACCTGTAACTATTTCTCATCTCAAATCAAAAACCTCAAATTTCAAATTATAGCGGCTTTAGCACAAATTGCAATCCATCAACAAAGTCTCCGTTTTTATTTTCGGTTACATTAAATAGCAATGATGCTGGTTCAGCTTTCAGGTGGAGTTTATCTATTTGAGCAACATTAAGCTGTACAGTATATTTGCCAGGCATCAACCCACTGAAATTAAAACTCCCATCGGGCTCTGTCATTACCTCTCCTACAGGCAAAAGATCTTCACGGTAAAAATTCACAATGATTCTCCCTAATCCTTTTTGATTGCCACCTTCTTTAATATATACAGTACCCGACACCTCATTTATAACGTTCACGGGTACTTCCACCAGCTTAAACTGATTTGGATCGACAGTTACACTCATCACTTTGTTACGAATATGCCATGCAACATTTTCAAATGCTTCAAAGAGTGTAACTGTATAGGCAGTATAGGCTTCCAGTTCGGAAACCTGTAAAGCACTATCGGCTTTGTTATAACGGATACGTCCGCCATTAATATTCACATTCACACCTGATACTTTTGGCTCACCTGCATCTCGCCTGCCATTTCCATTCATATCCAAAAAAGGCAATATTGTAATAACACCCTTGCCAACACTACTGCGGTTATTAAAAATGGCTCGCTTTGTTCTGTCGTTATACAATAGGCTGCCGCTGGCAGAATGCACAATGGCGCCTGAACCCCTGCTGCCTTTGGTAAATGATAACCCTGCAACAGCAAAAGAAAAATCATACCGGAAACTTATACCTGCATTCTGAAAGTTGCTTTTAAAATTGTTTTCATAAAACGCACTGAAAAACTCGCGGCTGTTAATGTATTTGCCCATCTCTGCTCTTGCACTTATTAATTTATTGCCTGTGAATTCGTACTGCAATTGTGGTGTAAAAATGATTTTGCCAGGTAACCTTACAGTTAACGACAGACTGCTATACACATACGGGTTAAACCCTGTATTGAACAAAGCATAAGTGGTGAAATTGGCATTTACACCAAATGCCATACCGGAAAGTAATCCTTCAACAGTTGTATACTTAGCTGCATTGCTATACTTGGTGGTAGGCAATACTACCTGGTAGGCAGAAAGGCGGGAGAACAACGTAAACTTACTACTGCGGAAGGGGTATGAGATCACGGCTTTTCTTTCCTCCAAAAAAGTATTGTTGATAGCAGTCTGTCCTTGTTTATAACGTGTATAATTAAATTCAATTTGTAAATCAGAAGGCAGATGGTAACTACCTACCAATTTTGACCGAACACCATATGTATACTCCGCAGCCAGCAACAGGTTAGCGCTCATTCTGAACGAAGCATTTACATAAGGCATTACTGCTCCTGTTTTAACAGACGAAAGATATTCCACTCCTCCACCTACTGTAAGCCGCCCATCAACCCCATAACTGGTATTAATACGACCAAACCTGCTGTGCAAACTATCTTCTACCATTCCGGCGCTGGCAGTATATTCAAATTCGTGCTGCGGCAAAAAATTAAATGGTATCTGTATATTCTGTTCGCTTGTTTTCTCTTCGCCCCATGGACTGTAAAAACGAATCTTCACATTGGAGTTTCCGTATACTAATGGAACCTGGAATGTAGCAACACCGGTTGCCTCTGCTTTTGAATAATCAACCAATGTGTTATTTACATACAACTCTGCTACCCAATCGGCTTCTATAAAATAAGAAAGGGTATAAGTACCAAATGACCTTCTGTAGATAGAAGGCGCATTGGTAAACTGTACACCTACTACTGGTGCATATAATGTAGAAATGGAAGGTGTAAAAACTTTTCCGGCCATTACCTGGCGCAACATGGTTTTATCATTATCAACATAACGCCATTGATAATATTGCTGCCTTTCATTAAATGGAGTATTGCTTCTGTAATTAAGAGAGATATTGGTTTCGCCACCTGCAACCACTCCGCCTAGTGAAAGATTAAGCCTGGTATCATTTAAGCCTGTGCTGAATTCATTTGAATGGATGGCAGACCAATCTGCCATACCCATCTTAAACATCGGATAACTGCGTGGGATAACCGTATCTGCTTCTGACTGCCCTTTTAATTTATTAAGATTGGCACGCATTGCTTCCTGCCTCATTTCGCGCATAATGGGTAATTCCTGCGATGAAGAAACAATAACAGACAAGTTGCGAAAACTGAATTTGCATTGAAGACCGAATACCTTTCCAAAAATATCTGAGCGCAGGTATAAATTAGTAGCTGTTTTTACAAACGCATTTTCTGCAAGATCAAATATTTTTCCTTGGAATTGAATCCGGTTATGGGTTTTGTCAATTACATAACCAGCCTGTTGCGTTATATAAAATCCCCAAATAGAATCTGCCTGTGATGAAATAGTGTTTTTGATTTTTAAAAAATCAAAAACTTCTGTTACAGATAGATAAGCTTCCTGATCTCTCATAGCTGCCTGTATCTGGGTACTTCCCACTCCCTGAACATTCATAAACACCAGTATTTCTTCGAACGTGGGTTCAGGCTCATTACCTGCAAAGCTTTGCGAAGGCCATAGTGTGGTGAGTACACAGCACATAAAAAAAAAGACAATAACATTCCCCTGCTGTATTTTTTTAAGGAGGTATATTGTTTTGTTTTTCATGCAGCGGTTAAATAAGAATATTGATTTATTGCTGAATAAACATTACTGAAAAGGTGCCGGTATAATTACCCGATGGATTGGAAGCGGGCGTGCCTACAGTTAGCGTTCCTCCCACTCTTACTTGCGTTCGGGAGGGTGAAACTGCCGTAGTAATTAATGTTGCTCCCGTGCTTGCGGCGCCAATATGTAAACTGATACTGCCTCCATTACTACCGGTAAGTGTAATATCAGGTCCATTCATAATAGACACAACCGTTCCCGTATTGGCATCTATTTCAAAAACGGCAGCCGAATATGGATAGCCAAGATTGGCTGCTACTAATGTGCCGGTAACAGTTCGGGTGCCATCATGATTTACTATTACAGTGCCGCCAGATGATCCCTGGAAAAAAGCGCCGAATATCAACCCCTGCGAAGGATTATTATATACGCTGATGGGTTTGGGTGGCGGAGGTTGGGATTGTGCCGAATGAATGCACCCTGATAATACGATGCTAACGCAAAAGCATAACCGTAGTTTATTTATATATGATAATATGGCAGCAGTTGTTATCATCAATTTCCTATAAATACTTTACGGCTTTCCTTTTTACTGGTTCCTGATATGTTTATGATGTATACTCCATTGGCAAATGACTGGGGCACTACGGTATAAGTATTTCCTGTCACGGTGCTACTGTATACTATTTGCCCCAGTATAGTAATTACTGAAAGCTGTGCTCTTTCGCCGGTTTTAAGACCGGGATTTACAAACAACCGGTTTCCGCTGCTATACATTTTTAATTTATCATCTGTTTCTGGTGTTGGATCAACCATGGGCGCATTCAGATCTCTTGTACTGAATTTTAAAAAGAACCGGTTTGTATAGCCGCCGGCGGCAAGTAATAATTTATATGCAGGTTCTTTTTTGAGATCATGATTTGTTGCAGTAGAAGCATCGCTGAAATAAACATACCATCCTGCGGGGATATCGTATATATCTTTTGCAGTAAAGTTGATATACCCATCTTTTTTAAGCGAAAATCCAAGCGGCACAATTACTATGCTGTCTTTAACAGATGCCAGTGCACGAATAGAAAGGTTTTGATCGTCTGTTGAAACCGCATACAGGTTGGGCATTAAAGAATCTGTGTTCATTATCTTCAATGCATCTACATTTTTATTAAATACAGGTGTTGAAGCATTATCAAAATAAACAGTCAGTGCATCTGCATTATCAGGCAAATCAGCAAAGCCCGCTGTCATTCTTACTAATGATTGATTATTTTCACCGGATACTTTATAAAAAGTAGCAGTGGAATTTAAGATGCGCACATTGTTGTTAGCACCCAGCGAGGCTGTTACCGGGAAAGTGCCGTTAGAAACGTGTACAAAAAAACCCTGCATAGCTGCAATGGTGCTCCCCGCAATGCCATCGCTTGATACACCATTTACATAACTGCTGTATACACCTGTATATTGATTGAGTGTACCGGCGTTAAAATAATAAACCGCGTTATCAATATTGGTTTTGGTCCATCCACTTGATGCTGCCCAGTTAATAGGCGATGGGTAAGGATTGCCCACCAGGTTAAACCCCTGCGTATAAATGCGGTTATTATTATATAATGTTCTTGAAACAGTGCCATTATTTACCACACCTTTCAGGTCAACCGTTTTTGAGGCAATGGTTCCACCAAGATTAGCTGCATAGCCTGTTAAAACATTCAACGCACCTGAGCCCGTAATATATGCTACCCAACCATTAGAGGTAAGGCTTTCATCGTGCTTGTAAAAAGCAGGAAAGCTTGCAGTGAGCGTCATATCATTGGAAAAATCTCCCACTGTATCGCTCTGAAAAGGAGAGCTGAAATATTTATACCCAAAAGCTGAAGCAATATAACGTTGCATAATAACGGTGCCGAGTACCTGCCCCGTTCCGGTGCCATCTATTGCCGCTGTTTGTGCAGCAGTAGAAATTAAAGTGATATTACCATTGGAATTGAATGTTCCATTGCTTAACAACACGCTTTTTATTTTATGCCCCGTAGATGATACTGTGGTAGTACTTCCTGCATTAATAGTAATATTATTAAAGGTGGTAGCAGTTGCTCCACTTAGTGTTTGGGTGGTACCGTTGAATATGAGGGTGCCTCCATTATGTGTGAAGCTACCATTAACAGTAAAATTATTTTTGGTAACGATATTACCATTGCTGGCAATCACATAACTCCCGGAAGGAATAATAATGCCTTGTGCACATATGCAGACCGGCAAGAGTAGTACTGCACACAAAACAGATATGTAAGTAATTGCTTTCAATAAAATCTATTTGCTTTAATGTTGCAAAATGGTTAATACTTTATTACAGTAACTCTGAAGGATCCTGAGCCAGGGTTTAATGCACCTACAGAATAGTTGTTGAATCGTACGGTAATTGTATTGGCCGCTGAAACATAGCCTGAATAGCAGGAATTAGCCAACATAAGCGCAGGCGCTACACCAATGGCTACAACATCACCAACCGCAGCGCCGGTAACAGTAACTGTAAGATCTCTTGAATTAAGGGCAGCTGTAGATGCAA
Organism: Agriterribacter sp.; assembly: GCA_047600465.1. GTDB lineage: Bacteria > Bacteroidota > Bacteroidia > Chitinophagales > Chitinophagaceae > Agriterribacter. The sequence continues at coordinate 659,951 of JASGKU010000004.1, forward strand.
AATCAAGGGTAGCCGTAGCTGTGAGTGTTTTAGCCAGTGTATACCTTACAGTGCCGGATGTAGCAAAATAATTGGTTCCGTCAAATTCCACTGCACCTGCTTCGGGGGTTGTCATATTAGTGCCCGCAGTAAATTTAAGCGGGGCCGTAGTAGCCGCGGCAGTGCCTGCTTTTATATGGAGGTCAGCAGTGGGTGTAACAACGCCAATACCAAGATCTCCATTCTTATCCATTACACTTAAAGTAGCAGAAGATGAACGCCACTCCATAAGGTTAGCCGACTGTGTAGTTGAATTTCCCTGAACCGCCAGTGGTACGCTCTCGTCACGCTGAGCCAAAGCCAGTACGTTGGTATTAGCAACACCATTTGAAAATGCAGGGCTAGCCACTGTTTGTCTATCGCCGGCTAATATAATGCCCCAATAAGCACCCATTTGCAGGTTTCGCCCGCCGCCGCCCTGCCAGAAAAGATCACCACCATCACCTGCTATACGCAAATCACCTGAGCCTGCGGTGTTGGTAAACAATAATTGCGACACTGTTCCCATGCGTCGTATTTCCAGTGTATCTTTCACACTTAGCGGGTACGTGGGTGTATTAAGACCAACACCTACATTGCCTCCTGTATAATAAATGGTATTACCGCTGGTTGTCCACTGGCTGCCAATACCCGATGCAAGTGTTGTCCAGGCGGAAGCATTGTAATAATAAAATCCTTTTACGCCATCTGTTTGATATACCAGCAATCCATCTGTGGGGGTTGCAATAGCTGTTCTTTGCGCTGAGGTCATGCGTGGTACTAAAAAGCCTTTGGAAGTAGATTTTACATCCAGCACAGAGGACGCTTGTCCTGTTGTATAAGTATTATCGTCTGTAACAACTACGGTTTGAGCAGGTAATGTTGCGGCTATGCATATTATTGTGCATACCAAAAAAGCGGTTTTCATTTTCATAAAAAAATGTTTTTCCGGTGTCAATGCAATACAAGATCCGTTTCCGCGAGGGTGGTGGATTGGGTTTCTGTAGATGTAGTATATTTTATGTGCAATCTTCCGGTGCGGTAATCAATGCCTGGATGATTTTCGAGATTTAATTTGAAGCGACGCAATTGATTAGGCGTATAAACAGCAATACCTTTTATAACACCAGCAGAAATGGTTTTACCTTCATTTGAAATATAATTAACTGCCAGGTCTCCATATACCGACATATTACCATTACGGTTAAACGTCATATTTAATACATGTATAGTATCTTCTGCTATTTCTACTTTTGGATCACTAAGCGACACCTGCATATCTGTTTCGCCCACGCGTATAATAACGGGAATGGATATCCCAAAAACAGGAATCAGTTTTACAGAAATGGTAGAATCTTTTGAAGGAGTTGCTTCCCCTAATGGAGCCTGGTTAGGTATTGCCCTGAAATAAATATGTGATCTGTATTCACCGGGTGTAAGTTCGCTGGTGCGGTTAAGTTGTATTTTTATTACCTGCGATTCATCTGGTCCAAGCACCACGCTGCGTGGGAAGAAACGAATAAATTTATCGGCAAAATTTTCACCCGGCCCTGGTTCATTAATTTCTTCAAAACTCCCGTCTTCTTTCATTCTTAAATGCATCAATGAAATAACATAACGGGCTGTATCCTTACCAGTATTGGCAAGGTTCAGTTCTTCATATTTTTTTGATCCTTCAAAAACCACTCTCCGTGGCATCAGGAGCAGGTTACCCTGGCTATGAGCATACTGCGGAATAATAAACTGCAGCAATAATGCAACAAAAAATATACAAATAAGATTTGCTGCCGTATAATACAATACGGGTTTTCTAAGTGTTGTCAGTTGGTTCATGGTAGTTGGTTTCAGAGAAAATGGATAAAGAAAAACGTTACGATCCGCAACGTTTTTCTTTAAGAGAAATTAGTTGTAATTAACCGTTACACTAAATGGCGTTGCAGATACGTAAGTGCCTGCAGCCTGTGCAGCAGCTACGTTTAAGGTAGCGCCCACATTCAAGGTTTGTGTACCGGCAGTTAGTGCACCTGTTCCTGAAGGAGTGCTGGTAAAAGTGTTTACCGTCATGGTATTCGCACCACTTGTAATGGTAAGGGCAGAAGAAGGTAACGTAATAGCATACGTGTAAGATCCCTGACCGGTTACTGTAAAAGATGCTGCGGCAACAGTTCCTGTAGTTGCAGGTAATGTTACACCGCCTGTGCTTGTACGTGAACTTGCGGGTGTAAGTACTGCTGTGCCTGCAGTAGCAGTTTGTACAGCTACATTACCGAAGTTCATGTCAACGGTTTTTGCAATGCTGATGGGAGTTACAATGGTAGCGGTAGCTGTTGCAGTTGCAGTTGCCTATGCATACGCACCGGAAGCAGATACCATCATAACCAATGCGGCAAGGATCAACTTGGTTCCTTTTTTCATTTCTGGTTTTTTAGTTTGTTAGTGAATATTGGGGTTTTACAGGATACGGCAACGTGCCGCAACGTTCCAGAACAAGCAGGCAATTCATATTGCTATTTCTTATAATGGTTCTATCCTTTTTTAGCAAACGACAATTGAGAAAAGTATATTGTCATTATAACAATCTAAAAAAATTATTTAGGTATTTATACTTATAAAATAATAAATATAATTATCTACTCGTAGAAACACTTCTACAGAACAACAGTGTAATCAGATATTTACTTATATGAAATTTTAATTGTATAACTAATCCTTTTACCGACTGTTTGTCAGTAACAAAACGGGATAATAGTAAGTTAGTAGAATTTCCGGACAGAAGTACGTATCATATACTAAACATAGCAGCAAATTACAGTGGATATCTACTTAATAAATCATTAATGCTTATATCAGCAATACCTACAAAAAAATAAGAAATCATAAAATTCGTGTATGCGTTACTGATATGATCAACTAAAAAAGCGTTTACACCACACCGTTAATAACATGCCTCAGGGATTTATTGGCTCCATAATTTTAAAAAATGGAGCAGCGGCTAAACAATCAACTTACTCTTTTTTCGTGCATCAGCATGGCAAGCGCCTGCTGAAAATTACCAGCCTTTTTAATATGACCATCATTCACAAAAAATATTTCATCTGCATTTTCTATGGTATTCAGCCGATGAGCTATAATAACTTTCGTAGTATTTGAAGAAAGCTGTGATAAAATATCTTCGAGCAAATTCTCTGTAACAGTATCTATATTAGCCGTTGCTTCATCCAGTATAAGTAGCTCAGGATTTCTTAATACAGCACGCATAAATGCAATCAACTGCTTTTGGCCGAGGCTTAAAGTATCAGCACCTGCAACAACCGTATCAAGCCCCTGGTCAAACCTACTCAGCAATTCCTGCACACCTGCATTTCTTATTACTACTTCCAAATCTTCGTTTGAAAGATGGCGGTATGCATTGTTTCCATACAGGATATTGTCTTTTACAGTACCACTGAAAAGAAAAGGCTCCTGCAAAATAAACCCAATGATGTTAGCACTTTCCTGCCCGGTATAATGCTGAATATTTTTTTCTTTTAAAAAAACAGCCCCGCCTGTAGCATTATACAGCCCTGCCATAAGCGATGCTGTTGTTGACTTGCCGCCGCCCGTAGGTCCTACAAAGGCATAAGTTTTTCCGCGCTGTAATTCAAAACTTACATTATGTAATACTTTACTTTCGCTGCCGGGATACGCAAAATCTACATTTTGAAAAGATAATAATACATTGCCCGAAGCAGAAGATAAAGCAGGTGTATCGACTAACTTTTTATCATCAAGGTCAAGAATAACTGCAATTCTATCCCAGCCAGCCATCGCAACCTGGAAGGTGGTCCAGATGGTAGCCAACTGCCGGATGGGAAAATAAAAATTTCCTACATACGCAAAGTAACTTATAAGCAGGCCTATAGTCAGGTTTCCCTGCGTAATGAGTGCAATGCCATATATCAACACAACTAATTGAGCCAGGTGAGAGCAAAACGTGAATACAGGTAAAAAAATGTTATTGAGTAGTCCTGCACTTACCGCACTCCGGTAGTTCGTTAAACTGGCCTGTTTAAATCTTTCTCTGAAATAATCTCTGCGGTTAAATGCAATAACCACTTTAAAATTCTGCAGGCTCTCCTGTATTTCTGCGCTCATGGCACCACCCGTTTGTAAACTCTGCGCATTCTTCTTTTTTACCGCCGGGCTTATTAAGCGCATAAACAAAAAAAGAAGCATGCCCGGCGCCAATGCCACTGCGCCAAGCGGCACATGAATAGATAATAGAAATATAGCTGCGCCAATCATAGTAAGTATATTGGATACAAACTGCATAAGTGCCTGCGAAAAAAACTGGTTGAGTTTATCGGTGTCGTTATTGATGCGTGAAATAAGATCGCCGGCTTTGTTCTGGTTAAAAAAAGCCAATGGCAATTGCTGCAACTTATTAAAAATGCTGTTGCGTAAATTAAACAACAATCTTTGTCCTAATCCACCCATCAATCTTGTTTGCAGGTAATTGCTTCCGAATGAAACGAGATACATGCTTACCAACAGTATACAGGTATGCACAATGCCGGTATAGTTACCAGTTGTTATGTAATGATCAACGGCATAACCAATCAGTAAGGGACCGGTGAGGTTAATGCCAGACGTAATGATCATAGTAATAAATGCATATATCAATACTTTCCGTTCTTCGCCCAGCCATCGCAATAGCTTTCTTAAAGCAACCATAGTATTGCTTTTTTGTGATGCCGCTATGCTGTTTAAATCATAATTCATAATTACCAGTGCTTCTTTGTGATTGATATATCTGAATATACTCCGGGCATGATTGTAACAATTGGTCATGCGTACCCGAAGCAATCACTTCGCCATCCATTAATAAAATGATTTCTACCGAATGCTGGGCAGAGCTGATTCTTTGTGTTACCGATACTACGGTAATACCTGGATAATGTAGTCGTATGTTCTCCAAAATTTTTTGTTCGGTGAGTGTATCCACCCTGGCAGTAAAATCATCCAGCAATAATATTTTAGGATTGATGGCCAAAGCTCTCGCTAAAACAAGCCGCTGTTTTTGCCCGCCCGATAAGCTCATTCCCCGTTCGGAAACAATAGTATCCAATCCCTGCGGCAGGTTATTGATGAGCGATTCCAATTCTGCAGTAACAATTGCTTTTTGTAAGTCTTCGCGGGTTACCTGTTGATTGAAAGCGATATTTTCGCGGATACTCATATTAAAAACAATACTATCCTGGAAAACAATTCCAACCTGTTGATGAAGTGATGTCTTATCCAGTGTCTCCAACTGTTCTCCATCCAGTAAAACACTTCCGCTATCTGGTTTTATTAACCCAATCAAAATATTCAGCAACTGGGTTTTGCCCGATGCTGTAGGACCAATTACGGCTGTATAGGATCCTGCGTTTATGGTACAGGAGATGTTTTTCAAAACAGGTTTTTTGGCAAGCGTCAAATTCACCTCATTCAATACAATATTTCCTTCAAGGTTTAACTGCGTTGTTCCTCCGCCTGTTAGTGGTGGCGCCTGCAATATGGCATTGATGCGTTGATGAGAAGCCCCGGCCTGGGCAATTATATTACTCATAAATCCTATTACAAAAATGGGAAAGATGAGTATGGCCAGGTAATTATTAAAAGCGGTAAAATCGCCAAGCGATAAATTACCGGCTATTACAAAATGACCACCTAATGACAGTATGATCACACCGGCAATATTAGCAGTAAACACAATCACGGGTATCAACACGGCAAATAAGCGAAGTATACTAAAACCTATATTCTTCGCATTTGTATTAAAGCCAATAAATTTATCGTACTCAAATTGCTGACTGTTCAACACCCTGATAAGCGCTGCGCCTAAAATGCTTTCGTTGATAGCTTTATTCAGCCCATCAATAACACCTCTTCCCTGCATAAACAAGGCTCGTACTCTTTTAATCACCGTAAAAAAAGTAAATGAAATAATGGGAATAATGATCAATACGGCAAGGGCTAACCGCCAATTAATGCTAAGCAACAATACAGAAGCGCCAATAATAATAAATAAAGAAGATGCAATAGAAGCAACCGCTGTAGACACAAACATTTTTATAGAATCAACATCAGCGGTAAGATTGGTAAGCAATTTAGAAGGACCCGTTTCCTGCACCCATGAAAAATTTTGTTGCGAAATTTTTTCTGAAAGATGCTCTCTCAAATCTTTTGCAACCTTTTCTGAAGTATAGGTTTGCATTACGCTTTGCAGGTAACTAAAAAGAAAAATTAAAAGTGCAGCAATACTGAATTGTGCAATCACAGTACTTTGAACATAGTGCCCATGTAAAAAATCATCTACTCCGGCTGCAATAATTTTGGGTATCCATAAATTAAAAGTATTTCCAATCAATGCACATAACACAAGTACAGCAATGCGTCCTTTATATGGTTTCAGCAATATCCAAATACCCGGTTGCTTCGGTTTTGTTTTTTTAGTAGACATTCAGTGGAAGATGAAGTATTACAACTAAAAACGGCAGGCGAAGATAACGGTTAATGTAACCCGAAAATAAATTTCGCACTCCCATTCAGTAGCATTAGTTTTATTTGTAATGACGTACTGCTGTTTAAATTACTTTAATAAACCGTTTAATATTTCATAATGAAGAGAGGGCTGATATGCTTGCTGGTGTTTTTTATAAATGTATTACACATAGTTTTTGCACAAACTACTGCTCCATTTCTTGTTATGCAAAATCGTGCACCACTACGCCAGAATGCATATATAGAATTGCCTTTGGGAGCTATACAGGCGGAAGGCTGGTTAAAGGAAATGCTTATCAGGCAAAAAAATGGCGCCACAGGTAATCTTGATAAATTATACCCACTGGTGATGAATGAAAGAAATGGTTGGCTCGGTGGCGATGGAGATCAATGGGAACGCGGTCCGTATTGGATAGATGGTTTACTGCCGCTTGCTTATATTTTAAACGATACCGCACTTATTGCTAAAACAAAACCATGGATTGAATGGGCGATTAAAAGTCAGCAACCCGATGGATATTTTGGACCATCAAAAGATTACCCTGCCGAAGCGGGCATACAAAGAGATAACAGCCGTGATTGGTGGCCCAAAATGGTAATGTTGAAAATACTAAAACAACATTATTCCGCCACCGGCGACAAGAGAGTAATTACTTTAATGACCAATTATTTTAAGTACCAGTTAAAAGAACTACCAGCAAAACCATTGGATCATTGGACATTCTGGGCAAAGTATCGCGGGGGTGATAATTTAATGATGGTATATTGGTTGTATAATATTACCGGCGATAAATTTTTATTGCAGTTGGGTGATTTGCTGCACAAACAAACTTTTGATTTTACCGATGCTTTTTTATATACAGATCTGCTGTCAACGGCAGGAAGTATTCATTGTGTAAATCTTGCCCAGGGAATAAAAGAACCTATTATATATTATCAGCATCATCCGGAAAAAAAATATATAGATGCCATAACAAAAGGATTGGAAGACCTGCGCAAATACAATGGAATGGCAAATGGCATGTATGGCGGCGATGAGGCATTGCATGGCAATAACCCAACACAGGGTTCAGAATTTTGTTCTGCTGTTGAAATGATGTTTTCGTTTGAAAATATGCTCAGCATTACAGGAAAGATTGATTACGCAGACCGTCTTGAAAAAATTGCTTTTAATGCACTACCCACACAGGCTTCTGATGATTTTTTGAAGCGCCAGTATTTTCAACAGGCAAACCAGGTTATGCTCACCAGGCATATGCGCAATTTTGATGTGAACCATGGCGGAACAGATGTTTGTTACGGTTTATTAACAGGCTATCCATGCTGCACTTCCAATATGCACCAGGGCTGGCCAAAGTTTACACAAAACCTGTGGTATACAACGCCGGATAAGGGAATAGCAGCATTGGTTTATTCTCCCAGCCAGGTAAAAGCACAGGTAGCCAATGGCAATGAAATAATTTTTAAAGAAGAAACCAATTATCCTTTTGAAGAAAGCATCCGTTTTACTTTAACCACTAATAAGCCGGTTTCTTTTCCATTTCACCTGCGCATTCCGCAGTGGTGTAAAAAAGCAATTGTAAAAATTAACGGAAAAATTTTTAGAGAAAGTGAAGCCAATACAATTATAAAAATAAAAAGGGAATGGAAATCGGGTGATATTGTAGAATTAGTATTGCCAATGCACATTTTTAAAAATAGTTGGTATGAAAATTCAGTATCTATAGAGCGCGGTCCCATCACATATGTATTAAAAATCGCGGATTCACTCCGTTCAGTACAAAATAAAAAAGATGCTGTTGATTATGGTGATTCATATGATGAATTGATTCCTACCTCGTCCTGGAATTATGGACTGCTGAATATTGCTGATGATAAACTGGAGGAAAATTATATAATTGAGCATACAAATGAAAAAAATATATATCCATGGAATCCCCAAAATGCGCCGCTCATTATAAAAGCAAAGGCGAGAAGAATTTCTTACTGGCAGATATACAATGATATGGCTGGGCCTATTCCCTACAGCGTTATCTATGGCATGGAAACACTTAGAGAAACCGAGGAAATAACCTTAATACCGTATGGTTGTTCTAACTTGCGCATTGCGCAATTTCCTATAATTGAAGGAAGGTGATTTAATCAATCGATTGCATTATATATTTAGATCCTATCATCCTATTCAAATAGGTAATCGATTTTTTCATGCAATAGTACAACCAGCTTGCACACTTTCCTTTTTTAAAAAAAGTAAATTCTTCCATCAAAAAAATAAAAACACCGATTTTTCCCAACGGTGTAGTTATGTAACTTTTTATTTGATATGTGCTGTATAAAAGCACGTTGGATAATCAAAACCTATAACTTTGTTTGCAGAACCTACACCTGCAACATATGCCTGGCACCATTTTACAAAATCTCATTTTTCAAAAAAAATTAAGGCTTGCATCGTTATGCATGATAAGTGTGGTGATGATGATTTCGATTGCTTTGATGATAGGATGGTTGATGCAAAGAAATCAGCCAGTACCTTCTCCAATATTTTCCAACCCACTTTGTTCTCTATTTTTTTTTATTTGCTGCGTTTCTTTTTTATTAGTTACCCGTGCAGATACCCGGTGGCATAAAGCCGGATATGGACTGTCTGTAATAATCATTATCGGTGGTTTGTATTACTTGTTCAACAGTTCAGCAACACCCATAAAGCACCATCATGAATGGTCTATACAAAACATTTTTACCAACATAAATGAGGGATTGCCGGGTGATATGCTCAACAGCTCTGCTATCTGTTTTATTTTAATCGCTTTGTTTTTATTGACTATTCATGTAAAAACCAAAAAACAGAAATTACCGGCTCAATGGTTTGCGCGTATCACTTTGTTAATCGGGCTCTTCTCTATAATTGCCAATGTAAACAGGGTTAATGATTTTGATAAGTTATTCTATAATTTCCTTTTGTCTCCGGTAGGCGCCTTTAATGTAATGTTGTTATCATTGGCTCTATTCTTTGTTCAGGCAGACAGGGGAGTAATGTTATTATTTACCGGCAAGTCGTCTGGAAGTACCAGCGCCAAAAGAATGATTCCACCTGCCACACTTGTGCCAATTATCTTGGGCATTATATGCGTTCATGGTCTTTGGGTAAAATTGTTCAGTGTTGAATTAGGTGCTTCCCTGTTTGTATTGTTTACTATCATTATAGCGGTGGTTGTTATTTTGCAGAATTCCAGGCTGCTGAATAAAAGTGATGCAGAAAAACTGGAAATTGAAAATGCATTACGCTATAATACAACACTCCTGCAAAATATAAGTGATGCTATTGTATCAACCGATGGTGCTTACAATATAAAAAGCTGGAATAAACATGCGGAAGATATATATGGGTGGAAGGCTGCAGAAGTGTTAGGAAAACCTATTGGTTCCATTCTGCGAATAGAATATCCTTATGCAAGCAGCGATGAGATTATGAAGGAAATGAACACATCCGGTCAATGGTCGGGAGAAGTAATTCACCATAATAAAAAAGAGGAGAGGCTGAATGTATATATATCAGGTTCATTGCTGAGGAATGCACAAGGAGAACGCGAAGGTCTTGTAACTGTGATCAGAGATATCACGGGGAGTAAAAAAGTGGCAGATCTTGTAAAGGAAAGCGAACTACGGTTAAAAAATATTATTGATAGCTATTCAGGCCCGATATATGCAAAAGATATGGAAGGCCGATTCTTTTTGTGGAACAGTACTTGCGAAGAAACCACCGGCCTAAAACTGGAAGATGTAAAAGGTAAAACCACCAGGGATCTTTATCCGGGTGCAAGTGCTGAAAGAACCATGGAAAATGATCGCCAGGTACTTGCTACGGGCAAGCCGGTTCAGTACGAAGAGCATGTTAATTTTCCCAGCGGACTTGTTATTGACTATACTGTTATCCTGTTTCCACTATTCAATCTTAAAAATGAATTGTATGGCACAGGTGGCATCTGCGTAGATATTACATCGCGCAAGCAATTGGAAAAAAATTTAATACTCTTTAACGAACAGTTGGAAAAAGAAGTGAAAGAAAGAACAAATGAACTTCGCCACCTGGCAGCTTATCTCAATAATGTTAGAGAGGAAGAAAGAATTAATATATCAAGAGAAATTCACGATGAACTGGGGCAACAACTCACAGTTCTAAAAATGGATGTTTCGTGGCTTGATAAAAAGCTACCCCACAAAGATCCACATATTAAAGATCGCATTGATCAGATCATCCATTTTATTAATGACGCTATATTAACCGTAAGGAGAATAGCCTCGCAACTACGTCCTGGTGTATTGAGCGATTTAGGACTTGTTGCTGCTATTGAATGGCAATTAAATGAACTGAAAAAAAGAACAGGGATTAAAAATATTTTCCTGTACGATGATGTTCCGGATGATTTACCAGAAGTCGTTAATACTGGTATGTTCAGAATTTTACAGGAAAGCCTTACCAATGTAGTAAGACATGCTAATGCATCGCAGGTGATTGTAGAAATAAAAAATGAGCGGGACAATCACCTGGTGCTTAAAATACAGGATGATGGCAAAGGGTTCGACAGCTCTAAAAAACCACAACAAACACTTGGGTTGCTTGGTATGCAGGAGCGGGCAATAGTAATGGGCGGTAAATACAGCATCTCAAGTGTACCTGGTGAGGGCACAACTATATTGGTTGATGTAGCTGTGTAGGGATTAGTACATCTATTTTTCTCAAGTTTACGCTCTCTCTTGAATTTTCGAATGACATAATAATTCAAATCACCTCCGCACTGACACCAGTATCCGCACAAGCCACCTCCTTTTACGTGGGATATGCAATGATGGTGATTAAAGGGATGGTAGAATTATATTCTATAGCTGACAGATCTCCTCAAAGTAAAAGGCAGTGACGGTGTGGATACGAAGCCCGCCGGCTTGAGGCAAACAATAGCTATGCTTGCAAGGCGTTAGCTATAAAAATAGCTTAATGCCATTTAAACTTGCGAATCACAATTAGTCGCCTCACCCCAGCCCTCTCCTCGCGGAGAGGGAGCAGAACCTGCTCTGGAAAGTAGGCTTAATTATTCTTATCTTTTTTATTCGGACAATAATGAACATTTATTTCTTCATCAACCATATTTCTGTTACCTGCGATCCACGTTCTCCTTCACCGCATGTCCATGTAAAAACAATACTGCCATGTGCATTCGCCTCTTTAGGAATATCAAATTCATATATGGGCTTATTGCCTGTTTGCATGCTATCGTGGATTACAATGTTATTGTTGGCTACCAACTTTATTTTAGAACGGAATCGTCCGGTATATGCAATTTTAATTTTGTAGGAAGCAGTTGAATCAAGGTTATCATATTTGATTTGTAATGGCTGATCATACAAAGTATTGATCTGGCTCATCCATGCGGCAGGAGTAGTTTGACCAGAGAAACCCTGCGATTTAATTTCATCTACCCAATCCTCTCCTATAATGCCAATACCAAAACTTTCCCGGGCTGACTGCAAACTGCCCGGATCCTCTTCCCATGTTTTAGCAAACACCACACGTTTATCGCTTTCAGCCGTTCCGAAATGATCATAAAAACCACCTGGCCCGGCATCAGTGCGGTGCAACATCTCCTGTATTTTGGCAACACGTTCAATACTGTCTGCCAGTTTTTCAAATGCGTTCAATTGATCGGTTAACCATAGCCTGTCATTCAGCGGAATATCAATATTATCTATAAAATTTCCTCTGCCCGATACTCCTCCATGTTTTTCAACTGTAAGCTGTGCACCAATACTGCTGAATAAAGAGTCTGCCAGCACCATACACTTTTCTTTTAATACCAATCCTACGGGTTCTTTTACTGCCTTCTCCAATATTTCTTTTGCCTTTTGAATAGCAACTACACTAGTTTCTGCTGTAGCGTTTTCCAGCATTTCTTTTGCTTCACTCTCCAATGCTGTTTCGTGTATCAATCGCCGTTGTACATAGGCATCGTAATAAGCCCGCAGCACACACATCTGGAAACGGAAATTATTGATCAGCTCGGGCGTAGCATTTTTTTCCAATGCCTGCCATTGCTTCAAGGTTTGCTCTACAATGGTACAGGCAAGTAATGTACCACGAAGGTTTTTTTCGATACTCATTATTCCCTGCGCTGCTGCTTCGCTGATATCAGGCGACATAAATAAGCGTGTATAATCGCGTAGCGTTTCAATAACCGGTGTATTAGGATCCCAATCCTGGTCGCTCCAAACAAATTTATTTACGTCATCATTGGTTCCTTCTGAATAACTGATACTGCCCGATGCATATTTTGCAAATAGGTTGTGTATATGTTTTTCATCTTCGGGCCTTGGATTGATGCACTCCCTTCCTAACGTCATTGCATACGCTACATCAAGATTGGGTACAGGGTATTGGCAGGTATAGCTGTGCGTTATGTCGGGATACATTCTGATAGGAATATTGGCGTTCACCAGTTTTCGCAGATCTGCCACCGGAACTTTTACCCACGGTCCAAACACTACACCCCCAAACCAGGGATAGCCGCTGTTTACATGTCTAAAAAAATCATCAAACCATTTTTGCGTTGGACGAAATACCTGTGGCGATACCCAGATCTTAGCGTTCGGGTGATATTGTCGCAATGCTATGGCAATCTTTCCTAACCAACTGAACAACTGATCGGGCTCCAGTTCTCCGGGGTCTCCGCCTGGCACAAACACATGATCAAGTTTTGGAAGCGAAGCAAATATTTCCATTCTTTCCGACAACTCATGCCGCAATGAATCGCGGTTGCTGTAATCCGGCCCATATTCGGATACCACATCCATACATCCAGGTTGTATGATTTGCAGATACGTGATTGTTCAACAATCATTTTTGCGGGGCGAAGCTTCATATGTACACTTGTGTCATCATCATCTGTGCGTGGGGGTAGTATTTCTATACTGTTGGCTCCAAACAAAGCCAGCTCACGTATATACTGATCGTATTGCTTTACCGAAAAAGCATCATAAGAATTTGTCTTTGGCCGATAGCCCAACTGATGACCTCGTATTGGATATACAGGCGAAGTAGCAATAGCAAGCGATTCGGGAAAAGAGATTTGTCCTGCCCGCATGTCTGCTTTTCTTAACAAGCGTCCTACTCCATATAATATACTTCTCGCATTCTTTCCTGTAATAATTACTGAGGCGGTTGCTTTCCATGCCAGCAGCTTAAACCCTTCTTCTCCGGTTGCAGGCAATGCAATTAATGCCTGTTCTATTTCTTTTGGAAGCTTATGAATGTTTTCCTCCGCGACAATGTAGATAATTGACTCTTTTTCATCTGGTATTTTACTGCTTACTTTTAAATCTATATGGGTTCTTTTTTCAATTTCTTCTCTCAGCACCTGTACAGGCTTTGCAAGCAATACTGTTTTGGTTTCGCTTACCCACACTACTGCTTTTGATAAATCGATGGATTGTGAAAAAGAACTTTGTTGAAGGCAAAATAAAAGAAGAAAGACCAGGAGCAGTTTTGATCTCATAAGTTTTGTTTATAATAAGAGATTGAATAATACAAGCCGAAGGCGTTGACTCAACAGCTTTTGCAAGTATAATAAAATAACAAGTAATTTTCTAAAGAGCCATTCAAAATTGATATATACTGTATATCATATAAAATAACAGGGGATAATTTGCCTTTAATGCTTTTAAACTTTCTTTAACCGGTAAGGTCTTACCCCAAAATTGCTGCATGTCATTATCAAAACAGCGGGCAAATACACATCTTTTATGGCGGGCTGGTTTTGGTCCTTCGTTACAACAGCTAAACGAAATTAGGGATACACAATCCAACAATATCTTTCATGCACTACTCAAAAAATCTGAGAGTAGTCCTGTTCCTTATAATATAGTAGATAGTGACTTAGTAGATATGCTCAACGACCCCTCGATGGTAAATAAAATGGTGAGGAAAAACCTGGGCGCTGAAGACAGGAAAATGCTGCGCGAAAAAAACAGGGATAGCATAAAGCAACTGAATCTTCGCTGGTTAAATGATATGGTGGGCAATGAAGATCAGTTAAGAGAAAAAACAGCCTTATTCTGGCATGGCCATTTTGCATGCCGGAGTTTGAGCGCAGTGTATCAGCAGGCTTTATTAAATGCTGTAAGAAGTAATGCACTGGGAAGTTTCCGGGAGCTTTTATTCGCAGTATCAAAAAGCGCTGCTATGCTCAATTTTCTCAACAACAATCAAAACCGGAAAAATCATCCCAACGAAAATTTTGCGAGAGAAGTAATGGAATTGTTTACGCTCGGCAGAGGCAATTATACCGAGCAAGATATTAAAGAAGCAGCGAGGGCTTTTACGGGATGGGGTGCAGATGCATCGGGAAATTTTGTTTTCAGGGAGCGGCAGCATGATGATGGCGCCAAAACGTTTTTGGGAAAAACAGGCAATTTTACCGGCGACGATGTATTGAATATTTTACTGGAACAAAAACAAACCGCCCGGTTTATAACACAAAAGATATACAGGTATTTTGTAAATGAGCAGCCGGATAATGAAAAGACAGACAAGCTTGCAGAAAAATTTTACAAAAGCGATTACGATATCACCCAATTATTAAAAAACATATTTACTTCTGATTGGTTTTATGACGAAAGTAATATTGCTGCAAAAATAAAATCTCCGGTAGAATTGCTGGCAGGGTTGCAGCGGGTGCTTCCCATGCAGATAGAAAATGAGAATGCGCTGCTCTTATTGCAAAGGATACTGGGGCAGGTTCTGCTATACCCTCCTAATGTAGCGGGCTGGTCAGGCGGAAAAAACTGGATAGACAGCTCAACCCTTATGATGCGGATGCGGATTCCAAAACTGCTGAGCGACGCGGATATACTGAACGTAAAGCCGAAGGATGATGATGATCAGATGATGGGTAAAAAAGACGATGAATCTATTATATTAAAAAGAAAAGGAGGCGGTGCAGCAGGAAAACTGATCAAAGCCACTATTAACTGGCAAGCCTACACGAAATATTTTGACAACATCCCAAAAGATCAACTGGTTGGTACTATAATCAATGTGTTGTTTTCATCTCCCGGTACCATTTCTGTTGATCTTATAAAACAGTATGCAGACATTACAAGCAGAGAAGATTTTATAAAAACTGCTACGGTTCGATTAATGAGTTTGCCGGAATATCAATTGTGCTAAGGTGATTGATTATTGTAAAGAATTTTTAAACCAGAAAGAATGCTGATTAAAAGAAAAGAATTTTTGCAGATAGGCTCGCTGGCAACGGCGTCGATGATGCTGCCTGGCTTTTTAAAAGCATTTGAAAAAAAACAAATGGTGCCACCCGGTAATAAAGTGGTAGTGGTATTGCAATTAAGCGGAGGCAATGACGGTTTAAACACGGTGATCCCTTTCAGGAACGACCTTTATTATAAAGCCAGACCTATATTAGGCATTGAACAATCAAAAGCACTTAAAATAACAGACGAGGTTGCCTTACATCCGGCTTTAACAGCTTTTCAGCAATTGTACAACGACGGCAGCATTGGCATTATCAACAACGTGGGTTATCCCAATCCTGATCGTTCGCATTTCCGTAGTATGGATATATGGCATGCTGCCAGCCGGAGTGACGAATACTGGAATACAGGTTGGCTGGGAAGATACCTGGATGCACAATGCAATCTTTGCGACAAGCCAACACAGGCTATAGAGATAGACGATATTTTAAGTCTCGCTTTAAAAGGAAAAAACATTAATGGCATCGCGGTAAAAGATCCTAAAAGATTATATGGAACATCTAATGAGGCATTTTTTAAAGAGGTGCTTAATCAACACACCGTATCAGGCAACAAAGAGCAACCTGCAGATTACCTGTATAAAACGCTGGCAGAAACACTTTCTTCCGCAGATTATATTTTTAAACAAAGCAAACTGCATCCTACCGGCGCCGACTACCCTAAAACTGAACTGGGCAACAATTTAAAAACAATTGCTTCACTTATATTTTCTGATATCAACACTAAAGTATATTATGTTTCTTTAGGAAGTTTTGATACACATGTAAACCAGGCAGCACAACAGCAACGGTTGTTTATAGAACTGAATAGTGCGGTAAGTGCTTTTGTGGATGATCTGAAAGCTAATAACCGGTTTAATGATGTTCTGTTGTTTACTTTTTCTGAATTCGGGAGGCGGGTTGAACAGAACGCCAGCAATGGCACAGACCATGGTACTGCCAATAACATGTTTTTCATCAGTGGTGGTCTCCGGCAAAAGGGTTTAATCAATTCCATGAGTGATTTAAACAACCTGCAGGATGGCGATTTAAAGTATACAGTTGATTTTAAAAGTGTGTATGCAACCGTGCTCCGTCAATGGCTTTCGGCTGATGATATAACTATATTGGGAAAACAATACGATTATATGCAATTTATCTGAGGGATCCGTGCATTATGAGGACGGCGGGGCCCGCACTGGTTGCGGGCCATTTTTATATCATTTCCTTACTCAACAAATTCTTAAATAGTACGTTAATTACTGTGTATCAATATAGTTTTTAATAGATTTGTACGATCAGGACACAGAACTATGAAGAAAAACATTTTACTTTTAGTATTATCACTATCGGCTTTGGTTGGATTTGGGCAAAATGGTTACCAGTTTAAGGTTACATTAAAACCATTTTCTTCCGGTTTCTTATACCTCGGACATCACTTTGGCAACAAACAATATATTGTCGATTCTGTACCCATTAACAGTAATAGCGAAGCCACATTCATCGGCAAGGAAAAATTGTTTGGAGGAGTATATATGGTGATCTTCCCCAAAAAAAATGGATGGTTTGAAATGCTGGTTGATAAGCAACAACATTTTTCTGTGAGTGCCGATACTACGGATATTATTGGCAAAACAAAATTTACCAATTCTCCTGACAATGATCTTTTCCAGGAATATCAAAAACTGGCCCAACAAAAAGGCAAAGCGATAGCAGCATTACAAAAGCAATTAAAAGACAATCCTTCTAATCCTGATTCTGCGAAAATGAAAGGGGAGATGGTAAAGCTGAACAATGAAATGACACAATACAGGGAACAATTCGCTAAAGCGCATCCCACTCATTTATTAACAGCTATTTTTAATGTACTACAGGAACCTAAAGTACCCGATGCTTCAAAACAGCCTGGAGGTAAATACGATTCAACATTTGCCTATCAGTATTACAAACAACATTATTGGGATGGCGTTTCGTTTACGGATGAACGTTTGGTAAGAACGCCTGTGTTTGAAAATAAGCTTCAACGTTATTTTGGTAATGTGTTGGTGCAAAACAACGACACTATCAGCAAAGCCGCCTTTAAGATATTAGATGCATCATCCAGCGATAAGGAAATGTTCAAGTTTCTATTATCAACGCTTACGGAAAAATATATTAATCCTACCTATATGGGGCAGGATGCGGTATTTGTAAGCCTTTTTGAAAGATATTATGCTCCGGGCAAGGCAGATTACTGGATGAATGAAAAGTATAAAAAAGCTGTTTTTGACAGGGCATATAGTTTAATGGCAAATCTTATCGGCGAAAAAGCAGCCGATATGAATATGGTGGATACTGCAGGAAAAGCAGCATCTCTGTATAGCATGAAGGCGCCTTATCTTGTTCTTTGTTTCTGGGATCCTACCTGCGGACATTGCCAGGTAGAAGTTCCGAAGTTAGATTCTATGTATCAACACAAATGGAAAGAACAAGGCGTGCAGATATATGGCGTGATGACAGATGGAGGCAAAGAAGCATGGCTGAAATTTATACGCGAACATCAATTAAATGGCTGGACGCATGTATACCAACTGGATGAAGTAAAGAATGCCGAAATGAATGCCGGCAAACCTGGTTTCAGGCAATTATTTGATGTGTACCAAACGCCTATATTGTACCTGCTGGATAAAGACAAAAATATCATTGCTAAAAAATTAAACTACCAGCAAATGGATGAACTACTGCAAACCAAAATAAAGAGTACGAAGATGTAGGAAGCTATTCTTATTGTTAGTTTAAACGTGAAAAGCCAAACGATAAATGTGAAAGTATCACTTCTATCTTTTCTCTTCTCACCTTCTTACGCCAGGCCTTATGTTTAACACTATAAATCTTTTCAACTATCAGTATGAAAAAATTATCAATCATCGGCTGCTTAGTATTGTTCAGCTATATCGTGAACGCTCAAACGCTTTTCAGTTACGGAAAATACAAGGTTGATAAAGATGAATTTTTAAAAGCTTTTTATAAAAACAATACCGGGGATAAGAGTGAAACTGCTTTGAAAGATTATCTCAACTTATACATTGCCTTTAAGTTAAAGGTGCAGGCGGCAAAGGATATGCACTTAGATACCATGCCCAACCAGAAAAACGACCTCCTCAACTTTCGCAGGCAGGTAGAAGAGGAATATGTAGCGGATGACAGCGTGGTAAAAGCGCTTGCCAAAGAAGCTTTTAACAGAAGCCTGAAAGACGTTCGCATTTCGCATATTTTTATTCCATTTGATGAAAACTTTGTACATAACAAAAACAGCAGTTTTGGAAATGCTGCTGAACCACAGGATACAGGCAGGGCTTTTCAACAGGCTATGCAGGCATACAATGCTTTAAAAAAAGGAGAAGATTTTGGCGCGGTAGCTGAAAAATTTTCCGCAGATCCTTCTGTTAAAAGCAATAAAGGAGATATCGGTTATATAAATGTATTTACACTTTCTTATCCATTGGAGGCGCTTGCTTATCAATTAGCGCCGGGCAGTTTTTCCGCTCCGTACAAAAGCAGCATCGGGTATCACATCATCAAAAATACAGGGGTTCGTAATGCATTTGGTAAGATGAGAGCCGCGCAGATATTATTAGCTTTTACTGCTCAACCCACAGCAGCAGAAAAACAACAACAAAAATTATTGGCTGATTCTCTTTATCAATTATTGCAAAAAGGAAGCGACTTTGAAACAATAGCACGAAAATTCAGTTCTGAAAGAAATGCACATGTAACAGGTGGACTAATGCCGGATTTTGGACCTGGCAGGTATGATCCGGTGTTTGAAAATGCAGTATTGGGTTTACAACACGACGGAGATATAACTACTCCATTTGAAACATTGTATGGTATTCACATTGTGAAAAGAATACAACACTTACCTGTAAACGCAGATACTGCCCAGGCTGTAACATTGTTTAAAACAGATGTATTGCAGGATAACAGGATGAATATTGCGAGGGAAGAATTTGCAGCACATATTGTGCAACAAACCGGTTACAAAAAAATATTCCAGGAAGATGCTTTGCTGTGGAGCGCTACTGATAGTTTTATTGCACACAACAGTTTTACCCCAACAAAAAAACTAACAGCACAGTCCGTATTGTTTTCTTTTGATAAAGAACAGAAAAAAATGATAGATTGGCTGGAGTACATTAAAACAATCAAGAATAATTACAGAGCTGGCACCGTAATTCCATACGCGGAGATTATGAAAAAATATGTTTCCACATCCGCAGCAGAATATTATAACCAGCACCTGGAACTGTACAATACCCGGTTCCGGAATCAACTGGCTGAATTTGCAGATGGCAACCTGCTGTTTGATATCATGGAAAAACAAGTGTGGAATAAAGCCGCAGAAGATAAAAAGGCATTACAGCAGTATTACGCCGGTAATACATCTAAATACATCTGGGGTCCGAGTGCAAATGCCATTTTCTTTACCACTACCGATAAAGCTACCGCACAGGAAATAAGAGCAGATATACAAACGTATATCAGCAAATGGCGAACATTAGCAGAAAGCTCTGCGGGAAAAATAGTAGCAGATTCCGCAAGATTTGAATTGACCCAGATACCGGGCAATCCTGAAAATATTAAACCCGGCAAACTAACAGAAAGTATCACCGATACCACCGATGGTTCTACCAATTTTGTATACATCATCAACACTTATAAGGAACCTGCACAAAAAAATTTTGAAGAAGCCAAAGGCATGGTGATTAATGATTACCAGGGCGTGCTGGAACAACAATGGGTAGCGAATTTAAAAAAGAAATACCCGGTTAAAATAAATGAAAGCGTATTTAAAAGCCTGAATAAATAATCGCTGATTTCTGATTTGGAGATTTTTGATTTGAATACAATAGCTGTATTTAAAATCTCAATATCAGCAATCCACAAATCATCAATTCTTACAAAATTGCCTTCGCTACATTTTCGATAATCCGTGGTTTACCTAAAGTGTAATAGTGCAGTACCGGCACACCTGCATTCTTTAATTCAATGGATTGCTGTTTTAACCATTCGGTTCCTACCAGTTCTACGTCTGCATCTGTTTTGCATTGCAATATTTCATTGCTAAGGTCTGTAGGGATATCTACATTAAAAGTACGTGGTATAACACTCAATTGTTTTTTAGAAGAAATAGGTTTTAGGCCCGGAATAATGGGCACATTTATACCATTATCCCTGCAGTTTTTTACAAAATCAAAATAATGTTGATTATCAAAAAACATTTGCGTTATAATGTATTCAGCGCCTGCATCTACTTTTGCTTTTACATACCGCAGGTCAGTATCAAGATTAGGTGATTCAAAATGTTTCTCAGGATATCCAGCTACACCCATACAGAAATTGGTACGAAATCCATTTCGGATATCATCTTCTATATATATACCGTTATTAAGATTGACAGTTTGTTTCAGCAGGTCAATAGCATACCGATGTCCTTCAGGTTCAGGTTCAAATGACGTTTCATTTCTGGCAGCATCGCCGCGTAGTATTAATACATTGTCTATGCCCAGGAAATGAAGGTCAATCAATGCGTCTTCCGTTTCTCTTATAGTAAAGCCACCGCAAATCAGGTGAGGAACCGCGTCGATCTTATAGTGATTCATAATGGCGGCGCATATCCCTACAGTACCCGGGCGCTTTCTCACTTCTACTTTTTCAAAGCTACCATCTGCCTTCTTTTTAAAAGTATGTTCGGCCCGGTGATACGTAACATTAATAAAAGATGGACTAAATGCCATCAACGGATCAAGATGATCGTAAATAGAATTAATAGTCTTGCCTTTTAATGGAGGTAATATTTCAAATGATATCAGTGTTCCTTTTGCCTGCTTAAGATGATCGGTTACTTTCATTTTACACTATCTGCTTTCAAATAAGCTGCAAACATAATTCAAACAAAGCATACCAAAAATACCTGTTAAAGTAACTGCCCCTACACTACCAATGCATTCTATCCTGTATTTTTGCCTCAAATCATTAAGGTTTGAACTTAACTATACACACCAACAATTTAGTAAAACAGTATGGGAGCCGCGTGGTAGTAAATCATGTGTCGGTTGAAGTAAAGCAGGGCGAGATTGTAGGTTTATTGGGACCGAACGGCGCCGGTAAAACAACTACGTTTTACATGGTGGTGGGGTTGATCAAACCTGATGATGGTGAAGTGTTCCTGGATGATAAGAATATTACAAAGATGCCTATGTACAAAAGGGCACAAATGGGCATTGGTTACCTTCCCCAGGAAGCATCTGTATTTCGTAAACTGAGCGTGGAAGATAATATAGCGGCAGTGCTGGAGCTTACCAAGCTCAGCAAACCGCAGCAAAAGGAAAAATTGGAAGCATTGCTGGATGAGTTTCGCCTGCATCATGTGCGCAAGAACAATGGAGATTCTTTAAGCGGTGGCGAAAGACGCCGTACAGAAATTGCCCGTGCCCTGGCTGTTGATCCGAAATTTATTTTGCTGGATGAGCCTTTTGCAGGTGTGGATCCGATAGCAGTAGAAGATATACAGGCGGTAGTTGCCAGATTAAAATTTAAAAACATCGGCATACTTATTACTGATCACAACGTAAATGAAACGCTTTCTATATGCGACAGAGCTTACCTGTTGATTGACGGAAAGATCTTTAAGCATGGAACCGCGGAAGAGTTAGCCGAAGATGACCAGGTAAAAAGATTGTATCTCGGAAGAAACTTTGAATTAAAACGCAAAGATTATCTCCACGAAGAAGCAATGAAAGGCATGAGCGAAATTCCAACTATGGAAGAGAAACCCTAAGAGGTTAAACGGTATGGGGTGTAAGGTTTAAGATAAAATACATTTGAATACCTTTTTCCTTCCGCCTTAGATCTTTCACCTTCCACCATTATCTTAAATTTCTTTATTTTGCCGATATCCGATGGGAATACTGAGCACTACCATATCACAATTGGCGCGCATGCGTTTGTGGCGCATTGAAGGGTGGGTTGAAAACCCGATAGCCTCGCAGCGCGAAGTATTGCAGGACCTTGTAACATCTGCGCAATACACAGAATTCGGCCGCAAATACAATTTCTCCTCTTTATTTTCTACCCGTGATTTTAAGAAGGCATTACCCATACATGAATACGATGACCTGAAACCGTATATCCAGCGTATGATGGAGGGTGAACAGAATTTATTGTGGAATACGCCTGTACGCTGGTTTGCAAAAAGCAGTGGAACCACCAGCGATAAAAGTAAGTTTATACCTGTAAGCGAAGAGAGTCTTGAAGACTGTCATTATAAAGGCGCGAAGGATACTCTCACTATGTATTATAACTTCAATCCTGAGTCGGAACTTTTAACGGGTAAGGGCCTGGTAATTGGGGGTAGCCATACTATCAACCAGGTACATGATGAGATCCACTACGGCGATTTGAGCGCAGTTTTGTTACAAAACTCTCCCTTATGGGGGCAATGGATAAGAACACCGCAGCTATCCATCGCTTTGATGGACGAATGGGAAACAAAAATTGAAAAACTGGCGGAAAGTACTATATGGGAGAACGTAACTTCTATTTCAGGCGTACCTACCTGGACCCTGGTACTTTTTAAGCGAATACTGGAAATGACGGGCAAGAGCTGCATTGCAGATGTTTGGCCCTCGCTTGAACTGTATATACATGGTGGTGTTTCGTTTACACCCTACCGGGAGCAGTTTAACCGCATCATTGGCAAACACGTTAATTATATTGATTCATACAATGCCAGCGAGGGTTTCTTTGCCGCACAGGATAAACCCGATGAAACGGGTATGCTGTTGTATGTAGATCATGGCATATTTATGGAGTTTATGCCCATAGAAGAATATGGCAAGCCAAATCCCCAAACTATTGGGCTTAAGGATGTAGAGCTCGGTAAAAACTATGCGCTTGTTATAAGCACCAACGGCGGATTGTGGCGTTACCTGTTAGGTGATACCATACAGTTTACTACGTTGCGGCCTTTTCGTATAATCGTAAGCGGTAGAATAAAACATTTTATAAACGCCTTTGGTGAAGAAGTAATTATTGATAATACGGATAAAGCCGTTTCCATTGCGTGCGAAAAAACAGGGGCTGTTGTAAATGATTATACCGCCGCACCGCTTTATTTTAGTGAAGAGAGCAATGGCGCCCATGAGTGGTTGATTGAATTTGAAAAAGAACCCGAATCCCTGGAGGTTTTTGTTGCAGAACTGGATAAGGCACTTCAGAAAATCAATAGTGATTATGAAGCCAAACGGTATAAAAACATTGCGTTGAGGATGCCGGTGGTGCACAACGTACAGAAAGGATTGTTTAATTCCTGGCTAAAAAGCAAGGGCAAACTCGGCGGACAACACAAAATTCCGCGCCTTAGCAATGAACGTACGTTAATAGACGAAATGCTTCGGCTTTTATAAGGCGAATGCTTGTTTTTACCTGTAAACTGAATTACAATTCTTTCTGTTATCTTGCGAAGCAGAATCATTTCAACTATAAGGAACAGTTATGAAATTACTCAACGGAAAAGTAGCCATTGTAACAGGTGCAGCAAGAGGCATTGGAGAAGCCATCGCATTAAAATTTGCAGAGCATGGTGCGCATGTAGCATTTACATTTGTAAGCAACAGCAGCGCCGAAAAGGCCACAGCGCTTGAAACAAAGTTGCAGGCAATGGGTATAAACGCCAAAGCATATCAAAGCAATGCAGGTGATTTTGCTCAGAGCGAAGCTTTTGTTGCAGATGTATTAAAAACATTTGGCACCGTTGATGTATGCGTAAACAACGCCGGCATTTCAAAAGACAACTTATTGTTGCGCATGTCTGCCGAACAATGGGATGACGTTATTGCTACCAATCTCAAAAGTGTTTTCAACATGACCAAACAGGTTATTCGCCCGATGATGAAAGCGAAGAGCGGCAGCATTATTAATATGAGCTCCATAATAGGCATTTCCGGCAACGCAGGGCAAAGCAGTTACGCGGCAAGCAAAGCAGGCATTATCGGTTTTACCAAAAGCATTGCAAAAGAAATGGGAAGCCGTAACATCCGCTGTAATGCCATAGCTCCAGGTTTTGTTGAAACCGACATGACCGGTTATTTGAAAGAAGGAGAAGCTGCCGAAAAATACAAAAGCGACATTCCGTTGGGACGTTTTGGATCAGGAGATAATATTGCAGATGCCGCATTGTTTTTGGCCAGCGACTGGAGCAGTTATATCACTGGTCAAACCATTAGTGTTTGTGGTGGTTTAAACATGTAGCACTCCTGATTTTTTATTCATCTTGTTTCACTTAAATACAGGCTCCATCTACGTTCCATGTAAATTCACATCATTGGTATTGGTATGTTTGTAGCAATCATTCTACAATTGAATATTTCATTTTATTTGAAATGTTTTTTTTGATGCAACCATTATAATACTTGCTTCGTCTCTTGTTTTACTTTTATTTTTATGGAAACAAATACTACTGCTTCTATGAACTTTTATTTACTCCAAGCTGGCGACCTTATAAATAAGGGAACCGGCACAGTGTCCAAATTTATTGATTCAGCCGTTGCTTACACACCAAAGGTTATAGGAGCGATAGTATTTTACATCATTGGTAGTTGGATCATCGGTCGCCTTGCCGTTGTACTGCGCAAAACGCTTACTGCACGCAAGTTTGATGCTTCTCTTCAATCGTTTCTTGTTTCCTTTTTTAAGATCATTTGTCTTGTTCTGCTCATCATTACTATTTTTGGTATTCTGGGAGTTGATACATCTTCCTTTGCCGCACTGATAGTAGGAGCTGGCGTTGCAATTGGATCGGCATTAAATGGAACTCTTGGCAATTTTGCCGGGGGGGTAATGATGCTCATTTTTAAACCTTTTAAAATAGGCGATATTATTGAAGCCCAGGGTACAGTAGGTAATGTTATTGACCAGGGCGTTTTTAATACCACCTTACTCACACCCGATAACAAAACCGTTATTTTGCCCAACGGGCCTTTATCGACCGGGGTTATCACCAACTTCAATACGCACGGAAACCTGCGTGTTGATTTAAATATGGCTATCGCGCCGGATATGTCGATTGAAAAGGCACGCTCTGTAGCCGTTGCCGCTATGTTACAACATCCAAAAGTTTTAAAAGATCCCAAACCTGAAGTGAGCGTATTAAAAATTGCAGATGGTATGATCACGTTGGCTACCCGCCCTTACACCACGCAGACTGATTATTGGGATGTATATTTTGGCGTACAGGAACTTGTGAAAACAGCCTTTGACGCCAACGGTATTGCAGGGCCTATACCACACAGAGTAATCATTCAAAAATAGTTGTTTAGAGTTAAGTATTGATCGCAATGGTGCCCTGCACAAGCAGGGCTTTTTGTTTGCTACCACATATACTTCCGGTATTATGGATCATCTTCAATTTTCTGATAACTTGCGGCAAATAAACCTTCGTCGCAATGAATATCCACACCAGGAGAAATTTTATCCGCTTACTTGCTTTTACAGGCTGTGTCTTAATCCTGTTTTCATTTCAGCCAAAAGGCATTGCCACATCTTCTTCTTTTCTTCTTTCAGACACCATTCAATATCCTGAAGAATCACATTTTAAAAATGTTCAACAGCTTACTTTTGGTGGAGATAATGCCGAAGCTTACTGGAGCTACGATAGCAAGTATATCGTATTTCAAAGAACCAATCCAAAAGAAGGGTTGAACTGCGATCAGATCTTTATAGGCAAAGTGCCAGAGAAAGCTGGTGATCCATTTAACTATAAAATGATCAGCGGCGGTAAAGGCAGAACCACCTGTCCTTTTTTTACAAAAGATGGCAAACATATTATTTATGCCTGCACACATCTGAGCGCAGATACCTGCCCTGCTGTGCCAGATAGAAAAAAATATGGCAACAGGTATATTTGGCCTTTGTACGACAGCTATGATATTTTTATGGCTGACCTGGATGGAAAGATTGTAAAACAACTTACTCACTCAAAAGGATATGATGCGGAAGCAACGCTTTCTCCTGATGGAAATAAAATGATTTATACCAGTGATAAAGATGGAGATATTGATTTGTACATAATGGATTTAAAGACGGGCAAAGAAAAACGTGTTACCAATACATTAGGTTATGATGGTGGTGCGTGGTTTAGCCCGGATGGAAAGAAAATTATATGGCGTGCTTCAAGACCAGGTACCGAAGAAGAAATAAAAGAATACAAAGACCTGCTGGCAGAAAACCTTGTAGCGCCTACGCACATGGAAGTGTGGGTAGCCGAAGCAGATGGAAGCAACCCCCGCCAGGTAACCAACTTTGGGCAGGCAAACTGGGCGCCTGCCTTTTTGCCGGATAGCAAACGCATTATTTTTGCTTCCAATCATGAATACAAAAGAGGGTTTCCTTTTAATTTGTATATAATAGATAATGATGGAAGTCATCTCCAAAAAATCAGCCGGGATAAAGGTTTTGATGCCTTTCCTATGTTTTCTCCGGATGGAAAGAAAATTGTTTTCTGCAGCAACCGCAACAATGGCGGCACAAGAGATACCAATGTTTTTATAGCAGATTGGGTGGAATAGATAAAATATTATAACCTGGAAAGAACATGATAACCACCGAAGAATTTAAAAAGCAGATAGCTAAGCCTTTCGGAATGGAAATGCGCAAACATGGTTTCAAGGGAACTGGTTTGGAATATTTTCAGAAAACAGAAGAATACCTAGTTGCTGTTTACATTGTTCCAGGTAGATGGGGTGGGAGCTGCTTCGCAGGGTTTGCAATACACCCCAAACAGATTAATAAAAACTCCATTGGCAAATTAAATCTTGGCCGGTTAAAGATTCATGAATTTGAATTTAAAATGGGGTTGTCCAAAAATGCAGGGAAAAGAAAGTGGGAGTACTCAGATGAGAGAAACATTAATTTTACCACCCTTTCTGAAATTTTAGAAGCAATTAAACAAACAGCATTCCCAGTAATTGAAAAGTTCAAAGCAACTCCAAGTATTCTCGAAAAATTTGATGTTTCAGAAATGGAAAAATTTCATTCTAACTGGAAAAAAAGAACTGGAGTTTCTATTGCAACAACTGATACCAGGTTTGCATGGGCAATGGCTGTAATTTTTGAAAACAAAGATCTTTTGAAAGCAAAACAATTTGCCAATTGGGTAACTACACAATCTTTAGGTAAAGAAACGAAATGGTTTGGATACTTTGACTCAAAACGAATTTTGAAAAAGACCTAAATACCCAATATTCAATAGTGTATAGTATTACAATCCATACTTCTTCATATACCGCTCATACAACTGTGTTTGCTTATTTGCCAGGCTCACTACACGCCCTTGAATAATGGCAAGCGTTACAATGCTGCTCTTCATATCCAGTATATCTCCTTCACTAACTATAATGTTGGCATCTTTACCCACTTCGATAGAACCTGTTTTATTGGCTATCCCCAAAATTTTAGCGGCATTTAAAGTAATAGCACTTAACGCTTCTTCTTTGGTTAAACCATACGCCGCTGCGGTACCTGCATTAAAGCTCATGTTGCGATACCGGGTATTGGTGGCATCATCATTCAATGCAAACAAAACACCTGCCTTCTGTAAAATAGCTGGCGTTTTATATGGCTGATCAACATCCTCATCTTCAGTGGCAGGTAAATCATGTTCCGCACCAAGAATCACAGCTATATTATTTTCCTTCAGTAGATCTGCTATCTGCCAGCTTGCATTGCCTCCCACTATTACTACTTCAAAATGAAATTGTTTTACAAAATCTACGGCAACAAGCATTTGCTTTACCTGGTTGGCATGCACAAACAATTTCTGTTTCTTATCAAACAATCCTTTTACCGCTTCAAACTTGAGATTCACATGATCGTGTGTGCTTTCTTTGAGGTAAGAAGCAGCCTGTGTGAAGAAACTTTTAATGTCATCTGTTTTTTCTACAGCTTCTTTGGCAACCTCTCCGGGCTTTGCTGATGATGAAGAGATAAAAGAAGGCATATTGACATGAATGCCATTATCTGTTTGGTATGCGGCATCTTCCCAGTTCCACGCGTCTAACTGTACTACTGAGGAAGCGCCACTGATAATGCCTCCTTGTGGAGAAACATTCGCCAGCAGTACCCCATTGGCTTTTAAAGTATTGATGATCTTTGAATCGGTATTGTACGCCACAATAGAGCGGATATCAGGATTAAACTCACCTAACTCACGGTAATCGTTAGAGCCTCTTACACCTGAAGCTATTTCCTTCAATCCTAAATCACAATCAGGCAATATAAGCCCGGGGTACACGTGCTTTCCTTTTGCGTTAAACACTTTTACATCATCTACTGGTATAGGAATGTTGGCAGCTATTTTCTCTATCTTTCCATTATTTACTTGTATAGTAGTATTTTCCAAAACCTGCCCGTTGCCAACATGTACGGTTGCATTTGTAATAAACAATAGTCCTTTATAGGGGGGAGCCGGATAAACATCATCCTGCGCTTCAACAAATAGCGTACTCAAAAGCAAGATGCATAATGTTGATAATCCTTTCATAAAAATATTTTACAAGGCGTGTATGATAATTATTTAATGATGCATGTTTTCTATACCATCGTGATTAATATCTCCATCCTCCTGGTCTTCCCCGCAACCTAACACAAGCTGTGCGCTGGGCTTAAAAGAAGCCACTGCTCCGCCCGATTTTTTCTCTGCTATCATTTTCTGAATAATGCGGTTACGTTCTTCGGCTATGCTTTTACGTAGTTTCATATCGCGGTCGCGGTCAAAATAAATAATACCATCCACTATTGTTTTTTCAGCCTTTGCATAAATGCTCAATGGATTATCGCTCCACAAAACAAGATCAGCTTCTTTGCCTTCTTTAATACTGCCGGTTTTATCCTGTATATGCAGAGCTTTTGCAGGATTGATGGTTACCATTTTCAACGCTTCTTCTTCGCTTACACCACCATACTTGATTGTTTTAGCAGCTTCCTGGTTCAGCCTGCGGGCCATTTCTGCATCGTCTGAATTAATACAAACATTCAAACCCTTCTTTTGCATAATAGCTGCATTATATGCAATGGCATCCGCCACTTCCATTTTATATGCCCACCAATCAGAGAAAGTAGAAACATTGGCTCCATGGGCTTTTATTTTGTCCGCTACTTTATAGCCCTCGAGTATGTGCGTAAATGTATTGATATGAAAGCCAAATTTTTCCGCCACCCTCATGGTATAGGTCACTTCTGTTTGAACGTAGGAATGACAAGTGATAAAACGCTTGCTGTTCATAATTTCCACCAATGCATCCAATTCAAGATCACGTCTCACTACATTCCAGAGCTGGGGTGCGGCTTCACCTCTTTTACGTGGCATTTTTATAGCTGCTTCAGCGTTCTTTATTTCTTTCTGATAATCTTCTGCCCGTTGAAAAGCATCTACCAACACCTGTTCCACGCCCATTCTTGTATCGGGGAAACGATTGTTGGCTGAAGCAGTTGTACGTTTTACATTTTCACCCAACGCAAATTTTATAAAAGGATCAGCGCCTTTAAATTTCAAGCCTTCATCATTTTCTCCCCATCGTAGTTTTATCAATTGCGTTTGTCCGCCAATGGTATTGGCAGAACCATGCAGTATGTGAGAAGTAGTAACACCACCGCTTAGCTGCCGGTAAATATTGATATCGTCAGGCGCAAGATTATCGGCAATCCTCACTTCGGATGTTACCGATTGCGCTCCTTCATTAATGGAAGCTGCTGCTATGTGTGAATGCTCATCTATAATGCCTGCTGAAAGATGTTTACCCGTACCATCGATTACGAGTGCATTACCGGCAGCGAGATTTTTCCCAATTTGTTTTATTTTCCCGCTGCTTATCAAAACATCTGTATTATCCAGTTTACCCGCTTCATCGCTGGTCCATACCGTCGCATTTTTAATCAATATTGCACCTGCTGTAGATAAACTGTCCCAGCCATAACTTCCAAACGGGAAAGTTATTTTTGCGAGTGTACCAGGAGATTTTCTCTTCACGCTATCCGCTTTTGTCTCTATTGGTTTTACAAACGCGGCTTTCCATAATAAAGCTTCTCCATTGGTTCCTGTGCCATTTCCTTCCCAGCCGTCATCTGTAACAGTTCCGCTTAAACGAAGTGTGGTAGTTGATTTTTTGTCGGGAGAAAAACCCAGGCTTACCAGCTTGCCGTTAAAACTAAACTTTGCAGATATAGAATCTTTATCTACAATAGTGGCTGCATTACCGTCTTTTATCAGCAATGTATAATTGGACGGAGATTGATTGGATTGTATAGATAATTGATATACACCTTTTATATCATTCCACCCTGCGTTATTCACCATATACTGTTTACCCTGTACCCAGTTTTGATAAATAATTGT
Organism: Agriterribacter sp.; assembly: GCA_047600465.1. Classification (GTDB taxonomy): domain Bacteria; phylum Bacteroidota; class Bacteroidia; order Chitinophagales; family Chitinophagaceae; genus Agriterribacter. The sequence continues at coordinate 691,220 of JASGKU010000004.1, forward strand.
TTTATCGTTGAACACAGGACCTGATGCAATAAGAAAGTTGGCCAATTTACCTTGTTCTATACTTCCAACTTTATCGTAGATGCCGAGCAATATTGCCGGGTTTTTGGTAAGTGCTTCAAAAGCTTTTTGTTCGGTTAAACCATATTCTATGGCTTTACGAACATTGTGTAAAAAATCTTTTGTGTCTTTCAGATCGGCAGCCGTAATACAGAATGGAATGCCTGCCTTTTCCAATGCAGCAGGATTGGATGGCGCCAGTTCCCAGTGTTTCAAATCATTCAGCGATACATATCTTGCATCATCCGGGTCTTCAACATCCATCGCCTGTGGAAAATTTACGGGTAAAATAAAATTAGCCCTGGTAGAAACCATTTCTTTTATGCGCTGGTATTCATTTCCTCCTCCTTTAATAATATACTGCACGCCAAACTCATCGCCTATGCGGTCTGCACGCAGGTCATTCCATTTATCATTCGCCTCAAAAATCTGTGGTATATCCTGGTTATTATTCCACGATTTTAGGCTGATGTTTACACCTTCTGCCAAAGGGTTTGTTTTATACCAGGCTGCATCAAGATAGGTTTGGCGCAACAAAGCAATAGCGCCCATCAGGCTTCCGGGATAACCCTGTGTGGAAGAACCTTTATTGAATGAATAATGTGCCGATGCTCTTCCTTTAACTATTACCAGGTTTTCTTTAAGATCAGCCAGGGTGACCACAGTACCTGTGCCCCGTGCAATGCCATCTTTCTGATGGGTAAGTACCGTACCAAAGCCCATATCCCGAAAAGTTTTGGCATTGCTTTCATTGGTAGCAAATATCGTTGATGCATCTACGTCTGCTTTTATTGCCTGGTTCCATCCAAATGCGCCCCTTACGTTAGAAGTGAGTTGTGCCGGAGCGCTGTAATTAAAAGGAGCCGGGGATTTTTGTGATGCAGGCATACCGTAATCACTATACATATCAATAAAAGAGGGTATAATGTATTTGCCCTGGCAGTTTATTTCAATGGCTTCTTTAGGAATAGTGATATTATTTCCTGCAGCTACTATCTTACCCTGTTTTATCACTACCGAAGCGTCTGTTATGATTGTTTGCGCATCTTTTACAACAGTTGCATGTGTAAACACATAATAGCCAGATCGTTCATCTGCCACTCCGTTTACAGGAAAAGTTTTTTGTGCATACCCATATGAGCAAAGAACAGAAAACAAATAAATGCAGAGCAGTTTTTTCATACCAAGATATTTTAATAAACAATTCAATTTGAAAGTTAAGGCAAATAGTGAAGCAACATTGCGCTTCTGCCCGTGGAGATTTTTTTCACCCTGCCTACCGGCAGGTATGCACATAGAAGCATAGGGATGATTATTTAGTTCTATTCTATGTATATCTATCTTTCTATACTCTTATATGGTAAAATTCAAATGCCGTGAATATTTCACTGTTTAAGATGAGTATTACAAGGCATTATTTTTCTCCTGTACATGCACTGCTTGCTGTTTACGCCCTTATCGCTCTTGAAAATCATCCGCAGGATGATACAGTGAATATACTTTTCATCATTTACTATTCTTACAAATGAAATATAAGTACCTGTTTATTATTTGCTCCTCTATTCTTTTACTTTCCTGCGCCAGGCAAAAGATCGGCGCTTCATCTTCTGCCTATGCAGATGTTCCCTATTTGCAGGATTATAGCATAAAATATAATGTGGATGATACTACCACCATTCTGTATAAAGTATATGAAGATCGTAATGGCGTTATCAAAATTCTCAGTTCAAAAGGGTTGATGCAGTTATTCAGTGGAGAAATGTTGTATCCCGGCAGCCTTTACCCGGATAATACTTATAGATCGCTGAGTGCAAAAAAAATTGCAGCAATAGGGTTGTACAAAAACCAGTTTGTATTTGCAGACGACAAATCCATATTAAGCAATGCATGGGCTGGTAGTTTATACAGCAAGCATAGCCTGCCTTTGGCCAACATGTTTTGTGGCGGTAATGATTTTTCTTTTTTGATTTCTGACGGGAAGAAGCTGCAGTATATTAAAGATTCAAAACTGTTATGGGAAACAGCATCCGCAGAAAATGTGTTGGACCTGACATTTGACGCAAACAGGAATGTGTTTTTCATTCTCACCCCCCACGATATAACCACTTTTTCTGTGAGTGATAACAAACAAACTGTTTTATTCAAAAATGACAGCCTTACCTGTTTTGCTTTAAATAAAGAGCGTAATATACTGGCAGCAGGTACGCATAATGGTTATATATTATTGAATGCGGTAACCGGCCAACAACAGGGTACTATTAACCGCAAACTACCTGATACTGATATAACAACCGTTGCCTCTATCAATGGCAACTGGTGGTTCGGCGCACAACATGGCGCTTTTATGTTGAAGGAAGATGGAAAGTTTAATTACTATGCTTCTAAAAGATGGTTGCCAGCAGACCAGGTAAACCATATTGCAGAGGGAAGCAATGGTAGTGTATTGATTTTGACAAAAGGTGGCTTAGGAAAAATATGTTTCAAGCAGATGACGCTTGAAGAAAAAGCTGCTTTTTATGATAAGCAGGTGAGGCAGCGCCACATCCGCAATGGATTTAATGCAACATTAGCATACATGAAAGATGGAAATCTTGCAACAGGATTTATGGAAGATTCCGATAACGATGGCCTATGGACCTCCATGTACCTTGGCGCGGAAGCTTTTCGCTATGCAGTTACCAAATCGCCTGAAGCATTGCAAAATTGCAGAGAATCGCTCGATGCTATGGAGAGACTGTATGCTGTCAACCCAATAAAAGGTTTTCCTGCAAGATCTTTTGAGCGGCACGGCTTTGCATTACACGATAAAGACAAGTGGATTGCATCTGACGCAGAATGGGATTGGAAATCTACCACCAGCAGCGATGAAGTGATTGGTCATATTTTCGTTTTTGGTGTTTTAGCAGAACTGGTGGATGATGATGCTGTAAAAAATAAATCCATCCATTTGATTGATTCTGTAATGCAGCACATTATTGATCACGATATGTATCTGGTAGACTGGGATGGAAAACCCACGCTGTGGGGCAAATGGAACCCGGCTTATGTAAACGCTTTCAGTAAAATTGTGGGCGATAGAAAAATCAATTCTTCCAATATCATCGCCATGTTACAAACAGCCTATCATTTTACAAAAAAAGAAATATACAAAGACAAGGCCTTTGAATTGATGAATAAATATGGATACCTGGATAACCTGATGTTCCCTATGAAAAAAATAACCTTCGCACCAGATGAAGCAGATGAGTACAGCAAAATGTTATCATCAGGGTGGAATCATTCAGATGATGAAATGTATTTCCTGGGTTATTGGGGATTGTATCGATATGCATTTAACGATACTCTTAAGGCAAAATTTAAAGAAGCCATCCTTGATCATTGGGAAATAGAAAGACCAGAGAAAGAAGGCGCCTGGAATATGTTTACAGCGCTTACCGGTGTAAAGAATTTTGATTTAAACGAAGCTGCATGGTATCTGCGGGAATATCCCCTGGATATGGTAAGTTGGAGCGTACACAACAGTGCCAGAAAAGATATTGAATTGATACCACACAATTTCCGCGGGCAAACCACTACAGAGGTATTACCACCGGATGAATTAAGAATAAGCAGGCACAATGCCAATCGTTTTGCGCTGGATGGACGCGAAAACGGCAACGATGAATATAGCGCAGGAGACATATGGTTGTTGCCTTACTGGCTTGGTCGTTACCTGGGCGTGATACAACCATCAGCAAAATAATGTGATTTTTCATGCGAAGGCATTATCATATTGCTCAGTGTTCTATTGCCGTCATCTTGTGTTGCACTTTAATACATACAGATGGGCAGGTTCAACCAGCAGCGCGTAAAAAAACTGCATACATAGATGCACTTTATCTGCAGGATTATAGTATCAAATACACTATCTCTGATAGCAATACTGCTTTGTACAGCGTGTATGAAGACAGGAATGATGTCATCAAAATATTTACTTCCCAAGGGCTGATGCAGCCGTATAACGGCGAGATGCTTTATCCTGGTAATCTCAAGCCAGATAGCAGCTATAAAGGTATTACCAATAAAAAAATACAAGGCATAGGATTGTATAAAAAACAGTTTGTGTATATAGATGATAAGTCCGTATTAAGCAATGCATGGGCTGGTAAGCTATACAATAAACACACATTGCCTACAGCTCATATCTTTTGTGGCGGTGATGATTTTTCTTTCCTGGTATCAAATGGCAGGCAACTGCAATACCTTACAAATGGTGCAATACAATGGGAAGCTACGGCAGAAGACAATGTACTGGATATTCAGTATAACAAAAACAAGAAGAGTTTCTATGTGCTTGGCAGCAACACGATAACAGTTTACTCGCCTGGCAATAATAATCGCCTGTCACTTTTCTATAAAGGAGATAACCTTACCTGTTTTACTTTGGTAAAAGATGGGAGCCAGCTTATAGTGGGTACGCATAACGGTTACATAGTGCTAAAAACTGACAATGGCGTTGCAGTAAATGACATTAACCGCAAACTGCCAGATACAGATCTTACAGCTATTGCTGAAATACAAGGAAGGTACTGGTTTGGCTCAAAGCATGGTGCTTTTATGTTGGAGGAAGACAACAGCTTTAACTATTATGCATCAAAAAGGTGGCTGCCGTCTGACGAAGTAAAACATATTGCAGCAGGCAATGATGGTAGTGTTTTAATATTAACAAAAGGTGGATTAGGAAAGATCTGTTTCAAAAAGATGACATTGGAAGATAAAGCAGCATTTTATGATAAGCAGGTGAGGCAAAGGCATATCAGATATGGATTGTATTGCGATATAACCCGCATCAAAAATGGTGATCTTTCAACAGCCACGCTTGGTCCGCATGATAGTGATAACCTCTGGACGGCTATGTACCTTGGTAGCCAGTTGTTCCGTTACCTGGTTACGCATGACCCGGAAGCAAAGGAAAATTGTATAGAATCTTTTGAAGCCATGGAGCGCTTATATACCATTAATGGTATACCCGGCTATTTTGGGCGATCATTTGAACGGCATGGTATTGTTTCTTTTAAATCTGAATACAGAGACTATCTGAAAGATTACTGGTATCCTGGCTATCAGCAATCTGTAAGTTGGCGACAGGCAATCGATTCTGAATGGGATTGGCGTGGAGCCTCCAGCAGCGACCAAACAGTGGGACAAATGTTTGCCCTTACGCTAATAGCTCAGTATATGGATGATGAAGGGTTACGCAAAAGAGCCATCCATCTTATAGACAGGCTCATGTCTTATATAGTGGACAACAATCTTTCTTTAATAGACTTTGATGGCCGCCCAACTTTGTGGGGCATCTGGAATCCTTCTTATGTAAATCGCTTTCCCGAAAATGTAGCCGATAGAAAATTGTATTCCTCTAATATTATTGCCTTTCTCCAAACTGCTTATCATTTCACGCAAAAGCAAAAGTTTAAAAAAGCCGCAGAAGACCTGTTATACAAGCAAGGTTATTTAAAAAACCTTACACGCCCCTTTAGTCAAACGGGCAAAGCGCCGGATACTGCAGATGCGTGGAGCAAAGCCATGTCGCATGGATGGAACCATTCAGACGATGAAATGTATTTCCTGGCTTATTGGGGGCTGTACCCATATGCGCTTAACGACACTTTGAAAAACCAATACAGGAAAGCCATACAGGACCATTGGGATAACGAAAGACCGGAAAAAGATGCTTTGTGGAATTTTTGTTATGCTATGACAGGGGTGCAGGCATTTGACCTGGATGAGAGCATCTGGTTCTTAAAAGAAATGCCGCTGGATATGACGGAATGGGCTGTACACAACAGTTCCAGGAAGGATATTACTTTTATTCCTGACAACTTTAAAGAACAAACTACGGCTGCAGTACTTCCACCCGATGAAAGACCCGAGCTCAAACACAACCGCAATCTCTTTACGTTGAACCGAGCTGCAGATGGAGCTATTGAGCTGGGTGCAGGTGATACGTGGTTGCTCCCATACTGGATGGGACGTTATCTTGGTGCCATACATAACAGTAACCAATAAACGTTTTAATAAATAATTATGATATTATTTATACCAGTCGTGTGATTTTCCCGTTTCTTCACTTCCCCCAATTTTTTAGCGGGTCTAAATCTGGTGAATTATATTTCTATGATCTATCCAAAAAGATGTACCTCTCTTTTTGCCCTCTGGTGCACAATATGCATACTTACTTGTGCAGGCGCAATAGCGCAACCTACTGTACAAACAGGCATTCTCTCTTTTAAAGCAGAATTATCAACCAGAAAACTGGTGCAGTTGAACTGGGTGATATCCTGTAACAGGCAAGACAGTACGCGCATGATAATAGAACGTTCAGCAGACGGGCTCTCTTTTCAACAGCTTCATGCTATATCGTTCATAGCAGATACGCCTTATCAGTTTATTGACGAACTTCCACTGCAGGACAGTGGTTATTACAGGTTGGTTTGTGTTACTGCAGGCAGTGAACCGGTATATTCTCCTGTTCAAAAAATAAAAATGCTTCCTGCATCAAAGGTTGAGATCAGCATTATGCCCAATCCTGTTTTCAATAATGCCTCTATCATTATTAACAATAATGAAGAAGTGGGTGATATTTCCTGCATCCTGTATGATCTTACCGGTAAAAGCATCCGTACTTACCTCTTCAAAAAAACGGGCGCTTATGTTCAACATATATTAGATATGTACAGCGTGCCAAAGGGAGATTATATTTTAACCGTTCGTGGCAACACGATTAATGAATCTAAAAGAATACTGAAACAGTAGAAGCACTTATCTTTGCGGCGTTATGATGAGTAAGAAGTCGCTGCTGGCGGTATTAATGGCTGCCATTCTTCCTATAACCTGTTATTTAATATTAAAACATTACAGTGCCGACGCGGTAGTAATGCCCAAAAGATATTTTTTTGACACTGTTCAAACCGTTACCCGCTACGGAAAAACAACAGAAGATACCACCTGGCACCAGGTAAAAAATTTTACACTCACCAATCAATTGGGTAAGCAGGTTTCTTTAAGCGACCTGGAGGGTAAGATTATTGTAGCTGATTTTTTCTTTACTTCCTGCCCAAGTATTTGCCCTGCACTCACCCGTAACATGAAACGCATGCAGGAGGCATTTAACAAAACAGATACAGTAGTGCGGTTCCTGTCTTTCAGCGTTGACCCTGTAAGAGACTCAGCAGAGCGTTTAAAAAAATATTCAGACAAATATGGCATTAATCCCGATACATGGTGGTTACTCACCGGTACCAAGGATGAGATATATGATATAGCGAAGAATGAATTTAAAGCCAACATTGCCGATACCAATATAGATACCAGTTTTATACATACACAGTATTTTTTTATGCTGGATAAAGATCGAGTGGTGAGAGGTTGGTATAATGGACTGGATAGCGTTCATTTGTCAAAGCTGGCAGATGATATTGTGCTGTTGATGCTGGAAAAGGATAAAAAGAAAAAGAAAGGTATATTTTCTGAATAGAATCTTACTTTCCGGTGCGTGTCTCACGCACCACTACCGGGGTTTAAGTTGACGGCGATGGTGTCTCCACCAACCTGCTGAAATTTGAAATGTAACATAAACAAATAAGATATAATTATGCTGCAGGCACAAATACAGAAAAATGATAAATCGGCAAGGCTTCTGATCTGGGTAGTTTCTTTTGTGGTGTTTGCCGCAGTGGTAATATTAAGCAAGTATAAGATAAATGCAGACCTGGGTTTTAATGTACACGCGTTTGCACAATTCAATGCCATCGTAAATTCTATTGTTTCCGTATTGCTTATTGCCGGATTGGTATCAGTAAAAAGCCGCAACTATCTTTTGCATAAAAAAATAATGATAGCAGCGCTCTTCTTGTCGGTGCTGTTTTTAGTATCGTATATCTGTCACCATTTGTTTGCAGGCGAAACAAGATTCGGAGATGTAAATCACGATGGACTGATAAGCGATGATGAAAAAGCAGCCGTAGGAAGTTGGAGAATTTTTTATTACATCATATTGGCTACGCATATACCATTGGCTGCTATCATACTTCCATTTATTTTATTTACTGCATACAGGGCGCTGATAGCAGAATGGCCGCGTCATAAAAAACTGGCGAGGCTTACCTGGCCTATATGGCTGTATGTATCCGTTACAGGTGTGTTGGTTTACCTGATGATCAGCAAGTATTATTAAAATAAAAGCGGTTGCAAAATCAACCGCTTTTATTGTAGAATTGTTTCCCGCGCTATTGCCTCTGATACCTGGAGTTAAGGCTAATTGTTAGTGATTATTTCATCAATATCATTTTTTTAGTATCAACAATATTGCCGTTTACAAATAAAGAATAACTATAAGTACCGGCAGACAAATTAGATACATTCAGATTCAGCGTGCCTCTTCCCAGTGCAGGTACATCGTATTGTTTTATAGTTTTTCCGGCTGCATCGTATATCACAATCTTTGCCACAGTATTTCCTCCCTGGGGTATATCATAACTGATTACAGTATTTGCACTAAAAGGGTTTGGTGAGTTTTGTGCAATGGAAGCGCCTGATAATGTTACTCCGGAAGATGGCTTCATTTTCAATACTGATTGTATTTGCGCAAGATCTTGTTGTAGTGTTGCTATCTGCTGTTGTAAACTATCGTTTTTACCACTCAACTGCTGAACAGCTTTTACCAGCGGAACTACAAATTCTGAATACCTCAGCCCATATAGATCCTGTTCGTTTTGTGCAGCAACAACTCCGCTGAAATCATATCCCAGTGATTTGGCGGCTTTTTCAACGTCCTGCGCAACAAAGCCACTATAAATTACTTTTTCCTTTTCAGCAATAGCCGCCCTTTCAATGGCTTCCGTTTCAGGGTTATCCGCTTTGCGTGCGCTCACCCTGTTGTTGATACCCGTGATATCAAGGTTGTATGTAATGGGTTTAAGTTTATTAATAAATTCAAGCCCTGCTACATTTTCCTTTATATTCTTTTTAAATCTTCCGTCGGATATGTTTGACCAATTTACATAGCCCCCTATGCTGGTAACGCTTGAATTTCCAATCCGTACCTGGTTGCTGGCAGTTGCGGTGGCACCGTATCCAATAGCTGCTGAATTAGTTATTGTGGTAAAAGTTACATTACTAAAGGCGCCTATAGCGGTGTTATAGCTTCCAGTAGTAACACTGGTTAATGAATTATCACCTATGCCTGTATTAAAATACCCGTTAGTATTGCCAGCTAAAGCTCCGGCTCCGTTTGCGGTATTCCCACTTCCTCCTACATTTTTTAGTAAAGCATCTGATCCTGTTGCCGAATTTAATAGCCCGGAAGTATTAGCTATCAGTGCACGCGTGCCAAAGGCAGAATTATAAAATCCTGTGGTATTACCTTCCAATGCATAATATCCCGCAGCAGTATTATTATTACCTGTTGAATTAATCTGCAACGCCTGATTTCCAAGCGCGGTATTATTATAACCCGTGGTATTATAATTCAGCGCATCAAATCCAATACCTGTATTAGCCTGCCCCGTAGTATTTCTATTCAATGAAAATGCGCCGTATGCCGTGTTAAAATCGGTTGTGTTACTATACAATGATAAATAACCACCAGCAGTATTGTATGAACCGGTGCTATTGGTAAAAAGCGCAGAATAACCGTTAGCAGTATTATATATGCCGCTGGTATTTACGGCAAGCGCTTCAAAACCAGAAGCCGTGTTGCCTACGCCGTCTTTATTAGCCGTTAAGGCATAATAACCAATACCGGTATTGTAATTACCGGTGGCAAGGGCGCCAAGCGAGTTATGCCCTACGGCTATGTTGAAAGATCCTGTTACAAGGCTTGATCCGGCATTTGGCCCCAGAAAAAAATTATTGATTCCGGTTGAATGCATAACCCTGTAATTTTTCAAATAATAACCGCTGGCTATGTATATATTTTTCCAGTTACGGTCGCCCAACCCGAGTGTATATGCATTGGTAGTTGCAGGAGTAAAATCTTTGTTTACCGCTATGGGTGCAACAAGATTGGAAAGCGAAGTATTTGCTTGAGCATCGGCGTTGTTAATTGCCAAAAGTGAAACTGCACAAAAGGAAAGTGCGTATAATAATCGTTTCATATAAAGGTTTTAATAGTATTAAAAAATGCTTGTAGTTTCTGCAGACTCTTGAGATATAAAATTATAGGAGCAACAATTGTATATCAACCACTACAAATTTTGTGGAAGCATTTTTTTATTATCTGGCAGGTATTAAATGAAAACCGGAGTGGAGATACTTGATTATAAAGATGCCAGGCGTCTTAGAAATTCATCTTTTTTTCTTCGGGACACTTCTATTATGGATGCATCGCTCATAGTAACAGTACCGCCTTCGCCTCTGGAATAATTTTTCACATGATTGAGATTGATAAGATGTGAATTATGAACCCGGATAAAATTGTAATCATGTAGCAGCTCTTCATATTCCTTCAGCGTTTTTGTAACAAGCAGTTTGGTTTTTGTTGAGAGAAAGAACGTAGTATAATTGATTTCGGCCTGGCAGCGGATAATATCTTTTACAGGAAGTACTACCAATCCTTTAGATGTGGGCAATGCAATTTTTTTTGAATCATTTTGCATATTTCTGAGGTTATGAAAAAGCGTTTCGAATTGCTGAAACGATTGCTGCCTTTTTTGCTTTTGCAGGTAATGGTTTAGTGCTTCCGACAAATCTTCTTTGCTGAAAGGTTTTAATAAATAATCCAATGCCGAAAACTTAATGGCACGTATGGCATACTTTTCAAATGCGGTTATAAAAATAACATCAAAATTTATGGAGCTCAATTCTTCAAATAAGCTAAATACCGAAGTGTTTCCCAATTCTACATCGGTAAGCACCAGGTCGGGTTGCAGGTTATTAATTGCCAGTTTTGCTTCTTCGTTATTGCTGCACAAGGCCAATACTTCAATATTTTTGAAATGCTGATTCAGCATGTTGTGAAGCAGCACTCTGCTGTTTTCTTCATCTTCTATAATAACTACCTTGATCATAAAAAATATTACTGCTAAAAAGCCAATTCAAGAGGCAGTAATATCTCTACTCTTAATCCACCTGGTTTATTAGCTGCATCTCTTAAATCAAAGATATTTATAGCCGCGTTTACTTTTTTTAATTGATTAATAATATTTAACCGCTCATTCACAATCTTCACTGCAAGCGATTTACTCTTTCTATTTTCATCTTGTACCACAGTTGAAACATTTCCTCTTCCAACTCCGTTGTCTTCAACCACACAGCGGATCATGTCATTCTCTTTATTAATACTGATTTTAATTAATCCATTTTCTACATCATTAATGCCGTGGATAATTGCATTCTCTGCAAAAGGTTGTAACAGCAAAGGTGGTATTAATGTATTTTCTTTGTCGATACCGGGATCTATCTGAATAGTATAGGTGAACCTGTTCTGGAAACGCAATGATTCCAGTTGCATATAGAGCTCAAGCGCTTCCAGATCTTTTTCAAGTGGAATTTCCTGTTCCCGTGAACTTTCCAATATCCTCCGCATAAGGTTTGCAAATTTCGACAGATAAACTGAGGCGTTTTCCTTGTCGTTATCTACTACATACTTATTGATAGAATGCAACGAATTGAAAATAAAATGGGGGTTCATTTGTGCTCTTAATGCCTTCATTTCTACTTCCGATACCTGCTTCTCAAATGCTGATTTTTTTCTGCGATTGTATGACCATATAAAAAGAAAAGACAACACAGCGCCAATGCCAACAGAAACAAGAATAATATTGCGAACCAATTTCTGCCGTTTGTTTTCTGATGCTTCCAGTGATTGTTGTTGTTTGAGCAGTTGTATCTCTTTATTTTTCACCTCCGCTAATCTTTCATTTTCCAATGCAGCAAGCTTTTTCCTGTTTTCATCATTGAAAATGGAGTCTTTATAAGTCATATATTCTTTGTGAAAAGCAAGCGCTTTAGCATAATTGCCAAGCCTTTCCTGTGTTTCAGATTCCATGCCAGTATAGGACATTAATGTGTAAATGTCTCCTATTGATTTGCTCAGCGTAATTGATTTTATAAAGTAGTCGTTTGATTTTTTCAGCAGCGTTCTTTTATCCGTTTTAAACAATGGAGAAAGAATATATTTTGCAGATGAATCTTTTACTAACGAAAGATAAAGCTCACCAATCCCTCCATAGTTTGTACTCAGCTGCCGTTTAATACCGAGCTTTTTATTGATACTAATAGCACGTTCATAAAACGCATAGGCAGATTTTGCATCGTGTAACTTCATCAACAAATTTCCGCGGTTAAAGTAAATTCTGGCCAATGCGGGTTGATGATTAATCTCTTCAAAAAAATGTATGCCCTGCAGATTATAGACATTTGCACTATCGTATTTTTTTTCGTCTAAAAATGCACTCGCTATATTGTCAATTGCAGAACCGATTCCATATTTATCATTCAGTTCTTTGTCTATGATAAGTGCTTTGTTATAATTCAAAATTGCTTTATCATAATCCAAAATCTGGTAATATCCGTTACCTACATTATTGTAAGCAGCGCTCATTCCTTTCTTATTGCCTACTGCTTCAAAAAGGCGCAGGGCTGCTAAATCATTTTCGATAGCTTTAGTGTAATAGCCCAGTTCCTGATAGGTATTTGCAATAGTTAAAAGGGAGCTTGCCATTTTGTTTTTATCATGTATAGTCTCAAAAATTTCGTAGGCTTTCATGGCATTTTGCTGTGCGGTCGTATACTCCGATATTTCATAATAGGTTCGTGCAAAAGCCTGATAGGCAAGCCCTGTTCCTTTTACCCATTTTGCCTTTTGAGAAAGTTTCATGCACTGTTCTGCATAGTTTAGTGCTGCCTTGCTATCATTCGCAGAAAGCTCTACAGCAAGCCTTGCGAGTATTTGTATTTCAGTAGTATCGTTATGCGTTTTGGGTAATTCTCCTGACAAAGAATCTATCAACGGCTGTCCCTGCATTTCTTGTGCATTGAGCATTGCTGGCAGCAAGCTATTTATAATAAGCAGGAATAAATACCAGTGAAAATATTTTCTGTACATCATACGACAGGAATTTCACATTACATAAATATTATAAAGTACAGCTTTTTTTACAAAGGCTATAGGATTGGCTTTTATAAACGTCAATAGCTTTTTTGGGTCAATTCTTTGAAATATTTAAACATTTACCCGGCTTTTTTATACAAAACAACCATTACAATGCGTATATTTGTTACCGTTACCACGAATGCATTTAGCATTTGTTTTTAGATACTCACAATATTATTTATGTTCAAAGCAGCTTTAAAGATTAAGAGAAAGGTAGCTTACCTTTTGCTTTTCAGCTTTTTGAATGTAATGACTTTTTTACCTGGTAGTCATTTAGAGTTCCTGGAAGCTGGCAACGTTGCTGCTGCATCTACCATCAATAATGATGAAGAGTTCAACAGGTCTACGGTACTTGAACTGATTCTTGAAAATTTTGCGGGCTTAGAAGATGGTTTACCTGAATCTGAAAAACCAGATTTCAGCTATGATTATTTCAGTATCAAATTCAGATGTATCAGTGGTCTACTGCTTCATTTTATAGCGCCAACCATCCAGCAGGAAGAAAATAAAACTCCACTTATAGCGGCCATACAGGACTTTCCTCCTACACAAGCAAAAGACCTGCCGCTTCTTCAACACCATAATTTCATTTTCAGACTTACTCCTTTTTGATTAAACGCATAGATGATGTGCAATTCCGCACAACATCTCCTCACTTCAATTGCCAAATAAATAACTGATTGCTTGCGAACTTTTAAAAAGTATGCGGGCATTGTCATTTATTTTCCTTAATCAAAAAAATCAAAATGAAAAATATTTATCTCTACATAGCAATCGCTGTTTTAGCTGCCGGATGTTCGGCAAAAGGTAATGAAACCGAAAAAGGAAATGTACAGGAGTTACCGGTAATACTGGTAGCCGCAAAAGATACCGTATTGCAACAGGATTATGTTACCAGTATAGAAGCCATTAAGAATGTGGAAATACGTGCAAGAGTGCAGGGCTTCCTGAATAAAATTTTTGTAGATGAAGGACAGGTAGTGAAAAAAGGACAGCCATTATTTCAGTTAGATGACCAGGAATTTGTGATAGCCCTCTCAAAAGCAAAGGCCAATGTAAACAGCGCTTTGGCTGAAGTTAAAGCTACGGAAGTAGAATTGACAAGAGTAAAAGTGTTGATATCAAAAAAAGTAATCTCCGCCACAGAACAGGATTTGATAGAAGCAAAATTAAAAGCGGCTAACGCCAAAGTAGAAGAAGCACTGTCTGAACAAAGAAAAGCAGAAACACAATTATCTTATACCAATATCCGCTCACCGTTTGATGGCATTATTGATCGCATCCCTTTAAAATCCGGAAGCCTGGTAGATGAAGGTTCATTGCTTACTACCATTTCTGACAATAAAGAAGTGTATGCATACTTCACTATTTCGGAAAATGAATACCTGCGTCATCAAAAAGACAGTGATCAATCTAATAACAGCGCAGTAAAATTGGTATTGGCCGATGGAAGTATTTATAATGAAGCAGGTAAGATTGAAACTGTAGATGGTGAATTTGATGAAACCACCGGTTCTATCGCATTCAGGGCTAAATTTCCAAATCCTTCAGGATTGTTACGGCATGGAGCTACCGGCAAAATAAGACTGGTGGCACCGGCCAAAGAAGCCATATTGGTTCCGCAAAAATCTGTGCTTGAAATACAGGACAAAGTATACGTGTTTGTTGTTAGCAACGATAATTCAATAAAAATGAAAAGTATTACGCCGCAAACCCGCCTTTCCAATGCATATATTATAAAGGAAGGATTGAATGATGGGGACCGTATTATTTACGAAGGCGTACAAAACATAAAGGAAGGAGCTACCATCAAGCCACTTCCCGTAAACAACTGGCAATTGTAATTGCCACGCATTTTTATTGATTATAAAAATTTGCATCCGGGTGGTGCAAAGCTAATTTTTACAACAAATAAGTATGGTTGAAACTTTTATCAGGAGACCTATCCTGTCTCTTGTGATATCTGTTATTATAACGCTGTTGGGCGTACTGGCGCTGTTTACTTTACCTGTTACACAGTTCCCGGATATTGTTCCGCCTTCTGTTACTGTAACGGCAAGATATACCGGCGCCAATGCGCAGGTATGTACAGATGCCGTAGCTACTCCATTGGAAAGAGCCATCAATGGTGTGCCGGGCATGACGTATATGAATACCGTAACCAGTAACAACGGCATTACACTCATCTCTATTTCTTTTAAAGTAGGTACCGATCCCGACCAGGCTGCAGTGAACGTGCAAAACCGCGTTACTACGGTACTGGATGAATTACCGGAAGAAGTAATTAAAGCGGGTGTGGTTACCGAGAAAGAAGTAAACAGTATGCTGCTCTATCTCAACATTGTGAGCACAGACTCTACGATGGATGAGCAATTCATTTTCAATTTTACAGATATTAATGTATTGAAAGAATTGAAGCGCATTGAAGGAGTAGGTTTCGCGGAAATTATGGGCGCAAAGGATTATGCGATGCGCGTGTGGTTAAAGCCAGACAGGATGCGGGCTTACAATGTATCTGCCGATGAAATCATTACGGCATTGCGCAATCAGAATGTAGAGGCCGCTCCCGGAAAAACCGGCGAGAGCTCAGGTAAAACAAATAATTCAATTGAGTATGTGCTTCGTTATTCAGGAAAGTTTTCTGAACCTCATCAATATAAAAACATTGTATTGCGGGCTGAAGCAGATGGTTCCATTTTACGATTGAATGATGTAGCAGATGTTGAATTTGGTGCATTGAGTTACAATATGGAATCAAAAACAGATGGAAAACCATCTGCCTCCATTATGATCAAACAGCGCCCTGGTTCAAATGCACAGGATGTAATTAAGAACATCAAGACCCGGATGGCGGAATTAAAAACATCGTCGTTTGTGCCCGGCATGGATTACAATTTTGCGTATGATGTATCCCGCTTTCTCGATGCTTCTATAAAAGAAGTATTGAGAACACTGGTGGAAGCGTTTATACTTGTATTCATTGTAGTATTTCTTTTCCTGCAGGATTTCCGTTCTACGCTTATTCCTGCTTTAGCGGTGCCTGTTGCATTGATCGGCACGCTGGCGTTTATGCTCATGCTTGGCTTTTCTATTAACCTGCTCACACTTTTTGCACTGGTGCTTGCTATTGGTATTGTAGTAGACAATGCCATTGTTGTGGTGGAAGCCGTGCATGTAAAAATGACGGAAGAACATATGGGTGCTATGGATGCAACTATTGCAGCTATGAAAGAAATAAGCGGCGCCATTATGGCCATCACGTTGGTAATGTCTGCAGTGTTTGTGCCTGTAGCTTTTTTATCGGGACCCGTTGGTGTTTTTTACCGGCAGTTTTCATTAACGCTTGCTATATCAATCGTAATCTCCGGTATCAATGCATTAACCTTAACGCCTGCATTGTGTGCCTTAATGCTCAGGCATTCGCCCGAAAGAAAAAAGAAAAACCTGCTGCAGAAATTCTTTGGTGGATTTAATACCGCCTATGATAAAACACAAAACAGTTACCAGGGATTTGTAGGAAGAATAGCAGGCAGAAAACTGGTAACGCTTGGCTTACTGGCAGTATTTTTTTAGCAACATGGGGTGTTGCTGCCGTACTGCCTTCGGGATTTATTCCAACAGAAGACCAGGGTGTGATATATGTGAATGTTACCACGCCACCTGGTTCTACTGTAGAGCGCACAGGTGCTGTGTTAGATGAAATACAGAAGATAACACAGCCAATAGCGTCAGTTGAAAACATCTCAACGCTTGCAGGTTATAGTCTTGTTACAGAAGTATCTGGCGCGTCCTACGGCATGGGTATGATTAATATGAAATCATGGCACGACAGAAAAGAATCGGTGAGTGACCTCATTAAAATACTGGAAGAAAAAACAAAATTCATAAAAGACGCCAACATTGAATTTCTTCCTCCGCCCACCGTTCCGGGCTTTGGTAATTCAAGTGGATTTGAGTTTCGGTTGTTGGATAAAACCGGCACCGGAAATCTTGCACAAACAGAGAAGATAGCAAAAGATCTGATAGCGGGAGTAACCGCTACCGGGGTTGTTGGCAATGCTTTCACCAGTTTTAATCCCAACTTTCCACAGTATATGATTCATGTTGACCAGGATATGGCAGCTAAAAAAGGGGTTACAATTGATAACGCGATGAGCACACTGCAAACCTTGCTCGGTAGTTATTATGCTACCAACTTTATTCGTTTTGGACAAATGTATAAAGTAATGGTACAGGCTTCGCCGCAATACAGGAGTAATCCCGAAGATATACTAAACCTATACCTGAAGAATGTGAAAGGCGAAATGGTTCCTTTCTCTACATTCATCCGCATGGAGCGGGTTTTTGGACCGGAGCAATTAACGAGGTATAACATGTATACGGCGGCGTTAGTGAATGGAGATGCTGCTGCAGGTAAAAGTAGCGGAGAAGCCATTGCCGCGGTTGAAAAAGTAGCTGCCAAAGTATTACCAAGAGGATATGGGTATGAATGGTCGGGCATGACGCGGGAGCAGATCTTATCGGGTAACCAGGCCGTATATATTTTTATGCTTTGCCTTGTATTTGTATACCTCATACTTGCCGGGCAATACGAAAGCTTTTTATTGCCGCTATCGGTTATTCTTTCATTGCCTACCGGCATATTCGGTTCTTTTCTTGCATTAAAACTGGCCGGGCTCGAAAATAATATTTATGCGCAGGTGGCATTGGTAATGCTGATTGGTTTGCTGGGTAAAAATGCCATCCTGATTGTAGAGATTGCTATTCAGCGAAAAAAAATGGGTGCATCTGTTCTACAATCTGCCATCGATGGTGCGGCATCCAGGTTACGCCCGATCTTAATGACGTCGTTTGCATTTATAGCGGGGCTGATTCCATTGTGTATTGCCTCAGGCGCAGGCGCATTGGGTAATCGTTCTATTGGTACAGCCGCGGCAGGTGGTATGCTGATAGGCACTGTGTTTGGTGTAATACTCATCCCGGGCTTGTATGTACTATTTGCCGGCATAGAAGAAAAAAGAGCGCTGAGAAAAACAGCAAAATTGCAGGCAAAAATTCCCGTAGAAGAAAATTTGTAAAGTTCAGTGTGCCGTAGGTGGTGTTTCATCACTCACGTATTCAAAACAGTTTAGATTTTTTTATGAAGAAACGGATATATTATTTTTTTGTTTTCGTATGTGTTATAACGTTAGTTCCATCCTGCATAGCGCCTAAATTAACCGCTACACAAAAAATGCTCGATATGCCTGGAAACTATAATGGGCATACAGATACTTCAAGTATTGGAGTATTATCATGGGATCAGTTTTTTAAAGATGATGTATTAAAAGTATTGATAGACACAGCTATTCATCGCAATCTGGATCTTCAAAATACATTGCAGCATATCATCATTGCAAGAAGCAACCTGTTGGCAAGCAAGGGAGCATTACTGCCTTCTTTAGATGGATTTGTTTCGGCAGCAGCAGATAAATATGGAAAGTATACTATGACAGGCGTTGGAAATTTTGACACCAATCTTTCACAAAACATCAATGAAAAACAAAAAGTGAGCACCGCTCCAACACAGGATTATTTTATAGGGCTAAAGAGCAATTGGGAAATTGACATTTGGGGCAAACTCAAATCACAAAAAAAAGCTGCAGTTGCAAAATTACTCGCTACCGAAAAAGGCAGGCAATGGGTAATTACCCAATTGGTGGTTGAAGTGGCTACGTATTATTATGAACTGCTGGCGATGGATAATAAATTAGAGATCATCCGCAGAAATATACAATTACAGGAGAGGGGAGTGGGAATAGTAGAAGCACAGCAGGAAGGCGGACGGGCTACATCATTGGCAGTACAACAATTCAAAGCGCAGTTGTTGCAAACGAAAGCACTCGAATTAGAGACGGAGCTTGCTATCAGCAGGCTGGAGAATGAAATGAATGTATTATTGGGTCATTATCCTTCAGGCATTCCAAGAGGTATTTCTATCCGTCAGCAGCCTGTACCGGAAATAGTAAAGGCCGGCATTCCTGCAGATCTATTAAGAAAAAGACCCGATATACAGGAAGCCGAGTTGCTGCTCGAAGCTTCGAGAGCAAATACATACGCGATGAGAAAAGCTTTTTTTCCATCACTTACCATAACGCCTTATTTGGCCTTCAATGCATTCAAGCTTCCTTTATTATTTGCGAATGGATCATTGGCATACGGTGTGATTGGCGGATTAACACAACCTGTTTTTAATCGCTACCAACTCAAACGGGATTTTGCAGTTGCAAATGCAGAGCAAGTGATTGCATTCAACAGTTATCAAAAAAATATATTACTCGCTTACCAGGAAGTGGTAAGCAATCTAAAAGCCATTGAGCAGTACAAAAAAATCATCAACGTAAATCACCAGGAAGTAAATA
Source organism: Agriterribacter sp. (assembly GCA_047600465.1). Taxonomy (GTDB): domain Bacteria; phylum Bacteroidota; class Bacteroidia; order Chitinophagales; family Chitinophagaceae; genus Agriterribacter. Next base: position 710,813 of record JASGKU010000004.1, read on the forward strand.
CCCTCACAGAAGCAGTTAATACATCTAATGATCTTTACCTGAGTGGTTATGCTAATTACCTGGAAGTAATAACCGCACAAAAAGGAGTGTTAGACGCGGAGTTGAACAGAACCATGTCGCAAAAAGAATTATTGGTTTCTCTTTTAGGATTGTACAGAGCGTTGGGAGGTGGTTGGTAGCCTGACCAATCGGGTGCATTTTAAATTTTCGCTTCTTGCACTTTCCAATTGGTGATGATCCCATAGCCGTCAGCTTAAGATCGTTACTGACGGCCCGTCTGTATTTCATGTCCCATTGGGACATTTTATGGGTAGAATGTAAATCAATGATTTTGTTTTTCGTTCCGTTAGGAACGTTTTATGCCCAACGATCCCGAATTACACATAGCGTACCTACGGCACGCAATCATTGTATTTCATTATTCTCTACCCATAAAATGTTCCTAGCGGAACAATGTTGATAGCTATGGTGCCATCACCGATAGGCAGCGACTTACACTGTCATGTGTCTCCGGCCACCTCCAAAAATTTGAAATACGCATAACCAATCATGAAACATCGACAATCTCAAAGAATGATTATTTTTACTCCTACCAATAATCATTCATGGTGTCGTTTGCAAATTTGTGGGACTATCTGAAAGAGCGCTTCCCTGTGGTTAATATGCTTTTATTTGCTATCCTGTTTTTAACAGTATATGCCATAGCTTTTCGTACACAAATACTTTCCCCTTTATCAGGCAATATTTTTTTTATATCCGGTGGCATTGTTGCTACTATTTCATTTTTCTTTCGTTTACGTGTATTTGATGAAATGAAAGACTTTGTGATAGACAGCATTAATCATCCACAAAGAGTATTGCAATCCGGCAGAATAAGTTTGAAACAATTGCAGGCAACTGCTGCCATTTCATTTTTGATAGAAGCTGCGTGGACAATAACCGCTGACAAAATGTGCTTGTTCTGCTGGTTAATTGCCATAGCCTACAGCTTATTAATGCGATATGAATTTTTTATTGCAGCAAGCTTAAAGAAAAGTTTATTGGCCTATGCTTTTACGCATATGCTCATCATGCCCTTTATTATTGCCTGGCTTTGGTGGGGAATGGTGGAATCAGGCGGATGGAATATCTATCTTTTGTTGTTGTGCATGTTAAGTATCTGGGGCGGATTTTCTTTTGAAATTGCAAGAAAGATACATGCGACTGAAGCTGAAAAAGCTACCATTGATTCCTATTCAAAATCTATTGGGTTTATTCCATCCATTGTATTGGTTAACGTATTGCTGCTGGCTGGCATCTGTACACAGTGTTTGCTGCTAAGGGGCATTCATGCTCAATGGTGGACATATATATTAATCATTATACTTTTTGTATGTACCCTTGGTTTCTACATCAGCATCATTAACCGTCCATCAGAAAAAAAACTGCGTACTGCTGAAATATTGGTATCGTTGTTTATGTTAATGAGTTACCTGTCTGTTATTATACAAATATTTTTATTGAAATGATCTGGCATGCTGCAACATATAATAAAGCGCATGAAGTGGGTGGAAAAGCAAAAGGATTGTATATGCTCCGTAACGCTGGCTATAATGTGCCCGATTTTTTTGTGGTTACCGCCAACACATTTGAAGCACGCATCCAAAAGAACAATCCGAAAACAGAAAACCCTCTACAGGATTTTACATTGAGCGATGAAGACAAAAATGCGGTATCTGCTATCATACAACAATGGAATTTTCCACATATAAAACTGGCTGTGCGTTCATCTATTGAGGACGAAGACGGAGCTCAACATTCTTCCGCCGGTATTATGGATTCGTTTCTGCATATAGATTCGATATCCTTGTTATTTGAAAAAATTGTTGCAGTAGCAGCAAGTGCTTACAGCGCCAGGGCTACAGCATACAGGCGGGAGAAAAAAATTACAAATGCGCCACGCCCTGCGGTAATTGTACAGATAGAAATACCTGCCGATATAAGCGGTGTTATGTTTTCTACCTGGCCACAGTATCCACAAGAGTTGGCTATACATACGGTTAATGGTTTTGGAGATCAACTGATGAACGGCGATATACAGGCAGACGAATATTACATACTGAAAAAAAAAGGGGTGGTTAACAGAAAAATTACACGCGAAACTGCGGGTAAGCTTTTGAGTGATAGTCAACTTGCTGAACTTTACAATACAGCCAGTGTACTTGAGCAATTACAATCAGCGCCGCAGGATATTGAATTTGTATACAGCGCTCAAGCACTGTATATAGTGCAATGCCGCCCCATTACAGCACCTATTCCAACCATTACTGTTTACGACAATTCCAATATACAGGAAAGTTATTGTGGGGTTACCACTCCGCTCACTTTTTCATTTGCACAAAAAGCGTATGCTACCGTATACACGCAAACTATGCAGGCCCTGCATTTGCCAAATAAGCAAATTGCGGCGCATGAAGATGTAGTAAATAATTTGCTGGGGCTTATAAACGGAAGAGTATACTATAATATCAATAACTGGTACAAAGGTTTACTGTTATTACCATCTTTTCGCCAGAATAAAGCAGACATGGAACGCATGATGGGTGTGCAGGAACCGGTTGATTTTGTGGAAGACAGATCAACTTCATTCCTGAAAAGGTTGCGGCTTATTCCCCAGTTAGCGGTTAACCTTATCCGGTTGCTCACGGCATTTAAACAATTGCACAAAACCGTTCCAGCGTTTCTATCCCGCTTTCAGGAACATTATACAAAGTTTTATGCAGATAATATTGCATGGAAAGATGAAGAACTATTAATGAACAACACAATCATCCCGCAACAATTATCAGCACAGCTTCAGCATCTGGATGAGCATATCTTACAGCAATGGTCAACACCCATCGTAAATGATTTTTATGTGATGATGAGCAATGGACGCATACAACGTTTACTAAAACGGGCAGGTATAAACGATGTAGAAGTCTTCATCAGTCATTATCTTTCAGGCAACCAGGATATTGCCAGTGCACAGCCTTCTGTTGCTATGCATGCACTTTCTTCCTTGGTAGTAAGGCAGCCGCATCTTCATCAACTCATATTATTACTTCCTGTTGATATACATAAGCAGGTTGTAAATCTATATCCCGATTTTTTTGATCGGGTTAAAGAATATATAGCATTATATGGTGATCGTACTATTGGAGAGTTGAAGCTGGAAACAGTTACTATGCGGGAAGACTCTTTTATATTGTATAAGTATCTTAAAAATATTGTTATTACAGTAAGCAAAGGCAATGTGGGCAAGACGGGCGTATTAAAAGCCAGGGCAGAAGAAGAACTGGAAAAGGCTTTATCAGGCAAAGGCAATGGCTTAAAAAAGAAGATTTACGCCGGATTGCATGCTTTACAAGCCGGAATTCAGTATCGGGAGGCAATGAGATTGGAAAGAACACGTTTATTTGGAATGTATCGTCACATTTTTATAACGTCCGGTAAATGGTTGTATAAAAAAGGTACGATTGCTAACGAACGAGATATTTTTTATGTGGAGCTGAATGAAATTAAATCATTATTGAACCAGAACATTGAAATTGCACCTATGCAGGATACGATTGCCAAAAGAAAAAAAATATTCCAGGACTATGAGCTGATAGAAATGCCATCCCGTATAGAAGTTCCGTCTCCTCCACTTCAAACAATGGCACCTGTATTAGCAGATAAATATACTTTGTATGGAACAGGCTGCGTACCGGGCATGGTAAGAGGTGAAGCCATTGTAGTAAATAGTACAGACGGCAATCTTGATGTGCACGATAAAATTATTGTAGCTGAAAGAACAGACCCTGGATGGGCGGTGTTATTTCCCGCATGCAAAGCTGTACTCATCAGTAAAGGTTCATCTTTATCTCACTCCGTTATATTACTACGTGAATTTGGCATTCCCGCCGTAATAAATATTCCCGATCTTACAAAGTATATAAAAACAGGTATGTATATTGCTGTTGATGGTAGTTCAGGAGAAATAAAAATAGAAACGAATGCGGAAAATTGACAGAATAGTATATGATGGAATGTTGCCCGAAAGTTTTTTTACTATCCCCGGAAAGATCTACGCCAGCCTTCCATTTAATGTAACCGAAAATACTGCTACGGTACATGAACTATTTTTAACCGAGTACAGTGAAAAAGAGATTATTATTTATACCGATCATGAGAACCTGAGGCTGGTTGGAATTTTTGATCCTAAAAACGATGAGCCCTATTTTGGTTTTTGGGAAACAACAGATGACTTAGCATTGAATAAAGCTGCTTTTGAATTATTGCACCAGGATGTATTGGCGCGTAACAGTAAAAAAATAACAGGTCCCATAAATTTCAATACGTTCAATGCTTACCGCTTACGCACAGGTAAGGTTCCTGAATGGGTTCAGTTTGATAAAGAACCGGTTAACCCCCCTTATTACGAAACATTATTGCAGTCGCTTGATTTTTCTGAAGCGTATACATATGAAAGCCGGATGATCCATATCCAGGACATCCCTTCTGTATATATTAATAAGCAGGTACTGCTGGAAGGTATTATGCAATTGCCTTTCAAAATAGTTCCCATTAATGAAAACAGCTGGATTAAATACGAAGATGAAATTTATGCACTGGTATTAAATGTTTTTGCTCAAAATCCAGGCTTCAGAACAATTGGTAAAACCGCTTTTTTAAAAATGTTCAACCGTACTTACGCAAAGGGGTTGTGCCCACATTCTTCTGTGCTGTTTTTCGATCGTGAAACAGATAAGCCGGTAGCTATGAGTTTCTGCCATCCTAATTACACCTCGTTAAATCTTCCCCCAACCACACCACCGGATTTTTCACGCGATTACAAAAAATTAGAGCGAAAAATCCTGTTAGCCAAAACTATCGGTGTTCATCCTGGCTACAGGCAGCAGGGCTTGATGAATTACCTTGGAGCATATGGTATGCTTTCTTTTCAGCAATATTATCACGAAGTAATATTCTGCCTGATGAGAGAAGGAAACTATTCGTTACAATTTACCGATGGACTGAAATATGAAGCTGCTAATTACGCACTGTATCAAAAAAACTTTTAACTACGCGGGGAATAAAAGGATAGGGGCTCACTTTATGTGCCATCATATATAACCCAAGCCTCTGTATACCAAAATCATTGGCGGCTAATAGAAACTCATTGTAAAATTTTGTAGCATCAGGATGCCTGCCTGTATGTGCATGCAATATGCCACGATAATACGCTACATACTCTTTTCGTAAATGATACCTGTCTTCATCCAGTACAAAACACAAGAACTCGGCTACATCGTATTGTGGAATATGAAAGGTAGCCAACTCCCAATCATATATACACAGGCGCTGCTGATCTGCAACTTTTTTAAAACATATATTTCTTGGGTTACAGTCATTATGTATAAATGCTTTGGGTAGTTGTTCCAGTTGCTGCCAATATTCAGGTACCGAGCCAATAATTTTCTTTCCAGTCTTTACATTCTCCTCAGTATACAAACCAGGGAAATATGAAGCTGCATTATCCAGCAAAGCATGGAGGGCTGGCATTAAATGCGTCATGGATCTTAATGAAGGCATATCATTAAACAAGGCTTTCTCTAATTCAATGTTATTATTCATGGTGAATGCATGCCATTCAGCCAATTGTTTTAATGTAGCCTTTATATATTCATCGGTCCATAATTCCAATTGCATTACACTATTCAACAGCAGCACATCATCCAGGTATTCCATCAATACAGCAAACACATTTTCGCTGGCATCTGTAACCACGCCATAAATGTTTGGCGCTATAGCAGGTTTTAGTTTTGTGTAAATCTCCTGTTCACGGAGGTGTGTTTGCTGAAAGCCGGTGAGCGTTTTATAATTTCTATACACGCTGTTCAGCTTTTCGCCACAGGCAACAGATAAACTATTTACAAGATTCACCATTGTATCGCCATGCGGTTTTACTTTCATTACCATCTTTCTTTTTCTCTCCTTTCCATCTTCTGAATAAGTAACATCCAAACCAAAGTGTCCATAGGGATTTTGTGTGCCCGCTTCAGCCAACGCCATCAGTATGCTTGCCGAGTTATCAATAGTAAAGGTTGAAATGTGATTGACCCGGATATTTTTTTCCGGCGCAAAACTACGCATCATGTTTTCTACAGATGCGGCACTGGTTATATCTTTTAAGAATGTTTTGCTTGTCATATAGTATAATCAGGTTAGGCTGTATGGTTTACCGTTATGGCATTATTAAAATAAAAGCAAGCTGTTTTTTCAAGAGCCACTTTATTATATACCAGGTTTTTCCGGGGAGTGGCTGGTAGCTGGTGTTGAAGCAGGTTCCAGTATATCAATTGCAGGTTCCTATTGTTCACATATAACGAATGTAATGCCTCTTTAAAATCAGCATGGCTGATGTATTCAAAAATATTCGATAAGGATGCTTTATTGATATGTGCTCCATTTTGTGATAACAGGTAGTCAATCGCTTCGCTATCTACCACTTGCACCCTATGAATCCTTTCTTTCAGCAAATCAAAATTTTCAGGCCGATGACAAGGTGGCAATATATCAATCGGTATATTTTCTGCTCCTAAAAAAAAGAACCGCAGGTAAAAATTATCTCTTGCAATGTAATTCGAGAGAAAATATTGAAGCCTGTTAAAGAAAGTAGCTTCTCCTTTTTCTTCTGCGTAAGTAAATAAACGGGGGTCACGTCCACGACTTAAATTTTCATCCGAAAAATAAGTAGAAAAGCTTTCCCGAAACATCTTATCATTAAAAATGTTATTGTTACAATACTCCAATTGTTCTTGTGTATTATCAAAGCCAAATAAATCTCGTATTTTTTCTTTTGTAGAATGCTCAAGCGTTGTAAAATAATTGCAGATATATTTTTCCAATCTCCCTGCTAATATTAATCCTGCAGGATTTTGCTCTATTATACTATTCCAATAGGCAACATCTTTTTCGTTTAATGTTTCAACTATTTTCAACCACGCTTTTCTTACTTCATCTTTCCCTCCAAATCCCATTATACCACGCCATTCATTGTGAGTATGATATTGAATAATATGCAATTTTAGTTGCAATAAATTATTCTGTACAGGATTCAGATCAATGGCTGTAATGCTTTTGGGATTTTTGAGCAAAGCGTTTAATACATTGCATCCTGCGGATGTAATAATGGCGAGATGATCCTGGGGTTGTATATCAAGATTATTATACAACGTTTGCCAGTCTTCCCATACCAGGGAGTAGCGAACGGTATTGAGCTCAAGGTGGGCGAAAACAGATTCCATCTCAGTTTAATAAATCATAACGGATTTTTGAATGATGTCTTGCATCCGTAGGTAATTGTTCCCGAAAGTTAATTGCATTGATTCTAATTTGCGTGAACTGGCTGTATAATATTTGCTTAATACTGTGTTCATCTGCCTTACCTTGTATAAACAACGTAAAGCCATCTTCATCAGCACGTGCGGCTACATTTTCAATCAGCGGTATTTGTGCAAGACAATGTTCAAGCTGGTAGTGTTGCACCCGGTACTGTATTTTATGATTTCCTTTTCTACCGGTAAGATATAGTTGATTATCAGTTGTAAGATAGCCGAAGTCGCCCGTATGTAGCCAATCCGGAGGAGAATCAACAGCTACATGAGCACCTCTTACAGCAATCTCACCTACCTGTTGCATTTTTCCATTCGATAAAGCAATCTCGCCTGCAGCAATGATCTGTATGTTGAGTTGAGCATATACATTACCTACAAAATATCCATCGGCGGCATTGAAAAAACCGTTACCTACTTTTCTTACAGCAATAGGTTCCGCCTCCGATGAACCATAGATGATATACAAATCGGCTTTGGTAAAATATTTTTTCAGGGCGGGTAAAAGATTTTCAGGAACGGGTGAGCCGCCAACGCCCAGGGCTTTTACTTCTTCTAATTCCTGCGGATGCAATTGTAATTCCTGTAGCAATTGTTTATAATAAAAAACATTACCGGTGAGTGTTTGAACTTTTTGTGCTTTTATTTGTTGAAGAACAGTGGAAGCATGCATGTTCTTTATTTTAAAACCATCAACAGCCGGTATAACACTTGTAACACCACAGGCAAGATTGTGCAGTATCACATTGGGGAACAAAGGAAAGTCTATCTGTCCTTTCCAGGGTGGGAAAACCTGTTTTAATGCATAATGCTGTGCGGTTAAAATATTATAAGTGCGATTGATTGTTTTAGGTAAACCGGTTGACCCTGAACTGTGCGAAACAAGCCCGCCTTTTCCATATGCAGGCGAATGCTGTGTTACTATTGCAGATGGCTTATTGCTTACTGAATTATTATCAGCAGCAACAATAAATTGAATCCCCAGTATTTTTGCCAACAGCCTGAAACCTATACCGGGAGGCTGTTTCACGATGACCTGTTTTATTTTCCGGCGACGGATAATTTGCAAAATAGTTTTTGATGCTGCATTCGCAGGAGGTAATACCGCTATCGCGCCTACACGCATAATGGCTATGATTGCCGCAATAATATCAGGAGAAGGGGCAGAAGCAACCAGAACGGATTCATGAGGTTTACATTTACGCAATGCGTAAGCGTACGCATCTATCATCTGCAAAAAAGTTACCGCATCAATATTTGCAGGCGCTGCCGCATTTTTTTGCGGCCAGATAATGCAAATGTGAGATGGATCAGCGGTTAATTGCTGATGAATGATTTCGTATAAAGTTTCGGGCATTGCCTGAAATTACAACTTCCCGTTCTTTATTTCATCTACTACTGCCGGATCAAGTAAGGTTGAAGTATCACCAAGTTTATCTATTTCGCCTTCTGCAATTTTGCGCAGGATCCTTCGCATTATTTTCCCGCTTCTTGTTTTTGGCAACCCACTTACAAACTGTATCCTGTCTGGTTTAGCTATTGGGCCAATAATGCGTGATACTGTTTGAACAATATCTTTTCTTGTAGTGTCTTCATCGCCATGATAACCACTCACTATAACGTAAGCATATATGCCCTGTCCTTTTATATCATGCGGAAATCCTACTACCGCGCTTTCAACCACGCTGGCATGCATATTAATGGCATTTTCTACTTCGGCAGTACCAATACGATGTCCACTCACATTCAGCACATCGTCTACCCTGCCGGTTATACGATAAAATCCTTCATCATCCTTCATAGCGCCATCACCGGTAAAATATAAATTTTCGTAGGTAGCAAAATAGTTGGTGCGGCATCTTTCATGATCGCCATAAGTGGTTCTCAAAATACCGGGCCACGGAGCTTTGATACACAGGTTTCCTTTATACAAGCCTTCTTCATTTTTTTCTGTGATCTCTACTCCTCTGTCATCTACCAACACAGGCTGTACTCCTGGCATAGGCAATGTTGCCCATGAAGGTCTTGAAGGAGTAACGCCAGCAAGATTGGTGATCAATACACCGCCTGTTTCCGTTTGCCACCAGGTGTCTACTATCGGGCATTTTTTCTTACCAATATTTTCATCGTACCAATGCCAGGCCTCTTCATTAATAGGTTCTCCCACAGTTCCCAATACTTTTAACGAAGAGAGGTCTTTGTTTTTTAAAGGATCAAGCCCAAAGCCCATCAGGCTTCGTATAGCCGTAGGCGCTGTGTACAATATATTGATCTTGTATTTATCAATAATATCCCAGAATCTTCCGGCATCCGGCCAGGTTGGTACTCCTTCAAACATTACAGATGTAGCACCGGCGCTTAACGGACCATATAATATATAACTGTGTCCTGTTATCCAGCCAATATCAGCCGTGCAAAAATGAATCTGCCCCGGTTGATATTGAAATGCATTTACAAAAGTATAGTTGGTCCATACCATATAGCCGCCATTGGTATGCACTACGCCTTTAGGCTTGCCGGTAGAGCCTGACGTATATAAAATAAAAAGCGGATCTTCTGCATCCATTTCTTCTGCCTCAAAAGATACTTTACCTTCTTTCTCTACCTGGCTTTCGGCATATTCCATTTCATCTTCCCACCACAAATCTCTTCCCTTAAGCATAGAGACCGGAGTTCTGGTGCGGGTATATACAATTACTTTTTTTACGGTTTTGTTGCCAATCAACGCATCATCAATTACACTCTTTAATGGAATATCTTTTCCACCACGGTAGGCGCCATCGCAGGTCACAATATATTCCGCTTTAGCGTCTTCCAGTCTGTCTGAAATACTTTGTGCCGAAAAGCCGCCGAATATTACGCTGTGAATAGCACCTATTCTTGCACAGCCCAGTACGGCATAAGCCAACTCGGGAACCATGCCCATATAAATGCAAACCCTGTCTCCTTTTTGTACACCAATGTTTTTTAACACCTGGGCAAACTGGCAAACTCTTTTATGAAGCCGTGCATAGGTAACCACTCTCACTCTATCTTCAGGATTGTTAGGTTCCCATATAATAGCAGGCTTATCAGCCATATGTGGCAAATGCCTGTCAATACAGTTCTCTGTAATATTGAGTTTGCCGCCACTGAACCATTCAATTTTGGGTTCTTTAAAATTCCAGTTCAGTACTTTGTCCCATTTCTTTCTCCACACAAAATTGTCAGCTATATCTCCCCAGAAAGATTCCGGATCTTCTATGCTCTTTTTATATGCGGTCTTATATTCTTCAAATGATTTGATCTGGTAAGGATATGACATATAGCTATGCAATATTTGGTTTATGATTTTGAGGGCTTAAAATTAAACACATTCAGTTGAAAAGCGCAAATGTTATTCATTATGTGTGATTTGAAGTTTTCGTGGCAAAAGACATTAAAATCATTTTTATAGTTAATCGCTTGCAAGTGTAAACTTATGATTGCCTCAAGCCGGCGGGCTTCGTATCCGAAACGCCCCTGCTTTTTGCTTTGAGGAGATCCATCAGCTTTATATCCCTATTCGTCCATCCCTTTATTCGGCGGTAGTGGAAATCTCACGCAAAAAAAGGTGGCTTATTCGGATACTGGTGTCAGTGCGAAGACGAGCTATTGTTGTCATTACATTGATAGAAGGGTTACAATGTAAAATTGGGTATTCATTATACCATTTGTATTTGCGTAAAGCATATTTAGTATATTCATCCCTAATTTGCTTGCATACAAATGGCTACATCAAACCAGGGCATCTGGAAAATCATTGGCGCATCTTCGGTTGGTACACTTATAGAGTGGTACGACTTTTATATTTTCGGGAGCCTGGCACCTATTATAGCCAGTCAATTCTTTCCAAAAGATAATCCTACTGCGGCATTGCTCTCTACACTCGCCACATTTGCAGCAGGGTTCATTGTACGTCCTTTTGGCGCGTTGGTATTCGGGCGACTGGGCGATCTTGTTGGACGTAAATATACTTTTCTGCTTACCCTTATTATTATGGGTGGCTCCACTTTTGCCATTGGACTAGTGCCTTCGTTTGAAAAAATTGGATTTGCAGCGCCTATTATAGTATTGTTGCTTCGCCTGCTGCAGGGATTGGCATTGGGCGGCGAGTATGGAGGCGCGGCTACTTATGTGGCGGAACATGCGCCGGTACACAGGCGCGGGTATTATACTTCATGGATTCAAACTACCGCTACACTTGGTTTATTTGTATCGCTGGGGGTGATATTGATTGTGCGAAAAGCGCTGGACACAGATGCCGCTGTATCTATCCGAAAATTTAATGAATGGGGCTGGCGCATTCCATTTCTGGTTTCCATTATTTTGGTAGGAGTATCGGTATACATCCGGCTAAAAATGAACGAATCGCCTTTATTTGCACGGTTGAAAGCAGAAGGAAAAACCTCCACCAATCCTTTAAAAGAAAGCTTTGCACACAAAACCAATTTAAAAATGGTTTTGCTGGCTTTATTTGGTGCCACTATGGGGCAGGGCGTAGTTTGGTATACCGGGCAGTTTTACGCACAGAGTTTTATTGAAAATACCTGCAAGATTGATTTTGAACAATCCCGCACCATATTAATATGGGCTATTCTTTTCGCTACACCATTTTTTGTGGTATTTGGTTCCTGGAGCGATAAGGTAGGCCGCAAATGGATTATGTTGGCAGGCATGCTACTGGCTATCATCTGCTACAAACCCATCTACCAGCAATTTTTAAAGGAAAGCGATATTTCATCTTATCAAAATATCTCGCCTGCATCTGTAAGCGAGCCTCAACAAAAATCAGAAGCTATAAAAGATGGCAAGCTGGTAACTGAAACCAGCCGTTACAGTTTTGCTGACGGTTTTGCCTACACACAGAAAAAAGTAGATACGGTTTTTACGGATGCAACAAAAGCTATAGCACATGCACCTGTTGCCTATATCGATAAAAAACTTTCTTCTGCTGTTTACTGGAAATTTGTATTGCTGATTTTTGTACAGGTTATTTTTGTAACGATGGTATATGGACCTATCGCGGCATTTTTAGTAGAGCTCTTTCCAACAAGGATCCGCTATACTTCTATGTCGCTGCCGTATCATATTGGCAATGGTGTGTTCGGTGGGCTAACACCTTTTATAGCACTGTTGCTTACAACGCTGAATACATCAGATAAGTTGAGTGGATTGATGTACCCGATTATTGTATCGGCAGTTTGTTTAATAATAGGAGCTTTGTATTTGAAGAATAAGATTGATCCGGATGTAAGTGATTGAAGAAAAGTGGTAAGAAGTAAGTGGTAAGTGGATTTAGATTGCTCAAACCTAATTGTATTTCGTAGTGTGCGCTGCTCCGTTGTGTCGCTGCGGGAAACATTGCTGAAGGCTGATCGCCGATAGCTAAAAAATTAAAAAAACGACTAATGAACGTGCTAAAAAAATGGATGGGTGTAATATGGATGTTGCTGGGGCCTTTGTGCTTATACCAACTCATAAAAACCGCGCTGCATCAAATCTCATTACATCCTGAAACCAATACCAAAATACAATGGGGCGTATTTATTATTGTAGCCATACCTATTGCCATCGGGTTAATTGTTTTTGGATATTACGCCTGGAAAGAGGAGTATAAAAGTTAAATATAAAACGGACTTCCTATTTTTGTTGAATGTCGATAGAAGTAAAAAACCTCCTCAAAGTTTACGGCGAACAAAAAGCAGTAAATAATATTTCATTTTCTGTTCAAAAAGGAGAGATCGTAGGTTTCCTTGGACCAAACGGCGCAGGCAAATCTACCACTATGAAAATACTCACTGGTTACCTGCAGCAAACATCTGGCGAAGCATTGGTGTGTGGCATGAATGTAGCAACCCATGCATTGGAAACAAGAAAAAAAATCGGTTACCTGCCTGAGTCCAACCCTTTGTATTACGACATGTATATAAAAGAATACCTGGGTTTTATTGCAGACGTTCACAAAATTTTCAACAAAAAAAATGCTATTGCCCGCATCATTGATCTTGTAGGATTAGCTCCTGAAAAAAATAAAAAAATTGGGCAGCTATCTAAAGGATATAAACAGCGCGTAGGTCTTGCAGCGGCGTTAATATACGATCCTGAAGTATTGATATTGGATGAACCCACCACAGGATTAGATCCCAACCAGATCGTCGAAATCAGAGAAGTGATCCGCAGGCAGGGAGAAGATAAAACTGTTTTATTTTCATCACACATTCTGCAGGAAGTGGAAGCCATCTGTAACCGGGTAATTATTATTAATAAAGGAGAACTGGTAGCCAATGATACTATGGTAAATCTGCAGTCTGCCAAACAGGGTTCACATAGTATCATAGTAGTTTTTTCTGCTGCAGTTTCCAGCGATATTCTGCAAAGTATAAAAGAAGCAAGCGCTGTACAAAGTCTTGAAGGCAATCAATATAAATTCTCCACTTCAAATCCGGAGCTTTTACGCAAAAGCATTATCGAAACTTCTTTGCAATATGATCTTAATATTATCAGTATGCAAAGCGAAAGTCAAAGCCTGGAAAACATCTTTAAAACCCTTACCAGCGAAAAGTAAAAAAACTATTCCCAACCTTCCAAAGCCCGTCTGACCAAACAGGCGGGGAAAAGAGTTCCAACGCACAACCCTGGCTTAAATTTCAAATCTCAAATTTCACAATCGTGCCACTTAATTTTTGCAGCAAATATTGAAAGCCTTTTCTTTGCACTTTATTAAAACCAACACGACATGAGCTTTATATCAGATATACACGCCAGACAAATTTTAGACAGCAGGGGAAATCCAACCGTTGAAGTAGATGTGATAACCGAAAACGGTTTGGTGGGCAGAGCCGCCGTTCCATCGGGTGCATCTACAGGAAAACATGAAGCAGTAGAATTGAGAGACGGAGATAAAACAGTTTACCAGGGAAAGGGTGTTATTAAAGCAGTAAAAAATGTAAACGATATTATTGCTGATCAGTTGATTGGTATTGATGTTACCAAACAGGCTTACATAGATAACCTGCTTATAAAAATTGATGGCACTGAAAATAAAGCAAGACTGGGTGCTAATGCTACATTAGCTGTTTCAATGGCAGTAGCAAAAGCAGCAGCGCAGGAAAGCAATCTTCCATTGTACAGATACCTTGGAGGTGTAAACGCTACTGTATTACCGCTCCCTTTGATGAACATTTTGAATGGTGGTGTACACGCTGATAATAAAATAGATTTCCAGGAATTTATGATCCTCCCTATTGGCGCTCCTTCCTTCAGCGAAGGTTTGCGTTGGGGTGTAGAAGTTTTCCATAATCTTAAATCAGTTTTAAAGAAAAAAGGATACAGCACCAATGTGGGTGATGAAGGTGGTTTTGCGCCTGATATCCAGAGCAACGAAGAAGCTATTGAAACCGTGTTACAGGCTATTGAAGCAGCAGGTTACAAAGCAGGAGATCAGATCTCTATTGCTATGGATGCTGCCAGCACCGAAATGTATGATGAAGCAAGCGGCAGTTATAAGTTTTACAAAAGCAGCGGTAAAGTTATCAGCAGCGATGAAATGGTAGCTTACTGGGCAGAATGGGTAAATAAATATCCGATCGTTTCTATTGAAGATGGAATGGCAGAAGATGACTGGAAAGGATGGAAAAATCTTACAGATAAAATAGGCAGCAAATGCCAGTTGGTGGGTGATGATCTGTTTGTAACCAATGTAAAACGTTTACAGGAAGGCATCGACAAAGGCATTGCCAACAGCATATTGGTTAAAGTAAACCAGATTGGTACTGTAACCGAAACCATCAATGCTGTACAATTGGCACAAAGAAACGGATATACTACTATCATGAGTCATCGCAGTGGTGAAACAGAAGATACAACCATTGCAGACCTGGCAGTAGCACTGAATTGCGGGCAAATAAAAACCGGAAGTGCCTCAAGAACCGATCGTTTGGCTAAATACAACCAGTTGATCAGAATTGAAGAAGCTTTGGGCGAAAACGCTGTTTATCCCAACGGAAAAGCTATATTTGGTAAGTAAAACGAGTTACAGGTTTCAGGATTAAAAGCACTACTTGAGACCTGAAACTTGTAACCTGTAACAGTCATAGTAATGGATTTCCTGAAAAAGATACCATCCTGGCTTACAAACAAGTACATGCTTACATTCATAGCATTTGTGGCATGGATTGTTTTTTTTGACCATAATGATCTTTTTATGCAGATGGAAAGAACAGGGGAATTAAAGCAATTGGAAAAAGGAAAAGCCTATTATTCAGAACAGATAGATGGAATTAAAAAGGAGCTGACGGACCTGAAAAACAGTCCGGCATCGCCTGAAAGAGCTGCCAGGGAACGGTTTATGATGAAGAGAGATAATGAGGATGTGTTTATTATTGAAGAGAAATAACTTTTATTAATTTTTCTCCTTTAACAATATTCTTCTCTTTACTCCGTTTTATAACTGTATAAGCTAGTCCCCCCTTTTGAACGAACGCCTTTAAATCCGTACTTTAAGAGTCCAAAATATCCTTTAAACCGTTTAGTTTTTTATTTATTTTATTATTGAATAGTCAGTTCTAAATGGATTGCTTATGGATATTTATACACCCGAAAACATGATACGCTATATTTATAAAGAAACTACGGCCGAAGAAAATGCTGCAATGCAGCTCGCTTTGGATACAGATTGGACGCTTCGCGAAAAATTCGAGATACTCAAGCGTGCTATGGAAGGTCTCAATTCCATTTCTTATTCTCCCCGCCCCTCAGTTATTCAGTCGTTACTGAAATATGCCGGAGTAAGTAAAGAAGTTGAACATCACTAGTATTCATTTACCACGTTTTACTACGATAAATCTGTGTAAACATTTGCTGGAGTTGAATGGCGTGAAAAGCGAGCCGATAAATGTGAAGCTTTTATGTCTACCGCCTGCCTTCTGGTAGACAAGTTTTTCTCCTCAATACAATGTCACTTTCTCTTATCAATTATGTTGTATTTGTATAGATAATACAATGTGGTGTTTGTTGCCGTATTTTCGCAACTGACAGAAGTTGGATATTGAATGACACAAAAACAGCGTTACGCTTTTGTAATAGATTGGTTTCAGCAGCATGTGCCCGAAGCTGAAACGGAATTGGTGTACGATAACCCTTATCAATTGCTGGTTTCGGTAATACTATCAGCACAATGCACCGATAAACGGGTAAATATGACTACCCCTGCTATTTTTGAGCGGTACCCTGACCCGGATTCTCTTTCCAGGGCTACGTTTGATGAATTATTTCCCTTTATCAGAAGCATTTCTTACCCCAATAATAAAACCAAACATCTTATTGGGATGGCCAATATGCTGGTGGAGAAATACAAAGGTCAGGTACCCTTAACAGTAGATGAATTAATTGAACTACCTGGCGTAGGTAGAAAAACCGCCAATGTTATTACTTCCGTTATCGATCAGCAACCCAATATGGCTGTTGATACACATGTTTTCAGGGTTTCAGCCAGGATAGGATTAACCCTCCATGCCAAAACGCCCCTGGCTACTGAAAAGCAGTTAATAAAACACATTCCCCGCGAATTGATTCACAAAGCACACCATTGGCTTATTTTACATGGTAGATATGTTTGTGTTGCCCGTCATCCAAAATGTGACATCTGTGGGTTGAAACCGGCTTGTAAATATTTTCAAAAAATAAAATCGTCATAAACATCCTGCATAAACCCGGTGAATTTCTTATAACCATCGGTATTAGAAACACGCTACGAACAAACCCGCCGGGTTTTAATATAGCTGGATTTATCTACGGAAGAGCCTGATTTTTAGTAAAAAACTGACCCCTTTACTGGATAATATCTATATCTTTGCCGGCCAAGTCAGACCCTGTCTGGCTTTTTTAAATTGTATTGGATGTCTCTTATACACAACATTGATAAAACCAAACTTCCACAGCATATTGCTATTATTATGGATGGCAATGGAAGATGGGCACAGGAAAAAGGTGAGGATAGGTTGTATGGACATTATCATGGCGTGGAAAGCGTAAGAAATATTGTGGAAGGTTCTTCAGAAATAGGCATCAAATACCTTACGCTGTACGCATTTAGCACCGAAAACTGGGATAGACCAGAGTCGGAAGTAAATGGTTTGATGATTCTGTTGGCAGATACCATACGGCAGGAAGTACCAATACTTAATAAAAACAATATAAGGCTGGCGCTTATTGGCAATATTGAAATGTTGCCAGAATATGCAAGTCGCGAACTGTTGGAAGCTGTTGAACTTACCAAAAATAATAATGGGCTTACCTTGATCATTGCCCTGAGTTATAGCTCCCGGTGGGAGCTGGTAAACGCAGTAAAATTGATTGCTACCGACGTAAAAGAAGGAAAACTGCAGCCAGATCAGGTTAACGATGATACGTTGAGAAATTATTTAAATACCAGTGCCTTTCCTGATCCTGAATTGATGATAAGAACCAGCGGCGAATACAGGATCAGCAATTTTTTGTTATATCAATTGGCTTACGCAGAATTATATTTTACCGATACCCGGTGGCCTGACTTCAGAAAAGAACATCTTTTTGAAGCCATTATCAACTTTCAGCAAAGACAGCGAAGATTTGGTAAAACAGGTGAACAAATTAAGCGGAATGCCACTACTGATGCACGTTAGCTACTATAAACCCTCTATTGTTTTAACAAACCATTTCAATTAATCCCGTTAATTTGCCGGGCGAAACTTAAAAACGGATGCGAAGAATCTGCACGATTTTCACTATTTTACTTGGATTAAGTTTTATATCAACCAACACTAGCGCACAGGTAACCGATACAGTACCAGCTACTTCTGTTGATCCAAACCTATTAGGGCTATTCAATCAAACCATTCCCAAAAAATACACAATTGCTGAAATAAAAGTAACCGGAACGCAGTATTTCGATCCGAACCTGGTTACCTCTATTTCTGGCTTGAATGTAGGAGATGAAGTAAGAATTCCGGGTGGAGACAACTTTTCCAAAGCCATTGAAAAGCTTTGGGGGCAGAACCTTTTTGCAGATATTGAAATATACATTACCAAAGTAGAAGGAGACCGCATTTGGGTAGAGATTGCCGCGGTTGAAAGACCAAGAATGTCAAAACTCATTTTCAAGGGCATTAAAAAATCTGAAGCGACCGACCTGAAAGAAAAAGTTGCCATAACTGCCAGCCAGGTAGTAACCGAAGCACGAAAACAAAACGGTATTGACGCGATTCAAAAATATTATACGGAAAAAGGATACCAGGGCGCCAAAGTTACAGTGAAAGAAGTACCGGATACCGCTTATACCAACGGAGAAGATCTTGTATTCATTATAGAAAAAGGAGTTAAAGTAAGAATTGACAATGTGCTGATTTACGGCAATGAAAACATAAGTGAATCCAAATTAAAAAAACAATTAAAAGGTACTAAAGAAAAGAGCAGGCTTACTCTATACGAAGACACAGTACAAAGCCCATATGGCAGAAATGAGAAGATTACTTTCAAAGAATATGTGCACAACTATGGTTTTCTTTCTCCTACCAAAACCCTTACTTATTTAGATCCGTATTTCCGTTTTAATTTATTCAGTTCTGCAAAGTATAACGAGAAAAAGTACAAGGAAGACAAAGAAAAATTATTATCGTATTATAACTCCCAGGGTTACCGTGATGCCGTAATTGAAAAAGATACCCAGTTTTACAGCAAAGCAGGTAATCTAAACATTGCTATCAAAGTAAATGAAGGTAGAAAATATTATTTCGGTAATATAGCCTGGCGTGGTAATACCAAGTATCCTGATTCGCTTCTTACTGTTATCCTGGGTATAAGAAAAGGAGATGTATATAACCTTGAAACGCTCAATAAAAGATTGGGCAAACAACTGAGTGCCGATGGCGGTGGAGACGTGAGCAGCTTGTATTCCGACAATGGTTATCTCTTTTTCCAGGTTGATCCGGTTGAAACTTCGGTGTATAATGATACCATCGATCATGAGATCCGCATCAGGGAAGGACCGCAGGCTACTATTAAAAGAGTAACCATAGCAGGTAACGATAAAACAAAAGAACACGTAATACGCAGGGAATTAAGAACCCTGCCCGGCGATAAATTCAGCAGAGAATTGCTGATCCGTTCTAACAGAGAAATTGCCAACCTTGGTTATTTCAACCAGGAAAAAATAGGCATCAACCCTGTTCCAAATCCAGACGACGGTACCGTTGATATCAATTATACAGTTGAAGAAAAATCTTCAGACCAGTTGGAATTAAGTGCCGGCTGGGGCGGTGGTATAGGTTTAACAGGAACCGTGGGTGTTGTTTTCAATAACTTCTCTATCCGTAATATTCTCAAAAAATCATCCTGGAGTCCTCTACCATCGGGTGATGGACAAAAGCTTAGTCTTCGTTTTCAATCAAACGGGCGTTATTTCCGTTCAACCAACTTCTCGTTTACAGAACCCTGGTTGGGTGGTAAAAAGCGTAATTCATTCACGGTAAGTTTGTATAGCTCTAAATATGCCAATGCGTACGATCCGTATACGGGAAGATATACCAATCAAAGAGCAGATTCATCTTACCTGAAAGCCTTTGGTGCTACCGTTTCCTTAGGTAAACAGCTTAAATGGCCGGATGATTATTTTACGTTGATATATGCCTTGAATTTTACACAGTATAAGTTGAAGAATTATCCCGGATTTTTTTCGGGATTGTCAACCACCACTTCAAATATTCTTAACCTTAAGCTTACCTTATCAAGGTCATCAGTTAATCAGCCGATATTTCCTACCCAAGGTTCAACTTTTATGATCAGTGGTGCTTTTACACCTCCATATTCAGCATTTAAAAATGAGAGCACTGTAAAAGCAGAGGATAAATATAAATTGGTGGAATACCACAAATGGCGTATCAACGGCGAATGGTATGTACCGTTAGGAAGACCCGCCGGAGAAGAAAAAAACAGGCAGTTCGTGTTGAAGTTAGCTGCTAAGTATGGTTTTATTGGCAGGTATAACAAAGACCTGGAGATATCACCATTTGAAAGATTCCAGGTGGGTGATGCAGGCTTAACCAATAACTTTGGTATATTGGGTTACGATATTATTGCACACAGGGGATACCCGGTGTATAATAATTCAGATCCAACCATTAATCCCGACCAGCAATCTACTACTACATTCTTTACCATATTCAATAAGTACACCATGGAGTTGCGCTATCCGTTCTCAACCAACCCCAGCAGTACAATTTATGGTTTAGCGTTTTTTGAAGCAGCCAACGGCTGGTATGAGTTTAAAGACTGGAATCCGTTCAGACTTCGTCGTTCAGTAGGTTTGGGTGCAAGATTCTTTTTACCTATGTTTGGCCTGCTTGGATTTGACTATGGTTTAGGATTGGATCGTTTATCTGCCCCCGGTGCTACATTTAAAGATGCAACAAGGTTTACGTTCATGCTTGGATTTGAGCCTGAATAATAAAGCGGCAGCACAGTACAATACTCTATTAAGGTTAAATAATATTATAGACACTCTAAAATCTTCTGTATGAAAAAAACACTCTTTATTATAGCAGTGTGTTTTGCAGCCTTCACTGCCAATGCGCAACGATACGCTGTGCTGGATACAAAATTTATCCTGGATAAATTACCTGAGTACAAAGAAGCGCAAAAACAGCTCGATCAGTTCAGCAGCGCATGGCAAAAAGAATTAGACGGGTTGCAGAATAACCTCGATAAAATGTATCGTGATTTTGATGCAGAACAGGTAATGCTGAGTGATGATTTAAAGAAGAAAAGAGAAGATGAATTGTTTAATAAAGAAAAAGAGCTGAGGGATATGCAGCGCAAGCGTTTTGGATACGAAGGAGACTTGTTTAAGAAAAGACAGGAATTGATAAAGCCCATACAGGACAAGGTATACAACGCTGTACAGAAGCTGGCTGTGGAAAAAGGATACGATTTTATTTTGGATAAAAGTGAAGGAATTACCGTTATCTTTGCCGACCCTAAATTGGACAGGAGCGAAGATATAGTGAAAATGCTGGGAGCAACCACCAAATAATTAAATGTTAAAGCGCCAACAACAACCAAACTAACAAACTTATATTTTCATCTTTAACTCAAATAAAACAGCACATTCAGTAATATGAAAAAGGTTTTCTCTTTTGTAGCAGTAACATTTACATTGGTAATGCTTGGCAATACCGCAAGCGCACAAAAATTCGGACATGCAAGTCTTGAAGATGTGGTTTCTATCATGCCTGACATTAAAAAAGCTGATTCGCTTTTACAAAAATTCCGCAAAGATTCATTGGAAAATGCGCTTCCGTTTTATGTAAACGAATATAAGCGTAAAGATTCTATCGGTAAATCTGCCGCCACTCCTGCTGCTATCAAACAGCAGGTACAACAGGAAGCAGCTCAATATTTACAAATTATTCAAAACTGGGATCAATATACACAAAGTGAAATGCAGCGTAAACAAGGAGAAGTATTAAATCCTTATTTCTCAAAAGCATTTCAGTTGATCAATGAAGTAGCAAAGGAAAACGGATATACCTGGGTATTCAAACAGGATGCTTTATTGGTGGCTCCTCAAACAGACGATCTGTTGCCATTGGTAGCAAAAAAATTAGGTGTTAAGTTACCTGCTGGCGCCGCTGGTCTTGATGCTCCAGGTAGCACAAAAGAAAAAGAACCTGCTGCTACCAAACCTGCAGCCGGTGCTAAAAAACAATAACGGTATAGTATAACTGATAATATAAATAGAAAGCCGCTCCTGAAAAGAGCGGTTTTTTATTTGAGTATGCACAACACATTATCTTTGTTGCATGAACCAGCAACCCATTGGTGTATTTGATTCAGGCTATGGCGGATTGACTGTTTTGAAAGAAATTGTTCAAAAGCTTCCGGAATACGATTACCTGTATCTCGGCGATAATGCCCGTGCTCCTTATGGTACAAGATCGTTTGAAACTGTTTACCACTACACATTACAATGTGTGCATTGGTTATTTGCGCAGGGATGTCCATTAATTATCCTGGCGTGTAATACGGCTTCTGCAAAAGCATTGCGCACTATTCAGCAAAAAGATTTACCAAATATCAATCCAGACAACAGGGTGCTGGGCGTAATACGACCCACCAGTGAAAAAATAGGAGAATTCACGCGCTCAAAAAATGTGGGTGTGTTGGCCACCAACGGTACGGTTTTATCCGAATCGTATATTATTGAAACAGGCAAATTTTATCCCGATGTAAAAGTATTTCAGCAGGCCTGTCCTATGTGGGTTCCATTGGTAGAGAATAATGAACACCAAAGCCCGGGGGCTGATTATTTTATAGAGAAGAATATTAATCAAATACTGGCCAAATCGGCAGACATAGATACCATTTTGTTAGCCTGCACGCATTATCCACTGCTCCGGAATAAGATCAGGCAATTTTTGCCCGAGAACATCACCCTCCTTTCCCAGGGAGAAATTGTGGCTGATAGCCTGGCGGATTATCTTAAACGTCATCCTGAAATGGAAGAGCGATGCAGCCAAAATGGAAAGACCCGCTTTTTTACCACGGACTCACCAGACGATTTTGATGCACATGCGGCTGTTTTTTTTGGAAAAAATGTGATTTCTTCTCATATAGACTTATAGGTGGATAAACTTGTGGAAAATAGCCGGAAATTCAACTGTAACCCTTACCTTTGCCGTCCTTTCATCCAGCCTGGGCGGAAAGGGTGTGGTGACCCGTCTGCAAAAGGTAAATGAGTTTGAAACCAGGTCCGCTTCTCCGGGCCTATATTTCAAAAAAAGTGAAAAAAGTAAAATAAAATGAAACGTACATTTCAGCCTCATAAGCGTCGTCGTAAGTCAGTACATGGTTTTCGCAAGCGTATGCAAACCGCTAATGGTCGTAAAGTGCTGGCAAGTCGCCGCAAAAAAGGCCGTAAAAAACTGACTGTTTCCGACGAGAAAAAAGCGAAATAATAAAATTATTGTTTGGTCATAACTACGGTTATGGCTATCGTTAGTTTGATAATTATAGCCCTGTTTCAGGGCTATTTTTGTATACGTGAAAAAAACATTCACATTAAACAAAGCAGAACGGTTAAAAAGCCGTAAACGCATTGAACAATTGTTCCGCGAAGGAGAAAGCTTTTTTCTCTATCCATATAAAGTACAGTTTCAAATACAGCCTGCAGCACAAACCACATCATTATTACAGGCAGGCGTATCAGCAAGCACCAGGAATTTTAAAAAAGCTGTTGACCGCAACAGAATTAAACGACTAACAAGGGAAGCCTACCGCCTGCAAAAATTTCCATTGCAACAAAAACTCACGGAGCAAAAAAAAGAGATGATCCTGTTTCTTATATATGTTGGAAAGGAATTACCGGATTTTATGCAGGTGCAGGAAAAACTTGGCTTAATTTTGTTGAGACTCATCCATAAGGCAGATGAAAAAAATACTCAGCATACTTAGTCTTCCATTTATCGGGCTGATAAAATTATACCAGCTCATCATCTCGCCTATACTAGGTCCTAAATGCAGGTTTACTCCTTCCTGCTCACAGTATGGCATTGAAGCCTTAAAAAAACATGGCGTATTCAAAGGCTTATGGCTGACCGCCCGTCGCATAGCCCGATGCCATCCATGGGGTGGGCACGGATATGATCCTGTGCCATAGACATTCATCCTCTCAAAAATTATGGGTAGACTATATTGTAACAAAAATATTTCTCCATTAAATTGTTTATCGTAATATTGCAATATTAAATTAGTCTAATCCATGGGTGCTACCAAAACAGATCACTTTACTGATAAACAAAACGCAATCGCTACACTCACAAAGGCATTGGGCCATCCCGCCCGGGTTGCAATTATAGAGTACCTGATAAAAGTGAATGCCTGCATTTGTGGCGACATTGTGGATGAGCTTCCACTCGCCCAACCTACCGTTTCACAGCATTTAAAAGAACTTAAAAATGCCGGTTTAATAAAAGGAGAAATTGAAGGCAATACAATTTGTTATTGTATTGACGAAAAAGCTATAAAAAAACTACAGGATTATTTTGCCAGCATTTCAACCAAATTAATAGATAAGAAAAACAATTGTTGTTAATCAAACTATTCTTACATGGAAAATCCGGCGCAAATAAAAGAACAGGTAAAGCAGAAATACAGTGATATTGCTTTACAAAACAAGGAAGTCAATCAATCATCCTGCTGTGGCTCCTGCGGCTGCTCAACAGAAGTATATAATATTATGAGTGATGACTATACTGCACTCGAAGGGTACAATGCAGATGCCGACCTTGGCTTAGGTTGTGGCTTACCAACACAGTTTGCAAAAATTAAAAAAGGAAATACTGTGATTGATTTAGGCAGTGGTGCAGGAAATGACTGTTTTATTGCCAGAAACGAAACAGGCGAAGATGGTAGAGTAATAGGTATTGATTTCACGCCGGCAATGATTGACAAAGCAAGGGTTAATACGCAAAAATTAGGGTTTACAAATGTTGAGTTCAGGCAAGGTGATATTGAAAACATTCCTGTTTCGGCAAATGTTGCTGACGTTATTGTAAGCAATTGTGTTTTAAATCTTGTGCCGGATAAGAATAAAGTATTCGAAGAAATTTTTCGTGTGTTGAAACCCGGAGGTCATTTCAGCATTTCTGACATTGTACTGGTGGGCGACCTCCCAGAAGCTTTACGCAAAGACGCTGAAATGTATGCCGGTTGTGTTGCCGGGGCTATTCAAAAGGAAGCTTATATAGAACTTATCCAAACAAATGGCTTTTCAAATATTATCATTCAGAAAGAAAAGGCAATCGTCATTCCCGATGATATATTGAAAAACTATTTAAGCGCAACTGAACTACAAAACTTTAGATCTGGCAATACTGGCATATTCAGTATAACGGTTTATGCAGAAAAATCAAAAACCTGTGGTTGTGGAACAGATTGCTGCGCTTAAGTTGGTTTTGAAAAAAAATCGTAAACCAATTATTATAACGTTATCGGTAATAGTGCTGCAATTGGGTTTTGGTTTTGATCCAAAGTTCTGTATCATTAATATTATCTGGCTTCTTGTGTAATAATAATCAGATAGCCGGATTTTTAAACCCATAAAAACAAAGCGTGACAAAAAAAATATTAGTGCTTTGCACGGGCAATAGCTGCAGGAGCCAGATAGCAGAAGGTTATCTACGGCATTTTGCAGGTAACAGCGCAGCAATATACAGTGCAGGTATTGAAACACACGGCGTAAATCCGCGGGCCATTGCCACCATGAAAGAAGATGGCGTTGATATCTCTACGCATACTTCCAACAACCTGGAACAATACCTTAGTATTCCGTTTGATGTTGTAATAACCGTGTGTGATAATGCCAATGAAAGATGTCCTCATTTTCCTCAAACTACCACAAAGCTTCATCACAATTTTCCCGATCCGGCAAGAGCAACAGGAACAGAAGAAGAAATTAAAGATGCGTTCCGCAAAGTGCGGGATCAAATAAAAGAATATTGCCGGGCGTTTACAGAGGAGTATTTATAAATTACATTAGATGCATTCTCCTCACTTAGTTGAAACAATACAACTATGAGTAAGGAAAGAATGGATTAAAAACAATAATATGCCATGAGAATATATCTGATTCTATTAATCTTCATCCTGATATCAGGATGTAATTCAAAGTATGAATACTGGGATATTGCCAAATTCAGGATGAATCCTCATGCGCTAGAAGATAATGAAAAGGTAAAAATGCTTTATTCCAGCCGTGGTCCTAACGACAATAAAAAACTGGAATACTACATTCATATGATCGTGATCTCCCAAAAAACCGGGGATACTGTGAATATACTCACAACCGTCAACAACAGTTTTACTGAAGCTGACAAGGAAAGAGTATTTACATTTTTAAATGCCAGTAATCCAATTACAAAAATGATGCAGTCAGATCCTGATAAAAACAATGATTTGTCTGAACTAAATAACGGGAAGCTAAAAGATATCAGGAAAGTAGCAAGAGATCCAAAATTTGATAATATAGCTGATAATACATTTCCAACCGTAATTGGTGTGATAGGATTTGAGACTTTACACGATATTCCAAAATAAAAGTATTCTCCCGGATTAGGCGCCCGGGTATACATTATCTTATCTAGTGGCAGCAAAAAATGCTTTGCAAAAACTGTTCATCTGCTTATACGCCCGTTAACGTAAATCCACTTTAAATTCTTGCAGGCGGCTGCTATATTGTAGCTTCTTACGCTATGCAAAAATACTTTCTGCTTATACTGCTTATTTCAGCTACTGTTATTGCTGCCGCGCAACCCCGCAAAAGCAGCAAACTTGTTATAAGCGTTTGGAATGAACAAAAGACTTTGATCCACTCAGCAACGGTTCAACTTTTATTTGCTGACTCTTCTTTATTACAAACACAAATTACAGACAGCACCGGAAAAGTAATTTTTGAGAATATTACAGCGGGTAGTTACTTATGCAGAATAAGCATGATCAATTATCAAACACAATACACAACACTTGTATTGTCATCTTCAACAGACGAATTTCAACCGCTGTCTGTAATACTGCAACCGGGTAATAAAACGTTGCACTCGATTAATATTACAGCATATAAACAACTGATTCAACATCTGCCAGACCGAACTGTTATTAATGTTGATGCAGCTATCACCAACACCGGCGCAACACTTTTAGAAGTATTGGAAAAATCGCCGGGTGTATCTGTTGACAGGGCAGGAACCGTTTTATTAAAGGGCAAACCGGGTGTATTAATTATGATAGACAATAAACCTGTGTATGTATCAGGCACCGACCTTGTTAATTTACTCGAAAGCATGAGTGCTAATCTTGCAGATCAGATTGAGATTATGGACAATCCATCTTCTAAATACGATGCCGCAGGAAATGCAGGCATCATCAATATCAAGACAAAGAAAAATCAACAAAGAGGATTTAACGGAAATATAAGCACTTCGTATGGGCAAGGGCGTTATTACAAAAACAATAATAGTCTTGTGTTGAATTACCGTGATCGCAAATACAATTACTTTCTGAATTACAATAATAACTTCGGAAAAAATTTTGTAGATCTATATGCCTTACGCACTTATTACAAAACAGATGGTAAAACAATAGATGCTATTTTAGATCAACCAACGTATTTAACCGGAACAGGTAATAATCATACCGTAAAAGCAGGAGTAGATTATTATGCCAATGACCATACTACCATAGGCTTTTCAGCGCTTGGCTCAACTTTTAAACGCGATAACAAAGGAAGTGCCACCGCAGAATGGTTAAGTGCAGCAGGCAATAAAGATTCATCCATTTTAACCGAAAGTGGCAGTGGTGCACAATGGAAAAATTTCGGGATCAATGCTAACATAAAATATAGTTTCAACGCTTCATCTGAAATAACCGCAGACCTTGATTGGTTATCATATGATATAGGAAGCGCACAATCATTTAAAAACACCTTACAAGCTTCGGGCGGATACCAGGATCTGTCGAAAAATACATTGAGTTCGGTTATACGTATATACTCCGCCAAAGTAGATTACTCTAAAAATTTTAAAAACGATTACAAGCTTGGAGCAGGATGGAAATCGTCTTATATCACTACTGATAATCTTGCTGAATATTTTATTCAACAGGATAATAACTGGCAACCCGATTTTGGAAAGACCAATCATTTTTTATACAAAGAAAATATTAACGCTGCCTATATCGACCTGGAAAAAAAGATAACTGATATTACTATTCACATTGGCTTGCGGGATGAATACACCGGTTATAACGCCATCCAGCGTGGCAATGCTGTTACAAAAGATTCTTCCTTCTCAAGGAACTACAATAGTTTGTTTCCTTCTTCTTTTATTACCTGGCAAATGGATTCAGTAAATCAATTAAACCTTACAGCAGGCAGGCGTATTGAACGTCCTGCTTTTCAAAAGCTGAATCCATTTGTGTTTGTGATCAACAAATATACCTATCAGCAAGGCAATCCATTTTTTCGCCCACAGTATACCTGGAATATTGGGTTGAGTCATTCTTTTAAAAATATGCTTACTACCAGTGTAGATTACAGCACAATCAAAGATTATTTTTCGCAGATCTTTTTGTCAGACAGTACAGGAACAATTGTATACACAGAAGGCAATATAGGCAGGATGAATAATTTGGAAGTATCTATTAGTTTGCAAACACCTGTAACATCATGGTGGAACATTTCCGCAGATGCCACACTCAATCATAAAAATATGAAAGGCATTTTATGGAAAACATATAAGGCTACTTTTACGCAGTTGAATATGAATCTTACCAACCAGTTCCGTTTCAATAAAGGTTGGGCAGCCGAACTAACGGGTATGTATACCACCAGGAGCCAGCAGGATATACAGGAAATATTACAACCCACAGGCATGGTTTCCGCAGGCATCTCCAAACAGGTATTAAAAAATAAAGGCACGCTTAAGCTAAGCATGCGGGATATATTCTATACACAAGTAATGGCTGGTCTCACACATTTTGAATATGCACAGGAGTATTTCAAGATCAAAAGAGACAGCAGGGTGTGCAGTATCTCCTTTAGTTATCGCTTTGGAAAAACTATAAAATCTCCTGCCAGGAGATCAGGCGGCGCAGAAGACGAAATGCAGCGAGTGGGAAGTTAGGCTTGTAAATGCCGGCTTTTAAAACCTATGAGGTTTGCAGGGAATGATAGCCGCGCTGCAAACCTCATAGGTTTACTTCGAACCCGCAAACCTCCAGGATTTACCAGGATAAAATAATTATTCATCTTACCGTTTTCAGTTAAATTGTGAAACAATCTTCAAAACTTCACCGGTAAATTGTTTGCATGAAAAGAGTTCTATTTTTGCTGCTCTCTATTGTATGTACATCCTCCTTAATGGCTCAAACAAAAGACAATAGCTTCGCACTCACCGTAAAAACCCAAAGCGGATTGCTTGAAGGTGTAGGTGTTTCGGGTATAAAAGCATTTAAAGGTATTCCATTTGCCCAGCCACCGGTTGGAAATCTTCGCTGGCGCGAGCCGCAACCTATAAAGCCATGGAATGGTGTAAGAAAAGCCGATCATTTTGGACCGAGAGCCATGCAATTGCCATTGTTCAGCGATATGCAGTTTCGCTCGGATGGAGTAAGCGAAGATTGTCTTTACCTCAACGTGTGGACGCCTGCAACATCAGCAGATGCGAAACTTCCTGTATTAGTATATTTTTATGGCGGAGGCCTGGTAGCAGGCGATGGCTCTGAATACAGGTATGATGGTGAAAGCATGTCACGCAGAGGCATAGTGGCTATTACGGTTAATTACCGGCTTTCTGTATTTGGCTTTTTTTCTCATCCCGAATTAACCAAAGAATCGCCACACCATGCGTCGGGCAATTATGGATTGCTCGACCAGGCAGCGGCATTAAAATGGGTACAGCAAAATATCAAAGCGTTTGGTGGTGATCCACAAAAAATTACCATTGCCGGTGAATCGGCTGGATCATTTTCAGTGAGCGCATTGATGGCTTCTCCCTTGTCAAAAAATATTATTGCAGGTGCTATAGGAGAAAGCGGCTCATTGTTGGGTTCAAGACCTGCGCTTACGCTTGCGGAAGCAGAAAAACAGGGATTGCAGTTTGCAGATAGTCTTGGCGTTACTTCTTTAGCTGCCTTGCGGGCTTTGCCTGCAGAAAAAGTCTTAGAAGCAACAAAAAAATTGAGACTTAGTAATAACCCTGTTGATGGCTATTTTTTCCCTAAATCTCCGTTGGAAATTTTTAAAGCAGGCGAACAGGCAAAAGTTCCTTTGCTTGTAGGATGGAATGCAGAGGAAGGAAACTGGAAAAATATTCTGGGCAAAGATGAAGCAACAAAAGAAAACTATATAAAGGCTGTTCAGAAAATGTATGGTGATCAATCTGCAGAGATACTAAAAGCTTACCCGGCAGAGAGTGATGCAGATGTAGAAGCGGTAGCAACCGCACTCGCTTCAGACCGCTTTATTGGTTTCAGCACCTGGAGGTGGAGTGATGTGCAGGCAAGAACAGGCGGCAATAAAGTGTATCGCTATTATTATGAACGCCCAAGACCTGCAACGCGCCAGGCTCCCGAAGCTCCCACTGCTAAAGGCGCCATTCATTCTGCCGAAATAGAATACGCCATGGGAAATCTCCCTACCAACCGTGTGTTTGACTGGCAGCCGGATGATTATCTTGTTTCGGCTATACTTCAGGGTTATTTTGTAAACTTTATAAAAACAGGTAATCCTAATGGTATAGGACTGCCGCAATGGCCAACAGTTGTTCCCAATAAGCCCGCGGAAGTGATGCATATTAACGTGGATACACGCGCAGAAACAGAAAAATACAGAGAGCGGTATTTGTTACAGGAAAAACTTGGGAAGTAACTATGCTCTCAGCTGTGAAAAGTACCTCGCGGCCAGTTAGAGCATAAAAACCATTCGGCTGTTTATCTCAACAATATCTTCTGTGTATATAACCTTGCATCAGTATCATAAATAGTAGCTATATAAATGCCTTTTGCCAAGGCTGATGTATAGACTGTTTGTGAGGATGCATTGGTTAGAGCATGTTGCAGCACCGGGCGCCCGGCAATATCTCGCAGAACAATCTTCGCATTTTTAAAATTATAGTCTGCATTTTTATTGATGCTGAAATAATTCTTCCCTTCGTAAGTAACAACATTGATCTGCGGTTTGGTATTGAACGATAAAGAAACTATACCAGAATAGGTTGAAGTTCCATCAAGGTCTGTCTCTTTCAGGCGATAAAAATTTTTGCCGGTTTGCGGGTTATTATCAGTGAAAGTATAAACAGAAACTTCTTGTGTATTACCCTGTGCATCTAACATTCCTATAGTTGTAAAATGCACGCCATCAGTACTTCTTTCTACATTAAAAAAACCGCTGTTCATTTCTTCCTGTGTTGTCCAATCAAGCTTTACCGCATTATTTATTTTTACTCCTGTAAATGAGGAAAGCTTTATGGGTAATGATGCTGAAGTTGTAACACTTGATTGTGGGTTAGCGCCCAGCAGGTATAAAGCATTATTGCCTGTGGTAGTGTTCTTGTTGTATTCCATTACACGGAAATAATATTTCCTGCCTGCGGCAAGCCCTGTAACAGTAATGCTGTTACCCGTACCGTTATACACCACATAATTTGAACCCAAAGCATTTTGCCCATATACATTGTTAGTAGTATAATCAGTTCCATCAAGTGGAAAAGCATTCACAGGATTATCCTGGCTTGCCACTATTATCCTGTTGCCGCCATTGCCATTGGTCCAGTTAAGTGTTACGGCGTTATCTGTGATATTTGAAAAGGAAATATCTGCCGCGTTTACAGTAGGGGATGCCATTAAATCCCAGGTAGGCCAGGTGCTCGTTGAATTAATGCAATTCCACCCAAGATTATCAAGGTCGTTTTCAAAATTGCCACCCATTCGTTTGTTGCAGATGATAATCCAGGTATAGCCGGTTCTTGTTCGTACCCATTCACTTTCTGTACCGTCAAGCGACCCCAAATGCCACCAGTTGTAAGCGCTGTTAACTGACCATCCTTTGGCATAGTACGGGTTATTGGCAGAAGGCGTTGTCATTACAGCAATCGTAGCTGGGGAAAGAATATCAGGCTTTGTGGTAAAGCTATCCACGGCGGTTAACAATTTAAGCATATCCCTGCTGCTGGCAATCCAGCCGCCATGCGCATCCATAGCTTCTACACTGAAACCGCCATATTCCCAGGGAACATAAGTGCCATCTCCATAACATGATAGTGTAGTGGCGCCGTTATTTCCTACATATTCTCCTTCCCTCTCCAGTTTATTTGCCAAAAGATTTTTCCCTAGTTTCATATCATAAATGCCCAAAGGAGCAAGAATAGAATCTGTTACATATTTTTCATAACTCATACCGGTTTTCTGTTCTATAATATCACCCAATACCAGGTAGCCAATATTAGAATAATTGTAACCGGTGCCAGGGGCAAAGTCTAGCCCTTTTTCTAATAAAATTTTACAAGATCATTTTTATTTACAGGGTTGGTAGCGCCCTGTAGCATAGTAACCCTTAGTGGAAATGAGATAGGATCACATCCTTGCTGGAAGTATGAATAAGGCGTAGTGGGATTGGGGTTGCAATTATTATCCCTGTTCCAGCCTGCCGAATGCTCCAGCAAATGTTGAACGGTAATATTATAAATACGACTGTCGGTAATATTGGCTGTAGAAAGTGAGGGAAAATTCTGGAGAATGCCGCCGGGTCCAAATACTTTATCACTCATCGCAATTCTTCCTTGTTCCATCAATCGCATAATAGTGATAGACGTAATTTGTTTTGACAGACTGGCAATGCGGAATATATTATAAGGTTGTGTAGCCTGGGTTTGATTCCTATCGGAATAACCAAATGCCCGCATGTATACAATTTTACCATCTTTGGCAATAGCTACTGTTGCCCCTGGTATGCCATATGCAGATAAGAAACTTTGAATCAGATTGTCTGACTGTGTCATTTGCGGTACTGCGATACCGGTTTGAGCATTTGCTGTAAGAAAAAGAAAAAATAAAGTAACAGATAAGATAATAGATCTCATGACTAACGTAAACGATTAGTTGTAAATAATGCGGCAATGCAAAATGGAATTACAGGTAAGGTTATTGGAGGGAGTTGTAAAGTAAAAGCGAAATTTGATAACTAAAAAAAATTACTGTTGGCAACTATATATTTATTTTTTTAAAAACTGTATTCCACATGGTTTAAAATGTTTTGAAGAAGCGGTTGCAATTTACGGGTGACGAACACATAATTATTGGCGTTTATACGTTGACGATAGATTACTTTAATCTTGCACAAACATATTGACAATAGCGTTTATACGTTAACGGTAGATAAATGTTCTCTAACAAAAAAACCGGATGTTCAATTTTTGACATCCGGTTTTAATTAGATATAATTATAGCTATATGATTCTTCTAAGTCGCCCAAGCTCTGTCTCCCTTTTTATAAGGAATGCATCCTTCGTATTTCCCGGGTACTGCTACGTAGCGCAGTGCCTTCGTTGCACCGGGTTCAGAAGTAAAGTAACCCAGCAATGTGAGTTCTTTCATCATCCGGAAATAATGATTGGGATCATCTTTCTTTTTGGAAGCCTGGTAATCTTTTGCCTCTTTATCAATATCCGTTAACAAAGCTTTGCGTTGTGCAGGGTCGCTTTCCATAAATGATTTTCCATTTTTCTTCTTGCTCGCTTCGTTCAGCGTTTTCATGCCTTCTTTAAATATCTTCTGATCGTTGGCGGTATAGCAGTCGTTTACCATCACCGTCATAAAAGCTCCTACTTTGGCATCCTTCGCACCCGGTGTATCAGTAGCAGGAATAATAGTTTCTGCTATTTCATCCAGGTAGGCTATATCATCCTGTGTAAAAGCTGAGCTGGTTGTCTCTGCCGGGGTATCTGTGGTTGTTTTTTTATCGGCGGGTTTACAGCCATCCAAAAAAACATTGCCGCCTACCACAGTGCCACCCAATATGAGTGCAACTCTTGACAAGGCATCGCGTCTGTTCATACTTGTTAGATTTAGTAATCAAAAATAGTTTTTATCATTATCAATTATTCTCCCATTCTCACATTTCTGTATTCCCTGCTTTCAAATTTTCAAATCACTTCTTTTACAGTTAAAGGTTTCCTTTCTTTAACTCACTCACTGCATGATCCGCTGCTCTTGCAGTAAGTGCCATATACGTAATGGATGGATTTTGACAGGCAGATGATGCCATACAGGATCCATCAGTGATATATACATTCTTTACTTCGTGCATTTGGTTATTGCCATTGAGTACAGATGTTTTAGGATCGCGGCCCATTCTTGCCGTACCCATTTCATGAATACAAAAGCCCGGCGCCGGCATACCATCGTACGTATTTATATTTTTCACCCCGGCCTTTTCCAGCATTTCTGCAGCACTGTTCATCATATCTTTACGCATAGCCATTTCATTGGCCTTAAACTCGCAATCAATATCAAGTGTGGGTATGCCCCATTTGTCTTTTTTATCTTTATTAAGTGTTGCGCGATTGTCTTCATAAGGAAGATGTTCACCCCATGAACCCATTCCCATTGTCCACGCAGTTGGTTCAAGCAGATTATTTTTTAAATCAGCGCCTATGCCATCAGCGCTCCATTGCCGCTCTCTGTCTGCCCCACCCTGGTAGCCGAAGCCACGAACATAATCAGAGCGTTTTGTTTGTTCATTGATGTTTCGGAAACGGGGTATATAAATTCCGTTAGGACGTCTGCCATAAAAATATTTGTCTTCATACCCTTCAAAGGTTCCGCTGGCGCCAACTCCATAATGATGGTCCATTAAATTACGTCCTACCTGGTCACTGCTATTGCCCAGCCCATGAGGAAAAGCATCAGAAACTGATTGTAACAAAATAGAAGTAGTACCAAGCGTTGAAGCATTCAGGAAGATAATTTTTGCATAGTATTCTTCTGTCTTCATTGTTTCTGAATCGATGATGCGGATACCTGTCGCCTTTTTCTTATCCTTATCATATATTACTTCTGTAACAATTGAGAACGGACGCAGTGTAAGATTGCCTGTTTTATTAGCCGCAGGAATGGTGGCTGCATTGCTGCTGAAATACCCACCAAACGGGCAACCTTCGTGGCATTTGTTCCTGTAATTACATGGTCCCCTGTCGCCTACTCTTTTTGTGTGATTGGCAACTCTACCAATGATCATGGTTCGCCCATCTGTAAAATTCGTTTTTATTCTTTCTGCCACTGTTTTTTCAACACAGTTCATTTCCATCGGCGGCAAAAATTTTCCATCGGGCAATTGTGGCAACCCTTCTCTTGAACCACTGATACCCACAAAAGGCTCTACATAATCATACCATGGAGCTATATCCTTATAACGGATCGGCCAATCTACTCCATGGCCATCTTTTGCGTTGGCTTCAAAATCCAGATCGCTCCAGCGATAGCATTGACGTCCCCACATGAGCGAGCGCCCGCCTACGTGATAGCCTCTTATCCAATCAAACGGTTTTTTCTGGTTGTATGGATGATCTACATCACTTACAAAAAAATGTTTTGATACTTCATTGTATGCATAACACTTGCTTTGTATAGGGCTATCTGTACGATTTTGTTGTGTAACATTATTATGATGCTTCAGTTCCCACGGATTAAGATTTGTATCGGTATAATCCTTTATGTGTTCTACATTTCTTCCTCTTTCAAGCAACAGGGTTTTTAACCCTTTTTCACATAATTCTTTTGCAGCCCATCCTCCACTTATGCCAGATCCTACTACAATGGCATCGTATGTATTTTGAGCTACTGCTTTGTTATTGATATTGGTACTATCTCCAGGCATTATGAATAATTACGAATCTGCTATTTGATTATATATTTTTTTTCTTTAGTTCGCTCACTGCATGATCAGCAGCTCTTGCTGTCATTGCCATATAAGTGAGTGATGGATTAACACACGCTCCGGATGTCATAAACGAACCGTCTGTAATAAATACGTTCTGTGCATCCCACACCTGGTTCCATTTATTCAGTACAGAAGTTTTAGGATCAGCTCCCATACGCGCAGTGCCCATTTCGTGTATGCCTCTTCCTATAGTACCATCCCCCTCGCGTCCTTTCGGATCTTTTATGCCTGCGGCTGCCAGCATTTCTACTGCATCATTCAGCATATCCTTGCGCATCTTTCTTTCATTCTCTTTCCATTCTGCATCTATTGCTAATACATTCAAACCCCATTTATCTTTCTTTGTTTTATCGAGCGTTACAACATTATCGTGGTAAGGCAATATTTCTCCAAAGCCGCCTATATTCATTGTCCATGCTCCTGGCTCTGATAACGTTTGTTTCAGATCAATACCTATCGCTACATCTTCTGCAGACCTGCTGTAACCGCCACGACTCGCGCCACCCTGGTAACCAAATCCCCTCAGGTAATCTCTCTTATCACCATTCACATTCCGGTAGCGTGGTATATATACGCCGTTTGCTCTTCTTCCTGAATAGTATCTGTCTTCATACCCATCCACAATACCAGATGCACCCACACCTAAATGGTGATCCATCAGGTTGTGTCCTAACTCACCACTGCTGCTGCCTAATCCTCCCGGCCATATATCAGTAGCGGAATTCAGCAAGATCCAGGTGGTATTAAGTGTTGAGGCATTCAGGAAAATAATCTTGGCCTTATACTCAACTGTTTTATTGGTTTCGGCATCCAATACTTCTACACCTGTTGCCTTTTTGGTATCCTTATCGTATAAAACTTTAGTAACAATAGACCATGGGCGAACCGTAAGGTTACCTGTTTTCATCGCTGCAGGTAAAGTAGATGATTGTGTACTGAAGTAAGCGCCGAAAGGACAACCCAACCAACACTTGTTTCGATACTGGCAATTGGACCTACCCTGATCAATAAACGGTACGGTAATATTAGCCGTTCGCCCAATCATAGGATGACGGGCTCCTTTATATTTTTCTTTTATCCTAGCAACTACATCTTTCTCCACGCAATTCAATTCCATTGGTGGCAAAAATTGTCCATCGGGCAATTGATGTAATCCTTCTTTAGAACCACTGATGCCCGCAAAACGTTCTGCGTGATCATACCAGGGTGCAATGTCTTTATAACGGATGGGCCAATCAACGGCAATACCATCTTTGGCATTGGCTTCAAAATCAAGATCACTAAAGCGATAGCTCTGTCTTCCCCACATAAGCGAACGTCCGCCTACATGATAGCCGCGGAACCAGTCGAATCTTTTTATTTCTGTATAAGGACTTTCTTTTTCGTCTACCCAATAATCAAGATTGGTTTCGTTCAACGGGTAGTCTCTTTTCAACACAGGATAATCCTCAACCATTTTTTGTGTTCTGCCGCCGCGGTGCGGAAATTCCCATGGATTTTTATTGGCATTTACATAATCTTTTACGTGTTCAATATTGCGACCACGTTCAAGCATTATTACTTTCAACCCTTTTTCTGTTAGCTCTTTTGCGGCCCAACCGCCACTAACTCCGGAACCAACTACAATGGCATCGTAAACGTTATCAGGCATAGTATATAATTTATCAATGAATGATACAAGCAATCAACAAGGGGTGGGCGTTGGTATTATTTTTGAAGATACTATTTTATATTGCCAGCAATTATAATTATACATCGCAAATCTTAACACCACTCTGTAAAGAAGCCAGTTGGCCTTTTGCATCTTTAGGTGTTGGTATAAATTCCTGTGCTACATATCCCTTAAAACCAAGATCAACAATGGCTTTCATAATGGCTGGGTAATACAGTTCCTGGGTTTCATCAATTTCTCTTCTGCCCGGTACGCCGCCTGTATGATAGTGGGATATATATTGAAAGTTGTCTTTGATGGTTCTTATTACATCACCTTCATCTATCTGCATGTGATAAATATCATACAGCAGTTTAAAGTTTTCAGAACCGAGTCTTTTGGCTAATGTAACACCCCATTCTGTTCTGTCGCACTGGTAATCTTTATGATCTACCTTGCTATTCAGCAATTCCATCACCAATGTTACTTTATGTTTTTCCGCTACGCCTATTACCTGCTTTAATCCATCTACACAATTCTTCCATCCCGTTTCATTATCAAGATCCCTACGGCTTCCACTAAAACAAATCAGTTGCTTATAGCCGGCTTTTGCTACCAGCGGAATCATTTCAGTATAATTCTTAACAAGCTGCGGGTGAAATTCGGAATGGTTAAATCCATCTGTAAGATTAATTTCAGCGCCGTTGCACATAGATGAATACAAGCCGTATTTCTGTAGTGTAGGCCAATCTTTCGGACCAACCAGGTCTATAGCACTTAATCCCATTTGTTTTGCTGCAGCGCAAAATTCTTCCAGTGGTATACCGCCATAACACCAGCGGCATACGGAGTGATTGATATTTCCTTTCATTGTATATTGACTTTCTTCCTTTTGTTTGGAAGATATTGAGCCTGCAATAGCGGGAGCTGAACCAAGAGACAGAGAACCGAGCACAATATTTTTTATGGCACGCCTGCGCGGGTTAGATGATGAAGTGGACATAAAATCGTTTAATGACGGTTAAGGTAGGAAATGTTTTATAAATAAAAACTTTTTAATTGTTAAGGAGACATTTTTTGAATGAGGTATTTGGCGAAAGGTGAATGGTGAGAGGTGAGAGGTGAGAAGAGAAACGTGAATCCTTCAATCTGAAACTTGTAACCTGCCAACACTGCCTTCTTACTTCTGCCTCCGGCCTTTTCTCTATAACCTGCGACCTGTTGTTCAACAAAAAACAACTTGGCAGTAAACGTAAATGTTTTATTTTTAAACCCGCTTCTGATTTTTTAATTACGTTAATCAAATTTTTCATGAACAGAAAATTAAGAATGGGCATGATCGGTGGAGGTAAAGATGCTTTCATCGGTGCCGTTCACCGCATTGCCGCCAATATGGACGGGCTTATTGAATTATCCTGTGGTGCTTTAAGTATCAGACCTGATATAGCCCAGGATTCAGGAAAATCTTTATTTCTTCCGGAAGACAGGATATACCTGAATTACGAAGAAATGCTGGAGAATGAAAGTAAGATGCCTGCAGATAAGCGCATAGATTTTGTTACGATTGTAACACCCAACTTTGCGCATTTTGCGCCAGCTATGGCTGCTTTGGAAAAAGGTTTTCATGTGGTAATTGAAAAGCCTATGACATTTACTTTGGATGAAGCAAAACAATTGCAGAAAAAGGTAGAAGAAACCGGTTTGCTGTTGTGCCTTACACATACTTACTCGGGATATCCTATGGTAAAGCAGGCAAAACAAATGGTTAAAGAAGGTGTGATTGGAAAGGTTAGAAAGATAATGGTAGAATACCCACAAGGATGGTTAAGCAAACTCACCGAAAGAGAAGGCAATGCACAAGCCGCATGGAGAACAGATCCTAAAAAATCCGGCAAGAGTGGTTGCATGGGAGATATTGGTACGCATGCCGCTCACCTGGCAGAATATATATCTGGCTTACAGATCACCAAAATGTGCGCCGACCTTAATATAATGGTAGAAGGCCGCCCACTGGATGATGATGGCAATGTGTTATTAAAATTTGATAACGGCGCTGCAGGTGTATTATCTGCATCGCAGGTTGCAGCCGGCGAAGAGAATAATTTAAACATAAGACTATATGGAGAAAAGGCGGGACTGGAATGGAGACAGCAGGAACCAAACACGCTGTTGGTAAAATGGTTGGATCAACCTGCGCAGGTATACCGTACCGGTGGCGGGTATTTAGGAAATTTTGCAAAGCATAATACCCGTGTTCCGGGTGGCCATCCGGAAGGATACCTGGAAGCTTTTGGAAACATATACCGCAATTTCGCATTGAGCTTATCAGCTAAAATTGATGGCGAAAAACCTTCTGCGGAAATATTAGATTTTCCCACTGCAGCCGAAGGCGTAAGAGGCATGGCATTTATTGACAATGTAGTGAAAAGCAGCGCCAGCACTGAAAAGTGGACTGATCACACGATATAAAGGTATAGGGCATGGGGTGTAAGGTATAGGGTAGAAAGCATTTCACCTTACGCCTTTCACCCTTCACCTTTTACCTCATTTATAAACAAATTTTAATTCTATTATTATGACAAATATCCAGGGTCCTGGTATTTTTCTGGCCAGTTTTTAGGAGACAAAGCGCCATTCAACAATTTAAAATCGATCTGCGAGTGGGCGGCAGGGTTAGGTTATGTAGGTGTACAGCTTCCTACATGGGCTGGCAACATTATAGATATTGACAAGGCTGCTGAAAGCAAAACATATGCAGACGAAATAAAAGGAATTGTAAACGAAGCAGGATTACAAATTACCGAGCTTGCTTCACATATTATCGGTCAATTGGTTGCTGTGCATCCGGCATATGATGCGCTGTTTGATGGTTTTGCACCGGCAGCATATCATAACAATCCCAAAGCACGTACAGAATGGGCTGTGCAACATTTGAAAAATGTTGCTAAAGCTTCTAAAAATCTTGGCTTAAATGCAAGCGCCACATTCAGCGGTTCTTTGCTTTGGCATACCGTATACCCATGGCCGCAGCGACCCGCAGGTTTAGTGGAAACCGGTTTTACAGAATTGGCAAAAAGATGGACACCTATCTTAAATGCATATGATGAACAGGGAATAGATCTTTGTTACGAGATACATCCGGGTGAAGACCTGCATGATGGCATTACCTATGAAATGTTTCTTGAAAAAGTAAACAATCACCCAAGAGCATGTTTGCTGTTTGATCCAAGTCATTTTGTACTGCAATGTCTCAACTATCTTGATTATATAGATTATTACCACGAACGGATCCGCATGTTTCATGTTAAGGATGCGGAATTTAATCCTACCGGCAAGCAAGGTGTATACGGTGGTTACCAGGGGTGGGTAGAGCGTGCCGGGCGTTTCCGTTCTTTGGGTGATGGACAGGTTGATTTTAAATCCATTTTCAGTAAACTGGCAGCATATAATTATAAAGGATGGGCGGTACTTGAATGGGAATGCGCTATTAAACATCCGGAAGCCGGTGCGGCAGAAGGCGCTCCATTTATTAAAGATCATATCATCCGTGTAACCGAACGAGCATTTGATGATTTTGCGGGAACAGGAAGCGACGAAAAATTTAATCGCAAGGTTTTAGGCTTGGAGTAGTTTTTCTTCGGATATTTATGCCCTCTTTTTGACAATAATATGACAATTAAAATTAACAAGTTCGGCATGAAAAAATTTACAGCAGTACTTCTAGTGGTAGCTTTTTGCTATGGATGCGGCAGCGAAACGGTAGAAAAAAAACCAATTTTTTTGAGTGTTAACCCACAGATTGGCGCAGCAACTTCAACAACAATCGATACCAGTAGTGCTGCCGGAGATAGCAAACCTGTTGCAGCGGCACCTGCTAAAGATGGAAAAGTATTATTGGAAGGAGCTGATTGCCGGGCTTGTCACCAGGATAAAACAAAATTGGTTGGACCTGCTTATGCTGATGTAGCAAAAAAATACAAAGAAGCAGATATTCCAAAGCTGGCTAAAAAAGTAATTGATGGCGGAACGGGTGTTTGGGGCCAGATTCCAATGGCGCCTCATCCTAATTTGTCAACCGAAGATGTGGAAGCAATGGTTAAATATATTCTCACTATAAAATAATTGAACAATGAAAATTAGCAAAACGATTGTATCAGGAAGTTTGCTGTTATTGAGTGCGGCTATACTAAATAGTGCACAGGCACAAAACAATACACTTTCTGCTTCCGAAAAAACTGCGGGCTGGCAATTGCTGTTTGATGGCACTTCTGTTACAGGCTGGCATTCTTATAATAAACCGGCGCTGGGAAGTGCATGGGAAGCTAAAGATGGCAATCTCCATTTAACAAAACACGAAAGCGGAGATAATGGTGGCGATGCGGTAACTGCCGGGGAATATGGTGACTTTGATTTGAAACTGGACTGGAAAATTTCACCTAACGGCAATAGCGGCGTACTGTTCCTGGTAAAAGAAGACAAACAACATGAATGGTCTTATTATACAGGTCCGGAAATGCAGGTGCTGGATAATAATGGACATCCTGATGCAAAGATCATTAAACACCGTGCAGGAGATTTATACGATCTTATTACCAGCAAGCCTGAAAATGTAAAGCCGGCAGGACAATGGAATAGCATTGAAATAAAAGTACAAAAAGGCAAACTTGAATTCTGGCAGAATGGTGTAAAAGTAGTTTCCACTACCCTTTGGGATGATAGCTGGAAAAAATTAATAGCAGGCAGTAAGTTTAAGAACATGCCTGATTTCGGAACATTCAAAAGCGGTCACATAGTGTTGCAGGATCATGGCAATGAAGTGTGGTACAGGAATATTAAGATCAGAAAATTGTAGAATAAAAAATACTTTTTTGCAAAGAAGACCGGTCATTGATTGACCGGTTTTTTTATGTCTTTAACAACATTTGCAGAAATCAATAAACAGCTTTTCACAAACAGGTATAATCAGCAGAATTTCCCAATCTTTTTTGCTGTATAGTTGTTTTCAATTAGCGCAGCAAGTCGGGTATCTGTAGGTTTGATTATTCTAAACCTATAAACTTTCTGCAATGAGAAATCCCTCTATACAAAGCGCCATCATACTTGCAACCTGTTCATCTGTTCTTTTATTTTCCTGTGCCGACACACTGCATCCCGTATCATATTATGCATATACTCCTTTTCCTGTAAATGTACCGTTGCTTAAAAAAAAGAATGAAATGCAGGTAAGAGCACAGTGGTTCGGCGGATTAAGAGACGATGAAAGTGATAAAGGAAAAGTGCGGGGTGGTAGTTTACAAGCGGCTTATGCTGTTACAAATCATATAGGTATTACTGGTTCCTACTCATATTCAAACGAATTCGAAGACTACAATATGAGTTCATCATATCCCGAAACCGTTTCCTACAAAAAAAATATAGCAGAAATAGGAGCCGGATATTTTACTCCTGTTTCTAAAAACAAAAGACTGGCATTAGAAATATATGCAGGATATGGTGCAGGGAAAAATCGTTTAACTAACAAACAACACTTGTGGGGATCTGAAACTTCCTACAACGGCAGAATACAACGGTTTTATATACAACCGGCGCTCGCGCTGCATCTTCCCCGAAATACAAGTTTAGCCTGGACGCTTCGCACTTCTTTTGTAAAATTTCATAATGCAAATACATTCTATCCCGACATCAGTTTATATGAAATTGAAAAAAGCTATATCGCTTTTTTTGAACCGTCTTTCGTTGTACGCTTTCCTGTTGGGCCATTTAACTGGGTAAAAGGTAATGTGCAAATCGGAGGCGCTTTTAAAATAAACGATAAAAACATTCATTACCGTGACGCCTTAGGCTCTATAGGATTAACATTTCTGCCGCAAAAAAAGAAAAAATGATTAATAATTCCCAGCCGTTGCTACCTCGTTTTAAAAACGCCAAACTTAAAAATTTCACACATGCAGGGCATCTACCTTTGAACGAAGTTTATTAAAAAAGATGTTGCGTTCTTTTTCGCCAGTGCTGCTTATCAATGCAGATCGGCTCAGCAAAGTATTATAGGTATCAAATGTTTTATTCACAAAACGTTCATCACTGCATATTAAATAGCTAAGTATATTATAGGTTATCATTGATGTGCGGGTGTCGTCTAATTGAAACAAGATAGTATTATT
This sequence comes from Agriterribacter sp., assembly GCA_047600465.1. Lineage (GTDB taxonomy): Bacteria > Bacteroidota > Bacteroidia > Chitinophagales > Chitinophagaceae > Agriterribacter. Next base: position 754,565 of record JASGKU010000004.1, read on the forward strand.
GCCCAGGATGAGCTCGTTTACATAAAATTCAATTTTACCTGCCGGCTCATGTTCTACACCTGGCATACATTTTAAACCTTTCTCGGCCTGCAATTGCAAGTGATCAATCAACCTGCAGAATGATGCGATTACCTTATCAAAATCATCCTGTGTTTTAAATATTCCTGCATCCCTGTAATAAGAGAGCTGGTTAATGGTACTATGAATACTTTCCAGGTTCCAGAGCTCAACAGACTGCATCTCATTGTGCTTTTTTAAAATGGCCTGTCCTAAAGAAAAACATTCTTGAAACGGAAATGCATCCATAGAAAAAGGCTGGTGAGTAAAGGCTGAATGATGATTGATTGTTTTTGACCAGAAAAACACCTTGAAGGCTGCAATTTCCGGAAAAAGAAAAAAATACCAGAAGGGTATATCCTTGCACAAATAAAAAATCCGGCGATGCTGATAGCTATCAAACGAACTTAATTGATCTAACACCGCCTTAAGATAATCAGCAAAACTTTTGGCTGGCTCATCCAAACCAGGTGCTTCAAACAGAACCGTATTGTTTTTCAGCTTAAGCAACCTGTCAACAGAAAGATGATAATGTTCACAAATAATTTTCAGTTCATAAAATGTTATCGGCTTTTCTCCCCGTATTCTCCGGTAAGCACTATCAATACTTATATTAAGCAAATCTGCAAGTTCATCCACCAATGAAACATGTGCAGGAAGTTTCTTTTTAAGCAGGTTGAACAATTGCTGTTGAATTTCATGTGGCGCACTCATGAAAGTAAATTACGGAAAATCTTTATAAACAATTTGTAGAACGACTATTGCAACAACAGCATATTTGATGTACATTTAATTTCCTGAAATCACTGCTACCATTTATAATCATCCGCACACTATTAAATTCCGTAATTCCATCCAAATCTTCTGACGGGCACTGATATATTCATTCCTTAAATCTAATTATTGAAAAAGAAACTATCGTCTCCATTTGTCAGTTATTATGCAGAGTAAAGACAGCAATGATAAAAAGGGGTAACACAAAACACAGGTTGTTGTTAAATAGTTAAGCGGGGTGAGTGAACGTTTGTCAGGTCTTATTTTTGTAATAGTAGAGATATCTTTTTGTCCGTCTTCGTTTATCCGCTTCCGTAATTCCTCTTGTAAACAAGCGTAACTATAGATATATTTTAGCATTTCCACCTCTTAATTTTTATTATATGAAAAAGAAATTATTATCTCCATTGATCAGTGATTATGTAACTATAGTAAAGGGAGCGGCAGCCAGTAATGATGGGCATAGGTGCATGATAGGACCAAGCCCTGAATTAAAGAAGAAACTAAAAACAGATCTCAATCAACTGAAGAGAGATTTGGGAAGTTCTGTATTAAGTAATCTAATAAAGCCCTTAGGTAAAAGCAGAGTGGGTTATAATGATGCGTTGCTTCAACCGGGTAGCGTATTTGCATTAGGTACATCAGCGGCACTGGTGCGCAGCCGGAGTGCTGAACGTGCTCCATTGCAGGGGAATCTTAAAGTAGCCGTTATCCTAGTTGACTTCAGTGATAAACCAATGACAGAAACAAAAAAAAGATTTGAAGATCTTTTTTTTAGTGAAGGCGTTATTGCAACCGGCAGTGTAAAGGAATATTATAAAGAAGTAACCAATGGGCTGGTAACTATTTCCGGGCAGGTAGTAGGACCTTACCGCATGCCTAAAAAGCTGAGCCAGTATGCACATGGAGAAAGTGGTACAGGTAACACTGCACCCAATGCCCGCACACTTGCTGCTGATGCAGCCAAAGCTGCCAACCCTGCTATAAATTTTACAAGCTATGATAATAATAACGATGGCTATGTGGATGCTTTTGTAGTAATACATGCGGGGCCCGGCGCGGAAGTAACGGGTAGTAAAAATGATATATGGAGCCATAAATGGGTATTGCCCAGCGTATATAATGCAGACGGTACACATATATATGGCTATTTAACCGTTCCTGAAGATTGTGAACTAGGTGTATGTGCGCACGAGCTCGGGCACCTGCTGTTTGGTTTTCCTGATTTATATGATGTTGATTATACCAGTGAAGGTATCGGAGATTGGTGCCTGATGGCGGGTGGTAGCTGGAATAACAACGGAGCAACCCCAGCACACCCGTGTGCCTGGTGTAAGATGCAGCAAAATTGGGTAACAACAATCAATCAAAGCAGCAACAAAGCAAAAGTGGTGATTGATGATGTAAAAAAAGGACGCACCATATATCGCTTATGGCAGGATGGTGGCCCGGGCAATGAATATTTTCTGGCTGAGCATAGAATGAAAAAGAATTTTGACAAGTATCTTCCGGGGGAAGGACTGCTGGTATATCATATTGATGATGCCATTGATGACAACAGCAATGAGATGCATTATAAAGTGGCGGTAGTACAGGCAGACAATAAGCAGGACCTTGAAAAAGGAACAAACGGTGGCGATGGAGGAGATGTGTGGCCGGGTACAGCAAAAAAGAAAACGTTCAGTAAAACAACCAAACCCAGCAGCAAAAGCTATGGCGGTCTTGATACAAAAGTGGCGATTAAAAAAATAAAATTAGCCAATGGAAAAATTACTGCAGATCTGTATGTAAAAACGGGTGCAGCCACTTCTCCAAAAAAGAAAGCGGTAGCAGCTAAGAAGAAGTAAGTTTGCATCATAATGTAGTATGATGGTAAAAATGGCTCCTAATATCGCTGTTATTACAGCTGCTGTAACAGGTATTGAACCTTATAGTCAGCAGGATGGCTTTAGTATATTATCGCTACAGGTAAAAAATGCATCCCCAAAAAAAGAAGTCGCATTTATATATAATAAAACGGAAGAAAAGAATATCAAAGCTTTGGTTAGCGACGACAAGATTAAACAGTCAAAATTAAAAGTGAAAGATATTATCACTATCGAAGCCAATAAAGTTACTATCAATTTGTGGCGGGTAAGCGAAATAGTAGCTGTAGAATAAAAAGCAACTGGTTTATTATATCATTTAAAAGCAGTAACAGGTTTTTTGGATTTTTTCTGCAACCGGTTACTGCTTTTGCTTTTCAGACTTAGCAATATCATCTTATAATCAATCCTTTTAATAAACATAGCAGTATGCCTTGTTATCATATCTCAAAAACAACACATAGTATTTCTACTAAGTAATAAGTGTTGTCATTCCACGTTCTCTTGGTTGACAATTAATCAACCCGGAATGAAAAAAGTAATGGCAGCCCTTCTTTTGGCAACAACAATATTTGCTTCTTGTAAAAAGTTAAAAGATCTTACCAAGTTCGACCTTAATTACAATACGCAAACTACCATACAGGCAGGAGTGGCTACAGCCTTACCTTTTGACGTATTTACGCCTGATGTGACTACAGAGTCGCAATCTGAATTTCAAGGACATAATACAGCCAGTAATCTTATTGAGTCAATAAAACTCAAGAAGATGAACCTCACTATAACCAGTCCTAATGGAAGAAAGTTTGACTTTTTAAAAGATATTGAAATATATCTTTCTGCTGATGGGGAGGAAGAAATACTGGTTGCGCATAAATACGATATACCTGACACGGTAGGCAATGAACTGCAACTTGATGCAGGAACAGATGACTTAAAAAATTACTTGACAAAAGATAAATATAAGCTCAGGTTGAAAGTAACCACAGATAAAGTAATCAATGAGGATATAAATGTAAACATTGGCACTACATTTACCGTTGATGCGAATATTCTTGGTCTATAAAATTTATTATCTCGTAGAAAACCTTATCCCATCCTCTATCGTCTAATTATGAATGAAAGACCGAATTTTTTAATTAAAATCGGAAAAGATGAAAAAATTGCTTTGGTTTTTAAGTGTGTCTCAATTCATTTTTATTACTACGCTTACTGCACAGGATAGCGTAAAGACAAAACAAAAAGAAGTTATTCTGTTTCCGGCAAAGTCGTTGCGTTTTGCTGTGGCAGTAGAAGGAACATTCAATTCAGGCGATTATCCTGGAAGATATGGCGGAGCTGCTATTGGTAAACTAATGCTCAGGGCTAATAAGAATAAAGATGTATACAACGAATTCGTGATCACGCTCAGGGCATCACACAGCCCGGCTACCACTGGCGGCTTTTTTAAGGGATTTGATGGAGGTAAATACGATAATATCAGCGCTGTTATTTTAACAGGCGGTTACCGTTTTAATTTTGGTGTACCTCGGCCTCTTATCCATCATTTCACTGATGAGCCCGGAGGATGGTTTATAGAAGTGAATGCGGGTGTATCTTATATACATCGTGATAGAACCATAGCTCCTGCAATATGTCCTGTAATTGGTTATGCTGTTACACCAAGATTAGATCTGATTACATCTTTTGTAGGCGCCTGGGCACTTAGGAAAACTTCTGCATCAGAAGGCCCTTTTTCTTTTTCCAGGAACACAAGTATTTTTGTGAATGGCTTTGGTATGCAATACAATTTTTAAGGCTTTTCCCTCAATATATTTTTCTTGTAAAGCAATGCATGCTCATATAACGGGCATGCATTACTTTTATATATATGGCTTCCCTCATAGAACTATCTACAACTATTAATGCACCCATTGAAATCTGTTTCAATCTTTCCAGGAGTGTAAAACTTCATACCATATCAACAAGCCATACCAACGAGAGGGTAGTTGGTGGAAGGACTGAAGGTTTGTTTGAGTTAAATGACACCGTTGTTTGGCGGGCTAAGCATTTTGCCATATATCAACAGATGGAAATGAAGATTACTGCGATGGACAGGCCTCACTCGTTTGAAGATTGTATGCTCAAAGGGCCGTTCAAAAGCATCCGGCACAAACATTATTTCCGGCAAAATGTTGATGGCACCACTGTTATGCAGGATCATTTTGGATATGAAGTACCATATGGTTTTGCCGGTATATTATTTAATGCTCTTGTTTTACGAAAGTATATGACAAACCTGCTGGAATTACGCAATGCTACTATAAAAGAATTTGCCGAAAACGGGCAATGGAAGGATGTTTTGAAATAGAAGATGCGCTCTTATACATTCAGTTAAATAGCTTATCGAATCTTTCTTGCTAAAAATCGAAGGAAAGTTACCACCAGGCGAATTAAGTTTCAACATCGATCTTTGTTTAGCATCTTTGTATTGTCATTAATGATTACACAATCCTACAGAAAACCAGCAACATCCAAATCCACTGAAAGCCTACCAAATCCTTTGAATACCTGAACCCAAATCCTGTAAAACCGTATCCGATATCTTGATAAACCGATAGCCAATTCATTATGAAAACCCGTCCAATCCTTATAAAACCGAATATCCAATAGCTATTAAACCATCATCCAATCCGGAAAAGCCAGGAAGCCCGTCAGTTTTCATCAACCTTCTTAACCTGAATTTCATTACCCTGACAAAATTCCAAAATATTGAGGCCACGCAAAAAGCGTGGCTTTATTTATATTGAGATATGTCAATTGCAAAAAGAGTTTGATTAACTACTCTATTTCGTTTTCTTCCTTGCGCTCAGGTACTTCAACAGGTGAAGCAGGGTTTGATTCCTCATCAGGAATATTATTGGGTACTTCTGTAAGCTTCTTTTTATTTTCTGTTGCAATTCGCTTTTCTATTTTTTTTACATCTGGAAAATCATTTTGATTTTTTTTAAGGGGATTTTGCTCATTGCTCTTATCCTTACCAACTACTTTCTTTTTCATAATGGCAATAATTTAAAATGTTATTAATAAATACCCGGGGAATCTTCTCCCCGATATTCTCAGTTACCATGCAATACATTAGCTATTTTTCCTTGATTTGGAAATGATCCAGATTATAAAAACAACTACCAAGCCTACTAAAAAAAACGCCCACCACATGCCAGCCTTAAATATTGTGCCCACTGCTTCGCAGCTTGTACCAGTAATTGAAATAAACATCAGCAATGCTAACCATCTATTGTGTTTCATTATATATTGTTTACCTTATAAATTTCAACTTTTATACCATAGTTGAGTATCTTGGATCCGCTTAAAAAAAGCACACCTTCAAAACTTAGCAATGAGTTATACCAATATTGAGTTGATTAATGCATTCTTCAGCGCTTATGCTAAAAGAGATATAGAAGCAGTAAACCAGGTAATGGATGAAAACGCGGTATGGTTCTTTCCAGGTCATCATGCTTTTAGCGGTAAAAAGCAAGGCATTAAAGCCATCATTGCTTTTTTTGATACAATGGGCAGTATAATGGGACCATCTGATGTAAGGGTGGAGAAATTCTTTATGGAACAAAACAATAACTATGTGTTGGAGTACCAGCATATTCAAACAAACCGAAAGGACAACAATAATCTAAGCCACTATTGGTGCGTAGCCTGGCAATTTAAAAACGGAAAAATTGTTGAGGGCAGACATCTTGCGGGCGATCAACATGAAGTTGACCGGTTTTTTCATAAGATATCCCAGAGTGGGATTGCCATCCCGTAAATTGCCTGAACGGCTTTACATATTATTTGTTGATGTAGATCTTTTCTCCGCCTTTTCGTATCGATTCATATACTGCGTCAATAACAATCATATCTTTCAATGCTTCTTCTCCTGTCATATTCGGATCAGGTGTGCCATTCAATATACAATCAGCCAAGCCATCCATCTGCAGGGTTTGATGTGTAGTATCCTGTATCCGCATTTCACCAAGATGCGTTCTGCCTTTTATAGGGCCGTATCCAAAAGCCGGACTTAGTTCAGCAAACCCTTTATCACCTATTAAATACAGCCGCTCATATTCGTTAAAATTATAAGTAGTACCGCATGATGCCAAAGCACCGCTTGGAAAACCCAATTGAAAAGTAATGGTTTCATCTACCTCTGCAAATTTTACCGGATCGGTTTTTACCTCCTGCGCTGTAACCCATATCGGTTCTTCGCCTGTAGCATAACGCGAACCATTAAGCGCATATACGCCCACATCCATCATTGCACCACCGCCTGCCAAAGCTTTCTTCAATCTCCATTGTGTAGGATCTCCTATTTTAAAACCCATGTAATTATTTACGTGCATAATCTTACCGAACTCTCCGGCTTTGCGCATTCTTATCAACTCCCGGGTATGTGGCTGAAAATGGAGCCTGTAACCAACATAAAATTTAACTCCTGCTTTTTTACACGCTTCAATCATTTCCCTTGCCTGTTTGGCATTATCTGCTACTGGCTTCTCACTGATTACATGCTTGCCTGCCGCAGCCACCTGCAATACATGTTTGTGATGAAGGGAATTGGGAGTGGTAACGTATACAATGTCTATATCAGGATTGCTGGCTATTGTATGCAGGTTATCGTAACTGTAAACATTCTTATCTGCTATTCCGTACTTTGATTTCCATACAGGTATTTTTGAAGGAGTACCCGTTACAATACCTGCTAATGTCGCCATTTTACAGTTTTTCATCGCCTCCGCTACTATACTGGCATACCCACCTAATCCCATCAGTGCAACCCGTAGCTTCTTATCCGTTTTTTTATACTCTGGGAAAAAAGAAGCCGAAGATGATAAAGGCGAAAGTGCTACCGCACCAAGTCCCAACGATATTTTTTGTAAAAAATCACGACGTGTGTTCATACCTTATTTTTGAAAAGCCGTTAAGTATTTTTCTAACGCTATTAAGGTAAAAAATAAAGTTGGTATAACATCTAATTAAACACGCGTAATTTGGAACCTTAATTGTAAGCATTATTTATAACCATTTTATTATGCAGCAATACAGCAATCATGTTCGCTATTATGTGCCTCATCATTTCATTTTTTATCCTGTCATTACCGCATTACTTTTTATTACCATTCGGCAAGCAGTGAACAATACTGCTGAAAGATGTATATGGATAGTTATAAGTGCCTTAATTGTTATTATTGGCTGGTTGAGTTTCATGCTTCGCCAACATTATTCGCTTATGGTTCAAAACCGGATTGTGAGACTTGAAATGCGGCTGCGTTATTACCAACTAACCAACCAACGCTTTGAACCCATTGAACAAAGATTGAGCTTTGGTCAATTAGCAGCTTTACGCTTCGCATCTGACGAAGAGCTGGAGCCGCTTTTACAACGCACCCTTACAGAAGGATTAACGCCCGATGCTATAAAGAAAAGTATAAAAAACTGGGTGCCTGATATGATGCGGGTATAAGTAGTTAGAGATTTTTCGTTTACGGTTTATTGCTTGTACTACAAATGTGCCCATTGCATATTACCCATTGCCTTATTCACCATTCACCTTAAGATGCCTTATTCAATACTTTTTGATGAGGAACAACTTTGCGATTACTTCTTTGATGTTTGTCTTTAATAATAGCGCTGAGCGATTTACCATATACTTTACTCTCTACCCACGAAATCACATCCAGGTAAGCAAAGGCACGCGTTTCAAAACGATTTTTTTCAAGATGCTTAATTTTATCCAGGAATTTTTCCAGCTCAGGTTTTAGCTCACGGGGAGAAAGGCTGAAGGAGCGACGCAAAAAGCGAAACATTTCCTCTTCAACAACAGTAAGGTTTTTCATTTTCGCCATAAACCGGTATACCGATTTTATGAGCGATTCTATTATGTCATAATTGCCTAACTCATAATGCGCCATCAGGTGTAATACACGGGCATAACATTGCAGGTCGTGCCGCAGATCCTGGGAGCCATTAATGATTCTTTGCAGGTAATCTATAGAATCCTCATATCGCTCCGCACCAAAATACAGCGTAGCGAATTTATAATTGAAAACAAGAATCCTGTGCTTGTCTACATACAATGCATATTCCTTCAGCTTTGCTTCTATTTCAGGCACCAGCGCTAATCCCTCTTTAAATGTACCGGTCATCAGGTGCCAGTTTATTTTGGCAACGTTTATATAAATAGAAGTATGCACTCGAAAATTATCATGATGGGTTGCTGTTGGCGTTTTAGCAAAGGCTTCAAACTTGCGCAAACTATGTTGAAATTTTCTGAAATTTCTTAAATCAAAATGCGCATTTAAAAGATTGTGCATGCCTTTAATAAAGTGTCCGGTCTCTATAGCAATCATGGCCGGATGCTGATCAAAAAGGTTGATCCATTTTTCGCTATAGCGATAATACATTAAAAAGTCCTGGCGTATAAATGCATACCAGCAATAACTTTGATACAAATAAAGGTTCTCATAAAATCCATTAATGGCATTAATATCAGGAGGTATGTTGCTTTTAAAAAATGCCCTGATGTCTTTTTCATCGCTTTCATTACGTGCATGTCCAAATTTCACATACCAGCGGTATAAAAGCAAAGCAAGGTTGGAAAGCCTGGTAACACGGTCTATGTGCCCGCTTATTTCCAGTGCTTCTTCAGAAAGTTGTTCTGTTTTTTCAAGTGTGCTCCGGGTAATATGCAGGGTTTCAATCTTTTTTTCCAAAGAAATAACCTGAGCAAGAAAATTGAACTTTTGATGCGCTTTTGCCAGTTCCTTGGCCTTTTCAAGAATTTTAAGACTTTGTATCTTAAGTCCCTTGTTATACAATAAACGGGCATGATCAAGGTGTTCACTGAGCTGAAGATCTGTATTTTCCGTACTTTTTAAAAGTCGAAGGCTGGCTAATAGTTGTTTATACAGGTGTGTTTTGATGTTTGCTAACTGCGGCTTGGTAACACCCTTTAGCTTTTTGAGCAGTATTTTTTCATCGTATTCAGGCATTTTATCCAGCGCATCAAATAACTGGATGATTTTCAGATCTTCTTTTCCTGAACTTCGTTTTATATATAGTTTAAAATGCCTTTTTTCAGCCTTCTCCAATGAGCAAACCAATTGAAACAAAGCATCTGTGAAACTGTTGGACGTCATAATGTATTTCTCCCGAAACTCAATACCACAAAGGATTTTGTAAATTCATCTGCCGTTTTGAGATGATAAAAATACGAACAAGTTGTTTTGTAGCAGAGAAAAACTCACATTACTTTTACATCAGCAAACGGGAAATGAAGAAAAAGCAAGCAATCGTGAAGCAAGAAATTGGCAAGTGTTAGAGGCATCAGAATGAAAGCAAGAAATTGCAATCATCAACAGAAAAAGACTTATTAAGAATTTTCATATGGCAAGCAATCGTTAGAGGTCATCTGTTTCTACAGGAGACCTTTTTTATTTTTGCGCTGCCAAATATAGAAATGTTTTTCAAAAGAAATTAAATTTTCCTTAATTTTTTTCCTGCTTTTTTGATAACGGTTAATTCTCTGCTTTAATTATACTCCATTCTTAGTTTTTGTTTAAACACTGAAAGCTGAATAGTGAGCTCAACTACCCTTATTTTTGCGCCACAATGAGCAGAAGAAAGCAAAAAAATCTTTTATTAGAACACGTGCCTGTACAGGATTATGCCGCAGAAGGCAAGGCTTTGGCAAGGATAGATGGGAAGGTTATTTTTATTGAGGGAGCTGTTCCGGGAGATGTGGTAGATATATTACTGGCAAAAAATAAAAAAGAGTGGGCTGAGGGCAGGGCTGTTCATTTTCATACGTATTCGAAGGAGCGTACCACTCCTTTTTGCCAGCATTTTGGCGTTTGTGGTGGATGTAAGTGGCAGATGCTGCCCTATCAAAAGCAATTGCAGTATAAACAAAACGAAACAGAACAAAACCTCCGACGCCTGGGCAAGGTTCTTTTACCTGTTATACTACCTATTATTGGTTGTGATAAAAGTGAGCGCTACCGCAATAAACTGGAATTTACTTTCAGCAGCAGGCGGTACAAAACCTGGGATGAAATGAAGGTTTTGCAGGAATCACCCGAACAAAAAGAAGAAGGCGCATTGGGTTTTCACGTGCCCAAACTTTTTGATAAGGTAATTGACATTGCTACCTGCCATTTAATGGAAGAACCAACTAATCTTGTAAAGAATACTATAAGAACTTTTGCACATGAGCAAGGGTACACATTTTATGATATAAGGCAGCATACCGGCTGGTTAAGAACCCTCATCATACGGGTATGCACAAACGGAGAAACGATGGTGAATGTTTGTTTTGGGTATGACGATAAAAAACAACGGGAACAACTGTTTAATCACCTGCTGAAAACGGTACCCTCTATTACCACGTTATTGTATACTATCAACAACAAAAAGAATGATAGTATTCATGATCTTAATCCGATAGCTTACTCGGGCAATGGTTATATTACAGAAAAGCTGGGAACGTTTGATTTTAAGATAGGTCCTAAATCATTTTTTCAAACCAACAGCAGGCAGGGTGAAAAACTATATGAAGTAACGAGAGATTTTGCAGAACTGGCAGGCAATGAAACCGTGTATGACCTGTATTGCGGCACTGGCACTATTGGCATTTTTGTAAGCGGCAGCGCCAAAAAGGTAATAGGTGTGGAAATGATACCAGAAGCTATTGAAGACGCAAAAGCGAATGCTCAACTGAATAATATAGAACACGCTTCTTTCTTTGCGGGCGATGTAATTGATGTTTGTAATGATGATTTTTTTGCCCTGCATGGAAAACCTGATGTAATTATAACCGATCCTCCGCGGGCAGGCATGCATGAAAAACTGGTGCGAAAAATACTGAACATGAAAGCACCCAGGGTTGTATATGTGAGTTGTAATACTGCCACACAGGCAAGAGATCTGCAATTACTGGATGAGCAATACCAGGTTACAAAAATTCAACCGGTTGATATGTTCCCTCATACCCACCATATTGAGAATGTAGTGCAGCTTACACTAAGATAATGTTATAGCTCATAAGATTTAGACCATATAAGCGCATAATTCTATGTCATGGTTTAAATTCGCAGATAATTAATCCAGGTTATGGCAGAATTTCGTCCTCAGAGTTTTCAGATTTTACCAGTAATTGTAAAAAATTTATTGATTGTAAATGGACTTATTTTTTTAGCGCAAGAAGTGTTTAAAAACAGCGGTGGTTTTTCTATAGATAATTATTTTGCATTGCACGATGTTCGTTCTTATTATTTCCGTCCCCATCAGATTGTAAGCTATATGTTCCTGCATGGAAGTTGGCCCCATGTTTTATCAAATATGTTTGTATTGTGGATGTTTGGGAGTCAACTGGAAAATTATTGGGGACCAAAAAGATTTTTGATCTTTTATTTGGTTTGCGGCATTGGAGCAGGATTGTTACACTTAGGTGTATTATATTTAGAGAATACACATATTGTTGAAATTTTCAAAACACTTCCTTTTGATAAACAACAGGAGTTTCTGTATTCGCCTGATTTTAAGCTAAACACCGCAACGGTTGGTGCTTCAGGTTCAGTATTTGGTTGCCTCGCTGCTTTTGGATATCTGTTTCCTAATAGTCTAATTTTCCTTTATTTCCTTTTTCCTATTAAAGCAAAATGGTTTGTATTGGCTTATGCAGCATTTGAATTATATGCAGGTGTACAAAACTCTGCTGGCGATAACATAGCGCATTGGGCACATCTTGGAGGTGCATTGGTTGGGCTGATATTCGTATTTTATTGGAATAAAACCAATCGCAGAACATTTTATTAGTAAATTACATGTTGTAAAGTTTGTAAAAAATAAGGTATGGGTGTGTTAGAACAAACAAAAAGCAGGAAAGTATTTTTTGGGGCTGACAATGATGCATTGGTGCGGATTATTATTATTAATGTACTTATAACGGCCGTTATTTTCTTTATCCGTTCTATCTATCTCATTACAAAAATTGACATCGCTTTATTTAAAACACAGGTAACAGATTGGTTCGTTCTTTCTGCAGATGCAGGCAAATTACCAAGTCGCCCGTGGACCATCCTCACCTTCATGTTTTCTCACATAGATATTTGGCTGTTGATTGCCAATATGCTTTGGCTGTGGGCGTTTGGATTTATTGTACAATCTTTATTGGGTAGCGAAAAATTAGTGCCGATTTATATATACGGAGGTTTGGCAGGTGCTGTTGTGTATTTGCTTTGCAGTAATCTTATACCGGTATTTGCCGGCAAAGCTCCGCAAATGATGCTTGCAGGAGCCAATTGCTCCGTAATGGCTATTGCTATAGCTGCTACGGCGGCGGCACCCGGTTATCGTATCTTCCCTTTATTAAATGGCGGCATTCCATTATGGATTCTCACCGTAATATATGCTGCAGTTAATATTGCCAGTACCACTTTTGATGATCCTCCCGCCTATGGCGCACAATTAGCGGCTGGGGGAGTTGGATTTATGTTTGTAAATCTTCTTAATAAAGGATATGATATCGGCGCATGGATGATAAGAGCATACGACTGGTTTTTTGATTTGTTTAACCCTGATAAAACACCAAGACAACCTGTAGAAAAAACAAGGATATTTTATGATACACAGGGCAGGGAGCCTTTTCAAAAAAAACCAAACTTAAGTCAGCAGCGTGTTGATGAAATACTGGATAAAATCAATCAAAAGGGATATCACAATCTTACTAATGAAGAAAAGGAGTTGTTGCGCAGGGCCAGTGAGGAAGATCTATAAATTATAGGAATGAAGTTCCGTAAGTTTACCAAGCGTTTTATAATTGTTATATATGTTTGCGTTGCGGTAGCATTTCTAACTGCCTGTCTTTCCCCTTTTTTAAACCCTTCCAATTGGTGGTTTTTTGGATTTTTAGGATTACTATTTCCTTATCTGCTGGTTATTCTTTTCTTCTTTTTAATATTCTGGATCGTTACAAAATCAAAATGGAGCCTGCTGGCTATCTTTTGTTTATTGGTTGGCTGGAAAAGCATATTGGCTGTTTTTGCCTTTCATCCCGGCAAATCTTTTAGCCAGGAAAAAAGGGAAGCGGGCAGCTTGCGTGTAATGACCTGGAATGTAAGAAGCTTTATGTCGCAGGAAGATAGGTTCAAAAAAATGGGGCTAACGCTTCATCAACAGGCAATGATGGATCTTATTCAAACTTACAATCCTGATGTGTTGGCTATACAGGAATTTTTTACCGCCGACTCAGGAAGGTATTTTAATAATATCTGGCATTTCACCAGGCACATGGATTATCCATACTACTATTTTTCGAAGGATGTTATGCGACAGTCGCATGTGTATACCGGAACTGTTATTTTTTCAAGATTTCCTATAATAGACACAGGAAAATTTTCATTGGAGCAGGATAAAAAAGATAATACCGAAAGCCTGATTTTTGCTGATGTGGTGCATGGAAAAGATACCGTTAAAATATATACGGCACACCTGCAGTCGTTTGGTTTTATGCAACGCGATTATAAGGACATTTCAAAAATCAAGAATGATCCTGATGAAAGAATTGATGCCTCAAAAAATATTTTACGCAAAATGAAAAATGCTTTTCAGCGCAGAGGGCTGCAGGCAGACTTTATAAGCAACAAACTGAATGAGAGTACATACCCTGAAATTTTTTGCGGTGATTTGAACGATGTACCCAATTCTTACACCTACTTTACCGTTCGGGGTGACAAAGGAGATGCATTTATTGCAGGCAACTTTGGTTTCGGACAAACCTTTTACAGCTTCTCTTCTGGCTTTATGCGCGATTTAGCCACCCTCAGAATCGACTATATTTTTACCGATCCACGATTCCGTATCATTCAATCCAGGCGCATACCACACGTATTATCCGACCACTTTCCTGTTGTTGCCGATATACAATTACCTGCCAAATAATAAGATTATACCTACCAGTCTTATTGCCTTTTCTTCACATTTATTCCTTTTATATTTGCAGTCAACATTTATAACATCATATTGCTCATGGCTGAATTGAAGGTTTACAATTCCCTTACAAGACAAAAAGAAACGTTTACTCCCATTACTCCCGGACATATAGGTATGTATGTGTGCGGGCCAACTGTTTACAATGATGTACACCTGGGAAACTGCAGAACTTTTATTTCGTTCGATATTATATACCGCTACCTTAAATACCTGGGATTTAAAGTAAGATATGTACGCAATATTACCGATGCCGGACACCTGGAAGGAGACAGGGATGAAGGGGACGATAAATTTTCAAAGAAGGCGAGATTAGAGCAATTGGAACCGATGGAAATTGTGCAGAAATACACTTTGGGATTTCACAAAGTGATGGAACTGTTCAATAACCTTCCTCCTACCATTGAGCCAACCGCTACCGGTCATATTTCCGAGCAGATTGAAATGGTAAAACATATTCTTGCTAACGGTTACGCCTATGAGGTAGATGGAACTGTTTACTTTGATGTAGAAAAATATGATAAGGAAAAGCCCTACGGCATTCTCACCAATCGGAAGCTGGAAGATTTAATAGAAGGAACGCGTGAGCTGAGTGGGCAGGATGAGAAGAAAGGACGTTTGGATTTTGCACTTTGGATAAAGGCAAAACCCGAGCACCTGATGCAATGGCCTTCTCCGTGGGGAATGGGATTTCCAGGCTGGCATATTGAATGCTCTGCCATGAGTGGCAAATACCTTGGTAAACAATTTGATATTCACGGTGGCGGCATGGACCTGGCTGCCACACATCATACTAATGAGATAGCACAATCGCAGGCATGCTATCATGTAAGCCCTGTTAACTATTGGCTGCATACCAATATGCTCACTGTAAACGGAGCAAGAATGAGTAAAAGCGCAGGCAACGGGTTTTTGCCTCACCAGCTATTTACAGGTGATCATCCACTGCTGGAAAAGGCTTATTCACCCATGACAGTGCGTTTTTTTATGTTGCAAACGCATTACCGCAGTACACTTGATTTCAGTAATGAGGCGCTTCAGGGGGCAGAAAAAGGATTAAAGCGGTTATGGGAAGCTTTTGAAAATCTTGAAAAAGCCGATGCAGCCAGTATTCCGGCAGGTAACGAGCCAAAAGATAAAGCGCTTGATAAGAAATGCCTGGAATTAATAGCCGGTTTCGACGACTCAATGAACGATGATTTTAATACTGCAAAAGTGCTGGCAAATATGTTTGAACTGGTACCAGTAATCAATTCATTTCATGGTGGACAGATACCGCTTGACAGCATCAGTCGATCAACATTTGAATTGCTGAAAAAACAATTTAAAACCTACCTGCTGGATATATTTGGTTTGAAGAACGAAAAGGAAGAAAATGGTGAATTGCTGGATGGTGTATTACAACTGCTTATACAAATAAGAAGAGAGGCCAGGTTGAAAAAAGATTTTGTTACATCAGACAAAATAAGAAATGAATTGCAGCAGCAAGGCATTACGCTAAAAGATGAAAAAAATGGCACCGTAAGCTGGAGTATTAATTAATACATACTATTTCTTTAGCGATAAATGTACCACTCATGCCCGCAATCAAAACACAAAGGAACAGTTCAAAAAAACAAGTGATTATTGGAAAAGCCGCCAGGTTGTTCCGTGAAAAAGGGTTTGCCGCTACCTCCATGCGCGACCTGGCTGAAGATGTGGGTGTAGAAGCCGCCAGCCTTTATAATCACATTCAATCCAAGGCTGAAATATTGCAGGACATTTGCTTTCGCATAGCCAATCTTGTCACCAATCACCTGGAGAATATAGAAAACAGCCCGTTAAATGCTATTGATAAAATAAAAGCCATCCTCCGTTTTCACATCCAGCAAATGATCAACAACTATGAAGAAGTATATGTAGCAGACAGGGAATGGCGTCATCTAACGGAACCTTATCTCTCGAATTTTAAAGCACAGAGAAGATCATACCGCCAGCGTTTAGCCAATATTATTGAAGATGGCATACGCAAACAACAAATAAAACCGATTGATGCCCCCACTGCTGTACTAATTATGCTGCACGCCATGAGTGGCATTGAGTCGTGGCACCGCTCCAAAGAAAAAATCTCCGCAGAGTTGCTGGAAGATAATATGATTATTATTTTAGTAGAAGGACTAAAAATGTAAAGATTTTCTTTTAAAATCGAATCCAGTTTGTAACTTCGGAAAATACTGCTATACTATTAAACCCAACCTTTATTCTTATCTTACCTATGGTGATGCCGAAGTAACCTTATTTCCGGCTAAATTTTGAAGAACATGCTATACTTAGCTACCTCAAAGAAACAATACGTATTATTTATTTTTAAAACAAAAACAAAAAAAGAATGGCTATCAGGGAATCTGTAAAAATGCTTCCGAACGAAGTTTGGAAAGACTTACCCGAACATGAAACCAGCGGAGCTGTTTGGTATAAATATGCCATCTCCAGTCATGGAAGGATTATTAAGTATAACAAACGACTTTCAGATGGTTTCATCCTTAAGTTAAGCCGGCAGGCTAATTATCCTATATGGAGAAAAAAACTGAATGGTGAATATTTTACTGCGCTTGTTCACCGCCTGGTTGCAAAATATTTTTTAGCAAAGCCCAAAGCAAAACAACTTTTTATTATTCATCTTGACCATGATTACGAAAACAACAAATACACTAATCTAAAATGGGCTACACAGGATGAAGTATCTGCACACAACAAAAAAAATCCCAGGGTAAAAGCTGCCATTAAAAAACGTAAGGATAACCCAACTGTAAAGGGTGCTAAACTGGATATTAAAAAAGTGAAAGTAATAAAACAGATGCTGAAGGATAAAAAAACATTGAAAGCGATTGCCAAAAAATTTAATGTATCTGATATGCAGATCCATCGTATAAAAACAAAAGAAAACTGGGCACACGTAAAGTTGTAACAGTTTTACTTTAGATTCCCTTTTATCCCATTGTTTTTTGATAGCATTATATACCGCAGGATTTATTCCGCTGCGGTATATTTTTTTATGGCCGACCAAAGCATCATTCCGGCATTGCAAACTGCTTGTCACCAACAAAAGCACAATCTCCATAAAAAAAATTGCCGGCCGCAAAACCAAACTAATCTATAAACTGCGCCTTTTATCATTCGCTCAAAATCCGCAACGGCTCTGGTTTTATAACCGATCGAAATATAATACCTATTGTTATGAGGGGCTAACGCCATTGCAGCCACTCAACTACATCAAAGCACAAAACGATATAGCTATTACTTAAAAAATATTGTACAATAAAAGATCAGTATGTGGGTGGTTGCTAGGCTTCATCAAACCTGATTTTCTTTCTTCCTTCTTTCACTTGTCCTTTTTGTTTTTTTTGATCGATCCGTTTTTCTTTAGAAGCTTTTGTTGGGGTGCTGGCTATTCTTTTACGAGGTTTTATCAAGGATTGATTGATGAGGTCATTCATTTTCCTGATCACCATCTTTTTATTACCAAGCTGGGTACGTTCTGATTGTGATTTTACCAGTAATATTCCTTCGGCATTGATTCTGTTACTCAATTTGTCGTGGAGCCGCATTTTTTGTTCTTCGTTTAAAACAATGGAAGCATTTATATCAAAGTACCCTTCTACCATCGTTTCTACTTTATTAACGTTCTGCCCTCCTTTGCCACCGCTTCTGGCGGTTTTAAAAACTATCTCGTGCTGAATATCTACCTTCATAACTACGTTCATTTCCTGTTTCTGGTTGCCGGTATTTGTATAGAGGGATGTGTTTATTTAACCGTTCGCTTGCATGTTGGTTGAAGCGTACATATATTGCAGCAGTAAATTACTTTTTTTAAGCCATATCAGTTCTATATTAACATGAAAATATCCAAACCATTTAGCCGGATGGCTTATTGCATCTGTATTTGCCTGTGTTTTAATTATGCTATTGCGGGCACAGGACCAGGTTCCATGGGTTTAGTGGGTGATGCCGCAGACATAACTACCACTACTACCGGTGGAGTGGCATTAATTGGAGGCGGAGGAAATGTAAAGGGAGCATTTGCGTGGATGATTAAAAAAAGTGGCGGCGGTGATGTGGTAGTATTAACTGCTTCATCAAACGATGGTTATAATAAAGATATTTATGAGCTGGGCGGCGTTAATTCTGTAGAAACGCTTAATATCACTTCAAAAGAACTGGCCGATAATGATACGGTAGCCCTTACCGTAAGAAATGCAGAAATGCTGTTTATTGCGGGTGGCGATCAATCAAGATACATGTTTAACTGGCGTGGTACCAAACTGAATGCTGCTATCAATTATTTGCTGAATGAAAAAAAAGTTCCGGTGGGTGGTACCAGTGCTGGTTGCGCTATACTTACAGGATTTTATTATAGCGGAGAAAATGGAAGTGCAGTATCTGATTCATCTTTAAACAATCCTTATCATACAAATATCACGGTGTACAATAATGATTTTTTACATGCCCCTTACCTGAACAATGTTATCAGCGACCAGCATTATATTGCCAGGAAAAGAGAAGGCAGGCATGTAGCTTTTATGGCGAGGATCATCAAAGATTTTCACAGCTTTCCCAAGGGCATAGCGCCGGATGAGCGTACGGCAGTATGTATAAACGAAGCAGGTATGGCAACTGTAATAGGAGAAGGTAAGGCTTATTTTATTAGTACAGATAACACAAAAGCACCCGAACTTTGTGAAGCGGATAAATCTTTACAGTGGAAAAGAAAACAGCATGCTTTGAAAGTATACGAAATTCAAGGCGCTGCTGAAGGCAATGGAAGTTTTTCGGTAAGTAATTTTGTTACTGATAAAGCAACGGGTGGTACATGGTATTGGTGGTGGGTAGATAATGGATCATTGTTTAAAAAACCTTTGGAATAATATAATAATTATGCGGGCAGTATTGCAAAGAGTAACAGAAGCTTCGGTTAAAGTTGATGGAAAGATAACAGGTGAAATACAAACAGGATTGATGGTGTTGATTGGCATTGAAGATGCAGATACACAGAATGATGTGGAATGGTTAAGCAGCAAAATTGTGAACATCCGTATTTTCAACGATGATAAGGGCGTAATGAATCTTTCCGTAAAAGAGGTAGCCGGAGATATACTACTGGTAAGCCAGTTTACCTTGCAGGCATCAACTAAAAAAGGCAACCGCCCTTCTTATCTGAAGGCCAGCAAGCCTGAATATGCTATCCCGTTATATCAAAACATGATTGCTCAATTGGAGAAAGACCTGGGTAAAAAGATTCACACAGGTATTTTTGGAGCCGATATGAAAGTTTCATTGCTGAATGATGGACCTGTTACCATTATAATGGATACCAAAAATAAAGAGTAACCGACCATACATTTTTGGCAAAGGCTTTGCATCTTCAGGCGTATTATTGCACCCTGATTGTTTAAAATAAAAGATAGAACGGCGCAGACCGGCTCTATCACCACAAAAAAATACAGCCATCTAATACCATTATATGCTACAAACCGCAGAAGACATAAAACAGTTAAACGAGAGAATACAAACAGCAGCAGCTTTTGTTGACCGCGTGGAGAGTGAAATATCAAAAGTGATCGTTGGTCAGCAACATATGGTAAGCAGGTTGCTGATAGGTTTATTAAGTAATGGGCACGTATTGCTGGAAGGTGTGCCTGGACTGGCAAAAACGCTATCTATAAAATCACTGTCGCAAACCATTAATGCAAAGTTCAGTCGCATACAATTTACACCCGATTTATTGCCGGCCGATGTAATAGGCACGATGATATATAACCAGCAGAAACATGAATTTGTAGTGCGCAAAGGACCCATCTTTGCCAATTTTATTTTAGCAGATGAAATAAACAGGGCGCCCGCCAAGGTGCAAAGCGCGTTACTGGAAGCCATGCAGGAACGGCAGGTAACCATTGGCGATACTACCTATCCATTGGATGAGCCATTCCTGGTGCTGGCAACACAAAACCCCATAGACCAGGAAGGAACTTATCCTTTACCTGAAGCGCAGGTTGACCGTTTTATGTTAAAAGTGCTGATTGATTATCCCAGCAGGGAAGAAGAGCAATTGATTGTACGGCAAAATTTACTGGGAACAAAAACACCACAGGTAAAACAGGTAGTAACTACCATGGAGATATTGCAGGCACGCGACCTGGTGAGGCAGGTATATATGGATGAAAAGATTGAAAACTATATATTGGATATTGTTTTTGCTACCAGGAACCCGGGGCAATTCAGGCTTGATAAACTGAAACCGTTGATCGCTTACGGGGGATCGCCAAGAGCTTCCATTAATCTTGCATTGGCTTCAAAAGCAAATGCTTTTTTAAACAAGCGCGGTTATGTAATACCCGAAGATGTAAGAAGTATTGCTAAAGATGTGATACGTCATCGCATTGGGTTAACGTACGAAGCAGAAGCCGAAAACGTAAATGCTGAAAATGTAGTAGAAGAAATATTGAGAGCGGTGAATGTACCATAGAAAGTGGTAGGAGATAAGTAATAAGTGATAAGTTAGAGAAAATTTTACTTACCACTTACTACTCACCACTTACTACTTACTTCAAATACCATTGTTTGAAAACCAAAAGAAAGCAAAACCCTAAAAGTGGCAACACTTTAAGCGTTGCGGAAATATTAAAAAAGGTAAAAGAACTGGAGATAAGAAGTAAAAAACTTACCACCAATTTTTTTACAGGCGAATACCACACGGCGTTCAAAGGGCGTGGTATGTCGTTTAAAGAAGTGCGGGAATACAGCGCCGGTGATGATGTGCGATTTATAGACTGGAATGTTTCTGCAAGAATGGGAACTCCCTTCAGCAAATTATTTGAAGAAGAAAGAGAGTTGACGATGATGTTATTGGTCGACATCAGCGCAAGTTCTTTATTTGGCACAGTACAACAGCGTAAAAAAGATCTGATTACAGAAGTATGCGCTGTACTTGCTTTTTCAGCGGTAAACAATAATGATAAAGTAGGCATCATTTTTTTCAGCGACAAGATTGAGTTTTATATTCCACCCAAAAAAGGAAGAGAACATGTGCTGTATATTGTTCGGGAATTATTAACCATGCAGCCCAAAGGAAGAGGTACTAACCTTAATGAAGCAGTACGTTTTTTTAATAACTCTGTTAAACAAAAAAGCATCGCATTTATACTCAGCGATTTTATGGTAGAGAATTATGATGATCCTTTGCGGGTAGCAGGCAATCGTCATGATGTGGTGGGTATAAAAGTTTATGATAAGATGGATATGGATTTACCCGAGATAGGCATGATGCAGATTGAAGATCTTGAAACAGGTAAAACACAATGGATAGATACGAACGATAAAATGGTTCAGTATAATTATCATCAGCAATTTGTACTGAATGAAGAAGCCTGTAAACTTTCTTTTTTAAAATCGGGGGCAGATCTTTTATATCTCCGTACAGACGAAGATCACGTAAAAGTATTACAGAAGTTTTTTTTGAAACGGATGAAACCTACTAAAAAATAAGGCAGCCTATTAACCCGGTTATGCAAAAAGGAGCAACTATACCATATAACATTTTACTACTGGTTTTGATGAGCTTTTTTGCATATGCTAACGGTTTTGGCCAAGCATCTGTAAATGCGCAATTAAACAGCAATAGTATTTTAATGGGTGAACAGGTAAAACTAAATGTGCAGGTATCCGTTCCCGTAGATAAGCCTGTTACCTCATGGTATAACCTTCCCGATACATTTAATCATATTGAAATATTAAACAGGTCGAATATTGATTCTGCCATAGAAGGATCAGTTAAAATCTATCAACAGCATTTTACCATTACCTCCTTCGATTCAGGTATCTGGAAATTTCCGTCTATTGATATTATTAGCGACAATAAAAAAGTAAGTGCGGCACCACTGGATATTACTATCGTTCCTGCAAAATTAAAAGACAGCACGTATCATGATATCAGGGAGATTATTGGTGTGCCTGTTGAAAAAACACCGTGGTGGTATTGGGTAGCTGGTGCTTTGTCACTTGTTTTGCTGGGTGTGTTAGTATGGCTATGGATAAAAAACAGTAAAGCAAAACCAACAGCTATCAAACAGGATGGATCAAAACTATCGCCGCTGGAAGAAGCCATACAAAAGTTAAGGGACTTACGTTCACAGGAATTGCCGGAGAAAGGAGAATGGAAAAAATATTATAGTACGCTGGGTGATGTTTTGAAAGCATATACAGAGAAAAAATATCATGCAGGTTATTTTCAAAAAACCACTGATGAAATACTGATACACCTTAATCAAAAGCTTTCTAAAGAAGCATTGGGTGAAGTGGCTGAAACACTGCGTATATCTGATGCTGTAAAGTTTGCAAGATATCAGCCTGAATTAACGCAGGCCTCCCCCAGCATAAATAATATTGAAAAAACGATAAAGTCCCTGGATAGCTTAAAACAATAACATTGCTCAGAGACTATTTTGAACATATCACTTTTGCGTATCCGCGGGTTTTATACCTGCTGCTTATCATACCGGTATTGGCGGGATGGTATATCAGCTATTCTAATAAACGGCGCGGAACCATGATGGTTTCATCGCTGAAGAGTTTCAGAAATACCAACTCATTTAAAAGCAAGCTCAGGCACATCCCTTTTATATTAAGATTGCTGGCATTGACCTGTATTATTGCGGCTATTGCGAGACCGCAAACGCATAATGATGAAAAAAATGTGGAAGGCGCAGGTATAGATATTGTATTGTGTATAGACGTGAGCGGGAGTATGCTGGCGCAGGATTTTCATCCTAACAGGTTGGAGGCTGCTAAAAGAGTGGCTGTTGATTTTGTTCGCAACCGTCCTACTGATCGTATTGGACTGGTAATTTTTGCCGGACAAAGTTTTACACAATGCCCGGTTACAGGAGACCACGGCGTACTGGAATCACAGATCATGCAGATTGATGGTGGTTTTTTGGTTGATGGAACAGCCATAGGTTCGGGTTTGGCAACCAGTGTTGACAGACTAAAAACCAGTGAAGCAAAAAGCAAAATTGTTATCCTGCTTACTGATGGTGAAAACAATGGTGGCTTGATTGACCCCAAAACGGCAAAAGAAATCGCTAAATCATTAAGCATTAAAGTATATACTATTGGTATCGGCTCAGATGGTTATGCTACCACACCGGTTCAAACGCCAGATGGACAAGTGATCATGCAACAGGAAAAAGTAAATATCGATGAGCCTTTGCTCAAAGAAATTGCTGGTGAAACGGGCGGAAAATATTTTCGTGCAAAAGGAAATGAAAGTCTTGCCGAGATATATGGAGAGATAGACAGGCTAGAAAAAACAAAGATTAACATCACTACCAACAGGCGCTATACAGAACGTTTTCATCCGTTGATACTTCTTGCCCTGGGATTTATTTTTATTGAACTATTACTTCGTTTAACTGTATTCAGGCAGTTTCCTTAATGCTATATATTTTTTCCTGCCATAAATTTTTCCAATACCTCTTTATAGTTCCGACCTATCGGCACCTGGAAGTTTTTGAGGATGATTTTATTTCTTTCAGTACGCACAATTTTATTCTTTGCTACAATAAATGATTTATGCACCCGCATAAAATATTTCTCAGGAAAAATATCATGCATCGATTTTACAGAACCCTTTATTACTACTTTACCACCACCATGATAAATGATAGCGTAATCTTTTAAGCCTTGTATATGCGTTACTTCATCAAACTGCAGTTTTATTTTATTTACGCCACTTTTTACAAAAACAGCGCCGGCCATATCTGCATTTTTTTCAAGTAGCGTATGCTGCTCCTTCAACGCTAAAAAATCTCTCACTTTATCCATCGCCTGTATAAACCTTTCAAATGATACCGGTTTCAACAAAAAATCAACAACACCTAATTCATAACCTTCGTATGCATAATCGCGGTAAGCTGTTGTAAAAATGCTGAGTGGAGGATGCTGCAACTTTTTCAATAGTTCAATGCCCGTCATTTCAGGCATTTCTATATCAATAAATAAAACATCTGCTCCATGTTGTTTTATAAAATCCAATGCTTCTAAAGCGTTATGAAACACTCGTGACAGCTTTGTAGAATCAAGCTTTCGCAGGTGCTCCTGCAGCACATCACATGCCAATGGTTCATCGTCTATTATAATACAATTCAAGATCATGTAAAATGAATATGCAGTGAAGTATGATAATAAGTTGTATGATTTTCTATATCAAATGAATAGTTGCCGGCATACAATAGCTCAAGCCGTTGCTGTATATTCATCAAGCCTATACCGCCTTTATTGGTTTGCTGTGCATGCCCGGGTTGCTTGCTGTTTTCAACTTCTGCATATAGGTCTTTTCCCACAATCTTTATATTGCAGTGCAGCCAGGCCCTGGTGGTTGATTTACTAACACCGTGCTTAAATGCATTTTCTACCAGGGGTAATAACAGCAATGGCGCAATCATCAATCCATTGGTATCGCCTTCTGTTTTCATAACTATTTCCACATGATCTCCATAACGTATCCTTTCCAGCTCAATATAATTATGCAGGTATTGAATCTCTTTTTCCAATGGCACAAACTTATCATCACTTTCATATAACATGTATTCCATCATCTCCGATAGTTTTAAAACTACATCGGGCCCTGCATCAGATTTTTTTAACGTAAGTGAATAAAGGTTGTTCAATACATTAAATAAAAAATGAGGATTGATCTGAGATCGCAGGTAATTCACTTCTGCCTGCAATTTTTCAATGGCGCTCTTTTCAAGCAGTCTTTTTTGCTGGTACCAATCGATGCTAAGCTTTAGTGCCACTATGATACCTATATACCAGATGGTGCTGAATAAATTATACGATATAGTTTGCCAGATATTATTTCTCCGTGTAGGTCCAAGTATATAGCCATACAGGAAAATATCAAAAAGACTTTGCAACAGCATATAGCCCAAAACAGAAAGAAAAACATACAGAAAATATAAAAAGTATTTGCCCTTAAGCAGGAACCTGGGTAATAAATAATGGATATTGACATAAGCAATGCCTATCAGCAGCCCGATCCTGACTATTACGCATGACGCAAAAGATGGCAAACCTGCTTTATAGATCAGATATTGCTTTTCATACAAAAAAAACGCAGTGATCATTATCCAGTATGCAATGTGCACCAATGCATACTTCAATGAAATACTTCTGCCCAAAAATGGCAGGCGGATGTTTTTATCTGGTAAGGAGGTCATCATAGCAAATGAAAATGAAAGAGCCCGTTTTGAAAAAAATAATAGACCAAATGCAGAAGAAACCGAGAAACAGCATTAAGATAATAAATATTATGAAGATGATAACAGCTTGTTTAGACGGCAAATACCTTCCGCTTTTATTTCCCTAATTTTGCGGTCGCATTATGTCAACACAATCTCCGGCTAAAAAATTTTTTGATTTCAGTTCGCTCAAAAGAGTATTCACGTACACTTCGCCTTACAGAAAGCAGTTGATCAATTCGATTGTTTTGGCAGTTGTGCTGGCAGCCATCTCTCCTCTTCGTCCATGGCTTATTCAGCAAACTGTTGATAAATATATAAGAGGTGGTTTTGTGAACATTGTGATCTGGATTACGGTTCTTCAAATAGGACTTCTTTTAATTGAAACCGCATTGCGCTTTTTGTTTTCTTTCTTAACCTCCTGGTTAGGACAAACAGTGGTAAAGGATATGCGCATAGCAGTATACAAAAAAATCGTGCACCTTAATCTTGGTCAGTTTGATAAAACACCTATTGGTACGCTCACTACCAGAACCATTAATGATATTGAATCTATCAACGATATTTTTTCAGATGGACTTATTCCCATCATAGCCGATCTGCTCGCTATTTTCGCCATTCTTGCAGTAATGTTTGTTACAGATTGGCAACTCACTTTAATATGCATGTCTATTTTACCTGTGCTCATTATTGTTACGTGGTGGTTTAAAGAAAGTGTAAATGCATCGTTTTACAGGGTGCGCAATGCAGTGGCGCAACTGAATGCTTTTGTACAGGAGCATATTACAGGCATGGCAATTGTACAGGCTTTTGCTGCAGAAGACAGGGAATTCGCGAAATTCAAAAAGATAAACAAAGAACATCGCAACGCCAATATCAAAGCCATTTTTGCATACTCTGTTTTTTTTCCGTTTGTAGAAATAATATTGGCTGTTTCTATGGGGCTGATGATATGGTGGAGCGCCCAGGGAACACTGGAGGGAAAAGCAACCTTAGGTGTGATGATTGCATTTATGTTGTACCTCAACTTACTGTTCAGGCCATTGCGTGTAATTGCTGATAAGTTTAATGTATTGCAGATGGGCATGGTGGCAAGTGAAAGAATTTTTAAAGTGATGGACAATGATGATTTTATTGTGAAGGAAGGAACTTATGCCCCGGCGACTGTAAACGGAAAAATAGCATTCAATAAAGTATGGTTTGCATACGATGCTGCCAATTATGTTTTAAAAGATATATCATTTACCATACAGCCCGGAGAAACCCTCGCCATTGTTGGGCATACAGGCAGCGGTAAAACCTCTATTATCAGCCTTATTAATCGACTTTATCACATTCAAAAAGGTGCTATTACTATAGACGATGTAAATATTGAACAATACAGGTTGGATGCATTACGAAGTAATATTGGAATAGTGCTGCAGGATGTGTTTCTATTTTCCGGTTCGATAATGGAAAATGTAACGCTGCGTAATGAGGCTATTAGCAGAGAAGCAGTAATACACGCTGCTAAACTTATAGGCATGCACGATTTTATTATGCAGCTGCCCGGCAATTACGATTACAATGTTATGGAAAGAGGCAGCACCTTATCACTTGGTCAACGCCAACTGCTTTCTTTTATCCGCGCCTTATTGTATAATCCTTCCATACTTATACTTGATGAAGCTACTTCTTCTGTTGATACAGAAAGCGAGCAATTGATTCAACACGCCATAGATACTTTAATAGAAGGAAGAACCTCCATTATTATTGCGCACCGTCTTTCTACCATCAGCAAAGCAGATAAAATACTGGTGCTTGATAAAGGCGAGATAAAAGAAATGGGACCGCATACTGATTTAATAAAAAATGATGGGCTATACGCTCAGCTATACGAAATGCAGTTTGTAAAACCTACTACAAATTAAATCACAGGATGTATCCATGGCTCTCTATAAGGGCGTTGCAATAATTTAGTGGCTTCAGGATCGCCGATAATTTCTTTTTTTACGGGATCATAACTCAGCGGTCTTCCGAGTTTCATAGCAAGATTAGCAATGATACAGCTTGCGGTTGAAATATGTCCTTGTTCAATATCTGCAATAGGTTTGCTGTTATTTTCAATCGCTTTTAAAAAATCGAGCATATGTAAACGTGTTGCAGGAGCAGCGTTCAGTTCTATATCCGGTTCTGTAAGATCTTCGGGATATTTTTCTTTTTCATACACTACATCTTTGTGGATTTTTTGTCCTTTGCCTTCGGGGATGAAATCGTATTGCATGGTACTGGCGCAGAGCGTACCTTTTTCACCATACAGTTTGAAAGACCACGGATATTCCGGATCAGGCGGTGTACCCCAGCTACGGTGCTGCCATACGCAATTCAATCCATCGTATTCAAAAATGGCCGACTGTGTATCGGCAATATTGCTTTTGCCTTCTTTATCTACAAAAATGCCACCTGTTGAACTGATGCGTTTTGGCCAGCCAAGGTTGAGCATCCATCTAACGGTGTCGAGCATGTGCACACACATATCGCCCATTATGCCATTTCCATATTCCATAAAAGTACGCCACCAGCGTACATGTGGTAATCCATCATATGGACGCATAGGTGCAGGTCCTGTCCACATTTCGTAATCAAAAAAATCAGGTACTGCCTGCACAGGAGGATTGCCATTATTGCGCATATGAAAATAGCAGCACATCTCTACATGCGATACTTTGCCAAGCAAACCGGCATCTACAATATTCTTTTTTGCTTCAATCAAATGGGGTGTACTTTTTCGTTGTGTGCCTACCTGCACTACCCGGTTGTATTTTCTGGCGGTAGCTACCATCGCCTCTCCTTCCAGCACATCCACACTGATGGGTTTTTGCACATATACGTGTGCTCCGGCTTTTACTGCTTCAATGGTTTGCAAAGCGTGCCAGTGATCAGGTGTACCTATTAATACAATATCAGGTTTTTGTTCGGCTAAAAGTTTACGATAATCGCCATATAACACCGGTTTTTTATGGCTTTTCTGTCGCTGGCTTACCATATCTGCTGCACCATTTAAAAGATGCTTATCTACATCGCAAAGCGCCACCACATCAACCGGCGAAACCTGGATGAGCCTGAACAGATCGCTTTTTCCGTACCAGCCTGTGCCTATCAATGCTACCCTTTTAGCTGGAGCAGGCGAATAAAAATTCATACCATTTGCACGAAGGGCAGCAAGCGTAAGCGCTGCAGATGTGCCACGAATAAACTGGCGGCGGCTGAAGTTGTGTTGGCTCATAATTAAACAGGTAAAGTATAAATGTATTGACTTAAAGATAACAACTTTGAAGAATTTAAGATTTCTGATTTTGAGATTCCTGATTTCCCTGAAAGCCGACTGCTGATTGCTAATAGCTATCACAATACCACAATTTGTACCTTCAAACCTCGTTAGCATCAAAACTATCATCAGTGAAAAATAATCTTTCCAAAAAATTCATGGGTTATGTATATAACAATTTCGCGGGAAACTTCCTGGGCTTTGTAATTGGTATGGCATCCACAAAATTGGTTGCTCATTTTTTTACTACACGCAGCATCAGGAATATCTGGGGATTAACGGCGAAAAAAACAGTGGTAGATAAAGATACTTTTCATTTTTTTGAATTAGGCATATCTATCATCATAGGTTTTATTGTATTTGAGATTATATCTAAATGGATAAAACAACAAACGGATAAAATATTACCCAGGTATAAATTTACCCGGTGGCTTGCCGACCAGCAGGAAGATAAAACTGCTTCCTGATTATTAAAATTATAATATTACAATCTGTATATACAACCATTCCTGGTTTTTTCATATAGTATTTTTCTTTCTAACGAATTGCCATTTATATAAAGGATATATAATTAGTACCTTTATAATCATAATATTTGATAGACTTCTTTATATTTACACGCTGCCATTTCAACCACTCCAATAAGTACATTTATATATGAACAGATTTTTTTTGGCAGTATGCATTATTTTGAATTCGATTTGTATCTCCACATCAGCTCAAACAAATAAGGATAAAAAAGACATTGCCGTGATTGCATATTATGCCGGAAGGTCTAATATGATTGACAGCTTTGAGGTAGAAAAACTAACGCATCTTATATTCTGCTTCTGCCATTTAAATGGCAATCGTCTCTATATCGGAAGCGCTCGTGACACAGCCACGATTCAGAAAATGGTTTCATTAAAAAGCCGAAACCCAAATCTTAAAATAATTCTGTCGCTTGGTGGCTGGGGTGGCTGTGAAACCTGTTCGCCCGTGTTTATAACGCGCAAAGGCAGAAAAGAATTTGCGAAGTCTGTAAAAGAAATCAACGATTACTTTGGAACAGATGGTATTGATCTGGATTGGGAATACCCGGCCATAGCAGGTCATCCAGGTCATCCTTTCAGTGCTGAAGATAAACCTGCTTTTACAGACCTTGTAAAAAGGCTCAGGAAGCAATTGGGCAAAAAAAATGAGATCAGTTTTGCTGCTGGTGGGTTTACATCATTTATTGACTCATCTATTGAATGGAAAAAAGTGATGAAAATTGTAGACAGGGTAAACCTCATGAGCTATGACCTGGTAAACGGTTATACTACTAAAAGCGGTCATCATACGCCATTGTATTCAACACCTGAACAAAAAGAGTCAACTGATAATGGTGTGCAGATGATGCTTTCGGCTGGTGTTCCTGCTGATAAAATTGTTGTGGGTGCTGCTTTTTATGCAAGAATATATGAAGTGAACGATACACTCAATAACGGGTTATACCGGAGTGGCAGGTTTTTCAAGGGGCTGTCGTACAATCACCAGGCTGATACGCTAAGCACCGCCAATGGCTTTACACAATACTGGGATAGTACTGCAAACGCACCCTATTCTTTTAATGCGCAAAGAAGACTAATGGCTTCTTATGATAATATACATTCCGTTCAGTTAAAAACTGAATATGTATTCAAGTATAAACTCAACGGCATTATGTTCTGGCAATTAGCAGAAGATACTTTTAGAGACGGTTTGTTAGATGCTATTGATAAAACCCGGAAGAGTGAATAACGTTCAAAGCGCTTAATGAAAGTTATGCCCCGTTGGGCTAAAATAATTTGAAACTAAAAGGTGTGAGCAATCACACCTTTTTTCGTTTATGGTTTACTGTTAGTGTTTGTCATAATACTGTAAGTTTTCCTAATTCGTAAATTATATTTCCGCTTCCGGCAAATAGACGAAGAGCAGATATCTCAAATTTGCGACCCGGTAAAGATGTCGCCTGCAGAAAGAAAATTTTTATGCAAGTGTTACACATCTCCGCCAGTCACCCGCTTGCTTTTCGTTTAATAAAAACAGATCACCATAAACAACCAATACATATATGCGTATTAAAAAACTAACGCTGTCGGTTAGCTTCATTTTAAGTATTCTTTTTTCCCAGGCACAAAATGGATCCGTAAAAGGAACCATCATTTCTTCGGACGGAAAACCTGCTGAAAGCATTTCAGTAGTGCTTGAAAAATCCGGTCGCGGGGCTATTACCAATCACTCGGGAGAATATGAAATCAAGAATGTAAAGCCCGGTACCTATATTTTGAAAATTTCTACTATTGGTATTATTGAGGCGAAAGAAAAAGTTACGGTGTCGGCAAACGCAGCAAGCACTGTTGATTTCAGCGTAAGTCAGAGCTCAAGCCAGTTAGAAGAAATCGTAATTACTACACAGCGGCAACGCATTACTTCAAAGGAATCTGACCAGGTAGCACGTATGCCCATTTCGAACCTTGAAAACCCGCAGGTATATAGTGTTGTTGGAAAAGAATTGATGAAAGAACAGATTGTAACTACGATGATTGATGGGTTGAAATCTGCACCTGGCGTAGTTCCTACGGCTTATCCAAGCGGTGGCATTGGCATTACCTCCCGTGGGTTTGGTACTGAAATCGGAGCCCGCAATGGTTTGCAATCTACTTTAGGTCGTTCCAGCGCAGATGTATCAAATATTGAGCGCATAGAATTTATAAAAGGACCTTCGGGAGCCTTGTTTGGTGCAGGTATATCTTCTTTTGGTGGATTGGTAAACCTCGTAACCAAAAAACCTACAGAAGGCTTTTTTGGAAAGGTAGATTTTACAATGGGTAGTTTTGGTTTAGCGCGATTAACTGCCGACGTTAATACTGCTATTAATGAAGATAAAACAACATTGCTCCGTGTTAATGCCGCTATTAATCGCCAGAATAATTTCAGCACATTTGGATTTAATAATACCGTTGCATTGGCACCAAGTGTATTATTTAAAGTGAACCATAAACTTTCGATTTTGTTAGATGCTGAAATTTATGCAGCCAATTCTACCAGGCCTACTTATACCGTTGTAAATGCAGAATCTGGTTATACTAATTACAAAGATCTTCCTTTGGCATTCAGGCAATCATTATATGATAATGACCTGGATTCAAAAACGCAATCGCAAAAGTTCTTTTTGAATGTTAAGTATAAGATCAACGATAACTGGACGTCAAACACCGATCTTTCTTATGTGAATGAACAGGTAGAATACAGCTATCAAACATATAATACCTGGATGGGAAGAGACAGTGTATCAAGATGGGTGGGTATTTGGGGACCAGTTAGAAATACATATATCAACGCTCAGCAAAATTTTGTCGGCAAATTCAATACAGGCTTCTTAAAACACACGCTGCTCATTGGTTTCAGCTATACCAACTACAATAGTGATGGTATGGGTAAATATACTAATCCGGAATTTGATACCGTAAATGTTAAACAACCTTACAATCTTGTGAGCCGGTTCACTACCGATAAAATATTATCTCAGATAGGATACGTGAATGACTGGGGTGTAATTAAAAATGATTTTCTTGGAGCATATGTATCAGAAGTATTGAATGTAAGCGACAGGTTGTACGCAATGTTAAGCCTTCGTTTCGACAGGTATATACAAACCGCAGGTGGCTTGTGGGGCGATCCTTATAACCAGAATTCTATAGCACCTAAACTTGGTTTAGTATACCAGTTGGTAAAAAAGAAGGTTTCTGTTTTTGGTAATTACATGAGCGGATTTCAAAACAACGGGCCTATACAACAGCCTGATGGTTCAATATTGATGCCTAAGCCTGTATATGCTAAACAATGGGAGGCAGGCATTAAAGCAGAACTGTTTAATGGAAAACTGAATTCAACATTGAGTTATTATAATATTGACATCAACAACGCTATCCGTTATGATAGTGATAATGACTTTAAAGCTTTCCAGGATGGTAAACAACGCAGCAGGGGTATTGAATTTGAATTGCTGGCAAATCCGGTAGCGGGACTTAACATTATGCTGGGTTATGGCTATAATGAGAATAAAATTGTAGATGCAAAAACAAACGTTGGCAACTTTGTTTCGGGTGTACCGCAAAACATGGCCAATTACTGGATCAGCTATAGGATCAGCAACGGCGCTTTGAAAAATTTTGGATTAGGCGCAGGAGGCAATTATGTGAGTGCGTGTTTTTTTGATGAAGCTAATACTATCACTATCCCTTCATACAGTGTAGTAAATGGCACCTTATTTTATGAAGATGCTAAATGGCGTGTTGGATTTAAATTGAATAACATAGGTAACGTTCAATACTGGGACAATTGGGGCATATATAATCCTACAAGAAATTTTGCTGCAGACCTGGCAATCAAGTTTTAAAAGGAAAATGGTATAGGGTTTAAGGTAAAAGGAGTAAACCTGAAACTTGAAGCCTTTCGCCCTACACCTTTTGCCTTAAACCTATTCACACTGTGACAGCAAAAAAAATAATCGGCACAACACACCTCTGGCTCGGATTAACATCCGGGCTGGTAGTGTTTATATTGGGCTTAACAGGATGTTTACTTGCGTTTGAGTACGAGATAAAGGATGCTATTTATAAAGACAGGTACTTTACACAACCCCAACAATCGCCCAAACTTTCATTACAGCAATTATTACCCCTGGCTCAACAAGCTATCGGCAAAGCATATCCTATTAATAGTATTGATATTGATGAAGCAAACAATAGAACAATTGCTTTTTCTGCAGCCAAAGAAAACCCTGATGGCTGGAATTATTTTAATGCGCTTGAATATTCCTACGTCGTATACCTGAACCCATATACAGGTAAGGTTTTGAAAGTAGAAAATGCCAAAATAGAGTTATTCAGGGTTATTTTGATTGTACATTACGATTTATTGCTGGAGCAAACCGGAAAAAAAATTATCGGGTGGAGCACAGTAGTATTTATTGTAATGCTGTTAACAGGATTGATATTGTGGTGGCCAAAAAACAAAGCTGCTGCCAGGCAACGTTTCTCGTTTAAGTGGAAGAAAACAACCAAGTGGAAACGTAAGAATTACGATCTCCATAATATACTTGGTTTTTACGCTCTAATATTTGCATTGCTGATCGCTCTTACTGGTTTAGTGTGGGCTTTTCCTGCTTTTGATAATAGTGTGCAATGGATAGCAAACGGCGGTGAAAGTACTGAAACAGAAAAGACCTACACTTCTGACACAACAAATACATCTATACAGTATAGTGTATACGATGCTATATTGGGTGATATGAAAAACCGGAACCGTAATGATAATATATTTTATATCGGAATTCCTGAAGCAAAAAAAGATGCCATATACGGATATAGCGAGGAGGGTCGCAGTGGTTATCATTGGACAACTTACAGCTATGATCAATATACCGGTAAAAATCTTGATATAAAATATTACAAAGACAAGCAGACCGGCGAAAAACTACGCAACATGAATTATTTCATTCATACAGGCACTATTCTTGGGCTGCCAGGCAAAATACTTGCATTTATCGTTAGCTTTATTTGCAGCGGTTTACCCATAACCGGGTTTTATATCTGGTGGGGAAGGCGAAAGAAAAATGTTTCAAAAAGGAGCGTAATAACACCATCGCATGCTTTGAATAAAAGAATACCCGCATAAAAGCAAAAAAGGCATCTCCTTGCGAAGACACCTCTTTTGACCAGTGAAAAGTTTATATAGAGATCCTACTTGTTCGTAATTTTCAGTAAATCTTATTTGATTTTAGCGCTTACTACCGCCTTGGCAGAAGTGTTTACTTCACTACCGTTAGCATAAGTTAAATCTTTAAAACCAACTACTTCTTGTGAAGCTACATCTATGTAGTTAACCTCATCAAGGTCTTCACCAATAAACCAAAAACCTAATTTCACATGTTTACCGGTTTTGGTTTCTATACCATTTATAGAGAAGCTCATCTTCTTATCTAATGAATCCAACTGCGCAGCATCAATCTTAATAGTAGTGATATATGATGTGTTACCTTCAGTAGTTATAAACGAAACAGCGTTTTCGCTCACATTAATAGTAGCTACTTTGTTTATTTCTTTATCAACAAAGTATGCTTTGTTAGCAGAGTCGTACTTAACGCTCTGATGTAACTGAGATATAAAATGATAATTGTTGTTCTGAGCTTTTAAGCCAGTTGCGATTGCGAAAGCGACAAGTAGTATTGAAATCTTTTTCATAAAATACGGTTTGATATATAAACGCGAATTGGTAAAGGTTATGATACGGGTATACCCTTATTCGATTATAGGACAAATTTTGCCGATGAAATGCATTTACCCTTTTGTTTAAGCGCTTTATCGCCCGGAAAGCAGGAAAATAAGGGCTTTTATGCTGCAGAAAATACGGCTCTATTCAAAAAATACTTAGTATACTAAGGGTAATTGTCCTCCCCGCTTATCTACAAACTCTGTAGTAGAATAAAATATTCATTGATTATGAACTTGTTGCAGCATTAATATAATTTACTGACGGTTGCGGATACCCTTAGTGCTGTTATTATATTGAAATATTGCATTGATGGAGGTTTCGTAAATTTATATTCTTATTTCATTATCATAAGATAAGCTCATGGATTATATAGATTATTATAAGGTATTGGGACTGGAAAAAAATGCTACACAGGATGATATAAAGAAAGCTTACCGCAAATTGGCGCGTCAGCATCATCCTGATTTAAACCCTAACGATAAAGAGGCGAATAAAAAGTTTCAGCAGATCAACGAGGCGAATGAAGTATTGAGCGACCCTGAAAAAAGAAAAAAATACGATCAGTACGGAGAAAACTGGCAGCATGCGGAAGAATTTGAAAAGGTCAAACAATCGCGCCAGCAAAATAGCGGGTCATCTTACAATTTTGGTGACGGTGGTTCTTTTGGCGGAGATTTTTCTTCAGGTGATTTTTCTGATTTTTTTACTTCGATGTTTGGAGGTACTTCCGGCGCAGGAGGAAGAAGCAGGGCGCAATTTCGCGGGCAGGATTATAACGGAGAATTACAACTTAGTTTAAGAGATGTGTATACTACACAACAACGCACGTTCACCATTAACGATAAAAATATACGCATTACTATTCCTGCGGGGGCAGCCAATGGGCAAACCATAAAATTAAAAGGATATGGAGCTCCCGGCATAAATGGTGGACCGGCAGGTGATCTGCTTCTCACTTTCAATATTGCAGAAGATCCGGTTTTTAAAAGATTGGGAGATGATTTATACACCACAGTTGATCTTGATATTTATACGGCAGTGTTGGGTGGCGATAAAACAATTGATACAATGAATGGCAAAGTAAAATTGAAAATAAATGCCGAAACCCAAAACGGCGCTAAAACAAGATTAAAGGGCAAAGGATTTCCGGTATATAAGAAAGAAGGTGAGTTTGGAGATTTGATTGTTACCTGGAATATAAAAATGCCAACAGGGCTAACCGAAAAGCAAAAAGAATTGTTCCGCGAATTATCTCAATCTTAATATATTGTTTATGCAGGCAACACCCGAACTTATAACACAGGATGAATGTTGTATACAGTATAACATTGAACTATCGTTTATACAGTCATTGAATGAGTATGGTTTGATAGAAATTATTACGGTTGAAGAGAAACCATTTCTTCATACCGCACAGTTGAGTGAACTGGAAAAATTTATCAGACTTCATTACGATCTTAATATAAATATGGAAGGTATAGATGTAATAGCCAATCTGCTAAAAAAGGTACAAACCCTGCAAAACGAAGTAGGCCATCTTAAAAACCGGTTGCAGGTATATGGATCATCAGACCATTCTTTATAACATATGCTGTATGTAGGAAAGGTGTAAGGTTTCTTATAGATTACAGATTATTAATTGTTGAAAGCTGATTGCTGATTGCCGATAGCTGATTACCTGGCTTCAGTCTAATACTTGAGTATGGTTTGATAAGTATATGCTCTTTATGCCTTGGTTATTATCATCGCTTATGAAAAGATTTCTGCTTTTATTTTTATCATGTATTACCATAGTTATTGCTTCAGCACAATCACCTATCGTGGAATCTTCGCTTATTTTTCCTTTGCAGGAAAAGCACGTGCATGGAAGCAGCCTGGTTTTCTTACCTAATGGTGATTACCTGGCTGTTTGGTTTTATGGTAGCGGAGAAAGAAGTGCTGATGATGTAAAAATCATGGGTGCCAGATTAAGAAAAGGAGAGAAAAAATGGAGTGAGCCATTTTTAATGGGAGATACACCTGGGCTACCTGATTGTAATCCCGTATTATTTCTCAACAAAAAAGGTAAATTGTTTTTGGTATGGATAGCGGTGCAGGCAAATTCTTGGGAATATTCCATTCTTAAATATAGAACTTCCACTGATTACTTAAAGCCAGGTGCGCCTGTGTGGAACTGGCAGGATAATATTCTACTAAAGCCCGGAATTGATTTTGCTGAAGAGGTAGCTGCACGTTTGAAGGAGCTGCCTAAAGATGGACATGGGTGGAGTGAATATGCACAACCGTATGATAAGACAATTACAGAAGCTGCAAAAGACCTCAAAAAGCGAAGCACTGGTTGGATGACCAGGATTAAACCATTGATAACCCCAGGAGGAAGAATTTTACTGCCTTTATATTCTGATGCATTTAATTTTTCTATTACCGCTATCTCCGATGATGATGGCGAGACCTGGAGACCCGGTTTGCCCATTGTAGGCCGCGGCCCTATACAACCAGCATTGGCCCAGAAAAAAAGATGGCACCATAGTAGCGTATATGCGTGATAGTGGTGATGATCCTACCCGCGTACAAATGAGCGAATCAAAAACCAATGGTGATAGCTGGACGGTGGCACGCAAAACCGATATACCCAATACTGCCAGTGTTGAAGTATGTGTATTAAAAAATGGAACCTGGGCTTTTTTAGGAAATGATATTGATGATGGCAGGTATCAATTGAGTTTATATCTTTCAGATGATGAAGGCGCTACCTGGAAATGGAAAACCAAAATTGAAGATCATGCAAAAAACGATGGAGGCTATTCGTATCCTTGCCTTATACAGGCAGCGGATGGATTATTGCATATGACGTATTCCTATCACACAGGAGAAAAAACAAAGTCGATCAAGTACGTGGTAGTAGATCCTGCCCGGATGACGAAGTAAATGATTGTAATGTGAGCCGACAAAAAATAGACGTGAGATAACACAAACGATAAACTATAAACATCAAACAGATCCATGAGCGAAGCAATGAGTTTACTTAACAAATTAAAGCAGGGCAAAAATGTATACGGCACCTGCTTTACTTCTATATCACCAGGCTGGCCGATGATTTTTAAAAAAGCAGGGCTTGACTTTGCATTTGTAGATACAGAACATATTGCATTAAACCGGGCGGATATGGCCAGGATGTGTCAGGTAATGATGGCTTATGGTATAACGCCCATTGTACGTATTCCTGCACCTGATACCTATTTGGCCTGCCAGGCTATTGATGCCGGCGCCAAAGGAGTAATTGCACCTTATCTTGAATCTGTTGAGCAGATAAAAGACCTGGTGGGCGCCACAAAGCTTCGGCCCCTAAAAGGCGAGATCCTTCAAAAAGTATTAGATGGTAGTCATCCTTTGAGTACAGAAATGAAAACCTACCTCAACAATTACAATGCAGGCAATATATGCATTGCCAATATTGAGAGTGTGCCGGCTATGGATAAGCTGGATGCATTATTGAGTGTACCCGGATTAGATGCTGTATTTATCGGTCCGCATGATTTATCCATCAGTCTTGGAATACCAGAGCAATATGATCATCCTGAATTTGAAAAAGCAGTTACATATATTATTCATACTACACGAAAGAAAGGATTATCCATCGGCATTCATTTTTCCCTGGAGCCCGAAAGGCAGGTTAAATGGATAAACGAAGGCGCCAACATAGTTGTACACAGCTCCGATATTGCATTGTTCAGCCAGAAATTAAGCAACGATATAGGCATTATAAAAAAGGCAGCAGGAGATAGTACTGGTAACAATAATGAAGATATCACGCCTGTAATTTAATAACCGACTCCAAAGTAGTCAAATTATAATAACCCCGAAAGGTTGGGGCGTAAAAAATATATGCAGGAAATAAAATGGGGAATGATAGGTTGCGGTAACGTAACCGAAAAAAAGAGTGGTGCTCCCGCCATCAATAAAGTAAATCATTCACAGTTGGTAGCTGTGATGGCCCGCAAAATAGAAAAGGCTGAAGATTATGCAAAGCGGCATGGTGTAGCCCGCTGGTATGATGATGTAGATAAACTGATTGCCGACTCCGAAGTAAACGCGGTATATATTGCCACTCCACCTGACGTACATCTTGAATATGCAGCAAAAGTAATCAAGGCTGGCAAGGCTGTGTATATTGAAAAGCCAATGGCGAGAAATTTTGCTGAATGCGCTGAAATAAACAGGCTGGGGCTTGAAGCAGGCGTACCCGTTTTTGTGGCATACTACCGGAGAACCCTACCCTATTTTATTACGTTGAAAAATCTTGTTGAACAAAAAGTAATCGGCGATATCCGTTGTATTAATATTAACCTGCATTGGCAGCCTTATGATGAAGAGGTAGGTGAACATCCACAACCGAGGTGGCGTGTATTTCCTGAAATTTCAGGAGGCGGCCATTTTCATGATCTTGCTTCTCACCAGTTTGATATACTGGAATACATATTCGGCCCTATAAAATATGCAACAGGCATCGCTCGTAACCAGGCAGGCATGTATAAAGCAGATGATGTAACAGTAGCGAATTATGAATTTGAGAATGGTATTGTAGGCAACGGTAGTTGGTGTTATAGTGTAAATAAGGAACAACGTATTGATCAAGGTGAGTTTATTGGTTCAAAAGGAAAAATTATATTTTCATTTTTTGAAAGCAGTAAGATAACGGTAGAAACTGCAGAAGGCAAACAGGAATTCGACGTGCCTTATCCACCACATGTACAACAACCTTTACTTGAAACCATCGTAAAAGAATTAAGAGGCGAAGGTAAATGCCCCAGCACTGGCGAAACAGGTGCAAGAGCCAATTGGGTGATGGATGAGGTTACAGCAAAATAAAATTGCGCTTAGCCGTCAATACAGTCCTATCTAATCAGGCGTTGTTGTATATTTTTATAACCGGTTCCCGCAAAGTGGCAGCTTCATCGCTGCAATAAAAATACAATACATCTGCAATAGCTTCTGGTTTTACCCATTTAGCTGCATCAACACCCGGCATCGATTTCCGGTTTTGTGGTGTATCAATGGTGCTCGGCACTATCACACTTGTTACCACGTTTTTTCCTTTGGCTTCATCATTCATTAATTCTGCTAAACGAAATATCAATGATTTTGCAAGACTATACGCTACCATTCCTTTTCCAAATTTCATATCAAGACCTGGA
The DNA here is from genome assembly GCA_047600465.1 of Agriterribacter sp. Classification (GTDB taxonomy): domain Bacteria; phylum Bacteroidota; class Bacteroidia; order Chitinophagales; family Chitinophagaceae; genus Agriterribacter. The sequence goes on from JASGKU010000004.1 coordinate 795,339, forward strand.
CGTGAGCCAATGATAAATATGCGACCATCACCCTGTTGCAGCATTTGCTGAAATATGGGTCGAGCAGTATTATAAGCCGTTTCAAAATTGAGCTGGTATTGCTTTAAAATATCTTTTGTAGTTGTTTGCGCTATCGATCCCATTGCAAAACCACCAACGGTTAATATAGCAGCATCTATACTCCCATGTTTTTTTATTACGGATGCAACAAACTCTTGAGCATTTTCTTCACTCATTAAATCCACTTCTGCTGTTTCAAGTTTTTCGTTCGCTATATCCATCTTTACATGATCACCTGGTGCTATTGTTCCAATGACTGTAAAATTTTCACTCAGAAATTTTTTTACTACTGCCTGTCCCATATTTCCTGTGGCACCTGATACTATTGCTGTTTTGTTGGACATGTTTTTTATTTAGCCGAATGTAATAAAAAAAATACTAGCTATAAATTGGGGAATAAATTCCGCGTTTATTTTCTTTTATAATTTTCCCAAGTATTTCTCTACGTAATATCTGCAACCAGTACAGTACTTGTACTTAAAAAATATAAAGTGCACATGATTTTTACGCTCTATATGTTTAGTAATTATTATAAATTATGGAAATTTTGTGCAAAACATGTGAACTTATTTGATTTGTCTTATTTTTGCGGCATGAACAATATAAGTGTGCTGACAGATTTTGAGGCCTTCACCAATGCAAGTAATTTCAGGAAAATAGATACTCCTGCGGGATTGGAGAATTACACTTTCTATATCAGCGGTAATTTTGTTTTTATTTCCAACAGCAACAAGCGTGCAATACGTTTCAGCCTCGCTAATTTCAATGCTAATGAAATTTCAGAAGCTGAAATACACGAATGGGTAAATCGCATACATAAATTGTATCCCACCTTTTAATATTTTCAGGGTATTTTATATACTATCAGAATATCGGGACAATATATTTTCAGAACTCCGGAAATAGCAATACATTTAATTCATCCCGTTTCACAACAATAGGCTTATAACATGAGCCCTTCGCAAAGTATGATTTGCAACATTCTTTGGAAATGGGTATGTGGTATAAGCAGTCTGTTTAAATATACCTATCATGTACCAGGATCACATTGCAGTTAAACAAAGGCATCAAAAGTTTATAAAGAAAGTGTGTGACACTGGAATTGTTTATGGACTGGAATCAGAAGATGGATTTGCTACCTCAAGTTCTAATGCTTCTGAAGATGATAATGATGAACCCATTGGAATAATTTGCTTTTGGTCTGAAAAAGCGTTAGCAAAATCCTGCATTAAAAACGAATGGCAGGATTACCAGGTTGTTGAAATTTCTCTCTCGGAATTTATGGAAAACTGGTGTGTTGGAATGAGTAACGATGGTTTACTCGTAGGAACTAATTTTGATCAAAATATGTTTGGTTATGAAGCGCATCCTTTAGAACTTATTCTTGATCTCGTAACTTATTTGAGAGCAATGCTGGCGACAATCGATTTTAAAAATTTTCTTAGCCTTGATGATTTAGAAGTTCAGGTAAGAGCCATTATGCAAAAAGATGCCTGAAGTTTTAAAAAACAATTTTCATAACAGTATATCTACAAATGAAATGAATAACCTGGATGAAAAAATGCTGGCAGCAGCTTCTATTGGTGACTTAGCAGCCGTTGAAAAATTAGTTAATCAAGGTGCAAATATAAATTACATTGATGCCTGGGGTAACTCTGCCATATTCACTGCTGCATGGGAAGGTAATATACAAGCACTGGATTTATTTTACGGTTTAGGTGCAAAAATCTCATTTCATGATGCTAACCTGCTCTGCAATGCTGCCTACAACGGAAAAGTAGATTCTGTAAAATGGTTATTAGATAAAGGTGAAGATGTCAATTTTGTTTTTACAGACACAGGAGAAAATGCTTTGCATTATACTATTTGCAAAAGAAGTGAAATGGATGAGCGAGCTGAAATTGTAGAGATTTTAATTGCTGCCGGTATTGATGTTAATAAGAAAACAATACAGGGTAAATCAACCCTGTGTTTTATGAGAGATGCATATGTTAAAGGAGAAACGCCATTGCACAGGGCAGCAGCATATGGTAATATAGCTATTGTGAAAATGTTATTAGATGCAGGGGCAGATCCAACAGCAAAAGATGCCAATGGCGATACGCCTATTTCGTGGGGAAGCTGGCACTTGAGAGATGCAGATATCTTGCGTTTGTTATTGTATGAAGGAGTAGCTGGGATTCATTAATTTGCTGCAACACTTATATTCATCTTATGCAAAAAATATAAACAGGTACACGTTATACAATGGAGTGGTTTATCTACATTAGTTGCGTCTCACCCGCATAATAAAGCAAAAAACCGCTCAGCTTTTGACTGAACGGTTTGCTCCCCCTTCTGGACTTGAACCAGAGACCCTCTGATTAACAGTCAGATGCTCTAACCAACTGAGCTAAGGAGGAATATTTCCCTTTCGGGGCGGCAAAAATAGGGAATTTTGATTGTATAAAACAAACAATTATTCATTGTTTTTGATAATTATTAGATGGATTGCGGCATTATTTGTGATAACCATATCTTAATTAGGCATTGATAATAAAATAAAAAACCGAATCACATAACTCAGTAAATTTGTCGTCCTGTTTCATAAACATATTCTTATAAATTTAAACAATAGATTATGGCATTTACATTACCGGCTCTGCCGTATGCGCACGACGCACTCGAACCTAATATTGATGTTTTAACCATGCAGATTCATCATGGAAAACATCACCAGGCTTATGTTGACAATCTAAATAAAGCAATTGCGGGAACACCCAACGAAAATAAATCATTAGAGGAGCTGGTTAAAAACGCCGGTGCTATTAGCCCTGCTGTACGCAATAATGGCGGCGGTCACTGGAACCATACCTTCTTTTGGGAGTCGTTGGCACCAAACGCTGGTGGTACACCATCAGGCAAACTTGCAGATGCCATCAATGCGGCATTTGGAAGTTTTGATGAGTTTAAAACAAAATTCAATGCTGCAGGCACTACCCGTTTTGGTAGCGGTTGGGCATGGCTGATAGTAAAAGATGGTAAGCTCGAGGTTTCCAGCACACCTAACCAGGATAATCCATTAATGGATGTAGCTGAAGTAAAGGGTACACCGTTATTAGGCGTAGATGTTTGGGAACACGCTTATTACCTGAAATATCAGAATAAACGCCCAGATTACCTGGCTGCAATATGGAATGCCATCAATTGGAAAAAAGTAGAAGAAAGATTCAGCCAGGCATAGTATAGTCTTATAATTTTTAGAAAAAGCTGTTGCCTCTGGCAACAGCTTTTTCTATTTATGCTATTCGGATAACTCCAAAACCTTAGTTTCCGCAGGTTTAGCCATTTCTTTGTTGGCCGCGAGGAAAATCTTTTTCTGTTTCCAGTTATACCATCTGTCTGGAATGGTTTTTTTCATAAGGTTATCAATATTACGCATACCTATTACATTCCAGCCACCGTTTATTTTACCTGTGATTGTCTTATTCCAGGCACGCAGGCTCATGGCAAAGCCACTTTCCAGGTATTCCATATGATGCCAGTATCCGCTGGGCATGAACAAGGTATCACCATGTTCCAGTATTACTTCATAACCCTGTGCTAATTCTATGGCAGGGAATTTTGCAATATCTATTTTACTCCGGGCATCATCATGATAATTACTGAAATCAGCCAGGCTCAACACTTCAAAAGGTTTGCGGTAGAGTTTATGTTTTTCTTCATTAGGAAACAGCAGCACTCTTTTTCGGCCAATAAATTGTGTGTGAATTATATTAGGGAGATCAATATCGAAATGCATATGTGTGATGGAACCCTTACCACCTGCAAACATGGAAGGCATGCTTTTTAAAAAGCCGTCTACATAATCAGAAGGCCAGATAAAGTCTTCCTTTAATTGCGGTGCATGAGAAAAGATATTAAAAAAGAAGATGCGCCATTCCGCAGGTCCTCTGCTTATCATATCAACATACTCACCAAACGTAGTGTATCCGTCTGCTTTATTAATAGGTGTGCGGGAATCGCTTTTCACATTGTCGTATATAGGTATTCTCTTATCACCGGCCACCTGTTTTAAATAATCCCATGTCCATTTGGTATACGCCGGCCATTGCCTGGAAAGGTTACGTAATACTACCGGCTTGTTCTGATCATAATATATACTCCTGAATGCTTCAGGTGTAATATCATTTACCACTTCTAAATCACTAAGATGCATTTGCCCTGTTTTTGTAAAAGTACACTTCCTGCTCGTTAAATAGATACTAAATTCAAACAGTCAACGACACACTGACCAGCCACCTTCAGGAGGCGAGTAATACCTGTAATCTCAAGCATTCAGTTTATATACGCCTGTTTCATATAAATGTTACAGACAAGGGTTCATAAAATTTTACGCAGTATTATTTTAATGGCGAAGTTTATCCATTTGAAACACTAATATATTCTCTACCATTCCACATCCAATATGGTGGTACCCGGCTTAATATGTAAACCTTTTAACCCTGCAGCAATAGCACCTTCAACATTGGCAAGTGAGTCGTCCACAAAAACAGTTCTGGAAGGATCTATTTGCAGCTCATCAATGATGTGTTTGAAAGATGCCGTTTCTGGTTTGCGCATGCCTAATACTTGTGAGTAATATGCTTTTTCAAAATGATCATCAAATACATTATTCTCAAAACTCTCTGCATACATTCTCCTGAAAACATCCACGTGTATAGCATTGGTATTGCTGAAAAGAAAAAGACGATATTTTGATTTCAATTTGTGCAACAATGCAATCCTCTCTTCAGGAAAAATTCCCAGCATGGAATTCCATGCATCCATTAATTGCTCATCGGTTAATGGCAACCCTGCCAGTTTTCTTAATTCATCCAGAAAAGTAGCGTTATCAATAGCGCCAACTTCGTAGTCTTTAAAAAAGGAAGAAACATTGCCACCTCGAAAAAGCTCCTTATAATTTTTTACGCCTAGTTCGGTAAATTTTTGTTCGGCTCTTGGCATATCGAGCGTTAAAATTACCCCGCCAAGATCAAAGATGATATTGTCTATATTTTGCATGCCATAAAAATAAATGGATTGCCGCAGATTCGCAGATTATTTTCGGAAGAAAAAAGCCGCAGATTCGCAGATTGCTATTAGGTAAGAAAAACTTAGTACAATATTTCAGTCTTTAGTAAACCATCTACTCTAGCATTTCAATCTGCTCATCTGCGGCTATCTACAACAATTTAAAATTGGTTTCTTTTACATCGCGGCTGTTGGTGCCGATAAACAATTTAAAGTCTCCGGGTTCTGCTGCAAATTTTAAATCGTTGTTGTAAAATTTCAGATCGTCTACAGAAATTGTAAAAGAAACGGTTTTTGATTCACCGGCTTTTAGTTCTATTTTCTGAAATCCTTTTAATTCTTTTACCGGGCGTGTAATGCTGCCTACCATATCGCGAATGTATAGCTGCACTACTTCCTTTCCATCTTTACTGCCGCTGTTAGTAACCGTTACAGATGCTTTTATAGACTGATTTGCCTTCAATGATGAACTACTGAGCTTAATATCACCATACGTGAAAGTGGTATAACTCAATCCAAATCCAAATGGATATAAAGGATCATTTGATACATCAAGATAGTTAGAACGGAATTTCTGAAACCATTGTCCATCGGGCAATGGCCTGCCGGTATTTTTATGATTATAGTATAAAGGAATTTGTCCAACATTCTGCGGAAACGTAGTACTGAGTTTACCAGAAGGATTTACATCACCAAACAGCACATCTGCAATAGCAGTACCCGCTTCAGAACCCGGGAACCATACATCTAAAATTGCAGGAACATGTTGCTGCTCCCAAACCAATGTCATTGGTCTTCCTGCGAATAATACCAGCACAACTGGTTTTCCTGTTTTTAATAAAGCTTCCAGCAATTTCTTTTGTACATCCGGGATGCCGAGATCTGTTCTGCTGGCAGCTTCGCCAGTCATTTCTGCTGCTTCGCCCAATGCGGCTACAATTACATCCGATTGTGTCGCTACATCCAGTGCTTCTTTCAGCAATGTTTCATCGCTACGGGTATCTCTTCCTAACGATTTACCAAACATGGTAGCTCTTTGTTCCAGCAAACTATCTTCAGTAAGATTTGATCCTTTGGCATACACAATTTTTGCATCGTTGCCTGCTACCTGTTTCAATCCTTCCAATACAGATATGGGCTTTGTAAAATCAGCAGACACACTCCAGGTGCCGGGCATATTTGCCCTGTTATCTGCAAGCGGACCGATCAACGCAATAGTGCCCGATTTTTTTATCGGCAACACGCCCTGGTTTTTTAACAGCACAAAGCTTTCGGCAGAAATAGCTCTCGCTTCTTTTCTATTCGCATCTGTATATATTTCTTTTGAAGCACGCTCTTCACTACAGTAACGATAGGGATCATCAAATAATCCGAGCTTGTATTTTGCTTCAAGCACTTTCCGGCAGGCATCATCAATTTGTTGTTGCGTAACCTTTCCTTCTTTTAATGATTTTTTTAGTGTGGTAAGAAATCCTTCGCCTACCATATCCATATCTGTTCCGGCCTTCAACGCAAGTTCAGATACTTTTTGCAGATCGCCCATACCATGATCAATCATTTCATTTATGGCAGTGTAGTCTGTAACTACAAAACCTTTAAAGCCCCATTGCCTGCGTAGCAAATCTGTAAACAACCATTTATTAGCGGTGGCAGGGATGCCATCTATTTCATTAAACGATGTCATGATACTGCCTACACCGGCATCTACTGCGGCCTTGTATGGAGGTAAGTACTCATTGTACATTCTCACACGGCTCATATCGGTTGTATTATAATCCCTGCCACCTTCGGCAGCACCATACAATGCAAAATGTTTTACACATGCCATAATGGTGTTATTTTTTGAAAGATCATCCTGCTGATAACCTTTTACCATAGCCTTTGCAATAGCAGAACCCAGATAAGGATCTTCGCCTGATCCTTCGGAAATTCTACCCCAGCGTGGATCGCGGGCAATATCTACCATGGGAGAGTAAGTCCAGTTCAAGCCATCCGCGCTTGCTTCCGAGGCTGCGATCTGCGCACTGCGCTCAATCAGTTGCATATTCCATGTGCATGATAATCCCAGCGGAATTGGGAACATGGTTTTATATCCATGAATTACGTCCATCCCAAAAATGATAGGGATCTTCATACGGGTTTGCGTAACCGCAATTTCCTGTGCCTTACGGATACGCGCAGGTGTAGACATGCTGAATATGCCACCTACATTGCCTGCCTTTATTTTACTTTCCACACCGGAGCTCACCACCGATCCGGTTGTGGCTTCACCACCGGTGAGTAAATTTAATTGACCAATTTTTTCATCAACCGTCATCTTTTGCATCAACGACGAGATAAAGCTGTTCATTTTGGTGTCTTTCGATACAGGCTTCACCTGTGCGCCAGCAGGTAAGTATACACTAATCAGCAATGCAACCGTAAAAAGTCTCATAAACTATATTTAAGAATCAGTAAAAAAATTTAAAATATTTTTATGTAGCCAGCTTTTAGCTCCATTTGCATCGTTCGTTGCCTGCCTGTCCGGTAGGCAGGCGTCGCACACTTCATCTGTATATCACTATTGAGCTTTGCTATTATTAAAATCCGGCACGTCTTCATTTCACATTTTCAGCCTATCCCTCTTATCCCTTTCCAAAGGAAAGGAACGGTGCTAAAGAACATAGCCAAACTATATCACTACCACATTATCCTTAGAATAAATCCGTGCTTTACATTTCCACATTCATCACCTCACTTCAGTACCGGCTCCAATGCCTTCTGCCAGATCTCGTACCCGCTCTTATTCATATGCAACATATCTTCTACAAATAATTCTTTGCGTGGTTGGCCTGATGCATCAAGCATTAATGGATATACATTTACAAACACTGTTCTTTTCTGTGTACCGAGAAAAGTTTTGATGGCAGCATTTGCAGCCTGCATTTTTAGAAACAATCTTTCTCTGCTGGGACTTGGCTTCATTGAAACATATACAATGGAAGTTTTTTTGTAGCGTTGTCTTATCATTGTAAAGAGTGTTACAAACCTGGATACTACTGTTTCTGCTGATACCGTATCTGAAGAAGCCAGATCATTTTCTCCACAGTATATTACTACCTGTTTGGGATCGTAAGGGAAAACAATGTCGTTTACATAATGAATGACATCCGGTAATGTTGACCCTCCGAATCCGCGGTTAATAATAGTATGCGTGGGGAAATAATCCTGTACATCCGTCCACTTGGTGAAAGAAGAACTTCCTATAAACAAAACAGCTCCTTTTGCCGGGAAATGAGCGCTGTCTTTCTTTTTAAAATGTTGAATATCCTCATAAAAGGGAGCCTGCTGCGCATATACAAATACCGCTAAGAATAATTTTAAACCCGAAAGCAAAATCTTTTTCATGTTACAATATGTGCTTTTTATTCAGCCTTTATCAATGTGGATTTTTCTGACACACCATTTTCATTAATGGCTTCGATGCTAAAGTAATATGTTTTTAATCTATCCATTGCTTTAAACCAGTATTCATTAAAATCGTGTATCATAATGCAATTGTATAATTTATCAGGCGCTGTTCCATAATACAGGTTATATGCGAAGGCATTATCAACCGGTCGCCATTTAATATATGCACTGCGTTTATCCTTCTCCGTTCTAAGTACAATTAAATTCTGTACAGCAGCAGGTTTTACTCCGTTACCATTACCAAATACTCTTAAACCACTGATGGCAAATTTACCGGTAGGCATGTGAATATTCTCCAGCTTTATGAATTTTGCCTGCACCGGTTTTTCCAGTTCAACATATTCATGCGGCACATCTGTTTTATTGGTGCTTTTATCAACCAGTATTTTCCAGCTTTTGCCATCAACAGAGTAATACAGTTTATACTGATGATATTGATCTGTTCTTTTTCCCAACCGGTCGTCTGCTACATCCTGGTCGGCATAATTGATTTGTATTGCATTTACGGTAGATATGTTTCCAAGATCAGCCTGGATCCATTCTCCTTTATTATCAGAAGCGGCACTCCAGTATGTTTTTATACTTTCATCTACCGCGTTATTGGCATAATAACTCCCAAGTGTAGACGAAACCGCAACCGGCTTTTTATAATTCAGCAAGTACCATCCTGCAAAACTTCCATGCTCTTTATCTTTTACACCCGGAAGATAATGCGGATAATCACCAAACACAGTATTGCACCACATCACATCATCTTTATCAAAGCCCGCGGGCCAAATACCCATCCTTCGTTCCCATGTATTTTTTACGCAGATAATGCTGGTAGAAATATGCCAATAATTCTGATCATTATCCTGGAAAGTAGCACCATGACCGGCGCCTCTTGAAAACCCTCCGCCTTTATAGCTTAGTGGGTCTGATTGTGGCATTGTTTCAATACCATCAAATAGTGGTTTACTACCAACTACTACGCCATCTGAATAGCCGCTGAATTCTGTACCCGGCGCTCCATACTGAAAATAATATTTGCCGTTGTGTTTTGTCATCCATGCGCCTTCAATAAAAGGGTCGAGGAAAGTATTGTCCATATTTTCTCCGAACCGCTGCCATCCATAACGCCATGATTGCAGCAAATACATAGGAATGCGGGTTCCGATTGGTTTGAATGTTTTGCGGTCAAGTTCTATTCCATATAAAGGATAATTATTGCTGCTGCCATTATACATGTAAAATCTTCCGTCATCATCGGTAAAAAAAGCAGGATCCCATCCACCTATTTCAAAAGAATCCACCAATGGTTTCCATACATTATTCTTTGGATCTGTGCTCATCCATAAAGTAAATGTGCTTGTGTATGTAGAGCCGAATACGAGCATCGTATCACCTACAATACCAATAGCGGGAGCGCATAATTCATCCATCACTTTATTCCATGGTCTTAAAAACTTACGCTCATTGAATTTCCAATGCAGCATATCATTGCTCCACCAATAACCCCATTGGTTAGTGCTGAACAAATAATAGTCGCCTTTATAATTTACAATAACCGGGTCAGCAGTAGCGCGATGCCTGCCCCACTCGCCAAAGTTTGGGAAAGGCGTATAGCCATAATCGATATTCACGGGGTTGCAATACGTACGTTGTTGAGCCTTCGCCGTAAAAAGTAAAAAAGTAAACAAAAAAGCGTACACTATTTTTCTGACCATATGCATTTATTTAGCCGCAGATTCGCTGATTTCTTTGGAGTATCATGCCTAATATTTATCTACAACTCGTTAATCATACTATATAAACTTTTTGTTCGATTACCACAGATTTGTTAATTGCTCTTGCGAGCAAAAAAAGTCTTAACCAATCATCGTATTTATCTTGTAAGAACTACACGCTTATGCTCTAAAGACTTGTCATGAAAATTGATTATAAGTCCTACGTGCAATTTCGAAATAGCAAGATAATTTATTACTTGTGCGTAATGCTCTTCAATTATACCAGCCTTCGATTTTAACTCTACAATTATTTCGTTATTCACTACAAAATCTGCATAAAACTTATGTGGTAAAACAATATCCTTATAATTAATACTATACTCTTTTTCCCTCTCAAAAACTATATTTCTTTGCTTTAGTTCATACTCCAGAGCATCTTTATAAACGATCTCAAGAAACCCTTTTCCAAGTATGCGGTGAATTTCCATACAGATACCAACAATCTCATAGGTGATTTTTTGAAACGGATAATCCGTCTCGCCATAGCTTTGCTTCATAGTTAGCTTATTTAAATGATTAAAAACTTTTAGCCGCAGATTCGCTGATTTATTTAATTATAATAGCATTGACAGCTTTACAGCTTTCAATCTTAAGAATACCTCTATATACTCTCCATCAATCTGCGCATCTGCGGCAATACCAAAAATTTATTTTCATCTGCCGCGCATTCCATCTACACTGTATTTACTTCCTCCCACAAACAAAAAAACCATTCCCAGCAATACAAATAAAAATGGGTGTTGATCTTCATACCACACTTTTCCATTGCCTACAAAAAATGATATATAGAGCATTGTGCCTATCAGTATAATAGCCGCAATTCTTGTGAACCATCCTATAGTAAGCATAATACCCGCCACCAGTTCAGCACCTTTTCCTAAGTACACCATAAAAGTAGCCGAAGGAAATTTTTTGAACACATCCCAGCCTGCATATTCTTTCATTTTGGCTGCATCAAATACTTCCCATCCATGATAGACCATGAACAACCCAACAATAACTCTTACAATCGCAAGACCACCTTGCAAGGCTATTGGATCGGATGAAAAAAACTTATTCATATGCTTTGCTTTCGAATGTTATACTACCGGCCATTTGAAGGTAGACTGCAATGTGATTTTCTTTCCTGTAGTACCAGATTCCCTTGCCGCTTCAATTACTTCCAATACATGCAGTGCATGTTCAGCTGCAATCAAGGGCTCTTTACCTGTGATCATTGACTCAGCTATAACACTGGCACCTTGCTGCCACACATATGTACCGGGATCAGGTACATGGCGAACAGGCGGTTCAGTAAACGAAGTGGCGAGGTCAACACCGAAGGGTGCCCAGTCATAGCCTACCAAACCCATATTGCCCTTGGTACCCCAGATACTGATAGTATGTTGATTCTGTCCCTTTCCTTCATGACCATATGGATCAAAATAATTGAAGCCACATTGCACATGTGAAAGTATTCCTTCGCCATGATCCATCAACAACATTGTATTATCTTCCGCTTCCACTTTTATTTTTCCTTTGTTGTCAACTGTACGTTCGGGTGTAACAATACTCGTCATAGCCATTACATATTTTGCAGGACCAAGTAATCCCGTAAGCGACGCAATATTGTATACACCAAGATCGGGCAAACTGCCACCGCCCTTTTCATAAAAAAATGCAGACCATGTAGGTCCAAGATGCCCATAGTGTGCATGGGCCGATGAAACCTTACCCAACTTTCCTTCGCGTATAGCTTGCGACATAAATGCAAACTGCGGGCTGTTTACCACTGCAGGGGCGCCCCATATTCTGAGGTTCTTACTCTTTGCCAGATCTAATAATGCTCTTCCTTCTTTGTATGTATTAGCCATTGGCTTTTCGCTCCACACATTTTTACCGGCATTCAAAGCTATTTTATTCAATCGCCCATGTTCCTGCATATCGGTAAGCGTAAGCATTAAATCAAATGGCGCACCGGCAAGGAGTTTATCAATGTGCGGATATTGATTAGGCACATTAAATTCCTGGGCTCTTTTTTGTGCTCTTTCAAAAACAATATCACATACACTCACCAATTCAACATAGGAACATTTTGAAAGATGAGGGAGATATACACCTGAAACACTTCCGCAGCCAATTACTGCTACTTTTACTTTTTTATCTTCTGTTGTTAGTGCAAAACTTTCGAGCGATGAAAGCAGGAATGCAGCTCCCGCCATGGCAGTCTGTTGCAGGAACTGCTGGCGTGTAATAGGATTATTCATATAGCAAACGTTTTAGTTGTTAAAGATTTATTTTATCCATGGAGATGTAAAACCAAGCGATTTCAACCCTTTCTGAACATCGGGTATATTCATAAATAATTTCCAGATCAAACCACTACGATAGTTCTCTATCATTACTACAATTGGTCCCTGGTCAATTGCCAGGTGTGTTTTGGCATACCAGTCTTTGGATTCACTAAACCCATCAACAAAACCATAATCGCTCCATACTTTATCACCCAGATCGTAATACAAATGCTTTAATACCTGCATGGAATATTCAGGCGTGTATGGAAATGAGGAAAGCGCTGCAGTAGGTTGTATTACGCCCAGGTCTTCCTGCGGGCAATGCGCCACATATCCTTTGTAACTATCGCCGGCGGTAAGTCCCCAACAATTCTCACCATAACCTTTGTATTTCTTCGGATTGTTGATGCACCATGCCCTGTTTATTAAGGTATGATTTTTATTCTGTTCAAAGTAATCTGTGTGCCAGTCTTTCAAACCTTTCGGGTCGATACCCATAAAAGTATAGTGTGCAAAAAACAGTGGACCTCCATATTCAAAGCCCAAAGGGAGTTTTATGTCGAAATATGTTTTGTCGTTGATATAAGAAGTGGTGTTTACAAAACTATTAAAATACACTTCCGGGGCAATAGCATGCGTAGGCGAAGAGGCAGACATGATATAAGTAATCAAACATTCATTCCATCCACGAATGGGAAAATTCATATCAAAATCGTTCCACGGACTCCAGTGCCAGTAAAACAAGCTGTTGCCACCTTTGGCATGCCAGTTCCAGTTGGCCACATTCCACAACTGTGTTACCCTGTTGCCAAAATATTTCTCCAACGGAGTATCACCGTTAAAATATTCTTTGGCACACAAAAAACCCATCAGCAGGTAGCTCGTTTCAACTATATCTGCACCATCATCCAGTTTGCCAAATGGAATTGTTTTGCCGGTAGTGCCATTCATAAAATGAGGAAAAATGCCATGATAACTTTCCGCCTTGTTCAGGAAGTCTGCCATTTTTACCAATCGTTTTAATGCAGTATCTCTGCCGATCCAACCGCGGTTTACTGCAACAATAGTTGACAGAATGCCGAAACCTGTTCCACCAATGGCGCATGCTTCTGATCCATAAGTGCCTTGGCTGAAATTAGGTTCATCGTAGGCTTCATTAATAAAGTCCCAATAAAAATCGCCACGCACCGTATTATCTCTTTCTCTTGCCAACCCACTCACAGGATGTGCATAATGCCAGAAAAAGCGGAATGTTTGTCGCTGCACAATATCTAATAATGCGGAGTCGGATATATTTTTTACTATGCCAACAGGAGTAATTGAATCGAGATATGTTACAGCGGTTTTATTCTTTTTTTGTGCCGTTGCACACAAAACACAAATACATATGGCAACCGTAAGCGCTTGTTTTCGAAGCATAATTTAAGTTTTTGGATTCTCATTAACCGCCTCACCCCAGCCCTCTCCTCGTGGAGAGGGAGCATACCCCGACATAGCAAAAGATTTACCTATTCTCGATTTTCCTGGACAATATTTAATCTTTTCCCGGTTCTTTTATAATATATGGACTTTGAAAGCCGAGCTTTTTTAGTCCATACTTTATTTCATCGCAGCTCATAAATAATTTCCACAGCAATCCGCTGCGATAGTTTTCTATCATTACTATTATGGGACCTTGATCAATGGCAAGATGACTTTTAGCATACCAATTTTGGGTTTCATTAAAAGCATCTACAAAGCCATATTCGCTCCATATTTTATCGCCCAGGTCGAAATAAAAATGTTTGAGTGCTTTCATAGAAGCTGCCGGTGTATATGGAAATGCCGATAATGCCGCACTAGGCGTAATGGTTCCTTCATCATTGGTGGGCGAATACGCGTTATAGCCATTATAAGTATCTGAGGCAGTAAGCCCCCAGCAATCTTCGCCATACCCTTTAAATTTTTTTGGATTGTCTACACAGTAGTCGTGATTGATCAATGTATGATTTTCATTCTGCTCCCAATAGTCTGCGTATTCATCTTTCAGCCCATGAGGATCTAACCCTAAAAATGAATAATGAGAAAAGAACAGCGGACCTCCATAATCAAAACCTAACGGCAATGTGTGACCGTAGAATTGTTTTCCATTCTTAAAAAAATTACTTTGTGCCCAGCCCCGATGGTATACTGCAGGGCTAACAGGATAATGCGTTTTATCGCTGGCGGCCAGTATATACATGATGAGACATTCATTATAACCACGCACCGGAAAATTCATTGCCCATCCATTGTTAGGACTCCAGTGCCAGAATAATACCTCCTGCTCATGCGTAAACCAACTCCATTCAATTCCGGTCCACATCCAGTTCAGCTTTGCCCTGAATTCATTTTCAACTGGGTTATCCTGGTTAAAATATTGCCGTGCGCAAAGCAATCCCTCGAAGAGATAAGAAGTTTCCACCAAATCTGCTCCATCATCTTTGCGGCTGAAAGGAATTGTTTTTCCAGTAGCGCCATTCATCCAATGCGGAAAGGCACCATGGTATGAATTTGCTTTCAATAAAAAATTAACCATCTTGCGCATGAAACGTGCAGCAGTATCCCTGGTTATCCATCCTCTTTCAGTAGCCACAATTACAGACATAATACCAAATCCTGTTCCACCGGTAGTAATTACTTCATCTCCATAATCAAAACTTTTATTGCTGCGCTCTCTTGCCATGCCACTCACAGGATGCGCAAAATCCCAGAAATAACGGAAGGTTTGTCTCTGCACTAAGTCAAGCAACGCAGAATCTGCAAGATCACGTGGACGTTTGGTAGCATCAAAAACAGGTTGCGCCTGTTTACTTTTTTGTGCATCAACAGAAATACTGAAAGAAAGAAATATTAAAAGAACAATCAAGTTAGGTCTCATATGCGTTTCGTTATAGAATACACTTAAATACATTCGCATAACTCAATCAAAAAATAATACTATGCTATGCTTATTTAAAATAATCGAAAAAGATCAGTGGTTGATTATTCCTGGCTGCTATTAAAACAGGTCCGTGGCTATTGGTACGGATCCATTTTAAATCTCTTACTTGTCCTTTTGTGGCAGACAAATCAACCTGTGGTATATAGTCAACAGTTTTATTTTTATCAACTGAAAAAAGTGCGAGTGGTTGTGCGTCGTACCTTCCCTCGTAAGGAATAACATCAAAAAAATTACCCCCGGCAATAAAAGTATTTTTTCCCGAAGCAGGCATGCTTAACTTTTGAAAAGAAAACACAGGTGCCAACTGAAGCTGAATGGGCAGATCATCTATATTAAAATTACCTTTCCCATCTCCGTAACATATTGCCGATCCCAATCGCTCTGCTATTAATGGTTTAATACTATCCACCCAACCATAAAAAACCTGTTGCATGGGCACACCTGCATATTCCGTGTACGATAAATAATGTTTCTTCAACAAAGGCAGCGGGCGTTCTACTTCATCTTTTGCCAGGAAAGGGTATTCAATATTATCTTTTGTGTAAGAAAGTAATTGTTCCGTTCTCCCGTTCCTGTCAAAATCGTCAACATATAATTTTATCGGCCCGTTTTTACCACTCCAGAATTTATTATTCCAACCCCAGTTGCCTAATAATAAATCTACATTTCCATCTCCGTTAACATCATCTGCAAAAACAGTTTGCCATAATCCTGTTGAGCCTTGTAAAGATGTCTTTTCAAATTTTCCATTCTTATTCAAAAAAATAGTAACAGGCATCCACTCACCTGTTACAACCAGGTCGTTCCATCCATCATTATTAACATCCGTAAAAACAGAAGTGGTAACTGTTCCGATATTGTCAAGATCGATAGTGTTACGATTTGCTTGTGAAAAATGTCCTTTCCCGTCGTTGATAAATAAATAAGAAGTTTGCGGAATGCCAAATGCCAATGCATCCGCAAGTGTGCCTACAAAAATATCATTATCGCCATCTTTATCTATATCTGCAATGGAAACACAGGATTTATTTTTAAAAACTGCAGGCAATGCTGTTGTATCTTTTACAAAGTGTCCGTTGCCATCATTTAAATACAATCTATCAAGCAGATAATTGTTATTGCCCGTATATTCATTGCCGCCACTTACAACATATAAATCCGGTTTGCCATCTCCGTTAGCATCAAAGAAGGCTGCATCAACATCTTCACAATTGAGGTCGCCTTTAAAAAGCATTGTATCACTACTTAGAAAAGAACCATTTTTCTGTTGTATCATTAATGCACCGGCTTGACCGTTTGCACCACAGGCATAAAAATCATCAAGTCCATCACCGTTCACATCATTTACAGCTATTTTAGGCCCACGTGTAGACTCTTCATGCGGTATGAGATATTGAACATTAAAGTCAATAAAACTATTTTCTTTATGACGCCAATTGCAAACAATGCTATCACTTTCATTATGCAATAATGATAATGGCTTTTTAAAATAAGAGCTATAGTTAAATATACCAGAAGCATTTTTATGATCAACTGTCAATGATGAATCAGCAATAATATTATGTATGGTTTGATATCTCTGATCGGGCCATACCACCAATATGCTATCAATTTGTTTTATGGTATCAAGGCCGAAATGTAAGCGCGTTTCAGAAGAAGATTGAAATCCCCTGGTAAGCATTAATTCCTGGTATTGCATTTTATTTTTTTGAAAAACCCATGTCTTACAACCAATGCCTTTGGTATTTGCTCCTTCTCCTTTAAAAGAAATGGATATATGCTTTTTAACGGGAGCATTGTTTTTTAATACCAGCGCCGGGGCATTCAAACAATTTACCACCATGTCAATATTACCATCGTTATCAAGGTCGGCATAAGAAGCGCCGTTAGAATATCCTTTCATTTCAGCGATTCCCCAGGCTTCACTATAATCTTTAAAACTTAATATACCATCACCCTTAAAAACAAAGGGATGAGAAACGCCATCCGGCATTTTCTCCAAAGCCATATCATCATATTGATCTGTTTGGTCTACTTTTTTCTGCATGTAGAGATTGGAGATAAATCTTACATAATCCATGTCCACAGGGCGTTTTACAATACCGCTTGAGATAAACAAATCCTTATTGCCATCATTGTCAAAGTCTGCAAAAAGGGGAGCCCAACTCCAATCAGTAGCTGAAATGCCGCTCAGAAGACCAATTTCACTGAAGCTGCTACCACTGCCATTATTTCTTTGGAGACAATTTTTTGAATACTGGTATTGAAATCCATGAGTAACCAATTTGTAATTATAGATATCCAGGTTTTCATCACTGCCATATGTCTTTAATATTTTTTCATCCGGAGGCAGCATATCAACCGTTACTATATCCATTTGCCCGTCATTATTATAATCGGCTGCGTCATTGCCCATACTGAAACGGCTGTAATGCCCAAAATGCTGCGCTCCACTTTCTGTAAAACTGCCATTACCATTATTCAGGTAGTAATAATCATTTTCGTGAAAATCGTTGCCAACATAAATATCATCCCAGCCATCATTATTAAAATCGGCCACTGCAAGCCCAAGTCCGTAACCTAAACTACTTTGATAAATTCCGGCTGATGCAGAAACATCAGTGAAATTTTTTTCAGCTGCAGCCTGCCCTGAAGCAGGGATAATATTGTTGCGATATAACCTGTCTCCAGCTTCTTTATCCACTTTTCTTCGATTACTGGTATCTACAATATTTTCATTAGGCCTGTGCGACTGATTAAGAAGATAGCAGTCCAGGTCTCCATCATGATCATAATCAAAAAAAGCAGCTTGCGTAGAGAACCCGGAAAAATCCAATCCATACTCGGTTGCACTTTCTTTAAAAACGGGCGTTGCGGAACCTGCTCCTTTATTAATAAATAATTCATTCCGTCCTTTAAGCTTGCCGGGTATATTGATGGCGCTTACGTAGATATCAAGATATCCATCTCCATTTACATCGGCCATGGTTACACCACTGCACCAGTCTGAAGTTCCGCCTACACCAGCACTTTCTGTAATATCTTCAAATTGAAAGTTGCCTTTGTTCAGGTATAATTTATTATGCGCTTTACTATTAGCTGTAAAATATATATCTGGTAATCCATCATTATTAATATCGCCTATGGCTACACCACCGCCATTGTAATAGTAGAGATAATACAAAATACCAAATGCTTTTTGCTTTTCGAGTGTGTTAGAAAACCGGATATGAGTTTCTGCGGCAGGAACACTTGTAAACATGCTGTCGCTGCGATTGCAGGATGTTGTTACCAAAATGGTTCCCCATAAAGCAAAACATACAAAAAACAATCTCGCAGGCATGACTAAAATCCTATTTCCAGAACCAGGCAAATGATATTGCATTACATGAGAATTTATCATAAAAATATTCATTCTGTAGCTGGTTAAAAAAAGGGTTGTGGGAATCCACAACCCTTTTTTACAGGTGCTTTGCAGCATTAATATTTTATGTATCAATAATCTGGATTCTGCTTCAACGCTCCTGTAAGCCCATTCGATTTATCAATTTCACCCTGTGGAATCGGCAAATATTTATTCTTATCAGCATAGGGAATACCTAATGCAGTAAAAACATCTTTTGCGGTTCCCCAACGCACAAGATCCCAGAATCTTTCGCACTCCATACCCAGCTCAATTCTTCGTTCATGCCTTATAGCATCCCGCATCTGATCCTGGCTCGTAAAATTGATTTTCGGTAAAACAGCGTTATTGCCATTCCTGGCCCTTGCTCTAAGCATCTCTATATAATTCACTGCTAAAGTATCGTTAGCTGCACCACCAAGCTCATTAGCTGCCTCCGCTGCTGTTACCAACACTTCTCCATATCTTATCAAACGCACATTCATCCACAAACCATGCAATTGACCATAAGCTGCTCTGTCAGCGGGATCTGTGTATACGCCCTTCTTATTAAAATAAAAAACAGTAGGCGACAAATCGCCCACTAATCCTGACCTGGGAATCACTTCTCCATAAGGTGCATTTACAGAATCAATAAATAATAATGTAGCACCCCTTCTTGGATCTCCACTTTCAAATGCACTTGATAAAACAGGTGTTGGCACTATTTCACCCCAGCCTAAATCCCAACTACCCTGACCTCTAACACCCTGTATCTCTGAGTAGCTGGATGTATATCCATTATCCTGGTCAGTTGACTGGGTATAGATAGCCTGCACTTCAAAAATAGATTCATTGTTATTTTCATTAACTCTTGTAAACTGTCCGAAAAAATCTGGAAATAACGTGTATTGATTAGATGCAATAACATCCTGGCAAGCTGCCAGAGATTCAGCCCACATGCCTCTGAATAAAAAGGCACGTGCCTGCAAGGCTTTTGCTGTACCCTTTGTTATTCTGCCTATATGTGCAGCATCCCAACTTAAAGGAAGATTAGCAGCTGCATCTGCCAGGTCAGCATCAATCAATGCATAAATTTCACTCTCGGCAACCTTTGGTTTGTCAGCATCAACATCTTTGTATATTCTGAAATCAATTTTGGGCACCTGGCCGAATTCTCTTACCAATCCAAAATAAGACCATGCCCTGAAGAATTTAGCTTCGGCACGTTGCTGCAAGCTTGTAGCATCTGTAAGATTAGCAGAATCAATACTAACGATGATATTATTTGCTAAACCAATAATCTGATAATGTTTAGCCCATTCGTTGCTCAGCAACCAGTTGTCTTTTGCGTATTGAAAATTATCATACATGGGCGCAGCTCCTGCATTATCTCCGTTATTGGAACCTGCAGATGCGTCATCAGACCGGCAATTGTTTATTAGCGCAAATGCCCAGGCATTGGCGGCATCACCAAACTGATTTCTAAGAGATGCATATAAACCAAAAATTTGACCTTCGTAGCCGCCACCAGCAAGATCGTCCTGTGATAATCTGCCAAGTGGTTTTTGATCTAACGCCTTTTTACAACCACCCACTATAACACTCAACACTATCAGTGGTATAAATACTTTAAAAATGTTTTTATGTTTATTCATGACATTATGAGTTTAAAATTAAAAACCAAGGTTAACACCGAATGAGTAAGATGCAGGTAAAGGATACGTTCCATTGTCTACACCAAACTGAATTGCACTACCGCCAATTTCGGGACTAAAGCCTGTTGTGTTTTTAAAAGTTTTTAAATTTTGGGCGTTTACATAAACCCTCAATGATTTAATGCCTCTGCCCAATAAACCCTGGTTAAAATTGTATCCAAGCTGAAGATTTCGTATTCTGAAAAAACTTCCATCTTCAATATTAAATGAGGATGCCAAAAAATTGTTCGCCCTGGTATTAGCCAAAATAGGAACAGAGTTAGAAGTTCCTTCACCATGCCAGCGATTCAATTCAAATGAAGCAAAATTCGGTACTGTATATGTTGCTCTATCCCATGCACGATAGATTTTGTTTCCATATACGCCCATTACATCAACGCTAACGTCAAATTGTTTATACCGCACAGACGCAGATGCACCATACATTGCTTTAGGCGTTGGATTACCAATCATAGTCCTGTCTTTGGTATCTATTATGCCATCTGGTTTGCCATCAGGCCCGCTGATGTCTTTGTATTTAATGTCTCCCGGTTTAGGTGTGCTCCCTAAAACAGTTGTTGATCCTATATCTGTACTATTCTGATAAACGCCATCTGCTATATATCCATAAAAATATCCGATGGGATATCCTGCCTGTGCTATTGAATTTCCGGTAATTAACTGGTAGCCATCATCTGCAAGTTTAACCACCCTGTTTTTGATAGTGGTAAGATTTGCGCTTATTGAATAAGAGAAATCTTTACTCAAATCCTGTGTCCAGGCAGCCAGTAATTCAACACCTTTATTTGAAATAGTGCCTGCATTAAATATACCAGGAGGAATACCTGCAATAGCAAGACCTGGTTTTTGAACAATCACATCTTTGGTGAGTTTATCATAATAGTTAGCCTCTACATGTAAATGGTTATTAATAATATTAAATTCAACACCAGCTTCAAAAGCGCGAATACTTTCCCAATGAAGATTGGGATCTATGAGATAAGCCGGCGAGTATCCTGAAATAATATTACTGCCAAAAATTCCAGGTGTTGAATTCAAAATAGAATATAAAGGATATCTGTATCTGGAATCGGTAAGTTGATTACCCAATATGCCCCATGATCCTTTTACTTTCAAATAATCAAACACTTTTGAGTTCTTCATAAAATCTTCATCACTTACTACCCAGGCAGCTCCAACAGAACCAAAGCTTTTCCATGCATTGCCATTTGCAAAAAATGCTGAACTTCCATCTCTTCTAAAAGAACCATTGAGCAAATACTTGCCTTTATAATTATATAATGCTCTAAAAAGCAATGCCGGATTGAATGTTTTCCATGGGTAGTTGTCATTGTCAATTTTAGGTGAAGTAACAGTCATCGTACTTCTGTCACCTATTTCGCCAGTAACATACCATTTGTCTTTATCCCATGGTATAAAATTTTGTATCCCCTGTATACTGGAACCAGACCATGTAAAACTTTGATAGAGCGTTGTAAACCCGCCCAAAAGCGTAAGATTATGTTCGCCGAATTTTCTTTTATAGGTTAAAAGATAATCCTGTTGAAACTTCAGGTTGTTACTACTTTCCTGAGTGATAGACGTTGTTCTTGCCGTTGTATCAAGTTGATCCAGTACCGGATTATATAAAGTGGTAATAGGTGAATAGGATCTTTGGGCGTGATATCCGAAATCAACATAATAAGAAGCCTTGAATTCAAAATATTTAAGAAAATTAGCCTGTGCATAAAAACTTCCTAATGCCCTGTAATCATTTGAAATAAAAGTTCCCTTTTTGTAGTCAACATCTATGAGTGGATTGCCAACCTGTGCAGCCTGGAAACTTGGCATTTCGCCATAGGCGTTTTTATCAGCATAGTATGGATACGCAACAGGTGCTGCACGGAGCGCACCATCAATGCTATGCCCTTGAGGAAGATCAGCTTTATAACCACTTACATTGAAGCCGAACTTAAATGCGTTAGATACTTTTAATTCGTCATTAACTGTAAAAATGTACTTTGTTAGCTTTTCATTTCTTACAACACCATTCTCGGTGTTGTATCCTAAAGACATATAGAATTTATTCTTTTCGGTGGAACCGGTAACACTTAAGTTGTTATAGTTAAAAAAACCTTTCTGAAAAACTTCATTTTGCCAATCGGTATTTGCTGTCCATTTACTAAAGTCAAATTGATTGTAAGGATTGCCCTGATCTGTGGCTTCATTTTGACGTTGTTCATTGTACAATGTAATAAAGTCTTTTGCATTGGTAAGCTTCGCTTTATCTGTAACCTGCCTAAACCCTACACTTGAAGAAAAATTGATAGCTACCTGGCAGATTTAGCTCTTTTAGTAGTAATTACAATTACCCCATTAGCTCCTCTTAATCCAAAGATGGCTAATGAAGAAGGATCTTTCAATATTTCCATTGATTCAATATCAGATGGATTAACATAACTGATATCATCATTAAAAATACCATCTACTACATACAAAGGTTTATATCCATTGATACTATTAGTACCGCGAATGCGTACATCAGGAGCATCGCCAGGTTTACCAGAGTTTACGATATAAACGCCCGCAACTTTTCCCTGCAATGCAGTAACAGGATTTGTGTTAGGCTTATCTGCCACATCTTTTCCTGCAACTCTTACAATTGATCCGGTTAAATCTCTTTTGCTGGCACTACCATATCCAATAACAACTACTTCATTTAATTGCTGAGTGCTTGAAGGTTCGAGATATACATTGACAGGGTTTTGATCGGTGACAGCCACTTCCTGTGTTTTATATCCAACAGAAGATATTACAAGCGTTGCTTTTTCCGGAGCCGAAATGGAGAAGTTTCCGCCGGCATCTGTAGTAACGCCTTTTGAAGTTCCTTTTATAGTTACGGAAGCACCGGCTAATGCTGCGCCGTTGGCATCACTTACTTTACCAGTAACAGTAATATCCTGTTTTAAGGATTCATCCTCCCGAATCACAATCAGGTTGTCATCCAGTATATTAAAAGCAAGTGTGGTGCCTGTAAGCATGTTCTTTAAAACATCCTGAATAAGTGCGTCTTTTACATCAATAGATATCTTTTGCTTTAATTCTCTTAGATTGCTATTGTATACAAAACGATAATATCCTTGTTGTTCAATGGAGTTCAATATTTTATCTATTGCTACTTTATTCAGGTTGATTGTTACTTTATCCTGTGCTTTCGCTTTTGCCATTACCTGACAAACCCCCAGCATAATAAACAAAACAGTAAGTTTCATAACCGTCAATACTTTTTTATAAGCGGTAGGCAAATGGCCGTAAAACCTCAGCCGGTTTTTTTTCATATATTTATCATTAAAGGTTAATAAAAATAAACTTGCGTCTTTTGTTTGCACCATGAGACAAGTTTTAGCCTTAGCGGGGAATGCGTCAACATTTCCCGTTTTTTATATAGCACTATGATGTGTTGTTTTTATACATGATATGTTTTGGAGTTTATTTTGTTATTACTATCGTATCTTTTATGTTCTGGTAACTGAATGAGTTTGCTAACTGAAGTGCCTTCAATACCTGCTCAACTGTTTCGTTCTTAAAATTTCCGCTGAACATTAAATTACCAGCTTCCGGCTTTTGAAAGCGGAAAGCAACACCATACCGGCGTTCCATATCCACTACTAAATCTACAAATGGCTTATCACGAAAAACGAGGCGGTTATCTATCCAGGAAGTTTCAATTACAGTACTATCAACAGGTAAATAATTAATCTTGCTTAGTTTAACTTCCAGGTGCTTCGTAGTTTGTATAATGTTGTCAGATGATGTTGATACGGCTGCATTATCGTCTGTAACTACCAGCTTTTCGGTAGGCTTTAAAATTATTTTTCTGCCAGGTTCACCCGCCTTCATGGTTACTTCTATGGAGCCATGTATGAGGCTGGTTTCCGAGCTTTTATCGTCTGGATATGACTTTACATTAAAAGCAGTTCCTAACACTTTTATATCCATTTTGCGGGTATGGATAATAAAAGGACGTTGTGGATTTTTGGTTACATCAAAATATGCTTCCCCTATCAGTTCTACTTCTCTTATTTCTTTGTCAAAATTTTTATTGTATACCAGCTTGCTGTTTCCGTTCAGCCAT
This sequence comes from Agriterribacter sp., assembly GCA_047600465.1. Lineage (GTDB taxonomy): Bacteria > Bacteroidota > Bacteroidia > Chitinophagales > Chitinophagaceae > Agriterribacter. The sequence continues at coordinate 820,116 of JASGKU010000004.1, forward strand.
ACAGACGATCCGTCGGGCAAAACAACTTTTGAATGTGAACCTGCCCTTGTAGAAATTTCGTTGATATTATCGGGGTGTGTTGCTTTTTGTTCAGCTAATACTTTTGCTTTTTGTGGCGCCACTTGAAAATAAAAAAAAACGATTGCCGCAAGCGTTGCCGCTACAGCATAAGCTGCTATACTCTTTTTTGATAATAAGGAGAATCGCTTTCCCCGGCTATAATTTTCTTCGTTATATGAGGGTATTTTACCTTCTTCATCTGCGATGCGGAGCAAATGCCGCTGAAGCGCCTCAAAGGCTTCACTCTGGTCGGGCTTTTGTTTTAATTGCCAGAGATCTGTAATGTTCTGGATGGGATAATGTAATTCGGGATGATGACGCAACAAGCGGGTTAATTCCTCCAATTCTTCTTTGGAAGCTTCACCGCTTAATTTTTTCCCGAGAATATACCATATTCTGTCTATAGTCATTCGCAAGCTTTCGTTTTGGAGACGTGCCTTTACAATAACAACCGTTAGTGGTTGATACCCCTAAATGATTTGCAAATTTTTTTATAAAATAAAAAAGGACCTGCCTGGGCAGATCCTTTTTTGCTTATTGCGGTCTGATTAGACCCTTATAAAATAATAAACTTCTCGTTTTCTCCGTCGAGCTGTGAATTAGTAAGATTGCAGATAATATCCAACGCTTCTTTTATACCAATATCACGCCTGAAAGCAGTTGAAATTTCTACATTCTCCAGTTCGGGTTTTGAAAGCACTATATCAACATTGTATACTCTTTTAAAATCGCCCAACACATCTATAAGTCTTACTTTTTCATAAATCATATTGCCTTTTTGCCAGGCCGCAATATTTTCCACTGCTACTTTTTTTTCATCAACGCTGCCGTCAGTCTTATTAACGAACAGCGCCCTGCCTTTAGCTACGGTAGGCAACCGCTTGCCATTATGACTTAATATTACCTTGCCCTCGCTAACCGCTATCACTACATTTTGCTCATTAGCATATGCTTTCGTATTTAAAGTGGTGCCAGGCGGAACTGTTATAATAATTTTACCTACGTAAATAATAAAAGAGGACTGTTTAGATTGGTCTACTTTAAAAAGAGCTTCTCCCTCTAATATTACCTCGCGTTCATCGTCTGAAAAATGATCGGGAAATTCTAATGAACTTGCTGCATTCAGCCAGATCTGTGTACTATCTGAAAGTGTGAAAAATTTTTGTTCCGCTTTGTTGGCGAACTTTTTGGTTAGCACTCCCGATATGGGATGTACAAGGTAACCATCGTTTGAAAGGTTCATCTTTATGAGCCAGGTAAGCGATAAAAGTCCTACTATACAACTGGCTGCTACTACAATTAATAATTTTCTTTTGGCTTTGCCAGATACTACTGATTTATCAGATATAAGCAGTGATTCTTCCGGTTCATTCAATATCAATTTTCCATCTTCATCAACATAAGTAAAAGATGGATGATTTTTCCGGATGTCATCGTAAATGTTTCTCACTACTTTTTTCAGCGGCATATCATTAGTGCGCAGATTATTGATGTACGAAAACAATTCCTCCAACTCTTCCCTGGAGCAATTATTCTTTTCATACTGGCGCAATAGATATTCAATTCTGTCTTCCACTATAATAAAAGTTATCTGCAGTAAATATGTCAGGTTATAAAACTCGTTTTTCTGAATCAAACGGTTTTAGTCTTTACCTATAAAACTTTTAACAGCCTGTGCAGCCTTCAAGAGTTTATTTTTAAGGGTATTTTTTGTTACGTAGAGATGATGAGCTATTTCCTGGTAGTTAAACCCATCTTCTTTACTCATCCGATAGATACGTTCGCGCTGCGGAGATAATTGATTAATGGCTTTATCGATGATAGGATTATATTCATTTAATGATTCTCTTTCTTCGCTATCGTTACAGGCATGCCGCATATTCACCCAAAGTGCATCTCTCAGCTTTCTTTCACCAGCGGTTTTGCGAAAAAAATCAGTAATCTTATTTTCTGTTAGTTTATACAACCACAGTTCAATATTGTTGATGGTGTGCAGATTATTTCTTTGTAGCCACAATTTTGTGAAAACTTCCTGTATAGCATCCTTGGCGTACTGATCAGATTTTGTGAGGCATAAAACAAGTGTATGCAACTTATACTCGTGTTTTCTGAAAACATCAATAAAATACACTTCGAGTGTATTTTCTATACTTTGAGTGGTCATGAAACACCTATTTTGGCTTAATCAAATTGATATCTGGTTTTTAAAAGTAACAAAAAAATAAAATAAAATTATCAAACGAACTGAAAAAATTTTTGTCGCACACCTCATCGTGATGGCAAAACATGTTAACGCTGCCTTAAATTTGATGTGATGTATTTTTTTAATACGCGTTCTTTTCTCCTTTAACTACATTGAATGCAGTCATAAAAACGATGCGAGCATCCAGCCATGCGCTCCAGTTTTCCAGGTACCAGATGTCATACTTAACGCGGTTGGCCATATCGGCGGTGGTTTTTGTTTCGCCTCTTAATCCATTAACCTGTGCCCAACCGGTGATGCCGGGTTTTAAAAAGTGGCGGATCATAAACTGGTTAATGAGCCTGGAATAGTCTTCTGTATGTTTAAGCATGTGCGGACGAGGGCCAACAACACTCATATCACTCATTAATACATTAAAAAATTGTGGCAGTTCATCCAAACTTGTTTTGCGCATAAAACTGCCCATCTTCGTAATACGGCTGTCTCCTTTTGTTGCCTGTTTATTATCAGAATCAACATTCACTCTCATGCTTCTGAATTTTAAACAGTTAAAAGGCTTGCCATCCTTACCGTTTCGCTTTTGCACAAAGAAAACGGGGCCACGTGATTCAAGTTTTATCAAAATCGCTAACAAAGGCACCAGCCACGATAAAATGAAAATAATAGCAATACTGCTTACCAGCATATCAAAAAAACGTTTCTTAATCCGGTTACCTACATCGTCCAGCGGTTCATTACGAGGAGATAATACAGGCATGTCCTCAATATACTCTATATGTACCGGGCGACGGATAAAATGATCCAGGTCGGGTAATATTTTAAACCTGATACAGGCCTGGTCAGCCTGGTTCATAAGTGTGTAAATATATTTGTCTTCTTCAGGTGATATAGTAGAAAAAATTTCTGTTACCTGTTCCTTCAGTGATATAGCAATGAGGTTTTTACGATCTGTTATAATAGGGTAGTGCGTAAGTTCATGCACGTTGTTTTCATCTTCACAAAAGCCAAGTATTTCCGTATAAATGGGTTGCTGTTCCAGGTAATCTGCTAATTTCTGTGCTCTTTGGTTATATCCGATTATCACTACTTTTCTTGTGATGTACGCTTTATTGCGGAAATAGTGATACAACCCAAGGTGAATAATTCTGTTTGCGATAAGCCCTAATGCAAACGATATTAATACACTCAGAAAAAACAAACGCGATACTTCTGCCTGCTTGTATAAAAACAAATAAAGCGTTACAAGCCCCAGGAAGTATCCATAAGCGTGCATTGTATTACGTGAAAACCGCTCAAATGAAAACATGTCGGTGTTTCTGTAAGTATTGTTTGCCCAGCTAACCACCAGCCACGCTATATTGCACCACATCCACAGGTAGGTGTATTGCATGTACAGGTCTGCAGGAATATGATTCCAGAAGAAAAATTTGCAACTAAAATAAACCGTGTTAAGAGCCAAAAGGTCGAGTAATAAAAACCCTACTCTTATCAGGTTTGAAAGATGTTGATTCATACCTTAACTTTTTGAACAAACATTTTTTTCAGCATTTATAACAAATCTGTTTTAACCTACAACGTTGGCGCTGTATCTGAAACGGATTTGGCGGAAAATCCTTGTTTAGCCCAGCTTTTAAATAATAACCATAGAAATATACTGTTTGTAACAAAGTACCGCTTTGCAAGGCGCCCCGGCTCCTGTAACAAACGATAAAACCATTCAAGCCCGGATTTTTGCATCCATACCGGCGCTCTTTTCTGCATACCCACCATTACCGGTACTGCTCCTCCAACTCCAATCATGCAGGCATTAATACTCCCCTTCATAGATGCCATCCACTTTTCCTGTTTTGGACAGCCTAATGCCACAAAAACAAGTTTTGCCCCGCTATTATTAATAGATGTTTTAATATCATCTTCTTCCTGCTTTGTTAACGGGCGAAAAGGGGGACTATAGTAACCCGCCAATATTAAATCCGGGAAATGAATGTTTGTGAACTCAGCCATTTTTTGCAGCACTTCAGGAGTGGTACCATAAAAGTATACAGGTATGTTTTCCTGTTCCGCACATTTTAAAAGATCTGGTAATAAATCCATCCCGGCTACTCTATCCTGCTGCATTCCGTATAACATTTTTAAAGCCCAGGTCAGTGGCATCCCATCAGGAGTTGCAATTTCAGCCTTGTTTACTATGGAGGCAAAACCAGGGTCTTTATGCGCCTCAACAAGCATATGAACATTGGCAACGCAAATATAAGATGACTTACTTTGCCTTGCCATTTCGCATATATCTTCCACAAATTTTCTATAACTCCCCGTTGTAATCAACAAGCTCAAAAGCTTTACTTTCATCTTTACATTTATATACAATCTAAAAATACGATCAATTCAATTTGGATTTCCGGAAGGATGTGTAAGGATTAAGAACAATCGTGAAGTTATTGTTTGATATGCTGCATTCTGTACAAATCAATTTTAATTATGCAAGCGTATAAACAACAAAATAAGCAATAAAAAAAACAATAAGTGCACCTAACCTTGAATACTTAAATTTATTTGACACATGATATTTGGCAGTTAAAAAAAGCAGGAAAATAAGAATGCTGCTATCATAGTATCGTTGAAAAATAAACTTATTAGGAACTTCCGACAAAAACAGCCCCATTATAAACAAAAGATAAAAACTTAATCCCTCCTTTTGCCAGGCGCTCAAAAAAATGATAGCGCCTAATGCCGAAAAAATATAAAAGAAAAGAGACGTACCTGCAACCTTTGGTAATGAAGAAGCCATATACCACAAAAACCCAAAATCTTCTCTCGCCTTTATTAATGGAGAAAAATAAATAAGCACCCATGCTGCCAGTACAGCTAAAACTATCTTGACCCGATGCGATTTAAAAAAGGGACTGTAAACGTTTGCGCCGGTTATAAATAATCCATAAAAACCTAATACGCTAAAACCGTATACCACTGCTTTTATGTTCAGCAAAGATGTTCTGGTATGTACTGCAATAAATGAAGGGGGGGTTAATCCTTTCCAAACGTAAAAAAGCGCAAGCGTTGGAATAATAGCTACAAACGATAAAGCGATGTACCCGGCCTTGTTTTTAAGCGCAGTATTTCCTATTGCCAGATCTATAACCAACGCAAGCCACACATAGAGATAGGTTTGTCTGGTGAGGCATAGTAGCATTATAAAAAATAAGCTCCACAAAAAAAAGCGCAGGTGCTGTGTTTGTTTATATTTTAAATAAACCTGAAAAAAAAGTATTAACCATAATACCGGAAGGTTGTCTGTTAATACAACAAATGCTTCCCTAAAAAAATACGGAGACAATGCAAAAAGCAGGGTAAACAACAGCGCAGATAAAAAGGAAATTTTAAACTGCTCAATAATTATTTTAAAAAAAAGTATGACAGTTGCATATGTGATCAAAAAATTTACCATCCTCAAATGGGTAAGCTCGGTACCTGTAACCTTGCTGGCTATTGCGAGAAGGATATGAAAAAGTGGTGTGGTAGCCGAATTATAATCTCTTACATCAGGAAAGGGTAACTGATTTGCAAACTGTAATATAGTTGGATAATGAAATTTCCCTTCGTCAACCGAAAACACAGGATCAATTCCACTCCTTAAGCCGTGCGTGTAAATAAAAACAATTATAAAAGGAATGCTCAAAAATATTGCTGCATACAGCAGTGGCGATTTGCCAATGTTAACGTTTATTGTATTTATTTTTTTTGCAAGCATTATCACAGCATGTACTTTACTCAGCCGTATCAGCTATAAAGAATAATTTTTCAAAAGTAATTGTTTGTGCATGTCAAGGTCTTCGGGGCGCTCAAACCTGTCTTTAATTTTTTTTGCAGGCACACCGCCATATATACTATACGGCTCTACATCTTTTACCACTACTGAACCTGCGGCTATAATAGCCCCGTCGCCAATATGAATGCCACTCATAACAATAGCACCATACCCTATCCATACATCGCTGCCAATTACAGTAGGAGAAGTTTCAATACCCTTCCAATTGTATGCAGTATCTCTTATCTGCATGGCATGCCGCACTGGTACACCCATTTGTTGATAGTGATGATCATATTTACCCACAATAGCTACTTTGTTCCCAAAGATCACGTGATCCCCAATTATGCAATCTGATTCAATCTGTGAATCCCTGCCGATGTAAAAGTCCTTCCCGATCCTAATCGTAGACTTCGCCCAAAGCCGAACCCTGGCTCCTGCATGAAAGCCCGGTCCTATTTCATATCTACGCCATTTAAACCTGGTGAGATATAGATCCCTCAAGCGTTTTAAAAACTGTATCACTTTTTTGCTTTAAAAACTTTTAATAGTATAGTTTGCAGTTTTGACTTTATGCGTGCAGCAATGCCCATTCTTTTTTGAAACAACTGCTGAAACAATCCTGTAATGGCAATATCTGCAGGGAAAATAAATGTTGCTTTATTTTCTGTATCCAACTCCGGTATATACCTGGCTTCAGAACCGGTTGTATGTGTAGCAAAAGCATCAAAACCTGCATTGTATATTTTTGAAAATACAGGATATAATGTTAGTCCATCTATACGAAACTGGTGATAGAACCAGCGAATAGCCCAGGAATCAAGCCTCCCTTCCATTTGCTCTCTCAGCATTTTATTCAGATCGGAACCGCCCTGGGCAAAAGTCTTTTGTGCTTTACTATCGGAAACAAATGCGTTATATGTGCTTACTTCCCAATCTACGTCTTTCCACCTGTCTTTCCATGTTGCCCACCCCCACGACCATCCACGGTTTAAAAAATATGCATCATGAGCATATTGTTGTTTACCTCCGGAAAGATTAAATGAATAACCCGATATACTGAAAACCTTTTTCTCCTTCTCATAGCGGTGCAAAGCTGCATTCATGAACACAAGAAAATTAGGTGTAGCAATAAGGTCGTCTTCCAGCACAATCGCCTGCTCATAACTTTCCAAAACTGAAGAAGTACCTGCAATAATAGATTTTGCAAGACCCCAGTTTTGTTCCCGCTCTACGATAGTTACTTTTTTAAATCCGGTAACTGTACGCAAAAATGCTCTCACTTCTTTTACAGCCTGCTGGTCTGCTTGTTTTTTAGCAGCATCTGAAAAAATAAAGAGATCACTTTCAGTTGCCAGTATATTTTGCTGCAATGCTGCAACAGCACGCTTTAAAGTATCAAGACGTTTATATGTAAATAATAGTATGGGCGCTGTGCTCATTTATAATTGGTAAAATTGATCAACGATAGTATTTATTTTCTTATCCCACTTCTGATTGGTAGCGAAATTATGCGCGCCCTCACTCAATTGCTGTACCAATTGGGGATTATTGTACAAATCAAGAATGGCCTTTTTTAAATGCTGAATGGCCATTTCCGGGGTATCACATGGGCATTTAAATCCTCTGTCTGCATCAACAATTAAAGCCTGCCCGTGCAAATCAAGCGTAACAACTGGCATTCCAAATGCCATCGCTTCAATTAATTGCGCCGGACACGAATCTCTCAATGATGTATAGAAAAAAACATCGTGATCGGCATAATAACCGCGCACTTCCTCAAAAGCTACCTTACCTTTCCAGAAAACGGTATTTTCCAGTGCATATTTTTTTATGCTATCTAAAAAAGCAGTTTTCATTTCTCCATCTCCCACTACGGTAAGCGTTATTCCGGGATGATCTTTCAGTGTCTTCATCACATCCAATAACAATAAAATACCTTTTCGCGGCATGAAACGACCAACCCACAAAAGCTTCAAATTATTTGTTGCAGGGTTTTTGATAATTTTTTTTTCCGGAAAAAAGCTATCTGGTAGCGCTGCGTCCAATGTAAAACTGGCATGTCGGGAACCATTTCTTTCCGCCATCCCCAAAGTATCTTTATTAGAAACCAATACTGCAGATGCTTTTTCCAACATTTTTTTACATGCAGGGTTGTACCTGAGCATGATCCGGGTAACACTTTCTCTTTTTTCTTCCGCGCTCCAGAATTCCCCGAAATAATCTTTAAAAGCAGTTGGTGCGATTTGCCCACCCCCGGCGGGACCAAAAATGAAAGGGATGTTAAGCTTATACATAAAAGAACCCATCTGCAAACTTCCCCAGGTAACATGATGTGCGATATCAAACTGTTCACGCTTATGTAAAATAGTCGATTTTTTATAAGCGCTCCATTGCCACAAAATATAATACAGGTACATAGTGGGTTGAGAAGCAAAATACAATTTCTCCATTCCTAATGGAAGGCGCACATAATGAAAGCAAAGATTTTGCGGAAGGGATTTTGTTTCAATGCCGACTCTCGAAGTTTCCCTGGTTACGCAGTGCACGTCAAAACCTTTTTTTGCCAGGCCCATAGCCCAATTCCATCCATTACCGGGTTCAGAACCTTTTGTTGGATCGCATGCAAAAGCCGATAGTAAAATTTTCTTCATGATACAAAAGGCTTTATTTCTTTTTTTTCCATCGCTGAATGGTTCTGATATATATCTTGTTTAATGCAAATTGAAAAATCGATTTTAATCCTTCCAGTGTTTTTGTAAGGCCCACCATTTTTAATGAAAAAGCTAGTGGATGCATTGTTTTACCCGACAGTTTTTTCAGTTCTTCCAACGGCAGATTCAGCACCACCGGTAGGTTGGATTTTAAAAATGGAACGCCATGGTTAGTGGTTTTAAAACTGATTTTATTGATGGGAAATTGTTTAACCTGCTGACTTTGTTCTATATCCCACTGGCTCTTAGAAGAATGAAAGTAGTATATGCTTTGTGGGTGTTTTATGAAATTAGCAGCATAATAGTAAGGTAATAATTGTTGGTTATCTTTATTACGAAACAATATGGGATCTATTGTTTCGGCGGTCGGCTTTGATAAGAGAGAATGTATTTCAAACTGTCCGTTAAAGCTGTATATCCTTTCCGCATTAAGCAATTGTCCCAGTATTACAGATATAAATCCTCCCGCAGAACTTCCCAATAAAATGGCTTTATACCCGGATGCCTCCTTCATTAAAAATTCACAAAGCTTTTGAGGGCTGTTTAAAGTTGCATTTATGCCGGTAAGGTACCATTGCTTTTTAATATCGCGCAAAAAGATATGTTTATAACCATAATGTATGCGATTACCGTACCACTCAAACCGGTTTTTATTGATAATGCTTTCGGTAAACGCAATTTCATTATTCGGATAGTAAAGGTCATTGCTGCTGAAATAAATAATACAATAATCCTTGTCAGCATTTTCATTATACTCAATTAAATAATTGTGATGAGTATTATATATTTTATCAACAATTTCAGCATCAGCCTGAAATACAAACGATGTTTTTATTTCCATAATGCCGGTATTAATACTCTCAAATGTATAGACAAATAATGCTTAACCGCCTGCAGCCATCCATAGTATTTTCGTTCAAAAATAAAAAAATAGTACGGATGGGCATTCCCAAGAGGAGAATACAACGCCTTTATTCTTTTTGGGAAGGGTACTGTATTGTAACACCATGCCGGAAGCGATGCATTTCGTTCGCAAAAGCCTATAAACACTCTTGTGGTAACAATTTCAAATCCATTTTGCAAAGCCCTTAGTCCATATTCATAGTCACCGATCGCATGTGGATATATGGGATCAAGGATGCCCGTTCCTTCACAAACTTTGCTACTTACCATTACGCAATTACCATTGATGGTATAGCAGAATTGTAATGTACCATCGGGTAACAACTCCCTGCCATTTTTATCACGCCCGCCATAGGTAAACGCTCCCGTTATCTCAGAACAAATAGCACCACATACGATTGCATTGTTATTTTTGATAACAGTGCATGCCAGCATTTCAATCACAGCACCTGGCTTAATATCTGTATCATCATTCAGCCAGAGATAATAATCAAAACTCTTTGTTGCCTTTGCCTGTTGCCACGCCAGGTGCATTCCCCTGTTCCAATACAGGGAGCCGCTACCTTTTATTATATTAACAGCGGGAAATGTTGACCTGACCGCATCATCCGTGCCATCTGTTGACCCATCATCAACTAAAAATACTTCTACAGTAAATGCTGTATTTAATTCATTTTGTCTGAATAAAAAGTCGAGACATTTAATTGTTTTTTGTTTGCGGTTATAACATGTTATAAGTACTGCGATATGTGGAATTGTCTGTGCCAATCTTATTATATTATTTTCTATGCCTGAATATACTTTACAACTATGTTTTTAATGTCGTGATCTGTTACATTTCGGAATCTGGTGGAAAAACACATACCAATGGCAATCCATAAAAAATAGAAATTCATATCATAAAGCGTAATATCTTCTATAAAAAACAATACCCATCTTGTTGCAACAAATATACCTAACAGTTTTACAAAAAAGTTGTTTGACCTGTTCAAGGCATAAAAGGCGGCAGATACCAGTATCAAAAAATACAGCAAGACACCGATAATTCCGGAATATAGGAGTGTATTTAAAAATCCAACCTCAGACCTGTATCTTCCACGGTCTTCATTTGCTTCAACAATAATTCTTGATTGATATTTAGCCGTAGCGCCCCCTCCAAAAAATAATGATATATTGTTATTTAGCATTGAACTGAATACCTCCTGGTACAAAAGCGTGCGTGTATCCGCTACCAGGTTACTACTCGTTCCGTCACCCTCGCCAATTACATAAGTTTCATCGTTGTCATCGAATGGCTGAAATATGTTGAATTGATCTGAAATTCCTAAGGAAAGAAAAACGAAAGGGGCAATCAAAAAAATGACGCATACAATTCTTAAGATGCCCAGTTTTACTACTCTCCTGATAAAATACAGGCCCATCAATATCACAGCTATTGCTATTCTCAGAACATTTGCTCTTATTTCAAAGCCTGTTATTACCGAACAAAAAGCAGCAAATAATATGGCAAGGCGCCAAGATCTTTTTAAATATACACTCAGCAATATGTACATGCATACGGAAATAATTACCCTTGAATACAGCAGTAAACCGAAAAAACTCAGCGGCAATAACAGGAATGAATAAACATATACCTTTTTAAGTATGAATTTAAAGAGATGCAGGTTATTAAAGAACAGGATACCAACGACCATAGCGTATGGTATTAAAAAATAAAAAAAAGATGAAAGCCCCAGGTATCTCCAATCCCAATAATCCTGCGCAGATAGGGCACCTCTGATAATGGTTATCACATTCCAGAAAAGCAAGCATCTGAAAATATTAAGAACAGGTTTTGGTATCTCATTCTTCCACTTTACTTTCCTGTTGTAAGAAAATAAACAATACAACGATATAGCCTTCAGGAATGCCGCAACATATACAGGATTAAAAGACATTACCGCCGTACTGGCTAAATATTCCAGTGCATCTGAAATTAACAGCGTTGTGAATGAATAAGTAACCAGTTTCTTTAGTTCCATTTTCTTTCAACAGTGCTTTTTATTTTTGATATTTCGGATGCCTGAATCAATCCGGTTTTTTTAAGAATTTTGCAGGGTTACCACCCCAGATTTCGTTTGCCGGGATATTTTTAGTTACAACAGATCCTGCACCTATAATAGCATTTTCTCCAATATGAACACCTTTTAAAATGGTGGTATGTGCTCCTATAAAAACATTGTTGGCTATCTTAACGGGCGCCTTTTTTGCGTTCGCTCTGTCAAGCCTGGGATCAATGCGCGAATCTTTATCAATGCTGTGAAAATCTGTATCATAAATTACCGTATTGCCACCCATTTTCACGTTATCGCCTACTTCAATATAAGTACTGCAAACAAACGCAGTTGAACTTATTCCTACATTATTTCCTATTACCAACTCAGCGCCTTCCATCACAACAAAATAACAAGGTTGCTGTCTTCCTATCATATTATGATTTGGACCATTGTTCATACTAAAATTATCTCCCAGACTCATGCGCCCGTTAACACGAATATCGAATTTGGGAATGCCTTTAGACACAAGGTTATTTCCATACTTAACATGATTAACACTAAGGTAAAATCGTGTTACCAACCTATCGCTGACAGCAAATAGAGATCTTTTTGTCTTGCGAAATATTCTATATAATAGTCGTAGCATTGGCAAATAGTAAAACAATCAAACTAAAACCTCTTTATAAAAATTAATATAATCTTCCATTACTTTTTGCGACGAAAACCTGCTATGCGCCTCCTCTTTTGCTGACTGCACAAAATTATTGTAGGTATTTTGGTCACTTACTATTTTTTCCATTGCCTGTGCAATAGCGTCTGGCTGATGAATATTTGCGAGCAAGCCTCCTTTTTGTTCTACCCCAATTACCCAAGGAACAGAACCACTTTTTTCACCAGCCACTACCGGCACACCCAGCGCCATACTCTCCGTTAAAGTATTACCAAAAGTTTCTTCAATAGACGGATGCACCATCAATGTATATTTTTCAAGATGCTGCATCAAATTTGTAAAATCAGCATATCCTTCGTAAAATACGTTCTCATTGCAACCATTTATTTTTGCCCACCTGAACGCCTCTCCACCTCCTTCATAACTTTTCCCGTACAAGTGCAACTCCGCCAGGGGATACTTTTTCCTGAATAATTGAAATGCCTTAATACCAAGGCCCACATTTTTCCTTTTGTCAAAACCATTATTGATCATAATAACCAATGGTTGTTGCAGGTTTTTTACCGTAACAGCCGGGATATCAAATAACCAATCAGGTTCAAAATTAGGTATTACATGCACTTTTCGTTTAACACCAAATTTCTTCAATTCATCAGCAAGATAGCTGGATGTGGCGGTTATATACTTCGACTTCTTCAACACTATATAGGCCATTATCATTCTGCAAAACCTGTAAAGATTTTTATGTAACATCAACACTTTTATAGGGCTGTCTCTACAGGTGACAATCGTTTTTATTCCGCTATCAAGGGCAGCCCAGGCGTATTCATATTGCCAATGAGCATGTAATATATCGGGCTTGATTTCAAGAATTTTTCTTTTCAGAAAATTTCTTTCTTTCTTAAATAGATCAAATATAACGGCTTTGGGTCTGCGGTAAGCACCATAATAAATGTTTAACCCGTTCCCCTGCACGGTATATTCTTCCCCCACTTTCAAATCAGTAGTTAAGGCAAATACAGAAACCTTATATCCTCTTTTAAGTAGTTCAATAATCAATAAATTAGGAGCAGTGGCGCCACTTGTACCCGAAGGTTCACCCCCTTTCAAATGTAAATACTCAGCCAAATGAACAGTGGAAACATGACTTACAATTCCGATGTGCATAATCGTTTATTTAAATGATCGGGGCTTACCAGTAAGCTCCATTCTCCATTTTATTTGCATCCTGCGGCTTTTCGTTATTTGACGGCCTCACCCAATAATCATTATAAAACTTATTATGGTAGTTGTATATGGCATCCTCCCACCTCTTTCCTTTAATACCAAATAAAGTTTGCGTTTCGCCACCAAAGTGGATAGCCTGCTTACCCATTCTTTTTATATGTGCCGCCAGCGGCATTCCATATGCGCCACAGCCCAGTATTGCTATATCGAAATCTATTGCCTCAATTTTATTTTTCATATAATCCAACGCCTCAAACCAATCATTAAATGCGGTTTTTGTACCTACAATACTCTGAACAGCTTTCAGCGTTTTGAGTTCAAAAGCGGGTAACATCCTTTCATCCTTGAATAATAATGTTCTTCTTTTATACTGGCTGATAATTGTATCCTCGAAAGGATGAACAATCAATACCTTTTTTCCCTCCAGTGCAATGCTCCATGGATGTGTATGGCGTAGGGGCGTAATATCTCCTAGCCTTACCCTTACATGATCGTACTTAAAATATTTGTATAAATAACGTTCCTGCTTCATCCATGAACCGAGAATATCAATCTCGGGTAAATCTTCTAAAGACATTTTGCAGAACCGCATGATATACTCTTTTGTAGCTGGAAAAAACCCTGAACTCATTTTCATATGATCCATGATATTTTCTTTTAACTTCAGAAAATACGGAATGCCCGATACAATGTTTTTTACGTTCGTTAGAAAGCCCTGGTTAATAAAATAATAGTTCAACATACAGTTCAGTTCTGTAGATCCAAAACGAGCAATCATGAGTGGTTTACCCTCAAGAATTTTATCCCGTATTAAATCAGATGCGGGCTGCCCGGTAACCTGAACGTTTTCGGCTGAGCGTTCAAATAAATGATCAGCCCCTATCAATTTTGTATATTTCTGGTATAAGCCACTCATCGCGTTATATTTAACTATTAGCTATCAACTTTTCGTATAGTGTAAGCAAGGATGCTACAACAATTTTTGAATCGAAACTTTCTTCCACAAATTTCCTGCCCTGTTCTCCCATATCAGCACACAGTGCTTCGTTGCTATTTAATACCATTAACTTTTCAAATAACCCTTCAGCATCTCTTTCAGGAACAAGATACCCCGTTGTACCGTCAATAATACTATCGGGAAATCCATTGTGCAACGTGGCTAATACAGGCACACCAATTGCCTGTGCTTCCTGTAACACGAGCCCCTGTCCTTCGGTATCACCATTCTCTGCGGTAACGCTCGGCAAAAGAAAAATATGTGCCGCGCTATATATTTTTTTTAGCTGCTCCTGCTTCATACCACCATAAAAAGTCACGCAGTCTTGAATTCCCAATTCATTCGCTAGTTGTATCATTTTTTCTTTTAGTGGTCCCTCACCAACCATATCGTAATGAAAGGGTATTTTTTCTTTTTTAAGCAATGCAACGGCCTTTAACGAATACTCGTAGCCTTTCTTTTCAACAAACCTTCCCACGGTAAAAATTTTCAATGTCGTTCTTTGCGGTGGCTTGCCGCGATAAGTAAATTGATCTATGTTAATGCATTCGGGTATTTTGTAAGTACGATTCGCGGGGCAACCATTTTCCAACATTTTTGATATAATAAATGCGGAGTTACCTGTAAACATTTCAGTATTCTTATACAACCGTGTATAATATTCCTTTCCGTGTGTCCTGGGAAATACAGTAATGTCCATTCCATGAAAGGAACTAAGCATAGCAGCTTTGATAATACCCATTTCCTTTAGATCGGCTATGATTTTTGCCGTAGTACCAAAATGGCAATGTATTACATCCGCGTGTATATGCTTAAAATGGTTACATAAAATAAGGTTATTGCCGTTCAGTGAATTTGAACCATATTTAAAAAAGTTAAGTGATCTGAAACAAACATCCGGATGCGAAAAAAGCAAAGAAAAGAAAGCACTCATTGTACGCTTCAATCTGGTGAGTATCGGAGTGCCGGAACCCATCGGAACAGCAACTATTTTTGTATCAAGTAATTCATATGCCTGGTGAACTTTCTCGTTGGTTTTATTCATCACCGCTATCTGCACGTCGTAATCAGGATGCCTCATTACCTCCATTATCTGGTTATACAGAAATGGATGTGAAAGAACCGGATAAGCACCTAGTACAAAACAAACTTTATGCTTCATGAATAATAATTAATTATGATCAGGCACCGGTTTACGTGATGCTTTAGGCATGTGCCCGTACAACAAAAAATTCAGGAGCGGGGAAAGCTGCACTATTTCAAATATTAACAAACACGCTATTATCACGATCAATGCAAGTACAAAATTTACAAGTATTAAAGAAACCAGTCCAAGATTTGAGAACAAAGGAACTCCTTTAAAAAACCAATTAATAGCAAAATGAGTAGTATAAATCACGATTGTATTTCGTCCCAGTAATTGAACATATTTATCAACTGTAGGATTCCATTTTATTTTTCGAACGATGTAATACAGTGAACTAATAGCACTAAATGCGATTATTATTTTCAAGAGTTTATTCAAGTTACCGTTATCATTATAATCGTATCTGCCAGATAACACAATAAAAAGCAAAAGACTTATTGAAAATATCCATTGATTCAGTAACACATTACTGATAATGCTGTATTTATACGCAAAAACACCTGAAAACAAAAACAGGAAATAAAGTAGAAAAGAACTGCTGGAAATGAAAAGCCCTAATGGTTTGATTACGTATAATAAAGCAGCGATGGATGAAGCTATGATAACATCAATCAAAATAATATTTTTCTTGTTCAACTTTCTTGATGCTATATAAAAAAGTGAATAACATATCAACAAAAAGAATAAAAACCACAAATACCATAAAGAATTCCATTGGGTGATTAACTTCCATCCTTGAGTTGCAAAATCAAGCGTGTCATTTTTTTTGAAAAAGAAATTATGCACTAATAGCGGCCAAACAAAATATGGAATCAAAAGTGATATGACTCTTTTTTTAAGAAAAATACCATAATCTGAGAGGCTATTAATGTGAGTAGATTTACCAGCAATATAGCCACTGATAAACATAAATAAAGGCATATGAAAAGAATACAGCCATACAAATAAAGGCTGTTTATCTGACTCCACCGTGTTATTCTGAATAGAATGACCAAACACTACTAAAAAAATAGCGATGCCTTTTAACTGGTCAATATATGATAGTCTGTCTTTCATGCAATTCAGAACTGAACGTTTTAATTCTTTATGAGCTCTATTTTATTGCTTCGTTTAGTGCCATAGCTCCCTCAATACATTTATCCATATTATGATATTCCCATTCAGCAAATCGTCCTAATAAATATATATTATACTTACCAAGATTATCTTTTACAGTATTAATTTTTTCCCTTGTTCCTTTATGTTGTATAATGTAGGAATTAGGTTCATAATTAAACGCCAGGGGTTTTAAATTTCCGGGAAGCCGTTTAAGCTCTTCAAGCATTGTTGCCTGTTCCTGCTTTCCTGAAAATTCAACCACACATGTTTTGCGATCCGTTCCTTCATTATTGGTATTACTGAAATTACCAGTATAAATTATGCGGTGTGCCTTAAATTCTTCGCCTGGAAGATACAACCATGAGATATCGTTATTGTCTGTTTCGCACAATACATTGGAAGTACCGTTTGAAACCAGGTCTGTAACAGCAGCAAGAGAATGCTTCAATTCATTATCATCGATATTAATTATAGAAGCTAATTGCCGTACATCGCCACAATATACCAATACATCTGTTGTGAGGTTTCCATTAATTGAGATAGTATGGTTGTTTCCAATTTTTATATCAGATACAACATAGGAAAGATTCAGATTTTGCTGTTCAGCCAACCGGTTAATGATAAATTGTGATCCATCTCTTTTTGCATAATAAAAAGAGGCATGCACCATTTGTGACTCTTCTCTTTTTAAAATATTACTGATAATTACTTCTTTGATATGAGGCATAGGCAGTTTACCATCCAACCATTCTAATGGAACCTTACTGATATCTGTATTCCATATTTTGGTATTGTATGGTCCAAAGTAAAGTTCATATAAATGCTGTCCGAAATTGCCTATTAAAAATTCTTTGAAGTTATCGTAATCATTGGGGCTTTTCTTTTCACGGGTTATCAACCGAAGCAGTTCCTCCACGATTAATCTTACCTGGGGTTCAGGCAATTCGTATAAATAATTTTCAAGCGGATAACCAATAAGTTTATTGTTCAGTAATATCTTGGCGTTTCTGGTTGCTTTTAAAAATTCTTTGTCGCGGTCAAAATGTTTCCAGAACCAATCAAGCACCACCTGGTTCTTGCTGTTGAATACATGCCCGCCTACCCTGTGAAAAAGGTTTCCATCAATCCTGTCGCACTTTATCAACCCGCCTGCTTTATCAGATTTTTCAAGAATATTTACATCAAACCTGTTTGACAACAGCCTTGAAATACTTAGTCCTGAAATTCCAGAGCCAATTACAGTAGCTTTTCTCATTAAGTTTAAATTATAACAAATATGTTTGGTAATATGCTAAGCGTTTACTGGCAATGCCAGTAATTTTTCTTTATCGAATTTTCCATTGTTATCTGCCATAATAAAATCTTTGGTAGACGGATATGCATGCCAGAATGTTTCAGGACAAATTTTTATACCTTTTGAAATGAGCGCCGGTTTGTAAGAAAATGAACTCTTACTGCTAATGAGTAAATCTGCATTTATCATGTGCAACACAGAGTCGATTGGTCCCATATCAACACAGTAATGCATGTTGTCAAATTCCTTAAACTCCGGAAAGTCTTCCACAGCCCCCTGCGAAAACAAATACACTTCAATCTTCTTATCAGGATGTATTACGCCCAGCACATTGCGCAAAGCATTTGCAAAAAACTGGTTAGTTAATCCCCTGCTCAGCCATACTTCTTCTGTTTCAATTTTCATTCTCCGCCTTATGTGAACTGCTATATTAAAACTGTCTTTTGAGAAAATGAGCTTATCTTTTTTCCTGGCTTCGGCATTAAAAAATTTTTCTGATAGTATATCTGCTGTATCGCACTGGCGTTTATACCCCTGATCAGTCTCAAGGTAAAAGAGAATATTTTTGCGACGATACGATCCTATGATCTTTCCTATCAAATCAACTTCACTTTTATCCATTGAATTAAACCGCGGCAGCTTCACTATCTTAAATTTTCTGTCACGTTCGAGGTCCATCGCTTTTACTTCTCCTTCTCCAAAACCCAAAAATGATTCCCATTTTTCTGTAGAAAAAGGGTAGTGCGCAAACCTTATATTATAGTATCCGGCAAAATACAATCCAGCGTTCCAATTAGCTAACTGATGCCCGATGCCTGCTCCATAATTAGGCTTCTCACACAAAAAATGCGTTTGGCGTATGTTTTTACTAACACCCTTATTTTTATTTCCAAAGAGTTTATAATGCCAGTAAGAACGATACCACCTGAATTGCAGGAACGTACCATTAATATTATTAACGATGGTTGCATTAATTCTTCGTTTTGCCTTATCCCATTTTGAAGCTTTTCCATAATTAGGACTTGCAACAAGGTTAGTTGCCGGCGCATTGTTGCTTTTACTCATGTTTGGTATTTAGTTTTGACATTTTCAAACGAAGTTTCCACAAGTCTATCTTACTGGGTAATTCTTTAGGAAAGCGTTTGATCTTACTATTGATTCTTTCCATAAAAGACGGCTTCTTAAAATTTCTGAATCCTCTTATAGAAAAATCAACGTGAATGTCATGTTTGGCAAATAATTCCACCACATCCTTTTTCCATTGCCCTTGTATTATACCTGTAAGAATATACGGCAATATTCTGTTGGTACGGGCCGGTATTACATTTACATTAAAAAAAGGATCTTTTATAAGATGTGCTCTTTGTGTACCAAATGTTTCAAATTGCCAGGCACTCTCATGACGACGAATGTATTTTAATAACACTTCTTTTTTCCATAAAGCCCCCTGGCAACTAATGCGGCAATGCGCATGCTGACTTATTTCTTCAAGATCAGGATATTTTGAACGCAAAAAAGGACCATTTCCACTTGCATGGGTAAGATGAAGGCAGGACATATTCTCCTTACGGATAAAATCAGCATAGTGTTCTACCATTTCATGCTGAACGGGTGCATAAAAAAAATAGTCTTCCTGCATATACAATACAACATCATTATCAACCGCGTTCCAGCCGCGGATGAGGCAATCGCTCCATGTAGCGGTGTCAGCATCTTTCGATTGTTCGCAGTTTTTAATAGATACTATATCCAATCCCGGATAGCTATAAGTTTTATATTCCGTGTTCAGATAAATTTTCCCTTTAAATTGTGGCCAATAAAAGGAAAACAATTTGAAAAAAGGCTCCCAGCAGTCTTCAAACCTATCAGTTGTATTTACAAATATGGAGAAAGATGTATTCATCAAATGTCTTTTCTTGAATGTGTATCGCAAAAGCTTTAAAGCCTTAATAATTATATAGCCTGCATATTTTATTTCAGCTAAACCACTATCCGCGAGGGTGTAAATCTCGAGGAAATTTGTTTTCTTATTACTTCAACCTCTGTCCTAAATCCTTTGCTCAGTAATAAAAGCATACCTACAAAACCAAGAACATACATGCTTCCGATTACCATCAACCACCCAAAATTTACCTTCAGCTGGAAAGTATAAGAAGCAGCAACACATATCGCCATAATCAAACCAATGATTACTGTTTCATTTGTAATGCTTTTAACATTAGCTGGTGTAAAGAAGGCGATCTCGCACACCTTTCTTGGATAGTATATCAACAGAATAATCAATGGTAATGTAAAGGCAACTAGTACACCAGTTATTCCGAAAAATTTTGAAAGAAAATAGAGTAGAATGAGATAGACAACATTTCTTACAATATTGATAAGGCTGTTGTTCTTAATATCTCCCATGGAATAAGTAATGTTGGAGAGATTATAGCCTATTGCCAGTAACAAAAACGACAGGCACATAATAACATTGTTGGTATTACCAACCCAAAGTTTATCGCCTACCCATGTAAGTATTAAGCTGTGGTTAAATAAAATAAATCCACCTATTATTAATCCTGAAAGCCAAAGTATAATGCTCCATATACGTAATGCAACGGTTTGAATTGTTTTCTTCTCCCCCTCTCCAAATAAATGAGATAAGGCAGGAAGCATGGAAATGGTGATATTATTAGATAGCCCTGAAACAATTTTTATCGGTCGCCTGCACAAATCCAATACTGTTACATAGTGTGACCCCAGATACCTGGACACTAAAATAAGATCAATATTAGACGCTATCGTATCAAAGAGTCTGCTTGAAAAGGTGTAAGTAAAAATCCTGGAAAATGATTTAAAATATGACCAGCGAAAACTTAAATGCACACCGTCTTTTTTTATGAGATACCTTGATACAATAACAGCGTATAACAAAATGCCCAACCCTCGGAACAAACTCGTATATGCCAACGCATATACGCCCCAGCCTCCGATCAATAAAAACACGTTTAATATTATACCTGCTATATTGATGCCATTGAGAAAAAAACCATGTATTTTGGTTTTTTGATAGGCCAGAATTACATTGGTAAATGTATTGGCTAATAGAGAAAACGCTGTTCCCCAAATAGCAATACGAAAAGAAGTTATAATTTGATCCCGGAATTGCAGATCTATTTTAGCTATATCGCCTATAAAAAAAGAAATAGCATATCCAAGTATAACAGACAGGAAGAATAAAATCAAAGAAATTCCTACGCCAGATGCAATGGCAAGTCCAATTTCAGTTTTATCATTTTTACCATTTGCATGAGCTACTTTTTGCAAAATAACACCAGAAACTCCCGGGTCGACTATTGTTATCCAATTCAAAATATTCCCGGTAGCTAACCACGCACCGTAAATAGCACTATCAATATAATGCAGATAAAGTGGTACTATCAGGATTCCATTTATCACGGAAATAATAAACCCAACATTCAGAAATAGATAATTCCATAATGTTGTTTTTTTCCTGCTTCCTCCACCGGTATTTGCTTTTACCATAAACGTTGATGCTCCCGTTACTCTAACGTATTGAAAGTGAATTACTATATAAAAATATCTCTTTCAATAGTTCTTTTAAAGATTTCTATTACCAAAATTAAACCAGGTACTCTACGATGCCCTGGAACTGCCGGTTATAAAGCTTAAAAACAATAAACTGTTTTATAACAAAAAATAATTGTACCCTTAGTAAATATTAAGGATACAATTATGTTACTTTTTTTGAATTAGTTGAAGGAACAGGATAGTTTAGTTGCTGATTGCTTTCCTGAGTAACTAATTAATAACAGATAAATCTTGCTTCTTTCCCAAACCGATGCCATAATATATAAACCCAGCTTTTTGCATTACTACATCATCATATAAATTACGACCGTCAAAAACAACTTTCTGCTTTAATGAAGCTTGAATTCTCTTCCAGTCAGGCAATCTAAATTCATTCCATTCTGTAACCAACACTATCGCATCGGCATCAGAGGCAGCTTCATACACATCTTTTGCGTAAATAACTCTTTCACCAAGCTCATGCTTTGCTTCTTTTATAGCAACGGGGTCAAATACTTTTACAATAGCTCCTGCCTGTAGTAAGGCCTCAATTAGAATTAAAGAAGGAGCTTCCCTCATATCATCGGTATTGGGTTTAAAAGCTAACCCCCAGATGGCAAAAGTTTTACCACTGATATTTCCATCAAAATGTTTTAATATCTTATCAAACATTCTTTTTTTCTGGTCTTCATTCACTGCTTCCACAGCTTCCAGTATGCGCAAGTTATGGCCATAGTCCATACCTGTACTTACAAGCGCCTTTACGTCTTTAGGAAAACAACTTCCACCATAACCAATTCCTGGATAAATAAACCGGTTGCCAATGCGGGGATCGCTTCCTATACCTTTGCGCACATGATTCACGTCTGCACCAACCAACTCACATAAATTGGCAATATCATTCATAAAAGATATTTTGGTAGCGAGCATGGCATTGGCAGCATACTTGGTCATTTCTGCTGAAGCGATGTCCATAAACAATACCGGATGGCCATTCAAAACAAATGGATGGTATAATTGCTCCAGTATTGATTTTGTTTTTTCGTTGTTTACGCCAACTACAATTCTGTCGGGTTTTAAGAAATCCTGTACAGCAGCGCCTTCCTTTAAGAATTCAGGATTTGAAGCAACATCATATGCAATATAAGTGCTTCGGTTGTCTAAAGCATCTTTAATAGCTTTGTTCACCTTCACCGCTGTTCCTACAGGAACAGTGCTTTTTGTTACCACAACTATATAATCAGTAATAGCGGCGCCTATTTCTTTTGAAACTTGCAGTACGTATTTAAGATCTGCGCTTCCATCTTCACCCGGAGGTGTACCAACTGCAATAAAAGCTACATCGGCTCCAGGAATTACCTCATTGAGCTTTGTAGAAAATGACAGCCGGCCGTTTTGATAATTTCTTGAAACAATTTCCTCCAAACCCGGTTCATATATGGGTAATATGCCTTTTTTAAGATTCTCTATTTTTGTTGCATTTACATCTACACAAATCACTTCTGTTCCTACTTCTGCAAGGCATGCACCAGTAACTAATCCAACATAACCGGTTCCTATAACTACTACTTTCATCGATTTTTATTAATAAAAATTTAAAAATTGATTGCTGAAAATAAAAATCAACCTATTTATATAAAGGTTCAAAACAGGTTATTATCCTGCAAGGTGCTCCCACTGTGTTTTATTATCTTTCTTAAACACTTCCACGTCAGCGGCTACCATTTCTTTTACCAATGCAGGAAGATCATATTCAGGCTCCCAGCCTAATTTTGTTTTAGATTTTGTAGGATCTCCTATCAGTAATTCAACTTCTGTTGGACGGAAATATGCAGCATCAACAGCTACCACTTCTTTTCCTTCTTCTAATTTAAATTCAGGATTGCTACAACTCAATACATATCCTCTTTCCTTTACCCCTTCGCCTTTAAAAACTATAGTAACACCAACTTCAGCAAAAGCCATCTTCACAAATTCGCGAACAGGTGTTGTTACACCGGTAGCAATTACATAATCCTCTGCTTTTTCCTGCTGCAAAATCAGCCACATTGCTTTTACGTAATCCTTGGCATGTCCCCAATCGCGTCTTGCATCGAGGTTACCTAAAAATAATTTATCCTGAAGTCCCAATGCAATAGCGGCAACCGCACGGGTAATTTTACGGGTAACAAATGTTTCACCACGCAAAGGGCTTTCGTGATTAAACAATATACCATTGCAGGCATACAGGTTATATGCTTCGCGATAATTAACGGTGATCCAGTATCCATATAGTTTGGCTACTGCATATGGGCTGCGGGGATAAAAAGGTGTTGTCTCTTTTTGTGGTACTTCCTGTACCAAGCCGTACAGCTCTGAAGTAGAAGCCTGATAGATACGTGTTTTCTTTTCCAGTTTTAAAATCCTGATGGCTTCAAGAATACGAAGGGTTCCAATACCATCCGCATTCGCGGTATACTCTGGTGTATCAAAACTAACTTTAACATGGCTCATCGCAGCCAGGTTATATATTTCATCAGGTTGTGTTTCCTGAATAATGCGAATAAGATTTGTGCTGTCCGTCATATCGCCATAATGCAATTTGAATTTTACATTAGCAGCATGCGGATCCTGGTATAAATGGTCTATACGATCAGTATTAATAAGAGATGAACGACGTTTAACTCCGTGAACCATGTAACCCTTTTCGAGTAATAACTCAGATAGATAGGCTCCGTCTTGTCCGTTAACCCCTGTAATCAATGCTGTTTTCATAATTTATTTATTGTTTAGATGATGCCCCGCTTGAAAGCAGAACGTGTTTGTTGTAAATTTTCCTTTCCGGAATTATTAAAGTGTACTATTTTATTTAACCATTTCTTTTTTTAAAAAATCACGGTAAGCAAGTTTAATACCTTCCTTTAATGAAGTGGTGTGTTTCCATCCTAAACCGTGCAGCTTGCTGACATCCATTAGCTTACGCGGTGTGCCATCTGGTTTTGAAGTATCAAAAACAAAATTGCCTTGGTAACCAATCACTTCTTTTACTGTTTCTGCCAATTCCTTAATTGTCAAATCTTCTCCAACACCTATATTGATAAATTCTTTCCCATTATAGCTCTCCATTAAAAATACACAGGCATCCGCCAGGTCGTCTGCATATAAAAATTCACGTTTAGGAGTGCCTGTACCCCAAACGATAACTTCCTGCACATTATTTTCTTTTGCATCATGTACTTTGCGTATGAGCGCTGGTAAAACATGAGAATTTTGAAGATGGTAATTATCGCCTATACCATATAAGTTGGTAGGCATTACACTTATAAAATTACAGCCATATTGATCTCTGTATGCTTCACAAAGCTTGATTCCTGCTATTTTAGCTATTGCATAAGGCTCATTGGTATTTTCAAGCAACCCTGTCAAAAGAGACTCTTCTTTCAGCGGTTGAGGCGCCATTTTTGGATAAATGCAACTACTCCCCAAAAACATGAGCTTTGTAACATTATTTTTATATGCCGCATGTATTATATTGGTTTCCATAACAAGGTTATCATACAGAAAGTCTGCACGATAGGTATTGTTGGCAATAATTCCACCTACTTTAGCCGCTGCTACAAAAACATAATCCGGTTGTTCTCCTGCAAAAAAAGCATTTACATCCTGTTGATTGCGCAAATCGAGTGTTGACGAATCTCTGTAAATAAGATTTGTGAACCCCTCTTTTTCCAGCTTTCTTTTTATAGCTCCCCCCACCATTCCACGGTGTCCAGCTATATAAATTTTATCATTTAGTTGCATAAGTATTCTACGAAATTGATTGTAAAATTAACGCTTGGTGAGTTGCAAACGCATCTCACCCAAATGTAATTGCGGCTTGCTGCAAAACATCTGTTGGTTATTGTTAAATGGCAATAAAAGTTATTAGTAAATATATTAAGCTCCTAATGCTTTTTTAGGATGTTGCACTAACTCCTCATTTATAAATGAAGACGGCATAATTTCAATATGAGACCTGTTAACCTGAGCTATCAGCGCGTATCCGATAGAAGGCAATTCGATTTTTACTGAATTATTATTAACCTGTACTATTTTGCCCTCTCTGTGCATAAAAGGACCATGAATTATTTTAACTGTATCATCCACGCTGACATTTGTTTTTTCTAACTGAACATTTTTATGTTCAGCTAAAAACTGTTTGATTCCTTCAATTTCTTCTTTTCTTACAACAGCAGGTTTACCTAACCAATGAACAAAATTAACTATCCCAGGAATATTTTTAATATATGTGTGTTCTTCAGGAGTTGTGTAAACAAAAACATAAGAAACAAACAAAGGTTCAAATACAATTTTCCTTCTGTCGTGCCATTGTTTTTGTACTTTGTTGAGTGGGCAATATTGATCAATTCCTTTCTTTACAAGTGCTTCCGCTACTTTTTTTTCCCATCGTGGTTTGGTATAAATAACATACCAAAATTTGTTTGATTCGTTGTTCATTAGTTGTCCAGATTTACATGTTATTCAATTTGTCTTTCTTCAGGGCATAGCTTCGCTTTTCCCAATACCATCAACATTTAGTGTTGATAGTTTTTCATTGGACCTGTTTTAAAACTTTGTACCAATTACCTGTAAATGACGGGAGATCAGTACACTGCTAAACAAATAATGTCTGGCAGAATCGTAATAACAGTTATCTTAACTTTTTGTAGTTAAAAAACGCTGGTTTTTTTTAGATAATGAACTATGTTTCGGTTTTTGTTTTTTTTCTTTTGGGTTTTTTTGCCTCTGTATCATCGGTATACCCATAACCATACCCATAACCATATCCGTAATTTCCATAACCTCTATTCTTAACACCATTGAAAATAATCGCCATGTTCTTCAAGCTTCTTATTTTACCCTGATCATCTAAATTTTTCAAATACAATCTCGGCGTATACCCATGCCGGATTACAAAAAGCGTAGCATCACACATTGGTGAAATAATATACGCATCAGTAACCGGGTTGGTAGGCGCAGTATCAACAATTATATAATCAAAATGCGTTTCGAGATAGGCTAATAAATCCTGCATACGACCATTAAGGATCAGCTCTGATGGATTTGGTGGAACCGGACCTGAAGGGATAATAAACAAATTAGTTACTTCAGTGTTTTTAATAATCTCTTCGGCTTCCATATCTCCAATAAAGTAATTAGAGATACCTTTTGTTCTTGATACATTAAAAGCATCACTCAGCTTTGGCTTGCGAAGATCCAGTTCTATAATCACCACTTTCTTTCCGACCAGTGCGAGACTTACGCCCATATTCGCGGAAATAAAGCTTTTTCCTTCTCCCGATATAGATGAGGTAATCAATATTTTCTTGTTTCTTGAATTAATTCCAAGATATCCAAGAGATGTTCTTAATTGGCGAAACTGTTCCGCAATAAAACTCCGCTTCCCTTCAGCAATAACCAGTGCTGTGTTTGATTGATCGAAAGCCACTTCTCCTAAAATCGGCACTTTAGTAAACTTTTCAATTTCTGAACGGAACATTACATTTCTGTTCAGCAATTCTCTTAGTTCAACAAAAGCAATACCAATTGCCAGGGCAACTGCAAAAGCTAACCCTAATACCATTGTTCTTTTGGGACTTACAGGGCTACCTCCGGTTTCAGCTACATCAATAACCCTGCTATCTGCTACCGTAGAAGAGTAAGACAAAGCGGTTTCTTCTCTTTTTTGCAGCAAAAATGTATAGATGCTGTTTTTGATTGATTGTTGCCTGCTTATGCTCAACAATTCTCTTTCTTTTGTAGGCAAGCCTTGCAGATAAGTAGAATAACGGCTGTTGGTGTTAGAAACATCTCTGAGCCCTGCTTCTGTACTGAGAATCTGGTTATGAATGCTTTCCAGTATTCTTGGTTTAATATCAGCAATTTGATCTGTTACAGATATTAAAAGTGGATTACCTGCGGCAGTGGTACTTTTCATTTTTTCGTACTGTCCTTCTAAACCATATAGCTGTTCAAGCAAACCAGAAAGAACAGGATCAGTTACTCCCAAAGTAGAAGGAACGATAGCTCCTTTTTTTTCTTTATTTAAAACATATTTTTCAACTTCCTTTAGTACTGCTAACTGCATATTCAGGTCGCTTATTTTCTGATCATTGAACCCAACGTTCTCCAGAAATTGCTTTCCTTGCTCACTTATATCAACAAGACGGTTATTGGTCTTAAATTTTTCAAGATTATGTTCAACAGAATCCAACTCATCTACTACATATTTCAATCTTTCATTAACAAAGGATAATGTATTAGCAGCCAGGATGTTCTTGTCGTTAATGGCAGCCCGGTTGTAAGAAGCTATTATTTCATTCAATATGTTTTCAGCTCGTTTGGGAACGTCGTCTCTGTATCTTAAGCTGATTACTGTTGATTGCTTGTTACTGGCTGACACCTGAAGTTTGCCCAATATCTGCGATGCTGCAGCTTTTACACTGATCAACGAAAAATGAAATGGTTTGGGGAGTTCTCCTTCCTCAAAAACCGGGTTACTCAAAAAACGGATAGTACCATAGGGGGTGCTGATCCATTCTTTCAGGTCGTATGTATTTTTATTAAACGTTACCTTTTGAGTATTTATATCATACTTAAAAGGAAGATTGCTTACTGATTTGATTGAATCTGGGTTTTGAGCTTGTATTCTTACCGGAGAAATGGCATATGCCGAAATATCTCTTACTCTTCCTTCCTGTACGATGGGCGCATATAAACAAAGATTTTTTGCTACTTCTTTTGCTATCGATCTTGAACGGATAACTTCAATTTCGTTTTCAACAATCTTTTTTGACCCGAAAAGATTTAAAGATTCCATTAAATTCGAATCATCCAATCCTTTTTTCTGATCTTTTATCAATAAACTGGCACTCGACTCATATATAGGTGTAGCATAACGAAAATATAACCAGCATGCTCCTATTGCCAATGCAATCAAAACAACAAAAAGCGGCCACCAGGGAAGATATTTACTTATAATATCATGAAGGAAATTTTCCTCCTTTACCCCGTTGCCGGTATATGCCTCCTGATTCAATTCAACCTGTTGTTGCTGCATACTTAGCTTTACTTTATTTACCGTATTATTAAACCAACAATTACAGCCAAAACGGATACGCCACTCAATATGATAGGCAGTAACTGCATTGATCTATCTGCCGAACTTAATTTAGCTGCGTTAGCTTCTACGTATAAAATATCATTTGATTTCAAGTAATAATAGTCAGACGAAAAGAAATCTTTTGAATTGATATTAAGACGCCTGATAATTTTTTTATCGTTTTCTTCTCTTATCAAAAGAATATTATCACGTTTTGCATATGCTGTCAAATCTCCTGCCATTCCTAATGCTTCCAGTACCGACATTTTTTCACTCTGCACCGTTACCACACTAGGAAGCCTTACTTCGCCCATAACTGTTACTCTAAAATTGATAATTCTTATACTTACAACAGGGTCTTTTAATAATTCTTTCTCCACTAATCTTTTGGCAATAAGTGCCTTTATTTCTCCCTTTGTAAGACCAGCCACTTTAATACCTCCCAAAACCGGGAACTGAATCATTCCATCCGGGCTTACGAGGTACCCACTGGTTTGATTTCCAAGTGCCCCGGCACCTCCTCCTGACTGGGTTAGCAATGTGTTGGGGGCATTAAAAATTATATCGGCTTCAGGATTTGGACTACTAACGGAAATAGTTAATATATCATTTTGAACTATGATAGGTTCGGGAATTCTGCTGTTAGGTGAGCTGATAGTGGTGTCGTTAATTCCATAAAAATAGGCTGCCTTTTTTGTATCAACGCACGAAACGCTGCAAAACAAGACGCCTAATATCAAAGAAAGTTGCAAACCAAGACCAATGCTCTTAAAAAATTTCATCATCTAGTAAAGTATTAAAACCAATTCATACACCACTTTTCAGATTCTTCTATAATATATTGACTATTGGAAAAATGGTAATTATGACATACAACGTAAAAAGCCCGTACTTTAATATCTGTTTATTGGACTAAGCCTGGCAAGAAATACTGGAATAACTACGGATTTTTAATAGGAATAATTTGAAATTTAAACCTTATCCTCGGGTAGTTGGAGTAACGAAGATATACATTTTAACAGCAAATAGTGAAATTTTCTAAGAAAATTTAGCATGCATTAAAAAATATTCAATATCAAGCGGGGAAAAATTTAAAATATGATAACATTATTCTTAATCAACTAATTGTACAATCTTATACAGGTTCCATATCATACCGCTCTACAGCCTCTATACCTGGCAGTTTTTTAAGGCTTATCACTAACTCATCCAGCTCTTCTTTATCATGCACAAAAAGCTTCACATTTCCTTCAAATAATCCCTCTTTTGCTTCCACTGTAAGCGCGGCTATATTGATCTTCATTTCACCGGATATGAGGTTTGTTATTTTATGAATAACTCCTACATCATCCAGCCCAAGTATTTTAAGACCCGTAAGAAAGGAAATTTCTTTATTCTTTGCCCATTTGGTCTTTACTACACGATGCCCGAAATTAGCCATCAACCTGGCCGCATTGGGGCAGTTGGTGCGGTGAATGATCAGTCCCTTTCCGGTACTTACAAAACCGAATACATCATCTCCTGGAATGGGTTTGCAGCAATTAGCCAGTGTATACACAATCCTGTCGCTGCTTTCGCCAAATATGATCAGTTCATTTTCCTTTTTTTGTCCTGGTTTTGTATGATCAGTTTCCTGGTGCTTTATTTCAGGTTCTATTTTTACCTGCTTGGGTATGATCAATTTGTCACCTGCCACCTGGAACTCATCTTTTAATTCTTTCAAGTCAATATTCTTCACGGCTATCTGGTAAAATAAATCAAGAGGGGAAGCCTGTTTATAAAAAGTCGTCACTTCGTCTATGTTAGCCTGGCTCATAGATACACCCATATTGTCCAGTTTCCTTTGCAGTGTATACTTACCTTCTTCTCCAATTTTGCGCTTTTCTTCTTTCAGCGCATCCTTTATTTTAGTTTTGGCTTTGGTGGTTACAACAAAATTCAACCAATCTTCATTTGGTTTTTGTTTGCTGCTTGTAATAATCTCTATCTGATCTCCACTACGTAGTTTATGACTGATGGGTACCAGTTTATGGTTAACCTTGGCACCTATACATTTTGATCCAACCGCGCTGTGTACTGAAAAAGCAAAATCCAGTGCAGTAGCTCCTATCGGCAGCATTTTCACGTCTCCCTTAGGGGTATATACATATATCTCTTCTGCAAGAAAAGAAGTTTTGAAATCCTGTAAAAAATCTATGGAATTAACATCTTGTGAAAGCACTTCCCGAATCTGGGTAAACCATTTGTCGAAACGACTTTCATCAGCACCACCTTCTTTATATTTCCAGTGGGCGGCCAACCCTTTTTCTGCAATGTCATTCATCCGCTTTGTTCTTATCTGTACTTCTACCCATTTTCCCATATAACCCATTACCGTTGTATGCAGTGCCTCATAGCCATTTGATTTGGGATTGCTTAACCAATCACGCAATCTTTCGGGAGAAGGTATATACATATCAGTAATCATGGAGTAAGCCTTCCAGCAGTCTTCTTTTTCCTTTTCAGGCGCAGAATCCAGGATCACCCTGATGGCAAAAAGATCGTATACTTCTTCAAAAGCCACGCCCTTTTTCTTCATTTTGTTCCATATGGAATGGATAGATTTTGGGCGTCCGAATACCTCCACTTTCAATCCGGCTTTTTCAAGCCCATCCTTTATTGGCTTAATAAATTCGTTGATATAGCGGGTGCGTTCCCTGCGGGTTTCAGCAAGCTTCCTGGCTATTTCCCTGTATATATCCGGCTCCAGATATTTCATTGCCAGGTCTTCCATCTCCGTTTTGATGGTATACAAACCCATTCGATGTGCTAATGGCGCGTACACATATACCGTTTCACTGGATATTTTTAATTGCTTTTCGCGTTTCATGCTATCCAGCGTACGCATGTTATGCAGTCTGTCTGCAAGCTTTATTAAAATAACCCGTGGGTCATCCGTTAATGTGAGGAGGATTTTTTTGAAGTTCTCAGCCTGTTGGGTGGT
This sequence comes from Agriterribacter sp., assembly GCA_047600465.1. Taxonomy (GTDB): domain Bacteria; phylum Bacteroidota; class Bacteroidia; order Chitinophagales; family Chitinophagaceae; genus Agriterribacter. Next base: position 851,946 of record JASGKU010000004.1, read on the forward strand.
GTTATTATCCACCACATTGGCTATTTTGGTAAGCCCGTCAATAATACGGGCAATTTCAGCTCCAAAAGCCCTTTCTATATCTTCCAGCGTAAGATCTGTATCTTCTACCGTATCGTGTAATAATGCGCATATGGTAGAACGAACGCCCAGTCCAATTTCTTCCACACATATTCTTGCCACAGCAATAGGGTGCAAAATATAGGGCTCGCCACTTTTGCGACGCATGGTTTTATGCGCATCAGCCGCCATTTCAAAAGCTAATCGTAATAATTCCCTGTCGCCCTGTTTTAATTTCGGCTTCAGGCATCTTAGCAAAGCCCGGTATTGCCTTACTATCTCTTTCTTTTCATCCTCGCTGCTCAGGTTATACTTCGACGTTTTAACATCTATATCCATATAACTTCAAATTTAAGTAAAATCTATTACCTTTGCCCTCCCCAAAAACGGGATGCTCCCGTAAAAGAGGGTTAAACAATGGTTATCAGCGGGTGTGACGAAATTGGCAGACGTACCAGACTTAGGATCTGGCGCCGCGAGGCATGGGGGTTCGAGTCCCTCCACCCGCACAAATCTCTGGAAGTTAAATGATCGGTATTATTTGATTGGATAAAAAGACCGGACAGCGTTTATTCACCCACCTCAACAAATAATTTTTATATTTTATAAATATGGCAACAGTTACAAGAGAAAATATTGGTTTATTAAACGATAAAATAACCGTTACAGTAAGTAAAGACGATTATTTACCTCCTTTTGAAAAAGCCCTGAAACAATATGCAAAATCTGCAAATATTCCTGGCTTTCGTAAAGGAATGGTGCCTGCCGGTGTTATAAAAAAAATGCATGGACCGGCTGTGTATACAGAAGAAGTTTTAAGAAGTATTGAGAAAGGATTACTAGACTATCTCGACCAGGAAAAGTTAGACATTTTTGCTCAACCTCTTCCTGCTGGTGAGAATGATGCCCGTAACCTTGACATGAACAATCCTGCCGAATATTCTTTCAATTTTGAAGTTGGTTTAAAACCCAGTTTTGAATTAGCTGATCTTGATAAAACGCCCCAGGTTCGTTACTCTATTGAGGTAGAAGACAAAATGATTGACGAAGAAGTAGACCGTTTGAGAACACGCCTGGGCAAAATGACAGAACCGGAAACAGTTGCAACGGATGAAGATGTTTTAAATGTAAAATTTGAAGAATCAGACGCAGAAGGAAATGTAGTTGAAAATGGCATCAGCAAAGACAATTCACTTTTATTAAAATATTTCAATTCTTCTACCCGCCCTTCACTCATAGGAAAAAAGAAAGACGATTCTGTTGTAGTGCAATTAAAAGAAGCCTTTGATGATAAAGAAAGAGAGTGGCTTATTAGTGATCTTGGATTGGATAAAAACAATGCAGAGGCGTTGGATAAATATTTCAAAATAACCATTACCAAAATTGGTTTGGTAGAAAAGCGTGAACTAAATGAAGAATTTTTTAAAGAAGCTTTTCCCAACAATGAAAACATTACAACCGAAGCAGATTTTCGCAATGAAATAAAAACACAGATAGCAAAAGCCTGGGAAGGACAAACAAGAAATTATCTGCATCACCAATTATACCATAGCCTACTGGATAACACCAATGTTGAATTTCCTGAGAGTTTCTTAAAAAAATGGATGGAAAATGGAGGTGAGCAGCCAAAAACGTCTGAACAGATTGAGGAAGAGTTTCCTGTTTTTAAGAATCAATTAAAATGGACATTGATTTCTGATAAAATTGTAAAGGATAACCAGATAGAAGTTACGCCCGAAGAAATACGCGATCATATTGCACAGGAGGTATTAGGTTATTTTGGCGCATCAGGATTGCAGGGAGATATGTCGTGGCTGGGAAGTTATGTTGACAGGCTTACGCAGGATAAGCAACAGGTAGAAAACACCTACAGGAAAATTATTTCTCAGAAGGTGTTTGAAAAAGTAGAAAGCCAGATCACACCGAAGGAAGAAACCATTACAGCAGATGCATTTCAGAAGCTGCAATCGGAACACGACCACCATCATCACCATTAGTAGATACGCTATATTATATTCAAAAATCCGGTACAACAAGTGCCGGATTTTTTTTGATGTATGCTGAATATATTTTCAAACACATGGCATTTTGTCGCTTTTTTTCTTTCGCATGATATTTGGGTTTAGAAAAGCCATAAATTGCCCTTCTAACAGAAATCATAATATCATGAATATCGGAAAAGAATTTGAAAAATATGCTGTAAAGCATAAAGGCGTTTCGAGCAACACATTAGACAGTTATACCAAATACTCCGTTACCAATCTTACCCCTAATATCATTGAAGAGCGCCCAATGAACATTGCTGTTATGGATGTATACAGCAGGTTGATGATGGACCGCATTATCTTTCTAGGCTACCCTATCAGCGAAGAAGTAGGAAATATTGTCACCGCACAATTACTCTTTTTAGAGAGCACAGATCGCACAAGAGATATACAAATGTATATTAACAGCCCCGGCGGTTCAGTATATGCCGGAATGGGTGTGTACGATACCATGCAATACATAAATCCTGATATCGCTACAATTTGTACCGGAATGGCTGCAAGTATGGGTGCGGTATTGATGTGCGCCGGTGCAAAAGGAAAAAGAACTGCGCTTAAGCATTCCCGTATAATGATGCACCAGCCAAGTGCAGGTGCAGGTGGACAGGCAAGTGATGTGCTGATTACCGTAAACGAAGTAAAAAAACTGAAAAAAGAATTATACGAAGTAGTTTCGTATCACAGTGGACAGGATCCTGAAAAAATTGCAAAGGATTTTGATCGCGACTTCTGGATGACAGCTACTGAAGCAAAAGAATATGGTTTGGTAGACGAAGTATTGCTTATTAATCCAAAGAAACAAAAAGACAAATAATAAATCCATCCGTTTAACCAAAAAACAGAAACCAGATATGTATATAAATAGCAAAAGCAGATTATTCCGTTCAGACGATGAAGAAAATCCGGAAACACCTGAGATTCCATCGATGGAGAAAATGATGAGCGGCTGGCAGTTTGACAAAAAATTTATTGAACAACGTAAGATCTTTTTGTGGGGTGGTGTAGATGATAAAAGCGCAAAAGATATAACGAGCAGGTTATTATATCTTGATGCCATTGACTCTGGAAAAGAAATAACTTTTTATATAAACAGCCCAGGTGGCATTGTTACCAGCGGAATGGTGGTATACGATACCATGCAAATGATAAAATCGCCAGTGGCTACGGTTTGCATGGGTATGGCAGCGTCTATGGGTTCTATATTATTGAGCGGTGGTAAAAAAGGCAAACGTTATATATTTCCCCATGGTGAAGTAATGATTCACCAGCCAAGTGGTGGTGGCCAGGGCACATCTGCAGATCTTGAGATTATGGCGGAGCAAATAAAGCGTGTAAAAGATCTTAGTGCTAAAATATTAGCCGACAACTGTGGGCAACCATTTGAAAAAGTACTGGCTGATTTTGACAGGGATCATTGGATGGATGCAAAGGAATCTGTAGCTTATGGCATAGTAGATAAGATTATTGAGAAATTATAACGTTCTGTAAACGACGTAATAAAGGTCGCTTGCCCCTGCAGGCGGCTTTTTTATTCACCGAAATTGACATATGTCTCAACATTAAACTGGATTTTTACAAAAAAGTTTCGGAATTTTGTATTTCATCCCCTCTAAGAAACACCATCTTACTTCCTTATCCTATATAACAAGATTTACTTAAACGAATCTAATCTTTACAGTATAATGGCTAAATCAATCTTACATTGTTCGTTCTGCGGAAGAAGTCGTGATGAAGTTAAAATACTTATTGCCGGACAGGAAGGACATATATGTGAAAACTGCGTAGATCACGCACGTGATATTATTGAACAGGAGTTGGTTTTAAAACATGAATCTTCTCATCCACAATTTAAGCTCACGGTTAAAAAACCACTTGAGATAAAAAAATTTATGGATGATTATGTGATAGGGCAGGACGAAGCAAAAAAAGTGTTAGCCGTTGCTGTTTACAATCACTACAAAAGGCTTCAATATAAATCTGCGGATAACGAAGTTGAAATTGATAAGAGCAATATTGTAATGGTAGGCGAAACAGGAACTGGAAAAACATTATTGGCAAAAACAATTGCCCGTATGCTGAATGTTCCGTTTGCTATTGTAGACGCCACTGTTTTTACAGAATCTGGTTATGTGGGTGAAGATGTTGAAAGCATTCTCACACGATTGTTACAGGTTTGCAATTATGATGTAGCAGCAGCAGAAAAGGGAATTGTATATATTGATGAAATTGATAAAATAGCCCGCAAAGGCGATAATCCTTCTATTACCCGTGATGTGAGTGGCGAAGGTGTGCAGCAAGGTCTATTAAAACTATTAGAAGGCACTGAAGTACTGGTTCCTCCACAAGGTGGAAGAAAACATCCCGAACAAAAACTGGTAAAAGTAAACACACAGAATATTCTCTTTATTTGCGGTGGTGCCTTCGATGGTATAGATAAAGTGATAGCACGCAGGGTTAATACCAACGCTATTGGCTTTAATGTAAATAAAGATCAGCAGGAATTAATGAAGAAAAACCTGCTGCAGTATATCAACCCACAGGATCTTAAATCTTTTGGTCTTATACCAGAGTTACTGGGGCGCTTACCCGTAGTAACTTACCTCAATCCACTGGATGCCGAAACATTAAGATCTATTCTTACTGAACCTAAAAATGCATTGCTTAAACAATATACCCGTCTGTTTGAAATGGAAGGTATAAAGCTGAAGGTAGATGACGCTGTATTGGATTTCTTAGTTACGAAAGCATTAGAATATAAATTAGGTGCAAGAGGTTTGCGCAGTATATGCGAAAACATTCTTACCGATGCTATGTTTGAAATGCCAACTTCCGGAAACAAGGAATTTCATTTAACGCTCGATTATGCACAGCATAAATTCAGCAACAGCAGAATGAGTTTACTGAAAGTGGCTTAGCAGCCAAAACGCTGGTTACAGCAATATGGTTTTCCCAACAAAAGGAATAGTGCTTCGTACCGTAGCATACGGTGAAACTTCGGTTATTGCCTTATTATACACGGAAGCATTTGGATTACAATCTTACCTGGTAAACGGTGTAAGAACAACCGCAAAAACGGCTGTTAAAGGTAGTTTGCTGCAACCTGGCTCCATTCTGGACCTGGAAGTATATCATAACGAACTAAAAAATCTTCAGCGCATTAAAGAGGCCAAATGGCATTATATATACCAGCAGATTTTCTTTAATGTATACAAAAACGCGGTTGCCATGTTCATGACGGAATTACTTCAAAAAGTGATCCGTCAGCCCGAAAGCAATCCGGATCTGTATAATTTTATAGAAGACGCCTATATACAACTTGACAAAGCTGAACCTGGCATCGCTCTGAATTTTCCGGTATTCTTTGCCCTTCACCTAACGCTGTTTTTTGGTTCCCGCATCCAGGACGATTTCTCACCTGAAAAAACTATACTTGATCTTCGCGAAGGTTGTTTTATCGCGGAGCGCCCCATACATCCTTTTTTTGTAGAGGGAGCCCCCAGCTCAGCTATTGGTGAATTACTTAAAGTAATGCAGCCGCACGAATTGGGTGAAATTCAGCTCAATAATAAATTGAGGCGGCAGATAATTGAAAGCATCCTACAGTTTTATGGGTTGCATATCCAGGATTTTGGTTCCATGAAATCATTAGCAGTGTTGCAGGAAGTTTTGGCATAATATCCCGACATTTCGTTATTTTTGAAATCAATTGTCCTGAAAGGGATTCTATTATATATTGTTACAGTATTTGTGAAGAGCGTAAAGTGTATTGAAAAGCAGTTATTTTATTTCAATATAGTTATTCTGATTTCAGCCTAAGTTGCCACATACTGGTAAACCGGCTTTTAGATATAAACCTGGCATTTTTTGATGCGGGTACTCTCACAGGATAATAGTGTGCCTGCGTAGCTCTGTAACAATGTCTCCCTTTCTCGGCTTATTTTTAACTATTTAACGAATACTCAGTTATGAGTTGTAGCAGCTGCGGTACCAATACCGGAGGTAAGCCTAATGGTTGTAAAAGCAATGGAGGATGTAGCACGGGTGGATGCAACCGCATGAATGTACACGATTGGTTAACCAATTTGCCCATGCCTGATACTGATGGCGCCTGTCGTATTGTGGAAGTTTCCTTTAATAATGGAAGCCGGAAGGAATTTTACCGGAACAATACTGTACATCTTTTTGAAAAAGGAGAAATGATATCAGTAGAAGGTGTAAGCGGGTTTGACACCGGTGAAGTGAGCCTTACAGGTGAATTGGTGAGATTGCAATTGAAGAAAAAAGGAGTGGAAGAAAATCATCCGGACATAAAGAAAATTCTCAGAAGAGCCGGCGATCGGGACCTGGAAATGTTGAAGCAGAATAAAGCCAGGGAACCACAAGCGCTTATGCGCGCTAGATCAATTGCCAAACAACTGAAGCTTGAAATGAAACTATGCGAAGTGGAGTTTCAGGCAGATGGAAGAAAGGCTACCTTCTTTTATACGGCAGACGGTCGTGTGGATTTCAGGGAACTGATCAAAGGCTACGCCTCGGAATTTAAGGTGAAGGTTGAAATGAAGCAGATAGGCGCCAGGCAGGAAGCTGCTAAAGTGGGTGGCATTGGTAGTTGTGGACGTGAGCTTTGCTGCAGTAGCTGGTTAACCAGCTTTAAAAGCGTAACAACTATTGCTGCAAGATATCAGAATTTGAGCATCAATCAAACAAAACTGAGCGGTCAGTGCGGACGTCTTAAATGTTGTTTGAATTATGAGTTAGATACCTATCTTGATGCATTACAAGGATTTCCTGAAAATGCAGATATGCTGGAAACCGCAAAAGGGAATGCATTGCTTATAAAGAAAGATATTTTCCGTAACCTGATGTGGTATACCCTTCCTGAAAGCAGCAAACAATACCCGCTTTCCATAACTACCGTTCGAAATATAAAAAGTATGAATGCCAGGGGTATTAAACCTGAAACCCTGGAAACAGAAGAAGTAACAGGCAACAAACCAAAAGAAATAGAACCGGAATTTGTGGATGTGGTAGGACAAATAAGCCTGCGCACGCTTGAAAAAAACGACAAGCGAAAAAAATTCAAACAACGCGATCAGCGCGATAATAGGGATCAAAAAGACAACAGGGATCAACGCGATAAGAATACTTCAGCTCCCACACAAGACAAAGGTCCTAAAAATAATAACCAACAGAGAGGCGCTGGATCTTCTCAAAACAATAATAATAACCGTGGTAATTTCAGGAATGATCGAAATAAACCAAAGCAATAGTAGTTGCTATACATAAAAAGAGGTGAGGAGTATTAAATTCCTCACCTCTTGCTTTTTTAAATAAGACGATTTTATTTCGCTTTTATTTTATATCCACTCCATCCATACCAGGCTACCACTGCAAAACAAAGCAGCGGTACAATATAAGAATGGGCTGTACCCTTTTCTGAAAGCAAGCCCATAACGTAGGGCATTACTGCACCTCCAACAATAGACATGATCTGAAACGAAGAACCTCTTTTTGTATGATGTCCCAGATCTTTTACGCCTAATGCAAAAATGGTTGGGAACATAATTGATTCAAAGAAGAAAACTGCCATTAAAGAATATACAGAGAGCCAATCTGAACCCCAAACAACGACGGCACACAAAGCAATATTAATTACAGCAAAAGCAGTAAGCAATATGTTCGGCGCGATTTTTCTCATTAAAGCTGTTCCAACAAAACGCCCAGCGGTAAATAATGCAAGACTTACTGATAAAAGATATGCTGCCTCTGCATTGTCAATTTCCTTTTTTGCTTCTGTACAGTAATTAATGAAAAGCGCAGCTACACCCACTTGTGCAGCCACGTAAAAAAACTGGGCGATCACTCCATATACAAAATGGCTGTGTTGAAAAAGAGGCGTTGTATCCTGTACTTTATCAGATACCATTTCACTTTCCTTTATTTCAGGCAAATACGTTCTCCAGAATAGAAAGGCAACAAACAATACAACGATCGCTATAATAATGTATACCATTTTTACAGAATCAAGATTGCCGGTATCCTTACCTGTTGTATCACCAAAAAAAACTTTGGCTGCAATGATGGGTCCGATAAAAGATCCCACACCATTAAAACATTGCGACAGATTAAGCCTGAACTCCGATGTTTCTGGTTTACCTAAAACCGTTACATATGGATTGGCTGCTGTTTCTAAACAGGTTAACCCTGATGCCAGGATAAAAAGCGCACCCAGAAAAAATTCAAAACTTGCCAATTGCGCAGCAGGATAAAACAACAAGGCTCCAGTGGCATACAGCAGCAACCCCATTATAATACCTTTCTTGTATCCAAACCTGTTCATAAAAAGTCCGGCTGGTAAAGCTATCAGAAAGTATGCGCCAAAATATGCAGCCTGCAGTAAGGTTGATCTTGACTTTGTAACATTCATCGCTTCCTGGAAATGTTTATTAAGCACATCCAAAAGCCCGTATGCTAATCCCCAGAGTAAAAACAAGCTTGTTACCAGTATCAGGGGAAACAGGTATCCATTAGCATCTTTGGATTGTACGGTGGTAGTAGTGGTTGAAGAAGGAGTTAGAGCCATGCAATCTTTGTTGAGTATAATTAAAAATAAATTTTTATAGTGATCTGTCTAAATGCGTATATCCTCCGTCTACATAAACAATTTGCCCTGTAGTATGGCTTGATCTGCTGCTTAAAAGAAATACCGTCATATCAGCAATCTCTTCAGAAGTTGTCATTCTTTTTTCCAGTGGAATTTTAGAAACAATCTGTGCGAGTTTTTCATCAGGGTTAGGTAAACTCTTTATCCAGTTTTCATAAAGAGGTGTCCATACTTCTGCAGGCAACACTGTATTTACGCGAATGGAATAAGGCAACAACTCAACCGCCCATTCTCTTGTAAGTGCATTGATGCCTCCTTTTGAAGCAGCATAACCAGATGTATTACCTTGACCAGTGGTGGCAACCTTTGATCCTATGTTTACAATATTACCTTTTGACCTTTTCAAAAAAGGCAAAGCATAATGCGCAAGATTATAATAATGGCTTAAATTTTTATGGAGCGATTCAAAGAATTTTTCAGGCGAGCCATTTTCCAGGCCAACGCCATCATTTATGCCAGCATTGTTTACCAATCCATCAATACGCCCATATTTTTCACTTGTGAAATCAATAACTTCCTGGCAGGCTTTTGCTGTAGATAGTTCAGCCGTAACATAACTGGCCTTGCCACCTACTTTTACAATTTCATCAACTATTTTAATATTGTCTTCTTTTCCTCTACCCACCACTACCACTATGCCGCCTTCTGCAGCAATTGTTTTACTGATGGCCGCACCTATACCCTTTGCTCCCCCTGTTACTATAAAAACCTTATTCGCTAAATTCAGATCCATATTATGTTTTATTATTTAAAAGAAACTCTGTGAGATAATACACTGGTATTACAGGTTATAAAATTGAACGGCGTTTAATCCAAATACTTTTTCACGATCATCGTTGGTATGGTTCTCCATATATTTTTCCAGGAGGCTTTTCCATTGCACATACATACCAGATACTAATATTACCGGCCAATCGCTGCCGAACATCAACCTGTCTGTTCCGAATGCTTCAAACACCACATCAAGATAAGGATAAAAATCAGCTGCACTCCATTCTTTCCATGCAGCTTCGGTAAACAATCCGCTCAGCTTACAATAAACATTGGGTTGCTGTGCAATTTCCTTCATCCACTTGCTCCATTCTTTTATTTCCTTATGCTTAATATCCGGTTTTGCACAATGATCAATCACCAGTTTTTGATCAGGAAATTTTGTAACAAACTCAGCTGCGGGCTTTAGTTGGTGATGATAGATCAACACATCATATGTATAGTTAAATGCTTTCAGTGCTGCTACACCGCGTTGAAATGCGTCTCCCAAAAGAAAATCATTGGGTTCGCCTTGTACTATGTGTCGATATCCCTTTATTGAGCTATTTACTGCGAAAGCCTGTAAAGTATCATTTACATTATCGGCTTTCAGGTCAATCCATCCAACCACTGCTTTTATAATAGGGTGCGTTTTTGCAAGCTCCACCAGGAATCTCGTCTCCACTTCCGATTGATCAGCCTGTACAGCTACACATCCATCTACACCATTGCGCCGCAATGTTGACTCAATTGTTTCGGGAAGATAATCCTGTTGTAATACTTTCATACTGTCCATCCAGCCATCACGCTTCTTGTTGTACTTCCAAAAATGAACATGAGTGTCTATAGTCATATAGTGGTAAGTTGTAAGTGATAAGTGGTAAGGAATTAAGCTATTTTATTTTCAACTATCAAGGAAACATCTTCACACTCTAAAATTCGTTACTTTATGAAAGGATAAAATTGTTCTGCCAAAAACTTATTTCCTTCGTCATTCATGTGAACACCATCTGATGTAAGAATATCCTTGCTTTTATCTTCGGGGTTGTGTGTATTGATGTAATCCAGGATATTCTTGTGCAGATCTATTAATTCTACTTTTTTGTTTTTGGCAATGCCCCTGATGATTTCAGAATATTTATTCAAATCGCCATCCAGCTCATTTACAAATCCTTTTTTCTCACCAACCACTGTAGGAGTACAGATCACTACTTTGGCACCACCGGCTTGTATCCTGTCAATGATCTTATTATAGAATTTTTCAAATTTATCCGGATCAGTTCCTGTACCAAAACTTTTTTTATGCCATACATCATTAATGCCAATGTATATAAAAACCAGATCAGGTTTTTTAGCCAGCACATCTTCATCCATTCTTAAATAAAGGTCATACACTTTATTCCCTCCAATGCCTGCGCCTATAAGATCAAACGCATTGTCTTTACCATTCTTTGCCAGCATCTGCTGCAGCACAGTAATATAGCCGTTTGGCGAAACACCCGCCTGGGTAATAGAATCACCAAAAAATATCACTTTCTTTTTTTGCATTTTTTTGAAGGCTGATACAAGCGTAACCAATACAACACAAAGAAGAAATACAAGTAATCGTTTCATAAAAATGTTTTACTTAAGTTGAAATATTTGTTCCATTAAGATCCATTTTTCACCAGGTTTGGCCCAGGGTAATTCCTGCTGAAAATTCCACATAAAATTTTCCCACTCCTGCACTCTTGGATCGTTTTTATCAGATGCTGATTTCATCTCAAAGGAAAAATCATCTACCACTTCCATAATCATAAACATCCTGTTACCGGTAAGATAAATATCCATCACAGTAATACCATCCGCTTTTATTCTTTCCAGAATATCGGGCCAAACATTTTCATGAATCTTTCTGTATTCAGCTATGGTAGCAGGATCATCTTTTAAATCGCATGCAAGGCAAAACCGTTTCATGTACGCTTTTTTTAGGGAGATAAGAAAGAAGGATTGTTATTTCGACCAGCTTACCAATTGTTGTTTTGCCTGCCCCAATCCGTCAATGCCTAATTCTACTACATCTCCGGCTTTTAAATAGATAGGAGTAGGTTTCTGTCCAAGTCCTACACCTGCTGGTGTTCCAGTGGTGATGATATCTCCCGGCAGCAAAGTCATAAACTCACTGAGATATGCTACCAGAAAAGGTATTTTGAAAATAAGATTTTTGCTGTTTCCATCCTGGAAGGTTTTACCATTAACCGTAAGCCATAACCGAAGATTATTAATATCTTTTATTTCATCCTTAGTTGCCAACCATGGTCCGATGGGCGCGAACGTATCACAGCTCTTACCTTTTACCCATTGCCCGCTTCTTTCTAACTGAAAAGCCCTTTCACTGTAATCGTTGTGTAATACATATCCTGCCACATAATCCATTGCGTCCTTCTCTTCAATATAAGATGCCTTTTTACCAATTACAACCGCCAGTTCTACTTCCCAATCTGTTTTAAGGCTGTTTTTGGGAATGGTAATATCATCATTCGGACCGGTTATAGCAGTTGTAGATTTAAAGAATATAATAGGCTCTGCAGGAAGCTGCATATTGCTTTCAGCCGCATGATCAGAATAATTCAAACCAATACATATTATTTTAGAAGGACGGGCAATAGAAGGTCCTAATCTTTCCGTTTCACTTACAACGGGAGCGGTTGCCTGGTTCTGCTGCAACCAATCACTGAGGCGTTTAATTCCATCTGTTTCAAAAAATTGCTCTGTATAATCTTCTCCAAAGGAAGAAACATCTATACGTTTACCATCATTTAAAACTACTCCTGGCTTTTCGTTACCTGCTTTTCCAAAACGAATTAATTTCATGCTGCTATACTGTTTTTTTGAGTGGACTAAACTACTCCCATTTTCAATGCAAGCCAAACCATTTTTTAGCTCAATAAGAAATACACCCGCAATAACAAATATGTTTTATTTTTTGCAAAAGAAATGAGTAATACACTACGTTTATATAATTAGAGCTAAAACTAACATTCATTAGTTTTTTATCTTAATTTTATTCTTTTCTTGCCGTATGAGCAATCTCGGTTCAAAGCTTAGAATAGTTACTGCCACCAGTTTATTTGATGGTCATGATGCGGCTATCAATATTATGCGCCGTATTCTTCAAAGCAAAGGTGTTGAAGTAATTCATCTTGGACATAACCGTTCAGCGCGGGAAATTGTGGAATGCGCTATTGAAGAAGATGCTAATGCTATTGCTATTACAAGTTATCAAGGTGGGCATATAGAGTTCTTTAAATACTTAAAAGATTTATTAGAAGAAAGTAGTTGTGGTTATATAAAAATTTTTGGCGGTGGTGGCGGAACCATACTGCCACATGAAGCGGAAACATTACACAATTATGGCATAACACGCATCTATAGCCCTGATGATGGAAGAAAAATGGGATTGGAAGGAATGATCCAGGATGTAATAAATGAATGCAATAAAGATCTTCAGTCTTCCGCTTCCATTGAAGCACAATGGTGCCAACAGCTACCCCTAAACGAAGCAAAAGACATCAGGAAAATTGCAAGAGCCATTACATTGGCTGAAAATGGAGCAGATTATACCGAGGTATTACAATCCATCCCTCTCAAAAAATCACCCAACACAGTACCAGTAATTGGTATAACCGGTACCGGTGGAGCAGGAAAATCATCCGTAACGGATGAGATAGTACGGCGGTATTTAAATGCTTTTACGGACAAAACCATCGCCGTTATTTCAGTTGATCCCAGTAAGAAAAAAACCGGCGGCGCTTTGTTGGGCGATCGTATACGCATGAATGCTATTTCGCATCCACGTGCATATATGCGTTCGATGGCTACCAGGGAAGATAATGCAGCCTTGAGCTCTACTGCTAAAGAAGCCATTGCTATTTGCAAGCAAGCCGGTTACGATTGTATTATTCTTGAAACAGCAGGTGTGGGGCAAAGTGATGTAAGCATTATTGACTATTGTGATGTCAGCATATATGTGATGACGCCGGAATACGGCGCCGCATCCCAGTTAGAGAAAATCAACATGCTGGATTATGCAGATATTATCGCCATCAATAAATTTGAGAAGGCCGGCGCATTAGATGCTTTGAATGATGTAAAGAAGCAATACAAAAGAAATCATCAATTATTTAATGCGGAAGATAAAGAACTCCCGGTTCTTGGCGTATGTGCCAGCAAGTTCAACGATAGTGGTATTAATCAACTGTTTGAAATGCTCCTCCGGAAAATAAGTGATCGGTTACATCTGAACTGGTCGTATACTTTCACTGAAAGCCATAAAGCTTCACAACAACAAAGTATCATCATCCCGGCTAAGCGTACACGCTATTTGAGTGAAGTATCTGATGCCGTTCGAAACTACAATAGCTGGGCAAATGAACAGAGTAATATTGCAACAAAACTATACCAACTGGATGGTGCGAAGCATCTATTAAAAGATAATACCGCAGAGCTAGCCTCTATACATAATAAATTGGCTGGCCAACTGAGTGCAGAAAATAAAAATCTGCTGGACAAATGGGAAGAGATTCAGCAAAAATATACTGCTGATTTTTTTGAATATACCATCCGTGATAAAGTAATAAAACAACCATTGAACGCCACTTCTTTAAGTGGTACAAAAATTCCGAGAGTAGTGCTACCGGTATATAAAGATTGGGGGGATATTCTTAAATGGCAATTGCAGGAAAATGTTCCCGGTTCTTTTCCATTTACTGCCGGTGTATTTGAATTGAAACGCCAGGATGAAGACCCCACACGTATGTTTGCGGGTGAGGGTGGCCCCGAAAGAACCAATAAGCGCTTTCATTATGTATCGATTGATCAACCTGCAAAAAGACTTTCCACTGCCTTTGACAGTGTTACTTTATATGGAGAAGACCCTGCGTGCAGGCCAGATATATATGGCAAAATAGGCAACGCCGGTGTGAGCATTGCTACTATAGACGATGCCAAAAAATTATACAGTGGTTTTGATTTGTGCAATGTGGCTACTTCAGTCAGCATGACTATTAATGGGCCAGCGCCAATAGTACTCGCTTTTTTTATGAATACTGCTATTGATCAGTTGTGCGAAAGGTGGATAGAAGAAAATAATAAATGGAGCGAAGTAGTATCTATTCAACAGAAAAAATATGGATTGCATAGGCTTCCTTATTACAAGATATTACCAGAAGGCAATAATGGTTACGGGCTTAAACTATTAGGACTAAGCGGCAGCGAGGTTTTGCCAGCAGATGTGTACGCTGCTATCAAAAAAGAAGCGCTTCAAAAAGTTAGGGGCACGGTGCAGGCAGATATTTTAAAAGAAGACCAGGCACAGAATACTTGCATTTTCTCCACAGAATTTGCATTAAAGCTGATGGGTGATGTGCAGGAGTATTTTATAGATCATGCCGTAAAAAATTTTTACAGCATCAGCATCAGCGGCTATCATATTGCTGAAGCGGGCGCCAATCCGGTTACACAACTGGCATTTACATTGGCCAATGGTTTTACATATGTTGAGTATTTTCTCAGTAGGGGAATGCATATTGACGATTTTGCTCCCAACCTGTCTTTTTTCTTCAGTAATGGTATTGATGCCGAATACAGTGTGATAGGAAGAGTTGCCAGGAGAATATGGGCGAAGGCTATCAAACATAAATATAACGGCAACGAACGCTCGCAGAAGCTGAAATATCATATTCAAACCAGTGGACGCAGCCTGCATGCCCAGGAAATTGATTTTAATGATATCCGTACTACTTTACAGGCGCTGTATGCTATTTATGACAACTGCAATTCGCTTCATACCAATGCATATGATGAAGCTATTACAACACCTACTGAAGAAAGTGTGAGAAGAGCGATGGCAATACAATTAATTATCAATCGCGAACTGGGCTCAGCCAAAACTGAAAATTTTATACAAGGAAGTTTTGCTATTGAATTATTAACTGACCTGGTAGAAGAAGCAGTACTGCTGGAGTTTGACAGGCTAAATGAAAGAGGAGGAGTGATGGGAGCAATGGAAAGAATGTATCAACGTAATAAAATACAGGAAGAAAGTTTACAGTATGAAAACCTGAAACACAATGGTGCATTACCTATTGTTGGCGTAAATACATTCCTAAATAAAAAAGGAAGCCCTACTGTTTTACCTGCAGAAGTAATACGCAGCACAGATGAAGAGAAAAAACAGCAGGTTGAAAATCTTCAGCACTTTCATACAAGAAATAAAGTTGTGGCTGAAGAAATGTTGCAAAGGCTTAAAGCTGTTGCAGCAGACAATAAGAATATATTCAGCGAACTGATGGAAACGGTTAAATATTGCAGCCTGGGTGAAATAACAAACGCCCTGTACGAAGCAGGCGGTCAATACAGAAGAAATATGTAACGATGCACATATGGAAACTTACGGCAAAATATTATTAATAGCTATGCCAATCTTCCTGGCGCTTGTACTATTTGAAAAATGGTGGGGCTGGAAAAAAGGAAATGATACAGTGCGCAATATGGATATGATCAGTAGCCTGAGCAGCGGTATAACCAATACTACTAAAGATGTGCTTGGGCTGAGTATTGTTATTATTTCTTACGGATGGTTGGTAAATCACCTGGCTGTCACTCATGTAAAAAATGTTTGGCTTACCTATGTAATTGCTTTTATGGCCCCTCGACTTTTCCGGGTACTGGGTTCATCGTATTTCGCATGAGTATAATTTTTTTTGGAACAATCACATTATTCATCACAGCAGTGAAGAGTTTAACCTGGCCTGTGCATTAAGGCAAAGCATCTCTGGTTTTGTAAGAATCTTTGTTATTTTTTTGTTGCCGGCAGCTTTACTGGGCGTTCCGGAAAAAGTTATAGCTGTTGTTGCACCATTGCATTTGTTTGCGCAATTCTGGTATCACACACAGCATATACAAACAATGGGCTTTCTCGAAAGAATTATTGTTACACCTTCTCACCACAGGGTGCATCATGCTATCAACAAAGAATACCTCGACAAAAATTACGGACAGATCTTTATCTGGTGGGATAAATGGTTTGGCACTTATCAACCAGAACTAAAAGATGTAAAACCGGTGTATGGTATTACGCGACCGGCACAAACCTGGAATCCTGTAAAGATCAATTTTCAACACATGTGGTTATTGATACAGGATGCGTGGCGCACAAAAAGCTGGAAAGACAAATTCCGTATCTGGTTGATGCCAACAGGCTGGCGACCTGATGATGTTGCAGAAAAATATCCTGTATATAAGATTGATGACGTATATCATTTTGAAAAATACAACCCGGCTAATTCAACATTGCTGATGTGCTGGAACTGGATACAGCTTGTTATACTACTGCTGTTTATCTCTTACTTGTTTGGTCATTTGTCTGCCATTGGTTCACCGGGAATATTTGTGTACGGTGCCTTTGTATTCTTGCAGGTATATGCCTTTACTGATCTCGCTGACAGGAATACATCTGCCATCATTTGGGAAATGATCAAAAATGCTTTTGCTATCGGCATTATCTTCACTCAGAAAGATTGGTTTGGCGCCAGTCAACACTTTCCGTATATCACACAACTATTAACTTGTTATTTTATCCTTTCTACTTTTATTACTGCCTGGTTTGTAATAAAACATCACAAAGAAGATACGAGACCGCAAGCTAAACCCATCTGATTTGAATGCTGTATTACTGCCGGTTTCAAATTTCTTAAGCGCAAAGGCTTTGTGTATCTTTGCGGCTATGCAATCGGGCAAAAAACAAAATATTCGCCATGTAAGCGTGGAGGAGTTACAGGAATATTTTGAAAAAATGGGTGATAAGAAGTTCAGGGCCAAACAGGTACATGAATGGCTCTGGCAAAAGCATGCGCATAGTTTTGATGCAATGACCAACTTGAGCAAGGATGTTAGAACGAGGCTTAGTGAAGACTTTGATCTGCCAGCGCTCTCGATAGAAACTTCTCAACATTCAAGCGATGGCACTATTAAAAGCAGGTTCAAAACTTTTGACGGGCATTTTGTAGAGGGCGTATTGATTCCTACAGAAAAAAGACAAACCGCTTGTGTTTCATCGCAGATTGGTTGCAGCCTTAGTTGTAAATTTTGCGCCACCGGTTATATGGAGCGCAAAAGAAATCTGCATTTTGATGAGATATACGATGAAGTAGTTCACATATACAAGCAAGCTGAACAAAGCTACCAGCAAAAGCTCAGCAATATTGTATTTATGGGAATGGGTGAACCGCTCCTCAATTATAAAAATGTATTAAAAGCTATTGAGCGCATTTCTTCTCCTGACGGTTTAGGCATGAGCCCAAAACGAATTACGGTATCAACAGCAGGCGTTGCAAAGATGATCAGGCAATTGGGGGATGACCAGGTGAAGTTTAAACTGGCACTTTCTTTACATGCTGCCAACGACCAAAAGCGTCATGAGATAATGCCTATTAATGATACCAATGATATCAAATCATTGATAGAAGCATTGAACTACTTCTATAAACAAACGCATAACGAAATAACGCTGGAGTACATTCTTTTTAAGGATTTCAACGATTCTTTAAAAGATGCGGATGAATTAGTAAAAATATACAGACAGGTGCCCGCTGATCTTGTAAATATTATTGAATACAATCCTATTGAGCTGGCCACCTTTTCAAAACCCGATGAAAGCACTACAGAAAACTTTATGCAATACCTGGAGAAGAACAGGGTAAATGCACGGCTGAGAAGAAGCAGGGGCAAGGATATTGACGCAGCCTGCGGGCAACTGGCCAATAAAAATACGGTTCACTAAATATTTCTTGATCATTACTGTTGTAAAACAGCAAATTTTGAACAATGAGCAGAAAAGCATTTGACAAATTCATCAACAAGCCAGAAAGCGGCGCAAAGAAAAAAGAAAAGATCCGCCAGGAAAAGAAGAAGGCAAGAGCAGAAAAGAACGCTTATTTTGATGAACAGAAAAGACTGGCCTGGGAAAGAAGAAATGGGGTGAATGGCAACCAGCAATCGGCGGGTGGCAATCGGCAATCAACAATTAGCAAACAGCCATCAGCGGGAAATAGGCAGCGGGCAGCAGGCAGTGAGCAGCGATCAAATGCAAATACCAAACAGCCTTTGATCGGGAACCGTCAATTAGAAATCAAAAAAACAAAATCAAATTTTCCAAACCAGAAACCCCAAGCCACCCGGCAGGCAGGTAATTCCTCAAATCTCAAATCAGCACCTGGAGCGAATTCAAAATCAGAAATCTCAAATGTCCAATCTCAGGTTTCAAACGATGAAATGCCGCTCAATAAATTTATTGCATGGAGTGGTGTGTGCGGCAGGCGCGAAGCGGCTGATTTGGTAAAAGCCGGAAAGGTAATGGTAAACGGCAAAGTTGTTACGGAGCCGCCTCATAGGGTTAGTCAGCAGGACGTGATAAAAGTAAATGGTAAAAAAATCTCCATCCAAAAAAACCTGGTGTATATACTACTCAATAAACCCAAAGATTACATTACCACTACTGATGATCCGGAGGGAAGAAAAACTGTGATGGATTTGATAAAAAGTGCTACTGCTGAAAGAGTATTTCCTGTGGGCAGACTGGATAGAAATACTACCGGCGTGTTGTTGCTTACTAATGATGGCGAAGTGGCTCAACGTTTAACGCATCCTAAATACGAAGTAAAAAAGATTTACGAAGTGCGTTTAGACAAGGCTGTTACCAAACAACAACTGGATACTATTGCCGGCGGCATTACACTAGAAGATGGCTTTATTCAGCCGGATATGGTAGCTTATGCCGATGCTAAAGATAAAAGTGTTATCGGTATAGAAATTCATAGCGGACGAAACAGAATAGTAAGACGCATTTTCGAACACCTGGGATTTGATGTAAAAAATCTCGACAGGGTGATGTATGGCATCTTTACCAAAAAAAATATAGAAAGAGGAAAGTGGCGGATGCTTACCGAAAAAGAAATCCGTCTTTTGAAACATCTCAACACTTCATTTAAGAACAAAAAACCTTCCTGATCAGCCTGTGAATAAACTACAGCCAGCCATCATTTTTGAGAATGACGATTTTATAGCCATCAACAAACCTTCGGGATTATTATCTGTGCCAGACAGGGAAGGAAAAGAGATTTCATTAAAGCAAATGTTGATTGAACAGTATGGCCAAATATGGACCGTACACCGGTTGGATAAAGATACCAGTGGTGTGATTGTGTTTGCCAAAAATGATCATACACATAAATTTCTGTCCGGGCTTTTTGAAGGAAGAGAAGTAGAAAAATATTATACAGGAATTGTACACGGTATTCCTTCCCAAAATTCTGGCTCTGTTGATACATCCTTAATGGAACATCCTGTGAAGAAGGGATTGATGGTAACGAATAAAAAAGGGAAAACCGCACTTACAGATTATACAGTAGTTGAGAGTTTCGGAAACTTTTCTTTAATGGAATTTCGTATCCATACTGGTAGAACACACCAGATAAGAGTGCACATGAAACATATAGGCCATCCCATTATTTGTGATCCGCTATATGGAAATGGAGAACCGGTAATGCTATCTTCTATAAAAAAGAAATTCAATCTTTCAAAGAAAGAGGAGGAAGAACGACCGCTTTTCAATCGCCTGGCTTTACATGCAGAAAAGCTCCAGTTTACGGATGCATCCAAACAACAATATGTACTTAATGCGCCACTTCCCAAAGACATCAAGGCTTTATTGCAGCAATTAAGAAAATGGAAGAAGTAGTGTTTTGAATAGCTACATCAAACAAACTGAAATGACAATAGACAATACATTTAATGCGGGTAATGAATATATGCTCGAAGATGACAGAGCATTGCTGCGGCCACTTTCAGAAATGGATTATGAGAACCTATTGCCATTTTCATTACACGAACCTGACTTATGGAAATATTCCTTACGCCCTGCAACAGGATCCGAGGGTTTAAAGAATTATATAAAAGACGCCATTGATGCGAAGTCATCAGGAAAGGAATATCCTTTTATCGTATATGACAAGCAACTGCAGCAATATGCAGGCTCAACAAGGTTTTGTGATATTCAGCCAGCACAGGAATGCCTGCAAATTGGTTTTACCTGGTATGGAAAGCAATTCCAGGGAACCGGATTGAACAAACATTGTAAATATCTTTTACTTGAATTTACATTTGAAAAATTAAACATGAAGCGGGTGGAGTTTCGTGCAGACAACGACAACAAAAGAAGTATAGCAGCTATGAAAAGCATTGGATGTGCTGTTGAAGGTATACTCCGTAGTAATGGTAAAAGAGTAGATGGTAGCAGAAGAGATAGTATTGTATTAAGTATTTTACAGGAAGAGTGGTACTCTCAAATTAAACAGGAACTAAAAAATAAAATCTATCTCCGCTGATCATTGTGAAGGGTAAATTCTTCTTTCAATTCCCTTAAACAATTTACACAAAGACAGCCTGAATGTTTTTCTGCTATATATTTTCTTTCTTTTCCTGAAAGTTCCATATTAACACATTGGCATTGTTCAATAAGGTGTGCATTGCATTCAAACACAGCATTACAACGTGGGCAATATTTCAAATTTCCGTCTCTCATTTGCATAACAAAAATATGCTTTGCCAGGTATTGAAAACCAGGCAAAGCATAGTAATGAATAAACGAAATTTGTAGCGATTATTTAATTCTCAGCGATACTCCAAAACTAACGTGCTGTGAGTTCCAGTTGTATTTTGTACTTACATTACTAATATTAGATATGCCCTGGTTGAACCGGCCCCATACTCCAAACGTTCCCAGGTTTACCTGCGCACCTGCATTTACACTAAACTCTGCCCGCTTAAATGCATTATCGCCATCCTTACGAAGGTTCTCATCTTCAAAGAAAACTACTCCAACCTGCGGACCAGCCATTACCGATACCAATGGAATAATTTCATACCTCATCAATAATGGAACATTCAGGTACGCTAATCTTATTTTTGAGTCGGCGCCCACCCTGCCTACATCATTTTTATAATATTTATCAAAATCATCTCCTTTTTTATAATTATACTGCGCTGCTTCCAACTCAGGTTGAAATTTAAATTTCTTTGTGATGGCATAAGTAGCCCATACTCCTCCGGAATAACCAAGATTATAAGAGCTAGAAAAACCATTACCCATACCACTGGAATAATTCAATCCGAATTTTCCACCAAAATTCCATTGCTGTGCACAAAGATGAGAGCTTGAAAAAATAAGCAGAATAACAGCAGTCGATTTTAAAGTAGTCATCATAATATTTCCACAATTATTGGCTGCAATAATATTCAGTATGGCTGTTAGCGGATTGTTATTATAGTTAAGTATCCCATGTTTGTATATTAACCGTTTTATTTTCTATACTAATAACCATATAAAAAAAGTCATGAATAATATGTTATCCATGACTATATAGAGCGAACACGAGTAAACAATCCTGTTATGCACTGCAGGTTACGCATCCATCTTCCATACTGCAGGAAGGTCCGGCATTTTCATCTGTTGAATCTGACGCTGTAGCAGGTGTGCTTATTATAGCATCTACTGTTACCGCACTTTGTTTTTGAACCGTAAACTGCACAGCCTGGGAAGCCGCTTTGGTTCGTAAATAATACATGCCGGTTTTCAATCCTTTCTTCCATGCGTAAAAGTGCATGGAGGTAAGCTTACCTGCATTAGGATTATCAATAAACAAATTCAGTGATTGTGACTGACAGATATACGCTCCTCTATCGGCCGCCATATCAATAATGGTTCTTTGCTTTATTTCCCAAACGGTTTTATAAATGGCTTTGATATGATCTGGTATTCCATCAATTTTTTGTACAGAGCCATTGTGCGCCATGATTTTATTTTTCATATCATCATTCCACAGGTTTAGTTCTACCAGGTCTTTCAGCAAATGTTTGTTCACCACCACAAATTCGCCGCTCAACACACGTCTTACATATATGTTGGAAGTGTAAGGTTCAAAGCATTCATTATTGCCCAATATCTGTGATGTAGAAGCTGTAGGCATGGGTGCGAGTAATAAAGAATTTCTTACACCATGTTTGATTACTTCATCCTTCAACCTATACCAATCCCATCTGAGTGATGGTTCTACCCCCCACATGTCAAATTGAAATATTCCTTTTGATACAGGAGAGTCTGCAAAGGTATCGTATGCACCTTCTGCTTTTGCAAGATCCTTACTTGCCGTCATGGCCGCGAAATAGATGGTCTCGAAAATCTCGCTGTTGAGTTTTTTTGCTTCCTCGCTTTCAAATGGTTGGCGCAATAATATAAACACATCTGCCAAACCCTGCACTCCTAATCCAATAGGGCGATGGCGCAAATTGGAATTACGTGCTTCTTCTACCGGATAATAATTGTTATCAATAATTCTGTTGAGATTTTTTGTTACCTCGTAGGTAACCTCGTATAATTTATCATGATCAAATTTATTGTTTATAACAAACCGTGGCAGCGCTAAAGATGCCAGGTTACAAACAGCTACTTCGTTAGCAGAAGTATACTCAAGAATTTCTGTACAAAGATTTGAGCTCTTTATGGTTCCTAAATTCTGTTGATTGGATTTGCGGTTAGCAGCATCTTTATACAGAAGGTAAGGCGTGCCCGTTTCAATCTGGGCATCTAATACTGCAAACCATAATTCCTGCGCATTTACTACTCTTCTGGCTCTGCCTTCTGCTTCATATTGTGTATATAGTTTTTCAAATTCCTCTCCCCAGCATTCGTGCAAACCTGGCGCTTCATGCGGACAAAACAAACTCCATTTTTCATTGGCTTCCACTCTCTTCATAAAAAGATCGGGCACCCATAGTGCATAGAAAAGATCTCTGGCCCGCAATTCTTCTTTACCATGGTTCTTGCGCAGATCCAGGAATTCAAAAACATCTGCATGCCATGGCTCCAGGTAAATAGCAAACGCACCTTTTCGTTTACCCCCGCCCTGGTCTACATAACGGGCAGTATCATTAAAAACACGCAGCATTGGAATAATGCCATTGCTTGTTCCATTGGTTCCTCCGATATAACTGCCTGTAGCACGAATGCCGTGAATGGATAATCCTATACCTCCAGCGCTTTGAGAAATTTTTGCTGTTTGTTTCAATGTATCATAAATGCCGTCAATGCTATCTTCCTTCATGGTAAGTAAAAAACAGGAAGACATTTGTGGTTTGGGTGTGCCTGCGTTAAACAGTGTAGGTGTAGCATGTGTAAACCAGCGTTCACTCATCATGTGATAGGTTTTTATTGCAGCGTCAATATCTTCTTTGTGAATGCCTATGGCTACTCGCATATACATATGTTGCGGACGCTCTGCAATTTTGCCATCTATCTTTAGCAGGTATGATTTTTCGAGTGTTTTAAACCCAAAAAAATCAAAGCCATAATCGCGATCATATATAATAGTTGAATCAAGCAATTCAGCATTACCCTGAATAATCTTCCACACATCATCTGCAACTAATGAAGAAGATTTGCCGGTTTTGCTGTCTGTGTATTTATATAGCAATTCCATGGTGTGAGAAAAACTCTTTATTGTATTCTTATGCAGATTGCTTACAGCAATTCGACTTGCAAGTAATGCATAATCGGGATGCTTTACAGTAAGCGCCGCAGCAGTTTCCGCTGCAAGGTTATCAAGCTCTGTGGTAGTAACACCATCGTACAAACCTTCAATTACTTTTTTTGCAACATCAATGGAGTTAACAAAACGCCTGTCGAGCCCATAACTGAGCTTTTCAATACGTGCAGTTATCTTATCAAATTTTACGGATTCTTTTTTTCCGTTACGTTTTATTACATGCATAAGAATATTTATTTAATGAGTTAGTATTACAAAAGGTATAGGGCATAAGGTTTGGGGTATAAGGAAAACACTAATGAGGATTTTAAGCCTTCTGGCTTCAACCCTATACCTTAAACCTTCTTCTAAAAATCTTCTTCTAAACTAAAAGCCTGCGATTCTTTATTGCCTGACAATACACCGGACTTCTGGTAATCGCCTACGCGTTTTTCAAAGAAATTGGTTTTGCCTTCCAATGAAATCATTTCCATAAAATCAAATGGATTGGCAGCATTGAAAATTTTTCGATAGCCTAATTCATTCAGCCAGCGGTCTGCTACAAACTCAATATACTGCTGCATCAGTTTTGCATTCATACCAATCAATGCAACAGGTAATGCTTCTGTTATAAATTCTTTCTCAATATCAACAGCATCTTTAATAATGGCATGTACCGCACTTTCTTCCAGCTTATTGTTGAGCATGCTATACAGCAAGCATGCGAATTCGCAATGCAATCCCTCGTCTCTACTGATTAACTCATTACTGAAAGTAAGTCCTGGCATTAATGCCCTTTTCTTTAACCAGAAAATGGAACAAAAACTTCCGCTGAAAAAAATACCTTCTACTGCCGCGAACGCTACCAGTCTTTCTGCGAAGCTTCCATTTTCAATCCAACGCAATGCCCATTCCGCTTTTCTTTTCACAGCAGGTACAGTATCTATAGCGTGGAACAGACGGTTTTTTTCAACAGGATCTTTTATGTATGTATCTATTAATAGTGCGTATGTTTCTGAGTGAATATTCTCCATCATTATCTGGAATCCATAAAAACAGCGTGCTTCTGGTAACTGCACTTCACTCATAAAGTTTAGAGCAAGGTTTTCATTTACTATACCATCACTCGCTGCAAAAAATGCGAGCACGTGAGAAATGAAATGACGTTCGCCATCATCCAGTTTCGCCCAGTGTTGCAGGTCGCCACTCAAATCAATTTCTTCGGCGGTCCAAAAACTTGCTTCATGTTTTTTATACATCTCCCATACCCTGGGATAATTAATAGGAAGAATTACAAACCTGTCTTTGTTTTCTTTTAATAATACTTCTGTCTCCATGCGATAATGCATTTAAAATGAAAAATAAAAACATGGCTAACGAAGAAAGGCAGGAGAGACAAGATTACATACAGAGATGAATATGTCCATACCCACCTTTGCTTTTCCTCCGAAAGCAAAATGTGATACATCCACACCAGCAGGTCTTCTGGTTTATGTTTATTGCTGAACGCCTTCCCATCCTGATTGCACAGAACAGTGGCTGAAGCTTCAGCTCATGCATTTTTCAATGCATCAACTTTTACAGTTAAGGGGATAGCACCGGGTTTACACCGGTTTCCCATTTTAATCCTAACAAACAAATTTGTATCAGAACCAGCGCGGACATCAAATATAGAAATGATCCTATTCCGCTTGCTTAAAGTTTATTAACAGGTGTGCAAAACCCACACTTAAAAATTCAAACATATATGGAGCGGGCATTTGATGTGTTGCAAACAAAAAAGTTGATGAAGTAATAATACGGAGCGCAATGGAAAATGTACGAGTGATGAAGAAAATTTTTTATGCCAACTACTAATAAATCAACTTTACAAAGCGATCAATTTTGTACACTCACGCAGCAATTTTTCTTTGTTGATAGCCGCAGTTCCTACTTCTTCACAAACTAACCCGCCTGCTATATTGGCCATTTCGGCCATCAGTTTAACATTATGTGTGGCAGCATACACCAATGCCGCTACAGCAATCACTGTGTCACCAGCTCCACTTACATCTGCTATATTTCGGATATGCGATGGCACAATTCCTCCTTCCTTTTCACTTTGGTAAAACACTCCTTTCTCAGAAAGTGTAATAAAAGAAATATGGTGTTGTAATTTTTCGTGAAGCGCTGTATGGATATCTGACAATAACTTTTCATCCACTTCTGTTTGAAGCAGGTTCAAGCCCTCTGTAGCCTCTTTAAGATTGGGCTTGAAAATATTTACCCCTTTGAAAGAAAAAAAATTTTTTCGCTTTGGATCAACTGCGGTAATAATACCGTGATGATTGCAGAGATCAGAGATCTTTTGAATCAATACTTCTGTAAGTACTCCTTTATTATAATCTTCAAAAATGATAACCTGTGGCTTCTCCTGCGCTATAAACATTTGTACGGCCAATAACAACCTGTTCTCATCTTCATAACCAAGGTCGATCGTGATTTCATTGTCCAGGCGCATCATCTGTTGGTTGCGGGCTATAATACGCGTTTTATTGGTGGTAATCCGTTTGGGGCTTTGCAGGAAAAAAGTAGTATTGATGCCATGTGCTTCAAACATTTTTTTCAGTTCGCTACCTTCATCATCATTACCTGCCACTGATAGTACAGCCGCCTGCGCGCCGAGTGATTGTATATTCAACGCCACATTTCCGGCACCGCCAATACGGTATTCCTTTTTATTTACAGCAACTACAGGAACAGGCGCTTCAGGTGATATGCGATCTACCTTACCCCACATGTAAGTATCAAGCATTACATCACCTATAATGCCAACCTTAATATCTTTAAATGAATCAAACAATCCTGCTATATCCATGTATTGCATTTAAACAATAAAGTAAATGAGGATTTCTGAAACCAACAATATTGCTTTGGTCATTTTTAAACCTACTTACCGACTTCCGTTTTTTCTTTTTTATAGGTAGCGTTTAAGCCTTGTATCACTTCGTCGGTAATATTAAAAGCGCCATTCTCGTAGAGGAAAATGCTGGCGTTGCGCGAATAGGAGAAGATATAATCATAACCGCGTTCTTTGCTGTAGCCGGTTAAAAAGTCATTTATTTTTTTAAACACATCATCACGCAGAATCATTGCTTCCTGCTGTACCTCCTGCTCTGTTTTTCTGCGCTGGTTTTCCAGGAATTGCAATTGCTGATCGTATTCCTTTTTGAAGGCGTCTGCCTCTGCCTGCGTAATAGCATTGCCCTTTTTCAAAAATTCTATCCTCCTGCTATCCAGTTGTTGGTAGGCTCCGTTTAATTGCCTGTCTAATCCTTCTTTCTTCTTTTCAAAAGCGTCTGTCTTTCCTTTATAAAATTCAAATTTAGCGTCTATTGAATCAGTATCCACATAGGCAATTCTGAGATTTTTTACCTGAGATGAATCTCCTGATTTTACATCAGACTTTACCTTGCTGTTATTGGATTTTGATTGAAAAAACACAATGCCAGACAGAATCAAAGCGATGGCGCTCAGTATGGTGGAAAGATATTTCATGAACATTAATTTAAAAAAAAAGAGCAGAAGTTGTTACTTCTACTCCTTTTAGACTATAAAATCAAACTATTCTTCGTCGTCAAAGCTCATGGCTTCACGGGTTGTTTGCAGCAACTCATACTCTTCTTTGCTACCCACAACAATGCTTTCAAACTCACGTAAACCAGTACCCGCAGGTATAGGATGCCCGGTAATTACATTTTCTTTCAATCCGAGCATGTCATCTGTTTTACCCTGTATTGCAGCAGAGCTCAATACCTTGGTAGTTTCCTGGAATGACGCTGCAGAGATCCAGCTATGTGTTCCCAATGATGCTTTTGTAATACCTAATAATACTGGTTTTGAAGTAGCCGGATTCGCATCGCGGTATTCAGCCAGTTTTTTATCATTTCTACGGAGAATTGAATTTTCTTCACGCAGTTCACGCAGGCTTACTATCTGACCGGCACGTAGTTTTGAAGAATCACCTGGTTCAGTTACCACTTTCTTATCGAAGATCCAGTCGTTTTCTTCAATGAATTCAAACCTGTCTTCCAGATCTTCTTCCAGGAATTTGGTATCGCCTGGTTCAACAATTTCAACCTTCTTCATCATCTGTCTTACGATTACTTCAATATGTTTATCATTGATACGCACACCTTGTAAACGATATACTTCCTGGATTTCATTCACCACATATTCCTGCACTGCAAAAGGACCTTTGATATTCAAAATATCCGCAGGCGCAATCTGACCATCAGACATTGGTGTTCCGGCTCTTACAAAGTCGCCATCCTGTACCAGGATCTGCCTTGTAAGCGGAACAAGGTATTTTTTTACCACACCGTCTTTTGCTTCAATAATGATCTCACGGTTACCGCGTTTTACAGCACCGAAAGTTACCACACCATCAATTTCAGAAACGATAGCAGGGTTACCCGGGTTACGTGCTTCAAACAATTCTGTAACACGTGGCAAACCGCCCGTGATATCGCGCAGCTTACCTAATACACGTGGTATCTTCACCATTACCTGACCTGCAGTTACATCTTCACCTTCATCAACCACAATGTGAGAACCAACCGGAAGGTTATAAGATTTTAAATCTTTTCCTTCCACGATCAACATCGGGATCTTGGTTTTATCTTTTGTTTCGATTACCACTTTCTCGCGGTGACCTGTTTGCTCATCTGCTTCTTCTCTGTAGGTAAATCCTTCTAATACACTTTCAAATTTGATTCTACCTGTTTGTTCAGAAATAACAACGTTGTTGAACGGATCCCATGAACACAATACATCACCTTTGCTCACCTGCTGACCGTCTTTTACCAGCAAGGTAGATCCATAAGGAATATTGTTGGTTATGAGTAAGCGGTCGTTCTTCACATCAATGATACGAAGCTCACCGGTACGTCCTATTACCACCTGTGTTTTTTCACCCTGCGTATTTTCTGAAGCAACAGTACGCAATCCATCAAACTGCACAGTACCATCAAACTTAGCTGTTAACTGGGAATCTACCGTAGCAGAACCCGCAACACCACCCACGTGGAAGGTGCGGAGTGTTAACTGTGTACCAGGCTCACCAATAGATTGTGCAGCTATAATTCCAACCGCATCTCCTTTTTGTGTGATATAACCAGTAGCAAGGTTAAGACCGTAGCATTTTACGCAAACACCGCGTTTGCTTTCGCAGGTTAATACTGAACGGATCTCTACAGTTTCAATGCCACTATCTTCAATTTGCTTAGCAATATCTTCGGTAATAAGTTCACCTGCGGTAACAATCAGTTTATCGGAAAGAGGATCATATACATCATGCACAGAAGTACGTCCCAATATACGATCGTATAAAGGTTCTACTATATCCTCATTATCTTTTAAAGCACTGATGGCAATACCGCGAAGTGTGCCACAATCTTCATCATTGATAACAACGTCCTGCGCCACGTCCACCAAACGACGGGTAAGATAACCTGCATCAGCAGTTTTCAACGCCGTATCCGCCAAACCTTTACGGGCACCGTGTGTAGAGATGAAGTATTCCAATACATTCAATCCATCTTTAAAGTTGGAAAGAATAGGGTTTTCAATGATCTCACTTCCTGTACTACCGCTTTTTCTTGGCTTAGCCATCAATCCCCTGATACCAGCCAACTGTTTTACCTGCTGTTTACTACCACGTGCACCCGAATCAAGCATCATATAAACTGAGTTGAACCCTTGTTTATCTGTTGCCATTTCGCGGATGAGCGTTTCCGTTACGCGGGTATCAACACGAGACCAGATGTCGATGATCTGGTTGTAACGCTCGTTGTTGGTAATAAGACCCATGTTATAGTTTTCCCACACTTCTTTTACTTCGTCAGAAGCTGATTCAACCAGCTCCTGTTTCATTTGAGGAATAACAAGGTCATTGATATTAAAAGAAAGACCTCCTCTGAATGCAGTGCGAAAACCTAATTGTTTGATATCATCAAGGAACTTAGCTGTTTTTGGAACGTTGGTGATTTTGATAATGTCACCAATGATTTCCCTGAGTGATTTTTTTGTAAGCAATGCATTAACAAAACCTACTTCTTCCGGTACAAACTGGTTAAATATTACACGACCAACCGTTGTATCGATCAATTTATTCTGAAGCTCGCCATTATCTTTACGCACATTGGCTTTTACTTTTATGTGTGCATGCAGATCAATCTTGCCTTCGTTGTAAGCAATGATTACTTCTTCAGCATTATAAAAAGCTTTGCCTTCTCCTTTAATTTTTTCTGTTTCTGTTGTTTTCTTTCCTTTTGAAATGTAATACAGTCCTAATACCATGTCCTGTGAAGGAAGGGTGATAGGTGTACCATTTTGTGGGTTAAGAATGTTGTGTGAAGAAAGCATCAATAACTGTGCTTCCAATATAGCAGCACTACTCAACGGAACGTGAACTGCCATCTGGTCACCGTCAAAGTCAGCGTTGAACGCAGAACATACAAGTGGGTGCAACTGAATAGCTTTGCCTTCAACCAATCTTGGCTGAAAAGCCTGTATAGACAACCTGTGCAGCGTTGGGGCACGGTTTAACATTACAGGATGCCCCTTCAATATATTTTCAAGAATGTCCCAAACAATGGCTTCCTTGCGGTCAACCAGTTTTCTTGCACTCTTTACTGTTTTTACAATACCTCTTTCAATCAGTTTACGAATGATGAATGGTTTAAACAATTCAGCAGACATATCTTTTGGCAAACCGCACTCATGCAATTTCAATTCAGGACCAACCACAATTACAGAACGACCTGAATAGTCAACACGTTTACCTAAAAGATTCTGACGGAAACGACCCTGCTTACCTTTCAATACATCGCTCAATGATTTCAATGCACGTCCACCTTCTGCTTTTACTGCATTTGATTTACGTGAGTTATCGAACAATGAATCAATAGCTTCCTGCAGCAT
Source organism: Agriterribacter sp. (assembly GCA_047600465.1). Classification (GTDB taxonomy): domain Bacteria; phylum Bacteroidota; class Bacteroidia; order Chitinophagales; family Chitinophagaceae; genus Agriterribacter. The sequence continues at coordinate 883,043 of JASGKU010000004.1, forward strand.
ACGTTTTTCGTTACGTAAGATTACTTCAGGCGCTTTAATTTCAAGCAAACGTTTGAGACGGTTATTACGGATAATAACACGACGGTACAAGTCATTCAGATCTGAAGACGCGAAACGTCCTCCATCCAAAGGCACTAACGGACGCAATTCCGGTGGTATTACAGGTATGTATTGCATAACCATCCATTCAGGACGGTTTTCAATTCTTCCATTTGCTTCACGGAAAGATTCCACAACGCTCAAACGCTTTAAAGCATCTGCTTTACGTTGCTGAGAAGTTTCTGTAGCCGCAGCATTACGCAGATCATAGCTTAACTGGTCAAGATCTATCCTTGCCAACATAGCCTGGATAGCTTCTGCTCCCATCTTAGCAATGAATTTCTGCGGATCGTCATCAGGAAGATACTGGTTGTCTTTAGGAAGATTCTCCAGTATTTCAAGATACTCTTCTTCAGTAAGCAGATCTCCCATTTTCAGGTTGCGATCTTCGCGTATACCTGCCTGTATTACCACGTATCTTTCATAATACACGATGGTTTCCATTTTCTTGGAACTGATGCCAAGCAGATAACCGATCTTGTTAGGAAGACTCTTGAAGTACCAGATGTGTACAACAGGTACAACCAATTTTATATGACCCATGCGTTCGCGACGCACTTTCTTTTCTGTAACTTCTACACCGCAACGGTCGCACACGATACCCTTATAACGGATACGCTTATACTTGCCGCAGGCGCATTCATAATCTTTTACCGGACCAAAAATCCTTTCGCAGAATAAACCATCTCTTTCAGGTTTATAGGTACGATAGTTAATGGTTTCAGGCTTCAAAACCTCACCATAAGATCTTTCAAGAATGGCATCCGGAGAAGCCAGGCTGATGGTGATCTTAGAAAAATTTGACCTTGGACGATTGTCTTTTTTGATAGCCATAATCTTATTTAAGATTTATAATTTGAGATTTGAAATTCCCCTGAATTTCTCCAGGGGAAACCAGCTATTATTTTATGTTTATCCATTTTGTTCCTCTATCCCCTTTTTTCAAGGGGTTGAGGAGACTTATTATTCAAACTTCAACTCTAATCCCAACCCTCTTAATTCATGTACCAATACGTTGAATGATTCTGGTAATCCTGCTCTTGGAATATTATCACCTTTCACGATAGACTCATAGGTTTTTGCGCGACCGATGATATCATCTGATTTAAGAGTAAGCAATTCCTGCAGAATATTAGATGCACCGTATGCTTCCAATGCCCACACTTCCATTTCACCAAAACGCTGACCACCAAACTGTGCTTTACCACCCAACGGCTGTTGTGTAATCAAGCTGTATGGCCCGATGCTTCTTGCGTGCATCTTATCATCAACCATGTGGTGCAGCTTAATCATATAGATGATACCCACTGTTGCTTTCTGGTCAAAACGCTCACCGGTTTCACCATCATGTAAGTAAGTATGACCAAATGAAGGCAATCCTGCTTTAGTGATATAATCAGCAATTTCTTCAGTAGAAGCACCATCAAAGATTGGAGTAGCAAACTTAACACCCAGTTTCTCCGCAGCCCATCCTAACACGGTTTCATAAATCTGTCCTAGGTTCATACGACTTGGTACGCCCAATGGGTTCAGCACGATATCTACAGGTGTTCCATCTTCAAGGAAAGGCATATCTTCTGCACGTACAATCTTGGCAACAATACCTTTATTACCGTGACGACCTGCCATTTTATCCCCCACTTTTAACTTGCGTTTTACAGCGAGATATACTTTAGCGAGTTTCAATACACCTGCTGGCAATTCATCACCAATAGAAATATTGAACTTCTCTCTTTTGTATCTTCCTAATTCCTCGTTGAACTTGATATTGTAGTTGTGCAACAGGATATTGATCTGGTTGTCGATCTGGTCATCACCAGTCCAACCCAAAGGATTGATGTTCTGGTAATCTAATGCAGCAAGGTTTTTAGCGTTGAACTTAGCGCTTTTACCAATCTGCATTTCACCAAAGTTGTTCGTAACACCCAAAGATGATCTGTCTTTTAACAACACCTGCAGTTTGCCAATCAATACATCCAGCAGATCTTTTTCATTCTGCTCGTGCACTTTTTCCAGTTTATCTATCGCTGCCTTTTCACGAACCTTTGCATTCTTATCTTTCTTGGCGCGCTGGAACAATTTCTTATCAATTACTACACCTTCTGTACCACTTGGCGCTTTTAATGAAGCATCTTTTGCATCACCGGCTTTATCACCAAAGATGGCGCGTAATAATTTTTCTTCAGGAGTAGGATCGCTTTCACCTTTTGGAGTGATCTTTCCTATAATAATATCTCCCTCTTTTACCTGTGCTCCAATACGGATGATACCGTGCTGATCAAGATCTTTGGTAGCATCTTCAGATACGTTTGGAATATCGGGTGTTAGCTCTTCTTCACCCAGTTTGGTATCTCTTACTTCCAGTTCATATTCAGAAATATGAATAGAAGTAAACAGGTCTTCACGGGCTACTTTCTCACTTATTACAATCGCATCTTCAAAATTGTAACCCTTCCATGGCATGAATGCTACTTTAAGGTTACGTCCTAATGCTAATTCACCATCCTTAGTTGCATAGCCTTCTGTAAGAAAATCGCCATTCTTAACACGTTGTCCTTTTTTAACAGCAGGACGAAGGTTAATACAGGTTTCCTGGTTTGTTTTCATAAACTTGGTGAGCTTGTAGATCTTAAGATCATCTTCAAAGCTTACCAGTTTTTGATTTTCATCTCTTTCATAACGCACATGAATTTCATTCGCATCCACAAATTCAATTACACCTTCTCCATCCGCGTGTATCTGTATACGTGCATCGCGTGCAGCTTTTCCTTCCAATCCAGTTCCTACAAACGGAGCTTGTGGAACAATCAAAGGAACTGCCTGGCGTTGCATGTTTGATCCCATCAGTGCTCGGTTGGCATCATCATGCTCAAGAAATGGAATAAGCGAAGCGCTCAAACCAACAATCTGGTTAGGAGCTACGTCCATGAATTCCACTTCATTTCTTTCCAGTATCGGGAAATCGCCGGTTTGGCGTGATCTAACTGTTTCTTCCACAAATGCACCGCCGTTATCCAAAGGTGCGTTTGCCTGTGCAATTTTTGCTTCATCTTCTTCTTCTGCACTCAGGTAAGATAGTCTTTTCATATCTACCTTTCCTTCGGTTACCTTACGATAGGGCGTTTCAATAAAGCCCATTTCGTTGATCTTGGCATGTACGCATAAGGTTGAGATCAACCCGATGTTTGGTCCTTCCGGTGTTTCAATAGTACACAGGCGACCATAGTGAGAATAGTGTACGTCACGAACCTCAAAGCCCGCACGTTCACGGCTTAAACCACCGGGTCCGAGTGCTGAGATACGACGTTTATGTGTGATTTCACTTAATGGATTTGTTTGATCGAGGAACTGAGACAACTGTGATGTTCCAAAGAATGAATTGATCACAGAAGACAATGTTCTGGCGTTGATCAAATCAACCGGTGTGAACACCTCATTGTCGCGAACGTTCATTCTTTCACGGATGGTTCTGGCCATACGTGCCAGACCCACACCAAACTGAGCAAACAATTGCTCACCCACGGTACGTACACGACGATTGCTCAGGTGATCGATATCATCAATTTCCGCTTTAGCATTGGTAAGGCGAACAAGATACTTGATGATCTCAATGATATCTTCTTTTGTAAGCGTTTTCTGATCGAGTGGCTGATTAAGATTCAGCTTGCGGTTGATTTTATAACGGCCTACTTCACCCAGATCATACCTCTTATCAGAGAAGAATAACTTGTCGATAATGCCACGCGCTGTTTCATTATCAGGCGCATCAGCACCACGCAATTGGCGGTAAATATGCTGCACCGCTTCCAACTCAGAGTTGGCGCTATCCTTATTTAAGGTGTTATATATAATGGCGTAGTCACCACTTACTTCTTCTTTCTGAATGAAAACGCCCTTCACATCCATATCCACAATCAGGTTCACGGCTTCTTCATCCAATACAGTATCACGCTCCAATACCACTTCATTTCTTTCAATAGACACTACCTCACCGGTATCTTCATCCACAAAATCTTCTACCCAGGTTCTTAATACACGGGCTGCAAGGCGCTTGCCTATATGCGGCGTCAAAGATTTTTTATCTGTTTTCACCTCATCAGCCATACCAAACAGCTCAAGGATATCTTTATCAGTTTCGTAACCGATAGAACGTAACAGCGTAGTTACCGGGAATTTCTTCTTACGGTCGATGTACGCATACATCACGTTGTTGATATCTGTAGCAAATTCCATCCAGGCTCCTTTAAAAGGAATAACCCTTGCGGAATATATTTTAGTTCCATTGGGGTGTAGTGACTGACCAAAGAATACGCCAGGTGAACGGTGCAATTGAGAAACTACCACACGCTCAGCACCATTGATCACAAAAGTACCGCGGGGCGTCATGTAAGGGATATTACCCAAAAACACATCCTGAACGATGGTCTGGAAATCTACGTGCTCTTCATCATTACAGCTCAACCTGAGTTTAGCTTTTAATGGAACCGCATAGGTTAATCCACGCTCCATACACTCGTCGATACTATAGCGCGGCGGATCAATAAAGTAATCCAGGAATTCCAGCACGAAGATGTTCCTGGTATCAGTAATAGGGAAGTTCTCTTTAAACACTTTAAACAATCCTTCAATATTTCTTTTATCCGGGGTTGTTTCCAACTGGAAGAATTCCTTGAAAGACTGAATCTGGATTTCTAACAAATCAGGCGTTTCAGCTAAATGCTTGATTTTTCCGAAGTCGATCCTGCTGTTTGTAGCAACTTTTGTTGAAGACATAATTTTAAAAAGCGCTTTTATTGTTTAATGACAAAAATGCCATGAATGCTTTGCTTTTTGAAAAAACAAAACATATTGCATATCAGTCACTTATAAATTCAATTGAAAAGTCAAATTGTATCAGGCCCAATTTAAGGAGTGCAAAGGTACAGATTATAGCGTTTCGAACAAGTTTTTTTAAACTTTAACCGTGTATTTAAAAATTGTTGATAACTTTTTAGGCGTTTACAGGAAAACTGGAGACTGCTACTTCAATTTCTGATACGCTATAAGTTGGGCAAGCTCCTGCCTGCGTGGCTATAAAAGCCCCCATGGCCGACGCAAATTCCAATGCCTGCTGCACAGGAAGACCCTTTATAAATTTGGAAAGAAATGCCGCCAGGAAAGAATCACCACTACCAATAGTATCTGCCACCTTAACTTTAAAACCCGGATGCTCATAAAAATTGCCGTCGCTTATTACGATCGCGCCCTTATCTCCACGGGTAGTAAGAATGGTGTTTAAATGAAATTTGTCCTGCAGAGCTAATATACGATCCTGATCAGATCCTGAAAATCCATACCATTCACTTAAAAGTTCCAACTCGTCATTGTTCAGTTTTAATATATCAGCGTGTTTAATCAGGTATTCCAATGTGCTTTTTTCGTAATGTGGTTTTCTTAGGTTGATATCGAGTATTTTTTGGGAGGCGATCTCCAGCAATTCCATCAGGGTTTGCCGGGAAGTTTCATTGCGTATGCCCAGGCTTCCAAAAATAAAATACTGGGCCCTGGCTACCAGGTTTTGCAGGCTGGCATTGTATTCTATAAAATCCCAGGCAACAGGTTTTACAATATCATAGGTAACATTGTTTCCATCTAATTTAGCCAGCACCCTGCTGGTTTCATGTATATTGTCTCTTTGTATAAAATCTCCTGTTACCTTTTTGGAGGTAAAATAATTAAACAGCTCATCTCCCAGCGCATCATTCCCAATTCTGCTGATCATGGCAGTGGGCAATCCTAATTGGTTGAGATGGTAAGCAACATTCATGGGTGCCCCGCCAGGCTGTTTGGCGCCATCAGGTAAAAAATCCCATAAAATTTCTCCAAAACATACAGCAGTATAATCGTTTGTATTCATGCGCTCAAATTAGGGAAAATATTGTATTTGTGGTTAATTTGAGTGGGAAGGAAGTATGGGAATCAGGATACTTGCGGCTTACTTCTCAATTTTCACTCCGGCGTATATTTCTCCAACGGGTAATAATTCATTAATCACCTTTATATACAACGGATTTTCTATTGAATCATACTCTTCCAGTTCCCAGCGGTGGGCTGTATTCAAGCGAAACACTTCAATATGGATACTCTCCGAATCAACTAATATATACTCCTGCAGTGTGGGGATATCGCGATAAAGCATGAATTTCTCACCACGATCGTAGTTTTTGGTGGAGGGCGAAAGTATTTCGATTATTACAGTGGGATTTATGATATTCCAGTTATCATTATTAAGTGTAATCTCTTCACCGCAAACAATAGAGATATCGGGGTATGTAAATAAAGTATTTGCTTCTATATGAATGCGCTGGTCGCTATTATATGGTTTGCAATTCTTTCCTCGTAGCTTTAGATGCAATTCTGCATATAAATTTCCCGAAATGCGATTATGCGGTACTTTAGGACCGGACATGGCGAATATTTCGCCTCGATAATACTCATGCTTTTCAACAGCAGCATTTTCCATCGTCAGGTATTCTTCAATGGTAAATTTTTGTTTACCGTAAGCTACAGCAGGCTCTCTTAGTTCCATATCCATACTATAAAAATACTCATATTTTGCTGAAAGAAACCAAGAAACAGTTGTTCAAAAAACCAATAACTATATAATTAGTTTTTAAACTAATTATATAGTTATATTTGCAGAATGAATATTCTTCGAATTGTCATTCTGCTCTTACTTACGGCAACAATCACAAACGCACAAACCCTTAGTGGGCATATATCTGGAATAAATGAACAATCGCTTTCGCTCGTGTCTGTTATGCTGAAGAAAGACAGGGCTTTTATTACCGCAACTACTACAAATGAATCAGGTAATTTCTATTTTGCTACTCAATTAGAGCACCGCCAAAAGTATACGCTTCATCTGTCATTGGTAGGGTATCAATCCAAAGTAATTTCTTTTATATACTCAGATACAACTATACTTCAGCAGTTGGTTTTAATGCAGGACTCAAAGACGCTTTCGGAAATAACGGTTACCGGAAAACCTCCGTTGGTTATCCGCAAAGCCGACCGCAGCATCATCAATGTAGAGAATGGACCTTTTGCCAATGGTTTATCAGCTACAGAAGTGTTGCAGCGGTCACCGGGTGTATGGGTAGATAATATGGGCACTATCCGTTTAAAAGGCATGCAGGCCGTAACGGTTATGATTAATGATGTTGTGCAACACTTAAGCGACGAAGAGCTTGCTGATTTTTTACGTTCCCTGAGATCGGAGGATATCAGCCGCATAGAAATTATACCAAACCCTCCTGCTGAATTTGAGGCCGGAGGCTCCGGCGGTATCGTTCACATCATGCTTAAAAAAGGAAAAAAGAATGGCTGGACAGGATCAGTGAATGCTGAATACTGGCAGCAAGGAGATAAACCCTATTTTACAACCGGCGCAACATTAAACCATCAATACAACAAGCTTTATTTATCAGGGAGCTATTCCTACACGAAAGATCTGCGCACTATAACCGAAAAAACTTCCATTAGCTATCCTGACCAATCATCCTTCGATAATTTCACCAATCGCGATGAAAAAATAAAACGACATCAATATCGGTTTGCTGCAGTATATGATATTACGAATGCCCAATCTCTCAGCTTGCAATCATCCTTCTCCAAAACCAACTTCCAACAACTGTTTCAGGGCGACGAAGTATATCACACTGATCAATTATCTTATGGCAGTGCAACTTCGGTTAAACATCGTTTGTTCGACATGTCAGGTATTACACTTAATTACTCATTTAAGCCTGACACATCTGGCAGTATATTAAAAATTATTGCCGATTTTTCGAGCAACCTGAGAGCAGAAAGAAGTGAATTCACAAAAATAAATGATGATCCATCCAAACAAAGACACTGGAGAACTGATGTGCCGATTAATACAAATGTATATAGCTTCCAATCTGATTACACCAAAGTATTCAGCCAAAAAATGCTGATAACATCCGGGATAAAATATGCTTCTATTTACAGGAATAATCAATTGGTGACAGAAGATTTTGCAGATACCATATGGAAGTTGAACTCCGGGCAGACCAATCATTTTTTATATACTGAAAATGTGCTGATGCTGTACACATCTGCAGAGCAAACAATAAAACATACTACCATTAAAGCAGGTTTAAGAGCAGAAGAAACCTTTAGTGATGGTAACGAAACAACTTCTGGCATTACTTTTTCCAGGAAATATTTTGGACTGTTCCCTTCCCTGTTTCTGATACAATCTTTAAATGCGGAGAAAGGCACTTCCATAACCGCGTCTTATTCGCGCCGCCTTACCAGACCTTTTTTAAATGCACTCAATCCTGCACGTATAGAATTCAGCAACTATACTTCTGTTACCGGAAATCCAAACCTGCAACCGGAGTACAGCCATCATTTTTCGCTTGCATACCAGTTCTCTAAAAACCACTCCATTGAAACCTACCTGGTACGCACTTATAATTCTATTGCGCTATCAGCTAATCCCGGAGCCAATAATTCCATTGACTATCATGCAGAGAATACCGGCGCTACTACCCAGTACGGTTTTGAATATAACAGCACCATTTCACCTGTAAGCATATGGACTATTGTTACCAATTTTTCTGCTTACAGGTCTGCTTACCAGTTTAATGACAAACCTTACAGGCAAACTTCTTTTTATGCTAGTTCGCTCCACACTATAACCCTTGCAGGTATTTGCGATATAGATTTTATGGCTGATTATCAATCACCTTATATTTATACCAACCTTTATACCTATGGCAATTTTAACATGGATCTGGGACTGACAAAAAAAGTGCTTAAAGCAAAAGCAAAATTGCGTTTAGGCTTAACTGATATATTAAACACCTCCCGCGAAAAAGAATGGACAGATGACAAAGAGAACACTATCTCCTTTTACCGAAAACGCCCAACCCGAACCATCAGGCTGTCTTTTACTTACCAATTCAGTTCTGGTAAAAAAATGCAAACGAAAAGTATTGATACTGGCGCACAGGAAGAAAAGGGAAGAATGGGAAATTAGAGCGTTATAAAAACCTATAGAATTTGCCGGGCTAGTTTGCCACGCTGCAAACATTATAGGTTTATTTTGCTGTTCGTGGCGTCCCTGACTGCCGTCAGGCAGGTTCGCCACGAACGACTATTTTGTCGCCTCCTGGCGACTTATAATTTATCCCCTCAAATGATATGCCTTTGGCTGCACAAATGCCCTGATGCCCTGGTAAGATAAAGTAGCTCCAAGCCCTGAATTTTTACGACCGGTCCATGGCAAAGCTGCGCTCACCCTGTCGCAACAGTTCCAATACACGGTACCTGTATCCATTTGTTTCATCACCTTCTCAGCACGCTCAAAGCTTTTTGAATATACTGCTGCTGTTAATCCATAAGGTGTATCTTTCATCAACTCAACGGCCTGCGTATCGTCTTTTACTTTTTGTATTCCTATTACGGGCCCGAAAGATTCATCCATCATCAGTTTCATGTTGTGGTTTACATCTACCACTACTGTAGGCTCAAAAAAGTATCCTTTACCTTCGGCAACATGTCCACCCGACAAAACTCTTCCTCCTTTCTGTTTGGCATCTTCTACCTGTTCATTTAAAACAGCCAATTGTTCTTTCCGACTTACAGGACCTATATCTATTCCCTTGTTTATAGGATTGCCGGTATTCAGTTTTTTTGCCTGTGTTACAAAGGCCTCTACAAAACGATCGTATATTTTTTCCTGCACATATACCCGTTCAACCGCACAACAGCTTTGGCCGGTATTGTATACAGCTCCTTCCAGTGCAGCCGCAGCTACATTGTCAATATCCTCAATATCATCCATTACATACAAAGGATCTTTACCTCCTAATTCCAGTTGAACAGGGACCAGTTTCTTTGCGGTTTGTTCAGCCACATATTTACCTGTGCGGTAACTGCCCGTAAAAAAGTATCCATCCAATGGAAGATCAAGCAATACCTGCCCTGCATTACCCTTTCCAATAATAATAGCAAATACATTTTCGGGTATACCTGCCAGGTAGAGTAATCTTTGAATATGCAAACCGGTAAGCGTAGAATATTCAGAGGGTTTATACAAAACCCCGTTACCACCAATCAATGCGGGAATAATTACATTTACTCCTACCAGGTAGGGATAGTTCCATGCGGAAATATTGCCTATTACGCCCAGTGGCTCATATACTATTTTTTCTCTTGTGGCATCTTCTTCTGTTATCCATTCTTCCGCCAGCCATTTGGCAGAGTTCCTGATAAAATATTCTATGCGTTTGCGTGCGCCATTCAATTCATTATATGACTGCTGGAGCGGTTTCCCTACTTCGCGTGTCAGCGTTTCGGCTAATTCATCCTTTCTTTCATCTATCAGTGAATGAAATTTTTCAATAGCGCTTATACGCTGTTGAAGTGGCACTAAAGCCCACGCTTTTTGCCCTTCCTTTACCATGGCATATTTGTCCTGTATGGTTTCTGGGGTATCGTCTGTTATTTCCTGTATTACTTCTTCTGTGGCGGGATTTATGATCTTCATACAAACTATTTAAACAAATTTTGAAAATAGGATTGGAGGCGCAAAGTTAAAACTTAAACAGAAATGTACAGTATGGCAATATTAGCAGACCATCTTTTATTTTCCTTCACAAGCCTTTATAAAAGCGGTTCTCAAAGGTTTTACAAAATTGCTCAACTGGTTATTCATCCTTTCAGGATGCCATTGAATAAAACATAAAAAAGATTTTCCGGCAGGTTCTTTTCTTTCCAATGCTTCTATTACACCATCCGGCGATAAAGCTGATACTATCAATCCATCTCCTATCAGATCTGCACTTTGATGATGATTGCTGTTTACCATCCCCGTTTCTTCGCCAATCAAATTAAAAAGCCAGGATGAACAATCAACCTGTATGCTATGGTAACGATCACTATCGTCGGGCAATTTGGAATGATTGAATTTTCCCCAGCGTGGTATATCAGGAATCAGTGTGCCTCCAAAAAAAGCGTTGCCAATCTGCAAGCCGCGGCATATGCCTAGTACCGGCACCGCATTAGCCTCTGTATATTCCAGCAACTTCCACTCAAACTCATCTCTCGCTTCGCTTACATCGTCTTCATAACAATACTTGTACAACTCGGGTTTGTTGTAAAAACGCGGATGCACATCTTCCCCCCCGGTAAGCACTATGCCGTGACATTTCTTTATATCATTTATATTGTTAGTCTTATAACTTAACTGCAGTAACTCCACATTATCACCATGTGCCAATATCCAGTTAGCATAGTTTTGATACTTGCTGCAGTCTGTAACACCAATAATCAGTTTTCCAGGCATTATAACGCTTTTAAATACAACTGCTTAAAATCTGCTCTTGTTACAGGTTTTGGATTGTTGGGATGCGCAAAATCTGCAAACGCCAGATCAGCCAGGGTTTCAATATGCTCCATTTTTACACCGATATCTCTTAGATGATGCGGTATATGTATTTTATTGTTGAGATCAAATAAATATTCAACCACTCCCTCTCCATCTTCCTTTTTCAATTCCAGTGTTCTGGCAATGGTTCGGAATTTATCTTCAAAACCGGCAATATTGAATTCCATACCATAAGGAATGTTTACTGCATTTGCCAAACCATGGTGGGTATCGAGTAAGGATGAAAGCGGATGCGCTAATGAATGTACTACACCCAATCCTTTTTGAAACGCAATTGCCCCCATCATAGAGCCCAGTAACATTTTACTTCTTGATTCAAGATCTGGCTTATTGGTAGCTTTTTCGAGTGATTCATGAATGAGTTTGATTCCCTGCAATGCAATACCATCACAAATAGGATGATAATTTTTTGCAAGAAATGCTTCCATATTATGCGTAAGCGCATCCATACCTGTCGCAGCTGTTATGGGCCCTGGTATATCCATTGTTAAAAGCGGATCTGCAAAAACAATTTTAGCCATCAGTTTTGGAGAAAACAGGATTTTTTTCTGATGTGTGTCATCATCGGCTATAATTGCACTACGACCTACCTCGCTGCCCGTACCTGATGTAGTTGGCACTGTCACAAAATGCGGAACATCGTTGGTTACATATACATCGCCGCCAATAAGATCGTCATATTTAAAAAGATCTTCCCTGTGGTTAATGCGCAACAATATAGCTCTTGCCACATCCAGTCCTGCACCACCACCAATACCCACTACACTATCACGATTGGTACTGTCCCACAGGTCTACCCCTTTGTATACATCAGATTTAACCGGGTTTTTATGTGTATCAGAAAAAACTTCTACCGAAATATTATTGTTCCGAAGATCTTCTACAATAGCTTTAAAGAAAGGCAACTGTGCCACATTAGGATCTGTAACTACCAATGGTTTGCTCAGGTTGTTGGACTTTAAATAAGCAGGCAATTCTTTTACAACATTGGCTCCAAAACGGATAGTAGTAGGAAAATTATACTGGTAGATTTTGTCGAAACTCATGTCTTATTTATGATTTTTGATGTATGATTTTTGATTTGAAATTTCTTCCCCGAAACCTCCAATCCCTTAACCTTCTTACTTCTTATCACTTACTCCTTACCACTAAATTATCTCCAGGTACCTCTTCAATTCCCAGTCTGTAACCACTTTTGCAAATTGTCTCCATTCCCATTCTCTTGTGCCGGTAAAATGATCTACGAATGTGTCGCCAAACAATTCACGGGCAACAGTCGAATTTTTCATGGACTGTGTTGACTGCCATAAATTGGCTGGTAATACACCATTGGTTTTATTCGCATATCCATTTCCGATAGTAGCGGGTACTTCCAGTTTTAATTTGTTTTTTACGCCGTATAATCCGGAGGCAAGGCAGGCAGCAATAGCCAGGTATGGATTGGAATCTGATCCTACCACTCTTGTTTCCAGCCTGGCTGATTTTTCTCCGCCCGGCAAAGCTCTTAAAGCAGTAGTACGATTATCAACTGCCCATGTAAGCGTTGTAGGTGCCCAGGCTCCCTCCACCAAACGTTTATAACTGTTAACTGTAGGCGCAAACATAGGGAGTATATAGGGCAGGCAATACAACTGCCCGGCAATATAGCTCTCCATTAAACCGCTTATGTGGTTGGATTTTTCTTTATCATAAAAAAGATTCTGCTTTCCATCGGCACTCCATAAACTCTGGTGCACATGTCCACTGCAGCCTGGCAGGTTCTCGCTAAACTTGGCCATAAACGTTGGCAACACACCATGGCGGTAACCAATTTCCTTTACACTGCTTTTAAATAAAACAGCCCTGTCTGCGGCTTCCAGCGCCCCGGCATACATAATAGCTGCTTCGTATACGCCTGGCCCGGTTTCGGTATGAATGCCTTCAATAGGAATATTAAACTTGCTCAATAAATCAAACAGATCATTAAAAAAAGCATTGCGTTGCGATGCCCGTAATACCGAGTATCCAAACATACCGTTGGTCATCGGTTTCAGATCCCTGAATTTTCCGGCATATAGCTCATCATTATTATCAACAAGATTAAACCATTCAAATTCCTGCGAGCAAAAAGCCTGGTAACCCGCATTTCTGATATCGGCTACTACTTTCTTTAATAAACTCCTGGGACATAGTTTAGAAGCTTCCCCTTTAGGATCACAAAAATCTGCCAGGAAAAAAGGAATGTCATTATCCCATGGTACACGGCGAAAGGTTTGTATATCAACAGAAGCCGTAGCATCCGGGTAGCCAGTATGCCAGCCTGTAATAGTCGCATTGTCATAAGCTACATCGCCTGCATCCCATCCAAAAACCACATCACAAAAGCCAAAGCCGCTCTCAGCAATAGATTTGAACTTATCAAAGCTCATTACCTTACCTCTCAAAACGCCATCCAGGTCTGTAATAGCTAATTTTATTTTTTGAGTATTACTATCAGCAAGTTCCTTTATTAATGTAGCAGTAGTTAAAGCAGAAGGCATAAACTTATTTTTTACAAAGAATTAAAACCAGTCGAAAGCGGCATTAATACAACAAAAAGTAAAAACGTATGGATAGGGTTTACCGCATTTCTGTAGTGAACGAAATTATGGCAATTATCATAACAATACAGGTAAAGCCATAAAAACCTCTATAATTATTTGTGCAAAGGTTTGTTTATATCCTCATGCACTTACATACAAAAAATACGGCGAATTTGATTATCTTGAAATCATGAAAATCACCACGCTAACCGCGCTGATCCTTTGCGGCTGTATTATTGTTCGTTCCCAGGAACCCAGGCGCTATGATGTACTGATTCACGAGATCATGGCTAACCCTTCTGGATCACCTGCATTACCAAACATCAAATATATTGAACTATATAATGCTTCAGCTAATGCTTTCGACCTGAAAGAATGGAGCATTAATGACGGCACCAATACTGCCACCATCCGTATAAATTTAATACTGGAGCCCGACAGTTTTGTGGTATTGTGCTCTAACAGTGGCGCCCCAACGCTTGCACAGTATGGTAAAACAATTGGTGTAACTGGCTTTCTTCCGCTTCGGGTAAATGGCGATGTTATTTCGTTGCGATCGGCCGATGGAGCTTTGATCCATGCTGTGGAGTACAACAGAAGTTGGTATGAAAACGACGTGAAAGCCAGGGGCGGTTGGTCGCTGGAAATGGTTGATGCACATTATCCCTGTAGCAGCAATACCAACTGGAAAGCAAGCATAAACGATATGGGTGGAACACCTGGTAAATCAAATTCTGTAAACGCGGTTAATAAAGATGAAACAGCTCCACAACCCTTGTATGCGTATGCTGCCGACAGCCTGCATACCACCATTGTTTTTGATGAGCCTATAGATAGTTTGTCGGCTTCTGTTACAACAAATTATACCATAAGCGATGGCATAAATACACCGCTGGTAGTATTTGCTGAACCACCTTTGTTTAATCATGTAACAATAACATTGGCTTCCGCGCTATTGAGAAACAAGACATACTCCGTTACAATAAAAAATATCAGCGATTGCAGTGGCAATATTATGGATCAGCAAGTCTTAAAAACCGGGCTGGCGGATGTTGCATTGAAAAACGATATTGTCATTAATGAAATACTTTTTAATCCGCCCGATGATGGCGCTGAATATGTTGAACTATACAACAGGAGCAATCATGCGGTTAATTGTAAAGACCTGATCATCACTACCCGAAATACATCCGGGAATCTGGGTACGCTTCAACAATTGAGCGAAAAGGATCTCTTTATATTTCCTGGAGAGTGTAGATTGCTTACAGAAGATGTTGCAGCCGTACAAAAAACTTTTATCTGTAAGAATGCCGATGCATTTACAGAGATCAGCTCAATGCCAACACTACCCAATAGTAGTGGTACAATAGTGATACTAAACTTTCGTGGAGATGTTATTGATGAACTAAGCTATAGTGATCAATGGCAGTTTCCTTTAATCAGCAATAATAAAGGTGTGGCATTAGAAAGAATAGATTTCTCCGCACCCACACAGGATAAAAACAACTGGCATTCTGCCGCAGCCAGTGTTGGTTATGGCACACCTACTTACCAGAATTCTCAATTTCTAACAGGTCAGCAATTAGCGGGTGAGATCAATATCAGCCCGCAGGTATTTTCACCGGATAATGATGGCTATGATGATTTTCTTACGGTTCATTATCATTTTCCAGAACCCGGCTTTGTGTGTAATATCACCATATATGATGCTGCAGGCAGACCCGTTCGTTATTTAGTAAGAAACGGTCTTTGTGGAACAGATGGAGATTTCAGGTGGGATGGATTGGATGAAAAAAATCAAAAACTAACCATAGGCATATATGTTATAGTAACCGAAGTATATAACCTGCAGGGCAAAACAAATAAATTTAAACAGGCGGTTACATTGGCTAGAAGATTGTAATAATTATGAGTAAATTTCTGAGCATGTTGAAAATGATATTCAGTTCATTTTTATAGCCAACAGCTTGTGAGTATAAATTGTTGATTGCCTCAAGCCGGCAGGCTTCGTATCCGAAACGCCCCTGCTTTTTGCTTTGAGGAGGTCTATCAACTTTGTAGCATTATTTATCCATTCCTTTACTCAGCAGAAGTGCAAAGCTCACGCAAAAAAAGGTGGCTTATTCGGATACTGGTGTCAGTGCGAAGATGAATTATAAGTGTCTCTGGCATGGTGTAGGGTGTGCTCTGATTTCAGCAGCTTAAGTAAACGCTATTGAAAATGATATGACTAAATTTGCACCTCTAAGGGCTTCCTTTATTCAACTCATATTTCATGAACCAACGACAACTCTTCCTCCAACATGTAGCTCAAACTTCGCCGGCTCCACTGGCGCTGGAAATTGTAAAGGCGCAGGGAAGTACTTTATGGGATGCTGATGGCAAAACTTACCTGGATTTTATAGCAGGAATAAGTGTATGCAATATCGGGCATTGCCATCCAAAAGTGGTGGAAGCCATCGCATACCAGGCTAATCAATATCTCCATCTGTTGGTATATGGCGAGTTGGTGGAAACACCACAGGTGGCATATGCGCATTATCTTACACAGCACTTACCGGCATCGCTTAATTCGGTTTATTTTACCAACTCGGGTGCGGAAGCGGTAGAAGGTGCTATGAAATTAGCGAAGCGCTTTACACAACGTACACAGATCATCTCATTCAATAAATCCTATCATGGTTCTACGCAGGGTGCATTAAGTATTATGGGCGATGAATACTGGCGCAATGCTTTTCGTCCTTTATTGCCAGGTGTGCTGCATCTTGAATATGATTCCATGGATGAGCTGGTATATATAACCAACGAAACCGCCTGCGTAATTGCCGAAACAGTACAGGCGGAGCGTGGTGTAATTGCACCAAGCAAAGTATGGATGCAGGCACTCCGGGAAAAATGTACCGAAACTGGTTGCCTTTTAATACTGGATGAAATACAAACAGGTTTTGGAAGAACAGGAAGTCTATGGGGCTTTGAACAATTTGAAATAGTACCCGATATCGTTTTATTGGGCAAAGCACTTGGCGGAGGAATGCCGTTAGGCGCTTTTGTGGCCAATCAAACTATCATGCGGCACTTAACCAGCGATCCCGTATTGGGTCACATTACTACATTTGGTGGTCATCCCGTAAGCTGCGCAGCAGGCTTAGCTGCTATGAAAGTTTTACTGGAAGACAAGATGGTGGAACAGGTGGCCGGCAAAGCGGAATTATTCATGGAAACATTAAAACATCCAACAATAAAATCTGTTCGATCTGCCGGATTATTGATTGCACTTGCCTTTGAAAGCTATGAACAGAACAAAACAGTAATTGATAAGTGTATTGAAAAAGGCGTGCTAACCGATTGGTTTTTGTTTGCAGCAGATTGTATGCGCATAGCTCCGCCTCTGAATATCAGTGATGAAGAAATTGTGCAGGGATGTCATATTATCCTTTCAGCCATTGAATAAGTTTTACATTAAAACATCCAACTACTTCATCACAGGTAACACTATATTACTACTATAGGTAGCATTATGATATATACTGATCGTCGCCTTTTTAAAATCTTTGCTATCCATACCTGGTATATATCCAAAGGTTTGTGGGTTTCTGTCAACAAGAGGGAACCAACTACTTTGTATCTGTATCATCAATCTGTGTCCGGGCTGGAATGTATGTGCCACATCATTCAGTTTAAAAGAAATTTTTTCTACTTTGTCTTTTGCAAACGGCACCGGTTTTTCAAAACTTTCCCTGAATTTTCCACGGAACACTTCAGCTCTTACCATCTGCTGGTAACCATCCATGGCAACAGGATTGCGGGCGGAATCAGGAGTTGACAAAAAAGAGCCATCCGGCCACACGTCAATCAGCTTCACCACAAAATCCGCATCACTGCCAGTAGTAGATACAAACAGGTTTGCAGCAATTTCTCCAGTAAGTGTAAGTCCATTGGATAAGGCATCTGTTTGAAACAATACCACATCCGGGCGCTGTGCAGCAAAGCGCTGATCTTCGGCCAGGTATTTATTATTTCTATCCTCCCAAATGCCATTGGTATATGGAACCGGTTTGTTGGGGTCACTCAGGTAATCCGTTTGCCCCTGTGTATCTGTAGGTTTATCCGTGGAAATCTGTTGATTATTTTTCAGGTAGTATGGTGTTGCTGTACTTTTAACTGGCGGCCACACATCATAATTTTTCCATTGATTGGTTCCTGTTTCAAATACCATTGCTTCTGGTTGTTGAAAACTGCCTTTATCTTTTAAGTAGTAATTAAAAAAAGGCGTTTCTATTTGTTGCTGATAAAAAGCGTTAAGATCAGCGCCAAAATAATAATCAGCAAAAGACTTCCATGAGGGAGCTGCCCATCCACCATGCGTCCATGGACCCATCACCAGCTTTGTAGTATTTGCCGGTGATAGCTTTTCGATGGCTTCATATGTTTTGAGGGCGCCAAACATGTCTTCTGCATCAAACCATCCACCCACAATTAAAACTGCGGGTTTAATATTTTTCAGATGTTTACGAATGTTTCTCGATTGCCAGTATTCATCATATGTATCATGCTTTACGGTTAGTCTCCATGTGCTGTTGCTGTCGGTAAAATAAGGAGCAGTGTTGGCATTTTTTAAAGGACCCAGGTTGAGAAAGAATTGATATGCATCTTTATAACTGGTTTCAAAAAATGGTTTATAGCTTTCACCATTGTTGAATCTTGGTCCGTCGAAGCCGCTGTAAAAACTAAAATTATCCAGCAGAAAAAAAGCACCGTTGTGATTGCAATCATCTCCAATAAACTCATCACTCATGGGCGCCTGTGGTGAAACCGCTTTGAGCGCAGGATGCGCATCAGGCAACGCCGCCGACGAATAAAAACCAGGAAACGATATACCGTATATACCTACACGACCATTATTTTTTGTATGCTTCAATAACCAATCAATGGTATCATAGGTATCGCTCGATTCATCTACATCCTTCTTCGATTTTTTTACTTCAATATAGGGCGTCATCTCCCTGAAGTTTCCTTCACTCTTGTATCTGCCTCTTGCATCCTGGTACACAAAAATGTATTTTTCATGCATCAGATATACATTCGGACCCAAACGCTTCCTATAATTGTCTGTTCCATAAGGGCGACAGGAGTATGGTGTACGCTGCATTAGTATCGGGTAAGATTGAGCATTGTCCTTAGGAGCATATACAGCAGTATATAGTTTAATTCCATCCCGCATCGGAATAAAATATTCCACTTTTGTATAGTTCTCCCTTATCCATGCAGAATCCGAACCAGGTTGCGCCTTTAAATAAAAAGGAGAAAATAAAATACTGATATAAACAACAACTCGTATCATGTAATGTGTAGTTTTGAAAGCCTACACAAGAGTACAATTTTATAATTTCATTTTTTATGAATGAAAACAAAATAATTATTGAACGGTTTTACACCGCGTTCCAGCAACAGAATGCTGCCGGAATGAATGCATGCTATAGTGATGACATTATCTTTAGCGACCCGGTATTTTTAATATTGAAGGGTGATGAAGTAAGATCGATGTGGGAAATGCTTTGCAAAAACGCAAAAGATTTCTCTCTCACTTTTTCTGATATTGAATTGCTGGATGAAGAATATGCTACCTGCAGATGGCAGGCAACCTATACTTTTTCAAAAACAGGCAGGAAGGTAAAAAATAATATCAAGGCTTACATGCGCATTATTGATGGAAAAATTACGGAACATAGTGATGCCTTCAGACTAAGCACATGGCTTTCACAGGCTTTTGGATGGAAAGGCGTTTTGTTTGGCTGGACAGGGTTTATGAAAAGAGCCGTACAGAATACCGCGAAAAAAAATTTGTTGAAATATATGGAAAGAAGGTAGAAGTGGGAGGATGTGCATATGAGAAAATTGGAAATGAAAAACATTAGATCCGATTTGTTATAACCTCATGCCAAGCCTGATTCCTACAATTATATTACCGATTGTTCCACTATTTTCCCGGAGAGCTGCTCCTTTTTTAATACCGGCTACAGTCACATCACTATCACGAATTAACTCATCGGTTAAATCATCATACTCCCGTGAATAATTTTTTGTACGCCTGTTTAAAAAACCGATTCCTCCATAAAACTCAGCTACAAATCTTTTTTTATTTATTTGTACACCATATATCAGGTTAATGCCCCAGGCTTTTTTACTGAACACAAAACAATCGTTATACCGGGTTGTATCATCGGGCTTATGATAAAACACCTGTGCATTATCACGGTTTTGCCTGTAAAATATACTCAGCGAAAGATATTTTTCTGCCCAGGCTCTATAGGGACCTCTGTTACGATATTTACTTCTGAAAAGTCCATAATACCTTCCTTCAATACCCAATTTAAAGCCATTCCATTTGGTAAGGTTTGAATCGATGGATGACAGTTTTGAATTGTATAACTGCACTCCCAATTCCGGAGCGATAGAAAAATGTTTTGATAAGCGCTTTTCCGCTGAAAACTGAACCAATGGAAAAGTAAAATTATTTATTAGCGCAAGTGGATCTCCCTTTACAATCAAGGTTCTCTCTTCAATTGATTTTTGTGCAAAAACTGTGTGGCTAAAGACGATGGTTAATGTTACTAATACAAATTTCATCGAAAGCAAAATGGGTTAGGTTGTGTAGTATAATGCCGTATGAAAAAAGAAATTAGAACTGTAATCTTAGTCGGTAAGGAGAATTCTGCCAAATGATTCATCACAATCATAAAAGCAGGCGCCGGAAAGGTGAAGGATAGTGGCATTATCAGTTAAGCTATATTTTGCAACAATGGAATCGCTACTGTTGTTAAAAAACTTAATGGTAGAGTCAGTTAATACTTCGTAACGGTTATATTGTACAGTTAAGACAGTATCCCATTTTCTCTTCTCGATAGTTCCTTGTTTGGTTAAGTTCAGGAATGAACCATCAGAGCCGGAGTAGCCCCAGTTGCCAACAACAGAGCCTGGGATATCAGCCGTATGTTCACTCTTTTTTGAGCAGGAAAACAAGAAAGTAAAAAGGAGAAATAGGCTAAGTAGTTTTTTCATATACAGGGTTTGGAGGATGACCGCTATTTTGAAAGTTGCGTTGCATAAGAAAATGTGAGAACAACAATCAGGTTATTTAGAATGATGAAAGGGCATTATTTTAATTCTACTACTTCCTTTTTTGCAATAATGTGATAGAGCTTAATAGTAAGTGCGTGAAACAAGAGCTTGGCATTGGCATTTCTTTCGATATAATACGAGGCTTTGTCCAGCTCTTCAATAATAGCCTGCTGTTGATCCAACACCGCAATTTTATTGAGTCTTGCCGCAAAATCTCTTTCACCTTCGGGCAACTGTTCACTAAACCCGGGAATGATCTGCAGTCTTATACTTTGCTGCAGCAAATGATTGAAGTATCTTAAAAATTGTTTTTGCTTTTCTCTTCCCTGCCGGCTTATTTCCTCCACCCATTTTACCTGGGCAACCGGCCCTGTTTTCAAAATAGCATTTAACCATTCCCGTAAAACAGATTGCCAGTCTTCTCCGGCATGTTGCAACAGTTGCAGCGCTTCGTGATAATTCCCTTCGCATACCCATGCTATTTGTCTGGCTTGCTCGGGTGCAGTGTTAGCTCTTTCTATTAATGCCGCCTGAATTTCATTTGGCAGCAACGGTGGAACTTTAATGAGCTGCGTACGGGAAAGAATAGTTGGTAATATCAAACTTTCATTTTCGGCCACCAATAAAAACAATGTATTAGGCGGTGGCTCTTCAATAAGCTTGAGCAATTTATTTCCTTCGTTGCCCAGGTATTCGGGCAACCACATCAAAAGTATTTTGTATTTACTTTCAAAACTTTTAAGATTGAGCTTCCTGATAATGTCTGCACATTCATATGCGGTTATATTGCCCTGTTTGTTTTCGGCGCCGATAAACTGCAACCAATCATACGCATTGCCATAAGCATATTGTTTAACAAACTCTCTCCATTCAACAATATAGTCTGTACTCAAAGGCTTGTCGCCGCTTTTTTTGGGAACTACCGGGTAAGAAAAATGAATGTCTGGATGTACCATGCCCTCCACTTTTGTATATCCAGGAACCTGCTGGATCCATTTATCTGCATCCTGCCAGTTTTCGGGTTTAACGGCAGCAGGTAACGCTTCACCAAAAAGTGAATTTGCAGCCTGGCTTTCTCCATCTGCAGAAGAAATAAGGCTTACATAGTTAGCAAATGCCAATGCAAGCGGCAATGCACCGGAGCCTTCTTTTCCTAAAAACAATAAAGCGTGACTTAAACGGTTTTGATGAACCAATTGTATAAGATGATTCTTAACATCATCCTGTGCTATAACGTCTTTAAACAACATGAACCGCTAAAATAAGCAATACTTACAGAATGGCTGCATTCCAGATTTTCGCAGGTTGGTGGGGACACCAACCTATAGCGTCGCCGTGGGTTGTGTCTCACTGTCCACTGGAAGCAAAAATTGGAATGCGCCGAAGAAAATTATAGCCCATCCTGAGGATATAATTTATACCCACGAATTTCAGGTTTACCTGAGTTATCCTTTTTAGAAGATTTCTTTAGTGTTTCACCATACTTTTCCAACACAAGCGCTGAGCTACCTACCATTTCAGCATCGTAGCCTAATATGGAAAGCCCTATTTCAGTATTCACTGCCAACCGTGGAATACAATGTTCGTTGAGCGCCTGTTGTATAGGCGCCTGCCATATTTTTCCTGCAGATGCTCCTCTGCCGCTTAACACCACAATACCAGGATTAAGTAAGTGTATTAAAATAGCAATGCCGCGCCCGATATTATAACCTGCTTCAGATAATAATTCAATGGCAAACCGGTCGCCCTTTCCGGCAGATAGTATAATCGATTCTGCGTCTTTCTCAAGATTCTCTTCCGTACCAACAATCAGATTCTTTAAGATAGTTACTCTTCCTGAAATAATGCCTTCTTTTGCCTTTTCTACAATTACAAAAAGAGAAGTTTCTGTTTCAAGGCAACCGCTTTTTCCGCAACTGCATAACTTACCATTATTAAAGAGGGGAATGTGACTGAACTCTCCGGCAAAACCATTTTCACCTCTGAAAAGTTCTCCATCCATAATCATTCCTAAACCAACTCCCCAACCAATATTGATCACCATAGCATTTCTGCGATTGCGCGCCGCGCCAAATCTCAATTCTGCAAGGGCCACTATACTGGAATCATTTTCAATAAAAGCAGGTATGCCTGTATGCTGTAAAATATTGGCTGTAAGGCTTTCGCCCCTCGTTTGCAGAAAACTGTAATTGGATCCCAACTGGGCATCTACAAAACCAGGCATGCCAATACCAATGCCCAATATTTTGCTTTTACTAACGCCTGCAACGCGAATCACTTCTTCAATTTTTTCTATAAGGGTTTGTAATGCTTTTGGATTGTCTGCAAGCCGTAATTCAAATTTTTCAACAGGTATAATCGGCCTGTTCTGCATATCCATTATAGCAATGCGGGTAAAAAACTGGTCCATTGCCACAGCTATGGTATATAAAATATCAGGCTTCAATGCATACATGAGCGGTCTTCGGCCGCCGCTCGATGGTGCATATCCCGTTTCTACCACGGTACCTTCATCAATAAGTTCGTTCAATATTTTAGTTGTAAGAGAAAGGCTTTTTTCTATTTTAAGACTCAGCTCTGCACAAGATAATAAGCTGGAGAAATATAGCTGCCTGATTATCTTTTTCTTATAGGATAATGTTTTGCCTGCCATTAACAGAAAGATATTAGATGAAATAGGATCGTTTTAGAATTATTGGTAAGATAGCATAAGTTTCTTAAAAATAGAGAAACCAGTATAGTAAAATTGATGGATGCTATGTAGTTAGCGGCTTTGATAAATACAAACCATTAGCTTGCACAATATTTAAATGAAAAATAAATGTAATAAATGCTGTAAAAGATATTGTCTCCCCCTTATGCTTCAGCACCCATCCAAACTGCACCGCCAATGCTGCTACGTATGGCCCCGGTAACGGAAGACAATATATTATTCTCTTCTCTCCACCGCAGCACTCCAATTAAAGCCATAACTACAGCCTCTTTATATTCAATTATATTGGTCTCCGGAACAATTAGATCAACATACAAAGGCGATAAAACCTGTTGCAGGCGATGAATAAGGAAATCATTATATGCACCACCACCTGTTACCAGCATGGAATGTTTTGCCTCCGCTGTTGATACAGCAAAAGAGCCTTGTATTTGTTCAACAGCGTTTCTTATTTGAATGACTATATGTTCACTATAAGTGGCTAAAAGATCTTCCACTTTGTACGATGTGCTTTTTAATAGGGGATACACCCTGCTTATTCCAAAATCGTTAGACAATGATTTGGGATAAGGAATATTGTAAAAATCTAAACCATTCAGCGTTTGCAATAATTCATTCTGTACAGATCCATCTTTTGCCAACTCACCTCTGTTATCATACGGTTTTCCAAGTTCTTCTGCAAGCATATTTAGTACACGATTGGCGGCGCAAATATCAAACGAAATATAATTGGCATTATCTGAGGCTGATATATTGGCTATACCACCAATATTCAGACAATAATTGTAACTACCGAAAAGCAGTTTATCACCAATAGGAACAATGGGCGCACCCTGTCCGCCCAAGGCAATATCCAACGCTCTTAAATCGCTCACTACCGGAATACCTGTTTCAGCCGCTATAGCCGCGCCATCTCCCAGTTGAGCGGTCATTTTTTGAGCAGGCACATGAAAAGTTGTATGCCCATGTGAGGCAATCAGCTGTACCTTATAATGCAGTTGATATTTGTTAATAAATGCATTTACCTGTTCACCCAGGTAATGACCATATGCTGTATGCAAAAGCTGGTAGTTCAGCGCATTAAATGAAGTTGCAGATTGTAATTTATCTTTCAACTCCGGAGTATATGTATAGCAATCAGCATGTATTATATCAAAGCTCCATTTTCCTGCGTTTTCAAAAAAATGTATGTAGGCAATATCCAGCCCATCCATTGAACTGCCACTCATGAGGCCAATAGCTCTATAAATCATTAAAGAAATTTTTGATTACAGATAACAGCGTTTAGATTTGTTGAGTAAAACTATTGATTTACACTGAACTATTGGAAACCAAAACTTTGTTCAATGGTTATAAATCTTAGCACAGCGCATTCATTAGTGAGCAACTGGATAGCCGAATTACGTGATACAGATATTCAAACAGACAGGATGCGCTTCAGGCGTAACCTGGAAAGAATAGGAGAGGTGATTGCCTACGAAATCAGCAAAGGTTTGGAATGGCAGGAAAAAGAAGTTCCTACACCCTTAGGCGTATCGGTATGTAAATTATTAAAAGAACAACCTATACTGGCAACCATTCTGCGTGCGGGGTTACCGCTGCACCAGGGATTGCTGAATTATTTTGATAAGGCAGATAATGCTTTTATCTCAGCTTACAGAAAACATCACCGTGATGGTTCTTTTGAAATCAATATTGAATACGTATCGTGTCCTGATATTGAAAACCGGATCCTGATCATTTCAGACCCGATGTTAGCCACAGGTGCTTCCCTTGTAAAAACCATCCAGTTTTTAAAGGCGGAAGGGCAACCGAAAGAAATTCATGTAGTTGCAGCTATTGCTTGTACGGTTGGTATAGAATATGTGCGCAGGGAAGAGCCCGGGGTAAAAGTGTGGTGCGGAGCCATTGACGATGAGCTAACTGCTAAGGGCTATATCGTTCCCGGTCTGGGAGATGCAGGCGACCTTGCTTTTGGTTCAAAAGTTCAATCATAATTCCAAATAATTCGTATCTTGAATAACAATAAATCTATGAGGATGAAAAAGGTCTTTGCTGTGTTGGGGATAATGATTGCAGGAGCATGCGCTTATGCGCAGGATCCACACTTTTCGCAGTTTTTTGCCTCACCGCTAACACTAAACCCTGCTTATACCGGAAAGTTTGATGGCACTTTCCGTGTATCCGGTAATTACCGTAATCAGTGGCCCACTATTAATAATGCTTTTACTACGGCTACCGCAGCCGTTGATTTTGCAATATTGCAAAAAAGCCTTCCTGAATTTGATACATGGGGTGTAGGTATAATGGGTTTGAACGATCAAAGCGGCAACAAAATTCTTAATAATAATTTCATTTCCATTTCCACCGCTTATCACAAAGGATTAGACGAAAATGGTTATCATACCTTAACAGTAGGCTTCCAGGGAACGTATGCCAACAAGCGGCTTGACATTACAAAGGCAACATTTGAAGATCAGTTAACCAGTCTTGGATTTACTGGTGTTACAAGTGAGGTATTCACCAGCAATAACCTGAACATAAATTATTTTGATGCAAATGCCGGCTTATTGTATTCCGGAAGTACCAATGGATACAATAATTTTTACCTGGGAGCATCGGCCTATCATATTAATCGCCCGAAAGAATCCTTTAAAGGTGGTAATTATATTCTGAGTCCCCGTATTACCGTACATGGCGGTGGCTATGTTCCTGTTGGGCGTATTACCACTTTGCACGCCAGCTTTATCCATCAACAACAGGCAGGCGCACACGAAACAGTGGCGGGTGCTGCATTATCATTTAAATTGAATGAGGATGAAGACACGGAAGCCAGTTTATATACAGGTATGTGGTACCGATTTGGAGATGCGTTTATTCCATATGTTGGTATTGAGTTTGCAGGATTAAGATTAGGCTATACTTACGATATCAATAACTCATCGCTTAATACAGCCTCTAACAGTCGTGGCGGTAGTGAGATATCCCTGATTTATGTAAGAAAAGCATCAGATCCTAACAGGAAGAGATTAGGTTGTCCGAAATTTTAGAGAGCTCTGAGCTGTCAGCGATCAGCTAACACCTGTAACTTGAAACCTGCAACCTGAAACTTTTTTTCAAAGATTCTCCAACAGCTCTACTACTTTTTCATTTTTTAAAATGAAGTACCCCAGGCGGTCATTGCTTACACCATCTTTTAATTGATAGGTGAACTCCAGTTTATCGTTGCTTACATTCGTTTCAAAATATTTGAAAGAAATATTCGGGTGTTTATTTATTTCTTCTCCTATCTCATACAAATGCGTAGATAAAACAAAGAGTGAACTCCTGATGCGGATCAACCCGTTTATAACAGCCAATGAGCATCGCATGGCGTCCTGTACATTGGTTCCCTTAAATAATTCATCAATCAGTACCAGCCATTTTTTACCATTATTAATAGTAAGAATGGTATTTTTTATGCGTTGCACTTCATTAAAGAAATAGCTCTCGCCCTTCATGATATTATCTTCCACATTGATGTTACTCAAAATACCATCAAACAATGAAAGCTTCAGGTTTGCAGCGGGTACACCCATTCCGAGATGCGCAAGGTATACTGCCACACCCAGCGATTTTATGAAAGTGCTTTTGCCGGCCATATTAGCACCGGTAAGAAACAAAAAATTACTGCTGGGCGATAACTGAATATCATAAGCAACAGGCCTGGGTAACAGAATATGAAATATCTTATCTGCCTTTACATATGGTTCAGCAGAAACAACAAATTCCGGAAAAGTAAGCTGGTATTTTTTTACAGCGCAGGCCATCGAATACCAGGCATCTAATTGGTAATATATTTCGGCCAGCTCTTCATACCTGCTTTTAAACCCTGAAAGAAAAAAATGCCCGAAGTACAGATTTTCCTTCATAGTGAATGTATCGCCCGGCTTTTTCTCAGCTATCTGCAATAACTGCTGGTGCCGCAATAAAGAACGGATCCGTGAAGCCATTGTTTGGAGCCTGGGCGAAGCTTCGGGGCCATCAATCAATAATGCAATCTGGTGCAGCCCTCTCACAAAATCACTGAAATGCGTAACCGAATACCTGATCAATCCATAATCAACACTGTGAAATAGTTTATACATCCTTGTACTTACTATATCCATTGAGCGGGGTATAGGATCAATCTGTGTATCGTAAAATTTATCGATCATCAGCATAGTTCCATTGCTGATAGACAAAGGCCAGTTATCCATCCGGGATATTATCAGCCTGATTATTTTTTGGGTATCGGTTATTTTTTCTAAGTCTTCGAGCGGATTGTTCAGCATCCATCTCAACCATTCCTTTCCGCCATTGGTGCGGGCAAAATTTATTTTATGAAAAACAGAAAACTCTTCTTCGTGGTTGAAGATAGAAAGATCGTTGTATGTAGTTTTGTCAATCTGCATCTGGTTAAAAACCAATTCTTATAGCTGCTGAAGTATATCTTACCTGTTAAATGCCAATCGCATGCCTTTATTAGATTCATCCCATACCTTGTTTCCATAATTTTCATACACCAATCTGCCATTTACAAAAGTATGGGTAATGGTTCCCGGAAATTCAAAGTTTTCCAATGGGCTCCAGCCGCATTTGTATAAAATATCCTCTTTGCCATCTATGTATGGCTTTTCCATATCTACCATTACTAAATCGCCCCAATAACCCTCCCGGATATACCCCCTGTTCTCAATCTGGAAACAATCTGCAACTGTATGGCTCATCTTTTCTACAATTTTCTCAAGGCTTATTTTACCCTTTTTATAATAATGCAACATCAGCAATAAGGGATGTTGAACCAGTGGCAGCCCGGCGTGAGCGTGGGCATACGTAGTGTTTTCATTTATTACTAACCGGCCATTTGCATCCCGGCTATATCCTTTTTCCTGTAAAGTATGCGGTGCATGATCGGTAGCAATTACATCAAGCCTTCCATCCAGCAAAGCTTCCCATAATTTTTCCCTGTTTTCCGGTGCTTTAATAGCAGGATTGCATTTTATAAGATAGCCCAGCCGTTCATAATCATCGCTGGTAAAGTGCAGGTGATGTACACATACTTCGCAAGTGATACGCTTATCCTTTGACGGTATAAGATTACTGAATAACTGTAGTTCTTTTGCCGTGGAAATATGGAGTATATGCAGGCGACTGTTGTATTTTTTTGCAAACTGTATAGCCGTGAGCGATGATTCAAAGCAAGCTTCCGCATCGCGGATTAATGGATGGTCGGCCGGGGTTAAGGTTAGTCCATTCTGAGTTAACCGCTCGTAGTTGGCTTTAATAATTTTTTCATCTTCACAATGGGTGGCTATTAATACCTCGCTTTCCCTGAACACTTTATCCAGGGTGAGATAATTATCTACCAGCATATTACCGGTGCTCGACCCCATAAAGATCTTTACCCCGCATATATCTTTTTTATGATCGTTTACTTTCAGCACTTCATCCGCATTACTGTTAGAAGTGCCCATAAAAAAAGAATAGTTTGCCAGGGAGGATTGAGCGGCAATGGCATATTTATCTTCCAGCAAATCTATGGTAAGCGCGTTAGGCACCGTGTTAGGCATTTCCATAAACGAAGTAACGCCACCGGCTACCGCGGCTTTTGATTCTGAATATATGGTAGCCTTATGCGTTAGTCCGGGCTCCCTGAAATGCACCTGGTCGTCAATAGCGCCGGGAAGCAGGTATTTGCCTTCGCCGTTTATTTCCTTTGCGGTTGTATCTGGCTGAATGTTTGTATCAATTCTGTCGATACGCCCCTGTTTAAGTAAAACATCAGCTACAGAAATCCTGTTTTCATTAACAACCTGAACGTTCTTTAGTAAATAGTTTTGCATCCTTATGAATTAATAAACCAATTGTAATATCATGCAATTTAACTGAATACCTTTATTTTTACTGCTCAATGCAAATCAGTATCCTACGTTCTCAATAATCCATTTGATCTTCCCAACCATTTTTTACCCAATCTAAGCTACAAATGAAAAGACTATTCTTTGCGATTGTTATTTTATGTTCTGGGCTTTTTGCATTTGCCCAAAAAAGTAAAATGAGTTTTGATCTCGAAAAAATCTGGAGTGGTTATTTCGATGAAAGAAAGTATATCGTTCATCTTATGAACCAATCTCCGCATTTCGCCTGGATTCAGAGCGATACCGGTACCGGTCCCCAGATCATTCTATCGCTTGATTTTAATACCACCCGTATTGTTGATACGCTTTTTTCAAACCAGATAAAAAGAGATTCCGATTCGCTTCCCACCACATTTACTTATTTCCAGGATTTTAAGTTTTCTCCAGACGATAATAAAATACTGATTCAAACCCAGATTGAACCCGTAAATTCCATTTCGCAAAAAGCGTTTAATTATATCTGGGATTCCAATAAAAAAATACTGCGGGTAGTATCTGCCAACGGCAAACAAATGTATCCCGAATTTTCTCCCGATAGTAAATTTCTCTCCTATGTGCTCGATGGCAATCTGTATGTGATGGACATTGATAAAAATATTTCCATACCTATATCGGTAGATGGGGCGCCTGGTCAGTTTTTATACGGAATGGTGGATGGGTTATACGAAAACGGGTTTGGTGTTTCCAAGGCATATAGCTGGAGCCCTGACGGTAAATATATTGCCATGCTTCGTTTTAATGAAAACACGGTAAAACAATACCCGGTTACTACTTATGAAAGAACGTATGCGGAAATAAGAAATCAGCGTTACCCGCTTGCTGGTGAGATGGTGCCCGACGTTAAAATATTTGTATACGATATAGCCAACAAGATTTTTGTATCGGTTGATGTTGGCATCAATCCAGATCAATACATCACTGGTATAAAATGGGCACCCGATAATAAAACATTGCTTGTGCAAAAACTTGCACGCAACCAAAAAAAGCTGAGTATTTTAAAAGCAGATGTTGTTACAGGTAAAGCCACTGACCTCTATTCAGAAGAAAAATCCAATGATTATGTTGCTGTTCGCCCGGATAATATATGGTTTATTAATGAAGGAAAATCATTTTTATGGATGAGCGAAAAAGACGGCTATAATCATTTGTATAATATCAGTATTGATTCTGGTGCGGCAAAAGCAGTAACCGATGGGAAATGGGAAGTGCTTACAGTTGAGAAAGTAGACGATACCAAAAAAGAAATTTTTTATACTTCTAACGAGCTTAATTCAAAACAAAAGCAGTTGTACAAAATAGGGTACGATGGAAAAAACAAAACACGTATCAGCACCGGCAATGGCTATCACAATGTTTTAGTTAGCTCAGATAACAGGCATTTTTTTGATGAATACTCTACCATTAATACGCCTTCTGTATACCAGGTTTGCACTGTTACTGGTAAAGATCAAAAAAAGCTGATTGAAAATAAAGAGCTGAAAGACCGGTTAAAAGATTTTGATATACCAGAAGCAAGTTTCTTTTCCGTTAAAGCCAATGATAGCCTTACCATGAACGGCTGGATCATCCGCCCTTCCACTTTTTTAAGATCCCGCCTGCCATTGATACTATATGTGTATGGCGGATCTACCAAGCAGGAAGTATTGGATGAATGGGACGATAAATTTATGTACACTATGCGTTGGTTTGCCAACCAGGGATACGCGGTGGCTTGTATAGATCCCCGCGGAACACCGGGTAAAGGAGAAGCGTTTAAAAAAGCAACCTATAAAAACCCGGGAGATATTGAAATTGAAGACCTGCTTACCGCCAGGAGTTATCTCTCACGCAATTTCAGGATAGATTCTTCGAAAACTGCGGTTATGGGTTGGAGCTATGGAGGATACCTCGCCGCATTGGCGCAAACAAAATATGCAGGCCGTTTTAAAGCTGCAGTAGCCATTGCCCCCGTTACCAATTGGCGTTTTTATGAAAACATTTATGCTGAACGGTTACTTGCGCTTCCCAGTGAAAATGCGGAAGGTTATAAAAAGGCTTCGCCTATTACCTATGCAGACAATTACCAGGGAGGATTGTTTTTAGTACATGGTACTGCAGACGATAATGTGCATCTGCAAAACAGCCTTGAATTAAGCAAGCAGCTCACCAACAGCAGAAAAACAGATTTTGATCAGCATTTTTATCCTGATAAAACCCATAGCCTGAGCGATGGTGCACCGAATATCCTGAGGATGAGCCTATATACCAGAATTAATGACTTTTTAAAAAGAACACTGCAATAGTTTATCAAAGGCTGTTTAACTTTTCAATTATAGTTACAACAAAATATGATGGTAAGGCTAAGCCTTACCATCATATTTTGTACCTTACAAATCCTTATGTAAAATACCGCTCTTGTAAGCACCAGAAATGTATTCAACTAATTGTAAGTGTGTACCCAGCAGATGAAAAGGAATTGTTTTAAATATTTTTGGAGCGTGTTTGTTTTGTGCATCATGGCATTTTTTACTACTGCTAAAGCACAGGATAATAATCCTTATCATATAAACGGCAATGCATCGCAGGAAAATTGCAATTGTTATACTTTAACCAACGATCAGCAAAGCCAATCGGGTTCTGTATGGAACGTCAATAAAATTGACCTTACCCAATCTTTTGATTTTCACTTCAACGTTTTTTTAGGCTGTCATGACAGCTCTGGAGCTGATGGAATTGCGTTTGTGCTACAGCCTATCAGCACCAGTATAGGCAGTACCGGCGAAGGGTTGGGTGTTGAAGGTGTTACTCCCTCGCTTATTGTGGCTATAGATACGTATCAAAACACCAACAAGGGAGATCCGGCTGCTGATCATGTGGCTATACAGCTAAATGGCGATCTTGATCATTCAACGGCTAATAACATCGCAGGTCCCGTAGGTGCATTAGTCAACAATGATAATATTGAAGATTGCCAATGGCATGTATTCCGAATAGTATGGAATGCTGCAGATGAAACAATATTTGTGTATATAGACAATGCATTGCGGGTTTCTGCCACCATAGATCTTGTGCAAACTGTTTTTCAAGGCGATCCAAAAGTTTTTTGGGGATTTACCGGCGCTACCGGAGGAGGTACTAATCGTCAGCGTTTTTGTACTTCGCTAAACGCAGTGTTTGCTTTTCCACCCAATCAAATCACCTGCTATCCCCAGCCTATACAATTTATTGACAGTAGTACTTCATTTGGCAGCATTGTAAAGTGGTTTTGGGATTTTGGCGATGGCACTACCGATACGGTTGAAACACCTACCCCTCATGTATACCCGCAGCCAGGAGATTATACTGTTAAACTGAATATACTGGGAAATAATGGTTGCGTATCTGATACTTTTCAGCAACATGTAATTGCAGGATCAAAGCCTGTTGCAGATTTTGATTTTGGCAGCGCTCCTTACTGTGATGATAAGCTGATTCCCTTCAATGATCTTTCAACCGTGCAATTTGGAACTATAGATGAATGGAACTGGACTATTAATGGCAATGCGCTTACAACATACAGCACCGCCTATCAGCAAGTGCTTCCGATAGGTAATAACAATATTTCATTAATAGTAAAAACTAAGGAAGGATGCGTATCAGACCTTGTAAGCAAAAATGCAACCATCTCCCAGCATCCTGAAATTAATCTTCAAAGCACCCCGGTGGGTTGCAAGAATCAATTACTATCCTTTGCATCGTTCAGCACAAATAATAATGTTGCAATAAATGAATGGTATTGGAATTTTGGAGATGGCAAGGTTGGAACAAATTCATCTGTAACACATGCTTTTGTTGATACTGGCTTATATACAGTACAGGTATATGCAGTAGCCAACAATGGTTGCCCATCAGACACTTTAGAAACGCCGGTTGGTATATTTGGTACATATGCCAATGCTGGAAGAGATACAGTAATTGCTATTGGTCAGCCTTTGCAATTAAATGCAACAGGCGGAAAGTATTATTTCTGGCAACCTTCTACGGGGTTAACCAGTCCATCCATAGCCAACCCAGTTGCTGTTCTTGATAAAGACATTACATATATTGTTACTGCTTCTTATGAAGCAGGTTGTCCTTCTACCGACACCATTTTAATAAAAGTGTATAAAGGTCCGGAGTTTTATGTTCCGTCTGCATTTACTCCTAACGGTGATGGTAAGAATGATCGCTTTCGCTTTGTGCCGGTAGGCATGACCGGGATATCTTATTTCAGGATATTCAACCGATATGGCCAGATGGTATATTCTTCAACAGATCCTACAACGGGTTGGGATGGAACCATACATAACAATCCGCAGGCACAGGATACTTACGTTTGGATGATTGAAGGCAGGGATTATAAAGGAAATATAATGCGTAGAAAAGGTATTGTAACGTTGATAAGATAATAAATAAGCTGTTCACTTACATCATTATTTGATCAGTCTTATCGAAAGAGGGTATCTGTATTCTTTTCCTTCGCTGGCTTTAATAGTTGCCACTATATCGAGTATGACAGAAAGCATCCACACTATCCACCAGAATGCAAGTCCAATAATTGTTATGGCCAGCACAATAAAAGCAATACAAAGGGTAATTTGAAAATTCAAAGACTCCCTTGCATGTTGTGCTACAAATTTTGATTCATCCTTTTTAATAAGATAGATAATCAATGGCGCTATGAACCAGGTAATAATAGCGAGAATATGTGAAAGCAATGCCATCGTTTTCTCATCACTGGTAGGAGGAATATCAGGAATGCCTTCAGTACCCAGGAAAGAATTTTGTTGATCCATGTGTAACAATTTTAGCAATGAAATATAATTCAATTACCGCGTTTCTATGCTATTTTTTTCGCAGGCTTCATTTTTAAATTACCTATGCATTGGTTTCGAGGGTAGCCCGCAAGCGGGCATATGGGATCGAAATTTATTTTTTCTACAAACATGGTGCCGCTATGCGGCACATGGTAGCGATAGGATAATAATACCAGGCCAAGTTATAGCAGACTTATATTATTCTTTACATAGCTTAAGAGATATAATGATATACATTACATTACAATCTTTAAATCATACGCTTAATTTATTTTAAATGCCTTTTTTATGCCATAGGCATAACATGTTTGTAGCATTTTGGGAACAATGTTCTTTTGCCGCGTCAGCGGCTACCCTCTATCAAGTAATTCATGAAAAACATATTTTTCATTATAATCAATACCAAAAGAAATGAGCATTTGCAGGTATTCATCCATGAAGGTTTTCTTTTTGTGATGTTCTTCCTGATTCATAATATACTTTACTACCGCATCTATCTGTGAGTGACTATTACTAAATGCTCCATATCCGATTTGCCAATGAAATTTTCTTTTTGTAAACCCATGTTGATTGATAAATTCGGAACTATCGCCTTTTACAAGTCGCATTAAATCAGAAATAGATTGATTGGGATTAATGCCAGCAAATAAATGGATATGATCCGCAACAGAATTAACAGCAAGCATTTTGTGCCCATTATTTTGAACAATTCCGGTTATATACTTGTGGAGTCGTTCGTTCCATTCAGGTTGTATTATGGCTGCTCTGTATTTAACAGCGAAAACAAAATGCACATGCAATTGCGTGTAGGTGTTAGCCATGGGTGTTTTAATAATAAAATTAATCATTTCAATTATAGGGTAGCCCGCAAGCGGGCATATTGAACTGAAATTATTTTTTCTACAAACAGGTTGCCGCTACGCAGCAGATGAGTTATTCTACCGGGCTCTTTTTATACCGTAGGCATAACATGTTTGTAGCATCAATGACCGTGCAATTTTTTTGCCGCCTTTGGCGGCTACCCTCTAGTCCGTATCACATTAGAGAAACGCTTCTTACATAAAGATGAAGGCCGAGAATAAATAATCGGTATCTATTTAGACATGAAACACCATTTCTTTATACTACTGCTGCACGTTCAATTACATACTTATGCATTTTGAAGAGAAAATTATACAACCGATCCATGCCTTCAACATCCTCATGCACCAATAAAAAATTTCTACCGGTTTGTTTGAGCCGTGCTTTATTGGTTTGTGTCTGCACAAATGTGAGCATCTTATTAAACGTATCCGATTCAAAATAGGGGGAGTCGGGATTATTTACAAAGTAACAGCGTAAAGTATCATCTTTTAGCACCATCTTCTCAAAACCCAGTTCTACCGCCATTTTGCGGCAGCGGACAGTGGTAAACAAATCTTCTACCTGTGGTGGAACAGGGCCAAATCTATCAGCCATTTCTGTATGAAACTTTTGCAGCTCTTCTTCAGAGTCTGCATTATCCAGCCGGGTATATAAAGAGAGCCGCTCGTTGATGCTTTCTACATAAGCATCCGGAATAAGAATTTCGAGATCAGTATCAATGGTGCAATCCTGTACATAATCTTCCTGTTGCTGAATCTCTTCTTTAAACACTTCTCTGAATGAAGTTCGTTTCAATTCTCTTATAGCTTCATCCAAAATCTTTTGATACATTTCAAAACCGATCTCGGCCATAAAACCACTTTGTTCACCACCCAATAAATTTCCGGCGCCGCGTATGTCAAGATCACGCATCGCAATCTGGAAACCACTTCCCAGCTCACTGTGTTGCTCCAGTGTTTGTAACCGTTTACGTGAATCATTAGGCAGCGTGCTGAGTGGCGGAGCCATCAGGTAACAAAACGCTTTTTTATTACTGCGCCCCACACGTCCGCGCAATTGGTGCAGATCACTCAAACCAAACTGGTGCGCATTATTTACTATAATCGTATTTACATTAGGAATATCAACACCACTTTCCACAATATTGGTACATACCAGCACATCGTATTTACGGTCAATAAAATCAAGTATTCTTTCTTCCAGTATATGCCCTTCCAATTGGCCGTGCGCCACACCAATACTCAGATCAGGACACAACGCCTGTATAATAGCTGCCATTTCATTCAAGCCCAGTACACGATTGTGAATAAAGAAAACCTGGCCACCCCGCTCCGTTTCAAAATAAATAGCATCGCGGATGAAATCTTCATTGAATACCTGTACCTCGGTTTGGATAGGCTGACGATTAGGCGGTGGCGTATTGATAATGCTCAGGTCTCTTGCGCCCATTAAACTGAATTGCAAAGTGCGGGGTATAGGCGTTGCCGTTAGAGTGAGACAATCTACATTTGTTTTGAGTGTCTTGATCTTCTCCTTGTGGCCTACCCCAAATTTCTGTTCTTCATCTATGATCAATAATCCAAGATCTTTAAACTTTACTTCTTTACCAACAAGTGCATGTGTGCCTATAATAATATCAATCTTGCCTTCCTGTAATTTCTGTAATGTTTCTTTTTTCTCCTTCGATGATTTAAAGCGGTTTACATAATCAACCGTTACTGGAAAATCTTTCAACCTTTCTTTAAAAGTTTTATAATGCTGAAAAGCAAGAATGGTAGTGGGAACAAGCACGGCAGCCTGTTTACTATCGCAACAGGTTTTAAATGCTGCTCTTACCGCAATCTCTGTTTTGCCAAAACCAACATCGCCACACACCAACCTGTCCATAGGACTTGGCACCTGCATATCTTTTTTTACATCGGCAGAAGCTTTGCTCTGATCGGGCGTGTCTTCATAAATAAAGGATGCTTCCAGTTCGGTTTGCATATAATTATCGGGACTATGCGCAAACCCTTCCTGTGCTTTTCGTTGCGCATATAGTTTAATAAGATCAAAAGCAATCTCTTTAACTTTCGTCTTTGTTTTTTCTTTAAGCTTTTGCCATACATCGCTGCCCAGCTTATTTACCTTAGGTGTTGTTCCTTCTTTACCGGTGTACTTAGCAATTTTATGCAGCGAATTAATATTTACATATAGTATGTCAGTGTCTTTATAAATAATTCTCACGGCTTCCTGCAATTTTCCATTCACTTCAATTTTCTGCAATCCGCTGTAAATGCCTACACCATGATCAATATGCGTAACATAATCTCCCGGCTGTAATTCACGCAGAGAGCGGAGTGTAAGCGCCTTGTTTTTATTATAGGCCTGCTTAACACGATACTTATGATAGCGTTGAAATACCTGGTGATCTGTATAACAAACAATCTTCAGATCATGTTCAATAAAGCCAGCATTGATTGAAATGGGAATAGGAGTGAACGGTATTTCGGCCTTAAGGTCAGTAAAGATGCTGTGCAATCTTTCTAATTGTCGCGGGTTATCGGCAAAGATGTAAATGTTGTATTTCTTTGCTTCCCAGTTTTTGAGATCTTTAATCAGCATATCAAACTGCCTGTTAAAAGATGGCTGTTCTTTGCTGTTAAAAACAATATCCATACCGCCAAAATGTGGCATAGCTCCAAATTCAATAATATGCCGGGGTTGCAATTGCTCCTCCAATATAGCAGCCTGCACAAAATCTTCCACACTCACATCTTTTTTCTCCAGGTTATCATTATCATCCTGCGCTGGTTTGCGTGTTCCATCCTGCACCCTGAAGAATATTTCGAGATCTTCTTCCTGTACATGCAGTTTTTCTTTTATCACATCCCAATCCTGCATCCATACTACTGTATTTTCCGGCAAAAATTCCAACAGTGAAACTTTCTCTCCGGAATCGAACTGCGTTTCTACATTAGGAATGATAGTAACCTGCAATAACCTGCGTTCGCTCAATTGCGTTTCAGGATCGAATATGCGGATAGAATCTACGTCATTACCAAAAAGCTCTACGCGGTAAGGTTTTTCGTTACCAAAAGAATAGATGTCAAGTATCCCGCCGCGCAGTGCAAACTGGCCGGGCTCATACACAAAATCGGTACGCTCAAACCCATAATCAATAAACTGTGATAACAGCTCTGTTACATTTATGGTATCGCCTGCTTTTATGCGGATGAGGTTGCCAGATAATGTTTTAGGCAATACTACTTTTTCAAACAGTGCTTCCGGGTAAGTAACAATCACGCCTACCCTATCACCCGTAGGTGAAGAAAAGCGCGTAAGCATCTCCGTACGCAGCATTACATGTGAGGCATTGAGTAATCTATAGTTCTTGCGTGTTTTAAAAGAAGATGGAAAATAAAATACATTCAATGCACTGGTAAGATTTTCCAGTGAATTATGAAAGTAAGCGGCTTCTTCCGCATCATTCAATACAATTACATGATTTAACTGAGAAGCCAACTGGTGCCTGAAAATACCTGTAAAAACAAATTGCGGAGCGCTACCGTGTAAGTTTTTCAGATAGAGCCGTTGCGGTTTAGACAATACGATCCTGTCCGCAATCTGAAAAATGCGGGGATCATTCTGGTAAACGTCCAACAACACATTCAAATTCATCTTATATCAAATCCACCCGCGATGCATTTACTCCGCGGATACTTGTAAAGGACTGCAAAGATAAGGAGCAAACCTCAGCTCACGTGCTATTAATTTGGCCTCCAGCACATCCGCAAAAGTTTCAAAGTAAAGGATCACATCTTTCCGCACATTTCTTTGCAACCAACGAAAGCCGCCGGGCAATAGCTGCAGCACTTCTTTGTCTTCCAGGTATTCAATATTGTGAATATCGGTAGCCGTTAAACCGATATCCTGCAAATGCGCAATCATCAAATCAACAGGCGTTCCTGTTACTCCGCAATATTCTGTTGCCAGTTCTGTCCATTCGCCTATACCTGCATGCGCATGTCGTAAAATTTCTTCCTTGCTCAATTGCGTAACCTGTTGCAATAAATTACCGCAATTGCATGCACCATGATTTCCCCATGCATAATGTGCGCCGTTGCGCAAACTCGCAGCCGTGCTGCGTAAAGCGTCAATTAATTTTTTGTTAGGATATGCCATACCTAAATTTCCGAAGAAAATTGAACAATTCGTTAAAACATTTTCCTAAAAAGAATATGGCAAAATAATAGCTGGTAACTGGCGTTACATCCAAAATTTCCACCTTGAAACAATTTCGGAAAATCAGTTTTACAGCAGCCATTATCATTTGTTTGTTCATGCAGCAGGCTTCTGCGCAAATGATCACCGGTGTATGGCATGGAAAAATAAACCGGCAGAAAGTTGAGATAAAAATTATTCAGAAAGGGGATAGTCTTACCGGCACTTCGTACTATTATCAATCGCCGGGCAATTACAGGCGCTATAGCATTAAAGGATATTTTGACGGACTTAATAATGAAGCTGTATGGTGGGATGATGCATTGCTGGAAGAGAAAACAGGAAGAATGGCAATTGGTTCGCCAGGAAAGGATGAATTATTGTCGCATGCAGATTTTAATTGTCCTGGTGGCGGCATTATGAAATTAGATG
The DNA here is from genome assembly GCA_047600465.1 of Agriterribacter sp. Taxonomy (GTDB): domain Bacteria; phylum Bacteroidota; class Bacteroidia; order Chitinophagales; family Chitinophagaceae; genus Agriterribacter. Next base: position 923,248 of record JASGKU010000004.1, read on the forward strand.
GACAGGCTGCATTGAGGGAAAATGAAGAAAAGCCAAAGGGAGAAGTACACCTGGATAAAGCAGATGATCCCTATTTTGTTGACGAGTGGGATTTTATTATTGAAAATTATACCGTAGGCGCCAACGATCAATCGATGATTGATAGCGTGGATATGATTGCACGGCACGAAACACCTGTAATACCTGAGACCCCCGTAGCTGTTGTACCTGCGCCTGCGCCTGCAACGCCATCTGCCCCCAAACCTGTAGCCATAACCGAAGAAAAAAAGCCTTTACCGCCTGCACCTTTAAAGCCGCTCACCATAGAACAGAAATTTGCACAGCGCCAGAAAATAGCCACGATGGAAATTCCGGTGATAGGCGATTCAATAGAATTGAATTTTTATGATAATGCGGAAATAGATGGTGATTCTATCACTTTGTTTTTAAATAACCGGCTTATTTTTCAACATATATTTTTAACAGACAAACCGTTTACGGTAAAATTGCCTGCCAGCGAATTACAAGATGTGAATGAGTTGGTGATGGTGGCAGAAAATCTTGGTTCCATTCCTCCCAATACATCTTTGATGATTGCCTATGTAGCTGGTCAGCGCTATGAGGCTAGACTGGTAAGTACGGAGGGCAGCAGTGCGATGATAAGGTTTGTGAAGAAGGATGTGAGTAGTGTGGGACCGGCGAAAAAGTGATGACCGTCTTAATTTATTTCTCGCGGCGAACACTACGGTGCAACAACGCAGAGAACATGGTTTTCCTTTGTGGTCTTTGCTCCTTTGCCGCTTTGCGTGAAATCTTTAGATTATATCACCACATTAATCATCCTGTTTTTTACATAGATGATTTTTTTAGGTTGTTTACCTTCCAGCCATTTCTTTACTGTTTCATCTGCTAATATTATTTCTTCCACCTGTTGCTGGGTAATATCCAATGCAATATTTATTTCTGTGCGTGTTTTGCCATTAATGGCTACCGGATATGACTTGGAAGACTCAACAAGATACTTTTCTTCAAATACAGGATATGCTGCATTCAGCACACTACCGCTGTTGCCCAACTCATGCCACAACTCTTCCGCTATATGCGGTGCATACGGTGTAAGCAATATCAATATTTTTTCAAGCACTGCTTTTTTACTGCATTTCAAATCGGTTAGTTCATTTACAGCAATCATAAATGCGCTCACACCGGTATTAAAAGAAAAACGTTCTGTATCTTCTGTTATCTTTTTAATGGTGCGGTGCAATACTTTTAATTCCTCTGCTGTGGGCTGTTCATCCACCCAAACCTGTCCCTTTTGTTCATCATAAAACAAGCGCCATAATTTTTTCAGAAAGCGATGAACACCTTCAATGCCTTTGGTATCCCATGGTTTGCTTTGCTCCACCGGACCAAGAAACATTTCATACATGCGAAAGGTATCGGCGCCATATTTGTTGACAAGATCATCTGGATTGACAGTATTGTATAAACGTTTACTCATTTTCTCAGTAAGAGTATCGCATATATATTTGCCTTCTTCAAGTATAAATTCAGCATTAGAATATTCTTCCCTCCACTTCCTAAAGGCATCTATATCTAATTCAACACCATCAACAATATTAACATCGACATGAATTTCAGAAAAAGAAACCTCTTTAGTATCCTCAAAATCTATTAAGTTATCTTTAAAAAACGCTTGATGAACTTTTCGGATCATTTGTTGAAAATCTAAGCCATCTATTTCGTCTTCCAGTTTTTTCATTGCATTCAACGAAACAAATTTTATTGCTAAAATTTTGCTTGTTTTTGAAATGAACTGTACTCTTCGTACAAACCTACTGCTCCCCTGGATCATTCCCTGGTTCACCAATTTCTTAAATGGCTCAAAAAAGCCTATATGCCCCAGGTCGTACAATACTTTTGTCCACATGCGGCTGTACAGCAAATGCCCTACCGCATGCTCTGTGCCACCGATGTATAAATCTACCTGGTTCCAATAGTCAGATACTTTACGATCGCAGAAAGCCTGGTCGTTCTGCGGATCCATATAGCGCAGAAAATACCAACTGCTACCGGCATAACCAGGCATCGTATTGGTTTCGCGTACCCCTCCCCCTGCCCCTCCCCGCAAGCGGAGAGGGGTGGCGCTTATTTCAGTATTTCGTGGTTTATTCCTTTCTATTATTTCCTTTATTTTATTCTTTACTATATATGGATCTTTCAACACCTCTTCATTGGTAAATCGTATCACTTCAAAGCCTATGTCTTTTAAAACTTTGGTTCTTGCTTCATCATATTGCCTTTGTTCATCTGATTCGTGGTAGCCACCATCTATCTCTATAATCAATTTATCCTGCAGAGAAATAAAATCAACAATATAGGCATCAATAGGATGTTGCCTTCTTATTTTGGCACCCCCTTTATTATTGCGTAGTACTTCCCATAACGCTTTCTCAGCTTCCGTGTACTCTTTCCGCATCATACGGGCAAGCTCAAATTGTGCCGGTGTTAATACTTTGTATTTTGGAACAAGGGCTTCGCCTTCAGCTCCCCTCTCCTCCTGAGGAGAGGGATCGGGGGTGAGGTACCAGTCTGGAATATTTGCTAATGGACCCTCACCGTCTGGTCCCGGACCATAGGAATCCACATGCGGTAACTCCAATGGCAATTCACTTTCTTTTAAAGGATAAGCAATACCATCTTTCCAGATTATAGGGAATGGCTCACCCCAGTAACGTTGCCGGCTAAACGCCGCATCGCGCATTTTATAGTTCACTTTCCGTTCTCCATCGCCATTGTCTTCCAACCATTCTATTATTTTTTCCGCTGCTTCTTTTACTTTTAAGCCGGTTATAAAATCACTGTTATACAGCGTTACATGTTTGTCAGCAATGGCATCTTCCCCGGTATACAGCTCTCCAAAAATATTAGTGATGGGTATATTAAAGAATTTCGCGAATTTATGATCGCGTTCGTCACCGCTAGGCACAGCCATAATAGCACCGGTACCATATCCTGCCAATACATATTCACTGATCCAGATGGGAATTTCTTTTCCACTTAAGGGATTTACCGCATAAGCCCCGGTAAAACAACCGGAGATCTTTTTTTCGGCCATGCGTTCCCGTTCGCTGCGGCTTTTTACATACGCCACATATTCTTCCACGGCTGCTTTCTGACCAGCTGTAGTTATCTGCTCCACCAGTTCATGCTCCGGTGCCAATACCATAAAGTCAACACCGAAGATGGTATCGGGGCGGGTGGTGTAAACAGCCATTTCAAATTTGAAATTTGAAATTTGAAATTTTACCTCCGCTCCTGAAGATTTTCCAATCCAATTCGTTTGCATTTCCTTCATGGCGTCGCTCCATTCCAAACTATCCAGGTCGCTTTGCAGGCGATCTGCATATTCTGTAATGCGCAGGTACCATTGACGCAGCTTCTTTTTCACAACAGGATAACCGCCGCGTTCACTTACTCCATTAATTACTTCATCATTGGCCAATACAGTTCCCAAAGCTTCGCACCAGTTTACTTCACCATAGCCACAATACGCCAAGCGATATTCCATCAAAATAGCCTGTTGGGTAAATTCATCAAATGAAAGCCAATCAGATGAAGAAAAGGTTTGGGATTTGAACCCTTGCTTACCAGCAGGCAGGTCTGAAATATCAAATTTGGAATTGGGCACTTCATAATTGCTATTGCCTTCTTGTTCAAAAATCTTTATCAACCCATCAATGCTTTCTGCTTTTTTTGTTTTGCGGTTATACCAGCTTTTAAACAATTGCAGGAAGATCCATTGTGTCCATTTATAATAGCCTGCATCGCTGGTGCGCACTTCACGGCTCCAGTCGTAACAAAAGCCGATATTATCCAATTGCTTTCTGAAAGTGCTGATGTTGTTATCTGTTGAAACAGCGGGGTGAATACCATGATCGATGGCATATTGCTCAGCGGGCAACCCAAAAGCATCATAGCCCATCGGGTGCAATACATTAAAACCCTGTAGTCTTTTATATCGTGCAAAAATATCGCTGGCTATATATCCCAGCGGATGCCCCACATGTAACCCTGCACCGCTTGGATAAGGAAACATATCCAGTACATAATATTTAGGTTTGGATGAGTCATTAGAAACTTTGTACGCTTCTGTTTCATTCCATTTCTTTTGCCATTTCTTTTCTATCGCTCTGAAATTGTATTCCATATTGTTAAAAATCCCTTATTGAATCAGGTAAACTGCCATTGTAAAAAATATTCAATTAAAACGGCCGTTAAGTGGGTGGCAAATTTACGGAATGGAGCCATAAAACCGCTATTTTTGCGCCTTGGCTTGGGAATAGTGAGTGGTGAATAGTCAATACATTGCAAGGCTGTACACCAACTTTAATAGACTTTGTAAGATTTAAAAATTCTGCAGCATGGTTGAAATCAGTAAAACCTCTATGAGAAGAAGCAAGCCTTCTTATTTTTTCAGTATCCTCGGTGTAGCCTCTTTGCTGATATTGATTGGTGTATTTGGATGGTTGGGTATTAATGCCAGTAAGCTGGAAAAATATTTTCGTGGAAGCGTGCAGGTGCAGGTGTACCTTAAAGAAACAGCGCCGCAGAAAGATGTTGATAGCCTCATTTCTTATATAAAGGCAAAACCTTATGCCGGCACTACTGAATATGTTTCAAAAGAAATGGCGAAACAACGCTTTTTAAAAGATGATAATGAAGACTGGGATAAAGTGCTCAACTACAATCCACTTCCTGCCAGTGTTGATTTTAACCTGAAGTCTGATTATGTAAATAAAGATTCCCTGACCAACATTGTGGCCGATGTTTCGCAGAATATTATTGTGAAGGAAGTAAAATACCCGGATATGGTGGTAAGCAATCTGAATACCATTGTACGCAAAATAAGCCTGGTATTGCTGCTGATAGTGGTTGTTGTGGGTATGCTGGTATTGATATTGATCGATAATACCATTAAACTAGCTATGTTCAGTAACCGCTTTTTAATAAAAACCATGCAGATGGTAGGCGCCACGCGCTGGTTTATTTCAAAACCATTTGATATAAAAGCCGTGATTAATGGACTGATCAGCGCTATAATAGCCATCGCCGTTATTCTCATTATCATTTTCAGTGTGGAAAAATGGCTTCCCGAAATAAAAGCACTTCGTGATTATGTACTACTTTCCTTACTATTTGCAGGCATCATCGTTATAGGGATTGTAATTACCTTCATCAGTACACACCGCAGCGTAACCAAATATCTGAAGATGAAACTGGATGATCTGTATTAAAGATTTTCCTTTCTTATCTTCGCGCCATGGAGCAATTGTTACAACAGCTTGAAGCATACCGCGTAGAAATAGACGCATATAATGTTCCGGGGGCGGAAGGGGCAGAACAATTTCGCATAACCTACTTAGGTACAAAAGGTTTAGTAAAAAACCTGATGGGCGAAATGAAGAATGTACCTGCCGACCGCAAGAAGGAATTCGGCCAGATACTCAATGATTTTAAACAGTTTACCGAAGCTAAATACAATACTTTAAAAGAAGCCGGAACCAGCGAATCATCTTCTGCAGGTCCAGCTTTTGATCTTAGTTTACCCGGCGATGTTATACCGGCAGGTAGCCGTCATCCCATCAGCATGATGCGTAACCGCATTGTTTCTATCTTTCAGCGCTTAGGCTTTTCCGTTGCCGAGGGACCTGAAATTGAAGACGACTGGCATAATTTTACCGCGCTTAATTTACCGGAGCATCACCCGGCAAGAGATATGCAGGATACCTTTTATATATCTACCGATCCCGCTTGGCTGCTCCGTACACACACCAGTAATATACAGATCAGGGAAATGGAAAAGGGCAAATTGCCTTTGCGCATTATTTGCCCCGGCAGAGTATATCGCAATGAAACCATCAGCGCCCGAAGTCACTGCTTTTTTCACCAGGTAGAGGGGTTATATATTGATGAAAATGTTTCCTTCGCCGACCTTAAACAAACACTTTACTTTTTTGTACAGGAAATGTATGGAGATGATGTGAAAGTGCGCTTTCGTCCCAGCTATTTTCCTTTTACCGAACCAAGCGCAGAAATGGATATCAGTTGCCAGTTGTGTAAAGGCGCTGGTTGCAATGTGTGCAAATATACCGGCTGGTTAGAAATCCTTGGCTGCGGAATGGTGCATCCAAAGGTTTTACAACATTGTAATATAGATCCCGAAAAATATACCGGCTTTGCTTTTGGTATGGGTGTTGAACGTCCGGCGCTCTTGAAATATGGCATCAACGACATTCGTCTGTTCAGTGAAAATGATGTACGGTTTTTGAAACAGTTCAGGGGAGTAGTTTAACTGGGATAGTGGGATGCGGGGATGAATGGGAATGTGAAATAAAAAGGCAGGTTTGTAAAAGTTTATCTGCTACACGAAAGCAAGATCCTCTCTTTGTTTTATAAGTGACTTCTACTTGCGCAACCAAAACCTGATCAAGGTATTTTATCAAATTAAATTTGTATTACTGTTTGGCCCCAGCGTTGTAAAAAATTTTTTTGGTTGTTTTGTTAAAAAAATTTGTGCTCAACACGAAAAAGCTATTTTCTGCGTTTGGCGGAAAAATGCAACACATGAAGAGGCTTTTGATTTCCATATTTATCTGCGGATTCAATTTTTCATACGGGCAACAACAACTTCCCCCTGTCAATATTGACTCTGATGGTCATCTTTTTGTTCAAATAGATACATCAAAGTATTTTGATCAGGATGTATATTTTGGCAAGCTCCTGACAAAAACAATCCACCAAAAGAAAACGGTTTCAAGTTATGAAGAATTTATTCGCTATACCGATAGTTCATACGTATATGTAAAATATGACAGCGTAGGAAAAGTAATAAGCAAAGGTTTATTAACATCAAACCGAAAAAATTTCATTGCTGATACTATACTTACTCCAGATACGAAGAAAGACCCAACAATGGCAAAAGGAATAATGAAAAATATTGTTCTTCGCAGTTATCCTTTAGATAAAGCTCTTTATTGGATGGAGACAGATAGCAATGAAAATGTTTTTCATGGTGTTTACTTAAACGGAAAAAGAAACGGAATCTGGAAGCAGGGGCACAACCAATATCCAACACAGTCAAACGAAATATTTATAATTGATACGATCTTAAAATATAATAATGGCATACAAGATGTCCGGTATCAACCAGATTATTCTATCAAAACCCTTTGGCCTATCCTAAAAGGCAGATGGTGGTATAGCATGAGTAGCGTAGATGAACAATACATACTTACTCAAAAAAAGGAGTTTTATCCATTTTATACATTTAATTTTATTGATCAGCAATATATACAAGTAAATCGTGGTCATACAATTGAAAAGCTACGGTGGGAATTAAAAGATGGGGTTCTTTTTATACTTGGTACACAAACACTGAAACTTCGTATCAAATATATTTCAACGGATAAGGAATTATACCTCACACCTTTAAATGATTAGTTTCCTTTTTCCGGCGGGTGGAGACACACCGCCGGTAGCATCTCTCTATATACTTTGAAATAGTTCTTCTATAATTTCTTTTGATTACACAACTTCCCATAGCTTTGGCGATAGTAAACTAATAGTTTACATTTTAATATGGTATTTGTTACAGGTGGTACTGGTTTATTGGGTAGTTATCTTTTGCGGGAGCTTGTAGCCCGTGGAGAAAAAGTGATTGCGTTGTATCGCACTGCTATTCCAGCGGAAGATTACGCGGCATCTGTACAATGGATACAAGGTGATATACTGGATATTACATTGTTGGAAGAAATGATGCAACAGGCAGAACAGGTATATCACTGCGCCGCGATGGTTTCTTTTAATCCTTCCAAAAAATATGAGCTGTTAAAAATAAATGCAGAGGGAACTGCCAATGTAGTAAATGCGGCGCTTCATTCCGGTATTAAAAAGCTGGTGTATGTAAGTTCTGTTTCTGCCATTGGGCGTAACCGTGAGGGAGAAAATGTAACGGAACTTTTAAAATGGGATGAAGAAAAAAATAATTCAAACTACGGACGTAGCAAATACTTTGCTGAAATGGAAGTGTGGCGCGGCATTAGTGAAGGATTGAATGCAGTTATAGTAAACCCTACTATTATTCTGGGATCAACTAATTGGGAAGGTTCTGCAGCTTTATTTAAAAAAGCATGGGAAGAATTTCCCTGGTACACGGAAGGCAGCAGTGGTTTTGTAGACGCTGCTGATGTAGCAAAAGTGATGGTAGCCTTAATGGACAGCGATATTACCGGCGAGCGTTTTATTCTGAATGCGGAGAACTGGCCATTCAGAAAAGTTTTTACAAGCATGGCAAATGCATTTGGCAAAAAACCGCCACACAAAAAAGTTACCGCCTTTATGGCTTCTGTAATATGGAGGATGGAAAAAATAAGAAGTGCTGTTACAGGTAAAGAACCTTTATTAACAAAGGAAACTGTTAATACCGCGCAAAAAAATGTAAGCTTTGATAATAGTAAGTTGCTGAAGGCTCTTCCTGTATTTCAATATAAACCGCTGCAACAAACCATTGAAGACTATTGCCAGGAGTTTATGCACAGGCAATAATAGTAGGTGTTACCTGTTATTATACCGTACTGAAAAAGAAGTGGCAAGGCATTTGACATGTGATAATGATCTTTAAAAAGAAACGTTCACACACAAAATATCAGTAACGCATTTTCTAATACAATCTTTTTTACATGCAGAAACTTTTGAAATTATTGCCGGCATTATTACTACCGGTTTTTTTATTTGCACAAGGTAGTTTCAGGGTGGCCGGGAAAGTAGTAGATGCTACTACCAAGCAACCTTTACAAGGTGCTTCTGTGTTTTGTCAGAATACAACTATAGGTACTGTTACCAACGAGAGTGGTGAATTTCATCTCATGTTGAATAACGGCGGCTATGAGTTAGCGATATCTTATAGCGGATTGGAAACACAATCTGTGCGCATCAATAATACTATGCCAGATATAGCAGCGCTTACCATCGAACTAAAACCAAAAGAAAAAAGCCTGGAAGAAGTGGCTATTGTAGCCACGAACGAAGTAAAAAATGGCTGGGAGAAATATGGAAAATTTCTTTCTGATAATTTTATCGGCAAAACAGTAAATGATCAGGAATGTGTAATAGAAAATCCTCAGGCACTGCATTTTTTCTTCAGTAAAAAAAGAAACAGGCTGAAAGTAACCGCAGATACCATTCTTACTATACAAAACAAATCGTTGGGCTACACTATTAAGTACGAGCTTGATTCGTTTGTGCATGAATACAACGGCAGTAAAACCATTTATACCGGTTATCCATTTTATGAGCAGATGCAGGGAACCGATGAAGAAATGGCTGCATGGAAAAAAGCAAGACAAACAGCTTATGAAGGATCGGTTTTGCAGTTTATGCGTTCATATCGTGATAGTAGTTTAAAAAAGAATGGCTATAAAATTGAATTGATAGACGATAAATCTGATAAAACATCCGGCATCAATAATCCTTATGATACGCTTTATTATAACATAGTAGATTATAATAAAGTGAGTTTGTTTTTCCCGGGCAAACTACGTGTAGTGTATTCCAATGAAAAGCCCGACCCAGCTTACCTGGAAGCAAATAAGCTTCCGCTTAATACCTCGTTACAGATTTCTATTCTCGATCTTGCAGATGGAATTACAGTAGAAGAGAATGGTTATTATTTTGATCAGAAGGATGTACTCACATTGGGTTATTGGGGTTGGGAAAAGATGGGAGCATTCTTGCCGTACGATTACTATCCCGATACACCTTAGTAATACAATAACATTAAAGCATATTACTTCGCAATTTTATAATCGCTTATCCGCAAAACTTCTTTGCAGAATTTGTATTCAGTTTCATCGTTGCTGCTGATGATCACCAATCGCTGTACACAGTACTGTTGCAATAATTGATGATACAATGCAATGCCATCGGCATCGAGGTTGGTAGTAGGTTCATCGAGTAACAATACAGGCGTATCTGAAAAAAACGACTGCGCTAATTTTACTCTTTGTTTCATGCCGCTGGAGAAATACCTGATCTGTTTATCAGTAGCCTCTTTCAACCCAAGTATATTTATAATTGTATCAATAGTAAGTGAAGAAAGAAATGGTTTGAATTGTTGATGAAAAAGTAAAAATTCCTGCAGCGTCATCTCCTCGATCAATTCAATATAAGGTGCTGCTACGCTTATATACCTATAAACATCATCCTTTACATCGCTGCTGTTTGCCGAAAGCCTATAGCTGATAGTGCCTTCGCTGGCAGATAACGCACCTGCTATAACCTGTAATAAAGTTGATTTGCCTGAGCCATTGGAACCTGTAATAGCATATTGAATGCCGGAAGTAAACTGGTAGTTGAGGTGGCGGAATATCCATTCCCTGTTAAACCGCTTGCCGGTATTAGTCAACGATATCGTCATCCACGCTGTTTTTAGTGTAGCGCTTAATGATGCCTCTGCCACTCTCTCTTATAAAAGTTACAATCTCATCTCTTTCATCTGTTGCGGGAAATTCTTCTTCCAGTATTTCAACAGCCTGGGATGTATTTAATCCCTTATTATAAAGTGTTCTGTAAATATCCAGTATGTGATTGATCTTATCTACTGTAAAACCTCTTCTTTTTAAGCCGATAGAGTTTACGCCCGCATAACTCAAAGGCTGGCGGGCTGCTTTAATATAAGGAGGCACATCTTTACCAACCAATGATCCCCCACCGATATAAGCATGTGAACCAATTTTTACAAACTGGTGTACCGCACACATACCACCCAGTATAGACCAATCGCCCATAATTACGTGACCGGCCATTTGGGTATTATTGGTAATAATACAATTGTTGCCAATCATACAATCGTGCGCAATATGGCTGTACGCCTGCAAAAGACAGTTATTGCCTATAGTGGTTTTGCCTCTGTCTTTGGTTCCGCGGTTTACGGTAACAAACTCTCTGATGGTTGTATTATCACCGATCTCCACCAATGAATCTTCTCCTTCAAACTTCAGATCCTGCGGAATAGCCGAAATAACCGCGCCCGGAAAAATTCTGCAGTTTCTTCCGATACGGGCGCCTTCCATAATGGTTACATTACTTCCTATCCATGTGCCTTCGCCCACTTCAACATTGTGATGTATAACCGTAAAGGGATCAACTTTTACATTTGTGGCCAACTTTGCGTTGGGATGGATATAAGTGTGTGGATGAATCATTGAGGATTTTTTCTGAGCTGCTGCGTTAACTACCGTTCAAATTGATATATACAAAAAATGTCAGGTATTTTCTGACGACAGCAAAAGTAAGGAAAAGATAATACTACTTGCTTATCGTTTCACCAATTGTGCCATCAGTGTTGCTTCGGTAACAATTTTATTTCCTACATACACTGTTCCGCGCATTTCGCACATACCTCTGCGGATAGGCGCCATTAATTCCATTTTAAGAATCATCGTGTCGCCCGGTACTACTTTTTGCCTGAAACGGGCATCATCCATTTTCACAAAATAAGTGTCGTAATCACCGGGAGGTAGCGCATTGATGGCTAAAATTCCACCGGTTTGTGCCAATGCCTCAATCTGCAAAACACCTGGCATAACAGGGTTACCCGGAAAGTGACCTACAAAAAATGGCTCATTGAACGTAACATTCTTAATGCCTACTATGCGTGTATCTGTCAGTTCAATGATCTTATCAACCAGTAAAAAAGGATAACGGTGTGGTAAGGTTTTTTCAATTTGCTGGGTAGTATACACAGGCACCTGGGTTGGATCGTATACAGGCACGTCCAGCATTTGTTTATTTTTCTTGATGTGCTGCTTTATCTTTTTGGCAAAATTCACATTTGATGAATGTCCCGGGCGATTGGCAATAATATGTGCTTTTACCGGTGTACCAATTAAAGCAAGATCCCCGATTATATCCAAAAGTTTGTGGCGCGCTGGTTCATTGGGAAATCTTAATTCAAGATTATTCAGATAGCCGCCGCTTTTTACTTCAATTTTATTTCTGCCAAACGCTTTTGCCAAACGTCCCATTTCTGCCTCTGTTATCGGCTTATCTACTATTACAATAGCATTATTGATATCACCTCCTTTTATCAGGTTATTATCAAGCAACATTTCCAGTTCATGTAAAAAACAAAAAGTGCGACAAGGCGCTATTTCGTTTTTAAACTCCGACATATGCTTTAAGCCCGCATGCTGCGTTCCAAGTACCGGGCTGTTAAAATCAATAAGTGTAGTGATTTTGTACTCTATTGCAGGCATAGCTACCATATCTACCCGCTTATCCTCATCATAATAACTGATATTGGTATCGAGTGTGTACCAAAGTTTTGCTGCTTCCTGTTCGTGTACCCCGGCTTCTTCAATAATTTCAACAAAAGGAGCTGAGCTGCCATCAATAATGGGTATCTCCGGGCCGTTGATCTCAATGAGGCAATTATCAACCCCTGTACCCACAAGCGCAGCAAGCACATGTTCTACTGTGCTTACTTTAGCACCTTTATCTTCAAGTGTGGTACCGCGGGAAGTATCTGTCACCAAATCGCAATCGGCTTTAATTACCGGCTGACCAGGTAAATCAATACGCTGAAACTGGATGCCGAATCCTGCATTGGCAGGCTTTAATTGCATATCTACTTTAATGCCTGTATGCAACCCCGTTCCGGAAATAGCAATCGGTGATTTGATGGTGTGCTGCTTATCGGGGTTAAAAATAGCGTCCATTATTCCTCGTTTGGTGAGGCGCAAAGATAAAGAGAAGGAATATGAGATACGGGTAAAGTTTGCAGATATATTAAGCCGGGATATTCAGTGTGCCTAGAGCCGGAGAATCGTATATTATCTGCGCTGTCGGAAGTCTGAAGACTTCGGTACTTATATGTTCTTCCGGGACTTTGTCCCGGGCATATCAACCGTCGCCCGGAGGCGACAACAACAACGTACGAGGCGAACCTGCCAGACGGCAGCCAGGGACGCCTCGTACAGCGAATCTTATCTATACTTTTTCCGCGAGTAATTGCTTTACCAGTAATTCCAGTTCCAATATTCTTTTTTCAAAATCGGGTAACTTACGTGCAACAGCCTGGCTACGTAATGTGCTGGTATAATCGTGCGCGGGAGAGCCTGTTACTGCTGCTTTTGGTTGTTTGATGGATTTACTTACACCGCTTTGCGCATTTATTTTAACACCGTCAGCAATAGCAATATGCCCTACAATGCCTGCCTGACCCCCGATCATAACATTGTTGCCAATTTTGGTGCTGCCGCTTACACCTGCCTGCGCTGCAATTACAGTATTGTTTCCAACCTCTACATTATGTGCTACCTGTATCAGGTTATCTAATTTAGCACCTGATCTTATTATTGTAGATCCAATTGTAGCGCGATCAATAGTAGCATTAGCGCCAATTTCAACATTGTCTTCTATCTCAACGTTACCAATCTGTGGTACTTTTTTAAAACTTCCGTCTGCCTGAGGCGCAAAGCCAAATCCATCACCCCCAATTACAGAACCTGCATGTATGGTTACCTTATTACCAACCTTACATTGATGATAGATGGTTACGGAAGGATGGATAACCGAATCATTCCCTACAGTAACGTCGTTTCCAATAAAAGCATTGGGATAAATTTTTGTATTGTTTCCTACACGGGCATTTTCACCTATATAAGCAAATGCACCTATGTACACATTTTCACCTATAGTAGCTGTAGAAGCAATATAAGAAGGTTGCTGAATACCTGTTAACTGCTGCGATACCACTTCCTGGTATTTGGCAAGCAGCGATGCAAAAGCTGAATATGCATCAGGCACTCTAAGTAAAGTTCCTTTTACCTTTTCCTTTAATTCCAATGAATCATTTACAATAATAATAGACGCGTTGGTGCTGTATAAATATTCTTCATATTTAGGATTAGCTAAAAAAGCCAACTGGCCTTCGTTCGCCTCTTCTATTTTGCTGAAGGAGCCAACACTGGCATCTTCCCTGCCTTCAATTCTGGCATTGATAAGCATGGCAATCTGGGCGGCTGTGAACATCATAGCAATTTATTTGAAGTAACAAATGTAAAATTTTTTCACAGGGCTTGAAAGGTTATGTTGTATCAGGGCATTATCAACCTCAGATATATCTTTAACCGTTCCGTTTTTAAAAAGAATGTTGATCTTTTCATCATAGGGATTGTACGTTCTATTAACTGCTTCGCCGGTAAATGCAATGTAAGCCGCATCATTTTCACTGATCTGCATATTTGCCATCACATATTTTTTTGCTGCATCTAATTCTTCTGCTGGTATCGGCTGGCTCTGTATTTTTACTTTTAGCAACCGGCGGTTCATTACGCCGTTGCACAATGTAGATAATACTTTATCCTTATGATTACACCATGTTTTTATTGCCGCTACTATATCTGTATCATCCAGGCTGCAAAAGGCTTCCAGGTTTTTTACAACAGCTCCGTCATTACGGTTTATCAGGAAATTTTTGAGCACGCTATCCTGTAGCGCATTTTCATTTTCCATTCCTAATGCTCTTGCTCTTTCCAGAATTTTTATCAATATCATCTCGGCGCCTAATACCGTTTTGTGCAGGTAAACCTGCCAATACATTAACCTGCGGGCCACTAAAAATTTTTCAATAGAATAGACCGCTTTTTCTTCCACCACCAGTTCGCCATTATAAACAGCCAGCATTTTTATTATGCGATCATATCCTATCACACCTTCACTCACCCCGGTAAAAAAACTATCTCTTGTAAGATAGTCCATCCGGTCAACATCTAACTGACCACTCACCAATTGATGCAGAAATTTTTTGGGATGTGTATTGGTAAAAATATCAATTGCCGTATCCAGTTGACCCCGAAATTGTTCATTGAGCTGCCTCATCAGTAAAAGAGACAGCTCCTCATGATGCACATTCTGAAGCAACACATTCTCCAAAGCATGAGAAAAAGGTCCGTGCCCAATATCATGTAAAAGGATGGCTATTTTTGCACCGGTATCTTCTTCCTCCGTTATTTCAATGCCTTTGCTTTTAAGTTCCGTGAGGGCATTGCACATAAGGTGGTAAGCACCTAAAGAATGATGCAGCCTTGTATGTACAGCACCCGGGTATACCAAATGCGCCAACGCCATTTGTTTAATGCGGCGCAAACGTTGATACCATGGATGAGAAATGATTTCGAATATCAATGGATTGTTGATAGTGATAAATCCGTACACAGGGTCATTGATGATCTTTCTGAACCGCATGCATAAAATGTTAAAAAAATAATGGAACCGGGGCAAAGGTAAAAAGCGGGCAATGAATAAGTACATTTGATACGATAAACAAAAAATAAAATATTCATGGCATTGGGAAAAATACTTTGGGTAGATGATGAAATGGAAAGTCTGCAATCGCAGAAACTTTTTTTGGAAAACAAAGGATACGAAGTAAAAACACTCACCAACGGGTACGATGCGCTGGATTATGTAAAAGATAATATAGTAGATGTAGTGCTGCTGGATGAAACAATGCCGGGCATTACCGGACTGGAAACGCTGGCTAAAATTAAAGAGCTATACCAGCAATTACCGGTAGTGCTCATTACCAAAAACGAAACAGAAAACCTGATGGACGACGCCATCGGCTCACAGATAAGTGATTATCTTATTAAGCCTGTTAACCCCAACCAGGTTTTATTAAGTCTTAAAAAAATTATTGATAACAGGAGGCTGGTTGCCGAAAAAACAACCAGTGCTTACCAGCAGGAATTCCGCAACCTGTTTATGGCTTTGAACAGCAACCCCAATTACAATGAGTGGATGGACCTGTATAAAAAACTGGTATACTGGGAGCTTGAAATGGAGAAAAGTGATAGTCCGGAAATGAGAGAAGTTTTTCAAACGCAGAAAAATGAAGCCAATACAGAATTCTTCAAATTCATCAGCAGAAATTATGCTTCGTGGGTTAATCCTAAAAGTGTGGATGCACCTATCATGAGCCATACTTTATTTCGTTATAAAATACTGCCACATGTTGAAAAAGGTAAGCCACTGTTTGTAGCGTTGATAGATAACCTGCGTTACGACCAATGGAAAATTATACAGCCTGTATTTGCAGAAAGTTTTCGCATACAGGAAGAAGAAACATTTTATTCTATTTTGCCAACGGCTACACAATATAGCCGCAACGCTATTTTCGCGGGAATGATGCCACTTGAAATTGAAAAGAATTTTCCTTCTCAATGGAAAAATGATGATGAAGAGGGAGGAAAAAATCTGCATGAAGAAGAATTTTTCAGGGCGCAGGTAAAGCGTTTATACAAAGGCGATTTAAAATTCTCTTATACAAAAGTTACCAATCACCAGGATGGACAAAAATTAGTAGACAATATTCACAACCTCTTACAGAACGACATTAATATTATTGTATACAATTTTGTGGATATGCTCAGCCATGCCCGCACAGAAATGGAAGTACTGAAGGAACTTGCCAGCGATGAAGCCAGCTACAGGAGTATAACCAGCAGTTGGTTTGAGCATTCACCCCTGCACCAGGCCTTGAAAAAAATTGCTGAAAAACCGCTTACGCTGGTGGTAGCTACCGACCACGGCAGCGTAAGGGTTAAAACACCATGTAAAGTAGTAGGCGATAAACAAACCACTGCCAACCTTCGCTATAAACACGGGCGCAACCTTAACTACGAGCCAAAAGAAGTATTGGCTTTTCGCGATCCTAAAGAGGCAGGGCTGCCGGTGCCTACCGTTAATTCATCATTTATCTTTGCAAAAGAAGATGGCTATTTGTGTTATCCTAATAATTACAGTTATTACTCTAATTATTACAAAAACACTTTTCAGCATGGGGGCATAAGCGTAGAAGAAATGATAATACCGGTTGTACGAATGACGAATAAGTAAACCTTAGATAATATTTGCCGGAAAACATAAATGTAACAGGTAATTTATCGTTACTTGTAATATATTCAACAGGTAAAAGCATTTGTTTGTAATTGGTATGATTACAACCCTACAAAGGAAGAACTTTTTGTTTACTTGGCTTTTTGCCATACTGTTTTTTACTGCTATTCCCAAAAGCAAGGCACAGATATATGATACACTTTATGTGCATTTCGAATTCAATAAATCTGTTTTAACACCCAAAGCCAAACAATCCATAGACAGCCTGTTTTCAAAAGTGATGCAAATAGGCTATCTCAAAAATATTGGAGTTACCGGGCATTGCGATAGTATTGGAAATGATGAGTACAATGATAGTCTTTCCCTTACAAGAGTGGCCGCCATAAAAGATTATATGTTTGAAAAAGGCGCCTCTGAAAGATTATTCAATGAGCAACGGGGCTTTGGAAAAAGAAAACCTATTACTGAAAATAACACAGATCAAAACAGGTTATTGAACCGGAGAGCCGAAATAATAATAAAAAGCATTCCAAAACCCGGAGTAGTCATAAATCAACCTCCGCCAAAACAGGCCGCTCCGCCTGTTGCAAAAGTACCAACGCCAAAACCTCCGCCACCTCCAAAACAATTTGCTACTATATATGATTTTGTAAAAGACGTGGATACAAAAACCGGGGACAGCCTGGTTCTAAAAAACCTCAATTTCATTGGTGGTCGGCATTATCCTATCCAATCTTCCTTTACCACTTTAGAAGAGCTTTTACAGGTAATGCGTGATATACCCAGCCTGAACATAGAAATACAAGGGCATATTTGTTGTGAAATAAATGGCAGTGATGGCGTAGATACTGACACCAATACGAGAGACCTTTCTATACAAAGGGCAAAATTTGTATTTGATTATTTAAAAGGTAATGGAGTAGGCCCTGATAGAATGCGGTACAAAGGTTTTGGATCTACCAGGAAATTATTTGTAGATGAAAAAAATGAAGATCAACAACTGGCCAACAGGCGTGTTGAAATAAAGATAATCAGTAAGTAAACCCTGTAACCCTCACCCATAGCCAGTTTCCCACTATCCACAAGTGTGGAAAAAACCTCAGGCGCTAAGCTGCGTACAGGGGTAACTTTGTATCTGAATCATTTTCAATGAAGTTTAATCAATCTACTTTAAATAAAATTGAAGCCATCCTGGAAGAAGCTGGTTATACTACACGCTATGAGCGGGGAACCTTTCAAAGCGGATATTGTATTCTGCAGCAGCGAAAAGTAGTGGTGTTGAATAAATTTCTGATGCTGGATGGACGTATCAATACCCTGGTTGACCTGATGCCTCAACTGGAAGTTTCTTTTGATTCACTCACACATGAGTCTCAAAAGCTATACGAGGAAATTATGGCCAGACCCGTTCCGGAATAGCATCCTGCTTTCATTCTCATTTTTGTAACATACCCCAAATGGTTTTTCTTCCGTTGGAAGAAAACTAAATGTATTGCTGTTATTCATTTTCGTTTAGCTTTGAACCGTGAGTTATCCTGATATAAAAATTACTTTTTTAGGAACCGGCACCAGTAGTGGTGTGCCAATGATTGGCTGTAGCTGCGAAGTTTGCACTTCAACTGATAAAAGAGATAAAAGATTAAGATCAAGTATACTCGTTCAATCAAAAACAACCAGTGTTGTAGTAGATTCCGGGCCTGATTTCAGGTACCAGATGTTGCGGGAGAACGTAAAAAGATTGGACGCGGTAATCTTTACGCATCCACATAAAGATCATATAGCAGGGTTAGACGATGTAAGAGGGTTTAATTACTTTATGCAGCAACCCATGCAAGCCTATGGTAATGAAATGACGCTGGAGGTAGTCATCAGGGAATTTCCTTATGCCTTCACCGAAAAAAAATATCCCGGCGCACCTGATATACATCTCAATACTATCGGCGATGAACCTTTTCAGATTGGCGATTTGGTGATCACACCTATTCTGGTATGGCACATGCATATGCCGGTGATGGGTTTCCGGTTTGGAAAATTTACTTATATAACCGATGCCAACCGCATTGAAGAAAAAAGTATGAACATTATTCGTGGCAGCGAAGTAGTAGTATTGAATGCGCTGCGTAAAGAAAAGCATATCTCTCATTTTAGTCTCAGCGAAGCCATTGCCACAGTGCAACAACTGCAAGTGCCCACCGCTTATTTTACACACATCAGTCACCAGTTGGGTAAACATGCAGACGTGTGCAAAGAACTACCTGAAGGTATTTCATTGGCTTATGACCGGCTTACACTTGAATTATAAAGATTCTATTTGATATCTTCTTATATATAGTTAACTTTCATGTACCTATTTTCTAAAACATGGAAGCTAACCATTGGAAAGACTATTTCGTCTTCAGTAAAAAAGAACGAATTGGCATCATCACCTTGCTGGTATTGTTGGTTTTAATATGGTTGATACCGGATTTGATATCACCTTCGGAGATTTTTAATAAAAATGAAGCTGCTGCTTTTAAAAAAGAAGTAGTTGCATTTCAACAACAATCCCAGTCCCTGAACAAAGCGACAGCAGAAACTGAAACACCTGGTAAATCTTCCTTTTCTGCAACATATAGCCCTGCAGAAAAATCCACCCTTTTTTATTTTGACCCTAACACACTACCTGCTGAAGACTGGAAAAAATTAGGACTAAAAGATAAAACCATTCATACCATTCTGAATTATACAAGTAAGGGCGGAAAATTTTATAAACCGCAAGACCTGCAAAAAATATATGGATTAAGAAATGACGATTACGATCGCCTGCTTCCTTTTGTTCGCATAGAAGAGAATAAAAAAGAAGCAGTAGTTGTAGAAGAAAAAAAACCTGCTTCACCGCATTATCCCGTCAAAGAAATTAAGCAGGTAAATATTAATTCGGCAGATACAAGTACCTGGATAGAATTACCCGGCATTGGCAGTAAGCTGGCAAGCCGCATTGTGAATTTCAGACAAAAACTGGGTGGCTTTTATAGCATTGAACAGATTGGTGAGATTTATGGACTGGCTGATTCGGTTTTTCAGAAAATAAAACCCAGGCTTATTTGCAACTCAACAGATGTTCAAAAGATCAATATCAATGCCGCCACTATAGATGCTTTAAAAGCGCATCCCTATATAAAATATCATATTGGCAATGCCGTTATCCAGTATAGAAATCAGCATGGTAATTTTCAATCGGTGAACGATATCAGGAATGTTCAATTGATTAATGATAGTGTTTTCCGGAAAATTTCACCTTACCTGAATGCACCCTAACACTTGTTAGTTTGATTAAATCTATTTACTTTACACCCTTTAAACAATAGTATGGATTTTGAAATAGATGAGTTGACCCTCCAGATTGGACAAACCACCCGGGATTTTGTTTTGCAGCATATTAAGCCTTATGTAATGCAGTGGGATGAGTCACAGGAATTTCCAATACAGGTTTTTAAAGAAATGGGTAAATTGGGTTTGATGGGCGTATTGGTACCTGAACAATACGGTGGAGCAGGGTTGGGTTATCTGGAATACAGTACCATTATACAGGAAGTATCAAAGGTTTGCGGTTCCGTGGGATTGAGCCTTGCAGCGCATAATTCTTTATGTACCGGTCATATACTCCTGTTTGGCAATGAAGCACAAAAGCAAAAATACCTTCCCAAATTGGCAACAGCCGAATTCATTGGCGCCTGGGGTTTAACAGAACCTGGAACAGGAAGCGATGCTGGTAATATACAGACAACAGCAGTAAAAGATGGAAATAGCTGGATATTGAACGGAACCAAATGCTGGATCACCCATGGAAGATCAGGAGATGTGGCAGTAGTAATAGCAAGAACCGGAGAGCCAAGAGCAAAAAACAATGCCACCGCATTTATTGTAGAAAGAGGAACAGCAGGTTTTAGCGGAGGTAAAAAAGAAAATAAACTGGGCATGCGCGCCAGCGAAACCGCTGAAATGATTTTTGATAACTGCCGCATACCCGACACAAACCGTATGGGAAATGTAGGTGATGGTTTTAAGCAATCGCTTAAAATATTAGATGGCGGCAGAATTTCCATAGCAGCATTAGCGCTTGGTATAGCAAAAGGTGCCTACGAAGCAGCTTTGCAATACTCAAAAGAAAGAGAACAGTTTGGAAAGCCCATTGCCGATTTCCAGGGTATATCTTTTAAACTGGCAGACATGGCTACCGAAATTATGGCCGCTGAATTATTGATATCACAGGCAGCATATAAAAAGAATAAAGGTCTGCCTATGACAAAAGAAGCTGCCATGGCTAAATATTATGCCAGCGAAGTAGCCGTAAAAGTATCTAACGATGCTGTGCAGATTTTTGGAGGTTACGGATACACCAAAGATTTTCCGGTAGAGAAATTTTACAGGGATAGTAAATTATGTACTATTGGTGAAGGCACTAGTGAAATACAAAAGATAGTTATTGCAAGAGAAGTATTGCTTGCTTAAAGCATCGCTTACGAACATGAGAAAAACAAGGCCTCCGGAAATATTTTCTGGAGGCTTTCTTTATGCCAGGAAATCGTCGTCTTCCTTAGGGGCATATTTAGTAAACACTTTTTCTATGGCCCCGGAAAGCAAAGGAAATTTTTCCTTTGCAAAATCCTTCATCATTGTAATAGCTTTAATGGCTTGCTCTTCGGTTAGTCCTGCTTCAGCTTTCAACCGATCTATCAATTCCTTCATAGTATCTGCGGTTTTGTTCGGGTGAAGATAGCCTAAAAATATTTATGCCTCAGCGCCATACATCTTGCCGGGGTTAATGATGTGTTACCCCTAACTTTTGTTCTATTGCCCTGTATTTGCGTACGAGGTATGTTAGCATTCAAAATATAATTGTTATGCACAGGTTCATAATAGGGTTTACATTTTTCGTATTGCTGTTAGCGGCGGGTTGTAAAAAAATAGTTGGCGTAGATAAAGGTGATGACCCGCCCATTGATGAAGAACCTGCTGTTACTGCCGTGGGTGTGCCTACAGGAGCAGCCACTACAAAAGAAATCGGTCCATCGGGTGGTTCCATCGTATCTGCAGATGGCACGGTTGAAATAACAGTACCTTCTGGCGCGGTAAGCGCCAATACTATATTTACTATTCAGCCCATTACTAATTTTTGTCCAAATGGAAGACATGCGTTCAGATTGCTTCCTTCTGGTTCCGTATTTACCAACCCGGTTACAATCACCTTTCATTATACTGATGAAGATATCGCGGGCAGCCTGCCTGAGTTGCAAGCCATCGCCTACCAGGATGTAAACCAGATCTGGTACCGGATACCATCTGCCAATATTGATACTATTACTAAAACCATTGCTGTAAAAACAAAACACTTTACCGATTGGAGCGACCTTGAAGGATTAAAATTAAAAATAACAAAGGATGCCAAAGAAACAGGCGAAGTAAAAATAAATCAACAGCTATTTCTTGAAGTAACAGGAACCAATGATACAAAGCCCACGCCGCCTGCTCCTAATAATCCATCTCCTGATGACGATGAACTTCCCCCATTACCAAAACCTTCCCCCCAAAAACCGGTATGGTATATAAACCAATACAAAAACGGAAATGATGTTGTGGGAACGCTCAAACCCGCTGCCGAAAACCTGGGTGAGTATTACAAATACATGTCTTTGTACACAGCTCCTTCCAAAGTGCCTTCTCCAGACGTAGTTATTGCCGGCGCAGAGCTCACAGGTATTAAATGGAAAGCAAAAGTGAATGGTAAAACCATCAACTTAAACAAAGTAATACTCAACAAACCCATTAAAATAATTGGAGACGAATACGATTATGCGGTAACAGTAGCCTATAACGATGATAATATAACCGGCTATAAGGGACAGCTGTATAATGATAAGGCAACCTTTAATATGCATGTGTCTGTAAAAGATGATGAGGCTACAGTGATCACTTACGATATAGAAAACCAAAATGCAACGGTTACACCAGTAGCACAAACCTATGAGGTGGGGGGCTCCACTATAACTTTCACCTGGATGAATAATCCACACACAGGTTATATCAATATCACAGGTGTGCAACCCACTACTTATTCGGCAGAAGATTCCTTACTTAATCTACAGTTTATTCATAAAGGCGCTACTAATGTAGCCCTGAACTGGGTAACTCAAATAGGTTCAGAATCTACCAGCGGCACTGCAGGAACCGGCGAACCTATGCAGGATGGTGTACCCGTTGCAGTTTTAATGAAACTTGTAGACAGGGAGCAGATAATAAAACAGGAAAATGGCATGGGCGTATATATAAAAATTACCCCTCTTCCAAAATAAAATTCTACATCCCATTTATCACAATCAATATTACTCAAAACAATACGCAAGCAAAACATTCCAGGCATGAAAAAATATTTTCAATATTTCACTATCATTATATTCTCTTTTGCTATCAGTTGTAAAAAAAATGCAACGACAGATCAGCCTGTAGTCAAAGTTGAACCTACGGCTACAGCAGTTGGCACAATTGATGGAACTGCTGTTACACAAACTATCGGAGCAGATGGTGGAAAGATTATTTCTACTGACGGTATACTTGAGCTTACTATTCCAGCAGGTGCGCTTACCAGTAATACAGCTATCACTGTTCAACCTATTAAAAACACCGCACCTAATGGTAACGGAAAAGGATACCGCTGTTTGCCCAATGGCTTACACTTTGAAAAAGATATTACCATACAATTTCATTACACCAATGAAGCGCTTGCGGCCACCCGTGCAGACTGGATGAGCATTGCATTTCAAAATGCTCAAAAATACTGGCAGGTTGTACAACATATACAAAATGACAGCACAAAAAAAATTATCTCCGCTTCTGTAAATCATTTTACAGACTTTGTAACCTTTGATGCATTGCATATTGAGCCTGCTACCTGGTATATGAAACCCGGTGAATCGGTAACCCTGCAGGTGTTTGCTACTGATATGATTGGCCATGATGACAGCGTGCTGGTCGGTATGGTAAAAAACAATCCCGTTACATGGTCTGCCAATGGCAAAGAGGGTGGTGATGGTACAGAAGGAAACATTTCTGCCGTTGATCAATCGGTGGATGGTGGGTTAAAAGCGAAGTATACAGCACCGGCTAATGCTCCACCAAAAAATCCTGTTACTATTTCAGCAGCGCTTAAAGGCTCCTTCCGCATTAACGGAACCTCCTATAATAAAGTTATTCTTACTGCTGCTATCTATATTGCCGGTAAACGTTACAAAGTTGAATTTGAATATGAATCTGCCATGCACGCTGCGGGTGATGAATATATACTGAAAGACAAGGGAAATTATAATGTAAACATTACGGGCAACACCGGCATAGTAACAGAATTTGTAAATCCTCCGGCAAACATTCAAAAAATAAGCGGCAATTGCTCATCCATCAGTTATAATGGCCCGGGAATAATAGATATTCTTCCCATCAATTTTATGCAGGTATACGTAGCCGGTGGTTATGTGCAGGTTTCTTTTGACGACAGGCATACTATACAGGGACCAACATTTGCCATTTCGCCAGATTGTAATGGCGGAACAGGCGGTGAGATTGCCACAGGTACGATGCCTGCGATAACAGGAACGGCTACATTCAAAGACAACAATCAGGTACAGGTCATTGACGGGTCTGCAGGCGGTGTAACCCTTATAATAACGGTTACGCCTATCCAATAACACCATTCTTTGTATGCTGTATTGTCATCACGGCCTAAAAAGAGGTCTATCTTTCCATAATCCTGTCGAAATTAATAGACTGCTGCAAGATAGGCAACCATACACGGTCTATATAACTTTTGTTCTATTGCGTTGCACTTACAATGCCGTTACATTTAGCAGCATAAAATGTTCATCATGTATAAAATTTGTACCCTCATATCTTTCTTGTTTTTTTGTTACACCGTTTGTGCACAGGTGGAAGGAGCTTCACTGGTAAGTATACAGGCTTGCGGAGGTGCAACATTAATAGGTAATCCTGTGTGGGGAAATGGCACTATTCATCCCGCTACCTTGTATTTTGAAAAACAAGTGGGTACAAATTGGGTTACTATAAACACACAGCCATCCGTTAATGGCAATAACTTCATTATAATAACCCCCGGCGATATTTCTTCAGCCACATCTTACAGGCTGAGAGTGCTGGATGAAAACACTGCACAGGAATTTATTTCGCCAGGAGTTATTGTTAACCCCGCTACATGGAATGGAACTTTGCCATTCAGCAATTCTATTACTACTTCCTGTAATTGGGGTGCGTTTTCCTGCGGTGCAGAAGATGATTATCTTTTAGTAGAGCCTGGCATTCTTCCTGGCGGAAGGCCTCCATATAAAATCGAATATAGAAAAGCAACAGATGCAGATTTTACCATTGCCAGTGAGGCAACCTTATGGACAGCTATATATGGTATTGTGCCCGATGCTACATACACAGTACGGGTAACCGATTTCTGCGGTAGAATAGCTACTCAAAGTGGATTGAGATTGCGGATGGATGTAGATACTTACGTTATCCAACCAACTACCTGCAGCAATGGTGTAATACGATTATCCCGATCCGGAACAGTGGCCCATCGTGGTATTGCTCCATTTACGTACGCCATTGGCAAGTATACTGATACGATGACAACCATAAGACCTGTATTACATTTCGGAACTGATTCAGCATTCAATAACCTTGCTCCAGGTGATTATGATGTACAGCTCAAAGATGCCTGTGGTAATACTTCGGCTATACAATTTATTCGCCTGGGCGGAGGACTGCCACGGTTGTCTGTGATCAATCAACAATTATCAGCAGATTCATGTTCATTTACCGCAACAGTAACAAGATTTACCGGAACCTACCCGCTGAGTTATGGTATAATGGCACCAGGGCAAACACAGTTTGTTTACCAGGATGATAGTGTGTTCACCAACCTTTCCGTGGCAGGTACTTACTTTTTTAAGTTGAAAGACCAATGCGGAGATAGTAGCTTAACCGGTACTATTGTACTCAATTTTCCACAGGCAACCGTTGACTCAGTGAAAATATTACCTGGCTCATCAAACTGTATGAAGGACTTTACCATATTGGCTAGTAACGGACCCGGTCCTTATGAATATGCTATACGCCCACGCAATTCGGGTAGTTTTGTTTATCAATCTTCTGCCACATTCCGTAATATTCCGCAGGCATTGTATGATGTAAGTATAAAAGACAGATGCGGTAGATTGTCTGCCATTTTTCCGTTAGACCTTACAGATCCCGCATGCTCATTAAGAACTATTACCGGTGATTTTGAAGTAGCCGGCGCGCAGGGATGCAGCGATATGAATGGCAATGCATGGATTGATGCAAAAGATACATTGGGTAATATCATTTTTTCTATCAACCCGCAAGGAAATAATTTACAGCAGGTATGCTGGGGCGTTAGAATTACAGATGGCATGGGTAGCGATTTAAGAAAAAGTACAATCAACGGAACACTTACACACTTTCTTGATCGCAACTTTTATATAGAACCAACTCCAATACCTGTATTAAATCAGAACGTTTTGTTGAGATTGTACATCACAGATGCTGAAATAAACAACATGATTTGGTATTTGCAGAATAATGGATCCCCGGCTGTAACAATAGCTGATCTGAAAATATTAAAGAAAACAGGCAGTCCCGGTTCACCTGTTGATCTTGAAGTAATAAATGAAAATATTACGCCGCCGGCGCAGTTTGCTATTATTCAACCAATCATAAAAAAATTTGGTATAAACAACTGGTATATTGAATTCAGTATTTTCAGCTTTTCGGAGCTCATGCCATTTATTGGCAATCTTAGTGTGTTGCCGCTCGATTTTATTGCGCTGAATGCCCGCAAGCAGAACCAGGATGTTTTATTGGAATGGACAACCGCCAATGAAAGCAATACAAAATATTTTGAGATAGAGTGGAGCGACCATCCGGGTAACTTTTCGTCAATCGGTAAAATATCTTCTAACAATACTCCTGTTACCAATAGTTATCACTTTATGCATCTCAATGCACCAACCGGCAACAATTTCTATCGCATAAAACAAATAGACATCGATGGGAAGTATACTTATAGCAAGATTGTTAGTTTACAAATAGAAGCCAGTTCAGTCATTCAGATATATCCCAATCCAACTCAAAATAGTGTACAAGTCAGGTTGCGATCCAACAATGAAACGGTAAAGTATATACAATTAAGCAATATGGCGGGTTCTATATTATTCACACAAAACACAATTTATAGCTCCAATGCAAACATATCCCTGTCGTCATTACCAACCGGCGTTTACTGGTTAAAGGTAGTTACCGGTAAAAACGTACATGTTATAAAAGTTCTTAAACAATAAGCATTGTCTTGTACTGCTATAAGCGGTAAATTTAAGTATGCGATTAAAAATGCTGTTGGTTTGTTGTGGTTTTCTGTTACAGGTTAAAGATCTGTACTGCCAGGATTATCGCGTATTGCATTGGGGTGTGGAGGATGGATTATCGCAGGGCATTAATCAAAAAATAATCCGTGACAGCCAGGGATTTTTATGGATTACTTCTTATGAAGGGCTGAATAGATTTGATGGAAAATCTTTCCGTAATTTTTATTCATTCCCCCGCAAAAGAGCAGCTATACACGGCACAGAAACAACAGGTTTGGTAGAAGACGCTCTTCATAAAATATGGATTGGTTCGGGTGATGGATTAAACAGGTATGATCCTGTTGCAGATACCGTATCTGTTTTTTTTCCGGAAGGCAAATCTGGCAACTACATTATTCCCATTGCAGCAACCGATAAAGAAATTATATGCTTTGATATAAGCGGCGCTCTTACCGCTTTTGATATGGTCACTTTTAAAAGACGGAATATTGTTCAGCACATGCGTTGGCACAATGATTATGTAAGTGCTACCAATTGCTGGTTAGATAAAACAACGAATACCCTTTGGATGCCTGCAGAAAATGGCGTTGCCCAAATAGACATCGTCAGTGGAAAAACAGACTATCATTTTCAGTTTCTGAAAATTAATGCGGTTGTATACAATGTTTATAAGAAACAGTTAGTGCTTGGAACCGATGATGGCTTTTTTGAATGGAATATGCAGCAGCCCGAAGGTTCTTTTATTACTACTGCTTTACAAACCAGTAATATCGGGAAGGTTAACTGCCTTGCAACAGATAAAAGTCATCAACTGTGGATCGGAACAGAACAAAATGGATTGTTTGTGGTGGATACAGCATTTACGGTAACCCATTTTATTAAAACGGATAATCCAGCAAACTCCATCCGTGGAAATAAAATAAACAGTATTTATTGTGATGCTACCGGTATTGTATTTACAGGCATTGCCACAAACGGCATTGATCAACTATTACCTGGCAACAGGTTTCAACATTTTTCTGAAAATTCACAAACCGGTAATAGTCTCAACAATAATATTATCAGATGTTTTCTGGAAGATGACAATAAACGAATCTGGATAGCTACACAGGGGGGAGGCATTAATATTTTCAATCCTCTGCAAAAAACATTCAGTTGCATTACAAAGAAAAATATACCTGGTTTGCCGTTTGATTTTGTACGCTATATGGTGAACGATAAAAAGAGTGCGTGGATAGGAACCGAAAAAGGAATGTGCAGAATGGATATGACCACGTTAGCCACAGAAAAGATTTCTTTTCGATTACAGAGCGGCAATCAACTTACAGATCTATATATTGAACACATTATTGCTTTTACAGACAGCTCATGGTTGATTGCAACCAAAACACAGGGCTTGTTTGAACTGCACAAAAAAGAAAGTATTGCCAAACAGCTACCATTCCTCAGCGATAAACATATTTTTTATATCGCTTTTGTAAATGGTTTATTATTTGTTTCCTGCTGGGATGGGGATCAAAAATTATATGTCATTGAAAATGGCAAATGGACCGCCATCAAAAAAGATATTACATCCTTTCTTATAACATATGTGTTATATGATGAGAAACAAAAAAAATACCTGATAGGTACTTTAAAAGGTTTGTTAGAAACAGACGAACAACTCAACCTGCTTCACCAGTATACAACTGAAGATGGATTAAGTAACAATTACGTGTATGCGCTGTTGCAGGATGAGCAATCTATGTTATGGATCAGTACCAATAAAGGAATTTCAAGGTTCAATCCATCTACGCATTCTTTCAACATATATACACCTTCTAATGGTTTGCAGGGATATGAATACAATGCCAAAGCATGTTTAAAAACGTCCGATAACAGCTTGTACTTTGGTGGAACCAACGGCTTTGATATAATAAAAGCCAGTGCGGCTACACCTCCATTTGAAAAATCAAGGTTCTACATCAAAGCCTTGTTGGTCAACAATATTCCGTTTGAATACGGAAACGATATCAATTTCAGTAACTCTGTTCACCTTTCGCACAGCGATAATAATATTACCATACAAACGGCTACCATTGATTTTATAGCATCCGGAAAAAGCAAGATCAAATACAAACTGGAAGAAGTAGACGATGCATGGAAAATTGCCGACCGGGATTTTGTGATCAATTATTCAGGGTTGCAACCGGGCACTTACCACTTTAGCGCTACAGCTGCAGATAGCAATAATAATTGGAATGAAAAAATCAGCTCACTTACTTTTATTATCGCAAAACCCTGGTGGCAAACATGGTGGTTCAGAAGCATACTATTGCTATCGGCTGGTGGATTGACATTTTTTATTATTCGCGCTGTATACTCCAGTAAACTAAAAAAACAAAAAATCCATTTAGAAAAAAAGCAATTATTAGAAAAAGAGCGCACCCGCATAGCAACAGATATGCACGACGACTTAGGTGCAGGTTTATCAAGAATACGGTTTTTAAGTGAGCATATTGATTTGAAACAACAAATGAATCAGCCCATACAGGAAGACATAGGAAAGATAAAACAATACTCACATGAAATGATTGACAAGATGGGAGAGATTGTTTGGGCATTAAACGAAAGAAATGATTCGTTGCAGGATCTTGTGGCCTATGTAAGATCATATGCTATGGAATACCTGGTGCAGAATAATATTCATTGCAATGCCAATATTACGGAAGAGATGCCGGTTATTTTTTTAAGCGGTGAATACAGACGTAATATTTTTCTTGCAGTAAAGGAAGCTTTACACAACATTGTAAAACATGCAAAGGCAACAGAGGTGATCTTTCAAATCAGTATATCCAATCAAATGGTTATTCTGATACAAGACAATGGTATTGGGTTTTCAGCATCAACTAAAAAAAGGATTGGAAACGGCATCGTCAATATTAACAGCAGAATGCGGGCAATTAACGGCAAAGCCGATATACAGGAAATGCATGGAACCATTGTACAGTTAACGGCTCCATTGCCAGTATAACCTTTGTTCTATTGGTTGCACATAATTCTATATTTATATTCATTGATCATGAGCATAACATTAGCGATAGTAGAAGACCTGGATGAAGTACGCAACGCGTTAAAAAATTTTCTTTCCTTAAGCAGTGAGTTTGCGGTATTAGATACTTTCAGTACAGCTGAAGAAGCCTTGTACGATATACCAAAGCTAAAGCCAGACATTGTAATTATGGATATTAACCTGCCGGGTATGAGTGGCATTGATTGTATAAAAGCAGTTAAACGAAGCAGTCCATCTACACAGTTTATGATGTTTACTGTATATGAAACAGATGAAAAAGTATTTGAAGCATTAAAAGCAGGCGCTTCTGGTTATCTGTTGAAAAACACAGGTCTACCTCAAATGATAGATGCATTAAAAGAACTATACAACGGAGGCTCACCTATGAGCAGTAGCATAGCCCGCAAACTGGTGACTGTTTTTCGCACGCAGGAAAAAGAAACAGAAATAACAGAAGCACTCAGCAACCGCGAAAACGAAATACTTGACCTGCTTGCTAAAGGTTTATTGTATAAAGAAATTGCGGAAAAATTATTAATCAGCAATAATACTGTTAAACAACACATACACCGCATTTACGAAAAATTACATGTGCAAAACAGAACAGAGGCTCTCAATAAAGCATTCAAAAAATAACCTCCATCTATTGACTCCCTTTCCTGGTTGATATATGTCAATCAATAATAGTACTCTACATAAAAAGTACAATTATTTCTAAGTGTTTATACTATACGCTTTCAACTACGCGTTATTAAACTGTAAGAGTATACACCTATCATTTTGCTACTTACTATCATGCACGTAGACCTGACTGAAAGGTCAGGTCTATTTTTAATTACCGGCTAAATTTATTTCTATGGGTATTCTTAACAGGTGTATGCAACATTATATACCACTCATTTTTTTGATATGTTTTTTTTCATTATCTGCATTTGCGCAAAATGCCGGTAACTGGAATTTCAATAATACACTTGCCGGTACCGGAGGTTCAAATAATACAGTTAGTGCGGCCTCACTTAGCTCAGCTATAGGAAGTGGTGCATACAATGGCGGTACTGTTTATTATGGAGAAGATGGTTGGCCAACAGGCACAATCAATACAGGTGCTTACCTGGAGTTTACTTTAACGCCTAACGCAGGTTATACGCTTAATTTAACCAGTATTGATTTGAATATGCGCAGAAGTACTACGGGTTCTCCTGCAGGTTCGGGCCCTCGTCAATGGTCTATCCGCTCAAGCCTTGATGGATACACTGCTGACCTGGGAAGCGGAACGCTCACGCAAAATACTACGCCTACGGTTACAGTTAGCCTCAGCGGTTTTACCAATGTAGCTACTGCTATAACCTTCCGTATATATGGATATGATGTATATAATAATCCCGGTGGTCTTAATCGCTTTGTATTTGATAATATCACCGTTAAAGGTCTTTCCATATTGCCTATTAGTTTTACTGCTTTCACTGGTAATATTTCAGGTAATTCGTCTATCCTTAACTGGGAGATAGCAGCAAATGACAATCTGAATTACTTTGATGTTGAACGTTCTGTTGACGGAACGTCTTTTACAAGTATAGGTAAAGTATACGCAAGCAATAGTTCAAGTACTTACAGTTATTCTGATAAAAGTCTGTCACAGCAATCATCACAGGTATTCTATCGGGTAAAGTCTGTGGAGTTTAATAATGCGATCACCTATTCTTCTATTATAAAATTAGCATTGCAAAAAAACAGTGGATTAAATATTAATTCCATTGTGTCGTCTGGTAGTGGCATTATTGCGCAGGTAACTACAGATGTGGCCGGGTCTGCAAAAATTTTGGTGACTACGCTGGATGGGAAAACCATTCAACAGCAAAATACTTCATTAACCAAAGGAACACAGTTAGTAAAAATCAACAATAATGCTATCACCGGCATTTATGTATTAACTGTTATGCAAAACGGACAATTAAAAAGCAGGCAGTTCAGAAACTAAACCGTAATCCCGAATAATAAATACCTCAAGATTCGTACACTTAAAATGATTATTTTGACAGTGTAAACAACTATGCTGTTATGTTACGCAACAAAGCACTGCTCATTATTATACTGGTAAATTTTCTTTTTATACAGGCGCCTTTCTCGCAGCACCTGCATCCAGGCTTTAATAAGAAGGAATACATTGAAATGTTGAAAGTGTCCGCAAAATTTGGAGACAGCAATTATATCCGCGCATTTCCAGAACCCGAAAAATTTCATTTCGTGTATCGTTCACCGGAAGTAGGGCTCGGTAATATGTGGGATCTTTGGACAAGTACAGACTCCATAGCAGTCATCAGCATCAGAGGCACTACTTCAGCTTCTGTAAGCTGGCTCGCAAATTTTTATGCGGCGATGGTGCCTGCACAGGGGCAACTTCAACTATCCGCCACCGATACCTTTTCGTATAAGCTGGCATCTAATCCAAGAGCCACAGTACATGTGGGCTGGTTGATAAGCATGGCTTACCTGGTAAAAGACCTGATGCCCAGGATTGATTCATGCTATAACAACGGTATAAAAGATTTTATTATAATGGGGCACAGCCAGGGAGGAGCCATTGCCTTTTTATTGACCGCTTATTTGCGGGAATTGCAATTTTCTAATACACTTCATCAACATATTCAATTCAAAACGTATTGCAGTGCAGGACCCAAACCCGGCAATTTATATTTTGCGCAGGAGTATGAAGCACATACCCAACAAGGATGGGCATATAATGTTGTTAACTCCGCAGATTGGGTTCCGGAAACACCTGTATCTATTCAAACGGTAAATGATTTCAACGCTGTTAATCCATTTATTACCGCGAAGGATCAGATTAAAAAACTGAAATTTCCTACCAACTTATTAATGCGGTATGTATATAACCGGCTTGATAAACCTACACGAAAGGCTCAACGGAATTACCAGAAATATCTTGGTAAGATGACATCGACCCAAATAAAAAAAGCACTTCCTGATTTTCAACCGCCTGCATACGCGGAAAGCAATGATTATGTGAGAACAGGAAATACCATTGTTTTACTGGCAGATGAAGAATATTACAAGCTTTACCCTAATGATAAAGACAAAATATTCACGCATCACTTTCATCCACCTTATCTGTACCTGGCTAATAAGTTACCCGATTAAACGTGTAGGAGATTACAAATACTTATCGCCTTTGCTTCTCTTAATTTCAGCTACGTATTCTTTTATCTCCTGCTCTTTGTTGCGGCTGCATATCAGCAGTACATCGCCTGTGTCTATTACAATATGATTATCCACACCCTGTAATACCACCAGTTTATCTTTTTCTACGTGAATCATATTATTGGTTGAGTCAATGAGCATCATGCTGTTACCTGATACCGCGTTGCCCTGTTCATCTTTATTCATATTTTCATATGCTGAGTTCCAGGCGCCAAGGTCGCTCCATCCAAAGCTTGAGGGAATAATGTACACATTGTCCGCTTTTTCCATAATACCATAGTCAATAGAAATATTGGTACAAAGCGGGTATATTTTTTCAATTGATTTTCTTTCAGCAGGTGTATTGTAAGTGCCTTCTTCAGCAACAAATAATTCATTCATTTCAGGCAAATGCTTTTCAAAAGCCTGTACAATACTTTTTACCTTCCACACAAAAATGCCGGCATTCCATAAAAAGTCGCCGCTTGCTAAAAAGGTTTTAGCTATTTCAAGCGTGGGCTTTTCTGTAAAAGTTTTTACCTTATATACATTATCGCTTACTTCAAATTGTTCGTGCTGTATATAACCATATCCTGTATTGGGATGTGTGGGTTTTATACCCAGCGTTACCAATGCATTGTTCTGTCGCACAAAATTCAATGCCTCAATACAAACTTTTTTAAACGCAATGTGTTCCAGCACCAGGTGGTCTGCAGGCGCACAAATCAAACATCCTTCAGGATTAAGCTTGTTTAATTTATGTGCTATATATGCTACACAAGGCGCGGTATTTTTCCTGGAAGGCTCACCTAAAATATTTTCGGGCGATGCTTCCGGCAATTGCTTTTGAACAATTGGTATATACTCATTAGAGGTAACGATGTAAATATTTTCCTTTGGAATAAAATCGGCAAACCGATCAAATGTTTGCTGGATAAGCGTTTTACCGGTTCCTAAAATATCTAAAAACTGCTTCGGATAAGAAGTTCTGCTCATCGGCCAAAAACGGGTGCCGATGCCACCGGCCATAATTGCTACATAATGATTCTTATTCATAATTAGTCAGATAGTTCAAAATTAAGTGCAATAAAGCTGAGATAAAAACTTGTTTATATTATTCCTTCTCTCAGCAAATCGTGCATGTGTAATACTCCCACGTATTTTCCATTGGCAGTAACGAGCAACTGGCTCACATTATTCTTACGCATCAGGTCTAATGCAGAAACCGCTAACTGGTCCTCTTCTATCGATTTAGGATTTTTACTCATAATAACAGCAGCCTGTATATTACTCAAATCAGTTTCCTTTTGCAGCATTCTGCGCAAATCACCGTCTGTTATAATTCCTGCTATTGCATCGTTTTCTATAACAGCAGTGGCGCCCATGCGGTTTTTTGTAATTACAACAATTACTTCTTTCAGGTTGCTATCTTTATTTACCTGCGGCTTACTTCCTTCATTAATAAATCACTCACTTTCAGGTACAATCTTTTTCCAAGTATACCGCCCGGATGAAACTTCGCGAAATCTTCGCTTGTAAATCCGTTATTTTCTATCAGGCAAACAGCCAGAGCATCGCCCATGGCTAATTGCGCGGTTGTGCTGGTAGTAGGTGCAAGATTGTTAGGGCAAGCTTCTTGTTCAACTGTTGTGTTTAAAACATAGTGAGACTGAACGGCCAAAAAGGATGTGATATTGCCCGTCATGGCGATAATTGTATTGCCAAAATTTTTAATCAATGGCAATAATATTTTTATCTCGGGACTTTCGCCGCTTTTGCTGATAATTAAGACTATATCGCCATCCTGGATTATGCCAAGATCACCATGAATGGCATCTGCAGCATGCAGAAAGGAAGCTGAAGTACCTGTTGAATTAAAAGTAGCCACAATTTTTTGGGCAATCACTGCACTTTTTCCTATACCACTTATCACTACTTTACCCTTGCAGGCCGCTATCAACTGCACAATTTTTTCAAACTGAGCATCTATATAGTTTACCAGTTGCCCCACAGATGCTGCTTCCAGCAAAATGGTTTGCTTTGCGATTGCCTGAATATCAATTGATGCCATAAAAGAGGCCGCAAACCTAATTGAAAATTACTGGTTAACAAAACGACTGTATTCAGCCCTGTGATTCAGATATTTGAATCGCTTATTGCACCTGGATATATACCTGGAAAAGTAGAAGTTATTTTATGTGATGTTCAAAGCGACCAGATATGATCAAATAATTGCTCAAAAGGCCATTTTTTCATATCTTAAAATAAAAAAACTATGCATATAGCTAACAGTTAACCCATTGCAATAAACATCATATTAACTTCTGAAAAAGCACTTATTATAGTAACTTCGCTCACTTTTTAAAATTACTGGAGCCGCTTATGTAAGTGCGAAGGAAAATTGAATGACATGCCAACAGCAACAAAAAAAACTACCCCCAAAGCAAAAGCCGAATCTCCCGCTAAAACAAATGGTTCAGCAAAAAAAAATTCAACCAAACCAGCTTTTGATCTTGATGCAGGATTGCAGGAATATTTTGGCTTTAAAGATTTTAAAGGAAACCAGAGAGCCATTATTGAAAGCCTGCTTGCGGGTAACGATACCTTCGTAATTAAGCCTACCGGCGGCGGTAAAAGTTTGTGTTACCAGTTGCCGGCTATTCTCAGCCCTGGTTGCGCTATTATTGTTTCTCCACTTATTGCGTTGATGAAAAACCAGGTAGACCTGGTGCGTGGTTATAGCAGCAATGATAATGTGGCGCATTTTCTTAACTCTACCTTAAACAAAAAAGAAATTAAGGAAGTACACGACGATTTATTAAATGGTCATACCAAATTACTATATGTAGCTCCTGAAACACTTACCAAACAGGAGAATCTTGAATTTTTCAGAGACCTGCAATTGTCTTTTTTTGCGGTGGATGAAGCCCATTGTATTTCAGAATGGGGACACGATTTCAGGCCTGAGTACAGGCGGCTGAGAGAGATGATGACGGTAATCAATCCTGATATTCCTGTTATTGCACTCACTGCAACGGCTACTCCAAAAGTGCAAAGCGATATTGTAAAAAATCTTAGTCTTAAAGAGCCCAAAATATTTATCTCTTCATTTAACCGCGCCAATCTTTATTACGAAATACAACCGAAGATCAAGAAAGATCAAACGATCAAAAGCATCGTGAAGTTTATTTTGCAGATGAAAGGCAAGAGCGGGATTATATATACACTCAACAGAAAAACAACCGAAGAGCTGGCAGATGTGTTGATGGCAAATGGCATCAAGGCCGTGCCTTATCATGCAGGGTTTGATGGAAAATTAAGAGCAGAAAGGCAGGATTTATTTTTGAATGAAGATGTGCAGGTAATTGTCGCCACCATTGCATTTGGCATGGGTATAGATAAACCAGACATCCGCTTTGTGATTCATTACAATATTCCTAAGTCTATTGAAAATTATTACCAGGAAACCGGTCGTGCCGGTCGTGATGGACTGGAAGGAAAATGCATCCTATATTATTCTCATAAAGATGTGGCCAAACTGGAGCATTTAATGCGCGATAAACCTTTAAGCGAGAGAGAAGTAGGAGCCCAGTTAATTAATGAAACGGTTGCATTTGCTGAGGCAGGTGTTTGTCGCCGCAAAATACTGATGAGTTATTTTGGAGAAGAATACACAGCTGACAATTGCGGACAGTGTGATAATTGCTTACATCCAAAAGAAAGAGTTGAAGCAAAAGAAGATGTACTGAAAGCAATAAAAGTTATCAAGAAACTGGATGAGCGTTTTGCTACAGACTATATCGTAAATATCCTGATAGGAAGGCTTACGCCACAGATCAATATGTATCGCCATGGTGGCATTGCTGAGTTTGCCATAGGAAATGATCAGCCCGATTATTACTGGAACTCACTCATCAGGCAAATGTTGCTGGAAGGATTGTTGGAAAAAGATATTGAAGAATATGGTGTTTTAAAGCTAAGTGCAAAAGGAGAAAAATTTGCGAAGAAACCATCTTCGTTCAAAATTGTTTTAAACAACCAGTTTGAAGATGCGAATGAAGATGATGAAGAGAGTGGAGCTGAAGCAGCGGCTGGCGGTAGCACAGATGATAAGCTGTTCGAAATGTTGAAAGAGCTTCGCCAGAAAGAAGCCAAGAAAAAAAGCTTACCGCCTTTTGTAATATTTCTCGAAACATCCCTGCAGGATATGGCTACACTGTATCCTACCACTATAACCGAACTTGAAAAATGCCAGGGCGTGAGCAAAGGAAAAGCTATGCGCTACGGCAAACCATTCGTAGACCTGATAGCGAGTTATGTAGAAGAAAATAATATAGAGCGTCCGGATGATTTTGTGATGAAAAGCGTAGTGAACAAAAGCGGTTTGAAAGTATACATCATACAGCAGACCGATAAAAAAATACCTTTAGAAACCATCGCAAAAAATAAAGATGTACGCCTGGATGCCTTGCTGGAAGAAATGGAAACCATTGCAGCCAGCGGCACAAAATTAAATCTTGATTATGCCATTGATGAAATGGTAGACGAATACGACCAGGATGATATACTGGACTATTTCAAAAGCTGCGAAACATCATCCTTACAGGTTGCCCAGCAGGAACTGAGCGACGGTAATTTTACCTGGGAGCAATTAAAGATCATGCGCATCAAGTTTTTGAATGAATATGGAATGTGATAGATGCGGAAATGAGATCAGACAGGGTCGGTACTGAAGGT
Source organism: Agriterribacter sp. (assembly GCA_047600465.1). Lineage (GTDB taxonomy): Bacteria > Bacteroidota > Bacteroidia > Chitinophagales > Chitinophagaceae > Agriterribacter. The sequence goes on from JASGKU010000004.1 coordinate 961,591, forward strand.
CAGACCATGACAGATTGGATAGTTTGACAAAAAATATAGATTAGAAACGAATATTAACTGCTAAAACCCTATTTTTGCAACCCGCTTGTAAAAGGCGGAAGGATGGTGCGGCAATTGTTTTCAAAACGACGCAGGAGTTTTAGAAAACAATGTCCCGATGAAAATCGGGATAGCTCACAGGAATGGTGCGGTAGCTCAGTCGGTAGAGCAAAGGACTGAAAATCCTTGTGTCGCCGGTTCGATCCCGGCCCACACCACAGAAGCCTCAACAGAAATGTTGAGGTTTTTATTTTAAGGAGGGTTGAAACGGTTAGAGTTAATTACCTGAAACTTACAAGCATGGTAACATATCCGCATAAACGACCAACTTTTTCCCAACCAAATCTTTACGTTTGGGAGAACCAAACGTGAGTTCTTTTAATTGGTAAGGTGGATAAACATACAACTCATACTCTTTCGTTGGCTTTCTCTCATCATTGCATTCAACAAAAAAGATCCAGGCATCGGGCTTATCAAATATAATATCTCGCCTTTTGTTACCGAACTGGAACACCCAAGATAACCCGTAACGGCCTGCATCCGACCTGAGCATTGTTTTAACTGCTATTCCCATACCTTCAAAATAAAGATCAGCATCCCAGCTTTTTTGTGTAGGTGCATAGATATTATAATCCGGTGGCTTTACCATTCCATACTGTAATAAAACATTATATACAGCTTCTTCACCGAGTTTACTTTTGAAATGATCAATTCTAATCTTTGCAAGATCTATTTGCAGTGAGTCTCTATAATCGGTAGTGAGTGCTACTTCTTTTGCAAAATGCCAGGCTTTGACTGCTATTTTTTTGTCAAGAGTTACATGCCGCAGACTTGTAAATAATTTCATGGTTAGTATATATTGTGTTATCAGGCTGGTGTTCATTAAACAATTTACATCAAATTTGCCTCTAAATTGTAGGTGTTGAATTTATTATAGCTCCTCCTGTATTTCACAATTAAAGTATGGTCACTAATCTTAATTTTGTTTTATGGCTTTAATATTTGATAGCAAATGAGTTTGTATGTTTTGGTATTGGTTCTGTCTGCCGCTGTTCTGCATGCTATCTGGAATTTACTCGCTAAAAGAACAAAAGGTAAAACGCCTTTTCTCTGGTTGATGTACATAACCAGTAATATTTTGTATTTGCCTGTTTTATTGTACAAACTAAAGCAGGGCGATATCGTCTATTCACAGTCATTGTTATGGTTCTCTTTAAGTAGCACATTACTGCATCTTGCATATTTTATTGTTTTGCAAACGGGTTACAGGAAGGGGGACCTTTCTGTGGTATACCCACTTGCCCGCGGTGCGGGACCATTGTTTTCATCTATAGCTGCCATTCTTTTTTTACATGAACAGTTTAGATTTACTGCTACCCTTGGTTTATTCTTAATTATTGCCGGAGTATTGCTTATAACCGGTCTGAGTTTTAAAAAAGAAAACAATACCCACATAATGCCCGGTGTATTTTACGGAGTGCTCACCGGTTTCTTTATTGCGTTATATACTTTGAACGATGCTATTGCCGTAAAATCATTTGCAGTATCTCCGCTCATTCTTACATTGGCCACCAATCTTTTTGGCGCCGTTTTTCTTTCGCCTTTTGTGTTTTCAAAAAAGGATGAGTTAAAAAAAGAAATAACATCGCACAAATGGATCATTATTGCGATTGCCATATTGAGCCCGGCTGCTTATATATTGGTATTAGAAGCATTGAAATATGCACCCCTAACAGTTGTTGCGCCAGCCAGGGAAACAAGCATTTTGCTAGGCGTATTTATGGGTTCAAGATTATTAAACGAGGATGATGGCAGAAGAAGACTTATTGCAAGTATATTAATATTGGGTGGTATAGTGGCGTTAAGCTTAAATTAAGCAACGAAAAATTTTATATCCTCATTGTTAACTCAATTGTGAAAGTCTCACGTCTGTCTTTTCTCTTTTCACGCTGGAAACGACCAATTATTATTAACCCAATTAATATTCAATCGCTATTTTTCCAATGGCTTTCCCGCTTTCCAGCAAGCTATGTGCCCGTTTCAGATTTTCAACAGTAAATCCATTAAGAGTAGTATGAAGGGTTGATTGCAGCGTGCCATTATCAAGCAATGCCGCAACTTTATTTAAAATATGATGCTGCTCAATCATGTCATCAGTTTGATACATGCTGCGGGTAAACATAAATTCCCAACTGAACGATACACTTTTATTCTTTAGTTTATTCAAAGCTACCGGCGTTGCTGAACCTGTAATAGAAGAAATGTGGCCCTGGGGTTTGATAAGTTCAGTTATTGCATCCCAATAACCGTTAACATCTGCAAAGTCTGCAATAAAATCTACTTCTTTGTAACCAGCATTATGCACTTCCTCCACCAGGTTTTTGTGATTCACAACAGCATCAGCGCCCATCTGTTTACACCATTCCATCGTTTCCGGTCTTGAAGCGGTAGCAATTACTTTTAATCCTGCTGTTTTCTTTGCTAACTGAATGGCTATAGAACCTACACCACCGGCACCACCTATTATAAGAATGCTTTTGCCTTTGTCCTTCTCACGGATGTGCATTCTGTCAAACAATAATTGCCACGCAGTAAGTACTGTAAGCGGCATAGCAGCAGCCTGCGTATTGCTGAGTGATAATGGCGCAGCGCCAACAATTCTTTCATCAATCAGTTGGTATTCGGTATTGCAACCGCTCCGGGTGAGGTCACCGGCATAATATACTTTATCACCTGGCTTGAATAATGTAACTGTTTCTCCTATTGCTGCTACTATGCCTGAAGCATCCCAGCCAATCACTTTGGGCTGTGGCAATACCGTATCTTTCGCGCTGTTTTGTCTTATTTTATAGTCTACAGGGTTTACGCTGATGGCATTGATTTTTACCAGCAGATCTCTACCTGTTGGCACTGGTATAACTGTTTCAAATTCCGTAAAGCTATCTACTGCCGTAATGGGCAAGGATGTGCTGAATCCGATTGATTTCATTTATTAATTCTTTTATTGAATACTATTACCGCTACATTTCCGCATTTACTAAAACAAAACTAAAAAATAGTTTTAAACTATATAATTATAGAATTAATCGATTATAACTATAGGTACAATGTCATAAGTTTGTCATCCCATTACAAATTGTGGGGCAGATTGTACAAATCATATTTAATATTCAGTATAAACTTTTAACAATGGACAAAGATTCAAACGACATCAGCAAATGCCCGTTTCACAATGGACTCAAAAAACAAAATGTTGCAGGTGGCGGTACCCGTAACCGTGATTGGTGGCCCAATCATTTAAAAGTAAGTCTACTGCGCCAGCATTCTTCTTTGAGTAACCCTATGGAAAAGGATTTTAATTATGCAGAAGCATTTAAAAGTCTTGATCTTGAAGCGGTGAAAAAAGATCTGCATGCACTCATGACGGATTCACAGGTATGGTGGCCGGCAGACTTTGGTCATTATGGTCCATTGTTCATCCGCATGGCATGGCATAGTGCAGGTACTTATCGTGTACATGATGGAAGAGGTGGTGGAGGCGCAGGACAACAACGTTTTGCTCCGCTTAATAGCTGGCCGGATAATGTGAGTCTTGACAAAGCGCGCAGGCTGCTTTGGCCTATCAAACAAAAATATGGTAACAAAATTTCGTGGGCTGATCTGATGATCCTTACAGGCAATATAGCACTGGAATCGATGGGCTTTAAAACATTTGGCTTTGCGGGTGGACGTGCGGATGTATGGGAACCTGATGAAGATGTATACTGGGGTTCTGAAAAAACATGGCTGGGCGGCGACCTTCGCTATGCGCACGGCTCTGAAGGCGTGGAAAAAGCCGGTGGTGTAGTTTCATCTGATGATGACGCTGATGGCGATATTCATTCGCGTAATCTTGAAAAACCGTTGGCTGCGGTACAAATGGGATTGATATATGTAAATCCTGAAGGCCCGGACGGCAACCCTGATCCCGTTGCGGCAGCAAAAGATATTCGTGATACATTTGGTCGCATGGCAATGAACGATGAAGAAACTGTTGCATTGATTGCCGGTGGTCATAGCTTTGGTAAAACGCATGGCGCAGCACCTGCAACGCATGTAGGTAAAGAACCGGAAGGATCAGATCTTGAATTGCAGGGTCTTGGCTGGAGTAATAGTTATGGATCAGGTGTAGGCGCGGATACTATAACAAGCGGACTGGAAGTTATCTGGACAAAAACGCCTACTCAATGGAGCAATAACTTTTTTGAAAATCTTCTCGGCTTTGAATGGGAGTTAACAAAAAGTCCTGCAGGTGCGCATCAATGGGTAGCAAAACAAGCCGGCGATATTATTCCGGATGCTTTTGATGCTTCCAAAAAACATGCGCCTACTATGCTCACTACTGATCTTGCATTGCGTTTCGATCCTGCATACGAAAAAATTTCACGGCGTTTTCTTGAAAATACTGATGCATTTGCTGATGCATTTGCCCGTGCCTGGTTTAAGCTTACCCATCGTGATATGGGACCACGTGCACGTTATCTTGGACCAGATGTACCAGAAGAAGTATTGATCTGGCAGGATCCTATTCCCGCTGTAGATCATACATTGATAGATGCAAATGATATAGCAGCATTAAAAGCAAAAGTGCTGGCATCGGGTTTAACCGTTTCTCAATTGGTTTCTACTGCGTGGGCTTCTGCTTCCACTTTTCGTGGTTCTGATAAACGCGGTGGCGCTAATGGTGCACGCATCCGCCTGGCTCCTCAAAAGTATTGGCAGGTAAACAATCCTTCGCAGCTATCAAATGTGCTGAATATATTGGAAGGAATTCAAAAAGAATTTAATGCTGCACAAACAGGCGGCAAAAAAGTTTCATTGGCAGATTTGATTGTGCTGGCAGGTTGCGCTGCTGTTGAAAAAGCAGCAAAAGATGCAGGACAAAATGTTGTCGTTCCATTTACCCCGGGCCGCATGGATGCTTCGCAGGAACAAACAGATGTGGAATCTGTAGGTTACCTGGAGCCTGCTGCTGATGGCTTCCGCAACTATCGCAAAAGAAGATCAACCGTATCAACAGAAGAATTATTAATAGACAAAGCGCAATTACTAACGCTTACCGCACCAGAGTTAACAGTATTAATAGGTGGCTTACGTGCATTGAATACAAACTTTGATGGTTCAGCGCATGGTATATTTACACAACGTGCCGGGCAACTTACCAATGATTTTTTTGTGAACCTGCTCGATATGAATACTGCATGGAAAGCTACCGGCGAAGACAGGGAATTATATCAGGGATATGATCGTGCAACCGGAAATAGTAAATGGACAGGCACCCGTGCAGATCTCGTTTTTGGTTCTAATTCTGAATTAAGAGCCATAGCCGAAGTATACGGAAGTTCAGACGCTCAGGAAAAATTTGTAACCGATTTTATTGCTGCATGGCATAAAGTGATGAACCTGGATAGATTTGATATAGCATAGTTATTAGATAAGACAGTATGGAAGATCAAAGGTAACCGGGAAACCGGTTGCCTTTTTTATTAAGTGATCAATCAGCTTTTCCAATTTCCTCCAATGCATCTTCTAACTTTTTCCTTTCCTGCAGTTTTATTTTTAATTGCACATTGTAAGCCAACCGTAATAGTATCAATCCTACAATAACAAAAAGATATGATCCTATAAAATAACCAACATTGAAAGCTTCTCCTGATTCATGCAAACTACTATCTGGTCTTACTATATTGATAAATAAATTAAGGACGATCAGGATAGTTCCTACAATGATATAAATATTTCTACGGGTTTTCATACTATATGAATATACGAAAAGATCACCCGAATTTAAAAGTCACGTATACTATCCGAATCGTTTATTAATTCTATTATCATTAATCGAGGATGGTTTTCTGCCAAAAAACTATTTACATTTGAGAATAGTTGCACTGAATATTTAAACGATTTGCAAATACTTTAAAATTATTTTATGGCTAACGACAATAGTGTTTCTCTGCACAGAGTTCTTAAAGCATCTCCTGAAAAAGTTTACCGTGCATTTACCCAGGCTAATGCAATTGCATCCTGGCTACCTCCATATGGATTTCTTTGCACCGTGCACGAAATGAATGTGCAGCCAGGTGGAACATTCAGGATGTCCTTCCATAACTTTTCAACCGGTAATGGTCACTCCTTCGGAGGAAAGTATAATGAACTTAAACCCAATGAATTTCTACAGTATACAGATACATTTGACGATCCCAATCTTCCCGGCGAAATGACTACCTCTGTTTGGCTGAAAAAAGTTTTGGTAGGTACAGAAATAAAAATCTTGCAGGAAAACATTCCGGCTATGATACCGGTTGAAATGTGTTATTTGGGCTGGCAGGAATCTTTAGAAAAATTAGCCAAGCTGGTTGAGCCTGAAATACAGGATGCATAATTGATATTGGGATACTTCGTAAAAGATTTTTATGCATTTCTTGATATACTAAAAATATATGACCATTGCTATATTTGAAACATGAACCCTTCTCAGGATTTTTTGAATGATTTACAGCAACCTCCGCAAAAACCTTTGATGTCAAGAACCTGGAAAAGAATCATCTTAATTGCTTCTTTCCTATTATTCATTTGCTCCGTGTGGCTGGCATTTCTCCATTACCAATCCACATTAAAATACGCTACTATACCTACTACAAAGTCAAAATTTATTGTACGTGCTGCTTTTGTGTACGGGATCATTATACCGGGTTTAGCGTTAGTTTTTGCAATGTTGCTTAGTTTAATACCAGTAAAAGGTTATAAATATAGCAAAAGGTATTGGCCATTTGCGCTTGTTACGGTGCTCGTAGTTGAAGCCTTCCTTGTTGTATGCTTAACCGCTTTTTATTTTACTTCAAAAGAATTGAGTAAAGAAGCTATTCCTCTTGAATCTTTTAAATGAGCTTTTGAAATTTCCCTGGACCCCATCACGGCAAGATTATGCTTTGAAGAAACTGAGATTTTATAAAAATCGCATCATGTTTTGATATCTGAAGAAAATCTTTATTTGCACTAACTTCCACTTCTTAACGCTACAAATATTTTCTACTAATAGCTTTCAACATGACCGTACTTCGCTCATTATTTATTGTTTTCATTTTCGTAAGTATTTCGTATTTATCTGTTGCGCAGGATAACCGCATTATTGTATATGCAGATTCTGTTGTCAATCAAATTCCTTCCACCTTATTTGGCTCCTGTATGGAAGATGTGAACCATGAAATATATGGTGGCCTATATGATCAAAAAATTATGGGTGAGAGTTTTGAGGAACCGGCTTCGGGTATAAACTACAATGACTGGATAAAATACAATGGCTACTGGGCAGCCGACAGGGAATATAGTGATGGCGGTATATCTATTATACCGGGAAGGCACACCCGCCGCATGATAGCAAAGAATGAACTGGATGTAGAACCCGATGGAAGCGCCAAATTATTATGCAATACCAGGAATATAGGTAATGGTACAATAGAAGCAGAAATGAGATTTTTACAGGTAAAGGGTATTGGTGCCGGTATTTTATGCAGAGTATCGAATGCAGGTATTGGAGAAAATACCATGACAGGATATGAAGTAAGACTTAACCATGAAACAAAGAAAGTACAACTTATAAAGCATCGGAATAATTTTACATTATTACAGGAAAATACCGCAGATTTTTCTTTAACGGCATGGAATAAAGTGCGCATTACATTGGATAGCGATCATATTACAGTATTTGTAAACGATAGTGCTGAACCAATAATAGATTACACAGATACTGATGGACCCATTACAATTGGCAAGCCGGGATTGTGTACTGCCAATACACCTGTAAGCTTTAGAAATTTCAAATTTTCTATACAAACAGCAACTGAATTTCTACCCCTGGTATATCCTGCTCATCAACATATCAGCGACCGTTGGGATATGATAGCTTCTGATCGAAACAATGTTCAATTTTCTTTGTTGCAAAAAGATGCATACAATGGTTTAACTGCACAGTTAATTGAATTATTATCTGCAACCGGCAAAGCGGGTGTGGCTAACCGAAGTTTAAACCGGTGGGGAATAGCTGTAGAAAAAGGACAGACTTTTACAGGCTCTTGTTTTTTGCATACAACTACCGGCATGCTTCCGGTAACGGTGGCATTAGAAAGTGCTGATGGCACAAAAACGTATGCACAGCAAATAATAAACGTAACTGAACCCCATTGGAAGCAATATGATTTTTCCCTGACAGCTAATACCACAGATACCGCAGCAAGATTTGCTTTGTATTTCGCGCAAAAAGGAAAACTATATGTTGACCAGGTTACGCTGATGGCAACAGGTAATAAACAATTCAAAGGCTTACCTATGCGGGCAGATATAGCCAATGCCATTGTTGCCGAAGGATTAACTTTTATGCGTTATGCAGGTTCTATGGTAAATGCACACGGTTACAGGTTTAAAAATATGATCGGCCCAAGGGCAGATCGTTCGCCTTATACAGGTCATTGGAATGAATACAGCAGCAATGGTTTTGGTATTGAAGATTTTTTACAGTTCTGTGAAGCCGCCAATTTTGCTGCGGCCTTTGCCGTAAATATAGAAGAAAGCGCAGCAGATGCTTCTGATATGGTGGAGTATCTTAATGGCGATACTACTACCGTTTGGGGAAAGAAAAGAGCCGCTTATGGACATCCCAAACCTTATGACGTAAAGTATATTGAAATTGGCAATGAAGAAGTATTGTTTGAAGGAGATGATGAAAACATCAGCGACCATTACATTGATCGTTTTCTTGATTTATATAAAGCCATACATGACAAAGATCCTTCTATTAAATTAGTTTGCTCTGCATGGTGGCGGCCAGAATCTCTCAATACAAAAAAAATATTTAAAGCACTCGATGGCAAAGCGGCCTATTGGGATTACCATGTTTCGGCTGATTATGAAAATGCGGGCATAGACGTGGATCAAAACCTTACGCGGATGCAAAACCTGTTTTTACAATGGAACCCGGCTACTTCTATGAAGTGCGTAATTTTTGAAGAGAATGGGGGTTTACATAATATGCAGCGTGCGCTTGGTCATGCTACTATTTTAAATGCGGTTAGGCGTCACAGTGATTTTGTATTTACATCCTGTCCTGCCAATGCTTTGCAGCCCTACCTGCAAAATGACAATGGCTGGGATCAGGGGCAAATATTTTTTACGCCCACACAGGTTTGGGGCATGCCGCCTTTTTATGCACAGCAAATGGCGGCCTCCAATTATCTTCCGTTGCGGGTAAAAGATTCCGTTGAAGGAAAATTAAATGTCACGTCTACTAAAAGCAATGATGGCAAAACTTTAGTGCTTCATATTGTAAATCCAGATTCCGTTTCTCAAACTGCCTCCTTACTGCTTAATCAGTTTGCACAACGTGCAAAAAAAACACAGGTATACACATTGCAAGGCGATTTGCAGGATAACAATATTCCTGGTAATCTCAACCATGTGGTAACGCAAAAAGTTTTGCTCAATAAACCTATAACAGCATATACTTTTCCTGCGCACTCGTATGTTATTTTGAGATTCGAACGATAGAAGCCGCAGATGCGCTGATTTTACTCAATGCAAAAATTGCTCATATTCATGAGCCGAATATTTCTTGTAATCGGCTCAATTTTTACCTATATTTGAGCCGAATAATTTTTATAATCGGCTCATGGCAAAGTACAATTGGCAACTGGCAGATTGGCCACATTTTACCTTCTCGCTCAAAAAGGTGGAAGACGAGCTGTTAGCCATTTCGGAAAAGCTGGGTAGGGTATCTGGTATATTGGAAGCTTTGCCGGAACAAACAAAACAGGAAACAATCATTGATATCATCGTAGCCGAAGCAATAAAAACCTCTGCTATAGAAGGGGAATATCCTAACCGGAAAGATGTGTTATCATCTGTTCGCAAAAATCTTGGACTGCAGCATGATGCAGTTATGAAAGATAAATCTGCTGTAGGGCTGGGTGAAATGATGATTGATGTTCGAAAAAGCTATAAGGATCTCTTGACAAAAGAGAGAATTTTTTCCTGGCATCAAATGCTTTTGGGTAACAACAAAGGAATACAGGTAGCACAATGGCGCTCTCACAATGAACCAATGCAGGTAATTTCCGGAGCTATGGGTAAAGAAAAAATACATTTTGAAGCTCCACCTTCTAAAATGGTTCCTAAAGAAATGAAAAATTTTATTGAATGGTTTAACAATACCGCACCCGGAGGCAAAGATGAAATTAAAAAAGCTCCTGTTAGAGCTGCTATTGCTCATTTATATTTTGAAAGTATTCATCCGTTTGAAGACGGGAATGGAAGAATTGGCCGAGCTATCGCAGAAAAAGCTTTATCGCAAACCATTGGTCGCCCCGTGGTGTTGAGCCTTTCGAGAACAATTGAAGCGAAAAAAAACGACTACTATAACGCACTTGAAAAAGCGCAACAATCAAATGAAATAACAGGCTGGATAGCCTATTTCGTGAAAACTACATTGGATGCGCAAACAGAAGTGGAAATACAAATCGATTACACTTTAAAGAAAGCGAGATTCTTTGACCGGTTTAAAGATCAGTTTAATGAACGTCAGCTTACGGTTGTCAAAAGAATGTTTGAAGAAGGCCCACAAGGGTTTGAAGGCGGCATGAATGCCAGGAAATATATCGGCATCACCAAAACATCTAAAGCAACCGCTACAAGGGATATGCAGCAATTACTGGAAATAGGCGCATTTATATCTGCCGATAAAGGTGGCGGTCGCAGCACGAGTTATATAGTAAATATTTGATAGCTGCAATTGTTACAAGCAAAATATTACTTTCTTCATAACTTAACATCAGCACTAAGCCATATACAAACAAGATGATTTTAAAACACAATATATCAATTGCTATATTTCTTTTTATCTCTGCAGTACAATTAAGTGCACAACAAAATAGACATATGCAAAAACCAGTAAAAAGCGGATATGCCCCGGTGAATGGATTGAAAATGTATTACGAAATTCACGGCAATGGTGAATTGCCTTTGGTTTTAATACATGGTGGTGGTTCTACTATTGAAACCAGTTTTAGTAATATACTACCATTCTTTGCTGAGAAGCGTAAAGTAATTGCGGTAGAACTGCAGGCGCATGGCCGCACAAGTGACCGCAATGCACCTGAATCTTTTCAGCAGGATGCAGATGATGTAGTGGCATTGCTGACTTATCTTAAAATTGATAAGGCCGATTTTTTAGGATTCAGTAATGGTGGCAGCACTACGCTGCAAATCGCTATCCGTCATCCCCAAATAGTTAAAAAGATAATAGCTGTTGCCGCTGCTTACCGGAGAGATGGATTTATAAACGGATTTTTTGATGGTATGCAACAGGCCAGTTTAAGTAATATGCCTGAGCCACTTAAAGAAAGTTATATGAAAGTAGCACCCGATAAAAATCAACTACAGGTGATGTTTGAAAAAGACAAGCAACGCATGATACATTTTTCAGATTGGCCGGATGATGATATTAAATCTATTAAGGCGCCGGCATTATTAATGGTTGCCGATAAAGATGTAATAACAGTTGATCATACGCTCAAAATGGCACAACTTATTTCCGGAGCCAAATTAGTAGTATTGCCCGGTGTACATGGCGCTTTTATGGGAGAAATCTGTACTGCAAAAAAGAATAGTAAGCTCCCGGAAATAACCGCTCAAATAATTGAAGAATTTCTGAATGAATGATATTTTGTGTAACACTTTCTTAAAACACATCTCCTTCTTCCAGTAAACCCATATTCACCAATTTTATACGTACTCCATTTATACCGCGGCTTAATTGTTTGGCGATGTCTTTAATGGGAATGCCTTTATTAAAAAGTTCTGTCATCTCTTCTTCTTCTTCTTCAGTCCAGCGCTTGCCGTGATTGGTGGATTTTGAAAAGTTTGTTTTGTTAGAGGGCATAAATGTTTCTCCATACACACTCCAGTCATCTACATAGCTGCTGTTTTTATATCTTGAGGTTTGGGCTACAACAAGCTGTGGTGGCTGAACCAGGCTTATACTCTTTAACGGATTTATTTCTAGTGGAATATTCAATTTGCTTTTAACACGGGTAACGGCTACATACAAAATATTAACTTCTTCAGCCAGCCGGTTTTTGGCCTGCTCCGTTATTTTATCTCCACCCTCCTGCGATATATATTTTTTTAATTTTTCTTCAGTAACGAAATCATTCAGCAAAGTCACTTCATCATATTCCATGCCTTTACAACGATGCACAGTGCTGAAGATCATATCGGCTTCAGCTTTGGTAGTAGTATGATTGGTTTTTAATTCATTGATGAGCGAGGGCAACTTGTTACTAAATTCTTTTACCACTTCCACAATCATTCCCAAACCATTATCTTCTGTCTTTTCAATATAGTCTTCTAATTCTTTCATTGTCTTCATACCAGCAATCAACCTGTCTTTTATTTTTTCGGGTTTTCCATTGTGCAGGCTCAGCACATCGTATAAAGATGCACCTTCATCCGCGAAAGTGTAGCTGTTGATATTGCCTTCAAAATGTACTTTCTTTATATCACCACGTTGCCATTGCGCAATTGCATTCAGTAATAAACTTAAGTTACCACGACCAAGTGTTGCCTTGGTTTGTATCGTCTCTGCGGGTTGACCTACACCAATAATCTTTACAACCTGTGTTTGTTGTAAATACTTTTTCCATGCCAATACTTTATTGGCAACCAATGCTATTTCTTCGTCAAAACGAAAACTGTTGGTAAGATTGTAAACAGGAAAGCTCACCTGCTGCAGGCTATTAATGGCATAACGCCAACCATAGATTTGCTGGTGCTTATCACCCACAATTATTTTAATGGCTTTTTGTTTTAAGAAAACATCCAGCATTGCGGCGCTGGCATCCTGTCCTTCATCAAACAATATATAATCGTAGGGCAATACAGGGTTACTAAGTTGAAATTTCTTCAGGTAAAAATCGTGTGTGAGGCTTATTTCAGCTTTGTCCATTCTTGCTAAAGCTGCACGGGTAAATTGTTCTATCTGTTTATAAAAATTGTTTACGAATGTTTTAGCCTTTCCATCAGTTACTACATCTGTATAATTGAGCTCCTGAACCTTGGCAGCATTACTGTTACAAAAATAGCTGATGAATTTGCTGACATGGGAAGCCAGGATAAAATCAGTATGCTGATCTCCTGTAGCGATGTTGAGCATATCACACCATTCATAGGTTTTATATCCCTGTACTACCTGGTAGTTGCTGAATTTTATCACATGGTCATACGCTAGTGAATGAGCTGTTTCTACTTTTACATGTGGAATACCTGCAGCAGCGAATTTTTGAACCGCCTCTGTTTTTACCGTTTTATTAAAAGCGATGTATAATATTTTACTGTTGGCTGGCCGGCTTTTGGCATACTCAATAAGCGTAGTGGTTTTGCCACTTCCAGCTACGGCGTTTATAACCAGGCTGTGGTTGGTAGCCATTACGGCCTCTTGTTCTGTGGTGAGTTGCATAGTGCGAAATTTTTAAAAGTCATCTACTTATATATCAATCCCGGTTATGGCAATACTAAAATGTTTTCAATATACTTTCCCGTTCATGCCTTGTACGAAATCCGATAAGCGTCCTCTCCTCCCATTTCTTCTCCTGGAGTTTTTCCTCAATAAGATTTTGCATAGTAGCATAGATTTGTGAAAGCTCATCATCATGCTTATTGATCTGCTCCTTCAATTCACGCACCTGCTTTGAGAGTTCCGCATGATCCAACATAAACACACGTATTTCAACAAAAGCACGCATAATGGCAATATTCATTTGTATGGCTTTATCGGTATGCAATACGCTGCTCAGCATAGCCACTCCCTGTTCTGTGAAAGCGAATGGCGCATAACGAACCCCACCTCTTTGGTTTGAGGTGCTCAAACTGCACCTCAAACTTTCAAACTCCAGTTTGGTAAGCTCAAACATAAAGTCGGGAGGAAAACGTTTGGCATTTTGCCTCACCGCTCTCTTCAGGTATTTTGTTTCAATTTCATATAATACCGCAAGATCAAAATCCAGTATCGCCTTCTTTCCGCGGATATCATAAATCCTGTTTTGTATTAATTGTAGTTGCATAGCTAAAGGTTAACGCTGTTGCTTTCTATCGGCAAAGCCATCAATAAAGATACAAATCCGGGCATTCAAAATACTAAATTATTTAGTATTTATTTTTTTACAATACCAGCTAACGGAGGTTACTAAGGGTTTCTATGGTGATGGATGGGTATAAAAAACCTCCTGCAAAGCAAGAGGTTCCTGTCTATAATAAATTATGATATTATGCTTCCTGTGCGCTTAACTGTTTCGATTGTTTCTTCCTTTCTTCTTCATTCAATATTACTTTACGCATACGAATGAAGTTCGGAGTAACCTCAATGCATTCATCGTGCTGAATGTATTCCATGCATTCTTCCAGCGTCATCAAAGTTTTGGGGGCAATGCGGGTAGCATCGTCACTCCCGCTGGCGCGATGGTTAGTGAGTTTTTTTCCTTCGGTAGCGTTTACCACCAGGTCGCCCGGTTTAATATGTTCTGCAATGATCTGTCCTGCGTATACATCTTCACCCGGGTCAACAAAGAAGGTACCACGGTCCTGTAATTTATCTATGGAATAACCAGTTGTTTTTTCCTGGTTTTTTGAAAGCAATACACCATTGTTTCTTCCGGGAATAGCACCTTTCCATGGTTTGTACTCGTTAAAACGATGCGCCATTACAGCTTCACCTGTGGTTGCCGTAAGCATTTGTGTACGCAAGCCTATTAAACCACGGGAAGGAATTTCAAATTCAAGATGCTGCATATTGCCCTTGGTTTCCATCACCAGCATTTCACCTTTACGGCGCGATACCAGGTCAATTACCTTACTGGCAAACTCTTCCGGTACGTCTACCACCAGTGTTTCGTATGGTTCGCATTTCTTGCCATCGATTGTTTTTACAATTACCTGTGGTTGCCCTACGGTTAACTCATATCCTTCGCGACGCATGGTTTCAATTAAAATGCCCAGGTGCAGAATACCACGACCATACACCATAAAGCTATCACCGCTATCGGTATCGAATACACGCAACGCCAGGTTCTTTTCAGTTTCCTTCATTAAGCGATCACGTAAATGACGGCTGGTAACAAATTTTCCATCCTTACCATAGAATGGAGAATTGTTGATGCTGAAAAGCATATTCATGGTAGGTTCATCTACGCTGATCACTGGTAATGCTTCAGGAACCTCCGAATCGGTAATGGTATCACCGATATTGAAATCTTCGAGACCTACTACCGCACATATATCGCCTGCTACCACCTCAGTAACTTTTTTCTTACCAAGGGCTTCAAATATGTATAATTCTTTTACTCTTGATTTTTTGATAGTGCCATCTGCCTGTACTAAAGCAATGGGCTGATTTTCTTTTATAGCGCCACGGGTAACTTTACCTACCGCTATTCTACCCAAAAAGGAAGAATAATCCAATGAAGTGATCTGCATCTGCAAAGGACCTTCATTTACTTTTGGAGCAGGCACATATTTCAGAATTCCATCAAGTAATGGGGTAATGTCTTCGCTTTGAGTAAGTGAATCATTAAACCAACCATTCTTTCCTGAACCATAAAAAGTCGGGAAATCAAGTTGCTCTTCAGTAGCATCGAGGTTAAAAAACAGTTCAAACACTGCATCATGTACTTCATCCGGGCGGCAGTTAGGTTTATCAACTTTATTGATGATAACCATAGGTTTAAGGTTAAGCTGCAACGCCTTCTGTAACACAAAGCGTGTTTGAGGCATCGGACCTTCAAAAGCATCTACCAACAGCAATACACCATCCGCCATTTTCAATACCCGTTCTACTTCACCACCAAAATCGGCGTGGCCAGGGGTATCAATTACATTAATTTTTACATCCTTGTACATTACGGATGCATTCTTACTGAAGATGGTGATACCTCTTTCACGTTCCAGATCATTGCTATCCATAATCAATTCTCCGCTTTCCTGGTTGGCGCGGAATACATTGGTTTGATGTAAGATCTTGTCAACCAATGTGGTTTTACCGTGGTCAACGTGTGCAATGATGGCTATGTTTCTTATTTGCATTGTTATTTCTTTAACTTCAATTTTAATGGCGGCAGCAATGCTATTTACTGATAATGAGCGCTGAGCCCATTTTTAAGCGTGCAAAGGTACGTCAAATCAATGGGAGCACAATGGCTTTCAGAAACTTAATTATTTGATTACCTTATGCTAATCTTTTAAACGTGAACACTACCAGGAATATTATTAAAAAAGCCTCTATAGCGTCCTTTGGTGCTTTAATTCCGCTTAATACAACCAAATTTTCTGAAAATAGAGTTGTTAACATTCCGCGCTTTCCTTTGCAATAACCGAACAATCCGTATTTTTATACCACAAGCCATCACGCATGCGCATACTGCCGGTTATTATTTTATTGTTTTGTTCAATAGCCATAAAGGCCCAAACATATGCACCGCTGCACTCAATGTATTATATGCGACCCGGAATGTTTGGACCTTCCCAGTATTCCATTGAAGACCCTGGTAATAAAAAATGGTTTGTAAGCAAATACGCCTCAATTTCAGCAGGCTACAGTTTTTCCAGATTCGGTAGCTTCAGTTATTTATCAGCTCCTATAGGTTTACAGCTCAATAGAAAACTTAATAATAACGTTTATGCGTTTGCGGGAGTGTCTGTTAATCCAACCTACATCAATTTTAATCAGCCTATTCCTGCTTCCGCTATGAATAAAAATTTTTATGGAAGTAGTATGTATCGGCCCTAATAGCTTTGGTATTTACCCAAGGGCTGAATTAGGGCTAATGTATATTAATGACGAAAAAACATTTTCTATTTCAGGAAGTATAAGTGTACAAAGAGGTGGATATTCTGCATTTCCTTACCAACAAACGCAAACTGCGAAACAACCCAAAGCATTAAGATCCAACTATTAGAAAATTTGAGGCTCTATACATCTCCCTGTCAGTTTTGTACATTTATTTAATAACTTTTAAATGACCATTATGCGCTTTGCTCAATGGAAAATAATACTACTATTTTGCCTTTGGGGAAATATAAGCCTGGCACAGGAAAAATACAAGCTTGTTTGGAGTGATGAATTCAATAAAGATGGCGCTCCGGATTCTACCAATTGGGGATATGAAAGGGGACTGGTGCGTAATGAAGAGTTTCAATGGTATCAACCGGAGAATGCAAGATGTGAAAATGGTATGTTGATTATTGAAGCCAGGAGAGAACAAAAGCCTAATCCTTTATATACTGGCAACAGCAACGACTGGCGGAGAAAAAACAAAAATATCGAATACACTTCTTCCTGCCTTATTACCAAAGGAAAGCATAGCTGGAAATTTGGCCGTTTTGAAATGCGGGCACGAATCAGTATTGAACCGGGTGTATGGCCTGCCTGGTGGACATTGGGTATAGAAAAACGCTGGCCAGAAAACGGAGAGATAGACATCATGGAATATTACCGCGACACCTTGCTGGCAAATATTCTTTGCGCCGGTAAAAACAGATCCAGTGAATGGCATACTACTAAAACGGGTGTACAAAAATTAGGGGATGCAGAATGGGCTGCAAAGTTTCATATATGGCGCATGGATTGGACAGAACAGTATGTGGCTTTGTATGTAGATGATTCATTGCTGAACAAAATGCCTGTGGAGGCTTTGGTAAATAAAGATAATACTGGCTTTAATCCTTTTAAACAACCGCATTACATGCTGCTGAATGTGGCCATTGGCGGACAGAATGGAGGAGACCCTTCCAAAACAACATTTCCGCAAAAAATGGAAGTGGATTATGTGAGAGTGTGGCAAGAGAAGTGAATAGTGAAAAGTCAATGGTCAATAGTTCGTAACATCGATAGATAATAACTATTTCCCGCTCATATAACCTCTTAAAAAAATTTTAGTTCTGTTCAAATCATATTGTTCACAGATTCATTAACATCGTATATTTACCCTTACGGTTGCAGCCATATGTTGTTATTTATTTAACAAGCCAAGCTGCTATGGATTTGAAAGAAAATGAGCGGCTATCCCGCTCCCAAAAGAACCACAACTGGAAAAAATGGGGACCTTACGTATCTGAACGCCAATGGGCAACGGTACGGGAAGACTATAGTCCTGAAGGAAACGCATGGGGTTTTGTTAACCATGATCTTGCCCGTAGTTATGCTTACCGCTGGGGTGAAGAAGCCATAGCAGGCTTTTGTGACAGCGACCAGGTTTTATGTATTGCGCCTGCTTTCTGGAATGGAAAAGATCCTATTATTAAAGAACGCCTTTTCGGCCTTACCAACAACGAAGGAAATCATGGAGAGGATGTGAAAGAAATTTATTTTCACCTGGATTCTTCTCCTACACATTCTTATTGCAAATTCCTGTATAAATATCCGCAGCATGCTTTTCCTTACATGCAACTCATACAGCAAAATCAAAGAGACAGACTAAGCCCCGAATTTGAATTGCTTGATACGGGTATTTTTGATGAAAACCGTTATTTTGATTGTTATATAGAATATGCCAAAGCGGGCGTGAATGATATTCTGATGAAGATCAGCGTGTATAATCGTGGGCCGGAAGAAGCTTCTATACACGTGTTACCCCAGGTGTGGTTTCGCAATTTCTGGAAACACAATGCACGTTTCAGTAAACCTGCTATTTCATCCATTACAAAAAACTGTTTAAAAACAAGTTCAAGCCGAAATGGCAATTACTATTTTTACCACGAAGAAGGAGAACAATTGTTTTGTGATAACGAGACGAATAATCAAAGAATGTATCACAGATCTAATGATGTTCCTTATGTAAAAGATGGCATCAACAATTACGTGGTTAATAATCAGCCTTCGGTAAACCCTGCTAAAGAAGGTACAAAAGCTGCAGTATGGCTTAATGCAAAAATTGCTTCAAAAGGGTCAAAAACATTCAGAGTTAGATTAAGCAGTGTACCGCTTGAAAATCCATGGAGTGATTTTGACGCAATAGTTACTGAGCGGTCTGAAGAAACAGATGGATATTATAACCAGTTAGCAGCTCAAAAAAAATTATCAAAAAATCAAAGCCAATTGCTCCGCAGTGCAATGAGCGGATTGTTGTGGACCAAACAATTTTATTACCTGGATGTATATAAATGGGTGTTTGGTGAACCACATGAAACGCCGCCATACCGCAATCACAAAAGAAACTACGATTGGCAGCATCTTACTTGTCGCAATATTATTTCAATGCCCGATAAATGGGAATACCCATGGTTTGCAGCATGGGACCTTGCTTTTCACGCCGCAAGTTTTATACATGTAGATTCCTATTTTGCCAAACAACAATTGTTGCTGGTTTTACGTGAATATTATATGCACCCAAATGGGCAGATACCTGCATACGAATGGAATTTCAGTGATGTAAACCCGCCGGTACATGCATGGAGTGTATGGTATGTATATGAAACCGACAAGAAAAAAACAGGTGTTTCCGATTGGGATTTTCTCGAAAGAGCTTTCCAGAAATTACTGATGAATTTCACCTGGTGGGTAAACCAGAAAGATGCCAATGGCATAGATATTTTTGAAGGTGGATTTCTGGGGCTGGACAATATCGGTGTATTCGACAGGAACTTTATGCCTACCGGTATAAAAAAACTACAGCAGGCCGATGCCACCAGTTGGATGGCTATGTATGCTATCAATATGCTGCGTATTTCTCTCGAACTGGCACAACACAATAAAGCATATGAAGAATCGGCCGCGAAATTTTTCAGGCATTTTCTCAATATCGGTTGGGCAATGCACCACATCGGTAAAAAAGATATATCACTGTGGGATGACCAGGATGCATTTTATTATGATGCCATACAGTTTGAAAATGGGAGTAGTCAGCGCTTAAAAGTCCGTTCGCTGGTAGGTATTATTCCTTTGCTTGCTGTTGAAATTATGCATAGCAGCATGTTTGATCAGTTGCGCGAGTTTAATACAAGGCTGCAGGTAATCAAGCTTACGCGGCCTGATCTTACCCGCGTTATTTCTGATATAGAGGCAAAAAACAAAGACAGCAAATACTTGTTTGCTATTATGATAGGCGACAGGCTTGAAAGTTTGTTAAAGCGATTGCTAGATGAAGATGAGTTCTTATCCGATTATGGCATACGCTCACTTTCCAAGCATTACCAGGCCAATCCTTTTAGTTTCGGTTACCAGGGTCACGATTACCGTATTCAATATGAGCCCGGTGAAAGCTCAAGTTCTATGTTTGGAGGTAATTCCAATTGGCGCGGTCCTATCTGGCTGCCTTTAAATTATCTTATCATTAATGCGCTGCGAAAGTATTACGAATATTATGGTGATTCGTATACGTACGAGTTCCCCGCAAGATCGGGCATCAGGCTCAATCTTAAACAAATTGCCAATGAACTCACCAAGCGACTGCTCAAAATCTTTGAAACCAATGAAAGCGGTCAGTATCAATATCATGCCGGTTATCAATCACAATGGAAAGAAAAAGATTTTAAAGATCATCACCTGTTCTATGAATTTTTTCATGGCGATACAGGCCAGGGCTTAGGCGCTTCTCATCAAACAGGATGGACTGCGTTGATAGCAAATTTATTGCTGGAGATGGATGAATAGAGGTAAACGACGAGGCTCTTATTTTGGTAAAAGCGATTTGTTATATACTCTTTTAAAATCCAGGCTTCGTCCACCAAAATTGATCAGCAGCCCATCTGCAATATTATATGCTTCGCAATAATTAATTGTCTGAGCTTTGTGAACATCTTCAATTTTCTCTACAGCTTTGATTTCTACCATCACCTTATTTTCTACGAAAAAATCTACTCTCCTTGTACCAATAGATTTTTCCCGGTAAAATAATTCCATTTCCATCTCCCTTGCAAAACCCAACCCTTGAAACTCAAATTCAATAGCTAAGGCACGCTGGTAAATCAGTTCCTGAAATCCCTGCCCGTCCGGTCAGGCGGGCGTTGCCCATTGTTCGATGTACCTGCATAGCACATCCAATAATTTTGTGGGTGAGCGCATTGATTTCTGCCTCATTTCTTTTTGTAGGTGTATTCATGGAATAGCTTATTGTCTTGAACAAGATTACGGGATTATTTGATTACATGATTCACATATGAAAAATAATCCTATTCTGCTTCTTGTCTTAAACAGGATTTCGCGATTTAAAGATTAATACATAGAAATCCTGTCCATCCTACAATCTCTGAATCCTGTTCTGTATTTTAACTAACTTCTCAAATAATCCTGTCCGTTTCTCATCTCACACCCCTATCTTTAGTACTCTAATATTTTATTTTCAATTCTTGAGACTATGATGAAAATTTTTCGCATAACGGTTTGCCTGAGTGCCGTTGTTTTCTTGTTCAGTTTTTCAGGTAATCAACCACGCGTTGGTATTCCGGATAGCCTGGTCATTTCCAAAACAACCTTACCTGCACCGGCTAAAGGAGAAAATGATAAATACAAAGTAGTATATAAAGGAACGGCAGGCCCCGGGCTTGGAAAGAATATTGTATTTATTGCCAGCGATCACGAGTATCGTTCTGAAGAGTCGTTACCTGCGCTTGCTCGAATTCTTGCTAAGCGCTACGGATTTACCTGCACTGTGTTGTGGGCGCTGGATGATAAGGGGTACATATTACCGGGAAGCTCTAATATTCATGGGCTGGACGTGCTGGATAAAGCAGACCTGATGGTGATCTTTACACGCTTCTCTGATTTTACAGATGAAGAAATGCAGCATATTGATAAGTATTTAAAACGTGGCGGCCCCGTAGTAGGCTTCAGAACTGCTACACATGCATTCAATATTAAAGATCATCCAAAATGGGCACACTACGATTTTCGTTACGAAGGACCGATGAAAGAGTGGAACCAGGGATTTGGAAAAATTGTATTGGGTGAAACATGGGTAAACCATTATGGTACCAATCACGAGCAGGCCACCAAACTGGTTATTGACGAGGCGCAAAAAGAACACCCGATTATGCGAGGCGTAAAAAATCCATGGGCACAAAGTGGCGCTTACGAAGCACATCCTGAAGAGATGGGTGCAACTGTACTTGCACGTTGTGAGGTATTAAATGGAATGACACCTGATTCACCTGTAGATACAACCAAGAAGCCTTTGGCTGCAGCATGGGTTCGCACCTACCAATTACCTTCCGGCAAAAGCGGGCGCGCTTTTGCCACCGTACATGGCGCTTCGCAGGATCTATTAAGCGAAGATTTTCGCCGTATGGCAATTAATGCAATTTTCTGGGCCATTGGTATGGAAGACAAAATAAAAGCGAATAACAATATTGCTTTCGTTGGCCCGTATAAGCCAACCACTTTTAATTTTGATGGATATAAAGCGAATGTAAAACCATCTGATCTTGCGGGATGGAATTCGTTGATTATGCCGGGTGAAGTGGTGAAGGTGAAGAAGTGAATAGTCAATGCCTGCCCGGACGACACGAGTCAGACGGGGTGAATGGTGAGAAGTGAAATATTAAATAACATTTATTGCCCTGGTAGCTGAAACTTCCGGGGCTTCTTATTTTATTTCCTTGCTGTCCGTATTAAGTCTTTCCAACTTTAATTTTGTAATACTCAAAATTCATTTTCATGGCTCTTCTCCAATCTGTTCATCATATCGCTATCATCTGCAGCAATTATGAACGCAGTAAACAATTTTATACAGAGATACTTGAGCTTACCACAATAAGAGAAGTATATAGATCAGAACGGGAATCCTGGAAACTAGACCTGGCATTGAATGATCAATACATTATAGAGCTTTTTTCTTTTCCAAACCCGCCTGAAAGGCCATCCCGGCCCGAAGCTTGCGGGTTGAGGCACCTGGCTTTTGCCGTGCATAATGTAGAACAAACCAAACAAAAACTTGAACAGAAAGGTGTAACGGTTGAGCCTATCCGCATAGACGAATTCACTCAAAAGAAATTTACTTTTTTTGCCGACCCTGATGGTCTGCCACTGGAAATATACGAGGAAAAGGTATGAGGCATAAGGTGTGGGGTGTAAGGCCCGTAGATTGTAACCTTACACCCTATGCCCTAAGCCCTATACCTTCTTGAATACAGAAGTAGCGGTATGTCCGCCAAAACCAAAGGTGTTGTTTACAACATAATTCACCGGCTTACGTATCGATTCTCCAATAATGATGTTCATTCCTGCTGGAATTTTTTCATCCAACACATTGGTATTGATGGTTGCGGGAATAATACCGTTTTTAATTGCCAACACACTGATAACGCTTTCAATGGCACCGGCCCCACCCAGTAAATGCCCTGTCATAGATTTGGTAGCACTAACGGCAACAGGTAACTGCCCAAAAACTTTGTGTATGCCTTGTAGTTCCCCTATATCTCCCAAACCGGTTGAAGTAGCATGGGCATTAATATAATCAATTTTATCGGCACTGATTTGTGCATCTGCAAGTGCCTTGCTTATACCAAGCGAAGCACCAAGTCCATCCGGTGGCGTACCTGTCAAGTGATAGGCATCAGCAGCCATACCTCCTCCAATAAGTTCGGCATAAATATTAGCACCTCTTTTAACAGCATGCTCCCATTCTTCGAGTATTAATGCCGCGCCGCCTTCGCCAATTACAAATCCATCACGCGTTTTATCGAACGGACGTGATGCAGTTTGATAGTTGTCATTGTTTTTTGATAAAGCTTGAGCCGCACCAAAACCACCCACAGAAGCCTTAGTAATACCTGCTTCTGAACCACCCGCTACCATTATTACAGCCTTTCCTAAACGTATTGTGTCAAAAGCACTGATGAGACCCGTGTTGGATGACGCACAGGCTGACACGGTACAATAATTTGGCCCGTGTAGTTTATGACGAATGGATATCACACCTGCCGCTATATCCACAATCATTTTTGGAATAAAATAAGGATTGTACCTTGGTGTTCCATCACCTTCATAAAATTCTTTCACCTGTTCTTCAAAGGTGGCCATTCCTCCATTACCTGAAGCCCATATCACACCTACTTCATAACGTTCGTGCTCAGGCATATTTACAAAATCGAGACCAGCATCTTTGATTGCCTGGTCGCTCGCAGCAATAGCGTATTGAGTGAACAGGTCATATTTTTTCAGTTCCTTCTTATCTATATATTCTTCACCGTTAAAATCCTTTACCTCACAGGCAAAACGTGTTTTAAATTTCGAAGCGTCAAATTTTGTAATAGGAGTTGCACCACTTTTTCCTGATACTATATTCTCCCAGAAAGTATTTACTGTGTTCCCTAAAGGACTGATAACACCTAATCCCGTTATAGCTACTCTTTTCATATTGTTGTTTCTTCTTTTGCAATAATATCCCCAAAAAATTTATCTACCAACAATTCCACTTTTGAGCCAATAAAGTAAACCTATCTTTTCTTTCATCTTATCCGTTTTTAAACCATTCTTGCGTATTACGAATTCATCGCCAGTAAAGCTTCTTGTGGGGATGAAAGAAACAGCTTATATAGCTCTGCTGTTCTGCCTACATGTATTTCATAATTATTGTTTTCCAGTCCATCCAGTAACTGCTGTGCTACTTCTGAAGGCGGTATGCCCTTGCTTCCACCAATCTCCTGCGAAAACTCAGTGTTTACCAGTGGCGGCATTAATTCAAACACCTTTACTGCTGTTTGTTGCAGCGAAAGTCTTAAAGATTGTGTATAAGAGTGCAATGCAGCTTTACTGGCACCATATGTAGAGAGCACACGGTTAGGCACAAACGCAACTATAGATGATACATTTACAATAGCCGCATTTTGCTGAGCTTTTAAAAGCGGTAATAATTTTTCGTTGAGACGAATAATAGATAAATAGTTGGTGAGCATTTCTTCCTGCGCTTTTGAAAATCCATCTTCCGCTTCGGAGATATTATGCAGGATGGCTCTTCCGGCATTATTGATCACCACGTTTAGTTCAGGAAAATCCTGCTGTAACTTTTTTACAAGCTCCACTACCTGCCTTTCATCAGAAACATCACTTTGTATAGTAGTTACATTCTTTAAATGCGCAGCAGCATGCTCCAATCGCACAGCATCTCTACCGGTTATAATTACACGATTTCCTTTTTCACCTAATAATCTGGCAGTTTCAAATCCAATTCCTGCGCTGCCCCCGGTTATTAAAACCGTATTACCTGTTGTTTTCATTTTTATATTTTTTAAAGTGATATAATATACCGATCGGTATTTTTTTAATTAAAAAAATTTACTCCAATGCCTGAACCAGTTTTTTTACTGACTGCATTATGATGGTTCTGAATTGCGTTTTGCCTGTTACTCTTGCTATCATGGTTGCTCCTTCTATCATGGCAATAATACTCAATGCTGTTTCTTCTGTATCTACCCCCTTCCTGAATTCCTTTTGCTCAATGCCTTGTTTTATTAAACCGGCTATCATTTTTTTCCAGTTCAATATAGCTTCTCCGGCCTTTTGTTTTAATAAGGGGTGCGTATCGTCTGCCTCCACCGCAGTATTCAATACGGGACAACCACCTTCAGGAAATGGATATTTCAAAAAATCCTGGTACACTTTTATATACACCAGCAACTTTTGTTTGGCGGATGATTCTTTTGAGAGTTCATGTGCAACAATGCTATTCACCTTTTTCAGGTTGAAATCAAAAACGGCCAACGCTACTTCATCTTTATTAGAAAAATTTCCATAGATGCTTCCTTTGGTTAAGCCTGTGGCTTCCGTCATATCATTAAGCGAAGTTCCGGCGTAACCCTTTGCATTAAAAATGGGCGCCGTCTTTTCTATAATAAACTGTCTCGTCTTTTCCGCTTTTGATTGCACTTGAAATAATTGATAACACAAAAATATACCGATTGGTATATTTTACAAAATATTCTTTCGGCTTATTTGTTAACTTTTATTGAAAACTTAAGCATTACTTTTTAGGGATGCGTTTTATTGTGCCTTTTGCCAGCTATTTAAAAGAGGATTCCAATATTTACAACATGTTTCTATGATGTTCATCGAAATTTTTTATCTTGATGCCTCACCATTCAGATAAAACTATGGAACAACTTACTTTAGGCATAGGCACAAGATTACAGCATACACAATATGGCCCGGGTGTGGTAGTGGGTGTAAAATATGCTACCTATCTTATTTCTTTTATAAATCATGGTATAAAAGAAATTGATAAAACAGATGATAAACTTGATGAAATTATACCGGAGCATGTAACAGTGGAGGTAGAAACTGTTTCAGATACGGAAAGATCTTTATTGAAAATACTAAGATTATGGGGTGGTATAACAGAAAATGTGCCCCTGGGAGACAGGTGGACCGGAGGCACTATGCTGTTGCAACCAGCAGATCCATCCTTAAAGCCAAAAGAAATTCCGGTTGAAGCATTTTTTCACAAAATTATAATGCTGCGCGATAGGTTGCGTGTATTAGAACAGCAGATCAATGCGCATAAAATATTATCAGATGAAGACAAAGTAAATCTTCAACAGTATATAACCAGGATTTATGGCTCGCTTACCACTTTCAATGTTTTATTTAAAAACAAAGAGCAATGGTTTATAGGCGAAAAAGGATCGAAGGAAGATTAAAGACTGGTAAAAAATAAAAGCAAAAAAAATTCCGGTGCAGTAACGCTCATCTGTTGCAGGGTTACGTACACCGGATTTGGTTTATCTCGAATACTCATTGCTGTGTTTGAAAGCTTTCCCACACGCTCATTTCGCCATCAAATATTCTTATTAGCTGGAAAGTGGATTTGTCTGCTATATGAACAATATATACAGGTTTACCATTGCTTTGTATCGTCTCTACTTCATCAACATAAGTAATCTCAGAGTCGTAGTAATTGCGCCTTACCATATCGCGTACTTCAAATGGCAATTTATCCTGTGTGTATCCTTTTACCACACCCTGCCAATTACCCTTCTTATCATAATGCACAAGAATATTTTTGCCATCCTGTTTAAAACGCACTACATATCCTTCATTTGTGATAGACCATTGCTCATCATTTATATCCTTGTAATTTTTTACAAAATTCCTTACGGCTTTAATATTAATCGTAGCAAGGCTATGACTGGTTTTGCTTGAGGTGTCTGTTGCTTTAGCAATATCAAACCGATATCCGGCCTTATTTAATTTTTCGTTAAATGAATTCTGCGCACCTACCCCGTTTGCCTGCAGCATATATGCAAATATGCCTGCGAAAGCGAAAATTATCTTTTTCATTTTTTTATTTTTTTGTTTAAAGAACTATAGTATTTCTGGATATTGATAAGTATTGGAGTGGTAGCTACAAACATTTGTCGTAATAAAAAGAAGGTGGGAAACAATTCAATTCACTTTTTTAGTTGACAGAACGAAACATTAATGATCCTACCGGTTTCTTCGTTTATACTATGAAGTAACTGTACAGAGACATACTATAAAGGGGAAAAAGACTTTATTTTTTCATATAATTATTGTTTATCTTTCTCACAACACAATCTCTCATGGCCGTTGATCTGCCTTCTATACCATTTTCTGACGATGCATTGATCAGAAAACTGCAGGAAAGTGAACCCCATAAAAGAAGGGCAGAGGAAGAGCTTTTTAAAAAATACATGTATTTTATTAAAGATGGCATGAACCGGTATTCATTGCAGGAAGAAGAATGTTTTGACGCCTATTCTGATACCATTCTACAATCCATTGCCAACTTAACAAATGGTTCGTTTGAAAACAGGTCTTCCCTTAAAACTTACCTCTACCGGATATTTAGTAACAAATGTGTTGACCTTATCCGAAAAAAAACGACCAATAAGAACAGTATATATCAAACAAGCCCGGTAACCGATCTTTTGACGGTAATAGCCGATCCTGCAAAAAGCATTGTTCAGTCGTTGATGGAAAAGAACGACCACGATATGCTAAAGCAAAAACTGGGTTTGCTGGGCGATAATTGTAAAAAACTGCTGACCATGTATGCCGAAGGATACAATGATAAAGAGTTAGCCAGCTTGATGGAATATAAATCGGCTGATGTGGTAAAAACAAGCAGGCTGCGTTGCCTGGATAAATTGCGGCAATTGTACACTCAAAAATAGATGGCTATGGAGCATATGGAATATATAGACAATTACTTTAAGGGCTCAAATTCCCAGGCACAAAAGCAGGAATTTGAGCGTCGCATTGTGGAGGATGCTTCATTTGCGGAAGAAGTTGCTTTTTATATTTCAACTCACCAAATAGCACAGCAGCAATCGCTCGAAGAAAAAAAACAACGCTTCAGGGATATATACAACGAGCAAAAAGAAAATACTGCAGCGCCAGCCCCTGTAAGAAAATTCAGCCGCTACGCGATGGCTGCCAGTATTACCGGCGTGTTGCTTATCCTTTCATTGGTATTTCTTTTCAGAAATAATTCATCTCCACAGCAAATGGCAGATGCTTACGCAAAAGAAAACTGGAAAAAGCTGGGTGTATCAATGGATAATGACCGCAATAGTCTACAGCACGGTTTAAAACTATACAACGATGGAAAGTTTGCCGAGTCGGCTATAATATTTGAAAGCGTATTAAAAACCGACAGCACTAACGATTACGCAAAAAGATATCTGGGGATTGCCTATTTCAGCGCCGGTGATTTTGAAAAAGCGTTACAATGTTTTTCATTGCTGGCAGCCAATACCTCATTACAAAGCAACCCGGGTATGTTATATAAGGCTGTTACCTTACTAAAAAGAAATAAATCAGGAGATAAAGAAGCGGCAAAAGATTTGCTACAAAAAATTGTGGATGATGATCTTGAAGGGAAGCCGGAGGCGGAAGAGTGGCTTCACAAATTGAAATAAGCATGCTTTTATCATTTTAAATAAACGAACATGAAAAAGATTTTTTCATTAACCCCGATATTGCTAACCACATTATGCTTAGCGTGTATTTTTTTATTTACTCAATGCAGCCATAAAAAGATTGGGGGTACTGAGGATAATAAAAAGGAAGTGCTGATATGGACTATTACATTTAAACCAAACGCAACAAACAAAGAAATTACTACTACACTTGGGGAATTCGATAACTATTTATTAAATCAACTAAACCCTCAAGGCAATGTTCAAAGCGAGAAAAAAGATTCGAGAGAGGCATTAAAGGAAGCATCTATTCCTTCTTTTAGAATAACACATAATTTTATCTTTAGAGGACTTAATCATGAGTTAATAGTTGAGATAACAGGAGATTCAAGGGCTGCAACTGGGATAGGAAGAATAAAAGGAAGTCCCATACCACCCCCGAAACACGAAGACTTCATCTATCATGATAAATTTAATTTTACCATTAATTATCAACAGTAGCTTAAAATAAAAATCTGCAGGGTATAAATCCTTGTTTTAAAATCTATTATTCGTATTTATCTTCACAAAGTGTTCGCAAACGAGTGTCTATATAATACAGACGCCGGAGCGAACGCTTTGCTGTGGTTATATCAGGCTATAATCTATTACTCTAAGTGACAGTTTAATGTACATTCATTCATTGTCAGCATAATTTTATGACCAATAATGATCCATCGATACTGTACTCAGATCCCAATATTGCAAAACCCAACATGCATGGAATAATAAATCTGCTAAAGTGTATTTTTCTTTTCTGCTGTATGATTTTATCCTTTTCTAAAATTTTTGCACAATGCAATAGTCTTGATATATATAGAGATCGGATAAACTATGTCTATCAATCCGGCAAAAAGAATAATCAGCAAAAAGTAACATTATTGTTACAAATCGAGCAGGATATGAAACGTTGTGGTCTGGAAAAAGACTCTGCATTTATGTATGCTTTACAAAAAATTGGCGTGCTTTATTCGAGACAAGCTGATTTTATAAAAGCCGTTGAGTACACTAACAGGTCCATCAGCATTGCTAAAAAATGTTTACAGAATAAACGCTGCACTACACTGCCAATAGTGGAAGGATATTATAACCTGTTTTACTATTATGAAATGAGCGGGCAGGATGAAGAAAAATATCAGGCTATCGATAGTTCCGTTATTTATGCACTTAAAGAAGGATTGGGATTAGAAATGATTGTTCCGGGATTAGAAGCAGAGGTTGATTACTTCTTCAATAAAGGAGAATATGATGAATGTATAAAAAGAGCAACACTCGCCGAGCAAATTCTGAAAGATCATTATACAACAGGAGATAGCGCTACAAGAGCTGCATATTTTGCTTATTTTAAAGCAGGTGCCATGTATTATTCGGGAAATAATGCAAAAGCTGAAGCATATATATCACAGAGCAAAATCAGATTGGAAACAAACGGTCATTTGAGATATTTAGCAGTCATTTATGAGCTCCTTGGTGTTATCAACAGAGATAACAAAAAATACATAGCGGCAATAGGTTATTTTAAAAAAGGATTGAATGTTGCCAGTGATATAAAGGATAATTTTTATTCAGCTGATATGCTCCTTCAGATTGGGATGACATATGGAAGAAACTTTTCTCAATACAACAAAGGTCTTAAGATTTGTGAACTGGCATTAAAATACAGAAATGAGGCAGATTCTCTTTCCATCTACAGAGAAATGGGCAACATCTACGCTCTACAACATCTTTATGCCAAAGCACAGAACTGCTTTCAAAAAGCATACAATAGTTTTGAAGCAGGTTTTGATGAAACAAAAATGTTACAGCGATTTATAGCATTTCCCAGCTTTAACCTATTGCAAAATCTTTTTGATCTTACCAATGACAAGGGAACAGCCTATTTGCAGGAGTATTACTTTACAAAAGATTCTGCTTCATTAAAAAAAGCTTTAGCCATTTATCGCATAGCAGACCTGTTTCTTGCTAAAATAAAAGCCGACCAACACCTGCAATTAAAATCAAACCTGGTTTGGCGGAATACGGCAAGAAGCTTATATGAGCACGCTATTGAAGCTTGCTACGCAGGGAATAATATGGAAGATGCATTTTATTTTTTTGAAAAGAGTCGCGCCGTTTTGCTGAACGACCAGATTGATGAGCAGCGATGGATGACAAACAGTGATATTGCTGCACTGGCTCAGTCAAAAAAAGAAATACTGGAACTGGAGAGAAAACTGAATGAAACACCATCTTCTTCACCGGAATATTTTGCTGCTCAGCGGGATTTATTGGACCAAAATAAAAAACAGGAGATACTGATACAACAGATCAAACAAAAAAACCCGGTCTTCTACGAAAACTATGTGGATAGCAGTTTTCTAACGCTTCAACAACTGAGAAAAGATATATTAGGTTCTGAAAAATCATTGCTGGAAATATTTTCGGGTGATAGTGCTGTATATGCACTTTTCATTAACGCCAAAACCCATCAACTTATCAAAATTGATAAGACAGCATACGACAGCGTTAGTAGAGCCTATATATATTTCATCTCCCACCGAAATGATCTCAACAGAAATTTCGCCGCGTTTATAAAAAAGTCTTCCGGATTATATCAACTGCTTTTTCAAAATATTTCGCCTCCCGATGGCAGTATTATTATTTCGCCAGATGGCACCAGTTATCCTTTTGAGGCACTGGTTGTAAAAGGAAGTGCGGCTCAACCTGATTATTTTGTTAACCATTGCGCTACCAGTTATACGTATTCCGCAAAGTATCTCACCAATCATTTTGTTAATGCTTCTGCAAGCGAAAATAATTTTTTGGGAATTGCTCCGGTAAAATACAAACCCGATACACAATTGGCGGAGCTTTCCGGAAGTGATCTTTCTCTAAAGCGCATTGAAGGATACTATAATAATGTTACTGCTTTTGTTTTTGCCAATGCTACCAAAAACAATTTCATGCAGCATTTTCCTGATTACAGCATTATACAACTGTATACACACGCCTCAGATAGCAGTGCCAATAATGACCCTGTTATATATTTTGCAGATTCAGCATTGTATCTATCTGATCTTATTTCTGAAAAAAAGCCAGTCACTCAATTGGTAATATTATCTGCCTGTGAAACGGCTAAAGGACAAATGTATAGGGGTGAAGGAATTTTTAGTTTTAACCGTGGCTTTGCTTCGCTGGGCATACCTGCTGCCATTAGTAATCTGTGGTCGGTTGATGAACAATCAACTTACAAAATCACGGAACTCTTTTATAAATATCTTTCAACAGGATTAACAACGGATATTGCACTGCAGCGGGCAAAAAAGAATTCATGAACAGCGGTTCAAAAGAAACAGCAATGCCTTACTACTGGGCGGCAAGTATATTAACCGGTAAGGTTGATATTATTAAGGGTAAATCATCTATGCCGATAACCCCAATTATCATAACGGTGGCGTTACTCGTGCTCGCAGGCATCTTATTCTGGGTAAGAAGCAGTAGGAAAAATCGAACTAAGTAAAATAATTGAATCTATTCTTCTTCCGTCCATTTACCCAAACCCTTTCTCAATACAACAGGTTCATCACCTGTGCAATCAATTACCGTAGAAGGAATCATGCCGCCGATACCACCATCTACTACTATATCTACCAGCTTGCTGAAATTGGCTTCCATCAATTCTGGGTCTGTATATTCTTCCACCATGTCGCCCGGCAGCGTAGTGCTGAGTATGGGATTACCCAACTCCTGTACAATGGTTCGTGCAATATTGTTATCAGGTACTCTTATACCCACGGTATTCTTTTTACTTTTCAGCATTTTTGGAACCTCCTTGCTTGAAGGAAGGATAAAAGTATAAGGACCGGGTAAATGATTTTTGAGTAAGCGATACAAGGCAGTGGATATGCTTTTTGTGTAATTACTCAAATGACTGAGGTCATGGCAGATAAAAGAAAAGTTTGCCTTTGCAGGATCAATGTTCTTTATTCGCGCTATTTTTTCAATCGCCTTATGTTGAGCTATATCACAACCCAAACCATAAATAGTATCTGTTGGATAGATAATGATACCACCATCCTGCAAACATTCAATAATGGTTTTTATTTGTCGGGGCTGCGGATCTACTGGATGCACATGTAAAAGCATGCGTTTTCTTTTTTGTGAAACGAGAGAAGTGAAACGTCAGATAATTGCAACTTGATTTTTTCACGTCTATGTTTTCACTTCTCACGTTGTTACTCGGTATTGCCTATTCACCATTCACTTATTCCCTCCACACTTTTGTTCCTTCACTGCAGTTAGAACATATATCAATATTCTTTCTGCTTGTCATCAGTTCACGCCGAAACTGTTTATAATTATCATTGTGCCATATTTCTTTGAACGATTGCATTTGCAGGTTACCCAGCCGATGCATGGCGTCTTTATCGAAACAACACGGCACTACCAACCCATCCCATGTAATAACATTAGCGTGCCAAAGTTTCCAGCAATGGTTATCTAATTTATTTTTTAGCTGATATTCGCCATCTTTATTTTTTCTATACCTGCTGAATTTATCAATAGATGGAATCAGTTGATTGGGGTCATTTGCATAATCATATACCTGCGCGGTTTTAAACCATACATCATCAACGCCCGTTTCTTTTGCCAGTTGTTTTACAGCATCTACCTGGTGCTCATTGTGCTTAACCACCAAAAACTGAAAAATAACAAATGGTGTTTTGCTTTTTAATTTCTTCTTCCATTTAACAATATTGTTAGCGCCTTCCATTACCTTACTCAGGTTTCCGCCTTTGCGATACTGTTGATAAACATCCTGTGTAGTGCCATCTATGGAAATGATAAGACGGTCTAAACCGCTTTCTACTGTTTTGCGGGCATTATCATCATTCAGGTAATGTGCGTTGGTAGATGTAGCGGTATAAATTTTTTTATCCGCCGCATACCGTACCATTTCTAAAAATGCCGGATTGAGAAATGGTTCTCCCTGGAAATAAAAAATAAGATAAAGGAGATCTTTATGGATATCATCAATGGTTTGTCTAAAGAAATCTTTCTTTAACATCCCGGTTGGTCGCGAAAAACTTCTCAAGCCACTCGGGCATTCCGGACATCGAAGGTTACACGAAGTAGTAGGCTCAAAAGAAATAGAAATAGGATAACCCCATTGCACAGGTTGCTTTCGCCACCTGCTTATATAATAGCTCGTCAATACCTTACCCGCATTCCATGCACGACGCACACTGAACTTGGATAATAAATTGAGACTATCGTAAAAATTAATCCGGGACATGTACATAAAGGTAACCATTATGCGCCGGAAGATGATTGATTAAAATTTCTCAGGTTAGCAGCAAGCCTCCGAACTACATCCGGGGTTATGAGGAGTTAAAGTCCTTCGGACTTAATACATACGCAAGATAACTTCCATGATTAACATAACTCTTTTGCTCAGGGACATAGACGACGAACCCGTAAGGATTCAACTTATAGTAAGCGCTGGTATAACCAGCGGAGCATAAGCGCTAGTGCAGCCGGGGAACCCAGAAATCAATATCTTGCAGCATGCAATTGATGATCTTCGAAAATAACGATGCCTTGTCGCGGGAAGCAGCCCGGCACATAATTGATACAGTAAAACAAAAACCGGATGCGGTATTATGCATGGCCTCGGGGAGTACCCCTATACTTACCTATGCCTACGTAGTGGAAACTGCGCTACGTGAAAAAATAGATCTCTCAAATATTTCTTTTATAGGATTAGATGAATGGCTGGGCATTCCGCCTGATAATGAAGGCAGTTGCCATTATTTTTTTCAGCATCATCTTTTTCAGCACATATCTTTTAACACTGCCAACATTCATTTGTTTGACGCCTTAGCTAAAAACCCATCAGAAGAATGCAAAAAGATGGATGCTGCTATTGCAGCTAAAGGAGGTATTGATTTAATGCTGGTAGGTATAGGCATGAACGGGCATATAGGTTTTAATGAGCCAGGCGTTGCATTCAATAAATATTCACATATAGTAGACCTTGATGAAACAACTGTAAGCGTAGGTCAAAAATATTTTAAAGAAACAACTGTATTAAAACAAGGCATTACGTTGGGCTTACAGCATTTAATGGAAAGTAAGAAAGTACTGCTGCTGGCAAACAGAGAAAAGAAAGCTTCTATTATCAGGCAAACTATGGAAGGCGAAATAAGTAACAAAATACCCGCCAGTATTATGCGGCAACATACCAACGGAATTATTATGCTGGATAAGGAAGCCGCTTCTTTGATTAAGTATTAAGTATTACTGCAGTAGTTCATCTATCCGAACCATGGCGTATTGTTTCTTTTTCAGGTACGTTATCAGCTCTGGCAATTGATAATACATTTTATCAGTTCTCTTTTTATCTGTACCAATATGCAGCAGCAATATAAAACCATTCAACCCGCTTTTGTGTGTTTGTTCATATTGCAGCATTGATTTCATTATTTCATCCGACGAGCGATAGTTTTTCATATCAGGTGTTGTATAATCCGCATTGCTGATGGTACCAGGCGAAAAATTTATCAGCTGAATAGCCTGATCGTTTGTCCATGATGCTATGCTATCGTTGTACCATTCATATGCAGGCAGAAAATAAGGTGCGTCCTTTTTTGAAATGCCAAACCTTTTCATTTCTTCATAATTATTCAGCAGATCTTTTTCAAAAGCAGGTTTGGTTACTAATAAGCTGTCGCGGTTGTTCCAATCGCAATACAACAAATGTTTATCTGAATGCGCTCCAATATAATTGCCGGCAGTTTTTAATTTTCTTAGCAGATTTTTAAATGCGGAATTCCTGAAAAAATTTCCTGTTAAAAAGAAAGAAGCATTTATTTTTTCTTTATTCAAGGTTTCTGCTATAAAATCTCCACCATCTCCAAACTCATCGCCGGTGAAAACAATAGCAATCGTTTTCTTTGTAGTGTCGGCACGAATTATGCCACCATAACTATAGCTTCTGTTTGTGGGCAATGCATTATTGCTTATAGATACAGATTTTGCAGGTTTCGGTTCCAGGGATGCAAGCAGGTAAATCAGGGAAGCCGTTCCATCCATGGTAGGTTCATTGGTACTGAAATCCCCGGAATCATCATGATACACAGCCAGGTTGCTTTGAAACTGCGCATACTCGTCGGGTTTAGTAAGGGTAATGCCCAAAAGACTATTGAAAATACTGCCATATACCGGGCCATCTACCATGCCACCGTCAATAGGATAATGCCCGATTTTTAGAAAAGAGGCATGAGGGTCT
The DNA here is from genome assembly GCA_047600465.1 of Agriterribacter sp. Lineage (GTDB taxonomy): Bacteria > Bacteroidota > Bacteroidia > Chitinophagales > Chitinophagaceae > Agriterribacter. Next base: position 997,889 of record JASGKU010000004.1, read on the forward strand.
GTTGGTGTATCACCCCAGGCGGCAATCCATATACCATACCCGTTCCCCAGGGATTACATCCAAACAGCCAGTCAATATTGGCCTGTTCCAGTTCCGAAAATTCATTACTGTTCGTTAATCTGAGGTACCAGTAACATTGTATAGCAAAAGAAGTGGTGAGGTTATTGCTGCACCATATAAAAGGAATGCCTCTATAAAACGCATTTTGCTTAGCTTTTTGCCAAACCTTTTCGATACCCTTGCGGTAATATGCAATAACGGAATCCCTTCGTTTACCCGTTAACGTTTTTGCCAGCTCATAATGTCCTACGTTTATAAATGGATACCATTGATAATGGCTCGCTGTATCGTTGCCAAGCCAGGGCGTAACAGGCTCCTGCCGGGCAAGACCGCAGGCGTAATTAAGCATCGCAGATTTATCTGTTCCATCATTTGTCAACATAGCAGCAGCCAGTTCCATATCGTCCACCCAGTTTTCTTCACCATATATATAAGGCGCTTTTACCGATGCTGTTTGTGTGTAGCCCGGCTTTTTTAATCCATATGTAAAGGCGGACAAAGCTTTTTTATATAATAATGAAGCTAATAAAGTATCTCTTTGTTGATATACTTCTGCTCCTAACGAAAAGGCACTACTGAATTTTCCTGCAATGGATGAGGTGCCGGTTGTGGCATTCATATATTTTCCCCTCATCTGCGGTTCGCCGGTTACAAAGTATACCGGGCGTTCGAAATCCGCGTCCATATGCTTTTTCTCCCTGTGGCATTCTAAAGCCCATATGATCCCTGTCGTCTCCAACCTGGTTAAACATCCAATCGTCTTTCGGATGCATTTTTAATAACCAATCCAAGCCCCAGTGCGCTTCATCCAACACGTCTGGTATTGTATTAGATCCTTCCAATCCATTTTCCTGGTAATGATCTTCAAACGCGTAGGGAAAATCGCGGTAAGACGCCAGCAGGTGAAATGTAGCATTAGCAGATGTTGAGCTATATTGTAAATAATCTGTAGCATCGTGCCAGCCTCCACTTACATCCATGTAAGTACTGTCGGGCATCGGTCCATACAGCGTGTATCCATCCCTGGTATGACAACTGTCTTTTAATACAGGATTAAACCAGCTTCTTTGTTGACGCATATACCGGAGGCAAAAATCCGCAGCACCCTTGTATACGTCATTCCCTATTTCAAATGTGGGCGAAATAATCTCACCGGTTTTTAAATAATACTTTCCGGGCGTGCTATATGCAGAAAAATCAAGCCTCGCTGTTTTATCAAAAGGGCCATATGCCCCAAATGCTTTTGTGATTTTGGAAGTAAATACCGGTTGATTGGTAACTGCATTTATTACACTCCATGTGGCAGGCAGCGCCTGCTTTTTGCCACACCACACAGCTACTTTTATTCCTTTGGATGTATAGCCTAATTGATTGATGCGGATCCAGGCTTGCTGGGCATTAGCATGCAATACAATCAACATTAATAGAGAAAATATTTGCAGAAATCGGAAATGATGAATACGCAATAGCCTGGTCATGATGAAAAGATACGAAAACCAATCAATTGAATTAAGAGCGAAATCTATCTGGCTTTTGCATCTATTACAGTTAAGCTACGATAAGAAGGCCCAAGCGTAATACATGCGGTAGCTTCTTCTGGTTTGGTTTCACGTATTGATAAATACAGTAGTTTATTTTGGATATTCAGGTTTTGAGGAAGCCCTATTGCTATGTAGCCTATACTTTGAGTACCCAAAAATTTTCGCAATGCAGCAGAATCTTCAGAAAAGTCAAGAACAGGTTTACCACAATTTATATCACTCTCAAATGCTATTCTACATTTTAAATAAGGACTTTGATGCTCATTTTTATTACAGCCCAATGATGACAGTAAAAAGGTTAGTAAGGTGAAATATGTTCTCATAATATAGGCTGATAATAGAATAAAACAGAACGTTGCATACTTTATTAATTCATTTCTCACATTCCGCTATCTTGCATATCAAATTTCTTATATGAAATTAGTTTCTTACCTGAACGATGGGCAAGATCAGCTGGCTATACTGGTGGATGGCATGTTATACAATACAGACGAACTCCATCCCGATCTGCCGGGCAGTATGGGCATGTTTTTAAATTACTGGGAAGACGCATTCCCTCATGCAAGCGCTGCTGAAGAAGCGGTGAGGGAAAAACGGTTTTTACAAAACAGGGGCATCCCTATTGAGGAAGTTCAATTATTATCTCCTGTTGCATTTCCTACTTCTCTCCGCGACGCGTATGCATTTCGTCAACATGTAGAAACGGCGCGAAGAAACAGGGGCGCATCTATGATCCCGGAATTTGATCAGTACCCGGTTTTTTATTTTTCCAATCATCATTGTATACAGGGTCCCGGTGATATTAAATGTATGCCCGATCATTTTAATCAATTGGATTTTGAACTGGAAGCTGCAATTGTTATCTGCCGCCATGGCAGAAATATAAAAGCGGAATATGCTGATAATTATATTGGCGGTTTAATGATCATGAACGACCTGAGCGCAAGAACATTACAGATGGAAGAAATGAAGCTCAATCTTGGCCCTGCTAAAGGAAAAGATTTTGCAACTGCATTAGGACCAATGCTGGTAACATTGGATGAACTGGAGCAATTTGAAATTCCCGCAAAGGAAAATCATGCGGGAAGAAGCTGGAATATGGATATGGTTTGTCGTGTAAACGGCACCAGGGTGAGCAAAGGGAATCTTGGTACTATGGACTGGACATTTGCAGAACTCATTGAGCGAGCCTCTTACGGAGTAGATTTATACCCCGGCGATATTATAGGAAGCGGTACTGTAGGAACGGGTTGCTTTTTAGAACTGAATGGTACGGGAAAGGCAAATGATCCCAACTATGCAGAACAATGGCTGAATGAAGGTGATGTGGTGGAACTGGAAATACGTGGATTGGGGAAACTCACTAATACTATTGTGAAAGAAGAAAGCGACTGGAGCATTCTGGAGCGTAAAAAGATGTAAAAATCGCTGCTATTGCATGCTTTCTATATTACCTATACTTTTGCATTCTTATAATATAATAGTTATGGTAAGGAAGATCTCAGCTCTTTTCGTGGCATGTGTTCTGCTGTTCAGCTCATGCCTCGACACCGAAGAAAAAATTGTAATCAATAAGGATAACAGTGGCGATTATACGCTTACGCTTGATATGAGTAAGCTGATGACGATGATGGACCAGATGGGAGGAATAAAAGATTCTGCCAAAGTATTGGAAAAGAAAGATTCTACGCTTTACTTCAAACCTTATGTCGATACCTCAACTGCGCTTACTGCAAAAGAAAAAGAAATGTTCAGGGATGGAAGCCTGCGCATAAAGGCAAATGAAGAAGCAAAAGAAATGAAAGTATTCATTCATTTCCCTTTTAAAAATATATCGCAGCTTCCCGAATTGCGGTCATCTTATATAGCAGTGATTGATAAACTGGGGCTTTCTAAAAAAATGAATAACGATAACCAGGATGATAATGCATCAGCAGAGAATATGGATGTTGATTTTTCAAAAAACAAGAATATGCTAAGTCCCACACAGGAAGCCTATTCTTTTACTGCGTCACCCGGAAAGATAGCCAACACACTTACCAACAAACAATTAATTACTGATAAAATTCTGAAGGACTCCACCATGCAGATGATGCAGCAAATGAGTTTAATAATGGGTGAGATGAATTATAAAACGATTATCATATTACCAAAAGCGGTAAAAAAATACACGGCGAATCAAACCATATTATCAGCCGATAAAAAAACGCTCACTTTTCTCAACACTTTTAATGATATGATCAGTAAGCCCGAATCTGCGGCTTACAGCGTGGAATATTAGGAGTGGATTTTCTTTATGTACCTTTGCCTCTCAATTTTTTTACACTTTTTGTATGCAATGGTATTGTGAATCTTTAACGGAATATAAAAGGCTTAAAACCAGGGAAGTAAATGTAGGTGATTTGCTTATCGGCAATTTCAATCCTATACGTATCCAAACCATGACGACTACTGATACAATGGATACCATTGCTACGGTAGAACAATCTATACGCTGCATTGAAGCTGGCGCCGAATTGGTGCGCATTACAGCTCCCAGCAAAAAGGAAGCGGAAAACCTGTTGAATATTAAAAATGAGCTCCGCAAAAGAGGATATAATACTCCGTTGATTGCCGACATACATTTTACACCTAACGCTGCTGAAATTGCCGCAAGAATAATAGAAAAGGTGAGGGTAAATCCTGGCAATTATATCGATAAAAAGAAGTTTGAATTTATTGAGTATACCGATACAGCATACAATGCCGAAATAGACAGGATCAGAGAACGGTTCACGCCGCTCGTAAAAATCTGTAAGGAATATGGTACTGCTATGCGCATCGGAACCAATCATGGTTCACTCAGCGATAGGATCATGAGCCGCTATGGCGATACGCCTATGGGCATGGTGGAAAGTGCCATGGAATTTTTGCGCATAGCCCGATATGAAAATTATCACAATATTGTGCTGAGTATGAAATCCAGCAATCCGCAGGTGATGGTACAGGCGTATCGATTACTGGTACAACAAATGACGGATGAGTTTCATGAGAATTATCCTTTGCACCTTGGTGTAACAGAAGCGGGTGATGGAGAAGACGGAAGAATAAAATCAGCCATCGGTATCGGTACTTTATTAGAAGATGGCGTCGGTGATACTATACGGGTATCCCTAACCGAAGATCCGGAGTTTGAAATACCGGTATGTAAGGATATAGTGACGAGATATGGGGAAGGCAGGAGGCAGGAGGCAGAGGGCAGGGGGCAAGAGGCAATCAGCGGTCAGCAATTGGCGATCGGCAGTCAGATTCGCCATTCACCATTCACCATTGACTATTCCCCATTCGAATACAAACGCCGTGCAACATTGCAGATTGATAATATCGGCGGTCATCATGTTCCGGTAGTAGTAGCTGATTTGAGTAAAGCAGGAGAAATTACTGCTGATACTTTGCAACGGGTTGGCTATACTTACGAAGAAGCGCTGGACAAATGGAATATTGGTGATATGGCTGCGGATTATATTTATTATGACGGAAAGGAATTGCCTTTTGCATTACCCGGCACATTAAAAGTAATTGTTCCGGCTGCCAAATGGTTAAATGTTTCAGATAAGCAAAAATACCTCCCGATATTTTCATTGCAGGAATATGCAACGGCAGCAGGTGAAGGAAAAAGTCAGGCTATCAATTTTGTAATGGTTGATTGTTTTAATGATGGAAATGAGGATACTGATCTTCTTAATAGTATTCCCGGTGATCATACGGTGGTATTATGTTTGAGCAGCATCAATAAAAACGCCGTGCAATCTGTGCGCCGGATGTTTGTTGTGCTGGAAGAAAAAAATCTTCAGCATCCTGTAATATTAATTACAGATAGTAACTGGCAAACGCCTGATGAACATCTTATACATTTTGCCACCGAAACAGGCGCTTTGTTGTTAGATGGTTTTGGTGATGGCATTTGTTTAGGCATGAGCGCCGCCAGTTATGTTAATAGCGCCGCACAATCCAATGCAAGCGGCAGAAATTATATCACTAATAAAAGTGTGGAGCAGTTTATTAATAATACTGCATTCTCTATTCTGCAGGCAACGCGTACCCGCATTTCAAAAACAGAATATATTTCCTGCCCATCCTGCGGCAGAACTTTATTCGATCTGCAAGAAACGACTGCAAAAATCCGTTCGGTAACCAATCATCTCAAAGGTGTGAAGATTGCCATTATGGGTTGTATAGTAAATGGCCCGGGCGAAATGGCCGACGCTGATTTTGGATACGTAGGTAGTGGTCCTGGGAAAATTACTTTATACCGTGGAAAAGAGGTGGTAAAGCGTTCTGTAAACAGTGATATAGCAGTAGAAGAGCTCATTAATCTTTTGAAAGAAAGTGAGGCCTGGGTGGAACCATAGGTTACTATAATTAAAGTCTTTCAGACTTTCTCTGTACTATCTATCAATCTTCTCTAACAGTAAATTCAATTTTAAAAATCTTTCATTCATTTAAGCTACTCTCTTCAGCATTTTTATATTCATCATTGAAGAAGCATCCCTGTGATCAACGGGCTGTACTTTTCCCGCCTCTATAAAACAATATTTCCTTCCAGTAACTGCACCTTCTACATTTAACTCGGTATCTCCTGTGTATTCAAACTGCACATCAGGCCCCAACGTATAATACTGCCGTATTGAAACAAAGCGATTTTGTAAGTGCTGTATCTGTTGTTGGTATTGATTTCCATTTTTTCCGTAATACGACATTGTTGTAATTTTTAATTTTTTGATCCTGTTTTAAAAGCAATCGAACAGACTTCCTGCGAAGCCTGTCCGAACAGCTCTTGCATTGAATACGAGATAAAACGGGCCAACTTTTTGTTACTGTTGCACTAGTCTTTTTTTATCAATAATTAGTTCAAGGCTCTTCTTAATACAGGAATTGACATTAACCCTGAAACATCTCTTAAATCAACCTGTAAAAATTCGCCAGGGCTGCTGAAGCGGTATCGTTTCCCTGTTACATTTCCTGTTACTGTTAATGCTGTATTACCAATATATTCAAAACGAACCTGCTTGATGTTTGCAGCAATATGATTCGCGCCAGATGAAATAATGTCCGTGGTAGTTGAGTGTTGTTGAATCAACCCTTCTCTTTTATTTCCGCAGTTGCACATAGTAGTATGTTTAATCTTCTTTATAATGTGGTGTATTATCTTTTCTGTTAGTAGTTAATTGTTCCAGTAAGCAAACACATCCTGATATTGCCAGCCAATACAATAATTTCTCCCACCATATATTACCTAACCATATAGCAAATGGAAACGCCACCCACATGCTTACACAATAAAAGCAGTCGAGCAGGTTTCCGAAGAAACCTGCGCCTGCTCTTTTTCTTATATGATAGATAATGTCAAAAGGTCCGTCTTCTGCCTGCAGAAGGTGTGTAACCCTCCAGGCTGCCAGCACACTTATGAACATATACCAATACATACTTGTTACCTTAACTTTTACTAATTAATGGGACGAACACAGAATCCTCTCGCCAACTGTGAATAATGATAAAAACCACTACTGTTTACAATAGTCCTGTCGGTACCATCAATCCATACATTGTAACCACACGGTGGTATAGTTACAGGTGTTTGTATTTGCCAGGTGCCTGATTGCCCCGTATTGGCAAGCGTACCTCCGTCGTAAGTCAAGTAAGAAATAGCTACTCCATCAATAGAGATGATTGATCCTGCTGCCTCTGCTGCCGGAGTTATACTCATTGACATAGTATGACAACGGTCGTCGCTTATTGAATAGGTACCTGTAATGGTATCGCCCGGAAGAAAATCACCGCAATTACCGGTTCCGCTTGTAATATCAATACCTAACACGGGATATGTTTTATCAACATTAAATGTTACCGTATTGCTGTTGTATATTACATTAGCTGTTACATCAAAGAATTCTATTCTTATATAGTGTATACCTTGCTTGGTAGGTAAAAAATTGCCAAACAGATCATCTACAATTACTGTATTGGTAAATGGATTGCCTAAATAATTAATCCATCCGTCTGGTGCAACCGGGGTTAATGTTATTGGCGATGAAATCACTCCGAATGTATCAGTTTGTAAATTTATCGCGTCCATCACCGGATGTTCTGCTGTACCAGGCTCTGTAACAAGAAGCCTGTATTTAAATGTGTGGGTGTTCTGATTAAACAGTCTTCCTCTTATGGTAATGTTTCCGTCAAAAGGACTATCGGTTGCTATAAGTCCAAGGGTATGTAACCCTGTAGCATTACCCGTAAAGCTATTGATCAAATTCACTGCCATGCCTCCCAGTAACTCTATAAATGGATATATTTCTCCCTCCGGTACATCTTTTGGCAATGGTTTTATTTCCACATTACATTCTTCCCAGTCTCCCCATGGTGCCACCCAGTTAGGATCAACAGGTGGAGCTACATTCCAGGAAAGTATCACTCTTATTTTCGCTTTGCCGGTAGCACACCACTTTTTTTGGTACGGAGTAAGATATACTGATAACGGCGCATTATACCACAGACCTTCTTTAGGAATGGTAGGAATATCGTGCACATTTACAGAACTGGTACCCATATACACCCAACCGCCGCCAAAATCCATATAGTATGCCAGGTATTCTGTGCTTCCTTTTGTACATAAACCTCCGGAATATCCTGTTGGCCTTTTTATTTGTATAGCAGCATTGAGCAGGTTGAAATTTCTGTTTAACCCAACGCATTTTACTTCTTCATAACCGGAGTTGAATTGTTTGACTTTGAGAAAATCAAGTATGGCAGTCAGATCAAGATCGTATTTTTTAAACAGCTCAAACTTATTATCGCTTATCGCGGTATTAGCATCTAATAAAGTGTATGCCAGGCTGTGCCCGATTCTGGCATCTTCTACTGCTCCGGCATAATATTTTTTAAGTTGCTGTAATGGAATGGTTTCTTCGTTTACCTGAGGAGCACAATCAAAGTCTGCTGTTGCTTCATCTAAAAATGCAAATTGTTCTTCATTGATTTTTATATCTACTTTGGTAAACAGTTTATCAAAATAACAAATAATACTAGTAGAAGGTGCTATCTGAATATAAGCATCCATCCTGTTGCCCCAAATAGGTATCCACCACCATATGCCAGCCGGTGGAACAGTATTCCATGAAAGAATTGCCCTGACCAGTGGAAGAACGGGTGTTTTATCGCAGCAACTTTTCTTTTTAGGTTTAAATGCTTTACCCAATTCATAACATATATCACTGTCGAAATTCAGATCGTGTGCATCAAAATCTACAACGCCCTCATCATCCCAGGTAGCTCCGTTATCGTAGCTTACAAAGAATCTTACAAATTCTTTACTCCCTGGAGTACAAGGCCCGCCGGCATAACCAGTGCTTTGTTTTATTTTTATACTGGCGCTTAACCGCTGTAGTTTAGGGTTATAACTAACGCAGGTTAATTCTTCAAACGTTGTATTGAACAAAAGATCCAAAACAGGTTTGAATTCGGCAATTTCTTTATTCTCTGTATCCTGTATACCAAAATAATTAGGGTTTTCAAATAGTAACAATTTACTGTTGTTCCTGAACTCAACCAGTCGCCCATTATCCTGCGACTCTTTATCATGCTTTTTCATACAAAAAATTGTGTGTTTATAAAACCTCCTTTTCGTAGCAGGTAAAACGCCCTATGATTTAGGCAAATAGAGGTTGCCCTGGTTTTACAACAAGAATTTTAAAGAGTGAATAATTAAAATGGTTAATAAAGTGGAGGATCTTTTATCCTCGTAGCGTTGTGTAGCATAGAATGAAGGTTTAATGATTAACTAGAAAATACATAGCCCAAATACTTTAGACATCGCTTTACAAACGGGGAAGTAAAAACAGATAATAGCTCTGGTATAAATAACAGGTGGGTGCAAAACAACTATTGAAACAACAAGAGAAATAATTTGTTACCGCAGTTATACTAGTTTTAACAACCGTATTTTAAAGAGCGGTTGATTATTTTCTTTTACAGGCTATCTTTACCGCATGAGCAATATCAGAAGGCAAAGCATTATTTCATCGATTGTAATATATGTGGGATTTGCTGTGGGGATGCTCAATGTGTATTTCTTCACTAAAAAAGGGCTTTTTACAGAATCTCAATATGGACTAACCGGAATTTTTATAGCTATCGCCGCCACAATGCAGGCTTTCGCATGTTTTGCAACACCTTCTTATATTTTTAAATTTTTCCCTTATTATAAACGCCATTTGCCGGAAAGAAAAAACGACATGATGTCCTGGGCATTATTGGTAGGCATAATCGGTTTTTGCATAGTTATGCTTGCCGGATGGCTGTTTAAGGATCTTGTAATAAAAAAATACAAAACCAATGCCGCAGAACTTGTGCAGTATTATTATTGGATCTTTCCGCTTGGTTTCGGATTAACCATTTATACTATACTTGAAGCGTACGCGCAAACACTCCATAAATCTGTATTTACCAATTTTTTGAGAGAAGTGCAATGGAGATTATTTACAACGGTTTTAATTTCATTGTTTGCCCTCAATGTAATAAAAGGTTTTTCGCCTTTTATAAAACTATATGCTTTTAGTTACCCAAGTGTAGCACTAACATTATTTTTATACCTCGTTTTTACAAACAAAATTCATTTCACATTTTCTGCAAGTAAGGTAACGCGTCGCTTTTTAAAAAAGATTGTATCCTTCTGCTTGTTTGTTTATTCAGGGTTACTGGTGTTTACCATATCACAGGTTTTTGATTCTTTTATCATTGCCTCGGTTTTGCCGGATGGATTAGGACAAGCTGCAATATTTACTTTGGCTCAAACTATGACAAGTATTATACAAGCGCCTCAAAGGGGAATAGTAGGCGCTTCCGTGGCGCATTTATCGCAGCCTGGAGAGATAAAAACGTGGCTCTGATACAAAAAATTTATCAACGCTCATCTATCAACCTGTTGTTGTTTGGGCTGGGCCTTTTTGTATTAATAGCATTGAATTATAAAGAAGCCATATATACCTTCGGACTAAAAGAAAGCTTTACGCTTGGTTTTAATGCATTTTTATTGCTGGGTGCTGCCAAGGTAATTGATTTAGGCACTGGATTAAATGCGCAGATCATTGGCACTTCCAACTACTGGAAGTTTGAGCTTACAAGTGGCATTATTCTGTTAGGAATTACTTTACCACTTACATACATTCTTGTAAAGCAAATGGGCATTACCGGGCCGGCTGTAGCATTTTTAATCTCAACTACTATTTACAATTCTATCCGAATTGTTTTTTTATGGATGAAATTTAAACTGCAACCATTTACCAACGCTACTATTTATACTATCATTACAGCGGCCGCCAGTTACTTTTTATGTTATTTTACCTGCAAAAACATACATGGTTTTGCAGGACTCTTTTCAAGAAGTATATTATTTATGTTATTATACGGGAGTGCTATTGTTTATTTTAATCTTTCTCCTGACGTAAAACCTGTTTGGCTCACTATCAAAAAGAGAATTGGGTTAAAGTAGATGCATTATTGTATAAAACTTTTTAATTTTATTTATCTCCCACCGGTTACAAAACCATTTTTTCAATGACTAATAGATAAGAATGCATGGCAAACCCAAAGAGTGTTTCGGATTTTCAATTACTGGAGGATTTGCAAACCAATGAAAAGCAGGATGATGCTATACGAAAAATATATAGGGAATATTACAGGCTTTCAGCATATTATGTAACACAGAACAGTGGTACGGAAAGTGATGCACAAGATATATTCCAGGAGGTTTTAGTGGCCTTTATTGAATTGGTGCGTGATGGCAGGTTTAGGGGCGAATGCAGTATAAGTACTTTTTTGTATACACTTACCAGGAATATGTGGATCAATGAGCTTGGTAAAAGAGATAGATCTAAAGTAAGAGAAGAAAAATTTGAAGTGTCTAAAGAAAAGGTTGATTTTGATTTTGGCCAATTAATAGAAGGTCGTGAAGCAAGGAAAATATTGTCTGGTTTGCTACAGCAGCTTGGAGAAACCTGTCAAAAAATTTTGTTGGCTTTTTATTACCACAATTTGCCGATGAAAGAAATACTGCAAACATTAGATTATCAGAACGAACAAGTGGTTAGAAATAAAAAATATAAATGCTTAAAAGAATTGGAGAAAAGGGTTACTGCTGATTCGAATTTATTAAACACATTCAAATCTGCTTACTGGCATGAATGAAGATACTGATATAGAAAGACTGGTCCGCTATCTTGATAATGAGATGAGTGAAGAAGAGCGGATCCATCTTGAAAATGAGATGGCGGAAGACAACAAGCTAAAAGCTGAATTAGATGCTGTACGTACCTCTCAAAAAGCAGTAAGGCACTATGGAATTACAACAGATGTTTCCAGGTTGCATAAGGAAATGATGAAGGAACTGAAAGAACCAATGGCAGATAAACCAGCAAAATCGCGCCTTGTAAACATGTTTTCTTCTCCTTTAAAAATTGCTGCCGCTATAGTGATTGTTCTTTTTGCTGCGGGGCTGATTGAATACTTTTCTCTTTCCTCACAAAGTATATTTTCAAGTCAGTACATAACATATGAATTGCCGAATCTAAGAGGAGATTCTGTTACACATACCACAACTTCATATTACCAGGAAAAAAAGTACGATTTATATATTAACGCGTTTGAAAAGTTAGCGACTCCATCTACAGAGGAAAAATTCATGGCTGGTATATCGTACATAGAATTAAACCAACCTCAAAAAGCTATTGATCAGCTTGGCAGTATACAGACCGCTTCCGTTGCTGCGCTTCAGCAACAGGAATTGGATTATTATCTTGCTTTGGCATACCTGCGCAATAATGAGCCATCCCAGGCTTACAGCATTTTTGAAAAAATATATAATGATACAAGCCATGCTTATCACGATAGAGTAAGCAAATGGTTACTCATCAAATTGAAAATGCTTTCTTTTAAAACCAAATAGCGTTTCTTCATTGTAGTTTCCACTCAATATTCTCTGTTTAAAAAAATATTTTTCAATTACGGTTACATCTATATTACCTGCCCTGACAAATAGATGTTAGTGTGCCGGAGAATTTTATACGCACAGTTATTCAACATCATTTAAAAATAATTCCATGAAACGTTCTAATGTATCGGGCATAATTGCCATTGCTTTTATTTTTATCCTGGTATCCTGCCAGAAAAGTGGTGATAGTAATTATTCAGGAAAAACAGATCTGCGGATTTATCTTACAGATGCACCTTCTTTTACTTTTGATGCCGTTTACGTGGAGATAGTAAAGATGGAAATAAAAATTGAAGATGATAGTGATCATCACGAAAGTGAACACGAATTTGGGGATGATAATAGCAGTGGTCGTCATGGTGATGGCAGTGATGATGACAGCAATGATGACCATGGTGGCGGAGGATGGATAACACTGAATATCAATCCTGGCATTTATGATCTGCTTAGCCTTCGCAATGGCATAGATACACTTATCGCTTCAGATAACATCGCTTCAAGCAGCATTCAAAAAATACGCATCACACTTGGCGGAAGCAACAGCGTAGTGTTGAATGGCGAAAAACATGCTTTAGCTGTGAAAGATCAGGATAACCAGGTAATCATTAAGCTGGATGATGATATGATAAGCGCTAATGGAAGTCAATTAAATCTCTGGCTTGATTTTGATGCATCACGCTCCATCGAATTAAAGGATAATATTTTTGAACTGCGCTCAAACATTAAAGCTTTTACCAAAAACAAGGCAGGTTCTATTGAAGGAAGAGTCTCTCCCATTGCAGCAAAAGCGGTAGTATATGCCATTAATGGTACAGATACCACCAGTGCTTTGCCAACAAGAGAAGGAGAATTTAAAATTATAGGATTGAAAGCCGGTTCATACAAATTACTGGTGCATCCTACTGCAACCGGGTATGCTGATAAAATTATTTCCCCTGTTGTTGTATCGAAAGGTGAAGATGCACATGTTGGAACTATATCTCTTTAATACCTATAAAACGCAATTGCCGCAGCGTATTATTTCGTGCGGCTTTTTGCTTTTATGAAAACAAAAAAGAGCACAGGTAAAATTATACCCGCTGCTACCAGCATCCAATAACTATTAGATTTTACCAGCGGATGCGCATCGCCAATAAGAATCAGGGTTGCCCAAAACGCAGGCTTTTTAAACCCTGGTGGAATATCTGTGGATTGTAAAAAATCAAGTTTTGCTTTTTGTAATGCATCGTCAATTGCATTTCCTTTTTGCAGGTAAGTATGTAACCGCTGCATAATAAAAGCAGTCGACTTGTCTTCAGCTCTCCATAATGAGGTGATCGTTCCCTTGCAACCCGCATAAGCAAAGGCTCTTGATAAACTAATAATACCTTCACTGCCTATCAATCGTCCGCCACCCGTTTCGCAGGCGCTTAAAATGGCAAGCTTTGTATTGTCAAGATAAAGATTATATATTTCCTGCTCGTACAGGCGAAAACTTGTATCTGCGTCTTTGTTTTTACAGTAAAAAAAGATTTGAGAGCGTTCGGGTAAACTATCATCTGCTATGGCATGTGTAGCCAAATGAAGTACAGTAAAATCAGCAGCCAGTAATACGAAAGCCTTTTTGCTGGCAGCGCTATCTATCAACGATGTACCTGGCAAACCATTTATTTCATGCAGTGACGCAGCTAATACGGGTAATGACTCCAGGTTTTTATTTGTGTTTGCAAATGGGGCCATGGCTAATACGCTGTAATCGCTTCCCGGTGATGGAGCTGTATTCAAAAAGTTAACTGAATACTGATAGCTAATGGCATAATCCTGCAGCAACGTTCGTTTATTTGCCGGATTTATCAATATCTCAAATGGTAAATAGCTGATCTCTCCATAAGGTACCACAATCCAGTGAGGCTTTTGAAATATTGCCTGGGGCAATCCTGCAATCAATTTTTGATATAGAGCAGTATACAAATTGGTTTTAGCTGCATCAAATGCTGAATCCATTTGTGCTCTTATGCTTAGTACCTGGTTTTGCAGATCTGTTGGTAAAGCTGTTTTTAGATAGCCGAAATGTTGTTTGGTAACAAAAAAACGGATGAGGCTACTATCTGTTTCATAAAAGGAAATAATTGCCTGTTGATCATTCAGCAATGCGTGCTGCAACTCATCTATACTATGCGATCGATAACCAAATTTCAAGTTATAATACGCAGGATGCTGATCTAACTGTTGCTGTACACGTGAAAGTTCAATCTCCAGTTCTTTTTGTTCCTGTTGGGAAGATAGGGTTGCTGTTTCATTAAGATTTAAAGCAGTAAGATGCGCCTTTAGCTGTTTCTCTTTACGCAGTAAATCAACAGGCATATCTTTCATTGTTTCTAACGCTAATCCCCGTGAGCCGGCCTGCAAAACAGAAGCCTTATTATTCTCTGCATACTCAACCGTTTTTTTAAGATAGCTGCTATCTCCTGTTCGTTCAAACAATTGAATCCCTGTTTCTACAGCCGCCTTATAAACAAGATCTACATTTTTTTTAAGAAACAATCTTGATTCATCAGAGCCATATATGCGCTCCATATAATGCGTCAATTCAAAAACAGAGGCATAGGTTGAGAACGCCAGCTCCAGGTAATCGTTTCCAAATGGTGATTGCTTATATAACACATTAAAACAATTGGCTTTACTTTTAAGCACATCAAATAACAAAGTAAAGGGGTAGAGCCCTTTAAAATGCTGTGGATTGCTGAATATAGATGTGTCTTTAAAAGAAGGGTAGATGGTATTTATAGATTGTTGATAGAATTCCAATGCAGAAAGCGGGTGGTTTTTGGCCATCATAATGTTGCCGCGCAGCTTCCACATATTTGCGATATCAAAACTATTATGTTGAGGAGTTTCCTTTAATAATTGTAACGCATCTATTAATTGTTGTTCTGCCAAATTCAGATCGTCGAGCCCTATGTATGCTCTTGCCACATCATTACACAGAATAATATTTTTGTAAGGCACCTGTTTCAGAAAAAAAAGAGCCTGCTCAAAATTTCCTTCGTCAGCATAGGTCACGCCTATATTATGGAGTAACTTATCTTTATAAATATTGGTTGAGATTAAGCTCTTATATATCTCAAGCGCCTTATCATACAATCCAAGCTTCCTGTACGCAGAAGCAATATTGTTTTTATAATTTACCAGGAAGTATGCATTGGTTTTGCTACTATCTACCAGTGAAAGTGCCTTGTTAAAATACGCAATGCTTTTTTTATAATCTCCGGCATCATAATACAAAACACCCAATTTATTAAAAAGCCGTTCTGATTCTTCCAGGTGCGGATGCAGCAACAACAAAGCTTCAGCCTGCTCATAACAGGATAATGCAGAGTCGGGCATATACCTGCTGTAATAATTGCTTCCGGCAAAAACCCATGGCAAAAATGAAATGGAATCAGGAATTGCAGATGAAGATTTGTTGAGTTTGATAGCGGTCAGAAAATCTTGTATAGCTCCGGAATCATTCTGAATGCTTGTTAGTAAAAGCCCTTTTTTATAATAGCTGTCAAATAATATGGAATCATTGATATTGCTGTTTTCCAGCAATTGAATAACTTTTGTATAGGCTGCTAATGCAATACTATCTGTCTTTTCATTTGCTTTATCACTATTATAAAACTTTTCCGCGGCGAGGTAAAGATCATGATAATTTAAAGATAGATTTTTAAGCTGTCCAAAAGGCATAAAAACCATTATGCAACACAGGGAGAGTAATAAATATCGTCTGAGCATGCGTGTAAGTTTCGTTACCCCTTGGGTGTAACTGAAATTACAACATTCAGCATCAATGGTTTTAAAATATTAGCGCCCTACTATAAAAATGCACGGCGGCCGTGGTTTAGCAATTCTCTGTTGAACACTAAGCGACGGAGCGGAGCTTGATTTGGTTATTATTGTTCCTTGCCTTGAAGAAATAATACTATCAGCCTCCGGAGTAACATCGGCCATCGTTTCAAAGTAATAGAGTTTTACTTTGAGTTTATTGGTTGCCTTGCCGCTTTTATCATTAATACGATATACCAGTTCAAATTCATGGCGATCGTTATTGGATGGCGTTTTACCAAAAACACCATTGCGAACGGTTTGTGCAAGATTAATAACTGCACTTTCAGGTATAACATTACAACCCTGGTCGTTGCAGCCTGAACCAATATCGAAAACTGTTCCGTTATTAAGCCCGGGTATAGCAGCCTCGGGTATTCCATTATATACAGGTTTCAGAATTGAATCTGCTGTTCCCAATTTATAAAATCCATCCAGGTAATTGATCCCCGAAATAGTTACAAAAGTGGTGAGTGTATCTGAATGATCATCCGGAACAAAGGAAACCAGGTACTTTAATCCTGTTTCGCTCTTTGAAACGTTGATCGTGCCTGTATTTTTATCAATATCTATTCCTTCCGGAAAACCGTAATATGTTCCCCTACGGGATTGAACAGGGGAAACTTCATAATCCTGTTGACCGGAATTAAGGTAGAAAACAGAGTCGGTATAGTTGAAGGGATTTACAGCAGTGGTATCGCCGCCGCCAGGTGGATCAATAATATTATCATCGCCTTTGCTGCAGGAGAAAAGCACAAAGCAGCAGCAGAACAGCATGTATCTTTTAAGCCCGCTCATCATTTTTTCATTCTATAAAAGTTTAGTCAGCACCGATAGCTGAATTGTAACCTCCAATATCAAATTTCTGAAAAAAATTTTGTTATGCAGAGTATAAAAAGTTAAACGCATATGTTATAATCAAAACGAAACGTTTGCAACACATTTAGTTATCTTGCATCAAACATTCACCATTCAGTATGCAAACAGATTTTCTTGTCATTGGTTCCGGTATTGCGGGGCTTACCTATGCTTTAAAAGTGGCACACGACTGCCCGGATAAAAAAGTACTCATCTTTACCAAAACCACTTCTGATGAAACCAATACCAAATATGCACAGGGCGGTATTGCAGGCGTATGGGACAATGAAAACGATAGTTTTGAAAAACATATTGAAGACACACTCATTGCCGGCGATGGATTGTGTAACGAAAGAGCCGTTGAAATTGTAGTGAAAGAGGGCGTAGACCGCATCAGGGAGATTATTGAATGGGGGGCTAAGTTTGATAAAGAACCCGACGGCGACTACGCGTTAGGGAAAGAAGGCGGTCACAGTGAATTCCGCATACTACATCACAAAGATGTTACCGGCAGGGAAATGGAAAGGGCTTTGCTGGAAGCTATAAAAAATCAACCCAATATTGAAGTAGTTACACATTGCTTTGTGGTTGATATCATCACCCAGCACCACCTGGGTTTTCTTGTTACCAAAGCCACGCCCGATATCGAGTGTTTTGGTGTATATGCTTTAAATCTCCGAACTAAAAAAATAGAAACCATACATGCTTCTATTACATTATTAGCAACAGGAGGCAATGGCCAGGTATACCGTACCACCACTAATCCTGCTATTGCTACCGGAGATGGTGTTGCTATGGCGTATCGCGCCAAGGGTAGAATTGAAAATATGGAGTTTATACAGTTTCATCCAACGGCATTATACGAAGCAGGTTTAAGAGGACAGGCTTTTTTAATTACAGAAGCCGTGCGGGGCGATGGTGGCATATTACGCAACAGCGATGGCGAGGCTTTTATGGAAAGATATGATGAAAGGAGAGATCTAGCGCCCCGCGATATTGTAGCAAGGGCTATCGATAATGAAATGAAAAGAACTGGTACCGAGCATGTGTGGCTTGATTGCCGGCATATGGATATAGAAAAATTCGTGCATCATTTCCCCAACATTTATGAGAAATGCATCTCGATGGGCATTGATGTTACAAAAAATATGATTCCTGTGGCGCCTGCTGCGCACTATAGTTGTGGTGGTATTAAAACAGATGAGTGGGCAAGAACATCTATCCGTCATTTATATGCGGCGGGTGAATGCGCTTCCACTGGTTTACATGGCGCCAACCGTTTGGCAAGTAATTCCCTACTCGAAGCAATGGTTTTTGCACACAGGGCATATATTGATGCTGTAAAGAAGATGAAGGATAATAATGGCAATGAATGGGGCAGCTGGAACAGGAATGCTATTCCTGACTGGCGTACAGAAGGTACTACTGCGCCTAAAGAAATGATTTTGATTACACAGAGTCTGAAGGAGCTTCAATTGCTGATGACGGATTATGTGGGTATAGTAAGAACCAATACCCGTTTGGAACGTGCCATGCGCCGGCTGGATCTTTTGCATGAAGAAACAGAAGAACTATATAAAACCACCGAAGTATCGCCTCAATTGTGCCAATTGAGAAATATGATCACCGCAGGATATCTCATTGTAAAATCCGCTACGTTCAGGCATGAAAGCAGGGGTTTGCATTACAATACCGATTATCCATATAAGAGTGGATTGCTGCAGAATATTGTATTATAATATCAGTGGGATTTATAGCATAGTTTTTAAGATTGTTAAAGCGATCTGGTGATTTTCGATTTTATCGCAAATCCCAAAATCCATAAACCAGCAATCAACAATATCATTTTATCTTTGCAGGATGTATTATGTAGTATTAGCCCTTTTGTATTTGTTTTCCTTTTTGCCGCTTTGGATCATTTATCGCATTTCTGATGGTATCTGCTTTTTGCTTCATTATGTTTTAAAGTACCGTAGAAAAGTATTGCTGAAGAATTTGACAATTGCTTTTCCTGAAAAAACCCATGATGAAAAGATAGCCATCATCAAAAAGTTTTACAGAAATTTTACCGACACCTTTTTAGAAGCCATCAAGTTACTCTCGATGTCTGAAAAAAGCTTGAAGAAACGAATACAATTTGATCCTTCTATTTTTAATGAGCTATATGCAACAGGTAAAAGCTGCCAGGTACATGCAGGTCATAATTTTAATTGGGAATGGGTAAATGTGAGGGTGGCAAAAGAATTGCTTTATCCTTACCTCGCCGTATATATTCCTATAGGAAGTAAAGTACTGGATCGCGTGTTTAAATATTTCAGGGAAAAAACGGGTACTACTATGCTGCCCGCCACAGACATGAAAAATGCTATGCTGCCTTATCGTAACAAACAATACCTGCTTGCATTGGTGGCAGATCAAAACCCCGGATCACCTGAACGAGCATACTGGGTTAAATTCTTCGACCGCTGGACACCTTTTGTAACTGGTCCTGAAAAAAATGCGAGGATTAATAATATTCCTGTTGTTTTTGCACGTTTTTCAAAACCCAAACGTGGTTATTATCTTGTAGAAACAAAATTGGCTACAGAAGACCCGGCTTCTATGAAAGACGGGCAATTAACGCTTGATTATGTACGGTATCTTGAAGTAGTGATTCGAAATCAGCCTGAAGTATATCTATGGAGCCATAACCGTTGGAAATATGAATACAAAGAAGAATATGCCCGTTTAAAAGTAGAAGACCAAAGCGAAAAATCTGTTGATGTTTAGTAATATAGTGTTGATGCTGTTACATGAAAATACCTTCGTAAATATCATGCAGGGGAATTGAAAATTCAATTGTATTGATCCATAATGATTCGCTGTTTTGTGTATATTCCTCAAATTTCCTGGCATCATTGGGTTGTTTTCTACTTATGCGGATAAACATTTTCGTAGAATCTATTGTAATATATTGCCGCAGTGACTCGATCTGCATATTGTAGTAAAAAAATTTTTTACCAAAATCATAATCTTCTGTTGAAGGTGAAAGAATCTCGAAAATTACTGCTGGGTTTTTTACCGTGTCTTTTATATCATCACTCAATTCAAGTTCACCGCATACTATACTGGCATCCGGGTAAAAATAAGATTCTTTTGATTTCACATAACTACGCAAATCACTCGGGTAAATATTACAAGGTTTTCCTTTAAGAAAAGAGTCAGTTGCAGATATTATGTGAGAAAGAATAAGATTGTGTTTTGGAGAAGCACCAGCCATAGAAACAATAGTTCCCGAAACATACTCGTGCTTAGTTGTTTCTTTTCGCTCCCATGATAGATATTCGGCAGGTGTCATTAAGGTGTAATACTTAGGCGCAGATTCTTCAACAATCATACTCTAATATACTATTTATTCTATAATAGCTGTATAACCCATGTGCACCGGCTAATTACCCTTTTTGCCTCTCGTAATTTTTTTTATTCTGTTAACCCGGCAATACGCCTCTTAAAAAATTGATGCGGCGGTAACAGGCAATATTTTTAACTTGGTTAAAAATTATTGCTTATGCATGCAAAGAATATTCTTATGGCCATAGCCTGCTGCGCTGTCAGCACTGTGGTTTTCGCACAAAAAAAAGGAGCTGCTCCTGCGGCTGATACCGCAAAAAAAGTGGCGCCCCCTGTTCCTCCAAAGCCTTCTGTTGCAGATAAGGTAAAATCAAGCAAAAAAAATGAAGGGCTGTTTGTTGTATACCAGGATACAGCAACCGGCAGCACTCAACTGTATATCAAAAAAGACCAGTTAGGAAAAGAATTTATTTATCAGAGCTTTTCTATGGGTGGACCTACATCATTGTTCCTGAACCAGAATATGATAAGGGCTACCATGATTTTTTCTATAGCCAAAAGCTTTGACAAACTGGAGTTTTCGCAACAGAATACCAGTTTTTATTATGACTCAACCAATGCGGTAAGTAAAGCAGCCAATGTTGATGCAGCCCCAGCTACTTTTTATACAGAAAAAGTAATTGCGGAAGATTCTACCGGTTATCTTATAGCTGCTGATGGATTGTTCCTGAGTGAAAAATTAGATCCTGTTAAACCTATGATGCCTCCGGGAATACCACCCACTATGTATTTTAGCCTTGGTATGCTTAATCCGGCAAAATCAAAATACACACAGATCAGATCTTATCCTGATAATACTGATATTATTGTAGATCTCGCATACGATAATCCTATGCCTTTTAATGGTGGGGGAGCAGATATTACGGATGCACGTTACAACCGCATCCGTATGCAGCATTCTTTTCTGGCTGTGCCCCAAAACGACTATCGTCCCCGTCATGATGATCCACGTATTGGTTATTTTGGAGCAGAGGTACAGGATCTTACTTCTATTTCTGCTACGCCTTATAAAGATTTTATAAGCAGGTGGAACCTTGTAAAAAAAGATCCTTCTGCTGCCATCAGCGAGCCGGTTGAACCTTTAGTGTACTGGATAGAAAATACTACGCCTGTTGAGTACAGGGAAATTATAAAAGAGGCTGGTGAAAAATGGAATGAAGCGTTTGAAAAAGCAGGTTTTAAAAATGCTGTTGTAATGAAGATAATGCCGGATACAGCTACCTGGGATCCTGCAGATATTCGTTACAATGTTATCCGTTGGGTAAGCAGCGCCTATCCAAGTTATGGCGCCATCGGACCCAGCTTTTTTAATCCACGTACGGGGCAGATCTTAGGTGCCGATATTACAGTAGAGTGGAGAAGTGGTGCAGGCACCCCTGTGTTTGATGATCTGTTTAACGGAAGCGCTGCCACTGGTTTACCTGCTGTACAGTTACCATGGCAGGCTGAAGAGAACAGCAATATCCCCCATCTTACTTTTGATAAATCACACTTACAGTATTGTAATATAGCGCGTGAGTTGCAAGCCCAATACCTTGCAGGACTTACCATGCTGGAAACACTGGATAATAAACCAGCCGAAGTAAAACAGATGCATAAAGAATTTCTCATTTATTTGATTATGCATGAAATGGGGCATACGCTGGGGCTTAACCATAATATGAAAGCCAGCCAGATGTTAAGCCCTGCGGAAGTAAACAATAAAGCGATAACTGAAAAAACAGGATTGATAGGATCTGTAATGGATTATCCTTCTATTAATGTGAGCCTTGATAGAAGCAAACAAGGCAATTATTATACAACCAAAGCAGGTCCTTACGATTTATGGGCAATTGAGTATGGATATAAACCATTTGCTCCTGCAGATGAACAGGCTGGCCTGAATAAAATTCTGAGCCGTAGCACAGAACCGCAGTTAACGTTTGGTAATGATGCAGACGATATGCGTTCGCCTGGTGGTGGTATAGACCCCCGCGTAATGGTAAATGACATGAGTAATGATATGGTAGCCTATGCAGAAGACAGGTTTAAGCTGGTGAATGTTATGATACCAAAATTGAAAGAGCGTTACAGCCAGGCCGGTCAAAGTTACCAGTTATTACGTCAGCGCTATCTTATGCTGCAGAATCAACGTTTACAAATGGCCAATGCCGTAAGCAGGTACATCGGTGGTGTATATGTTGATCGTAGTTTTGCAGGGCAGAATACAACAGCCAAACCATTTACACCCGTGGCTGTTGATGTACAAAAGAAGGCCCTGGCTTTGTTAAACAAGTATATATTCTCTCCTGGTGTATTTAATACAGATGCAGCGTTATTTCCTTACCTGCAAATGCAAAGAAGAGGATTTGGTTTCTTTGGTTCTACCGAAGATTATAAACCACAATCTATTGCGCAAACCATTCAGCTAAGTATATTGGCGCAATTGCTTCACCCGGTAACATTACAGAGGATCAACAACAGTGGTTTGTATGGTAATGCCTATACTACAGCAGATCTTACATCAGACCTGAATAATTATTTCTTTAATGAGGATCTGAAAACAAATGTAAACCTCTACCGATTGAACCTGCAGACAGAATATGTAAAAGCATTGGCAGGTATTGCAACCGGGTCTTCACCCAGCAATTACGACAATGCCTCCAAAGCCGCAGCATTATCATCTCTTAAAAAGATAAAAGCATTATTGGCAACTGCCGTTTCTACCAATGAACAAACACGTGCGCACCGCACCAATCTTAATTTCCTTATTGATAAAGCGCTATCGGTAAAATAATATCGCTTTGCTGATTTATACAAAAGGCTTCATCTGTACGATGAAGCCTTTTTTGTAAGCATGCATAACAAGTGCAGATTCATTTTTGCATGATGGTAAACATAACTTTTCCTATAACATCAGAATAAATTTTTTAATCCGCCTGATGCTTTTTCAATTGTACTGTGCAAACTTATTTCCACTCGTACAACCGTTGATTTTTTGCATTGCTTGCAATAAACAATGCAAATCCTGCAATAGCCGTATCCTTCAGAAGGTTGATAAACGCCATCTGGCGCATAGCAGGGTCGCCCGAATCTTGCCAATTGGGCAAATGAACCAATAATACAAACAGTAACAACAAACCAGCGAGCACATAGCCAGCAACGGCTACAAAACGATTAATAACAAAAGCCAGACCTACGAGGATAAACGCGACACCAACCACATATACCCAAACAATACCTCCAGGAATGAAAAGAGGAACCATTACCAGCATTGCATCAGGATTTTTGAAGTGCATAATGCCAAAAAAGATGAGTACAATCGCTAAAAGCCAGACGGCTATTCGTGAGATCATATGGTGTATCATAAAAAGAGCTTTAGTGCTATTAAGTTAACTCATTTATTTAAGAAACCCATAATATATTTTGCACATCCTGGCTCTTTGCAAAAATTTTTCGTGTATGGCTTACATTTAGTGAGAAGCCCAGGAAACAGCGTTGCTTAAAATAGTTGTAAAAGCAGGATTTAAAAACAAATCGGGCGAATGCCCCATAAAAATATACACGTTCTTTGCATGCATTTTGGGGTTTGACCATATAACAGGATGATCTCCCATTTTTTTATCCGAATCAGGCTGGTAGCTGTTTTCATCCACTGAAGCGACAACATGCACATTGGGGCGTGGGCTTTTGTTATAAGTATACCACTCTTCTTTCTCTATGGTGAATTTTTCAGGTAAATTTTTTACTACAGGATGCGACCGGTCTTCTATATGTACTGTGGCTTTTGCAAATGTTGCTATATAATTGGTGTACTCAATGTTGCCAAGGAAATGAGAAAACCATGGCCACATTTTGTAGCCATCAAAATCGCCCAATAGGCTTGCATGGTGTAAACCAATCCATCCCCCCCATCCTTCTTCAATATATTTTATAAAAGCTTTTTGTGCTTTTTCTTTCCATCCGTAAGGCACATAATCCAACTGAATAAACAGGCGGCAATTTTTTAAAAAAGTCTCATCAATCGTATCTGTTTTGGTAATATAATCGATCGTAAAATTTTTTTGCTTAGCAAGCTCATTCAACCAGGGCTGTGCAGCATTGGTAAATTCAAGGTGATGTCCGCCGTTTTCAAAAAGAACAATTACGCGGAATGATTTGCCATGTGCGTTCTTCTTTTTCTGCTGAGCCATTGCATATATGCCGCAGCACATCAGCGCTATCAATAAAATTTTTCTTTTCATCTGAAATACTTAGAGTATGAAGGTATATTGAAAACAAATACCATCAGGCTTTTCCGTATACATCCAGCATTTTTTTAAGGTCTTCCAGTGTATTGATCTCATCTGGCTTTTTGTCCTTCCTCCAGCGGTTGATACGGGGAAATCTTAATGCTACACCTGATTTATGCCTGTTGCTGGCAGCAATTCCTTCAAAAGCTATTTCAAAAACCAGTTCGGGCTTTACAGTTCTTACCGGGCCAAATTTTTCAATGGAGTTTCTTTTAATGAAGGCGTCTACCTGCGCAAATTCCTTGTCGGTTAAACCGGAATAGGCTTTTGCAAAGCTTACCAACTTATCACCATCTTTTACCGCAAAAGTATAGTCGGTATATAAATTGCTTCTTCTACCATGTCCCTTTTGCGCATATATCATCACTGCATCAATCACCAGCGGATCAATCTTCCATTTCCACCAATCGCCCACTTTTCTTCCAACCTGGTAAACGGAAGATTTTTTTTTCAGCATAATTCCTTCTGCCCCTATATCCCTGGATCCGCTTCGTAGGTGAGCCAATTGTTCCCACGATGAATATTCGATAACCGGCGAAACCAGCAGTACCGGATGTGCAATGGAACTAACAATATTTTCCAACAGCAGCCTTCTTTTATCGAGTGGTTCATTTCTTATATCAACTCCTTCATGCTCTAATACATCATATGCAAAAAATGCGATGGGTGCATCCTGGAGGTTTTTCTTTGTGATGTTTTTGCGGCCGATACGTGTTTGCAATAAAGCAAAGGGAAGCGGTTTTTGTTCTATACTGGGAATAATCTCTCCATCCAATACCAGCCCTTCAGGTAACAGGTTTTTAAGCGCATCATATTCGGGAAATTTTTCTGTCATCAATTCTTCTCCACGGCTCCATACAAAAAGCTCATTATTTCTTTTGATCATTTGCCCGCGGATACCATCCCATTTCCATTCTGCCTGCCACTCATTTTCACTGCCCAATTCCGTGGGATCTCCAACTAATGCATATGCCAGGCAAAAAGGATACGGTTTTGAAAAATCAATATTGGTTGACTGCTCACTTAATAAATCAGTAAAGGAAGTAGTAAAGGGATCCCAATTGCCGCTGATGCGATGGGCAATGATGCTGGAAGATAGATTAACGGTTTTTGAAAGTGCATTTACAATTGTTTTTTGTGAGATGCCGATCCTGAAATTGCCTGTAAGCAGTTTATTGAATACAAAGCGTTCGTCTTTATCCATCCTCATCCAGGTATCGATCACAAAATCCTTTTTTATATTATCATCTTCCTTTTCAATAGTCACTAATTTTTGAATCAGAACCGACAGTGTTGAATCATTCAGTTGCCCACCTGCATCAGGTAACAATAAAGCAATTGTTTCTGCAAGATCCCCCACTGTGTGGTAACATTCTTCAAAGAGCCACGCAGGTAAGCCTGCTGTTTCCATACACCATAATTGCAGGAAGGACGAGCTGATAATGCGTCTTGGTCTTCTGCCGCTAAACAAAGCAATCACCCAAACTTTATCTGCATCATCTGCATGGGCAAAATAATGCGAGAGCGCATCCAGCTTTTCATTTGTTTTTGTGCTGGTACCAAGTTGTACTATTAATGCAGCAAATGCTTTCATTGTTCTTCTCCTGTGTCAATTACATTTTCCTGTTCAGTATTAGTAGATGCTTTTTCCTGCTCTTCTTCCTCACCGCCATATTCTGTTTTTACCTCATCGGCAGCTATTCCATTTTCATTGAGATATCGACTGAACACCGACTGAAATCCATGCGTAACAAAAACCTTTTCGGCGCCTGTTGCTTTTACCGCCGTTAAAAGCCCGTTCCAATCCGCATGATCGCTCAAGGCAAAACCGGCATCTGCATTTCTTCTTCTCACGTTGCCGCGTACCTGCATCCAGCCGCTGCATACGCCCACGCTGTATGGACTGAATTTTTTCATCCATGGTGTGCCATCCGCACTAGGCGGAGCTATAATAACAGCATTCTTAAATATATCTTTATGCATATCCGGCGTAATTCTTTCCATATGTGGTAAATCCCATCCGGCATTCATTAATGCCTGGTGTACATTCCATACGGCACCATGTGCAAAAATTTTATCCGTAATTTCTTTTATACAAGGCAGAATTCTTTGTGCCTTCCCTAAACTATATGCAATGGCTACGGGCGCTTTGCCTGTATTATGGCTTTCGGTGATCCAGTGTTTGATGGAAGAAAAAATTTGTGATTGAGGTTTCCAATTATAAATCGGCAACCCAAAAGTAGATTCAGAAATAAATGTGTTACAAGTAATCGGTTCAAATTCGCCGCTAATGCCGTCATTCTCTGTTTTATAATCACCGCTTATTACCCACACTTCATTGTTATATTCAACTCTTATTTGAGATGACCCTATAATATGCCCTGCGGGATGCAATGAAATCTTAACGCCGTTTATCATTAGCGGTTCGTTCCATTCAACACTTTGTATACTAATATTTCCTAGGCGCAGCTTTAATAACGGTGCCGTATAGTGGTGACATAAATAATGATCGCTTCCAAATCTTGCATGATCACTGTGTGCATGTGTGATAATGGCTTTACCCACCGGCCGCCATGGATCTATGTAAAAGTTTCCGGCACGACAAAACAATCCGCTTTCTGTAAACTCAATCAATTGCATAGCGATAGTAAAATAAGAAAATAATATGCCGCAAAGATTGTATGTTTAAAGCAGGATTAAAACATATATACTGTAGCTTTTATACCCCAATAAAAAATTTATAACGATGAATGAACCTGTTGACATTGCCATTAAAGGACTGCAGCACGTGGGTGTGCCTGTAACCGATATAATTGTATCAGAAGCTTTTTATAAACGGCTTGGCTTTATAAATGTAATGCAGGCTTCGTTTGCACACGATGGAGAAGAAGGAATTTGTATAATGATGAAACGTGGAGAGGTGGTGATTGAATTATACCAGATGCCACAAAAAGAACTGGCAGCGGTAATAAACCGCAAGAATGGGCATATTGATCACATAGCATTTGACGTACCTGATATAGACAAGGCATTTGATACGCTAAAAGCTGCTGGCTTTACCGTAATAGAAGACGCTCCCGTATTTTTACATTTCTGGAAAAAGGGGTGCAGGTATTTCAATATCCTGGGACCCAATAACGAAAGACTGGAATTTAACCAGGTTTTGTAAAAGGGTTGAATATTGCAATAAAAGTAGAAACTAAACTATAACTAAAGCCTAGTTAAGATTGTTGATAAACATAAAAGGCTTCAATTCTGTTTGATACATTACCTCTACAAGACACTTTTGATCCTGGTGGATCTTGTAACGGTTCATATCAATCAATTCGTTTACTCTGCAAAATGTTTCTGCAGATTCTACATTAAAAAGTAGCTCATTTAACTGCTCTACTTCCTGTTCGATGGCCTGGTTGCTCATGGATTCGTCTTTCAATAACACAAGCAAATCACGATTAGATGCTTTCATAATTATAGGATTTGAACTTCTCGAATATGGATAAAAAATAAAAAAACGTTTTAATATCCCACCATCCCTTTCTTACTCGGACAACCGCAACCTCTCTTACCATGACTTCCTTTAAATATGCCACAACTTGCAGTCATCATTACAATCATTAAGAGCACCAACACAATTTTATAACTTCGCTTAATCATTGCGTTCATAAGTATAAATTTAAACTATTTTAGGTTCAGATTATTGTAGTACAAAATATGTTTTTACATACATTAATTGTACTACTAATGTAATTACAAATACCCCAATGAGAAATGTTAAAATATTAGTGGCACCGCTTGACTGGGGTTTGGGACATGCTACAAGGTGTATCCCCATTATAAATGAATTATTAAAAGCTGGTTGTGAGGTTTCTATAGCCGCCGAAGGGGAAGTTTTTGCGCTTTTGCAAAAGGAGTTTCCAATCGTTCAGTTCCTGGATTTGCCCGGTTACAGGATTTTTTATCATAGCATAAAATCTATTTTCAGGTGGAAAATCGCCCTGCAAATTCCCCGGATCATGGGCGCCATCAGGCGCGAAAACCGGTGGTTAAATACGCTTTTGCAAACCCATTCTTTTGATGCAGTGATCAGCGACAACAGGTTTGGCCTGCATCATCCTGCTCTTACTTCTATTTTTATTACCCATCAGCTACAAATACAATCCGGAACGGGTAAATGGGTAGATAGATGGCTTCGCAGGATAAACTTTCGCCATATTTCCCGGTTTAACGAATGCTGGATACCTGACTATAAAGGTGAGGTCAATCTTGCCGGGAATCTTTCCCACAGCAATAAGCTCCCTGGTAATGCTTATTATATTGGGCCGCTTTCCCGCTTTAAGAAAATAGATACCTCGGTAAAATATGATCTTTTAATGCTGCTCTCCGGACCTGAGCCAAGCCGCACTGATTGGGAAAAATCTTTACTAAATGAATTAACCATATTTGAGGGCAAAACGCTTTTTGTGCGGGGATTACCGGGTGTTTGCGAATGCGAAGCTCCATTTGGATCGGAAAGGTTAGACATTGTTAACCATCTTTCAGCTTCGGAACTCAACATGGTTATTGAACAGGCTGAATGGGTTATATGCCGCAGCGGATATACTTCTGTAATGGACCTGGTAGCATTGGAACATAGGGCTATTTTGGTGCCTACACCGGGGCAGCCGGAGCAGGAATATCTTGCAGCATATCTTCATCAGAACAAAATATTCTGTTGTATAAACCAGGAATCGTTTTCTATTAAGAAAGCAATAGAGGAAGCAACAAGCTTTCCCTTCAATTTTAGCGCCTTTGAGCAAACAGCAATATGTTATAAACAACAGGTAAAAGCGCTGATAGAAAATATTCAAGCAAAAAAATTACAATAGTTCCACTGCGCGTTTTAGATCTTCAGGCGTATCAATGCCCACACCTTTGTATTCTACTTTTGTCATACGCAACGGGATACCATGTTCCAGGAAACGAAGACATTCTATTTTTTCCGCATCTTCAAGCGGGGTAAGTGGCCATGTTGTAAATTCAATAAGGGTGTCTTTTTTAAAGGCATATACACCTATATGCTCAT
This sequence comes from Agriterribacter sp., assembly GCA_047600465.1. Taxonomy (GTDB): domain Bacteria; phylum Bacteroidota; class Bacteroidia; order Chitinophagales; family Chitinophagaceae; genus Agriterribacter. The sequence goes on from JASGKU010000004.1 coordinate 1,027,943, forward strand.
AATGTTCAACTGTTATTGCTTCGTTGCGTGGATAAGGAATAACACTTCTGCTGAACAACAATGAATTCATATTTTTATCTGTAACCACTTTTACTATATTAGGATTCTCAGCCATTTCCTTCTCCCTTATCAACCGCATCATCGAACCTACTTTTACGGTTTCATCTTTAAAGAGATCTATTAATTGTTGCAATGGTCGCTGCTGTACAAAAGGGGTATCTCCCTGTACATTTACTACCAGGTCAACATCCATGTCTGCTACGGCTTCCGCAATGCGATCACTTCCACACTCGTGTTCTTTTTTGCTCATAATGGCTGTGCCGCCATGTGATGTAATTTCATTAAAAATCACATCACTGTCTGTTACTACGTATACAGCATCAAACAAGCCAGTCGCCAATGTATTATCATGTGTATGCAGAATAACGGTTTTATCTCCCAGCATCTTCATAAGCTTACCGGGAAAACGAGAAGCCGCATAACGGGCAGGAATCATAGCAACGGTTTTCATCATGATATTTTTTTCAAAGATAGGTGAGGATTAATAATCAGTTTTAATGGTTTTATCAAAAGGAATTTTAAACTGGTAACCAATATTTTCATCATCTTTTCCTTCCAGCACATCCAGCCCGTATTTCAGGTTCCCTGGATCTTCATAAGCAAACGTACCAAACATTCTATCCCACAAAGAAAAAATATTGGCATAATTGGTATCTGTAAAAGGGCGTTTAAAATGATGATGCACTTTGTGCATATTAGGCGATACCAGCACCCAGCTTATGGGCTTATCTAACCACAATGGTACGCGGATATTGGCATGATTAAAATATGTAAAGAAGCCGGCAATACTCCTGTATAAAAAATAATAACTAATAGGTATTCCCAGGATCAATACCCCGATTATTACAGAGGTTTCCCTGAAAAGCCATTCACCGGGATGATGGCGCGTACCAGTTGTTACATCTACCTTGGTATCACTATGATGGATCATATGAAACTTCCACATCCATTTTATTTTGTGCATCATGTAATGCGGCGCATATTGACCAAAAAAATCAAGCAGAAACATTGCCAACAACACTTTTAACCACTCCGGTATATGCAATAGGTATAATAGTCCAAAACGATTTGCTTCTACCCAACTGCATATTTTAATAGTAGTAAACCCGAAAATAACATTCAGTGCAATGGTGCAGGCAAGAAAAACAAGATTAACGCCTGCATGCTTGTATCTTTTAAATGAAAAACTGAACAATGGATAATACCCTTCTATCAGCCAGAAAAAAACCATTCCTCCCATCAAAATCAATATACGCTGACCACTGGATATGTGTTCCCAGAACTCAAGAAAGGTATTCATATACAAGTTTGTACAGAAAAGTTACGAAGATTTTTTTGAAGCCGGAATTGTATACGTGCCGGGCAGGTTAAGAGGATGCGTCAGGAAGGTCTTCAAATTCAAAGCCACAATTAAAACAGTGATATACTTTTTTTATGCTAAGCGCATAACTGGCAAAGAAAAACCCCATAATTGCACTGAGCCAGTTGCCGGATTTAGCCGGATTGCTGATGTATTCTACATTACGTGAGTGACATTGCGGACATTGTAATACCGCTTTTTTCTCTTCGTCAAAAGATTTCAATAATTCTTTTGCCCGTTCAACTTCACTTTCAGGAACTACCAGTTTAATGCCGCCAATAGCATTACTTAAAATGGGATCGATAGTAACGGTGTATTCGTCGCGCAGAAAACAGGGTATACCTTCTGACTGTAGCTTACCGAGAATGATGTTGGCATCAATATACGTGTCAAAAGTTCTTATTACAACTGCATTCATGAATGGGAAACTACTGGTTCAGCATCAGTGGCATAGCAAGCATCAGCAACTCCTCATCTTCGTCTTTTTCAACAGGTAACAGAATACCGGCTTTGGTAGGCGTTGACAGTTCCATTACTACCTCACTACTGCCTGTTGCATTAAGGAGTTCTATCAGGAATTTTGCATTAAAGGCAATCTGTATATCTTCTCCTTCATAACGGCAGCTCATTCTTTCGTTTCCTTCAAAACTAAAGTCGATATCCTGCGCTGCCAGTTGAAGTTCTGCTCCGCTTATGGTGAGGGCAACCTGGTTGGTACTTTTATTACTAAAAACACTTACCCGTCTCAAAGCGTTTTGAAAATCGCCGCGGCTTACCGTCATTTTATACGGATTTTCCACGGGAATTACTACTTTATAATCAGGAAAACGGGCATCAATCAGGCGGCAAACCAATTCGGTAGTGCCATGATCTATAAAAAGATGGTTGCCGTTGTAAGATATTTTCAGCTCATCTTCATTATCAGGAAGCGCTGATTTTAAAAGATTCAATGGCTTTTTAGGCACGATGAAAGAATCTTTTTGTGGACAGCTTACATCTGTTTTGCGATAACGTACCAGGCGGTGTGCATCCGTAGCTACAAAGGTGATGCCTTTACTATCCAGCTCAAAAAACACCCCTGTCATAGCCGGGCGCAGATCATCATTACTTACAGCAAAGAGTGTTTTATTAATAGCGGTAACAAGTGCGCCGGAAGCCATAGTAAAACTATTGATATCTTTCGCAGCCGGCTCTTTGGGGAAGTTATCAGGGTTTTCGCCCATTACTTTATACTTACCATTATCACTGGTAATTTCAACACCAAAGTTTTTATCAATCGTAAAAGTAAGGGGCTGATCAGGCAGATTTTTTAAAGAATCAATCAGGATCTTTGCCGGGATACAAATTCTTCCGCTATCTCTCGCTTCAATATCAATATGTATTTTCATTACCGTTTCAAGGTCGGTAGCCACCACGGTAAGTTTGTTTTTTTCTATCTCAAACAAAAAGTCTTCTAAAATTGGCAAAACCGTATTGGAACTGATAACACCACTAATATGCTGCAATTGTTTTAGCAAGGCTGACGAGGAAACGATAAACTTCATAGTACCAGTAAAAATTTGAATTAGGCAAATATAGAATTAAGGCGATAAATCTACCCTTATTTTTCTAAACAATATCAACCAACAATCCACTAATTTCCGGCGTTTGCACAAAGCCACATTTTACCTATGGTGGTATTGCAATACTACAGGTTTAGGCTTGTTACACCGTAATTTTGCCAAGGTAAATACATAATTTTTGGATATGATGGAACGCAAACAGCTTTCTCCGGAGCAGGCTTTTGAAAAAATAAAATATTATTGCGCTTACCAGGAGCGGAGCCATAAAGAAACGATAGGAAAACTCTACGATCTTGGCATGAGGAAACAGCAGGCAGAGTTGCTGCTATCGCGGCTGATTGAAGAAGGCTATTTAAATGAAGAACGTTTTGCCATACAATATGCCGGTGGTAAATTCAGAATGAAACAATGGGGCAAAAAGAAAATAGAGCAGGGGTTAAAAGAAAAGCAGGTGAGTACCTACTGCATAAAAAAAGCCCTGGCTCAAATAAGTGATGAGGATTATGAGCAAACACTTTTTGACCTTACAGAGAAAAAATGGACACTGTTGAAGGGAGAACGGAATATTTTCACTAAGATGAAAAAGCTGCAGGACTATCTTTTACAAAAAGGGTATGAGTATGAATGGGTAAAGGAAGCCACCCAAAAGATAAAAGGAACATAAATGTTTAAACCAGGTAACAAAATGCATATTTTTAGTTCCTGATTATTTGCTTACACTATACTTCACCATTTATCCGCACTTTATTAAAAAATAATTGCTTTGCTTAAAAAGCAAGATTGCCATTTTTTCAGCTAATCTGTATAACTCAGCATCAACCGCAATTTCAACAATCATCCTTGAGGGATTTATTTTCCCGGAAGCCGAAAAGGGAATTACAGAGTAGGCAAAAAAATACATTATGGCTACGCCCAAAAAAAAGAAAGCTGTAAAAGCGGCAAAGAAGGCACCTAAAAAGGCAGCCAAGGTTGCAAAAAAGAAAACTGTTGCTCCAAAATCTCCGGTTAAGAAAACCCCAGCACCGAGGCCGGCTGCATTAAGCAGAGATGCCGTCGCAGAAGCGAATACAGAAAACACCACATTAGATACTTTATATATCGTGAACGGATCAGATAATAATATAACGCTGGAAATAAATGTAGGTGCCGAAGAGCAAACCGGCGATATGACCATTAAGTTAGACGATGCTATTATAGTTGAAAATCATGCCGGCGATTTTCATGAAACAATAATAGGCACTAATAAAAGCCTCAATGGAAAAAAGCTAAGCATTGTTGCCAATATTGTTGATACATCAAGAAAAACAAATTTTACCAGCCTGAGCATTCACCTGAAAGGCGGTGTAACCCCCAACGATTTCAACCTTGCAAAAACAGTAGATGATGAAGGCGCTTCTGTGGATTATTTATGTCTTATTGAATTTTTTAAACCGTAAACGCACGTGCATGAAAAATTTTTTCATTTTTATATTCGTACTATTCTCGTGTAATGTAATGGCGCAAAAAGAAATTGACACTACCATTACAGTTGATCTGCTAAGTGCGCCCGCATCTCCTGCTTCAAACCTGTTGGGCATTGCACCCAGTGATATAGATAAGCCTACAGATGTGTCATCGTTTATGCTTTCTCTTCAGTCTGCCTCAAATTCATTTACAAAACTACCCTCCAACTATGCCGTTGATATAGCGCCCTATTGGCTGTTCAAAAAAAGTAAGAAAGGTGATATTACCACAAAAGGCTTTGGAGAGTCATCAGGCATAAATGTAATAAAGCAAACATTGGTGTTGTCGTTTGCCATCCGCAGTCCAGACTCATTGGAAGGCTCAGCATTAAATGCAAAAAGCATATATGGTGGCTTTGGATTTAAATTTTCTTTTTTACGCGGTAAGTATGATAATTCTACCAACGAAGCTTTGAAGAAAATTAAAGCGCTGCAGGATATAAGGTTGAGGCATTTGGATAAAGTGATGACTGGCTATAAAGCAAATGTTGACCCCGATGTAATTGAATTAAGACAAAAGAGAAAAGATTTATTTAAAGACAAAACAAAACCGGAAGAAATTAATGCAGTAAGAGCCAGTGCCGAATTTATTGATATAGAAAATCAGTTAAATAAAAAACTCGCAGATTATAAAGAAAAGGAAAAAACAGAACAGGAAGACGCATTGGACCAGGAAATTCAAAACATCGCATCAACCTTTCAAACATACCGCATGGGTTGGACCTGGGATCTGGCTGGAGGCATCAGCACAGAATTCAGGAACATGCAATTCAATAATTCGAAAATATACAATGCCGGTGTGTGGACTACATTTGGATATACTGACACCACGTATGGCGCAGGATTGATGATTTTAAGACTTTTGCATAACCCCGACCAGATATTTGCCAAAGACAATGCGGTAAATGATATAGGTAATATCACCACTTTCGATGCTGGTGTGAGGTATATATATGAGCGGCCTCAATCAAAATTCAGCGCCAGTGTAGAAGCCATTTACAGAAGCGTTCTCACTGCTAATACCATTGATCCTTCCTGGCGCATTGTATTTAATGCAGACTATAGGATTCTGCCGAATCAAAAACTGACTTTTTCCATCGGCAGAAATTTTGACGGCACTATTACCAAAGCAGGTAATCTTATTGCTGCCCTAACTTTCTTAAAGGGATTTGGCAACAAGAGATAATTTGGCGTGAAGTATGTTGTTTTGACACTTAGAAAACAGTTTCGATCAAATAGCGTACACCATTCATTTCAGTAATACTATTGGGTTTTAACCCGGCAAGATTTTTCCCTAACGGCGATTGTGGAGAAAGTGCAATTACGGTAGTATCATCCACCTTTATTTTACCTAATGGAACAGATAAAAAGAGGTAACCATTATTTGTTTTTATAACACTGCCTGCACCAACCTGTATTGTTTTTGCAGCAGGGTCAATTTTTTCCAGTATATCTTTTTGGTCGAGCGCTGTTTTTAATTGACGGCTGGTATTCTCCTGTTCTATCTGCAGCATTGCCAGTGCCGTTTCGTGCTTATCGCCCGCCGTGCTCTTACCTTCATTAGCTGCGCTTTCTGTAAGGTCTTTTATTATTTGCTGTAATGCACTGATTTTTTCATTCAGCAATTGCAGACAGCGGGCGTGAATTTTTTGTTTAAAGCTCATAAACTATCCAATTAAAATCTCCAGGCTTTTATTTGGCAAAGTAAGCAGATCATTTATAAGCAAAGCAATCAATTCAGTTAAGTCAAAGTGAATTAATCACAGATGCACGATACCATGCTTTACAGCATACAGCGCAAGCCCAACCCTGCTTTTAACATTGAGCTTTTCAAATAAGGCATTCCGGTATCCATCAATTGTTTTAGGGCTCAGAAACATTTTAGACGCTATCTCATTATATGTAAACTCGCTGCAGGCCAGTTGTAAAAAGTCTCTTTCGCGATCATTCATGAGCCTCAATGCTTCTGCTCCGTCTTTTTGCTCAACGGGATCGCCATTCTGCAACGAATGAACAAGCTTGCCTGTAATAAAATCTGTATAGTAGAAACCCTTATTGATAATAGAATGTAAGGCTTCACCCAATTCTTTTGGTTCAACGTCTTTGCACAAATAACCTTTCACGCCCATCTTCAGCATGCGCACAATGGTTTCCTCCCGTTCAATCATACTTACAACAAGGATATTTATTAAAGGATAATGGTCTTTGAGCCATTGAACACTTGCAAAACCATCTATGCCAGGCATATTGATATCCATCAGAATAATATCAGGCTGATTAGATGGATCTAATTTTTTTTGAAGATCGAGGCCATTATCGGCTTCAAAAAGAATGGTGTAATTGCTGTTCACCATTTCAATAAGATTGATCAATCCTTTTCTGAAAAGTGTATGATCATCTACTAATGCGAGCGTAGGAGAAGGTTTGAGCGCCATACCAAGGTTTAATTATAAAGGCATTTGAATGCTGGTAGCAGTGCCGTTTCCCTGGGTGCTGATTATGGCAAGTTGCGCGTTGATGAGTTTTGCCCGGTTCTGCAGATTAAATAATCCTGCACCGCCCTGCTTTTTTTTTTCCTCTACGTCAAAGCCTACCCCATCGTCCTGCATTGCTAATGTAAGTACTTTTTCGTTAGCATTCAGTAAAACCCGTATATGTTTTGCGCGGCTGTGCTTTACGATATTGTTAATAATTTCCTGCGCCATACGATAAAGGATAATAAGGCTATCGTCGTTTATCCTTGGTAAGTCGCCCTCCATAATGAATTCAGCCGTGAACTCGCCCGTTTTATTCAGCCGTTCTACCTCGGTTTCAAGTGACTTAATCAATCCTACTCTTGTTACCCTGTCGCTACCCAGGTTTACCGACAATGCCTTTACATCGGTTATCAATTGACGTATAAGGTCTTTGGTATCTTCAATTTTTTGATTGGCTTTCTCCTGATCCTCCAACACCATAGTATTGAGGTTTATTTTGATGAGGCTGGCTACCTGTCCAATATTGTCGTGAAGCTCTCTACTTACGTGGCGAAGCGTTTGTTCCTGTATTTCGAGCTGGGATTGGAGGAGAGTTTGAGAGAATTGGGTTTGGAGCTCAGCTTTTTCCTTTTTATTTTTTATCTGTCTATTTGAATATAAAATCGAAAGCAATAAAATAAAAAGACCTAATAAAAAGAAAGCAATTATAAAGCCCAAGAAATAATATTTAAACTCATCAGGCATTATAATGGGGATATTTTTTGCATATTATGATTGCTATTATATAAGAAAGATAGAGAAGAAAAAGAAAACTATTATTAATAGATTTAAATAGCAATCCAAGATCATCCCAATTTTTATCGCGAATTAATGGGAAAACCAATGAGTATGAAAAATCTCCTAGATTAAAAAGCAAGAGTCCTGCAACTATCCAAAAGAAATAATTCTTAATTAATGGGGCGCCTTCTAATTCAATAAACCGTTCATAAATATATAAGCAGCAATAAATAAGAATCAGTACTTGACCTATCATTAAAACAAGATAATGGAAAATAGTAACAGGAATTTTGACAAAATAAAATAGGGCTACTATACAAAACAATTTCGACCCAAGAACAACAGATTTTTTTAAGTGCAAACTTCCATGAACATAAAAGAGGTAGGAATAAAATAAGTATTCTAAAGGGATACTACAATTATAGAGAATTGCATTATCAAGATTTAAATAATAGGGCAAAAAACTGCCAGACAGTTCTACAAATAAAATAAATGCTAAAAAGAAAGGCAACCAGAATAATTTACTGTCTTTTAAATGCGACCAATAAATTATTCCAGTTAATAGAGCCAAAAATTCAATTATATGATTTTGAGTAATCAAAACATTTCATAATTAATTAGCTGGTTTAGGGCATCGTATAGGACACAGCTCTCCGTGATTATATGCAGCCTTTTGCAATAATTGAGCATCTAAATTATTAAACGCCGCATCATCAAACCAATCATCTTGAGGGGATCCAACTTCATCTTTGGTTAAAACTAAAACTACGGTACTTTGAGAGCGAAATCGTTGATAAGTCCTTGGATGATCGGTTGCATAAGCTGATGGATAAATTCGAAGGCCATTTGACCCTCTTTTTTTAGCTTCACTCAAAATGTCTCGAAAACATTCTTTACTAATCCAAACTGATTTAGTTAAATTATTTTTCAGCCTGATATAAGTCGTTTCAAATGACGACACCCTAGAATCTGCTAAAGATTTTTTCATATTAATGAATACATTGGTAAGTGGTTTAGAACTAGGATATTTCAAAGTCCATACATTTTTGTGACTACTTATCATGTTATCTTGAGCATCATCAGCAATCTTATCAAATTCTGTTGGCACCAGGATGTAAAAAACATTCCTTTTGGCGTTTGAATTTGAAGGGTATGCTCCTGAAGCATCTGAAAGAGCCGCTCCAAAATAAATTCGATATCCATCAATCTTTCCTGTATCCATAATCGCCATCATTGTATCCAACGTTAGTCTATCAATCCATCCGGGCAAACCTAATGGATATAATCTCGTTTGTAATACAAAATTATTCTTAAAAGTATTGATCATTAGACTGGCAGTATCCTTTTTTATATAAAAATTTGATAGTCCTGAAAATTTATTATCCTGGCCATGAATATTTAATGCAAATAAACTTAGCAACAAAAAAAATATGCTTTTTTTCATAAATTAAAATTTTAAATAAATAGATGCAAACCTCGAAAGTATATTAACGATTCAATTTAAATCTTAGGAAAATCGCTATTAAAAACAGGAAAAATCCTGTATCAACTTCCATACTTTTCACCTTGTTCACAGCCTTCTCATTTTACAATCTTTGTAAAGTCTATATAATTATTACATAACTGCAAGGACATGTGAATTTTAAAAGGTGTTGCAATAAATTTATTGACTAGTAAACTACAAATCATGAATAATATAGTGCTTGATGTAGCAATCGGTCTTGTGTTTATATACTTATTATATAGTTTATTGGCTACAACGATAAACGAGTTTGTAGCGATGATTTTTGCTTACAGGCACAGAATGCTTGAAAAAGCAATAGAACAAATGCTGGATGGCAAAAACTATAGTTATTACTGGTGGGATAAACTAGGTAATGTCATTCGTTGGTTTTTTTTTAGGAATAAAGAAAAAAGATATAAAGCAGGTAAGTCACCAGAAACTAAATTAAGTAGAAATGATTTCTTTAGGAATGTCAGAATCAACGATATGGATCCATTTGCTTATGAAGCAGCAAAAAAATATGACGCTAATTTAAAAGATGCGATTAAGAAAAATAGGAAGTTGAAAAATGAGATAAAAGAATATAATTCACAGCGCGATGAAAAGGCGAAAAACGAAATGTTGAAAAATAAAATGCCGGAGTACAAAAATCTGATTGATAATAGGTTTATAGAAGAGAATACAATTAGTAAATCAAAGAGCAATAAAAATTATATAAACCGCAGTAAGCTTAATAAAAAGTCATGGCTCTTTGCGTCTAACATTATAAACCATCCTTTATATAGAAGAAAATCTGAACAGTCTCTACTTTTTAAAAAACCTGCCTATTTAAGTGCCTCTGCTTTTTCTGATATTCTATTTGATGTTTTAAGTGGCCGGCGTACTGAAACAAATTCATTACCCATTTTAATGAATGACATAAAGTCATTTGTAAATGATGACAGCAAATTTGTAAATAATAAAGACTTAAAAAGCATTTTAAATGTTTATATCGAACAGGCGAATGGCGATGTCCAAAAATTCAAGCTTTTATTAGAAGACTGGTTCGATGATTCCATGAATCGCGTAACAGGTTGGTACAAAAGACAAGCTACGAAAGTTTTGTTCATTATTGGACTTGCTCTAGCCTTCGCCTTTAATGTAAGTACAATTGAAATAGCGCATAAACTATCAACAAATAAAGATCTTAGAGAAGCCATGACTCAAAGCGCTTCTAATTATGTTGAGCAAAAGAATAAACAAATTAATACAGCGTCGAGAGATAAGCCAGATACATCATTAGAATCTGCAGAAAAACAAATAAAAGATATTCAAAAGTTATATAACGACACAATTGCAGACGTAAATATGATGATGGGACTCGGGTGGAAATTTCCCGATGAATATTTAGATAAAAGCTATTGGTTAGTTCCTGCATGCTTGGAAAAAAGCTTCAACAAAGTGATTTATGTTATAAATGAGTCTTTCAGTCATCCCAGAAATTGGATTGGATTTCTCATAACTGCGTTAGCAATTACTTTAGGAGCACCTTTTTGGTTTGACCTACTCAGCAAATTTGTAAACCTTAGAAGCGGTGGAAATAAACCGCCTGATAGCGATTCCAAGCAACTCACAATTTCTAAGACTGTTTCATTAAATCAAAAGCCTGACCCAAGCGCAAAAGGATAAGTTATGTATAAACTACAAGTAGCAGCAAATAAACTAAACATAAGAAATACTCCCGACGCAGATCCTGAGTACAAAAACTGGGTGGGAGAGTTATTAAAAGGAGAAGAATTCTTGGCTGAAAGCATCGTTAAAGGAGGATTATACAATGGCATTGATTTATGGTATAAAGACAATTATAACCGCTTTGCAACACTTAGTGAATTAGGAGATAATGACCCAAAAATACCATGGAGTCTTAGAATACTAGGTGTGCCTCATGTTTGGAATATTACAAAAGGAGAAGGAGTAAAAGTAGCAATAATTGATAGCGGTATTGATATGAAAAATCCTGATTTGAAATCTGCTGTTGTTAGTGGTTTTAATATTCTCACAAATACTGAATATTTACTTGATCAAAATGATGAATGCCTTCAATCATCATTTTCCCATGGTAATTATTGTGCAAGCATTCTTGCTTCAAGGGGTAATATAGGTTTTTTTGGTGTGGCACCCATGTGCGAACTAGTAATAATCAAAATTGCAAACAACAGGAATGACTATAATATTTCGAATGAGTTTTTAGGAATCAAAAAAGCCATAGAGCTAGGAGCGGAAATAATTTCTTTAAGTTTTGGAGGTGCGACACAAAATTTTGATATATCCTCCCTTTTGCAAGATGCAATACAAAGAGGTATAATTTGTATTGCGTCAGCAGGTGATTTCAAAAACGCCCTTAATGTAGAATATCCGGCAAATTTAAAAGGAATGATTTCCATTGGTAATGTTACTTGTCTTAATCCATCTGCTAGTTTAGGTCAAGCAATTTTTAATATAAGTGATAAATCTAACGGGCAAATTCCAAGTTCATCAAATGAAGGAGTAACTATTGTAGCTCCAGGAGAGGGTATAACTGTTTATGACTTGCAACAGCAGGTCCGGCAATTAGTGTCAGGCTTTGGAGGAACATCGTGGTCTGTTCCTTATGTTTCTGGCATAGCTGCAATTTGGTTATCTATAATTAAAAGAAGAAATCCAAGCATAAATAACCATTTAAATTTTAGAGATTTTGTGATTTCTAATGCAGACAAAAATTTCAAAGATTATAATGTAAAATATTGGGGTAATGGGTTAATTAATCCAATCTCTTTAATTCAAATCAATTCTTGATCTTTAAAATTTAGAAAAATGAAAAAAATTTGTTTTTTTGTATTTAGCATAATAAGTCTCTTAGGCTTTGGACAAAATTTAAAACCATTAGATTTATCTAAAAAAGGTGGAATTAGTGAATCTGTTATTCCACAATCCATTACTAGTCTGATATTAGTTAATGGATTAGCTATACCTGGAACTGTTTACTCAATTGATTTAACGGTAAAACATACGCCTCAAGGACCACTATCAATCCCCAATAGCACACCCCAAGCTCCTGCTGGTTTACAAGGTAACGGAGATAACTTGGAAAAAGCTATAGATGAATTGGAGAAGGTAACTGATGAATCTCAAATTCCTAAAGCTATCGAAAAGCTTCAAGTAGAAATGAAAAAAGCAGACCCTTTAACGTCGGCGCAAGATTTACAACAGGCGGACCAAGACATTTCTGCAACAACCATCCATTATGCGCTTCCTATGCCAATAAGTATTGGTAAAAACGATGTTTTAGAAATCACCATTACCAGAGGATCTAATAAATGGGTATTTATATTTAAAAATGAACAGCCAAGTCATTGGACAACTTATTATGGTTTTACTTATATACCTGATGCTTTTACTAAATTTCAAAATTATTATTCGAATCAACAAGATGATGGAAGCTTTTTAATATCAAAGATGAATGGTTCTAATAAAAATGTATTTCAAAATGTAAGCCCTACAGCTATGTTTACTTACCGCTTTTTTAATAAAAAACCAGATGCGGTTTTAAAATTTGGTTTAACGGCGGGAATATTCTACAATACAGAAATACTGGGAGCAATGTTTGGTCCATCTCTGGTAATAGGTGATAATGTTACTTTGAATACAGGAGTTTCATTTGTTCAAAAATACAAATTGAAAGGACAGTATAAAGATGGCCAAAAGATTACTACAAGCCTAGATTTTGATCAATTGCATGATAAGATTTGGAGTTATGATATGTTTATTTCAATTGGCTTGAACATCCCGGAACTCTTTAATCGAAATAAGAAGGCGAGTTCGGGGTCGACATCAACGGAATAAATATAAAATTCAAAACTTTTAATTTCAACTAGGCGGTCTATTGGGGATCGCCTTTTTTTCATAAAATATACGTCTCAGTAATTGAAATATTAAAACTGAGATGTTTGATATTGATTATACTTTTAAAGAAGGCTTCTTTATATGCTTCCTCCCCATTTTTCCCTACCTTTCCTCCTCAAAAAAGTAAACCTCCATGCAATTAAAAAATCTTTTTTACCTGTCTGCCATTGCATTGGCAACATGTTCTATAGGGTGCGGCGGTGGCACTGCTGAAAATAAATCAGATACTGCAACTGCTTCTTCTACTGCTCCGGCTGATACTGTAAAACCGGGACCATTGGAAACACAGGCGCCTAATTCAAATTACAAACCTGCCTTTGAAGGACAAACCAGGATCAACGGAGTTAAAACTAATACGCCTTACCAGGTGGATAAATTGTACAGCGATACAGTAAAACCATGGGCGGTGATTGTGCTGCCGGATGACAGGCTGCTTATTACTTTCAAGAAAGGATATATGCAGATTCATGGCGCGGATGGTGCTTTGCAGAAAAAAATTGTTGGCTTTCCTAAAGTGGATGATGAAGGACAAGGCGGTTTACTGGATGTAGCGCTGGATCCTGATTTTACTACCAATAAAATTATCTACTGGTCATTTTCTGAGCCTTATAAAAAAGGTAACCTAACGGCAGTGGGTAAGGGAAAATTAAATGAAGAAGCGGGTAAGGTAGAAAACCCAACCGTTATTTTCCGTGCATTGCCAGAGCTTGATAACAGCAAGCTGCATTATGGTTCACGCCTTGTATTTGATAAAGATGGTAACCTGTTTGTAAGCGCAGGTGAAAGGTCTGTATTGAACGGTAGAGCACAAGCGCAGTTATTAAGCGCCGGACTGGGTAAAGTTTTTAAAATAACCAAAGACGGTAACCCTGCTCCTGGCAATCCTTTTATCAACCAGAAAGATGCCAAGCCTGAAATATACAGTTATGGTCACCGTAACCCACAAGGATTAGATATTAACCCTGTAACAGGCGAGTTGTGGGAAGTAGAGTTTGGTCCGCGTGGTGGTGATGAACTCAATCGCATACTGCCTGGTAAAAATTATGGCTGGCCTGTAATTACCTATGGTATAGAATATGATGGAAGAAAGATCGGTGATTCTATCCAGCAGAAAGAAGGTATGGAACAACCTGTATATTATTGGGATCCCGTAATGTCGCCCAGCGGCATCACTTTCTATAAAGGCAATACCATTCCTGAATGGGAGAATAATTTGTTTATTGGTGGACTCAGCAGTATGCACATCGGTCGCATGGTAATTAAAGACAACAAAGTGGTTGGTGAAGAGTGGTTGCTTACAGATAAGAAAGAGCGTTTCCGCGATGTTGCTTACAGCAAGGGAATGCTATATACTGTAACAGATAACGGTAACCTGTACCGCATCAGTAAGAAATAATTACGTACATTTTATTTAAACCTATAAGGGTTGCAGCACTGGTAACCAGTCTTGCGAACCTTATAGGTTTTTTATTGCCAATAATGACCAACAAAAAAGCATATAGTCGCCGGTCAAATTATATTTATGTTATGGCTTAGTTTTTGTAACGCATCGGCTATGCCGAAATATTTACTACTGCTCATTTGTATGTCACCAGTATTTTGTTTTGCATTGAAATGGAAGGTAGGACCTGGTGAGTTATATACGCTACCCAGCCAGGTTGCTGGTTTAGTAAATGATGGCGATACCGTTGAAATTGAAGCGGCAGAATACCTGGGAGATGTTTGTGTTTGGCCCAAAAACAATCTTGTACTTATTGGTGTTAATGGGATGCCTCACCTTCGGGCAAATGGAAACTATGCCGCTGGCAAGGGTATATGGGTTTTCGATGGCAATAATATCACTGCAGACAATATTGAATTTTCAGAAGCCAGTGTGCCGGATCAGAATGGAGCAGGTATTCGCCTGGATGGAGTAGGCATTAATGTTATGAACTGTTACTTTCATAATAACGAAAACGGGATACTAACCAATAATAATGGAGGTAAAATTGTGGTGGAGCATTGTGAATTTGGTTACAATGGAGATGGACAGGGCTATGCGCATAATATTTATATAGGGCATGTTGATACTGCACTAATCCGCTTCAGTTATTTTCATCATGCCAATGTCGGGCACGAATTTAAATCGAGGGCAAGAGTAAATTACATTTTGTATAACCGGTTTTCTGACGAAGCCACTGGAACCGCCAGCAGAAACATTGACTTACCAAACGGTGGCCTGGCATATATTATAGGAAACATCATTGAACAAGGACCACAAACTGAGAACAGTAATATGGTTGGCTATGGTTTAGAAGGATTGACAAACGCCACACCACATGAATTGTATATTATTAATAATACTTTGGTGAACGATAGAAATGGAGGAAGTTTTCTACAGGCAGACGATGGGACACAGTTGATAAAAGTATACAACAATATTTTTGCAGGTAACGGAACCGTATTGATTTTTGGAGGACAAAATACTATTATTGATTCTGCAACCAATATCGTGCAACCCGATAAAAGTTTGATGGGATTTGCAAATGCAAACGCATACGACTACCATTTAACGGCCAGCTCGCCTGCTGTTGATGCAGGAACACAATCAGGGGTAGGATACAATAATTTTTCTTTGGTTCCCGCTTACGAATACCAGCATCCTACGGGAAGCGCTACTAGAACAAACATAGGCGTCATTGATATCGGCGCTTATGAACTATCTCAATCTTTACCGTTGAATATTGTAGATATTTCGGCCATTGCAAAAGAGGTATCAACCTTGATAGAATGGAAAACAGAATTTGAGCATAATATAAATGTATTCGAATTGCAGAGAAGCCCTGATGGCATTTCATTTAAAACTATTGCCACTATTAATGCAAACAATAAGGCAGAAAATAATTATGCTTACACTGATACTTATTTAAGCGGAGATATAAACTATTATCGCTTGAAAATTGTTGAACAGGATGGCTTTAATTATTTTTCAAATATAGTCAGTGTGAAGCTGATCCGTATTTCACAAAAGCCTAAGGCTTCGGTTAATGGTAGTACACTTACCATTTTTAATATCCCTGCTTCATTTAAAAATGCTAATACTTTGCTCCAGTTGTATGATTATGGTGGAAGAAAGATATATGACCAACGGATTGTTGCACAGGATAGTCGCATTTCTGTATCCCTACCAGGCGCTTTTATCCAACAGCAACTGCTGATTCTTGTTTTAAGTAAAAAAGATGACCTGTTAGTCATTCAGGTTAGCCCATGATTATTTGCCGGCTATTTTCCCGGCATAACCGATCCGCTGAAACTGATAGGGCTTCTGTTAGTAAGCTGCACATTCAATTGTGCGGAGCCATTATCATACAAAGTAAAATTCATTGATTGTACCTCACGGTTATCCCTGGGCTTAATGGTAATATTCCATTTTCCATTATTGCCTTCATCTTTTGAACGGTCAAAATCTGTGCTTGTAAAATTAAGCGGACTGGTATTATCCATAATAGCTGCACCGGAATATGCCCTGCCAAAATAAGGCAATTGCACCGCAACGGTATCTTTACTGCTGCGCACATCATAACGGCTGGTAGCGGTTCGTGTTCGGCCGGCTTGTGGCACAATCTGGTTTACTACAAAAATCCAGCGATCGTTGTTTATAGCCTGTACCGTTTCTTCTTTTGAAACAGCTATCACAGCGTCTGTATGTTTTGTTGATGAACAGCCAGACCCGCCATATATTATCACAAAGAATGTGAATAAATAGCCAGCTATTATGTTATTGAGCTTTACTTTCATATGCTGTGTTTTTATACCTTAAAGTTACAATATCAAGTCTCCTTTTTAAAGGTGATCATTGGTAACCTTTTCTTAACTATAAATACAGATATTTGAAATAGCTTACTACATCAATATTACTATTATGGACACACGAAGAGCGTTCCTCAAAAAATCAATGCTTTTATCCGGCGCTGCCGGCTTATCTTCCTTTGTTCCTGAATCTATACAGAAGGCTTTTGCCATTGATCCCGCACCTGGAAGTACTTTTTTAGATGCAGAACATATAGTTATACTGATGCAGGAAAACAGGTCGTTTGATCATAGTTTCGGCACATTGCAGGGTGTTCGTGGATTCAACGATCCAAGAGCTATTTCACTACCCGATAAAAAACCGGTATGGCTGCAAACAAATGATAAGGGCGAAACATATGCTCCTTTCAGATTGGATATAAAAGATTCAAAAGTTACATGGATGGGCGATCTGCCGCATTCGAGAGCAAGCCAGGTAGATGCTTATAATAAAGGAAAGTATGATAAATGGCTGCAGGCAAAAAGATCCGGCAATAAAAAATATGCTGAAATGCCGCTCACGCTTGGCTATTTCAGCAGAGCTGATCTTCCGTTTAATTATGGCATGGCAGACGCTTTTACAGTGTGCGATCAAAATTTTTCATCCGCAATGACCAGCACTACACCTAACCGTTCTTTTTTCTGGACAGGAAAAATAATGGAAATGCATGAAGGCATTATGCAGGCCAACATCCGCAATGACAATTATGAATATGCGAAGTTCCTATGGAAAACTTTTCCTGAATTACTGGATGAAAATAATATCGCATGGAAATTTTATCAAAATGAATTGGATTGTGGTGGCGGATTTAAAGAAGAAGAACGGGCCTGGTTATCGAACTTTGGCTGTAACCTGCTTGAATATTTTGCTGCATATAATGTTTTATATGCGCCTTACAATATCAGTGCCTTGCAAAAGCAAGCAACTGAATTGCCTGAAGCAATCAATAAACTAAAAAATACTGTTCCGCAAAATGATGAAGCGGGAAAGAAAATTCAAAAAGAAATAGAAAAGAAACAACAGGTACTTGACAATGCTGTTGCCGAATTAAAACGCTGGAGTAAAGAAAATTTTGAGAAACTTTCCGAAAGGGAAAAAAGATTATATAGTAATGCATTTACGGTAAACAGCCAGGATCCCGCCTATCGCAGCATCACGAACCTGAAATATACAGAGGGAAATACCGAGCGTGAACTTACCGTGCCGGCAAGTGATATCTTTTCTCAATTCAGGAAAGATGTAAATGAAGGAAGATTGCCGACTGTTTCCTGGCTTGCTCCTCCACAAAACTTTTCTGATCATCCCAGTGCTCCCTGGTATGGGGCATGGTATGTGTCTGAAATACTGGATATCCTTACCAACAACCCGGAGGTATGGAAGAAAACCATTTTTATTGTTACGTACGATGAAAATGACGGCTATTATGATCATATACCCCCGTTCTCTATACCAGACAATCAAAAACCCGGCACAGGAAAATGCTCTGCTGGTATTGATACCGAAATAGAACATGTGCGTTTAGAAAATGAATTAAAATATGGCATTAATCCAAAACAAGCCAGGGAAGCACCCGTAGGTCTTGGGTACAGAGTTCCGATGATGATCGCTTCACCATGGAGCAGGGGAGGTAAAGTTTGTTCGCAGTTATTTGATCACACTTCTACTTTACAGTTCCTGGAAGTTTTTTTAAACAGGAAATTCAGCAAGCATATTAAAATAGAAAACATCAGTGAATGGCGCAGAACAATATGCGGCGATCTTACTGCAGCATTCAGCCCCTTTGATGGAACAAATCCTTCAGCTATTCCTTTTTTAAAGCGCGATGCTTTTGTGGAAGATATTTACAGTGCGAAATTTAAGAATGAACCCACAGGTTATAAAAAATTAACGGAACAGGAAATTGCGCAGGTTGTTCAGCATACGCAGCATAGCAATGTACTTCCCCAACAGGAAAAAGGTACACGCCCCTCTTTAGGTTTGCCATATGAATTATATGCAGACAGTGCTTTGAGTGCTGATAAAAAAAGCATTGAACTGAAAATGGAAGCCCGGGATATCGTATTTGGCAACAATGCTGTTGGTTCACCTTTTACGGTATATGCGCCGGGGAAATTTACAGATGAAGCAGGTGTGGAAGAGGCATCAAGAAAATGGTCGTTTGCGGTTGCTAAAGGTGATATTATAATATACAATTGGCCGCTTAGCAGTTTTGAAAATAAACAGTATCATCTCCGCTTATATGCTCCCAACGGTTTTTTTCGTGAGATAAGTGGAGACGTTAACGATCCATTAGTTAATATTGAATGTGGATACGAAATGAATAATGGAAAAAAGCCCACAGGAAATATATCGCTTACAATCAACAATAATGATTCATTAAAGTCGCTGGATGTAGAGATAATTGATAATGCTTATAAAAACAAACCATTAAAAAAGCAGATAGCAAAATCATCTTCACAAAGTATTATTCTCAATCTCGGTAAAAGCGGAGGATGGTATGATTTCAGTATTAAAGTAGCCGGATCAAAAATATTTGAAAAGAGATTTGCCTGCTGTGTAGAAACAGGAAAACAAAGCATAACAGATCCTTTTATGGGAAGGGTAGTATAAGAGCGCCTCACCCAACACTCTCCCCGCGCCCGCCTGACTGAACGGGCAGGAATGAGAAGGGTTCTGTATTTATCGAAGCTATTCATCCGAAAATCGAAGCATATATTCCAACTATCGAATTAAGTTTCAAAGCCCGTGTTTGCGATGCATCTTTGTACTGTCAACAACGATAGATATCCAATCCACTGAAAAACCGGCGCCCTTTAGAAAAATCCAAACCCTGAGAAAGTCCAGATCCATTGAAAAACCAGCAAGTCCTTAGAAAAACCGTTCATTAGCTACAAATCCAGATCCACTGAAAACCGAGTCCAGAAAAATCCATTGAATTACCAAACATCAATCCGATACCTGAAAAACAATCCTAACCAATTATCTCTTGAAAGACCAGAAACCAATCCTTGAAAAATTCACAACCATTTTTATCCAAACCGTGAAACGACCAAACCTTAAGAACCGAAATCGTCAGTATCTTATAAAACCATAAAGATTAATAACCTCTGACATGATTTCAAAATATTGAGCCATGCTGATTTTCGGTGTGGCTTTTTTGTGTGAGCTGGGAGCGTCAGCAGTCGGCTGTCAGGTCGGTATGCGTAGCGTCAGACCCTGAAAGTAAATACGCCCCCTTGCACCCTGTAACTTGGAACCTGCAACAACTAAAGCTATCAGCCTTGAGAAGTAAATTGTCAGTTTGCCGTACAAAACCGGAATAGTTTTTCAAGATCGCCAGCATTATTAAGATTCAGTTTTTCATTTTTTATATATTCAGCTATCTCGTCTTTTTTGCGGGGAAACATATCAGCAAATCCCTTTTTGTCCGCTCTATTAAAATGATTGTACTGATCACCGATAAAGTAAGCTCTTGCAGTAGTAAACAGTACATCTCGCTTCATGGTTAATAAGTACTGTTTACCTTCATTGCTTGTAATTCTTGAATAATTGGTTATAGAACCAGTTGAGGTTGATGCGCCATATCCGATCTCCTTGCCTTGCTGTATCTGCATCAACAGTTCTCTTGCAGCGAGGGTATATTTATTTTCCTGTACAATCTTTCTTAAATAACCCTTGTGAAAATAAAATACAGAACTGTCTATAACAATATTCTTTACCAAATCAGGATTGGCAATAGCGAGGGTATCACCTGTAACTGTAAGAAACTGCATCTCATCCAGGAGTTTGCTATAGTTTAAACGTTGTATTGACGAGGTGCCATCCTTCATAAAAACAGTGCCTTCGGTAAATGCAGGAAAAAAATATTTTGCTTCCTGTGGTAATGCCATATCAGGAGACTCGCCTGCATGCACAGGATAGGTTTTTGTACTTTGTGCCTGTGCGTGAACGGCAGCCAGTAATAAAAGAAACTTCAGCAGTCGCATACAGCAAGTATTAGTACATGCAATTTACTTTTATTTTAAGCTTTCGTACACAGCGTTTAAAAATAAAATCGGCCGGCAGATTCCTGTTAAAGATCTATCCGGCCGATATTTTAAGAGGACATTATTCTCCTGCAACTTCATCCTTTTTCTTACCCCAGCTTTTGTGCTTGGCGCCGTCCATCTTCACAATTTTTGGCGTGAATTTCCCTACCACATCCACCAATGCTTTCTGTGATTGCATTACCACTTCAATATCCTTATAGGCAAATGGTGATTCATCCAACCCGCCACCTAACAGTTTTACGCCAAACTTCTTCAATTCGTCTTTAAACTGTTTATCAGTAACACTTGCCATCGCTCTTGTACGACTCATTTTACGTCCTGCACCATGTGATGCGGAGTTTACCGCGGCAGACTCACCCTTACCTTTTACAATAAAACCATCCGCCGTCATAGAGCCAGGTATAATACCCAACACATCCTTACCTGCAGGTGTTGCTCCTTTACGGTGCACAATTACTTCACGACTTTCCCACTGTTCCTTCCATGCAAAATTGTGATGGTTCTCCACCATCTTTAATGGCTTACGCCCTAATTGCTTGGCAATTTTACCATGAATTACATGATGACACGCGGAAGCATAATCACCTGCAAGGTTCATTGCTAACCAATATTCCATTCCTTCTTCTTCAGCTAATGATAGCCACGCAAGATTTTTGGCCTCCTGTGGTAAACGTCTTTTACTGATCGCTAACTTCGTGTAATGGTTGGCGATATTAGCGCCCAGCGCTCTTGAACCAGAATGAGTAAGGAACCCTACATACTTGCCTGCCTCTACTCCTAATACGGCATCTTTTTCCGCTATTTCAATTACACCAAATTCCGCAAAATGATTACCGGAGCCAGAAGATCCTAATTGTTTCCAGGCACGCCCATGCAGGTTTTTAAGCAATGGTAACCTGTAAAACAATTCGTTATCCATCACTTCATTATCTGCTACCCTATCAAACTGGGCGCCGCTTCCAAACAAGGTAGCTTCATTAATTTCTCTTGCAAAAAAAGATTCTCTGTCAATAAGATCTTTGGGGTTAATATCAAACACGCTCAAACACATTCTGCAACCGATATCAACACCTACGCCATAAGGTATAACCGAGTTATCTGTTGCTAATACTCCACCTATCGGTAAGCCATAACCGCTATGCGCATCCGGCATTAAAGCGCCTGCAACACTCACCGGCAGTTTTGCCGCCTGGTACATTTGATGCATTGCCCCTTCTTCAATATGTTCCTGTCCGAATACAGAAAACTGTATCCCGCTTTGGTTCAAAGAAATTTCTGCACCATCGTTTTTTTCTTTTGGCATAAGCTGCTGCGCAATCACCCCCAGCACAGCATCATTCTCATATTCTACTGGTGCTGCCAGTATCTTCTTTAATATTTCCATCACATCCTCCTTCGCTTCATGTTTATAATTTTTCTGCATCACATTCATTGCTATGCTTATCACCGGTCCTTCCGGGAAGCCGATAGCTCTTAATTCTTTTCCTGTTAATTTTAACTTGCTCATTGTTTCTTTTTTTTGAACCCTGCCTACCGGCAGGCAGGCACCAGGGCACCAAGGCACGGAGGGACACAAAGTTTTATGTTTTGTAGGTATCTTATATTCTCGGCAATTGTATTTGTATTGTCATGCTGAGGTACGAAGCATCTATCTCCTCCATAATCAGAATAATGCATAATCAGCCTGATCCTATCGCGAAGATAGATGTCTCCTAACGTCGGCATGACAGGTTGAAGTGCGAGAAAACACTACAATTGCATTATCATGGCTTTGTGTTTTATACCAGGTTTTCTTTTTCTTGGCATCGTCTTTTGCACTCTTCAAGGTTCTGTTCACTAAGCTATTTATTATGCCAATCATAAAAGCAAAACCGGCATTGTTTTGCTAAAGGAGTCCTCGCTATTTTGCCACATTTAGGACATAAGTTTAGCCCTAACTCATCCTTGTGTTCCCGAAATATCAATTCAGATATTCTGTGTTTATAAGCTTCATAACTATCGTTTGTCAGATCTTTAAAATTTTCATTATCAAGGATTGAACCTCCTTGCAAGAGTATTTTATACATCCCGATATTTGCAGCATCCGAATTCAATAAGGGAGTTAGTTCAAAACCAAGATTTTTTTGTTTTCTCCAAAAATACTTACCACAATATTGAAATATATATTCTCTTAATTCAGGATACAATTCTTTATTCTCCATAATATACCTCCCTCATTTCAATTAATAATGTATTTACTTTTTCTATATCCGGTTCATCTAGCAAAATGCTATTTGCATATAGATCTTTTAGCTCTTCTCTTAATTTTTCTGCCTGCCTTACCAAATCATCGTATTCAAATTTTCCTTGTTTAATATCCAACAGAAATCCACGATCATTGCGCCATACATTTATTTTGCTTTCTGTAGCTATTTCCTTTGCCATCAACAGAAGCCTGAAAACATGCATCATGTTTTTTGAGTCATAATTTTTTCCATGCGCCATGGTTGTATTGTGCCTGGCTTCGTTTCTTTTTTCTACCCAATCCCAATACTCCTTGTAGCGTTTACAGTATACAGAATAACCATCTTTATTAAAATATAAAAGCGCCACAGGGTTTTCACCCTTGGGTATATTGCTCAGGCATACATCATTCGACTCTTCTTTTTTAACAATACCAGTATATGAATGAACTGTTGAATGATAGAGATTATAACAATCACGTAAATGTGCTATTACCGTTAAACCCATATCTTCCTGCACATATCGATTGTCTGCCAAAAACTTTTGCAATGGAATGGCTTCCTTCGCCGCATGTACATAACAAAAATCAAGTACAGATTTTCTTTCTTCCTCCACTGGAGTCATGATTTTCTTTTCCAGTCCATATGCCTTTTTTATTTGCGTATAGGCATAGTTGGCAAAGGTTTGTTCACACAGTTTTGATAAAAACATTTCCGAACGGATATGATGCATAATGGCATGTTTCTGCAGAATGCACTTTTCCGGCACATTCAACAACTCCATGATATTGGGATTGTTTTTTGACAACAGCTCTATAAACCGCCTCAGCTCGTAATACACAATATCATTCGTTGCATTGGCAACCTGCGGAACATATTCCAGGGAATAAAATTTTTCTTTAGGCAGCACAAATACGCCCCTGATATCAGTATCAGATGTTACTGTGTCTAATCCATATGCTTTGCTGCCAATTATGGTTTCAAAAATCAACCAGCCATTATTTTTTACCTGTTCAATCGTTAGCATTTGCGTATACCATTTTTAAAAAGAAACTATTCAATGCACTGTTGTCTGTTCTGTTTACCCCAAGGTTTTCTTTCGATCTGTTCAGCAGTTCAAACAATTCTATTATCCATGCATTCAAACTTTCGTTTTTTGGATGTAAATATTTTTCATCAACTCCTGCCTTCAGTTTTATCAAAGCCCTCAATTCATCCCGCCTGTTAGGCTCTATTTTCGTCATCAATCCTTCTATATGCATTGGCAGAACCAATTTATCATGCACTATCCAGTAACAGGAAAGCAATGAGCGGATCAAATAAAAATAGCTTTTTAGCTTTACGGTTTCTTTATCCTTTAACTCTTCCCAAAACTTTTGCGCGAGGGAATAATGATGAAAGAATACCGCTGTTGGCGAATAATACAATTCTATCAACTCCTTGAACTCCGTTTTAAATGTCTCATCGGCATAATAGGTTATGGGCGATTGAAACCGCTCTATCAACGGTACGTTAGATTTTTTCAGCAACAACAGAGATTTTCTTAAATCCCAGCCGGTTATATCCAGGTCGCCATCCATGTGTTCTATGGTATCCTTACGTTGAGATAACGACAAATACCAATCCCGCTTATGCATATACAAAAAGCGAACATCATAATCACTATCCTGCGAAGGAAAGCCCCATGCTCTGCTGCCTGTTTCGCAGGCGTAGAGAATAGTTATGCGTTTATCCGCTGCTATTTTATCTAATATTTGTTGCATGTCTTTCATTGCATAAAGGTATATGCGCACTGTGCAATCTTTTTGCACAACAACTGACTCTTATAAAAACTCATAAAATATACTATTTCTTATTAGTAGTCTCACACCATTGGTGCAATGCTTTATTAAAAAAACTCCAGGTAGTAACGCTATCTTCGCTAACGTACACTTTAAACGTTGTACCATCTTTTTTTTGCACTTCTAAATATGAAGCAAGCGTAAGAGAATGATACTTTGGATACCTCCGGATTGTATCGATTTCCTGGTAAAAGGCATATTCAATATGAGACTTGCTTTTAGACTGATCGTCAATCCAGTAAGAAGCGATTCTTTTATCTGTAAAAAAGTTGCCAGATGTTTTTATTGTATGAAATCCAGATCCCTGGGAGTTAAATAGAATTATTTTTTCTTTTTCTTCAAGTAACCCAAGCTTTTTTATGAATTTTTTGTCTTTTTCAGACAGATCTTTATCTGATTTCAATCCACAATTACAAGAGTTGAATACTATTAATAACAATAGAATACCTAAAAAGGACTTCCAATTAAGTAGACTAGCCTTGCTGATGGTAGTAGGTTGATGTTGACTTAGGGTGTTAAATTTCATGTATTACTATTCCATCTATAATGAGATCACTAAAGATAATAAAGTTTACATCTTATTATCTTTATTCAAATCGGTAATGCCACAATACTCCCAAATGTTGATATAAATACTATCCGCTTGTTTAAAATTTCCAGGGTAAAAATCAATAAAAGCACAAACTGCTCTGCCGCTGAGCTACAGGCCCATTTTATTTATTAGTGGACCAGGCGGGATTCGAACCCGCGACCCGTCGAGTATAGTCGAAGTAACTTTTATTTACGACACCTGGAATAATGTAATGCAGGGTGATGAACCGAAAGGGACTTATATTCTTTGCCGAACCACTTGGCTACTCTCTGCTTTTGCAAAGGGACAGGAATTGAACCTGTGTACTAGAATTAACCGAAGTACCCCTTTTCTACGACACCTGCAAGTATGTTAAAGATCCATAGTATAGCAGGAAGGGTTCGAACCTCCATCCTCTCCGTTCCAGGCGGAGTATCCAGCCATTGGAATGCTGCTATATTTAAAACAAGCGGTAAAAATCAAACAAGGTTTTGGGCGTTTTCAATACGAAGTATCCCTGTTTTACGACACGCTTTTGTTATTTTAAAGAAGACGCCTTCTTATTTTTCGCATGAATAACAAATGAACTACAAACAAGCAAGTACATGACAGGATTCGAACCTGCTATATTCCGCATTGCGGGACATTCTAACCAATTGAATTACGAAGTAACCCTGCTTTACGGCATCATTCAGAAAATGAAAGAGTAATGGAGCAAAAAGAAAATGCTGATAAGCTGCTGCTCTACCCACTGAGCTATCCTGGTTTAACCTGGAGCAGGATTCGAACCTGCGACCCGCGAAGTATTTCTTCTTTACGACATCTTTCAATATTATTTGGAAGGATAACAAGCGAAAGAACTTTTAATTCTGCCATACAGCCATTGCTAACTGCAGCAGGAGTTGAACCTGCAAATCCATTGCTGGATAATAGGTATTAAGCCTATTGCATTTACCGAAGTATTTCTTTCTACGACACCTTTCAAAAATTTCAGGAGTAATAAACGAAATGAGAGGGCGCCGTCAAGCCGGGGATTTGCACCCCATTCTCGCCGAAGCAGAATTCTACCCTATTTAATGGTGACGAAGTATCTCATCTCTACTACATCCTTACTTTCTTTTAAATATTTTCAAAGATCTTTTTAAAAGTAGCTCTGCTGTTGCAGAGCTACTTATTTGTAATTACAACGCTATTGCATTAATCAATCGCACCGCATTGCTTCCATCTTCAATGGCCTTCAGCACATCAAAAATTTTATCGCTCCAACCCGCAATCAAATACACATCATCGCGCTGTACATTCAAAGGCACATTTCCATAACCAGCCAGATCAAACAGGTACAATTTTGCACCCGGTGCTATTTTTTTATACTGGCTCCACAATGCAGCAATGGTTTCATTTCCTCCTTTGCTGTTCCACAATTGGCAGTCGGTAAATATCATTACTTTATCTACCACTTTGTTTTGTTGCAACAGATCTTGTACAACCAGGTAGCCATTAGTACTATAACCAACTTCTCCCTCACGACGATGAAATTCATCCACGTTTGCCAGTATGCTTTTCTTTGGCACATTAATTACTTTCCACTTATCACCAAACATACCGGTGATTACATTTTCGCAACGGCTTTGTAACAACATGGCCAGCATTAACCCAATATCATACTTCTGCACTTTGCTTTTAGCGCTTATGGCTTTTTGCATGCTCCCGCTTACATCTGCTGCTATTACCACCTTAGTGTTTTCATCATAACCAGCTATATTAGCTGCACTTTGTAATACTGCATTTTCCAATGCATCCAGCACTTTGCTTACACGCCCGTTTTTCAACCCTTTCAACTCACGGTAAGCAGCCAAAAAACGGAATGGCAATTGTTTGCTGTTGGCTACTGCTTTTGCATCACCCAGGTATTGACATACTTTGTTTAATGCAGCAGTGCTTACTTCTATCTCCAGTATATTACGCAGGTTACGCAGTGTAGCCATATACCCCAGCTTATTGCTGAAGATCAATTCTTCCCATTTAGCCCGGAAAGCAGTTTCCTTTAATTCAACGCTATCAAACTTTTGTTGACCCAATGTGCTCAATTCAACTTCCCAGGTGTATGGAACCTGCAATTCATCCTTTGCTATTTTATCAAACAAAACCTGTTGAGCTTCATCTTTTGCTTTTGGGTGAACCAAAAACAATGCGTCTTTCAATTTTATTGCAGCTTCGCGATTGTATTTTGCAAACTGATATTCGTCAAACTTGTTAAAAGTTGCTGCCAGTCCCTTTTGCAATTGTTTGCTCAGCTTATTTAATTTCTTTACGCTTTTACGTTCATTAGCCAAAGCATAGTAAGCCAGCAACTCGGTTATTTCATCCGCACGTTGTACAATGCGATTGGTCATTTTGCTTACAACCCCATTACCGGTTTGCTGTTTTGCCAACTCAACGTTCAATACCAGGGGTATACTCCTTAAGTACATTTTTTCACGAACATACACCGCTAGTTTCGCTACAAACTCTTCATCGTTCTTAGCAATCAATGCACGCAGGCGTTGCAATTTATCGGTAGCTTTCTCATAAAACTGATCACTTAAACCAGCGGTAGCAACGGCTGTATACAATTCAAGCTGAGGAGTTAATGAGAAACCTTTTTCTCCCTCATAATTTACTACCTCATTTTGCTTGTTTCCCATTTTAAAATTAAACTTCATTGTTTACCTCCTTTTTGTTTGGCAATACAAACCTCTAATGCAAGTGTGCAATCTTTTTGCACAGATGAAATTATTTGATTAATATTTTGTCACTCCTACGGGATTCGAACCCATACTTTGCATTACTGCAACAGACCGGCTATAAATGCGCTTCCCTACTTTGAACATCATTTCGGTGCTTCCGCAAACTCTGTCCATTCAAACGCATAGTCTGAACGGCTTTGTCCGGTCACTCCGCAGTTACGATTAACTTTTACCGCAGCACTTCCTTTTATGCTAAAGAGTGTTTGTAAGAACTATTGTTTTGTTTAACCATACAAACCTCTAACTCAACTGTGCAATCTTTTTGCACAGTAAAAAATATTTTCTATTTTCCTCAAAATTTTCTCAATGCCAGTAAACCGCAATGCGCTTATTCGCTATCGCACTATTGACAAATGCCTGCAGAACCGTCGCCGTAAATGGACCATTGAAGACCTGATCGCAGCCTGCAGCGAAGCCTTATACGAATATGAGGGCATTGATAAAGACGTGAGTATGCGCACTATTCGTCTTGATTTGAATGCTATGCGCAGCGACAAACTTGGTTACAATGCGCCTATTATTGTAACCGATAAAAAATATTACAGTTACGAAGACGCTGATTACAGCATCACCAATATTCCGCTCACCTCTCAGGACCTGAACATCTTACAGGAAGTATCACATTTGCTGCGCCAGTTCAAAGGCTTTAGTCACTTTAACGAAGTGAACGAAATGCTCAATAAACTGGAAGACAAGATCTATAGCGAACAACATCATCAATCGCCTGTAATTGATTTTGAAAAAAATGAATTGCTTACCGGGCTTGAGTGGCTGGATCAATTATATAAATGTATTATTGAAAAAACAACCATCACCGTTACCTATCAGTCCTTCAAAGCAAGGCAACCCGGAGAGCTTATTCTTTATCCATACCTTTTAAAGGAATACCGCAATCGTTGGTTTTTATTGGGCATGCATAAAAAAGATAAACAATTACTCACGTTGGCCTTAGATCGGATACGGAATATTGAACGCTTGCCTGAAGAAAAGTACAGGGAGCAGAAAAATTTTGACGCCGCCGATTATTTTAAAGACATCATCGGAGTATCGCGGATAAATCAGCAACCTATAGCGGTATTGTTTTGGGCCGATCATCACCAGGCACCATATATTAAAACCAAACCACTGCACCACACACAAGAAATTGTAGAAACCACTAAAGAAGGTATTTTATTCAGCATCAAAGTCATTCCTAATCTTGAATTGGAAAGAGAATTATTAGGGTTTGGTGAAGGATTGAAAGTAACATCGCCATCTTCTCTTGTAAGAAAGTTGAAAAGGAGAACAGAGAAAATGTACCAAACGTATACGCTAACGGATTAGCTTACTACAACCCCTATGCATCAATACATACGATTCTTCGGAATTTTCAGATCAGTCAGGTGAATCAGGTACTTAAGGCATTCGGTATACATCGGATAAACATCGCCAGGGCGTAGTGTCAGCTGGCGTTTCCCATTCATTGCTCCTTCGAGCAGCCACAAGGCTCCATCTGTTGATTTGAACCTATATTCTGTGGGTAGCATGGACCAATAATCAATACCTGTTAACAATTCCTCGAACTTTTCCCAATCACGCATGCTAAGTTTTTTTGAAAATTCCGGTGCAGGCACATCATTACCCTCCGCGTCCCGGGGACCAGCTATTTTCCAATAAATCACTACCTCACCGCCCCTGTTTTCCATCCGTATCACTACCGGTGCATCAAAGGATCTAAACCAAGATAACCTGTATACTTTCTGTTCACTTGTTAAACTTAACACAGGTTCCCGGAACCATGCCAGTGCTTCTGAAATCCATCCTAGATGGTAAGTTGTCCTATCCAATTCATGAATGATATCAACTGAATAATCAGTCTCCCAGTTTTTCTTTTTTCGCAAAAGTGGTTCGACCGGGAAGTACCAGTTGTATTTGTCTTTTGTTGCAATGCCCGCATCATCGGTTTTAACTTTGAAAGTGGTATGCTGATACCTATCAGCGATGCTCCTATCATCCAGGTAATGGGAGAGTTGGATCACAGGATACTTCAATAATACAAGCTCTGTGGTATCAATAACAGCACACCGCATAAATGATTTTCTTGACTCATGGGCGTAATGCCTGCCCGGCTGCTCGTGAAACAATCGGTAATAAGAAAGGGCTAATTCATAATTTGCCTCATAATTATTACTGTCCACCTTTACTGCCTGCTGCAATACCAGTATCCTGGAGGTGTCTGCAAGCCTTGCCCTGGGGTGTCTGATCTTTGCCTTAACAAGGTAGGCGCATACATCGTTAGGGTATTTAAAGAGAAGGGTATCAAAATATGCTTCACAGTAGCTGTAATCTTTCTTTCCACCGCAATTACGAATCAATGCCCTGATTTGTGTTTCATCAAAAGGATCTTTTGACAGCAATTCTTTTATTTTCACAAACTCTTTTTCCAAAACCTGTTTAACAGAATCAGGATCTTCTTCTGGAATCTCAGCCATTTCTACTTCCTTAATTTGAAAATCCGGATCTGTAGGTCTTTCATAAGCTCCCGCACTTGCCAATGTCCCTTCCCTTTCGTACCGAAATACTTCTTCTATGGAATTCCCCAAAACGGGGAACACCTTATTGCCTTCGATCCTGTAATAAGGCTCATAAAATATAGTACCCACTTCCTCTTTTGTCATCCCTTTTGTATCATAAAAAGCATCTTTAGCAAATCCCATTTTACGTGGATTCAACGCCTTCTGACCTATGGTTATCACATTGTTCTTTTCCATAAAAGGAACGGCCCAGCGATTATTTTTTGTTTTAAAAACATCAAAGCACAGGCCTCCCCACAACCGGTAATTGTTGTATTCTGTGGTGTCTTTCGTTAACATCAAAAGCTGATTTTTGATCCTTGCAAAGGAGGTATCATAGTCTGCATCAATGATGTTAAACCGTATCGTATCTCCAGAGTAATTTCCACATACTCTTTCTATTATTCTGTAAATGGCTAAAAACCTTGCCTCATTGACACGCTCTTCAGCCGTGATTTTTTTAAAATCCAGTAGTTCTCCTACGAAGACAAACACTTTGGTGGATGAGCCCGGGTATTCATTACAATCATTAGTATGTGGTTGGGATATTGCTGTAAAATGGAAAAAGACGAGGCTAAACAGTACAATCAATATTTGAGTTTTCATAAGCAACCAGGTTAAGATGAGGTAGGTTGATAATTAAACTTACAAAATGTTTAGTAAAATATATATCACTGAGTAGGACTTACCAGGTTAACCAAAGCATAAAATTAAGGAGCCGTATTGATCATTTTCTGGGTAGATAAATGATTGAAAAGGTTGCCAACTTTTAAAAAGTTGGCAACCTTAGCTTTAACCGTATGTAAAAGAACTTAATTCATTAATGTGCTTTCACGTCTGAATCCAATAACCTGCACTTGCTTTGCTTCATATTGCTTTTCGTGTGGGTTTGCAATTTCAGCCATGGTCATAGGTTCTGTGATAACATTATTAAAACCAAGATGATCGGAAAGCCGCTGTGATTTTTCAATACTTAACTTCCCGAACTCATATTTGGCAATCAATCTTCCTTTGCGCATCAGGGCACTGTCTATCATGGCGAGCGAACTATTAAATGTGCAGATCAATTGCACGTTTAAAAAATCAGCCAACAAACCATCAGAAATATTCAGCAGGTTTGATACCGATGAGCTAGTACTGTATTTCCTGTCCATAATAATATTCTCCGCGTCTTCTATAATTAGTACCGAATCAGGATTATCAATCAACAATTCAATAAACTCAGGGTTCATAAGATTGCCTGCTACCGATGGCGACAAGAACAATACCCGCTTTTTGATTTTTCCAACCAGGTAGCGCAGGTAAGTTGTTTTGCCTGTGCCTGGTAATCCATGCAATAAAACAATGCCTTTGTCTTTCTTTTGTCGCAACCGCTTTTGAATTACGGTGTCTACCTCTTTAAAATCATCCTCGTAAAAAAGATCGAGGTTGAGTTTTGTTTTTTTGATCTCCATCGATTTTAGTTCTAGATATCCGTTGCTCTGTACAATCAGGTTTATTTCCTGCGGTTCTCTTTTTTCTCTTTCCTTAAACTGATATAACAGTGTTGTTATATCCTGTAAAAATTGCTCCTGCTTTCCATCGTGCATTATTTCACAATAGTTGTCGTCGAATTCTAATAAACAATTGTTGCTTAATATCAGCACTGTTTTATCAAACTGGTAAGCTTTCTTCTTTGTTTTATACCAGCGATAGGTATGTTTATTGCTGATAAGCGAAGCATATTTTTCACAAAAAGCTTTAAAGGCTTTTTCTCCATCAACATTGTTCATAAAATTCACACTCGGCAAATTGTTGAAACAATACAGGTAGAGGGTTTTAGTATCCAAAAAACGTCTATCAAATACATTGTTGGCATTGATGATTTTCTGGGTATATAAATTGTCCATTTTATTTGTTTAGATATGAATAGTAAAATCATTATTTAGTAAGATGACTGCTTTACTATTTCATTACAAGAGTATGCATAACAGTATGTTTTATTTTTTTAAAATTTTGTTCTGTTAATGATGGTGATAGTATAGGCATAGCACGCTGTTTTGCGGCTACGCCTACCTGTATCACTTATAACCAACCATCTCGTTTGCTTATTGATCTCAATTCATCACAGTATCTTCACGCCTGAATCCTATAGCCTGGATTTTTTTGTTTTCTTGCTGCGGCTCATTTTGATTGGCAATTTCTGCAATAGTCATAGCCCGGTTGATAACAGTACCGAAACCAAGATGATCAGAAAGCCGTTGTGATTTTTCAACACCTAATTTTCCAAATTCATACCTCGCTATCAATCTTCCTTTCCGCATCAAGGCATCGTCTATCAAATTAAGATTGCTGTTGAATGTGCAGATAATCTGAACATTTAAACAATCACTCAACAACCCATCACTCAGGTTAAGCAGGTTAGAAACAGAAGAATTACTGTTTATCTTCCTGTCCATCATAATGTTTTCGGCATCCTCTATCACCAATATCGCGTTAGGATTGTCAATGAGGAGATCAATGAACTCCGGGTTCATAAGATTGCCGGTTACCGACGGGCTCAGGAACAACACTTTCTTTTTTAAAGATCCTACCAGGTGCCTGAGATAAGTTGTCTTACCTGTTCCAGGTATACCGTGTAACAGTACTATTCCTTTGTTGTCGGATGTGTTTAACCTTTCCCTGATCAGGCTATCCACTAATTTGAAATCATCATTGTAATAAAGATCCAGGTCAAGTACCGTGGGTATTATTGGCAATGCTTTAAGGTCAAGACTTCCGTTGCTGAAAGAAATAATATTGATCTCAAAATCCTGCTGCTTTTCGGGTAGTTTGTATTCCTTCAGAGCATTTACAAGATTGTTAGCAAACGCATACCGCTTGTTAGCGTACAGGATCCTTGCATTTCTACCGGCCAATTCTATCAGCACTTTATTATCCAGTACAAATACTGTTCTGTAAAACTGCTGTGTAGATTCCTTGTAGTTATAAAAGCAATCCTGATAAACATCCACTATACTAGCCTTTATGTTATTATCAATATAGGCGTAAGCTTTTGTAATGTCTACATCATCTACTATCGTTGCACATGGTATTTGTTTGAACCTGTACAGGTAGAAGGCTTTTATCTCAAGGTATTGGTGATCGAAAATCGCCGCACGCCTCTGGTTGTAAAAACCCGCGAACCAACTCATTATCCTGACTTTTATATACGTGTTATTAAACAGTATTACCAAAGCCACCACAATTAATATAGATATCATATTCATAATTCTCTTTTTAATATTTTATTGTACTACTTTATTGGCACAGTTTGAGCTGGCAAATGCATCTGGCTTGGCTTTAAAAGCAAAGCCCATTCCCACTATATAGCCCATTGCTTCTTTCAACGCGTCATTGCTTTTAAAGTTTGGGTTAGTATTAATGTCAGCATGCACTTCCATAGCTACACTAAACCTTGAAAAAATGTTGCACAATGCGTAAGCCACATCAATACTCTTTCCTACTTCCACTAACATCCTTTGCTTGATGCTCATTTTTTTTTGAGTGATTTCGTTTAGTATATACATAAAGCCCCCCTTACCCTTGCGGATAAAAACAATAACCGTAGCAAATTCTGTTTCCTTGCCCTTAACCTGGCTATCTGTACCGATGCACACTTTTAATTCATGTCCTGCTTCTTTTTCACGCATCAATACATTCATTACTTCTTCTTCAATCGGAATCCTGATTCTTTCTCCGTTTAATTTTCTCCATTGTTGTTGCTGTTCCATTGATCATCGTTTTATATTTCATTATTATGCACAAGTATAAGGTTTCGAACCCTGACATACGGTGTTGGAAGCCATCATGCTACCATTACATCATACTTGCATTTGTGGACGAAGCAGGATTCGAACCTGCACGGTTGCGGCTTCAATGCAATGCTCTACCCCGTCCGAACGGATTCATCCGGGCGGGCATTGGAGCTATTCGTCCATTTGTTTGCAATGAATATTGTTTGATACCATTTCATCAACTACAGAATCCTTCACTACAAACAATTTGCGGAGAGTGTAAGAATCGAACTTACCTGGGTATTACCCCAACCACAGCTTAGCGGGCCGGTACATTACCTCTCTGTCAACTCTCCGTATAAAGCCTCCCTAAACCCCTCCAAAGCCTGCCTGTCGGCAGACAGGGAGGGGCTTAATTGGCTTATGTGTTTTTTATAGATCGTGTTGGTTATATTTTTATTTAGCCAACTATATTTACTACTATCATCATCTGTTGTCTGCCCGGATGAATCCGTTCGGACGGGCGTCGCACTCTTGTACGTTCACTATGCTATTCAACAATCTTAATCGCGGAGAGCAGAGGAATCGAACCCCTGAACCTCTTACAGTCAACTGTTTTCAAGACAGCTCCCTCGACCAACCGGACGCTCTCCTTAGTGTGGTTGATAAGAATCGAACTTACTCAGCTAACAGCACCTGATTTACAGTCAGGCCCAGCTCTCCTACTCTGGCGCAGCCACGTTTGCGGATGAAGAAAGATTTGAACCTGCATACCGGCAGGCAGGCTTTCATCTCGTCGCTTAACAGGCGACTGCTTTACCTCGTCCGACTGGCTTCAGCCGGGCGGGCATTGAGCTATTCATCCAATGAGTCGTGCAGAAGAATCGAACTTCTTTCTCCCGATTTGCAGTCGGGTGCATACAGCCACGTCTGCCAGCACGACTTTTGTTGGCCCGGTGAGACTCGAACTCACAACTCCCGGTGTAAAAGACCGGTACTCTGAAACCAATTGAGTTACGAACCAATATTTGTCTTAACTGAGATTTGTGGGATTATTGGGATGTAAAGGATATGGTTTGATCCCATTAATCTCACAAATCTTTAAATCCCAGTTCAGACATTTTGTTGACTCAACAAGATTCGAACTTGTATCTCCTCATTCGTAGTGAGGTATTCTGATCCATTGAACTATAAGTCAATCACCCATCACTATTGTAAGCCTGAACAGATTCGAACTGTTACTGAATAGTTTCTAAAACTATTGCCTCTCCCCGTTGGGCTACAGGCTTGTCTTCTGTACGGCTTCCGGATTTGAACCAGATACAATCAACTGCTACTTACCTTTCAGAAAGAAAGGGAGATGACCATGTTACCATAACACCCAGCCGTATTGCATTTGATGCGCTCAATAATGATTTGTCGTACAAGAGTGCGACGCCCGTCCGAACGGATTCATCCGGGCGGTCAACGGTAGCTTAATAGTAGCGTCTCTGTTTGGCTCATCATTATCTTCTTCATTGGTTGACTTCGGGGCTCGAACCCTGTTCTCCACATTCACAGTGTGGTGCTTTACCTGATAAGCGAAAGCCAACATTTTATTTCGACACCGGCTTCAGACTCGAACTGAAAATAGCAGACTCAAATTCTGCTGTGTTGCCATTACACTATCCGGCGATGGAGCAGCATGAGTGATTCGAACACTCTCCCCCGGTTTGGAAGACCGGTACACAGCCATCAATGCATATGCTGCCTATTCATTTCGCGGTTCGTACGGGAGTTGAACCCATAGCAACAGATCGACAATCTGTGATGTTAGCCGTTACACCAACGAACCCTGTAATCTGTACCGGATTCGAACCGGCATCATCAAGTAGAAAGCTTGATATCCTGAACCATTAGACGAACAGATCATGTATAGCAGTCTGGGCTTCTTGCCTACCGGCAGGCAGGGAACCAGCATCCTCTCCGTTCCAGGCGGAGTATCCAATCCCGATACTTATCGGGAGAATGCTGCTATGTTTTATCACAGAAATCTCATCAATCCTATAAATCCCAGTTCAGACATTTCTTGGAAAAGCATCCCCGCTGCATCTCACGGGGATTGCTTATTTCCTCCTTTTCTGCACCTAATGACCAGCCTCCTCTCGATCTCCTCCAAAGGAGGAGACCACCATGGCACAAGGCCTGCTTAACATGGAAGCGTAATAATTTTCAAAACACATCTTATCAATTAGATAAAAAAACCCGGTCGTTTTTTGCGACCGGGTTTTCTTTAGCAAGTACATACTATACTCACATTCGAATACTATCCGGTCGTTGCTTAATACTTTCATCATCACTACCTATACCAACGGGCGCATTTGTTGTTACGGTCTGCACATAACAATACCACATGAGCGATAATGCATCATTCAACATTGTGTTGTTAAATCGTTTATGTTGTAATGTTTTCAGCAATTTTTATTTTTTTGTTTTTTATACAATTCAATTGTTTTTAAATACACCTACCGATTACACCTATTGTTATAAATAAACCGTTTACGCCGTCAACGGCACACCTATAGTCAATAAAAAACCCCGCTTTTAGGCGGGGCGTATGTTTGAGCATTTTTGTTTTAAACTAACCTGCATCATTCAGTGCCCCGCAAACTGTATAACCTCCTTTCGGACTAACACAATTTTTTGATTCGATATGTATAAACAGTGTGCGTTGCATATTGTTGTTTTGCGTTGCAAAGGTTGAATGATTTTTTTTATGATGCAAATTTTTAAGCGAATTTTTTTTAAATATTTTTTGAAGACTATATTTTTTGCCTGGTTGTAGTAACCGATCTACCTTTTAAAAATGAAAATTTGTTTTCAAAAGTCAATACCTGTTCTAACATTATTACTGTTCGTAAGCGCAATACTTTTTTAATAAAGTGGTAGGGCGATTGCCCATAATGATTGCAGACGATGAATATTTAAACACAATTTTATAAGCCCAGGAAAGATTTTTTATGGAAGAAAATTGCTCATGAAAACTTTATACTAAAAAAGTTTATGGGCTGTCAGCCACTTTATTTGGGTTATAGGATTTATATTTGGTAAGACTAAGCTTCGCCCTCATTTAAGACGGATTTATTGGCCTTTACAGGCTATGCATCATAGACTTAAAAATGTTCTGCTGTAACAGCGGAATAGTTATCATCATCAAAACTGCGTATATGAAGCTTCGAAAACTCGTTCTGCTTATTGTGACCATTCTTTGTTCTTCACATTTTCTATTTGCCCAAAAACAAACCATTACCGGTAAAGTAACAGATGCCAAAACAGGCGAACCTATGAGTGGAGTGTCTGTAAAGATCAGTTCTTCGAAAACAGGCGGTACTGTTACTAATAAGGATGGAGCATTCACTGTGTCTGCCGAGGCTGGAGATGCATTGGTTTTTAGTTTCGTGGGATATAACAGCGAAACGGTGAAAGTGGGTAGTGAAAGTAATCTGTCCGTTCTACTGACAGCTTCTGTTGGAGAATTAAGCGAAATTGTATTTGTGGGTTCGCGGGGCGCCGCACGGGCCAAAACAGAAACGGCTGTTCCGGTGGATGTTATTAAAGTAAATCAGGTAGGACTGCCAACCGCTAAAATGGATTTGACTTCTGTTTTAAATTACGCCGCTCCATCTTTTAATTATAATAAGCAAAGCGGTGCTGATGGTGCAGACCATGTGGATCTTGGTACTTTAAGAGGGCTTGGTCCTGATCAAACATTAGTGCTTATTAATGGTAAGAGACGCCACCAAACTGCATTTGTAGGATTGTTTGGTACAAGAGGACGTGGTAATTCAGGTGTTGACCTGAATGCTTTTCCTGAAGCAGCAGTTGACCGGATTGAAATTCTCCGCGACGGTGCTTCTGCGCAGTATGGATCAGATGCTATGGCGGGTGTAATCAATATTATTCTTAAAAAAGACGTAAATCATTGGAGTGTGAATGCCGGTTGGAGCGGTTATTACGATGATAAAAACAATGCACGAAAATTTAATGCAGGCAACCAATACTATTCGGGCAGCGCTATTGATGGCAATAGTTTTTCATTGTCTGTAAATAATGGCGTATCGCTTGGTAAAAACGGTGGGTTTTTAAATATATCTGCCGATTTACTTACTAATGGTAAAACATTCCGCCAGGCTGATACAGTGAATTCAACCGGCAATAAAAATGCATTGCCTTATATAAATGGCGGCCGCAGGGCATTTGGAGATGGTTCTATTGTTTCAGGCGGTGTAATGTTCAATATGGAAGTGCCTTTCAGCGCTTCCGGCAAAACAAGTTTTTATTCATTTGGTGGATATAATTACAAATCATCTGACGCTTATGCATACACGAGAAACTACAGTGGGCGTCCAGAGCGCTTCCCCGCCAACGAGGATGGTACTTTAATAAATGTACCTTCTATTATGCGTGTTACCAATGATGGAGAAACCTATTATAACCCTCATATACAAACGAAGATCCAGGATATATCCCTGGCAGTAGGAATCAAAGGATCATTTGGCTCTGATTGGCAATGGGATCTTAGCAATACTATCGGAAGAAATGATTTCCATTACTATGGCGATAAAACCTTCAATGCATCCAGCATTGGCAAAGCAACGCCTACTCATTTTGATGATGGTGGTTTTAATTTTCTGCAGAATACAGTAAACTTTGATGTAAGCAAATCATTTAAAACGGTGGCACACGGTCTTAACCTGGGTATGGGTGCAGAGTACAGGTTTGAGCAGTACAAAATTTATGAAGGAGAGGCAGCTTCATATTCCAATTATCACCAGGATAATTTTTATTATCCAAGTGCCGGCGATTCGCTTACACCTGCAGGAGGATCGCAGGGCTTCCCCGGTTTTAGCCCGAGTGATAAGGTTAAAGCCAACAGGTCAAATATAGGTGCATACGTAGATGCCGAATTAAATGTTACCAAAGCATGGTTGGTGGATGGTGCAGTACGGTTTGAAAATTATTCCGACTTTGGTTCTGTAGCTACTTTTAAACTGGCTACCCGTTATAAAGTAGCGCCTACTTTTAACATTCGTGGTTCTATCAGTACAGGTTATCGTGCGCCATCATTACAACAGATCAATTTCAGTAATACACTTACTTCATTTAGTGGAGGGCAGCTTATTCAATCACGTATAGCAAGCAATAATGATCCTATTACCAGGGCAGCAGGTATTCCTCATTTAAAACAGGAAACTTCTGTGAATGCGAGTCTTGGATTTAGCTGGAAAGCTATGCCAGGATTAACTATTACTTTAGATGGCTACCTGGTGAAAGTAAAAAACAGGATAGTATTGTCTGGGCTCTTCAGCAGAAACGATACTACCTTGCCGGCTTCTTTTACATCACAAATCCCGGCTGATGTTACTACTGTTCAGTTTTTTGACAATGCGGTGAATACTACTAATTATGGTTTGGACATTGTGGTTGATTATTCAAAAAGCTGGGGTAAACAAAGCTTTAAAGCTTTACTGGCAGGCAATCTTCAGCATATGACAATAGACGCTATTCATGTACCTGCTGCGTTGAATAGTACTCCACTTAACCGGAAAACTTTTTTCAGCGACAGGGAAGAAGCATTCTTATTAGCCTCTGCACCCAAATCAAAATTTGCTTTGAGTCTTGATTATTCAGTTGGTAAGTTTGGCGTAGGCGCACGGTTCACTTATTACGGCAAGGTAGTATTGATGGGCTTTGGAGATGCTACGGATGATAACCCCAATCAAACAGGCATTAATCCGATGGTTCCAACCGATGCCGATCCAAATATATACGTACCGGAACATTTTAATTACAATGCAAAACTGGTAAGCGATCTGTTCTTTAGTTTTAAGTTCTCCAAAAAAGCAAGTCTTTTTATTGGGGCGGATAACCTATTTAATATTCATCCCGACCTTGGTGTAAACCCTCTTGCTAAAGGTTGGTTTGGTGATAATGAAAGTGGAGGTCCTTGGGATTCTGTACAAATGGGTTTTAACGGAAGAAGGCTTTTCGCGAAAATTGCACTTAACTTTTAATACTTGAGATTAAGATTTTTTGGGGCGGCCAACCAGGGCCGCCCTTTTATTTAAGTAGATTTTATGAATATAACTCTTGCATACCGCTTTTATTTAGCAGTATATTTGAATTCCAGTTCCCACCTTATATAAACGTTTAGAAAGATAACAGATGATCCGCATTGCTATTGTTGTTTTTATTGGCATTGCCAGTGTTATATGTGGCTGTCAGAAAAAGACACCTGTTGCAATTCCGTCTTTTTATTTCTGGAAAAACAATGCCTATTCCTTATCGGAGGCCGAAAGAAAGCTACTTGATACTTTTCATATTAAAAAGCTGTATGTAAAGTACTTTGAAGTAGCACGGGATTCTTTATGGGGCAATGCTCCTGTTGCCAAAACTAATCTTAGAATAAATGAATGGTATGGAGTTAATGCCGAAATAATACCTGTAATATTTATTAAGAATGAAGTAATGCTTCGTTCTGGCAAACAAGAGCTCGATTCTCTGGCACAGAATATAACTTTTCTTACAAGAAAATTTACTAATGAAAAAATGAATGCTGTTTATAAAGAAATACAGATAGACTGCGACTGGACAGAAAAGTCGAAAGAAAATTATTTTTATTTTTTACAACAGTTCAAAAAAACTTCCGGCAAAATCGTTTCGGTTACTCTGCGCTTATATCCTTACAAATATTCGGAGAAGATGGGCGTACCGCCCGTGGATAAGGCAACGTTGATGTGCTACAACCTGGTAAACGCCTTACAGAATGAATCAAAGAATTCAATTATTGATATAAACGAGTTACAAAAGTATCTGGATAAAGAAAGACGTTATCCGCTCCACCTGGATATTGTATTGCCTGCCTACTCCTGGATGTTGCTTTACCAAAACGATAAATTCAGAGGCATAATCAGTCGGGAAAATGAAGCATTGATGAACACCCTTTCCGAAACAAAGCCGTTGTGGTATTCTGTAACAAAGGATACAGTAGTAGATGATTTTTATATAAGAACCGGCGACAAAATAAAGTATGAAACGGTTTCTCCGGAGGTTTTATATAAAGCCTGTGATATTATTAATAGGAATGTTGCTTTGGATGATTCTGTAACCATATCTGTTTTTCATTTAGACGAACAAAAAATCAGCACATATTCATATGAAGTATTTGATAGTCTGCATACTTTTTTTAGTCGGTAGTGTTTGCTGCTACATTTTTGCATGCGGTCCACAATATCCTGATGAAGTACGTTTCAGCATTTTTAATCCTGACGCATTTAGGCAAAAGGGCTTTGAGAATTTTCAATATACTAATCATCTGTTCGCTTATCCCGGTATTGACGGAGTGTCTGAAATGAATAGCGTTGGTTATGTTTTACCAGATGAGAATGTAACACTCTGGAAAAAGTATTGCAGGAATAAACCTTCCGATGAAGATATTGAAGAAGCGGTATACCAGTTAAGCGTAACCGATATGGAATCAGGTACGCTTAATAATTCAATGATCCGGTATTTAAAAAAATCGAACGATAAGCAAGCATTGGATTATCTGGCATTTGCTAAAGGCTGCGAAGAAGTGAATCGTTTTTTATCTGATCCATGGGAAAGAGATAAAGAAGATTTTCAGAAACCTCTCAGGCAACAGTTAATTACAGAAGCACTTCAAAAGGCGGCAAAGAGTAAAGATGAAATAAAATTGCGTTATGCTTTTCTCGCTATACGACTGGCTTTTTATAATAATGATGTTAAAACTATAGATAACGTATACAAACAATACTTCAAGGGCAGGCCGCAAAAAAATATTATTGACTATTGGGCACTCTATTTTTATGGTCCATTTCAACCCGAAGGTGCTACTGCCAATTTTAATGCGGCCCAGGTTTTTGCCAATGCGCCCGATAAAAGAATGAATACAGTTTACCAATACAAAAAAACGATACCTGTTAATGCAACATTACAATTAGCAAAAAGCAACCAGGAGAAAATAGCTGTATGGTTAATTGATGCTGTAAGAAATCCCGGAAGAGCGTTGACTAATATTCAAAAAATATATGCGCTTGATCAGCACTCTCCTTATTTGGATTTTTTATTGTTACGCGAGATCAATAAACTGGAAGATTGGATCTATACGCCGGAGTATTATCTTTTTCAGCCCTCAGTGCCATCTGACAATAAGTATTCGAGTATAAAATATACTACCTTATTGAAGAATGTTGAATCTGACAGGAAGTACGCAAAAAGTGTATTAAG
Organism: Agriterribacter sp.; assembly: GCA_047600465.1. GTDB lineage: Bacteria > Bacteroidota > Bacteroidia > Chitinophagales > Chitinophagaceae > Agriterribacter. The sequence goes on from JASGKU010000004.1 coordinate 1,070,997, forward strand.
CTTTGTAAACATTGTAGACAGCGTTGATAATAAAAAGAAACTGCTTTGGAGAAACACAAAGGCCTATATACACCTGATGTTAAAGGAATATGATCAAACTTTAGCCATCTGCGGTTCTTTACAACAAACTGCTACTGAAAAATCGTATCAACAAATCAAAATGATGGAGGCATTAGCCTTAGTTGGCCGACAAGAGAAAGGTAAAGCCATTATTTCTGAAAAAATAAAGCCTGTTATTTTACAACAACAAGCGCAAAAAAATTATCCATTCATTTTTGCTATTGCCAAAGAACTGGAAATGAAAGGCAATACAACCGATGCAGCCTTGCTGATAACAAATGTAAATAAGGGAGATTTTTGGGATGCACAAAACGTGTATTGGAAAAATTCAAAAGGAGTAGATAATGACTATGTAGATTATTACTGGGAATATTTTGGATATGTTGATGCGCAGTATACAGCCACCGAGTTGAAAGCCCTGATGACGGACATACAAAATAATGTCAATAAAAAAGATCCTTTTAATAGCTGGAAATATGCTTCTATAAAAAATGAGAATCAATCTCGTTTGTATGATTTGCTGGGTACAAAGTATATAAGGGAAAATAACCTGGAAGCAGCTTTGCAGGCTTTTAAAAAAGTAAATGATACTATATGGACGTCAGAATTCTATCCTTATAAATTTTACCTGGCAGCCAATCCGTTTTATACCGATATGTATAATGAGCACAGACCAACGTATGCAGACACCGTGCACTTTACCAAAACAACCATCACAAGCACACTGATAGACTACTTAAAAAAAGGGGCTGATATTAAAAGAACCGACAGAGATTATTATTACTTTCTGGCAGCCAACTGTTACCTGAATATGACGGAATATGGAAACTCATGGCTGATGCGCCGGTATTATTGGAGTAGTTCTGAAAGGGAAGAGGGATTTAGTGACGATCCGGAATACTATAGCTGTATGCTCGCTAAAAAATATTACCTGGAAGCAAAAAAGGTATCAAGAAGTAAAAAGTTTTCGGCTTTATGTTTGCGTATGGCTGGCAGGTGTGAAGCATATAGGCTGCGACATGCGTATGATGATAGGTATAACATAAATGAAAACAAAACATTCCAGCAAAATAGAGATTACAAAGATTTAAAAAAGCAATATCCTGACTATTATGATGCGTTGATCAGTAATTGCGAAAGTTTTGAAAGCTATTTTGCAGCGCGGAATAAGAAATAATAGAGCTGCTCTTATATTTTTTGAGCTTTTAAAACTTTATTCCTTCAATCTCTACATCATAAAAATACCAGTATCCAATTTGCTTGTCGAGTTCCAGTTGTACAGTCCAGTTACCCGACAATGTAATTGATTGGCGATTAGTAATGGCATCAATAGTATATGTTCCAGTTACAATACAATTGTCTTCCTTAATTTGACATTTAGTATATTCAGCTTTCACAACATTAAGTTCATTGTAGGTATCTTTATAATGCGAGGTAATTTGTTTAAATTCTTCCATTGTAAGCGGAAAATGATTATTGAGCCGTAGGTCTTCTTTACGAAAATGGAGATCCCATTCTAATGGGTCTTTCTTAAGAATCAGTTTGATACAATCGTAAGCGGCAAGCCGGCTATTGTCATACACATCATCGGGGTGAAATTCGTCATAAATAAAGGTAGTCATCATCCCTGCAACATGCATGTCGCTCATCTCGTGCTCAAATAACTCTTCAGTCGTAAACCTGTATAGCTCTCTTACAGAAATATTGGGACTACACACATCTAGGGTTATTCGATACTTATATAAATAATCCTGCAATTTTTCCCATTCAGTATTTATTTCACTATCAGCAATTTGGGCCGCAGGTTTAAAATGATTGGGTCTTTCAATTCTATCAAATACTTTAACGTATGTTGGATTTTTAGATTGCTCTTCAAATGCCATAATATAGTTGAGGAATTCATTTTCCATAGCGGTTGATACTGCAGGAAGATTGGAGTCGTCATCTGGAAATTTTGCATCATGTTCCAGCATGAGTTTCATTTTCAAAAATTCGTTTTCGGCTTTTAAGCGTTCTTCTTCGCTGAGATGAGAAAAATCGGAGTGCATATGGTGGTGTTTTAAATGGTGTAGCCTTATTTCTTGAAAATAAATTTACGGGGTTTTAATTTTCTGGTTTCGATATTTACACATTTTTTTATTTCGTAGCGCATCTTCGCAACAGCTTGCAGCCATTTACATGTAGCAATTACTGATAAAAAAGCGCCGGCTTATTTTTTCTTTTCCACTAAATTTTTCCAATAGCGTCGTGGCATATGTTTGATATGAAGCTTCATATTTCTTCGCGCTGCTATGTTCACACTGGAAAAATACTGGTGCCATAACTTTTGATACAATTCTTCTTTATCGTCGTGGATAGTAGCAAGTTGATTGGTATTGTGCGTATCTACGTCAAACTCCATTGTTATTTCAGTAACTTCTTGCAGGTTATAATACAATCCATATCTTCTTTGCGTGTCATAAATAAGCCAGCGCTGATCTGCATAACGATCTTTAAAATGCTTGATGATGAGCGGCAGTACATTAAAGTCTGGTTGAACTACTGCATAGTATAAACCGTCTTTGGTAAGCTGAAAACGAACAAATGCTTCCATACGGTGTTTTTCACGATGTACCTTTCTGCTTGTTTGCTGTAACATCAACACATCAGCATTGCTGTAATCATTCTCAATAGCATTTTTACTTGTTAATGCATATTGCACATAGCGGAAAATATGGTCTTCTATTCCTTTTATTTCTGAGAGATAAGAACGGTATACCTGCCCTAACCCATTGCGTGATAATTTTTCCTGCAATTTTTTCCAAACTCTTTCCGATTTATCGCTTGATGTTATTACTATATGCGTTTTGCCAAACAAACTATTAACAGCCTCATCATTGGGCAGTATGGTTGTATCGCGCAGTTTGTATTCATATATCTCGAAGACAGCAGTGAGCAATCCTTCAAAACTTCCATCGTACAACACGGGTATCACTCAAAACAATTTTAATTGCGGCGAAAAATTAGGTTGATATTTACTAATACCTTCCTGTAAAATATATTGCCTGATTTGATGTGGCTGCCAATCTTTATGTTCTGTTCTACCATTACAAACAACAAAATATTTAGCACGGTTTACTGCGATGCCTAATTTTTTTAAATGATCCCAATTCAATTTGCTGAACTTACGCGCTGCATAAATTTTTTGTGCTGACTGTATACCAATGCCTGGTACTCTCATCAACAAATTGTAATCAGCCTTATTAATGTCTATCGGAAAGAGGTTCATGTTTCTCAAAGCCCAATTTAGTTTTGGGTCTATTTCCATATCCAATAATGGATCTTGTGGTGTAACAATTTCATCCACTTTAAAATTATAAAAGCGCATCAGCCAATCGGCCTGGTATAACCTGTTCTCACGAATCATTGGGACAGGCGTACCTATAGCAGGTAAACGGTTATCGTTGCTAATAGGTACATAGCCGGAATAATACACTCTCCGTAGTTTCATCTTTTTATAAAACTGATCTGCCATCCACAATATCTGCAAGTCATTTTCGGGTGTAGCGCCAATCACCATCTGAGTACTTTGGCCAGCGGGAGCAAATGCAGGAACTTTTTTCAAAATCTTTTTTTCATCTGCATGTTTCTCAATAGCACCCTTTAAATATTTCATCGGTTGTATCATATCTTCCCGCTTTTTATCCGGAGCCAGCAAGGCAAGGCTTTTTTCTGTAGGCATTTCTACATTTACACTCAACCGATCAGCATACAAACCTGCCTGCTGTAATAAGTCGTCACTTGCCCCGGGAATAGTTTTCAGATGTATGTAACCATTAAAGCGATGTTCTGTTCTTAGTTTTTTTGCAATAAGCACTAAACGTTCCATAGTATAGTCGGCATTGGTAAAAATGCCGGAGCTTAAAAAAAGCCCTTCAATATAATTTCGTCGATAAAAATTAATAGTGAGATCTACCACCTCCTGTACCGTGAATGCAGCCCGTTTTATATCGTTGCTCTTACGGCTTACACAATAAGCACAATCATAGATACAATGATTGGTCAACAAAATTTTCAATAAGGAAACACAACGTCCGTCTTCTGTATAGGCATGACAAATACCATTACTTGCGTTACCCAAACCTTTGTTGTGGTTCTTGCGATCACTTCCGCTGCTTGCACAGCTTACATCATATTTGGCAGCATCTGCCAAAATAGAAAGCTTTTCTAGAATCCGGTCACTCATCACTATTCATTTTAGCACAATTTACTAAAATAATTAGTTTTACGTATTTTAAGTTATCCACTTTAAAATACCCGACTGTTCCCTGCGAAGAAGAGAATTTCTTTAGGTATCTTCATTACTATAGCATGCACATGAGTCGAAAATATTTTTTTGCGATCGTATTTTTTTTGCTGTGTTTCAGCAAAACTATTTTTTCGCAGGAAGTTTTACCAACAGGAAGTCATCCGCCTGCATTGGAGTTCAATTATTTTCCCGGCAAGCTGTATGCCGTAATATGGCGTAACTGGAATTTGGTGCCGGTGGAAAGAATTGCACTTACCGTAGGTGCAACACCTAAACAAGTACATGCACTTGCAGCAGCTATGGGTCTACCTCCTGCAAAAACACTTTCAGCTGAATTTAATAAGCAGATATACATTACTGTTATCCGGCGTAACTGGCATTTACTTCCGTACAATCAATTATTGACGCTTTTACATTTTACAGAAAAAGAAATGGAGTTTGCGTTAAAGGAAGATGATTTTCTATTTATAAAACTGGGAAGTCTTAAACCTGAATGTAACGAAGTAGTATATAAGGCACCCGACGAATCCACACAAAAGCAATTGGCAGCTATAAAAAAAATAGCCAACGTGTATTTTAATAACCATGCGTTGCAACCGGAAGAATTACCCTTTGATTTTGTAAAAACATTAAAAAAATTACCTGAAAATATTCAGCCACCAAAAACTTCGCCTGATGAACTCCGTTACATTTATTCCTACTTCGGCATTTTTGGAGATCCATTAATAGACAGCATTCAAAATCCTTACCCTGATGGTTTATTGGCAAGACTCGCAGAAAAAGGTGTAACGGGCGTATGGATGCATGTAGTGCTTAACCAGCTAGCTCCTGGCGGCGAAGAGTTCCCGGAGTTTGGTGCGGATCATGAAAAAAGAATTGCCAATCTCAGGCGCATTACGCAAACAGCAAAAAAATATGGTATTTCAGTATACCTGTATATGAACGAGCCGCGGGCAATGCCCATTGCTTTTTTTAAAAACAGACCAGACATGGCAGGTGCTGCTGAAGGTGATTTCAGGGCGATGTGTACGGCAAATCCTGCAGTAAGCAAATGGCTGAGTAATTCCCTTACCTATGTTTTTAAGGAAGTTCCGGATCTTGGCGGTGTGTTTACTATAACTGCATCTGAAAATTTTACAAACTGTGCTTCGCATAATGGTCAGGGCACTTGCGCCCGTTGCAGCAAGCGCGACTATGCAGATATTATAGCCGATGTAAACACAATTATAAGTAGAGGTGTACATGCAGGTAACCCAAATGCTAAAGTAATAGTGTGGGATTGGGGTTGGCACGATCATGGACTGGCGCCTGATATCATAAGCAGGCTCCCCAAAGATGTGTGGTTGATGTCGGTAAGTGAATGGGCAAAAGAAATAGATCGTGGAGGAATTAAATCTGAAATAGGAGAGTATTCTATTTCTGCTGTTGACCGGGTAAACGATCCCAGCAACATTGGGCATGGGCAAAACAGGCAGGCTTAAAAACAGTTGCCAAAGTACAATTCAATAATACGTGGGAATTATCGGCTGTGCCCTGGTTGCCTGTGAGCAATCTTATTGCAGAACACGTTGCTAACCTGGCAAAAGCAGATGTAAACGGTTTAATGTTGAGCTGGTCGCTGGGTGGGTATCCTTCTCCCAATCTTGAAATAGCACAGGCCTTTGCGCAAAAACCAGATGCCTCCATCGAAACAATACTATCGGAACTGGCTAACCGAAGATATGGATTGCACGCAACTCCTCATGCTTTAGATGCTTGGGCAGCTTTTAGTAATGCGTTCCGGGAATTTCCTTACAATATAGCCACCGTGTATACGGCACCGTTACAATATGGGCCGGCAAATCTTTTGTATGCAGAACCTACGGGCTATAAAGCTACCATGGTGGGTTTTGCATACGACGATCTCACAGCATGGCGGGGAATTTATCCTGCGGATATTTTTATACAACAGTTACAAAAACTGGTGGTTGGCTGGCAGAAAGGTTTGTCTGACTTTGACGAAGTAATCGCCAACACAACAAATGAACAAAAGATTACGGCGAAACAAGATGGAGGCATTGCGAAAGCTGCATGGATCCATTTTGCATCTGTAGCCAACCAGGCAATGTTTGTGCAATGCAGAGACAGTCTTTTACAAACCGGAAAAGATCAGGTTTCATCAAATGCGCTGCGGAAAAAAATAATGCAAATACTCGCCAATGAAAAAGAATTGGCTTCTTCCTTATTTGAAATCACCCGCCATGACTCACGTATAGGTTTTGAAGCCTCCAATCAATATTATTACGTGGTACAGGACCTGGTGGAAAAAGTACTTAACTGTAATTATTTGATGGATTATTATAAGAACAAAAGATAATGAGGGGAAAACGCTGCTGTGCGAAGCGCCCCTGACTGCCGTCAGGCAGGGTCGCTTCGTAATTTGTTATTGTCGCTTCCCGGCGACTACAAATAAGCATAATGTGGAGACACACTCTCCAAAAAACATAGTAAGTACGAAGTCCGGAGACTTCGTACAGCTCCGTTTGCAGCACGGTCAATCTACCCAGCAAACATTATAGGTTTCAGCATATTGTTCTTAAAACAATTTAATCTGTTCTCCAGGTCTTCTGAAAATAGTAGTATCCAGTTCATACAGGTCTTCATTCATGTGATACATCTTTCCATACTTTTTGTATTGCTGCGATACCAATTGTGCAATAGCTCCTTCGCCGCGCATGCGTAATCCCCAGCGGGTATCATTCACCTGCCCGTTGTGACTTTGTTCTATCAGGTGCCACACTTTATCTGCACGATCAGGAAAGTTCTTATACAACCAATCGTGAAATAAAAATTTAATAGCGCCATTTAACCTGATAAATGTGTAAGCAGTAAATACAGCACCAACATCCGCCGCCGCTTTCATGATCCGCTGCATTTCATGATCGTTCAACCCTGGAATCATGGGTCCCATCATCACGCCCATGCGGATGCCGGCACTGCTTAATTCTTCAATTACTTTTAAACGTTGTTTTGCGGTGGTGGTACGCGGTTCCATCACACGTCGTAATTCTTCATTAAAAGAAGTAATGGATACCATTGCAGACACTAATTTCTTTTTTGCAAGCTCCTGCAACACATCCTTGTCTTTTATGATCCACGCGTTTTTAGTAAGTATCCCCACAGGATGATTGAATTCATTACACACTTCCAGCAGTCCTCTTGTTAAGCGATACTTTTGTTCAGCAGGTTGATAACAATCGGTATTACCGCTGAGCATGATAGGCATTACCTCCCATTTCGGATGCATGAGTTGTTTGCGCAGCAATTGCGGTGCATTCATTTTTACAATAATCTTCCGCTCAAAATCAAGCCCTGCGCTATAGCCCCAATATTCATGTACATTTCGGGCATAACAATAAATGCAACCATGCTCGCAGCCTGCGTAAGCATTCATGCTGTACGCCATTCCTACATCCGGGCTGTCTACTTTATTCACAATCGTTTTTGATTGTTGCTCTATATATTGGGTAGGCGTATTGTCTTCACTCCAGTCGTCTATACCTTCAATATGTTCTCTTGTGCGTTCATCTACCAAAAACCGGTTCTTGGTATTGATCTGCGCACCACGACCGTGCAGGTATTGTTCCGATTCTTCTTTACTTCTTGCGGATACTTTATAGTGATCCTGTTTCAGTTTTTCTGACATATATTTTTTTTTTGAACCACCAGGGCACCAAGGCACGAAGACGCACAACTTATTTTTGCTATGGTACGTGAAGGAGATGTGTTATAGTATCATTCTTTTTATTCCATCTTTCATCAAGGGTGTGTGGAAGTTTATGATAAATCCAAGGCGATTTGCTGTTAATTTCAAATAACTTAATAGTTGAGCTTCCCAAACAGGATGATGATTTTCTTGTGCCTTTAATTCAATAATAACTACATCATCCACCAGTATGTCAATTCGTAATCCTTCATCAATAACAAGTTCATCGTATATAATCTCCACAGCAGCCTGTCGCTGAAACGGAATATTCCTTTTAGCCAGTTCATAACAGAAGCATTTTTCATAAACACTTTCCAACAAACCCGGACCCAAAGTTTTATGAATTGAGAAAGCAATATTCACTATCTGTTTTCCCAGCATTTCTTCTTTTTCAGAAAGCTGTGTGAAAGTCTTTATGGTGCTATGATTATTCATAAGTTATATTTTAATAAAAATATATTGTGAACCTTTGTGTCCTTGTGTCTTAGTGGTTCTTGTATTTGTTAAAATAGCTCACCTTGTTTGGTTAATACGGGTAAATTCTGGAATTCAAACCGATGTGCAACCTGGTAGGCTTTTTCACCTACGCGGCGTTTTAGCAACAGCATACTATCTGCAATAAAGCGACCGGTAAAATGCCGGTTGCTGTATTCAAGCCATGCTTTTTCATATTGCCAGGGCACCAGCTTGCGTGCTATAGTAAGATGAGGCTCCATAATAAAATGCGGCTTGTTATCATCATCCAGTTTCATCAATCTTTGCGTTTCAGTGCGTATCTCTTTTGCAATATTTTGTATCGGCACCTTTGATGTGATGTTGATATAGATAGTATGTGAAGGAAAACTGCCGTAATCTTTCAGCTCTACTTTAAAAGCAGGCGACCCCATCGCAACTATTTTAAGACGATTAATGATACGGGCTTCCATCAGCTCGTACTGCACAAAATTTACCAGCGTTACATGCGGCTTACCCCATCTGGCGTGGTCTGATTTATAGGTCGCGGCAAATTCTTCTTTTACCTTCATTATTTTTTGCCACAATTCTTCCGGCGGGCTCAATACCAGCAGGTATTCGTTAATGTTATATCCCGGTAGGGTATTTCTGATATCTGCATTCATCTTATATATTTTTAATGACGTGAATAATCTGGTTTTAAATTGAGTATTGCCACTTCCTGGTACTTTTCATAATTGTTTCCGTATTGTTTTCTGAGTAGCGTCAATTTGCTTACGTTAAAGGATGCTGTAAAATCTTTTCTCGCATATTCGTTCATTGCCTTTTCATATATATCCTTCGAAAGGCTTCTTGCAATACTCATATGCGGTGTGGTGCTGAATCTGAAGGGAGGGCAACCAAAATTTTTTAAATGCGTTGAGATTGGCTTCAATCGCCCGATAAGCTCACGAAACGGATCATGATTTTGTACCCGTATAAAAACCGCGTTTCCCGGAAACCCGCTGTAATTATTGAGTTGGGTTACAAAGCATTCCTGCTCTGCTGTAGCACGCTGCATCCAACGCAGCAAAATGTTTTCCAAGCCTGCTGTAGCTACAAAGTTTGATACCGTAATATGTGGTTGGGTTTTAATAGCTATTGGCTGGTTATAATTTTTGTAAAAAGATTGTTTTTCTTCCATTACTTTTTCATACACCTCTTTAGCAGGCGAAACAACCAACAGGTATTCAAACAGATCAGGAGAGAGGCTTTGATTTACTGTAGCAGTGTTCATAAAAATTATTGAAGAAGTAAAATATTTAGCATAAATTTACTAAATAAATTAGCAAAACAAAAATTATTTATGCCTGAAAATGTTTTTTATAAAGCTGCTTACAATGGTTCCAAGCAATTCAATCAATGGGATGTTGAAAATGCCAATGCCACCGGTTTTGGCGCTGCTGCCGATGATTATATGGAACGTGGCATAGACCTGAATGAACAGTTGATCCGCAATAAGCCCGCAACTTTTTTGATGAAAGTGAGTGGTGATGCCATGATAGATGCGGGTATATATAATGGAGATGTGGTAATAGTAGACAGATCTGTAAAAGCTACAAACGGGAAGATTATAATAGCTACACTTAATGGCGAAATGCTTATAAGAAGGCTGGAAAAAACATTTAACAAAATAAGATTGATTCCTGAAACCACTCATCTTTCACCCATCGAGGTAGATGTTTCGGGCGCTGATTTTTCGGTTTGGGGAGTAGTAACTTATTGCATACACGAACTGTAGTGTAAATACCATAACATGGTGGATTTATGTCAAGCTTAATGAATAGCTTTGTGTAGAATAGATTTTTCAGCCACAACATAAAAACAAAGTATATGAAATTCATTTTATCGTTGGTTGCTGCAATCTGCACTTTACCAATCTACGCTCAGCCAACTACTATTGCTGCAGGTGCAGCCGCACCTTTTATTAAATTGAAAAATGTAGACAACAAAATGATCTCCTTCAATGATTATCCTTCCGCTAAAGGATTTATCATTGTGTTTATGTCAAACACCTGCCCTTATTCAAAAGCATATGAAGAAAGGATTACGCAACTATCTAACAAATACGGGGCACAACATTTCCCGGTTATTGCTGTTAATGCTAATAACCCCGAAGTGTCTCCGGAAAATAGTTTTGCAAATATGCAGGCTTATGCCAAATCACAACATTTTGTATTTCCATATTTGTGTGATGAAAAACAAGAGATAGCAGATAAATATGGCGCCAGAAGTACTCCCCAGGTTTTTATAGTAAGTAAAAAAGGAAATGAATATACAGTAGAATATACAGGAGCCATAGATAACGACACTCAAAACAATAAACCTGACAAAGTGAATTATGTAGAAGATGCAATGACTGCTTTATTAAATAATACAAAGCCTGCCGTTACACACACAAAAGCAATTGGCTGTAGCATCAGCAGAAAAAAGGTATGATCGTTGAATCAAGGTTGAAATGAGCTGTTAGGAATAGCAATGTTCAGGGCGATGTGTTCTACTGTAATAATCAGAACATCCTGTCCATTGGTAGTGTAAGCTATTTTATGTGCTGTATTGATCCCCTCTTCGTTTTTATAATCGCTGTATATGATATCAAGCATTGCGTTTTCCATCTCTGTATTTTTTGAAACCGCTTGTTTTTTTATCAACGCGAAATCGCTCTTGTCAAAAAAATATGTTTCCACATCTCCATTCTTGCGGGTTAGTTTTATTTTATAACAGGGTTTTTTATCGGCGCTGTCGGTTCCAACAAGAGTGATGGTATGCCCTTTTTGTTTGTAATTGATAAACGGGCTTTCTAATTCCACATCAGATTCATTCGCAATAGCAAAAGCCTTTTTTCCTTTGAGAATTGTTTTTTTTGTTTCGTTTTTAAAGCCGTCTATCCTCCACCCTACAGTACCATTGTATCCCTGCATAAAAGATTTTCCGTGAGCGGTTACCGTATATTCATACAGGTTAGGTGCTTTTGAAGAAGCTTTAAAAGGAAATACTATTCCATTATAATTATAGGTGCCGGTGCTTACTATAGAAGTAATGCTCTTCCACTTTTGAACGCCACCTGTAAAGGCAATATATTTTGAAATGATTTCATCGGCTGTCTGCGATTTTGCCATAACAGTTGTAACGATCAACACAAACAGGAAACAAGCTTTTTTATACATGTATAATGAATTTATAGCAACGCAAGTTAAGGCTCCGCACTCAATTTTGGTAGTTTACCGCAGCGGCACGAATACAGCTTCACGCCCGCCTGGCCGATCCAGTCGGACAGGCAAAGACTGCAGAGAGAACAAAGTTGCAAAGAGAAAATAAGCAAATCCTTTGTGAACCGCTGTGTCTTCGTGCCTTCGTGGTTCTGTATTTATCGAAGCAATTCATCCGAAAATCGAAGCATATATCCCAACTGTCGAATTAAGTTTCAAAGTCCATGTTTGTGGAGCATCTTTGTACTGTCAACAACGATAGATATCCAATCCACTGAAAAACCGGCGCCCTTTAGAAAAATCCAAACCCTGAGAAAGTCCAGATCCAACGAAAAACCAGCAAGTCCTTAGAGAAACCGTTCATTAGCTAAAATCCAGACCCAACGAAAACCGAGTCCAGCAAAATCCATTGAATTACCAAACATCAATCCGATACCTGAAAAACAACCCAAACCAATTATCCATTGAAAACTGAAACCAATCCTTGAAAAATTCACAACCCGTTCTTATTCAAACCTTGAAAACAACCAACCCTTAAGAACCGAAATCGTCAGTACCTTTTAAAACCGTAAAGACAAAATATAACCTCTGACATGATTTCAAAATATTGAGCCATGCTGATTTTCAGCGTGGCTTTTTTTGCTGCTGTGAGCGGTCTGCTATCAGGTCGGTACGCGTAGCGTCAGACCTGATAGCCGAATTTTTATTTCACGTCGCAAGCGCAACGAAGCCGCCAACGCAACGAAAAAATCCTGCAACTTGAAATCTGTAACGTGAACTTTCTCCATTTCAAATCTCAAATCAAAAATTTCAAATTCAGCAATCAATTTCTTATCTCTTCTCATATCCAGGCATTTTAGGCGCTATATATCCTTTTGATTTGAGCAGATTTTTTATTTCAACAATCGCCCGCTCCAGTTGTGGATCTATGCCCTTAGCCATTGCCGTTAGATCTTCCGGAACTTCAATATCAGGGTCAACGCCATGACCTTCTTTGAACCAGGTGCCATCCACATTGTACATGCGGAATGTAGGAACCGTAATGCCTCCCCCGTCAATCAGGTCAGGACAACCGCTGATACCAATCAAGCCTCCCCAGGTTCTTGTACCAATCAATGGACCGAGTCCTTTCTTCTTAAAGAAATCAGGAAACGCATCACCACCTGAACCGCTCCAGCCATTCATCAGCATTACTTTCGGTCCGAAATTAGCGAAGGGCGGCCATGGCCACGCTTCACCATCACGGATAGCCCAGTATGCAAGCGGTGTACGGTTCAGCATTTCTATAAAACGATCTGGTATTTGTCCTCCATCATTAAAACGTTCATCAATAACTAGTGCCTTTTTGTCTGTTTGGGCATTTAACTGGCGAAGCAATTCTGTTTGTCCATCTATACCAGTACTCGGAACATATGTATACCCTACTTCACCATTGGTAGCTTCGTCTACACGTTTACGCATACCCTCAATCCACGCAAGATTGCGAAGCCGGTATTCATCGTCCATCGTTTTTACAACAGCAGTTTTGGCACCAGTAAACGATGCAGTACTATTATAAGTAAGTTCTACGGTTTTGTTTGCCAAACCAAGAAAGGCTGCAAAAGGTTCGTGATCTGTTGTAAGCGGCACACCATTCACCGCTAAAATATAATCACCTTCTTTTATTTTAATACCTGTTTCAGACAAAGACGAATGTTCTTCCGCATCCCATGGAGCTGGCTTCAGTATTTTTTTGACTTTATAATATTTGCCATCTGCCTGCCAATCAACACCCAGATATCCACATGATTCCGTTTTTTCGTTTTCTCCATCTCCTCCGTAATGATAGGTGTGCGATGCATTCAGTTCTCCAATCATTTCTCCAATAATAAAATCAATTTCCTCACGAGTCATAGCACTGCCTACCATTTTCATGTAGCGCTCTTTCACCAGGTTCCAGTCAACACCATGCATATTGGGATCATAGAAATAATCCCTCTCAAGGCGCCAGGCATCTGTGAACAATTGTTTCCATTCCTGCATGGGGTCAACCGTCATCATCATTTCATTAATGCGGAGCGGTTTATCAAATTTTTGACCTTCATCTGCTTTTATAATGGCATAAGCACCTGCTTTTGAAACCAGCATTTTTTCTTTATTGGCTGAGAGAGAGTAGTTATAGGATCCATCTAAAATGGTTTTTTCTTCTCTCTTTTCTATGTCATAGAATTTGATAGATGGTTGTGCATCCGGAGCGCCGGTGTTGGGATAACGGATATAGATCACTTTACCTTTTACCACACTTAATTTTCCAAGATTTCCGGAAGATGGCGGAAGAATAACCATTCTTTGTTCAAAGCCATCAAAATCTATATCAACCTGGCTTACTTTTTCTTTTTTTACTTCCGGTGCTTTCACATCATTTTTATCTTTTTTCTTGTCCTCTTTTTTAAGAGCTCCGTCAGGTTTTTCATCTTCGGCTTTTACTGCAACGGTATCATTTTTAGCTGCCAGCAAGGAAGCCGTTTCATTCTTTAATGCAATAACAGCAAGCTGTGTTGAATTGGCATATATAAATGAATTGTCAAAATCACCATAGTACGGAAGAAACTTTTGAGAAGTAAAAAGAAACAGGTATTTACCTTCTGTATCAAAAGTGGGCGTATTGCAATTGTAATAGCCGCTGGTTACCTGCTGCGTCTTTTTTGCTTTTGTATCGAAGATAAAAGCACCGGTATGCCAGTTCTCCAAATCGCGTGAATAAGCGATCCACCTGCTGTCTGGCGACCAGCTACAGGAGAAATTTTCCTGGTTATCGAAAGAGTAGCGCAACGCCTGGTCAACATCATATGTTTGGTTTGCCGCAATATCAAATACTTTTATTTTGCTTGCTTTGTCCATAAAACAAAGCTTCTTGCTATCAGGGCTCCAGAACAACCTGTATCTGAATCCTGCTCCATACGCGGTTAATTTTCTTGCACCACTTTCTTTGCCTGCTTCCATTAACCATAATTCGTATTCGCCGCTTTGATCGCTCCAATACGCAATGCTTTTTCCATCAGGGCTCCATGCAGGATATCGCTCTGCAACAGCAGTACTCATGGTAAGATCTTTTATAAAACCATCCTGTGCTGGTAATGAAAAAATCTCTCCTCTTGCCTCAATCAAAACGCGGTTGCCATCGGGGCTAATACCTGCATGTTGTATATAAGCATCAGCTCTCTGCATCTTTGGCTTTAGGGCTGTTCTGTCTGTAACCACATTTACATTTACTACTTTATATTGCTGGCTTAAAAAAGAAAACAGGTATAGCTTCCCGCCTTGTTCGAAAACAATATCATCTGGACCGGCGGACGGATAATGCGCATCGTAATCTGTGAATTTGGTAAGTTGCTCAAAAGTTTTACTGCCGATATTATATCTCCATAGATTCATGCGCTGCTCTGGCCCACGATCGGAGAGAAAATAAATAAAATTATCATGCCACATCGGAAACTCATCTGCACCATCGCTGGAGGCGGAAATATTTTCAGAGGCCAGGGTTTCAAAATTAAAAATATGTATATCAGCATTCCAGCCACCGCGGTAGCGCTTCCAGTTGCGGCCTACCTGTGTGCGAAAGTTTAATGCCATTTGCTTTCCATCGGGCGAATAGGAACCAAACTCTGCATAAGCCAATGGTAGCTTGTTAGCAGCACCGCCTGTAGCAGCAATGGTGTAAAACTGATTGAATCGATATTTACCACTCTCACGGATAGACGCAAATACTACATTCTTGCCATCGTTTGTCCAGTCAACCGTACGCTCGCCACCACTATGCTCAGTTACACGAAAAGGAATGCCGCCCGAAACCGGGATCGTGTATACATCCCTGTTGCCATCGTAATTGGCCGTAAAAGCAATGGTTGAACCATCGGGTGAAAATTTTGGAAAGGTTTCCACGCCCGGTGGTGAACTCAATTTGATAGCAGTACCGCCTTCTTTTGGCACTACCCATAAATCATTAGCATAGGTAAAAACAATTTGTGTTTTTGATACGTCAGGATAACGAAACAATCCTGCATCTGTTTGTGCAAAACAGTAGCTTATACAAGCACTACATGCTAGTATAAAGACAAAAGTTTTTTTCATGTTGTATAGTTTAATGTTGGGGCTTTGTAAAATGAAAGGCAGCATAACCGTAATAAGCCAGGGCTAAGGATCCTAGTACCAACCGCGCTTTCTGAAAATGTATAACATCAGTAGCGGAATAAACAACATAGCAGTGACAGAGATATAAAAACCCCATTTGTTATGAAGCAATGGTATTGCTTCGAAGTTCATTCCAAAAATACCACCAATCACAGTGGCAGGAGCCATCAAACAGGTAACAATGGCCATCACTTTCATTACTTCATTCATGCGCAGGTTTACATTATTAATGTATATATCCTGCATGCTCATCATCATATCACGATAGTTCTCAGTAAAATCGTATGCCTGCACAATGTGGTCGTATACGTCTTTAAAATACTTGGTGGTTCTGTCTTCCAGCAGCTCACTTTCACTGCGGATAAAACCATTTACCAACTCGCGTACAGGAGCAATATTGCGTTTGAGTACAATCAGTTCTTTGCGCAGTTGATTGATGCGCGCCAATGAACGTGTATTACTACGACGGATAACTTCTTCTTCCAGTAATTCAATTTCTTCTCCCAGTTTTTCCATCACTACAAAATAATTATCTACGATCATATCAAGCATGGTATAACATAGATAATCCGCACCTCTCTGGCGCACTTTGCTATTGGCCATTTTTAATTTGGACCGAAGTGGGTCAAAAACATCTCTTGAGCCATCTTCCTGGAAAGAAATCACAAAATCTTTACCTAATGCAATACTGATCTGTTCTGTTTCTACGGTTTTGCTGTTATCATTAAAATACAGCATATTCAGCAGGCAAAATAAAATGCCTTCTACATCATCCATTTTTGGCCGTTGGCCAATACTTAAAATATCTTCAATAAGCAATTGGTGAATACCAAACTGGTTGCTTACATTCTCTACGTCTGATTTTCGCAGACCATCAATATTGATCCATGTAATATGATGATTGTCTTTAAAGCCATTGCAATCGTAGATGTGTTCAAGCTTTGTTTCTTTATAACCCTGGGCATCGTAATCGTACACGTAAATATTTACATCCTGGGCTTCTTCCCTTTGTGGAGTGATGGTAGGATTTATCTTGAATAACTCTCTTGTTCGCTGGGTGCCGAAAAGTGCTGCCAACGGAGAAGCTAAGGGAATATAACGCAGGTATTTTTTTACCATGATGCCCGGTTAAATAAGGTCTGCTACCATGCAGCAGACCTTAACGGATTACGTACTGTTTATTTAGACCCGCCGCGACCGCCGCTTATGGCTGCTTCGAGGGTAAGAATATCTCTGTCAAATAAATAGAACCCACCTTTATCATCACCAATCAGTTTTAATTTATCTATAACTCTTCTTGCCAAAGCTTCTTCTTCTATTTGTTCGCTTACATACCACTGTAAGAAATTATGCGTGGTATAATCTTTTTCTTTAAGACAGATATCAACCAGTTTATTGATTTCTTCGCTTACATGAACTTCGTGATTCAACACCTGTTCAAACAAAGGTTTTACTCCCTTGTATTTTTGCGAAGGTTGCGGTAATGCCGGTATTACACCGTGACCACCTCTTTCATTAAGGAATCTTACCAGTTTGAGCATATGAATGCGCTCTTCATCAGAATGCTTGTATAAAAAATCAGCAATGCCATTATAGCCTTCCACTTCAGCCCAACTTGCCATGGCAAGATATATCTGAGAAGATTCTGCTTCTAACTGAACCTGTTGATTTAGCGCCTTTTCAATTTTTGGAGAAATCATAGCATTAAAATTTTAGCTGTTCTTTAATTGGATAATTGCAAGAAAGATAGAGATAATTATTTAACCGAAAGTACACAATTACATATTGTTTACACAATTGTGACAGAAACAGGCTCCTGTTAAAACCTGTGTGGGTTTGAACAGTTGTTCCAGGAGGAATAAACTTTTGAAAAGTTCAATGGTTGAACCTTTTCTTTATCTTTGTATACTAAATTTTGAAGTGTATGATCAGGACAGGAAATCCCGTAATAAGCATTTATACGGAAATGACGCCCAACCCGGAAACCATGAAGTTTGTGGCAAACAAACTGCTTTATCCTGGTAAAAGCATCGACTTCCCCGATATAGAGTCTGCAAAACCTTCTCCTTTGGCTCAGGAGCTTTTTGGTTTTCCTTTTATAAAGGCTGTATTTATAGCCAGCAATTTTGTAACGCTTACCAAAACCGCCGATACAGATTGGCAGGATGTTATTGCAACTATCCGCCAGTTTTTAAAGGAATACCTGGAAGAAGGCAAAACTGTAATAAATGAAGATGAAATAGTAGTGTTGAAAACAGAAGCCTCTAACACTATTGCCGCAGACGATGATGATGTAGTAAAGCGAATAAAAGAGATATTGGATAATTATGTAAAACCTGCTGTTGAAATGGATGGCGGCGCTATACAGTTTAAAAGTTATGATGATGGTGTTGTAAACCTGATGTTGCAGGGATCATGCTCAGGTTGCCCGTCCAGCATGATAACACTTAAAACAGGTATTGAAGGCATGATGAAAAGGATGGTGCCGGAAGTGAAAGAAGTGGTAGCGGAAGCAGAATAGTATAAAACCTATTATATATGGAAGGCGTCGTTAAACGGACGCCTTTTGTCTTTTACATGATTACGGGATTAGAAGATTTTAAGATTAATGTAAGAAAATCCTGTCTATCCTGAAATCCTATTCTGCCTTTTGTCTTGAACAGGATTTAAGAATTTCAAGATTAATAAATAATACAAAAAGAAATCGTGTCCATCCCGCAATCTTAAAAACCCTTTCCTGTATTTGTCTTTTACATGATTAAGGGATTAATACAAAAAATCCTGTCTATCCCGGAATCCTTTAATCCTGTTAAAATCCTATGTATTCCTTCTTCTTCCAGTTTACTTTGCGGTCTTTTAAGTACTGCACCACAAAATCAAAACATTCTTTGTGATTACCTATTAACTCCGGTGGAAATACGCCTGCTTCTTTAAACAATCCTTTTGCTATAAGATGTACTGCTGCTGTACAGGTATATCCTGTAGATCTTGCCATGGAACTGGTTTTGGTAGCAACATCGTACCTATCTAACAAACTGTATTCAATCTTTTGCTGTTTGCCGTTTTTCTCTCCTTCCACAATTACTTTCATTACGGTAAACTCTTCTTCTTCCGGTTGCAGTTTCCATTCCTTAAAAAGAATGGATGAAGTAAAATCTATGGGGGCAATGGTTGCGCCTTTAAATGATATGGGCGCTGTATCAAAAAAACCACTGTTTTTTAATGCAATAATCAATTCGCAATGACCCGGATAACGCAATGTTTTTTCTTTAAGATTTGGTATATGGCTCATAGTATATAATATAGAGCGCAAGCCATCTGTATTAAATGTTTCGAGGCTACCTATTTCATCAAACTCCATCAATTCAATTTCTGTTAACGCGGGCCTGGTAACAATGTGACCATTCTCTTTTAATCTTGCCGGACGGGTGTATTCTTCAATTACATCAATAGGTGAAAAGGGTGCTTTATATTCAAATGGCTTTTTGCGCACTTTGGGTAAGCCACCTACATAACATTCAAAATTGGTTACTGTCATCTCCTCGTTATACCTTCCCAGAATAAAATTGCTCATGCCGGGCGCGACACCACAGTCAACAATAGCCGTAACATTTTTTTCTTTGGCTAAGGAATCGAATTGCAACATGTCTTCCGGAGAAAAAGAAATATCTACCACATTTTTTCCTGAGGAAATAACCTGCCGTAAAGTTTGAAGTCCCATAAAACCGGGCACTGCGGTTACTATCAAATCAAAAGGCTTGAGTAAAGCATCATAACTTTTTGTATCAGACAGGTCATGCTGTTGGGTTTTAATATCGCTGTGTATTTTAGAAACTGCATCAAGTGATGCCAGGCTTTTATCGATAGAAGTAACATCAAAAGCTCCAGCGAGATCAACAGCCATTGCACGCCCTACCATACCTGCACCTAAAACAGCAATTTTCATATAGCTTTTTTTGCGCTAAAGATATTTATTTCGCCGTTGCCGGAATATTATTCTTGGCGGTTTCACCTCCATCCAATAATTTTCGCTCCTAACATCATAATGCAGGAACTTAAAAAAATAGTAATCATTGGACCTGAATCAACAGGAAAAAGTTCGCTATGCGATAACCTTGCTGAATATTACGATACCGCCTGGTGTAAAGAGTACGCAAGGGAATACCTGCTTGAGCATGGAACAGATTATAGTTTTGACGACCTGCTTACAATTGCCAAAGGACAATTGAGGCTAGAAAATATTGCAACAGAAACGGTGCGCATGTTGCGGCAGGAAGATGCCAATGCTTCACCTCTTTTATTTATTGATACAGATATGTATGTAATGAAAGTGTGGTGCGAATATGTTTTTGATAAATGCCACAACTGGATACTGGATCGGGTTGTTGAAAGAAAATATGATCTGTATTTACTCTGTAATATTGATCTTCCCTGGGTAAAGGATGAGCTAAGAGAATATCCCGACCTAGAAAATCGTGAGCGGCTTTATCATATTTATAAAGACATCATGATTAATCAATCAACGCCGTGGATAGATATTTCGGGAGATTATGAACAGCGTTTTGAAAAAGCCAGGATAGCGGTAGATCAATTGCTTTCAACAGGCCAGACAAGGTGGGTTTAGCTTTTCTGCGCAAATATTACAGGGTTATAAACCACCGGGTATTCCGGGAAAAAATCTGCATATCAGCGGCATACATATTCTTTAGTGTATTATTCAATTTTGGAAGTTCCATTTTCTGCCATCATCTTTGCAGCGTATTTGGTTCCCGCATATGCGGGATTAAAAGGGAAGTCCGGTGTAAATCCGGCGCTATCCCCGTAGCTGTAAGGTGTATGAATAAATAAATTGTTTATTCGTCTGTTGAATCTTCATACCACTGTGCCGCTGGAAGCGGCATGGGAAGGTGTTCAACAGTAAACCAAGCCAGAAGACCTGCCAGATCAAATTTCTAATCAAATGGCTTTCGGGTGAAAGGCCGGAGATGAAAATGTCTTACCCGTTAAGCGTCTTCTTTTCGTCTTCACCTGTTTGCATGTTTTATGATCTTTAATTTCATATTTGGATGACAAACAAAACATGGGCAGTAGCAGCATTATTGATTGCTGGCTGTCAAACTGCATGGGCACAACAGGATAGTACAAGGGCAACATCATTAAGTGAAGTGGTAATTACAGCCACCAGGTTTCCAAAAAAAGTAAGTGAAACGGGCAAAGTAGTAATGGTTATAAGTAAACAGGATCTTGAAAGAAACAGCGGCAAAGATCTTTCGCAGATTTTAAACGACCAGGCAGGATTACTTATAAACGGCGCATACAGCAACCCCGGAAAAGATAAAAGCGTGTATTTGCGGGGCGCAAAAGCAGATTATACCCTTATACTATTAAACGGGATTTCTGTAAGCGACCCGTCAGGCGTTGGTGGCGCTTTTGATCTGCGGATGTTTCCCGTTGAGCAGATTGAACGCATAGAAATATTAAAAGGGGCGCAATCTACTTTATATGGCTCAGATGCGGTTGCAGGTGTAATCAACATCATTACCAAACAAGGCGCAGATAAACCATTCCAGGTGTACGGTGGCCTTTCCGCAGGATCTTATAAAACCCTTAAAACAAATATTGGCATCAGCGGAAAAGCAGAAGGGTCATCTTACAATGTTGGATTTACACACTACCAAACGCAGGGTATTTCTGAAGCTACCGATACCACAGCAGCAAAGTCATTTGATAAAGATGGCTTTGTTCAGAACGCTTTCAATGCTGAATTTGATGCCCGTATTGTAAATGGATTACACATCAAGCCCTATTTCCGTTACGCTTATTTTAAAGGCGGCTATGATGATGGTGCCTATACAGATGCTAATAATCAATACGCAGCGCAGCTCCTTACAACAGGAGCCCAGGCTCAGTATAGTTTTGCTAACGGTAGTGTAACTGCTTTTTATGACTATGATGAAATCAACCGGAATTTTACAGACCAATATGGCACTTACCCGTATGCGGGTAATAAAAAAACAGTAGAAGTATATGCGAATTATTCTTTGTCAAAACATATTGATGTATTGGCGGGCTTTCATCACAACAAACAAAAAATGAATGATGAAACCGCTACTCCAAAAAACCCTACAGCTGAATTAACCAGTCCATACATATCATTTTTCCTGAAAAACCTGGGCGGATTTAATCTTGAACTGGGCGGGCGTTACAACAAACATTCCCAGTACGGAAACAATTTCACCTACAGCATTAATCCATCTTACACCATCAGCAGTAGCGTAAAAATATTTGCCAATTACGCTACTGCTTTTAAAGCACCATCACTGCAGGCGCTGTATCGGCCCTTATGGAGCTAACGCCGATCTTAAGCCCGAAAAATCTGCAACCCTTGAAGGCGGAATACAGGCTGCTATACTGGCCGGTGTGATAGATGCAAGAGCTACTTATTTTAAAAGAAATATAGAGAATGTAATTATCTCTTTGCCGCCTGCTTATGTAATGACCAACCTTGACAAACAAAAAGATCATGGTTTTGAAATAGAACCGACCATCTATCTGAACAAAAAAATAACACTGAAATTATTTTACACGTATGTAGATGGAAAAGTAACCACGCAATCAAAATCGGATATTAACAAGGATACTACTTACTCCAACCTTATCCGCAGACCAAAGCATACCATAGGCGCCAATATTGGCTACCAGGTTACACCTCAGTTCTTCATCAGCACACAGTTTAACAGTTATTCCAAACGGGAAGACCTGTATTTTGATATGACCACTTATGAAACAAAATCTACCACACTCAAAGCATATGCTTTGTGGAACGCTTATGCTGAATATGCATTCGCAAAAAGAAAAGTGAAGTTTTTTGCTGATGTAAAAAACATCACCAATACAAAGTATATGGAAGTGTATGGCTACAGTACGCTGGGATTTAATTTTACCGGAGGCTTGAGCATTGCCCTGTAACCAGCCGCAATGATTGCAAAGAAATAATAGTATGGCTGCAGCTTAATAATATCTTTGCAAAAACCTGTACATATGCCTATTGATTTTAATGAACTGCTTACGGTAGTATTTACGCTTTTTGCAGTAATTGATATTGTAGGCTCTGTTCCTATACTTATTTCCATCCGCGAAAAATCTGGACCCATCAACGAGGCGAGGGCAACCATTATATCAGGTGCTTTAATGATTTTGTTTTTATATGTAGGAGAAAGTTTTTTACATATTCTTGGTTTGGAAGTACACTCCTTTGCCGTGGGCGGTTCAATTGTAATTTTTATATTGGGGTTAGAAATGGTGTTGGGTATGGAATTTTTTAAGAGCGAGAAAGATGTAAAAGCCGCGACATTGGTTCCCATTGCTTTTCCGTTGATAGCCGGCTCGGGTACGCTTACCACTATAATTTCATTGAAGGCCAATTACGGACAACTTACTTTGTTGGTTGCCATCCTTATAAATCTTATTATCATATTTATTGTATTAAAATCGCTTGGTTTCATTGCCCGTATACTGGGCGTGGCAGGACTAATTGCGGTACGTAAATTTTTTGGTGTAATATTGCTCGCCATTGCGGTAAAAATATTTGCCACCAATGCGCCGGGATTGATTTCGAAATTGTAACAGAGTAAATAATTTCAGTTCTTTTGTTTATCAGGCCTCGTAGTACAATGCCCGCCTGAACAATCATTCGGGCAGGCCCGACCGGCAGATGCCAGTAGGACGGGGATAGTATAAGAGTTTCTTGTAAAGTATTTGTTTAAATAATTTTTAGGTCTTTCGTTTATCTGGCCTCGTAGTACAATGGATAGTATAAGAGTTTCCGAAGCTCCAGATACAGGTTCGATTCCTGTCGAGGCTACTACACTCACCATTATTACAGATTTTTAGAAGAATTTGGTTAGCTCCTTGATTTTTAGCTAAAGGTGGATAAAAACAGCAGATTTAGCCAAAAATAATTTTCTCCGATACAGCAGTCCCTGTCTCTTTCTGCCTGTATCCAATATATCCAAATTTCCTACCTTTCCATATGCAGCATCAGGAGTTTGAAACACCAGAAGAATTGCGCGATACCATCAATTGTTTTTGGTATACCCGGATAGAATTTGGGGAACAACAATCTGGTTTTGAAGTAACGCCCGATGGCTACGCCGAAATTATTTTTCATTTTGGAAGTGGCTGCAGCATATCTTATAAAGATGAGTTACAATTGTTGCCGTCTCCCTTTATGGTGGGATTACTCAATCAGCCGGTTCATTTTTACGCGAAGAACCGTTTAGAAATTATTGGTATCCGGTGTTTTCCCTGGACGGTTTTCGATTTGCTCCATTTACCATCCGGAAAAGGCCCGGTGCACAAATTTGAACACCCTATTGCAAGGCTTCAATCTACATTGAATGAAAATATACAGGCTGGTAAAATAGATGAAGCAGTGGCCACGGTAACTCAATATTTCATGGATGCACGATCGGGAGTTGCAGCCAACAGCATGCTGTTTAAAGCAGGACTTGCCATGCGGGAAGCAAACGGCACCATACCGGTAAGTAAGATAGCAGCTGCAGCTCATGCCACCGTTCGTACATTAGAAAGAAAGTTTAAGCAATCTTCTGGTCATACGGTTAAAGACGTATCTGCACTGATGCGTTTTGAACAGGTGCGAAACCAATTATGGATTCAACCCGATTGCAACCTTGCCGGACTGGCTCATGAGTTGGGTTATACGGATCAAGCTCACCTGAGCAGGGAATTTAAACGTTACAGTGGTACCACACCCGGCGCTTTTGCACGAAAAACGAAGAAAGCAAAACAAACCTTCGGCGACGATTTTGTCGCGTTTATACAAGCCCGATAGCCCATCCTTCCTGAATTTTGTGGTACAATTATTTAGAAATGGAATTATCAAAAGATAAAACAGTACTCATTTCAGGTGCAAGCTTTGCAGGACTTTCAACCGCTTACTGGATGAATAAGTTAGGCTACAAAGTAACAGTGGTTGAAATTAACAATGGGCTTAAAAAAGGTGGTACGCCTGTAAACATTATGGAAAATACCATATCCATCGTAAAACGGATGGGCTTATTTGATCAAATTCAACGGAATAAAATAACGATGCAAGTGATGGAATTCAAAAATTCGGATGATGCAACGGAAAGATTGGACTACACTCAAAAGAGACATGAAGAGCGCGGAGAGATTGAATATGAAATTGAACGTGACGTATTACTACATATGCTATTTGATTTGGTGAAGGATGATGTTGCATTTATTTTCGGCGAAAGCATAGTGTCGTTGAAGGAAGAAGCCAATGGCGTAGAGGCAACTTTTAAAAAGAGCGACAAGCACACGTTCGATCTGGTATTCGGCTGCGATGGAATTCATTCGGCTGTGAGAAAATATTGGTTTGGTGAGGAAGCGGCGTTCTCTCATTTTCTTCAAACTTATTTTTCTATCACGATTGTGAATAAATTATTGATTCCCGGGAATACCACACAGATGTACAATGAGCCGGGCAAAATGATTATGCTTAATGCGTATAATAATAAAACCGATATCGTTCTGTGCTTTTATTCGGAAGAGGAAATTGCTTACGACTACCGGAATGAAGAACAGCAACGGAATATTATTTTGAATCAGTTTTCCGGATCAGGTTGGCGAACACAGGAATTACTGGAAGAAGTAAAGCATTCGAAAACGTTTTACTTTGACAAGCTGTGCCAAATGAAAATGCCATCGTGGAGCAAAGGAAGAGTGGCGCTGGTGGGTGATGCAGGATATTGTGCTTCTCCGGCTGCAGGTAGAGGGGGGTCTTTGGCAATAGATGGAGCAGCGGCCTTGGCTGATGCTTTTGAAAAATGCCATGGCAATGTTGAACTTGCTTTCCAGGAATATAACCGGAGTTTCCGCCCTTTCATTGAAGAGGTACAGGCAGACGTAGTAAACTTTGGAGTGGAAATGCTTATTCCCAGAACCGAAGAAGCTATCCGCAAAAGAAACAAAGAAGGCGTTGGCTTTTAGAATGTAGGCATAAAAAATAAGCAATCGCTTTATCGTATTTGCTCCAACCTGTATTAAATCATATTATAGTATACTTCAATAACTAAGTTTTGTAACTTCATATGTCATCAGTTCTGAGGAGAATAGTAAATATATGCGGTCGCGTTGCCAACGCAGAACCGAATATGCTAACAACATCACTATTAACATCAACCATAAATATTGGCTGCAATGAAAAAAACGATTCTACCTATTCTCCTGGCAACAATCTGGATTAGTATTTCTGAATTTGTCCGCAACTCTTTTGTGTTACATAACTATTGGATAGAACACTATAAAAAAATTGGAATCACTTTTCCTGAGCAGCCTGTTAATGGAGCAGTATGGGGCATCTGGTCCTTATGCTTTGCCATTGCTATTTATATTATCAGTAAAAAGTTCTCCTTATTGCAGACTACTTTTTTGGCCTGGTTTATTGGATTTGTTTTGATGTGGCTGGTTACAGGAAACATGGGCGTTTTGCCTTTCGGAATTTTACCATTTGCTATTCCTTTAAGTTTGCTGGAAGCCTTCATAGCAAGTTTTATTATCCATAAATTATCCAGAACCAATAGGTAAAGTCAGATCTCCAATCAATGCGGTTTCCTAAGCGTTCCCTTTACTTTTGATGGAAAATGTCTTGCCTATAGCACTCAACATCTTCCGCGTTTTATATTTATTAGAATGCTGCTTCCGAAGAGGGTATTCTTTGTGTTCATTAACGTTTCACACACAGCCTCATGGAGGCGATATTTTGGAAGACAACAGGAAAATAAAATAGGAAAGTGCCATAGGCACGACATTTTCTTATAGCCCCCGATAATGCAGGTATATTTCTTAAGGAAACGGCATATGATCTCCAATAACAATTTATCAAATCAAAGTGTGGAATGTAAGAAGCAATTCCCCAGTAATCATTTTGTCGCGTTTGTACAAGCCTGTCATAAAAGCATTCCGCAATTTTGTGTTGTAATTATTTTATTAAACAACACACAATCATGTTACTTCAATATAAGAACGTCGCCATTATTGGCGCAGGTCCTGTTGGGCTGACCATGGCAAGATTATTACAGCAACAAGGAACCGATGTTAAGGTTTACGAAAGAGACAAAGATGCGCAAGCACGAGTGTGGGGTGGTACGCTCGATCTGCATAAAGGTTCAGGACAGCAAGCAATGGAAAAGGCAGGGCTGTTAGAAAGTTATTATGCCAACGCATTACCGATGGGGGTAATTATAACCGATGAGAAAGGCAATACTTTATCCACTAAACCAATTACCCCAGAGGATCAATACAATAATCCCGAGATTAACAGAAACGATTTAAGAAAAATGCTGCTTGATAGTTTAGCAGATGATACCGTTGTGTGGGATAGAAAGTGTATCGACCTTGAGGAGCGCAATGGAAAATGGCGACTACAATTCGAAAACAAACCTGATGCTATTGCAGATGTTGTTATAGTTGCCAATGGAGGCATGTCGAAAGTAAGAAGCTATGTTACCGATACCGAAGTGGAAGATACTGGTACTTTTATTATACAAGGAGATGTGCCTGAACCTGAAAAGAATTGCCCGGCGTTTTTTCAATTATGCGATGGCAATAGATTAATGACCGCACATAAAGGAAACTTATTTGTAGCAAACCCTCGTAACGGCGACGCATTAAGCTATGGTATAATTTTTAAAAGACCTGAAGAATGGAAGGGCAATAATGGAATAGACTTTCAGGATATAAAGAACGTTTCCGCATTTCTTTCCACCAGGCTCTCTGGTTGGGATAAGCGTTACCACCAATTATTCAGCTCAACTTCATTTTTTGTTGGGTTGGCTACACGAAAATTGCCCCTGGATAAACCCTGGAAAAACGATCGCCCTCTACCTGTAACATTGATAGGAGATGCTGCCCATTTGATGCCGCCGTTTGCTGGTCAAGGTGTAAACATTGGACTTGTTGACACAGTAACGTTATCTGATAATCTCACCAATGGGAAATATAAAACCATAGAAGATGCTATTAGCGCTTATGAACAAAAAATGTTTGTATATGCGAACGAAGCTCAACGCGAATCAAGCGGGAACGAAATAGAAATGCGCGATCCGGGGTTTTCTTTTCAACAGTTTATTCATTAGGTATGCAACAGGTTTTCTGCTCAACAAAAACATAAAACGAGCAGAAAAATATAAAACCAATTACTAATTAATTTAGTAATTTAGCGCTATGTTTTATATTGCAGATCTACATACACACTCACACTATGCAGGTGCCACCAGTAAGAATCTTTGCCTGGAGACAATGTATCAATGGGCTTTGATAAAAGGCATTGATGTGGTAAGTACCGGCGATTTTACACATCCGGCGTGGATAAAAGAACTGGAAGAAAAATTACAACCTTGTGATAATGGATTTTTTACGCTCAAACAATTGCCACAGCAAACGGAAATGCCTGGTGCCAACCCGCAAGGCAGAGCCGTATATTTTTGTCTATCAACCGAAGTAAGCTGCGAGTATACCATAAACGGAAAGCAATACAAGAATCATCATTTAATATACGCACCAGATTTTGATACTGCTCGAAAGATCAATACTGCGCTTAGCCGCAATAGTGATCTCTCAGTCGATGGCAGACCAACTTTAAACCTTCAGGCGCATGAATTACTCAAAATTATATTACAGGTTCATCCTAAAGCATATTTTATACCCGCTCATATATGGACGCCATGGTATTCAACCCTTGGTGCAATGAATGGACATAATTCGCTGAAAGATTGTTTTAAAGACGTAACCAATGAATTGTTTGCGGTGGAAACTAGTTTATCTGCCGATCCTTTGATGTGCCGTCGCTATACCGAGCTTGATCATCTTACACTCATTTCCAATTCTGATGCACATTCTGCATATAAACTTGGGCGTGAAGTAAATTTGTTAGATACAGAACTGAGTTATGATGGCATGTTCCAGGCTATTAAAACCAAACAAGGCTTTTGCGGCACCTGGGAGTATTATCCGCAGCATGGCAAGTATTATAATGATGGTCATAGAGATTGCAAAATATCTTTAAGTACGGATGAAGCAAAAAGTAATATCTGTCCTGTTTGCCACAAACCACTCACCATAGGTGTTGCACATCGCGTGGAGCAATTAGCCAACAGGATACAGGGAGAAGCGAAAACCCTGGCTGAATCATTTCAATATATTTTGCCCCTATCTGAAATAATGGCCGAGTATATGGGTTTTAAAAATGATGATGGCGCAAAAGTAAAAAGAGAATATACCAAAGCCATTACGCGGTTTGGAAATGAATTTAATATGCTTCATCACGCACCATTACAGGATATTCATCGCTTTCACCCAACATTATCTATTGCTATCGAAAGGCTTCGCAAAGATCAAAAACATTTTTCGGCGGGTTATGATGGAGAATATGGAAAAATTTATTTCTTTAATGATGGCGAGCTTTTAAAGCCTGAGCAAATGGCGTTGTTTTAACATCAGAATGAAATGATTCAACCCTACTCTCTTTGAATCCTTTAATTTTGCCGGATGCCAAAAACCATTGTTACTGATAAAACGCCTTTTCAGTTCAGGCATTCGCATACCGATAGTACAGAGGTAAAAGTAGCCACTATACTTGAAGCCAAATGTTCCCTCTCTTCGTATAACAGGCGGGATTTTTTTAAGGTCACACTGTTTTTAGAAGGTGATAGTGAGCTCAACTATGCCAATAGGAGTTATCCCATCACCAAGCCGGCACTTGTATTCACCAATCGACTTGTTCCCTATTCGTGGGACCTGGTAGAAGGAACCGTAGAGCCCGATGGCTATTTTTGCGTATTTACCGAAGCATTCCTGCAGGCAGGCGTGCGCTCCGCAGACAGTTTAAGAGATTCTGTATTATACAAGGCTGGTGGAAACCCGGTGTATTTTTTGAACGACGAGCAATTAAGCTTTATCACCAGCGTGTTTAACAGAATGCGCAGTGATATTGATTCTGATTATGTTCATAAATATGATCTGCTGCGCAACCAGCTTTCTCTGCTTATTCACGAAGCCATAAAAATGCAACCCGCCAATGCGCAACCAGAGGCTATTAACGCCGCTGCAAGAATTACAAAAATGTTTTTGACATTACTCGATAACCAGTTCCCGGTTGAGTCGCAGCTACACGAACCAGGCTTAAAAAAGGCGAGTGATTATGCGGAGCGTATGTCCGTTCACGTTAATCATTTAAATGCAGCGCTGCACCAGGTTACTGGTAAGTCAACTACTACGCATATCAATGAAAGGTTACTGAAAGAAGCCCGGTCTTTACTGGCGCACACCAACTGGAGTGTAGCCGATATTGCATACAGTCTCGGTTTTGAATATGCTTCCTATTTTAATAATTTCTTTAAAAAACAGAGTGGCATCACTCCGTTGGCCTTTCGTAAAATACTTTGAAAAGTATAATTTTCTCTTTGAAAGTTTTAACGTTGCGGTAAAGCGGCAACTGTAATTTTGCATCCATAAATTATAAAACTATGATCCAGGCTAAAGCATATGCGGCGCAAAGTCCTACAACAGACCTTGCTCCATGGAATTTTGAACGTAGAGATGTAGGCGCACACGATGTACAGATTGAGATATTGTATTGTGGTGTTTGTCACTCCGATCTGCACCAGATCAAAAATGATTGGTTTCCCGGTATATTCCCCATGGTGCCCGGCCACGAAATTGTAGGTCGTATAACAAAAGTAGGCGACCATGTAAAAAAATTTAAAGTTAATGAGTTGGCTGGCGTTGGTTGTATGGTTGACTCCTGCCAGGTATGTGAAAACTGTAAAGAAGGACTGGAACAATATTGTCTTGAAGGCAATACACAAACCTATAACAACAAAGACAGAAGCGGTGTTCCTACATACGGCGGTTACTCCAGCACCATAGTAGTACGTGAAGAATTTGTGTTGCACATTTCAGAAAAATTAAATCTTGCTGCCACAGCACCTTTGCTGTGCGCTGGTATTACTACATACTCTCCGCTGCGTCACTGGAAAGTTGGCAAAGGTCATAAACTTGCGGTACTTGGTTTAGGTGGTTTAGGTCACATGGCTGTAAAATGGGGTGTAGCTTTTGGTGCTGATGTTACAGTGCTCAGCACTTCCCCATCCAAAGAAAAAGCAGCCAAAGATTTAGGCGCACATCATTTTGTAGTTACCTCCGATCCGGCACAGGTGCAAGCTGTAAGAAGCAGTTTCGATTTTATTCTTGATACTGTTTCTGCAGAGCACGATATGAACATGTACATCTCATTACTCAAAACCAATGGCGTACATATTTGTGTAGGCGCTCCGCCAAAACCAATGGAGATAGGCGTTTTCCCATTACTCGGCGCACGTAGAAGTGTGGCTGGTTCAGGCATTGGAGGCATAGCTGAAACTCAGGAAATGCTCGACTACTGTGCCGAACACAATATCGTTTGTGATATTGAAATGATCGATATCAAAGATATTACGGCTTCTTACGAACGAATGCTGAAAGGCGATGTTCGTTATCGTTTTGTAATTGATATGGCAACATTATAAACGCCACAACGTCTTTGCGAAAAAAATCAGCCTTGCTTTGTGAGATGTTTTGAAGCAACCTGCATTTGGTAAGTAAAATTAACTTGCCAAAAGATATTCGATAAATCGACAGCGAAGTCTCATGGCTTCGCTGTTTTTATTTTGGGGCTATGAGCTGCAAGCCCTTGTTCAACTTGGGTTACGGCTGTTCATTCCAAGTCCGGCACAAAGCCAACACACCCAGCCTCACCGGGCTTTCCATTTCCATCCGTCAGCCCATCAGCTTTAAGTAATCTGATCAACCTATTTCTGCGTTATAAAATATATCTTCATAAAAACCTTCACACACATATGCGCAGATTGGTTACCTGTATTTTCTTTTTGTGGTCAAGTCTAACTGTTGTTGCTCAAAATGAGGGCGCAATTTTTCATTCGTCTGATACAGCATTGCAAATGGCTTTTGATTGGGCAAAACAAATGGCATTAAGCTATAAAGGCAAACCGTCAGATCCTGTTGGGCCATGGTATGAATCCGCGCTTCCTCCACGTTCAGCTTTCTGCATGCGGGACGTATCGCACCAATGTACCGGCGGCGAAATATTGGGATTGAGCAAAGAAAACAAAAACATGTTCACTCATTTTGTAAAAAATATTTCAGACAGCAAAAACTGGTGTACCTATTGGGAAATGAATCGCCTGGGAAATCCTGCCCCTGAAGATTACAGAAATGATACCGCCTTCTGGTATAACCTCAATGCCAACTTTGATTTGATGAATGCATGCTGGCGTCTCTATTTATGGACGGGCGATACGGCTTACATCAAAGATCCCGCTTTCGTATACTTCTTTGAAAAAACTGTTTTCAACTATATAGATGGATGGAAACTGCAACCCGGCGCTTTATTAAGCAGACCGGCCCATCCTTTTGCCGGTTCATCTTACAACGAAGATGACGCATTTCACAGGTGCAGAGGATTACCTTCCTATTCTGAAGGTGTGCCCGGTCTTAAAATGGGTATCGATTTAATCGCTTCTCTGTATCGAGCCATGGAAACATATGCAGCTATATTAACCGTTAAGGGACAAAAAAAGAGGCCATTGCCTTTCAACAAAAGGCAAGGCAATATCAGCAACACATCGAAAACAAATGGTGGGATGAAAAAGATCGGCGCTATTATACCCACATTACAAACGATGGCGTTTTTGGAAAAGGCGAAGGAGAAACTTTTTTATTGTGGTTTGATGCTTTGAAAGACAGTATGCGAACTACGCAAACAGTTCAGCATTTGGTATCGGAGGATTGGAATGTTGAGAACCTTTCTTATTTCCCGGTTGTGCTTAGCCGGTACGGATATTATGACCAGGCATATAAATACATTCTTCACTTGTCCAATCCCACAACTGATCGGAGAGAATACCCGGAAGTATCTTTTGGTGTAACAGAAGGTATTATACAAGGTTTGATGGGTATTGAGCCTGATGCACGTTATGCAAGCATAACTACGCTGTATAATGGAAAAACCAACGATACACTAACTGTACAAAATCTTCCTGTTTTAAAAGGACTCTTATCTGTTAAAGAAACGGCTACCAGCACTATATTACAATTCAGCGGAAAAAGCTCCATTCATTGGAGAGCAACATTTAATGGTAAATATGATTTTATTCAGTCTGGTAATAAAAAGATAAAAGCAACACACACGATTGATAAAAGAGGCCATGTTTTGTCATTTATTGATGTATTGGTAATGCCTCAAAAAGAAGTGCGTGTATCTGTGAAGTGATAACGATTTCAACTGGCGCGCCGACATGTAGAAATCAAATTGTTTATACAAACTTTAACGTCCAAAGTACTTCAGTGTATTAAAAAAACTAACAGTAAGTATATCTTTATGATCGTCTATTAGTCCCTAACAAAGCACCATTATGAAATATATATTTGTTATTATTTTTCTCTTCAAAATCACTACAATATTTTCTCAAAAAAATTTATTAGTTCCTTTTGTACATGATGGTAAGTGGGGGTTTGCTGATACTACTTTAACAATAAAAGTGGCTCCTCAATATGATCGTGTTTCTGCTTTTGAAAATGGCCATGCGCTCATTATAAAGGATTCGCTATGGGGAATAATTGACAGTACTCTAAAGATTGTTATTAAACCAGTATATACAAAGCTATATTATTGGGAAAACAGCTTTCCGGCCTGGGCTGAAAAAGACGGCAGGTGGATACTCGTTACAACAGGCGGCGAAATTATACCTGATAGTATGTATGAAAGTTCATTTAGTTTTTCAGAAGGACTATCGCATGTGACAAGAAATAATAAACATGGATTTGTTAATACAGAAGGGAAGGAAGTAATTCCTTGTAAATATGATTCGGCTGGTTACGAATTTATTGAAGGTAGAGTTGCTGTGATGCAAGATAAAATGTGGAGATTTATTAATAAAAAAGGAGAGCCTATAACTGAATCCATATACACTTATTTCCGCGGATTCAGTGACGGACTGGCACTTATATTGGATCCCTCAAGAGGATATGGTTTTATTGATACTACTGGTAGAGAAGTTATCTCTCCGCAATATGAGTTTGCCAGTTCCTTTCATGAAGGATACGCATATGTTCAGGTAAAAGGTCAAATTGGTTTTATTGATCATCGGAATCATTTTCTGATTCAACCTGAGTACATATATTGCAGCGACTTCCAGGAAGGATTTGCATATGCAGGAACAGATAAGCGTTCGAAAATATTCAACAGAAAAGGAGAATGTATTTTAAATACAGGGAAATATGACGATATAGATTATTTCAATGAAGGAATGGCTGCTGTAGATAGCAAGCGAAAAGAAAAGTCTGGATATATTGATACAACGGGTAAAGTGGTAATTGGAATAAAATATGATTTTGCAGATGAATTTAGTTATGGCTTAGCGATGGTTGAGCTAAACGGTAAACACGGATATGTGAATAGGATTGGAAAAGTGATAATACCGGTAAAGTATGAAAGCGCTTTTAAGTTTAAAAACAATATAGCTGAGGTGAAATTAAACGGAAAAGAATTTTATATTGATAAATGCGGCAAAGAGTATATACAATGGTAAGTAGTATATTCTATTAGTAATCGCCGGATGTATTTTACCGACATTTGCATGCCATATTAAGCAAGATGTTCAACAGTTATATGCACGCCACCTTAGAACAGCATATTAAAAAATTCATCAACATTTCTAAAGAAGATCTTGAAAAAGTGCTTCCCTTTTTTGTGCATATGCAGGTAAAGAAAAAACAGAACCTGTTAATAGAAGGAACTATTTGCCAGCACAATTATTTTATGGCAAAGGGTTGTACGCGGTTGTTTTTTGTTAATGAAAAAGGCATTGAGCAAACCATACAATTTGCTATAGAAAACTGGTGGCTGGCGGATTATGCTTCTTTTGAAAAAAAGCAACCATCCTTATTTTATATACAGGCTGTTGAAAAATGCGATGTCCTTGCTATATCATATAATGAACAAGAAAAAATGCTTACGCAGTTTCCGCAAATGGAAAGATATTTCAGGCTCATTCATCAAAGAGCCCACGCAGCTGCACAATTCCGTATTAAAAACCTGTACACCCTTTCCAGGGAAGAACTATACCACCAGTTTAATAAACTGTACCCGGAATTTGTACAACGTATTCCTCAATATTTACTTGCTTCTTATCTTGGTTTCACTCCTGAATATTTAAGCGAATTGCGAAGACGCGCCATTTCTTAAACCAGTTTAAGTAATCCATCGGGCATCCAGTAATAGCTTTGCTCCATCAAAAAATTATTATGGAACAAAGAGTAAATATTGCAACAGCATTTCCCGAAGCCTATAAAGGTATGTATGCTTTAAGTGCCGCGTTAAACAAATCAAGTCTTACCCCGCTTCAAAAAGAACTTATTAAAATAAGAGCATCGCAAATCAATGGATGTGCGTTTTGTTTGAACATGCATACCCGTGATGCAATAAAGCTCGGCGAAACACCACAACGGATTTTCCTGTTGAACGCTTGGAGAGAAACAGACCTTTTTTCGCCAGAAGAAAAAGCTATGCTTGCCCTAACGGAAGAGGTTACCCTGATTAGCGCGCATGGAGTTAGTGATGACACTTACCAACAGGCAGCGCAATTTTTTAGTGAAGAGCAAATTGCACAAATTATTATGGCTGCAGTGTTGATTAATGCCTGGAACAGAATTGCGGTAAGCACGAGGATGCCCATTGAAAAATGAGTTTTACTTTGTTGTATAATGTGCATTGAATAGTAGCCACAATAGCCCAAAGGACTTAAACTCCTGATAACTCCGGGTGAAGCCCGGAGATGTACCTCACATAACTCGGTCTGAATAATGGTACCACATCGAGGTTACCAACTATATATACTCTCTGTATTCAACTCCTTCGGAGTTGAATACAGGTTTTGTTAACCATCGACGTAGCCGATGGTTATTGTAATTAAAGTCCTTCGGACTCTTTTCGTAGTATCAATCTAAATCTGTAAACTTATTTTAGTATGATACACTGCCTGGTTTTATTCCTTCCTCTAAAAAAATTTATTTTAACTGTAACATTGCTATTAACTCATTCGTACCAGCACCATCAACACGCGGTATTTTTTATTGTACAATTGTAAAACATGTTTATACCCAACACAAACATGAGGCGCTTTCGCCTTATACTGCTCTTTTTTGCCATCAGCCAATCACTTCTTGCACACAACGGAACAATAGGGTATGCTTACCCGCTCAGTAAAATAACCATCGATGGAGATTTTTCCGACTGGCCGCAGGATCTTGTGAAATATAAAATCGGGTTTAATGGATCGGATACCAAACCCACCAGCGACGCTGATTACAGCGGTTTCTTCTGCATGGGTTACCGGCTTGAAGATCATTCCCTCTACCTGGCTATTACGGTAACAGATGACGACTTTATAGAAGACACTTCTGCCAATGTGCGGTGGAATACACAAGATGCACTGGAACTGTATCTCGATGCACGCCATCTGCCTTTTGGCTCTGGTGTAGCTTCCTTCATGTACAGCAAAAAACTACGTAACACCAATAATGCTTATTACGACCCATTTGCAAAAAACGCAAAGTGGAATATCATAGATGTCGCTTTTTCACAGAAAGGCAATACCCGTTATTACGAGTGGCAAATTAAATTGGGCGATCAGCTTGCTGTTGGGAAAACCATCGGGTTGGATTTTTTTGTGTTTGATATGGATAAGGATAAAAGCTTTTCGTACGCATCCTGGGGCAGTGGTGATATGAAGTATGTAAATCCCCGCAGCCTGTCAGACGTTATGATTTTACCGGCTAACCAGCAATTGGCTACGCTTACCGGCACTATTGCATGGGACAAAAAAACAAGCATGCCTCTTCCGGGGCAAATACGTATCAGCAATACTCAGCATCCTGAAAGCTGGGTTACAACAACTATAGATAGTATGGGCAACTATACGGCACAGTTACCTGTAGGTAAATACCGTATTGATCTTCCTGACTCTTATTATCATCGCGGTGATACGGTATATGCCACCAAATTTAAACCACCGGTTATTGTTACTGTTAAGGCAGACAAATCTACTAAGGTACCGGGCTTTATCATTCCAACCACGCCGGCACCGAATCTGTTACCAGGTAAAGGTTTACTGATTGGCAAATTTACGCCGGCCATCGCTCAACAGATTGATCATTTTATTACCACGTACCAGCAATATTATAATATACCCGGCGCCTCATTGGCATTAATAAAAGATGGTAAAGTAGTATACACCAAAACTTATGGCGTGCGCAATACATTTACCAAACAACCGGTAGATAGCAACACATTGTTTGAAGCCGCGTCGGTTACCAAACCAGTATTTGCTTTTGCGGTGCAGCGGCTTGCTGAACGAGGTGTTATCAATCTTGATACTCCCCTTTACCGTTACATGCCTTATCCCGATATTGCTTATGATGAAAGGTATAAATTGATTACAGCGCGCCACGTACTCACACATCAAACAGGTTTTCCCAATTGGCGCTGGATGAACCCCGATGGCAAACTTGACATTAAGTTCACACCGGGCACTAAATTTGGTTACTCGGGCGAAGGCTTTGAATATCTTAAACTGGTTGTACAAAAAGTTACCGGTAAAAAAGTAGAGCAGGTACTGCAGGAAGAAGTGATTCAGCCAATTGGATTATGGCACACTTTTTTTTCACGCAACGATTCCTTACGGCATATGGTAGCCGAAGGACACATTGATATGATGCCGAATTATGATGAACTGCCAGAAGAGCCAGGCATGGCTTACTCCATGCATACAGAAGCAAAAATATTTACCCGCTTTATGTTGTACATGCTGGAGCAAAAAGGATTGAGCGTGAAAACTTACAACGAAATATTCAGTAAGCACACCGAATACAACTTTGAACCCGGCGATCCTAAACCAAGATATCCTACGTATTTTGGTGAGAGCCTCGAAATCCGTGAAACGCCCTGGGGTAAATCTTTTGGCCATGGCGGCAATAATGGTGATTTTAAATGCACATTCCGGGTATACAAAGAAAGTAAAATGGGCTTTGTGTTATTCACCAACTCCAACACCTCCGATGCATTGCTGCAAGCTATGGGGCAATTGCTGGTAGAGGGAAAAGACAAATAAGAAAAGGGGCTGTGGGTTGTAGGATATCCGTTAACGAT
This sequence comes from Agriterribacter sp., assembly GCA_047600465.1. Taxonomy (GTDB): domain Bacteria; phylum Bacteroidota; class Bacteroidia; order Chitinophagales; family Chitinophagaceae; genus Agriterribacter. The sequence continues at coordinate 1,109,252 of JASGKU010000004.1, forward strand.
AGTCCGGGTTATCCGCTTCAACTCCTCGCTTCGCTACGCTTGCTGCGGGGTTTCCGCTGCTACCCCGCAGCCGGTGAGCACTAACAATGAGGGGCAATGCAAACACATCTACATAAAGAAGTTTGTGTGTGAAGATTATCTTATCGACCGGTTGCACCAATATATAAAAGATAGAAATATTTTCTACCACAAAGAAACCTGCTGAGCAGCATTATAGAAATGGCAGTTCTTATTTTGCGGGTTTCTTTTCTGTGTCTTTCTCCACCCATTTCACACTACTATTTATAAAATAACAGGAAAAATCCCCTCCGATTCTCCGTATTTTACTGGTGCATTTTGTGCGCTGGCACCACTATTTTTATCCTGTGTTTATACGCTTCCTGTATAATGCCACAACGTTAGATATATATGTAAAAACTTAGTGGTTTGGGATAATACAGAAACAAAATTTCTGTTGGTAATAGATTCTACATCAAAATTTTGTCTATATTGGGTGTTATATCCAATATAGTTCAGCCTTGTAGTAATCTCAACCCTGTTAACAATACCTTCTCCACTATCGCAACAAAAATTTCTTTACTGCTAACTATCGTTAGTGAATACCCGCTCAAGCCTATCAGGGTTTGTAGTTGTAATGTATTGTCCAATCTCCTTTGAAATGTGGTAGAACCTTCATTAATCCTCCTGGATATTTAGTGGATCTGATATATACATTTCAATACCAAAACGGTAGCTATGATGACATTTGAAAAAAGGTGGCGACAGCAAATAAAACTTGCGCGACAAAAAAAACGAAACCAAGGAATAAAAAAGCATTTTACGCAGCCCTTAGGTGGTTTTAGGCTATTGCAGATTTTCCTGGCTGCGGTCTGCATGGGTATTCCTGTGTTTTTTAGGTGCTCTGATAAAGATGTTTATTATCCGGTAACAAAATTAGATTCCGTTGCAACTACTGTTACAATCAGAAATCATGCAGATCCATCCGAATCATGGAAGGATATACCAAAAGAGTTATTGGAAACAAACGACTCATCAAACTGTAAGCACAAAAAGAAAAATGGAATAGATACCAGCGATTACTGTGGTTACCAAACAGGGAAAGTTACGTTGCTGGCAGTATGTAAAGATCGTTGTGGCTTTCGTACAAGCCTTAGCGATTATGTATATAGTACCAACAGCAACATCTTCGGCCTATTCTATTGTATTGCCGCCATGATTTTTATTTTTAATGGTTTTGTATATGTGAATATTGCCAAATTACTTCGTGTAAACAGGTATGGACCTTACTATAATATTATAATAGGCTTTTCCTTATTGATGGTTGTTGTATCCAGACCACACGAATGTCCATGGGCTCACTATATTTTCACCGGGCTCTTCTTTGCAGGTAATATAGCAGTAATGGCTTTTTTGCCGGTGCCGCACGAACGAAGGCAAAGCAAAATTCTACGCCGTGTTATTGCGGTATTAATAGTTGCAGTAATTGGTTTAGCCATCTGGCGTAATTGGTTTTCCGTTTTGTATGCAGAATGGATATCGCTTATTATCATAGCCATTCATTTGATCATAGAAGCAAAGTCTGCAAAGCTGGATGGAGATTTTCGCAATATGAACACCACTAACATTTAGAACCTCAATTAAGTTTATTTCTAAACCCACACCATTTTACTATGTATAGAAATCATTCGGGTTTAACAGTAGTGGTGAACATTCACCCTCTCCAAAAGGAGGAGCTACGCAAAAAACTTAAGGAACTAAATACAAATCCTGATCGGTTACCTTTCAGTGATTGCGAAAGTGTATTATTTGCATCCGGTGTTATAATAAATTCAGAAAAATATAATAACGAAACCTTGCCGGATATTTTCATTTTGGCTACCAGCTATAGTGGTAAAAAAGATGATCACATACAGGAACTGGTTTCAAAATGCAAGCAAGGGTTATTGGAAATATTGAGGTATGGCGAAGATTTTCCGGTATCAGAAACAATAAGCGACCATAATCTTTTTTCTTACATGTATTCTCATTCATTATTCTCGGATTTCAGTAGCGGATATGATTGTATGACAAAAGAGGATATTAATCGTGAAAAAGACTTACGAGCTAAAATAGAAGACTACCTTGATGACGCACAGTCTACTGGCGCATTTGAAAATAGATCTGCCCTGGAAATACAAACACTAATACAACGCTTTGTAAAAACCAGGGGGGCAGATTATGAATGGGCATTAAAACCCGACAGGAAAAGCTTTTGGGAATGGGTCGTATTACATAGAAGCGCCGTTACGGCTGGCATAATATATTTTTTAACGGTGTTGGTTTGGTATTTGTGCAACCCTGTTTGCAATTGCATGTTAAACAGGTTCCTGAGTGCGCTTTTGTACGCTGCATTGTTTTTGACGGGCATTGTACTGATCACAGCTGGCATCTTATTCTTTATAATGTGGTTGATTGCCCGCGATAAAAATTTAACAGCAGAAAGACAGCCGGATGAAAAAATACGCTTTCAGGCAGCGTCACAATTGCACCCTGTTGTAAATGAAATGACAGCGGCAGGGCATTTGAAAAAAGGAAAGCTACGTCGTCTTTATTATTCGTTTATTCTTCGGTTACTTGCTTTTATATATGCCGGTAGTGGTGTTCCAACGGTTAGTACTATACGCTGGCTGGCAACAGACAATAAGAAGCGGATGGTGTTTCTCTCCAACTATGTTAATACCACCGATTTTTATGTCCGCGATTTTCTAAATGGCATTACACCAATCGGTGTCAATCTTCTTTTCAGTAGTGCTTTTGGTTTTCCTGATGCAAAGCTTTTGTTTATAAAGGGCATCGGCTACCAGCCGGAAGGATATATGAATGCCGTTCACTACGGACAGGTAGTTACTGATTTATGGTATGCGCACGATCCTAATTTAACCGTTGACATTATTAATAGAAACCGAAAGCTCCGTAACGGACTTTTTAAAAAAATGAGCGAGTATGAAGCTGCCCGCTGGTTAAAACTATTATAAAAGCAATCTTCTTCACATAAACTAAATGAAATATGTTTAATACAATAAATAAAAAAAAGAGAAAAGATCTGGCGTCATTTATTGACGATCTGAATGAGGAAAGAAATGATATGCAGGGTCTTATTAGACGAGGGTATAAATCCTTGAATGCGGCAGTATACCTTTTACTACAGATTGAAGATGCGGCTTTAGCCAGGAAGTATTTTAATACTTTGATTGCCCGTTTTATTACCAATGCAAAAATAATAACAAAAAAAAATGTTCGCAACGATGGTGTAACAGATGAGGAATCTGCTGATCCGGCAGATGCAGTGCAGATAGCGTTTACAGGCAAAGGTCTTCAAGCGCTTAAAGTTCCTGATGCAGTTATAAAAACTTTTTCAAGAGAATTTATTGAAGGCATGGCCTATGATGGATGTGATACAAATGAACCAGAAGCAGGAACCAGCGAAAGATCTTTATTATTAGGCGATACCGGAGATAATGCGCCTGGAAACTGGGATTGGGGCAACAAAAAAAAACCGGTGCATTGTATGCTTATGTTATTTGCAAAAAACTCAACTGCACTTTGTAAGCTTAAAGAGGATGTATTCTTTACTATTCATGAAGGGGTAAACCTGGTATACACTGCGGAGACATATGAAATGAACGAAGAAAGAGTAAAAGAACATTTTGGCTTTCGGGATGGTATTTCGCAGCCGCTTATTAAAGGTTTTTCAAAAGCCAATGATGAATTTGATGACGACAGATTGCTGAATCCTGGTGAGTTTATATTAGGATATATCAATGAATACAATAATTATTCTCCTTCGCCATACGCCGACAACAATGATGCCGCTAAAGATCTGCAGCCCTTACCACATTATTCAGATAAGAAAGATATAGGCAGAAATGGTACTTACCTGGTGTTTAGGCAAATGGAACAGCATGTTGAAAAGTTCTGGCGATTTATGGTAGACAACTCCAGGGAAAAAATAAATGAAAATGATGAAGATTATGTGAAAGCGATTAAGCTCGCTGCCAAAATGGTAGGCCGTTGGCCAAATGGTGAGCCACTGGTATTACATCCTGAATATACCGAGAGGAATTGCCCAGATCCTTCTAATGAATTTAACTATGCGCATGAAGATGGGTTTGGAACCCGTTGTCCTTTTGGTGCGCACATAAGAAGAACAAACCCGAGAGACCAGACACATGCAGGCAGAGACCCGAATGATTCAACTGAAATGTCTAAACGACACCGCATGTTACGCAGAGGCCGCAGTTATGGAGCACCACTGGATGCAGCGTTGAACATAAAAGAAATGATAAAAAAACTGCCTCCCGCAAATGAGCATCCATGTGAACGGCCCATTACTATGAACGCAGTTACAAAAAATGAAACGGGTAAACCCCTGGGAAGAGGGCTTCATTTCATATGCCTGGTGTCTGATATTCAACGTCAATTTGAGTTTGTTCAAAATGTTTGGGTAAATACACCCACGTTCGCCAATCTTGATAAAGAAGTAGACCCAATTATTTCTCCAAGATCTCCGGAAAACTCAGACATGAACGCTGCGTATCTACAAACTTGTCATGAGTTTACAGTGCCGCACAAACTGGTGCGAAACAGGTACAAAAAAGTGCCTCAATTTACCACAGTAAAAGGAGGAGAATATTTTTTTATGCCGGGAATAGCCGCTCTCAGGTTTTTAATGAGAGAAGATTATTCATCATCTCACTAAAATTATTTGTTATGAATGATCTTAATCAAACGCCTGGTTGCCCGATGGCAAAACTGAATAACATCAACGCGGATATTTTAAAATATGTTCAAGGCTTTGTGAAAAAAAGATATAAAAACCGTGAAAAGTATCGGGCTTTCCATGCAAAAACGATTGGATTGGTAAAAGCAAAGCTTATTGTTAAAGAAGGATTAGACGAAGATTTAAGCGTAGGATTATTCTCGCATCCCAATAAATATTATGATGCGTGGATACGCTTTTCAAATGCAAACAATCACAACAAAGTTCCTGATATTAACGCTGGAGTAAGAGGTATGGCCATAAAAATATTATTGCCGGCTACTGATACAATAGCAATGGAGAAAGAAACATCACTAAAGGTGCATGATATTATTCTCACAAATAACCCTACTTTTTTTCCGAGCTTGCCTAATATGCAATTACCGGGCGCAAAGGCCGGGCTTGGTTCTAAGCTTGATACCGCTATCAATTTTGTATACGTTGTAACGGTAAGCTATTTTGTGCGATCCTTGAACGGGCTTCGTAATTTTTTTAAGACAATTATTAAAACGCCCAATATTTTAGAAGAAATGTACTTCTCAGCAACTCCTTACGCGTTTGGAGAAGGTAGGTATATTAAATGGCACGTACGCCCTTATAAAACCATTGCAAGCATTTTACCTGAAAAACCAACCAATAATTTTTTGCGGGAAAGATTAATCGATGACCTGCTGCCTAATGAAAATACAATAGGCGATGAAACGTATATTGAGTTCGGCCTGTTTGTTCAGTTTCATGAAAATAAGGAAACAGAACCCCTGGATGATAGCGGCGTTGAATGGAAGACCACATTTTACGAGGTAGCAACTTTACGGTTACCTAAACAATATATTGATACCGAAGAAAGAAAAGCATTAGATAAAGAAATGAGTTTTTCTCCGGGCCGTGCAATATCAGCGCATAGACCTTGCGGCAGTGTAAATGCTATCCGTACACACCTGTATGAAGCACTTGCAAAAGAAAGAATTGCTGGTCTTGGAGACAACGGTATAAAACAAACTCAACAGCCATAACGTCATAATGGTGAACAAAGCGATAAACATATTATTCCGCCTGTCGATAACCGTTTTTTTATGTGGAGCTACCCTGCAAATGAATGCGCAGGTTATAAATGTAGGCAAGTGTGACAGTATACCACATTATCTCATTACTAACTCTATGAGCGTATTAAAAACAAGTACTCCTTTGAATATTGAAGACGTTGTTAAACCCAATGCTGGTTTTTCCATTCCTGTTAATGAACCTGTACATGTGTTTGAATACGATCCTTATTTCTATTGGTTCAGAATTATTATTAAAAACGATCAACCACAAAGCCGTAATATAATGTTGTTAATGGCGCCTGTAGGTATTTATGATGCGCAGCTATATCAACACAACAAGCAATCTTGGGAGTCTGTAGCCAGGGCAGGGTTACGCTATCCCTTTAAAGAGAGGAGTTACCAGTTTGCACACCATGTATTTCCATTTACGTTGCCTGCTAATTCTACGGATACGCTTTACCTGAATGTAAATGCCAGCAATGTATATAAGTCATTTGGTTTTGCATTGCTCACTCCAAAGGAGCTTAAGATGTTTGAGAACAGAATTTATTTTGTGTTTGGTATCATCGTCGGACTGCTTATCCTTTTTTTCTTTCTGAACGTTTCTTTGTTTGTAGCAATAAAAGAAAAATTACACCTGTGGTATGCTTTGTATATTTCATTATTGTTTTTGATTGTGATGAAAAACGATCACCTGGACCAGCAATTTCTCGGGCTCGATTCAGAAAAAGCTTTCCGGCTTACACCATATATGGCCATCGGATCTTTAGCAATTGCCGTATTGATGCATGTTTCGCAGCTATTTTTGAAAACTACTTTGAGCCGCAGTAAGTTTTTATACAATACCTCCACCATACTTAAAGTACATGTTATTATAGCAGCCATAGTGCATGCTTTTGTTTTTAAATACTCCGATAGCTCAAGGGTAGAATCTTTAGTTTTTACCTGGGCAAAACTGAGTACATTATTGGGCATTTGTATGATAATTGTGAATTGCATTTATTGTATCAGGAAGGGGCTTGGTAGTGCGGCTTTTATATTATCAGGGTCTGTTGTTTTTTTGATAGGCTCTGTACAAAGATTATATTTTGCCAGCACCCTCTCTTTTCTTTTTCCGCCTACCACTTTTCATATTGGTATTATTGTTGAAACCTTTGTAGTAACACTGGGGCTTATTTATCGCTATTGGGTTGTGCGCAGAAGAGAAGCAGCATTGCGGGAAATATCTGCCGGTGATATTTCTAAAGATCTGCACGATAATGTAGGAAATACCTTTGCATTGGTAAAAGTGTATCTCAATACCATTGATGCTACTGATAATCCTGCACGGGAAACCATTGAAAACACTAAAATAGAAGTGAACAAAGCCATTAAAGCAGTACGCGAAATGGCCACAACATTGAAGAACCAAACAGAAGAAGACCATGGATTGATTCCACAATTGGAAGATATTAAAAAGGCGTATAAAAAAGCCGGAATCGATATACGTCTTTCCATAATGGGTAAGCCCATCAGGATAGAAGGCGTAAAGCTGCGCGTATTAATAGGAACCATCAATGGCATTCTTCAGAATGTACTTCATCATGCAAATGCAACACTGATTGAAATAACGCTGAATTTTACCGCAGAATATCTCACACTTTCCATTGCTGATAATGGTGTTGGTTTTGAAGTTACTGATGAGATCATGAAAAGCAGGGGAATAAGCAATATAAGAAACCGTTGTAAATCATTAAACGCAAAATGTAATTTGATAAGCAAACCCGGGGAAGGCGCGGCGTTTCGTATTGAGATGCAGTTATAGTTTTTAGTAGCCAGAAAGAAATACTTTATTTTTCAATCACGGTGTATGATATTGGGGAGCGGGTAATGCTCGATTTTGATTTAGCTTCACTTTACGAAGTAGAAACAAGAGTGTTCAACCAGTATGTAAAAAGGAATATTAAACGTTTCCCCAAAGACTTTATGTTTCAACTTACTAAAGCAGAATGGGAAGAATTAAGATTTAATTTTGTATCATCAGAAAAAAGTATGTCATCACAATTTGTGATGACATATCCCCAGAAGCGCCCCCTATCAGCGATACCTTATGCTTTTACGGAACAAGGTGTTGCCATGCTCAGCGGCATACTTAACCGTGACCGCGCTATCAAAATGAATATTGCCATTATGCGGGCTTTTGTGGAGATAAGGAAAATACTTTTGCAGCAAACCGATATTAAAGAGCAGCTCCGGCTCATACAGGAAAGAATTACAGAACACGATGTACAGCTAAGCCAGATTTACGAGAGCATTGAAAACCTTTTGGATGAAAAACAGCACAGAGAAAATGAGAAGAAAGGGAAAGAATAGGATTCAAAAAATAAAGCCGTCTGGAATCATTTATTAATGTTGCTCATTCTCCACGAAATATATTCTATCGCTACATGGGCTGCCCCGCTTAGCCGGATATCCTTTTGCCATGATGAATAATGCTATAATTCGCCTGTAGAAAGACAACCATTGCTGAAGCATATAGAAAGACTGGAACAAGGTTGAACTTTTTAACAAAGTACTGTTTTGTTTTTCTCCCGACCTTTATGTTATAAACCCAATTTTTACAATGGCAACTATACGCGTAATTATAACCGGAGCAACAGGCATGGTGGGCGAAGGTGTTTTGTTTGAGTGTTTGCAAAATCCGCAGGTAGCGCAAGTATTAATGGTAAACCGCAGGCATTACGAACTGCAACATCCCAAATTGAAGGAATTGATTGTACCAAGCTTTTTAGAACTGGATAAATATGCTGACCATGTATCAGATTATGATGCGTGTTTTTTTTGTGCGGGTATTAGTTCCGTTGGTATGAAGGAAGACAAATTCCGGCATATTACTTATGATACCACGCTTGCTTTTGCTCAAAGTCTGCTGAAGGTAAACAGCAATTTGGTGTTTACATATGTATCGGGAAGCCACACCGATAGCACAGAAAAAGGAAGAGTAATGTGGGCGCGTGTAAAAGGAAAAACAGAAAACGACCTGGCGAAATTACCGTTCAAGGCGGAATATAATTTTCGGCCGGGAGGCATGCTGCCTTTTGCCGGTCAAAAAAACTGGAAGAAGGCATACAAGTGGGTTGTGCAAGCTATTAAATTGTTTTTACCCAAAAGCGTTTTAACAATGGAACAGGTAGGTAAAGCAATGATTCATGCAGTTACAAAGGGATATAACAAAAATATATTGGAGATAGAAGATATCAGAAAGTTAGCGGAAGGTTAGTATTGCGCTGGATTTTAATCCCGCTTTACAACAATGGCCGAGCCTAGGGCTCTTGGTGTAATGCATGTCAAATGTAAAGCCGTAGGGTCGATCACTTTTATAAAAAAGGATTTCAATCCGTTGAAACACACTGACGCTAATGCTTGCGTATCTTCTATAGAAAATATAATTTAGTAAACATAATTACTGCTACTATGGCTAACACCTGCCATCAACATCCACCTGCCCTTTTTTGCCGTATATGGGTTTAAATTTCGTGTGAAAAAAATCATCATCTCAATGCTTTCCCTGGTTGCATTAGCCTCCTGCAATCACCAGCCTGAAAAAATTGTTAGTGAAAAGTATATCGATAGTCTTATTTCAAACTATCAGCTTTCTCCAGTGGCAGTTACCAATAAGGGCGATCTTGAATTTTGGGAAAAGAGAATGCAGCAGATGCCAGACAATTTTGTAAACGGCCCTAAATATGCTTCTGCACTTGCACTCCGGTTTCATTTGTTTGGAGATATTCATGATCTTCTCAAAGCGGATAGCCTTTTGAAAGAAGCTAATATTGCCAATAATGAAAAAGAAGATGGTATTCTTTACTCGCTTTCCAACTTTGCCATGCAGCGGCACAGATTTAAAGAAGCAAATGAATGGGTTGATAAAGCAGTTAAAGCAGGCGACAATAAATATGGGGGCAAAATGATGTTGTTTGATGCTGTATTTGAAATGGGTGAATACAATGCTGCGGGCAATATACTTAACACAACAAAGCCATATGATACTTATCCGGCTTATTTTCGTCGCGCCAAATATGAACATTACAAGGGATCGCTCGATAGTTCTATTGTTTACATGATGAAAGCTGCCGAAAAAGCAGCAGGAAATAAATATCTTGAGCAGGCTGCTATATCAAACGCGGCAGATCTTAATATACATAAAGGCGATTTGTTGCAGGCATACGATTTGTATAAAAAAAGTATTGCAATTGATGGAACAGATTTTCACAGCATAATGGGAATAGGATGGATTGCGATGATGAATGATAAGAATGACTCATTGGCAAAGAAGATTTTTGATTTTGTACAACATCAAATTGCATCCCCCGATCCGCTGTTAAAACTCATGTATATAGCGGAATTTAAAGGAGATAGTATTCAACAAAAAAAATATGCAGAAGCTTTTGCTGAACAGACTGATAAGCCCGTATATGGTTTGATGTATAATAAATACCTGATTCAGCTATACACAGGAATATTAAATAACCCTTCAAAAGCCCTTGAACTCGCAATGAAAGAAATTGAAAATAGAGCCACGCCTCAAACATATGCATGGTACGCATGGGCGTTATTGAATGCAAATCAAAACGAAAAGGCGTACGAAATATACGATCATCATATTTCCGGCAAACCACTCGAAGGACTGGAACTATACTATATGGCTAAGCTTATGCATAGTATGCACAAAGAATATAATGCTCAACAATTTTACAAAGCCGCCTGGCAAAATCGTTATGATCTAAGTCCCTCACAAGTAAATGATATTGAGAAAAATTTAGAGTGAGTTTATTTTGATTTGAGATTTGAAATTTCTGATTCGAAATGAAGAAGTTTCAGATTTCAGTTTGCAGAAATTTTCGTTGCGCTCGCAGTCCTGTCGCGCTCTCCACGTGAAATTTTTGGTCTGACGCTACGCGTACCGATCTGATAGCTGACCGCTGATAGCTCATAGCCTCAACAAAAAAGCCACGCTGATAATCAGCATGGCTCAATATTTTGAAATCATGTCAGAGGTTATATTTTGTCTTTACGGTTTTAAAAGGTACTGACGATTTCGGTTCTTAAGGGTTGGTTGTTTTCAAGGTTTGGATAAGAACGGGTTGTGAATTTTTCAAGGATTGGTTTCAGTTTTCAATGGATAATTGGTTTGGATTGTTTTTCAGGTATCGGATTGATGTTTGGTAATTCAATGGATTTTGCTGGACTCGGTTTTCGTTGGATCTGGATTTTAGCTAATGAACGGTTTTTCTAAGGAACTGTCGGTTTTCAATGGATCTGGACTTTCTCAGGGTTTGGATTTTTCTAAAGGGCGCCGGTTTTTCAGTGGATTGGATATCTGTCGTTGTTGACAGTACAAAGATGCTCCACAAACACGGGCTTTGAAACTTAATTCGACAGTTGGGATATATGCTTCGATTTTCGGATGAATAGCTTCGATAAATACAGAACCACGAAGGCACGAAGACACAGCGGTTCACAAAGGATTTGCTTATTTTCTCTTTGCAACTTTGTTCTCTCTGCGGTCTTTGCGTGAAATTTTACACAAAAAATATTCTCTGTATTGTCCAGAAGGCTGCTATAGCAGCTATTATAGCCGAAGCAGGAATTACAATATACTTACGGTAGTAAGGCTTATCTGCAAACCATTTTGCCACCAGGAACCATGCAATAAGAATTACCGTTACCTGCCCTAACTCAACACCAACATTAAACATTACAAGTGAAGTAAGAAAGGATTGTTGCGGAAGCCCCAGGTTGGAAAGTGCTCCGGCGAAACCTAATCCATGCACCAATCCAAAACAAAATACAACGCCGATACGGGAAGGTTTTAAGCGCGGAGAGAAAATATTTTCCAATGCTACATACATAATGGAAAGTGCAATCAATGGTTCAACAATTCTGGAAGAAGGTTGTATTACATTATATATAGCCAATGCGAGTGTAACCGAATGTGCAATAGTAAATGCAAGTGATTGGCTTAAAACAGGTTTAAGCTTTGGGCTCAACAAAAATAAACTGAGTATAAAAAGTATATGGTCTAATCCCAGCGGAAGAATATGCTGATAACCTAATTTGATATATAGTACTGCGGCATCGCTTTTCGACATCTTCTCAAGATCTATTACCACATCATGTGCAAAAGAGAGAAGAGGAACCAACAATACTAATATTAATGCCAGGAAAATTTTCATATAAATATGATACTGTAATCTAACGTTGGCGTATGCCCTTTTAATTTTGAATTATAATTAAAATAACTCTTTACTATTCAGGTACAATAATAAAGAGTCATTTTGCGGGTATACTTTATATTAAAACGGACTTGCCAGGTAGGGGAATTGAGTGAGGAAAGGCTTATCATTCCCATTCACATGATCACTTGTTAACCCGGGGTTTGATGATCCGCTTGATCCTCCAAAAAGCAAAGTGAGCTCCACATCTATTACATCATCTCCCAAAGCTCTTCCTGTTAAAACATTGGTACCATCATAAAAAGTAGTGGTTCCGTTTGTTTTTACATTAAGCACATCTGTCACTAATACACCTGCAAATGCATCTGCATTTAAACCCAATATATTAGTAGTATAACCAAATGCATTTAGCTTAGCTACAAAGTCTGATTTAAACGCACCACTCATCGCGGAAGGAACGGTAGTATTAAATTCATTTTTTCTGTCGGCGCCTACAAATACTGTATTAATTGCAGGACGCGCCATTTGATCTACCTGTGTGTAAGTACCTGCTGTATCAAAATCATCTTTAGGAGTATCATGATGATCCTTTTTGCAGCTTAGCATAATCATCGAACCGGCGATTATTACCGCAAAGGATATTTTATTAAAATGGTTCATATATATTTTTTAAAAAGTTGAATAATTTATTTTGATTTTGATTCTGCCCAAACATTAAGTGTGGTAGCTGAGCCTAATAGTGTTTTTGGTATTTCCACTACTATCGACATTACATTTGTTCCTGCAAATGCATCAACGGCCGGGTCTTCATCTGTACCAGCATGAAACGCGGTGGCAGTACCTCCAACAATCTCTTTAAATCTTTTCAGATCAAAAAAGAAAGGATCATCTCTGGGTCCTGCAAATACTTTAACGCCATTAGATGATGTGCCTACAGAAGGAGTAGATGCACTATAGCCCGTAACTGCAGTTTCAGCGTATGAAGCAGAAGCTACCACTGAAGAAGATGTTCCGGTAGCAGCAGGCGCTATAGGACCGTATACTCTCAGCTTTCCATTTTTTACAAGGCATTGAATCACCATATCTTCTACATTATCTCCATTGTTATCAATGTTCAGTTCATACATAGTATTACCAGGAAAAGATGCCGCGCCGGTTGCAGAAGGAGACAACAATCCCTGTGTATTTATTACAAACACCATATTGCTGTTGTTGGCCGGGCTTTGAAATGCATACACATCTGTTATATCAGTACCAAGGCTTACATTTCCCGTACCGGTTACTGCAGGAGCATCTATATGATCTGCTGCAAAGAGGATACCACCGATGGCAACAACACCAATCACAGTACCCAGCAAGAATTTCTTTTTCATTTTAGTTTTTGATTTAAATTTTAGTTAAGTAATAGCATACACTTAATGGAGCGCTGCTATTATACATTGAGATTACATGAGGTGGATTAAAAAAGTCCGGACTTTAACAGTTACGATAAAGCAATACATCCGGATTTTGAATTGAAAAAAATGCATAGCGTTTATTTATTTTTATTGACTAAAGCCGCATCCGTGGCTTATTCGTAGATAGGTTATAAACCGCAATAACATGCTTATCCGAAAAAACTATATCTTCCTCTTCTTACTTCTTTTCCCTTTTATAGGTATTTGCCAAAAAGGAACTATTATAGGATATGTAGGTGATGATCAAAGCCGTTCACCATTATCAGGCGTTTCAATACAAATTAATGGAGGCATAATTTCTGCGGAGAATTCAGATCATTTCGGAACCTTTAAATTGCGCGATATTGTACCAGGGCATTATGAAGTAATATTATCTCATATCGGCTATGAAACGGAGAAAGTATCTGTTGATGTAGAAACAGGTAAAGTTTCTGTAATAAAAGCAGCATTGCAAAAAAGTAATGTAACGCTTTCTGATGTAACAGTAGTAAGTCGTAAACCTTCTGTATTAAATACCATCGCAGCAGTCGATCTTAAATTAAGACCTATCAATACCTCGCAGGATATTTTGCGAATGGTGTCTGGTTTATTCATTGCACAACATGCAGGTGGTGGAAAAGCAGAACAGATTTTTTTGCGCGGATATGATATTGATCATGGCACCGATATCAATATCAGTGTAGATGGCATTCCTGTAAATATGGTATCTCATGCACACGGACAGGGTTATGCAGATCTTCATTTTCTGATTCCTGAGGCAGTAGAAAAAGTAAATTTTGATAAAGGACCCTATTTTGTAAATAAAGGAAATCTTGCAACAGCAGGCTTTGTTGAATTGCAAACCAAAGATTTCTTACAGGAAAACATGGTGAAAATACAGGCGGGTGAATATAACACACAAAGGGTAATGGGAATGCTCAAATTATTAAATAAAGAAAATGATAAGGTTCGCCAGCAAATGTATGTAGCATCAGAATACTTTAAGTCAGATGGTTATTTTGATAGTCCACAGCATTTTCATCGCTTTAATATATTAGGTAAATACAATGCCATCTTTAATAACAATGCGCAACTTACCATCCTGGCTTCAACACTCGACAGTAAATGGAACGCTTCAGGTCAAATACCAGAACGTGCAGTTGAAAGTGGTATGATCGGAAAGTTTGGGTCAATTGATAATTCCGAAGGAGGCAATACCAATAGAACAAACATCAGTGCAAAATTTACGAAGCAGTGGCAGGATGGTTGGCAAACAACAGATCAATTGTATTTCACTAACTATCATTTCAATTTATTTTCAAACTTTACTTTCTTTTTAAAAGATTCTATTAATGGTGACGAAATAAACCAAAGAGAATCAAGAAATATATATGGATATACTGGAACGATGTCCAAAAATTATATGTTGTTTCATAAAAATGCATCTACAGAATTTGGATGGGGTGGCAGGTATGACGATATCAACAATATTGAATTAAATCACGTAGTGAAACGCAAATTTCTCAACCATGAGCAACTTGGCGACATACATGAGTGGAATGGATTTGTATATGCGCAGCAACATGTTGAACTGAGTAACCGGTTTAACATTAATGGCGGATTGCGCTACGATTACTTCAGGTTCGGGTATAAAAATATATTGGCAGGAGAAAATAATTTTAAAAAACAAAGCAGGGGAATTGTAAGTCCTAAAATAAATTTCAATTATAATCTAAACAATACTGTAAGGTTTTATCTCAACACTGGTTTAGGATTTCACAGCAATGATACACGTGTTATACTTAACAATACGGCGAAAGATATTTTACCATCTGTGTTTGGTACTGATTTAGGAGTGGTACTAAAGCCAAACAAACAGTTATTGCTCAAAGCGGCGTTATGGCAATTGTATTCACAACAGGAGTTTGTATATGTAGGCGATGAAGGCATAGTAGAGCCAGGTGGAAGAACAGAAAGAAAGGGCGTAGATATTTCTGCGAGGTACCAGGTTAATAAATGGCTGTATGCCGATGTGGATGTGAACTATGCCAGACCGCGTGCCATAGATGAAGCCAAAGGGCAGGATTATGTGCCATTGGCGCCTACCTTCACAAGTATTGGCGGGCTTACAATGAAAGCAAAAGCTTTTAACACCTCTATCCGTTACCGTTATATTGGTGATCGCCCTGCCAATGAAGATAATACTGCACGTGCGCAGGGATATTTTCTATTGGATGCAGTAGTAAGTTACACTTTCAAAAAACTTGAATTTAGTGTATCGGCTGAAAACCTGTTCAATCGTTATTGGAAAGAAGCACAGTTTGATACAGAATCAAGATTGCAATATGAAACTGCTCCTGTATCAGAAATACATTACACCCCAGGAACGCCACTATTTATTAAAGCAGGACTCAGTTATAGTTTTTAAATCATCATTGTCTGATTGAAAAATAAGAACCAGTCAAAACTCTTTTCATAGCGGGTTCTGCCTCTCCCTGCCCCCGTCCGTACCGGCCCTTGTGCCCGTCCGTTCAGGCGGGCACAAGGGCACGAAGACATAGAGGGGCACAATAGGTTATTGGTTTTTATTATGTAATGATACTATTGAATTGTATCTCACAAAAAGAACCGCACACTTTAAGATTTCTTTTAAACTGACAGATGATGGCTGATAGCTCACTGCGTAAATATTATTAGTATCTTTAAGACCCCTAAATTTTTTTGTAAAAGATTTCCATCATCATTGCGCCATGCAAAAAAAAATGTTTAGTAAAATCGGTATTGTTGTTGCCTTATTGGCTGTATGTATTTTTGTTTTTACTAAAGCCTCTTCGGTCAAAAAGCCTGAAGCAATTGCGAAGTTTGATAAAACACTTCCTGCCGTTATTGATTATAACCTGCATGTAAAACCCATTCTGTCCGACAAATGTTTTTTATGCCACGGTCCCGATAAAAACAATGGGCAAAAAGCAGGGTTAAATCTTTCATTCAGCGAAGGTGCATTGGCTAAACTGAAAGATGGCAAACATGCTATTGTTCCAGGCAGCCTTTCCAAAAGTGAATTGTATAACCGTATCATCACAGAAGATGAAGAGTTGGTAATGCCTACCAAAGCTTCTCACCGTGTACTCTCCGATTATGAAAAAGCTATTCTTACCAAATGGATTGAGCAGGGTGCCATATATAAACCACACTGGGCTTTCATTGCCCCCGTAAAAGTAAAACTGCCTGAAATAAAAGATAAAAGCTGGCCACGCAATCCTATCGATTATTTTATTTTGAATAAACTGGAAGCGAATAATTTAAAACCATCTCCGCAAGCTGATAAAGAAATTTTATTAAGAAGAGTAACATTAGATCTCACGGGTTTACCCCCTACCATCGAAGAAACAGATGCATTTCTTGCAGATCAATCACCCGATGCATATGAAAAAGTAGTAGAGAAATTATTGCATTCTCCGCAGTACGGAGAAAAGCTGGCAGTAGATTGGCTGGATGTTTCGCGCTACGCAGATACGTATGGATATACGGTAGACAGGTACAGACCTACCTGGCCCTGGCGTAATTGGGTAATCAACGCTTTTAACGAAAACATGCCGTTCGACCGCTTTATTACCTGGCAACTTGCGGGCGATCTTTTACCCAATGCTACCCGCGAACAAAAACTGGCGACCGTATTTAACCGCAACCATGCACAGAATGCGGAAGGTGGTATTATTAATGAAGAATTCAGGAATGAATATGTAATAGATCGAACCAGCACATTGGGAACGGCCTTTCTTGGCCTTACAATAGGATGTGCCCGTTGCCACGATCATAAATTTGATCCTGTATCGCAAAAAGATTTTTATAGCCTATATAGCTTCTTCAATAATGTAGATGAAGCAGGGCAAATATCTTTTAATCCTGATGATACACCAGGTCCTTCCATGTTGCTTACTAATGCTAAGCAGGATTCTGTTATCGCTTATCTCACCCATAACGAACAGCAAAAAACAAAAGAACTCCAAGCAATTGTCAGCAATGAAAAACCGGAGTTTGAAAAATGGAAACAGCAGCTTAGCAATAAAAATCCTTTTGATCTGAAAAAAGGGTTGCAAACACATTTCACTTTTGATAAACTGGTAAATGGCGCTTTCGTAAATGAAAAAGATCCTAAAGGAAAAGGACAGGTGGCAGATGCTGTAATAGTGCCAGGCAAATTTGGAAACGCCTTTAAATCAAACGGTGATGATATTTTAAAGCTTGGAAAAGTAGCCGTCTTCAATCGCTTTCAACCTTTTTCTATTGCATTATGGGTAAATATTCCGAAAGATGTAAACAAGGCTGTTGTTTTTCATAAGGGCGATGGAGATATAACGTATGCATTTCATGGATACTATCTGAACCTGAAAAACGGTAAGGCGGAGTTTTTAATGGCGCATACCTGGCCATATAATAATATTTTAAAGACCACGAAAGACACTTTACCAAAAGAAAAGTGGATACAACTAACGCTTACGTATAACGGCACCAGCAAAGCAGATGGTATAAAATTATTTGTAGACGGCAAAGAAGCTGCCATGAACACTGACAAGGATAACCTTTATAAGGATATTCTTTTTGCCAGGAGTGAACAACCCGGCTTACAAATTGGAGCCGACTGGCGCGGCACAGGCTTTAAGAATGGTTTGGTAGACGAATTGTTTGTTTATGACAGGGAACTGAATCCTTCAGAGATTCTGATGCGTGTACAGGATAATCAAAATATAACTATACCAGATAGTGATCTTCAGCAATATTATTTTTCCAATATATCAAAAGCCTGGCAGGCAAAGCGAAAAGAATTACAGCAATTAAGAGACGAGGAAAATAAAGAGATGGAGCCCATTACCGAAATAATGGTAATGGAAGAAATGAAAGAAAAACGCAAAGCGCATATATTATTAAGAGGCGTATATGATGCCCCCGGCGAAGAAGTGCATCCTGATGTACCCAATTCTATTTTACCTTACCAGGCAAGCTATCGCAAAGACCGTGTAGGACTAGCACAATGGCTGCTTGATCCAAAAAACCCACTAACAGCAAGGGTTACCGTAAATCGTTACTGGCAAACCTATTTCGGAACAGGCATTCAAAAAAACGCAGACAATTTTGGTAACCAGGGTGGAGTGCCTTCTAACCTTGAACTGCTGGATTGGCTGGCGGTAACCTTCCGTGAATCAGGCTGGGATGTAAGAGCGATGCAAAAATTAATAGTGCTTTCAGCCACCTATCGTCAATCTTCTTTTGCAAGTGCTGAAGCTCTTAAAAAAGATCCTGATAATGCCATGCTTTCCCGCGGACCATCATTCCGGCTTACCGCCGAAATGATTCGTGATGGCGCTTTAAAAGCAAGTGGATTATTATCAGACAGCATTGGCGGACCCAGTGTAAAACCGTATCAGCCGGAAGGCTTATGGTCGGTAAATAGTGAAGTATATCACCAGGATACCGGCTCTGCGTTATATAGAAGAAGCCTGTATACTTTCTGGCGCAGAACCAATCCGCCGCCATCCATGAGTACTTTTGATGCACCGCTCAGAGCAAGTTGTATTGTATACCGGCAAAAAACCAGTACGCCATTGCAGGCATTAGTGTTATTGAATGATCCGCAGTTTACAGAAGCCGCAAAAGTTTTGGCAGTGCATGCTGCTGAAAAATACAGCACTTTGCAGGATAGAATTATGTACAGTTATCGTTGCTTAACCGCACGCAAACCTTCGCAAAAAGAAATGGATATTTTACAGAAACTTTATACAGAGCAGTATCAAACATTTAAAACAGATGCTGCCAAAATGAAAGGGTGGCTGAATAGCGGTGCGTATAAAATAAAATCGAAAACAGATTTACAGGCATTGGCTGCTCTAACGGTAACGGCCAGTACCATTATGAATTCAGATGCATTTATTACGAAGCGATAGAGAAAGGTGTAAGGTTGAGGGTAAAAGGAATAAGGTGGAGAGAGGTACCAATGTTTGTATTACCCTATACCTTTCACCATATGCCATACACCTTTAAAGCTAGCCCTAAAATTGAAAAGTAAAATCTTATGGATAAAGAAATTGAGCGGCTTATTGCCAGCAACCTCAACAGGAGATCATTTTTACAAAAAGCTTCTCTCAGCCTGGGGGCTGTAGCGCTTGGTTCGCTTCTCTCTGGCCAGAGTGGTTTATCGTCTGTAAATCAAAAACCTGTTGTTGCCGGTAATGGTATATTAGGTGCCCCTGATATTCCTGCACGTACCAAAAGAGTAGTGTACCTGTTTCAAAGCGGCGGACCATCGCAGTTTGAAACATTTGAATACAAACCCTTGCTCGAAAAAATGCATGGACAGGATTTGCCAGACTCTGTACGAAAAGGTCAAAGGCTTACCGGTATGAGTGCCCAGCAATCGGCGTTACCACTGGTAGGCTCTTCCTTTAAATTTAATCAATACGGAAAAAGTGGAGCGTGGGTAAGCGAATTAATGCCTTATACGGGCGCTATGTCGGATGATCTTTGTTTTGTAAAATCAATGTATACCGAACAGATCAACCACGATCCTGCACTTACTTTTATGCAAACCGGTAACCAGTTGCCCGGTAGGCCCAGTATGGGCGCATGGGTAAGTTATGGCTTGGGAAGCGATAATGAAAACCTGCCTGCTTTTATTGTACTCGTTTCTAATAACGCTCCTAAAGATCAGCCACTGTATGCGCGCTTGTGGGGCAATGGTTTTCTTCCTTCCAAATACCAGGGCGTACAATTCCGTTCCGGCGAAGATCCTGTTTTATACCTTTCTGATCCGGAAGGATATAAAGCGGTAGATCGCCGCCATATGCTGGATGCTTTGAAAGAATTGAACCAGGCACAAATGGAAACCTTTGGTGATCCTGAAATCAATAATCGCGTAGCACAATATGAAATGGCATTTCGTATGCAGGCATCTGTTCCTGAAATAACTGATATGAGTGATGAACCGGCCTGGGTTTTTGATTTATATGGTGAAGATGCACGCACGCCTGGCACCTATGCTGCTAATTGTTTGTTGGCACGGCGCCTGTTGGAAAAGGATGTAAAATTTGTACAACTTTATCACCAGGGTTGGGATCAACATGGAAGTTTGCCCGGTTCAATTAAAAACCAGTGTAAAGCTACCGACCAGGCATCTGCAGCGCTGGTAAAGGATCTTAAACAACGTGGTTTGCTGGATGATACACTGGTGATATGGGGTGGAGAATTTGGGCGCACCAATTACTCGCAGGGAAAATTAACCAAAGATGATTATGGACGTGATCATCATCCAAGATGTTATACCATGTGGATGGCAGGTGGTGGTGTGCAGCCTGGCCTTACTTATGGAGAAACCGATGAATTTGGATATAATATTGTAAAGAACCCGGTGCATGTTCACGATTTTCAGGCAACCCTTTTATATTTGATGGGTATAGATCACGAGAAGCTTACTTTTGATGCAGAGGGCAGGAGGTTTAGATTGACCGATGTAGAAGGGAAAGTCGTAAAAGGTATCATCGCATAAATTTTTATCATTCATATTTCTTCCATCATGAAAAAGAACAACTATCCAAGAAGACAGTTTTTGAAAAAAACTTCTCTGATTACTGCAGGCGCTGTAGCCGGTTTTAATATTATTGGCAAAGCCAATCCTAGTGAGAATGGTGTTATAGGTCATGGTGGCTTTACCTATAAAGTAAATAAAACATGGGGTAATCTTGACCCTGCTCAAACACCTGTGTTCAACTGCCACGAAATGGTACAGGATTCAAAAGGTAGATTGGTAATGGTGGGTGATGAAGTAAAAAATAATATCCTGGTATATGACAGATCAGGCAAATTGTTAGATTCTTGGGGAACAAGATATCCGGGCGGTCATGGGCTTACATTATCTCCAGAAGGTGGTGAAGACTTTTTATTTATTACAGATTGTGGTTATTATTTCGGAAAAGATAATAACTGGCACGCACAGGCTGGTTCTATTTTTAAAACAACCATTAATGGCGATCTGATTTTTGCTTTAGGCCATCCTTCTACTATCGGTGTATATAAAAAAGAAGAAAAATTTCAACCAACCGAAGTAGCTGTGGCGCCTAACGGAGATTTTTATGTAGCGGATGGATATGGTTCAGATTATATCATACAATATGATCACAGCGGAAAATACATCCGCCACTTCGGTGGGCACAACAATGCCAACCCTGATCACAATCTTGATAATGCGCATGGTGTTGCTGTTGATTTACGCAATCCCGCTTCTCCTAAATTAATTTGCACTTCCCGTAATGAGAATGCCTTTAAGATTTTTACGCTTGATGGCAAATATCTTGAGACAGTAAAAATTCCGGGAGCATATGTTTGCCGCGCCGTTATTCATGGCGAAAATTTATATGCAGGTGTTTGCTGGTCAAACTTCCGTGATACCGGAAAAATGGATGGAGGCAAATCAGGCTTTGTAACCATTCTTGATAAAAACAATAAAGTTATATCAAACCCGGGCGGTACAAAACCAGAATACAAAGGCGGTGCATTACAGCCTGTATTTGCCGATGGCAATATTTTTTATCACGGGCATGATGTATGTGTAGATCAGGATCAAAATATTTATGTGTGCCAGTGGAATGCAGATAAAACATACCCAGTTAAATTAGAAAGGGTATAGAAAACAATACATAATGCATAGTGACTGGTCGCTGTTCTTCGGACGGTTTCATCCTCTTTTTGTTCATATTCCAATCGGTATAATATTGTTTGCAGCAATATTAAATGTAATAGCGCATTACAAAAAAAGTGCTACACTTAATACTGCAGTAAACATAGCATTGCTATGCGGAGCCATTGGTGCTGCATTAGCTGCACTTTCGGGCTACCTGCTCTCCCTGGCAGGCGGTTATAACGAGCAAACCCTTTTCTGGCATAAATGGATAGGAATTATTGCTGCCGTACTCACTTTCGCAGCCTGGTTTATCAAAACGAGAAGTAACAAAGATATTTCCATTGTAAAAATGAAATTAAGCACTTGGGTGTTATCTATCTGCATCATACTTATAGCTGCAGGGGGGCATTTGGGTGGAAATATGACACATGGCGAAGGATATTTAACGGCCTATATGCCGGGCTTTCTGAAAACAATTTTCGCTTCAAAAGTTATTGCTCCGCAAAAAAAGACAACGTCCATACTTGATTCAGTAAATGTTTTTACAGATATCATTCAGCCGGTATTCAATGCTAAATGTGTAAGCTGTCACAATCCGGATAAATTAAAGGGCGAGTTGGATATGAGCACTATTCCAGGATGTATAAAAGGTGGAAAAAGTGGCAATACTATTGTAGCAGGCGATCTCGAAAAAAGTGAACTGTTCCGTAGGATAACACTACCAAGAGAAAGCTCCAAATTTATGCCCGCCGATAATCATAAACCACTTACGCCTATAGAAATAAGTTTTGTACAGTGGTGGATACAAAGCGGTGCTGAATATAAAAAGAATATAAAAGCATTGGGTGTTGATGAAAAGACAAAATACCTTGTAGCAGCCTATATGGGCATTGGCACCGAACAGGATAAAGAAATTATTCTGCCCCAGGTTGCTGCAGCCGATGCAAATACATTGCAGCAGTTAAAAGATCTAAAAGTAATGTTGCAGCCACTTACTTCAAAAAGCAATTTGCTGGAAGTTTCGTTGGTAATGGTACAAAAGGCAGATGCGGCCAAACTATCGCAGATACTTCAAAAACTCTCTTCTGTAAAAGAGCAGGTGTACCAACTTGATGCAAGCAATTGTAATCTTAATAAAGACGCGTTAAACATCATTGGAACTTTCAGCCGGCTGCATAAACTCGAAATTCAGAAAAACAATCTTACAGATGAAGCAGTTGAATCTTTAACCGGGTTACAGCAGCTGGAAATTTTAAACATCAATCAAAACAATATTACAGACAAAAGCATCAGTGTGTTTAAGAAAATGCCTGCTTTAAAAAAGCTTAATCTCTGGCAAACACAGGTAACAGAACAAGGCACAAAAGAATTGGCAGGATTGCTGGTAGAACGATAGAAAAATAAATTGCCGGTTATCTGTAAATTTTTATAATAATGATTTTACAGCATATATTATTCATATGAAGAAATTGGAGCGCAGCTATTCCAGGGTATTGGTTTTTGCAATGCTTTTTTTATTATCATCGGTTGGTACAATTGCCGGTCCGTTTCCACGCAATGTGCATCGTATTGTTTTTATAGGAAATAGTATTACTTATGATGGGAAATATGTGGTAGATATTGAGTCGTATTTTATTACACACTATCCAGACACGCATTTTGAATTTATTAATGCAGGCTTGCCCAGCGAAACAGTGTCAGGTCTTTCAGAAGAAGGACATGCAGATGGCCGCTTTCCCCGTCCAGACCTGCACGAACGCCTTGCCCGGGTATTAGCGCAAACAAAGCCCGATCTTGTTTTTGCAAGCTATGGTATGAACGATGGTATATATCTTCCCTTTGATGAGCAACGGTTTCAAAAATTCAAAGATGGTATTACCTGGTTACATGATGAGGTTATAAAATACGGGGCAAAAATTATTCATCTTACACCACCGGTGTATGATGAAACAACCGGCAGCAATAAAGGATATGCGGCTGTGCTTGACCGTTATTCCGAATGGCTGTTGGAACAAAGCAAAAAACAAAAGTGGCAAGTGGCCGATATACATTTTGCAATGAAGAATATATTAGAGCAGGAAAGAAAAGCCAATCCTTCGTTTACACTGGCACGTGATGGCGTACACCCCGGCGAGGAAGGGCATTGGATTATGGCTAAACAGATCTTATTATTCCTCGGTGAGAAAAAAATTACGGACCGGGCGTCAACACTTACGCCCGATGCTAATGCTAATGCCATTTTAGCGCTCGTAACAAAAAAGCAGGATATAATGAAAGATGCATGGCTTACTGCTACTAAACATACCCGGCCTGAAATGAACACAGGACTACCATTGAACGAAGCAAAAGCAAAAGCCGCTGATATTGACAAGCAAATAAATGCGTTATTAAACACGCGAAAGAGATCCTGATCAGGGGAATAGAAGTACCCTGTTTGTAAAATGATACTATATCTCAAGATAGTCTTTAACATCACCCTCCTTCTTTAATAATCTACACACAACAATGCTTATCGAACTTCGTTTGCATAAGGGCTTTATACTTCAAACTACTCCTTAATGAATATAAAAATGCTTTTGGCAATTGCAGTTATTGGTATCATCGTATTGATTGGAATCTTCTATCTCGCATTAAGATCAACAAACAAAGATGTTTCAAAAAAAGAACCTTACACCTCCTTTATTGGCAAAACCTTATATACTCAAAGGGCTTCTGTGTTAGCAAAAAATTTACCCGAATTCAATGTAAAAGAAGCATACTTTATTACAGAAGATACCAATCTGTTTGAAGGTGTAGAAAAAATAGCCCCGCTGCCCAAAGGCACTAAACTGCAATTTGTAAATGCCATTCACCATAAAAATGGTACAAGTGGTTTTAGTCAAAGTCTCCTTATTGGCAAAGTGTGGGTAAACGATAAATGGTTTGATATAGAATATTACTGGGGCGAGCAACGTATAACATTTGATACCGCTGATAAAGGACAATGGATATTCCCTCCGGGGTTGTGGCAGCAAAAGGATGCGGGAAACACCAGTTTTGTTCTCGAATAAATAATATCTGTATGGGGATAATAGCCGGTATTATCTATTGTGGTATTTTATAAAGAAATAAAGGTAGAAAGCAATACTTTTATTGATCAATAATTACACCCGCAAAATGATATCCCTCCAAAGAGTTTTTTCACTTATTCTACTATGTACTATTTCATTCCATTCTCCAATATTCGCCCAGCAAAAAATCCGCATTGCCTGTATTGGCAATAGCATTACTGCTGGCTCAAGGCTTGAGCATCCTGATAAAGAAGCCTATCCTGCCCAATTACAACAGATGCTGGGTGATGGTTACGTGGTGATGAACTTTGGCGTAAGTGCTAAAACGGTTATTCATACAGGTGATGCCTACACGGCAACAAAGAAGTATAAAGAAGCATTGCAAAGCAACCCGGATATCGTGTTTATTAAATTAGGCACCAACGATAGCCGCTTGCCTTACCGGCTTGATATTGAACAGCAGTTCGAGACCGATTATAAAAACCTGATTCATGCTTTCAACACAGTAAGCTCAAAACCACGCATCATACTATTGTTACCTGTTGCATCATACCTCGCTGATACCACCCGGCAAACAGATGCAGCCATTACGCAATTTGTTCTTCCACACATAAGACAAGTGGCATTTGATGAAAAGCTGGAATTGATCGACCTTCATTCCATCACTTTAAGCAAATCTGATCTGTTTCCAGACTCTTTGCATCCTTCTGTTGCAGGAGCACAATTGATTGCAAAGCGTTTATACGAAGTCGTAATGTTAAAGACCGACCATAATTTTGATATATTCAAAAAAATACAGCAGCCTTACAAGGTTTCTTCTTTTTATGGATATGATTGTGCAGATTTTACATTTAACAATCGAGAAGCAAAAATTGTAAAGCCAAGGGTGGCTGCTGCGGGACATCCCTGGATCTGGAGAGCAAGGTTCTGGGGTCACGAACCACAAACGGATATCGCCTTATTAGACAGAGGTTTTCATCTGGTGTATTGCGATGCTTCCGAATTGTTTGGTAATAAAGAAGCCGTAGAACTTTGGAATGCATTTTATGATTTTGTGCATCAGGCAGGCCTATCAAAAAAAGCCGCGATGGAAGGCATGAGTCGCGGTGGTGTATATGTATACAATTGGGCGGCTGTTAACTCCGGTAAAGTTGCGTGTGTATATGCAGACGCTCCTGTACTTGATTTACGCAGTTGGCCGGGCGGTAAAGGAAAAGGTCCTGGCAGTAGTGCTGACTGGGAGATCTTTAAAAAAGATTATGGTTATACTACAGAAGAAGCAACAAAAGATTTCAAAAACAATCCGTTGGATAAGATAGACGAAATTGTAAAGGGACAATATCCAATGCTGCATGTAGTAGGCGATGCGGATGAAGTAGTGCCTGTAGAAGAAAATACGGCTATTTTTGAAAAGAACATACTGGCTGCCGGCGGCGATATTAAAGTAATTCATAAACCTGGCGTGGGGCATCATCCACATAGTCTCGCCAATCCACAACCTATTGTTGATTTTATTCTGGCAGCAACAAAAAACGCCATCAAATAAATTTCATCTTAAAAAAACACACTGATGATTGCCTTTAAAAGAAATAAGCTTTTCATTATTTGTTTGCTGTTTTGTATATACCAACAATCACATGCGGCTATAGTAGATACGGTGGAAACTACAAGTACCGCCATGCATAAAAATATTAAGGCGGTAGTAATACGCCCTGACGATTATGCTAAACGCAGTGCCTTACCGGTAGTATATCTTTTGCATGGATATAGTGGTAATTATGCTGATTGGATAAATAAAGCAAAAGGGTTTGAAAAAATGGCAGATGAATATGGAATAATGATTGTGTGTCCAGACGGGGCGTATGGCAGTTGGTATTGGGATAGCCCCGTAGACTCAAGTTTTAAATATGAAACCTATGTAGCCACTGAATTGGTAAAATGGGTTGACAGCAAATACAAAACAATAAAAGATACTAAAGCAAGGGCTATAACGGGTTTAAGCATGGGTGGACATGGTGCATTATATCTTGCTTTTAAACACCAGGATGTTTTTGGCGCTGCAGGTAGCATGAGTGGTGGTGTGGATATCAGGCCATTTCCCAACAATTGGGATATGGCAAAACGCCTGGGCAGTTATGCTGAATATCCTGAGCGATGGGAAAAAAATACTGTGATCAATATGTTATACTTGCTCAGACCCAGTGCACTTCAGTTGATCATTGATTGTGGCACAGACGATTTTTTTTACAAGGTAAATGCCAACCTGCATCAGCAATTACTGTTACGCAATATTCCACACGATTATATAGAAAGGCCTGGTGCACACGATTGGAATTACTGGACGAATGCTGTGCAATATCAACTGCTCTTCTTCCACCGTTTTTTTGAAAAAAAATAATCTGTAATTATTCAGGTGTAAGTTTTGTATATCGTTGTTTTGTAACAATGGTGTTATCTTTCCGCTCTCATTAAGCATGAGTTGTCAATAATAAATTACAATGAAGACTTTAGTTTGTACTACTCCCGGAACTTTTGAATATAAGCATGCGGAGATGCCTTTGATTACAAAGGGAAATTCGATTCTGAAAATTAAACGTATCGGTATTTGTGGTACTGATCTGCATGCGTTTGAAGGCACACAACCTTTTTTGCAATATCCCCGCATACTCGGTCATGAGCTTGCTGCTGAATATGAATCCGGCGACGCAGAAGGTTTTACTAAAGGAGAAGCCGTAACATTGATCCCATATTTCAATTGCGGACATTGTATTGCATGCCGTATGGGAAAGCCCAATTGTTGTGCCACCATACAGGTATGTGGCGTGCATTGCGATGGAGGCATGGTAGAATATTTGTCAGTGCCATCATATACATTGGTGCATGGTAATGGGTTGAGCTTTGATGAACTGGCTTTGGTAGAACCATTGGCAATAGGCGCGCATGGCATCCGTCGTGCAGCGGTTCAGCAAGGAGAATATGTTTTGATTATTGGTGCCGGTCCTATTGGTTTAGGCACCATGGAATTTGCCCGCATAGCCGGTGCACAGGTAATTGCAATGGATATTAATGATGATCGATTGTCTTTTTGCCGAAATAATATACAGGTACCTTTTACCATCAATCCGGCAAAAGAAAATGCTACAGAAAAATTAAAGGAAATAACCAATGGCGATATGCCTACTGTAGTGATTGATGCTACCGGCAACTTGAAAGCTATCAATGGGGCGTTCGCTTATATGTCGCATGGAGGAAGATATGCATTGATCGGATTGCAAAGAGGCGAAATCAGTTTTGTTCATCCTGAATTTCACAAGCGCGAAGCTACCTTAATGAGTAGCCGCAATGCTACCCGTGAAGATTTTGAGCATGTAATTGCCAGTATGAAAAAAGGACGGGTAAACCCGGCTACATATATTACGCACCGGGTACAATTTGATGAAGTAAAAGATCATTTCGCCAGTTGGCTGAACCCGGCTACGGGCGTAATAAAAGCAATGGTGGAGGTATAGGAAAGTGGTCTGACCTTCGGTACCGACCCATGTTAGCTTTTCTGTCCTTTGTATTTTTTATCCGCCGCTGCTGCTTTCTCAAAATCGAGAATAACGCCATTGATACAATATCTCAAGCCCGTAGGAGGAGGACCGTCATTAAACACATGTCCTAAATGTGCCTTGCAACGACCACACTCTACTTCCGTTCTTTCCATGCCCAGTGTATTATCTTTTAAATAAATGATACTTGTTTTACTGATAGGCTCGTAAAAACTGGGCCAACCACAGCCGCTGTCAAACTTGGTATCACTTCTGAATAATGGGTTACCACAAGCCGCACAATAATAAGTACCGGCTTCATGAAATTTTTCAAACTTACTGGTCCAGGGTCTTTCGGTACCCTTCAACCTTGCTATATTATACACATCCTGCGGCAGTGCTTTTCTCCATTCTTCATCGCTCAAATTAACCTTGCTTGTATCAGTGCGGGAGTATACCGAGCTTTTATTGGCGGGTTGTGGCACTTCAGCATCCTGTTTCTTTTTTGATCCCTGCGAAAAAGTACATTGATAAAAAAGCATCGGAGCAAGCAACATTATTATGAATCTCAAACGCATATACCTGATTTTATATTTATCAAATTTACTAAAACATCAACATTCAATATACGATGTGCGGAAAGAGCCGGTTGTTAAAAAATACTTACACATCTTATAATTACGCTGTTTCGTTAATGCATTATTAATAACCTTTCCTTTATATTTGCCATTCACCCAAGGTTAGCAAGTACATGTTCAATTTAATTTTATTTGGCCCTCCAGGCAGTGGCAAAGGCACCCAATCTGAAATGCTTATCAAGAAATACGGTTTAAAACACCTTTCAACAGGCGATTTACTCCGTAGCGAAATAGCAACGCAAACACCGCTTGGTATTGAAGCAAAAAACTTCATGGATAAGGGGCAATTGGTTCCAGATGAAGTAGTGATTGGAATGATCAGCTCTTCGTTGGATGCCAACCAGGAAGCCAAAGGATTTTTATTTGATGGCTTTCCACGCACAGAAGCACAGGCAGAAGCACTGGATAAATTATTGAAGTTGAAGAAAACCGGTATTCACCTGATGCTGGCCCTGGATGTAGCAGAGCCTGAACTGGTGAAAAGACTCCTTGGCCGCGGTAAAACCTCTGGAAGAAGCGATGATGTTAATGAAGATATTATTAAGGCAAGGATTGTAGAATACCACAAAAAAACCTCACCTGTTGCAGATTACTATATGAAGTTTGACAAAGTAAAGCATGTAAAAGGCGAGGGAACGGTTGATGAAATTTTCAGTGCGATCAGCGGTGAGATAGATAAAAAGATCAACAGTTAGTCCACTTTATTTTTCGTGTAGTATTAATATTCAAAAAAGAACCCACAAATCTTAATGCCCGGTGATCTCTTTTGCTCTTTCAATACTGTGAAGTATTAAAGATTTAACCGTTTCTACTTTTTCTTTTTCCTTTTGAAAATACAACTGCTTCTCTGCTTCTGTTGCTCCTGCTTTTTCAGGATCAAACGCATTCATCCATTTATTCATTAAATCCTGTGCATTCTGTAAACTATCTAACACGGCATTAATACCAGTCAACCGGTTTTTATGATTACCTTTTAACATAGTCAAAGAATCCCGCTGCTTTTTCAGCACTTGCTGATACCTGATGACTTCTCCTGTTTTGATCATCGCTGAATCGTGTCCCTGCATTACGGTTTGATACAAACTATCTGATATTGACTTTGGGATGGAGGCATTATTCTGTTGTGGTGTTTTATTGTCTGCGTTATTGCTATTGCAGGAAATTGAAAGTACTATCACCATTAAATAAACAAACAGCTTCAACATATTTACGTATTGTTAATGATCACAACAAAGGTACCCGCAAAGCTATTAAAGGCGATACTATTTTATTAATTTGTGTACGATTGATCGCAGGATCTTATCTGACATTTTTTAAACCACACTCATTATGATACACCATATTAAAGAAGGATATGTAAATGTTGAACATAAACACGGTTTAACGGTTATTGAATTTTTTCATCCCAAAAGCAATGCATTACCTGCTGCTATCCTGAATGATCTTGCGCAGGAAATACACAGTGCAGGAGCCGATACAGATACAAAAGTTCTATTGCTACGCTCGGGTGGAGATGGCGCCTTTTGCGCAGGCGCTTCTTTTAGTGAACTAACAGCTATCAATACTGTAGAAGAAGGAAAAAATTTTTTTAGTGGCTTTGCCCATGTCATCAATGCCATGCGAAAATGTCCTAAACTTATTGTGGCCAGAGTGCATGGCAAATGTGTGGGCGGCGGTGTAGGTATTGCCGCTGCTGCTGATTATACTATTGCTTTGGAGGCTGCGGATGTAAAGTTGAGCGAGCTCTCGATTGGTATTGGGCCTTTTGTTGTAGGACCGGTAATAGAAAAAAGAATTGGGTTCGCTGCTTTTAGTCAGTTAGCTATAGATGCTACTACCTGGCGGCCGGCGGAATGGGCAAGAAAGAAAGGATTGTTTGCAGAACTCCATTCAGATATGGAAAATATGGACGAATCTATTGCACGACTTACCAATGAATTATTACATTCTAATCCGGAAGCAATGGCCGAAATGAAAAAAATATTCTGGAAAGGAACTTCCGATTGGGATACGTTGCTTGCAGAACGGGCAGCCATCAGCGGAAAATTGGTAATAAGCTCTTTTACAAAAGCCGCATTGGAAAAATTAAAAGCAAAAGCTTAGTTTACACAAACAGGTTCAGCAACATAACCGCCCCTAATCCTACCACCGCTACAATGGTTTCCATCAACGACCAGGAGCGTAACGTATCTTTCACACTCAGGTTAAAGTATTCTTTAAACAACCAGAAGCCGCCATCATTTACATGAGAAAACATGAGGCTGCCTGCGCCGATAGAGAGTACCATCAGGTTTGGATTTACATGTCCTTGTGCAACTATAGGGGCCACAATTCCGGCAGTGGTTAGTCCGGCTACTGTAGCGGAGCCAATACATACGCGTATTATACATGCAATGAGCCAGGCTAATAATAATGGATGAAGTGGCCACGATTCGAGCGCTCCTGCAATACTTGTACTTACGCCGCTGGCGGTTAAAACCTCTTTAAATGCGCCGGCTCCTGCAATAATCAATAATATCATTGCCACATCTTTTACTGCGCTTTCATATACCTGTAATATTTTTTTCATGCTCATTCCTGTACTCCGGCCCAATGAAAATGTGGCAAGTGTTAGCGCTATCAGCATTACAATCATTGCGTTTCCAACAAAAG
This sequence comes from Agriterribacter sp., assembly GCA_047600465.1. Lineage (GTDB taxonomy): Bacteria > Bacteroidota > Bacteroidia > Chitinophagales > Chitinophagaceae > Agriterribacter. The sequence continues at coordinate 1,141,285 of JASGKU010000004.1, forward strand.
CAGAAACATCTTTAACCAACACCGAGCTGGAAAAAAATAAAGGCAGTACTGTGGTTATTATCAATAATAGCACGGGTAGCAGAGAAGAAAAAAGGCTGTTGGCCAACCCAGGTAGTTTCTCTTCAGCAATAACAGCAGGTTCAAATATTTTCAATGGAGTAACTGTCATCTTTTTTAAGGTCTTTGCAAAAATGGGCCCCGCTATAATAATTGCAGGAATAGCCACTGCCATTCCATACAAAAGCGTCAATCCCATATTGGCGTTGAATTGTTTTACCAATGCAGCGGGAGCGGGGTGTGGAGGAAGGTAACCATGTGTAACCGATAAAGAAGCCAGCATAGGCAACCCTATATAAACAGCAGGTAGTTTATACTGGTAGGCAACCGAAAATATCAGCGGAACCATCAACACAAAACCTACATTGTAAAAAAGCGGAATACCAATTATAAAACCTGTAATCATCAACGCCCACTGAATATACTTAGTACCAAATATTTTCATGAGCGATGATGCTATTTGCTGCGCTGCGCCACTTTCTGCTACCAGTTTGCCTAACATTGCCCCCATCATAATTACGGCAGTAAGCGAACCTAATGTATCGCCCATTCCTTTTTCTACCGTACCGGCCAATTTATTTAAGGGAATGCCCAGTAACCAACCTGCCAGCAACGATACCAGTAAAAAAGCAAGAAAGGCATTTACCTTTCCCCAGGTAATGAGTAAAACAAGCAATGCGATACAGCAAACAATTATTATCAAAGCCATATGTGAACAATGAAAAAGTAAACGATTATCGGTTAGCCGGCACTGTGTAACTTTTATAGATGGCTAATATAACAAATGCACGGCAAGATGCCCTCAATATTCTTGAAGATTAGTAATTACCCGAGGAGAAATAAAAATGATATTGCTTGTAGAAAACAGGAGGTTTATCGCTACCAGTTGTCCATCTGCTCTGGCACTATCCGTTCCAGGGTTTCAGAAGAGATAGGTTTATTTTTCCAGTCGGGTTCATATTTTACAAACCACGAAAGCCATAAACTCCTGGAAAGGCGCATAAAAAAAGGTTGCAGCACCACTAACAAAACACCATTGGCAACGCACCACCACAGCAAACGATAATCTCCTCTTTGCACAGAAAACCCGAAGAGTAACCACCATATAATAAAAGTGATCAGGCAAAATCCAATGGTTAGTCCATAACTTACATAAGCGGTACCGTAATAAAACCCAACTTCTATATCCGTTGGCTGCCCGCACACCGGGCATTCTTTATTCATTTTAATAGTTGTCTTTAATTTATATGGATTGCTGTTCACAAAAAGCTTTCCTCGCCTGCAACGTGGACACCTGTTATCTAAAACAGAAAATGCGTATCCAGGTTTTTTCTCTTCCATATCAATACTCTTTTTACAAAGTTATTAAAACTAACCAGCGTACCAGAAAATAGGTTTACAATACCTCCACTATGGTTTCCATTTTCATGCTCCGCGACCCCTTTATAAGATAAGTGGTGCGCTCTGCTGAAGCATTTGTTTTTATCCATTCTCCTGCCTCATTAGCATTATTGAAATATAAAAAAGAATGTTTCAATCCTTTAAAGTCGCCGCCCACCAACAATACATTTGTCCAGTTATATTGTTCAATCAATTGAATAATGGCTTCATGCTCTTTTTTACTTTCCGGCCCCAATTCCATCATGGCACCTAAAACCAAAATTTTTCGTTGGTCTTTTGCCCTGGAAAAATTTTCAATAGCGGCTTTCATGCTACTGGGGTTTGCATTGTATGCATCCAGTATAATGGTATTGTTTCCTTTCTCTATTAATTGTGATCTGCTGTTAGATGGCAGGTATCCTTCTATTGCACTCTTTATCTTTTCATCGTTTACCGAAAAATATTTTCCAACTGCAATTGCCGCCAATACATTCGGCAGATTATAATCCCCCACAAGGTTTGTATGAATAACAGTATCCTGTACCGGTTGAGATAAATTTACCTGTAAAAAAGGCTCACTCTGTTTTACCGTACCGTTTACTTCAGCGCCAGATGTTCCATATGTGTGCACGTGTAAAATTCCTTTACTCATTTCATGCAGGTAATCATAATCCCACATCACAAAAGCAGTTCCGTAATGCAGCCGCAGATAATCATATAATTCTCCTTTACCTTTTCGCACGCCTTCTATTCCTCCAAATCCTTCCAGGTGTGCTTTGCCGCAATTCGTAATAATACCATGCGTTGGGCTGTATAAATACAATAGCCTTCAATTTCTTTTAAATGGTTCGCACCCATTTCTACAACCGCCATTTCTGCCTCTTTTTTTATGCGCAATAGTGTAATAGGTATACCGATATGATTATTAAGATTGCCTTGCGTAGTATATGTTTTATAGGTAGATGACAGCACTGCATGCACCAGTTCTTTTGTGGTGGTTTTTCCATTACTGCCCGTAATGGCAACAACAGGAATATTCAATTGACTGCGGTGGTAACCGGCTAATTGCTGCAGCGTAGTCAATACCTCTTCAGTACGTAATAACCTGTTGTCAGAAAAACCAGGATCTTCGTCTACTACAGCATAGGCTGCGCCTGCATCCAGGGCTTTTTTTGCAAAACTGTTGCCATTAAAGCTTGGGCCTTTTAGTGCAAAAAAAATGTCCCCGGCTTTTATTTTGCGTGTGTCTGTTTCAACAGATGGATATTGAAGAAAGTGCTCGTATAATTTTTCAATTTGCATAGTTGCAAATGTAATCAGTAATATACGGAACGTAAAATATGTACCCTCACGTAGCTAATAGAAAAAATATACCTGAAATACATTCTTTATCTGAACTTTGTATTGAAAAACCGGATTACTATGAACTATCGTCTTCTGGGAAAATCCTCCTTATCCATTAGTGAAATTGCGTTCGGCTGTATGTCGTTAAACGATACAGACACGGTGAATGCACGCATTATTCATGAAGCCATAGATGCGGGTATTAATTATTTTGATACGGCGGACATCTACCAGGATGGTGCAAACGAAAAAACCCTGGGCAAAGCCATTAAACAAAAAAGAGCGAAAGTAATTGTAGCTACAAAAGTGGGGAACGTTCGCCGTAAAGACAATAAAGAATTGGATTGGAATCCCAGTAAAGCACATATACTTGCTTCCGTTGATGAAAGCCTTAAAAGATTACAAACTGATTACATAGATTTATACCAACTGCATGGCGGCACTATTGATGACCCTATAGGGGAGGTAATTGAAACATTTGAAGGTTTGCAAAAACTGGGCAAGATCAGGTTTTATGGAATTTCGTCTATCCGTCCGAATGTGATTGTTCAATATGTTCAGCGTTCCAATATAGTGAGTGTGATGATGCAATACAGTTTGCTTGACAGGCGTGCGGAAGAAACCTGTTTGCCGCTTTTAAAAGAACATAATATTGGTGTTTTGGCCAGAGGTACATTAGCAGGAGGTTTGCTGGCTGATAAACATGCCAACCCTTATTTAAAATATACAGAAGATCATGTGTATAAAATGGCATCGGCTGTACGCGCAATATCCGGACTGAGCAGAAAAACCTCTCAAACAGCCCTGCAATTTGTACTGCAGCAACCTGGTATAACCGCTGCTGTTGTAGGAATGCGAACGTCAGAACAGTTAAGTGATATTATCGCTACCACTAAAACACCTTTACTTACAGATAATGAAATTGCATTTCTTCGTACTCAAATACTACCAAATTATTACGATCAACACCGCTAAACGCTATATTCGCTATATAGATAGCAGAGAAAATTATGCATAGATGAATGTATTAAGTGTATCAGGTATTTACAGGAAAGATGAAACAGGGTTTGAATTAAAAAACATTCATTTCTCTCTGCAGCGTTTTCAAAAGCTTGCCATTGCCGGTGAAACGGGTTCTGGCAAAAGCACGCTGCTTAAAATTATAGCCGGTCTTGCACAAGCAGATAGCGGTGAGGTTTTATTTGAAGGAGAAAGAGTAGTGGGACCTCATGAAAAATTAATTCCTGGTCATAAAGAAATCGCCTATTTATCACAGCATTTTCAGCTGCGCAATTCATATAGAATAGAAGAAGAATTGTCTTACCTGAATAAGCTTTCTGACAGCGAAGCGGAAGCTATATATGAAGTTTGTCAAATTGATCATTTATTAAAACGATGGACAACTCAGGTGTCTGGTGGAGAAAGACAACGTATTGCTTTAGCCCGGTTATTGGTATCATCACCCAAATTATTATTGTTAGATGAGCCTTTTTCCAATCTTGATCTTATTCACAAAAATATACTGAAATCGGTTATTCATGATATAGGAGAAAAACTGGGAATTACCTGTATGCTGGTTTCACATGATGCGATTGATGTGCTTTCATGGGCAGATAAAATAATAGTGATGAAAAACGGAGAGATAATTGAGCAGGGCTCTCCACAAAAAATATATCAAACACCCGGCAGTGAATATGTAGCTGGATTATTTGGAAAATATAACCTGTTGCCTGTCCACCTGTTTAAAGACAATATTTCTTTGAATGGAAAAAGAATATTTCTTCGCCCTGAGCAACTGCAAATAACAAAGGAGGCTGAAAATGCAGAAGCAACAATAACCGCTATTCGTTTTGCAGGAAGTTATAATGAAATTGATTTGTCTCTTCCAGAAAATACGATAACCGTTTTATCCCCTGCACAGAATAGTTTTAAGGTTGGAGATGCCGTAAAAGTTTCTTTGGGTGATACAAGTCTTTGGTATATGTAGGCGTTATCAGGGTTTTAAACCCACTACTTCAATCTGAAGATCATTCATTACTTGTATAATAGACAAATTGACTTCCTGCTTTACTGCATTAAATTCTTCAACTGGAATGGGTGCTGTATAATATTCTACCTGTATTAAATAACCCCCCTGTTGCACGATATCATTCAGGTATAACACCCTGTTCTCAATTTTTGGATGTTGCAATATTTTTTTTATTCCTTCCAGTAAATTTTTTAGCTGGTCTACATTTGTGGTTGATTTCAATTCCAGCTTTAGTTCGGCCTTTCTTTGCGTACGCAGGCTCAGGTTTTCTACAATACTATCCACCATTTGTTTATTGGGTACACTCACATACGTTTTATCATTGGTACGGATGCGTGTGCTGCGCAATCCGATTTTTTCAACCGTACCTGTTATGTGCTGCACTTTCAATTTATCGCCTACAGCAAAAGGTTTATCAAAGAAAATAATAAACGAAGCTATCAGGTTTTCCAGGCTCTCCCGTGCAGATAGCGCTAATGCTGCACCTACTATCCCGAGTCCTGTAAGCAATTGAAATATCTGGTAATGAAATACAAACCGTATAATCACAAAAATGCCTGCAATACTTACAATAGCCTTTAAAAAATCTTTGAAAAAGATGACCAGTTGATTCTCTCCCTGTCCGCTTTCTTCTCCACTTCTTTTACTGATCACGTAGGAGAGATAATCAATCATACTAATGAGCAACCGGAAAAAATAAAAAATAACAATGCTGAGTGCAATGCGCTCAATAACTATTTTAGTATTTGACCTGTAAAATGTGTATAAAAAATCCTGTGGAAAGTTGAGTGAGGCCAATGCCAGAAAAGAAACTGATATCAATAAAAATTGCTCCAGTGGCTCAAGAATAAGATCAATAAAGGCTTTGCGGTCAATAGTGCGACCCATTTGTTGCAATACCCATATAATTACAGCAGCTAACGGCGGCTGAATAATTTTTTGAGAATGACCATCCCGATAATTATCAGCGCTACTATTGTATAATCGCCTATGCTGTTGTTAAGAATTATTTTATCAAAAAAACTATCCATTATCTTATCTGTGTTTTATCAGCGGTACATATACATTGCGATGCCTGTACTATCCTGTACATAAATGCCATGTTGCATAATGCAGATATTCTGTGCTTTTTCAATCAAAGGTGGCAATACCGCTTCCTGTAAATCCAATGTACCCAGTGTATACTTTACAAACTTGTTTTCCTTACGCCCTAATATGGTTTTATTAATTACCTGTACATCTTTTATCCCTGTTATTGGTAATGCATTTTTAAACACGCCATAATAATCAAAAATATACATGCCTTTATTTTCATCATACAGGTATACATAACCGTCTCTGTCAATAATCTTATCAGGCGAAGGCAATACATCTAACACCTGGCGCAGATCAATAGTTTCGCTGATGAGTTTTCCATCATCGCCAATTTTTTTCAGTTTGGCAGATTGCTCATCAAACACCCACACATTGTTATCATAAGATGGGGCAATCGCTTTTGCCTGGAAGATATCCGTCTTTCTGAAATCAATAGTATTGATCCTGTTCAAAAAGCGATCAAGCATAACCGCGGTAGAGAAGCTCTTGTAGTACAACAGCATCTTTAACGGGTTGGTTACATCCATTGAGTACACGGCTCCATAACGGCGCACATCATTAAATACGTTCAACGAATCTCCTTTGCTGTTGAATTTTTTTAGCAGGCCTGTAGTGGTGAGCACATACACATTACCGAGGTTATCCGCAGTAAATGAAAGCACATTATTTGCTGAAACTTTACCGGGTGCTTCAGCAAAAGCCGATGCCTGAATGGCTGAATCTGTTTGCGCATGCGCAAATAATGCCATTGCAAAAAATAATTTGATAAAGTATATGCGTTTCAAATTTGATAGTATTTCAAGCGAAGCTCGTTCCCATCGAACTCCGCATAACTGTAATAACGAATCCAGTCACCCAAATTAATATAGCGGCTATTGTTTTTTAAAGTAAAATCTATGGGCAGGTGGCGGTGGCCAAAAATAAAATAGTCGTAATGCTTCTGCTGTAAAACGTCTTTGCAATAGCTGATCAGCCATTCATTGTCTTCTCCTAAAAAACGAGCATCGTCTTCTCCTGTTGCTGCCCGGCTGCTTTTGCTGGAACGTTGTGCAATACTCATTCCAATATAAGGTGGTAATAGCCCAAATAACGTTTGGCTTATTCTATTTCTAAAAATCTTTTTTAAAAACTTGTATCCTCTATCTCCCGGACCCAATCCATCGCCATGACCTATCAAAAATGCTTTATCATTAAACTCAAATGCCTTAGGTTCGTGATATACCGGAATATCCAGTTCCTGTTCAAAATATCCGTTCATCCACATATCATGATTGCCTACAAAAAAATGAATGGGTATGCCGCTGTCTGTTATTTCAGCCATCTTGCCCAGTATTCGCACAAACCCTTTCGGCACCACTTTTTTATATTCATACCAAAAGTCGAAAAGGTCTCCTACAATAAATATACTAGCAGCATTTGTCTTTACTTCGTCTAAAAAACGAACGATCAACTTCTCCCGTTTTAAACTGGAAGCATGATCCGGAACTCCGAGATGAAAATCAGAAAGAAAATATATTTTTTTTCCGGCAGGAAGCTGCATAATGCAAAATAAAAGGAATTGGTTTAATTAATGCCAAAAGTACAACGGATTGGGAATTGAGAATCAATGTCGTTTCCTTAAAAAACATAAATGCATCATCTGATGGACAATGAGGGCGAATAATATTGTAAGATTCTTTCCAGGCATTCCGAAAATGTCGTACCTCCGGTACTTTCTCATTTTGTTTTGCTTATATCCTCCAAAATATCGCCTCTACGAGGCTTGACTGTTTCTTTAATCCTGACAGACTAGCTTTTTTAAGCCATTTGTGAAGCATTACTGAGCACGCCAATAAGCTCGATGGGAGCGACATATTGGTAAAATAAATGCCGGAAGATATTGAGTGCCGTAGGCACGACATTTTCCATCAAAAGTAAAAGAACAGCTTAAGGAAACGACATTGAATGGAGAATACTAAAGAATCAGATTCGTTGACAATAAAAAAGCGACGGAAATCCGTCGCTTTCGATTTAAATATATCAGCCATTACGGCGTAGGTATTATTTCTGCAGGCGGAACACCGGCGCTGATACCGCCATCTTCATGATGAGTTCCTTCATGAGGGTGCGTATGCACTACATCAGCAGGTTTCTTTTCTTCAAACGGACGCTTGCCGATTAAGTTTTCCAGGTCGCTCTGGAACAATACTTCACGGGTTAACAGCTCCTTGGCTATCGTTTCAACCTGTTGCTTTTTCTCAGTGAGCAATGCTTTGGTGCGGATGTACGCACTATCAATCACCTTTCTTACTTCTTCATCAATCAACTTACCGGTTTCTTCACTATATGGTTTGGTAAAATAGTTTTCCTGTTGAGGATCGTAATAACTTACGTTACCAATTTTATCGTTCATACCATATACCGTAATCATAGAGTAGGCTATCTTAGTGATCTGCTGAAGGTCATTACTTGCGCCCGTAGAGATTTTACCAAAGAAAATTTCTTCACTCGCTCTTCCTCCCAACGTCATACAAATCTGGTCGTTTAGCTGATCAGTATTGTACAGGTATTGCTCTTTGGGCGTATACTGTGCATATCCTAAGGTCCGCGGTTCCTCTCGGAACGATGGTTACTTTTAATAAAGGATATGCATGCTCCAGGAACCAACCACAAATGGCGTGACCTGCTTCGTGATAGGCGATGATCTCTTTTTCATCCGGAGAAATGATCTTGTTTTTCTTTTCCAATCCACCAATCACGCGGTCTATCGCATCCTGGAAATCATCCATCTCTACTTCGGTCTTTCCTTTTCTTGCCGCTATCAATGCAGCTTCGTTACAAACATTGGCTATATCTGCACCGGCAAAACCAGGTGTTTGTTCTGCCAGTTTAAATACATCGAGTTTGGCAGATTTTTTTATGGGTTTAAGGTGAACATTGAAAATTTCTTCGCGCCCTTTTACATCCGGTTTGTCAATAGTAATCTGTCGGTCAAAGCGTCCGGGACGAAGCAAAGCACTATCCAGTACATCGGGTCTGTTGGTAGCTGCAAGAATAATAATTCCACTGTCTGTTCCAAAACCATCCATTTCTACCAGCAACTGGTTCAATGTATTTTCCCTTTCGTCGTTGCTCATCATCATATTCTTTCCTCTTGCACGTCCAATTGCATCAATCTCATCAATAAATATGATACACGGCGCTTTTTCGCGGGCCTGTTTAAATAAGTCTCTTACACGGCTTGCTCCCACACCCACAAACAGTTCCACAAAATCTGAACCGCTCATACTGAAAAAAGGAACCTGCGCTTCGCCGGCCATGGCTTTTGCCAGTAACGTTTTTCCAGTACCAGGAGAGCCTACTAATAAAGCGCCCTTTGGAATTTTACCTCCAAGTGAAGTATATTTTTTAGGATTTTTCAGAAAGTCCACAATCTCCATTACTTCCTGTTTGGCTTCCTCCAAACCCGCAACATCTGCAAATGTGATATTTACTTTGGTGCCCTTTTCAAACAATGTTGCCTTTGATTTTCCTATGCTGAAAATACCACCAGGACCTCCGCCGCCGCCGGGTCCGCTAACTTTACGCATCATTAATACAAACAACAAGGCAAACATCAGCAACGGAAATACGTAGCTCAATAAAGAGCCAATCCATTCCGGATCGTTTACAATGTTAACCGGTACTTCTTTTACGTTTTTATGCTCTTTATAAAATTCTGTGAGTGTGGTGCCGAGGTATGTTTTTGCATCGGGCACTTCAAACTGGAAATGAGGGCCCTCCGACTTTGAAATGATCGGATATTTATCCCCTAACAGGTTTCTGTAAATTTCTTTGTTCAGGCTGTCTTTGTAAATGTATACCCTAACCACATCCCGGTTTCTTACCAGCTCCAGCTTTTGAATATCGTTGCTGGCCAGCATTTCGTCTCTGAATTTAAGATCGGTTATAACGGTAGCGGTAGGAGTTACACCTTTAAGCAATTGCCAGCCTACCAGCATCAATGCTACTATACCATATATCCAGTAAATACTGAATTTTGGCCTGCGGGAAGACTTATCATCTCCACCACCGGCTTCATTCTTTTTATTATTAAACCCAGGTGTTCTATTTTGATTGTTGTCCTGTGCCATAAAACTTCTTCGCTTATTAATTTTAAATAAAACAGATATCGATACTATTTATTTTGCGGCGTTACTTTTTCAATTTCGTTATTGGTCGTGCTGTATGTGTTCTCCATCATTCCACATTTCTTCCAGCTTATAAAACTTACGTGTTTCAGGTTGAAAAATGTGAACCACTATATTTACATAATCAATAAGCACCCATTGTAAAGCCTGGTAGCCTTCATGCCTGTAAGGTAATTCTTCGCATTTTTGTTTTACTTCTTCTTCTACCGAATCCGCAATTGCTTTGATTTGCACATTACTGTTAGCTTCACAAATAATAAAAAAATCTGCAACAGCTTCGTGAACCTTTCGCAGATCCAACGAAACGATATTATTACCTTTTTTATTCCTGATAGCGTTGATGATAGTTTTGAAAAGTTTACTGTTTCTCGTCAATCTTGCTGTACGCTTGGGGCGTTCAGATAACACCTGTAATGCTGTCAATAGAAAAGAATTTTAGGTTTACCCGATTTTTCTACGGGAGTTATTGATTTGTTTTTTAAAAGCGCACTTTGCTATAAGACGCTTTATTTGTTTTGCTTATTGCTAACTTGCTCAAAAATAGTAATTAATTCGCTATTCTTATATGCAATCATTTGGACGGCAATTCACCGTATTAGCAAGTGTAGATAGCACCAACAACTATGCCATGCAACAGGTGCATGCGCGTTTGGCAAAGCACGGAGATGCATGGCTTGCCCTTGAGCAAACCAAAGGAAAAGGGCAAAGAAATAAACATTGGGTTACAAAGGCGGGCGAAAACATAACGATGAGCATTGTGGCGGAGCCTTTTTTCCTGCCTCCCACCAACTCCTTTATGTTGGTTGCTACGGTAGCGCTTGCAATTTTTGATTTTTTTAAACACTTTGCGGGAGATAAGACCGCTATTAAATGGCCAAATGATATTTACTGGGGTGACAGAAAGGCAGTAGGTATACTTATTGAAAATGTGATACGTGATAAAAAATGGCTATATGCCATTATTGGTACCGGTATAAATATAAACCAGGAGGAGTTTGGAAATCATAATGCAACATCGCTATTTATTGCCACCGGTGTAAAAAATGATGTGATAGCCCTAGCTAAACAGCTCTGTGTTTTTTTAGAAAAAAGATATGAGCAGCTTAAAAATGGAGATTATGCCTCCATTCTTTCTGGCTATAATAATAGCATGTATAAGCTCGGTAAAACAGTGCGTTTTAAAAAAGACAATATTATATTTGATGCCCTTATAAAAGGGGTTACAGCCGATGGTTTGCTTATAGTTGATTCAGGTAAAGAAGAGCTGTTTGCCTGGGGATCGGTAGAATGGATGACGGCAGCCCATGTAAACGGTGAAAACGAAAACAGATAATGACCAATTTTGTTCCCATATTTCCATTGCAGATAGTAGTTTTTCCAGGTGAGGAATTAAACCTTCACATTTTTGAACCACGGTATAAGCAATTGATTACAGAATGTGTTGCTGAAACAAAACCGTTTGGGATACCGTCCGTAATAAATGCAAAAGTGGAAGAGTGGGGCACCGTTGTGAAGGTAGAAGAGATTGTAAAGACGTACGATAATGGAGAGATGGATATCCGCACCAAGGGAACCGCTGTTTTTAAAATACTGGAAATTGTAAAAACCATTCCTGAAAAGTTGTACAGTGGTGCTATCGTAAATTATCCGCCCAATAACCTGCACGGACGTACAGACCTGATGAAAAAAGTTTTATCGGGTTTAAAGGAATTGCACGGAATTCTCAACATCAGCAAGCAATATAAAAAACCAGATTCTGAGCTAACCTCTTACGATGTAGCGCATCATTGTAGTCTATCTATAGCGGAAGAATATGAAATACTTGGATTAATGCAGGAAGTACAACGGCAGGAATATCTGAAAAGACATCTCAACAGAATTATTCCGATATTAAGCCAGGCCGAAGTGCTAAAAGAAAAAATAAAACTCAACGGTCATTTTAAAAATCTTTCATCGTTTGATATTAACCCAACCGATGAGCCTTAACTTCTTTAGCTGTTCATGCTCGCCAAAAATTCCTGGTTATCTTTTGTTCCGCGCATGCGTTTAAGCAATTCATTCATGGCTTCTTCGGCATTCATATCTGCAAGATAGTTGCGGAGTAAGTGCATTCTTTTCAGTACATCTTTATCTAATAAAAGATCTTCACGGCGGGTAGAAGAAGCAACCAGGTCAATAGCCGGAAATATTCTTCTGTTGGCCAATCTTCTATCTAACTGAAGTTCCATATTACCGGTTCCTTTGAACTCTTCAAAAATTACTTCATCCATTTTTGAACCGGTATCAATCAATGCAGTTGCAAGTATAGTAAGCGAGCCGCCGTTTTCAATTTTTCTGGCAGCGCCAAAAAACTGTTTTGGTTTTTGCATCGCGTTGGCTTCCACACCACCCGATAATACCTTACCGGAAGCTGGCGCAACTGTATTGTGCGCACGGGCCAAGCGGGTAATAGAATCGAGCAGTATCACAACATCGTGCCCGCATTCTACCAGGCGTTTTGCTTTTTGCAACGCTATAGTTGATACTTTCACGTGCTTTTCAGCGGGTTCATCAAAGGTTGATGCAATTACTTCAGCCTTTACGCTTCTTTCCATATCGGTAACCTCTTCAGGGCGCTCATCAACCAGTACAATCATCATGTAGCACTCCGGATGATTTTCTGCTATGGCATTTGCTATATCTTTTAATAAAACAGTTTTACCTGTTTTTGGCTGCGCTACAATTAATCCACGCTGGCCTTTGCCTATAGGAGTAAACAAGTCTATCATCCTTGTGCTATACAAAGACGGCTGTGTAAACATGTTTAATTTTTCAAATGGGAACAAAGGCGTGAGATAATCAAATGGAACCCTATCACGTACTTCTTCTGGCGATTTTCCGTTGATAGACTCAACTTTCAGGAGGGCAAAATATTTTTCGCCTTCTTTGGGAGGGCGAACAGCTCCTGATACTGTATCGCCGGTTTTTAAACCAAACAGTTTAATCTGCGAAGGAGATACATATATATCATCAGGAGAAGATAAATAGTTATAATCACTGCTTCTTAAAAACCCGTATCCATCGGGCATCATTTCAAGCACGCCCTCACTCATTACCACACCATCAAATTCAATATTAAAATTCTGATCGCGGCGTTGTGGATAATTGCGACGTTCAGATTGTGGCTCTTCCACAACAGAAACTTCTGAAGGAGCAAGGCTTTCGTTTACATCATCTGTTTCACTGGATTCCGCTTCTCCGCTAATATCAGCATCGTCTATATTCATCGGTATCTCTACCTCTGTTTCTTCTTCCGGTTGAGTGGTTTTAGGTTTTTTGATAATCTTTTTATCGGCCTTCTTCTCTGGTTCCGGCGCTGCCTTTTTCTTTTTAGCGTGTGGGGCTGCTGCAGCGGGTTTATCGTTATCAGACTCTACAATTGCTTCTTCGGTACTGTTGGCTGTAGTTGTTTTTACAACGCGTTTGCGTTTTCCCTTTTCTTCGGGCTTTGCGCCGGCACTGTTAACTATTGCCTGCTTATCTAAAATTTTATAAATAAGTTCCTGCTTATCTAATTTTTTTGCATTGGCTATGCTTAACTGTTCTGCAATATCAAGCAGTTCAGGAACGAGCATGTCGTTCAGTTGGAGGATATCGTACATAAATACACTAATGGTTTAACATCTCATCAAACGGCGGTTACATTGAAAGAGAAAATGTTGAAATGAATTTTGGTTGAATGAAAAAGGTGCGGAATGGTAAAACTGAAAAAATCCTGGAGCTTGGTTAGACTGATCAGCTTGATTCCGGGGCAATAATACGCCAAATTTCCGGAAAGTAAAAAATTTTTCCCGCTTATCTTTGCGTCCATTTATTTCTATCCCAACCAAAAGCTGTTAAATAAACGGCTTTTTTTAAATGAAAAGTATGTTCAATAAAAGGATTAAGATAAAAGAATTGTTGAGCCAGGATCCGGCAGGACAGGAAGTTACAGTAATGGGCTGGGTCAAGAGCTTCAGGAATAACCAGTTTATAGCTTTAAATGATGGCTCTACAAATAATAATATACAGATAGTAGCAGCATTAGGCGCTTTTGATGAGGCATTATTAAAAAGGATTACCACATCTGCATCGTTAAAGGTTTCGGGAGTTGTTGTTCCTTCCCTGGGAAAAGGACAGAAAATGGATATCCAGGCCACCTCTATTGAAATTCTTGGCGATAGTGATGCGGAGAAATATCCTTTGCAACCTAAAAAGCATAGTCTTGAGTTTTTGAGAGAAATTGCTCACCTCCGTTTTCGCACCAACACTTTTGGCGCAGTTTTCAGAATCCGCCATAGCCTTGCATTTGCGGTCCATCAGTTTTTTAATAACAAAGGATTTGTATATCTGCATACACCTGTTATCACCGCCAGCGATGCAGAAGGCGCCGGAGAAATGTTCAGGGTAACCACATTACCATTTGATAATCCGCCACGCACGGAAGACGGCCAGATAAACTTTAAAGAAGATTTTTTTGGGCGCTCTACCAATCTTACCGTGAGTGGGCAGCTGGAAGGCGAACTGGGTGCAACTGCGCTTGGTGAAATATATACTTTCGGACCCACGTTTAGAGCCGAAAACAGTAATACACCCAGGCACCTGGCTGAATTCTGGATGATAGAACCAGAGATGGCTTTTTACGACCTGGAGGATAATATGAATCTTGCCGAGGAGTTTATTAAAGATCTTATTCAATATGTAATAGACCACAACCATGATGATCTTGAGTTTTTAGCGCAACGATTGGCGGAAGAAGAAAAACAACTTCCACAGGATAAGCGAAGTGAATTGGGATTATTGGAGAAGCTCGATTTTGTTTTGAAGAACAATTTTGAACGCATCACGTATACTGAGGCCATCGATATACTATTACAATCTACTCCTTACAAAAAGAAAAAATTTCAGTACGAAGTGAAATGGGGTATTGATATGCAGAGTGAGCATGAGCGTTACCTGGTAGAAAAGCATTTTAAAAAACCTGTTATTGTTACCAATTATCCTGCCGGCATTAAGGCTTTTTATATGCGCCAGAATGATGACGGAAAAACTGTAGCTGCAATGGATATTCTTGCTCCGGGCATTGGAGAAATCGTTGGTGGATCACAACGGGAGGAAAGATTAGAGAAACTAACAGCAAGGATGAAAGAAATGCATGTGCCGGAAGAAGAACTTTCATGGTATCTTGATACACGCCGTTATGGAACAGTTCCGCATGCCGGCTTTGGGCTTGGCTTTGAGCGGATGGTACTGTTTGTAACAGGCATGAGCAATATCCGCGATGCTATTGCTTTTCCAAGAACCCCAAAGAGCGCTGAGTTTTAATGTTATTACTCTTTTTCGTGAATAGATAGAATAGGGATGTGCGAATGAAATGCAAGTTCAGTTGCGTGATTTTTTTGAAAAAGTGATTCCAGGAGATTGTGTTTTCTTGGTATCACAATCAACAGGTCAACATTATTGTTTTCTGCAAATTCGTTGATTCCTTTTTCAACATCCGGGTTATTAATAAAAAAGAATTTAGGCGCTGTTTCGCTTAATAACCCTTGAAGTATTTCTTTTTGTTTCGATTCTGATGCGGGATGTTTGCCGCTTTCATTTACATTCAAAATTTCCAGTTCGGCGTTAAATGTTTTTGCCCACAGTTGTATTGAATCCGCAGGCATTGCTTCATTAATATGTTTAAAATCGCAAGCAAATCCAATTTTCTTAATTTCTTTGAATATCGCGCCAGATGGTACAATAAGCACGGGTGCATCTATATGTTTCAAGGCAGATAATGCAGAACTTCCAACCAGCAATCGCTCTACCACTCCAGCACCCTTGTTTCCCATCACAACGGCAAAAGGGTTTACAGTTTTACATATATCTTCCAGCTCATTCGATAAAACACCCATTCTCAATTCCGTGTCAATTTTAATTTTGCCAGAAGTAATATGTTCAAGCTGGCGTTTTACTCCCTCCAGTTTCTCCACATTTATTTTTTCCATTTCATTAATATCAATCATTGGCATCGCCACTTCTGTAGATGTAAATGCCACTGGTACCTGGTACACGTGAAACAATAGAATAGAAGCATTCACTGCCAAAGCCATATCTATCGCATAGTTTGTTGCGTTAATCGCTATGGGCGAAAAATCTGTTGGGATAATGATTGTTTTCATGTGTCATTGTTTTTAAAAGAATGGTGCTAATTTCATACAAAATTCCGCTTTTACCATAACAACTTAAAATTCCTGTGTATGAATATTCCGGTTGTTGATCTGGCAGATTTTACCAATGGAACTCCCGACAGAAAAAAAAATTTTGTACAGCAATTAGGCAAGGCTTATGAAGACGTTGGGTTTGTTGCTGTTAAGAACCATGGTATTTCTCCGGAATTAATTGATGTGCTTTATAAATCGGTACAGGATTTCTTTTCCTTACCCTTGCAAAAAAAGAAACAATATGAGATCCCGGGTTTGGCAGGACAACGGGGATATACTTCTTTTGGGAAGGAACACGCAAAAGGAAGTGATGCTCCTGATTTAAAAGAGTTTTTTCAATACGGGCAACTTGTGGAAGATGGAGATAATGTAAAAAACGAATA
Organism: Agriterribacter sp.; assembly: GCA_047600465.1. GTDB lineage: Bacteria > Bacteroidota > Bacteroidia > Chitinophagales > Chitinophagaceae > Agriterribacter. The sequence continues at coordinate 1,157,966 of JASGKU010000004.1, forward strand.
CCCCGATAATATCAGTGTAAACGAGGTACCTGAATTTAATAGCACTTTTCACAACGCGTACAGGGCTTTTGAAAAGTCGGGTACTTCTCTTTTGCGGGCTATTGCGCTATATTTAGAATTGGAGGAACATTTTTTTGATGAAGAGATCCATAATGGAAATTCTATTCTCCGGGCTATCCATTATCCTCCTATCGTAGAAAAACCAAAATCAGCCATACGATCTGAGCAGCACGAGGACATTAATTTGATTACTTTATTAGTAGGTGCCAGCGCTGATGGTTTGCAAATACTTACCAAGCAAAATGATTGGGTACCGGTTACTTCTTTGCCCGGGCAAATTGTAGTAAATGTGGGCGATATGCTTCAACGCCTTACCAATAATAAATTAAGAAGCACCACGCATCGGGTTGTAAATCCACCGGAACATTTATGGCATACCTCCCGCTTTTCAATACCATTCTTTTTACATCCAAAAAGTAAGATGCCGCTTGCCTGTTTGGAAAGTTGTATTGATAAAAATCACCCCAAAGCTTATGAAGATATTACGGCGGGAGAGTATCTTGATGAGAGATTAAGTGAAATAGGTTTAAAAAAATAATATGATTGCATATCACTTCGGGTGTAATTTTTATTTTTCGTACCTCAATTGCTGCTTTTGAAATTATTACGCCATATTCCTTTTCTCAAAGCTGTGATGCTGTACAGCGTTACCGCCTTTGGTGGAGCACAGGGCCACCTGGGCATGATGATGAAAACCTTTGTGCACAAAAGGAAAGACATATCAGAACAGGAACTCCTGGAGTATAATGCCTTTTGCCAATTATTGCCGGGAGCTTCATCCACTCAGATCATTACGCTTATTGGTTATAAAAGAGGCCGTTTGCCTTTAGCTATTATTACACTATTACTATGGATACTACCTGCCTGTTTGCTGATGAGTGTATTTTCTTTTCTATTGGTTTATATAGATCGCGCAGGTTTAAAAACGGATATCTTCACTTTTATTAAGCCGATGGCGGTTGGTTTCCTTGCTTTCGCAACGTTCAGAGCGTTTACGCTGGTAGCTAAAAACAGGGTTGCCCGGGTTATAACGGGTTTGGTGATGGTTCTTACGTATTACTTATTTAAATCGCCGGTTATTTTTCCTGCAGCTATTTTATTAGGCGGATTAATCACAAACTTTACTGAAAAAAAAGTTGCCCGGGTAAGCATTGAACCACGACCCATTAAGTGGGGTAATATCGTTATTTTCTTCACCATCTTTTTATTGGCTGCTACCTGCAGCGAATTGTCTCGCAAAAACGAATGGAAAGAGAGAAAGGCATTTAATCTTTTTGAAAATACTTACCGTTTTGGAAGCATGGTTTTTGGGGGTGGAGATGTATTAATGCCCATGATGTATGAGCAATACGTTGTTCGCCCTGGTGCAGAAAATGTTTTAAGAAACAACAATAATGTGATTAAAATAGATAAAAATGATTTTTTAACTGGTGCGGGTATTGTGCGTGCTATTCCGGGTCCCACATTTTCTTTCTCTGCTTTTGTTGGTGGCGAGGCTTTAAAATCTGAAGGTGCAGGCATGCACATAGTTGGATGTTTAATTGGTAGCATTGGCATTTTTGTTCCGAGTGCTTTATTGGTTTTATTTTTTTTCCCAGTGTGGCATAACTTAAAAAAATACAGGGGTATTTACCGGGCTTTAAAAGGAATAAATGCGGCAGTGGTTGGGATCATGGCGGCATCTACTTTATTCCTCATGAAAGACATTGCCATATTCGAAATAAATGAATCAAGCATGGTCAGCTTATTAAATCTGGGAGTAATTATTGGCACATTCCTTTTGCTCAGTTTTACAAGGTTACCTGCTCCCATCATTGTGGTTGCCTGCCTGTTGCTAGGTTGGATCTTTTAAGATTTATAATAATTACTCTTCTCAATTTCTTCTTTTACAACATCAGGAACCATATAACGGATTGATTTTCCATTCTTTATGCAATTTCTTATATAAGTGGCGGATATCTCCAGCAATGGTGCGTTCACAATTACCTGGAGCTCATTGTGTGGAGTTACAGGAAAACCTGGTCTGTTATAAATATAGATGGGATATCGTTTTATAATTACATCTGCGTTTTTCCATTTATCAAGGTTTTGAAAACTATCTCCTCCCATTATAAGAGAAAAAGAATGTTGAGGATATTTCTCTTCCAGGTATGCAAGCGTATCAATTGTATAGGAAGGTTTTGGCAAATGAAATTCTATATCCGTTGCTTTTAAATTTCGCTCACCTTCAATAGCGGTACGTACCAAATGTAACCTGTGATATTCGTTCAATAAAGAGGAAGAAACTTTGAATGGATTTTGAGGAGATACTACAAACCAAACCTGTTCAAGTTTTGTATGGTCCAATATAAAATTCGCTATTATTAAATGCCCATGATGAATGGGATTAAAAGAGCCGAAGTACAATCCAATTTCCATCAATGCTTGTTTGCCTGGTTTGCTTCTATATTTCTTCTACCAACACATGCTCTGCTTCATTCAACCGCAAACTTAAGTTATATCCCGCAACCGTTACAGATATAGGATCTCCCAGCGGGGCAACCTGCACAATGCTTATTACTTCACCAGGAATAAAACCCATCTCCATCAGCTTTAAAAAAATTTCTGTACTCTCTACTTGCTTTATTATAACATCAATTCCTGGTGCTATTTCCGACAGCCTTTTCATAATCACAAATCTATTGGTAGTTTTGTTTTATTCATTACGATTTTTGGAAAAGGAATAATACTAAATGAGTTCTGTTCAATTTTTTTTCCCCTATGCGAAGATAGGCCTGCAAAATAGAAAGGAGTTAAAGGGCTTTATAGAACAGCTTTTTAAAAAGGAAAAGCGACCACTTGACTCTTTACGATATATTTTTTGTTCGGATGAAGACCTCTTAAAAATAAACGCCCAATATCTCCGGCACCATTATTACACAGACATTATCACTTTCGAATTAGGATCAGTAAAAACGGATGGAGAAATTTACATCAGTATAGACAGAGTTAAGGAAAACGCCCAAACCTTTGGTACGAGTTTTTTAAAGGAATTGCACAGGGTGATCTTTCACGGAGCACTTCATTTATGCGGGTATAAGGATAAGTTAAAAGCCGACAAGGAGATAATGCGCAAGAAAGAAGATCGTTACTTGCGTGAATATTTTGATTAATTAAACAGGGTTCCACGTGAAACGTTTCACACTTATTTTTATTGTGCTCATTTCTTTTGTTTCCTCTTATAGCCAGGGAAGTATAACTTTCAGTGATAAGCCATTTGTAATGGAGACAGAAAAAGACACAGCTTTACAGCATTTCTTAGTTTCTAATGGTGCCTATACTTCTCTTAATAAGGACGAACAAGAAGTTGTTTATTGGATCAACTATGTTCGTTTAAAGCCACAGGAATTTGCTTCAACTATTTTGACCCCTTTTTTACAGCAATTTCCAGAAACAAAAAGTAGCTATACTAAGTCTCTCCTCAGTGAACTTAAAAATATGGCGCCAGTTCAAGTATTAACGCCTTTCGAAAAATTGAACCAAACTTCTCTAGGACATGCAAAAGATCTTGGGTCAAAAGGTTTAGATATCAGTCACTCCTCTTCATCCGGACTTTCATTCCAACAGAGAATGAATGCTGCTGGTTTTGTACAATGTGTTTCTGAAAACATTTATGAAGGAAGATTGTCTCCGCTGGAGTCTGTTATTTTCTTACTCATTGATCATGGTGTAAAAAATCTTGGGCATCGTAGAAATATGCTTGATAGCAAAGTAAAAAAAATCGGTGTGGGGTTTTATGCTATCAAAGGCAAACCAGAAATGTACTTCCTGGTGCAGGATTTTGCTTGTGAATGATGTTTCACGTGAAACGTTATCATATATCAATTGTTTTATTCTCTTCTCTTACAATTGTTCGCATTACTTTTGCCGAATGTTTCAGGAATACGATGTAATTGTGGTAGGTGCCGGACATGCCGGCTGCGAAGCCGCTGCTGCTGCTGCCAATATGGGTAGCCGCACCTTGTTGGTTACGATGAATATGCAAACCATCGCTCAGATGAGTTGTAACCCTGCTATGGGTGGTATTGCCAAAGGCCAGATTGTAAGAGAGATTGATGCCTTGGGTGGCTATTCTGGGATAGTTACAGATTTGTCGATGATCCAATTCAGGATGCTGAACAAATCAAAAGGTCCTGCTATGTGGAGCCCAAGAGCACAAAGCGACCGCATGTTATTTGCACAAACCTGGAGAGAAAAATTAGAACAAACCAACAACCTTGATTTTTACCAGGACATGGTGAAGGGACTATTGGTAAAAGGAAAAAGATGTGTTGGAGTTATTACCGGACTCGGACATCATATTACCGCCAAAGCCGTAGTACTTACCAACGGAACATTTTTAAATGGCATTATTCATATCGGCGAAAAACAATTTGGCGGTGGCAGGGTTGCTGAAAAAGCAGCCACTGGTATTACCGAACAATTGGTTGAACTGGGTTTCGAAAGTGATAGATTAAAAACAGGAACACCTCCACGCATTGATGGAAGAAGTTTGGATTATTCCAAAATGGAAGAACAAAAAGGAGATGATGAAATAATAGGTTTTAGTTTTACAGATGTAAAAAAAATTGATCCTTCTCTTCAAAGAAGCTGTTGGATTACTTATACTAACCAGCAGGTTCATGATAAACTGAAAACAGGTTTTGATAGGAGCCCGATGTTTGCAGGAAGAATTGACGGTGTTGGTCCCAGGTATTGCCCAAGCATAGAAGATAAAATAAACAGGTTCTCCGATCGTGATCGCCACCAGATTTTTGTTGAGCCCGAAGGGTGGAATACCATTGAAATATATGTAAATGGATTTTCAACATCCTTACCTGAAGATGTTCAATACGAAGCAATTCGTATTATACCTGGTTTTGAGACTGCAAAATTGTTTCGCCCGGGTTACGCTATTGAATACGATTATTTTCCTCCAACACAATTAGAGTACACACTTGAAACAAAGCTTATAAATAATTTGTTTTTCGCAGGCCAGATAAACGGCACTACAGGTTATGAAGAAGCAGCTTGCCAGGGTTTAATGGCAGGTATTAATGCTCATTTAAAGGTTGCAGAAAAAGAACCTTTTGTTCTAAAAAGAAGTGAAGCTTATATAGGTGTTTTGATTGATGACCTTATAAGCAAAGGAACAGAAGAACCATACAGAATGTTTACAAGCCGGGCAGAGTTCAGAACACTGCTCCGCCAGGACAATGCTGATATGAGACTTACCAAAAAAGGATACGATTTAGGTCTTGCCTCTGAAGCAAGAATGAATGCTGTCAAGGAAAAGGAATCTTTCGTTCAAAAAACAATAGACCTCTTATCTGAAATAACATTGTCGCCGGAAGAGACAAACAATTACCTCGAAAAAATTCAATCTGCGCCATTACAACAAAAACAAAAAGCTTCACAACTTTTATTGAGACCGGATATAGATCTATACACAATGATGAAAGAAATTCCAAGACTTCATTCATCCATTAATACTACTCCTAAAGAAATCCTGGAACAAAGTGAAATCCAGATAAAATACAATGTGTATATAGAAAAGGAAAAAGAGCTGGTAGAAAAAATGAGTAAACTAGAAGATCTGATCATTCCACAGAATTTCAATTACAGCAACATATCAGCCCTTTCTACCGAGGCAAGACAAAAATTCATACGGATACAGCCCAGAACTTTGGGACAAGCCTCACGCATCTCAGGGGTCAATCCTACAGATGTACAAATTCTGATGGTATATATGGGCAGATAATATTTTTACAAACCCAATTGAGCACTTATCTCAAGCATTCTTTTAATCGGCTTCAATGCCGCTATACGCAAGTGTTCTTCCATTATTAATTCAGGAGCTTCGTATTCCATACACAGAAAAAGTTTCTCCAATGTATTCAGCTTCATATGCGGACAATCATTACATGCACAACTATTATCAGGCGGAGCGGGAATAAAAATCTTATCAGGAGAATTCTTTTGCATCTGGTGCAGAATACCTGTTTCCGTAGCAACAATATATTCTTTTGAAGGATCGGTTTCTGAATACTTCAGCAATTGCGTGGTAGATCCTATAAAATCTGCCAACTGCAATACCACTTCTTCGCATTCAGGATGCGCAATCACCTTTGCCTGGGGATGTCTTATTTTTAACTTGGTAATTTTTTCTCTGCTGAATATTTCATGCACCATACAGGCGCCATCCCACAATATCATATTGCGTCGTGTTTTTTTATTGATATAAGCCCCAAGGTTTTTATCAGGCGCAAAAATGATCTTCTGATCCTTTGGCAAACTTTCTACAATTTGTTTGGCATTGGAAGAAGTACAGATAATATCGCTTAATGCTTTTATTCCTGCAGAACAATTGATATAAGAAATTACTAAATGATCCGGGTACTGATCTTTGAATTTTTTAAATAATACCGGCGGCGCAGAATCAGACAGAGAACAACCTGCTTTCAAATCAGGCAATAATACTTTTTTTTCAGGGTTCAATATCTTGGCTGTTTCAGCCATAAAGTGAACGCCAGCAAAAACAATAATATCAGCAGTCGTTTTTTCTGCCTGTTGTGCCAAACCCAAACTATCTCCAATATAATCAGCCACATCTTGTATATCCGGCTCCTGGTAATAGTGTGCAAGAATAACGGCATTCTTTTCCTTTTTTAATCTTTCAATTTCTTTGAAAAGATCTAAACGAACATCAATGTTAATATCTAAAAAGCCAACCCGCTCAACATTTTTCTTTGCTTCATCAATGTTAATTATTGCCATAGTATTTAATAATATTTAATTATTTATTTAAAAGCCCTACTACTATTAGGTATGTGAATTTGGGGATATAAAATAAAACACAACATTTGGCAAAGTTAAAATTATTCAGTTATTCACTTTATTTCACAAACAATAAACATTGCTCCATCAATACAGGGTTGAATATGCTTACTTTATTAACAGTGTTGAATAAATGATGGGGCGGAGAAAAAGTTTTTTAAATCGATTTATCTGGCTGTTGATAAGACGGGATAAATTTTTAATAACTCCGATCAAAAGAGAGAAGAGGAGAAAATATTTCAAAACCAAAAGATAATTTTTTCAAAATTCCCACTCTTTTTAAAATATCAAAGCCGGGTTTTCAACAGAAAATTGAGTTTTCAACAAAGCCATGTTGATTATATAAAAACGAAAAAAGCCGAGAAATTATTGCCTGGAAATGCAGCTTAGATATTCACCATAAAAAATGAGAATGGTAGCCGCTTTCAGGCTGTTTTCCACAATTTGTTGATAAACTTTTATTACCCTATTTTTGCCGTCCAATAAAAAAACACACTTAATATTATATGTCTATCATTCAGACTATTCGTGACAAAGCAGCCATACTGGTGTTTGGGATTATTGCCATAAGTCTTATCGGGTTTTTGATTCAGGATGCATACGTAGGAAGAGCAAGAGCAGGCTCCGATCCTTCTTCTACTACTATTGGTGAAGTAAATGGAACGGAAATAAAACGCCAGGAGTTTGATCAGAGAGTAAAAGCAACAGAAGCGCAATACCAGTCGCAATCATATCGTGTAGATGAAACCATGCGCGAACAAATACAGAACCAGATATGGAATGGCATGATCAGCAGAGAAATTATTTCAACCGAAGCAAAAAAACTTGGACTTGAATTTACCTCGAAGGAATTTGCTGATTTACTTTTTAGTGATGATGCTCCACAGGAATTCAAACAACAGTTTACAGATAAAAAGACAGGACAATATAATATAGAAGCAGCAAGAACAGCATTTAGAAATTTGCAAAAAAGCAAAGATGCGAACCAGATACAAATGGTAAATGAGCAGTTGATAGATCCTATTATATTAAGCCAGCTTCAAAGCAAGTTCATGACCATTTTCACCAATGCTACTTATATTCCTAAATGGCTTGCTGAAAAACAAAATGCGGTTAACGGTCAGATTTCTGATATCTCCTATGTTGGTTTGTCATATGCTACAGTAGCAGATTCTGCTGCAAAAGTTTCTGATGCAGAAATCAACGATTATATTCAGAATCATAAAGACAATTTCAAGCAGGAGAAAACAAGAAGCATTGCTTATGTAACGTTTAATGCCGGCCCAAACAAGTCAGATAGTACAACCCTGTGGAATAAGATGGACGAAATGAAAAAGGCTTTTGCAGAAGCTCCGGATCCTGGTGTCTTTGTTACAAGAAACGGAACCAAGTCTGCCTTTTTTGATGGATATATAAATAAAAGCAGAATACAGGTTCCTCAAAAAGATACATTGCTGACCTTACAGCCTGGTCAGGTATATGGGCCGTATTATGATGCCAGCAGCATTACCATAGCCAGAATGATCGGATCAAAAACATTACCCGATTCTGTAAAGGCACGTCATATATTAATAGCCACTCTTGATCCTCAATCAGGGCAACCCACCATAGAAGATTCTGTAGCAAAACAAAGAATTGACAGTATTCAGAAGGCAATTGCGGGCGGTGCTTCCTTTGAGCAGTTGGTTGTTAAATATTCTGATGACGAAAGTTCAAAAATAAAACTAGGAGATTTAGGATACTTTGCCGGAGGCCAAATGGTAAAAGCGTTTAATGATTTTTGTTTTGAAGGAAAGACAGGAGATAAAGGAGTAGTAAAAACAGAATACGGCTATCACTATATTGAAATTGAAGACCAGAAAAACTTTGAGCAGGCATTTAAAATAGCATACCTGGCAAAGCCAATAGAAGCGAGTAAAGAAACGGATGATGCCGCTTCAGCATTGGCAAACCAGTTTGCATCTGCCAGCCGCACAGAAAAAGAGTTTGATGACAATGCGGCAAAACAAAAAATAAACAAAAGAATCGCCGACAATATAAAAGAAATGGATTACCAGATTCCTGCCTTAGGAACTTCAAGGGCTTTGGTAAAATGGTTGTTCACCAATAAAACCGGAACAGTTTCTGATCCGCAAACAATAGGCGATCAATATGTGGTGGCAATAATTACCGGCGAAAAAGAAGAAGGAACACAAAGTGCTTCTACCGCCAGGGTTACTGTTGAGCCTATTTTGCGCAATAAAAAGAAAGCGGAATTGTTATCACAGAAATTCGGAAAATTCGCAAGTTTGGACGAAGCAGCAAAAAATGCTGGAGTGCAGGTAATGCAGGGTGATAGTATCCGCTTTTCAGAAAATTTTAAACAGGGAATTGGAAATGAATTGATTTTGATAGGGGCCGCTTTTAATAAGGGGTACCAGGGAAAAGTATCTCCGGTATTACATGGATCAACCGGTGTATATGCGGTTTCTGTAAAAAATATTGGAGCATTGCCAAACGATGCAGCTAATATAGAAGAACAGCGCAAGGGAACAGTGATGCAAATGAAACAAAGAATAGGTTATGGGTTGATGCAGGCATTGAGAGATGCGGCAACAGTGAAAGACAAACGCCTGGATGCGGGCTTTTAATAGTATTATTTTTATAGGAAAGGATTGCCATTTTATAGCGGCAATCCTTTTTTATTATTTCAATAACTTTGTGGCATGAGTGAGGAGATTATTAATAAAGTTGCAGAAAGCGGGATCATAACAATTGACCTAGAAGAATATTATCCAAGGGAAGAAATAACAGTTTTTGATATTAAACCTTTTCTTTTCAGGGAGCTAATATTGAAAGAAAAAGAATTCAGAGAAAAATTGAAAACCACGGATTGGGAAGGATACCGGGATAAATATATCGCGCTTACAAATACAGCCGACGCCATTATACCTATGTGGGCATACATGCTTATTGCAAGCTACTTGCAACCCGTTGCAAAAAATATTGATTTTGGAAGTAAAGAGCAGGTAATTCAAAAAATGCTGGTAGAAAAAATTCAGCAGATTGATGAAAATAAATATGTGGGTAAAAGAATAGTTATAAAAGGCTGTGGAGATATAGTTATTCCTGAGTCTGCTTATGTTGCAGTAACCAATAAACTGAGGCCCGTGGTTAAAAGCCTTATGTTTGGCGAGCCCTGCAGCACAGTACCAGTATATAAAGCTGCGGCCGCAATCTCTTCAATAAGTTGATTGACTTGGATCCTAAGCTACTTATCATTTTCTATTCATAAATATATAATAGAACCGGCTTGCTGGATGAATCCAATAAGACTTGTAGCTTTTTCAAAAACCCCGGAGAAACAGAGGGGCACCCATCGCTTTGGCAAATAGGATAAGGAAAACATTCTTTTTCGGGTATACATTCCATGGAATGTAAAACCACAAATCGTTGAAAGGCGTTGCTGTTGGTTGAATCAAGACCATATAATTTATAAGCCAAACCAAAGCGGCCATTATAAGAATTGCCAATTTTATAAATGCCTAGCGAGGTACAACCACCGCCAACTTCATTGCTGTATTTTCTTCCGCTTAACCAGTTTTCGTTGCAACGCCCATGCGTTACAAGACCGGAATCAATTATTTTTTGATGCGTAAGATCAACCACAAAAAATCTTTTTTTACCTGATTCAATACTCATGTCAATAAAAAATCCCCAGTCTGTATTGTATTTATTATTTACTCTTTGCGCAAGCAAGCGAATATGTGCATTTAATTTAATGACTTTGGCAATTGTTGTACTGTCTGTTGTTTTGGGAAAAATTTTTGCAACGTTATTTTTTGAATAAAGCCGGCTGTAATACCAGCCACTGGCGCTTATTACAAAGATGAACAGCAGCGTGATTATAAGTATGGTTGACTTTCTCATGCGGGCTTAGATGCCCGTCAAAAAAATTTCCATACCAGGGATAAACAGACGGCTGTTAAAAAATACAAAAGAAAAACCTGTTACAGCATTTTCCTGATGAATTCAGTGAGTTCTGTTTTGGTAATAGGAACACCCATTATTTTGTTGTAACCCTTTGCGTCAACAAAATATTTATCCCTGATAATTTTGATGAGTTGACCGTTATTAATTTCAGGGATAAGAATATGCTCAAAGTTTTTGATAATGTCTCCAAGATTCTTAGGAAATGGTCGCATATACCGCAAATGCGCATGCGAAATTTTGTGTCCCTCCGCCTGCAAAGCAGCAAGGGTAGTTTTTATTACGCCATATGTAGAACCCCAACCCAATACGAGAATCTTTCCTTTTTCCGGGCCGCTATCTAAAGTCTGATCAGGAATATCCAAAGCGATTTTCTCTACTTTTTCTTCCCTGATCTTTACCATCAACTGGTGATTTTCCGGATCATAGCTCACATTACCTGTAATGTTCTGTTTTTCAATTCCACCAATCCGATGCTCCAATCCCGGCGTGCCGGGAATAGCCCAAGGGCGTACAAGATTTTCATCTCTGAGATATGGCTGAAATTTTTCTTCGCCATACCCCAATTCGGTTTTGAAATGAACATGTATCGAAGCAAGGTCTTCGCTCGAAGGAAAACGCCACGGCTCCGCTCCATTGGCAATATAACCATCACTCAAAAAAATAACCGGGGTCATATGTTCAACCGAAATGCGGCAGGCTTCATATATCGCGGCAAAACAATCACTGGGCGTAGATGCGGCAATAACTGGCATCGGGCATTCTCCATTTCTACCATAATAGGCCTGCAATAAATCGCTTTGTTCTGTTTTGGTAGGCAAACCGGTAGAAGGCCCACCACGCTGAACATCTATAATAATTAACGGAATTTCGAGCATCACGGCCAAACCCATTGCTTCTGCCTTTAACGCCATTCCTGGCCCGGAAGTAGTGGTTACACCCAGGCTTCCTCCATATGAAGCACCTATGGCAGATGAAATTGCGGCTATTTCATCTTCAGCCTGAAAAGTGCGGATACCAAAAGCTTTATGCCGGCTCAGTTCATGCAGTATATCAGAAGCTGGTGTAATAGGGTAAGAGCCTAAAAACAAAGGCAATTCGCTTTTTTGAGAAAAAGCAATCAAACCATAAGACAAGGCCTGGTTGCCCATTATGGACCGGTAAGTTCCCGGCTGCATTCTTGCTTTTGAAACAGTATAGGTAATGCCGGTTGTTTCGGTAGTATCTCCAAAATTATATCCGGCCCGCAATGCTTTTATATTGCTTTCAAATATCTCAGCCTTTTTGCCAAACTTTTCTTTTAAAAAGTCGATAGAGCTTTCCATATTGCGGTTATACATCCAGTATAAAAAGCCCAGAACAAACATATTTTTTGCACGATCTTTCTCTTTGGTGCCCATGGAAATGTCTTTCAGCGCTTCACGGGTCATTTTTGTGACGTCCATTTTTATCACTTCATAGCTCTCCAGGCTATGATCTTCCAGGGGATTGATACCATCAGGATAATTTGCCAACCGCAGGTTTTTTACATCAAACCCATCCGTATTCACAATGATCTTCCCCCCTTTCTTGAGGGTTTTTAAGTTTACTTTTAAAGCGGCGGCGTTCATGGCTACCAATACATCACATTCATCACCAGGCGTATATACCATATCGCTTGAAAAACGCAATTGATACCCACTCACGCCCGGTAATGTACCCTGCGGTGCACGTATTTCCGCGGGAAAATCCGGGAAAGTTGCCAGATCTATTCCGAGTAAAGCTGTATTGTTGGTAAATTGACTTCCGGTAAGTTGCATACCATCGCCACTATCGCCTGCAAATTTTATCACTACTTCCTGGAGAACCTCTGTATGGGCAGCCATTTTTTTTATTTAAAGTTAAACGTTGCAAAGTTAGCTAACATAAAGTGCGGACGGCAAATAAAGCCTCAAAAAATTAGTTATCTTTAAACCCTAAAAACATCAATATGGAATTATTTAAATCCGGTAACCCAACACTTACCGAGAAAATGTTTCAATCTTCGATTACTGTAGATGCGCAGAATGTAATGACGGTAAGAGGAACGCTCAACAAATTTGGCTTTTTATTTTTGATGGTAATGGCGGCAGCTTTTTTTAGCTGGTACAGCTTTAATAAAGGAGTAGACGTATCACCCTATATGTGGACTGGTGCCATAGGCGGATTAATACTGGCAATAGTAATAGTATTTAAAAAAACCTGGGCGCCTTATTTAGCACCAGCATATGCTTTGTTAGAAGGGCTGTTTGTTGGAGGAATTTCAGCGTACTACAATTTTGCTTTTGCGCAAAAGGCACCATTTATAATCACACAAGCTGTAGGGTTAACCTTCGGTGTTGCAATAGCCATGTTTGTATTATACAATATGCGGATCATAAGAGCTACAGAAACATTTAAATCCGTTATTATAACCGCTACAGCAGGAATAGCGATTTTTTATTTGATCACTATAGTGCTGCGCTTCTTTAATATAGATATTCCATTCATTCACCAGGGCACAACATTCGGAATTATTTTCTCATTGATTGTTGTTGGCATTGCGGCGCTGAATCTTATTCTTGATTTTGATATGATTGAAAAAGGAGCAGATGCAGGTGCACCCAAATACATGGAATGGTATGGCGCTTTTGGACTGATGGTTACTATTGTATGGTTGTATCTTGAAATATTGAGACTGCTTTCTAAATTAAGCAGCAGAAAGTAATATAAGTTCTATCTCTACAGATAACCGTGAACCATTATTGGATTCACGGTTTTTTATTTTTCAAGAGTTCTGCTGCTGCTTTGTCGGTAAACCAATGTAATTCTCCGGAGGCGGGTTGTATAATTTGAGAAGGATAGACATCAACATTTTTTTGACCTTCCAGCACCTGGAATAGTGCCTTGGCTTTGCCAGCACCGAAAGTTAAAAAAGCCACTTTAGCTGCACGGTTTACAATGGGTGCAGTAAGGGTTATGCGAAACATCTGCTGAGGCGCAAGATAAAAAGCGCTTACCCACGCCTGTTGTTCATGTATTACAGCAGTTCCCGGAAATAAGGAAAGCGTATGACCGTCATCACCCATGCCAGATAATACAAGGTCGAATGTATTACCTGTTTCAGTAAAATATGTTTTCAATATTGTTTCATATTCCCGGGCAGATTGCGCTGGCTCTATATCTGTGCGCATAACATGCACCTGCGAAGGAATTACTGGAACATTATTCAATAAATGCTCGTAAGTCATTTTTGCATTGTTCCTATCATCATTAAAAGGAACAGCCCGTTCATCACCCCAAAAAATATGCAATTTGCTCCAGTCAATCCTGGTTTTGTATGGAGCATTGGAAAGCAGATCATACAACTGCTTAGGTGAATTACCACCTGTTACAACCCACGTAAACCGATCCTGTTTCTGTAGAACGGTTTCAATAGTAGAGGTGATCCATTCTGCCAATACCTTACTTAGTTCATCAGGCGTAGGTTCTATATGAAGAAACATAAATGACGATTAAGCAAAATCAAAAAAGAAGTTTACTTTTTATTCATGCGGTCCCGCTAAGGTTACCCAATTAAAACCATCTCTTGCTATTAAAGCTTCTGCATCTTCTGGTCCCCATGAAGACGGTGCATAATTAGGAAAATCTACCGGTTCGCGTGTTTCCCAGGTTTCAAGTATTGGCATAATGATTTTCCATGCAGCTTCCACCTGGTCTGCCCGCATAAACAAAGTTGCATTGCCTTCCATTACATCCAGCAGCAACGTTTCATATGCTTCCGGTTCGTGCTCCTCATATGCCTGGTCGTAATTGAAAACCATTTCTACAGGACTTAACACCAAGTTCTGTCCCGGACGTTTTGCCTGGAAACGCAGGCGGATATCCATTTCCGGTTGAATGCTGATGGTTAAGCGGTTTGGTCTCCAACTGTCTGCAGCTTCAGGAGGAAACGCAAAACTTGGCGCAGGACGGAATTGTATAGTAATGATCGTGGCTTTACTATTCATGCGTTTACCTGTTCTTACATAAAAAGGAACATCCTGCCAGCGCCAGTTATCAATATAAAATTTAAGCGCAGCGAAGGTTTCTATGTTTGAATCGGGAGCTACATTTTTTTCATTTCTGTACGCAACAACTTTTTCTGCCTGCATCCAGCCTTCAGCATATTGACCCCGAACCGCAAAATCCTGCACCTGGCTGTGATCAATTTTGCGGATAGCGTTCAATACATCCACTTTTTTATTGCGGATTTCATTGGCATCAAAAGAAACGGGGGCTTCCATGGCTACCATGCATAATAATTGTAACATATGGTTCTGCACCATATCGCGCAATGCACCTGATTTCTCATAGTATGCACCCCTGCTTTCAGCCCCTACTGTTTCAGAGGCTGTAATCTGTACATTAGCGATATAATTACGGTTCCATATCGGTTCAAATAAAGCATTGGCAAAACGCAGGGCTAATATATTCTGAACAGTTTCTTTACCCAGGTAATGATCAATACGGAAAATCTGGTTCTCGTCGAACATCGTGCTCAACAATTGGTTAAGCTCCTGAGCGCTTTTCAAATCGTGACCAAAAGGTTTTTCAACCACAATGCGTGTGCATTTTGTATCAGCGCAAATATTCAATGGACCGAGTTTGCTGGCAATATCTGGTACGAGTTGAGGAGCTACTGCCAGGTAAAATATCACATTGGGATGCTCGCCGTACTCCTGTTCCTTTGTCTTTACAAAGTCGCTGATCTTAGAGTAAGAAGCGGCGTCTTCTGCATCCATCTGCAGATAAGTTATATGTTGGGAGAAATCTGCCCAGTGGCCATTCTCTTCATCTTTACGACGGGAAAATTTCTTTATTCCTTCCAGTAGATGACCTCTGTAGGCCTCGTCAGAATATTCCGATCGTCCTATACCAACAATGCCGAATTTTTCGGGCATCCATTCATCAAGGAACAAATTATATAAAGCGGGCGTAAGCTTGCGGAGATTCAGATCTCCGCTTCCGCCAAAAATAAATATCAATGATGCAGGCGGACGTTTATGAGTTTGCATATAAAAAAATTCTAAAAAATGTTATTGCCATTCAGCATGGAAAATGCCTTCCTGGTCTATACGTTGAAAAGTATGTGCGCCAAAAAAGTCGCGTTGTGCCTGAATAAGATTGGTAGGCATTACCTCGCTGCGGTATGCATCAAAATAACCCAACGACACACTCAATGCGCTGGCAGGAATACCTGCAGTAACAGCAGTTGCAATGAATTTGCGTGTATTAGATTCTCTTGAAGAGATCAATGCGGCGATATTACTGTCTAACAAAATGTTTGACAGCGAGGGATTATTAGTATATGCCTTATAATATATTTCGAGCAACGTAGAACGGATGATACAACCACCTCTCCATATTTTCACCACTTGCGGCAACGGTATTTCCATGCCATATTCTTTAGATGCCACATACAGCAGCGCAAGTCCTTGTGCATAGCTGATCAATGTTCCAAAAAATAATGCTTCTCTTGCCTGTTGAATAATTTCTTCTTTAGAAACACCAGTAATTTTTGTAGACGAGGGATATACTTTAGCAGCGCTTACCCGTTCCTGTTTTAAAGCAGAAAGATTGCGCATGCTTACTGCCACATCAATAGTGGGGATGGCGATACCAAGATCCATCGCGTCTTGCGAAGTCCACTTACCGGTACCTTTTGAGCCGGCTTTATCCAGAATAACGTCCACCAGTCTTTTACCGGTTTTATCATCATTCTTTAAAAATATATCTCTTGTTATTTCAACCAGGAAAGATTGCAGCTCGCCTTCATTCCATTCTTTGAAAATGGCATGCAATTCATCATTGTTCAAACCATATCCTCTATGCAATACATCATAAACTTCACTTATCAGTTGCATTATCCCGTATTCAATTCCATTATGTACCATTTTTACATAATGCCCTGCAGCACCCTTACCCAAATGTGCAACGCAAGGTTCGCCATTTACCTTTGCAGATACGGCTTCCAGCATTGGTTTTACAAACGGATATGCTTCAGGATCACCGCCGGGCATAATGCTCGGTCCTCTTCTTGCGCCTTCTTCACCACCCGAAACCCCTACACCCATGAAATGAAATCCTTTGTCCTGCATATATTGAACGCGGCGAAGCGTATCAGTATAATGAGAATTTCCACCATCAATAACAATGTCTCCTTTGTCCAACAATGGAATTAATTCTTCCAACACATCGTCAACCGGTTTGCCCGCCTGAACCAGCATCATAATTTTACGGGGAGATTTTAACGCGTTAACCATTACCGTAAGATCCGAGGTACCTTTTACCGTAGTGCCAGCAACAATCTCTGATTCTAATTCGGTAACTTTTTGAGGAGACCTGTTATATCCAATAACAGCAAAGCCATGATCGGCCATATTTAAAAGGAGGTTGCGTCCCATAACGCCTAACCCAATCAATCCAAAATCGAAAAATTGATCTGCCATAGTATTTTGAATGAGATGAAAAAGGATGGCAAATGTAGGTTATTTCACTTCTTCAAAATCAATATAATCGCCAGCAGTGGTTTTACCCTGGTCTTTGGTTTGAGGAGAAAAAGGAGGTTGTTGCTGCTGGTTCATTTGATCCTGCATGCGTTGCTGCATATCATTAAACTGCCTTCTGATCTGTTTTCCGGTTTTGAATACAGGAATAAGAAAACCTGTTATGAAACGGTACAAAAAGTAACCCAGGAAGATGTATAAAATAAATTTCCACATTGTTATGAACACGAAGTTAGCAATTCAGATGATTGTGCCCGTTCAGAAGATGTTAAAGCTTTTAATATATATTTGCGATACGAAATTTTAATGCGGAGCGTTTATACAGGCATCTGAATTAATCGGAAGCCTTGTTTTCTTCATAAACAACGAGTGCAATTAAAAGCATCTTTTATGGGTTATTTTGCGCATCCTACCGCCGTTATTGACGAGGGTTGTGTTATTGGAAACGATACGAAAATCTGGCACTTTTCACATATTATGCCCGGCTGCATTATTGGTGAGCGATGTAATATCGGTCAAAATGTAGTGGTTTCACCAGAAGTCACATTAGGCAATAATGTAAAAGTGCAGAACAATGTTTCAGTATATACCGGTGTAATTTGTGAGGATGATGTTTTTTTAGGCCCCTCTATGGTTTTTACTAATGTGTATAATCCCCGTAGCGCTGTGGCGCGCAAAAACGAATACCGCGAAACAATAGTACGGAAAGGTGCGAGCATTGGCGCCAATGCCACTATTGTGTGTGGATACGAAATAGGAGAATATGCATTTATTGGTGCGGGAGCGGTAATAACAAAACCTGTGCCCGCTTATGCAATGGTGGTAGGAAACCCCGCCCGGCAAATAGGTTGGATGAGTAAAAACGGACACAAGCTGGAATTTGACGAAAAGGGGATTGCCTTTTGCCCCGAAACAAAGGAAAAATATATATTAAAAGATAAAACAGTAACAACAGCGATATGAACGACGGAAACAAAATTAAGTTTGCGATAGCTGGTCTTGGACATATAGGAAAACGCCACGGTGCAATGGTAAGCCAGAATGCAGAATGTGAATGGGTGGCAGGATGTGATGTTTTACCAGAAGCAGGTGTTAAGTTTAATAATGATAAGCCACAATTTTATTTTAATTCAGTAGAAGAACTTTTAAAAAGCAAAACAGATTTTGATGTACTGAGTATTGCTACACCCAACGGATTTCATGAAGAACATGCCTTAATGGGTTTAAAAGCAGGAAAACATGTGTTGATTGAAAAGCCTATGGCGCTTACCAAAGCTGGTTGCGAAAAAATTATATACGAAGCCTTACACCAACATAAGCAGGTGTTTTGCATAATGCAGAACAGGTATTCTCCTACATCAGTATGGTTAAAAGATATTTTACTGAAGGGGATATTAGGGAAAATTTATATGGTTCAGATCAATTGTTATTGGAACAGAGACGACCGTTATTATACAAAGGGCAACTGGCATGGAACAAAAAAATTAGATGGCGGAACACTCTTTACCCAATTTTCGCACTTTATTGATATCATGTTCTGGCTGTTTGGTGATATTATCAACTTAAACGGCAGGTTTGCCAATTTCAATCATATCGGGCTAACAGAATTCGAAGATTCCGGCATTGTTCAGTTTGATTTTGTAAATGGAGGAATGGGAAATTTCAGTTATTCTACCTCTTGCTGGAATAAAAATCTTGAGAGCAGTATTACTGTAATAGCTGAAAATGGAATGGTAAAAGTGGGCGGTCAATATATGAATGAGGTAGAGTTTTGCCATATTAAAGATTATACAATGCCAGTATTACCACCAGCCAATCCCCCAAATGATTATGGTCCTTACAAAGGGTCGGCAGCCAATCACCACTACATTTTTGAGAATGTGGTGGATGTATTAAAAGGCAGGTCTCCTATTACCACCAATGCCCTTGAAGGCTTGAAGGTGGTAGAAATTATTGAAAGAATTTATAGTCTCAATAAGTAATGATAGCTACTTTAATAGGCGCCCGTCCTCAATTGTAAAAGCCGCTGTGGTGTCGAAGGCTCTAATTGAGCAAGGAATTCCAGAAACGATCGTTCATTCCGGACAGCATTACGATGAGCGCATGAGCGAAATTTTTTGGGAGAAATTACGAATACCAAACCCGTATTTAGCCTTAATATTGGTTCTGGCAGTCACGCAGTACAAACTGCGGGCATGATGACGGGTTTAGAAAAGATTATTCTTGAAATGCAGGAAAAGCACAAAGCGTAATTTTTGTGAAGCCTGCAATTGGTTCCTCTCTGGCGTTACCACTACGTTTAAAGGATCATTGCTGAAATTGTACTCCAAATATGTATATGCACTTACGTAAATACATAGCCGGGGATATTTACTTTATACTATATCCCCTTCCTAATAGCATAAGGCATGTTGCCATGTATTTTGCCGGGATAAACCCTTCGGGCATTTGTAAAAACCTATACATTAAAAATCTATATTTGCGATACGAAAATTTAAACCCTTGCGTTCCTGTAAACGCTTGAGTTTGTTTAAGTTCTTTCCTTAGGAAGCACAACCACAAGAATTGTTGCAAAAGCTTTATATGCTTTTGCAGAGGGTACAAGCTCCCGCCACCCTTTTTCAATATTCAATTTAAATGTGAAAATGTATTCCCGAAGGAAAGATGCTGTTTAAGCCAACAGTTACAAAAATTAGTATGTGACTGAGAGGGCGAAGCTGTGCATAAAATCAAAGATCAATCGTTAAATTTAACTTTCTGCATCCTGATTTTAATATGAATATTAAAGCGAAATTTATATCGCTGTTGCTTCAACAATACACCATACATGAGCGAGATAAAGAATTGGTACGCTGTTTATACAAAGCCAAGATGGGAGAAGAGGGTATTTGCTTTACTTTCAGAAAAGGGAATTCATGTGTATTGTCCTTTAAATAAGGTAAGGAAAAAGTGGAGTGACCGGTATAAGATAGTAGAAGAGCCTTTGTTTAAATCCTATGTGTTTGTTCAGATAAAGGAAGAAGAAAAAATAAAAGTGAGATCTGTGAGAGGAGTAGTAAATTTTGTATACTGGAATAGCAAACCTGCTATAGTAAAAGAAAAAGAGATACAGTTAATAAAGCGGTTTTTAAACGAATATGATCATGTACATGCAGAACCATTAAAGCTCATTTTAAACCAAAAGGTTAAAATCACCAGTGGAGTATTGATGGATGAAGAAGGAGTTGTTGTTAAAACGGATAAGAATAAAGTACAGATAATTTTACATAGCCTCGGATTTAAGCTTACAGCCAGCTTAAACAAAAATGAAATAGAAGCGTTATAATTTAAGATATTTTCCCAATCCTATTTTAGTAAAATGAACCAAACCAATTACAACATACATGAAAATCCAATCCCAATTTATTTCACTACTTAGCGTTTTTGGCAAAGCCCTCCCCGGCATAGCCTGCCTTCTCCTATTATTTTCCTCTTGCCGCACCCAAAGACAGGTGCAATATCTTCAAGGTCCTTTCGATACAGCAGCCCTGAGCCAGTTAAATATTCCGGAGCCCATTATACAAAAGGGAGATTTAATAGGAATAACTGTTTATAGTGATAATCCTGAGGCTACGGCTATTTATAATCAGCAGATGAGTAATGTTCAATCAGCCAGTGGAGCATTTACAACAGGAGCAATATTATCAGGATCGGTGGGTTCCGCGTCTCAAACTGTGCCCGGCTATCTTGTGGATGTCCAGGGCAATATTCAAATTCAGAATCTTGGACCTGTTCATGCGGAAGGATTAACTAAAGCAGGGTTAGGTGCATTGCTTCAGGAAAAACTTTCAAAATATTTGAAAAATCCTTATTGTAGTATTAAGTTTTTAAACTACAAAATTACAGTATTAGGCGAGGTAAATCGCCAAGGTGTTTATAATATTCCAGGTGAAAAAACAAATAT
Organism: Agriterribacter sp.; assembly: GCA_047600465.1. Classification (GTDB taxonomy): domain Bacteria; phylum Bacteroidota; class Bacteroidia; order Chitinophagales; family Chitinophagaceae; genus Agriterribacter. The sequence continues at coordinate 1,179,338 of JASGKU010000004.1, forward strand.
TCTTGAAGCGTTGGGAATGGCGGGAGATTTTACCTTATTCGGATTGAAAGATAGTATCATGGTGATAAGAGAAGTCAATGGAAAAAGAACATTTGGTATGCTTGATGTAAGTAATCCTAAAATATTGATTTCGCCATATTACTATTTGCAGCAAAATGATATCATAATTGTAAAATCAAACCCGAAAAAACCTACAGTATCTGATCAAACTACCGCCAGGAATTTAACGATAGTAGCAACCATAGCAACCATAGTAACATCGCTTGGGGTTTTGCTTAATATTATTTTAAAATAAGAATGGTACAAATACAACGGGTCTGGTACTAAAACTAGTGATTTAAACAAATGCAGATGCAGGAAGACTTTTATAACGCCGAAGCTAATCGAAAAAGAAAGCTTCAACTTAGTGCGAAAGAGTTTTTATTAAAATATTTTCGCTATTGGCCCTGGATTGCTTTTTCCCTGATAGCTATGTTTTTTTTGGCTTACATGAAACTCAGGTATTCTACTCCAATTTATAGTATTTCTGGTAAGATATTAGTAAAGAATGACCGGCATGCCAACGGAGGCAATGAAAAATTTGACGATATATTTTTAATGCAGGGAGCGAGTAATAACCTGAATGATGAAATTGAAATTCTCAAATCGAGAACCATGGGCGCAAGAGTGATAAATACCTTGCAATTTCAATTAAGTTTTGGTAATAAAGGCAACATCAGGGTATCTGAGATCCATCCTTCGGACGTTCCTTTTAAATTTGATATTCTTTCTTTAAAGGATTCAAGTCAATCTTTCTCTGTTACGCTCACCATACTAAATAACGATAATTTTAAACTCAATAATCATAATGAAATTTATAATTTTGGACAGGTTATTGCGCTTCCACAAGTTCAATTCAGGGTACTTTCTTCTCCTAAAACAATAGGATCTTATCCCAGTAATATTTTTATTGTTTCCTGGCAACCGGTAGAAGCAATAGCTGCAGGGTTAAGCAATTCACTAAAAGTAGAACAAGCTGGCGACTTTACAAATGTTTTGAATCTGTCGTATCAAACCTCAAACCCGCATATAGGGTTATCAATTATTAACCAATATATGCAGGAATACCTCAAATCAAGCAGGGAGGATAAGATTCAACAATCTGAAAGCATGCTTACTTTTATTGATGAGCAGTTAGATACTGTAAGATATGAATTGGGAGGAGTAGAGCGTGATTTGCAGAAGAATAGAGAAAAAAACAGGATTTTTAATACAGAACAACAATCACAAATTTTTTTTGAAGAATTATCATCATCTGAAAAAGAACTAGCACAACAGGGTGTTAGGCTTAAGGTAATAGATTATCTCATTGCTTATATCAGTGATAAAAGAAATCCTTATAGAAAAGTATCTTCCACGTTAGGAATTGAAGAGCCTTCTTTAGTACAACATGTAACTGAATATAATAAACTTCAGATAGAAAGAGAAACTGCGTTAAAAACAACAACTGCTGAAAACCCGTTAATACAAAGTTATGAAGCTGCAATTGAAAAAATAAGGGAGGATATTATTGAAAATCTGCAGAACATCCGGAAAACATATTTAGTAATACAAAATGACTTAACAAGTAAAAAAAGAATTATCGATAGAGAACTGGTTGCTATACCTGGAAAAGAGAAACAGTTACTGGAAGTAACACGCCAACAAAATATTCTGCAGGAGTTATATTCATTTTTGCTGCAGAAAAAATTAGAAACGTCGATTTCTTCAGCGTCTACCATTTCTAATATTAAGGTATTGGAACCTGCTCGTTCATCCGACTATCCTGTTTCTCCCAATCATAAGGCTCTTTACATTATTGCTACCATATTAGGATTGGCATTACCTCTTGGAGTAATTGCACTAAAAGAATTTTTAAATGATAAAATAGGTTCCCGTTCAGATATTGAGCAGATAACAAATGCACCAATTATTGGCGAAATAGGACACTCCGAGGGAACAAGATCATTGGTTGTAACAAAAAATAGCAGGCAATTTATCGCTGAACAGTTTCGCATGATTCGTTCCAATCTCCAATATATCCTGCCGCATAAAGGTAATTCGGTTATTATGATTACTTCTTCGTTTAGTGGTGAAGGCAAATCTTTTATCTGTGCTAATTTGGCGGCAGTAATTGCGCTAACAGGAAAAAAGACGGTAATAGTAGAATTCGATATTCGTAAACCAAAAGTAGCGCAAGGGTTAGGGCTCAATGAAAAAACAGGATTGACAAACTATATAATTGGAGACAAGGAAATAGCTGACATAATATATCCTGTACCCGAAACTGATAACTTATTTGTTATTCCTTGTGGTCCCATACCTCCTAATCCCGGAGAATTATTGTTGGATATGAAAATTGGAGAGATGTTCAACTTATTAAAGAAGATGTTTGACATTGTTGTGGTTGATACCGCTCCCGTAGGTTTGGTGAGTGATGCAGATACTATCGGACAGTATGCAAATGCCACTATATATATAACCAGACACAACTATACACATAAAAAGCAAATTGAATTACTGGATGAGTTATATACCAGCAAAAAAGTGCCCAATCTTTCAGTTATTATTAATGACGTTAATGCGGAAGGTAGTTATGGCTATGGCTACGGTTACGGCTACGGTTATGGTTATGGGTATGGGGAAAATTATTTTGAAACAGGATCTAAATCTAAAAAAAATATTTTAGAGAAAATACGGTCTATAATTACGGGCAAATAAAAAGATAGATAATTTTCTGAAAAGTTGTTGATGGAGTTTCGTGTTCTTTTTCGTCGCATTTTACAATCTGCAATAGCAAAAGCATATTTCACCAGTATTCTGGGAGTAATCTCCGGTTTATTTATGCAATTGGTTTTTGTAAAGGCGCTTACAAAAATGGTATCTCCCCTCGAGTTTTCCTTATACGGATTTATTTTTCAGATCGTTAGTTACTTTATGATCTTTCAGTTGGGACTTGATTATGCAATATCAAGGGAAATTTCATTAAATCTTGGAAAGGCTGACAATCATACAGCTAATCAGGCTTACTGGTTTATAAGACGATTTAATATCCGGATCATTGCTATTGCCGCGTTAAGCATAATCGTTATTGCATTATTTTTCCACTTTGGCTTTGGTTTGCAGAAAGAATACGATATACGTACCAGCGTACAGTTGGTATTGTTGTTCGGGTTATCACAACTCATTACTTTCAGTGTTGTACCAAATATAGCGGCACTAATAGGCTCCAATCTGCAATATCTGGCAAACTTAAATAATGTAGTTATAAATATATTATCCACCTTGCTGGGTTATATATTGCTGTTAAATGGCGGTGGGATTTATTCCTTGCCAATAGCACTAATTTTCTGGGGCTTCTGTAATATCCTTTTTTTACAATGGAACGTAAAAAAAAGATGTCGTTGGTTACAGAATGAGCCTGGCGAAAGAAATAAAGATTTAGAAAAAAAAACAATCAGGTTCTCAATTGCAACAACCCTGGGAGGATTAGCCTGGACTATTGAAGCAACATCTGATGTAATAATTCTTAATTCGGCGGGATTACTCAACCTGGTTGGTATATATGTTATATGGTGGAGATTTCCTCAAATGTTGTTTGATTTGATCACCAGGTTTACCACAAGCTCCACGCCCGGTTTTGCTCTCGCTCATGGAAGATCAGAACATGAGAGTAAAAAACTTTTTCAAAAAGTTTTATTAATGATATCTGGCGGAGCCCTAATAGTAGCTGTTGGTATTGCTTTGTGGTTGCCCTCGTTTATACAGATATGGATAAATAACAATGAGTATTACTATCCTAACTATCATGCGCTAAGTATTTTAATGGCTATCCTTGTTTTTTTTAGAATTGTAGGCAATTGTCTGGGTATGTATCTTATTTCTATTGGGGAAGTTAGCATCACAACACGACTTTCATGGGTTCAGGCCATATTTAAAGTCTTGCTGGGCATCTCACTGGTGCATTATTTCTCACTTGAGGGTATTTTTTGGGCGTCTTCAATTACCGCATTCCTGCAGGTAACATTTTTAACAGGGTATTTGATTGTCCGAAAAATTATTCCCTTTAAAATAATTGCATGGCTAATGGTGATGATACTTATAGGAGGAAGCTCATTTTTTTATATGCCGATAGAAACAAATCTATCATTGTTTTTGGCAAAAATAATTGCGACGGCGATTTTAGTAGGAATAATGTGGTTGGCAAGTGTTAACATTTTTGGATATGAAAAATTGTTAGGATTTAAAACAAGAAAGCTAATTAAAGGAAATAATGTTTTCTCCGCCTGATTACAGTGCAAAAGAGAATTTTCTGAAGCCTAAATTAGGGCCATGGACGTTTACACTCTATCTTCATAGAAAGAAAATTCTGTCATCCCTCCTAAAGGCAACCAATAAGCTTACGGGTAAATTAGTAGATGTTGGTTGCGGAAACAAACCCTACAAAAGCCTCATTCAATGCGATGAATATATTGGGGTTGATGTGCAAACCTCGTTGCACGAGACCAGAAATATAGATGTTCTGTTTGATGGAAAATATCTTCCTTTTGATGATAAAAGCTTCGATAGTTTTATTTGTACAGAGGTGTTGGAACATTGTATTGATCCTGCCATTCTCGTTGCTGAAATGGGCCGCGTATTAAAGCCGGGGGGTTACGGTTTTTTAACAGCTCCAATGTTTATTGAACACCACGAAGTTCCTTTCGATTTTAGGAGAATTACACATTATGGTATGTGTAAACTTGCGGAAGATAATGGTATGAGCGTGGAATTTATAGACGACAGGGGCAGTGTTTTCAGCGTTTTAATTGCTTCAATTTATATTGCTGCAGGTCAAATGATTTCCAGGAGACCATTCAGCGATATTCTATACTGGATTCTATATCCATTTACCGGTTTTTTATTTGTTATTGATGGATTCCGAAAAAAAAATCCGGCGGTAATTTCTTTAGGCTGGCAAATGTTGGTAAAAAAGAAATAATGGGGTTTGTTTAACTTTTAACGGCAATATTACCAGGAAAAAAATGGAGAGAACATTTAATTATGACAATAGATATTACGACGATGGGATTGGGGGATTTCACAAGGCCAGTATTCCACATATTCATGAAGCCTTTTTTAAATTTAAAAAAGAATATTCTACAGATATACTACTTGATTTCGGATGCGGAAATGGATTTCATGGTGCTTTTCTGAAATCACAATCGAAACAACTATCGGGTGTAGATTACTCCGACGCCATTCAATCGTCTTCTTTTAAAGCTAGCTATGATAAAATATACCAGTTTGATTTGGGAAAGCCTATAGATTTGCCACATAATTATTTTGATATGGTTTTTTCTATTGAAGTAATTGAACATGTAAAGGATTATAGAAAATTTCTTCAAAATGCTTATGAGGTCTTAAAACCAGGAGGACTTTTTTTTCTTACTACCACTACCTATTTCTGGTCAATATTTATATTGCTGGTTATATACAGGCAAAAAATAAGTTTTACAAAAATATATGAATATCTACGGGGACTGTTTGGATCGGAAGAATACAAAACCCGCTTTGTAGTACATTTTTGGGATTTTTTTACGGGTCATTACCATGGTTTTTCTAAAACACAAATTAGAAACGGATTTAAACAGAACAACTTCAGAATAAAAGAAATCAGGTATCTCTATATACAGGACGTGGTACCAGTTTACTATTTCAATCAACCATATAATGGGCGCTTTAAATTTTTGGTAAACCTTACATTACCAATTGTGCGTGGCCTGGGGCATGCAATTAATTATGTGTGCCGTAAGCTTCATTTATACTCACCAAACGTATTGGTTGTTGCAGAAAAATAGCAGGTTGGTATTTTGTGCGGATAGCCCCGGCCCAGCGTATGGAGGGGCAGAGATAAGTTTGTGCAGAACTGTGGATTATTTAAAAAGCAATTATGACATTGAATTTGTAATACATCCACAGGCGGTTAAGGAGGTAAAAGCTTTCGTTAGAGAGCCTAACTTTTCTGTTCATTACCATACCGTTCCTAATAATTCAACATATTTTTTAACGGGGCTATTCAAAGCGTATCAATTAACAAGAAAGGTTAGGGGAATTTATATTATCTGGTGTCATCATCTCGATAGCAACAGGTGGTTACAATTGTGGCTTGCTTTAAGTAAGAAAAAATTTATACTTGCAGAAAGGCTTATTCCTACAAGTATCGATCAAATTTCCAAAAGCAGGTTAACTACCTTAATAAAGAAATTTGTTGTGAAGCGATCTTTCAAAACAGTACTGTGTGGCTACTCCCAGGTAGATAATTATAAAGCCTTTTTTAATGCCGATAATTGTATGGTCATCCCTAATTCGCGACCCATCGCTAAAATTGAAGAAGAGGCCAGGCTTTTTAAATCAGCAAATCAAGAAAAAAGCAATGCCAGGATTATTGTATGCGTAGGAAGGCTTAGCCCTCAAAAAGATCAGTTAACACTATTAAAGGCGATCAAAATCGTATCAAAAAAAATAGATGTAAAATTAATGTTGGTTGGGGAGGGGGAGTCTGAACGGGAGCTGAAGGTGTTTGTTGAAACAAATGGACTGCAAAACATTTTTTTTAACGGTTTTGAAAAAGCACCCGTTAAATTTTTATCACAAAGCGATCTTTTTGTTTTGCCAAGTCTCTCCGAAGGGTTACCGGGGGCCATAATTGAGGCAATGGCTGCAAAAGTACCGGTTATTGCAACGGATATCCCCGGTAACAGGGAGTTAGTGATTGATGGTTATACGGGCTTATTAGTTCCGGTGAAAGATGAAATAACTTTGGCAGCGGCTATAGAAAAAATGCTTACCAATCCGGTGTTAGCAAGCACCCTGTCCACAAACGGTTTTCGCCACGTTCTTGAGCATTATTCAATGGATCAGGAAAAAGAAAAATGGAAGGCTTTAGTGGAGTCCGTTCAAACAAAAGCTTAGTGAAAGTATCGGTTGCGGTAAGGCAGAAATTTCATGGGTTCCAACTGGCTCAACAATTAGCCTTACACAAAAAGCTTCAAACCTTATATACTTCTTTTTACGGAAGTTTTTTGGGTAAAAGCAATAGCATTGGATATCAAATTGAAAGCAATCTCGTAAAGACGAATTTTCTCAGTGCAATACGCACTTACGTTTTTAATGATAATAGCTTTAAAAGTGACGATCAGTTTGGAAGATGGGTAGCTTCTCAACTGCAAAATGAAGACATAGTGGTTACATGGGGACTACAAGCGCTTCCTATTATTAATAAAGCCCGTCAACGTGGAATTAAAACAGTATTGGAAAGAGGTAGTGCGCACGTTATAGAGCAGAGGGATATTTTATTGCCCGAGTATGGATGTTATAATGTTGACACTACTGCTCTTGAAAAAAGCTTTTCAAGTGAACGTATTGAAAGAGAATTAGAGGAGTATGAAATGGCTGATATTATAAGTATTCCCTCTTCTTTTGTAAAAAGAAGTTTTTTGAAGCACGGTATAAGTGAAAAAAAGCTTTTTGTAAATGCATTTGGTGCTGACATCAAACACTTTGAGTATAAGCCTGTAAAGCATGATTCGTTCAGAATTATTTATGCTGGTGCTTTAAGTATTCGAAAAGGCGTACATTATTTATTGCAGGCTTTTAATGAATTAGCTTTAAACCAAAGCGAACTTTGGTTAGTTGGTAAGCTTGAGGAAGAAATAAAACCTTTTCTTATTAAGTACGCAAGTCCCAATATCAAACTTGTACCGCCTGTGGCTCAGCATGAATTGTCAAACTTATATAATCAATGCGATGTTTTTACAATTTGCTCTATTGAAGAAGGAATGGCGATGGTACAAGCCCAGGCGATGGCCTGTGGCCTTCCGCTTATATGTACAACCAACACAGGGGGAGACGATCTTATAGAAGATCAAAAAGAAGGTTTTGTTGTTCCCGTTAAAGACGTTAAGGAGTTAAAAGAAAGAATTGTTTATCTGTTCAAAAATAAAAATGACAGAATAAACATGAGTAAAAATGCAGTTGACAAGATTAAATCATCATTTACCTGGAGTGACTATGGAAACAGGGCGATTAAGAAGTATGAAGAAATGATTAGAAAATAAAATGGCTAAAAGAAAACTGATCATATTTGGAGGTAAATTAAATAGAACAGGTGGAATAGAAACTCATTTATTTAATTTTTGTCTTTATACTTCTGACGTATTCGATATACATTTTATCATAAATTCCTTGCATTTCAATAAAGAAAAAAAGACATTACTTATACAACGGGGAGTAAATGTTTATGAGTTATCATCTGAAGGAAATATTTATAAAAGAATAAAATCTTTTAAGCTAATTATTTCACTTATTTACAAAATTAAAGGCGGTGATGATGATGTTGTTTTATATACAAATGCTTTTACGAGTAATTTAATTTATGTAATTCAACGTACTTTCAACTTTAAAAATTGGGTTCATCATCACCATTCCGATTTCTCTAAATCATTATTTTTCTCCTACCCTTATTTATACAAAAAGGTTTTTCAAAAAGCAAGATTTTTGATACTCTGTACAGATTATCAACTTGCTCAATATAAAAAAATGGGTTTTTCACCAACAGCTTTTTTTCTTCCTTATTGTAAAAAGGAAAATACAGATATTATTAAGCAAAAGGAATTTAATGGAGTTATTTGTTATTTAGGCAGAGTTCTCATTTCAAAAGGCATAGATTATATACTCAATCTTGAGAGTAGTTGGCTTTTGGAAAATGAGATTAAATGTTATATTCATGGCAATAATGAGCTAGACCCTGGTAGCTTATATTATGAAAAGTTAACAAAAAAATTACCAGACCCTTTTTACTATTTTGGAGAGTATGATGCGGAAAATGACATAAAAAATATTTTAGATGATATTTCTATAACAATTATTCCCAGTGTAGGTGCTGAAGGTTTGCCACTTGTTTTTACAGAATCCATTTCAAGAGGCGTTCCTGTAATTGCATTTGATGGGGGGGGCTTAAGAGATTTTGAGACATTTCATGACGGAATAATTATAACCAAACCTTCACCCGATAATCTAAAAAGTGCGATTCTCGAAATGAAAAAGAGAATTAGCAGTAATAAAAATCTTGGTTCAGACCTCAAGAAAAAATACTTTGAGACGTTAGATTCCCAAATTACCATTAATTGGTGGGGTTCTACTTTTAATTAATCTTATATTCTAATTTTCATGCAAGTTGGTAAACAGGAAAAAGGAAGTTCAAACTACTTTACCAAAAGAATGGCACTTGATGCTATAAAAGCAACCGGTGTTAACGCTTCTTCAATTGTAGCGGCAGACATTGGGTCTGGAGAAGGTCAATTATCAAAAATATTAAGTTCCTATTTTAAAGAAGTATTTGCAGTTGACGCTTATCAAACCCCTCATATAGCTACAAATGTAAAAACAATTCAAAGTGATTTAAATCTAAAATGGGGCTTGCCCAATGAGAGCATTGATTTTGCATTCTCGCTGGAAGTACTTGAACATCTTGAAAATCCGAGACATTTTTTTAGAGAATTAAATAGAATAATTAAACCTGGGGGATATGCGTTTATCACTACTCCAAACAACCATAGCGTTTATAGTAAACTAACTTTTTTATTAAAAGGTGAACATAGATATTTCCAGGACCCCTCTTATCCCGCACACATTACTGCGCTTGTTATAAAAGACTTTGAACGCATCTCTGGAGAAAATAATCTGAAAATATTAAAATATTCATATGCTAATGAAGATGCTTTGCCTTTAGTGCACTATAGACTTAAGCTCCCGGGAAAACTTTTTTCACAAAGCATTGGTTTATTAATTCAAAAATCATAATAGATGACTACTGAATCTTCGTTTTACGACGATCATTATTATAAAACTCATTATGGTAAAATCTTTGAGCCAGATTACTATGAGCGTATTTCAATATTTTGGAAATATGCAATTTTTGATGCCAATAAGATTTCAATAGATATAGGGACGAGCGTGTTGGATTACGGAGCAGGACTGGGACAAATAAGTGCCGCATTAAATGCTGATTGCTTTGATCCTTCACCTGTGGCGCTGCAATTTTTAAAAAGAAAAGGGAGGAAAGTATTTGATCAAACAACAGAAATCCCCTCAAGACACTATAATTATGTGTTGAGTTCTCATGCTTTAGAACACGCACTAAATCCAACGCATGAGTTAAAGGAATTCAGAAGAGTGCTGTCAGATAAAGGAGTACTGATAGTAATTCTTCCTGCAGAAAAAATTCCAGGCCTTTCCTGTTAAGCGCCAGGATGATAACAAGCATTTTTATTGCTGGAATTTCCAAACGGTTGCTAATCTATTGATTGAATCAGGTTTCGAAATCGAAGATCAGAAGGTATTATATGGTCCAACAGGTATTACTTATACAAAAAATCTGGGTCTTATTAAGTTCCTGGGAAAGATGAAAAAAAACTACCCTTCTATTCTAACAATAGCCAGAGCAAAATAAATGAGCCATAGTTAACACTTGATTTTACATGAAAAAATTAATAAAAAGTATTATAAATAAACTTGGCTTTGAAGTTTATAAGAAAGGAGAGCTATCTTTTGGTGTTGCAACCGATACCTACAAAATAAATTCACTAAACTTTGACAAGAAGGTATACGATTACCAGGATGAAGCCTTGACACTCATTAGAAAATGTGCACCTTATTCAATGGGCTCCTTGGAACGCATGTTTGCTTTACATCACCTGGTAAAGTATGTTGAAGAATCAAAAATTGCCGGAGATTATGTAGAATGCGGAGTTTGGAAAGGTGGTAATGCTGCTTTGATGGCGGGCTGCCACCTCGCATATTCTTCAACTATATACAGAAATGTATGGATGTACGATACATATGAAGGACTGCCTGTTCCTTCCGATGAGGATGGAATCGATGCCGATAATTACTATAAAACGGCAGTAGATAACGATAATAAACAAGAATTATGTATTGCAGACGAAAGTTTTGTGAATGAGGTGCTCGATGACTTGAAATTTCCTGTGTCGAACCGTGTAATAGTAAAAGGACTTTTTGAAAAAACATTACTTTTAAAAAAACCAGAAAAAATCGCCTTTTTAAGGTTAGATGGAGATTGGTATGAGTCTACCAAAGTTTGTATGAACGAGCTTTACGACAAAGTAGTTGATGGTGGAATTATTATGATTGATGACTACGGAGCATGGGAAGGTTGCAAAAAAGCAATTGATGAATTCTTTGTTGATAAAGGAATAATACCACTTTTGCATCATGTGGATTTTACATGTAGATATTACATAAAATAATGCCCGCGTTGAGTAAACCTAAAGTTTTAATTACGGGGTTCGGGTATGTTTTTTCTGAACCCCCGTCAAGAAATACAATGCTCTCCTTTTTGGATTTTGGGTATAAAGTTTCAGTAATTCATTTAAAAAAGCATTCACAAGAGCAATCATTTTCTTTAGAGGAAAATATTGAAACAGAGTTTGTTTATCCTAAAGTTCTAAAGAAAATCAGGGTTCTTAAAAACATTCTTGAGTGGATTTCGTATAAAAAACAACTTAATAGATGGATTTCCTCAAATCCGGGAGCCATTGTTTGGGTAGTACACTTTACTGCAGTTGCAGCAATAAACTTTAAAATGGCCAAGAAAAAAAAATGTTTTACTGTATGTAATGTTGTTGATATTCCTTTAACCAAACACGCCGGAAATTTTGATAGATGGATTAATAAAAAAGGATGGAGAAAAATTCGCGATTGTGATTTAACTGTATCAAGTGATTCTTTTAAAGCTGACTTGGCTAAAATGATGGGAAATTTAGAAAAAGCTCCTTTGGTTTGTCACAATTGTCCACGATTGAGCGAGTTTGACGAAGTTCAATTATCTGCTAATAAATGGCTTCGGAATGAACTAATTCGTCAGGGCGCTTCTATTACTTTTGATTCAGCGTTCATATTATTGCGAGCTGGGGCCATAGGAGAATTGGGAGGAATTGAAGAAACGATAGATGCAATGCAGTATTTGCCAAAGCATTTTATTTTTTTGATGATGGGAAGGCCTGAAAAAGAGTTTGAGCTAAAAATAAATGCACTTATAAAACAAAAAGATCTTGCGAAAAGAGTTTTCTTATGGGTTAGGCCTTCTGATGAAATATGGAAAAAAACACTACTAGGCGCGGATGTTGGGCATTTGGTTCATATAAAATCAACTTCAGGTCCCTATAAAGAGATGTATGAATTGAATTCATCGCTTTCTAATAACAGGCTTTTCCAGTATATGGCTGCAGGCATTCCCATTGTCAGTTATGAAGATTCGCGTATGGATAGTATATATAATGAAATACATGGTTTTTGCAAACTGAGTATTCAAAACATTTTTATTGATACTCAAAAAGTCCTTCTAAATCTTGCAGCAGATAAAGAATACAGACTTCGTTTAGGTACTAATAACAGGCAGGCATTTTTAAAAAAATACAATTGGGAAAATCAATTTAAACCTGTATATGAGGAAATAATTTCTGAAAACAGCTACAATTTAACTGCCAGCTAACAGGATGTTATATCTAGTAATCATAGAAGTTGGTTAACAGGAGAATTATTGAGACAATGTGCCACATATCTATTGAGTCAAGGTTTATTTATTACGTGCAGGTGCAATAGGGTGAGTATGGAGGAATTGAAAAAATGAGAAAAGCTTTTGAAAATCTGCCTCAACATTTTATATTCTTGATGATGGGGAAGGCCAGAAAAGTATATGAGCAAAAAACAAAAAACTGATAACGCAAAGGAAACTTGAAAAGGAGTATTTTTATGGGCAAGGCCTTGGGATGAAATATGGATGAAAACTTTATTAGGGGCAGACATTGGATATCTAATATATATTTCCGCCATCCGGCTCTCAAAAAGAAATTTATGAATTGAATTCATTTTTATTTAACAACAGGCGGTTTTAAAAAAATATAATTGTGAAATTAATTTCATCTATTATTGAAAAATTATGAGAAAAGTTGATAAATACCTGCTTAAGCTGTTAGGCAAAAAATACATCCCTATCATATGGCTTCGGTCATATATTAAAAAGAGGTTTTTTACAAAAAGAATAAAAACTGTCAGCGCTATTTCCGTTGCGGATAGAAAATATGATACATTATTAATTGGCAATTTGCAAATGTTTATTGAAGCGCTATCCCCAAAAAAAGGGTTGCCCCCCTTTTTCGAAGGATGTAATTATGGAGGAGGAGATTTGGAAATCTATGATTTTGTAATAAAAAAGTTTTTACCAGCTAGAATTATAGAAATTGGGTCGGGAGGTTCAACGCAGTTTGCATATTATAAAGCAAATAACGCCTCTATTACTGCAATAGACCCAGAGCCAAGAACAATTCTTCCCCAACATGATATAAAATTTATTATGTCTAAATGTGAAGAAGTTCCTTTGGAGTTATTTGAGGAGCTAACCAAAGGAGATATTTTATTTATAGATAGCAGTCATTATAAAGAGGAGGCAGAATACCATGTTAAACATATCTTGCCTGTGTTAAAATCGGGGGTTATAATACATCATCATGATATTTATTATCCTTATGATGTAAATCCTCAATGGGGGGAACAGAAAGTTGTTTTGGATTTTTATTTTGCAAATGCTGATAAGTATGAAATATTTTGCCCTACAGCATTTGCTTATTATTACAATAATTGGTTTTTTAGAACCAAGTTGAATTTATCTAAGCGACTACCTCATGATGCAATACCATCATCATTTTGGGTAGTAAAAAAATAAATATTTGGGAACGTTATAATGCGTATGAATAGGATAATTGGGAAACTCAGTTCGGCCTTATTTATGAGAGAATAATATCGTTAGCATAAATAAGGGATATGTATTTTTATATTACGATGGCATGATTTACGAATGGAAAAGACTTTTTTAATAGTGGGCGCCGGTTTTGCCGGAGCGGTGCTCGCCAGGGAACTGGTAGAGCAAATGGAAGATTGTTATATAGAAATAATTGACGAGAGAGACCATATAGCCGGGAATTGCCATACAGAAAAAGACGAAGAGACAGGCATTATGATTCACAAATATGGACCGCATATTTTTCATACCAGCCGCGAAGATGTGTGGGCATATGTAAACCGGTTTGCTGCCTTTGGCAACTATATCAACAGGGTTAAGGCCGTTACGGAAAAAGGTGTTTTTTCTTTACCGCTGAACCTACTCACCATTAATCAATTTTTTGCTAAAAATTTTTCTCCATCTGAAGCCAGGGTTTTTTTTGAATCTATAGCGGCTTCTTATAAAGAAGAGCCACGGAATTTTGAAGAGCAGGCTTTAAAATTCTGCGGTAAAGCGCTATATGAAAATTTTTTTTACGGATATACAAAAAAACAATGGGGCTGTGAGCCCACAGAACTACCTGCATCTATCCTGCAAAGACTTCCCATCCGGTTTAATTATGATGATAATTATTATAATAGTAAATACCAGGGAATTCCTTTAAAAGGCTATACTGATTTAATTCAAAACATGCTGAACCATTCCAGAATTTCAATAGTACTTAATAAAACGTTCGAGTCCATTCAAAATATTTCACGCTTCACTCATATATTTTATTCCGGGCCTATAGATAAATATTTTAAATATTGTGAAGGTGCATTAGGTTACAGAACCATTTATTTTGAGAAAAGTATTGCGCTGGGAGATTTCCAGGGCAATGCAGTTATCAATTATACTTCATTAAAAGTTCCTCACACAAGGGTTCATGAGCACAAGCATTTTACGCCTTGGGAAAACTTTGATAAAACGGTTGTTTTTAAAGAGTATAGCAAAGAAACTGAAAAAGGAGATGTTCCATTCTATCCCAAGCGCTTGACAACTGACAAAATAATTTTGGCGAAATATTTTCGGTTGGCTGAAAATGAAAAAAAACTTTCGTTTATAGGACGGCTGGGAACGTATAGATATTTGGATATGCACCAGGTTATTGGGGAATCACTGGATTTTTCAAAGGAGGTAATTAATAGTGTGAATAAAGGGACAGCCATATCCACCTTTCCTGTAAAAATAAATTAATGTTAACATCTATTTTATTGCCTGTCTACAATGGGGCAAACTATATCGCATCTTCCATAGAAACGATCTTAAAACAGCGGGGCAACTGGGAATTAATAATCCAGGATGATTGTTCAACTGATGATACGGAAATTTTATGCAAAAAGTATTTATCAGAAAAGGTAAAATATTACAAAAATAAAACTAGCCTGAAATGCTGGGGAACATTAAATGAAGCGGCTACCCACGCAAATGGCGAATTATTCAGGCTCTTCAGTCATGATGATCTCATGCTTGACGATGATATTATTCTAAGTGAGGCATACATGATTAATAATCCCGACATTGGCTTGTCTTTTACCAACTATGACATGATAGATCAAAACGGATCGACAACGGGTTCGAGTTTAGACTACATAGAAAGGAATAATGATCTGAAGGAAAAAATGTCAGGAAGCCTTGCTGCAACCAAACTATATAAATGGGGTTGTATTTCGGGAAGCCAATCTAATATTACGTTAAGAAGGGAGGTGTATAATAAAATAAATCATTTTGATGCAAATATGTTATACACCGGAGACTTTGATCTGTTAAGCAGAGCGGGAATTGAATTTGGAATTGCATATAATCCCGCAAAAACCTGCCAGATAAGATTTCACCCGCTGCAAACCAGTGCTGAAGGGGCACGTGCATTTACTAAAATCAAAGAAATAAAAATAATTATTGATTATTTGCTGAATCATATGAATTCCGCCGAAAGACGCGAATGTGAAAAGGATTTTAGTAACATTTACGGATATTATTTAATAAAGCAACCCCTCAAGCAAATATTTAAAGGCAACTTTAAAGCCCTGAAGTTTTTTATTGAAAATTTCGGATATAGAAAGACGGTTAACTCTCTTTTAGCAGCATTTCTAAAAAAATAGTTACAGACAATAACACATATTACACCCAATAATATAATAATGCAGTAAAGGATGTCTGTAATTTCAGAAAATACATTGTTGGCCACTGGCATTATTTTAATAGCCACTTTTAACATTGTAATCCTGATCAGGCGAAATCGTTTCGCTACTGCCCAAGGAGGATTTCATATAAATCTTCTATTTTTTTTTGGTTTTGGTCCTTTTGCGTATGGTTTTGCCAAAATAAGTTGGGATAGATTTGCGGCTAAAGCACTGCATCAATTTCTTAATAAGGCACTCTGGGTAATTTTTCTATCGTATTTGATGTGTACGATTATTTTTTTTGTAATTGACTATAAAAAGAAGGTTGATAAAAATATATTAATTGGCATCATTAATAAAAAAAGAGAAATTAACAGGCTTTCCGGAATTGTATTGGTATTATCAATCATTGGATATGCGGTCGGTAATGAAGAATTTGCAAAGAGTGGTGCCGGCACTTTTTTTTTAGTATTAAAAAATCTTTTATTTCCCGCTTTAATTTTAATAATTTACAACGCATCCCTTAAGAATAAAATGTCCGTTTTTCTTTTAATTTGCGCATTTGGGTTAGTTGGAATAAATACTTTTTTATCACAGTGGCGCTCTGAATTCTTTATTTTTTTATTTTCCCTTGTAATGGGATTGGTTCTAAGGGATAGAAGATACCTTTGGTCTGGTATCATTTTAGGTCCTTTATTGTTTGTTATAATTCTTCCATTTCAAAACCTAAAGAAAAAAGGGGAGATAAAAGATAGCAATTATGTTGACGCGATACTTACATCCGTAGATTCAAAGGTTGACCCTGTTGACGTGGCCATCGGTTTTTTGGCATACAGGATGAATTACGGAAGAGAATCAGCATATGTTTTAAGAGGGATTGACAAACAATACATTTCGTACAGGTATGGAGAAACCTACGAGGAATTAATTCTTCAACTGATACCAAGATTTGTATGGCCTGATAAACCTTCTTATAATTATTTTACAGGATTTGTTTTGCCCCGCAAAATTGGATTGAGCTCAAAACTGGATAGGTATACGAGCTGGGGCGTTAATTATTTTGCAGAATTTATGTACAACTTTCCATTAAATGTACTTCCCTTTTTTTTTCTTTTTATATGGTTTGTTTTCAGGTGGTTTGATAATTTGGCCGTAAGAATGAAGCTTGCCCCGGGAGTAAAGCTTTTGTTGCAGTTCTCCTTATTTTTTCAAGTGCTTACTACAGTATCTATTATAAATGGAGCCACCTATTTTTTATGGATATTCATAATAATAAAGCTGATAAATTATTTATTTTATAAAAATAATTCCTTAGAAAAGATACATGCGGGTACTTATTTACGGCGAGTGTGAACAATACGGGTCAGGTGCATGGTGTTATTTTGAAACCTTAAAGGAAATGGGTCATGAGGTTTCTTATTTTAGTCCAACATCTATATTAGAACAATACGAAAATTCTTTTCCACTACGATTAATTAGGAAATTAAGAAAAGGAAAGGTTTTAAAAAAACATGCAGCAGATCACGGCAGGCTTTTTTTGGAAGAAGCGATTTCATTTAAGCCGGAGATTGTTGTCGTATTAAAAGGACTTATGATCGACAAATGGTTGATTAAAAAGTTAAAGGCCAACAAGAGCTGGGTTGTATTAATTAATCACGATGACTTTTTTAGTGAGTTCGCATACAATACAAGTACTATTCTATTAAATGCTGTACCGGAGTATGATTATGTTTTTTGTACCAAGGAAGTAAATGTAGGAGAAATAAAAAAATACAATCCAAATGTGGAAATGTTCATGTTTGCCTACTATCCTAAAATTCATTATCCACCTACATCGTCGGCAGATGATCAAAAGCAGTGGCAATCGGATATTGTATTTGTTGGCAACAGTTACCCGTTACGTACCAAGCAACTGGAATATTTGGTTACCCATATTGATCAACCGCTCGATCTGAAAATATATGGCCCAAATTGGTCTAATAAAATCAGTGCCTCTTCGCCTTTAAGAAAGTTTCTTCAACATAAGTCATTAGGTCCTGACGAAATGAGACTGGCGATTTATTATTCGAAGATCAGTTTAGGCTTTTTATGTAAAGAGAACAGAGATGATTATACTCAGCGAACATTTGAAATACCGGCATGTAAAGGTGTACTACTCGCTGAAAGAACTATTCGACATTCTTCTTTTTATAAAGAAGATGTTGAAGCGATGTTTTTCGATTCTTTTAGATTTGACGAACTCGTAACGAAAACAAAATTTCTTTTAAGCAACCCATTGAAAGCGGAAGCAACTGCTGAAGAAGGATATAAAAGAGTTACCTCATCACTTCATACGTACCGGGACAGGCTCAATAGATTATTTCAACTCCATAGCGCCTGGAGGAATTCTAATTAATCTGGATGATTAAAGTTGTTTTTTTTCAACGTAAGCCTCTTCCCATTCATAAAAGTATAGAATTCATTTTTGAAGACGTAAGACAGCGACTTGCAGGACGTATTTTTTCTGTGAAAAAGGTTTTTTCGTTTTACAGCAAAGGAATTGTAGACCGCCTGCAGATAATGGTTGAAGCATATAAAAATCAAGGCGATATTAATCATATTACCGGAGATGTTCATTTTGCCGCTATATTATTGAATAAAAAAAAAACAATTCTTACGATACATGATTGTGGAATGTTGGCTTCTTCATCGGGAATAAAACATTTTCTGTTCAAATTTTTTTGGTTTACCTACCCTTTAAAGAAATGTAATTTAGTAACAGTTGTATCAGAGACTACCAAGAAGGAGTTAATTAAGTACACAAACTGTTCATCAGATAAAATTCACGTGATACCAGTAGCTGTATCGTCCTTATTTGTGTATGAACCCAAGCCCTTTAATCATATTAAACCGGTTATTCTGCAATTTTGCACAACGCCTAATAAAAATACAGAAAGGGTTATTGTCGCACTGAAAGGTATTGCTTGCGATTTATTAATCATCGGTAAGTTGACATCATCTCAAAAAGAATTGCTGAAGCAAACAAATATCAACTACAAGAATGTTGAAAATATATCTGAGAAAGAACTGGTTGAACATTATAAAAGCTCCGATATGTTGAGCTTCGTTTCTACATATGAAGGATTTGGAATGCCTATAATAGAAGCTCAAGCCACTGGGCGACCCGTAATTACGAGTAATATATCAAGTATGCCTGAAATTGCTGGCAAGGCTGCTTGCTTGGTTAATCCTTATAACATTGATGAAATTCGCAATGGAATCCTTAAAATAATTAACGACACAGCTTACAGGCAAGAACTTATAAACGAAGGATTGAAAAATTGCAGGCGATTTGAAGGCGATACTATCGCCAATGAATACCTGCAATTATATAAAACAATGACAGGGATAGACAAATAGCGTTTTTTGCTATAGAAACCACTAAATGATTATAAAATAGCTATACAATAACATTTTATTGTTTAATGCTGTATTTATTGTTGTAACTTCACTGCCTGCTTTGTTTAAATATATATATTGTTACGGCGTTTAAAATCATATAGTCATTCGATAAACGGGTTATATATCCTTTTTTTTGTATCCGGCATCTTAACTGGTCTCTCGTTATATTTTTACAGTGAAGACAATTATGAAAAGAACTTATTTGAAGCACTTGCTCTTGACGCAGGAAGGGATAAAACTGAGTATAATAATGATAGCGCTTTATTATTGAACAGTTTACATGTTGTTCATAATGCAATTAAATCGAGACATGATTTTTTTAATAATGTTGGAGGTGTAAAAGCCGGACTCATTCAACCGCTATCTGTAGATTTAATGACTGGTCAGGGAGCATGCGGCAGTTATGCTCTTGTAATGGCGAGGTTATTAACGGAATTAGATATTGAATCCAGAATTGTACAAATGAAAGTTGGTGATGTATTTGGTGGACACAATATTGTAGAAGCAAAATATAAGGATAGCTGGATTGTGGTAGACCCGTTATATGATTTGTTTTTTACCAGGCCTGATGGGTCTTTGGCCAGCTTTAGTGATGTTCAGAATAATTGGAGTTACTATAAACAACAATTGCCTCCCGGTTATGATGATCGATACAGGTATGAAGGTGTGCGTTATACTAATTGGAGCAAAGTGCCAATTATAATGCCTGCTCTAAAAAAGATCTTAGACGTTTTTATGGGTAAAGAAAAGGCTGATACTTTTTCAATACGAACATTATTTCTGCGTAAATTTCAAGTGTTTTTTGTAGTTACACTTTTCTTTCAGGCGCTTAATATAATATACATCGTTTTATATCAACGCAAAAGAAAAAGCAAATCAAAACCGGGGGTACAGCCTCAAACGTTGCCTGTGACAGAAGAAACTAAGGCAAATGTATTTGTAATTAATCCTGCAAAGACTAAAATCACAATCAGCCCCCAGTAAAAGAGCGTTTCTTTATTACTCCTTATGTGCGGCATAGCCGGAATTTTATACCTTAAGGGCCAAAATGCAGAGCGTGATACGGTTGTTCGTATGACTAATGCTATTGCGCATCGCGGCCCCGATGCTGAAGGGATTTTCACCGAAAAAGAAATAGGCCTTGGTCATCGCAGGCTTTCAATTATTGACCTTTCCTCTGCCGCAAATCAGCCATTTGAAGACAACTCAGGAAGATATGTAATAGTTTTTAACGGCGAAATGTATAACTATAATGATGTAAAGAAACTAATACAAGATTATGCTTTTAAAACTACAAGCGATACAGAAGTTTTGTTAGCTGCGTATATTAAATCCGGGATCAGTTGTCTTGATCATTTCAGAGGAATGTATGCATTTGCCATATGGGATCGACAGGAGAAAGAGCTTTGCCTCGTAAGAGATAAGATGGGCGTTAAGCCCTTATATTATTATGTTGATGAAGAAAAAATAATATTTGCGTCCGAAATAAGAGCCATTTTGGCTACCGGCTTGGTTTCGAAGAAGATTAATAAAAAAGCGGTATTAGAATTTCTTTCTTATCAATCTGTGAGTTTTCCTTTCACTATGGTTGAAAGTATTTATCAATTAGATGCCGGATCTGCCATTAAGATTAAGAATGGTGAAATAGAAATCAAAAAGTATTGGACTGTTTTTGATAAAGAAAAACTTTCTGAAAAAATAGAGGGTACAGAAATTAAAAAAAATATTTATCAACTACTTGGCAATTCAATTCAGCAAAGACTAGTGAGCGATGTCCCAGTTGGCGCATTTTTATCAGGAGGCATTGATTCGAGTATTGTAGTGGGTTTAATGGCGGAATTGTGTGGTATAAAGCCGAATACTTTTAATATTTCTTTTACCGAGAAAGCTTTTGATGAGTCTGTATATGCAGAAATGATTGCAAAAAAATTTAAGGCGCATCATACACGTATTCAACTTTCTCCTGCCATCATGCTGGAAGAAATGGAAAATGCTTTGAATGCAATGGATACTCCGTCGGGAGATGGTATCAATACTTTTGTAGTTTCAAAAGCGATCAAAAGAGCAGGTATTACAGTGGCATTATCTGGCGTAGGTGGTGATGAATTATTTGCGGGCTATCCTATTTTTGAACAATTCAGAAAATTGCATGCTAAAAGAACATTATGGAAAAATACAAATATTATCCGCTCATTTACTGCTGCAGTTTTGCCAGGTAAATTATCAAATAAACGATCCCGCCTTCGCCAATTATTAAAAGTGCCTTCACCTGATATTGAGTATATATATCCTTTGTTAAGACAACTTATTACACCCGAACAGATCAATAACATAAGTTACCTGAACGATTCTCAGCAAACAGCATTATCAAAAACTTTATCTGACTATAAAAATCATCTTCACCTCTTGCCAGTTTTAAGCCAGGTGTCAGCAGCGGAATATCTGGGCTATACGCAGCACACACTCTTAAAAGACACAGATCAAATGAGCATGGCAGTAGCGCTGGAAGTTCGGGAACCTTTTTTTGATACCGATCTTGTACAATATGTTTTAAGTATACCTGATAAGCTTAAACAACCTGTTTATCCTAAAAGCTTGCTGGTAGAATCTGTTAAACCGTTGTTGCCTGATGAAATTGTATTCAGAAAAAAACAGGGTTTTGTTTTTCCATGGAAATTATGGATGAAAAATGAGTTGAATAATTTTTGTGTGACACACTTAGAACGTTTGGGGGAAAGAGAATTTATTAAGAAAGATGCACTTTTAAGTTACTGGAATAATTTTCTTAAAGGTGATCCATCAATACGATGGATGGATATTTGGGTTTTTGTAGTATTGGAATATTGGCTGGAGAAAAATGGAATTAATTAGCCCAAAAGATAGGATTCTCATATTCGTTGATTGGTACGAACCTGGTTTTAAAGGTGGCGGGCCCATTCGGTCTGTTACGAATTTTGTACAGAATATGAGTGATCGATATGAGATTTTTATATTTACAAGTGATCGTGACCTGGGTGACAGCCAGCCATATACCAACACTCCATTAAAAATTTGGGTAAAAAAATCCGGCATTTTTGTTTACTATGCTCCGCCAGAAGCTTTAAAGTGGAAAATCATATTAAAAGAAATAAAAGCAGTTCATCCCAATTTTATTTATCTCAATGGAATGTATGCACGTTATTATGCCATTTATCCTTTACTGATGAAAAGAATCGGCAAAACAGATGCAAAAGTAATACTGGCACCAAGAGGAATGCTTCAGTATGGAGCGCTTCGTTTCAAAACGCAGAAAAAGAAATTTTTTTTAAGGGTGCTTAATTTTCTTGAAATTCCAAAATGTATTACAGCACATGCAACAGATGAACAAGAAAAAAGAGATATTAAAAGATACCTGCATGAAATAAATGAAATAGTGGTTTTACCTAATTTTTCAGCAACCCATCAAAATGACCCAGTATATATTTCCAAGCTTCCAAATACACTCCGTTGCATTTTTATTTCCCGTATTTCACCCAAAAAAAATCTTCTTTTTTTTATAGGCCTTCTTACAAAACTCCCCTCTTTTATAAACCTGACATTTGTAATTAGAGGTAATATTGAAAGCAATGAATATTGGCGAAAGTGTGAAGATGTTATCAAGACGCTGCCAAAAAATATTTCGGTAAAATATGAAGGCGCAGTAAATAATGATGAAGTAGTTTCGTTGATACAACAATATCACACTTTTGTTTTGCCTACTCTTGGAGAAAATTTCGGACATGCAATATTTGAAGCTTTCTCCGCTGGCCGCCCCGTTCTGATCAGCGATCAAACGCCCTGGAGAAATTTAAGGAAACAGCAGGCTGGGTGGGATTTACCGTTAAACGAAACCGCGTTTATTGAAGCTATACAGGAAGCTGCTTCTATGAATGACGAAACCTTTCAACAATGGTGTAAAGGAGCCTGGCAATTTGCTAATGATTATATTGCAAAATCAGACATTAAAAATCAGTATTTAAAACTATTCAGTTAAATGTATATATTAGGAATAAATGCTTACCATGCAGATTCATCAGCCGCAATTTTCAAGAATGGTGAAATGATAGCGGCGACAGAAGAAGAGCGTTTTACGAGAACAAAACATTGGGCTGGGTTTCCTTCTCTTGCAATAAAATTTTGTTTAAAAGAAGCAGGTATCACGCTTAATGAAGTTGATTATATTACCATTGGTAGAGATACTAAAGCCAAGCTTTTGAAAAAAGTTGGCTATTTATTGGCAAATCCTTCGCTTGTATCTGGTGCCGTTAAAAGATATCAGAACGCAAAAGATGTGACCAGTATAGAAGATGAGTTTATAAAAATTGACCCCTCGCTTAACTTTTCTGATCTAAAAAAGAAGATTAAAAACATTGAACATCATCGCAGTCATCTTGCATCAGCTTTTTTTGCGTCTCCCTATGAGAAAGCCGCTTTACTTTCTATAGATGGCTCCGGAGATTTTACCACCACGATGATTGGGATTGGTAATGGTAACAAAATAGAAGTGCTAGACAGTGTTGATTTTCCTGTTTCATGTGGGTTGTTTTATACAAGCTTCACACAGTTCCTGGGGTTTCCTCATTATGGAGACGAATACAAAGTAATGGGTCTTGCACCATACGGTGAACCGAAGTATGTAGAGAAGGTTAAGAAAATACTTAATTTCTTGCCTAACGGATTATACACCTGGAACCAGGAATATTTTGTGCCTCCTACAAAGGCAGGATTTAAATATGAAAATAACATGCCTTTTGTGGGAAATTTATTTTCTGAAAAATTTATAGAAGAGTTTGGTGAACCGAGAAAAAAAGAAGACCCGCTTACCCAATATCATAAAGACATAGCTACATCAGTTCAAAGAGTAACAGAAGAATTGATTTTCTATATCTTAAAAAAACTGAAAGAACGAACAGGGCTTGACAATGTTTGTATTGCAGGGGGGGTTGCACAAAATTCTGTAGCCAACGGAAAAATTGCAGAAGCTACTGGGTTTAAATGCGTATATATTCCATCTGCAGGACATGATGCCGGAATTTCGATGGGATCTGCGCTTTATTTATATAATCATGTATTAGATCAACCTAGAGCCAAACCGGTTTGGTCTGCATACACAGGCAGCAAGTTCAGTAATGAAGAAATTGAAAGCTTTCTTCAGTCGAAAAAGATAGCGTATAAAAGAATGCCCGATGAAGAGCTTTTTGATTTTGTGACCGATAAATTGATAGAGCCTGGAGTAGTTGGTTGGTTTAATGGAAGAGCGGAATTCGGGCCACGCGCCCTAGGAGCAAGATCAATTATTGCCGATCCGAGAAACCCTAAAGCAAAAGATTTACTGAATGCAAAAATTAAAAGAAGAGAAAGCTTTCGCCCTTTTGCTCCTTCCATCCTAAAAGAATATACAGAAGAATATTTTACACGTAATGATGAAGTGCCTTTCATGGAAAAAGTTTTTCCCATAAAAAAAGAAAAGCAGTCAAGTATTCCTGCGGTAACGCATGTAGATGGCACAGGAAGATTGCAGACTGTTGACAAAAATATTTCACCACGTTATTATGGACTAATTGAGACATTCAGGAAAAAAACAGGCATTCCTATTTTGCTCAACACTTCTTTCAACGAAAACGAACCTATTGTTAATACTCCCGCAGAAGCACTGGATTGTTTTTTAAGAACACAGATGGACATGTTGGTTTTGGAGAATTGTGTAATAACCAGAAGTTGAATCAAATTGAAGGTCTCTATTATTACAACGGCTTATAATAGTGCTTCTACCATAGGCGATACACTTCATTGTATACGTCAACAGGATTATCCGGATATTGAACATATAATAATTGATGGCAACTCTTCAGATAAAACTGTAGCTATTGTAAAAGAATTTCCTCATGTAGCAAAGCTTGTTTCCGAAAGAGATGATGGCATTTACGATGCAATGAATAAAGGAATTGCACTTGCAACCGGAGATATCATCGGCATTCTTAATTCTGATGACGTGTATACTTCTCCCGAAGTGATTTCTTTAATAGTAAAAACATTTAAAGAAAATCCATGGGCACAGGCAACATATGCCGATTTGCAGTTTGTTCAGCGAGATGATCTTACAAAAGTAGTTCGTAGTTGGAAGGCGGGAAAGTATAAGAAGAATAGTTTTTATTATGGGTGGATGCCCCCGCATCCTACTTTTTTCGTACGGAGGAATGTTTATGAAAAAGCAGGTATATTCAACCCAACATTGGGTTCCGCAGCAGATTACGAATTGATGTTGCGCATTTTACTAAAATATAATATGCCCGCGGCTTATATTAATAAGATTATTATTAAAATGCGGATGGGAGGTATAAGTACACATTCTTTAAAAAACAGGTTGACCGCAAACAGGCAGGATAGAATTGCCTGGAAAATCAATCAACTTACCCCGTTTCCTTTTACCTTGTATTTAAAACCTATACGCAAGCTGGGACAATTTTTTTAGAAAATAGTTAGTTATATTTAATTATTAACCATGTTCTCCTTCTTCAAAAAAAAGCAACCTGTTTTTGCCGGTGATTTAAGTATTCTTAACACGGATATGCATTCGCATTTAATTCCGGGCATAGATGATGGTTCTCCGGATGTAGATACTTCTATACAATTGATTGAAGGATTAATGGGATTAGGATATAAAAAAATAATTACTACTCCGCATTTGATGATTGATCTGTATCCTAACAACAGGCAAACCATTACCAACGGATATAATAAATTAAAGGCTGAACTCAAAAAGCGTAAAATTAATATTGATATACACGCTGCAGCGGAATATTTTTTAGATGATCATTTTGATACACTGTTGGAAAAAAAAGAACCCTTACTCACCATAAAAGATAATCTTATACTCGTTGAATTTTCATTTGCCAGTATTCCGCTCGACTATAAACAAAAGATTTTCTCTATTCAGCTAAATGGATATAAACCCATTCTTGCACATCCTGAACGTTACTCTTATCTTCATCAAAAACCTGAGATATATGAAGAGTTGCGAAATGCTGGTTGTTATTTCCAGGTAAACCTTCTTTCCTTAATAGGATACTATGGAAAAAGTATTCAGCAGGCGGCGGAACGTCTTTTGAAAAAAGGACAGATAGAACTACTTGGTACAGATATGCACCATGATAGACATCTCAACAACCTGCAAAACCCCGCACTTTTACAAAAGGCCAATGAAATAGCCAACACATTGCCACTGCTTAATAACCAAATGTAATTTATAGCTGCCTTTTTAAATATTCCTCCAGCTTAGGAAAAGCGATAATAAACCAGGCAGTATACTTGTTAGGAGAACTCACTAATTCTTCGCGGATTTTTTCCATCGGTTTAAAACAATAGTCCATCACTTCTTTGGGATCAGGAACTATTTTTCCTTCATAATTTCCTGTATACACATGGTCAAACTCATTCTCCGTTAAACCATTATCAAAAGCGGCTGTATATATAAAATCAAACGCTTTTTGCAGATCGGTAGTAAATCCTAATTCTTCGTGTAATCTTCTTTGAGCTCCCGCTGCAGTTTTTTCTCCCGGCCGTGGATGACTACAGCACGCATTGGTCCATAAACCTCCACTGTGATATTTACCTAATGCCCGTTGCTGAAGTAACATTTCCCCTTTATTGTTGAAAACAAACACACTGAAAGCCCTGTGCAGCAAGGCTTTATGATGAGCATCCATTTTTTCTGCGGTGCCTGTTTCTTCATCATTTTTATTTACCAATATAATATCATGTGTGCTATCAGCCATATTGTAGCAATTCCCTGCAAACCTATGCATTTAGGGCGTTATTTTGCATAACATCATTTTTCAGGGTTTCTGTAACTTTCCTGTAGGTAAATCGTATAATCTTTACAATCACACATTAGGGGAGGAAATTAAATGCTATATCAACTGACTGTATGACCGAAAAAGAATATAATGAATGTGTAAATAGTTACGCGGACAATGTGTTTAGATTTATTGTAAAAAACCTCAGAAATGAGGAAGATGCAAGGGATGTTGTTCAATCTGCTTTTGAAAAAATGTGGCGGAATAAGGAAACTGTGCTTTTTGAAAAAAGTAAGTCTTATCTTTTTACCGTTGCCTATAATCAAATGATTGACCATATAAGAAAGGGTAAAAGAATAAGTTTGAAGGATGAATTTAAAGAGGAAGCAAAAATCGGAGAGCCAAAATACAATCTTAAAAAAGTACTGGAAGTGGCGTTATCGCGCTTGAATGAAACACAACGTTCTTTGGTAATGCTGAAAGACTATGAAGGCTATTCTTACGAAGAAATTGGAGTAATAACGGGCTTAAGCGAAAGCCAGGTAAAGGTTTACCTGCACCGCGCAAGGGTTCAGTTAAAAGAATATCTTGTAAAAATAGAAAACCTGGTATAGAAAATTGAAAAAGTGAGTTTATAAACTTTGTGATGTAAAATGAACACGATGGAAATTAACAGAAATAACTACGAAGAGTTTTTCTTACTGTATATAGATGGAGAGTTGAATGCGGAAGAAATGAATGCAGTAGAAAAACTTGCTGAGGCGTACCCTGATTTGGGTGAAGAACTACATCTGTTAATGCAAACCCGTTTACCTGCTTCAGAAAATATTTCTTTTGAAAATAAAGCTTTGCTATATAGAAATGAAGATTCAACTGTGCACGAAGGAAACTACCCGGAATATCTAGCCTCTTATATAGATAATGAACTAACGGCTGAAGAATCAAAACAAGTAGAACTTTTTATTCAACAGCATCCTGAAAGTCAGTTAGAACTGTCACTGTTGCAGCGTACAAAGCTAGAGCCAGACAACAGTATTGTATTTGTTGATAAACAGGTTTTATATCGTACAGAAAAACAACCAGCACGGATCGTTCCATTTGCATGGTGGCGAGGGGCGGTAGCAGCAGCGGTAATTATTATAGGCGGGTTTGTATGGATGAATATAAGCGGAGATGAAGAAGTGACACCAAAGCAACGAATTGCAGGAACAATTGATACAATTAAGCTGGAGAAAAGCGTAAATGATAGCCAAACAAAAGAAGCTGTACATCCAACAAAAGAAATTGCGGTAGAGAACAATGATGTAACAGAAAAGAGCGATGCTGCAGAAAAGAAAAACGTGAATGCCCCTAAAGAGAATCTGGTAACTAAAGGTGAAATAACCAAAGAAAAGCAGGAAAATACTTTTAATAATGTAAATGCTCCTATTAGCACTACTGCCGTTAAACAGGAAGCTCCTGTTGCAATTACAAAGAATGTTGTTATAACCCCCGAAAATAAATTGCCTGTAAGTGAAAACGTGGTTCCTGTTTCAGGTGCTGTTGCAAAATCTCCGGTAAAGCCAGTACTAATTGATGAGGCAGCGTTGAATGGAGAAAACAAAAATAAAGATGTAGCTGCCGCAGAACCCGGTACCGGGAATGATATTACCAATACTATAGAAAACGATAACACCGAAAAAAAATCAAAAGGAAAATTTCGCGGAATATTCAGAAAAGCATCCCGTTTTATTGACAGGGTGACCAATGCCGAAACAGGAGAAAACCAACCCATAGTAAGGGTTGCGAGTTTTGAAATTGCAAAAAAATAACAACACATTTTTAAATCAGGATTTATGAAGAAAGTACATCTCATGGTGATGGGAAGCGTTTTGCTATGTCTTTCGGCTGTGGCACAAAGCGATACTACTATTACACAAAGCTCAGGAGCCGATACACTAAGAGTAGGAAGTATTATAATTGTTAAGGATGGAAAAGAATCAAAAAGCGAAGATCGACATTCAGACGATCGTCGTTCAGAAGAACATCATGATGCATACAAACCCAACAGGCCATCACGATGGAAGAATAATGTATCAACCAATTGGTTGGTGGTAGATATCGGGTTTGCTAACCATAATGACCGCACCAATTATGCATCAGCAGAAGCACAGGATTTTGTACATGGGCAAACTGCAGGTCATCCTGCTGCTAAAAGCGACTTCACCGTAAAAACCGGTTCATTTAATTTAAACGTATGGCTTTTTATGCAACGAATGAGCCTGGTAAAACACATAGTGAATTTAAAATATGGGGTAGGTATTGAACTCTACAAATATTATTACAAATCAGATATCAAATATGTTGATGGTGCTGATCCTTATGTAGAAAGACAGAATGTTGATTTATCGCGCAATAAATTCGCATTCGATTATGTAACTGTTCCTTTAATGGTTAATATTAATCCGAATGGGAACAAAAGAAACGGAGGACTGAATATAAGCTTTGGCGCGAGTGCCAGCTATTTATATGGCGCCCGCAACAAACAGCGTAGTGATGATTTTGGGAAACAAAAAGTGAGTGGCGATTTTAATCTTGAAAGATGGAAACTGGCGTATGTGGGTGAGTTAGGGCTTGGTCCAGTAAGATTATATGGCTCATACTCCATTACACCGCTTCATCAATATGGAGTTGATCAGCATCCATATACTGTGGGGCTCAGGTTCAGTAGTTGGTAGTAATATAACGGTAACGAATACGTTGAAACCTCCGCTTACTGTGGAGGTTTTTTATTTCCGTTTTACTGATGGTATATTAATGATAATTGTATGTATGCTCCTAAAAAAATAATGGCTATTTTTGAAACTTCTTAATTGCTTATTTGGCGAAAAAACAATTTTGAATCATGAAATATATCCAACTATCTTTTGTAATAATCTTTGCATTAGGCGTATTTACTTCCTGTGTAACAAAAAAGAAATTTCTTGAGGCTACTAATGCAATCAAAGCATTACAGCAAGACAGTCTTCGTTTTCAAACCGATCTCGCTTCTTCTCGTGATCTTTTAAGAGACAGCCGTCAGCAGAATGATGACCTGCAGAAAAAGTATAATGATCTTATCTCTGCAAGTAATTTAAAAGATCAGGCGCTGAATTCAACGCAACAATTACTCAACAATGCAAAAGATCAGCTTAACTCCACAAAGGATCAATTAAGCTCAACCAATGAAAAACTCAATAGCAGCAATCTTACTATTGAAGAACAGCAGAAAAGGCTGGAGTCTCTGCAAAAATTAATAGATCAACAACGCAGCGTTGTGGAGAATCTCCATAAAACCATTGACAATGCTTTGGGTCAGTATAAGGCGGAAGACCTGGATGTATATGTAAAAAATGGAAAAGTATATGTATCGCTCCAGGAGAAACTGCTTTTTAAATCAGGAAGTGCGGTAGTAGGTAAAGAAGGAGTAGAAGCCCTGGGTAAAATAGCGCAGGTTTTGAATACCGACCCGAAAATACAAATATTGGTAGAAGGGCATACCGATAGTATTCCTATCAAACGCACATTTGAAGACAACTGGGCACTCAGTACTGCCAGGGCTGTATCTATTGTAAGAATCCTTACAACCAATTACCAGGTAGATCCTGCAAGAGTAATTGCTTCAGGGCACAGCTATTTTGATCCACGTGATACCAATTCCACCCTGGCAGGCAGGGCTTTAAACAGGAGAACTGAAATTATTCTTTCACCCAATCTTGATGAACTGTACAGGTTGATGCAGTAATTATATTTTTTTAACTGGTTTCGGGTAAGTGAACTGGTGATCGCTTCTTTCTTCTTTACCGGGATGATGATAATTTCATCATAAATAAGTGAGCGTAAAGTAATTTAAGTTACAAAACGTCATACTTGTTGTAAACCACTTTTGTGTTTATCATTATCTGACTTAGCTTCACATACATTTTTTAATATGGCAAAAGCACGTGGAAGGTTCGGCAAGGATGACAATCAGGATTCACCCAAAGCCAAAATCAATAAAGAAAACCTGTTGCAGGCGCTCTCGCTTTTTAAATACGTTAAGCCATACAGGGGAAAATTTATACTGAGCTTTGTATTTATTGCATTGTCTGCTTTTACCACCAGTCTTTTTCCTTTGTTTTTGGGTAAGATGATTGACGCTGCTTCACCTGGAGCTGCATTACCAGGAATATCTGCTCCGTCAATCGGTAGTCAAATGGGGTTTGATTTAAAAAATGTGCATTGGAGTTTAAACACAACATTGCTGTTCATCTTTATTCAATTGGGCATGCAAACCATATTCTCTTATATGCGCATATACCTGCTTACAGAAGTAGGAGAAAAATCACTGGCGAATATGCGTAAAGATGTGTACAGCAAATTACTCAGCATGCCCATGGCATTTTTTTCAGAAAAGAGGGTAGGTGAATTGAGCAATAGAATTTCTTCTGATCTTTCGCAGATACAAGATGCTATTTCATTTACGCTTGCCGAATTTCTGCGAGGTGTATTTACATTAATAATGGGATTGATTTTTATTTTCTGGATTAGTGCGAAACTGGCTTTTGTAATGTTGGCGGTGGTACCGGTAATTGCCGTGCTGGGCGTAGTGTTTGGAACCCGCATTCGCAAAATGGCTGCCAAAGCGCAGGATCAATTGGCTGAAAGTGGTACTGTTGTGCAGGAAACCTTCCAAGGCATAACCATAGTAAAATCATTTACCAATGAATACTATGAAATTGGTAGATATGTAAAAAGTATAATGAGCGTTGTAAATACTTCGATTACTAATGCACGTTATAGAGGAGCGTTTATTTCATTTATGATTTTTAGTGTATTCGGCGCTATTGCTTTTGTAATGTGGTTTGGAGCAAATATGGTTCGTTCTGGTCAGTTTACTATAGGCTTACTCACCATGTTTGTAATTTTCTCGGTATTGGTAGGCTCTACGTTCTCAAGCTTTGCAGAAATGTTTACTCAGTTGCAAAAAACATTAGGTGCTACACAAAGCATACGTGAAATATTGCGTAACGAAGGAGAACCGGTAACACTTTCAAAGGCTGAACTTGAACCGCAGTACATAGTAAAAGGAAATGTTCGCTTTGATCATGTAGCTTTTAGTTATCCCGGGCGCAAAGAAGTACAGGTATTGAAAGATATTTCGCTTACTGCCACTAATGGAGAACAGATCGCTATTGTCGGGTCCAGTGGCGCCGGCAAAAGCACGATAGCATCGTTGCTGTTAAGGTTTTACGAACCAGATAGCGGTGATTTGTTTTTTGATGATCGTTCTGCCAAAACTTTTCCGCTTTCTCAATTGCGCCGGCAAATGGCATTGGTACCACAGGATGTAATTTTGTTTGGCGGAACAATAAAGGAAAACATTGCTTATGGAAAACCAGGCGCTACTGACGAAGAGATTATGGCTGCTGCCGTAAAAGCCAATGCGCATGAATTTGTATCCCGGTTTCCGGAACAGTATGATACGATTGTTGGTGAGCATGGCATGAAGCTTAGTGGAGGACAACGGCAACGCATAGCTATTGCAAGAGCAATTTTAAAAGATCCTGCTATTCTTATCCTAGATGAAGCTACTTCATCATTAGACAGTGGCAGCGAACAGTTGGTGCAGGAAGCTTTGGAGAATTTAATGAAAGGAAGAACATCTTTTGTAATAGCACACAGGCTTTCCACCATACGCAATGCAGATAAAATTGTAGTGATTGATAAAGGCATAGTATCAGAAATGGGAACACATAGTGAATTGATGAACCAAAACGGTGTATATAGAAGGCTGCATGAAATTCAGTTTGATTTTGGAGAAATAACACCTTCAGAAAATGCAACGGAAAATATTACTGTTATTTAGTGTATGGTGGCAAATACCAAAACTGTATTGATATTGGGCGCTAATGCCGATGTAGCAAAAGCAACCATTCCGCTTTATATTGCTAAGGGATATGCTGTAATAGCTGCTTCCCGCAGCACGCAGGAGCTGCAGGTTTTTGCAACCAACAATAATATTCCTTCAGATAAAATGATGGTACTATATTTTGATGCAGCAGCATTTGAAACGCACCAATCATTTTATAATAATCTTCCCTCTAAGCCACAAATTGTAGTATATGCCGCAGGATTTTTAAAAAATAATGAAGAGGCTTTGCGCCATTGGGATGGAAGTTTTAACATGATGAAAGTGCATTATTGCGGGGCTGTATCCATTCTTAATATTATAGCGATGGATACCACTAATCAGAATCTTCAGAAAATAATTGGACTTTCCTCTCTTTCGGGTGTGCGTGGACGTAAGAGTAATTTTATTTACGGAAGTACTAAATCTGCCTTCACACAATATCTTGGAGGATTAAGACAATATTTATTTAGCAGGAAAATAGAAGTAAATGTAATAGTGGCGGGTTATATCCGCAGTAAAATGACGGCTGGTTTAAATCTACCAGAATCACTAATGTTAGAACCATCTTTTATTGCAAAAGCGGTAGTGAATGCAGGCAAAGGATTTACCATTGTTCCGGGTTTTAAATGGAAAATGATTTATTATATACTTCGCATATTACCTGAAGGGTTGGTGGCAAAATTGCCTTGAGACCTACTATTATTCAAATAGATTTATGGGTTGTATTGATTAATTTTTATCATTATAAAAACACCTAACCAAATGATTAGACTTATTATTCCAATCAGTGTAATTCTTTCGCCATGCTTTCTTTCAGACTCGTTATATGCATATACTTGTTTACCATCGGGTAATGTTCTTTTCGAATAAGCCATATCATAACCCCAAAAGATAGCTATTACACCACCAAATAACGCAGCTAAGTACCCCTGGTAAATAAAATATTTATTCACCACTTCGGGCTTTGACAATTCATCAATTCTTTGTTCTTTTAATAATTCTACTATCTCAGGTTTGATTGCTTTTCCTCCTTCCGCTAATATTTTTTTAGCTAAATGAAAGTCAAATTCTCCCCATTCATCTGGTTTTGAAATAATTTCCAACAATTCTTTGTCACTAAATTGATATAGGTAATAGTCAGAAGAAACACTTTCAATTTGTTGGTTGTAATATAAATCCAGAATGGATTGAGCCTTTTTAAAGTCTTGGGGCTGAAGATTTAGGCTTATGTTGTTTTCAAATGGAGTATTCGAAAAATTTACATCAAAAAATCTTTTATTATCGTTTATAATACATTCAATGCTGTTTGCTTTCAGATGCTCACAAATTTCATTGGCTACATCAATGTTATTATACTGCCTGAAGGTGGAATAATTACTCATTGTGTTAAAAAAGAAATAGTTTGAAAGTCTATTTTTTTAACTTCTCATATAATAAAAAATGCTGAATGGGCAAAAAATCTCCT
Organism: Agriterribacter sp.; assembly: GCA_047600465.1. Classification (GTDB taxonomy): domain Bacteria; phylum Bacteroidota; class Bacteroidia; order Chitinophagales; family Chitinophagaceae; genus Agriterribacter. The sequence continues at coordinate 1,213,989 of JASGKU010000004.1, forward strand.
TTGTAATACAAACGAAATTCATTTGCTTCCATCTCTTTATTTGCTTGCGCCACAGTCATTTTATGCAATGGCTTAATAGGAATCTTTGGGTCTTCACCACGATATTCTATCAACAATATTTTTCCATCCGGTTTTAATGCATTTTTAAGCGATTGCAACATTTCCTGTGGATAATTCAATTCATGATACACATCTACCATAATGGCAAGATCAACAGCATGGTCGGGAAGATGTGGTGATAATGAATCTCCTTTTACAATGGTTACAACAGAATCTTTCAGGAATGCTTTTTGATTTTGTAGCGCTGCTATCATCTCATCTTGTACTTCAACCGCATATACTTTACCCTTGCTCAGTTTTTTCGCCATTCTGAAACTATAATACCCAGAACCTGCGCCGATATCAGCAACTACCATATCCGGCTTAAGTTGCATATTTTCAATGGCGAGTTTTGTATTTTCTTCTTTTTCTCTTTCTTCTCTCTCTAACCATTCAATTCCCATAGGTCCCATCATATGTGCTATCTCTCTGCCATGGTAATATTTTCCAATTCCATCAGGGGTACCTTTTGCATAAGTATACACTTTTTGCTGTTCCTGTTGTAATGCAGCTTTTTGTTGCGTGGTATTGCATTTGCCAAAACAGAAAATGCTGCAAAATAAAACGGCCAACAAAAAATATTTCATACATCTAAAATATTGCCTGATTATTTCTTCTTCAGCCCACTCAGATATTCTACCAGGTTCACTAGTTCTGTTGCTCCCATACCCTCTCCCAATCCTTCGGGCATCAATGATTTTTTCATGGGCGTTTTACTTGCTATGTCTGACTTTTTATGTTTTTCTACAGCGCCGCCAATCATTTTTATGCTTACTTCGTCTTCGGTTTGGCTGGCTATATAACCTGCTAATTCAGTACCATTTTTTAATTTAAATGTAAAGCCATCAAACCCAAAACTTATTCCATCGCTTGGTTTTAATATCGCTGTATACAAAGCCTCTTTGGGAAGTTTGGTTCCTATCTCGGAAAGATCAGGACCGAAGGCGGTGCCCTTGCCTTTTACCTGGTGACAAACGCCGCAATAGGTAGTAAAAGCGATCGCTCCTGCATCCACATTTCCTTTTGTTGCTACCAGGGTTGCTACAGGTGGTAAAGTATTTTTAGCAGTTGCTGTACCACGTTGTTTGGCCGCTTCTTCATTTAAATCTTTGCGCCACGATTTTGAAAAAAGATCCAGTGCAGTCTCTTTTACATCAGCAGGGAGCTTGTTTTTTTTCACCAGGTCTAATAAAGCGCTTTCTCCCTGCCATCTTGATGCCAATGCCTCTACCGCCCGTTTTCGCAGATCAATATTGTTTTTATTGTTCAGCATAAACTGCTGTAATAATCCTTCCGAAGTTTTACTGCCCGTTTTTCCTAACAAGGGCAATACCCTTTTTGTTTCATCATTGCCGGCATCCAGTATTTTTTGAATAGCTGCAGCGCCATTCGATTCAAGTACCAATCTTACTGCGTCTGTTTGTGTTTGTACATCACTGCTTTTTTCCGCTATACTTAACAGCTCTGTATTCTTTCCTTTAACATTGTATTTTCTAAGCATGTCAATATAGGTCTGCGTTCCTTCCACATTTTTTAAACCACTCTCAAAGGCTTTTTTAAACAAAGGCGTTTGTGGTGTTTTTGCATCCAGTTGCAGTAACGTAATAGCATTTATATAATCCTGCTGCGGATGATTAACAGACAATAATGATAAAAGCACTTTTTGCTTTTCGGGTCCAGTGTAAAAATCAAAAGCTCTGAAATATTTTAATTGATGGTGTGGATCTGACTGCGGATCGCTTATTATTTGTACCAATAATGGCAATGCAATATTGGTTCTGGCTCTCCACACAATGTCTTTGCCCACAGGTGTATACCATTTATTATTTACCAACTGAAGCCATGCAGAAAGAAACGCATCCCATTTTTTATCGGCTCCAATGCCCAGTGCTTCCAGGTACCACCTGTCTTTGCCATCATATTGTTGCGCGAGTTGAGCCCACAAAGCAGCCGCTCCCGCAGATGTATTATAGTGAAGTGCTATCGCAGCTTCTCTTCTTACCTGTGCGCTATTATCATTAAGGAGTGATTTTACCAATGCCAATGTATCTCCTTTTATTTGTAAGCCTGCACGCAATGCGGTTATGCGTATATCAGCATCTTTATCTTTTATAGCCTGCTGCACATAATTCAACCCTTTATTAGGTATTTTACTTAGCAACCATAATGCTCTTGCGCGAAAACGGCTGTTATCGGAGCTCAATAACTTTTCTAATGCAGGAGCAGCCTGCTCGCCCATACTGTGCAATTTTTGCCAGGCAAGATAACGGGTAGAGAGATTCGGACTTTGCAATGCAGTAATAGCTCCTTCAGCAGTAGAAAGATCCAAAGCCGGAACAGCATATCCTTTATGTCCTGTTGGGGTAACCCTGAAAATTCTTCCCTTTTTAAAATCTTCTATGTTGTGACCACCCACACCTGGATCGTACCAATCTGAAATTAATAAAGAGCCATCGGGCGCAACGCAAACATCAGAGGGGCGAAACCAGTTATCACCTGTACCTTCTGCAATATTATTAATGCTTGCTTTGTAACCTGCTCCATCCGGCGCTACTGCATAAGACCTTACTACATTAGGTCCCGCATCGCAATGTATTAATTGGTTGCGGAATCTTTCAGGCAACAGGCTGCCTTCATACACCAGTATACCTGTAGGAGAACCCGCACCTGTTTGCAACATATTAGGCACCACACCTGGATCGTTTAAATGCCAATGACGGAATGGAATGGAGTCTTCCATATTAATACGACGCTCACCCCATGATGCCCCTGTTATTTCATCTTTAAAACCAAAGTTGCCGTACTGCATTACATAATTAATGCGCACACCCTTATTACCATCATCGTCATTATCTGATTGCCATACGGTGCCATATGAATCTGCAGCAACTTCAAAAGGATTGCGGAAATTATAGCCGAGCACTTCAATATTAGATCCATCTATATCACAACGGAAAGGCATACCCTCTCTCCAGGGATTTCCTTTGGCTACAATGTCATTTCCATGAATGTCTTTTACTGTTTTTCCGTATTTGTCTTTTAAGTCTTCCCCGGCATTTCCATAATTGAAATACAGTTTTCCATCAGCGCCAAAACTAAATGCATGAATGGCATGATCATGATCCATACCCTGGATACCCGTAAACAAAGTATCTTTTTTATCTGCTACGCCATCCCCATTATCATCTGTAAATACAAATACGTCGGGGCTTCGGGATACAACCACTTTGTTACCTAACACGGCTATACCCAAAGCGGCATTGATATCTTCACCCTGGTAAAAAACGGTTTGCTTATCTGCTTTGCCATCTTTATCTGTATCTTCTAATATTACAATGCGATCGCCTTTTTTCTCGTACGGATTATCCGGATGAAGGGTATATCGATAATTGTATCCTTCGCATACCCACACCCTTCCTTTTTCATCAATATCCATATTGGTGGGATTAACAAGCATAGGTTCGCTGGCAAACAGATCTATGTTAAGATCTTCGGGCCATTTCAAACCACGCAAAGCATTTTCAGACAAATGCTTTTGCTCTTCCGTTAATGGCTTTTCATCAACAGTGGCAGGAGCTGCCTTTTTTTCGGGTGATGAACAGGCTTGTAAAAACAGGTAAAAAAAAGCTGCTGAAAAAGTCAGTTTTGTAGTATTGATACTTAGTTTGCTGAAAACAGAAAAATTCATCATAATATAAAAAGGATTTAGCTGTCAATCGTTTTATGTGGAAGGTTAAATGTAGAAAAAATTTAGCATTTTGATCGAACATGCTTCCCACGTTCTATTCCCTTACCACATTATCACTTACCTTTGCGCCTGTCCCGCTTTTGCCGGGACTTTAAAATTAAGAGCACTTATGATTTCAGTGAATAATGTATCGTTGTCCTTTGGTAAAAGGGTTTTGTTTGACGAGGTTAATCTCAGCTTCAATAAAGGAAATTGCTATGGTGTTATCGGCGCTAATGGAGCAGGTAAATCTACTTTTCTTAAAATACTTTCAGGGGAAATTGATCCCAGCAAAGGCTCCATAGATATTACACCTGGTGAAAGAATGGCGGTATTGCAGCAGAACCACTTTGCCTTTGATAATCAAACAGCTTTGCATACCGTAATGATGGGGCACCAAAAGTTGTGGAAAGTGATGCATGAAAGAGACGCCATATACGCAAAAGAAGATTTTAGTGAAGAAGATGGTATGCGTGCTGGTGAGCTGGAAGGAGAATTTGGGGAAATGGGCGGGTATACCGCCGAAAGCGATGCTGGTACTTTGTTGGGAGAATTGGGAGTTAAGGAAGAATATCATCAAACGCTGATGAAAGATTTGCCGGGTAGCATGAAGGTGAGAATTTTGCTGGCACAGGCCTTATTTGGCACACCCGATATTTTAATATTGGATGAGCCTACCAACGATTTGGATGTAGAAACAATCAATTGGTTGGAAAACTTTTTAGCCGACTATGAAAACATATGTATTGTAGTAAGTCACGATCGTCACTTTTTAGATGCGGTTTGTACCCATGTGGCTGATGTAGACAGGCAGAAAATAAAGATCTATACTGGCAACTATACTTTCTGGTACGAAAGCAGCCAGTTAGCTGCCCGCCAGTTAAGCGACAAGAACAAGAAGATGGAGGATAAGCGCAAAGACCTGTTAGAGTTTATCGCTCGTTTCAGCGCAAATGCTTCCAAGAGTAAGCAGGCTACTTCGCGTAAAAAGGCTTTGGAAAAACTGGTGATTGAAGATATTGAACCCTCTAACCGTAGATACCCCGGAATTATTTTTAAGCAGGATAGAGAACCAGGCAACCAGGTGTTGAATGTGGAGAAGTTATCTAAAAAAGCACCAAGTGGAAGAACATTGTTCAGCGACATTAGTTTTTCTATTAATAAAGGAGATAAAATTGCTTTTTTCTCAAAAGATCATTTGGCCCTCACTTCGTTTTTTGAAATTATTAATGGTCAGCAAAAAGCAGATAACGGAAAATATGAATGGGGCACCACTATTACCACGGCTTATTTGCCCAACGATAATGCCGCTTTTTTTAAAGAGAGCAATATCAACCTGATGGATTGGCTGAGACAGTATGTTCCACCAACGGTAACAGATGTTGATGAACCATTCCTCCGGGGTTTTTTAGGGAAAATGCTCTTTAGTGGCGATGAGATTCTTAAAAAAACAAGCGTATTAAGCGGTGGCGAAAAAGTAAGATGTATGATCAGCAGGATGATGATTCAGAATCCAAACCTGGTTGTATTAGATGAACCTACCAATCATCTTGATTTGGAAAGTATTCAATCTTTCAACGAAAGCATGGTGAATTTTAAAGGGGTAGTATTGCTTACATCACACGATCATACTTTTATGCAAACTGTTGCCAACAGAATAATTGAATTAACACCCAAAGGCACTATAGATCGTCTTATGACGTTTGATGAATATTTGGAAGATGAAAGGGTAAAGCAGTTAAGAGCCAACATGTATGAATCGAATGAAGTATTGGTGTAAGCCAATGCAATGTTTGAGATACAGTAGTTCGTAAAACTGCACCACATTATAAAATATTCGTACTTCAAACCAGATGGCGCGTAAAAAAAAGAAAATTCTTGGTTGGAAGGCTTTGCTGATAATGACCTGCATGATGTTGCTATCCGCCGCCGCCATTTACGGCTACGCAAAGTGGCGGGAGTATCGTGTTCACTTTGTTCGCTACACCGCTTTTGGTATAGATATCCCCGTTAGTTATGAAATTCATGGCATTGATGTGTCGCATCACCAGGATGTAATAGACTGGGGCGAAGTAAAGAGCATGAATGTGGGTGAAATGCACCTGAGCTTTGCGTTTATTAAAGCCACAGAAGGATTGATAAATGTTGATCAACTTTTTAAACGCAATTGGTATAAAGCAAGAGAAGAAGGAATGACAAGAGGCGCTTATCATTTTTTTATTCCAACCAAAAGCGGTAAAAAACAGGCGGATAATTTTATAGCGCAGGTTACGCTGGAACCAGGGGACTTACCACCTGTGTTAGACATTGAACAATTATATGGGGTAAAGCCAAAGGATCTTAGAATTCGTGTAAAGGAATGGTTGGATGTGATTGAAGAGTATTATAAAGTGCGCCCTATTATTTATACCAACGTTGATTTTTATGATCACTACCTGGGTAGTGATTTTGATGACTATCCTTTATGGGTGGCGCATTATCTTCAGCCACAAAATCCACGCATTGAAAGAGTATGGACTTTTTGGCAACACAGCGAAACAGGTAGAGTAAATGGAATTATGAGTAAAGTAGACTTTAATGTATTTAAAGGAGATTCATTGGCGTTTGCAAAATTATTGATTCAATAAAATATAGCAGACTATGCAATCGGGCATAGAACCAGAAATAAAAGCGTTTTTAAAAAAGGTATTACAAACAGTTACCGCCATAGTGGTATGGGCTATTATTTGTATGTTCTTTGGTTTGTACCTGGAGTGGGCAATGATTCACGATCACTTTAATGGCTTCAACATTATATTTTATGCGTGGTTTTTAATAAGTTTTGTTGGGTTGATTTACTTTCTTGCAAAAGTGTGGAAGAAATAAATATCTATTCATCAATTAATGAAAATTGAAGTGCAGGGATTAGATACAGGCATTGCCAACCATTGCTTATTTAATAGCATTGACTTAAAAAATTCCTTCTGATTTTTTGGTAGAAAATATCGTGCCTATGGCACTCTATGTAACGTGTATTTGTTGTTAACCAAAACGTCGCTCCTACCGGAGCTTATAATTGTTAGATACGGATAAAATTTCATTTGTGTTTTTAAAAAAGGTTGTGTCTTTAGAAACCTAAAGCGTATAGGGAAGCCTCATAGAGGCGATATTTTGGAAGGAGTGTAAGAAATTAAAAGAGAAAAAGTGCCAGAGGCACGACATTTATTAAAAGGTTGAATGGGCCGCATAGGCAAAATAAATATTTTAGTAATTCCCGTTATTCGCGGAAGTGTTATCTACTCACTCATTAGCTGCTATGATCAGCTATTATTTTCCATTCCCCTTTTATTTTCCTGAACAGTAAAGTATAATGTCCATCGGCATCTCCTACACTTCTTTTTAAAAAGAATTTGCCTACCACAAAATAATATTCCGGGGAGAGTTTTTTTACATGCAGTATTTCAAAACAGAGTTTACCCATACGGGCCGTATCGCCATAACTTTGTTTATAACGATCAAGTGTGTTTTGATACCCATATACAATACCCTTACTGCCGATGAACATTACAGAGTCGCTATTCCAATAACCCTTTACAAAATTGTCGAGGTCCCCTTTATTCCAGTAAAGGATCTGGTCGTCTAAAACTTTACGGATAGCTTTTTCGTCAGCGTTCTGCGCAAATGCATTTGCCTGAATAAGCACAAACGCAAGGAATAGTATTTTCATTTTTTTCATAACAGGTATTTATCTCCTGTTAAGTTAGGAATAGCTTACACATCTTAAAAAACAATTTTAAAAAATGGTAAACGTGGGGAAGAAATAAAACTTAGTGAGGCTTGTACTTCGAATCCTGTAAAATTTGTTTTGCATTCAGCTTGAGAAGATCATCCAGGGTAGTATCCGGAAATTTTTCCATATACTTTTTGATGATCTGCCAGCCAATAAAAAGTGAGATCTGCCCGGGTGAACCTTCACCCAATTCCTGCGTTTGTGGCCCTTCTTCAACATAGCTTTGTATTTTGGCTGGCTCTGCATTAAATATAAGATCGTTCTGAATTAAAAAACTCCATATCAAACCTTCGTTATCATAGCAGCCTTTCAGTTGTGCTTGTGTATATCCTATTTTCAAAGAATCTGCTGTGTTGGGCATTAACTTATCCAGCAAGTACATGCGCTTGCCTTTATCAATAGTAAGATCCAGCAAGGTTCTGTTCGAAGGATCAGCAGGGTATATATCATCCACTATATTCTTTATACAATTTACTGCAATGTATTGGGGACCAAATTTCCTGGAAACGTATTGAGGAAACAAGGTTTGCGCCTGCTGGCCCTGATATAACGATGCGTTGCTCCCCAGGTGCAACTGAAGGCCAACAGCTAGGGCATCCTGCGTAATTACATCACCTGTTTTACCGGTAGGTGTTTCAAAAATGGCATCCAAAGGCCCGACAAAAGTGATCAGTTTTTCCGGTGCATGATAATTGGGGAAGTAATATTTTGCATATTGTATGCCCTTTGTAACTTCATTTTGTATACCTCCAAAATCAGCAAATACTTTTTCGGCAGTGTCACTTACTAATTTGTAGTCGCGCAAAAATATCCGCATAGCTGAATCTGCTCTTCCACCTTCATCAGTTAATGATAAACCCAGGATATGCTGAACATAATCCGAAAGAAACACAGGATATTTTTGCTGAAGTGCCAGTAAAGATGCCTGGATATGATTGGTATCGATTGCAAAAAAATCTTTATCAAACCGCTGTACCTGCAGGTTAACTTTTATGTTTGACACATCTGGTGTTTTATTACCACCACAACTGGTAAATACTAAAGAAGCAAGTACAAAAAAAAGTATATAATTCTTAAAAGTACGAGTAATAAGGGTTATGGTTCGCATATGGTTTATTGCAGTATATTGGTAATATTGATAGGTTTTATTGCCGTGAATTTGAAGGTAAGCATCTAACGCTCAAATCTATCGAATGCCTGCAGATCTCTTGTTAAAATCCACCTCCACCGCCGCCTTCAAAATGAAGAGAGAAAAGGATCATACTCGAATTCATACGATCAATAACATTAGAGTACTTATAGTTGGGGTCTTTTACATGCACATCGCGTAATCCCTGGCTCACTTTAATTTCTGGTGAAACAATTACGTATTTATTAAAAAATTGAAATCCTATTCCAGCTTCTACACCAAAATCAGTTTTATTTACTTTTACCAGGTTATCAGAGTTAGAGGTACCGGAATTAGAGGCAAGATCGTAATCAAACTTTACACCAGCCAATGTATATACCCTGAAATTTTTTATACGATCGCTTTTTAGTCTTATCTGTAAAGGAAAACTCATTACAATCGATTCTACTTTTTGCGTTTTCTGCAAAGCAGTTTCTCCCGCGTCGGGATACTTAAGATTGTATTGAAATTTCTTCTCGCTGAAAATAAGGTTTAGAGGATAAAACCTAAGGTCCCACCGTTTGCTCAACTGCAGATTTGCCATTATACCAAGGTGGATTCTTCCGCTGTTTAAGCCGTTAATAGCCTGAATACTGTCCTGGGCTAAAAAGTTATCGGAGTGAGATATTCTGTAATGAGATGTATTATATCCCAGTACTATTCCAAAATAATACAACTTATTATCGTGATCGGGAAGATTGAGGTTATCGCGAAGCTGCGCAAAGGAGCTGTTTACAAAACCAGATGCAACAATAAAAGCAATTATTACTTTACACCGCAATATATACTGCAAATACCCAGGCTTAATCTTTTGCATGACGTGTTTCGGAATCCGACGTTATTTAATATGTCTACAAATGCTTTGCCTTCCGGAAATTGTTGCACCGAATTATTTAAATATTGGTAAGCTTTTTTGTTTTTTGAAATCATTGAAGCTACCTGTGGTGCTACCAAATCCATGTACAAATTGTAAAGTTGTGCTATGCCTGCTATTTTAGGTTTTGAAAATTCTAGAACTATTAGTTTGCCTGTAGGCTTTAATACTCTTTTTATTTCGCCGAGCCCCTGTTCCAGGTGTTCAAAATTACGAACACCAAAAGCAACAGTTACGGCATCAAACGTATTGTCTGGAAAGTTTATTGCTTCACTATCACCGGTTTGTAAGTCAATATGCTCTTCAAACCCCAACTTTAACACTTTCTCTTTTCCAATTTCCAGCATTTTGGTTGAAATATCAATGCCGGTTATTTTCTCGGGTTTAAGCAATTCATATGCCATGATGGCTACGTCGCCGGTGCCGGTGGCTACGTCCAAAATAAATTTAGGGTTTTCTTTTGCCAACAACTTCAATGCTTTCCTTCTCCAGCCCTTATCAATACCTGCCGATAAAAAGCGATTCATAAAATCGTAACGAAAGGCAATACGGTTAAACATATCCGCCACCTGTTGCTTTTTCGTCAATTCCGAATCCTGGTAAGGTACAATCTTGTCGTGCTCAAATGTAGCCATTGGGTGGCAAAAGTAAATAATAAAGGCGAGAGATTTTCTCTTTAAGTATGTCGAAACGAATCCATTGAATTAGCCTGCTTGTAAATATATAAGAAGGAATGCCCACTTCGTAGGGTTAGAATTTTACAGGTTGTATCTTTTAGCGCTCAAATGAGGGTTGTTCTTTAAAATGAACCGGTATGGCAGCGAAGCATCCTCTCCGGCATAATCAACTCCAATTCTTGGAGTCGCCAAAATATCCTTATTGACGGCCTTAAAACCGTCATCAACAATAAAAACTTCATCGTTTAACAGGGTTAACCCGCTGTGTTTCGTAAAAAGGCCCAGCGCCTTTGACACATTCCCAGGTCCGGAGCCAAGCGTATGATCATTCTTTTTCTTACCTGTACGTTTCAACATGGTATCAATTCCGGTTAGAGGTTCTATAGCTCTTATTAATATAGCATGTGGTGTATCCTTGCTGTTAGTTACCACATTAAATAAATGATGAATGCCATAACACAAATAGACATAGGCTGATCCAGCATCACCATACATTATTTCGGTTCTCGCTGTTCGTCTGCCGTTCCAGGCGTGAGATGCCTTATCAATTACACCATTATAGGCCTCCGTTTCTATAATTCGGCCAGATGTTTCAATACCCTCCCATTTAGTAACCAGTACTTTGCCAATAAGAAGCCTGGCAAGCTTAACCACATCTGTTTGACTGTAAAAATCGTAATCCAGTTTTTTGAACATGCCGCAGGCAATAGAAATTTTACTATGTTTGAATGAAGATTTATTACTATTTCTATAAGCAAGTTTACTAAAATCGCTACAAAAATTTCCGATTGCTCAAAGAAATCATCATAGCCGTTCAGTCCTATTTTAAAGCGCACCAGTTTATACGTAAACATAAATTGTGGAAATGGATTATTATTCCGGGCATTATCTACGCGTTGCTTTTTGGTGTAAGTATGTACTTTTTTGGCAAGAGCGCCAATTATGTTATTGAATTATTGATTATGAAAACCGGGCTCAAAACCTGGGTAGATGGAATGAAGAGCAGCTTCATAGGTTTTTTGTTTGCATTAGGAAATGTGATGCTATGGATCATTTTACTGTTGATGTATTTTTCCTGGTTTAAGTATATATGGTTGATTGTAGGCTCGCCGGTTTTTGGCTACCTGAGCGAAAAAACGGAATCGATTATAGAAGGTAAAGAGTATCCGTTTAGTTTTTCGCAACTGATGAAGGATATATCACGGGGCATAAAACTGGCGCTGAGAAACGCCCTTTGGCAAACGGTTTATACTGTATCCATTGTAATTATTTCTTTTCTGCCCGTTGTAGGCTGGATAACGCCCATGCTTTCGCTTTTTGTAGAATGTTATTATTATGGTTTTTCCATGCTTGATTATAGTTGTGAACGGCAAAAACTTACTCCTTCACAAAGCGTAGAATTTATTGGCAAACACCGGGGATTAGCTATTGGCAATGGATTGGTATTTTATCTTATGCACACTGTGGTTATTGTTGGCTGGGTGCTTGCACCTGCGTATGCGGTAATTGCAGCTACCCTTAGTCTTTACCAACATAAGGAGCAATAGCATTGTTATATGACCGGAATAAATGTGAACATAGAAAATATCGAAGTAGAAATAAATGGCGAAATTCATCTTGTTAATTTAAGGTGGATGCGGGGAGCAAGACGATATAATAATGGGGGAAATTATAATGGCAGGATTTTGAAATCTTCATATACCTTGAGATTAATATGTGGAAGATTAAAAGATAAATATAAAAGTCGGAATAGAAAATAAACGAATTTTTAGCTACTATCATTTCCCTTTGATCAGTTATACATAAGCCAACCTTTATCTTTACCACATATTTTTTTGGTTGTTAATATATTCTATATGCCTGATCATATTCCCGGAATTGTTTATTTAATTCCTTCGGTTATTGAAGAAGACGCATTGGCTACCATACCTGTTTATATTATTGATGCGGCTAAACAATGCCAGGTTTTTTTTGTAGAGAATGAAAGAACTGCGAGAAGGTTTTTAAAAAGCTTATGGAGAGAAATGGTGATTGATAACTATGAGTGGCACGCTATACATAAAGCAGAGCAAGCCGTTACCGCCCCTTTTATTGCGGCTTTGAAAAAGGGAAAAAATGTGGGCATTTTAAGCGAAGCCGGTTGCCCTGGCATTGCAGATCCAGGACAGATTTTGGTTGACGCTGCACAGCGTTTGGGAATACTGATAAAACCATTAGTAGGGCCTAATTCAATCATCCTCGCTCTTATGGCAAGTGGAATGAATGGACAAAACTTTAGGTTTGTGGGCTATACCCCTGTAGATGCACATGAAAGAAGTAAAACGCTCAAAGCCCTGGAAGCCGATGCTGCAAAAAATAACTGTACCCAGATTTTTATAGAAACGCCTTATCGCAATAACCAGTTGTTAGAAGCCATACTCAAAACCTGCCAGTCTTCTACCCGATTATGTATAGCTGCTTCTATTACTTCATCCACCGAGTATATTAAAACAAAAACAATCGGGGAATGGAAAAAGGAAAAAGTAGATATCAATAAAAAGCCTACCATCTTTTTATTGAGTGTAGGAGTATAGTGTGTTTCAGGGTGCAGGTTTCAAGTTCCAGGATTTCTTACTATACACCTCTTATCACTTTTACCTTACCCCTTCCTGTTATCTTACAATATTAGTACTGTTAGGATCTTTCATTGCTATTATGCTATCTACCACATACTTTTTAAAACCACGCCAGGGCAGCGCTCCATTATATTCCTTATAGTACAGGTCGAATATTTTCCCTGAATTTGCCATTAGTGTTTGAGCTACCTTTTCGTTTGATACGGAAAATTCAAAATCATACGACTGTATAGTATTGGGAGAAAGAGACCGGATGCCAGATTGAATCAATTTACCCTCGTATGTTTTAAATATATATCCCTTTTTTACACAGTAATTCAATTCGCCCGATTTTACACCCTCACCCAAAACAAAATAATAACGGAAATATATAAATCCGATAAGGAAGACAACTATTACAAGTAAAAAAATGCGCAAGAATTTCTTCATAAGTGCTGTTTAAGATTCAAGTTAACAAAATGTTGCTGAATTGAATCAGCCAGAACAACTATTAGTAGAAGGATAATATTTTAACTGGGTTGCACCCGGCTTTAATAATTATCTTCGCAAATCCATTAAAACATATTTTGGTATGAATATAGGTATTGTTTGCTATCCAACCTTTGGAGGCAGTGGTGTTTTGGCAACAGAATTAGGCAAGGCTTTGGCCGATAAAAATCATAATGTTCATTTTATCACTTACCAGCAGCCGGTGCGGTTAACCGGTTTTCGCGCCAATATTTTGTATCACGAGGTTCGCGTACCCACTTATCCATTATTTGATTATCCACCTTACGAATCTGCTTTGGCCAGTACTATGGTGGATGTGGTTAAGAACAATGATATTGATCTTTTGCATGTGCATTATGCCATTCCGCATGCGTCTGCCGCATATATGGCAAAAAAAATATTGGAGAAGGAAAAAAAATATGTGCCTGTTATTACCACCCTGCACGGTACAGATATCACACTTGTAGGACGCGATAAAACCTATGCACCTGTTGTGGCTTTTTCTATCAACCAAAGTGATGCCATTACTGCCGTGTCTGAAAACCTGAAAGAAGAAACCTACCGCACTTTCAATATTGAAAAAGATATACAGGTTATTTACAATTTTGTAGATGTAAACCGCTTCAGCAAAAAGCCTATTGATGCGTTTCGGAAGGTGATTGCGCCGAACAATGAACGTATTATATTACATGCATCTAACTTTCGTAAAATAAAAAGAATTGAAGATGTGATCCGCATTTTCAAAAAACTCAACGATGTTATTCCTTCAAAATTATTATTGGTAGGTGATGGTCCGGAACGTCCCGTAGCCGAGGCTCTTTCAAGAGAATTAAATTTGTTTGATGAAATAAGATTTGTTGGTAAACAACAGGATATGGAAGAGATTTTTGCTATAGCAGATCTTTTCTTACTTCCATCTGAATATGAAAGTTTTGGTCTTTCTGCTTTGGAAGCGATGGCAGGGGGAGCGCCGGTTGTAGCTACTAATGTAGGAGGATTACCCGAAATTGTTACACCTGGCGTAAACGGCTACATGGCTAACATAGGCGATGTTGACCAGATGGCGAAATATGCCATAGATATATTAAAAGATCAGCAAACTTTTTTGAAGTTTAAAGAGAATGCAAGAAAACAGGCTGATAATTTTGATATTACCCGTATTGTACCGCAATACGAAAAATTATATGAACAGTTATTTGACAGCTTCTGCAAAAGCGGGTGCAAAGTATATAGCGTATCATAAGATTACAGGATGTTGAATTTTTGATGATGACTATAATTGATACACACTGCCACCTGTATTCAAAGGAATTTGAAGAAGATATCGCCGCCGTTATTCAAAGGGCTCAGCAATTGGGTGTAAAGCAGTTTTATTTGCCCAATATAGATAGTGAATCCATTGAAAGCATGTTGCAACTGGAAAAGAATTTTCCTGGTGTTTGCATGCCGATGATGGGCTTGCATCCTTGCTCTGTAAAAGAAGACTATAAAAAGGAATTAGCGTTGGTAGAAAGCTGGTTGCAGAAAAAAAGTTTTTCTGCGGTTGGAGAAATTGGCTTGGATTTTTATTGGGATAAAACGTTTGTTGATCAACAGTATGAGGCTTTTCATCAACAGATTATTTGGGCTAAACAATACAGGCTGCCTATTGTTATCCACACCAGGGAAGCGATGCAGGAATGTATTAACGTGGTTGCTCAACACAAGGATGATAAGCTTGGTGGTATATTCCATTGCTTTGGTGGAACGATTAATGAAGCACAACAAATTATTGATCTTGGATTTTACCTGGGTATCGGCGGTGTGCTCACATATAAAAAATCGGGGTTAAAGGAAGCCCTGAAAGAAATAAGTATAGAATATTTGGTATTGGAAACAGACGCACCTTATCTTTCCCCCGTGCCCTTTAGAGGCAAAAGAAATGAAAGCGCTTTTTTAGAATATGTTATACGATTGTTGGCTGAAGTAAAGGAACTGCCGGTAGAAGAAGTAGCAAAAATTACTACGGCAAATGCCCTATCTGTGTTTCAAAAAAAATAGACATGGCAGCAACAGGCACAAAACTGTTTATCATTTATACTGGTGGAACCATTGGGATGGTATATAGTGAAGATACGGGCTCATTGGTGCCTATGGGATTTCAGGAGATAAAATTTCATATACCTGAAATTGCTAAGCTGGGTTATGAGTTTGACATGCATACTTTCAACCCGCCTATTGATTCTTCCAATATGTCGCCGGAAATCTGGATACAGTTGGCAAACCTCATTCATGATAATTATCATGCCTACGATGGCTTTATTATCCTGCACGGGTCAGATACGATGGCTTTTACAGCATCAGCACTGAGTTTTATGTTCAGCAATCTTAACAAACCGGTTATTTTAACCGGCTCACAGTTACCTATAGGCGAAATACGTACAGACGCTAAAGAGAATATCATTACCACTATGGAAATCGCCGGGGCAAAGGAAAACGGAAGAGCGCTTGTTCCTGAAGTTTGTATCTATTTTGATTATTTTTTGTTTCGCGGCAATCGCACCAAAAAATACAATACCGAAAAATTCGAGGCATTTTATTCTTTTAACTATCCACCACTTGCGGAGGCGGGCATTAATATTCAGTATAAAGAAAAAAGTATATTAATACCGGGCGATGCTCCTTTTGCAGTTAATACAAAGCTCGACAACAATATCACGGTTTTAAAGATGTTCCCAGGTATTAACCGCTATGCGGTAGATTCTGTTTTACAAACACCGGGTTTAAAAGCCGTAATTATGGAAACCTTTGGCAATGGCAATACAACCACTGCACCCTGGTTTATAGAAAGTTTAGCACAGGCAATAAAGAACGATATTATTATTGTTGACAGAACTCAGTGCGACGGCGGCTCGGTAGAATTGGGCAGGTATGAAACCAGCACATATCTAAAAGAAATTGGTGTAACCAATGGAAATGATATGACTTTTGAGGCAGCAGTTACCAAACTGATGTGGTTGCTGGGACAGGATCTGCCGGTATCCCAGGTTAAAAAACTGCTTGAATCTTCCCTGAAGGGAGAGCTTACTGAAAAATAAGAGAGAATATTCCTGCCCAATGCCTAATAATCCTATTTTTGCAGTCCTTAAAAAAGGAAGGAGACGTGTCCGAGTGGTTGAAGGAGCACGCCTGGAAAGTGTGTATACGGGAAACCGTATCGCGAGTTCGAATCTCGCCGTCTCCGCTAAAAGTTGCTGCCTACCTGCTTCAAAAAATACATCTGTAAGTGCAGCTATAACATCCACTTTAAACATAAGGCACAAAAAATATTAACTTCAAGTAATTACCTTATTCCCATGCAATTTATCATGCAAACTAATGGATCAAATTGAAATATATAAAGGAGAAGGTGGTGTAACCCAGATTGTAGTGCACTTTCAGGCTGATACGGTTTGGCTTAACCGTCAGCAGCTTTCTGAACTTTTTGGGCGAGATATAAAAACCATTGGAAAACACGTAAATAACGTATTTGAAGAAAAAGAATTAAGCAAGAAAGCAGTTGTCGCAAATTTTGCGACAACTGCAAGTGATGGCAAAACATACCAGGTTGAACATTATAATCTTGATGTTATTATCTCCGTTGGTTATCGAGTGAAATCCAGGCAAGGAACTCGTTTCCGCCAATGGGCAACACAGCGATTGAAAGATTACCTGGTGCAAGGGTATGCCATCAATCAAAAACGCCTTGAACAACTGCAACAAGTAATAAATGTAATTCAGCAATCGTAATCCTGGGGATAAAGAGTTGATGATAAGTTTAATAATCAATCTTATTAATAATCGTTGAGTGTAATAATAATTGGGTTGATCGGTTGCCTGTTTTCGCTAACTCTCCTCATCAAAATATATCTTATAGTACTTTCTTCCTGTTTCTTCATCAATGCCTTTTTCAATCAGGTCACGGCGACCGTGAATGTATATATGAAAGTTTTTATCCAGCTTTAATACACTTTTAAAAACGCGTTGTTGTTTTTTTACTGCTGCCAGGTTAATATCAAACTCATCTTCAATTTCATAATTCCGGGAAGCTTCAAAATTCTTTTTATAGTCCATAAAAGTATCCACCACCTCGGGATGATGTATCACCTCTTCGGCAAACTCTTTTAAATTAAACTGCTCTTTGGTTTTAAAATAATCCATCGAACGGTTCAGTAATTCTATCTGGTCGCTTTTTGATACATCAAATTTTTCTGCGTATTCATTGGTCACAAAATGTTTGCAAAGATTCAGGTATTGGTCTGTATGGTTATAACTATCCGCCAATGGTTGTACCTGCAAAAAATCGTTTACCCAATATTGCGCGTCTTGTTTATTGGTATTATCTACCACACATATTTTAAAACCTTTAGTAGCGGTATCGTTAAAAATAAGACAGCCTTTATCCAGTTTATTGATATTGATCCCTTCTTCATCTTTCAGCTCCCACTCCTCCTGTTGCAGGCTGAGTTTTAAAAAAGTTTCCTTGGTTTCTGATTTGAAAATACCAATGGCTGAAGTGTAATCGCCTTCAAAAGGGATATCATTAAATACAGCAACATACAATTCACCTTCTTTTACTTTTACATGTGTGCTTTTACTGTATAAGAATGCCGCCATTTGTCCTGATATTTCAATAAAATTTTGCGGCTCTGCAAATAACTGGCTGGCATAATGATACATTTCATTCAACTTCAAATCACTGAGATGTGTGAAATGATACAGCTTATTGGTATCGAAAGGGCCCAGAAAATATTGAGTAAGCAGCCTGGGCACGATATCCCCCGATAACTGTAATAATTGTTGCGATCGCCTGCAGTCTTCTCCACGGGTGGGATTGCCTACTTTATGAACAATTACCTTGTTTAATTGCACGCCTTCTATACCTGTCATATAATCATGAATATAGGGCGGCGAAGATAAGAAGCAGTGCGGGTTGAATAATCTATAATTAATGATTGGTATACTAAAATGAATAAAAGGAAACCATAGGCTATAATGATTCTTTTGTTTAAACAAAATCATTACAACCTATAGCATCAATATCATTAGCCACAAGTTGGGCAACATACAAATGGCACTTCTGTTAATGGAGATGTTCTTAATATTCTGTAATTACCTAATTCTTCATTCAATGCCTGGCGATTTTTTCTTCTTCTTTCGAGTAATGTAGATGCGATGAGTTGTGTATTATCATTGTTCTGCAAAGCTGTTAATTGCTCATCAGTTAAAGAAAAGAACTGATCAAAGAAGCTGGTGATGTTTCCAAAAACCTCTACCACCAATACACTCAGCGCCGCATCTTCAGGTAATCCCAATTGTTTAAGCAATACTGCAATTTCTTTATTGTCCCAAACTGCAGTGGCTGTCTTTGGCAGGTCTTTATAAATAGCTTTTATGGCACCAGCTACCAGTGTAGCATCTGTAAATTTAGCAACAGCAGCTACCGGTGGAGTAGGTTCTATTTGTTTTAGTTGATCAAATGCACCCAGTATGGTTGTAGCCAATCCCTTATCTATTTTTACTGTTTTGCCTGCTTTATAATCCCGCATGGCCTTGGTAATTTTTTGTTGATATGCTGTACTCACCTGCAAGCGTGATACTTCATTCATCAATGTAAGATTGCTTAATACTACATTCGCCCTGGCTATATCATCTACTTCTTTTAATGTCCATATTTTTGATATATCCGTTATGGAAGAAATAACTGTATTGGTAAATATACCACCGGTATTTACTGTGCCCACTGTTCCTGCAGGTGGTTTTACCAATGTCATCAGCTTTTCATCAAGCAAAATATTTCTGTATTCAAGGCGGTCTGCCTGCTCCACCTGTGCATATAATACACAATGCAGTTGTGTGCGTGGGGGATCACTCGTAATATTCCTTCCCTTCCATACAGCTTTTGCATACGGCGCAGTTACATATACTTTATCCTGATCTCTGTTTACATTACACAATAATGTTGGTGCAGGATGTTGCATACCAGCTACCACTAAAGGTCTCCCAAAACGACCCTGCGCCGTGCTCCACAAGTTTTCTTTTCCTTCCTGACCATCGCTCCAATGCCCGTGACCAATACGAAACTCGTAAGTAAAAAATCCGAACAATTCAGGACTTTCAGGATGCAAGCCCGGCGGCAATGGCAGCAGGTAATGAATGTTATCATCATCGCTCGCTTTTTCCATTGGCTGCATAGCGCTTAATCCCGCCATATCATCTGTTTGCCCGGGTGTAATCATCCGTATATATTCCGGATCTATAGGAAGTGGTGGCGGTTCTTCCGTTTCTCTCAGCAATTCGGCTACTTGTTTATTGTTACCTATTAATTGATCCGGCGCATAATGAAGTACCCTGCAAAACAACGTATCAGCAGGATTTTCAACCGGCTCTTCCAGTTCAACCCACAAATACTTTTGCCTTGCTTCTGTAGACTGATATTTTTCAGCCTTTATATATGGAGAGAATGCCAGCCCTACACTCGCAATTTTTGGAACCTGGGATGGAATAATGGTCGAGGGCAATACAATTAGTTCAGGTTGGATTGTTGTTGCTTGACCATGACCCGGTTTAAAGTTTGGTGTAATGGTGTATTGTACATCTATAGTATCCGGAAAACGCAATCTGCCATTGGTAATTAAAGAAGATTTTGGTTCGATGGCATCAATAAAAATAATTGTGGTACTTCCCCTGTTCAGATTACCGAATGTATCTGCTTGCAGCGATTCAAAAGAAGCAGAATGTTTCAGTTCTATATCTCCAATATTTGCGAGAACTTCTGCTTCGTCGTTTGCATCTTTGGTAAATTTTTTATTGCGTGAAATAGTAAAGGCACTGTCTTGCAAAGCATCCCAACTCCAGTCGCGGTTAATACGGTATACAATGCAACCCAGCCAATGATTACACAAATCGCCTTTTGATGAGAAGGTAATACTGCTGCTGTCTGGCGCCAGATGATGCCGGATTTTATTATTACAACCAAATACAATTCTCTCTCCTTTTTCGGAAACAAGTGTTAAGCCGTTTGCTTTTACACCAATTTGTTGTGCAAGCCGCTGCATAATATCTGGCTGTACGCTCGTTTCTGCATTAAAAAAGAAAAACTGGCCTACCACGCCTTTCTTCACATATTCTGGATCGGGTTGCAGATATAATCCCTGCGATTGAGGAACATTTGCTTTTGGCAACAATAAGTTGCTTTCATCATTCGATTCTTTGTAAAACCAGAATTGAGTTGTTTTGCCGTAACGGCTGTCTAATTCATGATTGCCTTCATTGATAAAGCCATAGTATGAACTGTTGTTTCCATCGCAGACCGCACGGATAGTGACCCGGATTTTCCTTGCTGTAGGCAATGGTATATCCTGCATAGCATCTATCGCAGCCTTGTTAAGGGTAGGATCGTTAAAAGGATCGTCAGGACTTGCGAGGTTAAGCGTTGGTATATCATGAAATACTACATTTAACGAAAGTGTATTTTCAAAATCTGCGGCATTCGCAACAGCCGGAAAATTTCTTTCAGTGTTGTATAAAGTAATATAATTTTCGGTACCACTATCACTGGCAAGATTATCCAGTCGCAGCGTTTCCACTTCCACTTTTATTTCCACTTTACTTACATCGGGGTCAGCAATGCTGGGATTAACTACATTCGGATTATCAGTAGTGCCACCAAGCTTCTGCGCCTGCGCCGATTGAATGAGCAGTTGCACGGGATCACTTCCCAACACCTGGTATTTGTTGGTGAATACCACAGCCGGATAATTAAGCAGCGGTCGTTGAATATTGATTACCGGGTGTTCGTCAAAAGTTGATGGTTGTCCTTCCGTAATAATTTCATTGTAAAAATCGGCTTTAACCAACCGGATGTTTAATGGCTTTTCAATGCGACATAATCCCGGTGCGATGTATCTTTTAAAGCTCCATTCAGAAGTAGGTGCTGCTGCGTTGTTAAAAACATCCTCACCTATATTTGGTCCCCCACCACTAATGTCCATCATGCGCACCCTGAACTGGTATCGGTTGCCATAACGGAGAAGCGTAGCTGCAGGCACTTCATCAAACATATTATTGGCATCAACCGCTTTTGTAGGTGTAGGATCGTCTTTGTCTACTCTTGCTTCATCATTCTGGTGAATGGCAATAGCATCGGTATCTTTTAAGATCATGCTTTTGCCAATCCAACTGGTAAAATACATGGGCAGCCAGAAAGGTGCAGTTGTATCATTATCTAATTGCGTAGGAAAAACCTGGAAGGGTAGTTCAAGTTGTTGATTGGGAGTATTGCCAAGCGACACACCTCCAAAATCATATGCCTGTTTACAACTTACTAAGTTTAAGCTGCTCCAGTTGGCATTTACAGCATCTTCTTTCACATCAATCTTATAACCAAACACACCCATGGGAGCATCAACGCGTTTAGCAGGTTCTTGCGGATTGGCTTCCAGCTGGCGCATATACCAAATTAAAATCTGCTCATCATCCCAGGCAAGCCTGATGCCTTCATCCTTTACAGGATGAGCACCATCCTGTTGTTCTGAAAGCCATATACGACTTACCGGCTGACCCGTATGTACAATTTTCGCGAAACCATCATTGTATTCATTCAGCTCTGCAAAAATTTTATCCCATGGCGCTTTTGGTGGCTCGGGGTCAACCAACTCTCCTGATTTTACAAACAATACAGGAAATAAGATGGGCGCAAATACCGGGCGTTTGTTTTCAGCGCTCAATTTAAGTTTGGGTAACCTCGCTGCGTACGGTTTAATAAATGGTCCATCAGCTTCAAGCATTAATTGATCCTGTATGTTTTTATAATCAGCAGTTGCGATATCAGCATATATATAACTCCCTTTTTCAAACAAATCTTTATTTGTTTCATCAATGGTTATCTGGCTTTCATAAACCATTCCGCATGCTTTGGCAAGCAAAGGTTGCCGAAGAATATAGGCAAATACTTTTCCCCAGCTCAGATCATCATCATTTTTCCAACCAGCTTTTTTCTTGGTATCTTTTTTTATCGCGCAATGATAGCTATCATCCGTCTTGGCATTAGGTACACGAGGGCCGGTAAAATTGAATGAGTCGCGATAGGTTTGCGGCAGGTATTTATTTACGGTATAAAATTCAGCAGGTGTTTTATCCGTATCGGTAATATTGATTTTGGCGCCAAAATCTGTTCTTATCGCTTCCAGCAATGCTTTCTTATTGGGAGCAGCATCCACCGCGGCAACTACACTTACAGGCTTTCTTGTGGGTGCCAATGCATTCCCGATCGGCCATTCATCCAACCCTTTTACAACCTTAAACTCAAATTGAGGATTGAGGTCTGCAAATGGAATAGCACTATCATTCGGTGCGATAAGCCCCGTAGCGTAATTGGTAAATGGATCCTGGTTTCTTGGGATCAACACAATGTTCAGCTTTAATACTGTCCCGTCAAAACCTTGCGGGAAAACCATTGTAGTATATCTTCTTTTCGCTTCCATAATATTGTATTATCAATTATAGCGGTTTGTTATTTTTTATGTGGTCTGACCTTCGGTGCCGACCCACTGCCTGCTTACTTCTGCCTCCTGCCTTTTTACTGATTGCTGAAGGCTCACAGCTGAAAGCCCTACGCAATCTGCCTGTCTTCTCCCCATGTTTTGGAGAAGCTGATATCTATGATCAGGAAGATGCTGATGTCTATGGCAAATGTTACCTGTGCACTGCAATCGGTTTTATCACTACCAAGCTCGCGAACCACAATTCCTTTGGCTTCGATAGTAATGGCAACGCATACCAAACCGCCCAACAGGTTTGCCTGACCTTTGAATACCATTAATGCCGCCAGTACAACCTTGGTTTTATCTGCGTACATTTCAACGCCCACCATAAAGCTTACACTGGCATTGCCCACCACTGGCAAACTAACTACTATGGATACCCCAAAACCAAATTTCAGGTACAGGCTGGGTCCCACTTTAGTGTCTGCAGCTATTTTTACATCCACAGCGCCAATGGCATAAATAGATCCAACACCAACCGAATAACACATAATCTGCAAGCCTCCGTGGAATTTAAGGAATGCACCAGCGGTTGGTAATAATTGTGATGGATCTGTAGTTACTTTCAGTGCTGCGTTAAAATATACACCCGCGCTTAAAGAAGCTTCGAGTTTAAGTGGTGTTTGCGCACTGTTGTATAATTCTTCTGTTGGCGGGAACCGGATGGTGGCAATTTCTTTGCTTGCTTCAAATTTATACTGCCATATTTCGCCGCTGTTGCTCATGGCGAGTTTGAGCCCTTTCTTTAAAACTTCTTTATAGTCATTAGTGCTTAACGATGCCAGCATCTGAAGAATATCGATCACCGGCTGCAAGGCATCACTGAATTCAATTTACTGTCTATATAGCTGGAAGCTGGTGCATCTTTTTTACCGGTTTTGTATTCAATATAAATTCTCAATGCATCCGTATCTACCAAAGGAATTTCGAACGAAGGCACGTCAAATTTCAATGCTTTGTCCAGTAAGCCATTCGCTCCATTTTTAAGCATGTTCATGCCCTGCTTCACAACCGCTTCGCCGGCTTTCTCTGCTTCAATTTTCATCAACTCCAATACTTTTTCTCCTCCATCTTCCAGAGCGCTTTCTACAAAGGCTTTAAACGTATTGCCATTAATATCTTTACTGTTCAGCAATGGCATTGCCTTACCAAAATTATCAATGGCGTTGCCAATATTAGGGAATATACTTTCTCCTGTCATCAGGCGGTAAGCATCAGCAAAAACAGGCGGTGTTTTGCTGAGCATCTTATCCGTATTCAATGCATACGCCGGTGTAAGAAACAATGCCTTTTGTGTTGCAGTAGATTGCAGATAACCGAAATTGATAGTATCTGCAACAGGACTGCGGAGTATTTCCATGGGATGTGCTGCACGAACCAATTGCTTTTGTAGGGTATTATTATCTACCACATTTCCTTTTTGCCATATACCTGTGCGGATCAATGGAACCATTGTATCTGAGGGTAATGGTGTTACTTCTCCGCTACCTACATTGTGTTGTACCAGCGCCCAACTGCCATCTTTTGGTAAAAACACCTGACCTCTCGCCGCTACAACAAACACAGGGTTAGTGCCAGCTTTATCAACAGATGGAGCTACATCAAAACGTGCTGCACGCAATTGTTGATTGCTTTTGTTGATATCAAGTACGCAATCTATATCACCTCCAATACTTCCGTTCTGCAGATCCAGCAGTGCTTTTAATTGTACAGCCGTAAGCGGTTTACCAGCAGGCGCCAGTTGTACATAGCCCAGTATTTTCTTTGATACCACGCGTTTGTTTACATGACCCTGCACTACATTTTCTATTTCTACATCTGCATCAAAATATACACCTCCGCATTTTACGGGCTCATGTCGTTCTGTTGCATCGTTGGTATATAATTGACCTTTTACGCCATTTATATAATCGGCGTTAGGCGCTATTATGTTTTCGCTATTGTATTCTGTAACAGATGGCGCGTCTTTAATATTTCTTACATTATACAATCCCCTTATGATGCCTGTGTGAAATTCATATTGCGGAGGTATACCATTCACCTCATCAGGTATATGCACAAAGTCATTGGTAGTAAGATTACCGAAGGGATCAATACCTTTCTTTAAGTAGCTGAATGAAAAATCAAAGAGGCCATCGCTTTCTGCTTTCCATCCGCTGTCTGTACGGAACACATAACCTGATCCTGTACGGAAAACCGTAATAGTACGTACCACGCGGATACCCCAGGGATATAAAATGCTCTTAACCTGTATCACTTCATGCCCGGTACGGCCAAGCATTACATCAAATCTTGCCTTGCTGGTTTGGGCCAATGCCGCACCAGGACTAACCCAATTGCTGAAGATACTGGCACCATAACCAGTAATATCCATGCGGGAAACAGGTACACCACGTGAATCTTTTAAAAGAGTGGAAAGACTTAATGGAGCGAATAAAAACTCATTATTAAAAATTTCTGTAACCCGCTGTCCTAAATTGCTTGCATAGGATGCGATGCCAAACCAGTTCAATAAATTATTTGCCTGCACCGTGTAACCCGGAAACATATCACTATCGTATTCTGTTGGATTGGCAGGATTGGGTTTGCCAAATCTACCAGCCTGCAGGCTTAACTGAATACCGCCTTCCAGTTTGTAGCTATTGTCCTCCAGATTCTTTTTAAACTTAGGACGGATATTTTCAATAGCCGGTTTTTGCGGCTCAACAAAATGTTTGGAGATATAGCTGATCGCTTTTAGTCCGAAAGGTAACGTGAATGTTGAAAGGGTATAATTATCCGGTTGCGATTTGAAATCTTCAATTAATCCATTGGTAACAGGTATAGGAGCAAGCGGTACGGGTACGGCATTGTTATTCCAGATGCGTGCAGGGCCGCCATCATCAGCATAATATAGAAATCCTGCTTCCGGATCCATCAGCAATTTTGGAGAACCGGGATCAAGCGGATTATCTCTGTCTGGCGGAGTTAAATTAATTTCCGGTTCCCAGGCCATTAAAGGCAACGTGAATGCTCTTACACGATAAGAAGGTAACTTAACCTGCATGCCTTCCACCAAAAATGGAAATGCTGTATTGAAAGCAGCTGCATTATAATCTACCTCATGCATTTCTCCATCTGTGCCACGAACACTGCCTGTTTTAATAATTTGCCAGTTGGTGCCAAAACTTACCCCTAACTGGTTGGCGTTACTGCTCACATCCAGCAGTGAGAAAAATTCATTTTTAACACCGATACTGTTGTCCCATACATCTTCAATATCTTTTTTCAGCCTGGCTAATTCTTCAGCGCTGTAAATTTTTCCATTAGGATTTTTAAAACCTCCCAGCAGATCAACATTCAATTCAGGATCTTGTTGTACAAATACACCATTGTTTACAACATCATTAATTACTTCGGGTAAAAACTGGTTGGTTGTTAATTTGGTTGTAGTACGTAAGTTTCCGAAGATCGCTGTTTTGGCCAGTGTGACTTTGCGGAGCGGTTTAGTTACAGCGGTTATAGTGGCTTTTGATTTTTTTGCGGAGGTTTTAAGTGATCTCTTGATAGCAGGTTGCGGCGTATTTGGCGGTAACTCCATTACGTTAGGAAGCTCAACACCACCAAAATAGAAACTGACTTTTACATTATCTATTTCTTCCTGCGCTTCTACAAAAGTTATAAAGCATACCAGCAAACTACTGAATCCTGCTGCTCCGGCAAGGCGATTGTACCGGTCGCTATTGGTACCTCTTCTCCATAAACCCAATTTTGCTACATACGGATCAGGAAGGGTGGGAAGATAACTGTAGAGGGTGAATACCACAATAAAGTTTCCGCGTGTTACATCCAGCATACTGTCATTGCACTCACCAAATAATATAAAAGTTTTTATGGGTGAAACAGTAAATAATGCATTCTCCAGCGCTATAGAAAACAAACGCACCGGTTGAGCCACTGTGGCTACATTTGCATTCGCTGCTGCCTGGTCTGCCTGTACATCATCTTCAATCAACATTATTCTTCTTCCATTCTTACCTCCACTCAGTAGCAAATTGCAAGACGAAGATTCAACAGGAAAAGGTTCTCCATTCACTTTCACCGGTCTGTCTGCCTGTATATCGGCCACGCAAAATGTACTGACTACTTCTATTGCGGCCTTACTATTGCTGATAAAAATAAAAGCCGCTTTCTCCAATAAAGTGAGGTCGGCAGTGGTGCCGTGAGAGTTTTCTTTGTCCTGCCACAATTGCAAATGATGAGAAGCACCCAATCCATTTGATGCGGCATCCGTAATGGCAAGATCTCCTGGTTTGCCCAGTATAATAGGGTTTTGCAAACGAACTTCTTCATCCTGCAGCCCCGCCCAACTAATGCGTAAGCCTCCTGTACATTGCAGCATTATCAATCCATTGCCTGAAGCAGCAACGGGCGTAGTTATATTAAGTATTGTAGTAGCTAAAGCCCAAAATGATTTTTGCAGTTGGGCAGTATCCGTTGCCGTTATCCACGGACTTTGATTTTTAAGGATGGTAAATTCGTCTACGCTGGCTTTCCAGGGAACCAGCAACAGATCATTTACATATTTTAAAGCTGTAGTGGCAGCCGGTGTAAAATTGAAACTGATATCCTGACCATAAATATTGCAGGAAGAAGGAGCCAGGTCAGTAATATTTGTCTTGTTGTTTTGCCAGGTAAAAGTGCAGGTGGATGGAAGAGTGTAAGTGGCATCACGGGCATCTTTTCCATACGGAGAAGTTTCTGCTGCACCATCATCCTGCTGCTGTACCATCTCAAGTGACATTTCAAGCGTTGTGCCTGCAGCAATAGTAATCTGGTTGTTCTGTAAAGTTGGGGCTGCGCTCAATTTCAGTGTTCCTTTTGTTACTTCTACTCCAACAAACCGATCCACCGGCGCTGAAGACAGCAGGAACTTTACATTGATCCACACACTCCCTGCTACAATATTGTAGGTGGTGAGTAATTGTGCTGCACCTGGTTGAAGTATAGGCACCCTTCTGAAAACAGCTTTGAATAATAATATAGGTTGCGTGCCCAGGTAAATTGTAATCAACTTTTCGATTCGATAAATATCAACCCATATTTCTCGACCCTCGTTATTTAAAAAAGGACCATAGCTTTCGCTGGGCGAAGTGCCCGCAGCCCAGTCTGGCTTGCTGCCTGCAATGGCAGCGTTAAGCACAGGAGTACTGCGTATAAACACCTGTTCCGTAGCTTCCGCCTGTGCATTGCCGATCAATTGGTGTGAAATGTTGTCTATACTTTTTAAAGTATCGCTTGTAATATTTTCCCTGCTGTAAAGATTGGCTTTATAAAAAAGTTGTTCACTGCCTGTATCTTCAATAGGTTGCTTAAGCAGGGAAGAAGCTATTTTTATTCTTGCTTGCTCAAGTTCCCGTTCCTGGCTTGCATCTTTTGCAATAAGATGGCCGGTAATGCTTTCGAGCATGGCAGACAATTGCGCCTGTGTCATCAAATTAAATTTAATGAGTGAACAAATGACGGGTTTTACATAAAATCAGAGTCGCAGTTAGAAAGCGTTAAACGTATAAACAGAAGTAGTCTTCATGACAAACACAAACCAGAGGAACGGAAAGGGCTTATTCTTACCTTTTCAGGGAGGGAGGGTAATATTAAAGAATAGAAATGATTGATCAAAGCTTTGTTGATAAATTTTAGTAAACGGCAGCATTCTTTGATTAAATGGAATAAACAAGATGCCTTTGCGAATTCTGTTATGAGCAAAACACAAGCACGCTATCTTACCATCGGGGCATATCCCGGTAAAAATTCCTTACCTTCCATTATCTATTTATCATTCCATCAAAACTTTCTTTCATGAAGCATACAAGAAGAGATTTTTTGAAAAAAGGTTCTTTGGCTCTGGCGGGCGCTACCATATTTTCGAGCGATTTGCTTGCTGCTCCAAAACCCGGCGAATTATTAGGCGTTCAATTATATAGTATAAGAGATGACATGAAGGTTGATCCATTGGGCAGTCTTAAAAAACTGGCAGCAATGGGATATAAAAATGTGGAACATGCTAATTACATCGATCGTAAATTATACGGTTATACAGCGCCAGAGTTCAAAAAAGTATTGAATGATCTTGGTTTGAAAATGCCAAGCGGCCATACCGTAATGCGCAAAGACCATTGGGATGATGCAAAAAAAGATTTCACTGATGCATGGAAATATACAGTGGAGGATGCTGCAGTACTAGGTCAGCAAATTGTGATAAGCCCATGGTTCGATGAAAGTCTCCGGAAAAATTATGATGATATGAAGCGCTACATGGATGTGTTTAATAAGAGCGGTGAGTTGTGCAAAAAATCGGGTATGCGTTTCGGTTACCATAACCATTCGTTTGAGTTCAGTGAAGAATTAAATGGCATGAAGGTTTTTGATATCATTCTGCAGAACACAGACCCCAAACTGGTGGTACAACAACTGGATATTGGTAATATGTATAATGCCGGTGCAAAAGCGCTGGATGTTATGAAAAAATATCCAGGCAGGTTTGAATCTATGCATGTAAAAGATGAAATAAAAGCCAGTGGAGGGCATGAACCTTACGAGAGTACCATTTTAGGTGTGGGTCTTATTCCTGTTAAGGAAATTATAGATTTGGGTAGAAAATCAGGCACTAAGCATTTTATTATAGAGCAGGAATCTTACCAACAGAAAACTGCTATGGAAAGCGTAGATGAAGACTTTAAAATAATGAAGAAATGGGGATGGTGAAAGGGGTGAATAGTCAATGGTGAAAAGTGAGAGGTGAAACGTGAGATTGATTGGCGGCAAGCTTGCTTGCTTGTTCATTTCTGCATTCTGCCCTCTTACTTCTGCCTGCGGGTTAGTATGCGCTATTCGCTTCTATGATTCTTCCACCAGCGGTAACCAATAAAACCAACCACTGCAAAAGGTGTAAGCATCAGGTATACAATACCGGTATTGAGTGCCTTGGCTGGGGCTTCACCCATTTGCTGGGCAGTTTTAGTGCAAATAGAACATTGAGAAAAACTACTAGTGCTCAACATCATACAAATAAAAAAAATCAACCCGATTGTAGCTATACCTTTCATATTTCGTATAATATATTGCAAAGATAATACGAATGATCAATCTTAGCTGCATGAAATGCAGTAACCAAACCTACATAATATAATATGCACGCTTTTTCACTAATCGCACATAATTTTGCCATATGAAAATAGCTTTAGCGCAGCAGAATTATCATATTGGAAATTTTGAGAGCAATACCCGCAAGATCATTGGAGCAATCAACGAAGCAAAGCAACAGGAGGCTGAACTGGTGGTATTTTCGGAGTTATGTGTGTGTGGCTATCCGCCAAGAGATTTCCTGGAATTTGAAGATTTTATTGCAGCCTGTTACAATGCTGTTGAAGAAATAAAAAAACATTCGGATGGCATAGGTGTAATTATCGGTTCGCCCCAAAAAAATGGAGAAGCAGGTGGTAAGGATCTTTTCAACGCCGCCTGGTTTTTATATAACAATGAAGTGATTGGTGTTACCCATAAAACCTTGTTGCCTACTTATGATGTGTTTGATGAATATCGCTATTTTGAACCAGCTTTTGAGTGGAATACTATTCTCTTTAAAAACCGCAAAATAGCGCTCACCATTTGTGAGGATATATGGAACCTTGGAGAAAATCCTTTGTACAGAATTTGTCCAATGGACATTCTTGTAAAGCAACAGCCAGACATCATGATCAATATTTCTGCATCCCCATTTGATTATGATCATGAAGAAGATAGAAAAGAAATTGCAAAAGCGAATGTATTAAAATATGGATTGCCACTTGTATACTGCAACGCAGTAGGTTCGCAAACGGAAATTGTTTTTGATGGCGGAAGTTTGGTGTATAATGCCGATGGTACATTGTTGAAAGAAATGGAATATTTTAAAGAAAGTATTTGTGTGGTAGATGTGCCGGAGAAAAATTCAGAAAAAATAAAGCAAACAATAAGTCCATCATCTCAGCCTGCTATTGTTTCAGGCAAAACGGATAGCGAGATGCGGGTTTCAAAAGTAAGCAACCCTAACAAGATCATTGATTTTCTCATTGCTGAAAATAATATACGCCAGATCCATGATGCATTGGTGCTGGGCATTAAGGATTATTTTTTTAAGATGGGATTTACAAAAGCCATACTCGGCAGTAGTGGGGGCATTGACAGTGCAGTAACCATAGCATTGGCATGCGAAGCTTTAGGTGCAGAAAATGTAAGAGCTATTTTGATGCCATCAGAATTCTCATCAGATCATTCAGTAAGTGATGCGGAGCAATTGAGTAAAACACTGAATAACCCTTATGATATTATACCCATTAAAAACGTATACAATACTTTTCTTTCAACACTAAAACCCATTTTTAAAGATTTACCTTTTAGCCTGGCGGAAGAAAATATTCAAAGCCGCTCAAGAGGAAATTTATTAATGGCAATTGCCAACAAGTTTGGATACATTTTATTAAATACTTCTAACAAGAGTGAGCTGGCAACCGGCTATGGTACTTTATATGGCGATATGGCCGGTGGGTTAAGTGTACTTGGAGATGTATATAAAATGCAGGTATATGCACTGGCAAAGTATATCAACCACAGCAAAGAGATTATTCCGTTGAATATTATCACCAAAGCGCCTTCTGCAGAACTGCGGCCCAATCAGAAAGACAGTGATAGTTTGCCTGAGTATGATATTCTTGATAAAGTATTATACCAGTATATAGAAAGAAGACAGGGTCCAAAAGAAATCATTGCCATGGGAATTGATCCTGCCGTGGTAACAAGAATATTGAAGCTGGTAAATATGAACGAATATAAACGCAATCAATTTTGCCCTATTATTCGGGTAAGTTCAAAAGCATTTGGTGTGGGGCGAAGAGTGCCCATTGTAGGAAAGTATTTAAGTTAAACTCATTATTATGTGCGGCATCGCCGGAATTGTATCACAAAATCCATCACAGGTGTATACCGGCCGTTTGAAAAAAATGGCGGATGCTGTAGCACACAGGGGGCCTGATGGAGAAGGTTTTTGGATAAACCCAGGTAATACAGTTGGGTTAGCACACCGGCGTTTGTCTGTAATTGATTTAAGCCCTGAAGCAGCACAACCCATGCATTTTTCTTCTGATTTGGCCGAACAGAACAAGCGGTATACCATTACTTATAACGGAGAGATTTACAATTATCTTGAAATAAGGGAAGAGTTATTTTCAAAAGGATACAGATTTCAAAACCGTTGTGATACTGAAGTAATATTGGCGGCATACGATTGTTATAAAGAAGAATGCCTGCAATATTTTGATGGCATGTTTGCGTTTACTATATGGGATGAAAAAGAACAGGTATTCTTTGCCGCAAGAGACCGTTTTGGCGAAAAGCCATTTTTTTATAGTGTGGATGAAAAAGACAATACTTTTTATTTCGCCAGTGAAATGAAGGCGTTGTGGGCTGCGGGTATACATAAAGATATTAATAAACAGGCGCTACTATATTACCTGGGATTAGGCTTCACACAATTTCCACTTCAAAAAGAAAAGACTTTTTATAATAATATTAATACACTGCTTCCTGCCCATTATATTAAATGGCATATCAGGGAAAAATCATTTACAGTTAATCGTTACTGGAATATTGATAAGACAACGGTAATAACAGATCAAAAAGACGCAGCCGAAAAATTCAGGTCTTTATTCTTTACCTCTGTTAAAAGGAGATTGAGAAGTGACGTAGAAGTAGGAACAAATCTGAGCGGCGGTTTAGACAGTTCATCTATAGTAGCTGTGATTAATAATCTTATTACTTCAGAAAATTATAAATGCTTTTCTGCAGTGTTCCCTGGTTATGAAAAAGACGAATCTCCCTATATAGATGAAGTAGTAACAGCATTTGGTCTTGATGATTTTAAGGTAATACCTACTGCGCAGAATTTTCTGCAGGATTTTGATAAGCTTTGTTATCACCATGAACAACCATTTGGCTCTTCGAGTGTGTATACACAGTATGCAGTGTGCAGGCTTGCTAAGCAAAATGATACAAAAGTTGTGCTGGATGGACAAGGCGCTGATGAAACCATTGGAGGGTACTCAAAACATATACACTGGTATTTACAGGAATTGCTGGCGCGTAGAAAATTTGCTTTGTTTTCCAGCGAAAGAGCCGCACTGAAAGAGAACAATATTGCGTTTGAATGGGGATATAAAAATTACTTGGCAGCATATACACCTGATATTACTGCATCGGTTTTACAAAGAAGAGAAAATAAAAATCTTATGGGTAATGATGAGATTGCTACAGATTTCATGGATGCCTATTATGATAAAGCCGGCGTGTATAAGGCAAGTGTTCGCAACATGAATGATATCCTTTATCATGATGTGATGGAATTTGGCCTGGAGGATTTATTGCGGTATGCCGATCGTAATTCTATGGCGCACAGCGTTGAGATGCGTTTGCCATACCTGAGCCACGAACTGGTTGAATTTATTTTTACATTACCTGCCGAATATAAAATCCAGAATGGCTATCCCAAATGGATATTGAGAGAAAGTGTGAAATTCATTATGCCTTCAAATGTAACCTGGAGAAAAAATAAAATAGGCTTTGAACCACCTCAAAAAGACTGGATGGATAATGTATTGTTCCGGGAAAAAATACAGGCTGCCAAACAGAAACTATCTAAGGCGGGCATACTAAAAAAGAATACAATAGACAAACCTGTTCGCTCTGCAGCTGCGTATGCTCCAGATAACTATGATTGGAGATACCTGGTGGCATCGGCTATGTTTAATTTCTGATTTGAACCACAAAGCCACAGAGGCACGGAGTTTCACAAGGAAATTTATAATTAGTAGTTTTTGTTTCTGCCGCTTTCCTCTGTAGCGACGAGAGAAATATTTGATCGATAACCGAAAGCTGATTGCTGATAGCTGAAGGCAAAAAAACTACCGGGCGCAGGAGAATTATAAGCATATATTCTCCTGCGCCCGGCAACTAATGGTTTATCAATAAATACTATTCCTGTTTTTTAAGTTTTTCGTATTCCATTGCATCGCCAGATGCATCAAACTTAATCGTATACCAGTGATTATCATCTTCCATTCTTACAAAATAAGCTACATCTTCACCGGATGTTATTTCTGTTACACCCAATGTTGTTCTTTTTGAATAATGCCTTTTAATTTCTTTCAGAATGTTTACCGGCAATTGATCAGCCATATAAAACCGCATAGAATTTATAATAGATCCCTCCTTGTTATAATAAACTATATAACGAATAGAACCCTGGTAGAAACGTACAGAATAGCTGTCTTGATTTTCGTGCCAGGTTACTTTTTGAGCGGTTGTAAAAGTTTCGCGGAAGGCTCTTAAAACCCTTTCGCTTACATCAGTAGTTTTAGCAAAAGCACATGTAGCTACTACCACAAACATACATAGAGCAATTATTTTTTTCATAACAGAACCATTTAGTTTTTAAGCATGAATTATTTACCACATAAAAGTAAAAACTGCAGATGCACTATAAAATGAAACTATGCTGGCGGATAAATCATGATAAGATGGATGTTGGTTAAACATACACAACAGGTATGAGTGGTATACTAAAATGCCTGAAATATGCTGTGGGAGGGCCTTTCCGCATTGTTGCAGATTGTTACTCAGCAGCGGTTAAGTTTCTGTTAAACTGGAATTCCGGAAAAAAGCTTGATAAGTTGAAACTCACTTCATTTATGCATCTTTGCATTTCATTTATATCAGCTATGAAACAAGCAACAAAATTTATACATGCTGGTGTTCATCCAGATCCTTCCACAGGGGCTATTATGACGCCTATATATCAAACATCAACTTTTGTACAGGAAGGCCCCGGTAAACATAAAGGGTATGAATATGCACGCACGCAAAATCCTACACGCACCCAATTGCAGGATGCACTCGCTGCTGCAGAGAATGGCACCTATGGTATCAGCTTTGGGAGTGGTCTCGCGGCTACAGATACTTTGTTGAAATTATTTAAGCCTGGGGATGAAATCATTAGTACAAATGATTTATACGGCGGCACTTACCGGTTGATGAGAAGAATATGGGAAGGTTACGGATTGAAGTTTACGTTTATTGATATGAGTGATGCGAACAATATCACCAAATATATTTCTGCAACCACTAAAATGATCTGGCTGGAAACGCCAACTAATCCGCTCATCCGCATTATTGATATTAAAGCTTGTGCAGCCATTGCTAAAAAAGCGGGAGCGATGCTTGTGGTTGACAATACATTTGCTTCTCCTTACCTGCAAAATCCATTGGATCTTGGAGCAGATATTGTAATGCATTCAGCAACCAAATATATTGGAGGGCATAGTGATGTTGTGCACGGATGTTTGATCACAAAAGATAAAGCAGTGGCTGATCAATTGTACTTCCTGCAAAATGCCTGCGGCGCTGTTCCCGGTCCTCAGGATTGTTTTCTTTTACTCCGGGGATTAAAAACCCTGCATATCCGTATGCAACGCCACTGTGAGAATGGCGAAAGGGTTGCCCATTTTTTACGGAATCATCCCAAAGTAGCCAAAGTACATTGGTGTGGTTTTGAAGATCATCCTAATCATGCTATTGCAAAAGCCCAGATGAACGGTTTTGGTGGGATGATGAGTTTTGAATTAAAAGATAATACTGTTGCAGGCGCTGAAAAGGTATTATCATCCACTAAAATCTTCGCCTGTGCAGAATCGTTAGGCGGCGTAGAATCACTCATTGGTCACCCGGCAAGTATGACACACGCTTCCATACCACGGGAAGAGCGGATAGCCAATGGATTGGTTGATTCATTGATCAGGCTGAGCGTTGGTATTGAAGACGCAGACGACCTTATAGAAGATTTGAACCAGGCATTGGGGTAGTATGATAATACAGGATGAGTTAAAACTGTTTTTGGATCGCAAGGCGGATGAGTATAATCGTCCATCATTTATTTCAAATGATCCGATTTGTATACCACATGCATTTTCAAAAAAGCAGGATATAGAAATAGCAGGCTTTTTTGCAGCAATAATGGCCTGGGGAAACCGCACAACCATTATTAATAAAAGCAGGGAGCTAATGGAGATGATGGATAACGCCCCACATGCATTTTGTTTGCAACCTTCTGAAGCAGGTTTAAAACGTCTGCTGCATTTCAAGCACCGTACTTTTAATGCAACAGATATATTGTATTTTGTTGAATTTTTTCATCAGCATTATAACCAGTCTGATTCATTGGAAACCGCTTTTACACAAGGGCTTTCCGCTACAGATGAAAATGTAGAGAATGGACTGCGCCATTTTTATAACTATTTTTTTTCGTTGCCGGATGTTCCTAAAAGAACCATGAAACATATTGCCACCCCCGACAGAAATTCTACCTGCAAGCGGCTGAATATGTTTTTAAGATGGATGGTAAGAAGAGATAAGGCAGGAGTGGATTTCGGCATCTGGAAAAAAATAAGTCCTGCTCAATTGATCTGCCCCATTGATGTGCATGTAGCGCGTGTAGCGCAAAGGTTAAACCTGGTAACACGACATCAAACCGATTGGCTGACGGCGCTGGAATTGACAGCTCATCTTAAACAACTTAATCCCAATGACCCGGCAAAATATGATTTTGCATTATTTGGGTTAGGCGTTATGGAACGGTTTTAAAGATTATGGAAAAGGAAGTAATACCATACCTGCAGGATACATTGGCTGTTTCATTGGCCGGTACATGGGAGGAGATACGCCAAAAAGTATATAACAGAATCCTATGGCTGGTAGAGCATGATTTTCAAAAATTGGTAGAAGTATTATATCGGGTGGATGTGAATGAGCAAAAATTAAAAAATATTCTCAACAGTAATACCGAAAAAAATACTGAAGTAATTATCGGTGATCTTATTATAGAACGCCAGCTTGAAAAATTACGTAGCCGAAACCAGTTTCGTAATATAGATGATGATATCCCGGAAGAAGAAAAATGGTAGAAACATCAATAGGCCCGGTGGGTTTTGTTTACGCTTGCAGATAGTGGTTATCTCTAATAAACCCACCGGGTCTTCGGGGCTGAAAGCTGATAGCTGACGGCTCATCGCTACCCCACAACCTGCCTTATCGTTAAAATACTCATCCAGCTCATAGTTATCACCACCAACCACCCTACAATATGCATCCACAAGGGATGTTTGTATTGATTGATTAAAGCTGATTTTGTAGCAGCAATTAATATTACCGCTAATGCAACAGGAAGAATAATGCCATTTACCGCACCTGCAACTATTAATAATGTAACCGGGTTTCCTACAAAAACAAAAATTATGGTTGAAAGAATAATAAAGATGGAGATAATTATTTTTTCATGTTTCGCTATAGAGGGATGAAATGTTTTGCAGAACGATACTGAAGTAAAGGATGCACCAATAACAGATGTAATAGCCGCACTCCATAACACAACACCAAAGAACATCAATCCCGCTTTACCTGCTGCTGATCTGAATACTTCTCCCGCCGGATTTTGATTGCCTAAGGTGGCGCCATGCCATACAACCCCTAATGCTGCCAGGAATAATACAAACCGCATTACTGAAGTAATAAGAATACCACTCACGGCACTTCGGGTAGCTTGTGAAACAGATGCATTTCCTTTAATACCGGCGTCTAACAAACGATGCGCACCCGCAAAAGAAATATATCCACCTACAGTACCACCCACCAGCGTTACAATCTTCATTACATCTATAGTATCAGGCCATATTGTTTTATGCAACGCTTCTATAACGGGTGGTTTAGAAACAAAAGCCACATATACCGTAAGTATTATCATCAGTATCCCCAGGATTTTTGCTACGGTGTCCATCATCTTTCCGGCTTCTTTTACCCAGAAAATGGCTAAGGCAGCAACACAACTGATGATAGCCCCGGTTTTAACACTCATGCCGGTGAGCACATTAAGCCCAAGCCCACAGCCCGCTATATTGCCAATATTAAAAACAATACCGCCCAATACTATTAATGCAGCCAGGAAATAGCCGAGACCGGGAAATAACTGGTTAGCTAAATCCTGTGCTCTTTGTTCGCTCACTGTAACAATGCGCCAGATATTTAACTGTGCCCCTATATCAAGTAAAATGGAAATGAGAATAACAAAACCAAAACTCGCTTTTAGTTGTTCAGTAAAAGTGGCTGTTTGTGTAAGAAAACCGGGACCAATAGCCGAAGTTGCCATCAAAAATGCTGCGCCTAATAATGCACTGCGCAATGAAGAGGAGGATTGATCAGATGGTTTCAATGCGGATATTATTTTGTTGCAGTTGATCAAAAATTGTTTGGGCAAAGGATACAGCATGTGCTCCATCTCCATGAAGACAGATGGTGTTAGCTTTCACGGTGATGCTGTTTCCGTGTATGCTTTGCACCTTACCATATTGTACCAGTTGCAATGCTTGCCGAACTGCTGCTGCAGTTTCAGTAATTAATGCGCCGGGTTGGCTTCTTGGCGTGAGCAATCCATCATCCAGGTAAGTTCTATCGGCAAATACTTCATTAGCTGCGGGTAAATGTAAGGCCGTGGCACACTTTATCATCAATGAATTACTCAGTCCATAAAATATTAGTGCAGGGTCAACATCTTTTACTGCGTTTACTAACGTTGTAGCATATACTTCATTCTTAGCTGCCATATTATACAATGCACCATGTGGTTTTACATGGTGTAAAGTGGCGCCCATTTCTCCCGCAATTTTCTTTACAATAAAAATTTGTTCAGAGAACTGCTGATACAATACTTCGGGGGAAAGTTGAATATCTAAACGTCCAAAATTCTCTCTGTCTGCAAAACCGGGATGGGCACCAATAGCTACTTTGTAACGCATACAAAGTGTTATGGTTTTCCTGATGGTGGCTTCATCACCTGCATGATAGCCACAGGCAATATTAGCAGAACTAATGAAAGGCATAATGGCTTCGTCAGTAGGCATTCCTTCTCCCATATCGCAGTTCAGATCAATAGTATGTATGGATGAACCGGTCATTTTAAAAGGATATTGTTGGTGATTGCTCCCATTTAAAAGTGCATGCATTGTTTAATTCAACCAAATGTTGTTCCTGCTGCAATAATAAACGTTCTGCATTGGCTGTATCAACCATCCTGAATTTTACAGGTGCAGCTTCTTTCATTTGTGCCAACTTACCCCGATGTGCTTTTATTACATGCGCTATGCGCGGATATCCACCGGTAGTTTGATGATCAGCCATTAATGCAATTAATTGACCATTCGGTAATAATTGTACGGTACCAAATTGCACACCTGAAGACACAAGCTCAAAAGGGGTTTCTGTTGAAAGTGATGGCCCGCGAAATGTATATCCCATACGGTCGGAAGAAGGTGTAAGCACAAAAGACTCTTTTTCCAATACTTGTTTACTTTCATTATTCAGATGTTTCCATTCGTTTCCCGGGAGTATGGCTATTTCATCTGGATAAAAATCATCTCCACAAGGAATGCTTTTCCAATTTAATGTCTTTGCTGCTTTTTCAGCACTATCATTCATAATGCGTTGGGTAGTTGGATATGAAAGCAGATCATTTTTTTGAAGTAATCTTCCTTTATAACCACCGGATCCCACTTTAACATGAGTTGAGAAACTTTTAAGCCATTGATCGGCCTGTATGCCGCCCTGTACAGCGAGGTAGCACCATCTTCCGGTTCTTCTTTGTTGAAACTGTAGTTCACTGTTTTTGCTTACAGCAATAGGTTGCAGTAATGGAACTATTTCTCCATTTACAGTCGCGCAAAAATCTGCTCCACTTAATACAATGATTGCCGGTTTTTCAAAAAGGATAACAGGAGCAGGAAAACTCATTTCCAATACTGCTTCGCCGGGGGTATTTCCCGCTAACAGGTTTGCAGCTTGCAACATAAAGGCATCCATTGCACCACCCGGATTTATGCCAAGCTGTTGAAAGCCATGCCTTCCCAGGTCCTGCACAGTATCGTATATACCGGGTTTAATAATTTTCAAACTCATGGCTGCTTATGGGATGAAAGCGAACAATATCGCCTGCTTTAAAATAAGTTGTGATAACATCTTTATTTGATTCAAATAAAGGCAAAGGTGTTCTTCCAATAATATTCCATCCGCCCGGCGAATTGAGTGGATAAATACCCGTTTGTCTACCGGTGATGCCTACACTGCCGGCAACAATATTTTGCGGAACCGGTTTGCGTGGCATTATCAATTGTGCATCTACCTCACCCATGTATGCAAAGCCCGGTAAAAAGCCAAGCATATATACCCGGTAATGCATTGAAGTATGAAGATGGATGATTTCTTTTGCCGTTAATTTTTTCGCGTTGCAAACCGCTTCCATATCTACAGCGTAAGACTTTTCATAACAAACAGGAACGCTGATCTCTCTCGAAGTAATATCAGGTTGTTTTTGTGCCTCCCCAATGAGCTGGTTTACTTTTTCGGTTACCCATTCACTAATGGTACCTCCCCAACTGTTTTCATTCCTTAAAAGCCAGGGATTATAATGGATAGTAAGTGAGCTATAAGCCGGAACAGATTCTACAAATCCCTTAAAAGGATGGGCAGATAAATGAGCATGTAAAGCCAGTACGGTTTCATTGATGCTTTTATCAATATAGTTTCCAAAGTCAACCACAACAGCTGTATCACCAAGCGGAAATATACTATGGTTTGCAGGCGCGTACATAATGCTATAAAGTTAGCGGCATGGCTTCAAACAAGCATATTTGTGCAGAAAGATTGAATAAAATAGTTTTGACCAAATTTTAAACGATGACTTTGTACGGCATTCCCAATTGCGATGTAACCAAAAAAGCGATGGACTGGCTTAAAAAAAATAAAGTAGCATATACTTTTCATAATTATAAAGAGGCAGGAATATCAGCGGAAAAATTAAACGAGTGGAGCAAACAGGCAGGATGGGAGAAATTTTTTAATAAACGGAGCGCCACCTGGAAAGAGCTACCGGCAAAAGAGCAACAATCGGCCACCGATCAAAGTAATGCGGTTAGAATTATGCAGCAACATAACAGTGTTATTAAAAGACCCATTATTGAGCACAGAGGAAAGCTGTTGATTGGTTTTGATGAAAAACAATATCAGCAAAAGCTTACATAATACTTCTGCTTATGCAGTAGCGTATTTTATTTGCAGATGCTCATCTAATGCTTCTACAGCAGC
This sequence comes from Agriterribacter sp., assembly GCA_047600465.1. GTDB lineage: Bacteria > Bacteroidota > Bacteroidia > Chitinophagales > Chitinophagaceae > Agriterribacter. The sequence continues at coordinate 1,255,222 of JASGKU010000004.1, forward strand.
TTTTAATTGATGCATGGAATGCAGCATATAATATTGTTCCTGGAAACTATCAATGATATAAGGATATGCGATGATTTTCTGCAGGTCAAAATCTACCCTGTTTGCTTTATCCGATAAACAATATTTGGTCTCGCCCGGCGAAGAAAGAATGCCTGCACCATATATTTTAATAGTATCATTTTCTTTTACTAACCCAAATTCAATAGTATACCAATACAATCTTGAAATGGCGGTAACCACTTCTTCACGGTAGTTATATTTTTTGGCGGTTTGCGCCAAAGTGAAAAGATAATCGCATATAAGCGGGTCAGCCAGTAAAGGCACATGACCAAAAACATCATGAAACATGTCTGGTTCTTCGAGGTAATCAAGTTGTTCTTTTTTACGAAGCCATGTAGTTGCCCCAAATTTTTTCAGGCTCATCCATTCAAAAAATTCCTCGTTGGCAATTAACCCCGGAACAGCGTAGATCTGCCACCCGGTTAAAGGCTCCAGTAGTTGATTGGTTGTTTTAAAAGAAGGGATGCCGGCAGCAGTAAAATGCAGTTTTGCCAACCCTTCTTTAAAATGCCCATAAGCTACTTCTCCTACCACCGCAAGTTGTCGTTTGAATAGTATCGACCAAACATTCTGGTCTTCATCTGTGTATAGCGAATAATCCTGTGTAAGCATATCGATTAATTATTGCCGCTGATTCGCAGATTATATATTTAATTGCGAATCTGTGGCTTTGTGTATATACGAAAGCAATCTGCGAATCTGCGGCTAATCCTTTACAAGTTCCCTCTTTCTGCTTGCTCTCTTTCAATTGCTTCAAACAATGCTTTAAAATTTCCCTTACCAAAACTTTTGGCTCCTTTGCGCTGGATGATTTCGAAAAATAAAGTCGGTCTGTCTTCAACGGGTCGTGTAAAAATCTGCAACAAATAACCCTCTTCATCCCGATCTACTAAAATTCCTAATTCCTGCAAGGGTTGCATATCCTCATCTATCTTCCCCACCCTTTGTTGCAGTTCTTCATAGTAACTGTTGGGCACGGAGAGAAATTCAATGCCCCTGTTGCGCAAAGCGGTTACGGTTTCAATAATATTATGTGTAGCCAATGCTACATGTTGAATGCCTTCTCCATTATAAAAATCAAGAAACTCTTCTACCTGCGATTTCTTCTTTCCTTCCGCAGGTTCATTAATGGGAAATTTAACATACCCATTACCGTTACTCATTACTTTGCTCATCAGCGCTGAGTATTCGGTAGAGATATCTTTATCATCAAAGCTCAGTATATTACGAAATCCCATTACATCTTCATAAAACTTTACCCATTTATCCATTTGATACCACCCTACATTACCCACACAGTGATCTACATACAATAAACCAGTTTCTGCAGGTTGATAATATGGTGTTGACCAATCGCGGTAACCCGGAAGAAATAAACCGTCATAATGAGTGCGGTCAATAAAAAGATGAACAGTGTCGCCGTATATCTGAATACCACTTACTATTACATGCCCATGCTCATCTTTATTTTTTGTAGGAGGAAGATAGCTTTCTGCCCCCCGCGAAGTTGTTTCATTCCAGGCGGCTTCCGCATTGTCTACACGCAGTGCTATGGTTTTAATGGCATCACCATGTTTGTAAATATGATCGGCAATAGATCCGGTGCTCCGTAAAGGCGTGGTGAATACAAAAAACAATTTTTGTTGTTTAAGCACATAACTCACTTTATCTATCATACCGGTTTCTGGTCCGGCATAGGCATACGATTGAAACCCGAAAGCGGTTTTATAAAAATGAGCGGCTTGTTTAGCATTGCCCACATAAAATTCTATATAATCGGTTCCTGATAATGGAAGAAAATCGATAAGCGTAGTGGGCTTATCTGAAACAAATGTATTAACTGACATAGCAATACCGTTTAACGTTAAAAATGAATAATCAAAGCAGCAATTAACTTTGGAGCATATCAGTATTGCGAGTCGGTTGCGAGCGATTCAAGCAAAAAAACATAACCCGTTCTTTTGTCGGAGAAAAACTTATATGGATAATCGGGTCTCAAACAATTGCGTATTGCATTACAAATGTATAAACAATTTTTATACATTTTTTGCAAACTTATATGCCTAATTTTAGTCAGAATTATATGCTATATCATCGCAACTTTATATACTGGATAGATAAGCGGCATTGGAAGTTCTGTTTCCTGCAGGCTATGCTCGATATGTCGTCGCAATTCAATTGATCATCCCGCCCCGTTATACCTTATTAATTATTATTTAAAAGTTTTGTCATGCCACACTATCATACATTGGGAGCCATACCCCATAAACGACACACGCAGTTTCGCAAAGCTGATGGCGGATTGTATTCTGAACAATTGTTTTCAACCGAAGGATTTTCAAATGATTCCTCTTTGTTATATCACATATATCCTCCCACACAAATTATTAACACAGATGAACCGCTGGATGTATCACCGGTTATTGCTAGGCATAGCCAACTTCGCCACAGAAGTTTTGATGGTTTTAAAATTGAGCCTGAGGTTGACTTTTTAGAAAGCAGAACACCCGTATTAGTAAATAATGATTGCCATATAATACTGGCCGCGCCGGAGCAAAGTATGACAACCTATTTCTTTAAAAATTCAGATGCAGATGAAATCATTTTTGTGCATGAAGGCAATGGTTTTGTAAGAACGCAATATGGGGAGCTTAGCTTTGGTTACGGTGATTACATTGTTATTCCAAGAGGTACTATCTATCAAATACATTTTAATAATAGTAATAATCGTCTACTTATTATAGAATCGTTTAGTCCTGTTCGTTATCCCAAAAGGTATCTGAGCAAATATGGACAGTTATTAGAAAGCGCACCTTATTGCGAAAGAGATATCCGCACACCAAAATCGCTAAGAACATTTGATGAAAAAGGAGATTTTATTATTAAGACTAAAAAGAGTGGCACCCTGTACGGCATACATTATAAAACCCATCCCTTTGATGTAGTAGGTTGGGATGGTTGTTGTTATCCCTTTGCCTTTTCTATACATGATTTTGAGCCTATCACCGGTCGCGTGCATCAACCGCCTCCCGTGCATCAAACCTTTGAAGCAAACAATTTTGTTGTATGCTCCTTTGTGCCACGTTTGTTCGATTATCATCCACTTTCTATTCCTGCCCCATATAATCACAGCAATATTGATAGCGATGAACTCATATACTATGTGGATGGCGATTTTATGAGCCGCAAACATGTAACGAGAGGTATGATTACTTTACATCCTTCTGGGATTCCACACGGTCCTCATCCCGGTGCAGTTGAAAAAAGCATTGGTGCAAAGGAAACTCAGGAACTTGCGGTGATGGTTGATACTTTCCATCCATTACATTTAACCACAGAAGCACTTATTATTGAAGACCCAGGTTATACTATGAGTTGGGCGGAATAAAGTATTTTTGCCCATAAAAATTTTCCACTTTCTTAAAAGGCTTAAAACTCTTACTGGCAGAGGTTTGTGGCTGATTTTACCAGGCTGATAACAATCTGTTAACCCAAAAGTTTTAATTAAACGTTTGTTTAATTTAAACAATTGTTTAAATTTGCGCCGTAATTCACAAAATCATGATGGATAAGCGGACGCACATCCTTGAAGTAGCAGAAGAATTATTTGCTGAAAAAGGTTTCGACGGAACCTCTGTAAGAGATATAGCAGGGCATGCAAGTGTTAACCTGGCCATGATATCGTATTACTTTGGTTCAAAGGAAAAGTTGATGGTGTCTTTGATAGATTTCAGGGCAGAGTATACACGGGGAATATTGGAAGATTTGAACAAGGATGAAGTATTAACTCCCTGGGAAAAAATTGATAAGCTGATTGATTTGTACGTAGATAAGATATTAAATAATTATAAGTTTCATTGTATAATGACGCAGCATTTGCCTACTGTTCAGTCAAATGAAATAAAGGAAATGATTACGGATATTAAGGCAAAAAATTTTGAACAGGTAAAAAAAATCATACAGGAAGGACAGAGAAAGAAATTATTCAGAAAAGTAGATATGGAGCTAACCGTCGGTACCGTAATGGGAACCATCACGCAGGTGACACTATCAAAAAATCTTTATTGCAGATTGCTTAACATCGATAGAGCTGATGAAGAAGGGTACAGAAAAAGAATAATCCCTAAAATGAAAACACATCTAAAACAATTGCTAAAAGCCCATCTGGACATTAAGAATCAGGAATAAATTTTTAAATAATACGCAAAGCATGAAAAAATGTGCAGGAGCCGTAATGATTTTACTTACGGTTACGCTTACATCGTTTGCCCAAACCAAAACTATCAGCCTCCAGGAGGCAGTAAGCATGGGCATTCAGAACAGTAAACAATTAAAGTTATCTCAACATGAAATTGACCAGGCTAACAGCCAACTGGCGCAGGCAAAGGATGCCTCTTTACCAACAGCAAAAGTGAGTGTGGGCTACAGCCATGCGCTTATGCTTGCACAGAGTTTGTACATTCCTTCTACAGATGGAAGCGATCCTAAAAAGCTCACGCTTCCATTTGATAACAGTTTGTACCAATCTACACTTTCTATCAATCAACCCATATTTGCGGGCAACCAGTATAAATATGCACGCCAGTCTGCGCAATTGATGATAGACATGAGTAAGCTGAATGCCGAAACTGATAAAGATGAAATCAGTTACAATATCATCAGTGCATACATCAACTACTACAAGCTCAGGCAGAATCAAAAAATTCTTGCACAAAACCTTGAAGACATTGAAAACAAACTCACAGAAATTAAAAAGTTTGAAAGCCAGGGTTTGGCTACCAAAAATGATGTATTGCGTTTTGAGCTGGAAAAATCTAATATGAAGCTTTCGGCAATGGAATTAGATAATAACCGGAAGATCGTCAACTACAATTTAAATGTAATGTTAGGGCTTTCGGATAGCACTGTTATAGAAGAGCAGGATGTTACGTATAAGCTTGATATGAATGACAGCTTTGAGAATTACCTGGCAACTGCACTTAAAGACCGCAAAGAATTTGCCACACTTAAATACCAGGGTAAAATATCTGATATAAACATCAATAAAATAAAAGATGAAAAGTTACCTACTGTAGGTGTTGGTGGTAATCTCTACTATATCAATCCAACAAAAAATATTATTCCTAAGTCAGGAAGTTTTCTTGCTCCTTTTATAATAGGCGTTAATGTAGGATGGGATATAGCGAGTTTATACAAGAATAAAAACAAAGTGAATGAAGCAAAAATTCAAAGAGCACAGGTGGATGATAAGCTTGGAATAATAACAGACCAGGTAAAAACCGAAGTGAACAAAAGCTATATGCAATATAAAGTGGCGCTGGATAAAATTGTGCTGCTGCAGGATGCTATCACGCAGGCTACGGAAAACGAAAGAATTACGGAATCGAAATTTCAGAACAACCTGGCAACCACCACAGACAGGATAGACGCGCAAACTTTATTATATCAGTCACGCATTAATCTTGAACTGGCAAAATCAGACGCCACTGCGGCTTATTATACATTATTAAAATCAACTGGTCACATACAACCATAACCATAACTCAAAATTGTACAGCATAAACATTATTATATGAGCGAGAATAAAAAATCAAAAGGAAAGAAAATCATTTTCCCAATCATCCTGGCAGCCGTGTTGATAGTAGCATTAATTATTACGATAAAGGAATATTCCTATTCACAAACACACGAAGAAACAGATAATGCGCAGGTGGATGCAGACATCAGTCCTGTAATAAGCCGGGTGCAAGGTTATGTGAAAGAGATCCGTTTTAAAGATAACCAGATAGTAAAAGCGGGCGATACGCTTGTGATACTTGATGACAGAGATTTAAAAATAAAGTTGCAGCAGGCTGAAGCGGCACTCGCTTCAACAAAACAATCTGTAAACGTGGCCCGCTATGCAATAGCCGAAACAAAATCAAACATTGCTACCGCGCAAGCTAATGTACAAGCTGCCAAGGTAAAAGTATGGAAAGCTACAGAGGATTATAACAGGTATAAAAATCTGTATGATGACCACGCCATTACCAAAGCGCAGTTTGATGCCATGAAAGCGGATAAGGAATCTGCTGAAGCGGCTTTATTGGCAGCACAAACGCAGGTGCCTGTAATAAACACAAAAGTAAACACCAACAAACAGCAGGTTGATGCTACTGAAACAAATATAGCACCCCGTGTGTCGGATGTTGATTTTGCTAAACTGCAATTATCCTATACCGTTATTGTAGCCTCTGCTGATGGCATTGCTTCAAAAAGAAATATCCAGTTAGGACAATTGGTTCAGGCAGGGCAATCCCTTCTTTCAATTGTAAATGATAATGGTTTGTATATAACTGCCAACTTTAAAGAAACACAAATGGAGCATTTAAAGGTTGGTGAAAAGGTAGATATAGTAGTAGACGCGTATAAGCATACTACTGTGCAGGGAACAGTTGAATCATTTGCAGGAGCAACCGGCGCAAAGTTTTCGTTACTTCCACCCGATAATGCTACCGGCAACTTTGTAAAAGTAGTGCAACGCGTTCCGGTAAGAATAAAATTAGATGCCTCACCTGAGTTTGTATCTCAGCTTCGTCCAGGCATGAGTGTTAAAGTGGTGGTGCATACGAAATAAGGTGAATGGTTTGAGGCAAAAGGCAGTGGTAAGAAGTAAGTGATAAGAGATTGTTTTTCCTACGCCTTCCACCCTATACCGTCTACCATAAATAAAAAGTTTTATCAGATAAATTATAAGCTATGGCTGAGCATGGTTTAAGAAAGTGGATCATTACGATAACAGTGATTATGGCATCGCTGCTGGAGTTGATTGATACTACTATCGTGAATGTGGCGTTGCCTGATATTATGGGTAACCTGGGTGCAACGTTGGAAGATGCAGGATGGTTGGTTACTGGTTATGCGGTAGCAAACGTAATTGTGTTACCAATGTCTGGCTGGTTGGGAGATCGTTTTGGAAGGAAGAATTATTTTATAACTTCTATAGTGGTGTTTACAATTGCCTCCATACTCTGTGGAAGGTCTACAAGTCTCGAAGAGTTGATTGCGTTTAGAATTTTGCAAGGATTAGCTGGTGGAGGATTGCTGTCAACAGCGCAGGCTATATTAATGGAAACCTGGCCGAGAGAAGAAGTTGGAATGGCAACAGCGTTGTTTGGTTTGGGTGCGGTAGTTGGCCTGCCATCGGCCCAACCATTGGTGGTTTTATTGTAGACAATAAAAGCTGGCCATATATATTTTATGTAAATATTCCTGTGGGTGCGTTGGCAGCTTTTTTAGTATCAACTTTTGTAAAAGAATCTCCGCGATATGGTAAAGGGCAACCGGTTGATTGGTGGGGTATTTTATTGTTGGCTATTGGCGTGGGTAGTTTGCAGGTAGTATTAGAGAAAGGCGAAAGCGAAGATTGGTTTTCTACACCATATATCTCTGTGCTTACCATTGCCACCGTGTTGGCGGCTGTTGCATTTGTGTGGAGAGAACTAAGCACCGATCACCCGGTGGTAAACTTCAGAATTCTTAAATACCGAAGTTTTACCATCGGCATTTTTACGTCGTTCGCATTAGGTTTTGCCTTGTATGGATCCATGTTTACATTTCCCGTATTTTGCCAGAATCTTTTAGGTTTCACAGCACAGCAAACAGGTGAACTAATGTTTCCCGGTGGTTTGGCAACCATATGTATGATGCCCTTTGTGGGGATGATGTTGAAGAAGGGAATACCCGCGCAATTTATGGCCACTCTTGGGTTCTTCTTGTTTTTTGTATTTAGCTGGATGTTGTCCACATCTACATTAGAGTCGGGCACTAATAACTTTTTCTGGCCGCTTATTATTCGTGGTTTGGGAATGAGCGTACTTTTTGTACCATTAACTACATTAGGTATCCAGGACTTGCACGGAAAAGATATCGGACAGGGCGCTGGATTGAATAACATGATGCGCCAGCTAGGCGGTTCATTTGGTGTAGCCATTCTTACTACGCTTATTCACATCAACAGTGGAAAAAACAGAAGTTTATTATTGGAGAATGTGAATAATTATAATACAGCTTTCCTTCAAAGAAAACAGGCATATATACAGGCATTTCAAAGCAGGGGTTTTAGCATATTTGATGCTGAACAAATGGCGAATCGTGCAATGGAAGGCGTTATTTCAAAACAAACAATGCTGGTTACTTACGATAATATTTATTTATTGGTAGGCGTATTTGTATTGTGTTGTATTCCGTTGGTATACCTGCAGAAGTTTAAAAAGAATGTAGCGATGCCGGTGGATGCGCATTAGTACATTACTATTACCTCAATTATATAACTATGTTTATTAAAGCCGGAATTTTTCCGGCTTTGTTTTTGTTGCGCATCACAAACGCAGCCGCCTTGGCTCGTGAAGCCCCTATAGTCATCAACCTAAAGCGTTTACTTTTCGGCTCGTGGGGACACGCGCCAAGGCGTTCGCCTTGGTGCCTGTCTCACGCACCAGCAGCAGTTTAAGTTGACGGCTAACCGCCTTGGCTCGTGTCTCACGAGCCATATAGCAAAAAGCATAGATCATTACCATAAACACAATTAATATTATCTTTATAAAAAACATCAGTATGTCATTGCTTAATCAACAAAATAGTAAAGGAAAAAAGAAAGGTGGCAAAAAAAACAGCCAGAACAATACCCAGGGTTCAAAATTTATTGCAAAGCAACAACCCAAAAGTGGCTTTGTAAGTAAACAAGCCAATACGGGTTCACAAAGAGGAAGCTGATGTTTTATACATAAGCGGTCGGATCTTATTAGTTTCATTCATTTCTCATTTTAGTCAGTTGCTTCAAACAACTACATTTAAAATACAACCCGGCAGGATGCTTTTCATCCTGTGGGTTTTTATTTTTACAGCCTGCTCTACTCCAAAAGCTGTTCAACCTTCAGGCAATACCTATATTAATGGTGATGCGCTGCCCGATGCCCCCGAGCTTGCACCGAGAGGTGAATATAAAGTGGGTGTGCGCACTGTGCAATGGATTAATAAATCACAGATAGATATCCTGAAATCGAAAAGTGGAGTTGATCCGTTGTATGATCGTCCTTTAACTGCAGAGATATGGTATCCTGCAATAGTGCCTGATAATGCAAAGGAACTTACTACCTATAATGATGTTTTTGGAAGCCCAACAGATTCTACCAGGCCTATTGTACCTTTTGGTTTTGCAGGCAGAGCATTGCGCAATGCAAAGCCTTCTCTCAAATCAACACCATTTCCATTGATTATTGTTTCACATGGTTATCCAGGTTCAAGAGTGTTGTTGAGTTATCTCTGCGAAAACCTTGCATCAAAAGGATATGTAGTAGTTGCTATTGATCATACAGAATCTACGCACGCAGATCTAAAAGGTTTTCAAAGCACCCTGCTCAATCGTGCAAAAGATATTTTGTTTGTGCTGAACAAGGTAGAGGCTGAAAGCAAAATGAAAGATGGAAATTTTCTTTCGGGCCTGGTAACTGCGGATAATACAGCATTAATAGGTTACTCCATGGGCGGATATGGTGTGTTAAATGCAGCAGGTGCAGGATACAGCGACAAGTTAGCTGCTTTTTTTACCATGATTTCGCAAGGCAGTAAAGCTATTCATACGCGAATTGCCAACGATACCGCATTCAAAGCATCATACGATCCACGCATAAAAGCGATAGTAGCTTTTGCGCCATGGGGTATGCAACGTGGCGTTTGGGACCTTGAAGGATTAAAAGGGTTGAAAGTGCCTACATTTTTTATTGCGGGGGATAAAGATGATGTGTCGGGTTACGAAGATGGTACAAAAGCGATTTACAAAGGAGCGGTTAACGCAGACCGTTATCTGTTGACCTACGAAAATGCCAGGCATAATGTAGCGCCTAACCCACCGCCGCCTCAATCCTTGCAGCCAGGTTTTCCAATGAGCGATTATTATCACTATGCAGAGCCAGTCTGGAATGAGCGCCGAATTAATAATATCAATCAACATTTTGTAACAGCATTTTTAGGCATTCACTTATTGCATCAACCCTTTGAAAAATATCTCACCATTGCAGATAGTATAAAAACAAAATCATGGCCTGGTTTTAAACCAAGGGCATCGGTTGGGTTGGAATTGGAGCATGCAGAGACGGGTAGATAAGCTGTGTGCACTGGGATGTATGTGATAAGGAGGTTTTTGTGATGATTATGTTTTGCTATGGCTTGCATTCCACAAACAGATGTAATCTCCCAATCATAAAAATCCTGCATGTCCTATTTCCACACCAATTGCATTATTATGTAGCTTTAGATAAGGGTTGAATTAAAAAGCCAGCATTTATCACACCAATCACAAAAATCACACAAATCCCAGTTAAGACATATATGAAAAAATCACGCAGAGATTTTATAAAGAAAGCGGCAACCGGAACAGCGGCATTGTCTATTGGAGCTATACTTCCCGGCTTCAGCGCCTCCAGCTATAAGCGTATATACGGAGCCAATGAGCGTCTGTTGGTGGGTGTTATGGGCGTGAATGGCAGAGGGCTTGCTGTGAGTAGTAATTTTGCACGCCAAAAAGATTGTGAAATAATACATGTTTGCGATGTGGATACAAGAGCTGCGGAGAAATGCATTGATGCTATCGGTAAAATACAGAACAAAACACCCAAAGCAACGCCTGATTTCAGGAAGGCGCTGGAAGACAAACAAACCGATGTACTTATAGTAACTACTCCAGACCATTGGCATGCACCTGCGGCTATACTTGCCTGTAAGGCAGGCAAACATGTGTACCTGGAAAAACCCTGCAGCCATAATCCCAATGAAGGAGAGTTGGTGGTAGCCGCAGCAAAAAAATACAATAGGGTTCTGCAGATGGGTAATCAGCGCCGCTCCTGGCCCAATGTTGCTGAAGCCATACAAGCGTTACATGGAGGAATAATCGGCAAAACATATTTCGCCAAAACATGGTATACCAATAACCGTCCTTCTATAGGCAAAGGAAAAGAAGCACCTGTACCATCGTGGCTTAACTATGATTTATGGCAGGGACCTGCTCCGCGTAAACCTTTCAGAGACAACCTCATTCATTATAACTGGCATTGGTTCTGGCATTGGGGCACCGGCGAGGCTTTGAACAACGGCACGCATATGGTTGATCTTGCCCGCTGGGGACTAAACGTAGACTTTCCAACAAAGGTAAGTTCAGGCGGTGGGCGTTACCGTTACCAAGACGATTGGGAGACACCGGATACACAGGTGATCAATCTTGAATTTGATAATAAAGCGTTTATTACCTGGGAAGGACGCAGTTGCAATGGTCAGAAAATTGAAGACAACAGCGTAGGTGTTTTGTTTTATGGTGAAAACGGATCGATGCTGATTGAAGAAGGTAACTCCTATAAAATTTTTGACGCAAAAGGCGAATTGATCAAGCATAAAAAAAATGAAGCAGTAATAGATCCAAGAAATGTAACCAACCCTGCTGAAGAGCTGGATGCTATTCATATCCGCAACTTTTTTGATGGCATCCGAACAGGCACTCCACTTGCCTCCGATATTACCAGCGGGCATAAAAGCACTTTATTAGTACAGCTTGGCAATATTGCGTTGCGCTCTGGTCATACATTGCATACCGATCCACAAAACGGACACATATTGAACGATTCTGAAGCCATCAAATACTGGAGCCGGGATTATGAGCCCGGATGGGAACCGGTGGTGTGAAACGGGTTCAATAGAAATAAGCCATATGAAATACAAAAGTATGTCAGTGAAAAAACTCGTACAGTTAGCATTTTCCCTACTGATATTCTTGTCTTCCGCTAACCCATCCTCTGCGCAGCAACAAAATAAGGGAGCCATCAACTATATTCATTACCGCCCAGCCGGCACCAAGGCAGGCGATGTTATTCCTTTTTATCACGATGGTAATTATCATATTTTCTATCTGCGCGATAACAATTGGTCGCACCTGGTGAGTAAGGATCTGAAACAATGGAATGAGTTGCCCGATGCGCTTATAAAAAGTAAAGATCCTCTCGCTGCTGATGGTGAAGCCTGCTGGACGGGCAGTATTGTAGAATACAATAAACAATTTTATCTTTTTTATACCGGCAAAAATATGCAGGATCCCCTGGGAGACCAGAAAGTGATGATGGCTACCAGCAAAGATCTTATTACCTGGACAAAGCAAAACCATACTTTCTATGCCGATGGAAAAATATACTGGAGCAAGCCTGTTAATGGCAATATTGATGATAAACAGATCTATCATCACCAGGCGTTCAGAGATCCGGAAGTATTTCGCAATCCTGCAACCAATGAATGGTGGATGATTTTGCACGCTATGCTTGCGGATGGGTCTTCGCCGGTAATGGGGAGGTACATTTCCAAAGATCTGGAACATTGGACACCTGCTGAACCACTTGTGATTTACCCACGCTCGGTATCGGGTGATTGTCCCGGATTTTTTTCTTCCAACAATAAATCATTCATCTATTGTGCAGACTATCATTATATGCATTCGGATAATGTGGGTGGTCCTTATGATCCGCAGGTAAAACCTTACGACTGTGGTGATCTGCGTGTACCCAAACTGATGTGGGATGGCAAAAGATATATATTAATGGGCTGGATTTGCGATTATGAAGGGAGTAATGATGCCGGGCAAACTACATGGGGTGGTACTTTAAGTATGCCGCGGGAATTGTATACAGATAGTGCAGGGCATGTGTTCCAGCGTCCGCCGAAAGAGATTGTACATGCTTTTAAAACAATAACTTCAAGCAAGGGTGAGGTTAAAAATAAAATCCTGCTAACAACACCTGCAGATATGATGTTTCATGCTAAGCTCAGGGCAACCAATGAAGCAACAGCGGTACGTATTGGTTTTAGAGAAGGAAAGGATACAGTACAGGCAGGGTATCATCTGACCATCAACTTTACTACAAAGGAAATAGAAGCAGGTAGTGCTTTTAAATCGTATAAAAGAACATGTGATTTCGATAATAAGCAGCCGCTCGACATACGGATTTTTGCGCTCGGCGATGTAATAGAATGTTTCGTAAATGATGCCTATTGCTTTACTATGCACGGTTATGATTCGAGTGGCCATGGCTTATCCATTAAAGCTTTGTCAGGAAATATTGCCATACAAGGTTATGATATTGGGGTAGCGGGCAAGTAAACCGCCCCTCTCTCAGTCATTTCGATCCCGCAAATGAATGCTTAACTATAATAATTTATACGCGGGAGAGAAATCTCCTGCTGTCAGTTCAAGAAAGCAGGAGATTTACCTTCGGTGAGAAAGGTTCTTAGTTGATTCAAACGCTATAATCATTAGGCTTCCTGCAGGCTCCTTCAAAATGATGACATTCTCTGATTGCTTTCTTGAATTATGTATAAATTATTCATCTTCGTGCAAAATAGCGCATGGAAAAAAAGATCAGCAGGGGCAGAATTACTTCTATTAATCATGAAAAGAATTATGCTTCTATTGAATATATCCACAACGACAAAAAAAGAACCATCACCTGTCGCATTGATGAAGATGAATCAAAAGAACGGACTGGCAAAGATCGGCATAAACATACTTATCGGGTAGGCGATGAGGTGAGTTTTCAAACAAAGGGAGCTGATCGCGGCACCAGGCTCATTGCTTTTGATCTGAAATTTTTATACAACAATACTTTACTACAATTGCTTCAAAAAGCCGCGGTAGATAATAGGTTTACAGGTTATTTAAAAAAAGTGGATGACAGTTTTTTTGTAAAGGAAAGAGATAGCTATTTGTTTTTTCCGCTGGAAATATCAAAATGGGAAAATCCACCACAGGAAGAAACCTTTAACGAACCTATTGAGTTTAGTTTTTTACATATTGATAAGCCAGATAAGATAACGGCAGAGCTATTTACGCATCAATACATACCCGCTTTTAAAAAAGCGGTACAACATTTCAAAAATAAAACGCCTGTAGATGCTGTAGTATATAAAGTCTCGCCGTACGCAGTATATGTACATCTTTTTAATGAAACCATGCAGGCTAAAATAACCTTACCTGCTGCAGGTTTAGAAAATACAAAAGTGGGAGATACTGTTCAGGTGAAAATTACTTACCTGAATAACAAAAAGTTGGTGATAGAGACTGTGTAATTATAAACAAAGCTCATAAGCACTGGAAAATTCTATTCTTTATATTCTTGTGTCAAATCGCATGAATCACAAAAATCAAATAAACCTGCCTGCCGGCAGGCAGGTCACGGTTAAGACAGATGCTATCTCCTGTTTTGAAAAAAGCTTTTCATTAAAAAAGCACATTCCTCTTTTAGTATACCTCTTTCTACTATTGTTTTTGGATGAAAAGGAGAGACCAATTGATCTTTAAAAGGAGGTTTGCTGATGCTTCCGTTTTTTTCGTCATCGGCTCCAAAAACAATTCTCCCGATTTTGCTCCAGTATAGCGCACCTGCACACATCAGGCAAGGCTCAACTGTAATGTATATAGTTGCTTCGGGCAGGTATTTACTGCCTACATAATTGAAGGCAGATGTGAGCGCTATCATTTCTGCATGTGCTGTTGGATCATTCAGTTTTTCAACCTGGTTATATCCCCTTGCAATGAGCTGTTTATTCATTACAATCACTGCCCCTATCGGAATTTCTTCTTCGTCAAAAGCTTTTTGCGCTTCCTTTAAGGCTACCTGCATATAATATTCATCATTCATAACTGCCGGGTAATTTCTTAAAAATTTCTTTGCCACTTATCAAAACTATCCTGCCCTTCATTAAATTTTACTTTATGTTTGAAGATATTTAATGTTTCGCATCATGAAAAAACTAATCGTTATACTGGCTTTATTACCTGTGCTACCTTCACTGGCTCAAAAGATGTCAAATCCCAAATCTTTTGCTGATATTATTACGGCGGCGGATTTAAAGAAGAATCTATATATAGTAGCCGGAGATGAAATGGAAGGGCGCGAAACCGCTACTGAAGGACAACGCAAAGCAGCATCTTTTATAGAGAATGAATTTAAAAGTCTCGGACTGTTGCCTGGCAATAATGGCAGTTATCAAATGCAATACCCGGTTTATGCCGATTCTCTGTTGCGCACATCTATTGCAATAAACAATACCAGTTTTTCAGTGAGTGAAGATTTCTCTTTTAGTTTATCTGCCAATTATACTGCTGCGTACAATTTTTCTGAAGCTGTTTTTGTTGGTTATGGCATCAGCGATTCTACCCGCGATGATTATAAAGGTATAGATGCCAAAGGAAAATTAGTATTGGTATTCTCTGGCAATATATCCGGAAATATTTCACCCACCAGTAAAAAACAATTTAATTTTTACACCCAGCAACAAACTGCTATGAAAAACGGAGCCATGGCTTTGCTGGTAGTTGAACCAAATATAAACCCGGTTGTGCCCAAAGGCAATATGTATGTAAACGAATATCAAAGCGCTTACCGGGTAAACACATTTTTTATTAGTGAAAAAATGGCTACGACTATTATGGGTGATAAATACAGCAGCGAAAAGGCTGCCACTCAAAAGGGCAACAATACTTCATCCATATATAAAGCAGATGTGGCTATCGATTTCAGTAAAGCACGCAACACCATGCAAAGTAGCAATGTGTTGGGCTTGATGGAAGGAACTGACCTGAAAGATCAATATGTAATATTATCTGCTCATTATGATCATTTAGGAAAAAAAGGAGAAGTCATTTGGCATGGGGCAGATGATGATGGTTCAGGCACTGTTACTATTTTACAATTGGCAAAAGCTTTTGCTAAGGCTAAAGCGGAAGGCAAGGGACCCAGAAGAAGCATTTTATTTATGACCGTGAGTGGCGAAGAAAAAGGTTTGTGGGGTTCGGACTATTATAGTTCGCATCCTGCCTTTCCACTTGATAAAACAACCGTTGATCTGAATGTGGATATGGTGGGGCGTATTGATCCAACCCGTAAGTATGGAGATTCCACCAACTATGTGTATGTGATAGGGGATGATAAATTAAGCTCTGATCTTAAGCCCATCAGCGAAGGCGTTAATAAAAAGTACAGCAAACTTGAATTGGATTATAAGTATAATAATCCTAATGATCCGGAACGCATTTATTACCGCAGCGATCATTACAATTTCGCGAAACACGGAGTGCCTATCATATTTTATTTCAACGGTATCCATGCTGACTACCATAAACCTACTGATACTCCGGATAAAATCAATTATGAGTTGATGCGTAAAAGAGCAAGACTTGTTTTTTTTACTGCCTGGGAAATGGCAAACAGGCAGGATATGCTTAAACGGGATATTCCGTTAAAATAACGAAGAAATCAGCTGTTCCGGCTAAAAGCGCTACTTAATACTTTGAGGGTGTTTGTTTTATCAGTATTTTGGTAATAAAAATACTACATGGAAAAGCAAGCACAACCCGGCTTTTCCAGATCAGGTACTTCAAAAACCGGCTGGAATATTGACCAAAGTAAGATCAGGAATGTAATTTTTGATGCACTGTGCCTGATAGTTGTAGCTGAAATTATTACCCTTTTAGCCAGCAGTGGCTTTTCGTGGGAGGTAACATTCGTTACCATTATTGAGGTTATACTATTTGCTTTATTAGCGTTATTAGCAAAAAATAATCCTTATACATCTATATTATCGGCGCTGGTAATTTTTATTGTTATTTCTATTATATCTGCAGCACTTAAGCCATATAATTTAGGCGGAAGCATAGTAATTAAGATATTTATATTGATATACCTGGTAAGAGCTATTCCCGATGCGAGAGAATTGCAAATAATAAGAAGAAATGAAAAGCAGGCACAGCTTTAAAAAATGGCTTACCTGATTAAGGTAACTGTTCCTTTTAAAATCTTCTCCGCACCCGTTTTTTTAAATGTACAAAACCACGCGAATGACCCTATAGGTACTGGTTTACCTTTGAATTTTCCATCCCATCCTTTATTATAGTTTTTTGTTTCAAATACTTTTTCTCCCCAGCGGTTATATACAGCCAGGTAATAATCTGTAATACCAAACGGGTTTAAGATTTTAAAGTATTCATTCAAATTGTCGCCATTAGGGGTAAAAGCCGATGGGAAATAAACATTACAGGCATCTTTGCTTATTACAACTTCATCTGTAGCAGCGCCACAGGCATTAGTAACCCTTACGTTGTAAACACCGCCATCTTTTACAACAAAGCTGCTTTTGGTTGATCCATCCTGCCATGTGTATGAACTAAAAATTCCCGGGTTCAAAACAACGCTATCTCCTGTACATATATTCCGGTTTTCTCCCAGGTCCGGATCTGGAAATGTTACTACCTCCAGTTGAATGGTGCGTATGCTGTCGCAACCGTTAGCAGCTATTAGTGTATCAACATATTTACCTGGCAATGTATATCCTGCAAAGTTTTGTCCTTTACAGATAGTAGTATCTATTAAAGATGTTGATACCAGGCGCACAGATAGATTAATGGTAACGATGCTGTCGCAACCATTGGCAGCAACCAATGTGTCTTTATATGTTCCTGCAGTTGTATGTCCATTATAACTTTGTCCCTGGCATATATTGATATCCTGCGTTAAAAACGATTTGGGTTTTATACTGAGATTAGTAGTTACAATACTATCACAACCATTGGCTGCCACAAATGTTTCTGCGAATGTTCCGGCAATTGTATGTCCATGATAGCTTTGTCCATCACATATACTTATATTTTGTGTTGAAAATGCTTTGGGCTTTATACTTAAGTTAATGGTTACGATACTGTCGCAATTTTCTGTGGTAAGCAACGTGTCTTTATAGATCCCCGCTACAGAATGTCCCGCAAAAGAACCACCCTCGCAAATAGAAGTATCTACCTGAACATTTGCAGCCGTGCCTTTCATTTTTATAAAAAGATATGCCGTGTCTGTGGCGCAATCCAGTCCTTTTATCCTGTAAACAATGGTGTCTCTTACACAAGAGATGCTCCCTGCGGTATATACAATTTTATTATTGGTAATGGTTGCTGTTCCATACTTTGGTCCATATTCTATAGCATCAATAGTAAGGGTAGCATTTTGAAGATCATAGTCGTGATCATTCACTAAAACATCTATGGTCTCTACTGGATTCACGAGATTAATAGAATCATCCATTGCTACCGGCGGAGAAGGTAGCGTAATAAATTCAGGAAACCTTCGAACTTCTCCGTCAAAATTTGTACTGAAGGTTATGTTGTGATAATTGCATGCATTATTAATGGCCGAATTATTAGGGGATTCAATCACCGCCATTGGCTGAGGATCGTTATAAGTATGGATATGATACATTTTGCCATCAGGTCCCATCTTCATATCATGCGCATAGCAGCAAGCTCCATCAACTGTCATATCTGTCCAAACCAGGGTGGCAAAATCGTATTGATAAAGCGTGGATGGTGTAGTGATGGGTGAACCCGAAGGTGTAGTACTTGCATATAATTTTGAACCATCAGGAGAAAACCTGGCTGCAAAACAGGTTCCGAAATTGGGGCCCAATTGTACCTCGTTTGATAGTACACCCGAAGTAGCGTCAAAATTCAAGAGCGTTATATGCTTATTGCCATAACCAGTTACAACAATCTTTTTGGTTGTTTTATCATAATTCATTTGGTAAGCCGATCCCGTAATAGAGAAGGAATAAGTAACAGGTGCTCCAACGCCGAGTGTTGTAACCGGCCAAACATAATAATCTGCAGTTTGGTATTTGTTCGAAATCAGCCAATAGTCGGTGCTGTTAGGTTTATTAACCAGCGTTAATGCTTCGTCAGATGGTCCGGCCCATAATGGTGTATTTTTATTAGTTACTTCACCAAGGGGATCATTGGTAAAGTCGATTATTGAATAAGAAAGATTGCCTGGATTGAGATCGTAACCTGAATTAGTAAAGAGGTAGAATTTTTTGGCGCAGGTTCCGGGTATAGGGCAGCATTGCACACACTGAGCTCCCGACCAATGACCGGATAAACCAGAGCCGTTTGTCATAACCTGGTGATTGGCATTTATAACGGTTCTACCATCACAATAGAATTTTAAGTTACCGGTAACGGGGTCGTTCACAACAATCATCCCCTCAAAACCAACACCTGGGTATTTATCGCTTACCTTGACAGGAACATTGTTATTAAAAACAATTCCATCGGTTCCGGTACCGAAATACCAGTTCTTTATTTCGTTTTGGCTGTAACCCTGATAGGATAATCCAAGCGAAAATGATAGAAACAATAAAACATTTCTGAACAGTGCTATGGTATTAATACAGCCATCTCTTCCGGGCATACATAAAACATTATGGGTTGGGTTTATGCAGGAGTGTGGAAATAGCGTATTTGATAAGAATTGGTGATCACAAGCAAAATAATACTAATTATTCAAAAACCAGCCCTCAACTTGTTTTGCTACCAACCCAGCAACCACGCAAAAATTAACGGGGCTACAATGGTGGCGTCGCTTTCTACAATAAACTTAGGCGTGTTGATATCCAGTTTACCCCAGGTAATTTTTTCATTGGGCACTGCACCTGAATAAGAACCATAAGAAGTTGTGGAATCACTTATCTGGCAGAAATAACTCCAGAAGGGAACATCGTGCCATTCAAGATCCTGGTACATCATGGGCACAACGCAAATAGGAAAATCACCGGCAATACCGCCGCCTATCTGGAAAAAGCCCACGCCTTTGCCACTACTGTTTTTGCGATACCAGTCGGCCAACCACACCATGTATTCAATGCCGCTTTTCATGGTGGTGGCTTTCATTTCATTTTTGATAATGTAAGAGGCGAAAATATTTCCCATAGTACTGTCTTCCCAGCCCGGTACTACAATAGGAATGTTCTTTTGAGCAGCGGCCAGCATCCAGCTGTTTTTGGGATCAATTTCATAATACTGCTCCAGTACGCCGCTCAGCAAAAGCTTGTACATATATTCATGCGGAAAGTAACGCTCGCCTTTTGCGTCTGCTTCTTTCCATATTTTGGCAATGTGTTGCTGAATACGGCGAAAAGCTTCCTCTTCGGGTATACATGTATCAGTAACGCGGTTATAATGATTCTCTAATAAATCCCATTCATCTTGTGGGCTCAGATCGCGGTAATTGGGCACACGTTTATAATGGCTGTGTGCTACCAGGTTCATAATATCTTCTTCAAGATTAGCGCCTGTACAACTGATAATATCAACTTTACCCTGCCGGATCATTTCAGCCAGCGATAAACCCAGCTCAGCGGTGCTCATAGCGCCTGCCAGGGTAATCATCATTTTACCACCTTCGGCTAAATGGGTTTCATAGCCTTTTGCCGCATCCATAAGCGCTGCTGCGTTAAAATGCCTGTAATGGTGCTGAATATATTGCGATACCGGACCTTTACTCATAGTAAAATCTTTAAAAAGTTAGAGGCGGCAAAAATAGTATAATTCGGCTGACAGTTGGGTTAAATGTGAGGTGAAACGTGAGACGTGAAATGAAAAAAATCTCACGTTTATGTTCTCACATCTCACAATCTCTAAAACACCACCGTTTTATTTCCGCTCAGCATTACCCTGTCTTCCAGCACCAGTTTCAATGCCTGTGCTAATACCATTTTCTCTACTTCTTTTCCTGCTTTCGCCATTTCCACGGCATTCTGTGAGTGATCTACAGGAATTACATTCTGGCAAATGATGGGTCCTTCATCCAGGTTATCGTTTACAAAATGGGCAGTAGCGCCAATAATTTTTACACCCCGGTGATAAGCCTGCCGGTAAGGATGCGCCCCTACAAAAGCCGGTAAAAAAGAATGATGGATATTGATGATCCTGTTGTTGTATTTTTTTACAAATCCTGGGGTGAGAATCCGCATGTATTTTGCCAACACAACATAGTCGGGTGCATACTGGTCAATTAAAGTGCTGATGATATTTTCGTGCGCATCTCTCGAAAGTTCACCGGGGATAGCCGCATGATAAGGAATATTGAAACGTTCTGTAAAATCTTTCAACAACTCATAATTGCTTATTACTGCCGCTATTTCAGCATTCCATTCCGCAAAATGGTTGCGCAATAATAAATCACCGAGACAATGATTTTCTTTGGTAGCCAGTACAACCAGTTTCTTACGCCTGCCCGATGTTATTTTTACATAGCTGTTTTGAGGAAGGCAAGTTGTTAGTTCCTGCATCAGTATGCTTTCATCTACTACACCTTCTACTTCGGTGCGCATAAAAAAGCGGTTGGTATCTTCATCAACGAATTCACGATTTTTTACAATGTTTAAAGACTTATTAAACAAAACCTGCGTTATCCTGTAAATCAATCCTTTTTCGTCGGGGCAGTCAATGAGTATGGTAAGTGATATTTTCATTATTATTTCACCATTTAAGGTAATTGATTAATATGTCTCGCTACAAACCTATAACATAATTTAACTCAAATTAACTTAGTATGGTAAGGTTTTAGATACTTTGTAATTAAATTTTCTTGTTTATATAAAAACCATTTTTATGAAAGTTAGCAACGTAAAAACAATTATAACCACAGCGTGCATGGCACTTTTTATGCTGGTTTCAGTATCTTCTTTTTCGCAGGATCATCAACGTAAAACTCCGGAAGAAAAAGCAAAAATGATGTCGGACAAAATGAAAACCGACCTCACCCTTACTGATGATCAGTATCAGAAAGTACAAACAATCAATCTTGATTTTGCCAACAAAACATCTGCAGTGCCTAAGGATGGCGACAAATCTGCATGGATGACCAAGATGAAAGAATACGATGATGCCAGAAGCAAATCTTTAAAAGAAGTATTGACTCCTGATCAGTATACAAAATTTGAATCTATCAAGAAAGAAAGGAGAGACAAAATGAAAGAAAAAAGCTGATTATAAATTAGTCATTAAGTATCAGTACGAGGCCCGGGTTTGTAATACAAGTCCGGGCTTTTTATTTGTCGAAAAATAATTTCATTTTTAAGTTGAGTACCTTTTTTAATGTATCTTAGGTAAGACGATTTATTGCGAACCTATAAACATCACTAACCATGATCACCAGAACTGCTGTGGCTCTATGCCTTTCTTTCTGCCTATACCACTATGCTTATTCCCAGGATTATTTTTACAACAACAAATATTACGACAAAGATTTTCTTTTTGAAATAAGCGCATCCGCGGGTGCCATGAATTGCCTTACAGATATAGGTGGAAGAAGAGGATTGGGGAAGGGGTTTTTAAAAGACCTGAATATGCAGCATACAAAAGTGAGTGGCGCAATAAGTGGTGGCATGGTTTATAAATATATGGTGGGATTACGGCTCGATATAGGTATTGGTAGTATAGCCGCCGCTGACAGTGTTCTTGTACACGACGAGTCTGAAGGCAAAAACAGGTACCGAAGAAATCTGAGCTTCAGAAGTACTGTTTACGAAATACAGGCATTGGGCGAAGTGTATCCTATAGCGTGGATGTTTGATACCAGGAGTTATCTGTTATCTCCGTATATAGTGGGTGGTATTGGTATCTTTCATTTTAATCCGCAGGCCAAGCTTAATGGCATATGGGTTGATCTGCAACCATTGCATACGGAGGGTGAGGGTTTTGCCGAGTATCCCGACAGGCAGCCTTACAAATTGACACAGCTTCAGTTTCCGGTGGGAATCGGGTTGAAATATGATTTATCTGCAGGCGCCAGCTTAAGGTTTGAAATTCTGCACAGGATTACTCCAACGGATTACCTGGATGATGTAAGTACGAATTATATAGATCCTGCTTTATTTGCAAGACATCTCTCGCCACAGCAGGCTGAATTGGCGTTGAGACTGCACGACAGGCAGCAGGAGCTTGATCCCAGTCACGTTACTGCGCCTGGATCTATAAGAGGTGGACAGCGTAAAAATGATTCCTATTTTACCGTTCAGGTTAAGTTTGGGTTGATATTGGGCAGAAAGCCCAGATAAAAAAAGACACCGGTTATAGCCGGTGTCTTACTGCTAATAATATAACTGAAAGCCTAACTGTTATGGAAGGCCGACAATTCAAATTCGTCAAGCATTATTTCATCCTGCTGTTGAACCTGCTTATGATCTTCATATCGGTTTTTCACTTTCGACATGTATCGCTGCTTCGCAATTTCACCGCGAAAAGTACCAATTACACTTCCAGTCATGATGGCTACAGCCAAAGCTATTTTTCTTTTCATCCCTTTCATAACATTTCAATTTAGAGGTTCAACAATATATACTCATAGACAATATATAGACGAAAAACGCTGTATTATAGTTTGAAAAAATTATGCTGTTTTTCCCATTTTTCGAGCGTTTCAAAGATTATTACCAAACATCAAACCAATCTATGTTTTCATATACCACATACCGGGTATAAAACAAATGTTGTTGATGAGTTTCTCAGGGATTACAGAAACCATCTACAGGAAATTCATAAAATGTTGTAGATAAAAAACTCAGGGAGCAAGGCAATCGATGATGATCTTCTATCAAAAATCAATAATCATTTCTCAAAGAAAATGCCAGACTTTTTGAAATAGATTCCTTTGCAAAACTTTTTGATAAAAAAAGCTTTATCTCTTTCAAAATGAATGCAAGCTTCCAACAAAATCATTTTATTGTTAAATCAATCGTGGGTAGTTTTGTTACCTACAAATCAGAATTTATTATTGATGAGATTTTTTTGTTTGCTATTGGTGTTATACGCATTTCAATCATTTGCCCAAAGCCCATTAACTGCACAATACCCATTGGGATATTTTCGGAAACCGCTGGATATAGCTCCCAGCCTGGCTGGCAACTTTGGTGAGCTACGCCCTAATCATTATCACATGGGGCTTGACTTTAAGACCAACCATGCTGAAAACATGGATGTGCATGCCGCAGCAGATGGGTATGTGTCAAGAATAAAAATTGAGCCGTTTGGTTTTGGCCGGGCTATTTACATTAATCATCCTAATGGTTATACCACGTTGTATGCGCATTTGAACGAATTTTACCCTGCCCTGGAGCAATACGTAAAGCAGCAACAATATAAGCAGGAGTCCTGGGCTGTTTATCTTGAAATACCGCCCGGCATGTTCTCTGTAAAAAAGGGAGATGTTATTGCCCGTAGCGGAAACACAGGTGGCTCGCAGGGTCCGCATCTTCATTTTGAAATACGCACCACACTTACCGATGTGAATTGCAACCCTATGTTGTTTGGGCTGAATATACCAGATGCAGTTCCTCCAACCATTCAACGGTTGGCTGTATACGATCGCAATAAAAGCACTTATGAACAATCGCCTAAAATTATTCCCGTAAAAAAAACTGCTGATGGATATGTTAGCACCCCTGCCATAGTAACGGTGAATACAGACAAAGTAAGTTTTGCTGTTACCAGTTTTGACACACAAACAGGTTCCACCAATTTAAACGGGATATACGAGGGCATTTTGTATGATAACAATATTGAACAAGTAAGGTTTGATATGAACAACATCAGTTATAATACAACCAGGTACATTAATGCACACATAGATTATAAAACAAAGACTAACCGCGGCCCATACCTGCAGCATCTTTCAGAACTACCGGGTTATGTAAATAGCATTTATACGCATGCAGCCGGTGATGGTGTTATTAGCCTTGCAGATAAACAGGTTCACAATATCCGCATTGAAACAAAAGATGCGAATGGTAATACTGCTACGCTAAAGTTTGCAGTGAAGTATATACCTGCCGCAACAGTATCAGCAGCGCTTCCTGGTAAAATGTGCTATCCCTTAATGTTGAATGTAGGCGAAGGCAGTGAAGACGGTGATTATTATATATCTGAAAAAGGTTTGTATGATTCTGTACGGATTCAATACAGGCGGTCGGTTTCAACCAATCCTATAGTGGTATCGGCTGTACATACTATTGGCGAAGCCTATATACCTTTACAGGAAGCTATGTCGGTAAGAATAAAGCCCGGTGCAGGTTTAGCACAGAACAAGATGAACCAGGTTGTGATGCAACGATTTGCGGGCGCCAAAAAAGAAGTAGCAAAAGTTGATTGGCAGAACGGATGGGCAATAGCAAAATTCAGAGAGTTTGGCAGCTTTCAGCTGGTGCTGGATGAAACGCCTCCTGAGATTGCGCCTGTAGCATTTAAGGATAGTGCTGACCTTAGCAAAGCATCGAGGATTGTGATAACAGTTAAGGATAATTTTGAACAGGTAAGAAATTTCAGGGCTGAATTAGATGGCAAATGGCTTAGGTTTACGAATGATAAGGCCCGTAATTTTATTTATAATTTTGATGAACAGTGTGTGCCGGGCGCCCACGCATTAAAAATAAGCGTGGCAGATGAAGCGGGAAATGTAACTGTCAGAGTATTTAGTTTTACCCGCTAACGGTTTATAAAAAGCACCTTTGTAATAGTTAGTTTTTTCTATTTTCACATTGTTATGATTACATTAAAAGAAGGAGATAAAGCGCTCGCTTTCACAGGAACTGACCAGGATGGGAAAAAAATTTCCCTATCGGATTATAAAGGGAAAAAAGTAGTGTTATTTTTTTACCCCGAAGATGATACCCCTACCTGTACCATACAGGCCTGTAATTTGAGGGATAATTTTGCGCTGCTGAAGAAAAATGGATTTGAGATATTAGGTATAAGTCCTGATGAAGAAAAAAAGCACAAGAAGTTTGAGGCAAAGTATCAATTGCCATTTACATTGATTGCCGATCCTGGGCATAAGATTATTGACAAGTATGGCGTATGGGGCGAAAAACAATTATATGGCAGGAAATATATGGGACTGCACAGAACTACGTTTATTGTTGACGAAAAAGGAATTATCCGGAAAATATTTCTTCGCCCAAAGAACAAGCAGCACGCAGAGGAAATATTAAAAGCCTTTAATGGGCAATAGTTATGGATGTAAAGGATATCAGAATAAAAGAGAATTCCTGGAAGGCACACCTTGCTGCCAAATGCCTTCGTGTAGATAACGTAGCGTTTACATTAGGTAAAACAATTCATCTGCATAACGCCACCCGCAATGAATTTTTAAAAGACGAAAGATGGGTAAAGCATGAACTGAAACATGTGGAGCAATTTCGTAAGTATGGCTATATCTCCTTTATACTCAAATATATTATAGAAACAATACGCAAGGGTTATTATAATAATAAATATGAAGTAGAAGCACGAATGGCAGAAAAGCCATAAGTAAGCGGTTATTATTATATACAGCGGTATACCATTATTAATATAAACGTTGTATATTACCTGCTCGAAAACACCAAAGCTGAATGCCCTTGACCCTCAAATCTTATCTGTTATCTCGTCAATTATTATTAGGTATTGTTCTGTTTTTTGCAGGCAGTATTATATCTGTTAGCGCTATTGCGCAGGTGAACGTTTCATTTACATCTGACAAAGATGGTGGATGTGCGCCATTTAGTGTTCAGTTTACTAATAGCAGTACCGGGGTTTCTGCCAATGCGATGTATTATTGGGATTTTGGTAATGGAAATTCCAGCGATCTTCCCAACCCTGCATCTATTTATACAGAGACGAAAGTATACACGGTTACATTAAAAGTAACGGATGCCGGTAAAACCTATACTTATTCAAAAGACATTACAGGGTATAAAAAGCCAACCGCTGATTTTTCTGTATCGGCCACCAAAGCCTGTATACCGGCGGTAATAAATTTTACCAGCAAATCTTTACCGGGCAGCGGTGATGTTACCCGGTTTTATTGGGACTTTGGTGATGGTACTACACAGGAAGCCACTGCAGAAACGGCTCATACTTACATGTTTTTACAAAAGCCTTCGGTAACATTAACGGTAACCAACAGCTATGGCTGTAATAATTCTGTAACCAAGGATAAGATAGCTGAAATATTACCTTCTATCCAATCATCTTTTACTTCAGATAAACAGGTGCTTTGCAAAACTTCAGATGCAGTACAATTTTCCAATACAAGTTCAGGACCTGGTACTTTAAGCTATAGCTGGGATTTTGGTGATGGCAATACCTCTACTGCAAAAAACCCTTCCAATTCGTTTAATAAAAAAGGAGTATACACC
Organism: Agriterribacter sp.; assembly: GCA_047600465.1. Lineage (GTDB taxonomy): Bacteria > Bacteroidota > Bacteroidia > Chitinophagales > Chitinophagaceae > Agriterribacter. Next base: position 1,282,348 of record JASGKU010000004.1, read on the forward strand.
GTAAGCCTTACAGTAAAGAATACAGATGGATGCAGTGTTACCAATACACAAAGCGATTATTTGAATGTGGCAAGTTATAAAGCGGGATTTGATGTGCCGGCGCTCATTTGTAAAGATGTGCCGGTTAATTTTACAAGAACCAGCACTCCTGCGCCCACATCAACGGTATGGTATGTAGACGGGCAGCAGGTGAATTATTGGGACGCTTATTTAAATACCGCTTTCAATACTACAGGCGATCACGACATAAAAATTGAAAATACATTTGGAACCTGCACAGATTCATACTCAACCAAAGTGAACATAAAGCCTACACCCGAAATGAGTGAATTTACAATGGATGTTCAGGCTAATTGTGGGCCTCCTGCTGTAGTTAAATTTAAGGATAATACTGCCGGGGCTGTAAAATGGGAATGGAATTTTAACTGGTATGGCAACAATGATAATTTCACTTCTTTTGTACAGGCGCCCTCTTTTACCTATAGTAGTGAGGGCGGATATACTACGCTGCTTAGGGTTACCAATGTATACGGCTGTAGCAATACCATTGCGCAAAGTGTTTATATCTCAAAGCCATTTGCTAATATCGGCAACATTTTAAATGTAGACGAAACCACCGAGTATTGTGGATACAAGAAAGTGCAAATGAGTGTTACCGGTAGTTCAGAGGAAATTATTACATACAAATGGTATTTGGGAGATGGCACCACCTCTGCAGAAAAACAACCCATAAAAGAATACATCACTCCGGGTAGTTATCATGTGTACCTCGAGTATACTACAAAAAGTGGTTGTAAAGGTGTTTCAAATGCTGTCGATTTTTCAGTATATAAAAAGCCAAAAGCAGATTTTACAGCATCACCCGGCACCACTATTTGCGGTAATACGCCAATGAGTTTTGTATATACCGGCACTGGTCCTTATACTTATACTAACTGGTATCTTGATGGGCAATATGTAGCCAATGGTGGTAGTCAAATTGTATTTAATGAAGAAAAGATATACGATGCAATGCTGTATGTATACAATGGCAACTGTGGCGATACACTTATTAAGAATCAATATATAACTGTGAAACTGCCTTTCCCTGCTATAACAGGTGCGTTGAATACATGCGATGGTACGAGAGGTGAAGTGGCGTTCACACAAGCCTCGAAAGGTGCAACAAGTATTATCTGGGATTTTGGTGATGGCTCTGCTACGGTTACTACGCCCGGCGATCAGTTAGACATCAAACACATGTACACAAAGACAGGACAGTTTCCCGTGGTACTTACTGCTATTAATGCGGCTTGTTCTGTAAAAACCTCCATTACAGCATATGTACTGCTAAAGCAAAATCCTGCACTAACCGCTAACAAAACGGCGGTTTGTCCAGACGAACTGTTGACCATTAAGGTTGCTAATTATGAAAAGAACCCATGGGTGATTGGGTCATACAATCATTTTAGCATGCAGTTTCAATATGAGGATGCAAGCGCATTTACGGGAAGCACGAATCCTTTAAATAACAATTGGTACTGGACCAATGAGTTTAATGGAACGCTTCAAGGGTTTCAAAGCATGAAACAGAAAATCCGTGTTATTACTACTTCTTACGGTGCTGGCTGCTCAGATACCAGCAATTTTATTCCACTAACTATTAAAGGTGCTGCTGCGGCGTTTGATGTAGTGAAAGACAAACAATGTTATAATTCTCCTGTAACATTAAAAGATGTTTCAGTGGCTAATAACAATACCATCACCAGTTGGAAATGGGATTTCGGCGATGGTCAGTCGCAATCGGCAACGCAGGGTGGCAATGTGTCTCATACATACGATAACCCCGGGCAATACAATGTTCAACTAACCATAACTGATGCAGGTGGTTGCAGTAGCACTTCTCCACCATATAGTAAAACCGTGGAAGTATATGGTCCCAAAGCGGCGTTTGGCGTTTCCGGAACAAACGTACCATTGAATAGCACTATACAATTTTATAATTACACCAATGCATACGGAAGCGACAATACTCAATACACCTGGGATTTTGGGGATGGTACTAAGGGAATCAACGCAAACGAAGAACATACCTATACCCAACCTGGCACATACATTGTAAAACTAACGGCTAAGGATGCTGTAACAGGTTGTACCTCCGAGGCGCCGGCGCAAACCATTGTTGTAAGATATTTCAATTCTGCATTTCAGTATAGCACTTCATTTGTTACCAGCAGCAATTGTGCACCCGTGCTGGCGCAGTTTACCAATACCTCATATGATTACACCAGGATAATATGGGATTTTGGCGATGGCTACACGCTGGAAGATGTAAACTATGCAGGGCATGTGTACAAAACACCAGGCACTTATATTGTTACTTTATTTGTTTACGGATATAATGGATTGAAAGGACAGTATACGGATACAGTAGTGATCAATCAACCGGCAGCCAACCTGAAGGTAGATCCTGATGCATTGTGTAAAGGACAAAGTGCTAACCTGCTTGCCAGTGGAAAAAAGATCAGCAGTTATGCGTGGGATTTTGGCGATGGGAATGTACAAATGTCTAATGACAGCACTATTGCACATATATATAATAGTACCGGAACCTATACACCTCAATTATTAATTACTGATGAAAATGGTTGTACTGCGGCAGCCAATGCAGGAGATGATATTACCATCCGGCGGAACCAACAGTAACCATAACACCCTCAAACCCGCGTATCTGCGAGGGCCAAAGTATTCAATTAAAAGCTACCGGAGGAGTAACCTATACATGGCAGGCGGCTGCTGGCATTACGGATTTGAATACAGCTAATCCTACGGTTAAGCCAAATATAACTACTACGTATAGCGTACAAATAAAAGATGACCTGGGCTGTACTGCCAGCGGAGAGCAAACCGTAAATGTTGTAAAACACCAGCAGCTTTCCGTTAGCAATGATGCAGGCATCTGCTATGGCGATGAAGTAAAACTAACAGCAAGTGGTACTACTCAATATAAATGGGTAGGTGCTACCGAAGGATTAAGCAACACCACTATACCCGATCCGGTTGCAAAACCACAGGCTACCATTACATATACTGTTACCGGTGGCGATGAGTACGGATGCTTTGTTGATACCGCTGCTGTAAAAGTGCGTGTTTATCCATTACCTACTGTAAATGCGGGCAATGATGTGGAAACCCTTGCCGGCACAATATTACAATTAAATGCTACCGGGTCTGCCAATATTACCAATTGGCTATGGACGCCCAACAAATATCTTGATTGTAATACCTGTGCTTCTACTGTTGCAAAGCCATTGGCTACAACTGAGTATACTATTACGGTTAAAACAGCTTATGGCTGTACCGCTTCAGATGTGGTGGTATTGAAAATGTTATGTGAAGCAGAAAAGGTATTTATACCCAATGCCTTTACACCTGATAATGATGGAAAGAATGATTATTTTATGATCAAGGGCATTGGTATTGTAAAACATCTTGTCATTTTTGACCGCCGGGGTTATAAAGTATTTGAGAAAAACAATTTTATTGCCAGCGATCGATCCTCGGCATGGGATGGAACACTGAAAGGGCAACAATTACCCACAGCCACATTTGTATATTTTGCAGAAATGGAATGCCCCGATGGGGGAACCTTTATGAGAAAGGGAACCGTGACGTTGATAAGATAGTATGATTAAAATGTCTTTAACATGATTGTTGGATTAAGTGATTATTTGATATTTAGTTGTCAAACAATCCTGCCATCTTATAATCATAAAATCCTGTTCAGACTTTTCTCAGCCTTTCCACCGCCTTCTCCAGCGTTTCTTCTTTTTTGCAAAAACAAAACCGTAGTACTTTATTATCAGTTTCGTCACGGTAAAACGCGGAAACAGGAATAGAAGCCACACCATATTCTTTAGTAAGGCGCATTGCCATTTCTTTTTCAGATTCATCACTGAAATGCCCATAGCTGGCTAATACAAAATAACTCCCGAAAGTTTCATGCATTTTAAATGGAGTATCACGCATCAACTGTAAAAAATAATCTCTCTTTTGCTGAACAAAACTTCCCAATGTTTCGTAAGGTGCTTTTTGTTGCAGGAATTTTGCCAATGCTACCTGCTTTGGGCTATCTACTGAAAAGCAATTGAACTGATGCACTTTCCTGAATTCCTGCATAGCTGCGGCTGGCGCTACACAATAGCCAATCTTCCAACCTGTACAATGGTAGATCTTACCAAATGAAAAACAGACAAAGCTTCTTTCGAGTAGATCCGGATAGCGCAACATACTGAGATGAGACAGTTGATCAAAAATTACATGTTCGTATACTTCATCACTCAAAATGAACAAATCATTATCCTTTACTATTTCCTGCAAAGCAGTAATATCACTTTCCCTTAGAATACTACCGGTAGGGTTATTAGGTGAATTCAGCATGATCATCCTGGTGCGAGGCGTGATGGCTTTTTTTACAGCGTTCCAATCAATAGTATAATTGGGATATTGCAAAGGAATGATTACGGGCACAGCACCATTGATTTCAATATTAGGTACATAGCTATCGTATCCTGGTTGAAAAACAATTACTTCATCGCCGGGTTGTAATACGGTGGTAAGTGCTGTGTAAATAGCATAGGTGCCGCCGGGGGTAATGGTTATTTCCGTATCAGGATTTACTATTGTACTGTAAAGTGTTTGTATTTTTTCCGCCAATACTTCTCTCAACGGCATGTAGCCATTCATATGTACATATTGATTAAATCCTTTCAGCATAGCTTCGTTTACCCGCGCTATCAGTTCATCATTCATAGCAAAATCAGGAAAGCCCTGACCAAGGTTCACTGCCTTGTATTCAGCAGCAAGGGAACTCATTACGGTAAAAATAGTAGTGCCTACTTGTGGTAATTTAGAAGAAATAGCTGGCATGAATATGGTTTGATTTTAATCCATAAAATTATTCGTTCCGGGGGTATCTATCCAAAACATTTCCAAACGATGATTTCACTATTTTTACAACCTTAAAATAAATTACATGAAAAGATCAGCAACAGCCGTATGGAACGGTTCAGGCAAAGATGGTAAAGGTGTTTTGAGCACACAAAGCACTGTTTTGAATAAAACACAATATTCTTTCAGCAGCCGTTTTGAAAATGGCGTTGGTACCAATCCGGAAGAATTAATTGCAGCAGCGCATGCCGGATGTTTTACCATGAAGTTGAGTTTTGTGTTGAATGCTGCAGGTTTTACCGCAGATGAGTTGCAAACAGATTGTACTGTTACTTTAGAAGATGGTACCGTAACATCTTCACACCTTGTATTAAAAGCAAAAGTGCCAGGTATTGATAAAGCAAAATTTGATGAAGCTGCTGCGGACGCAAAAGCCAATTGCCCTATCAGCAAATTGCTTAACACTAATATTAGTTTAGAGACAAGCTTATTATAACCTTGATAATAAACCTATAGGGTTTGCCGGGCTGAATTGCTGCGCTGCAAACCCTATAGGTTTAAAGAAGCGCTTGAGGCAATAATGAATAATGCTAGTTTTAATAGTTAATCTGCTATTGTGAGAATATAGCTATACAAGCGGTTAATGTTTGCTTGTATAGCGCCAATCTTTTTACTACTGAAGGAGATGTTTGCTTAATGCTGTTTAAGTAATAACAGTCATTAATACAATAGAAAACATCATTATTCTCCTGGATTTTAATAATTCTGTCTGCTTCACAATATAACATTGTCTTTAATTGAATAGAATCAGAGGTCAATTCAATTTTTACGATCTTATTATTGTTATTATTTAAATACACATAGCCTTTATACTTTCCCATTATTGAATCAATACCTATTAAAGGTTCTTTGCTTACAGCAATTACACTATAATGATCGATTATTGAATCTATGAACTGCTTTTGTTTTTTAAAGGCAGCTACACTATCGTCCTGGCTACGTGCAGGTTTTAGCATTATTAGGCAGAGTATAACAATACAGATTCTGAACATAGAAACGCTTTAATTTGTGCGTTGCCCCGCCGCAAACCCTATAGGTTTTATAATTATCTTATTGAAGTACCACTCAAGTTTACATGATCTTATACTGCTGGAGTTTCTTTTCCAATGTAGCCAACGCTGTTTTAGAAAAGTCTTTTGTGTTTTTTAGAAAATCAATAGCTTTTTGTTGAAAGATTAATGCATTCGATTTATCTTTTGCGCGCCAATACCACTTTGCCATCTCACTGTATCGCTTATACATTTCCATTAGTTCAGGATAAACAATACTTTCCAGTTCTGTTTTATAAGCTTCAGCGCCTAACTGGTAAAACTTTAAAGGAAGTCCTGTCGTTCCGACATAAGCTTCAATGCCTCTATAGATCATCCAATAAGGGGGATCTTCATAAGTAGGCGTTATCATTAGTTCTTTTCCGTAAGCATAAGCTTTTTCAGGATCTGTTTTTAATAGGGCCCAAATAGTAGTATAAGCTATATGAGGCGTGTATTTCAGTTTGGGTTCTGTGATAATTATTTTATTAATAAAAGCAAGAGCAGAATCAGGTTGTCCTTTGTCCTTGGGCTTGTACCTATTAGGCAGATAGTTCATTAGATCATAATTTAAGGAGTCGTCAAGTATCAACAGATTCCGGTTTGAAATGCGTTTAGACAATTCGGCTGCTATATCCCAATTATTATTTATTATATCGGGTAATACCTCTTCAATTTTACTCGGATGTCCTATCCATGCTAACAGTCCTTCATTATTAATGATAAAAGATTTTGGAATGCCACGTTCCTCAGCATTGAGCATCCAGTCGGTTTGCACAAAATTGCTATCCTCTGTTGCAACGTTGTAGTCCATGCCTTGCCCCATGCTATCAACAAAGGCGCTTATTTTCTGAACAGACGTTTTTTTGCTTTCCATAATACTTATACCTATAACTGTAACCTTGTCCCTGTATTTATTTGCCAGAGCAGAAAGGCGAGGCATAGCAGCTTTGCAAGGTACACACCATGTAGCCCAAAACTCAATAATATAAACGGTGCCTTTTTTATATTCAATAACTGGTTCACCTTTTAACCATTTTTTTATACGTAGCGGGGGAGCGGGATCTCCAACATTGAGTGTAATAGGTAAAAACTCGAATACCTGGGCTTTAACCACAAGGGATATACAACATAGCAGCAAAATTTGAAAAAGCAATCGCATAGTTAGAAGGTTTATTTTTTATGCTATTTAGTTAGAACCGAATGATTCTGCTTTATAACAAATACTTTATAGGATTACAATTTGCTTACTAACAGAAGTGAGCCATATAATTGTGCCTTAACTGAGTAAAATAAGCCGAATAATTTTTGCAAGAGGTGCAGATTAAAGTAGCTGTTTGGTGATTTCCCAATTCAAAGGTTTATATAATTTTTTTATTACCCAAGGGTTTAATAAAAACAATATCATCACATTACCTTACAAATAAACCCACTATTCAACAGCGAAATTTTATTGTATTCAAATGGTGCACCATCCGGCCTTGTCATTATCGCACCGCTGTTTTCAGCAATTGCCTGCCCTGCGGCAGTATCCCACTCCATGGTTGGTCCGTGGCGATAATAGATCTGGGCTGCACCCTCAGCTATTCTGCAGAATTTTAAGGAACTGCCGGCGGCAATAGTATTGGTTACGGGATATTTGCTCAACACATCTTTTTCTTCATCGCTGGCGTGTGATCTGCTGCCAATGGCAGTCCATTCAGTTACGGAACTATCAACCATCAGTTTTTCCCATGCTCCTTCACCTTTTCGCCTATAGCTGCCTGTTATAGCTGAGCCATAATAAAGTGTGTCAAACGCCGGTACATATATAACACCCAGTACTGTTTTTTGCAGATGAATAAGCGCAATGTTTACCGTAAACTCATCAGTTCTGTAAATAAACTCCTTTGTACCATCCAAAGGATCTACACACCAGAAGTATTCCCAATGACGACGGGTTTCATATGGTATATCAGCGCCTTCTTCTGACAATACAGGAATAGCAGGGTCAATTTTTTCAAGTCCATCAGCAATAATATCATGCGCTGTCTTATCGGCGATGGTCAATGGTGAGTGATCTTTTTTTAAGGAAACATGGATCTTCTCACCTGAATGATAAATTTTCAGAATGGCTTTTCCCGCTGCTACTGCGGTTATACAAACCTGTTCTATTAATGTATTATCAATAATCACTTTGCTTTTCTTGATTTAATAGCGTTGAGAATATCAAGTTGTGGTTGTCTTTTTTCAATATCTGATTTTGGCGCATTCTCCAGGAATTGCTTTTTAAGTTTTTTATTTTCTTCATTATACCCTGCTATTGCTTCGGGCGATAATAGATCCTTGGAATATAAACTTTGATACAGGGGATAGCCAAGCGCAGTCAATGTATCTTTCGCCACGGCTTCAAATATGGCTATTTCTTCTTCGCTTAACTCTTTTAAAAATTTCTTTGTATTGTCTTTTATAATAGGTTTTTCAAGATTCTTCCACATATCGCCTGATGCGGCTGCCAACCTGGAAGAATCAGATTCATAAAAGGTAAGCATTTCCTGCCTGTACTCAATTTGTAAAAAATGGCACAATGTCTTTACGGATGTTTCCGGCTCACTGATCAATGTTTCATAGTTCAATAAAAAAACACGATCCTTGCCGTAAGTGTGATATAAGTGCAAACAGATATCCTGCTCTTCCTTCCATTGTTTGGCAAGATTATAAATATGTTTATCACCTACAATGGCTTTTTTAAAAGACAGCGCTACATCTCGGCCATCGCGGTATAAATAAATATACTTCAGGTTCATGCCATAGGCTTCCATGGCATCTGTGTAATATAAATTAGCCATGCTTTTGCAACACCAATAATTTGCATGTTTGCAAATAGCAGCTTGTTCATAAATAAGACGGTTTATTTCAAAAAGATGATAGCGCGAAGATTTTTGAAACAATTCTTCTTTGTTGAATGAAACATTTTCCCATGGAACCGGATTGACTTCCACATAATCAACCATATCGCTTATTAATAACCGGTAGTTCTCTTCATTTAATGGCTCATACAATGGCATTAATGGCATAAACGTTACCAGGAAATGGGGTGGATGTGGTGCAGAAATCCCAGGACTTTGTTCCATGATCACTCTTAGCAGGTTAGAGCCAGAGCGTTGTGTACCTATAAATTGTATTCCGGGTAAAGACATATAATCAATCTATTTTGAAACAAACCATATAATAGTACCTGCCAATGCGGATGCAGTAATAATATAAATTGGGCTCAATTTAAACCGGAAAGAGCAAATAAAAGCGATGGCAGTTATAATGGTTAAAGCAATATTCCAATGTGCCTGTTGACCTATACTTATAGCAGCGCCTATAATTAAACCTATTACCACTGCTTTTATACCCGTGAGCGCATTTTTTATCGCTGGCTGATTTTTGAAACCTGCATATACTCTTGACACTAATATTATCAATACAGCCGATGGCGCAAAAATGGCAACAGTTGCTAACAACGCACCAGCAAAGCCTGCCAGCTTATACCCAATAAAAGTGGCACTTACTAATATAGGGCCGGGCGTTGACTGACTGAATGCAATGGCATCTAAAAACTCCTGTTGCGAAAGCCATGCAAGGTCTGTAACAAATAATGACTGCATAATAGGGATCATTACATAACCGCCACCAAAAAGAGATAAGCTGATGCCTGAAAATATCAGTACTATTTTTGCAGAAATAAAAGGAATAAATTGTTGAACATTGGTTATAAACAGCAATACAATAACTGCGAGGCAAACTATAATTAACGCACTGGTTTTATTAAATGCCAATTTGTATGGCGATCCTTTTTGTTGCATAGCATCAGTATTCTTTTGCCCCATTTTCATATAAACGCCCACTATGCCGCCTGCAATAATGCATGCCATAGTGAGTAAAAAATTTTTGGTGATCAGTAGAAGTATAATGCTGATGGCGCACATAACAGTTTTGAGTACACTATCCTTCAACTCCTTCATATACAACTGCAACCCTGTTGATAGTATGATAGCGCTTACTGCACCTGTTACATAATACATAATTTCTTTAAACTGCTGATGATAACCAAACCTGAAGTATGCCCACGATAGTATAAGCATAGCCATAGAGGCAGGTAAAATCACTGCAGTCATACTTAAAGCTGCGCCAGCTGTTTTTTTTAACTGGTAACCAATATATGCCACCACATTTACAGCTAATGGTCCGGGTAATAAACTGCCGATGCCTACTGCATCAAGTATGGTTTCGTGTTGCAGGGTTTTGTCTTTATCAACCATTATGTTTTTGATAACAGCCACCAATGCCATGTGACCGCCAAAAGAAACCATGCCGATCTTAAAAAAAGTAAAAAATAAATAGCGTAGGGTAACCTGTGGTGAATTATTATGAATGGGTGCTGCTGTGCTCATACAATACAAACTGCAATAAAATTTATTGCGCAGGTTGAATATACGGCAATATCTGTTGATACAATAGTTCAACACTTTCATCCGGTGATTGTGTGCCAGTACGTAAACTGAGCCAGGGATTTTCAGCAGGCTCAAAGCCCGAACCAATACCGGTAAAATCTGTGATTTCGTTATTGCGTGCTTTTTTATACAAGCCTTTCACATCTCTTTCTTCGCAAATGTTTAAGGGGCAATCAACAAATACTTCGTGATAAGCTTGGCCGGTAATAGCTGCAGCTAATGCTCTTTGTTTTTGCATAGGTGTAATAAAAGAACAGATAGTAATTACATTTTTCTGAACCAGTAGTTTTGCAAGCTCTGCAGCCCGGCGGATATTTTCTGTTCTGTCTGTCTCACTAAAACCAAGATCTTTATTCAGCGTTTTTCTCAATTCATCCCCATCCAGTACTATAGAAAAGTAATTCTCTTCTTTTAATTTTTGTTCAAGCAATTTTGCAATAGTGCTTTTACCAGAACCTGATAATCCCGTTAACCATACTACAATCCCTTTCTGAAAAAAAAGATCTTCCTTTGTTTTAGAAAGAATAGAAGGTAGTAATAATGATATATCGTTTTCCATTAAGCGTTTGTAGTTTGTCGTTTATCGTGTTTCGTTTGCTCCATCTTATCCCATTTATCCCAAAAATCCCACAATCCCAGTTATTCCTTTATCAGTAGCAGCCATCCCTTATTTTTCTCAACAGCTATACTATCACTTGCTTTAAAAGTAGCTGCTTGTTGAAACCCTGTTATATCAGGCGCAGAAATGGTTGCTTTTGCTGCATCAATACCCAGTTTATTCCAATCAATTTGTAAAGTGCATTTAGTATCTATTGAGTCCCAACTTGCCAGTGAAACCAATGCGGCTTTATCTTTTTTATATACAGTTGCTAAAACCTTGTTGTTGCTTGTTTTTACCGGGCAGTTATCACTCCAGTAGCCAAGCATGGTTGCATCCTGCATTCCAAACTCATCCCAAACTTTCCATATTGGCCGGGGATCATTATTGGTATTCCATGGCATGCGGTTCGTCATACCATATATCATGCCGCGCCAGGGATTACCACCCTTCTCCAGCATTTCGCCCATTAAACCAAACGGAATACCACTCACCTCTGTAAGAAAAAAATCAGGACTATTATTTTCATAATCAAAATATTCCCCAAACCATAAACGGTTCAGGTAAGGGAAGTGCTCCATGTATAAATTGGCACTGTTATTAAAACCATCACTTTTATTGTATTGATTGGCAGAGTGAAGATCAATAATACCTGGATGCATGTTTTGCGTAAGCACACGTTTAATACGTTTCATCGTAATGCGATCAAAAGCCACATCATCCAGGTATATTCCATCTATACCCACATTATTTACGAGCCAGTTCATTCCTTCCACATAATAATTATGCCAACGGCTCATACCACTATTAATAATAGCAGCATCTTTTATTTCGGGTACAAACCATGCTGCTATGTAATCGTCGCCTATATGTTCCTGTAGCCAACTGTAGCCACCACCTTTGCCAGGTGAATAAATTTCGTGCCCGAGACTGCGCATAGGAAATGTTTCATAAGCCCTGTTAGAAATTTCTCTAACGGTATTGTATATCTTAACTTTTAATCCCACTGCATGTGCAGAATCAATATACGCTTTCATTTTCTTCCATTCAATAAACGGGTAGTTGATCCATGGATTGATAGGAGTAGCATGATGAATATTAATGACTGTTGCGCCCGTTTCTTTTATACTATCGATAGCATTGTATTTATGATAAAAACGGGTTTGCCATTGAAAATTGGTATTGATGGGATGAAAAGGAGTAATAAGTAAAGTGAAATTGTAAAACAGGGTATCCCCTTTTTTCATATCGCGCTCGCCGGAATAATTGTTTACCTGCACAGCATTGCCATCTTCTTTTATATCAATACCACCTTTGTTGTCATTGCCCCATGAGGCAGGAAGCAACAATGGTTTCTGCAGATAGAAATTGGTATTGAGTGGGCGAACATATTTTTCATCGCGAAGGCTGTATTGCAAACCCATGTTAACATTCCCAATCCATGCACCATCCTGGTTTTTATGTGCTACATCCCATTTCCAGTTGAATACTTCCGGGCGATAACCCCCTTTTTGCCCAAGTCCCATCATGTATTTTGACGCGTCTTTAGTGAAGGGAAGCACCAGGGCTATATCCTTTAAATGAACATCATTCAAGGCAGTAAGCTTAACAGTATACATTGCAAAGCCATCAAATTCAATGGTGGCACTTACTTCCTGTTTAAGATCCGTATTATAATTTTCAGCTTTCCAGGTAACCGTACCGGGTTCTTTTTTTACAAACTGTGATCCTTTATTTTTCCAGGCCATGGCATTGGTTGACCCTTGTTTTATAATGTTAAACTGCACAGGACCGGAAAAAACACGGGAGGGCGTTGTGGTCATACCTGTCATTTCTTTTGTAAAGAAAGAAAGGATCTGTAGCGGAAATCCATTATCCCCTATAAAGATTTTTCTGCCCAACAATTCAATACCTCTTTTAGTTACTTTCAAAGAAGTATAAGGTGCTATCACGGTATTTTCCTGCGCCATGGTTGAATTGAGCCAATGTAAACGGGTTTGTTTTTCAGGAGTACTGATGCCCCCATCAGTCAGAACGGTAGCCGAAACCGCTAGTGAAAGATCAATGGCTACAGGTTGCAAACCCTTCGCAGTAATATATGCTTTGCCCTTATATACTCCCGCAGCAGCAGATGCAGGCACTTCCAGCAAACACCATAACGGTTGTATTTCACGCTCAATAACATTTACTGTTTGTGTAAAAGCAGCACCATTGTATTTTACACCGCTGGTATTTAAGCAGGATATATTTTTGTTTGAAATGATTTTGCCAGCGCTGTTTTTTAAATCTGAAAACCGGATACTCACATTTTCAAGTTTCTTTAATGCATATAACGCAAGTTGAAAACTATAATGTTCTCCCTTATCTGCTTTGCCACTGAAACTTTCCGATGCTCCTTTTTCAATCCATCGCAGGGGAATTTTATTTTTCATTCTTACAGGATATTCCCTGTCTTCTGCAAAAACAATAAATGGTTTTGATTTGTTTTTTTCCACTAAGCTATTCACTTCGTTTGCAGTAGCGGTAACTTCCATAGGATAGTTAGTATTGAAGGCATTGATAGATTGAATTTCCTGCACCACGGCATTGGGCTGCATATCAAACTGAATAGGAGTAAGCCATGCCTGGCTTGCTGTTTCAACAGGGCGCAGGTAAACACCTTTTGGATAATTAGACCTGCCTTCATTTTTATAGGGCATATAATATATGTAGTAAATACCCTTGCCGGAAGCCGGCTCAAAATAAATATCACCTTGTTCTGCGGTAACACTTTTTGCGACTGTGTTTATAATAAGCTGGTTGCTTTGTGCGTCTGCTACAATAATTTTTTTGTCGGCTGCATTATCATCCCTGCGTCTCCAGGGAATAGTTACTCTTGCCACATTGCCATCTCCATTAAATTGAACAACTACCCGTTGATTGCCGAGCGAGTCAACATTCCAGCCGTTATTTGCGTTAGTGTATTTTATTTCCTGTGCTGGTAGGTTAATACAAAAACAAAAAAATAATGCACCAAAGAGAAGCCTTTTCATATCCAGAGATTAATAAAAAAAGAGAATGCGGAAATAAATATAGCAGAATAAAACAGTTCAAATGTATTGCAAACGATTGTGTGATTTCTTTTTTCAAAACTCCAAATCGCATCGAACGATTATGTTAATGATTAACTTTACGTTATTACTTTTTAACGAAAGCGGCCTCAAAGCGCTGATGAATGAGTAAAAAAATCCCAATAGACTACTGCTGGCAAGACTTCGTGAACAACGGAAGCCGTGATTCGTATTATACACTATACCGGCACTATTACGCATACCTCAGCTATATCGGTTTAAAAAATCAATGAATACAGAATTTGTAAAAGATAGCATCAATGATATCTTTTTATACTTCTGGGAACATAGAGAAAAGCTACAACATATTAAAGCGCCCAATAATTACATCATCACTTCTTTTCATCGTAAAATATTCAGGGGAAAGAAAACAGAAACACTGTCACTAGATAGCTTGATGATGGAGGTAGATGACGCGGGTGATGAATTTTTGGAACCTTCTTTTGAAAATAGTTTTGTTGATAAAGAAAATCAGCAACAACTAAATAATACTATTTATCGCTATTTAAATCGTTTGCCTGCCCAGCAACGGCAGATTGTTTATCAGAAATATTACCTGGGGCTTTCTTATGCTGAAATTGCAAAAAGCAATGCCCTTTCTGTAAATACGGTGTACAATACCATATACAACGCTATGCATAAACTGCGGGAAGCCATACCTGCAAGTGCCTTGTCAGCTCTCATTTCACTGTCTATTTGCTTTAACCTGGTATTTTTTTTAAAATGAATAGTGAAAATTAAAGGTCGCCTGCTCTATTTAAAAAAAGGTGACGGATGTTACACGATGATGATGAAAGTTTGTTAGCCGACGAAAGCTTTATCAATTACTGCCTGGGGCGTAATGCACAGGATGTATTGCGGTGGAAACGGTTTATAGAAGATCATCCTGGCGAATTGAACAGGATAGAGGATCTTAAGATGATGGTATTGCTTACCAGCAGTAATGTTCACGAGATTGAATTGAAAAACCAAATAGCGTTACTTAACGAGAAAATCGAATTTTCTGAAGGATTGATTGAGCCCACAAAATCCGTACCCTCCATAAACAATAACCGCAGATGGTGGATGATTGCCGCTGCTGCATGTTTTGTGACGATATGCGGACTAGCCTGGTATTTTATTGATCAGCATAATGCTTCTGCACCAGTTTCTCCTGTTCCCACTTTTGCTACAAAACCCACTCAAAAAAAATCTTTTATTTTACCAGATGGCAGTACGGTTATTTTAAATGCTGAAAGCAGTATTACTCTGGCGCCTGATTTTGGGCAAACCAGCCGCAGACTCACTTTAACCGGCGAGGCCTTTTTTGATGTAACACACGATGCTGCTAAACCCTTTATAGTTGAAACAGAACGGATGAATGTGAAAGTATTGGGAACCGCGTTTAATGTAAAAGCATACTCAACAGACGCTGTTTACGAAACTTCACTGCTACGGGGTAGTGTTGAATTATCTGTAAAAGGTGAAAGTAAAACGTTAATGCTTCATCCCAATCAGAAATATGTACTGGCAAATACAACAGCGCAGGAAAATAAACCTTCTCTGAAATCACAACAACGTATTGCCACTATTGAAAAGACTAATGAAGAAGGATTGCAACCGCTTAAAATAATCAGGAAAGACACCAGTATTGTAGAAGTATCGTGGACAGAAAATAAACTTGCTTTTGCAGATGAGCCGCTGAGTGAAGTAGCAAAGAAATTAGAAAGATGGTATGGAGTAAAAATTGTAATTACCGATCCGGGTATTGCAAACACTGCGTATAATGGTTCTTTCCGTAATGAAGATATTATAAATGTGCTGTCGGCTTTGCAGTTTTCTAAACCCTTTACATTTCAAAAACAAAACGATGAAATAATTATTTCAAAATAATAAGGAGGATGATGACACATCCCCCTATGAACGGCTTAAGGAACAGGTCTCTTACCAGGAAACAACGGTTCCCTATTTTTAAACCGAAACATATCTAAGGTATGACAAAAAAGGCTATTAGTCCAAAACATCCGTTGCGCCCGGTGTATAAGGCGTTGGTGCTTATGAATGGTATCACATTATTTCTCATGGCTGTAAGCCTGCAGGTATCTGCTACCGGTTTTGCCCAAAAGAAAATCAATCTTGAGGTGAATACCGCGCCGCTTACAGAAGTGCTTAAGCAAATTGAACAAAACACCATTTTTCGTTTTGTATACAGCACTGAATCGCTGCAGGACAAAATGGTGAGAGGAGCCAGGTTCAAAAAGGCAGACCTTACCAAAGTGATGGAACAGTTGCTGGATAATACTGCGCTCACCTACAAAATGATCAACGACAGCCTGATCTCTATAGGCGAGAAAAAAGAAGGTACTACCTACATTCTGCATGAGGAGATGGCGTCCATCAAGGGAAAAGTAGTAGATGAAAAAGGACAGCCATTGGCTGGTGTTTCTATTTTGGTATCGGGCACACAGCGCGGAACCATCGCCGATGAAAAAGGTGAATTTGTTATTGATGCTAAAAGAGGCGAAACATTGGAATTTAGTATAGTGGGTTATAAGTTATATAGAATAAAACTGGGCAACGAAACTTCACTCAATATTAAACTGGAACCTGATGCCGCAGATTTAAACAGCGTGGTGGTAATTGGATATGGAACACAAAAGAAAAAAGATCTTACCGGTTCTATTTCTTCTGTGTCGAGCGATCATTTGAACCTCGGTGGAACTACAGCAAATATGGCTCAGGCCATACAGGGTCGCGCAGCAGGAGTAAGAGTACAGCAATCAGACTTTTCGCCAGGCGGCGCCATGTCAGTAGTAATACGTGGAGGTAACTCATTCAGTACTACCACCGAACCTCTGTATGTAGTAGATGGTTTTATTTCCGACAATGGAAAATTTATAAATCCTAATGACATAGATGACATCCAGGTGCTCAAAGATGCTTCTGCTACTGCCATATACGGTGCAAGAGGTGGTAATGGCGTTGTGCTGATTACAACCAAAAAAGGGAAGAATGGAAAAATGCAGGTGGATGCTGAAGCCTCTAATGGTATACAGAATCTTACATACAAACCATCTTTATTAACGGGAGAACAGTATGCCGCTATTCAGAATGCAACAGCAGCAGAAGATGGTAAACCCCCCGTATTCCCATCAAGTTTTCCTATTGCTAATACCAATTGGTGGGATTTAACCACTCAACAGGCAACCACTTTAAACAGGTCATTGAGTTTTTCAGGTAGCGATAAAACAACAAGATTTTATCTCTCAGGTAATTATTTCAAACAGAATGGTGTGCTTAAAAACACCAGTATGGAAAGATATTCTGTGAGAATGGGCATGGAAAAGAATTTTAATGAAAGATTGAAAGTGGGTGCTAATTTTTACGGTGCAAGTACCAACTCGCGCTTGCAACGTTATGTAGCAGATATTACTGCGCCACTCTATTCTATACTTACTGCAGCCCCTGCTATACCTGTATATAATGCTGATGGTAGTTATTACAAATATCTTGGTAAAGACAATGCACTCGCACTGTTAACAGAACCAACAAATGTTTCAACAAACAGGTTGATTAACGGAAATATGTTTGCAGATTACCAGATCATTAAAAACCTTACCTATCACTTTAGTGCGGGAGCAGAGTTTTCGCAGGTTACAGCAGGTCAGTATACACCCAAAACCTTAGTGGCGGGTCAGGCTAACGGCGGTATTGCGCAGGAGCAAATGGGTACGGCTTTCAGATGGTTGGCAGAACAGTATCTTACTTATAAATTCGATATAGGAGTACATGCATTTACCATATTAGGAGGAGCATCAAGCCAGAAAGATGTATTTGAAGGACTTGCCGCCGGTAGCAGTAGCTATTCTTCTGATGTATTCTTATTCTATAATTTATATGCCGGCGCTAAACCTACTGTACAAGGTGCTTCCATACCAGCCAGCTCAAAAACAGAAAGTAAATTAGGCTCATACTACGGAAGGATTAATTATGCTTATAACGATAAGATATTAGCCACATTTACTTTAAGAGATGACATTTCATCAAGGTTTGGTCCTAACAATCGTCATGGTATTTTTCCTTCCGGCGCTGTTGCATGGAGGATGTCTGACGAATCTTTCATAAAAGAGCTGAATACTTTCTCTAATCTTAAATTGAGAGTGAGTTATGGTATAACTGGTAACGACCGTATAGGTGATTATGCATACCTCACAAGGTTTTCACCTTATAGTACGGTATTGAATCCAGGGTCAGGACTTTCTGCGGGTGTTGAACCAGCCTCTTTGCCCAACAACGATTTAAAATGGGAGTCTACCGCACAAACAGATATCGGTCTTGATATGAGTTTTTTGAATGGAAGACTGAGTGCGACTATAGATGTTTATAAAAAGAAAACCTCAGACCTATTGCTGGCAGTGCCAGTAGGGCAATGGTGGGGATTCAGTACCCAAACCATTAATGCGGGTACCATTCAAAATAAAGGGATAGAATTATCTGTTACTTCTGATAATTTTAAAGGCGGCAATTTTACCTGGAGCACAACATTTAATATAGCATTGAACAAACAAAAAGTATTGGGACTTGCAAAAAATGTAAGCATTATCAGTACCAATACAGCTAATCCAAGTGGTACCGTTTCTGGTAGAGAGTTTACACGCATTGTACCAGGAAGAGAGTTGGGCGAACTCTTTGGTTATGAATATGCAGGCGTTATTAAAACCGGTGAAACCTATGCTCCACAGCCTTTATCAAAACCGGGCGATCCTAAATATGTAGATGTAAATAAAGACGGCAAAATTACGCCGGATGATGCTACTTACTTAGGCAATACCAATCCACGATATATAGCAGGTATCAGCAACGATTTCAGATACAAAGGCTTTGATTTGAGCATTTTCTTCCAGGGTGCGTTCCACTATAAGTTGTATAACATGAATCGCCTTGTGCTGGAATCTACTACCAGTACAGATGCATTGAACCGTTGGGTTGCCGGAACCAATGAAAATACAGATATCCCGAGGGAAGGATATTTTCTGGGTACATATGGCAGCTATGTAAATTCAAGATTTGTAGAAAATGCTTCTTATGTAAGGTTGAAAAATGTAGCAATAGGTTATACCATTACGCCAAAGCTGCTGGGCAACGTTAAATTTATAGATGGCATAAGAATATATGCCTCCGGTCAAAATCTTTTAACGTTTACAAAATATACCGGTACAGATCCTGAATCAAATACACACACTGCAGTGAACGTAAGCGGTAGTAATCTTAACGTAAATACTGTGGCGCCGAATAATACTGCAGGTGGTATAGATTTTAATGGGTTCCCGGCATACAGAACTTTTGTTTTTGGAATAAAATTGACCATTCATTAATTGAATAGCTGAAATCTATTCAGAATGAATCACTATAAATTATTAATGATCATGACTACATATAATTGGTACAAGAAATTAAATAAAACGGAAGTAAAGAAGTATAGCTTTCTGTTGATGTTGACAGCAGTTTTTATAAACTATTCCTGTAATAAAACATTAGACCCAAAAGTATACAGCAGTTTAACCAACGCTAATGCCTTTCAAACAAAGTCTGATGCAGTGGCTGCAGTTAATGCGGTATATGCAAGATTGAAAGGTCCTGCGGTAGGAGACAATTTTGATTATTGGACAGTGCGCCATTTCGCGCTTACCGATCTTACAACAGATGTTGGTCATTGCAGCTATGGAGGAGACCCAGGTCAATTATCTTTGGCGCTGTGGAACTCATCCAATGGATTGATAGCAGAAGACTGGAGACAGATATATAAGTTAATAGCAAATGCTAACAATGCTATATATTATATCACTCCTATGACCACCATCAGTGATGCAGAAAAAACACAGTTTCTGGCCGAAGTAAAATTTTTACGCGCTGTTGCTTATATGGACCTTACTGATGCATGGGGACCAGTTATTCTCAACACAGAAGCTGAAGTAGCTAATCCTTCTTATACAAGTCAGCCTGCTGTAACTTCTGTAGATGGTATTGATTCCTTATTAATCAATGATCTTACTGCCGCATCGGGCACACTACCTGTAAATTATGCAAACAATGCTGTATATACCAGCGATGACAAAGGAAGGGCTACTAAAGGAGCAGCCTTAACATTACTGGCAAAATTGTACCTGCGCCGGCATGATTGGCAAAAAGTAGTTGATCTTACAAAACAGGTAATGGATTTAGGTGTATATCAGTTATATCCTTCTTACCCTGGCTTATTTTTGGAATCAAATAAATGGTGCGAAGAAAATATTTTTTCTGTATTGAGTGATGCCAATGTGAATGGTACGGAGTTGCTTAACCATTTTGGACCTGTTAATCATCCTGTAGTAGAAAACAGGTGGCAATACTATGCGGTAACCTGGGATTTTTACAACACATTTGATGAAGCAGACGAACGGAAATTATGTTTCTACCCTTTATATAACGGTGTGGATGATTTAACATATATGCAGCCTCCATCATTGGGCGCAACACCACCCGATGGTGTATTTTACATGCAAGACGTAGCTACAAAAAAATATGCTGATTCTTCTGGTTCTACTACCTATTATGATGGGCACAGTGTTGACATCTTACGTTATGCTGATGTGTTGTTGAGTAGAGCAGAAGCTTTAAACGAATTGAATGGACCAGAGTCGGAAGGTGTTGGTTTAATTAACGAAGTTAAAAACCGCTCTCATGCAAAGCCACTGAATATCGGCGATTACAGCAAAGAAACGTTGAGGGATGCTATTCTGCAGGAACGTGGTTGGGAGTTCTTTTATGAAGGAAAAAGAAGAGCGGATTTAATAAGAATGGGAAAGTATGATGTGATAGTAAATGCTTATCTCAACAGGATTGGCCAACCATCTAATATTGTACTGCCAAAGAATAAGTATTTCCCTTATCCCATTGGCCAGGTTAACCTTAATCCTAATCTCAGCAATGCAGACAGGGAATAGAGTGGTAAAATAATTTATATTGTAAAAGGAATATGTATAGCAAATACATATTCCTTTTGTTTAAATGCACAATAAGCTTTTAAATGTTGATGATGCCTGTTTTTTTTAAAAGAAAATATAAATGGAGGAAGGCGATATTTTCCGTTCTGAGTGTTTTTGCATTCATAATTTTTGTTGGTTGCAATGCCGTACCTGCAATTAAAGAAATTCATATTGGACTGCATCACAATAATGAATTAAAAATTGAAATAAACGTTCTTACTGCTGCTCCGGCTAAAGTATACGCTGAGTACTGGAGTGATAATAATCCTTCCAAAAAATATATATCTACCACATCTGCTGTTGATACGCAGCATGCATTAATACTTTGCAATATCATTCCACAAACAAATTATTCATACCGTTTAATAACAGAACAGAATGATAAAAAGAGTGAAAGCAAAATATATACTTTTCAATCGCATAGTTTGCCAATGTGGCTACGCGATCAGTTTAAGGATACTGCGGCAGCACCTCAATCGTTACCTGATAATTTTAAGAAAGGATTGATGTTGATAAACAAGCGCGAAACACCGGGCATGTTGTATATGGCCGACTACAATGGCAACCTGCGCTGGTACCATATGATTGATGGAACGGGTTTTAAAGTAACACATTTCACTAAAGACAAAACCATTATTTCTATTCTTGGTAAGAATGATGAGCCTACCAGCTATGGAAGCGAAATACTGGAAATAAATTTATTAGGTGATACATTGCTTCATCTTAAAAAAGGACAGGCGGATCTAAAATATACGATCCATCATGAAGTACTAAAGAAAAGTAAAAACGAAATAGTTACATTATTTGTAGAAGATCGCATTATGGACTTAACCAGTGTCGGTGGTAAAAAAGTTGATACTGTTAAAGGAGACGGTATTTTGATAATGGATACCACCGGCAAAAAAATATGGCAATGGAGTGTGTTTGATGCGGTTGATCCTTTGAAAGATCCTGCTATACTCAAAACAAAAAGCGATTGGATGCATGCCAATAGTTTGAGCTACGATCGAGATAATAACTTCCTGATCTCGTTTTACAATAATGGACAAATCTGGAAACTGGATGCACAGAGTGGTAAAATAATGTGGAAGCTTGGAAAAGGTGGTGATATTACTTTGCCGCAGGATTGTGATTTTACGCAAACACATGCGGTTCACATCAATCACCAGGGATCGTTGATGTTTTTTGATAATGGTGTTGAAAGAAAGCAATCAGAAGTATTTGCTTTAAAAATTAATGAAGCTGGTAAAATTGCGCAAACGGATTTTCATTTCAAACTACCCAAAGAAATTTACAACGACAGGATGGGTAGCTCTTATATGGTGAATGATAGTGCTGTATTATCCTGTTGTTCTAAACGCCACGTAGTAGTGCTAACCAATAAAAAAGGTGATTTGCTATGGACACTCGATACAGCCATCCCTCCTTACAGAGTTGAATTTTTAACAGAGAAAGATATTGAACCTGTTTTGCAGGCGTATTAGATCGGATTCAACCCTCGCATCTGCAATGGGGTTTAACAACAACTAAACTAGAATGCTATTATTCTGTAGCAACCGAACGATTCAAAAACTCAATCAATGGCTGCAATGCAGCTAAAACTTCAGCAGATTTTTTCACGAGATCTTTAGAAGTAAGTTCGGCATCTGTAACTGGCTTCATGGCTATCCAGCTTTTCAGCTTAAGAAATTCAGCAGCCGGGTTATCTTTTGCATATCCTTTTGGAACATTCGTCAGTTTTATTTCTTCCTCCTGGTCAAGCTCTTTAAATGTTTCAACAAATTTTTTGGAAGAAACGATCTTCTTAAACTCATCAAAACAATAATCTATTTCCTGTCTTATTTTTTGTGTCTCTGCGGGCATAGGCATCCAGATGCCTCCACCTACAAAACTATTACCAGGTTCAAGATGAAAATAATATCCTGCTAATATTGATTTCTTTCCATTCTTATTTAAACTGGCTGCAAAATTTTTCTTGTAAGGCGTTTTGTCTTTACTAAACCGAATATCCCGGTTTATACGGAACATACAGTTCTTCGCCACCTGTGAAGCTATAGAGGCGTCCTTTTTGCCAAACTGATCAATCAGTAACTGAATAAAATTTTCAAAATCTTTCCGTGCAGTATCGTATTTATCTCTGTTTGCGTCAAACCAGGTTTTATTGTTGTTCTTAGCCAGTTGCTTTAAAAAAAGTACGGTTGATGACTGTAGCATGTTGGATGTAAAAAAAATACCAATATATGTTAATCGTGAAAAGATAGTGCATAAATATCAATGCCTCACTATCTTCTCACGAATATAAGTTAATCTATAATGTCAAGCAATAAGCGTAAGTACTCTCTTCTGCATCCTGCCTTTTTACTATTCTCTCTATTTCACTCTCGCCCAGTTTTCGCCGCTCTTAATTCTGTATAATGTCATCTCACTTACTTCGTACTTTTCAGCAAGTTGTTTGTAAGTAAGCTTACGCTTAGGATCAGATATCGCTTTTTTAATAGCGCTTACCTGGTTAGTGTTTAGTTTAAGTCCCGACGCACGATTTGCCTGAACTCTTTTGTAAGCCACTTTAGCCGGGCTTTTTTGCTGATGATTGCTTACCTCCAACAACGTAGCCCATTTTAAATTAGACGACTTGTTATCGATTTTGTTGTAGTTAAGATGGATAACAAATTGATGTTTGGGCGAAGGCTTTTTGCAGAAAATGCGGGCAATTTCGCGATGGATGTACAATGTTCCCTTGTTGTTTGGACGGTGAAGATTCAGGCTTCGGTAACCTGTAGTTAGTGACCCGCTTAATAATTGTCCATCGGTATAGATGTCTTCGGCAAAACTGGCTACTCTTCCTTGATTAGATACAGCATACTTTTTTCTGAGCTCTCTCCATCCGGGGAATTGTAATGGCTTCCAGGATTCGTTAACGATTTTCTTTATCATAATTGATGTTTTTAGGCATTATAAATTTACAAAAATCCTATTGTATATTATATTTTTTTTATAATAAACGATGGAAGAAGAACAGATAAAGTTGCACGATGGTTTCCGAAATCTAAAAAATCTGTACCTATCAGGAAGGGGTACTGCTTCCGGTCATTTTTAAAAACTCGTCTTCAGAAATGATTTTTATGGTCGCAATTTTTTTTGCCTTTTCTAATTTAGAGCCTGCGTCTTCGCCTACAACAAGATAATTTAATTTACTGCTTACACCACTTACCAGTTTTCCTCCATGTTCCTCTACCAGCGCTTCAGCATCTGATCTTTTTAATTTTACAAGCGTGCCTGTAAATAAAAAAGTTTGCCCGCTGAGATTGCCGGAAGTGTGTAGCTCTTTCTTTACATTTTTAAACTGTAATCCAATTTTTTCTAACTGGTGCAGCAGGGCAACATTTTGTTCATTACTAAAAAACTGGTAAACACTTCCCGCAACTTTGGGGCCAACGTCCTCCAATTCCTGTAATTGCTCAAGACTAAAACTTGTAAAATCTAATAAATAATTTACTGCATTGGCTAAAACTTTGGCGGTTGTTTCGCCTATGTATCGTATGCCCAGGGCATATATCAGCCGGTGAAGCGGTTGATTTTTGGAGGCTTCTATAGCAGCCTGCAGGTTGGTAACGCTTTTTTCGCCAAAGCCTTCCAGCTTTCTTATTTCATCAAACGGTAAATGATAAATACCGGGTAGCTCCTTCAGGTAGCCGAGACCGTAGAATTTTCTTACAATGGCATCACCCAGTCCGCGGATGTCCATAGCGTCTTTGCTGGTAAAGTGAATAATCCGTTCTACAATCTGTGCCTCGCAAACATTGCTGTTGTTACATCTCCATACTGCTTCTTCTTCAGCCTTATCTAACGGGTAACCACAAACGGGGCAATTACGCGGAAACTCAATCGGTTTTTCATCCCCGGTTCTTAACTCTGGAAATGATTTAACAACCTGTGGTATTACATCGCCGGAGCGTTCAATCAAAATGGTATCTCCTATCTGTAAATTTTTCTCTTTAATGTAATCTTCGTTGTGCACAGAAATACTACCAACAGTTACGCCTCCTACAGATACAGGATCAATTTTTGCTACCGGTGTAACAGCTCCGGTACGGCCTACCTGAAATTCAACTGCTCTTAGTTTGCTGGTACCCTGGCGGGCTTTGAATTTATATGCGATAGCCCAACGGGGATGATGCGTTGTCATACCCATCTGCTCCTGCACTTCAAGCTTGTTTACCTTTATAACCATGCCATCAATTTCGTACGGCAGATCGTCTCTTTGCTTTTCAAATACAGTGCAGTATTCTATTACTGCATTAATACCTTTTAAAACCCTTTTTTCTTTTTCGGGGCTTCTGAAACCCAGGTTCCACAACATTTCTAAGGAGCCGCTATGTGTTTGCAGTATATCAGGCTGATCATATTTAGGCTGAAGCGTTACATCGCTTACATGATACAAAAATGCCTCAAGGTTTCTGCGGCTTACTTCTTTAGAATCTTTTATACGCAACGATCCTGCTGCTGCATTGCGCGGATTGGCTAAACGGGCAATACCTTCTTCTTCCAGTAAATCGTTATAAGCTTTGAAATTGTTTTTATTCATTAAAACCTCCCCCCTTATTTCAATCTGCTGAATGCCATACGCGGAAAATTTTGCATACAGTGGTACAGATCTTATCTGTCTTATGTTGGTAGTAATGTCATCTCCTACCACTCCATCGCCTCGTGTAGCCCCTCTTGTTAGTGTATCGTTTTCGTATATGAGTGAAATACTGGCTCCATCAAATTTGGGCTCTACACAATATTCAAGTTCATCAAGTCCGCTCAATTCTCTTGCCTTCCTGTCAAAATCGATCAGGTCCTCAGCATTATAGGAATTGTCTAACGACAGCATCGGTACAAGATGTTGTACCTTGGGAAAATCTTTGATCAGTCCTTTGGCTACTCTTTGTGTAGGTGAATCAGGCGTAATAAGTTCGGGATGCTCTGCTTCAGCTTTTTCAAGTTTTTTATACAGCATATCGTATTCGGCGTCGGCTATCAAAGGATCACTCATTACATAATACCTGTATTCATGAAAACGCAATACATCCCTTAATGAAGAAATATCTTTAACGGCAAGTGCTTTATCAATATGAGAAAGAAAACCGGTGCTTTTTTCCTGCAATTGCTTTGTTTGATCGTTGCTGTACATGTAGCTTTTTTCAGATGTAAATGTAATATAAAGCAATAACGGATATATCCTAAATTTTCGCAGGTTAGTGTATTATAAACCCGGGCATCGTCGAGGGCTGTGTCTCACTGCTCTTTCTGAAGCGAAAAATTATATATACTTATCAATCCTTAATAAAACAACCGTACATTTCTATCTTTTCTAAATTGCAGCTTCTTCACATTAATATGCTTTGTTTATGAAGATAATATACCTGTTACTATATGGTTGCGTGCTACTATCATGTACGCATAAACTACAAACAGATTTAATCGTGCACCATGCAAAAGTATACACAGTAGATAGTACGTTTTCTATTGCTGAAGCAATAGCGGTAAAGGATGGAAAAATTGTTGAAGCGGGAAACAATCAAAGAATACTGGATACCTACACAGCTAAAGAGATGATTGATGCGAAAGGAAAAATAATGTATCCTGGATTTATAGACGGGCACGCCCATTTTTATAGCTATGGACTCTCATTAAAAGAAGTAAACCTGGTAGGAACCAAAAGCTGGGATGAGTGTATTGAGCGTAGTATAGCATTTGCCAAACAAAATAATATACAACCGGGAACCTGGCTAACTGGCAATGGTTGGGATCAAAACGATTGGACAGACAAAAATTTTCCTGATAAGCAAAAACTGGATGAGGCGTTTCCGGCAACACCGGTTTTGCTTTCACGTATTGACGGGCATGCAGCTATTGCCAACCAGGCAGCACTGGATAAAGCAGGTATAAAAGCCGGAGATACATTGCGGGGAGGTGTGTTTGAAACAAAGGATAAAAAACTCACGGGCATTTTGATTGACAACGCAGTTGGCAGCGTAAGCAGTATTATTCCTTCGCCTAAAATAGATATTTTGCAAAAATTGTTTAAACAGGCAGAACACAATTGTTTTGCTGTTGGTTTAACAGGCGTTATGGATTGTGGCTTAGCGAAAGCAACGGTAAATGAATTAGACAGCATGCAAAAAACCGGTAATCTTAAAATGAAGCTGACCGTTTTGCTTTCTGATGCTGAAGAGAATTACGACTATTATCTTTCTAAAACTCCTTATCAATCCGATCGCATGCGGATAGCAGGATTTAAGCTTTATGCAGATGGAGCGCTGGGCTCCAGAGGTGCTTGCCTGCTGCAGCCCTACAATGATAAAAAGGGCTGGAACGGATTTCTGCTGAGTAACGTGGAGCATTACACGCAGGTGCTGAAAAGAATATACAACTCTCCCTACCAGGCATGCGTACACGCCATTGGAGATTCTGCCAACAGAATGATACTTCAACAGTTTGCGACCATTTTACAAAACAAAAATGACAGACGCTGGCGTATTGAGCATGCACAGGTAGTTGATGCAGCAAATATGGAATGGTTTGGAAAATATAATGTCATTCCATCTGTACAGCCTACACATGCTACGTCTGATATGTATTGGGCTGGCGAAAGATTAGGTACTAACCGTATTAAAACGGCTTATGCATATAAACAGTTATTTCAGCAAAACGGTTGGATTGTTTTAGGCACAGATTTTCCAGTGGAAGATATCAGTCCGTTTAAAACATTTTATGCTGCTGTGGTAAGAAAAGATGCTACCGGGTTTCCTGCCAACGGATTTCAAATAGAAAATGCCCTTACGCGTGAACAGGCACTGCGCGGCATAACCATATGGGCAGCCAGGGGAAGTTTTGAAGAAACACAGAAAGGCAGTATTGAAAAAGGCAAGTGGGCTGATTTTATTTTAGTGGATACTGATATTATGCAATGTAAAGATGCTGACATTCTGAAATCAAAAGTAATAGCTACATATATAAACGGGGAGAAGGTGTATTAGTTGCTGTAACAGGTTCCGAACCTTTAAAAGGTTCGGAACCTGTTAGCTCACTTGTGCGATTCATTTTTAAGATTGGGTTTTGAACGCCAGTCAGCTTCCACACCAAAGCGTGTGTGTACGTTTTTCTTTGTTTTAACAACCTGCTCAAAGCCCGGGTAATGATAAACCCACCGGTGTGTAAATGTGAAAAATAGAGCCATGCTTATCAACAGTACCATCAAAGTAGTTGAATATTTACGCAGCAGGCGGCTGTAATTGTATTCTTCAAAAACCTGGATGTATTCTTTTTCCTGGGGCAATATTAATATAAGCGCTGTAGTGATAATCACGTTCACGAATATTACCCATTCGGTAAGCATTCTTTGCGGATGCCAGCCTGTAAGCGCTTTCATAAAATTGGCTATATTCATTATCCATAACAACAATAGTAATATCAATTGCCCCTTACCCAGGTTGCTCACAGGAATAACGGGAATGGGTGACCGCAAATGTCTTCTTACAATAAAGCAGCAGGCTATGATCAATAAAATCCATGTTAATGTAAACCAGGCTTCCGGCGAAAGATGTAAGAAATCCATGCCTGGTAATCTGCCCAGGTAAGGTAAATCCCATTGCGCTGGTATTGTTGTAGTACTTCCATCTGCGCTTACTATTTCCTGTTTCCATATTTTTTTATCTAATTGATCAGACCAATCGTCAACATCTTTAACTGCATTAAAATAGGTAAGTCCTAATACTATTGATAAGGTTGCAACTACTTTGGTCCATCTGCCTGATTGTATCCAGTTACCTACGTATGAGATGTTTTCTTCCACCTTAATGCGCGTTGCAAGAAAAGCCAGGGCTGCTGCAACTGCAATACCATTTATAAAACCATACGCCTGTTCAAGAAAGCTATGCCAGTTTTGAGCCTGCCATTTACTCCAGCTTGAAGTAGTGGAGACATACTCAGTACTTCCTGGCAATATGCCTTTCCATATCAATATATTTTCATTTCCAAACGACATCAACAATGTTTTGATCCATTGAACACCGGAGAATCCAAGACCACCAATGATGCCACATATAACAGCGGCGCAGGCAACCGCCCGTAAATTATTTTTCCATAACCATATCATGGCGCCGATAAACAAACCAAGAACGCCAGACCAATCATCGCTTCGTGGAGGAGTCATGCGTATACCACCCCATTGCGCAAACAAATTAGAACCCAGCACAGGCAATGCAAGAAAAGCAACCAACCATCCTGCTGCCATATATACAATTAATGAAGCACCGTTTCTGAACTTTCCATATTTAATAAAATAAACAGTGGCACCTGCTATACATCCTATCAGCCATCCAATATGTTGAGGATAATCACCAAACCATTGCGGCCAATTATTTAAAAGATTATGAGCATCGTATGCTGGTAGCCCGGTTTGAGGATTGATGTATGTCGGATCTCCCTGCACATAGGTAATGGCATTGGCAAAACGCTGGTCTATACCAATTTTCTTCATTAAAAATTGTACAGTCCAGCCTGCAGCAGCTCCGGCAATCATATATACAGGCAACCATTTTCTGTTCAATTCTCCGCGGCGTTGCCATAGATCATATACGCCTATACCTGCTAATGCAGAGAATGCTGGTAGATAATATGCATCGAACCAGTACAATGGATTTTTATGACGGGTTGCAGTATCATCAAAAGGAATACCGGCTTCCAGCATCCTGGCAATGGGATCTTCAATAATGCCGAGTATGATGCGGGCTCCAAAAACAAAAAGCAAGGGAATAAATAATTGTACGATCTGATCCTTTTTCATTACTGCAGGCAAGGCAGTACCAATACCGCCAATAGCAGCCCATAAAAATCCTATAATAAAAAGACAAGTAAATCCATACCATTGAGTAAGGGTGTGTCCGCTTTCGGTATACGCTATTACCTGCATGTACGACATGGATGCACCAAAGCCCCAGCCAATGGCTCCGAAAAGCGCGAAGTAGGGTGTCTTCTTTCTCCAGTCTTCCCGTGCTGATAAAATAGCAACAGCTATTGCAGCAAGACAGCCAGCAAAACCAGCTCCATATTCATGTCCGAAATTACCCCTGATGCCCCAGCCAATAGAAAGTGAAATACCTGCTAAAAGAAAGGTGGTCCATTTTTTTGATGGGATACTTTTTGAAAACAACGCAGCCATGAATTTTATAGGAAAGAGAGGGCGGGCACTGGCAAATACTCAAATGTAAAGTTGCCTTGTTATCTCTTCAAAGAGATTATTTTCTGCAAATAACTAATCAGGATTTGTTTAGAGACCAAAGTTTCTTCAAAGTTTTCCTCGAACAAATTACCAATAAGAATCTTGTCCTCTTTCTTTTCCAGGAAATACGAATCGCCACTGGTGGATTCATAACTATTGGGATCTAATAACCACTCAAGAAAGAACTGAGCGGACTCAGCGTTTCTTATTTCTTCTGAATATAAATTTGAAATTGCGCTGTCTTCATCCATAGTTTGCAATAAAAATTACGCGTTAATATTTTTGGGTACACTCAGTTTGTCGTTTGTCAAATCATATCATTACTCAGTATCAACAACTCTTTGGAATTTTTATCCTTACTCATTCCATATTTCCAATCAGGTTTTATCATTTTGAACTTGCTGTACATCTTCCTTATTTCATCACAATCGTTGTATGATAAAATCCATTTTTGCCTTTTTTGAAGAAGTACGGCTAACCCCTCATGATCAAAATCTTTATGCGTATTTCCCTTCTTACCATACAAAGAGTTTTTGATAAGATAAGGAGGATCAAGGTAAGCAAATAACGAAGGATGATCTTCAAGAGATGATTTGAAATCTGCCTTTTTAACAATGATATTGGGGTTGTGAAAATTTCTTATTCTTTCAATAGCGGTTTTTGTAAATCGTGGATGTTCCGGCGACATGCCTCCTGATAAAGTAGAACCAGAGAAAGAAGAACGGTTTAATACATAATATACTGCTGCCCGTTGCAACTTTGTTTTGAAAGTAGTTTGTGTTTGTTGGAGTGTATAAAAAGATTCTTTTGATAAAGGAAAATATCTTTCCACTTCATCAGCCAGATCGTATGGATTTTTTAAAAGACATTGCCAGAATTCTACCAATGGATTAAAAACATCATATCCGTAAACGGTTATTCCTCTTGACGCCGCAGCTAATTCTATGGATCCTCCGCCCAAAAAAGGAGATACTAAAGCATGAAGGTTTTCTGGAAAAAATTGAGATATGAATTCAACAGCCCTGGTTTTGCCACCGGGATAGCGCAATAGCGATCTTGCACTTAATGATATGTTTTTTTTGATGGGAGTCTCTACTTTGTCAGTATGGTTTCTTACATCATTTTTACCTAACAAAGTGTCCTTCATTCAACTTAAAATTTCCCGAATATAGAAAACTTGAGTTAAAAGAGTAAGGTATACTTGGCGCCATTATGCTGCATCTCTCGAAAGTCCTGCTATATTCGCTACTGGCTTTTGTCCCAGTTGTTTCATAAAGCGGAAGTGAGATGCTATTGCATCACCAAGTGTAGTAAAATTGTTATACAACAAGCCATGCTCTTCGCAGGTTTTTTCAACGATCTTACTCAATGCAGGATAATGCACGTGACTTATACGTGGAAACAAATGATGTTCTATCTGGAAGTTCAACCCACCCACAAACCATGAAACCAGTTTGCTTTTAGCAGCAAAATCAGCAGTAGTTTTTACCTGGTGTATAGCCCATTCGTTTTCAATTTTCTTTGGCTCTATTCCGGCAAAATCAAATTCAGCATGCTCAACCACGTGCGCTAACTGAAATACCAATGCAAGGGTAAGTCCCAATACAAAGTGCATTACCAAAAAACCTAACAACCAGGCTTGCCATCCAACTACCAGAATGGGAACTACCACAGTAAAAGTAACATACAATGCTTTTGAGATCCAGAAAGTGGCATGCTCTCTAAAATCCATCGGCTTAAGTGGGGTAGTATATACTTTTTTTGTAACGTATTTTATGTAATCAGTAATAAATAAGAGGAACAATGAAGTAAATCCATAAAGGAAAAACATGTAATAATGCTGGTAACGATGAGGCGGATACCATTTTTGGGTGGAGCATTCCCTCATAAAGGGTTTGTTATTGATATCATCATCAATGCCGTCAATATTAGTGTAAGTATGATGAACGATATTGTGCTTCAGTTTCCAGAAAAATGCATTACCACCAAGTGCATTCATGGTTAACCCCATAATATCATTTACCCATCCTTTTGATGAATAACTTCCATGGCATGCATCATGCATCACATTAAAACCTATACTGGCAAGTGTAAAGCCAAACAAACCGCTTAATACAACACCCCAGAATATATTTAAAGGCAAAAACAAAAGAGAAGCATAAATAATAACCGATGCCGGAATAAGAACAAATGTTTTCAGGTACAATTTCCAGTTGCCTGTTTTACGCAAATTGTTATCAGTAAAATACTGATCAACATTTTCTTTCAGGGCATTGAAAAATACCTTGTTCTTGTTGTTGAATGAAACTTTATACATCGGTTGGTTTTTGCTGCTCAGTTCAAATTATGGTGATTGCCCTGAACGATATTATCTATAACGGAAAATTTGCTCTTTATCAATATGCCAGACAGTGAATATATTTTCATTATGTGAAAACACCTATCACTTTAGTGGTGGGCAAAGGTATTATATTATGCGGGAAATGAAATATTAATTAATTCATTTTGAAGGGCACAATCATGTCGAATACGGGAATTTTAACTTCAAATTGTTTTTTTGAAGCGATATTCTCCATGGTATAAGTTCCGTACATTTTGCCCATTTCTGTGCGCAGGTTACAGCCACTTACGTATTGGTATTGTTCGCCTGAATTAATTTGTGGTTGAACGCCTACAACGCCCTCTCCTTCTACTTCGCGCTGTGTGCCATTACTGTCAAATATATGCCAGTGCCGGCGAAGTAACCTAACAGGAAACGCATTGTTATTTTGTAATGTAATACGGTAGGCAAACATAAACTCCCCACTAACGGGGTTGCTGTAATCAGGTTGGTAGAAGGTTTCGACTGTCACAATCACGCCTTCCGTTACTTTTGATGCCATTGCCTTACCAAAGTTTGCATTAAAAATAGCGAAAAACTGCGATAGCTGGCGGTAATTATTGATAAATTTCTGAACATCCAATCAAAATCAAACTACCTTTGCCGCAGGTTTCAATACTTTTTACCCGCACGTCGTTTAACACAAAAAAATTTCCCTTTAATGAGAATAGCAGTTGCCAAGGGCGATGGTATAGGCCCGGAAATAATGGATGCCGTATTGCATATTTTTGAAGCCAATAAAGTACCGCTTGAATACGAAGTAGTAGAAATGGGGAAATGGGTTTTTGATAAGGGTTTCTCTAATGGGATGACGCCTAAAGCTCAAATGTCTATTGAATCCCTGGGGCTTCTTTTTAAAGGACCAATGGAAACCCCCAAAGGCAAAGGGGTAAAAAGCGTAAACGTAACAGCCCGTAAAACCTGGAACACTTATGCCAATAAGCGTGTTTTTCAGTCGCTCCACGGAGTTGACACTGTTTTTTCAAAAGCAGGTATTCCTATTGACATTACGGTAGTAAGAGAAAATATTGAAGATACCTATGGTGGTATTGAGCATATGCTTACACATGATGTGGCATTGAGCCGCCGGTTTATTACAAGACCCGGAAGCTTACAGGTAATCCGTTATGCCTTTGAAATGGCAAAGCAAAAAAAAGCACGCCGTATCAGTTGCGGTCATAAGGCGAATATTATGAAACTGACCGATGGGCTGTTCCTGGAATGCTTTTATGAAGTAGCGAAAGATTATCCTGAGCTGAAAGCAGATGATATTATAGTGGATGATTTATGTATGAAACTGGTTACAAAACCAGATAGTTTTGATGTGGTAGTGCTTACTAATCTGCAGGGCGATATTGTATCAGATTTATGTGCTGGTTTGGTAGGCGGTTTAGGTTTTGCACCTTCTGCCAATATAGGTGATCATATTTCTATTTTTGAAGCGGTGCATGGCACGGCTCCCGATATCGCTGGAAAAAATATCGCTAATCCAACGGCTTTATTGCTTAGTGGCATCTCTATGTTAATGCATGTAGGCTTAACAGAAAATGCAGCCATTATTGAAAATGCTTTATTATATACTTTAGAAAGCGGCGTCCATACGGGAGATTTTGGAAACAAATCAACTCCGCCCGTAAATACTACTCAATTTGCAGATGCTGTTATCAGCAACTTCGGCAAGCAACCGGCATTTAATTCTAAACCTGTTGTACCCAATAAACCTGGTACACCAACACCATTTAAGCTGCAGGAAAATGCCATGATGGAATCAACAGAAATGGGGCAGGAAGATATAATAGGTGTTGATCTTTTTATTGAAAGTAATGAACAACCACAAGCTATTGCCACTAAATGCGAACGTCACGCAGGCGTAAAATTCAAACTGGTTAATATCAGCAACCGCGGCACACAGGTTTGGCCAACAGGTTCTGTATATACCAATCTCGTTAATCTTTATAATGTTAGGTTTGAATCTTTAGATGGCGACCCATTAAATCAAATGGATATACTTGGCTTATACGTGAGCCTTAGTGGGAACTTTAAGATTTGCTCTTCAGAATTATTGAATATGTGGGGAGATAAAAAGGCATATAGCCTTGCACAAGGACAGTAATACATAGCCGCAGATTCGCAGATTAAATCATAAATCATTAATATAAAGATATCCCTGTTGCATTTCAAATTTTCTCATCAAAGACAGAGAAGCGTGTAATATTATTCCAATATTGGCCAAAAACTTTATTAACCTCTAAAGCCGCAAATAATGTATAAGGTTAAGGTAGGAATTGGTTTTTCTTACTAAGGTAATAAGGTTAAAATATAGCTTTTGTACTCAACATTAAGCAGCAGCCTTATAACCTTAATAACATACATAAATACTCCAAAACAACCCTGCCCGTCCGGTCAAGGGGCTTATTACCTTCTGAAATTGCAAATAATATAACAAACTGAAATCAGGAATTGAGGCTTTTTACTAATGTAATGAGGTTGAATATAATCCTAAGTGCCAATAATGGGCAACGATCTAATTACCTTGGAATAGTTTCTAGGAGATTTGAAATACTTAGCATGATCTATTTCCAAAATAAACAACCTTATAACCTTGGTAACATACATAACGTCATTAAACGACCTTATTACCTTATGAAAATAGAAGTAATGAGTTGGCATTGACTTTTCTTAATGCTAAGATCAAGATTCGATGATATATGTTTTCAAAGGGGCTTAGAACAAAATATTCCTCTGCGCATCTGCGGCTGTAATCGCCACGGCTACAGTTAATCAACGTTAATATTTTTGCTTTTTCCCTGTTTAAAACTATCTACAGGAGTATCATCCCTCTTTTCTCCTTAAACTTTTTTCCTGCTACTATGTCTATCAGGTAATCAATAAAAAATGTAATTATGAAAAAAGTATCTCTATCCATACTGGGATTGATAATGGGTATAGCCGTTTTACAGGCACAGGACAAAACAGATGTTCCACAACAGCACAATGCTCCTTTTCACAAACATCATCACAAGGGCGGACCTCGTGGGCATTACATGGATTTTAAAAAGTTGAATCTTTCACAGGATCAGCAGAGTCAAATGAAAAAAATTAATGGTGATTTTCGGCAGAAGATTGCTGATCTGAAAAAACAGGAAGCAACTATTACAGTAAAGGACTATAAAACACAGATGAAAGAATTAGGCAAACAACGTCATCAGCAAATACAAAATGTTTTAACGAAGGAACAAAAAGATCAGTTGGCTCAAATGAGAGCAGATAAGAAAAAAGAGTTTGATAAGATAGCAAAGAACAGGATGGAAAAAATGAAAGCGGAATTGCAGTTGTCAAATGATCAAACAGCTAAGATGGATGCATTACGTGCAGATGCAAAACAAAAAATTAAAGCCATTCGTGAAGACAAATCTTTAACAGATGAACAAAAGAAACAACAGGTAATAGCTGTGTTTAAAAAACAACACAACGATATGAATAGTATTCTTACACCTGAACAGGTAAAGAAAATGGAAGATATGCATCCAAGGCGCATGCACAATGATGCTAAATAATTTCATACGTAGGGTTTAAAAAAGGCCGGTATCAGGGGTGGTGCCGGCTTTATTTTTTAGGCTTTTTCATCTGAAACCATCATGCGCTGTAATTTCCTGGTAAGCAAAAACAACACCAATGCCGCAATGCCAGCCATAAAAACAAAAAGCATAAAAAAGTCGTACAGGTTATGCATTTGATATCCCAGGAAATTGGTGGTTTTTCCATTATCGGGATACAGCGAACTAAGCACACCTGCTACTTTATTACCAAAAGCATTTGCAGTAAACCATATAGCCATCAGCAGAGAAGAAAATTTTAACGGCGACAGCTTATTTACCAGCGACATGCCAATAGGCGATAAGCACAATTCACCCGCAGTATGTAAGGCATACATGCCCGTTAGCCATATCATGCTCACTTTTACGCCTGGCTGTACATTATCAACACCTTTGGCAATCCATAAATACCCCAGCGCCAGAAAAAATAATCCGAATGCCATTTTGGTAGGCGATGATGGTTCTCTTTTTCCGAGCCGGAGCCATAACCAGGCAAAGAAAGGGGCAAAGAGCACAACAAATAAAGAATTCAGCGATTGAAACCAACTTGCAGGAATTTCATCTTTCGTTACATGTGATTGACCGCTCATAAAAAGATAAATGTTGGCGCCTATAACAGATAAGGTAAGCAATAACAACAAGCCATATACTGTAACCCTAAGCTCTTTATCAAAAGCGGAAGCAAGATTTTTGGATGCATTTTTATACAAAGTATACACGTAATACAGCAGCACAGCTGAAAGAATACCAATTAACCAAACAGGAATTTTTAAACCGATATGTCTCTCAGTTTGCGCATCTGCAAAAAACGTTAGAGATGCGCCAGCCTGCTCAAATGCACCCCAGAAAAAAATAACAAAAAAGCACACCACAAAAATTACGATTACTTTATTTTTTTCAGCCTGGGTTAAGGTTTTATCTACAAAAATGATAGCGGGAATAATAACAATACATGCCACCAGCAAATAAAAAAGATAATTGATTTTGGTATCAAGATATAGCAGCCCGATGCAAATGCTGGCAAATATGCCCATCCCAATTACTGTAAGCACAGGAGATAAAAGAGCTTTAGGGGTATTGGCGGGTACCAGTCCTAATACATTCTTATCAGGATCAGTTACATATTTGTGTTGAAATATTTTTTGTACTGCCACACTTACCAGCATACCGGCACCTGCTATCAGGAAGGCCCACCTGAAATCGGCAGGATTACCCGTGTCTCCAAAAAGACCGCATATAAAAGGCCCCAGGGCTCCGCCAGTATTTATACCCATATAAAAAATGGTATA
Organism: Agriterribacter sp.; assembly: GCA_047600465.1. Lineage (GTDB taxonomy): Bacteria > Bacteroidota > Bacteroidia > Chitinophagales > Chitinophagaceae > Agriterribacter. The sequence continues at coordinate 1,320,091 of JASGKU010000004.1, forward strand.
AGCAGCATCTTTTCTATGGTCGTTTTTTGGGTATAACTGCCCCACCAGTGATGAAATATTGGGTTTAAAAAAACCGTTACCGGCAATCATCAAACCCAACCCGGAAAAGAAAAGAATGGCAGAAACATCCGGAGCGCTGTTATAAAGCGTGCCGCATGCAAACAAAATAAATTCACCTATCGCCATTACTATGCCCCCAGCTATAATAGAACGTCGGTTACCCCAGTAGCGGTCGGCTATAAAACCTCCCAGTAAAGGAGTAAGGTATACAAGACTTAAATAGCTACCATAAAGGTTTGATGCAAAAGCCTGATCAAAAAGGAGGGCCTTGGTCATAAACAAAACCAGCATAGCCCTCATGCCATAAAAGTTAAACCTTTCCCACATTTCTGTGGCAAACAAAATGTACAGACCTTTAGGATGTCCTTTTGGAACAGGTTGGTTCATGGGTAATAATTTATTTAAATGTTTCTACCGGTTATGCTAACAATATAACGCTTATTTTCTGTTGCTTTCATCGATTATCTCCCAATCATAAAATAAATAAAATTTTACTCCTCTATATTTCTAATTTCGCACGGCAATTTTAATAATATAAGTTTCGCACTATGAATATTTTATTATTAGGCGCTGGCGGCAGGGAGCACGCATTAGCATGGAAAATAAAGCAAAGCAATATTGTTACGCAATTATTTATTGCACCTGGCAATACGGGCACTGCACTATGCGGTGTGAATGTAGATATTGCTGCTACTGACTTTGAAGGACTGAAAGCGTTTTGCGTTAGCAATGCTATTGATATGGTAGTAGTTGGCCCTGAAGAACCTTTGGTAAAAGGTATATATGATTTTTTTAAAAATGATGCGGCACTTAAACATATAGCGTTTATCGGTCCATCAAAAACAGGCGCTCAATTAGAAGGAAGCAAAGCTTTTGCAAAAGCTTTTATGGATCGCCACAATATTCCTTCAGCTTCTTACAAAGAATTTAACCTTGATAATTATGAAGATGGTGTGGGATACCTGCAGGCTCATTCGTTGCCCATCGTTTTAAAAGCAGATGGATTAGCGGCTGGAAAAGGAGTGATCATCTGCCAGAATCATGTAGAGGCAATTGCTGAGTTTGAGTTGATGATTATGCAATCAAAATTTGGTGATGCCAGTAAAAAAGTAGTGGTGGAAGATTTTCTTTCGGGGATTGAATTAAGTGTTTTTGTGCTTACCGATGGCAATAATTATGTATTGCTTCCCCAAGCTAAAGATTACAAGCGGATAGGAGAAGGAGACAGGGGCTTAAACACGGGAGGCATGGGCGCTATAAGCCCCGTTCCTTTTGCAGATGAAGCGTTTATGCAAAAAGTTACGGAACGCGTTATTGTGCCAACCATTGAAGGGATAAAGAAAGAGAAGATAGAATACTGCGGATTTATTTTTATCGGCCTTATTAAAGTGGGAGATGAGCCTTTTGTTATTGAATACAACTGCAGAATGGGCGACCCGGAAACTGAAGTGGTTTTGCCGAGGTTAAAGAATGATATTGTAGCCTTATTTAAAGCTACAGCCGAAAAGCAACTGGCAAATGTTACAATAGATACAGACGAAAGATCAGCAGCTACAGTGGTTGCTGTTAGCAGTGGTTATCCCAATGATTATGAAAAAGGAATGGTAATTGACGGATTAGACCTGGTGCAGGAAGACGATGCCTTTATTTTCCACGCTGGTACAAAACAGGAAGGCGATAATATCATCTCCAATGGTGGAAGAGTATTAGCCGTTACGTCTTTCGGAACCAATCTTAAGCATGCCGTATCCCGCTCAAAGGCTATACTCGAAATTGTTCATTTTGATGGTATGCATTTCCGTAAGGATATAGGGTATGAATTTTACTAAAATGGTAATGCGCATGTATTGAAGCAAGCCTAAAAAGGTTTGACTTAGATATAAGAAAAATTTATTTCCCTCAAAGTCAATAAAAATCAAGGTTTTGCCGTTGTATTTCAAATTATTTACAACAACTTTGCAAACATTATTTAAGAATCACATCTCCAATATCAATTATGGGTCTTTTTAATTGGTTTACACAGGAAATAGCGATAGATCTTGGAACGGCTAACACCCTTATTATTCACAATGATGAGATTGTAGTAAACGAACCTTCTATCATAGCATTGGATAGAAACAATCCAAAGAACGTACTTGCCGTGGGTAAAAAAGCATTAATGATGCACGAAAAAACCCATGAAAGCATCCGCACTATACGTCCATTGAAAGATGGTGTGATAGCGGATTTTAATGCGGCTGAATTAATGATCAGGGAATTGATCAAAATGATATATCCCAAAAAACCTCTTTTTCCACCAAGCTGGCGCATGATGATATGCATTCCCTCCAGCATTACCGAAGTTGAAAAACGTGCGGTGAGAGACAGCTCAGAGCAGGCGGGAGCAAAAGAAGTTTATTTATTACATGAACCTATGGCTGCAGCTTTGGGTATTGGCATTGATGTGGAAGAGCCGGTTGGTAACATGATTGTAGATATAGGTGGGGGAACTACCGGTATTACTGTAATTGCGCTGGCGGGTATTGTGTGCGATCAGTCTATCCGTATTGCGGGTGATGAATTTACAGGGGATATTATGGAAGCATTGCGTCGCTATCATAGTTTGTTGATTGGTGAAAGAACTGCCGAACAGATCAAAATACAGATAGGCGCAGCTATGAAGGACCTAGAAGCGCCGCCGGATGATTTACCGGTAAATGGCCGCGATCTTGTTACAGGTATACCCAAGCAAATTATGGTAAGCTACCAGGAAGTAGCCGAAGCGCTGGATAAAAGCATCTTTAAAATAGAAGAAGCCATTCTGAAAGCATTAGAAACCACTCCTCCTGAGCTGGCTTCAGATATATACCGCAGAGGTATTTATATAACAGGTGGTGGTGCCTTGCTGCGCGGTTTGGATAAAAGGCTCAGCCAGAAAATTAAGTTACCTGTGCATGTAGCCGACGATCCATTAAAAAGTGTTGTAAGAGGCACAGGCATTGCATTAAAAAATTATCAGCGCTATCCCTTTGTAATGAGGTAATCAATAGTATCTCTTCAGGGCACACGTTTAAACCCTGGTAAGATAGAATTGTAAAAAACACACACGTGCGTAATGTCTTTCTGTTCATCAGGCGATATTTTAATTTCATCTTCTTTGTTATAATGCAGATAATTGCATTGTACATGCTTTTTCAATACAACCGGTTTCACGAAGCTATTTTTATGAATACTGCCAGCGAAGTAACCGGTAGAATAAACAAGCAATACAATAACGTTGAGTATTATTTTAATCTCAAGAAAACCAATGAGCAATTGGTGCTGGAAAATCAGCAGTTAAAAAATTTATTGAAAGAAGATTATGCCCTGCCCGATACTTCCATTAAAACAATTACCGATTCTATAAGAGTTGACTCTGTTCAACAATACCGCAAATATTTTTATTACCCTGCCAAGGTTGTGAATAATTCGGTTACAGCGCAAAACAATTATCTTACCATTAGCCGTGGATCTGCACAGGGAGTTGTAAAAGATATGGCTGTTGTAAGCCCATCGGGCATTGTGGGTACTGTAGTAAACGTAAGTAAAAATATGGCAACAGTAATGAGTTTACTGCATCGCCAAAGCAGGGTAAGTGCGAGTTTATTAAAGTCCGGCGAAACGGGTAGCGTTGAATGGGATGGACAGGACCCGCAGGCACTCACTTTTAAAAACATTCCCAAAAGTGTGCAGGCAAAATTAGGCGATACCGTAATCACCAGCCGGTATTCTACTTTTCCACCCGGACAAATGGTAGGTATAATTACCAAAATTGATAATGCAGAAGCAAGTAACTTTTATACATTCAAGGTGAAACCTTCTACCAATTTTTTTAATGTACAGTTTGTATATGCGGTTAAAAATTTCCAGAAAGAAGAACAGGATGCCATAGAGAAGGCTACTAACAAACAGGAATAAACGATGAGTGAATTACTTAAAAATATCATTCGTTTTTTAATATTAATACTGGCACAGGTATTTATTCTTAATAAAGTACCGCCATTGCATCAATTCATCACACCTTACCTGTATTTTATTTTCATTCTCTGGCTTCCTTACAAAATTCCACGGCTGTCATTAACATTACTGGGTTTTGCATTTGGGCTATGTCTTGATTTTTTTAGTAAAACGCCAGGCTTGCATGCGGCTGCATGTACGTTAATAGCATATCTGCGTCCCTTTGTAATAAATGTTTTGATATCAAAGGAAGATTCAGGGTTTAACTATGTAGCACCTGCTCCCTCCAGTATGGGATGGACACCCTATGTAGTGTATGTATTGGTGTTAGCTTTTTTACACAATGCATGGCTTGTTTTCCTGGAAATGTGGCAGTTTGGAAATTTTTGGTACTTCCTGGGCAAGGTTATTGCCACCACCGGCGTTAGTTTTTTATTGATAATGATTACAGAAATTCTTTTTTACAGGAAACAGAAGTTCAGGACAAACATATAGGGTATGCCTGTATTTAATCAATCTCGACAAACCGTTATAAGGCTCATTTTTGCCGCTACTTTTTTAATTATAGTAGTGCGGCTTTTTATATTGCAGATAGTATCAGATAAGTACAGGATACAGGCAATGGATAATGCCATTTTCCGAAAAGTTATTTATCCTGATAGGGGTATTATATTCGATCGCAAGAATAAAGCCATACTTAACAATACCATTATATACGATCTCACAGTTACACCATACGAAGTAAAGGATATTGATACAGCTTATTTATGCAGTTTATTAAGCATTGATACGGCTGAATTCAGAAGCCGGATGAGTGCGGCAGCATTTAAAAACACAAGATTCCGCCCATCTGTTTTTGAAGGGTTATTGTCTATTGATCTTCAGGCAAAGCTGGAAGAAAACATCTGGCGCTTTCCTGGCTTTACGCTGGTTGAACGACCTATACGAACATACCCTTTTAAAGCGGGCGCTCATTTGCTGGGCGATATTGGAGAAGTAGATACTGCTATCATCAGGCGCAGTAATAATTTTTACCAGATGGGCGATTACGTGGGAAGATCGGGAATGGAACAATATTATGAAAGTATTTTGATGGGCAGGCGCGGTGTTCAAAATCTTATTAAAGACAACAAGAACCGCATTAAAGGTTCATGGGAAAATAAGAAATATGACACTGTAGCTGTTGCCGGAAGAAACCTTCGTACCTATATTGATATTGAACTGCAGCAATTGGCAGAAAAGCTTATGGCAAATAAAGTAGGCAGTGTGGTGGCAATTGATCCGCAAACGGGCGGCGTGTTAGCTATGGTATCTGGGCCTATTATTGATCCGAATGAATTAACAGGGCCTGAGCGTAAAAAGAATTATGCACGCCTTGCACTGGATGTATCGGCTCCTTTATTAAACCGTGCTACAAGAGGATTGTATGAACCAGGTTCTACTTTTAAACCGGTTGGCGGATTAGTTGCTTTGGATGTTGGCGTTATACAATCTAATTATGGCGTTGCATGCAGTGGCGCTTATTATGGCTGTTCAAAAACCATTGCTTGCGAACACCACAATCCTGGTCATGCTGCTAATTTAAGGTTAGCGCTTGCAAATTCATGTAACTCTTACTTTTCGCAGATATACAGGATGACGGTTGATAATCCAGAAGATCATAATACCAAAAAAGGATATACCCGTTGGAAAAAATACCTGAATGCATTTGGCTGGGGAGAAAAGTTAGGTGTTGATTTGCCCAATGAGTTGCCCGGAAGTATTCCCGATACTGCGGTGTATAATAAAGATTATCGTGGTCAATGGAATTCCTGCACCAATGTTACATTGGGTATTGGCCAGGATAAAATGCAGGTTACACCTGTGCAGTTGGCAAATGCAATGTGTATTATAGCTAACAAAGGATTTTATTACACGCCACATTTTGTAGATAAGATTGATAAGGAAACAGAAAAAGATACAATCTTAAAACTTTTCAGGGTGAAGCATGAACCACTCACACATATTCCTGAAGAAGCGTATGAAGCTATTCATGCCGGTATGCAGGATGTGGTGGAAAGTGGTACTGCACGAATTGCAAAAATACCGGGTATAAATATTTGTGCTAAAACAGGAACGGCTGAAAAGTATACCATCCTTGATGGCAAACGCATTAAACTGCCCAACAATTCTATGTTTGTATGTTTTGCTCCAAGAGAAAATCCCAAGATTGCTATTGCGGTGGCGGTTGAAAATGCGGGTTTTGGTGCAACATGGGCTGCGCCGATCGCTTCTTTTTTGGTAGAGAAATATCTTACAGATTCTATACGTACGGAAAAAGTGAAAGACCTGGAACGGATCGCCAATACTAACCTCATGCCCAGCTACTTAAAACGTAAACAATTTATTGCAGATTCAACCAGGGCATATTTTTATTTCAATCTTAGAAAAGACAGTAGTTATATCAGGAAATATCTGAAAGGTGGGCATAATAGCATAAAGACCGACAAACCAAAGGAAATAAAAATTGATCCTGATACATCAGGCCAAAAACAAGATGATGGGGGACAGAACAGTAATCCTAATGCTTATATAAACCGGCAAAAGAAAATAAAGCAACATAACAATGACCAGGAGCGGGATGTAGTTTATCGTAAGGAAGAGGTATGGTATGAAGAAGTAAAACGTTTTAAAAAGCAAACTTCCAAATGAGCTTAGATAAACCGGGAATATCAAAAGGAATTGACAGCCTGATTTTGTGGTTGTATATTCTGTTATCCATTATAGGCATTATGAGCATTTTTGCGGCCACCTATCGCGAAGGTGATAACGTGGTACGCAGTTTTCTTTCATTTAAAACCGATTATAGTAAACAGGCTATCTTTTTTCTTATTTCTATTGTAGCTGGCGTAGCCGTGTTGCTGATGGACAGTAAATTTTTTACCGCAACGGCCAACCTTTGGTATGCACTTGGAATTTTTTTACTGCTATTGGTTTTTCCATTTCACTCTAATATTAAAGGAACAGAATCTATCATCAAATTTGGTAATGCACTACAATTGCAGCCCATTCAGTTATGTATTGTATTTGCTAATCTTGCTTTGTCAAAATATTTATCCCGTGTAGAAACTGATTTTACAAAAGTAAGATCACAGCTTATAGCTGCGTCCATAGTAGTAGCCCCGGCAATACTGGCGGTTCTTCAGCATGAAACAGGTTTGGCATTGGTATATTTTTCTTATTTTCTGGTAATGTTCCGGGAAGGATTACCCGCTATTATATTGGTGATTGGTTTTTCTTTTGCTATACTGGTAGTAGCTACATTGCTGGTTGATCCGAATGTTTTAGCTATTATTCTGACTGGTATTGCCTTACTGACTATATATATAATGCGCCGTCAGATAAAAAGGTACAAATCAGTGCTGGTAGGTATTATTGCTATATGGGCTATTTGCGTAGGCATACAACGCTTTGCTGTTCCTTTCATTTTTGATCATGTATTACAACCTTACCAGGTAAAGCGTATTTATGATACTATCGGTAAAGACTATGTGCCAAAAGACGCTGCTGCCGAAGCAGATATTGCTAAGAATTCGGGTAATAAAAAAGATGATGGCGATTATAATGTGCGCCAAAGTAAAATTGCTATTGGTAGCGGTGGCTTAACAGGAAAAGGGCTGTTAAAAGGTACGCAAACCCGTTATTCATTTGTGCCCGAACAAAGAACGGATTTTATTTTTTGTACTATCGGTGAGGGGTTCGGTTTCGTAGGCAGCATGATATTTCTGTCTATTTACATAACATTGCTTTTTCGTATTGTAACCATAGCAGAAAGGCAAAGAAGTGCATTCAGCCGATGTTATGCATATGGAGTGGCTTCGGTATTATTCTTTCACATAGCTATCAATCTTTGTATGACCATGGGGCTTGCACCTGTAATTGGTATACCACTTCCGTTTGTAAGTTACGGTGGTTTATCGCTGGTAACCTTCAGCATTATGATTTTTATATTGTTGCGTCTTGATAAAGATAGACAGATGGTACTCCGATAATTTGAGATTTGAAATTTTTGATTTGACATTGACGGCTGATTGCTGATGACTCTTCGCTGATTACCTTTGCTTCATGAAAATTATTCCTTTAAGCGAAGGCGCTTTTACGATAGATCATTCCAAACAATTTGTTCCTTTTAATTTAAATACAGACGACCTTCAAAAAAGATCTACCGGGAGTTTGCTGGTAGAAATACAACCTTTTATTGTAATTACTTCAAAAGATATATTGTTGATAGATACAGGACTTGGATTTAAAAATGCTGATGGCACTTTACAGCTTCATCAGCATCTTTTGGATAATGGGATTGACCCTTCTGATATCACAAAGGTATTAATGAGTCACTTGCATAAAGATCATGCGGGCGGAGTAAGTATGAAAGATGAATTAACCAATCGCCATTTTATAAGCTTTCCTAATGCCACCTATTATGTGCAGAAGCAGGAACTTTCTTTCGCGCTTGGAAAAGGATTACCTTCTTATATACCGGAAGAAATTGAAATACTAAAAGAGATTGATAATATTGTTTTTTTAGATGGCAATGGTGTAATAGATAATTATATCCGTTATGAATTAACTGGGGCACATTCACCCTATCACCAGGTTTACTGGATAGAAGAAAATAATGAGATCATTTTTTTTGGTGGAGATGATGCTCCGCAATTAGGGCAAATGAAAAATAAGTTTATTGCCAAGTATGATTACGATGGCAAAAAATGTATGGAATTACGGCAGCAATGGTGGCAACAGGGACAACAGGAGAAATGGACTTTTCTGTTTTATCATGATGTAAAAAATCCGGTATGGAGATGGTGAAATAAAAAACACTCCTTCTTTTAAATAGAAAGAGTGTTTTTATAAAAGAACTAAGAATTCTAGTAACCTGGATTTTGTGTAAGCGCACCATTCGATGCATTTACTTCTCTTACAGGTATAGGAAATACCAATTCATTAGCATCATAATCAAAACCATCTACTGATTCTTTCAATCTTTTTATATCCTGGATTCTTTGCCCTTCATGAGCGAGTTCCAAGTGCCTCTCTTTAATAATATTATCAAGATCAATAGTAATAGGATCTAAACCCACTCTGGCTCTTATAACATCATTAATATCTTCTTCAGGTGTAGCGCCGGTATCTGTACTTAACCGAAAATTGCATTCAGCTCTTGTTAAATACATTTCACCCAGACGTACAATAGGAAGATTTTTATAATTTAATTTCCACTTTCCGCTACGGTATATATCCTGGTCATCAATATAAAACAATGCCAATCTTGCATCTGAAGACTCATACAGGTCTATATGTTTTTGTTCTACATCTACATCACCATCTCTGCCGCTATATTCTGGTATTGACCAAAACAAATGCATATCATTCGATCCATCTTTATCTGAAACCTGTATAGCAAAAATGTCTTCAGTTGAATTTACTGTATTGTTAAAAGCCTTATCGTAAGTACTGGTAAGTTCAAAACCCCCATCTTCTATTACAGTATTAGCTTCATCTCTGGCATTGGCATAATCTTCCATTTGCAGATATACTCTTGATAAAAAAGCAGAAGCAGCATAAGTGGTAGCATACACGCCGTTTTCAGTTGGTAACAATGATTTAGCGTCTTTAAGATCAGCAAGCACCTGATCAAATGTTTCTTTTACTGAACTTCTTGCAACATAATTAGCTTCGGTAATATTTCCGGAAGTAGGTGTTAGTACAATCTGAACTCCTGGGTTTGATTCTACGTTACCTGCACTATATGGTTTTGCATACAAGGTTACCAATTCAAAATACATAACACCGCGAAGAAACAACGCCTCGCCTTTTACTCTATCTCTGTCTGTTTCATCTACTATATCTATAGCTTTAATAATATTGTTACATATATTAATGGTTTTGTACGCATTATCCCAGGTGTCTGTAACAAAACTATTGTTGGTCAAAATTGCTTTGTTGAAAATTTCGCGTGGTTGATTATAAGTACCCACCCATTGTATTTCTTCATCAGCACCTAAAAGTTCTGAATATAATAGTAAGTCACCTCCTAATAAAGTGGAGGAACTGGCCGCATCATAAGCACCATTCAAGGCGGCTTTAATATTTGCATCACTGGTAAATACTTCGTCTTCTGCTACGCTGGTACTTGGTGTGAGGTCAAGCTTTTTATTACAGCTTGTAATGAGCAAAGAAAATATTGAAAAGAATATGATTGATTTTTTCATGTTAATTCGTTTTTTGATTAGAACCCGATGTTTAACCCAACAGAAATATTTTTTATTTGCGGAGCAGAATAAAAATCACTTCCCTGGTTACGATTTCCTGCTCTATAATCTGTATTTACTTCAGGATCCCATCCATCATATTTGGTAAAGGTTAAAAGGTTTACACCTGTAACATAAAAACGGGTGCTGTGTATACCAAGCCTTTTTGTAAGAGTTGAAGGTAGGTTATAAGCGAGCGTAATATTTTTCAACCGTACATAATCTCCTTTATATACATACCTGCTGGATGCAGATACGCCATTGTCGTACCCTAAACGTAACTGTGGTACATCAGTAATGTCTCCTGGCTTTTGCCATCTTCTCAATTGATCTGAAGTCTGATTATCGAACCACGCAAAACTTGAACTCATAAAACCACCTGCGCCATTCATGATAGAATTACCAAACACACCCTGGAAGAGGAAGCTGAGATCAAAGCCATTGTACGAAACTGTATTGTTGAATCCCAAAATATATTTAGGGTTAGGATTTCCAACAATAAAATTGCCAGCTTCGCCGTAGTCATTTGTTGTACTTTTTCCATCTTGTTTATAAAACAAAGCATCTCCGTTTGCAGGATCGGCACCGGCGAATTTTGGTCCATAAAAAACACCAATAGGCTGGCCAACGATGAGGGAATTCATATAACGTCCATCGTTACCCGGTATAGTATCACTGAGCCCATCCAGCTTTACAATTTTATTTGTGTTGAAAGACAGGTTTATATTGGTTGACCATTTGAAGTTTTTACTAACAACATTATCTGTATTTACTACTACTTCAAATCCCCTGTTTTGCATAGCACCAATATTAACCGTTTGTGTTGTAAAGCCGGAGTTACCGGGAACAGGTACTTCATAAATCAGATCCTGTGTTTTGCGGGTATAATAATCCAATTCACCACTTATCCTGTTTTGTAAAAATCCAAAATCAAGTCCGATATCAACCTGGTTTGATTTTTCCCATTTAAGATTTTTGTTAGCGAGCTGTTTTGTAGTTAAGCCACCTGTACCTGCATAGGAACTACCTTCCCATAGGCCAAGATGTGCGAAATTTCCAAAGCCATCTGCATTACCGGTAAGTCCCCAGCTACCTCTCAATTTCAGGAAGCTGATAGCGGTAGAATTCTTCAGGAAATTTTCTTCGCTGATAATCCATCCGGCCGATACAGCAGGAAAGAGACCATATTTATTGCCTGATCCAAACACAGAAGAACCGTCTATTCTTCCGCTCAACGTTAATAAGTACTTGTTGTTGAACTTATAATTTACTCTGCCGAAGTAAGAGAGGAACGATGAATAGGTTTGATCAGATTTTCCGCTTTTTATTAAGCCGGCGCTAACCAGTTTCTGTAATGCTTCTACTGGAAACTGTTCACCAACAACATTCGCCCAATCATTCAGATAAGATTGATACGACATCCCAACGACCGCTTCAACATCATGTACTTCCGAAAATGTTTTTTTGAAATTGAAATAGTTGTTAGTGTTATAGTTCAGCACCTTATTCCAATCAGATTCTCCGTATCCGTTTGTACCTGTACCGTAAGTGGTTTGAAATCCGTAAAACTGATCGTCATTCTGGTTTTGAATATCTGCACCAAACTCACTCCTGAAATAGAGCGATGGTAAGATGTTCAACTGCCCGTAAATATTTCCAAGATTACGATAGATCACCGAATTCCAATGTCCATTGGTATAATCAACATATGGATTGGAATAAGTGGTGGTTGGAGAATTGTATACTTTACCATTTAAGTCTCTCAATGGAGTAATAGGAGACATTGCCACAATCTGCATAGGAGTGGCAAACTCATTATCATTCGGAACACGGCCTGACCTGGTTTGAGATAAACTAAGATTAATCCCTATCCTGAAGTTTGAACTTACTATCTGATCAAGATTGATCCTGGTTGATAGTCTTCTGAAAGTATTTCCTATAAGAATACCATCCTGGTTGTTATAAGCAGCACTGATGTAAAATTTGGTTTTTTCCGTACCACCTGATGCTGAAATATCCAATGCTGAAGTGCGGGCTTGATCATTAAAGGCGAGTTTTTCCCAATTAGTATTGGTTTGTAATGTACGCCAGTCAGACCAACCGGAATAACGATCCATTCTGCTTTCTGCAAAAGTTAACCACGAATCAGGATCAGAAGGATCAACTCCGTCTATACCATCACTATTAACAGCAGCCTCTTTTAATAGATCTACATACTGCTGTGCATTCAGAAATCCACGAAGATGTGTAGGTTTATTATAGCCATATTGTGAGTTAACCTGGAAGTTGGTTCTTCCTTGTTTGCCCTTTTTGGTAGTAATCAGCACTACCCCGTTTGCTGCTCTTGAACCATATATCGCTGCTGCAGAAGCATCTTTTAAAATGTCGAATGATTCAATGTCATTGAAGTTGATATCTGCCAACGGATTTCCAGAATAAGCAAGATCAGAAGAAGAGTTGATAGGAACCCCATCTACTACATATAATGGTTCGTTGGACGCTGAAATAGAACCGGAACCACGGATACGGATCTTAACGCCTTCTCCTACTTTACCGTTATTAGCTTCTACAAATACACCCGCTGCGCGACCTTGAAGTGCCTGAGCAAAATTAGGAACAGGCATATTTTGAACATCCGCGCCTTTTACTTTGGCAATATTGCCAGTGAGATCTTTTTTGATTTTTGTACCAAACCCCACCACTACCACTTCGTTGAGTGATTCTGTGCTTCCTATTTCAAGTTTGATAGCATTAAGATCGCTGGTAATTGGAACTTCCAGCGTTTTAAACCCTACAAAGCTTATTTTAAGTGTAGTGGTTTTAGCGGGAATATTTATTTCAAATGTGCCGTCAAAACTGGTAACTACCGCAGACTCGCTTCCTTTTGGCTGAACAGTAGCGCCAATAATTGGCGTTCCATCCCTTGCATCCGTTACTTTTCCTTTGAGTGATTTTGTTTGTGCTACTGACATTTGTAATAGCATACAAATGCACATGCCTAAAAGCATGCAATGCTTTTGCAGTTTTCTCATGTTTTGTCCTGGTTTGGTTAAGAAAATAAGTGTTATCATCAAATATACCACCTATATGGCAAACGAAAAAGCCGTATATTCACTATACGGCTTGAAAAAATCCAATTTTTTACACTAAATGTTTAATTTCTTCTATTTCCGGAGTAGATTAAAATATATTGCGCAAGCGTAACAACAGAAGATACAGCCGCCACAACATAAGTCATAGCTGCCCATTTTAAAGCATCTTTTGCCATGGGAAATTCCTGCACGTTAGTAACGCTGGTTTTTTGCAACCACGCTAATGCCCTGTTGCTGGCATCAAATTCAACAGGCAAGGTTATAAGTGAAAAAAGGGTAGTTACGGCAAAGAGAATGATACCTATGAGCAATAAAGAAGAAAATACTTTTATCAGTAAAATACCACCTATAAGCACCCATTGTACCAAAGTAGAGCTGAACTGCACTGCCGGAACCAATGCACTTCTGAGGGAAAGCCATTTGTAGCCATTGGCATGTTGTACAGCATGCCCGCATTCATGGGCTGCAACCGCTGCCGAAGCCACCGAAATACCGTTATATACATCTGAACTGAGGTTTACGGTTTTATTGGTTGGGTTGTAATGATCAGATAAAAGCCCATCTGAAACATTGATGGCAACATCATATATACCATTTTCTTTTAACATTTTCTCGGCTACCTGCCTCCCGGTTAAACCACTCGATAATATCACATTTTTGTATCGGGCAAATTTTGCATTAAGCCTCATACTTACCAATAACCCAATCAAAACAAATACTATAGACACTAACCAAATTGATCCCATGATAGATTTTTTTATAGCTTACTTTACATCAAAATCACTACCATTTAGAAGTAATGCCTAAAAGGCTTATCCGTATAATCGGTGTAAGCCGTTTTGTCGCTTGTATCATTTCTAAAAAAATATAGCTGACAAGATGGCAAAAAAACTATTAGAAGAGGAGGAAGGATTTATTTTGTAAATAATTAATAATCAATTAATTAAACTATAAAATTGCCCTTGGTTTTACCGGGAAAAGTTATTCACAGGGGGCAAAATTAATTTTGTTATGTTTAAGCAATTTGTAATTTAGTGCAAGAATTTAATGGGTTAGTAAGTACTAAAGGGTCGGCGAAAGTTGACCCTTTAACTTTTTAAAGACTTATCATTTCAACAAAGCATTTCTTTTTTCCTTCGCGTTTTTTATTCCATCATTGCTTCATTCATATAAATTTTTAAACCTTTACATGCTTCAATCATACTTTATAAAAAGTATTAGCTGAATAACAATTATAAAAAGTATTTCTTCTTAACAAGGCATTAATCGTTCCTGAAATTTACAATACACTGTTAACTTAAGTAATCAGTAAGATGCAAAGCGCTCTTCCTGCAATCACAATTTCCTCCCGTATCTTTAGTGCATGAGTAAAGTTAAAACTGCATTCTTTTGTAGTAACTGTGGATATGAGTCTGCAAAATGGACAGGTAAATGTCCATCATGTAATCAATGGAATACTTTTGTGGAAGAACTTATTGAAAAACCATCAAAGAATAATAAAGGCTGGAAAGCATATAGTGATGTTGATCATGATATAAAAGTAATTGCATTGCATGAAGTATCTGCGGGTGAAGAAAAAAGAATAATCTCACAGGATGCAGAGCTGAACAGGGTTTTAGGCAATGGTATTGTTGCAGGAAGTATTGTGTTGATAGCTGGTGAACCAGGCATTGGTAAGTCAACATTGTTTCTTCAGAATGGATTATTGCTGACAGATATAGTAACATTATACATCAGTGGAGAAGAAAGTGAACAACAAATAAAAATGCGGGCAGATCGCCTTAATATAAAAAATGAAAATTTTTATCTGCTCACAGAAACATCTACACAAACAATTTTCCAGGAAATAAAAAAATTAAAACCTCAGTTGGTAGTAGTTGATTCTATTCAAACATTGCATTCACCTTATATAGAATCTTCAGCGGGAAGTGTTTCACAAATAAGAGAGACCGCTTCGGAGTTTCAGCGTTTTGCAAAGGAAACAAACACACCGGTGTTCCTGATTGGCCATATTACCAAAGATGGCAACATAGCAGGCCCAAAAATTCTTGAACACATGGTAGATACTGTTTTGCAGTTTGAAGGTGATCAACATTATGCATATAGAATATTACGTACTATAAAAAACAGGTTTGGTCCAACGTCAGAATTGGGTATTTATGAGATGACGGGAGGGGGTATGCGCCCGGTTTCTAACCCTTCAGAAATACTTATCACCCAAAAAGAGGAACAATTAAGCGGAATTGCTATTGCGGCCACTTTGGAAGGGCAAAGACCTTTACTGGTAGAGGTTCAGGCCCTGGTTACCCAGTCTGTTTATGGCACGCCCCAGCGAACCAGCAGTGGTTTTGACCTTCGGCGCCTGCAGCTTTTATTGGCGGTGCTGGAAAAAAGAGGTGGCTTTCATTTTGGAATGAAAGATGTGTTTGTAAATATAGCGGGTGGATTAAAAGTAGAAGACCCTTCTGTAGATCTTGCGATGGTGAGCGCCTTATTAAGTTCATATGAGGATCTTTCTTTAGCGCAACATATTGCTTTTGCGGGTGAGGTAGGATTAAGCGGAGAAATAAGAGCAGTAAACAGGATTGAACAGCGTATTGCAGAAGCTGAAAAACTTGGTTTTGAAAAAATTGTTATCAGTAAATACAACCAGAAAGGATTAAATAAACAACATTATAATATTGAACTCGTTACCCTGAGCAGGGTGGATGAGTTATACAAGTATCTTTTTTAAATTGATTAAAACAATTGTACATAGTCTTTCGCACGTGCTGTTTCCACAACTATGCAATGGTTGCGGCAGCGATTTAATTACAGGCGCTCATTTGCTTTGTCTTAAATGCTATGAGAATCTACATGAAACCGGCTTTGCACAATTTCAAAATAACCCTGTTGAAAAAGCACTATGGGGAAGATTAGCCAGCGAAGCAGCAACAGCACAATACTATTTTACAAAACATTCTCTCATACAACAACTCATCCATCAATTTAAATACAAAGGCAATAAAGATATTGGAATTTTTTTAGGTAAACTGATGGGCGAAACGCTAAACGATGCTGATAGATTTAAACCTGCAACCGCCATTGTTCCATTACCTCTTTTCCCTGATAAGGAAAGAAAGCGGGGATACAATCAATCTGCATTGCTGGCTGAAGGAATGAGTGCGGCAATGCAGCTACCCGTGTTATATAATATGGTGCATAGAATACGTTATACAGAAACACAAACACATAAAACCCGCATGGAAAGATGGCAGAATATAGAAGGTGTGTTTCACGCCGGAGATAATATATCTCCGGAGCATACAAATATAATACTGGTAGATGATGTAATTACTACGGGCGCCACAATAGAAGCTTGTGGCAATGCTTTACTGGAAGATATACCCGGCTTAAAATTGAATGTAGTTACACTTGCTTATGCAGATGCTTCATAAACACCTGACTGTAAATGAAACGAACCATTAAATATATAGCGATACCTGTAGTAATGCTCCTGGTTTTTGCATGTAAAAAAGAATCGTTTATCACTAGTAAAGATGCTGCGCTATTGCTCACTGCTGACACATTAAGTTTTGACACTGTATTCACTTCTATAGGTTCTACCACGCAGTATTTTACTATTGTAAACACTAATACCCAAAAGCTGAGATTGGATAAAGTAAAATTGGAGGGTGGTAGTCAGTCGTCTTTTAAAATAAACGTAGATGGTATATCTAATACCGAAGTGAATAATATTGAACTCAGTTCGGGTGATAGCATTTATGTATTTGTATCGGTTACCATTGATCCTTCAGCGGCCAACCTTCCTTTTATAGTGCGGGATAGTATTTTGGTAGACTACAACGGAAACCAAAGATATGTTCAACTGCAGGCATATGGGCAAAATGCGCATTTTCTAAAAAGCAAGATCATTGATGCAAATACCACCTGGCAAAACGATCTTCCTTATGTTATAACAGGTGGTGTGCTTGTAGCAGAAGGAGTGCAGCTTACTATTGAAAAAGGGTGTCGTATACATATACATGCCAATGCCCCGCTTTTAATTGATGGAACATTAACGGTTAATGGAACAAAAAAAGATAGTGTAACTTTCCAGGGCGACCGCCTGGATGATGGTTATAATGATCTTCCTGCATCGTGGCCAGGTATATATTTCAGCGAAAAAAGTAAAGACAACGTTATTAACTATGGTATAGTCAAAAATGCCTACCAGGGAATAATAGCCGTAGCTCCATCGCCTGATGCCTCACCTAAAGTTGTATTAAATGAATGCGTTATTGATAATATATATGATGCAGGTATAATAGCCGCCAGTTCAAGTATCAATGCTGTTAACTGTTTAATTACAAATTGTGGCGCTAATATCAATTTAACCCAGGGAGGAACATATAACTTTACTTACTGCACTATTGCCAGCTATAGCAATGCCTATGTTGAACATAAAAATGCAGTTGTGAGTATGGATAATTATGATGAAAACGGTAACGCCTACCCTCTAAGCGCAATATTTCGTAATTGTATTATATGGGGTAATGGTGGGGATGTTGACAATGAAATGGTAGCTGATAAAAAAGGTAGTACAGATTTTGACGTAATATTAGATCACAGCTTATATAAAGCAAAGGCATTACCATCATTAATAACAGTAACAGATGGGGTAGCCAACCAGGATCCTGCTTTTGACAGTATTAATGTTAATAGGCGTTATTTTGATTTCCATATTAACCAGAAATCATCACCGGCTGTTGGTGGGGGTATATCAATAGCAGTAAATACTGATCTTGACGGAAAGGAGAGAGATGCTGAGCCTGATATTGGTTGCTACGAAAAACAATAATCTTAAATCTGTATTTTTTGCATCAAATTTGTATTCAATAAAAAAACAATTGTTATGATACGTTTATTATTATTTGCGGTTACCTTATCATTTATCACCACTATTTACGATTTTAAAGTTGAAGGACTGGAAGGCGGTTCCATTGATCTTGCAAAATATAAAGGCAAAAAAATTCTGATTGTAAATACAGCTTCGAAATGTGGGTTTACTCCACAATACAAAGACCTTGAAGCATTATATGAAAAGTACAAAGACAAGCTTGTTATTATTGGTTTTCCTGCAAACAACTTTGCGAGCCAGGAGCCCGGTAGCAATTCAGAAATAAAAGAATTCTGTACAAAAAATTACGGCGTTACTTTTCCTATGTCTGCAAAAGTTTCTGTAAAGGGAGATGATATTGATCCCTTGTTTAAATACCTGAGCGATGAGGCTGAAGCCATGGGGGTTAAGGATCCGATTAAATGGAACTTCACAAAATTCCTGGTAAATGAGCAGGGTAAATTAATAGCTGTATTTCCCAGCAAGGTAAATCCGATGAGCGCGGAAATTACCAAGCATCTGAATTAATTACAGATTATAACGCAATAGTGTAAGCGAAAGATTATTTATTTAGTCTTTCGCTTTTTTATGTGCTTTCTGCAGGAATAGTATCAGTATATTTCACGCAAACGATTGAATCTCTTTTTTGAAACCATTTATCATTTTCATTATTTAATTTGGCTTGATAAACGCTATTTATGTTTGCCGTAAAGAAATTGCATTCAGCAGGTTTTGATAAAGTATTGCTTATAGATGATAACACCAGATGCACCGTTGAAATTATTCCAGAATGCGGCGCTATGTTGCATGCTTTTACCATAATGAATAATGGTGTTACACTCAATATTATTGACAGTTACGCTGATAAACAGGAATTTGATAGTAATGCAGAATCCAAAGGTTTTAAAGGATTAAAATTATCACCGTTTCCATGCCGTATACCCAATGCTACCTATTCTCTTAACGGGCAGGCATATCACTTCAGGAAATTTATTACCGGCGGCGCCGCTATTCATGGATTATTGTACGATCAGCCTTTTAAAATAATTAAGGAATATGTCAATGATAAAGAAGCGGGTGTTTCTTTGTTATTTCAATATAAAGGGGAAGACCCCGGTTACCCATTTCCGTATGATTGTGCGGTGAGCTATGTGCTTACTCATCAGCATACACTTACGGTTACCACTACTGTACACAACAATAGCTCTTCTGTTATTCCGATTGCTGATGGCTGGCATCCCTATTTTACTTTTGGCAAACCGGTAAATGAACTTGAGCTCCAGTTTCAATCAGAACAGATGCTGGAATTTGTGAACCTTATCCCTTCCGGGAAAATATTAACTAATACAGCTTTTATAAAACCTGCATTGATTGGCCAAGGGGAGATTGATAATTCCTTTGTACTTGATTTCAGTAAAAGTGAACCGATTTGTATTTTGCGAGACCCCAAAACAAAATGGCAATTGGAAATATCCACCGACAAATCCTATCCTTACCTGCAGATATATACTCCTCCGCATCGTAAAAGCATTGCCATCGAAAATTTGAGCGCTCCACCGGATGCGTTCAATAATGGAATGGGGTTAATAAAACTTCATCCTGATGAATCAAGCCATTTTACTACCAGCTATAGCGTTAAAAAAGCATAAGATTTATACACGCACGTATATTTTCTTTTTATCCATCCAGTAACCCACTAACCAGCAAGTAAGCATGTAACAAAGCGCAAAAAGCAATGAGCCCCATGCTCCCGGAATTATTTTTTGAAACACAGTATTATTGATGCTGTTGAATAAAGATGTTTTGGGGTCTGTTTTAATGGTAAACAGAATCGTTGCGAGTACTTCTGAAAGCAGGTATATGAATAATGGATTTTTTCCAAACACCTGGAAAAAATAGGTGCCCTTGGTAATACCTTTTATTTCAATTATAAAGATGATGATACCTAAAATCACAAGGTCAAGCCCTACGGTATACAACACAAACGGGCTTGTCCATAATTTTTTATTAATCGGAAATACAAAGTCCCAGAAGTACGCAATACATAAAGAAGCAAAACCTGTAATCATAAGCCTTGCCACCGTTTCAAAGTTATTTCCACTGCGCTGTATAAACACTCCGGCGTAATATCCTGCAACTACATTTACAATGGCAGGCATCGTACTTAAAAATCCTTCAGGGTCAAAGGCTACTCCTTCTCCATGATATAAATGACTTTCACCAAATAAAATCACATCCAGTTTATGACCTGCATTACCCGTCATAGTATAATCCCCACTTACATATAATATCAACCAATATCCCACTAAAAAAATAGCGCTTAGCACCCATACTGTTTTTCTTGATAAAAAATGGATCATCAAAGCGCCAAAGCAATAACACAAGGCTATACGTTGTAATACGCCTAAAATACGAGTATCGCGGATAGGATAAAATTCATATCCTCCTCCTTTTACTTCCCTGAAAAAGGGAAACCAATACATTAAGTATCCCAATAAGAATATAATGAGCGTTCGTTTAAATATTTTACCTACTACACTTTTATTACCCTGCAGTTTATACTTGGGCATAGAAAAACTCATAGCATTCCCTACCACAAAAAGAAATGTTGGAAAAACAAGATCTGTAGGTGTAAAGCCATGCCATGCTGCATGTAACAACGGAGCAAAGGGAACAGCACCTGTACCCGGTGTGTTCACAATAATCATAAAACAAATGGTCATGCCTCTTAAAACATCGAGCGCTAAAAAACGGGGAACTCCAGCTTTGGTCATAATCAGGGATTAAACTTTTATGTATATTTTCTTTTTATCGAGTAACCATGCTATACTCCAGAATATAATAATGTGGAATATTGCGTATATCAAAGAGCCATTCATGTTGCCAAATGCAGGTGCAAATAAGTGATCATACATCCATGCACCCAGCCCCTTATACATTGGTTTTCCATCTTTCACACCATCGGCTATATGCGCAAGTCCGTATAATCTTACCCACACGCCGCTCAGCACAAAAATGAACAAGGGGTTTTTACCAAACACATCAAAAAACCTGCTCCATCCTCCTGTTTTGTTATGCACTTCTATAACGTGTATTAAAACAGCCAGCACCATAATGGCAATTCCAGTAGTATAGAGTACAAATGAACTCGTCCATATTTTTTTGTTAATAGGAAATACCATGTCCCAGCAAAAGCCCGTAAAAACAAGCAATGACGCCACCACAAAAAGATTAGCAATGATGGGATAGAGGTTGTTTTGAAGAATCGGTTCATTTTGCAACCGGTCATTATCAGGCACCTTTCTTTTCTGAAGAATATAATCACTTACGAAATAACCCAATATTACCTGCATAATGGCTGGTATTGTACTCATCAGCCCCTCAGGATCAAACGCCACACCCTCTCCGTGGTACATGTGAGATTCACCAAGGATAATTTTATCTATTGCTGTTCCAAACCAACCCTCAAGGCTATATGGATCTCCCGGATGCCCCCAGTATAAACACATAGCCCAATAAATAAGTAAAAGCATTAAACCTGCTATAAATGCCTTGGCCGCCTTCAGATAATAAATGATTACACTCGCAAAAAAATAACAAAGAGCTATCCGCTGGAGTACACCCAATATCCGCAAATTTTCAAAAACTTTTGCTTCCAGAGTGCCTTCTGTATTGTATTTCACAAAAGGAAACCAATTGAGAAGGAGACCGATGAGAAAAATCAATACTGCTCTTTTAAGTGTTTTCTTCCAGAAAAAAACAGCTCCCTCCTGCTGCATTTTAGGCATAGTATAAGCCATTGCATTTCCTACAGCAAACAGAAAGAAAGGAAATACCAGGTCGGTAGGCGTACAGCCATGCCACTTAGCGTGGTCTAAGGGGGAATATATATAGTTCCAACTTCCGGGGTTATTTACCAGGATCATAAATGCTACAGTGGCTCCCCTGAAAACGTCTAAAGAGTAAAATCGCTTTTTCAAAAAGTATATTGAGATAGCTAAAGATACACTTTGCAGGTAATAAAACATCAAAGCGGGTAACAATCATGTACTTGCAGGGATATAAACAGGTAATGGGGGCTGATAGGAAACAGATAACAAAAGCAGGGTAAAATTTTGCATATTGTTAAGACTACCGTTTCATTTTTTCCCGGAAATTTGTAGTGTTAAACAATGGCATTGTAATTGCAATTTTAATTTGTATATTACGTTAGAATAAAATCAACAGTTCTTTTTTATTTAGAAATAATTAACACAGAAAGAGTAAACCTTAATACTCCTTTTTGCGTCTTAATATAAAGAGATTTAAAACAGTCAATTTTCTCATAAGCAGTTAGTTTTGGTTGCGGCCTCTATTTCTATAGAGGCCAATTTTTTTTATACCCCTTTATAGCGACGGTTTCTTACAGATACAATCAGCCAGGCAATGGCGGAACCGGTAATATCTGCCAAAATATCGCCCAATTCAAAAGCGCGGTTTGCTACAAAATACTTTTGGTAATACTCCATGCCTATACCATAAAGGCACGAAAGCAAAAAAATGAGAAAGAAAATCCCCAACAAAGACTTGAATTTCCCGGTATGCTTACAATATACCGACCATAACCACACCTGTGTTCCAAAAATAAAAATATGGATGACCTTATCTAAATCCGGGATTTCAGGCCCAGGAGGCAACTCTTTGCCCGGGATAGTAAGTAATATAAATATGATGACCGACCATAGAAGGGCCGCCATATAGTACGAAATATCTTTTTTATCATCATGCTGTTATCAGGCGCCAACTAACTTTGAATAGGCATCCGCAGTAAGCAAGCCTTCGAAATCTGCCGGATGATCAACCTTTACTTTAATCATCCAGCCTTCTCCGTATGGATCGCTGTTTACCAGTTCGGGTTGATTATTTAATTCAGGGTTTATCTCTATAATAGTTCCGGTAAGCGGAAGGAAAAGATCGCTTACTGTTTTTACAGCTTCCACACTTCCAAAAACAGCTTCAGCGCCCATATGCTGATCCTTGGTTTCAATTTCAACATATACAATATCGCCTAACTCACTTTGTGCAAATTCAGTAATACCTATAGTGGCGGTATCGCCGTCAAGGCGAACCCATTCATGATCTTTTGTATAACGCAGGTTTGCGGGAAAATTCATAATGCAAAATTTTGTGTTGCAAAGATTACAAAAAGCAATTGAAAAAACAGGGGCAATTAACCGAATAACTTTTAAGGCAAGATCATTATGACTTTCTTTTGATAAGCCGGGCTTTTATAATACGCACATCTTTCACAGGTCTGTCTCCCAATCTTCTGTTTACCGGAACAGCAGCAATGCTGTCAATAACTTCCGTTCCTTTAATTATTTCTCCAAAAACAGTATAACTCCCATCTAAGTGTGGGGCGCCTCCAACGGTAGTATAAACCGCTCTTTGGTCCGCCGGAATTTTTCTGCCATTTAAACGGAATGTTTCTACTGAATCTAAAGAAGCCTCAGAAAATACTTTGCCTTGTACAATATAAAACTGGCAGGCGCTACTGGCTCTTTGTGGGTTCTCAGCATCGCCCTCTCTTGCGGCGGCAATAACGCCCTTTTTGTGAAATAATGTTTTTCTGAATTCTGCCGGTATGGTATATTTCAGGTCACCATCACCAAGTTTAGTATCTGCATCAGCCCTTTTACTAACAGGATCTCCCGCCTGGATCATAAAATGCTGAATTACCCTGTGAAAAAGAATACTATCATAATAGTGCTCCTTTACCAGTTTCAGAAAATTATTGCGGTGCAGCGGCGTCGAGTCACACAAGCGGATAACCATTATCCCTTTGTCAGTGGTCATTTCAACATCTTTTGAAAGGTCGTTTTTTCTGAGCGTACCTGCAATTCGTGGATTACACGCAATAAAAAAAATGAAAGCAAAAATTAAAATAAATAGATACTTCATGATTTGAATAATGGTATTGCTGCCATCACCTATTCTATGAAGTTATTGTTTTTAAAATAGAGCAATACATGGTCTTTCATGAAATTTTCCTGCTCAAAAGTATTCATCACCGGCAATGGCTTTAATTGTTTAAAATGCGGCCAACCCTCTTCATCCACTCTTTCTATTTCATAATACCCACTTTGTGAAAAAAGCGAGCAAACAGCCACATGCATCAAATCCTGCTTTTGTTCCTTTGTATATTTTGAACGAAACTCACCCAGTTCCTGCATCCCTATTAGAAACAAAATAGCTTCCATATCAGGCTTTTTATCAAAACGCTCTACCAGCTTAGCTTCCAGGTTCCACCAGCGTACCTGCAGATCACTTTCCATATTATTCATGCTGCAAAAATAAGGGAAGCAAAATGTAGACAATGCTAATTGGCTAACAATTACCTTTGCGTGAAATTTTTGAGGATGTTACAGGTACATTTTATAAGGCAAAATACCAGCCTGGTTAAAGAAAAATTAGCGATAAAAAACTTCAGCGATCTTGCTTTGGTAGATGCGATTATAGCATTGGATGATGAAAGAAAAAAACTACAACTTGATTTTGATACCATACAGGCAAAAGTGAACAGTAGCTCAAAACTGATAGGGCAACATATTGCTAAGGGAGAAAAAGAAGAAGGAGAAAAAATAAAACAACTGGTTGCCGGATATAAGGAACAAACAAATTCGATCAGCGAACAGTTAGCTCAAACAGAAATCAAATTGCAGGAAGAGCTGGTAAAACTTCCTAACCTGCCTTCTGAAAAAGTGCCACCAGGTAAAACACCTGAAGATAATGTAGTAGTAAGAGAAGGGGGTGCTAAACCACAACTTTATGCAAATGCTGTACCCCACTGGGATTTGATAAAAAGATACGACCTGGTTGATTTTGAAACCGGTGCTAAAATAACAGGCAGCGGCTTTCCTTTGTATAAAGGCAAAGGTGCAAAACTGCAAAGAGCTTTGATACAATATTTCCTGGATTATAATACGGCTGCGGGTTATACAGAATATCTTCCGCCATTTATGGTGAACGAAGCTTCGGCTTATGGTACCGGTCAGTTGCCGGATAAAGAAGGACAAATGTATTATATGCCTGCGGATAACTTTTATATGATCCCTACTTCTGAAGTGCCTGTAACAAATATCTACAGAGATGAAATTGTGAAGGAAGAATCATTGCCCATAAAAATGACAGCGTATTCACCGTGCTTCAGGCGCGAGGCAGGAAGCTTTGGTAAAGATGTGCGGGGCTTAAACAGGGTGCATCAGTTTGAAAAAGTAGAAATAGTACAATTAACCGATCCCGCTAAAAGTTATGATGCATTGGAAGAAATGGTATCGCATGTAGAAAACCTCGTTCAGGCGTTACGGTTACCTTACCGTATTTTAAAACTATGTGGTGGCGATATGAGCTTTACTTCTGCGCTTACCTACGACTTTGAAGTTTTCAGCGCAGCACAAGAGCGCTGGCTGGAAGTTAGTTCCGTAAGTAATTTTGAAGCTTACCAGGCTAACCGGGCAAAAATCAGGTACAAAGATGATAAAGGCAAAAATCAATTGGTGCATACTTTAAATGGAAGCTCCCTTGCATTGCCACGGATATTGGCTTGTTTGCTGGAAAATAATCAATCAGAGACCGGGATTAACCTACCTGAAGTCTTACATGCTTATTTTGGATCAGCATTGATAAACTAACCATTAATAAAAAAGCAACAGGAATCAAACCGATCCTGTTGCTTCTCATGTATCTTATTTTGAAGAAATCAGCTATTTACTGCTTCTTCATTTGCTAACGATAAAGCTCTTGCAGATCGCTCTCTTGTTTGTTTACATAAGTACACATCTTCTACCAGTGATTTACCATAAGATGGGATCATCTGCTGAATTTTATCCTGCCATTCTGCGGTTCTCATTTTATCGGGAAAACATGCCTTCAATAAATCAACCATAATAGAAACCGCTGTTGATGCACCAGGCGAAGCGCCTAATAATGCCGCAATACTGCCATCGGCCGAGCTTACCACTTCTGTTCCAAATTCCAGTATGCCACCTTCTTCTTCATCTTTTTTAATAACCTGTACTCTTTGTCCGGCCACTTCAAGGTCCCAATCTTCCAGCACTGCATTTGGAAAATATTCTCTCAGTGCTTCTATCCTGTCTTCAGGCGATTGACTAACCTGTTCAATCAAATATTTAGTAAGCGGAATGTTATGAATACCTGCCATCATCATTGGTTTGATATTACTGAACTTAATAGAAGTGATAAGATCCCATGATGAACCGTTTTTTAAAAACTTTGTGGAGAAACCTGCATAGGGTCCAAACAACAATGATTTCTTTCCATCAATTATGCGTGTATCCAAATGTGGAACACTCATAGGCGGAGAACCTACTGCTGCTTTACCATACACTTTTGCATTATGTTGTTCAATAACATTTTGATTATTACATATAAGCCACTGACCACTTACCGGAAACCCACCATAGCCCTTGCTTTCAGGTATGTCTGATTTTTCAAGCAAATGAAGAGAGCCGCCGCCGGCGCCAATAAAAATAAATTTTGTAGTAATGTTACTTTTCCTGCCTGTTGTAAGATTTTTTAATTCCATCGTCCACAAACCGTCTGCACCCTGTTTTAAATCCTGTACTTCATGTGCCAGCAATAATTTTACATCGGGCATATCAAAAAGATAGCGAAACAATTTACGTGTAAGCGAACCAAAATTTACATCCGTGCCAATATCCATTTTTGTTGCCGCTACCTTTTCAGAAGCATCACGTCCTTCCATTACCAAAGGCATCCACTGTTCAATAGTAGCAGCATCTTCCGTATACTGCATGCCCTCAAAAAGATGATATTGAATAAGCGCGTCAAATCTTTTTTTAAGATACTGCGTATTCTCTTCTCCATGCACAAAACTTATGTGAGGAATAGAGCGTATGAAATCCTGCGGATTGCTTATGTATTGCCGCTCCAGCAGGTAACTCCAGAATTCCTGGCTTTGAATAAATTGTGCGGCTATTTTTATGGCTTTACCTGAATCAATACTACCATCTTCTTTTTCGGGCGTATAATTTAATTCACAAAAGGCTGAATGTCCTGTTCCTGCATTGTTCCAGGCATCAGTACTTTCTGCCGCCACAGTGTGCAATCTTTCAACTACGTGAATGGTTAGTTCAGGCTGTAATTCTTTTAGCATAACACCCAATGTGGCGCTCATTATTCCTGCTCCTATTAATACCACATCAGGACTATTCTTTTTGGAAACTGATTTGCTCATATCAAAAAATATACGGTTAAATAAATTTTGTATCGGATGAAAGCAAACGTTGAATCTACTATGGAAGCGAAAAATAGCTAAACACTCAATGTGTCTGTAATTTTTTACCGTTGCATGGCGCAAAGGTACGCTACTAAGGCGCAGGAGTAAAATTTTGGATGAATTATTCTACATTTTTACGGGCTAAGTCTTTAGCGGGAAGGGCTAAGAAGTATACATATAAGATATATTTTAAAGCTGTATGGCTTTATAAATAATTTATTTGAAGTATAAACAACTTATTGAAACATTTTTTTAACAACCACTTTGGCATGGCATGGCATGCTTATTGAAAATGTTAGTGTAGAAAATGAGTACTGAAAATAGAAATGGTACTTGACATTTATTTCTTCATTTAAAAAATGTGTTATGAGATTAAAAACTGAAAATTTCGAAATTATATCTAACGGAAATATTTATCAGGTAAGAGCAACCGAATATATAAATGGAAGTGGTGAAGTAAGATATCGGGTAAGCTATAACGATAGCCCTGTTTGTGTATTTGGATGGAATGAAGCCTTAAATGGTTTTGCCATGATGCATGATCATCGTAATCCTGGTATTAACCATGAAACCGAAAAGGCCATTAGCCATAAGTTGGAAAATATACAGGCTATGAAAGAAGCCGCTTAATTTTTCAATAGTAGAAATTAGAACCACAAACAAGTATAGCATAACTTATGGAACACTGATTAAGGTTGATGAACCATTCGTATTTCAAGGGTTATGTAAAGTGTGTTGTAAATGCAACACACTTTTTTATTGTTGCACCTGCATAGTTGCGTAATTTTATCGCAATAGTATTTCCTGATGCAAAGCATGTTGCTGTCAAAAAAGAAATTATATACCATTGCTGATTTTACAGCTATTTTATTTCATGTTACAGGAGTAATTGGTATGGTTTGGGGAAATACTTCCCTCTTTGCAAGCCTCACAACACTGAACCTTTTATTAATGTTTGTTTTATTGTTAATCACACAAGGCATCACGCATTGGTCTTTTTATGTTTTCATTGTATGCTGTTCAGTATTGGGATATGCCGCAGAATACATAGGCATTCATACATCTCTGCTGTTTGGTGAATACAGCTATGGAAATGTATTGGGAGTGAAGTATAAAGAAGTTCCATTGATAATAGGGATTAATTGGTTTATCATTATATATTGTTGTGGTGTTGCTATAAATAATCTGCTTATAACCGTGAAACGCAGACTTATGCCTGAAGAGCGGGCTGCATATGCAAAGTGGAGTATAGCATCGCTTATAATTGATGGGGCATTGCTGGCAACTTTTTTTGACTGGGTTATGGAACCTGTTGCCATAAAGTTGGGTTTCTGGAAATGGGGAACAGGAGATGATATACCTATGCTGAATTATATAAGCTGGTTTGTGATCAGTGGTATACTGTTAATATTATTTTCTATTTGCCCGTTTAAAAAGAACAATCGCTTTGCTGTTCATTTGCTGATGATACAGGTGATGTTCTTTTTAATACTCCGCACATTGCTTGAATAATGAAGGAATATGATTATATAATTATTGGTGCAGGCTGCGCCGGACTAAGTCTTCTTATGCGCATCATAGATGCAGATACAAAAGGAGAAAAAAAGATATTGCTGTTAGACAAGGCTGAAAAAAATGTAAATGATCGTACCTGGTGTTTCTGGGAGAAAGACAAAGGTTATTTTGAAGATATTATATATCGTACATGGACTGACTTACAGTTTTCAACCC
The DNA here is from genome assembly GCA_047600465.1 of Agriterribacter sp. Lineage (GTDB taxonomy): Bacteria > Bacteroidota > Bacteroidia > Chitinophagales > Chitinophagaceae > Agriterribacter. The sequence goes on from JASGKU010000004.1 coordinate 1,349,416, forward strand.
AAAATTTTTCGAAGCAGCTTGATACAGGCGGGTATAGTTACAAGATGATCCGCGGCATTGATTTTTATACGTATTGTTTTGACAGAATAAAGCGTTATAAGAATATTGAAATAAAATACACGGATGTTGTTTCTGCCAGATTGGATGAAAATATTTATGCCATTGAAACTCCAAATGAGACCATCCAGGTTAAGGCTGCCTTTGTTTTCAACTCTATAGCAGATAATGCTGTAAATAAAAATGCCTGGTTGCTAAAACAACATTTTAAAGGTTGGACAATAGAAACAGATCATAATGCTTTTAATAAAAACAAAGCATTATTCATGGATTTTAGTATAGAGCAAAAAAGCTATGAAGCAGCATTTGTATATATGTTGCCATTAAGTGAACAAAAGGCATTAATTGAATACACAATATTTTCAAAAGAGATATTAGCACAGGAGATTTATGAAACAGCATTGAATGACTATATAAGCAATAGTTTAAAAATAGAAAGTTACCGCGTAACAGACACAGAGTTTGGGGTAATACCGATGACAAATCATTCATTTGATTTTTATAGAAGGGGCATATACTATATAGGTACTGCGGGTGGACAAACCAAAGCTTCTACCGGTTATACATTCCGCTTTATACAAAAGCAATCTGATATGATTGTTGAGCATTTAAAAAAAGGCGATAATCAGATTCATACAAAAGCCAATAGTCGCTTTCATTTATACGACAGCATATTGCTTCGCGTATTGTGCACGCATCAGTTGAGTGGAAAGGAAATTTTTACAAGATTGTTTAATGCGATTCCTGCATATCGCATTTTTAAATTTTTAGATAATGAAACGTCCTTTGCCGAAGAACTTTCTATTTTAAATAGCATGCCTGTTAAAATTTTTCTTCCTGCAGCGGTTAAACAAATGATGCGGTAAACACCCGGCGCATTTCTTATTTTTGCCGCCATGACAAACAGTGATATTTCTTTACAGGAAATTCTTACCCGCCTTAAAATAGACGCATTGAATGAAATGCAGCTCCAGGCAATAGAAGCGGTTGAGACATCGGACGATATTATACTGCTTTCTGCAACAGGATCCGGAAAAACCATTGCTTTTTTGTTGCCGATATTACGATTATTGAAAGCTGATAGTAAAAAAACGCAGGCGCTTATTATAACGCCATCAAGGGAGTTGGCTCAACAGATTGAACAGGTTTTCAAAAAAATGGGCACCAATCTTAAAGTTACCGCTTGCTATGGCGGGCATTTACGCGAAACCGAAGAAAATAATTTAGTGGAACCTCCCGCTTTATTGATAGGAACGCCAGGAAGATTGTGCGATCACATCAGGCGTGGAAATATTACAACCGACACCATCACTACATTGATACTGGATGAATTTGATAAATCGGTTGAGCTGGGTTTCCAGGATGAAATGACTTTTATAGTACAATCGTTGCCTGCCCTCAAAAAGCGAATGCTTATATCTGCAACCGAAACAGAAGAGATACCTGAATTTATCGGGTTACAAAACCCACGCAAGCTTGATTTTTTAGCAGAGGCTGATGAATTACCAACACGGCTTGCTATTGAAACAGTCAGTAGCCCGGTTAATGATAAGATCGATACATTATTTAAACTGATTTGTTTTCTTGGCAATCGCTCTACTATTGTATTCTGTAATCATCGCGAAGCAGTGGAAAGAACCAATGGTTTATTAAAAGAGAAAGGAATTATAAATGTGTTTTATCATGGTGCCATGGAACAACGGGATAGAGACGCGGCGTTGAGCAAATTCCGCAATGGCAGTGTGAATGTATTGGTAACAACAGATCTTGCAGCTAGAGGATTGGATATTCCAAACATCCGCTATATTATTCATTACCACCTGCCGCATACAGAAGAAAGCTTTATACACCGCAATGGAAGAACTGCGCGTATGGAAGCCAGTGGCACAGCCATTATCATTTTATCTCCGGAAGAAAAGCTTCCTGCTTATATACCCGAAAGGCCAGTTGAGATTACTTTGCCAGAAAAAGATGAGCTACCCGAAAAACCGAAGTGGACAACCTTTTTTATTGGGGCAGGCAAAAAAGACAAAGTAAATAAAATTGATATCGTAGGTTTTTTGAGTAAAAAAGGAGAATTGAAAAAAGAAGATATTGGTTTAATTGATGTGAAAGATTTCTTTTCATTTGTGGCTATCCGTAAATCAAAAGCAAGTCACGTGCTGCAACTAATAAAGGATGAAAAAATAAAAAATAAAAAGGTAAAGATTGATGTAGCCAAATAGAACGATAAATGTGAGAAGATAGACGTGAAATTTCTCACGGTTATCTTCTCACATCTCACAAAGACTCATTTGCTTCTTGCAACCTTATACAATATACCACCAAGCACTGCAAAAAACAGTGCTCCAGCAATTTCATAACCTAAATCTCCTCCGAACAGATTATTCACATTATGCTCAAAGTTTAGTTTATTTAAGCCTTTGGCAATGGTGCTATTTGCAGAAAGAAAAGCTACTATAACACCCGCGATTGCACCTCCCGCAACCAGCCCTGTAGCGAAAAGATTACCTTTTCCTAAATCTTCCTCTTCAGGTGCCAACTGTTCTCCTTTTCTTTTTTGTTGCCAATCAACAATACCTCTTATAACGCCACCAATAAAAATGGGTAATGTGGTAGCCAGCGGAAGATAGAGCCCAATAGCAAATGACAAAGCTTTGATATTGCACAACTCAACTACTACTGCAATACATACTCCTACCAAGATATACTGCCAGTCGAGATTCTGCGATTGAACCCCTTTTATCAGCGTTGCCATTAAAGTGGCCTGTGGGGCAGCATAGGTTTGCCCGATAGCATGATGTATACCCTGGCTCAGCAGTTCAGGTGAAGGAGTGTCTAATACCTTTATGGTCACCCCAATAGCCAATGATGAAACAATGGCGCCAATAAATAACGCCAATTGCTGATATCGCGGTGTGGCACCAACAATAAAACCTGTTTTAAGATCCTGCGAAGTGGCTCCTGCATTAGCGGCTGCAATACATATCATACCACCTACTACCAATACCATTGGTTCATAGGCTTTTCCTGTCCAGCCTACTGCTATAAATATGAGACAGGTGCCTAGTATAGTAGCAATCGTCATACCCGAAATGGGATTATTAGATGAACCGATCAGCCCAACAATACGGGATGATACGGTAACGAAAAGGGCTCCAAATACAACGATTAATATTCCGACAAATAAGCGGCTTAGAAAATTCTCTCCCGGAATAAATGGCAATACAGATACGATCAGTATCAATCCAAGACTCCCTAATCCAACAACTTTTAAGCTCAAATCTTTTTCTGTGCGTAATTCTTCATGTTCTTTATTATTGTTTTTATTTAATGAACCTAAACTGCTTTTGAAAGACGAAAAAATAGTAGGAAGTGTTTTTAATAAAGTGATGAAGCCGCCTGCTGCTACAGCGCCAGCACCTATCTGTCTGATATAAGCCCAATATATTGCGGTGGAGAAATCAGTAAATGTTTGTGTATCCGGATTCCACCCACCTCTTCCACCGGCCTGGGTTACATCGGCTAATAATCCGAGTTTTACCAATTGCCCGGCTATAGCGGCTGGCTGTACCAGTGTTGCCAGCAACGGTACCAATACAAAAGATGCCAGCACACTTCCGGCAACCAATACGCCACCAATTTTCGGACCTATAATATATCCCACTCCCAAATATTCCGGCGTAATTTCTCCGCTCACTTTTGCAGAAGGTAAAAACTTATTTACCTGCTTTGTCATGAAGGTGGGTGTTTCTGCAATTACATGAAATATTCTTTGCAGCATGGCATACAGCAAAGCAAAACCTAAACCAAGAAAAGCAGTTTTTGCAACGTCTCCCCCCTTTTCGCCAGCTTTTAATACAGAGGCACAGGCTGTTCCTTCCGGGTAAGGGAGGGTTTCATGTTCTTTTACAATCAAAGGTTTTCTAAGCGGGATCATCATCAATGTTCCCAACATACCACCAAGAATGGCAAGTGTAAGTATGGTTACATAATTGAAATAACTTTCATTGGCTTTATCGCTTAAAAATAAAAAACCAGGCAATGTAAATACAACACCTGCTGCAATGCTTTCGCCTGCTGATCCTGTGGTTTGTATAATATTATTTTCGAGAATGGTTGTTTTTAAAAAAAGGCGACTAAGTGTAATAGCCATTACCGCGATAGGGATAGAGGCAGAAACAGTAAGCCCCGCTTTTAATGCGAGATAAACAGTGGCGGCACCAAAGATAATACCAAACGCGGAACCCGTAAGTACCGCCTTGATCGTAAATTCTGCCATTTTGGTTTCGGGAGCAATAAACGGCTGAAACCTTTTTTCAGACATAGGTTGTGATTTTAAGAAAGGAAGATAAAGAAAATTCACTCAACCTAAACAAGTAGCCGCAGATTCGCAGATTGGCAATACTCAATTTTTGAATCTGCACATTTGCCGAAAAATTCAGAGGAGAAGATGAATGCTATTTTTTAAAGAAGGAGAAATAATCCATCGCTTCTAATATACCACCTGCACCATGTTCAACAGCGTGATAAATGTGTTGCGCTCCTTTTATTGCTGATAATAATCCGGGTTCTGCGTTTCCCACCACCACGCCTTTATAGCCTGAAGTGAATAAAGAAAGATCGTTGAAGGTATCGCCTGCAACCAACACATCTTCTACCGGATAATTTATCAGGTTTATATATGCCTGTAATGTAGTTCCTTTGTTTACACCTCCCGGAAGTATATCTGCAAATCTGCCTGCAGAAAGAATCATATCGCAGTTTAATTGCATGGCTGTTTTGCGTAACGTCGCTGTATCTGTTTCGTCATTAAAAAAGAATGAGCACCTTCTTTCCTGCGGTACATCCTGCGGAATCAATCCCTTTATGTGTTTAAGTTGCTCATAGATGATCTGCTGCCCCTGCCATTTTTTTTCAATAATTGTTTGCACAGGATCGATAGCCTCGTGCGTGTACCCGTCTACTATAGTCGCACCCACATCACAAATTATACATTCAGGTTGTGGCGGAGCCGGGTCTCCAGTGAAAACAGGCAATATACTATGCAGCCCACGTCCTGAAACAAATACAAGTTTTATATCGGAGTGATTATGTATGATGTTATACAATTCCCGCCGTTTTATTGCTTCTCCTCCCAAAAAAGTACCATCTAAATCGGTGGCCAGTAACATATAATCTGCTTATTTGTTATAATATTGTGGAGCAGCAAAGATCATTCTGAAAATTGTATTGCCCTCCTGATTGACGATAAAAACTTGCAATTGTTAATTACTTGTCCGCAGCCCTGTTGGCTTTTGCGCTATAGTTATACCAAAAGTCATCTTTAATCGTTTGATAATAAATTCCAATTAGTGAATACTAACATATAACCAAAGTTTACTATGAAAAAAGTTATCTTTTATGCAGCATGTGGCTTGTTATTAATGTCGTATATAAGCTCATGTGCCCCTAAATACGGATGTCCTGCAGATGGCAGAAGTATGGGTGCTGAAAGAGTACTAAGCGGAGAAAAAACGCCGAAAACAAAAACGTTCAAGAATTAGTAACCCTAAATATCAAAGATCATGAACCTTACCCTACGCACTGATTACGGCTGCACAGAAGCGGTGATAGATGAAAACTGTGGTTTTGATAAATTCTATGGTGTAGCTGGCTTACTAAGCGATAAGCTGAATGTAAATTTTACCAACAAGATTGATGACTCTAACACATCTTATTGGGATTTTATTTTTAATGGTCACAAGCTTACCCTGCATTATAATATTTACAATGGTGTTTCAATTTTACCGGTACGTTCAAAAGGATCTGTTGCAGAAGACAACGAAGCGGTAAAAGCGTTAGCCAAAGTACTGGAAGATCATTTGCAATAATTGCAGGTAACTAATTTATTCTTATCTCAAAAATCTTTGGCCACATTTTGCCGGTTATATACAACAATTTAGTATCGGCATTATAAGCAATACCATTCATTTCAAGTACAGATGCGTGTTCGTCTTTTGCCAGTTTAGCAAGATACCATAAGTCGAGTTTTCCTGTTACCGCACCAGTTGCAGTATCAATCTTTACGATAGTGTTGGTTTCGTATACATTTACAAACAGCGATCCATTTACAAATTCCAATTCGTTCAAATTAGCAATAGCATTACCATTTTCGGTAACACTCAACGTTTTTACTGTTTTAAAATCATGCGGATTTATATAGGTAATCGTGTTTGTGCCGTCCGTCATAATTAAATAAGTTCCATCTGTTGTCATTCCCCATCCTTCCTTGCTGCTGAATCCAAACTCACCAATCATTTTCATCTTTTTCAAATTATACACAAATCCTTTTTGATTTTTGTAAGTAAGCTGAAACAAAGTATCGCCTATAATAGCAATACCCTCCCCAAAAAACAGGTTTCTATCCAGTTCATAAGGATGCTCTACTTTTCCATTAGTTGTATTCACCACTCCAAAATAGCTTTTCGTTTCTGGCAGTTCATCTGGCGAGCCTGTGCTTTCATATAGTTTTCCCTTATGCCAGCAAAAACCTTCTATAAAAGCCATCGTATCATGCGGCGTGCTATTTATTAATGTATACTGAATCATAGGAACTGCGCTGGGCTGCGGTTTCACAACAGTAGTTTCATTTTCATTTTTATCATTGCCACCACAACCATACAATAAGCAAACGAACAAAAGTAAAAACGCTGCATGATATTTTTTCAGGTAAAGCCGCATATTTGTGAGTTAAGAGATGATAATAACTAATATTCTTTTTCCTTGATAGAGTCAAAAATTTTACAATAGCTGATATATCTGTCTATATTAATAGCTTCTTCTGCAACAGCGTTTTTTACAGCACAACCAGGTTCGTTTATGTGCAGGCAATTATTAAACTGGCAATCGTTGATGAGTGGCCGCATTTCCCGGAAATAATGCGAAAGTTCCTGCTTTGAAATATCAACCAACCCAAACTCTCTGATGCCGGGTGTATCAATAATTCTGCCGCCGCCAGGAAGATCATACATTTCAGCGAATGTAGTTGTGTGTAACCCTTTACCACTCCATCCACTTACTTCCTGTGTTTTTAAAGAAAAAGTTGGAATCAATGCATTTATAAAAGATGATTTGCCTACACCAGAATGCCCACTAATGAGCGAAGTTTTGTGCTGAATAATTTCATTTATTTCATTCAATCCTTCTTTCTTTTCTATACTCATTAAAACAGTTTTGTAGCCTATGGATTCGTACATCTGTTTTAAATTTTCAAACTGGGTCATTTCTTTTTTACGATAGATATCTGATTTATTAAATACCAGTATAGCAGGAATATGGTAAGCTTCTGCCGCAATCAAAAATCGATCAATAAAACCTTGCGAGGTGCGTGGTTCTGTTAATGTACAAATCAGTAGTGTTTGATCAAGATTGGCGGCAATAATATGGTGATGATATTTTTGAGAAGGCGATTGCCTGTTAATGTAATTGCGTCTATGAGCAATGCCAGTGATAATAACGCTTTCTTCACCCGCTTCTTCCTGCTCCATTTCTATCTCGTCTCCAACGGTGATGGGGTTGGTGGAAGTAATGTCATCCAGTTTAAATTTTCCCTTTATTCTCGCGTTATACAAAACGCCGTCGTCTCCTTTTACTACATACCAACTCCCGGTAGATTTGTACACTGTTCCTTTCATGTAATTGCTATTGCTGAATGCAACATTAAAGCATTTGGAGCAATTATAAAATCATTGCCTGCTCACCTCCTGCATATTCCTTTATCCATTGGGCTAAAGTTTGTGTCCATAAAGGATTTGTATTGAGGCACGGAATAAAAGTATAAGATTCACCGCCTGCCTGCATAAATGTTTCTTTACCGCGCATAGCAATTTCCTCCAGTGTTTCAAGACAATCACTTACAAAAGCAGGACAAAGGATCAGGATCTTTTTGATACCCTCTTTTGGCATTTCTTCTAACCGAATATCGGTGAAAGGTTCCAGCCATCCTTTACCCAGTCTCGATTGAAAGGAGATACTATACTTTGAAGTGGGGATACCTAATTTTTCAGTTACCAGTTTGGTGGTTGTAAAACATTGATGCCTGTAACAAAAAGCATGTGCGGGCGAAGCAACATCGCAACAATTTTGAGTAATGAGGCAATGATTGCCTGTGATATCTGACTTATGAATATGCCTGCCGGGTACGCCATGATAGCTGAATAAAATCTGATCATATGTATTATTCAGATAAGGCCTGATATTATCTGCAAGCGCCTGAATATATCTTGGTTCGTTATAAAATGGTTTAATGAATTTCAGGTTGAACCGATACCCTTTTTTCTTATGTACTGTTTTGGCGTGTTCTACTGCAGTTTCATAAGAAGACATGGCATAATGCGGATATAAAGGAACGGCGATCACTTCTTCGAGCGAAGGGATTTTTTTAATCAGATTTTCATAAGCAGATTCAATAGTTGGATTACCATACCGCATGGCTATTTCAACAGGTTCTTCCAGGTGCGATTGAACTTCTTTTTGTAATTGTTTAGTAAGCACTACTAAAGGAGAACCTTCTTTTTTCCATATTTCACGATATGCTTCGGCTGATTTTGGTGCACGAAACGGGACAATTATACCACCTACTAATGGCAAGCGTAATAAATAAGGTTTATCAATTACTCTTTCATCCATTAAAAATTGCATCAGGTACCTGCGCACATCTTTAACTTCTGTAGAGTCGGGAGAACCAAGATTCATTAATATTATTCCGCGCTTCGCAGATGAATTCATATCAAACGTTGATTATACTTTCTATTATAAAAGGTAAAAGGTCACTTAGGGTGACCTTTACCGATATTATGGATCAAAAACGGGACGCAGCCTTTATGGTACGGTCCAGGTCCTGATAGGAAATGGCATTACTAATAAACCATGTCTCAAACGCGGATGGAGGCAAATATACACCGGATTTTAACATGTGGTGAAAGAAATTATTAAAAGTTTCGGTAGCGGTTTTTGTAGCCCAGCCAAAATCTTTAATCTCATGATCTGCAAAATGAATACTGATCATACTGCCAATGCGGTTTATACGGAAAGCCAGTCCTTTTTCATTAAAAACATTGCTCAATCCTTTTTCAAGATAAGCCCCTTTTTCTTCTAACTCCGTGTATACGTTGGGGTTATTATTTAAAGCGCTGAGTAATGTGAAACCCGCCACCATAGCCAGCGGATTTCCGCTCAATGTACCCGCCTGGTATACTGACCCAAGGGGAGCGATGTGTTGCATAATTTCTTTTCGAGCGGCAAAAGCACCTACCGGCATACCGGCACCAATAATTTTTCCATACGTAACAATATCTGCATCGATCTTTAATTTTTCCTGGGCACCACCTGGAGCAAGGCGAAAGCCTGTCATTACCTCATCAAATATTAACAAAATTTTTTCCCTGTCGCAAATGCTTCTCAGTGTTTCGAGATAACTTTTTTGCGGAAGAATACAACCCATATTACCCGCCACCGGTTCAATAATAATAGCAGCTATTTCATTTGTGTGATCGGCTACTAATTTTTCCACAGCAGCAATATCATTGTAAGCACAGGTGAGCGTATCTGCGGCTACTCCCGGTGTAACACCCGGAACTGTTTGTATATTAAAAGTAGCAACACCACTGCCAGCTTTTACAAGAAAGCAATCTGCATGACCGTGATAACAACCTTCGAACTTTATAAATTTATTTTTGCCGGTATATCCACGAGCCAGTCGTATGGCACTCATGCATGCTTCCGTTCCACTACTCACCATTCTGATCATATCAATATTGGGAGCCATGTTTTTTATCAGCTCTGCAATCTCAATTTCTAATTCAGTAGGTGCTCCAAAAGAAGTAGAATAAACCGCCTTTTCCTGTATAGCTTTTACAACTGGTTCATACGCATGACCAAGGATCATGGGTCCCCATGAGTTGATATAATCTATATACTCATTTCCATCTACATCGTACAAATAGGCTCCTTTGGCATGTGTGATAAACAAGGGCGTACCACCCACACTTTTAAAAGCACGTACCGGAGAATTTACTCCACCCGGTATAGATTGCTGTGCACGTTCGAATAAAGATTTACTGGATTGGTAATTCATTTTATATCGTGAGAAGTGAGAAGATAGAAGTGAAATTTTACAAATTTATTGTTTTTCTGAATCAATCATTTTTGAAAGCATTGCAAAACGTTTATTGAGTAGTATACTAACGTTATCTAATTCTTTTATGTTCAGATAACGGAGATCTACAGCTGTTTCCAAGGCAGCGTCCATCTCAACAACAGAGCCTCTGGATATTTCATAGTATCTGCTTCTTTCAGCAGTAGATTTTCTGGTTGAACCTTCAGCCATATTTAGTTTTACTGATAAGGCCGCTCTACGTATTTGCTGGACCATATTAAATTTTTCTTTGTTAGGCAAACTGAGAGAAACCTGATATATCTCTTTTACTAAACTTCTGATAGCTTCGTAAACATCCAGAGATTTGTGTTTTAATTGAATAAACATAGGTAACAATTTGGTGTATAAATAATGTGTTAGCTAATATAAAAAGCAATTATTGTATTTGTCTCACGTTTATCTTTTCACGTCTCACGTCAATAACCTCACCGCATCTTTCGCAAAATACGTTGCTATTAAATCTGCACCCGCACGCTTTATAGAAGTAAGGCTTTCCAGGATAGCTTTGTTTTCATCCAGCCAACCCATTTTAGCAGCAGCCTTTATCATAGCATATTCTCCACTTACATGGTAAGCACTAACAGGAACGGTTACTGCATTTTTTACTTCGCGTATAATATCAAGATATGCCATTGCGGGCTTTACCATTACAATATCAGCGCCCTGTTCTATATCCTGGAGCGTTTCATTAATGGCTTCCTTCCTGTTGGCATAATTCATCTGGTACGTTTTCTTATCACCAAAACCTGGCGCACTGTCCAACGCATCTCTGAATGGGCCATAAAAACAGGAAGCATATTTAGCACTATAAGACATAATACCTACTTTGGTAAAATTATTTTCTTCCAAAGCCTTGCGGATCGCGCCAATACGCCCATCCATCATATCGCTGGGTGCTACAAAATCAGCACCTGCTTCTGCATGGCTGATGCTCATTTTTACCAAAGCCTCCACTGTTTCATCATTCACAATTTCTCCATCTTTCACAATGCCATCATGTCCATAAATGGAATATGGGTCCAGCGCCACATCTGTCATAACAACCATTTCAGGCACGCTGTCTTTAATAGCTTTTACGGCACGCTGCATTAACCCATTTGCATTCCACGCTTCTTTGCCTGTGTTATCTTTTGTTTCGTCTTTTGCTTTTACAAACAACAGCACGCATTTTATACCAAGCTTCCATACTTCTTTTACCTGTTGAACAGTAAGGTCGAGTGAATAACGATAATAACCAGGCATAGATGGAATTTCATGCTGAATGTTTTCACCTTCATCAATAAAAAGTGGCAATATAAAATCAGAAGGTTGTAAACCCGTTTCAGCAACCAAACTGCGGATGGAAGCATTCGTGCGTAAAATGCGGTTTCGTTTCTGGAGATACATAACTGGAGTGGCTGTTTGAGCCGCAAAATTACTTCTTATTACTTTTAATTCAGTGGTTAGATTATCATCTTATCGTCATATTAAGCTGGTAAGGCAAGCCAACTCCTGGGTGTTTGACAAACTTTTAATAATTTTTCTTCTTCTGAGCCCGCTTCGGGCTGATAATTATAATCGAAACGTACAGTAGGTGGGAGGCTCATTAAAATACTTTCTGTTCTGCCGTTTGTTTTCAAGCCGAATATTGTACCGCGATCGTGTATAAGATTAAACTCCACATATCTGCCTCTTCTTATTTCCTGCCAGTATTTTTGCTTTTCATTCCATGCTTGTATTTTCCTCTTTTCTACAATCGGAAGGTATGCGTCAATAAAACTATCGCCGTTAGCACGTTGAAATGCAAAAAGCCTGTCGGCATCTTCCTCATTAACCGGGCGCAGGTAATCGTAAAAAACGCCGCCTATTCCACGCATCTCATTATTCCTGTGCTTGTTGGCAAAATATTCATCACATTGTTTCTTATATAAAGGGTATAACGCTTCTCCAAACGGAGCCATGGCATTGCGAAGTGTAGTATGAAAATGAATAGCATCTTCTTCAAAAAGATAATAGGGAGTAAGATCAGCACCGCCACCAAACCAGCGGTCTAATACATTATCGTCTTTATCGTACAATTCAAAATAGCGCCAGTTAGCATGTGTAGTAGGCACGAAAGGGTTTACCGGGTGAATAACCAGACTTAAACCACATGCAAACCATTTGGCTCCATCAATTTTTAACTGCGTGCGCATAGCATCCGTTACATCACCATACACAACAGAAGTGTTTACACCACCTTTTTCAAAAACATTGCCGTTGGATATTACTTTTGTAATACCTCCACCACCGCCGGAGCGCTCCCACCTGTCCTCAAAAAAAGTACTTTTCCCGTCTACCTTTTCCAGGGCTGTACAAATACGGGTTTGCAGTGTATGTATATAATTAATCCAGTTGTTTTTTGAAAGCAGCATATTAACTGTTGCAGATGATGAAAGATGGATACCTGTATTGATAACTGATTCCATAATATATTTTTTACAAAGTTGATTTTATCTCTGCAAAAAAAATATGATATTGATCATCTATCCATACGTTTTTAGTTAGCTTTTTATGAATATCATACACTCTCTTTCACAGTATCTACAAAGGCCCTTGCATGATCAACAGGAACATTTGGTAAAATGCCGTGACCGAGATTAGCAATATATCTTTTATTACCAAACGCACGCAGCATTTGCTTTACTTCTTTTTTTATTTGCGGTATAGGTGATAACAATTTAGCAGGATCAAAATTGCCTTGTAATGTTATATTATCGCCTGCAAATTGTCTTGCCATTTCCGGTTGTATACACCAGTCGATACCAAGCCCTGCAGCGCCTGTATTTGCCATTGATGCAAGCGAATGCCACGCACCCTTTGCAAAAACAATCACAGGAACTTCATCCTTTAATGCTGCTACAATCTGCCTGATATATTGTAAAGAAATATTTTCAAAATCACCAGGACTTAACAAGCCTCCCCAGCTATCAAAAATCTGCACAGTGTCGGCTCCGGCTCTTATCTGCCCTTTCAAATACGCAATAGTAGTATCCGTAATCATTTGAAGCAACTGGTGTGCAACCTCGGGCTGTGTATAGCAAAATGCTTTTGCTTCATCAAAGGTTTTGCTGCCTTTTCCTTGTACCATATAGCAGAGCAAAGTCCATGGAGCGCCCGCAAAACCAATCAACGGAACTTTATTATTAAGCTCTTTTTTTATGAGTTTGATGGCATCAAAAACATACTGCAGTGATTCATTTACATCGGGCACGTGTACACGAAGCAAATCTTTTGCAGATTGTACAGGATCGGGCAATACTGGTCCCTTACTTTCTATCAACTGTACCTCAAGCCCCATTGCCTGCGGCACTACCAGTATATCAGAAAACAAAATGGCTGCATCAACCCCAATAATATCTACCGGCTGCAATGTAATTTCACAAGCCAGTTCAGGTGTTTGGCATCGTTCAAAAAATCCATATTTTTCGCGAAGCTTCATATACTCTGGCAGGTATCTGCCGGCTTGCCGCATCATCCATACCGGTGGACGAGATGTTTGTTCTCCCCGTAGTGCCTGTAATAATAATTGATTGTTCATATGTGCTGTACTGAATAAATTCAGTAAATAATTTTTATTCTTCTTTTCCTGCTGTGGTAGCAAAGTGTTCAATAACCAGTTCAACAAGATTGGCTTCTCCCGGCCATTGGCTGGTGATTACCTGGTTACTGCAATAAGATTCTATGGTAGCAGTAGTGGTTTTACCAATAGAGAACAGCACGGTACTAACAGGTATAGTATTGGTAGAAAAAAAGCTGTGTACTGTGCTGGGACTGAAAAATAGAATACCGTTATAGTATTTGTTTATAGTTGTGGGCGTGCCTACTGTTTGATAAACGATGATCTCTTTTACCAGGATATTGGCATTCTGCAATGTTTCTGGTAAATCATTCAGGCGTTGTTTGCTGCAGAAAAAAACAACTTCTTTCACCTCTGTATGCTGCAATATTTTTTCTGCCAGTCCATGCGCATTTTTTGCAGTGGCTACAATAGCAGATTCGTCAAAAATATCCAGTAAAGCTTCTTTAGTAGCGCCACCTGTACAAAAAATTTTCCATTCAGGTACGATGCCCGCAAACTCGCTTTTTACTACTTCTACGGCATGTATACTTGTGAAAACAACTGTAATAGGTTCAAGCGATAAAGTCTGTATCTGGTCTGCAATCTCGGATGATATATCAGGAATGTTGCGGATAAAGGCTTCCGCATCTATATGGATATGCTGTATGCCGGTTTTATCAACCAATTCTTTATTGAGTAACCGGGTTGAAAGTATGTTTACATTATTTATTGCCATCCCTGATGAGTTCAATTATTTTATTACCACCCTTCGTCAATATTTCTTCAGCACTTAGCTTTCCCACATGCTTACTGTTTTGCACATCCGCTTTTTTTTCTATTTCTACTTTTTCTTTACCATCTACCGATACAATGCTACCCTTGAAATGTAATACATCATCTTTTACTTCTGCCAGGGCACTTACCGGTGTGGAACAACCACCCATCAAAGTTCTTAAAAAATCACGTTCAATACCTGTGCATATAGCAGTATTATTATGATTAAAAGCGGCACAATCATTTTTAATATTTTCATCTTCGGCTCTGCACACTACTACTACTGTTCCCTGTGCCGGCGCGGGAAGCATCCAATCAAGATCAATGCTCTTTTCAGGACGTACCTGTATGCGTTCCAGGCCTGCAGCCGCAAAGATAGCTCCGCTCCAATTGCTTTCTTCCAGCTTTTTCAGGCGCGTATTTACATTGCCCCGCAAATTTTCTATTTGGTGGTGGGGATATTTATGAAGCCATTGCGCTTTGCGGCGTATGCTGCTGGTGGCTATGATGCTCGATGTGTTGTTTAGTTGTTCAATTAAATCTTTCTTATCTTCTTTAAAAACCAATATATCCTGGTAAGAATCTCTTTCGAGCACAGCAGCGATAGTTATTCCTTTTGCCATTTGAGTAGGTACATCTTTATAACTATGAACGGCAATATCAATGCGCTTTTGCAATAAGGCAATATCGAGTGATTTGGTAAAAATGCCCTGTACACCTATTTCGTATAAGGGAGTAGAAAGATCAATATCGCCTTCGCTTTTTATAAGTACCAGTTCAGAAGCAATACCTTGTGCCAGCAGCAATGCCTGCACTTTTTTAGCTTGCCACTGAGCTAATTCACTTTCACGGGTTCCTATTTTTATTATATCACTCATGGCATATTATCCTTGTTGACCGTTTGTTGTATACAATACGGAATACATTATGTTGAAACAAATAAATTCATTGTAAGGGAAAAAGTCAATCGTTTTGCATCAAAAGATTTGATCAAACCAGCTACAAATGAGAAATTTTCAGGTATTCATTCATGGTATTTATATACTGGCATCCTTTTGCTGTTCGGCTGCGAAGATCAACTGCCAATGTTTTTACTGCCTTTTGAATTCTTACATCTTTTTCTTCCTTGGGATGATCTAATAACAGGTATGAATCTGTTTCACTAAGCTCATACAATTTGGATTTTACCTGGCCAAGGAAATGCCGGTGTAAAAATACCTTGTGCCACTCTACAAACTCACCCACCGTTTCTTCTATTATTGCTAATGCTTTAGGAACTTCTGCTCTTCGCTTTGTAAAAGTATCATCCAGTATAGCCGATATTTCATCTACATCCATCAGTGTAATGCCATTCATTTTTTTAATGGCGGGATCAATACTTTTAGGAACAGATAAATCCAACAATAATCTTGTTTTACTATCTGTAAAAAATTGTGGTAAAATATTGAATTCATCCGTAGTAGTGCTGGCTATCAGTATATCGCTTTCATTGCAGGCAGTTGCTAATGATTCATAAGGAATGCATTCCATACCATGCTCCAGCGCAAATGCTTCAGCCTTGCTGAATGTTCTGTTGGTAATGCGCACTTTAGCCCCCGGAAAATATTGGTAAATATTCTTGGCAACATTACAACCAAACTTACCGGCACCTACCAGCAGAATATTTTTCTGCTGAATATTTTCTACTCTTTCTTTTATTACTTCTATAGCAGCATAGGCAACAGAAACCGTTCCTGTGCTTAGCAGCGTTTCTGATTTTATTCTTTTAGAAGCCTGCAAAGCAAAATTCACCAGCCTGTCTGTTAATGAACCCAGCAGGTTATTTTCTTTTGCGTATTTAGCGGCTTTCTTTAACTGCATCAATATTTCGTAATCGCCGATGATCTGGGAATCTAATCCCGATGCTACCCTGAAAAGGTGATTAACCGCCTGCATTCCATGTAATGTATAACCGTGTTGCTTAAACGCAGTTATGGTATTGCCGGTAGCGTTGCATAATATGTCTGTCAGCATGTCCGCCTGCCCGATACCGTATAATTCTGTTCTGTTGCAGGTAGAAAGCACAATAAGATCGTGGAGATTTTTTTCCCTTGCAGATTGAGTAATGACTTCCTGCCTGGTATTACAAACCGCAAAATCACTTCTGGTAGCTGTATCGGCATTATGGTAATTGATGCCAATAACAACAAAATTGTCAAGACCGCTGCAAATATCGTATGTGGAAGAGTTCAGCATAAGGGAGATGCAAATGTAAAGTACGGGCGGCATCCTAATGTCAATGTTTTGTCATAAAATGGTCATGTCTGCATGAAATGCAGAAAGTCATATGATGAACTGATTTAAATCAGGAATGAGCCGTATGATAATTAACGGCAAATGATAAAAAAGGGTTGCGGAGGAATAATGCTAACGAAGTAATAACTCGCAGGGCTTTAAACCTGTATGTTTTTTGAAGGCGGTAGAAAAATGAGAGATAGATGAATAGCCGAGCATCAACGATACATCTGTAACGCTCAATCCCTTTTCATACAACAGGTATTTGGCATGCTCCATGCGCTGGCTTTGGTAAAAATCAAAAATGGTGGTTCCAAAAATTTCTTTAAAGCCTTTTTTAAGATAACACTCATTAATGGCAACTTTCCGGCTAAGATCCTTAATGGTAATGGGTTCGCCGATATGCTGCAGCAATACATCTCTTGCACGTAGAATTTTTTCCCTGTCTGATTCGTTTGCCAGAAATTTACAAGTAAAAGTTTCTTCTTCTTTATCGCCCAGTATGCATTCAAGGCTATACAGCAACAGCATTTGTGTTTGTGCGTTGATGTATATATTTTCCAGGCTTTCCGTATAGCTATTGTTGATGAGGCTTTCCAGCGCCATACGGGTGCGGCTGCACAAAGGCAATATTTTAGAAAAAGAACTGGTGTGTTTGAAAGACAATACCTGGTTGGTGAAGCCATCTGTCTTTGGGCTTTTTACAAACTGCTGTAAATGTTCAGGGCGAAATGTCAAACTAAAAACATCAATCGTATCTTCTTTGCCCGCACAGCTTTTAGAATGACCTGCCTTACATTGCTCACACTCGTGGCTCTTGTTGTTGCAGTATACATTTCCGGTTACACAAAACCTTAATTCAAGATGATTGGCAGCAGTCTCATTCTTTTTATAGTTATACGCCAGCATGCCGGTATCATCAATATTCCAATGCGATAATTTGCGATAGCGTTTAATCACATACTGCACAGATCCGGGTGTTTGCCGTTCTTTTTCATGTAAAACCGTAAGATCTTCCGCCATTATAGGCCGCTTTTGCGCAATATCCAGTATGTTGAAGGGTTGTTGCATGAGAATTGCAAATATACAGTGTTTGGTTTTTTAAAATGCACTTATATGAGTAATGACAAGTTTATGACAAAACAAGGCATCATTTTTTCAATAAAAGAGATGGTATTTTTTCTTAGGAATTTTCTATAAAACTGTTACAAAATCTCATTTTTCAGCCAAGGTTTAAAAGTCCCGAAATGTGGAAATAAACTTCATAAATAAAGGGGTAAAAAGTAGCTTCAAACTTGCCCGGCCAGGCATATTTCAATACCTTTGCACGAATATTTTTTGAACGAAAAAGTGCCAGGAAGATTATATGAGTAATGACACACAGGAGTTATCTACACCCTCTTCAACAGCTACCACCTATGGTGCAGACAGTATACAGGTTTTAGAAGGCTTAGAAGCAGTACGCAAAAGACCTGCAATGTATATTGGCGATATCAGTTCCAAAGGATTGCATCACCTGGTATATGAAGTTGTAGATAATTCAATAGACGAAGCGTTAGCCGGTTACTGTAAAAACATTGTAGTAACCATTCATGAAGACAATTCCATTAGCGTTAAAGACGATGGGCGCGGCATTCCTACCGGCATCATGAGTAAGGAAAAAAAGAGCGCTCTGGAAGTTGTAATGACGGTATTGCATGCTGGTGGTAAATTTGATAAAAATACTTATAAAGTATCTGGCGGTTTGCATGGTGTTGGCGTAAGCTGCGTGAACGCATTAAGTACGGTGCTGCACGTAACAGTATGCAGGGAAGGAAAGATTTTTGAACAGGAATATCATGAGGGGATACCACAATATAGCGTACGCGAAATTGGTACTACCGATATAACAGGTACGCATACCCACTTTTGGCCTGATGGCTCCATCTTTACTGTAACAGTTTACAATAAAGAAATTCTGGAAGCCCGTTTAAGAGAACTTTCTTTTCTGAATAAAGGCATCAACATCACTCTGAATGATCTGAGAGAAAAAGACGAGAACGGCAATACCTACAGCAATGTATTTTACAGCGAAGGCGGTATTGTTGAATTTGTGGAGATGCTTGACAAAAATGGTAACAGGCAGCCATTGCTTCCAAAACCAATATATGGAGAGGCACACGATCCATCGAGCAACGTAGCGGTGGAAGTAGCGATGCAATACAATGCCAGTTTCCAGGAGCATATATTCAGCTATGTAAATAACATTAATACTATTGAAGGCGGTACGCATGTTGCGGGGTTCAGGCGTTCTGTTACAAGAGTTTTTAAAGCTTATGGCGAAAGAGAAGGGTTGTTTGAAAAAGCCAAGGTAGAAATTGAAGGAGATGATTTCAGGGAAGGCTTGAGCGCTATTGTTTCGGTAAAAGTACCTGAGCCCCAGTTTGAAGGGCAAACGAAGACAAAGCTGGGTAATAGTGAAGTAAGCGGTGTAGTAGATAGTGCGTTGAGTAAAGTGTTGCAGGAATACCTCGAAGAAAATCCCAAAGAGGCTAAGCAGATCATTTCAAAGGTAATATTGGCTGCGCAGGCAAGGGCTGCTGCAAGAAAAGCAAGAGACCTGGTACAACGTAAAAGCGTATTGACTGGTGGCGGGTTGCCGGGTAAACTGGCTGACTGTTCCGATAGAGATCCAAACAAATGTGAATTGTTTTTAGTTGAGGGTGATTCTGCGGGCGGTACTGCTAAGCAAGGCCGCGACAGGAATTTCCAGGCTATTCTTCCATTAAGAGGTAAAATTCTGAACGTGGAAAAAGCAATGGAGCATAAAATTTATGACAATGAGGAAATCCGCAATATGTTTACTGCTTTGGGGGTAAAAATTGGTACACCAGATGACCCCAAAGCCCTGGACATTACGAAGCTTCGCTATCATAAACTGATAATAATGACCGATGCTGATGTGGACGGAAGCCACATTGCTACCCTCATTCTTACTTTTATTTTCAGGTATATGAAAGAATTGGTAGAACAGGGTTATGTATACCTTGCACAACCACCTTTATATCTTGTAAAGAAAGGCAAGGAATTTGTTTATGCATGGAGTGAAGATCAACGCAAGGCTGCAGTAGAAAGAATTGGCGGAGGAAAAGAAGAAAGCGTAAATGTGCAGCGCTATAAAGGTTTGGGTGAAATGAATGCGGAACAACTCTGGCAAACCACCATGAATGCCGAAACGCGTACATTAAAAAGAGTTACTATTGAAAGTGCAGCGGAAGCCGACAGAGTATTTAGTATGTTGATGGGTGATGAAGTAGCCCCAAGAAGAGAGTTTATAGAATCCCACGCCAAATATGCGAACCTGGATGTGTAAATAACTTTAGCTTTTATGGTAATGATATTTCATTATCTTCGAACAGGAATACATATTCATGATAGTTTTAATAAAATTTATTAACCATAAAAAATTGTATTGATATGTCAGATGCAACATTAACAGCATACAATGTGAAAACAAAAGAGAAAAATGTTCCTATCCAGGATGCAGTGATCACAAAAACTTCTAAAGGTGCATATATGGCACAAGGACACGATGGTAAAGGAAATAAGCTTACCACGTTGTTAGGCGAGGCAAAAGCATTGGCTGCTATACAGGCAGGTACTGCCAAGCAAGGCTGGTAATTTCAAACTCCAAATAATTTTATTTATATGCATGGAACCGATATCGGTTCCATGTGTTGTTTGTGGTATAGTTATCCTCAAAATTCTTTGCACAATCACCGGAGGCGATAAGTAGTTTTATAACATACTCCAAATTGTTAATCGCTAACCGAGAGGCGTTACCTCCAATTTGACATCATTCACAGAGTGCTTCTACCTGCAAAAACCTTCCTGCTGCACGCTTAAGAAAGGTTCAGCGACAGCTTTTTTATGCAAATTATTATTCAAACAAAGGCGGTTACTAAAAATGCTATTGAGCATTTCACGAAAACGCTTATATTCATTTGTCAACAACCCACCTGTTAAATTAAAGTAACATGGAGACACCCTTGGATTCTCCTTTGCGGAAACTCTATATGCGATATGTTGTGTCAAAAACTTTTTGCTCAAAGCTTGCATACATAATCGTTTTTTTACTGTTCATTTTTTCCAGCAATACTGGTTATTGTCAGTCACCTTCTATTGAATGGCAAAAATCGCTGGGTGGGTCGGATATTGAACGGGTATACTCCATTCAGCAAACTACTGATGGCGGCTATATTGTAACAGGTTATTCATATTCAAACGATGGCGACGTAAGTGGTCATCATGGGATTACAGACTTTTGGGTTGTAAAATTAGATGCAACAGGTGCTATTCAATGGCAGCGGTCATTGGGTGGATCAGGCGATGAATACGCTTATTCCATTCATCAAACCGCTGACGGCGGCTATATTATTGCCGGCCTTTCAGGCTCAAATGATGGAGATGTAAGCGGAAATCATGGTGGTAGCGAAGATTGTTGGATCGTAAAATTAGATGCAACTGGTAATATTCAATGGCAAAAATCATTAGGCGGATCAGCTGATGATCGCGCCGCTTCCATTCAGCAAACCACTGACGGAGGATACATCATTGCTGGCATTTCAACTTCAAACAACGGTGATGTAAGTGGTAACCACGGTGCTATTGATTGCTGGATAGTGAAACTGGATGCCACAGGTAATATTCAATGGCAAAAATGCCTGGGTGGGTCAAATACAGACAAAGCAACTTCCGTACAACAAACTGCTGATGGCGGATATATTATTGGAGGCAATTCCCGCTCAAATAATGGCGATCTAACTCTTAATCACGGTGATTATGATTATTGGGTTGTGAAGTTAGATGCAGCTGGTATTCTACAATGGCAGAAATCCCTGGGCGGCTCGGGCACAGATCTGTTGGCTTCCATTCAGCAAACTGCTGACGGTGGTTACATTGTCGGTGGCAATTCAAGTTCAAACGATGGAGATGTAACAGGCAATCATGGGGGCAGTGATTATTGGGTAGTGAAATTAGGTGCAACAGGTGACATTCAATGGCAAAAATCATTAGGTGGATCAGGCAATGAATTGGGATATTCCATTTTGCAATCTATCGATGGAGGCTATGTTATGGCTGGTGTTTCGCGTTCAAACGATGGAGATGTGACAGGCAATCATGGGTTGGATGACGAGTGGGTTGTGAAGTTAGATGCAACGGGGAACACTATATGGCAAAAATGTTTTGGCGGCTCAGGCGGTGAAGATTTACGTTCCATTCGGCAAACCGCTGATGGTGGCTATATTCTTGGCGGTGCATCAGGTTCCAATGATGGCGATGTAACCGGCAATCATGGAAATGCTGACTTCTGGATCGTTAAACTATGTGATCTACCTCCAAAACCTGGTGCAATTGTGGGCAACCTATCCCCTTGTAAAGGTATTGCCAGCACTTATTCTATTTCGGCAGTAAGCGGGGCTAGTTCTTACACATGGACAGTTCCTGCAGGTTGGGCAATTGTTTCAGGGCAAAGTACAACTTCCATATCTGTAACACCCGGCAGCAGTGCAGGAAATATTACGGTTACCGCAGATAATGGTTGTGGTAGTTCCACACCTCAAACGCTTGCGGTAACAGTTACAGCTCCCCTCACACCAACAATTAACATTACAAGCACCTCAACCACTATTTGTTCCGGCAGCACCATCACATTTACTGCTACTGCTACCAATGGTGGAACTTCACCAATTTATCAATGGAAAAAGAATGGAACAAACGCGGGTACAAATAGTGCCACATATACAGATGCTACACTAATCAATAATGATGTTATTACCTGTGAGTTAAAAAGCAGCGAAACCTGTGTTACTTCATCAACGGCCACATCAAATACTATTAGCATTAGTGTAGGTGCTCCTGTAACGCCAACTATAAATATTACCAGTACATCAACGACTATTTGCTCAGGCAGTAGTATCACATTTACGGCTACTGTTACAAATGAGGGTGCAACTCCTGTTTATCAATGGAGGAAGAATGGAACTAATGTTGGCGTCAACAGCCCTACTTACTCCGATGCTTTGTTGAATAATAGTGATGTAATTATTTGCGGGTTGACGAGTAGTGAAACCTGTGTCACTTCAGCAACAGCTACATCCAATGGCATTACTATAACAACAGGTACTTTGATTACGCCTGCCATTAATATTACCAGTACGTCAACTACTATTTGTTCAGGCAGCAGCATCACATTTACTGCTACTGCTACCAATGGTGGAACTTCACCAATTTATCAATGGAAAAAGAATGGAACAAATACTGGTGTAAACAGTGCAACCTATACAGATGCTTCATTAAATAATGCTGATATTATTACTTGTGAACTCACCAGTAACGAAACGTGTGTTACTTCTTCAACAGCATTATCAAATGCTATTACTATTAATGTGGGTTCTCCCTTAACGCCAACTATCAACATTACAAGTACTTCCACCACTATCTGCTCTGGTAGTAACATCACCTTTACTGCAACAGCTACCAATAGCGGCACTTCGCCGATTTATCAATGGAAAAAGAATGGAACAATTGCAGGAACAAACTCGGCTACTTACACCGATGCTTCATTGAACAATAATGATATCATTACTTGTGAATTAACTAGCAGCGAAGCATGTGTTACTTCTGCAACGGTTACATCAAATGCTATTACATTAACGGAAACTGCTAATGTATCTGTGAACATTACTGCTTCTGCTACAACTATATGCAAAGACGATGAAATACTATTTATTGCAACAGCCATTAACGGAGGTGCAACACCTATGTACCAGTGGAAAAAAAATGGTGTCAATGTGGGTAGCAACAGCGATACATATACTTCGAATAATTTATCTGATAAAGATGAAGTGATTTGTACCGTAATACCTCAAGGAAATAGTTGTTCAGTAAACGGCGTATCATCTAACATTATTTCTATTACCATTAATCCATTGCCGATAGTAAATATTATTCCGGGAGATACTGTGGTTGTACCCGGAAGCCAGGTTCAACTGAGCGCTTCCGTTAGTGGGAATATTATTTCTTATGAATGGTCGCCTGTGCCAGGCTTCATCAATGCATCCATACTATCGCCTACTACTATTCCGATAAAGACAGAGACCGTATATTGGTTAAATATAAAAAGTGAAGATGGTTGCCCGGTCACTTCAAAAATAACTATAGGAATATACAGCAAGCTCCTTATGCCCAATGCGTTTACACCAAACAATGATAAATTAAACGACATATTCCGTATACCGCCTAATGCTCCTTTGAAATTAAGAGACTTCTCCATTTACAACAGATGGGGGCAAAGAATATTTTTTACAACAGATATGAAGAAGGGCTGGGACGGCGCGAATCAACCAATGGGCACTTATACCTATGTTATAAACGGTTCTGATAACAATAGACCTGTTTTTTTGAAAGGCAGTGTTGTATTATTACGATAAGGAATATGTTATAAAAGCTGCTGACTCAATCGCCCGGAGGCGATAACAATAACATGCGAAGCGAGGACGCTTCGCATAGCAAATGCGGCAAATAAAAAAGGCGTGAAATCTTCACACCTTTTTCTACGGTTATATTTTTATAAACTTACTTACTCAAATGCATGCTCCTCTCTTTATACAAGGTTCTGAAGTAAGGATCACGTAAATCTTTGATAAAACGAATGGCTTCACCGGTTGATTTCATCTCTGGCCCTAATTCTTTATTTACGCCAGGAAATTTATCGAAGCTGAAAACAGGCTCTTTAATAGCAAAACCTTTCAGGTTCTTTTTGAATGTAAGATCTTTCAGTTTTACTTCTCCCAGCATTACCTTAGTAGCGATGTTGAGATAAGGTATTTGATATGCTTTTGCGATGAAAGGCGTTGTGCGTGATGCACGTGGGTTTGCTTCAATAACATATACAGTACCATCTTTAATAGCGAACTGTATATTGATCAATCCACGGATATCAAGTGCCCTTGCAATTTTTTCCGAATAAAATTCCATGGTGGTTACTTCTAACGGAGTAAGATTGAAAGCAGGTAACACGGCATTGCTATCACCACTATGGATACCCGCAGGCTCAATATGTTCCATCACACCCATTACGTGAAAAGTTTCACCATCATAAATGGCATCTACTTCTGCTTCCTGGCAACGATCAAGGAAATGATCAATCAATATTTTATTGCCCGGAAGATGTTTAAGCAGGCTCAATACACCTTTTTCTAATTCTTCATCATTCAACACTATCCGCATTCTTTGTCCACCCAACACATAACTGGGGCGAACCAATACAGGATATCCTACTTCTTTTGCTACTTCAATGGCATCATCGGTATTGTATGCAGTTCCATATTTTGGATAGGGAATACCTAATTCTTTCAAGCGATCACTGAAACGTCCACGGTCTTCAGCAATATCCATATTGTCGAAAGAAGTACCTATAATGCGGATGCCTTTTTCATGTAAACGTTTTGCGAGTTTTAAAGCTGTTTGTCCACCCAACTGAACAATTACACCTATTGGTTTTTCATATTCCACAATCTCCCAAAGATGCTCCCAGAAAACGGGTTCAAAATATAATTTGTCTGCAATATCAAAATCGGTAGAAACAGTTTCCGGATTACAGTTTACCATGATGGCTTCGTAACCACTTTCTTTTATCGCGAGCAGCCCGTGTACACAACAATAATCAAATTCAATACCCTGACCAATACGGTTAGGTCCTGAACCTAATACTATTACAGAACCTTTTGATTTCTTTTCACTTTTTGTGGAACGGACAATACTTTCATTATGCAATACACCATCTGTACCTTTTGCTGCATCCGATCGGGTTTCGAAGCTTGAATAGAAATAGGGCGTTTTTGCCTGGAACTCTGCCGCGCAGGTATCCACCATTTTGTATACACGCGTTAAACCTATTTTTTTTCTTTGCTCATAGATCTCTTCATCAGTTGTGCCATCTTTTAATATACGAGCTATCTGTTCGTCGCCAAAACCATTATGTTTTGCTTCAATGAGTAACTCATCAGGAAGTGTTTGCCCATTATAACCGGCAATCTTCTTTTCTATATTTACAATCTGTTGTATCTGGTAAATAAACCAGCGATCAATACGGGTTGCTTCACAAATAGATTTTACACTCACACCCATCATCAGTGCATCCTTGATACGGAACAACCTATCCCACTTAGGTGTTTTGAGGTATTCCACAATCTCTTCGGCGTGCATCATGCTTTTACCATAATAGCCTAAACCAACTGCTTCGTTTTCTAAACTCTGGCAGGCTTTCTGAATAGCTTCGGTAAAGCTGCGTCCTATAGACATTACTTCACCAACCGATTTCATTTGTAAGCCCAGGGTATCATTGGCTCCCTTAAATTTATCAAAATTCCAACGGGGAACTTTTACAATCACATAATCCAATGTGGGTTCAAAGTAGGCAGAAGTAGATTGTGTAATTTGATTTTTTAATTCATCCAGGTTGTATCCTATAGCCAGTTTGGCGGCTATTTTTGCAATGGGGTATCCCGTTGCTTTTGATGCCAGCGCAGAGGAGCGGCTTACACGTGGATTGATTTCAATTGCAATTATTTCTTCAGTAACCGGATTCAATGCAAACTGTACATTACAGCCACCTGAAAAATTTCCCAGGTCACGCATCATGCGGATGGCTGTATTGCGCATCAACTGAAAAGCGGTATCACTCAGTGTCATGGCAGGTGCTACCGTAATAGAATCACCTGTATGAATGCCCATCGGATCAAAGTTCTCTACCGTACAAATGATGGCAACATTATCAGCCGCATCTCTCAGTAATTCCAATTCAAATTCTTTCCAACCCAATACCGCTTTTTCCACTAATACCTCATGAATAGGAGAAGCAGAAAGCCCGCGGTTCAACGCTTCATCTAAAAATTCTTTACTATGCACAAATCCACCGCCTGTGCCACCAAGGGTAAACGAAGGACGGATTACGAGTGGAAATCCGATTTCCTGCGCAAATTCTTTTCCTTCCAGGAAGGAGTTGGCTGTTCTGGCAGGCGCTACCTGAATGCCCATCTGAATCATCCATTGGCGAAACAGTTCTCTATCTTCCGCTTTGTTGATAGCTTTAATATCTACACCTATCAGGCGCACATTGTATTTTTCCCAGATACCCAGTTCCTGCGCTTCTTTTGCAAGATTGAGGGCTGTTTGTCCACCCATCGTAGGCAGTACCGCATCAATCTGGTTTTCTTCCAGTATCTGCTCAATGCTTTCAGCCGTTAATGGCAACAAGTATACCTTGTCTGCCATCATCGGATCAGTCATAATAGTAGCAGGATTGCTGTTGATCAGTATTACTTTTACTCCTTCTTCGCGTAAGCTCCTGGAAGCCTGTGTGCCGGAGTAATCAAATTCGCATGCTTGTCCGATAATGATTGGACCCGAACCAATAATCAGGACCGTTTTAATAGAATTGTCTTTAGGCATTTCTTAATTAAAGATTTGAAAGAATCTGGCGGGATTTCCTGCATTATGCTTTAGCCGTTTATGAACGGCACGGGAAAAACCGGGCAAAGGTAAGGGATGGAAGATAAAATCTGAAACCCATCTTATTAATTTTGTGTTTTGGGGAAAACACGAAATTGGGCTGGAAAACTTTCAAAAAAATAGTCTTACGCCTTGTCCGTATCTATTCTTTTTGCTATTTGATTGAACATTTCATTCTGGGTTTGCTGCAGTTCCAGTAATTTTTTGTTCTGTTCCAGCAGCAGGTGATCAATTTTTTCGTGGAGCATGCGGATCTCCAGTTCAGCCTTCAGGTTTATTTTATAATCATGCTCTCCTCTTTCCCTGTCTTTTGCCTCCTGCCTGTTTTGGCTCATCATAATAATAGGAGCCTGTATAGCGGCAAGACAGGAAAGTACAAGATTGAGTAAGATGAACGGATACGGATCGAACCCTTTATTGTGCAGCATTATCACATTCAGTCCCATCCAGCAAAGGAGTATTAAAAAGAAAATGCTGATGAAAGTCCAGCTTCCACCAAATGCAGCTACTTTATCTGCCAATCTTTCTCCAAAACTGGTAGTCTTGTCTTCGCGTACATCAATGTTTTCAGAAAGAATTTCGTTTCCTGCAATGCTGCCTATAACTTCTTTTTCGGCTTCAGTAATATCGCCGATATCTTCTTTTATTAAATTTTCAATGTATTTTTTTCTTTCCTCCTGTACTGCTTCCAATGAAATATTACTGGTTTCATCAAAATCAGGATGTTGATTTTTGATGAAATCCCGCAGCGGTTTTCTTAACTGTCCGCCGGAAATGATTTCTTCTTCAGGGTATTGCTTTTTATTAATGGAGCAGACATTTTTCATACATGCCGTTTTAAATAGAATTTGAAAATTACACAATTCAAAACAGGTGAAAAGAAAAATGATTGCCGCTGATGGGCAGATTGAAATAAATAAATTGTAGGACTTTATTTGAGAATCCATGCTAAACAACCACAATATTTCCACGAAAACATATATGGGGTATATGTTGGAGATATAAATTTTACAGCATAATGTGGTTTATAGTATAACGCTCACTAATCAGCGCATCTGCGGCAATGTGTTACTTCCATCCACCTCCCAGATTCTTATATACATTCACTACCGCATTCATCTGTTCTTTTTTGGTATCAATAAGATCCAGCCTGGCTTCCAGGGCATCACGCTGTGTCATTAATACTTCAAAATAATCAACACGGGCCGATTTGAACAGGTCATTTGAAATATCAATTGATTTTGTAAGTGCATCTACCTGTTGTGTTTTTAAATCATAGCTTTTTCCAAGGTTATTAATCTTAGAAAGTTGATTGGCCACTTCCAGGTAGGCATTTAAAACGGTACGCTGATAATTGTATAAGGCCTGCAATTGTCTCGCATTTGCACTGTAAAATTCAGCCTTAATGGCGCTACGATTAATAAGCGGCGCTACCAGGTCTCCTGCAAGTGAATACAAAAGAGATTGAGGCAGTCTTACAAGGTATGCGGGATTGAATGCCTGTAAACCGATAGATGCAGAAATATCAACAGAAGGATAAAATTCAGCACGGGCAACCTGCACATCTATTTTAGCTGCTGCCAGGTCTAATTCGGCTTGTCTAACATCAGGACGATTGGCCAGTAATTGTGAAGGGATTCCGGAATTTACATTCTGTGGTATCAATCCTAAAAAATTACTTTTATCTCTTGGAATAGCCTGCGGAAAGCGACCTAATAATAAATTGATATTATTCTCTGCTTCTGTTATTTTTTGCAGTATATCATATTCCAGGCTTTGTGAACCCCGTACTTCAGCTTCAAATTTCTGTACTGCTAATTCAGTAGCACGGGCAGCTTGTTTCTGGATCTTTACAATTTCGAGCGCGTTTTTCTGCAGTTCAATAGTTTGCTTTACAATCACCAATTGATTATCCAGCGCTACTAATTCATAATAGCAATTGGCAATCTCAGCAATGAGATTCGTCAATACAAAATTTCTTCCTTCCACGGTTGAGAGATATCGCGTAACGGCAGCTTTTTTTGCATTGCGTAATTTCTTCCAGATATCCACTTCCCAGGTGGCATATAATCCCAGCATGTAATCAGGTAATACATCGGGAACTTCTGTACCTGGTTTAATATCTGTAGATGCATCGCCTGCACCCTGACTGGTATATCTACCTACTTTCTCAAACCCTGCACCAGCCCTTATTGCAGCCGAAGGTAATATAGCTCCCTTCCTCGCTAAAACTTCATTTTTGGCAATTTCAATTTCCTGTAAGGTTATATTAAGTTCCTGGTTGTTTTTAAGCGCTGTATCTATAAGGCTCAGCAGGGTAGTATCTTTAAAAAAACTCCGCCACTGAATCTCTGCCATATTGGTGCTGTCTGTAGTACTATCAACGTAAGATGAAGGAACAGATTTGTTCTCATTCACAGTTACAATTTTAGGCACACTGCAACTTGCCATAATGAGACAAAAGCTCAACACAACAAAAAATGGATGTATTCTTATTTTATGCATTAGCTATTCAGTTGTTCGGTTAATGGATTGTCTTCTTCATCCTTTATCAACTTGCGCTTGGATGCGATAGTTCCGAAAATATAGTAGAGCCCCGGTATTACAATTACACCGAACACAGTTCCAAATAACATACCGCCCGCTGCTGCGGTACCAATGGTACGATTTCCCAGTTTACCTGGACCCGTAGCAACCATCAATGGGATCAAACCTGCTATAAATGCGAAAGAAGTCATGAGAATAGGACGAAACCTCGCTCTGGCACCCTCAAGGGCAGATTGATACACACTCATGCCGGTGCTATGACGATGTGCAGCAAACTCCACAATCAATACTGCGTTTTTACCCAGCAAACCAATCAGCATAACCATTGCTATCTGGGCGTATATATTATTTTCTAAGCCAAATAATTTAAGGAACAGGAATGCTCCGAAAATACCTGCGGGCAGTGATAAAATAACTGCTAATGGAAGAATGAAGCTTTCGTATTGGGCGGCTAAAATGAGATACACAAAACCAAGACAGATAAGAAAAATAAAAATTGCCTGGTTGCCCTGGGCTACTTCATCTGCCGAAATACCAGCCCAATCAATACCAAATCCCCTGGGTAATTTTTTTTCTGCTACTTCTTTAATAACATCAATTGCTTCACCACTACTGTGCCCCCGCGCTGCAGAACCACTAATTTCTGAAGAGTTGTACATGTTGTGCCTGGTGATTTCTGATAAGCCGTATACTTTTTCCATTTTCATAAAATCAGAGAATGGCACCATTTCATCTCTGCTGTTTTTTACATACAACTTTAAGATGTCTTCTGGTAAAGCGCGGTATTGAGCCCCTGCCTGCACAATTACTTTATATTGTCTGTCGAATTTAATAAAGCTGATTTCATAGTTACTACCTACCAATGTAGAGAGTGTGTTCATTGCATTATCAATAGAAACGCCTTTTTGCTGTGCAAGATCATTATCTACATTCATGAGATATTGCGGGTAGCTGGCGCTGTAAAAGCTGAACACAGATGATAATTCGGGGCGTTTGTTCAACTCCTTCACAAAATCAACATTCACTTCTTCCATTTTTCTGTAATCTCCCGAGCCTGCTTTATCTAAAAGACGCAACTCAAATCCCCCTGCCGCTCCATAACCAGGTACAGCCGGTGGTTCAAAGAATTCAATATTTGCTCCCTGAATATCTTTTGATTTTTCTTCAATTTCTTCGGCTATTTCCTGCACAGAATGTTTACGGTCTTCCCAGCTTTTCAGGTTAATAAGACAGGTTCCTGAGTTGGATGCTGTTCCTTCAGTAAGTACTTCATAGCCCGCCAAAGCCGAAACAGATTGAACGCCTTCTACCTTTTCTGCTATCCGCTGCAACCTTTCTGCAATATCATAGGTTCTTTCAAGTGATGAACCTGCAGGTGTTTGGATGATAGCGTACAACATACCCTGGTCTTCATTTGGAATAAAACCAGATGGAACTGTTTTGCTAAGGAAAAAAGTTCCTACGCTGAATCCAATCAACAAGGCAAATGTGATCAGTCTTCGGTTGGCAATAAGTGCGAGCAATTTCTGGTATTTGTTAGCCGATCGATTGAATACGTTATTAAACCCATCTAAAAACCTGTTGAGAATTGTTTTCTTTCTTGGTTTATCGTGATTGTTTTTTAGGATGATGGCACACAATGCTGGTGTAAGCGTAAGCGCCACAATACCGGAAAGAATAATAGCTGTTGCCATGGTAATGGCAAACTGCCTGTAAAACATACCTACCGGTCCCGACATGAATGCAACCGGAATAAACACCGCAGCCATCAGGAATGTAATGGCAACAATGGCTCCCGAAATATCTTTCATGGCTCTTTTAGTAGCCTTACGGGGTTTAAGATGTTCTGCCTCCATTTTAGCATGCACGGCTTCAATTACCACAATCGCATCATCCACCACCACACCAATGGCTAGTACTAATGCGAATAAAGTAATAAGATTTAGTGTGATACCAAAGAACTGCATGAAGGCGAATGTTCCGATGAGCGACACTGGTACTGCCAAAGTTGGAATTAAGGTAGACCGCCAGTCGCCCAGGAAAATGAATACTACCAATCCCACCAGTATAAAGGCTTCTACGAGTGTATGAATTACTTTTTCAATAGAAGCATCAAGGAACTTAGAAACGTCGTAACTGATTTCATAATCCATTCCTTTCGGAAATGTGCCTTTCTTAATCTCTTCCAGCTTGGCTTTTACATCTTTAATTACCTGGCTGGCATTACTACCGTATGACTGTTTTAATACAATAGCCGCAGACGGTTTGTTGTTTAAACTGGAATAGATATCGTACATAGAACTTCCAAACTCCACTTCTGCCAGATCTTTCAACCGGAGAATTTCACCGTTAGGATTAGATCTTAAAACAATATTCTCATATTGCTCTTTGGTTGTAAAACGACCGGAATATTTTAATACATATTCGAATGACTGAGATCTTTTACCGGAGCTTTCACCTGTTTTACCCGGAGAAGCTTCCAGGCTTTGTGAGCTTAGTGCCTCCATTACTTCATCTGCCGATATATTGTAAGCCAGCATGCGATCCGGCTTAAGCCAGATACGCATTGCATACTCACGATTACCAAGGATATCAGCAAAGCCAACGCCATTTACTCTTTTTAATTCTGATAACAGATTGATATCTGCAAAATTGAAAAGGAATTTTTGATCTGCTGTGCTGTCAGTACTGTATAGGTTAACATACATCAGCATGTTCGATTCTTCACGGGTAATTTTCACCCCTTCACGCACTACCAGTGGCGGCAATTTATTTACAACCGATGCCACACGGTTCTGAACGTTAAGAGCTGCCTGGTTAGGATCGGTTCCAAGGTTAAATACGATCTGTATACTGGCTTCACCATCATTACCTGCATCGGATGCCATATACTTCATACCTGGCACACCATTTAACGCTCTTTCAAGTGGAATTACCACTGCTTTAATCATCAACTCTCCATTTGCACCAGGATAGTCAGCAATTACATTTACCTTAGGCGGAGAGATAGAAGGGAATTGTGTTACAGGTAAGCCGGTTATAGCCAGAATTCCCATAAAAATAATAACCAGTGAAATTACTATGGAAAGTACCGGTCTTTGTATAAATCTGCTAAACATTGAGCTGTGCTATTAGGATTTTGAACTTTTATTCCGCTTTTAGCCTTAAATGAGCAATAACATCCTGCGGCTTTTGAAATTCGTATTGTATTTTGTCGTCGTCTTTTACTTTCTGAACCCCTTCCAGCAGGATCCTGTCATTTTCCTGCAGTCCTTTTTCAACAACATACACATCGGGCATTTCTCCTCTGATGGTAATTTGTCTTGACTTTACTACATTATTATTATCTACAACAAATACATATCTCCTGTCCTGTATTTCGTACGTTGCTTTCTGCGGAATGATCAATGCGTTTTTAACAGGTACGGTCATACGCACTTTGCCTGTTTGTCCATTACGAAGCAATTTATCATTATTGGGAAATTTTGCCCTGAAAGCGATATTGCCCGTTTCGTTGTTGAACTCACTTTCAATGGTTTCTACCGTTCCTTTATATTGCAGGGGCTGCCCGTTGGCTAAAAGCAATTCTACTTTGCTGTCGCCTCTGTCTTTAGTGTTGGTTTTATAATCAATGTATTCCGGCTCAGATACATTGAAATAGGCAAACATTTCGCTATTGTCAGAAAGTGTGGTAAGCAATTCTCCCTCATCAATCACGCTTCCCAATTTTTTGGGGATACGGTCAAGGGTACCATCAAAAGGCGCTTTTATATCGGTAAACGACAAATGCAGCCTTGCCAGTTTGGCTTCTGCATTGGCCTGGTCGAGCTTTGCCTGGGCCATGGCCTGTTCATTTTTAGATACAATGTTTTTATCTGCCAGGGTTTTTGCATTTTGGAGTTCAATTTCCGCAGCTTTAGCTTCCGCCTGCGATGCTTCCAATTCGGCTTCGTATACCTTAGGCATAATTTTAAAAAGCATTTGGCCGCCCTTTACAAATTGCCCTTCATCTACATATATGTTTTGAAGAAACCCTTTTTCCTGGGCCCTGATTTCAATATTCCTTACAGACTTTATTTGGGAAACATACTCTTTTGTAAAAGAGGTATCCATTTTTAAAGGGCTGGTAACTATATATTTTACTGTTTCTTCTTTTTCCTCTTTTTCTTTTTTGGTAGAGGTACAGCTTGTTTGATACACCAAGGCAAACACAGCTGCCAGTAGAACAAATTTTTTCATGATAATTAATAGGTATTCAACTTTTGAGTGCCGGACAATTCAGCAGATATAATGTTAAACACTTTTACACCTAAATTTATTTTGTTAAGGCGCACAAAGATGCAAACAGGTTTAGTTAAGGGTCGATTAACGTGTGTTAAGCAGGGGTTAATCGGGAGTATTAAATCTGAATCCAACTCCATGAATGGTTTCGAGGTTAACGTTGGGATCGGCTTTAAAGTGTTTGCGAAGCTTGGTAATAAATACATCCATGCTTCTACCTAGAAAATAATCGTCTTTACCCCAAACATTTAATAAGACTTCTTCCCTTCTTAATATATGATTACGATGTTCACAAAGGAATTTCAGCAGATCTGCCTCTTTTTGTGTGAGGCTGGAATCTTCCTCTCCGTTATAAATTTTAAGATCGGTATATGAAAAACGAAGTTTGCCAAGGTTGAATTCTTTTACATGATCGGAGTATAGCTTTTTTGACCTTCTCAAAAAAACTTCCATACGCAACAGCAGCTCTTTCATACTGAAAGGCTTGGTAATATAATCGTCGGCTCCGGTACCAAAACCTTTTAACCGGTCTTCTTCCATTGATTTTGCGGTGATGAACAGAATTGGAATCAGGTCGCTTTTCTGCCTGATTTTTTTTGCTACTGAAAATCCGTCTTTGTTAGGCATCATTACATCCAGCAGGCAGATATCGAACTCTTCTTTTTGAAAATGATGGAGTGCTTCTTCGCCATCGGGGCATAGCACTACATGGTATCCTTCCTGCTCAAGATTGTCTTTTATAACATAACCCAATGACAGGTCATCTTCTGCAAGTAAAACTTTGGCTTTTGTCGGTTGCATGGTGTATTTTTTTAAGAGGGTATAATAATTTTAAATTCTGTGCCAATTCCGGGAATACTGTTAACTATAATTCTTCCATTATGAGCATCTACTATCTTCTTAACAAAGTTAAGGCCTAATCCAAAACCTTTTACGTTATGAACATCCCCGGTAGGCACCCGGTAAAACTTCTTAAATATGTTTTTGTAATATTTTTTATCGATGCCCACGCCATTATCCTTTACAGCTATATAACTTTCGTTTTCATTCTTTCCCGCTTCTATTATAATGGAGGGCGTACTTGAATACTTTATTCCATTTTCAATAAGATTTACTACAGCTAATTCAAGATGTGTTTTATCTGCGGTCATCTGCACGGTTTCATCATCAATTTTCACACCTATTTTGGCGCCTTTGGTTTCAACCAACGGCTGCAGCTTGGAAACAGCCTGGTCTATCAATTCCTTTACCGAAAAGGATTGCATTTCTACAGGCAATTCTTTTTGCTCCGATACCGCCATTTTCAGCAACCGCTCCACCTGGTTTTGCAGGTGTTCGGTTTCATGCTTAATAATAGCTGTATATTTCTCCATCCTGGAAGGTTGTTTCACAATGCCCGGTTGTGCTAACACCTCAGATGCAATCTTCATTACCGCTAAAGGCGTTTTAAATTCGTGGGTAAAATTGTTTACAAAATCCTTCTGGATCTCTACTAAAAATTTTTGCTTGTAAAAATAAAACATGCTGATTGCCAGCCCAATTAATACCAGCACCAGTATTATACTACCCACAATCCAAAAATCCATCTGCGATAATATATACTTGCTCCTGTCAGGAAAATGAAGCAGTATATAATTATAATCTGCAGCATACATTTTTAAATCATTCGTATCTGGTATAGCCTGAATTTCAGAAGAGCTGATATAGGCCTGGTATAAAAACCCCTGCTTTTTTTTGCTAAAAGCACCTACCATGCAGTTGGTTAAAACATCAAAATCAACAAATTCATTATTCAGATAATATAACAAGGTGTCCTTTGGGGGAATGGTATCTGCTTTAATAATAAAAGAATTGGGATCGGGCTGGGTTGTTATTAACTGCTGCAGATGACTGGTGGGGTTTAAAGAAAGATCAACATCTTCAAACAAACCTCTTATACTTTTTACAACATTGGTATGAAATTGTTTTTGCTCAAGTTTGTATATATGGTTAAGCCAATACAGTTGTATACCTATAATCAAGGCAATTATCATACAACCCATCAGCACTATCCATTTTAATGTGGCAGAACGCATACCTAAGCCTTTGAGAAAATTAATTGGCACAAATATGTTTTTAATTATTTTAATAAAATTATCTCATCCTTCTTTTATTGTTAACTCACGGTTAAGTGCACACTGCTTGGGTTTCAGCCTGTTTGCAATAGATTAACACAGGTTAAACCCGGGTTAAAGGCATCTGCTTTTTTTTAAACCACACTTTTTTTTTAGAATTTACACTACTCAAATTTTTTGAAAATTATTATATCTAAGATAGTCGGTTAAAAGAATAGAGGACTCCTTTGTATGTTTGGAAGTTCAGGATGCTCCTCTATTTCTTTTTAAATACTTCTACTTTAGCCGGCTAAAAGTTACCTACTTTTGCATTATCGTGAGCTAAATCTATGTATCATCTTATTTCAGCCTGATCATGTCTTCAAACAACCGACAAGTTTTTCAAACAGCTACTCCATCCAGATGGAAAAGATTTAAATGGGGAACAAGAATTATCTCAGCCATAGCAATTTTGCTTATTGCAGTATTAGTATTAGCGCTTATACGCGGCTATAACCCATCTTTACCCAATCTTGAAGCCAAGGCCAAAATATTCGAAACCAAACTTGATCCTTCCAATCCGTTAACCATCTCCTCTTCCCAAAATAAAAAATACAAAGGATTTAAAGATTTCCTTGAGCAAAGAGAAAAAGCGCACAAAAACGCCCACAAAACAGCGCTTAAAGCAGAAAATTATATAAGAGCAGCCTTTTATACACCATGGGATAGTAAGGGTGCATCCAGAAGAGCGCTTGAAAAAAATTGCGACAAACTGAATATCGTTTTTCCTGAATGGTTTTTCATTGATTCAACTGATCACTCAAAACTTCAAACCAGGATCGACAGTGCCGGTCTTGCCATTATGCAACGTGCCCAGGTTCGCATTCTGCCCATGCTTACCAATTTCAATTCCAAGAAAGAAGACTTTGATGGCGATTTCTTAAAAGAAATATTGGGTAATACACAAAAGCAGCAAAAGTTTATCAAACAATTGTTGGATACGCTGTTGCATTACAAATTGCATGGCATCAATATAGATTTTGAAGAACTGCCGGAAAACAACAGGGAAAAGTTGGTAGCATTTCAGCAAAACTTATATAATGCGTTGCATGCAAAAGGGTTAATGATAACCATGGATATAGCCCCAAAGAATGATGATTATGATTTTGAGGCTTTATCTGCATATAATGATTATATCGTTCTGATGGCATATGATCAGCATTTTGATAAAAGCAACCCCGGACCGGTAAGCGATCAGAAATGGATTGAGGAAATGGTTGATTGGACAGCAAAGCGGATTGATTCTAAAAAAATTATACTTGGAATAGCCGGCTATGGGTATGATTGGGCTAAAAATGAAAACGGCAAATGGGATATTGGAGAAAGCTTAAGTTATGATGAAGCAGTGAATCGCGCCCGGGAGTCAAAGGCTGTAATTGATTTTGACAATAATAATTACAACCTGCACTTTACATATGCAGAAGAAGAGATTAAAGGCGATAGCACCAGTGCTAAAACTGAACACGAGGTTTGGTTTACCGATGCAGGCACTACGTTTAATATCCTGAGATT
Source organism: Agriterribacter sp. (assembly GCA_047600465.1). Taxonomy (GTDB): domain Bacteria; phylum Bacteroidota; class Bacteroidia; order Chitinophagales; family Chitinophagaceae; genus Agriterribacter. The sequence goes on from JASGKU010000004.1 coordinate 1,387,346, forward strand.
CGGAGACGATTATGTAACCGCCGGCGCAGCCTTGTGGCGTTTGGGAAGCGAAGATGAAAGGTTGTGGTTGTTTTATGGAAGAGAGTTGAGCGATGCGGCATTAGTTCAAAAGCCATTTGATTATAGTATATTGGATACTATATCTGTGAGTACAACCAATGTAAGTTATTCAGGCGAAGGAGAAGTACTGAATATTTTATACAGACCTCAACCAGGAAAAATTACAGTGGAGATTGATACTGCCGAACAACTGATAGCTGAACAACAATATGAACAATTGCCATCAGGGTTTATCATCGAAAAATTTGCAGAAGATTCAACTGATCCGGGTCCAGGGCATAAACTAATATTAACTTTTGACGACGGGCCTGATTCAAGATGGACCCCCGAAATATTAGATATACTGGAAAGAGAAAAAGTGCCGGGTGCCTTTTTTGTAGTAGGGCTGCAGGCGGAAAAAAATATTCCTATCCTGCAAAGAATTTTTAAAGATGGATTTGAAATAGGCAATCACACTTTCACACATGGCAATGTAGCCAAAATGAGCCCACGCCATGCCGGGCTTGAAATGAAGCTTACCCGGTTATTGATTGAAAGTGTAACCGGCCATTCAACGGTATTATTCAGGGCACCCTATAATGCAGATTCAGAGCCGCACACATATGAGGAGCTGGAACCGATTGCACGCAGCAGGGGGCAGAATTATATAACTATTGGTGAAGGTATTGATCCTATGGATTGGGAACCGGGAGTAAGCGCAGACTCTATTTTTAACCGCACTGTAAGATATGTGGAGCAAACAGGTGCGAGTATCATTTTATTACACGATGCCGGTGGCGACACCAGGGCACAAACCGTAAAGGCGCTGCCCCGTATTATTGATTATTTTAAAACAAGAGGCTACCAGTTTACCTCCATTGCCAATTTAATGGGTAAAACAAGAGAGGATGTTATGCCTGCTTTACCACCCAGCAAAGATTCGTGGCTGATCAATTTTAATTTTTTCCTTGCCGAAGCTACCTATTGGGGTAGTCAGATTGTTTTTGCTCTTTTTATAGTAGGCATAGCGCTGTCTGTTGCCAGAATGATCACAGTAGGTATTCTTGCTTATAGACAAAGAAAAAGAGAGAAAGCATTAGCAGTGGCTGAAGCTGGTTTAGGCGTACCCACGCCCCTTGTTTCTATAATTGTACCTGCTTATAATGAAGAAGTAAATGCTGTAAGAACAGTGCAAAGTTTGTTGAGGCAGGATTGTCCCAACCTCCAGATTATTTTTGTAGATGATGGTTCCGCAGATACAACTTTTCAAAAGGTGTCGGCAGCTTTTGAAAACAATCCTGCAGTAAAAGTTTTTACCAAACCTAATGGTGGCAAGGCTTCCGCTTTAAATTACGGAATAGGTTTATCAGAGGCGGAATTTGTGGTATGTATTGATGCGGATACTCAATTAAAACAGGATGCGGTTTCCCAACTGATGCGAAAGTTTTTTACACAACCGGTTTATAAAACAAAAAATGGAGCGCAGGTAGGAGCTGTAGCAGGCAATGTAAAAGTGGGTAATGAAGTAAACATGATTACCAAATGGCAAAGCATTGAATATATAACAGCACAGAATTTTGACAGGCGCGCTTTTGATTTGTTGAATTGCATTACGGTAGTGCCTGGTGCTATAGGCGCTTTTAGAAGGGAGGCTATTGTGAATGCCGGAATGTTTACTACCGATACGCTGGCGGAAGATTGTGATCTTACCGTTCGTTTGCTGAAGAGCGGTTATATTATCAGAAATTGTACCGAAGCCATTTCTTATACAGAAGCGCCGGAATCGTTGAAAGGATTTTTAAAGCAACGTTTTCGTTGGAGCTTTGGTGTAATGCAAACCTTCTGGAAGCATATGGATGCCTGTTTCAACCCTCGTTACAAGGCATTGGGCATGGTAGCTCTACCTAACATCCTCATCTTTCAGATATTATTGCCTTTCCTGGCGCCGTTAGCTGATCTTGTGCTGTTGGTAAGCCTTATAGCTGCAGGGTTTCATATTCTTCCTGCAGACATCAGTTCTATATTAATATATTATGGCGTATTTATGCTGGTTGATGTTGCCGGGGCAGCTATAGCATTTGTATTTGAGAAGGAAGATCATAAAAAGCTCATCTGGATGATACCGCAGCGATTGGTATACAGGCAACTGATGTATTACATTTTAGTAAAATCTTTTATTAAAGCCATGAAGGGAGAGTTGCAGGGATGGGGTAAATTAAAACGAACAGGAAATGTAAACGAAAACATTTCATTCACATAATTATAACTGTGAGATCAAAATTGTTTATAAATACGTAGATATTCTTAAATGAATGATAGTATAAAGTGGTAACATTAGTTTTTTCATTAGGTTTGCTACCTCAATTTTTAAATCATTGGCAATAGAATCACAAAGAGGATCTTTCTTTAAGCGTATAAGAGGACAGAATGATGCAGATGACTCAGAGATGAGTTTTGTTGATCACCTGGAAGCATTGCGTTGGCATATTGTTCGTTCAGTATTTGCCATTTTGATTTTTGCGATAATCATTTTCATATATATAGACTGGATATATGATCATATTATAATCGGCCCTACACAGGCTGATTTCATCTCTTACCGCTTGTTCTGTTCTTTGAGCCATAAACTGGGCATGGGAGATTCTTTATGTATGCCGCCCATAAATATGAAATTGCAGGTAACAGAAGTGAGTGGAACTTTTATGACCAGTATTTCCATTGCAGCCGTAGGTGGAATTCTTGCTGCTTTCCCCTATTTGTGTTGGGAAGTTTGGCGTTTTGTAAAGCCTGCGCTGAAAGAAAAAGAATTAAAGCATACACGTGGTATTATTTTCTGGGTATCGTTTTTCTTTTTTGTGGGAGCAGCTTTTGGTTATTTTATGCTGGCGCCTTTCACTTTTAACTTTTTATACAACTATACTTTGGGCACCAGGCAAATGCTGGATTACAAACCTATGCTGAGCGACTATATGGATTCGTTGATTGATATTACGCTCGGCTCAGGCATTGCGTTTGAGTTACCCATGGCATCATGGGTATTGGCAAGAATAGGATTGCTTACTGCAGGATTTTTAAGAACCTACCGTAAATATGCTTACGTAGCGCTGTTGGTGATAGCCGCAGTTATTACTCCTTCGCCCGATTGGGGAAGCCAGATGATTGTATGTCTTCCACTTATTTTATTATATGAAATCAGTATTATTATCGCTGCCCGCGTAAATAAAAACAGTGAAAAGAAATGGAAAGAATGGAGTTAAGGTGAAAACTGAAAACTAAATCGTTTCTTTGTAATGTTTTATCGCTTGCTATTGCCCTCACAAATGTAGCTGCCCTTTGTTATTGTATTATCGTTGGCTTTTGTCATTGACAGATGCATGTATTTCATTTTCTGTTTCTCAGGGTATAAAAAATTAATATTAACTGTCTTTAAAACTATTTACGTTTTTCATGCCTTTATGTGAAAAAAAATCAGTAAATATGTAAGAAAGATAAATAAATCAGCATAAAATGTCGTCAAAATTGAATTTAGACAAATTGGACCTTCAGATAATTTCAGCAATGATGGATGATGCAGGCATATCTTATGCAGACCTTGGTAAAAACCTTTCTGTTTCGGGGGGCACTATACATGTGCGAATTAAGAAGCTGCAGGAAAGTGGAATTGTAAAAGGAACCCGGCTCAATGTGGAATTAAAAGAATTAGGCTATGATATCACAGCCTTTGTGGGCATTTATCTTGAAAAGAGTTCTTTATATGATACGGTAGCAAAAGATCTTAAAAGGATTCCTGAAATAGTAAGGCTTAATTACACTACCGGCAACTATAGTATGTTTATTGAAATTGTTTGTCGGGATATAGCCCAGTTAAGGCATGTATTGCATGATGAGTTGCAGAAAATTAAAGGCATTGAAAGAACCGAAACATTAATATCGCTGGAAGAAAGCTTTAATCGCAATGTGCAGGTATCGCCGTGAAGGCAGAGGGCAGGAGTAAGAAGGCAGGATTAGATAGTGAGAAGTAAGCAGGTAGGAGGCAGCATGTTATCTCTTGTTTCTCAAATGTCTTTTCGCAATTGACCATTTACTATTCACTCTATTCATCGCATCTCTTAATCCATTTGTTTACCGGGTCGGTACGCATAGCGTCAGACCCTATGCACTCGCTGTCTGATCTTCTGTGCTGACCGCTGCCTCCCTCATCGTTTTACATCCAGCGCGTCTCTCAGGCCATTACCGAGTAAATTAAAAGCTAGTACCAGTAACATAATACAAATACCGGGTGCAATCGCCAGTAAAGGATTGTGTGTGATGATGAAATTATAGTTTTCCTTTATCATCAATCCCCAACTGGGTTGCGGTGGTTGCACACCTACTCCTAAAAAACTTAATCCCGCCTCAATTACAATGGCACTTGCAAAATTAGATGCTGCCATTACCATTACAGGTCCAAGTACGTTTGGTAATACATGATGAAAAATTATTCTGGGCTTAGTATACCCCAATGCTTTTGCTGCTTCTATATATTGCATCTCCCGTATGCTCAGTACCTGCGTACGGATGATACGGGCTACGTTTACCCACATGGTAAGTCCAACTGCTACGAATACCTGCCAGAAGCCTTTGCCTAACGCCAATGTAATGGCAAATACCAGTAACAATGTCGGAATACTCCACACAACATTGATCAGCCACATCACTACCTGGTCTGTTTTTCCTCCAAAATAGCCACTTATAAGTCCCAGTATAATACCAATAGACAATGATATGACTACTGCGATTAGCCCTACGGCAAAGCTTACCCGCACGCCTACAATAAGCCTGCTTAAAATATCTCTTCCGTATTTATCGGTACCAACCCAGAATGTTTTTTGTACTACCAATTGCGGTGGCGCAGGAATAATACTTTGAATGTTATATGACATTCTTTCGTTTACGCCATCATCAATATATTTCTGTACAACTATACTATCTCCTTTTGTAACAAACGATACAATAGGCATATACAGGTACGCATCTTCCTGTCCGTATAATAACCTGTTGAAAAAGCCCGTCTTTTCTACTGGTTTTTCTTTTGGTAAAACAAGAAACTGCATCTTGAATCCTGGTTTTTTGCCACCAATCTCAAGAATGATCCTATTGGCCGAAGGAGAATGATCAGGAGCGATAAAATAAGCGCCAACACATACTAACAGCGATAAACCAATAACAGCAAGTCCAAAAACAGCTCCTTTGTTTTTGCGTAATCTTTTTAAGGAAGACAGCCAGAATGATGAAGATGCATGTTGCACGCCTGTAAAATAATGATTTAATGCGTGCGAAATGTGTTATATACTGACGCTCATTTTAATTTTCTATCCTTCCAGGTATAACTGCCTATATTTCCAAAAAAACCAGAGATGACAGTGTATACAATGTGCAATGGCTGAAACAAAGGAAACAACGGCATGAGCCGTGCAAGCCTGAAATATTGCAATATATTTTTTACAAACTCCCATTCAATAACTGTTTTATAAAAAACCGCTATTATAAAAAAGAATAACCAATCCTGATAAAATAGACTACCTACCAATAAAATACATAGGCAAAGATTTAATAAATATACCAGTAATAATACGGCAATGATGCGTTTGTCTTTATAATTTCCTGCTTTACTCGCCCACCGTATCCGTTGATTAAAAAATGCGCTCCAGCTTTGTGCAGGTAAAGTTTCTACAATGGCTGAAGGGCTGTTTAAATATGCAATACCACCCTTATACTGTTCCGCAATCTTATCCATTAACAACATGTCATCACCGGAGGCAATATGATCGATATTTTCAAAACCATTCACGGCTTCAAATGCCTTTTTCTCATAAGCAAGATTAGCACCATTGCACATGCGGTGAAAGTTTTTATATACGCTTGCAGCGGTTATACCTTGCAGTATACTAAAATCCAGGCTTTGAAAAAGAGAAAGCAGCGATCTGCCGGTTTTTATTTTTACGGGCGCTACTATAAACGCAGCTTTGCTGTTACTATGAAACGAAGCGATGGTTGAAATCCAGTTTTCCCCTGCTGTACAATCAGCATCAGTAGTTACAATCAACGTTCCGGTTGCGCTGCCAATGCCCGTTTCAATAGCTTTCTTTTTATAAGCCTTTATTGGCTCATCGTTAAGCAATACTTCCTGTAGTGAGATATATTGAACTCCTTTTGTTGCATATCTTTTTACAATTGCCGGGGTGTCATCGGTGGAGTGATCATCAATTACAATAATCTCCAGCAAATGTTTGGGATAATCCTGGTTCAATATTGCATAAAGGCAAGACCCGATATTATGCGCTTCATTCCTGGCCGGAATGATAATGGATATTTTTTCTGAAGGAATTGTATCGACATTTTCAAAAACAGGTATTTGTTCCCATGCATAATGGTAATAGGCAATGAGACCATAATAAATGAAAAGTAAAACAAAGCTGGTGATGAGCAATACCATGCATCTAAATTAAATGTAAAATAAGTGATTACAGCAACGCTGCTATTGCAGAGCTGTTTTTTTCATGAAGCAACCGATGCCCCGTTGGTAAAACATAAAGGGTGCAATAATCTCCCAATTTTGCTTTAAACTTCTCACCTGTAGTAAATGGAATCACTCTGTCGTATTGGCCATATATCAATATTACCGGTGTTGTATGTTTTTGTATGAGTGATTGAATGAATGGAACATCAGGTTTTATTTTTCGCATGGTGGTCCAGATGTGATACAACCTCATTCGCATTATATCATTGGTAAGAAAGCGATGTATATAATTGAATACACCCAGGTTGATCAATACACATTTTTTAAGTATCCTGGTGAACAGGAAAAAACGTGCTGGCTTTTTCATCACACGTAAAAAAAGCTTATTCCCCCAACCGGTTTGGGTTGCAATCCTGTACCATATATTTATTCTCAATCCATCAGGAGCGATAAGTATAAGCTGGTCAATCCGATCAGGAGCAAATTGATACAATTGCAGCGCCACTCTTCCACCCATACTAAAACCCATTACAGAAAAACGGCGATCCTTCAGTAAAGGAATTGAATCAACAATAGCCTTCAAATCTTCTATAATAAATGGTTGGTTCTTTACCCATCTGGTTTGCCCATGCAAAGGGAGATCAATGGCTATAACGGTATACTTAACAGATAACAGATTGGCAACTGCTTCAAAACTATCGGCTGTTTCTCCAAAACCATGCAGACATAACAGTAATTTTTCACCACGGCCAAAAACCAGGTAATGTATTTCCGCATTATTATATGTTGTAAAGAAAGAAGGCATTAAATTTAAATCATTGTTCAGAAGCTTAATACTGTTATAAAGCGATAGCAGCTTGATAAGATCCTGAACGCTATAGTTCTTCTTATTAAATATTTTTATATTGGTGCGATACTCACTTTTTGTTTCAATTATACGTTAAAATTCTTTTTAGGTAGTATTTAAAAATGTAATTGAATTTAAGCCGCATTATACAATACCTTTGCGGCTTCTGTTTCCAATAGCATTATTGTATAGATAATGCTGAATGTATAACCCTATTGCTTCTCAACCCTTTGATTATTTGTTGACAGAATGTATATCATGAAATCTTTTTTAACAGCAATAATTTTCTTTTCTTTTTTTCTTTCGGCGCATGCGCAAAAAAATCCTGAACCTCAACCCGTGCAGGATCTGCCTTCCATCCAACTAAAGGCAAACAGAATTTACGGCAAGCTCATTGACCGTAACACGAATAAGCCCATTGAAGCTGCATCAGCACAACTTTATGTTGCTTCAAAAGACAGTTTGTTTGATGGAATGCTCACCAAGACAAATGGTAATTTCAATTTCACAAATCTTTCGGCAACGGTTACCTATAAGCTTGTTATTTCTGCCCTGGGCTATGAACCATTTGAACAATTAATTCCCGCGGCATCATTGGATAAGAATTACAAAAGCGATGAAGGGAAATTTGAAACTGATATGGGCAACATCTCTTTATTGCCTGCAGCTAAACAATTAGCCGGTGTTACCATTATTGCCACAAAGCCCGCGCTCGAAATGGGCATTGATCGCAAAGTATTTAATGTTGCCAAAAGCCTTACCGCTACCGGTGGTACTGCTATTGATGTAATGAAAAATATTCCTTCTGTTTCTGTTGATATTGATGGCAATGTACAATTACGCAACAGCCCGCCGCAAATATTTGTAGATGGCAGACCCACTATTCTTACATTGGATCAGATACCTGCCGACAATATTGAAAGAGTGGAGCTAATCACTAACCCTTCTGCAAAATTTGATGCGGCTACTTCTGGCGGTATTATTAATGTGGTATTAAAAAAAGACAAACGCCTAGGCTTGAATGGCATTGTAACCTTAGCTGGAGGAACTCCCAAAATATTCAGTGGTAATCTCAATCTGAATTTACGGCAGGGAAAATTTAATTTCTTTTTGAGCGGCGGATATAACCAATCTGGTGGTAAAGCCAAAGGCGAAACAAAGAGAGAAAATAAAACAGATGGACTTGCACACGATTATTTTTACCAGTACACTACTAACGACAGGTTGAGAAAATTTCCTTTCCTGAATTTTGGCGTTGATTATTTTATCAGCAACCGCAATACCATTTCTATTACACAACGCTTTGGCGGTGGACGGTTTAAAAATAATGAGATTCAGCAACAGGAATATCTTACTGGTAATAAAGAACTGGAATATTACGGGTATCGCACGGGAGATAAACCAGGACAATTTAACCGTAACAGCACGGTATTGAATTATAAATATACCTTTCCTAAACAGGGCAAAGAGCTTACTGCTGATATAAATTACAATTATGGTAACGGAGCTTCCAGGGCACTTACCATCAATTCTTACACAAGTCCTGATGGAACTGAATACCAGCCAACTTCAACCGTTAGAAATGATGGTCGTAATAAAAGCCAGCAGGTAACTTTCCAGGTTGATTTTGTAAACCCAATAACAGAGAATGTAAAACTGGAGACAGGTGTTAGAAGTTATTATAACCAGTTCAAAAGCTATTTTAATGCATTTAGTGTAGATGGGGCAACAGAAACAAAATTGCCACTCAGCAATAATTATGAATATGTAGAAAAAATAGAAGCAGGATACCTCACTTTTTCGCAGAAGATCGGAACATTTTCTTACCAGGCGGGATTAAGAGCAGAGTATTCGCAGTTTGATGGACTATTGGTAGATAGCGCGTTTAAGTTTGGTTACAAGTATCCGTCTGGTTTGCATAATATCTGGGATGCATTGTTCCCCAGTCTCTTTCTTACAAAACAAATTGGTGAAAGCAACCAGTTGCAGTTTAATTTTTCACGGCGCATCATCCGTCCTGATTTCTGGCAGTTAAATCCGTTTATTGAAATCAGCGACCCCGTTAACCTGCGTCAGGGTAATCCCGCATTGCAACCTGAATTTGTGAACTCGTTTGAATTCAATTACAGTAAAAACTATAATAAAGGAAACTTTTTAGCGGTATTGTATTGGCGCAATAATCCAAACGATATTACGCAATACAGCGATACTATCAGTGCAGATGTGTATGCTAAATTGCAAAATGCAGGTGTAGACCCTAATGCTATTTTAAACACTTTTGTAAATGCTAATACCAGTAACAGGTATGGCGCTGAATTTACATTGCAACATAAAATAGGCAACAACTTTGATATTACCCCAACCATCAACCTGCAGTACAGAACTACTAAAGCAGATATCAGTAATGTTAACCTGAACAATGAAGGATTTAATTGGGAAAGCAAGCTGATTGTAAATTATAAGATAAGGACCAAAAAGAGCAAAGTGTTTAATAATCTTGGCTTTCAGATGATAGGTAATTATGAATCAGGCCGGATTATTCCGCAGGGAAGATTGTTGCCGGAGTATGGCGTTGATTTTGCTGTTCGAAAGGATTTTATGAAGAATAATAAAGCTTCTCTTACTTTTAGTGTAAGTGATATATTCAATACACAGCGCTGGGGAAATGTGTATGATACAGAAACATTTTACCAAACTTCCTATCGCCGTTGGAATGTGAGAAACTTCAGGCTCACTTTCAGTTACAAATTTGGCAAGGCAGATTTTTCATTGCTCAATCGCACGAACAGAAAGGACGATGATTAATTAAATCCAGCATAGTTTTCCACAATAACCCTTTAGCTGCATTGCCATAGTATCTGCATTGCAATAATGCCTTAGGTCTGCCGTTTTGATATTACACAGTAGGATCAATTACTGTATATATAACCAGGCATAACCGATAGAATATGAAAAATAACACCACCAATCACCTGTATTTTTTTGTTACCACCCATCCCCATTGGAGCGCATTATTAAAGCCAGATAAGTATAAAGATATTGTTACGGAAGGCATACAATTACTGGTTGAACAAAACCGTGTTGTAGTAAACGCGTTCGTAATAATGCCGGGCGATCTGCATATTATATGGCAGGTAAAATCATTGCATGATGTGGAGGTTGTACAAACAGACCTGCTGAATTATATTTCCCGCCGGGTTAAATATGATCTGCAAAAAAATCATCCTGTAGTATTACTCAGGTACAAAGCGCTGGAAAAAGAGGAAGCTAACTTATTCTGGCAACCCAATGCAAATGCCATGGAACTACCTGAGCAGTTTTACATTCAGAAACTCAACGATATTCTTTGTGAACCAGTAGTAGCAGGATTGTGTAAAAATCCCTGGGAATACAAATACTCGTTTGCTCAATCGCATCAATCAGCAGCGTGATTATTTATAAGCATTGCTAAGCTATTTGAAAAAATGGTAACAGTTATAGCTAACGGCTTGCAAACGCAGGCTGATGATTGCCTCAAGCCGGCGGGCTTCGTATCCACACCGCCACTGCCTTCTACTTTGAGAAGATCCATCAACTATAGAATATTATTGTGCCACTCCTTTATTGAGCTGCAGTACAAATCTCACGTAAAAAGAGGCGGCTTGTGCGGATACTGGTGTTGAAGTTGGCAATAATCTGATTCAAATTATTGCTGAACTATGGATAATATATTGTTTACAAAAACATCAGGTAGTAAACTTGTATCCTACGCCACGTATGGAATGAAAGTACCGGGGGCTTCTGCTGTCTTCTTCAAAATACTTTCGAAAGTTGAGAATAAAATTGTCAACCGTTCTGGTAGTAGGATATACATTATAGCCCCAAACCGATTGCAATATTTTTTCACGAGGTACTACTTCGTTCTTATTCTCAAGCAATAGTTTAAGCAGCATCGCTTCTTTTTTGCTGAGTTCAATATTTTCACCACGATAGTTTACAGCAGACTGTGCTTTGAAATCTATTACGTTTTTACCAAACTGGTAACGATCATCTACTGTTTCTTTATCCTGGATCTTTTTGTTTTTGTTTATTAGTTTCTGAACGCGCAGCAGAAGTTCCTCGAGGTTGAATGGTTTGGTAATATAATCATCGGCTCCCTTTTTTAAGCCCAATACTTTATCGGCATTGGTACTTTTAGCGCTTACCATCAGTATAGGAACATCATTATTATTCAACCGTATATTTTCTGTAACGCCAATGCCATCAATTTCGGGCAACATTACATCCAGTATAATAAGATCAAAATAGCCTTCGCTTACTCTTTTTAAAGCTTCTGATCCATCTCCTACACAGGTAACTTCATAACCTTCCAGCTCCAGGTTCAACTTTAATGCCTCCTGCAGGTTCTCTTCATCTTCAACCAGTAAAATATATCCTTGCTTGTTTTGATTCGTCATGATCTAAGCTGGTTCTGTTGTTTGCAGTGTGATCGCAAAAATACAACCGGAAGGACTATTATCCGCTACGTTTATCATTCCTTTATGATCCCTTATAATTCTTTTGGTAAGATACAATCCCAGCCCTGTGCCTTTTGTATGCCTGGTACTTTCGCTGCCGGTTCGATAAAATTTTTCAAACACCCGGCTCTTTTCACTATCAGGGATACCTTCACCAAGGTCTTTGATTTTTAGTACGGCATTGTTTCCCTGTTTTTGCAATGCTATAGTAACAGGTTTACTTCTGCCTGAATATTTAACCGCGTTATCAATAATATTATTTACGGCTAATTGCAGCAAAAGGCTATCTCCTTTCACATAAATGCCTTCTTCTATTTCTTCATTTATTTCGTGGGATGGGAACCTTGTTCTGAAATAGGCGGAGCTTTCAAATACCAGTTCGCTAAAACTTAATTCCTCTTTGTTGATCAGATAATGCCCTGCATCCATCTGCGAGGCAAGCAGGATATTATTGCATAGATCATTCAGTCGCTCCGTTTCATTTAAAGCATTGCTGATAAGTTTTTCTTGCTGCGCCTGGTCAAGTTTTCTTTTTAAAAGTGTTTCAAGGTTAAGCTTGGCTACAGAAATGGGGGTTTTTAGTTCATGCGTAACCGCCATCATAAAATTTTGCTGCTGATTATTAAGCCTGATTTGTTTGCGTGTGGCGCGGTATACAAAAACAGCCCCCACCAGTATCAGCAGCATAAATGTGCTTCCTTCTCCTATATATTGAAAAACTTTTTTCTTCCGTTCTTCTTCAATGGCGGTTACCCGTTCTATATAGTCAGGCGCATCCATTTTTAATTGAAGCAATTTGTACTCTGCCATCTGGCGGCTTTGGCTCATGAGTGAAAGAAACCAGAAAACCAACGCCGTTAAAATATAAGTAAGCAAAAACCAATACGCTATAGTAATAATAGTAAGTCGCTTTCTTTTATACAGGCTTTGCATTAGTGTAGGGCTTTTTCAACACGTATGCCCGCGTTCATTACATGCCTGAGGGGGTTATCTCTCATTATCTGCTCAAGTGTAAAAGTGCTTTGTCCTGGTTTTTTAAAACGTATGGGCTGTGCTGTTATCAATTGCCTTGTTTCAAAAATATCATCCATACCGGTTCCCAGCCAGCCTTTTTCGTTGGCAAGCTGCAGGTTTACTCTTTGCTTGCTCAGTGTATCTCCCGGAAGTTCAAAGCTGATGTTAAGCCATATATTATTATAATCGTAGGCGTGGGTATGCCTGAGTGTAACATATATATTGTAGGAGTTGATGGTATCTCTGATGTTAAATTGAACAGAGGGCTTAAAAGATCTTTCCCATTGATCGTTGGGTATAGGTACGTTGCGTTCAAAAATATCTACTGTTTTACAGGAAGTAAGATGTAAAACACAAAGTATTAAGCCAGAGATAACAACAGATAAAACGATCTTTTTTTTCAAGTCTGCCAATTTTATTTACAAAACATTTAAAACCTGTTCTTTTGCTTTTTCCAGTTCATCTTTCATTACCACTACATTTTTTTGAATGGTAGAGTCGTATGCTTTGGCTCCGGTAGTGTTAATTTCTCTTCCTATCTCCTGTAAAATAAAAGATAACTTTTTGCCTTTTGAATCGCTGTCTTCTTTTAAAAGCGTTTTAAAGTACTCGCAATGATTTTTTAATCTTACCTGTTCTTCGCTGATGTCGATCTTCTCAATATAATATATCATCTCCTGCTCAAGGCGATTGCCATCAAAATTATCTTTCCCTACATTTTCTTCAAGTAGTTTTACCAGTCCTTCGCGTATTTTCTGTTGACGTAATGGTTCAAGCTCAATTACTTTATTCTGTAGCTCTGATATATTATTGATGCGTAACTCCAGGTCTTTCTCCAACACAGCGCCTTCATTCATTCTATGCGCATCTATATTTTTTAAGGCTTCGTTTAGTACTCCTTCAAAAGCATCCCATTCATCTTTATCCAGTATTTCTGTGGAAGGAACTACTACTTCGGGCAGTTTTAATAAAGAACTTAATATAGAGGCGGTATCCAGTTTCAAACTTTCAGCCAGTTCAGATAATTGCTGGTAATACGATTTTGCCAGTTCTGAATTTATTACTACTGGCTTGGCAGCGCCGTTTTGCTTTAATGTGATACTGCAATCAATGCTGCCCCGGAGTAATTTTTCAGATAATACATTACGGATATCAAACTCATACGCTTTTAGCAAGGAAGGAAGCTTCAGCGTAATTTCAAACTGTTTTCCGTTGAGCGATTTTATCTCCACTAAAAAAGTTTTTTTGCCAATAGTTCTTTCTGCGCGTCCAAAGCCGGTCATTGATCTAAGCATAGCTGCAAGGTTTGTGTAGCAAGGTAATTTATTTTCCGAAGAGTTGATGATAGATTGTATTTCTCGAAAGCGATTTAATATCGCCCGGTTGCATATCTTTTATATCGATGCCCTCTATTCTGCATCTTATTAAGCGAAGTGTAGGAAATCCTACCGCTGCCGTCATTTTTCTTACCTGTCGGTTTTTTCCTTCTGTTAAAATAAGCCGCACCCACGACGTTGGAATATTTTTACGGTAACGGATGGGAGGATTACGTTCGGGCACAACCGGCGGTTCACTCAATAAAAAAGCTTTGGCTGGTTTTGAACGGTGATCTTTTCCATTTACATTGAACATAACACCTGATGCTAAGTGGGTTAATGCTTCCGTTGTTACAGCACCATCAACCTGTACCAGGTATTCTCTTTCGTGCAAAAAGTGGGGATGTAATAAATGATGATTCAACGCCACATCATTGGTAAGAATAAGCAGTCCTTCGCTGTCGTAGTCTAATCTCCCAACCGGGTAAACATTTTTTTCAACTGTAAAAAAATCTTTCAGACATTGTTTTTCATCAGTAGAAGTAAACTGAGAAAGTACCAGGTAAGGCTTATAAATAATGTAATAAACGTGATGCATGCAGAAATAAAAAGCCCCCCGTTAAACGAGGGACTTTATTATATGGATGGGTTAGTAAGTACCGGGAATAAAATTCCCGACACAATATTAAAAATAATTTTCTCTATCAAGAAAAAATTTTGAATAAATTTTATACACATTTTCAATATACTTCTTGTGGATATCACCATCATCTTTGAAATGAAACACTCTTTTGGGATGTAAAGTATCATGTAAATCATTTTACAGAGAGAAATAGCAACCTATATGTTGATGATATTTATACCATGCAACTATTATCAATCATTCATGATCTTCAACATAAGTATATGCTGTAACTATTGTCAGCACTGTATTTCAATCAATCACTTCTGTTTATTTTTTTGAATGATGATGTTTGCAGTAAGCTGAATTATTTTGCAAAGTTGTTGCTGCCTGGTTTACTTTTGCCAAAAACTCGCCCATGAATTTTCCATCACCGGTTTCTGTTCAATGGATAGCTGAATTGATAGGCGCCCGTATTGTAGGCAATACAAATGGATTTGTTAAAGGAATTAATGAGATTCATAGGGTGGAACCACAGGATATTGTATTTGTAGATCATCCTAAATACTATGATACTTGTATTAATTCACCCGCAACGGCTATTATCATCAATAATGAAACAGCTTTTCCCGCACATAAAACCTTGCTGATTGTTGAGCAACCCTTTGAAGCATATCTTACTATTGTAAAACATTTCAGGCCATATACACCCGCAATAAAAAGTATTGGTGATACAGCAGTTATTGGAGAAGGTACCAATATTGCTCCCGGTGTATTTATCGGCGAACATGTAACCATCGGAAAAAACTGCATCATTCATCCCAACGTTACTATAAGAGAGCATTGTGCTATAGGGAACAACGTAATTATACAGCCAGGCACTGTTATAGGATCAGATGCATTTTATTATAACACAAAAAAGAACAGGGATGTATGGTATAAAAAGATGGAGAGTTGCGGAAGTGTAATAATTGAAGATGATGTAGAGATAGGAGCTGGTTGTACCATTGACCGTGGTGTAACGCATAATACTATTATCGGCAGAGGTACTAAAATGGATAACATGATTCATATAGGGCATGATACAACCATTGGCAAAAATTGCCTGATAGCAGCGCAGGTAGGCGTAGCCGGTGGTGTTACAATGGGAGATGGGGTTACTTTATGGGGACAGGTAGGTATAAGCAAAACGCTTATTATTGAAGATAATGTGATGGTGCTTGCGCAAAGCGGTGTTGGCATGAAATTAGAAAAGGGTAAAGTATACTTTGGTACCCCTGCAGACGATGCCAGTATTAAAAAACGCGAACTGGTTTGGATAAAACGCATTCCTGAATTATGGAAGAAGGTTACAACAGGATAGGCTATTTATCGTGAAAGGTGAGACGACAGACGTGAGGTTTGTTGTTTCGCGTTTTCCCGGCATTAAGTATTATTTCCACATCTCCGCAGGCATTTCTTTTTCCAGTAGATTTTTATAGATGAACAGGTTGTTTTCATTGCTGGAATGCAGTGATTGATTGCCACCCCATCCATGCAGTCCTCCGGGATAAGCCATAAATTCAAAATGCTTTTTTGCTTCCTGTAATTTTTTTATAAGCTGAAGGCTGTTTTGAAAATGCACATTGTCGTCCATTGTGCCATGGTATATGCGAAGTAACCCTGTATACTTATCAATATGCGTAAATACAGAACTGCTTTTATATCCTTCCGGGTTTTCTTTGGGCGTATCCATATATCGTTCTGTATAATGAGAATCATACAAACTCCAGTCTGTTACGCTACCACCCGCTAAACCATATTTAAAATATTCCGCACCGTAGGTTAAGGCGTAGCAGGTAATATAACCACCATAACTAAATCCGCTGATCGCAATCTTATTCTTATCTGCTCCATGACTGATCAACCATTTTACACATTGTGTCCAATCTTTTATTTCCCAATAGCCAAGGTTGCGATGCATATAGTTTACGCCTTTTTTACCAAACTGTCCGCTGGCTCTATGATCCATTGAAACCTGTATTAATCCTTCTTTTGCCCACCATTGCTGTTGCCCGTTAAAAGTAAAACCATCATATACAGTTCCGGCATCCGGTCCACCATATATGCTGATAAGCACCGGATATTTTTTTGTGCTGTCAAAATGTAAAGGCCAGGTTATTTTCATAGGCAGGTCAAATAATCCGTCTTCACTTTTTACTCTAACAATTTCCGTTGATGCCATGTCGTATGTATCAAAATCCATGCTCTTTGCATTGCCAAGCTCTTTTATAAGTTTTCCATTATTATTCACCAATGACATTTTGCCCGGTGTGCTGGTATTAGAATAAGTAGTTATAAAATAAGAACCACCGGGAGAAAGATTAATGCTATGATTATAAGAACCGAAAGTTAGCCGTTGCAATTGCTGCCCATTCATTTTTACTTTATACAAATCAAAGCAGGTAGAATTATCTTTCCGGCAGGTAAAATAGATCCATTGATTTTTTTCATCTATATAATTTATAGAACTAACGGTATACTCACCAATAGTAATAGGGTTGATTAATTTACCATTCATATCGTACAGGTACAACATATTCCAACCTGTTTGATCACTCTGCAGAATAAACCGTTTTCCATCTTTCAAAAAACTGATGCGCTTGCCCATATCATCCAGGTCTACCCAGGTAGATTGTTTCTCTTCGTACAATACTTTTTTTGAACCATCTGTATTGTTTACTTCATAAATAATCAAATGGTCTTCTCCACGATTCATCCATTGCACCCAAAGCGTCTGTCCATCGGGTCGCCAGTAAGGCAATCCAAAATATTGATCATCGTTCTCATTAAAATCACTCCAGACAATATTTCCGCCATCAGGTGCCACTATGCCTACTTTAACTTTCGGATTAGGATCTCCGGCTTTGGGATATCGTTCTTTAATAATGGAACCATGTTGCCCTTCCTCACTCATAATATTAAACAGGGGAACCATGCTGTCGTCGCTTCTAAAAAATGCGATCTTTTTACTATCGGGGCTCCACCAAAAAGCGCGATAACGGCTGGCGCGTCCCAGGATCTCTTCCATATATACCCATGAAGCATAGCCGTTCAAAATCACATCACTTCCATCATTCGTGAGTCTTGTTTCTTTTTTTGTGGCAAGTTCAATGGTATACAGATCATTGTTTTTGGTGAAGGCTATATATTTTCCATCAGGAGAAAGGGTAGGATTGTATTTCTGCACTTCATCATTGGTTAATTGCTGTTCTGCTTCGTCGCCTTCTTTCAGGTAAATATTGGTTCCTTTTATAAATACACTTTTGGCAGGTTCTTTTTTTGCTGTTTTTTCTGTTGATATTATTTCCTTGCCGGTTTTACAATCGAGCAGGTAATTGTTTGGCGGAAGATTGTTAACAGCTTTTTTATTAAGCAGCACATGAGTATCGTCAACCCAACCTACAATGGAAGGCAAAGGATCAATAATGCCCTGCGATTTTCCTTTAAGCATTTGTTCAACACTCAAGGATTTCTTTTGGGCCTGAATGCAAAAGCAAGCGAAGACCCAGCAACAAGTTATTACCAATCTGCAGAAAAGCGTTTTGATGCTCATGTGTAAAATATTACTATGGAAAAACTAACGGTAACAAAAGATAGACAAAAATAATGATCGGAAATCTACTTTACTTCAATCAGCAAAAAGCAGTGATGAACATGGTCTATAGGTTTGTAAGCCCGAAGCCAATTATAGGTATGCTCACTGAAATTATCTTCGTACCAGCCAACAGAAATGAGAAACTTACCTTTCTGCGGAAAAGGAGTAGCAAACTGTACATCAGGATGTTGCTTTATATATTCGAGAGCCTTGCTGTATCCTTGCACAAAATCAAGATTAGCATTGCCTACTATCTTGTAAGCATTTTTTTTGTCTAAAATCAATTCGTTGGTATAAGATAGATATGCATTGAAATAACTATAAACCGAAATGATCAACCAAGTTAACCCAACACTTATTACAAATTTCATTCTAGGGTTAAAGGGCACACTGATAATTTTACCGCACAAAATATACAACAGCAGATACAGGAAAAGAATATGCCTTGGCCCTGCTTGTATATGATTGAAGACGCTCATTACTACAAGAAAATATGCAAATACGAACAGCAGCAAAAACTCGTTTTTTACAAAAAAAGATCGATTGCTTTTTGAAAAAATTCGAATGCCGGCCAAAATAAAACACAACAACGCGGGCAAAGGTGTTTTAAACAACATGGAAACAATATAATAGAACCAATACGATTTGCCGGCTTCAGCATAGCCAAGAATGGAAACCATTCCAAAACTGCTATCGGGATATCCTCCACCGAGTTCATCAAAATATTTTACCGTATCCATTCCTAAAAGGAACGGAGCAGGTAGGGGCAATGGAACATTCCCAAAATATCCGGAATGTTGTTGAACAGCATTAAACAGCTTACTTACAAATACGTAATTATGCAACGGTTGTCCGGTTTTATAAAAAAGGAAGCCAATATTTATGATAAGAAGATTTATTATAACCAGTATAACTATTTTTAGAAAACCCCTTTTGAAGGAAACAGGTCTTTTATTTAACCACAACCATAGTAAAACAAAGAGCGGTAAACATATATACAAATGAATGAAGGTTTGCTTTACCAGTTGTGCCATTCCCAGAAAAATGCAGAACGCAATAAAATTTTTTGTGCCTCCTTCGGTCAAATATTTCCATAAGCTATACAATGTCAACAGTAATATCAGCCCACTATAGGCGTCTGTTGTTACTAAACCAGCGTGAGCCAGGAAAGTTGGGCAAAAGGCAGTTAATACCATTGAAAACAAGCCCGCCCATGGGCCATATAAATTTGAAGACCACCTGAAAACCAGTACAAGAATAAGCAGCGAAAACAGAAATGTAATGTACCTGCCATTTTCAACATCGCTCCAACCATTGTCATTTTTTTTAAGACCCGGATGCAGCAATTGCTGAACAACCCTTGGTATGGCATTGAGTACAGATACCGGCATCTTACTATCGTCTGTGGTGCATGACCGCTTATATGAGTTGAGATGTAGCAGTTTAACACCATAGAAAAGGTGTTCGGGCTCATCGCCTGTTACATCTTCAGTGATAAAAAAAGTAATTTCGGTAATGGAGTATACCAGCAACACCAAAAAGAAAAGTATTCTTACACGCTTGTTATTATTGAACATTGTTCGCCGGTTATAGTCCATATATAATGTAGGGTGAACCTATTACTCAATAAAGGCGTAATCTTTTTGGTGGCGAATAATACAGCATTTGCATCCTATTCTCCTTCTCTCCTTTCTGGCCGCATTTGCGGGAAGAACAGTACATCCTGTATAGAAACCTGGTTGGTTAACAGCATGCACAAGCGGTCAATTCCTATGCCTATGCCAGCTGTGGGAGGCATGCCATATTCCAGGGCACGTAAAAAATCATGATCAATAAACATCGCCTCATCATCGCCGCGTTCCATTAATCTCACCTGTTCTTCAAAACGTTCGCGTTGATCAATCGGGTCGTTTAATTCTGTATATGCATTGGCTATTTCCTTGCCGTTGATCATAAGCTCAAACCTTTCTACCAGCCCGGGTTTATCGCGATGCTTTTTGGTAAGCGGGCTCATTTCAACAGGGTAGTCAATAATGAAAGTTGGCTGTATATAATGATGTTCGCATTTTTCTCCGAATAATGAGTCAATCAATTTCCCTCTTCCCATATTAGGATTGGCGTCTACATGGAGTTTTTTGCAGGTATCTCTTAATTCATCTTCATTCATTGCACTCACGTCAATGCCTGTGTGTTCTTTAATGGCATCGTAAATAGAAACCCGTTTAAAAGGAGTTTTAAAGCTGATGGTCTTATCACCAACAGGCACATCGGTGGTATTATGCATGGCTATGGCAATTTGTTCCAGCATATTTTCAGTGGTATTCATCATCCAGAAATAATCCTGGTATGCCACATAAAATTCAAGAATAGTGAATTCAGGGTTATGGGTGCGGTCCATTCCTTCATTGCGGAAATTGCGGCTGAACTCATAAACCCAATTGAATCCGCCTACTATCAAACGTTTGAGGTAGAGTTCATTTGCAATACGCAGGTATAAAGGAATATCCAGCGCATTATGATGCGTAATAAATGGTCTTGCTGCCGCACCTCCAGGAATACTTTGCAATACCGGTGTATCTACTTCCAGCGCACCATGACTGTTTAAAAAATCGCGGATGGTATTTACCATCACGGTGCGTTTTATAAACGTATCTTTTAACTGTGGATTAATGATAAGATCTGCATAACGCTGGCGGTATTTGAATTCCGGATCAGTAACGGCATCAAAACTTTGGCCATCGGCTTCTCTAACAACCGGTAAGGGTTTGAGGGATTTTGATAGAATAGTGAAACGTTTTACATGAATGGATATTTCACCTGTTTTTGTTATGAACCCATAACCTTTAACCCCTATAATATCTCCAAGATCAAGCAATTTTTTCCATACGGTATTATATAATGTTGTGTCTTCACCGGTGCATATATCATCTCTCTTAACATATATCTGTATACGTCCTGTATGGTCCTGCAACACAGCAAAGGAAGCCTTACCCATATCACGCACACTCATAATGCGGCCTGCAAAACTGATATCAGCAAACTCGTCTTTTCTCTCTTCTGAAAAATTATGTTTGATGTAAGCGGCAGTATGTGTAACAGGAAAAGCCTCCGGAGGATAAGGATTGATACCCAGTTTTTCCAGTTCAGCTCTTTTTTCTCTCCTTATTATTTCCTGTTCAGATAAATGTTGTGTACTCATTGCTCACTTTTTAAAAAAGTGCAGCAAAGGTACTGGTTACAAGCTTAGCCTGCAAAGCTTTTAAAGCATTACTTAATAACAGAATGGGGGGAAATGGAATGCACTATGTATGTGTATTCTTAATGTCACTTACCGATTTAAGATTGCCTGCACGTTTTTCTGCGGCTGCTGCTTCAGATGCCAGGTCAGTTTTGTCGGTTTTGTGATGCAATTCATTTATTAATTCAGCTACAAGCGATGTCCAACCGGTTTGGTGACAGGCACCAAGACCACGCCCGCTATCGCCATGAAAGTATTCATAAAATAACACCAGGTGACTATTGTCTGGTCTTTTGTAAAACCAGTTTTGTTCAGCAAACAATTTTCGATCGCCGTTCTCTTCTTTTTTAAATAAGCTGATTACTCTTTTGGTAAGCTCATCCGCCACCTGGTCGAGCGAAAGTAATTTCCCGGAACCGGTTGGATATTCAACTTTCAAATTATCCCCGTAAAATGATCCGTATTTTCTGATGGATTGTATAACAAGGTAATTCATTGGCATCCACACGGGTCCACGCCAATTTGAATTACCACCAAAAAGATCTGAAGTAGAATCACCCGGATCGTATTGAGCAGTATAGGATATGCCGTTGATAGTTACTGAATATGGATTTGCTTCGTGATGTTTTGATAAAGCCCGTATACCTCCTTCTGAAAGAAATTCATCTTGGTTCAGTAATCGCTTCAACAAAAAGACTAACCGCTCTTTAGGCAATAACGAGAACAATACAACTTCACCATCCAATCCCTCTTCATTAGGCCAAAAAAGGTTGTTGCGTTTTCGGTATGATTCAAACCAGGTCATTCTTTTTTTGAAATCTCCCAGTTTATCCAACGCCTTTTTTTCAATATTGGATACAGCAAATAATGTAGTTAATCCAACAATAGATTGTATTCTTAATTGCAATGGCGAGGAGCCAGCAATTGATAAAGTATCGTAAAAAAATTTATCCTCCTCATTCCATAAACCATGCAGGTTAAGTGCTTCGGCAATCAATACAAATTGCTCAAAAAATTTTGTAGCAGTATCTTCAAACGCTTTATCGTGAATGGCAATTTCAAGGGCCATATCCATCATATTCAACGCATACATGCCCATCCAGCTTGTGCCATCCGCCTGTTCAAGATGCATGTTGGTGCCTAATTGAGAACTGCGGTTAAACACACCAATATTATCCAGTCCTAAAAATCCTCCCTCAAAAAGATTGTTTCCTTTTATATCTTTTCTGTTCATCCACCAGGTAAAGTTGATCAACAACTTTTGAAACACTTTTTTCAGGAAGTAGATATCACCTTTACCTTCTCTTTTCTTGTCAATATAATAAACCTGCAAAGCTGCCCAGCCTTGTACGGGCGGGTTCACATCACTAAAATTCCATTCATATGCTGGTAATTGTCCGTCGGGTTTCATATACCATTCCCGCATGATGAGCAACATCTGGTGTTTTGCAAAGCATGGATCGGCCACAGCCATAGAAATGCAGTGAAAAGCAAGATCCCATGCGGCGTACCAGGGATATTCCCATTTATCGGGCATAGCAATAATATCCTGGTTTTTCAAATGCTTCCAGTCGTGATTGCGGCCATTAAGTTTACCCGAACTTACAGGGCTTATTCCATCACTGGTAGTGAGCCAACGCTCAACATCAAAATGATAATACTGCTTGCTCCACAATAAGCCAGCGAGCGCCTGGCGTTGAATCTGCGCCATGTCTTCACTCATCCCGGCGGGTAATATTTCCGAGTAAAAAGCATTTGCTTCCTCCTTCCGTGTATCGAATATTTTTTCAAACCCTTTGGCAAAAGCATTTTCAGTGAACTTGTTGCTTAGCCGGCAATAAATGGTTTTTGTTTCGCCCGAACGAACCCGTAAATGATATACAGGTGAAAATTTAGTTCCGGTTTTTCTTTGACGCAGCGCCTTTAAATTTTTTCCCTCAATAATAGCATCGTGAAAAGCATCTTTTACAAAAGGTGTTTGATTGGGTTCTCCACCTATTTTTTCTGTATTGGTTTCATTTTCTGTAAAAAAGCTATCATCTGCACGCTGATAATACAAATAGTAGGTTCCCAGGCGATGATGATTGGCTTTTACTGCATTTCTGTTAAGCTGTGTAATGATGGGTTTTTTATCCGTTCCTACATAACTCCACCTGTTGTAAAACCAAAGGGTAGGCAATACCGTTACTGAAGCTACTTTAGGACCCCTGTTACAAACATCTATTTTAATAACAATGTCCTGCGAGCTTTGTTTGGCATACGTAACTTTTACGTCAAAATATTCATCCTTATCAAACACACCTGTATCCAGTATCTCGTATTCGGGCTCCAGCCTTGAGCGCATGCGGTTGTGCTCTAACAATTTTTCATATGGAAAAGCCTGCTGCGGATATTTATACAGGTATTCCATATAATAATGCGATGGTATATTATCAAGATGATAATACAGCTCTTTTACATCTTCACCATGATTGCCTTCGCCATTGCCCAGACCAAACAGCCTTTCTTTTAATATTTTATCTTTGCCATTCCATAATGCAATGGCAAAGCAAAGATTTCCAAAAAAATCGCATATGCCTGCCAATCCATCTTCTCCCCACCTGTAAGCGCGGCTGTGTGAATGTTTAAAAGGAAAATAATTCCAGGCATCGCCATTACCACTATAATCTTCCCGAACGGTACCCCATTGGCGTTCACTTAAATATGGGCCCCATTGTTCCAATGGTATTCTTCTTGATGCATTAACCGAAAGACGTTGATGTTCTGCTGTCATGGATAGAATTTACAAAATGCATTATATCGCATGCTACTATAATGCTCAACTTTTACAAAATCACATTCCGGATTAAAAAAACCTATTGGAGGCAAACGATACATTGACAAACCGTGAATCTGTTTTCACTGGCAGACCACAAATTTAATAGTTATAGATCATAAAATCTTTCTTCCAAGGGGCATTTCACCTCAATTGTACATATGCGAAGTTTATTTTTATAGTAATTCTGTAAATAAATTATTTTATCAGATTTTTGATAGCGCTTATTTTACAACCAACTTAAACTGTAACAATGATAACTGTTTGCTTCGATTTTGGTAATACACGTTTGAAGTATGCTGTATTTAAAGACCGTAACTTGCAGTATGAAGAAGTGTTACCAGATATGGAAACACTTACTATAAGGCAACTGGTAGAAAAAATAGCTCCTCAGAAAACAATTTTGTCTTCGGTTATTGATCACAATAAAGAAATGGAACAGGTATTAAGTGCTCATTCAAAATTTCACCTGCTTTCCAATACTACCCAATTACCTTTTACTGCACCGGTAACAAAACCAGAAACAATAGGAGCCGACAGGCTTGCGCTTTCAGCAGCTGCAGTAGAATTTTTTCCGGGCAAACATAACCTTGTTGTGGGATTAGGCACCTGCATTACCTACAACTTTATTGATAAGTATAAACAATTTTTAGGTGGAGGTATTTCGCCTGGTATGGAAATGCGGCTTAAGTCGTTAAGAGATTATACAGCGAAATTGCCTTTGGTAAAAGCAGATTGGAATTTTCCATTAATTGGATATGATACAAGAACCAATATAACCAGCGGCGTAATTTTAGGAATGGCTAAGGAGATTGATGGAATGGTGGATGCTTATGCAGAACGCTATAGCAACTTTAACGTGCTTTTAACCGGGGGTGATTCGCCCTATTTTGCCCAACTAATGAAAAACAAGATATTTGCCGACCCACATCTTATTTACAAAGGATTGTATGCAATCAGTGAATACAACTAACTGCAGATAAAACCCACCTATCATAATGACATATAGCGGTAAAAGCATTATTCTTTTTATTTTTTCCTGTATCTGTATATTGACTTTATTATTCAGTAGCTGTGAAAATGATGAAAAGGTATTGCAGGAAAGAGTAAAGAAGAAAATAGGAGTAGACGAAGCAAAAAATGTTCAGTTATTCTATAGCCAATCCGGCAAAGTAAAATCAAAACTTACTGCGCCGGTTATGTATCGCTACCAGGATACACTACCCAGGGTTGAGTTTCCGCAATCATTGCATATTGATTTTTACAATGATTCCCTGCAGATTGAAAGCGTAGTGGATGCGAAGTATGGAAGATATATTGAAGGACAGAACAAAGCTTTTTTAAAAGACAGCGTGGTTGCTATACAGAAAATAAGTCAGGATACCGTGAGATGTAAAGAATTGTGGTGGGAGCAAAACAAGCAGATTTTTTACACGGATAAACCTGCGCTTATTACAAAGAAAGACGGTACTATATTACCCGCTGAAAAAGGATTTACTGCTACACAGGATTTCAAAACCATTACACTAAGAAATCCTACCAATGGCCAGATACCAATGCCGGAAAATATTACTAACGGAACTGATAGCACTGCAAGGCCTAAAGATAGTACTGCTAACAGCCAGGACTCAACGAAAAAGTAATTTAAGATGAATGATTCTTCCCGATGTTTTCGAAAAAGTGTTCCAGCTCCAGGAAGATGTTTTTAAATACAGGAATGATAGCGCCTACTGCTTCTATCACTGAAGGTCCTAACCCGCCTACCAGCGCATAAGCTTTGCTGTCGTTAAAGGTAGATGCCTGTATCAATTGCATTTTACCGGCATAAAACAATACAACGCTAAAAACAAGCGTATACATGCCTGCATATAGCAAAGCGCCTCCCAGCCTGTTAACCCAGCCCAGCATAGTGAAATCAAATACATTTTCAAGCGCCTTGCCGGCCATCTGTACCAAAATAACAACAATCACAAACACTAAAATGAAGGAGAATAAGGGCAACCACTTTGTATTAACGGAAGTATGATCTTGCAAATACACTGCTACAACAGCAGATAGCTTTAATGCTGCAGCCAATCCTATAAACCATCCGATAAATGAAAACAATGCCATGATAATGCCACGTCTTATCCCTTTTATTACTGCAATTATCAGTATGATCAGAAATACAATATCAATCCACATGGCAGAGCATTGTACCAATAATAAAATTAATTTGCCAACAGTGTTTTAACCAGGGCGCTGATCGTTTTGCCATCAGCTTTTCCGGCTAATTGTTTGGTTGCGGCTCCCATCACTTTACCCATATCAGCCGGTGATGATGCGCCTGTATCTGCAATAATTTTTGTCAGTATTTCTTTTAGTTCCGTTTCGCTCAGTTGTTTAGGCAAAAAGGCTTCTATCACTTCTATTTCTTCCTGTTCTTTTTGTGCAAGATCTGCACGATTTTGCTGCTTAAAAATTTCCAGTGAATCTTTTCTTTGCTTCACCAGCTTTTGCAGCATTTTTATTTCATCGTCTTCAGAAATCTGGCCACCCGCTCCTTCTGCAGTTTTAGCTATAATAATCGCTGCTTTAATTGCTCTTAAGCCCCTGAGTCTTTTTTCATCTTTAGCCAGCATGGCTGATTTTAGCTGATCGTTAATGGTTTGTTCCAGTGCCATATGAATAGTATTTAAACGAAAATGAATTTAATTTAAAAGATTACCTGAATACTGATAGCTGTTATTTCTTTTCCAACAGATCTCTGGATTTCTTATAAAAATCAGTGGCAAATTTTTTCATATCATTTACCAGTTCTGTTTGGTGTGTTGCCCTGTTGTAAGAATCAGCCATGGTCATGATTGTCTGGTAAAAAAAATCTCCCATTTCATCTACCATCATTTCTTTTGTCCATAGGTCTATACGCAAAGCTGATTTTTCCTGCCCATCCCAAAATGCCAGCATCATGGCTTTGGCAGGTTGATTTTCTTCAGCACTGCTGGCCGAAGCATTCCATAATATTTCCTGCGGAACTTTGTCGGGGCCTAATTTTACATCGATGACGATCTTTGACTGTTGCATTATTCAGTAAATAAAAATGTAGCGCAAATGTAAGAAGTGATTGGAGATTTTGAGATTTTTCATCCTACCGTATGTTAAAAGCCAAATGCGGCAATGTTCATAATATATCTTCTGCAGCAAGTTCTTTAAGCTGTATCCGTGATTTTTGTATCAATTGATTTCTCAGCTTTTCATCTTTAAATACTTTTATCAGTTTCTCGCTGATATCTTTTACATCTGCTGCATCAACGTATAATACCGCATCATTGCCTATTTCTTTTAATACATCTGCTTCACAGGTTAAAACAGGAACATCACAATGCATTGCCTGCATCAGGTTCAAGCCAAAATCATCTTTTACAGGTAAATATATAAATGCAAAGGCAGCAGATATTATTTCACTATTGCGTGATATGCTGTCAGTCAGTATTTGTACATCTTGTTTGTGCTTATAAGTTTCCAGCAGTTTATTTAGTTCAACATTCGTATTTATGTTTATCAACAATAATTGTGTATCACTCCGCTGCCATTTTTTGAAGACTGAAAATGCTTTCAGCACATTGATGATAACAGCATTGGAAGTATCAGAAGCATCAAGTAAAAAATATTCTTTTCCTGCCGCGTGTTTTTTTTTCACTTCCTCAGCCGTATCAAAATCAGCAGGTGCATAAACATCTTCAATATAAGGGCGAATGACTTTTATTTTTTCTTCGGATACCTGCCGGCTCATCAATTCTTTTTTTACAGACATGGATGTGGTAAGCAGCCTCACATTATTTGAAAGTGCCGCAGCCTGCGGTATTGCAGCATTAAGAATAACCCGGTATTCAGGAATAATGGTATTTGCTTTATTGTGTGAAAATGATATTATGGCATCTGCATTCACCTGCTGTATAGTGGCTTTTATTTTTTTTTCATACCACCATTTTTTGCATATCCAATTTATAATGAATGGATATGTAACGTTGATTTGGCTTGCATTTTCGGGCAATGGTAGTGTTGACTTACTATCATAAGATAACAGAAAAAACCCGTATTGCGGATATTGTTTGCAGAGATTCAACGCCATATTGTGAGCAAAATCAGAAAACCATTTGTCCTTTGGTAAAAAGCGCTCGTTTTGACTTATGATTACTCGCATTACATACAATTAAATGATACAAACAATGTTTAACATAGGTGGCGATGTGACCGATTTTGTACGTGATATATTAGTTACATCACCTGGCTTAACAAATGATAAACAGGCGGCAAAGTTAATCAGCCGCTTTGAAGAATCAGAAAGGCATTGTTGAATTGAAAAATGATTTTTGTTACTGTATCCAAACCTATCGTAAACTAAAATTTTGTTCTATGAGGCTTAAATCTCTACCTATCTGTATAATCATCGTATATGCCTTATTAAATTTCGATGAGGGATATGCCCAATGTTCCAGTGGCTCGCCACAAACGGTTACCTATACCAATACAGGAAGCCCTGTAAGCTTAACAGAAACCTATAACTTTCCAAAGTTCAACCCTTCAATGGGTACATTAATAGGCGTTAATATTAACTTAACTACTTCAGGGTTTACTATGCTGCAGTTAGTAAATGGTGATGGATTTGCCAACTCTTTTACTGATATGGAATTTAGAAGAAGAGACAGGATCAATGCGCCTGGACTGGGAACAGTTGTTATAAATGATACTACTATCTACTATCCTGATACCACCCTAGGTGCAAGCGATAATCCAACGGTGCTCCCTCCTTATACGGTGAATGGTGATGGATCGAACGAATGGTGGGGAGATGCCCTGGCACCTGATAACAGAATTTATGGCACAAGTGTTGGTTCGGGATCTTTTGCATCTTATACTGGTGCCAGCGGTAGCGTAGCCATTGTATACAGCATTATACCATCGTTTTTTGCTTTAGGTATTGGTTCACACTATACGTTGAACTACGTAACCATGGCTACTAATATCAATATGTCTGTTACTTATACTTATTGTTCTAATACCGTTTTACCTATAGGAAGAGTAGATTTCTTTGCAAAAAGCGCGGCTGATAATAATGTGGAATTAAGCTGGACAAAAGAGCAGGAAGAAAACGGTATAACTTACGGTGTAGAAATGAGCACCAATGGCGCTGATTTTACATCAATAGGAACAATGCAAAGCCAGAAACCAGCATTATCTACAACAGTAGTAAAATACGAATTCGGATACGATGTTCCTTCTAATATCAATAGCAAAATGTATTTCCGCTTAAAGCAAACCAATGCAGCGGGTCACATACAATATTCAGCTATACGGATTATTGATGCAGGTAAAGCATCACAATCATTGCTTACCCTGTTTCCTAACCCGGCAGATAAGGAAGTAACCTTACAATTTAAAACGGCACAAAAAAATACACTGCAGGTTGAGCTTATAAACAGTACAGGCCAGGTGGTTGAAAACAGCAAGATCAATACAAATGGATCTAGCTCGCAGGTATTCACATTCAGGCAACAGCATGCATCAGGTGTATATTTTATAAGAGCCACTAATCTTACAACAAAAGAACAGAATGTAAGCAGGTTGGTAATAAAATAGGCCGCATCTCAAATTAAAAGCGTACTTTGTACAAATAACTAGCAAAGAGTTGGTATTTTAAAATGCCAACTCTTTTGTACTTTTGTTCACATAGAATTAATACATGGAGTATAATACCACCAGAAATCATCTGATAATGCGGGAGTACGGCCGCCATATTCAAAAGATGATAGATTTTGTAATCAGCATTGAAGACAGGGAAAAGAGGCAGAAAAATGCCCACGCATTAATAGAATTAATGGGCTTTCTGAATCCACATTTAAAGAACGTTGAAGACTTTCGCCATAAATTATGGGATCACCTTTTTTTAATATCCGATTTTAAGCTGGATGTTGATAGTCCGTATCCTATTCCCACACGGGAAACATTAAAATCAAAACCCGAGATCCTTCCTTACCCCAAAAGGTATCCCCGTTATTCCCATCTTGGTAAAAACCTTGAGGTTGTAATTAATAAAGCTTTAAAAGAAGAAAATCCTGAAAAGCGATCAGGCTTTGCGAATGCTATAGCTTACTATATGAAACTCGCTTACAATACATGGCACAAGGAACTGGTGCATGATGATGCCATAAGGAGTGAGTTAAATAACATCACCAGCGGACAACTGGAGTTCACCAATACTCCTTTTGTAAAGGCATACAGGGAAAGAGATTCAAGAGACAATGGTCGTTTTCAGCGTGGTGGTAAGAATAATTTTCAACAAAGAAATGGCGGCGGCGGACGTAACGATCGCAACGACCGCAATGGTAAAGGCGGCGGCAAGCATTTTAAGAA
The DNA here is from genome assembly GCA_047600465.1 of Agriterribacter sp. Taxonomy (GTDB): domain Bacteria; phylum Bacteroidota; class Bacteroidia; order Chitinophagales; family Chitinophagaceae; genus Agriterribacter. The sequence continues at coordinate 1,418,262 of JASGKU010000004.1, forward strand.
GAGGTTTAAATAAGTTATATCTTCAAAAAATAAAGAACCCCGGCAGTATAAACACCGCCGGGGTTTTATATTTGCAAACATTTTTTAATCATGCATTCATTTGAAGTTACAGGTGGCAAAAAGCTAAAGGGGGAAATTACTCCCCAGGGCGCTAAAAACGAAGCCTTGCAAATTATAAGCGCTGTACTGCTTACTGCAGAAAAAGTAACCATCCACAATATTCCTGATATACTGGATGTAAATCTTTTAATTGAGTTGCTGGGAGAAATGAATGTAAAGATTGATCGCCAAACCCGCCACACCTGTGTGTTTCAGGCAAACAATGTAAATGTTGATTACCTGTTGAGTGAGGGCTATCAAAAAAAGAGTGGTCGTTTACGCGGTTCCGTTATGCTGGCTGGGCCGTTGTTGGCAAGATTTAAAAAAGCCTTTATACCCAAACCAGGGGGCGATAAAATTGGCAGGAGAAGATTGGATACACATATTGTGGGGTTCGAAAAATTAGGAGCTGGGTTTAATTATCATTCTGAAGATGGATTTTTTCACCTGGAAGCTCCAATGCTGAAAGGCACCAATATGTTATTGGATGAACCTTCGGTTACTGGTACGGCTAATATTGTGATGGCAGCAGTACTGGCAAAAGGCATCACTACTATTTATAACGCCGCCTGTGAACCTTATTTGCAGCAATTGTGCAAAATGTTGAACCGCATGGGCGCCAAAATAAGCGGCATCGGATCTAACCTGCTTACTATTGAAGGTGTAACAGAATTAGGCGGCACTGTTCACAGCATGCTACCCGATATGATTGAAGTAGGCTCTTTTATCGGGCTTGCAGCAATGACACAAAGTGACATCACTATAAAAAATGCGGGAATTGAACACCTGGGCCAGATACCGGATAAGTTTCGCCAGATGGGTATCCACATGAATTTTGTGGGAGATGATATTCATATTCCCTCACAGGAAGTATATGAGATACAAACTTTTTTAGATGGTTCAGTAATGACCATTTACGATCATCCGTGGCCAGGTTTTACACCTGATTTGCTGAGTATAGTATTGGTAATAGCTACGCAGGCAAAAGGGTCGGTACTTATTCACCAGAAAATGTTTGAAAGCCGGTTGTTTTTTGTAGATAAGCTGATTGACATGGGCGCACAGATTATTTTGTGTGATCCTCATCGCGCTGCGGTAATAGGTTTGGGACGAGAGCAAAGCTTACGTGGCATTACCATGAGCAGTCCTGATATTCGTGCAGGTGTTTCATTGCTGATTGCTGCATTAAGCGCAGAAGGAAAAAGCACTATTCAGAATATTGAGCAGATTGACCGGGGCTATCAATATATTGATCAACGGCTCAATGCTTTGGGTGCGCAGATAAAACGGGTGTAGCTGCAATATTTTATTAAAAGTTGATGAATGTATAGTGAATGATGACGGATAAAAAGTTCCACGTTTATCGTCTCACTTTTCACTATTGACCATTCACTATTGACCATTCACTTATGCACAATCATAAAATCATCGTAATAACGGCTCCATCAGGTGCAGGAAAAACATCTATTGTACATTTTTTGCTGAATAAGTATCTTTCTACACTCGCCTTCTCCATTTCTGCGGCTACACGTAAGCCAAGAGCTAATGAAGTAAATGGAAGAGATTATTATTTTATAAGTGAAGAAGCATTCCGTACTAAAATTCAGCATAATGAATTTGTAGAATGGGAAATGGTGTACGAAGGAAAATATTATGGCACGCTGCAATCGGAAATAGAACGGATATGGGCGATGAAAAAAACACCAGTGCTTGATATTGACGTTAAAGGTGCACTGCGTATACAGGAGCGTTATCCGGATTGCTCGCTGTCCATCTTTATTCAACCGCCTTCGGTTGATGAATTAAAAAAGAGATTGGAAAGCCGTGGCACAGAAACGGAGGAATCGCTGGCAGCCAGGGTAAATAAAGCTTCTTACGAGCTATCTTTTAAAGAGCACTTTAACCATACCATTGTTAACAGTAACCTTTCGGATGCTTGTGCGGAAGCAGAGCAACTGGTAATGGGATACATCAACGCATAAATACTATATCACCCAATCATCCGTTAATTAGGTGTTTTTATGCGTGAAGTGCGTTTAACCACGTAATTGTCAATATTTTGTACCTTGTAGCATCAACTGGTAATTCATTATTTTAAGAGGCAATGAATAACGTAGACTTATTAAAGATAATCGGCATTGTATTTACTTTATTGCTGGTAGGGTTTTTTGCCGGCATTGAAGTAGCTTTTGTATCTGCCAATAAATTTTCATTTGAATTAAAGCGAAAACAGGGTTTGCGGAGCGGCAGGGTTTTATCTCAATTGCTGGAAAACCCCGTGAAATTTATTGGCACTACTATTATTGGGTTAACCATTACCGTTGTAGTGTATGGGTTACTGGTAGGTGAATTTTTATCACCCGCATGGGATTGGATAGAAAAACATTTTACAGATACTTTTTCAGGATCTGTAAAATACCTGCGGCTTATTTTTGAAACACTGCTCTCAACCTTGATTATTGTAATAGTACAATTTTCTTTCAAAGCTTTATTCAGGGCAAAAAATGATTCTGTTCTTTCGCTGTTTGCACAATTAGGTATACTTGATTTTTTTCACGGGTTATTATACCCAATCGCTTCTTTCTTTATAACCATTTCTGAATGGCTTTTAACCTACCTGTTTAACGTAAGAATGTCTGAACAAAAAGCAGCCATTACGCCGGTTGATCTTGAAACATTTATACAGCAGAATAAAGATCAGTCAGACGGAACGCAGGATATCAACACACAGCTTTTTGAAAATGCATTGCTGCTGCCTTCGGTTAAAATAAGGCAATGTCTCATACCTCGTAAAGAAATAGAAGCGGTTGAAATGTCAACTTCCATAGAGCAGCTAAGACAAAAATTTATTGAAACAAAATTGAGCAGGCTTGTAGTATACAATGGTAATATAGACAATATACACGGGTATGTTCACCAGATAGAATTATTTAAAAACCCGCCCAGCATCTCATCTATATTAATGCCCATTCCTGCTGTTCCTGAAAGCATGAGTGCTACAGATCTTATAAGCAAGTTCACAAAAGAAAGAAAAAGTATTGCATGGGTGGTAGATGAGTTTGGTGGTACCGCTGGCATTATAACAATGGAGGATCTGCTGGAAGAAATTTTTGGAGAGATCCGTGATGAATATGACACCGACAGGTTTGTTGAAAAGCAGATTGCAGAGAATGAATACATATTTTCAGGAAGACTTGAACTGGATTACCTGAATAAGAAATATCATTTTGATTTTAATGAGCACGAATCAGAAACACTTTCGGGATATATTATTTCGATGTATGAAATGATTCCAAAGATCAAAGACCGCATTATTATTGATAGCTACGAGTTTGACATCATCAACGTAAGTGATACACGTATTGAAATGGTAAAGATAAAACGGTTGAAGTAGTGAATCGTAAGACGCGAGAGGATAGACGTGAAACGTGAAACCGAGCGTGTAAGATACTATACGAATAACTCTGCCTTCTGCCTGCTTACTCCTGCCTGTTTTCTACCATCTATCCGCACTTGCTGCTTCCATATCCTGTTTATATTTTTCAGGAATGGTGCCATTTATAAGACAGCCCGGCTCGAGTGATGGAAAAATCTCTTCAAACGTTCTCATTTCGTTCATAAACACACGCCGGTAAATATGTGATCGTGTTAACTGTTTGTAATTGTCTAATCCTGCGGCGCCGGTAAGTTCTATAAAGGTTTTGAGTGTGTCTTCGTGATAATTGGCTACCCGTTGCTTTTTATCATTCACTACCAATCCTACAGACAGTGAAGGGTCTTGTGTGGCTACACCAGTAGGACATTTATTGGTATTACATTGTAACGCCTGAATACAACCTAACGCCATCATCATAGCTCTTGCGCTGTTGCAGGCATCTGCTCCCAAAGCCACCGCTCTTAATAAATGAAAGCCTGACAGAATTTTTCCCGAAGCGATTACAGTAATATGATGGCGAATACCAAATCCTACCAGCATATTGTGCACAAAAGCAAGTCCATCCATCATTGGCGCACCTACATAATTGGAAAACTCCTGTGGCGCAGCGCCTGTTCCTCCTTCACCCCCATCTACGGTAATAAAGTCGGGATAAATATCAAGCTCTATCATTGCCTTGCATATACCGGCAAATTCACTTTTCTTACCAATGCATAATTTAAACCCGGTTGGTTTTCCTCCTGATAGATTTCTCAATTCCTGTATAAACAACATCAGTCCTTTTGGTGTGCTGAAGGCTGAATGAAATGGAGGAGAATACACTGTTGTAAATGGCTGTACGTGACGGATCTCCGCAATTTCAGGTGTGTTTTTTTTAGCGGGTAATATACCTCCATGGCCAGGCTTTGCGCCCTGGGATATTTTAAGTTCCACCATTTTTATTTGCGGCTTATCCACCGTTTTTTGAAATACTTCGGCAGAAAAATTTCCCTGGTCATCCCTGCATCCAAAGTAAGCAGTACCTATCTGCCAAATTATATCTCCTCCATGCTTCAAATGATACGGGCTTATCCCACCTTCGCCGGTATTATGCGCAAAACCACCTATTTTGGCGCCCGCATTTAAAGCCTCAATGGCGTTGGGACTAAGCGATCCAAAACTCATGGCAGATACATTAAAAATGCTTGCAGAATAAGGCTGTTTACAATCTTTATTGCCAATAATTACGCGTGGATTATGATCGAGTTTGTTGAAGTCCTTTGGTGCAATAGAATGGCTCATCCATTCATACCCTTCTTCATATACATTCAGCGGTGTGCCAAAAGGCATGGTATCTGTTTGTCGTTTGGCACGCTGGTATATAGTAGAACGGTCAATACGATTGATAGGTCGGCCATCAATATCAGATTCAACAAAATACTGGTACATCTTTGGTCGCAGGTCTTCCATCCAGTATCGCATACGGCCCAATACCGGGTAAGTACGCATAATTGAATGACGGGTTTGAACCATATCGTGTATACCCATGATTGTAAATAATATAACCACTCCTACACCTGCCAGCCACCAAAGATTAACGGCAAAAGCTAAATAAACAGTAACAAGCAATGATATACATGCAGTAATAACAAACCCTTTGCGCATAGTATTCGGTTTAAATCAGTACAAAAATATTGAATAATGAATGCGAAAAAATACAGCCGGTTTAATACAACGTTATTTAGCCGATAAGAAGTATGGTTGTTGCTGAATCAACTTTTTTTACGGGCTGTAAATATTTGTAATGATTCTGCGTTTATTTTTGGAAGAATCCATAACGCAGATTACCTTTGCCGCCATTCATGACAAAAATGATGAAACATACAAAGCGCACAAAGAAACAGTTCCTACTTTGGAAAGGTTAAGAAGTGTATTGTATAACTAATATATTCGAAGCCTTTCCACAACAGGAAAGGCTTCTTCTTTTATAATAATTATTCATCACAACTAAAACAATAAAACAAACCACAATGAAAGTTGCAGTAGTAGGAGCCACAGGATTGGTTGGCTCCAAAATGTTACAGGTACTTGCTGAAAGAAATTTTCCTGTTACTGAGTTAATTCCGGTTGCCTCAGAAAAATCTGTTGGAAAGGATGTGACCTTTAAGGGAAAAAAGTTTAAGGTGGTAAGTGCTGCCGACGCTATTGCTGCAAAACCAGATGTGGCTTTGTTTTCTGCCGGTGGTAGTACTTCTTTAAAAGAAGCCCCGCTTTTTGCTGAAGCAGGCATTACAGTGATTGATAATTCTTCTGCATGGAGAATGGACCCTACCAAAAAATTAGTGGTACCCGAAATAAATGCCGATGCGCTGACAAAAGACGATAAGATCATTGCTAACCCTAATTGCTCTACCATACAGATGGTTGTGGCATTAAATCCATTGCATAAAAAGTATGGCATCAAAAGAATTGTAGTAAGCACTTACCAGAGTGTTACAGGCACCGGCGTAAAAGCAGTAGAGCAATTAGAGGGCGAGCGGGTAAAATCAGTAAAAGGAGATGATGTAGCTTACCCTATGGCGTATAAATATCCTATTGACCTGAATGTAATTCCGCAGATTGATGTGTTTATTGATAATGGCTACACGAAGGAAGAAATGAAGATGGTGAATGAAACAAAAAAGATTATGAGAGATGATAGCATTCGTGTTACTGCCACTACCGTTCGCATACCTGTAATGGGTGGACACAGCGAAAGTGTGAATGTAGAATTCGAAAAGGACTTTGATCTGAGTGAAGTAAAAAGCCTGCTGGAAAAGGCACCTGGCGTTATTGTTGCCGATGATCCCGCCAATGCGGTTTACCCGATGCCGAAAGATGCGCATGAGCGGGATGAAGTATTTGTGGGAAGATTGAGAAGAGATGAAACGCAGCCCAATACACTGAACATGTGGATTGTAAGCGATAATCTTCGCAAAGGTGCTGCTACTAATGCGGTACAGATTGCAGAATATCTTGCAGAGAAAAACTTGTTGTAATAGTTATAGTGGAATTTTAGTGTAAGGCGCAGGCTTGGGAATTGCCAGGCTTGTGCCTTTTTTATTAAGAATATGAACCAACCTATGACTAAATATCTATCATTAGATTTGTTGGCTAATGCACATTTCTCCCGGCACCATATTAACCAGTTCTTCTTCGATGGAAGATCCGAACTTTCAAAAGACCATCATTTTTATTGCCGAGTATAATGAAAAAGGTGCGCTGGGTTTTGTAGTGAATAAAATATTTGAACGTTCGCTCAATGAATTGGTGGAATTCAGCAGTAGTCCTGCATTTCCTTTATATGATGGCGGTCCGGTAGACAAGGATCATCTTTATTTTGTTCATCGACGCAATGATCTTATCCCTGAAGGGAGCCTTGTAATTGAAGAAATATACCTTGGCGGTGATTTCAAAAAAGCTATTGAGCATATTAATCACATCGATATATCTCCGGCAGATATAAAAATATTTATTGGCTATTGCGGCTGGGATGCCAATGAGCTCGAAGAAGAAATAGCTGAAGGAAGCTGGATTGTAACAGACTGCAACAGTGAATCCGTTTTCTCTAAAAATTTATAAGTTATACTATCTGAAAAACCGCTTCTCAAACAACCATCCCATCGGTTTAGGACTGGCATATTTAAGTCCGAATTGCTCAATGCTTTTTGATTTTAAATGTTCAACAGCAGCATCAACAGAGTCGGTAAGTAATACCAGGTTAAGATCTTCGGGTGAAATAGTACCGGCTGTTTTTAAATGATCTATATATGCCATCAACTTTTCATGAAAATCTTTGCAGAAAATAATAATAGGAAATGATTCTATAACCTTTGTTTGAATAAGCGTTAAGGCTTCAAAAAATTCATCCATCGTACCAAAACCTCCGGGCATTACCACAAAGGCGTAAGAATATTTTATCAGCAGGGTTTTACGTACAAAAAAGTATTTTATGTTCACCCATTTATCAAGATAAGGATTAGGTTTTTGCTCAAATGGAAGAATAATATTACATCCCACTGATTTTCCACCTACTTCTCTTGCGCCCCGGTTGGCGGCTTCCATTATACCAGGTCCCCCGCCAGTCATGATGGTAAAACCCAGTTTGGCTATTTCACCGGCTAATGTTTGTGTAAGCTGGTAATACATATGGTCTTCTTTAAAGCGGGCAGATCCAAAGATGGTAACACAAGGTCCAACAAAATGGAGGGCTCTGAAACCTTTAATAAATTCCTTTATTACAGAGAGTGTGAACGTAAACTCCTTCCACCTTGATTGTGGACCTTCTAAAAACTTAATTTCTGATTTTGTGGCTTTCGACATCGTATAATTACGCAATTATCACCCAAACCTACCTGATTTTTGTTAATTTGTTCAGGCAACCCTAAGACAATATGGCACAATATCGTATCTTGCGGCAATTTATTGATAATCAAGACAAGTGCGCATTCGGCAAATTATAATTGAGCGATATGCAGATAGTAAAGAGCGTATAAGTTAAATGGCATTTGTTTTGACAACAACAACGTATAAAAGAAAGGAACTATGAAGCTTAAAGTTGAAGAAAGGATTATTCCTCCTAAAGAAATGATCGTAGGCGATCCCGAAGCTAAGGTGATGATTGTAGAATATGGTGATTATGAAAGCAGTGATACAGCAAAAATACATGATGTGATGGTTCACTTGCTGGAAACCTACAAAGGAAAGATCAAATATAATTTCCGTCACTTTCCAATGACACGCATACATCAGCGGTCATTTAAGGCAGCCGAAGCTGCCATTGGGGCAGGCCAGGAAGGCAAATTTTGGGAAATGCATGATTTGTTGCTACAACATCAGCGTAATCTGGGTACTATAAGCCTAAAAGGTTATGCACGCGATGCAGGAGTAACTGGTAAACACTTCCTGGAAGACCTTATGAACTCCAAATACGGATGGTATGTGAGAGACGATCAGGCACAGGCAGTAGAGGCTGGGGTAACAGAAGTGCCCGCCATTTTTATTAATGGAGAAAGATTTGAAGGCAAACCTACTTTTCAGAATTTATCTGCCTCTATTGAGCAGGCATTGAAAAGCAGGAAAAAGGTGTCACAACGGGCCTAACATTTCAAGGAGCAATTCCAACAGACCGTATGTAGCAGTATGCCACATACGGTCTTTTTAATTAATTATTATTTTATATCCGGCTATTTTTGCAATTTTTACCTGATCGCTCGATATATGAAACGTAAGATTGTTTTTTTATTAAATCCTATAGCTGGTAATGGCAACAGATCCAATATCAGGCAGCTAATTGAGAAAAAGGCCACGGCTCAGAAAATTGAATTTGTGATGCTCCCCACCAATGCCCAAGGCAGGTATGATGAGGTGCGGAAGAAAATCAATGAAGAGCAATTTACAGATGTGGTGGTAGCGGGTGGCGATGGTACCATTAATGCAGTAGTAAATAATTTAAGAGATACAGGCGTACATTTTGGTTTGATACCATGCGGCTCAGGTAATGGTTTGGCACTTTGTGCAGGCATTTCTAAAAACTCAGCAAAAGCAATTGACCTGATATTTACAGGAAAGCCCATGCTTATTGATGCTTTTTTGATCAACCATCATTTCTCCTGCATGCTCAGCGGACTGGGATTTGATGCGCAGGTTGCCCATGATTTTGCAAAACAAAACAAGCGTGGATTGATTACATATGTAAAACAAACCTATGCCAACTTTTTAAAAGCAAAGCCGTTCAAATTTGAAATTTCCGTTAACGATAAATCAGTTTCTACAAACGCTTTTTTTATAAGTATTGCTAACAGCAACCAATTCGGTAATCAGGTAACCATCGCTCCTAAAGCAAGCCTGACCGATGGCTTGCTGGATATTGTGATTGTACAGGAAATGAACAAGCTGCAAATGCTGCTTGCAGTAATGAACCAGATAAACAAAGGAGAAGTAAAGGAAAAACTATACAAAGAAAAGGGTGTTATTTATTACCAAACACCACATTTAACTATCCGTAATATTGATAATGCACCGTTACATATTGATGGCGACCCAAAAGATACTGCCAACCTTTTTGATATCAAGGTAATTCCCGGAGCTTTTTCATTAATCCAGCCTTTGCCTGCATAGAATCAATAGTACTGATGGCCTTGAAGGAAGCAATATTTGACTGCGATTGTAAAGCAAGCTTCAAATCAATTTTTTCATTAGTGGTAAGATGAAAATTTAATGCTGCCCCTTTTTGTTTTGGAGAAGGCACGTATGAAAAAGTAATAGCATTAAATGGAAACGGATAACTGTTGTCTGCATATTGAAGCATTTCCTTCTGGTAATAATCCTGCATTTTCATCCAGTTGTATTGCAACGTCATTATAGGTTTAGAAAACATGCCCGTAACACTGGGGTCTTCATAACCATCATCCCACTCGCCTTCCTTCCGGTCTCTGATCTGGATGAATACTACACCTGAAGTATTATCAGCAACCCAGGCTTTAAAAACATTCAAAAAGCGTAAGGATGATTCCTGCCCGAAATTGTCCCGCATGCCGGCATCCATCACATCAATAATAGGATAGGAGGGTAGCCATACGTTGGGCAATACATATGGAAATGTAGCATTAATGCGCAGCGTAGAAAGTAGCCGGAGTTGATAAGGATCCTGCTTTTTAAACATCGCGGCAAAGTCAATGGCATCCGCATCAGGCGCAATGCCGGAAATTGAATCGGGCCAATTGCGCATCATAAAACTGATAGGCTGTGTGCTTATCATCATCTTTCGTCCATCGCGGGTGATGGTAGAATTAAAAAACATTAACGGCACCTGTGCGGTGGTTTCATCTGTTATAATATCCTTAAGCGGATAATCTAAAATCCTGTTAGTGTTTCGGCTGAACTGTTCTTCAAATGCATAGCCCCTGTCTTTTGAATAGCTGTATTTTTCAGTAGTAAATTGTTGGGCGGGGGCAAAAATATCCCTGGTTACAAACGATGAAAAAAGAGCGTTCAACAGATCTCTGGATATATTTTCAGGATATTGATTGTCCTGCAGATTAATTGGTCGTCCCTGTTGCTTTAACCTGAAAAGTTCTCTATAATAAGTAGCGCCTAACATTCCTCCTGAAGCGCCATTGATCAAAAATGTTTTTTTCATCAACTCACCACCCAGTATTGAATCCAGCCGTTGCATAACATTAACGGTAAAAGTGGCCGAACGGGTGCCGCCGCCACTTACATTTACTATGTATAATAAGGGCTTCTTTTCAGTTTGTCTTTTTTTCCAATGCTCCAGTATTTCAATCATATTTTTTTTGTCCGCTTCCATTTTATCAACCGAACATAACTGCATAATACTTTCCTTATCGTACTTAGGGCGTTCGTTGCGGTTGGTATAGTTTATACCATATGCTTTGTTGCGTGGATCAATAATTTCTCTTTCAAATAAAAAATTGAGTGCCAGTATAAATATCAATAACACCGGAAATCCCCAGCTTTTTAGCCAATAGGCCAAAGCGCCTGAGCCCGCAATAAGAATAGAAAAAAACAAAAAAATCGCAGCCGCTGCAGGAATAATAAAAAAGGGTTTATCCATCAGCATGCCCAGCAACGCCAGGAAAAGAAAGGCGAGTATAATAGAAATAACAGCAGTAAAATGGTGGCGTTTGAATACTGTATCAATAAACTCCTGTGAGTAGTGCGTTACATTGCGCGGCATTTTCAATTTAAAACTTGTATTAAAAAACCATTCAACATGCAGTATTCCTTTTTCATGAAAATGCTTGCCACCAATGCCAAATTGTTTTGCAAAAGCCTTGGGATCACGAAATACAGGCTCCATAGTGCGCATCATCGATTTTTCTGTACGAAAGAAATACAGGAATGCGATTATTATAGTTAGTGCTATACCGGCTATCAAACCGCTGATGAGTAAAGCAATTTTACCTGCAGAAAGTAATTCATTGTAAAGATCAAAATGAATGCATTTGCCAATATAGAATCCAAGAAATGCTAAAGGAATAATAGCATTATTAATACAATATTTTAAGAATGGTTTAGAGGTGGTAGCTAAAAATTTGAATTGGTTACTGTGAAGGATAAACGTAGTAATATTCCAGCTCATGATGAAAATGCCGGCCGAAGCGCCTACGATAATCATGCCTATACCGTTTACTTTTCCAAGATATTCGGGCGCAAGAAAAAGGGCATCTGCCCCATAGGCGCTCATGAAATTTCCATTAATAGCACTACCCACAATAAACCAGAAAATCAAGAACACCTGGTAACGTCGCAAGTGTAAAATAAAGAGCTGTATAGGAAAGGAATAATAAAACCCTTTGGCAAACTCTTTTATGGCGTTTAATGAAGGCATTAATGCAATATAATACTTTGGTATTTAACGTAAAACAGGAAGGTTATGGTATGCTTTCAGCAATCAGTGTTGGCTTTGAGCCTATCTCTCCTGCTCTCTTTCCAAAGGAAAGAGAGCGGTACTTTATAACTTTATTCAACAAAATATCTTCTATTTTACTTTATATAATTCTATTTAGCTATTCCAAGCAACCTGCAAGTCTGCATCATCATTATCTTCGAAAAGTTGGCTTGAGTGCATGGGTCTCCGCCCCTTCGGGGAGGCAGGGAGGGGCTTCATTCTTTTACCAAATAAAGCATCCACACAAGCGATGTTAACAACAGCATTGCAACAAATTGATGTGCTACACCCAGTAATACAAAAGCATTGGTTGAAACAGAATATATAACGGTTAGTATACCAAGGGTTACTTGTGCGCAAACCAATAGCAGGGGAATTATCCTGGTTTTGCTGAACCACGGAGAAATTTTTGCTCTTATCGCAGTAAAAAACCATATCAGCATCAGTATCGTAAAAATATAGGCTATGCCCCGATGAATGAACTGTACCATAAATGGATTATTAAAATAGTTAGCCCCACCCGTTATTTTATACATAGATGCGGGAGCCCATTCTCCATTAATGGTTGGCCAGGTAGGTGCTGCAGTAGCCGCCCTTAAGCCTGCCATAAAACCACCATACGTAAGTTGCACAAACAAAACTATAATAAGCGTAATTAGAAATCTTTTTATAAGAGTGTTTCGCCCGGTTTGTTCCTGCGGCACCAGTAATGATAAAGCAAACCATAGTGTATATACCAACAAACCCAATGCAGCTATAAAATGCGTTGTGAGTTTTACATGATCTACAAAATATTTTTCAGGAACTAATCCACTTTTAACCATTATCCATCCAATAGCTCCCTGTATAGCGCCAAGAAAAAAAAGAATGATCAAAGGGAGGATCATGTTTTTTTTAAACTTTTTTTTCCAGATAAAATATATGAAGCCGACTAAGAAAACTACCGCTAACATTTTAGCCCAAAGCCTGTGAAACCATTCCCAGAAAAAAATAAATTTAAAATCAGAAAGCGTAAAATCTGAATGAATATATTTGAACTGATCTGTATGTTTATATTTTTCAAACTCAGCCTGCCAGGCATCTAATCCGATAGGGGGTAATATTTTTGTAAGCGGTTTCCAATCTGTAATAGAGAGCCCTGATTCTGTGAGTCGTGTAATGCCGCCTAATAATACTTGTACCATAATCATTATTACGCCTGCTAACATCCATAGTCCAACAGCCCTGTCTGATTTATTAGGGAAAGAATTGTTCATAACTGCAAAAATATGGTTTGATTTTTATGCTTATCATTGCTGCGAAATATGTTGCAATCTTTTTACCAGGATGTATTAGTAGAAGCCGGATGTGATGAAGCTGGTCGTGGCTGTTTTGCCGGTCCCGTTTTTGCGGCTGCTGTTGTATTACCCAGGAATTTTGCTCATCCTGTATTAAACGATTCAAAACAATTATCTGCAGAGCAGCGGGATGAGATGCGCTGCTATATTGAAAAGGAAGCCATTGCTTATAGCGTGGCAAAAGTAGAAGTGGAAGAAATTGATAGCATTAATATATTAAATGCTTCCTTTAAGGCTATGCATTTAGCTATTGCACAACTTCAAATCATTCCTGAATTATTATTGATAGATGGAAACAGGTTTAACCGCTATAATACGATCAAGCATCATTGTATTATAAAGGGAGATGGCATTTATGCATCTATAGCCGCAGCAAGTGTACTGGCCAAAACTTACCGTGATGCATACATGACGAGACTGCACGAATGTTTTCCGCACTATCACTGGAACAATAATAAAGGATATGGCACCCAGGCGCATCGCGATGCCATTATGGTGCATGGTTTGTGCGAGCATCACCGGAAAAGCTTTCAATGCATGCCTGCACAACTGGATATGTTTGAGTGATGTGTTCTAATCTTTTGTACGTCTCCCTTTATTTGCCGAAGTATGATGTTTCATAATTGAAAAGGCAACACCAAAGCCATCCCTATTACTCCACCAATAATAGATGCTACGGCATCCATTATGTCATATCTGCCCATACCGGTTATTTTGGAAAACAACTCAAACCCATAACTTATGGCTATTACCACAGCAAATGCGATGGCTATTGATAAGGCGGCGTGATGTATAAATATTCTCCAGGAAATAAATTGAAGTACAAAACCCATCAGAATTCCAACATAAAAATGCCTCCATTTATCCGGTTGAATTTTTTTAAACATAAGTACAATTTACCGGAATAAATATCGCGCATTAATGGATTAATTGACCAATTGGGTAGATTTTTCCATCATAATAGAAATGATGTCTTTTGAGGAATGTGTAAATTTTATATCTACGTTGTTTGTGGTATTGTACCATTCTTCAAAAACAGCATGAAAATTTTCAGGAAGTTCAGGTAATGTTTTTACCCCTAATTGTTCCAAAGCGGCAGCATTGCATTTTTGCTCATACTGTCCCTTAATAGGCATTACCATCATTTTTTTATTAAGATGCAAAGCCTCAGCAGGTGTTTCAAACCCGGCGCCGCAAATGATAGCGTGGCAATGAATAAGGCTTTCGTTAAAGGCATTTTTGTCAACCGGAATGAATGTAAAATTATTATCCCTTGTTACTGTTTTTACCTGTTTTGAAAATACCTGGAAATGGTAATGATCAAGCTGCTTAAAAAATTTCTTTATCTCCCCATCGCAGTAAGAAGGAAGGTATACCGTAATATAACCACCATCCGTAGGCGAAGCATTCCATATTTCCGATTTAATTACCGGGGGTAAAATAAAATCGTCGTATGATTTAAAGTGAAGACCGAGGTATTGCGAAGCTCTTGCATAGTTTTTTAGTATCCACTCACCTGTTGTACTCGGTTGTGCAGGGCGTGGTGTTTTAGCCGACATAAAACTTGCCTGGTGACCGAAATTAATAGATGGTACTTTTTTCTGCCTGCACGCCATGGAAGTGATGCATTCAAAATCATTAATCACCAGGTCATATTTTTCAACAGGCAGTGCTGCTGTTTCTTTACGCAACCGCAACGGTTCTATTTTTCTGAACATAGAATAGTAATCCAAAGCGCCTTTGCAGGTATAAAACAAGCTCAATCCTTTACTTCTGTATTTAACAGGTGCATCCAGCTCAAGACTGCTGTTGGCGCCGCTTAAAAAAAGATCAACTTTTCCATAATCTTCCAGGTGTGGTAAAAGTTCCATTGCACGGCTGATATGCCCGTTTCCTGTAGCCTGTATTGCGTAAAATATCTTCATGTTAGAAATTTATGGTTAGAAGTTATTGCCTTGATTGTTGGCTTTCGGCAATCAGCCTTCGGCGTTGATCACTTCCCATTTTTAAATTATCCTGCCAGTGAACTTATATAGTAACTGATCTCATCTGTAATTACATTTGGTTTTGGTGTTTCTTTTTCCATTTTTATTTCAGGGAAGGCATTCTCATCAAACTCAAACACTTTCCATTCTTTTTTATAATACTCAAGTGCTGTGCAATGCTCTACCCAGTCGCCGCTGTTTAAATAAGTAACACTTCCATGTTCATTTGAAACAATACGCTTTTGCGGTTTATGTATATGCCCGCATATTACATAGTCATACTTTTTTTCAATAGCTATCTCTGCTGCGGTGGTTTCAAAATCGTTTACTTTAGCCGCTTTATTCACGCCATCCATTACTTTTTTGGAAAGCGATACCCGTTCTCTGCCAAAACTTTTCAGCAGCATGTTAATAAACCTGTTCAATAATATTAAGAGCCCGTAGCCTGAGCTTCCAAGCTTCGCCAATGTTTTTGCCCAACCCTTATTGGTATTGTCAAATACATCACCATGAAATATCCAGGTCATTTTATCATCAATCTCTAATACCAGTTTATCTGTAAGTACAAGGTTGCCGGCATTGAATGCGGTATACCGGCGCAGCATTTCATCGTGATTACCGGTGATATAAAAAACCCGTATACCGTTAGAAATATGTTGAATAATTTCCTTAAGCACATTCATGTGTGAGGTAGGAAAATATCTTTTGCTGAACTGCCAGGCGTCAAAAATGTCTCCATTCAAAATAAGAATAGATGGAGCGATACTTTTAAGATAGGCGGTTAATTTTTTTGCCTGGCAACCATAAGTGCCAAGGTGCACATCGGATATAACCACCACATCAACCGGTCTTTTTTCCATAGAACATGTTTATCAAATATCCGATGCTGATGTTACCTCCACATTACGGGATGGTTAAGAAATAATGAGCAATGTGGTTAAATAACAGTACTTACTTCAATGACTAAGCGAAGAAAATATTGATGGAAATGCAAGAAAGGTTGTTTATAAATATTAAACTTTTAGAAGGCTTAATTGTTAAAATATAATTTAATAAAAAATGCTTTAATTACCAACTAGTCTATAAAATATGGTTATTCAGGTAGAAAATAAAAACTTAGTGTTAAATTTTTTTTCAAATTAAAAATCATACATTTAGTATTAATATACAATTTAACATTTTCTTTACGTTGCCATAACCAACGATTTACACCAAACCAAAACCTTTACGCACTTAAAAACTAAAACTACACTTATGAGTAATGATTACTCCATCAGGCGGGTGATTATGACCTTGCTGTTGTTTTGCGCAGTGCCCTTTTTAGCACTTGCCCAACAGAAAGTTTCAGGTAAAATCACTTCAGCAAAAGACCAGACACCCCTCGCTGGTATCTCAGTTACGGTAAAATCAACTTTAAAAGGAACTACCACAGATGCAGATGGTTTATTTACCATAGATGCTAAAACCGGAGATGTGCTTGTTATTACCGGCGTTGGCTTTATGGGACAACAAGTGGCTGTTAATGGATCAAGCGTATCTGTTCAGCTTACTGTAGACGATAGAAATTTAAGTGAAGTAGTAGTGACCGCATTAGGTGTAAAAAAAGAAGTAAAAAGATTGGGATATGCTGTTCAGGAAGTAAAAGGATCAGATCTTGTTAAAGCAAGGGAAGCTAATCCTATTAATAGCTTAGTAGGCAAAATAGCGGGTCTTGATGTAGCAATCAATAAAGAAATGCTTGCAGCTCCTGCTGTTTCACTTCGTGGTCAGAACATTACTTTATATGTAGTAGATGGAATGCCCATTACTTCGGATACATGGAATATCAGCCCGGATGATATTGAGACCTATACTGTTTTGAAAGGCTTAGCAGCAACAGCTATATATGGTAGCCGTGCACAAAATGGAGCCATACTGATTACTACAAAAAGAGGAAAAGCTAATAATAAAGGATTTTCTATTGACTTTAATTCAAGTACCCAGATTGATAAAGGGTTTATAGCACTTCCTAAAACACAAGCATTGTATGGTGCTGGCGAGCGTACAGAATATGCTTTTGGTGATGGTAAAGGTGGTGGATTAAATGATGGAGACTATGATGTATGGGGTCCAAAATTTGATGGTCAGCTCGTTCCCCAATATGATAGCCCTATCGATCCTAACACTGGCGTAAGGCAAGGAACGCCATATATTGCACGAGGCAAAGATAATTTAAAGCACTTTATTCAACCTGGGTTACTTACTACCAACAGCTTAAGTTTTTCCGGTGCTAATGATCGTGCAAATGTTAGAGTTTCCATGAGTCATAGTTACCAGAGAGGGTTGCTTCCCAATACACAGCTCCAGATTGGTAATTTCAATATTAATGCGGGTTACAATCTCACCAGTAAATTAAAAATAGAAGGTGGTTTAAATTACAATAGGCAGTTTACTCCTAATATTCCTGATGTACAATACGGTCCCAACAGTATCATTTACAATATGACCATATGGACAGGTGCGGATTGGGATGTAAATGCTCCTGATATCAGAGGCATTTGGCAACCTGGTAAAGAAGGTGTTCAATCTGTATTTGCTGAATACCAACGTTACCATAATCCATGGTTCATGAGCTATGAGTGGCTGCGCGGGCATTACAAAACAGATGTGTATGGTAATCTTGCATTAACCTATAAGATTAGCCCAAATGTAGAAGCGTTAATCCGTGCTAACGTAAGCACATATGATCTTCTTCGCACAGAAAAAATGCCTTATTCAGCTCACCCGTACGGACGTGAAGAAAATAAGGGCGATTATAGAGAAGATCGCCGCTCATTGTTTGATAACAACATAGAGGCTTTGGTGAAATACAATTCTAAAATTGGAAGCTTTATAAATGTTGATGCATTAGGCGGTGTGAATGCACGCAGCTTCAAATACAATTCAAGCTTTGTTACTACCGATTATTTGAATGTGCCTGGATTATATACATTCTCTAACTCAATTAATCCCATAAAAGCATATAGCTACAATGCAGATATGCTGGTATTAAGTGCTTATTATTCAGTTGGTATAGAACTGGGGAAATATCTTAATTTAACTACTACGGGCAGAGTTGATAAAAGTTCAAGTTTATTGCAGAATAATAACACTTACTTCTACCCATCTGTTTCTGCGGCTACTGTAATTTCTGATTATATCAATATGCCTGAGGCTATTAGTTTTTTGAAAGTAAGAGCGAGTTATGCAACTGCTAAATCACCGAGCACTACAGCATATTTAGGCCCTGCAGCATATCCCCTGGGTTATGGAGCTCCATACACTACTATTTATGGAGGGCCAACTTATAGCTTATCTGATCCGGCTTATACTATTGCACCTACTTATAATAACCTAACTGGAGCTTACGCCCCAGGCAACAAAATTGACCCCAATGTTAAATCGTCTGTTTTGAAAAGCACAGAAGCTGGTTTAGACATACGGTTTCTCAAAAACAGGTTAGGATTTAGTGCTACTTATTATTCAAATCTAATCGGACCAGGAATTAGAAACTATCCTCTGTCCGAAACTTCGGGTCTAACTGGTTTTACAACCAATGCTGTTACCACAAAACTTTCCGGAGTGGAACTTTCTTTAATGGGAACACCTATTCAAACAAAAAGTGGATTAAGATGGGATGTATTGATAAACTGGTCGACTTTTAAAGAAATATATAAAGACCTTCCTTCCAATTTTGAAAGCTACCAATTCCATCAAGGAGACAGGGTAGACAAACTTTATGCAACAATATTGGCAAGAACCCCGGATGGTCAGGTAATAAATACAAGTGCAGGACGTCCTGTGTATCTTCCAAAACAACAGTATGTGGGTAATGGAGATGTGGACTGGAGCTGGGCTATTAATAATAAATTTTCTTACAAAACATTCAGCATCTCTTTCCAGTTTGATGGTAAAGTGGGAGGTATTGTGCAGGACTATGTAAAAAGAAAATCTATAGAAGGTGGTAGCAATATTGAAACCGTTCAGGGTAAAGTAGGTGAAGCAAGAGAATATGAATTTTATCACCACAATGATCCTGGATTTGCAGGTTCATATGTTGGAGAAGGCGTTCAGGTTTCTAATGGAGCTACAATACAATACGATGCAGTAAACGGCGTAATTACCAACTATAAAGATTTACAGTTTAAACCTAACGATACAAAAGTTCAATACATTCAGGATTATGTGAGCAGCTTCTTCAACAGTTTTGAAAATACATCAGTTGCAAAAACATATGCTAAACTGAGAGAAGTGGTGTTGACTTATTCTGTTCCACATAAACTACTCGGAGAAAAATCAGTGATTACAAAAATTGATATTTCGTTGGTTGGTCGTAACCTATTGTATTTCTTCCCTTCAAGATTTCATGATATTGATGTGGACCAATATTCAGGCAGAACTATTTATAACAGCAACAGCCGCGAACCAAATCTGCAAACACCAACAACCCGCAGCTACGGATTTAATGTGAACGTTGGATTTTAAGATAAAATTTGTATAACCATAAAGAAATTAAAATGAAAAAGCTTAGATATTATAAAATAGCATTGTTTGCACTGCTGCTTTCGGTAAGTAGTTGTAACAAGCAATATGATGATTTCACGCCCGATCCAAACAATCCAGTTTCAGTGCCACCATATCTTGTATTAAGGCAGATTCTTAACGATATGATAGTGTATCCAGGTGGAGATGCTGATAAATTTGGACAGTTTGTTTTGTCATCTTACACTTACTATGGAACTAATGAATACTGGACAGGCGCGGCTACACTAAATTATGGCACATTACGCAACGTAGCTGCTATGGATAAAGAAGCTACGAAATCTGTGCAGGCAAATAATCCTTATTCAGCTCTGGCAAAATTTTTTAAGGCCTATTTCTCTATAACTATGAGTTTGAAAGTGGGTGACATTCCTATGTCAGAAGCTTTGCAAGGATTAGAAAATCCTACACCCAAGTACGATACGCAAAAAGATGTGTTTAAGCAATCGCTGGATTTACTGGAAGAAGCAAATTCAGATCTCGCTGCATTGATTGCTGCAGCAGATGTTTCATTGCTGGGGGATTTTTATTTTCAGGAAAGAATCAATAGTCCTACAGGTTCATTGAATGCTTTAAAACAATGGCAAAAAGTTGTTAATACCTATAAGCTACGCGTACTGATTGAATTGAGCAAGAAAGCAGATGATGGCGATCTGGGTGTAAAGCAAAAATTCAGCGCTGTATTAAGCGATCCAACCAAGTACCCCATTATGGAAGGATTAAGTGACAACTTAGAGTACGTTTACAATAATGCATTTAACAAATATCCTAATAACAAAGATAATTACGGCTTTGACGCTACAAGAATTACCGTGGCTCAAACCTGGATCAACACTTTATCAGGATTAAAAGATTTGAGAGTAATGAAGGTTGCGGATCCAGCAAGAGGGTTAGGTTTTCCAGATACAGATTATAGATCATTTGTTGGCGCCAGCAACGGAGAAGATGTAAGTACTATGGGCGGTAAGGTAGAAGATGGATTGTATTGCCTCGTGGGAAGGAAGAGATATTATGATGGGTATACAGGAGAAAACACTTTTATTATAGGCTATCCTGAAATGTGTTTCAATATTGCCGAAGCAATTAACCGTGGCTGGGCTACAGGTGATGCAGATGCATGGTATCAGAAAGGGATCAAGGCATCGTTTGCCTTCTACGGTGTGGTTGATGGCGATAATACCGTAAGTTTCTTAAGGGGCAGTGCACCAGGCGATTATGTTAGCTATACAGTTAACTTTAGCTATGCTACTTATTTTAATCAGCCTTCTGTAAAATATGCGGGAGATAACGCAACAGGGCTGGACCAAATACTTACGCAAAGATATCTTTCTCTTGCCCGTAATTCAGGCTTTGAACCATATTTTCAATGGCGTAGAACAGGTGTGCCTACTTTTGCAACTGGCCCTGGCATTGGAAACAGTGGCGTAATTCCATTGAGGTGGCAATATCCTTCCGCAGAGCTTTCTACAAATACAGCAAATAATGCTGCAGCTGTTCAAAGCCAGTATGGTGGTGACGACAATATCAACTCAAAGATGTGGATAATACAATAGGATAATTATTTCTTATAATAAAACGGTCATCTTCTTTTGAGATGACCGTTTTTCATTTGCTATATTTCAATACCAGACAAGTCCGGGCTATATCAATTACAACAAGTCATCCTGTCAAGCCTTTCGACAGTAAATTGATCTTACTTCTTGCTATTTCAATCGCCACATCCTTATCTCTGCAATATCTGCCCTATATACTAATAACGACAAAAACTAACATCCAACAGTAAACCAATCCCCGGTTTATGGTATTGACATAGCATTATTTTCGCTGTAGCTTTATTAGCTCAAACCTTTTAAACTTTATTTTTATGGCAAAA
Source organism: Agriterribacter sp. (assembly GCA_047600465.1). Lineage (GTDB taxonomy): Bacteria > Bacteroidota > Bacteroidia > Chitinophagales > Chitinophagaceae > Agriterribacter. The sequence continues at coordinate 1,439,986 of JASGKU010000004.1, forward strand.
CAAATTTTTAAAGTTCAGTTAGATGGCGCCTCGCTTACGGCAAGCCAGGTTGCAGGTCTTCAAAAGGCTATCAATGCAGCGGCAACTTCTTATCTTGCAAAGAACATAAAAATTACTCCCCAGGATGGCATTTGGGGTATAAAGAAACCAGAATGGATAGGCATATGGGCCAAAAAGTTTAAAGATATAGCTTCCTTAAAAGCGGGAGGATTCAAAGCCATATAAAGGTAACACCATGAAAGATGATGCGCTCAATAAAACCTGCCCCAGTTCTTTAGGGCAGGTTGGTTCTAATCTTTTGGGTATGGTAACCGAAAATGGCACAGTAGGTTTTTTTAAAGATCCCATAGAGGTAACACAGGAATTCATAGATGATGTTGATGACTTTGAAAACCTGGAGCGCCGTTTCCGCTTTAGCAATAAATGCGTACAAAGTGGATGCAAGCAATGGACAGGAAAAGAATGTGGTGTTATAAAAGCTGTACTGGCGTTAGACAGCATTCCTCTAAAAAAGGGTTTACCATCCTGTTCCATCAGAAAAACCTGCCGTTGGTATTTCCAGGAAGGTAGTATTGCCTGCAATGGATGCCGTTATGTTGTTACCAATATAAGTGATCCCGTTGCTAAGGAACTGGCTGAGGATTCACTAGTAGCCCAAGATAGGAAGGTTGATAAATTATAAAATGCCAAAACTGCTTTATTTAATTCGGTCATAATTGCACCTTTATTTGTTTGAATATTATTGCTAAATAACTCATCTAACGTATTTAAGCACCAATAAAGCCCGATACATTAATTACAACTGGTAATTCTACTGAGCTAAAGTTTTTATTAATAGAACAACAAGCACTTTTTTAGTATTGCTTTCGGATTATGTACGTTTTAAAGAATAATAAATAGCAATAAGCAGAACTAGTCCCATAAAAATAGCACTAATACCTCCAATTTTAAGATTAATAAAAAACCAATTTTGGCTCATCATTTTTTGAAGCTGGTTTTTATACCATTTTGGAAATGCTATTTTTAAGAAAAAATCAGCCGTTTTTCTACTATTACAAATCGCATTAACTCCTAAAAATATTAGGGCGAATGACATTAATAAGCAAACAAGATAGACTAGCAGGCTCATAATTTTAGCATTTTTATTACCCTTAATGACTGCATGGAGCTAATATTGTGAATTGTGAGAACAGTTGCGCGTTTGTATACAGGTTGCATTCTATATATGTCATCAGGTTGTGGGATAATTTCATGTAATTTATTTCTTTATCCTCTAAACGAAAAATCGCTAAACAACCTTTTGCAAGAGATTGTTTAGCGATCAGAAAAATATAATAGTTAAGGCTACTACAACGAATACTTATTATCTCCAATCAGTTTATCTGCAATACGTCTTCTTGCATTTTTAGTATTATATGTATCTGCCTTGGTAAATCTCTTCACACCGAGTAACATCATACGTTGTTCATCGCCTTCAGCAAATGCATTGATGGCGTCTCTTCCGCTTTTGTTTACACGGTCGGCAGTATCATATAAATAAGTGCGGGCAATATCAATGTATAATGCAGCAGCGGCTTCCCCCTGCAGGTCTGCTATTTTCATCGCTCTTAACACAGCGCTTTCAGCATGAAATATATTGATGGCCATATCTGCAATATTCATAAGAATTTCCTGTTCGCTTTCAATCTTCATCATCAGCTTTTGTACTGCGGCACCTGCTACCAATAGTATTGCTTTCTTCATGCTGGCTATCAGCTTCAGATCCTTTGCAAAAAAGCTTTCATCACCACTGCCAAAATCAGGAATGCTCATTAATTCTTTTTGCACAGCGGTTGCGGGTCCCATCAGATCCAGCCTTCCCTTCATGGCACGTTTTAAAACCATGTCAACCGTAAGCAACCGGTTGATTTCATTGGTTCCTTCAAATATGCGGTTAATACGGCTGTCTCTGTAAGCTCTTGAAATAATATATTCTGCACTGAATCCATTTCCGCCATGTATCTGCACGCCTTCATCTACCACAAAATCCAATACTTCGCTGCCAAACACTTTTAGCATCGCACACTCTATGGCGTATTCTTCCGCAGCGCCTAATAGTGCTTCATTAAAAGGTTGACCAGCCTGCAACAATTCCTGTTCTTTATCATCAATCCATTTAGCGGTTCTGTATAATGCACTTTCCGCAACCCATATGCGTATCGCCATCTCAGCTATTTTGTGTTTCATAGCACCAAATTGTGCAATGGGTTGTTTAAACTGTTCGCGGGTGTTGGCATATTCAATTGCTGTAGTAGCCGCGGCTTTGGATCCCCCCAATGCGGCAGCGCATAATTTTAAGCGACCAATGTTCAAAATATTGAAAGCGATGATATGCCCTTTGCCGATTTCGCCTAATACATTTTCAACAGGAACCTTTGCATCCTGGAAATATAGTTGAACAGTGGATGAACCTTTGATCCCCATCTTGTGTTCCTCCTGTCCTTGTGTAAAACCCTCAATGCCACGGTCAACAATAAATCCCGTGAATTTGTCGCCATCTACTTTTGCAAAAACAGTATATACATCTGCAAAACCACCATTGGTAATCCAGCATTTTTGCCCATTCAATAAATAATATTTTCCATCGGCACTGAGCTTTGCTGTGGTCTTTGCGCTCAACGCATCACTGCCGCTATTCGGTTCCGTTAGCCCGTAAGAACCCTTCCATTCGCCTGTTGCCAGTTTTGGAATATATTTTTCTTTTTGTGCTGGTGTTCCGAAATATAAAATAGGGAGAGTACCGATACCGGTATGCGCTGCTAATGCAACAGAAAAAGAAAAGCCACAGCCCAATCCTTCGTTTACTAAAGTAGAGGTAACAAAATCTTTTCCTAAACCGCCGTATTCTTCGGGAATGGAAGTTCCTAATAGGCCTTGTTCACCGGCTTTATCTAATAAAGAAGGCATTAAACCTGGTTCAAGATTATCAATCCGCTCTATAATGGGAAGCACTTCCGTTTTTACAAACGAAGTACACATATCCATGATCATTTTTTGCTCTTCCGAAAAATCTTCAGGAGTAAAGATCTGCTGAGCCTGACTTTCTTTGATGATCCACTCACCTCCTTTAAAAAGGGAAACAGTTGATGCTGCGGTATTCATAATAGCAAATTTTTATGTTGAATAATATTATTTCAGATTGTCGTACACTCTTTGCAATACGGATTTACACATTTCTATCTCTTCTGCCGTTACGCCACCCAATGCTTCATTTAAAGTTTGGTTGGCCATTTCCATTGTTTGATCCCGGAGTTCCAGCGCAGTTTCGCTTACATGAATCAGGTTGATGCGTCTGTCTTCTTTAGAGGGTACCCTTTTTACCAGTTTTAATTTTTCAAGATTGTCTACCAATCTTGTAATACTTGGCTTATCACGAAAAGTGGCTGTACATAATTCCTGTTGACTAATTCCATCCTGTTTCCATAAATGATACAGAACGCTCCATTGTTCAATAGTAATATCTATACCATGCTGCTTAAAGTTTTTTTGAAGTCTTCTTGCAATGGCTGTAGACGCTACTCCCGTCATGAAGCTATATAATTCTCCTCTTTTAAATTGGTTGTTTGGCATATAGTTAGTTAAACAACTATTTCAAAGCTAAACAATATCTGCTTTAATCAAAACTTAATTTCAACTTTTAATCTTGTGATAACAGCAGTACCTGGAAATTATGCTATAGGCCTTCGCTACTGTTGACTTATGCACTTTTTACTGGCTATTATGCGACTGGAGATTATAGGAAAGGAGTTTGTCATCATTGGCACCAGCAACCAGCAAGTTTCCTTTAGCTGTTTTTATGAATTCCATGCTACGGATATCCGCGCGGAAATTGAGACCGCTTTGTATTTGCGGTAGGTAATCAAATCCAGCTTTGCCATCACCCAATAAAACAACACCATGATTGGCGCGATACCTGCCAAATTTTATTCTTGTCCAGGCATTGTTTCCTGCCAATATAATATCTTTCTTGCCATCATTGTTTACATCGGCAGATGCCATAGCATATACCGGCGCGTATTGCGCTTCGGGTGGCAACGGTTTTAATTCAAATCCTGCATCGCCATTATTCTGCAAATAAATGGTTGACGTTATTTCAGCAGACAGTTTTTTTGCATCTCTCAATTGATCAGTACTAAAAACATCATTAATAGTAGCAGATGCATAGGTACGATAATCATTAAATTTCTTTTTCAGCATGGGTAACTGCTCAACAAGATCGTCGCGGGTAGCGGCGGGATAAGAAGTACCGTTAATGTAGTAGCAAAAAATAGGATCAACTGAACCGTTGCCATCAAAATCCTTATAATACATACTCATAGGTTCCTTGTCGGTAGGTTTAAATTGAGCATTGGTTCCTGTATTAGCTAAAACAAGATCCATATCTCCGTCGCCATCAAAATCATCCAATAAAATTTTATTCCACCAACCAGATGATACGAATTTGATATAATGGTCTGAAGCATCGGTTTGTTTACCTTTTGTGTTGATGAAAATTTTTATAGGCATCCATTCACCCACCATAATAAGGTCGCTTGTTCCATCATGATTAACATCCGTGAAAACCGCATCAGTGACCATTCCAATATTCTTTAATGCGGGCGCAATAATTGTTGTGGCATCTGTAAAGTTTCCCTTACCATCATTTAATAAAATATAGCTTTGTGGTGCTACGGGATATTTACCTGGCACCACCCTGCCACCAACAAATATATCCAGATCTTTATCGCCATCTATATCGGCAAATGCTACGCATCCTTTACTGGATAATAAAGAGGGCAATGCTTTCTCACTTTTTTTGAAATTTCCTTTTCCGTCATTTATATACAGCCTGTCCTGGAGCAGCGGATCATTTTCTGTAAATTCATAACCTCCGCTGGCTACATATAAATCCATATACCCATCACCGTTAGCATCAAAGAAGCCCGCACCAACATCTTCACTTGCCGAATCAATGGCAATATCGGGTTGGTTGGAGCGCATGAACGAACCATTTTTATTTTGAAGGAAAACTGTTCCCGGCTGCCCTTTTGCGCCTCCAATAAAAAGGTCTTCTAATCCGTCTTTATTTATATCAGCCTTTGCCATGCATGGACCCTGGCGTGATAAATAATTTGGTAGTAAAGATTGAACAGTGAAGTCGTTAAAATCATTTTCTCTATGTGTATACTCGATAGTGCTATCAGCAGAAAAAAAAGCGGGTATTCTTTCTGTATGATATAACCATTTTCCAACGGCGTCACCGATCTTAACTTTTAATAACTGATTTGACTTTACTTTCTGCAAGACCTGGTATTGGTCATCTGGCCAAATAATGAGTATCGAATCAATCATTTCATTTTTTCCTACACCAAAATTGAGTATTGGATCAACAGATGATTGATATCCGCGAACGGGAAATTGTTCCTGGTACAATTGCTGTCCGTTACAAAATAATTTTACTTTGCTACCTATCCCATCTGGATTTTTCTTGTCGCCTTGCAGTTTTATGCTGAGATAATTGTTTTTATCTTTTGTTATGCCGTTGTTTTTATATATACCTGCATAATCATTCGTATTGCTGATTACAATATCCATTCTGCCATCATTGTCCAAATCTGCATAGGCGGCACCAGCAGATATGACCTTCTTATCAAAGCCCCATTCCTTTATGGTATTTTGAAAAGATTGCCCTTTATTGTTGTGATATATATAATTAGGTATTTCTACAATCGGCATCTTGTCAATAATTTCTTTAAAGGAAGTTTCCATCTCACCCTTATTGGCTCTTACCAGCCTGTCACTGGAAAAATTCATAAAATCCAGGTCTGAAAAATCTTTAACAAAGCCATTGGTGATCAACAGATCTTTATACATATCTCCATCAAAATCGCATAACAAAGCTGCCCAGCTCCAGTCTGTATTTGAAATACCCATCTGCTGCCCGATCTCTGAAAATGTACCGTCACCATTATTTTTCTGGAGCATGTTTCTTACATACTGCGGCTTCAACCCTTTCTTGATGAGGATAGCGTTTTTATTAAAGTTATCAGGACCCGTATGCGTTTTCTGAAGATAATTGTCTTCAGAAAGCATATCAAGTGTTATCATATCAGTTAAACCATCATTGTTATAATCAGCAGCGTCACTGCCCATGGAGTTGAGAGAAGATATATCGAAACACTCACTAAAAGATTCACTGAAAGTTCCATCTTTATTATTGATATAAAAATAATCGGGTTCTTTAAAATCGTTGGAGATATACATATCAGGCCAACCATCGTTATTAAAATCAGATAATGCAATGCCTAATCCAAAACTGAACACGTTAAAATTCAATCCTGCAGTTTCACTAACATCCGTAAAGTGGTCATTGGTATTTTTATATAACCTACTTGAAAAATCAGGATTTTTTTGATTGCGTAAATCGGGGTTGGCAAAAGCACCGGTAGAGTATTTAGACAAAGAATGATTTAAAACAAAACAATCAAGATCTCCATCTTTATCATAATCAAAAAAAGTTGCTTGTGTTGAATAGCCGCTATCATCAAGTCCGTATTGAGCAGCTTGCTCACTAAAAGTGAGATCACCATTATTTATAAAAAGTAAATTTCTTCTTTTCTCCGCATTGTCATCTGCACTTCTGCAAACATATATATCCAATAAACCATCATGATTAATATCAACCATTACAGCGCCAGTGCACCATCCCTGCATAGCTGCAACACCGCTTTTTTCCGTAATGTTTTCAAATGTAAAATTGCCTTTGTTTAGGTAAAGCCTGTTCTTTACCATGTTGCCTGTAAAAAAAATATCAATCAGTCCGTCGTTATTGATATCGCCTACCGCTACTCCGCCACCATTATAGAAGTAGATGTAATGTGCAATGTTTAAAGCCTCATCTTCTACCAATACATTTCTAAAATCAATTCCTGTTTCACTTTTGTTTAATTCAGAAAAAAAAGTGGCGTCATTGTTTTTACAGCCTTGAAACAAAAGCTGAGCAATTACTAAAAATGTTACGAGAGATAATCTCATCCGGGTATAACATTTATTTATTTATATTAAAAACTACGGGGAAGTGGTTGTTTACACCGAATATTATTTTATTGCCGATCATCACACTGTTTCTAACATCACCATTAATTTTTAATCCTGATAATACAGGATCAATTCTTTCAAACTGCATTTTGCCTTTATTGATCAATACATCTCCCTTGCCACAACCATATGCACCAAACTTTATCCTGGAATAAGACTGGTTGCCGGAAATAATAATGTCCTTTTTCCCATCACTGTTTACATCAGTTACATTTATGTTGTATACCGGGTACCACTGCGCTTCAATAGGAAGCGGGTGAATGGAAAATCCTTTTCCGGTGTTTTCTAAAATGAACGTACTCATTTGGTCTGCGGTATAATGAGTTGCTTTATCCAGTTTTTCTTTAAAAATATCTTTTAGTTCTGCCTTTGCATAATCCGCATAATAGAGGAATCTTTTATTGTAAGATGGAATTTGCTGCATTAAATCATCTCTACTGTATATCGGCCATAATTTATGATCTATGTAATAAGACGTAACGGGTTCTGCAGTGCCATTGTCATCAAAATCACTATAGTACATTTCCAAAGGCTCGGCCGGGGTTGCGGTAAACTGCGTATTTAATCCCTGGTTACCTGCAATAATATCAATGTCGCCGTCATCATCCATATCTGCAGCGTATAAAGTATTGTATAAACCTTGCTGATCATTTTTTGTAAACAAGGTATCTTTTTCAAAATGATTCGTCTTATTTAGCCATACTTCTATCCCCATCCAATAGCCAGCAATAACCAGGTCTTGTTTTCCGTCTTTATTAATATCAGCGATAGCAGATGCAGTTACCAGATGTTGTTTATCAAAGCCGGGAAGCCATTGATCATTTTGCTTTGTAAAACTTCCTTTACCGTTATTAAGTAATAATTGTGAACCACTTGATTCAGGATATTTTCCCGGCACGCAAAATCCGCCGTTAAATATATCGGGAAAACCATCGCCATTAAAATCAGTGATACTAACTACATTGTCGTTAATCACATCTTTTGGTAAGGCGTTAGTGCTTCTTGCAAATACACCTTTACCATTATTCAGGTATAACCTGTTTTGAAGCAAGGTATCATCGGGTTCCATTTCATAGCCACCGCTTCCAACAAACAAATCATTATCACCATCACCATCAGCATCAAAAATAGCGGCAGTAATATCTTCGTAAGCAACGTCTGAAGCAAAGGCATTTTCATCCAGCTTTGTAAAACTTCCATTTTTATTCTGTATAAAAAATGCTCCGGGTTGATCCTTAGCACCTCCTATAAAAAAATCTTCCAGTTTATCACCATTAATATCTCCTTTAGCCATTGCCGGTCCCTGGCGGCTGAACCATTGAGGCAATAAAGTTTGGCGGGTAAAATCGTTATAAAAATTTTCAGTATGCTTAAAGCCTAAAGAATCTCCATGAGCAAAAAATGTTTTTGAGATTGACTCTTCAGTTTTCAAAGAATCAGGTAAAGCAGCTTTAATGCTTATTGTGATGATTTTATTAACACCGGGATTGGAAACCAGTGACGTAAGCTTGTTTGGCCATTTCACCTGTAGCTCTTTTACTGAATCCGTTGATGCAATGCCAAAGTGAATGGTGTAATCTGAACTGGATTGAAAGCCTCTTGATGGAATCATTTCCTGTTTCTGCATTCCATTTACTGTAAAGAGTATTACTGTAGCGCCAACCCCCAAAGTGTTTAATCCATCTCCTTGTAATTTAATATCCAGGAATTTGTTTTTATCGCCTGATTGCTGCAAATTATTCCTGTAAATGCTTGCGAGATCATTGCAGTTGTTCGTAATTATATCGAGGTCCCCATCATTATCAAGGTCTGCATAAGCAGCGCCCGCTGCAATCGCAGGTTCATCCAATCCCCACTCAGTTGATTTATTAACGAATTTTAGCTTGCCTTCGTTTTTAAACATGTAACTGGCAACTTTTATAGTAGGCAGCTTATTCATTCTGTTGCTCATCATTTCTTGTTGTTTAGCAGGATCTTTTTCTATCATCATGTCTACATTGTATTTAATGTAGTCCATGTCAGTATAATCCTTCACATACCCGTTGGTAACAAAAATGTCTTTGTTACCATCATTGTCAAAATCTGCGGCCAGCGGTGTCCAACTCCAGTCTGTATTGCTTATGCCGGCAAATTGTCCAATTTCATCAAAGCTTCCATCGCCACGATTTACCTGCAACATATTGCGGCTATACTGTTTAAAAAAACCATTGTTAAACAATACCTGGAATTTGTCAAAGTTTTCTGCACCATTATGCATTTTCTGCAGATAGTTTCCTTCCGGCAACATGTCTAATGTGATAATATCTTCCAATCCATCATTGTTGATATCTGCAGCATCATTACCCATACTAAACAAGCTGGTATAGGCAAACATACTCCGGCTCATTTCTTTGAAGGTGCCATCTTTCTGATTGATAAAACAGTAGTCTGCTTCATTGAAATCATTGCTTATGTACAAATCAGGCCAGGAGTCATTATTAAGATCACTAACGGCAATGCCTAACCCAAAAGATAAAACGTTGGAAATGATTCCTGCATCTTTTGTTACATCGGTATAATGCCCGTTATCATTTCTATAAAGATGTGTGCCAACATCAGGATTGGTTTGCTGACGGATGCCTGGCTTTTCCTGTGCACCCTGCATATATTCCTTACTACTATGATTAATGACTACAAGATCAAGATCATTGTCTTTATCGTAATCAAAAAATGCGGCATGAGTACTATAACCCTTATCGGCTATCCCATATTTTTCTGCCTGTTCTGTAAAGGTGTTGTCGTGGTTATTAATAAATAAAAGATTTTTTCTTTTTGCAGGATCGGCATCGGCACTTCTGCATACATAAATATCCAACCAGCCATCGGCGTTCACATCTGCCATGGTTGCCCCTGTACACCATCCCTGTTTATCAGCAACCGTACTTTTTACAGTAATATCTTCAAACTCAAAATTTCCCTTGTTTAAGTAGAGCCTGTTTTTTACCATGTTACCGGTAAAGAAAATATCTGTTAATCCATCATTATTAATATCGCCCACAGCCACACCACCACCGTTGTAGAAATAGGGATAATTGAGCACATTAAAATCCTGGTCTTCAACCAGGATATTTTTGAAATTAATGTTCGATTGAGAAGAAGAAATTTTTGTGAAAAGTTTTTTGTCTGATTCTTTGCATCCAGGCATCATTTGTAATACAATAACAAGCACAAAAAAATAAATGTATTTCAGTGCCTGATGAGAGTTGGGATAAAGCTTCTGCCTGTTCATACAACGTTTAATTGCTTTGTGAAATAAGATACGGAATGATTATAAAAGGTGTGATAATTTCTTCTAACATATTAAAAAGGTCACTCCATTTGCCGGAGTGACCTCTGTTATTTTTCGGATCAACTTATTATGGATTCCACCAGAGTTTTGTGCTTGTTAGATCGGGACCTCCAAGCTTATCAACTCCTGTTTGATACCCAGCAGCATTTACTGTGATCTCATCGGGAGGAAAGATCAGGCGTTTTACACTTCCAGGCTCTGTGGATGCATCTGGGTTTTCGTTGTTAATTCTGGGATACAATTTTGGATAACCTGTACGCCTGAATTCTGCCCAGGCCTCACCACTCATAGATGGATATAAGCATAACCATTTTTGAGTAGCTATCTGCTCCCGCTGTACGTCTTCTGTAGCACCAAATGCTACCGGAATATCGGATAACGCTCCTATGTTATATGGCGCAGGGCCAGAAAACGCCTGTGGCGTTTTTGTGCTTGTTATATATGCTGCGGCAGACGAAGCAACTCCCCATTGTTCCATAGAGGCTTTGATACCATTTTCATAACATTCTTTTGCAGAATAGGATCCAATATTCCAGCCATTTAATTTTGCTTCTGCCATATTGAACCAGGTTTCTGCAGCTACATATAATGTGTGTGGTTCTGTACCATCTGCAGCGTTCTGGAACCTGGGTACTACGTTACTGTTGTTATCATTTGCATTAAATGTTTCAGACATCTGCGCAATGGTTAATCCATTGCGGATACCTTTAAACTCTCCCGTATTTTTTGCAGGGGCAAAATACATTGGTAGCCTGGGATCCTGGTATCCTTTCAGCACACTTTCCATAGATGCACTCATTCTGAACTCACCCCATTCTGATATTACTCCAAGCGGGTTAAGATAATTGGGAGGAGTGGGTCTTATATTAGCATTATCTGCACTATTCATTAACAAGCCTCCCGAAGCCGCTATGGCAGCTTCAGCCTGGGTTTTAGCTACATCAGGTGTTTTTTTAGATACACGTATGGCAGCTCTTAAGCGCAAACTGTTTCCAAGTTTCAACCATTTTTCTAAATCACCATCATAAATTACATCTCCTGAAGCAAATGCTGTTTTATCCAGGTTTTGACTTAACACTGTAGTTGCGTTGGTAAGAATTTCAAAGAAGTTGCTATAGATCTCTTCCTGGCTGTCATAGTTTACAACATCCTGTCCGTTCCCTACTTCCGAATATGGAATAGGGCCGAATGCATCCGTCATTGGCATGAAAATGTATACTTTCCAGATGTTTGCCACAGCTTCTCTGAGTGGGTCAGGAGATGCTGCCGCGGAAGAAGTTTGATTGAGGATTTCTGCCAGCGTTGTAGCACCTTGCAAAAAAGTACTCCAGCCGCCATTAATCCAACGTCCAACCATTCCATTACGATCGCTTGGAAAAGCAGTTTGCGTGCAAGCAAAAAATTGTGCCTGTTCATCTGAAGCCAGGGAAACCAGTAGCTGATAACCACCTGCCCATTGGTCAGTATTCATAAGACCTGCGTACTCAGCGGTAGTAAACAACTTATCCAACTGGTTAGGAGAAAGGGTCGTTATTTTTGTTTTATCGGTATTTAATTCTTCAAAACCTTTAGTGCACGAAGAGAAAAGTATCAACGTAGCCAAGGCCGTTAAAAGATTAAAACCTGTGATATATCGTTTCATGTGTAAATTCATTTTTAAATTAAAAGTTCAGGTTTAAGTTTAAGCCATAGCTGCTTGTAAAAGGCAAACAGAAAGATTCAATTCCAATCAATCCTTTATCGGTTGATACCACCAGTTCAGGATCGAATCCTTTTGCTGAATTGCTGATAAAAAAGAGATTGCGACCAGTAAAGGAAATGGATGCTCCTTTAATGTGTGTCTTTGAAAGTGTGCTTTGTGGTATACTATAGCTTAATACCAGTTCTCTCAATCTTATATTAGATGCACTATAAGTAAATGCTTCGCCTGCAGGGGTGTTTCTTCCTCCTACTGCAGACCAGTATTCTTCAGCAGTTACAGAGGTAGTATTTTTTGAACCGTCAGCCTTCACACCATTTACTACAAAGCCTTCTCTTCCTGCAAGCGATCTTGCCGACATACCATCTCCGTCTATATTCGCATCGGTAAAGGAAGAAATTCTACCGCCTATTCTCGCAGAGATCAGGAAGCTTAAAGAAAACTGCTTATACATGAATTGGTTGCCGAATCCTCCATTCCACTTAGGACGGCTGTTTCCAATATAAACAGTTTGTCCTGCTGTTACCATTGGAATACCATCGTCTCTAACTACTATATTACCTGAGGCATCTCTTACAAAACCTCTGCTATACATTTCTCCGAAAGGCTTTCCTTCCACAACTTTTACCTGGTTCATAAATCCATCGCTACCTATGTAGTATTCAGGAGAATTGGGCGATAAGGAAATAACCTTATTATTATTCTTAGCATAATTCACATAAAAACTCCAGGTAAAATCTTTTGTTTTTACCGGTACAACATTCAATGTTATTTCTATACCTGTATTCTGTACATTACCTGCATTGATGAACTTACTTGAATAACCAGATGCAGGAGGTGTTGCTACGTTAATTAACTGGTTTCTTGAATTTGTTTTGTAATAAGTAACGCCTGCGCTGAACCTGTTTTGGAACAAGGCAAAGTCAATACCGTATTCCTGTGAAGTAGTGATCTCGGGTTTTAATGTATCAACAGGATTGGTTTGGCTTTTTGATATTCCGCCACCAGGTGTTATAGAATAATATTCTTTGGTTTGAAAAGGTCCCGGATCTATACCTGTTTGAGCAACAGATGCTCTGAGTTTAAGCAGGTTTATAAATTCAGGCAATCTAACCATATCTGATATAATTGCTGTAAGACCGGCAGAACCAAAAGGATAAGACCAATTGGTTGGAGGCAATGCAGACGACCAGTCATTTCTGCCAGTAACACTCAGTATCAGGAATTTCTTATAACTAAAATCAGCACTGGCGTACACTGAATGTTTTGCATAAGTTGCATAACCTTCTGTAGAAGAAAGCTTTCCTGATTGTGCATTGTTAAGTGTAAAAATATTTTCATTCACAAGTGCTGTGGCTGTGCTGGTAAGCGAATTGCTTCGTTGACTTTTCATAGCAGCTCCCACATTTGCATTGATATTGAAATTGCCAAGATCAACATTGTAAGTTAACAACATGTCATTATTAATTTCAGTATAAGTATTGGTGCTTATACTAAAATAACCGTCTTCTGCAAGTACATAAGTGTTGGCAAATTTTCTATCCTGGCTATTGTTTGTATATCGATTTAGCCCGGTACGTACCAACAGGCTCAGGTTTGGCATAAACTTATACGTTAATGAAGCCATTCCTTTCACGTTATTGGCATTGTAAAAATTGGTACAATTGTATTTAACCCAATAAGGATTTTCACCTCCGTTAGAACCTGGTCGCCAGTAATTTTGTTTAAGTTCTTTATCGTCGTTATAAAATTGGTAATGGTCTCTTATATAATCCACACCGATATTAGTAGGCAGGCGTACTATCTGGCGATTTACATTACTAAAATCTTCACCTGACTTAACATAGTTGTCTGCTTTCTGATCGAAGTAAGTAATTTTTGCATCGAACGAAAGTTTATCAGTAAGACTACCTGAAACCCTGAAATTGAAATTATGCCGCAGGAATTTGTTATTATCCACAATGCCATTTCCATAAATGTTATTGTATGAAAATAAAGCCTGAACCTTATCACCGCCGCCGCTCACTGAAATTCCATTGGTAAAGGTTTTACCAACACTATAAAAATCATTGAAGTTATTTGGGTGAGCTTTTAAAACAGTAGTAGTATCATCCGCTGGATCAATGCTCCAGTTTCGTACTGTTTGACCGGTTATTTTGGCTCCCCACGCAATTTCAGAATTGTAGATATAATTACCACCGCTACCCTGTGAATATTCATTTTGAAAATCACGGAGATTTTTGGGCTTGTCTGCCTGGAAACTGCTGTTCAATGATACGGAAAGTGACTTGCCTGCTGAACCTTTTTTGGTAGTAATTATAATAGCACCATTGGCAGCATCGCTTCCATACAGCGCAGAAGCGGAAGAACCTTTCAGCACATTCATAGAAGCGATGTCGTCTGGGTTTAAGCTTCCGATATCTCCAGGTATACCGTCAATAATAATTAAGGCATCACTTTCCTGTGCTATAGATCTATCTCCACGAAGTACGATACGTACATTCTGTCCAACGCCGTCTGAAGATCTGACTACGTCAAGACCAGCCACTTTTCCCGATAGGGAATTACCCACGTTTGTTTCGCGGGCCTTTGTCATATCAGTGGTTTCAACGGTTTGAGTGGCATAGTTGAGACTTTTTTTGGTTTTAGTAATCCCCAATGCAGTTACCACCACTTCATTGAGTTGTTGAGTAGAACCAGAAATCTCGACGGATACATCACTTTCATCAGCCCCAACAGCTATTTCTTTGGTAGCAAAACCAACAGAAGAAATAACCAATGTTATTTTACCCGAAGGAGCAGCAATGGTAAAAGTTCCATCAGTTGAAGTAATGCTTGCCTGTTTACCACCTTTTATGGTAACCGAAGCGCCAACCACCTCCGATTTGTCGGAAGCATTGGTAACCTTGCCTTTGATTATCCTTGTTTGGGCTAATAGAATGGAAACAGAAAATAGCGAGAGAAAACACGTTAAAAGAATTTTTAACTTGTGCATAAGCTTTGAATTGTTTTGGAGTTAAGAGACTGTTAAATTTAAGACAACCTTTTTGTATTTATTTAAAATGCATAAAATATTGCGCAAACGGTTGTCTAGCTTTTACCCGGATTTTTTAAGAAATAAATTTGCTGACTACCTTATTGAAAGGGGTTTTTGGTAAAGAAATATGTAGACGGTACACATATCCGTTATTGATATATCAAATCTTTTCAAAAACGATTACTTGTACGAAATAAAAAAACCTCCTTACAAATTTTTGTAAGGAGGTTTTTTTATTAAGAAAAATAAAACTTAGAAATTAGGACCGCCCGTATCCCACCACAAACGGGTAGCGATATCATCTTTAGCTCCGGAGCCCATTTTGGTAACTGCATCTGCAACAGCTGCAGTATTACCTGTTCTTTCGCCATCAACAAAAGGCATTCTTTTTATCCATTGGTCTGCAGCTATTACACCCCAATCAGGACTGCTGTCATTTTTGGCTACATGTGGAATTTTTGGATAACCGGTTCTTCTGAAATCAACCCATGCTTCCAGGGTATTGGTGAAGGTGTTCAGATATTTTTGAGTAATAATTTTTTCCAGTTTTAATTCCAGTCCGTCTGCATCATTCCAGGCAATAGTTACTGTTGAAGGCTGTGTAAAGTTATTCCTGGCATCTGCAGGATCTACATAGTTCAATGGTTTGCTGGTAGCATCTGCAAGGTATGCATCAACTCCGCCTGCTCCCCAATCCTGGAAAGAAAGCCTTACACCATTTTCGTAATTTTCTTTTGCATCACCTGCTCCTTCCCAACCGCGAAGTGCCGCTTCTGCTTTAAGAAAAGCAACTTCAGAAGCAGTAAAAGCCCTTCTGTTTTGCACAGAATTAAAGTCATTGCTTACTTTGGAATACTGCAACATAAAGGGCTTGGTTGTTCCGCAATAAGCGCCATTACGGATTCCTTTAAATGGATAAGAGGGATGGTTTGCATCAGGTCCTAATGTCCCGGTGGTAGGTTCAAACATTTTAGCAGCTCTTCCATCATTGTATCCTGCCATAAAGGATTCAATTACACCTCCCATACGGGTATCATCCCATTGATAACAAATCTGCGCTACAGGCATAATATTTCCCAACAGGGCTACCTTAAAATTATCCGCGTTGCTTTCTATTAAACCGGCGTCGTCACTTAAAGCTTTTTCTCCCTGTGTTTTAGCAAGATCAGGTGCTACTTTTGATAAACGCATTGCTAATCTTAAACGGAGGGAATTCACTACTTTCATCCAGGCTGGGATACTTCCTTTGTAGCTTGGGTCAAATTTTGCAAAACCAGGATAGTCTTTATTTGCAGCAAAATCAGCCTGAATGGTATCCAGTTGTGCGAAAAAAGTATTGTACAAGTCTGATTCCTTATCATAAAGAATGGAGCTTTCAGTAGAACCATAATTAGAATAGATCACTGGTCCATGCACTGCTGTAAGTTTTGACACAGACATTATGCGCATCAATTTTGCCCAGTCTGCAAATAATGGTTTTTCGTACTTGGCCGCCAGTTCAATTATTTTTTTTGAAGGCGACATTACGCTTCCGTATACACGACCCCAATAAACGTTCCAGCGAATGTAATAAGTAGTATTATTCACATTTCCTACGAAGTCTGTAGGCGTATTCATATACCCCATCCATGAATCGTAACACAAATCTTCTTCAATCTGGTGACCGAAAAGATTGAACATGATATTAGAGAATGGAGCACCCAGCAGGTTATTGTCCTGCAACAGCATCTCCTCCGAAATCTGGTTTGGGTTTTGATTTAGGCTTTCGAAATCCTTGGTACAGGATGCGAAAACGCTCACAAGTAGTATCGCACTAATTATTTTTTTCATACCAATTATTTTATAATTATTATAAAGTAGCTTTTAAGGTGAAACCAAACGATCTAGTAGATGGCACACTAAATACGTCATTTGATTGCATGGAGTTGCTTGTGCTCATTGCCTGCTCAGGATCGTATGGAGCTTTCTTGTAGAAGAAGAATAAGTTTCTTCCGATCAAGGAAACAGAAGCACCTTTCAGGAATGAACCAGGGTTCACTTTAAAGTTATAACCCAACACAAATTGACCCAAACGCACATTTGTTCTGGAGAATACATAAGGTTCCATAATTTTATTTCTATCACCTATAGAAGAATAGTATACTACAGGACTGATGGAAGTTACTTTATCATTTCCTTGAATGGCATCAATAGGTATAGTGCTGGATGCTCTGGCATCAGCACTTCTTTTGCTTACACCATAAGAATCAAGAAATGCCTCTGTTTTTGAAAATGCAACACCGCCAAATTTACCATTGATGAGTATGCTTAAAAAGAAGTTTCCGTAATTAAAGTTGTTATTCCAACCTAAAAGGAAATTGGGATTTACATTACCAACTTTAGTTTGTTTGGGAGCTTTTGTAGGAACGCCATTGTCATCCAATATAATTTGACCGGCATCATTTCTATTAAACTTGTATATATATACATCATTAAAAGAACCACCTGCTTTAATAATAGAAGCAAAACCCTCATCATCTCCACCAACCTGGTAGTCAGGATTTGAGGCGATAAGTTCAACAATCTTATTTTTATTTTGTGAAAAATTCACAGAAGTTCTCCATTGTAATTTGGCACTTTTTATCGGATCGGCATTTACTGTAAGTTCAAAACCTTTGTTGGTGATTTTACCAGCGTTTACATAGTAAAAGGTATAACCAGAACCAGATGGTGCAGGTAAGGTAAGGAACTGATTGGTACTTACATCACTGTAGTAAGTGAAATCAAATCCGAGTCTTCCTCTGAAAAACCTCATTTCTGTACCATATTCATTACTGGCTATTTTTTCAGGTTTTAAATTTGTAAATGGTACCTGGGTATTATAATTTATACCTCCAATAATAGTTGGATCACCAGCGCCACCGATGGTATTCCATGGGTTTACCACATATGGCGGCACTTCGTTAGCTGTTTGTGATAATGATGCTCTTACTTTGAAGAAAGAAATAGCTTCAGGTAATTTAAACATCTCACTTAAAATAGCAGTAATACCAGCTGATGGATATAAATACGATTGGTTTCCTGTTAATGCAAGAGTAGAAGCCCAGTCATTACGTGCAGCTACATCTAAAAACAACATCTCTTTAAACCCAAACTGTACATCCCCGAACAAGCCTTGTTTTACAGCTCTCGAAATCGTCTGATTAAATATTACATTGTATGGCATGTTTGCAAAAGTGAAGAAATTAGGATACTGCAAAGCAACAGTTCCATTTCCTACATTCATACCATCGTTGAATACTGTTTTCTGGTAACTCGCACCAGCTATTGCAGTAAGGCTTAAAGCGCCAAAGTTGTTATTGTAGCTAAGAATTCCGTCTGTATATAAGGATTGATCAGTATATTTTGAATATGACCAGGTTCCGTTTGGACTAACACTTACAGAATTACCTCCCGCTGCATAACGGTTATCGAACAGCTTATTGGCATAGTCAATATTTGCCTTTACGTCAAATTTGAAATGAGGAGCAATATCCCAGGATGCCTTCACACTTGCAATAACGCGGTTTGTTTTAGCCAGTTTGGGATCTTTGTACAATTCCCAGTAAGGATTGTTTTGTTTTTCTTCAGTAGAATACCAGTTCATCTTATATAAATTCCTTACACTATCAAATACCTGGTAATTGTTTTTGTAATCACTAAAATTCAACTGACGTGCAAAGAGGTATAAACCAGTGAGTGGATTATTATAATAACCAGCACCAGGGCGGTTATGTGATATTTCGCTTGAAAACATCACATTTGAGCTCACCGTCAATTTATCATTAAACAACTTGGTTGACTGGTTAAAGGAGATATTGTTTTTGCCGTATGTATTGGTTGGCATTACTCCTTTAGCAGAAACGTTTGAATAGGAAAAAAAGGCTGTGGTTTTGTCGCTGCCGCCAGATATTGAAACTGAATTGGTGGCAGTAACACCTGTTTGAAAAAAATCTTTGATATAACCTTTTTGATAATTTCCTTTGGTAGTAGACCAGTTGTATACTGAGCTACCTTCTGCACCATAGTCGTATTGAAATTCAGGAAGTCCGGATATCTGATCGAAAATAGTACTGGAAGTAAGATTAACAGTTGATTTTCCTGTTTTGCCTTTTTTAGTGGTGATCAAAATTACACCGTTGGCACCTAAACTACCATATAAGATAGATGCGTTGGCTCCTCTGAGAATATTTACACTTTCGATATCCTCAGGGTTAACAGCAGACAAACCATCACCCTGATCATTACCGCCGTAAGAGCCAGGCTGTCCGCCTTTGTTATTTACCATTGGAATACCATCAATAACATACAGTGCTTCACTAAGCCCAACAAGAGATTTATTACCTCTTAATACAGCTTTGCTGGATCCACCGGCTCCCGAAGCACTAACTTTTATATCAACGCCAGCCGCCTTTCCGTTCAAAGCGTCCACGAAGTTGATATTCGAAGCTTTCCTTAATTCATCACCACTTACCTGCTGAGAGGCATAAGTCAGTGTTTTTTTCTCCCTATTAATACCCAGCGCCGTTACAACAACTTCATCCAAAGCAGTAGTAGAAGCGGCAAGTGTAATGGAAACATTATTATCAGCCGCTGCTACAGGAAATTCATTTGTTGTATACCCAATAGAAGAAATTTGTAAAACAATATTTCCTGATGGTGCATTCAGCGTAAATTTTCCATCTCCATCGGTAAGTGCCTGGATATTTTTCCCTTTCACTTTTACAGTGGCTGCAGGAACTGCATTGTTGCTTGCATCAGTTACAGTTCCGCTTAGTTGGCGGGTTTGTGCTGAAACAACATTTGCTATTATAATAAATAGCAGCAATAACTTAAACTTAGTCATACGATCAATTTAGTTTTAGTTAATAAAAACCTTATACATGTTTAATTAAAAAAGAAAATGCTGATAGCCGGTTATTTAGATTTTAAATAACTATTCCTTTGAATTAAGTACTATCAGGTTTGTGTAAAAAAAGGTGAGATTGAAATAAATGAAATGAAACAGGTTACAAGAACTTTGTACTTGTGCATAAGCTTGGTTATTTGGTTTTGAAGAGACTATTAAATTTAGATAAAATTTTACATTTACCTTTTGAAATATAGAATAATATCTAAACGATTGGTTAATGACAAATGATGCCGTACAAAGGTTAACAACAAATATTTACGCTTACTAAAAGGCTCAAAACATATTTACACAGGTACTATTGCGTAAATAGTATTTTAAACTGTTACTTTTTATAATCAAAAAAATTATCAATTACCAGCGCTGCGGCACCTTTAATGGAGGCATTAGGTCCTAACGCAGATGCTTTTACGCTGGTGTGCTCTACAAGCTTTGGGATACAATATTTATTCAACGCCTGCTCTATCGGTGCCATTAATAACTTTCCTGAATGTATTCCTCTTCCACTTATCACTATTAATTCAGGGTTCACTATATGTATAAGAATCGCTATCGCCTTTCCTATTTTGTATGCCATGTCTGTCAGCAGATCTATCGCATCCGGGTCTCCCTGGTTAGCGGCTGTCATTATTGCTTCACTGATCTGTTCACGGTTGCCATCAAAATTGATGCGTGATGTTTTTTTATCTTTTATTTCTTCAATAGCCTTATCAACTACTACCCTCAATGTGGCTTCTGTTTCCAGACATCCTCTTTTTCCACAGTCACATAATATATCACTGTCGCTTATTGGTATATGGCTTAACTCACCAGCATATCCCGCAAAACCTCTGAATAATTTCCCTTGTATTATCATGCCTAACCCTACACCCCAGCCAATATTAACTACCATCACATCCTGGCTTTTCCTGGCAAGACCAAAGCGCAGTTCTGCAAGCGCTGTAACACTGGAATCGTTATCTATTAAAACAGGCAAATTCAACAGCGTTTGCAATTGTAATCTGAGATTCAGATTCTTATCTTCTACAGGTAAATAGCTATGATTAATGCCTAAAGTTGTATTTACAAATCCAGGCATTCCAATACCCACTCCTATTATTTTGCTTTGCTCAATTCCAGACTTTTGGATAGTTCCTTTAATAATTTCAATTAGACATTTTAATGTGTCTTTACTGTCTGCAAGGGTTAAAGGGAAGGTTTCAACGGGCACAATCTCTTTTTGATGGAGATCGGTTATGGCAATTTTGGTAAACAACTGGTCCATTGCCACAGTTACCACATACATTTTATCAGCTTTTAGTGCATACACCTGTGGACGTCTTCCCCCACTGGAAGGTGCATACCCGGTTTCTACTACATAATCAGCAACGCTTAACTGCTCCACAACTTTTGCAATAACAGGAATACTTTTTCCCAGGGTTTCACTTAGTTCCGCACAGGATAAAAAATGATTATAATACAGCTCACGGAAAACCTGGTATTTTAGAACACTGTCAATTGCCTTCAAGTTCGAATATCATTTTACAATGTTTAACAAACTTAATAAATCAATTTAAAAAGTTATCAAAAATGGTAAATATTTTTTTACAATTCCATAACATTTTAAAAATAACTGGTTTGGAAGTCCAAAATATTTATAGATACTGTGGAAAATGAATATAATTTATAGTTCGCTAAAAATAAATTGAGCGCTCAATTACCAGACTGCCAAATGAAGCTACCTGCTGCACCTGCATTCAAATGACAGTTAAAAAATCTGCTGCCGCTTTTGATAGAGAAGTTTTGGCCACTGTTGGAGTCATTCAAAACGATGAGGGCCATTGTACCATCTGTATTCTTAAAGGCAGCGTTTGGTAGCTGTGAAACGATATTTGATTCCACTCTCACAGCTCCGGGTTTTACAAATTTTGCAGCATGCGCAATTACATAGTATGCGGGGTTTCTTTTAACCACATCTCCATCTATGGTAAGCGCACCCAAGCACTCTGTGCATCCCCCGGGAGTGTGTGGTTCTAATGCGGAGTTTGCAGCCAGGTTCCATTCAAGCGCGGTTTTACACCAGTTTCGCGTAGCGCCGATGATAATCGTTTTTATATGCCAACCCATATCGCCTTTTAAGTTGCCCGGAGCTCCAATCCATTGTTCTGTAAAATATAGATTTTTACCAGGGTGTGCATTGTGAACCGCTGTTAAGGTATCAATAGGTCCGGCATACAAATGAAACGCGGAACCGTCTATATATTTTGCTGCTGCTGCATCATTAAGAATGGTTAGCGGATAATCAGGGCGATCTGCGTTATGATCGTACACAATAATTTTTGTATGAATATGGGCTGCTTCAAAAGAAGGACCGAGATTATTTTTTACAAAAGTTGCCTGATCGTTTGGCAACATAAGCATGCTGGGATTATTACCGGGATGCAAAGGTTCGTTTTGAACGGTGATGGCATAAATAGATATTCCTTCTGCCTTCATTCCTTCAATATATTTTACAAAATATCTTGCATAGGCATCATAATATGCAGGTTTAAGACTTCCGCCCTTTGTACTATCGTTGGTCTTCATCCACGCCGGAGGCGACCATGGTGAGCCAAGCAATTTTATGTGAGGATTGATGGCTAATATCTCTTTTAAAATGGGGATTAGATATTGCTTATCGGGGGCGAGACTGAATTTCTGCAGGCTTGTGTCTGTTTGTCCGTTGGGTAAATCATCATAAGAAAATGTTTGTGCATCAAGATCGGAAGCGCCTATACTGATACGCAAGAAACTGGTGCCTATATTGTTACTGTCTGAGGCAAACATTTCTTTTAAAATAGCAGCACGTGCAGCAGCACTCATGTTGTAGAGGTGCTGAGCGCTTCCTCCCGTTAACGTATAACCGAAGCCATCTATACTCTGGAAAGTATTTCGCTCATTGATTTCAATTAAGGGATTATTGGTTTGTGTAGCAGCAGTTACTGGTATTGGTTGCTGTTGTTTAAACAATACACCTGCATCAGGATCGGTAAGCCAGAAAGCAAGACCATTTTTTACCGTATCTGCCTTGTTGTTATCACCAGCCCCTTCTCGGTTTTTACAAGCAGTTACAAACAACAGTAAGGCAAAAGCAATAGAGCAGATCTTCATCATTGTATTTTTTAACAGTAAAAAGGGGAAAGCATTAAACATCTTTCAGCTTATCGTTATCCCTGTGGCGTTCAGCATCTCTGATACTCTTTTTTTCAAAATTCTTATGCAATGCTTCAGTAAGATTAACCCCTGTTTGATTGGCAAGACATAGCAGCACCCACAATACATCTGCCATTTCATCTGCTATATCTTTTCCTTTGTCGCTCTGTTTGAACGATTGTTCTCCATAGGTACGAACCATCAACCGTGATAATTCGCCTACTTCTTCCATCAGAATACCCAGATTGGTTAGTTCGCTGTAATATCTTACACCCACTGTTCTTATCCATAAATCAACCTGTTGCTGCGCCTCTTGTATAGTTAAGTCCATAGCTGATGTATTTTTAGCAAACCAATATTGACTATTCCGGTGATTCTATTCACTATTGACCCCGTCCGACTGGCGTCAGCCGGGCGGGCATTCACTCCTAAAACACCACCCTGAAACTACCAAATATTCCAAAACGGTCAAATGTTTTTTCAGGTAAAGGGCGTGGTAATACTTTCCAAATAAAATCAAGCCGGAAAATTTTAAAAATATTATCAACACCGGTTCCTATTTCCATATAAGGCTTACCATCAAGGCTTTTAAAAGTATGCCCGCTACTGTCGGTATTGTAGTCTTTATTTTCCTGGCTCAACCCTCCCCATAATATTTTAGCACTCCAGAATTGGCGGAACTTAAGTACACGTGTTAAAGGAATAAATCTGAATAAGCCATTGCCAATATTATGCTCTACATTGATGCCCGAATACCAGTCTGTAAGATATTCATACCGGGTCATCATATTAAAAGCATATTTATTGTAGTACCATGTATTGTTGCCAGGTGGTATTTCAAGTAAAGTGTAAGGCAATTTTCCAATTACTTTGCCGGCGTATAAATTATAATAGAAGCTACCGAATGGTGAGATCTTTTTATAATCAGAAATACTTCCACCGAATTTGTGGTAATTATAGCTGCTGTTTAACACTCCGGAAATACTTTTAGTGTAGTGTGCTTCAATAATAGGAAAATCACTTCCAATGCTTATCCGGTAGAAATTACCATCAAGGAATTTTTCAAGATAGGCAAACCTTAATTTTATACCGGCTTCAAAGGTATTCAGTGGTTCGCCTCCATTCTCCGATGGGAAAATATCCTTTGTAGGCAGGTTACTGAGTGGTGTAAATCTTCTTCGTTGACCCGTAACCGTAAATGAAAATCCACTGCTCCATTCTTTAAAATATTCCAGTTTCTCCTGCTCTATTTTCATGTACCTGAAAGGAACATTGGGCTTACGCAAAGCGATAGCAAATAAATTATCACTACCCACTTCATCATAATATACCTGTCCGTTATCGATGTCGTTCAGGAAGGAAGCGAGCAGGGTTGATCTCGGAGATTTATTTAAAAGAAATAAGGTTTGAATTCTTCCTTTTAGTTTTTTATCAGCAAATCCATATGCCAGGTAACCTGTAAAATAAATATGTTTATTGAATCCTGTATTTGTGCCAAGATCAAAACGTACCCTTGCGCCTTCATATGCATTTACAGTAAACCAGTTAAACCAGGGACCAATTTCATAGTTGCCTACATTTTTATATCCTGTACCGGCAAAGTATATAAGGTCTGTAAATCTTTTAAAGCTCGGCATCGCCATCAGGGTGTCAATCATTTTATAAATGCCCTTCTCTGTGGTGGAAAGTGCTTCGTGCCTGGCTCCCTGCCAGTATTCCTCCGTATGTTTATTGGAAGAATCGAGCACTACTACTTCTTCGCGCAATTTATTCTGGTTAAGCTGTGTATTAAGCGCGGTATCATTTATTACAACGTCTCTGTAGGTGCTGGTTTTTCTTCCAATAAAGTTGAGTCGTTTTTTATCCAGGAAAACAAAGTCTGCAACAAATTTATCCTTAGAAAGGAACCAGATAGAATCATTTACCAGTTTGTATTCCTGTATAAGATCAAGCTTTTCCACAAAATTTATATTGGCCAATTCAGAAACCCGGAGATTCATTTTCATTACAGCAAACGATGAATCTGCAATCCATGCGTCGCCGGTAAAAGTATTTTCACCTTTGTGTTTAGGTGTAAATAAAAAATGGAAAAAACGCTTGCCACCTATAAGTTGGGTATCAGGCACTCTGTAGTTGTAGTATGCTGATCCGTTATCGCTGATAGGGCTCACAAAATCTTTATCAAAAACAGGTATAAAATTCTTGTATACGTTTACGTTTTGATACATGCCACCCAGCATTTTGGTGATGCTGGGATTATTAAAACCTATGGTTTTTACTGCTTTTATTACTTCGCGGGTTTTGCGCGGGTCTTTCTGATAATAATAATCGGATAAAGACTCTGTGAGGTATAGCGGTAAAATGGGTTTTTCTTCTGTTGTATCAATATTATCGTTGATTACCTTTTTAAACGGTTTTAAAATGGTGAGCTTGATTAATTTATTATTGGCAGCATCTTTTAAATCAGCCTCCAGTTTATTATACAGTTCATAAGAGAAATTATCAAAACGGCTACGGTCGTTATAGGGCTTGTTCTTTACAATCTTGCGCCATAAAATCATACCCCGCCCTATTTTACTTTTTATTACTACCTCTGTGTTTTTTTTACCACGTTCAAGGTTTACAACTACCTGCATTTCCTCTGCAGTGGTATCTATCACTATATAAAATGTTTCAAAGCCAACGTAAGTAACTTCTATGCTATCAGAAGGCCATTTAGGTAAAACAAAAGAGAAGTTTCCCGCAGAGTCGCTTAGTTTGCCAACGGTAGTGTGTAAAAATTGAACAGATGCAAAAGGTATGCGCTCTTCGCTGTGAGCATCCTGCACATAGCCATATATTTTTCTTTCTTGTGCGTAGATAGAATTAGTGAATAAAAAAAAACCAAAACATGTTACCACACTAAAGCACAGTGATTTCCAAGTCATACTGCAAAAATAGCTACGCAAGTATCACAATCATCACAAAAACTGTTATTATTTGATAAGACGCTACTAAGATTTTTTTGAGTAAAAACTTGCAGGAATGAAATTTTCATCATTACTTTGAATCTCAAAGCACTTTTATGACGGATAAGAACGCCGGTTTAGAAACACTTAAAGATATCAGGCAAATGATGGAACGCAGTAGCCGCTTTATCAGCTTAAGCGGGTTAAGCGGTATAGCGGCGGGTATATGTGCTTTAATAGGAGCATGGTTTGCTTATGATGTTATTAATAATGGTTCTAACGGAACGCATCGTGATTATAGCAATGAGTATGCGGATGTGATCTCGTTGAAGCAGTTCATGGGATATAAATTATTTTCTATTGCTGTCTATACATTAATTGCCGCCTTTGCTTTAGCACTTATCTTCACATGGATAAAGAGTAATAAAAACAAAGTACCTATCTGGGGAAGCTCATCTAAAAGACTTATGTGGAGTGTTGCGTTTCCATTAGTTGCCGGCGGAATTTTTTTATTGCGCATGATACAGTTGGGATATTTTGGATTGATAGCGCCCGGTTGTCTTATATTTTATGGTATTGCATTGGTAAATGCAGGAAAGTATACATTGGGTGAAGTGAAGTACCTGGGATACAGCCAGGTTATATTAGGAATAATCAGTTGTTGGTTTTTGGGATATGGGTTATACTTTTGGACAATAGGTTTTGGAGTATTACATATTATTTATGGGGCATTGATGTGGTGGAAGTATGAGAGAGTAGTAAGAAGTTAGTAGTAAGAATGCCGGAGAGTGTTGACAGAAAGCTGATAGCTCATAGCTGACCACTGAGAGCCAGAATGCAGGGAATACAGCAATGGTCAGACTGTAGTAGTTTTTTAATGACCAACAATGAACGTTGAATGAAGAATCCGATAGAAAATTTAAATAAAACTTTCGACAGCAGGGTGAGGCTCGGTATTATGAGCTCACTGATGGTGAACGAGGAACTTAATTTCAATCAATTGAAGGAAATTGTTGAGGTCACCGATGGAAACCTTGCGTCACATCTTAAAAACCTGGAAGAAAATGGATACGTCAAAGTACAGAAAGGATTTATCGGGCGTAAAACAAACACAACTTATTCGGTTACCAAGGCAGGGGAAAAAGCGTTTAAGGCTCACCTCGATGCTTTGGAACAAATGATAAAATCAATAGGCTAAAAATTTTTTTATACGTATACTTTGAATTACAAAGTGCTTTTAAATACGAAACACATGGACACGACAAACAACGAAAATTTCTGGACGAACAACAAGCTCACTATTAAAGGACTGATTGTGGGCTGCCTTATTTTGATTATGATGATACCTACTATCTCCATTTCTAATCTTGTAAGCGAAAGAGCCCAACGCCAGGGCGAAGTTGCAACGGAAGTAAGCTCCAAATGGGCAAAGGAGCAAACCGTAACCGGACCAGTATTGGTAATACCATACCAGGAAACCGTTAAAGACAATGACGGAAAGCTATCGGTAGTTAAAGAATATGCCTATTTCCTGCCGGAACATTTAAAAATAAACGGCAAGTTGTTGCCTGAAATACGCCACAGGAGCATTTTTGCAATCGCCGTATATAGAGCAGATATTAAGCTGGAAGGAGACTTTGCGCCACTACAGCCGGAGCGCCTCAATATTGCACAGGAAAAAATGTTGTTGAATGAGGCGTATATCTCCTTTGGATTAAATGATTTCAGGGGCATTGAAGATCAATTGAGCATTCAATGGAATGCCAACAGTTATGTGTTTAATGCAGGATTACCAGACTATAGCATTATTCCAAATGGTTTGAACGCGCCTGTTGTATTAACGCCCGAAAATATCGCCGCTACCAATTCATTTTCCATGCAGTTGCGCTTAAAGGGCTCAGAGAGATTAGCCTTTGTGCCAATAGGAAAAACTACGGAAGCGCATTTTTCATCAACATGGACAAATCCTTCCTTTGATGGTAATTTTTTACCAGTTGCTCCACCGGTTATTACCGACGATGGATTTAATGCTGACTGGAAAGTGCAGCATCTCAACCGTAATTATCCTCAAAGCTGGAAGAATGAAAAGCAGGATCTGATACCATCCGCCTTTGGTATAACGCTGCTCCAACCTGTTGACTCCTATTCTAAAACCATGCGCTCTGTTAAATACGCCATCTTATTTATTGCACTTACTTTTGGATTATACTTTTTTATTGAGATTCTTCAAAAGAAGACAGTTCATCCCGTGCAGTATGTGTTAGTGGGCATTGCGTTGAGTATTTTTTATACATTGTTATTATCTATATCGGAATACATTTCTTTCAATTCTTCCTATCTCATTGCATCTACCGCTACCATTTTATTGATTACGCTGTATACTAAAAGTCTTTTTGGTACATGGAAGATCGCGTCTCTCTTTGGGGCACTACTATTAATGTTGTATAGTTTCATTTTTATATTGATTCAGTTGCAGGATGGTGCGTTACTTTTTGGAAGCATCGGTTTATTCATTCTTCTTGCTATAGTAATGTATTATTCAAGAAGAATAGATTGGTACCCTAAAAGCGTAAAAACAATAAAAGCTGAAATAGCAGTATAAAAACGCTAAACCGCTTTTATGAAAATGAAGATGATGTTGCCTGCATTAACTAAAGCAAAAAATTCTTATTGGCTATCTATTAAGTGTTGGTTGTTTCAGCCGCCGGGGTTAGCCACCCTGGCGGCCTATTGCGAGGGTGATGATGAACACATGGAAATCCGAAATACAGGTGATGAGTTTAGGCTTGTAACAATACACGTATATATTACCAATGCATGTATGTTTCTAAACCGGATGACTATTACAGGAACAAATAAAAATAACAAAGCAAGTGTTAAGTAAAACAAGCAATATTTTCATGTCGATAAAAATAGAGGAAATTGCATCAGCACTTAATTTATTGTGATATGAAAAGATTGTACGCTTTCAAATACGCCTTTACAGGAATAGTTTCTTTTTTTAAGAAAGATATAAACGGTCAGCTTGAATTGATGGCAGCCATTGTTGCCATTGCAGCAGGTTGGTTTTTTCATATATCCGGGTTGCAATGGGTAACTGTTTTATTGTGCACTGGCTCAGTTCTTACACTTGAAATGATCAATACCTCTATCGAAAAACTATGTGATATGATACAGCCAGAATATCATCCACAAATAAAAATTATAAAAGATGTTGCTGCGGGAGCAGTATTATTATCGGCCGTTGTTAGCCTTGTTATTGGAATCATTATTTTTTATCCGCACATTATTTTACTTTTTTAAACAAACAAATATGAAGCACACACTTGTTGTCAAACGTATTATGTATATGTCTTTGTCATTTACATTACTGATGATAGCAGCCCGGATTATTTATACGCGTCAATGGTATGGTCTCTTTTTGGTGTGGAATCTTTTTTTAGCATGGGTTCCATTTATATTAAGCACATTGCTATACAAAAAGAGAGATGCAGGCAAATGGATACCGTATTTGATTTTTGCCGCATGGCTTTTGTTTTTTCCTAATGCTCCATACATCATTACAGATTTTCTTCACCTGCAGGTTCGTCCACCAGTGCCCATTTGGTATGATATTGTAATTCTGTTCTGGGCATCATGGAATGGTCTTTTATTAGGATTTATTTCCTTATTGTATGTAGAACAATTTTTGCTCACCAAATTCAAACTTACACTGGTAAACAAAATGGTGTACATATGTATGGTGCTTTGTGGTTTTGGTGTATATGCAGGGCGTTACCTGCGGTGGAACAGTTGGGATGTTTTTATTAATCCCGGGGAAATATGGGGCGATGTAAAATATATTGCACTCAACCCCGAAGATAACCTGCGAACCTGGGGTGTTACATTTTCTTTTTCGTTGTTGATGATAACCTGTTATCTCACTATCAAAAATTTGAGAAAAGCATTTCCATAAATTTATAAGCGAACAAAACAAAATCTTCACCCAACAAAAAAAGCTACAGATCAAATGGTCTGTAGCTTTTAATATTATTTGGAATGCTGTTTCTAAAAATCAAGGCCAAGAGAAAAATACCAAACAGGTTTGTTATTAAAAAATCCTGTCATAGGCCAACCAGCATCTAATCTTAAGAAATAGCCTAATAAAGTACTACGAGCGCCAAAACCATAACCACCCACAAAAGGACCAACACCCGGGCTCTTGAATCTAACTTCAACAGGCGGGCTACCATAAGTTACTGTAGGCCGTGTGAGATCACTATACTTACCAGTCCATGCAGAGCCTAAATCAATAAATTGTATAATCTGGAAATTTCTTACAAAAGCATTATTGATAGGTCTGCTTAACAGCGTAGTAAATACTGGCAAACGGAATTCACTGTTCAATATGATTTCATTATTACCATTAGCAGCATTTTGCTTGTAGCCTCTCATATTAACTGCCAATGATTGATAAGTATAGGTTTGATCCTGAGCGGGTTTATTGGCATCATTGAATTTTGGCCACATCCACCCATCAGTGCCACCCATGTAGTAAAGTATTTTTTGGTCTCCCCATGAAAAATCTGCTGCTGCACGGCCTGCCCAAATAAAATTGCGATAAATAGGATAGTAATATCTTATATCGGTTCCAAGATTAAAAGTGTTTAGCTTATATCCGAAAGACTCACCTTTTTTCTTTGTAATATCTGAGTTAAGATCCATATACACTTTATACCTTAACCCGTGCCATATATTGAGTGCAGGGTTTATGGTATTATCGTGAACATATTCAAAGTGTGTGAGCAAACCTTTCATTACTGTATCCTGCACTTTTAATGAAGCGTCACTCAGTATACTTGTTTTTATTACACCTCTGTCGTTACGATACGCAACATTTGCCCTGAAGCTTCTTACTTTATCCAATGGATAAGCAAGGTTAACCTGGTATATATTTGAATACAATTTATTGTTGAAGTCACCGGTGTTATAATAATTGGTTACGGTAGATCTATAGTAAGTCAATCCCCAATCTAACCGCTTGCGCATATTATAAAAACTAAACAATACATCCTTATCATCCAGGTTTAAACCCAGGCGAAAACCACCAATGAACTTAATATCTTCAAATAGATCAGAAACGCCAATACGTATGATACCACTAAGGTTTGAATTACCATTTGTAAGATAAATAGGCCCGCTACCACCATTATAAGGTTGCCATTTAGTGAGCAACACAGAATTATTAAAACCAGACACGGAGTATTCCGTAGCGAACTTTAAGCGATAGTCATAAAGTTTTGCTTTTGAAAGAACGGTTTCTTCCTTTTCATCATCGGCGTCCATTATTTTACCGATAAAAGCCGTGTCTTTATCATTTTCAAATTCACTTTGAAAAATATCCGTCGCTTTTTTTGCAGTGTCTTTAACCTGTGGTTGATATACAGTGGCTGCTCCTTTTTTAATTTTGTCCTGGTCGAGTATTTTTTTCATGTACTCTGTTGGACGAACGTTGATGTTTCTTTTCTTCAATGCATCGTCATTCACTTTTAACTTGTACAACATTTTCAGGTTGCCTTCCTGTCTTACTTCAGATACCTGCCCACCATCACCCGCTATACGCGTTTCCTGCAAACTGCTTTGGTAATTGGTTATAGGAAAAGCATAGGCAGAATCAGCCGTGATAGACATGTAGCCCACAGAATCCGGCTCTGTTCTGTTCCATATTTTTAAAGTAGAATCAAGTTCTGCCGCATCGGGATTGCGTAATAATTCATCGCCCACTCTATAAATTGTATCCAATCCAAGTCTTCTTGATGTAAAGAAACCGGCATACCTGTTAGCAATACCCATTTCATCATTTACGAACGTAAAGTGATTGGAATTGTAAGGCATAGGATACCTGGCATTACCATGTTTTACATGCGTAAGCTGGGTAATTTGCCTGAACTCACTATTGCTCCAGTTGTTAACCATAAAAATATTGTACTGGTTATCAGATGGCAGCGTTGTGTCGTTGCTTGGTGCATTACCTGATGGTCTGTTAGAAGAAAAGATAATGCCTGTTTTACCCGGGAAGGTTGCAAATGTTGGATCAAGATCATCATATACATCATCCGTAATCTGCTGAAGTGTTCCTTCCTGTATTTTGAAAATGAAAATATCTGAGTGCCCGTTTTTAACTGCGCTTAATAATAAAGTATTCTGATCGAGCATATACTTTACATCCGTTACCTGGTCCAACTCGTCAGGTAGGCCTTGCTTGGTTGTTTTAAGTCTTTTCACCAGGTCATAAACAAACATTTTCAGTTTGCTTTTTTCCATGTAAATCACCGTAAGCTTTGATCCTTTGGGATCCCATGCCAATTGAGGATAGTTAGGATTGATCTCATTCTGGTTATCCAGCACACCCGATTTCAACAATACTTTTCTTTTATAGCCAAAATCCTCCAGCTCTATGCGGTATACGCCTTTATTAAACTTAACAACTGCGTAGGTATTATTGCGCGGATTCGGATTGGCCTGAAAACGATAATAATCAAGATGATTGTTCACTTCTTCTAATGCAACTATATTTCCCTTAGGTGTATTACGCCTGCCTTTCAGATCTGCGTAATATTTTTCTGATTCTTTTTCCATGAACTCAGCCAATACTTCTTTGAATTTCTTTTTAGTAACCTTCATACTGGCGGAGTTCAAACTCTTATATATACGGGCGAGGTATAAAAAATAAGTAACATTATCCTTACGGTAATGATCGGCAATGTAATGCCAGAAGGCATGCCCTGCTAATTCAGGTTTATCAAACGCAAACTGATAGAAACTCGTGTAGTCGCCGGAAAGCATTGCTGATTTTAATTTATCATCTAACTCGGGACTCCAGTTTTCAGCAGCATACATGATATAACCGTCGGTGAGCCACTTGGGTAAATCAAGTAATGCCTGGTTACTCGCAAATTCACCCAGGTCATCACCAAACAATAGATTATCCAATAAAGTTCGCGCTATACCCTGGCGTATTTGCTTTTTTAAATTTTCGTGATCGCCATTAAAATAAACGATCATCTTATTGTTTACAAACTTGGTAACGCCGCCCGTATTCTGCCAATCAATCCCTAATCCTATGTTCGATTGTTCCAGGTCATTGAATGTATTATATACTACAATGTTTATCCTTCTTTGTGATCCATACTCAACAAAATCTTCTAACTGTGGTAATTCTTTTTCTGCTAATTGCGCGGCAAATTTGCCTAAGGCTAATCCGTTTTGACTAAAGTATGTGTTGAAGTTTTTGGTTTGATAATAGCGCCATTTAAATTTTTTGTATTGCACCCTGTTTTTACCAAATTCCACAGCATTTACCTGTGCATGTGCATTACTGTAACAAAAAAGGAGGAAAGAAGCGATCGTAAAAACTGCCAGGTGGTAGCTAATCCTGTTCTTTAATATTCCCATAATTTCGTGCATTCTATAATAAAATTAGCGTTTTTGACGTACAAAAAATCAATATGTTTTCTGTTAAAATTTTCACATTCAGCCCTGTACAAGAGAATACATACGTATTGTACAATGAAAAGAATCTTTGCATTATAATCGATCCCGGATGTTACTTTGATAGCGAAAGGGATGAACTGGCACTTTTTATAGATAATAAGCGTTTAACGCCTGTATTGCTGTTAAACACACATTGCCACCTCGATCATGTTTTTGGCAACAAATGGGTAGCAGAAAAGTACGGATTAAAACCTCACCTTCACGAAAAGGAAAAAGCGGTACTTGACTATGCCCCCACCGCCGGATTACAATGGAACCTGCCTTTTGACAATTACCAGGGTGACGTTATTTATTTACGGGAGGGCGATACTATACAGTTGGGTGATGATATGCTGGAAGTTTTTTTTACACCCGGTCATTCTCCGGGCAGTATAGTTTTTTACTGCAGGAAGCAGCAGTTTGTTATAGGAGGCGATGTATTATTCAAAATGAGCGTAGGCCGAACGGACTTACCCGGTGGCGACTATGACACTTTATTAAACAGCATTCAAACAAAACTTTTTGCACTGCCGGATGAAGTAAAAGTATATGCTGGCCACGGGGATGCCACAATTATAGGGTTTGAGAAGAAACATAATCCTTATGTGAACGATTTCTGATATAGGATTTGTGGATATCTGATTTATCAGAAGGTGTAAGGTAGAAGGTGTGGAGTATGAGGTGTAGGGTAGATGTATAAGGCGAATGCAGAATATGCAAATAATAAACACTTTTTGAAAAGCCAGTGTTGTGCGTAGTCTTCCTTCCCTTCGGGAAGGTTAGGATGGACTTCAAATCAAAAATCCCCCAAATCAGCAATCAGAAATTATTCCATGCTTCCCATCTGTCTGGTAAAAGCTTTAATAAATAAAGCGCCCAGGTTTTTGTGCGGTGGAATATAATTATCAAATCTTTCTTTGGCTTCGCCCGAAGGGAATTTGGCGGCGAGATCTTTCCAGATGGTTAACCACTCAATGTTTTTC
Organism: Agriterribacter sp.; assembly: GCA_047600465.1. Lineage (GTDB taxonomy): Bacteria > Bacteroidota > Bacteroidia > Chitinophagales > Chitinophagaceae > Agriterribacter. The sequence continues at coordinate 1,474,707 of JASGKU010000004.1, forward strand.
CCATCTTTTAAATCATCATTGATAGCTTTTAAAATAGGCTCGTTGATTACACGGGTACCTACTTCCTTTGAAGAAATGATATGCGCATCGGGGCATCTTTTCAATACATCATCCAGGTTATGAAAACCACCACAGGAGCCCAGTATCACAATTTTTGAAGATGTTGGCAAATTCCGGATAGTAGAGCCAACCCAATAACTGTGTCCGCGGTGAATGGTGATACTTGGTTTCAATTGCTGTTTCTTCATGTATTCATTCATATGCACCTGCGCAACAGAGTCCAACCCTTTTTCATAATCCAAGGGAAGGTTCGCATAGATATACACCGGCTTTCCTTTTGCTGATTTTATTTCCACCCACTCTGGTCCTTTCTTTACCTTCCAGTCAGCGCCGGTAAACATACTCATAAAGTTGGCATACGATTCTTTACCATCTTTATCACCATAAAAAAATACCTGTTGTATTACACGGCCACTATCATCTACAAGATTGCTATAGTCTACTTTATATACGGGAGGTATTTTAAGTTTTGCAGAAATATCTATAGTACTATCCTGCGAAGATTGAAAAATGGTTTGCAGAATGTCATAAATAACGATAGTTCTTTTTTGCTGTGTTTGCTTTCCTTCCAGCAGGTTCTTTTCAATTTCCTGGTCAATCAAGCGCTTCACCAATGGGTTGCTGATACTGCCATACGAATCGGCAACATCCACAGCATCTTCCAGTGTTCCGGTTTTTTCAAGACCTCTTACAAAAGCAGTCATCAGCCGTTGTGAACTGCTGTCGGGCATGGTTGAAAGAAATTCATCCAGCTTGTTATAACCTGCAGCCAGTTTTATAAATTTTTTAAAACGATCAAAGTTCACGCTCATCAGCAATGTATCTCCTGCGGGTGTGCCCATACGCTGCATCATACGGTTAAAAACCCCTTTATAACTGGACGTATAAATTACGTCTTCACCCAGCACAATCAGGTAATACAATTCCCGGGTTGTAAGAGAATCCAGGGGTTTAAAACGAATATTATCGGGCGAATCATGAAGCGCATTGATCTGCTCAATAAATACATTTTCCGCCTTGTCTTTTAGTTTTGCTACCAGCTTATCGTATGCCAGCGGTGTATCTTTTTTTATGAGGCGGTCAACATATCCTATTTGAGTTTTCACCAGCAATTTATAATACTGTACACTATCGCCCATCACATCAAATACATCCTGCAAAGTGAGGCTACCATGTACTATTTCATCCAAAAAAGGATAATATTGCTGCCCGCTTTTGCTTGATGCAATAGCCACTATAGCTTTTACCAGTGAGTCACTGTTTCTTCTTATTAAATGACCCACATTGGTTTTGTATGCTGCCGCGTAATTGTATAATTGATTGGGATTGCGGTATGCTGCCGCCTGCACAAGGCTATCCGCAAAGGGAACATTATAATATTGTTCCAGCATTGGCAGTGTTTTGTCTGGATTTTTTTCACAGAATTTTCTAAACAGGATATCCTTTGCGTTGGTAATGCCCGTGTTTTCGTACAATGCAGAACTTTCACTATTGATATTTATGTTGCCAACCTCGTATGAGGCTTTTGCTACAATAGGAGAGATGTCTTCTTTTTTAATATCAGCTTTTATCAGTGCTTTATAATTGCTTACCAGTGCTCCTGCCCAAACCGGGTTAAACGTTTTATTGCGCCAACCGGCATTAAACCCTTTTAAAAGATTTTCGAGTCCGCTGAGGTATTTTACTTTCAGGCGATGATCTAAATAAGTCGCTGATTCTATGGAATCTTTTAAAATGTTTACTTCGTTAACAATGGCTTCGGTTATAAAGGCATTAATGTCTTTATTCTGAGATACATTGATAAGAGTGCCGTCTCCATTATTGTATTGGAGAGCGAACTTTTGCTGCTTTTCAATATTTTCATGATACCTGATCCTGGTGATGTCAATTTTTTTCTTTGTAGTATCAACATCATTCCCCTTTGCAATCAGTGCAGAAATACAGATTAATATAATAAGAAAGAATGATTTATACATATATAGCAATCTGCTACAAAATTAGGATAATAGGCTTTAAAGCTGCCAGCGTTTTTGATGCATGAATAATACATCAATAGCTCTAACTGCTTCAACATTAACGTTTATCTGTTGAATTTAGTGCAAAAACATGGTAGAATGGATAACAATTTCATAATCCCCTAATTGGCGGATGTAAAATTGCTAAAGTTATTTTTGCGTAAACATATTGTTAAGATGGAAGACAAAGCAAAAAAGATACTGATAGCAGACGATGAACCCGATATTTTGGAAATACTTAGCTACAATCTCAATAAAGAAGGGTATGAAACCCTTACCGCCAAAGATGGTGAGGAAGCGCTTCATAAATCAAAACTGTTTAAGCCAGACCTGATAATGCTGGATGTGATGATGCCTAATAAAAATGGCATGGAAGTTTGCAAAGTACTGAGAGAGCAGCCATCTTATCACGATACCCTGATTGTTTTTTTAACTGCCTTAAGCGACGAAGTTTCTCATGTAAAAGGGCTTGAATACGGGGCTGATGATTTTATAAGTAAACCTGTAAGTCCCAAAGTGCTGGTAACAAAAGTAAACGCGCTGTTTCGCCGCATTCAAAAACCAGACGATAAAGTGATACAGGTAGGTAATATTACCATTGATTCGGTAAAATTTATTGTAACGGTAGATGGTAAAGATATTGTGCTGGCAAAAAAAGAATTTGAATTATTACACCTGCTGGCAACCAAGCCCGGCCGCGTATTTTTACGCAACGAAATACTAAGCCAGATCTGGGGAACTGAAGTAATTGTAGGTGATAGAACAATTGATGTTCATATTCGTAAAATACGTCAAAAACTTGGCATAGATTGCATTACTACTGTAAAAGGAGTTGGATATAAATTAGTGGTTTGATAAACGTTGCAGGGTAGAAAATGCTTAATACAAAAAATATTTCGCCGCGCCAATTAGCCGGGTATACTGCTTTATTAATAGCGTTCCCGGTGGCTATTGGCATTTTTTTTATGCACCCTTTGTGGTGGGAAGCACTTATAGCTTTTTTTGTTGTACTTACCGGAAGTTACTTTCTTATACTGTTTACATTACAGCAGTTTATTTACCGTAAAATAAAACTCATTTATAAATTCATTTATCAAACCAAGGCCAGCAAAAGAGAAGAGTTTTATTATAAGAATATACTTCCCCAAAAAAGTATTGATGAAGTAAGTGAAGATGTAGAACACTGGGCTGAACAAAAGAAAAGAGAAATAGAAGTATTGCAGGCCAATGAAGCTTACCGCAAAGAGTTTTTGCAGAATCTCTCACACGAATTAAAAACGCCCATTTTTGCTATACAGGGTTATGTAGATACCTTGTTAGGTGGTGCAATGGAGAACCAGGAACTGGGGGTAAAGTTTCTGAACAATACCTCAAAAAATGTTTCCCGGTTAGTGAACCTTTTAAGCGACCTGGATGAAATTACCAAGCTTGAAAGCGGGGAGCAGGTTTTGTATAAGGAAAACTTTGTGGTGCAGGACCTCATTAAAGAGGTGTTTGATTCATTGCTGGTGCTGGCTTCAAAAAAAACAGTAAAACTCGGTATTAAAAAAGGTTGCGAGTTGCCCATTACCGTTTTTGCCGATAAAGAAAAGATCCGGCAGGTATTCATTAACCTTACTGATAATGCCATTAAGTATGGAAAAGTAAACGGCAATGTAACAGCCAGCGCCTACATAACTGATGAAAAACATGTATTGGTAGAAATAAGTGATGATGGCATTGGTATTGCCGAAGAACATATTCCAAGAATTTCAGAACGTTTTTACCGTACCGATGCGGCAAGAAGCCGAAAGGAAGGTGGCAGCGGTTTGGGGTTGGCTATCTGTAAGCATATCATTGAGGCCCACGGACAAAGCATACATATTAGAAGTAAATTAGATGTAGGAACCACTTTCGGCTTCATTCTTCAGCGGAAAAAGGAATAGTAAAACAACGTGTTTTTAACCGTCAAAACGGCAATATTTTTTCCGTAAAAATACTATACAACTCCTTGTACGACTTCATTTTAAGACGAAAATTCTTGTAAAAACAAAAAAACATTGTAATTTAGTCCCAGTTTTCATAGGGTACGGATTAAAAACGGGCGAGGGTTTCTACCCCGGCCCAACTTTTTTACAATAGCTTTTTTTTTAATTTATTTTTTATTTAGCCCAAAGTTTTTAAAGATTAAGTTTATCAAACCTGTAACCCTTTTCAGAAAATAGTTCAAGCAATTTTGGCAGAGCGTATTTCATTTTTTCAAAAGCCTTTTCACTATCATGAAATACAATAATACTTCCCGGCTTTGATGAAAGCGCTACATTTTTCAAACAGGTTTCACGTGATATTTTTTTGTCGAAGTCTCCACTAAGTACCGACCACATGATCACATTCATGCCAAAAGTTTCTGTAAGGTATTTTAATTGCAGTTTTGAAATTCTTCCATAGGGTGGTCTGAACAAATCAGAGTCAATGTACTTTTTTGTATCAATTATATCTTTAAAATATTTTTTATCGTCGGTTTTCCAACCATTCAGATGGTGAAAAGTATGATTGCCTGTTTTGTGTCCTTCGTTCAATATGCGTGCATAAATATCTGGGTACTGCTGTACATTTTTGCCAATACAAAAGAAAGTGGCTTTTGCATTGTATATACTCAGGGTATCTAACACAAACGGAGTGGCTTGAGGATGCGGTCCGTCATCAAAAGTGAGATATAGTACTTTTTCTTTCCCGCTAATATTCCATACACCTTTTGGATATAGTTTTTTTAATAACCAGGGTGTTTTTACAAAATAAAACATGCTGTTATTTTTTTAAGTGCAGCAACAATGTACTGCAATAAACCATATACTGTATTTTACACACTAAGGTATAGCATTTGGCAGAGCGCCGTTACTATAAAATACAATAACGTTGCTGCTTTTTGTACTTTCGCGTCCAATTTAGTTTAACATATGTCGTCAAAAAAAGTTCGTGTACGTTTTGCCCCAAGCCCTACAGGTGGTCTTCATCTTGGTGGTGTAAGAACAGTGCTTTATAATTACCTGTTTGCAAAACAACACGGCGGTGATTTTGTACTTCGTATAGAAGATACAGATCAGAGCCGCTTTGTGCAGGGTGCAGAGCAATATATATTCGATTGTTTACAATGGACTGGTCTTGTTCCAGATGAAAGTCCTTTGCATGGAGGCGCCTACGGACCTTACCGGCAAAGTGAACGCAAACCAATGTACAGACAGTATGCTGAACAGTTAGTTAAAAGTGGACATGCTTATTATGCTTTTGACACGCCGGAAGAATTGGAGCAAATGCGCAGCGATTTCAAAACAGATCAAAACCCATCTCCGCAATACGATCATAGGGTAAGAGATAAAATGCGGAACTCCCTGAACCTGCCTACTGAAGAAGTAGAAAAATTATTGGCTTCTGGTACACGTCATGTAATCAGGATAAAAATGCCGCAGGGTGAAACCATATCATTTACTGATATGATAAGAGGCGAAGTAAGTTTTGAAACCTCATTGGTGGATGATAAAGTGTTATTGAAGGCAGATGGTATGCCTACATACCATCTGGCAGTGGTGGTAGATGATTTCCTGATGAAAATATCGCACGCATTCAGAGGGGAAGAGTGGTTGCCCAGTGCACCTGTACACGTACTGTTATGGAAATATCTTTTTGGATTGGATGAAATGCCGCAATGGGCGCACCTGCCATTGATATTAGGCCCAAGCGGAAAACTGAGTAAAAGAGATGGAGCTAAATATGGATTTCCCGTATTCGCTATGAACTGGACGGATGCAAAAACCGGCGAATTAACAGAAGGATTTAAAGAAAAAGGATTTTTACCCCAAGCTTTTGTGAACCTGCTGGCGCTGCTTGGCTGGAATGATGGCACAGCCCAGGAATTATTTACCAAAGATGAATTGATTGAAAAATTTTCGATAGAGCGGGTACACAGTGGCGGTGCGAAATTTGATTATGAAAAAGCCAAATGGTTCAATCACGAATGGATAAAAAAGCTACCTGTTGATGATCTTACCAAACAGGTTAAAGAGGTATTTATAAAAAAGGAAATCTCTGTAACCAATGATCATTTTTTTGCACAGGTGGTAGAATTAATAAAAGAGCGTTGTCATTTATTAACCGATTTTGTTGAGCAGGGATCTTTCTTTTTTGCACCTCCTGCTAATTATGATGTGGATGCTGTAAAGCCTAAATGGAACGAAGCGAAAGCCTTATTTTTTGCAGAAGTAATCCGCAATTTTGAACTAAGTACTGTTTGGAGTGCTGAGGAGCTTGAACATAATTTTAAAGAAATGGCCGCAGCTAATACAATAAAACCCGGCGAAGTATTGCTGCCATTCAGGATAATGCTGGTAGGTGGAAAATTCGGACCACATGTATTTGATATAGCTCAGCTATTAGGTAAACAGGAAACCATTCATAGAATTAAATATTTTTTGTCATTGTTCTAAACAACAAAATGCTCTTATCAATATTCAATGATGAGTGATAATTAAATCGCAGTGACATTGATTTCCTGAACGTTAATATTGGTTAAGATTTACCGGAATGATATTACAGCGGCATAATAATAGTAACTTCAACGTCTATTATATTATCAGTAGTCTACATTATTTATTGGATCAATAAATTCTATCTCATGAAAAAAATATTAGCAGCAGTTGATTTCTCTGAATCGTCTACTAACGCCGCAAAGTATGCGTTGCAGTTAGCCCAGGATATTCCCGGTGCTTCACTCACATTATATTATGCATATGAGATTATTACGCCCGGTTCAGATGGAACGCCGTTGCTGGTTGATTCGGAGGCAAGGAAAACGGTTGCTATTAACGCTTTGAACAATCTTAAAGCAGATATAGGAGCTGATGCTTCTGTAAATATTGTTGCGGAAGCCGGTAGTTTTACTTCTTCTATTGAAAAATATGTAGAACACCTGGGCATTGACCTTGTAATAATGGGTATTACAGGCAGTACAAGATTAGAGCAGATCATTATAGGAAGCAATACGCTGAATGTAATCAGCAAAGACATATGCCCTGTATTAATTATTCCTTCAGGTGCGGCCTACAAAAAGATAGCAGCTGTTGCACTTACTACCGATCTGAAAAATGTGGAAGCAACTACTCCTGTAAAATTATTGCAATCTTTTCTGGGCTTGTTTAATCCCTCACTATATGTGGTGCATGTGGCTAATAGTGAAATTATACCGGATGAGGAAAAGAAAGAAAAAGAAAAGCTTGAAGTTATTTTGAAACAAAACAGCCCCAGGTATTTTTTTATTTATGAAGAAGATTTTACAACAGCGATAGATAAATTTATTGATGAATATGCGCCGGATATTATTATTACGGTACCGCGTGAACATTCATTTTTAGGCAGACTGTTTAAAGAAAGCTATACTAAAAAATTAGCTTACCACAGCAGTCTTCCAATTCTTGCCATTCATTCAAAAGAAGGATGATATTACAAAGCGGTTACTCAATACTTCTCTTTAAGTGCATTCACAATATGCTGGTAAGTATCGCCCACGGGAATTTCAACACTGTTATTCAGTACAATTTTTTTAGCGCTGAGCGTCATAATTTTATTAAGAGCTATAATGTAGCGACGATGCACTTGTTGAAAATCACTTGCCGGTAGTTTGGCTAAAAAACTTTTGAGGCGCATTAAAACAATCAATGATTTTTCTTCAACCATGTATATTTTTATATAATCGTCCCTGCTTTCCACAAACACAATATCCTGGAAATTTATTTTCACCAGTTTGTATTCCGATTTCACAAATACGCCAGGCACCAGGTCTGCATTATCCTGCTCTTTAAGGCGTAAAGATTCTATAGCTTTATCTACTCCCTTTTTAAATCTTTCAAAGTCGAATGGTTTCAACAAATAATCTACCACACCCATTTCATACCCGTCTACCGCAAAATCACGATGAGCAGTAGTAAATATTATAACCGGTTTCCGTTCCAGTTTTTTTAATAATTCAATGCCTGTTATATCCGGCATCAGTACATCCAGGAAAAGAACATGCACCTCATTATTATTGATAAAGCTGATGGCTTCAATGGCATCAGTAAAACCATCCAGCATTTCTAATGCTTCATGCTGCTTAATGTATCCGTTTAACAACGATATTGCCAATGGCTCATCATCTACTACCACACATTTTATCATGTCAGATCAATTTTAAGATCAACAGTAAAAATATTCTCAAGCCTGTTCATTTTGAGTGCATGCTTATTTGGATACAGCAGTTCCAGTCTTCTACTGCTGTTAGGAATGCCGATACTGTTAAGCTGATTACTGCCCGGCCGATTAAAAATAGTATTGCTAACCATCATTTGCAAGGTGCCATCACTTACCGCGATATTGATATTGATATTGCTTTTCTCATGATTGCTTATGCCATATTTAAAAGCGTTTTCTATAAACGACAATAATATCAGCGGAGCTATTTTGGGTTCAGCAATATCGCCCGAAGTATCAAATGTAAGCAGTAGCTTATCATTGCTTCTCATTTTTTGCAACTCTATATAATTACGGATATATTCTATTTCCTTGTCAAGCGGAACATAATCTGCCTGCGCGTCGTAAATAACATAACGCATAATTTCAGACAACTTCATTACCGCGGGCGACGTTTGTGTGCTTTGAACAGAAGCGAGTGAATATATATTGTTAAGCGTGTTAAAAAGAAAATGAGGATTGATTTGCAACTTGAGATAAGAAAGTTCTGCTTTTACCTTTTCCAACTCGCTTTCTCTTGATTTTTTTTCAGCCAGTTGCCAGCGGCGTGTTACCTGTAACATGGTGCCCAAAAGCCATACCAGCAAAAATGTAAAAACCCTGGGCACATATCTGAAAAACCCATGCTGGGGTCTTGGAAATGGATTGTTCTGCGGATTTACAAACGGCATGTTGCCCCGATCTACAGGCATAATAAAGTGCCTTTCAGGCAAAGGAATAGCGAATGACAAAAGTAAAAAAGCCAGTATACACAAAAAGTAAATAAGATTTTTATTGGTGAAAAAAAACTTTGGAACAAGTACGTAGGAATTAAGATAAAAAAAAGGGATAAGCGAGAGATTAAAAATAAGCATGTGCATAGGATAGCCCATAATATGTGGCACACCCACCGAACGATTACCAAAGCCTGGCGATAAAGCGATTGGCAACAGTATATAAATCAGCCAGCAGACAATGTGTAAAAGGATAGTTATTCGCTTTCTCATGGCTTTATAAAGATGCCCTTAATGTAAGCTGAAAGGGAACTTCAATATGATCTTTCAAACCTGTTAAAACCAGTTCTGCTGCCTGCACACCCATTTTATGGAAGTCTGTTGAAATGGTTGTAATTCCATTCAGTATTATTTTCTTTATTACTGTTTCATTGTAAGAAATTACACCCACATCTTTACCTATCCTGGATTTCATGCTTACCAAACGTTCAATTAATGTAACAAGGTCGGCTTCCATGAGGTTAATGTATGCTTCACCGTTATGAATAGGTTCCGAAGCAATATCATGCACTATTTTATGCGTAAATGCATATTCATGACAAAAGCGGTTAAAACCCTTTATAATTTCCTGCGGGAAATAACTTTTTTCAGGAAAAATAATTTTCAGCGTATGATATTTAGCCAGTGGCTTTAAAGCCTGCTCCAGTGCATTGTATATATCTTTCTCAAAATTTTCATACACACCTCCATATTCACCATCCACTGTAGGAAGGTTTTTATCAAGCAATATCAATTTGTGTTTAGGAATGGTATTGATGATTTCATGTGCGTTTTCACCTCCTTCAATAAAATGCGGAATGATTACGTAGTACGAGTAATCTTCTTTGGCATTGTTCAGCAGTTTTTTAAAGAGCGCAAAATCGTTATTGTAGATATAAAAATCGATAGCAACGTTTTCGCCCAGTGTTTGTACAAACGCGTCGTACACAATTTTTTTATGTGCACTTAATTTGTTGAACAACAGCATTACGCGCTGCGATTGCCGGATATTATCGTTCACTATATAATACCCTTTGCCAGGCACAGAGCCAAGCACTCCCATTTTTTTAAGGTGTTTGTATCCCTTTTCTGCCGTATCTCTCGATACTTCCAGTTCAAAACTCAATTCGTTTATAGATGGTACAATATCATCTTTTTTGAGTTTGCCCGCTTCAATAGCATTTAGAATAGAATTGGTTAACTGTAAATATTTAGGGGTAGAAGAAAATTCATCCACCAACACGTTTGCAAAAAAATTGCTGAATTTCATACACGCTCAAAATGAACAGCAAATATAAATGTATCGGGCTTTTATGTACGTTAAAATAAATATGGATTTGATTAACCTGCCTCTATTTAGTGTTTCCCTTTGCCATTTTTTCGTTTAATTCTTCCAGCGTCCAGGGGTCCCATCTTCTTCCAACAACATCCCTTACTTTTTTGATGTCCTCAGGATGTACAACTGAGGCTTTGTTTCCCAGATTGGTACGCACATAACTGAGCACTTCAGCAAGCCAATTATCCTCTGCATTCAGTTGTGGCGGCATAATACTTGGGTATTCCTTGCCATCTACCGCGCCCTTTAACCCGCTCAATACAATCCTGATCAAACGCCCCGGATCGCCATTTACCCGATCTGAACCTGCAAGAGGAGGCGCAATCATACCAGCACTTCCGAATTTTAATCCTTTGCCATCAGCACCATGACAGGAGGAACAAAGCGATTTAAAATTTTCAGCACCTTTCAGTACGATTGCTTTGTCTGCATCATTTAGTCCATCTGTTTTTATATCTACCGCAAGTGAAGTAGTAAGATGTCCAATGGTTATTTGAGCAGCCTGGTAAATCATTCCGGCATGGCTCGAATCTACTTTAACAACCGCTTCCAGTATAGGTTTCGCTCTTTCTGCATTGCTATAGCGCAGCGATTGCACCAGTTGTGTTTTTACATCTGTATCCGGATCTGTTATAAACATTTGCAGCGCAGTCATTATAGCCTGGTCGTTTTCCTTGATATAGGGTTCACTGATCCAGATCGCCATTTTTCTTAATTCAGGCGATGGATCTTTCATCAATTCTAATAACAAAGATTTATCTGCGGCGTGCAAACCTTCTAATGTCCATAAAGCATGTATGCGGCCTAAAAGCGAAGGATCATCTTTCCAGAATTTCAGTTTATCCAAAAATGAACTTTGGTTCAATACTATTTTTTTTAATGCAGGAACAACAGATTGGTCATTGCGTACAATCAATAATTTCTGTGCATTGTCTCGCCACCAGCCATTAGGGTGTGAAAGATATTTCACCAGTTCATCACCCGAAGCATTGAGCAGATCGGGTTTCTGTGTATCGCGTGGTATGGCTTCATGCACTATGCGGTATATTCTGCCATGACTGTTGTGTTTGTCTAATCCAAACCTCAGAATCTGCGGACGGATGTACGATGATGGTCTTGTCCAGTTGCCTTCCTGTATAATGCCCCTGTACATATCTACTATATACATACAGCCATCGGGCCCGGTTGTCATATTAACCGGCCGGAAGTTCATATCAGATGATGCCAGAAATTCTGCTTTATCGTAGGCATTTTTTACTACACGCACACCATTGTTAGTGGTTACTTTTGCACGACGGATCAACCTGCCCACCGGCTCACAAATAAATAAGTCGCCTTTCATAGAGGCAGGAAGTCGATCGCCCCTGAAAATGGTTTGACCGCAGGATGCCGTAAAATGATTGAGCGTACTATCATCGCGCAATCTTTTCAATCCACCTTCAATATCAGGTGTGGCGATAATGGGCCATGGAGCGTGAAAATTACTATCGTATTGCGCTTCATCAAAATCCAGCTCACCATAAGCAGGCATCTGCTGAAATCCCAATGCCGCTACTTCACCACCTGCAGAAGAAAGATATAGCCTGCCATAATCATCATTGCCTAATCCCCATTGACCACTTGGTACATCAACGAGGCTGTCAATCACTAATTTATCGCCCATCCATTTGTAACGCAATTGGCGACTGGTGTAAATCCAGTTGTCAAGATCCCACAAAAGTCCGCTACGCTGATGCTCCAGGTTGCGGGTATCTTTGGTATCGTCGTGGTATACCTGCACTTTTTCATCTGCTTTTCCATCTCCATTTGTGTCTTTGTAAGTATATAAATTGCTGGAATATGTTTCTGCCACCAGCAGACGATCATCCAGTGCAAGTATCATACGTGGCAGCATAAGACTGTCAATGAAAACGGTACTTTTATCCATCTTCCCATCTCCATCCGTATCTTCCAGGCGTATAATTTTACTCCTTGGTTCATTTTCATTGTTGGCGTCAATATCCTGCATATAGGTGAGCATTTCGGCAACGTATAACCGCCCGTTTCCATCCCATGCAATGGCTACCGGTTCCTGTATCATCGGTTCGCTGGCTACCAGCTCCAGTTTATATCCTTTGGGAAGATGCATGGTTTTCATGCTTTCTTCGGGCGAAAGCTGTGCTGGTGAAGGATTTGCAATCACCGGTGGGCGAATGGCAGCTTCTTCAGGAATATCAGGAATGGCTTTTTGTTTGCAACCAATAGCGATTACTAAACAAACCAGTACGTGTGGGGAAAATCTAACTTTCATTGTAGGTTTTTGTGATTGGATGAAACTATCCAGGATAGAGAACTGAAAAGTTAAGGTATACTAAGCCGTTATACAAAACTTTATTATTAACTGATCTTCAATCTGCTCTTTTATATGTAGTTTTTAATCCTGTGAAAATTCACAATGCCGTGGGACGTGTCTCACGACCCACAAATTTTATACATATTGACTCCTGCTACTTTATTTATATATAACTTTTAATCCTGTAAAAGTTTTTAAGAGAAAAATCTTTCAGATCAATTTTAGAAGTATTGCCTAAAATAATGCCCATTACTTTATTAAGTCTCTGTTGATCTTTCGCCATTCTTTTTAAAAAGAAACCGGCAAATGGCGATGCCAATACTTTTTTAATGGTAAGGTTAAACTGGTAATGATTTTTATAATTACCGGTAAATGCCTCTTCAAATGCAGCAAGTGATTGTTGTAAAGTATCTGTAGCGTTAAAGTTTACAGCAATATGTTCTGCCAGCATTTTACCCGCCTGCATTCCATAATAAATGCCTTCACCGGTTAATGGATTTATCATAGATGCGGCGTCGCCTATCAACACTTTGTTGTTGTACACGAGTTTTGGTAATTCACTTCCATATGGCAACGGATAACCAGAGCGGGTACCTCCTATAATTTCAGGTTGGAAATCCTCCCGGAGAAACAAAAGATATTTATCTAACTCAGTATTAAGATTGATGTTTTTCTTTTTGTGTACATCCATGTCTACTCCAATGCCAATGTTGGCAGTAGTAGCGCTCACGGGAAATACCCAGCCGTAAGAGTTCTTGAGCGATTTAAGAATGTCGATGCGCAGGTATGGTTCGGCTGGCTGTTTTATGGTACAATAATAACGCAATGCAATACCCATGTGCTTATTACTATTTGGTGCAACATGCAGGTATTTGCGTACTTGCGAGTGAACGCCATCTGCGCCTATTACCAGCTTGCTGTTAAATACTATAGTATTGCCTGCGTGAGTACATGAAATATCTGTAGAGAAAGTTCCTGCTTCAGTAATATTAATTATTTCGTGATTTTCAAAAATATCAACACCAACTGTAGCGGCATGCTTTATTAATTGATCGTCAAAAAATTCTCTTGGAAAAACATAGCCTGCATTGCTGATGCTGCCCATATTTTTCATATCATATTTCAGATCGATTACGCCCGGGCAAACCAACTGAAAAATACTAATGGGTGTTTTTTCGGCAAAAAACATGTTCATACCTGCTTCTTTTATAATATCTGCCACGCCCGGGCTTAAGCCATCTCCGCATGATTTTTTCCTGGGAAAGGTTGCTTTATCAATAATACAAATGTTGACTGAAGGATTGTGTTTTTTTAAAAAGATGGAAGCGGCACTACCCGAAGGGCCGCCGCCAACAATAATTATATCATAATGCTTTTTAATCATCAGCTCAAATGTATGTAATTGCCGCGATGCGCCGCAGATTCGGGAGTTGAACAAATCTTCTATTCAAAAAATTCAATCTGCGCATCTGAGGCTAGGCTCATTCTCAAACATTTTGTCCGATATCGGACGTTTTTTAAAACACATTTTTGCATAATTGCCTGATAGTGACAATCTTCTCTTTGGCATTTATCTTGGAACATTTCTGCGCATAAAACTTTGTAATGGATAAAGTGATTGAAGAAGAAGTAAGCTCTGGTAAAAGAAAAAGAGTGATTGTAATACTATTTATCGTGATAGGTATTATAGCAGCATTGGTATGGCTGCTTCGTTTCTCTCTTTCTTCTTCTGTAAAAAAATCTTCTATCACTACTGCTATAGTGGAAGTAGGTAATGTAGAAAACACCATCAGCGCCAGCGGTGAAGTATTGCCTGAGTTTGAAGAAGTGATCACCAGTCCTATTAACGCCTCCGTACAAAAAGTTACAATGGATGCAGGGAGCCAGGTAAGATCAGGTCAATCAGTATTAACGCTCGATAAAGCTGCGGCTCAAACAGAATACGAAAAATTGAAATTTCAATTAGAATCAAAGCACAACGACATTAAGAAATTAAAATTAGAGCTCAATAAGAGCTTTTATGATATCAAATCAAACAACGATGTAAAGCAATTGCGCATCAACAGTCTTGAGGCAGATGTTGAAAATACCAGGCGGTTGTTTAAAGCTGGTGGTGGAACGAGGGAAGATATTGAGAAGGCTGAACTAAACCTTAAGGTGGCTAAACTGGAAAAGCAGCAACTGGAAAATGAAATTAAAACCAAACAGCAAACCATGCAGGTTGAAATGCGGGAAGCAGAGATAGCCGCAGCTATACAGGAAAATGATCTGCGTGAATTAGAGCGCAAACTCAAGTTGGCGAATATAGTAGCGAGCCGCGATGGCGTGGTTACCTGGGTAAATAAGAATATTGGCGCCAATATTCGTGAGGGAGATGCACTGGCGCGTATTGCCGACCTGAGTAGTTTTAAAGTACAGGGTAATATATCTGATAATTACCTGGACCAATTACACACAGGGCTCTCTGCTATTGTAAGAATAAATGAAACGCAGGTGCGGGGAACAGTGGTGAACGTACAGCCGTCTGTGCAAAACAGTTTGGTATCATTTGATGTACGATTGGATGAACGAAATAATAAGTTGCTGCGACCGAATATGAAAGTTGATGTATACCTCGTAACCGCATCGCAAAATAATATTTTACGTGTTGCCAATGGTCCGGCGTTTAAGGGCGCTTCTACACAGGATGTTTTTGTGGTAAAGAATAATAAAGCTGAACGGCGTACAGTACAGATAGGCATGAGCAACTTTGATTATGTGGAACTAAAGAATAATGTAAAAGTGGGAGATGAAATTATTGTATCAGATATGAGCACATATAAAAATGCAAAGGAGCTAACCATTAATAATTGAGCAGCATGAGAATGGTGATATTGTATATGGTTTTTTTTATTTCCTGTTACCGGCAGGGATTTAGTCAACTGCGTAGTGATACTATAATGCTTACGCTGCAGGAAGTGGTTGATATGTCAAAATTAAAATCTATTGCTTCAAAACAAGCCATTACCACAAGAGAAACAAAGTACTGGCAATACCGTACGTATAAATCAAACTATCAACCACAATTATCATTAACAGGAGTTGTGCCTGGCTATAATAAAACTTTTACAGAAGTACAACAACCAGACGGAACTATTTTATTCCAGTCTGTTCACAATAATAATTCATCGCTCAATCTTTCTTTCAGTCAAAGTATTTCGGCAACTGGTGGAACGGTATATGGCACTACGCAATTACAGCGCTTCGATGACTTTGACCGTAAGAATACTTTATACAATGGTGTTCCATTTGGTATTGGTTATAGCCAGCCGTTGTTTCAATTCAACAGCCTGTTGTGGGATAAAAAAATTGAGCCATTAAAGTATAATGAAAGCCGGCAGGCATTTATAGAATCGATGGAACAGATTTCTATCACTGCAAACGGGTATTTCTTTGACCTGCTGTTGGCACAGGTAAACCTGCAGATAGCGGAAACAAATCTTGCTAATACAGAAAAGATACAGGAAATAGCAAAAGAAAAATTTGATTTGGGAAAAATCTCCAAAAACGAGATCCTTCAATTGCAACTGGAACAACTCAAAGCAAAGAAGGCAGCAGGTATTGCCAGGCGCGATAAGGAAATAGCTACCTTGAATCTTCGTGCATATACCGGTTTGCAAAACACGGATAATATTGCATTATCGTTGCCTGCTGCAACAGTTGATATGCAGGTATCAACTGATAAGGTTTTGGCCGAAGCATATAGCAATCGAAGCGATGCTATCGCATTTGTACGCCGTATGGCTGAAGCACGGCGCGATGTAGCAAAAGCAAGAGGAGATAATGGTTTGAACGCAGCATTGACAGCTCAGTTGGGGTTTTCAAAAAGTGCTTTAACAGTGCCGGGTGTTTACAATTCACCGCAGGATCAACAACAGGTACAATTGATTTTTACCATTCCGATACTGGATTGGGGAAGATCAAAATCGAGAACAAAAACCGCCCAGGCAAATATGCAGTTTACCGAATACGCGGTGGAACAGGACAAACAAATTTTTACGCAGGAAATTGTTACACAGGTTACGTTGTTTGATATGATGAAAGAACAATTGATTCTTACATCAGGAGCCGATAGCATAGCCAGCGAAAAATACCAGATAGCAAAAGACCGGTACGTATTGGGCAATCTCAGCATAACCGATCTTAGTATCGCCTTCCAGGAAAAAGACCAGGCCAAGCGAGATTATGTAGCGGCGTTGCGCGATTTCTGGGGTTCCTATTTTCAATTGCGCTATTTATCGCTGTATGATTTTGAGAAGAATGAGAAGATAGCATACAAGTGAATTGTCAATAGTGAATGGTGAATGGTCGGCACCGGAGGTCAGACCACGAGCGAAATAATGAATAAGTGAGACGTGAAACGATAGACGATAAATAAAAAACAGCAAACGATAACAGGTTTTCAAATCAGAAATCTCAAATCAAAAAATCAGAAATCATATGATTCACTTACAGAATATAGAAAAAGTATACCGAACAGATACGGTAGAAACAATGGCGCTGAATAGCATCAGTCTTAATATTGCCAAAGGAGAATTTCTTTCCATCATGGGACCTTCGGGTTGTGGCAAAAGCACACTCTTAAATATCATGGGCTTACTGGATGCGCCTACCAAAGGAGATGTAAGCATTGATGATCAGAAAACAGAAAAACTGTCGGATAAGGAACTCGCACATTTCCGTAATAAAAAGCTGGGGTTTATTTTCCAGAGCTATCATCTGATCAATGATTTAAAAGTATTGGACAATGTTGAACTCCCCATGCTGTATCGCAGCAGTACTTCCAAACAAAGAACCGAGCTGGCAAAGGAAGCATTGGGAAAAGTTGGATTGAGCAATAGAGTAAAGCATTTCCCAACGCAGCTTTCTGGTGGACAAAAACAACGGGTAGCTATTGCAAGAGCTATCGTAGGTAAACCTGAAATTATTTTAGCAGATGAGCCTACCGGAAATCTTGATAGTGCGATGGGGAATGAAATTATGGATATACTGCTTGAGTTGAACAAAACAGAAGGCACCACCATAGTAATGGTAACCCACGATGAAAATATGGCGAAGAAAACACACCGGCTGGTAAGATTGTTTGATGGCAGCCAGGTGTTGTAGTGAATGGTCAATGGTGAATAGTGAAACGTCAGATGTGAGACGTCAGACGTGAAAGGTGAGAGGAAAATCTGGAGTGACAGGAAAATCAGAAATCACCCAATCAGAAATCAGAAATCTCTTTTTATGTTAAAAAATTATTTCAAAATAGCGATCGCTGTATTTAAGCGTAGAAAGTTTTTCACTTTCATCAGTTTGTTCGGCATCAGCTTTACACTTACTATCCTGGTTGTATTGACTGCTTTTGTAAACAAAGTGGTGAATGATAGTTACCCTGATAAAAAAAGGAGTCAGTCATTATACATAAACTCACTCACGGAAATGGGAAAGGAAAGCTATAACGGAGGAGGTCCTTCCTACTATTTTTTGGATCATTATGTAAGAAGCTTGAAAACCCCTGTAAAACTTGCGATTTCAACCATGTTCAGGGGAACCAATACTTATGTAAATAATAAAAAGGTGGCTGTCAATTATAAATATACCAACGCTGATTACTGGGAAGTGACCGAGTATGAATTTTTAGAAGGGAAAGCTTTCACCAAACAGCAGATTGATAATGCCGAGCGTGTTGCCATTATATCAGAAGATACAAAGAAGGCTTATTTTGGAGACGTGTCTAATGTAGTGGGAAAGTATATTGAAGCCGATAATGTACAATATCGGGTAAATGGTGTGATAAAGAGTGTTCCTATTACATTGTATATGTTGTATGGTGATATTTATCTACCATATACTGTATCAAAAACAGATTACAAAAGTAATACGGGTTATCGTGGAGATTACCTGGGCATTTTGTTGGCGCCTTCTGCTTCGGATGTTCCTGCTATGAAAAAGGAGTTTGATGACATGATGAAAAAAGTACCGATGAGCAGCAAAGACTACGATAGAATATACTGTCCTGCTGAAACTTTCATTCCCGCTTTTTTCAATACAGGCAACGATGAGAAACCAGGCGTTACCTATGCAATTATAACCCTTGGTATTTTTACTTTATTCATAATGCTGTTACCTACGTTAAATCTTATCAATATAAATATTACACGTATTATGGAACGATCATCTGAAATAGGTGTGCGTAAAGCATTTGGTGCTTCATCTAAAACATTGGTATACCAGTTTATAGTGGAGAATATTATTCTCACGCTTATTGGCGGAGTGATAGGTTTCTTGCTGTCGTTTATTGTAATCAAAATAATCAACAGTGCGGAGCTCATTGCCAACCTGCAACTGAGTTTAAACTTTACCGTATTGTTTGCGGGTATAATTATATGCCTTTTGTTCGGTTTGGTTTCCGGCGTTTATCCCGCCTGGCGTATGTCGCGACTGAATGTAGTAAACGCTTTAAAGGCGCAGTAAAAACTAATTTTTACTTTAATCAAAGCAATATGTTTAAGCATTTATTTAAAATGATCTGGAACAAAAAGAAGCAGAACTTTTTATTGATCACAGAAATGCTGATTTCGTTTTTAGTAATCTTTGCTGTATTCACACTGCTCGTGTATTATTACCGCAATTATAAAAAACCCATGGGACTGGAGTATGAAAATGCCTGGGTAATCACTTATAATAATACGCTAAAAACAGAGAGAAAAGATTCCATCATACTTTTTTATGATGGCTTAAAGGAGGCGTTGAAAAGTATGCCTCAAATAAAAAACGTAAGCTATTCAAGCACCAACATTCCCTTTACACAAAACAGTATGATGAATGGAATAGAATACAATGGCAAGCATATTATTCCCAATACCTGCCAGGTGAGCGATGAATATGTAAATACGCTACACATTCAGGTGATGGAGGGGCGTTGGTTTAGCAAGGAAGATATAGGCGCTAAAACCAGGCATGTTGTAATAAATGAAAAAATAAAACAAACCTTTTTTGGAAATGAAACTGCTGTTGGAAAGTATCTTGGTACCGATAAAGGATTAAAAATAATTGGGGTAGTGCATGATACAAAAATGAAAGGTGACTATCAGGATGTAGGCTATTGGATGTACGACAGAATTGATACTTCCTCTATGCCATGGATCAGTAGAATACTGGTTGAAGTTACACCCGGTGCCGATGCGGCTTTTGAAGGGAAATTATACAAAACAATTGCTAACACCATGAAGGATTCTAATATTGAGATTGAACATCTGACCAACAAATTAAAGGATACCAATTATTTCGCGCTGGTACCAATGATCACATTATCAATTGTTGCGTGCTTTCTTATTATTAATGTTGCATTGGGTTTGTTTGGGGTGCTGTGGTATAATATTAATAAACGAAAAGCTGAAATTGGTTTGCGGAGAGCGGTAGGAGCTACATCGGGTTCTGTATCATCTCAATTGGTATCTGAAGCATTGATATTGGCAACACTTGCTTTAATCATAGGCTCCTTCTTCGCAGTACAGTTTCCTTTATTGAATGTATTTGATTTGCCAGCCGGCATTTATTTAACAGCGCTTGGCCTGGCAATACTATTTATTTATGTATTGGTTTTGATTTGCGCACTCTATCCAGGCAAACAGGCTGCTGGAATTTATCCGGCGGTAGCGCTGCATGAAGAGTAAGAAAGTTACAGGTTTCAGGTTACAAGTCACAAGGAAATACATCACATTACGAATATCTCCCCCCTGCAACCTAAAACTTGTAACCTGCAACTCCAGAAAAATCCTAAATTGCTCACCTGCTATGATATTGATTATTGATGATGATATTGCGGTACGAACATCGTTGATGTTGTTGTTGCAGAATGAAAAGTATGCAGTAAAAGCAGCTTCCTCAAGGGATGAAGCTATGCGTATGATGGAGCAGTATGTATTTTGTTTAGTAATTCTTGATCTCAATTTTTCTATTGAAACATCGGGCGCTGAAGGGATGTCGCTGCTGGGCGACATAAAAATGATAAATCATGCGTTGCCCGTGATACTTATTACCGGCTGGGGCACTATTGAATTGGCGGTAAAAGGAATGAAGCTCGGGGCAACCGATTTTATCAACAAACCATGGAGCAATGAATACCTGTTGCAGTCAGTAAAAACGATTCTGCATTTGCAGGAAAAAAAATCAGAACGACATACGCGCAAACAATTAAACAGCATGTATGATTTTTCATACATTATAGGAGACGATCCACGTATGCTGGAGCTGTTGGAAACAATCGGTCGTGTTGCTGCAACAGATGCATCTGTATTGATAACGGGAGAAAGCGGCACAGGTAAAGAACTGATTGCAGAAGCGATTCACCAGAATAGTTTGCGCAGCAATAAACCCTTTGTAAAAGTAAACCTCGGCGGTATTGCTACTTCTTTGTTTGAAAGTGAAATGTTTGGGCATATCCGCGGCGCTTTTACAGATGCACGTTCAGACAGGATCGGTAGATTTGAAATGGCCAACAAAGGCACTATTTTTTTGGATGAGATCGGTGAATTGGAAATGGGCAGCCAGGTAAAATTATTAAGAGTATTACAAGACAGGACATACGAAGTATTAGGAAGCAGCCGCACCAAAACCGTAGATGTGCGGGTGGTGTGTGCTACCAATAAAAACCTGGATGAAATGGTAGCCAAAGGAATTTTTCGGGAAGATCTTTTTTACAGAATTAATCTCATCAGCATACACTTGCCCCCGCTGCGGGAAAGAAAAAAAGATATTGCCTTACTCGTAAATTTCTTTATTAATAACATGAAAGAAATTTATAACCGTCCGGCACTTTCTGTTTCCCCAGTTGCTATAAAATGGCTGGAACAACTGCCATTGCCAGGCAACATCCGCCAGTTAAAAAATTTAATTGAGCGTTCGGTATTGATCAGCCGTAAGGATAACCTGGATATAAATGATTTCCGTTCACAACTGGCGCTATCATCTGTAAAAAAAGGGAGTATGCAATTGCCTGAAGTGGGAACTTTAACGCTTGAGGAAATTGAAATACTGATGATTCAAAAAGCGCTCGATTTTCATAACCATAAAATTTCAAAAGCAGCAGCTTCATTGGGGCTTACCCGCAGTTCATTATACCGGCGTTTGGATAAGCACAATATTCCCTACGATGAAAGTTCGGACTAAATATATCCTGTTTATCGCCATACTGCATCTCATCGCAGTAACGCTTACCTATTTTATATTTGAGAACAAAGTGTTCTTTATTATAGCGGAGGTTTTTATTATTATCTCCATTTTACTTTCCTGGCAATTGTACAATCAACTTATACAACCACTCAAATTGTTGATGCAGGGAGCAGATGCTATAAAAGACAGAGATTTCAGTGTGAAGTTTTTACCTACCGGCAAGGTTGAAATGGACAAATTGATTGCAGTATATAATCAAATGATTGATGAGCTAAGAATAGAACGTACAAAACAGGAACAGCAACATCTATTCCTGGAGAAGCTTATTCATACATCACCCACCGGTATTATTATTTTAGATTACGATAAAAATATACAGGACATCAATCCACGGGCATTAGAAATGCTTCAATTGGGGGACGAAAAAATTTTATCAAAATCCATTTTCGAATTATCTCATCCTGTGATTGAGCAGCTCAGAGATGTACAGGTTGGCACTTCCAAAACCTTCTCCTTTAATAATGTAGCTACATACAAAATTCAGAAGTCTTATTTTATTGATAGAGGCTTTCCCCGCCAGTTTGTTATGATAGAAGAGCTAACTGCGGAGATATTAGCCGCAGAAAAAAAAGCATACGGAAAAGTGATCCGCATGATGGCGCACGAAGTAAACAACAGTATCGGGTCTGTTAATTCTATCCTGCAATCTACCTTATCTGCCAATGGCTTGTGGAACGATGCGAAATATGAATCATTCCAAAACGCATTGCAGGTAGCAGTTGAGCGCAATTATAACCTGAATATTTTCATGCGCAACTTTGCAGATCTTGTGCGCCTGCCTGATCCAAACAAAAAAACCATCAACCTGTCGGAGCTCATTCAATCTATAATGCAATTGATGGAAACTAAGGCAGGCGAAAAACAAATAAGATTTGTACAACAGTTTTCAAATGCTCCATTTTATATTACTGCCGATAGACAACAAATGGAGCAGGTTTTAATAAATGTTGTAAAGAACGCTATTGAAGCCATTGAAACAGATGGCTATATTAGCTTTGATATACACAATGGCTCCCGTGAATTGATCATTTCCAATAATGGCAAAACAATTACTCCTGAAGAATCAGCCCAGTTATTCAGCCCGTTTTTCAGTACCAAAAGAGATGGGCAAGGCATTGGACTAACACTGGTGAAAGAAATATTGATGAACCATGGATATGAGTTTTCTTTGAAAACAACATCAGAGCAGGTTACAGAATTTGTAATATGGTTTTAAGAGCCAGCTCGCACCCCTAGCCCCTGAGGGGGAAGCCAAGCACAAAGTACTCGATCTGATTCCCCTTCAGGGATCAGGGGAATCGGAGTTTTTTCATCCTTCACACTTCTTATTTGGTCACTTATTTCTGTTCTTTCGTACAACAGGTCTCTATTCTTTTTTAATTGGGAATATATTTGGAAATCCTACAATCTAAACTGCCTTTACTGCATGAGAAAATTTGTACAACTCCTTTTGGGAGCGGGTTGCCTGTTAATGGCATCATCTGTTTCCGCGCAAAATAATACAGATTCAGTTTCATTAAATGGTCAATACCAGGTAATTCCGGTAGCTATTCCTTTTTTGCGCATGAACCAGGATATCCGTTCTGCCGGTATTGGTGAGAGTGGTGTGG
This sequence comes from Agriterribacter sp., assembly GCA_047600465.1. GTDB lineage: Bacteria > Bacteroidota > Bacteroidia > Chitinophagales > Chitinophagaceae > Agriterribacter. Next base: position 1,498,328 of record JASGKU010000004.1, read on the forward strand.
CTTTGCCAGGAAGCAATATCACTCACTATGCTAATCCTGCACGCATGCTGCAGGTAGAAAATAAAAGCGCTGTTGCGTTGGCTTACACGCCGTGGATGAGTAACCTTGCGAAAAACATTTCGCTCTATTCTGCTTCAGGATATTATAAATTCAGTAGTGTGGATGTGTTTTCCGCGGGACTGCGTTATTTCAAACAAGGTAAATTACAGCTAACCGATGAGTATGGTCAAAACATGGGAGAGTCTTCTCCATATGATCTTGCGGTTGATCTTTCCTATGCACGCAAGATTACAGACCGCTTGCATCTTGGCGCTTCATTTCGTTACATCAACTCACATATTATCAGTAGTGGTTACGATGGTTATAAAAATGGCAATGCTGTTGCAGCCGACCTGGGATTGTATTATGCATCAAAAATAAATGCGAAAGGTCAGAGCCTGCACCTGGGCGCCGCACTTACCAATATCGGTTCAAAAGTAAAATACGGTGCTGCCTTCAGCAGTTATCAATTGCCGGCAAATCTTGCTGTTGGCGCAGCCTTTAAGCAAAAAATGCAGGAAGTGCATCAGTTGATTTTTTCTGCCGAATTAAACAAGTTGCTGGTAGCATCTTCCGGCAACAAACAAAATTTGGGTAACACTATTCAATACAATTTCGGAGGTGAGTATGCCTATCATGAAATACTTGCTATAAGAGCGGGTTATAGTTATGCAAGCAGACAGGTAGGTGGGCTACAATACTTAACCATGGGGCTGGGAGTAAAGTATAAGATCTGTCGCTTTGATGTAGCTTATCTCATTCCTTCCGGAAGAAGCACAGCATCCACCATCAGTAATACTTTTAAATTGGGTTTGGGATTTATTATACAATGATGGGGCTTCATCCTGTTTGTAAAAAGATTTATTGATACTATATACATCTAAAAATAATTATGAAACAATTTAATACACTTCACCTGGTACGTTTGTTTTTGATGGGACTTTTGTGCATGCAATTGATGCATGCAGATGCGCAGGATATAAAAAGCATTGCACCGGGAAAATTGCTGGTAAAATTCAAACCATCGGCGATTGCAAGGGTTCAACAAACATCAGCACGTTTAACCGGCGTGAAACCTGAGCAATTTAGCACAGGTATTGCTGCTTTTGATGCAGCGGCTAAAAAGCTGAAGGCGGTTTCGCTGAAAAGAGTTTTTCCTTACGCAGGGAAAATGGAAGCAAAACAGCGCAGGTATGGATTGGATCGCTGGTACATATTGGAAACTGATAAAAATATTGCTGTGCACGCAGCCGTAGCATCGTTTAAAAATGTAGCGGAAGTTGAAAAAGCTGAACCGTCTTTTCATGTTGCAATGCAGCCTTATACAACAAAGCCTCTAACCTCTGGTAAAGCATCGCCTATGGATGCAGAACCTGTGAACGATCCGTTTTATCCCAGGCAATGGCATTACCATAATACCGGGCAGGTAGGCGGATACCCAGGAGCTGATATCAATCTACCAGAAGCGTGGAAAATAAATGCCGGAAATGCATCGGTAATTGTAGATGTGGTTGATGAAGGGGTTGATTTTAAACACGAAGATCTTACTGCTAATATGTGGAAGAATATGGCCGAGTTAAATGGTGAGCCCGGTGTAGACGATGATGGAAATGGTTATATAGATGATATATACGGGTATAATTTTGCTGATAACACAGGTGCAATAGCGCCAGGTGACCATGGTACTCATACTGCTGGTACTATTGCCGCTACAAACAACAATGGCATTGGCGTTGCAGGAATAGCAGGTGGAACCGGTAAAGGAGATGGAGTAAGAATAATGAGCAGCCAGATTTTTAGCGCTAATGATAATACCGATGAATCAAACGCGGCAGCCATTGTATATGGCGCAAATAATGGCGCCGTCATCTCACAAAACTCCTGGGGATATAACTCTCCCGATGTATACGCACAGGTAGTACTGGATGCGATTGATTATTTTATTAAAGAAGCCGGCCGCGATGTAAATGGTAAACAAGTAGGACCAATGGACGGTGGTGTAGTAATTTTTGCAAGCGGTAATTCCGATATCAGTGATCCTTCTTACCCTGGATATTATTCACCCACTATCGCAGTAAGCTCCACAACTGTGTTCGACAATAAATCTTCTTTCTCCAATTACGGGAGCTGGGTAGATATTTCTGCACCGGGTGGTGAAATAAATGTTGCCAGCGAACAGGAAGTAGCAAGCACTTTTGCCAATAACAAATACGGCTATATGGCAGGCACCTCTATGGCATGCCCGCATGTGTCGGGTGTGGCTGCGTTGATTGTATCTCAGTTTGGGAAATTGGGTTTTACTAATGAAGATTTAAAGAACAGGCTGTTTGCAACAACCGATAAATTTCTTGCACTCAATCCGGCGTATAATGGACTGATGGGCGTAGGGAGATTGAATGCAGGCAAAGCGTTACAACCTGATAAAGTATTGCCTCCTTTTAAGATTACGGATTTAACGGGCATCAGCAATGCACAAAACAGTATCGATCTTTCATGGACAGCACCTGCAGATGCTGACAACGGCAATGCCCAGAGTTATATATTATATTATGCACAACACAGTTTCGACAGCACACAAAAAGATACACTGCAAAAAAAGGTCATCAGTAAGGCATTGGCTGCAGGTTTAAAAGAATCATTTAACCTGGATGGGCTTCTACCGTCAACAGAATATTATATAGCCGTTGCATCAAAAGATCTTTGGGGAAATGAAAGCTCATTATCAAACCTTGCAAAAGTTACAACAAAGCAAGGTCCTGTTATCGATCTTCCTACAACGGGTCTTACTATCAATATTAACGTAACCAATAACCCGCAGCAGCAATCTTCTTTATTGCTTGGCAATAAAGGTGCGGGGCCATTAACATGGAATGCAACTGCAATACCTGTTTCATCAGATTGGGGTAAGAAAGATGGATTTAATGATACCTTAAAATATACCACACAGGATTGGATAGGAGGATATGTGGGAGATGATGAGCAAACACCTTTCTCGGCGGCTACCCGTTTCAACATAAAAGGCAAAGCATTTAATCTTACACATATTGCTAATGGTATACAAACACAGGGTATTGATAAACCAATATGGGCTTATATCTATAAAGGTGGCGCGGATCCTTCAAAAGGCACTTTATTATTGAAGCAACAGATTACCGGCGCGGAACAATGGGGTGGCTTATTGGTAACGAAGTTGGATGGCATGTTTGTGTTTCAACCGGGTGAATGGTTTTGGATAGTATATGAGTATGATGGTGAATATGGTTATGCACAAGGCTATGAAAGCAACGCAGCAGATTCTTTATCAAATAACTTTTTATCCAGCAGCAACAATGGCAAAAGCTGGGTTACTATAGCAAGCCTTTTTCAAAAAGTGAGCTTTTATATGTATGCGCTTAGCAACGACGGTTATTTTGGAGGATTTGTTTCACTACAGCCCAATACAGGAATTGTAAATGGCAATGCTTCAGCTAACATAGCTGTTAATGCTAACGCAACAACTGTTAGAAACGGAACCTACCAGTTCAGGTTACAATTCAATTCCAACGATCTTAACAATCCTTTCGCCAGTACGCCACTAACCGTAAACGTTAGTGGTCAAACAGCTTCGCTTACAACATCCAATGGATTATTGGATTGTAAAAATGTATTCCTGGGAAAATCCGGAGATGCTTCTGTTATGCTACACAATGCAGGGTTATCGAAACTATATGATCTCAGTTTAACATCTGCTGATAATCATTTCACAAACATATCATTGCCTGATACATTGTATCCTGGCGATTCAGGATTGCTAACGATACGGTTTACTCCAACAACTGCGGGTTTGAAGCAGGCGGTTATTACGATAGCCAGCAATGGAGGAACGCTCAAACTATCGGCAACGGGTAGTGGTGTTGAACCACCGGTGATGATGCTTTCGGGTGTTCCTGTTCAGATAGTGGCAAAAGCAGATTCAACAGGAAAAAACACGTTCACTATTTCCAATAAAACAGGTAAGTATCCATTAAATTATTCTTTTCCTGCTATTGCCGCTGTAAGTAAAGCCAAAGCTGCGGGAACCTTGCAGGCCGGAACAGAACCTTTTGGGCAATACTTATGGATTGATGATAAAGAGCCAGGTGGGCCGGTATACAGTTGGACTGATATTGCTGCAACCGGTATAGATATTACAGCAGCACTGGCTACAGAGAAAAAAACGGCAAAGCTTTTTCCTTTAGGATTTCCTATGCGCATATACGACGATACGGTGAGCCAGTTGTATGTAACCTCGCTCGGTATGCTTTCTTTTAACTATCCGGGTTCGTTTAATACTTTTTCGGCCAGCCTTCCTATTACCAATGATGCAGTGCAGGGCTGTATTGCTCCTTTATGGTACCAGGTAAGCGAGCCAGGTATAAAGGCAAACATGAAAGTGTATATTAAATATGAGCCGGGGAAATTTATTGTGCAGTATAGCGATGTGGAACAATTTGATGGGTCATTCTTTGGTGGTGGAACCTATAGCTTAGGAAAAGCCACTTACCAGGTAACGCTTTACTCAGATGGTAAAATAGCATTTACATATAAAGATGTGTCGAATGCACAATGGGTTCCTAATGCACTCATAGGACTTGAAAACAAAGCAGAGACCAAAGGATATAGTATTGCCGATTGGCAGAATGCACAACCATGGCTTCCTACAGATAATAGTGTGGTTTGGTTTATTCCGGTAACGCCGCAATTTATCACTTCTGTTAAAGCGCTGAATGGAGCCGTTGCACCGGGAGATAGTGTGAAGATAGAAGTAACTGCCTCTGCAAAAAACCTGATAGATAGCACCTACAAAAATGAGTTGACATTAACCACCAATGATCCTGTAAATGAATCACTCAACATACCCGTATTCCTTACTGTTACTGGTGTAAGAGGTGTTTTACAAAAAACAGACAGCCTGCATTTTGGAAGCATATATAAAGGTGATGTGTTGAAACAGGATGCTGTATTGATGAACACAGGTACTAAAGCAGTGAAGTTGATCAGTGCATCATTCAATAATGCTGCGTTTACAACCAGCATACAGCCGGTGAGCATACCTGCAATGTCAGAACTGCGTATACCCGTTAGCTTTAGTCCTGTTGCTGAAAGCAGTTATACAGGTATTTTAACGGTTGTAACAGATAATCCGTCACCATCTACTTTTAAAGTTGTATTAGACGGTAGTGGAGTTGCTGCTCCGTCAGTAAGCTATAGCTTTACGGGTGATGCCAGCAAAACATTGAATATTGGCGAAACGGTGCCTGCTTCTGTAAAAATTTCAAACAACGGCACCAGCGATCTGAAAGTGATGATAGAGCATCCGCAATGGTTATTGATGACGGAAGGCGGGCAAGGTGTTAATCCGGGTTTAGATAGTGGAAGATCCTATACGGTTCATCAATCCGTGAATGAAGCCAAAGCCGGCTACCAATGGATAGAATTAGCAGACAGTCTTGGTAACCCAACTATAGTTGATCAATTAGGATTGCCATACCAGGAAATAAAACTGCCCTTTACGCTTCCTTATTTTGGTAAAAATTATACGTCTTTATTTCTGAATTTCCTCGGAGATCTTTATGTGAAAGACCAGGGCAATACTGTTGCGTATGTTGATGGAGGTTTTCCTTCTGCAGATGCGCCCAATGGTATTATCACCACTGCTAACCTGCCACTCTACAGGTTCTATAACGATCAGACTGAAAAGTATGAAGGGGAAATATATTACTACACAGATAGCAGTAAACTGGTAGTAGAATACTACAATGTAGGGTATAATAACTTTTTTGCAACGGGTACCATTACCTATGAAATAATCATCTACAAAGATGGCAGCGTAAAAGTGCTGTATAAAGATGGAGCTGTTACCAGCAATTTCACACACAAGTTTTTAATAGGAATGGAAAATGAAGATGGCACGGATGGTGTGATGGCCTTTAACCGGTCAATGTTGTATAAAGATAAATCGGCTATTGAATTTGTTCCTTCGCTTAGCCACACTTTAAAAGCCGGCGAATCTATAGAAGTGCCGGCTACCTGGAGCACCCACAGCATGATAGACGGTGTATATGATGATGAATTGCGTATAGTAACCAACGATCCGCTGAATAAAAAAATCAGTATCCCACTACAGTTAACTGTAATTGGTAAAAACGATTCCAGGTATATTGATACGATTGCTTATGGTAAGATAATTCCGCAATTGAATGGTGATGGAATACCTGTGCAATTTACAAAGCAGCTTACTATGGAAAACAAAGGCTACAAAACAGTTACGATTAATGAGGCACAGTTAAGCGATGCATATGTAAGCCTTGATCCAAATCTTATATTCCCGGTAGTGATAGCACCAGGCGAAACGTTTAAGACAAATGTATTTTTTGCTCCCGATAGCACACTATCAACATATAATCAAACCATCACACTCACTACGGATGAAGAAGGTAGAGAAACGGTTTCGATTCCTGTTACGGCGAATGTAGTTGCACCTCCGTTAATAGCAACAGATAGTAGTGTGATAAGGATACTGATGCAACAAAACGATTCTGCAATACGGTATGTGAAGGTGCTCAATGATGGAAAAGGCGATCTTGACTACGACATCAGTTTGCAATACCGCAGACAAGGCATTACTTACAGCAGCGTTTCAAAATCAGTTTTATCAACAGCCAAACAAAAACAACAAAGATCAGCTTTTGCTGTTCCTCCAGGCGTAGGACATGGAATTTCTCTGATGGGTGCAAACCAAACATTTGTAGATTCCTTGATCAAACCCGTGCCAGGCAATAATTTCATCCAGTATATGGGCTTTGGCGATGATAGTTATCCCATTATTTCCGCAACTCGTTTTGTAACGGGTGACAAACCTTTCAATCTGTCGCATGTAGGAAACCTGTATCGTACTTCTTCGGCTTATTCATCTACGGCCATATTGCGTATCAAACTGGGTTCTGAAATAAATTCAGCGGTTACTGTGCGCGAACAAACAGTAATGTTGGAAGCAGATACTGCCGGCAGATACATTATTACAAAGCTCGATTCCTCATTGGCGTTGTATGCAGATGAAACATTCTGGATAGAATGGGAATACTCCACAGGAATGGAGTATCCACAGGGGATACAATTTGTACCCGCCAAAGATGTAAGGTGGGGCGATTATTTTTACAAATTAGTGGGTGAAACAAGTTTCAGAAAAGATTATGCATCCTGGAGATATTACGTTAATGCCTATGCGCAGGATAACAATGCGAAGGAAGGATGGCTCACATTAGCACCGCTGCAGGGAATAGTTGAAAAAGGCGGATCGCAGCAACTGACCATAAAAGCCAAAGGGCAGTTGATTACCCCGGCTGAGGAGTACGCGGATATCATTATTCATTCAAATGATATTATTTCACCTGAAACAAAAGTAAGAGTGAATGTGCGAATTGACCAGGCGCCTTATTTAACTAAACACGACACACTTACAGTGAATGAAGGTGACACGCTGCGATATTTAGTGCCTGCTGTGGACGCAGAAGGAAGTGATATCACTATTAAGGCAACGGATACATTGCACGTTAAAATAGATAAAGTAGATGAGGATAATTATTTTGTATACACACCGGATTACGCTGATTCAGGATGGCATTATATGGAAATTGAGTTGAGTGATGTAAACAATAACAAGCGAAAAGACACCTTGCTCATTCATGTGTTGAATGTAAACAGGTCACCGGAAACTGTAAAATATATCGATACGTTGATCATGTATGTAGGTCAGCCTGCTTTGCAGATGAGTTTAGACAGCGTGTTTAATGATGCAGACGGAGACACGCTGCAATACAGCTTTACCGACGATACCAGTGTGCTGGCAGATGTATATGTGGATAAAAAAGGATTATTAAGTATTATACCAAAAGATACCGGTATGGTGCAATTGCGCTTTTCAGCAACCGATCCTTTTGCAGCAATGGCTGCAGATACTATTGTTTTGCTGATAAAGAATAACACGCCACCTGTAGTGGGTGCTATACCGAATATTGTGATTGAAGCAGGCGCACCTCCGCAGCATTTTGATCTGTCTGCATGGTTTAGTGATGCAGATGCAGCAGATCCACTACAGTACCAGGTAAGTATAGACAGCACGGTACTCGCCACCGGTAGTGTTGCCAATAATACGATGACGCTTACTGGTTTAAATGCTGGTAATACAGTGGGTCATATTACAGCCGATGATGGCCATGGTGGTAAGGTTACAGGAGACTTCCTGCTCACGGTATTAAACAACAAGGGTGATATTGTAAACGACTATCACATTACTGTTGCGCCTAACCCTGTACGTAATACTGCTAATATTCGCTTCCAGTTAGGAGAAAGTAAAAAAGTGCGTATAGATGTGATTGGTATGGATGGAAAACTGCAGGCTGTATTCTTTGAGGGTAACCAGCTTGCCGGCAATCATACTATACAGGCAAATCTTACCAGGCTTGTAGCAGGCAATTATCTAATAAGGTTTACTATAGATGATAAGCAGGGAACCATCCAGATAGCGAAACTGTAAAAGCGTGAAAAGTGAGCCGATAGACAAGAGACAGGTGGTCGGCACCGAAGGTCAGACCACCTGTCTCTAGATGGAGTAAGAGCGTTATCAATTAAATAACAGCATTCCCCACGAAAAACCAACAGGCGCCCCGCAACCTGGGCGGCCTGTTTATCTGAACAATTAATATTGTAAGTTGTGCAGGCACAAATCATAACGGATTATTATTCTCAGATCATGCATAAAAAAGAAGTTAAAGGCTTTTTGTGGATGTTGACAGGTTGGATGTTGTTCATCTTTCTATTGATGACACCCGAAATCTTTTTTATACAGCCTGATTATCTTACTACCAAAACATTCGCGGTTCAGTATGGTGTTTTCGGGCTGATCAATTTCGTAATGTTTTATATCGCTTCTTTTTTTATAACCCCACGCTATTTTCAAACCAAAAAGTATTTAAGGTTTGTATGGGCTTGTATAGCTATGGTTTTTTTATTCGGACTATTTAAATATGGTGTAGCTTACCTTTTTGGTGATATTGTTTTGCAACAGTATCGCGAAACAGCAAAAACCGAGCGGGGAGTATTTTTCAAGTTTCTTATTGTTACCATCCGTAATTCCGGTTGCTCTATGCTGATAGGGATTGCGCACAGGAGTTTTCTCGACTGGATTGTTTCGGAAAAAAAGAAAAGGGAACTCGAAATGCAGAAACACACTGCTGAAATGGGATTTCTCAAAATGCAGGTAAACCCGCATTTTCTTTTTAACGCATTGAATAACCTTTTCTCATTGGCAACTATTGAGAAAAGTTCAAAAACAGCAGATGGGATAATGAAACTCAGCCACATGTTCCGCTATATGCTGTATGAAAAAGAAGACAGCAATAACAGGGTGAGCCTGCAAAAAGAGGTAGACTTTTTAAATAGCTTTATTGACCTGGTAAAGCTTAGGTACGAGGGAGGAATCAATATCAAGTTTTCTATAGAAGGAGAGATCAATCACCAGCGCATACCCGCACTGCTTTTATTTCCTCTACTGGAGAATGCCTGTAAGCATGGTATTTTGGACGATCCTTCAAAACCGATTGTAATGGAAATGGTAATTACAGAGAAAGAATTGACCTTTTCGATAAGTAATTACATCAATAATTACCTGAAAGATAAAGCCGGAGGTATAGGGCTGGAAAATGTGAGGAAGCGATTGGCCCTGATGTATGCCGATAAACACTCCATCAGTATTCAAAACACAGGCGAGCAATTTGAAGTGGCTATTAAAGTACCTTTATAGCTATAAAATATGTATTATTGAAGTAAAGATAAAACTGCATGCTGAAATGCCTGGTTATAGATGATGAGCCGCTTGCAGTAAGGCTGCTGGAAGAATACATTTTAAAAGTGCCTTTTCTTGAACTGGCTGCATCCAGTTTTAATCCTGTAGAAGCGCTGGCGTTATTAAACCATACTCCTGTTGATTTGATTTTACTGGATATACAGATGCCACAGCTAACCGGTATACAATTTATGCAGGTGCTGCAGAACCGGGCGCAGGTAATTGTTACCTCAGCCTACCAGGAGTATGCGATAGATGGCTTTGAACATAACGTGGTTGACTACCTGCTGAAGCCCATTTCATTTGAGCGGTTTGTTCGTGGAGTAGAAAAAGCATACAAATTAAAATTTCCTTCGGCGCCCCCCAATGCATTAACCAGTTTACAACCCAAAACCGGTGGTTACATTTTTGTAAAAGTAGAAACAAGAATGGTAAGGGTAGAGCTGGATGAGATCTGTTATATAGCAGGACTCAAAAATTATGTATCCATCTTTACCAAAACACAACGTATTATTACTTTGCAAACCATGAAACAACTGGAAGACACACTGCCATCCAACAGGTTTGTACGGGTACATAAATCATATATAGTTGCACTAGATAAAATTATAAGTGTTGAAAAGCAGGAGATCCATGTAAAGGACCTTGTAATACCGATTGGTAATATATACGCTGAGCATTTTTTTAAGTTGCTGGGTAATTGAACGTCTTACGCTTAAGACCTGTAGAATTTGCAGCTGGCAATAAAGCCTCGCAAGCCTAATAGGTTTTAAGGCCTCAAGTTTATATATTAGCCTAAAAATAAAATGCCATCCGCAGGATATTCTGGAACGCCACTGGCAAAAAAGCTGGGAATCAAGGAAGGATTCAAAATACGATTGGTAAATCAGCCTGAATATTATTTAACACTCTTTACCGATTTCCCGCAGCATATATTTACACTCACAGATAAAAAGCAAAAGAAAAACTTCATCCATTATTTTACCAAAGACGCTAAGCAGTTAAACAAAGAGATCATTGGCTTAAAAAACGAAATAGAGCAGGGTGGAATGATCTGGGTCTCCTGGCCAAAAAATCATCCGGTGTTGAAACAGATGTAACCGAAGATACTGTTCGTACACTTGCATTGCAAAATGGATTGGTTGATATAAAAGTTTGCGCGGTAGATGAAATATGGTCTGGATTAAAGCTGGTGATACCGGTAAAAAACAGGAAATATTAATAGCGATTAACTTGTACATTCGCGGCGAATTAAAAATGCGTTGTAATGGATATATCCCAGGTAAAATTGATCGCTACAGATATGGACGGAACTTTGCTGGATTCGCAAAAAAAACTTCCCGCAGGTTTTTACCAGATGTTTCAGCAATTGAAGGCGCACGGCATTTTATTCGCAGCAGCGAGCGGCAGACAGTTTTTTAATCTGCAAAGCGAATTCTCTTCTATAAAAGATGAGATGATATTTATTGCCGAAAACGGAAGCTATGTAGTATACAAAGGCAACGATATATTAGTGCAGGAGCTGGATAAAAATGTAGTTCGTGAGCTGATTGCTATAGCAAGAAAAATCCCGGATGCATATATTATTCTGTGTGGTAAAAAGCAGGCCTATATCGAAAATACTGCTCCTGCTTTTATGAGTCATGTAAATATGTATTACGACCGAAAAGCGGTGGTTGAAGATCTAACTACTGTAGACGATGACCAGTTTTTGAAGATCGCTATTTGTGATCTTGCCGGTTCTGAACAAAATAGTTATACTTATTTCAAGCATCTTGAAAATGAATTGCAGGTAAAGGTATCCGGTAGTATCTGGCTTGATCTCTCGCACAAACTCGCTAACAAAGGAAGGGCTATACAAGCGTTGCAGCAATCACTCCATATCAGCTTTAATGAAACAATGGTATTTGGAGATTATCTCAACGATCTTGAAATGATGAGTGAAGGATACTTCAGTTATGCCATGGAAAATGCACATCCGGAAATTAAAGAAGCCTCGCGGTTTATTACCGCTTCTAATGATGAAAATGGAGTGATGAAGGTATTGGAAATGATGTTGAAGGAAATGAGTTTGGATCAAAAGTAGATGTATCACATAAAACAATAGTCTCAATTACTAATAAAATTTGGTGAGAAGATGTCTGACATACAGTTTTATGTTTATCTTGCTCTTGACTTAATATAAAGCTGCATCAATGTCTCAATTTCCTCTGGCGGTTTTTCTAACCAGTTCAGGCTTACTTTTTCTTTTTGTTCACCGTTTTCAATGAATAGAAAAGAACCCTCGTCTTCTATCTTTTCAATTTTCCAGTAGTTTATTTCAGTCCAGTTGAAAATCACGTAGCCTTTACGTCTGTTTATTTCAATAGCTTGTTTATGAAACACAAGAGCAGGTTTGTTTTTAATAATCAATTGCCAGGAATTGTATAAAAAATAAACTGGCAAAACAATGCCTGCAATACTTATAAGTTTTACGGTGTTATTGTTTTTAAATTTCTCTGATAAAAAAATATAAGCGATGGAGGCTATTATGATTATTGTAATCGATGTGACAGGTAGGATCAGCAATTTTCTGACGTGTCTTATTTCCAGGGTTTCCATAATGTTTCAGCGTTTCAAGATGTGGAACGATAGTTAAGCTATTGTTTATACGGGCTCAGTGAAAATGTAGCGTTCATCATATTCAATTTCAAAAACATCCAGGAAGTGTTTGTATTCATTCAGGAAAGTTTCTTTTTTATGATGCGCTTCCTGGTTTTGTATATAACGCACCACATCGGGTACATGGCTTTTTGAATAAGAGAATGCACCATAGCCTTCCTGCCAGGCGAAAGTTGCGGAGCAAAAACGTTTTTCCTTAATCCATTTGCTGCTTTCTGTTTTTATATTTTTTATTAAGGCTGAAATGCTTTGTACAGGACGCATACCAATCAATAGATGAATATGATCGGGCATGCTGTTTACCTGTAGCATTTTATGTTCGTTGCTTTGTACAATTCCGGTAATATATCTATGTAATTCTTCATTCCAGTTTTTAGATATTAAAGCCGCCCGGTATTTTACTGCAAAAATAAATTGAATATGGAGTTGCGTGTAGGTGTTTGCCATAATGTTAGCGTTGAATATAAATGTACATTTTTTGGTTGTATACACCAATTACAAAACGTTCCTAACGGAACGTAAATATTACACTATTACGGTCTACCAACAAGGTGTTCCGCTGGAACACTGCTGGTTTCGCTGAAGCAAGCTTTTTATATCGTCAGATTTATTTTTATTACTAATAATGATATGTGTCCTATATACGAAATGATATATGCTCATGCCTGCAGATAATTTATAGAATAATGGAGATGCGGGTTATGTTCTGAAACACTACCTTGATTTACAGCTTCTATGGCATAAAGAGAATTTTTCATAATCAAGGACTCTTATCAAGGAAATTTGTGTTCCATCGGAAGCACCTTATCGCAAATTCGCATTTTGAGGATTAGCCTGGAGCTTCTTTATCAATGGATTTTCCGTGCGTATGCTAATTACAAAACGTTCCTAATGGAACGTAAATATTAAAATATCACGTTCTACCAACAAGGTGTTCCGATGGAACACCGATGGTTCCATTCAAAAAGCTTTTTTATATCGTCAGCTGTATTTTTTATTACTAATAATGATATATACTCTATGTACGAAATGATGTATGCCCATGCTTAGAAATAATTTATAGGGATTTTATAGATATACAGGTTATGTTGAAAAGCATAATGGCCCCGGGCTTTTTGTTCCATAGGAACAACTCGTGGGTAGAAGCATACGTAATATGTATACGTTCCGGTAGGAACGTTTTGTGCTAATGCCGAAAGATAGGAGTATTAGTGGTTATATAAAGTCGGTTATCCGTTATTAGGAGATCGCATTTTATGGAAAAATATTTAATCAATCGAAATCAATTTATTTTACGCTTATATTTACATTTTCTAACAAGGTGATGGTGTTCCACCTATTTGAACCGTCCCGGCGGGTTGCCGGGTTCTGATGACGCCTACAAAACAACTTGTTTTCACGCTGAAAACAGCTCATATATTTTGTAGGTATGAAAAAAATTAACAACAGTTCCGAACACGTACACATTCTTTCCCATCTTGTAAAATGGACATTGCTCGTTATCCCTGTGGCGTTATCCGTAGGCTCATTGGTGGCTTTGTTTTTATGGCTGCTCGATAAAGCTACGCATACCCGTGAGCAAAATGAATGGCTCCTTTTTTTGCTGCCACTTGCCGGTATCGGCATTTATTTTCTGTATACAAAACTTGGGAAAAACGCAGAGCGGGGTAATAATCTCATCATGGATGAAATTCATGAGCCGGGTGGAGGCGTACCTGCAAGAATGGCTCCGCTGGTATTGATCACTACTATTATTACACATTTATTTGGTGGTTCAGCCGGCAGGGAGGGAACGGCGGTACAGATAGGTGGTAGTCTTGCCAACAAATTAGGCAGCTGGTTTAAATTAGAGAAGACAGATACACAGATTATATTAATGACAGGTATTGCAGCAGGATTCGGCGCTGTATTTGGCACACCTGTTACGGGAGCCATCTTTGCGCTGGAAGTATTAGCGGTAGGTCGAATCTATTACAATGCTTTGCTGCCTTGTTTTATGGCCAGTGTATTGGCAGACGTTACCTGTAGCGCATGGAATATTCATCACACTCATTATCACATCAGCTTTACTAACGTTGTGGAGCACTCGCTTCCTTTTATCCATTTTGATTTTGTATTACTTATAAAAGTAATCCTGGCGGGTGTATGTTGTGGGTTGGCGGGTTATCTGTTCGCAACACTATCGCATACTATTAAAAACTATAGCAACCAATTGATAAAAATTAAATGGCTGGTTCCTTTTGTGGGAGGCTGCATCATTATTGCGCTTACATATATATTGGGCACAAGAGATTATTTAGGACTGGGTGTTACCAACCCTCAGCCTGGTGGTGTAAGCATCGTATCCGCTTTTACGGCTGGTGGCGCTGGTTATTTTAGCTGGCTTTGGAAAATTATTTTTACAGCCATTACATTAGGTATGGGTTTTAAAGGGGGAGAAGTAACGCCTTTGTTTTTTATTGGTGCTGCCCTTGGAAACACCATCGCTACTATTACAGGGGCTCCTGTTGATCTGCTGGCGGGCATTGGTTTTATATCGGTTTTTGCAGGCGCCACCAACACACCCATTGCATGTACTATTATGGGTGTTGAATTGTTTGGTGGAGAATATATCCTGTATTACGCGGTGGGATGTTTTACTGCTTATTATTTTAGTGGGAATGCCGGTATTTACTCCGCGCAGAAAAAAGCGGTTTCAAAAACAGGAGATAACTATAGTTTGTAAATTTCTCAACATCGCACAGAAAAATCATTGCATCAATTCGTTAATGTTACCGATGCTGATCTTCTGAATTTTTTTATACGGTGAAAAGTAAGAAAGTTGGCATCATGTGCACTGTGCGCTCCGCCAAATGCATCATCAAAAGCGGTGCGACAAACAAACAAAATATCTTTATTATTAAATAACCAATCTACATATTGAAAGCCATGTTTTAAATCGTCAGGATGTTGCAGTAATACTTTATTTACATTCCAGTGAATTAAATCAGCAGAACTGCATAACGCCAATGTATTACGGAGGCTCGCAGGATTTTTACCGGCACTTTTTTCTTTAATCTCCTTCGGAATATAGTTGCTAATGGTCCAATATCGGTGTGATATCGAATCATAGCGGATGGTGAATTTTTTGCTTCCACCCGGAAATGAAATAAAACCGGTAGTACTATCAAATGAAGAGAGCTTTCCATCTTCACTGATGGTTACCATCGCGGCTTTTTCTTCCAGGGTTGATTTGTCGTCTACCCGCAACATATTTACTATGCCGCCATCGGGTGCTACAACGGCATTGCCTTCTATCCACGCGCCAAAATTACCACCCAGCATGCTGGAATCATAATGCAGCACATTGGTGGTTTGCCAGCTTGAGGCCAGCATGGGATCTTTATCAAGTTCCATGCTCATCATAAAAGTACCATAGCGCTTTCCCCATTTTTTTATTTCGCCCATCGCGTCTTCCATGGCGCGCCAGAGTTTTCCTTTGTATACAACAAAAGGCATAGGCGCACAATGATATTCTCCCTGCAGCAATAAGCCATGTTTTCTATCCACAGGCACAGACCAGGTGTTGCCATTATCTGCCGAAGTTCTGATGATGGTATTGCCGTGGTGCTTATCTGTTCCCCAAAAATAGAGCTTGCCATTGTGCGTAAACAGCTTAGACCAAAACTGCCCTTCTATTACGGCTACCTGTTGCCAGCTTTTCCCTTTATTTTCCGACCGGTATATTTTCGACACCGGTTTTTCAAATTCATTAGAAGATGGCCCAAACAGGTCGTGTGAGGCGAGATAGTCTCCATTATCCAGTATACATATACTGGGCGAACCGATATACAAACCTGTGCTTGCTGGACTGGTTGCTATAACAATACCGGGTACACGAAGAGTCTGTGCCTGCAAGGCAAACGTGAAGTATACAAGCGTTAATGAGAAAAGATATTTCATTGGCAACTGATATTGAATATGTATCAATTTTTATTTATGAAGATCACAGTCTGATTTTTTTGCTGCCGGCTAACGAATTAAAGTTACCGTACCCTTTTCAAAATTCTTCGGACCATTGTCTCCCTGCCAGGTACAAGTCCACATAAAAACCCCGGTGTTTTGTGTTTGCCCATTGTATGTTCCGTCCCACCCTTTATTTATATCATTTGTAGAAAATAAAATTTGTCCCCAGCGATTATAAATGGCAAATGTATATTCCTTTAATATTGCTCCGATAATGGGTTTGAAAACATCATTCAGTTTGTCGTTATTAGGTGTGAATGCAGATGGAATATAAAACCCGGTTAAACAATTTTTAGCAACTACCAGTATAGTGTCATTCCCTTCGCAACCATTATTATCTTTCACGCTCAGCCAATATGTTCCGGGTGTGCTTACTGAGATATAGGATTGATTAGAAAGTGTGCTCCATTGATATTGCTGATATATGTTTTCAGGTGTTATAATGATGGAACTATAAGAACACACAGCCGTATCGTTTGGCAAAAAGTGAGCAGGCGGAGCTAGCAGCGTAGTTATTGCTACTGCATCAGTTCCTTTACAACCATACTGGTCTGTTACCTGTACACTGTACAACCCTGTTGTAGTTACTGTAATAGATGAAGATGTACTGCCGTTACTCCAAAGATAAGATGCAAAACTTCCTGGACTAAGTACCCTGCTGCCTCCTGCGCACAAAGAAGGCGTTTTATCCAGTGTTAATACAGGATCAGGATACACCGTAACTGATATACTGTTGCTGGGTACAATAGCAGTAGATACACATTGCTCAGAAGAAGTGAGCAGGCATTGAATATTATCACCGTCTGCCCAGTCATCTGCGGTATAAGTATCCGTATTTCCACCGGTGTTGATTCCGTTTTTTGTCCATTGGTATGCAGGATTGGTTCCTCCGTTCTGAATAGTGCTCGAAAATTCTACAGCCCCACCTTTACAGATTTTATTATTAGGAGTGCTGATAGCGATCGATGGAGAAAGCAGGGCATGTACCGTCATAATTACGGCATTGCTGGTTGCATCAGCAGATGCGGGACAACTATAGGAAGATTGTATTTTACAAACAATTGTATCACCATCCGATAAAGTATTGTCAGTAAACGTATCTGTGTTTGTGCCAACAGTAATACTGTTTTTGCTCCATTCATATACAGGATTCATACCTGCATTTTGCCCAACAGCGTTAAAAGTTACAGGCACTCCTGCACAAATATTATTGTTAGATGATGTAATAGATACAGATGGTGTTAATAACGGGTTTACCTGCATTGTGATATTATTGCTCGATGTATTGCTGCCAGCCATACAGCCATTATTGATGGTAACGATACATTGAATAACATCACCATCTGCTATATTATTATCGGTGTAGGTGCTGTCATTGGTTCCTACACTTGCGCCATTTTTTGTCCATTGATAACCAGGGTTTAGATCTGCATTTATTGCCAAAGCTGTAAAAACGGCTGTAATGCCTGCACAAATGCTTGTATCGGAAGCAACGATGCTGACAGAAGAAGTAAGAGGTGTGGTAACTTTTAATATTGCAGCATATGAATTAATATAACCACAGCCATTGGAAACCACACAACGGTATTGATAGTTGTTCATAGTAGGGTCAGTTACGGTAACCGTAAGGCTATTGCTGTTTGTACCCGCATAAGTACCATTGTTGCTGATATCGCTCCATGTACCGGAGGTATTAACCTGCCATTGATAGTTGTTAGCATTATTAGCCTGCACTGTAAAGATAGCTGTACCTGAATTACATAATGACACGCTCGCTGGCTGTTGAAGCAATATAGCTACCGGGCAGGTATTCACTTTTCGCACTACATTGAAATACTCTCTTACCAATATATACACATTACCTGCATTGTCTGTAGCAACGCCAGATGTATTGCCCAGTTCAGCAGAAGTGGCAGCACCGCCATCACCGCTATAACCATAGGTACCATTACCTGCAAACGTGGTAATAATTCCTGAAGGATCTATTTTGCGGATGACGTTGTTACCTACATCAGTAATATATAAGTTCCCCGCATTATCCATCGCTATACTCCACGGATAGGCGAACTGTGCATTCACAGCCGGACCTCCGTCACCACCATATCCTACGCCACCGGTTCCTGCAATAGTAGTAATGATGCCTGCGTTGTCTACTTTGCGGATCCTGCCATTGCCATTATCGGGGATATACATATTTCCGGCTGCATCAAATATCACTTTATAAGGTGCACTTAGCTGTGCTGATAATGCAGGTCCACCGTCACCACTAAAACCCGAAGTTCCGTTTCCTACCACTGTGGTAATAATACCGGATGCATCAACTTTCCTGATCACATTATTCATGTTATCGGAGATATACATATTGCCTGCGTTATCAAATGAAATACCAGTAATACTCCTGAATTGAGCGTTCATCAGGGGACCGCCGTCGCCAGAGTAGCCTGCCGGTAAAAATCCCGTAATAGAAGTAATGATTCCTGAAGCATCCACTTTCCGGATTACCTCACTGTTTTGATCGGAGAAATATACATTGCCTGTATTGTCTACAGCCACCCAGGCAGGATGGTACAAAAGGGCTGAAGTGGCGGGTCCTCCATCGCCGGCATATCCTAAAATACCAGTTCCTGCAAAAGTGGTAATAATACCGGCGGCATCTACTTTACGAATTACATTATTGTCGTGGTCGGCTATAAAGATGTTCCCTGAATTATCAACTGCCAAACCTGTGGGCCATGCCATATTAGCGGCAGTAGCCGGGCCGCCATCTCCATCATAACCATAAGTGCCATCTCCAGCCACGGTAGTAATAACCTGCGCCTGGCTAACAGCACAAAAAAGAATCAGGAAAACCAAAAGAATGAAACGCATCGGGTGTCTGGATTTTCAAAATCTTTCAATCATACTTCAATATAAACGAATTTATATTTAATATATGATGGTTACATTTAAAATGAAGATACGCCACGTATTGTTATACTATAGCAGTAAGCGTTGCATTTTAAGATGAATCATTCACTCCTTTTTACAAATATGATTTCAGGCATATAGCCAAATACAAATTCTGTTACAGCGCATAACCATAACCGTTGATCAATTGCGTTACCTTCCCACTGAGGGATCATATAATTGCCGCCACCGATATAAGGGTCACATTTTTCTATCAATATCACTTCGTCTGCACCTTCAAATGTTTTATCATTAAAATCAAGGGTGATAGAGGATCCGCCGTTTGCCATAATATCCAGCATGGTATCCGCACCGTCTACCATTTGCAGGTCGCCTTTGCTACCGCCCTGGTCTATATATTCTGGCAGCTCAATATACCAGCCAGAGAACTCTTTGGTGAATGTGTAGGTATGCATGGGATATTTTATACTTAATAAAAGGTTGGATATTTTTTAAATAGCCGACTATTTTTTATTGATTAAAGATGTGGATATACTTTTTATACGCATAGGTTTTGCCATATTTTACTGTTTCATCCTGCTGGTATAAAATTCCTAGATTGACAAACCGATCTACCAATTTAATGGCGCCCGAACGGCTTAATTGCATAGAGACGGCGGCGCTTACCGTTATTGGTGAGCGGATCTTTGAAAAGTTCCTGTAAGAACTTCACACCACTGGTGGCTTCTCTTTTTCCCAAAGCTTGTATTTTACGCATATCCTCTTCTCGTAGTGCTGTTATTTTTTTTGAAACATCAATGCCCTCCCGTGCAATATCAATTACGCCATCCAGGTAAAAATGCAGCCATTCACTTACTTTATTATTTTGATAGGCATTTAATTTTTCATAATACAGTTGCTGGTGCTTTTTAAAATAACTACTTAGAAACAGAACGGGTTGCTCCAACACCGCTCTTTCGAATAAAAAAAGAGTGATCAGCAGTCGCCCGGTTCTGCCATTGCCATCCAAAAAAGGATGAATAGTTTCAAACTGTGCATGAATAAGTCCCGCCTGCAACACAGGCATCACTACTGTATTATGAATAAACTTTTCTAAATCAGACAAAGCCCGGTTCATTTCATCAACCGGGGGCGGCACAAAAGCCGCATTTTGCAGGGTAGTACCACCAATCCAGTTTTGAGAACGCCGGTATTCGCCGGGGTCCGCAAAATGACTACTTCTTGCCCCGGTCATCAATTTGCTGTGAAGTTCCTTTATATACCGCAACGAAAACGGAAACTCTTTCGAGTCTCTCGGTGCCATATTTCAATGTGTTGATGTAAAACAGTATGTCATCCGCATCCGTGTCTTTTACGTTCAGTCCCGCATTCATCTCTAGTGCATCCATCATGGTTGCCCTGGTACCTTCTATCTGGGCGCTGCTGGTAGCGTCTTTGATCCGGAACATGTTGAGAAAAAAATCTACATCTGGTAGCACATGTGTTATGCCATCTAATTTACCCAATAAGCGCTCCGCTAATGCTGCTTTAGCTACAATTTCGGGGGGAAAAGCCAAAAACTCATTTGGCGGAAATGTATTGGGTACAAAGGCCTTATAACCCTGTGGTTGCTGTATATAAGTTCCTATGGGCATAGTGGAAGTTAGTGTACATTGTCATGTATAATGTACACTAAAAGCAAATATAGTGTACATTTATCGCTTCGATGTACACTAAAATAAAGATTAGTAAAACAAATTGCAGGCTAATTAGTGAAAGCTGAATTCCAAACCTCAAACCCTAGACCTTTTCCCTATTTTACATCCTCTAACAACTCAATATGAAAAAAATTTCAACACTTATCCTTTTATTATCCCTCTATTATACGGCGGCGTATACCCAAAATTTCTCTGGGAAAATAGTGTACAGCAATACATTTAAAGATCTGCAGGGGAAAGATGCCGGCGCCCGTATGGAGGCATTCTTTGGAAAAGAAGCCCATTATTTCATCAACGATAGTAATTACAAAGCCTACGACCAGGATCAGCGGCTGCTGTATCTCTACAATGCGTCTACCAATACTTATTATTCCTCTATGCCTGGCAAAACGGAGCTCAACAAAATAGATGCCGGCAAAAAGAGCGACGAAAAATACCAGTTAGCAAAAATGCCGGAAACAGCCACCATCTGCGGTTATGAATGTATCTCAATCCAGGAAAAAACAGCATCTGCTACTACCCTGTATTTCTTCAGCCCAAACATTAAAGTAAACAAAACTGCTTTTCAGCAACATGCTTATGGTAACTGGAACGGCTACCTGGAAGCATCGGGTGGCGCATTGCCATTAAAAATAATTTATACAGATACCAAGAATGGTTTTGTATGGACGGCAACCGCTACAACAGTACAACCCATGCGGCTGGCAGCAACAGATTTTGATGTAACAAGCCAAATCAAAACCAAGCCCGCTGCTACCCCAAATGGCTGGGTACCCTACTCCACAAAAAACTGGAGTGTACAGTTTCCGGGTAAGCCTGAAGAATCGCAACAAACCACGCCTACTGCTATCGGTGATCAAACCCTGAACATTTATATGTATACATCGCCCGATGAGAATAAGGCAGACAATCTCGTTTATGGAATGATCCAAACCATTTTTCCCGACAGTATAGTAAACTCTAACAAAACCGAAATGGTAGATCCGCTGATGCGCAACGCGGTAGATGGTGCTGCTAAAAATGTACAGGGTAAATTGTTATCTGAATCTGTTATCAGCAAAAACGGCTACCCAGGCAGGGAGGTAAAAATTGCTTTTCAGCAGGATGCTTATATTATCAATGCCCGCATATACCTTGTAAAAAATTATTTGTACATGCTGCAAACTATTTGCAGCAAAAATAAAGACAACAATAAAAGTTCCTCAACCTTTATGGATTCGTTTGAATTGAAGAATTAATGGAGTGAATAAGGCAATCAGCGGTAAGAAACATAGATACTGTTTCAACATAATTACATACCATCAGCAACATTAAATATTCAGGTTGCCTTCCCTTCCTATATCCAGTTTTTGACCCGAAATAGCGCTTGCGGCAACTTTTAAAAAAGTTACCAGCTTATTGGTTTTATTATCCCAGTAATGTGCTTCAACAGGTGTTACCTGCAATACCCTGATGGTAGGGTCTTCTTTACCTTTTTCGAACCAACCATCCATCATTTTATTCCAGTATTTTTCAATCCTGCTTTTATCATCTGATATCACTGCCGTACCATTAATGCTGAGAAAATTGTAATCCCTTACATCCGAATATAAAAGCGATACCGCGTTATCCAGCAACAGATGTTTGTATGTTTCACTATCCGATGAAAACAAAAACCAGATATCCCCCGCATCATCTACTTCCTGTGTGCTCATGGGTACGGCATGTACATACTCGTTTACAGTAAAATGGGTACACAACATACCGATATCTGTTTTCTTTGCCAGGCTCTTCAGTTTATCAATAGCCTCTGTGCTATACAAATTTTCAGTACTCATAAAAATAAGTTTGAATGAACTGATAGAACCACCATTTTCACGCCAAAGGCTTATAAAGGATACAGGAGAGATTAATGTTGAAATACAAGGCGCTTTTGGGGAATTAGTGCAACGATGGGGTGGATGGTTAAATTTAAAATGGTTTAAATGATGATGTGAATGCGCATTTATTAAAATTCATAATTAGGAAAATCTGTAAAACTTTATTTTTAAAGATATGCACATTTGTGACTAAAATAGGATATCTCATATTTTAGATTACTATATTTTTCCTATCAGTTCTTTGATTAAATAAAATGTTTTCATTCAATAACCAATAATTAAGTACAAAATGTACATTTTTTCCCCTCCTACTTTGGCGGGCAAATTCGAATACGGAAAGCAAGGCGAAAAATTCTCTGAATATGCAAGTATGGTTGTTGACGTTTGGCGGGAGATAATATTGTCTTCAACCTATAAATGCAAAAAAATGAAAGCATTTAAAAAGAAGCAATTGCTTCGTGGATTGAAAAATATTCAATCAAAGTACTATTGCAAATTTTCAGAGAAGGAACACCTGATTTTGAGCCACGCAATTAAAAGGCTATCCAAACAAAAGCCTAACTGGATCAAAAACGGGAAAAAAGCGTTAAAACAAATAGTATCGTTTATCGTAAAACTGTTCTAGCCTTGTTTTTTTAATCTGAACTAAATGGATAAACTGTTAAGTGAAAATATACAAGCTATTACCTGGTTGATATACAATGTTAACAGGCAGTACAAGCCGGAAATTAAACCCAAGATGAAATTTGGGAAACCTCAAACCGTAAAAAATCTTTTTACTAAACTTCGGCACCTTCTAATCCCTTCCATTACTTTGAAGGAAATACAAAGTAGTATAGGCAATGAGCTTCAGAAAACAGAACTGCCA
Source organism: Agriterribacter sp. (assembly GCA_047600465.1). Taxonomy (GTDB): domain Bacteria; phylum Bacteroidota; class Bacteroidia; order Chitinophagales; family Chitinophagaceae; genus Agriterribacter. The sequence continues at coordinate 1,522,226 of JASGKU010000004.1, forward strand.
GCCTGCATGTTTGGCTCTGTTAAAGGAAGCAATAACATTATAAATACACTTCAACATATTGACAACTGCTTTTTTCTTACAATTGATTTGAAAGATTTCTTTAGCAGGATTAATAATAAACAGGTATACAAGGTTTTTATTGACTGCGGGCATACCCCTACAGAAGCAAGGATATTTACAAGACTTACTACGTACAAAGGCTCTCTTCCGCAAGGAGCACCTTCATCTCCTATGCTCGGTAACCTCGCTTTTTTAAAAACAGCGATTCAATTAGAAAGCTTAGCCCTTGCACATGATATTACATTCACTACATTTCTTGACGATCTCACATTCTCTTCAAAAAAGGATTTCAAACATTTAATTCCGAAGTTTCTTGAAATTATTAAGTCAAACCATTTTTTTCCCAATCACCGAAAAATCAAGTATCAAAAGAACTATTGCGAAATAACAGGATTGATAATCCGGTACGGTAAAATGGAGATCATGCCTAAAATGCTAAAAGAGGCAAAAAGCAATATTAGAATACGACGTTATGTTGAGAATGTAAATTGGGAATACACAATGCGTATGAGGAACGCAAACACATAAAGAGAATCTCTGTGCAATCCTACTCTCAAGAAGATACTATTTCCCAGTTAACTACATTGCGATCATCTTTATCTCTGTGAATACAGTCTATGTTCTCCAGTCTCCTACGCTATTGATGATCAATTTGCCATTTTTCCTTTCTCGCCTCCACATATTTGTGAATTAATTTCAACAACTCTTTATCATCTATTTCAAGATCACTTAAATTTTTACTGATTTTTTTACCAGTATACAGCTTTAATACAAGATGATTAGTTGGCGTATCTCCTCCGAGGTATTCTGTACCAACATGTTGAATATCTTGCCAATTGTACGTTCCTTCTCCATTAAGCATAATGTCATCCATAGTAATTTCTATTTCCACAGGATGCGTTCTATATTGGCGTATAAAAAAGAGCGCTAATAAGAAAAATATAATAATAAAAATCCACTGATACGAGCTTCCCCCACCAGTTGATTTCCAATGATTGAAAATTGCGTCGTATAGGGTAGTAACAAAAAAACCAGTTAAGCCGATGGCATAAGTAAGTAAGCGCCAGCGCGAATTTCGGATATATGATGGCTCAAGGTCAGGCATGTATTATTTAAAATTCGTATTAGTGAAAATAGGGAATCAGATGACAACCAGCAATGATCTCATTTTCACGTCACACATTTTTCAATCTCACTCATCCATCTTACTCATAATCTTCTTCCTGTGATTCGTTCCCCATTTTTTTAATGCCTGCAGTATTTCGCTTAATCCTTTGGAATATTCTGTTGCGGTATATTCCACCAATGCAGGTGAGGCATCGTATACCGTGCGACTGATCAAATGGTGTTGTTCGAGTTCCTTTAATTCTTTTGCCAACATTTTGGAGGAGATATCAGGAATGCTTCTTTCAATTTCCCTGAAGCGGCTGTTGCCATTGGCAATGGATACAAATATCAACAGTTTCCATTTGCCGTTGATGGCATCCATGGCATCACGGATGGGGAGCAGGGATGCCAGGCAATCTTTATGATCTGTTTTGTTCATCGCGATATATTTTTTTATAGCAGCCAACAATTGATATTTACGTTTATGAACATCCCGGAATTTGAACCGCTTACCCGCAGGTAACTGGTTACTTAAAGGTAACTGCTATACTTTAGTAAGCAAATGTACAGAGCTTTGTGTTACCAATAAATTAAAAACATATGGCAAACATTTTAAGTATTCAATCCAGTATAAACGGAGTACAATCGGTAAGCAGGTTATTATCACAACAAATCATTGATCAGATACAAACAGTTCATCCGGGTAGTAACGTAAAAGAACGTGATTTAAACACAACCCCTGCTCCCCACCTTGAAACAGCACATTTCTTTGCTTTGCGCACACCGGAGGAACAACGTACTGCTGAGCAAGCGGAAGCAGCCACACATTCCAATGAATTGATTGATGAATTACTGGAAGCGGATATAATAGTGATCGGTGTTCCGTTTTACAATTTTAATATTCCCTCAACCCTAAAATCATGGCTGGATCATTTGACGGTTCCAGGAAAGACTTTCACCTATAAAAATGGGCAAGGCTTACCGGAAGGATTGATAAAAAATAAGAAAGTATACCTCTCCATTGCGATGGGTGGTGTGTATTCAACAGCGGAAATGAAAGCTATTGACAATATAGAACCATACCTGCGTTCGTTCCTGGGCTTTTTGGGGATAAAAGATATTACCGTTTTTAAAGCAGAAGGCTTGGCTATTCCATCGCTAAGGGAAAAGAACCTGGAGAAAACAAAACATGCGATAGCCGAATTTGTATATTGATAGCATATAGAAAATTAATCATGCAGTGGTACATTATACTCACCGCTGCATGATTTGTTATTTTACATGCTTCAACTCTGCTTCAATTTGTTTGATGGTAGGCAGTGCTTTTTTCATACCTGCCGGTATGGCTTCTGTCAATTTGTATTCGCTTATGCCTATGGGTTTGCCTATATTTCTTAAAGAATATTCCACCACCAGCTTTCCGGCTTTTTTACATAAAAGCAATCCTATAGAAGGTTGATCATTTTTTGTTTTGAGCTGTGCGTCTATCGCCGACAAATAAAAATTAAGCTTGCCTACATATTCTGGTTTGAAGTTCCCCGTTTTCAATTCTATTACTATATAACAATGGAGCTTTGTATGATAAAATAAAAGATCAGGGAAAAAATCTTCCTCATCTACTACCAGTAATTGTTGCCTGCCAATGAAGGCAAAACCAGTTCCAAGCTCCAGGAGGAATTTTACCAGGTGATCTGTTAGCGCTGTCTCCAGATCTTTCTCCGTTGCCTCTTTACTCAATTGCAGAAAATCAAAATGGTATGGATTTTTCAATAACTCATTTGCCAGGTCACTTTGTGCTTGTGGCATGGTAGTTGAAAAATTAGTGAGCGCCTTACCTTTTCTTTTGTACAAACCACTTTCCATTTGATGTACGAGCATACTGCGGCTCCAATTGTGTTGCATAGTCTGTGAAATATAAAACATCGCTTCTTTCTGGTCCCCGCATTTAGTAATAATCTCCCGGTGATGCCCCCAGGGAATTTGCCCCACAATTTGTGGGACTGTTGGTACAACGGCTCGCTGCGTTTTTTTAGATCTGGATAATTTTGCCACAACTTGTGGCAGTTTTTTAGTTGCAGGTAATTCTGCCACAACTTGTGGCAGAATTGGAGCTCCAGTATGATGAACAGCTATATCAGGATGATTGTAAAACAAAAACCATCTTTTGATATAGTAGAGATTTGTAACAGAAAATCCTTTTATATCAGGGAATTCCTTTAATAAATCCTTGGATAATTGTTCAATGAGTTTGCTTCCCCATTGTGTTTCTTCTTCTTTACTAACTATCTCTTTTCCTATTTCCCAATACAAATTCAATAATTCAGCATTTACTTTCAGGGATGCTTTTATTTGTGCGGAACGTACTCGCTCTTTTACCTGCTGCAGCCAGGTTTTGTATGCCTTGGTGATTTTCATTGTAGGTTTGTTTGGTTAGCTTGATACAGCAATATAGTATTTTTCATATTCTATTTAGTGCCGTAAGCATACCACTTTATTGGCCAAGAGTCCGACGCTACGCGTACCGACCCTTTTCATATTCTATTGCTCACTGGCTGCCCCGCTTAGCCGGATATCCTTTTGCCATCGGGTTGGCGCGTAGCGCCGGGGCATAGCGGGCAAAAGATAGCAGGCGGGCGGGGAACTGTTGTTGAGTATTGTACTTATGCAGACAGCCCCAAAAATTTCCACTTAATTTCAAGTAGCACTTTTAATAAAAGCGTAGTTTCATTTTTCAAACCATTATATGCGCTTTTATTGCTGCTTTCTTTTTTTTATATGCTGCTGTTGCACAGCGATGGCACAAAGCGCCGCGCCGGAAGCGGTGGCTCTTATTAAATTGCTGAACAATGATCAAAAGGGAAAACTGCTGCTTGCTTTTGATACAGCCGAACGCTATAATTTTCAGTATGTGCCCAGGGAAGACCGAAAGGGTATATCAATGAACGAGCTTAATGAAACACAGCATAAGGCTGTAATGCTGTTGCTCAGAACATCACTTACCAATGCTACGGTAAAAAAAATGGAAGATATTATGCAACTGGAGCATGTGTTGAAGGCATTGGAAAAACGTTCTGCGGATGACCATTACCGTGATGCCGGTAAATACTTTCTTACCATATTTGGCAATCCTTCCGATACCGCTATCTGGGGATGGCGGTTTGAAGGGCATCATATCTCTTTTAATTTTTCGGCAGATAAAAATGCGCTGGTGGCGGGAACACCATCCTTCCTGGGTTCTAACCCGGCGATAGTACTGGATGGACCTCAGAAAAATAAAGAAGTATTAAAAGAAGAAACCACCGAAGGATTTGCGATGCTGCATATATTATCAAAAACAGAATTGAAAAAAGCTGTCATCGATTCAGTAGCCCCTGGTGAAATTATTACCGGTTCCAATCGTAAGGCAATGATCGAGCATCCTTCGGGTATAAAGTATACTGAAATGAGCAACCTGGCGCAACAACAACTATTGCACCTTTTGGGTGTATACCTGCACCGGTATAAACAGCCCTTTGCTGATAAAATGCTGAAAGATGTACAGGATGCCGGCGTGGATAATTTATGGTTTACCTGGGCCGGGTTTCAACAACGGGGTGTTGGTAAGCCTTGCTATTACCGTATACAGGGACCCAGCATTATTATTGAATACGATAACACACAAAACAACGGCAACCATATTCACACGGTGATCCGAGATCTTAAAAATGATTTTGGTGGAGACGAATTGCTGGAGCATTACAGGTCATCGCATCATCATCACTAAGCTGTATCATTGAAGATGGAACAAACGGAAATTCAATTAAGAACGGTTAACGTTATCCGTTATGTAACGCCTTTACGCGAGGGCGGCTCACTGCCTGCTATAGCCGAAGCAGATGATGGATTTTTGTATGTGCTTAAATTCCGGGGAGCAGGGCAGGGACCCAAAGCGTTGATCGCGGATTTGATAGGTGGTGAGGTAGCGCGCTTGTTGGGGTTGAAGGTACCCGAAATTGTTTTCGCCAACCTAGATGAAGCTTTCGGCAGAACAGAACCGGATGAAGAAATACAGGACCTGCTGAAGGCAAGCACCGGGCTTAACCTTGCATTGCATTATTTGTCAGGTTCCATCACTTTTGATCCTGCCGTAAATACGGTGGATGCAACACTGGCATCAAAAATTGTTTGGCTGGATTGCCTGCTTACCAATGTAGACAGAACCGTGCGCAATACCAATATGCTGGTATGGCATAAAGAATTGTGGTTGATAGATCACGGCGCTGCATTGTATTTTCATCATTCATGGAGCAATTGGGAAGAGCAGGCTAAAAAGCCTTTTGTACAGGTGAAGGATCATGTATTATTAAAATGGGCATCGGAGCTGGAAGGAGTAAATAAATATTTTTGTGCCATCCTTACGGAAGAGCATATACGAAGTATCGTTGCTATGATCCCTGATACGTGGCTTACAGATACTTCGTCAGGTCAGTTGCCTGAAGAGAGAAGAGAAGTATATGTTCAGTTTTTAAAAACACGCATTGCCTCATCGGCTATTTTTGTAAAAGAAGCGCAGCATGCACGACAAGCAATTATTTGAATACGCAGTGATCCGTGTAATTCCAAAAGTACACCGGGAAGAATTCCTGAATGTGGGAGTGATCCTGTATTGCCGCGATAGGCGTTTTCTGCAGTGCATTTTTACATTACCAAAAGAAAAACTCCGCGCTTTAGCTGCTGAACTGGATCTGGAAGAAGTGTACAAACATCTATGTGCCTTTGAACAGATCTGTAACGGCGATGCTGCAGGAGGACCGATAGCCTTACTGGACATGGCTTCCCGCTTTCGCTGGCTTACGGCTACCCGAAGTACGGTAGTACAGGCTTCGAAAGTGCATCCCGGTTTATGCATTGATCCGCGTGAAACGCTCATAAAATTGCATGCAGACTTAGTTTTATAGCACGCTGTTTTTATACTCAGATTAAACGCCTCACCCATTTTCGTGATTGCAAATCTGCGGAAACTATTGTATTTTACTTTTCAGAACTTTTATCCTCACAGCATCTTATGTTATTCCTCTGCATAGCTTAAAAGCATCATCAATAGTTTTACTTGTATTATGCCTTACATATTCATACACATATGACTCAACCCAATTTTATAGCAGCACCCGTATCGCAACAGGAAAGAATTGTTCTGTTGGATAGTCTCAGGGGAGTTGCCATTTTAGGAATACTCATGATGAATATTCCTTACTTCGGATTGCCTTCTGTTGTTACAGACGACCCTTCTATTTTAAAGGAACACGGCGTTGATTATTACACATGGTATATAGTAAACCTGGTTCCCGAAGGCACGATGCGTGCTTTGTTTTCCTTATTATTTGGTGCAGGTATTTTGCTGTTTATGGGCAGGCAGGAAAGTCGTTTGGCTGGCGTACAGCCTGCTGATTATTTTATAAGACGGCAGCTGTGGCTGTTGGTATTTTCATTATTCGATGTATACATACTGTTATGGGTAGGCGATATTCTTTTTGACTATGGCACACTCGGGATTGTGGCCTTTGCATTTCGTAAAATGTCGCCTAAGAAATTAATGATAGCTGCTAGTGTTTGTTTAGTTCTGATGCTTGTTAGAGAAAACGTGGATTTATACCGCGATAAGGTAATGATACAAAAAGGAGAACAAATAGCGGCGATGGATACCACTGTAAAAAAACTAACGCCCAAACAAAATGAAGATCTCGGCGCAATGGAAGATTTTAAAGAGAAAAGCAGTATAAAAGGCAGGATGAAAAGAATAGAGCGATCAAAGCAGGCAACTTTAAACAGCTATGCAGAACTATACGATTTCAGAACAACCGCGTATATGCATGGGTTCATTCATTATCTATATTTTGGGTTATGGGATGTGCTGATATTTATGTTTTTAGGAATGGCGTTTTATAAAATGGGAATCCTCACCGGTGGGGCATCTACTAAAGTATATGCATGGCTTTTTGTTGTTGGTACAGGTGTGGGATTGTGGCTATGTTATATACGATTACAGCCTATGATCCGTACTCAATTTAACCTGTTTGACTATACTAAAACCATAAAGGTAGAATTCTACGAGCTTTCAAGAACCGTTCGCTCGCTGGGCTTTTTTGGATTGTTGCTGTTGTTGTATAAATCAAATGTATTTAAATGGTTATTCGCATTGATGCGTCCCGTAGGGCAAATGGCATTTACTAACTATCTCGGTCAATCGCTGATTTGCGGATTATTTTTTTATGGGATAGGGTTCGGCAAATTTGGACATCTTTCAAGACACGAGGTATATTATGTTGTGTGGTGTGTATGGATCTTCCAGATTATATTATCACATATATGGCTCCGTTACTTTTTGTATGGTCCTTTTGAATGGGCATGGCGGAGTTTAACTTATTGGAAAAGGCAGCCATTTGTGAAGAAGCGTTTGGCAGATTAGCCGCAGATGCTCAGATTAATATTTATCATTCACTATTGTTGACTTAACGCCTCTGATGTTTCGTCTATACAGCTCTTTAACGCGGCTTCCTATGGAGCCGGATACTGTATTTGCACTATACTATAAACACGATGCTCCTTCCGGAGCAAATTCCATTATAGTACTTTGTATCATTAATGTTATTGTAATTATAATGTAAGAGTAATGATTCGCTCTGGCAGAGCGCCGTGTTTAAAGAGAAATCATAATTACAATGTAGGCTCCGTAGGACGCCACGTGTAAAATGTATGATTTTGAAAATTGGTTAAAACATCGACACTTTCAGTAAACTACATAGATTTATCATTTAGGAATTAATCTCCAATCTGCGAATCAGCGGCTCATACCCAAAAAATTCCTATCTTAAGCGCATTTTAAAATATTGTATGCTTAACAGACTTTCATTTTTAAAACTAACAGGTGCAACTGCCATAGGAGCGTTTGTACCCCGCTTTGTAAAATCCTCTACTGTTACCACTGCTACATTACCCAATGGACCTTTCAGGTTTTGTTTGAATACCAGTACTATCCTGGCGAAAAGCCAGGCTTGGTTAAAATGATTGAGATTGCGGGAAAGGCTGGTTATGATGGACTGGAACTGTGGGTAAGCGATATACGGGATTATTTAAGACAAGGTAATTCTGTTGAGTCGCTCAATAAAATTATTAAAGATAATGGGCTTGTAGTATATGATGCTATAAGCTTTACACATTGGATGGTGAAAGATGATCAGCAAAGAAAAGCTGCGTTGAAAGAGCTAGAAGAAGAAATGGAAATAATGAGAGCACTGGGTTGTGCACGTATTGCTGCGCCACCCGCGGGTGTAGACAAAGGACAGATGGTTGATGTGAAAACAGCGGGAGCTTATTATCACGACATACTGGAACTGGGACGAAAACACCAGGTAATGCCGCTGTTGGAATTTTGGGGTGCATCCGGCACATTATACAATTTAGGTCAGGCGATGGCTATAGCTGCAGCGTCCAACGATCCTGATGCACGAATTCTTCCAGACGTATATCATATGTTCAGGGGAGGTTCCGGGTTTAATGGATTAAAAATGTTGAAAGGCAATGTAATTGATATCATTCATATGAATGATTACCCCGGCAATAAACCGGTTGATCAACAAACAGATGCAGATAGAGTGTACCCTGGTGATGGTGTAGCGCCTTTAAAACAAATATTGAAAGATCTTAAAGATATGGGTGGCACAAAAGCATTATCGTTAGAACTGTTTAATAAAACCTATTGGAGCCAGGATGCATTTACTGTTGCAAAAACAGGGTTAGACAAAATGAAAAAGTTGGTAAGTGAAGTAATGGCGAATTAGAGTTAGCTGTCGGCGATTGGCGATCGGCTGTCAGCCGTCAGCAATCAGGCCTTCAGTATAGCTATCCTGCCTACTCACTTCTGCCTCCTGCCTTTAACTGTCTGATAGCTGAAAGCTCATAGCTGATAGCTATTTCATCGCCCACGACGGCTTACTTTTTAATATCTTTTTATACACCGGGCAATCGCTGGTATGTGCGCCAGGCAAATATCCGGTACTCATTAAAAACTCATTTACAATTTCACCACCGGTAAACTTAAATTGCTTTTTGAACAATTTCACCCATTCTTCTTTGGTTTTGGGATGATTTGCATCAAGCCATTTCTTAAAAGACCCATGCTCTTTTTGTATCTGAAGAATGGCTTTTGCATTTTCAATAGCGGCATTAACTTTTAAACGGTTTCTTATAATACCTGCATCATTCATCAAACGTTCTCGGTCTTTCTCCGTATACTTTGCTACTTTTTTTATACTGAAATTGTGATATGCTTTTCTAAAACTTTCCTGCTTTTTTAAAATGGTAGTCCAGCTAAGCCCGGCCTGGTTAATTTCCAAAATCAATCTACAGAACAATTCATCGTCATCGTGAATAGGAAAGCCATAGAAATTATCGTGGTAATCTTTATGCACATTATCTTCTGTAACAGATAAGCTTTTAATATAAGAACAATAGCTCATTCGTATAGTATTTATACATCAACAGAATCAAAAACAGTTACTTTTTTCCAGAGATGTTTGCATTCATCCACAAACTTCAAATGAATAGGATCAACCTGGTAACTATCCTGGTCTTCTTTATTAGCAAACATCAGCATCCACGAAACTGAATAGGAGCGGTCAATTACATCACGATTAGTATCTGCAGGTTTTCCTATATGAAATGCCTGGATGGTTTTTACAGCGGATAGTTTTTTTAATCCTGCCACCAATTGATCAAAATCTTCTTTATTTCCTTCATTACTCAACCAAAAATAAACGTGGTGAATAAATGTTCCTTTTGCAATCATGATTAATAGTATTTGTGTTATGCCATTTAAGGCGTTGTATAATTATTTGAGCCAACAAACTTACAAATGGAATAGATGAGATGATATGAACTGCTGAAAATTATTTTATCTTCTTCAACCAGTCTACAATACCATCATATATTTTTTTTGCAGTAGCTGTTCTGAATTTAGGGTCCAATATCTTTTTCTCATCATCTTTATTACTGAGAAAAGCCACTTCCACCAGGCAATTAGGATAATCTGTAGGTCCACTGAGCGCAAAATTAAATCCGCCCACATTACCGATTTCCACAAGTTTTAATTCAAGCATGCGCTTTAGCACAGCCTGAGATAAGCCTCTGAACCCGATATAGCGGTAATAGGTACTTACGCCACTTATATAGGCATTGCCTGAAGAGTTAAGATGAATGCTGATCAGCAGATCTGGTTTCCAGGCCTTCAGCATTTCAACTCTATCTGCCATACTCAGGGTGGTATCTGTTGTACGCGTCATAAAAGTTTTGATCTTGTTCTTTTTCAGCAGCGCTTCTAATTGCGTGGCAATTTTGAGCGTGTAATCTTTTTCTTTTATGCCGGATGTAACACCTGATGCACCTACGTTTTCACCACCATGTCCCGCATCAATAGCTATCCGCAGTTTATTGATAGCAAGAATGGGTGGTTGTCGTTTAACGCGGATGATCAGCTTTGCGCCAATAGTATCGTATGCTATATTATAGCCCCAATGCTGGTTATGTTTCAATTGTATAAACACCCGCATTACATCGTCTTCTGTTTGCTCATACCAGGCATTTTTTATTTCTTTCAGATTATTGAATTGCGATATCCAGTTGGTATTAGATGTAGCGCCGAATATATCCACCACTACTATAGAAGGATCAATTTGCTGGAGGCTCCTGTAAGGCAATCTTTCATCAAGATTAATGGTAACATAATCAGCATTCGTAGTATCGTTGCCGTATACACGCCAGCTTGAAGTAAGATAATAAGGGCGTGGAAGTTTGTCGGTTAATCTTTTTACATTTTCCTTGGCAATGTAAGCGGAATGATTTTTAGAGAGCTGTACTTTGTAATCAAACCCGGCAGAATCAACCACTCTCATTACAACACCAGAATCGAGGTAAGTCATTTTTGCGCCACCTAACCTGTCATCACCTAATCCATATTCAAGATAAGGTAGCTTTCCAATGGTCTGCACCATAAGAGGGCGTTGGGTAGAATCCTGGCAGAATGCTATAAAAGGTAGAAACAAAGCTGTAATCAATAGCCTTAATGAATATTGCTTCATACAATGAAGATAAATCAAACACCGTATATAAAAAGAAAACCCCCAGGCAGGCTATGCGGGGGTTTCTTAATCCGTTCTGTTTTCACAATACGGAGTTAGAATTCATATTAAAAACGCACTTTTACAACAAACATCATTTAACATACGCATATTTATAATAACAGGTTGGTTGCCAACATGCAATTTCGTTGTAAAATAAACCCTGCCGTTTAATTTAACTTACGGTAACATATAGTTGCTGATAAAGAAAAAGCTACCTCTTCCGAGATAGCTTTTAATATCAAAATATCAACCAGAAATTTAAACCCGCGAATATTTATTTTTCAATAATTACTTCTGTACCTATTGGTAGTAAGTCGTACAATTCATCCATATCACTATAACGAACGGAGATACAACCACTGGTCCAGTTTATAAATTTATCAATTACCCATTCTTCATTAGGGCGTGTGCCATGTATGCCTACACCACCACCAATCGTTGCCTTCTTAGGTATGGCGCCTGTTTCTTTCAATACTTTAAAACGTTCGTAACTTTCTTTGGTAGGATAATCGAGCATCAGGAATTTGCCCCATTGCTTATGAATTTTTTTTCCTACTATTTTAAAATGTCCTTCCGGTGTAAGTCTATCACCTTCCATGCGTTTGTCAGACTGATCTTTATTGCCAAACACAACAGGATATGTACCATACCAACCTTCTTCATCATACACTGTCATCTCATAAGCACCCTTTTTTATAACAATGCGATAACTTCCTGCAGCAGGCTTATCTGCTATACGTTTATTTTTTGCAGAAGAAGTATCCGAAAGGGTGGTACTATTGTTGGCTGATGTTGCAGCAACTTTTTTAAAACTCTGGAAGCCAAAGCAAAGAAGCACGGCTACAAGAAGATAGAGAACCCGGATTGGATTTGTCATATTAGTTACAAGATTAGGCTTTGAAAAAACGAGTAGAGAAACTAAATATTTTCTCCTATTTTTTTCTTTGACTTTTGATTATTCCGCAAATTAAAAGCCGGAGAATGTTAAATATAGCTTTTAACATTTCTCATTTAAAGAAGTAGGTAGGAGGCAGAAGTAATTAGTAAGAAGTGAGTATCATTTCCTGATAGCTGAGAGCCGATCGCTCACAGCTCACAGACCCGCTTTTAATTCAAACAAAAAACTTTTCAATTTTTCAAGCCGTTGAATGAGCTCAAAGCTTTGTTGTGCTTTGTTTTTATTTTTCTTAAGATATTCTTTGGCGCCTTCAATGGTATATTTTCTTTGGCGCAGGAGGTGGTGAATAAGGTATAAGTTTTTTATATCTTCCGGGCGAAAATGCCGGTCGCCTTTGCGGTTTTTTCTTGGCTTTAAAATATCAAATTCTGTTTCCCAATAACGAAGTAAAGAAGTGTTAAGATTAAACATAGTAGAAACTTCACCAATACTGTAATACTGTCTTTTAAACAATATTTCATCTGCGGGTATTGATATCATTTCAACTTCCTCTCCCATTTCCTTTAACGATTTTCTTCCTCGCTTACCTGGTTTGGGTTTAACTTCCTTAACTTTCTTTTTTATAGTAGTGTATGATACGCCAGGCTCTTCTACTTCAATCGTTACAGTTTCTGTAATGGCTTCAACAGGCAAAAAGTTTGACTCAACAGTTAATACATCTTCTATAACAGGTAATGATTCTTTTGCAATAGCAGGCAGTTCTGTAGTATGTGGAGCAGCTACCGGCTCTTTCAAAATATCTTTGGCCGGTTGAGCCTTCGGCTCTTCAAATGCTGCAAATAAATCTAACTGCTTAAACATAGCGCTAAATTAGTGGTATGCAGAAAAAATAATGCCGGTAATTATTAACATTTAATCAAAGCTTTGATTTCCGGCGGCGGCCATTTTAAGAATGCGGTCAAATTGCTCGGGGGTGATATCGTTATAAAAGAAATAGATAGGATCGATATGCTGACCATTTTTATGTACTTCGTAGTGTACGTGCGGGCCTGTAGATTTCCCGGTACTTCCTACCCAACCTATCAGTTCGCCACGCTTCACCCGCTGTCCTGGTTTTACTTTTATCTTATACTGATGCCCATATAAGGTTTCATACCCATACCCGTGATCTAACACTACATAGTTACCGTAGCCGTTACCGGTATTACCCGCTATTTTCACCCCTCCATCAGCGGTGGCATATATAGGTGTTCCCTGTGGTGCGGCAAAATCAAGCCCCGCATGCATTTTAATAGTCTTATATACCGGGTCTACCCGATAACCAAAACCAGAAGCCATGCGGCTGAGATCTTTATTGCTTACAGGTTGAATAGCGGGAGTAGCCGCTAAAAGCTTTTCCTTATTCTTTACCATTGATTCAATATCGTCGAATGATTTTTTTTGAAAAGCCATACGGTTCATGAGATTATCCAGGGTAGCCGCAATTGAATAAGCCAGTTCATTGTCCTCCATTCCTTCTGTTAACTTTACTTCCTGCTGCTTTTCCAAGGTTTTTGCGCGGGCGCTGTCTGGTATAGGGTTGGCTTCAAATATTTCGCGGTAAATGTGATTGTCTCTTTTTTCCAGTTCGCCCATTTGTTCCTGCATTGCCTTCATTTTATTGTTCAGCAATACATAATCTTCGCGTATGCTTTCATTTTGCCGGCGCAATACCACTTCCTTGGGCGAATCGAGCAACTGCCATCCTAAAAAAACAATTAGCAGCGCTGTTACAATAGCTGCTGCCATAAAACCCAATATACGCAACAGTTTCACCCGCAGTGGAACCACTAACTTTTCATACCGGAGCGTATTGGTGTTATAGTAATATTTTATTTTTTTCATTTACCAGAAGTGTCTGAGACGGGCTTTGCTCTGCGCAAAAATCCAGCCATAATTTAACTACCTTCGCACCCATCTTTTAGGGCGGAGACAAATATAAAATTTAAACGATCAAACGCCACAAAAAATATAACGGCAACCATGATGGATTCAGTACAGATAAGACAGGCATTTCTTGATTTTTTTACAGCTCATGGGCACCAGGTAGTGCCTTCGGCTCCCATTGTAATAAAAAATGATCCCACATTATTATTTACCAATGCGGGTATGAACCAGTTTAAGGATTATTTCCTGGGCAATAAAAAATCGCCCTACCCAAGAGTGGCAGATACGCAAAAGTGTCTTCGTGTAAGCGGTAAGCACAACGACCTTGAGGAAGTAGGTGTAGATACTTATCATCATACCATGTTTGAAATGCTGGGCAACTGGAGCTTTGGCGACTATTTTAAAAAAGAAGCCATTGCATGGAGCTGGGAATTGCTAACAGGCGTTTACAAAATACCGGTGGATCGTTTATACGTAACCATTTTTGAAGGCGATGCAAATGAAAACCTTCCCCGCGATGAGGAAGCATACAATGAATGGAAAAAAGTAATTGCAGCAGACAGGATATTATTGGGCAGTAAGAAAGATAATTTCTGGGAAATGGGCGATACTGGCCCTTGCGGACCTTGTACGGAAATACATGTAGATTGCCGCCCGGATAGTGAACGAAATGTTATTGATGGAAGTACGCTGGTGAATAATGATCATCCACAAGTAATAGAGATCTGGAACAATGTGTTTATAGAATTCAACCGTTCAAAAAATGGCAACCTCGATCCATTACCTGCAAAGCATGTAGATACAGGCATGGGGTTTGAACGATTGGTGAGAGTATTGCAGGGAAAAACATCCAATTACGATACTGATATTTTTTCCGGCACTATTACAGCTACTGAAAATATCACCCATAAAAAATATGATTACAGCGATAGTAAAGAAGCAGTTGCTTTCAGGGTTATTGCCGATCATATAAGAGCCATCAGTTTTACTATTGCTGATGGTCAATTGCCTTCAAACACAGGCGCAGGTTATGTTATAAGAAGAATATTGCGCCGGGCGGTACGCTACTACTATTCGTACCTGCATTACAAACAACCTTTGCTTTATAATTTAGTGCCCATATTGGCTGCACAATTTCAACAGGTATTTCCAGAGTTGGAAAAACAAGTGGATTTTGTAAGTAAAGTAGTGAAGGAAGAAGAAGAAGCTTTTTTGAGAACATTGGAAAAAGGATTGAAACGCATTGATGATATTATCCGGAATGCTAAAATATCCGCCACCTCATCTACCATTTCAGGAAAAGAAACTTTTGAGTTAAACGATACTTATGGTTTTCCTTTTGACCTCACACAACTAATTTTGGCAGAACAAGGCTTAATGGCAGATAAAGCAGACTTTGACTATTATTTAAACGAACAGAAAAATCGTTCCCGTGCTGCTACTGCTATTGATACCGGCGACTGGATAGAAGTAAATAAAGTTGACAAAACTTCTTTTGTTGGCTATAACGATCTGTTGGTAGAAACGCAGGTAACAAAATACCGTAAAGCCAAAACGAAAGGCAAAGAACAATTTCAATATGTATTGGAAACAACGCCTTTTTATGCAGAAAGCGGAGGACAGGTAGGCGATAAAGGATTCCTTCAGTTTGGTGATGAAAAGATTGAAGTAACCGATACCAAAAAAGAGAACGACCTTATTATACATTTTGCAGACAAATTGCCTGCTGATATTACCGCGCAGGTAACCGCCAGCGTTACCCTGGAAACCAGGCTCAATACCATGTATAACCACACCGCTACGCATTTACTGCATGCAGCTTTGCGCCAGGTTTTGGGTAAACATGTTGCGCAAAAAGGATCCATGGTTTCGCCGGAAGAACTGCGCTTCGACTTTTCACATTTCGCAAAAGTTACGGATGAGGAATTGCGACAAATTGAATTGATTGTAAACGATAAGATTCGCGCCAATATTCCGGTTGTGATCAATGAAATGCCAAAAGAAGAGGCATTAAAGCTGGGCGCTATGGCATTGTTTGGAGAAAAATATGGGGATACCGTTCGCGTGGTAATTATCGATCCGGCGTATTCGATTGAGTTGTGTGGCGGTACGCACGTGGGGCATACAGGAATGATCGGGTTATTTACCATTACTTCAGAAGCTGCAGTAGCAGCGGGTGTTCGCCGTATTGAAGCACTGACAGGTCCGGCAGCCATTCAATATACATTCGAAAGAATATCACAGTTCAAAGGCATTGGTGAGTTGCTTAAAACAAAGGAACCGTTAAGGGCAATTGAAAAATTGATTGAGGAAAAAAATGCACTGCAAAAAAGAATAGAAGCGTTTGAAGCGAGGCAACTAACAGAAATGAAAAATGTGTTGTTGCAAAAAGCAGCAACCATAAACGGTATTACTTTTGTTGGTGAGATAGTGCAGGTAAGCAATGCAGATGCGTTAAAAAAACTTTGCTTCGATGTAAAAAGCGGTTTACAAAATCATGTAATAGTGTTGTGTGCCAATATTGATGGCAAGCCTTTTGTAGCGGTAGGTATAGCTGAATCGGTAGTTGCCTCTAAAAATCTTGACGCAGGTAAAATAATAAAAGAGCAGGTAGCACCGCTTATAAAAGGTGGTGGTGGAGGTCAAAAAACATTGGCTACAGCAGGTGGGCAAGATGCTGGTAAATTGCAGGAAGTTATAGCGGCTATAAAGGCATTGTTGTGATAAGTAGTAAGAGGTAAGTAGTAAGAAGGCAGAAGTAATGGTCGGCACCGAAGGTCAGACCAAGACAAAACGTGTATCGACCTGAAACGATAAACTACGAACAAAAAACCAGCAACAACAAATTATATTTCTTCTAAGTTTATTTTAAATCAATCTATATGGCAAAAGTAAATATTGGTATTTCAGATAAAAACCGCGAAGCAGTGGCAGGCATTCTTAATAAAATTCTTGCCGACGAACATGTTTTGTACAATAAAACCCGTAGTTACCATTGGAATGTAGAAGGTCCGAGTTTTATGGAATTGCACAAACTGTATGAGGCACAATACACAGAATTGGCAGAAATAATTGATGAGATTGCAGAACGCATAAGAACCATTGGATTTTATGCAGAAGGAAGATTATCAGAACTGCTGAAACTTGCCTCCTTGAAAGAGCCATCTGTTCCCAAACATTTTAAAGACCAGATACCCAATCTGGATGCCGATCACGAAAAGATCATTATCAATCTCCGCAAACAGATTGACACATTTGACGAAAAGTATAAAGACATTGGCAGCAGCGATTTTCTTACAGGGCTTTTAAAGCAGCACGAAAAAATGGCGTGGATGCTGAGATCTTATTTGGGGTAGAAGGTGAAGGGCGGAAGGCAAAAGGCTACCGCCAAGGTACGTGTCTCACGTACCTCTAAGACTGCCGCGTGTGACACGCGCCAAGGCATAGGAAGCAAGGAATTTCCTAAGGTTGCCAACCTTCAAAAGGTTGGCAACCTTAAACTACATGGTCCTTCTTGCAATTTAATCTTCAGTGCCGACCACGCTGCCTACTTACTACTGCTTCCTGCCTTCTGAGATCTGATTGCAGATAGCTGAAAGCTATTTCCCTAAATTGAATACCTTCACTACATGTCATCCAAAAACCAGTTGGGCTTTTTTTCGCTCACCATGATAGTGGTAAGCCTGATTATTGGTATGGGTATTTTCGGCACACCCGCCAAAGTAGCTGCTTCTTCCGGAGCGTCATGGATCTTTTTTTTGGCATGGCTTACAGGCGGGCTGGTAGCAATGTGCGGTGCGTTAACCTACGCCGAAATTGGATTAAGGCTTCCTGTAATGGGCGGTTATTACAAAGTGTTTGCCGAATGCTATCATCCGGCAGTAGGCTTTACCGTTAATGCATTGATACTGGTGAGTAATGCCGCCTCTACTGCAGTAGTGGCATTGATTGGCGCAGATTATGTAAGCGATTTATTATTTGGTGTTCCATCAGGCCCCATTTTTACTGTTAGTGTTTCTGTTGTAGCTGTATGTCTTTTTTATGCCGTGAACCTGCTGGGGCTCCGCACCAGCAGCCGCATGCAGAATATACTAACGGTAGTAAAGCTGGGCGCTATGTTATTGTTGATAGCAAGCATACTGAAAGGAGTAACAGTAGAACCACATGGCTACCTCAACAATTCAAAAACATATCAATTAACGGATAGCAATGCGCTTACCCTTTTTATGGTAAGCCTTGTACCCGTATTTTTTTCGTATGGCGGTTATCAGCAAACCATCAATTTCGGGAGTGAGGTAAGTGAAACAAGTATTTTTCCAAAATCAATAATAAGCGGCATCCTGATCGCCATATTGTTGTACCTGGGTATCAACTTCGCCTATACGGAGGTGATAGGTTATGAACGCATGAAAAATGTATCGGCTATCGGTGCATTGCTTTGTGAAGCCTGGTTCGGGAAAACAGGCGCCAAAGTATTTGATGGATTAATGTTTTTATCAGTAATGGCTTATGTAAATGTGAGCCTTATGAGCAATCCAAGAGTAATGTATGCCATGAGCCAGGATAAAGTGTTGCCTTCCTTTTTTTCTTTACGCAACAGTAAAACACTGGCGCTTACCGGAGGGTTAACGGTATTCGCGCTCATCACAGTTGTTATTACTTTTTTTGGAAAAGGAGTTGACGATATACTTGGATTTAGTATTTTTTTAGACAGCATCGGTATGAGCACATCTGCCGCCACTATTTTTATTCTGCGCAAAAGAAAAAAGAATGAAGCACTTGTTTCAGCATCATGGACGCGCTGGACGCCGTTTCTGGCTGTTTTATTTGTACTTTCTTATATAGGCATTGCCATAGCTGTAATTATTGATAAACCTTATGCCGCACTTACAGGCGTGGTATTATTAGTTACCCTGGCAGCAGTATATTTTTTATTTTATCACAGAAAGCATACATAACCTTCTATGGATATTTCTTACATTATTAATGAACTGGGCGAAGAAAGAGAAAACTATTTTAACGCTGTTGCTCCGCCCATTATACAAACCAGCAATTTTGTTTTTAATAAGGTGGAAGATATGCGCCGCCTTTTTGAAGATGAATATACAGGCTACATATATTCCAGGGGGTTAAACCCAACGGTGGATATTTTACGCAAAAAACTGGCTGCGTTGGATGAAGCAGAAGATTGCCTTGTATTCAACAGTGGTTCATCTGCTATATATGCGGCGGTTATGGCCAATGTAAAATCCGGCGATCATATTGTATCTGTAAATAAACCGTATACCTGGGCACAAAAATTATTTAATAATATATTACCACGGTTTGGTGTTACCACCACCTATGTAGATGGTACCTCGATCGAAAATTTTGAACGGGCCATATTACCAAACACTACTATTATTTATCTTGAAACCCCCAACTCGTGGAATCTTGATCTGCAGGATTTAAAAGCGATTGCCGATCTGGCAAAGGCTGAAGAGATCATTACTATCTGCGATAATAGTTACTGTTCGCCGCTCTATCAAAAACCCTTAGCGCTGGGTATTGATTTATGCTTACAGTCTGCCACCAAGTATATAGGCGGACACAGTGATGTAGTTGCCGGTGTATTAACCGGTACAACAGCCATGATGAAAAAGATTTTTGACCTGGAATTTTGTACGGCGGGTACCGGCATTTCTCCTTTTAATGCATGGCTGCTGATAAGAGGTTTAAGAACATTGCCTATGCGGTTACAAAAAATTACCGAGAACACACAAAAGATAGTTGACTTTATAAAACAGCATCCCAAAGTTGAATCTATTATTTTTCCTTTTGATGAAACCTTTCCCCAGCAGGCATTAGCCAAAAAGCAGATGCAGGGCGCTTGCGGATTGTTTTCATTTCATTTAATAGTAGACCGTATAGAGGATATTGTAACTTTTTGCGAAAGTCTTCAGCATGTACTCATGGCTGTTAGTTGGGGTGGTTATGAATCACTCATCATACCGGGATGCGCATCCGTTAAACCCGAAGACTATGATATTACAAAAAAAAGCCAGAGGATGCTGCGCATGTATGTAGGACTGGAAGAGCCAGACTATATTATTAATGATTTAAGCAGGGCGCTAAATAATATATAAGAGGTTTTGTCAAATCTATTTTTAGTTGAATATTTGTAAATAATTTCGGTGAGTCCTGGATTGAAAAATACTTTGCTCCTTGTATTATAAACTTGTTTCATGAGAAGATCACTTTTTTTGTTTGCGACGGTAATGGTCGTGGCAGCTAGCCTAACTGTACAAGCCCAGGATGCTGGTAAATGGGATTTAAGACGCGTAGTAGAATACGCAATGGAAAAGAATATTAATGTGAGGCAAGTAGAAATCACAGCACGAACATCAGCTATAGATCTAAAACAAAGCAAACTCGATCGTTATCCCTCCCTTAATTTTTCAGGTGGTCACGGCTTTTCATTTGGCCGTTCTTTAGATTACTCAACCAACGTATATACTGATAATAACCTGATGTATGAGCAAATGGGGCTAAGTTCACAGGTTACCATATTTAACTGGAACAGTAAAAACAACCTGGTAAAGGCAAACAGTTTTACCAACCAGGCAGATGTTGCGGCGATTGATAAAGCTAAAAATGATGTCGCCTTAGACGCCGCCCGTCAATACCTGGTAGTATTGATGGATAAGGAACAGGTTGAAATTACGTCTGTGCAATTGCAACAGAGCAAAGCACAACTTTCTAATACACGCAAACTGGTAGATGCAGGCTCGCTTCCCGAACTAAACGCAGCAGAATTGGAAGCACAGGTAGCCCGTGATTCTGCGTCCTTAATAACAGCGCAAACCCAGGTAGAAGCAGACCGGCTTACGTTAAAATCTATACTGAGTTTGCCGGCAGATGTTCCTTTTGAGCTGGAAACACCACCCGTAGATAAAATTCCTATTGATAATATATTGGAAATTTCTCCCGCAGAAGTGTACACTCTCGCAATGAATACACAGCCTCAGGTTAAAGTAAACAACCTGCGATTAAAAGCTGCCGAAAAAAGTTACCTGGTTTCAAGAGCCCGTCAGTATCCTACTATCAGTATATCTGGCCAATTAGGATCAGCGTTCAACTCTTCTTTCAAATCTTTAAACGCTGTCATCCTTGCTGATCAAGTAACACCTGCTTATGCATTGAACGGTACTGATAAATATTATATCTATTCTCCACAAACAGGATATGTAACCAGCAAAAAGAATTTTGGGCAGTTGTGGGATGGATACGGTAGTCAGCTAAAAAATAATTTTGGGCAAGGAATTAGTATTGGACTCAATGTGCCCATTTTTAATGGATGGAGCGCTCGGGCCAATGTGGAAAGATCAAAATGGGTTATTGATGCAAGAAAGCTTACCATAGAACAGGATACCCTTGCCTTAAAGCAAAATGTATATTCAGCCTATAACCTTGCTATGGGCGCATTTCAAACCTATATCGCCAATCAGAAAGCTGTAGCTACTGCTGAAAAGTCATTTGACCTGGCAACTAAAAGATATAATATCGGCGTAATGCAGACCATTGAATGGCTTACCAATCAAACAGCATTATTTAATGCAAAAATCAATCTGGTAAGATCACAATTTGATTACGTGTTTAAAATGAAAGTATTGGAATATTATAAGGGCCTCGGATTAAGACTATAATCATCTCATTCTACAAATCATAACTCATGAATAAAAAGCTGCTTTGGATAATTGGTATTTTGCTGGCCTTGGTGGTGTTATTGATTGCCCTTAAAAAAGGCGGTGTAATCGGTAAAGAAGAGGGAACAAAAGTTTCATCAGAAAAAGTAATGCGTCGCAACATTACTGAAATTGTAACGGCAAGCGGAAAAGTATATCCTGAAGTTGAAGTAAAAATAAGTCCTGACGTATCTGGTGAAATTACCGAACTGAGAGTAGAAGAAGGCGACAGTGTAAAAAAAGGTCAGGTGCTTGCAAAAATTTATGCAGATATATATGCCACTCAACGAGACCAGGCAGCGGCACAGGTGACCGGGCAGCAATCACTCGTGGCTAATTCCCAGGCGCAACTGGAAGCACTGAAGTCTGCGCTGGAACTGGCAAAAGCTACTTTCAACCGCCAAAAACAATTATTGGCTGATAAAGTAATTTCCGCTTCTGAATTTGAACAGGCACAAAACACTTTAAATACGGCGCAGGCTAATTATAATGCTACCGTACAAAGTATCCGGAGTAATGAAGCACAGGCAAAAAGCGCAGCAGCCAATCTGCAAAAAGCCAATAAGGATTTGAGCAGAACAGAACTTATTTCTCCTATGACCGGTGTTGTTTCTTTATTGAGTGTAAAAAAAGGAGAAAGAGTGGTGGGTAATTCTATGATGGCTGGTACAGAGATGATGCGTGTAGCTGATATCAGCGTGTTTGAAGTACGGGTAGAAGTAGGAGAAAATGATGTACAGAAAATTGATATTGCAGATACAGCCATTATAGAAGTGGATGCTTACAACAACAGGAAATTCAAAGGACTTGTTACAAAAATTGCCAGTAGCCAAAAGGGCGCTGCTACGCAATCTGCAGCCGCTACTACCAGCAGTACTGATGTAACCAATTATGAAGTAAGGATACGCATATTGCGGGAGTCGTATGCTGATTTGCTTGATCCTTCCAAACCCAGGAAATTTCCTTTTCGCCCGGGCATGAGCGCCAGCGCAGATATACAAACCAGAACGCATCAGAATGTTTTATCTATTCCTTTGAATGCAGTTACCACCCGCGATAAAAATGATACTACTACATCTAAGGCTCCGGTAACCTCTTCTAAACCAAAAACAGAAGAGCCACCAGCAGAGAAGAGCAATATCAGTACAGAGTCAACCACCAAATCAAATGCGAATGATGATATGCTGGAGGTTGTGTTTGTATTGCAAAAAGATAATACGGTAAAATTGGTACAGGTAAAAACAGGTATACAGGACATCAACAATATTGAGATCCTCAGCGGATTGAATGAAGGTGACGAAGTAATTACCGGTCCATATACTATTGTAAGCAAAACACTTAAAAGTGGAACCAAGGTAAAGGTGGTGCCCAAAGATCAATTGTTTGAGATAAAGAAATAAGAGATAATTGCTGATTTGAGATTTTTGATTTGAGATTTTTAATGTCATCAAATACTTCCTGAAAGGAATGGAATTATTTGATTAACCTTTGCGTCTTTGCTTTCTTTGTGTTCTTTGCGTGAAATGTATTACACAAAATAAAATTATCTATATGTTTGAAGCCTAATTTTGGGTTTCAAACATTTTTATTTTATGCAGTTTGGTATTATCGGAAGCGGCAGTTGGGGAACAGCACTCACAAAAATATTGACGGATAATGGTATGCATATTAATTGGTGTGTACGGAATGAAGAAATGGTACAACACCTTTTAAAAAGACATCACAACCCAAACTATCTTACTTCAGCCAGCTTTGATATAAATCTGCTTTCTCTCTTTACTAATCCAAAAGAAGTAATTCAGCAATCAGATCATATTGTAATTGTTACGCCTTCTGCATATGTGCAACAGCAATTCGCACATATTACAACCAAAGATCTTGAAGGGAAAAAAATAATCTCTGCTGTAAAAGGCATGCTGCCACAGCATAACCTTTTATTGAATGATTATCTCAAATCATCTTACAATTTCAACATTGATCATTATTACACTATAATGGGTCCCTGTCATGCAGAGGAGGTTGTTGCAGAACATCTCTCCTATCTTACATTTTCTGGTACGCATAAGCCTGCTACAGAAAATGTTGCTCGTATGTTTAATACCCCTTACATCAATACTGTTGTAAATACGGATGTGTATGGTGTGCAATATGCGGCCATACTTAAAAATATTTATGCGGTGGTTTCGGGTATGGCGCATGGAAAAGGGTATGGCGATAATTTCTTGAGTGTATTGATTGCAAATTGTGCAGATGAAATGGCCGTGTTTTTAAGAAAAGTGGGAATCAGGAATATCAATGTAGGTGTGCATACTGCCGGTAAACTTCATCAAAAAAAATCACCGAATTATGCCGCTTCTGTTTATCTCGGCGATTTGCTGGTAACCTGCTACTCTTTATTCAGCCGCAACAGAACCTTTGGCAATATGATTGGCAAGGGCCATTCTGTACAATCTGCTCAACTGGAAATGAAAATGGTAGCAGAAGGTTATAATGCCAGCAAAAGCATTTACAATATCAATAAAGAAATAAGTGCTGAAATGCCCATTGCAACAACAGTGTATCAAATACTCTGGGAAAATCTTCCTGTAGCAAAAGGGTTGAAGAACATTGAAGAATGTTTGGTATAAATTAAGACCTGTATAGGGTTTGCCGGGCAGAAAAGCAGCGCTGCAAACCCTACAGGTCTTCCCCACGTACCATATAATTGCTTAATGCTTCCAAATCCTCCATGTCAGGTGCCAGATTCAAAGTGAGGATTGTAATCGAAAGTTTTTATGTACAGTTTTGATATGTATTTATTCTATTTTTAAAATGAATTTATATGATCAAACTAAGCATCTCCATTTTTATTATCGTATTACTTGGTATATCAATAAATGGTATTTCACAAAATAGCGCTAATACCTTCGGCAATTTTATCTATTTCGATATTGAAACTACCTACATACCTACTGGTATAACACAATCAGAATGGTCTGATGCATCCGATACAGCAGTTTACGCAGTGCTTGATTTTCTCAATTATAAAAGGGGGCAACCCAATCTTCATAGCAACAGGAAACCTAAAACACCCATTTTATTAGGGCTAAAGCTTCCTCCGGGCACACCTTACGATTTTGGAAAAATCATCTATTCATTTTCAAAATACTACTCATCCTTTCTGGTAGATAATAATGCAAAGGCTGAACTCATCGCTCTCGGAATAAATGAAACTAACATCGAGGACTATGAATACCATGTAATAGAAAACGATAGCACGGAAATAATTCCATGGTCGCCGGTGCCATCACTTGATAAAAAATACGGAGCAAAAAAGGCTTACGGTTTTATTGGTAATTTTCTTAGCCCCGGCAAACAACTCTTCATAGAAATTAAAAACAAACACAATTACAACATCCGAGACGGAATTGTACTGGACTGGAGGACCAATTACACGCCGCAAATACAACAAATTACTGTGGTAAATGGAGAACGATTTTTCAGCATAAGCAGTAAGAATAATCGTGGATATGCAAAGAATGTTGATGCAGCTACCGGCATTCCTGCTGAATTTAAATTACCTGCAGACAGCATCTCAAGAATGGCTATTAAATTAAAAAACTCAACTACGTTAAAGTACAATGTTTTACTAGCCAAAGAAATTAACGGGAGAAAAGATACAGCAACTGCAAAATATACTACAGGCAATGATGACAATTCATTATTTTTTGAACTTAATGGAGATCAGTTCAGTAAAGCAGGTAAATATGAAATCATCATTCAACCAATAAAAAATGGCGTGGAAAGTTGGCCGAATCACAAAAAGCCCGTATCCCTTTCGAAGTGATCCCACCACCCGTATTAGATAAAAAGGTTTCACTACAAACATTGCTTCCATATATTTTAGCGACACTCTCTGGTGTCGCTTTGTTGTTTTGGATCTATACACGCAACAATAAAATAAAACTTGCAAAATCACTTCGTGCTAAGGAAAATATTCAGTTCAGGCTCAAAAGCATCCGCTCACAATTGAATCCACATTTTATCTTTAATGCATTGGGTTCTATCCAGGGGCTGATCAACAAAAATGATGTGAGTGCTGCCAATCATTATCTCAGCAAATTTGCAAGCCTAACCAGAAAAGTGTTAGAAGGCACAGAAGAAGATTCGATAAGCCTGTCAGATGAAATTCAATTACTGAACGATTATCTCTATATGGAACAGCTTCGTTTTGGCTTTGATTACATGGTAAAAGTTGATGAAACCATTAATGTAACTAACGTTGAAATTCCGGTTATGCTGTTGCAACCATTGGTTGAAAATGCCGTGAAGCATGGCGTGGCTCAATTGCAGAAGGAAGGAAGCATAAGCATTGACATTTTCAGCAACAATAATGATCTTCTACTAGCGGTGAGCGATAATGGCAAAGGTTTTAAAACAGATGATTATCTTGCCGGCATGGGTATTAAACTTACCAAAGAAAGGGTCACGCTGCTTAATACCATATACAAAACACAGTCATTCAACATGCAGCTTGATTCCTCCGCGGAAGGAACAACTGCTATCATTACTTTACATAACTGGCTTTAGAACTATGGATATACATTGTGTGATTGTGGATGATGAAATAAATAACATAGAGAATCTCAGCATTCTGCTGAATACCTATTGTAAGGATATAAAGGTTTTGGGAACAGCTACTAATGCAGATGAAGCCATCAATGCTATCAACAGGCTGAATCCACAATTAGTATTTCTTGATATTGAAATGCCTGGCAAGTCGGGGTTTGAAGTATTAAAGGTATATAATAGTATTCCCTTTGAAGTAATTTTTGTTACTGCGCATAATCAATACGGCATACAGGCAATAAAGTTTTCAGCATTGGATTATCTGCTGAAACCCATCGATATAAAAGAATTACAAGCTGCTATAGAAAAAACCAAAACCAGGCTGGAGCACCAACAACGCAATAATAGTATTGACAACCTGCTTGAATATATTAAAACCAATAAGCCTGCAAATCCACGTATTGCGTTGCCTACAATGCAGGAAATAAGATATGCGCCTGTTAGTGAAATCATCCGCATAGAAGCATCTAATAGTTACAGCACCGTATATCTTCAAAACGGAGAGAAAATTTTAGTGTGCAAACCTTTAAAAGAATTTGCGGATCTCTTAAAGTCAAATCATTTTATCAGAACACACCAATCGCATTTAGCTAATGCAAACTTTATTAAAAGTTATTTAAAAGAAGATGGTGGTTCATTGCTCATGAAGGATCAAACCAAAATTCCCATATCACGCCAAAACAGGGAAATGGTGAAAATGTTTTTGCAAGCGTTGTTTCAATGATTTTTTACAAAATCGTTCAATCTATAAGATTTGCATCCATGCTGTACCGCTCTTCAAACTTTATAGGCTTTATTCTTCCATCAAACAAACATGCCGAACATTTAAAATGCCCGGCATGGAATTTAACCCCTGAATCGTACTCTATAAAACTTCAATCACCTGCTCTTTTGTTTGTGCTTCCGGGGTTTTAGGAAGTGTAACTATTAAAACCGCGTTCTCATGACGCGCAGCAATATTATCCGCATCTACTTTTCCGTTTAAGAAAAGTACTCTTTCAAAATTTTTGATCGGGAATTCCTGCCTGGTAAAATTTGGTTCATTTTCTTCAGCAATGGTTTTGCTACCGGTTATATATAGTACATCGTCTGTAACGGTAATCTTAATATCGCTTTTCGTAAACCCTGTTGCAAACACATGTACTTCATATTTGGTATCGTCTTCGGTGATATTAATGGGTACATTGTATTTAGCTCTTCTGAATCCATGCATAAATGGATGATGTTCATGGAAAGCGTGCTTGAAACGCTTTGCAAAGCCGCCATGACCGGCATATCGTTGATTGTACATTTTTTAAATTGTTTTTTAATTAGTAAAAGTTATTGTGCTTTTGGTGTTGATTGCAACGGTTGATCATCGGTTTTCCAATGTTGGGCATGTTCACCGCAGTGTTGCCTGTAACGCGCAAATCTTTGTGGGCCTACAAAAGCCATCAAACTGGCAAAAGTGATGGCCGCTGCGGCCAATCCTATTAATGCTCTGTTTCTTCTTTTCATTAGTCATTCGTTTTTTTTGTTTCGGAATATTGTCTGAAACGTGGGCCGCAACCGTAAGGCATTTCTGACTTAAATTTCTGGTATTCTTCATCGCTCATATTCCTGATGTTATCCGCAAATGCGAGACGATGTTCATTAAACCCACGACCAAATTTTCTACGTCCGGCAAAAAGCCTGAAGATGGTGCCTGCAATGATGATAAAAGCGGCTACTCTTAAAAGAAAGAATGGTATAAAGAACAATGCCGCTCCCAACACTATTCCACCAATGATCGGTTTTATAATTCCCTTGTTCATGTTGTTTTTAATTTTATTGTTATAAATGCTATTTGTAATGAAGACGGAGTGTGTTGAATTTTACTTTAACCCAATAAAAAACCCGGAACGAGAAAGTGAATGGTGAATAGTGAATAGCCAACCAATGCCGTTTAGTTAAGCTAATGAAATTGTAATTGATTTAATATTTTTTGCGAATGACAGCAATCCGTCTTCGCACTGATACCAGTATCCGAATAAGCCACCTTTTTTGCGTGAGATTTGTACTAATTCTGAGTAGGGGAATGGTTGAAAAGTGAAATAAAGCTGATAGGGCTCCTCAAAGCAAAAAGCAGGGGCGTTTCGGATATCCCGCAAGGCGGGACCAGCTTGAGGCAATCAATAGCTTATAATTAGAAATAGTTGAGTATAATTCTTTATGAAGTCTCAATAGGACATAAGAACTTTCTTATGTAAACGATATTGAATAGTCAATGGCAAATATCATTTCATTTTTCACACTATCATCTTCTTCTGCATTTTTCTTTCCATTCTTCTTTAAACTTAGCCCTTTGTTCTTCACTCATATTCATCCATTTTTCCCGCCACCTGTTGGGCCCAAAAGCACGCCTGCCATTGGGCGGACCAAACTTAAACCCGCCAAACAAAATGCGGCATAGCGCCAGCAATCCCATAGATTGCCAATAAGTAATAGGATTTACATGCACCAACGCTGGCAAAATAGCATTCCATAATAACATCACTATCCATGATACCGCAAACACAGCGGCAATTATCATCAGAAAACCCGGGAAAGGTCTTCTCCGGTATGGTTGGTCTCCCATGTTCATGCTATAAATTATTTAATTCGTTGTATAAATCGGCTAAGCGTACCCGAAGATGCTTTACCGCATATCCTTTACGACTGATAATCGTTTTTAATTTTTCGTTGGTTTTATCAGCTATTTCCTGCAGCGTCATATCTTCCAATTCATTCCATATAAATACCTGTTTTTGATTTTCAGGTAATTCATCCAGCGCTTCCATTAATTCTTCCCAAAAAAGTGATTTAAACTGTTTCATTTCAGGACTATCACTTTCGGCTGAGAACATGCTTTTAAAATCAAGTCCCTCTTCCTCGTCGTATGTAAAATCATCCAGCAGGTAATCTTTTTTCTTGCGATACTTGTCGGTAACCCTGTTGCGGGCAACGCGGAACAACCAGCCACTCATGCTGTTGATCTCATCAATGTTTACCATATTGCTTACCTGGTACCAAACATCCTGCAGAATATCTTCCGCATCTTCATTACTGTTTACTTTACCTCTAATAAAATTAAACAGCTTACCACCGTAATCTCTTACTATTGATACGATATTGTGCTGTTTAGTTTGCTCCATTGCTAAGTTCAAAACGCTGCTGTTTTGCAAAGGAAGACGAATGCAGGGATATTTTACTTTAAAATAGGCAGACATTTTCAGATAATCAAGTTCGGACTCATTAATCCATACCATTTATCAACTATCCGGATACTTCTTTTGTCGCAGGAAATTGCCGTTTTGCAGCTTTTACATTAATACTGCACAAGCCCGGCAATACTTTTGTTTTAGAAAAATGACCAACCATCATTCTTTCTTAAATAAAAAGGTATGAAAAGATTTTTGATCATAATACTGGCGATACTCAAGCTTGGTTTTGCGCACGCTCAGGCTCAGGTAAGTACGGCTGTTAATTTGCCGGAGAAGTGGACACTGCAGGATTGTATAGAATACGCAAAGAAAAATAATATCTCGCTCAATTCTTTACGACTAAGTACCAGCAGTGCTGAGCAGGATCTGCTGCAGGCTAAGGCAGCCAGGCTACCATCTTTATCAGGATCCCTTTCGCAATCGTTGGTGAATGCAAAAAATACAGATGTTGTAGTAGGTGGTTTCCAGTCGCAGGCGAATTTTTCGGGGAACTATGGAATAAATTCCTCAGTAACCCTGTACAATGGTGGTTACCTTAAAAATGATATAGTAGCAAAAAAATTAGCCATTCAATCTGCCAACCTCAATGTTGAGGAAGCCCAAAATGATATTACACTCAATATCACCGAATCATTTCTGAATATATTATTAGCACAGGAAACTATTAAATATCTGGAAGATGTGCTCACCACATCAAAGGCACAATTAAAACAAGGGCAACAGCGGTTTGATGCCGGTGGCATCTCAAAAAAAGACCTTTTACAATTTGAAGCGCAAACAGCCGGAGATGAATACAATCTTGTAAACGCTCAAAATACTTACAGGCAAAATACCGTAACACTTAAACAAATACTGCAACTTCCAACAGCTTTCAACTTCCAGGTAGCTGTTCCCGATTCAATAACAGTGCAGGAGATGGCACCTAATCTTGCTGCTGCACAAGATGCTGCACAGGCTGCCCGTCCTGAAGTAAAGAATGGAGAAGTGGGTGTTAACATTGCTAAAACCAATTTGCTTAAAGCAAAAGCTTCTGTTTTGCCTACTGTAACGCTCGGCGCGGGTTTGGCAAGTGGTTACGCTAATCTTAGCAGCGACAACAAATACTTTACGCAGATCAATAATAATTTTTATCAGCAGTTAGGGTTAACCGTAAGTATACCTATTTACAGCAAGCGTGTAAATAAAACCAATATTGAAAAATCAAAGATTGTTATTGAGCAGGCAAAACTTTCATTGGCGGATACCAGATTCACGCTTAACAGCCAGGTAGAACAGGCCTACATTAATGTGCAGAACAGGCAGGCGCAATATACGGCTGCCGGAACACAGTTGAAGGCATTGCAGGAAACCTATGATATTACCAACGAACAGTTGAAGCTCGGCTCTGTGAACATGGTAGATCTTTTGCAACAAAAAAACCTGTATGTACAGGCGTTACAATCGTATATACAGGCCAAATACAGTGCAATACTGTATAACAAAATTTATAATTTTTATACAGGTGTTCCTGTAGCATTCTAATAAGATCATTGAATATAAAACGCATAGCAATGAAAAAAAAGACGTGGATCATTTTAATAGTGGTAGCAGTGTTAGCCGCCGCAGGCATATGGGCATGGAAGTTCAGGAATGAAGGCAAGATCGTTCAGTTACAAACAGAACATCCGCATGTTGGCACATTGAGTACTTCGGTAACGGCAACGGGCACTATACAACCTGTTGATACCGTTGCTGTAGGTACGCAGGTATCCGGAACCATAAAAAGTGTGTACGCAGATTTTAACTCTACTGTTAAAAAGGGACAGTTGCTGGCTCAATTAGATAAATCGCTGCTGGATGCACAGGTGCAGCAGATTACCGCTAACCTGCAACAGGCGAAAGCCAATGCCGTGTATCAGAAAAGTAATTTTGACAGGCAATCGCAATTGTTCAATGTAGGCGCCATCAGCCGGGCTGATTATGAAACAGCATTATACCAGTATAATGCAGGCAATGATAATGTAAATGCATTGCTGGCTCAATTGTCTTCAGCTAAAAAAAATCTATCCTTCGCTGATATTTATTCTCCTATTGATGGTACGGTATTATCACGCAGCATAAGTGAAGGACAGACCGTAGCAGCAAGTTTTAGTACACCTACTTTATTCAGCATTGCAAAAGATCTTACCAAAATGCAGGTACAGGCTTCGGTTGATGAAGCTGACATAGGCAATGTTATAAAAGGACAACGCGTAACTTTTACGGTAGATGCATTTCCCAATGATGTATTTAATGGGAAGGTATTAGATATAAGGCTGAAGCCTTCTACCTCATCAAACGTGGTAAATTATACAACCATTATTGATGCTCCCAATGGTGATATGAAATTAAAACCAGGCATGACGGCAAACATTACCATTTTTACAAAAGAAGTTCCTGATGTATTGATTGTCTCTGCAAAGGCGCTTCAGTTTGAACCAGATTCAGTGTTAGGGAAAATTTATAAAATCGAAGGCGGTATTCCACCCTCTCACAAAACGCATCAACGTAATCAACATATTAAAGAAGAAAAACCAAACAACGCTCCCGGTAAACAACCCGATAGCAGTACAGTGCAGACTAAAGCAATGGTATGGGTAAAGAAAGACAGCAGTATTATTGCAAAACCAATTACCACTGGCATGAATGATGAAACAGAAGTGCAGGTTGTTTCCGGGTTGAGTGAAGGCGATGAAATTATAACAGGCTACCAGGAAATTTCTAAAGAGCAAATGAAAAAATCTCCTAATGCCGCAAGTCCGTTTATGCCCAGGCGCCCAAACAACAACAGTAAAAAAAGTCAGCCAGGACCTCCTCCGCAATAAAAATCAGTATAAGGTAAAGATGGTATAGCGTGTTAGTAAGTATTAAAATCGATGATTATGGCAAATGCAATTCTTGATATACAGCATTTAAAAAGAGAGTTTAAGATGGGCAGCGAAACCGTTCGTGCGTTGAAGGGTGTATCGTTTAATGTGCAGCCTGGGGAGTTTGTAACAATAATGGGTAGTAGTGGCTCTGGCAAAACAACACTATTGAATATTTTAGGTTGTCTTGATAAACCTACGGATGGAGATTATCTTTTAGACGGGGTGAATGTGAAACAGCTTTCCCGTAATGAACTGGCACGTTTGCGCAATCATAAAATAGGATTCGTTTTTCAATCGTATAATTTGCTGGCACGTACATCGGCGCTTGAAAATGTTGAATTACCATTACTATACAACAACAATGTATCCGCGCAGCAAAGAAAGGATAAAGCCATTCAATCGCTGCAGGCAGTTAAACTGGCTGACAGGTTAGATCACCTGCCTAACCAATTATCGGGTGGGCAACAACAGCGTGTAGCCATTGCAAGAGCATTGGTAAATGAACCTGTAATGATATTGGCAGACGAAGCCACAGGAAATCTTGATACCAGGACCTCCTATGAAATTATGCTACTGCTGCAGGAATTAAATCAACAACAGGGAAAGACCATTGTATTTGTAACACATGAACCAGATATAGCTGCCTTTAGCAGTAGAACAGTAACGTTGAAGGATGGCCGCGTAGTAAAAGATAGCAAGAATGAAAATGTGCGTTCTGCCAAAGAGGCGTTGGAAAGTTTGCCGGTTAACGATGATTATTAAAAAGAAGGAACATGAACGTATTAAATCTCTTCAGAATAGCGTGGAAAGCTTTATTAAGAAATAAGCTCAGGGCCTTTCTTACAATGCTTGGTATAATAATAGGAGTTGCTTCTGTAATTACTATGGTAGCTATAGGGCAGGGTTCCAAACAAAGCATCCGTGATCAACTATCCGGTATGGGATCTAATATGATCAATATTCGCCCAAGCAGTAATGTTACGGTGGGTGGCGGAGCAAGATTAGGCGCTTCAGGTTTACAAACACTGAAAGTAGAAGACGTTGACGCCATAAAACAAAAAGTAAATTTTATCACTGCTGTATCGCCTGGTTTGCAGGCAAACGGGCAGGTAGTTAATGGCGCCTTAAACTGGCCTACTACCATACAGGGCGTATCTCCTGATTATCTTCCTGTAATACGAGAATGGAAATTGAAAGATGGAATAAACTTTACAGACGAAGATGTTAAAACGATGGCGAAGGTGTGCATCAGTGGGCCAAACCGTTGTAGAGAATGCTTTTCCTGCGGGACAAAACCCTATAGGCCAGGTGATCCGTTTTGGAACCGTTCCTTTAAAAGTGATAGGCGTACTCACAGAAAAAGGAGAGAATACATTTGGGCAGGACCAGGATGATATTATTATAGCACCTTACACTACCGTACAAAAAAGAATACTGGCTATATCCTATGTGCAAACTATTTATGCTTCTGCAGTAAATGAACAAAGCTCTGATACCGCTACTAAAGAAATTTCGGCTGTACTGCGCAAACAGCACCGGCTTAAAAACTTCTGATGAAGATGATTTCAGCATTCGTACCCAGGCTGAACTGATCAGCACTATTAGTTCCACCAGTGAATTGCTTACTGTTCTACTGGCAGCCATCGCAGGAATTTCACTGGTGGTTGGAGGCATTGGTATTATGAACATCATGTATGTTTCAGTAACAGAACGTACAAAAGAAATCGGGCTTCGTATGTCCATTGGCGCCAGGGGCATAGATATTCTGCTGCAGTTCCTGGTTGAGGCTATTTTGATAAGTATTACCGGTGGCCTTATTGGTGTAGCGCTTGGTATTGCGGCTGCGCAAATAGTGAATATATCTCTTCATTGGCCTATATTGATTTCTGAATCATCTATTATGTTATCGTTTATGGTATGTGCTATCACAGGTGTTTTCTTTGGCTATTACCCGGCACAAAAAGCATCCAGGCTTGATCCTATTGAGGCTTTAAGATATGAATAGAAAAGGTGTAAGTTGAGAGGCAAAGGGTGAAGGGTAATTCAGCAAAAATAAATTTCTATAAAATGAAAATGGGTTGGTTAAACAAACGTTCGGTGCAGGTTATTTTTCATATAGCTGCATGGCTGATTGTTTTTTCATTGCCCTATTTTTTAAGGCATTATCCTTTTAGTGAAGTACGTAAGGATCCGGATGATGATGGATTTTTCTATGTTACTTTCTTAACCGGTTTATTGTGGGTGGTTTCTTTTTACCTTAACGCATATGTGTTCACTCCATCTTTTCTGTATACAAAAAAATATCTCGTATATGTGCTTTTACTGATAGGCTTATTTGCTGTTATCATGTGTGTACACTCCGCATTGTTTATACATTTTATTAAGAGCAGACCAATACTGATATCACGCTCAATTGGATTTAATATCCCTCCTTTTATGCTGGCGATAGCAGTAAGTACAGCTTACAGGATGATCATGGATAAAAACAAAACAGATAAACTCCTCCAGCAAAAACAGGAAGAAACCCTTAAGTCTGAACTATCTTTTCTGCGTTCACAGGTGAGTCCGCATTTTATGTTCAACGTATTGAATAACATTTTGGCGCTGGCAAGATTAAAAAGCGATCAACTGGAACCTACTATATTTAAACTATCTACGCTGATGCGGTATATGCTGTATGAAACAGATGAAGAAAAAGTTTCGTTACAAAAGGAAATAGATTATCTCAACAGCTATATTGATTTGCAGAAACAACGGGTAGGCGGTAAAGTAAAGCTGGATATACAATTGTTTTCCGCTTTTACACATCATGAAATAGCCCCGATGCTATTGATCCCGTTTATTGAAAACGCTTTTAAACACGGAACTGGCAATATAAAAAATGCACAGATAAATATTAACATGCGGGTAGAAAATGATATTCTTCATTTTGAAGCACGCAACCGGTTTGATGGTTTGGATAATGACAGCAAGGATAAAACATCCGGTATCGGGCTAACCAATGTGATGAGGCGTTTAAAATTATTATACCCTGAAAAACATCATCTTTTCATTACAAAAGAAGATGGTTGGTTTGTTGTATCATTACAAATAAATCTCGCATAATGCTCAGATGTATAGCGGTAGATGATGAACCACTGGCGCTGCAGTTAATGCAGGACTACATAAGTAAGGTAGCTTACCTGCAACTGGTAGCTACCTGTGGTGATGCGTTTGAGGCAAACAAAGTGCTGCAGGAAGAAGAAATAGACCTGGTATTTATAGATATCCAAATGCCGGGACTGACAGGCATTCAGTTTATAAAAAGCCTGGCAAAAAAACCAATGTTCATATTAGTAACCGCTTACGAAAAGTTTGCTTTAGAAGGATACGATCTTAATGTAGTGGACTATCTTCTTAAGCCGGTGGAGCTCTCCCGTTTTATACAGGCTTGCAATAAAGCCAACGAATTGTATCAATTAAAACATAAACCAACCGACGCCGGCGGAAGCGATTATTTTTTCCTGAACGCAGATTACAGCTTGGTTAAAATAATGTTTGCGGATATTTTATGGATAGAAGGGTTGAGAGATTACCTTAAAATACAGCTTATTCCCCCTGCCAAACCACTGGTAGCCCGCTTAAGCATGAAGGCAATAGAGGAAGAACTACCATCTGCGAAATTTATACGCATTCATAAATCTTACATAGTAGCGATAGAACACATCAGTGCGGTAAAAAAAACCAGTGTTTTTATAGGGGATACTGAATTACCGGTTGGGGAAACTTATAAAGAAACCATAGATATGCTTACCCGGCGTAAACGCTGAACTTCATTTACATTTGCATATCAAATCTAATATATGGCTGCAAAAAGCTGGGTACGGAAACTCCTGCAGATTTTTTTACAAGGGTTAATTATTCTCGCCCCGATTGTTATAACAATATGGGCGCTGACATCGTTATTTAATTTTGTTGACAGGATACTGCCCGATCAGATTGAAAAGATATTTCCAGAATCGTCAAAGCATTATAAGCCGGGTATGGGTTTTGTGGTGGCGATATTGATTATTTTGCTGGTGGGTTATGTTTCATCTTCATTTGTGGTAGGTAAACTGGTTGAGCTGTTTGACAGTATTTTGCAAAAAACGCCAGGCATAAAAATTATTTATACTACGGTAAAAGACTTTTTTGAGGCTTTTGCTGGCAATAAAAGAAAGTTTGATAAAGCAGTATTGGTTTCCATTGAGGCGCCGGATGTGTGGAGAATAGGTTTTGTAACACAGGAGGAAGTAACTGAATTTGGATTAAGCGAGTTTGTGGCGGTATATGTTCCGCAATCATATGCATTTGCCGGGCACCTGTATTTTGTAAAAAAAGAAAGAGTAAAATTAATTACCGATATTGCTTCATCCGATGCAATGAAATTTGCTATTTCGGGCGGAGTAACTACTATCGATGAAGAAACACATGAAAAAAGCGCTTAACCACGCTTGTTTAACCCCAAACACTTTATTATGCCCATGCGCCTTATAACCCTGTGCCTCTTTGCCATTTTGTTTTGCACCATTACCAAAGCCAACGATTATGAAGATGCGTGGCAGGCGCTTCATAGAAATGACAGAAAAACTGCCATAGATCTTTTGAAGAAAGCCATGACCGATCCGGCTACTTCTGTTGATGCGTATCTCACCTATATTTATGTGTGTGGCTTTGAAGGGAAAGATGAGGAACCTACAGATTATTTGACGCAGGTATACCAAAAATTAAAAGATCCCAACCCTTATCTTTTCTCGCAGTGGTTTAATGAAGCTGTACTGGGAGGTTATGGAAAAAAAACTGACAACCAGCTAAAATTAATTGAAGCCATTTTAAATGATCCAAAGTGCAATGGTTCTTTGAAAGCAGCGGCTTACTATGTTTATTTCTG
The DNA here is from genome assembly GCA_047600465.1 of Agriterribacter sp. Classification (GTDB taxonomy): domain Bacteria; phylum Bacteroidota; class Bacteroidia; order Chitinophagales; family Chitinophagaceae; genus Agriterribacter. Next base: position 1,559,721 of record JASGKU010000004.1, read on the forward strand.
GCATTTCCAGGGCTCCAATAATATTCCAAGAGGGTTAAAAGAAACTTCAAAAATGGGGGCCGTTTGGCCCGGAATGGCAATTGGTAGGCCCCTTTTGAAAATCTCTCGGGCAGTGGATATTATAAAGATTTTGGACCACTCCAGCATCCTGAACAGGGAGCATTGTTTAAATCCACCACAGGCGCAGATGTTACATGGTTCACTCCCGCGGTAGTAGACAAAGATGGATGGTCATCTCCGCAAAATTTTATACGGTATAACACGGCTGTTATATATGCGCAAACTTTTGTTGAATCGCCAACTGATATGAATGTGCTGCTGAATACAGGTTGTACAGGTGCTATTAAAGTGTGGGTAAACGATGAACAGGTAATTGCCGAACATAAAGAGTATATAACCGAGCTTGATTATTATAAGAATTACATTCAATTAAAAAAAGGTTTTAACCGTATACTGGTACAGTTGGCTTATACAAGCGCTTCTACTCCTAATTATATCATCAGGCTTACGGATAATAACTATATGCCTGTGCCTGGTCTTACATATAACAGCCAGTTTCATGCTTATTCCAAAGGCAACACTTCAAAGGTGGCTGATCCATCTATAAAGCATTTCGCTGAAAAGTTTTTTGAAGAAAAAATAAAGCAGGAACCTGATAATATCATCAACTATTTATTGCTGAGTGATGTATACCTGAGAGACTATAGAACTATTGAAGCAAGAGAACTTATAGAAAGCAAAGTGAAACGTTATCCTGAAAATGCTTTGCTGCGGCTTGCATTGATCCAGATATATATCAAGGAAAGCAACCGTACTTTATTACTGCAGGAAACTGAAAGGATGAAAGAGAAAGATCCTGATTGTTTATTGGCACACCATTTAAATATGAAGGAACTGCTGGATGCTGAAAAATACGATGAGTTGGCAACAGAGCTGGATAAATACGCAAAGCTTTTTAAAGAAGACAACACGTTGCATGAATACAGGATAAAATTGTATGGCGCTCAGAATAAAATGGAAGAACTTATAAAGATTATTGAAGAGGCTTACAAAAAAGATTCTGAAAGCGCTTATAATGCTGAATTGATGTTTAATGTAAAGATGAAAGTATATAAGGATGTAAACGGGGCCTTTGATATTTACGAGAAATTCTTAAAAACAAACTTCAACTTTCAGCTTATTAAAAATCTTGCTGCAGAATATGGAAAACAGGGATTGCCCGACAAAGAATTACAATGGTTGAAATTTCTTGCCGATAATTTTCCGTACGATGGCAATGTGATTACAGACCTTTCTACCTTTTATTTTAATCAGAAAAATTACGTAAAGGCAGCTGAATATGGCAAACAGGCTTTACAATTGGCGCCCTATGTTGCTAATTATTGGGAAAACCTCGGCGTTGAACTGCAACAGCAAAATGCCAATGATGAAGCGATCAAAGCTTTTCAAAAAGCAATTTTTTATAGCCCCAATAAATATTCATCAAGAGAAAGACTACGGGAATTACAGAAAAAACCATCCATATGGAAAGCCTTTCCTGAAACGGATGTATATGACCTCATAAAAAAATCAGATAAAAACATTGCTGACTTCGACTATTCATACCTGTTGGATGAAAAATTCGCTGTGATATACCCCGAAGGCGCTTCAGAAGAATATTATACCATGGTTGTAAATATTCTCAATCAAAAAGGCATAGATGCATGGAAAGAAACCAGCATCAACTACAATTCCAATTCAGCATATCTTATAATAGAAAAAGCAGAAACGGTTAAGAAGAATGGTGTAAAAACGCCTGCGGAACAAAATGATAACCAGTTAGTATTTACAGGACTTGAAGCAGGTGATGCATTGGTGTTAAAATATAAAATTCAGAATTATGCAGAAGGCAGGCTGGCAAAGGAATACTGGAACAAATTTATTTTCGACGCATTTGTGCCTGAAAACAAAGCCCGGTTCTGCCTCCTGGCAGCAAAAAATATAAAAGTCAATTACAACACTCTGAATTTTAAAACAGAGCCAACGAAAAGTGATTACGACGATTTTACTTTATATACATGGCAGAAAGATAATTCAGAAGCATTTAAAAGAGAATCGTATATGCCTGCTATGGGAGATGTAGGTGCATCGGTAAGTGTATCAACCATTCCATCATGGAAAGATATAGCCAGTTGGTACAGCGATCTTTCATCCATTAAAACAGAAGATGACTTTGAAGTTCGCAAAACTTTTAATGACCTGTTTCCAAAGGGCACGGCTTCATTATCACAAAAAGCCATTGCCACTACTATTTACAATTATATTATTTCAAACATCCGTTATAGTTCAGTTGCATTCAGGCAAAGTGCTTATGTGCCACAAAAGCCTTCGGTAACTATCAATACCGCATTGGGTGATTGTAAAGATCTTTCTGCCTTATTTGTATCACTGGGCAAACTGGCGGGTATAAAAGCAAATCTTGTTTTGGTAAATACCAGGGATTATGGTCAAAACAGTATGCCGCTTCCTTCAGTAGAATTTAATCATTGCATTGTTAAAAGCTGGTTGGATGGTAAGCCCTATTTTATTGAACTTACAGATAATAATCTTCCTTTTGGTAGCCTTCCATCAAGTTTATACCAGGCATCCTGCCTTGTTATACCTTCAGGCAGTAATGATACAGTATCGGTAAAGCTTGATGAGATAAACGCCGTAAACCGTACCAAAGAGAAATTAAAAAGAAAAGTTGAAGTTGTTACCGATAATAATGATTTAAAACTGAAGGTAAGTGTTAGCAAAACCGGTGCCCTTACTTCGTCGCCAAGAGATCAGTTTGCCTCTTTATCATCCCAAAAGCAGGTGGAAGAAATGGAAAAGAACCTGAGTGGGCGCTATAAAAATCCGGTTAAAGTAAATACAGTTTCTTTTAAAGGACTGGAAGAAAAAGCGGATTCTGTTTTGTATACATGCGACTATACTATAAAAAATGAAGTATCGGAATTGGGAAGCATTCATATGATAAAAATACCTTTTGAAGATGTAGTGGCTACCGTAGATAATTTTTCAACGGACGATAGAAAATATCCTGTTGAATACTGGCGGTATGAAGATGTGGATGAATATGAAACTACGATTGATTTTAAAGCGCCGGCGGGAACGCATTTAATAGAAATACCCGCAGACGAAAAATTCGCATTCAAAGAAAATACATACACGCTGCAATATGTACGCAAAGGCACTGATAAACTCACGATAATAAGAAAAGCTTCTTTAAAAAAGAACAATATACCTGCAGGCGAATACAAGGGTATGAAAGATTTTTTAAACAAAATTGTAAACGCAGAATCGAAATATATCGCATTCAAAAAGTAAACGGGGACATAGCCGCAGATGCGCAGATTAAGACAAGTTAATTTATGTATTTGCTCAAGAAGGTCAATGATCATTATTTTATATGAGCTGTTCTCTTTTGGAAGAAAATGTCGTGCCTACGGCACTCTATGGATAAGGTTTTTGTCTTTACCAGAATGCCGCTCCTATGGAGCTTATCAATTCCGGGCATCCAATTAGATTTGAGGTTCTCTAAAAATGTAAGTCTATGTTCAGGAAAACAGGAGCGACGAGCTAAGCCTCGTAGAGGTGAAATTTTGGATGAAGAGTGATAAAATGAAACAGAAAAGTGCCATAGGCACGACATTTTATTAACCCTTCGAAAAATTTCATGGCTTTAATAAAAAGGAGCACTTTACCGTACTGCGCCATTAATTGGGTATGATTATGCTACGTGTGCACAAAAATCTTCGACAAAAGGCATTGTAGAAGATACAAACTATCTGCGAATCTGCGGCTGAACTAAATTGTTTATATTCGTTGAAAGCAGCTAACCATGTACCGCCGTATTTTGCTTTCCATAGCGCTCATCGCTATTCATCAGTATGTATTCTGCTGGGGCTTTTATGCACACCAGGTCATCAATCACCAGGCAGTGTTTTTATTACCTCCGTCTATGATGGTGTTTTATAAACCTCATATTGATTTCATAACACTTCACGCTGTCGATCCTGATAAAAGAAGATATATAGTTGCCGAAGAAGGGCCACGTCATTTTATAGATCTCAATCGCTACGGTATATATCCATTTGAAGCATTGCCACACAACTGGAATGCGGCCATTGAAAAATATAGTGAAGATTCATTGTTTATGCATGGCATTGTGCCATGGTGGATCAACATTATGGTGGATAGATTAACCGTTGCTTTTCGGCAGAAAAATTATACCGCCATACTTAAACTTTCTGCTGAGCTTGGACATTATGTGGCAGACTCGCATGTTCCATTGCACACACATAGTAATTATAACGGACAGCAAACAGGTCAAAACGGTATTCATGGCTTCTGGGAAAGTCGCGTACCTGAATTACTGGCTGAAAATAATTTCGACTATTTTATCGGCAAGGCAGATTTTATTATCAAGCCACAACAATTTATCTGGAATAATGTAATGGAAAGCGCCAAAGCTGCAGACTCTGTATTGCTATTTGAGAAAACACTTACACAACAGTTTCCTCCCGATCAGAAATATTCATTTGAAGAAAGAAACGGCATTATCCAAAAACAATACTCATCTGCTTTCACCATTGCGTATAACAATATGCTGGGTGGCATGGTTGAACGCCGCATGCGGCAATCTATTTATGCCGTTGCATGTTTATGGTATACCGCCTGGGTAAATGCCGGACAACCTCAACTGGATGCAGAGATAAATGTTCAATTCAGTGCCGCAGATTCAACGGCATTCAAAGCATTGGATATGAATTGGCAAAACGCCAAATTCAATAGCCGAACTTGTGATAATTAATGTATATTTGCCACCCTCAAGGATCAGATTGCCGTATAAAGTTGAGTTTATCAATTTTCAACTAACAGGAATGATACATAATTTTAATGCCGGGCCAAGCATTTTACCAAAGGAGGTATTTGAGCAGGCAAGTCAGGCTATTCTGAACTTTAACGATACCGGGTTATCCATTTTAGAGATCGGTCACCGCACGCCTCTTTTTGAAGCAGTATTAAACGAAGCTGTTCAATCAATGAAATCGTTGATGCAGCTGGATGCTGATCATGAAGTGCTTTTTTTACATGGCGGTGCTACAACCCAATTCTTCCAGGTACCGATGAATTTGCTGGATGAGAGTGCCACAGCAGCCTACATGGATTGTGGCGTATGGGGCAGTAAACCCATAAAAGAAGCAAAGTTGTTTGGGAGTGTGGAAGTGGTAGCATCTTCAAAAGATAAGAACTACACTTACATACCACGCAATTTTGTAATACCCAAGAACGCGGCATATTTTCATTACACTACCAATAATACTATTGAGGGTACGCAAATGCATTTTGTACCCGAAACCAAAGTACCGCTGGTGGCAGATATGAGTAGCGACATATTGAGCCATGTAATGGACTTTAATCGTTTTGATCTGATATATGCAGGCGCGCAAAAAAACATTGGCGCTGCGGGCGTGAATGTGGTAATTGTGAATAAGAATATATTGGGCAAGGTAAAACGCCAGCTTCCCTCCATGATGGATTATCGCAAACATATTGATAATGGTTCTATGCTGAATACACCACCGGTATTTGCGGTATATGTTTGTATGCTTACGCTCCGCTGGCTGATAGCACAGGGTGGTGTTGCCGCCATCGAAAAAGTAAACGACGCCAAGGCTGCCCTGTTGTATGATACATTAGATAGTATTCCTGTATTTAATCCAACCGTTGATAAAGCAGACCGCAGCAAAATGAACGCAGTGTTTGTAATGGAAAATACTGATCAGGAAAAAGCTTTCCTGGAATTGTGTAAAAAAGAAGGAATGATAGGTGTAAAAGGACATCGCAGCGTGGGCGGTTTCAGGGTTTCTTTATACAATGCCCTTCCACTAAGCAGTGTAGAAACACTAACAGAAGTAATGAAACATTTTGCATTAAAACATGCATAAATAAGCAATCACAAAAAATTATGGCTGTAATAGCTCCTTTTAAAGCACTTCGTCCACAGGCTCAATATGCCAAACAGGTAGCCTCGCCACCATACGATGTTTTAAATAGTAAAGAGGCAAAAGAAGAAGCAAGAGGAAATCCTTATTCATTTTTGCATATCACAAAGGCAGAGATTGATCTTGCCGATAGTGTAGACGTGCATAATGTTGAAGTGTATGAAAAGGCGAAAGACAACCTTCATGCATTTATGCAAAGAGAGGTATTGTTTAAAGAAAATAAGGCCTGCTACTATATTTACCGGTTAACAATGAATGGCAAAAGCCAAACCGGTTTAGTGTGCACATCGGCGGTAGATGATTATGAGCACGACGTTATTAAGAAGCATGAGTTTACGCGCCCTGAAAAAGAAAAGGATCGCATCAACCATATTACTACTACCGGCGCTCAAACGGGTAATGTATTTTTGGCGTACAAAAATGTAGAAGAGTTAGATCGTCTTATTGAAAAATGGGCAACTGAAAAATCGCCGGTATACGATTTTGTAGCAGATGATGGCATCAGTCATACTATATGGATTGTTACTGATGATAAAATAATCAACACCATTACCACCATTTTTAAAGACAAGGTAAAAGCTACTTATATAGCAGATGGTCACCATCGTGCAGCGAGTGCGGCTAAAGTAAGATTATCTGCCAATGGTAACACAGAAGAAGCTGCCTATTTTCTTACCACACTGTTTCCTGCATCTCAACTTCACATAATGGATTACAATCGTGTGGTAAAAGATTTAAATGGTTTGGGCAAAGAAGATTTTCTTAAAAGGATTGGAGAGAAATTTGATATAAAAGCTAATGATAAAGAAGCTTTTTCACCAAATAATCTGCATGAAATAGGCATGTATATAGATCGGGAATGGTTTGCGCTAACAGCCAAACAAGGTACTTATACGGAAGATCCTATTGGTGTGCTGGACGTAACCATTCTGCAAAACAATTTACTCGATTCTATTTTAGGTATAAAAGATCCGCGTACGGATAAGCGTATAGATTTTGTAGGCGGTATAAGAGGTTTAAAGGAGCTGGAAAAAAGAGTGGATAGTGGGGAAATGAAAGTTGCTTTCAGTCTTTACCCCGTAAGCATTCAGCAATTGTTTGATATTGCAGACAGCGGCAATGTGATGCCTCCTAAAAGCACCTGGTTTGAACCAAAACTCAGAGATGGACTGCTGACACATCTGATTTAATTGACCATAACTTTTTCATTTATAATTACCACCGGCAACCCGGTGGTTTTCTTTTAATGTTCACAATTCATTTTATAATACACGTATTATCTTTACTCATATGAAGCAGCTTAACCTTTTGTTTTTATTTATTGCATGTACAACCATTACACTTGCGCAAAACGCAGATACCCTGCAACAAAAAGGCAGGGAATATATGCGCAAGGCAGATTGGGGCAATGCCATTGTAGTATTTAACCGAGCATTGCAATTAAAGCCAGATGATGTTGATCTGTTGAATGATCTTGCCTATACTTATTTTTTACAAAGAGATTTTACGCATGCGCTTCAAACGGTAAAGCCTTTAACAGATGGTGAAAATGGTGATGTACGCAGTTTTCAGATTGCAGGAACCATTTACCGTGGTATTGAAGAAGTGAAAGAAAGCGGAAAGATTTACCAGAAGGGGATAAAAAAATTCCCTTATAGTGGAGTACTTTATAGTGAATACGGTGAGTTGTTGTGGGATAAAAAAGATTACAGCGCCATTAAACAATGGGAAACCGGTATTGAAGCAGATCCCAATTTTGCGGGCAATTATTATAATGCAAGCCGCTATTATTATCTTACCACCGATAAAATGTGGAGTCTTTTATACGGAGAAATTTTTATCAATCTTGAAAGCTATACCATCCGCACAGCGGAAATAAAAAATATTTTATACGATGGATATAAGAAACTATTCTTTGACGCTGACCTGATGAAGAGCTATGACGCAAGAAAGAAAAATGAATTTGAAAAAGCATTTTTTTCTACCATGAATGCGCAATCTGCTCTGGCAGCTACGGGTATCAACCCCGGAAAGCTGATGGAAATAAGAGCCGGCTTTATAAAAACCTGGTTTGAAGCATATGCCAAACAATTTCCTTTTCGTTTGTTCGAGTATCACCAACAGCTCATCTCGCTCAAAATGTTTGAAGCCTATAATCAATGGATATTTGGTTCCGCCATCAGTCCTGAGCATTACCAGGCATGGATGAAGAACAATAAAGAAGCTTACGACAGCTTCAATAAATTTCAGAGAGGGCGGGTTTTTAAATTACCAAAAGCTCAATATTATCAAACTAAGTAGGTTTGTTTTCTATAATTGCCTAACTTGAACGTGCACTTGTAAACGATTTTCGCCATGACTCAACCCCTTAGATTATTTGATTGCCTCGATTATCAATTGGAAAAATTTCCAAAGAAGGATATGCTTGCTGCCAAGGAAAATGGGCAATGGCGAAGCTATAGCACACAGGAAATAAAAGATGCTTCTCTCAAATTAGCGGCAGGCTTGCTGGCATTAGGTGTTTCCGGCAATGATATGACTACTGAAGGAAGAGACAAAGTGGCTATTATTTCCAACAATCGCCCGGAGTGGCTGATTACTGATCTTGCAGTGCAACAGGCAGGCGCTATATTGGTGCCAATTTATCCCACCACTAACCCACTCGAAATAGAATTTATTTTTAACGATGCAGCGGTAAAATATGTTTTTGTTAGCAGCGATGAATTATATCAGAAAATAAAAGCTATTCATTCAAGCATTCCAAGTCTTAAAGAAATTTATTCGTTTAACAAAATAGAGGGCGCCAAACACTGGAGTGAAATTCTTGCTTTAAGCAATGATAGTGGACTTGCCACTATTGAACAGGTTAAAACCAAGATTCAAAAATACGATCTCGCAACTATCATATATACCTCCGGAACAACAGGTACACCCAAAGGTGTAATGCTGAGCCATGATAATATTGTGCAGAATGTTTTCTTCTCCAAAGAAAGTTTTCCGTTTGATGATCAGCCAGGATATAAGGCATTGAGCTTTTTGCCCCTCAATCACATTTTTGAAAAAATGGTGAGCTACATTTATTTGTTCAGCGGTATCAGTATATATTATGCAGAGAGCCTGGATACCATTGGAGCCAACCTGCAGGAAGTAAAGCCTGATATATTTACTACTGTGCCACGCTTACTGGAAAAAGTGTATGAACGTATTATGGGCAAAGGCGCAGAGCTTACAGGCATCAAAAGAAAATTATTTTTCTGGGCGGTTGATTTAGGTAAGAAATATGATAATCTTATTGATGGTGGATTTTTCTACAATCTTAAATTATCTATTGCCAATAAACTTGTTTTTAGCAAATGGCGCGAAGCGCTGGGTGGAAATATCAAATATATTATTACTGGTGGCGCTGCATGCCAGGAACGATTGATCCGTATTTTCAATGCGGCTAAAATTCCTTTGTATGAAGGATATGGTCCTACAGAAAACTCTCCGGTTATTTCAGTAAACAGCCGTGGGCATAACAGAACAAAATTTGGCACGGTTGGTCCACCTATAAAAGGCGTTGAAGTAAAGCTGATGGACGATGGAGAGATTTGTGTAAAAGGACCTTCTATGATGGTAGGTTATTACAAACGCCCCGATCTTACTGCCGAAACCATTATTGATGGCTGGTTGCATACCGGTGATATTGGTGTATTTGAAGACAATACTTTTTTACGGATCACTGATAGAAAAAAAGAATTGTTTAAAACAAGCGGTGGTAAATATGTTGCTCCTTCTGCTATTGAAAATAAATTAAAAGAATCCCGCTTTATAGAACAGGTGCTGGTTACAGGCGCAGGACAAAAATTTGTGGGCGCTCTTATAGTGCCTGCTTTTGCAACACTTAAAGACTGGTGTGCAAAAAGCGACATTCCATTTACAACCAGTCAGGAAGCTATAAACGACCCGAGAATATTAGCCCACTACAAAGAAATTGTGGAAGGTATGAACCAGTTTTTTAATCATGTAGAACAGGTTAAACGATTTGAATTACTACCACATGAATGGACCATAGATTCAGGAGAAATCACTCCCAAGATGAGCCTCAAGCGCAAAGTGATTATGGAGAAATATAAGAATGCGGTTGATAGGATCTATGCGTAAGGTTATCTTAAACGTTCAAACCTCTTCAATTGACGCAAGACGAACTTCAAAATATTATAACGAAGCTTGAAAGTCAAATTGCGAAAGACAATGCAACGTTTGGTATTTTCCAATATGGTGGCGACTCCGATGAAAGTTACATTCAGGCTGACAAAAACGGATTAAATCTTTTTGCTTTAGAACTTTTAAAAGCCGCACATAACGCAGGTAAAACTTCGAATAGTAAAGAAGAAGGTATAATACCTATTTCTTTTCAAGAAAATTGGTTCGACGAAAAAAGCGAAACAATTATTCACTATGTAGAAATAGTAAAGGAAAGGAATATACGTATTGGTCGTAAAGGTGATAAAGAAAGCATAGCCGAAAAGCTTTTGCCATATGGATGTTTGATAGGACTCGCACTAATTATAGTTGCTTTCTTTGTTGGTTTATGGACTCTCGTAAAGTGGATTTTTTGAGATTTGTTTTCATTCTATCGATGGGCCCTACTCATAAAAAAATAATCAACCATTGTAGTGATAATTTCATTTGATCTTGACGACACGTTAATACCCGGAGATAAAAGATTTGGTACTACTCGACGATGCCTATTGCATAAGATTTTTAAGCTAGAAGTGATTCGTATTGGCACGGTAGAATTAATGAAAGGCTTGAAAATGGATGGGCACAAAATTTATATTTATACTACTTCGCTTCGCTCAACAACAAAAATCTGGTGCACATTCATTATATATGGCATAAGGCTGGATAAGGTTATCAATCAGAAAATCCATGATAAAACTCTAAGAGAACAAGCAAAGAGCTTTTCAAAATATCCACCCGCATTCAATATTGATATTCATGTTGATGATTCAAAAGGTGTGGCAATAGAGGATGAGCGGCATCGTTTTAAAACTATTGTTGTATCGGAAAATGATTTGAAATGGACAGAAACAATACTTCTAAAAATTAAGTCCGATTCATTACATTAGCCTTTCACATTTTAATTTTCACAAAATCTGGTTCCGGATAACAACCCCAAAATTCACCGACTAATAATATATGTTCACCTATTTTCAGCACTTCCCTGCAAACCCTCCCGATAATTTTGCCGTATCAAAATGCACATACGCAATATTGCTGATTGCATCAGCGTATGGCAAATTTCATAAACCATTTGTAAAATAATTTTGTGAGGATGGTGTAAATGCAATGAACAACTCACACATTAATGCGTGCAGGCTGGTTATACTTTGAAGTATCATGACGTGCGATATGTGACCAGTATTTCCGGCTTGCGCCATTAAACCCTGGTATTGGTATGCATTTATATTGGATTAGATAAAATTCTATTATCGATTATACGTCTACTATGTAAGCCTTGCGCTTCTCTATTGCAATATGCAATGCAATAAGAGTAAAGTTTTAAATATTTATTGTATGACGTTAACCAATATGCGCTTTAAGAAGAATGCATTTCTGTTATTACTTTTATCGGCATCGGCAGTTGCTCTATTCTCTTCGTGTAAGAAAGAACTTAGTGACAATACTACCACAACTACTGATAGTACTGCTACAAGCACCAATACCAACAGTGCAGTTAATGATACGGCATGGCTGTATGCGCAGGATATTTACCTGTGGTATAAATACCTGCCCACTTCTTTCAGCCCGGCAAATTATACTGATCCTGATGCGGTGATGGAAGCCATCCGTGCATACAGTACAGAGCCCGGATTTAGTGATCCTGTAGACAAATGGAGTTTTGCTATTAAACAATCGGAATGGGATGATGTGAGCTCGGGTATCAGTGGTGATTTTGGATTGGGCATCTTTTTCAATGCAGCAACCGATTTGCGTGTATCGTACGTTGAACCTGCATCACCGGCGGGAGCAGCAGGTATTACCAGGAGCTGGCGCATCATATCTATCAATGGAAACACAACCATTAGTACCGATGATGCTACTATTGATCGTATTGCTACCGCTGTATACAGCAGTACATCAACTGATTTTGTTTTCACCCGACCCGACAATACGGATACTGCTATAACGCTTGTTGCGGCTACATATACCGAACAACCTTTTCTGCTGGATACCGTTTATACCGTAGGATCGCAAAAAGTAGGATACATGGTATATAATTCATTTTTGGGCGATGTAACTACTGTAAAAAATCAATTCAGTACCATATTCAGTGATTTTAGCAGTAAGGGTATCACCGATCTTATTGTTGATTTGCGATACAATAGTGGAGGATACGTGGAATTACAAAACGAGATGGCTAACTATCTTGTTCCATCTGCAGGTAATAGCGGGGTAATGTTAAGCGAGCAATTTAATGATAAGTACAGCCAGTATTATGATACTACTATTTATTATGCGAAAAAAGGTTCATTAGATCTTAGCAAGATTTTTTTCATAACGGCAACCAATACTGCTTCTGCGAGCGAGTTGCTGATCAATAGCCTTAAGCCATACCTGGATGTTAAATTAGTGGGCAGAACTACTTATGGCAAACCGGTAGGCTATTTTAACATTCCTGATGGTGATTGGTATATATTTCCCATATCGTTCAGGAGTGTAAATAAGAATGGAGAAGGAAATTATTTTGATGGAATGACACCTGATGCTACGGTAAATGACGGCTTAACATTTCAATGGGGCGATACACAGGAAGAATGCCTGGGTAGTGCACTGAATTATATTAGCAACGGCGTGTTTTCAAATATTGCTTCGCGTAGCGCATCAGATGTGTTGATCATTGGAGGTAATAAGCAGCTGGGCAGTAACCGGTTCAATGGTGCGGTTACAAAACGAAAATTTTCCAGGGCGTTGTAGTGTCGGAGTTTTAATAAATAAGCCGGTCAAAAAGTTGATCGGCTTTTTCATTTATTGGTGATGGTATAATTTTATTCTCCTAAATAATATTTTGCATAAATGGGTATCTCTTATCCAACAATATCTTCTATATTGTATAATTCCTGTTTGTTCAAACCCTAAATCCCATCTATGTCGGCTCCCTCAAAAAGTTTTATTGATGCTATTGATCCCATCAATGCGCCTGCCCGGCAGGATAGGATCCTTTCTGTAGATGCTTTGCGCGGATTCGATATGTTTTGGATTACAGGAGGCGCCACCATTTTTATAACCCTTCATCAGGCTGTAAAATCTTCTTTTACAGGATTTATAGCAGATCAGTTAGAACACGTGGAATGGGAAGGTTTTCATTTCCTGGATATTGTAATGCCATTGTTCCTCTTTCTTACCGGGGTATCTATGCCATTGTCGTTTAAAAAAAGATTGCAGAAAGGATCATCTGCAGATGTTTGGAAACACATTATCAAAAGGGTATTGATATTATGGATATTGGGCATGATGGTGCAGGGGCATTTGTTGGAATATAATTTCAGCAAGCTGGCTTTTTTTTCCAATACATTACAAGCCATTGCGGTAGGCTTTATCATCTCGGCAGTAATTATTCTTAATTTCAAGATAAGAGGTCAATTATTGATAACCTGTTTATTGCCGGTTATCCATTCCCTTTGTCTCTACCTGATACCCGTACCCGAAGTTGGCAAAGTAATCATTGAACCCCATCAAAACCTGTCTTTATACATAGATAAGCTGCTGTTGGGCAGTCACCAGGATGGAACCAACTATACCTGGATATTAACCAGCGTTAATTTTACCGCAACCGTTATGACAGGTGTTTTTGCTTCCTATATTCTACAGGCAGCGTTTAGTTCTGCACAAAAATTAAAGTGGCTTTTTATCGTAGGGCTGACACTCTTCGTGGGAGGTTTATTGCTAAATATTGTAGACCCTATCATCAAACATATCTGGACAACTTCTTTTGTATTGTTCTCCAGTGGTATTTGTTTCTTACTGCTTTCTTTATTTTATCTCATTGTAGATTTCTGGAACATAAAGGGCTGGACGACTTTTTTTATCGTTATCGGTAGTAATTCCATATTGGCTTATATGATGGGTGATTCGTTTGATTTAAGTGCTTTGGCTGCCGTATTTTTAAAAGGGTTGCAAACAAGATTGGGAGAATGGTATCCTTTTGTATTTTCTATAGGTACTTATACTTGCTTCTGGTTGTTCTTTTATTTCCTGTATAAGAAGAAGATATTTATCCGAGTGTAAAATTTCAGCATTCACTTTTCACTATTCCACACATATCTTTGCCCAAATCGGTGCATGGAAAAATCAAATTTTGTTGACCAGATCAGGATCTTTTGCAAAAGCGGGCATGGGGGCGCAGGTAGCAAGCATTTTATGCGTACCAAGTATAATGCACAGGCGGGTCCTGATGGTGGTGATGGCGGACGCGGAGGTCATATCATTTTGAAAGGCAATAAAAATTTGTGGACCTTACTTCACCTGCGTTATTTCAAAAATGTATTTGCAGAAGATGGTGAAGGAGGTATGGATAATAATTGCACAGGTCGTAGTGGCAAAGACGTTATTATTGAAGTGCCGCTGGGTACCATTGCTATTGATGAAGCCGCTGAAACTAAAGAAGTGGAAGTTCTGGAAGATGGACAGGAGTTTGTATGGATCAAAGGCGGGCGAGGCGGTTTGGGTAATGCCAATTTTGCTACGGCTACCAATCAGGCGCCTGAATATGCGCAACCGGGTTTACCGGGCGAAGAAGGATGGAAAATACTGGAATTAAAAGTATTGGCAGATGTTGGACTGGTAGGTTTTCCCAATGCAGGTAAGTCTACTTTACTTTCTGTTATTACGGCGGCAAAACCCAAAATTGCTGACTACGCATTTACTACCATCACGCCAAACCTCGGCATGGTTGAATACAGGGATGGAAAGAGTTTTTGTATAGCAGACCTGCCGGGTATTATTGAGGGCGCCGCCGAAGGAAAAGGGCTTGGGCACCGGTTTTTACGGCATATAGAACGCAATTCTATCTTGCTGTTTCTTATTCCTGCAGATAGTAAGGACCATAGAAAAGAATATGATATCCTGGTGAATGAATTAGAAAGTTACAATCCTGAAATGCTGCATAAAGACTTTGTAATAGCCATCAGCAAAAGCGATATGCTGGATGATGAATTAAAACAGGCAATTGAAAAAGAATTGCCCCCTGATATTCCGCACCTGTTTATTTCCTCTGTAACTCAAAAAGGGCTACAGCAACTAAAAGATAAATTATGGGAGGTGCTCAATAAAAAAAATGACAATAAATAGCATTATTGTATTAAAAAGTGTAATATTACTCCCGCAACACTAAAGTATAAGCGAAGTGCTGCAAAATTTCCTCTACGATTGCTTGCCAGTTTCGGCAATAGAGCGAAGTCTACACGGGCTTCGCTTTTGTATTTAATATCATTTCATTTGTTAACTTTATAGTGTTTCCACACACAGGCTTGTTTGTCATCATGTAAACTTTGTATATGGCTTTACTACCATGGAGGGAAGGTATAGTTACACGTATCAAAGAAGAGGGTCCTCAAACCCGCAGATTCTGGATTGAAGTACCAGACACAGATAATTTTGATTTCAAACCAGGCCAATTTGTTACACTCGATTTGCCTATAGACGAAAAGCCCAATAAAAGATGGCGCAGCTATTCTATTGCTTCCTGGCCCAATGGAAGCAACACATTTGAACTGGTAATTGTTTTACTGGAAGGTGGTCTGGGTACCACTTATATTTTTAATGAAATAAAAGTAGGATCAACCTTTACTTTCCGTGGCGCACTTGGCGTATTTACCTTACCGGAAGATTTAAACAAAGATTTATTTCTCATTTGCACAGGTACTGGCATTGCACCTTTCAGAAGCATGGTGCAGTATATCAATCTGCATAATATTCCTCACCAGGATATCTATCTCATATTCGGCTGCAGGGAAAAATGCAATTTGCTGTATTATGATGAAATGATTGACCTCTCACAAAAAGTTCCATTGTTTCATTATATCCCTACCCTTTCTCGACAGGAATGGGAAGGTAAAAGAGGCTATGTACATGACGTATATGAAGAGTTGACAAGAGAAAAACAATCAGCCCAATTTTTTCTTTGCGGTTGGAAAAATATGATTGATGAAGCCAAGCAGCGCATTACTTCCGCGGGTTATGATAGAAAATCCATTCACCAGGAGTTGTATGGGTAGAAGAAAGGCAGAAGTAAGGAGGCAGAAGGCAGTTATTTTTAGAGGAGAAGTAAGTGGGAAGGAGCCAGATTTGAAATTTGAGATTTGAAATGCTATATAGCTTCTTTATTTATTACTGTTCATATTCCACATTTGTATATGTCTTCCCTATTCCTCTCGCCTTACACCTTATTCCTTTATCTTTAGTTTTGTAATCATTCAAATACTATGAAAAAAATATTCGGATTTATTGCTTGTTGCTTCATATTATCTGCACAGGCGCAAAAGTCAATGGACTTTGAAAAATACGACCCGGTTTCCACACTGGTAGTACCCGAACACAAACTTACCCGCGCTAAATATCCTTTTATTGATGTACACAATCATCAATGGGGGTTGTCAGACCAGGCTATTCCTGGTTTAATAAAGGATATGGACAAACTTAATATGGCAGTGATGGTGAACCTGAGCGGTGGTAATGGCAATGGTTTAGAGCGTATGACAAGAGATATCCGTTCGGTAGCACCTAAACGTTTTATCGTATTTGCCAATATAGATTTTGATGGTGTAGGCGGAAACGATTGGACGGCAAAAGCGGTAAAACAACTGGAAGAAGATGTACAACACGGTGCTAACGGTTTGAAAATATTTAAGAATCTCGGTCTTTCGGCTAAGGATAATAATGGTAAAAGAGTGGCCGTAGATGATCCGAGGCTTGATGCCATTTGGGACAAATGTGCTGAATTGAAAATTCCGGTGATCATTCACACAGCAGACCCTAAACCATTCTGGGATCCTGTAGATGAACACAATGAAAGGTGGCTCGAAATTGTTACACACCCGGGAAGAAAAAGAGGCCCGACTGATCCTGAACCATGGGAACAGTTAATTGAAGAGCAACACCGCATGTTTAAAAAACATCCACGCACTACTTTTATTGCAGCTCACTTTGGATGGTATCCTAACGACCTTGGCAAACTGGGCAGCCTGCTGGATGAAATGCCAAATGTGGTAGTAGAATTTGGTGCTGTAATTGCAGAACTGGGCCGGCAGCCACGTGCAGCCAGGCAGTTTTTTGAAAAATACCAGGACAGGATTATGTTTGGAAAAGATAGCTGGGTACCTGAAGAATATAACACTTATTTCAGGGTACTGGAAACTGCTGATGAATATTTTCCTTATCACAAAAAGTATCATGCTTTCTGGCGGATGTACGGTATGGCGTTGCCCGATGAGATTCTTAAAAAAGTATATTATAAGAATGCATTGCGCATCATACCTCATATAGATAAAACACTTTTTCCGGAGTAGCCACAGATTACGTTTTAGCATCTAGCTGTTCCTTAGCCGATAGTGATCTAATCAGGCATAAAACAATCAAATCTGCGAATCTGCGGCTTCACACCGGGATTTTCAAAAATTCCCATTATCTTGCACCACCTTAAAAAGTTTTGATTTTCTATGGAATACAGTAAAATTATTTCTGTAACCGGTTTAGGCGGTTTGTTTGAATTATTGAGTTCAAAAGGTGATGGCGCTATCGTGCGTTCTTTAGATGATAAAAGCTCACGCTTTGTATCATCCCGTATACATAATTTCTCGCATCTTGAAAGCATTGAAATTTTTACTGTTCGTGACAATGTAAACCTTGCGGAGGTATTGTTGGAAATGCAGAAAAGCAGCACTCCATTACCTAATGGAAAAGACAATGCTGCTGTAAAAAAATATTTTGAAACGGTATATCCCGATATGGATTTTGACAGGGTATATGTGAGCGATATGAAGAAGATGGTAAAGTGGTTAGAAATACTTACTGCCAATAACATTGAAATAAAAGTGCCTGTAGCTGAACCTGAAGAGGAAACAGTTGCAGAAGAAGAGGTGCCTGTGGTAGAAGAAAAAGCTGTAGAAGAGAAACCTAAAAAAGCAGCAAAGAAAAAAGAGGAACCGGCAGCAGAAGAAAAAGAACCAAAGAAAGAAGCCGCTCCTAAAAAGAAGGCTGCCGCAAAAAAATCAGAAGACGAAGACACTAAGGAAGCGCCAAAGAAAAAAGCGGCTCCTAAAAAAAGTAAATAGCAAGTAACAAAAGGAAAACACCATTCCTTCGCCTATACTTATTCATTATTTCTATTACTACTTTTTTATTGAAGGTATGATACAGGCAAGCACAGATATTAAAAAAACAGAAAGACATTTTTTCCCAAAAGATTTTGAAGTTACTACCTGGAATGCTTTGGAGCCATATTTAAAAGAATTGGTTGATCGTTCCTTACATTCCAAACAGGAGCTGGAGCAATGGCTGAAAGATGTGAGTGAAACAGAAGCGATCATTTCTGAAGATGCTTGCTGGCGACAGGTGAGAATGACCTGCGATACCGAGAATGCAGGTTTGAGGGAGGCATTTAATTTTTTTTATACTGATATTCAACCGCATATTCAGCCCTATAGTGATCTCATCAACAAAAAACTCATTAACTCCGCCTATACGAAGGAGTTAGATCACGATAAATATTTTACATATCTCCGCAACGTAAAGAAGAATATTGATCTGTTCAGGGAAGAAAATATTCCTATTTTTTCTGAGCTAAGTGTAGCACAACAACAATATGGCGCTATTGCCGGTAAAATGACGATAGGGGTTGAAGGAAAGGAGTTTACATTGCAACAGGCTTCCAAATTCCTGGAGAGCCACGACCGCAGTTTGCGGGAATCGGTATATAGAAAAATAAATGAAAGACGACTGGTAGATAAAGATCAATTGAATGATCTGTTTACACAATTGGTACACAAACGGCACCAGGTTGCGTTAAATGCCGGTTTTGCCAATTACCGCGACTATATTTTTGTTGATAAAGGCAGGTTCGATTATACCAAAGAAGATTGTTTTGATTTTCATGAAGGTGTAAAAAAATATGTTGTGCCTTTAGTGAATGTGATCAATAAAAAGAAAAAACAAAAGCTGAAGCTTGATATACTAAGACCATGGGATACTGAAGCAGAACCAGAAGGTGTAGAGCCCTTAAGACCTTTTAAGGATGGAAATGAGCTACTGGAAAAATCAATAGCTTGTTTTAACAGGCTTCGGCCATTTTTTGCGGGTTGCCTGCAAAAAATGAATGAGCTCAAGCATCTTGATCTTGACAGCAGAAAAGGGAAAGCGCCGGGTGGCTATAATATGCCTTTGTCTGAAAGCGGTGCGCCGTTTATTTTTATGAATGCTGCCGGGCAGATGCATGATGTAACAACTATGGTGCACGAAGGCGGTCATGCCATTCATTCTTTTCTGTCGCATCCGCTTGAACTGAGTTCATTTAAAGAATATCCCATTGAAATGGCAGAAGTAGCCAGCATGTCAATGGAGCTGTTCAGTATGAATTATTGGGACAGCTTTTTCGCCAATCCCGATGATCTGCAAAGAGCTAAAGAGCATCAGTTGGAAAGAGTAATCAGCGTAATGCCATGGATAGCAACTATTGATAAATTTCAACATTGGATATATGAAAATCCGTTTCATACGGTAGATGAGAGAACTACGAAATGGGTGGAAATATTGAATGAGTTTTCTTCGGGTGAAATAGACTTTAGTGGGTTAGAAGAATTTCGAAAATCTGCGTGGCAACGGCAATTACACCTGTTTGAAGTGCCCTTTTATTATATTGAATATGGTATAGCGCAATTAGGCTCCATAGGCATGTGGAAACAATTCAAAGAAAATAAAGAAAATGCTTTGGATAATTACATGAAAGCACTAAGTTTGGGGGGAACGAAAACCTTGCCGGAATTGTATAAAGCTGCAGGGTTACAATTTAACTTTTCACCATCGTATATAAAAGAATTAATGGAATTTGTTCATTCCGAAATGCCGGCATAGAACAGATTTTAAAATAGCTACTAATCAGAGCCTTAACCAAAAGTCCCGATGTTTCTACATCGGGGCTTTTGTACTTTTAGATGCTAATGATTTTGATGAAAATACAGCACTCAATAGAGTTAAGTAAGAATTGATTTAACGTTCATTCAATAAAACAATTGAGCTAAACATTGCGTTATTAATAACTTACAAAACAAGTGGTTACACTTTTTTAAATAAAATGGATGTGTTAGCTTAGCTGCGCTGCTTGCTCCCTGAAAGGTCATCCACTTGACCATTAACCTAAAAACGAATATTCAAAGATGAGTATTACTCACAACAAGTATATAGGAACCAAGCAGAAAGCGCTCGCCATTAATCTTGATCCAACCATTTATGGCTCCTTTGCCGAAATAGGCGCAGGACAGGACGTAGCCGCTAATTTTTTTAAAGCGGGAGGTTCATCAGGCACCATTGCCAAAACCATGTCTGCATATGACATGACTTTTTCGGATGCCATATATGGTGTTCAGCAAAAAAAGAGATATGTAAGTGAAGAGCGGTTAATGTCGATGCTGGATCACGAGTATCAATTGCTGATTGAGCGCCTGGCTGCGCAGCGTGGTAGTTCAACAACCTTTTTTGCATTTTCTGATACCATTTCTGCATTGAATTATAATAAAACAAACGAAGGGCATGGCTGGATGGGTGTTCGTTTTCAGATGGAACCAGGCGGAGTATACAACGATGTGATACTGCATGTAAAATTACTGGATAATAATAACAACCGCCAGCAACACGCCACTGGTGTGTTAGGTGTGAATTTGTTATATGCCTGCTTTTATTATCGTGATGCGCCATTGATATTCCTGCTTTCGTTAATGGACAACATAGAGAAAGACCGTATCCAGATAGATATGATCCGCTTTGAAGGGCCAGATTTTGAGAAAGTAGACAACCGGTTAATGAGCTTGCACCTGGTAAGATATGGTTTTTCGGATGCGGCGCTTTTTGGACCCGATGGAAAAAACAGGCAACCTTCGGAAGTATTGTATAAAAAACATATAGTGGTACTGCGCGGACGTTTTCGCCCTATCATCAATGTTCATCTAGACATGTTACACACCGGCGTTAAACAATTTACCGAAGAGCCAGATGTGGATAAAGCAAATATGGTAGTGATTACCGAATTAACCCTGCAGGCTTTAAAAGAAAGAGATGCAGACGAAACCGCCGAGATAGATGAAAAAGATTTTTTGGATCGGGTAGATATTCTTTGCTCGCTGGGGCAAACAGTATTGATCTCTAACTTCCGTCACTATTATAAACTGGTGGCTTATCTATCTACCATTACTAATTTAAAAATAGGGATGATATTAGGTTATCCC
Source organism: Agriterribacter sp. (assembly GCA_047600465.1). Taxonomy (GTDB): domain Bacteria; phylum Bacteroidota; class Bacteroidia; order Chitinophagales; family Chitinophagaceae; genus Agriterribacter. The sequence goes on from JASGKU010000004.1 coordinate 1,581,232, forward strand.
AACCTGGAATATATTTTTACCGAAGAACATTATAAAAATCTTCCCGGGGGTATACTCGAAGCTTTTGCTACACTGTTCAGTCGTAAAGTAAAGCTCTTCATTTATCCTACACTACGTAATGAAATCATCTGGAACTGTATAAAATTCGCACCGCCATCGCACCTGGTTGATTTATTCCGCTACCTTATTGCGAATGACAAAATAGAAGACATCATGCACTACAATGAAAACAACCTGCATGTACAAACTGATACGGTTTTACAACTCATTAAACAGGGCGCTCAGGGTTGGGAAGCAAATGTGCCGGATGAAGTAGTAGCAATGATAAAAGAAAGGCACCTCTTTGGTTATTCTCATCAATAGGCATGCGGTATAGGGCGGAAGGTGTAAGGTATTATACACTTTTGCATGTCACATATATTCCTTAAACCCTATACCCTTTACCTTATACCCTCCTTTAACAGCATGTTATTTACTTCGTGCCATGTATTTTGTTTAAATACAGTAGCTTCATCATCACAAAATACTTACACATGAAAAAAATTATAGTATTGCTTGCTGCAGGTATTTTCCTGTTGTCTTTCACTGATAAGAAAGAAGGATGGATTTCATTATTTGATGGAAAAACGTTGAACAACTGGAAAGTGGGGGATAACGGATCCAGCTTTTCTGTTGAAAACGGCACCATCAAAGTGAATGGCGAAACTGCGCATCTTTTTTATGATGGAGATGTGGAACAACATAATTTTAAAAATTTTGAATTTAAAGCTGAAGTGATGACGCTGCCTGGATCAAACTCCGGTATATATTTCCATACCGGGTTTCAGCAAGGGGGTTGGCCTGAAAAGGGATACGAAGTGCAGGTAAATAATTCGCATACCGATTGGCGCAGAACCGGAAGTTTATATGGTATTAAAGATGTGAAAGAAACTTATGTAAAAGATAATGAATGGTATACTGAATATGTAAAAGTAGAAGGCAAACACGTGATCATTAAAATAAATGATAAGACCGTTGTAGACTATGTTGAGCCTGATAATATAGAGAAAGAAAGAGGAAACTCCTTACGTAAAATCGGCAGCGGCACCTTTGCATTACAGGCGCATGATCCCAAGAGCACTGTTTTCTATAAAAATATTATGGTAAAACCGCTGTAAAGGAAAGCTGCCAACCTTAGGTTGGCGGCTTTGTCTATAATCACCTTGCCACATATATTGCTATGTGGCATTTTATTTTTTAAACCCGCTGTGCACAGCTCAAAATCTTATAAACCACTTTACATTTGCAACACCTGTTTTAATAACTACAAAGGCATGAAAAATATATTCCTGGTTCTTACCCTTTCATTAAGCATTTCTGGCATTGCCCAACAGACGAACGGTAGGCTACAAATAATTCCACAACCATCATCATTAAAACAAATGGATGGAATCTTTTCGTTATTGTCTACAACGCCTGTATACAGCGATATGGCTTTTAAACAAGCGGCAGATCTTTTTGCAGCGCAGGCATTTTTATCTCCTTCAAAAAAGTTACCTGGTAATATAATTGGCACGGCTGCAAACGGCATTTACTTCATTAAGAAAAATATAGCCGGATCTGTTCCTGAAAGTTACCAGTTAATTATTCATCCAGGGTATGTACAAATTATTGCGGCTGATATAAAAGGTGCCATACATGGCATGGAAACATTGCTGCAGGTGCAACAACTCCAGCCTGATAAAACCAAACTGCCCTGTGGTGAAATTAAGGATGAACCGCGTTTTACATATAGAGGATTAATGCTGGATGTATCAAGAAATTTTTATACTGTGCGTACAGTTGAAAAGATGATAGACATGATGGCGTTATACAAATTAAATACGCTTCATCTACATTTAACCGATGCAGCCGGATGGCGTATTGAAATAAAAAAATATCCACAGCTCACCAGTAATGCCGCATGGCGTTTGCACCAGGAATGGAAGGACTGGTGGTTCGGACCACGTTTATATACAACCGAAGGAAGTGTAAATGCTTACGGTGGCTATTACACGCAGGATGAAGCAAAACAACTGGTAAAATATGCTGCCGACAGAGGCATTACTATTATACCTGAAATTGAAATGCCAGGACATTCCGATGAAGTGACAGCCATTTTCCCTTCATTATCCTGTTCAGGAAAGCCTTACACGCAGGGTGAAGTTTGTTTGGGTAACGACAGCACTTTTGTATTTCTTGAAAACGTATTGAAGGAAATCATCAATATTTTTCCTTCTACTTATATACACATTGGGGGTGATGAAGCATCAAAAGAAGCATGGGAAAAATGCACAAAATGCCAGGCAAGAATAAAGAATGAACATTTAAAAGATGAACACGAATTGCAGAGTTATGGCATACGGAGAATGGAGAAATTTCTTACAGCACATAACAGGCGGTTATTGGGTTGGGATGAAATTCTGGAAGGTGGCCTGGCGCCTGGTGCAAACGTAATGAGTTGGCGTGGAGAAAATGGTGGTATTGAAGCTGCAAAGGCAGGCCACGATGTTATTATGACGCCGGGTGGTTATTGTTATTTTGATGGATACCAGGCTAATCCCGTTACACAACCCGAAGCTTTTGGAGGGTTCTTACCAATATCAAAAGTATATAGTTATGATCCTGTGCCTGCAGTGCTTAATACAACGGAAGCAAAACATATACTGGGCGTGCAGGCAAATGTTTGGACAGAATATATTCCTACCGTTGAGCACCTGGAGTATATGATTTTTCCAAGATTATTGGCTTTATCAGAAGCAGGCTGGACAAATACAAACAACAAAAGCTGGACGGGTTTTGAAGAGCGCCTCCAGCAACAATACTTATTACTGCAACGCAATGGCATACACTATTATCGCCCGATTGCCAACCTTGAAATAAAAGCAAGCGCCGATACCATACAAAAAGCAAGTCTTGTAAAAATTATTTCCGAACGGTATAAACCAGACATCCGTTACACAACAGATGGCACTGAACCTACAGCATCAAGCATGCGGTTTGAAAAACCATTTTATGTAAAAGATACAGCATTGGTAAAAGCAGCCATATTGTTTCCTGAAACAGGAAAAACAGGGCCGGTTACTACTTTACAAATGGCATATCATAAAGCTGTAGGTACACAAGTTACATACAATCAACCTTACAGCAAAGGCTACCCTGCTCAAAAAGATTATACATTGGTAAATGGCGAAAAAGGCTCTTTTACTTACGGCGACGGACAGTGGCAGGGATTTGAAGGAGGCGATATGGATGTAACACTCACGTTAAAAGAATCTACGCCCGTACAACGGGTAAGCGTTTCTTTTATGCAGCTTACTGGTCCGGGTGTATTTATGCCGGAGGATGTACGTATCAGTTGGTCGGAAGACGGAAAGAAGTTTAGTGAACCTGTTGTTATACCCAATGTGGTTTCTGAGCGTATTTCAACGTTAGTGATAAAACCTTTTGAAGCAACCATAAACCATACAGCAAAATTTATACGCATAGTTGCAAAAAACAAGCAACATGGTTTTTTATTTGCCGATGAAGTGATGGTGTTTTAAGTATTTTCAATAATAACATCAAGAATATTTGATCTCTAATTTTATAGAATATTTATGATTCCTGATTGCAAGGCAACCTGTGTTCATTTTATTACCACTGTATATTTGCCAGCCATTTTGCTGAAGCATCATGCAGCGGTACTTATTGTTGCATAATCAGTACACGATTGTACGCCGTATTCATCCATCATAATCTCTATTTAAAAACAATACATGAATAAAGTATTGCCAATACTAATGTGCTTTCTCATCATAGAAATACACAGCTATGCACAACAAAAGTTTACCATCAGTGGTACTGTACGTTCCCAAAAAACTGGAGAAACTATTATTGGTGCAAGTATAAGAGCGGGAAATACCGGCACTACCAGCAATGATTATGGGTTTTTTTCTTTAACGCTCGAAAAAGGAAAATATACCATTGAGGCTACTTCGGTGGGCTTACAAATAAAAAAACAGGAGATAACGCTCGATAAAGATATAACGTTAAACATTACATTAGGCGAAGAAGAAAAAACGCTGGATAATGTAACAATTGTTGCTTCTGCAAAAAGCCGTAGTTTGAGCAGCCCGCAAATGGGTATAGAAAGATTAACAGCAAAAGACATTAAAAATATTCCTGCATTATTGGGTGAAAGAGATGTACTGAAAACCGTACAGCTATTGCCGGGCATAAAATCGGCAGGCGATGGTAACAGTGGTTTTTTTGTAAGAGGAGGTGCTGCTGATCAGAATCTTATTTTACTGGATGAAGCAACGGTATACAATGCTTCTCACCTGCTTGGTTTTTTCTCTACGTTCAATTCAGATGCTATAAAAGATGTAACCGTATATAAAGGAGGAATGCCGGCTCAATACGGTGGCAGGCTTTCATCCGTGCTTGATGTAAAAATGAACGATGGCAATAACCAGGATTATAGTGTGAGTGGTGGTATTGGGTTAATATCGGCTAAACTGAATGTGGAAGGACCTATACAAAAAGATAAATCTTCCTTTTTGGTTACGGCAAGAAGAACATATGCAGATATGTTTTTGAAATTGTCAAAAGATTCAACCTTAAACAACAATAAACTTTATTTCTACGACCTTAATGCCAAAATGAATTACAGCATTGGCGATAAAGACAGGATCTTTATTTCCGGGTACTTTGGAAAGGACAGGCTTGCGGCAGGACAGACTTTTGGGCTCGACTGGGGTAATGCTACAGGTACTTTACGTTGGAATCATATTTTCAGCAATAAGCTTTTTTCCAACACTTCTGCTATTTTCAGCAATTACGATTACAATATTTCGATCAGGAGCGGCGCCAATGATTTTGACATTTTTTCGCAGATCCGGGACTGGAATCTGAAACAGGAATTTCAATGGTATCTCAACAGCCGAAACAATATCAAATTCGGTTTCAATACGGTGTATCACACCATACGTCCAGGCGAAGTAACGCCTGCATCTGATAACTCAAGCATCAATGCCTCTCTTTTGCAAAGAAGATATTCATGGGAAAACGCCTTATTTGCTACCAATACCTGGAAAGCATCTGATAAATTAAATATCACCTACGGAATAAGGCTTACTGCATTCAGTGTATTAGGCAAAGGAGATTTTTACAATGTAGATGCCAATGGAAATGTTATTGACACGCTCAGCTATAAAAAAGGTCAATTTGTAAAAACATATATTAATCCTGAACCAAGAGTGGCGGCAAGTTATCAACTCAATACTACTACTTCGGTAAAAGCATCCTATGTGCGCAACGTACAGAATCTTCATCTTATTTCTAACTCTACTACTTCCAGTCCTACAGATAAATGGGTAGCCAGCACCAATATTATCAAGCCTGAAATATCTGACCAGGTTTCTATAGGCTATTACAAAAATCTTTGGGACGACAATTATGAGCTAACAGTAGAAACCTATTATAAAAGTATGCAGCACCAGATTGACTACCGGGATGGCGCCAACGTGTATATCAATTCTGATGCTATTGAAACGCAATTGCTGTTTGGTAAAGGAAGAGCATATGGGATAGAATTTCAATTCAAAAAGAAGGTAGGAAAATTTACAGGCTGGCTGAGTTATACTTTATCTAAAACAGAAAAGAAGATTGATGGCATCAACAACAACAATTGGTACAATGCACGACAGGATAGAACGCACGACATCGCATTGGTAGCTTCTTACCAACTCAGCAAAAAGTGGACGGTATCTGCCAATTGGGTATTTTATACAGGCAATGCCGTTACATTCCCAGCAGGAAAATATACTGTAGATAACCAGGTTGTTTTTTATTATACCGAGCGCAATGGTTATCGTATGCCTTCTTATCACAGGCTCGATCTGGGCGCTACGTGGTTGTTGAAGCAGAAGAAAAAGTTTTCTTCCGAACTTAGCTTTAGTTTGTACAATGCTTACGGCAGGGAAAACGCATATACCATTTCCTTCCGTCAAAGCGAAAGTGATCCGGACAAAACGGAAGTTGTTCAATTGGCCTTATTCAAATTTATCCCTTCGGTTTCTTACAATTTTAAATTCTAACCTTATGCAGAAAATAGTTGTATATATATTAATTCTTGCCGGCGCATTTACATCCTGTGAAAAGGTTATAGATATTCCTTTAGATGATGCCGCCAAAAAATATGTAATTGAAGGAGTAATCACCGATCAGCAAGGTGGCTGCAAAGTGTTGGTATCGCAAACCAAAAACTTTACAGACGATAATAGTTTTAACGGAGTGGGTGGCGCTGTAATATCTATTACGGATAATAATAACAGCGTTACTGTGCTGTCAGAAGATTCTGCAGGGGTATACACCTCCGACACTTTAACCGGGATTGTAGGTAATACTTACACACTTAATGTAACTGTTAATGGCACTGCGTTTACAGCTTCCTGTGCCATGCCGTCAAAAGTAAATATGGACACGCTTTATATTACAGATGAAAATATTTTTGGTGAGATAAGGAAAACAGCCAATGTGGAATATCATGATCCTGTAGGGGTGGGAAATAATTACCGCTTTGTTTTATACCGGAATGATGAAAAGAAGAAGAATATTTATATAAGGAATGATGAGTACTCTGATGGGAATGTGTCGGTAATAAAATTATTTCTTTTTGGCGATGAAGATAACGATACAGATCTAAAAAGCGGCGATCATGTAAAAGTTGACATGTTATGCATTGCTGATCCTGTATACAAATATTGGTACAGTTTGAACGAAGGTGCCACAGGCGATAATAATTCAGCTTCACCGGCCAATCCTGTAAGCAATATTTCCGGGGGTGCTTTAGGCTATTTCAGTGCACATACTATTCAAAGTAAAAACATTGTAGTGCCATAAAAGCTATTGTTTCCATTTTCTTTGTATCTCAGCGTTCAGCATTTCTGCCCATCTTGCATACATTTTTCCAGAGGGATGAAGTCCATCCTGGGCAATCAATGCGGGATCATTCAATGCTTCTCTTGAAACAGGCGTAATATCTATATAACTAATATTATAAGATAAAGTGATGTTTTTATTCACTTCATTGAATGCATCTATTTCTTTACGGATCTGCTCCCGGTTACCTCCGGATGCAAAAGGTGTAACACTATAATCGGGGATTGATAATACAAATACGTGATTTCTTTTTCCACCTGCCAATGTTATACTCTTCTCCAGCAATCCGGTAAAATGCTTACTGTACTCAGTTATGTCATATCCGCGGTACTGATCATTTACACCAATCAGTAAGGTTACGATCTTAAAACTATCAGACGGGGTTTGGTTGGCTATTGCACTCAACAGGTTAGCACTTGTCCAGCCTGATACAGCAATATAATGAAGCCCACCTGGTTGAATGCCGTTTTTTTCAAGTATCACCTTGGTTTGTGCCGGAAACCTGTCTTTTGCTTCCACACTCGCTCCAATGGTATAAGAATCACCCAGTGCAAGAAAACCTATTGCGCCACTCGTCGTATCTGCCGGTATTGGTTCTATCGCTGTATTATTACCAGTAGTTGAAGACGCAACAAGGTTGTACTTGGTACAGGATGTAACACCTATTGCAAAAAACAAACAACATATCTTATATATCAATAGCTGGTTAAGCATATACTTATATACGCAATAAAGGTAAAACCAGTTCTTATCTTTTATCAAACAGTATATAAAAATCAGCATGAGGCACTTGTTGCTTTAAGTAGATCACTTATTTTTTTGCATTATGATAATATTATTTTTCAACAAACATGGACAAACGGCAAAAAAAAGTGATGGAAACTTTGGTAACAAAAAAAGTTTCCATAGTTTTGCCCCAGATTTTGAAGTATGGAGATACAGGAAAGAATAGCCCAGAAGGCGCATGATCTTTTTTTAAAGTACGGTATCCGCAGCATCAGTATGGATGAGATAGCCAACCAGCTTGGCATCAGTAAAAAAACCATTTACCAGTTTTACGCTGATAAAGATGCATTGGTAGACAGTGTGATTGATATTGTGGTAAACGCCAATACGGAAGAGTGTTGTATGCAGCGCGACGTAAGTGAGAACCCGGTGCATGAGATATTTGTGGCGATGGATATGGTGCAGGAAATGTTGAGGACAATGAACCCAACTATTGTGTACGATTTGCAGAAGTATCACCCGGAAGCGCATAAAAAGCTTAATGATCATAAGAATAAGTTCTTGTACAAGCAGATAAAGGAGAACCTCGAAAGAGGTATTGAACTTCAACTGTACCGTGCCGATATCAATACAGAAATTATTGCACGATTCAGACTTGCCTCCGTTTTTTTATTGTTCACCCCAGACTTGTTTCCACTAGGAAGATTCAACCTTGGTACCATTATGGAAGAGGTTACCAGCCATTTTTTACATGGTTTGGTTACCCCTAAAGGACAAAAGCTTATTCAGAAATATCAACAACAACGACAAAAAACTCATATATGAATTTGAAAGAATGGAAATTGGCAAAGTGGGGAATAGTGATGTATGCAGTGTTTTTCAGCACTGTTTTATATGCACAGCAGGATACACTGCATGAGCATGCTTTTTCATTGCAGCAGGCATTAGACTATGCAAAGAAAAACAATGTACAGGTAAAAAATGCGCTGATAGATGTGCAGGTACAACAGCAGGTAAACCGGGAAGTAACGGGAAGGGCTTATCCGCAGATCAGTGCCAGTGGTTCCCTGGTATATAATGCAAAACTTCCTGTGAGTCTTGTTCCGGCTGAATTTTTTGGAGGACAACCAGGCACTTTTGAAAAACTGGCTTTTGGTGTAAAATGGGGTGCAACCGGTGGTGTGTCTCTTAATCAGTTATTGTTCGACGGACAGGTTTTTGTAGGATTGAAAGCAAGAAGCACATTGATTCAATTTTCAGAAAAGAAAGAAGAATTGACAGAAGAAGCTATCCGTGCAAACATTTCTAAAATATATTACCAGTTAGTAGCCAGCAAAACACAGATAGAATTGCTGGATGCCAATATTGCTTTATTGGAAAAGCTGCAGCACGATACCAAAGTAATGTTTGATAATGGCTTTAGTGAACAATTGGATATTGACAAACTAACTGTACAGATTGCAAATCTTCAAACAGAAAAAATAAGTGCGCTTAACCAGATACAGAATGGTCACATCGGCTTAAAAGTATTGATGGGAATGCCAGTAAAGGATTCATTAACATTAACAGATACCATCAGCGACGAAAAAATAAAAGACGGATTACTGGATGCAAGTAATTTTGATTATACCCAGCGAAGAGATTTTCAATATGCAGACCTTGGTATTAAATTGGGGGAATTTGATGTAAGAAGATATAAACTTGCAAAGTTACCTACCTTGTCTGTGAACGGATATTATAATAAAAACGCACAGCGTAATGACTTTGACTTCTTCGGAAAAGGAGACTGGTTCAGTATTTCGGCTATCACACTCAATCTGAATATTCCCATATTTACGGGTTTCTCAGCCAATGCACGCATTCAGCAGGCAAACCTTGCTTTACAAAAAAGTGTAAACCAACGGGAAGATTTAAAAAATACGATTGATAACGAAATAACCACTTCAAAAAATAATTTTACTACCGCAATTTCAACACTCGATTATCAAAAGAAAAACATGCAATTGGCGGAAACTGTATTCAATCAAACAAAGAAAAAGTTTGAGATAGGTACAGGATCCAATACTGAAATTATACAGGCGCAAACAGATATGAAAATGGCGCAAACCAATTACATCAATGCATTATATAACGCTATTATAGCAAGAGTGGATTATGTAAAAGCAACAGGTAAACTATAACACTATTTTCTTTAAAACAATTTGATTGACTTATAAAAACTGGTATATGCAAAATCTATTAAAAGCTGCTTCAGTAATAACTGCAATAGTATTGCTGTCGGCATGCGGTGCTTCCACTTCAAAGCCGGGAGAGAACAAAGCTATTGCGGAAAAGAAAGCCCAGCTTGGAAAATTGAAAGCCGAGCAAACAACAATAAATGATAAAGTTGCTGCTTTGGAAGCAGAATTGATAAAGCTCGACCCTTCCTTAAAAAAGGAAAATGCAAAACTGGTAACTACAGCCAAATTAGCACCTGAAAATTTCACACATTATATCGATCTGCAGGGCAAGCTGGATGCTACCAATATAGCATATGTAGCGCCTCGTGGGCAAGGCGGATTAGTGAAAGCGTTATATGTTAAACAGGGCGATAATGTAAGAAAAGGGCAGCTACTATTAAAACTGGATGATGCTGTTTATCAAAAGCAAATTGATCAGTTGAACACACAATTGGCGTATGCAAAAGATCTGTTGCAAAGACAACAGAACCTGTGGGATCAGAAAATTGGTACGGAGGTACAGTTGCTGAATGCAAAAAACAGTGTAACCAATCTTGAAAAACAAATAGCTACAGCTAAGGAAGAATTATCTTTTTCAGATGTATATGCAGAAATAAGTGGCGTAGCAGAAACGGTAAATGTTAGGGTAGGTGAATTGTTTGTCGGAGGCCCGCAAATCCGCATAGTTAATACAGATGATTTAAAGGTAACAGCGCAGGTACCTGAGAATTATATGGAAAATGTAAGCGTGGGCAGCCAACTGATAGTGAATTTTCCTGAAGCCAATAAAACCATCAACGTAAAAGTTACGGTTGCTGGTAAAATAATTGATCCTTTAACCCGCTCATTTTATATAGAGGCAAAAATGCCTTACGATAAAACTTTACGCCCTAACCAGATTGCGATGGTTCAGATACAGGACTATACTGTAAAGAATGTAATTACCATACCTGTAGCGGCATTGCAGAATGACGACAAAGGAAAATTTGTGATGGTGGCGGTTCAGGAAAATGGCAAATGGGTTGCCCACAAAAAGATGATTACTATCGGGCAATCCTACAAGGATAAGGTGGAAATAAAATCAGGCGTGCAGGCAGGAGACCAGATTATTACACAAGGCTTCCAGGGATTGTATGAAGCCCAGCCCCTAATTCTTCCAGCGGCTTAATTAACCTGAAGACACACGAAAGATTGACCATTATTTGTTTGAGATCAACAGAACAATACTATGAGCGCTTTAGAAAATTTTACAGGAAAGTTCAAGCAGTTTAAGCCAACTACCTGGAGTATAAAAAACAAGACATCCATCTACCTGCTTATGCTCATTGTGAGCATCATTGGTATAACGCAGTTCGCTACCTTACCCAAAGAGCAGTTTCCTGATGTGGTGATCCCTACCGTATATATACAAACGATATATGTAGGTAACTCTCCAAAAGATATTGAGAACCTGGTTACGCAGCCGATTGAAAAACAGATAAAAGCGATAACCGGTGTTAAAATTCAGAAAACTACCAGTACTTCTATACAGGATTATTCAGCTATAGTAGTAGAATTTGATGCGAATGAAAATATTGATGTGGCTGTACAGAAAGTGAAGGATGCAGTTGATAAGGCTAAAACTGATTTGCCAACTGATCTTACAGAAGAGCCTTCTGTGATGGAAGTAGCTTTGTCTGAAATACCCATCATGTATGTAAATATCAGTGGTGACTATGATAATATGAGGCTCAAAAAAATTGCGGATGATATACAGGACAGGTTGGAAGAATTGCCGCAAATTACAAGGGTAGATATTGTGGGTGCGCCTGAACGTGAGTTCCAGATTAATGTAGACAATTACCGTATGCGTAGTGCCAATGTAACGTTTAACGATATTTCGAATGCAGTTGCGAGCGAAAATATGGACGTAACTGGCGGTTTACTGGAAGTGGGCGATACCAAAAGAACCATGCAGTTGAAAGGACAATTTCATACAGCGGCAGATATTGAAAAGGTTGTTGTTCGTGGACCTACCGGCGGCGCTATCTATTTAAAAGATATAGCCCAGATTAAAGACACTACTAAAGAAAGAGAAAGCTATGCACGTCTTGATGGAAAAAACGTAATTACATTAAATATAGTAAAACGTTCTGGTGAAAACCTGATTGAAACTGCCGAGCAGGTGAAAAAGATAATGGCAGAAATGCAAAGCGATCAATTGCCTAAAGATCTGAATGTTACTATAACAGGAGACCAAAGTAAAAATGCCAGGCATTCATTTAATGAGTTGGTAAACTCCATCGTAATTGGTTTTATTTTGGTGTTGGTGATCCTGATGTTCTTTATGGGTGTAACCAATGCATTTTTTGTGGCATTGTCTGTTCCGTTGAGTATGTTTGTTGCCTTCCAGTTTTTGCCATTAGCTGATATTATTATAGGCACGAATGTTACACTCAACTTCATGGTATTGTTTGCGTTGCTGTTTGGTTTGGGTATTATAGTGGATGATGCCATTGTGGTAATAGAAAATACACACCGTATTTTCACGCAGGCAAATGGAAAACTCAATTCCGAAAAAAGTGCTATGATGGCGGCGGGTGAAGTATTTGTGCCGGTATTGGCGGGAACACTCACTACGTTGGCGCCATTCTTTCCCTTATTATTTTGGCCGGGGCTTATAGGTAAGTTTATGATATACCTGCCGGTGATGTTGATATTCACGCTTACGGCATCGCTTATTGTGGCGTTTATCATGAACCCCGTATTTGCGGTAGATTTCATGAATCATCCGGAAGGAGAGCACAAAAAAAGAAAATCAGATATTTTCCGAAAACCGTTTTTCTGGATCGCCATTGTAGCAGGGCTTTTATTGGATGCAACCGGTGCTCCATTCCTCGGCAACATCATCCTCGTTCTCGTTTTATTAGTGCTGTTGAATATTTATGTGTTGGATGGTGTTATCCATGCTTTTCAGAACAGGGTGCTGCCATGGATTATGGGACATTATGAGTCATTATTAAAATGGGCATTGAAAGGATGGAAACCTGTATATCTATTAATAGCAACTTTCCTGCTGCTTGTCTTTAGTTTTATGATTTTTGGTGCATCGGTGAGCAGTCAGCGTGTTAGTGTAGTATTCTTCCCCAAATCAGATCCTAATTTTATTTATGTATACCTGAAATTGCCGGTAGGTACCAACGTGGAATATACAGATTCTATAACCCGGAATATTGAACAGCGAGTGGTAAAAGTATTGGGTATTGAAAATGGAAAGAAAAATCCTATTGTAGAAAGTGTGATCTCGAATGTTGCTGTTGGTGCAAGCGATCCTAATAGCGGTGATAGAAGTACCAGACCTGAATTAGGAAGAGTGCAGGTGTCGTTTGTAGAGTTTGAAAAAAGACATGGCGCTTCAACGGCTGCTATACTTGACTCTGTACGTAAGGCCATTAAAGGTATTCCGGGAGCGGAGATTTCAGTTGACCAGGAATCAAGTGGGCCACCTACCGATCCTCCAATCAATATTGAAATAGCCAGTGATGATTTTGATAAGCTGATTAAAACAAGCGTAGGTTTAAAAAATTATCTTGACTCTTTACAGATTCCTGGTGTAGAAGAATTGAAAATGGATGCTGATCTTACCAACCCGGAAATAAGCCTTACGGTTGATAGACAAAGGGCGCTGATAGAGGGTGTATCATCGGCGCAGATTGGTATGGAAATCAGAACAGCATTGTTTGGTAAAGAGGTCTCAAAAATTAAAGATGGAGATGATGAATATAAAATACAATTGCGCAACAATGAGTTGCAGCGCAAAAGCTTGACGGACCTCCTGAACATGAATGTTACGTTCAGAGATATGGCGACAGGTGGTAATTTTAAAAACGTACCTATCAGTTCGTTGGTGAAAGTAGATTATACTACTACGCTGGGAAGTGTAAAGAGAAAAGATCAAAAGCGTACCATAACACTACGTTCGAATGTACTGACCTCACAAGGATATACACCTACTGCTGTGAATGCACAAATCAAAAATGATATTGACGCATTCAGAGGAGTATCGGAAGGCGTTACGATAAAGCAAACCGGTGAAGGTGCTCAGCAGGCTGAAACAGGTGCATTCCTGGCGAAAGCAATGATTATAGCATTGATGTTGATCTTGTTCATTCTGGTATTACAGTTTAACTCTGTAAGCAAGTCGGTAATTATTTTGATGGAAATTGTATTCAGCATTATTGGTGTATTGCTTGGCTTTAGTTTAACAGGCATGGATGTATCAGTAGCGTTTACTGGTTTAGGTGTGGTAGGCTTGGCAGGTATAGTGGTAAAGAACGGGATATTGGTAATTGAGTTTGCAGATGAATTGAGAGGGCGTGGCATGAAAACAAGAGAAGCAATTATTGAAGCAGGTAAAACACGTATTATACCCGTATTGCTTACTGCATTGGCAGCCATATTCGGATTGATACCGCTTGCAGTTGGTTTCAATATTGACTTTGTAAGCTTATTCTCCAGTGGCGATCCACATATTTTCTTTGGTGGTGATAGTGCCAGTTTCTGGAAACCATTGGCATGGACTATCATATTCGGATTGATGTTCGCATTCTTTATGACGCTGATTATTGTGCCAGCTATGTACCTGATTGCTGAGCGTTTAAAACGTCCGATGCGTACGATGTATGGTGGTAAATGGATCTCCATGCTTGGTATTCCCCCGTTGACAGTTGTATTCCTTCCATTGGTGTTTGCAACAATGATCAAGCATTCTATGGACAATGGAAGACGCAGAAGAAAATTAGCTGGAAATAATACAGTAAATGAAAAATGGATAAAGAGCTGGTTTTAGAGATATAGATAAATGACAGAAAAATAAAATCCCGGCAATCCGGGGTTTTATTTTTTACGATGGCTGCTATTATTATTCAATTGTGTTCGTTGCTTCTTTGCGCTCACCGCAGGAAAAGCGTTAAGGAGACAACGGATTGAAATCCTTTGGTACAAAATGTGCCGAACCTGCGGTTCTGCATTGGCTGTTGATTAGGGAAAGATTGCTGATTGCCGAAAGCTGACCGCCAATCATTCGCGGAAAGACTTATTGTTCCCGTTGTTGTTATTTAATAACCATCACCCGCAACGTTTTATCCATAATGCCTATTCTTACTTTCAGGATATATATTCCTTTGCTATGCACAGATGAAATATTAATGAACAATTGATTTGTTCCTTTTTGTGCGGTGAAAGTTTGTTTTACTATAGTGCGCCCTGCCAGATCTATTAACTGTAGTTCGGTTGCTTCGGTTTTGTCTGTCACAATTTCCAGGGGAATATTTTCATTAACAGGATTTCTCATCAAACGAATACGGTTATTGGTGGCATTACTGTTTTCCAGCTTGATGATCTGGCTATAAAAGTAATTGCCGGTAGCACTGTTTATTTTAATGCGGTAATATACTACTGCTGCATTGCTTGTATCAATCCACTGGTATTGATTGTTGATATTGCCTTTCCCTGGCAAATTTCCAACAGAAGCAAAATGATTTCCATCAAAACTTCTTTCAACTGCAAAAGCATCACCAGCGTCTTCATTAGCAGTGGTCCACTGTAAGGTAGAGAAGTCATTATTTCGGTTACCCGAAAACGATAGTAGCTTTATGGGAAGGCTGATAGATTGCAATCCCATTTTCAGCCCATTACCAAAACTTGTTACCCATATTTCAGCAGGCGCAAATGGATTGAAGAAAACTCTTTCCGGTTGTTTAAATGGATAATTAGCAACGAGTGACCATGTGGGTATTGCAGTGTTCATGTCAGCACTTCGCCATAAACCCTGAAATTCAGTAGTGAGGTAAGCTTCGTTGGCAACAGAAGGATTGAAGGTGATAGAAGTAACACGATCAAATTGAGTGTCGGTAAGTTTTGTCCATGAAGTGCCACGATTGGTAGTTTTGTACAAGCCGCCCAAACCATTAGGTGCTCCGCCCCAACCACTGAATACACAAACATACCAGGTGTTTTGTGCAGCATCTGTAGGGTCAATTACTATATCTTTTGTCCAGTATAACATACCATCATCCGAAACATCTGTCCAGCTAGCAGTGCCCGGGTCATATATAAATACGCCCGAACTGGCAGTGAAAGCACTGCTATTATTTCTTCTTCCTGAATAAGTGCATACTACCTTTCCATCATTCAATACTCCAATACTTGCCGGATGTCCTTCTGTTCGAGGCGGATTGGCAAGTTTTGTCCAGGTAGAGCTTCCCAGATTATTCAGGTTATTCGTCATCCATATTCCTCCTTCTACTCCCGCTCCGCTATGATTTATAACGCTGGCGTACATACGATTGGCGTTGTTAGGATCTGTTGCCAGCCAAAACACCGGGTGACCAAATGAATGAAGCAATTCCCATGTTGCCCCATTGTCGTTGGAATAAATAATCTTTCCCTCTGCATCCGCTGCGTCCAGCAGGTTATCCTGTAAGCGGGTGCTCTGGTACATATCGTGAATATTGGAAGTAGCTGCAAACATCGTGTTGTTCGTATTATGTTTGACAATGCGATACATGCTGTTGGCGTTATGACCTGTATAATCAAAACTCCAGGTTAGTCCAGCGTCCTTACTTCTTATTCCTTTGATATCCGAAAAGCCCGCAAACATATTATTCGCATCCTGCCAATGCACCTGCCATGTAGTTGTATTTTCAAGTCCGATGCTATGGTAATACTGACGGGTGGGTGTAGGCGAATCTGCAGCGTGTTCGTCAGAAGCTTGTACATACGCTTGCTCCCAGGTAGCGCCGCCATCGCTTGTTTTATGCACAAAGCCGAAATCGCCAAACAATACTTTATTTGCATTGTTAGGTGCTACTGTAATACCAAAGCAGGCTTCACCATATCCCCAACCACGGTCACCACCCTGTCCCGACCATCCTGTGCGAATATTCTGGTTGTTATCGGTTAAAAAAACTTTAGCCCAGTTGTTACCTCCATCGGTTGTTTTTAAAACATTATTGCCACTGGTATTTCCATCGCTACCACCAAGGTATACCGTGTTGATATTATTTTTAGCCATTCCTACATACATTACAAAATCGCTTTCAATATCAATGCCGTTCATTTTTTTTGTCCATGCGTTGGTGCCTGCATCCATAGAGTATACTCCTTTAGCAAACCCCCAGTAATCATATGGTGCAATGCCATTGTATATATCATCAACACTGGCACTGATGCAAAAAAAGCGGGTAACACCCCCAGCTTTCGCGCCTGCAAATGAAAAGATGGCTTCTGATGAAGGCATGCCGGTTACGGACAGTTGTGTAAAACTTGTTCCGCCATCCGAAGAGAATAATATGCCTTCGCTGGTTCCTATATAAATAGCATTGCCATCAAAGAAAACACCTCCTGTTACTAACCCTGCGCCACTATTGGCAGCTGACCGTATTAATGTAAAACTTGCACCGAAATTATTTGAGATGTAAAGCGAACCATAATAGCCTAGTATAATCCTGCCCGGAGTTGCATAGTCTGCTTTCAGTGTAAATACGCCTTCATCCGCTTCAGGATTGCCTGGTAAGGCAGTCCAGGTATTTCCTCCATCCATTGTGCGCACGCCATAATTGATATTTCCATCATTGGCAATGCAGTATGCCACATTATTGTTATTGGTAAATTCATACGTGGAGAGATTCCCTGCCTGCAGTTTAGTAAAAGGAAGCTGTGTATAACTCGCACCAAAGTCGGTGCTGTGAAACAACTCACTCATATCGCAGGTTACATAAAACTCGTTATCATTGGCTGGATTAATAGTTGGGAAAAACATACTACCGCCACCGCCAATGCCACGTGGCTGCCAATTTGATGGCTGAGAAACGCCATGCATATGGGGATATAATAAAAGAAGTAAGGTTTGTAACAGGACTAATTGGATGGATGGTTTCATCAGCAGCAGTTTAAGTTAAGTGCTAACACCTACAGCAAATACTCTGCCAGTATATTTTTTTGTAAACGGATCAAACAAAGTTCAGATGTGTTCATTTTTGTTAGAATTTTTTTTCACCAAGTGAATTGTTCTATATTTGCAGTTGTCTGATGACATGATGAATACAAAAAAAATAATAAAAATCAGCTTGGCTGATGAAGTGGCCAACAGTATCCGGCAGGAGATTATAGAAGATAAACTCAAGCCGAATGATCAATTGCCTACGGAAGCTGAGCTCACCCGATCCTTCGGTGTAGGGCGATCTACGCTTAGAGAAGCAGTGAAAATTCTTGTTCATTCCGGTTTAATAAGAGTGCAACAAGGCGTGGGCATGTTTGTGGAAGAAAACCGCGGTATAAAAGAACCATTTTCGCAGCGGTTACAAAGAGTGGATAATGAAGACCTTGATGAAGTGCGTAAATTATTGGAAATGAAAATAGCAGAGAAGGCAGCAATGAAAAGAACAAAGGCAGATCTCCAAAAAATGAAACAGGCGCTTGAACTCAGAAAAAAAAGAGCAGATAGAAATGACCTTTCGGGATGTGTAGACGCCGATATTGAATTTCATTCTGCTATTGCCGGTGCTTCAAAAAACGATATTCTTTCTGAATTGTATCGTACACTCTCCATACACTTAAAAAAATGGTTTGTTGAATTGTATAGTGATACGGATATATTCAAAGAAACACAACGCCTGCATGAACAATTATTAGAAAGCATCACTCAGCAAGATGCAAAAAAAGCCTGGAATGCCGCAGCCAGGATTATAGATAAATAGACGTATTAGATGATTTGATAAAATGAATTTATGGAAAAAGTATTAACTGCCCCTGCAGCTTCGCCCGAAACAAGAATAGTTCCTCAAACCTTTTACAGCATTCTGTTTGCCATCAGCATCAGCCATTTACTGAATGATATGATTCAGTCGGTATTGCAATCATCCTATCCTTTACTGAAGGCCAATTATCAATTAAGTTTTTCACAGGTTGGTTTGATAACTTTTGTTTTCCAGGTTACGGCTTCTATTCTGCAACCTTTCGTTGGAAATTATACCGATAAAAAACCACACCCTTATTCTTTTGTATTTGGGTTAGCCGCTTCATTAATTGGTATTGTGCTATTGGCATTTGCGCATGGTTTTGAAACTATATTAATATCCGCCGCGTTGATTGGTATAGGCTCTTCCGTTTTTCACCCGGAGGCTTCAAAGGTTGCCTATTATGCATCCGGTGGCAAACGTGGTTTAGCTCAATCCATCTTTCAATTAGGAGGGAATGGTGGCAGTGCCATAGGACCTTTACTGGTGGCAGCTATTGTAATGCCGTATGGTCAATCGAATATTGTATGGTTTAGTGTTGCGGCAATATTGGCGATAATGATTTTATCAAAAGTGGGTGGCTGGTATAACGCGCATCTTACACTCAGGGCTTCAAAAAAAGCTGCATCTTCCGAAGGGCATCATCATTTATCAAAAACAAAAGTGATCACTTCTCTTGCTATACTGCTGTTGCTAATCTTTTCTAAGTTTTTTTACATGGCAAGTATCAGCAGCTATTTTACTTTTTATTTGATAGACAAGTTTCACGTAAGTATTCCGCAGTCTCAATTGTACCTGTTTATATTTTTAGGTTCGGTTGCAGCAGGAACTTTATTGGGCGGGCATCTTGGTGACAGGTTTGGAAGAAAGATTATCATCTGGGTTTCTATACTCGGCGCAGCGCCGTTTACCTTACTGTTGCCACATGTAAACTTGTTATGGACAGGGATTTTAATCGGTATAACAGGCGTGATCATTGCATCTGCATTCTCTGCCATTCTCGTGTATGCGCAGGAGTTAGTTCCCGGCAAAATTGGAATGGTTTCAGGGTTGTTTTTTGGTTTCGCCTTTGGTATGGGTGGTTTAGGCTCTGCACTACTGGGTTTATTGGCAGATCATACCAGCGTGAATTTTGTTTTTGAGGTATGTGCATATTTGCCATTGCTTGGCATTGTTACGGTGTTTCTTCCTGATTTAAGAAAGACAAGCAAAAGGAGTTAATTTTACTGTATTATCTGATCTTCTAAATTTTTTGATATGGAACATCAAACACATTATGCTACAGTTTCAACCGCATTGAATGAATTAAAAAAGCAGGGATTTACGGTTGATTTTAATCTTCATGATAATTGCCTTGTATGTGGTGAGGATAGATTTGAAGCAACTGAATTTGATATTGTGGATGTATACAGGTACGAAGGCAACAGCGACCCGGGAGATGAAGCGACTGTATATGCCATACAATCTAAAACAGGTATAAAAGGCGTATTGGTTACGGGCTATGGCGCATCTGAAGATGCTTTTTCTACTGAAATACTAGCAAAGCTGAAAGCACCTCAACAATAATCTTGTAATTTTATTACAGTTTGTTTTTCCCTAACTATCTAACCACACCAATGTGGAAAATAGACCAATTATAAAATTACACCTATCTTCTTTTGACCGGTGTATTGAATATGCCGGTTGGATGCTGTTATTATTTTTATGGATATTCACCATGTATGCATGGTTTCATCTTCCCGCTTCCATTCCTACTCATTTTAATGTTACAGGAGCAGCAGATAACCATGGTGGAAAAGAAACAATGCTTCTTCTGCCTGTGATAGGCACGTTTGTTTTTGCCCTCATAACATTGCTGAATAAATATCCCCAGATTTTTAATTATATGGTGAAGATCACTATTGATAATGCAAAGACGCAGTATACGATTGCTACAAGAATGATGAGGCTTTTGAAATTATCAGTATTGATCATATTTTCAATTATACTCGTATATACATTTTTGATTGGTACAGGAAAGGCAAGTGGACTGGGCAAATGGTTTTTGCCATTTACATTAGCAATTACAATTCTTCCTACGGTTTATATGGTAGTCAAATCTTTTAGAAGCAGGTAAAATAATTTTAGTTTCAAAAAATGAAATATATTAGTCGGGTTGATTATAGCTCGTTCAACTCAAACTGTTTTTCATGAAATTTTCAATTGCATTTCTTTTCCTCTTTGTGTCTTTTTATAATGGTTTAGCCCAGGACAAACCAAAAGAAATACAGGAGTTGGTGAACGATGCCCGTTCGCTGCGTTCACTCATGCAATCCGATCCACATCGCCCCATTTATCATTTTGTAGCGCCCGAAGGACATGCAATGCCTTTTGATCCTAACGGTGCTATATACTGGAAAGGAAAATATCATCTTGGATATATTTATCAGAAACTGCGCAATGGCAAGTATGAGCATGTGTGGGGGCATGCAGTGAGCACAGATCTTTTTCATTGGTCGCTTTGGCCGGATATGCTCAATATAAAAGATGGAGATTTGGAAGAAGGGATTTTTAGTGGCGGAACTTTTTTATCAAAAGAGGGTGTACCGCATATTATGTATCATGGTCAGGGTGCTTCTGCAAATATGGTTGCGTATTCCACAGATCCTGATCTGAGAGTATGGAAAAAATTTGAAGGCAATCCTGTTTTAAAAACCCCTTCTTCAGATGATCCATTTGGCAACTCGGGAAAATATACTGCATGGGATCCTGAAGGTTGGTATGATAAGAAAGCCGGATACTATTACCAGATCTCAGGTGGTAAAACACCAGCATTGTTTAAGTCGAAAGACATGTACAAGTGGCAATACCTGGGTAAACTGCTTGATAGCAGTAAGAGCATGTTATATGCATCAGAAGACGTTTCCTGTCCTGATTTTTTTTCTATAGGAAATAAGTCAATGCTGCTTTTTATCAGTCATAATATAGGCACGCAATATTATATTGGCAATTTTGCCAATGATAAGTTTACTATAGAACAGCATGGACGTATGAATTGGCCTGGTGGAACTTTTTTTGCACCGGAACAATTAAAGGACGATAAAGGAAGAAATATTATCTGGGGATGGTCATTGGAGCGAAAGCCCGAAGGACTACCAGATTATGGATGGTCTGGTATTATGAGTTTACCAAGAGTGCTTTCGTTAAATAATAAGAATGTACTGCAAATACAGCCACCAGAAGAAATAAAAGCTTTGCGTTCGAATGAGGTAGTGGAAAATAATATATTACTTGCGCCTGGTACAGAGCGTATATTAAAAGCAAAAGGAAAATCTATTGAACTCAAATTGGATATAATTGGTGGTGCCACAACTCCGTATGGTGTAAAAGTATTCTGCTCGCCTGATGGTAAAGAAGAAACCGTTATTAGTTATGATCCTGTAAAAAAGGAACTGATGATTAACTTTATCAACTCATCTGTAAAAGCCCCGGTAAAAATGCCATCCAACGCTATGTTTGGTCCGCCGGTGGATGGATTTCCCGAAACAGTAAGTGAACAAAGAGCGCCATTTGAATTAGCAAAAGGAGCGCCATTGCAATTGGATATATTTCTTGACAGATCTATTATTGAAGTATTTGCTAATGGCCGGCAGTGCATAACGCAGGTAGTATATCCTGAATTAGAAAACAGCATAGGAATAAAAGTTTTTAGTGGATCGGAAAAAGTACTTGTAAAAAAAGTGCAGAGTTGGACTATGGCGGAGACAAATGCGTATTAATTACGTTAGCTGTTTATTATTTGCAGCAGATCGAATAGAGATTGCTCTCTTCGCGTTATTGCGATTACACCGAAGCTCTGCTTAGTGAGGGGCAGTGACAGAGCAATCTCCTGTGGGTGATAAGCCACTATGGATTTGCAGCAGTCTTATCTACTCCGGGAGATCGCCACGACCGCGTAAGCAGGATGAATATTTAAAGCTCTTGCAGCGGTCTCGCGATGACGGGGAGAATTTCGATGACAGCTTACATATCCACAAATTCCCAGGCGCTTACATAAGCATTGTGTTGTTCGGCATAACTGATAAAGTTGGCGTAAAACGGCAACTGGCTAAGCGTAGCGCTATCACCTATTACCACCAGTTTCTTACGGGCACGCGTCATCGCCACATTCATTCTGCGGATGTCTGAAAGAAAACCAATATTGCTTTCTGTATTACTACGTGTCATGCTTATATAAATGATATCTCTTTCCTGCCCTTGAAAACTATCAATGGTGTTTACAGCAATTTTATTGGTGTATGGCTGTAATGCAGTATTGTTTTGCAATTGTTCCCGCAGCAATTGTATTTGCTGTCGGTAGGGAGAAATAATACCAATGCTGGGAAAATGACCATTGATGTAATGTGTACTCAGCTCATTTATTAAATGGCTAAAATGTTTAAAAACAAAAGCTGCTTCTTCGGGATTGCTGATAGCAGTTCCTTCTGTTTTTTCATCAAAGCCACAACCGGCGGTATCAATAAAAACAATGGGATTGTCAGCATCAAATAAAAGGTGTTGTGCAACAGAAGGGTGCGCTTTTAAACGATGCTGGTAAAATACACCAGACGAGTAACCCATTATTTTTTCGTGCATGCGGTATTGCTCTTCTAATAATACAACCGCATCGGGATGTTTCGCAACGCATTTTTCAAGCAGTGTAGTATTGAGTCCATTACGAGCCGCTTCTTCTGATTTAATAGTAGGCGGTAACTGGCAATGATCGCCCGCCAGTATTACCTTTTGTGCTTTTAATATCGGGATCCAACAGGCAGGTTCTAACGCTTGTCCGGCTTCATCAATAATTGCCGTGTGATATTTCAGGTTGCGCACGCTATAGTGATTGGCGCCTACCAGTGTAGCAGTAATAACCTGGGCACGTGCTACCAGGTCGTCTATAATATATTGCTCGGTTCGTTCAACGTCTTTAATAATTTTGTGTGCTTCATCAAACAGTGCTTTGCGCTGCTCTCTTTCTGCTTTTCCAAAATTACGCTTATACTTATGCGCCATATTGCGAAACTCATTGGCCTGTTTTTTCATCTTCTTCACATCCTTCATGCTGCTATGCTCAGCCATCTTACTATCAAGTGTTAGCGACATTAATCTTTCTGACACACGGGCAGGATTTCCTACTCTTAAAACGTTTAAACCCTGTTCAGATAATTTTTCACTCAGTAGGTCTACAGCAGTATTGCTCGGCGCCACTACTAAAACCTGTTTATGATCCTGGGCAATCAAGGCTTTGATGGCCTGTACCAATGTGGTGGTTTTACCGGTACCCGGAGGACCATGCACAATACAGAGTTCATTAACCGAAAGAATTTTTTCGACGGCTCTTTTTTGAGATGTGTTGAGTATTGTATTGGTAAAATGAAAATCTGTTTCCTGGAAAGTGGCTGGCTTTTCGCCGGTTAATATTTTAATAAGCCTGTTCTCTTTATCATTTTCATATAATGCTATAGCGGTTTTGAGCGCCTGCTGCATTTCATCGTAGCTATTGTCATCAAACAACAGATCGATGCCAAGCTTTCCATCGCTACTCCAGTCGGGCAGTTCATCTGTTCTTAAGGTGATCTTTAATTTGTTACCCGATTGAAAATTGATCACGCCTTCAACACGATTTTCTTTGGCATTGTGATTGGAAAACAATGCAGCAGATGCTCCAAAACGGAGTTGATGGGGGAGATCGTGATGGGTAGTGCGTTCAACCTCAACCGTAATATAATCACCCCGGCTCATTTCCGTATCGCGTATGGCGATAGGATACCAGGTAAGCCCGTTGGCTCTGCGGTCGTTTACAGATGAAGATTCAATAAGCTGTTGATACGTTAATTGATCCTGCGCCCTTTCTATTTTCAGCAGATCCTGCAGCTTTTTGAAATAATTCATGCCGCAAAGGTAAGCGAAGGATTTTTTTGTACGATATAACGTTTTTTATAAAAGCAGTCAGAACCTTCTGGTTTCGTGTTCTTTTCAATCTGGCAAAGGCTCGGCTACAAACCCATAAGTCTCCATCACGCGGATAATATTTTCATCATCTATAATTCCGGCGGTGCTTTCTATCCGAAGAATATTATCGCAATCATGCAAATCAAAATTGGCCCTGTAAAAAGGGAATAATGTATGCAATGCATTTATGAGCCGTTTACCCTGGGTGCTGTTTTGTACGTTGGTTTTATAAATTTCTATCATATTGGCTACTTTAATAATTAACCACAAACTACGTACACATAGGTGACAGCCCTATGGCAGTGTATATTTTGCAAGCTGAAATTCTGGCGATGATTGAAGGGAAAATTAAAAAAATGAACGTATATAAATTATGGCAGTTGTTATATACGTTCACTTTTCTGTGAGTAGTGTTAACAGGACGCAACTTTTACAAGATATGGACCAAATGGATAAGGAATAACTGAATCACCGGTTAGAGTACGCTTGTTTCGGAGAATTGGTTCATGGGCAAAATAGTTACATTTCCTTTTTCTTCACCTGATGTATTTAGCCAGTTTAATATATAGCCCGCCTCTTCGTGCCAGGTAGGTAATCCTACTACATAATGATTACGCCCTTCAAATTCTTTATATGCTGTAACGGATCCATTCTTAGCATATCTTTTAAAGTTCCTGTAATTGAGCGAAGCAGGAATAATATTATCTGCTTTGCTGGCGATAAATAGCAACGGCTCATGCGGTTTTTCAAAATCAATTTTTGCCACGCTCGTTAATGCATCCCTGGCTATAAGTTTCGATTCAGGAACAGCATACCTGTTGTAAGAATCCTGTTGTTCTTTTATGGTCATACCATTGGTAAAAGCATACTGCCAGTCTTTGAGCGTCATTAAATATGTTTTTTGAGTAGAGGTAAAAAGCCCAAGACTTTTCCAACCTCCTCTATAAAATGAAAACTCTGTAGGGATTACTCCCTGCGGAGGCACGGAATGTATAGCGATACCTGCAGCCGCATATCCTTTATTCAAAAGCAATTGTGTAATCAGCCCTCCCATAGAATGCCCTATCAGTATAGGTTTTTCCGGTAGTTCACGAATAATTTCAGCATAGTGATCAACCAATTGCTGCAAACGCAAAGAAGCTACATCCGGATCGGGATGCCTGCGGCGTAATTCATTAGCAGATGCATTTTTGTGTGGCCATGGTGGTGCTAATACATGATATCCTTTACTGGAAAAATAATCTTTCCATGGCGTCCATGTTTCACTGCTTACAAATGCCCCATGGATAAGCACAATGATGTTGGATTCTACTTTTTTCATAATCTATTGTTTTTTAGAGGTTACAAAAATGCTTTTTAGTAGCCACATGGTAACGGAGTATATTTATAACGAGAGAAGAA
Source organism: Agriterribacter sp. (assembly GCA_047600465.1). GTDB lineage: Bacteria > Bacteroidota > Bacteroidia > Chitinophagales > Chitinophagaceae > Agriterribacter. Next base: position 1,607,267 of record JASGKU010000004.1, read on the forward strand.
ACTTCATCTACCCGGTTGTTATTAAACCAGGCTTTTTAAGGTACGGGAGCTCAATGTTTGCTGATAATTCTCCTTGTATTCTGCCTAAAGGATGTTTAGTAGTAAGAAGAATTTTATAAGGATATGGATCATTAATATGGCCAGCATGAATGGTGATTATTTTAACGAGACGGATGTGGTGCTAAGCCGATAGATCAGGTAATAAGGATAAGTTTATTAATAATTTTGAATCGTATGAAAGATACTATTTTTTTAATACAAATTTTAGTATTTCGATGAAACGCTGAAATAAAAAAAGCCACTTAAAAAAGTGGCTTTCTGCATGTAGATACCAAAGAATCGCTGAATCATTCAACTGTTTATTGAATAATTATCTTTCCAGTGCTGATCTGTGATTCATTGCCAGATAACACTACTATATACATTCCTTTACCGGGTTTACCATTACCAGTAGATATACGGCTAGGTTGACCTGCTGTAAGCGTACCAATATTTTGTTTACTAATAATTCTACCGCTTAAATCACTGATGGTTACTACGGCATTCTTAATATTTTTATTTGCTTTAACCTGGAAGTAGTTATCAGTAATTACATTGGGGTAAAAAGCTATTTTATCGTTTGCAGCTACAGTTGTACGAACAGAAATGATGGTTGAGTAAGTGATAACGTCTGTTAAGTCGGTGATTTTTAAACGGTAGTAAGCTACGCCACTAACCGGGTTTGCATCAGTATAGTTGTAATTCAATACCGAACTATTGTTGCTTGATTGTACTTTGCGGATAGTTGTAAATGAAGTACCATCTGCACTTCTTTCTACTTCAAATGATTTAGGATCGCTGTTGGAAGAAACACCCCAATTCAATTCAACAGTATTGTTTTTTTCCTGTGCATTAAAAAACTCTAATGTTACAGGCAATAAAGACAAAGTTTGCATTGCAAAACTTATGCGGTTTTCGCCACCGTTTTCATAATATTCCAATACCATGTTGTAGGTACCGTTCAAAGTCATTGTGCTTGAAGTAGTGCTTACATAAGACTGGTCATTCCATCTGTTGATAACCCATGTTGAGCCACCATCAACACTTAACCTGTAGCCATCATCACCACCAACTGTAAAATTATAAGTACCGTTAGCAAATGTTTTTGTAAGACGGTAACGAGCGCTGAAAGTTTCCGTTTGAACACCACATGCGCTTGTAGCATAGGTAACATTTGAGCCACCAAAGCTTTCATCAAATGCAGGGTTTGAACTGGTTCCTTCAGTTACAACACCGCTATACAGGTCGAAATTAGTACCATCATAAATATAACCTCTCCACACATTGTTAGTACCATACACTGAAGTATTCTCTGTTCCCATGCAAATAGCAGTAACATTAAAAGAGATCCTGTTGCCGCCACCATTTTCGTAATATTCCAGTACCATATTATAAGTACCGTTAAGAGTTGTGGTATAAGTATAACTAGTATACGACTGGTCGTTCCAATGGTTTATAACCCAGGTAGAACCACCGTCAAGGCTAAGTCTTAAACCATCATCACCACCAACAGTAAATGTGTAATTACCGCTGGCAAATGTTTTGGTAAGCTTATACCTAACACTAAAAGTAGAGGTTTGGATACTGCAACCTGTTGTATTATAAGTTACATCATCACCACCAAAATTCTCATCAAAATTGGGGCTGGCAGTTGCACCTTCGTTTACATAGCTACGGTAGTTGGTAAAATCCATATTATCATATACATAGCCTATCCAAACGTTGTTAGTACCATAAGAAGTTTGATTACCTGAAGTGGTACACTGGCTTTTGGCTGTGAGGGCGAAAGCCGTAAGAGTAATAAAGAGTATAAAATGTTTCATAAGATTTACTTTGACAAATTCATGCGTAGAAATAACGCCACTTAAGTAAGGGTTATTGCTTATGCTAATTGGATATTGCACGTATATGTCGATGAGTGATTTATTCAGGTTGACCTAAAAGGATTTTCGTCAATTATTTTACAACCAGCTCAGAGACATTGTTTTATGGTTTTATCTTGAGTCCAGCTGATTGATATATGATAATCATATTTGCTTTAAAAACAGGCCAGGAGCGATGTAGATTGGTTTCGACGTTTCGACAGAAAGGCAAAAGTGATAGGCCAAATCCTGGGTGATTTAGTCCAGAATTTTATGTAATAAAAGTTCGTTTCATTGACATATGTCAAAACGAGCGGAGAATTTGTGTTTTAGTTTCGCAACTGTATCTTTAAACAACCACCAGAAACCCCCTTTGCTATGGAATTGATGTTAACCATTGTTCTTTTTATAGTGCTTATTATCCTTATTGTCAATCAGAAAAAAAGTATAGTCCGGGAAAGTGAAATGCTTCGGGAAGACATCAGGGCGCTGCAGGAGCAGGTATCCCGTATAAATACAGCACCCAAACACGAGGAAATTAAAAAGGAAACCACTAAATCGGTTAATGAATCTTATCAAAAGCCTTTAAAAGAGACATTATATATAGTACCGGAGCAATCATCCCCGGTAACTGAGCCTGTAGCTGAAGTAAGTAATGAACAACATGTGGTAACAGCTACGCCTGCTGCAAAAGAAGAAACACCCATTATAGAGAGCCCCAAACCAGTACTACCACCTAAACCGCCCGTGCCACCTTCACCACCGAAACCTGGTTTTTTTGAGCGACATCCTGATCTTGAAAAATTTATTGGTGAAAACCTGGTAAATAAGATAGGTATAGCCGTACTGGTGCTGGCAATAGGCTTTTTTGTAAAATATGCTATAGATAATGGCTGGATCGGTGCTGCAGGAAGAGTAGGTGTTGGTGTTATATGCGGCGGAATTTTAATCGGGCTGGCCCATGTAATGCGGAAAAATTATCACGCTTTCAGTTCAGTGCTGGCAGGTGGAGGCCTCGCAGTATTTTATTTCACCATCACGCTTGGTTTTCACGAATATCATTTGTTTACACAGATTACAACATTCATAATAATGCTGGTAATTACAGCATTTGCTGTGATGTTATCTGTATTATATAACAGGCAGGAACTCGCCATCATTGCTTTGGTAGGAGGCTTTGCAACGCCTTTTATGGCCAGTAACGGCAGTGGAGATTATGTGTCTCTTTTTATTTATCTCATTATTTTAAATACCGGGTTATTATTTATCGCCTACCGTAAATCCTGGCGTTTACTCAATTTACAGGCGTTTATTTTTACGGCTATACTTTTTGAGTCATGGCTGTATACGTTACCATATAAAACTGCCACTACTGTTTATCGTAATGGATTTATTTTTGCCACTGTTTTTTATATGCTTTTCCTGTTTATCAATATTGCATATAACATAAGAGAGAATAGAAAATTCATTGCTTCCGACTTTGGTATTTTGCTGGCCAATACCTGTGTATATTTTTCATCGGGATTGTATATACTCACACAAATGGAAGCAACCACTTATCGTGGTTTATTCAGTGCAGGCATGGGTATTTTTAACCTGGTACTTTCATACATATTATTCCGTAAACAAAAAGTTGATACCAATATTCTTTATCTGTTAATTGGAATAACACTTACGTTTATTTCACTTACAGCACCCATACAATTAAGCGGTAATAATATCACGCTCTTTTGGGCATCAGAAGCTGTATTGCTATACTGGCTTTTCCAGAAGTCGGGTATAAAAATTATTCTGCTTTCTTCTTTTATAGTATGGGTAGCAATGCTGATAAGTTTGTTTATTGATTGGGTAGAGATATACAGTAATACAGAGGTTATAAGAACAATATTGGCAAACAAGGGATTTATTACAACTTTCTATGCATCGCTAAGTTGCTTTGCTTTATGGCAGCTTAAAAAAAGAGATACCCTTGCGCAATCAAGTGTATATACTGTACTACCTGGAAGGCGTACGCTTTTAATAGTAGCATTACTGCTTTTATACGCAAGTGGTGCGCTGGAAATTAATCACCAGTTCATGAGCCGTTATCCTGGTTCGGGTTTGCATGGGTTGTATCTTTTATTATACTCGTTGGGCTTTGTGCTATTATTTACCATCGTAGCAAACAGCGTAAAGCTTTTTCAACAAGCTTTGTATATTCCTATTTTATTTGGAGTAGCTATTATTTGGTATTTCATGTCTTCGGCTGAAACATTTAATGTGCAGTACGAAATGCTAAGCGGTAAAATAAACAACGCTCATTTTATAGCACACTGGTTAAGCGCCATAGTATTGTTGATCATTATTTACCGTCTCATACAATTGCTTCGTTCCGGAAAAATAACTGCTATTAAAAATTATAATGGCGTTACCTGGGTGCTCTGCATAATAATAATGGCGTTTATCAGCATTGAAGGACAATTACTTGTCAATAGTTTATTTTATTCCAATGCTGAGCCTTTAAGCGATTTGCAAAGAATATATATAAAAACAGGATTGCCGATCATTTGGGGATTGTGCTCTTTCGTTTTAATGTGGTTGGGCATGCAGTTTAAATATAAAACACTCCGTATTATTTCACTTGTATTGTTCAGCCTTACACTGCTGAAATTATTTTTATTCGATATCCGCAATATTCCTGTAACAGGGAAAATCGCGGCGTTTTTCTGCCTTGGTGTATTATTGCTGATCGTTTCCTTTATGTACCAACGATTGAAAAGAATAATTATTGAAGATGAAAGCACACATAAAACTGAATAGGAGCTTATTGCTTTTTCTTTTACTCTTATCACTTTATAGCAATGCGCAATTTGCTTTTAAAGCAGCGATAAGTGAAGTGAAACAACCAGGCTTTCACAGAATAATGGTACCGCCTGCACTAACTGCAAAAAGCAACGCAGATCTTTCGGACATAAGGATTATAGATGAATTTGAGAAACCTGTGCCTTACCTTTTAAAAAGGGAACAACCCCTTATCAATGATAAGGAACTGAAAATATTTCCTATTGTATCGGTTACAAAATCGAAGGACAGCAATACGCAGATTATTTTACAAGCCTTGTTAAACGAGATTAGCAACCCAATGCAGGCTGGTTACAGCTTTGTATTGGTAATAAAGAATGCAAACGTATACCGCGATGCCAGCATATTGGGCAGCGATGATATGCATGAATGGTTTGCTATTGATGATAAAATATTATTAGGCAATTCTGAAAATGAAACAGGCGATGAATACCTGCAGGTAATTTCATTGCCACCCATCAGGTATAAATACCTGGCTATAACTATTAAGGATAAAGGAACATCTCCATTGAATATTGTTAAAGCAGGTCTTCTGCTCACGCGTAATATTTATGGAAAATATGTTGAACTGCCATCGCCTGTTATAAAGCAGATAGACAGTAGCAACCATAAAACATATGGAGTGTTACATTTCAATGAAGCATATCCTGTAAGCAAGCTGCATTTTACTCTAACAGGATCTTCATTGTACAAAAGAAAAATTACAGTATATGATACATCAGGATTAACTGCGAAGCAACTTGGTGAAACTATGTTAGAGCCAGGAAAGGATAGCTTGATTGTGTATGGTGATAAATGCAAAAATATTCTAGCAGTAATTGATAACAATGATGATCTGCCTTTACGCATTTCAGAGGTTCATGCTTTTCAGTTAAATCAATATCTTATAGCAGACTTTAAACCTGGGAAAAAATATTTTATATTATGTGGATACGAGTCAGCTGGTGCACCGGTATACGATCTTCAGTATTTTACTGAAAGCATTAAAGTAGTGGATGAAAAGCTTACAGTAGATACCCCACAAAAGAATGAAGGAGTATCAAAAATGCCGGTAATTAAAAAGGTATTGATCACCAGTTTTTGGTTATGGCTGATTATTGTAGTTGTTTTATTATTACTGGCATTCTTAACTTACAGGCTGGTAAAAGAAATTCCTAAAAAGTAGTTGTGAAATGATTTTATATAATGTTACAACTAAAGTAAGCTGGCAGATTGCAGAACAATGGTTGAGCTGGCAGCAAACAATACATATACCTGAAATGATGGGTATCGGTTTATTTACAGCATATAAAATATTCCACCTGCTTGAGCAGGATGACGAAGACGGGCCTACATATGCTGTGCAATTTTTTTTAGACTCAATTGAAAAGTATGAAGAATATGTAAGAACATGTGCACCGGTGTTGCGACAAAAATCTATAGATCGTTGGGGTAACCAGGCTATAGCTTTCCGAAGTGTAATGCGGCTTGTGAACTAATTGTGGATAAGAATAAAAAACATATTGCTGAGCCGGTTTTTATTGTAAATTCCTTCAAACCCTTAACCGGCAAGCCTTCCGGCTCTTGATTTCTGAAACCCTTATCCACAAAGGGTTTCAAAGGGTAGTAGTATTCCTTTGTCAGACATCGTACATTTCCCCTTTTCGTATAATCCTTACGGGGTGCGGGTTCACAAGGATTTTTATGCTCCGTTAAAAATGTATAAAAAATTTTGTTGGATACAAAAACCATCTATATTTGTCCACCAAATAAATTCTAAAAACGCTCTATCATGAACAAAGCTGAATTAATCGCAAAGATTGCTGATGATGCCGGCATCACTAAAACACAGGCTAACGATTCATTAGATTCTTTTATTGAAGCAGTTACCAAAACTTTGAAAGGTGGTGGTAAAGTAACACTTGTTGGCTTCGGTACTTTTTCTGTGTCTAAGCGTGCTGCACGTAATGGCCGTAACCCTCAAACAGGCGCGGTTATTAAAATCAAAGCAAAGAAAGTTGCGCGTTTCAAAGCTGGTAAAGAATTATCTGCTAAATTATAATCGCAGATTGTTTAACTAATTAAGCAGGATACACTGGTTGTGTCTTGCTTTTTTTATTTTTGCTTAAAATATTATTCATAACATTTTTCAAATTACTTATCATGGGAAGAGGAGATAAAAAAACCAAAAAAGGTAAAATAGCGCAGGGTTCTTTTGGCAAAAGCCGTCCGGCAAATCCTAAAAAAGCAGCTGCTAAGAAGAAAGCCAGCTAGTGCTTTTACCGTGAGATGTGAGAAGATAGAAGTGAAATTTTCACATGTATCGTCTCACGGTTCACGTCATGTAACATTATTTAAAACAGGGGAGATTTATTCTTCCCTTTATAATTACGGCGCCAGCCTTTCCAGCTTCCATTCATTATTTTCCTGTAAAGTATACTGAAGCCTGTCGTGCAGCCTGCTTGGGCGCCCCTGCCAGAATTCAATAATTACAGGCTTAATAATAAAGCCACCCCAGTAATCTGGTCTTTTAATTTCACTGCCGGATAGTTGTTGCAGTTGTCGCTCATATTGAGCGTCTAACCATTGCCGGTTGTCAATCACCCTGCTTTGCGGAGATGTAATAGCACCTATCTGGCTTGCTTCTGGTCGTGATTGAAAATATTCATCGCTTTCTGCGGCGCTTACTTTATCAACAAGTCCTGTAATGCGAACCTGTCTCTCCAGCTCTTTCCAAAAAAATACAAGACAGGCTTTAGGATTATCCAGCAATTGCTGGGCTTTAAAACTTTCATAGTTTGTAAAAAATATAAAGCCCTTTTGTGAAAAGCCTTTTAATAAAACAATCCGTGCAGAAGGAACACCATCCACAGATGCGGTTGCAAGCGTCATAGCATTTACCTCAAGAATCTGAGAATCCATTGCTTCTTTCCACCATATACCAAATTGCTCAACCGGATTTGCATCTACATCATTTTCCAGCAAACTTTTCTTTGAATAATTGATGCGGATATCTGCTATTTTTTGTTCAGGCATACAGAATGTGTTATAATAAAATGCAGTGCAAAGATAAATGCCTGTCGGTACTTTTTGCGTATTACAATTATCAGAGCGCTGAGTATAGCGATTTCTATTTTATGCTTCCTCCAACGGGCAAACCGCTTGGCACAGATGCGGGAATTGTTTTATCGTAATGATCATCATTCAATGTATTCAGAAATTCAATGATGGCGTCTATATTTTTAAATTCTACTTTCAGTTTTACTGCCAATGAATCCAGTTGATTTTTCTGAACATTTTTATTAGGCAGCTCTTTGCCATGAAGATCTTCATAAAAAAGCATCACATTATCCAGTGTTTGCATTTTGCCACTGTGCATATATGGCCGTGTAAACCGTAGGTTGCGTAAGGTAGGCGTACGGAAAGCAAAGGTTTTTTGAAAACCTGAATCAGGTGCCGGTAACTTTTCATTATCAGCCACGCCTAATACGTGTGGCTTGAAATCAGAAAACATAGGTCCGCTGTGGCATCTGCCACAACCAGCTTCAATATATGCTTTCATGCCATCCAGTTCCCTGCCTGATAACGCAGATTTGTCACCGCGCATGTATTTATCAAACCTTGAATTGTTGGCAACCAACGACCTTTCAAAAGCAGCAATTGCTTTTGTGATATTGTCAAGCGTTATTGTTGCATCTTCCGGAAAACTTTTCTTAAATAATTTTTGGTACGGTGCTATACGATTCACTCTCTTTATAATTTCATTTGCAATATTGGGTTCATCGAATCCATGCCCGCGCATTTCCTCGAAAGTCTTTACCGGAAAAGATGCTTGTTCTTCAAGGCTTGTGGCACGAAGATCCCAGAACATCGGCGCTTTTGCAGGATCATAATCCCCGTTTATATCAATTCCGTTGAAAGCCGTATTTAAAATAGAAGGTGCATTGCGTTTGGTGAAAGGTATATCATTATTATGATTGAATGATCTTCGCTCTCCCAATCCTTTTCCATTTACACCTATTGAAAGATCAATGCTTTCGGCATACGCAAATTCAGGATGATGGCAGGTAGCACAGGCTACATCTTTTCCGCCCGACAAAATGGGATCAAAAAACAACAGTCTGCCCAGTTCAATTTTTTCGGGTGTTGATGTATTAGTTGCGGGAGATTTATAGGTGAGTGGTAGTGCATCAATCCTGCCCAGGTCTTCTGGTTCTTTTTTCTTTGTAACCAATTGATTTTTCTCTGTAGATGATTGGCAGGCATTCATACACAGGCTGCTTAATGTAATAAGGGCAATAATACAGCAGCATATTTTTAGCGACATAGCTTATTCATTAAGCAACTTTCAATGCGGAAAGTGAAGATAAAAAAATAAAGGACATATTTATCCTCTATTTAAAAATATTTTTATCTTAGTACTCTATAATTGCGCTGAATGTTTTCAAAAACCTGCGAATATGCTATTCGCGCCATGATCTTAATAGCTCAGCAATCCAAAAAAGGAGCTAAGTCAGGCATAAAAGAAATTGTGCAGGCAATAGACTGCCCTGAATATTTTATCGCTAAGATTCTGCAGGAACTCGCAAGGCAGGGACTGGTGCAATCAACTAAAGGTCCTAATGGTGGTTTTTATTTGAATGATGATTCTTTCAAATGTTCTATGGCGGATGTTGTTCGTGCAATAGATGGTGATAAAATTTTTTCAGGCTGTGGACTGGGATTGAAGCAATGTTCTGAAAATCGCCCATGTCCCATACATCATGAATTCAAGAAAATACGAAATGAAATACATATAATGCTCAGCAATGCCAGGCTTGATGAATTTACCGATGTATTAGAAAAGAAAATGGTTTTTCTGAAAAGAAAATAATCTTTCCTGGAATATATTCTACGTTTTCTCTCCGGTTTATCATCAACAAAAAAATAGTAATTGTTTTCAACACTAGTAGCAATGCAAATATTTTCATTTTATTTTGCGGCTTAGCCTCGTTTAATATTATTGAATGGAAAATAAGCAATTGCCGGTTCTATTATTGTCTCCATGGTTGATCAGTGAAGGCTCACCTGTGATCAGTATGCTGAAGATTGAAAGAAAGGATAAGTTGATAAACTACTCTGCTGATAACCTGGAATGGCCATTGGTGAGAAGGGAATTTAAAGAATTTCCTAAACCGGCCAGGGATATATTAATGGATTGTTGTGAGGAAGCGATAGTAGAACAAAAACAACACATTAAACACAGGCATAGCATTCAGAGAACCGACGCTGACTGGAATCTTTTTTTTAGAAAGAACATCATTGCTTACTGGCACAAAGCAATTGAATCGCTCAAACCATATTTTCAACTGGTAAAATGGTATCATAAAAAAGAACAACCGGGGAGAAACAATTATCTCACCGCTCCGTGCTCGTTTAGTACTTACAGACCTACTTTGAGTTTTGAAGTTGAGAAGATTGATGATGCGTTAAATTTATCATGCAAGGTGATGCTTAACGGAGCGTTGTATTTATTAAAGGAATTTAAAAGAACGCATTTTTTACTGGAGAGTCGTAATGAATATTTTATTCTTTCGCAGCAGGATTACCTGGCACTTGAAAAAATCAGCGTAACAAATATTGCTCAATATGCTACAGACCCGCAAGCCTTTGCAGAGTATGTTCTTACTGATCTTGACAAACATTACGTTGTTGAAAGAAACAATCATTTTCCTGTAAACGAAATTGAAGTAATACCACAGAACAGGATTTTACTAAGCGAGCTGAACAATGCATTTTTGATGTTGACACCGCAATGGCTATATGATGGAAATGTAGTGGAGGGCACATGGAAGGAATTGTTGGAAGTAAAAAGAGAAGGGACTTCGTTTGTTATAAAGCGCAATAAAGAAAAGGAAGAGACATTTATTGCTACATTATTAGCACTGCATCCCAATTTTAGTAAGCAGCGAAACGGGTATTACTACCTCTCTTTTGCTGATGCTCAAAAGAAGCAATGGTTTTTGAAAGTATATCACCAGTTGCTGCAGATGGATATTGAAATTGTTGGGATGGATATGCTGAAGCATTTCAGGTATGCGCCTTATGAAGCTGTAACAAATATGAAACTGCTTTCCGAGAACGATCATCGGCTGATATTTGAAATGGAAGTTTCTTTCGGAAAGGAAAAAGTGTTGCTGCCTGAATTACAAAAAATGTTATTGGCAGGACAAAAAGCTTTGTTATTAAAGGATGGATCGCTTGGTGTACTGGGAGATGCATGGTTGCAACAATATGGAGCGATAGTAAAGCATGGCAAAATCAAAAACAATGAAATTGAACTGCTTCGTTGGATGGCAGTATCAACTGAAGAACAGCAGGCTAATAATAGTGCATTAAAGGAATCTGTAAAAGGCGATTGGTGGCAACGATGGAAACAATGGCAGCAAGCCGGCACAACTTTATACGAGCTACCAGCTATTTTGAACGCAAGCTTGAGACCATATCAACAAAAAGGGTTTGAATGGCTTTTGTTATTGAGCGAGATAGGTGCAGGGGCATGCCTTGCAGACGACATGGGTCTGGGTAAAACAGTGCAATCTATTTCCGCAGTAATATATTATATCAATAAAAATCCCGATGCAAAAAATATTATTATCTGTCCTTCTTCTTTAATTTATAACTGGCAACAGGAATTTGAAAGATTTGCTCCAGGTATTAAAGTAATGGTATATCATGGTGCATCAAGAAAGAGTGATGAGATACAATCGCCGGGTATACAGGTAATAATAACTACTTACAGTACGATGCGCAACGATTTAGAGATCATAAGCGCTCAGCCTTATGGCATGGCGATAATTGATGAAAGCCATAATATAAAAAATCCATCAACGCAGATAACACAGGCCGTTATGAAACTGAGCGCTGATTTTCGGTTAGCCCTCAGCGGTACCCCGGTAGTGAACAACACATTCGATCTATATTCCCAACTCAACTTTGTGGTTCCTGGCTTATTTGGAAGCAGGGAGTTTTTTAAGAGAGAGTATGCAGACCCGATAGATCAATGGCAGGATGAAGAAAAAGTAATGGCATTAAAAAAATTAACCGCGCCTTTTATATTACGACGCACCAAAGAACAGGTAGCAAAGGATCTTCCTGATAAAACAGAATCTGTTTTGTGGTGCGATATGAATGGTTTGCAGCGTAGTGTATATGAAGAAATACTGCAACAAACGCGTAATAGTATATTCCTGGATGTAAAAAAGAACGGCTTTGCCAAAAGCAAATTTTCTATTTTACAAGGTATGACTAAGCTAAGGCAGGTATGCAGCTCTCCATTGCTATTGCCTGAAGGAGATCAACAGGTGGCTTGCAGCGAATCTGTAAAGATGCAGGTATTAATGGATGAATTGAGCAATATATTACCGGCACATAAGGTATTGGTATTTTCACAATTCAGCTCTATGCTTCACCTCCTGGCTGAAGCATGCAACAAAAAAGGATTTGCTTTTTATCACTTTGATGGACAAACTCCGCCTGCTGAACGGACAAGAATGGCAAATGAGTTTCAGGATCCTCAATCAAACACGCATTTATTTTTAATAAGCCTTAAAGCGGGTAACACAGGGTTGACGCTTACCGCGGCTGATTATGTTTTTTTATTTGATCCCTGGTGGAATACAGCTACTGAAGCGCAAGCCATAGACAGAACGCACCGCATTGGACAAACCAAAAATGTTTTTGCCTATAAAATGATTTGTAAAAACACCATCGAAGAAAAAATTATTCTGCTTCAGCAAAAGAAAAAGAAATTATCAGAAGAACTTATATCAGCGGATGAAAGTTTTGTAAAATCACTTACCGAAGAAGACGTGGAATATTTGTTTAGCTAGCGGAATCTGAACCACGAGGACACAACGGCACAGAGGAACACAAAGTTTTTTTTCTCAAACTGTAAACGTTCAGCGCTGAAAAGAATACTGATATCCGACTCCTGATAGCTGATAGCAAATTGGGTCTTCAGATTCATAAATGTTTTACACAATTGAGGGCTGTGTTTAGGTCTCCTCCCCTTCGGGGAGGCTGGGAGGGGGCCTACCCTGTTACCAGTGTTCCTACTTTTTCCCCGTTAACTACGCGAAGGAGATTTCCTGGCTTGTTCATATCAAAAACAATGATCGGAAGTTTATTTTCCATGCAAAGCGTAAAAGCAGTCATGTCCATCACTTTCAGATTTTTGTCAATACACTCTTTAAAAGAAATGGTTTGGTATTTAGTTGCATCCGGATTCTTTTCAGGATCGGCGGTATATATACCATCTACCCGAGTACCTTTTAAAATTACATCCGCTTTTATTTCGATAGCTCTAAGCGAGCCTGCGGTATCTGTGGTAAAATAGGGGTTACCGGTACCTGCGCCAAAAATCACAACTCTCTTTTTTTCCAGGTGGCGCATTGCGCGGCGGCGGATATAAGGCTCTGCAATCTGCTCCATTTTTATAGCGCTTAATAATCTTGTATACAAACCTTCTTTTTCCAGCGAAGCCTGCAGTGCCATTCCGTTAATAACCGTAGCAAGCATCCCCATATAATCGCCGTGTGCTCTTTCTATACCTGTTTCAGATTCGTTCATTCCCCTGTAAATATTACCTCCACCTATTACTATAGCAACCTCTACACCCGCATCCAATATAGATTTTACTTCCAGTGCATATTGTTTTAATACAACAGGGTCTAAACCAAAACCGCTATTACCGATCAATGATTCGCCGGAAAGCTTTAAGAGAATGCGCTTGTATTTTTGTGCCATAGAGAGGAAAAATTTGCGCTGCGAAGATAGGGGAAATAACTTAAGAGCAAGTTACTGCAATGAAGAGTAAATCAATGAGTTTCTGTAAATAGAAGCTTTCTTACCTTTTATAAAATTACATTTAAGTGTTATTCCTTTTTTATAGGCTTGCATATACTATTTTAGCTCTCATAAAGAGGTGCTGGAGAAATGCCTGCAATCTGTAAAAATGTAAATAATTTAAGAAGCGATTCTCAAAATGTATTTTTAAGTAAGAATGATAGTACTTTCTTTTTTTTCATTCCTATTTGGATTCATAACATTTAGTATAGGATACGGAGTAAGTTGTATTATTAACAGGACTGAACCAACGGGAGAGGCAAGCGTTTTTCAAACATTTCTCACAGGGTTGGTAGCATCATTTATATATTTCAACGTTTGTTCTTTTTTTATAGCCGCAAACTTTTTTCTTCTTATACCTCTGCTTTTTGTAAGTATATATATATCAGTCTATTTTAGAACTTTTTCCGTTTTATATAAAAGGCTTCGCCAGGTTATTTCGCATTTTTCAAAAATTGAAAAACTAAGTCTGGCATTTATCCTGTCTGCGGTCTTTGCTTATTGGATTATACCACCCATTAATGCTGATAGTGGCGCATATCATTATTTGACAATTGAATGGTATGAGAAATTCAAAGTAATACCTGGGTTGGCAAACGTGCATGGTAGATTTGGTTTTAACGCAGCCTCATTTATACTAAGTGCACCTTATGGGTTTTCAACCCTTTTGCCTCAAACAATTTATCCGGTTAACGGTGTGCTGGTTGTAATGTTTATTTTGTGGATGTTTAAATTAATTGTCACAACTAATAATTACACTAAAAAGCTTTGTTTTCTTTTTATTCTGGCATGCGCTTTAAGATTACTGTTTGTAAATGTTTCTTCTCCTTCTTCTGATGCGCTGGCAGTAATAATTGCTACTTACATTGTAGTATATATACTGGATATTTATACTGATAATTCGAAAGTAAAGTGCGGCCCCTATTTATTCTTTTTTATTTTATTCTCCATCACCGTAAAAATAACTTTGCTTCCATTGATCCTTTTCCTTCCTTTTCTTTTTAAGACACATTTTTTTCGCAGAAATAAAATTTTGATATACAGCCTTGCTGCAATTGTTATAATAGTGCCCTGGTTATTTCGAAATTATTTGATGAGCGGGTATTTGATATATCCCTTAACTGGTTCTGATGTAGGGTTTCTTAATCCTGATTGGAAAGTGCCGAAAGGCATAATAGCTTTAGACAACCTGTATATTAAATATGGACCTTACATGCTGGAGGAGTCAATTCCAGACCAGCTTAAACTTGGTTTTACACATAGGTTATATAAATGGATTGGTATGCATTTTCGGAATAGAATGTTTATTGAATTGTTTCAATTGATCTTTTCTCTCTTCTCTTTTGTGTTTTGGTTTATTATTTATAAATTAAAAAAAGAGTTCAATAGAAATATATTTTACGTTTGGCTTATTTTATATGCAAGTGTTTTGCTATGGTTGACGAAGTCGCCAGATTACCGATTTGGTAGTATGTATCTTATAATGACCATTGTTATACCTGGATTCTGTTTGTTAAATGATCCGGCAAAGAATACGATTATCCGCAAAGGCTATTTAGTGACGCTACTCCTTACCTGCATTATCTCAGTATATTATTGTAAATCTGCATTACTTGCTCCAACAACGTATTCATTTGCATATAAAGATATATGGTTGTTCCCTTTGCAGGATATTCGATACAAAAAACCGGGCAATGTTAAGGATGGGGAAAAGGTTCTATTGAATGACGGGAAAACAATATTGTATATAAGCGATGGGAGCGAAGATGTATGTTTACATGCGCCATTACCTTGCATGCCATGGAACTATGGGGTTATAGAATTAAGAGGAAAAAGTATCACTGATGGATTCAGGTTTAAGAAAGATGATGTGAAGGAGCATTTTCCTTTTCTGAAATATTAAAAGAAGCATGTTCTTTTCAAGTGTATTATACCCAATTATTCTTATGTGCTAAACTAATAATCTGTGCTTTTGAATTTACATGTAGCTTTTCGTAAATATTTGCAATGTGTTTTCTAACGGTAAGCACACTCAGGTTTAAGGCGGAAGCAATCCGTTTTGCATCCCATCCGTTTACCATTTGTTGAAGTATCTCTTTTTCTCTTTCAGTTATAGCTGGTGGTAAGTTAGGTTCTGTTTTTGTTTCAATTTCAGCATTAGATCGGCTTAACAACTGCAATGCTTTCCTGGCAATGGCAGGGCTCATAGGCGCTCCCTGGTATTTCAGAATGTTTATCATGGCATCTTCCAATGCTGTTGCATTTTCATGTTTTAATAAGTATCCTGAAGCACCTGCTTTTATTGCATCAAATATTTTTTCATCGTCATCAAATACCGTTAATACTATAAAGTGGATTTGCGGATATAAACTTTTAGCCAGCGCTATTGTTTGAATGCCGTCTAATTCAGGCATTTCGAGATCCATAAAAATTACCTGTGGCAGCGCATTAAAGGGTAGTCCCTTTAATTCTTGCAAACATTCGTTGCCGTTTTTTGCTACAAACGATAATTTATAACCGTTCAGCATATTGATCTTCTGCAAAAAAGTATTCCTGTTAATGGCATTGTCTTCTGCAAGCGCTATTATAACCGGTAGTTGATTGTTCATAATATGCACAATTTCGTGGTAAGTAAATTTTTTTCCAATAATCAATTTGTAGTAGGCAATATTTCTACACGGGTTCCCCTGTTAACATCAGGAACCCACATTATAGTACAACCTGCTTCTTTTGCACGCTCTTTCATATTCAGTAATCCATTGCCTTTAACAGCTTCCGGCAGTATTCCTATACCATTGTCTGTTATTGATATTGACCATGTATTTGTATTACTTTCTATAGTAACTATTATATCTTTTGCTTTGCTATGGCGCAACGCATTATTCACCGCTTCCTGTACTATGCGAAACAGGTGAAAAGCATGTGAAGGACTTAGCATTGTATCATTTTCAATTTTTTCCGTTACGTTGATAGAAATAGACGGATAACTGTTTTGAATACGTTGAATAAAAATTTTAATACGGTCACTGATAGACGTGAGCGATAATGCATCTTTTTTTAAAGCCCAGATAGTATCGTTTAATTGTGAAACGATAGCCTGTGAATTATTCCGTAACTCCTGAACCGCCATACTCTTAAGCGCATTGTCAGATGCAGGCTCGATAATATCAAGATTTGATACAATAGAAGCTGCATAAGCGCCAAGATTATCGTGCAGGTCTGCGGCTATTCGTTTCCGCTCATTTTCCTCTGCTTTTGCAACCGATTGTATAGTTACACTTTTTTCTTTTTCAAGCATTACATTCAAACGCAGCTTTTCCCGTTTCCGGTATCCCGTAAACATCAGCCATACAATTACTGCTAAAAAAAAACCAATGCCTAGCAATGTATAAAAGCGGTTATTCTTTTTAGTGATGTCAAGCTTTTGTTGTATAATGGTGTTTTCTTTTTTCTGCACCTCGTATTTTGTTTCCAGTTCCGCAATAGCCTGGGCAGAATTATATTGATAAAAGGAGTCTTTAGCGGCTATTATGTTTTCAAGCGTTTGCTGGTATAATTTGGTATCGCCCGTAATCTTGTAGCATCTTGCAAGTTGTTTGTAGTACTCAAGTTGTAAGTTAATGCTATTGGTATAAATGGCGGAACCTGTTTTTTTATTTTCGGTATGAAGATCGCCACTTACAAGAAGCGCTTTGCAAAACTCAATAGCTTTTTGTGTTTGCCTGGTTTGGATGTAGAAGTCAATCAACGCTAAATTATCATCCTGGTACATAGTGCTGTCGCCTGCCTGCTTCCTGGTTTGTTGCATTTCCTTTAACGCGGCTTCAGCCAAATCAAGTTTATCTGCAGCAATAAAAATATTGTACTGCCTTTGTAAAGCTATGGCAAGATTAGAAAGATTTTCCGTTTCTTTTAAAAGCGTGATGCCCTTGCCGATATAAAAATTGGCTGAATCCGGTTGACCCAGTTGGTTGTATGCATCAGCCATATTTACATACACCGCTGCTTTATTGGCTTTAAACTTTTCATTATTGCCTGAAAATACCAGCGCCCTTGAAAGCCATCTGAGAGCCTCACGCGGCTGGCTTCTCGCAAGCGCTATCGATCCGATTGAATTAATATTTTCACCTAATGTTAAACTGTCCTTATAAGCCTCCGCTTCACTTACTATCTGGTATAATATTGTAAGCCCTTCCTGGAAACGACTATGAGAGGCATAGCTCATTGCTTTTATTCTGGATGCTTTAAAATAAATATCCCGGTTAGCTACATCAGTTACTTTATTTTCTTTGATCAATGGGTCAACTGTAAACACCACACTATCTGCCCAACCCCATCTTGCATAGTCATATGCTACTGCTAATTCCGCCAGTTGCTTCAGTCGCCTGTTATTGGTTTTTGCAGCCAGGTCACGCGAGAGAAATGTATAATAATCAAGTGTATCTCTATTAAGGCTTTTGTATTCATTGCAAAGCGCCAGAATGGCTTCGAGTTTTTTTTCTTCGCTTTCTGCATGATAGATATGCTGCTTAAGGCTGTCAGTAAGTTTTGTTTGCGCGTTACCGGCAACAGCATAAAGCAACATGAGAAAAGTCAGCGTATATCGGTAAGCGATAGTCATGCAGTATGTGTTACTTGAAATGTGTATTAAAAGTAAACAAAGGTTTTTACTGAAAGAAGCAAGTACTACAAATTGAGTATATGCCTGGTTTTAATTGCATCATTTTGCTTTATATCAACCATTTACAACATCTAAAAAGTAACTACGTTCAAGCTTAGCTGTTAGCTACTACAAATTATGTATTTTTCCCGGCAGCGATATCAGCCATTTTTGTTCTGCTAAAAAATCAACCACAGGTGATAGTATCAATTGACACTCTAAAGAGCATTGTTAATATACATATAATTCAGCCAGAGAGAATATAAGAAATGGTAAGCGTAGTCAATGGGTTTTTTTAGTTAGCACACGGCCACGGGGAGTAATTATTTGGTTACCGTAACCTTATGATTCAACTCTTCGTGGTTTTTTTATGCTTAGTTCAGCATACGGTATTCATTAGGCGTTACGCCTACTTTTTGTTTAAACAAACGGGTAAAATGTTGCGGATACTTAAAGCCCATTTCATACGCTATTTCACTCACCGATTTATTGAAGTCAAACATTTTTTCTTTGGCAACATCTATCAGTTTGAATTGAATATATTCCTGTGCCGAATGACCGGTTTCTTTTTTAACCAGGTCACCAAAATAGTTGGCAGATAAATGTAATTCTTTGGCACAAAATGTTACAGATGGCAAACCTTCATTTTGAGCATTGCCTGATACAAAATAATTATTCAACAAAGCCTCGAATTTTTCAAGCACACCTTTGTGCACGGTATCGCGGGTTATGAATTGCCTGTCGTAAAAACGCATGCAATAATTTAAGAATAACTCAATATTAGAAGCGATGAGTGTTTTACTATGCTTATCAATAGCATGCTGTAATTCGTATTCTATTTTAGAAAAGCAATCCAGCACAATTTGTCTTTCTTTTTCTGAAAGATGTAATGCCTCGCGGGTATCGTAAGAAAAGAAAGAGTAATCCTGTATTTTTTTGCCAAGTGATGTGCCTTTGATAATATCCGGATGAAACAGGAGTACATGCCCGGCAGGTTGAAACCACGTGCCATCATTTTCAACACCACTGATCTGACCCGGGCCAATAAACACCAATGTGCCGTCCTGGTAATCGTAATAATCTTTGCCATACCGCAGATCTCCACACTTCACATCTTTAAGAAATACTGCATAAAATGCCATATTCTTTAAACTATGTTGTATCTGGTTGGCTTTTGCAAAGTCAATAACGCTTACCAATGGATGCAGGGTTTCTAATCCCAGCATCTTATTATAATCAGCAACCTGCTGCATTTGTATGATCTTTTCCATTTCATTACTTTCTGCGTACAAAGTTAATACCTCCATTATGTAATATAAAGTGCCAATGCCGGTATCAGTGATTTTGGTAAGTAAACCGGTAATTGGTATAATAATAGCTGAATATTTTGGTTGCAACTTTGCATCTGAAAATAATATGATTATGCAAAAAAGAAAATTAGGCAACAGTGGACTGGAAGTATCCGCACTGGGATTGGGCTGTATGGGATTGAGTTTTGGCTATGGCCCTGCAACAGACAAGCAGGAAGCTATTAAACTTATTCGTGCTGCTTACGAAGCAGGTATAACTTTTTTTGATACTGCAGAAGCGTATGGGCCATTTACAAATGAACCATTATTAGCGGAAGCTTTATCGCCATTTCGCAAAGGAGTTGTTATTGCCACCAAGTTTGGTTTTAAAGAAGGTAAACCCGACCTCGGTATGGATAGCCGTCCTGAAAGTATCAGGGCTGTAGCAGAGGCTTCTTTGCAACGACTGAAAACAGATTATATTGATTTGTTTTATCAGCATAGGGTAGATCCACAGATACCGATTGAAGAAGTAGCAGGAACCATTCAACAATTAATGCAGGAAGGAAAGATCAGGCATTGGGGCTTGTCTGAAGCAGGGGTAAACACCATTCGCCGTGCACATGCAATACAACCCGTTGCTGCTTTGCAAAGTGAATATTCATTATTTTGGCGTGAACCGGAAATAGAGACCGTTGCAATGCTCGAAGAATTAGGAATAGGGTTTGTTCCTTTCAGTCCGTTGGGGAAAGGATTTCTTACGGGTGCCATAAATGAGAACACACAATTTGAAGCTGGTGACTTCAGAAATATAGTGCCTCGCTTTTCAGAAGAAAATCGTAAAGCAAACCAGGCGTTAGTAGATTTGGTAAAAGCTATTGCAACAGAAAAAGAAGTTACTCCTGCGCAAATAGCACTGGCGTGGTTACTGGCGCAAAAGCCATGGATCGTTCCCATACCAGGCACTACAAAATTGCATCGGCTGCAGGAAAATATCGGTGCAGTAGCTGTAGTTTTAACAGGTGACGACCTGCAAAAAATAGGAAGCGCAGCTTCAAAAATAACTGTACAGGGAGAAAGATATCCTGCTGCATATGCAGGCAGAACAGGTAGATGATCTACAATTTTTTTTGTGATTTTTTGAGCGGGAAAATATTTATTAAATCAAAAATATGGAATCAACAGACTTGTCTCTTTTTCCCAAGGGGGATAAATTGCCTGGCGCTTATTTTACCGGAAATGCTTTTTTGGCTACACTTATTCCGAGAGATAAGAACAATGAATTCATAGTAGGCAGCGTAACCTTTGAACCGGGAGCAAGAACTAACTGGCATATACACCCGAAAGGGCAGATACTGATTGTAACAGAAGGCGAAGGGTTTTACCAGGAAAAAGGAAAGGCAGCGCAGCGGCTGAAAAAAGGAAGTGTTGTAAATATTCCTGAAGATGTAGAACACTGGCATGGTGCATCACCCAACAAAAAATTAGTGCATATTGCTATCACTAATTTTAAAGGAGATACAAATGTTACCTGGTTACAACCAGTAACAGATGAACAATACAATAACATATAAATACAAGAGATGACTACCTATTCCGTAAAAGCATTTGGAGCGGCATCGCCGCAGGCTGATTTAGAAAAGATAAGTATTGAACGCAGAGCGGTAACTGCCAAAGATGTTGAAATAGATATTTTATTCTGTGGCGTATGTCATTCCGATCTGCACACTGCACGCAATGATTGGGGTGGCACAAAATATCCTTCAGTTCCGGGGCACGAAATTGTGGGAAAAGTAAGTAAGGTTGGAAGCGAAGTAACCAAATGCAAAACAGGTGATATAGTTGCTGTTGGCTGCATGGTAGATAGCTGCCGCACCTGCGATAGTTGTAAAAAGGACCTGGAACAATATTGCCTGAATGGTTTTACCGGAACGTATAACGGCAAAGACAAACACAGCGGTGGCTATACTTTCGGCGGCTATTCAGAAAAAGTAGTGGTTGATGAGCATTTTGTTTTGAATGTTCCTTCAAATCTTGACCTGGCTGCAGTAGCACCGGTATTGTGCGCAGGAATCACTACATGGTCGCCGTTGAGGCATTGGAATGTAAAATCGGGTAGCAAAGTAGCTGTTGTAGGACTGGGTGGCTTAGGGCATATGGCATTGAAACTGGCTCATGCACTGGGCGCTGAAGTAACATTGTTTTCAAGAAGCGAAGGTAAAACAGATGAAGCAAAGTCGCTCGGTGCTGATGCTGTTATCATTTCGACAGACGCTGCACAAATGAAATCGGTGAGTGGAAAATTTGATCTGATCATTGACACCGTACCTTATGTACACGATCTTAATCCATATATTTCCACATTGCATTCCAGCGGAACATTAGTGCTTGTCGGTTATCTTGGACCGTTAGATCCGATGCTGAACACAGCTCCAATGGTGATGGGAAGAAAAGCGATCAGCGGGTCATTGATCGGTGGCATTGCTGAAACACAAGAACTGCTTGATTTTTGTGGTGAACACAATATTGTTTCAGAAATAGAACTTATCCATATGCAGGATATTAACCAGGCCTACGAGCGCATGCTGAAAAGTGATGTGCGTTATAGGTTTGTGATTGATATGAAGAGTTTGAAAAATTAAATTTACGCTCGTTATACATTTTATTATTGTCTTGTGGTAATTAAGAACCACAAGACAATTTTATTTCTTCGCCAAGGGTCGCATCTCACGACCCTTAAGTTTTTTGACTTAAAACTTCGCCAATACCTTTTCCATCTGGGCAACAATACCATCATTGCTTAAGTTGCCAATGCTACCTTCATGCGTATGATGCAGTTGTTTTTTATAATCGAAATTGAAATTTCCCTGGTCAATATCGTTACCAACCTGCCTGTAGGCATCACGAAACGAAATGCCCTGGTTCACCAGTTCATTTACAGCTTCTACGCTAAAGAGATACCTGTACTTTTCATCATCAAGAATATTGTCTTTCACGCTGATATTTGACAGCATGAGCTTTGTCATTTGTATACAGGCTTTCAATTCTTCAATAGCAGGAAATAAAATCTCTTTAGTCAACTGCAAATCACGGTGATAGCCAGAAGGGAGATTATTAATGAGTAATACAAGTTCATTCGGTGTTGACTGAATGCGGTTACATTTGCCACGGATCAATTCAAAAACATCCGGGTTTTTTTTGTGCGGCATAATGCTGCTGCCTGTAGTCAATTCATTGGGAAACGAAATAAATCCAAAATTCTGGTTGATATACAAGCATGCATCCATTGCGAGTTTGCTCAGTGTAGCCGCCACACTGCTGATGCCAATGGCAACAACTTTTTCGGTTTTCCCACGGCTCATTTGTGCATATACAGAATTATAATTGAGCGAACCAAATTGTAACAATGCTGTTGTTAATGTTCTGTTTAAAGGAAAAGAGGAGCCATAACCAGCACCGCTTCCTAAAGGGTTTTTGTTGGCTACATGATAGGCTGCCGCCAGCAACTCCATATCGTCGGTCAGGCTTTCTGCATATGCACCAAACCATAAACCAAAAGAAGATGGCATAGCTATTTGCAGGTGCGTATAGCCCGGCAATAGTTTGTCTTTGAATTTTTCGCTTTGAGCAATCAGCAAATCAAATAAAGACTTTACTTCTTCCTTTACTGCTAATACTTCGGCGCGTAAATACAGTTTCAAATCAACGGCTACCTGGTCATTCCTGCTTCTGCCGCTATGAATTTTTTTGCCCGCTTCGCCTATGCGTTGGGTTAATAAATATTCCACCTGGGAGTGTACATCCTCGATGCCTTCTTCAATCACAAACTTTGCATCGAGAATATCTTTCAGAATAGTTTCTAATCCGCTTACTGCATCTGACGCATCTTTTTCATTCATCAATCCAACTTCCTTCAGCATTTTAACATGCGCAATAGAACCCCGTACATCGTACTGAGCCAGCAGCAGGTCAAATTCTTTATCTCTTCCTACTGTAAACTTTTCAATCAGTTCGTTTACCGATGAATTATCTTTTTGCCAGAGTTTCATTTGAAACGTTTATGGTTTGTTGTTTTTAGTTATTCGTTGCTCAACACTTTCCCCAGCAATTGTACATACAGATCAATACCATTCTTTATCTCATCCAAATAAATATATTCATCCGCAGTATGACTTCTTGCCGAATCACCAGGTCCTATTTTCAATGATAAAAACGGCATCAATGCTTTGTCGGAAGTTGTAGGCGAACCATAATAGCTTCTTTCTAAACTTAGCCCTGCTTTAACTATCGGGTGATCTAACGGTATGGATGATGAACGCATTCTCAAACTTCTCGGTTGTACATCGCTGTTAGCATTCTCCTTTATAATATCCAGCAGTTCTTCAAATGTATAGAGCTCGTTCACTCTTATATCCACCACAAAACTGCATTGCGATGGTACTACATTGTGTGCCTTGTTTTCAGTATTGATTACCGTTACACTCATTTTTACGGGTCCCAGCAGATCGGATACTTTGGGAAAGCGGAAACTATTAAACCATTCAATATCTTTTATTGCCTTGTATATTGCGTTGTCTCCCTCTTCTCTTGCAGCGTGTCCGGCTTTGCCATTGGCAATACAATCTAGTACTAATAACCCCTTTTCAGCAACCGCCATTTGCATTTGTGTAGGTTCGCCCACTATGGCGAATGCCCAGTTTCTACCAGGAGGATTGAAAGCTTCATGCTGAAGCAATAATTCAATTCCATTTTTCCCTGATATTTCTTCCTCTGCGCTGGCCGCAAACATGAGGTTATAGGATAGGTTTTTTTCTTCGTAATAAAACAGGAAGGTAGCAATCAGCGATACCAGCGACCCACCGGCATCATTACTGCCAAGTCCATATAATTTCCCATCTTTTTCAAGCGGATTAAAAGGATCAAGCGTGTAGCCTTTGTTTGGTTTTACTGTATCGTGATGCGAGTTGAGTAATATTGTTGGTTTGGCTTCGTCAAAATACTGATTGGGTGCATATACATTATTTCCAATTCTGAAATGTGGAATCCCTTTTTTGGCAAAATAAAGCCCCAATATTCCTGCGGTTTGTTCTTCTTCTTTACTAAAAGATGGCGTAGCTATCAGCTCTTTTAATAGACTGACTGCTTCACCCGCTAATATGGAAATATCTTTACTCATTTACTATAGTTGTTCCCGAAGTTCCATTCATTAATAATTCCAAAACTTCAGCCTTGCCTATGATAACTTTTTTTACACCACTGTTCAAAGCAGCAAATGCATTATCAAGCTTAGGGATCATTCCGGCGAAAATTTTTTGTTCTTTTTTTAGTTGCTCGTATGATGCAGGATTGATGCTTGGAATAACAGTAGTATCATCTTCCGCATCCAGCAGCACACCACTCTTTTCAAAGGAATATATCAGCGATACATCATAGAATGCAGACAAAGCTTTTGCCGTTTCCTGCGCAATGGTATCAGCATTGGTGTTCAGCAGTTGACCCTTTTTATCATGGGTAATGGGAGCCAATACAATTGTTGTCTCTTGTTCGAGCAACTGATGAAGAAAAGTTGCATTCACTTTATCAATATCTCCTGCAAAACCATAATCAATATTGTTCTTTGCGATTCGTTTGTGCGCCTGAATAACATTTCCGTCTGCTCCACTCAAGCCGATTGCATTACATCCATTTGCCTGTAACTGCGCTACAATATTTTTGTTGATATAACCCGCATATACCATCGTCACAATCTTCAACGTTTCAGCATCCGTAATTCTTCTGCCATCAACCATTTGTTGTTCAACACCCATTTTTTCAGCAAGGCGCGTAGCGAGTTTTCCACCGCCATGTATTAATATTAATGAGCTATTCTTAGATAACTGAGAAAAAGCATGCAGAAAATTGGACAGCTTACTTTCATCATCTATTATATTTCCTCCAATCTTTACAACAAAAACTTTCTTCATTATTGCGCATTGAGTATTTCTGACAAAATGGTCTGTGCTGCCCAAACCCTGTTTGATGCCTGTTGCGTTACGATGCTGTTAGCACCATCCAATATTTCATCACTTAGTTCAACGTTTCGTCTTACAGGTAAACAATGCATCACTTTGGCATTATTGGTCAGTTTTAATTTCTCATTGGTGAGCATCCATTCAGGATCGTTGGTGTAAATCTTACCATAGTCTTTATAGGTACTCCAGTTTTTTACGTAGACAAAATCAGCATCTTTTAAAGCTTCTTCCTGGTTGTGTGTAATAGTAGCGCCCTTTGTGAATTTTTCATCCAGTTCATAATCTTCAGGGTGTGTGATCACAAAATCTGCTTCGCCCCACGCATTTACCCACTCTGAAAAACTATTGGCTACACATTGCGGTAAAGCTTTTACGTGTGGTGCCCAGGTGAGAACTATTTTGGGTTTATGGTTTGTGGTTTGTGGTTTGTTGTTTTGTAAAACTTCGGTTATGGTTATAATATCTGTTAAACTTTGCAAGGGATGCAACGTTGCGCTTTCCAGACTTACTACGGGAATACCCGCGTATTTTATAAACTGGTTTATGTACAGCTCACTATAATCATCTTCGCGGTTTTGCAAAGAAGGAAAAGTACGAATGCACAGTATATCAAAATACTTTCCCATAATAGGTGCTGCATCTTTTACATGCTCCACTTTGTTACCGCTCATAATAGCTTCTTCTTCAAACTCCAATGCCCAACCTTCACTTCCCACGTTGAATACAATAGCTTCCATGCCCAGGTTTTGCGCAGCGATCTGTGTGCTCAATCGTGTACGCATGCTTGGGTTCAGGAATAGCAGCCCGATACGTTTGTTAGTACCGGCTGTTTTATGTTTAAATGGATCTGCTTTATATTCCAATGCTTTTTTTACCAATGCATCAATATTGGTAACATCCTTTACGGAAGTGAATTGTTTCATTGTAATGCTATATTATAACGTGCTTAATTACTCAGCAGCGGCTGCTTCCACCGGTTCGTTATTTCCTGTTAAAGCAGTAATCTCTTCTTTCAACGCTTCAATAAAATCTTCAGCATCTCTTTTCTTCAATGCAAGAGAAGGTAATAGTCTTATAACATTAGGTTTGGCTTCTCCTGTAAATATCTTCTGATTCAACAAAAGATTTTTCTTGAGATCTTTTAATTCTTCGGGAACATCAAATCCAATCATCAAACCACGGCCTCTTACATTTTTTAACTCTGGAATATTTTGTAATTCTTCTCTTAAATATTTGCCCACCATAACTGCATTGCCTAACAGCTTTTCCTGTTCCAATACTTCAAGTACTGCAAGGGCGGCAGCACAGGCTAAATGATTTCCACCAAAAGTAGTTCCTAATTGAAAGTGTTTAGGTTTAATATGAGGAGCTATAATAAGACCGGCAACAGGAAACCCATTTCCCATTCCCTTTGCCATGGTGTATATATCAGCTTTAACGCCAGCAAAATCATGACTGAAAAATTTGCCGGTTCTTCCGTAACCACATTGCACACTATCGGCAATGTATACTGCGCCGTGTTTATCACAAAGCCTCCTGATCGTTTTCAAAAAATCTTCTTCTGCTACATTTATGCCACCTACTCCCTGTATACCTTCCACAATTACAGAGGAGATCTCATCACCATTTTTGGCAAAACAATTTTCCAATGCCTTTACATCGTTAAAAGGCAGAAAGATCACATTATCTGTTTCGTTTACAGGAGCTACATAATTTTTATTATCTGTAACAGCCACTGCCAAAGATGTACGTCCATGGAACGACTTACTGAATGCGATTATTTTTTTTCTTTTATTATGAAATGAAGCAAGTTTTAATGCGTTTTCATTCGCCTCTGCTCCGCTATTACATAAAAAAAGCTGGTAGTCTTCTTTGCCGGAAAGTTTGCCCAACTTAGTTGCCAGTTCTTCCTGTAAAGGAATTTGTATGGAGTTGGAATAAAAAGCTATCTTCTTTAATTGGTCTTCAATCCGCTCTACCCAGTGCGGGTGAGTATGACCAATAGAAATAACGGCATGACCGCCGTAAAGGTCTAAATATTGTTCGCCTTTGTCATCCCACACATAAGAGCCTTTTGCTTTTGCGATGGTGATGTTGTTGATTGGATAAACGTCGAATAAGTTCATGGTATATTATTAATGTTTTTGTTTGCTAATGTTTAAGGTGTAAGGCATAAGGCGTAGGGTGTAGGGTGTAAGGAATACAGGTTATTTGTCTTGTCGTCGCAAAAATTGTATGAAAGCGATTAACATTGCTCTTGTTTCGTTTATTAATTTATTTACTACTCCATATTCATCGGCACTTACATATTTTAATTCGGAGGCAGCGAAACAGCAATAATCAGTTTCATTCAATGATCCCAATGCATTATCAAGAAAATGGGCAAAATCTTTATCAGTATATCTGCCACAACCTTCACTAATATTTAAGGGAATAGACAAGGCAGCCCTTTGTAGTTGTGAAGCCAATTCATATTTCTCTTCTTTAGGAAATTTCACCCGATATCTTTTTTAATATAGATGTATAATTGGTGAGCCTTACTCCAAACTTCCAGTTTTTTGTAATCCCTCATATAGGTGTTTTTATAGTTAGCAATAGCTTATATACTTACCTAATATTCTAAATCCTCTCACAAAACAAAAGCTTCAATGGTCTTACAGCCTACACCTTATGCCTTATACCTTCTTTAAAAATAGTTTGCCTTTAATTGTAATCCTGTTTTTTCGTTTAGCCCAAACATCAGGTTCATATTTTGAACAGCTTGGCCGCTGGCACCTTTTAAAAGGTTATCTATAATAGAATGCACTACCAACTTGCTTCCTACTTTTTCTAATTGTATAATCGCTTTATTGGTATTGACCACCTGTTTTAAAAATATTGGTTGATCGCCTAAAAAAGTAAACGCAGCACCTTTATAAAAATCTTTATACAGTTGTACCATTTCAGTGATGCTTCTTTCGCAATGTATAGTTGAGCTGATAAAAATACCTCTTGTAAAATCACCACGCCATGGCACAAAACTCAAATCAATATTGCTATTGGGTTGTAACTGCAAAAGCGATTCACCTATTTCACCCAGGTGCTGATGCGTAAGTGTTTTATATGCCTGTATATTGTTAGCACGCCAACTGAAATGTGATGTGGTAGAAAGACTTTGCCCGGCACCGGTACTTCCTGTAATGCCTGTTGTATACACTTCATCCAGTAATCCTGCCTTTGCCAAAGGAAGCAGGCCAACCTGTATAGCAGTTGCAAAACAACCGGGGTTCGCAATATTTTTTGCTGCTATAATTTCTTTCCTGTTTAATTCAGGCAAGCCATATACAAATTTTCTACTGCCGATAGTTGAGTTTGCGGATAAGCGAAAATCATTGGCAAGATCAATGATGCGGGTATGATCATTTACTGCGTTTTCAGTGAGAAATTTTTTTGATTCTCCGTGACCCAAACATAAAAACAAAACATCAATGCTTCCATCTGTTATTGCTGCAAGATCATCTGAAAAAACCATCTCTGTTTCTCCCAATAGATCCTGGTGAATAAATGATACCTGTTTTCCGGCATTACTCCGGCTGTGGATCAATGCTATTGCTGCAGCGGGATGATGGATCAATAATCTTATTAATTCGCCACCTGTATACCCCGCACCACCTATTATTCCTATTTTAATTTTTTGCATGTCAACTGATATTATATCTGTCGTTATTGGTAGAAGGCTGAGAACTCAAAATAAATTCAAGAGGCTCTTCAGCCCGGTTTGCAATGCGGTGTACAGCACCTGCATTAATATAAAAACCTTCTCCTCGTCGGACAGTATACTGATTATTATCTACCTCAAAACTTGCGGTACCACTTACTATATAAAAAAACTGTTGTGCCAATTGATGATAATGAAAATTTTCAGCGGCACCTGGTGGCATCTGCTCCTGCTTAACAGACAGGGATTCGGTATCTACCAATACCCATCCGTTGCATACATTACCCCATGTATAATGAGAAAGTGGTTGATATTTATTTACCGGAGGCATCTTTATTTACCAACTGGAACATGGCTGTTTGATTACCAAATATTTTACTGAATCCTCTTACATCATCGCCCGTGAAACCTGTATTCATTTCTCCGTATTTGCCAAACTTGCTGTTCATTAAATCGTAGGGCGATTCAATACCTATAACCTGGAAACGATAAGGCAACAATTGTATATATACCGTACCCGTTACCGTTTGCTGTGCATTTTCAAGAAAAGCTTCAATATTGCGCATTACCGGATCCAGTATCTGACCTTCATGTAACCAGTTGCCGTAAAACTGCGCCAACTGATCTTTCCAGTTTAGCTGCCATTTGGTAAGCACATGTTTTTCAAGTGCGTGATGCGATTTTAAAATTACCATTGGTGCGGCAGCTTCAAAACCTACACGACCCTTTATGCCGATAATGGTATCACCTACGTGAATATCACGACCAATTCCATACGCCCCGGCTATACTTTGCAGGTGTTGAATAGCTTCTGTGGGATGGGCAAATGTTTTTTCATCAACTGCTTTTAATTCCCCTTTTTCAAAACTCAATCTTACTTCTTTCGGTTCAGTAGCAGTAACCTGCGTAGGCCAAGCTTCTTCAGGCAGCAATCCTTTTGACGATAGTGTTTCTTTTCCTCCAACACTGGTTCCCCATAATCCCTTGTTGATGGAATACATCGCCTTATCAAAATTCATTTTAACTCCTTTTTCTTTCAGGTAGTTTATTTCTTCTTCACGGCTCAGTTTCAAATCGCGGATGGGAGTAATAATTTCAACGCCGGGAATCATAATGTGAAAGATCATATCAAAACGAACCTGGTCGTTTCCTGCACCTGTGCTGCCATGTGCAACCGCATCCGCATTCAGTTTTTTTACGTGTTCTGCTATATGCAATGCCTGGCTTAACCTTTCTGCGCTTACGCTTAAAGGATAGGTATTGTTTTTTAAAACATTTCCGTAAATAAGATATTTTATAATGCTGTCGTAGTATGATTTTACAGCATTAACTGTTGTATGAGTTTTTACGCCCAGGCTATATGCATGTGCTTCAATCTTTTTTAATTCATCTTCATCAAAGCCACCAGTATTCACAATTACTGAATGCACTTCGTAACCTTTATCCTCACTCAAATATTTTACGCAATAAGAAGTATCTAATCCTCCGCTAAATCCAAGAACAATTTTTTTCATTTCCTGTCTTGTTTGGTCTTAATATGATTGGAATAATATTTTTACAGATTGAAGAAGAAACTAAAAATAGACGACAGCCTTTTTGATTTTGCTCCATCTTCTTTGTCTTTTTTTATAAATGGCTGTAGCAGTTTCCACTTTTTTATACGCATAAAGCGTTCATACAATTTAGAATGCTGCTGAAAAGCTTCTTTTGTTTCTTCAGGTTCGTAATGATCTTTGGGATCGTACAACATGGCTGTGCAAAAACAATTCTTTCTTTCTTTACTCATCAATATATCATAGTTCACACAGTTTTTGCAACCTGCCCAAAAGGCTTCATCCTGTGTCAATTCGGAGTAGGTAACAGGTTCATATCCTAATTCAGAATTGATCTTCATTACCGCTAAACCCGTAGTCAATCCAAAAATTTTTGCTTCGGGATATAGTTTGCGGCTCAGCTCAAATATTTTCCTCTTGATGGCACGGGCCAATCCTCCCTTTCTGAAAGGTGGTGAAACAATCAAACCTGAGTTAGCTACATATTGACCATGACTCCATGTTTCTATATAGCAAAAGCCTGCCCAAATGCCTTCACTGCTAAAAGCTATTACCGCTTTTCCTTCGCGCATTTTTTGCTGAATATATTCCGGGCTCCTTTTAGCAATACCGGTTCCGCGGGCTTTGGCGGAAGATGCCATCTCATCACATATTATCTGGGCAAAGTCTAAGTGACTTTCATTTGCAATCAATACCTGAAATTGTTCCTGGGTTTTCATTTTCTTAAGTACTTGATAAACGACATATACATAAAATAATTAAAGAAGCGAGACACTATGCCGGTTTTGTATACCAGCGTATAGTTTGTTGTTTGTGAAAGCATACTATGTACGCGGTGTATCAACGTCGTACCCTGAAGGGAGTTGGTGGACAGAAAAAAACTGCTCCTGGCAGAACAGGAAAAACCCCACGCCTTGTAGTGACATTTGAGGTCACATCAGCGATTACAGTGGTGAGATTTTTTTGCATTTCAATTAAAAATATAAAAGCTACGCTTTGATTAAAATTTTTGACGATGCAAAGAAAGCGCTTTTTTTATTTTTCAGGCTATTTTTTGTGTGAAATTTTGATAATCATATGCAAAATCAGAGGCAAACTGGCACGCTGTGAACGGCAGCGCTTATTTCCTTTATCAGCCCAGGGTCTTTTTCAATGGCATTTCCTACCACAATCACGTCTGCACCGGCTTTACAATTGCGGTAAGCTTTTTCCGGATCGTTGATTCCTCCGCCAATTACCAGGGGGGCTTCAATTACCCCCGAAACCTTCTCTATCATGGCTTCGGTAATAGCACGCCGGGCGCCGCTGCCGGCATCCATGTATATAAGCTTCATACCCAGCATTTCTCCCGCCATGGCCGTACACATGGCAATTTCGTTCTTGTCTGCCGGAATAGGAGTAGCATTGCTGATATAAGAAACGGTAGTAGGGGCGCCACCATCAATGACCATATAGCCGGTTGACATAATTTCCAGACCACTTTGCTTTACAAAAGGAGCTGAAATAACATGTTGCCCAATCAGCAATTCAGGGTTTCGACCCGAGATAAGAGATAGATACAATAACGCATCTGCGTAACGTGTTACCTGCGAAGGAGTACCGGGGAAAAGTATGACGGGAATATCGCTTTGTTTTTTTATCTGTAATACCACTTCATCAAGGTGATTACTGATTACCAGGCTGCCGCCTACCAGCAAATAATCTACTTTGGCTTCGGCTGTAAGCATTGCCAGTTCCATTATTTTTTGTTCGTCTACTTTATCGGGATCAATAAGTACAGCAAACGATTTTTTGCCTTCCTTTTTTTTCGTTGCTATAGATTGATAGATGCGGTTAACCATTCGTTGAGTTATTGATTCCTTATTTTACAAAAATGCAAAAAAGTTTTTGTAGCGCTTTATTTAATTATCCGGTAATAGTAAATGTAGCAATAGGCCAAGGGAATCTACGCTGCATTTATACCATATATAAAAAAACAGGAAAACAGCCAAATTTTTTTATTATGTAAATGTGAAGAAAATACCTAATTCAATACTGTATTAGTTCTTTCCCAGTTATCCACAAAATGGGGATATTTAACAGTTTGACAAGCCGGCTATGCCCAATACTTTCGCTGCTTTATAATGTTGATAACAGTAAGATAATGCGGTATTTTCAAATCACAAATTTTAATGTAGGACTTGAATAGATGGTTTAATATCTCCTTATTTGAAAGCTATTGTTATTGACGAAAAACCTTATTAATACCTGTTTTGAAAATGCGGTTAATGGAGAGGAAAAAAAGCTGTTGATTAATGCTCATTCTGGGATAAGAAGAAATAATTAACTACTGAATGAATTTGAAAAACTGGAAAAAGAAGATTGAGCGTTTCAGGCTCGTTCAAAGGGAAGGGGAAATAACAGATTCCCTCCAAAAGGTTTTGAACCAGATTGCATATGCAGCCTGGCGTTGTGCGGACCCGGGTACCCAATACGATATCACCATTAATGAATGGCATACCAGCCCCAAAGGTGAACGTATCCGGGCCTCCAACCCTTGCAGCACAAACATGTTTTTAAACAATGCTTATTACTATAACAGGCATCTGTAAACCTATGCAGATTTTAGTGAAGCCAGGGTAATACAGCTAATTAAGAAAGCAGTTTGAAACACAAATAATTCAATTAGGACGGTTAGGAATATAAAACCTACACAATCCGTCCCGATTCTTCGGGATGGATTTTTTGTTTTTATATGGTAATTGTTTGACGAAAAAGTTGGACTTTAGGGCTTGTAAACCCTGAATCACAGGGCATTTACGATAAACGCACAGTTTTAAACGATTTTTGAGTTCTACAGTAATTAACTACGACTTTGTAGAATAAGAGCTTCAATAATTCCTTTAACAAATTCTTAGTATTTTCTTTACAGTACAAACTTAAAATATGAAAAGAATAATCGCTGTAATTGTATGTATCGTTTTACTTTCTTCATGTGCTCAGTCTATAACGCCTTCGCAGGCAGCCAGTGGTAACTACAAAAGATGCCGCACGCTTAGATAATGTGCATGCACAATTTCCGCCTGATTTCAGTACACTCTTATATATTATCATACAGGTCAGTTTTCGGATACTATCCGTTCGTTAAGTTTAAATTTCCGCGTTGTATAACCGGCAGTTTAAACTTTTCTTTTTTATCTTCATGCCATGCAGGTAAGTGTTACATACGATAAACCACAGGTGCTACAAGCATTGCGTTATCACTTTATAAGCAAGCGGGAAATTAAGTTGATGATCATCCTGGTAAACGTTTTTGCTATAGTAGCGGCAGCATTGTTCGCATACAAAAAGGTTACCCCCCTTGCTTTCCTGGTAAGTTCATTGGTGTGGATTATGATTATGCTTGCCTTCTGGTGGTGGCTTCCTGCTACTATTTATAAAAGATCTGCCACGTTTAAAGATCATTTTAATGTTACGCTGGAAGAAAATCATTTTTTTATTGATAACAGCCGTGGTACAGTAAAAACCTGGGCATGGCGCGAGTTCAGCGAAATGATGGAAACACCAAATTTCTTTCATTTATATTTCAATCCCCGCAGTTTTTTTTTGTTGCCTAAAGATGTTTTTAAAAAACAGTGATGAATTGCATGAAGCAAGACAACTGATGCGGAGTAAAATTGGTAAGAGATAATCCTTTTATGTTTAAGATTTTTAATGAAATCATATTGTAGCTCACGGCTCGTATTTGTAAGTTGATGATTGCCTCAAGCCGGTCCCGCCTTGCGGGATATCCGAAACGCCCCCTGCTTTTTGCTTTGAGGAGTCCTGTCAGCTTTATATCATTGCTCATCCATTCCTTTACTTAGCTAAATGCAAAGCCAACGCAAAAAAAGGTGGCTTATTCGGATACTGGTATCAGTACGAAGATGAATTGGTGTATCATGGTATATACACTCATGATTGTATAAAGATAATTTACAAAAAAAGATCAGTATACAACCTGCTGCCAGGTACTACACTATACTTATCAAGATTTGTAATTCCTTCTTCAGCTAATACAGTTTCATCAATAAAAGCATTTCCCGTGCAGGTTTCAGAAGAACGGTTAAATATATAATACGCAGCATCTGCTACTATATCCGGGGTTCGGCTCATTTGCATTAATACATCGCCTCCTAACAAATTCTGAACGGCAGCAGTGGCTATGGTAGTTCTTGCCAAAGGGTATTAGCAGCAATTTTATATTGCTTTAATTCTTCGGCCAATCCCATAGCTATCATGCTCATATTATATTTGCTAAGTGTATATGCCAGGTGATTGCCAAACCATTTGGGTTGCATATTTACAGGAGGGGAAAGGTTTAATATATGCGGGTTTTCAGCTTTTTTTAAAGATGGAATACAGGCTTTGCTTACAAAAAAGGTTCCTCTTACATTAATATCATGCATTAAGTCATATCGCTTGGGTTCTGTTTTTTCAACGGGCGTTAATGATATAGCCGATGCATTATTAACCAGTATATCTATGCCGCCAAAAATATCCAATGTTTTTGCAATGGCTGCTTCCACCTGGTCTTCATAACGTATATCGCATTGCACAGGCAACGCTTCACCACCGGCTTCCACTATTTCCTTTGCAGCGGAATATATGGTGCCTCCCAGTTTTGCATTTTCTTCTACCGACTTTGAGGCAATTACTATTTTCGCACCCTCTGCTGCCAGGCGAAGTCCTATTGCTTTTCCAATGCCCCTGCTTGCCCCGGTAATAAAAACTACTTTTCCTTTCAATGACATAGCGTTGAGATTTTAAGTGTAAGCTAAATGAATTTTTGCAAGGTAAACAGATGTTTTTGTGAATGTTCCCACTTTCTAATAGCTTTAATACAACATTGTATTTGCTATTAAACACATTCTGCCTATGAGCGTAATTAATAAACTGGCTTCATCGCTGCAAAGAAGAGATGAGGCGCCCAACATTGAACTTGCCAATGTTATTGCAGCGGCGAAAGACAAAAATGCTGTGAAAGAATTGGTTGATCATCTTTCTGATAAAAGTAAAGACATTCAACATGACTGTATAAAAGTGTTGTACGAAATAGGCGCACAACTACCCACACTCATTGCCGGCTATGCAACAACTTTTACTACATTACTTACCAGTAAAAATAACAGGTTACAGTGGGGCGCTATGACGGCGCTTAATAGTATTACAGCCTTACAACCTGATGTGATACACTCAGCAATTCCCTTATTAGCTTCTGTAGCACAGAAAGGATCTGTAATAACAAAAGACCAGTATGTTGCCATTCTTATTAAACTTGCAGCGATTGAAGAATATACAAATGATGCACTTGCATTATTAAATGAGGCTTTGTTGGAGAGCCTGCCCAATCAATTGCCTATGTATGCTGAACAGGCTTTGGATGTAATCAATCATAAATACAAAGCTGGTTTTATTAAAACCCTACAAAGCCGGTTAAAAGATATTGATAAAGAATCAAAGCAGAAAAGGATAGAGAAAGTGTTGAAAAAACTGCAAAGCAAATAATGGCATTTTACGATTTATCAAAAGAAAAGCGGGCTGCAAAAGTTATTGCTATCAGCAATGATATATACGGCGAATTAAAAACAGGCGATAGAAAGAAAAGCATTTTATTTTTTTCTGATGATGATACTTACATCAGGCGATCAGCTTATTTAAGTATAGGAAAGTTATATCTCGCGTATCCTGATCTGCAAAAAAAGATTATTCAATTGCTTCATCAACTGCAAAAACATAATGATTTTAAAGTAAGACAAACTGTAATAAACGCAGCCGGCGAAATTGGTAAACATAGTTTTGATATAGTACAACAAATATTTGATAAGGGTTTGTTTGATGAGCACCATTCACCAAGAAACGCTGTGATAGGCTCCATAAAAAAGATGGGAGAAGTAAACCCGGTACCGGTTTTACAATGGGCAAAAAAATATCTGCATCATCCTAATAAAGAGATAAGACGCGAAATATGCCATGGTATTGAATTAAGAGGAAGAAAACATCCGCAGGATATATTACCATTGTTGCAGCAACTGGAGTTTGATACAACTGCCAGGGTAAGTAATACACTGGTGCATGTTATAGGACAAATCGCGTATAAGAAAGGATGTCTTGAAATAGTTATCCAACATCTTAACGGCTGGAAAAACAAAGCCCTGGTTGCAAAAGCATTGGAAGAAATTATAGATGTGCATCACCGGTATAAAAATTTTTCTTACCTGACACAAGAACAGGCTAAGCAATATATAGCGGCGAATGCCGGTTTTAAATAAGATCAACCGGTATCAAAGTTCTAATTCTTTTGCAGGATCCCAGAAAACTTTATCAAAATCTACAATAGTGTCATTTTTTATTTTGATGCCTTCTTTCTTCAAAAGATTTTCCATTAACGAGGGTGGACGAAAATGATGTTTTCCACTCAACATACCATTGCGGTTTACTACACGGTGTGCCGGCACTTTCGGCTTGGCATTACCTGCTGCATTCATAGCCCATCCCACCATGCGTGCAGACAGCTTAGTGCCTATATATGCAGCAATAGCGCCGTAAGAAGTAGCACGTCCTTTGGGTATAAGTCTTGCTACATCGTACACAGTTTCAAAAAAAGAATCTTTGCGTGTTTCTTTTGCAGGTGCTGTTGCTTTTTTCTTTTTTACAGGTGTTGATGGTAATTGTTGTTTTTTTGCCATAGTATATCAGTTGGAGTTCCTGTTTTGCAACAGCAGTGTGCGCTTGGGTTCAGGAACATTCATATAGTTGTAAGGACAGTGCTTACAGCCGTTGCCACAGCAATAACCTCTCTCTGATAAATAGTGGATGGTAAACACCAGCAATTTATCTTCATTATAATAAAAATCCTTACCCTCTTCCAATTTCCTTGCTTTCACTGATCGCCTGTTTTAGATATTCATCTTTTTCAATGCTGATATTTTCGGGTAACCTCAACTGTAAGTAATGCACTTTTTTGCTGCCGGCAATATCAAGACTTTCATAGTACGTTTTTATTGTCAGATCATCCTGTATATCAGGCATTGCATATACATCATCGCTTTGCTGCACAATATCAAGGTCGTATATTACTGCCACCTGCAGTGTAAAATAATACAGATCAGGAGAATCTGTTTTTAAATGAATGATCCCTCCTGGTGCCAGTATTTGCTGGTATAAACGCAAAAACCTTGGATGCGTAAGCCTTTTCTTTGCTCTTGAAAGCCGGAGCTGGGGATCGGGAAAAGTAATCCATATTTCCCCCACTTCACCAGGAGCAAAATAATCTGTAATGCGTTCAATCTGCGTGCGAAGAAACGCTACATTCTTTAATTGTTCATCCAATGCTTTTTTAGCGCCTGCCCAAATACGGTTTCCTTTAAGATCAATACCAATAAAATTTCTGCCTGGGTATTTTCTTCCTAATGCTACAGTATATTCCCCTTTACCACAGGCTAATTCTAAAGTGATGGGATGTGAATTAGAAAAGAAATTTTTCCACGTACCCTTCATGCCTTCCGGGTACTGCAATACATTGGGAAAACTTTTAATGGCTTCGAATCTTATTAATTTTTTATGCCCCATGAGGCAAAGATAGTATGCTGCAGTATTTAATATAATGAATTATCATGGAGCCGTAAGAGCGCCGGAAGCGGTGGTTTGATAACTATTGCTGCCATCACTTCCTTTAAGATTTATATCGCAAAATGTAACCTTGAGTTTGCCGTTTACATGCGATACAAACACACTTCCACCACTTGCCTGGAATAAAATGCCAGAATACTTTGAAGCAATATATACAACATATGGATCCTCCTCATCCAAAGATAAAAGACTCCCTAACCCATATTCACCGTCTTCCGGTTCGTGACCTTTCCAGTAATTATGAAAATAAATATTGATGTCAGGATAACCTGATGCATAATATCCGCTCAGCGTTTTTTTATTGTAAGACCCATCAATGCCCCAGGTTACTGAAGAAAGATTAATGGATGGAATGGAAGAAAAATCAACACTATTATCAGCAACTGTACATGGCGGATCTGCAGGATTATGTTTAACCGAAATATAGATACTATCTACCTTAGCAGAAGAACAATCTTCATAACTCACATACAGATAATACCAGCCTTCATCGCTTTTCATGCAAGGATAAATGTAAAGTTTTGAAGTATTAGAAAGGTCATTCATATTAGGCGGAACCATCGGAACAAGGCAATGTCGGGTTGCACACTTGCTTTTAAATCAATGGTATCTCCTTCATAATACAGATCTTTTGCGCCAGCAATGGTTACCTGTTGAATTAGGTTACAATTGTCTTCAGCATTATAACCGGTTTTTGTGCAGGAAAGATTCCATAATACGGCAATTAGTAAAAACAGGAAGTAGTTTTTAGGTCGCATCATTATTAGTCAGGGTTGATAATTATCAGTAATTCAGCAATCGCTGTACACATTCATGTAACCGCGCCTTTGCCAGGAAATTTTTTTCCAATTCAATATTAAACGGAATAGGTGTATCGAGCGATGCGCAGCGCATTACCGGTGCATCCAGCATAGAGAAACAATGTTCCTGGATCCAGGCGGTAATTTCTGCGCCTATGCCACCTGTTAAAGTGTCTTCGTGCAATACTAATACACGACCGGTACGTGCAACAGATTCAGCAATGGTTGTATAGTCTATAGGCAAAAGTGTGCGGAGATCAATAATATCAAAAGAAGTATGGGTGTGTTTGCCTGCATATTCCAGCGCCCAATGTACACCTGCGCCATAAGTGATGATAGCAATATCTTCTCCCTGTTCTACACAACGGGCTTTGCCGATAGGGATTTCATAAAACGCTTCTGGCACAGGTCCGCTGATGCTCCTGTACAAAGCTTTATGTTCAAAAAATAACACGGGGTTAGGATCGTTGATGGCAGCTATTAATAATCCCTTTGCTTCTGCCGGGGTGCTTGGGTATACTACTTTCAAACCAGGTGTATGTACAAACCAGGCTTCATTGCTTTGTGAATGAAAAGGTCCTGCGCCTACTCCCGCCCCCGTAGGCATACGTATCACTACATCTGCGTTTTGACCCCAGCGGTAATTTATTTTAGCGAGATTATTTACAATCTGGTTAAAGCCTGCCGTTACAAAATCGGCAAACTGCATTTCCACTACACTCTTATATCCCTCAAGACTCAAACCCAATGCGGTTCCCACAATAGCACTTTCACATAATGGGGTGTTCCTCACTCTCTCTTTACCGAATTTATTTACCATTCCTTCCGTAACCTTAAAAGCACCGCCATATTCCGCTATATCCTGTCCCATCACAATCAGGTTATCATGGGTAATCATGCTTTGATACAATCCTTCGGCTATAGCATCTACAAATCTTTTTTCATGAAGTACTAAGGAACTGTTCTGAATATTATCAATATCGTTTACCACCTTTACGGTATACTTAGTGTCTGCCTGTCCCCAATTAGCATATACGTCATCCATCTCATCTTTTGTAACAGGCACTATGGTTTGTTGGGAAGAAAATCCTTTTTCTATTTCTGTGTCAATATAATTCTTAAATGCTGTTTTTGCACTTTCAATATCGATGGTAGTTAAAATGCCTTCTTTCAACAACCAATGTTCAAAGGTTTTCACGGGGTCTTTCAGTTCCCAGGTTTTGAATAATTCGTCGGGAACATACTTGGTGCCGCTTGCTTCTTCATGTCCTCTCATCCTGAAGGTCATGCATTCTACCAGGTACGGCTTTTGTTTTTCAATACAATATTCTTTTACCCCTTTTATGGTATCGTATACTGCAAGAATATTATTACCATCAATCTGCACCCCTTCCATTCCATAGCCCTTGGCTCTATCAACTATACTTTCGCACCTGTACTGTTCCTGTACGGGGGTGCTTAACCCATAACCATTATTCTCAACCACAAAAATTACAGGCAGGTCCCAAACCGCGGCCACATTCAACGCCTCATGAAAATCACCTTCGCTGGTTCCGCCTTCACCGCTAAAAGCTACGGCTACTTTATTTTCTTTTTTGAGTTTATAAGCCAATGCTACACCGTCTGCAATAGCCATCTGCGGGCCCAAATGCGATATCATACCGCATATAAAGTGTTCCCTTGTTCCAAAATGAAAACTTCTTTCTCTGCCTTTGCTGTATCCTTCTCTTGCTCCCTGCCATTGCATAAAGAGTTTGTGCAGGGGCAATGCTCTTGAAGTGAAAACACCCAGGTTGCGGTGAAGCGGCATAATCCATTCGTCTTTTTCGAGCGCCATGCTTACACCAACCGCTATTGCTTCCTGCCCAATGCCACTAAACCATTTGCTGATGCGCCCCTGCCTGAGTAGTAACAACATCTTTTCTTCTATCATCCTGGGCAATAAAATTGCGCTGTACAATTGCTCCAATTGCTGCACCGTATAGTTTTTCCGGGAGAAATCCATATATAAACCTACTGGTTTTTTAAAGTATGCCGGGCCGTTATAAAGATGGTTATGCGCTTTGATGATTGTACGTTTGGTGTTTAAACGTATTTACAGTGGCTGTTATGATATGCTAAATCAAGGTATTTTACCATTTTTAGTCCTTCTTGCCACTGAATAACAGCGAAGATACTATGGATAGTATCAATCCAAACAGTAAAGCCCACCAGAAACCATCTATCCTGATGCCATCTACCAGTTTGGATGCCAGTAAAACCATTAAAGCATTTATAACAAAAAGAAAAAGGCCCAGTGTAATAATGGTAAGAGGGATGGTAAGTACAATCAGTATAGGGCGCACAATTACATTTACGATAGCGAGTATGAATGCAAAAACAAGTGCGGTCCAGTAAGTATCAATATGAATGCCTTTTAGCAAATGGGCTAATCCAAATGCTACTGCGGCGGTTACCAGGAGTTTGATTATAAAATTCATAAGCTGGAATTTTGCAAAAAGTACAAAAAAAATGAGAT
This sequence comes from Agriterribacter sp., assembly GCA_047600465.1. Lineage (GTDB taxonomy): Bacteria > Bacteroidota > Bacteroidia > Chitinophagales > Chitinophagaceae > Agriterribacter. Next base: position 1,649,052 of record JASGKU010000004.1, read on the forward strand.
GCACGCCTGTTATTTAAATAATTTTCAAACCGGTTCAAAATAAGTTTCTTTGCAGTTTTGGAAAATCAATCCCATATCACATGTGGAAAAAGATAGGACTGTTTGTACTGAAAAATCGTCTTGCCCTTTTGATAATATTATTTGTGAGCACGGCTATTATGCTGTACAATGCCTTGCAGGTAACCATCAGTTATGAATTTGTTAGAACCATCCCTGTCGACAATCCCCTTTACAAAAGATACCTTGCCTTTAAGCAACAATTTGGTGATGATGGTAATACCCTGGTGATCGGGTTTCAAAAAAAAGACCTTTTTCAGAAAGATGTGTTTGCTGAGTATACTGCTTTATGCGCTGCTTTAAAAAAAGTAGACAAAGTAGAAGGGATGCTAAGTGTTGCCGGGGCCATTAATCTTGTAAAAAACGACAGCACCCAGAAGCTGAATGTTGTACCTGTTTTTCCTCATCAAATACAGTCGCAGGCTGCACTAGACAGTGCTGTGAAAGTTTTGTATTCCCTTCCTTTTTATAAAGGCATGTTGTATAACCAACAAACGCAGGCTTATCTCATAGCGCTAAAGATCAATAAAGATGTACTGGCGTCAAAAGCCAGGGAAAAAGTAATTGCGGCTATTGAAAAACTGACGTATGAATTTGGGCAAAAGGAGCATATTGATGTATATATAAGTGGTCTTCCATTGGTGCGTACCAACCTGGCTATAAAAGTTGCCAAGGAAATGAAATGGTTTTTGATAGGATCACTTTTAATATCAGCCATTATACTCATATTATTTTTCCGCTCTGTGAGCGCTACCATCCTATCATTAGGCGTGGTTATTATCGGGGTAATATGGAGCATGGGCATCATGCATTTCTTTCACTATAATATAAGCCTGCTTACGGCTCTTATACCACCGCTGATTGTAGTAATTGGCATTCCCAATTGTATCTATTTTCTTAATAAATACCACACCTCCTGGCTGGATACAAAAGAAAAAAATGCGGCTATTGTTGAAATGGTGAACCGCATGGGCGTAATTACATTGTTCTGCAATATTGCAGCGGCTATTGGCTTTGCCGTATTTGCATTTACCAAAAGTGCCGTGCTCAAGGAATTTGGAATGGTTGCAGGTATCAGCATCATAGCTATTTTCTTTATCTCACTGGCAGCCATACCTGCTGTATTAAGTTATTTGCCTACTCCCAAAATCAGGCACGTAAAATACCTGGAAAGCAAATGGCTTGATGCAGTACTCACCAGTATAGAAAAATGGGTATTCAATCACACAAAAATCATTTACGCATTCACGCTATTGGTGATTGCATTTTCAATTTCGGGCATGTTGCGGTTGGTATCAGTTGGTCATATGGTTGATGATATTCCCCAAACAGATAAGATCTATACCGATCTTAAGTTTTTTGAAAACAATTTCAAAGGCATTATGCCGCTGGAAATTATTGTGGATACTAAAAAACGGTATGGATTTACAGGTATGAAGGCACTGGATGCTTTTTCAAGAATTGATTCTCTTTCACAATACATCGCTTCAAAAAAGGAAATGGCTAGGCCGTTATCCTTAGCAGAGGGATTGAAATTTGCCAAGCAAGGATTTTATGATGGCGACAGCGCTAACTATGCCATGCCCAATGCTTTTGATGGTGCCTTTGTAAGTGATTATCTCAAAGCAAGGAAAGATACCGGTAGTGGTAGTTCGGGCAACAGCACTTTTCAGCAATTGATGAACGCCTTTATGGACAGTGCCAAACAAAAAACGAGAATCAGTGTTAACATGGCTGATGTGGGCAGTAAGGAGTTGCCGCTTATTCTGGCAGATATCAAAAAAAGATCAGACCAGCTTTTTGATTCCACTAAATATGATGTAGAATTTACCGGAACAAGCGTTACTTTTTTAGAAGGCAGCAGATTTATCATTAATGGGCTGAAGGATAGCATCATATATGCGTTCGTGCTGATTGCGCTTTGTATGCTTTATCTATTTAAATCGGTGCGCATACTGGTATGTTCACTAATACCTAATATAGTACCCCTTATGCTTACTGCCGGTATTATGGGTTGGGCAGGTGTTCCACTAAAGCCTTCTACCGTACTGATATTTGGCATTGCCCTTGGTATTGCAATCGACGTTACCATCCGTTTTTTAGTAACCTATCGGCAACAGCTACCCGCTAATAATAATCAAGTAAAGCCTACTATTCTTCAAACCATACATCATACCGGTATCAGTATTATTTATACGTCACTCGTATTAATTGCAGGGTTTAGCATATTTATTTTCAGTGGTTTTGGAGGTACCCAGGCATTAGGATGGCTTACCTCGCTTACATTGCTTTTTGCTACTTTAACCAATCTTGTTTTATTGCCGGTTTTACTTTCTTTATTACATCGCCCTTCTAAGAAATAGCAGGTGGAAAAGTTGTGTTAACAAAAAAAGTAATTCTTCTCTCGATAATTATTAACTAACATTCGTTATTATAACTTGCAGATTATCAATTAATTAATATCTATTTTTTTAAAATACTTCTTTTTAATCCGGTTATTAACAACTCTCGTTAAAAGCAGCATAAATTTTTACTTTTTTGTCTGTTTTTTAATAAAACGATTACAAAATTTAACAAAAAGTTCAGATTTAAGTAATCTTTCTATATTTGTCGCTTCATTTTAAAAATTACATCATGAGAAAAATTGTATCACTGCTGGCAATGCTGGTACTATCCTTTGTATCAGTATATGCCCAAACAAAACAAGTAACCGGAAGGGTTACAGATGCAAATGGAGACCCCATTCCTTATGCATCGGTTAAAATTAAAGGAGGAACAGCTGGTGTTGCAGCCGATCAAAATGGCAAATTCACTATAGAAGCCGGCGCTTCCGATATACTCACAATCAGTGCTGCCGGATTCGACAGCCAGGAAATTTCTCTTTCAGGACAAACCAATGTTTCAGTAACGCTTAAAACAACTGCCAACATGCAGGAAGTTGTTGTAACCGCACTCGGTATTACCAGGTCAAAAAACACATTGCCCTTTGCTGCTCAAAAAGTACAGGGTGCAGATGTTAGCCAGGCAAGAAATTCAAACTTTGCCAGCAACTTAAGTGGTAAAGTTTCAGGTCTTGAAATCAGGCAGAACAACAGCATGGGTGGATCAACCAACGTATTGCTGCGTGGTGCAAAATCACTTACCGGTAACAACCAGGCTTTATTTGTAGTAGATGGTGTGCCTTTTGATAATGGCAACAATAATACTACCGACCAAACAACGGGACGTGGGGGTTATGACTATGGTAATGCTGCTGCAGATATCAATCCCGACAATATTGAAAATATTACCGTATTGAAAGGCGCTGCTGCAAGTGCGTTGTATGGATCAAGAGGTAGCAACGGGGTAATTTTAATAACTACCAAAAAAGGTAAAAGAGGATTAGGCATTACTATCAATTCAGGTATTACAAAAAGTGCCATCCTGAGTAACACATTTCCTACCTATCAAAAAAAGTATGGTGAAGGTTATGGTGATTATATGGACGGAGCCAATGGCGATATTGTGCCAACCTATGATGATGCTTCATGGGGTACACCATTTGATCCTAATAAAATGGTTTCTGCGTGGACAACCTTCGATCCTACTTCACCCAACTATGGAAAGCAGGTTCCCTGGGTGGGTGCAAAGAATGATCCTAACGCATTTTTCGAAAAGCCTACCTCTTTCAATAACAGTATATTTCTTGAAACAGGTGGCGACAAAGGAACTTTTGCAATGGGCTATACCCGCAACAACGAAAAAGGTATAATGCCAAACAGTTCACTTGATAAAGACCTTCTCAACATGTCTGCCACTTACAAAGTGTCTGATAAATTTACAGCAGCACTTTCTGCCAATTATTCAAAGGTTAAGGGTAAAGGAAGATATGGTACAGGTTATGGAACGGATAATGGCTCGGTAAACCAGATGACAAATTTCAGGCAGTGGTGGCCAGTAAACGTAGACATTCTTGAATTGAAAGATGCTTACTTCAGAAACCACACCAACGATACATGGAACCAGCATGATGGTTCTTCAGGTCAATTACAGCCGGAATTCTGGAACAATCCATACTTTGACAGGTATGAAAGCGTGGAAACAGATGGCAGAGACCGTTTCTTCGGCTATGCTTCATTGAACTATAAACCTGTAAGCTGGTTAAACATACTTGGTCGTGTTTCTATGGATGGATACAACGAACTTGAAGAGGAAAGAAAAGCGGTTGGTACAATCGGTATCTCTTCTTACAGACGCTTCAATCAAACATACAGGGAATTTAACTACGATCTGTTAGCGAATGCAGAATGGAAATTATCTAACGGATTAGGATTAAAAGCTTTGTTGGGATCTAATACAAGAGTACAAACTACCTCCAGTATAGATGGTATTACCAATGGTGGTTTGGCACTGGCGAAATTATATTCTTTAGCCAATTCAATATCTGCAATATCACCTGTTGAGTTCCAGGGAACCAGGCGTATAGAAGGACAATTTGCCGGCGTAACACTTGACTACGACGATACTTATGTAATTGACGCTACCATACGCCGTGACAGATCTTCCACATTACCTGATGGAAATAATATTTATTTCTATCCATCCGTTTCTGCGGGCTTTGTATTTTCTCAGTTACTTAAAAGCAATTGGCTTAGCTATGGTAAGTTAAGGGCCAACTATGCGGAAGTAGGTAATGATGCGCCTTTGTATTATGTGGATGATTTTTATGTAGGCGAAACAGATGCCAATACAGGATTAATCTTTCCTTCATACAATGGGAATGCTATGTACTCTGTTGATGATACAAAGAAAAATGCCAACCTTAAACCAGAGCGTACCAAAAGCTTTGAAGTAGGTTTGGAAGCTTCTTTCTTTAGTTCACGCCTTGGTTTCGACATTTCTTATTACAATGCTAAAACTGTAAATCAAATCATTCCGCTTACAGTATCTACAGCTACCGGTTTTTCAAAGAAGATTGTGAACTCCGGTTCTATTCAAAACCAGGGTATAGAACTCTCGTTGTATGGTAGTCCCATCAAAACAAAAAATTTCTCATGGGATATTAATATAAACTGGACACGCAACAGGAATAAAGTGCTTTCATTGTACAATGGTGTTGATAATATTGTGTTAGGCAGTTTCCAGGGTAGTATTACTGTTAACGCTTCTTTGGGCGAACCTTATGGTACTATACATGGTACAGATTTTATTTATACCAACGGACAAAAAACCGTGGGTGATGATGGTAACTATCTGAAGACTTCAAGTAACAACAATACTATCGGTAACATTAATCCAGACTGGATTGGCGGTATCAACAATAAGTTTACTTACAAAGGCTTTTCTTTAAGTTTCTTAATTGATATGAAGAAAGGCGGATCAGTATTCTCAACAGATATGTATTATGCGCTGGCAGGTGGTTTGTATGCTGAAACAGCGGCTAACAATGATTTAGGTAAACCTGTAAGAAATGCACTGGCAGATGGTGGTGGAATAATACGGGAAGGTGTAACCGCTGATGGAAAGCCTAATACTACCCGCGTAAGCTTAAGTGATACAGACCTTGGTGTAGGAGGTTCTTACGGTCAGTTTGATAGTTATGTTTCTGCTCCTGATAAAAGATTTTCTTATGACGCCAGTTATATTAAACTCAGGGAAGTAGCACTTACCTATTCCTTGCCAAAATCAATATTTACCGGCTTTATTAAAGGAGTGGATGTTTCACTTTTAGGAAGAAATCTTGCCATTCTTCATAAGAATCTTCCTTATTCAGATCCAGAAGAAGGGTTCAGTGCCGGAAATCTCCAGGGCATTCAGACAGGTGCATATCCTGCTGTAAGATCAATGGGATTAAACGTAAAAATTAAACTTTGATAACGCCAAAAAATCATTATACGATGAAAAAAATAATTTATATAGCATGCATTTGTGTGGCGGCAATGTCTTGCAAAAAAGATATTACCGATCTTAATCAATCGCCAAAAGATCCTACATATGTTCCGTCTGCTGCGCTGTTTACCAATGCAACAGTTAATCTATCAGATGTAATGGCCAGCACCAATGTAAACAACAACAATTTCAGATTGTTTGTTCAATACTGGACGGAAACCATCTACAGAGATGAAACAAGATTCAATCTCAATCAGCGTAGCATTCCCGACAGGTGGTTTGCAACTTTTTACAGAGATGTTATTGAAGATCTCACCACAGCATCAAAAGTAGCTGAAACGGAAACGCTCACGCTTACCGCCGGGCAGATAAAAAACCGTAAGGCAATCAATGATATATTGATCAGCTATGCATATTACACACTGCTTACCACTTTTGGTAATGTGCCCTATACTGATGCATTGAATATTGAGAATATTCAACCTAAATATGATGATGCAGCAACAGTTTATGCAGCTATCATTGCAAAGCTGGATGCAGCGTTAGCATCTATTGATGTGGATGAAGCAGGTTATGGAGCAGGAGATGTTTTGCTGAGTGATAATACCGCTGCATGGGTTAAGTTTGGCAACTCCCTTAAATTCAGGATGGCAATGACTATAATTGATGTGGATTTTGAAACTGCCAAAACAATGATCACAGATGCAGCTCCAAATGTAATTGCGGATAATAGTGAAAACATCAAGATGAATTACATTACTTCTCCACCTAATACCAATCCGGTTTGGGAAGACCTGGTACAGAGCGGACGATATGATTTTGTTGCTGCTAAACCATTTGTAGATTCTTTATTAGCTAACAATGACCCACGTTTGAAATATTATTTTAATACTGCCATTACACCTGGCGGATATGTAGGACAGGCGCCGGGCGCACGTGCTGCTTATAATAACTTCTCTGGTCCTTCTTCAACATTAGCAGCCAAAGATTTTCCGCATACTTATTTTAGCTATGCTGAGATGGAGTTATTGAAAGCTGAAGCTATTGAAAGAGGAATAGCATTAGACGGTAGCGCTGAAGAACATTATAACAATGCAATAGACGCATCCGTTGTGGAGTGGGGTGGTACGCTTGAGGAAGCACTGGCATACCGTGAACAACCTACTGTTGCATATACTACAGCTTCCGGAGACTATAAACAAAAGCTGGGTGTACAATCATGGTATGTGTTATATAACAGGGGATATGATGAATGGACACAATGGAGACGTTTGGACTATCCTGTGCTGGACTTACCTTCAGGAGCAGAGGCCAATTTTGACGATGATGAAACGCCTGCAGTGATTACCCGCATGACCTACCCGGTTGTTGAACAAAACCTGAACAAAGCCAACTATAATGCGGCTTCAGCAGCCATAGGTAAAGATCAAAAGACTCAAAAACTTTGGTTTGATAAGTATTAATATGTATCTGTTATATAAAATGCCGCCCCTTAACGGGACGGCATTTTCGCTTATAAGCCTGTTTTGAACTTATCTTGATAAGTGTTTTTAAGCTATTGGATAATAATAAATAATTATACAACAAACAATTACCTACACAAAAGCAGCAAGGATTAATATAATTTTGTCTTAACAAAGTGGTTTAGTTAAAATTCAGAACATTAACCAAATCCGTTTTAACAAATCAAGGATTATTAATTAAAAACAAAAACATGAGAAAAACTGTATCGTTAGTAGCGATGCTAATGCTATGTTCAGTATTGGCATTTGCTCAAACAAAAACGGTAACCGGCAGCGTATCCGACGATAAAGGTGCGCCAATTCCTTTTGCAAGTGTAAAAATAAAAGGTAAAGACGTAGGTGTTGCGGCCGATTAGGATGGCAAATTCAGCATTCAGGCAAGTTCAGGAACAACCTTAGTAATAAGTGCAGCAGGGTTTACTACTCAGGAAGTAGCTCTGGTTGATCAGGTTATGGTGAATGTAATTTTAGCACCAGCGTCTAATTTGCAGGAAGTAGTTGTTACAGCGCTGGGTATATCCCGGGAAAAGAAAAGCCTTGGGTATGCCACACAGGGCGTAAAAGGTGATGCATTAGTTCAGGGAGCTAATACTGGTTTGGCTGGCGCATTGCAAGGTAAAGTTTCCGGAGTACAAATCACTCCTTCAAGCGGTATGCCCGGCGCTTCATCCTTAATTACGATTCGTGGCGCCCGTTCTTTTACAGGAAACAATACACCGCTCTATGTTATTGATGGAATGCCAATTTCATCCAACGCTGACCTTAGCACAGGTAATAGTGTTACTGGAACAGATATCGCTAATCGGGCTGTTGATATTGATCCTAATGATATTGCGAATATTGAAATTTTAAAAGGACAGGCTGCATCAGCGCTATATGGCATCAGAGCCTCCAATGGAGTGATAGTAATTACTACAAAGAGCGGCAGGAGTGCAAATAAGGGTAAAGCCCAGATTTCTTATACTTCCAATATAAGCTTTGATGATCTTTCCCGCTATCCTGATCTGCAAACTACTTACGCACAGGGTGCCAACGGCGTATATAATCCCACAGCTTCTACCTCTTATGGACCTAAAGTAACTGATTTGCCAAAAAGCACTACATATGGCGGTGAAACAACCAACCAATATACTACTGCCGATGGGCCACACCCCGGTCAGTATTATGTACCACAACGTGCCGCCGCTGGTCTTGATCCCTGGGCAACTCCTACCGTTTATAATAACGTAAGAGATTTCTTTGATATCGGTACTAATTTCAATAACTCTATCAGCATTCTAAATTCAACGGATAAGAGCTCTTACGCAGTTGCACTTGGAAGTACAAATCAAAAAGGGATTGTTCCACATACGGGCATGAACAGATATAATGTGAAGATTGCTGGTGATACAAAATTATCTGACCATTTTAAGGCTTCTTTCAGTGGTAATTTTATTAACTCAGATATTGACAAAGCTCCGTCGGCAAACGACGGTATCATCGCAACCGTTTATCCGGCCCCGGTAAGTTATGATCTTAAAGGAATTCCCGACCACGCAGAAGGTAATATTTACAGCCCTGTAGGTTATCGCGGTGGAGCATTCGTAAATCCATATTGGGGACAGGAACATAATACCTGGAATGAAAAAACGAATCGCTTTTTTGGTAACACCAATGTTACATACAGCACTAATCTTTCCAAAGGCATAAAACTGGATGTGAAGTATCAAATCGGTGCTGATGCATATACCACTAATTATAGTGATATATGGAGCTTTGGCTCACCAACACGTGGTTCAAACAACAATGGAGATATCACACAATACACTTATACCAATACTACGCTCAATTCATTACTTACCGGTAATCTTAAATGGGATATCAATTCCGATTTTGGATTAAATCTTTTGGTAGGTAATGAGATTGTAAATACCAATACCGAGTATTTAACTGCTTATGGATCAAGCTTTGCATTTGCAGGTTGGAATCATATTGACAATACTGGTGTTAAAGATGCTACCGAAACTTCTACTAAATTCCGGAGTTTTGGAAACTTCGCCAATCTTTCTTTAAATTATCAACAACTCTTATACTTAAGCTTAACAGGGCCGCCAGGATATTGTATCATCTATGCCCAGCAACAACAGGAAGTTCTTTTATCCTTCAGCTTCTTTAGCATTTGTATTTACAGAATTGAAAGGGTTTGACAAAAGTTCGGTGCTGAATTTCGGAAAATTGAGATTTTCTGTAGCACAGGTAGGACAGGCTGGTACCTATCGTTCTAATTTTTACACCTTGCCTGCATATGGAGGTGGTTTCTACAGTGGTACCCCTATATTATACCCCATCAATGGAATCAAAGCATATATTCCAAGCGATTTAGTATATGATCCAAATTTAAAACCACAAAATACCACATCATACGAGCTAGGGGCCGATTTGAATTTCTTTAATAACCTGATTGAACTAAACTATACTTTTTCCCGTCAGAATGTTAAAGATCAGATTTTTGATGTTCCTTCTCCGGGTTCAACGGGTGCTACAGAATTCAGAACCAATGGTGGCAAAATACATACTAATGCACACGAGGCAACCATTAATATTAACGCTATACGCAGGCCAAATGTTGAATGGAGTATAGGTGCTAATTTTTCCAAAATTGATAACTATGTAGATGAATTGGCTCCAGGTGTTGAAAGCATTTTCCTTGGTGGATTTACTACACCGCAAGTAAGGGCCGGCATAGGCGACAAATTTCCCGTGATTTATGGAACATCCTACCAAAGAGACGCTGTAACCGGCAAGGTAGTAGTTGATGCTGACGGTATACCAATAGCGGGTGCACCTGCTGTAATTGGAAGAGCTGCTCCTGATTTTATTTTAGGCGCTAATACCCGTATCAGATTCAAAATGCTAACCTTAACAGCTGTTATGGATTGGAAACAGGGTGGTGAAATGTACAGCGGTACTACTGGTTTGTTGAGCAATTATGGCGTAAGTAAAGAAAGCGAAGAGGCAAGGTTGAAAGATGCGGTTATGTTCCCTAATGCGGTGAAGGAAGATGGTAAGCCCAATGATATTGTCGTTTCAGGATATCCTAATATCCAGACTTACTTCCAGTCAATCAATACCATCGATGAAAGCAGCATAGTGAAAAGCTCATTTATTAAAATGAGGGAAATATCATTACGAGTTCAGGCAATTAAAAAAGCCAATTTTGGATTGAGCGTTAATTTCTTTGCAAGAAATCTGCTGTTGTGGACCAATTCACCTTATCTGGATCCTGAATCCAGCCAGGGTAATACCAATATGGCCGGAGCATTTGAAAGATTCACTTTACCACAAACCAAAAGTGTTGGTGTAGGTGTTAATGTTCAATTTTAAAGTATAGTAAATCAAAAAAATAAGATGATGAAACAATTAAAAATATATCTTCTGTTTGCGTTGACGACATTGGGAATGTTTATTTCGTCTTGTTCAAAGAAAGAACTGGACAAAGTAAATTTTAACCCCAACAATCCATCTGATGTTTCTGCCAAATTTATTTTAACAGATATGATGACCTCTACTGCTTTTGGTGTGGTTGGTGGTGATCTTTCCACTTATTCTTCGGTATACGTGGAACATGAAGCGGGTGTTTGGGGGCAAACTTTCAATGCAGAAACCCGGGTAGGTGAACCAACTCAGGCAACTACCTATAATAATAGCTGGAATGCGATATATGCCAATATCAAGTCGCTGAAGATCATCATAGCCAAGACGTCAGCAGGCGGTTCTGAAGAAGGCAATGATGTAACCCAAGGCATCGCGAAAGTGTTATTAGCGTATAACCTGGGTGTATTGACTGACTTTTTCGGTGATGCGCCCTTCAGCGAGTCAGGTGTGATTGACGCCAATGGGGCTCCCGTGATTTTACAACCAAAGATTGACAAACAGTCAGACTTATATCCACAAATACAAACTATGTTAGATGAGGCTATTACATTGTTGGATGGCACTGATGGTGCAGGTACAGGTGGTGTAGGTGGACAGGACCTCATCTACGGCGGAAATAAGGGTTTATGGAAAAAGGCGGCTTATGGTTTAAAGGCCCGCTACCTTATGCATACTTTAAAAATATCTACTGACGTAGATGGTGATCTGGCAAAAATTGTAGATAATATCAACAATTCATTTGAAAGCCCAGATGAAGAATTGATATTTAATGTATACGATGGGTCCGCAAATATCAATCCATTGTTTGGGTATTCTAACGCAAGAGATGGTTTAGGAGTAAGCCAAAGCCTTGCCCAAAAATTCAAAGATCTGAACGATCCTAGAGGTGATCAAGCATTTATGAGTTACGATATCGTACAACTAAGCCTTGATGATGCATTGGCAGATGCTGCGCCAAACGGAGAGCCGATCCAACAGCAATATACATATCCTATTTCAATGGCTGAATATGCTTATACAGCTCCAACTCTACTTTTAAGTTATCATGAACTTATGTTTTTGAAAGCGGAAGCACTGGCAAGGTTAAATCAAACAGAAGATGCAAAGGACGCACTCAAAGAAGGTATTATAACCGCTTTTGCTAATCTTGAGCGTTCACTTAAATCAGGCGATGAATATTTGGAAGTAGGAGCAACTATTGATTTGTCAGCAGACGTTGCTACTACTTACTTTGATAATGAGGTAACTCCCCGTTTCGAGACTAACGCATTGAAGGAAATCATGTTGCAAAAATACCTGGCATTTTATGGTGCATCAGGCGAAGCCACTGAAACATTCAATGATTACAGAAGGTTAAAAGCAATGGGGGAAGCAGATTTTATTGATCTTAAAAATCCGTTAAACGCAAGTAACAAATTTCCTTTAAGATATACATATGGAAACTCAGATGTTTCAGCAAATCCATCTGTAAAGGCTGCCTACGGGGATGGCACTTATGTGTATACTGAAAATGTATGGTGGGCAGGTGGTACCAGATAATGATATTACAAGCTTAAAGTATAATAAAAAAGACCGCCTAAACGCGGTCTTTTTTATTATACTAATTTTAATTACACCACCACCAACTCATAAAACTTTTCAGGAATTAAATATTTATTAGCCAATTCCTGTATTTGAGTGGTGGTAATTTGTTTAATGCCTGAAACAGAGGTATCAAAGTAATCTTCACTCAGATCATTCAATATAATACTCTTCCATCGGCCGATAATGTGAAATGGTCCGTCGAGATCGCCGAGCAAAGTGCCTATGAGATAATTTTTTACCAATAATAATTCTTCCTCTTCTACTTTTTCGTTTCTGAGTTTTTCCATTTCATTATACACTTCTGTTATAGTGGCTTCGCATACTTCGCTGCCTGCTTCTGTACTGATCATCCATGCACTTTCGTGTACATGCGCCTGTAAATAGCTGTGAATGCCATAAGTGTAGCCTTTGTCTTCCCTGATATTACTCATTAACCGCGAACCAAAATAACCGCCAAATAAAGTGTTCAGCACCTGGGCGTTTATAAAATCAGGATGATGGCGATTGGGAAAATCGGCGGCTATTCGAATTGCACCTTGTACACCGTCTTTATCATTAGTGATACGATATTTTTTTTCAATCGCCGGCGTAACAGGATGTACAATGGTTGGAAGTGTTTTTTTGTTTAAAGGGAGATCACCAAAATTTTTATTCAATTGGGCTTCAATATCCGCAGGTAATTTTCCACCAACAAACATGATACACTTTCCGTTTACATATAGTTCCTTAAAAAAATCAATAAGCTGATTTTGTTGCAAAGCTTCATAATCTGCAATAGAGCTGTATTTCCCATAAGGATGATGTACACCAAACAGGTATTCATCTATCAAGCGGTTGGCAACGAAATCGCATTTTTTTAAATTTACTTCTAACCGCTGTTTGGTATTCTGCTTATATATATCCAATTCTGTTTGAGGGAAAATGCTGTCTGTAATCATCTCTCTTATTACAGGCAATAATTCATTCAAATGTTTACTAAGGCTGTGAAGATTGATAGTAGCCGTTTCATTATAACAATTACGGTTTAAATAGGAGCCGTAATATTCAAAATGCTCATTAATGTCGTAAGCTGATTTGGTGGTGGTGCCATTTTTCAACAAATGATTGGTTGTGGCTGCAACCAGGTTTTTGTTTTCATACCAATTGCCTGCATGAAAAACCAACTCCAGTTGCAATACCTCTTCAGCGCCTGCGTCAATAGCGTATACTTCTACACCATTATCTAAAACAAATTTGCGATAGGGTTTAAGTTCAAGTTTATATTCAATAGCATCCTTAATAGCAGGAGCAATTTGTCTGTTTATCATCTGTTGGAATAGTATTAATCAATAATAGATACAGTACACTTTAATTATTTCCATAGTAATACATGGTACTGCAATTGCGTGGATCAAAAATAATATTGCATTCCTTTTGAACATCCGCTGATGTTACTGACTGGTATCTATACAATTCTTCGTTTATCATGGAAGTATCACCCAGTAAGGTATAAAATGCAAGACTGTTTGCCCTGTTCATCAAACTCATATCTTCAAAGGCAATAAGGCTTTCTGTTTTGTTTTTTACTTTCTGCAATTCTTTTTCTTCCACTAAAAGATTTTTCACCTTATTCAGTTCTTCCTCAATAGCTGCTTCTGCAGATTGCATGGAGACACCCTTTACCAGTTTGCCTTCTATAGCCAATAAACCCGCATCTGTGGAGCCAAAATGATAGCATTCAATATTACTGAATAATTGTTTTTCTTTTACCAGCGCTTGAAACAAGCGGGATGAACCGCCACCGCCCAATATCTCTGTTATCAGGTCGGAGGTATAATATCGTTTATCCAGTCTTGGGTAAATGTGCCAGCATTTGTATAATGCATCTAAAGGTACATTAGCTTTTACTTCCAGTTTGCGGCTCGCTGTTTGCAAGGGCTCCTGAGGAATAGAGCGCACATATTTTTCTCCCGATGGAATATCTCCAAACCATTTTTCTGCCAGTTGTTTTACCTGGCTTAATGTTACATGCCCCGCAACAACCAGTATGGCATTAGCAGGTGTATAATGTTTGAAGAAAAAGTTTTTTACATCACTCAATGTAGCATCTTCAATATGACTTAACTCAGCGCCAATGGTCATCCACCTGTATGGATGTACTTCAAAAGCCAACTTGCGCATTTTATGCCACACATCTCCATATGGTTTGTTGAGATAATGTTCTTTAAATTCTTCGCTTACTACTTTGCGTTGTACTTCTAAACTTTTTTCTCCAAAAGCAAGGCTCAACATTCTATCGCTTTCCAGCCAGAAAGCGGTTTCAATATTCTCTGCTGGTAACTGACAATAATAATTGGTGAGGTCGTTGGTGGTGTAAGCGTTATTTTCTCCCCCTGCAAGCTGTAGCGGCTCATCGTATGAAGGGATATTAACGGAGCCTCCAAACATAAGATGCTCAAACAAATGAGCGAAGCCGGTTTTTTCAGGTTGTTCATCTCTGGCGCCTACATCATACATTACATCTACTACAGCCATCGGTGTTGAATGATCTTCATGTACTATTACTCTTAATCCATTCTGTAAGACAAATTGTTCAAATTGTATCATAATTAAATGTTCCGGGTGTAACGAAAACAATGTACAAATATGAGAAATAAATTTGTAATGCACCCAATTGAAAGAACCTGGTCAGAGAATGCTGTCAGGCCTAAGTGTAAGCATAGTGAGATTATTATCGCGGCTTACAATCACCTTCAGTTTTTCACCTGCAGATTGTAATATGGTTTTATACGCCTGTATATTGTTTGTAAAATTATTGTCAATGCTCACTACAATATCGCCGCGTTTAAATCCGGCTTTTTCCGCAGGCGAGCCGGGTATTACGTCTTCCACCAGTATTTTTCCTTCTACCATGTAGATGCCCAACCCGGTATACGCATAATCAAAAGGATTGTAAAAATGAGAATTCGGAACAAGATGAATCTCTTTTTTCCCATAGTTGAATGTTACGTTAAACCTGCGTAGCAGATCATTGCCTATTAAACCGGCTAAGTAAGGATATGCCGTTATATTATACAGATCTTCATAAATATAAGTAGGCACATTGCGGAATTTATAGGGGCCTATTTTTACTTCTTTAACCGTGGTTAAACGCATTTCCATTTTACCACCAAGCCCTTCAGCCTGTGTTACTAAAATTTTTTTATTGGGATTTAACACTGAACTATCCTTGGTATAATCTTCAGAAAGCAGGAAGCAAAGACCTGCACCTGAATCAAAATAAAACCTGGCATCAAACCTTTCACGATCTTTAAAATTTGATTGGATTATAGGAATAGAAGTTAATAAAGGTTTTAATAAATGTCCGCCTCTTTTGTATTTGAAATCGCCTTTGCTATACACAGATATTACGAGACTATCATAGTCAACATGAACAATATAGCGATTGAAAAAGCTTAATCCTATTATTCCATCAATCTTTACGCCATATACACTGGTTAAAATATCATAGTCATTTACGTGAAAATTCAAACTGTCCATTGTAAGACCTGGTAAGTACAGTTTTGCATTGTATAAAAAATTCACTCTTCTTACACCCGCAATACCCCTGATAGTGCGATCGCTGGGCTGGGTTGGAATGGCAAGATCTACCACGGTAGTTGAATCGAGCGAGATGCCTCCGCTCCCTGTATCCAGGATGAAATTAAGCGTGTCTTTATAATCATTTACTCTTGCCTGTACAATTATTACTCCGCCGCTGAACTGCTGAAATTTGAATTGAGTCAGTAGTTTAGCCGGAGGTGCGGCAAATATTTCCTGTCCAGTTAAAGTTAATCCGGAGATAGATAGCAGCGTAAGGAGTACAATACAGGTAAAGTTTTTTTTCATATATGGCTCTATAAATTTAGTCCATTTATTTATACAAATTGAGGCCGTTCATCAATCATATTGTTAGTACTTTTGCAGATCATGAATGTTGCAGATATATTTCAAAAAGCGTTGAATTTTGAATTTCTTAGTGTACAGGAAGGCTTGCATCTTCATCAGCATGCTGCTTTATCTGAATTGATGTACGTGGCAGATGAAATGAGAAAAACTCAGGTGCCTCATAGTAAAGTTACGTGGCAGATAGATAGAAATGTTAATACCACCAATGTATGTATTGCCAACTGTAAGTTCTGTAATTTTTACCGTATACCCGGGCATGCGGATGCATATATAACGGATATGCCTACTTTCAGAAAAAAAATTAGAGAAACCATTAAATATGGTGGTGATCAGTTGTTGCTGCAGGGCGGTCACCATCCGGGGTTGGGATTAGCGTTTTATACCAATACTTTCAGGCAGATTAAGAATGAATTTCCGGATATAAAATTGCATGCTTTAGGCCCGCCCGAGGTTGCACATATCTGTAAGCTCGAAAAAATGAGTCATCGCGACGTGTTAATCGCTTTGAAAGAAGCCGGTTTGGATTCTTTGCCGGGAGCCGGAGCAGAGATATTAATTGACCGGGTAAGGAGGTTGATCAGTAAGGGTAAATGTGGAGCACAGGAATGGCTTGATATTATGCACGAAGCCCACAAATTGTACATAACCACCAGTGCTACTATGATGTTTGGTCATGTGGAAACGCTGGAAGAAAGATTTGAGCACCTGGTAAAAATAAGGGAAGTACAAAGTCGTAAACCTGAAGATGCGAAGGGTTTTCTTGCATTTATTCCATGGACTTTCCAGGATGTTGACACCCTGCTTACACGAATAAGAGGTGTACACAATTTAACTACGGCTGATGAATATATCCGGATGATTGCACTTTCCCGCATCATGTTGCCCAACGTAAAAAATATCCAGGCATCATGGCTTACGGTAGGTAAAAAAACTGCCCAGATCTGCCTGCATGCAGGCGCTAATGATTTTGGCAGTATCATGATTGAAGAAAATGTGGTAAGTGCTGCAGGCGCTCCTCACCGCTTTACTTATAAAAGTATGCAGGATGCCATACGCGAAGCCGGTTTTGAACCGCAATTGCGCAACCAGCAATATGAATGGAGAAAGATACCTGCAATGATTGAAGAACAGGTAATAGATTATTAATAAAAAGTGAGACGAGAAATGTGAGAAGGACATACACGGTCGGCACCGAAGATCAGACCATGCATTTAGGTATAAACAACAAAGGGAAAAGCAACCGCTTCTCCCTTTTGTACTAATATATATTCTATAATCGCGTTATTATACTTCCGCATTCACCACCAACCTGAAACCATTGCCGTGAATATTCACAATTTCAATGTTGGAGTCATCACGTAAGTATTTTCTAAGCTTTGCAATATAAACGTCCATGCTTCTGCCATTGAAATAAGTATCGCTACCCCATATTCTTTTCAAAGCTATTTCGCGTGGCAATAAATCATTTTTATATTCTGCCAGCATGCGTAGTAATTCATTTTCTTTTGGAGATAACGTTTGTGTTTTACCGGAAACACTGAGCTCTCTTAATTTGGGATTGAAATGATAATTGCCCAAATCAAATTCCACGTTGGCAGTGTCTTTACTCAATTCTTCATTGCGTTTTAAAATCGCTTTTATTTTGAGTAACAATACTTCACTATCAAAAGGTTTGGTAATGTAATCATCTGCGCCAAGTTTGTATCCCTGTATAATATCTTCTTTCATGGTTTTTGCTGAAAGAAAGAAAAGAGGAATATCCGGGTTGATATCTCTTATTTCTTCGCCCAGTTTAAATCCATCCATATTAGGCATCATTACATCAAGTAAGCACAATTCAAATTTTTCGCGTTGAAAAGCCGCCAGTCCTAAACGACCATCTCTTTCAAGTGTTACATCGTAATCGTTTAGTTCAAGGTAATTTTTTAATACTAAACCAAGGTTCTGATCATCTTCACACAACAAGATTTTATGCTTTTGAGCTTCCATATTTTGAACATTTAATTGACAAATAAATACAATTCGTTACTGCTTTCTAAGGTAACGCTAATAATTTTTTGTTAAAGCATTTTTTTGCTATACAGAATTTTAAGACATGATAGCAATGTGAATGTTTATTTTTGCGGTCAAAAAATTTGAATATGCGGTTAACTCCCGATAATAAATTCAAGAAACTGATTGTAATCGGCGACAGGGTTTTGATCAAACCTTTGCAGGGCAACGATCGCACTGCCAGTGGTTTATACCTGCCACCCGGCGTACAGGAAAAAGAAAAAGTACAACAGGGATATGTAATAAAGCATGGACCAGGATATGCCGTGTCGATGCCGGTAGAAAACGAGAGCTGGAAGCCTGAAGAAGAGCAGGTAAAGTACATCCCACTACAAGCCAAAGAAGGTGATCTGGCTATTTTTTTGATAAGCGGCGCTACAGAAGTGATGTATGAAAACGACAAATATTTCATTGTTCCACAAAGCGCCATTCTTATGCTGGAAAGAGATGAAGAGCTGTAAAGAGAAATTTCTACGGGTTCTGGCAAACTATTAACTTCCCTAAAAATTTTTTCACATGGCTGACAAAGATAATTTTGTAGAAACCATAAAATCGGGCTATAATTTTCAAGGAGAAAGTTTTCCGATAGGTGCCGCAATGCTGAACGCTGAAGTTGTTGAAGGAACAATTATACGGCTTCCGTTAAAAACAATGAATCGTCACGGATTGATTGCCGGCGCTACAGGTACTGGAAAAACAAAAACACTGCAGGTAATGGCGGAGGGATTAAGTGATGCAAGTGTTCCTGTTTTACTGATGGATATAAAAGGCGACTTAAGCGGCATTGCAGCAGCAGGAGCCGTTAATGATAAAATAAAGCAACGGTATAGCTATGTTGGGGTAGAGTACAAGCCTAAAGGATATCCGGTTGAATTATTAACACTGAGCAATGAAAAAGGAGTTCGATTACGGGCTACTGTTACAGAATTTGGTCCGATACTAATTTCAAAAATTTTAGGACTGAATGATACGCAGCAGGGATTAGTGGCTATGATTTTTAAGTATTGCGATGACAACAAAATTCCATTGCTCGATCTTAAAGACTTTACAAAAACATTGCAGTTTGTTAGCAATGAAGGTAAAGACGAAATAGAAAAGCAATATGGAAAAATTGCTTCTACCAGCACAGGAACTATTTTAAGAAAGGTGATAGAATTGCAACAACAGGGAGCTGATATTTTCTTTGGAGAACCTTCATTCGAAGTAGATGACCTGATGCGGATCAGTGATGATGGTGGTGGAATGATTAATGTATTGAGGGTTACAGATATGCAGAACCGCCCAAAATTATTTTCTACTTTTATGTTGCAATTACTTGCTGAATTATATGCGGTATTGCCTGAAGCAGGTGATATAGATAAACCAAAGCTGGTGTTATTTATAGACGAAGCCCATCTTGTTTTCCAGGAGGCTACGGATGCCTTATTGCAGCAGATTGAAACCGTAATAAAACTTATCCGTTCGAAAGGAGTGGGCATATTTTTCTGTACACAAAACCCACAGGATGTTCCCGCTTCGGTATTAAGTCAATTGGGTTTGAAAGTGCAACATGCGCTCAGGGCATTTACCGCCGCAGATCGTAAAACCATTAAGCAGGCAGCAGAAAACTACCCTGAAACTCAATATTACAAAGTAGATGATTTGCTTACGCAATTAGGTATTGGTGAAGCGTTGATTACCATGCTGAATGAAAAGGGAGCTCCTACGCCACTGGTACACACTATGCTTGTTTCACCCCGATCAAGAATGGATGTACTTACCGATAGCGAAATTGATGCACTTACAAAACAGTCGAAACTTGTAAAAAAATACGAGCAAACAGTAGATGCAGAAAGCGCCTATGAAATTATAACTGCAAAACTGGCTGACGCCGAGAAAAAATCTGCTGAACAGGATAATAATAAGCCTTCCGGTAAACCAGAACCATCTGTAATTGAAAAAGTACTAAATAATCCGGTTGCAAAACAGGTAGAACGAACCGCGGCTTCTATTATCACCCGAAGTTTATTAGGTGCATTGGGTTTAGGTGGTCGTAGCAGTTCAAAAAAGAAAAGTAGTTGGTTTTGAAACAATTAGAGAATTGATTTTCGAAAAAGACTAAAACATTTAACTTTTTTCATAAAAGCCGATCAAATCTCATGAAGAAAAAATTAAGTAGATACCACTAAAAGGGTATTGGCGGAATGTTTATCGTGCCTATCTTTGACTCGGTTTTTCATAGGATATTGGATTTTAAAAACGGGCTGGATTTTTATCCTGGCCCTTTTTTTTTGCCCTTACTTTTCCTTTATTCGAGTTTTCATCCATTTCTATTTTCTGTTCTGACATCAGGTGATCTATCAGTTTCCACATTTTTGTTTCATCAGCTATATATACACGGTGCATCAGCTCTTTAATCGTTAATGGGGTGTTATTGAGTGTACTGATAATTTTTGTATACAGCATTGAGAAATCATCTTTTGTAAAAGCATTTGTTTTCTTCAACTCCAGGCAATTATCACATATGCCACAGGGCTGTGCAGCAAAATCATCAAAATATTGGGCAATAATTTGTGCATGGCACTGCTTCCTGTTAAGTATATAAGTTTCCATGGATCTTACTTGCTCAGCCAGGTTCTTTTTTCTGTTATTATAATTAGCAGCGTTGATAGATAAATTTTCTGTAACGACCCGGTTGTATAAAAACTGTATTTGGGGTGTATTTTTTTGCGGATTGTATACTATGATATTTTTAGCAGCCAACCATTGCAGTGTTTTTTTTACGCCGGCAATATCTTTTTTTAATTTTTGCGCCATCAGTTTTTCGCTGATAGCAGTAGGAACGTCGAAAATGCCACCATAAGAGCGCAACAAAAATTTGATATATGGCTCTGCTTTGGGATAATTTTTTTCAAGTTCTTCCAGCGTTTCTTTACTGCAACAAAAAACTACGGTAGATGGTAGAAAAATCTGCTCATTATATGTAATGACACCTTCCTGCTCTAATGCTTTTATGGAATAGGTAACAGTAAGTAATCCTAATCTGAATTGTTTTATAAATGTGCCTATGTCAAAATCAAAGTATATATCTTCTCCGGAACCTGCAGGTAATTGAAAAAAATTCACCAGGGCCTGGTATACTTTTTTTATTTCTTCTATTGATGGAAATCTTGTGTCAGGTATTTTTTTGAGATCATCTACATCTTCCTGTTTATAGAGTAATACAGCGTACGATTTTTTACCATCTCTTCCTGCACGCCCTGCTTCCTGGTAATAACTTTCAAGGCAATCAGGTATATCCATATGCACCACAAACCGAACATCCGGTTTATCTATGCCCATACCAAACGCATTGGTACAAACCATTATCCGCGTTTTATTCTTTAACCATTTTTCCTGCTTATCGTTTCTTTGTTCATGCGTTAGCCCTGCGTGATAATAATCAGCGCTGGTATTATGTAATTGTAAAAGGTCTGCAATTTCTTTTGTTCTCTTTCTACTCCGGCAATAAATAATGCCACAGCCTTTTACCTTTTCAACAATCTCCAGCAGTTTGCTATACTTTACTTCCACATTTAATACACTGTATGAAAGATTGGGACGTTCGTACGACTGGCGAAATAGTTGCGTGTGTTTAAATGCCAGTTTATCGCAAATGTCATCCTGCACTTTTTGAGTGGCTGATGCTGTTAAAGCCAAAACCGGAACAGTTGGTTTTTCCTGGCGTATAGCCGCGATAGTGAGGTAAGCGGGTCGAAAATCGTAACCCCATTGGGAAATACAATGAGCTTCGTCTACAGCTATAAGATTGAGTGGTAGAGCGGGAAGATATTCCTTGAAAAGATTAGTACTTAGTCGCTCCGGAGACACGTATAGAAACTTGTAATTTCCGTACAAAGCATTATCTAATGTTTTTTTTACTTCAGCAAACTGCATTCCTGAATGAATAGACAATGCAAGTATTCCCTTCTCCTTTAATTTTTCTACCTGGTCTTTCATTAATGCTATAAGTGGTGTAATCACCAGGCAAATTCCTTTAGTAGCTAAAGCCGGCACCTGGAAACAAATAGATTTACCACCGCCTGTAGGCATAATTGCTAACGTATCATTTCCGCTTAATACAGATTGAATAATCTCTTCCTGCATCGGTCGGAAAGAGGTATAGCCCCAATTTGATTGTAGTATGGAAGAGATATCTGTCAAAGGAATAAATAAAGGCAAATATCACTTAAACATTGATCCCTACCTATAGGCTGTTTAATCTGTAATATTATTATTTGCCTAACCATATCGAATGCCCGACTATATTAATGTGGTCTTTTTCTACACTTGAAAATTAAGGGTTTACTTATAATTTGGGGCTTGTTGAATTTTATTAGCTTTTTAGTAATGAACAAAATAGACCATATTATTTTTGAATATGAAGAAAAATTGCTTTTTTGCACGATAAATAATTTCAACAACCAAAAACATTATGAAAAAGATTGTCATTTTTATCTACGTTTTAATTGCCTCGGTGGTAGCCCATTCGCAGGTGCAATATGCAGCAGGCCCGGAGTTGGATAATGATCGGGATAATAAGCTCAACAGGATGATTGATGGGGATGATAAAAGCTTTTATACTTACCGGATAAGAAGCAGGGGAAAAGGAACATCGTTTTATGTAGAGAAGTATGAAAAGACTAAACTTATGCCATCATGGTCGAAAGAAATTGTATTAGAGGATGAAAATGGCAGAACTCGCATCAGTAATGTATTGTATGCCCAGGATAATATTTATGTATTCAAAAACCAATACGACAAAGATGCTGATAAAATGACCTTGTTCTACCAAGGCATTTCAGCTTCAGGACAGGTTGGAAAATTAACCCCTCTTGTTTCCGTTCATACAGATCATTATGAGTTTGTAGACAACGATGTTTACCAGAACCCCTCCCGTACGCATTTCTTAATAAAGTCTTCGCACAAGGAAAATAAAGAATCCGAATTTATCACTGATTTTATTTTGGTAGATGCAACGGCAGGAATGAAAACCGTTTGGACAAAAACCATTAAACGGAGGCTTGTTGACATTGATTATTCATTGGGAGCTTTCATGGGTGGCTTTTTGAGCAAATTCACAGCTTCAGCCAGGGAAGATATTGGATTTATCGGATTGTATTTTGATGACAAAGACAATGTGTATTACTGCTATACTGATGACACAAAAAATTCAACAGAAAAGGAAAGACGTTATCAGTTGTATTTGGGAATATTAAATGCAGGTGATAATGAGCCAAAGCAGGTAGAGATAAAATTTGACGATGATTACTGGGTAAGGGATATCGAATTTATGAAGTCAAACGACAATGAAATTGTTGTAGCCGGCTATGTCAAAGATGTAATAGAACGCAGAGGTAGAGATCTGGTTAAGGTGGGCTTGTTCAGTTATAAGATTGATTTGACTTCGAATACAGTTTCTGCAAAGGCAATGAATTTTTTTGATGACAAGATGCTGCAGGCGCTGGAATCGAACAATAAAAGATCTAAACGTTTCAGGTATAAGCTGGATTATATCTACCCTATAGGAGATGCGGTATATTATGTAGGAGAGCAGTATAATGAAACATTGGTAACAAGAACATCAGGCACCGGATTCGGAAGCTCATCAAGAAGTTATTTTGCCTATGAATATATGGATGTAATAATTGCCAAGCTGAACTCGAAAGGGCAATTTGAGTGGATTAAAAATGTGCCGCTGCGTAATGAAATGGAATTAAATTATGCGCATGTATTTAAGCAATATATAGCCATACCTACTGATAAAAGCCTTTACATATTATGCGATGATCATCCCAAGAATATGGAAAGATATGAGAAGAATGATTACGAGCCTTCTGATTTGAAATCAGTGAAGGGCATTCATGGTTCTAATTTTGTAAGTAACCAGGTAAGCCTTGCTGATGGCAGTATTAAACGGGCTGTAGTTTTTGAAAATGAAGATTATTGTTTTGCTCCTATACAAGAGAGAGATCCCAATTTTATTCCTCCTTCAGAATGGGAAATATTTGTGACAGGCAAGAAAAATGAAATTTTTATATATACAGAGGATAAAGGCAGAGACAGATTCGGCAAGTTGCAATTCAAGTAAGTGAAGCTTCCTGCATTGAAAGTATTTGATAAAAGTTTGATGAAATATTTCATCAAACTTTTTTTGTTTTAAGAACTTCACAATTCTTATCTTAACCATTCATTCTACAATTTTATCTATCGCCATATGCAACAAAAAAAATTTACCCGCAGAGAATGGAGTAAACTGGCATTAACAGGTTTAAGCGGCGCTCTGCTTCCATCAGCATTTTCAGCAAACATAGTATCGTATAAATCTTCTTTTGTACTGGGCGTTCAAACATACAGTTTGCGGGACAGATCTAGAGAAGAAGCCATACAAACAATGAAAGAATTAGGTGTTACCAGTTGCGAAATATGGCAGGGACATATAGAACCAAGGGAATTTCAATGGGCCAAAAATTTAACGCAGGAACAATTAAATGCCAGGCAGGCATCTTTGATAGAATGGAAACAGAAACTTGATATGAAAGAAATAGCGGCTATGCGTAAACAATTTAAAGATGCCGGTATTAAAGTACAGGCATATGCGGCTAATATGAATGACAGCACTTCAGACCATGATATAGAACTGGCTTTCAAAATTGCAAAAGCACTTGGAACAGACACACTTACTACTTCTGCTACTATTACTGCTATGAAAAGAATAGATGCTTTTGCTCAGAAATATGCAATCAAAGTAGGCATGCACAATCATTCCAATGTTGACAGACCCAATGATTTTTCAACGCCCGATAGTTTCACCCGTGCTATGGAAGGCTGTTCATCCTATACACGTATTAATCTTGACATCGGTCATTTTGTAGCAGCCAATTTTGACCCGGTTGATTTTATTACCAAAAACCATGATCAAATAGTTTGTATTCATGTAAAAGACAGGAGGAAAAACCAAGGTGTTAATGTTCCCTTTGGCGAAGGAGATACACCTATAAAGCAGGTATTGGAATTGATCAGGAATAATAACTGGCCTATTCCGGCGAATATTGAATACGAATACAATGGTGCTGATACAAAAACTGAGCTAGGAAAGTGTATCCAGTATTGTAAAAATATAATTGCTGGCAGCAAATAGCAATTGAAAGCTGACTGCCCATTGCTGATAGCACTACACTACTTTCTTCACAAACAATCTTCCTGAATTAATAGCTAACACAATATCACTTAATCCCATTACCAATGCGCCAAACACCGGGCTTAAAAAGCCAAAAGCAGCTACGGGAATAGCAATTATATTATACACAAATGCCCAGAAAAGATTTTGCTTGATGGTAAGAAAAGTATGTTTACCCAAGCCAAGAGACAAGGGCAAATTCTTAAGCCCATGATTCATCAACACTACATCGGCAGTTTGCATGGCTATCTGCGAGGCATCACTCATAGATATACCGATAGTTGCTTTAGCTAAAGCCGGCGCATCATTAATGCCGTCTCCAATCATAGCTGTAGGAGCTTCTGCAGAAAGTCTTTCGATGGTTGCCAGTTTTTGTTCAGGTGTTTGCTCAGCCATCACGGTATCTATGCCTAATTCTTTTGCCAGTTGCTCACATTTTGCTTTACTGTCGCCACTTAACAGGTAAGTAGCAATTCCCTGGCGATGCAAATAATCAACAACAGCTTTTGCTTCTATTCTTATATTATCTTTTACATCAACTGTTCCGAGTAAAATATTGTTCTTTATAATGTATACATTGTGTGTATTATCATTGGTTAATGTAGCCGCGGTTTTAAAAGATCCTGCCCAATATTCGTCTCCTTCTTTGCTGATGGCCTTCATGCCTGTTCCTTTTACTTCTTCCATCTTATTCCAGCGGATATCACTTTTTGTTTTCCACGCTGCAGCAATGCTTTTTGCTATAGGGTGGTTGGAATATTTTTCAAGTGAGAAAACGATGCGCTTAAAACTTTCTTCATCAACGGATGCATCGTTGACCTGCCATGTATCAATAGTAAGTTCTCCGGTTGTTAAGGTGCCGGTTTTATCAAACACCACATTGCGTATGTTTTTAAATAGTTCAAGGCTTTGCGCGTTGCGGAAGAGAACGCCATTTCTGGCAGCGCGACCCAAACCAACGGCTATAGCAGCCGGCGTTGCTAATCCTAACGCGCAGGGACAAGCGATTACCAATACAGCAATGCTGCGCATTAACGATGCTGTAAAATCTTGCAACACGAAATAGTTAATTATAAACGTGAGTGCAGCTATGCCAATTACCAATGGTACAAAAATCGCACTGATTTTATCAGCCATCTGTTGCACCGGCGGTTTTTCGCCCTGTGCCTGTTTTACAAGATTTACAATATTGGCTAAAGCAGAATCAGCCGCTGCAGCTGTTACCTGCGCCTTCACCGTGCCATTTACCACTAAACTTCCTCCTATCAATATATCCTTTGCGTGTTTTTCAACAGGTAAACTTTCTCCTGTAATAATTGCTTCACTTACACTGGCATCTCCCCACAAAACTTTACAATCTGCCGGTACCTGTTCGCCGCTCTTAATTAATATCAGGTCTCCCGATCTTAAATCGGCATTATCTACCGGCATAATCACTTCCTGGTGATGTTCATCAAATGCAATCATGTTGGCAGTTACTTTCTGAGATTTTGCCAATCCATTCAGTGCTTTTTGCGTGGATTGTATAGAAGCAGATTCAAGGTAATTGCCAAAAAATACAAGTGTAATGATGGTGGCGGTGGTTTCATAAAAAAGATACCCTTCCCCGAGATTCATTAATGTACCTGTTAGACTATATACAAATGCAGCCGTAGCGCCTACAGCTACCAGCACGTTCATATTAGGCATTCCATTGCGCAGACTTTTTACTGCACTTTTCCCAAAATAACTCATGCCTATAATATACACTGGTGTACAAAGCGCAAGCTGCACCCATGGATTCATCAGCCAATGCCAACCTAATATACCATGTACCATATGCAACAGTAAAACCAGCGTAAAGGGCAAACACCACAATACATACTTCAGGTGTATATTGATTGTTTTGGCAGGAGTGTTCGTGGTAACCGCATCAAGATTTCCTACTACCTTATACCCCAAATCCTCAATACCTTTTTGTATTTTTTCTGATGTAGTTTTTGCATTGCCATTTATATGAAACGCCACATCGCCATCCACAAAATTTACTTTTATCTGGTCTGCCCCTTGTTTTTCTAAAAATCTTCTTACGGTAAGTGCACAGTTGGTACAGTCCATTCCATCTACCTTCCATCTTATATTTTCCATACTGCAAAATTATTGCGCAAAACAAACATCCCCGAATGCTTTCACAGATATCTTTGCAACCGTGTATCAGTAAGGACAATAAACCTCTATTATCTTTGCAACAAAGTATCATTCAAAAGAATGACAAGCATGTACATCGTCTTATGCAGATAGAAATACAATTACCAACTATACAGTATGCGGCACAGTTATTCTGGAAAGAATTGAACGGGAAGGTATTTGCTTTTCATGGGGAGATGGGATCAGGAAAGACTACTTTTATTACTGCCTTGTGTATGGAGAAAGGAGTGAAAGGTCATATTTCAAGTCCCAGTTTTTCTTTGATCAATGAATACACGTACCTGGAAGGTGGAAAAGAGCAATCTATATTTCATATTGATCTCTATCGTTTAAAAGATGAACAGGAAGCGATAAACGCAGGAATAGAGGATTGCCTGTATTCAGGAAACATCTGTTTTGTTGAATGGCCCGAAAAAACCCCATCTCTTTTACCGGAAACTACGATACATGTGTACATTGAGCCCATAAACAACCATACGCGCCTGCTAAAAATAAACGCTGACAGGTAAATTTTTAGTAAATTGTCCGCTCAAACTTTTGCAGCTTATGCCGGCAGAAAAGCCTATCGTAACTACTTCTTTCAGCTATGAGACATTAGAGGAGACTTTAGATATTAAGCCGCGTGAAGCGCAACTTTTTATTGGCATTCCACGGGAGAATACATTCCAGGAAAACCGTATTGCATTAACGCCTGATGCCATTAGTGTATTGGTAAACAATGGGCATAGGGTAGTGGTAGAACACAGGGCGGGCGAAGGAGCTCATTTTTCAGAGAAAGATTACAGTGATGCCGGCGCCAGGATAGCCTACGATAAAAAAGAAGTATTTCAATGTGATCTGATAATGAAATCGGCGCCTGTAAATGAAGAGGAGCTGAGTTTATTAAAACACGATCAAACTATTATTTCTCCTATTCATCTGCCGGTAATGAAAACATCCATCCTGCAGTGCATGATGGAAAAAAGAATTACCGCATTGTCTTTTGAGAATTTTAAGGATGATTCCGGGCACAATCCCATTGTACGGAGTATGAGTGAAATTGCCGGAAGTGCGGTAATGCTTTTGGCAGGTAATTATCTCAGCAATGCCAATAATGGAAAAGGAATGTTGTTGGGTGGCATTTCGGGTATTCCTCCTACTAAAGTGGTGATTATAGGTGCCGGTATTGTGGGAGAATACGCTGCCAGAACGGCTTTGGCCATGGGAAGCAGTGTAAAGGTTTTTGATAATAATATCTATAAGCTCAAACGCATGCAGGGTAATATTGGAGGAAGAATATGGACCTCTGTTATTGAACCCAAGATCTTAGCCAAGCAATTAAAAACATGCGATGTAGCAGTGGGTGCTTTATCCTCTTCAGGTGGACGAACACCTATCGTGGCAACCGAAGAAATGGTATCTATTATGCGGCCCGGGAGTGTAATACTGGATGTTTGTATAGACAGGGGCGGTTGTTTTGAAACATCAGAAATAACTTCGCATGAAAACCCGGTTTTTATAAAGCATGGCGTAATTCATTATTGTGTGCCTAATATTCCTTCAGGATTTGCCCGTACCGCATCACAGGCTATCAGTAATGTATTAATGCCGTTGTTGCTTGAAATAGGAGATGAAGGTGGCTTGGAAAAATTAGTGTGGCACAAATTCAATATACGCAGCGGTATTTATTTATTCAAAGGTGCACTTACGAATATTTATCTTAGCCAGCGCTTCAATTTAAAGTATACCGATCTTAATTTGCTTATTGCCAGTAGGAGATAAGCTGTGATGGTTTTGAATGGATAATCTTCTTTTGAAATCCTACAATAAAAAAGCCACTCTGTAAAGAATGGCTTTTTTATTGGGTAGAAACTACCGATTATTTTTTAGGTTCCAACAATTTGAAGAACTGATCCAATTGAGGAATGATAACGATTCTTGTTCTGCGGTTGGCAGCTCTTCCTTCAGCAGTATTGTTGTCTGCAACAGGAACGTATTCTGCACGTCCGGCAGCAGCCATCTTAGCAGGAGCAATGCCGTATTGTTTTTGTAAAAGTCTTACAACTGAAGTTGATCTTTTAACACTGAGATCCCAGTTGTCTAATAAAACACCTTTGCTGAAAGCGAGATCATCAGTATGACCTTCCACCATAAATTCAATATCAGGTTGTGCTTTTAATACCTGGGCTACTTTTCCTAATACTTCTTTGGCTTTATCGCTCACATCGTAGCTGCCGCTTCTGAATAACAGTTTATCAGAAATGTCGATAAATACTACGCCTTTATCAACTTTTACATTAATGTCTTTATCATCCATATTGCCAATGGCGCCTTTCAGATTCATTACAAGTGCCATGTTTAAAGAGTCTTTACGGGCCATAGCTGTTTGCAGATCCTGAATGTAAGCATCCTTAGCACCGATATTGTCAAGCGATTTTTTGATGCTTTCAGCCTGTGCGGTAGAGATTACAGACATGTCTTCCAGTTGCTTAAGAGTAGTGGTATTGTTTTCTTTTACAAAGGAAAGCTGTTTGTTTAAATCGGCTATCTGGGA
This sequence comes from Agriterribacter sp., assembly GCA_047600465.1. Taxonomy (GTDB): domain Bacteria; phylum Bacteroidota; class Bacteroidia; order Chitinophagales; family Chitinophagaceae; genus Agriterribacter. Next base: position 1,679,395 of record JASGKU010000004.1, read on the forward strand.
CTCATAAGTCGTTTTCTGACGTTCAAGTTCTGCCTTACTATCATCACAAAGCTTTAAATCGCCCTGGAGTTTAGTATGAGCCTGATTTAATGAATCTAACTGCGCTTGAGCTGCTTTAAATTTTTTACTGCTTACACAGGAAAAAAGAAAAGCGGGAGCAATGGCTAAAAGTAAAAAATGCTTCAATTTCATTTCTGGTTGTTTTGAGATGTGATTGGTAAAGATATAGTATCAGACTGAATTAAAAGGGACAAGGCTTCAAAAATTAATAGCGCAAAGCTATTGTTTTTAATAAAAAAAGAGAAATATGTATCTACATATTTCTCTTTACTATTTTACTTTTTTTGAAATATTTCTCTCTTATCCTCTTCTGCCACGACCTTCACCACCGCCACCAGATGGTCTGCTGCCTCCACCGCCATTACCACCACCAGAAGGAGCTCTGTTTATATTAGCTGGTCTCTCTGCCCGCTGTGGCGCTGCCTGTCTTGGCTCAAAGCTTCTGTTTACAGGCTGCTGCCTGTTAAACGATGGCTGTTGCTGCCTGCTATTATCCTGGCGAATTACAGGTGAAGCACCTCTGTTGAAAGCAGGCTGTTGTGTTTGCTGCTCTGCAATCTGTCTTCTTACAGGAAAGTCATTAGGATTATTATTACTACGTACGCCCGGTGTTTGTTGATTTATCCTGTTATTACGGTTGGGGGTACCCTCATTAAAGTTGCGGGAAGGGTTAATACGTGGTTGATTAAATGTTCCATTATTATTTTCATACACTCTTCTTGTTCCCTGAGTAGGTGTAAAACCACCATCGCGGCCGTTTCTGCCTGCAACAGGCCTACTGTTATTATAACCTCCATTTCTTTCAATCGGGCGTGCATTAGCAAATCCTCCTCTACCGGGTGCATTGGTGTTATAAGAACCTATTCTTCGGTTATCCCTGGTTACTACATCCCTGCGTGAATTATAGATATTGTTATTACGATAAATATTGATGTTATTATTGATCATAATATTACTTCTGCGTCCATAATAATTGCCATAATAGCCAGCGTAATATCCTCCACGATAAGGGTTCCAGCAATAAGAAGGACGATAGATGGAAGGTCCCCACCATCCGCCATAATAACCCCATGGACTGTAATTATAATTACCAAATCCTATATTGAACCAGCCGAAATTATAATTGAAACCAAATCCCCAGCCAGACCATGGATTATAATGCATATTGAAACCCCAGGTGTAGGGACGTGCATAATAATAATTTCCATACCATGGGCGATAGTAATAACCGGTTCCATAAACTACGGTTGGTCCATATACAAATGTGTTCAGGTAACCAGGCGTATAGCCCATGTACACATAATCAGGTGTTACATCATACACATATACATATTTCATAGCATATACAGGGTAACGGGCAGGTATATACGCAACCGCATAAGGTCTTTCCACACTTACTGTCCATGGACCCATTGGGCTGTATGACTGAAACCATACACCATTATCAACTGCGTAATAAGATCCTCTCCAACGTATAACATATCCTGATGTATTTACGGCATATGCCATATCTGTACCATCAATATCGTCAAACTGCGGGTTGCCATCATATTGTATATTGGCTGTTGCGTTTCTCCGGTCTACTTTGGCTGTTTGTGGCACCTGTGCATTCATTACAGCATCATCCGCTGCTTCTGTACCAGCAACACTTGCCAGTACATTGTCCTTGGGCGAACCTTCAGGGATCTTCGCAAAATCTGAAGGAAGTTTGTCAGCATTTATATACTGCCAGTTACCATCTAAGGCAGATGAACGATACCAACGACCAGAAAGTAAAACATAATATTGCTGGCTGTTTACATCCATGAAAATATCGTTATCAGAATTTTTTACATAAAGAAGATTTGTTCCCTGGATAGATGTAAAATTGGGTTCTCCGTTTGATTGTAATAGTTCTGCAGGCTCAGTGCTTATAATGATATTTGAAATGGAATAATCGTTCTGTTCCTGTTGTGCATTATTATCTTTATTAGCCTGTACTATATCTTCCTGAATATTTTCGAGGTTCGAAGGCACATTGGTGGTTAAATTATAAGGACCTGTAACAGAAGGCGCCATATACCAATGCTTACCGCCATACAGGTAAAAGCTGTTGCTATTATTTTTTATGATAATAAAGGGTGTATTTACAACCGTCTGTACATTCCATTTGCTGTTTGTCTGAAATTTGGGAGCGCCATCAATTACTACCAGCAACGAGGGTTTATTGGAATAAATAATTTTTGGAGGGTTATTATTAATGGCTGAAGCTAATTTTGTTTGCTCCTGGTTCGATTGCAATGAACCATTAATATCGCTTAAAGGAATGGATAAATTCCAGCCAGACATTGCCTGGCCAATATCATTTTGCAGTCCGGCTAATTCGTCTTCATTATTTTCATTAGGAAGTTTAACTGCATTTACTGTTACAGCGTTAATATCTACCTGTTGACCATTCGTAACTGCATCGGCATTAAACCAGATCATGCCAAAAACAGGCTCATCTTTTCCGTCTGCCAATACAGAAATGGCAGCGTTTGCCTGTAATGTTCCGTTTGAATACGACTCCGACTGCCATTGGTATACTTTAACTATTTTCCCCTGGGAAGTGGTGAAGGTTTTAGGCCACTGGTTCTGCGAAAAGGCAGAAGCAGAAAACACCACTGTCAAAAACAGGGCTGATATGATGGTGTAAAAAGCTTTCATGTGCTGGAATTTTATTTGTTTTTTGAGACGACTAATAAACCCTTTAGTTTAAAAGTAACGAATCAAACAAGGTTTTGTAACAGCTATTTTGTTAATACTTTAACTAAATCTGTGAACGAAATGCTAATACTATCTTTCATCAAATTTAATGCAATGCTTGCAGAGTTATTTCTGAAAGGGCAAAGTATCTGCCAGCTCTTAAGAGATTGATATAAGATAATAAGTATATTTTGTTTAACTTAATAGCCGCTTCACATTTTTATAAACCTAAAACACTGCCGTATGCAATTTACAAACGCCATCAGTTGGTTTGAAATTCCAACTACCGATCTTGACAGAGCTACCCGGTTTTATGAAACGATTTTTGACATCAAATTAATATTTATGGATATGCCTGGCACACAGATGCGGATGTTTCCGCTTACAGATATGATGGGTGTGGGCGGTGCGTTGGTAAATAGCGGAGGATTTCATACGCCTTCGGCTACGCATGGTCCATTGATATACCTGAACGGCAACCCGGATTTGCAGAATGTGCTTGATAAAGTTGAAGGGGCTGGCGGAAAAATTATAATGCCTAAAACAGAAATAACGCCTGAATATGGCTATATGGGTGTATTTATTGATACTGAAGGTAACCGCATCGGGCTGCATTCCATTCCTCCTCAATAGTAATATCTTAAAAATCACGTATGCAAAAGCTATTCGGGTTTATTTTTTTGTTGAGTCTTTTCTATCCATGTCCGGATATGATTGCACAATCTAAATCTTCATCATTTAATTGGCTGACAGGCGAGTGGCAAATGAAACGCGGTGATAGGAAACTTACAGAGCATTGGGAGCATACGAATGATACACTTTTAAATGGAAGGAGTTATATGGTGGATAGTAAGGGCGCTCAAAAGCTGTTGGAATCTGTAGAACTTAAGTATATGGAACACTCATGGTATTATGTGCCCATTGTGCAGGATCAAAATAACAGACAGCCCATTCAGTTTAGAATTATGCTTGCTGAAAAAAATAAGTTTGTAGCGGAAAACCTGCAGCATGACTTTCCTAAAAGAATTACCTATGAACTTGTTACCGCAGATTCCTTACATGCATGGATAGACGATGGGAAACCCCAACCTCAAAAGAAATCCGACTTTTATTACTCAAGAATAAAGAATTAATAATGGAATCATCTTATAACTGGGCGGAGTTCACACTTCGCATAGATATTAAAAAAGACATCAAAGCTGTATATGATGCATGGACAACAAGGAGAGGTATTGAAAGTTGGTTTTTACGCACAAGCGAATTCAGCCGCAATGGCAACCTGTTGAATGCTGATGAACATGTACAGCCCGGCGATCAATACAAATGGCTGTGGTATGGTTACGACGATGGAGCTGTTGAGCGGGGAGAAATAATACAGGCAAATGCAAAAGACTTTTTGGAATTTACTTTTGTGGCTACTTCGAATCCACTGATGAAAGTGGCTGTTAATATTTTACAGGAAGAAGGAACAACCATTGTGCAGCTAAGGCAGTATGATATAGGCTTAGATGACAAAAGCAAAAGCAGCTTTTATGTGGGTTGTACACAAGGGTGGACTTTTTATCTCGCAAACCTTAAATCCATACTGGAAGGCGGCATTGATATGCGCAACAGGAATGAAAACCTGAAGCGGATGCTGAATTCCTGATATTAATGCTCACTCTACTTTAATCACATCTTTTAGTCTTATGTCTCTTGAAGATACCCCGATCATTATGGTAAATGTTCCTGGTTCTACCACCCATTTCATCTCTGCATTCAGCATGCTTAGCATAGTGGGCGTAATAGTAAAAGATACTTCTTTGCTTTCACCGGGCTGCAATAGTATCCGTTGAAAGGCTTTCATTTCCATTACGGGGCGTGCAACGGAGGCAAGGTTATCTGTAATATATAATTGTGCAACTTCTTCGCCAGCCATTTTACCTGTGTTGGTAATAGTACATTTCACAACAGCATTTTCATTACTATGGATAATTTTTTTGTCAAACACAAAATGACTGTATTCAAAATGAGTATAGCTTAGCCCATATCCAAATGGAAACAATGGTAAGCCACTCAGGTTACTATAATCATCTCCGCGACCGGTTGGTTTGTGATTGTACACTAAAGGCAATTGTGCTTCGTGTATAGGAAAAGTTATAGGAAGCCTTCCTGCAGGATTATAATCTCCCAATAATACATCTGCTACTGCACCGCCTCCCTCTTCGCCGGGATACCACACATCTACAATTCCTTTTATTTTATTGATCCAATTACTCATAGTAATCGCACTGCCACCCACCAGCACAACTACCACAGGCTTTCCTGTGGCTGCAGCACGTAGAATCATTTCTTCCTGGTTGCCTGGTAAGCTCAGCATAGCTCTATCCTGGAACTCACCTTCATGTATACCCGCTACTATTACAGTAGCGTCGGCTTTTTTAATTGCAGCCAATGCCTGCTGTATATTTTGGCCTTCATCTTTTTTTATATCAACATCCCAAACCAGATTAATATGGGCGTTGCCCACAGGCTCAAAGAATTCAACCCGAATGGAATATATCCTATCCTTGTAAAAATAATAGTCTGCTAAATTGGTACTATATGTTCGCTTGGTCCAGTTATCAATGATAAGCGAATCATTGATGTATAATCTGAAACCATCATTACCATCAAGTCCAATTTTATGTAAACCTGTTGTCGGTCCTCTTAATATACCCTTCCAGCGAACGGAATAAAAATGTTGTTTAATTTTTTCATTTGGTGTAAACAATGTCCACCCAAAATTGATCTTTGGGTCTATTCTTGTAAGTGCTGGAGTTCCTTCAAGACTAATGTTATTAAAATATTCTCCCTCTAATCCAGGTGAGTATCCGGCAATCTCGAAATCGAACATTTTTGGATGAAATAAATATTTAGCATCAACTATTTTCCACTTTCGGCTTTGCATTTCGCAGCCTTTACTATAAAGCACATTGGCTGTTTTTCCAAACTTGTTTTTTATACCATCAAGTATGGAAATTTTATTATTACCGGAACCACTATAGCCACCGAGTCTTGCCAGCGTAGCATCTTCGCCAATGACTGCAATAGATTTTAATTTTTTTGAAAGAGGGAGAATGTTATTATCATTTTTTAAGAGCACAATAGATTCGAGTGCTGCTTTTTTTGCAAGTGCCCTATGCTCAGGTAATGGCTTTGCTGCAATAGCTTCTTCCACATAAGGATGTTCAAAAAGTCCTAATTCAAACTTGGCGCGTAATACTCTTGACACTGCATCATCGATTCTCCTTATGTCTATGGTTCCGTCTAAAAAATGAGGATTGAATAATTTGTAGTGATCATAGGAAGTCTGGAATATTACATCCAGCCCACCCGTAATAGCCTGCTTTGCAGATTCAGGGTAATCTTTGGCAGTATTATGAAGTACCACTGTACCCCCGGTTGCACCTGCGTCTGATATTACAAATCCTTTGAAGCCCCATTCATTTTTTAATTTTTTATTCAACAACCAATCGTTAGCGGTTGCAGCAATACCATCCAATGAATTATATGCTGTCATTATTGATCGTGATCCTCCCCGTTCAATACATGCTTTAAAAGGCGGCATATATATTTCTTCAAGTAATCTTTCATTAAAATGAATAGGGTAACTATCCCTTCCTCCATCACCCACATTTGCTATGAAATGTTTGGGAGTAGTAATTATTCCCATTTTTTCAAAAGCGCTTACAAAAGCCACACCCATTTCGCTGCTTAAAAAAGGATCTTCTCCATAGGTTTCTTCGGTTCTGCCCCAGCGCACATCGCTTGCTATATTTACCACGGGAGTAAGTATCTGCCTGATACCACGGATTTTTGTTTCAATGGCAATGGCAGTTGCTACCTGGTGCATCAATGTGGTATCGAACGTGGCTGAAAGGCCAATAGCCTGCGGAAAAGCAGTTGCGCCATCTCTCACCAATCCATGTAAGGCTTCATCAAAAGCTATAATAGGAATGCCAAGCCTTGATTGCTCCACAAAATATTTTTGTATAGCATTAATTTTTCTGGCTAATGCCAAAGCGTTTTCTGTGGCGTTGTATCTCAGTAGTTGTTGTGCTGCATTTCCATCTTTAGAACCCGCGCTTACCTGGAAACCAAAAATGCCATGTTTATATTGATTGGAATCAACACCATCCAGGTCGCCGGGAATCATAAACAACTGCCAGAATTTTTCTTCTATGGTCATCCGCTGAAGAAGGTCCTGTACTCTTTGTTCTATAGGTAATGCTGGATTTTTGTATGGTAATTGGGTCTGGCTAAAAACCTGGCTGCTTATTACGGACAGTAACAAAAACGTAAACAACTTCATTTGCATTCGGAGTAATAATTGTAAAGAATGGTTTCAAAACTACTTTAAAATTCTGCAATGAGTTTCTATAAATAATTCATTGCAGATTGAACATGAAATCTTACTTTCATAAGGCATCCGGAATATAAATTCCTTCATTATGTTGCTACCTATTGTTCCTGTATGGAAACAGGCGCCATTTATCAGATTACTGGTTCCACTTATGTTGGGAATCATTGCTCAATGGTATCTTCCCGTATCATTAATTTTCCTGGCAATAGCTGCTGTATTGGTTATTATTCTTTTCATTGTCACCCAATTTTTTCGGGGCTATCTTCTATATCGCATTAAATGGATATTTGGAATATTGCTGATGTGCATGATGTTTTTGTTTGGTGCATATATTACCCATAGTAAAAATATCAGGTATCAAAAAAACTGGTTTGGTAATTTTTGTAAAGACAGTACCACTTTTATTGTTACGCTACAGGAACCGCTTATTGAAAAGAATAAATCCTATAAAGCTATAGCTTCTGTAAATGCTTTGTGCAACAACGAAGTGTTGCAATCTACCGCTGGAAACATTCTTGTGTATTTTAAGAAAGATAGTACACTATTAAATGAACTATTATTTGGTACAACGCTGATATTTAAAAGACCATTGCAACCAATCAGGAATACCGACAACCCCGGAGCGTTTGATTATAACCGTTATTGTTTATTTCAGTCGATAACGCACCAGGTATATTTAAATAGAAAGGATTTTTCTGTTTCAACAGCAATAACTCAATCCGGATTTTCGAACTGGCTTCAATACTCACGATCCTGGCTGCTGGATATTTTGAAGGTGTACGTTCCCGACAAAAAAGAAGCGGGAGTAGCCGAAGCATTACTGATAGGATATAGAGAAGATTTAGACCGAGACCTGGTGCAGGCCTATTCCAACACGGGAGTGGTACATGTTATAGCTATTTCAGGCATGCACCTGGCAATGATATACGGGCTGCTGATTGTATTGCTGAAACCGTTGGAAAGCAATAAGCAAAAGAAATGGCTGCGTGGCGCTATTATACTTTCTGTATTATGGATCTTCACTTTACTGGCAGGTGCAGGACCTTCCATACTAAGAAGCGCAGTAATGTTTTCGTTTATTATTGTTGGAGAAAGCATGTCAAAACAGGTTTCTGTATATCATACATTGAGTGCTTCAGCTTTTTTTCTTTTATGTTACAACCCGTTTTTCCTGTGGGATGTTGGCTTTCAACTATCTTATGCAGCGGTGCTGAGTATTGTTGTTTTTTTAAAGCCTGTTACCAATTGGTTTTATTTCAAAAATAAATTATTGAATTATACATGGAAGCTTATTGCCGTTACTATAGCAGCCCAGGTACTTACCACGCCTATCAGCATCTATCATTTTCACCAGGTACCTAATTTATTTTTACTGAGCAATCTCATCATCGTTCCTTTATCAGGCATTGTGCTGTACGCTGAAATATTGCTTTGTATGGTATCCTTTATTCCGTGGCTTGCCACATTAACAGGTAAAGCAGTATCAATCATGCTAAGCCTGATGAATAGTTTTATAGAATGGATTAATAGCCTCCCCTTTGCTGTAAGTAATAATATCGGCATTTCCATTATACAAACAATTGCATTGTATATGGCCATTATTGCTATAGCCCTATGGCTGATGCATAAAAATAACAGCATGGTAAAATATGCAATGGCTGCGGGTATATTATTTGTGATTGGTGCAGCTATAGATACAAGTAAGAGAAAGGGGCAGCATTCGTTTATAGTATACAATGTATCGCAACATAGCGCAATGGATTTTGTACATGGAGGGAATTATTTTTTTGCAGGAGATAGCGTTTGCCAGCAGGATGATTTTTTGAGAAATTTTAATCTTAGTCCGGCGCGGCTTTTATATAAAACACAATGCGTGGATAGTTTAAAACAACTGATCCATATCGCACCCTTCTATTATTTTGAAAACAAGCGGATATTATGGTTACACCAACCACTTGTATCAGCTTCTGATTTACCCCGGCTAAATGTGGATATCATAGTTTTCTCCCATAATGTAAAAACCTCTGTATTGCAGGTGCAGTCTATGTTTAATTGTGCTCAATATGTATTTGATGCATCTAACCCGGCGTGGAAAATACAGCGGTGGAAAAATGAGTGCGATAGTTTACATTTGCGGCGCCATTCCGTTCAGGAAGACGGCGCTTTTATACTCGATTTTTAACTTCATTCTGGAGGTGATGCCGCCAGATTACATACTATAGTTATTATGCAAAAAAAGATGAATGCTGCGCTTATTTCGGTTTTTTATAAAGATGGTTTAGAACCTGTGGTTAAAGAATTACATAAGCTTGGTGTTACCATATATTCTACCGGCGGCACCCAAAAATTTATTGAAGACCTCAAGATCCCTTGTGTGCCTGTTGAAAGTCTTACAACCTATCCTTCTATTTTGGGCGGAAGAGTAAAAACATTGCATCCTGCTGTTTTTGGTGGCATTCTGGGTCGTCGTGACGTACCGCAGGATCTGCTGGAAATGAAAGAATACAATATTCCTGAAATAGACTTGGTAATTGTGGATTTATATCCATTTGAAGAAACCTTGGCGCAGGCTACTTCTGCCTCTTTTACCGGTAAATCGGAAGAAGCAGAGAAGATGATCATAGAGAAAATTGACATTGGCGGACCTTCCATGATCCGCGCCGCGGCAAAAAATTGTAAAGACCTATTGGTAGTGGCTGCCAAAAATGATTATGCAGCGTTGGTTAATTTATTGGTTTCTCAAAAAGGGGAAACTACGTTTGAACAGCGCCGTTACTTTGCTGCAAAAGCTTTTGAAATTGTAATGAACTACGATATTGCCATCAGCAATTATTTTAACCCTGATAACACAGTAGCAATACAATCAACTGCTGGCAAGCAGGTGTTGCGCTATGGCGAAAACCCACATCAGCAGGGCGTTTTTTATGGCGATCTTCAACAGGTGTTTGATAAACTGCATGGTAAGGAATTATCGTACAATAACCTGGTAGATGTAGATGCGGCGGTTCAGCTTATCAACGAATTTCCTTCAACAGAAAAAGCATCTGCGGTATTTGCTATTATTAAGCACACCAATGTGTGTGGTGTTGCAGAAAGACCTACTATAAAAGAAGCCTGGGATGCAGCGTTGGCAGGTGATCCTGAAAGTGCTTTTGGTGGCGTACTTGTTTGCAACGGCATAGTAGATAAATCAACTGCAGAAGCCATCAGTGAAATTTTCTTTGAAGTGTTGATAGCGAATGGATACACTGAAGATGCTTTGACTATTTTGCAGGCTAAGAAGAACAGGATTTTACTTGTGTTGAAACAAAAGCCCACTGCCACACATCAATCCAGAACTGTTTTGAACGGCGTTTTATCGCAGGAAAATGATAAAGGAAATTTTGCAGAATGGAAGGAAGCAGGTGGACGTGAAACAACCGCTGCAGAAAAAGAAGACCTCACTTTTGCAAATATCGTTTGTAAGCATCTTAAATCAAATGCTATTGCATTAATAAAAAATAAGCAATTGGTGGGTAAAGGTTGCGGTCAAACCAGCCGTATAGATTCGCTACGCCAATCCGTTGAAAAAGCAAAGCAGTTTAATTTCGATCTGAAGGGTGCAGTAATGGCATCGGATGCTTTTTTCCCTTTTAATGATTGTGTACAATTGGGTCATGAAGCGGGCATAACTGCGTTTATACAACCGGGTGGATCCATACGCGATAAAGATTCCATTGCTTATTGTGTTGAACATTCATTAGCAATGGTAATTACAGGTTTGAGGCATTTTAAGCATTAGAGAAGTTTTTTTGTTTGTCGTTTGAAGTTTTCCGTTAGTTGTTGCAAACACAAACACCTACCTTCGGAGAGTACGGCTTCCCCAATGAAAAATTATATCTACGATATTTATGACAGGTTGAAAACTGCCATTCAACCAGTTTACCTGCGCAATCAAAGTGATAAAGCAAAAGCATTGATAGCGGTTTGTATTGTTTGTTTTTTCTGGGGCACTACATGGCTTGCTTCTAAAAAAGGAGTGCAATATATGCCCGCTATACAACTGGCTGGATTCAGGCAATTAATTGCCGGTATACTTTATCTTATATTCTTTTTTTTTAAAGGATTCAGACTTCCCACCCGCGACCAGTTTATTCAGTTTACCTGGATGAGTATGCTGATGATTGTTATGAATAATGGTTTAAGTACCTGGTCAATGAAGTATATGCCCAGTGGATTGGGGTCGGTAATAGCGGCAGCCTCACCTTTATGGATTGCCATCATCAGTAGTTTCTTGTTTAAAGAAACACGTTTAAATACAACTACCGTTATTGGTTTATTGCTCGGCATTGCAGGCATAGGTATTATTTTTTCCGCTTACCTGCATGATCTTTTTAATTCTTCTTTTTCAAAAGGAGTTGTACTAAATGTTATTGCTTCTATTTCCTGGGCTTTTGGAACAATATATACTGTAAAAAATGCCAAACATATCAATCCGTATTTTAGTCTGGGTTGGCAAATGGCAATAGGAGGGGTGATATTGTTACTGTGTTCGTGGTTTACTAATGAATACATTTCTCCTTTTAGCGCAGATATCAGAACCTGGTATTCTATAACATACCTGGTTATTATTGGTTCTGTAATAACATACTCTGCCTTTATTTATGCGCTTAAGCGATTACCCGCTGCACAGGTTTCCATTTATGCTTATATAAATCCTATTGTGGCGGTAATTGTTGGCGCCCTGCTGAATAATGAGAAACTTACCATTGCCATTGCCTCAGGAACCCTGGTAACCATTTTTGGTATATATCTTGTGAATACTGGATTTAAGAGGAGTGAAGCAAAATCAGCGAAAAATTGATGTTTTTAAGCGGGTTCCTATATCTTTAAGGGTATTCACTGTTTATTAATGTCTGCATAAATTGTTCATTTTCTATACATGCCTTTTAAATATCTTTCTGTTATCTAAATCTGATTTTTATGCATACCACACACACGATGTTAACGACAGCAAGCCCTGAACGTATCTGGAAAATATGGACAGATGTAGGTAACTGGAAAAAATGGGAATTGGGTTTGCGCGAAGCATTGGTGAAGGGCAGCTCATTCAAAAAAAATACACAGGGCGTTATTATTCCTGAAAAAGGCCCAGGGCAGGATTTAAAGTAACTGCATGCGATCCTAATTTTTCATATACTGTAACTTCAAAGTTTCCACTCGCTGTATTTCATATACATCGCTTTTTAGGATACCACAACAGCAAAACTACTTTCACGCATGAAATATGGGTAGAAGGTCCATTGGCATGGATGTGGTGGAAAATAATTGGCAAAAAGTTCAGCGAACTACTTCCCAAAACAATGAGCAATATCAAACAATTGGCTGAGATGGATGTATAGTAGTGGTTAAAAATCCCAATACACTACTTCTTCCAGGAATAACTCGTATACTTCTTTCCAACCTTCAAACATTTTATCTGTGCCAAAAAAATTATTGTGCCAGATAGTGATCATAGTGCCGTTTACTTTTTTTATAGTATCATGATAGTAACGGATCTCATTAAACGCCTGGTAAGGCGTAAACTTTTGTTCGTAATAACTATTGGCATCCATGAAGCAAAAAGGAAACACAAGCAAACTGGTTTTTTGCTCTGCAGAAAGATCATACCAGTAAAACGGAGAAGCAATAGAAGCCCTGAAACCATTAATGCTTCCATAGCCCATCGAAAATTCATTGTGTATACCTAAGTCTATTAATTGCTGATAAGAGTCCGGAAGCGACATTCTGATATAATGCTGACGACTGTTGACCACAGACCGACCGATTATCGCTTCCATCGTTTTTATTTCTTCTGGCAACAGTTTTTTTTGATCACCACTTTGCCATGAGGGATGAATTCCTACATTATATCCAAGTGCGTGATAACGGATGAGCTCCTGCATTTCCGGGTTTTGCGGATCAATGTTTTTGTCGTACAAGCCCGGAGATTTTGCCAGCAGAAAAAAATAATATGGATGAAGTTGATATTTCAGATGCAAGGCATACAACCATTCATAGGTATCGAAGGGATCATCTTTTTGTTTAGTGATCACTTCAACGCGATTTTTTACAGATGCAAGCTCTCCTTTTAATATCGATTTGACAGCGCCGCCTGTATTTCTGAGAATGCCTTTATGCAGGTATGAGAAAGCAATGTCTATATCGTAAGTAGGAATAAACCTGAATTTCTTCAGCGCAAAAAGCAAAAATGGAAATCTTGCTTGCAAAGTTTTCCTGAAATCTTCCAACCAGGAATTAATAAGCGGCTGATCTAAAAACGCATTTTTATATGCTATACTTTCTACGTGCGCAAAACGGCCATATTCATCTTTTTGATGAGGTAAATATTCTTCGTACCGGGTTAGTAAAAAAAAAGAGGCGGCGAAGATGTCGAAAGATAAATCGCCTTGTACTGTAGGAAATAAAACAATATAGTTCCTGTTTGTTTCAACAGTAACGTCTTGTGTTTTTATTGTTTTCTCAAACAATATATCTGATCCTGGCGTAATGAAAAATTCATCATCAGCAATTTGCTGAAACGAATAGTTGATTTTTGCACCATCATATGCGTTAAACTCGTCTGCGATTGATGTAAAAGAAACTTCAATGCCTCCTATATCCTGCAGTAATGTACCGACAATATATTGCAGCCTGGCCGTAATTTGTGAGGAATATAAAAGAAGCATTTATCTGATTAATAATTGATGCACAAAATAATAAAGCAACAGAAGTATCCGAAAGAAATCTCCTTCGTATTTTTTCTATTTAACATAGAAATGTGATGACATATGCTAATCGGGTTGCTTGTAATACTGGCTGGCAATCTGGTCGAGTAGAGTATAAAACTCTTCTCCATATTTTCGAATAAGCGCTTCTTTTAAAAAGACATATACAGGAACCTTTAACTTCTTTCCAAGCTTACAGCCTGGATTACAAAGCGTTTCGCGGGGTTCATAATTTACCAATTCGTACGTTTTTGTCTTTTTTGTTTTGATGGGATATAAATGGCAGGTTAAAGGTTTTTTCCAACTGATCTTTCCATCTCTGTAAGCTTGCTCAATTCCGCATTTTATGATACCGTTTTTATCATAAGATCCATAAGCACATATTTTCCCATTAATGGTAGGTGTTACCCATCCAAACGATTTGTCGTAATAATAGCGTCCTCTTCTTTCAATTTCTTCTAACCCTTCCTTAGTAAGGTATGGTTTGATGGTATCAAAAATATCATTGAGTATACCGGTTTCTTCTTTTGACAAAGGAGCCCCTGCATCACCATCTTCACAACAGCCTCCTTTACATTTATTGAGGTCACATACAAATTGTGCATTCACCACTTCGTCACTTATCAATACTTTGTCAATTTCTATCATGCTAATTTTTTATAAAGATAAAACTGATTGGTGATCTCTGATGTATGATTTGTGATTTTGTTGTGCGAACTGAAAAGCGATTTGAAATTTCAAATCTCAAATCAGCAATCAATTCCATTTCAATGTATTGATCATATGCTGCATGTCTTGCTGCAAAAAATCGTATACAATTTTTAGCGAATCTTCATTAGGTGTTGCATCAAAATACAGGGAGCCGCGAAGAAAGTGTTTGGTTGTGTCTGTAACAAAAAACTGTTTGCCGGTTGCTGCATTGCCGCCAACCATAAAAAACACACCTCCTATACCATTGGGTGTTTGAAACGCAGAGTCTTCAATAGAGGTGGCTTTGCTGGTATGTTTATAGGTGATTTTGTATGCATCATCTCTCAGCTTGTCAAATGTATTGAGTGATGTTGAGTCTTTAAAACCTTTATCCGTTTTTACTCTGTAGGTTGATATTCCACCTATGGTTTTATAACTCAGGTATATTTTGGCATTGAAAGAAGGGAACTCAATATTTATGGAATATGGGTTATCAGGACTTGGGTCAAAATAATTAGTATCCCTTGTAATAGTGCTGTATGCAGGATACTCAAAGCTATAAGGAGATCCCTGTTGATTGTATAACTGGTAGGTATGTGCCGGAAAATCTATTTGATAATAGCCTTTGGTTCTTGGCGTATAATTGCTGTTGCATGAAAAAAGAGTAAGGAGCAATAATGATATCAAAGGTTGTTTTACAATACGTCTCATTATATAAACTTTTGTAACCGCTATTTACCGGCTGGCATTTCCTTGATGGTTACTTTTACTTTTTTTATCCTGTTTTTTTCTATTTCCATTACCGTAAACTCAAAGTCTCCAATAGTGATCATCTGGTTTTCTTTTGGTATTTCGCCCGATAATTCAAGCACCAGCCCAGCTATAGATTCACTGTCGCCTTTTATCTGGTCGAAGGTGTCTGGTTTTAACCCCATCGCCTTACATGCATCTGTAATCATTAAACGACCTTCGAAAAAAAAGTTATGATCATCTATTTTTTTATTAACGCTTTCTTCATCATCAAACTCGTCGCGTATATCACCAATAATTTCTTCCATCACATCTTCCATTGTTACAATCCCCTCTGTTCCTCCAAATTCATCTACTACAATAGCAAAATGAATATTTTTTCTTTGTAACTCGCGCAATAAATCTTTAATAAGATTCTGCTCAGGCACAAAATATGGAGGGCGGATTAATGAACGCCAGTCATAATCTCCCCTTTCATTTACAAAAGGCAACACATCTTTTGTATGAATAATGCCTACTACATCATCCATATTGTTTTTATAAACCGGTATTCTTGAATAATGCAGCTCTTCTATTTTTTTTACGAGTTCTGAAAAAGATGTGTTGTAATCAACAGCACTAACATCCAGGCGTGTGCGCATAATTTGTTTTACTGTAACCTGCCCAAACCTGGCTATACCCCGAAGAATGTTTTTTTCTTCTTCGGTAGTATCTTCCGTTGTATTCATTTCTATGGCCTGGTCAATATCCTCCGGGTTGTATACATGATGATGTTTTATTCCACCAAAACTTCTTTCAATACCATCTGTATATTTCACAAACCATTTGCTCATATTGCTGAAAAAAGAATATAACACTTCAACCAATAACGATGAGCTATAAGCGAACCTGATATTGTTTTGTGTGGCCCACACTTTTGGCAGAATTTCAGCAAAGAGTACCAATAAAAAAACGATTACAACCAGCTTGATGATAAAATTCACCCAGCCGTTTGGTTGTAATACTTCATCCATCAGCACATTGGAGACAATGATGATGCCTATGTTTACAAAAGCATTGGATATCTGTAACGTTGCTAACAATCTTTTAGGCTGATCCAGTAAGGTAATTATCCTGCGGGCAGATGGATGCTGCTTTGTTTTTAGCATATTGATATCGCGGTAGCTCAGAGAAAAAAAAGCTACTTCTGCACCAGATACAAAAAATGATACCAGCAACAGCATCAATAAAAGCAGTAACAGGATATAGATACTTTGAGAATTTCCAACCAGTAATACCGGTTTTATATGCAGTATAAAGTTGGTGACCGACGAATGATCCAAATTATTGGATTTAGAATGAAAAATATTTGTTTAATCATAAAGGCAGGTCAAAAGGCCTGCCAGGTATAATTTAACGCACAAAAGTAAGTATTCGTGTAATTGTTAAAAAGCCATGTTTTCGGGTGGATCACTGATTGGCGGTATATCACTACCAAATCCTTCTATATTATGATTGTGTTCGCCCGGATGATTGCCCATACCATGCGATCCATCTATTCGCTTGTCAAGCATTATAAGATTGTCTCCCACTACCTCAGTAGCAAATTTGCGGTTTCCTTCCTTGTCTTCCCAGCTTCGCGTACGCAATCTGCCTTCAATATATACCAAACTGCCTTTGTGCAGGTATTTTTGAGCCAGTTCCGCAAGCCCGCGCCACAGCACCACAGTATGCCATTCTGTTTGGCTCACCAGCTTGCCGGTACGGTCTTTAAATGTTTCTGTGGTTGCCAATGGAAATTTAGCCACGGCTATATTTCCTTCTAAAAATTGAATGTCAGGATCCTTACCAAGGTTACCTATTAACATTACTCTGTTTACGCCACGCATAATTCTTGTTTTAGATTCGAGCAAAGAACTTAGTCCATTAACGCTGACTTAAATTTACATTTTTTTCCTGCAAATAAGTAATGATAAATTTTGGAAATGGATATTGTTCAAGATCTTCAAACGCTACTTTAATAAAATCTTCTCCCAATTGGGGAGCACTTGAAACGATTAATTCAATAAACATGCCGTGCAGGGTTTGGTGGGTAAGCTGCTGGGAATATGCTCTTGAAACACTGGTAATGGTAGCTTTATTTTGTTTAAAAAGAGGCTTAACATATTGGTGTTGCTGAATTTCCTCTACATTTAAAGCCTTGTCATTTTCAACCAGGAAAAATTCATACAGGTTTTGCCAGATGTCTTTCCCGCTTCTTTTTTTAATGTACACCTGCTTTTTATGGGTAATGATCAAATAGTAAAACCAGCGGTTTTTTTTAACTATTTTTTTCTCTTTTACCGGTAATAGCTGCACCAACCCTTTTTTAAAAGCAATGCATTTTGATTGCATAATACAAGCCTCACACAAAGGAACCTGGGGTTTGCATATTACAGCTCCAAAGTCCATGATTGCCTGGTTATAAACGCCCGGCTTTTTTTTGTCAAGCAATTCAGCAGCAAGGTCATTAATAATATATTTGCCGGTTGTAGAGTCAATGGGTGTTTCTATACCAAATACCCGGGCAATTATCCTGGCCACATTTCCATCTACTACAGCATGTGGAAGATTAAAAGCAAAAGATGCAATAGCTGCAGCGGTATAAGGTCCCACACCTTTTAGTGCCAGAATTGATTCATAAGTGGTGGGAAAAGAGCCATTATAGCTTTGATCAATCATTTTGGCTGAAGTAATCAGGTTTTTACATCTTGAATAGTATCCAAGTCCTTCCCATAACTTAAATACAGTTGCTTCAGGAGCTACTGCAAGTTTATGAACAGTAGGAAAAGCTTTTACGAAACGCAAATAATAATCCCAGCCTTGTTCTACGCGGGTTTGCTGTAAAATAATTTCACTAAGCCAGATTTTATAGGGGTCTTGTTCACCTTTCCATGGCATAGAGCGGGTGTTTTCTTTATTATTCCACTCCAGTAATTTTTGGGTAAAAAATGGTTTCATAAGAGTAAATACCTGTTATTCAATTAACT
The DNA here is from genome assembly GCA_047600465.1 of Agriterribacter sp. Classification (GTDB taxonomy): domain Bacteria; phylum Bacteroidota; class Bacteroidia; order Chitinophagales; family Chitinophagaceae; genus Agriterribacter. The sequence goes on from JASGKU010000004.1 coordinate 1,697,757, forward strand.
GCCGTCATTAATATTTATATAATATACAATTTTCTGATATCGGGTGCGTTCATTACTAAGCATATACAAATTGGCGCTATAAATCGGTTTTGTTCTGTACTATAAATGGGATAAAAATTATTTTGTTGCGTTTGCTTGTTTAAAATGCCAGATTTTTGCTATCTTATCGTTGAATTTCATTTACTTATAAAAAATAAAACCATGCGTAAAGCTGATCTTATTAACAATATCTCTGAAAAAACCGGCATCCCTAAGGTTGACGTGCTTGTTACATTGGAAACGATGTTCAAAGAAATTAAAGAAAATCTCGCCAGTGGCGAAAATATATATATCCGCGGTTTTGGAAGTTTTATAACCAAAAAAAGAGCTGCCAAAATTGGTCGTAATATTAAAAAGAATACCGCCGTACATATTCCTGAGCATTATATTCCTGCCTTTAAACCTGCCAAGGAATTTGTAGTGGAAGTTAAAAAATTGCAATCTGCCAAACCGGTTGATGAGAATTTTGCGGATGAGACGGAAGATAGCATGTAACTTCGCACGCAAAATGAAAGATATTGAAAAAGCAACAATGGATCGTTGTAGCATCAGGGCTCGTTTTATTACTGAGCCTTTCTTTTTTTGGAAGAACCAAGCCTGATGCAAGCAAACTACCGGCTGGTATGCCAACCGCTCAAAATGCAGCAGAAGAAGCCTTAACTTCTGATAAAATATTATCTACTGCAAAGTCTCGTCTTTCGCCTGAAAAGCAGGCATGGCTTACTTCGAAAGAAAATTCTATTACAAGAGGGGACGTAGTTTCACAGAAAATTCATTTATACGACCAACTCGCCACTTTCTGGAAAGATTCTGCACACGTTTTTGAGCCATTCATCTATTACCTGGGAGAAAAGTCCAAATTGGAAAATTCTGAAAAAAGCCTCACCTTTGCTGCCCATTTATATTTAAAGCAGTTAAAAAGCGTTGATCAACACTCCGTACAGGTATGGATGGCTAACCAGGCCGCTGATTTATTTAAAAATGCACTTTTGCTGAATCCCAATAATGATTCCAGTAAAATTGGTTTAGGAAGCAGTTATATTTTTGGAGCATCCGGCGCTTCAAGTCCTATGGAGGGTATTCAAAGAATACTTGAAGTAGTGCGCAGAGATTCTACCAACATGTATGCGCAGTTTATGTTGGGCTACGGTGGAATAGTAACCGGACAATATGATAAAGCCATTGAGAGATTGAATACTGTAGTGCGTGCCGAACCAGATAATGCAGAAGCTATTTTTTTATTGGCAGAAGCCTATGAAAGACATGGAGAGAATGCAAAAGCGGCAGAGTGGTACGAAGCTGGAAAAAAATTTATACAGAATAATCCCGAAGCGCTGAAAGAAATTGAGGAACGAATTAAGGAATTGAAATAATTATTATTACCTAACAAAAAACTATTCGGTTTATGCCTTGTGGTAAAAAAAGAAAACGTCATAAGATTGCTACCCATAAGCGTAAAAAACGCTTAAGAAAGAATCGTCATAAGAAGAAAAACAAATAGTTGTTCTTTAATGCCGGTTAACCCGCACTGGACAAGTCTTTGATAGCTGAAGTTTATAGTTTTTTGTGTCGTATACATGCCTGTTTTAAACAGGCATTACAGACGTAAACTAATGTCTCAGTTTCTTCCTGTTTGTTTTAGTGGTTCAATTAAAAGGCTTTTTGTTTGAACAAAGAATTAATTATTAATGCAGCTCCGGCAGGTGTTGAAATAGCCCTGCTTGAAGATAAGAAGCTGGTTGAACTGCATCATGAAAAAGCGGATGCCAGTTTTGCCGTAGGCGACTTATATCTTGGGAAAGTTAAAAAGCTTATTCCCGGGTTAAATGCTGCATTTGTAGATGTAGGGTTTGAAAAAGATGCTTTTTTACACTATACAGATCTTAGCCCATACGCCCGTTCTTTACTGAAATTTACGCAACAGGCAATTGCAGTAACAGATGGCGAGTTTGATTTTTCACAGTTTCAAACAGAACCTGAGATTATTAAAACAGGTAAAATCAACGAGGTATTAGGACAAAAGCCCAATATTCTTGTACAGATTTTAAAGGAACCTATCGCCGCTAAAGGCCCAAGGCTTAGCTGCGAAATTTCACTGCCCGGCAGATTTGTAGTGGTTACTCCTTTCAACGATATTATCGCGGTTTCCCGTAAAATACATTCCTCCGAAGAAAGAAAAAGACTTAATAAGATTGTTGAATCTATTAAGCCCAAAAACTTTGGCGTAATTGTAAGAACAGCGGCAGAAGGAAAGAACACTGCTGAATTGCATGAGGATTTAAATATGCTGGTTGAGAGTTGGAAAAGTCTGCAGCACAATCTTAAAGGAGCTGTTGCCCCTGCTAAGATTTTGAGTGAGCAAACCAAAACTACCAGTATGTTGAGAGATTTATTGAATGAGGACTTTAACAGGATTGTGGTGAACGACAAGAACATTTATAACGATACACGGAATTATATTCAGAAAATAGCACCGGAGAAAAAAGAGATTGTAACACTGCATCACAATGGTTCTCCCATTTTTGATCAGCATGGTGTTACCAAACAGGTAAAAGCTTCTTTCGGAAAAACGGTAAACCTTCCCAGTGGTGCTTATCTTATTATAGAACATACCGAAGCGCTTCATGTAATTGATGTAAACAGCGGCTATAAAAGTGTGAGCAATAACCAGGAGATGAACGCACTTGAAACCAACCTGGAAGCTGCTGCAGAAATAGCGAGACAACTTCGGTTACGCGATCTTGGTGGTATTATAGTGGTTGATTTTATTGATATGAAACTGCCCGACAATAAGCGCAAGCTTATTGAGGCAACAGAAGAATATATGAAGGCAGACAGAGCCAAGCATGCTGTACTGCCTATTTCAAAATTTGGCTTGATGCAGATTACGCGCCAGCGTATGAAGCCGGAAGTGAATATCAATACACAGGAAGTTTGCCCTACCTGTAATGGAACAGGCAAAATATCATCAACGCTGGTGCTGGAAGATGAGATAGAAAAGAACCTGAGTTACCTGGTGATGCAAAAGCATAAAGGATTGATCATTGTGGTTCATCCTATCATATACGCCTATCTTACCAAAGGCTGGATTTCCATCCGCAGAAAATGGAGCTGGAAATACAAACAGAAAATTAAAATGAAAACGGATAATAGCTATTATCTTACCGAGTTTCATTTTTTTGATAGCAATGAGGAGGAAATAAAACTGTAGATTTTTGATTTCTGATATAGGATTGCTGATTTGAATTAATTGTTGAGAGCAATACAGCAATCCATAGCGTTCAGCTTCTTCAAAATATGTATCTTCAGTGCTTATACTAAATAATTTCCGCTTGAATCGCTGTATTGTTTTTTGTCTTTCCCTATTATCTTTTTTAACTGTCAACGCCCAAAAAAAGAACGCTTCCTTTCAACTGCATATTCATAAAGCATCTTCACCCATCCGTATTGATGGCATTTCCGACGAACAGTCATGGATAGACGCAGAACCTACCTCTGATTTTCACATGATCTTACCCATGGACACCAGCATGGCGAATGTGCGTACGGTTGTGCGCATGAGCTATGATAATGAGAATTTGTACCTGCTTGCGGAGTGTTTTAATCTTAAAAGCGGAAGACATATGGTGGAGTCTTTGCGCCGTGATTTTGCATTTCTTAAAAACGACAACTTCCTGCTGTTCATGGATACATTTGAAGATCAGACAACCGGGTTTTCGTTTGGGGCCAATGCTTTTGGCGCGCAGTGGGATGGCGCTATGTATGAAGGTGGAAAAGTAGATTTAAGCTGGGATAATAAATGGATTTCCGCGGTAAAGAATTACGATGACAGGTGGATCTTTGAAGCTGCCATTCCATTTAAAACCATCCGGTATAAAAAAGATTTGAAGCAATGGGGCATCAATTTTGGAAGAAATGATTTAAAGACTACCGAAAAATCAAGTTGGGCTCCCGTGCCCAGGCAATTTCCCAGTGCATCTCTTGCCTATACTGGTACCTTGGTATGGGATGAAGCGCCACCGGCGCCACGATCCAACATTTCTATTATACCGTATGTGTTAGGCCGTGTTTCAAAAAATTATGTAACAGGTGTAAAAGCTGCTTTTGATAAAAATATTGGCGGTGATGTAAAAGTATCATTGGGACCTTCACTCAATCTTGATCTTACGGTACGTCCCGATTTTTCACAGGTAGAAGTAGATAAACAGGTAACCAACCTCAGTAGGTTTGAATTATTTTTTCCCGAAAGAAGACAATTCTTTCTTGAAAACGGCGACCTTTTTGCCAATTTCGGTTATGCGGATATCCGCCCTTTTTTCTCACGCAGAATTGGATTAGGTGTGCCGATAGATTTTGGAGCAAGATTAAGTGGCAAGCTGGATAAAAACTGGCGCATAGGTGTAATGGATATGCGCACTGCCAAAGTAAATGAAAGCGATTTGCCTGCTCAGAATTTTGCTGTATTATCCTTACAACGAAAAGTTTTTAAGCGCTCTAATATTGGGATGATATATATTGATAAGTTAGCGCTTAACTATCATCCTTCGAGCAATACGGATAGCAGCAAACAAATTTATTCGCGTTATAATAGAAATATAGGCGTTGAGTACAACCTTGCTTCATCCAACAATATCTGGACAGGTAAAGTAATGGCGTTGAAATCTTTTCAACCTGGAGTTACCAATAACAACTGGATTCAGGCAGCGAATTTACAGTACAGTAGCAGGCGCTGGCTCATATCAGGGCAGGTGCAAAATGTTGGAAAAAATTATTTAGCTGAAGTGGGCTACATTCCGCGTAACGGCTATATAAAAATAAATCCCTTGATCACTTATTTTTTCTTTCCTAAAGGGGGCAATGTTTTGAGTCATGGTCCGCAGTTCACCAGCAACAACTATTTCAATAGTTCATTCAGAGAAACGGATCATTCGCACGTTGCTTCTTATCTAATTACATTCCGTTCCAAGGCTACCTTAAATATTATAGGACAAAATGACTATGTGAAATTGCTGGCACCTTTTGATCCTACCAATACCGGTAAAGATTCACTTGCTGCCGGCACGCAGCATCGCTGGAACAGCACAGGGTTCGATTACGTTTCAGCACCTCAGCATTTATTTACCTATACTGCTTCTTTTCGCTATGGTGGATATTACGCAGACGGGCATATTATTTCTGCCAGCAGTGATATAGGCTACAGGTTTCAGCCCTTTGTAAATATTACCATGAGCACCAGTTATAATCAATTGCGTTTGCCACAGCCATGGGGCAAAATGAATTTCTTCCTCATCGGTCCACGCATTGATGTAACATTTACGAACACGGTATTCTTCACTACCTACATTCAATACAACGAGCAACAGAAGAATGTAAATATCAACGCCCGTTTTCAATGGCGTTATAAACCTGCGTCGGATCTATATCTTGTATACACGGATAATTATTATCCCGGGCCTTTTGCAGTTAAAACAAGGGCGTTTGTGCTGAAGTTTAATTACTGGTGGAATTTGTAGATAGCGGCATTCAGCCGTCAGGAATCAGCTATCACAGCATTTATACCCGCCATATAAAGTCTTATTCCTTTTCTTTAGCTTCGTCTCTCAAAAAATAAAAATATATGGCAATAGCAGTTGGCACAAAAGCTCCGGATTTTGCATTATATAATACAGAGCGCAAAGCAGTTTCATTAAAGGATTTCGGTGGCAAAATTGTGGTGATCAATTTTTTCCCTGCCGCATTTACCGGCGTTTGTACAGCACAGTTATGCAGCAACAGGGATGAGCTAAGTTTTTACAATGATATTGGCGCAACCGTAGTGGGCGTTTCAGTTGATATGCCTTTTTCATTAGGCATATTTAAAGCGCAGCATAATATCAATTTTGATCTGCTATCAGATTTTAATAAAGAAATGATCCACGCGTATGAAATGTATCATTGCAATTTTGCCATGGGTATGAGAGGTGTTGCTAAAAGAGGCGTGATTGTAGTTGATGCGCAAGGCACTGTTGCCTACGCAGAAGAAACTGCCAACCCTGGCACACAGGTAGATTTCACCGCATTAAAAGCTGCGCTTGAAAAAATAAAATAACCTCAGAAGGACTCTTTACAGGTTGGTGTATTTCACCAACCTGTAACAGTGCTATGGCTGTTTTACCAGCTTTAGTTCTTTAATAATATTGCCCGCACCTCCTAATTTATCTATACACCATAAAACATAGCGCACATCTACACATATAGTGCGATTCATATCCTTGTCAAAAGAAAGTTTATGGCTGAGTGCTTCATAGTTTCCATCAAAAGCCAATCCAATTAAATTACCGCTTCCATCAATAACAGGTGAGCCCGAGTTGCCGCCGGTAATATCATTATTGGTGATAAAACAAACCACCAGGTCGTTCACCCGTTTATCTATGTACTGTCCAAAATCTTTTTTATTGGCGAGGTCAATCAATTTTGCAGGAAGGTCAAATTCGTAATCACCTGGAATGTATTTTTCTAACACTCCTTTCATCGTGCATACATAATCGTATTTCACTGCATCTTTCGGGCTATAACTTTTTACATTGCCATAGCTTACACGCATAGTGAAAGTGGCATCAGGATACATTTTCTTTTTGGGATCCATTTGCATGATACCTTTCAAATACAACCGTGCAAACTCATTGTTTTTTAAAACAAATTGTTGATACAATGGATCATATTTCCCGGTATAACTTTTTACAAAGCTTCCTGCGTATGTATAAGCCGGATCGTTTTGTAAAGTAACCGCATCAGGTTTTTGCGTGAAGGCCTGCCACTTAGCATCGTTTAGTAACATGGTATTGCTAAAAACTGCTATTGACCATTTTCTATAAGTATCTGCTTCTTTTAAATCACCATAGGTAGAATTAATATTGTTATAAAAACCAATGGGGTGCTGGCTTTTATCAATATCATTGTAAAACATCTGTGCTGTTGCAGCCAGTATCCGTTGGTCAGAAATTTTATTTTCCTCATCCATGAATTTTTTTCTCGCAACGTTCGCTGCTTCTATATCCTGTTTTACCAGAGCTGCATCTGCACCTTGCTTAAGAATATCATTTTCTAATTTGATCAAGGTAGAGGCAAACTTTGCTAATGGAGAACCCAATATACCTTCAAACAAATACATACGTTGTTTGGCATAGGGTCTCCAGGCATCATATATTTTTGGCCATTCTGCAAAAATATTTTCAAATTCAGGTTTGCCTTTTGCCCACTGAATGTATTGCGCTTCTTCCTGTTGTTTCTTTTCAAAAATGTGATACTTGAGCAATTGTTTTGTTTCTCCATCATAAAACTTCCAGTAATTAGCAATGCTTGCATAGCTGGATGCCAACTGGAGTTTAATAGCAGGATCGCTTTTCATTTGTTCAAACATTGCCTTTAAACGTACATCGCGCAATGCAACTAAACTTGGATTATTAATATCTGTCGAAAGTTTTATGCCGTATGAGGTTTCGTAGCGATTGGTTGAACCAGGATATCCATATATCATGGAATAATCTCCATCTTTAAAACCCTTAATAGAAACGGGTAAAAAATATTTTGGCTTCAGGGGAATATTCTCTGAAGCATATGCTGCTGGCTTACCTTCTTTGCTGGCATATACACGAAAAACAGAAAAATCGCCGGTATGGCGCGGCCACTCCCAATTATCTGTATCACCACCAAACTTTCCAACACTTTCAGGTGGAGCAGCTACCAACCTGATATCATTATAGCGTTGATAAATAAAAATGAGGAACTGGTTGTTTTTGAAGAGAGGACTTACTTTCGCTTCAATATTTTGTGAAGGATCAGAATATTGTTCATTAAGCTGAGCTATTACCTCCGCCTGTTTTTTAGCGCGTTCGGCACCGGTAAGATTCATTAAAGCAGAATCTACCTTCGAAGTCACATCATCAATTTTTAATAAAAACTGCGCATATAAATCTTTGGAAGGAATTTCCTGCGATTTATCAAGTGCCCAAAAACCATCTTTCAAATAGTTGTGCTGTACTGTACTGGCGCTTGCAATGGCCGAGTAACCGCAGTGGTGGTTAGTAAAAATCAGACCTTCGTTGCTTACAATTTCTCCAGTACAAAATCCGCTGAAAATAATAATCGCGTCTTTTATGGAAGCCTTGTTGATGCTGTATAACTGTTCTGGTGTGAGTTTCAATCCTCTTTTTACCATATCTGCGTATACCTGTTTCCCCAGGAGGAGAGGTAACCACATTCCTTCATCAGCATACGTTTTGCAGAAGGAAACAGACAGTAGTAGAATAACAACAAACTTTTTCATGGTGCTCTTTTTTTTACAGAACAAACCTACCGTAAAAAAATGTAAGAGAACCAGTAAAAGAAAGCAAAAATTTTACAGGAATTAGCCGGGCAGGAATTATTGACATCCTGCCCGCAATCCTTTTCAAAAGGCTTAATTAACTTTTTTCACTACCACATCTTCCACAACACGTGTCTGCGTGCTGATTTCAAAAGATTCGCTGTAGTTATTCTTTTTATCGCTGATGGTAAAAACAATTTTGCTTGCATCAGTACCTTTAGGAAGAGAAAACTTCTTATCGAAAACTACATCAGTAAATGAGCTCTGGAAAAGTGTAATTCCATCCTGGTCTTTAATAGTAACGATAAATTTTGAAGCAGTTGCATTATTGTACTTTACGTTGAACAACATTGTCTGCGCTTCAGAGCCAATGTATTTTACTGCTGCGGTTTCTTCTACAGGATCAACTTTTTTAATAGTACCTGCTACTGCCGGAAGCGTAATAACTGCTACTGCTATTGCTATTACAGATTTACGTGCTGCTGAAAAAAAACTACGTGGTTTCATATTTACATGTTTTGTTTACTGTGTTTGATGACAGCAATGCGTTTATGGCATAACGAAAAATATTCAATATAGCAACCGGAGATGGCAGCAGTCTGTAAGTATGGCTAAAAAGTTTATTTGAATGGCGGTGCAAAAGTTAATGGCAAATGTGAATCGAAAGTTTCGTATAACTTAAAAAGAAGTTATTGTTAAAGCCATTAAGCAAGGAGCAATGTGTAATTAGAACGCAAAGATATATGAATTAGTATTTGAAATGAAAAAAAATCTACCGAACAGGTAGATTTTTTAGGAATTTATTTACAAATGAGTTTAAATATGGACTTTTAGAATTAAAAAGTCACATTTAGTTTACTTTAATTTAATATTCGGTTAGGCGTGCTATTTAGTTATTCCCTCCAGCGTAAACAAAAAAGTATATTCAAGCGCAATATCTTTAAGATAATCAAACCTGCCTGAAGCTCCTCCATGCCCAAAATTCATATTGGTATGCAGTAGCATAACATTATCTCCAGTTTTCAATGCTCTCATTTTGGCTACCCATTTTGCCGGCTCAAAATATTGAACCTGGCTATCATGCAGCCCCGTTGTAACAAGCAAATTCGGGTATTGTTTCTTTTCAACATTCTCATAAGGAGAATATGATTTCATATAATCATACGCCTCTTTATTATTGGGATTGCCCCATTCATCGTATTCATTTGTTGTTAGAGGAATGGATGGATCTAACATCGTATTTATAACATCTACAAAAGGAACCTGCGCAATTACGCCATTCCATAAATCAGGCGCCATATTAGTAATAGCACCCATCAACAAGCCACCGGCGCTGCCACCTTGCGCATATAGATGTTTTGAGGACGTATATTTTTCTGCAACAAGGAATTCACCACAAGCAATAAAATCTGTGAAAGTGTTTTTCTTTTTCAACATTTTTCCATCTTCATACCACTGTCTTCCCATTTCCTGACCACCACGTATATGCGCTATAGCAAATGCAAACCCCCTGTTTAATAAACTGATGCGGTTGCTGCTGAAAGACGCATCCATTACGGCGCCATAAGATCCATAAGCATATAACAACAATGGAGCATTACCGTTTTTTTCAAATCCTTTTTTATAAACAATAGATATCGGCACTTTTACACCGTCTTTAGCAGTAGCATATAAACGCTCCGTTACATAATCAGCCGCATTATAACCTCCAACAACTTCCTGTTGCTTTAGTAATTTTTTTTCTTTGGAATCCATATTGTAATCATAGGTAGCATTAGGTGTAGTGAGCGAAGTATAACTATACCTTACCGTATTGATATTAAATTCTGCATTACCAACCAACGATACCCTGTAGGCCGGTTCTCCAAAATCAATATAATGTTCATCACCAGAAGATATGTTACGGATGCGCAACTGAACCAATCCGTTTTTTCGCTCGGAAATAACCAGTTGGTTTTTGAAAACTTCTATATCTTCGAGCAACACATCTGTGCGGTTGCCTACTACTTCCTTCCAACTACTGCTATCTGTTTTATCAAGCGGGCATTCCATCAACCTGAAATTTTTTGCCTCCTTATTGGTAACGATATAAAACTTATTTCCAAGGTCCGCAACATTGTATAATACTTCCTTCATGCGTGGTTGAAATATTTTGAATGCAGCATCTGGTTCATCTGCTCTTATAAATTGCATTTCAGTTGAAAGCGTTCCCTGGGATACAATGAAAATAAAATTGCCTGATTTTGATTTTTCAACACCAATGTAGTTGGACTGATCTTTTTCATCATATACCAATACATCCTGCGAAGAAGAAGCGCCAAGTTTGTGACGTTTTATTTTTTCGCTCAATAAAGTTTCGGGGTTGTTAGCAGTATAAAACAATGTTTTATTATCACGCGCCCAGGTAGATCCTCCATTGGTACCTGTAATTTCATCTTTTAATAATTCTCCTGTTTCAAGATTTTTTACGTGAATGATATATTGGCGGCGTGAAACTGTGTCTACTCCAAATGCGAGTAGCTTATTATCCTCACTTATATTAAAGCCGGTTACTGCGTAATAAGGATGTCCTTTTGCTAATTCATCTACATCCAATAATACTTCCTCCCTGGCATCAAGGCTGCCTTTTTTACGGCAATACTTATAATATTCTTTGCCATCTTCCGTACGGGAATAATAGTAATAACCATTTTTGAAAACAGGTACACTTTCATCTTTTTCTTTTATCCGTCCCTTCATCTCTTCAAACAATGTTTCCCTGAATTGTTTTTTGCTGCTCATCATGGTATCCAGGTAATCATTTTCCTGCTTCAGATAATCTACTACTTGTGTACTGTCAGGACCTTTTTTAAAATAGTCTATCATCCAATAATAATTGTCCGCAACAGTATCACCATGTATAGTGCGAATGTGTTTCTTGATCTGCGCAACAGGCGGTTGTATTCCTTCGGGCCAATCCATCGTTTTTGTTTCAGTTTTTGTTTGTGATGTGCATGAAGTTATAAATGATAACGCTACGAGAGATAGTATCAAAAGAAATTTTTCCATACAAGTTTTTTGAATGATGGCATATAAAAAATTAAATACTGAATGGCTTCTCCTGATGTGGATTGTGGCGGATAAGGCAGGTACGGTATTATACCAGATTTGTTACCTGCATTTTATAATAACTGCAGGCAGTTGTATAAAAATTTTATATTATTTTCCAGGAACTGATTCTATGGTATAATCTTTTTTCATAGACCTTATAGCCTCAACAATAGCCGCAACGTCATAACCTGCTTCTCTTTGTAATTCTTTGGGAGTGCCGTGTTCAATAATATGATCCGGAATGCCCAGTATTTTTACTTCGGCATTATATTGATGAGCTGCCATAAATTCCAATACAGCGCTGCCAAATCCACCAGCAACGGTTCCATCTTCTACTGTAATAATTTTATTGAACTTGCTGAATACTTCATGCAACAGGGGCTCATCCAATGGCTTTGCAAAACGCATATCATAATGAGCAGGTATAATTCCTTCGGCGCGTAAATCGCGGATAGCGGCAGCGGCAAAATTACCCGGGTGACCTAAGGATAAAATGGCAATATCAGTTCCATCTTTTATTTTTCTGCCGGTACCTATCTTTATTTCCTGCATCGGTTTTTGCCAATCGGGCATAGTACCTTCTCCACGGGGATACCTTATTACAAATGGATGTTCTGTACTATCTAACTGTGCGGTGTACATGAGATTACGCAATTCACTTTCATTCATGGGAGCACTTATAACCATGTTGGGTATACAACGCATATAGGCAATATCATACGCTCCGTGATGCGTAGGGCCATCTTCACCCACAAGTCCTGCTCTATCTAAACAAAAAATGACTGGGAGATCCTGAATTGCCACATCATGAACCACCTGGTCGTAAGCTCTTTGCATGAAAGAGGAATAAATATTGCAAAACACCTTCATGCCTTGTGTAGCCATGCCCGCACTTAAAGTAACAGCATGCTGTTCGCATATACCTACATCAAATGCCCTGTCAGGCATTTTGTCCATCATGAACTTTAAGGATGAACCTGATGGCATAGCAGGTGTAACGCCGAATATTTTTTTATTTTTCTCCGCCAGTTCAATAATAGTATGTCCAAAAACATCCTGGTATTTAGGTGGCTGCGGGATATCATATTTTTTCTTGTAAATCTCACCGGTTATTTTATCAAATAATCCGGGCGCATGCCATTTGGTTTGATCCTTTTCTGCCAGGGCATATCCCTTACCCTTCACTGTTAGTATGTGTAATAATTTCGGACCAGGAATTTTTTTAAGATCCTGCAACACATCTACCAGTTTGGTAACATTATTCCCATCAATAGGGCCGAAATAGCGAAGGTTCAATGCTTCAAAAAGATTACTGCTTTTACTTACAAAGCCTTTAATACTATGTTCCAGTTTGCTGGCTATTTCTCTTGTAAAACGTTTGCCCACAGGCAATTTGCCTAATGCCTTCCAGATATCATCTTTAAACTTATTGTAGGTATGTGAGGTGGTAATATCAGTAAGATATTCCTTAAGTGCGCCAACATTCTGATCAATACTCATGCAGTTATCATTGAGTATTATGAGCATATCAGCATCGGCTACGCCCGCATGGTTCATGCCTTCAAAAGCCAGCCCGGCCGTCATAGCGCCATCACCTATTATTGCAACTGATTTTCTGTCTTCGCCTTTATAGCGAGCTGCCATTGCCATACCCAAGGCTGCAGATATAGAAGTAGAAGAATGGCCTACACCAAAACTATCATATTCACTCTCCGCTCTGCGTGGAAAACCACTCAATCCATTGTATTTTCTGTTGGTTGAAAAATTATCCCTGCGGCCGGTTAATATTTTATGCCCGTATGCCTGGTGACCTACGTCCCAAACCAATTGATCATAAGGGGTATTGAAAACGTAATGCAATGCTACAGAAAGCTCTACCACTCCAAGGCTTGCACCAAAATGGCCACCATGAACGCTTACTACATCAATAATATATTGACGCAATTCTTCTGACAATTGAAGTAATTGTTCCTTGCTTAATTCTTTAAGATCTTTTGGGCTATTAATGCGCTGCAAAAGAGGTCCTGGTGTTATATCCATGTACGGGCGTTAAATTCACACAAAAGTATACATTAATTGCCTTTGCTTACAGGGAATTATTAACGGCATTTTGGTTTTGGTGTTGCTTGATAACCAATATATAAGCAGTTTGTAAAGCAATATACACAACCGCTAACCCCACAATACTGCCATTAGTAATACTATATTTTTGAGCTCTGAAGGAAATGTTTAGATTTGGTTATGTTATCTAAAATATCAAGATATTGGTGGTACCAGGCATGCGGTTGGGGTGCTTTTACATTGATCAACATTTTTTTTGAGTACACTTACCGCGATGGCATTTCCGGAAAATTTTTTGGACGGCTTTTAGTGGTATTGGCCTTAGGGATTCCGGTTACACATATTTTCAGAAATATTATAGTAAACAGAAACTGGCTCACACTTCCTTTTGATAAAATGATTCTCCGGTTGGCTACAATGCTGGTAGTTGGAAGTTTTGTTTATTCCTTTTTAGCGCTCAGCCTTTTTGATTTAATGAATCTCTCTGAGATCAACGCATCGCGGAAAACGCAGTTTAGTGAAAGAGTGATTCTTCGTTTTTTTGATATTATACTGGTATTGATGGTTTGGGTATTGATCTACTATATGTACCACTATTTTCAAAGAAACAAAAAACAGGAAATAGATACATTGAGGTTACAATCTTTGGTAAAAGAGCTTGAACTTAAAACCATCAAATCGCATATTAATCCACATTTTATTTTTAACTCTCTCAATAGTATAAGGGCATTGGTTGATGAGAACCCGGAGAGAGCAAGGCGCGCCATTACCGAGTTGAGTAATATTCTAAGGAGCAGCATGCAAACAGAAAAGTTAGAAACCGTTCCGTTACAACAGGAATTGAATATTGTAAAAGATTACCTGGCATTGGAGCAAATGCGTTTTGAAGAAAGATTGAAAGTAAGTTTTGATGTAGATGAAGATACTTTGAACCAGCCTATACCACCTATGATGTTACAAACCCTTGCTGAAAACGCTATTAAACATGGCATTAGCAAAAGAGTGGATGGAGGCATAGTATCTATTACTTCTGATTTTGTAGATGATCATCACGAACTGATTATAAGAAATAGTGGTTTTTTTAATGGTAAATCGGCAGATACTGGCTTTGGTTTGCAGAGCACACAGGATAGACTAAGCCTGCTGTTTGGTGCAAAAGCCACATTTACTATAAGAGATATACCCGGCAACATGGTAGAAGCAAAAGTTACGATGCCGGTAAATAGCATGATAAGATAAACTTTACATTATGACAAAGAAAGCAATTATTGTTGACGATGAAAGATTGGCAAGAAGCGAACTAAAAAAATTGTTGCAGGATCACCCTGAGATTGAAGTGGTGGCAGAAGCTGCTAATGCCAACGAAGGGATTGAAAAGATTGAGCAGATGGTTCCTGATCTTGTGTTTCTTGATATACAGATGCCGGGTAAAACAGGATTTGATCTTTTAACGGAGTTAGATAGCCGATTACCTCAGGTAATATTTACAACCGCTTATGATGAATATGCATTAAAAGCATTTGAAGTAAATGCATTGGATTATTTATTAAAGCCTATTGAACCAAGAAGACTTGCAGATGCTTTGCATAAGTTGGAATATGTAGAAGAAAGAGAAGCTTCAGTAACATCAGCATTAAGTTCATCTGTTGTAAACCGTGGTATTTTGGGTGAGAACGACCAGGTATTTGTGAAAGACGGTGAACGCTGCTGGTTTGTTAAGCTCAGTGAAATAAGATTATTTGAAAGTGTAGGGAACTATGCAAAGGTTTTCTTTAATACCCACAAGCCTTTAATATTAAAATCGCTGAACGCATTGGAAGAAAGATTGGATGAAAAAGTTTTTTTCCGCGCCAATAGAAAACATATTGTCAACCTACGCATGATTGAAAGAGTAGAACCATATTTCAATGGTGGATTACTGCTCGAAATTAAAGGCGGAGAAAAAATAGAAGTAAGTAGACGACAGGCTGTTAAGTTTAAAGAAATGATGAGCTTATAATTGCGGTTTTATTCTCCATATATTGTATCAAAGAAGTAATGAAGGATATTTCCTTTGTTGTAAGTCAGGTTTAATGCTGATATTAGCTTCCACATTAATTATATACACGGGTCTTTAAAATTTTATATGAAGAAAATTCTTTTGGCAGCATGCTTAATGTCGCTGGTATTATTTACAAAATCACAGAATATTAATAGGATCATTAATGCTAAAAAGGTAAAGAAAATAGAAAAGGTGTTGTCTGGCGATGATATGCAGGGAAGGGGTTTGTATTCCGCCGGACTTGATAAGGCGGCGGCATTTATAGCAGAACAATTCAAACGGAACGGATTGGAGCCAGGAGGAAAAGATGGCAGTTTTTTCCAGGAATTTACGATGGTTGAAACCAAACAAACTGCTGCTTCGGGTATAGTAGATGGTAAGTCACTGGAGGGCAGCAACATACTTGCATTTACTTCTAAAGAACATTTAGATGTCAGCGAGCAATCGGGTTATGAGCAGGTTAGTATTGGCGCAAGCGATAAGCTTTTGTATACTGCCTATCATTTTATAATTACAGGAAAAAATTATGTAGTATGGATTGATACAGCCCAGGCAAAAAATTTTTCATCTCTGTTGCGTTTAAAGGGGCAACAGTTTAAAACGGATAACAATGTTGTCTTTGTTGTTTCTAATCGCCCGGTACAGAATTTTTCTTTATCAGTCGATCATAACATCACAGAAAAGAAATTAAAAAATGTTGTAGGAATAATACCCGGAAAAAGTAAAAAAGAGGAGTATGTAATTTTTTCGGGGCACTATGATCACCTTGGCATAGATAAACCAAACGCCGATGGAGATTCTATTTACAACGGCGCAAACGATGATGCCGCAGGTACAACGGCTGTTATTATGCTTTCAAAATATTTTAAAAAGCTTAATAACAATGAACGTACGCTGGTATTTGCCACTTTTACTGCGGAAGAAAGTGGAGGATTTGGTTCACAATATTTTTCAAAGCAATTTGATCCTGCTAAAGTAATGGCAATGTTTAATATTGAAATGATAGGAACGGAAAGCAAATGGGGTGTGAATTCTGCATATATAACCGGGTACGAAAAGACAGATATGGGTAAGATTCTTGCGAAGAACCTCGAGGGAACATCATTTAAATTTTATGCTGATCCTTACCCGGATCAACAATTGTTTTACAGATCAGATAATGCAACACTCGCCAGGCAGGGCGTTCCTGCTCATACTATCTCTACTTCAAAAATGGATAGTGAACCTTTTTATCACACGCTTGACGATGAAATAGGAACGCTTGATATGAAGAATATGGCGGAAATAATAAAAGCAATTGCACTTAGCTCCAGAACAATAGTGAGCGGGCAAGATACCCCTTCGAGAGTAGATACGCAGCAATTAAGATAATAGAACCATTTTTGTAAAGGCAATAAAAAACCGGCGTGCAATTGCGCGCCGGTTTTTTCAATTTTATAATTCCGCTTATCCTAAAGCCACTCTTTTAAATTCCTTTACAGTTAAAGCGCTGTCTACACTTTTCAGATAATCGCCAACTGTTTTCGCGTTATCCTTTACATAAGCCTGGGCTGTTAATGTATTTTCCTTGAAAAATGCATTGAGTTTACCTTCAGCAATTTTATCAATCATTGCATCAGGCTTGCCTGCCATTTTAGGATCGTTTTTGATCTGTTCTGTAACAATAGCTTTTTCACGTGCTACTATATCGGCAGGAACTGAATCAGGATTTACTGCAACCGGATTCATAGCTGCTATCTGCATAGCAACATCTTTCCCTGCTTCTGCAGATTCTTTATTCAATCCAACCAACACACCTATTCGGTTAGCGCCATGAATGTAAGAGGCTACATAAGGAGCATCTAAACGTTCAAATTTGCTGATGCCTATTTTTTCGCCGATGCTTGCTAACTTATCGTTGATAAGATCGGCAATTTTTGCACCGTTTACGCTCACATTGTTTAATTCTTCTGCGCTTTTTACATTGTTGGCAATTGCTGCATCAGCAATGCTTTGAGCAAAAGCAACAAAATCTGCATTCTTACTAACAAAGTCGGTTTCGCAGCTTACACATATTGCAATTCCTGTTGCATGATCAGCAGTGGTTTGTGCAATTACTACACCTTCTTTTGCTTCACGGTCACCACGAAGCGCTGCTACTTTAGCACCTTTTTTACGTAACCAATCAATCGCTTCTTCAAAATCTCCATTTGTTTCGGTTAACGCTTTGCGGCAGTCCATCATTCCGGCGCCTGTCATTTGGCGGAGTTTATTAATATCCGCTGCTGTTATAGTTAATGTTGACATCTTGAATAGTTAATAAGTTGAAAAATTCCCGTCAGAACCAGGTACTATCTACAATAAAATTTTATTGTAAACTCCCAGGATCTGCAATCTATCTCTGAGCAGGGCGTCTTGGACCACTACCTCCACTTGAAGGCGTTCTTCTTCTTTGTCCGCCACCAGCACCGGCTCCGCCACCTCTGTTACCAGCTCCGCCACCTGCAGTACCGCCTCTGTTACCAGCGCCACGGCCTGCACCACGGCCACCACCTCTTTCTCTATCACCACCTGCTTCGTCAATATCTAATCTTGGTCCTCTATCTACCACTTCTTCTTCAACTTCTTCTTCTGCTTTTTCATTCTGGCGTTCTGCCAAACCTTCTGCAATAGCAGCAGTAATATAATTAGTAATGATAGCTATTGATTTGGTAGCATCATCATTGGCAGGAATAGCAAAGTCAACTTTGTTAGGATCGCAGTTAGTATCTACCATACCAAATGTAGAAACGCCCAAACGTTTTGCTTCAGCCAAAGCAATATGCTCATGACCAATATCGATAATGAATAAAGCAGCAGGTACTCTTCCCAATTGAGCAATACCACCCAATACTTTTTCCATTTTTTCTTTATCACGGGTAAGCGTTAAGCGCTCTTTTTTGGTAATGCTGTCGAAAGTACCATCGTTCAGCATTTTTTCAATGCTCTGCATTTTCTTTACACTCTTACGTACCGTATTAAAGTTGGTAAGCATACCACCTAACCATCTTTCAGTAACATAAGGCATGTTTACACGCTTAGCGCATTCTGTAACAATTTCTTTTGCCTGCTTTTTGGTACCAACAAACATTATTTTCTTACCGCTTTTAGCGATAGTTTTTAACGCAGCGGCGGTTTCCTGCAGGTTTTCAACTGTTTTGTTCAGGTCAATAATATGAATGCCTTTTTTCTCAGCAAAGATGTATGGCAACATCTTTGGATTCCACTTCTTACGCAGGTGACCAAAGTGAACACCGGCTTCAAGTAATTGCTGTTGCAATGAAGTGCTATTTTCCATTTTTATATTTTGATAATTTGAAAAAGTACAATACAAAAAACAATATCCATTCTTTTGCCATCAGCAAAAGAAAAAGCACATTAACGTTTGCTGAACTGGAAGCTCTTCCTGGCTTTTTTCTTACCAAATTTCTTACGTTCAACACCTCTTGGATCACGCATCAACAACCCAGCAGCTTTTAAAGCCGGACGATAGTCTGCGCTAACTTCGAGTAAAGCACGTGCTATACCCAGTTTAGCAGCTTCTGCCTGACCTTTTACACCACCGCCTGCAGCATTGATTTTAACATCAAATTTATCAAGACTGTCAACCGTTTTCAACGGATGCTCAATTTGATTTTGCAGGTAAATCAGTGAGAAATATTGTTTGTAGTCTTTGTCGTTTACAGTAATCTTTCCGTCTCCTTTAGAAAGAAAAACGCGGGTAACTGCTTCTTTACGACGACCTACACCATTTTTTTGTTTTTCCATTTATTTAAGCTTTACGCTATTAGCGAAACCGCTATTAGCAGTTTTACTAATTAGAATTTTAATGCTTTTGGTTGCTGTGCAAAATGAGGATGCTCTGCTCCCGCATACACAAATAATTTTTTGTAGATCTTACGACCCAAACGGTTTTTAGGAAGCATACCCTTTACAGCTCTTTCAATAATTACTTCTGGTCTGCGGCTTAAAAGACTTTTTGCAGTCTCCTCTTTTTTACCACCAGGATAACCAGAGAAATTGATGTAGGTTTTTTCTTCAAGCTTGTTACCGCTGAATTTTACTTTGTCAACATTAGTAACTATTACAAAATCGCCACAATCAACGTGAGGAGTGTAATAAGCTTTGTTTTTTCCACGCAGCACTGCCGCGATTTTTGCACACATACGACCAACGGTTTGATTGGTGCCGTCAACAACATACCAATTATGCTGTACGGTAGCCTCGTTCGCATGTTTTGTTGTAAAATGTAATTTGCTCATTGTTTATTGTTTTACCAGAGCGTTACTGCTTCTGGTTGGTAACCGGCGCCATCCCGCCGTTTTTACCGGTTAAAAATTGGAGCGCAAAGGTAGGTGTAATAGGGTGTGATTTCCAAAAGAAAAGCACACTATTTTTTATAGTGCGCTTATAATTGATTGAAAATCAATAAAAAATTTGTCAATAAATTTAACTCTTCAAAAATTACTCCTTGAAATTGGCATTTATAGGCGATTGGGGATTTGCAGACTTTTTTAAAATACCCCAGGTCTTTATTTTTAAGAGACTCTCTTTCATAAGTTTTCTGCAAGGGATATCAACGTAATAAGTAAGTAATGAAGCCAATATCAATACAACGGGAAGCGCCACCCCAAGTGCAGCGATCCAGAAATTAATATGGAGCGTATCGGTTAGATATGGTATGATTACTTTAATTGAAATGTATTGATGAATAAGATAAACCGAATAAGAAATTTTACCCAGGAAAATTGTTACACCCGTAACAATGAAATTTAATTTGTGATGAACAAACAAAATGAATAATGAAAAATAGCAGATCAATACAAGAAAATATTCGGGGGTAGTAATGTATTCAGCACTTCTTCCTTTAGGAAATAGTGTAATCTGGCAAATGAAACACAATGCGATTATTAAATAATTTTGCAGTAGCTTTTCTTTTACGGTATATATCTCGTAAAAAATTATTCCCGCCAGAAATAATGGAATGAAAGAAAGTAATGGAATAACCCAAAATATTTTTTCTACAATTTTATTATTACCAAAGAAAAAACATAATACAGCAGCGGTTACGGCAACAGAAATCCCTATTGGTTTTAAAAACCGCATCATTTTGAAATAGAAAATCAGTATTATACTTATATAAAAAACCATTTCAATAAGTAATGTCCAGTATGGACCATCAATATCTCTGATTCTGAAATAGTACTGGAACATGGTAAGATTGACCAGGTATTGCACAAAGTCAATTCGACTACCTGAATTAACGGCACTAATGCAAATTAATATGAAAGTGAAGGTTACACAGGCCCAATAAGTAGGATACAAACGGCTTATACGGCCGATAATGAATTCACTGCTGTCTTTTACCTTTTTCAGGGTCATAAATATTACAAAACCACTGATTATAAAAAATAAATCTACCCCGGTAACGCCAAACCTGAAACCAAGATTAGCTTGCGGACGATGTAACGTATAGTGAAAAAGAAGCACAAATATTGCTGCTATTCCCCTTAGTGCATCTAATTCGTTATACCTACCTTTTTTAATTTTTTCGGCCATATTAGTAGCAATATATTAAAAGTGAATATTCAAAAAACTACCATTGATTTTTGATATCGAACTAATTTTAATAACCTGCTTTATGCAAGTAATCTTATAAACTTTGGGCAATGGTAATAATCTTCGTAGCAATCTGAAGGATATTGCAAACTATAACCTTTTTTAAAGGTTTTTATGTAATGTGCAGCAAATAAACAAAATAAATCTAAAAAATTAAAGATAGGAGTAGTTTATTTAGTAGCGTTTTGATTCAAAAGGTAGATACCTTGTATAATGGTAAGCTTTTTCTTATCAACTCCTGCAACGTCTTTACTCACATCATGCTTAACCCAATAGCTGGTGGCTGGACGAGCATCATTTTTCTTCAACCACTCATACATAATCGCCACATCATCATTCATATCTGTATAGTTTCTTAAGGTATGAATAATAATAGCGGGGTATCCATCTACATCCATTAATTCAAATGGCTTTTTTGCAGTAGTTACCTCATCAGAGACTTCTACTCCTACGCAAAGCTGCATGGTAGAATCATCCAATTTTTCATATTGACTCAAAAAAGTACCGGGGGTTGATATTTTATCAGCCGGTAAAGCAGATACTATTTTCTTATATAATGCCGATATATGTTCTTCTATAGTGGAAAGTGTTACTGTATCATAGGCTGCAATTATCTTGTTGGATGGAATCTCCGTTCTTTCAAATGTTAATCCTCCAAAAGCCTTATCAGGATGCTCAATATGATTTTTGAATTGGACCATATTTTGCAGAAACGGCGCTCTGAATTGAGATGGGTGCAAAAGAAGTTCAAGCTTTTTCGCAAAACCCTTTTCAATAGTAATATCCTCTATCCATGTAATTTTTGAGTCCCATTTGCTACGGAGTAATTGTATTTGTCCCTTTTTTAGGGATTCACCTTCTTTAACATCATAATCAAAAAGATTGTATTTTTTATTAGTACTTGTTCCAAAAGAAGAGAAGGAGGGAGCAGAAGGTTTTACATTATAATACCATTTATCCCAGTTGGTAGTGTCTGATAAAGTACGGGAGGTAATAAGATTGTCTGCATTAACCACAATGTCTGCACGATAAGTTCTGTGTACGGGAATTATGAATAATGAAATGGAGGCAATAACTACACAGACAATAATAATAAAGACTATTCTTTTGGGTTGCATAATTAGATATCGGGTTTTAAACAAATAGAAACGAAGTAAAATTAATCAGTTCAGGCGTTTACGAAAGCTGAATTCGGCAACTGGACTGAAACATTCGATTAAATCCATTCATCGAAGAATATTATCCGCTCATCGTAAAAATGTGTCTGCATGGGCATTCCAGCCATCGCATCTATCAGTTAGCAGCATTACTATAAAAATATTTCTACTTTAAATGAATTGGAGTCGCATTGTATAGAACTTATGCAGTAACTTTTGCGCTATTCCACACATCATGAAAAAGATATTACCCTGCATTTTTGCGTTTACCGTATTGTTTATTTTGTATGCCTGTAATTCAAACAACGGTTCAGAAAAAAGTGATATAGCCATGGATACTGCCACTATAGCTAAAGGAGAAAAGTTGTTTATTCAAAACTGTGGTACCTGCCACAATTTTAAACAGGATGGTATAGGTCCACAATTATCCGGCATTACAAAAACAGCAACGGTAACATGGATCAGCAATTTTATAAAGAATCCCAAACAATTGATTGATTCAGGAGATGAACGTGCAAAAAAATTATTTCAAAAATATCATGTGGTGATGCCTTCCTTTGGGGCATATGGTGATAGTGCTATCGCGGCTATTATCGCATTTTTAAATACGCATAATACTATTCTCACAAATAATGATGATACAGATACAAGCTATCTAAAAGATCCTATACCAACAAAGATTGCTTTGGGGGGACTTACGGCTGAATTAAAATTTATTACCCAGTTTCCTGCATCCAGTGATAGCGGCAAACTGCCACTGTCGCGCATTACTAAGTTAAGTTATGAACCATCTACAGGAACATCTTTTGTAGTTGATTTAAGAGGTAAGTTATATAAAATGAACGGAGATAAACCTGTTGTATATATGGATATTGCAAAGCTGGAACCGCGGTTTATTAATGCACCTGGCTTGGGCACTGGTTTTGGAAGCTTCGCTTTTCATCCTGATTTTGCAAGAAATGGTTTACTATACACTACACATGCGGAATCTGTCAGTTCTGTAAAAGATGATTTCAATTTCCCTGATTCTATAAAAGGCAGTTTGCAATGGGTGCTTACAGAATGGAAAACAGATCATCCTGACCATGTGCCATTTTCAGGAAAGCCACGTGAACTATTAAGGATCACAATGGTAACGGATATGCATGGCGTACAGGAAATCAGTTTTAATCCGCTTTCAAAACCTGGTGATAAAGATTATGGGCTTTTATATATAGGAGTGGGTGATGGCGGTGCGGTTGAACATGGTTATTCTTTTTTGGCGCACAGCCCTCAACGGGTATGGGGAACTGTTCTTCGCATAAACCCCAACGGCAGTAACAGCAAAAACAAACAGTATGGCATACCTGCAGATAACCCTTTTGCATCAGGTACTGACCCGAATACACTTAAAGAGATTTATGCATACGGCTTCAGAAACCCACATCGTATTACATGGAGCAGCAGCGGACAACTTTTAGTAAGCAATGTGGGACATGGAAATATTGAATCTTTAAACTGGGTAAAACCTGGTAATGATTTTGGCTGGCCTATACGCGAATCAAACTTTGTGGTGAATGCCGCAGGAAATCTGAATAAAGTCCATCCGCTTCCTGCTGATGATAGTACATATCATATTACTTACGCTGTTGCAGAATTTGACCACGATGAAGGCAAAGCTATTTGCGGAGGATATGAATATACAGGCAGTGCAATCCCTTCTTTGAAAGGAAAATATCTTTTTGGCGATATTCCTACCGGCAGGTTATTTTATATAGATGTAAAAGATGTTCAACAAGGAAAGCAGGCTACTATCAAAGAATGGAGAATAACAATGGGCGGTGTCTCCAAAACTTTAGAACAACTCTGTGGATCGGGTCGTGTAGATCTGCATTTTGGACGGGATAGCAAAGGCGAAATATATGTATTAACAAAGGCTGATGGCAAGCTATATGAGATAGTGAGTGCTGTTGAAAAGTGAACCTTTTAAAAATATGTGAGGGCATGGCGGTATATAGAGATTACTTTTTGTCTCCATAGCTTTTCAAACTATAATATACCTGCGATGCCCCATCCTTATAACCCTCAACGTTTGCATTCTTTAGACGCTCTTCGTGGCTTTGACATGTTCTGGATAATGGGAGGCGAACGCATATTACATGCACTTTCAAAAGCAACAGATAATCCTTTCTGGAATTTTTTGTCGCACCAGTTTTCGCATCCTGAATGGAATGGATTCAGAGTATACGACCTGATCTTCCCTATGTTTCTTTTTATTGCAGGCGTAGCCACACCTTATTCAGTAGGCAAGCAATTGGAATCAGGTGTTTCAAAAAACAAAATTGTATGGAGAGTAGTGAAGCGTGGTTTATTGCTGGTTTTGCTGGGGATTATTTATAATAATGATTTGAAGCTTCAACCTTTAGCAGAAATCCGCTTTCCCAGTGTATTAGGTCGTATAGGATTAGCCTACCTCTTTGCCAATATCATTTATATATACACTTCAACCGAACGGGCCAGGATCATATGGTTTTGCGGTTTATTGATCGGGTATTGGTTACTGTTAGCTTTCACATCTGCACCCGGTTTTCCTATGGGCGATCTTACGGTTGAAGGAAATTTTGCTTCTTATATTGATCGTTCAATCATACCCGGTAAGTTAATTACAAAAGGAGGTATACACGATCCTGAAGGATTAATGTCTACCATACCAGCCATAGGTACTGGTTTACTCGGCATTATCGTGGGTGTGTTTTTAAAGAACAATCCTTTATCCCCTGCTGCTAAAGTAAAGCGAATGCTTGTTGCAGGTGTTGTATTTGTAGCATTGGCGCAATTATGGAATCTTGTTTTCCCTATCAATAAAAATCTATGGACCAGTTCATTTGTTTTGCAGACAGGAGGATTGAGTTTATTATTATTATCGATCTTCTATTATATAATAGACATAAAGGGTTACAGAAAGTGGGCCTTCTTTTTTACAGTTATAGGAATGAACTCTATTCTGATATACATGTCAGGCACTTTTATTGACTGGAAGAATACTACTAATTCTATATTTGAATGGCTTACGCAATTGGCCGGAGAGCCGTACAATATTGTTGTTTTTGCATTTTGCTTTGTGGCTGTTAAGTGGAGCTTTCTTTATTTCATGTATAGAAAGAAAGCTTTTTTGCGGATTTAGTATTAACATCTATCAAAAAAAGAATACGCACTCTTACAAGCAATGTAGTAATTTATTGATCTTTCGATGTTTACCCTCTGAGTAAATGTCAACCTTCGCTTGTTGACATATGATGCTTGTAAGGAATTAAGTTGGGAAGTACATTAGTGTTTTAGTGTAGCTGAATGTAATTGGTTATACTATTCATCTTTAACCCAACCCTTATGAAAGCGTATAAAATCTTATACTCTGTTTTGGCGGTAACTATGCTTTATGCCTGTGCAAAAAAGCTTG
Organism: Agriterribacter sp.; assembly: GCA_047600465.1. Lineage (GTDB taxonomy): Bacteria > Bacteroidota > Bacteroidia > Chitinophagales > Chitinophagaceae > Agriterribacter. Next base: position 1,723,562 of record JASGKU010000004.1, read on the forward strand.
ATGAAATAACTCCTGCGGGAAATAATAATCCTTCTACTACAAATCCGGCGGATTCTACAGAAACAGTTCCTTCGGTAGTAGGCTGTGGTCCTGATTACGGTGATTCTGTCCTTTGTTACCAGTTGCTGGCTTCCGGGCAGGATTATAAAATGTCTCCTCTCAAAAGTCTTGGTAAAGGTCGTTATGTTGCCGAGCCCGATGGGTTGGTAATTGATAATAATACCGGCGAGATAAATGTTACAAAAAGTGAAAGCGGTCTTGCATATAAAGTTGGATTTATAGCAGATGGTTCAACGGATACCTGTTTTACAAAGATTATTACGTCGGGTATAAACTACCTGGATGGCATACACGTAATTAGTGATAACGATACTTTAGCCGTTCCTGTATACAACGGCAGTATTACTCCTGTTTGTGGTTCAGGCGGTTTATTCAGCGGTTGTGAATTTGATGACGATGATGACGATGATAATGGCAATGGATCAGCAGATGAACCTCCTGCCGGACAATCATGTAATTCAAAAAATATACGGGTAGATACCAAGAATGGTGTTATAAGCTTAAAGCGTTCATTGCTTGATGGTATATTTGGCAGCCTTACGCCCAATAACGGTAAAACAGTTAATGCAACTTTGTATTATCGCCTGGATGATTGCAGTAATAAAGCTTTAAGAAAAATTGATCTCAGCTTTACTTATTATGATAAGATGTCTAATGTACCTCAATCATTGATTGATGACATTAGTAACTCTGTAAAAAATATTCTTGGGTTACTGATGCGCACCGATGGAGATAAGGCTGCTGCTAATCCCCGCCCTCCACATATAGTGGTGGTTGCCAACAGGTAATGCAAATTGTTGATAATAATTAAAAAAAATATACGTTTTAAAAAAAGGTAATCGAAAGATTACCTTTTTATGCGTAAAACAGGGTTATTCATCATCATTTTTGTATTGGGCTTTTTTATCTCCCGATCCGGAGATCCGGTATATGTTGCCGGTATCAGCCGTTTATATACTTCTGCCGACAGCCTTTTTACGCTTTCTCAACCCTCTAATGAAACAGATTCGCTTGCAAGAAATGATTTTGATGGAGTAATAGCCGCTTTTGTAAAAGAACCATCCCTTCCGGATAGCTTTTTATTTAATGCTTTATGGAAAAGGGGAGTGCTGGAAGAATTGCTGGGTAATTTTGAAAAAGCGAATGTTTTTTATTTAAAATCCCTGAAGATTGCGGCCGATAAGCCCGGGATAAGTGATTCATTAGAATTTAAGCCTTTACTGTACGCCGGAGGTATTTATTACCGAGAAAATAAATTCGATTCAACCCGCATTTTGCTGGAAAAAGCGCAGGCACTTACAGAAAAATATCAATTTCATGATGAATTAGAAAGACTCTATAATATTTTGGGTGCTTTGTATTTTGAAGGAGGCAATTATCTGCAGAGTAAAAACTGTTTTGAAAAGGCGCTTCAGCTTATAGAGAATGATGAAAGCAGCGCTGGTAGAAAAATAAATTTTGAAACCAATATTGCCGCTTCTCTTAACAGGCTAGGCAGATACCAGGAAGCACTGGAAAGCTATTTTAAATTACTGAAGTATAAAAAATACACAGAAGATATTTCGCTCAATATAGGGAGTATTTATATGGCCATGCATAAATATCCTGAAGCGCTTGAGTTTTTTCACAACAGTAAAACTGATGCTCGCATTGATGTGTTTAATTATATCGCCAATGCACATCTTATGCAGCAGCAATATGATTCTGCCAACTATTATCTTCAATTATTTGAAGAAAAATTACAGGAGAAAAAAACTACCACAAGCAAAATAGCCATTGGGCTGCATGAGATCTATAAAGGAGATTACAATACAGCCATCGGAAATATTCCCGAAGCTAATCATCAGTATCAAAAAGCTATTATAGCATTGATGTATGATTTTGCAGATAGTAATGTATATAAAAATCCAACTGGTTTTTCAGGAACTATTTCTTCTTTTAATTTATTCAATGCTATTATAAAAAAAGCTGGTTGTTTTGAAAAATTGTACGAACAGGATAAAAATGTAAAGAACCTGAAGGCGGCTATGGATGCGTACTTATCAGCCATTAGCCTTACTGATTACCTGGAGCGTACCATGGAATCTGATGAAGCTAAAATTTTTCTTAAGAAGAATAGCAGTATGGCTTATAATAAGGCCTTGGATATGGTGATGCTTTTATATGGATTTACACACGATAAAGAACTTTTGTGGAAGGCTTACTCGATTATTGAGCGGAATAAATCTTCCGTACTGGTATCTAATCTTAAAGCGTTTGAAGTAAAAAGTAAGATGCAGGTGCCGGAAGAATTGTTGCAGCAGGAAAGAGATCTGAAGTATAAGATTGCAAGAGCGGAAATTATGATGGATAAGACGTCCGAAAGCGACACCAGTTCAACATTTGCGGATGACAAGAGGAATAATGAGCTAAAATTATCTGACGTTCAAAAGAAGATAAGGCAATATACCAGTAAAAGCGACTTACAGGAGGATGAACATTTTTTGTCGCACGAAAGGTATTTCAAACACAATCTGAAGGAAGAAAGTGCAATTCTTGATTTCTATTTTAGTGATAATATTTTGTATGTATTCGCTATAACCAATAACAATATCCAACCCAATATTATTCCTGTAAAAGATATAGATCTTAAACAGGTAGAACATTTGCAAAACGCGTTACAACACATTGAAAAAATAAGTGAGAGAACTTCTGATTCAGTGTTGAATGAATTGTATACAAAGCTTATCGCTCCTATTTTTCCATTAATAAAAGATAAGAAGGAATGGATTGTTTTGCCTGATAGAGCATTTTATTATTTCCCTTTTGAAATTATTACGAACCCTGAAACAGGTCGCATGCTGATAGAAGATTATGCTTTGAGTTATAATTTTTCAACCCAATTTATTGCTCAACACGTGTCAGGCAGCAAAAGCAAAGACCCTAAGTTAATAGCAATGGCTCCTTTTATTTCAAAAGGTCTTTATTCCTATGCTGATTCTATTTTGTTGGATCGTTTGCCCGCAACTAATATGGAGATCAGCGGACTAAAGGGTAATATTTTAAAAGATACAACTGCCACCAAATCTAAATTTATCAATGCGGCTAACCATTATGATATACTACACCTTGCTACGCATGCCGTAATGGATGGAAGTAATCCGTCTCAATCTTATATTGCTTTTTATCCCGAAGATTCAACACGGCAGGATAGTTATAAACTGTATTTAAATGAGCTGTATAGTCTCAATCTTGATTCAACTCATTTGATGTTATTAAGCGCCTGCGAAACCGGTGTTGGTAAGTTTGTAGAAGGAGAAGGAGTAATGAGCCTTAGCCGTGGAGTGCTATACGCCGGATGCCCCAGTGTAATTACAACATTATGGCCGGCTAATGATCAATCTACCGCATACATTGTAAATCATTTTTACAGACATATGGATGAAGGCAATGATCTTACTACTGCATTAAGGTTATCCAAACTTGACTTTATAAAAGATTACCCTAACCAGAAAAACCCTTCTTATTGGGCGCATCTTATATTGGTAGGGCAAACACAGGCTTTATATGATTCTTCATGGCATTTGAATATGCCGTTTGTAGTTACCATACTTGTTGTAATGCTGTTGATAGGAATGTCTGTAAAAAGATGGATCAGCAAGAGAGCGCAAAAGAAAGTCTAACCCTTATACCCATACATGTTTTAACAAGACCGGGAAGCACTTAATGCTTCCCGGAATTTTTTTAGAAGAGTGAATCAACGCTTTCTCATTAATATTGGATGGTTATCTACTGGATATCGAACAATATGGATCCTCATTCAGGGATTGGATTTTACAGCGATTTCTCAAAATGATATTGGATGATGTTTTTCATAGAACGCATAGTCTTTACTGTAATCACGCAAATAAAGAACTCATATATTAGTAAACACGGGAGAAGATTCTGTAACCTTTTTTCTATTTTTTTTTAAAATTCAGGAGTCGTAAGAATTTGATGGATGAGACTTTGAGCTACTTTCTCCTTATCAAATATCAATAGGTAGGTAGTAAGAACAATTTGTATTGCGCTAACTATCATATCTGCTAAGTAAACGAATAGCTAATAGTACTATAGTGAAGAAAGAGAATGCCGGACCTTTGCATTAGTATTTCCAGCTTAGCAATTTCGTTTTGAAACTGCTGATCTTGCTGGCCTGTGAATGATATGCGTGTTCAGGATTTTCTTTTATAGTTGTGAGGAGAGACTCCGCTTCTGGTATCTTCTTAAGCTTGATATATGTTAAAGCAAGGTAGAACTCGCTTTCATCCTGGTAAGATTTGTTCTGACTGATCTTATTAAGCTGTTGAACCTTGTTAAAAAAACTGGTAGCAGCATCAATTTTATTCAACTGAATAGCAGCCATGCCGGCAAGGAATAAATTTTTTTGTGTGGATGAACTTTCAGCAGAAGTAATATCCATTACAGCCTGCCATTTTTCCATTTTGTACAACTGATCTATAGTAGCAATTCTTGAAGCACTTCTTGATGTAGGTAAGTCATAATTGCTGAAGCTATCAGCAAATATTTGTTCGGGTGTAGTAGTAGCGTAAACAAGAGCAGTGTACGAAATAAGAAGCACTACTACAACAGCCGCCACTCTTAAGGCATAAAAGCCAATAGAGCCTATCTTGGCAACTTTGCTTTCATTTGTTGTGGCGGCAAAATGTGCTGTTGCAATATTTTTTACACGGGCATGCATTCCCGAAAGCTGAACTGCAGATACAGCATGTTTCATGTATTCATACTCCTGTTGCAAGCCGGCATTTTCGCTAAGCATTTTTTCTGTAATAACCTGTTGCTCTTCAGATAAACTTCCGTCTATGTAAGCTTCCAGCCGGCTTGTAGTGTTGTATAATTCGTTGTTCATATAAAGTTTTCCTTCAGCGTTTCAATTATAGTTGTATTACTTTTTACTAACGATGTCAGTTCCTTCAGGCATTTGTGCTTTTTGTTTCTCACCACCTGCTCATTGTCGTATTCTGTTTGAGCAAGTATTTCTTTCATCGACAGATTATCATAATAAAAAAGCGTCAGAATTTTTTTGCAGCCATTACCCAATGTTTCAAATACATCAAGCAGTTGCTGTTTTGCCTGCCTGCTTTCTATGGTGTCAGCTATTATCATTTCATCTTCTGCTTTTATCTTTTCGTATACCATTTCTCGTTTTCCGGCTCTTCCTCTTTTCTTTAATTCATTTAGCCAGGTATTTCGCGTCATCACATGCAGGAAGGTTTTTACGCTAGACTCACCTCTGAATTTTTGGTTCCTAACCAGTTCAATAAAGTTCACAATTACTTCCTGCACTATATCCTGGGCGTCTTCATTACTGCCATTATTATAAGTTACTGCCGCACTCAGGTAATTAAAATGCGCTGAATAAATAAATGCAATAGCATCATTTAAAGTAGCGTCTGATTGTATGTTTTTGATCAATTCAACATCATTGAACTGCCTGCTGATTTTCATTTAACACTATTTATAGTCAACACAAAATGGCTTGATGTAACTATAACGGTAAAAAAAATGAAATATTTAATTATCAATAGGTTACACCATTTTGGAAAGAATAATTGATCTTTGATAACCAATAACGATCTGCCATTTAATTTGATTGAGTGTTATGACATTCGTGTCATAATGTCCTGATATAAAGGTGGCACGTTTATTGAAAAATTAATGTTTAAACATCAAAAAATTATTTACAATTAAAAGATCAAATTATGGCATCAACTAAATGGGTTATAGATTCAGCACACAGTGAAGTAAACTTTAAGGTAAGGCATCTTATGATCACCAACGTTACTGGTAGTTTTAAAAGCTTTTCTTCTGAGGTTGAAACAGATGGTGACGATTTAAGCACTGCAAAAATTACTTTTTCAGCAGCCATTGATTCAATAACCACCGGAAACGAGCAAAGAGACGGACACCTTAAGAGCGCAGATTTTTTTGAACTCGAAAAATATCCTGAACTAATATTTAAAGCAGAAGGTTTAAAAAGTAAAGGTGGCGATGAGTATGAAGCAGAAGGCGAATTGACGCTGCGGGGCGTAACTAAGAAAATAAAGTTAGATGTTGAATCAGGTGGTATAGTTAAAGATCCATGGGGGCAAACCAAAGCAGGATTTTCTGTTAAAGGAAAAATTAATCGTAAAGATTTTGGTTTAAACTGGAGTGCAGTAACAGAAGCAGGTGGCGTAGTAGTAAGTGATGAAGTAAGAATAAATGCAGAGGTACAGTACATTAAACAATAAAAAGCAGCAGTAGTAGGATAGTTGAAAGGATGCCATGTGCATCCTTTTTTATTTACGGGTAGCATCTCTTTAAAAAAAATATATTCAAACGCTTTGAAATAAAAAAAGAACAATATATTTTTGATATCAAAATAATATCATAATAAATATGGAAAAGATTATAAAGCCAATTTCTGGCTATATGGCGCTGCTGCTTGCTATTGGTGGATTTATAGGCGGAGCTCTTCTCGTTGCAAACAGCAACGGAGCGCCGGAGATGCTTATACCAGGAATACTTCTGATATTGCTGGCTGTTTTTTTGGTAAAGGGTGTGATGATTGTTAATCCCAACCATTCACGGGTTTGTGTTTTTTTTGGTAAATATGTAGGCACTGTTAAAGACAACGGATTGCTTTGGGTAAATCCATTTTATGTTACGTATAAAGTATCATTGCGGGCGCAAAATCTTAATGGGCAGCAATTAAAGGTGAACGATAAGATGGGTAACCCTATAGAAATTGCAGCGGTAATTGTTTGGCAGGTGCAGGATACTTATAAAGCTTCTTTTGAAGTTGCCGATTTTCAACAATACGTAGGCATACAAAGTGAAGCAGCAGTAAGACATCTTGCCACCAGTTGCCCATATGATTTGCTGGAGGATGAAACAGCGGTAATAACATTGCGTGGTGGCGGCGATAAAGTAAATGAATTGCTTGAGCAGGAATTGAATGAAAGATTATTTCCGGCTGGCATTGTTGTAAAAGAAGCAAGAATAAGCCACCTGGCATATGCTCCTGAAATAGCGGGTGCGATGTTGCAAAGGCAACAGGCCACTGCTATAGTTGCAGCACGTACAAAAATTGTGGAAGGTGCAGTAGGTATGGTTGAGCTTGCTCTTGCTGAACTTAGTAAAAAAGCCATAGTTGAATTGGATGAAGAGAAAAAAGCAGCTATGGTGAGTAATTTGATGGTAGTTTTATGCGGTGAAAAAGCGGCAACACCTGTTTTAAATACAGGCAGTTTATATCATTGAGAAAGCAACGGGCATGGCAGAAAAGAAAACATTTGTACTGCGGGTAGACAATAATATTTATAAAGCATTGGAAAAATGGGCGGAAGATGAATTTCGCAGTGTAAATGGCCAGATAGAATGGATCATATCTCAAAAATTAAAAGAGACCGGGAGAATAAAACCAGAACAAGCCAGTAAGGCAGAAGCCAAAAATCAAAATAAGAAAGAGGATAAATAAAAAGATCACCAAATGTAAAGCTGCCCAGGCAAGTTTTCTTTAATTGATTAAACGTACAGCAAGCATACAATACATGCTTGCTGTATGTTTATAGTTTATGCAAGTGATACACTACCTGTTGTAAATTAATTTTTGTGGTTCGCCGATTTTCACGCCGTTTTTATCATAAATGGTTAACACGTAAGTGCCGGATACCAGTTTTAAATTCGTAAGAGGATAAATGTTTTGTCCTTTGTGTGTTGCTACTTCGTATGAACGTATTCTTTGACCTGTGATACTGGTTACTACAATATTTAAATTGGTTGAACCTGCATTGGTAGTATTTAATTTTATGCTGGCTGTGCCGTTTGCTTCCAGCAATGCAGGGAATAGTATCCACTGTGTGTTTCCAGTGTTACACTTTGTATTGATGGTAACAGGATTGCTGTAACTGAGACTGTAATCATCATTATTCATTTGCAAACGATAATAAACCTGCCCCTGTACAGTATTTTCGTCTATATAACTGCCTTCATTACTCATGCCGGTGTTGAAAATGTTTGTGAAATCTCTGCCATTAAAGCTGCGTTGCAATGTAACTTGAGAAAGACTTAAGGAGTCTGATATTTTCCAGTTCAACTTTGCTGTACAGTTTTGTGCGCTGCCTGTAAAAGATACAAACTTTGCAGGTAGTAAAATAGAACCGCACATAGCCGAATTTAGAGTAACCGTATCGGTTCTTTTTGCGCAACCTCCAAAGAAAGTGGTAGCTGTATATATACCATTATAAGAAGCACTGTAAGTGGGAATAACAAAATTATACGAAGTGGATACAATATTGCCTGCTCCATTTTTCCATTGATAAGTTGCACCAGGCAATTGCGGTAATTCCAATTGATAGGAGCTTCCCGAGCAAGGTTGACTGCTGAAATTGGTAGGTATTTCCGCAAGCCTTCCGATAGTAACTTGTGTGGCTGAAGTGATACCACAGGATGTAATACGGATGTCATACACCTGGTATGCAGCAAGTCCATCTATCTCCACTTCTGATGGGGCATTAGATGAGTGGGTTATCCAGGTGGAAGAGCCTGGAAGTTTATATTCTACCAATAAAGGACTACCGCCGGCGATACTTAAGTATGCTGTTCCGGTAGATATCGGGTTGCCGCTGCCATCTTCGCAAACCACACCCAGTTTTCTTGTTATCTGCGGACCACTGGAAGATGTAGCGATAACCACGTTATTACTGTTAATGTAGTAATCCGGATTCACGCAGCCGGTATTATTGGTTAATTTTAGCTTTACATAATATTCTCCCTGTGTAATTCCAGAAAAAGTACCTGTTGTATTACTATCAATAGCGGTTTGAGTAGATGCATTCATCAATACAAAACTTGGTGATAAGCCTCCGTTATAATCTGTTGTGGCTGTTATAATGCCACTTCCTGCTCCACAGGTAGAAGCTGCCGTTGCAGTTATGTTTTGCTTTAATAAATTGTATGGGTCTGCTGGAACTGAAAATGGCAGGTCTATAGATCCGCATGATGTTGTAATCCTGGCAACGTAATCCCCGGGTAAAAGATTTATCCAGCCTACAGCATCCGCCGTTCCAACGGCTGAGGTTCCTACACCGGCAGGTCCCGATATAATAACCGCAGTAGCAGTAGAATAATTTGGCAGAAATCCCTTTAGTTTAAACACGGCTGTTGTTGTACCGCTTTGGGTGTTTAGTCCGGCAAATGAGCAGCCAAGTTGGCTCCATGCGTATTCAAAATGGGGAGTGCCTGCAGCAGTGGGATCATCAATAAGCTGTGTGATCACATGTCCACATGCATCTGTAGCGCTCATATAATATGTGCCTGGTGTGAGATTATAAAAATCAATAGCTTCCCATGAAACCTGTACCTGGTTATTAGCAGTTTTAGTGCCCACCAGTGTACCGGAGGCACTCGTGCCAAGATAAAGATTTACGGTTAGAGGATAAACAATACCAGGAGTATATGTATAAGGCGAAATTTTTTCCGAAAATGGGTCCGTAGCGGTGCCACATCCGTTTACAAATCCCTTATACTTTATATCTACATCGTACGAATGTGATTCATCCTCCACATTCGTTGTTGTATCGCCACATGGTGTTACAATTTGCAAAAAGTATTGCATGGAGCTTACAGCAGGAAGCGTTAATACAGCGGGCATTTTATTCGCTGTGAAAGATGCCAGCAATGGCCCGGTAGGGGCATATTGTGATGATGATTTTTCATATACATTTACTTTTACACCTCCTGCCGCGTTGTATGGATTAATATCAACGGCTGTCCACGTTACAGCATCCACTACATCGTAATAAAATTTGTATTGCGTTTGGTTACAGGATGCGCTGTCATAAGGCCCAAGGTATACTTTTACTGGTCTTAATGATCCGGTTACCTGCACCGTTGATGTATAAAATTGGTTGCACGCATCTTTTACTCTTATCTGGTAGGTTCCAAAACTATTGACAGTTTTAGTAGGCGAACTATTGTAAATGCTTAAGTCGTCTGCATAATTTGGATCATTTGACTGTACTATAGAGTAAACCAGTGGAGCTCTCCCCCCTGAAGCATTAATGGTTACTGTACCACCCGGTCCATAAGTAGAACAAACACCAGTAACTGTACCAGTTACATTTGTGATGGGAGTGTAATTATCAGCTATTGTAAAAAAAGCACTGGTAGTAACGGATCCGCATGAAACCTCCACAGTATAATTGCCCGCTAGCAAAGCATTGAACACATTCGTAGATTGCGCCGTATTGAGTAACGTACCTGTGGGTCCAGCTGTAATGGTATATGTAAAGGAAGCTGTTGCTGCAGGGCTTGTAGTAATGGTAGCGCTGCCGTTTGAAGGACAAGAGGCGGCCGTTGTAGCAACGTTTACAGAAAAAGCACCGGGGCATTGCGCCCATATACTTGCAGGCACAAAGAATGTCAGCAACAAAAAAATAGTGTTAATCTTCGTTTTCATCTCATCGGGATTAAAAATAGGTTAGCATACTATGCAGGATTGTTTTATTCACATTTGATGTCTCTCCAATCCTGCATTTTATCGTACCTATTAAACAGGAATTTTTTTTTCTTATTGTTAATTTCCGTTAGTGCCAAATTAATTCTACGTGTATCCTTCGCAATAAAAAATAATTGTTATGAAAGAAATGATGCTATGAATTCTGTTTTAACGGAATAAGAAAGCAAAAAATAATCCGCTGTTTTATACCTCTTCGGTGAGCCAATAAAATAGTTGATAACCCTAAAAATAATTCTACAATTTCTTTTTGTTTAATTACCCTAAGATATTTATTCAGCCAACTATTGGTTGATGTTTGATCAGGAATTATTATACATCAACCGAATAATAGCGGATGGATAAACAAATTCTATGTTAAATGCAAAACTTATGGACGCATTCGCATAAAAAGCTGTTCTTTTGCATAAATTTTTAAGAAACAATTTTATTTAGTGCTGAAGCATTTTGTAATAACCGTACTCGATTTCTTTTACACCCCCTTTCAAAAATACATCGACAGGCAAACGTTCAGATATATTGCCTGTGGTGGTGGTAATACTTTTCTTGATATTGTTATCTATTTTATTACGTACAATTTTATTCTCAAAAAGCAAATTGTGCATACTCCATTCGTCAGTATCAGCCCTTATATTGCTTCATTTATGATTTCATTTGTGGTTACTTTTCCTACTGGTTTTTACCTGATGAGAAATGTTGTATTTACTCAATCAACACTACGGGGGAGAGTACAACTGGTTAGATATTTTTCGCTTGTACTGGTTTGTATTTTGCTCAACTATTTTTTCATTAAACTATTTGTGGAGCAGTTCGGTTTTTATCCTACTATCGCAAAAATATGCACAACTGTTATTGTAGTATTATTCAGCTATGTTACCCAGCGCCATTTCACTTTCAAGGTTAAAAAATAAAGAAGGAATAAGTTGTTGAGATCAGAAGTGCGGTTGTATGGGAACCAAACTACTTTTTGCAACTTACTTGCATGATCTGAACAAATTATTCCTTTAATGGTTTACCCATACGTCAATCTACATAGATTTGCAACAGCTGGGAACAATAATATAGGATAAGGTTTACTGGTGCATGGTGTTAAGAAAAAATCAATAAAAAACAAGGTATTTTAATAGCGCTTATCGCTTTTTTTAGGATATTACAGGCATATATTCTCCCTAATATTTCAACCCTTGTCATCTTTCTTCGGGAGAATGAAATGTGTTATTGGATACAATTTATTTTGATGCTTTCTTTTGACCGCTTAAATATCTTATAAAAAGATATAAAACGTCAAAAATTAAGAACGGTATTTGATTACCGTTTTTAAACGGGCTTTTGCTACCGTTTTTTGACGGTGCTTTTGATGCCGTTTAAGAACGGGATTATTCCGTTCTTAAAACGGTTTTTTTTTGGTCGGATTGACATTTGTTATTGAATTTCTTAAAAATATAAATAATATTAATTTATAATTAATTGAATTATAAATATTTGCGTGTATTTCTTTGGACACTCCATGGCTACTTTTACATCGAATTATTTATTCAATCACTTTAAACCATTGAAATCATGCTTACAACAAAAGAAAAATCATTAAAGGTTGGAAAGTACGTTGACACAGCTTATGTTGACAGTATCATCAGAACCTACAAACAAGAAAGGTGGGCACACAATTCCGCCCGTATTGGGAAAGAAGATTCATTAAGTAGCTGGTACAGTATTGAAGAACTGGAAGAATTTATAAGCACTGCAAAAATGAATGGTGCTGACGGTATTAAATTTTACTTTGCTGCTTATCCTGCAGACTTTACAGAAAAACCTGAATATGCAGGCCGTTAAACACTTGCTATGGTAGCAACCAAGAGCAAAGAAATGGAAACAGGCATTGGTCATAAAGATATATATGTACACGATGGTGACGCAGTAACTATTCTTGCATATAACTCTGGCAGAATCTGTCCTCCAAATTGTCCAGTTCCTCCTCCAAAACCAGCTGATGCTGACGATTGGGGTGGAATAGGAGTAACTATAGTAGACAGAGGCGAACAAGGAATGACTATAGTTTAATATCATCCGATAATAAGTAAAAAAGAAAACCCCTGTTTTGAGGGGTTTTCTTTTTATGGCATCTATAAATCCATTGGAGCATACTATCTTGCAGCAATGGCATTTGGTGATATATATGTGATTTCTATTTTGCTCGCGTTCCTTGCGGCATGCACATTGTATTATCAAAAAAAGAAGTCGCTTATCCTGTATCTTCTTCCTCCTTTTTTATTGTTAGCTTTTTTTGTAGAAAGCATTGGTATATGGATGAGTTACCATGCCATGAACAATCAGCTTTTGTATACAATATTTACCACCATCGAGTTTGGTTTTTATTGCTGGTTAATTCGCGAGGTAATTGAAATTCGATCTATAAGGAGAATACTATTACATTGTATATGGATTTACCCGGTGTTGGTAATATTAAACAAAGCCTTTCTGCAAAAGGGAGCTTTACAATATCCTACAATTACGTATGCGCTAGGTTGTTTGGTAATTGCCTGTGCAGCCATGGCATATTTTTTTGGATTATTTCAATCAGAGAAATATGTAAATCTTACCAGGGACCCTTTCTTCTGGATCTGCTCCGGGCTGTTGTTTTATTACACCTGCAGCTTCCCGATTTTTACTATTACAAATATTCTTTATTCAGCATCTCCGATTTTGATAAATAATTATAGTTCCATTACCTCTCTGCTGAATATTTTATTATATTCATCCTTTATCATTGCTTCTCTATGCAGAATCAAGATCAGGAAATCCTCTTTATAATTATACTGGGAGCGCTGTTGGCCTTATTGCTGGTTGGCTTTATAGTCACAGTACTTTTCCTGTATCAGCGAAAACAGCATAGGCAGGAGCAGGAGCTGGTAAAACTAAAAGATGAATATGACCAGGAAGTATTAAAATCGCAACTCGAAATCCAGGAAGCCACTTTAAAAAATATAGCGCAGGAATTACATGATAATATTGGACAGGTACTATCGGTTGTTAAACTATCGCTTGCTATTGTGCCGCTTGAAAAAGAACACAAAGCGTATGCTCCCCTGCAACATATCAGAGAAGTGTTGAACAAAGCAGTATACGACCTGGCAGACCTTACCAAAAGCCTTCACACAGATAGAATTTCCCAGATTGGTTTGGTTGAATCTGTAAAATTTGATCTTGAAACACTTAAGAAAACCGGTTTGATGGAAGTAAATCTTGAAGTGCGCGGAACAGAATACCGGCTGGGTGAACAAAAAGAAGTCTTTATCTTTCGCATTTTCCAGGAACTGGTAAACAATATTCTTAAACACGCAAAAGCCACACAGCTGTCTATTTTATTAAACTACACCAAAGAAAGCCTTTTTGTTTTTTTTATTAAGGATAACGGAGTTGGATTTAGTATGCAGGAAAAAAAAGATTCACTTTCTCCTCTGAATGGAGTTGGATTGAAAAGCATGATGAACAGAGCTAAACTGATAGGTGCTACTATGATTTTTGACAGCCACCCAGGAGAAGGAACATCAGTAAATATGGAATTACCTATTGTTTCTTCTACTGCCAAAGACTAACATAAAATCATGACAGACAACAATAAAAAAATACAGGTTGCTGTAGTAGACGATCACACGCTTTTGAGAAATGCGTTGGCCAAGCTTATTGATACATTTGAAAATTTTTCTGTTTTTTTTGAAGCGGAAAACGGCGATGAATTAAAAGCTATTCTCAGTAAAAAACGAATACCCGATATTATTTTGCTGGATGTAAATATGCCTGGTATGAACGGTTTTGTTACTGCTGAATGGTTGTATAAAAACTATCCCCAGGTAAAAGTACTTGCCTTGTCAATGTTGAGCGATGAGAATACTATAATAAGGATGCTGAAACTGGGCGCTAAAGGATATATCATGAAATCTGCTGATCCTGAAGAACTCCTGCTGGCACTGAATTCTGTAATGGAAAAGAATTTTTATCTCTCTGATTATATATCCGGGAAAATTGTAGGTGGTCTTAATAAGAATATGGAAGTGCCTGATGACACTACTCCACTTACAGATAAAGAAAGAGAGTTTTTGAAGTGGGCTTGTTCCGATCTCTCTTACAAAGAAATAGGAGAGAAGATGTTTGTAAGCCAGCGCAGGGTTGAAGATCATCGCAATGCCCTATTTGAAAAACTCAAATTGCGTTCAAGGGTCGGATTGGTATTGTATGCTATTAAAAATGGAATTTTTGAAATTTAAAAAGCATAATCAAAAGAATCTATTCTTATTGCCATTTCTCCTTTTGTATTGCACCGCAAAATAAAATTTTCTTTGAATGGATAGATATCTACAACCTGCAGTATATTCACTTTTCCTGTAGAGGAAACGCCTTTTTGTAACTGCCTGTTTATTTGAACATTTACTTTTGACAGCAAACTATCTGAATAGGCAGTAATATTGAAAGTGGAATATTTATTGAGCTCGTTAATAATTCTTTTATTAAAAAGCCATTTGGCAGTTTTAATGAGCAGATCTTTTGTACGTATATCGTAATCGATATTTTTTACTTCAACGCTGTTTTTCTCTTTATTAAAAACAGGCTTGCCTACCAGGTATAAAATACCATTATCTGAGCCGCTGAACTGAATTTTTATGATGAGCTTTTCATTATCTGCCCCATATATTTCACATTTTTCTACAATTACATATTTACCTACTTTATCCATATCAATGCGTTTGCCATGTAATTGTTTGGTAAGCAAATTACTTAAAGAGTCATAATTCATTATAGCGTCTACGTATACACTAAAACCTTTACGCAGGTTAAAATCACTGATGTCGGGCACAATTGTTTTGTGATCTGCTCCTTTTGAAAAACTGATCAATGGTCTTGCCGAAATACCAATGGATATATTAAGTGAATCATTCTTAGCATATAAAGTGCTCAATCGGATTCTTTCTGGATTGATCTGCAGGTAACCCATGTCATACATACGCATACTCGTATTTAAAATATCCCACAGCTTTTGAAATTGCGGGCGCAAACTTATTTTGTTCAGGGAGTCCTGTATATCTTTTCCTGCAACATCCAATTGTGCTTTTAATTGCGCCATTACGGTAGGAGTAACATCGTGCCCCCAGAAACAAACTGTGCACTTGTCTAATGGTTTTGGTTCCAGGGCTTGTAATTTTGTAATAACTCCATAGTTATTTTTTAATTGAAAAGATGATTTGTAACTGATGTATACCCTTGGTTCAGCTTCTTTAATTCCACAAGTACATGTAGGCGACCATGGCGTAACGGCAGTACGGTTGCTACCGGAACCTGTGCATGCTCTTTGCGCTCCGGCAATAACATAGTTACCTGTAAAATTAAAATCAATTGTATTGCCATTGGAAATGATCTGGATGGGGCCACGCTTAAAGCGATACATATACCGGGTATCGCAGTTATTCACTACAAAATCATTTGGCCATCCATCGGAAGTATAAAAAGTTTGCACATTTTTATTGGCTATGTCGTATAAAGGCTTAAGATTTATCTGGAGTGGAATATCAATTTCGCTTAAAGGCAGGCTATCCAGTGCAAAAGCGGTTTTAGCCAAAGCTGGCTTTTCGGGTACAATTTTTTTGGAACAGGAACTGGTTAAAATCAACACACATACAATTATAGCCAGGTGTCTTTTCTGCATACAGATATTATGATTACTGATAAAGATATAAACCTTCTTTTTGTGAAAGAGGGGTTATTTGGGCAAAGTGGTTTAATTTTTGGTTTCCTGAACGGTGTTGGCACTTTTTAATAAAATGACTGACATTTTTGCATTTAGGGTTCTGATGGCATAATGCTTGACTATATCCCTTGGAATTTAAACTCTTAAAAACTTTTAATCAGATATATGGGAAAAATAATAGGAATTGACCTTGGTACCACAAATAGCTGCGTGGCAGTTATGGAGGGCAATGAGCCTGTGGTAATAGCAAATGACGAAGGCCGCCGTACTACGCCTTCTGTTATAGCTTTTTTAAAGAATGGTGAACGTAAGGTTGGCGACCCGGCTAAACGTCAGGCTATAACCAACCCTATCAATACAATTATGTCAGTAAAGCGCTTCATGGGAAGACGCTTTGACGAAGTAAATGAAGAAATTAAGCACTGGAGCTATAAAGTAGTAAAGGGCGACAATAATACCGTGCGTATAGATATTGATGGCAGACTGTATACGCCACAGGAAATTTCGGCAATGACTTTGCAGAAGATGAAAAAAACAGCCGAAGACTACCTGGGGCAGGAAGTGACAGAAGCGGTTATTACCGTTCCTGCTTACTTTAATGACGCACAACGCCAGGCAACCAAAGAAGCCGGTGAAATTGCAGGATTAACTGTACGCAGAATTGTAAATGAACCTACTGCTGCTGCGCTGGCTTATGGATTGGACAAGAAGCATAAAGATGAAAAAATAGCAGTTTTCGACCTTGGTGGTGGTACGTTCGATATCTCTATTCTTGAATTAGGCGATGGAGTATTTGAAGTAAAATCTACTAACGGTGATACACACCTTGGTGGCGACGATTTTGATAAAGTGATTATTGACTGGTTGGCGGAAGAATTCAGGAAAGACGAGAATATAGATCTCCGCAAAGATCCAATGGCATTACAGCGTTTGAAAGAAGCTGCTGAAAAAGCAAAAGTTGAATTATCTTCTTCAAGCGAAACAGAAATTAATCTTCCTTATGTAACGGCTGTTGATGGTGTGCCTAAACACCTCGTAAAAAAACTGTCAAGAGCTAAATTCGAACAGCTTTCTGATACATTATTTGAAAGGTGTTTGAAACCCTGCGAACAGGCATTGAAAGATGCTGGTATGAGTACTTCAGAAATTGATGAGATTATATTAGTTGGTGGTAGTACACGTATACCTAAAGTGCAGGAAATAGTAGAGAAATTTTTTGGTAAGAAACCAAATAAAGGAGTAAATCCTGATGAGGTTGTGGCTGTTGGTGCGGCTATACAAGGTGCTGTATTAACCGGTGAAGTAAAGGATGTATTGCTGCTGGATGTAACACCTCTTTCATTGGGTATTGAAACAATGGGTGGTGTAATGACAAGATTGATTGATTCTAACACAACCATCCCAACCAAAAAGTCAGAAGTTTTTTCAACAGCTTCCGATAATCAACCGGGCGTGCAGATACATGTATTGCAGGGTGAAAGACCAATGTCTTCTCAAAATAAGAGTCTTGGTGTATTTAACCTTAACGATATACCACCGGCACCACGCGGTGTTCCTCAGATTGAGGTAATATTTGACATAGATGCCAATGGTATTTTAAATGTAACGGCAAAGGATAAGGGCACTGGTAAAGAGCAAAAAATAAGAATTGAAGCCGGTAGCGGATTAAGCAAAGACGAAGTAGAAAAAATGAAGGCTGAAGCGAAGGCAAATGAAGCAACTGACAAAGAAGCCCGTGAAAAAGTAGATAAGATCAACCAGGCTGATAGCCTTATTTTCCAGACGGAAAAGCAACTGAAGGAATTTGGAGATAAGATACCTGCCGATAAAAAAGCACCGATTGAAAATGCTTTAAATAAATTAAAGGAAGCACATAAACAACAGGATACAGCATCTATTGACACAGCATTAGCTGAAATGAATGCAGCCTGGACAGCAGCTTCTGAAGAAATATATAAAGCGCAGCAGGGTGGTGCAGGCGCTGGCAGCACAGCAGGTGGTCCTCAACAGGAACAACCACAGGGCGCCACTGCCGGAGATAATGTAACCGATGCAGAGTTTGAAGAAGTGAAATAAATTGAATAGTAAGTTTATGACAGCCCTCCACAACGTGGAGGGCTTTTTATTTGCGTTTACCCCAAAACAATTTTATTTCTTAACAATATAATACGCTTCGTCCGATACAATATTTTTATTGTCTTTCACGTATTGAAGATTCATTATAATCCTGGGGGTGGGCTTGTCAAACAAATACAAATGATGCCAGCCGTAATATTCATCTGGACCTGGATTCTCCAGTTCATACCTTCCTTTAAAATAATACAGGAAAATGATATTGGAAACGAACCAGCCATTCCAATCATTATGCAGTGAATCCTTTGCAGAAGAACGCCTGATTTTTATTACTATTCTTGGAATGGGAGAAAAGAAGTTTATCAGGTCGAATGTAACACTGAATGTTACATCATCTGGCTTTTCATTGGCGGGCGTAATATGCGCATAGTTTCCAAAAAATTTCCGTAGCCTTAATAAAGCAATCGTTCTTATAATGAGGATGAAAAAATATATGGCGGCTACTGATAATAGCATGCTGTGAACCAGGTGCAAAATTGTATGCATACGAATGAGTTGTTTTAAAAGAGTACATTTTGCTTATTTGATACCATACACTTTACCATATATTTCATTTTTGACGGCTGAAAAAGTTGTTTTTGAAGAATCCATCTGCAAATGCATTAACTGCATTGCATGACAAGGTCCTCCTGGTATATAAGGTGGTTGCTCATACGGCTCCTTAAATAACTCAAACCCTGAGCGTATATAAAACTGGATCCTTCTTGCTGCATCAGCATTGGTTTCTTGTGGCTCGGCTTCTAATACTATGGTGTGAAAGCGATCTGCCAGCAACTGTATGATTTTACTTCCGATCCCTTTTCCCCTGTTGCTGTCTGCAATAGAGAAATGTTCTATGAATACAAAATCAGTAAGTTTCCAATAAAATATAAAACCAGTAAAAGCTTCATCAATACTTATGGTTTCTGCAAGCAGCCGACCGGTTTCTATTAAGGTTAATTGTTCATTCCATGGTCTTCTTTCATTTGGAGGAAATGCCTGTTCATATAATTCCTTTATGGAAGATGAAACAGGATTTGATATGGGAGTGAAAATTATATTCATTATTATAATGAAATACTTAACCTCTGTTTCTTTTTGCAATCAACCAGATAATTCCTCCTATAACAAGCAGCATTGCTCCCAGGCGAAAAAGTACAGGATAAACATTCTTTGTTTTGAACGTTGTAATATCAGAAGCACTGTTGTCTTCGTTTAAAGTTAAATTATAACCAAACATATCCTCTTTCTTCTTCATCTCCTCTAAAAACTTTTTTATTTGTTCAGGCGGTATATGATCCTGTAAATTTTGATATTCAAAGTTCAATGTGAATTTCCTTTTCTTATAAGAAAAATTTGATTTTACAATAAGATAGTTTGTTTGTATTTTATCCTGGCTCTCTTCTCCGCTCCAGTCGTCTGGAACATTTATCTCCACTGTTTCTTTATAATTTGCCGGATAAGAAAGCGCGTATGGCATTGTACGTTTTGATTCTTTTGGCTTTTTTATTACACCGTTTATTACATAAGGATCAAAAAAAGCTTTTTTCACTTTTCCTTCTTTCTCCCATAAATTTTTTACGCTATAATATTCTGTGGTAGTTAAAATGCCTGTAGAATCTTCATCAACAAAAGAAAGACTGTCTATACTTATATCTTTATAGTAGGATGCGTAATAATCTTTAAATGTTTTTTTCATTTCATAGTTGCTGTTATCATTAAACTGGTTTCGCATATCGTCTGCATAACTTCCACTGTATTGAGTTGTTACTTTTAACCGCGCATTGCCCGACATATCGGGTATATTGAATACTTCTTTTACAACAACTGCTCCTGCCTCCTGTATCTCAATTTTACTGAGCGCTGTTGTTCCTTCCTGTACCACTAACCCATATTGATAATCAGGATAAGCAATATTATTTATGCCACCCCGCTGCAGAGAGAGGGTGGGATCCAACCAGTAATATTTGTTATTACATTTTACCCGAACGGTTGCATGATTAAAATTTTTGGCTGAAGGCGGCCATCCGGTAATAGCTTTTTTATAATTGGTGTTAATGAGTACCGGAGCTGCTTCAATATTCATTTGTTTGAGCATGGTACATAATAAATAAGATTTGTCCTTGCAATCACCAAACCGTTTAGCACAAACAATATTGGGATCCTGTGGCTTGTGAGAATTTGTGCCGATTTCAATTCCCATATATCTTACATCATCCTGCACAAAAAGCAACGCGGATAATATTTTTTGTTCATCAGAATGCGTTGCTGTATTAATGGATTCAATTTTTTTCCGCAATTCGGCTGACACATTTTTTACTGGTGGAAATAATTCCATAGCCCAGTCATTTACATCTTTCCAGCTTTTATATTCGCTTATCATTATTTCACCAAATGGATCATACCAGTCAGGAATATTATCTTCAAGATGCAATGCTTTCATATCAGTTATCTTCCATTCATATATTGTTGCATCAATATTTTGAGTTATAACCGGCGTTACACTGGTGTTGTTATTTTTATATTGTATTTCTTTTTGTTTAGGAACAATTAGCTTGTAATATATGTTAGCAATCGGCACTCCATATTCTACGGGAAGGCTGGCTGAAAACCGGTTTTTAAATACGGGGTTTACACCTTTTACAGTGTAACTATACTCTATAATATCTTCCTTTCTGATGTCTTCAAGAAATAAAACAGCAGTGAGCGCTCCATTATATACAAACCTTTTTAAATCTTCTTCCTGCTGAATGGTTTTTATTTTGGAAAGATCCAGTTTGTTTATTATTCTATTGTCTCTTATTACCTGGATAGTATGAAAAGTAAGTGTTTGATATTGAGGGTCGAAGTTTACAGAAACTTCTGATGCATTCTGTATGCCTGATTCTGTAAGGATCTTTATTGTTTTCCGCGCAAAAGTAGATTGTTCATTTATAGATATCTGCCGTTCATATACCAGGTCAAGATACCCGTCCTCTGCTTCGTGTTCCAGCGCTGCAACATTATAATCGTATTTATTTACAGACACCCAGGAAGGCGGTTTACCTAAAGATGGCCTTTTTTGTTGTGCGTGTATGTTGATAACAAAGCCTGTGGTTATCAAGAGCAGGAGGGTGTAGGGCGTTAGTTTCATGACCTGCAAAATAAAAAAATGTTCGTATGAAAGGAAATAATACAGTTTAGCAACTTAAACCATTTTATGGATGCCTGATTATGAGTTAAGTAGTGCAATATAGTTGAGATGACTATATATGAACGCTGCGTCTTAATACAGCATGTCGCAATAAAAAACCTTTGTGCTGTCTGTTGAACTTATGAGTTGAATCAGTTGCCGTCCCGGATTATCATAGCGGAAAAATAACACAGTATCTCCCATTTGTTCTGGCTTCCACCAGCCAGGTTTTTCATTGTCGCCCGAAATATGCAGGAGTGCTTTATTGGTTCTCGTTAGCTCATATTTTCTTTGAGCAAGCACTCTTTCCAATTCCTGCGGACAAGTAGTAAACTCCAGCCAAATGCAACAATCAAGCCCGGGCACGTATTGATCTTTCTTATTGAGCACTTTCACACAATCACTTCCGGCTTTATTAAAAAGAGCCGTATATATTTCCTCTGCTGTTCTGGGTTTCATTGGGTTTTCGAGTTTAGCATCCCTAACAGCATAATAGGAGCGCTTCAATATTTTATAGCCGGCGATGGTGGCTGTAATTACACAAAGAAATACGGGCAGTACCGACCATACTGCAAGCCTTTTGTTTTTTCGTATAATAGCTATAAACAACAGTATTACAAAAAGCAAAGCAAGGAGTGCCGTTACAATAATCCATAGTATAGCATCTTTCATACAATAAATAAATTAATAGGTTGCCAACGCCTTGGTATCATTCAATTCCTTCAATACTTTTTTTAAACCATTCATGTTTAATTGCAACCCCGCTTCTGCATCAGGCGCAAAATTTTCATTGATAATACCAATCGGGCCTTTATAGCTACTCTTCCAGATAATATTCATCATCCGTGTTTCTATATTGCCATCACCTACAGGCACTACCGTTGCCGGATAACCGCCTTTTAACCCGGTTAGATTTATTGCAAGCAGATGAGGTAAGATCTTCGGGAAGAATTCGGGGAAGCGTTGTATCTGTTCTTCTGAATGGCTGAAATTGTATACGATGCCAATATTGGGTCTTTTAAGATATTGAATGATTGCCAGTTGATTTTCGGGTTCACTGCTCCATCCGCCATGATTGTATAAACCAAGCGTACATCCTATTTCATTCAGCCTGTCGGCGATATAAGCTACGGCCTCAGCCGTTTTTTGTACTTTCTGTTCCTGGCTAAGCGTATCGAATCCGGGGCCAGGAACAAACATGCTCCACAGCTGGGTTTTAACCTTGTTTCTTTTCAGTACATCTAAAATAATCTGCAGGTTTTTGTCCTGCTCGGGTGAAGGTCCTGACGCATACCAAAAAGACTGTAATACTATATGATGCTTGTTCAGTTGTTTTATTTCTTCATCAAAAAAAGGAATGTGTTTCTCCCGCCAGTCGTAAGCGAGTTTTGTGATACCGAGTTTATTCAACATCTCGGCACGTTCTTCTGCATTTCTTTCTTTGCTATCAAACGGTACAATGCACCATGCCACCAGGTTTTGTTTTGAAAAAACGTCCTGTGTTTTTTGCGCTTCGGCTGTTATATACATGCAAGCAACAAAAATGCATGCTATACATTTTCGTACATCGCCAGAGGCGATAACAAATAGATACGAGGCGATGACGCCTCGTATAGCTACAACAATTTTTGTATGTAGATGCATATCAGTTATTTACTTTTAAAAAATCTATCGGCAAAATTCATATACTGTTGCCAGTCGTACGGCGTTAATGCATGCCCACCTTTTCTTAAATGGTAGCCGATAACGCCATCACCCACAGGATGATTTTCTATAGGCGATTGTTTACTGTCTAATCCTTTTTTACCATACAGGTTATATACAGGCCCGGCATAATAAGCTGATAAATATTCGCCCGTTGGATCAGCCCATTGATCTTCTGTAGCGCTGGCTACATATAAAGGTCTTGGCGCTATTAAGGCCAACAATTCATGAAAATCTACCGGCAATGCATCTTCACGATTATTAAATGCTTTGTAGTTGCCCGCAAACCAATGCGGAAACACCCTGTTGATGGCTTCTATTGTTTCGCCATATTTTCTTCTTGTAATGGCAGCGCCACCTTCGCCTGAATTGTTTGATATTACCAAAGCGAAACGTTGATCCTGCGCCCCTGCCCATAAAGCTGTTTTGCCTAAACGCGAATGACCGATCACTGCCACCCGTTTTGTATCGATGTCTTTATCTGTTTCAATATAATCCATGGCCCTGCTTAGTCCCCATGCCCATACGCCTATTGCACCCCATTCGTCATCGGCAGGTTTTGTTTGCCCATCTTTATAAAAAAGTTTAGCCACACTTCCACCAAAGCTGTTACTGCTATCGGCCTGCAGATCTCCATAATATATGGTCGCCAGTCCATACCCACGGCTTATGATATCTTCTACCGGCCAATCGCCGGATTGTGTACCGCGAGAGGCTTCAGTGGCGTGATGATCTTTATAGGCGGGTTCTTTTCCATAGGCTACCCATTTTTTTGTAATAGTAATTCCTGTATCGGTATTTACCACCTGGTTGCCGGAGAAGTTCAAACCAACAAATAAAGGAACCGGTTGAAATGTATTAGGGAGATACAGTAAAATATTCATACTGTATGTATCATCACCGGAAAAATAAACGGTTACTTCTTTTCGGGTAGCCTTTCCATTTAGTGCGCTCCTGTTTACAGATGTAGTAACAAACCGCAACGGAACTTTTTTATCCGGGGTTTTACCGTATACATTTTTTTCAAACAGCTCTACAATTTCAGGTCGCCTGGTTTTTTCCCAATCCGCTTTTGTTTTAACTGTTTTCCCTGCCTGTGTTTTCAACACTTCCGGTAATTGGTAGAGTGTATCGGGCTGTTCCAGTTTCTTCTGCTGTGCTACAGAAGAAATAATACTGCTTATAGTAATTAACAAACACAATATTGATCTATAGTTCATATAAGAATGCGGTTTAAATAATGGCAGAAATTTACGCTAATTGATTGACTTCATCATAACCATTATTCGAGTTACTATACAAAAAAGCCCGGTGAAGATTTTTCAATCAAGCAGTGGAACTGAGATTATATTGAGACATGAATGTTAGCCATTGTGGCTAAGCATAAACATACAATGGTGCTTTACAGTAAGCCATTTGTAGTTGATTGATATTTAAAATCTCTGGCTATTATTTATTTATTATCGACATTTATCTATGAGGAGCCGGCGGCGAGCGCATCTCTTTTATAAAATTAATTGCAGAGTCAATTTTGTTTCTATTAAAAAGATTACTGTAATTAACTTTCATATGTTCCAGGGATGTTACGGAATCATCTCGCTCAATCTTACTATCCAAATTGTGATAAGCAATGAGATAAAAAGTCATCTTAGATGAATAACCAAAAGTTATAAAAAATACAGAGCCTTTAATCTCAAGGATTTTGGAAATATTGCCAAAATCAAAAATAACCGAATCTGCACCATTAGTAATAAAGTTCGACATCTTTGTTAAGCTATCGATTGAATCCACTTTAAAGTTTTCTGCATGTCGCTTAATATAAAAATATTTTGAAAATATACCCTTGCCTTTTACTGACACATTTTCAACTGTATCTCCAACATGCTTACTATACTGGTACTTTGTATCATTGTACGAGTAATTATTTCTGAGTAAATCTTTTTCGGCCTTGGGAATAAATAAAAACATAGACACTGATCCCTTTCTTTTGCAACAACAAAATATGAATATGCAAAACAAGAGTATTAATGATTTTCCCATTATTTAGTAGTTTAATATTCGTATACTCAACCACGTCAAAAAAATTATTTCCTTCTATTAAATATTATTTCAGTTAATTGGTACAAAAAGAAACATATCCCCGCCCACCCAAGAGCATAAACTGTTAATCTTTTGTAATCGACATACTGCAATAAAATATCATTACTATCTCCACTTGGGAAAAAGCTTCTATGCTCTATATTACTACTAAATAAGCAGGGCGTTGCCTTTAACAAGATTAAAAGGTACCCAATAAATGAAAGCAAATAGAATATTCTTTTTCTATTCATAATTACTATCTTTTTAGTTGTTGATAAAAAATTCCTGTAGCACCAATTGAAAAGCTTGCGGAGACTTTTTTACGGAGACTGTATTTGCCTGGAAATTAATTTGGAAGGAAATCCTCTGCAGAAACTTATTAGCAACGATATGATTATGGTGTATTTCATCAACAGTCAGCATTTATAGATTTTACTATGGGTGTTGATCAAATCTAGTGAGAAGTTTTTGAACTAATGCATAATAAGTTAAATTTTTTCTTGGACTGTTTTCAAAATATTATAATCTGTAAATAATGTACTAAGCAATGATCACACGAAGTCCAAACATAAAAAAGCCCGGTGAAGATTTTTCAATCAAACACCGGGCGGAGATAGTAGCCCCCAAAAAAACTGCGTTAGAAATATGGTGTTAATGACGATTCATCTGCAGGAAGACCATAGTATTGATCTAAAATGGTAAATGCGTTGCTGGGTGGTAATGTGTTATCAGGATAATAATAATTCAATGGATTTGCTTTTATCCTGTTACCATATGGAACAATAATCTCCTGGATCCTGTCGGTTCTTAAAATATCAAACCAGCGTTTGTTTTCAAATGCCAGCTCAATACGCCTTTCTTTAAATATCGCTTCGCGCATATCTGCCTGTGAACTTGCGGTGGTGTTGGGCAGCCCGGCACGTGTGCGTATCATGTTCAGGTAATCATCTGCATCTCCTGGCTTGTTTTGTTCGTTCAATGCTTCTGCAAGAAATAATAATACTTCAGCATAACGGTATACCGGCCAATTGTTACCGGTGTTACCATGTGTAGCATGTGGCCGCGCAAATTTTTTGATGTATGGGTATACTTTATTGGTTCTTAAACTCTGACTTAGAGTAACGTAACCTATAGAGATATCCTTTCTCTTATCATCAGTTTCGTAAGCCGCGATAATATCAGGTGTAGGGATATTATTTCCTTCACCGGAAAGATCCTGAGGGTTTGATGTTTGAGTAATGGGTTCCAATTCTGCAGCAGTCATGGGGCGTGGCAGGAAATTGTAGATTAAGCTACCATTATAACCTGCAGAGCCTTCCATGTACTGAATTTCAAATACAGATTCCGCGTTATTCTTATTAGCATTTGTATAGGAGAACGCATCATTATAATCTTCCATTAGAGCATATTCCCCACTGTTCACCACTTCTTTTAAAACGGATTCTGCATCAGCCCATCTTTTCTGCACGATATACAAATTGCCCAACAAGGTTTTTGCCGAGCCGGACGTAACACGTCCAGCTTCCTGTGTTGATTTGGGTTTCAGCATAGTTGCAGCATCTTTTGCGTCTGCTTCAATCTGTGCATATAATTGATCAGTGGTTGCTAACTCTGCAGCAGATTCTTCTCTGCTGGTAACAGGAGTGAGATGAAGCGGCGCTTTCCCAAAGTATCTTGCCAATTCAAAATAAGCAAATGCTCTTAAAAAGAGCGCTTGTCCTTTAAGGTTAGCTTTCGAAGTGGCATCAAAATCTACATTGTCGATACTGGCCAATATTTGATTAGCTCTTGATATGATTTGATAATCTGAGCGATATTGACCAAGCACGTTGCCATTAGTGGTAAGTGTAATGCCTGAAACAGAACTGGCTACATTAGGCATCGCAAAATCGGCGACGTTTTCGGTACCATCAACCGCGCCGAAAAGTATATTACGTGGGTAATATGTATTATCAGAATGCATTTCTCCTAAAACCCATGCCCTGTCGTTAAATATACTTCTGAGCGGCACATAGGTAGCATTTACTGCCTGTACAAAATCTGACTCTTTTACAAAAAATGTTTCCGAGGTCAATGCCGTTTCGGGATTGATCTCCAGGAATTTTTTACAGCTTGTCATAACAGTAGTTGCTGCAATGATGCTGAGTATAATGATTTTTGTTTTCATTCTTTTCATAATAAAAATGTTAGAAAAAATAATGAGCGCACACTTTTAAAAATTCAGATTAATTCCAAAAGTGTATGTACGGGGGACAGGGTAATTCGATAAATCTACTCCCTGGCTAAGGTTTCCGCCATCGCCATTGCCATCACCTTGAGCGCTGGTTTCAGGATTTGGTCCACCCCAGTAGTGAGTGAACACCCACAATTGTTGTACAGAGGCATATAAGCGCATAGATTTGATCGTATTGCTTTTAATGCCTACGTTATAACCAAGTGTAACATTTTTAATAGTAAAGAAAGAAGCGTCATCCACAAAACGGCTGTTGTTCCAGTCTCTTTCAACACCAGTTACTGTACCACCACCAACGGTTGTACCAAAAAAGCCTTTACCAGGATTTTCGGGTGAGCGGAACCGGTACTTTGCTTCTTCCACCATGTTGAACACGCCATCAAGATTGGCAGTACTATACAGGTGACGCATCCACAATTCATTACCGTATGATCCGGAACCAACGATAGAAAGATCGAAATTTTTATACTGGAAAGTATTGGTAATACCATAAATGAATTTTGGGAAAGGACTACCCACAATGGTTCTGTCATCGTTATCACCACCGTACGTAATCACACCATCGCCATTCAGGTCTTTTAATTTGATACTACCTACGGTAGAACGACCGGGGATGATAGGTGAATGATCGAGGTCAGCCTGGTTTAAATATACGCCTTCAGCTACTGCACCATAAAATTGTCCAAACGGATGTCCAACCTGTGTAATATGAACACTGCCATATACCCTGTCAATTCCATCAGCCAACGCCATTACCTTGTTGCGGTTAAATGAAATATTCGCATTGGTTGTCCAACGGAGCCTGCCTACTGTATTAAGTGTAGTTATATTGAACTCATGTCCCCAGAATTTGATCTCACCAATGTTATCATTAAAGTTGGGGAACCCTGATTCCTGCGCAATTTGAACACTATACAATAAATCGGTAGTGCGCTTTGTATAGAAATCATAATTAAACTGGATCCTGTTATTAAACAACCCCAGATCTATACCAAAATCAAACTGACGGGTAGTTTCCCAGGTAAGTTTGGTATTAGATAATGATGTAACTGCTGCACCTGTAGCAACGGTATTTCCAAAAACAGCGTTCACTGTATTATTTACCAATGCATATGGTGTGTAGTTACCGATATTGTTATTTCCAATAGCACCAAAACTTGCTCTGAACTTAGCAAAAGAAATACTCTTTATATCCCGTAAAAAATTTTCATCTGATATTACCCAGCCGAGTGAAGCAGATGGGAAAGTACCCCAACGGTTATCAGATCCAAATCTTGATGAACCATCGCTACGTATAGCGGCTGTTAACAGGTATTTGCCTTTGTAATTATAAGTAAGCCTGGAGAGATAAGACATCAATGACCACTCACCTACGTCATTAATAGTTCCACCACGGTTAATGTTTAATGCGCCTTGTATAGTCGGGAGCCTGTCATCAGAATAAGTATCTGCCTGTATTCTTGTTACTTCTCCACGGAATTTCTGGCTGGTAAGACCTGCCAATAATTCAAAATTATGATCGCCAAAACTCCTGTTGTAGGTAACTAAATTTTCGTTCAACCATGTTCTTGCTGTATAGTCCTGCCTGATAGATTGCGCTGTTGTAGGCACAGGAACATTTATAAAGTTGGTTGCGGTTGAAGGGTTGAAAAAGAAAAATTTAGAATTATAATTCTCAATATTATAGGTAGATTTTATAGTTAATCCTTTGATCGGCTGATACTGCAAATATGCATTTCCGATTAAAGCGTTGGTGCGGGTTTCATTTACCAATTCATCCGCGGCCCTTACCCAGTTAGGATAGTTAAAGATATTACCCGTGCTGCCAGGAAAAGTGTTATACAAAGTAAGTTCACCATTGGCATCACGGATAGGCATAACCGGCCATGTATGCAATGCATTGAATAAAATACCGGTTCCCCTGTCACCATCTGTTCTGGGGGTATTGTCAAAAATGTAAGAAGGCGCAACATTGAAACCTATTTTTACATTTTTGGTAACGGCATATTCCATATTCATGCGAAGGGAATATCTTTTGTAATTATTGTTTAATACAACACCATCCTGGTTAAATACGCCTGCAACCAATGATGTGCTAAGCTTATCTGTATTAGAAGTGATAGAAAGGCTATAGCTTTCCAGCGCAGCTTTTCTTAGCAGTGCACCGTACCAATCATTGTCTTTATCTCTGTAATAAGAAGGATCCTGAAATTCAACGGGAACAGCCTGACCTGCATCTTCATAATATTCTTTTTTAAATTCGGCAAACTCTTCTGCGTTCATCATTTTAAGTCTACCGTGCACGGGTACCTGCTGCAAACCGGCATATGTATTAAAGCTTACATTGGTTTGTCCGGGCTTGCCTTTCCTGGTAGTAATCAATACCACGCCATTGGCTGCTCTTGATCCATACAATGATGTAGAAGCCGCATCTTTTAAAATGGATATATTTTCAATTTCATCAGGATTGAGATTACTGATATTTCCAGTGATGGGGAATCCATCAATTACATACAGTGGATCGCTACCCGCGGATACAGAAACCTGTCCACGAATTCTAACAGACATGCCCTGCCCGGGTTTACCGGTTGTTTGATTGATCTGCACGCCGGCTAGTTTTCCTTGTAATTTTTGGGTCATCTGCGAAACAGGAATATCTTTTATTTCAGCAGCATTAATAGTTTGTACAGCACCTGTAACGTTCTTTTTTAGCTGGCTACCATAACCTACCACAATTACCTCACCCAAGCCTTTTGCGTCAACAGTTAGTTCAACGTTTATAACTTCCTGGTTATTGATCTCCACTTCTTTTTGAAGATATCCCACGTAAGTAAACACCAATATTTTACCCTTGCCGGTATTGAGGGTAAATTTTCCATCGCCGTCTGTTTGGGTTGAATTTTTAGTGCCCTTAACGTTTACGGTTACCCCGGGAATGCCTGCAGCTGAACCATCACCGGTAACTTTTCCTGATACCGTTGACTGTGCAAATAAATGGTGCGAAAACAAAAATGTTGCAGCCAGAAAGGTTGCAAAACATTTTAAATGATACACAAAGATTTTTTTTGACATGATAAATGTTTTGGCTTGAAAAATGAAGCATACATTTTTAACAGCATCATGGCAATAGAATGCTATAGCTCAATAAAATTGAGTGCATTACAGGTAATATGTAATATGCTATGACAGTCTATGACAGTTTTCGGACATGCTATGTAGTTATCCCATTGGATGTACTACCAATAAATATGTATACAACTGAACCTGGAGAAAAAGGGGTAGGATACGCTGTTCAGAAAACAGGTAATAAATTGTTCTAAAATTTCGGAATGTAATCAGGAATCTGAGAGGAATTTGATTTTCATTACAAGCAGTTTTTTCGTTATTAGATTGATAGAGACCCTGCTCCCGGATAGCAGGTTAATTCAAATGTAAAAACAACATTTAATATAACTATCCTGCACCATCATGCTAAAAATGTTTATTTTCTTTTTTCTTTTTTTACAGTGCAATCGCTGATAATCTTTCCCCGCCTTTGTTTGCAACATGTATACTTTTAATCACTTTTAAAACCTGTCATCTTTCATAACTGTGAAAGCATCTCCTCCTTACTCACTAAATGTAACTTCTTAAAAACAGGTACAGGCTTCTGTATAGCGCTTTTGATATTTGCCGGATAAAGGAATGGGTTGCTTTTTTTGAAATTAAATTTCTGATGGCTGATAATGACAACGTGGTAATTTGTTTTACAGCTCCCGAAAGTGAGATAGCAGGTATGTAAACATTGTAACAAAAATCATGTTAACTACGCTCTGCTTAAATGTTACATTCAGCAAAACTATTGTTGGGCAATAACAAATGTATATACTCCTGAACCGACTTCCACAACGGTATAACCATTTGCACTTTCTGTAATGCGTATGCCACCAGCAGTACTGAGTAGTTTACCGTTTAGGCTGATATATTTGATGTCCGAAGGAATATATACAGATGCAGATGTGTTAACGGGTATGGTTACCTGTTGTATCAATCCATGACTTACTTTTTTCCATGAAGATTTTATTTCACCATGAATGGAATGATAGCTTGCGTTTACAACGTGGATACCTGCGGCATCAATTTCAGGGTGGATGATAAATTTTTTAAAACCTGCAGCCTCCCCTGGTTGTATGCCCGCCATATTTTGAAACATCCACTCACACATAGCACCAAACGCATAGTGGTTAAAAGAATTCATTCCTGCATTGTTTTCAAAACCTTTGCCTTTGATATAACTGTTCCACCGCTCCCAGATAGTTGTTGAACCATTTACTACTTCAAAACCCAGCGAAGGATAAGCTGTATCCCTGGCGAGCATATAGGCTAACTCACTATTACCCGTAGCCGATAATGCAGGAAGCAGTGGTTTGAATCCCAGAAAACCTGTGGCAAGTTGATTGTGATTTTCCTGTACCAGTTCTTTTAAATACTTACCTGCCTTTGCAAGATTGTCAGCAGAAAGCATATTCATATATATAGCATTGGCGTATGCAGTTTGGGTATGTCCTGAAAAACCAAGCGAACCATCCACATATCCATCTCCGTTTCCATAAGCGGCAGCATTGGTGGTAAACTTTCCATCGTTACCTATATAATGTTTTGCAAAGCCTGCTCTTATTTTTTCAGCAATGTCTGTGTAATGAGTCACCTCACTGTTGTCATCAATTGCTTTTGCCATTTCTGTCATCATCAAAGCACAGTAATGATAATACATAGTAGCCAGCATATCCGGCGGTGTTTTTTTGCCAACCGATAGCCAGTCACCAAAACCGCCTTTGGGATTGATCTCTTCAAAGCTTGCTTCTTCAAAATAATAATTGCCCTTACTTTTTTTCTCCAGGAACTGCATATACTTTGTCATGTATGCCCAACTGTTAGTTATGATACGTGTATCGCCATACATTTTATACACGTTATAAGGGCATACAATGCCTGCCTCCGCCCAACCGGGCGAATAAGTATCTGATTCACGTATGGCGGCTTTGCCATTAGCAGCTACGGGCAAAGGAGCGTATACAGGATATGGACCTTCGGGCCATTGTGCATCATTCAGATCGGTTATCCATTTGGTGTGAAAAGCCGCTATATCACTGTTGAATGCTGCCGAACGCATATATATCTGTGCGTCGCCTGTCCACCCAAGTCGTTCATCCCGCTGTGGGCAATCGGTAGGAATGTCAAAATAATTTGAGCGTTGAGTCCATACGATATTTTTATACAATTGATTGAGCATCGTATTGTCTGTTTCAAAACTACCTGCAGCGGGAGTAGCCGAAGTCATTACAATGCCTTTGATGTCGTTTAACGTTGGTTTTGTTTTTAGTCCACTGATTTCTATATATTGAAAGCCATGATAGGTAAACCTGGGCATCCATGTTTCACTCGTTGCAGATCCTTTGCTTACATATGTATCTGTTGCCCGTGCTCTTCTCAGGTTTTCGGTAACCAGTTTTCCGTTGGGAAATAATTTTTCTCCATAACGAATAACAATGCTGTCTCCTTTATTTCCTTTAACAGTAAATTTTGCTACACCAGAAAAATTCTGTCCAAAATCCACGATATATTTTCCCGGAGTTTCCTGTTGTATAGATACAGGTTTTATTTCGCCCCAGATAGTTACAGGGTTACCTGGATACATTTGCAGCAATAAAGATTTTTTTTCACTATGTACCTCTGCTGTCTTCCAGGCATTGTCGCTGAATGCAGTATTGGTCCAACCTGAAGGTTCAAGGTTTGCATTAAATGTTTCCCCATTCAATATATCTGCTTCCCGTATTCCTCCTGTGGAAGCTTTCCAGGAGCCATCTGTAGCAATGATTTCTTTTTTCCCGTTGGCATATTCAATTTCTACCTGCGCTTTTAATAAAGGCGTATTTCCGTAGAAGCTATGCGTTGTTGCTGAACCTACCAGTAAAGCATACCCTAAATAACCTGCATACCAGCCATTGGCTAATATTGAACCGAATGCATTCTTTCCTTTTTTCAGGTCATTGGTGATATCATAGGCATTGTAGTAAACACGTTTGTTATAGTCTGTCCAACCGGGAGCAAAATAATCATTGCCTATTCTTTTACCATTTATATAAAATTCATACAAGCCCAATGCTGAAATATATAAGCTGGCTTTTTTTACTGGAGCGTTTACATCTATTTCTTTGCGTAAATAGGAAGCCGGAGGAAGATGATATGTTTTGTTTATTGATAATGCATTTACATCATACCCTATCCAATCTGCTTTCCAATCTTCAGCACTAAACAAACCTGTGTTCCATAAAGCTGTTTCACTCCATACACCAGGCATTTCTTTCTTATCCCAGCTCCGCACTTTCCAGTAATATTTTTTTCCGGACATCAAAGCTTTGCCTGCATATTCAACCTGCGTTGTTGCATCAGTATTTATTTTTCCGGAATTCCATATATCTGCTTTAGACCCCGTTAATAAAGCAGGCGTAGAAGCTACTATGATTTGCCAGGCAGTTTGTACCTGGTTATTTATTTTAGATTGTAACTCCCAGCTAAATCGCGGTTTAGCTGCATCAATAAAAGAGTTCACCTTATATTCTGTGCGTAAATATTTTGGCGTAAGGTCAGACTGTGCCAATACAATGCATGTACAAGACATAAAAGTGATGCATAATGCTATTTGAATGGCAACCTGGTTTTTAATAAAACGCATTGAATATAAATTGAATCGTTAGTTAATTTAGTTGGACGGTAACCTGCAGTGCTGAAGCTATGTTCTCTTCGGGGCTATTTAATTACTTTCACTTCTTTTGGTGCATTTACCGTAGTTGTAATTTTTCCATCTGCCTGTTTTACATGTTTCACTTTTATTACACCATAAGGAGTGGGAAATGTTCCTTCAGCAAAAGAGAGGTCACCAAGATGAGGTTCTATTTTTACTGTTTTACATCCGGGCGCTAAAACCTTAATCCCTAATACATATTCGCTTAACCACGGCGTAGGACCAGAAGACCAGCCATGGCTAAGGCTGTGACGGAAGCCTACATAGCAATAGCCACCATAATCACCATGAATATCTTTTTGTCCTGGTTTGGGCAATTCATCAATACGGGAGGCATTGGGCAACCAATCAAGATTGAAGTCTTCCCAGAAAGTTGTTGCACCAAGATTTAGCATTGCTCCCCAGTATTCACGAATAGCGTCTAAGGCTCCCTGGTAGTCGCCTGCTTTAGCTTTTGCCTGTAACATGTAATAACCATAGAATGTAGAAAAATTATGCGTGCCGCCAACGCTCAATATTTCTTTATTGGCCTTTTCTGGTGTCATTAAGCCTGTAAGCGCCATTAATGCCGCGCCCTGTTTGGAGTTATTAGGATCAGGTGCATTCTTCTTTAATTTTTCTATAGCAGCTTCACAATTTTTTACAGTGCCTGGTTCATTTAATATTTTGCATAATTCACTGCCCGCGGTTAAACTCCATATCATCATTGCCTGCAAGCCTGCATCCACTCCTTTTTTATTTTCGCTTGACGGCCAATCTAAAAAACGTGTACCATCTAATGTTTCTTTTCCATCGGCGTCGATCTTTGTAATAATATGCGCTAATAATTTTACGAGATAATCTTTTTGCTGTTGCAGATATTTAAGATCACCATTGTGCATATACCAATCACGGTGAATAATGATCCACCACATAGAGTAGGTGCTGATGCCATTCATCCAGTTGGGAATCGGTGTAATATCTCTTGACAAATCAAGACTTTTAGGAACTACTTCATTATCTCCAAACACCGCACTGATAGTGGATGTTTCCGGGTGCATATCGCCTACCCACACAAGTCTGTCGCGTTTTATACCATCCCACAAATAATCCTGCATATTTAAGTGAACGGTATATGCACCTGTCATCCATATTTTGTTTAGCAATGTATCACTGCAATTAAAAGATCCCAGGTATGGGATATCTCTGAAAGTAAAAATGGCTCTTACTTCTTTTAACTGTAACTCCACATTTGCATCAAGCATATCAATGCGCACAAAACGAAACCCTGTATTACCCACTTCCAGTTTTCCCAACCATGGCACTTCTACTATCATGTCGCGCATAGCATGGTCGTTGGTAGCGTTTTGTTTGGGTTCAACATCACTCATGGCCTCACTCGCAGATTCACCAAAACGCACTCTCAATTTTATGGGCTTATTACCAGGATACATGCCGGTAATGATTTGTAAACCTCCATGTAATTCGCGTCCGAAGTCCAGTAGCAAAGCAGGTTTAACGCCCCATGTGCTTTTTAAGATACACATGTCTTTGTTGGCCAGATCGGCCTGACCATTGCCAGCCTTTAATAACTTTTCAGTATTATGTATTTGTTCACCTGCATTTTCTGTTTGCCAAAGTATTTTTAAGGGAGATAAATAACGGATGGTTGTATTTACCGACTGTGCATGTTGATTGTTTGCATTACCAAATACGGGTGGCAATTGCGCATGGAGCGATGAAATAATTGTTGTACTTAATAGTATAAATAGCGTTGCTGTTTTATGAATGCGCAAGGGATTTGCCATAACAATCGTTTTATGAAAAGAAAGAGACCAATAATGTATTTTCATGCGTCAAGGTAGGCGCAGAAAATTATACAGCCATCCTGTACTTTCCTGATAAAGAGATAATGTAATTCAGATTTTATCTATTTGCACATTCAATTTCTAATAAATAAAAACAATATAGTCATAAATGATTTAGCAAATTGATGTTTGTACAGGTGGCTCCGATGGAGCCGATAAACTTCTTGATTTGTTTCTATAAACAGGATGCTCCTATAGGAGCCTGAACACCTAACTATTTTTATTGTTGTCTCCTATTGTGTGTTGTTTGTGTTGTATTATTTGTGCCATCGGCACATCCAGTTTGTAAAAAGAATTAAAAAAGTTATATCGACTCTGTAGGAGTCGCCCTCTTGGTAATTGCAAGTTTATTTTGCTATATTTCTTAAATGTTCGTAACGCATTCGTAAATTCAACAACATCTTCTTGTATTCGGGATCTTTTGCAAGATTGGTTGTTTCGTGCGGATCTTTTTCAAGGTCGTATAGCTCTTCATATCCATGTTCTATATAATTCATGTATTTCATTTTTGTTGATACCACCCCTTCTACTTTTGGTATTTGCGGACTTCCTAAAAATGTATGCTCATAAAAAAAATCCTTTCGCGGCACTATCTTCTTATCAATAATATCCGCAAGATTTTCTCCCTGCATGCTAGGTGGGCGTTTGATTCCGGCATAATTCAATATGGTTGGGGCAATATCAATATTCAAACCGATAGATGAAACAATACTGCCATTACGGTTTGTTCTATTACGCGGATCGTATACAATCAGCGGAACGCGGATGCATTCTTCATATCCAAACCATTTTCCTTCTAATCCATGCTCACCCAGGCAAAAACCATTATCACCCATAAAAATGATAATGGTATTTTTATCAATGCCCAATGCCTTTAGCTGACTCATTATATTTCCTACCACTTCATCTACACCTGAAATCAATCTATAGTAATTTTTTACTGTTTCTTCATAAAGCGCATGTGTTGAAAATAGCGGTTTCCATCTCACACGACCAATATTGGTATCTGTGCGAAAAAAATCCGGAAAATTATTCCAGTATTTTGGGTCAGCCGTTAATGGCTCAGGTATTGAATCGTTTGCATACCATTGTTTGAATTTTTCCTGTACAGGATAAGTGGGAGGATTACCATCCAGTTCGTGCGGCGCTTTAAAACTGATAGAAAGACAAAAAGGTTTTTCTTTTCCATACTGGTTTAAAAACCATGCAACAGAATGGGCTATACTATCGGTATTGTGTATACGATTGCCGCTGCCATCCTGTAGGTAATATTGCTGATCAAATGCACGAGAGCCATTCCAGTAATCAAACAAATTTGCATCGGGTAATTTAGCGCCTACACCAAATTTCCCGATAAAGCCGGTTGTATATCCTGCCTTTCTTAACAACAACGGGTATGTTTGCTGAATAGCACCATCTGAAAACGGTTTGTCGAAATTATCAATTTTGTGCCGCGACATATATTGGCCGCTCAGTAAACTTGCCCTGCTTGCACAACAGATGGCAGTAGTTACATACGCATTCTTGAATAATATACCTTTTCTTCCTAATGAATCAATATGCGGGGTTTGAATAATGGTGTTGCCTGCAATTCCCAGGGCATCCCATCGCTGATCATCCGTTAAAATAAAAATGATATTAGGTTTTGATGGATGTGTACGTTTTGATTGTTGTGCATAACTAAGGGAATGAATACATGCAACTATTAATATACCGGGAATAAAAATGCTGTTCAGTTTCATTGTATAAGGATAATACTATTTGTGGGTGGAATATTAATTTGCATATCTTGTAGCTGCTAAAGTTAGTTCGATTGCATGAATAATACATACCTGCTTCGCGCAGAAAATATTTCAAAATCTTTTCCCGGGGTTAAAGCGCTCGACAATGTGCAGTTGCACATTGAAGCGGGAAAGGTGCATGCAGTAATGGGAGAAAATGGTGCCGGTAAGTCTACTTTAATGAAAATACTGATCGGGATGCTACAACCCGATACCGGCAGTATCATTTTTAAAGACAAAGAAGTAAAATTTAATGCTGTATACGATGCTATTCAGTGTGGCTTTGCTATGATACACCAGGAATTGCTTCCTTTTCCGGAATTGACAGTAGCCGAAAATATTTTCATGGGTCGCGAGCCGGTAACAAAAATTCCGGGTTGGATAAACAGGAAAAAATTGTATAAAGATGCGCAGGCATTGATAGACAAACTTGGGGTAGCCATAAAGGTGAGCAGGCGCATGAAGGAACTGAGTGTTGCAGAAATGCAGATGGTTGAAATTGCAAAAGCTATTTCAAATAAGTCGGAAGTGATCATTATGGATGAACCTACTTCTGCTATCTCGGGAAGAGAGGTTGAAGTGTTATTTAATATTATCCGCGATCTTACTAAACAAGGCATTGCTGTTATCTATATCTCACATAAAATGGATGAGATACTGAGCATTGCGGATACCATTACTATTATGCGTGATGGTAAATATATAGCCACTCACCCTGTGCATGAACTGGATAATGCACGATTGATCAACCTGATAGTAGGACGCGAACTGAATACCATTTTTGAAAAGCGTACACATGAAGTCGGTAAGCAGATGCTTTGTGTAAAAAACCTGTCGGGCGCTGCATTTTCTGATATTAGTTTTGACGTGAAACAGGGAGAAATTGTGGGCGTTGCAGGTTTAATGGGTGCAGGCAGGACAGAAATTATGCAGGCAATATTTGGATTGGATAAAATAAATGGAGGGTCGGTTTGGATAAAAGAAAAGGAAGTAAAAATTAATGCTCCCCAAAAAGCCATCCGCCATGGATTGGCATTGATCAGTGAAGACAGGAAGCAAACAGGGCTGGTGCTTTCATCTTCTGTAAAACATAATATTACTATATCTGCGCTCAATCAATGTAGTAATGGTGCTTTCCTTAATCATAAAAAAGAACGCAGTATAGCCGATGAGCAGATAAAGAAGTTTAACATCAAAACACCGTCCCCTGATCAAACGGTAAATTATTTAAGTGGAGGCAATCAACAGAAAGTTGTATTGGCAAAAGTATTGCTGAATGATCCTGATATTATCATTTTTGATGAGCCTACAAGGGGTATTGATATTGGTGCTAAAGCAGAAATATATAAAATGATGAATGACCTGGCACAAAAAGGAAAAGCAATTATTATGATATCTTCCGAACTGCCTGAAATACTGGGTATGAGTGACAGGATACTGGTAATACGCAATGGAAAAATTGCCGCTGAGCTGAAAGGTGAAGATGCTACACAGGAAATGATTATGAAACACGCGATGGCATAATAAGTGGTAAGAGATAAGACATAAGTAGTAAGTTGCAACAACCTTGTAACCCGAAACCTTTAACTGATAAACCACAAACAATAAAAGACAAACTACAAACCCTTCAATGAGCCTAACTAAAGTATCTAATTATTTTACCCGCTATGGAATATTTATTGCTTTTATTGTATTGTGTGTTGTTCTGTCTATAGCTACCCCCAACTTTTTTACTGCACAGAATATATTGATTGTATTGCGGCAGGTATCCATTAACGGTATATTGGCTATTGGAGTAACCATTGTTATCATAGCGGGTGGCATAGATCTTTCTTTAGGATCGGTAATTGCGCTTACGGGTGTAGTGGCAGCCAGTTTTGCGCATCCCGGAACCTATCCGCTGATTGTGCCGCTTGTACTGGCATTATTAACAGGCATTTGTATTGGTGTTATTAATGGACTAACGATTACAATCGGTAAAGTAGCGCCTTTTATTGTTACATTGGGAATGATGACTATTGCAAGAGGACTGGCATTGGTATTGAGTAATGGGCGCCCCGTAACCAATTTGTCACCCGGGTTTAATTTTATCGGTGGTGGAGATTTATTAGGAGTGCCCGTACCTATATTATTATTTGTGCTGGTAATAATAAAAGCTTCTGTAATACTAAAATACACACGCATCGGAAGATATATTTATGCGGTTGGTGGAAATGAGAATGCTGCAAAGGCTTCGGGTATCCGTGTAAGTTGGGTAAAGATCTTTGCATATATTATGTGTAGTGGTTTGGCAGGTTTGGCGGGTATTGTGCTTGCATCAAGAATCACAACCGGTCAACCCAATGCAGGCATTGCGTATGAACTGGATGCTATAGCGGCAGTAGTGATAGGCGGTACGAGTTTGTTGGGAGGCAGGGGTAGTATTGCCGGCACTGTTATAGGCGTATTGATTATTGGTGTTATTAATAATGGACTTGATCTTTTGAATGTTACTTCTTATTATCAGCAAATAATAAAAGGTGTTATTATCGTTGGTGCAGTATTGCTTGACAGAAGCAACAGGAAGTAATGTGCATTGGCGCAATACTAAAAGACGATTAACTAATATTTCTTAAAAGGTCGATAATCCATTATATAGCGATCCGCCTGCTATTGGTTGTCGATGATTGCCTCAAGCCGGCGGGCTTCGTATCCGAAATGCCACTGCTTTTTGCTTTGAGGAGACCATTCAGCTTTATATCATTGTTCATCCATGCCTTTATTCAGCGGTAGTGCAAATCTCACGCAAAAAAAGGTGGCTTATTCGGATACTGGTGTCAGTGCGGAGGCGGATGCTTCATGTTGCAATTCGCGACTACTCTTACATCCTCAACCTGTCAACACTGACAATACAAAATACAAATACAAAAAATTGCTTACCTTAATCCCCTACAAAAATTATAACGATACGTATGAAATGTAACGGTGTATTATTAGCAGCAATCATCATTCTAGGAGCGTGTAACCAATCCGGCAAAAACACAAACAGTAATGGAGAAAAGAAAAAAGTAATAGGCGCTACTATGCTCAGTCTTCAATCAGAATTTGTAGTAAATGTAAAAGACGCAATGGAAAGCAGGGCGAAGGAAAAAGATATAGAGCTGATAGTAAATGATGCAGAACGTACTGCTGACAAACAGGTACAACAGGTTGAAACATTTATAGCGCAGAAAGTAGATGCAATTATTCTCAACCCCTGTGAAGTAGAAGCCAGTTCACCTGCTATTGAAAAAGCAAAAGCTGCAGGCATTCCTATCATCAATGTTAATTCAGAAACGAGCGCTAAGCCTGATGGCTTTGTAGGATCACGAGATGAGGAGGCAGGAGAAATAGCAATGGCACAGATTGCAAAATTATTAGGAGGCAAAGGAAACATAGTAATGATTGATGGCTACATGGGACAAGCTGCGCAGATTAAAAGAGCTATTGGTGCAAAAAATATCCTGGCTAAATATCCAGATATAAAAGTATTGGCTGAACAAACAGCAGAGTGGGACAGAGCCAAAGGAATGAGCCTGATGGAAAACTGGATTCAATCGTATGGCGATAAAATAAACGCGGTATTTGCACACAATGATGAAATGGGAATGGGTGCCCTGCAGGCATTAGAGCAGGCAAAATTGAAAGACAAAGTAATTGTAGTAAGTATTGACGCGATTGCCGATGCTTTGCAGGCGGTGAAAGATGGAAGATTAAATGCTACTGTTTTCCAGGATTCAAAAGGGCAGGGCGCAGGCGCAGTGGATATGGCTTTGCAGCTTATTAAA
Organism: Agriterribacter sp.; assembly: GCA_047600465.1. Classification (GTDB taxonomy): domain Bacteria; phylum Bacteroidota; class Bacteroidia; order Chitinophagales; family Chitinophagaceae; genus Agriterribacter. The sequence continues at coordinate 1,765,417 of JASGKU010000004.1, forward strand.
AAAGAACCCGTAGAAAAGAAAGAAGTTTTTATTCCTTTTCAATTAGTAACTAAGGAGAATGTAGATGGGTTTATGAAGAAATGATTGGTTAGGCATATGAATTTATAAAACCTATAAAGTTTGCAGCGCGGCAGTACAGCCCGGCAAACTTTATAGGTTTAAGCTATTAAGGCACCATTAAATAATCATACAATGTCAACACTTCCTGTTCATTGGCGTAGTTTCATATTTGCCGCTACATTATTTTTGCCCATTGCGCTTTTAGCGCAGCATCCCGTAGGGCATGAAATGCATAAAGATTCCTCCGCTTCAACTGTTGAATCGCAACCTTTGCTGGCGCAGGCTTTACGCTTGCAGGAAGCCTTATCTTTTTTAGGAAGTGCATTATCTACTACTGATATAAATAAACTGAAAGCATTAGAACATCAATCACCCGCACCAGAAGTAACAAAGCGTATCCAGGAAATACTGGATCCCTATTGTTTGAATATTGTAAACATCAATCCCGAAGCAAGGGTAAAAGTAGAGCGTGGTGGTGCAGGTGCATTATTAGTTCAAGGTGGTTGGACAAGTTTTTTAGTGAAAGTAAATAATGATGCAGGGGTTACTGCTCAACTGCAGGTGGAAAGCCCGAACGCGGTATTACCCATGCATGCACCTTCGTACGAGCACAGGGTGAATACAAAAAATATTATAACAGCAGGTCAGGCGGCCAATCGGTTTCTTGAATTGCAATTCTACCGTCATCTTCCACTTCAATCCAATCTTTCAGGATTAAAAATAGAATATGTGGTGCTGCAGGTATATAGCAAAGATGCCGGAAAACGCGAAGTGGAAATTGGGTATAACATTGGGCAAGGCACACAGGATATTGGTTTTCGAAATACCAATCATATTCTTTTTACTATTAAGCCATCTGTAAAAGTTGTGTTTGATATTAAAGATGAAGATGGTTCTCCGGCAATGGCCTCGTTCAGAATAGCAGACAGTATTGAACGGATTCCCGGAAGGCTTGAAGGTACTTACCCACTTCCTTCGAGGCGGGTAGCTGCATATGATGAATATCCTGATTTTTTCTTTCAACCACAGATTTACAGAATGGATGGTGAAACGGTGCTGTTGCCCCCAGGAAAATATACTGTTACATTCACCAGGGGCCCCGAATATATTTCACAAACAACGCAATTGATTGTGCCAGCAGACGTAAAAACCATTAAACTACCGGTAAGGCTTAAACGCTGGATCAATTTGGCAAAACTTGGCTGGCATAGCGCAGATCATCATGTGCATGCAGCGGGGTGCAGCCATTATGATAGCCCTGAGGAAGGCGTTGAACCAAAAGATATGTGGCGGCAGGCATTGGGAGAAGATCTGAATGTATCAGCCGTGCTGGCCTGGGGACCAAGCTGGTATCACCAAAAAACATATTTCACCGGTAAGGATGACCCGCTCTCCAACAAAAGCAATATCATGCGCAATGATGTGGAGGTTTCAGGGTTTCCTTCTTCACACGCAGGGCATATAGTATTGTTACGTTTAAAAGAAGATGATTACCCAGGCACTACTACTATTGAACAATGGCCAAGCTGGACGGCACCTATATTATCATGGGCTAAAAGCCAGGGTGGCATTACAGGATACGCCCATTCAGGTTGGGGGCTCGAGCCTTCTCAACCAACAGAAGATTTACCCAATTATGTGTTACCCAAAATGGATGGCATTGGAGCGAACGAATATGTGGTAACAGTAACGCAAAATCTTATTGATTTTTACAGCCTGGGCGATACACCTTTAAAATGGGAGTTGAATATGTGGTATCATTCACTCAATTGTGGTTTCAGAACAAGAGCAAGCGGTGAAACAGATTTTCCGTGTATTACGGATATGAGAGTGGGGTTGAGCCGGAGTTATTTTAAGAGTGATAAAGGATTTAGTTATGATGGATATGTAGATGCATTAAAAACCGGCAGTAGCTATGTGTCTGATGGATTTTCTCACATCATGAATTTTGATGTGAATGGTGTGGAGGCCGGAACAAAAGAAAGTGAAGTAAACCTTCCTGCGAAAGCATCGGTAAATATTTCAGCAGACGTGGCAGCGTACCTCCCGGAAGATTACGATAGCAAACGGCAGGAGCATCTTCCTTATTGGAATATAGAGAGAGCCCGTATAGGCAACACACGTAAAGTAAGCGTAGAGTTGATCGTAAACGGGCAACAGGTAGATTCAACTGAGATTGTAGCAAACGGCACTGTAAATAAAATAAACTTCAATTATCCTGTTGATCATTCAAGCTGGGTAGCGTTAAGAGTGTGGGGAAGTGCCCATTCAAACCCGGTGTTTGTAATAGTGGATCATAAGCCTATTCATGAAAAACGCAGTGCTGAATGGTGTAAACAGGCATTGGATAAATGCTGGGAAATGAAAGAAGCAAACATCCGCACGGAGGATAAAGCGCCAGCAAAAGCCGCTTATGACAAAGCAAGAGCTGTATATGATGAAATTATTAAGTCAGGTCAATAAGCCAAAACCAGCTTTTGGAAAATTTCAGTATTAATATGTTTTAGATGTTGATGTATAGATAAGCTTGTTTATTTTATAGAATTCTTTCTGTAAAAGCACTTCTTTCAATAGTTTCGCGGTAGCAAAAACACGATCCCAATGAAAAGCCTTGCACAAATTTTAGCAACCTGTATAACATTGTTTTTTTTCAATGTAGCTACTGCCCAGGATTCTACCAATTTCAGAAGAGACAGTACCCGTTGGCGTAATGACACCACACGCCATTGGGGCAACGATACCGCGAGGTTCCGCCGGGGAGGCATGATGTCTATTTTCAGCGATTCCAATAAACTTACTACCAGCGATTACCAGTTGCAGATTGAAAAAACCTTTGTACTGCTGGAAAAGATTGACAACAACAGTGATCTAGGACCGGCTGTAAAAAGCATAAGGGTTAAATTACGGGATAGTGATTCTGCACTATCTGTTCTTAAGGACAATGTGCTCAATAATAGCCAGGCATTGAGTGTTCGTAATCTTGAAGTATATAAAACTTTATTGCAAAGCATTGAAGAAGACCTGGAAGACCATCGAGAACAATTAGACAGCGCAGATGCACGCCTTTCGTTGCTGAAAAAAGATATGCGTACATTGATAGGCGACACTATTATGAAGCAGATGATGCAGGACTCTGCATTGCGACAGCAATTTTCTACCCAAATGAAAGATATGCGCACGTCGTGGCGCGGTAGTACAAAACATTTGCGCGAAAGCCAGGCAATGGTTGATCAATTGCAAACACAAACTTCCGCCAATACTATTATTACTATACAACTGTTAGAGAAGGTAGATAACCTGCTGGCGAATTCTACGGCACGCTTGTTTGGTAAAGAATACAATTACCTGTGGGAGAAAACTTCAGACAGCGCTTCCCGTAAAATGCAGTATGCTTTCAAGAAAGCATACTCCGGCGAAAGAAAAGCATTGCGTTATTATTTTAAAGATTCAGGCCCGCGAAGACTATTCCTGTTGTTGATCGGGCTTGTATTTTTTATATGGATATACCGGAATATATACATCATAAAAAAACGAAACGCTTTTCCGGCTTTAAAGGATATGGACTTTTCGTTTATCCTTTCAGGTTATATCGTGTCTTCATTGGTTGTACTCTTTACCATAGCGCCTTTGTTTGATCTGCATGCGCCATCGGTGTACGTGGAATCTATGCAGTTCTTACTGGTAATTGTATTAACTATTATTTGCTGGAAAAAGTGGCCGCGGCGCTTATTTCTTTACTGGATTGGAATAGTGCTGCTGTTTATTTGTTTTTCTTTTATGCACCATGTTATTGCGCCGGGGCTTTTGCAACGGGGTTGGCTTATAGTGCTGAATGTTTTATCTATTATAATTGGCTATTTGTTTTTGACCCGTATGCAGCAGCATTTGTATCTCAAAGGCTTTATCCGGTTTGTAATTATACTGCACAACGTGATGAATGCACTCTCCATAGTATGCAATATTTTTGGCAGATTTTCCCTGGCGCAGATCCTCGGCAATACCGCTATATTTTCCTTTACGCATGTCATAGGGTTGGCGGTATTCAGCAAAATAATTATTGAGGCAATACTGTTGCAGATAGCAACTAGCCGCATTGTACGTGGCCGCAATATAAGATTTGACTTTGAACATGTATTGAATGGTTTCCGGCGCCCGGTGCTTTTTTTGATAGTGATTTTATGGATGATTGTATTTACTACCAACCTCAATGTATATTCTTCCTTGCTTGACGTAGTAATTACATTTCTTAATCAACAAAGAAATATCGGGAGCGCTACTTTTTCGTTTGGAAGTATACTGCTTTTCTTTTTTATCATCTGGATGGCACACTTACTGCAAAAATATATCGGTTATTTCTTTGGTGAAACAGGCGAGGACAATGATATTGTAAACAAGGGAAAGCGATCAAGGCTTCTTATTACTAAACTATTGTTGCTTTGTGCTGGTTATTTTTTGGCTATTGCTGCTTCGGGTTTGCCGGTTGATAAAATAACCATTGTATTGGGTGCATTGGGCGTAGGTATTGGATTGGGTTTACAGAGCATCGTTAATAATTTTGTCTCGGGTATAGTGTTGATTTTTGACAGACCTATCCAGATTGGAGACGCTGTTGAAATAGGAAACAAAGCGGGCAGAGTGAAAGAGATTAATCTTCGCTCCAGTACTTTGCTTACGGATGATGGCGCGGAAGTAATTATTCCTAATGGCGACATGCTTACACAGCATATTGTGAACTGGACCTTATCAAATAACCAGCAGCGGCTTGAAATGGATTTAACCATTAGTGGCAGCAAAGACATGGAGAAAGTAGCGTCGGCCATCAAAAAAACAATTCTTACATCCAAACATATTTATGAAAACCGGGAACCGCAGGTATTATTTACCGCAGTGCATGAAGACGGGTTTAGTGTGAAGGTGTTTTTCTGGTCGGCAGATGTATATATTTCTGAAGAAGCAAGAAGTGAGATCTTATTGTTACTACACGAAAAATTGCCGATAGAAGCGTTACAAATAAAATGACTATGCGTTTGAGCAAGGTTGCCAACTTTTCAAAAGTTGGCAATCTTAATTTTCCTGGGCATAACGAATAATATGAAACCTGATATTACCAGTGAAGAGGACATAAAAAAGCTTGTAGACAGCTTTTACAAAAAGGTTATAGTTGACCCTGCCATAGGATTTATTTTTACAGAAGTAGTAGCGCTATCCTGGGATAAGCATATTCCCATCATGTACTCATTCTGGAGCTCAGTTTTATTAGGCGCTAAAGGTTACAATGGAAATCCTATGCAGCAACATATCCAAATGGATAAGCAGGTACATTTTGAGCAACATCATTTTGATAGATGGTTAGGGCTATGGGCAGCAACTGTTCGAGAAAATTTTGAAGGACGAGTAGCGGATGAAGCTATTTCAAGAGCAAATAATATTGGCGCATTGATGTTGTTTAAAATTCAAAAAAACAGAACGGGTATTTAAAGAATGCTCCTTTCTGATAGGGAAGGGATTTTCCTATCACCTCTGCTCATTATGCTGCAAAACAGCGATAGAAGTACAATAGCTATGTTGCTATATTTTATTTACACTTTAAGTCCTGGTTTCTTTTAAAACAAGTAGCCTTAAATGGTGGTCTGGCTTGGCTCTTTAGCCTTAATATAAGATCAGCAGTGCTAGTGTAGGTAAATCATCGAAATCACATTGTTTATTTACATTGTTCTAATAAATGTTTACCATAAATAGGTCCCCAAAAGAGCCATGATGTAGTTATCAAAAAAAGTAGTAGCGTAATAACTATAGACAACCATTTACGCCCTGCTATGGTTGGTTTAGCGTTAATAATATTATGAACTCTGCCAGATTTATGATAGAATAGATAATTGATAAGTATTATCAAAATGGTTATTGAAAACTGAAAAATTACTTTTACTTCATAACAGTAATACTTGAGAGCAATTATATCCATTGGCCCGTTTAATAATAATGACTCACTAAGACTTAATGCTAATACCGTTGCAAAATGGGGTTCCGGGTCTCTAATTACCTTTCTGTAAAATACAAAATAATAATAGTAAAAAACATCTAAAACCTTCATTGTTATTGTTTATCCATCTCATTGATTAGCTGATCCTGAGTTGCAAACCCCATAGGTTTGTCACTCAAGGCAGCATACATATTTGCCCAACCATAATATTGTTAGTATATGCGCTAATAAAAAATAAAAGACTCAGAGTATAGCTTTAGTTTTATATCTGTTATTGCATTTCCAGAATCGACTCTAAGACGAAACTTGCATCGTTTACAAACACTTCCCAGTAGTTTTTTTGGATAAAAAGAATGGTGAGTGATGGCATTTCCTGCTATTTCGAAAAGTCTCGTTGTTTTAGAAGCTGTATAATTAAACACATCATATTTTATCTCATGCCAATTGCTGTCTTTTGAATATAGTTCCAACGAAACAGAATAAAACTTACCGAAATCTGAAGGATTAGATACTTCAAAATAAAATTTTGCATTAAATAAGTTTTCCGGCTTTATATTTCTTACACTAATGGATTGCCCGCTGGCAGTTAAAGAAAATAATACACAACCTGCATATACCAGTATGTGAATTTTGCTATTGATGAGTTTGTTCATAAGTAGAAGAATCATTGGTTAGATAATTCATAGTTATAGAGACAGATGTATTTTAAAAAAGGTTCGTTTATTAATAACCACTTTTTAGTTTTCGTGTATAACTAATAATTCAATATTTATTGTTCTGCACTAAGATAAAAAAAGGTTTCCAACCTTTTAAAGATTGGAAACCTTATAGCTGCATGCTTTTGATACAGCTTTTAGTTTTTCAGTATATAATTTTAGTATCCGTCGTTCTGCGTTAATTTACTATTTACCAGTATTTCGGTAGCAGGGATCGGGAAAATATATTCATTAGCATCATACACATAGTCTAATTGGTTAAACGCCACACCACCCCTGTCAACAGTGGGATGCGCTTTTTCCTGGGCACCATGTGCATTCATGAGTGCTGCGAGGTCGGCAGGCGTCAGGGTTCTCTTTAAGTCAAACCAGCGATGGTTTTCAAATGCGAGTTCTACCCTTCTTTCTTTTAATACAGCCGTTCTGAAATCATCTTTACCTAATCCAGTCAATGGATCAAGACCAGCCCTGTCTCTTACAGCATTCAAATAACCTTCTGCTTCTGAAGATGGACCGGAGTTTTCATTCATGGCTTCAGCCAGCATCAATAATACATCTGCATAGCGGTATATCGGCCAGTTATCGTTTGTCCGGCCGGGTATCGTATGTGCGTGATTGTATTTGTTTACATAAGGAATGGGGTAAAATGTTCCATTCAGTGTAAACCCGGTTTTTAAGGATACATCTTTTCTTAAATCACCATCTTCATAAGCGGCAATTATATCATTGGTAGGAATATTACGTCCACCAAGTCCTTGCCCTGCAAAACCAACAATGGCAGCTCCGGATGTTCTGGGAGCAAATACATACATAAAGTTGCTTTGCTCACCAAGATCATTATCGCCCTGGTATTGTATTTCAAAAACAGATTCAGCATTATTTTTCATGGTAGTGCTGAATACATCTGCATAATTAGGCATGAGGCTGTAGCCCTGAGTTAATAGTTGATTTAATGTAGATACAGCCTTGTCATATTTTTTTACAGTAAGATACATTTCCCCGAGTGTGGCGAATGCAGACCCTTTGGTTGCACGTCCTTTCAACGCAGTAGCCTGGTCGGCTTTGGTTGGTAGATTGGCAACTGCAGCAGTAAGATCGCTTTCGATCTGGGCATATACTTCATCTATTGATTGGCTTCTAACCAAAAGAAAGGCATCGGCAGGTGTTTTTATTGCACTGGTGGAAATAATAACATTGCCAAAATAGCGAACCAGGTCGAAGTACAGAAACCCGCGAAGAAATTTTAATTCCCCATCAAGCCTTGTTTTTACGGCGTCATCAATAGTAGAAGCCTGCAATTTTTCTATTGCCAGGTTTATATTTGCTATAGCAGCATAATATCTCACCCATAAGTTGGTGATCTCTCCATTGCCTGAGTTTACAGTAGAATATTCAAAAGCTTCCCATCCTGCAGCACCACCACGATCAGAAGGGTTTAGATCAATAGTGGTATTATCAGAGGTCATTTCTTTAAAAATATAATTCGAATTGGTAATGGTTTGTAATTGGCCATAAATACCATTGATGGCCCGGTTTACCTGTGCTTCATTCTGGTAAAAAACATCTACCCCTATTCTGGTTTCGTCGGTTCTCTCAAGAAACCCTTTTTTGCACGAAGGCAGAACAAAACAAAAAGCTATAGTGATTATTGTGATTATATATTTCATGTGGAATCGCTTTAAAAGTTAAATTTAGCACCAACAGCAAATGTTCTTGGAACAGGGTATGCCTCATCATCATTTCCACCCTGAGTACTTCCGCGCTGGCTAACATCCGGATTATTGCCGGGATAATTGGTAATGATGAACAAATTATTAGCACTTACAAATACCCGTATATTATTGAAGTATTTTGTTTTAGGTATATTGTAGCCAAGAGTTACATTCTTCACCCATCCGTAGCTTGCATCGTATACATACCTGTTGCTGCTTTCGCGTGACCATTTGAAGTAGTTAGTACCACCCTGTGCATGTACATTTGTAGGATCTTTACCTGGATTCGATGCAGATCTCCACCTGTCTTTTGCCTTATCTAATACGTTGAATACACCATCCATGTTCATAGTAGATGCTTCGATATTTCTATACACATCAAATCCTTGTGCACCCATAAACAGGATATTCAGATCAAATCTTTTATAGTCCATATCAAGATTTAATCCCCAGGTAAATTTCGGATTCGGGTTTCCTATCTCTACCATGTCTTTGGTATCGTAAGAGATTACGCCATCTCCATTCGCATCACGAAATTTCATACCACCGGGTATAACGCCATCCTGCGTAGGAGAATGATCTATTTCATCCTGGGTATTAAAGATGCCGATCTTGTCGTAACCATAGATCATACCGATAGGTCTTCCCACTTTTTCAACATTGTATCCGCCGTAAAAACTACCAAACCAGAGTATGTCATTTGGTGGGTTTATTTCCATTACCCTGCTGCGGTTAAAGGCGATATTTGCATTGGTTCTGAAATTAAATTTGCCAATATGCTCATTGTAGTTTACGGCCAATTCAACACCACGGTTTCTAACCTGCCCTGCATTTACTAAGCTGGTGGTGAAACCTGAAACGGCAGGAATACTAACATTCAACAACATATCATTGGTAAGCTTGTTGTAATACTCGGCAGTAATAGTAACCTTATTGCTAAGTATAGAAAAGTCTAACCCGATATTTGTCTGATCTGATTTTTCCCATTGCAAAGATTTATTGGCAAAGGAATTAACGATTACACCAGGTGCAAAGGTATTGTTGAGGATGTAGTTGTTTGCTCCAAGAAAAGGCTGGCTCGCATAGTTACCCACCTGGTTTCCAAGTAAACTGGGCAGATCGCTATTGCCCGTTTTACCATAGCTTGCTCTTAATTTCAGATCGGAAATCCATGAAACATTCGACATGAAATTTTCACCGCTTACTCTCCATCCAATAGACGCCGAAGGAAAATCACCATATTTGTAACCTTCGGAGAATCGTGAGCTACCTTCTCTGCGGTAAGAAGCCGATAATAAATATTTATCCTTGAATGAATAGTTTGCCCTTGCTATATAAGCCACCAATCCCCAACTGTATTTGTATGAACTGGAAGAACGGATAGATGCTGCATTCAGGTAAGGTGTAAGGTCATCGGGGAATGTATTGGCATCACCTCTTGTCTCGCTTATAGATTCGTTCTGCGCTGTAAAACCCGCAAGAAAATCAAGCTTATGATTGTCGCTGATATGGGGCGCATAAGTTAATAACTGATCTGCAGAGTAGTTTACTAAGCGGTCATTTATTTCTATTGCACTTGCTATTTGCGGAGGAGCGCCGGTATTACCTGTGGCTAATCCTCTGCCTATGGTAGAGGGTTTGTATTCGTTATATTGGTTATAATTAATCTTTACGTTTACAGAAGAACGGAATTTCAGGTTTTTGAGAATGGCTACTTCTGCAAAAGCATTTGATAATACATCCGCAATATCCCTCTTCTTTTTATAATTATATAACAGGAAAAGAGGGCTTGGGTATGCAAATACTCCATCTTTACCTCCAACATATGCCCGCATACTTCCATCTTCATTATAAGCCGGCTCCCTTGGATCAATCAAATAGCTGGAACCTACTATAGCATCACGTCCATCCGTACTCGCCTGGTTTTGCCTGGTGTAGCTTCCGTTTACATTTAAACCTACAGTAATAAAGTTTCTTACTTTTCCAGAAATGTTTGCGCGTACAGAAAAACGATCGTAATTGGTTACTTTTAATGCACCATCTTCTTTATAGTAGTTAAGACTCAATAGAGAATTAACATCGCCTTTGCCGGAAGAAAGGGTGAGATTTATATCTTTATACGGTGCGTTGTTATGTAAGATTTCATTAAACCAGTTGGTAGAATACTTTGTTTGTTCAGGATAACGGATGCTTTCAGGAATTTCATCAATACTTGGTTCCCTGTTTTGAAAATACCTGATCTTGTCTGTATATACATCCTGTAAGAATTGAGCAAATTCCGGACCTGTTAATACTTTTATTCTTCTGGAATTAGGTACATTCTGTATGCCATAATCAATAGACAAATCAAGGCGTGATTGTCCTTCCTTTGCAGTTTTTGTAGTGATGAGTACCACCCCGTTGGAACCTCTTGCACCGTAGATAGCAGTAGCGGCGGCATCTTTTAAAATGGATATACTTTGAATATCATTTGGGTTAAGGTTTTGCCCAACGCTGGTACCTACTGCAAATCCATCAATAACGTATAATGGGTTACTGCCGGCACCAAGCGAGCTGATACCTCTTATTCGTACTTCAAATTCTGCACCGGGAGTACCATTTCTTTGTGTTGCAACCACGCCGGGCGCCTGCCCCTGGATCATTTGTGTAACATTTCTTGATGGTAACTCACCCAGTTCATCGAGGTTAATACTGGATACAGCAGCAGTGATATCTCTTTTTCTTTTTGATCCATAACCGATCACCACCACTTCATCCAGTCCTTTCTCTGCTGCTTTGAGTTGTATATTAATATTGTCGCTGCTGCGTACTATTACCTCAGTAGTTTGAAAGCCTACAGAACTTATAACAAGTGTTGCACCGGAAGAAACAGTAATTTTAAAATTGCCATTTTCATCTGTGCTGGTTCCGTTTTGAGAATTTTTTACTTTAACAGTAGCGCCCGCTACTCCGGTATTTGTGGCAATTGCCATAACCTTACCTGTAACAGTAATGTTTTGCTGCGCATAAAGGAGTGTACATAAGAGCATGGCAATACATAGCATGCCAATGCGCTTCGCTCCGTAAAGGGATTGAAAACATTTTTTAATCATAATAGTCGTTTTGCTTTAATAAATCGTTAGTAATGCAGGTTCCCCATAGGTATGGGAAAAAAAATTGGATGTTTAAAGGAGTAGCTTGCTAAGGGATCCGGACAGGGGATGAGGGATGGACATGGATTTGACCAATAAATTATCTGGCTATATGTGTATTATTAAGGAGGAGTAAACAAGCTTACGGTATATCGTTTTATGAAGTAAAAATAAAATACTCCCCTCGTTAAAAGGCGTGATTCTCTCATACAGCAATGTTAAGTCGGTTTAATTTTTTCATCAGTATATGTTTACACTGATGATCTTTATTTATCGAGATGAAAATAATATTTATTGATGAGAGCATCATCCTGTACTATCCTGTTAGTTCTGTTTAATTTTGCCTTGCTTATCTCAACACTTGATAAGATGAAGATTTTTTTGACTGTGCCTGTTTTGTGTCTCTTATTAAAGACCTTGTGTAAGATTATTTGATAGGCAGATTTAATATACATTTAATCATTAAAAAATAAAGTATGTCCAGAAGTCATCATGTTATGACCTTAGATGAATTCACTATTCAGCAACTTCGATTATTTCCACATGCAACCGGTGAGCTATCGGGATTGTTGCGCGGAATTGGACTGGCCGCCAAACATGTAAATCTTGAAATTAATAAAGCGGGTCTTGCGGATATCCTTGGGTTGGAAGGCACGGTAAATGTACAGGGTGAAGAAGTGCAGAAGCTGGATGTGTATGCCAACAATGTTTTTATTGATGTGCTGCGTTCAGGAATTAATTGCGCCGGTATTGTTTCGGAGGAAAATGAAGAGATGGTTGTATTTGACGATCATAAAAGTAATCAGTCAAAATATGTACTGCTGATAGACCCTATTGATGGTTCAGGTAATATTGATATCAATATTTCTATCGGCAGTATCTTCAGTGTGTATCGTCGTGTGTCTGAACTGGGCAAGCCTGCAACCATTGATGATTTTCTGCAGAAGGGTGTTATGCAGGTTGCAAGTGGCTATGTAATTTATGGATCATCAACTATGTTAGTATATGCTACACGCAGAGGTGTAAATGGTTTTACGCTTGATAATGCCATCGGTGAGTTTTACCTGAGCCATCCAGATATAAAAATTCCGGCGCACGGACCTTTTTATTCCTTCGATAACCGCTATTACAACCAGGTAGAAACAGGAATAAAGAATTATGTTGATTATTGTATTTCTACCACTGAGAATAAAAATGGACCTTATTCAAACAGGTATTACGGATGCATGGTAGCAGATGTACATCGTAATTTACTGAAGGGTGGAATTTTCTTTTATCCTGCGGTTAACGGAAAACCTAATGGAAAATTGAGATTGTGTTATGAATGTAATCCAATGGCCTTTTTAACAGAAGTGGCAGGCGGTAAAGCAACAAATGGCAAAGAACGTATACTTGAGCTGCAGCCGCAACATATTCACCAGCGTACACCTTTGTTTATTGGCTCCTCAGAAATGATAGATGAATTGCAGACCTATTTGTAATAAATAAGGTTGTGAATCTTGCTTGATAGTTATTACATAAAAATGCCGGGAATTTTCCCGGCATTTTTTCTGTGTCCCTTCAACTATTTCCTGGTCTGCACATCGTGTTTTTGACGATAGATTGCACGGCTTGTACGATTTTGTTCTCTGGTTAATTTAGCTCTTTCCCTGGCAGTTACTACGCCATCTGATTTTGCTACTCTTTTGTCATGCTGAATTTTTGCTTCGCGTCCTTCTAATCTCAGTGTTTCGCGGTTGGTAAGTTCTCCGTCTTTTACACCATTTGCTATTCTTTCCTGCTGATTGATCTGCCTTCTGTGAACACGTGGTGTTGTTTGAGAAAAACCTGTTGAAGCCAATGCTATCAATACTATAACTAATCCTGAAGTAATTAACTGCTTTTTCATAAAGGGTAATTTTTGTGTAATGTTTTAATTGTACAGTAAAGACCCTGCATGAAACATAAGGTTTAAATGAAAGCCTGATAATTTTTATAAACTTTCGTTTTGCCGTTTAAAAACCAATTGGATTTATCATTCATCAAAGACCCGGTGGGGTTTAAAACCCAACCGCGTCTGTCAAATTATTTTTCTTTCGGAATAACATTCATTTTCACCAGCTCAGCTTTATCATCCGCAATATCTTTTTGCAGTGTCTCAATTTTTTTCTTAAGACTTTCTAAATCTCTGGCAGCTTTTCTTGCTTCCTTGGCATCATCAGAAGCCGCATCTGCACTTTTCCTTGCGCGTCTGGCTTTTCTTTTATCTGTTGCATCATCACTTAACTTTGATGCTGCTCTTTCATTATCTGAGGCTGATTGTTTTGCTTCACTTTCTTTTGTTTTTACTTTGTCTTCCGCATCTTTTAATTTTCCTTCCTGCTTAATGAGCTCCAGCTTATTTTCATCCAGCCGCTTACTGATTTTGAGAATCTCTTTTTGCAATTTAGGACTAAGCGTAGAATCTGGTGTTACTGATTGGGCGTGTAAAAAAGGTATACAGCTTACAATCAACAGGAATGTTACAAAAATGGTCTTCTTCATTTGTTTTATTTTAATAAAATAAAACAACTACTGTGCCCTAATAAATTACGAAGTGCAGTCTGTATTACAACAAACCACGTTTATGTATTTAGAGCGCTATTCAAATATTTGGGGAATATTTTTCACACACTAATTAAATAGCGTATATAGAGTCTATTGCTATAGCAAATCTGTTACTCTAATTCAAGTGCAGATGCTTCCTTTCTTTTTTCCCTGTAAAACCGGGGAGATCTTCCGTTCTTTTTTTTGAACAGCTTTGAAAAATAATATACCGTTTCAAAACCAGTATGATCGGAGATCTCATTAATACTCATATTCGTATTCTCTAAAAGATACTTAGCGCGGGATAATCTTAGGTTGAGTAAAAATTGATTGGGCGGTTCGCCTGTAAGCTTTTTAAATTCTTTTCTGAATGTTGAATAACCGATAGCAAGTTCTCTTGCCATCTGTTCAAAGTCTATATGCTTTTCAATGGATTCCTGCAGCAGAAATTTCGCCTTTTCTATTAGCTTACTCACAGGGCTGCTTTGTTCATTGTTGTGTAACGACATTGAATAGATCAATCCCAATATTTGTAAAGTGATGCCTGAGCTTACCTGCTGAAAACCAGATGATGCTGTTTGTACCGTTTCAATAAGCTTGTGAAACAGTTGCAGCAATTCGGCACTCATTCCCACTTTTATGAAAGGAATTTTTACATTGAAAAAATCCTTGTTCATAAGTTCGTTGGCGTAATTGCCGTTAAATCCTATCCAGTATTCATCCCAACCCGATTCATGATGTGGTTTATAACGGTGCCACACACCCGAATGTACAAACAGGCATGTGCCTTCTGTAATTTCTACAGGACTTGAAAATTCAGATTCGAATATTCCTCCTCCGCGGGAAATAAAAAGTAATTGATGTCCTTTCAGTACACGGCCTTTATTCCAGGAGAAAGTATGCGTTGAAGGATGTTCATAATTTTTAGGATAACCCTGGTTGGGTTGAACTTTTGAATAGCCTGCGGTGTCAATGTAAAGACCCCATTTTTCTTCAACAGAACTCCCATTAATGTATTTGCAATAGTCTTTCATAATGGCAAATAATTATACACTAAGCAATCGAAAATTTATCAAAAGGTACAAAAAAGAAAATATTTTATCCATTTTTTTTCTTTCGATGTGCAGATAAATTTGATGTGTGAAGCTTGAAAGAAAATTTATAGCAAACAGAAGATGTTTGTACAGGGTATTTTATTTTCAATAATAACACAAGATGTTTAAAGTTGGTATTACAAAAGATTTTTTGACGCCAGAAGGTGAGCTAACGTACGAAGATATGGGGCTGGACCTGTTAAAAAATCAGGAAGATATTTCATTTGAATTCATGAAGGAGTTTTCTTCTCCGCTCACTGCAGATTTGTTGAAAGGTTATGATGCCATTATTTCTCTTTCACCAGCGTATACTTCTGAGAGTTTTAAAGGAGTTGATCAACTCAAAGCCATCTGCAGGTTTGGCGTTGGATATGATATGGTTGATCTGAAAGCCTGTACTGATGCAAACGTATTGGTAACAATCACAAAAGGAGCCGTAAATTATTCTGTGGCAGAAGCTACACTCACGTGGATGCTTACCCTGTCTCACAATGTGTTACCTAAAAACCAATTGGTAAGAGAAAACAAGTGGCAGGAGCGCAGTAAGTTTACAGGTAGCGAATTGCGACATAAAACCCTAGGTATAATTGGTTTTGGTGGCATTGGTGGGCAATTGGTTAAAATGCTGCAACCTTTCAGGATGAACCAGCCGATAGTATATGATCCTTTTATTAATAAGCAGCATGCAGAAGAAGCAGGAGTAAAAATTGTTGATCTGCAAACTTTGATGAGCGAGGCTGACTTTATTTCTGTTAACTGTCCGCTTACAGATAGTACCCGCAATTTAATTGGATCGAAGGAATTATCATTCATGAAAAGAACGGCATACATAGTAAATACTGCCCGCGGAGGTATTATAAATGAAGAAGCTTTATGCGATGCATTAGAATCAAAAATTTTTGCAGGATATGCCACAGATGTTTTTGAAAAAGAACCAGCCGATGGAAGCGCCCGGCTTTTTAATATGAATAATGTAATTATGGCGCCTCACTGTATTGCATGGACGAATGAATTGTTTAAAGAAATAGGAGAGATGGCATGCCGGCAGATTATCCAGGTTGCAAACGGAACTGTGCCTGATCACGTGGTAAATACCGATGTATTAAATAAATGGAAACCTAAACATACAAATCTTGCTATATGAATGTAGATACTCAAAGTCTTCCATCTGTTGCTGTATACCAGCACTACATTAATGGGAGTTTTACAAAACAAAATAATAGTGAAAATAATATTGAAGTACTGGACCCCTGCACGGAAGAAGTAATTGCGTTGATACCCCGGGGTGGACAGAAAGAGGCAGATGCCGCTGTGGCGGCTGCTAAAGCTGCACAGCATGCATGGAGTTTAAAACCTTCTGTAAGCAGGGCAGCGTATCTGAAAAAAATGGCAACTGTCATCAGGCAAAACAGGATAATGCTGGCTGAAACACTTTCAAAAGAGCAGGCAAAAGTAAAGGGACTTGCCCAGGTAGAAATAGATGTTACAGCAGAGTATTATGATTACTATGCGGGATTCGCCAGGGCATATGAAGGAGAAATCATACAAAGTGATAGAGAAGGCGAACAGATTTTTTTGCATAAACAACCGATTGGTGTTGTGGTGGGTATTTGTCCATGGAATTTTCCATTTTTTGTAATGGCAAGAAAAGTGGCTCCATCTTTATTAACAGGAAATACAATTGTGGTAAAAGTGAGTGAGGATGCCCCGCTCACATGTCTTGAGTTTACAAAACTGGTTGATACAATCGACTTGCCTGAAGGTGTATTGAATGTAGTTTGTGGAGTGGGTGATGAAATTGGTGAAGCACTCACTAATAATAAAGATGTAGGTATCATCAGTTTGACCGGCAGTGTTGCTTCAGGTCACAAAGTAATGGCAGCTGCAGCAAAAAATATAACTAAAGTATCGCTTGAGCTTGGTGGCAAAGCGCCTGCTATTGTTTGTAAGGATGCAGACCTGGATATTGCTGTTAAATCAATTGTAGCATCAAGAATTATCTATAGTGGACAGGTATGTAATTGTGCCGAAAGAGCATACGTGGAAGAAAGTGTGTACGATGAATTTATCAGTAAGCTGGAAAAAGCTATAAAGAATATTAAAGTTGGCAATGCATACGCAGATGAAGGAATTGATATGAGTGCACAGATCAACAAGCGGCAATTGGATAAGATAGACAGCATGGTTGAAAAAGCAAAAGCGGATGGCGCTAAAATATTAGTAGGAGGAACGAAAAGTAAAAATTTTAAGAAGGGATATTTTTATGAACCTACTATTATTACAGGGGTTAAACAGGATTCAGATATTATGCAAAAGGAAATTTTCGGACCGGTTTTACCCGTAATGAAAGTTAAAA
The DNA here is from genome assembly GCA_047600465.1 of Agriterribacter sp. GTDB lineage: Bacteria > Bacteroidota > Bacteroidia > Chitinophagales > Chitinophagaceae > Agriterribacter. The sequence goes on from JASGKU010000004.1 coordinate 1,783,031, forward strand.
GTTTTGATGAAGCACTGGCATTTGCCAATGATAGTGAATACGGCCTAACATCATCTGTATACACAAAGGATATAAATATTATGTTGAGGGCTACAAAAGAATTAAAGTTTGGAGAAGTATATTTTAACAGGGAAAATTTTGAAGCCATCCAGGGCTTTCATGCCGGCTGGAAAAAATCAGGTATAGGTGGGGCAGACGGAAAACATGGTTTGGAAGAATACCTGCAAACAAAAACAGTGTATATTCAGCAAACATAAATGCGTGTTTCAAAACCCTCACCAAAACCTAAATAACGATTATGAAAAAATTATTGCCATTTCTTGTACATAACAACAACAGAAAGATGTTTTCTGTTATTGCATGGTATGTTGTTCTTTTTTTAATTGCTCCCGCAGTATTACAGGCAAAAGATATTGTGGTGAATACCGAAACCAATAAAATGGTTGAGATCAGCTTTACCGCTTCAAAAAAATACAACGATCCTTTTAATGAGGTTAGCCTGGATGTAGTATTTACTGATCCTTCTGGTAAGCAGTTGAAAGTTCCAGGCTTCTGGGCAGGAGGAGATACCTGGAAGGTTCGCTATTCATCTGCTGTTACAGGTAACCATACTTTTAAAACTGAAAGTTCGGCAAACGATAAAGGGCTGAATGGCGTAACAGGCAAAGTGCAGATCAAGCCTTATAAAGGCAATAATATTTTATTACAAAAAGGCGCTTTAAAAATTGCTGATGATAAAAGACATTTTGCATATGGTGATGGCACACCTTTCTTTTGGTTAGGCGATACATGGTGGATGGGATTGACCAAAAGATTAAAATGGCCGGAAGATGTAAAAACCTTGGCTGCAGATAGAGTTAAAAAAGGATTTAATGTGGTGCAGATTGTTGCGGGCTTATATCCCGACATGCCTGCGTTTGATGAACGTGGAGCAAATGAAGCTGGCTTTCCATGGGATACCAGTTACACGCATATCAATCCCGCATATTTCAACGCCGCCGATCAAAGAATTATGTACCTGGTTGAACAAGGCATTACCCCTTGTGTTGTTGGCGCATGGGGATATCATCTGCCATATCTCGGTGTTGAGAAAATGGAAAAACATTGGCGGAATATTATTGCAAGATGGGGAGCGCTTCCGGTGGTATGGTGTGCTGCCGGAGAAACTACCATGCCTTTTTATCTTTCTAAAACAAAAGATGCAGATAAGGAATGGCAGAAAAAAGAGTGGACTAACGTTATTCGCTACATGCGGGAAACCGATCCATTCAAAAGATTGATAACAGTACATCCTTCAAGAACAGCAAGAGAATCACTTACTGATCCTGCTATACTTGATTTTGATATGCACCAGAGTGGTCATGGTTCTCCTCCTTCCCATCAATCTGCATTGGCGCTTGAGGGATGGAATACACAACCGGTTATGCCGGTAATGAGCGGCGAATCAAGGTATGAAGCATTGGAGATTCCAAAGCCATTGCCCGCATCAGCACCACGACAGGCATTTTGGGCACATACTATCAATTGTGGATTTTCTGGACATACATATGGAGCCAATGGTATATGGCAGGTTAATGAAAAAGGAAAGCCTTATGGAAAATCTCCCGGCGGAAATAATTGGGGTACTACGCCCTGGGAAGATGCTATGAATTTGCCAGGTTCATCACAGTTGGGTTATGCAAAAAAACTAATCACATCACTTCCCGGTTGGAATACATTTGAACCTAAGCCTGACCTTATTGTAAATTGGTCTGCCAGCGATACTGCGCTACTGGTTGTAGCAGCAACAAAAGTTGCAGTGGCTTATCTGCCTTCGCCAGGTACCATAAAAATAAAAATGCCCGAAGCTAAAACCACATATGATGCTTACTGGTTTGACCCCATTACAGGAGTTAAGCAAACAAACATAAAACTATCTGCAGATGATGCAGGGTTGGTTTCATCATCTTCACCTGCAACACAGCAGGATTGGGTTTTAGTAATACAGAAAAAAGAATAGTGCAGAAAATATAAATCATCAGATAATTATACAGACATTTAGATGTCAGGCATTTTATATGCCGGCAACCTGTTTATTTATTTGATTCATCAACAAAGTATGCAAAAAAAATTTACAGATAAAATTGTTTGGGTAAGCGGCGCTGCACAAGGTATTGGTCGTGGTATTGCAGAATATTTTGCTGAACATGGCGCAACGGTTGCCATCATCGATATCAAAGAAAAAGAAGCAAAAGAAACAGTTGCTTGTATACAGGCAAAAGGCGGAGCAGCACAATTTTTTTTTTGTGATTTGAATGTTGAAAAATCCATCGCCGATTCCATTGATAAAACGATTGAAGCTTTTGGCAATCTTCATATCATGGTAAACAATGGTGCAATAAATTTTGTCAAGAGTTTGCATGAGTATACACTTGAAGATTGGGATTGTCAGATGAATGTAAACCTGAGGTCAATATTTCTGAGTTTTAAATATGGATATCCTCATCTGCGCAAGCATGAAGCAAGCTATGTGGTAAATATTGGTTCAATCAGCAGTTTTGTAGGGCAGGCAAGAACACCTGGTTATATTGCTTCCAAGGGCGCGGTGGTAATGCTTACAAAAGCAATTGCTATTGATTATGCTGCCGAAGGCATCCGTTGTAATGCGGTGTGCCCGGGTATTACAGATACTCCGATGCTTAGAGAACACATGGGTACAGAGGCTGATATAGAAAAACGCTTGCAAAGAGTGCCGAACGGAAAAATATTAAAGCCAAGAGATATAGCGAATAGCGTGGGATATTTATCATGCGAAGATTCTTCAGGCGTAACAGGTGTAAGTATTGTAGTAGATGGAGGGTATATAGCCACCGCAGAGTGGCAAGGAGGTAATTCAATATGAAAGAAGTAAAAATTTCCTGCGCAGATTTTACTTTTCCGTTACTGCAACACGAAAAGGTTTTTGATTTGATTGCCTTGCTGGATGTTAAAGGCATAGATATCGGATTGTTCAGCGGGAGGTCGCATATAACGGCAGAAACAGAATTTGATAACCTTTCCCATAATGCGAAAGTTTTAAAACAAAAATTGAACGATAGAGGATTAACACTTTCAGATATTTATCTTCAGCTCCATACCAATCTTGCAGCATTCGCCATAAACCATCCGGATGAAAGCAAGCGAAAATATGCAAGGGAAAGATTTCTCCGGTTTATTGATTACGCAAAGGAAGCCGGCACAGATCATATCACTACATTGCCCGGTATGCATTTTAAAGAAGAAGACGTGGACCGTTCTGTTCACCGCAGCTACGAAGAGTTGAATTGGAGAGTTGAAAAAACCAAAGCAGCAGGCTTGCAATTTTCTGTGGAAGTACATACAGGTTCCCCATTTATGAAACCTGAAGATGCCCTAACACTTTTACGGTCCGTACCAGGGTTAGGGTTAACGCTGGATTACACGCATTTTATCAGGGATGGATATGTGCAGCAGGATGTGGATGTATTGTTGCCCTATGCGCATCATTTTCATTCACGCGGAGCAAAGCAAGGAAGACTGCAAACATCTATGTCAGAAAATATAATTGACTATCCCGATATTATTCAGAAACTGAAAAAACTGCATTACAGCGGTTGGATAGGATTGGAGTATATATGGATTGAATGGGAAAAATGTAATGAAGCAGATACGCTGTCTGAATCTTTGCGCCTAAAAAAAATAATTGAAGAAGCGTATGTTTCGTAAAAAATATTACTCATTATCATTATCATCCCAAAAAGACAGTAATGCCAAAACCTTTGCCGGACCAGGGTCTACTCCCTCTCCGCGAGGAGAGGGCTGGGTGAGGCGATTAGTCGAATAACAATAGCTCATATATGAAAGCAGAAGCATTACAATCATTACGACATAAATTAAAAAATAACCAGCCTGTTTTTGGGTTGTGGGTAACACTGGAGTCTGCCACCATTACGGAGATTGCTGTTCATTGTAAACTTGATTGGGTAGTGATAGATGCTGAACATGGCCACCTTGATTGGCACGACCTGCTGGAACATGTTCGTGCTGCAGTGAGAAGCTCAACCGTTGTTTTAATCCGCATTTCTAATATAGATGAAGGTATAATAAAACGTGTTTTAGATATCGGCGCTGATGGAGTAGTAATACCTCATATTGAAACAGTGAATGAATTAGAGAAGGCACTATTATTTGCACGTTATCCAAAAGCTGGCATACGCGGTATCGGGGCAGAACGTGCTACACTATGGGGCACCCAATTTTCTCAGCATGTTCGTGATGCAGAAAAAAATTTATTGGTGATCCCGATTATCGAATCTGTAAAAGGTGGAGCGCATATAGATGAGTTGATAAAAGTTCCCGGTGTTGATATCTTCTTTTTCGGTCCCGCAGATTATTCAGCATCTGCCGGATATGCGGGTGAATGGGAAGGGCCGGGAATTGCAGAAGAAATTAATAAAGTAAAAGAAAAAATAATTGCAGCAGGTAAAACCTGTGGTGTAATGACGCGGAGCAAAGAGGAATTGAAAGACCGGTATGCGCAGGGATTCAGAATGATGGCGCTCGGCTCAGATACCGGTTTATTAATAAAAAATATTAAAAGCGCATTTTTAAACGACGATGAATACTGAGAATACTGTATCGGAAAGAGTAGAAACGATCAATGCTATTGGAAGCGGTCAAATAATTCAGTTAGAGCCCGGCGTAATATGTGAAGCGCTTGTGGGTAAACACAATGGTGCGGTCAATTTATTTACAGCTATTGTAACTTTTGATGAAGGGGTTGCATTATCAGCTCATTCACATCCGCATGCAGAATCCATAACATTATTGCAGGGCAATGCATGTATAGATGTGGAAGACAGGAGATATTTTATGCACCCTAAAGATAATATTACTATCCCTGCAGGTTATAGCCATGTTGTAAAAAATATCTCATCGGAAGAAAAGGCTGTTTTTCATATAGCGATGCCGGTTTCTGTGCCTCAGAGAACGCCGGTTGAAAAAAAATATGCAACATACACTGATATTCCTCACGATTTTAATGGAACCACAGGAGCAGAATATATTGTTCGGTATCAGATAGCAAAACAATATAATGCGGGCTCAGCTACAGCATTTACTGATTTTTTTAATGAAGAGATGATTCCCGGAGTAGGTATGAGCGGTGGGTTTGGTCTTTTTTACCAGGGCGGAAGATTGCCTGCACATTTTCATGATTTTGATGAATCTATTTGTATTGTAACAGGTGAGGCTATTTGTGTTACAAGAAGAAACAGATATACGTTATCAAATATGGCAACTGCTCTACAACCACAAGGGTTGCCACATTATTTTATTAATACTACCCCTGAGCCCATGACAATGATATGGGTATATGCAGGCGCTATGCCAATTAGAACTGAAGTGCAGGATTTCTAAAATTACTTCAGGCATATAGATTTAATCAAAAAAGTTTTCATGTTCTTTTTTGAGGGTGTCACTTTATGCATAAATAAAATCATGTGTCGTATAAATTTTGTTTGTGCAAGAACAAAAAATATAAATGAATTATCAAGATGTCCATTGTTGTGCGTGAATGCGCATTTTAATTTTACCATCTAACGTTTGTTGTGGTTCTTTTTAAAAGCCGGCTCATAAAGTGTGCGCTTTCATCACAAACCAAAATTAGTCATTATGAAAAAATGTATTTCACGATTTCCCAAGCTCAAAAATGTTGTGTTGTTGCAGTTTGTAATGCTGTTCTTCTGCAACCTTTCTTTCTCACAGGAAGTATTAAAAATTTCAGGTATTGTTGCTGATTCAGCAAATGGAAGTCCTTTGGTCGGCGTTACAGTTGCCGTTCAGGGCACTACAAAAGCAACAAAAACAAACAATGCAGGCTCATTTAATATAGAAGCCGCAAAAGGATCTACGTTGGTATTTAGCTTTACAAGTTACAGACCGCACACTGTTGTAGTTAACGACGACAAGGACATTAATATCAGCTTAGGCGCGGTATCGCAAAGTTTGAGTGAAGTGGTGGTGGTGAGTTATGGTACACAGAAGAAAAGAGAAGTTACCGGCGCTATCAGTAATATTAATGCAAGGGAGGTAAAAGATTTACCTGTTACAAACATTGGACAAAAGCTGCAAGGTAAATTAGCAGGTGTTCAGATTAATCAGAATACCGGTCAACCGGGCGCAAATATGGCCATTCGTATCCGTGGCGCTGCGTCTATCAATGCAGGTAACAATCCATTAATTGTAGTGGATGGATTTCCTATCGAAAGCGGGTTGAATACCATCGACCCCGATATGATTGAATCTATCAGTGTATTAAAAGATGCCGCAGCTTCTTCCTTATATGGTTCACGCGCTGCCAATGGTGTATTGCTCATCAGTACCAAGCAAGCAAAAGCTGGTCAGCGGAATATACAATTTACCAGTTACGTAGGATTGCAATCCGTTTCTGATCGCGGCAAACCCGATTTAATGGATGCCCGTGAATTCGCACAATTCAAAAAAGAATATTATGAAGATGCAGCCACGTATGAAGGGTATACCGGTGGTGTGCCTGCTCAATATCAAAATCCTGAATCAATTGATCCAAGCAAGGGAACTGATTGGTTTGATGTGTTATTAAGAAAAGCGATCATGCACAATTACAGTTTATCGCTTTCATCGGGAAGTAAATATGTAAGATCTGTGGTGGGTGTAAGTTATAATAAGCAGGATGGAGTAATGATCAATCAAAGCTCCGGAAGGTTTACAGCATCCAGTAACAATACATTTTATGCCTCTGATAAATTAACGTTTGGATTAAATGCGGGCATTACTTATCAGATAGATAATATCACACCTAATCTTGGTAACGGCCGTAATATTATACAGGTTGCTTACCTCAGTGATCCTGCTTTAAAATACAGAAACGATGATGGTACTTATCCTATAGGCTTTGCTCCTCCCGGCATGTTCTCTACACCTAACTATTACAATGTATTAATGCAAACGGTTAATCCTAATAAAGCATTAACATTAATCGGAAACGCATATGGAGCTTACAAAATAATTGATGGGCTTGAATTTAAAAGCAGCATCAATGTTAATATGAATAATACCACCAACAGGCAGTTCAGACCTTCTACTATATTAGGTGGTCCTCAGCCAGCAGCGTCAGCATCGGCTGCATACAATACGAGTGCCTTTACATCATGGATGACAGAAAATACATTGACTTATACAAAGCAATTTGCTCAAAAGCATAACCTCGAAGCGTTTGTAGGTTATACAGCACAAAAAGTAACTTTTGAAACAAGTAGTATCACCGGCTCTAATTTTCCTGGTGATTATATTGAATGGTTAAATGTTGCCGCTACCAGGATAGGTACGGTAACTGCGAACGATTACTCGGTATTGTCATACATAGGAAGGATAAATTACAATTACGATGGTAAATACATTATATCGGCAGCATTAAGAAGAGACGGATCATCCAGGTTCGGTTCTAATAACAGGTACGGCACGTTCCCGTCAATATCCGCAGGTTGGGTAGTTTCTGATGAGAACTTTATGAAAGATATTCCGGCTATTAACTTTTTGAAATTGAGAGGTAGTTGGGGTAAGGTTGGTAACAATAACATTGGTAACTATACTTACCTGGCTGGTATAAGTCAGGCAAACTACGTTTTCAATAATCAATTGGCTTCGGGCAGTGCGTTAAATGGTATCGGCAATGCCAATCTTACATGGGAAACAACGGCGGGTTATGATATCGGTCTGGATGTTTCTTTGTTTAATAACCGTATATCACTTGCATACGATTATTACTATAAAAAAACAGATGGATTATTGTATGGGATTGATATACCTGTACAATCAGGGTTCAGCACCATTACATCAAACATCGGTCGCTTCGATTTTTGGGGACATGAATTTTCTATTGATACCAGGAACCTAACAGGAAAGCTTACCTGGAATACAAGCTTTAATATTTCCTTCAACAGGAATATTGTTAAGAGCCTTGGTACAAACAATGCACCAATCGGCGGTTACCAGGAATATTGGGATGATAACAGAACTGCAGTTGGTCAACAGATTGGAATGTTCTATGGGTATATCAACACAGGAGTGTACATGACGCAGCAGGAATGGGCTACACAACCACATGACGCAACATCCATGGTTGGTACTGCCCGCTTTGCAGACATAAGTGGACCTGATGGAAAGCCAGATGGAAAGATTGATGCCAATGACCGTACCTGGATTGGCAATCCGAATCCAAAATTTCTGTACGGCATGACCAATAACCTGGAGTATAAGAATTTTGATTTGAGTGTGGTAATTGCCGGTTCAGTTGGAAATGATATTGCAGATGATGCATTTCAATCTACGGAAAATCTTGATGGTGTATTTAATGTAAGAAAAGGTGTAGCAAACAGATGGAGATCAGAAGAAAATCCTGGTGATGGTATCTATCCACGCACAAGAGCAGGTACTACTGCAGATTTCAGAAACTTTACCACAAGACAGGTATTCAGTGGTACTTACCTGGCTGTTAAAAATATTACATTAGGCTACAGGGTTCCACTCTCCAGCACTGCTACTATCAAAAGTGTGCGTGTTTACTTTACTACTCAAAATCCGTTCATGTTCACAAAATACCCAGGTATGAATCCTGAGATCGGATTGAATGGTTTAGATGGCTTAAGATTAGGTCGCGACTTCACCGCCTTCCCCATAGCCAGGATATATACATTAGGTGTAAACGTTCAATTTTAAAACCCTACACTTAAATCTCTTTATATGAAGAATAAAATATTATTGATTGTATTTGCGGCGGTTTGTTTGTTATCATGCAATAAAGATTTTTTAAATCTTACACCGCCTACATCGCTTAGCTCTGCCTCATTTTTCCAGGATAAAACCCAGTTCCTGCAGGCTATGAATGCCGCATACGTACCATTACGCGACGTTGCAATTATTGGCGTGTATGAAGATGAAATGAGATCAGATAATACCTTTTTTACCATCTACCAGGCCAACCGCGGCTTTGAACCTCACCGCGAAGCTTATGCGCAGTTTTTGGATAACGCGCAATCCAGCGCTATTCCTAACTCCCCCGGCAGCAGGTGGACAAGTGATTACAATGGTATTTCAAGAGTGAATACTATTCTTAACCAGCTTACTGATAATACCTTTTTATCGCAGGGAGCAAAGGATACGCTCACAGGAGAATCTTCATTTCTCCGTGCTTACTATTATTTCGATTTGGTTACGCACTATGGAGGTGTTCCATTACAGCTTGATCAGATTCAGAATGCGGAGGAATCATTCAAAGCAAGAAATACTGTTGATGAAATCTATACGCAGATAAAAGCTGATCTGGCTATAGCCATTCCGTTATTGCCAACAGTTACCAGCTTTCCGCAGGCTGGCCACGCAAGCAAAGGAGCCGCTAAAATGTTGCTGGCGTATGTTTATATGACACAAGCTGCGCCTGACTATCCTAAAGCCGAACAGGAATTAAGAGATGTAGTAGGGATGAACTATGGGCTTTTAAACAATTATGCAGATGTATTTGATCCTGCTAATAAAAATAATAAAGAATCCATCTTTGATGTACAGTATATGTCTGACTTAGTGAGCGGGCAACAAAGCCAGTTTGCCTGGGTGTTTATGCCAAAGGCTACCAATACCAGTTTGATTATGGGATTTGATGGTGGTCGCATGAATATCTTCAGCGGATGGAATGTGCCTACTGATGAAATGGTGGCATCTTATGAAGATGGTGATGAAAGATTAGATGCCTCTGTATCGGTAGTAGAAGGCACTATTAGTGGTGTAGAAGATTTTACGATTACAGGATTAAAAAGCCCCGTAAATTATACACCTACACCTGGAACAACTTTCAGGTATATGGTGAAAAAATATTTTCATCCTCCATATGCTACTTCGTTTAACACGCCCGATAACTTTCCTATCTTCAGGTATTCGGGAACGTTATTGCTATTGGCAGAGTGCCTGGCTGAGCAAGGTAAGGAAGGAGATGCATTACCTTTCCTGAACCAGGTAAGAGACAGGGCTGGACTGGATGATCTTGGTGCGGCCACTAAAGATAATATCTCAGATGAAATGCGGCATGAACTGGCTTTTGAAAATCATCGCTGGCTCGATCTTATCCGCACTGGTAAAGCAATTGAAAAAACAACGGCAAAGGGCGCACTTTTAAAAGCTGAATATGGTTGGATATTACCAGCAGCCTTTAATGTTACTGAACAGAGATTAGTGTATCCAATTCCTGCGAGAGAGATCCAGATAAATTCAAGCCTGGTGCAAAACCCGGGATATTAGATTGATTGATTAATTGTATAACAGGAAATAGTAAAAGAGCTATTTCCTGTTATTTGTTTTACAGAACCCTGTTGTTTTAAAATCAGTGTAATGAAGTATTCTTTTATTAAAGCTATTTTACTGTGTGTATTTATTGGTATTGGTTCTTTTTCTTCTGCTAATGAACCACTTCCTGTAGCGGTACATCTGCGCTGTGAATACCGCGACAATCCAATAGGTATTGATATTACACAACCAAATTTAGGATGGTTTATACAGGCACCTTTAACAGGTGATAATGGAAGTATTATACAAACTGCGTATCAAATAATAGTTGCTTCAACACCTGAATTATTGCAAAAAAACAGGGGTGATCTGTGGGATTCGAAAAAAGTCGTCTCTGATAATTCTTCACATGTAATATATGGTAACAACAGCCAGGATAAGCAGGCTGCCTCACTTGTATCCAACCAACGTTGTTACTGGAAAGTACGTGTATGGACAAGATCAGGGAATAATAAAGAAGTGATGTCTGCCTGGAGTAAGTCTGCTGTTTGGTCAATGGGTTTGCTGAATAAAACAGATTGGATTGGTAAATGGATCGGATTGAATAAAGACACTGATCATTACGACACGACAACCGAACACCGGCGGCTGGCTGCAAGAATGTTGCGCAAAGAATTTACAGTATCAAAAAAGATAAAAAATGCTACCGCTTTTGTATGTGGTGTAGGTTTCTTTGATTTTTACATGAATGGAAAATTAGTGAGTGATCAGTTGTTAAACCCTGCCTTGTCTGGTTACAATAAAAGATTATTGTACGTAAGCTTTGACATTACTAAGCAAGTTAAAACGCAGAAGAATGCAATAGGAGTAGTATTGAGCAACGGAAGATTTTTTGCGCCGCGAAAAAAAGTACCTGTGCCAATGCACAATTATGGTTTTCCAAGACTGCTAATGCAAATGCATATTGAATATACGGACGGAACAAAAGAAATTATTGCATCGGATGAGCAATGGAAAATTACTGCCGACGGACCTATACGCGCAAGCAATGAGTATGATGGGGAGGAATACGATGCAAGACGTGAAATGACCGGTTGGAGCAGTGTTGGCTTTAATGACAGCAAATGGCAAACAGTAGATATTATGGAAACTCCCGGTGGAAATATGGAAGCCCAGATGCTCGAACCTATACGCATAACCGAAGTATTGCATCCAAAACGAATCCTTCAACCAAAACCCGGGATCTGGATGATTGATTTCGGTCAGTCGTTTTATGGAACAGTACGTTTAAAAGTAAAAGGACCCAAAGGTACTGCTGTAAAAATGCATTCAAGTTTTAATGTACTTCCGGATGGCACGTTAAAATACCAGAATGATCGCAGTGCATTAAATATGGATGTATATACTCTCAAGGGCGAAGGAAAAGAAATATGGAGTCCGCGGTTTAAAGGAAATGCTACAAGATGGGTGCAGGTAGAAGGTTTTCCCGGAACACCGGATACATCGAATTTTGAAGGATTGGTTACGCATACTGATTTTGATATAGTGGGAAATTTCGCCAGTTCCAATGCGTTATTGAATCGTGTATACCTGAATGCAAGATGGGGAACGCGCATGCAGAACAGGAGCTTGCCCATGGAGCCAGACAGGGATGAACGTATGCCATGGAGTGGGCATCCTTCCAAAACGTCAGAAAGTGAGGGATGGGAATTTAATGTGGCGAACTTTTATGATCATTTTGTTCATAACTACAGAACGCACCAGGGTGCTGATGGAAGCCTGCAGGAAATTCTTCCTCCTTACTGGACGTTTAACAGCAAAGGCATTTTATGGCCGAGTGTGGCAACCATTATACCAGACTGGCATTATAGTTTTTATGGCGATATCCGCATACTGCGCGATAATTATAGCATGATGAAAAATTTTGTGCAGTATACATTGAAGGCTTATCTGAAAGCGGATAACACCACTGATTATTGCGATTATGGCGATTGGGTAAATGCATTGAAAATGGGCGGCTCAGGTGCAGAAACACCGAAAGCTTTATTAGGTACAGCATATCTGTATAACAATTGCAGGATTGTAGAAAGAGCAGCTAAATTGCTGAACGAATCAAAGGATGAAGCATATTTTAAAGAACGTGCCGACAAAATATATGATGCGTTTAATGCGCGATTTTTAGATAAAACCACAGGAGTATATGAAAGTAGTTCACAGTGCGCATACACACTTCCGTTAGCATTTGGGTTAGTGCCTGATGATAGTAAAACGAAAGTAGTGGACAACCTGGTGAAAGATATTATGGAAACACGCCACGGGCATACTTCTGTGGGATTGATAGGCATGCAATGGCAGATGCAGGTGTTGACTAACGTAGGTCATCCCGAAGTAGCATATACTATTGCAACAAGAACAGATCTGCCAAGCTGGGGATATATGATATCGAAGGGCGCTACTACCAGTTGGGAGCTCTGGAACTCTGATACCACCGGACCCGGAATGAATGGCGAAAGTCAGAAAATTCTTTCAGGCAATTTTGAAGCCTGGTGTTACCAAACACTGGGCGGCATCAATTATAGTCCCGCATCTCCCGGTTTTAAGCATTTCATACTGAAGCCACAACCAGTGCCCGGTCTTGATAGCGTAAATACATCTTTCACTTCTTTGTTTGGCGTAATCATTAGTAACTGGAAGAAAAAAGGTAAAACATTTAACTGGCATATTGTTATTCCACCCAACTCCAAAGCAAGCGTATATGTACCCGGCAATCAGGTTGAAAATGCAATGCTGAACGGAAAACCTTTGGAGACCCTTCAACAAGCCAACAAAGAAGATAATGCGTTGCGCATTGAGCTTGGCTCAGGATCATACAATATAGCATATAAAGACAAGTAGGCTAATATTGTATATATGCCTTAATACAAGAAATCTTTCCTTTGCGCAATCGTATGCAGAATATTTTGCCTGATTGAATGCTGTTCATTTACAAGTGGTAACTTAGACCACACAATTTTCGTGGATGAAAAGCAAACGCCGATTTTTTTTAAAAACCGCCGGTATAACCGGTATTGGATTACTTACCAAAGGTTTTGCTTCAGTGCAAGGATCGCCTGTTTTAAATATCAATAATATGTCTTCTGCAACAAAAGAAACATCATTAAGCCTTATAGGACAATATGGTGAATGGGCTGCGTCTTTAACTGCAAATAAGTTGCCGTCGTTTTCCTTCCGGCAAACACAATGGAAAGATGTAGAAGTATGGAAGAAGGCAGCAAGACAACAGGCAAAGCTGCGCTTAGCCATTCCTGATATTGGTGGTATTCCTTCCGTTACTGTAAAAAAACAATATGAGTATGATGGCTTGCATATAGAAGAACTCAGTTGGCAATTGCCTTATGGGCGCCCTACTGATGCTATTGTACTAAAACCTGTTAATGCAAAAGGCAAATTACCGGGCATACTGGCTTTTCATGATCATGGTGGTAACAAATATCTCGGTACCAGAAAAATTACTAAAACATCTGATGCGCAACTTCCTTTTCTTGTTGAACATCAGCAGAACTATTATGAAGGAAAAGCATGGGCAAACGAGATTGCGAAACGCGGTTATGTGGTAATGGTGTCTGATGCTTTTCCTTTTGCCAGCAGAAGAGTTATGTTGCAGGATGTTCCCGAACATTTAAGAGGGGGTTTGAATGATGATGATCCTGAAAACCCGGTAAATATTGAAAAATATAATACATGGGCCAGCGAACATGAGCATGTCATGGCAAAATCTTTATTCAGTGCGGGCACTACATGGCCAGCTGTTTTTTTTGCAGAAGACCGTAAAGCGCTTGATATATTATGTGCACGTAATGATGTTGATGCCAACAAAATTGGTTGTGGTGGATTATCCGGAGGTGGTATGCGCACTGTGTTTATGGCTGGATTGGACGAAAGAATTAAATGTGCAGTATGCGTTGGATTTATGACTACCTGGAAGGACTTTTTGTTGAACAAATCGTATACGCATACATGGATGACATATGTGCCTTTGCTTCCCAACGAACTGGACTTCCCTGAAATATTGGGATTACGGGTTCCTCTGCCTACCCTGGTGCTGAACGATAGCGAGGATCAGCTGTATACCCTTCCTGAAATGAAAGCTGCGGATAATATATTACAGGAAGTATATAAAAATGCGAACGCTTCCGATCGTTATCATTGTTCTTATTATCCCGGTCCGCACAAATTTGATAAACAAATGCAGGCTGAGGCTTTTGCATGGTTCGATAAATGGTTGAAATAATCTCACTAAGTATAATTAATTACGTACAGCATGAAAAAGGAGATCTTAAAGGACGCAGAAGCGCTGGGTATTGTAGCCGGTAAAACAACGGCTGAGTTAATAAAAAAGGCGATTAAAGAAAAAGGGAAAGCATCTATTATACTGGCAACCGGTGCCAGCCAGTTTGAAACACTAAAGCAATTGATAAAAGAAGAAGGTATTGATTGGAGTGTTGTAACAATGTTTCACCTGGATGAGTACATCGGGCTACCGGTAACGCATAAAGCTAGTTTCAGAAAATATCTTACTGAACGTTTTGTTACAAAAATGCCTCCTTTGCAAAACGTTTTCCTGATCAATGGAGAAACTGATCCTGTAAAGGAATGCGAGCGATTGAACACTATTATTGCAGCACATCCTGTAGATGTTGCCCTGGTAGGGATCGGCGAGAATGGACACCTCGCATTCAATGATCCTCCTGCAGATTTTGATATAGATCAACCTTACATCATTGTAAACCTGGATGAACCTTGCCGCCTGCAGCAATTAAACGAAGGTTGGTTCAACAGCCTGGCAGAAGTACCACCCAGGCCATCAGCATGTCTATCAAACAAATCATGAAGTCTGCCGCTATTATCTGCTCGGTGCCGGATAAGCGAAAAGCAATGGCAGTAAAGAATACACTGGAAAATCCTGTCAGTAATCTCTTTCCTGCAAGTATCCTCCAATCTCACCCGGATTGCGCTTTATTCCTGGATAAAAATTCTGCTGAACTGTTACAATAACATGTATGCACATATTAACATGTGAATTAGAAATGTTTGCTTATTTTGCGTACCGGAAATTGGCATAACAGTTCATGACGGTTGAGCCGCCAAATTGAAGTAAATTGTAGCTGATATGTAATTTTTCCATGATGTATTTAATGAGAAGCCTAAAAGTATAATTGCCATATGACTTTTTCAGGAAAGATATACTGCACGGTAAGCCTGATTTTTGGAGCTGTACTATTGTTTCAATCGTGTGGTAGCAATGATTCCAGTAAGCACGATACAGCACGGCTGCCGGATTCTGTAAGCTACAATTTTGATATTCGTCCTATTCTTTCTGATAAATGTTTAGCCTGTCATGGGCCGGATGCCAATAAAAGAAAAGCTGGCTTGCGTATGGATGATCCTGTAAGTGCTTTCGCTGCGCTGAAAGAAAATCCTGGAGCACATGCATTGGTAGCAGGAAAGCCAGAACTTTCGCAGGCATACTTACGCATCACAACAAAGGATACATCTATGTTGATGCCGCCGGCCGCATCTAATCTTAAATTATCCCAGCACGAAATTGATTTAATTCAGAAATGGATCAGCCAGGGCGCCCGTTATCAGAAACACTGGGCATTTGTTCCACCACAGAAAGCACCATTGCCTAAAATCAAAAATGATAAATGGCCGAGAAACGATATCGATTATTTTATTCTCGCAAAGCAGGAAGAAAAAGGATTATCACCCAATGAAGAAGCGGATAAAGAACGTTTATTAAAACGCCTCTGTCTCGATCTTACGGGATTGCCTCCTTCTATAAAAATGATGGATGAATTCCTGGCGGATAAAAGTGTGGATGCATATGAAAAGATGGTAGATAAGCTGATGGCTCAACCTGCTTATGGAGAAAAAATGGCTGTTCATTGGTTAGACCTTGCCAGGTATGCAGACTCTCATGGATACCAGGATGACGGCTACCGCACACAATGGCCATGGCGTGATTGGGTAATTCATGCGTTTAATGAAAATATGCATTACAACGATTTTGTTACCTGGCAATTGGCTGGCGATCTGTTACCTAATTCATCAAAGGAACAATTACTGGCTACAGGGTTTAACAGAAATCATAAAATAACAGAAGAGGGTGGCGTGATCCCTGAAGAATATAGGATTATGTATGTTACAGACCGGAATGATTTGTTTGGAAAAGGTTTGTTGGGTATTACATTAGAATGTGCGCATTGCCATGATCATAAGTACGATCCTTTTTCCCAGAAGGATTATTACCAGATGTTTGCTTTCTTCAACAATGTAAAAGAGGTAGGTATTGAATCTGTAATTGGCGGACCGGAAACATATGCCAAGAAGCCGTTGATGGAAATCAGCAACGACGATGTAAAGAGCATTCTTACATTTATAAACAAACCCGATACACAAAGACTGATTGTATCTGTAATGGGCGATCTGGATACTATCCGTCCTACTCATATTCTTAAAAGAGGTGTATACGATGCGCCGGGTGATGTAGTAGAACCAGGCACACCTGCTGCTATTCTTCCTTTCAATAAAGACTACCCGAAGAACAGGTTAGGCCTGGCAGAATGGTTGTTTGATAAACAAAATCCACTCACTGCAAGAGTGTATGTAAATATCCTGTGGCAGGAATTTTTTGGAAGAGGGATTGTAAAAACGTCCGGTGATTTTGGTATGCAGGGAGAACTACCTTCAAATCCAGCATTGCTTGACTGGCTGGCGGTAGACTTTATGGAACATAACTGGGACATCAAGCGTTTGGTAAAGCAAATGGTTACATCTGCTACCTACCGACAATCAGCCATAACTACTAAAGAAAAGCAAGGTATTGACCCGGATAATATTTATTTATCGCATGGACCACGTTACCGCATAGCCGCAGAATATGTGCGGGATCTTGTATTGTCAAGCAGCGGGTTATTAAATCCTGCCATTGGCGGACCAAGTGTAAAACCGTATCAGCCCGCCGGCTTGTGGGAAGGTGCTACATCTGGTCGTGGATTGTTATCTATGTATGTGCAGGATCATGGTGCAGCACTTTATCGTAGGGGAATGTATACGCTCATAAAAAGAACGGTGCCGCCGCCATCAATGGCAATTTTTGACGCAAGCAATCGTGATATATGTGAAGTGAAAAGATTGAGAACCAATACTCCGCTGCAGGCATTGATAATGATGAATGATCCAACAGTGTTGGAAGCATCAAGGGTATTAGCTGCTAAATTGCTGGAACAGAATACAGATACGAAAGACAAAATTGTTACCGCATTCCGAACCATTGTTTGCAGAAAACCAACAGAAAAAGAAGTGGATGTATTATTGAAGTATTATGATAAAGAAGCCGGCGGTATGGAGTTGCCTGTTGCACAAAAAATGCTGGCTGTTGGCGAGTATCCTGTTCCAACCGATGTAGATACCAAAAAGCTTGCAGTGTTGATGCGGGTGGTAACAACAATATATAACTTAGAAGAAACAGTTACAAAATCCTGATAACGCAATTATAAACATATTCAAATGGAAAAAGAAATATTAGAAAACGGGTTTACGTGGAACAGAAGGCGGTTTCTTTCTACCATGAGTCTTGGTATAGGAAGCGTAGCCCTTGGCTCATTATTGATGCCTGATCTGTTTAAGAATGCAGGTGCAGAAGAAGGGTTAACACCAGGCATTCCGCATTTTGCGCCAAAGGCGAAAAGAGTAATATATCTTTTTCAGAACGGAGCTCCTTCTCAGCAGGAGCTGTTTGATTACAAACCGAAGTTGAGAGAAATGAACGGCAGGAAATTCCTCCTTCCGTTAGAGGTAATCAACGCCTTACAGGCATGACTGCCAACCAGGCTTCGTTTCCATTGGTAGGTTCCTTTGTTGATTTCAAACAATACGGACAATCACGGGCATGGATAAGCGATCTGTTGCCTTATACTGCAAAAATTGCAGATGAGCTGTGTATTGTAAAATCTATATATACAGAAGCCATCAACCACGATCCTGCATTAACTTTTATACAAACCGGATCACAACAGGGTAACCGCCCGAGTATGGGATCGTGGTTGAGTTATGGATTGGGCAATGAAAATAAAAATCTTCCCGCCTTTACTGTATTGCTTTCAAGAGGCATTGGTAATGGGCAGGGCGTTTATTCCAAATTATGGTCAAATGGATTTTTGGATTCTGTACACCAGGGCGTACAGTTCAGTAAGGGAGAAGATCCGGTATTATACCTGCGCGACCAGGAAGGTATGAGCAGAAAAGATCGCAGGGATATGCTTGACCAGCTTTCTGAATTGAACGAGATGTCTTACCAGGAGTTTGGCGATCCTGAAATTGCAACACGCATCAAGCAATATGAAATGGCTTATCGTATGCAAACAGCTATACCTGAAGTAATGGATCTTTCAAAAGAGCCCGATGATATAGTAAAATTATATGGACCGGATTGTTTGGTACCCGGAACGTTTGCAGCCAACTGCTTACTGGCACGTAAACTTTCTGAAAATGGTGTTCGCTTTGTGCAATTGTATCACCAGGGTTGGGATCAGCATGGTAATCTTCCTTTTGAAATAGCCAAACAGGCAAAAGACGTTGACCAGGCTTCAGCAGCTTTGGTAATAGATTTAAAGCAACGTGGATTGCTTGACGAAACCCTGGTAATATGGGGCGGAGAATTTGGTAGAACCAGCTATACCCAAGGCACGCTTACAAAAGATAATTATGGACGCGATCACCACCCACGTTGCTTTAGCATCTGGATGGCCGGCGGTGGAATAAAGCCCGGCATTGTATATGGAGAAACCGATGAGCTCGGTTACAATATTGCGAAAGATCCTGTGCATGTACACGATTTTCAGGCAACAATTTTAAACCAGTTAGGTTTGAATCATGAAAAACTGATTTTTAAACACCTTGGTCGCCGTTACCGGTTAACAGATGTTTCAGGTAAAGTAGTGAAAGATATTATCAGTTAAACAAAGAAATAACGATTGTATTATCAACCCTAGTCAGATAAATTTTAATTGCCGCCATTTTCAATGAATAAAAGATTATTTGCTTTTGCAGAACAGTTATTAATTGTCCTCAATATTTTTATTGTTTTCCTTCTTTTGTTTGAAAGCAAACTGGTATTGCCTTACTGGCTTCAGCCGGTTGGGCGCATGCATCCGCTATTACTGCACTTTCCGATAGTGCTGTTGATATTGGCTGTACTGCTGGAATTATTGGGTTTCAAAAGAAATAACACTACAGATGATGTATACCGGAAATTATCCCGGATCTTTTTATTGAGTGGCGCGCTATTGTCAGGCATTACAGTAATCATGGGATTGTTTCTTTCACATGAAGAAGGATATGGTGGTGAAACCCTGCAATGGCATAAGTGGACAGGTGTGTTTGTTTTTTTCCTGGGCAGTATTGTTTATTGGCTTCGCAACAGAAGATGGTACAAAAGACCTGTTGCGTGGGCGTCTGCGGCTGTTACGATAGTTGCACTTATCATCACGGGGCATTATGGCGCCACATTATCGCATGGAGAAGATTTTATAATGGAACCTATTATTGCCAACAGGCAAGCACCTGTAGTTCCTGTTGACCAGGCTTTGATATTTGATCATGTTGTCCAGCCTATCCTGCAAAAAAAATGTGCTTCCTGTCATAACCCAAGCAAATTAAAAGGAGAATTGTCATTGATAGATTCTGCGGCTATACGTAAAGGTGGTAAATCAGGGAAATTATTTGTGCCTGGCAGCCCTGATGTAAGTCTTTTACTGGAACGGGTACATCTTCCATTAGAAGAAGAAAAACATATGCCACCATCCGGCAAACCACAGTTAACAAAAGAAGAAGCAATGTTGCTTGCTTTATGGATAAAAGAAGATGCACGGTTTAGTGGAAAAGTAATTGCATTACCCCCGGATGATTCACTCCGGTTGATGGCAACTGCTATTCTGAAGCCGGTAGAAGTAGAAAAATTCGATTTCTCCGCCGCTGATGAAAAAACAATTGCAAAACTTAATACAGATTATCGCACTATCGCTCCTATTGCAAAAGAATCTCCCGCATTGGATGTAAACATATATAACAGCAGCGCATATACTGTAAAGCAAATACAGGAGCTGGATGAAATAAAAAAACAAGTGGTATCGCTTTGTTTGAATAAAATGCCGGTGAAAGATGAAGACCTTACTGTGGTAAGTCAGTTTGAGAACTTGCGCAGGCTTGATCTTAATTTTACGGATGTAACTTCTAAAGGATTGGATGCATTGCTTTCATTAAAACATTTGAAAGAACTTTCACTCTCCGGTTCTAAAATAACTTTTAATGAATTGAAAGAAAAGATAAATGGATTTAAAAACCTGCAGACCATTTCTATCTGGAACACCGCTGTTACACCTGCCGAAGCAACACAATTGCAACAGGCGCATAAAAACATTACGTTCATTGAAGGATTTGTAGATGATGGTAAAGACCCGCTTAAGCTTAATCCACCACAGGTAAAAAACGCCACTATGGTTTTCTCGCAGGATTTAGCTGTTCAATTGCGTCATCCTGTAAAAGGAGTGGAGATCCGTTTTACCACAGATGGTACAGAACCAGATAGTATTCACTCGCCTGTATTTGATGGAAAAACTGTCATCGATAAAAATACAACCATAAAAGCAAAAGCATATAAAGCAGGTTGGTATGCGAGTGATGTAGCTACTTTCGATTTTCTTAGAAATTCTTTTATGCCTGATAGCGTGCGTTTGCTTTTTCCGCTTAATGGTGTACACCAGGCAGAAGGTGCCAATACTTTTTTTAATAAAAAGCTTGGAGTGATTGGCGCTAACAATCCGGCATGGGCCAACAATTGGGCAGGTGTAAGAGCAACGGATATGGTATTAGTGTCTTTATTTTATAAACCAATTGTGCTTTCATCGGTAGGCTTGCATTATATGCTTGAAGAACCAACAGGGATCTATCCGCCGGGTGTATTAGAAGTGTGGGGTGGAAGTGATGAACAAAATGCTAAACTGCTTTTAACTATAAAGCCTCCTATGCCGGTAAAGGGTGAAAAACCCACGTTACAAATATTGCAAGGCTCCTTTAAACCACATACAGTTTCGTATCTTAAAATTGTAGCAAAGCCATATATCGTAAATGGTAAAGACAGGCGCTTGCTGCTGGTAGATGAAATGTTTTTGAATTAAACTTATAAATGACTTCAGGTATCTCTATTTCAACCAAAAAATGTACGAAGCCACATTTCACATTGTTTTTATTGGATCGAATTTAACATATCGCAACGCAGGTGTCACTGTGCGGTATCAGTTGTACGGTTCAATAAAAGATATTTAGGCTGCCAATTAATTATCAAACCTCATATAAAAATTAGCTTTATAGCTTTTAAGCTGTACAAAAACTTCAGATATTAGCAGCCATAATCATTTGCTTTGATAAGCATAAATAAAACCCATCTGTATCTAGCCATAGTATGCCTGCTTTTCTTCAACGTTGGATTATATAAAGTGCCTTACAATAACACAGCCGACTGGTCAAAGCCATTTCCTGCCTTTCAGATAGTAGGTAATGTATATTATGTTGGCACTTATGAATTGTCGTCTTATTTAATTGTAACAGATAATGGTAATATCCTTATCAATACTGGAATGGAAGGTTCTTTGGAAATGATCAAAAAAAATATAGCTGACCTTGGTTTTCGTTATTGTGATATAAAAATGCTGCTTACTACACAAGCGCATTATGATCACCTTGGCGCCATGGCTGCCATAAAGAGAGAAACAGGCGCTAAATTTTGGGCCGATGCCGCCGAAGCGGATGCGTTAAAATCAGGAGCAACAGACCATGAGTTAAACCGTTTTGGAGAAAGTTTCCAACCTGTTGTTGCTGATAGTTTGCTAAAAGACAAATCAGTAATTCAATTAGGTAATACAAAATTAGTTTTATTGCATCATCCCGGGCACACAAAGGGATCTTGCAGTTATATGTTTACGGTAAATGATAAAAATAGGTCCTATGAAGTATTAATTGCCAATATGCCAAGCATTGTTGCTGACAGAAACTTTTCAGAAGCATTAGCGTACCCCAATATAGAATCAGATTACGCTTATACCTTTCGGTCGATGAAACAATTGAAATTTGATATATGGCTTGCTTCGCACGCCGCCCAATTTGATCTGCATAAAAAACATAATCCAGGCGATCCATATAATCCCGCAGCTTTTATAGACCGTGCAGGGTACACAAAATCATTGGATGCATTGGAACAAAGATTTTTAAAGAAACAAAAACAGCAATAGTTATATTCTATTTCTGAATTGCTGGCTGATAAGCTTTTCTCTCTATTGCAGTATATATCCTTTGTTGTCGTATATGGCAAATTAAGAATCGGTATTATGGCAATATTTGTTTTTTACTTCACAGGGCAGGCACTTGTACTATTTATTCTTGGCTTGCAGGGATCATCGGCATTTACTTTATATGTTTGATAGTCCCAAACAATGGCGGCTTCTGTGCTTCCTCCTGCATAAGAGTACCCATTGCCGTTACCTGGCAACGCGTCATGCGCAATGCCCGCTTTTATTTTGCTATGATCGCTGTTGCGGCCCAAAATGGTAAAAGCAACAGAGAGTCCAATGGTTTGCATATCTTTAAAACTCCCGCTTGTTCTATACCATCCTCCTAAACTTACACTGTATTCGTTTTGCGTAACTTCTATTCCTACCTGGTAATTTTTGTGCTCTCCCTGTTGATATCCGATAGCAGAAAGGGAATAAGACCATCTGCGTTCGGAGTTTGTATAGGTATACATAATATTTCCTGTCCACCGGACGGGCAATTGACTGCGGGCGGTATCACCGGTAGAAGTGAGCGATTCGTCGGGTCTGTTTAAATGATGTGCGCTAAAGCCCGCCAACAGGCGACTGTTGGAATTAAGCGAATAATTAAAATAGGTTCCGGCAGATATATCTGGAATAAATTTTCCACTGCGGATGGCCATATCTGCTTGCGACACCATACCAGGTATTATCCCATTTATATTCAATTCATCTGCAAATACGAGTTTGCTGTAATCAATACTTCGTTGCAACATGCCAAACTGCATTCCCGATGTCCAGAACCATTTTGGCATACCTCCATTTTCTGCTACGCTTTCTGTACCCGCGCAAACAGAATATGCATACGATGCATAAAAGCCATTGCTTCTCAAGTATCCTTCATTTGAATTAATGCCCATTAAACCAAATCCACTGTTGATAGAAGAAAAGAATTTATCTACCGACACAGCAGAGTAATTAAATTGCGACGGAATGTTCATCCAGTGCCGGCGATGAATGGCACTCACCCGCAAATCATATTCGCCCGAGCCGGTTGCCGCCGGATTTAAATAAATGGGCGAAAGGTAAGGCTGGCTAAAAAATGGATCCTGTGCATGGGCAGTACAAAATTGCAACACCAAAAGCGCCATCAACCAGTATTTCAACATTTGTTTGCTCATACGCTGCTGCATTTATTTAATCACTGTAATAAAGCTCGATTTAACCGGGTACGATGCGCCAGGATATTTCATCCCTTTCCATTCTGTTCCGTTTTTATACCTGGCTTCTATCTGCCACACATAACTATCCTGCTGCAATGGCTTACCATTAAAAGTGCCATCCCACGCTACATTTGGTGCACCATTCGCATCAAGACTGGTAGTTTCAAACATCAGTTGTCCGTAAGCGTTATAAATCCTCAGCCTGTATTCTTTTAATCCATTGCCCATAGGTAAAAACCGTCGCAATGCATTATTGCTACATCCCATACACATAGCATCGGGAACATACAGGTAGCCGGGTACATACAAAACTGTTACATCTACTGAATCCCGCGCTGTACATCCCGTGAGGTAATTCACTACAAGTAATTTAACATGATACGTGCCTGTATCTCCATACTGGTATTTTATCTGCTGCCCATGAAACTCCTGCAAGGTTTGGTCACCCATTTGCCAGGTATATATTTCATTTGGATCTCCCGGTGACGTATCCGAAAAAGTAAATGTATATTCAGGTTGTTGTAATACAACTGAAGGATAAACATTGATGGCAGGAACGGGATAAGGATATATGGTTACGTTGCCGGGATTAGATGTATCGCCACAACCATGGCTGTTTTGGGCCAATACCTGTATTATAAATGGCGTAGCATCTGGTGTGTTGTACGGAACCATAAAATGATATTGCAAAGAAGGTTGCATGCCGGCAGCTATTCCGTTTACAAACCAACTGTAATTAAGCGGATCATTATCAGCATACGTAACCGAAGAAGTAAAACTGATTATTGTATCGTGATTGCAGGTGGCTACATTCAGCGGCGCCAATGCAATAGAAGGCGTATTGTACAGCACAAGGTCCTGCGTAATGCTGTCGCTGCATGCAGGAGCGGTTTTAACAACCAGCTTTATAGTGTAGGCGCCATCGTTAGTAAACGTATAACCGGCGCTTGAACCGTTATAAGAAATACTTTCAGATGTATTTGTATTGATAATAGTCCATGTTACGGATTGTGCATTTTGCGCATTGGCAGCAGTAGCAGTGTAATTGAGTGGTACACAGTTTTTAAACGGATCGCTGATTATTTCAGCAGTTATTTTATCGCGAACAGTTATGGTTTTTACAGCCGTATCTCTGCATGCAAAACCGTTGTTATTGGCCAGCGATGCTACCAGTGTTACCTGGTACTCATTTGCTGCACCATAATTATGAGATCCATTTACAGAAGGACTGCTGGCGGTATTATCGCCCCATATCCATTCGTATGCATTTGCATTGGAAGAATTATTGGTAAAGCTGGCTGCTGATCCCGGGCAAACAACAGGCGTATTTACTGTAAAGCTTGCAGTAGGTCTGTCGTATACTTTTATGGTTCTGAAAACCGTAGTATCAGAACAGTTGTTTTCAAGATGTATTTTAACCTGGTATATACCGCCCTTGTCAAATTGATGAGATATAGTAGTTTGATCATTAGGAGTAACAACCGCTGGTGTGCCATCCGCAAAATCCCATGTTAATACTGCGGCACCTACACTACTGTTATTAAACGTTACCGGATGAGGTGCACACCCTGAAAGCTCATTGCCATTGGCTTCCAGCAAAACCTGTATCTGGTTAGGCGATACCAGCAGGTTAATACTTTGCGTGTTTCGTTCGCAACGGTTTTCACTGGTAAGCGATACCGTATATGTTGTAATACTACCGGTAGTGTATATATGCTGAAGATTGCCGGTGGTATTTGTCGTATCTTTTTGCCCATCCCCAAAATCCCAATAATACAACGTGTTATTGCCTCTTGATGAGTTGATAAAGTTTGCTTTGAATGGCGAACAACCTTCAGGTGGGCTTGCAATAAAACGTGCCTGTGATTTAGCGAAAACTTTTACTGTATCACGAATCATTACATCTCCACAACCATTGTTAGCACTGAGGCTGATATAATAAGTAGTATCGATGTAATCAGCGCTGGGCAGATAAGTAACTGCAGAGGGTTGCTCTATACTGCTGGTTTCACCATTGCCAAAATCCCAGGCATATTGTGTTCCCGGATAAGCAGGAGTAGTGTTCTGAAAATGTACTTCCAACGGACCGCAGGCGCTGTCTTTATCTTTTGTAAAGGATGGCTGAACGGAAGGACGGGTAACCAATTGCATTTGCATACTATCGTTATTGCAGCCCGCTGCACTGATGGCAACCAGTTTAACATTTAGCGTATCCGCCGGCGTTGTAGCCTGGTATAAAGGAAATTCACCGGTGCTGTTGCTGCCAATAAATGCATCATCAACATACCATTGATAAGCACTGTTTTGATCAGAGAATACTGTTGCATTAATAATGGTATTTAAATTGGAAGGAGCACACAATATTGTTTCTGACGCATTAAATACTGCTTTGGCATGTTCGTTTACTGTAATAGTTACGGGAAGTGTTTGGCTGCAGCCATTCGCCAGGCTGCCGGTTACTGTATATTGAGTAGTTGTTTGGGGTGTAGCGGTTACAGTTGCGGTGTTGGTGTTATTGAGTCCCTGCGCTGGTTGCCAGCTATAGTTTTCTGCACCATTAGCTTCAATGGTAGCAGCGGTTCCTTTACAAATAACAGGCGTAGAGGTTGATACCGTAAGTTGCGGTGCCTTTCTTACCGTAATCACTACAGAATCTGATGCACTGCAAAAACTACCTAGCGAAGCAGTTAAATAATAAGTGTAACTCGTATCGGCAGATACACCATTGTATACAGGCACTGCACCGGGATCAGCGATCGATGGATTGAGAATACCTGTTGCAGGTGTCCATTGGTAATTAATGCCGGGTTGAGCAGTCATACCTATGCTGATGGTATCGCCACTACAAATGTTTGCTGCATTTCCTGCTTCTGCCACCGGGGTAGGCCTTACCGTTACGTCAATGGTTTTTTCGCTGAAACAGCCAGATCCATTACTACCTTTTATAGTATAGGTAGTAGTGCTGGAGGGAAACGCCAGCACAGTATCACCCGAATTTTTACTAAGACTGGATGAAGGCAGCCACTCATATTGGTCAGCACCACTGGCTGTTAACTGTACAGTATCTCCTGAACAAATACTAACGGCAGAGGATACTGTGATATCAGGATTTTTTCTGACTGTAATAAGTATAGAGTCTACGCTGCTGCATTCCGGTCCTTGTCCCGCAGTTACGTAAAATTTGTAAGTGGTATCGTTTGCAGCACCATTGTATTGCAATGTAATAGTTGGATTAGCAATAGCAGTATTACTGATGCCTGTAGCCGGTGTCCACTGATACGTAATACCAGTTGCAGGCGTAGCGCCTATCTGCTTGGTTTCGCCACCGCATATGCTGATATCAGCACCTGCTTCCGCCGTGGGTTTCGGCCCTATCGAAACGGTAACACTGCTTGTGGTACTCAGGTTACAACCATCTTCTTTTACCGTAAGTTGTATTGTTTGCGTGCCTAACGTATTAAATGCAATTGCACCGGGATTTAAACCGCTTGCTGTTGCGGGAGTACCATTGCTAAAGGTCCAGTCATAACTCACTGTACCTGTGGCATAACAGCTTTTTACAGTAGCCGCCGGCGTTATGCTGTTGCCAATACAAATTCCACCGGGGTCAGTAATAGCTACTGATGGTGCAGCTACAACATATACCGTATCGTAGGCGTAAGCACGTTCACAATAGCTGGCTGCATTGGTTGCTATAGTAGTGAGCCGGATCGCATATCTTCCTGCGCGGGAAAAGCTAATAGAAGGAGACGTACTGGTGGAAGTAGTTCCGTTTGCAAAACTATATCCAATCCCTGAGCCAGCATCGCAATTGTCAGGATCAGCATAACTGACATCCCATTCATACGTATCGCCAAAGCATAAGCCAGCAGGCGAAGTATTTGTGAATTGTACAGCCGCTGGTCCGCAAATTCTTTTTTGACTTGCTGTAAACGAAGCCTGTGGGGGATTGCGCACACAAAGCGTGGTAGTGGTTGAAACCATTCCGCAGCGTTCGTTGTATACCGATAGTTTTATAGTATAAGTGCCGGTAGCCGTAAATGTTACATTGAGCGCAGGTGCGCCGGCTGTCCACGCATTGCCGTTTAAGGGCTGATTATTGAATGAACCAAAATTACTTGTGCTTGTATAAGTTGAAGGACTTATTTCCCATACCAGCTTCCCATTGTTGGTGCAATCAGATGTAAAAGTTCCTGTGGAGGTAACGGTGTTGCCATATACAGAAGTACTCACAATAGGTATACTGGTATTTACACAAACAGAAGGAGCTGGTACGGAGATACCCGCCCGGGGTTTGCTGGAAACATAAATAGGAACTATAGACGAAGAGGTAGAACCACAAGGATTGGTAATAATAAGACTCGCGGCATAAGAGTTGTTATAACTTCCACTTGTTACGCCGCAGGATCCGAATGTAAAAAAGTGTGATACAGGAGTTGGTGGTGAATGCTGAAATGTTTCTGATGGAGAACCATCGTTAACACTGAAAATATATTCTGTACCGGGTGGATTATTTTCAAAGTCGCGTATGCCAAAACTCAATGGTTCAGATGAACAGATATCCGAATTGCCGGGACTGGTTAAACCACCCGAAGGGTTGGTACCTAAAAATACATTGTACGTTTTAATGCCGATGCAGCCGGTACTGCCATTCACACTGATAGTCATCTTACTGTTACCACGGGGAAAAGTGTGTTTAATAATCGTTCCGTTTGCCCAGGTATTAAAAGTAGAGTCAGGCTGTCCATCACCCCAGCTTATTGTATAAGTTGTATTAATGGCTGTGGTAGTAGATTCATTGGTAAACTGAAATGTATAACTTAACGCATTTTCGCATCGTTTAAATGTTTGAATGCCATTGAACTGACCAAAGGTCACATCGGAAGGAATACCATTTCCTATGGCGGCATCGGGAATTCGTTTAATCGTAACCGTTTTACTAATGGAATCTTTACAGCCAAGCTGATTGGACACTGTAAGTTTCACATTAAAAGTTTGCGTTCCTGAAGCGCCAATAGCCGAAAGAAACTGGTGTGCAGGACTTTCCTGCGTAGAAGAACTGTTGTCATCAAAATTCCATACATAGCTTAATGCTGTGGTACCTGTTGAACTATTGGAGAACTGTATGGGCGTATTGCCACAAACATTGTCGGGAGCAAAATTAAAAGACGCCGATGGCGCAACATCCGATACCCGTACAATGATAAATGTAGAGTCGGTAAAACCATTGCCACCATCTATTTTTTGCGTAGTGGTATCTAAGCCTACATTATCATATCTTACATTGAATGCGTTAATACCTGATCCATTATTAGGACTCCCATGTTTAAACTGCCAGGTGATATTATATGATCCGGATGTGGCACTTTCGTATAACAAGCTGCTGCCTTTGCAAACATTTACTGTATCGCCTTTGCCTATTACCTTACCGCCTACTTTTATACCTGCTGTTACTTGTGCCTGCAGCGGTACATACACAAGCATGCTCATCGCAATAGCCATGCTACAAAGTATAAGCCAGTCTGTTTTGGGGGTCATCCGCGGATAATAAAGTTTAATGGCGATACCTGTAAAATATAAAAAAGCATCTATATTTCAAGCGGATAATATAAATTTAATTGTGGCGTATTATTTCAACATTAATTCGTGCGCCTGTTTTTAGTGTTTGATGTTATGCTTTACACTAAAACTGATCAACAATCAGGCATCGTTGAGCGGTTCGCCAAACTGCAGTATATAACCATTGTTGTCGTATATGGCAAATTCACGCATTCCATAATCAAAATTGTCGAGGCTGTATACGATAGTAGTTCTCTCTTTTAAATGATTCCATATTTCATCTACATCATTAACCCTGATATAAAAAGACCCGGTAAAATGTGCTTTATCAAATGGAATATGTGCATTGGGTTTTGAAAACATAATTTCTACATGATCCTTCTTTACCGTTGCCCATTCATAATCGGCATTGTATGCCTCCAGCATAAAACCCAATTCTTTTGTGTAAAACTCAATGGTTTCAGCAAGCTGATTAGTATATAAAATGGGCGATAGATAATGAAAGCTCATACACATATCTTTTAGGTAGAAGGTATTATTTGTGTTAACCAGAATTTGTTTTTATGTATTCATATCAGCAATCAACAAATCCAAAATCAACAATCCTGTATTATTTCTCCGCAGGTGTTAACCTGAATTCTTTTTTATGATTATTGCGTAATACACCAACAAACTGAAACTGCCCGATCTTTTCCTGCGTAAGGACTTTAAAAAGCTGGTCAGATGTTTCTATTGCCCTGTCGTTAAATGAATATAAAATATCACCGCTTAGTAAACCCGCTTTATCTGCAGGACTGTTCTCTTCTACCTTTACTATAAAAAGTGCATGCCTGTTTTTCAGTTCATTCATAGCTCTTAGTTTGGGCACCAGTTCTATTTGCTGCATTACAAGCCCAAGATAAGAACGTTTTACTTTTCCATAACTGATGAGTTGTGTGGCAACTTCTTTAGCAGTATTTATACTAACAGCAAAGCATAAGCCCTGTGCACCATTAATAATGGCGGTGTTCACTCCAACCACTTCACCATCGGCATTAATCAATGGCCCGCCTGAATTGCCAGGATTCAATGCAGCATCTGTCTGGATCATACTATCCATCATATTTCCTTCATACCCCTGCATGGTTCTACCCAGTGCACTTACAATACCTGCTGTAACCGTATGCTGAAAACCAAAGGGGTTCCCGATAGCAATAACCAATTCACCTACTTGTAAATTTTCTGCATTACCCAGTTTAACTGAGGTAAAATCAGTAGCTGATATTTTCAAAATAGCGAGGTCGGTACTGGCATCTTCACCAACAAGTGTTGCAGAGTGTCGTGATCCATCGTGCAATACCACTTTCAAAGCTTTGGCATTATTTACTACATGGCTGTTGGTAAACAGGTATCCATCAGAAGAAAATAAAAATCCCGAACCTGTGCCCGAAATCACTTCCTTGTTTTTGTAATCCGCTATGCGTTCTATTTTAACAACGGCGGTCTTTACTTTTTCAGTTGCCGAAATAATTGTTTGAGAAAAACTGTCCATGCATTTGGTTGCACAAAAAGCAATCCGATTAGTAATCTGGAATTTTTGTCGCAATTATTTTTTGCCAGCAAATATGATTAAGCCAGATCGTCAGCCTATTTATCTTTTTGTCACGGGTTATTATTTGCCTGTTTCGCCAATAACACAATCTGGCCAAGATGGTAAGCATCGTGCTGTATAGTGCCTGAAATAAAGTAGCGATAAGAATAGGATCTCGTAGGTACTTTTTTATCAAGAACAGGTTCAGCGTTATCCAGCAAATTCATCAGCCTTTGCTGCGTATCATTCAATGCATTTTTAATATTACTCCAGCGTTGTTCATTGTCGGCGCCAAATGCGGCAGTATCAAAGGATCCTTCCTGGTCAACATTCCAATCTTTTTTATTTTCCAGCACATCTATCAACGCCTTTCTCCATACAATTAAATGACATACAATTGCCGCAATTGTATGTACATCACCAGGAGGCTGCCAGAATGCTTTTTCAGTTGAAACACCAGTTAATGTATCCTTCACTGAGATCTCAATCCAGTTGGGACCTTCATATCCACCCTGTAGATCTGTTGTAAGTATTTCGATAATGCGCTTCATCTTTTTAAGATTTTTTATTGTGTATAATGATTTTGTTAAAAGAGTAGCCTGTTATTTCTTCGCTTAATCAATAATAATCTTTAAATATTCTTAGCTTAATCTTTTCTTGTACAGATTGTATTTTTTACCGGGCATTAAGAATTTTCTCTCATAATTCTATACAGATAAGCTGATCTTGTTTTATTGAATTACAATCAGTTGAAAAAAATACAAACGTTTGCATAGCCTACCTTGCAGCCCAATTAAAAATATAATATTATGTTTACCCTTTAGAAATTATTAACCAAAATTACTTTGCTTATGAGACAGCGATTGCTATGGTTAATGGTATTGCTATTGCCATTAACCTTGCGCCTTTCTGCGCAAACACAAAAAAATGTTACCGGAACTATTAAAGATGCAAATGGAAACGCCTTAGCTGGTGCTACCATTGCAGTAAAAGGAACTTCCCGAAATTCAACTTCAGATGCAAATGGAATTTTTTCTATCAGTGTAATGGATAACAAATCTGTACTTGTAATTTCCTATGTTGGTTTTGCAATGCAGGAAATTCTAGTGGGAGATCAAACATCCGTTAATGTCGTATTACTCCCCAGTCAGGGTGGTGACCTTGCACAGGTAGTTGTGGTAGGTTATGGAACTCAAAATAAAAAAGATGTAACGGGCGCCGTAAAATCTGTACGTGCAGAAGCATTTAACAGGGGGATTGTAAATACACCCCAACAATTATTGCAGGGTAAAGTAGCCGGTGTAAATGTTACATCTGCAAGTGGTGAGCCAGGAGGCATACAAGGTATTACGATAAGAGGAGCAGGAAGTATAAGAAGTGGTAGCACGCCTTTGTACGTAATTGATGGATTGCCGTTGGATAATGCAAGTACCGGCGGTGGAGATCCATTGAATTTTATTAACCCCCAGGATATAGCTTCAATGGATGTATTAAAAGATGCATCTGCTACAGCTATTTATGGTTCAAGGGGTGCAAATGGAGTAATACTGATTACTACTAAAAAAGGAAAGGCCGGCACATCCAATCTAACATTTAACAGTAGCGCAGGGCTTTCTACATTAGCAAGAAAGATACCGGTATTTGGTACAGATGAATTTAAGAAGCAGGTGGTTGCTGTAGGCGGTGTGCTGGACGACCAGGGTGGTTCAACTGACTGGCAGAAAGTAATTACAAGAACAGCTCATACATACGATAATAACCTTACACTTAGTGGAGGTTCTGACAAACTCGTATACTTTGCTTCTTTGAATAGCCAGGTGCAGGAAGGGATTCTTAAAGGCAATACGCTTAAACGTTATACAGGAAGGTTCAATGCCTCTCAAAAATTCTGGGACGACAGGTTAACGATAGATCTTAACCTTACAGCCAGCAACACTAAAAATGAACGTCCTCCTATAGAAACATTATTGGGAAGTGCATTGGCAAACAATCCAACATATCCTGTATATAATGCTGATGGCTCCTTAGCTAAATATACCAATATAAACAACCCGCTGGTAAGCCTTGGGCTATCTAAAGATATTACCACTATTAACAGGGTAATCGGCAATATATCACCTTCGCTTACCATCATAAAAGGGTTGGTATATAAGTTGAATCTGGGAATAGATAATTCCAGCTCAACCCGAGATATTGAATCGCTCCCCAATGAAGAACCTCAGCAGGACGGAAGATTAGATACTTATTATACGTACAATAAGAATACGCTTATTGAGAATTATCTAACCTATAAAACCAGCTTTGATAAACATAATTTCACTTTTTTAGCTGGGCATTCTTTTCAGAAGATATTTGTACAAGGCAGGAATATGAGCATTAATAAATTTCCGATCAATGGATTGGATCCTATTTATAATCCAGGTACAGGACAAGAGTTAACGCTCGTGAATAACAAGCCAGGTGGCTACGCATATATTAACGAACTGCAATCTTACTTTGGAAGAATCAACTACCAGTACGCAAACAAATACATGGCGGAAGTGATTTTCAGGGCGGATGGATCTACCAAATTTGGCGCAAACAATAAATATGGATATTTCCCTTCTTTCTCACTGGGATGGTTGATCTCTGAAGAATCATTTATGCAGAATTCTGCATTTAGTTATCTGAAATTGAGAGGCGGTTGGGGATTAACAGGTAACCAGGAAATAGGATCAAAGCTTACACAGGCTTTGTATACTTCTACCATTTCCGGTACAACCAGTTATCCATTGTATCCTACCGGAGATTATCCCGCAGGTACTACTTATGTAAGATTTGCGAATCCTGATCTTAAATGGGAAGTTTCACGTCAAACAAATATCGGGTTAGATTTTGCATTTTTGGGTGGCGCACTTTCCGGAGCTATTGACGTATTCAATAAAACCTCAAGCAACATTTTATTATCATTACCTCCTACTGATCCTGTTCAACCTGCAGGAACTTTGTATGCCAATGTAAAAAATATGAAGATCAGCAACAGCGGTATTGAGTTTGACCTGGATTACAAAAAAAGGATATCTAAAAATGTGAGCTTTGGTGTAGGCGGTAATTTTACCTATATTAAAAATAAAGTAACAGGCTCACCTTATTCAGTGATCGTTTCTGGTTCCGCAACAGGCTCTGGCCTTACATCTGCTGCGGTTAATGGGTATATCAATGGTTATCCTATCGGCTCGTTTTACTTAAAAGAATTTATTGGAATAGGAAGCGATAGTACAAGTGAATTCAGGGATGTAGATAAAGATGGCATTATAACAGATAAGGACAGGATTGTAGCTGGCTCAGCCTTACCCAAACAGTTGTTTAGCTTTTATGGAAATATTTCCTTTAAAGGATTTGACCTTATAGCCAACTTCAATGGCGTATCTGGCAATAAGATATATGATAATACTGCCAACGCTTTTTTCTATAAAGCAAAAATTGCAAAAAGCGTAAACACTACAAGTGCAGCAGTAGAATATCCCAAAGAATCGATCAATAATCCTGCAAGCATTAGTACGAGGTATTTAAAAGACGGAGGCTATTTACGTTTGAACAGTCTTGTATTAGGATATAGTTTCAATACAGAAAGTTTTGGTATAAAGAAATGGATTTCCACTTTGAGGTTATCTGTTACTGCGCAAAATCTTTTTGTGATTACGAAATACAACGGGTATGATCCGGAAATAAATACAGACCGCCAGGTAGATGGAGTTTCGTCGTACGGAATTGATTACCTCGCTTATCCTAAAGCCAGGTCTGTCATTTTTGGTTTGAATCTTTCATTTTAAATTAAGAGCAATGACTAACAAAATATATAAAATACTTACGGTTTTTGCAGGTGTGCTTATCATAAGTAGTTGTACAAAATTAAACGAAGAAGTATTGGATGAAACATCCAGCACCGGTAAAACAGAAAAGGAAATAGCAGAGGGCATTATTGCACCGGTGTATGCATTACTTCCAACTATTTTTCAACACACTAACTATTTTGCATTACAGGAAATTTCAACAGATGAAGCAATTCTGCCTTACAGGGGTGGAACGGATTGGGGTGATAATGGTATTTATATTTCGCTGCACAAACATGAAATGGTAAGTACCGATCCTAATATCAGGAGCGTTTGGAATAATGTTACCATTTCTATTTCAAGAGCTATTACTGCGCTCACTACTTTGCCAACCAATACCGATGCGAATGCGCAGCTTTTTTAGCTGAAGCCAGGGGAATGAGGGCCTATTATAATCTGATGATGCTTGATTTGTTTGGGATAGCATTTGTGAAAGACGATCCGAAGGTTAACTCGGTTATTTTAAGAGGTAATGATGCGGTAGAATATATAAAGGCAGAACTACTGGCGGTTGAACCTTTATTACGGGATGATGTTGGACCTGGTAGAATTAGCAAGAGTGCTGTTTGGGGTTTATTGGCCAGGTTATATTTACAGGCTGCGGTATATAGAGACATCTACGCTTCTTCATTCACCTTTAACAACGATGATATGGATAAAGTGATAGAGTATTGTGATAAGATCATTAATTCCGGTCAGTTTGAACTGGCTTCTGAATATTTTTCCATATTTGATATGACCAATCATACCAACAAGGAATTAATATTTGCGGTAGATCAACGGGCTGATCTGAATGGTCACAATCGTATGGCTTATTTTTCTTTATCAGGCGATCAATTTCCATTACCAGCTTATACCGGTGCCAATGGCACAGATGGTCCTGCTATCACATCAGACTTCTACCAAACATGGGCGCAGGCATATGCACCGCTGGATCCCGCAGAAGCAGACGGCAGATTTTTTAAACAAAACCTTGGCAGGTATACTAATCCTGCAGACAGTTGTGTTGCTGCAGAAGACTTTAACATTAACAGGGGTATTTTGAGAGGACAACAATATGGTTTAATCAGACAAAATGGTGTATTCCTGAAATGTGCGGGTGGTGATATGCTGGTAGCGCCATTGTATAATGTTACACGTAGTAAGCCAGATTTACCTGTAAATTTTACCGAACAGATTGACTTTACAACTGCAGGAAGCAATTACAGTACCGGCTACCGTGTTGAGAAATATGAATTCAGCCGTGGTTCAGTAAGTGGTAGAAATTTTGGTGATGATGATATTGTGATCTTAAGATTAGCAGATATTTATTTGATGCGCGCAGAAGCAAAACTCAGAAAAGGTGGAGGAGAGGCTGATGCCTTAGCAGATGTAAATACTGTTAGAGCTTCAAGAACAGCAAGAATAGTTCCACCGGCACTTACTGAAATGAATCTTGATCTGTTATATCGCGAAAGAGGTTTTGAACTGTATTGGGAAATGGTGCGCCGTACAGATATGATCAGGTTTGGAAAATATGAAGGAACCTGGACAGAAAAAGACAATGCGGATACTAAAAAAAGAATATTTCCTATTCCGCAAACGGCTGTAGATGGTGCGTCTAACCTTCCCGGCTACCTCGTGCAGAATCCAAGTTATTAG
Organism: Agriterribacter sp.; assembly: GCA_047600465.1. Classification (GTDB taxonomy): domain Bacteria; phylum Bacteroidota; class Bacteroidia; order Chitinophagales; family Chitinophagaceae; genus Agriterribacter. The sequence goes on from JASGKU010000004.1 coordinate 1,819,575, forward strand.
TAGATTGATATCATGTTATATTAAATATCCGGAGAGCTTTATAGTCCTCCGGATATTTTCTTTTATAAAGGCTTTATTTTGATTCATTAGATTTGTGTGATTACAATGAAAGGAACATGTCATCAAAAAAAAATATTTATAACGGGCAAATTATTACTCCTCAGGGTATTCTTCAAGGAGGCAGTGTGTGGATTGAAGAGAATGCAATAATAGCAGTTCATCATAGCTATAACGCTTTTGCTGGCGCAGAAGAAATAGATGCAAAGGGCTTGTATGTTTCACCGGGGTTTATTGACATACATGTGCATGGTGGTGGCGGCTATGATTTTATGGACAATGATGAGAAGGGATTTCTTGAAATTGCCAAACTGCATGCGCGTTATGGAACTACAGCCATGACACCTACTACACTCACCAGTACTACGGATAATATGCTGCAAACCTTGGCTGTATATGAAGATGCAAACAAGAAGAATGTAGCTGGTGCACAATTTTTAGGTATACACCTGGAAGGTCCCTATTTTGCTATGAGCCAGCGGGGAGCACAGGATCCAAGGCATATCCGCAATCCTGATCCTGAAGAATATAAACACATTCTTTCCCAATCAACTTCTATAAAAAGATGGAGTGCAGCGCCGGAATTAAAGGGAGCAATTGAATTTGGAAAGTATATGCAGTGTAAAGGCATATTACCCGCTATTGCACATACGGATGCTATATACGAGGAAGCATTGGAAGCTTTCAATAACGGATACACGCTTGCAACACATTTTTATTCTGCCATGTCAGGGGTTACGCGGCGTAATGCATATCGTTATGCAGGCGTGGTAGAAGCGGGTTACCTGATTGACGCGATGGATGTTGAGATTATTGCGGATGGTGTGCATCTGCCTGCTCCTTTACTTAAGTTAGTTTGTAAGATAAAAGGCGTGGACAGAACTGCATTGATTACAGATGCCATCCGTGCTGCGGGTATGCCTGAAGGTGAGAGTATACTCGGTAATATAAAAGATGGAATACCTGTGATTGTAGAAGACGGTGTTGCAAAATTACCTGACAGGAGTTCTTTTGCCGGGAGTGTGGCCACGGCTGATCGTTTGGTAAGAACAATGATCAACATGGCAGAGGTATCGCTTATAGATGCTATACGCATGATAACAGCCACGCCTGCGCGTATTATGGGCGTGTTAGAGAAAAAGGGAACGATTGAAGTTAATAAAGACGCTGATATTGTTTTGTTTGATGATGCCATCCATGTATCTATGACAATAGTGCGTGGCAATATTGTTTACAATGAATCATTATAGGTTTATTTCAAGATATACCGGGCAATGATCACTGTGCTTTACATGCGGATAGATTTCTGCATCCACCAGTTGATCTTTCAATGGTTCTGTAACGTTGATATAATCGATTCTCCAGCCCTTATTGTTCAATCTCACACTTGGAAAACGTTGGCTCCACCAGCTATACCGGTGCGGTTCCGGATGAAATTGCCGGAAGGTGTCTATCCATTTGCTATCAATATATTTATCCATCCATGCTCTTTCTTCGGGTAAAAAGCCAGATGATTTTTTATTACCCTTCGGATCATGAATATCAATTTCCTTATGGGCAATATTATAGTCGCCGCATAAAATAAGTTTGGGATGTTGTTTCCTTAGATTTTCGAGGTACACAAAAAAGTCATCCAGCCAAACATATTTGAAACTTTGTCGCTCCTCACCGCTTGTGCCAGAAGGAAAATAGGCATTGATCAAACGGGTATCTCCAAAATCAAGTTGGATCACCCTGCCTTCATCGTCGCTGAGTTGATGCCCTGTTCCATATACGATATTGTCGGGCTTTCTTTTGGTAAATACTGCTACACCACTGTATCCTTTTTTCTGAGCACTATACCAGTAGTCGTTGTATCCGAGCGCGTGAAATAAAGTATGATCTACATTTTCTTTCTGGGCCTTTGTTTCCTGCACACAAATTACGTCCGCAGGATCGGTTTTTAACCATTCAATAAAACCCTTGTTAATGGCGGCGCGTATGCCATTAAGATTGTAGGAAATAATGCGCATATATTAGCTGGTTATACGTTATTGTTGCAATTTAGGGTAAGCATGCCATTTATACTGATTTTAGTAATTGGCAGTTTATGATTTTTATGCGGTAATTTCATCCTTTTATTTTTCAAACTTATGAAGCCGTTTGCTAAGTCCCTTTGGTTTAAAATAATAAAGATATGCGGTATTGTAGTGGTGAGCATACTCGCTATCCTGTTTGTACTTCCTTATCTTTTTCCGGGTACTATTTCAAAAAAAATAAAAGAATTTGCCAATAAAAGTATCACAACAAAGCTTGACTTTTCTGAAGCGAATCTTTCTTTCTTCAATCATTTCCCGGCTCTCACTCTTACCATTCACAATGTAAGTATTATGAGCTCAGCTCCGTTTGAAAAAGACACGCTGATTGCAGCCAAACAAATTTCGTTCGGAATTGATCTCACTACTATATTTTCAGATGCTGTTAAGATTGATCAGATATTTTTATCTGATGCCGATGTAAATGTAAAAGTGAATAAACAGGGTAAAGCAAGTTATAATATCTATAATACATCTGCGCCTGCAACAACTGATACTACCGCCAATACTACCGGATTGCAACTGGAGAGTATTGTATTGGAACATTGTAACCTGCAGTATGACGATGAATCTATTCCGGTATCTATTATTGCAAGCAATTTAAATTATACCGGTAAAGGAGATTTATCTAAGTCGGTATTCGATCTATCTACACGTCTTTCTGCAGACTCTTTTAGTTTTGTATATAACGGTCAGCCCTACGTGAACAAGAAAAGATTAAAGGCAAAACTGATCACAAAAATTAATACCAATTCACTTGCACTGGTGTTTGAAAAAAACAGGATTCGCATCAACCAACTGCCGGTAGATTTTAGTGGGCGGTTTGATTTTTTAAAAAGCGGATACAATATGGATTTTAACCTCGCATCTCCCAAAGCAACCCTGGAAGAAATTATTACTGCTATCCCTCCTGATCTGGCAGAATGGCTTGACAATACTAAAGTGAAAGGAAGCTCGGCTTTTCATATGCAGTTAAAGGGCGAATACAATAAACAAACCAATGCCATGCCCAACCTTGAAATGGGTGTAAAAATCAGGGATGGATTTATTGCTTATGAAAGTGCTCCTTCTCCGCTAGAACATTTCTTTTTGAACCTGGATGTTGCAATGCCTTCTTTAAATACAGATAGTTTAAAAATAGATATCGATTCGCTGTATTTTAATCTTGATAAAGGCCATTTCAGCGCTGTTTCGCATACAATAGGATTGGATCAACCATATATACGCTCAGCAATTGATGCCGATCTTGATTTGGATAAATGGGGTAAAGCAGTAGGCTTGCAACAGGTAGAAATAAAAGGTACTTGTAGTATTAAAGGCAAAGCAGAAGGAAAATTTTTAAAAGAACAGGATTCAACACAATGGCGAAAAAATATTGTTGTAACCAGCATTCCTTCTTTTAATATTGAATCAACCATGCGCAATGGATATTTCAAATTCGTATCGCTGCCGCAGGCACTGCACGATATCAGTTTCAATATAAAGAGTTCATGCGCTGATGGGAATTACAGGCATACTGTTTTAGAAATAGATCAGTTGAATGCCATGGCAATGAATAATATCATTAAGGGCTACGCGAAAATAGTAAACCCTGATGAACCGCATGTAGAGGCTGATCTTACTACCAAACTTCATCTGCAGGATTTAAAACAGTTTATCCCGGTTGATAAATTTAACCTGGCAGGCGATGCTTCACTGGATATAAAAGTAAATGGCGTATATAATCCTGCTAAAAAAATATTCCCGGTTACAAAAGCTAACCTGAATGTACAGAATGCCGAAGTGCAAACAGCATATTATCCGCATCCGATTCAAAAGCTGAATATCATTACAGAACTGGTGAATACAACTGGTACCTTATCAGGTACAGATATATCCATTAAACCTGTGAGTTTTGAATTTGAAGGACAACCCTTTTTATTAAAGGCTGCTATAAAAAATCCAGACGACGTGCAATATGACATTGTATCGGATGGTACCATCGATCTTGGAAAAATTTATAAAGTATTTGCGGTAGCAGGATATGATGTTACAGGATTAGTAAAAGCTGATCTTTCACTAAAAGGAAAACAAAGCGATGCTACTGCAGGCAGGTATCAACTTTTAATAAACTCGGGTACGCTGGATTTAAAAGAAGTAAAAGTATACAGCAATTCTTTTCCGCAGCCATTTATCGTGCATTCAGGAGCGTTTAGTTTTAAGCAGGATAAAATGTGGTTTGATGCTTTTAAAGCAAGCTATGGCTCTTCTTCTTTTGTAATGAACGGGTTTCTGAATAATGTAATTAATTATTTGTTTGGAAAAGATGAAAAACTGCAGGGTAAGTTTACTATTGCGACAGATTACATAAACGTAAATGAATTTACAGCGTATGCTTCTCCCGCTGATTCAGCAAATACAGTTGTCGATACTTCTTCCAGCAAAGGCGTGGTATTAATTCCGACTAATCTTTCATTAAGCCTGGATGCAGATATCAAAAAAGTGAATTACGATAGTGTAATGATTAATAATTTTAAAGGGCAACTGGTTATTGACAGTGGTAGAATAAAATTGAATCAAACGTCTTTCCGCCTGGTAGATGCAGGTTTCAAAATGAATGCATTGTATGCCGGCATAAATCCACGCAAAGCATTGTTTAATTTCCAGGTAAAAGCAGATTCCTTTTCTATAGCAAAAGCATACAATGAAATTCCTATGTTCAGGCAAATGGCTAGCTCTGTTTCAGGTGTTCAGGGTATAGTTGGTCTTGATTATACATTAGAAGGCCGTTTGGATGAAAACATGCAGCCTGTATATCCATCATTAAAAGGAAAAGGCGCTTTGTCTTTAAAAAATGTAAAACTGAAAGGATTTAAATTAATGAATGCGGTAAGCAGTGGTACAGACTATGAACAATTAAAGGACCCTGATCTCTCTGGCATTGTTGTAAAATCAACCATCAACAATAATATTATTACTATTGAAAGGGTCAAACTTCGCATCGCAGGACTGCGCCCTCGTTTTGAAGGACAAGTGAGTATGGATGGCCTGTTGAATTTAAAAGGAAGGGTAGGACTTCCGCCATTGGGAATTTTCGGAATTCCGTTTATGGTTTCAGGTACCAGCGATCATCCCGAAGTAAAATTGAAAAGAGATAAAACCGGCAAAGTATTGCAGGAAAAAGAAGATACCCAGGAACCGGAAGAACAATAAAAGCTTATTTTGCTCTTTTGCCCACAGGTACTACTGCGCCAACACTTAAAATCATTTCATACGTTCCGAAAGCGTGCTTTGCTGTTCCCTCGTAAATTTTCAGGTTAGAGTAACGGGCATAATCTAATTTATTGCCATACTCCAAAAAACCATATTTGAAAAAAGTGGCTTTTAAAGTGCCTTCAACACCTACATTCCAACCACCAAATTGAAAGTGCGGCGTGTTCTTTTGTCCAAAAAAACTATTCTCCACATGTGGAATTACAGGACCCACACCAGCTTTGCCTAAAAAGTCGACTTTAAAATTTTTGCTTTTGGTTTCAAATATTTTATATCGCTTTACCACATTAAAAAGTAAAAAATTCGCACCGTTATTCAGGTAATAATAAAAGCCGTTTTTTTGAGAGAACCGGAGCGTAGTATCAACACTTCGATTATTGAGTTTACCAGTAAGCGAAACATCCTGCTCATCAGCAAAAATAAATTTCGTGTGGTCAAAGTTGATTTCCACACCCCAACCTTTTTCAGGATTAAAAATGTACCCCAGTCTGTAATTGTATTGGGGAATAGAAATCGCCTTTTTAAGAAGTTGTTCATCCCATCCTCTATGGTCATGTCCTTTAATATTGTTAAAGGTATAATCGTTACCCAGCGATGGTTGGTTAACATGTACATTACTTTTTGTATACCATTCTGTATTATATCCCCAGGAAAGATACAGCTCACCTTTTGGTTTTTTCTTGGTTTGAGCTTTTAACCTGAAAGGCAACAATGAAATCATTGAAAAAAAAACAAAGCCGGGTATTGTAATTATTCTCCGCATATGCCCTTGGTTGTATTGATAGGAATTTTGCGCGGCAAAGCTAAGAAATTGACGCTAAAGGATTAATGATTTTATTGATAACGGTTAGCTAATGGAACCGTAAGTCCTTCACCACTCAATATATGTGTGGCACAGTAGTGCCTGGCATCATGATAATTTTATTACCATTCATCAAACATTTTTTCCTTTTATCCATTAATTCATAAAGAGTGATCAAGGGAATATCAGCCAAAAGCTGGTACCAGATTGAATTGTAAAGAAAGCAAGATAATATCCAGTGCCAGCTACTGAAATAAAAATGGTACTATGTATTGCATGGTATTAAATTTCACCCTATCTTTGTTTCAGATTAGTAAGATATCTGCTTAGGAAGGAAAGAATAAAAGGCGATTCAAAGGCGGATATCAGGATTGGAAGGAACAAAATTGTTAATGTCTCTTTTTTACCCGGCCGGAAGGAAAGAGAAAAATCTCCCAGATTATGAACATTGATAACACGCAGAGCCAGATGAGAAAGGGGGTGCTTGAGTTTTGTATTTTGTCTATAATTAAGCGTGGGGAAGTTTATCCGAGTGATATTATAGAAGAGATGAAAAGAGCCAACCTCAACATCCTGGAAGGAACACTCTACCCCTTATTAACCCGATTAAAAAATGCTGACCTGTTAACCTACAGGTGGGTAGAAAGCACGGGCGGTCCTCCGAGGAAATATTTTTTACTAACGGAAAAAGGAGCAGCATTTTATGCAGAACTGGAGGCTACATGGAATGAACTGGCAAATGCGGTAAAGTCGCTCACAGTAAATGGAAGCTTTACCAACGGCAACTCCGGCAACTTCAACCAATAAAATTGAACAGATCATGAAAAAGGTAATTAATATAAATTTTCAAGGCAGGGTAATTCCGATAGAAGAGACGGCTTACGAAGCATTGAAGCAATACATTGAAAGCTTGCGCAGGTATTTTGCCAAGGAAGATGGTAGAGATGAGATCATCAATGATATTGAAAACCGTATTGCGGAACTGTTTGAAGAAAAGCTTAAGAAGGGTTCGGTTTGTATTACGGATGAAGATGTAAACGGAGTAGCCGCCAGTATGGGAAGACCTGAAGATTTTGAACAGGAAGATGCTACCTATAATAATGGAAGCAGTACCGAAAAAACACAGTACAGTAGCAAGCAATCCATTCCACCGCAACAGGCGGCAGAAGAACCCAAACGTTTAACGAGAGCCGAAAATGATAAGGTGTTAGGAGGTGTTTGTGCAGGAATAGCACATTATATGAAGATAGATCCAGCTGTTGTACGTATCATTTTCGCACTTATTGCATTTGGCGGTTTTGGTTTTGGATTTGTGCTGTACATTATTCTCTGGATCATTTTACCGGCAAGGCCTTTACAAACAAATGTGCGTAAAAGGCTTTACCGCGATCCGGAAAACAAATTCATTGGAGGAGTAGCAGGTGGTTTGAGTGCTTATTTTAATATAGATGCCTGGATTCCCAGGATGATATTCCTGCTTCCTTTTTTATTAAGCTTTATACCAAGAATTTTCAGCGGTTTCTGGTGGCATTGGGGAGGCGGACCATGGGTTGCTTTTAGTGGATTGGGCGGCACATTTTTTATCACTTACATTATATTATGGATAGTATTGCCAAGAGCGGTAACAGCTACAGAAAAATTAGAAATGCGTGGAGAGAAGATAAATCTTGAAAGCATTAAAAGTACAGTACAGGAAGAATTGCAGGGTGTAAAGAGCCGTGGAGAAAAGATGGGAGCTGAATTTAAGGAAAGGGCAAAAGATGCAGGACAGGAGATAAGCAATACTATTCAACAAAAATCACAGGCATTTGCTTCGGAAGTTGGCCCCATAGCAAAAAAAACGGGAACTGGAATTGGAAATGCGATCGGGATATTATTTAAAGCGTTCTTTTTATGCATTGCAGGCTTTATAGCTTTTGTGTTGTTGACAACTTTAATAGTACTGTTGTATAGTGGTGTGGGTGTATTTCCATTGAAGAATTTTTTACTTGAAGGATTTTGGCAGAACTTTTTTGCATGGAGTGTGTTGACTTTGTTTTTAGGCGTACCTGTTATAGCCTTAACGGTATGGATCATACGCCGCATTATGCGTGTTAAATCAAAAAACCCTTACCTCGGCTATACATTTGGAAGCCTCTGGATTATTGGTTTGATAAGTTTATTTATACTGATTGGAATGGTGGCAAGGAATTTCCGTACAAGAACAAGTGTTAATGAGGATGCAGTTATAAATCAGCCAGCAAAGGGGAGCATGGTTATAAAAGTGGCGGACGGTAAAATGAAATATTACAGCAGTGATTGGTTTGACGGAGATTTCCCTTTTCTTTCATTGAATGAAGACAGCATGCTGTTGAACAACGTGAGAGTGAAAGTAGTAAAGAGTAATGATAGCAGCTATCATATCAGGATGGCAAAATTTGCAAGAGGTAATACGCCTGCAATTGCTGAAGCCAATGCATCAAGTATACGGTTTGCTGTAACCCAAAATGATAGTGTGATTGTTTTACCAAAAGGGTTTCCTATTTCCAGCAATAATAAATATCGCAGCCAGCAAATACTTACTGTAGTAGAAGTGCCTGTAGGAAAAAAGATAATGATAGACAGAAGTGTAGATTGGTATGATTGGTTTGATATTAATGTGGATCGCAGAAGGGGCTGGAATATTGACTGGGATGATAGATGGGATAACTCATATTCCTGGGAAAACAACGTACAGTATATAATGACAGCTGACGGACTGGAAAGAACAGATAAAAAAGACGATGATAAAGATGATGATGAGAAAGTGAATTTGAAAAATGGAAAACTGAAGATCAAAGCAGATGATAATGGGGTAGAGATTGAAGCTGAAGGACAAACGGATGATGGTAAAGGAACATATCGTTATAAGAAAAATAAGGATGGTGAAAAGATGCAGATAGATACTATTGCAAAACCTGAAAAACCTACTCCTCCGGTTAAGCCTTCTGGTTCAGCAGAAAAAAAGACCACTGTATCGATAGAGAATGAAAGTAAAGACAAAGAAGAGAAAACAGCCAAATACGATAGCGAAGAACAACATACACCTTTTCTTTTCTTAGCTACGGGAAGATAAGATCTATACAGGTTAACTCGTTTCAATAGACAGGTTGAAGTTGAAACAAACCACTGCTCTGCAAATTTTTGCGGGGCAGTTTAGTTATATGGGGTGTTAGTTGTAGATGTTTCTCCCGGATGTTCCTGCCATATGCGCATATACCAATAGATGGGAAACCCAATCATTCCGGCAAAAATAAAAACCAGTATCCATACCAGCCGTTCATTGCCATCAATTATTTTATTGTTTACAACATGTATTATATAATAAATCAACAAGCCTATTGAAAGCAGCCCTGATAATATAGCCCATATTGCTACAGAAAAGAATTGTCTGAAAAAATCAAAAGGTAGCGTTTGATTTATACCATCGCTTGTAATGGTTTGATGGCTTATTTCAGCAAAGGTTTTAAAAAAGGCGAGAATATAAAATCCCATCCCAACAATCGGCAACAAGGTTAATATGCCCAGAAGAATTTTAGCAGATTTCGACATGGCTGGAGTGTTTCTCTAAAATTAATAAAACGCTTATCGTTTTAATAAAAATATCTGGATAAAACTACCAGTATCTTTTTTAATTCTTCTGTTATAGGCTAAAACCTTTCCGCTATACGACCATATTACAGCGCCTTCTGGTTTGTTAAGATCAGTTGCAGCAGGAGTAAGCCTTTCAGATTTTCCTGTTTTTATATCTGTAATAAAAACACTACGGTCGGCTATATATGAAAGGTACTTGTCATCTGGACTGATGTTGATAGGGCCTTCAATTGAAAAATCGTTGAATGTAATTTGTTGAATGGTGCCGCCATTGGGTGAAACACCAAACACCTGTACAATACCTTTTTCGTCTTTACTCATAAATAAGATCAGCGCTCCGTCTGATGTAGACTTAAGCCAGTGCCTTGGTCCCAGCACGCCTTTTTGTGTATATGTAATTCTTCGTTGACTTACTCCTTCAGGCACATTCGGTCGTGTAGTAGCAGTTCCCTCCAATGGCTTACCAGGAAAAGGCTTCGTAATATCTTCAGGAAGATCGGCAACAAATATTTCTGCTATCGTTTCATTTTTTTCATTGCGCACATTTCCCTGGAATGCAATAGCACGATGTTGCCAGCTACCGTCTTTTTTGCTGTATCCCTTTTTGCCGATCCAGCCTTCATCAAATGCTTTGTCTATATCATCACTTCCTGGTGCTGGTCTTTCTGTAACCGTAGCTACCACTGCCGAAAATTTTTCCCCACTATTGTTTTCCAAATTGCCGCTATCCTTTACTGTTACATTACCGGGGCACATCACAGCTATAGTGCGCATATCTTTAACAGACGAATTATGTTTTGATAACTGATCTATTATATAATCGTTGTAAGTAAAACAAAGCCATTCCCCATCACCACTCCATGTATATGCATGAGTACCTCCCCGCAAAGCGCCAGGCGTAAAAGGTGCTTCAATATCGCGGGCATCCATAAATATAGGTTTGAAGGGTTGAGCCAGGTTTATGCCTACTGCTGTTCTCCTGGTAAAACCATAAGGATTTTTTTCATTAGCATTGCGTATGCCGTGAATAAACAATACTAAATTTTTAAGCGGATTAAACGTAGCTGCACCAACACCTGGACCATATTTGGTTTGCTGAGTAGTATTGTATAGAGGCTTAATGGCTCCATTGTTTGTATTAACCATTTCAATAGCGCCGGTAGTTGCTATACCGCCATCATCGTTGCGGGTATCATATACTATCCATTCATCATCGGGAGAAAACACTTGTGTTGAATTCAGAAAATGTCCATAGTCACCCGTGGTGAGTTGTGTTTCCGTAAACTGCATAGACCTGCTTTGTTTTTGAGAAGAACAGGATATCATCAGGCAGGCGCTATACAATACCGGCAGCAAAAGATATCTGTTCATACCTGTTTGAATTTATTTGCTAAAGCAAAACAGCCAAACGACATGCTGGCTGCACTTGTGGTATGCTGTAGAGAATACTAATTCAGGAAGATACTCAACGGGGTTTTATCCAATCTTCAGGGTTAAGATATTTTGGATTTTCACCTATCACAACATTTATTATGAAAAATATTTTACCTATTCCATCTTCATCCTCAGATACAGCAGCCTTTCCAATTACCTGTCCCATCTGAACCTCCTGGCCTTTACTTACTGAAACATCTGAAAGGTTGGAATAGGTTGTTAGATATTTACCATGTCGAAGGGTAACCACCGTGGTTTCGCCGAGATTGTTGATGGCAGAGACCGTGCCCTGGTATACAGCTTTTACAGCAGCGCCGATATCAGTTTGTATATAAATACCGATATTATTTTCTTTCAATCTTGTGCCTTCAATCATGTGTGGCCCAAACTGTCCTGTAATCTGACCTTTGCCTACAGGCCAAGGCAGCTTACGGCGGTTATTTTCAAATCCCATAGATACGGCAGTAACCTCAGGTGTATTTTCCAATATATTTTCAGATCTTGCTTTGGTTGGAGCGGTAGCAATTGAATTGGTAGAAGTTTTGTTAGTTGCGGCTGCTGCTTTTGCGGCTGCATCACGCTTAGCTTTTTCTGCTTTTGCTACATTTGCAATTTCTCTCCTGATAATTGCTTCAATGGAGCTTTTTACTTTATTTTCCAGTTTTCTTTTTGAAACGAGTTGTTTGTCAAGCTCTTTTTCTTTGAGCTTAAGACTCGATACCACCGCGTCTTTTTCTTTCTTTTCATCTTCCAGCTTTTTCATTTGCTGGCTTTGTTCTACTAATGTTTTTGCTTTGAGATCTTTATTTTCAGAGAGTGTTTGGTTTTTTTGAGCTAATAGTTCGTTCGTTCTATTAATATTTTCTACCTGTTTTTCCCTGTAGTCTCTGTAAGATTTAAGGTAGGTAAAGCGCTTGATCGCATCATTAAAACTTACCGCTGAAAAAATAAAATTGAGCATATCATAATTGCTCCGGTTTTTATAAGCGTATTCAATCGTTTTAGCATATTGTACTTTTAATGTGTCTATTTCCCTTGTGAGTCTGTATATTTCTCTGTTGTTAGTAAAAATATCATCGTCAATCATTTTCACCTGGCGGTTAATGGTTTCAATTATAGCGTCCCTTTTTTTAATAAGATTACGTATACGCGCCAATTGATCCACGCTTTCCTTTTTGCTCTTTTTTACACTGTTCTGCGATTGACGCAATTCTTCAATTTCCTGCTGTATCTGCTTTCTCTGGGCTTCCAGTTCATCTCTTGTTTGTTGAGCAAAGGAAGAAGTAGCCAGGCAGGTGAGCATCATGCATAAAAGAAAAATTACACTGCGCATGCGAAAAATTTTAAGCTTGGAAAAAGGGTTTATACCGCAAATAACGATGGTATCTCAATAGGATTGTTCTGTTTTGTGTTAAAATTATTTCACTTTATAATTTTTGGGAACGTTAAATGGAAATGTAAGCGGCTTATCAAATTCAGGTTGTTTAAAATCGAGATTCACTTCCAGCCTGGTTTTTTCTGCTACAGCAATCTTTCTTTCTGTTGACAGGAGCCGGTCTTGTACACTCACATATCCATCAAAAGTAAAATCAGCAGTCCGGTTTCTTACTGCATCCACATCATCCAGCTTGCTGTGTAAAACGGCAAAATCATTTTTACGCAATGTGAGCAACTGTTTAAAAACCTTGTCTGCAGTACCCAGAGAAATAGAGTTTTCAGTTTCCTTATATAAAAGTACATTGGTGCTATCCAGGTAAATCGGGTTGCCAAGAATAATATCCTGGAGTGTGTAAAAATCAACCGGTAATTTTATTACATCTTTAATATAGTTGACCGACCGGTATTGCACCACTTTATCCAGTTTATCAATAATCTTAACACTATCGGGTGTGATATATACTCTGAAAGCCTCAATGCCCAAAGCAGCAATAATGGATACCCATATCACACTGTCTTTTTTTATTCTCACATACGCGTTAAAGTCATAGCTTCTTTGTTTACTGTCTTCATAATCAACTTTTACTTTGGAAGAGAAAGTAGAAAAATCTATATGGTTATTATGTATGCTGTTAAAAGTATTCCGGACAAGTTTTATTGAATCAGAAGATTCATTGGGATTCACCACCATGGTTATAACGGTATCTTTTTTTACCATGGCTGATTGCAGTTTTTTTGAACTGCGGCAACTGTATATTACTACGGACAATAGCCCAATACAAATGAGAAATCTTAAAGGCATGAAATGATTTTAATGATTTAATTTTTCCCCGTATGTCCAAAGCCGCCTTCGCTCCTGGTAGTTACGCTTATCATTTCTACCGTATTCCATGCTGCCTGCTCTACCTGTTGTACTACAAGCTGAGCAATCCTATCACCCGGTAATATAGTTTGAGGTTCGTTTGACAGGTTAATAAGGATTACTTTTATTTCACCACGGTAATCAGAATCGATAGTACCAGGTGTATTTAAACAGGTGATACCCTGTTTAATGGCCAGTCCACTTCTTGGTCGTACCTGTACTTCGTATCCATCAGGAATTTCCATGAACAAACCTGTGGGAATAAGACCCCGTTCCAATGGCTGCAATATAACAGGCTCATTAATAAAGGCCCTTATATCCATACCCGATGCACCACTGGTAGCATAGGCAGGCAATGGATTGTTTGACTGGTTTATAATATTAATAGTAATTGGCATAGAACAAAAATAAGGTATTGATCACTACAAGTAATATGCAACTATCATTATGTTACATTATCTTTCTTGATAAGCAGTACGGTAGCATATGCCATCAATCCTTCCTCTCTGCCGGCAAATCCCATTTTTTCAGTAGTAGTAGCTTTTATAGATACATCCTTTGGTGTGAGGCTTAATATATCCGCAATTACTTGCTGCATTTGCTGTACATAAGGCTTTATTTTCGGTGCCTCCAGGCAAAGGGTAGAATCTATATTCACAATATCATACCCTTCCTGTTGAATAAGTGCAAAGGTTTTCTGCAGTAATATTTTGCTGTCAATATCTTTAAACGCAGCGGATGTGTTGGGAAAATGTATGCCTATATCTCCTAAACACAAGGCACCTAACATAGCATCGCATATAGCATGCAATAATACATCGGCATCGCTGTGACCTAATGATCCCTTGTAATGAGGAATTTCTATTCCACCTATCCATAACTTTCGCCCGCTTACCAGTTGGTGAAAATCTACACCTGAGCCAATTCTGTAACTCATTTTTTTTCGCTAAAATAAAAAGAAAGCCCCAACCGGCTATAATTACCTGTTGGGGCTGATGATTTATTCTTTTTTACCAGTAATAGAACAAAACCGGTAAAGCTTTACTTATTTGTCATTTTCAATACTAACTGTTTATAATTAGTTACCGGTAGCGGCGCCACCTGTTTCTTCTTTTTCTCCGCCAAGGTTAAACAGCAAGCTAAAGCGGAGCGTGTTGGAAAGCGGATTTCTGTTTACTCCGTTTCCTGAAGGCAGAAGATAAGAGAAATTCAATCCAAAAATATTGTAATTAAGCCCTACGCCCACGGTAAAATAGCTTCTTTTACCCATAGCCTTTGTATCTGCATAGTAACCTGCGCGTAAAGCAAACTGATCGTTATACATATATTCTGCTCCAACAGAATATGCCATTGCTTTATTGCTGAACGATTTGAACCAACCGCTCACAACACCATCTTTATTGTAAGAGGTAAAAGCATCGGCATCTGTTGCAGAATCACCGGTTGCTACAGGCGGAGCAGGCACGAGCAGTTTATTAATTTCTCCGTTCAGTGTAATTTTATGTACTTCATTGCTTACCCAGGTGTGGCCTACGCCCAAACCGAAGTTAGCAGGGATATAATTTTTCTGACTGGCATCTGATGTATATCCAATTTTTGAACCGAGATTGGTAAAGGCAGCACCCACGGTCCAACCTTGACCTTCTTCATTTGCGTTGTTGTAATAAAGTCCAACATCGCCTGAAAAAGCAGTACCGGCTTTGTAAGCGGTTCCTGTGGAAGGTGCGTTGGAAGCGAGGTTAGAATAGATATATCTTAACGCTACGCCCAATGATAATTTATCAGATAATTTACGTGAGTAACCGAAATCTAAGCCAAGTTCACGGGGTCTGCCTGTATTAAGATCATTACCATAAGCATCCGTAAACTGGATATTACCTAAACTGAAATATCTTAAAGAAGCAGATATAGCCTGGTTATTGTCTAATTTATAATATCCTGCCAATGAGGCCAGGAACACATCATTCAACCCTAGGTCTTTTAACCATGGGGTATAAGTTAAACCAACTCCACCTGGATCTTTAGCAAATGGATATTTGGCTACATTATAGAATTGCGAATTAATATCTGCAGAAGTTGAAATACCCATTTCACCCATACCACCTGCACGGGCATCTGGTGAGATGCGCAAAAAAGGAACGGCTGTAGTTACAATATTTACCTTGTCAGCATCCTGGGCAATACCATAGGAGGATATTCCCATAAGCAATAGACCTGCGAGGCAGCATCTCTTCAAAGAGTGTGTCATCAGAAATTGTATTTTATTGAAAATGAACAATGAGTAGCATTCTTTTCAATATCCTAATAGTTTTATTTAGTTAATGCGTTCCGGCTGCAAAGTAAGGTTGAGTTTTTGGTTTTTCTGGGCTTTTACCTTTATAATTGTTAAAATCCTAAAAAATAAAAGCTCAAATAATCAATTATAGTACCATTTTTGCAAGCCTTACCTTTAAAAACGGGTGAAAAAAGTAATTATTGTTTATTATATGATTTTCACTGCGTTGACTTTATACATAAGTTTAGCATTTAGTAAACACAAAAAACCATTTAGTGTTACCGGTTATTTTTATAAAACATTTAAATTGCGAGCCAAATTGTGTAGGTAACATAAACGGATTTTTATAATCTACGTTTATCTTACAATAACAGAGCAATATACCCGTTATCTTTTTTTAGTTTAAATCCAGCAAAATGCAAAGAATACTGAACCTGAAAAATCTCGTGCTCTTCTCAGCTGTTGTGCTGCTGTTCAGTTCATGTAAAAATGGACTTTTTGGTAAAAAGAACAAGCATGAAAAATCTGAAGTAACAGGTTGGAACTACAATGATAAAAACATGGGTGGTTTCAACGTGTCAAAAGAAAAGGAACAAAACACCGGTCCCGGTCTTGTATTTGTACAAGGTGGTACATTCACAATGGGAGCAACCCAGGAAGATGTAATGGGAGACTGGAACAATATTCCCCGTCGTGTAACTGTATCGTCTTTTTATATAGACAGAACCGAAGTAGCAAATATTCACTACCGTGAGTACCTGCACTGGCTGGAAGCTGTATTTGATGATCCTCAGTACGCAAAAGTGATTGAAGGTGCAAAACCCGATACATTGGTATGGAGAGATGAGCTGGCATACAATGAACCGCTGGTTGAATATTATTTCCGCCACCCTTCTTATAACAATTACCCTGTAGTTGGTGTAAACTGGAAACAGGCAAATGATTTTTGCTTGTGGCGTAGTGATAGGGTTAACGAAAGAATTCTTGTTGAAAAAGGTTATATAAATAAGAATCAGTTAAAAACACTTCAAGGTCAGGGTCAGGAAAACTTTAATACACAAGCTTACCTGAAAGATCTTTACCAGCCTCAGCCTGGTAAGCCAAAGAAAAATCCTTTAATGGATGCTAATGGCAGACCAAGAACAAAGATCAATTTCGAAGATGGCTTTATGTTGCCTAACTACAGGCTCCCAACTGAAGCTGAATGGGAATATGCGGCATATGGTTATATTAACCAAAACCCAAAACCAAAGAAAAAATCTAATGGCTCAGGTGAAGAAGTAATTAAAGAAAAACAGGTTTACTCATGGAGCCAGAATGTAAATGGTTTGCGTGACAGCCGTCATGGAAGCTGGCAGGGTAAATTTATGGCGAACTTCAGACGTGGAAGTGGTGATATGATGGGTATTGCAGGCGGTTTGAATGATAATGCTTCTATTCCAGGACCTGTGGATGCATTTTATCCTAATGGTTTCGGACTATATAATATGTCTGGTAATGTGAACGAGTGGGTAAGTGATGTATACCGTCCTTTATCAAGCATTGATAATAACGACTTCAACCCATATCGTGGTAACAAGTTTGAAAAATACAAAAAGAACGATAACAACGAATTTGAAAGAGATAGCCTTGGCCGTGTGGTTAAAGTAGCTGTTACAGACGAAGAAAGTAAATCACGCCGTAACTACCAGAAAGGTGATGTAATCAACTTTATGGATGGTGACTCTGCTTCACAGGTTACTTATGGCTATGGACTTACTACTTTGATCAGCGATCATTCAAGAGTAATTAAAGGCGGAAGCTGGGATGACCGCGCATATTGGTTAAGCCCTGGTACACGTCGTTTTCTTGAAGAAACAGCCGGAAGCAGCACTGTAGGTTTCCGTTGTGCAATGGATCGTGTAGGTAGCCAGGAAGGAAATGGATTTAAACCAGGTAACAACTGGAGCAAACGCAGACAGAACTCCCGTAAATCTTAAATAAAAAGATTTTAAAATAGTAAAAGCCCCTTCATTTGAAGGGGTTTTTTGTTGTTTATCTCTGCTATTATTTTTGGTTTATGTGTGCATAAAAACTAAAAAATATATTTTTTTAAATTTATTTGCTAAAATTGTTAGTGTTGATAAGTTTCTCCTTATCTTTACACTCAACCATTAATTTTGAATCCATAAACTCATATTATATGTCAACAGCCGCAGGCAATGAAAAAATAAAAGCGTTAAAGCTAACCATGGATAAAATCGAGAAAGATTTTGGCAAAGGAAGTGTGATGATGATGAATGAACGTGGCGACCGTCAATTAGAAGTTATTTCAACCGGTTCAATAGGATTGGATGTAGCGTTAGGTGTAGGTGGCGTTCCACGGGGCAGGATAGTAGAAATATATGGTCCTGAATCAACCGGTAAAACCACTATTGCGATTCATATTATTGCTGAAGCACAAAAAAAAGGTGGCGTATGTGCCATTATAGATGCGGAGCATGCATTTGATAGCTCATATGCGCAGAAACTGGGTGTTGATATCGATAATCTTTTAATATCTCAGCCCGATTACGGGGAACAAGGTCTTGAAATAGCCGACAGATTAATTCTTTCAGGTGCATTGGATGTAGTTGTTATTGACTCTGTTGCTGCGCTTGTGCCTAAAGGTGAGTTGGAAGGAGAAATGGGCGATAGCAAAATGGGATTGCAGGCAAGGTTAATGTCTCAGGCTTTGCGTAAACTCACCGCTACCATCAGTAAAACAAATACTGTTTGTATTTTCATTAACCAGTTGAGAGAAAAGATTGGGGTAATGTTCGGTAATCCTGAAACAACTACCGGTGGTAACGCATTAAAATTTTATGCTTCCGTAAGATTAGATATACGCAGGATGGCGCAGATAAAAGATGGAGATGAAGCGGTAGGTAACAGGGTGAAAGTAAAAGTTGTAAAAAATAAAGTGGCTCCTCCTTTCCGTGCAGCAGAATTTGATATTGTATTTGGAGAAGGCATCTCTAAGGCTGGTGAAATTATTGATATGGGGGTTGATATGAACATTATTCAGAAAAGCGGTAGTTGGTATAGTTACAATAGTGATAAGCTTGGGCAGGGAAGGGATTCAGTAAAACAATTGCTGATAGATAATCCTGAACTGGCGGGTGAAATTGAATTAAAGATCAGGGAAAAAATTAAAGAGACACAAGGGTAATCAAAATTTTTCTAATGGACGGTTAGTAAGGCCGTTGAAATTTATTTTCAACGGCTTTTTTTGTGGGTTCATCTCAAATTTTATCTCCAGTTGAGCGATGCGACGCCTCCTACGGCGTCGCAATAGGTTGGTGTCTCCACCGCCTGCAAAAATTTGAGATGCACCTTTTTATTATGAGTAGCTTTATTTACTTTCAGGCTTAAATATATTTATTGCATGAGTATTTCCCGCATTTTGAAGCCCAGGAAACGTATTGCATTGGTAGCACATGATCATAAAAAGAAAGACCTTATTGAATGGGCCGAGTTTAATAAAACTGTGCTGGCACGGCATGAACTGATAGCTACAGGCACAACGGGTAAGATGCTGGAAGAAAGTCTTGATAGACCCGTAAGGCAATTATTGAGCGGACCATTGGGCGGAGATCAACAGATTGGTGCTATGATTGCAGAGGGTGAAATTGATGTGCTCATTTTCTTCTGGGATCCTATGGAAGCGCAACCGCACGACCCGGATGTAAAAGCACTACTCCGTCTTGCTGTGGTTTGGAATATTCCTGTAGCAAATGACAGGGCAACTTCTGATTTTTTAATGACGTCACCCCTGATGCATACGGAATATGAAAGCATAATACCGGATTACAGCGGCTATATCAAAAGGAAAATATAGTATGGACACAGACGTGCGCCTCAGGCTGTGGCAAAAAAATGATCGGCAAATGCTTGCAACACTCGCCAATAATATCCGCATCTGGACTAATGTAAGAGACCGGCTACCGCATCCATACACACTTGCAAATGCCGATGAGTTTATACAGTTTTGCCAATCAAAAAAGCCTGCTTCAGTGTTGGCTATTGAGTATAAAGGCGCATTAGCTGGTTGCATAGGAATTGAATTGCAGGATGACATTTTCCATCGGAGTGCTGAAATAGGTTATTGGATCGGGGAACCTTTTTGGGGAAAAAACATCGCCACCACAGCCGTGCATCAAATGCTGCAACATGTGCAGCAACATTTCGGCTACTTAGTACGTGTATATGCAAAAATCTTCGAGCATAATCTCCCTTCTATGCGTGTACTTGAAAAAAACGAATTTCACCTGGAAGCCATTCACAGAAAATCTGTTACAAAAAATAAAATAGTAATGGATGAATATGTGTGGGTACTATTATTGTAGTTATATATTTTATTTAGTTCTTTTTAAAAACAATATAAGGGCAAGCTACTGTTGTCATGTACAATGGATTTTGCCGGTGAGACGGTAAATAAAAGCATTCATATGGTGCGGCTGCTTCTCCTCCCTTTCTAAAATCATTTTTTCTTAAATCATCAATGTATTCTTTAGCTAACAACATTGCATTTGTTTTATTCACTTTTGCAATAGCATAGCAAACCCACCCGGTTGGTGTACCCCAATAAGCTCCATTTTGATATTCATTTTTAGGAGCCAATGAAATTTCCCAGGCAGTACTATTACTGTAATCATCTGTTGTTAATATGTGCCTGATGTTTCCGTTTAATGATAATGTTTTCCTGCTATACGCATCTGATAGCGTTTCGCATGCTTTTGTAAGATCATCTCCTTCTAATATTCCGTAGCAAACCGCCAAAGCAGTTGACCACACATCTGGTTGTTTGCTTTTGCCGGTTGATGCAAGCAACATCCCATTTTTGCCGGCAAATATTCTAGGTAAAGCTTTTTTAATGCTGGTAGCAATTTCTTTATATGCTTCAGATTTAAGCTGGTTCTTTAATTTTTTGTACAATTCACTCAACTCATTAGCGGCTTTGTATTTTAATATAGATGAAAAACAAAGTTCTCCAGTAATTTCTTCCGCATCTCTAAAGCCAAAATCTACTCCCCTGAATGCGTCACTGGTATACACCATATAATTATCTGGTTTGCTTGGGGGTACTCTGAACGCAGCTTCCAGCCTATCTATCAGGCGTGTTCCGTTGATCGTTTGAGTAAGAATAGCTATATCTACGCTTGATTTAATATATTCATAAGCCATATGAATAAAATAAAACTGGTCGCAATAAGGGGGTGTCATCCCAAATGTTTTTTCTCCTTGCTCTTCATAACTATATGTGCCCGGATAATAAATGGGCAAGCTGTTATCAATACGTATATGATCTGCAATGGCACCCACTGGTATCATACTTCCATTTTTTGTGATCCATGTTTGGTTGCATTGCGTAGATGCAGTTAGCAACAGCATATGTTTTTGCTCTTTGACAGTAATGAATCCTGTTTCGAGCGACATGGCATAATCTCTTATCCAGAAAGAAGGATACGCATTTCTTCCCCCGGGTCGTATTAAGGTGCCTCCTGTATTATTACTTCCAAAAGATGGAATACTTTGTTTTGGAAAAATTCTGGAACTATCAATCACATCCTTTGTGATTTGTTTCAGAAAAGCCAAATCTTCTTTACTGATTAATTGTTGAGAAAACGCGGCATATGAAAAAAATAAAATGACTATAAAAATACCCAGGCTGCGCATACATTATTATTATAACACAAGATACTTGTTTGTATACACTATTATGAAAATGACATTAGCTGCGTAGCAAAAATTCCGGTATATAAAGCGCAATATTCAGTAAAGTAAATTGCTAACCAATTATTATAAATAATCGCAGTAAATTGCTGGTATAAAAACCTACTGTATGCAAAAAATAGAACTAAGTAACAATCAATACCGATTGTTGATGCAACTGGTTTTTTTAGGTATTGAAGTAATAGACAATGCAGCGCTTGGCGATGATGAAGATGGAGACGATGATGCCCCTTTTTTAAAAGAAGCAACTGAACTGGAAAATTTTTTGATGGAACAGCATAAAAGATTTGGCGTGAAAGATGTGGTGGAATTTTTAACCGATAGAAATATGACGGACTATCGTGCTGATTTTGCTGAAGAATGTGAAGCAATTTCCAGTGCTGCTTATTTAAACAAGGCTGCGGAACTCGCCTCTTTTCAAATGGGTATCAGAGATATAAAAGAAGCTAAAGGCGAGGATGCCTTGGAAGGCCTGCCTGCTCAAAAAGGAGTAGATGATATCATGCATTATTCAAACCGGTACCTGGAAGAAATTTTTGAAAACGGGTTCACCAATTTTCAACTGAAACCTGAAACTTCTGCTAAGATTATAACGCTATCCTGATAGCACATCAAAAACTTTGCTGCCGACATAATAAATCGATTTTACATTATGCCTTTTAAATTGCATTCTTCATATACACCTTCCGGTGATCAGCCTGAAGCCATCAGGCAGCTCACAGAAGGAATTTTACAGGGAGAAAAAGATCAGACATTATTGGGAGTAACAGGTTCTGGTAAAACATTTACCATGGCCAATGTAATACAGAATGTACAACGACCTACCCTTGTACTAACACACAATAAAACGCTGGTAGCGCAATTATACGGGGAGTTTAAACAATTCTTTCCTGAAAATGCGGTAGGTTATTTTGTTTCATATTACGACTACTATCAACCTGAGGCATACATGCCCGTTAGCGATACGTATATTGAAAAGGATCTTTCTATCAATGAAGAATTAGATAAGCTTCGCCTGCAGGCTACAGCACAATTACTCAGTGGGAGAAGAGATATTATTGTAGTGGCTTCTGTTAGTTGTATATACGGCATTGGAAATCCTGCTGAATTTGAAAACGGTATAGTACGTATTCATAAAGGACAGGTAGTAAGCAGGCAGGGCTTTTTGCATGCGCTCGTAAATTCTTTATACAGCAGGAGCCAGGGCGATTTTACACGAGGCACTTTCAGGGTGAATGGCGATACGGTAGACATTAATCTGCCTTATATGGATTTTGGTTACCGCATCAGCTTTTTTGGAGATGAAATTGAAGCGATAGAAACCCTTGAAATCAATAGCGGCAAGCGTATTGCCGCAGTTGATAATGCAGCCATCTTTCCTGCTAACCTGTACTTAGCGCCTAAAGATATTCTGAACCAGGTGTTGTATGAAATACAGGATGAAATGTCTCGGCAAGTAGAATATTTTAAAAGCACCGGAAAATATATTGAAGCACAAAGATTAAGTGAGAGAGTAAATTACGATGTAGAAATGATTCGTGAATTAGGCTATTGCAATGGCGTAGAAAATTACTCCCGCTTTTTCGACAGGCGCATGCCAGGCACAAGACCATTCTGCTTACTGGATTATTTCCCCAAAGATTTTTTATGTGTGATTGATGAAAGCCATCAAACTGTTCCTCAAATAAGCGGTATGTATGGTGGAGACCGGAGCAGAAAATTAGTATTGGTAGATTTCGGTTTCAGATTGCCATCAGCTTTAGATAATCGTCCGTTGAATTTTCATGAGTTTGAATCTATGTTGAATCAAACTGTATATGTTTCTGCAACGCCGGGCGAATACGAATTAGAGAAAACTGGTGGTGTTGTGGTAGAACAGGTAGTTCGTCCAACCGGTTTATTGGATCCACCGATTGAAATAAGACCCAGCATCAACCAGATTGACGACCTGTTGGATGAAATTGATAAAACAGTAAAAAAGGGAGACAGGGTATTGGTTACAACCTTAACCAAACGCATGGCCGAAGAGATGGATAAATACCTGCATCGCATCAATATCAAATCCAAATATATTCATAGCGAAGTGGATACATTAGATAGGGTAGAGATATTGCGTCAACTCAGGCTTGGCGAAATTGATGTGTTAGTAGGTGTGAACCTTTTGCGTGAAGGATTGGATTTACCAGAAGTATCATTAGTGGCGATATTAGACGCCGATAAGGAAGGTTTTTTACGCAACGAAAGATCGTTAACGCAAACAGCAGGACGTGCCGCACGCAATGTTGATGGGCTGGTTATTTTTTATGCGGATAAGATGACGGAGAGTATGCAGCGTACAATTGACGAAACTACAAGACGCAGAGAAAAACAAGTAGCGTATAATATTGAACATAATATCACACCTACCACCGTTAAAAAATCAAAAGAACAAGTATTTGCACAAACTTCTGTATTGGATATTAAAGGGTATGATGTGAATAAGCCGTATGCATTAGCGCCGGATGAAGATTTGGTAACTGTTGCAGCAGAAGACCAGGAAGAATATCTTACGGTGCCCAAAATGGAGAAGGCTATTTCAAAAATTAAAAAAGAAATGGAAAAGGCTGCCAGAGATCTCGATTTTATGGAAGCTGCGCGATTGAGAGATGAAATGTTCGCTATGCAGAAAAAACTGGAGACAATGAAAGCATAAGCATAACCGGTTCAACATATGATTGTTATTGCATTGTATAATCTGAAAGGTGGTGTAGGCAAAACAGCCTCTTGTGTAAATTTTGCTTACCTGTCTGCAAAAGATGGTTTTAAAACTTTGTTGTGGGATATAGACCCGCAAGGCTCTACGAGTTTTTATTACCAGGCAAAAGCAAAGCATAAAGGCGGCATAAAAAAGATCGTAGAAAAAGACGCCGATCTTGAAGATGCTATTATGTCTACAGATTATGAGCATCTTGATATTATACCTGCGGATATTTCTGCAAAGAGTTTTGATATCATGATGGAAGAAATGAAGTCTTCTAAGAAGAGATTGAAAAGCCTTTTACAGCCATTACATAAGTTATATGATTTTGTGTTCCTCGATTGTCCTCCCGGTGTGTCAGCATTAGCAGAAAATATTTTTACTACCGCTGATATTGTACTGATGCCAGTGATACCAACTACGCTTTCTATACGCACATATAATATGGTTAAAGATTATTTTAAGGAAAGAGATATTGATCTTTCTAAAATGATGTGCTTTTTTACGATGGCAGATTTAAGAAAGAATATGCATAATGAAATAATGGAGACCTTATATAAAGACAAGCGTTTTTTTGAAAATTATATCCCGTATCTTTCTGATGTGGAGAAGATGGGCGTTCACAAAGCGCCCATAGAGGTTTTCGCGAAGTCAAGTTATGCTGCTAAATGTTACAGTGATTTGTGGACAGAGATCAAAGAAGGAGTGTTGGAATAGAGGCTTTGCTTTTTGAACCACAAAGGCACAGAGGCACAGTGTTACACAAAGAAGTTTCAGGTTTATTGTTTATGATCATAGTTCCAATTTATTAGTTAATCTTTTAAAGCCTGGGTTCAACTTAGGTCACCTTCCCAAAGGGTCATCGGGTGGAGCTCTGTTTAATTATTACATTATGCAAAGACAACTGACATCGTGGTATAGCCACGCGCTGAACAGAGAAATGCCTATTGTTACTTACGGACATTATGGTTTTGCATTGCTGCTGGTTCCTACTGCGGCGGCAGATTACCTGGAATACGAACGTTTTCAATTGATTGATGCCATTGCACCTTTTATTGATAGCGGAAAAATAAAAGTATTTTCCATAAATAGTATGAACCTCGAAAGCTGGATGAACTACGAAATGGAAGGAGCACATAAAGCCATTCGCCAGAACCAGTTTAATGAATACGTTTTTAATGAGGTAATTCCGTTTGTTAAGAACAGTACTTCATGGGAAACACCGGTTATTATCAGCGGTGCATCGTTTGGCGCTTTGCATTCTATGAATTTATTTTTGAAACGGCCCGATCTTTTCAACGGAACGATTGCAATGAGCGGTGTATATGATCTTACAGAGTACACAAGAGGTTATTATGATGAACAGGTATATTATAACTCACCTATCCACTATATTCCTAACCTTACAGATGACTGGTATCTCAACCGCATCCGTGTTGGAAAAATTATTATTGCAACCGGCAGCGGCGCGCATGAAGATCCCCAGGCAAACAGAAGATTCTCTGGTGTATTGCATGACAAAGGAATTCCGCATGAATTGGATATATGGGGTGAAGATATAACGCATGATTGGCCTACCTGGCGTAAAATGTTGCCGCATTTTTTAGGTTCCAGATTTTGAACAATATGAGGCAATAAGGGAAGTGCTATTGTATATGTCTTATTGCCTTCAAATACCTACCTTAGCACCATGGGTAAAAAGCTTTTTCTACTAGATGCAATGGCGCTTATTTTTCGCGCTTACTATGCTTTGATACGTAATCCGCGTATCACTTCCAAAGGATACAACACCAATGCGCAATTTGGGTTTACCAACACGCTTGTTGAGTTGATGAATAACCAGAAACCATCACATATGGCCGTGTGTTTTGATACAGAAGCACCTACTGAAAGACATACTGATTTTACGGAGTATAAAGCGAATCGCCAGGAAGCGCCTGAAGATTTAATAAGTGCTATACCCGACATAAAAAAAATTATACAGGGTTTTAATATTCCGGTAATTGAAAAAGATGGATACGAAGCAGATGATATTATCGGCACATTAAGCAAGCAGGCCGCGCTTGCAGGATATGAAGTATTTATGGTTACGCCTGATAAAGATTATGGTCAACTGGTAAGTGATACTATTAAAATTTATAAGCCCGGTTACCAGGGAGGCGATGTTGAAATCATGGGCCCGCAGGAAGTATGCGCTAAATGGAATATCAAAAGTGTAGACATGGTAATTGATGTGCTGGGTTTGATGGGTGATGCAGTAGATAATATTCCTGGTATTGCAGGTGTGGGCGAAAAAACTGCCGCCAAATTATTAGCAGAGTATGGATCGCTTGAAAAAATTCTTGAAAATGCGGAAGGAATAAAAGGTGCGCTTGGTGAGAAGATAAGAAAAGGACGCGAGGATGCCATTATGAGTAAAAAGCTCGCAACTATTATTACTAATGTTCCTGTGGAATTTCATGAAGAAGATTATAAGTTGAAAGACTGGAATAAAGATCTGTTGAAAGAAGTATTTCTTGAATTGGAATTTCGCACATTAGCGCAAAGATTGTTAGGGGAATCAATACCTATTGCTGCAAGAACATCTACAAGTGATAAAACAGTTACAGCAGTACAAACGGATCTTTTTGGTAATACTGTTGCACAGGAGCCTGCAAAGAAAGCTGTAAAAGAAATCCCGGCAGAGACATCAGAAGGGGAAGAAACTATTGTTGCACCTGCTGCGGGAAGAAATATACACAATACTGCTCACAATTATAAAGCCGTTGTAGAAGATAAAGATCTTATTGAGTTGGTGAAACAATTGTCTGCGCAAAAGGAAATATGTTTTGATACTGAAACAACAGGTCTTGATGCAAATGACACAGAATTGGTTGGAATGAGTTTTGCCTGGACTCCCGGAGAGGCATATTATATTCCATGCCCACCGGAAAAAGACAAAACATTAGAGATACTCAAAAAGCTAAACCCGGTATTCAGTAATCCATCTATAATATGGGTAGGTCAGAATATAAAGTTTGATATGCTGGTATTGCGTTGGTATGGAACCGAAATAACCGGGGAGTTATTTGATACAATGCTGGCGCACTATGTGATTGAGCCAGATGGTAAACGCGGTATGGATTTATTGAGTGCGCAATATTTAGGATATGAACCCGTACATATAGAAGAACTGATAGGAAAGAAAGGAAAACAACAAGGGAATATGCGGGATGTGGAATTGGAAAAAATTAAAGAGTATGCATCTGAAGATGCGGATATTACCTTGCAGTTGAAACATGTGCTGATGCCAGAGCTCAAGACAAAAGAAGTAGAGCGGGTGTTTTACGAAGTGGAGAATCCTTTGGTGAAAGTGCTTGCTGACATGGAGTATGAAGGAGTAAGAATAGATGCTGATTTTTTAAAAGAATATTCAACAGAGCTCGAAGCTGAAGCTAAGCAGGCAGAGGAGAATGTATACAAGCAGGCGGGTGTTCGCTTTAATCTTGCTTCTCCCAAACAACTGGGCGAAGTATTGTTTGAAAAATTACAGTTAGATCCCAAAGCAAAAAAAACAAAGACTGGTCAATATGCTACCGGTGAAGATGTATTGCTTAAGCTATCGCATCAAAATAAAATAGTAGAAGATATACTCACGTTTCGTGAGCTCACTAAATTAAAATCAACATATATAGACGCCTTGCCACTGATGGTAAATAAAAAAACCGGCAGGGTGCACACCACATACGGACAGGCAGTAGCCGTAACTGGTAGATTGGCAAGTAATAACCCTAATCTCCAGAATATACCAGTACGATCAGCGAAAGGGCGGGAAATAAGAAAAGCATTTATACCACGGGATAAAGATCATGTATTGCTATCTGCGGATTATTCGCAGATTGAATTGCGTATAGTAGCATCTATAAGCGGCGATGCTGCTATGTGTGAAGCTTTCAGAAGCAATAAAGATATACATGCTGCTACAGCATCTAAAGTATACAACATTGATGAAATAGCAGTTACAAAGGAGCAACGGTATAAAGCTAAAAGCGTAAACTTCGGTATTATATACGGGCAAGGGGCATTTGGCCTGGCTGATAATTTAGGGATCAGCCGCACAGAAGCGAAAGAAATAATAGATAACTATAAAAAGGAATTTTCCGCTATTAATAAATACATGGATGATACCATCAACTTTGCCCGTGAGCACGGTTATGTACAAACGCTGATGGGCCGCAAGCGCTGGTTGCGTGATATCAATTCATCTAATTTTACCGTGCGCGGGTATGCTGAACGAAATGCGATTAATTCCCCTATACAGGGCACTGCTGCTGATATGATAAAACTGGCGATGCATAAAGTGCACGCCGCAATGAAAAAGGAAAACATGAAGAGCAGGATGATTTTGCAGGTGCATGATGAATTGATATTTGATGCATTAAAAGAAGAAGCCCAGGAATTGAAAGCACTGATTATAGAAAGTATGCAAACGGCTATGCTGTTACCCAACGGAGTACCTGTGATTGCAGAAGTGGGAGAAGGTAATAACTGGTTGGAAGCGCATTAATATTTCAATTTAATTTTTATTGATAGAATATCTTAACAAAAATCTGCTTTCCTGAAACGCTTGAATTGATATGGATTTTTTGAAAATTACAATCAATGAAAAAGTTTCTTTTTGTGATAATGCAGGTGTTGTTGTTCAATTCTTTTATTGTTTGGGCGCAAAATGAACCCTTTACAAAACGTACTATTATCACTGGTTTGCAATCGGCTTGGGAAGTAGTGTATGGTCCTAACGATTCGTTATGGATCACAGAAAATGCAAGCTATAAAATATCCCGTATCAGTTTAGGCGCTTTACCTGTTAAAACAGTATTGCTTGATTTGAGTACTGCCACAAATTTTGCAGGTTCAGGAGGCGCTCAACCACAGGGTGGATTGATGGGACTGGCAATTCATCCCAATCTTTATAATGCCGATGCAGCAATAAGAGCAGCGAAACCGTGGGTGTATGTGGCATATGTATACACCAGGGCATCTTCTTCCTGCCCTACGCCAGGATCTGCAACCGGCTGTGTGTTCACTACTAAAATTGTACGGTATGATTATAACGGTAATACGCTGAGTAATCCCACTATTATTCTTGACAATATCCCCGGCAGCAGTGATCACAATTCGGGAAGACTAGTTATCAGCCCGGTTATTGAAAATGGTGCTGATGCAGCACATACGCAATATCGTTTATACTATACCGTAGGTGATATGGGAGCCGGCCAGTTTGCTAATACAAACCGGCCAGAGCATGCACAGGATGTGAATGTACTGGAAGGAAAAGTATTGCGGCTGAATACTGAAAGTGATGGCGATACAGGGGAGGACCGATGGATTCCCAATGATAATCCTTTTTATAATAGCGCTTCTATTACGCCGCAGGACTATGTTTTTACCCTTGGGCACCGGAATGCACAAGGGCTTGTATGGGGATATGTTGGTGGCAACTGGAGATTATACAGTAGTGAACAAATGGATAGGGCTGACGATGAAATTAATATTATTCAGGCGGCACACAACTATGGGTGGAATAAAGTCTCAGGTTATTGTGATGGAGATATCAATGGGTTTACGGTGGCTGGCGAAATAACTGCTGATGAAATAAATAGTTGTAACACCATCAGCAATAATACTGAACCTATATTTACAATGTTTCATTCCAACACTACATGGAGTACTTACCCCAATGATGGCACAACAGCCGTGGATGATTGGCCTACTGTAGCGCTTTCCAGTATTGATTTTTATGGTTACACTGCAATACCTGGCTGGAATAATTCTTTAATGGTTACGCCCTTAAAGCAGGATAAGGTGTATCGATTAAAATTAAATGCAGCAGGCACCGGCATTGCATCGGGAGATACCGTGTCGTATTTCAGAGGTGAGGGCAACCGGATCAGGAGAATAACTACAAATCCCACAGGATTAAAATTCTATGTTGCACGTGATGCCAGCTCAACTGCCAACGCGGGAGCTATAGTAGAGTATACATATGCGGGAGTATTGCCATTGAAACTTTTGTTATTTAAAGGTTCTCTTAAGAATGGATCATCTTACCTGCAATGGGAAACTGCCAATGAAATTAATACGCAAAATTTTATAGTGGAGAAAAGTGTAGATGGATTGCACTTTAATGGTATCAGTACTGTTGCAGCACACGGAAATACCAGTACCAATGTGTCGTATAGTTATACGGATACCAAAACAAATTGGCAGCTGCAGCAGGTATTATATTATCGTTTAAAAATGGTAGATAAAGATGGAAAATTTACCTTCTCTGATATCATTATTATTACAGCACATTCTACAATCAATAGTGTCAGCCTTCTTCCCAATCCAATTATTAATCACGCACAACTTACTATTCAATCTGCTGTTTCTACCAAAACCAATTATCTTATTATCGATAACACAGGCAGGACAGTTCTCCAGGATGTTGTGTATCTCAAAAAAGGAACTAATAATTTGAGCATTGATTTCACCAGGCTTTCTTCAGGCGTTTATTACATCATTGTTGCCAATGAAGGTATGCAGCATAGGTTGCGGGTGTTGAAATTGTGAATCTGCCATCAGCGATGGGCGATTGGCAATGAGCGATCAGCAATCGGCAAACAAACGATAAACCACAAACCATAAACTATAAACGAGCAATCAGCAATCAATCTCAAATCAGAAATTTCCCCTTCTAACTTCCCCGTTTCAACGACAGTTTTTGCCTGTTTGCAGCTTTTTTTACTACTGGCATTTGCTTTGTACGACTTTTATAAAATAGTTAGTAATACTTATCAATTTTGTCATAAACACTATGCGATATATTTATACCCTCCTGGTTTTGTTGTGTTTTATAACTTCTTGTAAAGACAATTCAAACAAAACTGCAAAAAAACCTGTGGCACGCGACTACCAGGTATTGACTGTATCCCCCAGATCAGCCACAATTTACACTGATTTTCCTGCAACTATACAGGGTGAGGAAATAGTAGAAATAAGACCTATGGTGGATGGTTATCTCGAAGATATTTATGTAGGAGAAGGTGCTACAGTAAAAAAAGGACAATTACTCTTTAAGATAAAAAACCCGCAGTATGACCAGGCTGTAATTACTGCCAATGCCGCCATAAAGATTGCGTTGGCCGATGTGAATGCCGCGAAAATGGATGTAGAGAAAGTAAGACCGCTGGTAGAAAAGGATATAGTAAGCAAGTTTCAGCTTGAATCAGCGCAATATACGTTACAATCAAAAGAAGCAGCCCTTGCACAGGCTAATGCAGCATTGGCTAATGCAAAAACAAATGTTGGGTATACTATTCTACACAGCCCGCAGAATGGTGTTATTGGTTCTATACCCTATAAAATAGGTGCATTGGTAACCAGTAGTACCACCAATCCGCTAACTACTTTATCTAATATCGGTAACGTATATGCGTACTTCTCGCTCAATGAGAAACAGTTGTTGTCATTTTCAAGTCATGTGCCTGGCAATACCATGCAGGAAAAACTAAACCATTTACCTCCTGTTACCTTGCTGCTTGCCGACGGTACTGAATATGCAGAAAAAGGAAAGCTGGAAACAGCCAGTGGATTGATAACAACAGAAAGTGGTACTGCGAGTTTTAAGGCTATTTTCCCAAATCCTTTAGGTATTATCCGCAGTGGGGCAAGTGCTACAGTACGTATACCACGTACGGTAGATACCGCCTTCATTGTTCCACAGGTTGCATCATACGAATTGCAGGATAAACAGTTTGTATATACGCTTACACCCGATAATAAAGTGCTAAGTACAGCTATCGTTTCACGTCCCACTAATGATGGACAATTTTTAATTGTACAATCGGGTTTGAAGAATGGAGACAGGGTGATAATAAACGGATCAAATTTAAAGGATAGCACTGTTGTAACTCCTAAACCTGTGAATACAGACAGTTTGTACGCACCATTCAAACAGAAATAAATGCCATCAGTTGTATGCTAAAAAGATTTATTGAACGCCCGGTATTGAGCACAGTTATTTCTGTACTGATTGTATTATTGGGAATACTTGGATTGATCAAATTGCCTATTGCACAATACCCCGATATATCTCCACCTACTGTGCAGGTGTCAGCTACCTATGCCGGCGCCAACGCAGATGTGGTATTAAAAAGCGTTATCGTACCATTGGAGCAACAGATCAATGGTGTGCAGGGTATGACCTATATAACATCTACCGCAACCAATACCGGCACTGCATCTATCAGTGTGTTTTTTGAAGTGGGCACCGATCCTGACCAGGCGGCTGTTGATGTACAGAACCGGGTATCTTCCGCTACCAGTTTATTGCCACAGGATGTAACAAAGGCAGGCGTAACCGTTAGAAAGCAGCAAAGCAGTAACCTCCTTATTGCTTCCGTATACAGTGATAACCCGGCATATGATCAAACTTTTTTGCAGAACTATGCAGCCATCAATGTAATACCACAACTGCAGCGTGTAAATGGCGTGGGCGCCGCATCGGTATTCGGATCTGCAATGACATACTCCATGCGCATATGGTTAAAACCCGATGTAATGTCGGTATATGGCATTACAGTTGACGATGTATCCAATGCTTTAAATGATCAGAACCTTGATGCCGCTCCGGGTAAGTTTGGTGAAAACGATAACCAGAGTTTTCAATATGTAATTACGTATAAAGGAAGGTTGCAGCAGCCGGAAGAATTCGGAAATATTATTATCAAGTCTACTGGTCAGGGACAATACCTGCGGTTGAAAGATATTGCCAGGATAGAATTGGGTGCACAAACGTATACAGGTTCTACTTCAACAGATGGTAAACAGTCTGTTGGTATTGCAATCAATCAAACGCCTGGAAGTAATGCGAGAGATGTAATCAATAATTCAAAAAAAGTAATTGAGCAGGCAGCGCAATCATTCCCGGCAGGAATAAAATTTGTATACCTGGTAGACATCAACCAGTTTCTTGATGCCTCTATTGAAAAAGTATTGCACACCTTGGTGGAATGTTTTTTATTGGTATTTCTTGTGATCTTTATTTTTCTGCAGGATTTTCGTTCAACTATTATACACGGTATTTCTGTGCCTGTGGCTATTACAGGCACATTCTTCTTCCTGTATCTCTTTGGGTTCAGTATTAACCTGCTTACTTTATTTGCTTTAGTGCTGGCTATAGGTATTGTGGTGGATGATGCTATAGTAGTGGTAGAAGCCGTGCACGCCAAATTAGAAAGCGGCTACAAATCTCCGCGCAAAGCTGCTATTGATGCAATGAGTGAAATCTCGGGAGCTATTGTATCTATTACATTGATTATGGCCGCGGTATTTCTTCCTGTAACTTTTGTAACGGGCTCCGCTGGCGTTTTTTATAAACAGTTTGGTATTACACTCGCTATAGCCATTATGATATCTGCGGTAAATGCCTTAACGCTTTGTCCTGCACTGGCAGCTATGTTTTTAAAACCACCGGAACATTTGAAAGAACAGGAACATAAAACACTCCTGCAAAAATTTGGTGTAGGGTTTAACGCAGCATATAACGCACTAACGGATAAGTATACCGCTGCAGCAAAATTTCTTTCACGCAAGGCATGGATGGTTATAGGATTGGTAATACTCTTCGGCGGTAGTTTTTATATGTTGATGCGATCTACTCCATCCAGCTTTGTGCCCAGTGAAGATATGGGAACCATCTTTGTAA
Source organism: Agriterribacter sp. (assembly GCA_047600465.1). GTDB lineage: Bacteria > Bacteroidota > Bacteroidia > Chitinophagales > Chitinophagaceae > Agriterribacter. The sequence continues at coordinate 1,853,602 of JASGKU010000004.1, forward strand.
ATATCAGTCTTCCACCCGCAGCTACTATGGAAAGAGTAAAAGTAGTAGCGAATGAAATAGACAGTATATCACGCGGCATACCGCAGGTAGCACATACGATGATAACAATGGGGCAAAATTTTATTGCAGGCAGCGGAAGCTCATACGGCATGGTGATATTAAGATTAAAACCATGGGACGACCGCAAGGGCATAAGCAATAATGATGTTATAAAAACGCTCACTCAAAAAACTGCGCATATTCATGAAGCTGACATCCGGTTTATGTCGCAGCCAACCATTACGGGTTTTGGTACAAGTGGTGGATTTACTTTTCAATTGCAGGACAAAGGAGGACATACTACGGCCGAGTTTTATAAAGTAGCTCAGAATTTCTTATCCACATTAAACAATCGCCCCGAGATTCAGTATGCAACTACTTCCTTCAATCCAAATTTTCCACAATACCTGTTGGATGTAAATGTAGCAAAATGCAAAGATGCTGGTGTGGCAGTAACAGATGTGCTGAATGCAATGCAGGTTTTTTATGGAAGTTCTTACGCTTCTAATTTCAATGAGTTTGGACAGCAATACAGAGTGATGATACAAGCTGATACGAATTATCGCGCAAGCCCTGCAGGACTTAATAAAATTGGCATCAAAACAAGCAGCGGAGCAATGTCACCGATCACAGAGTTTATTACACTTAAAAGAATTTATGGTCCTGAAAGTGTTACCAGGTTTAACTTGTTTACCTCTATGTCTGTAAACGGTTCGCCGAATGATGGATATAGTACCGGTCAGGCCTTGTTAGCTATACAACAAACCGCTAATGAAACATTGCCAGCCGGATATGGATTTGAATATTCAGGTATCAGCAGGGAGGAGCAGAACAGCGGTTCGCAAACATTGTATGTGTTTATTTTGTGTCTGGCTTTTGTGTACTTGTTGTTGAGTGCACAATATGAAAGTTATTTGTTGCCTTTCGCTGTGTTACTTTCTTTACCGGTAGGGCTTACAGGTGTATTTGTTTTTGCCAAAATTTTTGACCTGGACAATAACATCTATATGCAGATTTCCCTGATTATGCTGATTGGTTTATTGGCAAAGAATGCTATACTGATGGTAACATTTGCGCAGGAAAGAAGAGAGAAAGGCATGTCGATAGTAGATGCTGCGATGGAAGGAGCAAAAGCAAGACTACGACCCATTTTGATGACATCCTTTGCATTTGTATTTGGTTTGATGCCGCTGATGTTTTCTTCCGGCGTAGGTGCTAACGGGAACAGATCTATAGGTACAGGTGCAATAGGTGGAATGTTGTTTGGAACATTGTTAGGTGTATTTGTAATACCTGCATTATATATTATGTTTCAATCGTTACAGGAAAAAGTAAGTGGCAATAAAAAGCATGAAGAAGAAGAAAACATACAGCATGCATAACTGTTATAAAGGAAAACAAAATGATATGAAGCAGACGAATAGCATATATAGATTGAAAGCTTTTGGTTATATACTAATGTCTGTCATCATATTTGCTTCCTGTAAGGTTACACAACCCTATAAAACACCTACAGATAGTATTCCTCAAACATTGTTTCGTGATGTGAATACAACAGATTCTGTTACTATTGCCAATGTGCCATGGAAACAGTTGTTTACTGATACAGCATTATTGAGATTAATAGAAGAAGGCATTCAAAATAATCTTGATCTTAAAGTAGCGGTAGCCCGCATAAAACAGGCACAGGCAAATCTCCGGCAAAGTAATGCGGCGTTTTATCCTTCCATTGATGCGCACGCCACCGGTACGGTACAAAAGCCTGCTAATAATGTGCAGGGTGCTACACAGATTTATCAGCTCTATGGAAGTGCCAGTTGGGAAGCCGATATCTGGGGAAAGTTAAGAAGTGCAAAACGAGCAGCCCTGGCTGCTTTGCTCGAAAGCGATGCTTACAAAAAAGCAGTACAAACGCAATTGGTGGCTGATATTGCAACTAATTATTACTCGCTTCTGGCATACGATGCACAATTGCAGGTAACGCTAAGAACGGTTGATAATCGTGCGAAAGATGTGGAGACTATGAAACAACTGAAGCAAAGCGATGTGGTAACAGGTGCGGCGGTAGTGCAGAGCGAAGCTAACCGCTATTCAGCAGCGGTAACCATACCCGATATAAGACAAAATATAAGAGAAACAGAAAATGCCATAAGTATTTTATTAGGTAGATCACCTGGAGAAATTACAAGAGATAGTATTGTTAATGAACAGGTGAGCAGCGACTTACGTACAGGGCTACCTGCTCAATTACTGGCTAACCGGCCAGATGTACAGGAGGCAGAATACCAGTTGCGTTATTACTTTGAGCTCACCAATGTAGCCAGAACTTATTTTTATCCTTCTCTTACTATTACGGCGGAAGGAGGATTGTCTAACACAAGTGTCTCCGATTTTTTCAATGCATCTTCTTTATTTGGAAATATTATCGGTGGGCTTACACAACCTATTTTTAACCAGGGTTTAAACAGACAGCGCCTTGAAGTAGCAAAAGCACAACAGGAGGAATATTTTGCCAACTTCAAAAAAGCAATACTGAATGCAGGACAGGAGGTATCGAATGCTTTATATAGTTACCAGGCGGCATCAGATAAAATGAGCATACGCTCTCAACAAATTTCATTTTTAGAAAAATCAGTAGACTATACAAAGGAATTACTGAAATATACAGCCAACACCAACTATACAGACGTACTTACTTCTGAACAAAGTTTGCTGGCCGCGCAGCTAAGTAGTATCGGAGACAAGCTGCAACAATTACAGGCTGTAGTGGAATTGTACAGGAGCTTAGGTGGGGGATGGAAATAACTGTAAGAAATAGGCAGAAGGCATAGGGCAGAAGGCAGGTAGAAGCGAGTGGGTTAGCTGCCAGGAAACAATAAACTACAAAAGATAAACGAGTAATCTTAATTCACTTATTGCAACTCATCCTTTGTGTGAGAGATATATTCAGGCGCATTATGTATTTGCTGACGCAGCAACAAATTCAATTGAGCTGTATGATGCTGAACATGGCGCATATTATAAAAAAAAATTTCCAATACCGAATAACTTAAAGCTTCCTGTCCTGACAATGCAAGATCTGCATTTTCGGCTCCTTGTATCCAGGAGGTTTTTAATTGTTCTTCTGTAAGGCCAGCTATTAGCTTCCGGCATTTTTCACGGCAAAATGCCACATAACCTAGCAATTCTTTTTTGCTATACATGCTATCAGGCATCACATCGTCTATTGCGTCTTCGGGTATATTGTTATATTCTATTAAAGTAAAAGGGAGTGGAGCAGAAAAATTTTTTGGCGGAATGCTGAGATAGTAATCGAGAAATACGAGCGTATGATAAGCACCATAAAAGAATTTTTTGTTGCTGCTCCAATTGTCTTCGGGATACATGGCTATGGCGTTTGCAAGCATTTCCATGCACCCTCCAAAGTTTTTCCACATACAGTCTTTAAAAATATCCAACATAAATAATTGTCGTTTTAACTTAATCTATTCCCAGATCACTGGTGAAAGATTTATGGGGTAAAATTTCATAATAATCAACGCCTGCTTTATCAACTGTTATCCGCATTACGCAAATGTAGATTTCATATTTGCTTTTAACTGCAGCCGGATCGATCAGTTTTTGATAATTGTTTGCACAAACGGCATCTATAAATTGCTCAACAGTAATTTCTTTCCAATCATAATTGTTTGCCCGACTAACATATTTTTTGAACCAGCTTTTTGAGCTTGTGTAATTGGTAAGAGCAGGTATTGGTAAACTCATCTGTACAAGCTTTTCGAGCGTTAGCCATTTTGCTTTATCGGAAACATCGAGGTAGTCTGCGATAAGATCATTTAACCCTGGTTGGATCTCCTTGTTTGATAATTGCAGTATGTGCGGCAATATCTGTTTGAAAACTTTATCCCGTAAAGTTTTTTCATTGGCTGTAATATTAAGATGATGCGCAACAGTATCAACCATATCTTGTATAGTAGCAATTTTTTCAGCCTCCTTATTAGGTATTCGGATTTCAAAGAAATTTTCAATGTCCATTAATAATTCAACGCTGTCGAGACCCATAGTTCTTATTTAAGTTGAATGTGAATATGATCATCGTGACGTACCGCTTGGCAACCATGAAACCTGATCTTATCACTTATTAAGCCGAGCCTGGTTTTTAAATGAGGTTCAATAAATATTTTTCCGATTCCTGATTTCGCAGCAAAACAGGTTACCACCTCCTTTGTTCGGCTACTATCAAAAGAAAATTGCTTTTTATTGTTCTGCGGAACAATTTTACTTAAAAAGCTATACTGCCAATAGCCTTGTGATGAACAAAAGTTGGATGTATTTATTTCATTTGCCCTCGGCAGTTCACTGATGCCATAGCCAATAGGTGATGGAGCATCATTGCTTTGCATACCAGTTGCGTTATCAATATAGCAAAATGCTATGTCAAGCTTCTTGCCGTCATTATGACTCAAATGTGGAAGCAATGGAAATCCGTTGATAAAAGGAAAATTTGCATCAAGATAATTTAAGACTGTTCCTGGAAATTTTTGATTCATCTCTTTTGCTGATTCCATCATGATCTTTTTCATTTCAGGACGGACATAGTTCCTGTTAAGGAAGCACGTAATAAAATTGAGTGGTCTTACATTGCCTGTTTCTGTAAGAGGAAGTGGTACTCTGCCTAAAGGCTTTGCAAACACTGGTATTATAAAGAAAGTGGCGAAAGAGTATAAGGCCAGGAAGCTAACAAACTTTAAAGTGCTTCGATATAGTTTGTTAGAGATTTTTTTGTGAATGAATGGATAAGTAAACAGCGAAAGCAAATAGATTAATCCGCCAACTTGTGTAAGAACTGTAAGCAGGATAAAAATTATGGACCTTATGATGAATCGCAGAATTTTCAAAAATGATAATTAAAAGTGGTTATCGGCAAATGTGATTATATGAAGCAATGATAGTAGTATTTTTAATTATTTGCTTTTTTGTTTAATATTCATCAGAAAGAATACTTCTCCTGAAAGCAAAAGTATAGAAGTGAGAAAAAAAGGAATTGTCATATTCCCAAAAATGCCTTCACTTGTATTACCTTGTATGTCATAATACCGTCGTGGTGTTACGCCAAAGCGTTTCACAAATATCCAGGATGTAATAAATATAATTACCGAAGTAAATAGTAGATGAAACCAAATATTCCGTTTTGAAACTAATCTGGCTCTTCGTAAATGATATAAAAGCCAGATTGCAGCAACCAATAAAGAGATACTGAGGAAGTAATTATAAAGTGGATCACTAAAAAAACTTTTCTGTTCTTCAGGTATCCTTAGTATTGAGTGTCCTATGAATAAATAATATGACAATAAATTTAGAATGGAGAGAAGTAGAAAAGAATGATATGATTTGACTTTTTTTGAAATCATTAATTTTTATTGAATGAATGGAGTTGAGGTTTCTACTATAATTTATTTTAGTCTTTGATGAGTCTTATTATTGCTATGTCGTCAGTGGGTTTTAAGCCAAAGTTATGTTCTAACTTTTTTAATTTTAGATTGAGCATATCTTCGTTTTCTGAGTTTGTTTTGTCTGATAGTAAAAACTCAATGGGATTAATATAGTCAGTTGTTTCTGTTTTTTTGAAAGGCTTGAACATGTAGATGCCGTCAGTAGCAATACCTATATCGTGAATGTTATGAAAAATAATTTTTTGTGTTTGGATGCTATACCAATTTTCAAAATCTTCAGCTAAATGAAATCCTAAGTAATCAGGTTTATTATCTTGCTCAAACTCTGTTATCTCCCCATTTATACTTACAAGTCCATCGCCAATAGCCAAAATAATTCCCTCATTTTTGCTTTTGTCAACAAGAAGTAAAATTAAAGTTGTGAGTAGTTCATTTCTTTCAAGCATCAGTTGGCCTTTAATGATATTCAGCTCTTTGAATAAGTCCTTTAAGATTGATTTGAGATAGCTGTCAAGATTGTCAATTGCTTCAGGATTGTATAGATCTTTATATCCTTTCTCCTTTACAATTTTCCGTAACAATTTTCCAACCAATGTTGATATTAAATGACTGTCTATTGCTGTTGTGCAGCCATCCATAACAGCACAAAGCGTCTTGCCATTTCCGATTTCGCCAACAAATAAATAGTCTTCACAATGATTGATGTGGTATTCTCCAATTTGTAGTACTGAATATATTTTCATTTGGAACTACAAATGTATATTCTATGTAGAGTTTTAAGGTGATTTTATTGTAGAAATGATGTAACGATCCTACTATTAGATTGTCGTAATCCTTATTTCTTTCCAAACGGTCCAACCATTAGGTTCTTTTTTATAAATATACATAGTATCCCAGCCACCTTCGCTTTGCACGTCCTGCCCTCTTACAATTAAAACATAATTGCCATCTGTAGAAAATATAGGGATACTGGAATAGTTAATCAGTCGCTCACTGGACTTTGTTTTATTCCATATAGAAATCCAGCGAGTGGCTTCGCTTTTTTTTAACTTATTGAATGGCGCTTTTAAAACCGCTGCAGAACTCAATGTATGTTTCGTATCTGCAACAATAATGTATTAATTAAACCTGTATTGATCCCACTTAAAATTTGTTTGCCATTGATAATCCAGGTTGATACAAGTATTGAAGAATTCTTTTTGTAATGCTTCTTCGTCTTCCTCCCAATCTTTTTCTATTATTTTATGGCAAATGCCGCTGTCAATAGGGTATGGTGAATCTATATAAAACATTCCCCAGTTTGATTTTCCCAACCCTAAAGCAGGAAGGTCTTTGTTCATAAATGCATATATGCTGTCGAGGTTTTGGGCTTGGCAAAATGAAAATAGTACGGAGAAAATAATAAGATGAGCTACAATTCTTTTCATGGAATACAATGATGCATTTATTTAGTATGGGGGTGTGCTATTAGCTGTATTAATTAAATGCACAAATAGCTGACCAAAACCCGAAGTGCTTATCCAGCAACAAAACCAAATCCAGGAATTTTTTATTATTTATTTCTGTCTTTGAAAAATATTCGGGACAATGATAAGTTAAACACTTGTACTCTCTTTTTGTAGCAATTTCAAGGTGATAAGTTACTCCATCTGCAACATTGTCTTCAAAGCCTTTGATCTCATGTTGGCTGATCATTTTTGAAAAATCAATTAATTGCAGACTATCTGCTAGTGCCGTAACAGGAAAATCTGTTTTTATTTTTTCTTCCTTGCGAAATATGCTGCCATCTTGCTTATCGTAATAATATATTTTATGAGTTTGCCACATTGAGTCTTTATAATATAAAACAATCAGTTTGTTTGGTAGTACCATGCTGCCTACCCAAAGTCTCAATTCAAAACTATCAACAGCTTTATCTATCGGCAAAAGTTTCAGCTTTACAGCCATTTCAGCTAAATGTTTCTTTTCTATTTGCTGCCTCGCTTTTTCTGCTGAATCAACGGCAGTTACCTTTACAGGTTGAGGTTCGGGTTTTTGAGACAAATTGCATGAGAGCAATATGCCGAATGTTGAAATGGTAACTAAGAATACACGCAATAACATGAAATCAAAGGATCGATATCGCCATTTTTAAACGGCTTACTTTTTAAATTGATTCCTTCCATGAATTGAGCATAAGCTGCCCTTTTGATTCATCCATATACATAATATTCAATGAAAATTCTCTTTTGCCAAATAGCCTGCTGAATGTAAAAAGATGCATGGTCAATTTATTAGCGTACTCAATTTTCATTTTCGAAGTTTGAAACTCCAGGTTGTCAATTGTTTCAACAGTTGTCAGCGTATCAATTGTTGCACCTGGCATTTGTTTTTTAAATGTTTGATAGAGCACCTCATTTACATTTTTGCAGGATTCTAAATAATCTCCGTCAACTGCGGGATCAAAAGGTTGATAGTTTGCTTCCAGGTAATTGAATTGCCCACTTTTAAATACGAAGATTATTTTTGGTCTGTTAGTAACCTTTGAATCATAAGTATTTTCAATCGCCTCCGCACCCCGGTTCTGCATTTTCGCCCAGTCTTCTGGTTTTACGTTTTCAAAATTATCAGGGATAGAAATAGTCCATTTAAATTCTTTGCTAAAAATTTTCTTTGTAGAATCTGTTTGCCCATTGCTATACTGAACTATTGCGAGTAACCCAATGATTAACGCATATACTGGTTTCATTAAATTTTCTTATTTAATTAGTATCTGTTGAATTAAATAATACAGCTCTTATGATTATTATATCAAGATGAAAATAATAGAAATACTGGAGAAACTTATTTTAATTATGCATCGTGAAGTACAGGCTTAATTTTTCTGCACTTGTTCATATATGTCTGTAAAATATTTTTGAAATTCTTGCGAAATGAATGGAAGTTTTTCTTTAGGAAATTGTGTTGTCACAAGATTGATCAGCTCTTTTGCTTTGGCGTGTTTTTTTTCTGATGCAAGGCGATAAATATTGTAAAAGAAAGTGAGCCGGTAATTGTTTAGCAATATCACAGCGTCTCTTGATTTTTCAATATCTGTTTCATTTATTTTTTCTAAAGTATAGCTGTATATATTTTTAGAAACAAACACCGAATCTTCACTGACCTTAAGCCCCGGATTTATTCTGCTTACTAACCCTTCATCTGTTAAAAATGGTGTGAGAAATAAATTATAAGTAGAATCTGAGTTAATGTTGAAATATATTGGTCTTGTATATAAATTTTGCTGCAGTATATCCAGAACCATTCTGTCCCCTTTTAAAATATATTTTTCCATATACGTAGGTCTAAGCTCCCAGCTAAATGTTTGGTTGGCATCTGCCGGATGCACAATACTTACTGTTTGAGATGTCCATGGCATATAATCAATCGTATCAATCGCTTCTTCTGAAAAACTTATTGCCAGTTTTTTTTCAGACTTTAAATATTTAGAATACCAGCTCGCATTAGTAAGATTTGCGTCTACTACTACAATATCGGTTCTATAGCTTTCAATAGTTTGCAGGTACCAAATGGGTATAGTAATATTGTCGCCATAAGTAATAAGGATGGCATTGCTGTCGCAACTGTTCAATAACTGACGGTTAAATGCTAAAACAGGCTCAATAAAACCCCCTCTTTTTTTACCTTCAGTAAATGCCCATACTGCTGAATCCGTGAGCTTTCGGTTTAAATATGCCTCAGCCAGGCTGCCCCATATAGAAGTAAGTTTAGAATATGGATCCAGCAAAAAAAGTTCTCCTTTGTATATTGGTTCTAACCGGTTTACTTCTTCCAGTTGCTCGCTCGCTTCAATCGTCATTTCTTTTTTGAGTTGCAGCATGCCGCTGCCATCACCTGCATTCATCCTGTCAATAGCATATGCAAGGAAATATCTCAGCTCCGCATTTGTTGGGTTTGTATTTACCTGGCTGGTCAAGATGCGATATGCATTGGTATAGTCTGCAGTATCTTTTTTCGCCTGCAATTTAAATTCATGCTTTCCACTGTCAGCTCCTGTATTTTGAAAATCTGTTGTAACCTGCGAAAAGCAAAAGGTAGAAATAAAAAAAAGAGATGTTGTAAGTAAATGTTTCATAGCGTTATCATTAGCACAGCGGGTTATTGCCAGGCAGTTTTGCAAACGATTACCGGCATGCAAATGTATTATAATAGCTGTTGGTTCATTAAGAACGAAAATGTTTGTTTTCTATTTGCTTCCATTGCAAAATACCTTGTAGAACTTGTTTGACAAAGGAAGCTGCATCTTTCAGCAACATTTATTAGTATAGTAAAATAAAAACCCCGCAATTTGCGGGGCTGTTATTATGCGTTGGTTGATTCGTCTGTAGGTGCCGCTGGTTGTTCGTATGCCAGTGTTTCTTCTTTCTTTTTGCGACCGGTGATAAAGCGCCATAATGCACCGCCTCCCGCAGCAATAGCAATTGCTATCAACTTTATATTCTTTAGGATGAGTGCAAAAAAGCCAACCTTGGCTAATAGTTTGCCCGCCACTAAGCCTCCAATAGTCCATGCAGCAACATTGTCTGTACTGCTGTTATAATCGCTGTACTTGTTACCTGTATTAAAACTAACCATATTCAAAATGTCAGACTTGCTTTTATTCACACTGTCGAGGCTTGACAAACTGCCTACTGCCTGTAATATCAATACGCCTTTACGACCCAATACACGGATGTCGTAATTAAGTGTATGTTCTGTATTTCCATCTATGGTAAGATCCTTTGCCCAATACAGTACTTTTTTATTTTTATCATAATATGGTTTTTCTGCCCAACCTACCAGGTGCATGGCAGGTATACCCTGTGCTTTTCTTTCTTCATTGGCTTTTACCTGGTCTTCTTGTATGTTTTTTAAAAGATCATCATAATTAATATCATCAGCATCACCATCTTTTACATAACCCATTTCTTCATACTCCACTATAAATGCATAGTCGGCAATAGAAGCCATTTGATCAGCGGGAATTATCATTCCAAGCGGAGCCTGCCCTTTTAAGTTACCCCACACATCCTCCACAATGTATTTGGCATCTGCAGGGCCAAGAAATTTGTAGCCTTCAGGAATGTTAATCGTAGCCAACCCACTGTCCAGGGTGATTGCGCCTGTTTTATAGGTGAGTTTTTTTTCAATTTCTGCAATTTGTTTGAGGGCTTCTGCTACTTTGGCGTCGGCTACTTTTGTTGAATCGTCGCCATTTGCTTTTACAGTCAGGCAAAGTAATGCCAGGAAGAGAGATGCAAGTATAGGTTTCATGTCGGTTATTTTAGGGGTTTTAAAGCAAAATAGAATAAATAATGAAATGTATGAGTTTTATTTTTAATTATTCGTCGAAATATATCTTATGAAGACAGTGCTACAACGTTATAAATAGGTTGTGGAAATTTTAGTACTCATCTACTCTTGCTATCTTTCACCAAATTTTGGATAATTCATAATAACCTTTTCATCAGTAACACAGTATAGCAGCAGGAAATTGTCATATAGCCCTTTCTCATAATCCGGAGTTGGATTATAAAATGAAAGGAAAATATATTGCTTTCCATTCTCGTCTGTATACAAATATCTATCTGAATATATTTTATAGTTGTCAATTTTGTAGAACGCAGAAGCGCTTCCTAATAACTCAATATACTTTCCTTCCTCTATATATTTCTTTCTTGAAATAGAGTCAAAGAGGAGATTGTCTATTAATTTAGTTTTCTTAAGTGCATATGCAGATAATATTTCCCTGGTCATTTTTGAGCTAGGATCAAAAAGATAAGATTCAACTGAAAAGATGCTGTCTTTTGAGTGACTGTAAAACACTTTTAAAAAGCTCTTATACGGATTTGTTGTATCTATTATTTTATTCCGCATAAGATAAGTAGAGACATTGCCCCAAATGGTATCAATATAACAGAGCCTTCTGATCATTTTTTTAATTTCAAAATTTTCAGAAGAATGGAGTTTTGCTTTTATCTGTTTAACAGCAAATGCACTTTCTGTAGAAGAAGGCATCCAATCAGGATATAATTTTCCATCAATAAATGTTCCTTGAAAATTTTTTTGAGCGAAAGATAAACCGGGCTTAAAGGCAATCAATAGAGTGAGTATTGCAATTAAAAGGTTAGACATAAATTATACTTATAAGATGTAACCGAAATCAAGATAATAATTCCTTACTTTATAATTCTAAAAATGTTTACTTCATTCTTATTATAAAAGGTTGTTTTGTCAAGGTGCATCCCAGCTTTTATAGCAACTTTTTGAGAAGGAATATTGGTGAGACTTATTATAGAAATCAGAGAATCGGATAGTTTATTTTCAAAAGCATAATCCCTGCATTCAATAGCTGCTTCTGTAGCATAGCCTTTATTCCAGTACGCAGGTAATAAGGAATAAGCAATCTCAATTTCCTCTTTGTTGTCAACAATTTGTTTCAATAAACCACAATGACCCATTAGCTTGCCGGATGCTTTTTCAATTAAAGCATTCATGCCGCCTTTATTATTTTGATATCTTTCCGCTTGTTTTTCGTACCATTTCCTGCATTCAATTTTTGGCTCTTCTTTTACAGACACCCAATACCTTGAGGTTTCAGGCGTTTCAAAAAATGGGAGCCATTCCCCCAAATCAACGGCACTAATTTTTCTAAAAAGGAGCCTATCTGTTTCCACTCCATCTAATAAATAGTTCACTATGGTTATATAAGTATATTCCTTTTGATATTTAAGTAGCTATTAAACGTGTTGGTCAAACAAAATCTGGTTACCATCCGGATCTGTAAGCATTATACTGGCAGGGCCTGTGGTTTTTTCATCAGCTTCACTTAATAGCTTAATTCCTTTTTGTTTAAGGCTTTGCTGAATGGCTCTTACATCATCAAAGGGTTCCATTTTTTGAGCATTCTCGTCCCAGCCAGGATTAAAAGTTAAAATGGTTTTCTCAAACATGCCATAAAACAAACCAATGAGCGCATTCCCGTTTTTCATGATCAGGTAATTCTTTTTTAAATCACCCGCAAAAACTTTGAATCCAAGATTTTCATAAAATTGTTTGGAAGCATTAATGTCTTTTACATTAAGGCTAACCGAAAAAGCCCCTGGTTTCATATTGGAGGTTTGCGGACTGTAATTTGCTGTATTAAATGATAAAGCTGAAGTTTTAAATTTGGCAAGCCCGATACCTGCGAATGCCAGCCCTATTTTCCTTAGCCAGCTTCTCCTGTTTTGTTCCATACATGTTTATTTTAGAATGAAATATATAATGATGGATACGGGATGAAAATATTATTTTCTGTCAGCCAGGGCCACTTTTATTCCAAGTGCTATTAATGCCATTCCGCATGCTTTGTTTATATAAATTGATATTGACTGGTTGGCTTTCAATTTATTAAAAAGCGCAGAAGCAAATATAGCAAGCGTTAAACACCAGGTTGTTCCGGTAATAATAAAAGTTGTTCCTAATGCAAGAAAAGGCAGAACGGTATTTTTTAACGTGGGATCAATAAACTGTGGCAAAAAAGCAATGAAGAATAAAGCCACTTTAGGGTTCAATACATTTGTAATAATAGCATCCCTGTATATCTTCCGGTAATTAATGGAAGCGCTAACTGCGATTGGATTGTTGATGAGTGGAGATTTTTCTGTAAGCATTTTATAACCGATATACAGCAAGTATATTGCCCCGGCGTATTTAATAATCGTAAAAAGTAAAATGGATTTTGCAATAATCAACGAAAGCCCAAAGGCTGCTAAAATAGTATGAACAATACAGCCAGTACCTATACCCAATGCAGAAACAATGCCTGCTTTCCTGCCTTGCCCGATACTCTTGCTCAGAATAAAAATGGTATCATTTCCCGGCGTTATATTTAATAAAAATCCAGTCAGTAAAAATGTTTCAAAATGTATTATTCCGTTCATTAGAAAGTTATTGGTTTGTGGTTTATTGCTTGTAGTTGACTGTTGTTCATCTCTTTCCTTCAATGCTTCGTGGTCTCAGTCACATAGGCTGTATGTAAAATACAATTTTCCAGGTTAATTTATTTTGTTAATTGCCGGCCCAGTCAGGATACCTGATTTCAATCCAAAGTCTTTTAGTAGTTAGGTCTGCCAGATAAGTCCAACTATTTTTCTCCTTACTCTTCCTTATAAAAAGAAATTTTTATTTTCGGCGATAGCTGGTTGAAACTCTTTGCGCAGGTATGCGGAATTTAATATACTCACCCGATCTGAGGTTTTTAAAGTATCAAACTTGTATTTGGTAATAAATGTTTGCAGTGATATACTGTCTAATTGAAAAGCTGTTCCTGTAAGCCATTCCAAATTATCAAATGTTTGCAAAACCTTGTATTCTTTTGGAAGCTTAACACCAGTTATTCTTTCATAATAGTTTTTGTCAAAACTGTCGTTGCAAGCAGTTATTGCTAATGTTACCAATAATAGTATCAATATGAAGGATGTTTTGCGATGATACATTTCAGTAATAAGAGTTATCTGAGTTGCGGATTTGAAAATCGTTTCCAGCTTTTTATTTAGATGGTGCTTCCTGCACAAACTCTCGTAAAGTTAGCCAACCAGTGGGGCTATTTTTATCCTGCACATAAATTACCATTGAGCGTCCTCTGCCTACCGAAGAGGCTCCTCCATTTTTGGGTGTTGTTTTGATGGAGAAAATGGATGTCTGTATGGCAACTTCTCCAACAAAGGCTGTGTTTTCAATCGTGTTTTCAATAAATTCTACTTTCGAATTTTGAAACCATTCTCTTGCCCCTTTTTCTACCGCATCTCTGCCAGCCATCACATTATTGCCACCAAAGTATTTTATAACGTCGGGACTGTGCAATTGTGCAACTAAAGCTGCATCGCCTTTTTCAAAAGCGCTTCTGATTGCAGCAGTTGCTTTTTCGAGTGATTGCCGTAAGGCTATTGTGTCAGTTGTTTTTTGTGAGTACACGCTTGTAGAGAAAAACGCGATGCATAATAATTGAAATATTGTCTTCATGCAAAGAAGCATTAGTGGTTAGAAATTAAATAAATAGTTTTTGAAGGTACTCGTTTTGCAAATTGATGCACAATCCTATTTATTGTTTAGTATTTATTGCTGGCATTGTCTACTGTTAATTTTATTATCAAAGCGCAGTCTCCTTCTCAGTAGGATTTCAAAAAATAGGGAATTCCGCTTTCATTACTCAGGTCATTAAATACAAATGGAATGCTTTTCCCATTTTTTAGAATATGCATATGAAGGTGCGGATATATAGCCATTCCATTGCAACCACTATATCCAACTAATTGCCCCGTTCTTACCGTATCGCCTGCTTTTACAAGAATGCTGTTTTTCGTCAAGTGAGCGTAAATCGCTATTGTACTATCATTATGCAAAATTGAAACAAAGTTTCCTTTAAAAAAACCTATACTCCCTACTGTTGATAATGTTTCATTTACAACTCCGTCTCTTGAGGCATAAATTTCTGTACCCATAGGAAGCAGAATATCATAACTGTATTTATGAACTCCTTTGTGAGTAGATAATGTGTTATTGCCCTGAATGCAAAGTGATTTACTTTTTCTTTTTACAGGAAATTTATAAGGGCTGTTTACTTTTTGGGGATATTCCTTTTCATTAATACCCCAGGAACGAAGAACGACAAAACTTACCAGCATTAAAGCCAATAATGTTAAAAGTAATCCCTTAATTATTTTTTTAAGTTTTTTCATTTTTCTTTCATCAAATGAGCATATTGCAAGCCATTTAATAGCCTGTAACGTCTCTCAGTTATTAGAAATAAATCATGTTAGTATTCATATTCCTTGTACTGATGTTTGATTTTAATTTTCACATGTTAGGTATGGTAGCAAACCACGCTTAATGATCAGGAACCTTCCTGAACTTTTGAATCGTATTTCCCAGAATGTCGCCAACGTAAATATTTTCATCTTTGTCAACGGTTAAGCAGTGGTACCATGAAGTAATATCTTGATGCGCATTGCTTCTGCCAAATCTTGTTTGAACTTTTCCGGCTGTATCAAAAATAAAAACATCTGAACCCCGGTGTTTAACTTTTAAAAAAGTGAAGTCGTCAACAGCAAATAATTTTGATTGTGTTGTATCAAAGAGAACTGCACAAATGCCCCCAAAGGAATTGTTTGAAAACTGCGTTACAAATTTTCCTGTTGAGTCAAACATTTGTACTCTGTTATTTTCTCTGTCAGCTACATAAATGTTGTCATTGCCATCTAACGAAATTCCATGCGGTATATTAAATTCGCCTGCTTTATTGCCTTTCTTACCCCACTCAAACAAGTAGTTACCTGTAGCTGAAAATTTTATCACTCTGCTATTTCCATAACCATCACTAACGTAAAATGAACCATCCTTTGCAATCGCTATGTCTGTTGGCTTATTGAAATGTAAGCTATCATCACCAGCTATTCTGGCTTCACCAAGCTTCATTAATAGCTTTCCATCGTGGCTAAATTTGAAAACCTGGTTAAGCCCTACATCTGTAACCCAGATATTATTTTTATTATCCACTTTCAGCCCGTGGGGCATTATAAATAAATGATCTCCCCAGCTATTGATGAGTTTTCCATTGTTTTTATCAATAATAAGAATGGTTTTGTCTTCAATGGGTTCTTCCGGCATTGAACTAAACAAGGACCATTCTCTGCCTGCTCTGCGAAAAACTACCATGTTTTGGTTTGTGTCAACACTAATGCCTGTTGGATTTCCAAACTTTACATCTTTGGGTAAGTCAGGCCAATTTTTTACAAGCTCATATTTTGTTGCTGTATCAAACCCTTTGCCTTTTTTTATGGGTTGTAAGAAATAGTAAACAAATAGAATTGCCGGAGTGCCAATTACAAAATAAAGTATTTTTTTTGCCATCTATTATTTAGTGAAAGTAATATCTTCCTGTTCACAACGGCTATAGAGATGTGTGATTTTAAATTAAACTAATGCCTGGTGGGGCACTTGTTTCATAAGCTCCGGCTTATACAAATCGATATGCTATGCGCTTTGGAGTTGGTTAACAAAGGTCTCTAAATATTTGAATTCCGATCTGTTCAAAAGTATACGAACACTTTTTAAATGAATATTGGATTCATCAAATTTGTCTATCTTAAATTGCTTCATCGTGATTTTAGGCTTAGCAAAAAGTGAGAAAATAGAAAACAGACATCCAATTCCAGCACCTGCATCATCAAAATCAGGTGTATCTCCCTCTTGCCCAAAATCTAAACCCAATGACGAGACTTTTATATTATCCTCTTTGTTAAACTCCCAACGCCTGCAAAATAGCCCCCAAAAGTAGTATTTTGATATTTTAAGTGAGTTAGGCCGCACCTCAAAGTCTTTAACCACAATGATGCTGAACAGTATAAGAATTACAGCAATAAAATAGCCCAGGTTTTCATTTTGAAACTTAAAAGCAAGAATGCAAATTGCTCCTAAAATAAAAATGGAAAGACGTAAGGCTAAAAGTCTTTTTTCAATATGTCGTTTATAGATGATCACAGGTGATTAATGTTGCATGTACAAACTCCCATGCTGAATCCAGGCATTATTAGTTTCATTGATCAACAAATGTATTCACTGCAGTTGTATGCTTTCAGGATTAGTAGCAGCTTTTTAATTTACAATTTATAATTCCGCACTTCCATTTGAATCGGGATTCCGTTATTCCGAACGGAGTGACTTGACCGGGTTTGCCACCGCCGCTTTGATAGATTGAAAGCTGGTTGTTATTAATGCAACCGCAATCACTAATAAGCCGGCTGATGCAAACAGCCACCAGCTAAGCGTTATGCGATAAGGATAATTTTGCAGCCATTTACTTGTTGCCAGCCAGGCAAGTGGTACTGATATAGCTAAGGCTACAAAAATCAATTTTATAAAATCTTTTGACAGGATAGATACAATGCTGCTTACTGAAGCACCCAGCACTTTGCGGATGCCAATTTCTTTTGTTCTTTTCTCTGCAGATAATACAGATAATCCAAACAAACCAATACATGAAATAAAAATGGTGAGTACGGCGCCGAATAAAATAATCTGTTTCCATTTTTCAACATCGGCATATTGTTTCCTGTTCTCATCGTTTTTGAATACATAAGAATAAGGATTCATCGGATAAAACTGTTGATATGTTTTTTGTATCCATTTTAAACCTGTAGCTGCAGTGTTGGGTTTTATCCTGATATAATAAGATCCATATGAACCATTCATAGAAAACAATTGCGGTGTTATTTTCCTGGTTAACGATGCAAAGTGATAATCTTTTACCACACCAATTACCTGGTATGTTGTATGATTTGAGGTTACTATCTCACCAACCGGATTTTTCCATTTCGCAGCTTTTACAAAACTTTCATTCACAATAACAGACTGTGTTGAATCTGCAGGATAAGCAGAAGAAAAATTTCTTCCTGCAACTAATGGGATTCTTAATACTGGCAAATAGTTTTCATCAATTATTTCGTTTTGAAAAATCAGATCAGCGCCAGCAGCATTTTTTCCCAGTGTACCCCAGGAGCCTGCATTTTTGCCACCAATACCAACAATATTGGTATTCTTCAGCAGCTCGTTTTCAAACACAGCAACGTCAGCGTGTTTTAAGTTTTGTTTATTAATTATAACAAGATTTGTATCATCATAACCCAAGTCTGCCTTTGTTAATAAATTAAACTGTGCATAAATAGTACAAGTGGCAATGATTAAAAATGATGCCAGTGTAAACTGTAATACCACTAACGACTTTTCCAGGTAATTCTTCCCGGCAATCTGAAAACGGCTATACAAAGTTTGTACAGGATGATAACCGGATAATACCAATGCAGGATAAAACCCGGCAAGCAAGCCTGTTATTATATACAAAGCAATATAACCTGCAATTAAATTTCCGTCAAACAAGTAGGATATTGCCAATGCTTTATTAGCAATATCATTAAATAATGGCAATAATAATTGTACCAACCCGATAGCTAATACAAAAGCAACTGTACAGAGAAAAAACGATTCACCCAGAAACTGGAATATTAATTGTTTTCTGTTGCTGCCCACTACTTTTCGAATGCCGATTTCTTTTGCCCGCTTAACAGACCGTGCAATAGTGAGATTCACAAAATTGATGCAGGCAATCAACAATACAAACAATGCAATGCCTGAAAGTAACCAGGAATACATGGGGTTACTGGACTGGCTTAAGCTATTGTTTCCAAACATTTCCAGCATGTTCAGGTGCATATCGAGAAACGGTTGCAAAAAATAGGTGCCCATTGAAAAAATATTCGGATCTCCACCATCATTTTTCAGCATTTCAAAAAAAGTGTCTTTCGCATCGGCCACATAAAAGCTTTGCATTTGTTTTTCAACTGCGGGTAGATTTGCTTTATCATCCAATACTACAAATGTGGTTAGAAAAGAATTAAACCAGTTATGGGTATCTTTTGCATCAGCGTCAGATACTTTGAAGGGCAGCAGCGCATCAAACTGGATGGAAGAATTTTGCGGGCAACGTTTGGCAACAGCCGTTACTTTATAAGCAACAAAACTGGTATCTTCTTTTACCATCAATACTTTGCCGGCAGCATCAGTGGTGGCAAAATATTTTTTTGCAGCATCTTCACTTAATACAATAGAATGTGGCTCTGTTAAACAGGTTGCAGGATTTCCGGCTAATAAAGGGAATGCAAATACAGAAAAGAAATTAGAATCAACATGCAATATTCCGCTTTGCTCCTGCACCTCATTTCCTTTTTTTATGTCTTCAGCACCGCCCTGTACCCGAACAAAAGATTTTATTCCCGGAACATTTTGTATAAACCTCGGCCCCTGTAAAAAACCTGTGCTGCCATTTTGGTCGTTGCTTTTTGATTTTTTAGCAATACGGTAAATATTGTTTGCATTTTTGTGAAACCTGTCAAAGCTCACCTCATCTTTTACATACAGCATAATAAGCATAGCACAAGCCAGGCCGAATGCTTAATCCTGCAATATTGATGAATGAGTATACCTTGTTTCTTTCAAGGCTTCTGAATGCGGTTTTGAAATAGTTTTTAAACATATTTTGCAGTTGTTTCGGGAGTAAAAAGCGCTATTTATATGCCGGTTTTTTCGGCAGTTGAGAATCAATTAATTAATTGATTTGTCGTTGATGAAGCCTGTACGGTTTTATTACAGCTATGTGCTGTTACGAGACATAACGGAAATTACGATTGATAGGTAATATAATCTGGCGGTGTCTATGTAAAGTTGCCATCCGTATTAAAGAGCCGTTATTAGCGGGTAGTCTTTTAATTTTCATCTATTTTTTTTAGTGCAATCCCAATTGCGGTTTGTCCATTTGGCATTGCAGAAGTTTTTAACACGATTAATTTTTCCTTTGCAGGTTTATATTTATGAATGCCCAACATTTGAATGGCTCTCTCTTGAACATACATATCTTCATCATCCAGAAATGGATAAATGTTATCTTCAATCTCGTCAGCTAAAGTCAAGGCTATAATTGAAAATGCTATTTGTTGCCTTACTTCTTCATCATTTTCTGTATTGAAGTCAGCTTTAAGGTTTTCGACTATTTGTTTTCGGTTGCTAAATTCTGTTGGTTTTTCAGCATTTGGAAAATCGAATGAAGTTTCGTCTAAATCGTCAAAGCCATAAGCTTCAGAATTTTTGTCAATTGCTTTTAGGAAACTGGAAACATCTTTAAATTTAGGTTCTACATTTGGTTCCCCGTGACTTAAATAGCAAATCATTCCTTTCATTGGACCTTTTACATTTATACACCAATAGTTCGAGTTTTCATCAGTTAATAAAGCAACTAAATTTCTATAAATCGGAAATTGACTAAAATAATTTTCCATTTCGTCAAACGCTGTGTCGTCAAGAAGAATAAATCCGTCTCTTGATTGGAAAGCCATCAAATTTTCAATTTCCGAACTTTCTAAACCGAATTTTTTTAATTTTTCAATCATAGTAGCTTTTGTTGGTTCTGTCAATTTGCAGACAATGCACTTTTAGCTATTGCTCACCCAAAGTCGGCGGGTTTTATCTCCCCATCTTTTTCTTGAATTTTTCGATGTCTAAATGTATTACGCCCCAAATATGACCATCTAAGTCTTCAATATTTCTTACTTGCATAAATCCTTCGTCAATCATAGGCGTTGGCTCTGTGCCACCTGCTTTTAAGCCATTTTCAATAATTTCATTAACACTGTCAAGGCTTTCTACCGGAAGTGTAAAAGTTGCGATCGTATTTTGTTTTGTGTCTGGAAGATTTTTTTTGTTTCCTGATCTGAACATTTCGTATGTCTGTAGCATCAAATAAATTTGATCACTCCATACCATACATTTCTGGTCATCAAAAGTAAACAGCGGATTAACTGTAAACCCTACTTGTGTATAAAAATTCATTGATGCTTCCACATCTTTTACCGGCAGATTGATAAAAATTTGTTTCATTGTCAATTTTGTTTAACTACGTTCAAAATAAATCTTCTTATTGATTATTTATGAAGGGTTAATCCGACAATTTCAGGGTGAGTTGCGACAAAGTAATATCAGAAAATATTAAAGATTATTGTCTTTCAATAATTTTCATTAATTCTCTTACAGCTTGCTTGTGACCTCCTAAAATATTTTCTTTAGAGAAAATTGTTATAGGAATGCCTGGCTTTACGCCTGAGACCTCATAGTATTTTCCTTCAGGTGACAAAAGCCTTTGATTAGATGAGGTGGAGTAAAAATCTCCGATTGATTTACCTAACATGCTTGATAAAATGCCCATTGTATTTGTACCGACAAGCTTTACATTAGGAAGTACTTTCATCAACATTGCAAAGCCTTCCGCAGCACTTCTACTTATATCACTCATTAAAACATAAACAGGTTTTGTGTATTGTATTTTTTCAGATGGCTGAACATACACATCTGATTCATTATAAAATGTTCCATTATTGTAAACCTGGCTTGTATATGCAAGCGTGGGGTTATCTGCAAAAAAACCGGCTATGGATAATGCTGCCGCATCATATCCGCCAAAATTAAAACTTATGTCAACTATAATAGCTTTCTTATCCTTCATGGCATTTATGATATGCTGCATGGAACTGTTTATAGAATCAATCTGCTGTTTTCTGGAAAAGCTGTCTGGTGCAAAATCAGTAAATGAATAAATACTTATATAACCAATAGAATCATTCAGGTCTCCCCACTCAATTTGTTTGTTAGCAGATTTGGAACCTTTACCGTGCAACAGGCTGTCAGAAATATTTTTATAGTTCGTTTCAAAAAACAAATTAAAATATTCATTCAGATTTTTGACCTTCGATTGTTTATTAAAAACACTTGTTACAATTTCAGCAGCTGGCGTTCCGCGGTATTGCAATGTTTCGCCATTTTCGGCAATAATTTTTGTATGATGGTCTTTTGTAAGTGAAACAATCTGTCCAAATATTTGAAAAAGTTCGGCTTTGGTAGTTTTATCCGAAACCTTTTTTTCATATTCATTCCTAATAGAATCCCAATTCATATTTCTTTCTTTGCTGAATGCATAATTTTCTTTGAGGGTTTCGATAAAAAGCTCAAACAACTTCTTTGGGTTTAATTGCTGCATTTCAGAAAAGCTAAGCGTGTTTTGAGGCAGCTTATCTATTTTAATAAAGTCACTCTTAATTTGAAGACCATAAGTTTTTGCTCCGTAATCAGCGAGAAAAATACTAACTGTATCATGGTGTTTTACAAAACATGATTGTGAGTTTAGCAATTCTTCGATGTAGTCATTTTTTTCTTTATAACAGAAATGAGAAGTATAACTATATAATAAAACGCTATCTCCCGTTGCTTTTAAAATATATCCGCTGCCGATTGATTTCCAGTAACCTTTTATAACGGCATTTATTTTATGATTTTCTCTTAGCGGTTTATATTTAGAAACGGATGATTTTTGTTGGCTTTTAGCAGATGTAAAAAAAATACTCAAGACAACTATTGTTGTAAATATCAAAAACCTACTGCTTGTTCTTTTCATATCGTATCAATTGAATAGAAAGTGGTTACGATAGGGTTGCCACCGAGCAGTTCCCCTTTGCGCTTCATACTTGCCTATCTGTATATGTCAGGTTGTAAATAGTAAAATCCGTATTCTCTTCGCCAATATTTATGGATTTTATAAAGTTAAGCTTTGTCAATAGTTTACTGGAATGCTGATTCTCGTCATGAGTAAATGCTACAATTTTTTGAAATCCCAATGCTTCAAATGCATAAGTAATAACTTTTTCTACGGCTTCCTTCATTATTCCGCGTCCTTGAAATTTTGTCAACAGCTCATAGCCGATTTCGCAACTACTGTTTTCCTTTGAAAAACCAAATAAGCAAATTGTTCCAACAAATGTTCTTGTCCTTGTGAGTGTTATTGCCCAATAAATGGAGTTGTTATTTGTAATATTTTCATTAACCTTATTAATAAAGTTTATAGCGTCTTCCATCGACCGGGCAACTTGTCTGTTAAGGTATTTATTTATGGCTTCGTCTGAGCGTAAGGCAAAAATACTTTGCTGGTCATTAGCTGATAGCTGTCTAAGCGTTAGTCTTTCAGTTGTCAAAACTGGGAAAGGAGTAAAATTTCTATCGATCATTTACTTATAAGTTATGAAAGTACTGGATTGCTTTCCGATACAACCTTTTGTGCCATTGAATTTCATAATAAAAAGATTCCCCCTTCAAGCTATTCTCTCCATGAAGATGTGCCGATCAATATTTACAGTCATTGTTTTGTCGGTTCATAATAAAGTGTTACTGCTCCTTTAGTAAAGTTTTTAGTCTTTGTAAGTTTGAAAATAGTCCTGTCATGTATTTGCTCAAACAACTGCAATCCTTTTCCAGCAATAACAGGATGAATACACAGTTGGAATTCGTCAATTAAATTCAGGTTCATTAGCTGTATAATTAAACTGCGACTACCAATAAGAATGTCTTTGCCTGGTTGTTGCTTCAATTCTCTAACCAATTCTTCAATCGGTTTAGTGGCAAGTTTCGCACTGTCCCAGTCTGTGTGCTTAAGTTTGTGTGAGAAAACAGTTTTTTGAATTTTGTCTATTGCTATTGCGAAGTCATCTGCTGTTTTTTCGCCTGAAGGATTTTTTAAGAGTGTCTGCCAGTATTGCATCAGTTGATAAGTTATCCTTCCATAAAGTATAATGCCTGCACTATCTAAAAGGTCAGTGTAATGCTGATGTATCTCTTCGTCCGGTAGCCCCGCTGTGTGGTCGCAATTTCCGTCAATACTCATGTTGATCGCTGCAATTACTTTTCTCATATGTAGTTCTTAAATGTGATTTTGTTCTTTTGTTTTTATGTCTTGTTTAAGGTTGTATTGGCACCTCTTGTATTACCGGTAAGGTTAAAGCATTTGTAATAAGATTTTACGTTCCGTCAGCCTGGTTTAAATGCTTAATTTAAAACAGCGGATGAAGATAAATAAATGTTGAACAGCGTAATGTAGACCTGGAGAAAGGGCGATAATAATTACTGTTGTACAGATACGACGGCTCACCCAATGCTTTTACAAATGCCATATTAGCTGGCGTGTGTTCGTCGTAAAGCACTCATTATAAAGAATAAGGTCGCAAGCAATCCGGTAATCATTGGCATAAGGTCTGTAAACTTCCCATTGAAGTCAGAACCGGATTTCATTTTATAAAGTGTTACTACATACCAAATTTGCCAGGCCATGAGTGCTGATAACAACATTACTAAAACAATTATAAGAACAGCGTTAGATGAGATCTTGCTGATCTCTATCTTTTTAAATAAAACTTGTATTACTGCAAGCACCAAAATGAATATTGTGAGCAGTAAAGGCCCCGCAAAATTTAAAACGGTTAACTCTGGTCCTTTTGTATTTTGGTTAAGGTAAGAGAAAATAAACTGTATCAAAAGTCTATACACGGAGAATATGACAATCGCAATGATCATTGCTCTCAGAAATAATCCAGGTATTGATATTTTCATTGTTGAAAGGTTTGTGATAATATGTAAGCTAATGCCTATGTGGCTGCTGCTTTTGCAATTTTTGTATGTATCTGAGATAAAAGTATAAAAACCAAAGTGCGGTCATAACTGATATCTCAAAAACATTCACTGCTCCAAATGTTTGTTTCGCCTCGTCAACGTTGTATAAAATATCTCTGCCTTTTTCAATTTTGAATATTTGAAACTTATTTCCAAATCCAATTATAGACTGTAATAGCGTTCTATGGAATATTGAAACTTCATCTCCTGCAATAACTTTCTGTTTTATTGATTCATAAATATCTCCATTATTGTCAAATAAAAAGAAGTTGTCATTGCTGTTAAGCAGTTTGATGCTAACGCGCCTGGTTGTATCTCTACAATTATTATCAAGAAATATATCTTGTTTGATTATTGACACTTGTCCGGTTGAAGAAACTAAATCATTTTCTGATAATGAAGTTGTATAAAGCTGTCCCATAGCCAGGTAAGTCAACAAAGAAGCAATTATAGGCAAGATGTATTTAGCTTTGAACTTGAAAGTATTTGAATAGATATAGTTTGAAAATGGCATCTCTTGTCACCCGTTCTATGTGGGAAAAATAAGTAGAAAAGAAAGGAGAATTTTACTTTCCTAATTCAGTTGGTGTTAGTCCAAATTTTTTTTTGAAAGCATAAGAAAAATGCGATAGAGTCTCAAAACCCAATTCCAGATAAATGTCAGAAGCCCTTTGTTTTTTCTTTTTAATGAGGAAGTGTGCTTCCTGTAATCGTTTTTTTACTAACCAATGATTGGGTGTATCGTTAAATGTAGTATTAAAATCCCTTTTAAATGCAGATAAACTTCGTCCTGTAAGAAAAGCAAAACGTTCAATGCTTACATTAAACTTGAAGTTTTTGTTCATAAATTCTTCGATGTTTATTTTTTGGGGAATACCAAAATCAAAAAACAAACCTGCCAGACCAGGTTGTTGTTGCAAAAGAATCAAAAGCAATTCCTCACGTTTTACATCTGTAAATGGTTCTTTAATTATTGCGTGATTGTAATATGGCAATAACGATTGAATATAATTTGGAAGCAAATTGTTTTGCGTTATTGGCACAAGGGTTTTTGTTGATTTGAATTTCGTTTCTTTTGTTTTGTATTTTTCCTGGAACCTCCTTAAAAATGGCTCATCCAAAAACACAAATACTTTTTGCAGCTCACCATTAACTTTTACTTTATTAAAACGGCCCAAACGATTTTTACGGGCAATGCAACACTCACCAGCTTTTAGTTCCGTATGTTCATTCCCGTCATAAAGGTTCATAATTCCTTTTATGATATAAACAAAAGTATGTTCAGCAATAAATTGCTCAGGCGAAATTTCTTTGCCAACATAATGCATGTGTGTGGTGTTGTCTTTCATCTTCAATAAAAAATAATCAAATTTTTGCCAGCAATGCCCTTGTTTCGGCAACAACACGTTCCTGAAATTTTATATCGCTTACTTGTGCTGAACCTTGCATCGGAACTCCTTTTTCATCAAAGTAAATACCTGTTTTTCCTGATGTGTCTGTTAGTATTTTTGCAATTACTTTTCCTGATTTTTTTGGTGTGCTGCTGTATTTGCTGAATGGTGGAAGTACTGACATCAGGTGGCCGAATATAAATCGAACAACAGCATTTGTGCTTTCACCACCAAGATTGGTTCCACGTGTTATTCCCGGCTCAATAGCATTAAAATGCAACCTTGGTGTTTCGCGGGCAAATACAAAAACCGAAGCAAGCAATGCTTGTTTTGAGGTTGCATAAGCGTCAATACCGGGCATTTTAGAGCCTCCTTCTTTCCATTCACCGTTTGCACTTGCTTCAGCAGAAATGTAACGTCCACCTTTCATTCCCATAACTTTGGCAGGTTTGCGTTCGGGATCTTCAATAGCGGAAACAATAAATGCAACATTTGTTCCATCGGCAAGGTTAGGTATAAGGGCTTCGGTAAATGCAAAAGCACCAAGATGGTTGGTTGCAAAAGTTGTATCAAAACCCTGTTTGGTTTTTGTTGTTTTTTGAGGCATAATGCCTGCGTTGTTAAGCAATCCTGCAATTGGAATTTTTAATTCAATAATTTTCTGTGCTGCATGTTTAACATCGGTAATGTCCGAAATGTCGCAAACAATTGAAATGGCATTTTGACCCTTGTCTTTAATGGTCTTTTCAACCTGGCTTAATTTATCCTGGTTTCTTCCTACAAGGATAACTGTGCCATGTTTTGCAAGTTCTAATGCTGTTTCATAGCCGATACCCGAAGTAGGACCTGTAATTATAAATGCTTTTTTATGTTCCATCGTCTATAAATTTTGCATTACAAAATTGAACATAAAATGGAAGGGCAGGTTTCTTAAAAAGTCCAGATTTGTTGTCGTGAGAAGTCCAATTTTTTCGGATGTAGTGGGCTTGGTTTTCTGTCTGTCATGTGGCTTGTATGGTGGCCATACCATATCATATTACACCAATGCAACATTAGCGGCAGCGGAATATATTTAAGTTCCACTTGTGTATTGGGGCAGATGTAGTTAAATCAATAATTAATACGCATAAGCCCGCAAATAAATCCGAGTAACCTGATCGCAGCATCGGGGGGACTTTTGGCAATTATCTCGTTGCGATAATTGTTCATGAGTACACTCATATAGAGCATAGTCTTAAGATTCATTTTGAAATCTTTTGTTCTGTTATCTGTGAGTTTATCCAACACTTTACAAACATCTTCAAAATAATTTTCCATTTTAAGAGCCGGTTGGTGCGTGTTGTAAACCTTAACAATGTTCTCAGTTGGGTTTCTGAAGGCGTGTGTTACTCCTTTTGGTATGGTTAGTTTATCACCCTGTTTTGCAAACACCCATTTGTCCTTCACAAAAAACTCCATTTCTCCAGCCAATATTTCATAGGTTTCAATAGCGTGAGGATGCGTGTGGACCAAAGGATCTTTCATGTTGCATCCTGGCAATAGCTCCCAATCCAGGTTTAATGATTTTCCACCTGTGTCAACAGCGGCTTGCAAAACTGTAAATCTCATACCAACAGGTGTCATATCAAGTAATTGCCCTTTTGCTGCCATATTTAAAACTTACCTTATAATGTTTGTGCCACCGCTTGCCGCTAGCCCTATTGTTGGCGGCAGTTTATTTTGTTGTTATGATTTAATAAAGTTCAAAATGTCTTTGTTTATTGTATCGGCTTCCGTGGTAGGCATCCCATGTGGAAAGCCTGGATAAGTTATCAATGTTCCTTTTTTTAGAAGTTTGATTGCCTTAAGTGCTGTTATTTGGTACGGAACAATTTGGTCATCTTCTCCATGGAGTACCAGCACAGGAATGTCAACATTTCTCAGGTCTTCACTAAAATCTGTTGCAGAAAAAGCACTTATACATTCGTAATGAGCTAAGATACTTCCCATCATTCCCTGTCTCCACCAATTGTCACGAACACCCTGTTTTTCTACAGCACCTTGCCTGTTATACCCATAAAAAGGAATGGAAAAATCTCTAAAATATTGAGTGCGTTGTGTAGCTGTCAACATGCGAATTTCATCAAATACACTCATGGGCACCCCGTCAGGATTATTGTCACCCTGAACCATGATTGGTGTTACTGCACTTACTAAAACTGCTTTTGCTACCTTGCCCTTTCCAAATTTATTTGCATAATGAATTACCTCTCCACCACCTGTTGAATGCCCGACATGAATAGCATTCTCCAGGCCAAGTGCTGCCACTAATTGCGCTACATCAGAAGCATAGGTATCCATTTCATTACCGCCCGCTGTTTGTGTAGAACGTCCATGTCCTCGGCGGTCATGGGCGATTACACGATAGCCATTTTGCAAAAAGAAAATCATCTGAGTATCCCAATCATCGCCGCATAATGGCCATCCATGATGGAAAACGATTGGTTGTCCAGAACCCCAGTCTTTGTAGTATAGCTCTGTTCCGTCTTTCAATTTTAATGTAGGCATAATTTTAATTTTAAATGATGAATGAATTGTTGTTTTTAAATTGACACTAATGAACAGTGCTTAATGCAGGTTAGGAATTAGTATTCGCTCCAAATTAATGTGTTTTCTTTTTTTTATCATACTTAAAAATTCTTGCACTTATTAAAATCATTGGAAAGCGAATCAATAATACTATAAATGCTGCAATTGGGAGCAAAAAGGAAAGCGCTACCGCCAACAGCCCGTTTAGCATAGCTACATTGCAAGCAACCCGATTGTCGTAATTTGTCTTTTGACTTAGTTCTTCCTTTGTAAAGCTTGGCCTTTCGGAAACATAGTCCCATATTTGATTTTGAAAAAAAGTTATTGCAAATGTGTCAATACAATACAACGACATTGCAGTAACATTGTCGAAATGTGAACTGATTAATGATGTTGTAAAAGGAAGCAATGCAATAAACAGAAGCCACGCTATATTGTACCAAAAAATTTTATTGTCAACTGCTTTTATATACCTGAAAAACTCGTGATGAATTTTCCAGAAGATGGCGATATTAAAAAATGAAAGGAAAAATGCAGCAAACTTTGTCCAGTTAGAAGCGATGTTTATATAAGTCAAATTTTCATTTTCAGGCTCAATTTTAAGTTCAAGTGCTAAAAGGGTTATTGCAATGGCAACAACAGCGTCAGTAAAAAAGACCAGTCTTTCAAGTTGTAAATTCTTCTCTTCTGTCATTTCGTTTTGATGATGCTTGTCAGTTAAAGTTGCACACAATGAGCAGGGCTTTATGCAGGTTGGGAATTAGCATTTCCCGCCCGAACGTGCCGTTCGGTAGGGACGGCCATCTGCTGGTAACTGCTCCTGTTGTTGAAGTTAAGTACAAAAGCTGATAGTAATTCGTTTGATATAACCAAGGCTGGGATTTGCAATTAGCTGATGTTATAATATAAGCCCAACTTGCATAAAACCCAATGTTGGCAGCCGTTTTGGTTATGCTTGATTTAACGCTCTTTCCAGTACTTGCAAGTTGTTTATATATTCTTTTGAATGTTCCCATCCTTCCGAAAGCTCAGCCCAATTTTTTTGTCTGTCAATAGCAAGTTGAATTATGGGTTTGTTTTGTTGTTCAATAATTCCTTCGTCAACTAATTGAGCAAAACCCGTTGCGATAACAGAGTTGTCTAATGTGTATATATATTGTTGGTCGTCAAAGTCGTCGTCTTCCAATTGGGATTTTATTAATTTTTTATCTGTTATTTTTTGATTGTAATCGGCAAAGGTCATTTCGCCAACGCTTTCAATAACCCATTTTAAACATTCTAAAGTAGGGGTATTGGGATTGGCTTTTCGCCAATCTCTGTACTCTGCCAAAGCTGTATCACCTTCGTCTGAGCCAAAAGGTGCAAGTTCATCAATACAACTCCAAAAAAAATCTTCGGGTATAAGTTCAATTGCTTTCGGATGAGCATTGTCTACGTCTATACCATATTTATCTTCTTGTTCTTCCATATTTCTTATGGTTTATTTCAATATTGTGGTTGTCTCAAATAGCTGCCAACGGGCAGGGCTTTATGCAGGTTGGGAATTGTTATTCTTCCGCCCACAACCGCTGCTGATTGAAAAAATGATGTTGAATTTAAGAACTAAAGTTGAAAGTTGTTTGTCCAGCCCGAACCACAGTCGGGCTTTGCAATTGGTTGATGTTTGCTGGTCAAGCCCAACTTGCATAAAACCCAATGTTAGCGGCTGGCATGTCCAATTAAGTATATTCAAATCTAATCTTTGTCACGCCACTTTTTTTATAACAGCCAAGTGTCTTTTTTAACGTTTGCAGGTCTTTTAATAATCTGCCTTGACTTAAGTAGCCGTGGTCATTGGGGTAATAATAAAAAGGCTGCTGATGCAAAGCCTCTATTTTTTTATCTCTTTCCAAAGTATCTGTAAGTTTCCACAATTCATTTTCTTCATCAACTTGTTTGTTTCTGTCAACAGGATTATGGCGTACTTGCTTGTAGTAGTCGGGTTGGGCGACAATTTTATTTATGAAAGTATCAACAAGGGAAGAAATTGTGTCTATGTCATGCCAATGGTTTGCGACATCATTTTGGTCGTCGTAATTATAGTCTACGTCTTGAAAAACGTTCAAATCAATTTTTAACACCTGGCTAACCTGTTCTACTTCTGCTGTCTCGCCATAACCACCAACTTGTTCAAAGAAAAATGAAAGCCCGTTTCCAAAGTCATTAGCACATTTAGTATGCTTGTTTGGAATAATGTCGTAACTCATCCCCATAGTTGAGTGTCTATGTTGTGCTGTGAAAAATAATATAGCCGTTGTCAACAGCATTGTCAATAGTTGCATGGTCTGAATTGCTTGCTATTACCAGTTGTAAGCTTCTCGTATTATAAGGCTCAGTTTTATTTTGACCCGGAAAAAGAAATCCATTCCTGTCAAGTCCGCCTTTTTTCCAATAAGCCCTCAGCATACCCAGCAAAACAGGGCTTAATAAAACTATTCTGTCTTTTTTTCCTTTTGCCTGTCTTATCAATATGCACATTCGTTTACTATCTATATCTTTTACTTGTATGTTTACTACTTCACTTATCCGCAGCCCCGAGGCATAAGCTAACATAAGCATCGTCTTATGTTTAAGATTTCCGGCTGCCTTAATAATAGCGGTTATTTCATTCTGATTAAAAAAGGAGGGTAGTAGTTGTTGTTTTTTAGGTCTGAGTATCTCCCAAAAAAATTTCTCTTTATGCAGCACCTGTTCATAATAAAATTTCAATGCATTCATCCTGCTATGCAACGTATTCTCACTAAGTTTAAGGGTAGTGGCGCAATACTGTAGATAATCTTTTAATCGCTGGACTGTAAAATCTTCGGCAGCATGGTGTCGTATGGTTTGTAAAAAAGCGTTTAGTTCGTTAAGGTACGTTTTTATAGTAGAGGGGCTGTAAGCTTTTAATACAAGGTGTTGTTTCATTTTATGTAATACTTGCCAGTTTATAGCATATATGTATGAAGTAACACTAATTGATTTTTTTGCTGTTGATGTTGCAGCGGCGGTTTTTACTGGTGCGTTTTTAAAAGAACATTCTTTTTGATTTTCCAGGAATTGTTTGAGC
The DNA here is from genome assembly GCA_047600465.1 of Agriterribacter sp. Classification (GTDB taxonomy): domain Bacteria; phylum Bacteroidota; class Bacteroidia; order Chitinophagales; family Chitinophagaceae; genus Agriterribacter. The sequence goes on from JASGKU010000004.1 coordinate 1,885,236, forward strand.
ATTGTTGTTGATAATCTGGCAATTCAGCTCAATGTTTTCTGCAATCGGTTGTAATTATCTTTATCAAGCGGTAACCACCAACACTTCTGCGTATTGCTCCATTTAGCGCCCATTTTTTTTATAGCATGTTGCACTGCCGCGTTTGATGCAAAATATAAACCAAGGCGGGTATCCCCCAAATGATATATTGGTTGAAGTTTTATCTGTATCATGGTGTTTTCACAAAGCTTCGCCACCTCAGTCACATGCTTAAGGTTGCTTTTCTAAATATAAAAGAAAATTGCATTAAAAATTTCAACCATTTTTTTTCTAACAATAATTTTACTATAGGGATTTTTTCCCGGAATCTAAATCAAGGTAGAGCAGGAGATGGGTAGCCTGAATGCTACAGGGTTATAATATTCTTTGGGCATTATTCAAATCATTTGACACTAATACTATGCCCGGCTTTTTTCCTTTTTCAAAACTGCCCAGGTCGCTTTCCCAGTTAAATGCCTTTGCAGCATTAAGGGTTGACCAACGCAAAAGTTCAGCGGGTGCTATGTGTGGCAGGCGTTCATGTATAGCCGCTATTTCTTTGGCTATACTTAGTTGCCAGTTACTGCCATAGCTATCTGTACCGAGTACCATGGTGCAGTTATGTTTTATAAAGAGATCTACCGGCGGTAATCTCTCTTCTATATACAAATTTGCATTCGGGCAAAGACAGTATATTAAATGCAAGCCATTGTGTGCTGCAAAGTCATTCGCCCACACAATATCTGCTTCACTCATGTAAGTATTGTGAACCAGCACAATGGTTTGCCCGTTATTAAAATAAGGCAACCAGGTTTGAACACTGCTTTTTCCTGAAACTACTACGGGCACTGTTTTTCTGCCGATACTTTCATAAAACTGCAGGAAACGCCCGTTGCCTTTGGTAAGCAGCAGGTCTTCGTCTGTACATTCCTGGTTGTGGATAGAAATGGTTTGATGTGCAGTATGCTCATTGATCAACCGAAAAGTTTGCTGCGATACACTGTATATAGCATGCGGCGACAATACAGCTTCAGTGGGTGGTGGAACCGTTTGTTTAAAGGATTGTACAAGTTGTAACCCGTTGTTTATTTTTTCCGGCGCTTTCTCATCATCCAGATTGGTAATTTCCAAAAAAGTATGCCAACGTAAAGGGCTAATTTTTTTTTGTGCGGCTGAATATAATTGGTTGCTGATGTCGCCCACAGCCACAATGCCGTTTCTATACATTTCCTGATCTGCCAGTGCCATCTGTGCATTTTTTTCAACCTGCTCAACTTGCGGGGAGCGCATAACCGAAAAAATAAAATCAGTAAGCCCTTTTCCTGAAGGAATGCGGTTGCGCATATGGCTGAGTTCAAGATGACAATGACAGTTTATAAATCCGGGTGTTAAAATGCCGGGTAATTGTTCTACATCATCTCCGGCTTGTTCAGCAGATACAATATCGTGTATGGTTCCGTCTTCCCCTGTGATTAATACATGGGTATTATCGAGTAATGTAAAGCCTGTAAACAATTGATCTGCCCGGAATTTTTTATACGCCATAGCTGAATTAACTTTGCGCCCTGAAAAGTTGAATAGAGTACCGGAACCCAAAGTGAGCCTGCCTGCCGGCAGGCAGGTGACGTCAACGAAGCCGGTACACAAAATAACAGAAAAACATCCGCACAGGCGGAAAACATATAACAGATGATTGATAAATTAGAAGCCATTAAAGCAAAATTTGACCAGTTGGGTATAGCGCTTACAAACCCGGAAATTGTAAACGATAATAAAAAGTTTACAGCTACCAGCCGTGAATACCGTAGCCTTGAAAAAATTGTGCTGGCATATAAAGAATATAGAAATGTGCTGGATAATATTGAGTTCAATACGGAAGTGTTGCATGGTGATGACGTTGAAATGAGAGACATGGCCAAGCTGGAATTGCCGGGACTGGAAGAGCAGAAAGAAAAAATGGAATCTGAAATACGGCAGATGCTCATTCCCAAGGATCCGCAGGATGAGAAAAACGCGATATTGGAAATACGCGCCGGAACAGGTGGAGATGAAGCATCTTTATTTGCGGGTGATCTTGTGCGTATGTACCTGAGGTATTGTGAAAGAAGAGGCTGGAAGACGGCTATACTAAGTGAAAGTGAAGGAACAGTGGGTGGATACAAGGATGTAGAAATAGAAGTAGTGGGTGATGATGTATACGGCACATTAAAATTTGAGAGTGGAGTGCATCGTGTACAGCGTGTGCCGCATACAGAAGCCAGCGGTCGCGTACATACCAGTGCTGCAACAGTAGCCGTAATGCCTGAAGCGGAAGAAGTGGATTTTGAATTGAGAGAAAGTGATGTGAAAATGGAGACAGCCCGAAGCGGCGGTGCGGGTGGACAGAACGTAAATAAGGTTGAAACCAAAGTAATGCTTACCCACTTGCCAACGGGAACCGTGGTGATTTGCCAAACAGAGCGTTCGCAGTTGGGTAACAGGGAAAAGGCAATGCAGATGTTACGTACAAGGCTATACGAAGAACAAGTACGCAAGCAGGAAGAAGAAATTGCACGCCATCGTAAAAGTTTGGTGAGTACAGGTGACAGATCGGCCAAGATCAGAACATACAATTACCCACAAGGACGCGTAACCGATCATCGCATTGGACTTACGGTATATAACCTGGACGATGTTGTAAATGGTAACCTGCAGGAGTTTATTGATGCGCTGCAGTTTGCGGAAAACGCTGAGAAGATGACTCAGGAAAATGTGAGATGAGCAATGAGCAAAGAAAAGCCCATCCTGACCTTCCCGAAGGGAAGGAACTCAACGCACAGCCCCAGCTTTTCAGAGAGTGATTACAATTGCAACAAATGAAAACCATAAAAATCTTAGTGAGCCTTTGTGTCTTCGTGTCTTTGTGGTTCAACTATCGCGCCGCTATCAATAAAGCCAATCCCACTAAATAACAAAGCAGCATGGCATTAAGTATGGTTGATGTGCCTTTGGGCGCATGCTTAAATTCTTTCCAGATAAAAATGCCCCAGATGGCGGCAACAACGGTAGCGCCTTGTCCTAAGCCGTAAGAAATAGCTGGTCCTGCCTTTCCCGATGCTAATATGTTTAAAGACATGCCCACACACCAGATGGCTCCGCCTAATATCCCCATCAAATGATTGCGGCTACTACCTTTAAAGTAATCGGCCATTTTTACGGGCGCTCCTTCTACCGGACGCTTCATCAATATGGTATTAAAAACAACATTGCTGAGAAGAATACCAATAGCAAAGAACACTACCGCAGTATATGGACTTAATTTCCCTGGCAAAGGATTGGCAAAATCGGGGAACATAGATGCCGCTACATACTTATAAAAAAACCCCATGAGAATACCGGCCAATACTGATAATACCAGTCCCCTGGTGGATACTTTTTTTTGGGTAGCGCTGCTTCTCCTGTATGCGTATGCATTCAGTAAAATGGCTACTATAATCAATGCCACACCGGAAAAAAGTAATAATGAATCACCAATAGGATTATCTATATAATTAATAATAACACCCCAGGCTAATGCAATACCAATGCCCACCGGAAAAGCTACTGACATACCTGCTACAGCAATGGCAGCTACCAATAAAATATTAGCTGCATTAAAAATTACACCCCCCAGTATCGCAGACCCGATAGCGCTGCTATCAGCCTGTTGTATATCTGCAAAAAATGATCTGCCCTGTTGGCCTGTATTGCCCAATGTAAGCGCAAATAATAATGCTGTTAGCAAAATACCTATTACGTAGTCCCAGTAAAAAAGTTCGAAGCGCCAGGTGGATGCGGCTAATTTTTGGGTATTGACCACGAGCCCCAGCATAACATGGTAACAAAACAAAGAACAATAGCAGCAGTATAGCTTTCAACAATAAACATGGCAGCAATTTTTATGGAGATAAATATATTACTAAACAGTTAATTCTTTACGGTAAGGTATAGACGATTGTGCGCCCAACCTTGTAACCGAAATAGCCGCCGCCGCACAGCCAAAACGCACTGCTTCCGTCAAAGTTTTCCCTTCAGACAATGCCACTGACAGTGCACCATTGAATGTATCGCCGGCTGCAGTGGTATCAACAGCCTTTACTTGCACCGCACTAATCATGGAGCATTTGCCTGCCTCGCAAATCAGGGCGCCCTGTGCGCTCATAGTAATAACTACATGTTGCACCCCTTTGCTATGGATCCATTGCGCTGCTTTTTCGGCGCTGGCACTATCCGTTACCGTTATGCCGGTAATGATGGATGCTTCCGTTTCATTAGGAGTGAGCATGTACAGATACTGCAATAATTCAGTAGAAAGCGCCGCCGCTGGTGCTGGATTCAGAATTACTTTTACGTTTTTGGATGAGGCAAACGCGGCAATATGTTCCACCACTTTCATGGGCGTTTCTAATTGCAGCAATACAATGTCGGCTGAAGCTATTTCGTCAAGGATCTTATCTATATCTTCTGTAAGCATGGCAGCATTGGCACCCGATGCTACCACAATACTGTTTTCACCTTTTTTATCTACGGTTATGAGTGCTACACCGCTTGGTAATTGGGGATCATATAATAAATGAGCAGTATCAATACCCTCGGCTTTAAACAGTTCGGCAAACTGATTTCCAAACATATCATCACCCAACTTTGATACAAATGTTACGTTGCCGCCAAGTCTGGCCGCGGCTACGGCCTGGTTGGCACCCTTGCCGCCGGGGTTCATAAAAAAATCACCGGAAAGGATGGTTTCACCTGGCGATGGAATACGGTCGGCTTTTACTACCATGTCCATATTGGAACTGCCAATCACTATTATTTTTCCTTTATTCATTATAGCAAGCTTGTTAGGGGAATATTAATATAGCCTTCCAAAGCTATTTATCCTTACACTTCAAACAAAACTTAAATTTTTGCGGCAGTTTACAGCAATACGAACGACCCTTAGTCTGCGTAAATACATTGATTACCAAAATATCATCAAGCTCAAAGTATCCTTCTTCCGTATACTTTGCCCGCTAATGTTTCGTTTATAGGGTCATTCTTATTTACTTTGCAGCGAATTAAAAACGTAATATGAAGATTTTAATAACCGGAACTGCTGGATTTATAGGATTTCATTTGGCAAATTATCTCATAAGCAGGGGCGATGAAGTGGTAGGGTTGGATTGTATAAATGATTATTACGATATAAATCTTAAATACAACAGGCTGAAAACCGTGGGTATTGAACGTGAAGCGGTTGCCTATAATGCGCTGGTGAAAAGCACACTGCATAAAAATTACAGTTTTATACAGCTTAAGTTAGAAGACAAAGCCAACCTGGAAAAACTATTTGCAGATCAGCAGTTTGATAAAGTATGTAACCTGGCAGCACAGGCAGGTGTACGTTATAGCCTTACTAACCCCGACGTATACATTAACAGTAATATTGTTGGTTTTCTTAATATTCTTGAATGCAGCAGGCATTTCAACATAAAACACCTGGCATATGCCAGCAGCTCCAGCGTATATGGGCTCAATGGCAAATCGCCTTTTGCTACATCTGATAATGTAGATCACCCTATCTCACTTTATGCTGCCAGTAAAAAAAGCAATGAACTGATGGCACATACGTATAGTCATCTTTTTAAAGTACCTACCACAGGGCTGCGATTTTTTACTGTATATGGCCCCTGGGGCAGACCCGATATGGCATTATTTATCTTCACCAAAGCTATTCTTGAAAACAAACCCATCCAGGTTTTCAACAATGGCAATATGGTTCGCGACTTTACTTACGTGGCAGATATAGTGGAAGGCGTAGTTCGGGTAATTGATAATCCACCCGCCGGTAAGGCTTCCTGGGACGCCACGCATCCGGATCCATCTACTTCTACAGCTCCTTACAAAATATACAATATAGGCAACAACAATCCTGTAAAGCTTATGAATTTTGTAGCAGCTATTGAAACCAGTCTTGGCAAAAAAGCCGAAAAGCAATTAATGCCCATGCAGCCTGGCGATGTAGCCGCTACCTCTGCCGATGTGCAGGACCTGGTAGCAGATCTTCACTATAAACCTGAAACCAAAGTTACCGAAGGCATTGAGCGGTTTATTACATGGTACAGGAGTTATTATAATGTGTAGGCAGAAGGCAGAAGTAAGTGGTAAGAAGTAAGTAGTAAGAAGGCAGAGGGCAGAACTAATCGTATCAACTGCCTGCTCACTACTGCCTTTTTTATAAAATAATTTTGCACTTTATCTGAATATCATAACTTTGCGTCAGGAAAAGAACGACAGAAGGGAACGGATCCGTTCCCTTCTTCATTTATCAGACTATGAGCAGCGAGGCTACAAACAAAGTTTTGGAAAAATTAGTGACTGAATTACTGGAAGACGATCCGGATTATTTTTTGGTGGAAATAACAATAAAGCCTACCAATAATATTAAAGTGTTTTTAGATTCGGATAAAGGTGTTTCTATTGACAGATGTGTAAAATACAACCGGGCTTTATACAAGAAATTGGAGGAGCTTGCATTGTATCCCGATGGAGATTTTTCATTGGAGGTTTCTTCCCCCGGTTTAGGCGAGCCACTTAAAATGAGACGGCAGTATATTAAAAACACGGGGCGTAATATTGAAGTATTGCTGAATGATGGAATAAAGATTGAAGGGAAACTGATAAACGTTAGCGATGCAGATATAGCACTGGAAGAAGTAAAAGGAAAAAACAAAAAGAAGGAAGTAATACAACACACTATACTTTTTGATAACATTAAAACAACAAAAATTCAAATTCAATTTTAACGATCCACGCCGTGTCGGAAGTTGTATAGCTGCCGCGGTTAAAGGATAAAAATGCTGTACTATGGCAAGTATTAATTTAATTGAATCCTTCCAGGATTTTAAGGATGCGGAAAATATTGACCGCCCAACGCTCATGAAAGTGTTGGAAGACGTGTTTAAGACACTGCTCCGTAAAAAATACGGATCAGATGAAAATTTTGACGTGATTGTTAATACTGAAAAGGGTGACCTTGAAATTATTCACAGGCGAACCATAGTAGAAGAAGGACAGGTAGAAAATCCCGTGGCGGAAATTGCATACAATGATGCGATAAAAATTGAACCCGACTTTGAAGTAGGGGAAGAATTGTTCCAGGAAGTAGATATCCTGGATTTTGGCCGCAGGGCAATCCTGGCTGCCAAACAAACACTGGCAAGCCGTATAGGAGATCTTAAAAAGAATGGACTGGTAAAAAAATACGCAGATCGTGTGGGTGAGATCATCAGTGCAGAAGTATACCAGGTTTGGAAAAAAGAGGTATTATTATTGGATGAAGATGGTAATGAATTGATCATCCCAAAATCAGAGCAGATTCCATCCGACTATTTTAAAAAAGGAGAAAACATAAAGGCGGTTGTAAAAAAAGTGGAGCTTAAAAACAACTCACCTGTTATTATATTATCACGCACCCATCCTTCCTTCCTGGCAAAACTGCTGGAAATAGAAGTGCCTGAAATTTTTGATGGCTTGATTGTGATCAGGAAAATTGTACGTGAACCAGGCGAAAGAGCTAAAGTTGCCGTAGAATCTTATGACGATCGTATTGACCCCGTGGGTGCCTGCGTGGGTATGAAGGGTAGCCGTATACATGGTATTGTACGTGAGTTGAAAAATGAAAACATAGATGTAATCAACTGGACCAACAATACGCAACTACTCATTCAACGCTCTTTAACACCTGCCAAAGTGAGCTTTATGGAACTGGACGCTGAAAAAAAACATGCCAGCGTATTCCTGAAACCAGACCAGGTTTCGCTCGCCATTGGCCGCAGAGGAGTAAACATAAAATTGGCCTGCGAATTGGTAGGATATGAGATTGATGTATTTCGTGATGATGAAGGTCAAACAGAAGAGTTTGATATCGACCTGGAAGAATTTGCAGATGAAATTGATACATGGGTAATTGATGAACTGAAACGTATTGGTTGTGATACTGCCCGTAGTGTATTGGATTTAACAACAGAAGAACTGGAAAGAAGAACAGACCTTGAAAAAGAGACCATTGAGGAATTAAGAAAAGTGTTGGAAGAAGAATTTCAGAAAGGTTAACTGGTGTGGCTAAAAAAGCCACATTACGAAAACAAAAAACAAATTAGTCCGCCATTGTAAGGAAGTGTCTGAATGTATTTTGATCGGAGTTAATCCTTTGATGATTCAAAAAAATATTCGGAATTGTATTCAAAAAAACAATAGCGGAACAAAAAAATATGGCTGAAATAAAATTACCACGTTTGTTAGCTGCGGCCAAGGAGTTTAATATTGGCCAGGATACTTTAATTGATTTTCTGATAGGAAAGGGTTTTCCTAAAGACGATCTTAAGCCTACAAGCAAGCTTACAGAAGACATGTATTATTCGCTCCAGCAGGAGTTTTCTTCTGATAAGGCGGCTAAGGCAAAAAGCGACCAGATTGAAATTCCTAAGGGGAATATGGTAGAGGCGAGAAAGAAAAAAGACGAGGAAGAAATCCTGTTTAAGAAGGATGCCAAGAAAAAGGCTGACGCCACACCGCCTGTTGCAGACACTGTACAAACGCCCACAGCACCGGTAGAAGTTCCCGTAGAAAAAGCGCCTGAACCTCAGCCTGAAATCACCAAGATTGAAGCGCCTGAATTAGAAGGCCCAAAAATTCTTGATAAGATAGACCTGAGTACTATAGATTCATCTACCCGTCCTAAAAAAGGCATCAAGAAAAAATCGGCTGAACCGGAAGTAGAAGAAAGCAAAGAGCCTGTACAGGAAGAGGTTATTCCCGAAGCAAAAGTTGAAATACCTGTAGTAGCAGAAGAGGAAGAAACAGAGGAAGAAGAGATAGAAGAAACTACTCCTGAAGAAGAAGAGGGCCCGTTATTGAAAATATCCGGGCGGAGAAACTGGAAGGCCCGCGTGTTGTAGGTAAAATTACTTTACCGGTTAACACAGAAACACGCCCGGTAAACAAGCCACAGGAAGAAAAGAGAAAACGCAAGCGCATTCCCATAGAAAAAAGAGATCAGCAGCCTGCCGCAAGACACGATAACAATCAGAATAATCCGCAGCAGCGCCGTGAAGGTGGTCCACGCACTACCATTCAAAAACAAGGCGATAGAAATAATAACAACAGGCAGCAGGGTGGTGGCCATCAAGGACAACAAGGCGGTAATACAGGCGGAGGCAGATTTGGAAACAATAACCGTGGAGGCAATAATGACCGCCGCAGAGATAATAGCAGAGAGGTAAAAGAAATTGATGCAAAAGAAATTCAGGATAAGATCAGGGAAACGCAGGCTAAATTAGCCGGCGCTTCAAGAGGCGGTGGAAAAAGCGCTAAATCTAAAAGAAGAGCAAGACGTGAAGAACAAGCTGAAAACATTGGAGACGCACTGGGCGATAACAAATTACAGGTTACAGAATTTGTAACAGTAAGTGAGCTGGCAAACCTGATGGATGTGAGTTTTGCTGATGTTATAGGAAAATGTATGGGGTTGGGAATAATGGTGTCTATCAATCAGCGCCTTGATGCGGAGGTAATAGAATTAGTAGCTGGTGAATTTGGGTTTGAAGTAGAATTTATTGGAATAGATGATGCCGATGAAGATGAAGAAGAAATAATTGAAGACGATGAAGAAGAACTGAAGCCACGTCCTCCGGTTATTACCATCATGGGTCACGTTGACCATGGTAAAACTTCATTGCTCGATTATATCCGCAGTGCCAATGTGGTTGCAGGTGAAGCGGGCGGTATTACACAGCATATCGGAGCTTACCAGGTAACTACCGCTTCAGGTAAAAAACTAACCTTCTTAGATACACCGGGTCACGAAGCGTTTACGGCTATGCGTGCCCGTGGTGCTAAAGCTGCCGACGTAGCTATTATTGTAATTTCTGCAGACGATGCGGTGATGCCTCAAACACGTGAAGCTATAAGTCACGCGCAGGCAGCGAATCTACCAATGGTATTTGCTATTAATAAGATTGATAAAGACGGTGCCAATCCTGAAAAAATAAAGGAACAGCTTGCGGGTATGAATTTGCTGGTAGAAGATTGGGGTGGAAAATATCAAAGCCAGGAAATATCTGCAAAGAGTGGGTTGAATGTAGATCTGTTGCTTGAAAAAATTTTACTGGAAGCTGAGTTACTCGATTTAAAAGCCAACGATAAACGGGAGGCAGTGGGTACTATTATTGAAGCTTCTTTAGATAAAGGTCGTGGTTATGTGGCTACCATGCTTGTGCAGAATGGTACTTTATACCAGGGAAATATCGTGGTGAGTGGTCAGTTCTTTGGTCGTGCAAAAGCCATGTTTAATGAGCGCAACCTCCGCATGGAGGAAGCAGGTCCGTCAACACCGGTACAGATATTAGGATTGAGCGGTGCGCCACAGGCAGGTGAAAAATTCAAGGTATTTGAAGATGAAAGTGAAGCAAAGGATACCGCCAACCGTCGTGCACAGATCTTGCGTGAACAGGGTATCCGTGCCAAAAAACATATTACGCTCGATGAGATCGGTCGTCGTTTGGCACTTGGAAACTTTAAACAATTAAATCTTATCATCAAAGGTGATGTGGATGGTTCTGTGGAAGCGCTCAGCGATTCATTGCAGAAATTGTCTACTGAAGAGATTGTAGTATCGGTGGTACATAAAGCCGTGGGAGCAATTACTGAAACAGACGTATTGCTTGCAACAGCATCGGATGCAATCATTGTAGGCTTTAACGTACGTCCTTCTATACAGGCTAATAAACTGGCAGAGTCTGAAGGCGTTCAGATCAAGGCATATTCTATCATCTATAATGCTATTGAAGAAGTGAAGAGTGCGATGGAAGGTATGATGGAACCTACCATTACGGAAAAGATTGTGGCTAACGTTGAAATAAGGGAAGTATACAAATTTGATAAAGCTACTGTGGCAGGTTGCCAGGTGCTGGATGGTAAAATAAGCCGTAACTCCAAAATAAGATTGATCAGGGATGGCATTGTAACTTATCCAACCGGTGAGGGACAAAGCGCTGAACTCGGTTCTTTAAAGCGTTATAAGGACGATGTAAAAGATGTAGTGAGCGGTATGGAATGCGGTCTTACTATTAAAAATTATAACGATCTTAAGGTGGGAGATGTGGTTGAAGCATTTGAAATTGAAGAAGTGAAGAGGAGCTTGTAAACCTTTGTTAAATAAGCCTGAAAATAGTTCCCCGTTTAAAAAGGACTTTATTTTTGAGCTGTTTGAACTGTAATTGTATGAAACAACTGTTTTTCTTTTGTATATGTGTAGCGGCTTGTAACATGGCTTTTGCCCAGGGACAATCAAAAAAAGTACTGGCAGATAAGATCATAGCTGTGGTGGGTGATAAAATTGTTTTGAAGTCGGATATCTCCAATTATATTGAAGACGAAAAAAGACAGGGACATGAAGTTCCTGCTGATGCCGGTTGTATGCTTCTGCAACAAATGATGATTCGCAAAGCATTGATGTTACAGGCGCAAAAGGATTCGCTCCCTGTAAGCGACGAAGATGTTGAAGCAGAATTAGATCAGCGTGTGAGGTATTATATAAGTGTGTATGGTGGTAAAGAAGCCCTGGAACAAATTGCAGGAAAAACTATTTACCAGCTCAAAGAAGATCAACGCACAGCTATTAAGGAGCAAAAGCTGTCCGAAGCTATGCAGAAATCTATTATTGATAACGTAAGGATCACACCTACCGAAGTAAAAAACTATTACGATAAGATTCCTAAAGACAGCTTGTTGTTTTACGATACCGAACTGGAAATGAAACAGGTGGTTGCTTACGCAAAATCCGGCCGCGACCTGGAAAAATATGCACAGGATGAACTGGCTGAATACAAACGCCAGATAGAAAGTGGAGGCGCTTCTTTTGAGCGTATGGCAAAAGCATACAGCGATGATCCTGGAACCAAGGAAGCAGGAGGACGTTTTGAGTTTAACAGGAATGACAAAAACGTAGATGGTGTTTTTTCTTCCACAGCATTTACATTAAAAGAAGGTCAGGTATCAAGAGTTATCAAATCTAAATTCGGATATCACATTATTCAATTGGTAAGCAGAAATGGTGACGACGTAGTGGTAAGGCATATTCTTAAAATTCCGCAGGTAACAGAAACAGAGGTTAATGAAGCCATTGCAAAATTAGATACCATCCGTTCAAAACTAGTAGCAGGAACTTTAACCTTTGGTGAAGCGGTTGATAGATACAGTGAAGACGAAAATAGTAAGTTTACTGCTGGTTCCATCAGCAATGCGCAAGGCTCTCCTTATCTCAGCATCCAGGATCTTGATAAAAGCCTTATTGCGGTTTATAACGAATTGAAAGTAGGAGAATATTCAAAACCGGTTCCCTTTGATGAAAGAGGCAAGAAAGGTGCACGTATTGTATACATTCAAAAGAAAACAGAACCACACAGAGAGAATATAAAAGACGACTATAACAAGATAGCTCAACGCGTAATGGAAGAAAAGAAAGGAGAAATACTGGAGCGGTGGTTTCAAACAAAAATGCCCACCTACTATATAACGGTTGATGAAGAATACCGCAATTGCGGTGATGTAAGCAAATGGCTTGCACTTTCAGCCAATAGCAAAAAATAATATTCTAATATTTACATGTTTGATCAAATGCATCTTTCTGTAGGGAAGGATATATAATTTTGCCTGTTCAATCACAAATTATTGATCAACCAATTTTTCAAACGATCTTCTAACTTAGTATATTGCGTATTCACTTGCCGGTTGCAGTGAGCTATTAATTTCATTCAATATGTACGATGCCAACTCAAAAGGAGTATCTTATTCATACGGTATTTTAATTCTGCTTGGGTTATGGATTGGAGGAGTTATTATCGGCAGTATTGTTTCCATTCCTATCTGGTTAGTAATGACAGGAAAGGGGATGTTGTCTATGGGCAAGGATATGCTGGCTTCTGAAAATGTGAACGCACTCCGCGTAATACAGTTGGTCACTACTGCTATTATCTTTTTTTTGCCAGCTTATTTTACTGCGCTTATCCTTAATCGTAAGCCGGCTAAACTGTTGGGCTTTAAAACAAAGTTTGATGCAAGACAACTGGTATTATCAATCAGCATTATTTTTTGTGCAACATTTGTTGCCGGCGCGCTTGCTGAATTGAATGAAATGATACCTATTCCGCAAAAGTGGGAGGTATCTTTTAGGTCGCTGGAAGACAGCTATAATTCCCAGGTAAAAGCCATTGCTGTTATGAATAACTTTGGCAATTACCTTATCTCTCTTTTTATGATTGCCATACTGCCAGGGATATTCGAAGAAACTTTTTTCAGGGGCGGTATGCAGAATTTATTAACCCGGTCAATCAAAATTCCGTGGTTATCAATATTGTTTACAAGCATCGTTTTCAGTCTCATTCATCTATCTTATTACGGCTTTTTGTCCCGTGTTTTTTTGGGAATTGTATTAGGGTTAATTTATCATTATTCGCGTAGCCTGTGGTTAAGCATAGCTGCCCATTGTTTTAATAATGGCTTTGCCATCACATATATGTATGTGTTGATGCAAAAAGGCAAAACTGTTGAAGAAGCAATGGATGATAAAATGCCATTATGGGGCGGCTTGATAGGCACAGCGATACTATTTGTATTATTCGTGGTATTCAAAAAAATATCTGACCAGGTTCTAAAAGAATCTACACCTGTTGAAGATAAAGCGCTGGAAGAAAAATGGATAGCTTGAAAGAGGTATATGGTATAAGGTGAAGGGTGTGAGGTAGATGGCGAATACGTGGGTACGCATAGCGTGAGACGTGAAACGATAAATGTGAAGCATTACTGCAACAATTTGTAACATGAAACTTGTAACCTGTAACCTGCTTTTACTATGGCAATGAACTGGACCGTTTTCAGAACCAGGGCGCTAACAGCGTTGTTATTTGTTGTGGTAATGATGGGAGGATTGTTGTGGAATAAATGGAGTTTTTTTATTTTATTTTCCGTCATACATTTTGGTTGCTGGATAGAATATCAGCAACTGATCGGTAAGATCGATCCCACTTATAAAAGTATTTCTTCGTTTCATCGGTATGGTGTAATGATAGCCGGATGGTCGGTTATGTTATTTACTGCGGGAGATGCTTATACTGTGGCGGGCATCAGTCTTTCAGCAATAGGCACAGCGCTGGGTTTAATATTTGCTTTTGCATTACCTATCATAGAAATTCTTTTTTCAAATCAACTTAATGTAAAGCATGTTGGCTTTTCTGCATTGGGATTGTTATACATTTCTCTAAGCTGGGCATTGATGATTCATATCCGCTCATGGAATGAAACATGGTTTACCGCAGGTGCAGGTTGGCAATATGAAAATGGGTTTATCATACCCCTGGTTATTATTTTTTCTATATGGATAAATGATACGATGGCTTATATTGTTGGCTCTTTTATAGGGAAAACACCTTTCTCAAAAATATCTCCTAAAAAAACATTAGAAGGAACAATAGGCGGAGCCATACTTTGCGTTGCAGCAATGGGAATTACAGCTTACCTGTTGCACATACCCGTTTTGCATGTATGCATGATTGCTGCTATTGCCGCAATTGTAGGTACAGCAGGAGATTTACTGGAAAGTAAGATAAAGCGTATGGCGAATGTAAAAGACAGTGGCAGTTTTATGCCGGGGCATGGTGGCTTTCTCGACCGGTTTGATTCTTTGTTGCTTGCTACCCCGGTAGTTTGGTTATATGTGATGCTGGTAATGAAATAAGTTCGATATAGTTAAAACCTCTTGTGATCTTTAATAGTATACTATTACCTGTTGAAGCGCTGCATCACTAAATTTTGGCTGCTCTGCGTGCATTAATTACTTTTGCCCACTTAAACAATATCATGACGGTACATAAAGAAGGATATCAAACCATCGCACTCTGCGGATTGTTTTTTGTGTTACTTAACCTGGCATTGTTTTATTTTTTGCCCTACCCGCTTATATGGCTTTCATGGGCAATATTCATTCTCTCTTTTTTATTTTTTCTTTTTATTATTTCTTTTTTTCGGGTACCAAAACGAGTGCTTACACTTGATGAAGGAAAAATTGTTGCACCTGCTGATGGTAAAGTAGTGGTGATTGAAGAAGCAGTGGACGAAGAATATTTTAAAGATAAACGTTTGCAGATATCTATTTTTATGAGTCCTGCCAACGTGCATCAAAACCTTAATCCTGTAACTGGCGAAGTATTGTACAGTCAATATCATAAAGGTAAATACCTGGTAGCCTGGGATCCCAAATCTTCTACCGAAAACGAACGGCATTCAGTTGTTATAAAGAATCAAAACACCAGTATATTGGTTAAACAAATTGCAGGTGCTGTAGCAAGGCGTATTGTAAACTATCTTAAAGCAGGACAAAAAGTACAGCAGGGCGCTGAATTAGGGTTTATAAAATTCGGAAGCCGCGTAGACGTATTATTGCCCGTAGGAACAAAAGTACATGTGCAATTGAACGAGGTAGTAAAGGGTGGAATCACTGTATTAGCGAGTTGGTGATTTGAATAGGCAGAAGTAAGGAGGCAGAAGGCAGTAATCGGCAATCAGCGATCGGAGATCGACAATCAGGAACTAGAAACGATAAACAATAAATTCTTTGTGAAACTTTGTGTCTCAGTGTCTTTGTGGTTCAACAAATCAGAAATCTTCAAATCAAAAATCAGCAATCTCAAAATATCTGTTCTAATTCCTTTAATGAATGCACCGTATAGGTGGGCTTAACGGTTGTAGGTTCATTCTTGTGATTGATATATACCTGGTCCATCCCCATATTTTGTGCACCAATAATATCCGCGTCAATATCGTCGCCCAGCATAATACTTTCCCTGATGGTTGCTCCTGTTTTTTGCAATGCAAAATCAAAAATGGCTTTGTGCGGCTTTAAGCTGTTGCTACCTTCGGATGTAACCACAATGGGAAAAAAATTGCTGAGCCCCGAATATTTGAGTTTGTTGTGTTGAACGGTGTCAAACCCATTAGTAATAAGATGCAATGCATAACCTTTATTGCGCAGGTAATGTAAAATTTCGATGGCTCCCGGAAACAACAATGTACGTGTAGGTAGTTTATCCAAAAACATTACATCCATTGTGCGGGCCAACTTTTCGTTGCCTATTTTAAAGTCAAGCAAAGTATTCCACATCCGTTTCCAGCGCAGGTCATCTCTTTTTATAAATCCTTTGCGATATCGCTCCCACAATCTTGTATTGTGATAAATATATCTTTCATAAAAAGTATCAAAGGGATGTACGCCATAAGATGCAAGATCTAATGTGCTATACAAATCTTCAAGTGTAAGTTTTGCATTAGATTCAAAATCCCAAAGGGTATGGTCAAGATCAAAAAAAAGATGTTTGTAAGCCATAGTAAAAACAGTGCTGCAAAAGTACAGTGTTTCATAGAAGTATGTAGATTTGATATGAATGGAAACAATACATGTATGAATGTAGTAATTACAGGTGCATCAAAAGGTTTTGGAAAATCTTTGGCTGAATTATTCGCAGCAAATGGTCATAAGCTGTATTTGTGTGCAAGAAATGAAATGTTATTAAATCAACTACAACAGGAATTGCAGCAGCGCCATCCTGCATTGACAATAGAAGTAGGCTCGTTCGATCTGAGCAAAAAAGAACAGGCACAGCTTTTTGGAAAGTGGGTATTGGGGTTCAATATATCTGTAGATGTACTTATCAACAACGCAGGCTCTTTTGAACCAGGCAGTGTGTATAATGAACCGGAGGGAACACTTGAGCATATGATGGATGTAAACTTGTATAGTGCCTATCATCTTACACGTGCATTGGTGCCCGCAATGATGAAACAAAAGAGCGGTCATATTTTCAATATGTGTTCTATTGCTTCATTAAAGGCTTATGCTAACGGTGGCGCATACAGTATCAGTAAATTCGCTTTATCTGGCTTTTCAAAAAACCTGAGAGAAGAAATGAAGCCATACGGCATAAAAGTAACGGGTGTATATCCCGGCGCAGCATATACTGACTCCTGGTCGGGCTCCGGCATTGATCCCGCACGAATTATGGAATCAGAGGATATAGCAAAGATGATATACGCCGCATCACAACTTTCAGCCGCTGCATGTGTGGAAGATATAATACTCCGCCCGCAATTAGGAGATTTATGAGCATTTCTGATTTGTTGAACCACAAGGGCACCAAGGCACAGAGGTTCACTAAGAATTTATTGCTTATCGCTTCTGATTCCTGATTGCCGAAAGCTCAAAGCTGAAGGCTGATCGCTCTCAACTAAAACACATACTCTCTATTCTCTTTTGCGGACCTATAAATAGCCAACACAATCTCCACCGCTTTTCTTGCTTCAGCACCATCAATTTCAAATGGCCTTCCTTGATCTAATGCAGTAATAAACGCCGCGATATTGTTGGCATGCATTTCAAAGGGAATAGCCGAAGGAGCAGATGCTGCACCACCACTATCCACAGCGTATTTGCTTATTACTGTTTTATCTTCGGCTAACTCGTTGGCAAATTGCCACACTTTTATCTGGTTGTCCTGCATTATCACTGTTCCCAGGGTACCGGTAACCGTTATCTTCCTTGGCTGACCAGGAAAAGATGCAGTAGACCCATAAATACTACCAAGCGCTTTATTCTTGAAACGTACAATGGCAGTAGCAGTATCTTCTGTTTGTATAGTGTGCCCAAGCGTAGCAACATACCCATGCAGACTTTCTAACGGCCCGGCAAAATATTGCAGCATATCAACCATGTGTATAGACTGGTTCATTAGCGCGCCACCACCATCCAACGCCCATGTACCACGCCATTTGCTTTTATAATATTCATCACTTCTCCACCAGGGCACTTCAACTGCAACATGTGTCATAATGCCAAACCTACCATTATCAATTGCCTGCTTAATTGTATGAACAGCATCGGTAAACCGGTAATTGAAAATGCCACCCAGTTGCGTTCCTGCTTTTTTATGAGCCGCTATCATTGCATCAATCCTGTCGAGCGTAATATCAAGTGGTTTTTCGCACAGCACATGTTTTCCGTGCAAAGCAGCTTCTACAGCAGGTTCTTTGTGCATTCCACTGGGTGATGCAATAGTTACTATATCAATGTCTTTACTTTTCAACATTGTTTTATAATCTGCAAATGCAGTACAGTTATATTTCTCCGCCAATGCTGCGGCTTTGCCAGAACCACCATCGCATATGCCTGTAAGTTTTGTATTCGGCAAGTGTTGAATAGACCTTGCATGAAAATCAGCTACCATACCCGCCCCTATAATTCCTATATTCCAGGTTTTCATTTTTTAAATTTATTGGTAAATGTAAAAAAAATGAAGGAGGATATTAACGACGTAATACAGAAGTTGAATAAAGATGAAATGTGAAATGAAAAGAAATTATATTTTAAACAGCTCTTTTTGCATCGATCATTTTTTTACCTGCTACTACAAGTATAACTGATCCAATAGTGGCGAATAATATAATTTTCATCCAGGGTGTAGGTTTTGCCAGGTCTATCGTGTCTACTTTTCCTATCAGTACCGCGCCCAGAAATAAGGCATTGATTTTTCTTTTGAGGCGCTTTGCAAAAATTCCAGCTTAGCTTTTTGTAATGCAATATCAGTAGGAAATCCTTTGGCTAACCATTTATAAAAAAGCTCTGTAAGCGTGTAGGTAGAAGTGTTATCAACAGACCACAAATTTGCAATGGCCGCGGGTATGCCCAAACCAGCGAATGAACGGTTAAAACTAAACACGCCTTCACCCTGGTAAGATTTTCCGGTGGCAGTTCTGCATGCAGACAATACTACAAGCCTGGTTACCGGTTTGTATTCATTCATAATTTCCGATAAGTACAAGGCAGAATCTGCAAAGTAAATAACCGGCTCGTTTCGCATGCTGCTATCCGAGGCGTGTGTATATATCTGAACAATGCGATATTGATAAAACCGTCGTAAAAAATTATTCCTGGATGCGTATACACCTGTTTCAATGTTTGCTTTATCTATATTAGCGCCAATATTTGATAAGGACTCAGCGCTTCCATGCAATGCAGACAATGCAAATGAGGAAGGATAATTAACAGGAGCAATGCCCAGGAAATTGTTGCCTGCTTTTGATGTGGATGAAAAATCATTGGTAAGAAAGCGACATGAATAGGTATAACTTACTGCATGGTCATTCAGAAAATAAGCAAAAGGCCGGGAATTATTACTGGTGAGTAATGCTTCAAAGGGAAAATATTTTCCATCGGGAGATATAATAATGCGCTCACTTGCCGGGGGCAGATTGCCAAAAATCAGCTTGTATAAATGTGCTGAAACATTCACAAATTCTGCGAATCTTCGGTTCATTAATTCTGCATCTGAGAGATAGGATGTATACGTGTTGGTAGTTTTTTCAAAATCGTCCTTGTTTATTTTCTTTAAATAGCTTTTATCTGCAGTTACCATCAATACATATATAGCACTGTCGCCTGAAAAAATTTCGAGCAGGCTTTGTCGTTTTTCAGATAAATGTTTTTGCATAGAATGCAATGAAACAGAAGAGGTATCAAGAAAGCTTTGGTAATATAAAGGGTTATGAATTTTGATATTATAAGTTAACCGGTCTAATTCTTGTTTAGTAATAAATAACTTTTTCTCTATTTCCGTATGAACAGCAGATCCCGGCTCAGCGCTGTTGTAATCACGCTCCAGTGTAAGTATCCTTGTTTTTAGTTGAGCCATGCTCAGAATATCTTCTTCTTTCAGTAGTTGTTGTTCGTTCAGTTGCTCATTTAATAACACAGCTCTGCTTTTTTCAAAGAAATAGAATGCTTCTGCGGGTTTGCCTGCCAGGTAACAGGCTTCAATGGCATGTTCGTATACGTTTCTTGTATCTGTTCTCCAAAAAAGTTTAGATTGAATTTCGGATTGTCTTGATTTGATTTTATCCAAAAAATGGTCAGTGAGTTTACATATGCGCATAGCTTCATAAGCATCCTCTAAAACATGCGTTTCTTTAAACCTTTTTATATACGCTTCACTTTTCTTTATCATTAACCCTACCAGGTAACGCGTCCTTGAGTAAGATGAATCAATCCATCCGCTTTGGATGATTTCTTTTTCAGTGATTCCAGGTTTAATTTTGTCAAATGCAATCTGAAAATTCTTGAAAGCATCGTCGTATTTACGCTCCTGTACATAAGCGGCTGCGATATTGCCGTAAATGTTCAATGATTCAAAGGTTTCAATTGCGCCTGGTATTTTTATTGTGTTGATGCATTGCAGCGCTTTTTTATAGAACGTTATAGACTTTTCAAAATCTCTGGCGTGCCGAAAATAGATATAATAGGCCAAATTATTCAGCGTTTGAGCACAACCAAATATTTGATTGTTTTTTAAATCATATTGGTATGCCTTTTGAAAATTAATTTTGGCTTTTTCTATATCAAAGGTTTCTACCTGCAATTGTGCTAGTTGTTCGTAAACTGTTCCTAAATCCTGCGAGGCATTTTTCAATGAATACGTCCGAATTTGATCCTGTACAATCTTTTCTGCAACCCTGTATTCTTTCAAAGCTATCAGTGAATTCACTTTCCATCCTGAAAAAAAATTTATGAACTCATTGCTGTTTTTACAGCCTGATTGTTCTGACAATGATTCACCAAGAATACAAAGTTC
Organism: Agriterribacter sp.; assembly: GCA_047600465.1. Classification (GTDB taxonomy): domain Bacteria; phylum Bacteroidota; class Bacteroidia; order Chitinophagales; family Chitinophagaceae; genus Agriterribacter. The sequence continues at coordinate 1,905,983 of JASGKU010000004.1, forward strand.
ATATGCCTTTTTATAATTCCCCACGTCAAATACATATTTTACCTGTTCACCCAAAGCATCGAGTGTGTTTATATCAATAGCATTTAAGCGTATTGAAAGAAAAACACAACTATCTATTGCAGCCATTTTTTCCGCATCTTTTTTCAGCTCCTTATAAAAGCGATATAAAATATAATAGCTCCTTGTAAGATGTTTTAAATTGATAGACGTGCTATTTCTGTTGTAATTAATTATCGCGATTGATTTTTTTATTTCTTTTACAGCGTTTACATAGTTTCCCTGTTGAAAATATAGTACCGCAATTCTTTGCAATAAAAACGCATGTGTAGAATCGTTCCGATAAGAACAGCCGTTAATGTGCGATTCATAACGTAATAATTCTTTAAGTTGATCTGGTGAACCAGGAACTTTTCCAGAAGCATTTGTTAAAAAGACAAGTCTGTTCCATAGTGAATCCCGATTGGGACATTGTGCCAACAATATTCCAACTGACATCAGACAGAAAAAGGTAAAGAGGCAAAATTTTCTTTTCATACTTCAGTTGTTATTCAAATACATTATTACAAAGAATAATGCTGTACTTTAAAGTCCTGGCGGTTTAGGCTGCTTTGGATCCTTCGTACTATCTGGTTGAGGGAATGTTGCACCCGGATCTGATTTTCGTGACACCGTTGCACTGTACAAAAACGTATTACGTTGTCCTCTTACCGGCGCAAATCTCTCTTCTGATATTTCATAGCTTACTTTCGGGTAAAACGGATTGCTTAAAGTGAGTCCATTGGCAACTCCACGCAGGTAATAATTCAGCAGCTCTTTTGCTCTTTTTTGAGCCTGCTTTTTTTCCTCTTCTGTTTTACATTTGAATTTCCATTTTACAAAAGGCTTAGGTTTAATAGTTACTGTAGGCATATTTCTTTTATTAGTGTTTGAATGATTAGTATTTGTTTTTTTTGTAGAGGAAGCCTGGTAAGTTCCATTACTGCTTGAACTTCCGCTTTTTTGTTTAAGGTCTAATGCCATTTGTACTGCTGCCGCAGCATTTACTTTACCATAACCATATACATCAGAATGCCCGTTTGCATCATAGACTTGCTTATTTGGAATTTTGTCCGCTGTTTTTTGAAGTATGTTTTTTACCTGTTGTGCAGATAAATCTTTATTCGCAGACAATATCAAGGCTGCAATGCCTGCTACCAGTGGCGCTGCCGCAGAAGTTCCACTAAAATCATCGCGGTATAATGGATTCTCAGCAATATTCCCATCTTTAGCGGTTGTACATATACCTTTTGTTGTTAAGTGTTTCTTTTCTGCCTGGAAACGCCAATCTGCACTTGGAGCACAAACACTTATTTCTTTTCCAAAATTGTTGTAAGATGCAATGGTATTTAAACTGGTAGAGGCAGTAACCGCTATCACTCCTTCATTGGCTGCATAGAGGTTAAATATAGTGGTACCTTTTTCTAAAGGTTGTGACTTACCATTTGCAGCCACATAAGAACTAGCCGCAACAAGCGTTTCGTTAATAGGTGCTTTGTAATTGCCTGCACTTACACATATTACACAACCCTTCCCTTCAGGTCCACCAACCATTGCCATCTCTGTTAATTTTTCAGACAACAAAACGCCACTCATATTACTAGGAATTGGAGATTGGCTAAAGGATATCACATGCGCCATTCTTCCTATTTTATCAAAGCATTCCACTTTTAGCTCATCACTGCTGTTCCCATCTAACCATACGGGCAAAAAAGTGCAGCCATAAGCTATACCTGCTATCCCCTGGTCGTTCCTTTCGGCTAATGCTATTCCCGCGCAGCTTGTACCATGTCCAGGCCCCGAGGCAATCATTTGATTGAAGTCCGATCCGGGACTGATGAAAATAAAATCATTTTTCTTGTTCTCAAAATCATCAGGCAACTGGTTTACCAAATCAGGATGCATGTGGTCAATGTCATAATCTATAACAGCAACAATGATGCTTTTATCACCACCTCCATTTATTTTATCCCATGCTTCAGGCGCATTTACTCCGGCATCTTTATGGATAATAAGATTACCATTATCCTTTAGTTCTGTTGAATGTAAATTCCACTGCCTGTTAAAATATGTATCGCGGGGCAATATATTTTTATGAAGCCCAACTAAACTTTTTTTTGCGGCATCTTTATTTTTCGATGCAGGTATTAATGAACTATGCAGTTGGCTAATGAGACTTACTTCTGCAGTATCTACTATTTTTTCTGTAGCAAGCATGTTGGCAATTTTGGCAGGATTTTTCCCTTTACCAAGTATTCCATTTTCCAATTCTGCGCCACTTTGATCTGTTACTTCTGCCACAATTGCCTTATAACCGATATTAAATCGATCAAGAGGTTTGAGTTTGTATCTATCCAGTAATTTGCTCATCTGACTTTTGGTTGCAGCAGCATCAAATTTTATCATCACCCTGTCAGTCATATGATACAAACTGTTCTTCTGCGATTGCGCCTGGTAAGTATGGTGTGTTACAATATGCGCTTCACGCAGCGTGCTCATTATTTCATCAATGGCTTCTAATGATTTTTCTTCAAAAATTACTTCATATACACCATCAAATAATTCATTGCATTTTAGTTTTAGCGAACCGAATTTTTGATCAACAATTTTTTTTTGTTTCAACCTTTCATCAGCATCTCCTTTCAACATAAAAGTGATCCGGTCTTCCCGTTTTTCAATACTGATTTTCACTTTGCGTTTATTGGCAGGATTAAGGCCATAAAAGCAATAACTACAGTAGCAATCTGCTTCAATATGTTTTTTTGTAGGCATTAGGTTTATTTGAAGATAGATAGAGCAGTTTAATGACGTCCTTGCTTAAGTAATATTTTCTTATTTATTGTGTTTGCAAAGGGGTATGCAGATAAGACATGCTGAAGAGACTTTGTTTATACTCTTCAGAAAATATGTGATGATACCATTGTTTCAGCAGGAGAACGGATATTATCTCAAGGGTGTATTACCCAATTTAATAAGCATAGGCAGCCGGTAGTGGGATGAAAATTTTATGCGGGTAACTCAGCATGTTTAAGGTACATACATACATTGGTATAACTAAAACCTATTTAGTGAAATAGTATTTTGTCTTAGTAAACTGTAGAAAAAAGCCATTAATTGACGGACGGTCTATTGAACCTGGGAGGTTTGCAGCACTGCTTATCAAGCCCGGCAAACCTCCCGGTTTTTTTGCGAACATTGCTGCAACCTCACTGATTTTTGCGAATAAGTTTTTCAGAAGCGCTATTCCTTCTTCTGGTAATTGACGTAATTGCTTTTAGCAAACACGCCCGGCGAAGCATGACTTCCCTGCGGGAAATTAAGGTTTACAAAATTCACATTTTGTAAAGTGGTAAGATTCAGTACAACTGTAGAAAGGTATTCCGCCGCACCAGCGGTTCCCATATCGTTAGAAAAAGCAAAGGAGCTGTCTATTGTAGCGTATACCGTATCATTGGAAAGATGATCAAATTTCAGGTGAATGTTTGGATAGATGGTCTTAATACCATTTACCACGCTTTCCGGTTGAGTAATATTCACGGAGTCTTTATATACAGCAGTCTTTGTTTTATGATAATCATCAACCGTCCAGAACAGCACAGTATCTGGCTGATCTACTACGGTTTGTACGGCTGTACTGTCTACCCCAGCGTCCGAACGTTTATCGGATCCATTACATGATGCTAAAAAATATGCTGAAAAGGTAATGATTGCTATAAAAGGAATGTGTAATTTTTTATTCATAGTTCAAGGTACTAAAACATCAAAAGCGCCCGGTTTATTTTAACAAATTATACGCCAGAAAGCTAAGAACATAAGCAAGAAAAGTCATGTAAGATAATTGCACCAGCGGCCATTTCCACGATCTTGTTTCTCTTTTTACAATAGCAAGCGTGCTCATGCACTGCATAGCAAAAACATAAAATACCATTAGTGATACACCGGCGGCGAGTGTGTAAATACGCGATCCATCCGGCCAGGTGGCGCTGTTCATTTTTTCGCGGAGCGTAGGATTGTTTTCATCTGCATCATCTCCTACACTGTATATAGTAGCCATTGTTCCTACAAAAACTTCACGGGCAGCAAAAGATGTGATAAGGGCAATGCCAATTTTCCAATCGTAGCCTAATGGTTTTATAAGCGGTTCAATGGTTTGTCCCAATATGCCCACATAGGAATTTTCCAAGAGCGCGGCTTTTTTATCTCCTTCAATTACCTGCGCATTTGCCGGATTTTGCTGCAGCAGTTCCGCATATTGTTTCTCAACAGCCTGCATTCGCCCGGATGGTCCATAAGAGCTCAGTACCCAAAGAATAAGTGAAATTACAAGTATCACTTTTCCTGCCTGGAAAGTAAAAATTTTTGCTTTCTCTACCATTGTGGTAAATACATTCTTCCATCTTGGGGTACGGTATACCGGTAGTTCAAGAATAAAAAAGCTTTTTTCTTTTATTTTGATCACCCATTTCAAAACATACGCTACAGCAAGCGCCACAACTATTCCCAGCAGGTAAAGTCCCGTCATTACCAATCCATGCAGGCTGATAAAACCAAAATACCATTTATCCGGTATCACCAATGATATAAGAATAATATACACCGGCAGCCTTGCGCTGCAACTCATCAGCGGGGAAATGAGAATGGTTAAAAGCCTTTCTTTTTTATTCTCAATATTGCGTGTGCTCATGATGGCCGGAACTGCGCAGGCAAAACTGCTGATCATCGGCATTACGCTTTTGCCGTTCAATCCAACTTTGCGCATGAGCTTATCCGTTAAAAAACTGATGCGTGCCATATATCCCGTATCCTCCAGTACAGTAATCAAGCCAAACAAAATCATGATCTGTGGAATAAAAACCAATATACCACCAAGACCCGCGATAAGCCCGTTTACCAGCAGGTCGCTTACCCAGTTTTGTGGCAGTATACCCGAAAGCCAGGTGCTGAAAGCACCCACTACCCATTCAATGGCATCCATAGGATAAGTTGCGAGCCAGAAAATACTTTGAAAAAGAATTGCCAGTACGCCCAATAAAATAACATAGCCCCATGTTTTGTGCAACAGAATGCGGTCTAACCGCTCTGTGGCTAATTGTTTTTCTTTCGGATCTGCCTCTACTACATTTTGCTGCATAATATGCCTGATGCGGGCATATCGCTGTGTAATTTCTTCTGCCTGTACCTTGGTATGATTAAAATCGTACTTCCTTTCAATGTGTTCAATATTTTCCTGTGTATTATCATCCAGCGAAAACGATTCGTGATGAATGAGATAGTGAACAGCGGCATAGTCGCTCAGGTCAGGAAAAAGATTTTGTATGTCAGCTACAGCCTGTTGCGCCAATGTTCCGGTTTCTGAAAAGTTCCACGAAGGCGGCTTATATAAATGTTTGGCGGTTTGGTCTATTGCTTTTTTTAATTCTGCTATTCCCTTGTTCTTTCTTGGATTTACAGGTATAACGGGTACGCCCAGTGCTCTTTCCAACCCTGGCACATCAATTACAATTCCTTTTTTTGCGGCAATATCCATCATGGTAAGCGCAATCACCACCGGTTTTTTGAGATCGATGATCTGCGAAACAAAAAGAAGATTGCGTTTTAAATTGCTGGCATCTGCTATTAAAACATACAGGTCTGGCTTTTCAGATGTACCGGGATTCATCATTACATTGTAGGCTACCCATTCGTCTGCACGACGCGGATATAAACTATACGTTCCGGGTAGGTCAATAATATTGGCCGTAAGGGCATCTGAAATTTTGCTCTCCCCGGATTTTTTATCTACGGTAACGCCTGGAAAATTACCCACCTTCTGATTAAGACCGGTAAGTACATTGAACAATGAACTTTTTCCGCTGTTAGGATTTCCGATTAAAGCAATATGTATTTGTTGTTTCAACTGTTCAATATTAGGGAATTTGCAAAAATAAGGTCAATTTGGTTGCCGTGCTTTACGAAATGCGGTAAAGAATCAGGCAATAAGCGGCAATAAATTGTTATAGCTTTTTTAAAAACGGGATTGAACCGGTTAAAGTAAGATAAAAAGAACACCCCCTTTAGCAGAAAACAAAGCATTATCTCTTAAAAAGGATGTAACCCAGGAAAAAGTTATTACTATGGCATGAAAAATGAAATAATGAATTAACATGACTAATTATAACTTTGCCCACAACATTAAATGTTACCATTCCAGCATGCGAAAATTATTAATTGCCCTCTTAGTGCTTACCACACCAACCTGTTTTGTAGTTGCTCAAAAATTAAAAAAAGCCGACAAGGCTATAATAGAAAACCTGAAAACGAACATCGGCTATCTTTCAGATGATAAACTGGAAGGTAGAAGGGCAGGAACAGAGGGAGAAAAAGCAGCTTCAGATTTTATTACAGAGGCTTTTAAAAATATTGGCTTAGCACCTAAGGGGGATAAAGATTCGTACCTGCAGGCGTTTGATATAAATGATGGACGAAAGATTAATAAAGGAACCATGTTTTTGGTTAATGGTAAAGAAATGGCGCTTGAAACAGATTATTTTCCTTTCGCGTTCAGCTCCAATAGTTCTGTTGCTGAAGTGCCCGTAGCTACTTCATTGTCTGAAAGAGGGGTTCCATGGTTTATGGATATTGAAGCAGTGGTAGAAGATAATAAAGACAATCCTCATTTTGATATATATGAGTATGTAAAAAAGCAAGCCAAAGTATGTGCAGATAAAGGCGCTACCGCCCTGGTAATTTATAATAGCGGTACTATAAATGATGATATCAGTTTTAACAGGAAAGACAATTCTCCTGCACAGGTTATACCAGTTTTTTACCTAACTAAATCAGGTAAACAGAAATATCTGAAAGATGCTTCTGCTACTTATGATATACAGCTTAAATCAGACATAGGGCAAGGCTCAAGAACAGGACATAATGTTATAGGTTATCTTAATAATAATGCGCCTTCTACTATCATTATCGGCGCACATTATGATCACCTGGGGCATGGAGAAGATGGGAACGCTTTTATGACGGGTAAAGAAAAACAAATATTTAATGGCGCTGACGACAATGCCAGCGGAACGGCAGCTTTAATAGAGTTGGCGAGGTTACTAAAGAAATCAAAAGCCCGCATGAACAATTATTTGTTTGTAGCTTTTTCAGGAGAAGAACTTGGCTTATTTGGTTCAAAACATTTTACTAATAACCCAACTATTGACCTGGCTTCAACAAATTATATGATTAATATGGACATGGTGGGAAGGTTGAATGATAGTAGTAAAACGCTTACAATAGGAGGGGTGGGAACTTCACCCATATGGAAAGATATACTGAACGCACCTAAAAATATTCCTTTCACCATCAATGTAGATTCCAGCGGAACAGGCCCCAGCGATCATACTTCTTTTTATTTCAAAAAAATTCCTGTGCTTTTTTTCTTTACCGGCCAGCATCACGATTACCATCGTTCATCCGACGATGCTGATAAAATCAATTACACAGGAGAATTGTATATTATTAAGTACATCAGCAATATTATTGATGAACTGAATAAGAAAGGGAAATTAGCGTTTACGCCTACCCGTGAAACACAGACAGGTACTACCGCAAAATTTTCTGTTACCATGGGTATTATGCCTGATTATACTTTTTCCGGTTCAGGAGTGAGGGTTGACGGCATTAGTGAAGGAAGGCCCGCACAAAAGGCAGGATTAAAAACTGGTGATGTGGTAACAGCCCTGGGCAGCAACACGGTTACCTCACTGGATACTTACATGCAGGCATTGGGAAAATTTAAAAAAGGAGAAAGCACGATAGTAACAGTGAAACGTGGCAGCGAGGATCTTAAATTTGATATAACGTTTTGAAGGAGGACGCAAGGGATAAGGTGTGGGGATTTGTGATAAAGAAAAATGTATTGGTTGATGAATGCCTGGACCTGCAACTTGAAACCTGTAACCTGTAACCTGTAACCTGTATTGGCTCACTATTCACCATGAAACTCTTAATAGACAACAACACACTGGCTGAAGATTTTTTCTCTGACGCACGTATACTTGGCATTGTGGCGCCGGTAAAAGATTACAGGTTTTGCTGGATGATGAACCAGGCATTGGGTTGTGATTTCAGGTTGAACAATGATATAGAAATTCAATTGGCAAAAAAGGGTAGGCAGTATTTTTTTTCCATTTACGAGTATTGCGAACCTGGAGCTACCCTGGTAAATTACATATATGCTAATCAATTTAATGGGGAATATCTTTTACCCGAATTCCGTCACCTTGATTTTTTATGGCTGTTAAAAGGAGATGATGTAAAAGACAATCACATCACTTATATGCAGCAGTCTATAAAAAACATTAATGGAGTGCAGTTGATAACCGAGCTGGATAAAGATAAGATCAGGAATAAGATTCATTTGGTGTTTTGATGGAAGGCAGTAGTAAGGAGGCAGAGGGCAGAAGCGAGCAATTAGCAATGAGCAATCGGCAATGGGCAATCAGTAATAAATCTCAAATTTCAAATTTCAAATCATTCTTATGTGGAAAGAAGAAAATAACGCGTTGTACCGGAAGTTTGAATTCAAAAATTTTTCAGAGGCATTTGCTTTTATGACCCGCGTGGCAATAGAAGCAGAAAAGATGGATCATCATCCCACCTGGAAAAATGTATATAACCAGGTGGAGATATGGCTGAATACACACGATGCCGGTAATACAGTTACAGATAAAGACCGGAAACTAAGCACCCGCATTGATGCATTGTTATAATTTCTTCAGTGCCTCCCAAACATCATGCTGACGGCGCCTTGAAATTTCAACAGATTGACCATTCTGCAAAATAATTGCATTGTCATTTTTTATTTCTTTAATAAATGCAATGTTTACAAGATGAGATTTATGCGACCTTACAAAGCCATGATCTGATAATAACTCTTCGAATTCTTTAATGGTTTTTGATACGGTAATTACATTCGAATCTGTAAGATAAAATTGAGTGTAGTTATTGATGCCTACACAGTGTATTATTTCTGAAGGAACTGCCAGCCGAACGCCTGATGATCCCGGAAGGGCTATTTTCAATTGTTTGTTTTCTTTGTTGTGCAGGTTGTTCAGGAAGTTGCTGTATAATTCTTTTACCTGTATTTTTTCCGTGCGTTGTTTTAAATACCGGTCTATAGCCTGTATCAATTCTTCTGCGTCTACAGGTTTTAGCAAATAATCCAATGCGCTATATCGTATGGCTTGTATGGCGTACTTATTATAAGCGGTAGTAAAAATAATGCTGAATGGATGCTTAGGAAGCGTGTTCAATAATTCAAATCCATTCATAAAAGGCATTTGAATATCTAAAAAAACAAGTTCGGGTTTAAAGCTTTGTATCAACTGCAATCCATCTGAAGCACCCACTGCTTTTTTTACATGGGTAATAACCGGTGTATGTTGGGCAATCATGTACTCCAGCATATCACATGCCATGGCCTCATCATCAATAATCAATGCTTTTAGTTCAGTTTTCATACAAAACAGGAAATTCAATAATTACTATAGTGCCGCCTGATGGGTTTTGTTTGCCATCTATATCTTTTATATCAAATAATGTAGGCTTGCCATACTGTTGTTCCAGTATTTTTAATCGCTCCTTTACTAATTGTAACCCTTTTGATTTTTGCTTTATGCCGTTTAATCTTTTTTCTTTCATAAGCTTAGCAGACGCTATTCCAATGCCATTATCTTTTATAGTACATCGTATCATCCCTTCCTCTTTTTTTTCAAAATAGATCGTAAGCCTACGCTCACCTTTCTGATGAAGCAATCCATGCCATACCGCGTTTTCGGCGACAGGATGTACGAGCATGGCGGGCACAGATACATCCTCTTCTTCTATCGTATCATCCATCCGGATAGTATACGCAAAGCTATCTCCAAAGCGCAACGACTCTATCTGCAGGTACAGATGCAACATTTTTATTTCGTCTTTCAGCGATACAAAATTGTTCTCCCATTCATCCAGTATAATACGCAACAGTTTGGAAAACTTCGACAGATATTCAATGCCTCTTTCATTTTGATTGGCAGCTATTAAATGGGCAATAGAATTAAGACTGTTGAAAACAAAATGAGGGTTCATCTGGGCTTTTAGCGCCTTTATTTCCAGGTCGGCAATTTGTTTTTGCACGGCATTTTTTTCAGCCGACTTTTTTTGTATTATGAATTCCCGGTGCTTTATCCAATATCCGGCAAGTGCAATTATTACCAGTCCGCAAGCTGTAATAAACCACCACGTTTGCCAGAAAGGTTTTTGAATGATAAACGAATAGCGCAAAGGTGCGCTTATATTATCACTGCCAATACCAGCTTTTATATCAATAATATAATTACCGGGAGCCAGGTTTTGAAAGTTGATCATTCTTTCATTACCGTTGCTTATCCAGTTAGTGTCGTTATTGTATAACCGGTAATAATATTGAACAGCGTAAGGATCTGTAAAATATAATCCGGAGAAATGAAGTGTAATATTGTTTTTATAATATGGTAGCCTGAGTACATTGCTTTTGCCATTGTTGTAATACATACTATCGGCAGATTGTAAGCTATTCAGCACAAGTGCAGGAGTTGTATGCGGCTGTTCAAATGCCGAAGGATCAAAGAAAGACAACCCCGAGGAAGCTACTACCCAAATGCAATGATCATTTTGTTGGTACAGCAAAGCACTGTGGTAGTTTTCATCAGGAAAACCTTGTCGGATATTATAATTATTAATAAAACTGCTGGTGGTTTGATGGGCGATTTTAGTGACGCCGGAATAGCTAACAGCCCACACATTACTATTATGGTCGCAAATCAAATCGGTATAAATGTTTGTATGTAAACCATCTTTTGTAGTGTACTTTTTTCTTATCCGGAGTTGTGCTTTTGTATCAAAATAGCATTGCCAGATACCTTCTCCCTTTGTACTCAACCAAACTTCATCGGAGTTACTTTTTTGTATGGCAGAAAAATTATTCCTTGAATCCATACCCTGAAAGTAATAAGGTTGAAGACTATCATTGCTTAGCATAAAAATTCCCTGCGCGCCGGCAAACCATTTGGCACCATCCGGACCTTCTATCATATTTAAGAAAGTAAACCAGTTATTACCCGGGAGCCTGCTGTAATAATTTTTGTAATGAATAGAATCATTTGAATGGTTGATTGTAAACTTTGTCAGCACACCATCGCCTCCGCTCCATATTGCCCCAGACGCATCTTCTTTTAAAAAGGAGTAACCTTCAACGATGGTTTCTTCAATTTTTTTTATGCTCAGTATTTCTTTTTCTTTTGCAACTATTATTCCCTCGAAGCCGGTAGTATACCACATCCACCCGCGGCTGTCCTGTAATATTGCTTTTACTTCGGAACGCAAATTGGAGGTTGCAATATTGTTCACAAGGTGAATGCCTTCGGCTTTTTTTTGCTGGTATATTTTGCCACGACTGCCGCCAAACAACATACTGCCATCTTTCTTTTTGTAAGCACCAAAAAACTCTACACCTTCTTCTACAGTAGATAAATGATAGGTGTTGAATAATTTTTTTTGTTGAAAAAGCAATGCATGATGCATTCCTATCCAAAGGTTATTTTCATTATCCACCATTATACATGATAGCCATTTGTTTTCTTTTTCCGGGATAGTACTCATCAATTCAATACTGTCACTGTCTGTCTTTACCTGGTGTATACCTTGCAGGTTAAGATAATAGATGCGATCATCTTTAAGAAACAGGTTAGCGGATATTGTTGTGGGAAATGAAACGGATTTTATTATTGTATTCCCGGATTCGTATTTGTGAACACCCGTAATAATTGTTACAAAATAAATGGCATTATTAAAAGGAGTTATGCAAACGAAATGATCGTTAAAGGCAGTTGATTGCCAAATTGTATGAATCTCTTTTCCATTGTAAGCATAAAGTGTATTTGTATCGCAAAACCAAATCAATCCATTTTTGTCTGCAACAATTTTTTTTATAAAGCGGGTATCATTCTTATCGCTTTTCCAGTCCGGCAGTAAGTGATGAGTGATATCCGCTTTGCGATTGTGTATTATTTGCTCAACATCTGTACTGGTAAAATAAGCAGGACCTTTTGAAGTAGCTATCCAGTATTGCTTGTTTTGGGTGATGCATATATCGTATACTTCTGTATCAATATCCTGCAAGGCAATGGCATAAAGTTTTCCTTCGCTGTAAAAACAAAGCCCGGCATCGCTCATTACCCAGATGATATGTTGAAGTGTATCTTCTGCAATGCCAAATGTTTTTCCCAATTGGCGTTTGTTACAGGTAAGAAAGTTTTCAAACGTAAAGCCATCATAACGGCTTAGTCCAAGCGAAGTTCCTATCCAAACAAAACCCTTGCTGTCCTGGAAAAGCGTAAGTATTTCCGAGGAGGGCAATCCATCTTTTGCTCCTATAACTTTTGTTATATACTGTTCGTCATTTGTAGCGAGGTTATCGGGATTATGATTGAGTATGGATAACTGGCTCATAACAATATTGCTGCAAAGCAGTAATACAGCCATTAATATAATCCTTGCATAAAGCATGCTTTGTATATGCAGTAAGTTGAGTTTATATCACTAAAAAGATAAGAATTTTTAAAGTAAAAAAGTGTTTGCTGTTCATCGAAGTTGTATCAATGTGCTTACAAAATTATAGGCTCCCCTATCTACAGATAGCCTGTATGTGCCCGGCGGTATATCTTCTGTTGGATTGAGCGGATCGCCTTGTAATTGAAGTCGCACTAATTTTTCTTCACCGGAATAATCTTTATCAAGCGAAAACCGAAAGAATCTATCTGTTGCAGTATTTCTGAAAATACCTTTTGTACCAGGTAATACATTTTTAGTTTTCACAAACAACTTCAATACATTAAACTCATCACTGTATTCGAAAGAATCCGGATCATAGTCTATATATGAATTAGGGAATACACGGAGCGAACAGGGAAGATTTGCCGTTGCACCGTGTTTGTCGTGTACTTCCAGTTCAGCCGCTACAGTATAATCTGGTGGAGTATCCTCGTCTCCTCCAATGGCTTCGGATGAAGGATAAAATCCAACCATCTTTGTATAGTAACTGCTATCTACCCTTGCTATATTTACTTCGCCCAAATATCCACCTGCAGTATGTAGCCTGCAATCATTATCTCCCGGGTCGTTATAAAATCCGATGCCTTCCATTAATATAGAATCACCGGGATAAAACAATCTGAAATTGGTAGTATAACCTTTAGCATCCAATAGAGCAATGGCTCTTCTGAAAAACATCCTGTCTGGATGTGTAAAGGTATTTCCCTTTGCATTTACAGTTACCGTATTGCCGGAATTCCAATCCTGTAATTCTAAATAACCAGCTGTGTCGCGGATTACTTTAATTGCTGTTGCTGTAGCCGATACAATTACGCCACGATATACATTCTCAAATAATACTTCATTGCCGGCGGCATTCGGGTCAAACCCTGTTCCTGTAATGGTAATGGTTTCTTTAGGCGTTGGCACTTTGGGTGTCCATCCTGTGATGGTTAGATTATTAATAGGTTGCAGCGGATTATTTTTTTTGCCGCAACCTATCAATAGTATGAAAAAAATGAGTACTGTAAAGCTGATAAGTTGTTTGATCATTGGTCTTGATTGATATGTATTCCTGTGAAATGAAGCTTTAAAAAATAGCTGCTACATAATTAATCAAGAGAAGTGTTTTTTAATAGTTGAAATGAGATAGCGGTATATAAGAATGAGATAACGGTAATACAGTTCTCGGGTGGCGCAACGGAGCCACGGATATGCATAATGCAATACCAAAGTATTCGCTGCTTTGCTGTATTTCGCTGTGCCCGCCGCGGAAAATGTATTACATTGTACCTGGGTGACAAACACTATGAATAAAACGCAATTTCTCCAGCACAGGAGGATAAATTACAAACGGGTATGCATCACCGTGACCCATGCTTCTATTGAGGCTGTTTAACACAATCGTAAGCGGAAGCCACGCATCAATTACGCGGCTAAAGTCGCGCATATGATATGGATTGGTAGTAACCGCCATATCGAGATCGGTTGTTGCAATTTTTGCCGCAGGATGAATACCTACTCCAAAAGCATAAGCCGTTTCCAGTGTATCTATAATGTGCAGGTAATGCGCCCATGTTTCTGCCCAATCCTCCCATGGATGCGCGCTTGCATAAGCGCTGATATATTGAAGATTCCAATTAGCAGGAGCGCCATTGGCATAATGCGCTTTCAATGCTTCTTCATAGTCTTGCTGCTCATCGCCAAATAATGCTTTAAAGGGTTGATGATAGGGCGTATCAGCAATAAGCCTGTCCCAATAGTAATGTCCCACTTCGTGCCTGAAATGGCCCAGTACTGTTCTGTATACTTCTTCCATATTACGCCTTGCCATTTCTCTTTCTATATCGTCGGCTTCAGCAATATTGATAGTAATAACACCTTCATCATGACCCGTTAATACTTTCTTTGTTCCATCTGCTTTAAAATCAAATAACAAACCAGTTGAAGGATTTTTGATTTTGCTTGCAAGCGGAAGTTTCAATCTTAATAAACTATATACTAACCTATGCTTGGCTAATTCCAATGTTTGCCATCGCTGCACATATTCAGGATTGTTCAAATCCGGAATGGTACGGTTTAATTCGCAGGCGAGGCAAAGCCCTTCAGTATTTGTTGGTTCAACCAACCAATTACATACATTGTATATGCGGTTATTGCAAAACCGGTAGATATTGGTATCATTAGCGTCGGATGGAACAGGCGCGCCATTATTGTTATTTATAAAAGGAATAAACTCCAGCATTCCTGGATCAAACCCCAATTGCATTCCACAGTTTTCGCAATAATAGTTTTCAAAATAAAGGGGCTGTCCGCAATGTTTACAGGTAAATAATTTCATGTTGCTTGTTTTCAGGCTGGTTCATATTTACCAATTCTGTGCCGATGAGTTGGTAAATCTCATTTACAATGTAAATATCAAATACTATCCTTTATGAGATTGTATATCGCTTCGGGATAATGCGCATGTTCAAGCGCATGAATTTTTTTAGCCAGTGTTTGTGGCGTATCTGTTTTTTCTACAGGGCAGCTTACCTGCAGAATATGTTTACCATGATCAAAATGTTCATCTACATAATGGATGGTAATGCCGCTTTCCACTTCACCCGCAGCAATTACCGCCTCATGTACAAAATGCCCGTACATGCCTTTTCCGCCATATTTTGGTAAAAGGGCAGGGTGTATATTAATGATGTGTGAGGGAAATGCATGAATAAGTGATAGTGGGATCTTCCATAAAAAACCAGCGAGGATGATCCAATCAATATCCAGCGATTTTAATTCATCCACATACCCGTTATCGCGGAAAAATTTACCCTTGTCAATAATAAGTGTCGCTATTTTTTCTCTTTCTGCTATATGCAGCACGCCTGCTTCCGGTTTATTACTTACAATAAGCGCAACTTTTACGGAAGGATGGTCGCGGAAATAATCTATGATCTTCTGAGCATTGCTACCGGCCCCGGAGGCAAAAACAGCGATGTTGATTGCTGATTTCTGATTGCTGATTTGAGATTTGAAATTTGAAATTTTTGATTGCCGATTGCCGATTGCCGATTGCGTATTGCTGATTGCTGATTGCTGATCGCTGACCGCCGATTGCTGATTGCTGATTGCTGATTGCTCATTGCTACCTACCTCCTGCCTCCTGCCTTCTGCCTTTCCCACCATCCCCATCCATCTCAACAACTTCTTCTCATATTTCCAGAAAAAAGAAAACTGTCCGAAAATAAAAGCAACGGTGAGGAGGATAACCTGGTAACCGAAAATAAGCATTACCAGCCGCAGCAGCATTTTCCAGATCCAACTGGTTTCACTGGTAAAGCCTACCCACGAAGTAATAACTTTTGTAATATAAGCGGTAGTGGTGCCGGTGATGGCAAAAACCAGGAGGATGATAAAGAGTTGTCCACCGGTGACCTTCCATTTTTGCTGAAGCCTGTTAAACATTGCGGGCTGCAAGATGGCGAAAAAGCCCGAGAAATGTAAACAGGAACCCACAAAAATGGAATCCGGTTTCATCTTACAAAAACATGACAAAAAAATATGGAGTGTGTATAAAATCGGCTGAAACGCAGGCCAGGCAAGTAAAAATTTTTTTCTAAAATGTTAATATTTTTTGAGCATCCTGTCCTACTTTTGCAGCGAACCGGATAAGTCCACATCATCACAAACTCCTTGGTTACAATGAGCTATCACCGACAAACTGTAAATAGACTTTTTTTTGGATCGGCACTCGTAGTTTTTCTCTCTTTTTGGGCTAATATCGCTAATGCGCAGGATGGTAAAGCCATCTTTATGGCAAAATGTGCTACGTGTCATAACGTTTTCGTTAAATCTACAGGACCAGCATTAGGTGGATTAGAGGATCGCGGGCCATGGAGTGATAGAAAAAAATTACACGCCTGGGTACATAATCCTGCAGGATTTATGACAAGCGATCCATATACTCAAGGCTTGAAAGGTCAGTTCAACGGGGTGATGATGAGTGCCTTCCCGGACTTAAAGGATGAGGAAATTGATGCTGTAGTTACTTATATAAATACAACTTTCGCCGCCGGACAAAACCCGATAAAGCCTACCGGTGGGGGCGACGGAGTTACATCTGAACCAGAAAGCGATCATACTTTACTATTTGGCGTTCTTACTTTAATATTAGCGGTTGTAGCCCTTACCTTGTTACAGGTTAACAGCAACCTCAAAAAAATGTCTGACGATAAGGAAGGCATTCCCGCTTCAGAACCGGTTCCTTTCTTTAGAAACAAATTATACATAGCGCTTGGCATTATTGCCCTGTTTTTGGTAGGCGGCTATGTTACTATACAAGGAGCAGTTGGCTTAGGCCGTTCACAAAACTATGAACCTGTTCAACCTATATTTTACTCTCATAAAGTACACGCCGGCATTAACCAGATTAGTTGTTTGTACTGCCACACCGGTGCGCAGGAAGGCAAACAGGCTAATATTCCTTCGGTAAACGTGTGTATGAACTGTCATATGGCCATCAACGAATACGCAAAAGGTCCTACACTTACCAGACCAGATGGCACAGAAGTAAACGGTACTGCCGAAATCAAAAAATTATATGCTGCTGCAGGATGGGATGAAGCAAAGCAGCAATACACCGGAAAAGGAAAACCCATCGAGTGGACACGCATTCACAATCTCCCCGACCACGTATATTTTAATCACTCCCAGCACGTGGTAGTAGGACAACAGCAATGCCAGACCTGCCATGGCAATATTACCGAGATGGATGAAGTACACCAGTTTGCAGATTTAAGCATGGGCTGGTGCGTCAATTGTCACCGTAACACAAAAGTTCAATTTGCGGGCAATAAATTCTATAGCATTTACGAAAAGTTTCACGACGATATTAAGAATAAAAAGATTGATAGTGTAACTGTGGAAATGATTGGTGGAATTGAATGTCAGAAATGCCATTATTAATAATGGTAGTTCAAAACGAAAGGTTGTTCTCATATGCGTTTTTCATTCCGCGGCTTAGCGGCGGAATAAATTCTCAAATCACTTTATAAATGGAGCAAAAAAAGTACTGGCAAAACTTAGGCGAACTAAACAATACAGAAGGTTACCAGAAATTGGTTAAGGATGAGTTTCAGGAAGATCTTCCATTGGTTGAGAATACCAGCGGATTGCTCGATGCTAAAACTCCACGCAGGGATTTTTTGAAGTATGTTGGATTTAGTACTGCTGCCGCTGCTGTAGCAGCAGGTTGCGAAATGCCGGTTAGAAAAAGTATCCCCTATCTCAACAAACCCGAAAATCTTACTCCAGGTGTAGCGCAGCATTATGCTACTACCTATGTTTCTGAAGGCGATGTAGTACCTGTGGTTGCTAAAGTAAGAGATGGACGCCCGATAAAAATTGAAGGAAACGATAAATCTTTTCTTGGTAATAAAGGAGAAGGAACATCTGCAAGAGTGCAGGCTTCTGTACTGGATTTGTATGATACTGCCCGTCTTCGCCAACCAATAGAAATGGCGGGGAGTGAAACCAGGGAACTGAAACTATCTGATGCGCTTGACAATAAAATAATGAGTGGTTTAACCGGCACTGCTGCAGTTATTCTTACTTCTACCATCACTTCACCTTCTACTAAACAGGTAATCGAAGAATTCAAAGCAAAATATCCCGGCAGCAAACATATCCAATATGATGCTGTTTCTTACAGTGGTATACTACAGGCAAATGAAATAAGCTATGGCAAAAAAGCTTTGCCTGCTTATCATTTTGAAAAAGCGAAAGTAATAGTTGGATTGGATGCAGATTTCCTGGGTACATGGTTAACCAGTGAACTGTATTCAAACCAATATGCACAGGGAAGAAGGATCAACCAGAAGAATCCTGAAATGAGCAAACACATCCAGTTTGAAGGTGTGTTAAGTCTTACTGGGGCTAATGCTGATGAACGCTTTTTGATCCGTCCTTCAGAAACTGGCGCAGTAGTACTGGCGCTTTTGGCAAAACTTGGTGGAGGCGTAACTGCTCCTGCCATTGCTGATGAAAAAGTAAAGAAAGGAATTGATCTTACCGCTGCATTGCTCACCGCTAATAAAGGTGCTGCCCTGGTAGTGTGTGGAAGCAATGATCCAAATATTCAGGTATTGGTAAATGCCATCAACGAGTTGATCGGCGCTAATGGCGTTACCATCAACTGGGCTGCTCCTGTGCAGATCCGTCAGGGTATTGATAGCGAAATGGACCAGTTGGTAAAAGACATGAATGCTGGCTCTGTAAGCACTTTGCTGATTTATGAAGCAAACCCTGCTTATAACTATCACGATGCTGCAGCTTTTACCAGTGGCTTACAAAAAGTAAAACTATCGGTATCGTTTAACGATAGAAAAGATGAAACTTCTGTACTCTGTAAATACATAGTTCCCAGTCCACATTATCTTGAAAGCTGGGGCGACGCTGAAGCAAGAGTTGGTTTTTTCAGTTTGATGCAGCCAACCATTGAGCCGCTGTTTGCTACAAGGCCTTTTCAAACGTCTTTATTGAAATGGAGCGGAAATAATACAGATTACGACGAATACTTTAAAAAATATTGGGTAAAAAAACTCGGCAGCCAGGAAGCATTTGAAAAAGCTTTACAGGTGGGAGTGGTAGAACCCGAAGCGCTTGCAGTTGCTGCATTGCCTTACAATGGCAGTGGCGCTGCAGATGCGGCTACTAAAGTATCAGCCATAAAAGCGGGTACAGCAACTGAACTGGTATTGTATCAAAAGGTTTCTATAGGAACCGGCGCTAACGCCAACAACCCATGGTTGCAGGAAATGCCTGATCCCATCAGCCGCGCTACCTGGGATAACTATGTAATGATCTCCTATGCTTTGGCAAAGGAACTGGGTATAGTACTGGATGATCATTATGAAGTTGAATTTAAGAAGCCGCTTGTTGAGTTTACTATTAATGGTAAACAAGTAAAACTTCCTATCCTTGCTATTGCAGGCATGCATCCTAAAGTAATTGCATTGGCAGTGGGATACGGCAGAAGTGAAGGAGTAGGTAAGGCTGGTGCCAGTGTTGGCTACAATGCTTACCCGTTGGTAAATGGAAAAGGAACTACCCGCCAATATTATACTACTGAAGTAGGTGCTGCTAAAGATACAGGCGATAAATACGATATAGCTTATACGCAAACACATAACCAGTACGAAGGACGTATTGAAGTAGTAAGAGAATATTCACTCGAAGATTTCAGGAAAAATCCGGAAGCTACTTTGCATTACCGCGAAGAACTGGCAGAAGATTTTGCCAAGAATACGGGCGACTTCAGAGCAGAAGCGACCTTATATCCAAACTACGATTCTCCCGGTGCACATTGGGGAATGAGTATAGATCTGAACTCATGCACAGGCTGCGGCGCATGTACTATTGCATGTACAGCAGAAAATAATATACCTGTTGTAGGTAAGAGCGAAGTAAAACGCTCGCATGAAATGCACTGGTTGCGTATTGATCGTTACTATGCATCTTACAGAGACAATACAGAAGGCGATAACCTGAACGTGGTGTTTATGCCGATGCTTTGTCAGCATTGCGATAACGCACCTTGCGAAAACGTATGTCCTGTATCTGCAACCAACCACAGTACAGAAGGGTTGAACCAGATGGCTTATAACCGTTGCATCGGTACAAGATATTGCGCTAATAACTGTCCATTCAAAGTACGTCGCTTTAACTGGGCTGATTATACTGGTGCAGACAGCTTCCCCGATAACCAGCAGTTTGGAATAGTAGGCGGACTGGATAATGCTGTAATGCAGATGAACGATGATCTTACAAGAATGGTATTGAATCCTGATGTAACCGTTCGTTCACGTGGTGTTATCGAAAAATGTTCTTTCTGCGTTCAGCGTTTGCAGGAATCAAAATTAAAAGCAAAGAAATCACAGGATCCTTCCATTATAAGAGATGTAAAAACAGCCTGTATGCAGGCTTGTTCAACAGGTGCTATCGTGTTTGGTAATGTGAATGATAAAGAAAGCCAGGTATACAAACTTCGCCACGAAGAGCAGAATCAGCGCAGTTATTATGCTTTGGAACATATTCACGTATTGCCTAACATCAGTTACCTGGCTAAAATCAGGAATACCGACAGACCTGTGGGCATAAAGGAAGAAGAAACCGTAGCCACAGAAAAGAAACAGGCTATGCCTGAAGAAGCGCATCATTAATTGCGGTAGAGGAAAAGTAGTAAGGAGAACAATAATAAAAGATCAGCATTTTCAACCATAATGTATTTCGCAAGAAATGCAGGTAAAATACACGAGTAAATGAGTTTGATTAAATACGAATCTTTCGTCAGGGAACCATTGGTAGATGGAGATAAAACCTACAATAAGGTAACGGAAGATATTGTGTATACCATTGAAGCCAAACCAACGCGTTTATGGTATATCGGCTTTTATATTTCGGTAGCACTTTTATTATTTGGAGTATACTCCATTTACAGAGACGTAACATACGGTATTGGTCAGTGGAACCTTGGTAAAACCATCGGATGGGGTTGGGATATCACCAACTTCGTGTGGTGGGTAGGTATTGGTCACGCCGGTACATTGATATCAGCCATCTTATTACTGTTCCGCCAGGGATGGAGAACAGGGGTAAACCGCGCTGCGGAAGCGATGACCATCTTTGCGGTAATGTGTGCCGGTCAGTTCCCTATCTGGCACATGGGTAGAGTATGGATGGCTTTCTTTGTAATGCCTTACCCCAACAGCCGCGGTGCGTTATGGCCTAACTTTAACTCTCCGTTGTTATGGGATGTGTTCGCGATCTCAACTTACTTCACCGTTTCGTTGTTGTTCTGGTATTCAGGGTTATTGCCTGATTTAGCTACCATCCGCGACCGTGCAAGAACCAAATTCAGGAAACTGATGTATGGTATTGCTTCTTTTGGATGGAATGGTTCCACCAAACACTGGCAACGGCATGAAAGTCTTTCATTGGTGTTGGCGGGTTTGAGTACTCCACTCGTATTATCGGTACACACGATAGTATCCTTTGACTTCGCAACTTCAATCGTTCCGGGATGGCATACTACCATCTTCCCTCCATACTTCGTTGCTGGTGCGGTATTCTCAGGTTTTGCCATGGTGCAAACACTGATGCTGATCACACGTAGGGTAATGAACCTGCAGGATTATATAACACTCGGGCATATTGAAGCGATGAACAAAGTAATAGTGTTAACAGGTTCTATTGTGGGTTGCGCTTATCTTACCGAGTTGTTCATTGCATGGTATGGTGCCAATACATTTGAATACGACATCTTCTTTAAATACCGTATTGCTGGTGCTTATGGTTGGAGTTACTGGCTGATGATGACCTGTAACGTAATCACGCCGCAGTTGTTCTGGTTCCAGAAACTGAGAAGAAATATTGGCTTTACTTTCTTTATGAGTATAGTGGTGAACGTTGGTATGTGGTTTGAGCGTTTTGTGATCATCGTATCATCTCTGTACCGCGATTATCTTCCATCATCATGGTCGTTGTACTATCGCCCAACCATATTTGAAATTGGTTTTTACCTGGGTACGTTTGGATTGTTCTTTACCTGTTATTTCCTTTTCTCTAAATATTTCCCTGTTATTGCCATTGCTGAAATCAAGCACGTATTAAAAACGACAGGCGAAAGCTATAAAGCTAAAATGGTTGATCTTGAAAATCTGAGCATGGAAGAATTTTATGCGAAGACACATCATCATGATGATCATCATTAATAGTGATAAAGCAAAAGAAGAAGGAATTAAACATAGTGATTTACTCACCTTAAAAAAACGGACAGTTTAAGGTTATGAATATAAAAAAATTTGTAGTTGGTTGTTTTGATGATGAAGCGGTACTTTTTCCTGCAGTAAAAAAAGTACGGAAAGCTGGGTATAAGATCCATGATGTGTATACACCATTTCCCATACATGGCTTAGACCATGCTATGGGTTTAAGAGAAACAAGATTGCACACAGCAGGTTTTATTTACGCGCTTACCGGAACAACTACGGCTTTATCATTTATCAGTTGGGTATTAACCAGAGACTGGATTCAGAACTATGGCGGTAAGCCGCACTTCTCTCTTCCGGCGTGGATACCTATTATATTCGAGTTAACTGTATTATTCTCCGCAGTTGGTATGGTGCTTACATTTTGTTACCTGTGCCAGATGGCGCCTTTTGTAAAAAAACATCATTTTCATTTGCGTGCTACAGACGATCTGTTTGTGATGGTAATAGAATGTACTTCAAAAACAAATGTAAAAGAGGCAGAAGCATTTCTGGCAACATCCGGAGCTACAGAAGTAAACGTGCAATTAGCAGAAACAGGATGGTGGCTTGGTTTGTATAATAAGGATAGAAAATTATTTGAAAATAAACCCGAGACTGTTACGGCCTAATCGTAAAGACAAATTATTCAAGGATGAAAAAAATATCGGTAATATCATTGCTATCTTTTTTAATGATCATCACAGTGGTGAGCTGCGATGATTCGAGCAAGCCGGGTAAAGTGTATATGCCTGATATGGCTTATAGCCGTGCGTATGAAACATATTCTGAAAACGATTTGTTTCCTGATAAACAAACCAACCGAACACCTGTTGCCGGTACTATTTCAAGAGAGCAGTTGTTACCATTCGATCTTGCAAAAGATCTGGGCAGCGATACTACCAATCATGCAAAAGCAAGGTTTATAGTTAATCCATTACCTGCATTAGATTCAAGCAATCAAAAAGAAGCAGAAAGATTATATCTTATTTACTGCGGTATTTGTCACGGACCAAAATTAGATGGTAACGGACCTTTGTGGAAAGGTGGAGACGGTCCTTTTCCGGCAGCACCTAAAAATTTGATGGATCCTTCTGTAGCCAGTCTTGCTGATGGACAGATATATTATACCATTGTGTACGGTAAAAATAAGATGGGAAGCTACGCGTCTCAACTGAACGATAAGCAGCGTTGGATGGTGGTACAATATATAAGAAGTAAGATAAGCAAACCTGTTGCAGCGGCAGCACCAGCAGCAGACAGCACAGCTAAAAAATAAAAACTGATTCGCATTAATAAAACAAATTGATTGAGGAAATGATTAAGCAACAATTTGAAGCTCCGGCGGATATAAAAAATGGACTTACGGATTACTGGCAGTTGGTATAATTGCTTTTATTGCCGGACTTATTGTCTTGTGCTTCAGCAAAGATGAACATGATCAAACTCGTTTCTGGGCAGTATTGCTGCAGAACAGCGTATTCTTTTTATTGGTTTGTAATGCCAGCATGTTTTTTGTCTGTGCAGTTACGCTTGCACATGGTGGATGGAATGTAACGTTCAGACGTGTACCGGAAGCCATATCTGCGGTAGTGCCCATTTTTGCAATTCTTGCTTTAATAGTATTCGTTGGTATTATCTACGGAAATCATCATCATATATATCACTGGATAGATAAGGAAGCAGTGGCGGGTGATAAGATCTTGACCTGGAAAAAGGGCTTTTTAAATCCAACTTTCTTTTTCACCTGGACAGTTATCACATTAACTGTTTGGTCGCTTACCGGTAAAAAAATGCGTCAATTATCCCGTAAAGCAGATGAAGGTGGAATGGGAGTGGAGGAATCAAGAAAATATATATGGACCAATACTATATGGGCTGCTATATTCATTGTGTTCTTTGCTTTAACCACCGGTTCTACTATTCCGTGGATCTGGTTAATGAGTATTGATGCACATTGGTATTCTACCATGTATAGCTGGTACACATTTGCAAGTTCTTTCGTATCTGGTATGTCGCTCATTGCATTGTTCATTGTGTTTCTTAAAAATCACGGTTACCTGGAATATACTACCCGTGAGCAATTACACGATGTGGGTAAATTCATGTTTGCGTTTTCTATCTTCTGGACATATTTATGGTTCTCTCAATTCATGTTGATCTGGTATGCTAACATACCTGAAGAAACGATCTACTTTAAAATAAGAATGCAGGGACCTTACAGGGGAATATTCTTCCTGAATTTTATTGTGAACTTTGTTGCCCCTATATTGATATTAATGACAAGAGGATCAAAGAGAAACTATGCCGTTGTAACATTTATGGCAGTAGTTATCATATTAGGTCACTGGCTTGACTTTTACCAGATGGTGATGCCTGGCACCGTGGGCGAACATTTTACTATAGGTTGGTTTGAGTGGGGTACACTGGCTTTGTATATTGGGTTGATTATGTTTTTTGTTGGAAGAAATTTGGCAAAGGCGCCACTGCTTCCAAAATACCATCCATACCTGAAAGAAAGTTTGATTCATCATACATAATAATAGGCAAGGAAAACAAGCATTATTAAAGTATAATTTTTTTATAAGATGACCTGGACCGAGTATTTTGTAATAATTATAGTAGTACTGATATTCATTGTGGTTTTTCAGATTGCAAAAGCCAGTGAGTATGTGTCTGTATTAAAGGGGGAGAAAAAGGCCTTTGAGCAAAATAACCGGATAAATGCATTTTTGATGGTTGTGTTTTTAGTGCTGGGCTTAGGTGCGGCATGGTGGTGCAACCAGGCATTGTATAAAAAAACATTGTTGTGGGTTCCTTCAGCATCAGAACACGGAGAGAATATTGATACCATGATGTGGATCACTCTTGCTATTACAGGTGTTGTGTTTGTGATTACCCAGGTATTGTTGTTTTGGTTTGCATATAAATACCAGGCTTCCGAAACAAAAAAAGCACATTATTATCCGCATAACAATAAGCTTGAAATGCTCTGGACTGCTGTACCAGCCATTGCGCTCACCGTACTCGTAGCATTTGGCCTGGTTTACTGGTACAGAATTACAGGCGATGCACCAAAAGAAGCTGCGGAAATAGAGATCACCGGTCACCAGTTTGGATGGGAGTATCGTTACCCAGGTAAAGATGGAGTATTGGGGCGCCAGAATTTTAAATTGATTGATGCTGGCAAAAGCAATCCGCTCGGTCAGGATTGGAAAGATGCGGCAAACCTGGATGATCTGCACCCATCAGAAATGCACATGGTGGTTAACAAACCCGTTAAATTAATTATCCGCTCACAGGATGTGATACATGACGTAGGTCTTTCTCATTTCCGTTTGAAAATGGATGCCGTGCCTGGTACACCTACTACTATGTGGTTTACGCCAAAATATACTACCGCCAAGATGAAGGAGATAACAGGAGACGCAAATTTTGTATACGAAATCTCCTGCGATCAGATGTGCGGCGCGGGACACTATTCAATGAAAGGAACGATTGTTGTTGATACACAGGAAGATTATGATAAATGGATGGCATCACTCAAGCCACAGTATCTTACAGCTCACCCGGAACCTGCTGCCGAAGCTAAACCTTCTGCTGCAGCCGCGCCAGCTTCAGATACTGCAAAGGCAGCCGGAACAGGAAAGCCAGTAGCAATGAATGCCAGCCATTAATTAATTTTTTAGGAAGACCCTTTGAGTCACAAAATATGTTGGAATGAGTAACGAAATCGCAATACAACACGGAGCAAGCGCTCACGAAGTACACGAGCATCATGATGCGCACCATCATCATGAAACTTTTATTACGAAATATGTATTTAGCCAGGATCATAAAATGATCGCCAAACAATTCCTTATCACTGGTATTATATGGGCTATCATTGGTGGATTTATGTCTGTACTGTTTCGTATACAGTTAGGCTATCCCGATGTGGCCATGCCATGGTTAGAAGATATTTTTGGTCATTGGGCTAAAGATGGCAAAATAACTCCTGAGTTTTATTATGCGCTGGGTACTATGCATGGAACCATCCTTGTGTTCTTCGTACTTACTGCAGGCTTAAGCGGAACTTTCGCTAACCTGCTTATTCCTTTCCAGGTAGGCGCAAGAGATATGGCTTCTCCATTTCTGAATATGCTTTCTTACTGGTTCTTTGTATTGGCAAGTATAATATTGATGTCATCTTTATTTGTACAGACAGGACCTGCAGCAGGTGGATGGACAGTATATCCTCCATTGAGTGCATTAGGAGATGCTTCACAAGGATCTAAAATAGGTATGGATCTGTGGTTGATGAGTATGGCAATGTTTGTGGTATCGCAGTTGTTGGGTGGTTTGAATTATGTGTCTACTATTCTTAACATGCGTACAAAGGGTATGACTATGACGAGATTGCCATTAACTATCTGGGCGATCTTGTTCACTGCGATCCTTGGTATCCTTTCTTTCCCTGTATTATTCTCTGGTTTTATTCTTTTATTATTCGATCGTCACTTAGGTACCAGCTTCTATCTATCTGATATAGTTATAGGAGGAAATATTTTACCAAATGAAGGTGGAAGCCCGATTTTGTATCAGCACTTGTTCTGGTTCCTGGGGCATCCGGAAGTATATATTATCATCTTGCCTACCATGGGGCTCGTATCGGAAGTAATGTCCATCAATTCGCGCAAGCCTATATTTGGTTATATGGCAATGATCGCGTCTATGTTTGCCATTGCTTTGCTGGCGTTCCTGGTTTGGGCACACCACATGTTTGTAACAGGTTTAAATCCGTTGCTGGGTTCTGTGTTCGTGCTGCTTACTTTATTAATTGCGGTACCATCAGCCATCAAAGTATTTAACTGGATCACTACATTGTGGCGCGGTAATATTCGTTTTTCACCGGGCATGATGTTCAGTATTGGTTTTGTGAGCATGTTTATTTCCGGTGGTTTAACAGGGATATTCTTAGGTAATTCCACATTGGATTTACACCTGCACGATACTTATTTTGTAATTGCACACTTCCATATAGTAATGGGTGTATCAGCTTTCATGGGGATGTTTGCGGGTATATATCATTGGTTCCCTAAAATGTATGGCAGGTATATGAATAATACCCTTGGATATATCCATTTCTGGATTACACTCGTATGTGCATACGTAATATTCTGGCCAATGCACTATGAAGGGTTTGCGGGTATGCCACGCCGTTATTATGATTATTCAGGATGGGAATCATTCAAGCACTTTGTAGAATTAAACAGGGTTATCAGCTTTGCTGCCATATTATCGTTCCTTGTTCAATTGATGTTTGTATTTAACTTCTTCTATTCAATTTTCAAAGGAAGAAGAGTTACTACAAAAAATCCATGGGGCGCAACTACATTGGAATGGACAACACCAATAAGACCAGGACATGGTAACTGGCCTGGTGAAATACCAGAAGTACACCGTTGGGCGTATGATTATGGTAAAGACGGAACAGATTTTATACCTCAAACTGAGCCGATTGGCAAGGATGAGTCAACGCATTAATGTATAAGGATGCTTGAAAAGAAAATTCAGTTCTTTTTAAGTAGCTATATAAACAGCGTTTTTTGAAGGTGATGGATACACATGACAGGCTAAAAGAATCAGCGTCATTTGTGGTAGTTGATAAACTCAAAGACTACATGCTGCTGATAAAGTTTACGCTGAGTTTTACAGTAGTATTTTCCTGCGTGATCAGTTATTTATTGGCACCGGGCATCACTTTTAATTTGCTATCAGTTCTTTTTTTATTTATCGGCGGTATGCTGATCACAGGATCAGCCAATGCCATAAACCAGGCAAGTGAGAAGGATACTGATGCCATGATGAAACGTACCGCTAAGCGACCTGTTGCCAACGGAAAGATGAGCGTGAATGAAGCGTTTACTTTTGCTGCACTGTCAGGTATTTTGGGCGTACTGATCATCGGCTTCTGGTTTAACTGGACCGCAGCAGCACTGGGTGTTTTCAGCTTGTTTATTTACGGCTTCGTATATACGCCGTTAAAAAAAAT
Organism: Agriterribacter sp.; assembly: GCA_047600465.1. Taxonomy (GTDB): domain Bacteria; phylum Bacteroidota; class Bacteroidia; order Chitinophagales; family Chitinophagaceae; genus Agriterribacter. The sequence goes on from JASGKU010000004.1 coordinate 1,934,432, forward strand.
AAGTTCAATCTCAGTGTTGGTTGGAGCTATACCAGGTGCGCTTCCCTGCCTTATAGGCTGGGTAGCAGGTGCAGATAAGTTAAGTGCCGGCGGGTGGGCTTTATTTGGCATTCAGTTTTTATGGCAGTTCCCGCATTTCTGGGCTATAGCCTGGGTTGCGCATAACGACTATACAAGAGCAGGGTTTAAATTAATGCCATCAACCGCAGGGCCAACCAGATATTCAGCCATACAGGCGGTAATTTGGTCGCTGCTGATGTTACCGGTAGGCGTAATACCATGGTTGTTGCATATGAGTGGGCAGGTGAGCATGGTAATAATTGTTATAGCCAATTTATTTATGGTTTGGCAAAGCATAAGGCTATACCGGGAAATGGATGTGAAAGCTGCGAGAAGGGTGATGTTCAGTTCTTATATTTATTTACCTGTTGTGTTGCTTAGTTTATTGGCAGATAAAGTGGCGGGGATATAAAGCCTCTCCCGACCTCTCCAAAGGAGAGGAGAGCTAAGCACAAGGATCGGCTTTTCAAAGACACCGATAAATATTCAATTGGCTAATAATATTTTTTTGAATAGTGTTAATGTTGATGAAGTGGTAGATATACAGGTGTAATAGAGATATAAAGCACCGCTTCCTTAGGAAAGGGAAGGAGGGATAGGCTGAATAGTTGGATAAAAAATTTTGTATAAATGAGTGAAGTGATGAGTGTGCAACGCAAAAAAATTCATCCGTACAAGTTTAACATGTGGTTAGGCCTGGCGGGTATAATAATGATGTTTGCAGGGTTGACGAGCGCCTATATCGTAAAGCGCAGCCAGCCGGGTTGGGAAACTTTTAAACTCCCGGGTGTCTTCCTGTATTCAACTATAGTAATACTGGCAAGCAGCATTACTATACAGGTTGCTTTAAAGGCTTTCAGGGAGCGGGAGATGGCGAAATACAGAATGTTCTTTGCAATAACAGGAATTTTGGGCGTGTTGTTTGTGCTGATGCAGATCAACGGATTTTTCCAGTTTCAAAAGCAAGGCATGCGCATGATAGGTATAGGATCTAATCCGGCTTATTCATTTGTATTAGCTATAGCGGGGTTGCACATTATACACGTATTGGGAGGCGTTATAGCATTGCTGGTTATTTTTTTTAAAGCTTTTGGCAGTAAAACAAGAAACTACGACAGCACACCCATTGAAATAGTAGCTACCTATTGGCATTTTGTGGATTTATTATGGGTATACCTGTTTGTGTTTTTTAGTTTAGTGCATTAAATATATTGAGTAATTTTTTATTAAAATTTCAACTGCATGTCAACACACGTACCGGCCGGATATAAATGGTGGACGGGAGGAAAAAGCCCTTACAATGTAAGCTATGGTAAGCTCATGATGTGGATCTTTTTATTGAGCGATACCTTTACATTTGGCGCATTACTCATTTCTTATGGTACAATACGCGTAAGTCAGCCATTTTGGCCTGACCCTAACCATGTATATAATTCATTTCCTTTAATGGGGCATGCTAATCTTCCATTAGCGTTTGTAAGCTTAATGACCTTTATATTGATCATGAGTTCTGTTACGATGGTATTGGCTGTGCATGAGGGACACAAGAGGAACAGGGCAGGTGTAGAAAAATGGTTGCTGTGGACCATCCTCGGAGGATTTATGTTCCTGGGTTGCCAGGCATGGGAGTGGACGCACCTTATCACTGGTAGCCACCCGGTTCTTATTGATGGAGTGGTGCAGGAAATCGGTACCACTATCAAGCAGAACCCATTCGGACCAGAAGTAGTACCAGCTATGATGCATGATGGACATGCGGTTACATATACCGGTCCTGTAGGTTTTGGTGGCTTCTTTTTTGGAATAACAGGTTTTCACGGTTTCCACGTTTTCAGTGGTGTAATGCTGAACATACTTATTTATTTCTGGACACGCAATGGTCGTTTTGATCGTTTAGGTCATTATGAAATGGTGGAAAAAGTAGGTTTGTACTGGCACTTTGTAGACCTTGTTTGGGTATTTGTATTCCTTTGTTTTTATCTTATCTAACAACACACATTTATTAAAAGTATTTGCATAATATGGAACATGGACATTCACAAGAACTAAGCTCACCTGAAATAACGTTTCAGCACGAACCGGCGCCAAATACAAAAAGGATCTGGAAAACATTCTGGATATTACTGATCATCACTGGTGCTGAATTGGGACTTGGTCTTTCGCATTACTTTATTCATTTCTCAGAATGGATGGTGCTCTTTTTAAAAGGAGGCATGATCATATTATCATTGGCAAAAGCAGTGTATATCGTTTCTATATTTATGCACTTGGGCGATGAAATAAGAAACCTCAGAATGACCGTATTAATTCCGTTATTATTGTTCGTATGGTTTGTTACAGCGTTTTTATGGGATGGCAAAGCCTGGAAACATTTGCGCAATACATACGATAAGCCGTCTACAGAGCAGGCCGCACCAGCATCACATGATGCACAAAAGCCTCACCAGTTAGATTAGCAATATATTTCAGAAGTATTTATAGATATACCCCATCCTTCAGTGATGGGGTTTTATTTTGTAATTGCATTTATCTATAGTTAGTTACGTGTAACAGCTCGCAATCGCAGCAATTGAATTACCATACATCAAGGAAAATGTAATCCCCCTCATTTTCCTGTCACATTCTTTTACAAATTGCATGATTTCAAAAAACCTTTGCGCCTGCAGAGGCTTTTTATTTTGTAAGTATTTGCAGTAGCACAATACTTACAATTATCATGGATCAATCAAAATAGCCATTATTCAAAACTGCTAAAAATCAAAATTTTATAATTCTTTCAACTGCAGAAAGCGCTTATCAATTACAATATATAAGGGTAAATATGTAGCTAAAATAAATGTTTAAACACAAAATACTAAAATCTTCAAATAGGTGTTTTCATATAGCATGATTTTTACGAACCTAAGAAAGCAAAATGAAAACGTTCTTCTCAATACCCTTAATGATAGCAGTAGGGTATCTGTTACCAAAAGTCACTTATAGTCAAACTACATATGTTGATAATGGTACTTCTGCAACTTACACTTTGCAAACCGGCGATAGCCTGTATATAAAACAAGGAACTTTTACCGGTACACTTAATGATTGGAACCAGGGCGGTAAAGTTACTGTTGCAAGTGGCGCAACTTTTAAACCTTCATCTGTAAATGGTTATCGCAGTAAGTATGTTGTATACGGAACTATGACTGTTTCATCTTTATCAACAGAAGGTGGCTTTGGTTTAAAAAACTATGGAACAGTTACCGTTAATGGAAGTACACAAATGAATGGTACCGCACAAACATGGATCAATAATACTGGTGCATCTATTAGCTTTAACGGATCTGTGGCAATTAATATTGATGGCAGCAGCATTACCAACTACGCCGACATTGTCATAAGTTCTGATTTCAACTTGTATGGCAACAGTACTATCGCTAATAAAAAGAACCTGACTATCGCAGGAAACTTTAATTCAAGTAAGGGCACATTCAACAATGAAGGGAAGTTTTACTCTCAGAAAAAAATAACTTTTAGTGGTAGTACTGTATATACTAATACATGCCGCACTATTGCTGACAACGGTATCACAATTGACAACAGTGCCGCAAATATTTATAACAGTGGTATATTATGGGCGACTACTGCCACTAATACATCTACGTTTACTAACAGCGGAACCATTATAAGCTCTGCTAATGGCGTAATTAAAACAGTTACATTCACCAACTACGGAAGTATAAAAGGAAATGGCTTTATGTACATCACCGGAAAAAGCACCTTGGGATCAAGTGCTTACGTAGGCACCAATGGTACAACCGCTGATTCATTAAAAATATATACGGTAAACCGTACTAAAACTACACAGATATTTGACGACCAGTGGGGTACTGTTTATCCGAATGCTAAGTACGCAACATTTGCAGCCCCTGATACAACAGGGTTTTCAGCTTATTCCTGTGCCGCTGAATATACTTCACTTTCGCTGCTGCCGGTAAGCTGGAATGATTTTTCTGTAAAACTTTCTAATAATATTCCTGTTATCAACTGGTCAGCGTCATTTGATGACGGAACTATTTTTATTGTTCAGAGAAGCAATAATGGCATCGACTTTTCTTCTGTTGTGAGTATGAAAGGAGCGTACGGGGTACAGAACTATTCGTTTAATGATAATACCTTGCCTTCAAATCATAATACTGTTATCTATTATCGTGTATGCGCCATCGAGCCATCAGGTCTGCAGAAATACACCAGTATTAAATCAGTAAAGTTTGACGCGAGTGCAGTAGCTGCAAATGTTTTTGCAAAACCTAATCCTTTCACTAATAGGTTTACCATTAATTATCAGTCAGCACAAAAAGAAAATATAACTATTAAGGTGTTTAATATTAATGCACAAGTGCAGCTTTTAAGAAATGTTTTGGTAAGCGCAGGAAATAATACTGTTTCAATAACAGACACCGATAAATGGGCAAATGGTATGTATATTATTCAGGTGATTACTCCAAATGGCGTAATGCAGTCCGGTAAAATAATCAAACAATAAAAAGTTTGGAGTATATATGCTTCGTTATTTCTCTTTTAATATTACTTCTTTATTAGTAATTGTTATTTGATGATGCACGCCCACTTTTAATGCAACATTTTCTTTTCCATGACTCACTGGAAAATTAAAACAAACAGGGTAATCGTATTCTTTCACAATGTCACGAATAATCTCATATACGGATTTGCCAAAAGGCCGCTCTGTATCTTTCAGGTCTGTAAAGCCGCCAACAATAAGCGCTGCGAGCTTACTCAGTTTGCCGGCTCTTTTAACTTGATACAACATGCGGTCTATATTGTATAAATATTCACCTACGTCTTCAATAAAAAGAATCTTTCCATTAGTATTTATATCTGATGCCGAACCGGTAAGATGTGCCAGTAAGCAAAGATTTCCTCCCGCTAATATTCCTTCTGCTTTACCATGTTTATTGTATCGGTTAGGTTTTGCCGTATATACAGAGGGTTTGCCGGTTAATGCTTCGCGAAGTGATAATACGAATTTTTTCCGGTTACCTCCATCATTAAACGCACCTGCCATGGGAGCATGTAATGAGGAGATTTTGAAATTGGACAGTATATGTGAATGTATAACGGTAATATCACTAAAGCCAATAATCCATTTAGGATTTTTTTTGAATTTTTTAAAATTGATCTGGTCAATAATTCTTCCACTGCCATATCCGCCACGTCCACATAAAATAGCTTTGATGCTGCTGTCATCCAACATGCTTTGGAAATCCTGTAATCTTTCTTCATCGGTGCCAGCAAAATAATTAACAGAATTACTGCCTAATGTTTTCCCCACTTTTACAGTAAAGCCCCATTGCTGCAAAGTTTTAATACAGGTTGTAGCTTTTTCATACGCCATATAACCCGCAGGGCAGGTAATGCCTATAGTATCTCCTTTTTGTAAGTAAGGTGGTATTGTAATCATGATATCTTTTTAGCATTTGCTATCAGCTATCGGTCATCAGCGATCAGACATCAGCAATCAATTTCAAATCTCAAATTTCAAATTTACACTTCCACCAGCTCCGTTTTATCTGCGGTTATACTTAGCCGGTGTAATACGCCACATTTCAAAGCAAAATTATTTTTTTGATGACCCACTGGAAAATCAAAACACACAGGATAGTTGTACTCTTTCACTTTTTCCCACACAATATCATACAAGGTTCTTCCAAACTCATCACCTGCATCGTCAGGCTTGATTTTAAATCCACCAACAATAAGCCCTTTTAATTGTGAGAGTTTATTGGTTCTTTTTAAATTCCAGAACATGCGATCAATACTGTACAGGTATTCGCCCGTATCTTCTACAAATAAAATCTTTCCTGCAGTTTTTATTTCAGATTTTGTGCCCGCCAATGTTTCAATTGTTTTCAGGTTTCCTCCTATTAATGTTCCTTCTACAATACCTTTTTTATTCCTATCATTAAAGGGTGCGGAATATTTCATTTTAACGCCCGTGAGTGCATCCTTAATAGATACAATCGTTTCTACTTGTATGGGTTCTGCCTTACTCCAATCATCAGGAAAGCTGTTACACATTTTAGAATGGATAGTAGCCATTTTATAATTGCTGTTGATATGGCAATGCATAACAGTGATATCGCTGAAACCAATGATCCATTTTGGTTTATTCAATACTTTGGAGAAATTGAGCTGGTCAATAATCCTCACAGCTCCATAACCACCTCTTGCACACATAATAGCTTTTATAGAAGGATCGTCCAGCATTTGCTGAAGATCTTTTGCCCGTTCAACATCTGTGCCACCAAAAGTAAAATCTCTTTTACCTATCGTATCTCCCACACGAATTTTCAATCCCCAGCTTTCCATTTGCTGTATAGCGGGTTGCAATTCGGTCAAAGTGATGTATCCTGCAGGAGAAGTGATACCAATAACGTCTCCTGGTTTTAATGCGGTTGGCACAACCATAGGAGATTCGTCATCGGTGATATTTGCAAGTGCAGGTATGGAAGCGCCTGTGGCAATAAGCGAAGAAAGAAAATGTTTACGGTTCATCTTTCAAAGTAAATAAATAAAAATATGTGCTGTGCGATTATGTGCTGTTAAAATAGTAACACATATTAGTTTCTGTACTACTCCCAATCTGCGCATCTGCGGCAATAATAAAAATAAAATACCGGATACTTTTCAGCATCCGGTATTATCAGTTAATGCAATATGATATTATTGAACGTTAGGGTTTTTTGCGTAACCCATTTTCGCTTCAATGCTAAGTGTTGCATGTGGCACTGCTCTAAGGCGTGCTTTGTCAATCAGCTTACCGGTAACTCTGCATATACCATAGGTCTTATTTTCAATACGCATCATTGCTTTTTCAAGATGATCAATGTATTGAATCTGCCTGCTTGCCATCTGGCTTAATTGTTCACGCTCCATGCTTATGCTTCCATCTTCCATAGTCATATACCTGTTCTCACTTTCATCTCCTCCCATATCATCTTTGCGGGTAATAAGTCCCTGGAGGTAGTTAAGCTCTTTTTTTGCTGCTTCCAATTTGCGTTGAATCAACTCCCTGAATTCTGTCAGTTCTGCATCACTATATCTCATTACTGGTCCATTTTGTTGTGCCGTTGGCCTGTCGAGAACAGATTGAGTAAATTCCGGCTCGTATTTCCTGGCATTATTCGTACTTAATTTTGGAATAACAACAGGTTTTAAAGGTTTTTCGGCGTCTGGTTTAGATTTTTCTTTTGCTGCTTTTCTAATTTGATCAAATTTCGAAAAAGTATCTTTCACTGGAAGGGGCATAGGAGTTGCGGTTTCCCTTACCACCTTTTTAGGCGGTTCCTGCTTAACAGGCTCTTGTTTAACTTTTATAGGTTCTGCCTTTTTTGCAGATGCTATTTGTTTAACCGGTACTGTTTTTTTTGCTGGTTCTTTTTTTACTGGCTTAGCAATCGGTTTTTTAGCTTCTGGTTTGGCAGGCTTTACCGTTTTAGCTGCAGGCTTTACAGCCTTTTTAGGAGCCGGTTTGGCGGGTTTTGCCGCTTTTACCGCTTTTTTAGGCGCAGCTTTTACAGCTTTGGCTTTCTTAGGAGCCACTTTTTTCGCTGGTTTTTTGTTGGTTGCCATGCAATTATGCTTTTTTTGTAACTAAAATTTTTAAAGGTATGTCATTTACTTCAATTTCAATTCCATCCGTTATATCTGGTAACCATTCTAATTTATCTGCCAAAATTTCGGCGCAAATATATGTATTAAATTCAGTGATTGATGGTTTCAGCGTAGTATTTTCCGGCAGTTTTACCAAAATCCTGTCAGTAAGTTCATAACCACTGTCTTTTCGTACTTTCTGTATCCGGTTTACTATCTCACGGGCATTACCTTCATTTTCCAGTTGGGGCGTAATAGTTATATCAAGGGCAACCGTAAGCGGTCCTTTGTTGGCAACTGTCCATCCTGGTACATCTTCACTTTGAATTTCAACCTCCGAAAGAAGGATGGGTATTTTTTCATCCTGTATGGTTAAAACATATTCGCCATTTTTTTCAATTGTTGCAATGTCATCCTGACTAAAAGCCGTTAAAGCCGCACTTACAGCTTTCATTTTAGCGCCAAGCTTTTTACCAAGCGCCACAAAATTGGGTTTTATTTTTTTGCTGATAAACCCATTGTTCTCTGTTATATATTCTATTTCTTTTATGTTAACCTCATTCTTGATCAGATCTTCTACTTTGCCAATTTGAGTTTTGATGGCACTATTGGATACAGGGATCAACACTTTTTGTAAAGGTTGTCTCACCTTTATATTTACTTTTTTCCTCAGGGATAGGATCAGCGATGAGATATCCTGCGCCAGTTGCATTCTTTCTTCCAACGCTTCATCTATAACATCCGCATTTGGTTGTGGGAATTTTGTATGATGAATGGATTCTACATTATGACGAGCAGATACTGTATTCAAATTGGTAAAAAGTGCATCACTGAAAAACGGAGAGATGGGTGCCATTAACTGCAACACAGTTTCAAGGCATTCATACAATGTTTGATATGCACATATTTTATCATGTTGATATTCTCCTTTCCAGAACCGTCTGCGGCAAAGGCGCACATACCAGTTGCTGAGGTGCTCATCCACAAAATCTTCGATTGCCCTGCCTGCATGGGTAGGTTCATAATCGTTCATATAATCATTCACTTTCTTCTTTAAGCTATTTAATGAAGAAAGGATCCACTGGTCAATTTCAGGGCGGGCCGATAATGGTATATAATCTTCTTTAAATGCAAAACCATCTACATTAGCATAGAGTGCAAAAAACTGGTAAGTATTGTATAAGGTACCAAAGAATTTCCGCTGCACTTCTTTTATGCCTTCCAGGTCAAACTTAAGGCTATCCCATGGCGAGGCATTGGTAATTAGATACCAGCGTGTGGCATCTGCTCCAAATTTCTCAATGGTTGCAAAGGGATCTACCACATTGCCCACGCGCTTACTCATTTTATTGCCGTTCTTATCCAGCACCAAACCGTTTGATACACAGGTTTTATAAGCTACACTGTCAAACAACATTACCCCCAGTGCATGAAGTGTATAAAACCAACCACGGGTCTGATCCACGCCTTCCGCAATAAAGTCTGCCGGAAAACTTTGCTCGAATGTTTCTTTATTTTCAAAGGGAAAATGCCATTGGGCATAGGGCATAGCGCCGCTGTCGAACCAAACATCTATCAGGTCTGGCACCCGTTTCATAGGTTGCCCGTTGCTGCTCACCAACACAATCTCATCTACATATGGTTTGTGAAGGTCCAATATGCCATCGTGGAAATAATTTTTATTGGTATCGCCACCCAGGGTTTCTGTGGCTTTTCTTATTTCAGCATTCAGTTCTGTTATGCTCCCTATGCATTTTTCTTCTGAGCCGTCTGCAGTTTTCCATATAGGTAAAGGGGTGCCCCAGAAACGGCTGCGGCTCAGGTTCCAGTCTACCATATTTTCTAACCAGTTGCCAAAACGGCCTTCGCCGGTAGACTTTGGTTTCCAGTTGATGGTTTTGTTCAACGCTACCATACGATCTTTTACCGCAGTGGTTTTTATGAACCATGCATCCAGAGGATAGTACAATACCGGTTTGTCGGTACGCCAGCAATGCGGGTAATTGTGTTCGTATTTTTCTACCTTGAAGGCGCGGTTTTCCTTTTTTAGTTTTACGCTGATGTCTACGTTTACATCTGCATATTGCGGATCATCTTTGTAATTTTTTACGTAACGGTTACTGAATTCACCGAGACCTTCTACAAATTTTCCCTGCCTATCTACCAGGGTAAGAATACCGATATTGTTTTTGCGCCCTACCTTATAGTCATCCGCACCAAAAGCGGGTGCTGTGTGTACAATGCCGGTTCCATCTTCGGTAGTAACGAAACTGTCTACCATCACATGAAAGGGCTTCGCGCCAAGGGTTATTTCCTGTATTTTTTGTAATGAATTAGCTTCAAAAGGAAGCAATTGTTCATACGAGCATCCTTCCAGTTGCTTGCCTTTGCATGAGGTTAATATTTTCCATGGAAGAATTTTATCACCTTCTTTATAAGCAGCGAAATCACCATCCTTTCCTTCTTCTTTAAAATATTTCGCCAGCAGTGCTTGTGCCAATACAATATTTACGGGTAGATGTGTATATGGGTTGATTGTATGTACCAGCACATAATCAATATTGCCGCCCACGGTTAATCCAAGATTACTGGGCAAAGTCCAGGGAGTGGTTGTCCACGCCATAAAGAAAACCTCTTCGTTTTTAGCGGCGTCAAAAAGAAAACCTGATTGATCATTTTTTACTGCCTTAAACATGGCAACCACGCTGGTGTCTTTCACCATTTTATAGGTACCAGGCTGGTTCAGTTCATGTGAGCTCAAGCCTGTGCCTGCTGCCGGAGAATAAGGCTGAATACTTACACTTTCATACAGAAATCCTTTTTTGTAGAGTTCACTTAAAATCCACCAAAGGGTTTCTATATAATCGTTTTCAAAAGTTACGTATGGATTTTTGAGATCTACCCAATAACCCATTTTCTGGGTTACTTCGTCCCATTTGTCTTTATAACGCATTACTGCCTCACGGCATTTGCGGTTATATTCTTCAACGGAAATTTTTTTGCCAATATCTTCTTTGGTAATCCCCAATTCCTTTTCTACCCCCAGTTCTATAGGCAAACCATGGGTGTCCCAGCCCCCTTTGCGTTTTACCTGGAAGCCCTGCATGGTTTTATAGCGGCAAACCAGGTCTTTTAGTGTACGGGAAATTACGTGGTGAATGCCAGGCATACCATTGGCACTGGGAGGACCTTCATAAAAAACAAAAGGCGTAGCTCCTTCTCTTAAAAGCACACTTTTTTCGAAAGACCGGTTCTCAGTCCAGGTTTTTAAAATTTCTGCTTCTATTGCCGGTAAATGTAACCCCGCAAACTCTTTATATTTTATTGCCATATATCTCGGAAAATGTTGGCAAAGGTACAGAATTTATGTGCGATTAAGAGGGGTTTTGTTGAGGGGACACATCATTGATGCTGCTCAAAGTTTCATACTGGGTTGAAGAAGTTTGTTTAACTGTTGCCCTAAAGCGTTAAAAAATGTTTACAATTTTTTTAAAATCACATGACAAGTTTTCCGGAAAAATATTTTGAATTCATTTAATTAAAATTCTTCGCTTAGTGATTGCCGATAGTTATGATTTATATTTTTGAAAGGGGGAATTTTCGCCACACTTTTTCGGGAAATTTTGAGAAAGAAAAATGATTGCGCGCTACATCTCAATGTTCGCAAGGGTTGCATGATTTACTGGCTAAACATTAACTGCTTATCGGTTAATTGATTTGCAAGAAATTTTTTTAATAATTCTCAATAATTAATTTCTGGCACAATTTCTGGAAATGAATGCCTTACAAATAAGATAACAATTTTGAAGTGTGATTTGTGTGTAAACGGGTTAATAGATATAAACATTTAGCAAATAAAAAATACTACTAACTATAGATAAAGATTTTCCAGGGTTTAGGGATTAGGGATCGAGGGGGGCATTCATGCTCCCTTCTTCTTTTTAAAGGAAATTTATTTTTAAAAAATAAAATGATTTTAAAAAAAATAAAAAGTTAGTATTCTTCACTGACTATTTTCTCCAGTTTACTTTTTCATTAATATTAATTCTACTGCTTCGTGCAGAAGGAACTGCAACATAGCCGATATAAAAAAAACCGAGAAGTTTGTCTTCATCATCCAATCCAAAAAATTCTTTTGCAGATGTTTTATAGGTAATGCCTCCTGAGGTCCAATAACCACCCAAGGCCATACGCACTTACAGTAAGATAGATGTTTTGAACAGCGCAGGCCACAGCTTCAATATCTTCAATCTCAGGAATACGCTTGTTTTGCCCGCGTTTCATACCAATAGCAATAATATGTGAAGCCTTTAATGGCTGCTTCTGCAATTTGGTATAGGTGGCTTCGGTGAAATTATCACCGGCTTCGCTTTTATATAAACTACTTTGAAAGTCGGCAAGTTCCTGCAAGCCTTCTCCCGAAAACACATTGAATAACCAAGGTTCATTACGTCCATGGTTAGGCGCCCAGGTAGCGTTCACTAAAATTTCCAGTATAATTTCGTCTGGTATTTTTTTATCTTGTTCAAACTGATCTGGAAATACTGATCTCCTGTTGCGGATCAAATCATTGATCATTTCAATATCGTACTGCATAATTTCCTGTTTGTAATTATTTATTTATAAAGAGTAGTGTATAAAAAGTATTATTGTTTTGATCTGAGCAATTTATAAATCCTGATGGCGCTCATCAATACAATGATAAACAGTATTAATCCTGCAAGCCCCCAAACCACACTCATATTTTGTTTTACTACCACCAGCATTACAATAGCAATTAAAAAGATAGTTGCTATTTCATTCCAGATGCGGAGTTGTTGTGAAGAATAATGAAAAATTCCTTTTACCTGTTGTTTGAAAATGAAATGTTCCAGGAGAAAATAAATGTATAGAAATAAAACAAAAATGAGTTTTATTAAAAGCCAGCTCCCTTCTTTTTCAAAAATATGTAAATGCCATCCTCCCTTAACCATTACTGTTAGTCCCAGTATTAAAGTAAGAATTGCCAGAAGGCCAGGTAATACCATACCAAAGCCTTTTCATCATAATAGTAAATTGTTCCTGCAATGCTTCTTTAGCCACAGGTGGCTTATCATTCGCCTCTGTATTGTATACCAGCAACCGCGGCATATAAAATAAACCGGCAAACCAGGTTATCACAAAAATAATATGAAGCGCTTTTATATAAGGATACATCATGTTACCTGATATATCTGCCAACTAACGGCAGTTTTTGAAATTCTTTTTTCTCCACTTTCAATATAAAAAATACAAATGCACATAAAAGGAGTGTAGCGAGTGCAAAGTTAAAGGTATCGTTGATCCACATATGTGTTAACCATTTGTGCAGGAAAAATATTAATACCACAATAGTGATATAGGCAACCATTTTTTTCCATGCATACGGAACAGGATATAACTTTTGTCCCCACACAAAACAGGCAACCATCATACTGAAATAACACAAAAAAGTTGCCCATGCGCTTGCTACATAACTGTATTTTGGGATAAAGGCGTAGTTAATTACAATGGTTATTACGGCGCCGCCAATAGTGATCCACGCGCCGGCTTTTATATTATTGGTTACTTTATACCAAACAGCCAGGTTATAATATATACCCAGGAACATATTGGCCAATAAAAGTACGGGTACCACTTTTAAACCCACCCACATGGATTTGTTCTGAATAAAGTGTTTCCATATATCAAGATACAGTGCTACAAATAAAAACATTACACTGATAGTGATCACAAAAAATTTCATAACCCTTGCGTATACACGTTGTGGGTTTTCTCCGCTGGCCTGTTTAAAAAAGAAGGGTTCTGCGCCGAGGCGGAATGCCTGAATAAAAACAGTGATGAGAATAGATAATTTGTAACAGGCGCCATAAGTACCAATTTCTATTTTCATGTCGCTCCCTGCAGGAGGAACGCCCCACCATCCAAGCATCATTCTGTCAAGCGTTTCATTGATCATGCCGCCAAAACCAACAATCAGCATAGGAGAAGCGTATAACATAACCTCCTTCCAAAGAGATGCATTGAACCTCCAATGAAAGGCGCTGAACTCTTTCCATAATAATATTACCGCAAATGCGGATTGTGCAAGTCCGGCTATAATAACATAGGTGGTGCCCATGCTTTTGTTATTCAATACTGCAAAAACGCTATTAGGGTCTGAAGCAGCCAACCGCGGGCATACGGATAGAAAAAAATAAAGTACGATTATGTTTATTACAACAGAAGTGATACGTACAAAAGCATACTTTAAAGGACGCCCGTCCTGCCTGAGTTTGGCGAAAGGTATGGTTGATAAACTATCGCATGCTACTATAAGTATGGCGAGTGTAATATATTCAGGGTGTGCACTAACGTTTGTGAGACTGGCAAGGGGTTTTGTAAATAAAAGCAGCGTAATTGTTAGTAACACAGTAGATACAATAATTGAAATACTCACTGTATTATACAAATCAGCTTTATATTCCGGCTTTTGGCTAAAGCGAAAAAAACCGGTTTCTAACCCATACGTATAAATGATATTTAAAAAAGAAATGAGCGCAAACACCAGCGTCATATCTCCATAGCTGCCACCACTCAGTTTTAAAGTAAGATAAGGAGTGAGAACATAATTAAGTAGCCTGGCTATAATGCTGCTTACTCCATACCATAAGGTTTGTCCTGCTAATTGTTTAATGCCTGCCAATAAAGAGGTTGTTTAAATAACAAAAATAAGTGCTTAACAGTGCCAACGTACAATTGCAGCCTGTTATTGCACTTTTTTTTTAATGCATGCAACCATTTTTTTGTACCTTATAGTCTGATACTAAAAATTATTGGATATGAGAAAATACCTTTTTTTGTTTGTGTTTTATATGCTTTCTGTTGCTAGTGTAAATGCTCAAACAACAGATAATGAAGTAGAATTTAATAAAATTAAGCGGCCGGTTAAAACTATAGAAGTAAAGCAGGAAGCTGATATAGTAGAAGAAGCTGTAAAAAATAAAATGGTTAAAGCAGGGTATAAGTCTACAGAAACGAAAGGTTGGTTGGTTTTTAAGAATGTGGACGACCGCGAAATAAGCGCTGAAGTGTGTGATTTGTATGTAAAAGTGGAAAAGAAGAGCAAAAAAGAAAAAGAAACAAGTCTTGTGCACTTTTTTTTAACGAAGCCTAATGATAACGCTACTCCGGTAGAATTAGCAGGTAGCATGTTGGCGAGTGAAGGGTTTCAGGGACAGGTAAGCGCTAATGCAGATGCTACTAAGCTGGAAAAGGATATTGCAGAACAGGAAGATGCTACTAAAAAAGCTCAAAAAAAGTTAGATGATCTGGTGAAAGACCAGGCATCAATGGAGAAAAAGATCAAGAATTTGCAGGATGACCTTGAACAAAACAAATCAAAACAGCAAACCCAAACCCAAGAAGTTGAAAACCAGCGAAAAATCCTGGAACAATTGAAATCAAAAAGAAATAGTTAATAACAACAGCGTTTTTACGCTTTTATGTATAATGTATTCATTGGCCTGCTGAAAATATCAGCAGGCTTTTATTTTAATGTTATTTCTATAGCTAAACATTGTTAACTTTGCGGCTTCTTTTTAAAACTCCACATGAGCGACCCCATAAAACATGAATGCGGATTGGCATTTATCAGGTTAAGAAAACCTTTTACGCATTATTTAAAAGAGTATGGAACAGCAATGTATGGGCTTAACAAGCTCTACCTGCTGATGGAAAAACAGCACAACAGGGGTCAGGATGGAGCCGGTATAGCCACAGTTAAATTGAACACAGAACCAGGATATCCTTTTTTACACCGCATCCGCAGTATTGAAACCATGGCCATTGCTGATTTGTTCCGGCAGGTGTCGGAAGAGTTGGCGGAGCTTGAAAAATATCAGCCGGATATAAAAAAACACCCGGGTTTAATGAAAGGGAACCTGCGTTTTATGGGTGAACTTTTATTAGGACATTTAAGATATGGCACCCAAGGGCGCAATAATGCAGAGTTTTGCCATCCTTTTATTAAATGCCATACTGTTCCCGCTTTAAATCTTGCTTTAGCAGGTAACTTTAATCTTATTAATACCGAAGAACTCTTCTCGCTTGTAAACATAGAGCCGGGTGTATTTCAAAAACAAAGTGATCTGGCAGCAATGATGGAAGTGGTGCATCATTTTCTTGTAAAGGAAGATGAGCTGCATCCAGAACGCCTTGACATTATTAATGTGCTGAAAAAATCGGCAAGGCTTTTTGATGGTGGTTACCACGTGAGCGGTTTAATTGGAAACGGGGATGCTTTTGTGATGAGAGATGCGCATGGTATCCGTCCTTCTTATTATTATATAAATGATGATATTATTGTAGCGGCTTCAGAACGTGCTGCCATACGTACTACTTTTAATGTGGATGAAAAGGAAGTGTTAGAACTGATGCCGGGGCATGCATTGATTGTAAGGGCCGATGGATCGTACCAAATTGAGAGAATCCTTGAACCGCAGGAAAGAAAAGCCTGCAGCTTTGAGCGGATCTATTTTTCAAGGGGAAACGACGAAAAGATATATAAAGAAAGAACAGCGCTTGGATACCATTTGAGCGATCCTGTATTAAAAGCAATTGACAACGATCTTAAAAACACGGTATTTTCTTTTATTCCTAATACAGCTGAAGTAGCTTTTTACGGCTTGCTTAAAGGCATGGAAGATTACCTGAACAAAATAAAAGTACAGCGCATTACTTCGTGGGGTAAAGATTTTGATGAAGAAAAACTAGCGGAAATGGTTAACCGCCGTATCCGGGTAGAAAAAATAGCGAATAAGGATGTGAAGATGCGCACCTTTATTACTGAAGATGTAAGCCGCAATGAGCTGGTGCAACACGTATATGATATTACCTATGGCTCTATCAAAAAAGGAGAGGATACAGTAGTCGTAATAGATGACTCCATTGTAAGGGGAACTACTTTGAGGGAAAGTATTGTACGGATGATATCAAGGCTACAGCCCAAAAGAATTATTATTGTTTCATCTGCGCCACAAATACGTTACCCTGATTGCTACGGAATTGATATGAGTAAAATGCGCGATTTCATTGCATTCCAGGCTGCCATTGAATTGATTAAAGAAAGCAACCAGGAGCATATACTGCAGGATTTATATAATAAGTGCAGGGAGATGGAACGCAACAATCAGCTTCATACAGAGAATGTGGTGCGACAGGTGTATAAACAATTTACGGCTGAGGAGATTTCCAAAAAAATTGCTCAGCTCATCACTCCGCCCGATGTTACAATACCCATAGATGTAATATATCAGAAGATTGAAGATCTGCACGAATCTTGCCCTACTAACACAGGTGATTGGTATTTTACAGGCAACTATCCTACACCCGGAGGCAATAAGGTAGTAAACAGGGCTTTTATAAATTACATGGAAGGTAAAAATATCCGTGGTTATTAATGCAATTGGCTTGGTTTTTGCTAATTCTTCACAGGTTTTTGCACCCGTTTTTAGATCCTGCGTTTCCTATGTGTTTTAAAGGAGCATAAAGTAAATTAATTGGTACCCTTTTGAACTTCTTGCATTCATAAGGTAATTAAATTTGTTTCCCCGCAAGTAGCGGATGATGTTTTTTTCCTCATACCGAGAAAGAAAAAATGAAATCCATTTTATTCATCCGTCACGCTAAAAGTAGTTGGGACGACCCGGCTATGAATGATTTTGACCGCCCCTTAAATGAAAGGGGCAAGAGGGATGCTCCTCAAATGGCTAAATATTTACACGAACATAAAATTCCTATTGATACCTTTATTTCAAGCCCGGCTAAAAGGGCTAAGAAAACTGCGTCCTATTTTGTAAAGGAATATGGGTTTGAAGAAGATTGTATCATTTTTAAATCTGAATTATATCTTCCTGAAGAAAATGTTTTTTTTGATGTGGTAGAAAGCGCTCCAGATGACGCTGTTCATCTCGCAGTTTTTTCACACAATCCCGGTATATCGAATTTTGTGAATGTACTTACCGATAAAATAAGAGTAAATGATTTGCCTACCTGTGGCATTTTTGGAATAAAAACAAATATCACACACTGGAAGGATTTTCAAAAAGCGCCAAAGGAATTCTGGTTTTTTGATTATCCAGGAAATCATTGAAATAATGCATTGGAACAACTTGATATATTGCCAACAGGCAATTAAGAGATTTATATATTGATAAACCTGTTTCTGGCAACTACACTCCATTCTTTTACGGCCGCATGATTTTCAATCACTATAGCTTTTTCATATAAAGCAACCGTAGGACAAATATGTAAAGGCACACCATACAGCACATCTCCAATATTAAATAACGAGGCATCATCTACCTTCAATACCAAATGTTCTTCACTTTGCCCTGTGGTCTGTACATGTGGAGCGTTTAAAAAATATACGCGCTGTGGCAATGGGTTTTCGGCTGCAACAGATTTGTGCCCAAGGTCTGTACAGATAGTGTTGTTGTTTACAATAGAAACTACACGGGTTAATACCAGCGCTGCATAATCAAAAGGCTCATCAGGAAGTAAGTGCTTATATCCCCAATCGCTGAACACAAAAGTGCCCGGGCTGCATTCAACATTATTTCTTTTGGCATGAATGGGAAAAGTGGGTGTGCCACCCGCAACAATAGTGAGTGCTGAATGATGTTTGTTTTGTACATACTCCTGTAAAGAGAGCACGCCATCAAAACCACTATCGCAATTCTTTTTTCGTATGGCAATATCTGTATCTCTTATATGTCCATCATATGCATGCAACCCACGGAGCTTAAGGTTGCTCAACGAAATCATACTATCAGCCAATGCTTTTCCGGCAGAAGGAAGAATACCTGTTCTGTTCATGCCAATATTCAGATCAATAAAAACATCTACCAGCAGATGATTTGCTTTAGCCAGATCATTCAAAAACACAGCACTTTTTTCATTATCAACCAGGCACGAAAAACGGGTAGCAGGATATGCTTTTATCAAATGAATAAACCGTACCGCTTTTGGACCAACGGGCTGGTAGGCGAGCAATACATCTGGTGCAGACAGCATTGCCAGCATTTCAGCTTCAGCAATGGTGGCGCATTTAAATTTTGTAAGACCTTGCTGCATCATCAATGCACTCACTTCAGACATCTTATTTGTCTTAACATGTGGTCGAAGTAAGTCTTTATCACTTTTTATATCCGTGAGTAAACGAATATTTTCTTTTATCCTGTCTTCATATACCAGCAATGCAGGCGAGTCAATATCATCAATATTATCTACGCTATACCATTCTGTTTTAAAATCTGCCATACCTTAATCATTAAATCAATTCAAATAAAGCTTCTATTTCAACCGGTATATTACCGGGTAGTGATCCAAAACCTACGGCGCTACGTACCCCAATCCCATTTTCTTCACCCCATATAGCTGCAAACAATTCACTGCATCCATTAATTATATAAGGATGTTTTTCAAACTCAGGTGTACAGTTTACCATCCCCAGCACTTTTATTACTCTTTTTATATTGTCGAGGCTGCCTATATGCACACGTATAGTTGCCAGCATGGTTAAACCCACCTGTCTTGCAGCTAATTTGCCCTGTTCTTCATCTATATCGCGCCCAATACGTCCTTTTATAAGTGAATGATCTTCGAGTACGGGTCCATGTCCTGATAGATACAGATGATTACCATCAATAAGAGAAGGCTTATAAACGCCCATTGGCTTGGGAGCAGGAGGCAGAACCAGGCCTAAAGCAGTCAATCGTTCTTCGGGAGTTAAGTCTTTCATACAAAAAATTTAGTAAGCAAATATATTCAGCAAATAGATGTAGAGATGCAATGGATAGTTTCTTTTGTTTAGTATATTTAGCAACATAACGCTAAATGCTTTGATATGAAAATATATGCTTCAATAAAAAAAGGCTGTATTCCGGTATTATTGTTCATAGTTAGTATGCCGGTTTTTTCACAAAATGTAGGAGTACAATTATACAGTTTCCGTAACCAATTTCCCAAAGATGTACCGGGAACGCTGGAAAAAATCAGTAAGATGGGCGTTCGGGAAGTAGAAGGTGGTGAGAGCTATGGATTGCCCGTGAATGAGTTTAAAGCGCTTTTGAAAAAAAATCAATTAAAGGTAGTAAGCGTAGGTGCAGATTTTAAACAACTGGATGAAAGCGTGCAACCATCTATTGAGCTTGCTAAAACATATGGAGCGAATTATGTAGTTACTTTCTGGATCCCTCATGGAGAATCATTTACAATAGATGATGCAAAAAAAGCAGTGGCTGTTTTTAATAAGGCAGGAAAAGCATTAAAAGAAAAAGGACTTTCTTTTTGTTATCATGCGCATGGCTTTGAATTTGTGCCATACGAATCAGGAACACTGTTTGATTATATTGCTAAGAATACTAACCCCGCATATGTAAATTTTGAAATGGACGTTTTTTGGGTAAAACATCCGGGACAGGATCCTGTGGCATTGCTAAAAAAATACCCCGGTCGTTTTCCATTAATGCACCTTAAAGATAGAAAGCCTGGTACAGAAGGCAACCAGAAAGGGCACGCCGATGTAGAAACGAATGTTGTGTTGGGCGCCGGAGATGTAGGCATAGCCGACATAATGAAAGCTGCTAAAAAAGCGGGTGTGAAACACTATTTTATAGAAGATGAATCTTCCAGATCAATGGAGCAGGTGCCGCAAAGTTTAGCATATCTGAAAACAATAAAGTAAGTAGTAAGAAGTAAGTGGGCAGCAGGATTTTGTTTTTCTGCCTTCTACTCCTGCCTTCTGCCTATAGTAATAAGTACTGTAAACGAAAAACTATAAACGTTTTAATTCAACAGCGCATACACTGCAAAACTTGCCAGCCAATGCTCACCGCCGTAATTACCGCTTACTACATTAGGTAATGCTTCAGATAAATGCTGCACAGCCGAGCGCGTCATTAATTTTTTATACGGATGTGTTGCCGGCAAAACAGAAGCAATTCCCTTCATGCACCAGCTACGACTAAAGCATAATCCATCAAGATGTACAATCAAATAATCAGAGCGATCTGAAACAACCGGTAATTTGGTTAAGTGACGAAGTGAAGAGGCTGTAATAAATTGATTAAGCCACGGAAGGAAATTTTTAACCGGCAATACTCTTCTCATCAAATCTATTTCTTCCAACGCTGGAGAAAGAAAATCACTACCATCCGGTTCCCATGAAGCAGGAATATTTTTATCATTGCCGTATAGCCGTTTAGCATAAAATTTTATTTGATTTTCAAACGCGGTATCCTTTACCGTTTGTGCGTAATCCAATGCTAATACTAATCCAAAAGCCGTATTAGGATGTAAGCCTGATCTATTGGGATACGTTTGCTTTGGCAGAAACTTTAACCATCGTTCAATTATTTTTTGTGTGAGTGGCTGAAGCGCTGCATGCCAGCGTTGTCCATCCTGGTCTGGCCAGGTGCTTAATTCTGTATCTAATTTTAGTAACCATGCCCAGCCATAAGTTCGTTCCCATGCATTTGCCATTGGAGCATCAAAATACTTTACTTCAACCGCTATATTTTGTTCTGTAATATTTTTATTGATGGCATCGCGGATGATTTGTGCTTCTTTTAGCTGCGGAAATGTTTTTAATAACCTTACCATCATCCAATGCCCATGCACACATGAGTGCCAATCGAAGCATCCAAAAAAAGCAGGATGAAGTTGTTTGGGGGTCAGCACATGGTCACTATCACTTTGTGAAGTATGGTTTGTTTTATTGGGATATTCCTGTGACAGACACTTTAGCGGTAGTGAAGCGAGCAATGATGCTCCTTTTTCTGTAAGCTCAAAACCACTACTGTCTTTTGTTACATGAAACAATGCTGAAGTTTGTGCTTTGCTATACATAATAGTTAAAGAAAGAATACACAGAAAATACCAACGCATGTAATTATTTTATAAGAGTATTGAAGAATAAAACCTGTAAGTAAATGTAAGAAAGATGCATTGCTTTATATACCTGGAATTATTTTTGCAGCCAGGGTTTTTGCCAATAAAGGACCTGCTGAAAACCCACGGGTGCCTAATCCATTAAGTATTGCCATGCGTAACATATCAGGATGTACATCGGCAAATGATATTTGTCCCGCAGTTGTGGGGCGTTCAGCTACCATGTGATCAACTATTGTAAAAGAATGCGTAAGCCATTTTTTTAATTTTTTTTCTGTTATTGTTCTCCAGTTAATATCGGGTGACAGATCATTAAATTCCCATTGATAATTACTGCCACACCAGAACAGGTCATTTTGTAAAGGAATTAATCGTATGCCACAGTGATAGATATTGGAAGAAGGAAGATCGGGTATGGATAACAGTAATGCTTCACCCCTGTTTTTTGTAAAAGGTAAATTTTTGAAAAAAGGATTTTGCATACCCTTCGATCCTTCGCAAAAAGTAATATGATTTGCTTCTATTGTTTTGTATGTAACCTTTTGTGAAGTAATGTTTAAATAGGTTGCATCAAAATGTCCTTCAATTAAAAGATTGCGGTATAGCAAATAGTTTCGCCATGCAGATAATAATACAGAAGCATTTATGCGCCATACCGGTTTTATTTTTACAAAACCATCATTACCGGCAAAATGTTTTTGTGCAAAAGTCATATCTGCTTCGGTTAAGGATGGCATATAGGATACAAAAGCCGGTTTCTCTTTTTCAAAAAGCTGTTGTTTTGCTTTGTCTTCATGAAAAGACCAGAGAGTAGTTTCTGCTATACATTCACAGCGAAGAAAATCCTGCATGCGCCGGTATGTATGCAATGCTGTTGAAATAGCATTGGCATTATGTTTTGCTAAAGCCCATTTAGACACATTTACGGGATTGATTATTGCACCAGCTA
Organism: Agriterribacter sp.; assembly: GCA_047600465.1. Lineage (GTDB taxonomy): Bacteria > Bacteroidota > Bacteroidia > Chitinophagales > Chitinophagaceae > Agriterribacter. Next base: position 1,957,044 of record JASGKU010000004.1, read on the forward strand.
CCAGGCTTGCCTTTGGTATAGATGGATCATCTATTACGATAACAGATTTGCCCTGTGATATTAATTCAAAACTCAGGAGTGTGCCAGCAATTCCTAAACCAATAATAAGATATTCTGTGTGCATATAAACCGTCAGGTAACAATGCGCAGCCGTGCGTAGTTTAACATGATTTTCTTTTCACCATTCAACTCAAACTTCACCAACGCTACCGGGTTTTGAGCACTGCCTTCTATCTTAACTACTTCTCCATATCCAAATTTCTGATGCTCTATCCGTTGACCCTCTTTAAGGTCTGCTGTATTGCTGGCTACAAAATCGGATGAAGGGGTATGTTCCACTATTTTGTTTTGCGGCTTGGGTGCAAGATATTCAGGGGTTGCTGTTTTGGTTTTTCCGGGTGGCGGACCGTATTGCCTTTCTGCTTCACGTGTTTTTGAACCACTTCCAAAACCGCCACCATTCATCCTGTCGAAGGCAGAACCTCCGAATCCAAAACTGTTATTATTTCTTGCCGCACTTCCTGCAAAACTACGATCAAGAAATTGTTCTGGTATTTCACTGATAAACCTGCTTGGTTCATTCTGCACAAGACTTCCAAAACGATATCGTGCATTTGAGTGCGTGATCCATAATCTTTGTTTGGCCCTGGTTACCACTACATAAAACAATCTACGTTCTTCTTCCAGCTCCTCCCGGGTATTAATGCTCATGGCATTTGGGAAAAGATTTTCTTCAAGCCCAGCGGCAAATACACAACCAAATTCTAATCCTTTTGCTGCGTGTATAGTCATCAGCTTCACCGTGTCTGCATCTTCCTTTTTCTCATCGGAATCTGTGAGCAATGTAATTTGTTGAAGATAGGCTCCCATGCTTTTATCGCCCAGGTCTTCGTTTATGGTATCCTGTGAGGGTTCCTGTGGAGGATCGTTTTTTGTTTCAACAGATGCAAACAAGCCTTCGTTGATCTCAGGTTCTATATATACTTCGTCTGCATATTCGTCCAGCTCCATATCTGCTTCAGATAGGGCAGGGCTATCAACCCACTCCTTAATGGAATTTAATAACTCCTGGATATTCTCATAACGGGCAACACCCTCGGTGCTTTTATCGTTGAACAATTCTTTTACAAAATTGGTTTGCTTGCCAACATGTATAGCTACTTCATAAGCATTTTTATGTTGCAGCATGCTGGAAAAACTTTTTATCATCAAAACAAAATTCTCTATCGATTCAAGTGTGCCACCTTTGAAGCCAAATTCCTTTGCACGTTCCAATACTTTCCAGAAAGAGATATTATTTTCATTGGCTGATAAAATAGCTCTGTCAACGGATGTTTTACCAATGCCTCGTGCCGGATAATTAATGATGCGTTTCAATGCTTCTTCATCATTAGGATTTACCAATATCCGCAGATAAGCTATATAATCTTTGATCTCTTTTCTTTGATAAAAACTGATGCCGCCATAAATAGTATATGCAATCCCCATGCGTCGCAACGCTTCTTCAAAAGCACGACTCTGAGCATTGGTGCGATACAATATCGCGAAATCTTTATTCAGAAAATGATTGCGGAGCTTTTGTTCCTTTATGGTATCGGCTACAAATTTTCCTTCATCATTATCCGTCATGGTTCGCACCAGCAATATCTTTTCACCGGTAGCATTCTCAGTAAAAAGCGTTTTTTCAATCTGCCCTTTATTATTGCTGATTACTTCATTGGCAACATTCAGAATATTTTGTGTACTGCGGTAATTCTGTTCCAGCTTCACCACTTTTACATCGTCATAATCTTTTTGAAACTGTAAAATGTTTTGAATAGTGGCGCCACGAAAACTATATATACTTTGTGCATCATCACCCACCACGCAAACATTTTCATGCATGGCGCCCAGCAGCTTTATAATTTCATATTGAGCAGGATTGGTATCCTGGTACTCATCAATCAATATATACTTAAACTTGCGTTGGTACTTGCTCAGTGCCTCAGGAAAATTTTTCAGCAACTCATACATTTTTATCAGCAGGTCATCAAAATCCATCGCGCCGTTCTTAAAGCAACGCTTAGTATAGGAATCGAATATTTTAGCGATAGCAGGACGGTTGGATCGCATATCTTCCTGCTGAATGGCATAGTCATTGGCATATTCTTCAGCAGTTACCAACGCATTTTTTGCACTGGATATACGGTTGTAAACAGTATTGGGTTTATAATGTTTATCATCCAGGTTCATTTCGTTGATCACGGTTTTTACTACGCTTTTAGCATCATCCGTATCATAAATAGTGAAATTATTCGGGTAGCCAAGACGATGCGCTTCACTTCTTAATATTCTCGCAAAAACACTGTGAAAGGTTCCGATGTATAAATTACGCGCCTCATTATTTCCCAGGATGTGTTCTATCCTTTCCTTCATTTCCTTTGCCGCCTTATTGGTAAAAGTGAGCGCCAATATATTAAATGCATCCACACCTTTCGCCATCAGGTGCGCAATACGTGTAGTAAGCACTTTTGTTTTGCCACTGCCTGCGCCGGCAATAATCATCAGCGGTCCATCAATATACAACACGGCTTCTTTCTGCCTTTCATTCAATCCTTTTAAATAATCCTGCATGAGTGCAAGTTAAGAAAAGGAAAAGAGCGGGAAAAGTTTGTGGAGAAAGATTGGGTGAGGAAGGTGAACGGTAGAGGGTGAAGGGGCGATATGGATTATATTATTTAATTGCGCTTATAGCTATCCCTCTTGTATTCAACTCCTTTGGAGTTGGTGTATGATTTTTGCTAACCACCGGCTGCGCCGATGGTTAACATAATTAAAGCCTTTCAGGCTTTTGTATACAGCATCAATAATCGCTTTGGGCGAAACAAACGTGAAGTCCAAAGGACTTCAACTCTTCATAACTCCGGGTGTAGCCCGGAGATCCTCATACACAGAAATGCACTTCCGGAAATCAACAACGGCTTTACATTCTCTATTCACCATTCACTGAGGGTACCATCTCTCCAACAATTTTCGCGCTTTTTAAACAGAGTGGAATTCCCCCACCTGGATGAACAGTACCTCCGCAAAAATATAATCCCTGGATTTTGTTGCTGAAATTTGGATGTCTTGCAAAAGCTGCTCTCCTTGAATTAGAACTGGGGCCATACAAGGAACCAGACCAGGCACCGGTATTTTTTTCTAATGCAGGCGGGTCTAATATCGTTTCTGTTTCAATATGGGGCTCTATGTCGTCTTTAAGTACTGCTCTTAATTTTTTTAGTACCTGCTTGCGGGTAAACCGAACAAGTTCTTCCCAGTTTTGCTGATAGTTGGCTGGTGCATTGATCATTACAAACCAATTTTCTTTTCCTTCCGGTGCATGCCCTGTCTCCATTTTTGAAGTGACATTAATATAGATAGTAGGATCTCTATATATAGTATGTTCATTGAACAGGCACTTGAATTCCGCTTTGTAATCGCCACTAAAAAAAATATTGTGTAACTGCAATTGTGGAAACTGTTTTTTTATTCCCCAATAAAATACAATGGCACTGCTGCTTTTTTCTTTTCTTTCCAGGTTCATTACCTGTGTCTCATTACCCAGCAAATATTTGTAAGTAAAATAAACGTCTGCGTTGCTCACCACCACATCAGCCGGAATAGTTTCTCCTGCAGTTGTAATGCCTTTAACAATACCTTCTTCTATATTGATTTTTTGTACGTATGTATTAAATGAAAAGCGAACACCTTTTTTTAATGCGAGTTGATACAAAGCATTTGTAATACTGATCATTCCGCCGGTAGGATAATAAGCGCCTCCATTTAATTCTATATGCGGAATAATGCTCATCATAGCGGGAGCGCTATATGGGTTGGAGCCATTGTAAGTAGCAAACCTGTTGAATATTTGTATGGCTTCGCCTGTTTTAAACTTAGCCTCATGATATTCGTTCATAGTATTGATTAAAAGATAGGGGCGCACGTTAGTGAGTGCTTTTAAAATAGATCTTCGGATCCAGGTTTCTTTTTTTTGTAAGGGATTGTTCAGAAAAATATTTCCGATGTTATCGTATAATTTTTCTGACTGATCAAGATATTGTGCAATGGTATGTTCGGGTTCACCCGCTTTTTCAAGAAATTCTGCTACCAGTTTATCGCGATCACTCCATGTATGAATGATTTTTCCGTTGGAGAAAAAATACTTGCAGGTACAATCAATTTTTTTATAGTTGATATATGCGTTTATCGGTTCGTTTGCAAGAGCAAACAATGCTTCCAATTCCTGCGGATCGGTAAATAGTGATGGACCTGCATCAAATCGATAACCGTCTTTTTCAATGAGGGAAAGCTTTCCGCCAGGGTAGCTGTTTTTTTCATACACTGTTACGGCATAACCTTTCACCGCCAGGCGAATAGCAACAGCCATACCGGCAACACCACTTCCTACAACAATCGCAGATTTTACATTCATAATTATAACGCACCGGCCTAATGGCAGAATTGAAAATTACTATTTCTGCATAATACCGCATAAAAAAAGTCATCCGCCAAGGCGGATGACCTTTTCTATATTTTCAAAATCGAATTAAGCGATTTCTACTTCAGCGCCAGCTTCTTTCAGCTTAGCCGCGATGTCATCAGCTTCAGCTTTAGCAACACCTTCTTTAATTGGTTTTGGTGCGCCATCTACTAAATCCTTCGCTTCTTTCAAACCTAAGCCGGTAAGATCTTTTACGATTTTAACCACACCAAGTTTGTTAGCGCCAGCAGCTTTCAATACTACATTGAATGCAGTTTTTTCTTCAGCAGCAGGAGCGCCACCACCAGCAGCAGGACCAGCTACAGCTACAGCAGCAGCTGCAGGCTCAATACCGTACTCGTCTTTAAGGATTTTTGCTAATTCGTTTACTTCTTTTACTGATAAGTTTACTAACTGATCAGCGAATGCTTTTAAATCTGCCATTGTTACAAATTTTTACCGCCTTCATTGCCTGTGCTCCGGCGGAGTAATTAAAAAAATTTGGTTGTATATTATCCCTCAGGCTGGGATAAAAAATTTGAAATTTAAAATTTGAGATCTGAAATAAATTTCAAATCTCAAATCTCAAATTACTGCGCTCTGTCTTCCAATGCTTTTATCAATCCAGCTAATTTGTTACCGGCATTCAATGCACTGATAACGTTCTTAGCAGGTGATTGTAATAAGCCAATGATTTCACCGATAAGATCTTGCTTGCTCTTAAGGTTAGTCAATGTTTCTAATTGATTGTCACCAGCAAATACATCACCATCAATAAAAGCAGCTTTTAATTGCGGCTTCTCTCCTTTGCTATCTTTGCGAAAAGAACTCAATATTAATGCAGGCTCTTTTGGGTTTTCTGAAAACAACAGAGCGGTTACATTATTCAATGAATCATAAACACCTGTAAACCTGGTGCTGTCAATTGATTCAAGCGCTTTCTTGATCAAAGTGTTCTTTGCCACTTTCATTTCAACATTTTTGCTGAAACATGCACGGCGCAATTTAACTACCTGTTCTACCGTCAGTGATTCTGTATCGGTGATATAAAAATTATTGTATTGTGAGAACTTGCCTTTAAGCAACTCAATCACTTCGTTTTTTTCCTGTTTGGTCATACAAAAAGATTTTTATGCTTTTGAAGCATTAGTTCATTAATGATTTGGTGTCAAGTGCAATGCCAGGGCTCATAGTGCTTGCCATAAATGCACTTTTAAGGTAAGTACCTTTTGCGGTTGCAGGCTTTGCCTTAATAATAGCGTTGATAAATTCAAGACTGTTTTCAGCGATCTTTTCCGGTGAAAAGCTTACACGTCCAACAGAAGCATGGATGATACCTGCTTTATCTACCTTGAATGCAATCTTACCACCTTTAACCTCATTAACGGCTGCAGCCACATCGTTGGTAACGGTACCTGTTTTAGGATTCGGCATTAAGTTACGTGGTCCTAATATTTTACCAAGTTTACCAATTTTAGGCATTACAGAAGGCGTTGCCACAATTACATCCATATCAACCCAACCACCTTCAATTTTTGTAACAAACTCATCCAGTCCTACATAGTCAGCACCTGCGGCTCTTGCTGCTTCTTCTTTGTCAGGAGTACAAAGCACCAGCACTTTTTTGGTTTTACCCGTTCCGTGCGGAAGAGTAACAGTACCACGTATTGCCTGGTCTGCTTTTTTAGGATCCACACCTAAACGAAGGTGTATATCTACGGAGCTATCAAATTTTGTAGTATTCACTTCCTTTACAAGGGATGAAGCTTCCTTCAATGAATACGCTTTGCTTTTATCAATTTTCGTTACCGAAATTTTTCTTTTTTTGCTGATCGCCATTTTCATTCAGTTTTTGGAAGTGAAGATTTAATTTTCCCAGGGAGCTTTACCATCAACCGTAAGACCCATGCTTCTTGCTGTACCTGCTACCATGCGCATTGCGCTTTCAACGGTAAAACAGTTCAGATCAGGCATTTTGTCTTTTGCAATTGCTTCAACCTGGTTCCAATTTACTTTGCCCACTTTATTACGGTTAGGCTCTTTAGAACCACTTTGCAAGTTTAGCGGCTTCCAATAACTGAACGGCTGCGGGAGGAGTTTTGATGACAAATTCGAAAGATTTGTCGGTATAAACTGTAATGAGAACGGGAAGTACTTTTCCCATTTTGTCCTGCGTACGAGCATTAAACTGCTTGCAGAATTCCATGATGTTTACACCCTTGGAACCCAATGCAGGACCTACCGGAGGTGCAGGGTTTGCCTGACCGCCTTTTACCTGTAGCTTTACAAAGCCACTGATTTCTTTTGCCATTTTTTACGTTTTTTGGTGATAGCGTCCCGGCAATTACCGGAACTCCCAAATTCAAAAAAGAACTTTTTGGGGCGGCAAAGGTACATTTCAAATTTGAAATTTCAAATTTGAAATGAGAGATTTTGAGATTATTTCCCCAATACCTCCTCCAGTTTGCTGTCCAGGTCAGCTCCGCGGAGGTTTTTGCCGATAATTTTACCGGTAGGGTCCAATAAAAAGTTCTGAGGGATGGATTCAATGCCATATAGTCTTGCCACTGCATTGTTCCAGAACTGCAAATCGCTTACATGTGTCCAGGTAAGTCCATCTTCGTGTATAGCTTTCAACCAGGCAGATTTTCCACCCTGCCTGTCGAGTGATACACCTAACACAAAAAAGCCTTTTTCTTTATACCTGTTATATGCAGCAACTACATTCGGATTTTCCTGGCGGCATGGTCCGCACCAGCTTGCCCAGAAATCAACCAATAAATATTTACCTCTTAAAGAAGAAAGCTTAACCGGGTTACCAAGTGTATCATTTTGAGTAAAATCGGCCGCCACTTGCCCGATAGCAGTTCTTTTGCTGAAATCAATTCTTTCTTTAAACTGTTTGGCAGATGGGTAAGCCAAAACTTCAGGTGAAAGCCCGTTAAACAAAGGCTCAACCTTATCTACATCTATTTCACCGTTGCCTGCAAATTGCTGTAAGGCAAATAATGCGATGGGCGAGGAAGCATTGTTTTTGATGAACGACTGAAATATATTGTTCTTTATATATGCTTCCATCGTCATCGCCTTGCTTTTGATCTCTTCCATCAAAGTGGTATTACTCGTTTGTCTTGCCTGGCTGTATTGGTTGAAGTAGGTACGCATGCTATCGCTGTAAGGCTGAATTTCATTTTCAAATTTCTGAAAATCAGTTTGGGCAGCAGATCCCTTAATGTTTATGTTGCTGAAAGTACCTGTACTGGTAAAAGTCATATTTGCCGGCTGCAGGTAAATGGTAAGGGTAACCTGCGAAGGGTCAATGTTCGCGCCCGGTGCCTTATATTTTGGCGTAAGCCTCGCCATAGTGGGTTCCGCCAGTTTTCCTTTAAAACTATATTTACCTTTTATCACTTTAGCACTGTCATTTACCCGGTTATTTCCACTGAAATAATCAATAAATATCCAGGTAATGCTGTCTTTTATTTTATTTAGATTACCCTCAATAGTAAACGGCACTGGCTTATCTGCCTGTGCAAATATCAACAAGGGCAACAACATCAATATGGCGATTATTCCTTTTTTCATGATAAACGTTAAGCATGCAAATTACTGAAATTTATATCTCCGTTGCTGCCATTAGCCGTTGTTTTGTATCTTCGCCAATTACAACTTACTATGATTATATGAGCATAGGAAGGAAAAACATAAAAGAACAGTATAAACTAAAAATTCATGGAACCGAATGTCTTGTCCATTATAATAGCTGTAGTATGTGTGGCGGTAGGCGTGGTGATAGGAAAGTTCATTTTTGCAGCAAATACTAAAAAGCAAATAGATGAAGCCAACGCACAGGCTGAAAAACTTCTGGCAGATGCAAAAACAACTTCCGAAACGCTGAAAAAAGAGAAACTGCTCGAGGCCAAAGAAAAATTTGTACAAATGCAGGCCGAGCACGATAGAGTAGTGCTGGAAAAAAACAAAAAAATCAATGAATCGGAAACCAGAGCCCGCCAAAAAGAACAAAGCCTTAGCCAGAAATTAGAAAATATAGAAAAACAAGTAAAAGAGAACGATGCCATCAAAGAAAACCTTAACAGGCAGATAGAGGTGGTAAGCCAGAAACGTACCGAGTTAGAGAAACACCAGGAAGAACATATCCGCAGGCTTGAAAAAATATCTGCATTAACAGCCGAGGAAGCAAAAGCTCAATTGCTGGATACACTCAAAAATGAAGTAAAATCACAGGCCCTTTCTATACAACAGGAAATTATAGAAGAGGCTAAAATTAAAGCTAATAAAGAAGCACGTAAACTGGTTATTCAAACCATACAACGTACAGCCGCTGAGCAGACTATAGAAAATACTGTTACGGTATTTAACCTGGAAACAGATGAAATAAAAGGACAGATCATCGGTCGTGAAGGTAGAAACATCAGGGCTATTGAAGCTGCCACCGGTGTTGACCTGATAGTGGATGATACTCCCGAAGCCATTGTATTATCATCTTTTGATCCTTTAAGAAGAGAGGTGGCGCGCCTTGCGTTAACACGTCTGGTTACCGATGGTCGTATCCATCCTGCCCGTATTGAAGAAGTGGTAGAAAAAACACGGAAGCAACTGGATGAACAGGTGCTGGAAATTGGGGAAAGAACGGTTATTGAATTAGGTATACATGGGCTTCATAAGGAACTGGTAAGAATGGTGGGACGTATGCGTTTTCGTTCTTCTTACGGTCAAAACCTGCTCATGCACAGCCGCGAAACTGCTAATTTATGCGCAACGATGGCTGCGGAACTGGGTCTTAATCCTAAGTTGGCAAAACGTGCCGGTCTTTTACATGATATTGGCAAGGTGCCCGATGAAGAAAGTGAATTAAGCCATGCCTTGCTGGGAGCTAAGCTGGCTGAAAAATATGGGGAGAACCCTGCCGTAGTGAATGCTATCGGTGCTCACCACGATGAAATGGAAATGCAGTATGTTATTTCTCCTATTGTACAGGCCTGCGATGCCATCAGCGGGGCAAGACCCGGTGCCAGAAGGGAAATTATGCAACAGTACCTGCAGCGAATTAAAGAGCTGGAAAGCCTTGCATTGGCTTATCCCGGGGTTGAAAAAGCCTATGCTATACAGGCTGGCAGGGAGTTGCGTGTTATAGCTGAGGCCGATAAAATGACCGATGCAGACAGCGATAAACTCAGTTTTGAAATAGCCCAGAAGATCCAAACCGAAATGACCTATCCCGGTCAGATCAAAGTAACCGTAATACGGGAAAAGAGAGCGGTGAATATAGCAAGATAAAGTTACAGGTTGCAGGTTACTGGTTACAGGGCACATCCTGAAACATGAAACTTGTAACCTGAAACCCGAATTTGTTTTGGATTTTAAGCATCTGGTTATTACCTTTGCGTCCCTTAAAATTAAGTAGCCATGAGCACAGCAGTACAATTTGTTCACGAACAATTGACCCCGGAAAAAGCATTACCCAGTTTTAAAGCTGGTGATAATGTTACCGTAAACTATAAAGTGGTAGAAGGTAACAAAAGCCGTATACAGGGCTTTAAAGGCGATGTAATCAAGCGTCAGGGTACTGGCAGCACAGCTACATTTACTGTTCGTAAAATTTCTGACGGCGTAGGTGTTGAAAGAACCTTCCCGCTGTTTTCACCCAATATTGAATCTGTAACCCTTAATAAAGTGGGTAAAGTACGCCGTGCAAAACTTTACTTTCTGCGCAGCCGTAGCGGTAAAAGCGCAAGAATTAAGGAAAAAAGAATGGGTATATAAATTATTTGATAAGTTATACACAAACGGAAACCAAAATTGCTTGGTTTCCGTTTGTGTTAAATATGGGTTAACCAATACACTATTTTGTAAATTCGATTATCATACAATTAAAATTGTACCTTTGTTTGCTCATCTTTAAATTTTATCATGATGCTTTTATCTAATTACAATTTGCTGATATCAATGCCTGGTGGTACTGAGTGGATTTTGATCATTCTTGCAGTTCTGATTCTTTTTGGTGGACGTAAAATTCCTGAGTTCATGCGTGGATTAGGACGTGGCATCCGTGAGTTTAACGATGCTAAAAGCAACGTTCAGAAAGAGATCGAAGATGGTATGAAAGAAAAGGACGTACCTAAACAGAACGCTTAAGGTTTAATCAGCAATAGGATTTCCTATAATTATTTCTGCCGGCAGAATATATGCTAAGTATATCCTGCCGGCAGTTTTTTATATATCACTATTCTAACAATACATTGTTTTTAAAAGTTGCATTCTTTAAGTTTACTTGTGTATACTTACTCTAAATTTTAAAAATATTATCATGGCTGCTCCATTATTTGTAAAGAATGTTATCAGCATTCATGCGCCTGCTGCAAAGGTTTGGGATGCGCTCACCAACCCTGAACAAACAAAAAAATATATGTTTGGCTGCGAAACTGTATCTGACTGGAAAAAAGGAAGCTCGTTATTATGGAGAGGAAGTTATGACGGAAAAGAAATGGTATTTGTAAAAGGAAATATCGTAGATATTAATCCGGGTAAATTTTTAGCATACACTACCATCGATCCCAATTCAATTATAGAAGATAAACCGGAAAATTATTTAACGGTTACTTATTCGCTTACTGAACAAAATAGCATAACCGAACTAACGGTAACCCAAGGCGATTACGCTATCGTTGCTGATGGTGAAAAAAGATATAAGGAGGCATTTAATGGAGGCGAAGGCTGGAATCCTATTTTGGTGCAGATAAAACAACTGGTAGAGGCAGAATAACAATTGGGGCAAAATTTTCACGGAATATAGTCGTAAGCCTATCATTCAAAAAGATCCATTTTAAATTCTCCTTTTCACGGGGTGAAATTTTTGCAGGTTGGTGGAGGCATAACCTGTAGCATCACCGTGGCGCTGTCTCACCGCCCACTTGGTAGAACATGTAGTACATTAAGAATTTAAAATCGGTTTATTTTGGCATGTATTTGTAATTACACTTACAAATACATGTTATATGAGAAGTAAAATAAGTAAGCACAAGCCTTCCAAAAAAGCAAAAACAACTCCTATAAAAACTAAGGAAGAAGTGCAGGAGAATCCTGACAATCATATTGACCAGGATTTTCCGGGGTTTCCACACAGTCCGTCTAAAGAAGAACACATCAATCCTAAAACCAAACAAGATAAAAAAGTAGCCGGCAATGAAAAGACAAACGTGTAGAAGATAAATTGCTATTTTTAAAAATGCAGTCGCCAACATTATTTATGATTTTACTGGGTTGCACACCACCAGGTCGTAATACAGAGCAACACGATATTTTTTTCGGGATAGGAAATGAATTAAAAGACCTTGTAGAAGATATGTACACATTTTGGCCCGAGGCTGATAGAAAACTGCATATTGATGCATGGAGAGCCGTTACTCACGTAGATGGTTATGCGGTGAATATTGTAGAAAAGAATAATAAAGAAGATGCCGTATCATCTGGCGTTAAACTCTTTTTTATCAACCTTGGTGGGTATAAGCAAAACGAATTTGAAGAATACCATTATAAAATATTGACAGCTTGTGCTGATAAAGTCCAGGCGATACAACGCTCAAAGCAAACTACTTTTTACAAGCATACCGGTTTTAAAGGCGCTGAATCTCATGTGGATGATAAGTATGGGATAGATGTAGATGATATTTTTGAGATCAGTGAAATTTTATCTCCCGTGTTCAAGCAAAAATATTCAGTGGTTTTATCTCCATCAAATATGCAGGACGATCAACTTCAGCTTGGCTACCTGATGTTTGAAAAACTGTTAAAATAATGTTCTTATTTTCCTTCCAATGTATTGCAATAACTCAGCGAGCCTAATCTTACTCTCAATGGTATTTTCGTAGTTTTTTCAAACTGCAATTCTTTTTTACAGAAAAATCCAAAATGAGTAGTGTAGTAATCCGAAGGAAGATTGTTTGCTGAAAAACCAGCAGCAGCATAAACTGGTATTTGTTTTTGTACCTGTTTTGAACTATCAGCTATATGTGATAGTGCTATAGAATAGTGATAATTGGTTTTTGAGAAGGTATAACTTCCAGGTGGCTGATTTTTAATAAAAGCATTATGCCTGATCTGTGCCGCTACTTTGCCTTGAAAAAGGCTGAATATAGTTATTATAAAAAAAATTGTACGTATCATAATCTGGCTTACTCACATATACGAACCGAAAAAGACATGAGATTAAACTACCATATAAATGTAACATTTTTATTGTAAGCGCTACTGATATATTTGCAGCATATTCAATTTTTTGGGCACAGATACCACACAACAGTATTTCCTGGAAATGCTCAGGAACAATAATGGGATACTCCATAAGGTATGCCGTATGTATTGTTATTCTGTGGAAGATAGAGAAGACCTGTACCAGGAAATGATAATGCAGGTATGGAAAGCATTTCCAAAGTTCAGGCAGGAGTCGAAGATCAGTACCTGGATTTATCGCATTGCACTTAATACAGCCATATCCGGCTACCGAAAGGAGCAGCGTTCCATTAATACGGTGTTGTTTGAGCAAGACGCCATTCATGCCATATATGAAGAACAGGATGCAGAAAAAAATGAGAAAATAAAAATGATGAATGAGGCCATTCAGCATTTAACCGATGTTGAAAAAGCATTAATTATGCTTTACCTTGATGATAAAAGCTATGAAGAAATGGAAGAGATTTTAGGAATGAGCCAGGGAAACCTGAGGGTAAAAATGAATCGTATAAAAGAAAAGTTAAGAAAGATCATGATTAAACCTTGAATTGTTTAATCGTAATAATCATATAATACTTAGAATATGGAACTGGAGTTATTAAAAGAAATATGGAACAATGCAACCGATAAGCCGGTTGCTTCCATAAAATTATATGATAGCACCCTAATGGTTCCTGTTGTGTCGCAACGAACCATAGTGGCTACTATGAAGCGTAATCTTTTTATTGAGTTGATAGTAGTGGCGGTTTGTGTAACAACTATTGCCCTTTTTTATTTTATTGCTTTTGATGGAAGACTCAAGGAAGTAAGCTGGATGTATATAATACTGGCAGGCATATTCGGCGTTTATTTTTATAAGAAAAATAAATTGCTCAGGGAAATGGAATGTACTTCCTGCAGGGTAAAATCAAACCTGGAGCTGCAGTTGAAAACGCTCGAAAAATATGTGCGTTTGTATCTGGTTACAGGTACATTAATGGTGCCCGTTATATTGTTGTTTTTTTACCTGCTGGTATATTATAAGCATATCGTTTTTCTTCCATCACTCTATGCGTATGCCCGCATGGCAAACTTTACTTTGATATATAGCGCATTTGCCGTTATTTTTACGGTAGTGCTTTACTTTGTTTACCGCTGGTATATCAACCGCCTGTATGGAAAATATATTGATCGGTTAAAAAGCATGCTGAGTGAAATGAATGATGAATCTTAATGTTGTTGATATGCGTAATCTGTCTTTGTTGCTCTCTGTTTTATTTATACAGCCATTTAATGCTGCTAAAGTTCAGGCACAACCAGCATTACAAAATGCATTGTTATGGGAGATTACAGGCAATGGCATCACAAAACCTTCTTACCTGTATGGCACTATACATATGATTTGTGCGAAAGATTTTTTGATAAGTGAACAACTCAAAAAAAGATTTTCAGCCAGCAATAAAATTTACCTGGAAATTGATATGGACGATCCATCCATGAATATGAAAATGCTGCAGCTTTCTCTGCTTAAAGATAAAAAGCTGAGTGATTTTTTTAGCCAGAGCGATTATAATAAACTGAATACTTTTTTCAGAGATTCGGTGGGTATGCCGCTTACATTTTTTAGTACAATGAAACCGTTTGTGCTATATAGCATGATTACACTTAAAACATTGCCATGCGAAAAACAGGAATCTTATGAAATGACTTTTGTAAAGATGGCAAAGGAGCAGGGTAAAGAAGTACTGGGGCTTGAAACGGTCGAAGATCAGATAAAAGTATTTGATGATATGCCTGATAGTACACAGGCGAATATGCTGATGAGCTATATTAATAATTTTGATGACCAGAAAAAAGATTTTGCTAAGATGATCGGTTTTTATAAAACCCAGCATCTTGATTCTTTATACCAGCAAATTGCTTCCTCACCTGATATTGCCGGTGAAGAAGATGCCTTATTATACAACCGGAATGAAAATTGGATACCGATTATTGAAAAAGCCATAAAAGATCAACCTACATTTTTTGCAGTAGGTGCGGGTCATTTAGCCGGTGATAGAGGTGTAATTAATCTCCTGCGCAAAAAAGGATACACCGTGCAGCCGGTAAAATAATAAAACATTTTACGGTAATACTGTTGCGAGTTTTTGGTGCAATGCTGGTCCTGTAAGATTGGTTGCAATTATTTTTCCTTCCGGGTCTACAAGCACGTTAAAGGGTAGGCTTTCAATATTGAACAATGATACTACACTGCTTTTCCAATATTTAAGATCGCTCACCTGTTGCCAGCTTAATTTATCTTTATGAATGGCATCCAGCCACGCTGCTTTAGAACTGTCTAAGGAAACTCCCAGTATAGCAAAGTTTTTTTCCTTATAAGTATTGTAAGCATTTACAACATTCGGATTTTCTTTGCGGCATAATTCACACCAACTTGCCCAGAAGTCAATCAACAAATATTTGCCATGAAAAGATTGTGTGGATATGGGTTGTCCACTGGTGTCGGGCAAACTAAAAGCTGGCAACATCTTTCCTGCTGCTGGTTCATCAGCCTTTTGTTTTAACCACGCAGCATAATCCTGGTTCAGTTTAAGAATACTTTGATCCGATGGAAACCGGGTTGCCAGTTTTCTTGTCAAAGGCTTCATAGTAACAGAATCATTCTGCTGTTGCTGTAATATACCCAAAGCATATAATGCAACTGCCGGACTTTTCGCTGTATCTATATATTGCGAAAGATATTCCAATCCTTTTTTTGTTTGTTGTTGCACCAATCCTGCTTGTACATTGCGCAGACTATCTGTATTAAACTGTACACTGTCTTTTAATAGCTTATCCTTTTCCGTTAGCAGCTTATCATACGATACAAGCATATTTTTTAATGAGCTTGATGCTGGTGACGAAACCGTGTAGCCTGGAAAATTATTCCAATCCACAGTAATATTAACCGGTGTAACATCATTGCTGAATAATATATAGCGGTGTTCTTTTTGAAAACGTATGCTGTAAATAGTTTTTGATGAAATCAACGTTTCAAAATGGCAATTACTGTCGCCTGCATTTAGCGTTACAGTATCAAGTACTATTGGATTCTCTCCATAATCTTTGCCAACCAGCGATACTACCTGCTTTTCAGGGTTGTGCTGAACAGTTATATTGATCTGCATGGCTGGCTGCTGTTGATGGCATGCATTTAACATAACAACGGCAGCCATCAACCAAAAAAATCCTTTTGTACTTATGTACATAGGTGCAAAATTTAATGCTGCAAGATATTCAACATTGTTATGCAACGGGTGTAATAATAAAAAAAGATGATCAGCAACGATCATCTTTTTTTTGATGTATGATTGAGTGATAATATTAAAGATCAGTAGTCTTCAATTTCTTTGGAATTTTTACCTCAACGGTTACAGGGCTGCCATTGCGTAATACTTTTACCGGATACGTTGACTTCTCTCTTACCGCATTCATTTTTTCTCTTGCATCATCTGTATTTTTGATATCAGTTCCGTCGATATTAGTAATAACATCATCTTTCTTAATGCCTGATTTAGCAGCGGCAGAAGAATCTTCCAGGTCTATTACCTTTACACCATCGCCTTCTTCCAGATCCTGTATACGTATACCAAGCCTTGGTCTTTTATTATATAAGCCATCGTTGTTAAATTTATATTTAAAGAAATCCTGGTTCCATTTTGGGCTGGGTTCTGCAAAATTAAATGACTTGCTAAACGACTCTTTGCGTTCCCCTAATTTCACTGTTACCTTTTTTTCTTTTTTATCGCGCAGGTAATAAATATCCACTTCTTTATTGGGTTCCATATCACCAATAATATCTGCCAGCGAAGCAGGATCGCTTACGCTTTTGTCACCCACTTTTGTAATAATATCGCCTTTCTGTAAACCTGCTTTTTCTGCGGGACTTCCTTCTACTACATTGGTTATTTTGGCTCCTTTATCATCTTTCTCAGTATATACGCCCAACATGGGTTTCGACTGGTTATTAAAATAAATATTGTCTCCATTTATATTGAAGTCTTCATTTATATTAAAATCTCCCGGTTGAAAATCAACATCTGGAATAGGCGGCATAGGAGGCATGGGTGGGAGTGGGGCAATAGCTTCAGGCGCTTCTATATCAATGGCAACAGGCGCTTCTATATCCATTTCATCATTATCATTATTCCACAAGTCATCATTTATTTCCAGGTTAAGTTTTTTTACAATCACATCTTTGTCGTTCAAATCAGTAATGGGTTTACCATTTACTGTTACCTTATCACCATCAATAACAATGGTTGTCTTTTCATCTTTATCCGTTTTCTTTTTTATGATGATTTCTTCCCGTTTCTGTGTTTTCCTTTTTTTGTCTTGCGCAATAACGGCGATTGAATTAAATACGCATGCGGCCGATAGTATAATCGCGGCAAGGCGCTTGTAGAATAATGTATGCATACAGTTGAGTGTTTTAATTACGAAAACTTTAGTAGATCAAAAGTAAAGGAATTTTTTGAAATACGAAATATTTCGGAAATGTTAAAAAAATTACTTTTTTAGATACTGCTCAAGCTTATCTGTATAGATTTTTCCTCTTTTGTAGGCCATAAAATCGGCCCGGAAAGAAGCAAGGCTTCTACAATAAGCACGATGCCCACACCCAGCCAAAGCGCATTGTAGGGTGCGGCAGAATTATGCGAGAAAAATTGTCTGTTTACAGCCAATAAACTAATGCCGACAATAAGAGTAATCAATTCGATCCATAAAAAAAGAGAGATGGATTTTACTGCTTTCTGCATGCGGGGAAGTTCCTGCGATTTGAGTTTGCCGGGATTCATATCAAACGCATAGACATTATCTATGCGTTGCTGATCGCTGCGGGAATAAATGGTATAGCCAACAATAGCTTGTATAATGCCCAGAATAAGTAATGGCCATGCCATTCCCTTATGCAGATTGGTTTTGAAAAAAATAAAAAAAGCGAGCGCAATGCATACTGCAGCAATGCCGGCTAAAAGAAAAAATAGCCCTGCATTTTTTTCCGCAATAAAATATTGTTCAATATCCGTTTTGCTGAGCATAGGCGTGTTTTATTTATTAGAAAGCAATTGGTTTTCAAATGTACTACTTGCCTGAGACAATATTTTTTTGACGTGCAAATAAGTTTTCGATGATGGGAGGAAAGCGGAAAAATGCCGGAAGAAGTTAGTGCCCGGATAAATAGGCTTAAAGATTTTATTTTGTTTATTTCAAACTAATGATTTAGTTTTAAAAACTAATTTCTTAGTTTATTAAAGACGCCATGAAGAGAACTGCTTTTACAATATTATGCTCCTGTATTTTTTTATGTGCACATGCTCAATCATCAAAGGGCGTTATTACCGGAAAGCTTACTGATTCTGCGGGAAAGACCCCACTGTCATTAGCAACCATTGCTGTTTTTCATGCAAAAGATACAGCGCTTATTACATACAGGTTAAGTGATCCGCAAGGGGTATTTAAAGTGCCGGGTTTACCATTAGATGATTCCTGTCGTGTGATTATTACACATGCAGGCTCGGCAACATATCGTAAAACTTTTCTTTTATCATCAGGTCAATTTCAAATGGATATGGGCACTATTAAACTGGAACCCGACGCGAGGTTGATGGAAGAAGTGCTGGTAGTTGCAGAAAGACCACCGGTAATGGTGAGAAGAGATACAATTGAATTTAATGCGGAGGCTTTTAAAACACTTCCTTCGGCCCTGGTTGAAGACCTGTTGCGTAAACTGCCGGGAGTTGAAGTAGATGCTCAGGGAAATATTACGGTGAACGGACGAAAGGTAAATAAGTTGTACGTAGATGGAAAGGAGTTTTTTGGAAGCGATCCGCAGATGGCCACCAAAAATCTTCCCGCTAATATTATTGAGAAAATCCAGGTAACGGATGATAAAGAACAGATGCAGCAGAACCCCGATTTACCACAAGGACAAATAGGGCAGGTGATCAATTTAAAACTCAAAAAGAGTATTAAAAAAGGATGGTTTGGTAAAGCGTATGCCGGTGCAGGTACAGATAACCGATATGAGACCGGTGGCATATTCAACCTTTTCAGAGATACACTGCAGGTAAGCATACTGGGATATACCAATAATCTTAACAGGCCGGGCTTTGGTATAAGTGATATCAGCAATATAGGAGGCTTTAGCAGAAGTGGTTTCAACAGCATGATGATAATGAATGACGGTGGCTTTGCATTGAATAATATTTCATTTGGCGGCACAGGGCAGGGCATTCAGCGGTCAACAGGTGGTGGTATAAATATGAATAATCAATTGGGTAAAAAAGTAACATTGAACCTGCAATATTTTTATGGAGAAATAAATAGCCAGGTAGCTCAGTTGAATAACCGGCAGCAGTTTTTTGCAGATACTACTATGGTAACCCGCAACAGCAACACAGAGCAAAATACAAACTACACGCACCGGATAGGCGGCTTTTTAAAATGGGCAATTGACTCACTTTCAACATTTGAGTTTCGTCCTTCTCTTACGCTTTCTACATTGAAGGGTAACAAGGATATGTTGTTTGAAACTTACAGTAACTACAATCCTCTGTTAAATGAAAGTAATAACAGGCAGCGCACAAATGGTAATGGTATGGAATTTTCGCAGTTTATTTCGCTCAATAAAAAGTTTACGAAAAAGGGAAGGTCTTTGTTTGCATCGGCTAATTTTACTGCATCGGGTAATAATAACGCTCAATACAATGATGCAGAAAATATTTTTTATGAGTATCAACAACCATCTACTACTTTCCTGAATCAGTTGCGGGACAGAAAATTAGATAACACTTCACTGAGCGCTTTTGCAAATTATAATGAACCTGTTAATGATAAACTGTCTTTGCAGCTAAGTGAAAACTTTAATTATTTTAATAACAGGGATAATATAAGTACGTTTGATGATAACGGAAATAATCATGAATACGAAACGCCCAACGATTCCTTAAGCAATGGCTTTAGAAGAGCGGGCATCAAAAGTACAACAAGGGCATCCATAAAATTTTCATACAAAAAAATTTCTGTTTCTCCTGGTATTAATTACCAGTTGCTGCAGATTGATAATGAATTTCAAAAAAATCCTTCCATACCGCAGAGGTTTAATTATATACTTCCTTCACTTAACATCAATATCGCCAGTTGGAATATTAATTACGCCGCATCTGCCAATGAACCACAGGTAAACGATCTTCAACCGGTTGCAGATAATACCAATCCCCTGTATATTCAAAAAGGCAACCCGGCATTAAAGCCTTCTGTAAGCCATTTTGTTAATATCAATACCTATAAATACGATATGAAAACTAATATCAATTACAACCTGTACTTCTATGGTATGATCACTGATAACGCAGTTATTCAATCGAGAACTGTTGATAAAAATGGTGTGCAGGTAATGACGCCTGTAAATGCGGATGGTGTGTGGAAAGTGGAAACTAACATGAATATAAACAAGCAGATAAAATTTAACCAGCACTGGAAGTTTTCTGCAGGCGCCCGCTTATGGGCCAGGTATAACCAGGCATTGGTGATAGTAAATGACATAAGCAGCACAGCCAAAAACTGGAATCTGAATCCCGGAACTAATATTTCGTTTAACTGGAAAGACCTGTTCGAGTTCAGGCAGAGTTATGGACTTAACTGGAATAAGAGTACCTATAAAGATGAGGTATTTCCCAATCTTGAAGTAACAAACCAGAATTCATCGAGCGAGTTTATTGTGCGAATGCCAAAACATTGGGTATGGGAAACAAGCCTTGATTACAGGTACAATCCACAGGTGGCAACAGGCATTCAAAAAAATATTTATCGATGGAATGCAGCTGTTAATTTTCTTTTCCTGAAGGATGATAAAGGGCAATTGAAATTATCTGTTTATGATATCCTCAACCAGAACACCAGTGTATACCGCACCGTTAGTGAGAATTATATCAACGACACAGAAACGACTGTACTTAAACGTTATGTTATGCTTACGTTTACCTACAACATCCGCAACTTTGGCGGTAAAGTGGGCGGCAGAGAAAGATTATTCCTTTTTTAACTGAACAGGTATTCCACATCTTCCCTGGTAAGGCTTTTCACAAAGGAAGAATCATCTGCTATCAGGTCTTTTGCCAATGAACGTTTCTTATCCTGCAGTTGAAGAATTTTATCTTCAATGGTGTCTTTACAGATCATGCGATAAGCAAAAATATTCTTGGTTTGCCCGATACGATGTGTACGGTCAATAGCCTGTTGTTCAACGGCAGGGTTCCACCATGGATCAACAATATATACATAATCTGCAGCGGTAAGGTTCAAACCCACACCACCGGCTTTTAATGATATCAGGAACACACGGCATGCGTCATCATTCTGGAAGCGGGTAATGGCTTTTTCCCTGTCTGGTGCGGAAGTACTGCCATCAAAATATTCAAATGGTACTTCCAGCTCCGTTAATTTTTGTTTGATCAAAGCCAGCATGCCCAGGAACTGTGAAAACACCAGCGCCTTATGGTTGCTGATATTTTCGGTGATCTCCCTGGCTATTTCTTCGAGCTTAATGGAATGATTGGGATATTTTTCCGGTTCATTCATAATAGCAGGTGAATCACAGATCTGTCTCAGCTTCATCAAACCCTGTAGGATGGTTAACTGCGACTTGGCGATACCCTGGTCGTTGATAACACCCAGGATCTTATCGCGATAATCACTTCTGTAGGCTTCATATATTTCCCGCTGCTCTTCCTGCATTTCGCAAAACAGGATGGTTTCTGTTTTATCTGGAAGATCTTTTGCCACCTGCTCTTTTGTTCTGCGGAGAATAAAAGGATACAATAATTTTTTCAGGTGTTCTTTTCTATCCTGCTCTCCGAATTTGTCGATAGGTGTGGCGAATTCATTGCGGAAATATTCAACGGTACCCAGCATGCCCGGGTTCAGAAAATTCATTTGCGCATAAATATCAAATGTATTATTCTGCAACGGCGTACCACTGAGACAAAGCCTGTTTTTAGCGATCAATAGACCTGCCGCTTTGGTTACTTTGCTTTGCGGGTTTTTGATAGCCTGCGATTCATCCAGGATAATATAGTCGAAATGTATTTCTGTCAACAGCTTAATGTCGCTGCGCAATGTCCCGTAGGTTGTGATGATAACGTTGGCATTCTTAAACGCCTCTTTATCTTTCGCCCTGTCGCCACCATGATGAATAAAATAAGTAAGATCGGGCGTGAACTTTTTTATTTCATTCTCCCAGTTAAACATCAGGGTTGTTGGGCAGATTACAATAGCTTTTAAAGATTGGTTGGCGTCATTATAAAATTGCAGGAAAGATAATGCCTGTACGGTTTTACCCAAACCCATATCGTCTGCCAGTATACCACCCCAGCCTACTTCGCTCAGGTAATTGAGCCAGTGATAACCAGCCACCTGGTAAGGACGCAGGATATGTTCAAGCCGCTGTGGCGGATCAATTTCTTTTATGCGGTTAAAGCCTCTCAAACGGTTGTATTTTTCTTCCAGCTCAATCATCACCTCCGTTTCATCTTTCTCATTATGCAGCTCATCAATAACGCTGAGATGATATTTAGATAAGCGCAGTGAATTATTCTTTCCTTCGCCTACCCTAAACAGTAAGGAGTATTTTTTTAACCAGTTCTCCGGCAGAATACCCAACGTTCCATCATTCAACTGAACAAACTGCTGCTTATTGGCCAACGCTCTTTTTATTTCGGCAATGCTTACGTTTTGTTCTCCAAATACCACATTTACCTTGGCATCAAACCAATCCATGCCACTGCTGATGTGTATTTGAGTAGCAGGCCGCGCCGTATTGAAACGGAAATTCTTTAATACATCAAACCCTACCACCGGCACATTCATTTCCTTCATGGTATCTACAAATAAAAAGAACCAGTTGTTTTTTAGAACATCTGCTCCTTTCAAAGCGAGCGTAGCTGAGCCTTCAGGATGAATGAAGTTGGAATGAAGATTTTCCAGCTTTTTTATAAACGCTAATTCCGCCTGACGGTTGCGGTGTATTTCCAATACCTTATCATTTACCGGAATGGTAATAATATCCTTGGTATTATATTTTGTTTCAAAACCTTTGTATGAAAACGAAGGAACAAAAATGAGATAATCTCCTTTTTCCTGCAGCAGTACTTTTGTTTCAGGGTCGCCATCTTTAATTTCCTGTACAAAGCTCTTATCAAATTTTACTTTGTATTCTTTGGTAAGTGGCACAATTGTTTTTTGCAGGTAATCTGGCCAATCTTCGGTTGAAACTACAATAGTGCCTTTTTGCGAAAAGCGCTCTACCTCTGCAATATCTTCCTGCCTGCTCCAATTATAAAAGGTATCTGCGTATTTAAAAACCATATCACTGCTCCACTCATTTTCCTTCAGGTTAACTTCTGCGCCGTTTACCTGTACATGGCACGATACCTCAATTTTATTTTTTACAGCAGTTACATGAAAAGAAGGAGATGCTGTTTCTTCGGATAATTGAACCGGTAAAAGATTAGCTGTAACAAAGTTCTTTTTTGCAGGTAAAAAATAAACAAGGGAACTGTTCCTTTGTTCAGTAAATAATTTTACCAACTTAGGATACCAGTACTCTGTGATCAATGATTTTGTTTCCTCCGGAAGATCATCATCTTCGTGATGTATAATGTTTTCCCAAATTCCCGAAAATGGTGAATTACGGCTTACATATTTATTTACCTCGGTATCCTGCAGTTTTCGTATCTGCTGCAGCATCTGTTTATCCTGGTCGGGGTAGCCATCAGCATTTACAAATTTCGCGAGGTCAAGCTTTTCAATCTTTCCTATAAAACCGCCTCCATTGCTTTCGCTCATTTCCCCGCATATTGCTTCAATAGAGAAGTAGGGATAAGATCCATTGGTTTCATTGAATACAAAACCCACACGTTTTGTATTGGCAATACCAGGTGATACTTCCACTTCTACGGGTGCCATCTCTATTCCCGTTTCTGCAACAGCGGGTTTGGGCTTAACAGGAACAGCAACAGGATCTATTCTTTTAATAGATAAATCAAGTACACGCAAAAAAGGCTTTCCATCTTTATAAGTAAATTCGAATTTGCCTTTTAAATCATCATCCAATGAGTAGCCATATGCCTCCAGCAGTTTGTTTTTTTGTTTGTCCCAATTACGGATAGTATCAAAATAAAATGGTCCGTAGGCATTAAGCAACTGTAAGAAAAGCGTTACTTTATGTATGCATAATGGATGTTCCTGCTCATCACATTTGCAGGAAGTATCAAAATTTCTTTCTTCGTTTTTTTGTAAAACAACCGGGAATATATCGCCATTTATAGCAAGACTTGCTTCTACTCTCTCGTTGGCTGCAGACTGTATATTTGCCTTTTGCATCCGCATAATCTGGTCTGCCTCAGTATAACTTTCGGGTGAGCTTAACAGTTTGATCGTTTTAAGGTCGATGTCCTTCATTTTTATAACCGTATGGCGCTGGTTATACCGCATATCTTTTTCACCAACAATATTCTTATCTACCAGGTCCTGCAACTGAAGCAATGCGGCTGTTTCATGCCGGCAGATATCACCAAGATTGTAAGGACAGGTACAGCGAACGGATAAGCCTTTGGGGTCTTTGTATTTCTGTATATATACTTTGTAAAAAGTAGCATAGCTGTCATCCTTCACGCGAAAGGTTACAGAGCCCAGCAGGTCGTCGTGCTCAACCAGCTCTACATAACCAATAGAATGAATTTTTTTTCCCCGGCGGATTACTTCATCTGTACCATTATTGTAAACAAACTTAATAAGGTGTGGTAAGGCCATGCTGATAAAAAGTTCAGTTATTTACCTCTCTTGTTCAGAAAAGGCTAATTGGCGAAATTAAGGAAAAAACACACAGGAGAAAAAAGATGAGTTGTTAACTTTTCATTTAATTAAGATGGAATTTTTACCTTATTACTAGGCGCCCATCCTTATAAACAGGTAATACATTAGCGACATCCCTTGTAAGGCAATATTCAATATCTTTTTCCAATCCATAGCCGCTCAGCCGTACATAATGTGAAGCCTGTTTGGTTTTCACAAAATGAAACAGGTCGTTTTTGGCCTCATTGTATAATCCTTCCGCAAGCGCAGATGAGTCGCAGTTGACATCAAAATAAAGGGCGTACCGCATTTATTACAGCGCCTGCAAACAGGGTATCTTCTATATTAATCCTGTTTTTCCACGCGGCGCAAGCCAATATTACGTTTTGTTTTTCCGAAATCAGGAAATCGATAACGGCGGATAGGTTGGGAAAAGAACCAGTGATGATTTTTTCCGCACCCATTTCAAGGGTGGTATGCAATAATTTGGTGCCATTGGTTGTGGTCAATACCAGCACCTTATTTTCTATAAAATCACGGGAATATTCAAAAGGTGAATTGCCATGTTGTAATCCTTCCGCCACTTTGCCTTCCCTTTCGCCTGCTGTAATAGCGCCGGTAGCTACACCCAGTTCAATGCATTTTTGCACACTGTCTACCGGAACTATATATTTTGCTCCATTATACAATGCTGTAGCTATGGTAGATGTAGCACGCAATACATCAATGATAACAACGATAGCGTTGTCGAGGTCGTAAAGATTTAATAAAGCTGGGGAGAGTACAGTATATACAGCGGGTTTATTTTCTGCCATTATGTTCAAGTTCAGCTAAGCTGCAAATATCTGAAAGAAATGAATATTGGTATGCATGTTATTCCATTATGGCGCGCCATTTATCAGATTCCGCATATTGTTTTATCAACTCGTTGCGACTGAGCAGCATTTTTTCAAAATAGTTTTTCACAAAAAATTTTCCTATCACGCCGCCTATCGCATCACGTGGTTCTTCCACAGTTACCAGGTCTATTACAATGGTGCCATTGTCTACTTCTTTAAAATGATGTTCGTGCCTGAATCCCTTCAGATCTCCCGTTACTTCTTCCTCTACAAATTTTTCAGGAATATTCATTTCAATTACCCGTATGGTAAGTACTCTTGTTTTACCAAGATGTTTCGCAGTAAGTGTAACGGTATCGCTGTGTTTTAACAATATGCCGGCAGCGCTTGCAGTTAATGTTTCTTTCCTGCCTTCCAGTGCTTTTTTGTATAATGTTGCATTGCGGCAAAGATCAAATACCCTGTTCAGCGGCGCTTTGATAAATGTGGTGAGATGAATGGAGGACATAGGATCTAATATTTTTATTGTTGTTGTACAAAGGGTAATTTGGTCACCCTGGCTTTTACGCTCTTATCTCTTATCTCCACATATATTTCAGTGTCCAGGGCGGCGGATTCCGTCATTACATAGCCAAGACCGATAGCCCTGCCTAAAGTGGGAGCCTGGGTGCCTGAAGTAACTCTGCCAATCAGGTTTCCTTCAGCATCTTTTATGCGGTAGTCGTGCCTGGGAATGCCTTTCTCAATCATTTCAAAACCTACCAGCTTTTTATCGGGGCCTGCGTCTTTCTGTTTTTTAAGATAGTCGCTGGCCATAAATGTTTTGGTGAATTTTGTTATCCATCCAAGTCCTGCTTCCAGGGGAGTAGTAAAATCATCCAGGTCGTTTCCATACAAGCAATAGCCCATTTCTAATCGAAGGGTATCTCTTGCTCCCAGTCCTATCAATTTCAATCCTTTTGGTTTACCTGCATCCATTATGGCATTCCATACAGTATCGGCATTATTGTCTTTGTCTTCAAAATAAATTTCCACACCCCCAGCGCCCGTGTATCCTGTGGCACTCACTATTACGTTGTCAACACCGGCAAATTTTCCTTTTACAAACGTATAGTACTTCAAATTCAGTATGTCCATATCCGTAAGTGGTTGCAATATTTTGGCCGCATTGGGCCCCTGCACTGCCAGCAGGCAGGTACGGTCTGAAATATTATGCATTTCTACTTTGGATTCCTCATTATGAAAACTGATCCAATCCCAGTCTTTATCTATATTAGAAGCGTTCACCACCAGCATATATACGCCGCTCTTACTCTCAGCCGGGTTGGGTTGCTCTATACAGTACACCAGCAGATCATCTATAATACCGCCGTTTTCGTTGGTAAGGCAGCTATACTGGGCTTTACCTGTTGTGAGCGTTGATGCATCATTGGTAGTTACCCGTTGTATAAGATCCAAAGCGCCTTCACCCTTGAAGATAAATTCACCCATATGGCTCACGTCGAATATACCTGCATTGGTACGAACAGTAGTATGTTCATCATTAATGCCGGTATAACTGATAGGCATGTTATAGCCTGCGAATTCTGCCATCTTCGCACCTGCAGCAATATGCTTTTCTGTAAAAGGCGTTTGTTTCATTCAAGAGATCATTTAAGTATATAACCAGTCAAATAGTAATAGTAAAAATAGCACACTATCTCATTGTTCATCCGGGTTTTTAAACCAACTGCTGTACATAAGGTAATTATTAGCGATCCTGCTTATTTCACCATTAATGAGTTCTTCTGAAATGTTTTTTACTTTTTTAGCAGGCACGCCCGCATATATAGAACCAGGTTCCACTTTAACGCCTTCCAATACTACTGCGCCTGCGGCGATGATAGAATTGCTGCCTATTTCAGCATTGTCCATCACAATAGCGCCCATGCCTATCAACACATTGGCGTGTACCGTACAACCATGTACAATAGCATTGTGACCGATGCTTACATTATCGCCAATAATGGTTTTTGTTTTTTGATAAGTACAGTGAATAACAGCGCCATCCTGTATGTTTACTTTGTTGCCTATGTGTATGGAATTTACATCTCCGCGTACAACGGCATTGAACCATACACTGCAATCATCACCCATTACCACATCGCCCACTACAGTAGCATTGGGTGCTATAAAACAATTATTGCCGGTTACGGGATGTACACCTTTTACAGGTAATATAAATGCCATGATACTGCAGTTTGAACAATAGCTGAATGAAGTTAATGCGAAACCAAGGCAATATCAAAATTCACCAGGTCAACAAATTCCCTGATGCGTTCATCGATGTCTTTTTTACTGAGTTCCTTTAAACGGGCAGTACCGAATTTTTCCACGCAAAAAGAAGCAATAGCCGATCCCGCAATGATAGCCGATTTCATGCCTTCAAAAGAAAAATCTTTTGTACTGTCAAGATAGCCTACAAACCCTCCTGCAAAAGTATCGCCGGCGCCGGTGGGATCAAACACTTCTTCCAAAGGAAGGGCAGGAGCAAAAAACACATTATTGCCGTGAAACAACAATGCTCCATGTTCTCCTTTTTTTATGATGAGGTATTTGGGACCCATCTTCAGAATTTCTTTGGCAGCCTTTACCAGCGAATATTGTCCACTCAATTGTCTTGCTTCGCTGTCGTTTACCATCAATACATCAATTTCCTTTATCACCAGTTGCAGATCAGCCAAAGCAATTTCCATCCAGAAGTTCATCGTATCAAGCACAATGAGCTTGGGACGTTTTTTTAATTGGTTTATTACGCTGAGCTGCACAGCGGGAGAAAGATTGCCGAGCATCAGAATATCCGCTCCCTGGTAACTGTCTGGCACCACTGGTTCAAACTCGCCTAATACATTTAATTGGGTTTCCAGTGTATCGCGGCTGTTCATATCCATATGATAACGACCGCTCCAGAAAAAAGATTTCTTGTCTTTTTTTACCTGAACGCCTTCAAGGTTTACGCCGCGTTTGTGCAGAGCATCCAGTTCATCCTGCGGAAAATCTCCACCTACTACAGAGATCTGTTGAACCGGTGTTGTAAAATTAGAAGCGCTCCATGCAATATAAGTGGCGGCTCCGCCTATTATTATACCGCTTTTACCAAAAGGTGTTTCAATAGAATCAAAGGCCATGGAGCCCACTGAAATAACAGACATGTGCGTTTGGTTTGATGATCAGATTGGTTGTTTTTGAAAACCGTGCAAAGCTAAGGCAAATAATGTAAGCGCATGCAGGTTTATAAGGAATCAGCGGGTTTGATTATTTTTACGAAATGGAATTTGAAAACTTTAAAAACAGCCTCGTAAATAATACCCC
This sequence comes from Agriterribacter sp., assembly GCA_047600465.1. Taxonomy (GTDB): domain Bacteria; phylum Bacteroidota; class Bacteroidia; order Chitinophagales; family Chitinophagaceae; genus Agriterribacter. The sequence continues at coordinate 1,985,859 of JASGKU010000004.1, forward strand.
GCCCCAGGCGCTCTCTGCCTACCTGCACGCTTTATGGTACGATGGAAAAGGCGACTGGAACAAAGCGCACGATATTATACAGGATATAGAAGATAACAAAGGCGCGTGGATTCATGCTTACCTGCATAGAAAAGAAGGCGATAATGGTAATGCCCGCTATTGGTATAGCAGAGCGCATAAAAACTTTCCTTCAGTTTCGTTGGAACAGGAGTGGGAGGGTATTGTGAGGGAGTTGTTGTGAGAAAAGAATGCCCGGTGTATATGTTGCCTTACATCTTTGATTACGGGGATATCATTATTATCCATCTCTCTAAATATATTATATACGCATGGAAATAGTAAATACCAACGATCATTATTTTTTCAAGAGAACTTATTTCAGCCTTGTTTCATTTTGCATTGCTGTTCTCTTATTCCTGTTACCATATGCCGAGGTTAAATGTGGCTCGGCAATTATTAAAAATTCAGGGCTTGGTATTGCTACGGGCAGCCCCTGGACGATGAGTGATGATAATCAGAATGAAATTTTGAATAAAGTAAATGATGTAAAGCCGGGCAAAGAGCTGCTGCAATACAATCCCAATATTTTTGCATTGGCTGTATTAGCGGCAGGATTATTTGGAGTGATTATTTATTTTACAAACGTAAATTGGCGATCTATGGCAGCTATGTGTGCCGGTATAATCGGCGCCCTTATGTTCATTGCCATGATGGTTCAATTAAGGATACAGATAGGCGGATTGATAGGGAGAATAGAAAATGTTCAAAAGGGCATAAGTACAGTTGCTGAAACTGAAATTAGATTTACAACATGGTACTATTTTTCATTAATAGCTTTTATCGGCAGTGCCTTTTTTAATTACATGTACGACAGGATAGTGTTGAAAGAAGCGATTGAACAATCGATGGATTTTGAGTTTCAGCAAACATATATTTAATCGTTGTTGTTATCACTTATTTCGTAGCAACATTTATCGTAGCGCCTTTGAGATATGTGGTGGCTTTGCGTTTAAAGAAGAAAAGAATTTTATGAGCAGCAGTACACTTACACTTTACTTAAAAGCTTTTGAAATAGTTTGAACAATAGCCAATAAAATAATAGTGAAAATAAAATATCAAATACTACAATGAATCTTGATTCTCCGGTTCCCCCTTGCCAAATAGAGTCATGTATTGCAAATGGAATAAGGTTAAATATATTGGGAACTAACAAAACCATGTATAAGAATACTCCTGATAAAATAAGAGATATGGCGGCCGCTACTATTTTTTTCATTTTGTCTATATACTAATTTGTTGGAATAATTTTACCATTTACGACATTCACTAGCGCAGGTGTTGTAGTATTGAAAAAAAGCGAAACCAGACCAGTGCTTATGCACAAACATAAATACGCTACCATCAAACCTTATTACCTTAGTAACCAGCAAAGAGTAAGCATTTTACCTTATTACCTTATATAGTTTAGATAAGGTAATAAGGTTTAACTTTCACTTCGGGCTTTGTTATGAAGGTAATAAGGTTGATGTTGTTTTACGCAGTGCTATTATAACTGTTTATCTGGTTTAGCCAAATGCTATGTAGTTTTAAGAATTTTGACTTTCAATGCTCAGAAATAGGAGGATTTAAATCAAATGATTCAAAGAAATTTTTCTGAGTCGTTATGTCTGGAAAAATAATCTTTTTTGTAACAAAAAAAAGTCCGTCATTAGTCGAAAGCTCTTGAGTCATAAAGACATCTTTTCCCATAAAAAAAATATTATTCAGATTAACGGTATCAAGAACGTTTGTATCATATTTTTTTAAGTACACAGTATTGAGCTTCCTACCCAAAAAAGAAACTTTTTCATCTTTTGAATTAGCAGCTCCAAATTGATATGATTTCCTGAGAAAAATCTTTAGAAAACTTTCATCCACCAATCGATATTGTGAGTTTGTATCTTTTCTATTGCCAGCCACTATTCGATAACCAAATAAAGTATCATTTTTTAAAGAATCGATTCCTATACTTAAAAGCGTTTCGTCGTTAACTTGATATAGTTCCCTATCGTTTTTATCATAAACTTTCCAATATGCATAATCATCAAAAACATTAGAATAAAATCGAATGGTATATTTATCTCCAAAATAAACTCTAGCAAAATACCTGCTTTCTTTGCTGTTCTTGTTGTAATAAGAACAAGCACATAGTAAAAAAGGAAGTATTTTTAGTATTAATCTATCCATAGGTTTGCTATTAAATTTATTAGCCTTTTTAGCTGGTGTTTTTTACAATGGTAAAAAAAGATAAGGCTGCCCAAGAGCAGCCTTAATAAAAAATAAGTACGTTTTATTTCGCTCTTACATTAATCGATATTCTCCTGTTCTTCTTTTTGTTTTCTTCTGTGTCGTTGGGCGCCACAAAATGAGTGGGTCCATATCCTTCGGCTCCTTCCAGTTGTTTAGTGCTTCCCAATTCTTTCAGTTTATTTGAAACAGCATCTGCTCTTGATTGAGATAATTTTACATTGCTGAGTGAATCGCCGGTATTATCAGTATAGCCACCGATCTTAATATTTACTTTTGGAAAAGCTTTCAATATAGCAGCGATGTTTTGCACTTGCTTAAGAGAAGCAGAAGTAATAGTAGCGCTGCCTGTTTCAAAATTCAGATCATCAAAATCAAACCATTTTTCTTTGCTGATTGGTTCGTTGGAATTCAGGTATGCTACCAGCATATCTTCAATGCCCCCTTTATAAGCGTCCAGCTCAGTGCCATCTGGCAATTTAACTTTCAATGATTCACGAACAGGCTCCGCGGGCAATGGTTTTTCTTCAGCAGCAGCATGATGCTCTGTTGCCGGTTCTTTATGGGCGTTATCTTCAGGATGAACAGCCAGGCAACTTTTGAATAAATATAACACCACTACAAAAACCGCAATAGCAAAAAAGGCGGGAGTTAGCCAGTTTGGCTTACGGGTATCATCATGCGAAACATGGGTGGCGTTAGTGTGCGTATCATGTGTTCCTGAAAAAGCAGCGCTGAGTTGTGAGCCGATGCCGGATAAACTTCCTAATCCCAATGCACCTGCAAGATTAAATCCTGAAGGTATGGCAGAAAGTATACTATCTTTTTGCGAAGCAAGGAAAGAGGTCAATCCAGATCCGCTGATATGATTTTCTGAAACATGATTGCCCAATACGCCCAATGCAGCAGGGGCAACTGTGTTAAGCAATGTTGAGGCAGAGGATGTTTTAATACCCGAAAAGCCTGCCAACAGGCTCTCAATGACACTTGTTTTATCTCCAAATAAGTTAGCTGCCAGTCCGGATAAACTGGTTTGACCGCCTGAAAATGAACTTATATTACTAAGTATGCCACTACTTAATGCTTGTTTTGCCAGTGCAATGATAGAAGCAATGCCATCACTACCGGAAGCCTTTTCTAAAATTCCGCTTAATACGGAGGGTACCGCTCCGCTTAACGCTTTTTGAATGCTGCTTTCATTTTCTCCTAAAGCTGCAGCGGTATTACTGATGGTTTCATTGTTAAAAAGGCTTTGAACGGAATTAAGAAGATTGAATGCCATACGTAATTAGTTTTTTGATGAATGTGTTTTAAAAGTTATTCATGAAGTTGAGAATATCCGAATGTATAAAGGTATAATTTATACCATGCAGCCTTTGTAATTTGTATTTTATATTTTCTTCCACACCTTGCACAAGCACAATTAAGCTTAAAAATAGATTTTTGTTCAGAAATATAATTGTTTATCCGGGCTAAATAATAATGGTAAATACGTAGCTGTTTTTTTATTTTAGTTATTCTCTCATAAATGGCTGTGAATAGCTGATTTACTTTAATTTGCGCATAAACGCAAGGTCATTAAGGGTTATATTTAGATGGCTTTTATTTTTAATTTCTAGTGTTTTTTAAATAGTTTTTTGTACATTAACTGAAAGTTACCTTATTTAACCTTAACGCAGACCCTTAGTTTTTTATGTAATTTTTTATTTTAAAACCTTATCCAGAAACTTATGTTTGCTGATTCGCCCAACTACAAGATCACCATTCTTATCGTGGATGATCATAAGCTTATAAGAGATACCTGGTCCTTTATCCTAAACAGTGATGAACGCTTCCAGGTAATAGCTGAAACTGACTCCGGGAAAAGTGCTATTGAACTTGCTGATAACAACCATCCAGACATCATATTAATGGACATTAATATGACGCCTATGAATGGCTTTGAAGCAACAAAGGAAATCCGCAGAATATCTCCTGTTTCAAAAGTAATAGGAGTTTCTATGCATTCTCAGCCTGCATACGCTAAAAAAATGCTGCAGGTAGGAGCCGTAGGCTATATCACAAAAAATTCTTCTAAGGAAGAGATGATCACCGCTATCAGTGAAGTAGCACGTGGCAACAAGTACATCTGCAACGAAGTAAAAACCATTCTTTCAGAACAAATTCTGGAAGACAGTGAGAAACCGGATGTAAACCTTCTTTCTCAGCGTGAAGTTGAAATTATCGACCTCATCAAACAGGGCCAGTCTTCACGTGAAATAGCCCAGCATTTGAATATTACGTTAAAAACCGTTGAAGTACACAGGCATAATATTTTGAAGAAGCTCAATCTTAAAAATACTGCTGCTCTTGTGAACTTTATCAACAATGCGGGAATGAACTAACTCTACACGGAAAATACTTATTTTGCACAAGCAGCCTTCAACAAGGCTGTTATTGTACATATCATGCCTGCACTTTCTATCACAACTATTCAAACCAACCTTCATTGGGAAAATAAAGCAGCTAACCTGAAAATGCTTGCCGAAAAAATACAGGCGATTGTTGGCAAGACGGAAATTGTTATACTCCCTGAAATGTTCAGCACAGGATTTAGTATGAATGCACAAAGACTGGCAGAAAAAATGGATGGTGAAACGGTACAGTGGATGAGACAAATATCCGCTCAGTACAGAATAGTGCTTACCGGAAGTATTATTATTGAAGAAGAAGGTAAACACTTTAACCGTCTTATCTGGATGCTGCCCGATGGAAAGTTTGGGTATTATGATAAGCGTCATCTGTTTGCCTTTGCAAAGGAGGATCAATTTTTTTCTCCTGGCAACAGGAGATTAATCGCATCTGTAAAAGGCTGGAAAATTAACCTGCAGATTTGCTACGATCTGCGTTTTCCTGTATGGGTTCGTCAACAAAAAAATACACTTCAGGCTGATACAGAGGCATATCCTGAATACGATATGATTGTATACGTAGCCAACTGGCCGCAACGTCGTAGCCATGCCTGGAAAACCTTATTACAAGCAAGAGCCATAGAGAATCAATGTTATGTTGTTGGAGTAAATCGTGTAGGCGATGATGGTAATAATATTTATCATAGTGGTGATTCTATGGTAATTGATCCTTTAGGTGAGGTACTATACGCTGGTGCAGATAGAGAAGAAGTGTTTACCAGTGTTTTGCAAAAAGAAAAAATTGAGGAAGTAAGAGCCAAATTTCCATTTTGGAAAGACGCTGATAATTTTTTGATAGAATAATAGTTTGGAAATGAAAACAGCATATATAAACGGCATTGTTTACACAGGCGAAGAAAAGCAAAACGGCAAAGCTATTTTGGTGAAAGATGGCTTGGTTGAAAATATTACTGATACTTCCGGAATCAGTAGTGAATACGAGGTTAAAGATCTAAAAGGGTTACATATTGCTCCCGCATTTATTGATTTGCAGATTTATGGCGGCAACGGCAAATTGTTTTCAGCCGACCTGGATGTAGAAGCTGTAAAAGCTACTTATGATTATTGTCTTGCAGGCGGTTGTACCCATTTTATGATTACCATGGCTACCAACACCATAGAGGTGTT
>JASGKU010000005.1:0-515703 GCA_047600465.1 Agriterribacter sp.
GGATCAACATATCCAAGCGCTCTTTTGCCGATGCCCCGCACTTCCCATTTGCCGGTATCCAGCTTATCTCCGTTAAAATTGTCTTCCCAGGCTAATTCATAACCTAATGAAGCAGGTGTATGTACTTTGTTTGATATAGGAGGCTGAGCAGGGCGCTGGGCTTTGCAGATAATGGTAAGTGATAAAACGAAGCAACAGCTTGCTAATCTTTTCATATGTAAGATGGTTGAATAAAAAAGTATAATAATGATAGTCTTAAAACAACTTTGTTGCAAGAGATGAAAGGAGCGTGTTGCTACTGCCTGGGAAGTAAATTAAAATTGAATGAGGTAAAATACAAAAGAAGAGGTTGTGAATGAATCGGAATAAAAAAGCAACAGAAAATAAAAAAAGTTTCAGGAGTTAAAGGATCTTTTCAGGGAATAACATCTCCGGGTCGTTTTATTTTCTGTTGCTACAATTGCAATGCTTTACTTGGACGGTGAATACATCGCAGTTTTTAACAGGTATCGGATTATTGGTTTGGTTCTTCAATGGATAGATTTTTCATAGTTATGGATTCTTCAGGATATTGGTCGGATTTGGATTTTGATACGGGATCATTGGATTTGTTACACAAAGAAAGCACAGAATCTGAAATAAAAAAACAGTGAAGTCTATCATTGCATTGTGGCGCTGGCACTACGTTATAGGAAAATTACGATAGCTGTTTTTGTGCACAGATTAGCTTAAAAAAATATTAATAGCACTATTGCTTATGTTTGATAAGGGTAAACAAATACGTATGTATTCTGTTGGTTGTGTATTCACGCAAACTGCATCGTAAATTAACGATGGCTCCATTTTAACACCGACAGGAGTTTTTCTATATTATGCTTTTATTAATTGAGTTTCGTCAACAAGATTTTTCTTTAAAACGCAATGTTTTCAGCTCTTTTCACTGATTTTCTTCTCTCTGTTGGATCAAAATGCAACACAATTTTTCTTGTATAGTTTTCCGGTAAGCAGATGTTGTTGACATATATTAACTGGAATTGCCTTTTTTGAAAGATATGTTAATGACTATGCCGGTTTCAGCCTGGGATTAAAGAGGATTGTTTTTTAAATTAATATTGTCAAGCCATTATTTAATACACAAAACTACAACCCATATGGAAAATATAAAGATCCGCTGCCCTAAATGCAATTGGAAATCTGATGGACTTCCGCATTGGCAATGCACCTGTGGAACGGTGTGGGATACATTTGCTACAGGTGCCCGTTGTCCCGGATGTGGTAAAGTATGGGAGTACACACAATGTGTTTCACAAATGATCGGTGGTTGTGAAAAGATGAGCCCGCACCTTGATTGGTATGAAGGGCTGGATGATGTAGTGAATAAACTAAAAGAAGAGATCAAAGAAAGTTGGATGCAGCATACGTAGTTCAACTGCGCCACAGGCATTCGTTCATTTTTTTGCATCAAGCTGGCACTTGACAGCGACGGATAACCTTTTACCGTCATGGCGAGTAGCTTCAGTGTTCTTGCATTTCAATACTTAAATGCGACGAAGCCATCGCTGCCGATTGTTATCGGTGGGGAGGACTACTTCAGCGCCATAGCATTCGTTAAGCTTATACATTAAGCTGGCGCTTCGCAGTGACGGGCGAGTGAATGATTATGTTTTGAGAGGATCGTTAGTAAAATAATTTTCTTCGTGCTCCTCCGTGTCTTTGTGCCTTAGTGGTTCAAAAAAAAACCGGAGCCTATTTTTGAATAAGCCCCGGCGCGATGGATCATTAGTCAGCCGTTGTCCATATTGATAACCCCGTCTTTTATTCTTTCATTATTTTCACCTGTTGTGTTTGATCATTGTTTTTATACCGGATGATGTATATACCACTGGTAATATTTTGTAAGTTGATGGTAGCACTGTTGTTTATAGTATTGGTTCGATATACACATTTACCATCTACACTTATTAATTCCAATACCCCGCGTGGTTCCAATCCTTTTACCGTAACAAAGCTGCGTGCCGGGTTTGGATAGGCTTGTATTGTTAAACCTGCATTTATCTTTATCACCTTGATCTCTGAATACCTGAAGCTGCCGTCTATATCTACCATCTTCAGGCGATAATAATGATAACCTTCGGCTATACCCTGGTGTAAGAACTGGTAATCATGTACACCTGCTGTGTTTATAGCTGCGGTATTTCCAATAGAAGTAAACTGCTGCCCATCGGTGCTATGCTCTATACTAAAGCTGCTGGTATTTACCTCATCTGTTGTTTGCCATTTAAGCAATGCATCATCATTGTGTACACTTACACCGAACTGTAACAGGTGCAGTGGTAATGCCGCATCAACGCTGGTAACACTGAAAGGAGAGAAGCTGCTAAATCCGTCCTGTGATCTGCTGTATCTGCCTACAGAATCAGCCAACGCAATACCCGCATCACCCAGTTGCCATGATGAGATATAATGAGCCGTTTTTGATTTTGTTCTATCAAACATAGGTAGTTCATCCTGTTGGTTCCATAAGAAGGTAATTGCCACATTGCTACCGCCTGGAGTTTGTTCTTCAATAAACCAGGTGCGGTTTACATTACCTGTTCTTGTGGTATCTCCATTATTCCCTTGCTGCAATACATAGGGCACCACTCTTACAGAGAAATTATCAGGTGTTCCTGTATTATTGATCTTCACAAAATTACCGTGACTGATATCTGTGGCTACAGGGAAGACATTTTCCGCGTTATTATTCACCAACTTCAACTTGCCGATACCGTTAGTTACAATAAAATGAGCTGTATCAACATTTAAAATACTTCCGTTAACAGTAAGATCATAGTCACCCAGCAATAATTTGCCTCCGATCCAGCCTGGCACATCGTCTGGTACACCCTGTTTCATATCCAGGTTACCGTTAATCGTAAGATTTTTTGGTATAGGAAGTATAGTGGAGAATGATAGTGTGTCAGCGTTATTCTCCATATTGTATTCTATAGGTGTGCAATTCACAATCTCGGCTACTACTTTTCCTTTCAGCACATCAAAATACATTTTCTTACTCACTATAATGTTAGCACCTGCATTCAGCGTAAATGGAATGCTGTCAATAGCTCTCAATCCACCACTCTGATCATATATCAGGAACCGTACCCACGCTGAACCATCCACCGTTCCGTTGTTAATGATGGAATAAGAAACGGTTACGCTGTCACCTGCTGAAAATCCGTTCGGGTTAAACCTGATAGAGTTGGCAAAGCGTTTTGCCATATCGGGTGCTTCTCCTACAATCAATGCTCTTGTTGCCTCGTTGTTACCTTCATTTTCTTCATCCATCGTATTGGCAGGATCAACTTTAATCTTCATGATTTTAGTGCCTTGTACCAGCGATGAATAAGTTAGGGTAGCCTGTACCGTAGTATCCTTACCTGGTTGTATGGCATTGAAGGGCACATCATCACCCAATTGCACATCATCTACAAAGAACCGCATTACATTCGCTGTGCTTACTTTTCCACCCGCATTGCGCACCGTACCAACAATGGTAATGTTTTGCGTAGGTACCGGGTTAAGACTGCTGGGCGAGATGAATTGTGACAATACTTCAAGATCTGGCTTACTATCTGTTACGCGTATGTGATATAAACCCACATTGTTGTTTTCGTCTGATTCGCAAACACTATTTGACGAGTCTGCAACCACACGGATTACAAAATCTCCCGTAGTACTGAACATGTGAGAGAAGGTTCCGTGTGCGGCAAACTGAACACCTGCTTTCACATTGGCAATTGTTTCAGTGCCAATTTCAACACCATTCAGTAAGTAGTGCACCTGTACATTCGCCGCGTCTCTAATACCAAGATTGCGGATAGCAGGGAAGAAGTTGCCACTGTTATTTACGCGTACCATAGCAGGGTTAGAAGCGGAACCGGTTTCACCAGCCAACTGTATAGGTATGAGGTCTGCGCTGAGCGGAACAGATTTTTTGTTATTGGTTTTATTCGATTCCTGCGTGATATTGTTATCACTATCTGCAAATACTTCCAGTACATCTCCACATGTATTGATACTGCTGGTAACTGTATAAGCATCAGATGTAACGGTAGTGCTGCCGTTTTCTCCTAAGCCTGTTACATTCTTTTTCGAACCAACCTGTACACCATTTACAGCGAATCTAACATTAAAGCTACCAACTGCTTTGCCGGTATTTTTAATTACAGCCGTAAACTGTGTATTGGTACCATTGTTCATCAGTGTTGTAGACGCTGTAATATCACCAGCAGAAAGATCGGGTGCTACAACAGTAATAGTGAATGTAAACTCATTGTTTGTTTCATCCGTTTCAGATACGCTGCTATCAGCATCTGCAACTATTTTTATGGTATGTATACCTGGTGTTAAAGATGGATCAGAGAAGCTAATAGTTATGCCGGTACCGCCAGCAAGCGATGATACGGTTTGTGTTTTTACCAATGTGCCTCCGTCAAAAATTTTCACCACATGGCTACCTGCTGTTACACATTTCAGGTTCACTTCATCAAACCTGAAGGATGTAAAGCTGGTTTGAGCAAAATTCTGAATAGTAAGATCAGGCTGGCTCGGCGCCGGAGTAACTGTTTTGCTTCCATCAGCAACTGTCCATATGTAATGTGGGCGGATGGTGGCCGTGTTGGGTATCTGTTCATATTCTACATAAGTATAGATTAATTGCGCTGTTATAGATACCGGTGTGGTACTTGGTGGAACCTGCCATGGCATCAGTATCGTAACTTCCTGGCCAGGTGCTAAAGCCCCTGCTCCAAAGGTTCTTGTTTCAAACAACACGCCATCTATGAATACTTTTAATTCAGCGCCTCCTAATACTTCATCAAAACCACTCCACATATTATTCAGGTCTCTTTCCCTGATTTTTATTTTGAAATCAAGATTGCCTGTGCCTCCGGCTATATTGTCGCATGGATTGCTGCCACTTGAAACAGTCATTCCACCCATGGATGGTTGTGGTACCGGTGGTTTGCACGCATTGGGCGAAGGGCATGGCATCGGTATACTGTTGGAAGCAGGCGCACTTGTGAAAGTAAAGTCAGTTACCGTTACCGCATAGGCGAAGTTTCCACTACCGCAGGTTACACCCGTTACCAACGTGCTATAATTGCCATTTGCGTCTGTAGTTGTTTTAAATGTTTGCGTTCCGGTGTTGATGGTTACTTCTGCACCAGCAACAGCAATACTCGTTCCTGTGCCATAGTATTCTGCATGACCACTGATCAATACCTGCAGTTGCGGGCATTCCTGTCTTAACGCGGTGGTTGTAGCGGTAATGCCACCAGGAAGGTTTGGTGAACCAACTACTACCGGTCTTATGGCATAGTTGTTCAATACATTGCTCTCGCCTAAGGTTTGACTACTGTCTATCCATACTTTAATGGGGTAAAAACCTTCATCTGCAAAATTCAATGTGTAATTGATGATATTGCTTCCATTAGCAGGTACAGACGGTAATACTGCATTTCCTATTAATATAGTATCTCTGTAAAACTTGATGGGTACGTTGGTTGCCGGTACTGCGGTACTATTGCTGATGCGTGCCGTCATGGTAAAGGTTTCACCCGGTTGCGGATTGGCTTTGCTGAAGCTGATATCGTTCGCAAAAATCCTGAGATCTAATACGTCGTTCGTAACAACCGGTCCTGATTTATAGGCTACACCAGATACAGCTGCGTTACCATCCACATCTGTCGCATCAAATTTATAGCCCGCATTGCTGGTATTATTGTTATGTGTGAAAGTGTAACTGTATACAACACCTGTTACATAATCGGTACTGCTTCCTTCTTTCACCATGGTATACACGCCTTCGTTCAGATCATTGAAGGTTTGGTTTCCGTTAAGATCGATAGATACTTTAGGGTAGCCCGCCATCGGTGCTTTATTGTTGGCAGACTTATACAATATCTTGTAAGTAAATGTACCTGTTGGTCCTGCGGCAGGGCTAACACCTGATGTTCCCCCATACACACCTCCTGATACGTATTGAAGTACAGGTGGCGCGCCGGGCGTGTAGCCATTACCGTATAAAGCAGTGGTTGCCGAGTCTACCCCAGGCGTTGAAGACAATATCTTCAATTGAGCGGTATATGCTCCTGCTATTGTTGGCGTAAACACTACCGGCAGATTCAGTGAACCATTGGCAGCTATTACTGTACCTGGCGTAAAGGTTGGAACAAACGCGCTGTTGCCTGTAATAACATTACTCAATGTTAATGGCACATTTCCTTTGTTGTATATAGTGAAAGTATAGCTGGTGCCTGAATTCAATGTTACGTTGCCATAGTTGTAGCCATTCACGGGTGATATGATCCATGAATACGTTTGTGCGATGCCGTTACCTGTGAGTATTGTAGCGTATCTTCCTGATGAAGTAGTCAGTACTACCGAATCAAGATAGGCTTTAACGCTGGCAGGTGTAAATCTTACTTTAATAGTATCAGATTTGCCGCCGTTAATAGCTATCGGCAGTGTAGCATCGGTGCTGAAATCTGTGCCAATACTGATAGCAGTAATATTTTGTGTGGTAGTACTATTGTTTTTTATGATAAGATCTCTTTCTACCATTACGCCTGTAGGCACATTAGCAAAAGCGAGTGTGTCAGGAGATACATCCAGCAGATCTGTAAAGAAAGTTGCTCTTGCTGTAAGGCTCCATCTGCCCTCCTGGTTTTTGGTTCTTATGAACAGGTTATGGCTGCCATTGCTCAAACCGGCAGTATTAATCGTAGCGGGAACATTGCTCAAATCTATACCTGGAGTAATAGAAATAGTATGCGCTTTGCCTTCGCCGGGATCAGTATCAATAAAATACTCGGCACCAATTATATTTTGTGGCGTTGGTAACGGAGTTGGGTAACCGAGATCATTATTTACCAGGAAATCTTTTACATTAGTCAGACTCCAGCGTCCTTCCTGGTTTTTAGCCCTGATGTATAAACGATGGGTTCCCAAGGCAAGGCTGGCAGTATTGGTAGCAACAGATACGTTGCTCAGGTCGGTTCCGGGAGTGATGGAAATAGTTGTGCCGCGACCTTCGCCAGGGTCAGTGTCAAAATAATATTCAGCCGCTATCACATTTTGTGCAGCAGGGGGTGGTGTTGGGTAACCGATTTCTGTATCAATGCCAAAATCTTTTACGTTGGTAAGGCTCCATCTGCCTTCAGCATTTTTTGCACGGATATACAACCTGTGCGTACCTACAGAAAGCGCGGAAGTGTTAACACTTGTAGTTATGTTTAATAAATCCAATCCGGGTGTAACGCCGATGGATACCCCCTTACCTTCCCCCGGATCAGTATCAAAAAAATATTCCAAAGCCACTACATTTTGTGGCGCTGTAAGAGAAGCCGGATAATTAAAATCAAAATCTACGCTGAAATCTTTTACATTGGTGATGCTCCACCTGCCTTCATTGTTTCTCACTCTTATGTATAAACGATGCTGCCCGTTGGTTAAACTGGAAGTATTTACCGCAACGGGAACATTAGTAAGATTAAGCCTGGTGTAATTGTTATGGCTGTTCCTTTGCCTTCACCCGGATCAGTATCAATATAATATTCTGCTCCTGTAATATTCTGAGCCGCCGGCGGCGCTGTGCGATATGGAATATCGGCATCGTACAAAAAATCTTTTGTATGAGTAATACTCCATTTGCCTTCGTTATTACGGGCTCTGATATACAGCCTATGTACACCATTGGTTAGCCCGTTCACGTTAATAGATGCGGTCGCGTTACTAAGATTTACCCCAGGTGTTATACTGATGTTGGTGCCGTTTCCTTCACCCGGATCGGTATCAATAAAATATTCTGCCCTGGTAATATTCTGAGCAGCAGCAGGAGCAGAAGGGTAGGAGGGATCCTGTGCGTAAGTAAAGGCAATAAAAGCCTGCACCAACAAAAAAAGTAAAATTTTTTTCATTGTAGAAAGTTGAGGGAAAGGTATAAGGAGAAAGGTGGAGGGTGTGGGGTGAGACGTAAGAAATAAGTGACAAGATAAATTCAATCCTGTATTCACCTTACACCTTACACCCTAAACCATACGCCTCTTTCTAGTTATTGTTTCTTACACTAAACGTAATATTCATTGTTGCGCTGCCTGATGGAATAGATGTAGGCACTGTTAAAGTATAGATGCTTGGAATGTTGGGCATACCTGATATTTTGTAAGGATCAGTTGCGCCATACGCACCGCAATCAGGGTTAACCACAGAACCTACCGTTAAGCCTGCGCCTATTGCAGGAGATCCTGATTTCAATACTACGCGGGAATCAATGCTGCCAGTGCCACCTGCGTATACATTTGCCATGTTTACATTTATCTGGTTGTTGGTAGCTGTTCCGGGTAAGGTTTGATTGCCGGCAAAGAGGTTGTTTTTTAAAGTAGAATTGGTAAATGTGCCACCTCCTGTAGTGCCAAATATATTATTGGCAACATAGGCGTTGAGGATAGTATAGCCATACACGCTGGCATAAATGCTGTTATTCCGGATAACGTTAGCCGTTCCCGTTAGTTGGGTCATTTCGATCCTGCCATAGTATCCATAAAAGATATTGTTTTCGCAGGTAAGATTGCTTAATGTGGCACCATTGGTGGCGGCTCTTACGGCACAACTGTTAAAGAAATTCTTCTTAATTACTAATTGGTCGTTGGTACCGGCTTCCACATTAAGATCACCGGATGTAAAAAGGTTACGTTCAAAAACCAGGTTCAATGCGGATGCAGAACCCTGCAAACCTATGCCTCCTTCAAAAGTAAGCCCGGCAAAATAGCTACCATTGGCGCCGTTTCCTATTCTAAAAAACTGGAGCGTTGATTTTGTTTTCGCGTATTGCAAATTTGGATTCTCGGGGTAATTTACATCAGTGGTATCGTGAAAATATCCCATGCCCAGCACTACCAATCTCTTGCTAAGCGTTACGCTTGCCGTATAATAATTTGTAACGCTGGGTTCTACATAAATGGTATCTCCCGCAGCTACAGATGCACTTTGCACTGCATCATAAAATGTGGTGAAATCTGCGGTTACTCCCGCATTGTTATTTATTCTCCAGCTTTTGGCCTGTGAAGAAGCAACGGTTATGAAGAGCAGAAGGAGTAGGGAAAAGTATTTCATACAAGTTTTATTTTAGGCACTAAAAGTATTTTTGTTTCGTTGCGTGTCCTATCCCCAGAAAACAGGATATTTGAAAAGAAAGGGTAAAAGGTGGAAGGTAGAAGGTATATGGTAAGGGGTAGAAGGTGGATGACAAAAGATAGAGAGATACAGAACTTTAATACTCCCTTACACCCTAAACCCTACGCCCTTTACCTCTCCCCTGAAAATCATGGAAAAAAGGGAGAGGTAAGTTCATCAACCTGTATTTATTTTGAAAGTTATGAGAAAGGTTTTATTGGTTGTTATGTTATGGTGCATATCCAACAGCACTTTTTCTCAGCAAATCTTTATTGACAGCCTGAAGAAAACCCTTTCTGCACAAGCAGAGGATACAGGCAAACTTAATACCTTATCGCAATTAGGCAGGGCATATGTAGCATCTAAGCCAGATACAGCATTGAATTATATAACAGCACTGGGTAGCCTGAGTGAAAAACTGAAACATGCTAAAGGAACTATTGAGTTTTATTTCCTGATGATGCATTACCACAACTTTAAGTCCCAGTCTGACTCAGCTATATGGTATGGAAAAAAAATGGCAGAAACGGCACGAAAGAACAGCAATATTGAAAAGATGGTGAAGGCATACCTTAAAGTTGGAGAGATATATGCCTTTAATGGAGATATAGAAAGCGGGCTCAATTATTGTTTTGATGGTATTAAGCAAATAAAAGGAACAAAAGATTTTACCCCGGCTATGGAGTCTGACTTTTCTGTAACAATAGCTAATATCTATCTCACCAATAATGATTATAAAAAGGCACAGCCATATTATGAAAGAGCACTTGAGATACGCAGGGGTTTAGGAAAAGAATGGGAATACAACCTGCTGCCGCCTCTTATCAATCTTGGAAATATCTACATGCGTATAAATGATTTAGCAAAATCTGAAAAAGTGTATATCGAGGCGCTGGATATTACTAAAAAACACCTCGATATCCGTCACGAAGGAATGGTATACCAGGGGCTTACTGAAGTGTATGACAGGAAAAACGATCTTGCTGAAATGAAGGACTATGCTGAGAAATCTTTGAGTATAGCCAGGCAGGTTAATGATAGCAGCAGTATTTTTATGGACATGCATAATATGGCTGTGTACTATATTAAAACGAATGATTTTGTTAAAAGTAAATCGTTGCTATTGGAAGCATTGCAAATTGCCAATCGTATGGGAGATAAGGATAGTGAATATAAAATATACCTGAGCTTGTCTGAAAATGAAGCAGCTCAGCACAACTATGCCCAAATGACGATGTACAGGGATAGCGCAGACAAAATCCATAATAAACAATTTACAGAGGCAACGGCCCTTCACCAGGGCGCTTATGAAGCCAGGTACAAAACACTGGAGAAAGATGTTCAGATAAAATTACAGCAGGCACAGCTCCGTCAAAAGAATACACTCAATTATATACTTGCCGGAAGCGCGGCTGCGTTGTTGATTATTTCCCTGCTTACTTACCGCAACTACAGGCAAAAGCAAAAACTACAACTCCAACGCATAACCGAATTAGAAACAGAAAAGAAACTTGCCGCTACAGAAGCGGTTTTAAAAGGAGAAGAACAGGAGCGAACCCGCCTGGCAAAAGACCTTCACGATGGATTGGGAGGTATGTTGTCCGGCATTAAATATGCATTTCAAACTATGAAAGGAAACCTTATTATGACGCCTGACAACCAGCAGGCTTTTGAACGCAGCATAGATATGCTGGACAGTTCAATTAAAGAGATGCGCCGTGTGGCGCACAATATGATGCCCGAAGCATTGGTGAAATTTGGATTGGATACCGCGTTAAAAGACTTTTGCAATGATATCAATCAAAGCGGCGTACTGAAAATAAATTATCAATCTAATAATCTTGAGAGTGCCGTGATTGACCAGACTACAGCAATCACCATTTACCGCATTGTACAGGAGCTGATTAATAATACCATCAAACATGCGGGTGCTTCATCTGCTATAGTGCAGGTTGATAAATCGGCTGATGGAATAATGCTTACTGTTGAAGATGATGGCAAAGGCTTCGATACAAAAATACTTGGCTATAAAGGCGGCATAGGCTGGAGTAATATTCAAAGCAGGGTAGATTATCTGAAAGGTAAGCTGGATGTACAATCACAACCGGGTAAAGGTACTTCTGTATTGGTAGAGCTCAATTATTAGCAAAGGATGGAATGACATTCGCTTGTAAATAAAATAATAACATGATCGTACAGCGTGCAGCAATACTATTTATATTGATTTTTATATGCCAGTTTACCAGCGCGCAACAATCAAGGGTAGATAGCCTCCGCAATAATATTAATAAAGCCCCAACTGACAGTCTTCGCGTAGAGGCTTTGTTCAGTTATATGGAAGCAACGCTGAATAACAATACTGCCGATTTTGAGCCTTATGTAAAAGAAATGGCTCAGCTCAGTAAAAAGATACATTTCAAATGGGGGTTGGCTACAGCATATAATCTGAGCCTGTCTTATTATAAAAATAAAAACGAGTTTGAAACAGCTTTAGGCTATGGAGATTCTCTGGAAGCTTTAGTGAAGAATGATACTGCTGAAAACCTGGTTTTGCAAAAAGCGCATATGTATTCTAACCGCGCTAATCTTTATTACCGGTTAGATGATAATACTAAGGCAATGGAAGGATATCTTGAGGCAGAAAAGATTTTTTCGAAAATTGATCATTGGGGTATTGTAAACGCGTACAATGGTGTTGCTAATTGCTTTATGAGCCTGGGTAATCATCCAAAATCGCTGGAATATTCGAGGAAGGCTGTAGAAGCCGCGCAAAAATTTAATGATAAAAGATTGCTGGCATCTATGATGATGAACCAGTCGACTATTTTCATGAATTTAAAAAATTATAAAGCAGCAGACTCTGTACTGAATATTGTGTGGCCTGTGGTTGAAAAGCTTGAAAACAATAAAAGCTTTTATACTTACTACCTGAACAGAGGTGATGTAGAAGCCTACCATACCAAAGACACATTAAAGGCGCTTGATTATTACCGGAAGGCGAAATATTATGCCAGGTTAAACAAAGATGAATGGCTGGAGGTAAGTGCGCTGATGTCGTTGGCCGGTTTTCAGCAGGATTTAAAGGATAAGGATTTTAAAGCTACTATAGATGAGTTATATCAGCTTTCTGTTGAAAACGGTTTTGATAATTATCGTTCAGAAGCTTTAGGACTGTACTCGGAATGGTATAATATAATTGGTGATTATAAAAAAGCTTTTGAATACCAGAAAATGTATAAGCTCTTATCAGATAGCCTGCTTTCGGAAGAAACGAAAGAGAATATATCTATGATGGAAGTACGCTTTCGCATGGAAAAAAAGGAACAGGAAATTAACCGGTTGAAGGCAGACCAGGAAGTACAGCGGCTTTCAATCCGTCAGAAAAATATCCTTAACTATGTATTGGCAGGAAGCGCGGCTGCCTTATTAATTATTTCTGCCCTTACCTATCGCAATTACAGGCAAAAACAAAAACTGCAACAGCAACGCATAGCTGAACTTGAAACAGAAAAGAAACTCGCGGCTACAGAAGCCGTTTTAAAAGGAGAAGAACAGGAGCGAACCCGCCTGGCAAAAGACCTTCACGATGGATTGGGAGGCATGTTGTCGGGCATTAAATATGCATTTCAAACAATGAAAGGAAACCTTGTAATGACTCCCGACAATCATCAGGCGTTTGAACGCAGTATGGATATGCTGGACAGTTCCATAAAAGAGATGCGCCGGGTAGCGCATAATATGATGCCTGAAGCATTGGTAAAGTTTGGATTGGATACGGCATTAAAAGATTTTTGTAATGATATCAACCAGAGTGGTGTATTACAAATCAACTATCAGTCAACAGGTATTGAAAATGCTGTAATAGATCAAACCATTGCTATCACTATTTACCGCATTGTACAGGAGTTAATAAATAATACCATCAAACATGCCGGCGCTACAACTGCCATTTTACAGGTTGAAAAAGCAAATGGAAATATAACACTCACTATAGAAGATGATGGCAAAGGGTTTGATCCCATAATTTTGCAACAGGCTAAAGGAATAGGGTGGAGCAATATTCAAAGCCGGGTAGAATTTTTAAAAGGTAAGCTGGATGTAAAATCGGGCGAAGGAAAAGGAACATCTGTTTTAATTGAACTGAAGGCATAATGGCAACAAAAATATTTATTGTAGACGATCACTACATGGTGATAGAAGGAATCCGTTCTTTACTTCAGCATGAAACAAACCTTGAGTGGGTGGGGCATGCCATGAATGCAGCATCATGCCTGGCTTTTTTGAAGCAGCAGGTTCCTGATGTGATTCTTATGGATATTAATTTACCAGATAAAAGCGGCATTGATTTGTGCAAGGAGGTAAAAGAAAATTATCCTGGTGCATTTATTATTGGATTGAGCACATTCAATCAACAGAGTTTTATTCAAAAGATGATGGAAAACGGCGCCAGTGGGTATATTCTCAAAAATGCTACGCTTGATGAACTGGTTGAAGCGATTGATACTGTTGTAAAGGGGAAAACTTTTTTAAGCAATGAAACAGCCGCTACGCTTCGTAAACCGGATAATGCTTCCCGCCCTGTGATTACTTCCCGTGAAAAAGAAGTGTTGGCTTTGGTAGCTGAAGGAATGACCAACAATGAAATAGCGCAGCAACTGTATATCAGCCCTACCACAGTAGAAACGCACCGCAAAAGCCTGCTCAATAAGTTTGCCGCAAAAAATACCGCCTCATTGATACGCATGGCCGCACAGATGCAGTTTATTTAAGCCGGATAAAATGCATTTGCAATCAGCAATCAGCTGTCAGCTGAGCCTGAAAGCTGATCGCTGAAATCTGAAGGCTTTCTGCTTTTTATTTACACTAATTAACATGAATTTGTTAAACAGAACATACGAATCAAGTACTTTTACTGTTATAGTATATTTTAAACCAATATTTTCCGGCATTGGGTAAACAGCTAATATCTTTTATCGGTCTTTTCTTTCTTTATCTGCAATTGTCGGCACAGGAGATCACAAAAGACTCTGCTGATCTTAATAGCAGCTTTCCACAAAAAGACATTGTTGATTGCTTTCGTCAATGGTTCAATTTTAAACCTTCCACCAAAACGGATGAGATGAAACCTGGCGACAAAATGGTTATTTCGGTTATTCCCGCCGTTGGTTATACTTTACAAACAAAGCTTGCAGGTATATTAAGTGGCAATGTTGCTTTTTTTACAAGCAATAAACCGGGATCCAAGCTCTCTGTGGTAAATGCAAATGTTTCCTATACAGAAAATAAACAATTTACTATACCTGTTCAATTGAATATATGGTTGCCAGGCAATCAATGGAATCTTATCGGCGACTGGCGGTTTATGAAATATCCTCAAAGCACATTTGGTTTAGGAAGTAATGCCAGTCTTTTGAATGAAACACCGATGGACTACAGGTATGTGAGGATATATCAAAATATTTTAAAAAAAATAACGCCTCATTTTTCTGCGGGGGTTGGCTATACGTTGGATTATCATTGGGATATTTCAGCAGAAAGTAAACCTGATGGCGTTTTATCTGATTACGCAAAATATGGCCCCAGTGAAAGTAGTGTATCCTCAGGGCTTTCATTCAATATGGTATACGATACCCGCCAAAATATTATCAATCCCCTGCAGGGCTTATCAGCAAGCCTTACCTTACGCAATAATGTAAAATGGTTGGGAAGTAACAGCAACTGGCAATCGATGTTGATTGATGTGCGAAAATATTTTCGGTTACCCGGTGCTAAAAAAAATGTGCTGGCATTGTGGAGTTACAACTGGATGGTGCTTGGAGGCAAACCTCCATTTCTTGATCTGCCTTCTACAGGCTGGGACGGTTATAATAATACAGGTAGAGGATTTATACAAGGCCGCTTCAGAGGGGATAAAATGATTTACCTGGAATCTGAATACAGATTTGACATCACTAATAATGGACTTATCGGTGCAGTACTTTTTGCCAATGCAGAAACTTTTTCTGCTATGCCTTCCTCAAAGCTTCAGGGCATACAACCCGGTGCAGGGGGAGGCATTCGCATCAAACTCAATAAAAAATCTGATACCAATATTGCTATCGATTATGGTTTTGGCACACAGGGCTCACGTGGGCTGTTTGTAAATATTGGGGAGGTCTTTTAGTGAATGGTGAATTGTCAATAGTCAATTTTGATAGCCTACGTCCTCATATTCACTATTCACCTCATCAGTCCGGTCTGCTGTAACTATTATTTTCTTCGTCTTCTTCGCCAATATCTTCATCTTCATCATCCAGTTCGCTTCCGGGTATATCAAGATCTTCGCCCATATCTAAAGGATCACCATGCTCTACATCATCATCTTCATCAATTTTATCCAATGCTAACTTATCAAGGTCTTCCGATTCTGCATTAACCTGTTTGTCGCTCTGTGACAAAATTTTTCTTTCAAGTCTGCCCACGTTAGTGTTATTATCTGTAACAATATTGTCATCGTCTTCTTTATTCAGGTCATCCAGAATTCCTTCTCCTTCTTCATCCGCAGACGAAGCGGTAACATCCATCATTTCTTTAAAACGGGGCGGCTTGATATGTTCCTGTCCCGGAATATCCTTTACTTCGGGCATATCAATAGTTATCTCTTCAGATGTTTTTGATTTTATTTTATTTTTCATACTATTCTTTTTAAACTACAAATAAAAAAACTATGCCGGTCTGCTTCCGCTACTAACAGTCAATGAATTGGAAAAAAATTGCCCGTTGGGGAAATAACGGCACAGACTTTCGGCGCTATTCTATTGTTATCGTGATAAGAAGATTCCCTTAAATTTTTTTAAATGACTGTTATTTATTTAACTTGCTTACGCTTTTGTATTTTAGTTTCGAACTGAGTGCTTATTTATAAATAGATATAATGACTCCAATTGACGACGATCTGCAAAGATTCTATGGTTTGCATAGGACATATTATGATCATCTCATACATATTGGACTCAGATTTGGATGGAACCGTGAAGATTTAAAAGATATTATCAATCAGATGTTTCTCGACATGATTGACCAGGGTATACAGGTTAATAGTATCATCAATCCCAAAGCATATCTCAGCACTACTTTCCGCAGAAAACTGATTGATATTGTACGCAGCAACAACCGTAAAAAAGAAGCGCAGGATTTTTTGATGCAGGAAGAAGAATATGAATCTGGCACTGATGAAATAATAGAGCAGGAGCAGCAGAAGCGGGAAATGGTTAAAAAAATTAAAGCTATTTACGATAAACTGCCACCACGCTGTAAAAAAGTAATCTTCCTCAAATTTTATGAAGGGCTTACTACCGATCAGATAGCAGAAAAAACAGGACTTTCTTCACGAAGCGTATATAATAACCTGTTTGAAGCCCTTAAACTGTTGAGAGCCGACCTTGCGCAGGTTCATTTTGCCGGAAGCATTTCTCTTTTCTCCCTTCTTTTTCTTATAATCTCCAATCTTTAAAAAAAAGTTATAAAAAGCCTGGTAAAAGTGTTGCACTTTTCCGTCGTGCCTTGGTAAAGCCTTATACATATGCAAACTCCGCTTTCAATTGAGGAGCTGGTTATTAATGATTCCTTTATTAATTACTGCTACCAAAGAAATCGCCGCGATATACAACAATGGGAGAATTATCTACTGATTTTTCCTGACCAGGCTGGTAATATGGAAGAAGCCAAAAGTATAGTACTCGGAATTTCGGGAATGTATAGTGAACAGCAACAGCAATCAGCGCTTAGCGAATTACAAAGCGCTGTTGCTTCAAAATATAACAATGAAAAACCTTTTGTTGAAGAAGAGTCAATGCCCACAAGGTCATTTCAATTCGGCAAAATATGGAAATACGCTGCAGCAGCAGTGGTGGTAGGTGCTGGCTTGTTTGTATGGTTAAATAAGCCTGCACCCACACAAAATATAGCGCCGGTAGTAGCTGCTGTAACCACTAAAGAAGCAGCTCCACTTGTATATGAAACCAATTATGGTGAAAAGAAAACCATAACCTTACCCGACGGATCGAAAGTTGTTTTGAATGCAAAATCGATTCTTAAAACAGACAAGGATTTTGGCGTTACAGGTCGTAACGTGTATTTAACAGGGGAAGCGTTTTTTGATGTAACTCACAACGCACAAATGCCTTTCATTGTTAACATGAACAAATTTGAAGTAAAGGTATTGGGTACCATGTTTAATGTTAAAGCATATGCCGAAGACAGGATCCAGGAAGCTTCCTTGATAAGAGGAAAGGTGCAGGTGATCATGAAAAAAGAAAATAAAAGCATTTTCTTAAGTCCTAACGAAAAAGCGGTGATACAAAATGATGAGGTTACACGCAGAGGCATACACGAAGAGATGAATAAAGTGCAGTTGGATGAAGCACCAAAGGTTACTGCTGTAACGTATAACAGTAAAGACAGTTCTATCAGGGAAACATCATGGGTATACGACCGGCTGGATATTTATGACAAACCTTTTTCGCAGATAAGAACGGACCTGGAGCGATTGTACAATGTAGACATTGAATTTAAAGATAAGAAAGTAGCTAATTACCGCTTTTCAGCAACTTTTGAAAAAGAAACTATTGAGCAGGTATTGAAAGCTTTACAGCTTTCTTACCCATTTCATTACAGCATAAAAGAAAATGAAATAACTATTTCCAAATAAAAGAGAGAATGCGTGAACATTCTCTCAGCTTTAATTGCAGAAACAGGAACTAATTGACGTTTGCACCTGTTTCCTTTTTTATAACAGTTAAAACCATAACTAAGGTATGAAAAAAAACAAATCCCCTAATTCTTCTCCGCTGCTGGGCGGGGTACTAAAAGTGTTCCTGCTTATGAAACTTAGTGTTTTTCTTATTTTACTAACGAGCTTACAGATTTCCGCCAAAACGTTTTCACAGGAAATGCTTACGGTAAAATTGACTAATCTCGATTTATCCAAGGCATTAAAAGAGGTAGAGAAAAAAAGCAGCTACCGCTTTGTTTTCAGCAATATGATATTGCCTGAAAATGTGAAAGTAAATATAGATGCTAAGGCAATGCCGCTTGATCAACTGTTGGGCAAATTGCTGGAGAATACAAAACTCACTTTTAAAGTGATGGAAAATAACCTGGTTGTGATCAACAGCCCTTTTTTCAATCAGAAGGTTATCACTGTTAAGGGTAAGGTTGTAGATGGTAAGGGCGAAGCTTTACCAAACGTAACCATTACTGTTAACAAAAGTGGTAAAGGTGCAACTTCCAACGAAATGGGGGAATTTTCATTAGAGGTTGATGAAACTGCCACACTTACGTTTAGCTATGTAGGTTATGAAACACAATCCGTAAAAGTTGAAGGCAGAACAGATGTTGGTACTATCGCCTTGATCGAAACATCTTCTAAACTCACAGATGTGGTTATTGTGGGATATGGAACTGCCCGCAGAAAAGATGTTACAGGTGCCGTGGCCAGTATTTCTTCTAAAGAATTTACACAGGGCTTGGTAACCAACCCGATGGATCAGATCCAGGGTAAAGTGCCAGGTTTGGTGATTACCAAAGTAGATGGTGATCCCAACTCAAATGTTGTGATCCGTCTTCGTGGACAAACATCTTTATCAGGTGGACAAAGTCCATTAGTAGTGGTAGATGGAGTAATACTGGATGATATCAACCAGGTAGCAAACATCCCTCCCGGCGATATCCTTTCTTATGATGTATTAAAAGATGCATCTGCTACTTCTATTTATGGTTCCCGTGGTGCTAATGGTGTTATTATCATCAATACTAAAAAAGGAAGATCAGGTCGCACACAGGTTGACTATTCAGGCTATGTATCTACATCAAAAGTGGCCAAAACACCAGATTTGATGACTACTCCTGAGTTTTTAACAGAAGCCGTTAAGCTTGGACAGGATGCAACTCAATTGGAAACAGCCAACAGCGCTCCAGGCGTAACCAATGATTGGGTGGGCGCTATTTTGCGTACAGGTCTTGCACACAATCATACTGTAGGTATTTCAGGTGGTGGAGAAAATTTCAATTACCGTGCATCTGTAAACTATCTGAACCAGGAAGGTATTGTAATTAATACCGGTAAAAATCAAGTGGGATTGCGTTTTAATGCACAGCAAAAGGCATTGAATGATAAACTTGATATACAGGTAGGCGTTGTAAATACTACTACCAACAGAGACCTGGTAAACAGGAATATATTTAACTGGGCATATGTAATGCCTCCTTATATCCGCCTCAAGCTCGCTGACGGTACCGATAACCCTGTTTATCAGTACAATTATCAGAGCCCTGTGTTATACCAGAATATGATCACCAACAAGGCAAAAGAGCAGTTATCTCAGTTGTATGGAACTGTAAATTATAAAATCATCAATGATTTAACTTTAGGTGTTACCGGTTCATATACCAGGTTTAATATACAGGGTGATTATTACCTACCTGTTATCCCAGGTTGGAATAATTTGAATGCGGCTACAAAATCATCTTCTAACCGCGATTCCAAGAAAGGAGATATGCATATCAATTATGCCAAAAGCATTGGTAAGCATAATTTAACCGCTACCGGCGTATATGAGTACAATTATTATGGGTATGATGCTTACTCAGCTTCCGGAAAAGGCTTTGTAGTAGATGCCAACACAGATAATGCGTTGCAGAATGGTAACTCAAGTTTAAATGTTATTAATTCTTCCAGAGAGGAGTATAAAATTATTTCTTTCCTTGGCAGGCTTACCTACAACTACAACTCTAAATATTATCTTACTGCCAGTTTACGTAGAGATGGTTCTTCAAAATTTGGTGCCAATCACCGGTGGGGTAACTTCCCTGCTATATCAGCAGCATGGCGTTTAAAAGGAGAATCCTTCCTGGAAAATGTATCATGGCTGGATGAGTTGAAGATCAATGCAGGATATGGTGTAGTGGGTAACCAGGATGCTATCAGTGCTTATAATACATTAACTACTTTAGCCAGTGGTAGTGCAGCATACGATCCAACCAATCCTTCCAACCCTTACCCTGTTGGTTTTTCACCTAATCAAAACCCTAACCCCGACCTGGTTTGGGAAGAAAGACATGGTAAAAACCTCGGTGTAGAGTTTTCACTTTTCAAAAGTCGTTTAACTGGATCGTTCAGTGCTTTTAATGATAAAACCAAAAACTTGTTGTTTACATATAATGTACCTGTACCACCCAATTTTGTAAACAGTGTATTGGCAAATGTGGGAAGCCTTACAAACAAAGGGATAGAAATACAATTGAATGCTGAAATACTCCATTCAAAAGATCTTAGTGTATCGTTGGGCGGACAGATCACTACCGTTAATACCAAGGTGACCAGTCTTTCAGGAACATGGAACGGGCAAGAACTTGCTTCTGACAAGATTGCCGTAGGTTCCGCCAGCGGTCGTGGTTTGAGCTCTAACCCTATTACATACCTGGTGGTGGGCAAATCGCCTTATACTTTTTACCTGCCTCACTATGTTGGAAAAACAGACGATGGATTATCCTTGTTTGAAAAAGCAGATAAAACACAAACCACCAATTACCTGGAAGCAGAAAACCGTTATATAGATCCATATCCAAAATTCACCTATGGTTTTACTGCTAATGTATCATACAAAAACTTTGGATTGAATGCATTCTTCCGTGGTGTTTCCGGTACAAAAATATTTAATAATACTAACCTCAATCTTGCAAACTATAACAACCTGCCTTCTGTTAACACGTTAAAAGAAGCTGTTACGAGTGGTTTAAGAGATAACCCAACACCTTCTGATTACTGGTTGGAAAATGCGTCGTACCTGCGTTTGGAAAGCTTAACGCTGTCTTACAATCTTCCTAAAATAAAGGGTATCGATAACCTGCGGTTGTATCTATCTGGAAACAATCTTTTTGTAATAACCAAATACAAGGGGTTAGATCCTGAAATTGCTACTGTAGACAACCAGGCAACACCTGCATTTATCGACTTAACCTATAACGGAGGCGGTGGTTTTTATCCTAAAGCCCGTTCATTCACATTTGGTGTAAACGTAGCATTTAAATAAGCGAGTGAACAAATTTTGAAGCTTTTAAATTTATCAAGGATGAAAAAATTAAAATTAAATATATCAATTCTGGCGCTTGTTGCTTTATCACTTTCGGGCCTGCGCTGTACTAAACTAGATGCAAAAGTTTATACCCAGATAGTGAATGACAATTTCTGGCAAACACCTGAGCAGATTGCAGCAGGTAAAATACCAGCCTATGCTGCTTTACAGGTTCTCGGAGCACAATCAGGCATTTATTGGGAACATGAAATTTCTACTGATGAAATGATTACACCTACACGTGGTGGTGACTGGGGTGATGGTGGTATGTGGACCAATATCTGGAACCATATTGAAACGCCTGACGCCGGTACTATTAACTGGGCATGGGGCGATATTTATAACGGTGTGGGTAAATGTAACTATATCATTTATACATTGAAAAATCTTCCTAATCCTCCTGCAACACTTGCTTCAGATGTTGCTGAAATGGAAGTATTAAGAAGTTATTTCTATTATCATGCATTGGATCTTTTCGGTAACATCCCATACGTTACCAACTTTAAACAGGATCCCAATACAGTAGTAACTGTACCAAGGGCACAAGTATATGATTCATTGGTTGCTACGCTTACAGCCGCGTTGCCATCGCTTAAAACTGCCCGTGATGTTACTACTTACGGAAAAGTAACAAAGTATTTTGCCAACGCTATACTTGCGAAATTATACCTGAATGCAGAAATATATACCGGTACACCTAAATGGGCAGAATGTATAGCACAGTGCCAGGCAATTCAGGATGGTGGCTATTCTTTGATGTCTAATTACTTTGATAATTTCAAAGATGGTAGCACCCAGGAGAACTCCACCGAAAACATTTTTATGGTTCCGCTGAAAGCCGGTGTATTGCCTGCAGGTAGTGGTAACTATGTGAATGTATCTTCCATCATGGCTAATAATGCTTTTTATACATTCAGTCTTGCAGGGATGGGTAACAATGGTATGTCAACTACCAAACCTTTTTATGATTTTTACGATACTACTTCTGTATACGAAACAAGAGTGGTTGATGGTAATACCAACGTGTACAGAACATTCAATGATCAACGTACCGGGCAATTCCTTAGAGGACAGCAGTATGTAAAAGGTATTACTTATCCGCAATACCAGAATATCTTGTACAAGAGTAGCAATACAGATAAAGTTGGTCTTGGTACTGCTAATCCTGGTGCATTAATGATTTACGATGATCAGTCACAATTGCCGCTTTCTTATTTTGATACCATGTATTTAATTTCAAACCCTGCTCCCTGGTTCAGGTTGGCTGGTTTAAGAAACATTAAATACTGGCCTGATCCAGGTGGAAACGTAGGAGACAATATCAGCAACGACGTGCCTTTGTTCCGCTTTGCTGATATATTATTGGTAAAAGCAGAAGCAGAGTTGCGCTCGAGTACAAATCTATCTGATGCGTTGGAAAGCGTAAATATGGTTCGCCGTCGTGCTTATTCAGGAAGTACTGCGCACGACTGGACTGCGGGTCAGCTTACATTAGACAACCTGTATGCAGAACGCGCAAGAGAAATGGCATGGGAAATGTCGCGTAGGCAGGATATGATCCGTTTTGGTCATTATCTTGAAGCAAGAACAATACCTGTTAAGGCAGCTGATGATGCAGATAAACACACTTATCTGCTCCCGATTCCCGCACCGGTAAGATTGTCAAATCCAAAGCTTGATCAAAATCCTGGATATTAGTTTTAATAAGTGAGAATTATATAAGGAGTGGCAACGGTTGTTGTTACTCCTTTTTAGTATAACGCAATAAATAAATGAGCTAAACAGCAGTCCTTTATATTTACTGTATGAAAACAAATCCCTTTGCTTTATCCCGCATCGCTCATTATTTTGTTTGTTCGTTTTTTTTATTGTCTGCATGTTCCATTAAAGAGCCAGCAAAGGATACCCTATTTACTGAACTGCCTTCTTCACAAACCGGGATAGATTTTCAGAATATCAATATTGATACAGATACATTAAGTATAATAGATTATCTGTACTATTACAACGGGGCAGGTGTTGCTGTAGGCGATATTAATAATGACGGACTGCCTGATATTTATTTTTCATCAAACACAAATGGAAATAAACTATACCTGAACAAGGGTAATTTTAAGTTTGAAGACATTACAGCTTCTGCGGGCGTTGCAGGTAACGCGCCATGGACAACCGGTGTTACTATGGCCGATGTTAACGGCGACGGATACCTGGATATATATGTATCCACAGTTGCCAATCACGACCCGCATGTAAGCGATCAGTTTACGCATATCTATTTTAAAGGTTCCCGTAACCAATTATTCATTAACAATCACAATAATACTTTTACGGAGAGTGCAGCAAAGTGGGGGATCGATCTTGCAGGATATAATACACAAGCCGCTTTTTTTGATTACGATAAAGATGGTGATCTTGATCTTTTCCAGCTACAGCATTCTACCCATCAACCGGATGCTTACGGGAAATCTACACTGCGTAATAAATATAGTGAAGTAAGCGGCGGAAAATTATTCAGGAATGATGGAGATCATTTTACCAACGTTACAAAGGAAGCAGGAATTATAAGCAGTGCGCTGGGCTACGGGTTAGGTGTGGCTGTTGCCGATATAAACCAGGATGGCTTTGATGATATTTATGTAAGCAACGATTTTCATGAAAATGATTATTACTATATCAACCAGGGCAATGGCACATTCAAAGAAATGAACAATTCGGTGTTTGGTCATGAATCAAAATTTTCAATGGGCAATGATGTAGCCGATGTAAATAATGATGGATGGCCCGATATTGTAACGATGGATATGTTGCCCGAAGATGAAAAAGTTTTAAAGTCGTCGGTGGGAGATGATCCGCTGGATGTGTATTTATATCAAAGGAAATTTGGGTACCATCATCAATACAGTAGAAACTGCTTACAACTGAATATAGGACAAGGAAAGAAATTCGCAGATATTGCTTTATACAGTGGCATAGCCGCTACAGACTGGAGCTGGAGCACATTGGTGGCTGATTATGATTTGGATGGCTGCCCTGATATCTTTGTTTCAAACGGTATCAAAAAAAGACCTAATGATCTTGACTTTGTAAAGTTTATTTCCGGGCTTCCTAAAAACCGTTCAAAAGAAAATATTAAAGCCTACGACCGCGAAATATTAGCGCATCAACCGCCTGGGGCATGGCATAATTATATTTTTAAGGGAGCCGATAATATTACTTTCAGCGATAGCTCTGAAGCCTGGGGATTTGAAAAAGAAAATCTAGCCCAGGGAGCCGCTTATGCCGATCTGGATGGAGACGGGGACCTGGACCTTGTTACTAATAACATGAACGAAGTGGCGGGCATTTACCGGAATAATACAAAGGAAAAGAAACCTGCCGTTCATTTCCTTAGTATACATTTACAGTACAAAAACCCTAACCTGTTTGCTACAGGAACAAAAGCCTTTTTGTTTGCGGGCGGAAAAAAAATGTATCGTGAATTACAGCCGGTACGCGGATTTCAGAGCAGTGTAGAGCCCTTATTGCACTTTGGTACAGGAACTGCTGATAAGATTGACAGTATTGTTCTCATATGGCCAAATGGTGCTTACCAGCGCTTAACAGACGTAAAAGCCAATCAGCAGTTGCATATTGTATACGACAGCAGTAAAGCAACAGCACTGTCAAGCCAGTTTGATTTTATTAATCATTTGCTGCATACACCTTCTGCTTCTTATTTTACAAACATAACAGTTAAGGCTGCTGTAAACTTTCAACACCAGGAAAATGCCTTTACAGATTTCAACAGCCAATGGTATATCCCGCATGAAATATCTACACAGGGTCCGCCTGTAGCGGTGGGCGATGTAAACAAAGATGGCCTGGAAGACTTTTATGCCGGTGGCGCAAAAGGGCAGGCAGGCGTTATATTTATTCAGAAAAAAGATGGTTCATTTTCATCATCTAAAGACACTCTGGCGTTTATAAAAGACAAAGAATGCGAAGATGTGGATGCTGTATTTTTTGATGCTGACGGCGACGGCTATCCTGACTTGTATGTAGCCAGTGGCGGCAATGAATACGGCGGAAATGCGCAGTTGATTGCTGATCGTTTATACATGAATGATGGTAAAGGCGGGTTTATTAAATCGGCTACGTTTCCAATGCTGTACGAAAATAAATCGGTGGTGCGGGTTGCTGATTATGATAAAGATGGTGACCTGGATGTATTTGTTGGTGGCAGAGCCGTGGGAAATGCTTATGGGCAGGTACCTCAATCTTTTTTATTAGAGAATGACGGCAAAGGAAATTTTACCATTGTTACAGATAAACTGGCTCCCGCATTAACACACGTCGGTATGGTAACTGCAGCAGTTTGGACCGATGCTGACAAAGATGGTTGGCCCGATCTTTTGGTTACCGGCGAATGGATGGCTCCTGTACTGTTTAAAAATCAAAACGGAAAATTTGTACAACAGTCATTAACAACCGATGATAAAAATCTTACAGGTTGGTGGATGGGAGCAAAGGCGGTGGATGTTAACGGCGATGGATTTGAAGATATTCTTTTAGGAAATTACGGATTGAACAGTAAACTCAGGGCTACTACCCAGTATCCGCTTAAGATGTATGTGGCAGATATCAGTGGTGCAAAAAGAGATGTGCAGATTGTTGCCATTGCAAAACAGGGAAAATATTATCCTTTTCTTGGAAAGGAAAACCTGGAAAGCCAGTTGCCTTATTTGAAAAAGGAATACCTCTCTTATTCAAAAATGGCGGGTAAAACGGTAGAGGAAATTTTCAGTGATCGTATTGTTAATGCAAAAGTATTTGAAGCTTCTACCCTTGCTTCTGTTATTTTGATGAATGATGGTAAAGGGCATTATACAAAAAAGCTTTTGCCTGCCTCTGCTCAGTGGTCGCCCATATTTGCATTTGCATCAACAGATTTTAATAATGATGGAAAAACAGATCTTGTTACGGGCGGCGATTTTTATGGCACACTTCCCTTTGAAGGGAGGTATGATGCAACACCAATGATGATTTATTTAGGCAATGGCAATGGCGATTTTCAAACAGTATTACCATTGCCCGCATTACTTGATAGTATGAGCGGCGAAATAAGAAGCCTGCAGCCCATTAAAATTGCAGGAAACAAAAGGGCATTGATTGTAGGCACAAATAACAGCGCGTTGAAATTATGGCAGTATTAGCGGGGATATAACGGAAAACACAACTGCATTTTTACAATACTACTGTCTGATACGGGTATTTTGCCGGGTTCAAATCTTTCGAAAAATGCAGATGTATGTGGCATTTGTTTATCCATCATGTATAAAGACATTGCTGCATATAGTGTATTTCTTTTTGCGTATACGCCTTCGTAATCACCTACCAATAAAAATTGTCCTTTGGGAATTTTCATAGATTCTATGCTGTCATTGCCATCAATAACTTTTTGCAGCGCAATGCCTGCAATAATTTCTGTGGAATCTTTCTTCAATGGCATGTAAGAGATACTATAATTTTTAACGGTGCCACCATCTTTCTTTTTAACCCAGTTTTCAATATCTGCAAACAATGCTGGAAGATTATTATAAACAGATGCTTTTGTTACGGCTATTCTTTTAACTATATATACTTTCTCTTCATTAGGATGGAGTGTGATATTAAAGCCATACAACAATTGCACATCTTCCAGGTAAGATTTGAGTGCTGTAACAATTGAAACTGCACTATTGTTTTTTTGAAGAAACGAAAATGTATTATACAGCATGTTGCTTTGCTGCGAATATATTAACCTGGTTGATTGTGTTTCGTTAACAGCAGGTGCAAATGAAAATACGAAATCAGCAGGGTTATCTCCAGATTCCTGTACATGGTATTGCAACCCTTGTACCGTGGTAACATGTATTTCTTTGCCGGGTAAAATAAATGAGAAAGATTTTCCTTCTCCATCCTGTTGTATGCGGCAGGCTGTGCTATCTTTTTGCCATGCGGCTTTTATTTCAGGATGCCATTTTATCCAGTTAGATGGAATACTAACTGTTCTGTCAACCTGGTCTACCTTATTTTTTATCAATATTTGTTTTGGGGAAGACCCGGGAATAAAGCGAAGGGCAATTAAGATTACCAGTATAACAACAAGGGCAACGATTATTTTTTTCATCAGAACCCAAAAATAATATGCATCGTTGTATTACCAAAAACGAACTTTGTTTTTACTGGATAGTTTGTAATTCAGTCACTACATACTGTACATAAAGCAGCCGCTCCATTATAAAGATCTTTACAATAAAACGAGCTGCTTTGTTAAAGCCTTTAAGTAAATTATACAAGCTCTTTTACCAGCCACTCGTCTAACCGGTTGTGAGAGTCTAATACACCTCTTTCCATGCCCGATTGCACCATGCCATCTCTATCTGCCACAGATTGAAATACAGTTTGTGTAGTGATTTTTGTTCGCTCTCCGGGAAGACTTTCAAATTTAGTAGTTTCCAGGGCTACATGTCCTTTCTCAGGCAATCCCTCAAATTCGAATGTTTGAATAATACGCTCTGGTGCAGTAAGATCGTGGCACACGCCATGAAACGCAAACTCCATTCCATTGGGCAGTGAATTGATGTAGCGGTAGCTGTCTCCGGCTTTGGAAGCAAAAGTTTCAAATCTCAACGTCATTTCTCTTGGTCCCAGCCATTGTACCAATATCTCAGGATCGGTATATGCCTGGAACACCAATTCCCTGGGTGCATCAAATTCACGGGTAATAATGATTTCCTGTTTGCCTTTTTCGGCGGTAATCGTTGTTTGGTTTTTACTTGCCATTTTTTTTATTTTTTAATTTTTGAAGAACTTTATCCAATCTGTTAAATTTATCTTCCCACAGATCTCTGAAGGGTTTTAGCCATTCGTCTACTTCTACCAGTTTCTCAGGTTGTACAGTGCAGTATCTTTCTCTTCCCTGTTGCTCAATGAGAATAATTCCACATTCTGTAAGAATTTTTATATGCAATGAAATAGCCTGCCGGCTTACTTTAAATTCATTGGCAATGCTGTTTAAGTTTAATGATTGGCGTGAGATCATGCTGATGATCTCTCTTCTTGTTGGATCGGCTATAGCCTGAAAAACATCTCTCCTGATTTCCATATTGAATGTGTTTGTGCAAGTACTTGCTTGCGCAAATATATATGCAAGTATTTGCTTGCGCAATTTTTTTTCAAAATTTTTTTTGAGTGGAGATGAAAATTATAACCTCAGCAACCCGGCCTTATGTAAAGTGGAAATGGGTTTGTTATCCCAGAATAATTCAAAATCTTCTAAACCGGTAGCTTCGTAATCATTTTTTACCTCTTGTAATGTCAGTGATTTTTGATGGTGAATGGATAGTTTTGGAAGCATGGCTGTTAACCAATCTCCCTGTGGTTGCGGTAATTGAACCTGTATTGTTTTTTGAGTGGTGGCAAAACTGATACTAACCATTTCCCGGCTGTTTCCCTTTTTTGTTTGTGTGTAATGTTCTGTTTTGCCAAGCTTGCCCAGCCATATTATTTTAGCATTGGGTTTAAATTCAAGCGGTTGTTCATTGTTCAGCACCTGCATAATAAAATCAGGAGCTATGGTAGTTTTGGGCGTTTTAAAGTCAAACCATTTTTGCAATGGGTCATTCAAGCCCAACCCATGCATATAATTAAACAAAGATTTTTTCAAACCAAAGCTGAATGTTTCATGATCGCCTGCAGGATCTACATGTACAATATCATTATTGGCGAACGTAATAACCGCTTCCTGTTTTTGCACTTTAAATTTTTCTGGATACATGCCCACGGGGCTATGCGCTGTCATAGTAAACAAATGCCAGAAGGCAGATTGCAAAATCCCTTCCTTAAATAACTGGCGTACCATTTCCAGCGAGTCGATTGTTTCCTGCATGGTTTGTGTAGGAAAACCATACATCAGGTAAGCATGCACCATAATACCTGCTTCCGTAAAATGTTTATTTACGCTTGCTACCTGGGCAACGGTTATGCCTTTTTGAATCAGCTCAAGCAGCCGGTCAGATGCAACTTCCAGCCCACCAGAAACAGCAATACAACCAGAGGCTTTCAATAACAGGCAAAGATCGCGGGTAAAACTTTTTTCAAAGCGGATATTGGTCCACCATGATACTACCAGTTTTCGCTTTATGATTTCTATTGCCAACGCACGCATCAGCGCGGGTGGTGCTGCTTCGTCAACAAAATGAAAACCATTTTCACCGGTTTGCGCTATCATTTCTTCCATGCGGTCGCATAGCAAAGCAGCGGTAAGCGGTTCATATAATTTGATATAATCGAGTGAGATATCACAAAATGTACATTTCCCCCAATAGCAACCATGCGCCATCGTTAGTTTATTCCACCTGCCATCGCTCCACAGCCTATGCATCGGATTCACTACTTCAATAGCAGAAATATATTTATCTAATAAAAGATCACTGTAATCCGGTGTGCCGATTGTTGCCTGTTTATAATCGCTGCAGGTGCTGTTGTTTACATAAGCCACGCTTCCTTCAGAGAGTGTAAAGGTTCGCTTTAATGCCCCGATGTTATTATTTTTTATATAAGCCAACAGATTTTCAAGCGGTGTTTCCCCATCATCCAAAGTAATGAAATCTACAAATTCAAAAACCCGTTTATCTTTCAATGAACGCAATTCTGTATTGGCAAAACCTCCACCCATCACCACCTTTATATATGGGTAATGCTGTTTGATCCATTTGCCGCAACGCAATGCGGCATAGAGGTTGCCGGGAAAGGGAACTGAGATGGCTACTAATAAAGGCTTTAATTCGGTAATCCGCTGTTGTAAGATATCAAGCAGGATATTATCTGTGTAAGTATACCCGCCTTCAAGGTTTTGATAGAGTTCATCAAAGCTATTGGCAGACCTTCCTAACCGTTCGGCATAGCGGCTAAAACCAAAATGATCGTCGGCGCATTCTTTTACAAGATCTGATAGGTCTTCAAGATACATAGTGGCGAGGTGTTTTGCCTGGTCCTGAACACCCATTGAGCCGAATGCCCAGGTTAAATCATCCAGTTGTGCAAACCGCGATGCCTCTGGTAAAAAGCCTCTTTTGGCAATGAGATGTGCAAGCGTTGGATTTTTTCCTTGCAGAAAAAGGATTACGTTGTCAACCGTAGCTATATATTCATCGCTGAAGGAAATGATGCGTTGTGCATTTTCAGAAACAGCAACCTGCTGGTGATTAATATAGTTGAAGAGATCAGTTAATCCCTTACGGCAGAACAAGGCTAGTGTTACTTCAATGCCAAGATCAGATTGAAAGGACGTGATTTTTTTGGTGTTTAGAAATCCTTTTAAATACGCAGTAGCAGGGTAGGGCGTATTTAATTGCGTGAACGGTGGCGTAAATAAAAAAACTTCTGCGCTCAAATCAATACTGTTGAGCTGCAAAAATATCTATATTAATGCAAACCCTCATTATCCTTTTAAAGCCGGGATTAATGTAATACAAAAAGCTTTTATGCTGTATACAGGAATGTTGTTACCAGTTGAAATACAGCCAAACAAAAAAAGAAATAAGCGTTATAAATACAATGGCAAATAGCCAATCTATCCGGGTGTTATTCTTCATCATAAATTATGCAATTCGTTCAGGAATTCAATTCATCAATGTCAGCGGTTGTTAAAAAGGGTGGATTTTAAATAAAGATAAAATTTACTTTGCCTTTATTGTTGTAGTAACTGTATTACACAGGACACGAATAGAAGTTTGGATAAAGGGGGTATTTTGGATATGAATCTTAAAGATACAACAGATGAGTTTTAAAATACTATAACCGTTGCACAAAGATGTTAAAATATTATTCACAAAAGAAAATTAGTATGTTGGCTTTACGCGAAAGCATACATGTGGCTTGGCATGAATAATGATTAACACCCGCATGCATAAAGCGATTTTTATTTTCGCAGACTCCATTTGTATAGTATTTTCATTATACATTTTTAAATACTTATAATGAAGTTTACAAATAAGGTTGTTGTAATTACTATAGGCGGTTCTGGTATAGGCAGGGCTTGTGCTATAGCTTTTGCTAAAGCAGGTGCAGATATAGTTATTGCAGATATTAATATCACCGGTGCCATCCAAACAGAAAAGCTTGTTGTGGCGATGGGCGTAAATGTATCTCGGTTCAAACGGATGTGGCTGATCCGGCATCTGTACAAAGTATGGTTAAGCAGGTAGCATTTAAATTTTGATTCTTAATAATAAATATACAATGTATGAACACACCTGCAACTGCGGATGAATATATAGCAACCTTTCCTGAAGAAACACAAAAAAAAATGCAGCAACTCCGTGAGGCGATAAAAAAAGCCGCTCCTGCTGCAGAGGAAGTAATCAGTTATGGCATGCCGGCGTATAAACAAAATGGTATGCTGGTATACTTTGCGGCTTATAAAAGCCATATCGGGTTTTATCCCACTCCTTCAGGCATTATAGCTTTTAAAAAAGAATTATCTGTTTACAACGGCGCTAAAGGCTCTGTTCAGTTTCCATTGGATAAGCCATTGCCATTGGCTTTGGTAAAACAGATTGTAAAATTCAGGATTGCTGAAAACCTGGAAAAGGCAAAGAATAAAAAGAAATAAGAAGTTCTAGATACTAATTGAAGAATAGTTTACTTTATTCTGCCGGTTAATCTCATTTTTTCACAGCACTTCGGGAGATTCTTTTCCCAATAAATTTGGTAAAATATTTGATGATCAATGTTAGATACTTTTGATGAAGTGATTACCTGTTGAATGATTAAAGTACTAGTAGTTGATGATGATGAAGACCTGCTCCAGATGATAGGGATAATGCTGCGGGCGCATAAAATGCAACCGAATTGCGTAGGTGAAGCAGGTACTGTTCGGAAAATAATTAATAATAGCCGGCCGGATGTTATTCTTATGGATATCTTCCTGGGTAATTATGATGGAAGAACAATCTGTTCTCAATTAAAAAGCGATCCTGAGTTTGCACATATCCCGGTAATATTGTACTCAGCCGCTCATCTTACCGCTGAATCTGTACTGGAAAGTGGCGCAGACGAATTTCTTCACAAACCATTTTCAATGAACATGCTGGTAGGGATTATTGAGCATCTTGCAAAAAGTTAATATAAGCCTATTAAATTTTCACCTCAGGAAGTAGGGGATGTTTTTTGTAAAGCGGTTATTTTCTTTATAGCCTGGTTCATGTTTATTCCCTTGCCCGTAACGGGTTTAAAAATATCTCCCTTCGCTTTTATTCTGTCGAGCGCATTGAAAATGGTGAAATCAGTCATCTTCAGTCCTTTTTTAACTTCACTCCATTCAAGCGGCATCGATACTGTTGCGCCCGGCTTTGGCCGAACGGAATATGGAGCTGAAACAGTTGCCTGCGGACGATTCTGGAGAAAGTCAATATACATTTTTCCTTTCCTGTCTTTTACGGTTCGTTCTATACTGGTAAATGATGGTATCTGTTCATGTACCAAATGCGCAATCACCCGGGCAAATTCTTTTGATTGGTCGTACGTATACTTCGCACCCAGTGGTATATACACATGCATACCGGTTGAACCGCTTGTTTTGGGATAGCTTTCTATTCCTATACTGTCAAGTATTTCCTTTGTTACTCTTGCTGCTTCAATTACCTGATCAAATGTATTTTTTGCAGGATCAAGATCAATAATACACCAATCGGGATAATCTTCTTTTTGTACCCTGCTATGCCATGGGTTCATTTCAATACAGCCAAGCGATGCCATATATAACAGGCTCGCATCATCTTTTGCAACCAGGTATTTTCTATCACGATTGTCTGCGGGACTGCGATAGAGAAATGTCTCCAGCCAATCGGGCGCTTTTCCTGTAATATCTTTAAAGAAAAAACTTTGACCTGTAATGCCATCAGGATGCCTCAGCATGGATTGTGGTCTGTCTTTCAGGTAAGGAAGAATATATGGAGCTACCTGGTAATAGTAATTCAGCAAATCTCTCTTGGTTATTTTTTCTTTTGGCCAATACAGCTTATGCAGGTTGGTAAATGTAAGTTCGTGACCATTCACCTTCCGAACCTGGGTTTCGTCTGTGGGATTTAATAGGGTTTTCCTTTCTTTTTTTCCAACAGGAACAATCGCTTTTTTGATATGCATGGCTTTTGCTTCTTTTACGGTGATAGATGTTTTCCTGGGTTTTTCCAATATTACTTCTTTCGCGCTTTTATCCAATCGTAAGCCTTCAAAAGAAGGATGCCGCATCACCCCATCGGTTGTCATCTCGGTAAAACTTACTTCACATACCAGTTGAGGTTTTAACCAGGTAGCTGTAGCATGCGGTGGATCAGGCCTAAAGCGCGATGGCTTATTGATATCCGGATTTGTTTCGAACGGCGATGCTTTGGCAGTGATCTTAGCAAACTTATCCATCAGCTCTTTCTGCATACTGTCGTTAAAACCTGTTCCTACTTTACCGGTATACTGCAATTTGCCATTATCGTATACGCCTACCAGTAAGGCACTGAAACGCTTGCTGGTATCTTCATTCCTGGTATAGCCGCCAATCACCATTTCCTGGCGCTTATTTGCTTTTATTTTAAGCCATTCTTTTGAACGGTCTCCGTCTGTATATACACTATCAGCCTTTTTGGCAATGATGCCTTCCAGTCCCATTTTTTTTGCTGCTTCAAAAAATTCAACGCCCGATTCTTCAAAGGCGTTGCTCAATCGTATTAACCCTTCTTCTGGTATCAATGTTTCTAAAACCATTTTCCTTTGTCGCAATGGTAAATCACGTAAGTCCTTGCCATCAAGCCAAAGGATATCAAAAAGATAATAACAAAGATTTCCATCTGCCTCACTTCGCCAGTTTTGCAATGACCCGAAATTCGAAATGCCACTATCATCCAATACTACAATCTCTCCATCAAATACGGCATTTATTTTCCATTTTTTCAGCGCATCAAATACAGGATAAAATTTTTCTTCAAAGTCTTTATCGTTTCTCGATTTCAGCAGCACTTTGCCTTTGTTCATAAAAGCAATGGCTCTGTAGCCATCCCATTTAATTTCATACAACCATCCTTCATCTTCAAATGGCTTATCAACAAGTGTAGCAAGCATGGGTTTTAGTGTAGAAAAGAATGCTGACCGTGGCGCAGTTTTCAAAACGGCATCAACGGTATCATGATCATCTGATTTTTGGGAAGATATAGTTTTGGAGGCGGTTGCTCTATTGCGTTTAGCAGCTTTTTTTACATCCGGTCTTTTATTAAGTGATATTTCTTTTTTGCTTTTTATTGTTGCTTCCTTTACCCGTTTCGCGCCATAAAAATTTTTGGTTGTTTTCTCTATTTGGGCAAGTGTTTTTTTTGAAACCACCGATTTATCTTTTAGAGTAATATCATCTGTGGAAGCGTATTTATCTTTCACTTTAAAAAGTAGCCATGCATTTTCGCCTCTGCCATGTGCTTTCACCAATGCATAATCTCCTTTTAATTTTTTCCCCTTTAAATTAATTTTAAGTTTACCCGCGTGCAACTGATGAAGGAGTTCCCTGTCTTGTGTTTTTTTATTACTGGCGGTTGATTCTGCAGGTTCATAAAAACCTTCATCCCAAACTATCACCGTGCCTGCACCGTAACCACTGGGTATTATTCCTTCAAAATTCCTGTAATCATAGGGATGATCTTCCACCATCATGGCAAGTCTTTTCACATCAGGATCGGTTGAAGGGCCTTTTGGAACGGCCCAGCTTTTTAATACACCTTCCATTTCCAACCGGAAATCGTAATGCAGATGAGATGCGTCGTGTTTTTGAATTACAAATCGTAAACCTGCAGGGGCGGCTTTACCTCCGGTTGGCTCGGGACTTTCTTTAAAATCCCTTTTCTTTTTATAAGTGGTTAAACTCATGGTGATTATATTTCATCACGATACTTTATTCAAATTCTATTCCTTTTTGAAACTGCCATTATAAGTGGTTGCATATGCATTTATTTGCGCTTCCA
Source organism: Agriterribacter sp. (assembly GCA_047600465.1). Lineage (GTDB taxonomy): Bacteria > Bacteroidota > Bacteroidia > Chitinophagales > Chitinophagaceae > Agriterribacter. The sequence goes on from JASGKU010000005.1 coordinate 35,351, forward strand.
GCTTTATACATATCAATAGTGGGTAGATATGAGGGGAAATTTTAAAGATGAAATTGGATAAAGTATCCAGTCTGGCTTAAAGCGGTGAAGTTATTGTTGGAGATCTGTGTTAAAACTGAGTAAAATGAACGTATATGCCTGTAAAACTTGCTATTATAGTATATAAAAAAAAGAAGGTCTCCTGTGGAAACAGATGACCTCTAACGATTGCTTGCCATATGAAAATTCGTAAAAATCTTATTCTGGTGATGTTGCCATCATGCAAAGAATTTCTGTTTCTTTATCCGCTCTTCTGTTTCTCTCTTTGCAATACAAAAATACCAACGGCAGCTTTGTGGTGCAAGCCAACTTCTTTTGTGTTTTATTATCTCCACAAAATATAAATTTTTTAAAACCCTTTATGGGCTGCATCTTGTCGCTTATTCGTTATGATGTTCAACGTAAAAAATAAGTGATTTTTTTGATGAAAATATTGCTTGATTCGAGTATTAAAGCCAAAGCAACCGATTGCGTAACCTGCATATCTTATCATTGCTGGTGTTCTCAAATTTTATGTAGCATGGTGTGTCAATCCTGGATCGCTTAACACATCCTGGTTGGTCCTATACATACAGTATTTATTTAACATAGGTTAATTCTGTGCACAAACCATTTGGCCCAAATAAGCATATTACCAGAAAATTTTAAAAATCTGTAACCTTAGGCGAAAAATATATCAACATAGTAGATCACTTCAAAGTTGCAATCAGAAGGTTGTCCCTGAAAACCGAATGTAAAATCCGAAGCATGAGGTATTAATTTCCCATGAATGATAGAGAAAACACTTTTAACAACGTATTGCTGGTTCTGAATTGTTATTGTATCGTTTACGCTGATTGTATGATTTCCATATGCTTTGTCTTCCAGTAAAACCAGGTTTTTAAATTCTTCTGCAGAAGTGAAAGAGATAATATTAAAGCCATTGCTGTTTCTGAATGATATTTTAGTTAATAACTGACTCATGATTTTTTAGGAGAGAAAATGCAAATCTGCTGCCATTGCTTTAATAGCTCATCATATTTTGTAAGTTGAACCCGGGCATTGTTTTTGGATCATCATTTTACATTGCTTGTTACTTATAAATCAAAGCCCATGCTTAAGCCGGGTCATTATAAAATTCACCCACATATCATTGATAAACTTTCATCATTGTTATTATTATTAGGAGTCGAGAAAGATAAGTATGACCAATTAGCTGCTGTATTACACGATAGGCAACTAAGAGACACCATTCATGCGCTGGCACAGGAAAATAATCAATATGAAATTGAGGTTCGAAGCCATCTTAATATTATGGGCATTGTGCGAAACCAGGCAGAGAATGAGAGCCTGCATATTCCTGAGTTTGAATTGAAGCCCATCTTTTTACAAGGTGCGGCCGGCAGCAAAACATTTGCTGATAATATTGTACGTGTGTGCTGCGAGAGTGAGAAAAAAATGATTAGTACATATAGAGATGTATTGAATGAACCCTACCTGGCGCAGGAAACGCGTAGAATAATGCGCTATCAACTTAATGGAATGATGTACGCTTTTCTGCGGTTAAAATTGCTGAACAGTACTCATTTCGCCCGCAAGTATTAAAAACAATAGTAGAAGGTATGTTTACTTTCTGAGCGCATGGTGCGCAGTGTGGAATCTTTACCTCAATTTGAACTGTAAAACCGAAGGTGAATAATTGGAATATTTTTTTCATGCTATTTAAATATGGATAATAGTACCGTAGAAAGTAGAATAAATATTCATTACAAACATTAAGTTATGCGTTCAATCTGGACAGGGTCTATTGGTTTTGGGCTGGTAAATATTCCTATTAAATTGATGAGTGCAATAGAAGAAAGCAGTCTTAACCTGGATATGCTTGATAAAAAAGATCATGCTAATATAAAATTTAAAAGAGTAAATGAGAATACCGGTAAGGAGGTAGCCTGGGGAAATATTGTAAAAGGATATGCTCTTGATGGCAAATACATAGTGCTGGACGATAATGATTTTGCTGAGGCGATGCCTGAAAAAACAAAAACTATCAGTATTGATTCTTTTGTTGAGGAACAGGAGATTGATCCTATTTTATTTGAAACATCTTATTATATAGAGCCGGAGAAGCAGGGTAAACGTGCTTATGCGCTACTGAATACGGCACTTACAAAATCAAAAAAAGCTGGACTTGGTTCTTTTGTATTGCGTAACAAAGAACATCTCTGTATTATTAGGCCAAGTGGTCATTTATTGGTACTTCACCGGCTGCGTTTCAACCAGGAAATACGCGATGGTAAAGAACTGGATATTCCTGCCGTAACGCCAAAACCGGGAGAATTAAAAATGGCGCTCTCACTTATTGATCAATTGACTGCTAAGTTTGATATAACCGAATATAAAGACACTTACACCGCTAAACTGATGAAACTCATCAAAGCAAAAGCTGCAGGTAAAAGAGCGATAGTACACAAAATGAAAGTATCACCTACCAAAACGCAGGATCTAATGGAGCAATTAAAAGCAAGTCTTGGTACAAAAAGAAAAAAGGCTTCTTAAAATATGTGGCACCGGATGCCCACGGCGTATAGCAAATTTCCCATTAATACAAATGCAAAAGGATGAGCGGGCTGCATCATGCACTATTGCATGATGGAATGTTAAGGCACGAAAATTTATTTCATATAATATCACCTTAATCATATTGTATGTACAAGTCTGCGCAATACATTATTGGATCATTTTTAATGATTGTTCTATCGTGTAAAACAGCCAGTAAAAATGCTGTTTCAACTATGCAAAATATGCCCGCCAATAAAAATGATAGCTTGCCTGTACCTTACGCTACTTCATCTTCCACAAACTTCAGCAATGTAATTGGCTGGAAAAATAATCAAAAGCCAACAGCACCTGTAGGCTTTACTGTTACAAAATATGCAGATGGTTTTCAGAATCCGCGATGGATGTACAGATTACCTAATGGTGATTTATTGGTAGCAGAAGCAAATACAGAACATGGCTTCCTGGAGAAAGTAGGAGCAGTAGTGATCGGTGCCAATAAATCAAACGACATGCGTAAGAGTGCGAATAGAATTACGCTGTTAAGAGATACTGATGAAGATGGAAAACCTGAAATCCGTACCACTTTTTTAAAAGATCTGAATTTGCCGTTAGGTATGCTGTTGCTTAATAATAATTTTTATGTGGCTAATACGGATGGATTGTGGATGTATCCCTATCAAAAAGGAGCAACCTCTATAACTGCAGCAGGAAAAAAAATACTGGATCTTCCGGCAGGAAAACACAACAGGCATTGGACAAGAAATATTATAACCAATGCAAAAGGAACGAAGATCTATATAGCTATTGGATCAGGCAGCAATGTAGCAGAAGATGGATTGGAGAATGAAAAAGACAGGGCGAGGATCTGGGAAATTAATCCCGATGGGAGTGGATTAAAAGTATATGCTTCAGGCATAAGAAACCCCGTTGGAATGGGGTGGGCACCAGGTACCAATACGTTGTGGACATCCGTAAATGAAAGAGATGAACTGGGAGATGAACTGGTGCCGGATTATTTAACTTCTGTAAAAGAAGGTGGTTTTTATGGATGGCCTTTCAGTTATTATGGCCAACATGTTGACCCAAGAATTAAAAAAGAAGAACTGGATTCATCGCTTGTTCAAAAAGCAATCGTGCCTGATATGTCGTTGGGGTCTCACACTGCATCATTAGGGCTTTTATTTTATAAGCAAAAGAAATTCCCATCAAAATACCGCAACGGAGCATTCATTGCGCAACATGGTTCCTGGAACAAATCTGTACTGGCTGGTTATAAAGTAATATTTGTTCCCTTTAAAGAGGGTAGACCTTCAGGTAAAGCGGAAGATTTTTTAACCGGGTTTATTGTTGATCCTGCAAAAGATGAAGTGCATGGCCGACCAGTGGGGTTGGCAACATTAGCAGACGGATCATTACTGGTAACGGATGACACAAGTGATGTGATCTGGAAAGTAAGTGCTGATTAAATGCATTATTACTCGTGTGCAATTTTTGTTGCTGTTTTTCCATTGGTTCTGCCATAAAATAATTTCAATTTAAGCCTGATATATTGCTGCAAAAGGTTTGGATAAATGTTGTACAATATATTAGTGAGTAATATGGTAAAACCCCAGGCTATACTCCCTTTTATAAAAGCATAAATAGTGGTGAAACTGAAAAATACAAAAAGAATCAGGTGAAATTTTTCAAATACATAGGTTTGACCAATGAGACCAGCGATAGATTGTTTTTTATTGGTAACCACTTTATGATCCGGAAACTTTCTTTTCACTAATTTATTTACAATTACTCCGTTTTGAGCAACCTTGTTTATTATATGAACGCCAAGTTTTTTATAAATGGCTGCTGTTTTTCCTATCTGCAATTTATTAAGAAAGGCATTTTTTACAAAAGCAGGGATTAAGCTTACTGCCAGGAAAATATAGAATACAGTATAATTGGAAGAAGTAAAACAGTAAATGCAGATCGGAGCTAAGTTTATAACAGACCAGATAGTGCTTGGTATCATATTATACAAAGCCACTGTTCTTTGTATGTTGCTGTTTTCTTTTGGTATCATCGAATCATACATTTCACGTTTCTTTCCTTCTTTTTTGTGGACCGGAAATAATATTGCCGGCAGTAAAGCTAAAACGACAGACGCATTCTTAAAAATGAGACATTAAATTTTATTTGTGCTATCTATATTAATGCGGATAAATGTTTACTATTACTAAGTATAATTATTTGCTATAGGATTACTAAGTGTATTTATTTATGCATTAAAAGCTTCTTCGTTTAAGCGTGATTGTTATTGATGTATTTCCATTGTTTTCTCTCCAACGCTTACAGGCATACTTACCTGAAACCTTTGCCCTTGCTGCATTTCTGCTTACCTGTTTTCAAGATGTATTTTAAATCGGATACAAGTTTATTTGTAAATATTATTGTAGAAGTTTGTAGAAGTAATTCATATTTGATTTAATTTCAGGCCATAATCACTTTATTCTATAAAAAATTCAATTCATGAAACTCCAAAATGCTGTAAAGCTGCAAATGCTTTTTTGCCTTGTATTTGTTGCTACATGTACCAATGCCTATGCACAAACGCCTACGTTTACCAGCTTTTCTCCTTCTAATGCGGCCACAGGTGAAACTGTAACCATTACAGGCACAAACTTCGCCTCTATTACTGCTGTAAGCTTCGGTGGTACAGCAGCAGCTTCTTATACGGTAGTATCCGCCACGAAAATTACTGCTGTTGTAGCAGCAGGTAGTTCCGGCAGTGTATCAGTTACTAAAACCGGGTACAGCGCTTTAACGCTTAGCGGATTTACTTTCTCACCTATTCCTACTGTTACCCGTATTATTACCGATTTTGGAGGGTTCTGGAATACCAACACTACTACCAACAGTGGCACTTATCCTAACGATGCACATAACCTGGTAGCATTTACGTATGGAGGAGTTACGTATGCCACAGGTGTTAACAATAAGTCATTATCTGATAATGGCATAGCATACACTGCATCCAGCTTTAAAGCATTGCCGGTTATTATGAATGGAACTACCAGTGGTGCCTCCTTGTTTATCGTTGCTGCGTCTAAAATAGATGGCAATACTGCAGCAGGATTATATACACATCCTGCTATTAAAGATCTTTCAGTAGAGTCAGTACTCAGTGATGGAACAAACGGTCTTAATCTCGGTACCGGCTACACGAACCTGCCCTTAGGTGCCACATCGAATTTTAATATCAATAGTATTCAACCTTCAAAGGCGTCAGACAATGAGCCTGATATCATTGTTACGCAGATTGCTGATCCTTCTACTTCTGCCTTTGATACTTACCGGTTTTTGGATGCATCTAATAATGTTGTGGGCACTTCGCTCCAGATAGATCTGAGTAAACTTGCCGCATTAGGCACCTATTATCTTGATCTTTTCACTGTTGCTTCGGGTATTCCATTTGCCAACGCAAAGCCAACAGGAATCAGCTCCTCCAACACCACAAGGCAAATAAGGTTGATGGCTTTTAAATTATCTGATTTTGGTATCACAGCATCCAATTATTCACAGGTGAAAAGATTACAGATCATCCCATCCGGTGTAACAGATATGGCCTTTGTAGCCTACAATACTTCCGCTATAAACGTTCCGCCTTCTATTGCACAAAATGTTGCAGCTACCAGTAGTGCTATTTGTAACCCGGGCGGAGGTAGTGCCACGCTTGCGGTAAGTGCTACCGCAGCGGCAGGTGGAGCATTGAGCTATAACTGGGAAGTCTCTATTAATGGAGGAACCACCTGGAGTGCTGTTTCAAATGGAGGCATATACAGTGGAGCCACCACAACAAGCCTGGTTATCTCTTCTGCTACTGTTAACTATCAATATCGTGCTAATGTTACAGAAGCAGGATCTGGCTATTCAGCTACCAGCAGCATATTCACTATAACTGCTATCGCTAATACAGCCCTTGCTGGTACCTTAGATCCCACAGGGTTTACCAATTGTGTGAATGCGGCCACAGGTACTACCTCTCTATCAGTCTCGCCTACAGGTGGTACGGGTTCGTATAGTTATCAATGGTCATCATCCACAACCTTGGGTGGTACCTATACAAATATTGCTGGTGCCATTTACAGTAGTTATAGCCCATCACTTACAACTGCCGGAACATTGTATTACAAAGTGCTTATTACAAGCGGTTGTCTTAGCAGGCTTTCTTCGGGTGCACAGGTTGTTATAAATGGGGCAGACATTTCTACTGTTACCAATGGTTCTGCCTGCAGCGCAGGCGCTGTAAGCCTTTCTGCAACTGCCACCGGGGGAACCATCAATTGGTACACTGCAGCCACAGGAGGCACATCCATTGGCACAGGCAGCCCTTTCAATACGCCGTCAATTTCAGCCACTACTACATATTATGTTGGCACTACTTTGTCTTCCTGTTCTTCTAACAGGCAGCCTGTTATTGCCAGTATAGTAAATACTATAACGTTATCATCAGCAAACTTTAATGTTACCTATGCGAGCAATGTATGTTCCGGAGCAGGATCAAATATTACGGTAACCAGTACAGCACTTGTTGATGGCGCTTACCAGTTTACTTATAATATTACCGGGTCAAATACGGTTACCGGTGCAACTGCAACAGTGAATTTTGTTGGAGGCACAGGTTTTTTTACCACCAGTGCTTTGGTATTACCCGGCAGCAATACTATTACTATTACCTCTGTAAATATCGGTTCATGTCCTGTTACTCCTTCTTCTGGTAATACAATACCATTCACCGTAAATTCAGCATCACCTTCAGCGGCAAGTTTTAATCTTTCTGTGTCTAACGGTTGCAGCAACGAGGGAAGTGTGGCAACAGTGTCGAGTACAACGCTGGCCAGTGGTACATATATTGTTACCTATAATATTACAGGAAGCAATACTGTTAGTTCAACCACTGCCCAGATGGTATTTACTTCAGGCGCTCCCGGAACAGGTACTTTTGCTTTGCCAACGCTTGGCAATGTAGGTAGTAATGTTGCTAATGCCACATCCATTGCATTGTTAAGCTCGCCTGATTGCAGTACGCCGCTTTTAGCATCTTCTCCGTCATTTGCAAGCAACAAAGCAGCAGTAGTAGATGGAGGAACACCTAAAGATGTGTGTGCTTCCAATGCTGTTAATATTACCGGAGGTTCTTCCGCTGAAAATTATACGGCGCTGACATGGTCTTCTTCTAACGGCACAGGAAGCTTTGCCAGTAATACTACAGCCAATGCGCTTTCTGCTACTACCTATACTCCCAGTGCAGCAGACATAACAAGAGGGTTTGCTTATATGACCCTGACCGCTACACCAGCCAGTGGTTGTGCAGTAGTTGCCAAAACAATTACACTTACTATTAGTGCAACATCTGTTGGAGGCACTGCAAGTGGAAACCAAACAATATCTTCAGGAACGCAGCCTACAACAGATCTCACCTTATCAGGTAATACAGGTACCATCACCAAGTGGCAGAAAGCAACCAATGCGGGCTTTACTACGCCAACAGATATTGCAAATACAACTGCTACCTTAACAGGTACCGCCATTGGCACATTAACAACCACCACTTATTTCCGTGCCGTATCTCAAAGCGGTACCTGCACATCGGCTGCATCAAGCGCGGCTGTTGTTACTGTTTCCGGCACTATGCCCATAACACTGTTATATTTCAATGCAGATTGCAATGGTACAGGTGTTTTGCTCCGTTGGTCTACCGCAACGGAAATAAACAACGACCACTTTACCATTGAAAGAAGTGTTGATGGCAGCAATTGGCTGGCTATTAGAAATGTACAAGGTGCGGGCAACAGTAATACAACGCTTACTTATTCTTATAAAGATAATCCTGCACAAAGCGGTAGCTATTTTTATCGCCTTAAACAAACAGATATAGATGGCACTTTATCTTATTCGGAAATGGTGAAGATTGATTGCAATGGACTGGCAAAGCCTGTCAGTATCAGTCCTAACCCGGGAAAAAGCTTTTTTGATGTACGTAATCTTCCATTACGAGGATCAATAAGCGTTACCGATATGAAAGGAAAAATAATACTGCCACTTACATCCTATACAGGAATTGTGTACCGCATTAACCTTAGCAATTTTGCTGCGGGCACTTATGCGGTCACCGTTTATGCAGGAGATAAAGTAATTACTAAAATATTAGTAAAGGAATAGCTTTTCCCTCACTTCAAAGTTTATGTATAAATGGTTTCCGGTCTTCAAAGGTTGGAAACCATTTTGTTTAATAAAACACTGAATTTTTCTTGAAATAGAAGCTTATATTTAATTTCCGGAAAAATATACTCTTCTAACGATTACCTGTATGGGACATTTACTTATAAGACCATTTTTATTATCATTTACACTGAATGCTGCAATATTAGCTTCGGCACAGGAGGCGCCAAAAGATTTATTTTCTCCCGATAAAAAAGTATTGATCCGTTTTCAGATTGGCAGTGATGATAAAAAAGCAGAAACTGCCCGACAATTATATTACAGTGTATCGCTCAATGGCAAATGGCTGTTAAAGCCTTCTGCGTTAAGCCTGGATATCAAAAATTATCCTGCATTGGGTTCGGCTGTTAAATTAGTGAACGCCAGCACTGCTTCTACTGATGAAACATATCACCTGGTGGCAGGCAAAGCAAGCGATGTACGCAATCAATACAACACACTACAATTAGAATTAGAAGAAACAGAAGCACCCAAAAGAAAATTAATAATGGAGGCAAGAGCATACAATGATGCGGTAGCCTTTCGCTATAATGTGCCGGAACAGGAAACAACCAAAGACAGTTTTCAACTTAAAAATGAAACAACTCAATTTCACTTCAGCACTGATGCCATTACGTATGCACAGGTGTTGCCGCATTATCAATCAATGTATGAAAGTGAATATTTGAAACTGCCTGTGAGTGCTTTTTCTAACCAGGGTGGGGTTAAAAGCAATATACTGATTGGTCTTCCCATGCTGGCAGAAATTCCGGGAGCGGGCTGGCTGGCCATTGCAGAAACAAATCTGCAGGGCTATACTTCAATGTACCTTACCAATCCTGCGGGCGGTTGGTCTGGACATACTATGGAATCACGTTTGTCGCCACGTATGGATAGTTCAGGCGTGGCCCTTATTGGTAAAGGTGCTTTTCATTCTGCATGGCGTGTTATTATGGTGGGCGATCATCCCGGAAAAATAATAGAATCAAATGCAGTAATGAGCACAAGCCCGGCTACAACACTTACCAATACCAGCTGGATAAAAGCAGGTAAGGCTTCATGGGATTGGTGGAGTGGGAGCCTGGATGAAAATTTGAAGCATGCCTATACCACCGCCAATATGAAGTACTATGTTGATTTTGCCGCAAAGGCTGGATTGGAATATATGCTGGTAGATGCCGGTTGGAACGATGGTGCTGCAAAAGACATTACCAAAATGAACGGCAAAGTTGATATTCCTGCTTTGGTAGACTACGCAAACACAAAAAATGTAAAAGTGTGGATCTGGTTGTACGCAAAAGCGGTAGACCGGCAGATGGAAGAAGCATTTGCTTTGTATGAAAAATGGGGCGTGGTGGGCTTGAAAATAGATTTTATTGAAAGGGACGACCAGGAAGGAATTGATTTTTATTACAGGGTTGCTGCCTGCGCAGCTAAACACCATTTGATGTTGGATTTTCATGGCAGTACAAAACCATTTGGACTGGAAAGAACGTATCCGAATGTAATGAATTACGAAGCTGTGCTGGGAATGGAACAATCAAAAGGCGGTTCAAGAGATAATCCGGAGAACCATGTAATGCTTGCCTTTACACGAATGCTTACAGGGCCAATGGATTTTACACCCGGCGGATTTGATAATGTAACCAGGGAAAACTTTATGGCACGGAGTGATGCACCTATGGTGATGGGCACAAGAGCACATCATACGGCGTTGTATGTAATTTACCAGATGCAGTTAGGTATGGTATCTGATCATCCCGCTGCTTATACAGGTCAACCTGAATTTGAGTTTATCAGGAAATGCCCTGCTACCTGGGACGAAATAAAAGTATTGAATGGAGTGCCAGGCGAATATATAAGTATTGCACGCAGAAGTGGTAATGAATGGTATGTAGGAAGTATAACAGATTGGCATGCACGAAAACTGTCCTTACCTTTATCATTTTTAAAAAGCGGAAAATATATTGCAGACATATATGCAGATGCAGTGGATGCGGGCATCAATCCCAAACATACGCTTATCAGTAAACAAACGGTAGATAATAAAACCATATTGCAGGCATCATTGGTAACGGGTGGCGGTTATTGTGTAAGGCTGGTGCCGGTAAAATAATAAGCCATTATGCAGCATTGTTGGTATAAGGTAACTCTACATAAAAAACGGAGCCCTTACCTGCTTCGCTTTCAAACCATAGTTTGCCTTGATGTTCTTCAATAATATTTCTGGAGATATATAATCCTAAACCATGCGATTCTTCTCCTGCCGTTCCTAACCTGGAAGGCTCTGGATGCGCTGTAAATATTTTTCCTTTTAACTCTTCAGGTATGCCGATACCTTGGTCAGCAACTGTTAATAATACCGTATCCTTATTCTTTTCTAACCTAACTTTTATGGTACTGTTATTCGGGCTGAATTTAATAGCGTTGTGAATAAGATTACTGATCACCCGCCACATTTTTTGCCTGTTCACTATCATTAATACAGTATTTGTTTCCAGTTCAATTGTCTGATTTTTTTCATTCGCCTTAGCTTCCATCATTCCTACACAGTATTCCAGTAAACGTTTCATATCAACCGTATCTTTTCGTATATCGCCACTGGTCTGTTGGTCTGTAAGCAGATCGTTGATCAAAGTAATAGAATTGGTACTGGCGTTTTGAATTAATTCAAGCATTTCTTTTAAGTCTTCAGGTTGTTCTTTTCGCAGCATAGTATGCACCAGGCTCCTGATACCACCAATAGGATTTTTAAGATCATGCGCTACCATACGGGTAAGCCTGTTGTTTTCAGCGTGACTTTGTTCCAACGATATAAAGGCTTTATTGATGTCTTCATTCTTGAGTTGGATTTCATTGTTTAGTTTTGCGAGATGCTGATTGTTACGCCTCACTTCATCATTCAGTGCAGTCAACGCCTTTACATGGTTGGCTGATCTCTTAAGGTTATACCACACAGATGCTATAACTAAAGCAGCTATAGCAGCAATGAGTATGGCAATGGTAAGCTGAAATGATTTTACTTCATTTTCTTTTTGCAGATGTTGATTAAGCGCACGTTGTTCTTTGTTCTCAAATTCCTTCACTACATCTAATGCATTCAGTTTCTTTTCTACATCATCTAATGAATCACGCATGCTTATATAGGAGCGAAGATATTTGTACGATAACAACGGTTCGTTTTTACGTGCATACAAATCAGAAAGCAACCGGTTCCATTTTAACCGGCTGTTAGAAACCAGCAGGTGATTGAATACTGGATTTATTTCCCGCAAGAGTGTTTCTGCTTTATCCAGTTTACCTGAGCGAATGTACATATCGGCAAGATCTGTTTGCGCTGTTCTTGCAAAATCTATATCATCGTTTAACGTGCCTTCAATGCTGCTGATGTAAAGTGATTCAGCCTGTTCATAATTCCCTTTTTTATCTGCAATTCTGGCAAAACTTGCGTTGATTACCGCTTTAGCTGTTTTAGTAAACTCTGCATGATCGGGAAATGCAGCCTCGTTCTTTTCAATATAATTAAAAGCTGCTGTAAAATATGTAGAAGCGCTATCCAACAAACCGGCACGATAATAACAAAGACCTACATTGTTGAGATTCCCCTGGCTATATACATATTTAAGGAATGCATCTTTTTGACAGGATTGTTCTTCAGTATAACCTTCGCGGTAATATTCAGCCGCTAATAAATATTTTCCCTGCCTAAAAACAAGATTGGCTATACGTCCATTAAAGCCGGAGAGCTCACACTTGTCTTTTATATTTTGTGTTATAAAAAGTTTTGCCTGTATATAATATCGGATCCCTTCATCATAGTTCTTCATATTTGAGTACGCATCTCCTTTTCTGAAAAGCGCACCTGCAAAGGCCACTGCCATTTTTTGTTCTTTAATGCGCGTTTCCGATAACAATTGCATGCTATCGGCATAATAAAAGGCTTTTTGGTAGTCTTTTTCTGTATCAATAGCATACTCAAAGTTGCGTTTATACACTTCTATTCTATCAATAGCGCCTGGGTTCCGAAAATGCTGCAAAGCGTTATTCAGGTTGGATAGTGCTTTTATCCGATTTTCACCGCTTGTGGTATCGAATGCATGAAGCAGAGGATTAAAATACTCCGGGTGGTTGTCTTTTGTATAACTATTGCAGGAAAAAACACCACACAATACTGTAAATAGTAAACCTATCAGCAGCAGGTTGGATAAGGCAAAAGCGGTTTTATGACCAGGAAATACCATGTGTTGGCTTAGTCAAGTATTGTAAGATAAGGATTTTGGCTGACCGTTAATAATAAATCAGTAGGTATACTTAGGTGAGTAATAGCGGAAAGCAAGCTTAAAAGGATAGTTAAAACTTAAAACCAGACGATCCATTAGCTTGTGGTGGGTTTCAATGCTTCCCCCAGTTTTGGGAAGACCTAAAAAAAGGGCGTTTTTCATAGGTCAGCAATCATAAATTAAACGCTGCTGCGTGGTCATTTTCAATGGGCCGTGATCAGTATTGCTCACTCTAAACACCATTTAAACGCTTCTTAAGTTTTACATTTCAGCACTCTTAGGGTGTTAAATCCACAGGTCGTAATACAACGCCAGCTTGGTAAGATCAGCTTTGCTTTTTACGTTGAGTTTCCAGAAGATATTTCGTTGATGTGTTGCTACAGTACTTACCTGTATTTTCAAAAGATCAGCAATTTCTGTTAGCCAGGCTCCCTTGGCTATCAGGATCATAATGTCAAATTCTTTTTGTGAGAGCATTGAGAATGGTGTATCTGAATTGTCAGCATCGGCTGGTAAATAACTTTTTCCTTCCAGAATAGCGGTGAGCGCTGCCTTAATTTCGGTGTCTTCGGCATTTTTGTGCAGGTAGCCATTGGCGCCCAGTTTTAACATATGGCGGGCATAGATTGACGGATTATTCTGGGTAAAGATCAAAATGCGTGCGGTGAAGCAAATCTGTCGGATGGAGCTTAATAGTTGACTGAAATTTTCCCTCCCAAGATTCATATCAAGCACAATCACATCATAGTCTCTCTTTTTCACAGCAGCCAAGGCTGCATCAGCATCATCTGCTTCGGCAATAAACGCATCAGGCAGCATTTCTTTAATTATCATCTTCACTGCTACCCGCACGATTTTATGGTCGTCCACTAATAAGATGCTTTTCATTCCTTCCCTGCTTCGTGATAATTTTTACTAAACTATAGAATCGATGAGTAACGAAAGCGTTAATCGAAATATTACTACAAATATGGGACGGGAAATTGAAATATGATAATAAATGACTTTCCTTTGAAATGAAAGGGTAAACGCTGATATGTAGGAGCAGCCTACGTTTCGCAATATTGACCTGTAAAAGTTGAAGGATTTTGCCTTGATGTTGTCACATTGTTTTTCGGAGCTAAAGGCAGGATATTTAATTGTTAGAAGGAGCATGATTGCGTCCAAAAACCTTGCGGCGTGATATGGTTTTTGAGCCAACCAGGTTTCCTTTATCATCAAAATTTGCACGAACTATAAAAATACCTTTCAGCCATTTGTACCTGTGCAGATCATAATTTATAGGGCGTATTTTATATTTCTCTCCCAATTCTTTTACAAAAACTTCGCGGTTTTGAGTATCAAGTTTTTGCTTCAGCTTCCTGAATAACAGGTATTGGCTGAGTACATAACTAAAAATGGCTAGTGCTGTTGCTATTAGCACTATTATAAGGATCGTCATATAAATTGTGGTTAAAGTTAAAAGGCGAGCATTTCGAAGGTAAGAAATATCTGCTACAGATGCAACGAAATCATTGTTAATGTAATATTATCAGATTGATAACAGAAAGGTATAGGCGAAAACCTGCAGGCTATCATATACGCATACCCTAAGCGGGAATTGATAAATGATAATTCTATGTTGCTTATTTAGGGTGATAAAACATCATTTCGTTTACATTTTGCTACTGTAACTACAGGTGTGTAGTAAATTGGATGGTGGCTTTGGATAGAGAATGAATTATTATTTATAATTGCGGCGAAAAATATTTGCATGCAGGAAGAAATGCGGGCAGCCAGGTTTTATCTGTTTTTGAAATGGTTTAAGCAAAACCATCCTGAATTTTACCAAATGTATGGCATGCATATAAATGTACCCGGTAAGAATCTGTTGATATCTGTATCAATAGATTATATAGAACCCAAACACAAAGCAGCAATACTGAAACTTATAAATGAATATAATGAGCATGTGCTTCATTGAAATGGCAGCTATTCTTCAGCAGCTTAAATTACCTGTCTACCAGCATGGTATCAAAAGCTGCCCAGTATACTGTATCATGTTTAATAAAACCAATGCCAGGCCTTCCATTTGTGAACATTTTGTAGTTGCATTCTCTAATTATGAGTGAATCATTTTGATTTTTGTATTTGCCATAAAAAACGCTTTGCCCTAACAAATTATATTCAGTCAGGCTAAATGTGTTTTTTTCTTTGAATTGAAAGGTTAATACATTGGCAGCTCCAGGCAAATTTGATACTTTCAATATTGTGGTTGAACGATCTACTGAAGATCGCTGGAAAATTTTAAAGCTCAGGGAAGTGTTGGGGATGGATGGGTTACCAGGATACATACTATCGACTCCTTATTTAACCACTAATCAAAAAGCCAAGCTGGCGGTTGTGGAGCCTGACTATCCTTCTTTCATCCGGCAAACCCGACCGGACGAAAGAGTAAAAGCACTACAGACCTATTTCAAGGGATCTGACCTGGAGCAAAGAATTTTCGGTTATGCTTCAGCGTTACTGGAAGCCGACAGAACCCTGGAGGCGTGGCATGCATTGGGGGTACTGGAAAACAGCCAACTTCCGGAGCCGTAAAGTCCGCTGGTTTTTCTACTAACTGCCCATGCAAAAAAGTTTTTTTCTTCGGCCCCTGCACAATTAATTTGCAGCGAATTTTCTAAAGGGATGGGGGTTCCGCTGCGGCGGGGCTCCTTTTTTTGCTTTTTCTTCTCAAGGTGTGCCTTTTTGGTCATCATTCCGTTACAGCAGCCTGTTACAGATGTCCCAGTCACTATAAATATTGTGTCAATTACTGCATCTGCAACAATATTTACAATCATTACAACAAAGGATATAGCGGTACGGCAGCAGGCAAGGTAGTTTTGCATCCTCATCAACACAACCTCATTTTATGCAATACCAATCCCAACTTTACGCAGGCGCATTAAGGAGTGCAGGAAGGCAGCACCAACTGGAAATCATATTACATATTCTGTTTGTATTTGGACTACCTGCATTATCTGTGCTGATACAGCATCATGTAACCAAAGAAACCATTACTGCCTCTTTACTGGGAAAATGGTTTATTCTTTGGGTATTGGGGGTACGCCTCCTGGTTGTGGGTTTTGTACAGGTTGTACGACGCGGGAGAAGCGCGGTGCAACAAAGCGAAGATGGGTTGGACCTGGTTAAGATAGCGGGACTGGTAAAAATGGGATTATCGCTACTTGGATTCTTATGTGTTACCCATCCGCAATGGTCTTTATTGCCAACCATTACCGTAGGTATTTACCTTGGATTAGCCGGCTTTCAACATGACTTCAAAAAGCCCAGCACTACCGAAGGGTGGATCAGCATGATTTACGACATGGTGGTGTTTGTCGTTATTACAGGTTGTCTCGTATTTTAAACTTCCAACATATTTATACTTCCATGGTCTGCGAACTTCAGCAATTATACAGGTTTCATCACCTGGGAATACCCACGAAAATGGTTATGCCGGGTGAAAGATACAGCGCCGCTTTTAAAATGTTTACCGCTGATAGTTCAGAGATGCTAAGGGTTCAGTTTCACCGGTTCGAAGACGATAGCCCGCTTCATCCTATTATTAAGACTCTACCACACGTTGCTTTCCAGGTTGATGATCTAACCCTGGCAATTGAAGATAAGGTAATACTCCTCGGTCCTTATGAGCCTATCCCAGGTTACAGGGTTGCCATTATCAATGATGGGGGTGTGCCTCTTGAATTTATACAAACAACGCTTTCAGAAGAGCAGCTATGGGAGAAAGCGGTTTCGCAACATGACCTTGATACAAGTGGCTTAACTTTTTAGCCGTACATCATATGAAGCAACAACATTCATCTCAAACAAATGCACAACAGGGTAAAAACGCCCACATATTGAACGTGTCATCCAATCTGCTGGGTATTTGTTTTGTGGTTTTAACTTCTTTAAAATTATTAGGTAAGGCAAACGAGACAGTTGTGGATGAAATAGCTGTGATAGCTATCGTTTTATTTATGACCAGCTGTTGTTTTTCTTTTTTATCCATGAAAATACAGGGACGGCGGGGACAACTGCTTGAAAATTTTGCTGACGTTATTTTTATGGGAGGGCTGTTTTTATTATTTGTCACAACCTTATTATTCGCATTTAATATTATCCGCTGATATGAAGAAGCAATTTTTGTTACTGGTAACGGGTCTCATGCTCCAGCATTTTTTAGTAGCACAGGTTAACAAACAAACCTATGTATATGCCATTAAGAACACAGATACCCTTCGGCTTGACGTATACGCCAAAAATAATACAGCGAAAACCCCCTGTGTATTATTTGTATTTGGCGGTGCCTTTGTTGGCGGAAAAAGAGACGACAGCAATTATCATCAATACTTTAACCGCCTTGCTGAGCATAACATTAAGGTGGTGGCAATAGATTATCGGTTGGGTTTAAAAGGGGTAACCAATCTGTCTGTTTTTAATACAGCTCCATTGCAACAAGCCGTTGATATGGCTGCAGATGATTTGTTTGATGCCACGAACTGGATACTAAAAAACAGCGATAATATTGGCATTAATACTTCCAGGATAATTTTATCTGGTTCCAGTTCAGGTGCTGTCACCGTATTGCAATCGGAGTACATGAAAATAAATGAACAGACAGAAGCTAAAAAGCTACCCATTCAATTTCACTACGCTGGTGTTATTGCATTTTCCGGCGCTATCCTTAGTTATAAAGGAACACCTGTTTACAAAACAACGCCGGCTCCTACGCTTTTTTTTCATGGCACGGCAGATAAGATTGTGCCGTATAAAAAAATACGTTTGTTCAACAAAGGATTCTTTGGTTCATCCGGTATAGCAGCTATTTATAAAAAGAACGATTATCCTTACTATATATACAGGGCTGAAGGGTTAGGACATGAAATTTCTGTGATTCCTATGATAACGCAAATTCCGTTGATACTTGATTTTATTGATCGCTATATCATAAAAGAGGAGCACCTGCAGATTGATATGACGGTTACTGATCCGGCGGAAAAGCCTATGCTGACAATTTCCGCGAAAGCTTTGTTTAAAAAACTTGCATCGAAATGATGTATGACCGGACTGTTATATCATTTGAAACATACGGTATAGCAAAGCGGAGTACAGGAATGTAATTTTACATCATCAATAAGATCTTACACAAATCATTATAAAAAGATTTATTCCGGTGCAAACCGGGAGTCAATCATGGGGTGTTCATTCACCCTCAACTTTTTTTCTCATACAAGCAGTTAGTTTTGGTTTCGGCCCGGGTTTCGTCCCGGGCTTTGTTTTTGCAGTTGTTTTTTTGAAATGGGTTGAGCATTTTAATTAAAAAAATGCGATTGATACATTTCTTATACTCATTGCAACAACCGGTATAGTGTAGGCTTTCACGTGAGTGTATTTTTGTATAGTTAATCGGAGCACGTAAGCTTTAAAAATCCAAACCGATATAAAAATTTATCTCACCGGATGCCGCATACATCCTTAGCTTCTTTACCCGGCTTATGCCGGGTTTGTCCTTTTGATGATGGATGTGCAGATGTTTGTTTGTTAAAATATTCATAGCGATGAAGTTGAGCAAGAGAGTAGGAGCTATTTCATAATAAATGTTTAAAGATGGATTGCCATATTGGGGCAGTAGCAGTGATGGTGTATATTGTATTGCTGCAAATACCAATAGTAATTTAAAAAACCCGAATGACTACACCCACTCCCGTAAAGATAAAATTCAAAAAAAATGCTTCCCCTTTTTATGCAGAGCTTAAAAGGGAAGTAACAGTTCTGTTAAATGAAGAAGTAATTGAAAATGCAAAAAATATTATGCTATGGAAATTTGCTCTTTACACCATCATTTATTTGTCTCTTTATAGCAGTATTTACATCCCATCTATACACTCCAACATTTATTTTCTGGTATTTGATTATATCTTACTAGGATTGACCGGGATGTTATTGGCTTTCAATTGTGCGCATGATTGTGTTCACAATACTTTTTCAACAAATAAAACTATAAACAAAACCATCTTTTATCTGGTATTTAATTTGCAGGGCGTTAATTCCCGGTTGTGGCATAAAAGGCATATCGCATCACATCATATTTTCCCTAACGTTGATGGTTGCGACGCAGATATTGATGACAATCCCTTTATGCGTTTATCTCCCTATCAACAAGTACGATGGTATCAAAAATACCAGCATTTTTACGCCGTTTTTTTATACGCTTTATACACCCTTCATTGGATTTTTATAAAAGACTTTATCTATTTAAGAAAGAAAAATTTAGCTAACCTTAAAAACCAGGCTTACTCCAGGTTGTTTATTGCAGAGCTTATCGTTTTAAAACTATTGTATTTAACGGTGTTTATTGTATTGCCAGGTTTATTTACCCCGATTTCTATTGTGCAACTACTTACGGCGTTTGGGATTATGCATCTTGTGATATCACTTTTTTTTGTGCTTACTTTGATCATCTCTCATTTATGTTTAGAAACTCAATTTCCAAAAGTTGATGAAACAGGAGAACTGCCGTATGATTATTATGAACACCAGCTTGCTGTTTCATTAGATTATCACCCGGATAGTGTATTAGCCAACAGTATTTTTGGAGGATTTAATTCACATACTGCGCATCACTTATTTCCCAATTTGCAGCACACCTTATACACACATATAACTCCTTTAATCAGGACGAAAGCGCAGCAATACAATTTGCCATATAATGAAAGCTCTATTCCAAATGCCATACGATCACACTTCAGGTATCTTAAAAAAATCGGAAAAAATAAGAATTGACCTGGTGGGAAGTTTCGAAATGTTGTATAAATCCGCTTGCCAGTCAATCAAGGTTATTTTGTCATTGGTAGAATGTCAGTATACATTTAATCATTCAATGAAGTTACAAAAAAGGCTACCTGCAATAGATAGCCTTGTACCAACACCGCATACTGTGACCTTACTTCATTTCAAAAAAAGAAACACTACCGTCCATTGTAATCCTCAGACCAAATTTTTTACTTCCATTCTTCAGTTCTGCAAAATAATCGTCTGCGTCTCCAAAGGTCTGACCGTATAAAACAATTTCGCTTTTATTCAATTCATTATCATCAAAAAATATCACCTTGTCTATTGTAAAATCTTTATATTTCTTACGGATGGAGGCCAATGCATTTGCAGGAATATCGGCGATCGTTTTGGGGGTTACGGTGCCAATCAATTTTGAACCGGCATCGTAGTAAGCTTTATATTGTATGTTACTTTGAAGAAAACTTATCACATCAATACCATTCGATTGCCAGAAGTTAATATCTGTTGCTGCAGGAAAATCACCCGAGAACTGCTGCCTGCTAGCCAGGCGTATCTGCGCGCTCCCCGAATCATATTCCATTTTTATTATTGCCTGGTTCCCGGGTTTCGCCGAATGATCAACCTGCGAAGCTGTATTGTTTTGTGCAAACGTAGCGGTCGTAGCAAAAAGCACCAACAAGATCATGCCTGCCTGGAAAAACTTTCTAATCCTCCTCTGTTGTAAAGTCATAAAGTTTTACAGATGTTGTTTCTCAGCGCAATTTCCAGCTTGCACCAATATTAAAATTCAGCGTCTGGATATTATGTATATCATAACCGGAATAGCCGTTAGTAGCATAATGATATTGAACACCCACGTTCAGGCTCCAATGATTATCTGCACTCGTTTTTACATGCACGCCCATTTCGGGCACAGCAGTAAATCCCCAGTTGCTGTTTGTTTCTTCGTAAATATTATAATACTTGTTTTGTTCGCTGTATAAAGTACCCAGCCCAAGCTTTACATAAGGAGATACCAGCTTGCTCACCGGAAAATATTTGGTAACAGTTGCTGTTACTGGTAATGCAAATACATAAGTATACATATCGGTTGTAAATGCGCCTGTTTTGGAGTAACTGGTTTGCCTAGGGTAATAAGTATTAAAATTGTTCCAACCCAGTTCGCCACCTATTGCCAGATTATTGCTGATAAAGAAATTGTAGCCGGTAGCAACGCCATTGACAGAAAAATCCTTCACAAAATTATGCTGTAATGGTGTAGCCATATTCCAGTTGAGATATACTTCTGAACTTCCTTTGTCTTGTGCACGACCAATAACGGCGGCAACGAGAAAGAATGAAGCGATGATCATTTTTTTCATATACATTTTTTAATGTGGTTTTAAATTATTGGGCTGATTGATTTAAATAAGGAGATTGAATAAATGCCTGGTCTACAGTTTTGATACACTGATCCAGTATAAATGATTTTGAATCGCCGATCTGTCCACTGCCGATACCTGTCCATATAATATTTAATTTCTGATTCCTGACAGCATCTTTTAAATCCGCCATTTCCACTATAAGACTACCGGTCTTTATGGAATAGCTATACCAGTATGGATTCCAGTAAGGATATCCATCGTAATCACCCCAGTAATAAGGGTCACCATATCCGGGGAAACCCCACCAGTAACCAGGAGTAACATTAAAAATCGTTCTGTTACGAATGCCTACTAATTGAATGCCGAGGTCTGCGCCACCTTTTTCTCCGGCGGCCACTTGTGTATACCCTGCAGCTTTCATCTGTTTGGTCACTTCATTAATAATGGTTTGTGCATCTGCATCGTACCAAACAGAATCTTTGGGATTTTCTGTAGCTACTGCTATGGTATCGCGTATGGCAAATGTTTTATACGAACTGAAATGTACAGAGGAGTCATATTTTGTTTCCACTACAAAATCGCTCGATAGATTATCCAGCGGAGGTAATTTTTCGCATGATGTAAAACCTGTAACCGCCAGTATTAATGAACCTAAAAAGGTTTGGTTCAACTTTTTCATAAATGATGTAATTATTTTAATGATAAGAGAAAATATCTATGCTTCCTGTGTTGGGAAGTTTTACGATCGGTTACCTGCGCAGTAAAATATCGTGATGCAAAATTGTAAAATAGGAAAGGAGCAGGCTATACACCTTGTAGCGGAAACTATAAAAGTTGTTGCATACGCTATTACATACGTTGCAAAACTGTAACATATGTTGCACAAGAGCTTTCAGCTGTCGGCTTTCAGCGAGAGGCAGGGAAATTATCCGGATAATTTCATGACAAAAATACTGCTCTGATCAGGCACAGGCAATAGCTAAAACAGGCTATTGGAATTATAAAAAACTATTACAATAAAAGACGCCACTTTTAAAAGTGGCGTCTGGGGTAAGGGCTAACAGATGTAAATAAACCGTCTGAAATAATTGTTTGTTTTAAGGTGAGTAATAGTTTAATAATGAATAATTATGCAGCCGCTTGTGCCTGTGCCGGTATTTCTGCCGATGCTGAAGGTTGCTGATCAACCTGAGGTGGATCATTTTCTTTTGTTTTCAGTGCGAGATAAGTTGCGCTGCTTATACCGGTGAGGGCTAACAGTGTATCACTTAATTCTGGCAGTGCAGATCCTGCAACCGCACCTGATAATTTGTACAGGTACACGATGATGGCAATAATGGTCCATGCAAAATTCTGGAAGCGGTGAAGACTGATCCCGTTTTCATCAGAAAGGATATCTATAAAAAACCCCTGGGATGGCGTGTTCTGGTGACGAGGTCTGTTGTCGCTCATTTCATTTTTATCCATGATAGTAGAAGCAACAGCCGTTCCAGCGAAAATCCCCATCAGCACCAGTGCTGTTTTATTAATGGACTCAAGATTAAGGTCGCCTTTACATAATGATAAATAAATGTATGCTGATGCGATGATCACTGTCCATATGCCAAACTGTACTTTGGTGAGACTGAAAGGCGCGTTAGTATTGGTGAGTCTCCATTTTTTGGTACTTTGCAGTTTCTGCGCATTGGCGGCGAACTCTGCGTCGTTTGAAATTTCATCTCTCAGCAAATTGCTGAAGAATGCGAGCACCAGGAAGAGTATACTGATGGCTGCGATGCTGATCCAGGCAATTACCTGGTTATCGAGACCTGCGAATAATAAATGTGTCATGATTTTTTCTTTTTTATTTTTTGTTTTTAAATTTTTACTAATCCCAACAGCGTATTGAGGATGGTATTGATGAGTGCATTTTTGAATTCATCGATGCGTATTTCGGTTACGCCTGCCTGTTTGAGGCCGGACAGTTCTTCGAATGCCGCTTCTTCCTGTAACAGGAACTCAAGGTCTTCTTTGGTAAGTGCGCCATTTTCTACTTCCTGTGCCCAGTGTTGCAGGTTTGCTTTCATGTCATCAAGCGCTGTTTGCCCTGCGGCTTTGGCTTCTGTGATATAGTCCTGTAAAGATTGTTTGGCTACGTCTACTACGCCTGATTTTAAGTCTTCGTAAATCTGGTCAAAATTGATGGTCATTGTACAATGTTTTAAAATGTGTTGAAATGTTTTTGAATTAATTGGTTACCTGTTGTGATTTTATTTTACCGCTTTCCAGTTGTGAGATCTGGTCGAAGGATGCACCGATAACATTTTGAGATTCTTTTACAAATGTGTCATCCAGTTTCCCTTCCTTTTTCCAACGGGCTACAAAGCCGCCGAATAAATGACCGGTAGAATCGTTCAGCACCTGCCACATCTTCTCTGAGATGATGTTTTTGGGACGGTTCTTTTCGTACTCGTACATTTTATTCATCTCAGTCTGTACGTTCACTACTTCGTTGGCATGCACTGCAAAGCTGTCTGTAGCATGACCCATCACGTTTAGCACATCTACTTTAAGCGATGTAGTTTGGGAATACGCATACTGATCGAATTTTGCGATAGTAGAACAGCCCGCCAAAAGGAGCAGTGTTCCAAATAAGAGCATTTTTGTTGTTGTCATAATAATTGTGTTTTATAATTTTTAAAAAATAGTTTACATAGTTGTCCTGTTCCGCAGTTTTTCTTTACCTACGGTTGTTGATAAAATTGTTTTAAATGGAAATAGCAAAGCAAGAAAGGGTAGAGGTGGCTAGCTGAGATCTGGTACGATCCGGATTTTTGCTTTTTTATTTTTCCGATTTGATGATGCAAATGTATAACAGGTCTGAGGGCTGGTCAATAGCTAAAACAGGCTATTGGCGAGACAGGATAATTAAGATTGATACTGGTAAAATATCCAAGGTGATTATCAATGTAAGCTGCCTTTGTGAGTAATTAACTAATAATCGGCTTCTCGCACCAGATCTAAACCCGTCAAAAAAGAGATTCATTATCCTCTAATTGCTGCCGATATAAAATTTTCATTCAGTGGTAAAGTCCTTCCTGATTTGAATGGTAAGTGTTTCTGTAAAGTGTTGATTGAATGCTTTACAAAGGCACATTATTTATAGTATCCGCAACATATGGGATAAGCAGTGGCTAATGCTGCTGATAATTTTGCGCCACCAAAAATTATTTTATATGCATTTAAAAAAAACGTGTTGTCTTAACGGTTTTCATTTTGCCATTATATTAATGGCTATTCTTACATCTTTTTCCTGCACAAAATCTACTCCTGATACCCCTGCATCCGGAACCCTCACAGGTTTTTCCTTTCTTACAGAAAATAATAAAACTATTACAGTCAGCAGCTCTGCTACAATTTCGGGGAAAGACGTCAAAATATTCCTGCCACCTGGTACGAACCCTGATAGCCTGGTGGCGACATTTAATCTTACAGACAGCGCTAATGTTACTGTAAACGGTGTTGACCAGCAAACTGGTGTAACCGCTAACGATTTCTCCAGCCCTTTATCTTATGTACTTTTATTTGCCAACGGCAGCATCCAAACCTATACGGTTACACTTATAACAGATATTGCTGCCATTGATCAGAATGTAACACAGTTTATGACCACTTATCATGTACCGGCATTGGCTATTGCTATAACCAAAGACGAAAAACTAGTGTATGCAAAATCATATGGCTATGCGGATATGGAAAACAATCAGCTCGCACAGAACAATAACCTGTTTCGGTTGGCCAGTCTTTCCAAACAAATCACTTCAGTGGCAATTATGCGGTTGATGGACCAGGGGAAATTAAACATTGAAGACAGGGTATTTGGTGATGGAGGCATACTGGGTACCACCTACGGCACACAGCCATATGGAAGCGGCATAGAAGATATTACCATCAATCACCTGTTGCATCACACCTGCGGCGGCTGGTCAAACGATGATACTACTTATCCTGATCCTATGTTTCTTGATCCCACAATGACAAGGGAACAGGTGATTGACTGGACATTAGATAATATTCCCCTGGAAAACGCACCCGGTGATAATTACGATTATTCCAATTTCGGCTATTGCCTGCTTGGACGGGTTATTGAAAAAGTTACTGGATTAAGCTATGAAGATGCTGCAAAAAAACTGGTGCTGGAACCTTGCGGTATTACCGATATGAGGATTGGAGGAAATACACTGGCGCAACGCCTTACAAACGAAGTAAAATATTATGGACAAAACTTTGAAGATCCCTATGCTTACAATATAACAAGGATGGACTCTCATGGAGGCTGGATTGCATCAGCTACTGATCTTGCAAAATTTATGGTGCATGTAGATGGCACGGGTGATGATATTTTGTCTGCAGATGCCATGTATGCAATGATGACTCCTTCCACCGCTAACCCTGGTTATGCATGTGGCTGGATCATTAACCCCTACAGCTGGTGGCATAACGGCAGCCTGCCCGGCACACAAACCGAACAGGTTATTACAACCAAAGATGGTTATTTCAATTTTGCTATACTCACCAACACACCCAGTTCAGATGATAATTTTGGTGATGATATGGACAACATTTTCTGGAATGCCGTTCCTAACATACACGATTGGCCGCAGTATAACCTTTTTCAATAAATAATATGCGAAATATCAAGGTCACGTATGCCGATACGTGACTTTTTTTGCGAGATATGCTGTTGATTAAATTACGACCGGAATAAAACAACAGCTGTTTTTTATCATTTCTTTCAAAAAGAATCCATTCGATCGATGCGACAGTCTATTTTTGAAAAACAGCATAATCAGTTACCCGGTGCAAACTCGCGTTTGTACGTAGAGGCTAGTATATTTCAGATTACAATGTAAATAAACCTCGCATGTTATTGAAAATAATATCCAAGGTGGGTATAATTAAAATATAGCAACAACAATTGAACCAATAAAAAAGGTGTCACGCTTTCGCGTGACACCTTTGAAAAGTGGGAAAACAAATTCTTATGTTGTATGTATTCCGTCAAAGGAAGTGACCACACAAGCGCCACCCCAGATAAGGTTTGCAACACTTTGGGCGATAGCGATGCCTTCCCTGGCTGCCAATTCTTTGTCTGGGCTAGATGCAAATGTCTTGGCGAGCGGGTAACCAAGCGAAAGGATCCCGCTTGCATCAAACATGGAACCCCCAATGAATCCGACGATGGTATTAGCATCTTCCACGCTTGCTTTTCGTCCATCTAGCACTGCCACAAATTGCCCCGTGGTGGGAATCTGCCAAACTGCATTAATAATACAATCGGTTACCGGTCCTACATAGTCTCCCCAGCTAGCAATTTTATCTGGATTTTTCCAGAATATGCTGGTGGCGTCTACAACAGCCTTTCCGCAACCCAGCACCAGACAAACATTGTTGAAAGGAACATACCATTTGTTTAATGGAGTGGGGTAGGTGTCGGCTATAGTTGTTACAAAACCTAAAATATCGGGAGCTGCATATGCGAGATAAAAGGAACTGGTAATCCCGGTCATGATATTGCTGTTTTTAGGACTGATCACACCTCCTTCAAGGTCCATTGCCTTTTTATAGCCAATAATGCTGATTATTACGGCACCGGTTAGTGACAGAATATTACAGGCAATGGTAAACCTGTCCAGCAATGATCCAACAGTCACATGATAATCGGGTATAAAGAAACCTGCTGCCGGGCTTGCCGGCTGAGGAGGCATTATTATATTAGCAATGGATGTAAGATCAGGTGCATTAATCAATTGCGCAGTAGTAGGATCGTCATCCGGGAATGGTGCTACTCCTCTTGTGGCTTTATAGATTACGGTAACAGGTATGGCGGCTACAAAGCTTGTTAAATCCATGATCGTAAAATCGTCGCCTGTTATTTCTTTATACAACCATGAGAGTACCGGAACATTTATCGGCGCATTCAAAACACCGGTGATATCCTGCATAAATATGTAAAGAATATCCGCTACTGCCAGCAGAATGTTTTCTGCGGTATTCACTACAAAATCCAATATAGCCCCAATGACCTGTTTAATAAAATCAGTTACTGTAAGGTTTGCTACGTTTTCAGCAATAGCTTTCAATTGTGTATATATTTCAGAAAACGCATCGCCTTCATTTTGCAGGGTTTGTATCAGTGTGTCAAGCAAACCGCCGGTTGGATCATCAGAGGAAGAACTATTGGTATAACCGCCGTTGTCGCAATTGTCTGTATTGCTTTTAAGATGATGCGTACCATAGTTTGCAGAAGGCGATTTACTGCCGGGAGGATTGCTTGACTGTGCATTGCATGATCCATAAGTCTGATCAGAATCAGGCAATCCTGTCAACGCATCAATTTCATCCTTCAGTGTAGAGAAGGCATTTGTCAGATCATCCTTAACATTTGAAAAATTATCATTAAGGTGAGTGAGGTATTTATTAAAAACATTTTTAAGAACGTTGTGGGTGTTTTTAATATCCTTATAACTGAAGATCATTCCCAACCACTGTATCATTTGTTCGAAAGCAATCTCAATTTTGCTTAAGATAAAATGTATGCCTTCGGCGATATCATGCGCACAGCGAATAGCGAAATGATATATTTTCCCAGCCAGTTCGAATATGAAATGATTGATGTTTCCTATCAGCCGGATTTCCCATCTTTCAATATTGCCAAATTCTTTTTTCAGCCAGTTCCATCCATCACCGGCAAGTATCAATACTGAATTGGTCAAATCAGCACCATCTTCATAGTCTATAGCGCCATTACTGGCCGCAAGACTCATTGCGGGAGCTGCCGCTTTATTTAATACAGGCGTTACTCCTTTTGCAGCAGCTTCTTGCTCACTGGTGTATACAACTGCTTTTCCTTTACTTAAGTTCATACCTAACAATGTAGTGCCGCTACTTAACTGTGTTGCGCTAAGGCTGTTATCAGCTACAGGTGTTCCGTCGGGATTGAGATTACCATTGAGCGCTATAAAGTTTTGAATATACGTGGCGATCTCACTGCGGGTATCGGAATCAAGATTGGTGGTAAGTTGAGTAGGTGTACCGTTCTCGTCATAAACCTGCTTATTTAAATCATCGCCCGTTACATTTTTTAATTTATCAATCAACGTCTCGAGTGGATTAACATACACTCTTGATGTTCCATCAGTAAGCGTAAATGTAATTCCTCCAAGACTGTCTATCGCCTGCACAATGGTGATAACAGATGCAGCATCGGTGGTAATGGTGAGTGGTTGTTGCGCAAAAAGTTGATGATATATATTATTGATGTACACACTGGAGGTACTTGACGCACTGATGGTAATGTCCTGGTTAGGCAAAGGCTGTTTCTGATCGTCTGTTAGCTCAATATGCGTAGTGAATGTATAGTCTTTTACGATGTCTGTGTAATCAGCAGTTGGCAAAAGAATTTTGCGTTGTGTCCATTTGGATGATGCAGGATCCTGTGTAAGCCGGATCAAGCCCTGGTCCTGCGTGTTCGCAAAAATCACGATGTGATCTTTTGTGCTGTGTACATAAGTAGCAACACCTTCTACCTGTTCAAGGATAACCATCGGGTAACTCCACGCTGATTGGTCATCTTCTGATCCGGCAGCAGCGGTCATGTAAAAGATCTGCCCCTGTTGGTTCAAAGCCCACACAATGGTATTTGTGCCATTGTTGTTAACATGTAAACTTTTAACGCCAGAAAACAACGGGTGAGAATAGACGTTATCGAGTGGCGTTTCATCGTCCTGGTCTTCACAATCCAAAAACCAGAGCCCACCATTAGCAGCCACAAATACATCTGTGAGATTATCGCTATTGGCAGATAAAGCCATAGCTGTACTTCCCGGGTCAACTTCGAGGCGGGATACTTTTGGGGCAATTTTTTTGTTATCGATAAAATAGAGCGGATTGTAAATCAGTTGTGGCGTTCCTCCTATGGTTCCGAAAGTGTACATACCATCAACGGGAGCGCCGTCCTTACGACCAAGCGCACTCTGGATGGTGCCGGCAGTAAAGTTTCCCCCGGGATCTCTTGGATTCCACGCCAGATTATTGCCCATTATTTTTTTGGTAGGATCAACAAAGTAGCGGAAGATAGCGCCGGTTGAAGCATCTTTCTGGATATCAGCAACCACCATCTTTGTATTACCAACTTTGGATACATATACGTCTGCAATTGGAAGTGCACTGTAAGATGGATAAGTAGTATCGTCAAATGGTAAAGAGGTGAAATTTATTTTCCCGGCAGTAACCGCGGCATTCCATGCCGCATCTGTATTAGGTAATGCCAACGCAGTGTACAGTTGGTATTGCCCGTTTATGCTCACCGCTAATGCAATATCTATAGTACCTGCTGCAATATTCTGCGCCACATCAAAAGACACTGCTTTCACAGGGCTTCCTGACAGCACGGTGCTAAGGTCAAATTTTGACCAGCCCTGAACATCCTGTGGAATCTCACGGGTGACATAAAATATCCCATCTGTACCTATGGAAAAGAAAAGCGCGTTGCCTTCCTGTGTTTGTAAAACTTCGAACTGTTTATCAGGCGCCATCAGCACAGCGTGCTTCTGATTTTTCATCAGTTCGGTTGAAGTATTAATGATCATTGTCAAAATTTTTTATAACCTGCTGTCATTTTTTACAATGACAGCAGGCAAATGAGAGTAATTGAATAATGAAAAAAGCGACTATGCGTAGGTGATATGACCTACCAGGTCACCTGAATCAGAGAATGTAGCGTCTTTTACGGAGAATGCTTCTCCGGCAGGAAACACAAATTGTTTCAGGGAAGCTAACTGGATATCTTTTAATGAGCTGCCTACCAATGCCTGTGCGGCTTTGGCAAACTCGCTGGTATCCTGGTTTACCATCCAGCTCCAGTCGGTAAAACTGTTGGTATTGCCAGTGGAAGAATTATCAACCGGGGTTGATTGAGGTGCAGAGAACTGCAGTGCTCCCTGATCGGTAACGGTGATTGAATATACGTCGGTGACAGTTTTATCTACTACATTTACAGGACCGGAATAGGTACCATGAACACTAACGTCTAATGTCATCAGCAAATGCTGCACAATAGTGAGCTGATTGCCGCTATAGCTTACTTTAAGATCAAAGGAGCTTTCAAGACTGATGGTGCCATTACATCCCAGCAAACCTGCTGTGTCGCTGCTTGATTAATCGTATTTATATTCAAATAAGGTTGAACCTGATGGATAATATGTCATGGTTGGTGATTGCCCAGGTGTTAAGACCGGATCAGGAAAATCAACATCCACCAGATCTACCGTATTGGCTTTAACGTAAGGCAGGTAACAATTAGCGCCTACGCCGGAAAGCAACTGCGTACTGAGAAATTTCGCGATCATATTCCTGCTTACGGCCATAGCTCCGTTATAACTGGATTCTTCACCTGTACTATCGAGCCAGTTCCACTTCAACGGTGCAATTGGTTTTAATCCATGGCCATTTGCGGCGCATACATAGTTTAAGGTAGCCAGGCTCTGCTGGTCTTCATTTGGCGACTGCACGTAATTTCCATTGCCGTCTACATAGGCATTGGACTCCAGTTCAAGACTTGTAACCTTTACGTCGCTGGTATTAGAAAATTCAAGCAGATCCAAAAAAGCCGGAGGAATGGCGCTATTGCTCTTGGCAGTCGGGGTAAGGCTGTATCCCAAAACCGGGCTGATACCTTTCAGACTGATATTGCTTGCAATCTGCGTCCAGGCAAAACTTATATCAGCATCGTCTGTACAGCTTACAAATTGAGCCTTTGAAAAATCAAGCAACAATTGCTGCACAGTAAATGGAGATGTTTGGGCACTTGCCTGTGTTTGTACCGCATCAGGCAGTGTCTGCGCAGTATTACTTGCAAACGGTACCCTGAAGGTCATACTCCATGCTTCGGTTGCACCCATAGTTTTAGTATTAAGTACAATGAGTGATTGCTTGCTTTCATCAAAACCTCCGTGTACATAGCTAAAGCTTTTAAATAACAGGGTGATGAGGGCAGTTTGATTGTTGCTGTCAAGTTCAAATAGTTGTGGTAAAGTGGGCACGTTACCATTTGCATCCGGAGTGTTGTAGTAAGCTGGTATACCAGGTTGTGCAGAAAACGCGTAAATAAAATGAGCATTTTGCAAATTGGTAATGTCCGCTGTTATGGGCATATTGCTCCTCCAATTAGCTTTAATAGCCGTTAATGGATCGGTTCCATTGGAAAGTGCCTTAAAAGTGGTCTGATCGGTAAACGTTACAGGATTAATGGAAGATTCAAGCGGTGCATAATAATTTGCCGAATGCAGGTAGCTGGAAATCTTTCCGAATTTGTTACCGGCATCTCGCATGTAATCCTGGATGTTTGCGTTAACGCTGTCCTGGGTTGTGGCTATAACTACATCATAACCCGATGCTGATAAATTTGATTGTTGTAAGCTCATAAATTTGTTTTTAATTGTTTTTTAATGTTTTTGATTGTTTGTTTTTTACATAACTCTACTGCTTCTGCATATCGCGATTATGCAGAACAGTTATTACTACTGCGTTGTTCGTGTTGTAGGAATTATAGATGAAAATTCCTTAAAGCGTTAGATGCGTGGTTAGCTATGTAAGGTGCTGGATTGTTGCTAGCTCATATTGTTTTGATGGTGCAAAAGTATACCAGTAGAGAAGGGTTGACAATAGCTAAAACAGGCTATTGATGATAGGCGATATAAAAACAAAGCGTTCCGTTTTAACAGAACGCTTTGTTTTTAAAATACATAAACTATAATACTCAGAAAATACTTTCAAAGAAATGCTTCACCTTATCATATGCTTTGTCTGCAAAACTTTTAAAATCTCCACCCAGTGATTCAAAAGCATTCGCAATATCATCTGCAATATATCCTGCATCCGTCATTGCTTGTTCCACTCCCTGCGCCGTTGTGTTGAAAGCCGATTTTAAGGCAGATGCCACATCGGTGGTAATATAACCCGCCTCTTTCATAGCTGCTGCCGCCTGGTCAATGGTAGCGTTGTAAGCAGTTTTGAGTGCATTGGCAGTTTCCTGCGCTGCATAACCAACTTCTTTTAAGCCGGTTGCTGCGTCGTTTATAACTGTGTTGTATATATTCTTTAATGCTGTAGCTGTATCGGTTGCCGCAAAGCCTGCCACTCTTAATAAAGTAGTCATATCATTTACCCCGGTGTTGTACAAACTTTTTATGGCGTTAGCTGCCTCCGTTACGTCATACCCAAAGTATTCAAGATTGTCAAGAATTTCTTCAGCACCGGTGTCAAAACAGTTCTTTACCGCGGTGGCAACGTCCTGGGCTGTGTAGCCGACCTCTTTCATCGCCCATATCACATCACCCTGCTCGCAGTTCCATGCGTTTTTTATGGCAATGGCAACATCATTTGCACTATATGCCCATTTTTTGAGCGTAGCCGCTACATCCTGTGATGCGGCATTGAAAGCATTTTTTACAGCTATAGCTGTATCTGCTGCCGTAAAGCCGGCATAATGCATAGCCCATGATACATCATCTATGGTACAATTCCATACCAGTTTAATACCGGCTCCAATTTCGGTAGCCAGGAAGCCTAACTCCTTCATGGCGCCCGCTATATCCTGCGACGCTGCATTGAATGCTATCTTTAATGCTTTTACTACTTCTTCGCCATTATAACCCCATTGCTTAAGCGTTGCGGCCACATCTTTCAACCCTGCATTGAACGCTGTTTTTACAGCACCCGCTATGTCTTCTACCATATAACCTGCCTGTTGCAGTGCCCATGATACATCGTTTATCCCACAATTCCATGCAGCCTTGATGGCAACAGCTACCTGGTCAGCAGTATAGCCGGCAGCTTTCAACCAGGTTGCTACCTGCTGTGATTGTGCACCAAATTTATCTTTCAAACTACTTACAATATCATCTGCACTATATCCCCACTGTCTAAGTGCGGTCAGCACTATTTGAGGTGTCGCATTAAATGCATTTTTTATTGCGCCCGCAACATCTTCTGCGCTATACCCCACTTCATGCATTGCCCACGACACATCATTAATCGTACAGTTCCACGCATTTTTTATCGCAGCACCTACTTCATCGGCCGTATACCCTACTTTTCTTAAAGCATCGGCTACTGCCTGGGAAGTCGCGTTGTAAATATCTTTCATCCCTTTGGCTACCACATCTGCGGCATAACCTGCATCTTTCATAATTTGTGGGAATGCATCCACGGTTACCGCAAATGCATAGCATAAACCGTATGCCACGTCTACACCCGCGGTTAATAAACCTTTGCCTGCCATCTCTGCCCATTTGCCCGCATTGCTGGTGATATAACTAAATATAGTTCCGGCTTCATCAACGATGTATGCTCCAATTGCTTTCAGGAAATCAGTCATATTCCTGATATTAATGTCAGCCTTGAAATCGCCGAACGTAAAATGCAGGTCCGCAAAATCAAATTCACCGCCCGCCTTAACAGTAACATCAGAAAGCGTTGTATTAACAGACAGGTGTCCATCTATATCTGCATTCAGGTTGATCTTACCCAGGTCAACTCCTTTAACAGTGGGTAGCTGAATTGATTCATTGATATGGTAACCATACTCCGCATAAAAATTATGGAAATCAACCAGGTTACACACCATTTTTGTAGTAAGTATTATGCCATAATCAAGCTCGAACTTAATACCATCTTTATCAATAGTGGCTTCAATATCGTAATTGGCTATTTCCAGCAAGCTTGCTTTTGCACTGATCTGCAGCACCGGCAATTTTGTTGTGTTGATCTTAAACACAGGCCCGCCTGCGGGAACCATTTGTTTGTCGGTTGCATTTGCCAGCACATCCTGTAATACCTGGGTATCTCTTATCTGGTTTTGACGAATGGGGTTACCGTTCTGATCTACTTTAATGCTGACTCCATCGCCATCGCCGCTGATCTGTAAAAAAGCGCCCATGGATACCGGCGACATTTGCAGGTTGGCAGAAATTAAATTGGAAAGATCTACCGAAACATCTCCGTAAAAGTTGAAGGAGAAAAGACTCGCTGCTGCTGTAAAGGCATAACCAGGTGCTGACAATGTGCCATCAGGTAATACAAATGGCTCCATAAAGCTGGCAGTCCATCTTGCTGCAAGATCAGAGAAGCTAACGGGTAAATCGAATGTTGGTTTGGTGTCTGTAAATATTTCCGCTACCTGGTTCAGGCTTAATTCGGGAATATAAAAAGATAAATACTGTGGTGTTACCGCATCACCTGTGACTTTTGCTACTATAGCAAAACTGTCGTCATCGAGGTCAATCACATTATTGTTGGCGGGTTCACCAATGTGAAACTTTCCTTCCACTCCAATAGCACATGAGGGTGGTTTGAAAAATACACCTAATCCTAAACCAAATTCGTCAATATGAACGCCCTTTAACCCGGGCAACGTCAACAGCGTTCCTGAATCGGCGTGAATAATGGCGTTTACTGCCAGCTCCTCATTGTCAATTACAAGTGCAACATCCAGATCCACCACCTCGCTGTCAACAGTAAGAGGTATGGTGCCTTTTAAGGTAAATGTTACAAATTTAAACAGCGGCATGATGGAGAGCACAGCCTCCGGATTGGTTACGGGGATCCTGGTAGTACTGTCAACGGGTATTGAAAAATTATCAAACGAAAGTGTAAGCGTTGTTGCAAAAGTCCCCAATCCAAGTTGGAGGTTTACACCTAAAGCAACTTTGATGGTCGTTTCAACACCTAATACCTGCCGCACATTGTTGGCTATATCTGATGATTCAAAGGCTATTTTATCAAATTCTATCGTCATTGTAATCTTCAGCGCATCATCGGTTAAATTTATTTCGAGATCGCTTACGGTTACATCTTCCATACCTGATGGCCATCCACCCCAAAGCCCTCTCACAAGGGTGCTCAGCAAATAGGTTTTCCCGGTAGCAGTACTTCCGCCGTTGTCAATTTTTTTGGCATCTTCCGCGGCTGTATATAAAAGCGCCATGGAGTATAATGGATATGTACATACGGCATACGCATCGGTGCGTGTTTTAAAATAATTGTCAATGTCGGTTGCGCTTGGCGGATCTTCCTGCCATATTTTTTGAAAGGCAGTTACATCTGCATTATCAGGATTGTTTACCACGAAATCCACAAACTTTAATGTCTGCGTCATTGCATCCTCATCTGCCTGCCCCACTGTGAAGGTATTTTTCGAGAGGATACTCATGGCTGTTGCAGTAATGCGGGTGATGGGTTTGTCGTTGGTGGCATTTTCAAAAACAAATGCATAAGTATTACCTGCGGGGGTAGCAATACCCGTTAGGGAACCATTAGCAGGAATCTTTGTGATTAAAGTCAAATTGCCATAATAGTTTTCATCCGTTGCATCTGCTGAGCTTACGGAATTGTATACATTAACATCGTATGATAATGTGTTGGTAAAGTTGAGTGTTGACATATAAATATGTTTATAAATCGTAATTGTAATTTTTGAGCAATAAAACAAACAAAAGAGCCGTGATTAATGGCTCTTTTGTGAATGGGCTGATTAAAAAGTCATTTCGGTGTATATGTCTATGTCTGTAGGGTTATCACTTTCGCCTTTGTCTTTTGTCTCCTGGTCTTCTTCTGCCAGTTGTTTTAATTTATCTACATCATTTTTCAACTGTTCAATGGCTTCAGCGTTTTCTGCATTTACCTCGGCTTTAATAACATCCGCCTCGGTTTTAAGTTGGGTTGATAAATCAGAGATAGATTTGCTTGCAGTATCATTGGCCTGTTCTAATGCTGTAAGTCTATCCTTTATTTCCTGGTCATTCGCAGCGGATTTTCCTAAGGCATCCTGGATGCTTGTATATGACTCGAATATTTTTCCCTCAATGTTGCTGAGGTTTTCAGTGTTTTTAAGCTCCATCAGTTGTTGCACTTTGGTATCGAGTTGGGTAAGCTTATCGTCTACGTTTCTCGAAAAAGTTTCCTGCATATTAGTGTTACCTCTTTCAATCCTTTGCAATAGTGCACTATTGGGATCTTGCACTGCATTTATGATCTCGGTGCTTTTGGTATTTGCCACATTGGTTACATCGGTTACAATAGTGGTATCGCCTGTGCCCAACCTTTTCATGATATCTCTGTATTTCGCATCTGCGTCTGCTTTAATATCGTCGAGGGATGTTTCTTTTATTCCTTTTACCTTATTGTAGATTTTTGTTGCATATTTTACGATCAATTCAAGCCCCTGAGTAATGCTGGAAGCGAGCAGGAAAAGTTGTAGCCCTTTGTATACATTAAAGTTGCTTACATATTGCCCCATGCCTGATCCTGAGCCATCGGTAATATCAGCAGCGCTTAATGAAGGTGTGGCCATTCCCGGATTTGTATTTGCCGATACAGGGGTGAGTGTTGAAGGCGCCTG
The DNA here is from genome assembly GCA_047600465.1 of Agriterribacter sp. Classification (GTDB taxonomy): domain Bacteria; phylum Bacteroidota; class Bacteroidia; order Chitinophagales; family Chitinophagaceae; genus Agriterribacter. Next base: position 72,073 of record JASGKU010000005.1, read on the forward strand.
ATCCCAACCAAAAACCGGATTGTTATTTAGGGAACCTATAAGCAAGGAGGATACCACATTATCTGTAGCTACGCCTGTAAGATCGCTTTTTAACTGGAAAAAGCCCCTAAGATTCAGATTGACATTATTGGTTGCATCTGTTACATACCATATATAATCAGTTTCTGAATAATTGATCGTGTACACTTTGCCGTTTGCATCGGTGAATGTGCCATAAATGCAGATATTTCTTTTATCGAAGCTGATGCCACCATTCCAGTTTAGTGTAAGACTACCCTGGTGTATTAAATTGTATTGGTTGTTTTCATCACCACTGTACAGGTAGTATGTTTTTGTTTGTTGATAATCGAGCCATGCATGTGGAAACACGTTGTAATACGTGCTGATTGCTGTAATCATCTCATTGGTAATTCCATCGTACCCATGATTTTTGAAAAAGCCAGCCCAGTCATAATCCGTATTGTTTTCATTTGCCTGAAGCGCATCTTTGTAATCAGATGTAAGGTCTGACGAAGGGAACGCGCAAATATATTTATGGAATTTTTCGGCATTCTGCATGTTAGCAACATCAACCGGATCAACGGTAATATCTGCAAAATTGCCATTGGCGTCTGGGATACAATAGACGACTTTTACCGGGTATAAGCGACCTGCAGTGATTACGAGGTAATGTCCGCCGGTAGCATCTACTGCTTCAAGGAAAGGGATAGGGTAAAAAGTAAAAGTGTCTGATGCGTTTGCTTTTACACCACAACGCTCTGCCGAAGTATCCAACTCCATAATGTCACGTTCGTAGATATCTACGCTGGGATTATTAGAATTTCCAAAAAGTTCGATAGGGAAAATGTCGGTGGTTAAGTTATTCTTAATTACCACTGTTTTTAAGTCTGCCATTGTTATACGTTTTAAATTCTTTTTAATTTTTGTATTGACTGTTTGTTTTAGTAGGTGCATAGGATGGGTTCTACATTGAGTAATGCATTATTTATACGGTATTCAAATAATGAAGAAATGGTTAGTTATAAGGTGGGATAAACTTCCGGAAGTGGATGGTCAGCGTTTCTATTGATTTTGAAATCCGGTACAAAGATACCGACGGCACAAAAATGTGTCAATAGCTAAAACAGGCTATTGTGGCACCGCGGTTGTTGTTGGCGCCGGAGTAACGGTTTGTACAAATGAACTTACACCCAGTTTATACCGGTGCAACCTGTCTGCAAGCCCGTTGTATCCACCATTGATCCGCCTTGTCATTAATTTAAAATTGTCGAGATTGTTTCCTTCGTCTACGGGTTGCTGTATGTTGATTTTGTCTGCTATGGCATTAAGGTTTGTTCTGTTCCAGAACCAGCCTGCACTCAGTGCAGCATATTTTAACTGATCGGGCGAACAAAGGCGCATGTTCTTACCGCCGAGCAACGTGGGATTGTTGATGAAATCAGCACCCAGTGCAGCACTCAATGCCTGGTAGTTGGTCCGGCCCGTTATCTGTATCAGACCTCTTCCTTTGTACTTAACCCCATCACCAGGATTTACATTTCCAAGGTCCTTGCGTCCTTCATAAGCTTGTCCGCTGGCAAGTTCCTCCGTGTAAAACAGACCGCCGCTTTCGTGACTAACCTGTGCCAGGAAACATAATATCCTTGCAGGTGTATTGATATTGTATTTGGTAAGTGTATCGGAAATGTAAGGAGAGAAAATTTGTGCATTGGCTGCGGTACAGCCTGCCACTGCTTTTAATTGATCTGTTGTCATATAGAAAATGTTTAGTTACAAATAATAGTATTGTCTTTTTGAAGGAACTGTTGTATTTCCGTGTAGGGTGTTTTGCTTAGCTGCATGTATTTGTTAAATGGATGATCCAACGCCGATACAAGGAAGAGGCACATGGCCAAACAAGCTGATAAAAACGACAGGTATATTCTTTTTAATCTCAAAGACTGAACCTGGAAAAAATAGGAAAATACAATGAGTATAATTGTTCCTGATTGAAGAATGATCCAGACAAGGCCAGGGATCTGGGAATGATTGTGTGTTAAACGGTTTCTTCTCAGCTCTGTTATCTGGCTGAGGTTAGCGTCTATCACATCAAACACGCGCTGCTGCACGTCACCATCCGGTTTTCTTGTGAGCAGCATTAAACGAAGACAGGGAATAGCGCTCGATTGATTATTTAAGCTATCGCTCTCCATATGCCATTCATTGGTGGTCACCCGCAGGCAGTAAGTAGATAAAGCCTCGTATACAGGCTTGCGTACAGAGTCGGGCATGGTAGACGTGTGCGTGATAATGCTGTTCATATTATCCGCTTCTGCCTGTATATTTTTTTCCAGGTCCTCATAGTCTTCCCATACCGCCACAATTACAAAAGCCAGTATTAATGAATAGATAAGACTGATGGCGCCGAACATGATACCCGCCACTTCATTGCCAGGTGTTACATGGATGCGCTTTTGCCATTTATTGAATAACGTAAGCCCTGCCTGCGACAGCCCCACAACGAGCGTTACAAAAATTACTCCTCCTACCCAGGCAGGAAGCACATTGGTTAAGTTGGTAAATGATACAAGTGTCATAACAATACATTTTTTATATAGTTCTCCCGTTCCGGTAAAAATTACCGGTGTGGCCTGTGAATATTTTATACTAAGGAATATGAAAGCAGGTGAGGTAACAGTTAGCAGGGATGGATTGTGTTGCCTGGTATTTCCTTATTTGCCATGCAAAAGTAAAATGAGCACGCGCCGGATGCAATAGCTAAAACAGGCTATTCAAACTACATTGAACGCAAAAAAAATCGGACCACTTAACGCGGTCCGATCATGCTTGCAGGCGATTGCCTTTTATGTTTTTGATACGAGTACTACTTGCTTTGCCTGTATACAGAGAAGATGTGATAACCAATAGCGGCTGCCAGGAATATGGTAGCGCCTAACCAGGAAATAGCGCCTGTTAACAACAGCTCTTGTGTGCCTGTTACGCACAATGGTATATACAATAAAACACCAGTAATTACGCCTGGAGAATATGCCTTTAGTTTCATCATACCCCATATATGAAAACACGCATTGATAGCTGCAAGAACAACCACACAATACCAGATAGATACCCCTATAGGAATTTTGCCGAAATGAATGGGCAATACGCACATGAACATCATTAAAGTATTAATCCAAACGAGAAAACCTGTATTCTCTCCTTTTGTTTTTGAAGGCACTAATTTTTGATACCATTGTACAAAACCTCCGGGAAATAAAAATTCTTCTGTTACATGAAGCATCACGGCTACCGGAAGCAGGAGAGATAAGATTGAAAATGTAAACATGATTTATTGTTCTTTGATATTATTGTTATTGATTTTTTTTGGTGACGCAAAGTTGGCTTTAAAAGAACTCCTGCATTATTTCAATTGTGTCAATTACTATAGATATTGTTTCGGGTAGCGATTGTCAGAATTTTTTTTCAACTTACTCAAAGCGTTGAAAATATGTATTAACCTCATCTATAGAAGCAGCAATCAAAGCAATATAGCCATCAGGACGGATCAGCACACCTCCGCTTGACAAACCGTATGCCCCGCTGATTTTTTCATCAGTCACATCAATAGTTTTTACATTTTGAAATGTGTCTGTACATTTCTCGAAAGCGAGCAGCTTCCATTGAGTACCCTTTAACTGGTCTGAAAGCCAATTTCCATCTGCCAATTCTACATCAGGCGCACGATCACCTGCCTGCAGGTTGTTCTGCAGTACCTGTTTTTTTTCGCTTAGTGAACTATCATGGTAATGCAGGTTCAATTGAGTGGTATCTTTCGTTGCTAACTTTTCAAAGCCGGCAGTACCACTAAATGCGGCACTCATGGTTATTTGCTGTTGCTGAGAAGTAGTTTGTAGCAGCCAGTCCGCAATCGGAATACGCTCTTCCGCGTATGTATCTAATAAACTGTCTTTGTGCCTCTCCACGAATTACGGCGGCTAACTTCCACCCAAGATTATAAGCATCCTGTATGCCTGTATTCATTCCCATTCCTCCGGCTATGGAATGTACATGAGCGGCATCACCTGCAATAAATCCATTGCCAACTCTGAAACGATCTGCCCGTCTCACATTCACACGATAAACAGATTGCCAGGTACTGTTAGTAAAAGTTACATTTTCAAGTTGTGTACGTTCCTTAAAGAGTGCATTAAAACCTTCCAGTGTAGGAGGAGGTATGTTTCCATTTTCATCCGCAGGCATAACAGCCTGCAATTGCCAGGTATTCATTCCCTTAAATGGAAAAAGCGCAAATGCAATTCCAAATACAGGACTTAACCAGTTATACCAGGCATCAGGAGTTAACCCATTTACTTCAACATCGCCTACCCATAACTGTTCCTGCTGATGGGTTTCACCCACAAAGTTGATACCCAGTTTTTTTCGGGTAGTGCTTTTCCCTCCATCGCAGGCCACCATATAATTACAAGTAATATGTTCTGTCCAATTAGGATTTTCAAGGTGACAGGTAATAGTGCTTTCACTCTGAGAAAAATCCACAAGTTCTGTTGCCCATTCTATTTTTCCTCCTAGTGCATTGAGTTTGGAACGCAATGCTTCTTCAACTTTAAACTGAGGTAATAAAAGTGTTTTTGGATAACGCGTATCATTGCGTGGAAAAGTACTTCTGGGGGTTTCTCCTATAAGTTGTGGTCCGCTGAATTTCCTGAATGGCAGCTCTGTATAACCAATTCTCATCAACTCTTCAGCCACTCCAAAATCGTTTAGTATTTCAAGGCTACGCGGTTGTAACGCTTTAGCCCTCGATCCCTTAGGTGGTGTTGTGGACTTTTCAATAATACGAAAAGGAATATTATTTCTCGCCATTTCGCAGGCCAATATCAATCCAACAGGACCAGCACCTATAATAAGAACATTTGTTTGATTCATTGTATTAAGTTTTACGGGTGCAAAACTATTACGTGAACAAACCGATGACGATAACAATTGTTAATTATTATTTCCGGTTGCGGATACGGCTGAGCGACACCGATGTTATGCCCAGGAAAGAAGCAATATAATGTTGAGGAACTCTTTGAATAATCTCAGGATGTTGAGATAGCAAAGCGCGGTACCTTTCTTCAGGACTATCCCTGATGCGGGAAACAAACAATTTTTGATAATGAAGTAACCTTTTTTCAATATAACCGTAATAAAACTCCTGCACTTCTTTGTGATCATTCCTGATCTTCTTAAATTCTTCTATTGTAAGTGTGTAGGCTATTGCAGGCTCCAATGTTTCAATCGAATACCAACTGGGTGCGTTACTGATGATGGTTTCAAGGGAAGACAAAAAGCTTTCTTCAAAAAGAAACTGCAATGTGATCTCACGCCCATCTTCATCATTAAACCATGTTCTCACACATCCTTTGTCAATAAAGAATATTTTTTTTGCCAGTGCCCCTTCTTTTATTAATAACGCCTTTGCCGGAAACTCTTCGCGTAGAAAAGCATTTTTGATTTGTTGTATAAATTGGGGAGAAGGATTCATCTATACAAATGTAATAAACACTTATAACGGGAAAAGAAAAAATGACATTATAAACGCCACAAGTTTTGTTTTTACTAAAGCTTTCATTGTTGTGTAATTTTTCTCCGGTTTAATGAACCATTATTTACATTCTTTGCATCAACCGTTATAGTCTACCGGAGTTTGCCGGAATAGCTTTGCAGCATAAAACATATATCATGATGATTAAAAAATTTTTAATCGCGGTTATTGCACTTGGTCCAATAGCCGTGTTTGCTCAATCTCAAATTATTAATAGCTGGAGCGATCCAAATGCAGGCAATCCAAACCACCGTGTTCGCAAGGTGGTTATTGCTGCTTTGATTAACAACCAGGTAACCAGGCGCAACGTAGAAGACTATGTGGCGGGGATGTATCCCGGCACGGCTACTCCTTCTTATGAAATTATCGGTGATTCGCTTATCAGCAATGAAGCCGCCGTGAGTCTACAATTAAGAGATCGTGGATTTGATGGTATTATTATGATGAAACAAACAGGCAGCGATGATCAACAACAATATGTGCCTGGTCGCCCGGGAACAAACTTTACCACATGGGTCGGCTACTGGAGCCGTTGGGGACCACATCCTGTAAATCATTATGTGCCTGGTACACCCGGTCATACAGTAAATATTTATACCTGGTATGTACAGGTGAATGTGTTTTCCTTAATCAACAATGCCCTTATTTATACGGCAAACACGAGTACAACAAAACCCGGTGGAACTATTCCTCTCTTTGAAGATGTAAGCAATGCGGTTAAAACGCAGTTGAGCGTGAATGGAATTTTGTAAGAGAAAGGTATAAGGGTTGAGATATAGGGTATAAGGAAATGAATATATGCCGTAGTTATTGTAAAATAGCTACGGCATTTTTTTGTGCTCCAGCTCTGCGCGTTATCTGAAAAATAAACGAAGAGACCCAACAACGATTGGAATTGAGCAATCACCTGCAAATAATCCTTGTCAAAGTACGTGTCTCAGGTATCACAGGCGCGTAAGAGATGACTGCAGGCGAGCATTGCATCTTTATATTCCGGAGATATCTTACCTACAAAAAGAGGCTGTTGAAATTACAGCCTCCTGATAAATGTGAAAATATATTGAATGCGTTTATTTCCCTTGCCTGTAGACAGAAAAAATATGATAGCCAATAGCGGCAACGAGAAATATAATGGCTCTTGACCAACTGATGGCTCCTGTTAATAACAAATCGCGGGTCCCAATTATAAACAAGGGTATGTATAAAAATACACCAGTTACAACCCCGGGAGAATATATCCTTAACTTCATCACACCCCATATATGAAAGCAGGCATTAATTGCTGCGATGACGGATACACAATACCAAATGGACACACCATGCAGGGTTTGCCCAAAGTACAATGGCAATACACACATGCACATCATTAATGTGTTGATCCAAACGAGGTAGCCGGGTCTGATCCCTTTGGTTTTGGATGGGACGAGCTTTTGATACCAGTCAATAAAGCCTCCGGGAAAAAGAAATTCTTCGGTAACATGCAACATAACTGAAATGGCGAGGAGTAAGGTTAAAGTTGAAAATGTAAACATGGTTTTTAATTTTTAGTCGCAATGCGCTGTGAACAATTTGTTTCGTGATGATGCAAAGTTGTTTTTTGTAAGCGTGTATTACTATACAAGGAGTATCAATCACTATAAGAATTGTTTCAAAATAAATTCCGTGGTTATTTAAGGAGCGGAGTCCTATAAACTTTTGTTACGATGGTAATTTTATTATGATTTCCGACTACAGGTTTTAAAAATGGAACTCGTCATTTTCAGGCTGCCTGTTTATACAATGCCGGGCTCAGGGGAGGTTAACTTAATAGCGGAAATGTAAATACGCTGAAAAGCGTAAGCACTATAAAAACAACACTATCGTATACCAGTGCAACGTATTCATTTATACTGTCAGGCTTCCGTGAAAAATGCTGCAATGCCGCCAGCCCAAAAAATATGCTTGAGGCGATGGCTCCTAACAGCCGCCAGTGTTCGTTTATCAACGACAAAATGCCCATAACACCGAGTGAAATATTTGCGAAACCCAATTCACGTATTACTATAAGGCTCTCCGTATTTTTTAGTTTAAAAATTTCGTGGGCAGTAAATTCAGGGTTGGAGGCCTGTTTTATGCCGGCGGTAAAAAGCCTGACGCCAGCTGCCCAGAAGATAAACCATTTCCCTATCAATGTCCAATGTAATGGCGTTTCTTCTGTAATCGTTTCGGTAATGATGCAGAGTGTCGGTAATACACACAGCAGTGCGATGTTCATTCCAAGATAAAACGGACTCAGTTTTTCATGTGGTGCTTCCTGCACTTGAATTTTTTTAAATTCTGTATTCATAACAATTCAATTGGGTACGGTGATGTTTTTAATTTAAAAAGCCGTCTGACCTCATTTCTTTGTGAACGGCTTTGCATACGTCTTCGAATAATGGTACTCTTCCGCCCGGGTTGGTAGTACTGGTATTGGCAGCCCAGATTAATTTGTTCGCTTTCAATGAGTATACGCTCACCTCTACCATCCAGGTCCAGTCTTTCCGGATATGACCAGGTGTGCCCGGCATATATTGTGTTGTTGCCCAATGGTTCCCCCAACCACCTCTCCAATATCCACTCCATGTAGTAAAATAAGCCGGTGGCTTGCCCGGAACGTACCGTTCAGTCGTTTTGCTGCTTACCTGCTTCATCAGTACAATACCATCATATCCTTCCTTCTTCAACAGCTCATTATAATAAGGCTCGTCTTTTGTCAGTAAAGAGTCGCCGCCGAATAATCTGTACGATTGGGTTGCCTTGCCCGGATACAGCGAAACCATATAATCTTCTACCTGTCGCCGTACTACCTGGTCCTGGATTAAAGCAGCCACAACCATCGCATGCACTCCGGGACGTTTGATCGTTGTTTCGGGATCCCGCCAACTGTTCACGATTTTTGTTGGTGTTGTGCAGCTAATAAGGGAGGACAGGAAGATCAGCACGATAAAATTCCGTTTCATGATGTGTTATAGTTTATTAATTGATTCGGGTATAAATACCTGATAACTAGTTTATTTCAGGCGCAAAAATATTCAGCATGATGGCTGCCCCCTATACCTCATGTTGCAGAGCTTATAAGTATTGTGCCATAGAATGAAACGAAGGGAGGTATAAAAAAAGCGCTGGTAACCCAGCGCTGTGCATGCATGTTGCAACCCGCTAAAAGTGTCTGCGTTGTATTGTCGCGTCCTTACAAAATAATATTAATGAGGTTTAGCGGTGTGACGAAAGATCTGTCAATACGCATACTGCCATACCGGATCCTGTAAGTGAAAAGCTATGCATATCGGATCAGGGTATGTTCTCAGGATCCGGTAGCCTGTTTATTCTTTATCCTCTGTATAAAGTCGCCGGGAGTGATACCATATACTTCGCGGAAACATTTGGTAAAATAGGCAGGGCTTCCAAAACCGGATTTATAGGCTGTTTCTGAGCTGCTGAAGCCTTCCTTCAGAAACGCGGTTGCTTTTTTCAACCGGTAATTGCGTACCACTTCAGTGGTAGACATGTCGGTGAGTGATTTCAGTTTCCTGTGCAGGCTGCTCCTGCTGATATTCATGATGCCTGCAAGCTGGTCCACCCCAAACTGTGCATCATCCATGTGTTCATCTATCAGCCCGTATAATTTTACCATAAAAATATCTTCTACTACCGGTTCCTGCTGTGGTATTGCGATGGTGGGTTCCCCTGGTACCGTCATTCCTATTTCCTGCCGAAGGCGTTCCCTTAATTTTTGCTGCCTGTTGAGTTGGTTTTGTACACGTAGTAATAATTCAGCAGGATGGAAAGGCTTGGTAAGATAATCGTCCGCTCCTTTGCTTAATCCTTCCATAAGATGTTCGTGAGCGATTTTTGCTGTAAGCATAATCACAGGGATATGGGCAGTGCGGATATCGTTTTTGATGCGTGATGTGAATTCATACCCATCCATCACCGGCATCATTACATCACTGATAATCAGATCAGGCATAATGGTTAGCGCATGTTCCAGTCCTTCTGCTCCGTTCAACACATGTTTTACCTGGTAATGCTCCTGCAGTATATCCATTACAAAAGCGGCAAGTTCTTCATTGTCTTCCACCAATAATAATTGAGCTACACTATCAACAGGTAAAACTTCTGCAGTACCCTCAGATTGTTGCAGGATAACCTGCTTACCCATGGCTTCCGCGGCCCTGAATGGCAATAGCAAAACAAAACCCGTACCTGAAGGATCAGTGATATTGCTTTTCACATCAATACTTCCTTCCATCTGGTTTACCAGTTCTTTTACCATGGCAAGACCGATGCCGGTTCCTTTATCAACCGTTTCCTTTGCAAGGCCTGTTACATCCCCGGCCTGGTAATACCGGTCGAATATATGTGGAAGCTTTTCTTCTGTGATGCCTGTTCCACTATCAGTGACGGATAACCGAAGATTGTTGTTGTTGCTTGAGAGTATGACTTCAACCCTGCCACCGGCAGGAGTGAACTTCAACGCATTCGACACCAGGTTATACACAATCCGTTCCACGGCATCAGGATAAAACCAACCATCCGTTAATGCAGACTGATCTGAAAAAGTCAGCAATACATTTCTCGCTTCGGCATCATTTTCAAAAGACTGTACAACGCCGTTTATAACAGCGGCAGGATTGCCGCGCTGTTCATGGAGCTTCATTGCTTTTGCTTCAAGTTTCCACAGATCCATCAGGCGGTTAATCAGGATCAGCAGTTGCTTTGCATTTCTTACAATCGTATCGGCAAGACTGATCTGTTTTGCTTTGTCTGTTGCGTTTGCTTTTAATTGTTCTGCCGGACCGAGGATAAGTGAGAGTGGGGTACGGAATTCATGTGTGATGTTGGAGAAAAATCTTGACTTCATGTCATCCAGCTCTTTTAATTGAGCGGTTTCTTTTTCTTTCAATACCATTTCTTTTTTCAACAGTTCTCTCCCCACTCTGAAACGAATAAAAGTTAATATCAATCCTGCAATAATTATGGTGTAACACAGGTAAGCCATCCATGATGCCCACCATGGAGCATGGATTTTTAGTTTCAGCGTTTTCACATGTGAACTCCATTTACCGGTAGTGTTGGAAGCATTTATAAGAAGCGTGTAAGTGCCCGGAGGAATTTTGGTATAGCTTGCCTGGCGCTCTTTGCCTGCCATCACCCAGTCTTTATCGTATCCTTCCAGTTTATACCGGTACAACAGATCACGGGGTTGCGTGTATTCCAATCCATCATACGCTACCGTGATCGTATTCTTTTCATAAGGTAATAACAGTTGTTGTGTCGTGTTCAGCGGAGCTGTCAATTGACTATCCTTATCTGAGAATGTAACTTCCTTATTATTAATTTTTAACTCTGTTAAAGCTACTACCGGTTCATACTTATCGTCCTTCATTGCCATGGCGTCAAACTTTATCCAACCGTCTGTGCCTCCAAAGGTTAACTTTCCATCCGGTAACCGCAATTGATGGAACCTGTTGAATTCCTCGCCGGGCAACCCATGTTGCGTGCGGAATATGCGTACATCGTATGAAACAGGATCAAACTTGCAAATGCCGCGATTGGTACTTAACCACAGATGGTTTGAAGGATCTGTCTGCATCGCGTAAATGGTATTATCCGGCAAGTGCTCCTTCATGGCGAACACCTTGCAGGTGAACGTTGTTTTGTCTAAACATATCAATCCCTGGTAACTCGCTATCCAGAGTAGTGTGTTGCGGGTGGGATCGCCGATAATGCCCAGCAGTTGGTTGGTAGGGAGGGAGCCGGCTTTATGCTGTTCCGTAAATTGCCGGATTTTTTTTGTCGCAATATCAATACTGAAAAGTCCATTGTTCTCCGTAGTGATCCAGCAATATTTTTCATCAGCATATATATCCTGCACCAACAACGATGCGCCAAACTGTTTTCTTAACAGTCCTTCTTCGATGAATGAAGTCCATTTACCTGATGCAAAACTGTAGATAAATATTTTGCCGTTGAAACCAACAACCATGGGCGATCCATCCTTCATGATGGTAATGCCTTTGATCCCAATGGCGGGTTCTTTTTCATTGTCTGAAATTTGTAAGCGCGGAAGATTGATCATCTTCCGCGTGGCGCTATCATAATAGCAGACCGTTTCTTTTAATGCCAGGTATAAGCGATTGTTTTGATCATATACAGACCTGAGATGATAACCCGACCGGGAATACGCTTCATTGGCGGCAGTCCAACCGAACTGTTTTGCTACGCTTACGCCAAACTCCTCGAGCAGCATGTCAGTGGCAAAATCTTTATGGTAAGTGTAGGTCTGAAAAAATGGGGTTTCCAGATCAATCTGCCGTATTCCCTGTGCATTAATCCCCATCCATATCATCCCCGATCTGTCTACAAGAAAAGATTTTACATCACCAAAAAAATGAGTGATGTTGTTGCCTATAGGAGTAATTCCACGTGCATCATCGTACGCGTATATTTTCCCGTATGTTTCCAGGTAATCTGTCCCATCTTCAGCCGTCCGGATCCATCGAACGCCAAGGTAACCGAGTGAGGGAATGGTGACTTTTCTAAAGGCATGAGTGGTGGTATTGAAAAAATACAGCGTACCCCTGTCACCCCACATGAGCTCACCATTTTTACGTTCGTGCAGATCAACAGCCACAGCATCTGATTCTGCGAACGCACCATAATCCTGTACATAAGGGATCGTCCAACTGGAGAAGTGGTTTTGTTTTCTGTCGTAATAACTGATGGCCTGTTGACTCACCAGCCATAGTTGTTTTCCAGCGGTCTCTGTAATGGCTTTAATTGTATCGCCCGGCAAACCTGCATTCGCACGGTTAAATGTAACGAGCTTTTTTGTTTGCCTGTTCCAACTGTTCAAACCTTTACTCCTCACTATTCCCCAGAATATTCCTTCACTATCCATGAGCCAACCCCGGCGCACAAAATAAACACTGCTATCTCCCTGCTGGTTCCCCTTGAGTAAGTGAGCGACTTTTTCAGTTGACGGATCAAGCATGTCTATATCTCCTGACTCGTGCTCAATCCATATGTGGTTCCCGGGATCCCTCCTTATCCAGATAATTACGTTGGTAGCAAGCGAGTTGGAATCGTACGCATGATGCTGGAATAACCGGTAATGGATACCGTCAAAGCGTGCTAACCCGTTGCGGGTGCCTATCCAGATAAAGGAGCTGTCGTCCTGCACCAGCCCGGAAACGAAAGATTGAGGCAGTCCATCTTTTGAAGTGATGGAGCGGATAGATTGGGCATGCAGGAATGGATTCACCATCATATATACAAACAGGAGAAGTGTGACTAAACGAAGTTTAGCATTCAGTCCTGATCTTGAAGTGCATAGCCGCGTCATCCAACGATGTTTTTTTGAAGGGCAGTGGCTACTGCCTCCGATACGCTGTGTACCTGGAGTTTCTGGTATATGTTTTTGATATGATTGCTCACTGTAAAAACGGAAATGCTCAACGCTGCAGCGATCATCTTGTGGCTCATCCCTTTTACAAGGTTGTTCAGAATATCAAGCTCTCTTTTCGAAAGGTTATGATTTTCATCGTTGTTGGGAACAGCAGGCTTTTTCCCGAAATGCAACAACACCCGTCTTGCGATAGAGGGACTCATCGGTGCTCCACCATCCACCACTTCGTGTATAGCTTCAATGATTTTGGCATTGGGCGTTTTTTTAAGGATGTATCCATGCGCCCCTTCCTGCAGACAGGTAAAAAGATGATCATCATCTTCAAACACCGTTTGCATAATAATGAGTACATCGGGGAAATGCCTCCGTAATAATTTTACCCCTTCGATGCCATCAATACCGGGCATGTGAATGTCCATTAACACTACATCAGGAGCTGCCTCCCTGAAGCGCTCTACCATTGTGGAGCAATCTTCATAATCGCCTATACAGGCCAGATCTTTCTGAAAACCTATTAATAATTTCAATGCTTCTCTTCTTTCAGCATGGTCGTCAAACACAGCAATAGTAGTCATATATTGGTTATGAAGTTTTAGTAGCGATCACTGTAAAAAAGCAACCGGAAATGCGGCGTATAACAGTATAGAGAAAGCTGGTGACTATAGGCGGGGGTACAGGATAAGATTCATATGCAAAATACAAAAAATGCCGATTGAAATATGGTGATACCGGAGGTACAGGTAAAAAAATCTCCGGATAAGAGTTAATATTTATACCGGATAACATATCTTAATGATCTATATGTAATGGCTAACCGAAGTAGGTATCTGATACCTATTAAAAACTCAGGCGGAGTTCCGTTCCATTCCCAGGTTCAGCAGTAATCGATAACATACCGCCCAGCATTGCGGCACGTTGCTCCATATTGGAAAGCCCGTTTGCTCCTTTCCTGATCAATTTCCTGTCAAAACCTTTGCCATCATCTTTGATCATCAGTTGAAGCCCGGTATCCGCCAGGTAAAGTGTTATCCAAACATTTTTGCCTTCTGCGTATTTAGCAATATTGTTGATGGCTTCTTTGTACACCAGGTAGAAGTCTCTCCTTTTTTCCATTGGTAACTGCATCTGGTACAATTGCTCATCGAAATCAAAATGCAAAGTGTATCCTTTTGCCTCCAGCAACTGAAAAGCATTTTCTCGCATGCGGCTTATGATATGTTCAAAGGCGTCATTTTTTGTATTGATATTCCACACGATGTCATTCATTGATTCCATGATTTCTGTAGCATGATCCGTTATTTTCTGAAGGAGCGGTTCGTTGTTGAAGGTTTCATTTTCCATTTGCTCGTGTACGATTTTTGAATAGATGGCAATCGTGCTGATGGAAGAACCAACTTCATCATGCAGGTCACGGGCTATGCGGTTGCGCAGGCTGTCGAGCCGCAGCAATTGCCGGATGCGATACTTATACAGTGCATAGGCCACTGATACCGTGCCGGTGATGACGAAAATTTTGAACCACCATGTTTGCCACCAAGGGGCCATTACAAAAATGCGGAGCACCTGGGGCGTATTGCTCCAGGTGTTCGGGTCAAAGGTGGCTTCCACCAGGAAGTTGTAGTTGCCAGGATCCAGGTTGGTATACGTGGCTTCATTGATGTTTCCTGAATAGATCCAGTCTTCATCAAACCCCTCCATCTTATACCGGTATACAATGCTGCTGTGCTTCCGGAAATCCATTGCGGCAAAGCGGAGTGTAACAACATTCTGCTCATGTGCCAGCGCGAGGTAGTTTGTAAAAGAAATATCTTTTTCCAAAGGGGATGCCTCCTGGGACGCTGTAATCCTGCGGTTAAACAACCTCAGCTCCGTCAACATTACACCAGGCGGTTTTAAAGGGCGGATATCCCGTGGATTAAAATAGTTTATGCCGTTCAGTCCGCCGAATACCAGCAAGCCTGTTGTTGTTTTTGTGTAGGCGTAACGGTTAAACTCATTTCCCTGCAAACCATCATTCACATCAAAATTCCGGAATGTGCACGATACTGTATTAAATGCACTCATGCCTCTATTGGTGCTCAGCCAGAGATTGTTATCATAATCAGGCAGTATGCCATACACCACATTATTAGCAAGCCCTTGTTTGGTAGTATATCGTGTGAATTTACCATTAAATTTATCCAGCCGGTTTAAGCCTCCCCTGGTTCCAACCCAAAGGTACCTGGATGGTTCAGTGAAGTCCTGTGCGAATGACAGGGCAACGCTGTTACTGATTGATGTTGTGTCTGACTGGTTGAAGCGGTAAACTTTTTTTATGATCTCTTTTTCGGTGTCGAAACAAAAGAGGCCATTCAGAGAACCGAGCCACAGTTGTCCATCATCATCAAAAATGGATTGGAGAAAATCATATTCGTACATCACCTGGTTGGAGGGATAAGCATAGCGTGAAAAAATTCCGGATTGTATTGAGAAGCGTACCAGGTATTTTTTATATCCCATCCAGATATTGTTTTTTGCATCAGCCAACAGTGGGAAAGGGAGTGCTACCAGGTCGTTGAATGGCAATGGAATGCGCTGCAATTTTTTTTGGCGGAGATCATATTTCATTAAAGCGCCCTGTACAGCATACCAGATATTTCCTTCTCTGTCTTTTGTGAGTGACAACCGCTGCGTATGTACACCAATATCATCATCCAGTATTTCTACAGGCGGAGGAATGGCAAGCGGAGGATGTGTGTTTAAATTGACAGCGGTGAAATTATTGGTAATGATTTCACCCGGCTGGTATTCCAACAGCTGGTATGTGTTCTCTCCCGTTAGTATATGGTGGAACAATTCTATTTCAGGATCGTACCTGAGTATGCCATAACCACCGGAACCCAACCACACCACCCCTGTGCGGTCGGTGAAATATGCGGTGGGTGTTTTCACCGCTTTAATATGATCCGCATCATCGGGAATTATTTTTATCGAGGCACCTGAGTTCAGGTTCAATTGCGTGATGCCATCCACGTCCGCCACCCATAGTATATTCTTTGCATCAATAGTCCACCTAATATCTGTCCGCTCTGATCTGAATATCTGTTGAGGATAATTGAAATCATATCCTGGAAACCTGATGATGTTTTTATTATAGAGTAAAAGACTGTGGTTAACCGTATCTTCCTTCATGTCCGGAATATAGGCAGGCCCAGCCTGTTCAAAACGATATCTTTCCACCAACCGGTACTTATATTTTCCCGGGTCTGCCAATACTTCCAGTATGCTTTGGTGTGTTATAATAAAAACGCGGTTGCGGCTATCAATAAAAACCCGTTCTACTCCGTCCGGAGGCTTTTGGGATATACTGTCCAAAACGATATGGGTAAAATGATAGGTAGTGGTCGCATTGTGTTCCGCTAATTCCATGCGATCAATTCCTGCACTGGTCCTGATCCATAAAATGCCAGTGTGGTCCTCGCGTATGCTGAGTATGTTGTCAGCACTAACACCATTCCCGCCAACATTACGGAAATGGGTAAACGAATTAGATGCGCGGTCAAAGAGGTCAAGACCGTTATTGCGTGTTCCTATCCATAACCGTTGTTTTGAATCTTCAAAAACACAGGTAAGATCGTCACTCGCAATAGAAGTAGTATCATCTACATTATTATGATATACCGCGAAAGTATAACCATCGTAGCTGTTCAATCCATCGCCCGTGGTTATCCATAAAAGCCCTCTTTTATCCTGTACAATATCGCTTACAAAGCCCTGGGAAAGTCCGTTGTCTATGGTTAGTGAAGCAAAAGGTAAAGGCGCAACTTGCTGAGCGACGCCGTAGCCCGACGCCAACAACAGGCATAGTGTAAGAACGCACCGCATGCACCTGCATTTCATTTGCGGATTGAAAAAAAAGGGTACCAATGGCATCCGAATAAAATTAACAGATTACGACTGTGGTAGTATAAATAAGTTATTCAGGTTTTCTCTTGTTTTGTGGACAACCCTGCCATCTTCCATCTGATAATCATTTCAACGGAACAATAGCG
The DNA here is from genome assembly GCA_047600465.1 of Agriterribacter sp. Taxonomy (GTDB): domain Bacteria; phylum Bacteroidota; class Bacteroidia; order Chitinophagales; family Chitinophagaceae; genus Agriterribacter. The sequence goes on from JASGKU010000005.1 coordinate 89,123, forward strand.
CGTAATTTCAGGAAATGCAGCTTCCTGTAAGTCGAGGGTTTATTGATTAATGAAGAGCGGTCCTGCGAAAAGGATCTTCCCGAAGAAATATTCCGGATGTCGGATTATTGTCCCATCAATGGAATGCAGAAATGCAGATATTTGAAAATGCATTTTAAAATGGATATGCTGGAATTTTCCTGCGTGATGAATCCACTGTATGATGGGGCGGAAAAAACATTTCTTACCGAAGACCGTCTGCTTATAAAACCTTTTATCCGTGCGTCACGTCATGTGGACGGTGCATTTCACGTGATCCTGCAATGGTGTTTCACTATTACTGATCAATATGCGAACGAAGAGACGTATTGTGCAGACGGTTCGCAGCATCTGCATTTTTTAGCGGGGAAAAATTACTATCTTATCCTTATTGAGATCATCCGCCAGTCAGAAAAACAATTCAAGGCTGAAGTAGCGCGTTCGCTGCATGCCAGCCATTTTTGCAACCTGGATAATATATGCATCGATCCCGATAAAACAGCGGTTGCTATTATTGAATATATACAGCAACCTGTCTAGACTGCGTTCATCATATCCTCATCTGGTTTGGATTGCATGGCCTGATGCAGATGCTACTCCTTTCTTGCCCTATAAAAACCTGCAATAAATTATTTAAACACGCGTTTTTCTGTCACTTACTAACCCCCATTCATATTTACCAATATCCCCTTTTTCAAGGGGATTTTTTTATGTAGATAATTTCTTCACTCAATGCTCTACGCACGCTTTTTACGGGACTGCGATAATGTTGTCTGAAATAAATTGTTAGTTTTTTTTACATTCGCTTTAGTAATGCTGCGGGAAAATTGGAAAACCGTACTGTGACATATCATGAACAGGAACTGCTGCTTGGCCTGAGGCGGGGCAGCGAGGAGGCGTTCACTCTATTGTACAAACAGCATAGCATTCCCCTCTACTATAATATCTTGTCTCTCGTAAAAGACGCGGCTGTAGCGGAAGAGCTCGTGCAGGACGTGTTTTCGAAAATATGGAACCAGCGCGCTTCCATTCAGATAGAGAAAAGTTTTTCGGGCTACCTGTTCGTAACGGCAAGAAACCGTGTGTATGATTTCTTTCAACAACTGCAGCGGGATCAGGTGTTGCGTACAAGGATCATGGAAATGGCCACCGCAGCATACGAACCCATTGAACAGGCCATCTTTGCGAAGGAAAATGCAGCTATGCTCCGGAAAGCCATAGAAACATTGCCACCACAACGCCGGAGGGCTTTTGAACTCTGCAAATTAGAAGGACTCACTTACCGGCAGGCCAGTGAGGAGATGGGGATCTCGCTCTCCACCATCAAAGATCATATGGTGCATGCGCTTGACGCGATCCGCGTGTACATTTTACAGCATGTGGAGGTAGCAGGTATGCTTGTCTTTTACTGCATCTTTCAACTTCCATAAATTTTTTTTAAAAAACCAGGAAAGCTGACCGACCTGTTTTTTTTGCGGGCAGTCTTTATTGAAAGACGCAGTGGAAGATCACCAGCTTTTTGTTACCCTTTTTAATAAATATCTTGATAATCGTTGCTCCCCGGAAGAGGCAGCTGACTTATTCAGACTTATCCAGTCTAATGCGCACGATGAACTGGTGATCGACATGATTGAGAACCGGCTAAAAAAAAATCCAGGAGTTGATGATAAGGATACCACATTGATTGAAAGACTGGACGAGCGGCTCACGGCTATTTTAACCGAATCGCCTGGTCGTACCATGCTGCCAAGGAGGAGACTTTATCTGTGGAGATGGGTTGCTGCTGCGAGTGTTTTATTGATTGTTTTTATCAGTCTGTACCGGTTTGAATTTAAAACTAATACTGTTGCCGGTACCGCTACTGCTCATGACAACATCGTTCCTGTTGCAGCGCCTCTTGCGGGTTACACGAGATTTATTTCATTGCCTGACGGAAGCTCCGTAGTGCTTCATGCAGGTGCGCAATTGGAATTCCCTACCTTTTTTGCCGGCAAAACACGTGAAGTGCGACTAACAGGCGAAGCCTTTTTTGACGTGTATCATAATCCTGAAAAGCCATTCATTATTCACACAGGGGCAGTTAAGACCACTGTACTGGGCACAGCTTTTAATATCAAGTCAGACGGAGCCAGGGTAGTCGTTTCCGTTACCAGGGGAAAAGTTAAAGTGGAAGATGCCAGTAAAATCGTAGCAGTGCTCACGCCTGACCAGCAGGTAGAATATGATGTTTCGGCAGCGACGGTTGCCCGGCATACTGTACATGCTGAGACATTGGTAACCGCGTGGACAAAAGAGAATATGGTTTTTGACGGCATCAGCTTCGAAGAGATTGGAACCATACTGAGCCGGAGATACGGCGTACCGGTGCAATTTGAAAATGAGGCTTTAAAAAAATGTAAAATACGCGCATCTTTCTCCGGGACGGAAGCACTGGACCAGGTAGCAAGCGTGCTGAGTGCGATCAGGAATGGCAGTTTTGCTCAGCTTACCGATGGGACGATTGTATTCAAGGGTGAAGGGTGCAACTGAACTTTTTAATCTTACATCATTGATCATACCACAACAATAACTGCGATGACAAAACAAAATTCTTCCTGATACGACAGTGGCATATAAGCCAATAAAAAAGACCCCTCGTTCCTGGAAAGATAGAAGGGGTCCAGTTTAAATATTACTGCTTAACATTTAAAACCATTTGCAATTTATGCAAAAAAAGATCTGTTTGCATGGAAAGTCCATGTGGGGCTGTCCATTCTTTATATCCCATCGTTCTCAACAAACAAGGTTTCTCATGAGGGCAAGCATTTGCGCAGTTTCTTTTGTAATCCTGACTATTCAGTTGTTGATTGCAGCACCAGGTCATAGCCAGGATATGGACAAAGAAATCATCCTCGGTCTGCAGCGGGAAACACTTTCTAATGCACTAAAAAAAATTGAGGATCTGTCAGGTTTCAGAATTGCCTATGCGATCGAAGACGTGGAGAAGTACTCCAGGATCAGTGTCCCGCGCGCAAAAAGAACAGTTGCCAAAACACTTGCACTGGTACTGGGGGAGACCATGCTTGACTTTAAAAACCAAAGTGACGCGATCATCATATATCAACGCCAAATCATTACCGCTGGTTCTATCCCTGTACCATATCCTATTATGGATACGGTACGTGGTAAGGTGGTGAATGACAGGAATGAACCGGTCGAATCAGCTTCTATACTGGTAAAAGGAACGCAGAATGGGACCACGACCAATGCGCGTGGGGAATTTCTGTTAAGGGATGCAGGTTCAGGTCTTACCCTGGTAGTAAGCGCAGTGGGATATGGAACACAAGAGGTGTCGCTTGCGGGCAAATCTTATATAGCGCTGCAATTGGTAAGTATTGCATCGGGCATGGAAGAAGTAGTCGTCACCGCATTAGGGATCAGCCGTAAAACGAAATCGCTTTCGTACGCTACGCAATCTGTAAAACCTTCCACCCTCACGGAGGTGAGAGATCCTAACAACGTGTTGAATGCATTACAGGGTAAAATTGCCAACGCGCTGATCACACAAAGTTCCGGAGGGGTAGGGAGTGAAGCAAAAGTGATCCTGCGGGGCAACAGGTCTATTACGGGGAGCAGCAGTGCACTGATTGTAATTGATGGTATCCCGGGAGGAGATCCGGGGATCAACCCGGATAATATAGAGTCCATGACCATCCTGACCGGTTCTTCCGGGGCAGCACTCTACGGCAGTGAAGCAGGTAATGGCGTGATTGTTATTACAACAAAAAAAGGAAGGAAGGACGGACTGACCGTTGGGCTCAATTCAGGTATTACGGTGGAAAGACCATTTGCTCTGCCAAGGGTACAGAACACTTATGGTCAGGGTACTAATGGAAATCTTGATATTACAGAAGGGGATAGCTGGGGAGCAAAAATGGCGGGACAATCCTATACCGATTATTTCGGTAATCCATCATCTTACAACCCGCAACCAGATAATATCAACGATTTTTTCAGAACCGGCATTAACCTCAATAATGCCATCAGTGTGTCGGGTGGGTCTGAAAAAGCACAAACCTTTGTTTCTTATATCAATAATTCAACACAGGGAATTATTCCTAATAATGATCTCGTCAGTCATATTGTAAATGTCCGCGTCACCAACCAGATCAGTAAAAAATTCTCTACGGATGCAAAAATCACTTATCACAGAAGAGATATCAAAGCCAGTCCCAGGGCGGGTGAAGCGAATACACCTGTAATGGATATCTACCAGATCCCACGCAACGTATCAACTGCCATGGCGGAACATTACCAGGACATCAATAATCTTGGTGTGCCCGAACAGGCACCCTGGCCTTCTACGGCAGCGGGTGTATATGCCAACCCATACTGGGAAGTGAATAATGATAAACTTGATAAAGCGCGGACAAGTATCATCGGGTTTTTAAAAGCTAAATACCAGGTGCTATCCTGGTTGAGCGTATCTGCCAGCGCCAATATTGACAGTTACAGTGAAACACAGGAGCAGCGGACTTTCCAGGGAACCGTTTCCTGGGCTCCCAACGCAGGTGGGTATTATTCCGTTACCAACAGCCACTACATGCAGAAATGGTTTGACCTGATGGTCGAGGGAAACAACAAGATTACAAAAGACCTTAGCATCAATTATCACGCCGGCGCCATTTATAAAGACAATAAAAGCCAGGATGTGATGGATGTTGCCAACGGGCTGAATGTGACGAATAAGTTCAGCATGAACCTTGCAACGGCACCAGTGTCACAACAAACGGGTAGCGAAGTGCAGGTGCAATCTGTTTTTGGATTAGCAAGCCTTTCGCTCAAAGATTATCTTTTCCTGGAAGGCTCCTACCGTAACGACTGGGACTCCAGGCTTCCGGCGCCACATGCTTTCAGTTATTATTCTGTTGGGCTTTCCGGGATCTTATCGGACATTTTTAGATTGCCGAAACTGATCAATTATTTGAAGGCATTTACGAGTTATGCTGAAGTAGGGAACGGGGGACAGTTCGGACTGCTCACGACACCTTATGATTATGTTGCGGGTACCGGTCAGGGCTACCTGTACAGGAGAAGTGTACTGCCCTTCCCTACACTGAAACCGGAAATTGTCCGAAGCATTGAAGCCGGTATCGAAGCAAGGTTTATGGACAGCCGCCTCGGTTTTTCTTTTAACTTCTATAAAAGCAATTCCTTTAACCAGCTTTTCACGCTGCAACTACCTGTAGGAACGGGGTACGCTACCAGTTACCTGAATGCGGGTAATATACAGAACCAGGGATTTGAAGTCATCGTAAATGGATCGCCGGTACGGAGGAGGCATTTCGGATGGGATATCTCCTTCAATTTCGGACTGAACAGAAACAAAGTGATTGAGCTTACACCGCAGATCCAATCTATTAAACTGGTCGGTTATACGGATTTCGGAGGTCAACCACAGATCAATGTGGGCGGGAGTTTTGGAGATATCTTTGCACATACCTGGCTTACGAACGATAAAGGTCAACACATCGTAACGGATGACGGAAAGCCGCAGACAAGCAACAGCGTTGGTGACCTGCCTTCACTCGTTGGCAATTTTAATCCGAAGGCAAGACTGGGTTTGTCCAATACCTTGTACTATAAAAAGCTTTCATTGAGAGTGCTGATCGACGGAAGGGTCGGAGGGATCATGATCTCAGGCACAGAAATGAATTTATCCTTTAGCGGTATTACGGACGAAACAACAAAATACAGGGATGGCGGTCTTAACCTTGGTGGTGTAGACGCGACAGGCACTGCAGTCAATGAAACGATCTCTGCGCAACAATTCTGGCGTACGGCTTCCGGTAAAAGATTTGGTACCGGTGAATTTTACACGTATGACGCGACCAATTTCAGGATAAGAGAATTGTCGCTGGGATATGATATACCGGTTAAAAACATTTTTATAAAAACTGCCAGGGTTTCTGCCGTAGGGCGCAATCTCTTGTGGTTGTACAGGGGCAGTTCGAAGCTGGCCATACCGGGAATGGGTAAGCGAAAAATGTGGATGGATCCGGATATGAGCCTGTATGGTGGCAATGGGCTCACTGGCGTAGAGTACGGGGCTTTTCCCTCTACCCGCAGTATCGGGATCAATGTGCAGTTGACTTTTTAATGAACCACACTTAAAACAAAAGAATTATGATCATAGATAAAAAGACTACATGCCTGCTGCTGGGTGTTATAGCTGTTCTATCCACTTTTATACAGGCATGCACAAAAGACTATGCAGACATTAACACGGATAAAAATGCCGTCGCTACTGTAGGAGATGCTGAAATACCTTTTCTTTTTTCCGGCGCCATTGCCGCAGTGCCCTGGGGAGACCAGGTGGCGGAAAATCTGTTCTCTGACCAATACGCACAATACTTTGCATGTAACGCTACCTATTTTCCATCGGACAGGTATACCATGGTGTCTGATTGGGTGCAAAACAATTTTGATCCGATGTATACAAGAGTGGCACCGCAACTACAGGTGATATTGGAAAAAAAAGATGTTGGTTCCGCAGAAGCAGCACTGGCTAATATCTGGTGGGTATATGCGTTTCACCGCGTAACAGATTACTGGGGACCGATTCCATATTTTTCCATAGGACAGGGAGGAACAGCTGTACCCTATGATCCGCAAGACAAAATATACGATGACTTCTTCAAGCGCCTTGCTGCAGCTACCAGCATCCTTGAAACGAAAAAATCAGAGACGCCTTTTGGTCAGTATGATCTTATATATAATGGTGATGTCAATAAATGGATCAAGTTTGCCAATACACTTCGGTTACGCCTTGCTGTTAGAATATCCAATATAGATGCGGATCGTGCAAAAACCGAAGGGGAAGCCGCTTATGCGGGTGGCGTATTCACCACCAGTCCTGATGATGATACGTACGCCCCTAAAAATTCACTCGATATCAACCGGCTTTCCCAAATGTCTGAATGGAATGAGTTCAGGATGAGCGCTACCATGGAATCTGTTTTGAAAGGCTATAATGATCCCAGGATATCGGAATATTTTATCCCCGCTAAAAATACCGGAACCTATGAAGGGCTGAGAAACGGACTTACCGAAAGCCAGTTAGGTGATGCGATGAATAAACCTGGGGCCAATTCACATGTAGGACCAAGGTGGGCATCGCCTGCTTCGGGTGGGATTGCGGGTTATCTTTCTACACCCGCTAATGTAATGTGCGCGGCAGAAGCCTGGTTTCTGCGTGCAGAAGGAGCATTGCTCGGCTGGAGCATGGGGGGAACCGCGAAAGAATTGTATGAGAACGGGATCAAAAATTCTATGCTGCAATGGGGTATCACCGATGAGACAGCGATATCAAATTATATCAGCAGTGTTACTGTGCCCATTGCACCTGATGACTATTTACATTCACCTGCTGTAAGCAATGTGCCTGTTAAGTTCGGTACTGACGAAAGTGTGCAGAAAGAGCAGATCGCTACACAAAAATGGCTAGCGTTGTTCCCGGATGGTATGGAAGCCTGGGCTGATTACAGGAGAGGCCACTATAACAAATTGTACCCGGTTGCCAATTCAGATAATCCTGATCTTACAGATCCCGGTACACAATGGATACGGCGTATTACTTTCCTGCTGTCGGAAAGACAAAGCAATGGCGATGAGGTAAGCAAAGCAGAAACGCTGTTGGGGGGTCCGGATAAAATTACGACACCCGTATGGTGGGATATACATTAATTCTGAAACACAAATTGCACTAATGAAGCGACCTTTTTTTTGTAAGCGTGGATTTCCATTGTCCGTTCTATGGTGGTTGATTTTTTTCAATGCTGCGGCACAAAGTAGTAGTACCGATCAGCATATCCGGTTTATTGATTACTACGGTTTTCCTGAAGGGAACTCTGCATGGGACGATATTGGATACAATCCTGCAGATAATACGGTATACGTTGGGATCACTGATCATAAAGATAAAGTGGCCATGTACATTTATCACCCGGAAAAAGATTCCATACAACTGAAAGGGTTTATCGGTGATCTTGGAAAGCTGAGACCTTTTCAATGGCAGGCAAAAATCCATTCCAAGTTTGTAGCCGGACCAAAAGGGGAAATGTATTTCGCCACAGATGGAGGTGAGTCGCGGGAGGAATACCTGATGGATCATCCAAAGGGATATGCGGGAGGCTTTTTAATGCGATGGAACCCGGCTGAAAGCAGCATGACCAATCTTGGCATGGGGATGCCCTACGAGAGTATCAAGGATATCGATGTCGATCAATCTACCGGTAACGTATACGCGATCAGTTATCCGCAGGTTCATTTTCTTGTATATGACCAGGGGCATAATATCATGAAGGATTACGGTAGATTAGGAAGCGCCCACGTACCACGGATGATGTTTACAGATAAATGGGGCAACTGTTATTATGTTGACTGGAGGCAACGCCTGGTGAAATTTGAGAAGGCACAGGATAAACTCATTTTTGATTCCAACAGTCTTCCTGCATTTGAAGGTACGCCCGGAGAACATATCATTACTGGTATTACCGCTTTTGCAAAAGATGAAAAGAATGGTGTTATCTACCTGATCACTTATGGTGCTAAAGTGCTGGCATTTCATCCGGAGCAAAACGGGATTGGGAAAGTAGAAGATTTAGGAGGTGTGATCGATGTGCCAGGTAAACAAAAATGGAATTACTATGTTCCGAATCTGAATGTGGGCAACAATGGAAAATTGTATTATATCATCGGTGGGCACGGGATCTATGCAAAGAAAGATCAATCCTTGTTTGTTGAATTTGATCCCCAAACAAAAACGCAAAAAGTGTTGTATGAATTTCCTTCCAACGTTTTTGTGGAGGCAACGGGATGCGATACAAAAGATAAAGACGGCAACCTGTATTTTGCCGGCAAAAAAAGTGCGCCACGCGATGGAGAAAAAGGAGGTGCACTGGCCGAGCTTGGTCTTGCCACTGTTCCATTTTTAGTAAAATTCAACCCTGACAAAACTGTTTATTGATGAAAAAAATGTTGGTATGCCTGTTGCAATTGTGCGTTTGCCAATTGCACGCACAATTTGATTTCTTTTCGCCTAAAGAGGCTTTCGCAATAGAGGTGTCCCTCGATCATACTTCTTTAACGCGACTGCCTGTTTACCGGAACGCTATTTCCTCGCTCATTGTTTCAGGAGATTATATTATAGGTGGAACGAGCGCTGAGGAAGGATTATCTCCTTTTATATTTACCGCCTCGCTTGCAAAAAGAGCAATGCATGCTGTGCTGGATCTGGAAAAAGTAATACCGGAGCAGAGGAGTATCAGAACAGGATTCAGTAAAGGCGCGGATAAAAATTATTATGCAGGCACGTTACCCGGCGGGGCTGATAAAACCGGCGGTCATATTATTGCAGTTACGATTAGTGGAGAAGGGAGCCCCGTTGTAAAAGACCTTGGAATTCCGGTTGGGGGAGAAGGGATTTTTTCTTTAACGATAGACCCTGCAAAAAATACCTTGTATGGCATAACCTCACCCTCAGGCATTTTTTTTCGTTATACTATCACCACGAAAAAAGTAAAAATATACCAGGATATTGCACCCAATGAAAAAGACCGGAGATTATTTGGCGAGTATTTGCTGAAGCCCGATGAGTATTTATGCAAGGCATTGGTGGTGGCAAAAAATGGACTTGTATTAGGCAGCGCAGCTGTAAACAAAATGTTTGCTTTTAATCCTGCAACAGATCAGTTTGAATTTTTTGCAAAAGAAATCCCGGAAGTGTGGGGGAGAAGATCACTCGGACAAATAGAGAGTTGGGCGGTATCGCGGGAAGGAAAATTATTCGCGGGGAATGCAGGGGATGGACAATTGCTGGAAATAGATCCGGTAAACAAGTCGATCAAAAATATAGGTAAACCTATTATGATGCCCAGGCTTCGTGGGCTGGCATTCGGGTATGACGGAAAATTATTTGGTATAGCAGGTGCGGCTCCCGGTTACGCACACCTGTTCAGTTACGAGGGAGGCAAACAGGGGTTTACAGATTATGGGAACCCGCAATTTACCATGGTTGCACCGGGAATAGAGCAGGGGATTGACTGGAGAGGATTTCAACTGGGCACCATTGCAGCGTCTGAGGATGGAAAATATATCGTAATGGGAGAAGATGAATCACTCAGTCAATTATTGGTATTCCCGGTAGCCGCAGCAAAAAAATAATCCTTACTTATTAATCAAATCACTCAACGCAGTTGACGATATGCATAAAATTTTTGTTTTTGTTTACCTGTGCCTGCTCATAGCTGGCTGTAAAGCCGATTCACAACAACATCAAACAACCGGTAATGAAAAAGTAGCCTGGGATATTGCGGTTGTACCCGCTTCTGTCAGGGTTGATCCATTGTCGGGTGAGATTATAGAAAACCGGTTTAATGCAATTGCAGGGAAACAAACTTCTTATCAACAGCAAAAAAACTGGATATATGATGGAAATAAGGCGACGCTGTTTGCTGCAAGAGGGGAGTATGTTTCTTTCCAGGTTACGCTGAATAATTATACAGACAGTATCCTTCGTGATATCAGGATCTCGATGCCATCATTCAATCATCAACAACAGCAACTAAAATATAAACCGGAAATTTTCCTCGAATGGGCTGTGCATGTGCAAACTACCAGTACCGGCTATGCGAAGGCAACCCTCGGAAAAGGTTGGTATCCTGACGCGCTTATTCCCATCGATGAAATACAGCAGGATTCTTCAAAAGTACCCGGAAGATGGACCTATCCTTTATGGCTACCCGATTTTAATAACCGGATCGATGGACAAAGAACGGTTGTTTTCTGGATCGATCAGTTCATCCCTTTTGATGCGGATCAGGCAAGCCCGGGAATATATGGTTCCGAAATTGTGATAAGCGCCGGGGGGGAAACAAAGAAAATACCGATCGAACTTCATGTGTGGAATTTTGCTATTCCCAATGAAAATAAATTAAAAGCAAGTTTGCAGGAAGAGGGTTGTCTGAGCGGAAGGGATGAAAAAAGTGAATTAGAAATTTACCAGCTCTTCAAAAAGAACCGTATTGGCTTAATGGATCCTACCTATCAACCTGCATTGCGATCACACAAAGATGAAAAGGTAAAAATAGACTGGGAAAAATTTGATGAACGTCTGAAGAAATATTTTACGGGAGACGCTTTTACTGAAAAATATGGGTATGCATATGGTCCAGGGTATGGAGCGCCTGTGGAAACATTTATGTTGCCTTTTGACGTGTATGGGAAGCATGGCACCCCCGGTTGGCCCGATATAGGGAAAGTTGATGTGGAACGTAATAAAAAAAATAGTGGTATCTATATTGACGCGATACAACAGGTGAGAAAACATCTTCAATCCATGATCAATCCTGCAAAGACGGACCTTACGGTTTACCTGAATGGTCTTGACGAATCTTATTTCCAGGAGGCGCTTGACAGGATGGTGTACTTTGGAAATATGTTCAGGCAATACTATCCTGAAACAAATTTCCGGATTGACGGAGGATACGATGATTCGGCCATGGCATATGTACATAAATCTATCACAGCGTGGGGTTCTCATACGATTAACTATGACATCAACCGCATCAGGAAATACCAGGAGATGGGAATTAAGGACTGGCTGTACGGTCCTATGCTCTATGAAAGCAAAGTCAACAGTTGGGTAGGGAGCTGTACGTTCACAGATCTACCACTCCTCAATGACAGGGCTATCAGTTGGGCTGTATGGAAGTATCATACTTATTCCTGGATCAGTTGGGGTATTGGCGTAGGAGGAAAGAGTGGATGGTACGACCCTGAAACATGGAAGGATGTGTACAAACATGGAGCAGACTCCGATCCTGTATTTACCTATAAGAAAATTAATGGCAGTGCCCTGATGATCTATGAGCCGGGAATCATTCCTAATGTAACCAGTTATTGTCCCAGCATACGATTAAAGGCGATGCGGAATGGTGTGCAGGAATATGAATATATGCGGTTGCTTGCAGCGTCGGATAAAAACCGATCAAGAGCAGACAGTATCGTGAACAATATTATCAAGCGTCCTTTCGGTGAGCAGTCTATCGGCAACCTGGATGTGTGGAGCTTTGATGCGGAGCAATGGGACAAAAGCAGGATTGCACTGGGAGAGATGATTGACAGGGGACAATGATATTGGATCAGTCGGGTCTTTTCATTTATCTAAAATGTCACAATGCTATCTATGTTTTCAGGAGATCAGTAATAGTGAAAGGAAATTGTGTTTTTCTCCAACTTTCTTTGTAAACTTTTTCAGGAATGCGTATGCTATACCTTTTTCGAATGAGTTAGTGTTCTGCGGGTAATCGAGGCATTCCCGATTGGTTTTCCTTCGCTATCGAAGGTTGCCTTAATGGTAAAAATGCCTTTTGTCCATTTGTATCTGAGGGTTTTAGTATCAACCGGACGGAACTGATGGTGTCTGCCCAACAGCGTTACATACGTATTATAATCCGCATCCTTGAGTTTGTGTCTTAACCAGCGGAACATCCGGAAATAAGAAGCCAGGAGTACAATGCCTACCACCAATACCACAAGTGATATTATCAAAAAAAGGTTCATTGCAAGATAGTTTGGATTAGATGGCAGCCCTATAAAGATACTACCCGGTATTGGAAGTTGGAAGCGTTGGCAATATTATTTTCCTGTTAAAGGGATACGAAAAGTGTCTACTGCGATTTAACAAAATCAGCAGGTGCGATCCTGTATTTTTGTAATCTTAACGCAAGTATTATGAACAGACTGAATTGCTGGAAGTGTGTCGTTTTGCTCGCTTCGATCCTTGGAATGATCCAGGTAATTTCTTAAGCTTACAGATACACTATCATTGAAGGTTGCGGTTTTATTTTCCGCAACCTTTATTTTTTTCGACGCCTGGTATTTTACCTTTTATAGTCCGGCGCAATTTGAAAGGATTGTTTCCTGTTTCGCGCATTGTACGACCAATAGCAAATTTCTTACTATGAAATCATTGCCTATGTTGGTGCGTACTTCCCATAAAGTGAGTGTAGTCCCCGGTGGCATTATTCGCCCCGCAGGTAACAATACTATCTGTTCTATTGATCTTATTTCAGCTTTTTCAATGAACATGAAAAATTACATCATCACCCTCCTGTTGGTATTGATTGGTTTTACGGTGCATGCACAGTCAGATACTGCCCAAATGCTCCTGGGAACATGGGTGCGAGAGAAAAAAGAAGATAAACCTGGTGGTCCGGACGTTTCTACCAAAGATGAAAAAGCGCATCCGCATAAAGTGGTGTTGGCTACAAATCATGTGATGTTTGAACTGGATGAATCGGATAGCATTGTAAGCACAGGTTATTATGACGTGCGCGGAGGATATTTCCATGATAAAAAAAATGCTGGTGATCTTATGAAAATTACTACGCTTACCGACAGTACACTTGTTCTTAACGTAGCTCTGACTGGTATCGATCTGTATGGCGCAGTGTATCTGCGGAAGATAAAAACACCGGCAATCGATTATCCAAAGCAATAGCTCTCCCGGATGCAACATTATTTATACAAATGTTTATGGAATTCAAATCACAATTTATCCAGTAAGATACTCTGCTAATGACCCGGGATTTAAAAGTACAAGCCTTGCTTGCGGTGTCCATATTTTTGCCGATGCTTATGCTGGCATGCATGGGAATCAACTGTCAATTAGTAAATGATAAATCATTGCAATAATATTGTTAAACGGGAAGCAGGAAATAAAACTGCTTTGTAATTTGCAGTCATGTTTCTGCCCTCAATTATCCGCAAACTCGGATTAATACCTACGGCCAACGTTTATGTCATGTATTGTCCGTATCAAAATGTTTATCTACAGACCTGCCAACAGGATCTGGAACTGCTGCCCGATGGCATCTACCTCGTCCGTCAGACCGTGAACGGAAAAACAGATATTTCTTACACTACCAATTCCAGGATTCTGACCGGCAAGGATTTGAGTGCGCATTTGAATTAGTTGTAGCGTTAAGACTCCTCTGTACTTCACTGCAGAAACCAAGGAAGGATTTTATACGTTTATACATAATTATACTGCCCCGGGGTCGGTAATATCGCGGAAGGAAAGTATTGTCAAATATTCTGAGCAAAAGAAGGTAGTTGGAACTTCCTAACAGAGAGATACATGCCATACGCCGGCTGCCGGCAATTCACCTTCGAGGGCTATATTTGTATTTTCATTATCCTAATAAAAACAAGCTTTATGAAACGAGTGATCGTGGTTGAAGATGATCCGGCCATCTGTGATATTCTTGTACTTGCATTTAGCCCGCTGCATATAGATGTTACCTGCTTTGATAATGGTGAGATTATTATGGAAGGGCGTTATTCTTCTCCAGATCTTTTTATACTTGACAAGCAACTTCCGGGTATTGACGGACTTGATGTCTGCAGGCACCTTAAGTCAGAAGAAAGGACCAGACTAATCCCGGTTATTATGATGTCCGCGAACTTTCGTATCGCGGAACTTGCTGGTGGCGCAGGTGCAGACGATATGATTATGAAACCGTTCAATCTCAATGATCTGAAAAAAATGGTGCTTCATTATCTTGGGATGGAAGGCTGAACGCGGTTGTTGCGCAATATGCAGCCTTGTTTCTGCAGGCTGATGAATCCCGGCTGCCCCGTTATTTGAAAAGCGTTTCGATGGTTTCAGCAATGGCTGCTATTAAGGCCATGTCTATATTGACGTCATTCCCCGGGGTACTGCTGACGGCTCTGTAATTTCTTTCTTCGTCCGGTTCAAAGACTACGTTTTGTTTATTTACTTCCACCAGGATCCGGTGACCATAGGACCAGGTTTGTAATTTCGCGGGAAGCAGGATGTCTTTATTATTAAAGTGTACGGGGAGTTCAAATATTTCATCCATAATCAAGGGTTGAAAAATTACAATAAGATTGACTGATCTTTTGAAGGAAGGGATTCGGGATTGATAAATCCGTCGGGGAAGGTATTGTATTACCGGAGAGGTAAAGTTAGTTGTGTAAAAGCTTATTAGATGTGTTTCCAAAAATTATTGATATAAGATAAGAATGGTTCTGTCAGATATAAAAATGCTGATGCAATGAAAGCAGCCTGGATGTCCGTCATTTTTTAAAACAACCTTAATTGCAGCTTGTTTTTTTCGGTAGTATCAAAAAAGGGTTCATTGAAATTGGAAATGCCTACACCAAGCAGTCTCACTTTTTTATTGTCGAGGTCTGTTTTGTCGAGTATTGATCTGACCGCATCCAGCAGGGCTGTTTTATCGGCAATGGACTGGGTTAATGAAAGACTACGTGTCATGATCGTAAAATCATGCAACTTAAATTTAACGGTAATAGTTCTGCCTTTTAAGCCGGAACGGTCCAGCCTGGTGGCAAGACGTTCTGATAAAATCTCAAGCTCAGGAAGCATTGCTTCTTTTGTGGTTAAGTCTTCCTGGTAGGTATCTTCCACACTGATTGATTTTGTTTCGCGGTGTGGCTCCACTTCCCGGTCATCTATTCCTCTAACGATCTGGTAATAAAATTTCCCAGGCTTTCCAAAATGCCGGATCATTTCAGGTTCAGATAATTTTTTGAGATCAGCCCCTGTCTTTATTCCCATCGCATTCATTTTTGCAGCCGTGACCTTACCGACGCCATGAAATTTTTCTACCGGCAATTGCTCCATGAAAGATTCAATCTTTGAAGGTCCAATAAAAGTCAGCCCGTCGGGCTTATTCATGTCAGAGGCCATCTTGGCCACGAACTTATTGATGGAGACACCCGCGGATGCTGTCAATTGTAGCTCGGTTCTGATAGCTGCTTTTATAAGCTTGGCAATCTCCATTGCAGAACCTATGCCTTGTTTGTCGTTCGTAACATCCAGGTAGGCTTCATCTAAGGAAAGGGGCTCAATCATATCGGTATAGCGGTGGAATATTGCACGGATATAACTGGAGACCGCTTTGTACGCATCAAATCTCGGGAATACAAAAATTGCTTCAGGACAAAGCCGTTGTGCCGTCCTCGAAGGCATTGCCGAACGGACGCCAAATTTTCTCGCCTCATAACTCGCTGTTGCGACGACCCCTCCACGTCCCTCGGGGGAACCACCCACCACTACAGGCTTTCCACGATACTCGGGAAAATCCCTTTGCTCAACAGATGCATAAAAGGCATCCATGTCAATATGAATAATTTTGCGATGTGCAGGTGTCATGAAGGCATATTGCGATACAAATGTATGTTGCCGTTTATAAAAGCGAACCTATTTTGTATGTTGTTCTTAGCCGGCATTCCTCTTTTGGGAACGGGTGTAATTTTTTGCGAATTAAGATTATATTTATAGGAGGCGATCGATATAGTGGTTGCCTTTGTGGAGGAAAACATCTTCGTCAGCGTCACGGAAATATCTATTGATTGCCTGCCAATCCACCCCAAAGCCTACGTATATATTTGATAACCTAATATCCCTCTTGTTTAATATGGCAAATGTTGAAGACTTAAACATAGAATTTTATAAACAGATCAAAGAGGAGTACCGTCAATATGGTTTTTATATCCAGACCTTGACAACCATGAAATTTATTGCTATAGCCGGTGTCATCTCGCTTCTGATTACCAACGAAAAAATGGTTGATATTTTTAAGTCAAGTTTGCAGATTGTTTCCACAGGGGTGCTGCTTATTCCCATCACTGCTTTTTTTATAGACTTAAAAGTGTTGGAAATGACGCTGCATATCAGATCCATTTCAAAGTTTCTATCGCAAAAATATGCATACACTCTTATCCCCGAGTGGGAGAAAATGACCTGGAGCAAACAATTTTTACAGATCAGCCGAACCAGCATTACGCTTTTTACTTCCGCAGGCATTAGTTTTCTCATACTTTGGGCTTCGCTGTTCCTGGTTGGAAAAGTCCTGATGCCGGAGTGGGGAATTTTTTGCTTAATCGGGGGGCTGCTTTTTTCTGTTGCAGGCGTATTGTTTACGACAAAGTTTTTCCGCAAAATATGGAAAGCCTAATGAACATCCTATAACTCATTGACCGGCAAGTGGGGACTTTTCATTTTAAGATCCTGCTTTTGTTTCAATGTTCGCGGTATACATTTTGATGTTTATTGTCTCCATCCGTTGTTGAATTGTTGTCTTAGATCCGGCACCTTTAAAACTGATCACATGAGATATGAACGCGACCAGACGATGTACAATTATGTTACCATCCTTATCTATGTCCTGAGTGTAGCTGCGATTGCATATAAATGTTTTTATTAGTGTCTGGATAATCACCTTCCCGCCATTTTTTAGCCCACTATTTTGCTCTTCTGGCCAAGCCGACCTGATGTGCTGACAAGGCAGATGCAACAATCTTTATCAGGAGCCATGCAATGACCGTAATGCGAATTTCGCAACTGCTGATCGTTTTGCGCAAACACGTCGGAGGGTTTGTACATCGTGCGCATGAGTGGACGAAGGCGGTTGTTTTTTTACGAAGCGTAGTGCATTACTGCTGTGGTAACACTCAAAGGAATTGCTAAACAGTGCAGCCAAGCTCCGATTTGCCGACTTTCCCTCTACTTCATTTAATGACCTATGATAACTATCTACTGCACTATTATGATAAACTATCACGTTATCCATGACAACTTAAAATTATGCAATACCCCAGACTTGAAACCAATTGCAGCAATTGTCATAACCACATGCCAGCCCTGGCTTTTTTTGATGCGCCGGAAATTTCTGGTTATAAAGTATGCCACAGTTGTTATAATAATCTGAGAGCGAAAGTGGGGTATGTTTCAGATGCTTTGTTGGTTTTATATTTTGCATTAAAGAAGCAGAAAGTTACCGCGGTCTTAGAAAACTCTGCGGAATTCAAGAAAGTGCATATCGCGATTGACGCTGTTAAATTGTATATAGCGGTTGATGGGGATCACGATTACACAGATCACAAGCAGGCAAAACAGGATCTTCAGCGCACATTTTATTCTCTGCAACATGACTTCGTTACTATCAGGGTTCCCAACACGCTGATAGAAAATGAGCTCCAGATAGCATGTAATTACATTTCTGAAATCGTCCGGGACAGGCAAAAGAAAATTAGCTCATCAAAAGCATGGGTGAAGACAAGTCCATTTTAACAAGGAATGTTTTTAAGGCACAAGTGTTGAAGTCTGATCATTCAAATTTGCTAAAAATAAAATCCTGATTTGCAGAATTCATAAAAATGATACCCATTTGTGCTCATAATTTTTATGAGACCTGATTATTTCACATAAATCTTTTGATGACAAGCGGCTGAGCTACACTTTTCTGCTCGTGGCGCTGGCGACGGGTTCTCATTCTTAATAAGGTCATACGTTTTAAAGGACGGTAATCATACGACGTTGGATTTAACAAGCAGTCTCCGGAATGCTATATAAATATCAGCGTTATTATTCCTATTGTCATTCCAGGCAATGACTGCACCATTTCCATCATCCCTGACAATAGCAGGATCGGTGGAAAGATATTCAGACATCTTTAATGGATGATAAGGATCTCCGGTCCATTGACAGTAAGTGACGGAAGCAATGAGGAGGCTTAACAGTAATAAGGTACTTCGCATGACAGGATGTTTTTACGTCATAAAACAAAACCTGTTCGTAGGGCTGGATTGTATAATTAAATATAAGAAAAAGTACCTGTAGTTGAAAAGCAACTTTCCCGCTTATTACCGGTCGAGGTTCGTGATGCGAAAGGCTTTGATTTCTGTTTTGTGTCGTATGGATCCTGAAGCGTCTCTTCTAACGTCATAATTGATCATTCCTTCAACCAGTATATGACTTCATGTTTAAATATTATGAGATTGATTTTATTTTTTGTGAGAAGGTGAAGAGGCGTTCTTACTTCTGCCACCCAATATGGTCGGAAATATAACAATGATAGAGGAGCTCATCAAAAGCTAGCAGCTGTAAACATACGTGGGGTTTGTTCAAATGAAAATGTGCGGACGGACGAATGTAGGTGTGTTTAAAAACAGCATTTGTTTCACCAGCTCCAGCCAAGTTTGTAACAAAGGAGTACAAATGATAGTGCCATTGCAGAGATGAAAGCGATTGTCAGCCGGTTGTTTTTCATCCACTCACTCCAATGCTGAGCCGTATCATCGACATGCGCTTCCTCCTCATCGAGGAGCGATGACTGATTATTATTGTTGTTCTTATAACCTGATGTCATGCAGTGAATGTGACGGTGGCGTTTTGTGCAGCCGGGTACAAGAAACGATCAGGGCCGCCCGCGATTGTGCAGGATTGTTTTTATTTACGCACAGATTACCGGGGAGATTGTGTGTAAAAAAAAGCGCTTAGTAGTATACTAAACGCTTTTCGTTTTTTTATGGCTCTCCCGTTTATTCCTTCACAAACCTGCTGGTTGTTCTTTCTCCGTTGGTAACAATGCTGATCATGTATGCCCCTTTGGGTAACATGCTTATGTTGATCCTGGAAATATTCGTGGTAGGTGTTATTTTTTGTTCTATCAACTTTTTGCCTCCCATATCAATGACCTGTATGGTTGTGCCACTTGAATTAGATTGTTTACGGAGTTTTACATTGATGTATTGTCCCGCGGGATTCGGACTGATTGTTATGAACTTCGCTGCAGGAATGGCAATCGAAATCACTTTACTAAACACTGCTTTCCCATCGAAATCTTTTTGATTCAGCCTGTAATACAATACAGTACCTGAAATTTCGAATGCATCCCTATCCGTAAAATGATATGCATGTTTACCTGTTGTATTTTTCGCAGGTACATTGCCTATAACAGAAAAATGCCTGCCATCCGTACTTCTTTCTATGTCAAAGCTCCGGGTTCCCTGTTCATATTCTGTTATCCAATCAAGAGCAACATCATCGTTCTGCACAGTACCACTGAAATCCAGTAATTGTAATGGCAGTGTTCCGGATGTTCTTTTTGAAAAATAAAAGGTGGAAAACGAAGGAATGCTTGCTTTTAATACGTAACCAAACTCATAATCCTCCCAGGTAGTGACCAATTCCTCCGCTACTGAAATAGTGCCCGTACAAGCTTCACTGCTTCTGAATATCGCTACATCACTGATGTCAACAATTGCCGCATTCGGCGCGGCTTTCAATGCTTCGAATTCCGCTTTGGTGATGTATAATCTTATGTCCACGGGACTGCCTGCCGCAGGTTGTGCAGCAGGGGTAATTGTGATGTTCCGGTCTGCATACGGTTTGCCTGCTCCGTCTGTTCTTATCACCCCGTTGTTTAGGTAAGCCTGCACATCGAGTGCTCCAAGATTATTATTATGTGGCTGAATCTCCGCCAATACATCTCCTTTGCTATCGGTAACGGGTACCCAACTGTTGCTGTTGGCAGCATCCACTATTACAGCCGGAAATGCGGTACAACTTCCAGCCGTGAACATAGACACCGGCGCAGGAACTACTTTTAGTCCACTGCGAATAGAGGTGAATGCTGTACTGCTTATTATTTCAAAATCATTGGTGGATGGGTTCCATTTAAACAATCTTTCGTAGGGTGCGTTGGGATCATTGGGATCGGGAACAACCTGGTCCTGACCGAATCCATACAGATGATCGCCAAGATCTGTCAGTATAAAATCATTGACCGGACTTAAATTATGATCACCGAAATTTATTTTTTTATTGTAGGTACCCTGCGCCAGATCGTATTCAAAAATTCCGCCCTGATCACTGGTGCCTCCCGTAACCACGGTACCATACAGCTTAGCATTTTTTTCTATTAGTGATCCAATGGCATTTTGTCCTTCTGCGGGGTTGTCGAATGTATGCAGGATGGTAATAGCTGTTCCGGCAGGATCCCACTCATAGAGCGCATTTAGTCCTAGTCCGTAAAATTTATCACCCACCAATAACAATGTCCTGTATGAATCGTAAGCGGTTGTCATTAGGTCAATTCCAGCTAACGATGCTTCTGTTTTTGTTTGATTGGTAGCCGGGTCAAAAGAGTAAATACTACCTGTGCCACTTTCCCCATATATAGCCACACCATAAAACTTCCCATTCCATTCGGTCATCCTACCGTAGCGCCCGAACATTGGTGCCGGATCTCCGTTCAGCAATTCAGTAAAATGCTGGGTAGCGGGATTCCAGCTATATACCGGCGCATATTCATACAGTGTGTAATCGGGTTCGTGCGAATGATCTATACGGATAGGTATGTCTGCCACTCCATAGAGCATGTTGTCTTTGATCGTCAGGTGTGATACTGGCGAGAGTGAGGCGCCGTCCCCCCGTTCAACGGGCACCAGTGTTCTGAAATTGTTGGAAGCTGCAAGGGGATCAAACTCGTATAAAAAGGATCCTGATAGTTGCGTGCCATATATTTTGCCTTTTAAAACGGCAAAATCAAGCGGTCCACTATTTGGATCAAATTGTGTCCTGGTAGTAAAACTTTTTCGGATGGTATCGAAACTGACCAACCTGTCCTGAAAGGTGTGTAATCCCCAAAGTTGTTTAACGCCCTGGGCATGGAGGAGGTTGCATGCAATGATACATAGTAGTGCAATCGTAGATTTCTTTGTCATTGTATTTGACGGTTTAAAGATGAAATTGCAGGAGTCTCAGAAGAAATTGAATTAGAAGAGAAGGGATGGACGGGATGAAATAAGATTGCTAAAATTAGGAAAAAAAATATTCAAATGATATGTGTTTTTACAGGCCCGACTTTCAGTCTTCCATTGGGATTATTTTTGTAGTTGCAATAACTGGTGGAGAAGGGTGGAAGTGTCGAATGCCCAGATCACAGAGGTTACAACACAGGTAAAAATATATGCGATGAGCCGAAATATTTTTATTGTTCATCCGCAGTTCAGCAGCTTTTCGAACCAGGTTGACACCTGCATCGAAAAGTAATGTATGCCCTGGTACTACTTAACGCACAAACAGATTTGCTTCGGCAAATAATAGTTGCATATACACACTTGTTTTAATATATTTAATGAAATTCTGTTAGTAGCTTAAACAGGCAGGTATGCAAAAAATCAGCTGCATTGTTGTAGAGGATTCTCATGAGGATAGTCAATATCTTCAGCACCTGATTAACGGAAATGATCACCTGGAATTAAAAGGCGATTTTTCAAATGTCATCGCTGCCAGCAGCTACCTAAGGGCGTTCCCACCGCAAATTATTTTCATGGATATTGATATGCCGGGGATGAACGGGATGGATTATTTTAAACAATCGGACACCTCTTCAGATTGTATTTTCGTGACTGCACACAGCGAATACGCGGTTGACAGTTATGAGGCGCTCGCTTTTGACTACCTTATGAAGCCAGTGAAAAAGGAAAGATTTGATGATTGCATTGAAAGATATACCGAGTATAGAGAATTAAAAAGACGATCAGATATTTTTGAATCTACATTCCAGCAAAACACCATCAGCATACCGGAAGGAACCGGCAGGCATATAGTCCCTGTCAGCAGCATCGTTTATATCGAAGCGTTGAGAGATTATTGCAAGATCATTACCACGGAAAAGAAAATAATTACCAGCTCCACCCTGAAACATTTTACCAGCCTTTTGCCAGCAACTGACTTCATTCGTATTCACCGCAGCTATGTAGTTAACCGTGCGAAAGCCACAAAGGTGGATTTGTCATCGATCCTGATGTGCGAGGGAACAAGGCTTCCGATTGGAAAAACTTTTAAACATACTTTTTAATACAATGCTTATGCCAGGATCCGAAAACTCTATTGCAACAGTCCCCGTCAAAACAAGCTCCAAAAGTAAAGGGACTATCACCACGACCAGTGATCAGCAGCCTAAAGATTCTATCAAAGCTTTTTTCGAAAAGATCGCAACCGGTATCATTATCGAGATCACCTACCCAACTGCACCCATACTTTTCAACCCTGATCTTATTCGTATTTCCGTTTGGATGATTAATTCGAACCTTCAAAAACTCTTCGACGATTTGTATAAAAGAAATTCCTTGACGCCGGATGTCTACACGCTGGAGAGTAATCAATATACGGACGACCATTCGTTGACCGATGCAATGAGTGCGTATAAAGACAGTCCATCAATAGCAGATATGATGAAAGCGATTGGCGCATATTTTCGCAGCCGCGGCACGATAATACATTTTCACCCAAAACTTATATAGCAATCAAACCAGTGCTGAAGGAAAATATGTCATACAGGATCTTTACACAACTGCTGCTTTCTTTTTTACTTTCGACGCCCGTGACGCTGACAGCACAAGCCCTTGCCAAGGTGGACAGCCTTATAAAAGAACGTAACTTCACAGCGTCCATTAAAATCTGCAATGCATATATCTATGCTGCAGCGGCCCGTCCGGATTTGGAACTGGGTAATATGTACATGAGAAAAGGCCGATCTTTTTTCGGATTGGACAAACTTGATTCCAGCCTCGTTTCCTATTTCGCCGCATTGAAAATTTTTGAAGCGATCGATAATCCACGACGTGCGTCTGCAGCGACCAGTAATATCGGAGATATTTATCACAGGAAAGGGGAGTATGGGCGCTCGATGAAATATTATGAAGATGCTCACCAGTTTTATCTTATTTTAAATGATTCCTCGTTACTGGAAAAGAATTCCAATGATCGCGCGGTGGTATTATACAAACTTGGCAAAACATCAGCGGCCATCGCTTTGCAAGAACAGGCAATTCAAAGCTTTACGCCAGTGATGAATGATGCCATGCACACCAAACATCTGAT
This sequence comes from Agriterribacter sp., assembly GCA_047600465.1. Taxonomy (GTDB): domain Bacteria; phylum Bacteroidota; class Bacteroidia; order Chitinophagales; family Chitinophagaceae; genus Agriterribacter. The sequence goes on from JASGKU010000005.1 coordinate 112,905, forward strand.
GAACCTCGGGACTTTTTTTGAAACGCTTAATGCTGACAGCGCTTTCTACTATTACCACCTCGCTGAACCTTATGCCGTTCGGAACAACGACAGTTCCCTGCTGGCGACATTGTATAATAATATCGGAACCATTCATAAAAACCAGGGACAATGGCCAGCAGCAGCTGATTATCTTCAAAGGAGCGCCGACCTTGCGGGCGTTTTTGAAAACAACGAATCAGCTATCAAGATCTATCATAACCTTGCGGATGTATATGATACACTGGGCTTACACCTGAAAGCAAACTTTTACCTGAAAAAGGTGATTGATTTGACTGAATCCGTTTTTAATGAGACAAGCGAACAGTTTTCTTCTGAACTAGCAGAGAGGTATGAATCCGGGAAAAAAGACGAACAGATCAAATTCCAGGCAACTGAAAACAAATTGAAAACAAGGAACCTGGTGTTGTCTCTTTTTGGATTGTGCTTCGCAAGCTTGTTTGCGCTATTCGTCTACTTAAACTACCGGCGTAAAAAAAGAGACAATGAGGCCTTACAATTGCGGAATACACACATTGAAATGCTGAATAAAGACCTGGACGAAGCCAACCAGGTAAAAACAAAACTCTATGCAGTGATCAGCCACGATATCAGAGCTCCGTTAAGCACTCTAGAACATTATCTCGCTTTAAACAAGCAGGGTGTTCCTGATCAGAATGCCCATGCTATCCGGCAAATTGATCATGTACTTGATACGCTGGAGGATTTACTGATCTGGGGCAAATCACAACTGCACGGATTTAAGCCCACCTACACAGTGACGGATATACCTCAAATAATCCATGAGCAAATAACAGGTGTTTTTTTTACCACCATTGCTTTAAAAAAACTGCAGCCGGACCTGGAATTCCAGGGAGGACTTTCGATCAACACAGATGCGAATTTGTTGAGCATTATTCTGCGGAATATACTTTCGAATGCCTTTAAGTTTGCACCCTCCGGCTCCAGTGTGAAAATCAATGCTACGCAACATGCCGGCAATATCGAAGTAACCGTGTCTAATCTCACGGACCAGTCTCTTCCTGCAAAGAAAATGGATCAATCTACTCAACTCACCAGTTCTTCTTCCGGTCTGGGATACCTTTTAATCCAGGACTTTTCCAATAAGATCCATGCGCATTTTGCGTATCATCATGGTGAAGATCAGACGACTGCCACGCTCATTTTACCTACTTCCTGACGGCTTATTTCCGTTCGCAGAATAATTGATACCCTTCGCAGACTTGTTATCCTACACTAGTACTGCTGCCTGTACTTTAGCATTGTGATCGAAAGGACGGGTTTTTACGCACAACATTCCAGCATTTGAATGGTCTGGAACCTGCCGCCGATCAGCCTACCCCGTTTCATTAATCCAATTTTTTATTCAACAGCTATTATCACCAGGGCGCGCCTGACAATAGATTCATACGATTTCGATTGTACAGATCGGTCGGAAAGACCTATTCTTTTTTCAAAACCATGTCCTATCCTTTATCATCTTTTTTATAACAAACTTTAAAATGATCAATATGAAAAAGCTATTAATTGCAGCCAGTACTTTTGTGATGCTCGCTGCGTGCCGGAAACAAATTCTGGAACCAGACACGCCTTCGTCTGCCGCCAATACTGACACATTTGTTATTCATCCTGCAGGTGTACTACCCGATGATCCGAGCCTGGTTGCCCGTGCAGGTTTTTATGACATCAAGCAGTTGCCTTCCAAGCGCGCTTATTTCGTTGATTTAAGCTCAAGGATGCCGCCAGTGCAAGACGGCGGAGGTCAATCGTCCTGCGTTGGATGGGCAGTCGGATACTACCTGAAAACTTACCAGGAGTCCATAGAAAAGGGTTGGAATACATCTGTCAATGCTTATTCTCCTTCGTGGATCTATAATCACATCAACGGGGGAGTAGATCGAGGATCCTCCGTGGCGAGCGCTATGCAGCTACTTGTCGATACGGGTTGCGACTTCAAAGATAACTTTCCTTATTCCGCTACGAACTATACCACACAACCCGATGAAGCTTCCTTCAGAAATGCCTTTCACTATAAAGCTCAATCCTGGAGCTATGTTCCAAAAAGTGCCGATGACATGAAAGCATGGTTGTCCGATGGGAAGGCACTGGTCATTTCTATTCCTATGTATCCGGATCTCGACCACCTCAATGCGTCTAACCCGATCTACGATAATTTCAGTGGTACAAGTCGTGGTAATCACGCAGTCTGTGTTGTGGGATATGATGACGGAAGACAGGCTTTCAAGTTCATTAATTCCTGGGGAACGGGATGGGGATTGGGTGGCTATGGCTGGATCAGCTATGCTAAAATTCCCAGTATCAATAATGTTTATCTACTGACCGATAAGGTAAACCTTTATGATGAAGACAATTTGGTGGGAGATTTCAATCATGATAGTATTGCGGATGTGCTTACGGCAAATGGTGCAGGTTGGTATGTGTCTTGGGGTGGCAGGACAGGTTTAAAACGATTGAACACGTCAGGAGTGCTGATTAATCAGCTTGCCGTAGCAGATTTTAACGGTGACGGCTACTCAGATGTTTTTCATTCTACAGACGGGCAGTGGAAGGTTTCCTATTCCGGTACAGGTAAATGGGAAGTCATCAACACTGCATCAGAAGCCGTCAGCAGTCTGGGTTTTGGAGATTTTAACGGAGATAAAAAAGCGGATGTTTTCTTCGGCAACGGCACGCAATGGAAAATCTCTTATGGAGGCAATACAAAATGGACGATCGTCAATTTATCCGGTTATGATGTAAGCAATCTCAAGTTCGGTGATTTTAATAATGACCATAAGTCGGATGTATTTGTCGGAACCGGCACTGAATGGAAAGCTTCCTATTCAGCCACTTCCGTCTGGGACATTCTTCATGCGGCCAGTCCAAAAGCACCTAATGTACTGATCGGCGATTTTAATAACGATGGTAAAGCCGACGTATTTTATCCCGATGGAAGCAAGTGGAATGTATCCTATGGAGGAACAACGGTATGGTCCGTGATTAACTCTTATCCAGAGAAATTACCTAACCTGAAACTCGGAGACTTCAACGGAGACGGGAAAGCCGATGTCTTTTATTCCAGTAAGAACGGATGGAAAGTTTCCACCAATGGCACTTACCTATGGAGTACGCTTTGATAGGAGCAGTTCTCTGAGTGTCTTTTATTCGTAGACTTTTACCAGCACCCGGTGACTATGGTTCCCGGGTGCTTGCATTTTTGGTTATTTGCAGTAATGTTATGTAAGATTGGTGCAACCTGATCATTTCTTATGTGAAGTACCTCGATATCTCTATGACCTGATTTGAGGGGCATTATATAATCTAATCTGTCTGCTTTTTTTTAAAAAGAAGAATTTTGACTTTTAAGATCTTTGTGGCACAATACTCCCGGTTTTCGCATTGAGTAAAAAGTTATAGCTGTTGTCAGGTGGATCGAAGGTGCCGGTCCCGGCGATCAAACCTCCTTCAAATCCGTGTATAATCACGCCGTCAACTGATAGCGATGCATTGTTCCAGACTATCTTGCCCTGTTGAAACTGTTTCAGCTCTTTGTGGGAATGCATTCTGCAGAAGTTTTCGAAAGTGTCAGTGTTTCCGTGTCGAGTATGATCTCATCGTCGAATACTATTTTAAATTTCCAATCATACCCTTTCCACGCGATGTAGTTTTCAGCCACCTTAGTTCTCAACAGGAGACGAGGATCGTTAGCGGTAATGCGTGGTTTGATCTCCACCAAGAAAGATTCGCCGGTTATTTTGTGGCGAATGAGAAAATCGGGTGTGTAATGACGGATTCCAAGTGTGAGATGGTTGGTTGGCTTTAGTGACCCTTGCTCATAAAAAATAGTTATTCGTGAACGGAGGAATTCATACTCATCCCTGATAGAAAGGGCATATTTCAATTCCAGGAGTGAATCAAACTGATATCCCCAGCTATTGACCTTGCAGGATTGGGTTTGATACAATTTTGCCGCCTGGTTTGGTGATTTCATCATTGAAATTACCGAGCAGGTTCAACAATGATTTATGAATTCGTTTTTTTGTTTTATGAGGTTGTGTTTATTTTTTGGTTATGGATGACAATTACTTTGAAACTGTGTTATCGCTGTCTGTCTACTGAACAAAGCGTGCTGTAGAAGTATAAGGCACGTATGTAAGATTGATGTCTTGGGCAGCGTTCAAGGTCACAATTTGTGACCTTGAACGTATTGCTTTGTTCGGGAGTTCTATTGGAGTTTCAAGCTTTCCTGTTATGACTATGCATATTCGAGCAACATATTTCCGTCAATTCCCAGTCGTTTACAGGCAGCTTGCAAAAGGTGACATCCTACTTTCTATTCCTGCTCATTATCTGGGAGAGCTTAGGCTCGCCAATGCCAAGGAGACCAGCCAATTCTTTTTGTTTCAACTTCCGTTCATACATTTTTAGTTCAATCAAACCGGCTAAAGTCTTTGGGGCAGGAATAGTATACAAATGCTTTTCATATGCCTGTGCTGCAACCGCCATTATTTTTAATTGTTCTGCCTCTTTTATGGTCAGCTTATTTTCACCTTTCTTCATCAATGCATCAATTTTTTTCATGGTTGCATTGTAATCCTTTTCGCCTGTAATTTTTTTATCACTTGTGCCATGCGCGTTATTTTAAAGTAAGGTTCTGAGTTTGGCAATCCTGGTATATTCAGAGATCATCTAGGCAGACTTTATCATATTCCCTGTGGATCCTATGATCAAGCTCGTATTTAAAAGTAATTACTAGATTTCTATTATTGAAACTTAATTTCAAATATTGAAATCTTTTATTTTATGGCTTTACACCAAGCAAGGGGATTGTGCATATGGTTAAGCTGCTAATCGTGGACTGCGAAGCTAATAGCTTATGATGATGGCAAAGTTGATTACCATGGAAGTTTTCAGGTTGCATTCTGCAATCCAAGTCTCCGTTACTGCAGGAAGAAACCGCGGCAAAATTTTTACCAACTGTATCTGCGCACCAAATGGCTCTCTGCAGATTCCCGTCATTGACTCACTCCTGAAAAAAATTGTACCCTATTGTTTCCGAAAAGGTTTTTAATCCGACAGATAGATATACAAATGATGGTCATCGTTTACACTTCCACGTTAAGTTTAAAAATTCAACTTAAAAACTATTTTTATGCATGACATAATAAAAAACAGATTTGAAAAAAAATTGCAAGCCACGCCTCATATTAAGCTGCAGAGGCAAATTGCAAATGAACAAAATGAAGCAGATGTAGCGCAGATATCTAAACACGCAAATGATGTTATTGATCGCTTTGCGCAGGAAATGAAATTTGAAAACAAGATTGCAGCAACAGCATCGACCCCTCTTAAAACAAGTGAAGGCGTAAGCGATGCATGGATCATACAGCAGTTCGATAAGCATTTTTCTGACCGCACTACCATTAAAGCAGAAAGTAATATAAGACCCTTTGCACTTGCTTCGCAATGCAGAAGTGTCGTGCTTGCACCGCCTTACGACAGGCAGTGGGCTCAGGGGAGCGCCATGGGAGGTAGTGGTGGTGCACTCATTAGTGGTGAAATATATACTTTTTCAAAAGACAATGATTATTCTGCCGGCGGGATCGGCTTCAATTTGACCACCGACAAATCAGTATTGGTAAGTATCATTCCCCAGGGAACTTTTATGTGGGGCTATTCTTTACCTTACCAGGCAGGGCGGGTAAGCAGTAGTGGAGGTCTTGGAATAACTGTTTATAAAGATGGCGAAACCCAACCAATACTTACCCGTCAACCCAGGTTATGGAATTTTGAAAATGTTACCGCAGAACTTGTAATACAAGATAGTGGTCATGGGAACATAGAGGATGCAGCTTCCCCTGCGATCGGCTTCGGAAAAGTGCCGCTTGCACCAGCATTGGTTAATCTGGAGCCAGGGGCACGCTATCTAGTCTGGGTTTGGGCATGGCAGGTCTGCAACGTTGCCCCGGACGGAAAAGGATTTTTTGCTGCATTAAGTTTCGACATGCCTTTTGTAACCATTGATGCGTGTCCTCCTATTTATTTACATTAATCTTTTCGCTCGTTTTTAAAGTCTATCCAACTATAACTCCCGCCTGTTATTTTTCGCTAACGGGTGGGAGTTGTTGCCATTGCCATGTTATTTTGCACCTTACATTCCCCATTATGTATCATATCCACCGTATTTTTCGCTGTATCCTCTCAATGGCATTGTATTTGTCTAACTGCGGGTATGAAAAGACTATTTTTTATCATGCTGGCAGGTGTTATTTTCTGCGGAAGCATTACAGAAGCAAAAGCACAAAGCCGTAAAACAACTATACAAAGACGCACAACAACTGAAGGACCTGTTACTCCTGTGAGGGTTGGCAGTGTAACTCTCAATCCTGGCATTGGTGTGGGAGCTGAATACAGAGGCGATTATTACAGAACACCTTTGGGTATGAAAGCCGCGGTAGAGTGGGGGTTATGGCACGCGGGGCCAGGCACGATTACATTGGGGGTAGAGACCGGCGCTTCTTTTTCTAACGGTGGGCCTCATTATGACGACTATCACGCCAGTACCATTGTAGCAGGGATGCGTTCTGCATGGCACTATGGCTGGAAAGTGAGAGGACTAGATACATATGGTGGACTTTCTGCAGGTATTGGCTTTAAGCGTACAAAGTATCGTAACCAGGAACAATATGATTATACTGATGTGATTCCTACACCCGGAATATTTGCAGGTGCATCTTATTTTATTTCTCCCAGGTTTGGCTTTAATGCCGAAGCGGGGTATGATATAACCAACCTTCAACTGGGTGTTATCTTCAAATTGAAATAACTCTTTTTAATAAATATAAAATCAAGGTTCAATTTTTTATCAGGCATTGGTGGGATTGCATTTGCTGAACCGAAAACAGGTATGAAAAAGAAGGCTTTATCAACATTAAGTGATGAGGAATTATTAAGGGAAGCTAAAAAGATGAAGTCGCACGCTATCACGAATGCAGTATTTATTGGCGCACTGATTGGAATATTTATCTACAGCCTTGTAAAAAGCAGTCTTGGATTGTTTACGCTGATCCCATTATTCTTTGCATACAAATTCATACAAAAATCGAGATACGACAACCATCAATTAGAGCAGCTTTTAAAAGAACGGAATCTGAAATAGACATGCTGTGATGAGGTTTTCCTTCCAGATTTCTTTTTGAATAAAAAGAATGTGTGTGAAAAACTGCCTGTCAAAAGACTTGTTATTCTTGCCATAAATAGATTATTCTTGCCAAATTCGTATTAATATTGTCAAATATGTTCTAAATTTGTCAAGAATAACATAATCTTGTCAAAATGGTGAAAACAGGATCAGCACATGAGCTGGCAGCAATCAAAAAAGTGTTGCAGGATCATCCGGACGGTGCAAGTCAAAGTGAGATTCTCAAGGCAAGCGGGTTGACTATTGGCTGGAGAACGCTCTTAAGAAGACTGGAAATATTGATAGCGGGAGGTGAAGTTTCTGTAATCAAAGCAGGTCGCTCCACCCGATATTTTTTGATGAAACCGCCACTGCCGGTCAACCTCACAAACCAGGATACCCCTCTGCCGCTTTCCGCAGCATCCAAAAGCATACTGGAGCAGGTAACCAAGCCAATAGAACATCGAATGCCTGTAGGTTATCACCGGGAATTCCTTGAAAATTATATCCCCAATAAAGACAGCTACCTAAACCAGGAAGAGAAAAATAAATTGGCAGGTATGGGTAAAACAGGGGAGCCGCAATATCCGGCGGGTACCTATGCCCGTGAGATTTTGAGCCGTCTCCTGATTGATCTTTCCTGGAACTCAAGCCGCCTGGAAGGTAATACCTATTCTTTATTGGAAACAGAGCGTTTAATTGCAGTCGGGATAGCTGCAGATGGTAAACCGACTATCGATGCCCAGATGATCTTAAATCACAAGGATGCGATTGAATTTATTGTAAATGGAGCCGAGGAAGTTGACTTTAACCGGTACAGCATCTTAAGCCTGCATGCCTTGCTGTCAGACAATCTGCTTCGTGATCCTTCTGCATCAGGTCGCCTTAGAAATCACCCGGTAGGAATCAGTAAATCTGTCTTCACACTACTGGCCATTCCACAATTAATAGCAGAAATGTTTGACATGATCCTTGAAAAAGCGCGGCAAATCAATGACCCATTCGAACAGGTTTTTTTTACGATGGTGCAGCTCCCTTACCTGCAACCATTCGATGACGTTAATAAGCGGGTATCCCGGTTAGCAGCAAATATCCCGCTCGTAAAACAAAACCTGTCTCCCTTGTCATTCACTGACGTTCCCAATGATATTTATATTAACGGCTTGCTGGGTGTTTACGAACTCAACAGGGTTGAACTTCTGAAAGATGTATTTATGTGGGCATATCAGCGATCGGCATACCGCTATGCTGCCGTTCGACAATCCGTGGGAGAGCCAGACAGTTTCCGGTTGAAATACAGGTCAGATCTTAGAACACTGGTAAACGAAATTGTAAGGAATAACTACGGCTTTGAACAAGCATCTAAAACTATTCAGGCTTATGCGACAAAGATCAGTGAAGCAGACAGGCAAAAATTTATTGAGGTTGTTGAAAGAGAATTATTAACGCTTCATGAAGGTAACTTTGCCAGGTATTATATCAGACCCACGGAATATGAACGATGGAAAGAAACATGGCAGCGAATAGATAAGTAAATCTCCATCATTGTTTTTAATTGTTCTGTTTCTTTTATGGTCAGCTTATGTTCGCTTTTCGTCATTCTGACAATCAGCCGTTAATCATTCCCTTTGATGTTAAATATACGCAAGACATTATTTTCCTACCCTTAACCTTCTTTACTTTCATTTGTGCGTAATATGGGTGATCGGGATTTACGATGAGTTCCTGCCGGAGCGGATCAATAAGGACATCCATATCTTCCAGCGGTATGGCGCCGAGCAACGGTTCATTGTCACCCTGGAGCACCATCGCATTGCATACTGTCCGCCGGTTTTTAATTTCACCACGACCGGACCGACAATATCGTATTCCGCTATATGGCCATTTGCGAGGATCGCTTTTCGTTTTTCTATAAATGGCAGGTCAAGCTGCTCCTGTATCGTTTCGTTGATACACAGATTGTATGCACCGGTATCCACCAGCATACTTACTGACATCCTTTTTATTTCTTCTTCACCTATCATTTTTCTTCTTGCCATTTCCATATCTCCGGCATTGACGAGTTCAATTTCTGCAGTGACTATACCCATAGTTATTGTTGTTTCACCATTATTTGAATGTTTCTTTATGCTAAGATATGTTAATGCTGCGCTTTCTATTTATGAGAGAGCGTATTTGATTGATGAGAAACGATTTATTTTATGGATAAAAGTTGCTGCTAATGCAAATTGTTTGTTGCTGGTTATCGTTGCTAATACCCGCAAGGGAAAATGATTTTCTGCAAATGCATACTTCTTGTCCTACAACGCTATCGTCTCTCCGAACACAGCATCTTTACAACCAGCGCATCTGATTGGTTGTACGAACAATTGGGAATACATTATTACGCAGCATTCCTAGTCTTCAGTGAAGCGACGACCGTGAAAGTATGCCGCAAAAGAAAAGATCGCACCTCCAAAGCACATACCTGTGCCGATGAGGCGCCAAATATCTACCCCACGAATGTTTGCCCAGTCGGGGCTACTTCGGATGGCTAAAAAGCTCATAACTCCAAACAAAGTAAGCACGAAGAAAATGCGAAGAAACCCTCGTGGCCCGCGTCTATTTTTCATTGATTGTCGTTTTAATTGTTTATGGATCTGTTCTTTCACCGATCGAGGTTCATTATTTTTGAAGCAACGATTTGTGTGCATTGCCTGGTGGTACCGTCTTCACCGGGGATGCTGCCATACTCCAGCCTGCCCTGTACCATGACGTGGCTTCCGCTAATGAGATTGTTTCTTAAATATACCATCCTCGCTTTCCCCCACATTTTGATGATATGCCAGGTCGTTAGTTCCTCTGCTCCTTTCTCAAATGTAGCCAGCCGAAAAATGGCGTATTGATGGCCATTTATAGTAGCGTATATTTTTGGATCTGCACCCAGGTAACCCATGAGCCGGACGTAATTTTCTGTTTTTGTATTGCCAACCTTTCTGGGCTGCTTAGATGTATTCCCGTTAGGTTTTGTTGACGTGTCACCCTCTATCAAAAGTAGTTGTTCTCCTTGCATAACTGATATTTTTTACAAATGTCGGGAGGTAGCAGAAGGGTAATTTATGAGTTTTCAATTATTTTTTATGAGAAAGCGTTTATTTTAGTGACTTTGTTCTGAAAGCTTCCATCCATCTCTCTACACAACAAACCCTTCATTTCATCCTTTTAGCACGCTGCTCACTCAAAGCCTTACACAATCATCTGCACCAGCATGTAGCTTGCTCCATCAACATTTAAAAAACAAAAACATGGATCAGAAAACAGCAAAAAAATTGGTAGAGAAAGGCAGAGCAGAAGGAAAAAGCGACCAGGAGATCTACAACGAGTTATCAACAGACTACGCCAGCAAAAAGAACCTGGCCTTACTGATAACCGGCACTGCTACCACAGCGGATAGACAGAAATATAAAATGCTCAACAATGTCTTAATCGCGCTGCTTGGGGTAACACTTGCGTTCCGATTAATAGCGGCATTCTACCTGATCTCGTCAGGAGAGTGGGCTACTGTATTCTTCCTGTTTTTAGGAATGGTATTAACCGGACTGGTAATATATGCAGTATTCAACTACATGGGTGCGTTCTACAAACCTTTTGGTTTTCTGTCAGCACTTAGCGTTGTAAAAACGCTAATAGGTAGTAGTGGTTCCATGCTTGAGTTAATTGACCTGGCTTTGTTGATCCCGATACCTATTCTTTGTTTTTATTTAGGCGCCAAATTGTTTCCTAATTTCAAACCGAACAAATTAAAAAAAGATGTTGCAGGTGCCTATATTCTCAATTAATAAACCACAAAATATGCCGAACCGTATCCTTTTTATTGCTGTATTATACTGTATGGTGTATAGCGCCTGTTCCTATAGCAGCGGCGTGAGTAAAGACCTTGCAACCGGTCTGACTTACTCGTATAAAAATTGCCAGGTGCGTGACGTAAAAATGGTTGATGAAAAGGGGATCCCTTTCACCAGCAATATTGTACCTATTAATGCTACTTTCTTCATAAAAGCTTCAGGCGTGCAAAATTTCCAGTTAATGAACGGGAAGGTATTTCCTGGTTGCGAGATTACTGTAAAAGATAAACTCAAAGATACCGTGGGGCATTTGCCGGATGCATTTGTTGTTAGTGCAAAGGATGGTATAGCTACTCCCGGTCCGCTCGATTTGTCTGCCAGCATTGTTCTTTCGAGTCCGCTTGTAACTGGCGAAACCTATGCTGTGGAAGCGCGCTTTTTCGATAAGCAACAAGCAAACCGGGAGCTGACCGTTAGTGTGGATGTGTTACTACGTTAACTGTTGTTCAGGGTTGATACCGCTTGTACGGAAATGAACATCTATCCTTACCTTCCAATTTATATTTCACCAAAATATTAAAGGGATGGTTAAGCAGTATTCGGTTTTGATATGCCTGGTTACTTCTATGATATTAATAGTAGTAGCAACGTTGGGTTATCCAGGGGGCTCAGCGCTTTACAAAAATTCTATAGGATTTGACTGGAGCAAAAATTTCCTAAGCAATCTTTTTGCAGCAAAAGCGATCAATGGTTCAGAAAACTCCGGGAGGATCTGGGCCGTTATTGGAATGGCATTCAACTCTGTTGGCTATGGCATTTTTTTTATCCATATGTCCAAAAAGATTTCTTCAAAACTTTGGGCAAGTATCTTAAAATATATAGGCGCAACCAACATACTATTTATCTTCTTAATCGCCACACCCCTGCATGACCTCGGAACCATATCGATCGTTTTAACATTGCTCGGCTTATTTGCCATTACCATTTTAATCATGCCATCTAAACTTCATTTACTTAAGGTCTGTTGTGTCATTTGCTTATTGACTTATTACGTTTTCTTTTTTGTTTTTGGTTTCGGTTATCTGGCTCTGGCAATCATCATGCAGAAAGTTTATATCATAAGCTCGATGTTATTGGTGTTGGGACTGGAGTATTTTACCAACTATGGAGATTTTGCTCAAGTTAAACAAGGAGGAGATGAAGTGCAAGAAAGGAAAGGGTAAGATTGGTAATGTTGGAAGGTTGTTGAGTATTTGACAATTTTAATCCTTGTCTAGTTAAATTTTTGCGAGTATACTGTTGGCGATTTTTTTTAGTTCGCTGGCGGAGCTTCTACTTTTCCTTTTGTGCTCTGACCGCACCGCACTTGCACAAAATTGCATGTAGATGCTGTTTGCTACTCCACAAAATCTTTATAGTCGGAAATGTCTTCCAACTCTACGACACACATAGTGCTTTCAGGCCAAGCGCCCGCTGCTACAAACTCTATTATAAACCCGTTATATTGAAAGACACTAAAACTCTTAATATATTCTGATTGGCGAGGGCGAACAGATTTTGTTACGTCTTTAGAGCCGGTTTTAATTATTGTTTTCTTAATGTTACTAAACGTGCCATAACCATCACACTCAATCCTTAATGCTTTATTTTTTTTATGATCAAAAATTATAGTAACGAGTTCGTCGATTTTTGACTTATAATTCCTTGATTCAGTTTGATGAACCGAATCGTAGAAAGACCTATAGGGCACTATTTCAAAATTTTTCTTTTTCAAGAAGCTATCAATTTGTATCAATGGAGAAGCCTTCATTTTAACCAAGTCATCCAATTGAAGCGTCTGAGAACATACCGGCTTGTGAAACAAGATAAGTACCAGATATATAACAAATATTCTCATCGGTTTTAATAATAATAGCAGCAAAGCTCAAGTGAGCTATAGGTCTTAATGATACGCTGTGCCATTTTTCGCAGGACTTATGTTCCTGAGTAAATTGTCATGCACGATTTTGAGCTAATGAACAATCGGAAAGCCTCGAAAAATTCCGTCATTATCCAAATGACGAACATACTCTGAAAAATCAAGGTTTGCAACAGAAAGACTTGCAGTCACTCCCCAAACTTCAGAAGGAATGATTCTAAAATAGCTCCCAAAGTTATCTGCCAGGTCAATGTATTTTAATGGATGATCAGCATGAGACGAGCAAATTTCATCGACCAACAAAATAAAAGTATGTAAAGAATTATTTGAATCGAATTTTGGTAGCTTCTCCTCATCAAGATTTTGAAATTTGATATCATTAATAAAGAGCGCATATGTCTCGAACATGTTTCCAGAGTCGTTTATTTCATTACAGATTATTTCCCATTTAGATTCTTTTGAGAAATCAGTCCTGATAATTAACCCAAATTCAGCATAAGGAAGCGTAATTGTAGATTCTTGTTGCATTTAACAGGATTTGTTTTGCAATTTAGTTCAATGACTACAGGACAGCAGAATTACCTATGCTGATTGTTCCAATACTCTTTCAAAATGCAGTTTTTGGCTTCGCTGGTTGAACAAAAAAGTCTCAGTTGTCAACAGATCAAAACTGCGGAAAGTTGGCCCTATATGAAGGGGTGTTTGGCACGTATTGGCTAGCGTGTTTTTCCCGTTTAGGCAAGTTCTGAATGAATGTACACAACGAGAACCCCATGTTAGCGGCTGTATTTTAATACTCACTCTTTTCGCAGTCAATAATTATTCTGTCAATAATTGGCTCAAGAATTCCTATCCACTTTTGAATATCACTGTAGTCAAAATAAATAAACCAAATGTCGCTGGAATTGGTATATGTCGTATTGTCCTTTTCAAATTTTTTTCTATACCATTTTTGTACGTCTTCCGACATGGTAAATATAAAATGTGACTTCGGTGGCTTGTGTAGTTTGTCCTTTATTTCGTTTTCAATTCTTTTGATGTTGTCAAGTTCGTTTTCTGTCAAAAAATATGGAATTCTGTGTCTGTGTAAACCACCTCCGATTTCAGGACTATTTCCTACTTGTGTCTCCACAATAAATTTAGACCCAGCATATTGGTCAAACCCGTCTTGAGAACATTGAAACCAAATAATTAAATAATGGTCTTTCAGTTTTTTGTAAAAGCCAAGCATTCCACCTTTAGTCTTTTTAAAGCCATTTGATTTTAATGTCGGGAAAACAATACTATTTATTTCTTTATAAACCTCGGTAGATTTCATTTTACTATGATTGAGCTCGGCTGTCGCTTGTAGAGTGTTGTCAAAATATAGCCGCTAATGAACAGGTATTGCTGCAGTTTGCGCATTTGAAATACGTCACGCCGGGAGTGAAGTTGATGATTGCAATATTACTGAAGTTTTATTCATAAGCCAAATTTATAACGTCAAGCTGGAACTAAAGCAGAAGTGTTTACTGCTTCCGATGCTTACAACATCAAGCCCAAATTGCAGCTATACTCATGTTGTACTTTCGTTGTTTGTCACTGGTCACAATTTGATTTCCATTTAATGAAATGCTCATTAATAATATTATCAATATTGCTCTTGTCTGCTCCATTCCAGTAAAACTGATTGTCTGTGTCCATTAATTCCTGTTTTGCGAAATAGAGTAAGTAAAAATCAAAGAGAGATTTGTCATAATAACGTTCAACACAAAGGTCTTTCAAATAACGCAAAACATGTTCAGTTTGAGAATTGTCATCCAAAGCTTTGTCAATTAAGTAACAACAATAATTCTCTATAATTCTTTCCTTGTTTGAATAGTCAAGATTTATTTCGTTAAGAACCTTTGTTGTCAAATCTTGCATTTCAAATTGATTAAATGGTTCAAGTTCACCTGCAAGTATTCGTAAATGTTCAGTGTCGAAACCCACAGTCATCATGTCAAGAGCCCACTCAACCCAAGCGGAATTTACACTTCGATTTAATACCTTAAACGCTAAAATTTCTGCCGTCGATTTAACTGGTTGCATTTTATTTTGATGTGTCCAAATACAATGACACACAACGGTTTACGTATTGGCAATGGTGGGGCATTTTAAAAACGTCAGCACAACATTTGCACAAATGCTCAATAGAAGCACAACTATAGAGTTTGTAACTGTCCGCCCCACTATTGCCAATACGATGTTGGCGGTAGTCTTTTTGTCTATGTACATTGCATAATATATCCACTCACTTTTGCTTTGTCACACCAAAAAGCATAACAAATTCCACCACTTCCAAAATATACTTCTCCATTTTCTATATCTGGAAGGTCAGTGTCAAGTTGCATTAAAAAATCCATTTTTTCGGTAGAAATTGGGCAAACTAAAACTTCGGCACTTTGTATCCAAGTTGGTTCGCCACCAAGTCTGAATAAATTTTCTCTGCTGTTTGAACTTCCCCAACTTTGAAAAGTCCATCTTTTTGGTGTTTCAGCTAAACAAATTTCGGTGTCTTTAATTGGTAAATCTGAATAAATTTCAATGTCTTTTGTTTGTCCAATTTTTGATGGGTTTCCAAAATTGTCGTGTTGGTAAAATACTGCACCGCATTCGTTTAACTCTCTGATGTGCATTCCTAATGTAAGACTTGATAGACCTGATATTTTTAGCCCCGAAGGAATTTCATCAAAAGTCACTAAATGAATAAAAGGATTTTTCTCATCATCTTGAAGAATGCCTCCAAATTTATATTTAGTTTCGCCTGCTTTTAAGTTCCAGGTTGGGTGCTGTTTTTTATTGATGTGAATTGGTCTGCTGTCCGAAAAATAGTTATTGTTGAAGCTAAAATGTCTTACTATACTCTGGCAATAATTCTCTATGTTGCCGTTTCGCTTTGTAAACCCAACAAGCTGCAAATGCGCCAACAAATAGTTTTCTAAGTTCTCGTTGTCAAAAAGTTTATTGTTTAGAGCATAGTCATAAGCAAAATTGATAGTTTCCAAATTTCTTGTTTCTAGCAAACATCTAAATAGCTTTTGCTTGTCAGTAATATTCGTTTTCGAGCTTAATAATTTTGATTTAAAGATTTGAATTCTGTCATAATCCAAATTTCTCCAAGGATAGTCAGCATAGTAAGTGCTTTCGTTTGGCTTTAAGTCAAATATAAGCTCCAAATAATTGTGCAATATCTCTGGGAACTGCAAACTCGCATATTCAATTACGCTTTCAGCATTTTCATTTTTTTCTTTTTTTAGAATATCTAATGCAGAATTAACAAGGTCAGCAAACTGAGCTTTGTCAATGTAGCTTAAAATATCGTTGAAAATTGTAGCACTTTTGTCAAATGAGTTTAAGTATTCAGTTGCAAAGTGAAGTGTTTCAGTTGAGTTTGAAGTTAAGTCAAATAAGCGTTCATAAAGGTTTGGTGTCTGCCAACCGTTATTCTTAAAGTCCTTGATTAGTTGTTTCGCTTTTTCTGTCATTGTAATAGGGTCGCTCTAAAATTACCACCAATGTTGAAGCATTGTCGGTATGGCGGTATTCTGTGTTCCGCCTGACCGGTTCCGATGCTGATTAAAGATAAAAATACTCATTGTTCATTGTGTTGTCCAGCGTTATTCGTCTGCCGGAACAGAAGCTGAGTGGCGAATAAAAAGCGGAGAACATATTCGTCGCCCTGCCATATTGCCAATGCAATGTTGCCTGCAGGTTATTTGTGGAACGCAACTTTGTAGTTTTTGTCACCCGAAGTTAGGATTGCAAAGGTTGTGTCCTCAGTCACACTAATGATGGTTAGACCTGTGATGTCTTTATAAGTAATGTCTTCATCATTGGTAATGCCAAGATAACGTTCTGTTAGAAGCCCCTTTTTTATCAACGTAAGTTGAACTGGTGCAAGTGCTCCAACTATTTCTCTTACTTCATAGTCCTTACTGCTAAATTTAGTCTCAGGAACAGTCAAAGTGACAAGCACCGGACTTGCCACCACAATAAACATTATTCTGTCAATTAGGAATGTCGCTGCGGCAAAGATTGGATAGAAAAGAAAGAAGCCAAAGTAAATCTTTTGCCAAGTCCGAAGTGTTCGCCTGTAATGAGCAAATGTCATGGAAGCAGTTAACATAAATGCAACAACAAGTAATCTGTCAAGCCACACACCTTTGAGGTTCACAACGAAAATGTCAAGCAGCAAAATGAATAGCAAGATTACATGAGTCTTGATTAATGACTTTTTGTATTTGCCCACCAAGTTGTGTTTGACAAAGAATAAAATAACTGTCAATAAGTAAAGGCATATGTAAATAGCGGGTAGTGTCATTTTAACTTGCAGGCAACGTTCAGGGCTTTATGCAGGTTGGCAATTAGTATTCCGTCCGCAAACAACCGCTGCTGAGTAAAAAACTGATGTTGAAATTAAGAACTAAAGCTCAAAGTTGTTTGTCGAGCCCGAACCACCGCCTGGATTTGCAATTGGTTGATATTTGCTGGTCATTCCCAACTTGCATAAAACCCAATGTTATAGGCAGCCTTGTCATGTTATGTCAACAGTTGAAATGTCTTTACTATGAAAAGTTTGATACATAAATCTCGGTGTCTTACCATGTTTGTTTATTAAATCTGGGTCTGCACCAAATTTGAGTAACAATTTTACTACACCTTGTTCGTCTGTCGGAAGTTTGGCATTAAATATTGCTGTCCATAAAGCTGTATTCCCGTGTATGTCTTGAAGATTTGGATTTGTTCCTTTCTCTAAAAAGTACTTTGCAAGTTCTACAAGAATATTTTGTCCAGCAAAGTGCAAAACAGAATATCCGATTTTGTCTTGATGATTAATGTCCGCTCCGTTGTCAATCAGCCAATTTATAAAGTCTGTCTTATTTTCAATTACCCCATTAATTAATGCAGTTCTGCCGTCACCGTCTGTTGCATTTATACCAAATTCCTTAAGTGTCGACTTAGCTGTGTCATAATTACCCTGTCGAATTTCACTTCGCAAATTGTCAACTTTTGGGTCGCATTTTAATGGTCGTCCTGGATGTGCCATAATGGAAAGATGTGTCAATTAAGGTTGCCTATAACGCATAAATTTACGCTATTAGGCGGCTTATGCACTTAAAAATGAGCGTTGGTTTTCAGTCGTTTAATATTATCTTTTTATATTGTTGTTGTACCAATCCGATCTTGCCGCAATAATCCTGAAAACTCTGGTAAGCATTTATAGGCGTTTATTAGCGTTTATTTACACATCCAGATTCCTGAGTAAACATGTCTTCTTCACACTTTGTCCCATTAATAATACATGGATTGTGTTTTGCATAGCTTCGCCTTCTCAGTCACAATGAATGATACTACCTCACTATACTTGAGACTGTGTATTTAAATAAATCAATGGAGTTTTTGATAATGATGAAGGATTAAACTGATTCAATTTAAGTAACAATTTTGAGACATTAAAATTTTGAATCAATAGGATCAATCCTGCAATCATAACTTCGGTTGTTACCTTTTATTGTATTATTTGCTAATTGATGACACTCGTACGTTGCCGGTTTGGGTATTTTACAATTTTGATCGCTTTATAGCTTAGTTTTTTAGAGTATATTGTTGGTGATTTTCTCAGTTCGTTGTCGCAGCTTGTAGCAATCCCTGTTTAAATATTTAAATATATAGCGCATGGTAGTTGTTCATGAAACATTTATTTGTAAGCCCGGTAAAGCTTCGCAACTGGCGCGGTTATTAAAAGAAGTCATGAAAGATAGTCCGGCATTCATGCATATAATGACCGACATGGCCGCTGAATTCAACAGTGTTATCGTACTTTGCCAGTATGAAAGCCTGGCGGCGTATGAGCAATACTTTGAAGACTATATGCGTGATTCCGAGGAGACGCGGGAGATGAAAGAAAAAATGAAGGGGTACCATGATCTATACATTTCCGGCTCGCGAAAATTTTATAAGGCGTGGTAATTTTTTGACGCTTTTCAGGATTCTTCATTGTTGTTAAAACCTATCCTTACTCTTTCCTGCCAACTTTTTTCAGCCGCCTTCGCATCCAGTAGATTTTCAAGGGCATCATAGATCTGGTTTAGCTGCGCATCGTGCCCGCCGATCTTTACTTTCAGTTTTTGTAACTGTTCAGTACAGTCTGTATGGATGATGGTAAATCTCCTAAACACACGAATAATAGCAATATTCATACGGACGGCTTTGTCGCTGTTTAAATACCGCTTAACATGGCAACACCATATTCTGTAAAAGGGTAAGGAAGATATTAAATGTGTTGTCCCTATTCATTCTTTAAGGTCACAAATTGTGACCTTAAAGAATCTCGATTGTCGAGCGCATCCAACTGTGGTTCCAGGGTTTTCCATTCCCCACTGGTTAACTGAAACGCAAAATCGGGAGGAAATCTTTTGATATTTCTTTTTACTGCCTGGTTAAACACTTTTGTCTCTACTTCGTGCAATATACCCAGGTTGCGGTCTAACATTACCCGTTTTCCTCTTATTTCGTAAATGTGGTTCTGAATGCTTCTGATGAATTCCATGATCGTTAGTTTTAAAGGTTGAGGCTTATGCAATTATTCACACGAATTATTGATTTCGAAATTCGATTGATCATTTTAAAGAACCACTATTTCTTTTGCTTCATTGATTTCTTTTGCACAGTCACTTATATGGCCGGTGTCCTCATTTTGCTGCCTGTAATGATCAATATTTTGTGCATGATTTTCTTTATACCATTAATGACGGAGCGTTAGTAAACGCATGCTTACTGTGCACAGGTCTTTTTTACCTGTTACTCCTGGAGTATAAAAGTTTTGTGTCTTTTTTTGCAAGCATTCAGGATCATTTAACCCCAATAATGCCAGAAACGAAAATTTTGAAAGGCTTGTTTCGTATAGCAATCATCCTGCAACCTTTCTTCGCAACGCTTGCCTGGGGAACAGCCACCAAAAAAAAGTGTGATCAATGGCATTTACGACGTTGAACAAATGACTGTTGATGGTGTGGCGATCAACACCGATAACGTCAAAAAAAATGACTCGGTGCTTACGCGCATTTATTTTGAAACTAATAATGTCTGCATTCTTCAATACAACAGTGTGTCCAGAAGAGTTGTGACCCATTATGTTTACCATGAAAAGTCATCACAATTGCAGGGTATTTTTGATAACCCGGAAAAGACAAGCATGGATTTTACATTAACCCGTATGCAGCATCAATATGTTGGATTAGACGGAACTTTGTCGAAGGCCCAGGTGCATCTGGTTTTGAAAAAGATTGAATAGAGATGATGGGAAGGGTTTCATATTCGAGCTTATAAGCGTTCGATTGCTATCTTTAGGATCAACCTATGAAACACCTAGCCTTCTGGTTCTTTTGGGCAATGCCAAAAGAACTAGCCACCCGACGATGAGGGATGAGTTCGGTCCGGTTCATCCGGGAATACAATTTGCAATAAGCGTCAGGATTGAAGTGGAAATCCTTTTGGGCATAAATGCACATACAAAAGATTGGAGCGGAAAGCCCGTAGACGCCCTAATCATCTGACAAAGCCATGATACCGTAGTCGATCAATGTATATCTTTTAAATGTTTTTGAGAGTTTGGTGTCAAGTGTACGAATAAATGAAGCTGCTCCTATCTTATAAGCCGGGTCTTTCCAGTTAAAATAGTAGGTGGGACTTTTCCAGCCTTTATACTCCTGTCTGCTTAGTTTCAATTTTTTATCTGCCAATGCTATTTCAGTGTAAGCACAGTATATGCCCGCACTGGAGACTTCGGAATTAGTCCATTCGGTAGTTTGTACTGCACCTATCGTTTTTAATAACAAGTCGAGCTTTGTGGTTTCAATGGAAAATTGCATACACCAGTTCTTGTCTTTGTTGAAAGGGCTGCTTTCGTAGTGATCACGCAGGTCGATGATGTTCCGGTCGATTAATTCGCTGAAAGAAAAATCAAGTATGGTCAATTCGCTTTGCGTTTCGTGCACGTATTCATAGATATGCTGATCCTCCGAGCTTGATTTGATAAACCATGTGTCTCCACCTGCGCTTGAACCACCAATCGGGATGAAGAGTTTTTTGAAGCTCTGCGGAAGGTAGCTGTGATTGTCAATGATGTCGCCCTCTCTTTTAAACAATTCAAGAACAAAATCCTGCCTGATGCCAAAGGTTAGAAGGAATTGTTTGAAGTACTCTGGAAATTTTTGACTGATCTGTTTTTCTATCAACGCGATTTCGTTGGCGGTTGAGGGAAAATAAAAGGCTTTGTCTTTGTATGGTTCGAGTTTCAGCAATATGTCGTCGATATAATTTTTTTGCATGGAAGCTTCATCATACCTTCTCTGATGAAAATCATGATGGTTATAATGACATCATTTTCTTTGGTAAAGTTCGATATTCAAAAATAGATTTAGGTACTGCCGATAAAATTTCACCCGTCCGATTCGTATTCCTTTACAATAAAACAAATGGACATTTTGTTGAGAAAGAAGACTACTCCGAAAAATATAAATTTATTTACGGCGAAACGAAGTGAAATCCAAGACGGGTTTTAATCAAACATGCTTTTACTCCCTGAAATTTTTTTTATGGAAGTTGCTGTGATTGGCATCTTTTGTTAAACATACCTTGAAAGATTTTTTTACGCTTGCTCTTATTTTTTCAAGAGCAATCCTTTCGGCTGAAACAGTTTTATTACCAGATAATGTTATGCATTTTTATAGTGGCTGTATTGAAGTTGCCCAAAAATATTTATGAAGATTAAAAACAATGCAAAAATTTATCCTGCGAAATGTTTGTTATCCAAAACAATTAGAAAACGAAAATATTGAAAGGGAAGCAACCTTATTTGGATTTCAATTCTGTTTTAGTTTTCATAAAGAAAGAGTATCCCTCACACATTTCTGGGTATGCACCTATAATTGGTATATTTTTTAAAAATGTGGGACGAAATAAGCTTGCGAAGAAAAAACTGATGACAATGAAATCCTGTTTGAAAAATTGAAATAAAAGATTAAATTTATAATAGGTCAATGATTAACTATCTGAACCCTCGCAAACCATCCAATCCACATATTTTGTTTCGATCTGTATTTGTCTTGGCGCTAAATGTCAAGTAAAAGGTTTGCAATCCTGCAAATAGCTTTTTCTAAGACTGAACATGGTTTAGGGAAACAGGATGTTTCTACTATATTGAATACCGAGTCTCTAAATTCGCCATGACCGCTACAGTTGAACCTTCCTTTCTAAAGATTATTTTTTTCAATTACTTGAAATGGTACGTTATGAACCCTTCCCTCCATGAATATACAAAAAAACCGCCTTTCCGAATTTTTCTGGCTTCGTCAGAAAAGTTGGCTCAAATTCGGAATGAATTTAATAAAGAGGTTACTAATCTGAATAGGCAACTGTACCGGCATGATATATTTGTCGACCTTGTGATGTGGGAAAATATTGATGCCGCCAACCATCCAAAAGGCAAGCAACAGAAATACAATGAACACCTTGTGAACTGCGATTGCCTCGTACTGGTCTATCACAACGAACTGGGAATATTTACAAAGGCTGAATACGAACTAGCGATGAAACTTTTCAAGAAGAATGGAAAGCCCAGAATATATGTATTCGAGAAGACAACACCTTCTGACAAAGAAAACGTTTATGATACACTCCGAGTGGAGAATCTCCGAGTTTTGAAGGAGACCTTCAGAAAAAAAGGTAAAGAACAATGGCCTTTTTTGTTTTCGCATGACATAGAAGCGATTCATAAATTCTGGACAGATATGAGGTTCTTCTTTGATAATTGGCTTGCGGAAAATAATATCCAGTTGGTTTCAGGATCAAAATCTTATCTCTCGCTGATCCGGGATATCATGCTATATGGTCGCGATGAAGAGGTTCGGCAAATATCAGCTTTTCTTGCAGATGATGCAATTGGAGTGATCACGCTGTTTGGTCCTGGAGGCACTGGTAAGTCTACCCTGGCTAACAGGGTTGCTCATGCAAATAAATCCCGATTTTCCAATGGTGCCATTTTTGTGGAGTTGGCGCCTGTTAATAGCCGCCAACACATATTTACTGCCTTTGCCAACAAACTTGACTACGACCTTAAAAACAACTTGAAAGGAAAATCGGCCCTCGATCAACTGATTGATTTTTTGAAAGATAAAAATATGATTATCATCCTTGATAATTGTGAGTATCTGGTAAAAGACTGTGAAGAGATTGTCAAGGAGATTTCTCAACGTTGCCAAGGGGTCCGGCTTATTGTTACGACACAAATTGAATTGAACGTTCCTTTTAATCAAACGGTGTATATAAATCCTTTGCAGAAACCACAACATGATCTGTCGCTTTCAGAAATGTCTGAAAACCCTTGTGTGAAGTTATTCCTGGAGTATGCGAGAAAAGCAGATTCCAGCTCTAAGTTCAAGCTTTCTGAAAAGACCAGGGCTGATATAACAGAGATATGTAAGCTCAGAGCGGGGATACCATTGGGTATTATCCTGGCTGCTTCTGCTATGAGAGTGAAATCGTTGAACGATATACGGATCGAGCTTACTACCAAGTTAAAAAGCAGCAATGAACATTTCAAAGATAATTATAATCATCATCAGACAATTGATAAAGTAATTGAATGGAGTTTCAATTTATTGACGCCAAACCAGAAGAGAATATTTCTGAAGTTGTGTGTATTCAGAGATGATTTCAGTGAAGAAGCAGCAAGCGTCATTGCCAATACAAATGCCGATTTTGAAAGAGATTTTCAAAGGTTGGTTGATGTAAGTATCCTTACCAAATCTTCAAGTCCTCTGTTACATTCGAAGACATTTTTTATTCTCGAGCCCTTGAGACATTTTGGAATTTTGAGACTGAATGCTGAAAGCGATATTAGTCAAGTCAAAGCATTGTTCGTCGGATATTATACAAAGCTTACTTACTGTTTTTTCCAAAAATTTTTTACGCAAGAACAGGAAACCCAATTAATCAGAGTGGAAGAGCAGTATAATAATGTTGTGGGAGCCTTGGACCTTGCGTATGAAAGCAATGATTACGATAAGGCAGGCAAACTGTGTAGTTATTTATGGCGATATTGGGAAGTAAGAGGTCAATACATAGACGGGATTCAGCAAATCACAAAGATTTTTGAAAGTGGTCAGCCAATAGAGGGCGAAATTTACCTGGAACTTTTACATGGTCAGGGGATGCTACATTATCGTGGGGGAGATATTCCACTTTCAGCGAAATTATTTGATGAACACCTTCTAGCATCGGATAAATATAGATCAACGCAATTTGGACAAATCAATAAGGCTCACGCTTTGAATAATATTGCTAATAATTTGAGCGCGAGCAATCCGGTGCAGTCTAGGGAAATGTTTCTAGAGGCTCTGTCAATCAGTGATCACTACAAGGACAAGAGAATGATGGCAGTTCTGCAAAATAATATTGGAAATCTCAGTAATTTCCGTAACGATCTGAATGAAGCTTTAAATTATTACTCTTCGAGTATTCGGAGTTTTGAAGAAGAAAAAAACTATTGGGAGAGTGGCTTTCCCTTGTATGGATTGGGTACTGTGCATTATAAGCTTGGTAATATCGAGTTATCAAAGGATGCATTCACTCTCGCATACGAAAGGAGAGCCAAAGTCGGTGATAAAAGAAATATGGGAAGGTGCGGATGTCATTTAGCGATTATTGAACTTAAAATCGGAAACCTGCAATCTGCTTATCTAAAACTTAACAAAGCGCTTGAGCAAATAACGCAGGTTAATGACCAATTGAGTTTAAATGAGATTTACCTTGGTATTACTCAGTATTGTTATACTGTTGGTTATTTTGAAATGGCTATTGCACTTTTTTATTGGGTCTCCAACAAAAGCGCAGATCAATTGGCAAAGATAGATTATTTAGTACATGAGTGTCGACTTATGGTTCTTGACATACAAACCAGAGAAAGTGCAGAAACTGTGACAGCATGGAGAAGTACTTTGATCAAACCGTCAAACATATTTTCAGCAATTAACCAGTTCACTGAAAAAAAGAACTTCCGATATGAGTAACTTTATTTTTGGCTATGGTTCACTTATCGATCATGAGTCACGTTTAATGTCGCTGCCCAAAGCAGCAGAAGTTATTCCGGTGAAAGCAAATGGATTGTCCCGTGGCTGGTGGGCAAGAACAAAGGTAAATGGGTTTTCGACTACCTATCTGGGTTGCTTAAATGCAGATTCGCCATTTTTAAAGAATTATCATTGTGCGCATTTTATAAACGGAGTTATTTTCAAAGTTACCGATGCAGAAATGCTGGTATTGGACGAAAGAGAAAAAAATTATAATCGTGTACGCCTTCAAAATAGTCAGCTCGAATTTTACGATAAAAAAATTACTCTTGATTCGCCTGTTTGGGTATATTTAAATAGGTTTGCAAATTCCGATGAATTACTCCAAAGCCTTCCATGCAAAGATTTTCCAATAGTTCAATCTTATGTGGATGTTTGTATTAACGGCTGCATTGTATTGGAGTTAGCATTTCAGGCAGCGAAGGAAAAGAATTTCATTCGAGACTTCATGCATACGACAAGTTTCTGGAGCGAATATTGGGCAAACGACAGGATTTTTCCCCGAAGACCGCACGTACATTGTAGAAATGCATTTGCAATCGACAGTATTTTAAAGGAATATCTGCCAGATAAATCCATCTTTGACAGGATCTATATTGAATAGTTTCGAACCGCGTATTTGTTGGATTAGCTGTTGGGGTCGCATTTCGGAGATGAAACGAAAGCTACATAAAAGTGATCTTCTTAAACAGCTGAGGACTTTAACGCTTGACACAAGTTTTTGGACTGTGCGGGTGGAGCCGGCCCGGTTCACCCGGAATACAGTTTGAACTAAGCGTCAGGGATTGGAGTGGAAATCCTTTTGGTCACAAATGCAAATACAAAAGATTGGAACGGAAAGCCCGCAAGACGCCCTGATTGTATTTATTTTATTCTCCCCTTCAAACTATTTTACTGCCATTTAATCTTGATAGCTCACGTGTAATATTTATTATTACGCTACCTATGTTTCCCTTCGTCCACCTGATATCAACACGTACCTCGGCGTTATTAATATTAAAAAAATTGGTGAGGTGTTCTTGTTGCCGACTTAACAATACATTTTATTCCGCTGATATTTTTTAATAATAAAGTGATAACGGAAAATTTATATTTGCATTTTATTGCTTCATATCCCCGATAGTCGATGTATCAATCCTGTAACGATGAACTGCTGCTGGAACTGCTTGAGAAAAGCGACGAGTCTGCTTTTTCCGAGATTTACAGAAGATATTGGGAACGTATTTTTTTTGTTGCTTACAAAAGACTTTCTTCGACACAGGATGCCAGGGAGATCATGCAGATCGTTTTTTTTAATCTCTGGAAAAAAAGAACTCAGCTTCAGATCCGAAGTCTGCCTTTGTATCTTTCTGCAATGACCAGGTATGCGGTGTACCGTCATCTTTCGAATGAGAAAAGGAGAGATGGGTTGGTAAAAAAATACGGACAGCATCGGTCCTCCGAAAATATACTCCACATAGATATCGATAACAAAGACCTGCTGGATATTTTGTCCCGCTTTACCAACGACCTTCCGGAAAAATATAAAATTGTTTTTCTGCATCATAAATTACTCGACAGACCACTGGAAGAAGTGGCTGAAAAACTGGGCGTGTCGGTAAGGACCGCGGAAGGATATGTTTCCAAGGTTATGGAAGTAATGCGCAAACACAGGCGCAGCCTCATTTCTGATCTTCTTATGCTCTGATCTGAAATTTTTTATTTTTTTACGTGTAAAATTGTTTCCCGTGTATCTATGCTATAAATGGGAAATATGCAACCGGATCCCGAACAACTAAGGATCTTAGCTGGCAAGTATATCAATGGTACGGCTACTGATGAGGAGAAAGCGCTCCTGCATCAGTGGTATGAGGAGATGCATGCCGGAGACACGGAGCTTATTATATCTTCCAGCGCCAAGGATACTACTGCTTTTGGAGAAGCCGCATTAACGGAGCTGAAGCAGATGATTGCTGAAGACCACCATAATTTCGAAACACCTGTTAAAAGGATGCGCTGGTGGAGGATAGCAGCCGCAGCGGTACTACTGCTTTCTATTGGTGTAGCTGTTTATCTTATACCCCGAAAATCATCCGCTCCCCCCGTCGCCGCACAAGAGAAAAAACCGGAAACAAAAGATGTTGCTCCTCCGTCTGCAACGAAAGCAGTGCTTACCCTTTCCGGAGGAAAAACCATTGTACTGGATGATGCTGCCAATGGGGATCTTGCAACCCAGGGAAACACCAAGATCATAAAGAAGGCCGGCGACCAGCTCGATTATACTGTTACAGGTCCCGTATCGCAGATTGAAATGAATACACTGACTGTTCCCCGCGGAAGCAATATGGCAACCCTGACGCTTGCAGACGGCTCTAAAGTCTGGCTGAATGTGGCATCCTCTATCACTTTTCCTACAGCATTTGTCGGTGATGAACGTAAAGTTGACATAACAGGGGAGGTATATTTCGAGATTGTCAAAAAGCCGGGAATACCTTTTGTAGTTGAACAAAAAAACAGCGGCGCCAAAGTACAGGTGCTGGGAACGCACTTCAATGTAAATGCCTACGATGACGAGACTTCGATGAAGGTAAGTCTGCTGGAAGGATCCGTAAAAGTCTTTAAGACCGGCAGTTCACCAGTTGTGATCAAACCCGGTGAGCAGGCTATCGTTGCTGAGAAAATAAAGGTCAAGCAGGACGCGGATATGGAAGAGGTGATGTCGTGGAAGAACGGCTATTTCAAGTTTAATAAGACTGATATGGCGACGGTGATGCGCCAGGCTGAAAGATGGTATAATATCCATGTACAATACCCCAATGGTATGCCGAAGGATACCTTTTCCGGTACTATGGCACGTAATGTTAACCTTTCTGAATTCGTGAAAATTTTAGAGTACAGCGATGTACGGACCGCAATTTCAGGTCAGCAACTGATCATTAACCCGTAAACACCCCTGTGTGAAACAAATAGCAAACCAAGGTTTGCTGAACAGCAAGTGTATGTATTGATTCAAGAAAAAAGCCAGCAGTGCACGAACACAACTGGCCAACGCCTGGGTCAACTTTTAATACAATCGGCAAAGACTGTTTTATTCATTAACCAAAACAAAACAAAGGTATGGAATTAAAATTTCCTTTCCCCTTTGGGTGGCAAAGCCATGTGGACAAACATGCGGTCTCCCGGGGAAGACTCACCCAAACGCTGTTAATTATGAAGCTAACTGCTATCATCCTCCTGGCTACCTGTCTGCAGGTGAGCGCCCGGGGATTCAGTCAGCAAATCACGTTGAAAGTAAAAAACGAATCACTTGAAAAAGTGTGTGAAGAGATTGGTAAACAAAGCGGTTACCGGTTCTTCTTCAATGAACGATTGCTTCAAAATGCTAAAAAGATTTCAGTTGAATTAGAAAATTCAACGATTGTGCAGGCACTGGATGCCTGTTTTAAGGATCAACCCTTTAACTATGCGATTGTCAAGAATACAATCGTGATCCGGAAGAAATCCGACGTGGGGACTGGTCCGGAGGCTGATGTCCCTCCACCTCCTGTTGAAGTCAGCGGTATTATCACCGATGAAAAAGGAAGCCCGCTTGCCGGCGCGACCGTCAAAGTGAAAGGAGGTAACGGTACTGCGGTTGCTGATGAAAAAGGAAGTTTCACCCTGACCGCCGACAGGAATGATAAACTTGTTTTTTCATTCGTTGGATTTGAATCACAGGAAATTGCGATCAAAGGCCGCACTACCATTAACGTGACCTTAAAAATAGCGGCGCAAAACCTGGACGAAACTGTCATCATCGGCTACAGCAAAACCAGCACACAGAAAAACGTTGCTGCGGTATCAACACTCAAAGGAGAAAACCTTTCTAATCTTCCCCTTCCTACTGTTGGTGATGGCTTAGCAGGACGAGCTGCCGGTGTTATTGTTGCTTCCAGTGGCGGCGGACCCGGCAAAGTGCCTACTGTTTCGATCAGAGGTGGTGGTACGCCGGTGTATGTCATAGATGGGATCATATCAACCGAGTTTGATTTTAAAACACTGAACGTAACGGATATTGACAATATCTCTTTTCTCAAAGATGCTTCTGCCACAGGTATCTATGGTTTGGTTGCAGGTAACGGTGTGGTGCAGGTAACGACCAAGCGTGGCGTCTCAGGTAAGCTGTCCGTGAAATATGATTTTGGTTACGATCTTACCCAGCCAACTATTTTACCGAAAAAGCTCAGCTCCTACGAAGTCGCTGTTGCAAAGAATGCTATAGCGGCCAACGAAGGAAGGCCACAACCATACCCAGATGCTGATGTGCAGAAATACAAAGATCAAAGTGATCCGCTGCATTTTCCCAATACAGACTGGCAAAGCTTATCACTCAAAAAATTTGCGCCCCAGATGCGTCAGAATATATCGATCTCTGGCGGTGACAAAAAATTCCAGTATTACGGGTCGATCGGGTATTTTGACCAGGGTACATTGTTTAAATTCAATACCAACGACCTCAAAAGATATAATTACAGGTTACACGTTACCGGCAATTTTGATAAAATCGGCGTAAAGACCACATTGGGGATTTATGGGGTAAATGAAGATTACCGCGAGCCATACAGTGGCTACGATGGTGGAGGAGGAAGCATCTATTATTTTATATGGGGTCATATTCAAAATTACAGCCCCATGAGCCCTGCTTACAGTGATCTCGCGCAAACACATTATGCTAACGGTGGCGATCACCCGATTGTTGAAATGGATCCGCGTTCGGGTTACTATAAAACACAGAACAGGTATACGAGTGGTCTGCTGAACGTGCAATGGGATATACCATGGATCAAAGGATGGGATGTAAAGATCAATGCCAATTACCGGCAGAATGGTTCATGGAACAAGGCCTGGCAAACCACTGCTCCCCAGTATGCCATTGGCAGTGACGTACCTGCGCAACAAAGCCCACCCAATCTTCGTACCAGCGCTTCTAACGGCTACGAGTACACGCTCCAGGCACTGACGGATTATAACCGGACATTCGGACTGCATTCTATTTCCGTGTTAGCCGGATATGAGGAATATTATGGCTACGGAGAAAATTTCAGCGCATCAAGGACCGGCTATCTTTTTAATACGGTGGACCAGTTGTTCGCAGGCCCTAATCAAAGTGCACAGAATGATGGTTCAGCATCTGAGAATGCCCGTGCCGCTTACCTCGGAAAGCTTAAGTATGATTTCGACGGAAAATATTTGGTTGAAGGTTCCTTCAGGTATGATGGTAACGGCAACCTGTTTCCTGAAGGAAAGCGCTGGGGATTCTTTCCTGCCGGATCTCTTGGCTGGGTGATCACCAAAGAACGCTTTATGGATTTTCTGAGCAAAAAAAATATTCTCAATTACCTTAAATACCGCATATCCTATGGTGTGATCGGACAAAACAGTAATGCCGGTAATTTCGCTTACCTGCCGGGTTACTCTCTCAACAGCCAGGCTTATGTAGTGGGCGGAAGTTTTGTGCCCGGTTTTGGGGACCCTGGCTTCCCCAGTACCAATATTACCTGGTTCTCGCAACAATCATTTAATACTGGTCTTGACTTCTCTCTGTTGCACAGCAGGCTCAAAGGATCGGTTGATTACTTTTATCTGAGAACAAAGAATTACCTCGCGAGCCCTTCTAATGCAGGCTATACAGACCCTTTAGGTACGTCGCTGCCTCTTGTGAATTCCAGCACAGGCGCTTTCAGAAGAGCCGGCTTTGAATTCCACCTTGACTATTCTAATTCAATCGGGGCACTAAACTATACGATCGGTGCAAACTTTACCAAGTTTGACCAGATGTGGGAAGTCAATCCCAATGAAGACAGCGCTACCTTACAGAATCCTTACACAAGATCTTCGCAGATCATCGGGTATAACACTACGGGTTATCATGCGCTTGGTCTGTATCAAACTCCGGAAGAAGTATTAAACAACCCGTCCAGGTTATCTTCCACTAACCTGCGACCCGGTGACGTGATGTACCAGGATGCCAATGGTGATGGAAAAATTGACGCTGATGATAACAGGAGAATAGGAAGTGATCCTTTCCCCCGTATCAACTACGGTCTTACCATTGACCTGAACTATAAAGCATGGTATTTTAATATGCTCTGGCAAGGGGCGAGTAAGCGGGATATTTATCTTAACGATATCATCGCCAATGGAAACAACATCATCTATCCTTTCCAGTTAGACTACTGGACTGCTACCAATACAAATTCGCTATTGCCAAGGGCTACTACCAATACAGATGTAAACGGGAACAACAATAGTGCAACCTCAGATTATTGGTTGGCCAATGGACGCTACCTGCGACTGAAGGCATTGCAGATCGGATATGATCTGAAAAAGGGATTATTGATGAAGACTGGTTTTATCTCTGACATGAGAGTCACGTTGAGTGGTATGAACCTGCTCACTTTTTCGCCTGCCAAGAAATTTTACCTGGATCCGGAAACAGGGAGCACGAACAACTACGATTATCCAAGCCAACGGGTTTTCTCGGTGGCTGTAAACGTAGGTTTTTAATCACTACACAAATCTTAGACACATGAAACCAGGAAAAATAATATCTACCATATCACCTGTTCGCAAAAGAACGGGTAACGATACTAAGGCAAACAGGCGGCACCTGCGCCCAGCGCTTTGCATGCTGATTGTATTTACTCTTTTTTCGTGCAAAAGAAATATTCTTGACACGAAACCCTTTGACAAATTTGATGAGAATGCGGTGTGGAGTTCGAGAGCGGGAGCGGACGCCTTTGTAAACAACGTATATGCTTCTGTGATGTCGCTGTACACTACGCAAACCAGCCATATCCAGCAGGATACTTGGACAACCAATGCGGTGACGGGCGGCTGCGGACAGGTGGATTACAGCAGCATCTGGGCTGAACGTCTGACCAGAGATGATGATTATGGTTTTAACCAGTTTTCCAACGTCAGGCTGTGTAATTTAATTATCGACAAAGCCAATGCATCCGCTTCACTGTCGGAATCAGATAAAACACAACTTACCGCGGAAGCAAAGTTTCTTCGGGCAATGACCTATTACTGGCTTGGAAGAAGGTTTGGTAAAGTGATATGGGTTGATTCCTTATTGACACCGGAGGATAATTTCAAATTACCCCAAACCCAGAATATTGCGGAAACCTATGCGCATATCATGGCAGATATTAACGATGCGATCCAGGGCCTTCCCGAAGACGTGCTTTCCGGCAAAGCAGGAAAATACGCAGCGCTTGCATTAAAAACTGAAGTGGGTCTGCAGGCTGCAGCCTATACAGGAGATGATTCCTATTACGCGCAGGTGGTGGATGCGGCCACTACAATCATCAATAGCGGTAAATATACCCTTGATGCCAACTATGAGGGTATGTTCAATGAACAGGGTCGTTACTCCAGCGAGCTCATTTTTGCAGTATACAGGGATAAAGCCAATACCAATTGTGATAATATTGACGATATGCAGCATGTTGTTCCTAACCAGAACAACGACAATGTTTCTAAATTCGGTCTTGAACCCTCTTTTAAGGTGGACAAAATCTTTGAGGCCTGGGCTTCCTACGGACCATCGCAAAACCTGGTGGACGACTACCTGGTGATAGACAAGGCTGATCCTTCAAAAGCGTTGCGCTGGGATGCGACCAGCCAGTTTACCAGCAACATGACAAAAGTAAATTCTTCTTTCGTGGACAGCGCCAGACTAACGGGAACGGGTAGCGTAAGCAGCCTGATGTATGCCAACCGGGATAAACGCTTTTACGGGACTATCGTATATGATTCCTGCACCTGGTTTGACGAAACCGTTACCACCAATGCCAACGGTAACCTTAACCGTTACTGCAAAGGGGTTGGGGGACTCGGCGGATGTACATCTGTTACCAATTACATGTTCAGAAAAGGGGTGTATAATGTTGAGCCACGGGTTTTCTACGGAATCCCTTCTAATTATCATTGGGTTATTTTCCGGTTAGGGCGGGTATACCTCAACCTCGCTGAAGCATTGCTCAAACAGGGTAAAACCGTTGATGCCGTAAATGCGTTGAATGAAACCAGGAGCATACACGGTGGATTGCCTGCATCGACCGCAGCTTCATCAGCAGATGCCTGGGTAGATTATAAACGCGAAAGAAGGGTAGAGCTTGCCAAGGAACTGGACTATTACTGGAGCCTGATGCGTTGGGGGAAATACGGCGGAGATGCCAACCACGGTAACGCACCGGGAGGTAAAATTCCGGAACTGACGGAAAAGCCCTCAACAATAGAAATCAATGCGAGCAGAACAGGTTACCGCATCGAAGTGGTGAATTATGGATCGGCTGATATCCGCAATTTTGATGAATCACGCAGGTACCTGTTACCAATACCCAATAGCCAGATCGTACGTCATGGACCCGGGCTGGATCAGAATCCCGGATATTGATTTTTATGAACAAGAAAAAGATAGTTATGAAACAACTTATAAAAAGAATCGGAACAATTGGTCTTTGCCTGACTTTATTCAGCGGTTGTCTTAAAGGTAATCTCCCTGATCTGCCTGCATTCACGGATGCGAATATGACAGAAATGTATTCGCAATACCGTTACCTTGATACTGCCCGCAATGCAGATGGAACCGCCATCGTAAGGACAGTGAATCTTGGTGTATCTAATAAAACATTCGATAACGGGACTGCATCGGCAACGGTGACGGTTCCGGACGAGAGCAATTTTACACTGGCTGATGAATGGGATAAAGTAGCAGCTACCAATATTGTGATGATGTGCAATATTTCTACAGGGGCTACCATTGAGCCGGTAGGGGATGCACCCAGGCTGGGGACTGTGGGAGATTATTCCAAACCGCAGCAATACAAGGTTACTGCAGCGGATGGTAAAACCACTAAAACCTGGACGATCAATATCACACTGGTTAAGTAACAACACAGGCAGTTAGTTTTGGAGCACATATATGCAGGCCTTTACATGGTTAAAGTGCCTGCATTTTTTTTCAATTGGACCCGGCGCACGCCACCATCGCAGCTCCGGAGATAGCGGGTTACCAGCAACCGGCATCCTATAAGATCACCGACGCTATTCCTATTGATGCTAAAGGAGACCGCCTGCTTATTATCACTCCATGATCTGTTTGCTTAGAGAACAAGTTGTTCATTTCAATTAAAACTATTAGACAATGATATCTTTTCGATTTTTGTGTACCGTATTTGTATGCTGTACAGCTTTTGTATCACCTGCAATGGCCACGGGCCTCAATGATTTTGTACAGATCGTTGTAAAAGCGGATAAAACGATTTTAAACCCTGTACTAGTCCCCGGAGATCATGCTACACTATCGGTCACGGGTATACGCTCCGACGGTGTTGCTATAGCCATTCCGGCAACAGCGATACTCTTTTCTGCGCAGAATAAACTGACCAGCGGGAATGTGGCTGTTGTTTCGATCTCAAAAAATACAGCTTTAGCTAAAGCGGGTGGCATTGCTACCATCACCGCGGTGTATACTGATGGCAGAAACAATACACTGACTGCGACCACTGAGATCGTGGTTCGCCCTTACTTCAGGGACTATCACCAGAGCCTGGTGCTCAAATTATTCATGGGTATGGAAGGGGAACCCGTTGAACGGCTTGCAAAGGAACCTTTGTTTCAACAACCACACCATGTGCTCTGCACCTTTGAAGGTGCATTGGAAGTGATTAAGCGCACTGATCATCTTACAGGAGGAATACCTAAAATTATTTACCTCGTGGGTTGGCAAAAAGGTGGACACGATCATGGCTATCCCTCCTGGTCAACCGTCAACGAGAAAATGAAAAGACCTCAAGACAGTACTGCGCTGCAAAGCCTGCGATGGTTGATACGCGAAGGACGGAAATACCATACAACGGTGAGCCTTCACATCAATATGGTTGATGCCTACCGTAACAGCCCGCTCTGGGATGAATATTACGCCAAAGATATTTTCGGAAAGGACGAGCAGGGAAATTTACTGGCAACAGATATGGGTATCAAAGGGGACTCGATGTTCAAAGTAAGTTACACCCGTGAATGGAACGCCGGGCTCGCGCAAAAACGAATCGATGGCCTGCTACAGATGATCCCTGAACTCTATGAGGGGCATACCATACATGTTGATGTGTTTATAGCTAAACCTGAGTTCTACGCTACCATCAGTCCCTGGCACGCCAAAAAAGAGGGTATCGATGTTTACAAAGAAGTAGAAACGCAACGAAAGATCTTTGCCTACTGGCGTGAAAAAGGTTTTGACGTAACAGGTGAAGGGATATTCTGGGCGCATCCTCCCGGTGAAGGGTTTTACGGGTTACAACCGATGAGCTGGTGGTACCCGGATGACATATCATACCAGATGCAAACGCCGGAATGCCTGTCTGCCCGTGGCATGACCAGCAGGACTGATGATGGGGACTTCCGGTTTGGCTCGAGCATGCACGGTGAAGATCTGTTTATAAAAAATCTAATGAACCCTCCAGGGTTTCTCGCACAGTTTTGCCGCACAACCCTACCATGGTATTACCTGAGCAGGCTGCAGAGAATGGCTCTCGTAAATGATACCTTGTTTTATTCCGGTGGTCTGAAAGCAGCCAATGTAAATGGTCATAAGATCATCCGCAAAGGGGACTTTATCCTGCGGGATAATAATGATCTTTTTGTGCCTGCATTGTGGAAAGACATGACCATCATTGCTTACAGCGAAAAGGGATATGCGCGTAGAAAATGGGTCTTACCGGACGGGTGGCAAAAAGTGAAAAGGGTAAACGTTTATACTATTACGCCAACAGGGGATGCGTTGTTGCAAAAAGATCTGCCTGTGGTTGGTAATAAGGTCGAATTGTCACTCGGTGCAGATGTGGCTGTGGTTGTCAAACCAGGGAATTAGCTTGATGCTCCGGCCCAGTTCATCCGGCAGGAAGAAAGTGTTTTAGTCGGGCAGACTGGATTCGAACCAGCGGCCTCCACGTCCCGAACGTGGCGCGCTACCGGGCTGCGCTACTGCCCGAAGTAATTTTCCGGTCAGTAAAAATATCAGGAAAAAGATAATCCAGCAAATTCGAAAGCATCGCAATGCTCACTCCGGTATTGCTGCCTGTAATAAATAACCGCATAATACAAATTGAGTATTTTTTTCGGGTTGTACCTGGCCGATTTTTGCTTCATAAACGTTCACAAATAAAATTACAGGTATGAAAAATATAGCCATTCTTTCTTCTTTTTTGGTACTGTTTACCGGTGGCCTGATACAGGGATGCGGCGAGTCCAACACAGAAAACGACTATAGTATTTCCCACAACAATCAGCCTGCAGATATCCCGGAAAATATGCACATTGTAGCACCCATACACATATCAAACACAAATCTTATGAATAATCGTCCATCTAATGCTGTACAAAGACACGCTGCTGAAGAACTAAGCATCGGCAGGGGTAATTTTTTTTCATACGCATTACCGCCGGGCTGGAGGGTAGGCGAAGATGGCCAATTTGCACTTACCCTGGTATCGGCTGATAACAGGGCTTTGACGGTAATGGTAGGTAATTCGGGGCTTATGCCCGGTTATAATCCCGGCCGTTTTGTATATGAAAAACTTATGGCTATGCAACCACGCAATTTATCTATAAGTGAACCTGTGAGAGCTATTCCTGTGCATGGTTTCCAGGAAGCCTGGCAATTCCAGGTATCATATATGTTGCCAGGTGGTCATTACGTGGGCGAAGCGGTTTGCCATATCACCAATTATTATGGAGGATGCGTAATGGCAATGACCGCTGCTATTTCAGAACAATCCCAATGGACCAGCTATGCATCCTGGTTACCACAGGTGTCCCGCCAGATATCTGCACTCAATGGCGCGGCCTTTGGTATGCGCGGGGTTATGCAGCAAAACCTGCAAAACTCCATTGCTTTCGGTGAAGCAATGAAGGCATACCGGTCATGGTCAAACGAAAAATGGCAGGAAGTTACTGATGACCGGAATAAATCAACAGACCGTCAAAACTACCAATTCAGGGAAAACCTGGGGGGCATCAATACTTATACAAATCCATACAGTAACAATACTCCTGTTGAACTCAGTTCTCAATACAAATATTACTGGATGGATCAGCAGGGGCGCGTGGCGGGTACCAACGATCCTTCTGTAAATCCAAATCATGGAGGAACAGGGGAGTGGAAACAATTGGAACGTAAAGAAAACCCTTACTGAGTAAAGGCAATACCTTTCTATATAAATGCAGTTAAACAAAAGAGTAAATTGGTTTGGGTGCTGTAATGCAGGATATAAACATCCAAAAATCACACAACCGTTTGCGTTTTTAAAGGCTTCCTGTTTTTAATACCTTTAAAAGATGAAGCCTTTAATTACATCTTTTTTGTTTGCTTTCCAGGTGTTGTTTGCCATTGCACAACAACCTTCTTCGGTTAAGGAGTACATGCAGTCTTTTCCGACCTATGGTTTTTCAGATCCGAACCCTATTCCGTTACTATCGCCGGTATATCCTTATTTCAGGTATGATGGTTTTACTGATAAGCCACAACAAAAGCAATGGAAAATTATTGAACTGGAGAATGAGTATATCAAGGTTTTAATTACACCTGAAATTGGCGGAAAGATCTGGGCCGCGATTGAAAAGAAATCAGGACGTTCGTTTATCTATTATAATCACACTGTAAAATTCAGAGATGTGGCAATGCGGGGCCCGTGGACCAGTGGAGGACTGGAAGCTAATTACGGGATCATTGGTCACACGCCTAATTGTGCCACACCTGTTGACTATACTACACGTATAAACGAAGATGGCAGCGCCAGTTGTATTATTGGTGTGCTGGACCTTTTAACCAGGACCAACTGGCGTGTAGAAATTAATCTGCCCAAAGACAAGGCTTATTTTACCACACAGTCTTTTTGGTACAATGCCACCGCGCAGGAGCAACCTTATTATCACTGGATGAACCTTGGAATGAAAGCCGGCGGTAATCTTGAATTTGTTTTTCCAGGCAATAAATACATCGGGCATAACGGAGAATATGCCGATTGGCCTATTAATAAAAGCAATGGAAAACATATCAATTTTTACGAAGAAAACAATTTCGGTGGTTACAAGTCATACCACGTGTTTGGAAAATATACGCATTTTTTTGGTGCTTATTACCACGATGAAGATAATGGCATGGTGCGTTATGGTACCTATGATGATAAGGCCGGAAAGAAAATATGGATCTGGGGTTTATCGCGCCAGGGAATGATCTGGGAAAAAATGTTGACAGATTCAGACGGGCAGTACGTGGAAATACAATCCGGCAGGCTGTTTAATCAGAATGCAGATAAGAGCAGTCTTACGCCTTTTAAACATGTTGGTTTTGCGCCGTATGCCACAGATGGATGGAAAGAATATTGGTACCCGGTCAATCAAACAAAAGGTATTAGTGAAGCCAATGCCATAGGTGCATTGAATTTACAAAATGAAAAAGGCTGGTTGAAAATATATTTTTCTCCTGTGCAGGTTATAAATGATACGTTGAAAATAATTGCAGGTAACAAAATAATTTATAACAAACCGCTGCAGTTAACACCTTTGAAAGTATTCAGCGATTCTATACAGGCTAATATAAACGAAGATGAAACAGAAGTTATCCTGGGGGATCATATGCTTGAATATTCAACAGGTAGTCATAAGAATGATTTGTCGCGACCCACGGAATCGCCTGCTGATTTTGATTGGAGTACCGCCTATGGGTTATACCTGCAGGGCAAAGAATATATGGACGAAAAACTGTACGATAAGGCTGAAGCTAAATTGACCGCATCACTTGAAAAAGAGCATAACTTTTTTCCTGCACTTGTAAAAATGGCTGAGCTGTTGTATCGCAACATGCGGTATGAGGAAGCATTAAAGACCATCACCAAAGCTATCAGTATTAATACAGAAGCAGGGGATGCCAATTATTATTATGGCTTGATCAATGCACAACTGAATCGTATTACAGATGCAAAAGATGGATTCAGTATCGCCGCTCTCACACAGGATTACAGAAGCGCTGCCTATACAGGACTGGCAGCTTTGTTTGCGAAAGAGCACAATTATGATCAGGTAATTGCCTATACAAAAAAGGCAATTGATTTTAACCGGTATAATATGAATGCGTTGATGCTGCAGGCTGTTGCTTATCGTTATCAAAACAATACAGTCAAAGCAAAAGAAGCCAATCAATACATTTTATCTTTCGACCCACTCAATCATTTTGCCATGTTTGAAAAATACAAGCTTGCGCAAACAGACGAAAGCAAAAAACAATTTATTGCAGCTATCCGAAATGAGTTGCCAACAGAAACCTTTGCTGAATTGGCCATATGGTATTACAACAATGGTTATATGAATGAAACCAAAGAAGTATTTACATTAAGCCCTGCTTCAGCAGAAGCAGCTTACTGG
The DNA here is from genome assembly GCA_047600465.1 of Agriterribacter sp. Taxonomy (GTDB): domain Bacteria; phylum Bacteroidota; class Bacteroidia; order Chitinophagales; family Chitinophagaceae; genus Agriterribacter. Next base: position 152,466 of record JASGKU010000005.1, read on the forward strand.
CTGGCTTTTTTGCAAGGGAAAAAAGTAGATTGTGCAGCGATTAATCCTCAGCTTTCCTTTCCATTCCGTTCGGAGACAGCAATGGTTTTAGAAACACTGTTGAAAACTCAGCAGGATTGGCTGTTAAAATATCAACTGGCATTGATATACAGAGATCGCAACAGAATAGAAGAGTGTAAAAATCTATTGGTGAATTGTGGAGATGAACCTGGTTATGCTCCGTTTTATGCTACCCGTTACCTGATATTTAAAAATGATGAAAAGGATCTGCAAAAAGCGCTTTCACTGGATGCTACTCAGTGGCGCTACCATAAATTGCTGACCGAATATTACAATGAACACAAGCAATATCAGAATGCACTGAATGTTATTACTCCATTTTACAATACCCATCGTGATAATTATATAATGGGTATGCTGTATGCTAAAACTTTATTGCTGAACAAAGCTTACAAAAAAGCAGACCAAACATTATCTACTTTAAATATTATTCCTTTTGAAGGCGCTACTGATGGAAGATCTTTATACAGAGAAGCGAAGTTGATGCAGGCAATTGAACTGATGCAGCAAAAGAATTACAAAAAAGCACAGACTTTTATTCAGCAGGCAAGAATATGGCCGGAGAATCTTGGTGTTGGGAAGCCTTATGATGAAGATATTGATACAAGGCTGGAAGACTGGATGGATTATCTCTGTTATCAAAAATCGGGTAGGGGCGACAGTGATAAATTATTACAACAGGTAAAAAGTTTTAAACCAGAGGTAGACAATACGGTAAGGAATTTTATACCATCCAATGCGTTGGTAACTGCATGGGCAATAGAAAAAAAGGAAGGAAAAGAAAAAGCGAATGAATGGCTTAATGAGCAGATGAATACATTTCCTGAGTTAAAAACTACATGGACCTGGGTTAAAGATATGCTGGATAAAAAGCCTGCCGCAGATTCATCGACTATGGAAGAAGATGCAGGTGTGCGGATACTTACAGCGCTTGCTACAATGAAATAAGATTTTGTATACCGCTTTGCGTGATGTTAATAGCTATACGAGGCGTCTTCGCCTCGTATAGTTTTGTTGTCGCCTCAGGCGACTATATAGTATATATGGGACGGAGTTCCGGAAGAACATATAAGATCCGAAGTTGAAAACTTCGGGTAGCTGCTATATACTATTTGTGAAATTCTTTGATTGTTCCATCATTGTATCCAATCACTACAGAAGCGGCCATGTTTACAAATAACCCGTTTTCTGCTACACCTGGTATGGCATTGATCTGCTGTTCTAATAAAGCGGGGTCAGGTATAGATTGAAAATTGCAATCGAGGATATAATTGCTGTTGTCTGTTACAAATACAGCGTCGTTCTTTTTGCGAAGCGTTATTTCGCAATTCAGTTTTGACAAATGTTTAGCCGTATGTTGCCAGCCGAAAGGCACCACTTCAACAGGCAGTGGAAACTTTCCCAATACCTCTACTTTCTTTGATTCATCGGCAATAACAAGAAAGCGTTTGCTTGCAGCGGCTATTACTTTTTCTCTCAACAGCGCACCACCTCCACCTTTTATAAGGCATAAATTTTTATCTGCTTCATCCGCACCGTCAATATCAATGTCAATATAATCAACGCTTTCAAGGCTGCTTACTGTAATGCCTTTTTCTGTCGCGATCCTGAATGTATCTTCTGATGTAGCTACTGTAATTATTTTTAAACCTTGTGCCACTCTTTCTGCTACATAATGTATAGCCCAATAGGCTGTAGAACCTGTTCCTAATCCTACTACCATGCCGTCTTCAATATAACTTACTGCTTTAAACGCTGCTGCCTGCTTTGCATTCATTTTATTGTATTTCCCTGTAATATAAATTGCGTGCCTCAACCATCATTCCTTCATTATGTACCTGTATCGCGAATTTTCCTTCGGTATATTCGCTGTCTTTATAACTCATCACAAGTTCATCTTTAACCCATATGTTCAAACTGTCATCCACAGCCCTAACTCTCATGCTGAACCATTCTCCGTCTTTTGTCAACAGGGCTGTTGCTTTGCCGGTAGGTTTGCCAGGTTTCCACAGCCAACCGGTATAAGCTTCCTGGCTATTGCAGATCTGCGCCTCATATCCTCTTGGAAAGCCGTCTGCGTCATCTTCCGGTTCATGCGCTCTTACATATAAACCGCTGTTAGCGCCTTTACCTAGATCTGTGATTTTAAACTCGCCTTTCACTTCAAAATTTTTTACAACCGGTGCTGCGTACAAGTGACCTCTTCCTCCTTCACCAATAATCTCTCCATCTTTTACTTTCCACTTTGCGCTGCCTCTCACAGTCCAACCCTTAAGGTTTTTGCCGTTGAATAATGAAGTCCATGCAGGCGTTGTATTCCATGATACACTCACGGCAATGATACAAACTAATACCAGATATGCAAGCGCACGTTTCATTTTTTTATATTTAAAAGTGATTACAAATTTGCAAAAACAATTTACATATTCAGAATTGTTGCCTGGTTTGATCTTCTGTGTCAATCAGTTTTAGGCAAGGTCGGTACGCGTAGCGTCAGACCTTTGACTCGTGTATGCTGAAGTAAGATCTGACCTTCAGCGCTGACCTCACTATTCTAATCCCCATATTTTACCTTTCATGGTTGCGGGAACACCATCGCGCAGCCATTGTGTAGGTCGTTCTCCTTTTAATAACCAATCAAAAAATTGCTGTTCTCTTATTTGAATGTCTTTCCTGTTTTTTCGTTGCACAAGATTGTGCGCTTCGCCATTATAGTTGAGTAACCAAACAGGTTTATTTAAGCGACGCAATCCGGTAAACAGCTCAATGCCCTGGTACCATGGCACCGCGCCATCATTGTCGTTACTCATAATAACCAAAGGCGTACTAACTTTTGGCAGGAAAAACTGCGGTGAGTTTTGCAGATATAGCTGTGGTTTTTCCCATAAAGTGGCCCCGATGCGGCTTTGGGTTTTCTCATATTGAAACTGTCGGTTCATACCACTTTCCCAACGAATGCCACCATAAGCGCTCGTCATGTTGGTTACAGGGGCTCCTGCCCACGCGGCATTGAACAATTTTGTTTGAGTAATAAGATAAGCCGTTTGATAACCGCCCCAGCTTTGTCCTTGTATGCCCAGCTTTGTACTATCCACCCATCCTTTTTTTACCAATGCTCTTGCTCCACTCACAATGTAATTATAGGCACTTTTACCTGGAAAGCCCGTGTGGTATTCAATGTCAGGAACAAACACAATATAGCCCCTGCTTACAAAAAACGAAATATTCAAACGGCTAGGGGTAGGCGAAGGCGGGATATATTGATATAACCCATCACTCAGCTTTTCATAAAAATAGCAGATAGCAGGATACTTGTTTTTAGCATCGAAATTATCAGGCTTATATACAATACCTGTTGCTTCTTTACCATTGTACGCCTTCCATTTAAACAATTCCGCTGTTCCCCAGCTATAATTGCTTTGTTGAGGATTGATCGAAGAAAGTTTTATTTCATTTTCCCCACTCTTGGCATATAGATCGGGTGAAGCAGTGTAGGTTTCTTTGGTGTATACGTATACATCAGAGTCCATCGCTTTAATAAGACTTCTGTCGATAAGAAAAGGACCGCTGAATAATTCAACTGGCGAAGCATTGCTGACGAATTTTAATGTAGAAAGTCCTGACTCTTTTGTTTTTTCATTAAAGGTGTAAAACAATAGATCCTGTGTTGGGGTTACAAAGTTTTCTTCTTTATTCGTAGAAATATACCTGTAACGCACACTGTTTTTTCTTCCTTTATCGCCCGTAATCTTAATGGGCGTAATAACTCCTGCAGGGTCCAGTTGCCAGATATCAAACCGATCGTAAACTAATATAGCAAGATCACTTTGAGTCCACGCCATTACGCCGTACGGAACAGGATCATCGGGCATATCAAAATCTTCCTGGTAAAATTTAACGGGTACATTAGAGGAAATGTTCTTTATAACACCGTTCTTCCATGAAAAGTAGGCCTTGTTTTTCAGGTCGTACCAAAATATATATTTTCCACCCGGCGATATGCCGGCTTCGGCTGCAACATCTTTTTTTACAAGCGTTCTGCTACCATCGGCTGCACTGATGGAATAAATATCTTTTAATGTTTTTCCTTCCCATTGCAGTGATATCCTTTTATTCACATCCGTTATACCGGCAAAATAATTACCGTCGCCATCTGTATCCATTGCCACCGCTGGAATGTCCTTATCAGCTAACTGAACATATCTTTTGTTGTCCAGGTCAATCATAGATAAGTAACTTCTTTTTAATTCTGCGTCAAGATTTTTTAGCTGCATAGGCTGCAGGTAATCGTCTTTATAATTCCATATATCCACTTTAACCAGGTCTATATCAATCAGCGAAGTGTCTTTAGGTGGCTGTACAGGAGCAGCTCCTGCAAATAATCTCTTCCCTGATTTGCTGAAGGTGAGATCAGCATTTTCGCTTATGCCCCAACCGATAAGCATTCCTGCTGTATTTTTATCGGCAAGCATTATGGCACTATCTTGTCCGTTTTTCCAATACCAGAGTTTGTAAAATTTCTGTAAGGCTTTTTGGGAGCTGTCTCTTTCTGCAACAAAAGCCACCTGGCGACCGGTTTCATCAACAGCAAAATGTTTGAAATCGTTCCCTCCTTTTAAAATAGTGTCAAAGCGGTTTTCAACGGTTCTGTATATACTTACAGCGGGTTTACGTAGACTATCTTTTTTTTCTGCTGTTGTTTGCAATACCAATATGTTGCCCTCTTTATTCCATAGGTATTCATTCACCAGTGGAACGATGCTATGCGCTTTGGTTTGAAGATTATAAATAGTAACCGTGGTTCCTTCTTCATTTTTAGCATCATTATTTTTATCATCTTCCGCATCTGTAAAGTTATATGCTCCACCATCTTTTATGATTGGCGGATTTGTAATTCGCTGCCTTTTCTTACTTTGCTCAGGTGCAGGCGTTGACGAATGCTGTCTGATGGAATCTATTTTTCGTGATAAAGAATCTGCGGAAGTTTTTTTGCTGATACTATCTGCGGGTTGTTTTTCCAGTTGCCAGGCTAACCACTGCCCGTTTTTTTCTGGCATTTTGTATGATTTTACACCGGCAATTTTAGTGATGCTGTCTTTGCCCAATTCCATTATGCCCAACGAATCTTTGGGAAATTCATCTGCCTTTTTTTTCTTGATCTGCGCCTGTCTTGTATCGTTATATAGTGGCTTTATTTTAAAAATAACAAAGCGGCTGTCGTTGGTAATGGTAGCATTATAACCTCTTGGTATAGTATTCCTGTAATGAGCATCGGTAGATTGAATTACCAATGAACCATCACCTTCCTGTAAAGCAATGGTGTAAGCAACCCATTTGCCATCGTTGCTGATTTTCTTTTCTCCTATGCTTTGCCATCCATCGTATACTGTATGATCAAGTGGTTTTTTTTGCTGGGCATGTATTATTATAGCAGGTAAAAGAAACAGAATAAATGAAAGCCTTTTCATTCGTTACAATTTAAAATCGCCGCAATATACCATTAATGTGTATTCAACCACGTGCTTTGTATAAACGGTAGGTTTGTATAAAAACGGTTATGCATATAAGACTGATGCCCCAGTAGAAAGAAATGCCGAGGTATTTATTTTCCTGGTATAATGCAAAGGCAAGTATAATTCCGTAAAGCGGTTCCAGGTTGTAGCTTAAGGAGGCTGTAAAAGCAGATATTTTTTTAAGTGAACTAACGGAGAGGCTAAACGCAACAACGGTGCATAGCCAGCTTAAAACCAGCAGCCACACAAAATCCATAGTAGTAGGCAATATGTGATCTGGTGGAAATGCATGAATATAAAATGGCATTAGTATGGTAAGTGTAACCAGACCGCCACTGAGTTCATAAAAAGTTAATGATTCAGGAGTGGTATACTTCAGCAATTTTTTATTGAAGATGGTAAACAATGCTGCAAAAATGGTAGAGATAATACCCAGCAAAATACCAAGCTTGTACCTTTCATCAAAATGAAAAATAAGCGCTATGCCTGCTATTGCGATGCCCCCTAACAGCACTTCCACCCAATCTAATTTTTTGCGCATAATAAGTGGCTCAAAAAAAGCGGTAAAAAATCCAATGGCTGAAAAGCATACCAACCCTATAGATACATTTGCATATTTGATGCTGCCATAAAAAAATACCCAATGTAATGCCACCAACGCACCTACTCCAAAAATTTTAAAGATAACAGATGCGGGAAGTATACTTTTGGAGGGTCTGAAAAATGACAGGATAGCCATTGTGGCTACGGTAATGAGTATGCGCCACCATACCAATAAACCTTCATTAAGCGTAATGAGCCGCCTAATATACCTGTAAAGCCTGCCAGGAAAATGGCCACATGTAAAGACAATAATGCCTTTTTCATTGGTGGAATACTTAGCGTGAAAGAGTAGATGTTGAAAATTGTTAGGGATGCAATATCATCAGTTCAGGGCTTCCGCGTGAAGAGTAGTAGAGGATATCTTCCCAATATTATTACGCACTTTACGGCGATAATTCTTGAACATACTTTGCCATTGAATTTTAAGCACACCAAGAATTCCTTCTTTCACAATATTCTTGTTCATTTTTGATGTGCCGAATTTGCGGTCAACAAAAGTGATAGGAATTTCAATAACCTTAAAGCCCAGTTTCCATGCGGCAAATTTCATTTCTATCTGGAACGCATATCCTACAAAATTGATCTGGTCGAAATTGATGGTTTCCAGTACTTCTTTTTTATAACACACAAAACCTGCTGTCGGGTCTTTTACTGGCATCCAGGTTAGCATTCGGGTATACAAAGCGCCTCCTTTTGAAAGCACATTTCTATCCCAACCCCAATTAACAGTTTTGCCGCCTTTTACATAGCGGGATCCAACAACTACATCTGCCTTCTCTTTGCATGCCTGGTATAATCTTTCAAGATCCGCAGGTGCATGAGAGAAATCAGCATCCATTTCAAAAATATATTTATATCCCCTGTTTATGGCCCATTTAAAACCATAAATGTAAGCCGTGCCTAAGCCGAGTTTATCTGTGCGAACCTCAAGAAATATTTGACCGGGATATAAAGGCTGTAATGATCTTACACAGTCTGCTGTTCCGTCGGGAGAGTTATCATCAACAACCAACACGTGAAAGTTAAGCTTCATGTCCAGCACAGCAAGCAGGATGAGTTTAATATTCTCACTCTCGTTATAGGTTGGTATTATGACAAGTTTTTCCAATGGGATATCTTTTATTAGATAAAATTACTCTGTATGTTTTTTTAAAGATATTGGAAAATGATTTTACGCTTTTTTTAACAAGGAGCGGTTGAGGATTTCGGTTAGCTTTTGTTTTGTATGCATTGCGAAATCTCCTTTCATCATCCAATCATAATATTGAGGCTCCAGTTTCAGCACTTCGGTAACTACCCGCCCTTTATGCTTCCCGAAATTAAAGATTTCTATTCCATTTTCCATAACAAACCTGCGGGCGAAATCCACAATTTGCTCGTGTCCGGTAAATTTTATCACAGATTCAACGGTATTTCCCAATTGCGGGTACTTTTGTAACTGTGCTTCTAATACTTCCCATGTAGCGGAAGCATCTACTTCGGCGCTGTGGGCATTATCAAGACTTTTGTCGCAATAAAATTTATACGCCGCGCTTAATGTGCGGGGTTCCATCAGGTGATATACTTTTTGTACATCCAGCAGGTGTTTCTCAGAAACATCAAAATCGAGCCCTGCTCTCAAAAATTCTTCTACTAATAATGGAAAATCAAAACGATTTGAATTATACCCTGATAAATCACAATTTTCCAAAAACTGTCTTATTTCATTTGCTACCTGCTTAAAAGTAGGAGCATCTTTCACCATTTCATCAGTAATGCCATGTACATCTGATGATGCTTTGGGAATAGGCATTTGAGGATTAATCAATTTCCGTTTTACAATCTTTGTATAATCCGGTTGCAATTTTACAATAGCAATTTCAACAATTCGGTCAACTGAAAGATTAATACCGGTTGTTTCAAGATCAATAAAAGCGAGCGGTCGTGTCAATTGTAATGGCATACTATAAGTTGTGATAACTTGGCAAACTTCGGAAATTATGATCAAATTGTAGATTTTGGTTTTTTACAACATATTCAGCTATATGCAAATGATCGGCCAATATAATTTATAGCATAAATAAGCTGTTAAAATTGACGTTTGATAAATTAACGCCGTATTGAGTAACAATACAACCACTAATAGAATATAAACATCTGATTAATACAAGTTTATTAAAATGCCCTAAGTTGTTACCTTAAAACAATAAGCTTTTTAACTTGTTTGTTTGGCATATACTTTGCATTTTTGTAAAGCAATTAATCATCACAGTTTTTTCCAATTCCCCTGTCGAAAAATAACCTTCATTATTTCCTACTCCTACGAGCTCCAGCTTGGAAATGTTATTTTATTACCCAAAAAGAAATTGAAAATGAAAAAGGTTATTTTAATTGTAATGTTCGTTATCACAACAGGCGCAGCTTTTACATCATGTACAGCTTCTAAAGGTGGTTGTAAAGCTACCGGCGGTATGGTTGGTTACAGATAAATACTAACAACTACAATATGAATTGTAAAGGTTACCGTTATGGTAGCCTTTTTTTGTTGACATTAACATGTAAACTTTTTGAATGATAGTGCTGAAATAAAAAATCCCGGCATAAAGCCAGGACTTTTTAAAAAGGCAGAGAAATAGTTATAATTAATTGTAGTGTAATTTCAGATCTACACGGCGGTTTTTAGCACGACCTGCAGCTGTTTTATTATCAGCCACTGGTTGGTCTTGTCCAAAACCTGCTGAAACCAGGCGGCTTGGATCTACACCAGCTTTTGTGGTAAGATAATCCAATACAGCCTTTGCCCTGTTTTCACTTAACAACTGGTTCTTATCAGCCTTACCGGTATTATCAGTATGACCTTCAATATCCAGTTTCAAATTTGGATCTTCTTTCAGAATCTTTCCAACTTCGTTTAATGATTTGTTGGATTTAGCTAACAGTTTAGCGCTACCTGTAGCAAAGAATACATTCTTGGCTGCTACATCAATACGCTTTTTGATTTCTTCTTTAATTTCAGGACAACCCTGGTTGCTTGCCGGTCCGGCTAAAGCTGGGCATTTATCTTCTTCATCATTTACACCATCGCCATCCGTATCAGGTATGGGGCATCCCTGGTATTTAGCAACACCAGCCTGGTTAGGGCATTTGTCTTCTTCATCATTTATACCATCACCATCTGTATCAGGTATCGGGCATCCGTTGTATTTTGCCAATCCTTTTACAGTAGGGCATTTATCTTCTTTATCCTGGATACCATCACCATCCGTATCAGGACATCCATTGAACTGAGCTAAACCAGCAACAGTTGGGCAAGCGTCTAATGAATCAACTATACCGTCGCCATCTGTATCAGCAGGTGGTGGAGGCGGAGGGGGGGGAGGTATCACTTTTGGTTCTTTTTTGTCGAACAAAGACCCTGCTACGCCAAAGCTGTAAAAAAGATGATTGGCAGTGGTAGCTGAAGTAACGGCAACGCGATATTGCGCATTAAGATTGATATAAGCCTGATCGAGTAAATTGATTTGAAGACCAACACCTAAAGGCACATATGCGCCAAAATAACCATCCCAATGAGATGCACCGATACCAGCAGTAAGATAGGGAGATACCCAATACTTATCGCTGAGTAGCTTTGCATTTACATTTGCATCTAACTCTGCAAGCAATTTATCATTACCGCTTTGAGCTTTGTCGGGAATAGGATAGCTTACAAAAGTGCCACCTAATCTTGCCATGAAATCAAGATGGTCTGTAAGCCCCTGGAAATATGATAAAGACAAACCCGGACTCATTCTTCCGGTTTTATACCATTGCTTGTCTTTTAAAACCTGGTTGAGGGATGTGTTTTTTAGATCTTGTGCTGTTTGAAAATCGTGAAAAGTGAAAGCAAAACCGATAGCTGGTTTTTTCTTGTAAGGATTCTTGATAGCGTTTTCCTGTGCAATAGCAGTAGTTAGCGCAAATACTGCTAGTAACCCTAAAAGTGGTTTTCTCATAAAAATGTTTAATTTGATTAAAGTTTTACAAAGGTAAAAGGTTGAATATAAATGCTCAAAATATTTATTTACAATTATTTATAACAATAATGGCTAAGGCTTTTCAACTACTTCCACTTTCACTTTTGTGAGGCCTCTTCCAACAAATCCCAATTTTTGTGCCGCAGCTTTTGAAACATCAATAAGCCGCTTGTTTTTGGGATGCATTCTGTCGGTAATGCGAACTATGACGGATTTTTTATTTCGAAGGTTGCTTACCTTCACCCATGTTCCCAGAGAAAGTACATTACACGCCGCCGTTAGTTTGGTTTGATCAAACTTTTGTCCGTTAGCCATTTGTTTTCCCTGGAATTTTGCAGCGTAATAACTGGCCGTACCTGTTTTTACAGTAGAAGAATGAACAGGCTTATTATGCTTATGCGCTTTTTGCTGCGCAGCAATAGAAGCACATGTAAAAAATAATAAGGCAAGAAGCGGTAAAAGTTGTTTCATAGATGTCAAACAGGTTTTGGTGTGTCGGCTTCCTTCTACATATTTACCATATGTCAACAAAAGAACCCGTACTTATAACGTATACAATACTTTTCTATTGTACAAATATTTTTCTCTCACCATTTTATCTTCTGCATAAATATCGTCATAAAAAATAATATTCCCTTCTTTTGCTTCGCAGGTAATATATCTTATAAAGATGGGAACTCTGCGTGAAAACGAAATCATGTGCTTTTCTTTGCGTTTCATCCATGCAGATAACGTATCGGGTTTGTAACGCAATGAATCGTTTTTTACAAGATACTTTGAAAGCTTTTGCCACTCCTGCACCCTTACACAACCATGGCTCAACGCTCTGTCCTTTCTGGCAAAAAGCCCACGTGCATTGGTATCGTGCAGGTACACGCTGTATTTATTTCTGAAATTGAATTTTATTACACCAAGGCTGTTATCATCGCCTTCACGTTGTTTTAGTTGATAAGGAAAATTATTCTTATTTAACCTAAACCAGTTAACAGTGTGTGGATCAACGATGCTGTCGTTCTTATCTACCACCATCAGGTTTTCTTTATCAAGATATTCTACCTTCTTTTGAATTTTGGGCAGCATTTCTTTAAAAATGATGCTCTGAGGTACCGTCCATTGCGGAAAGAGTACAAAATTGGTAAGTTCGCTGGTAAGGAGGGGCGTACGCGTTTTAGGATTACCCACAATTACTTTTGATTCCACTCTTAATGTATCGGTATCCCATACCCGAAGCTGAAACGCAGGCAAATTCACAAAGGCATATCTTACCGGCATACTGTCCGGCATTAGCTTATACCTGTCCAGGTTAATGGCTATTCTTTTGAATTTTTCAACATCGGTATTATTTAACATGGTTACCACCGAGATACCGGCTTTGCCATCTACTTTCAGTTTTTTTTCTTCCTGGAATTTTCTTACGGCAGCCGCTAATGTGGCAGTATCTATTGGTTTGTTATTGAAATCGATATATCCACCTTCATAGAGGCGGGTTTGTAGTTGTGAGATAAATTGAGCTGAATCTTCAAAAGGATAGGATATATACGTATATTCCTTTCTGTTCATGCTGTCTAAGAATTTTCCCAGTGCAGTTCTTATCTCCCTGTATCCTTCGTATGCCGGTTCCAATTGTTCCAGTAAAGGGGTTAATTGATTTTCTTTGTACACTTTGTGCAGTAATGCAGTGCATAAAGAATCATTGAATGTGGTGTCCTTTCTTAATGTAATGCTGTCCCGATCAAGTCTGCCTATTTTAAGATCTTTCACTATCTGAATAAAGGCATCTGTCAAAAGAACATCCGCCCTTGCCCATAAAGCAGCATCAAGCATAGCAGCCGAATCTGTTTTAAGTGAATGATGAATCGTATTCAGGTAGGTATAATGATAGTCTGCAGGAAAAAGTCCATAGTGTTCACTGTTCTTTATAAAGTAAAACAATGAATCTGCCATCCTGTTCCAATGTTTTTCATTACTCCAGGTACGCAGCGAATCCCTGTCTTTGTACCATGCATTCACAAATGCAAAATTGTTTAAACTTATAGTATCGTTTAATTTATTTTTATTATCTGCAGCATAATTTAAAATAGCGTGGATATTCTCATTGGTTTTTTTATTTACTTCTTCCGGCTTTTTTACAATTTCAACTGTTTTAGGCTTTTCGGGTTCGCTGCAGGCAAAAAACAAAACCGGTACACAAATACAAATGCTGGATTTTAAAAAGCGTAATACCATCATTGGAGGAAAGTTGACATTAGAAAGACGCATGGTTTAAAAAAAAGGTTGAATATATAGTGTAATTAAACTTAGAAATGTCAATAGCTAATGATCAGCGAAGATAACAACGGCTTTTTTATCATTTTCTTTTTTGTATCGCAATATATTTATATAAGGATGAGGCTTATAGATGTAAGGTAATTAAAACTTTAGCTTTATCTTCATTTTGTTTATATGTTGTGTTATGGCAAACGGTTGGCTTGTTAATAAAAATATTGTAATCATAGGCGGCACTACCGGCATGGGCTTTTCAGCGGCAAAAATGTTTGTTGCGGAGGGGGCTAATGTAGTATTGGTTGGCAGAAGCCAAAAAAGTTGCGATGAAGCCGTAACTACATTAGGTAAAAAAGCAGTTGGTTTATGCGGAGATGCGAAAGAGGAGAACACAGCCATACGGGCTATTGATGCATGTGTAAATAGTTTTGGAAATTTTGATGGATTGTATCATGTTGCGGGAGGCAGTGGAAGAAAAATGGGAGATGGACCTTTGCATGAGTTAACTGCAGAAGGTTGGAACAAGACATTTGAGCTGAATCTTTTTTCACTCATGCTTTCAAATCAGGCTGCCGTAAAATGGTTATTGCAGCATAATAAACCTGGTAGTATTTTAAATATGGGTTCAGTGCTGGGAAACCATCCATCACCTGTTCATTTTTCTACACATGCATATGCAGCCTGTAAGGCGGCCGTTATTGGGTTTAGTAAATCCATAGCATCTTATTATGCAAAGAATAATATACGGGTAAATGTAATAGCGCCTGCGTTGGTTGAAACACCCATGGCACAACGGGCAGCCACCAATGAAATAATACTTGATTTTATAAAAACAAAACAACCGCTGGAAGGTGGGCGTATAGGGCAACCTGAAGATACTGATGGGCTTGCGTGTTACTTTATGTCTGATTATTCAAAGTTTACTACTGGTCAGGTAATGTATGTAGATGGAGGTTGGGGCATAAGTGAAGGGCAGTACCGAAAATCATAAAACACACATATGGTAGCAATAGGAATAGATTTAGGTGGCACACATATAAAAGCAGTGTTGATAGATGAAGGTGGAAATATGCTGCATTCACTGCAATGCCATACTAATGATAATGACGAAGCTCCATGGAAAAAAAATGTTGCTGATACATTAAAGGAGTTGCAGCAAAAAGGGAATGTAAGTAATGTGCCTGTTGGTTTATCTGCGCCAGGGCTTGCAGGAAAATCTAACGACAGTATAGTACTTATGCCAGGCAGGTTGCAGGGGCTTGAAAATTTTATATGGGGCGATTATTTACAAACGCCAACATGGGTATTGAACGATGCACATTCGGCATTAATTGCTGAAGCTTCGTTTGGTGCGGGAAAGGGATATAAAAATATATTGCTGCTTACGCTGGGCACCGGCGTAGGCGGCGGCATTATGATAAATGGAGAATTACACCAGGGCTTGTTAAACAGGGCAGGGCATTTTGGACATGTAATGCTGAATGCCGATAGTGATGCCTGGGATGTTACTAATATGCCGGCAAGTTTGGAGGATGCTATTGGGGAATGTACCATTGAACGCAGATCATTTGGAAAATATCATTCAACATATCAATTGTTGCAGGGGTATAAAGCCTGCGATTCACTGGCTACTTATACATGGCTGCATTCTGTAAAAAAGTTGGCCATCAGTCTTTGCGCATTCATCAATGTTGTTTCGCCTGAAATCATTATTATTGGTGGTGGAATATCGCGTGCCGGAAAAGATTTATTTGAGCCACTTGCAGCGTTTATGGATATCTTTGAATGGAAACATTCGGGCATACGCACTCCTGTTGTGCAGGCAGTATTTGATGAGTATTCAGGAGCAGTAGGGGCTGCGGGTTTTGCAATACATAAAACATTAAAGTATAAAGTTTCTTCATGAATGTAATCCAGGATTATCTGCAGCAGGCTAAAAAAATAATTACAACAGTTGAAGCGCAGGAAAAAGCTATAGAGCAGGCTGCACAATGGTTTGCCAACAGTATTCTTAAAGGGAGAATGGTGCATGTTTTTGGTTCAGGGCACAGCAGGATTATGGTAGAAGAAATGTGGCCAAGATATGGTTCGTTCGCAGGCTTTAATCCAATTGTGGAATTGTCGCTTACCTTTCACAACCTGGTGGTTGGTGCTAACGGTCAGCGGCAAGCGATGTTTCTTGAAAATGTAGAAGGGTTAGCAGAACGGATTCTCAGGAATTTTGATGTGAATGAAAATGATACTGCACTTATTATTTCATCCAGCGGCTGCAATATTGTTCCTATAGAAATGGCGGAATTGTTTCAGCAGAAGAAAATAAAAGTAGTTTCTATCATTACCAAACAACATTCTGATGTTTCGGTAAGTAAAAGAAAGGATGGGAAAAAACTTGGTGATTTTTCTGATCTTATTTTAGATACAGGCGCTCCTAAAGGAGACGCTATGGTGTATATTCCTTCGCTTGACACGCCCGTTGCTCCGGGATCAACGGTAGGAGGGGCGTTACTTGTTAATACCATTAAAGCATCTGTAGCTATGTTGCTTACAAAAGCAGGTAAAGCGCCTAAAGTATTAACCGCTGCCTGTATTGTAGGAAATGAGAAAGCAAAAACTTTATTTGAAGGCGCGTATGATGAACATGCGCATCGCCTGGCATCTTTATATCAAAATGTAGGAAATTAAAACTGAATAACGATATGCACACACCAATCAGAACTACTGTTGTGGGTAGTTACCCTTTCCCTGGATGGCTTGAATTTGGCTCTCAGCATTTAAATGTATTTGGGCCCGCTGACGTGGATGAAATGATTGAAGACGCTGTAATAGCCGCCGTTCACGACCAGGTAGCCGCAGGGCTTGATGTTATTACGGATGGTGAACAAACACGCCTTGATTTTAATTTATCTTTTTATGGCTATATAAAAGGTATATCACCCAACGAAACAGAAACCAGGCGTTTTGGTCCTGCCGCACACGACCAGCGTGGCAAACACAATATAACGGAAACGCTTACTGCGCCTAATGGCTTAGGTGTGGTAAAAGAATTTCTCCGATTGAAAAAACTGGCACCAGAAGGTCCCGTTTTAAAAGCGAGTGTTCCTGGTCCGTATACACTCAGCGGGCGGTTATTACCCAATCAATTGTATAAAGACAGGTATGCTGTAACACAAGCGCTGCTTCCTTTTATACAAAAAGAACTGGAAGATCTTGTTGCAGCAGGATGTACAGAAATTACGGTAGACGAACCCTCAATGAGTTGTTACGCGTACAAGGAAGATACCAAAAGATTCGCAAAGATCTTTAATGAAACAGTGGAGCCTGTTGTAGGTAAATGTAATTTATCTACCCATTTGTGTTTTGGCAATTTTAAAGGCAGACCAGTAGGTTATCGTAGTATTAAACCAATGATACCGGATTTTCTTGATCTGAAAGTAAATGAAGTGCATATTGAAATGGCCAACCGCGAATTTGCAGAAGTGGAATTGCTGGAAGTATTTGCTAAAAAAATGAATGTGGCTGTAGGTATTATTGATGTAAAGAATTATTACATAGAAACGGTGGATGATGTAGTGCAAAGGATCAAAAAATGCCTGCAATATATTCCTGCAGATAAACTTTCCGTTGCGCCTGATTGTGGATTAAGCCAAACGGCAAGATGGGCTTCCAGGCAGAAGCTGGCAAATATGGTAAAGGGCGCCAGGGCTGTAAGAGAAACGCTGTAAAGCGTGAATGGTGAATAGTCAATAGGCAATGAGCAACAGGCAAAACCTGAAACTGGCAACTCGTAACTTTCAAAATACATGAAAAAGTTACGTCGGACGTAAACCTTGAAACTTGTATCCCGTAACTTGAAACACAAAATTGCATGATTGCTGCTGTTAAAAAAAATGAAGCCTTATTAAATGAAGTAAGGGAATACGAGCAGGATGATAGCGACTTCCATATATGGTGGTTGGGACAAAGCGGTTATCTTTTGCTATGGCAGGGAAAAAAAATATTGATCGATCCGTATCTATCCGATTCTCTCACAAAAAAATATGCTAATACCAACAAGCAACACATACGCATGAGCGAAAGGGTGATGGATCCAGCATTGTTGAGAGATATACAAATTGTAAGCTCCAGTCACAATCACACAGATCACCTGGATGCAGAAACATTAATACCACTCATTCAGCATAATCCCGGCATTCAGTTTATTATTCCGGAAGCGAATAGAACCTTTGTTGCAGACAGAATACAAATGCCTTCCCCTTTTCCTGTTGGATTAACAGAAGACGAATCAATAACCATTGGAGATTTTATATTTTATGGAATAGCTGCAGCGCACAATGCCATTGACAGAGATGAGAATGGACGATGTAAATATTTGGGCTTTATCATTCGTTTTGGCAAATGGACAATCTATCACAGCGGAGACACCTTGTGGTATGAAGGGTTGGCAGAAAAGCTTTCATCATTTAATATTGATCTGGCATTGTTGCCTATAAATGGCAATGATCCTTCGCGTGGAGTAGCCGGTAATCTTGATACCGATGAAGCTGCGAAACTGGCTTCAGTATCCCGTATAAAGCATGTTATCCCCTGTCACTACAATATGTTTACATTTAATACTGCCGATCCTGAAATCTTTGCTGAAAAAGCAATCTTATATAAACAGGCATATACTGTACTTCCTCACGGTGGGCATTGGAGCAGTAGGCAATTATTGTAATTCTTTTACATCATCTATATAATAGCAATGCTCGTGGCGGGTCATACCGATACGTGGGTAGTAATGAATGGCTGCGGGTGCAGATATTAAAATAAGTTTGGCTTTCGGCGCTACCAACTGGGTTTGTCTGATCAATTCTTTTCCGATGCCTTTGCGTTGATAGGTTTCATCCACGGCGAGATCGGAAAGGTAAGTGCAGAAAGAAAAATCGCTTACTGACCTGGCTACACCTATTATTTTACTTTCATCTCTTGCTGTAATTATAATATCAGCATGTTGCAGCATTTGTTGCATGCGTTCAATATCATTCACAGGTCTTCGCTCCCCTAACGTAGATGCACGTAATACCTGCACAAACTCTTCCACACTCAAATTGTTCTCAACCTGGTAATGTATCATAATGGCAGTTTAAAAAATGATTCTGTAAGTAATATGCTTTTTTGAGAAAGATGCACCTGTAGCTTCATGCAATGCAATCATCTTCGTATTAAAATCTCCTACCCATGATAGCTCTAGTTCCTGGTATTGATTCATAGGCAATACGTATTCTTTTAATTTTATGATCATGGCTGATTCCAGTCCGTGTTTTTGAAATTTATTTTTAGTGCCCATAATAATGGCGCGCATTCTTTTATTCTTATGGCTCCATTTATTGATCATGAATTTTATCTTTCCTATTATATTCAGCTTGCCATCCAGGTTATAAATAAGCTCATTGGTGTCGGGAACAATAACAACCATGGAAGCGGGTTCGCCATTTACATAAGAAAACCAGATCAGATGTTCATCCATAATGATCTTTATTTTTTCAAAAGTTTCTTTTATGGTGATATCTGAAATGGGTGTGAAATTTTCAAAGTCTTTCCAGGCATCATTATAAATTTCCTTAAAATCTGAAGCGTATTTTTCAAACTTGTTTTTTTCAAGATGCTCAAAGGTATACCCCGGTTTTTTG
Organism: Agriterribacter sp.; assembly: GCA_047600465.1. GTDB lineage: Bacteria > Bacteroidota > Bacteroidia > Chitinophagales > Chitinophagaceae > Agriterribacter. Next base: position 170,568 of record JASGKU010000005.1, read on the forward strand.
GCAACCCATTCTGCTATTTTAGTAAACCGTTCCGGGAAAGGTTTATACACTTCAATCCTGTTTGATATCTGCGAATACAAGGGTTCAAAACCATACCGTTCAAATAATCTTTTATAATAAGGAGGATGATAATTCATTCCATAGTAGGGCGGCACAAAACCTTCTATCAATAATCCCCACCACATATCGTTTTCTCCAAAATTAACAGGTCCATCCATAGCCTTCATGCCATTGGCAATAAGCCATTTTTTTGCGGTGTCAAATAAAAGGTCGGCAGCATCCTGGTTATCTATGCATTCAAAAAAACCACAGCCTCCGGTAGGTTGGTCATAATGGTATGCTTTTTTTTCATTTACAAAAGCGGCAATCCGTCCTATGGTTTGCTTTTGTTCATCCTGCAAAATCCATCTTATGCATTTGCCATGATTATGATAGTTGTTTTTGGCGGGATCAAAAACTGATTCTATATCGTTGTCCAGCGGGCAAATCCAGTTAGGATCATCTTTATACAAGTTCCGGGCAACATCAAGAAAGGCTTTCTTTGTAATTGGATTATTAACTTCTATTATCTGCATATAATGCTATCAAGGGCATTTAATAACCGAAACAAATTGCTTCAAAAAATAAAGCCCTTATTTAAAATGATGGTTGTTGAATGTACCTCAAAATAACATAAAAAAAAGATTGAAGCCGCATATCCTTATTTTGGGTACATCTCAAATTTTCGCTCCAGGGTGGGCGGGGAGACATCGCCCACGGCGGCGGTCCAGATTGGTGTCTCCATCAACCTGCGAAAATTTGAACTACACCCCTTATTTTTGCAATCCTTTTAAATATTGGAAATGTCCATTACGTCAATCATACAACCGGCTGTAATTAATGCATTGCAGCATTTATATAGTCAAAGCTTTAGTACTAAAGAGTTCCAGGTAAATGTAACAAAACCTGAGTTTGAAGGAGATTATACAGTGGTACTTTTTAGTTTGCTAAAACCGTTGAAGCTTTCTCCGGATGCGTTGGGTAAACAGTTAGGAGATGAATTACTACGCTCCAATCCAGGTCTGTTTTCGGGGTATAATGTAATAAAAGGTTTTTTAAATCTCACTATCAGTGATCCCTACTGGAAGAATACATTAAACAAATATTATGCTGATAGCTCATTTGGTAAAAAAGCTGCCAATGGTAAAAAAATAGTAGTAGAGTATTCTTCTCCTAATACCAATAAGCCCTTGCATCTCGGCCATCTGCGTAATAATTTTTTGGGATGGAGTATAGCAGAAATACTCAAGGCTGAAGGATACGAGATCATTAAAACCTGTATAGCTAATGACAGGGGTATACATATCTGCAAGAGCATGGTTGCCTGGCAATGGTATGCCAATGGCGCTACACCAGAAAGTACCAACACCAAAGGAGATCATTTTGTGGGCGATTACTATGTGATGTTTGGAAATGAAATGAAAAAAGAAGTTGGAGAATTGATGACAAAAGGTATGACGGAGAAAGAAGCGGAAGAAGAGGCGCCTATTATGAAAGCCGCCAAGCAAATGCTGGTGGATTGGGAAGCAGGAAAGCCGGATGTTATAGAGTTGTGGAAGACGATGAACAATTGGGTATATGCAGGGTTTGACGTTACCTATAAACGCATCGGAAGCGATTTTGATAAAGTGTATTATGAAAGTGAAACATATCTGCTGGGTAAACAACTGGTGCAGGAAGGATTACAGAAGGATGTATTTATACAAAAGCCGGATAATAGTGTTTGGGTTGATCTTACCAATGACGGATTGGATGAAAAAATTGTGCAAAGAAAAGACGGCACCGCAGTATATATTACACAGGATATAGGGCTTGCTGTAAATAAATACGAGCAATACAAATACGATCAGAGTATATACGTGGTAGGAGATGAGCAGAATTATCATTTTAAAGTATTGAAGCTGATTTGCGAAAAATTAGGACTTCCTTCATCCGACGGTATTCATCACCTGAGCTATGGAATGGTGGAATTGCCCAGTGGACGTATGAAAACCAGGGAAGGCACAGTAGTGGACGCGGATGATATTATTGATGAAATGATTCATGTAGCAGCAGACAAAACGGCTGAGCTGGGGAAAGTGAAAGATTTTACAGAAGAAGAACTAAAGAAATTATACGATACCATAGGACTTGCCGCACTTAAATTTTTTATTCTGCGTGTTGATCCTAAAAAGAGAATGGTTTTTAATCCCGAAGAGAGTATAGATTTTCATGGCTTCACTGCTTCTTTTGTACAGTTCTCATATGCAAGAGCAAAAGCTATTTTAAGAAATGAAGCTGTTGATACGAATTATCAATTTACACAGGATGAGCCGCTATTGCCGTTGGAAAAAGAACTGATTATTTTACTGGAGCAATATGACGCAATTATAATGCAGGCAGCCTCAGATCATAATCCGGCTGTAATCGTGAATTATTGTTACGATATCGCCAAAACATTCAACTCCTTTGTTACGGAGCACAGAGTATTAAAAGCAGAGAGTGAAGACAAAAAGCAATTGCGTTTGCGTATTTGTAGCATGAGTTCAAACATTATAGCTTCTGGAATGGAATTATTAGGCATAGCTGTTCCTGAAAGAATGTAAGAAACAATAAAACCTATTCAAACCCAGGAGGTTTGCAGCGCGGCAATGCTGTTCGGCAAACCTCCTGGGTTTTTAAGTTATTTGCTGGCAAAAACCTTCTTCAAAAGATCAGACGTTCTTGCCAAAGGATCTTTTCTTATCTGTTGCTCTTCCTGTCCTACCTGGTAAAAAATACCAGTTAATGCTTTTTCCGTTACATAAGCCGGAAGATCAGGATTTATTTTAGTAAGTGCGAATTTGTTATACGCTGTAAATACCGTGTTCCAGTATTTAGTGGCATCCACTTTTTCTAATGATTTTTCAATAACAGGTCTGAATGAAGAAGTTAAAGCAGCTGTAGTTTTATCTTTTAAATAATTGGTAGCTGCAAAGTCGCCACCTTTTAAAATACCAGCAGCATCCTTTATACTCATTTGTTTTATGGCATCTACAAATATGGGAGCGGCGGCAGTTGCAGCATCTTCTGCAGCACGATTCATAGAAAGAACAGCATCATCCACCTGTTTCCCTAAACCAATCGCTCTCAGTTTTGTTTCTGCTTTCTTTGCTTCATCGGGCATAAGGATTTTGATAGCCGCGTTGCCGAAATATCCATTTAATGAGGAAAGATTTTTACCTGCTTTTTCTGCTCCTTGTGATAAAGCCTCTTTTAAACCGGCAGCTATTTCATCTGTACTTAAACTTCCTGTGCCTTTGCCCAAAACATTATCGAGAAGACCAGAAGATTTTTTTGTTGTGTCAGATTTATTATCGCCCAATACTTTTTTTAATAATTGGGCATTAGAAGTAGCGTGTAAAAAAAGAAATACTGTGAGGCAAAGGATAAATTGCTTCATAAGATGAATTTTAAATTGAGACCCAAATATAATACCAAAGGATTGTAGTATCAGCCAAAGAAATATTAATATGCAAATGATATTATTGTTTCATGAACGATAAAACTGTTTGTTTGGATTGGTATTGTATTTTGATGAAGTAAATTCCCTGGGTTAGTCTATTAATATTTACAGTTGATCTATTATATCCACTGATTATGATTGTTCCCTTTGCATCAAAAACCTGGTAAGCTTCTGCAACCATTGTTGTGCCCGTATTGTTTCTGAATGTAATATCTGAGCCGGCGGGATTAGGATAAATGCTTACGGCAGCAACTATATCACTGCCAGCCTTGAAGTTCCATGGCTTGCCAAGCGCTGTCGATTCTAATATAGATGCTCTTGCGCCTGATGGTTCAAACAGGCTTCTCATTCTTTGTTTTTGTCCGTTGGTGAACATAATAATGCAGGCATCATCTGAGAAATCCATAAAGTTCATAAACATGTCTCCGGCAGGATTAGCATTACAACTTCCTTGTGTTATTTTAGGAAAAGAGGAACAACCGGTACTATATGTTTTTTGTTGAGGCGTATCGTCTACCTTATCATCTCCGCAATCGGCATCGCCCCATAAATGTTTTAGGTTGAACCAATGTCCTATTTCATGAGTAGTAGTTCTGCCCTTATTGTATGCGGAACTATTATTGCCGATTATACCAAAAACATCAGTGCGTATCACAACGCCATCTTTGTCGACAGCAGCGCCGGGAAATGTTGAATAACCCAACAGCGTATGCGAAAGATTGCATACCCAGATATTAAGATAATAACGGCTATCCCATGCATCGTCACCACCGCTTGCGGTGTATTTCATTTTGTCGTCCTGCTTCCAGGTGGCTACATTTGTTTTTATACGAATAACGCCATTGGTAGCATAGCCTTGTGGGTCAACTTTGGCTAATACAAAATGTATTTTAGTATCAGCAGCAAATGGTGCAAAAGCTGCCGGAACATTTCCAATATCATCATTGAGTTTTGAAAAATCTTTATTCAGTACTTCTACCTGGGAATTTATCTGCGCATCGCTGATGTTTTGTGCATCATTGCTATATAATACATGAATTACTACAGGTATGTTTATTACTGGCTCATCGTTTATGCCATTTCCGTTTTCTTTTTTAATGGCGTTCAATTTGTTTTGCGTAAACAAATCAACCTGGCTGTAGCGCTTTGCTAATAGCGGGTCATTCGCTAATTCTTGAAGCCAGTAATTACTGGTTCCACAATTTCTTTGTGCAAAAACAGTAGCTGAACAAATGAGCAGTACTGCAGAGATAAAGCATTTCATCGGCTGATTGTTTTAATCAGCTTTTCATTGTGATATTACATTTAACAGGATTTGTTACAACAGCAGATGAGCCGTGTTAACATTCTTGTTTTTCAAAAGATATCTGAATGAGGACTAATGGATGTAATATTTGGAGTAGGGAGTGTAAAATAATGAAAAAACTTTGGCTTGGTCAATCAGTGGATATACGTATTTCGGCGATTGTGGGTAATTGAGCGTTAAAAAAGAGGATCCTAAAGCAGCGGATAAAGGTCAAACCCTATTTTTGCAGCAATTAATTATGATATGATAAGAAATTCGATATTTTTTTTACTGCTGTTGACAGGCTTTTCTTCGTGTGATAATACAACAAAACCTGATAAACAAGCTGAAACACCGGTTGAGCAAAGTAGTAATATACCTGCTCCGGCACCTATCAGTTATTCCGTGCTGAACATATACCCTCACGATACTGCTGCTTTTACACAAGGGCTCATTTATTATAATAACCAGATGTATGAAGGAACCGGTCAAAAAAAAGAATCAAACCTGCGAAAGGTAGATTATAAGACAGGTACAGTACAAAAGAAGATTGATATTGATCCTTCTTTTTTTGGTGAAGGAATTACCATTTTAAATGATACTGTTTATCAATTGACATGGCAGGATCATGCTTTATTGGTGTATAGTTTGAAGGATTGGAAACTGATAAAAAAAGCATATTGGCCAAATGAAGGATGGGGTGTAACCAATGATAAAACTAATCTCATCATCAGCGATGGAACTGATAAACTATATTTTGTTCGTGCAACTGATCTTAAATTAATGAAGATTGTTGCTGTTTCAAATAACATGGGTCCGGTTAATAACCTGAATGAGCTGGAGTTTATTAACGGATATGTATACGCCAACCAATGGGAAACAGATTATATCCTGAAAATAGATCCCGTTTCCGGATTCGTGGTAGGCATACTTGATTTTACAGATGCACTCAAAAAGTACGCGAATATTAATTATGACCAGGAGTCGCAGGAAGAAGGGGCTGTTTTAAATGGTATTGCGTGGGATTCTACGGGGAATAGAATGTTTATTACTGGTAAGCGGTGGCCAAAATTGCTGGAGATAAAACTGAATTAAATGAAAAGGAGATTTATTTTAGTTAATAAATCTCCTTTCTGAACAGATTTATTTTATTGCTGTGTTTTGTTTTATTTCATCTGTAGCATGTAATAAAATTTCATCTCCCTTTTTAATATCTCCAAAAACTTCGGTATAGTTATCTGTAGTAAGTCCTTCTTTAATATCAACCAAACAAGCAAGTCCATTTTTTACTGCTATGATATAATGTTTTTCCGTTGATCTTACAATAGCATTATTGGGTACCAGCAAGGAAGACACATCTGATAAGAGTGGTATTTTTACTTCCGCATACATTCCTGGTTTAAGTATTTGCTGTTTATTGTCAATGTCTATTTCCAGTGCTTCAGATCGCATACTGCTGAGCGCATTAGCCGACCGACTTATAGTTGCGGTATGTTGTTGACCAGGCATAGCATTAAAAATGAAGTTCACTGTGCTTTTTAAATCTACCTTGTCCACATAAGCCTCTGGTATGAAAACTTCCAGTCTTAATTTTTGTAATTGCTGTAATACCAGCAAAGCCTGGTCATTTACCTTGCTTCCTGGTCCAACCAATGCGCCAGAAGATATATTGCGTTGTGTAATAGTTCCATTAAATGGTGCCGTAACAGTAAGATATGCTTTTATATTATTCATGGAAGATACATTGGATTTCTCTGACATTACCACCGCTTCATCAGCTTTCATTTTTGATAAGGCGTTATCAATGTCAAGGGGTGCTACGGCTCCTTCTTCTTTAGCGGCTTCTTTTAATCTCCTGTATTTTTCTTTACTCGCTACCGCATTTTCCTGTGCCTGTGTAAATTTTGAAGTGGCTGCCATTAGTTGAGATTCTATCTCGGGCGCTTCAAGTGTAAGTAATACCTGGTTTTTCTTTACAACACTTCCCCTGTCAACCAATACTGCCTTTACAAATCCATTTGCCTTCGCATAAATATTCACTTCTTCAAAAGGCTTTAACTGACCTGGCAGTTTTACATAACTCGATAAGGGTCTTTCTTCTACTTTTCCTATTTCGTACCTGCTTTCAGGATTGTTTTTTTGTTGATTCGTCATATCAACAGGTGTTTGCCTGTTGCTGCAGGAAACAAAAAATAGAAGAAGCCCGTATAAAATGCAATGAATATTTTTCATGTGTTTCAGTTTAAAGTTGATGAATTGATTAAGTCATTTTCAGGCATAAGAGATGGAGACTTCGTGTCTGATCTGTTTTGCATCCACGCAAATACCTGCGGTAAAACAAACAGTGCTGCTACTGTGGATGCAATTAATCCTCCTACTACAGCTCTGCCTAGTGGAGCAGATTGTTCGCCTGCTTCCCCCATTCCAAGCGCCATAGGCATCATCCCTGCAATCATAGCAAGGCTGGTCATTAATATAGGGCGCATACGTATAGATGCACTTGTAATAGCAGATTGTGTTGCATTACCATAAGTGGGTCTCAGCTTTTCGGCGTTGGTTACAATTAAAATTGCATTGGCAACAGAAACACCTGTAGACATAATCATTCCCATATATGATTGCAGGTTTAATGTAGATCCTGTAATAAGAAGTGCAGCCAGTGAACCTGCAATAACAGCAGGTACAGTAGACAATACTGTTAGCGATAATTTGAAAGATTGATAATTGGCCGCCAGTAAAAGAAATATTACCAATATGGCAAAAAGCAGTCCTGTTTGTAAACTTGCAAAAGTTTCATTTAGCAAACCCGACATCCCTTTTACTTCTGTAATCAAACCTTTGGGTGGCGCTCCTGCACTTGCTATTGCCTTTTCAACATCTTTTGTGGCCGATGCAAGATCATTTTTATGGATATTGGCATTTACGGTTAAAAATCTTCGCGGTCCAACGCGGTCGTATTCACCAGCCGTGTACGTTGTTTTAAATGTAGCAATGTCGCCTAATACCGGACTGTTGCGCCCTTTTATCAAAGGAATCTCTTTCAGTTCATCCATGCTGTTCATAATATATTCCGGAATCTGTACCTGTATCTGGTATGTGTATGCTTTTCCTTCATCCAGCCATAGATTTTTTTGAGTAAACCTACTGGATGAGGTACTGGCAGTTACCGATTTGGCGATCTCCTCTACATTCAAACCCATCTGTGCAGCTTTTATTCTGTCGAGCGTAATAGTAACTACTGGAAAGTTTAATGGTTGTGCTATCTGTACATCCCGCAGGTAAGGAATGTTTTTCATTTTTGAAACCAGGATGTTGGCATATTTTTCTATTTCATTCATATCTTTTCCCGCTACTCTTACTTCAATAGGGGTTGCAGCACCCTGACTCATGATCTTTTCTGTCATATCAACCGGTTCAAAGCTTAACCGCAATTCTGGTAATGCGTATAGAATGTTTTTACGTAAAGCGTCCTTTAGCTCGTCCATATTTACTTTGTATGATTCATCAAGTGTTACCTGCATTACAGCTTCATGTGTGCCCGTATTAAAAATGTACAGGTTGCTGGAACCATAACTGCTCGGAATAATTCCAACATAGGTTGAACTTACCTCCACATGATGATTAACGGTAGTATCAATAATCTGTAAAACCTTTCTTACTTTTTCTTCGGTGCGTTCAAGCCTGGTGCCATCGGGTTCTTTTATTCTCAATTGAAATTGACCGTTATTCAGTTTGGGCATCATGTCTTTTCCAATAACTATAAATCCACCGGCAATAGCGGCAAAAGCAAGCAGGAAATAGACTAATACAATGGGTTTTTTAAAAAGCATGGTGCGGTTGAGTATTCCCATATACTTCAGCTTTACCCTTTCAAACAGGTCGTTTTTTTGTGGCTCTTTTTTTTCAGAGACGAGGTGACTTTCTATCTGTTTTTGCTCGTCTGTATCCAGCGCTTGTGCTGCATGTGCATGTATATTACCATGGTGATAATGTTGATAGCGTTCAGTCTTCATCATCCAGTTAGCTAAAATAGGCACGAGTGTTTGTGCTAACAGGTATGATACCATCATTGTAAAACCAATAGACAAAGAAAGCGGAAGAAACATAGCCCGCGGAACGCCATTCATCATTAATGAAGGTGCAAACACGGCGAGAATGCAAAGCAAAATCAATAATAACGGGAATGATATTTCCTCGCATGCATCCAGTATAGCCTGTCTTTTATCTTTTCCCATTTCCAGGTGCTGGTGTATGTTCTCAATGGTAACAGTAGCCTGGTCTACCAGTATGCCTATTGCCAAAGCCAAACCGCTAAGCGTCATTATATTGATGGTTTGCCCATACATGCTTAGCAGCAAAACGCCAATGCCAATTGATACAGGAATGGTAATTACAACAATTAAACTACTTCTCAGATCTCTTAAAAACAACAGCACCATTAACCCTGTAAGCAAAGCGCCAAGCGCTCCCTCCGATACCAGACTTTTAACCGCATTTATTACAAATACGGATTGATCAAATTCGTACGATATTTTTAAATCATCAGGCAACAGGCTTTTTATTTCAGGGATTTTATTTTTTAAACTGTTTACAACATCCCATGTTGATGCGTCTGCTGTTTTTACAACCGGGATGTATACCGATCTTTTGCCGTTAATGAGCGCATAGTCTACCGTAATATCAGTAGCATCAGCCACCCGGGCTATATCTTTTACCAATACAGGCACTCCGTTTTTAGCAACCACCGGGATATCGCCAAATTCATCTACCTGTTGCACCAACGTATTAATGGTTGTAACATACATGGTATTATCAAGTCGTATATTTCCAGATGGAGACATTACGTTGAATTTCGCAAGTGCATCAACCACTTCATCGGAAGTAAGATTGTAGCTTCTTAATTTATCGGGATCTACATTAATGGTAATGGTTCGGGAGTTCGCTCCAAAGGGTGGGGGCGCTGATAAACCCGGAATAGAAGAAAACATAGGACGTATCCTTGTAGAAGCAAGATCATAAATTTCTTTGAGCGTTTTTGTATCACTCGATAATACCAGTTGCCCTACGGGAAGTGACGACGCATCAAATCGTATAACCTGCGGAGGCAAAGCGCCTGGCGGAAAAAATTTCATTACCCTGTTCACCTGCAGAGCAACCTGTGCTGAAGCTTCAGCCATATCTGTTTTTTCATAAAAGCTGAGTTTTAATAAAGTAAGTCCCTGGATATTTTTAGCTGTAATATTTTTTAAACCATTCACATATAAAAACTGATCCTGCATACCCGTTGAAAAAAAACCTTCCATTTGTTGTGGCGACATTCCGCCATATGATTCAATAACATAAATGGTAGGAAGATTGAGTTGAGGAAAAATATCAATGGGGATTTTAAGCGTTGTTATTATAGAAAACAATAACAAGCTTATCGTAATTACTATAGTAGTAATTGGTTTTTTTAATGCGGTTGTTACTAATGACATGTGCCTGTTATTTTAAACTGTTGATAAGTAATGTTAGCTGGTTGGTTGCAATCGCTTTCTGAAATACGGCCCGGCAAAAAAGAAATTTTGCATTGCTGTAATCAGTCTCAGCTCTATAAAGCGTGCTTAAAGCGGTGTTTAATTCAATAATATCTGTGAGACCATTTTTGTATAATGATAATTTTTGACGATAAGCCGCATTGGCGGCTTTTAATTGCTGAGGAATTTCTTTGAGCCGGTTATCAGCTGTTGTAAGCTCTATATCAGCTTCATTAATGGATGTTGAAAGAAGAACATGTTGTTCTTGCAGTTGCTTTTGCGAATAAGCGGTTGATGCCTGTTGAATGCGTAATTGTAGTTTGCTTTTTTTATAATCAATAATATTATAAGTGATGCCTACACCCACCAGGTAGTTTCCTCTTTCAAATCCCAATCCTTTATTCAGGTTCCTGAATTCATCAGAAGCTGTTACACTGGATCCTCTTCCCCAAGCTGCTGCTTCCAGGGAAATTTTAGGTAAGTAACTTTTTTTTATCAATGTTTCTTTATCAAGACTATTTCTATAAAGAGCGTTATAAAGTTGAATAGTGGGATGATCCATAGTGTCTGCCGTAGCTGCAGTAACACTCATAACATTTTTTATTAAATAATCCTGGAATAAACTGTCCGGAAACAAATGATCGGAAGGAATGCCGCTAATGGAAGACAGTTGTAATTGAGCCTGTTTGAATTGATTGTTCAACTCAAGATATATTAGCCGGGCTTTTGATAATTCAGCTTCAGCTATACTGGTATCCACTCCCGCTTTAATACCACTGATGGCAAGCGCCAGTATGGTTCGCTTGATTTCTGTATTTCTTAAAATGTTCTGATACTGTATCTGCAAAAAATTCTGCAGGCGGGCTAATTGTAAATAATAGCTGATGGTAGTATACTCAAGATTATATTTCGATTGTTCAAAATGCAATTTTTCTACCTGCAGGTCGGAGGCAGCTACTTTTTGTTGTGCTGCAAATGCTCCGAAATTGTAGAGCTCCCAGTCAAGTGAAACAATGCCAAGGTCGGTTAATATGGTAGATGAATTGCCGTCTATTCTAACTTTTGAGTTAGAAGGTACAATGCCATAAGAAAAATAGCCCCCAGGTAAATTATTGTTAGTGCCAATATCTGCCTGGTAATTAAGGTTGAGGGCTGGCAACCAATTATATTTAGCAGCAGCCAATTGTGCATCTTTAACATCTACTGCTGCCAGATCAGTAATAAGATTAGGTGCATTGGCTACTGATTTCTGTAACAGCTCTTTTAAACTGATAATTTGATTGGGTTCCTGTGCATACACATAGGAGGAAGTTATTGTGCATATTATAATAATGCACAAACAAATTGATTTGATCATCTCTCAAATGTTTGATGAGCCATTTTGTAAAATGACTTATGAATACACTAGCGTGTATAATAAATAGAAAGTAAAAAGGGAGAGATAAGCAAGAACTGCGTATAGGCTTGCTTATTATGCAGTAATGGGAGGGCCTCGTAAAAATTGAGCAAGCAGTTGATGATTGTAAATAGCTTCGGTTACATCAAAGAATTTTTTCTTTGTTCTATTTTCAAATAACGAATTTATTACTATGGGTGAGGCGTAAATAAACAACCATTGAGTAGGCTGAAATCTTTTATTAAGCCGGAAGCCAGGAGTCGTTTTCTGGGCAATGTTAGATTTATCTAAACCAGCAGATAAATGAACATTACTTTTTTGATATGAAAAAAGAGAGAAGGTACGGTTATGTACACCACTGTCTGGTGTAATGGAAAATATGTGGGTAACAAAAAAAATTGCATAAAAGCAAATCACTGCGGCTTTCGCAATACGTTGTTTAAATATGTTGCTTTTATGCATCTTTCAAAAAAAAGACAAGGGTTAATTAAATGAATAATTAATCATCCAATATGACATCAGGATTTCTTCATCCTGTACTTCTTATTTACTTTCTTGTCGTTAAAATATTTATCAAGCTCTTCAGGAGAGTCGCCAATCTCTACAAGCGGAACTTCTATAAGCAATATCTGCATTGCTTTCAGCTCATCTCTCAGTTTTTGGGTCTTTGTAATAATCTCAGGGTCTTTGTCACCAACTATCGCGTTATTCTGCAAAAGATACTCAAGCTTTTTGATATTACTGCGCACCAGCGTAGCAGAATTTTGTTCAGCAGTTTTTTGAGGGGATACGGACTCTTTCACCGGTATAATGGCAACACCAACACTGGGTAAAATTTTTCCTGCAGTTTTTTGACCATCCGTAGGTAAAGAAGAAAAAACCGTACCACCCAGGGCTGAAGCCGCAGATGTAAGATCAAAAGAATTTCGGGTTCCTTTGGTGGAGCGTACCTGTTTATCCAGCATCATAAACGTTGCCTTCAATTGGTTGGAATAATTTTGAATAGACTTTTTTACATCATTATACTCCAAAACCTTTTGAGGATAATTAATATTTTCCTTTACAATAATTTTTATAGTAGCCGTATCACGTGTATTAAGTTTAGTGGAGCCAACAAAGTTTATAATTACGGTTTTTTGTTTCCCTGTGTCTGTCGACTTAACAAATCCGAAAGGAGGAGACCAACGAAACTCATCACCACATTTTGTTATCGGCATTGCGGGTTTAATAGGATAGTTACTGGTCATTAATATCTTATCGATAGGAAAATTGCCATCTTCGCACTGTACCCTGAAACTTACGCTATCACCTTCATCCACGTACAACACACTGTTAACTGCAGGCTTAATTTTGGAGGGAATGATTTCTGTATTATAGAACGTAACAGTAATAGAAGTATCTATCCTGTCGTTTGGATTATCAAGATTCTGAACGCCCAGACTGATTTTGTATTCCTGGTCGTATTTAAGTCTTCCATTTAGGAAGAGTGCTTTTTCTGGTTTTAAAAAAAGCACACCAGTTGTTTTATTGATTCTAACACCGGGAGGAGAGCCTTTGAGAAACCAATAATATTTTGACATGTCCTTATTGATAAGGAACTCATACTGCAATGTTGAATCAACGCTTAAGGTGATATACGGATCAAGATTTCTTATCCGCAATGCGCTGTCTTCCTGGGTAATGGGTTTGAAGGTCGAATCTGTTTTTGCACTATCAACTTTCGCTTTCAAAGAGTCGGGCACCTGGGATAGTACCTGAAGAGACGAACCTATAAACAGAACAAGAATGAATGCAAATCTATTGATCAATTTTGCCGGTCTTTAAAAGGTTATGAAATTTAGGTAGCAAATTTAAAGCAATATCCAATACAAACGCAGACGCAATCCATATTATATAAGCAATCACTATTTATTATAATGGAATGTTAAGAAAATAAAAAGGGTTGAGCATTTATTGCCCAACCCCGCTCAAAACCAACCTCGCATCAACTTATGTTAGTGCTCAGCACGAAATATTTATTGTATATCAATTTTTTTACTTACAGCTTGTGCTTCAGCTTTCTTTGGTAACAATACTTTTAAAACCCCATCTTCATATTTGCCCTGGATATCACCTGCATTAATTTTATCGCCGATGGTAAAGCTTCTTTTAAAACTGCTATGACTGAATTCTCTGCGAACAGTTTTGTAATCTTCTGATTGTGTTTCTTCTTTTTTCTCGTAGCTGATAGTTAACAAACCATCTTCTACATTCAACTTAATATCTTCTTTTTTTAAACCTGGTGCGCTTACTTCTAAATGATAAGCATCTTTTGTTTGATGAATATTTACGGGAACTGAATTCCACTTTTCAACTGCACCATCTTTACCAAAAAATGACCAGTCGTTCAATAATTCATCAAAAACAGAATTGTAAGATCTTTTAACCGGAGTGCCATTTACTTTTAAGAGTGTCATACTACTTATTTTTTGAGTTTTTAATTTTTTGATTTCGGGAGTAATTAATCAAATGCCATTCCACTGCGTTAAATTGGTTTTTTGCAAGACAAGCTTTCACCAAAGTTATATTTGTTGCGACAAAATGTCTTTTTGTTTGAATTTTAAGAGACATAATGGCGCATTGCTTTGTGGATTAAAGTTTTACCTAATTTTGTGTTCTAAAATTTTAAAGAATGTATCCCTCAGAAATTGTTATACCAATGAAGGAGGAGTTAACAGAAAATGGTTTTGATGAACTGTTAACCTCCCAGGAAGTAGATCAGGCTTTACAAAATACAGGCACAACACTGGTAATGATTAATTCCGTTTGCGGATGTTCTGCAGGCAGCGCCCGACCCGGCGTTTTAATGGCAGTAGCCAATGCAGAAAAAAAACCAGATCATCTCACTACAACTTTTGCCGGATTTGATATTGAAGCTGTTAATAAGGTAAGAGAACATTTGTTACCTTATCCTCCATCTTCACCTGCCATTGCATTATTTAAAGATGGTCAGTTGGTTCACATGATTGAACGTCACCAGATAGAAGGAAGACCTGCACAGTTGATAGCAAGAAACCTGATGGCGGCCTTTGAAGAATTTTGTAATTAATTACAACATTTATTTTTTTGAAATCCTGTCGTTGAGATGGGATTTTTTTATTGCTGAGTGCATGGCATGATTATGTTTTTATTTTGTCTCAATCCACAATTTTAAAGTATCATTGTAGATAATAACCAATCTTCATAAATGTATCCAAACCTATATTTCTTTCTAAAAGATGTTTTTGGTATTCAACCCTGGGCATGGACAAAATTTGTAAACTCATTCGGATTCTTTGTTGCAATCGGATTTATTTTAGGCGCGGTTGTGTTGGCCAGGCAGCTTAAAAGAAAAGAAAGAGATCATTTACTTTTTCCCGTTGAAGAAACCATAATAGTTGGGCAGCCGGCTACCATTACCGAACTGATAGTAAACGCTATATTGGGTTTTGTTGTTGGATATAAAGCATTGGGTATTTTTCTGAATAGTCAGCAGATACCTCCACAGGAATATATTTTTTCTTCCAATGGAAATATAGGCGGCGGCATTGCCTTGGCAGCATTATTTGTCTTTTTAAAATACCGAGAAAAGAATAAACAAAAACTGGCAAAGCCTGAAGAAAGAAAAATACGGGTATGGCCACACGAAAGGGTAGGAGACATTACTATATTCGCCGCCATTTTTGGTTTTTTAGGCGCCAAAATTTTTGATAATCTTGAAAACTGGGACAGGTTTATCCAGGATCCGCTGGGCAACCTGTTATCACCAAGTGGTCTTACTTTTTATGGTGGCTTGATTTGCGCAACTATAGCCATTTTGTGGTACGCACGAAAAAAGAAAGTAAGCATCCGGCATTTGGTTGATGCTGCTGCGCCAATGCTTATGTTGATATATGCCGTAGGAAGGATTGGATGCCAGGTAAGTGGCGATGGAGATTGGGGCATTTTGAACAGTGCTTATATAACTGATGCACAAGGAAAATCTATAGAAGCTCATCCGGGTGATTTTGAAAAGACGGTTCAAGCCAATAGCGCAGTATATGAAAGTGAATTCAAATCAGACAGTGTACATCACAAATCTGTAAAAGCGCCATCTTTTTTGCCAGTATGGACGGTTGCATATGCATACCCGCATAACGTAAATGAACAAGGCGTTAAACTGCCCGATTGTACAGGAGATCATTGTAATGCATTGCCCGTTCCTGTATTTCCCACTCCATTTTATGAAACAATTATTTGCCTGGTGCTGTTTGTTGTGCTTTTAGCTATCCAGAATCGATTTTCCATTCCCGGGCAATTATTTGCCGTATATCTTGTTTTAAATGGAATAGAACGTTTTTGGATAGAAAAAATCCGGGTTAATACCAGGTATCATAATTTGCCATTGCAGCCTACCCAAGCTGAACTTATATCATCCTTGTTTATTATAGCAGGCATTGTACTTTTCTTTTGGGTAAAACGGCTTAATCCTCCCACTGTTAAAGCCGTATAAATCAACTTTAATTAATTTGCCCAGTACTATGTATTACCGAATATCCCTGAATTAAGCCGCCTATTTCAAAACCATGTTCTATGCATTGCAAAGTACCTACTTTTATAAGGTAATTAAATGAAGGTATAAATAAACTGCAATGAAAAAGTTATTGAAACTAATGTGCGTTCTGTTTTTGAGCGGCATTTTAATACAGGCTAAATCACAAACAAACATCTCCCTTAAGGGAACAGTACAAAATGAGCATAAGCCCGTTCAATCGGCATCTGTATCCCTTTTAGCTGCTAAAGATTCATCTGTTATAAAAATAGAAGTTACCGATAAGAACGGTGAATTTGAAATAATGTCATCTCATCCGGGAAAATTTTTGATACTTGTATCTTCCATAGGTTTTGAAAAGAAATATACAACCCCTATTGAGGCGAACAGTGGTTTGATAAATGTGGGAACAATAGAAATATTGCCGGAAACAAAAGATTTAAAAACTGTAGTGGTAACAGCAAAAAAGCCTTTGATTGAACAGAAAATAGATAAGCTGGTAGTAAATGTAGATGCATCGCCTACCAATGCAGGAGCCACCGCTATGGAAGTTTTAGAAAAATCTCCCGGCATATCTGTAGATAATGATGGCAATATTAGTTTAAAAGGCAAACCGGGAATTATAGTGATGATGGATGGAAAACCAACCTATCTCTCTGCTGCAGACCTGGCTAATTTATTAAAGAATACACCCGCATCTTCTATCGATCAGATAGAGATCATGACCAACCCTTCTTCAAAGTATGATGCTGCGGGTAATGCAGGTATTATTAATATTAAAACCAAAAAAAGTTTAAAAAGTGGGTTTAATGGAAGCGTAACGGTTGGGGCTACTGCCGGTTTCTTTTATAAAGGCAAAACCGCTTATGTGCAGCCACGGTCGCAAAACAGTTTCAATTTCAATTACAGGAAAAATAAAGTAAATATTTTTGGAAGTTATAATCCCAACATAAACCGGGGTAGAAATGAATTAAACCTGAACAGGAAATTCTATAATGCAGATGGTACCCTTAATTCCTATGCCGATCTGAATACTACTTTTAAAGGAAGAAACAAAAATCATTCTGCTAAACTGGGTGCAGATTATTTCATTGACAGTAAAAATGTGATTGGTGTAGTATTTACTGGCTTTGGCTTTTTTGGTCATCCAACACCTGTAACGGTATCTAATATTTATAATGCAGATGGCAGTCCGCAGTCATCATTATATTCCAATACAGAAAATAATCTTGTGTTTCGTAATTACACGGCTAATGTAAATTACAAACATACATTCGACAGTACTGGTAAAGAGCTTTCCGTTGACCTTGATTATGTTAAGTACAATAATGTATCAGATATGTTATTGAGCACAGAAGCACAGGATCATTTAGGCAATAAAATGGGAGATCCTGTTTTACTAAAAGGTCATCTTCCTTCTAATATTGATATTTATTCTTTTAAGTCTGATTATGTGCATCCGCTAAAACATAACATGAAAATTGAAACCGGTATTAAAAGCAGTTGGGTAAAGAATAACAATGTGGTTGATTATACCCGTTTCGATAATGAGAGCTGGATACCAGATGCAAGATCCAATCATTTTATTTACCAGGAAAATATCAATGCAGCATATATCAATGTAAATAAAAAGTTCAACGATAAATGGAGTGCACAGCTTGGCTTAAGGGCAGAAAACACCAATACCAAAGGGCGCCAGGTTATGAATGATTCTTCTTTTGTAAGACATTATACCAATCTTTTTCCTACCGCTTTCCTAAGCTATGCATTGAATAAAAATAATCAACTCACTTTGTCGTATAGCCGAAGAGTAAACCGTCCTGACTATGAAGATCTGAATCCATTTACTTACTTTCTTGATTCGCTAACCTATCGGAAAGGAAACCCATACCTGTTGCCACAGTTTACACACAATGTTGAATTAAGTAATGCATTTAAAGGTAAATACATTGCTACTGTGAGCTATAGCAGAACAACAGATGTGATTTCTGAGATCATCAGGCAGGATACTGAGAAGAAAATAACCTATGCTACTACTGAAAATATAAACACTTTCCGCAATATAGGGTTGTCAGTAACCGCACCTTTTAAATGGGCTGATTGGTTTAGTACCAACCTATTTGTTAACCTATATAACAATCACTATAAGGGTGAATACAATGGCGCTCCGTTAGATTTATCTTACACTGCTTACATGGCTAATGTAACCAACACTTTCAATATCACTAAAGGTTTTTCAGCGGAGTTGAGTGGATTTTACAGATCAAAAACAGTTGACCAGTTGATTGTGATGAACAGTATGTACCAGATGAGCATAGGCTTGCAAAAAACAATTATGAAAGAAAAAGCAACTGTAAGACTTAATGTAAGAGATCCTTTTGGATGGCAAAAATTTGGAGGACGTATGAAATATGGTGATGTAGATGTAACCATCCGCAACCGTTGGGATAGCAGGCAGGTTTCTGCAAGCTTTACCTATCGTTTTGGCAAGAGCACCATTGCACCTTCTCGCAACAGAGCGACCGGCGTTTCTGATGAACTGAACAGGGCGAGTAAGGGGAATTGATAGTGGATAGGCAGGGGCAGTAGTAAGGAGGCAGTAGCGAGAGGTAAGTGGTAAGAAGTAAGTTTATGAGGAATAGGATGACTGAATGCCGATAGCTGATAGCTGAATGCGGATTGCGGAAATGTTTGCTAATTTTGCTGCTTAAACATTTTACTATGCCCTCATTTGATATTGTTAGCAAAGTTGATGCCCAGGCACTGGATAATGCCGTAAACGTAACCAAAAAGGAAATCACAAACAGGTTTGATTTTAAAGATTCACATGTAGTGATTGATCTTAACAAGAAAGATTACAAACTGAATATAGAAACCGACGATGATATGAAGATGCGACAGTTGATTGATGTATTGATCAACAGGGCACATAAACAAGGTATAGCGCCCGAAGCATTTGATGTATCAAAAGAGGGATATCAAAGCGGCAAAACCTGGAAGAAAGAAGTTACTGTAAGGAATGGATTAAAGCAAGAAGATGCCAAGAAGATTGTTAAGCATATAAAAGATGCGGGTTTAAAAGTACAGGCTTCTATTAATGATGACCTGGTTAGGGTTACAGGAAAAAAAATTGATGATCTGCAAACCGTAATACAGGCTTCAAAAGCATGGGATCTTGGCATACCCATGCAGTATGAAAATATGCGTTCCTAGGAAATTTACGGTGCATAACTTTGTGCGTTCATGGTGCATATCAAAGTGCTGTAAAATTTGGAATATACATACTAAAAGAAGTATCTTTAATTCACAAACGTTATCAATTACTGGAAACAGAAAAATGGTAGCAAGAGAAGCGGAAATCCGTCAGAAGATGGAAGCCTCTCACGAAAGCATCGGGTTGAGTATAGTAAAGCGAAAGCTGAAACAGTACAAAACTTGATGCTTTTTTCTTTATAACAATGGCTCTTTTACTGCGATAAAAATATCTACGGTTGCATTGGTTGGATCCTGCGCTCTTTCATCATATACTTCAAAATCGGAAGTATATATTCTTTCAATACCTGCATCCCATATCTTGAGCCATTCATTATATACAATACCATCCGCCAGGCTGCCATGTGTAGTAAATATTTCATACCTGCCTCCTTCCACTAATTTTCCTGTTAATCCTTTTGGTATTTCATGTAAGCTGGAAACCTTACAGCCCAATAATGTTGTATAAGGTTTGGTATGATCTTTTTCATAATCGGTGTATATGCAATAAACTGTATGGTCAATCTTGTTGGAGATCTGCTCCATAATATTTTCCGATAAAAACCTGTTCCACAAAGCCGGAATATCAATGGATGATTGCTCATTTTCATTAGTGGTTCTTATGGCGATACCGATAATGCTGAAAGGTGCTACAATTGTTTGCATGATTTGTATTTATGTAAACAAAAATAGAAGTACCTACTGACAACCCTATGGCAGTGTTGTTAGGAAATATTAGCATTTTGACTTATTAGCAAACTGCTATATAAATTATAGAAACAATTCATCTTCGCACTGACACCAGTATCCGCAAAAGTCACCTCCTTTTACGTGGGATTTGCACCACAGATCATTAGAGGGAATGCCCATTGGCGTTCTATAGATGATCGATCTCCTCAAAGTAAAAGGCAGTGGCATTGCGGATACGAGGCGCGCCGGCTTGAGGCAATCAATAACTTACATTTTCAACTTGACAGCTATTGATCGAATCGATTGCAACAATTAATATTCCTAAAGTTAATTTTGCTCTATTGCTCCTTACTCGTATCAACCTCCCAGGCATCCGTTCTGAAAGGATTAACCGGTAAACCTCCTTTGCTGAATATATTTCCAATAGCTGTATTGCTGAATGCAAAACGAACGGCTACAGGATTTTTGATTTGCTTGTTAGAAAGTATTACATGATCGTTTTCAATTTTTACATCTGCAGGCAAAAAGTTTTTATCATCACCTGCTATATAAAATTCTGTTGCTTTTTTGTCTGCACCTTTCAACACCAATCCATCAGAAGCATTGTCAAAGTATACGGTTACTTTGTTTTTATTTACCTCCATGTTTTTATACATCGGGCTTTTGTATACGAGGCCCTGCTTATTGTAAGTGTCTGCCAGCGCCCATCCCGCCAGCCTTTCACCAACACCAATTTTTTGACGGGGATGAATATCTTTCACATCTTCTACCAGGTCGGTTATTACAGCCATACCGGTCTTAGGGTGAGAGAGGGTTTGGGTTTGCGCCTCACGTAACAGTGCTCCAATATTTTTATCTCCGTATTTAAATGGTGCTATTTCTACAAAATAAAAAGGAATTTCTTTATTCCATGCTCTGCGCCAGCTATCAATCATAGTGGT
Organism: Agriterribacter sp.; assembly: GCA_047600465.1. Taxonomy (GTDB): domain Bacteria; phylum Bacteroidota; class Bacteroidia; order Chitinophagales; family Chitinophagaceae; genus Agriterribacter. The sequence goes on from JASGKU010000005.1 coordinate 191,720, forward strand.
CATAAGCTTTTTATAAGAAGCAGCTGTTCCTGTATTGCTTTCACCCTGGTACCATATTGCGCCTGCAATATTAAAATTGGTAACAGGAGCAATCATGGCATTGTAATTCATGCCGGCGACAGTAGGCCACCAATCGGTTTTAGTTAATTTATCTGCAGCCAACTTTAATTCAGGGTCATTTTCTACCGCTTCTTTTGGTGTCCAAACTTCTGCTGGTGTACCACCCCAACTGGTATTAATAAGGCCAATCGGAACATTCAATTCTTTTTGTAATTTTTTCCCAAAAAAATATGCCACTGCACTAAAGCTTTTTAAAGCTTCAGGTGTGCAGTTTTTCCATGTGCCGGCACAATTATCCTGCGGAAACGCCGATGTGGTTTTAGGTATATGAAACAAACGTATATTTTGGTTGGTACTGTTGGGTAATTCCTTATCCATTTCCGGCAATCCGTTCAGGCTGCTCCATTCCATATTAGACTGACCAGAACAAACCCAAACTTCACCCAGCATCACGTTTTTCAAAACAATGGTACTAATTCCTTTTAATGTAATAGTATAGGGTCCGCCTGCACCAGGGGTTTTAATAACAGTTTTCCAGTTAGCATCGCCGGTAGCCATTACTGAATCGGTTGTGTTGTTCCATGAATTGGTAATGAATATTTTTTCCCCGGGGGAAGACCAGCCCCAGAGCGTTACATCAGACTGTTGCTGTAAAACCATATTATCAGAAAAGATAGCGGGCAATCTTATTTGGCCTAAGCCATCAAAACAAATACTGGTTATCACAAATACAATCGAGAGGCGAAATGCAACCATTTTCATGTTGTTATTTTTTTTGAGGCAAAAAGATACAAAGAAAAACAATTTCAGAATCAATTATATCTTTACCAAAATAATACACGATGCCCCTGAACACCGGTTTTATTGGAGAACTAAAGCATGAAGCGAATAATACCCGCAAAATACTGTCACGCATACCCGAAGCAAGCTTTGCATGGCGTCCTCATGAAAAAAGCATGACATTAGAGAGATTGGCTTGCCATGTAGCTGAATTGCCTCAATGGGTTGCTCATATTATAAACAGTGGTGAATTTGATTTTGCAAAACAGGTATTTAACCGTCGTACAGCTTCATCCAGTGCAGCTTTAATGGATATTTTTGAAACCTGCATGAACGATGCCATCGCATTGCTTGAAACTGTATCTGACGAACAATTAAACGAACAATGGATGATGAGAAGGGGAGAAGTGATTGCCTATACCTTAACAAAAAAAATAGCGCTGCGCAACCTGGTGATGAATCATATCATTCATCATCGTGGGCAATTATCTGTATATTTACGATTATTAAATGTTCCCGTTCCCGGATTGTATGGTCCCTCGGCTGATGAACGTCCCCCAACTCCCTGATATAACTTTGCAGAACACCAGTTTGATATATTGAAAAAATTAAAATCAGGGCAATGAAAAAATTGATCATTATTTTTTCTTTTTTGACAGTACTGCAATCAAAAACAGAAGCGCAATACGGCGGCGGCTATATATCCTTTCAAACTTTTTACGATCAACTGAGCCCTTACGGTATTTGGGTGAATTATCCAGAATATGGAGGCTATGTTTGGGCGCCCAATGCAGGACGTTATTTTAAGCCATATGGTTCTAACGGAAGATGGGTATACACACATTACGGATGGACATGGGTATCGTATTATCAATGGGGATGGGCGCCGTTTCATTACGGAAGATGGATTTATGACGACTGGAGAGGTTGGCTATGGTTACCTGGCTACGACTGGGCTCCGGCATGGGTAGCATGGGGATCATATGGTGGAAATTATGGCTGGGCTCCATTAGGACCAGATATTAACATCAACATTAATTTTGGCTGGCGACCCCCTTCTCAAAACTGGTGGACTTTTGTACCACGCAATCGTTTTGGAAGCAACAACTGGAATAACTACGCGATAAGAAATAATACAACCATTGTAAATAACAATATCACTATCATCAATAATGTTTACCAAGATAGAGCTGGTGCAGGCAGACCCAATGCCACATGGTTGCGTGGCCCGGAAGTAGGACAGGTAGAAAGAGAAACGCGTACAAGAATACGGCCGATGGAAATTACCAATGCAACAAATCCTAATGCTGATAGGGTAAACAATAACAAACTTGCAATTTACCGGCCTTCTGTAGATAAAAAGCCTGACTCAAGACCGGGAAGGGTTGAAACGTTTGATAAACTGAGACCTGTTTCAAAACTTCCGGAAAGAGATCCTTCCAATAATTTTAATCGGCCAACAAATCCAAGACCTGTTAATCCTGCACCATCACCACGACCAACACAACCAACCAATCCTTCACCACGACCGATTAATCCGGCACCTTCGCCAAGGCCAACTCACCCTAAACCCGTTAATCCTACACCAGCACCGCAACCAACTCAGCCGGCTAATCCGTCGCCGAGGCCTGCACCTAGACCCGTTAATCCTGCGCCATCGCCAAGACCTGTGCATCCATCACCGCGTCCTGCCCAACAGGTTAACAGACCGGTAAATCCATCACCGAGACCAGCTCCACAACCTTCAGCACGACCTGCAGAAAAAAAGGAGGCGAGACCGAGCCCAAGAAGAGGTAATGAATGAGAGTATTAAAATAAACGAAACTAAACTAAACTCAATTATCTTTTATATAAAGAAAGGTATTGCCTTTTAAAAGTGGATGTTTGCCTGAAAGTACATTGTTGCTTAACTGAAGCGTAAAATCTTCAAAAAAAACTTCGGCTACCCATTTTTCAAAACTGAATTCAAAACTGTTTTGAATTTTATTGAGCGGAATATAAGTAAAGGGATGATCTGGAAACAATGGAGAAAGAATTTGCAGTGAATCTATTTCCTGCCGGGTAAATTGAACAATGCCATCTTTATTAGTAAATATTTTTTGTCTTCCCCTTGCGGTATACAAAGTACACTGAATATCTTTTATGTAAGTGCCGTCGTTCTCATCCGAAAATTGAACGGTAACAAAATTGTCATTTACTTTCCGTGCTGAAACAAGCTTAAAATCTCTTGCAGGTCTTGGTCTTCCATTAAAACTGATAGTGTTTTTTTCAATATCCCATCTTCCAGAACCGGTGCGGGTAAGATTATCTTTGGTATAAAAAAAAGTAAACGTATAATTAGGTTTCAGGTTAAAGCCGCTGGCAACACCCTGTACGTCTTTTAAAAAATAAGTACCTGCAATTTCTTTTGCATCCTGTGCAAATACAGTTTGAATAATTGTCATCATCGCTATTACCGAAACGTATATTCTTGACATGTATATTTTCATTTAAACTTTATTCCTTTCTTTTTCATTTCTTCTGCAAGCTTAGCGGGTATGGGTCTGCAGGAGCAATTTTTCTGATGTTCCAGGTGCCATTTAACCCTTTGCTCAAAGTTGGTGTTTGTTGGCATCCTGTTTTTTTCATGCCATTCGCGATTGATAGAAGAAGTTTTTGCCATAAGGAAATTTTAAGAATGGTCTCCCCTCAAAGCTACATTTTTGTGGTAATAACACATCCATTTTGGATACTCAATCTGCGAATCTGCGGTAATTTTCACAATCTTGTATAAGTGGCAAACTGCAACACATGATTGTTGGTAACCGCGTTGTTTCTGCCCGAAATATATTGATTCAAATAACCAGCTTCTATATCAAAGCTTTTGCTGAAACGATATCCGAAAGCCAGGTAGGCCCTGTTTTGATCAAAAGTTTTACCATTTACATTTGATTTATCGCCAATGTTCAGGAACACCTCATTTTGTATAGCTCCAAATATTCCTTTCACAAATTTCTTTTCACCACTAAAAGGAATAACACTCCTGAAAAAATACCTGAAGCGGTTAGCAAATACATATCCATCTCTGTTCAATTCATTATTTGCAGGTACAGGATTGCCAATAAATCTTTGCTCCAACCTGAAGCGATGTGCCAACGGTGCAAAAAGAATATTGTGAGAAACCGTAAACTGCTCCCATATTCTGTGCTCAGGCATGTATCCTGTAATACCCGAAGAGGTTCTACGGTTATGAATAAACGCATAACCTGCCGTAAGAATTTTATTTTTTGAAACCTGGTAGTTTAGTCCTGGTCTCAGCAATAAAGCCTGAACATGCTCAACTTTATCTGTGCTTCTTAATTGTATATCATAATAAAAACTCAACTTGTCTTTCAATTTAATGGTGTTGAATGATGCAAACCACCCATTAAATTGTGTTTGTGCATTAACGCTCACCCATGTAAATAAAAATATTAACACCGGTATTGCCGCTCGTAATAAAAGCCATTTTTGTGTATGCATGTATTTGTTTTGTTAGTTCATTACATCAGAATGTTGTTCACAGGCGTTAATGCAGGTGGCAATTCTTTTTCATCCAGCATTTCTCTTAAATCTATTTCAATTGTTCTGCACATGGAAGTAATAGGTACATCGTTTGCGCCGCCTTCAAAAGGATTTTCTGTGCTTTCGCCTACTTTTTCCATTGCCATAAATATCCACGCAACCGTAACGCTAAAAGGAATAGTTAGCCAAACCATCACATCACCTAATTTTTGAAATTCATTAAGCATGCCAAAAGGTATAAGCCCGGCAAAACATCTTATAAACATCTGGTTGATGGTAGCAAACTGCCGTGGGTAAGGAAAGTTTTTTATGCGCTCACATTTGCCCTGCTGTTCATACAAATTTACCAACAGGTTTTCCATTTCAATATAGTTGAGTGGATCAATCAAGCCTTGCTCTTTCAACCTCTTTAAATGTGCCGATTGTAAACTGATGATATGAGTAGCCCTGTTTTTTTTAGATAACACATATTGAAGTTCCTGCTCAGATAAAAATGGAACTAATGCAGTATCTATTTTGTTGATCCATTCATCTACTGTGTACAGATTACTGTATTCTTTATTGGATATTTTTCCTTTAATGTTTTCCCACACCCGCGATTCACGCAATTGAAAACGCAAGGCGGTAAGCCATGCTATATGCCGATAGATCAGTTCGCGATGTACACCTTCACTGCCGGCTTCATTTTTATTATTCACAAAATCTTTTGCCATTATTCCCCATGACCGGCTCGAATTTACTATGGCACCCCAGATCTGCCTCGCCTCCCATAATCGGTTATAGGTTTGTGTATTTCTAAAACCTACAATAAAGGCCGCCGCAGTACCTACCAATGCAATAGGAACCCAGGGCAAGGCCAACCATTTTACATGTAACACCTGGAAAAGGATGGTAGGGATAGCAGCAAATATTATGAGGACATAAATATCTCTTCTTGTCCAATACAAAAACTCTTTCAGCGAATAGCGACGACCTGCATGCATGTAAATGGTTTTTTAAATATCCTGTGTTTTTGTATGAAAAGTTTATTGTAATTAATGAAACAAAAATATGTAATGAAGCAATAGAAAACAGTAGTACAGCGGCAATTATTCATTTTCATTGTTTATCAATTTCTCAATATTCTTATCGGGAACAAGCCACATAATGGCCACGGCAAAAAGGAGTATGCTCGATATTTTTGAATTGAAAAAAGCAATCAAAATGGCCAGCACATAACCAACAATAGAAAAAATGCTTTTCCAGGTTGTTTTTAATGCTGTATCTTTTTTCTCAGAATCGTAGGGATATGTTTTTACAATTATTCGCTGTAAAATGGTAAAGGATGATCCGGTTATAAGAAGAAGTACTGAATATAATATTACCGGGTTAGGGGCAAAGTGGTTTTCGCCCATCCAGTCTGTAGCTATTGGTATCAACGAAAGCCAGAACAACAGATTGAGGTTTGCCAGCATAATACCTGAATTTATTTTTTTTACTGTGTGCAACAGGTGATGATGATTGCCCCAATAAACACCAACATATAAAAAACTGATCACATAACTTGAAAATACCGGCCACATTTCCTTCAATGATTCCCATTGATCGCTGTGCGGAACTTTAAGTTCCAAAACCATAATGGTGATAATAATAGCAATCACACCATCACTGAATGCTTCGAGTCTTCCTTTTGTCATGCCCGGATAATTTTGTTTATTAGTATTTTTATTATGAAAAGTATGGCATATACTATTCTATTGCGGTAAAAATATGCAAAAAGCAGAAACTATTTTTGTATGATGGCTGCGTATATTGTGTTACCAAATACAGACGGATGACTGCCCAGCCGTTGTATATTGCTGTAACCAGCTGTTTTAAATACTGTTTCAAGCGAAGCAAAACTAACAGGATAAGGTACCCATGTTTTTACTGGTTTATCAGTATCATATTCTACAATCAGGAACCTGGCATTACTTTGGGTATACCTGGATGTTTGATGAATAAAAGATAGTTTGTCTTTTACGTAATGCAATGCGTTCGCCATTAATATACCATCCAATTGTTGAATGGGGAGAACATCCTTTACAAAATCTGCCTGTAATGCTTTTATTGAAATCCCACCAGGAGTAATGCTATCCTGCAATTGTTTTGAGGTGTCCACTGCATAAATAGTACTTCCCTTTTCCAGGTATGTAGCAAGCGCGTATGTAAACAATCCTGATCCACAGCCAAGGTCAGCCCAGTTGGTTATTGGCTGGTTCTTTACATACTCATTTTGTATAAGTTTTACTGCTGTTATAAGTTCCATATTAATAATCAGCCTGCCCAATATCAAGCCTTTCAATTTTGCCTTCCTTATTTATCAGAAATTTAAAATAAGTTTTAAAATCACCCCACTGATCGGAATGGAATTGTCCATATACATCCAGCCCGTTGCTTTCTACCTTATCAATACTGGTAAAATGTTCGTGACCCAGCGCGCTTTTAGAGAAGTTGTGAAAATCTATTTTATTTCCGTCATCATATAAAGCAGGATTGGTAATAAAATTTGACGACCATGCTTTTGCATCTCCGTGTGCCAATGCTTGAATAGCAGATTTTACGACAGGGTTTGTAAGTTTATCAAAGTTAACAGGCATATAATTTCTTTACATTTTGAATGATGAGTAGAATTGAGAACAATTATCTTTTTAATGGATGTTGTAAGTAAATAATTACTAATGATAGCAACAGGAAGGTCAATTCAATAAAAGCACCTTTTAGTTTGGTAGATGTGTCTGCATTTGCCTCATTTAAATGAAGGCAGATAATAAGCAATATACCGGCAGCGGTAATAAAGTTGCCCCACAAAAAAGTTTGAGGGAATAATACAAGTACTGCTCCAAGAATAGTAAATCCACCTAAAACCGCTATACCCTCTTTACTGAAGTTCCATTTGCCGAACATCTCTATCATTTGCTGTTTGCCGGTAAGCATTGCCCATCCTTGTTTAATACCCATATAGAGTGCAAAAAGAATAAGCGCTGAATTAAGGATTTTAAGTGCGAATGTCATAAAGGTTATTTTGCATTAAGGTAAACATTATTGCCAAATATTTACAACAGCCTTTTATTATGAGGATGGAGAAGTTGCGGCAATAATTTCCTTCAGCACTTTATTTTCATCTATAACGTGTAGCCCTAACCGCACAACCAACAGCTTTTTGGAAGGAATAATAAATATATCCTGTCCGCCAAAACCATCTGCAAAATACATATCAGCAGGTACATCAGGATACCAGCGGCGCGAAGGATTTTTTTTGTCAAAGCCATTTAACCAAAAGAAATAACCGTAATGCTGTAGCTTATCTGCCGGTACAGGTTGCCTACTTTCTTTTACCCAATACTCCGGTAATATTTGCTGATTGTTCCATTTGCCATCATTATAATACAGCAAACCAAACCGTGCAAAATCTCTTGCGGTAGCCCATGTGTAAGATGATCCCACATACGTGCCCGAAGCATCTGGTTCAAGTATGGTTGAATACATACCGATTGGAAGAAATAAAGATTGATAAGGAAATGTATGGTAAGACGCTTCACCAACAGTTTGGCGAATGATTCTGCTTACAATATTGGCATTACCACTTGAATAATTAAATACGGTACCCGGTGCGTATTGCAATGGTAGTTGAGCCGTATAAGCCGCCATATTTCCTTTTCTAAAAAGCATGTTGGTAGCCTCACTCGGTGTGGCGTAATTCTCCCTGTATTGCAAACCAGATGTTTGCTGTAAAAGCTGTTTGAGTATTATAGCCTTTTTCTCATTGGTTTGCCATTCTGCAACAGGAGCAGGAGCATTAATGTTTAGCTTTCCCTGCTTCACCAAAATACCTGTAAGTGCAGCCGTTATACTTTTCGACATAGACCATCCCTGCATCAAACTATGCCTGTCAAAACCATCTGCATATTGCTCCGCAACAATTTGTCCGTCATACACAACTAAAACTGCTCTTGTTTTTGGTGGATCAGGTTTTTTAAAAATGGAATCCAGGATATTTTGAAGCCTGGCTTTATTCACAGAAGCAGGCAAAGTATCCGGCAATTTATCGCCGTTTGGCCAAGCAATGGTATCTGGGTTAAATAAAGGTGCAGGAATATTTATTGATGGCTGATTCCGGATTTGCGTTTCAGAAGAATCGTTTATAAGTGTAGCTCCAAATCCTTTCCTGTAAATAACTTTTTGTTTTGCCAACCCAAGGATAGTGGCAGTAACCGAAGAATCTTTTTCATTCAATGAGTAACTGGCCAAGGATATAGGAAAATCGGAGAGATCTTCTTTAATAATGGTATCAACAGAACGATGTTGCAGGAAAACCGCCGAACAAAGATTTTTAGCACCAAACCCTGTTATAATAGGTGTTGCCAGGTAAATGAAACGACCTATAACAAAAAGCAAAACTACCAGCAGAAGCCATAATATATTGCGGGTTCGTTTTTTTAAACGCATAATAAAGCTAAGATAACTGATCAGTGTGTAATTTGACCATTACCGGATGCTGTACAATTTATTTAGTTGCAGTGACCCAGAAGGTAATAAATAACCACAAAAACTAAAATGGAACCGAGACATCCTCCGCCCCACTTATAAGCTCCGTATCCGGCGATTAAAGTTCTAAGCCAGTTTTGCATATGTGTAATTTTGATTATTGAATATATAAAAAATTATACCATATACGCAATGCCTATTTAGCTATTATAAAAAAGCATTTAAAATGTGAAGGATGGATTTATGGCATTCACGATGGGTAATTCATCCTTTTCTTGTGGAAATTATTACACAAAAAAGCAGCTTCTTTTATTTTGAAGCTGCTTTTATTTACGTTAGTATTTTTATTTTAAAGCGAAAACTGCACTTACTTCATACCGAAGTTTTATTTTTTTAAAATCTACTGCTCCAGACTCATTAAAGCCGGCGGTTGATTGCATACGGCTTTGAGAGATTTTATTTGATAAGAGAGCTTCGTTGTAAATAGGAAAATCTGGTGTTTCAGCCGGTTCCTGTATAGTAACGGCTTCACCCGCTTTTTCTCCAACAGCTTCAGACAAGTATATGGCTTTTTCTTTTGCTGCTTTTATTGCCTGAATTTTTAATTGTTTACGGTACTCCGTCATTTTGCTGTGCGATGTTTTTGTAATCTGAAATCCCTGGGTAGCCTGATCATCCAGTTGTTCAACCAGTTGATCTATTTTATTACTGCTGCTGAATTTTACCTGGTAACTGATACTCGCCATCATATCCGGTGTTTTTTTCTTTTTGGTGAGCCAGTAAAAAAGATCTGCCCCTTCGTAAGAAGCTATGCTGATATTGGAGTCAGCTATTCCAACCGTTTTACAAGCCTGCAGAAATTTGGCTTTGATGGTTTCAATGTCAATTTTGCCAGCTCCCTTTTTTTCGTATTCTCTTAAATCCACCTGCACATAAATTTCGTCCGGAATAATTTCTATTTCTGCGCTGCCGGTTACAGATATGGTTTTGGGATATGGATTAGTATTTATCTGCGCCATACTTATGCATGCAAAAGCTATAACAACTACTGTAAGAAACGTTTTTTTCATAATAGTGATTTTTTTAAATGATGTATATGCTTCAGCTATTACATAAAGAGAAGCAGCTACAACAAAGGGGTTAACAAAGTTTTTACAAATATGCTATATTGTGTGCTAAACCAATGCGAAAGGTGTATTTCAAATTTTCGCAGGTTGGTGGAGACACCAACCGTTAGCGACGCACTGGGCGGTGTCTTACCGCCCACCGAAGCAAAAATTTGAAATGCATCAATGCGAAAATAGTTTGCTTATGTCTTCATTGCTGGAAAGGTTGCGTTATGTAAAGATTGTTAGAAAGATAGTATATGTGATCATTGGTTCATTGTCATATCCCGGACTGGCGATAATAAATAAGTTAAAGATTTCGGGAACGGAGCATATTAAAGACCTGCCTAAAAATAAAGTGTTGTTTATAAGCAATCACCAGACCTATTTTATGGATGTGATTGCTTTCCTGCATATTTTCTGCGCAGTAAAATGGCGCAAGCAAAATAAACTGGGTATACCTTATTACCTGCTCAATCCTTTTTCAAGTGTATATTTTGTTTCGGCAGAAGATACCATGAAGAAAACCTTTATGAGCAGGTTAATGGCATTGGCCGGAGCACTAACGGTAAAGCGCACCTGGGTAGAAGAAGATAAAACGGTGAGAAAGGGACTTAATTTGTCGGACACCAAAAAAATATTAACAGCCTTGCAAAGAAACTGGGTGATCACATTTCCACAAGGTACTACCACGCCGTTTGCAGCAGGGCGGAAGGGAACCGCGTTTCTTATCAAACAAAGTCGTGCAACAGTAATACCTATTGTTATTAAAAATTTCAATCTTGCCTTTCATAAAAAAAGCCTGAAACTGATGCAAAAAGGTGTTCAACTTTCGGTTACTATCAAACCCCCTATGCAGATTAATTATGAAGATAATCTTGATGTGATATTAGACCAGGTGATGGATGCGATTGAACAAAGCGATAAATACAAAGTGAATAGCCAATAGTGAATGGTAATCAATGTCGTTTCCTTAAGAAACATACATGCATCATCTGGTGGGAAACGAGGGCTTATGATATTGTAAGATTCTTTCCAGGCATTACAAAAATGTCGTGCCTACGGCACTTAGCCATTTTATTTTGCTTATATCCTCCAAAATATCACCTCTACGAGGCTTGACTGTTCCTTTAATCCTGACAGGCTTAGCTTTTTTAACTATGTGTGAAGCATTATTGAGCACGGCCAATAAGCTCCATGGGAGCGACATATTGGTAAAATAAATGCCGGAAGATATTGAGTGCCGTAGGCACGACATTTTCCACATGAATAGTCAATAATGAATGGTGAAAAGTAAAACGAGAGAGAAACGAAAGACGAGTTAAGGAAATTTCACATCTCACGTCTGTCTTCTTCCGTATGTGAGTGATAAAAACCGGATTCACAACCGCGCTTATTTATCAAAAAACAACGCCTTTAATTCAATAGCATCATTCGGTTTCATTTTTCCACCGAGAATTAAACGCAGTTGTCTTCTGCGCATCGCTCCTTCATAAAGCCTTTGTTCATCTTCGGTTTCGGGTATCAATTGCGGAACGGCTGCAGATTTGCCTTCGGCATCCAATGCAACAAAAGTGTAGTAAGCTTCATTGCTTTTGTATTTGTTCTGGTTCTTCAGGTTTTCTCCCCATACCCGCATATGCACTTCCATAGAGCTTTTAAAAGCCCGGCTCACTTTGGCTTCAATGTAAACGGCATTTCCCAGCATAATAGGTGATTCAAAAGATATATTATCAACGGAAGCTGTAACTACCGGGGCATTGGCATGTTTTTGTGCAGATAGTGCTGCTGCAATATCCATCCAGTACATCAGGCGTCCTCCCATTAAATTGCCAAATACATTGGTGTCGTTTGGCAAAACCAACTCCGTCATCTGTATCAGTGATTCGCTTGCTTTTTTTGATACTGTATCCATTGTAAAAATTTGAAAGTTATTGTTGTTGCTTTTTTCAGATGGTCACTTTTTCAAGTGTCTGCAAAAATGCTTCATCCACATCCGCATCAATGCCAATACCGTCTGGTAATTCTACAAAATATTGATTGTACCGCACACCTCCTGTAACCGGGTCAGCCTTATGACCAAGCATACAGGTGTCCATATCGTAAAACTGGATATTTTCTGTGGCAGATGCAAAATGTGCAAAAGCAGTTAATGCTACACGACTTTCGAGCATGCCACCCATCATGCAGGGAATATGATGCTCAACACAAATTTCGTTTATTTTTTTTGCTTCCAATATTCCACCGCTTTTTGAAAACTTGATGTTCACATAGTCACATGCGTCGGCGGCAATGATGCGTGCTGCATCGTAATGATCAAACACACTTTCATCTGCCATAATACGGATCGGCGACAATTTTTTTAGTTGAGGCAACAGATGATCGTTATACCTGCGCATAGGTTGTTCGCAAAACGCGATATCATAGTCAGAGAGTTCGTTTAATACAAAAACAGCATCTTCCATACTCCATCCCTGGTTAGCGTCTATACGTAACTGTATACTGTCACCAACCGCATTTCTTATTTGCCGGATGGCTTCAATATCATCCTGGGCATTTTTACCCAGTTTCACTTTTATAATCCGCACCCCATCGTTTTTAAACGAAAGCGCTTTTTGTGCCATGGCTTCCGGTGTGTCTATACCTACCGTCAGGTCGGTTTCCATCCGCTTTTTATTTCCCCCTAAAAATGCATATAAAGGCAGCCCAACTTTCTTTGCATTAATATCATACAATGCCATATCAAAAGCACTTTTTGCGGTACCATTATAAGCGGTAAGCGCATGCAGTTCCTGTATTCTTTCTTCCAACAGAAGTGGATCTTTATCTTTCCAAAGCGCAGCAAAGTCTTTTGCCATTTCAAAACAGGTAGCCTGTGTTTCACCGGTGATCACCGGAAAAGCAGAACACTCACCTACACCATACCATCCTTCGTCGGTATATATTCTTATAAAAATGTTTTGCGCAAAGTGCATGGTACCTGTTGCAATAGAAAAAGGGTGCATCGGAATGCTGAGCTTGTAGATATCTGTATGCGTAATTCTCATAATAAATAAAGCGGCTTGCAAGATAAAGAAAAGCAAGGTTTGCATTTTATATAAAAATTCTCCGCCCGTTTGTAGTTATATGTTTTGGTTACTTACATTTATACAAACAATGTAGTATGCAGGAGGAAATGACTATTTCTTTTGATAATACTCAAAATGCTTTTGAGTATAAAACGGATAAGGAGTTAAAAAAAGCGAAATTCCTTTTTTCTTCCATGGGATATGCATCTCTTGTAAAGCTTGGTACCCGCATTACACCCTGGGCTATAAAAGTAGGGTTACCTATAAAAGGCATTATCCGTAACACTATTTTTGATCAGTTTATTGGAGGAGAAACATTGGAAGAAACCGCGCAGGTTGCAAAAAAATTAGGGGCTTACAAGGTAAGTGTGATACTGGATTATGGTGTAGAAGGAGGGGAGAGTGGTGAGGAAGCATTTGATCATTCCATGCAGGAGTTTATAAAAGTAATCAACTATGCAGCTACTCAAACCAACATTCCCTTTATGAGCATAAAGGTTACTGGTTTTGCACGGTTTGAATTGCTGGAAAAATTAGATTCATCTGTGGCAGATAACCAGGGTTCTTTAATGAAGCGCTATGCAAAAGCGGTTGAAACGCTTACTGAAGAAGAGAAGGCAGAGTGGCAAAGAGTACAGGATAGAATGGAAAAAATTTGCGCTACTGCGGCAGAGAAAAAAATTGGTGTGTTGGTAGATGCTGAAGAAACATGGATCCAGGACCCGGTAGATGTAATTACCATATTAATGATGGCAAAGTTTAATAAAAAGGAAGCTGTAGTATATAATACCATTCAGCTATACCGGCACGATCGGTTGGCTTTTTTGAAAGATTCGTTGGAAGCGGCCGAATTGAAAGATTTTTTATTGGGTGCTAAATTGGTTCGCGGAGCTTACATGGAAAAGGAAAGGAAGAGAGCCGAAACCCTGAATTATGCATCTCCCATTCAACCCGATAAAGAGACATGCGACAATGATTACAACAAGGCGCTCTCTTTTTGTGTAGAACATATAAACAAAATTGCGCTTATTGTTGCCTCACATAATGAGTACAGCAATTTATTGGCCACGCGGTTGCTTATTCAAAAAGGGCTATCACTGCATCACCCGCATATCCATTTTTCGCAACTGTATGGCATGAGCGATAATATTACTTTTAACCTTGCTAAAGCTGGATGTTCTGTAAGTAAATACTTACCATTCGGTCCTATTAAAGATGTAGTGCCATACCTTATGCGTCGTGCACAGGAGAACAGTTCTGTTGCAGGCCAAACAGGAAGAGAACTTGCACTCATTAATAAAGAAATCAAAAGAAGAGCCGTATAAATTGTTGAGGAATAATTACCTCAACAATGAATACTGTACTTTTTTCACCACATTTTTTCTTTGTTGTTGCAATCCATTCTATGTTTATTCAATAAGCAGGTTGTAGCTTAAAAACCGCCATAGAACTACGCTTCACAATTTTGTTATCTGTAATGCATGCAAATGTGGTTTCTTTTCTGGCATAGTTTTTCTTCATTTATTATTATACTGTTTTATTACCTTAAAATAATTTTTATGAAAACGAAGTTGTTGTATCTGGGCATGGGAATTTTATTTTTGTTTATTTCCACTGCTACTTTTAGCCAGGTTCAGATTGGAGTACATGGTTCAAGACTGGAAGGTACAGGTAGTTCCCAATGGGGCTTTGGTGCTAATGTAAAATTTTTAGTTGCAGATCATTTTGCTATTGGTATAGCAGGTAGAGCTTACCCCAAAAATGTAAAGACCAACGAGATGAACGTAAACGGCAACAATTATAAAATTCTGGCAGGAAATACCATTGTGCCAGTTACGGCATCATTAGATTACTATTTTGGAAAAGCTCCTGTTCGCCCATATTTGGGAGTAGATGCCGGTGCCTACTTCAGGCAGAATATTGCCACTATTATACAATCAAACGAAAGCGGAGCCGGGTACAGCAACAAATTCACTGATAAGAAAACATTTTTTGGTGCTGCTCCCCGTGCCGGTTTAAATATTGAGCTGGGTCCGGTTGGTATATTTGGTCAGGCAGGATATAATTTCCTTTTTGGTTCGGGTGATAAAAATAATGTTACGGTGCCAGGCGTAAACGCTGAGTTTGATACCAAGCCAACAGACAAATTCTGGACGTTTGATGTAGGTCTCTTTTTTAAAATAGGAGGTAAGTAATACTATTCTTTTCTCATCATACATACAACGGAAACTCCCGCGCATTTTTTTGCCGGGAGTTTTTTATTTTGATGGATTGCAAAAACTCAGGAGCGTTTATCAAATAATTAAACTTTCAGTAATATTTGAAAATTCGAAAATAATATATAGCTTTGAAACATGAAACTGGAAGAAGCAAAATTGCAATTCATCAATAGCTGGGGAGCATTCGGAACCAATTGGGGTATTAACCGCACTATGGCACAAATTCATGCTTTGCTACTCATCAGTCCTGATCCATTAAGCCAGGATGATATGATGCAGGAACTGAACATCAGCAGGGGAAATGTAAATATGAATGTGCGGGATTTGATTAGTTGGGGACTGGCAGAAAGAGTAATTGTGGCAGGTGAACGAAAGGAATTTTTTACCGCAGAAAAAGATATCTGGAAAGTGATAAAACAGATTGTAAAGGAAAGAAAGAAGAGAGAGTTGGAACCCATGCTTCAATTAATGGAAAAGCTGGAGCAAACGGAAGGTGACAAGCGTGATAAACACGTAAAGGCGCTGATGGATACAATCAGTGGAATAAAAAAGTTAGGGCAGCAGGCTGATAAAACACTGGATGCAATGATAAAGGCAGAAGAGAATTGGTTTGTAAGTAACCTTGTGAAAATGTTTAAATAAAAACCTACTTAATGACAGCGTGAGCCGGGCGACCGGCTTTTATTGAGATATTAATTTTCACTATTTTCTGAAAATATAAATAGTTTTAAAATGAAAGCCCAGGTATTGGTATATGATGATAATTGCCCGCTATGTATAGCCTATAGCCAATTATTTGTACGATATGGTTTGCTGCAGCCCGAAGAAAGAAAACCGTTTTCAACTATTGATGAGTCTTTAATTGCTGCAATTGATTTTGAGAAAGCAAAAAACGAAATCCCTTTGATTGATATGAATAGTGGAGAAGTGTTATATGGTATTGATGCCCTGGTAAGTATTCTTTCACGCAAAGCGCCCCTTATAAAAAAAATAGTTGCTGTTAAACCTGTGGATTGGTTTTTAAGCCGATTGTACAAATTTATTTCCTTTAACAGGAAAGTAATTGTAGCAAAGCGCTGCTCACAGGGCACCATTGACTGCGCACCTTCCTGTAATTATTTTTATCGAAGTTTGTTTTTGCTGTTTTTTTTATCATTCAATACTGCGATGCTTTATCCCGTGCATACACAGTTGTTGAATCATCTTCCCAATTACCATCTATCGTTTATGCAGTTGCAGGTGGCGCATTTTTTACTGGTCACTATCAATTGCACATTATCGCTTTCGCTGTCTGTAAAAAATGCTTTTGAATATTTAGGACAGGTAAATATGCTGGCGCTTACAACCATCGGTTTGTTGCTGTTGTTTATTCCTGTTGCGCATTTGCTGAATAATGCTTCCACAATCATTATTGGATATTTTTTAGGATTAACCATTTTCATTTTCAAAGAATACCTGCGCCGCATGCACTATGCAGGCATTCTTCAACGCCACCACTGGATAGCGGCGTTGAATATTACTTCTATTGCTATGCTGTTACTATTACTGATCAATTAAAATATTTGTATGAAAAATAAAAGAATTGTTATTGCCGGTGGAACCGGTTTTATTGGTGAGGAAATGATCAGGTATTTTGGTAAGGATAATTATATTGTTATTCTTACAAGAGGGATGAGGAATATGCCAAATAACCGGAATCACTTTAAATCTTTAACTGAGAATGATTTAAAGAATGTAGTGTATGTCACCTGGAATGGCAAAACAACCGGGGATTGGACAACCGCACTCGATGGCGCAGATATGATCATTAACCTTGCTGGTAAAACCGTGAATTGTCGCTATACTTCAAAAAATAAAAGAGAGATTTTCGATAGCCGCATGTATCCGGTAAATGCGATTGGCACGGCAATACAACAATGCAAAAATCCTCCCTCACTCTGGATCAATGCTTCTTCAGCTACTATATATCGTGATGCAATTGACAGACCACAGGATGAGTATACCGGTGAAATACAGAATGATTTTTCTGTACAGGTTTGCAAAAAATGGGAGAAAGATTTTTATGAACAACAAACGCCTTTTACACGAAAAGTGGCTTTACGTATGGCTGTAACGTTAGGTATAGGAGGTGTATTAATTCCTTATTTGAATTTGCTAAAATTTGGTTTAGGTGGCAAACAGGGGAGTGGTAAACAAATGTATAGCTGGATACACGAAGAAGATACCTGCAGAATGATTGAATGGATTTATAATCATAAAGATCTCACCGGCACCTTTAACTGCTGTTCGCCTAACCCTGTTACCAACAATGTGTTTATGCGCACTTTAAGAAAAACCACCGGGCACCGGTTTGGGCTACCCGCTTATGAATGTCTGTTACATGTAGGAGCTCCATTGATAGGCACCCCAACCGAATTGGTTTTAAAAAGTCGTTGGGTATTGCCTGCTAAAATAGTGGAAACGGGTTTTGAATTTAAGTATCCCTTACTGGATGCAGCATTAACTGACATAATACACAAAGTACCTCGCAGGCAATATCATTTGTTTTAAGAGCATTCACCGTTTATTATCAAAACATTTCGTGTTGTGCATCAGTATATTTAGTGAAATTCCTGCTCATTGGCGGTAATGATTCACCAAATTTGCTGAAGATGTTTATTAAACGTAATCGTTGCTCCTTTGTTTATTTATTTTTATATGTTGCAGTAAGCTGTTTTTTTTATATACCTGCTAAAGCCCAAAGTATCTCATTAAAGAATGGGGTAGTTAATGTGTCCCCGGTTGTTCCTTCGCCTATGCATGAAACTGTATTTAAAGTGCTTTCAGAAGAGATAGCGAAACGCACGGGCATTGTTCTCAAAACGGGAAATGGCGGTGTAAATGGTTCTATCATTATCACTTTATCTTCTGATCCGGAGTATAGCAAATTAAATATTCCTTTTAAATCTAGAATGATAAGCCCTGAATTCAAAAAAGAAGGTTTCAGGGTATTTAGTATTGAAGGAAAAAAAATCTGGATAGTTGGTGCAGATAGCAGGGGTGTTTTATTTGGTGCCGGCTGGCTACTGCGCCATTTACAAATGGGCAAAAATATGGTGCAACTGGATGCTCCCGTGGATGTTGCTTCTTCACCAGCATATCCTATTCGCGGTCATCAATTAGGATATCGTACCACAGCCAATTCTTACGATGCATGGTCGGTAGCGCAGTTTGAGCAATATTACCGCGACCTTGCCATATTCGGCACCAATGCTATTGAAGGTATTCCCTTCCAGGAAGGAGAAGCACCGAGCCCGCATTTTAAAATTTCTTCTGCCGAAATGCGGATTAAAATGAGTGAATTATGCCAGCAATACGATATGGATTACTGGGTATGGACGCCCGCTACTTTTGATTTGAAGGATACGGAAAAGCGCAAAGCAGAACTGGACATGCATGAAGCATTTTACAAAGCTTGTCCGCGATTGGATCATATCTTTTTTCCTGGTGGAGATCCGGGAGAAAATCATCCTTCGGATGTAATGCCTTTTCTAAAAGATATTCATGACCGGTTAGTAAAATATCATCCAAATGCTAAAGTGTGGATTTCGCTGCAGGGATTCAACGAAGAACAGGTAGATTATTTTTACCGGTATCTGAGAGAGCAAAAACCAGATTGGCTGGAAGGTGTAGTATCTGGACCCGGCAGCCCACCCATGGCCGAAACACGTTTCCGCTTGCCGGCTCAATACAAACACAGGGAATATCCTGATATCACGCATGCTGTCCGCTGCGAATTTCCGGTGGAGAAATGGGATCAGGCCTATGCATTAACGTTAGGTCGTGAATCTGTTAATCCCCGTCCTTTTAATTTTTCAAATATTCAACACACATATGCTCCTTTTACGGATGGCTTTGTTTCTTATTCAGATGGATGCCACGATGATATCAATAAAATTATCTGGAGCATGGGTGCGTGGGATCCCAATAAAGATGTAAATGAAACGCTGGAAGAATATGCCCGCTTTTTCTTTGGTGAAAATACCGAAAAGCCAGTAGCGGCAGGCATTGCAGCATTGGAGCAAAACTGGAGAGGACCGCTTGCGCAGAACGGCGGTGTTGAAACCACTTTTTCTTTCTGGAAAAACCTGGAAGCAACACATCCATCACTCAAAAATAACTGGCGCTGGCAGATGCTTTTATTGCGTGCTTATTATGACACATATACAAGAAGAAGATTGATATATGAACAGGAGTTGGAAAAGAACGCTAACGAAATATTGTCTGGTGCAGATACAACCAATATAACACAAGTAATGAAGACTGCCTTGGGTAAAGTGAATGAAGCCGACAATATGCCAATATCAACAGACCTGAGAAAACGCATTGAAGATTTATGTGCTGACCTGTATACATCTATCGGCTTACAAACGAGTGTGCCAAAATACAAAGCCCGTGGGTACGAACGTGGAGCTGTATTGGATTTTGTAGATTACCCACTCAACAACCGCTGGTGGCTGGCAGATGAATTTGCGAAAATAGATTCTCTTACTGATAAGAAAATTCAATGGCAGCAACTGCAACAGATCAGCCATTGGGAAAATCCCGGGGCAGGTAACTATTATGATGATATATCCAGTATAACCAAAGGGCCTCGTGTAAAAACCATTTCAGATGATGCCACAGATATTGCCTGGTGGGATAATGGAAAGAGCCGTAAAAGATTATCTTTTCAAACCTTTCAACGTTGCCCTGTAATTGAGTATACCAATCTTGATCCCAATACAAGATATATCATCCGCGTATGCGGGTATGGCGACGCCTTAATCCGCGCCGATGGACAAAGACTTTCACCAACTATGTACAACAAAGAAGCGGATACTTTTAAAGAATGGGTAGTACCGTTGAATGCCAATGCCGATGGTAAAATGACCATTACTTTTGATGAACCAGAGGAATCGCAATTAAACTGGCGGAAAAATTCCAAGGTGTATGATATATGGTTGTTGAAACAACAATAATACATAGCTTATCTCTAGTGATTGAATATTATAGTTTTGAGCCTTATAAATCTCATAACAAATTTATCTTCGAACTGACACCAGTATCCGAATAAGCCACCTTTTTTTGCGTGAGATTTGCAATATTGCTGAGTAAAGGAATGGATAATCAGCGATATAAAGGCGATAGTTCTCCTCAAAGCAAAAAGCAGGGGCGTTTCGGATACGAAGCCCACCGGCTTGAGGTAGTCAATGGTTTATACTATCTAGCGGCTGGCAGTAAAAAATGACTGTCAAGATGGAATTATAAGAAGCTTTTCAAATGCCTTATTCATTATTTTTGTAAAGGGCGATAGAGCTCAAAACTGATATGGCAATTACCGGCATCCTAAGCCTGCTGATCATTATAGCAAACTTCCTGGTTTCCTATAAAGGATTTAAAAGCAGCGAATTTTTTAGTCGTTACTCTTTTGAAGTTGAGAAAGTACTTCTTTATAAACAATACGATCGTATTGTTACTTCAGGTTTTCTGCACGTTAACTGGATGCATCTTATTTTCAACATGGTCTCGCTGTTTCTTTTTGGCGGCAGTGTTCCATTGGGTCCCTTGGCTTTTTTATTAGTGTATTTCGGAAGTCTTATATGCGGTAATCTTTTTGGTTTGTTGCTGCACAGAAAAAATAATGATTACAGTTCCGTAGGTGCATCAGGAGCGGTATGCGGTGTTATCTTTGCCGGTATTGCCATCATTCCCAATTTTTCTATCAATTTATTTTTTATTCCTATCGGCATCCCCGGTTGGATTTACGGTCTTGCATTTGCGTTATATTCCATTTATGGCATCCGTTCCCGTAAAGAAAACGTAGGACATGAAGCGCACCTCGGTGGTGCATTAGCGGGGATGATCATTGCAATATTAACCGAACCATCCGCTTTGGTGTATAATACATTTCCTATCCTCATTATTTTTATACCCTGCCTTACATTTATTTTTGTGATCGTTAAAAGCCCCAGCCTTTTACTAGTAGACAATCTCTTCTTTAAACAACATTCCAGAAACTATACGCTTGAAGACAGGTATAATACTAAGAAAGTAGATACCCAAAAAAGAGTAGACCAGATCCTGGAAAAAATTCACAAACGCGGTATGAACAGTCTTACCAAAAAAGAAAAAGAAATACTGGACGAATATTCCAAAACGGTAAGGTAGCTTATCTGCAATTATTTTATTATTTACTTAACTACAGTTTCACTATTTAACTTCTGTTGCCTGCCCGTCCGATCAGGCGGGCGTCCCACTCTTGTACTAAAGTAACACTGCTCCGCACACTTGCTGCTGTCAATCATATGATAACAACTATCTGTTTACCGCTAACCGTTGGTAAGAGTATATACTCACTCACTAAAACGATTAAACGAAGTTTATAATCGTCATACAATTCGCGCTACAAAACCCCGTTCATGTCCATGATTTTTTATCTGGATGATCCTATTGTCTGAAACATCCTTATAAATTTTTTTAAACTAAATCCTTTTTCATGAACATTCGTTTTAAAAGCCGTTACCTGGTTTTGGCATTTTCGTTAGTTACATTTTTTTCGTGTAAGAAAGATGATACCACATCTCCTGCACCTCCTGAAGAAAAACCAACACTTTTCTCTCAGGTACAGGGAAGATGGGATGCATCAATTGAAGTTCCTCCAAGAATCAGTAATCCTGCTGTACTTGGAAAAGTAAAGCCTTCTTCAAAAATCCAGGACATGCCTTATGTAACAACTGTTGAATTTTTCAGCGACAGCTCTTATATATTGGTGTTCAATTATAGTGAAACACACATTAATAAATTCAGTGCAAAAGACAGCGCTACGCTTACATTTGCCGGATTCGGAGATATATCTGACATTAAAGTTGCGGGTGATTCTATCAGCTTTAGCTGCTCTTATGATGACATACCTGTAACGGTAAAGGCTAAGAAAGTTGCACCACTTACGCTTGCCGAAGATAGAAAGTCGTTAGTAAATGATTGGCTTGTTACGCACCAGGAAGATGGTGATAGCCTTTATAACGCCGGATTTGGCGGAGACGGATTTCCTGAAGGATCTGAAATTTATTTCCAGTTTACTGCTGCCGGTACTTTTGCCTACAAAGTTTCTTATAGTGGTCAAACAATGGCAATGTCTATGAACTGGAAAATAGATGCTGAACAGTCAAATATTGTAAGGGTTTACTCTAATATTTATGGCTATGGTGATCACGATGATTTTATCAGAATAGTATCGTTGTCTGCAAGTACTGCAACCATTGAGCTTGTTAGCTATAAAGAACAGGAAAGTAGAATCAGCAATAGTAATATCAATGGAAAAATCAGTGGCGACCCTCAATATGTAGAGCAGGTAACTACCTTGGTTTTAACCAAAAAATAATTTTGCTCATACAATATAAAACCTCCGGAGTGTACTCTCCGGAGGTTTTGCATTGTATAAATGATTTACAATTTGTACGCTCATTTTTTAATTAACTCAAACAACAATTCAGGTTCGTTGGTGGTAATATAATCAAACTTGTTATCTATCAGCCACTGCATATCTTCTTTGGTATTCACGGTCCATGCGTTTAATTCAATACCCGCTTTTTTAGCCTCAGTTATCCATTCGGGATTTTTTTTGTATACACCAACATTGTAATCAGCGCCGGTTATATTATCCATTTTTAACTCTTGGGGCGTTTTGTCGCCATTAAGGTGAGCAACGTTGGCCTGTGGCTGCA
This sequence comes from Agriterribacter sp., assembly GCA_047600465.1. Lineage (GTDB taxonomy): Bacteria > Bacteroidota > Bacteroidia > Chitinophagales > Chitinophagaceae > Agriterribacter. The sequence goes on from JASGKU010000005.1 coordinate 214,747, forward strand.
ATGCTTTTACTTTCTTTACAATGTCATAGTCAAAGCTGATGTACATTATCCATGGCTCAGCTTTTAATTCCTGTACCAATGCTACAATTTTTTCTGTAGCGTATATACCGTGTTCTTTACTGGTAGTAGAAGGTTTTATTTCAAGTACCAGTTTGGTAGTTTGCTGGTGCATACCGGCTAATAGATACTGCCGCAATGTAGGCAGCATTTCACCATTGGATAATTTTGTTGCAGCCAGTTCCGCATAGGTAGTTGTTTCAATCGGCATGCCACCAAATGCATTGTCATGATTAATCACCAGGCTATCGTCTATAGTAATATGTACATCAAATTCAGAACCTGCACAACCCTGTCGTATTGCTTCGTGTAATGAGGCAATGGAATTTTCAGGTAAATTATTTTTCTTCCAGGCACCCCGGTGGGCAACTACTATATTTTTTGTTACACTCATGGCAGTTGTGGTTATTTTTTTAGTACAACTCAGCAATACAATTATGAGGAGCATTCCGATTGATGCCAGAATGCTGTTTATTTCTTTTCTTTTCATTACCTGTTTTTCTGTAAATAAAAATATCAATGAATAGCTTATGCTTCCAAATTTCATTTTTCACATTAAATATCCACTATCAATGCACATTTTATTCTTTTTTTTATTGCCTTTCACCCTTTCTCTTACACCTTTGCCCTTTTACTGTAACTTGCAGGCATGCAACAGTACCTCCAATTGCTTCAGCATATAATAGATACAGGTGTTCAAAAACACGACAGAACCGGAACGGGCACCATCAGTTGTTTTGGATACCAGATGCGGTTTGATTTAAGCAAAGGATTTCCCTTGGTTACTACCAAAAAACTGCACGTTAAAAGTATTATATATGAACTGCTTTGGTTTTTGAAAGGCGAAACAAATATTAAATATCTCACAGATCATGGCGTTAGTATATGGAACGAATGGGCAGATGAAAATGGAGAGCTGGGCCCGGTTTATGGGAAACAGTGGCGTAGCTGGGAAGGTGCAGAAGGGCAAACCATCGATCAGATTTCAGATGTTATTAAACAGATTAAAAATAATCCCGACAGTCGTAGGTTAATAGTGAGTGCATGGAATGTAGCCGATCTTCCCAAAATGGCTTTAATGCCTTGCCACAATATGTTCCAGTTTTATGTAGCTGAACCAAGGGAAGGTGGTAAACCAAGGCTTTCCTGCCAGATGTATCAACGGTCTGCCGATGTATTTTTGGGCGTTCCTTTTAATATAGCATCGTATGCATTGCTAACAATGATGATTGCACAGGTGTGTGACCTTGAGCCCGGTGATTTTGTACATACTTTTGGTGATGTTCATTTATATAATAATCATATTGAGCAGGCCAATCTTCAGTTAACGCGCTTACCGCTTGATTTACCTGTTATGCGCATCAATCCTGCGGTAAAAAATATTTTTGATTTTACTTTTGAAGATTTTAAGCTGGAAAATTACCAGTTCCATCCTGCTATAAAAGCACCGGTAGCAGTATAGTGAATATTGAACCACCAAGACACAGAGGCACGGAGATGCACAAAGGATTTATATTTTGCCTTAAACTACAAACCCTAAACCATAAACTTGTAACCTGCAACCTGTAACTTAAAATTATGATCATTTCTCTTATTGTGGCCGCCTCCGAAAATAATGCTATTGGAAAGGATAATAAATTGCTGTGGCATTTGCCCAATGATATGAAGTTTTTCAAGAACACTACCTGGGCTATGCCTGTAATAATGGGCCGCAATACATTTGAATCGTTAGCAGGCGAGCCTTTGCCAGGGCGATATAATATTGTAATTACACGTAAGCAATTAGCGTTGCCCAAAGAGTTGAATGCTGAACTGGCGTATAACCCGGAAGAAGCATTGGAAAAAGCAAAAGCAAAAGATTGTAAAGAAGTATTTATTGCCGGTGGGCAGCAGGTATACCAGGCTTATATGTCTTTAGCAGATAAAATTTATATTACAAGGGTGCATGCAGTATTGGAAGGAGATGTTTTTTTTCCGGCGATAGATGAAACAGCCTGGGAAAAAGTATACCAGTTAGATTTTTCTCCAGACGCTAAGCATGCGTATGCATATTCTTTTCAAACCTGGGTTAGAAAACAATAGTTGTCTTTCAGCTTTTATTTGAATGTATAGTAAACCTCAACTCGCGTTAAAGTATATACGATATTATATTACCGCAGCTAACGGTAGAGGACACGGTGTTCATTCTCCCTTTGTATTTAATTTTATTACCCATGTATTAAACGACCGGCGATCTTTTTATGCTTACAGCAAAATTGAAAGTTTGCGACATCAGCTACTTTATACCAAAAACACGGTTGAGGTAGAGGATTTTGGCGCTGGATCGTCTGTAACAAAAGATAAGAACCGGCACATAAAAGATATTGCGAAGTGGTCGCTCAAATCCCCTAAATATGCGCAACTGCTGTTCCGGATAGTGAATTATTATCAACCTGAAAACATATTGGAGTTAGGCACTTCATTAGGTATAACTACTGCCTATCTTGCGTCTGCCAACAGCCATGCAAAAGTTGTTACAATGGAAGGCGCGCCTGCCATTGCGGCATTGGCAGAAAATCATTTTAACCAGTTAGGTTTAAAAAACATCCGGTTGGTAAAAGGAAATTTTAATGAAACCCTTTTGCCGGAATTGAATAATACAAAACACCTGGATTTTGTTTTTGTAGATGGCAATCATAAAAAGGAGCCCACCGTTAGATATTTTAAACAGCTATTGCCTTATTTGCATAACAACAGTATTATAGTTTTTGATGATATACACTGGAGCAGTGAGATGGAAGAAGCATGGGGATTGATAAAGCAAGATCCATCCGTTACCTGCACTATTGATCTTTTTGCTATAGGACTGGTATTTATCAGTACGGATTTTAAACAAAAGCAGGATTTTGTGATACGATTTTAATTCCTGAAAAATCTTTACATTCAATATATGATCGCAGGAATATTAAAAGAACCGCAAGGAGAAAAAAGAGTGTCGTTGCTGCCTGAACAGGCGGAAGCGCTGCAGAAAAAGAATACAGAAGTTTGGTTTGAAGATGGCGCCGGCGTTGACGCTTATGCAGCAGATGAGGCATATAAACAAAAAAATGTAAAAGGTAATACACGTGATCAATTACTGTCTCAAAGTGATCTTTTGTTTTCACTCAACAATTTATCTGAAGGCGAAATAGTAAAGGTAAAACAAGGTGCAGTATTGATTGGTGTTTTTCAACCTTTGTACAATATTGAATTAATGCAACGTTACGCAGATGCGGGGATTACCATATTCAGTATTGATATGTTGCCACGTACTACCCGTGCACAAAGTATGGATGTGTTGAGCAGCCAGGCTAACATAGCTGGTTATAAAGCGGTATTGCTTGGGGCAAATCTCTATTCAAGATATTTTCCCATGTTTATGACTGCTGCAGGAAGTGTTGCTCCAGCAAAGGTTTTAATACTGGGTGCGGGTGTAGCAGGCTTGCAAGCCATTGCCACTGCAAAAAGATTGGGGGCCGTAGTGGAGGTTTTTGATACACGTGCCGCCGTAAAGGAAGAAGTAAAAGCCCTGGGCGTAAAATTTATTGAAGTAGATGGCGCCGCTGATGCGAGTAAAGCCGGAGGTTATGCGGTGGAACAAACAGAAGAATACAAACAGAAGCAACAGCAAAAAATAGCTGAAAGTATTGCAAAGGCAGATATGGTTATAACCACAGCGCAGATACCAGGTAAAAAAGCGCCTATACTTATCAGTGAATCTATGATTAAAACCATGCGCAATGGATCTGTTATTATTGATATTGCAGCGGCAACCGGGGGAAACACTCCATTTACAAAAAACAATGAAACGGTGCATTATAATGGTGTGAGTATAGTAGGCAATTCCAATCTTCCTTCAACTATGCCGTCTGACGCCAGTAAATTGTATGGAAAAAATATTCTCAATTTTCTGGCATTGATAATAGACAAAGAAGGAAAACTCAATTTAAATTTTGAGGACGACCTGGTAAAAGGCTCCTGTATTACACATGGGGGTAAAATAATAAATGAAAGAGTAAGTGCTTTAAAGGGATAACTTTGGTTTAATATAGCTACATAAAATACCTGCTATGAATTTTTTATCGTGGATCTCAGCCAATCAACAGATCATATATATTGTAATACTGATGGTGTTTGTGGGTATAGAAGTAATAGGAAGAGTTCCGTCTGTATTGCATACACCATTAATGAGTGGTGCAAATGCCATTCACGGCGTAGTTATTATAGGTGCTATTATTGTAATGGGCAAGGCCGGGCATGATAATTACCTGGCGCTGATACTGGGTTTTATGGCGGTGATTTTGGGTACGGTAAATGTGGTAGGGGGCTTTGTGGTAACAGACAGAATGCTTGAAATGTTTAAAGGGAAAAAAGCAAAAGAAAAATAAAGTATTATATTGTTATGTAAACTACATCTCTTTCCCCTATTAATTAAAATCAAATACAGGTTTATAGGCGTTTCCATATACTAACGTTGTAGCCTAATGTATGATTTGTTTTTTGCAAATGAATTAGTCTTATATTTACTGTATATCTTTTTTTAGCGTTTATTTTTATTGTTTTATTTAATTAAAATCACCAATCTTATGAAAAAATAAAATAGCCTTTCAGGCTGTTAATATATATCGTTATAAACCCCTGGCAACTCCCCAATACTGATTTCATTCGTTATCTGATCATTGAAAAATGCCGGCTTTGTTACGTTCATAAAACTTTATTCGTATAGCATGGTATTGCCTGCAGATATTACATCGCAACAAACATTATATAAATGGTCATTTCGGTTAGCCGCCATTGTTGGTATGGTTGCAGCGCTTGTATTGCTTGGCTGGTATGCCAACATTGATATACTTAAGCGGATGGTATCTCCTGTAACGGTAATGTATCCACTTACGGCTACTTTTTTTCTTTTAATCATTGCTGCATTTTACCTGCTTAAAAATAAAAAAAGATCATGGGGATTTAGCATTGCTGTATTTACGTTATGTGCTGCCATTATACGTTTTTTTATTACCGTTCTTCATTATAATGATGCCTTTCACGCTCTTTTAAATAGCCGCACGCTTATAATTTATACAGGCATGGCGCCTACAGTATCGCTTGGTTTTGTATTCGCGCTTTCATCTTTGATATTACTGTATTTGCCGTACAAAACAAGCAAGTTAGCCGCACAGATTGTAGCCATTTTCCTGTTTATTTTAGGCTTGCTTGCATTGTTGGGTTATTTGTACGAGGCTGAAAAAATGTATGGGATTATCCTGTCACTCCCTATGGCGTTGCACACCGGATTGTGTTTTGTATTGTTATCATTGGCTATTCTTTTTCAAAAACCCGGTGTAGCCGTAATGGCTTTAATAACCAGCAGGCTTACCGGAAGTGTGCTGTCAAGGCTATTAATTCCGGCAGCAATAATAATACCTTCTGTTTTAGGTTTGATAGCATTATCGGGATATCACAGTCAACAATACAATGTTGACCATGGCTTTGTTTATTTTGCTTTATCTATCATAGTGGTGTTTGTAGGATTGGTTACATACAATGCATTCCTGTTAAACCGCCGCGACCTTGAACGTAGAAGAACAGAAGAAGCATTACAGGATAGTGAACAACAAATACGCACTATATTTGAAAACGCACCAGAAGGTATTGTTGTAATTGATGGAAACGGTAACATCGCGCAGTGGAATGAAGAAGCGTGCCGGCTATTTGGATGGACAAGTGAGGAAGCCGTGGGATCAATACTTGCAGATCTCATTATTCCTGCAGAATCAAGAGCGGCATACAACAGGTTTTTTCAACGGTATCTCTTTTTTAAAAAGGATGATGTATTAGCCCGCACGTTGGATTTAAAAGCGCTAAAAAAAGATACCACTCTCTTAGATGTCTCTCTCCGCATCTCATCCTTGCTGATCAAACAAAAAACTTATTTCGTTGGTTTCTTCCGCGATATCACACAACGAAAAAGAATGGAACAGCAACTACATGCGTTTAATGAATCGCTGTCGAAACAGGTGCAGGAAAAAACCAGCGAACTGACCGATATGTTTGAAAGATTAACCGATGGTTTTATAGCCTTGGATGAAAATTACTGCTATACTTATATCAATAAAAGGGCGGCTGAAATGATTCATAAAGATCCCGCATCGTTGATTGGTAAATGTGTATGGGATATTTTTCCTGATGTAGTGGGTTCACCTACCTATCAAGCTTTTCAGCAGGCCATGACTACACAGCAGTATGTTCGTAACACAGATTTTTATGCTCCGCTTGATTTGTGGCAGGAGAATAATGTGTATCCTTCTCAAAAGGGCTTGTCTGTTTTTATAAGAGACATCAGCATGCAGATGAGAAAGGAAAAAGAGGTGTCTGAAACACGTGAGCTGGCAGATAAACTTATTTACAGTTTGCCAGGTGTATTTTATTTCTATGATATCAATGGCAAATTTATAAGATGGAATAAGCAACTGGAAGAAGTAACAGGTTATAGTGCAGAAGAAATAGCGGTTATGCATCCCGTTGAATTATTTGCCGATGAAGACAAAGAATATATATCAAGCAGGATAGCTACTGTGTTTGAAAAAGGGATCAATGATGCGGAAGCAACTTTTATTAGTAAAACGGGTGTTCGCACCTCGTATTATTTCAGAGCCACACTTATCCAATACAATGGTGGACCTTGTTTGCTGGGCACCGGCTTTGATATAACAGAAAGAAAAAGAGCGGAGAAAGATTTGAAAGAATCAGAACAACAGTACAAATTATTGTTCGAAAAAAATCCCGTGGCCATGTGGATGCTGAGCCTGCCCGATTATAAAGTAATTGATGTGAACAGTGCAAGCCTGCAGCAATACGGATATACTTACGATGAATTTTTTACTATTCAAATGACATCTCTTGTTGATCCAATTGAGTATCCACGTATGTATGCCCAGATAAATAAAAATTTCAGGGGGCTGTATTACCCTGGCGTATGGCGGCATCAGAAAAAAGACGGCACTACTATTTATGCAGATGTTGTTACACACGATATTTATTACCATGGAGCACCTGTAAGATTGGTGCTTGCTAAAGAAATAACAGAGCAATACAAAGCAGAGGAAAAGCTGAGACAATCATATGATGAAGTAAAACGACTAACCGAATACCTGCAGAAAATACGCGAAGAAGAAAGAATACATATATCACATGAAATTCATGATGAGTTGGGGCAATTGCTTACTGTGCTCAAAATGGATATTTCGTGGATTGACAAACGGCTAAACGAAAATGGATCTCCCATAAAAGCAAGAATTAAAGAAGCCATTCAAACCATAGATGTTACTATCACTTCTATACGAAGGATAGCTTCCGAACTTCGTCCTGCTTTGCTGGATGATCTGGGGCTGATAGCTGCTATGAAATGGCATATAAAGGAATTTGAAAAAAGATCAAACATTGCTGCCATCATTGATTTGCCAGATGAGGAATTGCCTTTGCCTGATGCATACAAAACAGGTATGTACCGCATCTTACAGGAGTCGCTCACCAATGTTAGCCGCCATTCGGGCGCCACCACCGTAACCATAGTAATGCGGCGTTCCAATGGCGATGCCGTATTAACCATTACAGATAATGGCAAAGGTTTCGATGCTACCAAGCGTTCTCAAAAAACATTAGGCCTATTGGGCATGAAAGAACGTTCCGAAGCAATGGGCGGTCAATATAATATTTCAAGTATTATAGGCGAAGGCACTAACGTAACCATAACTGTTCCTATCATTATTGAGCAGGAAATATAACTGTGCTATAATTTATTTAAATGATCAGGTAAAGCAATTGCTTTACTGGATTCATCTGCTTCGGGCTCCAGCCGTTTTGTTTCCAAAGGAATAATGCCAGACCAAATGGGAAGCGTCATGTCTTCATCGTCATCAACCGGCATGCCGGAACGAAGCTTGGCAGATGCCTGTTCAAGACTAAAAGCAAGCGCGGTGGTTTTATTGATCTCATTATTTTTAATAGGTCTTAAATATTCCCAGCTTTGAGGCACTATTTTATTGGTAAGCCATTCAAATGCGTCTTTTTTATCTTCCAGGGTTTCTATTTTCTCTGCCTGCGCAAATATAATCACCGAACGATAATTGATAGAATGGTGAAAGGCTGATTTTGCAACCACCAATGCATCCATCAATGTTACGGAAATGCAAACCGGTATGCCTTTTTCTATCTCTCTTATAAAGTGACTGCCAACCGAACCATGTATGTATATCTTATCGCCATAACGTACAAAAGCAGTTGGTATAGAAAATGGCTTATTATCTACTGCATAACTGATGGTACAATACAATGCTTCGTCCAGTATCTGGTAAATAATTGCTGTGTCAGAACTTGCTCTTTTAGCCAGCCGGCTGGGAATAAGAGGAGAGGAGGGCTTTGCCATTTTTTCGTGCAAAAATCTGCATTTATTTTCTGAAAGATGTTTTTTGCTCCCTTTATTTAGAACAACGGGCAGATATGGAGTTTTTGAGTATCTTACCCCTCTTTACCAGACAAGCAGTTGTACAATGAAAATATTTTCTATAGCCTGTTGCATAGGAATTTTTTTATGCTTTATCTCTTGTTCTGAAAAAAAGGCTCACAGCATGAACCCTGATATTAAAGAAGAGCTTATAAAAATTACCGCCCTGCTGCAGGACACTGGCTTTGCATTGCGAATGGCTACCAGTCTTGAAGCTGCTTACTATCGTTCACAAGATCAGACCATCCCTCCTTTTTTTTCAGATAATGATAATAATTCCTTAAAGCGAAGTATTGCGGAAGAAAAAATAGCAATCAATATAGCACCATTTTATGCAGTTGAATGTGCTATAGGTGAACTGATGCAGCAAAAAGGCGGCACACCTGTTGAATGGTTGCATAAAATTGTTTCAAAACAAATTGATTCAGCCGACATATTGGTGTTAAACCGGTTTGCTAATGCTACCTGGAAAGCCGGGCAACCTTTTCGTGATCTCCAGAGAATAGGACGGAGTAATTTTATTTCGGCCTATTTATTACCGCAGGATGAAATACAAAAGGATTACGACCAGGTAATGGCCGCCGCGGATAAACTGTCTTCAGCCATGCACGCAGTAGCAGATTCCTCTAAACAATTTCAGTTGCACAAGTTGAGTGAGCTGTTAAAGGATGAAAAATTTTCACGTGCGATGGCTGAGCATATTGAAGCTGCATATTTCACGGCAATGAAACAAACGATTCCCCCTTTTTTGAATAAAGGTGAGGATACTGCCACTAAAAGAAAGAGCGTAAAAGAAGAAAAGATAGCGGTTAATATAGCCGGGTTTTATGCGTTGGAGTGCGGGCTCAGTTATATGGCAACTACACAGCAACAATTACCTTCCAGCCTTCTCCGGGAAATCATAAACGATAGCCTGGATGTGCATGACAAGCAATTTTTTGAACGACTGGCCAATGCTACCTGGAAGGCGGGTCAACCTTTCAGGGGACTGGAGAGAATTAAACGCGATACATTTACCTGTTTCGATCTTCTTCCGGAAGATGAAATAAATAAGGATTGGGTTCAGATAAAAGCCGCAGCCGCAACTTTATTAACTACACTGGGCACCAGTAAATAAAGAAGCAACTTTGATCAATGGTTGTAAATCCGCTGCATATTCTTACAGAATATTTTATTTAGTATTATATTAGTACCCCGTACGTTGTGAAACAGCTCCTCCATATCTTTTATAAGCTTGTTTTATTTTCCATGTTTTGCAATACTGTTAAAAGCACCATACATAGATTATTAATGGTTGAATGTTTTGTTTGATTAAATCAATGTTATGGCAGACCAGATTTCCTTTACATCTTTTTTAAGTCACCGGTATAAATCTGTGGAAGTAAACCTGTATTTTTTCAAGGTATTCAGTGAGGTGGCAGAAGTACAGTTTGAAGTAGATAAAGGTGTATTCAGTACCAATGTAACAAAACTTGAAAGGATGGTAAGGGCGGCAGATGCTTTTATTGGCATTTATCCTTTTGCTGAAACAAAAGAACCATCCGCCATAACCGAAGAACTTAAAAAACAGTCGCGCTATTTCCGGCTTGAAATTGATCTTGCCATCCGTTCTCAAAAACCGGCCATTGTTTTTTATGATAAACGATACGGGAATCTCATTAAGCTTCCTCCGGGCGTGTTTGCTCAATCTTTTGATATTAATGAAATAACAGGAGATGGAGGCTTTCCCAGCTATGAAAAGCATAAAAGAATATTCGCATCGTTTTGCGAAAGTGTTAGCATGAAAATTAAATACGAGGCAACACAGCTTAGCAATGAAAAAAATACAGCGGCATTGTTTTTATCACCTGGAAATTCAAATAAAGATTTTATAAATGATATTGAAACGCTTCTTTCAACATATAATTATTCAGATCTTGAGGTGATAGAATATCCCATTTCACTTAACGGAAGATTTTTCAGTCTATTAGATAAAATTGATCTTGCCATTGTTGATTATAGCGAACCAATAGCTGCCAGTGGCATCCCTGCGTACCTGCACGGCAGGTTCATCCCAATGATCAGGATAAAACAATCAACAGAAAATGGTATAGAAGATAGCAGCGCGCTTGAAAATTTTCTTTTTGGTGGAGTAGAAGTTGGCTATAAAAAGGATATGATTTTTTGGAAAGACGAAGATTATTTTAAGAAAGAGCTGTTACAGAAATTGCAGATCATATATGAATCCGAAACAAAGCGCATCAAAACTTATAAGGAAGCACAAGATTATTTTCAAAGCGCGGTGCTGCGTAAGGAAGCCGTTTTTGTAAGTTATTCAGGTAAAGACCTGGATACTGCGAAACCTATTATTGATGCTTTAAAAAAATCGTATCAAACTGTTTTTGATTACCGCGATGGAAAATCCATTGTTCCAGGACAGCCCTGGCTCGCCGAAATTTTTGAAAAGCTTTCTGCAAGTGCCATCGGAGTTAACCTGCTCTCTCCATCTTATATTGAAAGTGGTAATTGTATACACGAAGCACAACAAATGATTGCTAATGTAGACAACAATAAGCTTAAGTTATTCCCGGTTAAATTATATGAAGAGCCTATACAGCTTCCTCCATTTTTACAATCTATACAATATTTGCGCAGGGGAGAGTATAATACGGTAGATGCATTGGTAAAGCAGATCGTTACATTGGCGTCGGGAGTATCGTAATATGAGCATCATAAATCCAATCTGCGGAGAACCTGTATAATTTCTATATTCTATTTATTAAAAGCACCTGGTAAACCAAAAGCATTAAACTTTATATCTTCGGGTATACGGTAAGGTTATTCATTCACATCCTCAAAATAAACTGATATGTCATTGCCTGTAATACTGGTTCGCGGCGAAGAAAAATCAAAAGCGCCTAATGATGAAAGCGCAGAATTGGTTTTAAAAAAATCATTTGAAATAAATACGGCTACCCGGGGAGAAGAAGCTCCACCGCATAAGATATCATTAGGCGACAACGATATTGTAGAATTTCAATTTGATGATGGTACGGTTTGGCTAAGCAGTCCTGATACCATTGACGAAGTTTTTCCTGGTGGGATAGTACAGAAACGTGGCGGAGGAGATGATGGTGTTTGGGAAATTCCGACTGAGATATACGATCCCTTGCAGGAAAGGGGAATTGTAAAAACTATTTTGCTGAAAGCTTTAAAAGTTTTCACCAAGAAAAAAGTATTAGGCCCTGTAGTGCATACCTTGGCTGGCAAAGTTGAAGAAGCCCAACTTGGAAAATTGCGAGGCTTATTGAGGCTGGATAAAGATTTTGTTTTGCATGATGACAGGATAACCGAAGATGGCACATACCTGTTATTTTTACATGGTACAGGCTCGTCTACGCAAGGTTCTTTTGGAGAGCTGAAGGAAACCAATGACACCAAGTTATGGGATTACATACACCAGGCATATGAAGGCAAGGTGCTTGCATTTCAGCATGAAACACTTACCCAGAGTCCGCTTGAAAATGTACTAAACCTGGTAAGCCAATTACCGGCTAAGGCTACCCTTCATATTATTTCCCATTCAAGAGGCGGCATAGTGGGAGATATTCTTAATAGATTTTGTGTTGATAATACCGATCAAAAAGGCTTTTCGTCTGATGAAAGAAATTATTTGCGTCGCAATAGCAGGGATGCAGATATTAAAGTGATTGAAAAAATTGACAAAGCGATTCTTTCAAAGAATCTTGTTGTTGAAAAATTCATCCGGGTAGCATGCCCGGCAAGCGGCACTACTTTAGCCTCCAAACGGCTCGATTATTTATTCAATATCATATTGAGTCTTATTGCTCCAGCAGTAGGAACCGTAGCTGCACCAGCTTATCTTGCCATTAAGGATTTGATAGTTGGTATATTAGAAACAAAAAATGATACTACTTCTTTGCCCGGCATAGAAGCAATGAATCCAGATTCGCCATTATTACAGATGCTGAATAATCCTGAACCTGCAACTACTATTGCTTCCCCACTTTTTGTGGTTGCCGGAAATTCGGGACTCAGTGTGCAGTGGAAAGCATTGATTGTAATCGCCACTAAATTATTTTATCTCGGCAAAAATGATTTTGTGGTTGATACCCGTTCTATGTACAATGGGGCTAAAAGAAAAGATGGTATTGTACAATACTTTTTTGATGAAGGTGCTGATGTAAGCCATTTTAATTATTTCAAAAATCCTAAAACAAAAAATGCGCTTTTACTCGCATTGCAAAATACAGGTGATAAACTGGTAGCGGGTTACACAGCCTTATCGCAACGTGCGTATACGGAAGAAGAAGTTAGAAATGCTGCATTGGGATTAGATGGCGGTATGGTATACAAAGATACTGTTACCGGTAAGAAGCCTATTGTTGTGTTATTGCCAGGTATTATGGGTAGTAATCTTTCTGTTAAGGATGAAGTGGTATGGATTAATTATTTCAAATTTATTGCCGGAGGCTTAAAGCGGCTGGATTGTAATCCGGTTAATAATAAGAATATAAAAGCGAACTCTATTATTGCTACCTCTTACAAAAAACTTACAGAGGAACTTAGTAAAACCTACGATGTTGTTACTTTCCCCTTCGACTGGCGCCTGCAGCTCAACGAATCTGCAAAGTTGCTCAATATAAAACTAACAGAGCTCATGCAGTTTGAACAACCCATTAAACTGGTTGGTCATTCCATGGGCGGTGTACTGGTGAGAGATTTTATCATCAACTATCCGGATACCTGGAAACTTCTAAATGCAACAAAAGATTTCAGGTTGCTTTTTCTCGGGTCTCCATTAGGTGGCTCGTTCCGTATTCCATATGTATTATTCGGAAAAGATGCTGCCATAAAAATGCTGGATTTTATCGATCGGTTTAATTCAAAAAAGGAACTGTTGGGAATGTTCAGCCAAATGCCGGGTTTATTAAGTCTTTTGCCACTGAGTACCGATGATGGAAATGATTTTTCCAAACCTGCTACCTGGAAAAAAATGCTGAGTGGTTTTGAAGATAAAGACTGGCCGGTACCCAGCGATGATTTATTAGAAGCGTTTGGAAATTACAGAGATAAAATTATAGCGGGCAGAGATGATATCAACTATAACAATGCGGTATATATCGCAGGACAATCGCGGGCTAATAAGGAAACTATTAACGGTTATAAAATTGAAGACAATAAACTGGTATTTCTCGCAACCAAAGAAGGAGATGAAAGTGTAACATGGCAAACAGGTATACCACGCAAGATCCAGGACCTTGGTAATGTATATTATTCCGATGTGCCCCATGGAGAGCTGGCCAATCAGCAAAAGCTATTCGGAGCTATTAAAGAAATCCTGGAGACAGGTGTAACCAGTCTTTTGAAAAAAACACAGCCGATATTGCGTGGCGCTGAGCAGGAATTTGAAGCAAGAGAAATATATGATTTTGATACTTCCCCAGACGGTGTAAACAATTCAATACTCGGTTTAGGATCTGATACCAGTACGTTCAGTGCGGGACAGGTGCCTGTAAGCGTTACCGTTAGTAATGGTCATTTACAATATGCTACTTATCCTTTAATGGTTGGGCACTTCTTAAACGATGGTATTTTATCTGCTGAACGATCTATTGATGAACAGTTGGATCATGAACTAAGCAAGCGCCATAGGCTTGGTATATATCCCGGCCCGGTTGGAACCAGTAATGTATTGATTTCAGAAAACCAGGATGCTTTTAAAGGTGCGTTGGTAATTGGTTTAGGCAAGCAGGGAGAGTTGACAGGGTACCAGTTAACGCGTACAGTGGAGCAGGGTATTTCCAACTATCTGAGCGACTTTAACAGCACCATTGTAAACGGTATTTCTGAAATAGAATCAAGGCAGATTGGTATATCATCTTTGATTATTGGTTGTGGATATGGTGGATTGAGTATTGAAACCTGTGTGCTTTCTATTTTACAGGGCGTACAAAATGCCAATGATAAAATAAGACAGATCTACCCTTCTGCGAAAACAGTAAGTGTGGTAGAGTTTGTGGAACTATACCGCGACAGGTCGCTGAGTTGTGTGCATGCTATAAATAGTCTGGAAAGAGATGAGAGCCGCACACTGAATATTATATGGAAGGATAATAAAATAAAGGCTTTACCGGCGAGAAGGGAAAGGCTGCCGGTTGATAATACCAACGAATGGTGGACACGCATTACCGTTAGAAGATATGTAGATGATAAATTCAACACTGAGAATAAAAAACCCGGGCTTTGGTTTACTATTTCAACAGATGCTGCACGTGAGGAAGAACGCATGCTGAAGACCAATAATGAAACGGTTGTGAAGATGCTGGACGAAATATCTGTTCAAAACAAATGGAGTGCGGATAAAGCAAAAGCTTTTTTTGAATTACTCATTCCCAACGATTTTAAAGACCAGATAAAACGGCAGAGCAATATTAGCTGGATACTGGACAGGTATACTGCTGCTTACCCATGGGAGCTGTTGATAGACAGCAGCAGCAATGCTATACCCCTGAGTGTGAATGCTGGTATGGTAAGACAACTGGCTACAAAGGATTATCGCTTGCAGATAAATGCCGTAATAGAATCCAATGCATTTGTGGTGGGGGATCCAGACCTGAAAGACTCAACGGTGCCCCAATTACCGGGTGCTTTAAAAGAGGGGAAAAGGGTAGATGAAATATTATCCAGCAAAGGTTATACTGTTACTGGCTTGCTCAGGAGTTCTGCTACGGATATTATTTTATCGCTCTTTAATAAAAATTACAAAATAGTTCATCTTGCCGGGCATGGCATATTTAACGAAGACCCTGATAAACCTTCGGGTATGCTTATAGGTAATGATGTATTCCTTACCACCAATGAAATCAGCCAGATGAGCACTTCACCAGAGCTGGTGTTTGTGAATTGCTGTTACCTGGGTCAAATGAACGGCGCTGCAGAAGAAAACCATCAGCGGTTTTATCGTCTTGCAGCTAATATTGGAACACAATTAATTGAGAACGGTGTAAAAGCAGTTATAGTTGCCGGTTGGGCTGTAGATGATGCCTCTGCATTGGAATTTACCGAACGCTTTTATCAGTGCCTGTTCCAGGGAGATAATTTTGGTGATGCTACCCGTAAAGCACGTAAAACAATTTATGATAAGTACAGTTATCGTACCAACACATGGGGAGCATACCAATGTTATGGTGATCCATTTTATACATTGGATGTTGTGCCAGACACGCAGGAAGAGAAATTTGAATTTGTGATTGAAGAAGAAGCCGAAATTGAACTGACCAATTTACTGAACAGGTTGGAAGCCGGCAATTATGATCCGCAGTGGATTGATAAAAAAATGAATGCTATTGATAAGGCCATAACTATTGCCGGCGTACAAAATGGAAGAACATTGGAATTACAGGCGTTGATATACAGTGCGCTTAATATGTATGGCAGAGCCATCGAAAAATTTAAGAAGTTATTGCAGGAAGAAAAGGCGTCTTACTCATTCTCTGCATTAGAGCAATACTGCAACCTGAGAGTTAAATTTTCTGTGCAGGAAATAAAGAAACCTGGTAGTAAAAAAGATGACTACGTTAACCAGTTGAAAGAAGTAATTCCTGATTTGATTGCTTTAAAACAATTAAGTGAAACACCGGAGCGCCTTAATATATTGGCAAGTACTTATAAAAGGATAGGGCTTGTGAGCAGCGCTACGCAAAAGAAACATGCGTATGTACAATCTGCTTTGTATTATAAATTAGCGCTTGACCATAAGCGTAATGATAATAAGTTTTATTCTTTAACCAATTGGTTGACTATTGAAAATGCGTTGGTGCTTGCCGGCGTGCATAAATGGGATGGTCATTTAAAAGAATATAATTTGCCTTCTAAAGAAGAGGCAATTGCCATTGTAAAAAAGGAATTGAAAGACAGGCAAACAGAAGATGATATAACCGTTACTTATTGGGATATCGTAGCTGTTGCTAATCTTGAGCTCTGTCTTTTGCAACTGGGAGAAAAATCCGTTAAGCCTGACGCTGTATTAAAGGCATATAAAGATGCGTGGAAGCGTGCAGGCAGCGGAGGATACAAGCACACTGAAATAGAACACTTTGAATTTTTAGAAGATGTATTATCTATCAGTACATCCAGGAATGCAAAAACTTTGTTGAGTGTTATAAAAAAATTGAAATCAGAACTGGAAGCAATCGCATGAGTCAATAATCTATAGTCCAATCTTTTCGATTTAAATGGGATTGGGCTATGGTTTATATTTATATCTTACTTTCTTCAAAGAAAGAACCGCCACTTTTTTCAACTTGATATGCATTAGGTTTCAATTGTTTACTTATTGTAAACATCATTTTAAGTTTTTAAGAATTTTATATTTTTTAAAAAATCCTAACAAATTTTTCCACTTTTAGGGCATTTAAGTGTATTTGGTACAATACTTGCCGTCTTCACTGAAATTTTTGAAAATATCTAAATCCACTATTATGTGCAAAAATCTACTTCGACTTTGCTCACTGGAAAGTATTGCCCATACTTTATCAACAACAACATCCTTGGTTTAGTTTAATCATTGTATACATTCTCTTAAGGGTAAGCGTATAAAATTTATTATTTCCTTATTTTCTAAATCCGTAAAGTCATGATCCAAATCAACTACAAAAACCATTCAAGGAGTGTGCTCACACACCGTCTGGTATCCTTTTCTTTTCTGTTCGTTTTGTTTTCACTTATAAATTTATCTACGAATGCGCAAACTACGCAGACAACAGCGCGTTCTGTATATACACCTTTATACTCTAATGTTGGCGGATTTATTGAATCCGTGCCCAATGATTACGCCAGCAATCCAACAAAAAAATATCCATTATTGATAGCTTTTGCAGGTTCAGGTGAATTGGGAGATGGTACTGCAGGTGTGCTGGAGAAAGTACAGAATGTTGGTATAGGAAAGTTGCTCAAACTAAAAACCTTTCCCGCAACTTTTACTGTTGGTGGTGTAAGCTATTCTTTTATAGTGATTTGCCCTCAAATGAAATCAGAAAGCGATTGGCAGTCTTCTATCCAGGCTATCATTGATTATTCAAAGTCACACTATCGGGTAGACGATAAAAGAGTTTATTTAACAGGCCTGAGCCTTGGTGGCGTGGGTACTTTTTCATATTGTTCCAGTAGTATATGGCGCGGTCAAACCATTGCGGCTGCAGTATTAGCGTGTCCTGGCACTGGTGCCAATGCATATCAATTAAATTGTGTGGCTCAGTCGCAGATTCCATTTTGGGTGACCAACAATGCAGATGATCCAATTAATTCTGCAAGTGGAGCAACGGCTTTGGTAAATGCAATTAATACCACAACACCTCCACCTCCAACGAAATCATTGCTTACAATTTTTCCTGCTGCAGGCCGCGGTCACGATGCATGGACGCAAACGTATGATCCCACTTTTACGCAAGGCGGATTGAATGTGTACCAGTGGATGTTATCAAAATCAAGAACTACTATACCTACACCTATAGTAGTAGCAAATGCTGGTGCTGATCAAACCATTACTTTACCTACTACAAGTGTTAAATTAGATGCCAGTAAATCGACAGTGACGAAGAGTTCAATAATTTCTTATACTTGGACAAAATTTTCGGGACCTTCATCAGGCGTGTTAAGCCTTATTTCAAGTGGATTGCAAGCTAATCTCACAGGATTGGTCGCTGGTAAATATGTATATCAATTGGTAGTGAAAACGGGCTCCGGCGATTGTGCTATAGATTGGGTTACTATTACTGTAAATTCTACAAACAATGTTTCCACGGATCCGCCCACAGCGAATGCAGGAGCTAATCAAATCATTACCTTACCAGTAAATACAACAACCTTAGATGGATCAGCCTCCACTGCATCTACTGGTAATACTATTAAATCATACCAGTGGAGCAAAGCTACCTCCAGCCCATCAGGAGGAGATATAGCCACTCCAACAAGTGCCAAAACAACCATCAGCAATTTAATAGCAGGTACTTATACTTATACCTTACTCATTACCGATAGCAGGGGCTCAACAAAATCAGCAAACACTGTAATAACAGTAAACCCGGCTACAGCGTCAACCGATCCGCCCACCGCCAATGCAGGCAAAGGTCAAACCATTACATTGCCTGTAAATACAGCTACGTTGGATGGATCATATTCAAAAGCTTCAGCAGGCAATACCATTGTATCTTATAAATGGACAAAAGGAGCATCAAGTCCTGCCGGTGGAGATATTACCAGCCCCACAACTGTAAAAACAACTATCACCAATTTGATAGCAGGAACATATACCTATAGTTTGCTTGTTACCGATAACAGGGGAGCCACCCGGTCGGGCGGAACAACAGTAATAGTAAATGCAGCAGTGCAAACTACAGCGCCACCCACTGCCAATGCAGGTTATGGAGGTATCTTAACCTTGCCAAGCAACAGCATTATCCTGAATGGATTTTTATCAAAAGCAGCAACAGGCAGTACTATTACCTCGTATGCATGGTCAAAATATTCAGGACCATCAACCTACACAATAGCAACACCTAATGCAATGCAAACAAATGTTACCTCACTGGTAGCAGGTATATATGTATTTGCATTGAAAGTAACTGATAATTATGGATTGTCATCAAGTGCCAATGTACAGGTAACCGTAAAGGCAGCAGCATCCGGTCGTATGAGCGAGACTGTTAGTGCAGTATCAACAGATGAGTTGTCACTCAATCCGGTATCAAACCGGTTGTTGAGCAGCGAGTTTGATGTAAGCCTGGGACAAAATCCAGTACAATCGGATCTGAATGTAAAGCTGAGTGGAACAACTGCGGGTAAAGCGAGCATACTGGTGTATAACACTGCGGGTCAGTTGCAGTTACAGCAGGAATTCAGGAAGGAAGCAGGTGCTGTAAGCAAAGGCATCAATATATCCAGACTTCCTGCAGGTATTTACATTGTACATATAATGATAGATGAAAAACACAGGAAGGTTTTGCGTGTAGTAAAACAATAATAATGTTGTAGATATAAATTTGCTAAGGCTGTCATTGATTTGACGGCCTTTTTTTATGAGTTATATGTGTTTAAAAAATTGATATCGTTAGTTGTCTTTTTAATACATCGTTGTGCAATCAATAAAAAAATAATATTTCAAAATTCAGAGAATGATATTAAATCATCATTCATTTAAAGTATTGATAGATTGCGATTGTTTTAAAAAAAATACATTAAGTTTTCCACTTTTACAGCTATTAAATGTATTTGGTACAATACTTGCAATTCTTTAAGACAATTTTAAGAATCTTCTAAATCCAATAAACTATGTGTAAAAATCTACTCTTCTTTTGCCCAGGGCAAAGTAATGTATCTACAGCCTCTATTGTTGTAAAGATCTGATTAAGCATTTCATTTTGATTTTCTAAATATGAATAACTGTTAATTAGTTATCCCTGTAATCTATTATCTAAACTTTTCTAAATCCGGAAAAATCATGTACCAGAACAATCAAAGAAGCTTTGTGCCTGCTTCTGTCCACAAAACTTTATTTTCTCTTACGTTTTTCTTTATAACTTTTTTATCTATCGGTTATGCACAAACGATGCAAACCTCACAGGTTTCAAAGTATACACGTATTGAAACCAATGTTGGTGGTTATCTTGAATCATTACCCAACGATTATAGCAGCAATCCTACAAAAAAATATCCTTTATTAATTGCGCTGCATGGCGTAGGAGAGAGAGGGAATGGCTCACCTGGCTTGTTAGAGGTAGTTGCCAATGTGGGTATAGCCAAAAGAATTAAAACTGGTGCTTTTCCTGCCTCATTTACTGTAGGTGGTAAAAGCTTTTCGTTTATAGTAATATCTCCTCAAATGGAAACCGCAGGAGACTGGACTGCTTCTATCCAGGCTGTGATTGATTACTGCAAAAAAAATTACAGAGTTGATGAGCAAAGAATTTATCTCACAGGTTTAAGCCTTGGGGGCATTTCAGAATGGATATATGTTGGTAGGGGAGCTGCAAATGGAGAAAATCTGGCCGCAGCGTTGTTGGTATGTCCAGGAGCAAATTACAATGCCAATCAATTGAAAAATGTAAATACTGCACAATTGCCTATATGGGTAACCAATAATTCCGGTGATCCTTATAATCCTGCAAGCGGAGCAACTGCTTTGGTTGATGCGATAAACGGTGCACTACCAGCTCATCCAAAAGCATTGATTACAATTTTTAATGCTACTGGTCACGATGCATGGACACAAACATATGATCCTGCATTTAAACAGGATGGATTAAATGTGTATGAATGGATGCTTTCTCACACAAGAGGATCCCAGGGAAATACTACAACACCAGTGCTTACCGCCAATGCCGGGGCAGACCAGATTCTTACTTTGCCAACCAATACCCTTACATTGGATGCAAGTGCGTCTAGTGTAACTTCGGGAACAATTACTTCCTATAGCTGGACAAAAGTATCAGGACCTGCCACAGGGCTGTTATCATTATTGTCAAGTGGTTTGCAGGCAAAACTTACAGACCTTGTTACCGGCACATATGTATACCAGCTTACAGTCAAAGACAGTAATGGAAGTACTGCCACTGATAATGTAACTGTAACGGTAAATACATCTACTAACCCACCTACAGCCAATGCAGGAAGCAATCAAACTATTACCTTGCCTGCAAATACAACAACATTAGATGGATCAGCTTCTGTTGCTTCCAGCGGTAATACCATTACATCTTATCAGTGGAGCAAAGCTACATCCAGCCCGTCAGGAGGAGATATTGCTACTTCAACAAGTGCAAAAACAACTATCAGCAATTTAATAGCAGGTACTTATACTTATACCTTACTCATTACCGATAGCAGGGGCTCAACACAATCTGCAACAACTGTAGTAACGGTAAACCCTGCTGCTGCATCTACGGATCCGCCCACAGCAAATGCAGGGGCTAATCAAATCATTACCTTACCAGTAAATACAACAACCTTAGATGGATCAGCCTCCACTGCTTCTACTGGTAATACCATTAAATCATACCAGTGGAGCAAAGCTACTTCCAGCCCATCAGGAGGAGATATAGCCACTCCAACAAGTGCCAAAACAACCATCAGCAATTTAATAGCAGGTACTTATACTTATACCTTACTCATTACCGATAGCAGGGGCTCAACAAAATCAGCAAACACTGTAATAACAGTAAACCCGGCTACAGCGTCAACCGATCCGCCCACCGCCAATGCAGGCAAAGGTCAAACCATTACATTGCCTGTAAATACAGCTACGTTGGATGGATCATATTCAAAAGCTTCAGCAGGCAATACCATTGTATCTTATAAATGGACAAAAGGAGCATCAAGTCCTGCCGGTGGAGATATTACCAGCCCCACAACTGTAAAAACAACCATCACCAATTTGATAGCAGGTACATACACCTATAGTTTGCTTGTTACAGATAACAGGGGAGCCACCCGGTCGGGCGGAACAACAGTAATAGTAAATGCAGCAGTGCAAACTACAGCACCGCCCACTGCCAATGCAGGTTATGGCGGTATCTTAACCTTGCCAAGCAACAGCATTACCCTGAATGGGTTTTTATCAAAAGCAGCAACAGGCAGCACTATTACATCGTATGCATGGTCAAAATATTCAGGACCATCCACCTACACAATAGCAACACCTAATGCAATGCAAACAAATGTTACCTCACTGGTAGCAGGCATATATGTATTTGCATTGAAAGTAACCGATAATTATGGATTGTCATCAAGTGCCAATGTACAGGTAACCGTAAAGGCAGCGGCATCCGGTCGTATGAGCGAGACTGTTAGTGCAGTATCAACAGATGAGTTGTCACTCAATCCGGTATCAAACCGGTTATTGAGCAGCGAGTTTGATGTAAGCCTGGGACAAAATCCAGTACAATCGGATCTGAATGTAAAGCTGAGTGGAACAACTGCGGGTAAAGCGAGCATACTGGTGTATAACACTGCGGGTCAGTTGCAGTTACAGCAGGAGTTCAGGAAGGAAGCAGGTGCTGTAAGCAAAGGGATCAATATATCCAGACTTCCTGCAGGCATTTACATTGTACATATAATGATAGATGAAAAACACAGGAAGGTTTTGCGTGTAGTAAAACAATAATAATGTTTTTTGAATAGTGTGAAAGAGGCTGTTCCGAAAGGGCAGCCTTTTTTGCGCATATACAGAAACACAACAGGCATGGTGTTTCAATCTGGTTAGGTAAATGCAATACTATGGCCACAGCAAAAAAAGCGACTTCAACAAAAAAGAGCGCAACCAAAAACAAATTGGGCGTTAAAAATTCTTTAGTGAATAACATCAATGCAAGAAAGAAAAAAGGAATTTCTAAAAGCAAGCGTAAGTCCACTATATCAAAAGAATCTTACGAGAACATGAAAAATAATTGGGAAGAGCCTAAGAAATAAAAATTCCACTACCTGAACTTTTCTTTATACGCTTTCGGATTTTCATTGGTGTATTTTTTAAAAGTAGTGGAAAAATAAGAGGCTGTTGAGAACCCTGTTTTGTAAGCTATTTCTGCAATGGAGAGTTCATCATTTTGCAAATATTGTTTGGCGCGTTGAATCCTCATGTGCAGGATGTGATCGTTTACGCTGGTATTGAGTGTTGATTTTACTTTGCGGTATAACTGAATGCGGGAGATGCGCATATCCCGACAAATATCTTCCACAGAAAAACTTTCATTGGCTATGTTATTTTCTATAACAGCATTCAGGTGATTTACAAAAGACTTTTCTGTTTTCTTAGTAATGCCTCCTCCAATACTTGCAGGTATTTCAGCGCTGTAATGCTCTTTAAGATGGCTCCTGTTTTCTAACAGGCTATTGATAGTTCCTTCCAGTATATTAATATTGAAAGGCTTTGTAATGTACGCATCTGCCTTTGCAGTAAGCCCTTGTAATTTATTTTCTTCCGTTGATTTAGCGGTTAATAATATCACAGGTATATGCTTTGTTCTGATGTCATCCTTCAGCGATTTTGTTAGCTCAATGCCATCCTTTTTAGGCATCATCACATCGCTTACAATGATATCAGGCATCTCGTCAAAAATTTTCTGTATGCCCTCCGCACCATCATTGGCAGTTACCACATCATATTCGTCTGATAATCGTTGTGATAAAAAATCTCTTAAGTCGCCATTGTCTTCTACAATCAATATAGTGCTTTTGTCCGGCTGAATGGAAGCCGTTTCTTCTTCAGGTAATACCGGTTTTTTCTTTGCTTCAAGTGTATTGTAATTTTCAATCCAGGTACTTACCTGGCTGTTATAATTTTGGCGGGCATTATTAAGTTGTTCTTCGCTGAAATGCGCATTGCCGAGTTTTAAGCAAACCGTAAATATAGAACCCTTCTCTTTTTCGCTTTCTACAGAAATACTTCCTCCATGCAGATCCACCAATTCCTTTGAGAGCGCCAATCCTACACCAGTGCCTTTGTTGCTTTCATAATTAGCCTGGTAAAACATTTCAAATACATGGTCCTGTTCTTCCTTGCCAATACCGGTGCCTGAATCCTGCACTTTTATAATGGCTTCACCGGTTTCCTCATCCTTTTTGATATGCAAATGAATAAAGCCATCATTGGCTGTAAATTTGAAAGCATTGGAAAGAATATTAAAAAATACTTTCTCAATTTTTTCCGGGTCAACCCAAAGAGGCAAAGCAGATTCTTTTGTAATAAGCCTGCAATCTATGTGATGTTGCTTTGCAAACCCGGCAAAAGCATTTACTATATCATTTAAAAACTGAACCAGGTCTATTTCCTGTAGCTCCAGTTTCATTTTTTTTAATTCCAGTTTTCTGAAATCCATCAGTTGGTTCACGAGTAATAATAACCTTGTGGCATTTTTCTTTATCAGTGAAAATTGATTGCGCGTTGTAGCGGAAAGCTTTGTATTCTGCAAGCCTTCATCAGCAGGTGTTATAATTAATGTTAAAGGTGTTTTTAATTCATGAGATATATTAGTGAAAAAGTTGAGTTTTTCTTCGCTCGCTTCGCGTGCCTTATCTGCCATTAAAACGATTTGCCTGCTTTGCGTGGAGATCTCTTCATTCTGCGCAAGCAATAATTTGTTTGCCTTAATATTTTTTGTTCTTAAAAAAACCAATAAACCTGCAAGCATTAACAACATGGCGAGCGACCCCAGTAAAATAAATATAAGATTGCGTTGCGTTTTAAATGTTTTGCTTTGTTCAGCCAGAATATGCTCTTGTTTTACAATGCTTTTTTGCTGCTCTGATATTTTGTTGGCCTGCTGTTGCAGCATAATGGCATTGGTGCTGTCTACCACTATTGTTTCCAGTATGTTTTTCCGGGGAACATTTTCGTTTTTTAATAATTTATCCGCTGTTCTGATGGCTTCACTACCTCCCGTTGGATAAAGCACAGAGGCAAGAATGGTTCGGTCTTCTACCAGGTTAAGACCTGTGCCTGGCAGTGCATCTACGCCTATAATTTTTATTTGAGTCAGTCCTGCATCGCTGCATATTTTGGCCGCGGTTCTTGCCATCACATCATTATGTGCAAAAATAAGTTGCGTGTTTTTCATTTCTTCCAGAAAATGAGGCAGTTGTTTTTTTACGCTGCCTTCCAGCCAATCGCCATTAATTACTTTTTGTACGTGAATGTCAGGGTATTTTGTAAGTGCTTCAGCAAACCCTTTTTCTCTTTCCCGTGCCGGTGTAGAAGTTTGAAGCCCTGTGATCTCAATAATATTTCCTTTGCTGCTCAAATATTTTGCCGCGTATATGCCTGCAATATGCCCTACTTCAAGATTATCTGCACCTATATAACTGTTGAATGAATCTGAATTGATATTGCGGTCAACAATAACCACCTTAATGCCTTTTTGATATACTTCATTGATAATAGGAGTGAGGGGTTGTGATTCGTAAGGACAAACAATAAGCAAATCAATATCCTGCGCCATTAACTCCCGTATCTGTGCAACCTGGGTTTCACTATTATAATCTGCTTGTTTATAAATGGCTTCAAGTTCGGGATAGAAGATCAGTTCACGGTATAAGTTTTCCTTCATGTCTTTTCTCCACTCGTCGGCTTCACCTAACTGTGATATACCAATTTTATATTTATGCTTTACTGCAGTAGTGCAGGAAACCTGGAGAAGAAAACCAATCGTTATAGATAGTATAACGGCAAAGCGTATCGTTAGTTTCATATAATAAGAATGTGTAGTTGTAAAAGGCACATTTCTTAACTGCATAAAGATGGTACTATTTTGAAATAAATGGATATAAATTTTAAATGTTGCATTGGTAAAGAAGTTGAAATCAAATTTTATAAGTTTGATAACCAGTATTTTAAATGTTTTTTTTAAAAAGATTGCAAATTGAAGCTATTTGATACAGAATTGAATGTACAAAGGGTGGGTAGTCTTATAGATTTGGGCATCGATTGTTTTTTAAACGACTGCTTGAATGAAAAAACTACTATTCTTCTGGAGTATTGTTGTAGCCCTCGGCGGCTTTCTTTTTGGGTTTGATACTGCTGTTATTTCCGGTGCAGAAAAATCAATACAATCTTATTGGCAATTATCTTCCTTTCAACATGGGCTTACCATGTCTATTGCTTTGTTTGGTACTGTAATGGGCGCGGCGCTCGGTAGTTGGCCATCCGACAGGCTGGGCAGAAAGAAAACCCTTATAATTATTTCTGTTCTTTTTTTAGTGTCTTCTGTTTTTACGGCGTTGGCAACCAGTTGGCCATTGTTTTTATTGTTCCGGTTTATAGGAGGGGTGGGGGTTGGTGCATCTTCTGTAACAGCGCCTATTTATATCTCAGAAATATCATCTGCAAAAAACAGGGGGCGGCTGGTTGCGCTTTTCCAGTTTAATGTTGTATTAGGCATCCTGGTTTCTTATCTTTCTAATTATCTTATTGGTATAGCAGGTGGCGATCATTCATGGCGGTTGATGTTAGGCATCATGTCAATCCCGTCACTTCTTTTTTTCATTCTCTTAAGGTTTGTACCAGAAAGTCCAAGGTGGTTAATACTCCATAACAAAAGAATAAGCGAAGCGCGGAAAACCTTAAGCATTATTGATCCAGAAACTTATGAAGCAGAAATAGCAACGATTGTACAACACAATGAAGAAAATAAAAGCAAGAAGCAGGAAAATCTGTTTTCTGCAAAGTACAAGCTGCCCATTTTTTTAGCGGTTGTTTTCGCAGTGTTTAACCAGGTGTCGGGTATCAATGCTATTATTTATTATGCACCCCGCATATTTGAATCATCTGGTTTGGCAACCGAATCCTCATTGCTGTCAAGCGTAGCCATTGGCGCGGTAAATTTTCTTTTTACATTTTTTGCTTTAAATCTCATAGATAAATTCGGAAGGCGCAGACTGATGCTGGTTGGAACAGTTGGTCTTATTATATCTCTTGGTATTGTAGCGTACCTATTCTCTAATAAAACATCTAACCCGGTAAGCATTATTGTTTTGCTGCTGGCGTATATCGCCTTCTTCGCTATGTCGCAGGGTGCTTGTATCTGGGTTTTTATTTCAGAAATATTTCCGAACGCTGTAAGAGCAAAAGGCCAAACATTAGGCAGTCTTACACATTGGGTAATGGCAACCATTATAACATTTGTTTTTCCTGTTATAACAGAAGCATTAGGCGAAGGCATTATTTTTTCTTTTTTCTGTATGATGATGATCCTGCAGTTATTTTTTGTAATAAAGTATATGCCCGAAACAAAGGGAAGGTCGCTGGAAGAATTAGAAGCAAACCTTGTTTTACACTAAGATGCTGAATACATGAATATGAAGTGAGCAATATTCAGAATATTATAAAAGCATAAGTCGTGTTATGTCCCATTCTACAATAAACTTCTATCAAATCAAAACTAAAAAACCAAGGAGTATGAAAAAATTACTAACTGTTTTTTGCCTTTTAATAACTACTGTTTGCTTTGCCCAGCAAAAGGAGGTGAAGGGTGTGGTGACCAGTAAGGCAGATGGCACGCCACTTCCCGGGGTGACTGTTGCCGGCGAAAAGAATGCAACCTCCACCGATGTATCCGGCAAGTTTTCTATTAAGGCCGCATTGGGTGAAACGCTCACTTTTTCTTATGTAGGAATGAATACTTTAAGTGTAAAGGTTACAGATGTGGCGCAACTTACTATACAACTGGAATCGAGTGCAAAAGAGGGTGAGCAGATTGTAGTAGTAGGTTACTCCACACAACGTAAACAGGATTTAACAGGTGCTGTTGCGGTAGTAAATTTAAATCCTGTAAAAAATAATACTTCCGGCAATACCATGCAGGCATTGCAGGGAAGAGTGGCAGGTTTATATATTGAAAAAGATGGATCGCCCAATGGATCAAACAGCAGGATTTTAATACGCGGCGCTAACACACTTGGCAACAATGATCCTTTGTATATTATTGATGGTGTACCTACTACCAGGCCCGAAGTATTTCAAAACATGGATCCCGCCACTATTGCATCCATGCAGGTATTAAAAGATGCTTCTGCAGAATCTATTTACGGCGCCCGTGCATCAAATGGCGTAATTATAGTAACAACCAAAAATGGTGGTAATACCAATGGAAAAGTAAATTTTCAATTGAACAGCAATGTGGCTGTGCAGTCAGAAAAATCAATGCGGTTAAAAATGCTGGATGCAGTTGGAAGAGGTAAGGCATTATGGCTTGCTTCAGTAAACGACAGGCAGGATCCGGCAGCCGGTTATGGAGAAATTTACAACTTCGACTGGAATCATGATTTTAATAATCCTGTATTAAATTCTGTATCCGTACAGCCATTTGTAGGTGGCGACCAGAATACGCCTGCGGGAAATACAGATTGGCAAAGTGTAATGTATAAAAAGGGAATTGTTACTAATAATAGTTTAACCATTTCTGCCGGCAATAAAAATTCAGCCATCGAAATGAATTTCGGTTACCTCAAAAACACCGGCATGCTTCGTTTTACAGGTTATAACAGGATTGGCGGTGGCATCAATGCCATTACACATGCGTTCAACGATCGCTTAACGGTAGGCCTTAATATAAGAGTAGCTAATTCAAATGAAACACTTACCACCAATGATTTAGGTGGAGCTGCTACTACTTTTTTGGCAGTAACACTTGCTCCTACTATTCCTGTATTTCAGAAAGATGGCGTTACCTATGCCGGTGAGCTTGGCGCAGGTTATTCAGACAGGAACAATCCTTTGCATATGCAGGATTTGGCCAAATGGAACAATGCAAACCGCCTGAGCTCTTTTGGAAGTTTGTTCCTGGAAATACAGCCTGTTAAAAATTTATTTTTTAAAACTACTATAGGTGCCGATGATGCACGTTATTTGAATAAAGTAATAGCGCCAACATTTACTGAAGGTGCATTAAGCCGCACAACCAACTCACTTTCTTTCGATCAAAATCATTATCTGAGTATTACATGGTCTAATATCGTACGGTATAACTGGAATCTGAATTCGAGGAACAGTTTTAAATTCCTGGCAGGAACAGAGTTTATAAAAACAGATTTAGATTTTCAGTTTACAAGAAAACAGGGATTTGCTTTACAAACAGAAGATTATTTTACACTTAATGCTGCATCTGGTAATACTACTGTTACTGGCGGCTCTACCGGTAACAGGTTGTTTTCGCAATTTGCAAGAATTGATTATGATTATGATGGAAAATACCTTGCAGCAGTAACGGTACGTCGCGATGGCTCTTCCCGCTTTGGTGCAGATAATCAATATGGTATTTTTCCCGCCGCTTCTGTTGGCTGGAGATTAGATAGAGAAGGATTCATGCAGGGTGTTAAGTTTTTCTCAGAATTAAAATTACGTGCAGGCGTTGGTCGTGTGGGTAACCAGCAGATAGGTGACCTGGCGCGCTTTCTTTTATTCAACGCAAGATATGGTACTTCACAAGGCGACCTTACGCCAGGTTTTTGGGAAACCTATATGAACGTTGGTACAGCATACTCTTTATCCGGTGCCAACACGGGCACATTGCCTTCGGGGTTTGTACAAACACAAGCTGAAAATTCTTCGCTGAAATGGGAAACCACGGATGAAGTAAACGTAGGTTTGGATTTCACCGTTTTCAAAAGCAGGATCTTTGGCTCGTTCGATTATTTTTCAAGAAAAACTACAGGTATTCTTATTGTTCCACCTGTTGCATCAGCATTGGGTGAGGGGCAACAGAAAGCAGTGAATGGTGCTTCAAAAAGCAACAAAGGCTGGGAGTTTGTAATTGGCTATCGCGGAGAAAAAGTGGGCAATTTTTCTTATAACGTGCAAATGAATTTTGCTCATTTCAGGGATAAAATTACAGAGTTACCTGAAAACGTAAGACCCGCTTATGCCGGCAATCTCGTTAATACTATTATAGGTCATTCCCAGTTTGATATTTTCGGCTACAAAACAGATGGACTTTTTCAATCGCAGGAGGAAGTGGATAAAGCTGCTACACAAATTGGCGCCGCTCCCGGAAGAATTCACTATGTAGATATTAATAATGACGGCGTAATAAACGATCTTGACAGAACATGGATTGGTACTACTCTGCCAAGCCTTGAATATGGTTTAAGAATTGATCTCTCTTACAAAAAGTTTGATGCAAGCATATTTGGTTCAGGCGTTGCAGGCCGGAGAGGATATGATGTATATACAAGATACAACAACCTGATGCAGGCAAGAGAAAATGTGGGTCCCGGCATTCTCAACAGTTGGTCGCCCACCAATAAAAATACAGATATACCTGCGGCAACTTTGCAGGATAATAACAATGAATCACGCACATCAGATTATTTTATCGTAAACACTTCTTATTTCAAGATGCGTAATATTCAACTCGGTTATACACTGCCAACTATGAAAGTGTTTTCAAGATTGCGTTTTTACCTGATGGCAGAAAATCTTTTCTGGTTCAAGAGCAAGCAATACCTGAGCCCTGACCCTGAAAGGATTGATCTTGGCCCAGTGCCCATTCCAAAAACTTTCACGTTTGGTGTAAACGCATCTTTCTAACGATTCTAAATTTTGATTACAATGAAAAAGAAAAATATAATTCTGATAATAACATTGACTTGCATCATACTGGTGTCCTGTTCAAAACAATTAGACTATAAGCCAACCGGCGTATTGTCTTCATCAGATCTTACTTCGCCCGATGCAGTGGAAGGATTGGTTACTGCGGCATATGCAGCTATCGGAAACGGAGATATGATCGGGCCGATATACAGCAACTGGGCTTATGGCAGTATACGGTCTGACGATGCTTACAAAGGTGGTGGCGGAACTGCTGACCTTGATGAAGTAGATAAAATGGAACATTATAACCTTGTAAGTGCAGACATGAACGGGATTGGTTTTTTACCAAGAACATGGAAGAATTTATTCAAATCCATTTCAAGAGCAAACGTTGCCTTAAGAGCTGTGAATGCTTTGTCGGAAGCTGATTACCCGCAGAAAAAAACAAGAACAGGAGAGTTGAAATTTTTGAGAGGGCATAGTTATTTTACATTGAAAAGATTGTATAAAAACGTGCCGATATTTGATGAGAATGCAACGGAAGATGATATTCTGAAAGTTTCGAATGATTTAAGCAACGACGATTCATGGAACAAAATAGCAGAAGATTTTCAGTTTGCTGTTGATAATCTCCCTGAAGATCAGTCAGAATTAGGAAGAGCTAACAAGTTTGCGGCGCAGGCTTACCTGGCAAAAGTAAAATTATACCAGGCCTATGAGCAGGATGATAAGCATAAGGTTACAAACATCAACACTACAAGATTACAGGAAGTAGTTACGTTAACCCAGGCTGTTATCGCTTCCGGTAAATATTCATTAAGTGCAGATATAGCAGACAATTTTTTAGCTGAAACAGAAAACGGACCTGAATCAATTTTTGCCATCCAGTTTTCCATCAATGATGGAACAACTACCGGCAGGTTGAATTTTGAAGACGGGCTGACGTACCCGCATGGCGCCCCACAATATGGCTGCTGTGGTTTTCATGCACCAAGCCAGAACCTGGTAAATGCTTTTGCAACAGATGCAAGCGGCTTACCAAAGTTTGATAATTTCAATACAGGAACGGCGGATATTGCGAATGGAACATTTGATGTGCGGCTCGATCATACTGTTGGTATTGATGGTCATCCTTATAAATACGATCCAACAAAACCATTCAGCAATAGCTGGGTGCGTGATCCCGGTGTGTATGGAAATTTTCACGCCATGCGCAGTGAGTTGCTTGCAACAGATCCATCTTATTTAAAACTGGGGCCATTTATGGGCACTGCTAAAAATGTAGACGTGTTGCGTTACGATGATATTTTATTAATGCAGGCAGAAGCATATATAGAATTGGGTCAACAAGACCTGGCCCGCCCTATCATCAACCAGATAAGGGCCAGAGCCGCGGCGAGCA
The DNA here is from genome assembly GCA_047600465.1 of Agriterribacter sp. Taxonomy (GTDB): domain Bacteria; phylum Bacteroidota; class Bacteroidia; order Chitinophagales; family Chitinophagaceae; genus Agriterribacter. Next base: position 246,799 of record JASGKU010000005.1, read on the forward strand.
CTGCACGTTTAAAAAAGTTAGACGGCACGTTTCCTACGCACTATAACCTGCAGGAATATGGAACGGCAGGATGGACACAGGATTTTGCAAGAAAGGCTTTGCAGTGGGAGAGAAGATTGGAATTTGCAACAGAAGGCTCCCGCTTTTTTGATTTGGTAAGATGGGGTATTGCAGAACAAACGCTGAATGCATATATAGATGTAGAGAAAGGAAGGCGCCCATTTTTATCAACCGCAAAGTTTACTGCAGGCAGGGATGAATATTTCCCTATTCCGCAATCTGAAATAACTTTTACCAACGGATTATATAAACAAAATCCGGGGTATTGATTTTTAAAGTGTAGATGCGATCTTTTATAGTAGCCGCAGGTTTGCAGATAAAGGGAATGGTTTATATTCGAACTGAATCTGTGTATCTGCGGCAAATAAATTGCTGTTCAAAAATAGTTGGATGAAAAAAAATATTCCATTTGCATTATTATTTCTATTGGGATGCGCTAACGCATTTTCCCAGGAAGTTATCACACTGAAGTCGTTGCTTAAGGAAATGACAGATTTTGATGCCGTTGCAAAATATCCATCGCCTGCATATAATTTAAAACAAGCGAGCAGTTATGACAGGAAATCCATTTCGCCGGATATGCCGGGATGGTTTGCCAATGCGGATTTCAACCAGTTTATCCGCGAAGAAAAAAAGAGGACCATAGTGAATTTGTAATGATGGATGCAGATGGACCAGGCGCTATTGTTCGTTTCTGGATTACAACGCTTGCCAAACAAGGCACCATGCGTTTTTATTTTGATAATGAAACAGAAGCTTCTGTTCAGATACCAGCTTTTGATTTGTTGAGAGGTTTTACATTGGGTAAGGCTTTATTAAATCCCCACAGTAGTTATGAGCCCGATGGCAAAGGCGGTAATACATTATACCTTCCATTACTCTATCAAAAACACTGCAAAGTTACCTGGCAGTTTGCCGATAGTGCAAACATGAAAACGCCTCATTATTACCAGGTCAATTACAGAACCTATGCGGCAGGTACCAAAGTAGAAACATTCCGTTTAAACCAACTCACAACATACAAAAATGATATAGACAAGGCTGATGCATTACTTTGGAATCCTGTTACTATAAATGGAAAAAAAGTAACAGTAAATCGAATATTAAATGCCGGTAAAGAATTGATCATTCCTTTGCCTGGCGGAACAAATGCCGTCCGTACTATTGCTGCCAACATAAAGGCAAAAGATAGTACAGCTTATGCAAAAATGTGGCGCTCATTATGGCTGAAAATTGAGTTTGACGGGCATCAAACAGTGCTGTGTCCTCTCGGTGATTTTATTGGCAGCGGTTATGGAGGAAAGAAAATAGAAAGTTGGTACAGGGGCTTATCTTCTGCAGGAGCGCTTATCAGCCGCTGGGTAATGCCTTACCGGCAATCAGCAAAAATCACTTTCATTAATAAAAACGATTTTGATGTTGATATAAATGCATCCGGAACGGTAAGCACGTTTAAGTGGGACAATGCAACGATGTATTTTCATACCACCTACAAGTATGAAGAAAATATAAAGGATGCCAAATGGGATTATGATGTTACTAAAGTTGCCGCTAAAGATAGTACTGCGCCTATCGACTGGAATTTTGCTACGATCAAAGGCAAAGGTGTGTACCTTGGCAATACATTATCTGTAAACAATCATATGAATACCTGGTATGGTGAAGGAGATGCGAAGGCATATGTAGACAGTGAAACTTTTCCTTCTGAATTTGGTACCGGTCTTGAGGATTACTACAATACTTCCTGGGCTCCTGTTGTATTGTATCAAACGCCGTTTGCCAATGCACCAAGAGCGGATAACACCTCCTCAAAAGGCTATAATACATTTACAAGAACGAGGATCCTTGATGCTATTCCATTTACTAAAGCATTTTCGTACGATATGGAAATGCTTAGCTGGGATGGCGGAACAATTGATGCTGCCGCAACAACCTATTGGTATGGATGGGGAGAATAGGCAGGAGGCAGAAGTAAGAAGGCAGTAGACAGAAGTGAAAAGGCAGAAATAAGACGAGAACAGAGAATAAATTTTTAACCTTAAACCTTGAAACAAAAAAACATGATGAATAAATTACTTACAATCGGCATGCTGTTTTCTATTTGTATGGCAGGCTTTGCGCAACAGTCTGATACGAAGAATATCAGCGCTTATTTTACCGCGGAAAAAAAATACCTGGTATTGCCTGTGAAAAACGGAGCAGCAAAACGTAACCTGGAACTTTGGGTAGATGGAGTAAATACCCGTTTCTGGGATATGGAACTGGCAGAAGACAAACCCGATTGGTATGCTTATCTGCGTATTGATGAATGGAAAGGAAAAAAAATAGAATTGAGAGTAGATAAAGTAGCTGCTGCTTCAAAAGTATTTGATCCCGTTATGCAGAGTGATGAAGATACTAACCCCAATGAATACAAAGAAAAGCTGCGTCCTCAATTTCATTTTTCACCCAAACGGGGATGGACAAACGATCCAAATGGTATGGTATATTTTAATGGCGAATACCATTTATTTTTTCAGCATAACCCATATGGACGTGGTTGGGGAAACATGACCTGGGGACATGCTGTAACCAAAGACCTGATCCATTGGACAGAACTGGATGATGCCATTCATCCCAACCAGGGCGGACCTGTATTCAGTGGCGGAGCCGTAGTAGATAAAAATAATACCAGTGGTTTGGGTGAAAATGGCAAACCTGCCATGGTAATGTTTCACACCGGTGCAAGAGGTTGGGGACAGTATATGACGTGGACAACAGATGGTCATACTTTTCACTGGTATGATAAGGCTGTAGTGCCACGCATCAATAAAGACAATCGTGATCCAAAAGTAATATGGCATGAGCCTACCAAAAAATGGGTGATGGTTTTTTGGGTAGAGCGTGGTAACAATGAACAGCACAGTATGCAATTTCTTACATCACCAGATCTTAAAAACTGGACGCCTGCTAGCATTGTGTATGGTGGCATTGGTAATGATCGCTACCTTTTTGAATGTCCTGAATTTTATGAACTGCCGGTGCAGGGAATGAACGGCGTAACAAAATGGGTGCTTACTGGTGCTAATACAGAATATGCTATCGGAAGTTTTGATGGCACCACGTTCACTGAGGAGGAAAAGAAACTGCAAAATCAACACGGACGCGATTTTTACGCGCCACAAACTTTCAGTGATGAACCTACGGGGCGTCGTATCGAAATTGGATGGTGGCGTACCAATACAGAGAAAGATGATATGACCTTTAATCAATCAATGAGTTTACCACTAGAGCATAAATTAATAAAAACGCCTGAAGGCATCAGGCTTACCCGAATGCCGGTAAAAGAGGTTGAAAATCTTCGTAGTGGTAAAATGTATAAGCTGGGTAATAAAACTATAAAAGAAAATGGAACAAATCCGTTGAAAGACATCAGTATTGAATTGGCCGAATTGCATGCAGACATTACGCCAGGTAAGGCAAAAGAAGTGATACTGAATGTTCGTGGTGTAGATGTAACGTATGATGTGCAAAATCAGCAATTGAAAGTCGACGGCGTAAAAGCGCCGGCGCCTTTACAAAACGGCAAGCTGTCTTTATTGATTTTTGCAGACAGAACAGGTATTGAAATATTCGCAAATAATGGATTGATGTTTATGCCTGTTAATATTAATATTGAAGACAGTAACCGCTCTTTATCACTATCTGCAAAAGGCGGCACTGCAAAAGTTTCAGGGCTTGAAGTGTATGAATTAAAAAGCATCTGGCAATAATATTTGTTGTTTTTGGTTTGCCGTTTGTAGTTGTTGAAAGTTAAAAGCTGAGGACGTTTAAAAAGAAAAGTTTTTTTACAATATCTATTGCACGCTCAACGGACGTACATGTTTATTGTGCTATGATGAATGCATTCCTTGCACATCATATAAGATTTTAAAAAAGAGAAGCCATCCTAAGCGGATGGCCTTTCTGTTTTCCCGGCATTTATGAAAAATATTTGTGTAATGTTAAACATTGCACATATTATCGTGAATCAGTTGTGTAATTGTAAAACAATTAAAACTGAACTTACTCAAGGTTGGCACAACCACTCACATTGGTAGCAGTGGTGGTGCCGTAGGTTAGCAACGGTGGTGTTGATGTTACAGTTAGCAATGTTTTAAGATGGTATCATGATGTATCAATCATTCTACACATCCAGGTTAGCTTGCCGCAGGAAAATCAGGCGGCTTCTGTTGCATATATATAACGGATTATCATGAACGATATTTTATTTCGTTTATTCGTTAACGTTATATATAGCCGGTCTCCTGCTGCTAACCGATTATAAATGAGTTAGATTTACGCCTATTTTTTTTGTTGAAAAAAAATATTTTTTTAGTATGTATTCTTCTGAAACCCTTTGTAGGTCTTATTCTACGACGTAGATAAAATATTTTTACAACGTATGACCATATGTGTATAGATGGTTTTGGTAATGATTATGAATATAGTAATTGTTACAGTTTGTAAGTTTTTAATTTAATGATTCCGACGTTTACGGTTCATTGCGGCTTTGGAGACGTCGTTGCCTTCAGTTCGGTAAAAAAATGAAAATTTTTTTGATCGAAAATGAGAAGGAAGAAAAATTTGTTCAGCGATGTTTCTGGTTAACTTATCCGGCCAATGGTAATTCAACATAGAATGTACATCCCTGGTTTTTGTTACTCTCAAACCAAAGAGATCCATTGTGCTCTTTAATAATTTTGCTTGAAATAGACAGCCCAAGTCCGTAAGATTCTTCTCCTGCTGTTCCGATTCTTGAGGCTTCAGGAGCCAGTTCAAAGATTTTATCTTTAAGGTTATTGGGAATTCCAATCCCATTGTCTTCTACCGACACCAGCACAGATTTGCCTTTTTTTTCGAGCTTAACAACGATAGTTGAATTGTCATAACTGAATTTGATGGCGTTGTTCAGAATATTACTCATAACCCTCCATATTTTTTGCCGGTTCCCGGGAATGATCACGGGTTCTGCGTAAAGCAATAGTTCCTGGTTCTTTTCATCGGCCTTTGTTTGCAACAGGTCTACACAGTATTCAACCAACCTTTTAATGTTGATCATGCCCTTGCTTTCAGTAAGCGTAGTGCTTTTTTCCGATAATATGTCGTTAATGAAGCTAATTGAATTTGTTGACGCATTTTTAATCAATTCTAAAGCTTCCCTTGATTCGTCAGACTGTTCTTTCTTAAGTAACCCTGTTATCAAATTTCTGATTCCACTAATTGGGTTTTTCAGATCGTGGGCTACCATGCGGGTAATCCTGGTGTTCTCCCTGTGGCTTTGTTCAAGAGAAAAAAAAGCCTCCTGTAAATCTTCATTTTTTCGTAACACTTCCTGGTTCAGTGCCTCTAATTCTTTTACATGCCTCGCGGTTTTTTTTAGATTAAACCATACAAACAAAATGGTTACTACAGCCAGCAGTCCTAAAAGAACCGCTACGGCTAATTGAAAAGACTTTGATTTGTTTTCACTAACCAGCAATTGATTAATGGCTTTTTGTTCCCGGTTCTCAAATTCCTTTCCCACATCCATTCTGCTCAAGCGTTTTGATTTTTCAGCAATCGTATCTTTTATCGCCACAAATTTTTCGAGGTATTTATATGCTGAGTCTGCATTGTTGTTCTTTTTGAAAGAAGAGGATTGAAGCTTATACAAATCTCTCTTGGAAGCATCGTCTGTCAACACAACTGTTTTTAATTCGTCGATCAATGCTTTGGCTTTTGCATTTTTGTCCTGGTTCAGGTATAAGTCTGCCAGGCTTAATTTAGTAGCATAGGTGTAATCTGTATAGTCTGTTTTTGTTCTTTCAATGCTTGCTATAAAAAGCGTTTCGGCTTTTTCAAACTGCTTCTGCTTTACCGCTAATTCCGCCTGGCCTTCGTATACCACGCCCCGAGCGAGTTTTAGATATGCAGATTGCTGGGGAAAAGTGGTTTCAGCATCAATAATAATATGCAATGCGCTGTCGTAAAAGTAAGAAGCACTATCGAGTAATCCGGCACGTGTATAACACAAAGCGGCACTGTTTAAATTTGCCTGTGTATACATGGTTCTTTCCCATGCATCCTGGCGACAGCGTATTTCGTTACGATAGCCCTCCAGGTATTCCGAAGCTGCCGAGAGATATTTTTCCTGCCGGAAAAGCAGGTTTGCAATGCCTGAAAAAGTTAAGTAGGTGCAGTCATTCTTCATTAATGCTTTCGCTGCTCTTCTGCTCAATACAAAATAATGCATGGCTTCATCATAATTTTCCAGCTCGTAATAGATCTTCCCCTTGGTACGAAGCCCGGTTACTTTTCGCAGGGCGAATAGTGGTATATCTAATCTCGGTTCACAAAAATCCAGTAAGCTGTCAATGTAGAGCAAAGCTTTATCATACTGTTTTTTGTTGGCAAAATAGTGCCCGCATTTTAAGTTAAACCGGTTGACTGTATTAATATCTCCGGGAGAAACAGACGCGTAATAGGCAGAATCTATCTGTGCGATGGCTTCGTCTTTGTGAGCGCCATCTACAAATTCAAGGTTTTTGATAATGGCTTCAACTTTGGGGTCGTTTTCTACAGAAGCGTACTTACAGGAGTTGCTGTAAATACTGATAAAAACCCCGGCAAATATTATTGCTTTACCTGCGCTGTACATTCTCTGCATAAGCAACACGTTTAGAGGCTGGTGTTATGCTAATATATACATTTATGTATTTAAAAATGCATAGATTAACAGTATGAGCCTGTTTTTAATTAATTATTTCTTTAAACGGTGCGAATAAAAAGCTAAACAGGACTATAGTAGCTGTTTGACTACATATATGCATGTAAGTTGTAAAATCATGCCGGTATGAACACGATTGTATTTAGGGACGGCTTTGGGGGAGCGACATCTTTTTAAAGCAGGGTACGTTTATAAGAAATGTCTAATTATAATAAAGAAACCATTGTAATGCCAGGTAAAGCAATGAAGTAATAATGCTGCTACCTGGTTAAGGTATACAGCACTATCTACCTTTATTATTTCCTGATTATTTTTTTGGTGGTATTTCCAACCATAAGCATGTATACACCTTTGCTCACAGCAGAAAAATCTATCACTACTTTTGTTTTTCCCCATTCCAGCGGTCGCACAGCAGAGGTGATATCCTGCCCGGTCATATTAAACACTCTTATATGGCTCAATGCCGATGCGGGTCCTTTTATGGTAACATCGCCGGCCGTAGGATTAGGATAAATACTGATCAGGGATGACTCCTCGATATACACCTTTTTTATGGCAGAGAAAACCTGCTTTCCATCGGAACTGGTTTGTTGTAAACGATAATATGAAGTAGATCCGTAGGGATTTTCGTCTACTGCTGAATAGTAGTTGGTTGCAGAAGCATTGCCATATCCTTTTACACTTTTAACATTAATCCACGATTGAGCATCGGCAGATTTTTGTACCACAAAATAGCTGTTGTTTTTTTCAGATACTGTTTGCCAGTCAAGTTTTACCGATTCATTGTTCATGACAATTGCGTTAAACGCAGTAAGCTCAACAGGCAATATTACCAGTGTAAGGCCTACCGTTATATAACGGGTAGTATTGGCGGGTATGATGCTGTTGTTTATTCCTTTTACTATGATTGAGCCGAAAGCGAAGGTTACGTCCGGATCACCGTAAATGGCGGCGCCTGAAAAATCGCTGCTGGTAGACACCAGTAAACGAAGGCTTGTGATATCATAAATACTGGCAATAGCATCGCACTTTATTTCAACCGAGAAACTATTGCTGAAATTGGTATTGGTAACTTTAAACGTTCTTACCAACCGGGAAGAAATAATAGCCGGTTTGGATACAGACGGGCTCCACTGAGGTCCACCTCCATCGTTACCGATAATGAGTGAAGACAGGTTATTATTAATAGTGGTAGTATTGTCTGTATTAGCCGTTGTAAGATTGCCTATAAACACCCGTAGGGAGTCATCTATCGTATGCGATTGTTTTTGGCGGAAAGCTGAAGAGTCGTCCCGTACTATTCCTATTACACCTTTTTGATAACCTGGATTGGTTTCTCCATCCCAGGCAAGTGCAGCGTTTGAGAGCAGGTAATCACCCTGGTCAGTTACACTATTATCCAGGGTAGTACCATATTTAAGTGCCAGGTAACTTCTCACCTGTTTGATTTCCGTAGCACTGAGGTTTCGGTTAAAATGTACAACCTCACCAACATAACCTCCAAATGCCCTGATGCCATCACCGGTCCAGTTGTCAGTCTTAGCTGATCGCCCAATGGTAAAAGGCCCGCCCACGGCACCATGTATTGAGCTTACAGTATATAAAGTATTACCCGGCTCCAATGAATATAAAGTAATTGCAGATGAGGCTTTTGCTAATCCATTCAAGCTATAAAACTCGTTAGAGCCAAAGTTCAGGTAGTTTACATCAAAATCCAGTAACACGGGATCTGTTGAACTTGCCGGGTTTGAAAAGGCTACTGTCACCCCGTTTTTGTTGCTTGGCGTATAAGCAAAACCGTTCGTATTGCTGTATCCAAAGCCGTATCCATCTCCTGCTACTCCGCCTGCATCGAGTATTAACGGAATTGTTTTGGTGGTAGCGGGTATGGTAGGCTTTACTGAACCGAATGAATGTACGCCGCCTGTAGCATTGATGCTGGTTATAAAATCATTTCCGAAATTCAATCCATCGCCGAGACCATTGAATAATACGGAAGGATTATAATTGATGAGACCATTGCCGCTGGCCGCATATACTGGCGCAGACAATTCGTTTTCGTAGGTGGCATTGTTGATTCTCACTCCCGACATATCCATCCATGTTGAAACTGCTTGTCCATCTGCCGAAGGAACGCCTGTGTTGGCTTTTAGCCAGATGGCGCTACCGCTTACGCCACCGGGTTTACCTTCAATAGGCGGAACTACAATTGCCAGGCTAAAGGCCATCCCAGTAGTTGGCGTGACAATGCCGCTCCATAAACTACCTGATGTATTGGTTAAGGTAATAACTACTCCATCACTGTAGTTTCCGTCTGCATTGGGGTCGGTAACAAGATAGTAACCCGATCCGTATATATCCGCAGGTACATTATAACCGGCATTATCAACATCAAATTGCAGATGAAGGGTTACTGGGGCTGCATTATTGAACTTCCATGCCTTTCTTAAAATAGCATATCCAGGCTTGTTGCTATTTGACCAGGTGAGCCCCGCGCCATTGTCAGCAACCGTTAAAAAATTTTTGTTCCCCAGTATGTCAGCGTGGACGGTATTGTTACTGGTAAAGTCCGCATCGGTTGAAATGGTTAATAAGGTTGAGGTATTTATCGAACGGCTGATGCGTTGATCCAGTCCGGAAAGCACGTCTTTTCCTATACCAAAAATATTCTTGTTAAAACTTCCTGCTGTAGTGGCATCCCACATTTTACTTCCATCACTGGCAAGATAACTGGTGGCTATAGTCTGATCGAGACTGATGCCATATTTAAGTGCCAGGTATGACTGCACCCTGTTGTAATCAGAGCTGGAGTGTTTGCCGTTGTATACAATTACTTCGGCAATATCGCCTTTCCAGAACGCACCTGACACTACAGCCCTGCCAATAAAAAAAGGTGAATTGGGAACTAGTACAGGTGTAACAGAGCCTGACGCTATTTCCGTTGTTCCGTTGCTGCTTACATAAAAGGGGGCAGCCGCGCCTCCGTTAAATCCGCTTCTCGACAACATAGTTGGCACTCCCGCCCAGGTGCTGGTGTATGGCGGACCATATACGAGACCATTGGCGTACATCAAACCACCAGGCGTTGAACCTCCATGTATAGAAGTTGTACTGGTGTTTGTAACCCCTTTGCCGTACACTACTCGGTTACTAACATTGGTACAGGTAGCTACATAGTAATAAGTGGAGGCATTAGCATTGCCCAGCCAACCTTCAGCCGTAGGATTACTGAAGTAATCTACACTTCCATCAAAAGTAGCTACGGTATTAAAATTGAGCATACTGGCATTGGTAGAAGGAGCGCCAGACGCGGTTAAGTCATTTGTTCCGGTTTGGTCTGTCCATGTGGAAGCAGTTAAACCAGCATCTGCCCGGTACCACGACACCAGATTGCTGGATATACCTCCAGGAGTAAAGCTGCAATTGCTGATATTTACAATGCGTGTAGCCTGTAAACCATCGCAGCCATCCGGGGCAGAAATAGTAAACGTGATAGTAGCCGAGCCTGTTGATACACCTGTAACATTTCCTGAAGCATCTACTGTGGCAATACCCGCGGCATCAGTGCTCCATGTGCCTGCAGCCGGCATGTATATACCTGCTGTGGGGAAAAGCTGCGAAACCGCACCGGTACATATATTGAGCGGACCTGCTATATCCGGCAAAGGATTACAGGCATCGCCAAACGACAAATAACCATTGGCATTAAACTCTGTTGCAGATACTGCGGTACCCGTACTAAGCAGCGCCGTGGCATACACCGTAGCGGGAGCAACACTGCTGTACACCCCACCGGCCGAAGTAGCCCTGATGATTTTATTGGTAGCACTCACCAGGGAATCGTATTGTCTTATAAAAAGATTCGCCAACCCGGATACGTTTGTAATAGCCGATGTTTCCCAGCGGTGCTGACTAACGGTACCGGATGCACTGAGATTGGTTCCTGCATTGGTATCGAATGCTTCCGCTTTTAGTTTTACACCGGCAACCGTGGTGGTAGGCGCCATATAAACGGGAAAGTAAATACCGTTTTTCCCTACCGGGAATAAAGTAGTGGCATTGTAAGTGGCGGAAGAAGCTCTCACACCAAAGGTTCTTGCAAATGGACCTTCTATATAGGCTGTTGCCGTTCCACCTGATAAAATGCCCGCCGCGCTGGCCGTGCCCAGGGATAACATAGTGCTGCCTGTAGTGTATACAATACCGTTGGTGAACGTTAAAAGGGTGTTTACGTTCACATGCTTGTTTAGTGTTAATCTCAGCAACACATTGTTGATGGTGAGTGCGTCGATGGTTACGGAAGATGCTGTGGTAAGCTCCGCTCCTGTAGTTTGAGTTGCTGCACCATTGTAAGTATAGGTTTTGGTAGTAACACCGGTTCCAAATGAAGAAGAGGCGGCTACCAATTCTCCCAACGTTCTCACACAGGTAAAAGTTCCTGCAGTTGCCGAACCTAATGTTATGGAACCTGTTCCGCCCGTACCTGCGTAAAACGATCCTGCTGTAAGAGTAAGTGTGGTGCCGCTGGTCATGGCCAAACCGGATGGAATGGTAACTGTTCCACCGGTGAAGGTATTATTTACAGTAATTGATTTTAACTCATTATTGGTGATAGTACCGGTGTTGCTGAATACCTGGCTGTTAGCCGTTCCGTTAAAGGTGATATTGATGATATTAGTAGATATGTAGTCTGTAAATGTTCCGCTGTTAGTAAGATTTCCTGCCAGCAACAATGAATTTACAGCGGCACCCGACGCTCCCGCCGAAAACACGGCGCCTGTATTTATCACGATATTACCTGTAATAGTAAGAGATCTGCCTGTTGCGCCGGTATTATACAGCAGTGACCCCGAAACACCCTGCCCTACGGTAAGATTGGTACAGGCTGCAGTAGCGTTTATGGTTATAATGGCACCGTTGGCAATAATAACATCATCGGTTGCCGTAGGAACTACCCCGCCTACCCATGTAGTTGCGGCATTCCAATTGCCGGTAATAACTTTAGAAGTAATAGTGGTTGCGTACCCTGCCACCAATAATGATAAAGTAAATAATAAGGCGTAAACTTTTTTCATATCGGTTGTTTCATGGTTGATCATTATCTATGCTACAGACATCGCCTGGTCATTCGATAAATCAGAATCAGATTTTACATTCAACATAAAACGGATACCCATTTTTAATATTGCTATTAGGGTATTCATTAACGTTAGTTATGGCAGCATTGAGTTGTGTAAAATATTAATACTGAATAAAGAAGGAAGGGGTACAATTTTTATTCCTTTGCACGATTAATTTTTGAATGTAAAATTTATAAATCGAGAAATGTAGCTATACTTCTACAGATAATTTTTTTTGTAAAAAAAATATTACATATAACGTGGTACCATTTGTGTAAGTTTTTGTTCAGGGTCTATTTATTGATTATTTATTTTATTTAGCAGGGAACTTATTTGACGAAATAAGTCTGACAAAATAGATAGCTGCGATGAAATCATGCCTCTGGACCAGGAAATGAGGGAAGTGCTTTGCTGTTGCTAAAAATAAAAGAGACTGCCATTGGGCAGCCTCTTTTATTTGATGAATATACCGTCCTTGATATGCTATTGCTTAAATATCTTATGCCTGCTGTTGTTTGTTTGGATCACATAAATGCCATTATTCAACAATGACAGATCAATTACTACACGTGAACCGCCTGAACTGATCAACCGTGTTAATCCTGTAACATCCTGACCGACCCTGTTATAAATTTTTATACGGCTGATTTCTGTTGCAGGGCCTTCTACCGTAATGCCAGACGAAGCAGGATTAGGGAAGATCCTCAGCGCGTTAACAGCAATGGTGACTGTGCGCACTGGTGAATACCTGGATGCACCATCTATATCGGTTTGTTTGATGCGGTAGTATGATTTGCCCGTGTATGGGTTATTATCCACAGCATCATACGTTTTAAATGTAATACTGGTGCCTGCACCTTTTATGGTTGTAACGTCTATCCAGCTAACTCCATTGGATGAGCGTTGTACGGAGAAATAGTCATTGTTGGTTTCGCTACCGGTTTGCCATGCCAGGTTTACAGAACTGTTATTAACGGGTGTAGCAGTGAATGCCTGCCATTGTACCGGCAGCGTGGTAGTTACACTGGCAGAGGCGATGGTGATATACCTGGTAGAATTAACAGGTATAATACTGGTGCTGATACCGCTTACAATGATAGAACCAAGAGAGAACGTAACATCGGGTGTGTTGTACACTGTGGCGGCAGAGAAATCAGGGCTGGTGGATACCAGCAGGCGTATATCGTTAAGATCAAAAGTTCCTACGCTATCCCATTCTATTTCCACCGAATAGGCATCTGTGAAATTGGTATTGGTTATTTTCCAGCTTCTACCCAGCCTGTTATAAATGCCCGCAGGTCGTGTATCAAAATTACCCTGCAGTATGCCGCTGTTATGACCAATAATAACCGATGATTTGTTATTGGTAATGGTACCGGTATTATCGGCATTGGTTACCGCAAGATTGCTGATGAAAATGCGTAATGAATCGTTGATGGCATGTGATTGTTTTTGCACAATGCCTGATGAATCGTCTCTTATAATGCCTATGATATTCTGCTGGTATTCCGGTGTGGTTTCGCCATCCCAGGCTACTGTAGCATCAGAGAGCAGGTAGTCGCCTCTGCCGGTTACATTATTACTTAATGTGGTACCGTATTTAAGGGCAAGGTAGCTTCTTACCTGTTGTTCTTCGGTAACAGTGATGTTACGGTTAAAGTGAACTACTTCGCCAATGTAACCGGCATAAGAGCGGATGCCATCTGCAGCATATGCGTCTGTCTTGCTCATTTTTCCTATGGTGAATGGACCAAAGGGACCGACATGTGTTGACGTAGTGGAAAAATTAACATTAGGAACCAAACCGGCAGCCCCCGTAGGTACTGATCCAATAACAAGGCTATTGTTGTTGAAAGTTTGAGTAATGCCATACGTCACATCAAACTCTACTACAGCCGGATCGGTAGTAGTAGCCGGATTGGCTAGGAGGTTGAGATTACTTGGGGTGTAACCAAAACTCGCTGTAGTGCTGTAACCAAACCCATAACCGCTACCTGCGAACCCGCCTATATCCATGATAAATCCATAGTTTTTGGAAGATGCCGGAACTTTTGGTTTTACCGCAGCAAACAAATGTACACCTCCATTGGCAGAAGGACTACTCACGTAATCATCTCCGAAATTCAATCCATTGTTAATGCCATCAAAAAGTACAGAAGGATTATAGTTAATTAAACCTGATCCACTCTTTGCATATACCGGAGAAGAAGGTTCATTGGCATTGGTGGCATTATTGATGCGTACACCCGACATATCTACCCAGGTAGAAATCGCGGCGCCGTCAGCCACTGGTATTCCCGCATTTGCTTTTAACCATATGGCGCTGCTAACGCCGCCTGGTTTACCTTCTATAGGAGGAACAGCTGTAGCTAAGGTAAACACACCACCATTGGTAAGGGTAAGGCTGCCGCTCCACAAACTGCCTGAAGTGTTGGTTAATGCTACTGTGGTGCCATCGCTGTAATCGCCATCCGCATTGGGATCCGTTACAAGATAATAAGCGCTTCCAAAAAGATAGTCCGGTACATTATTGCTGCTGTTTTCTACATTAAACTGAACATGTACGGTTAATGCCGGGGAATTGGTTATTTTCCAGGTCTTTCTTAACCGCGCATAGCCCGAAATGTTTCCTGCATTCGTCCACGCCATTGCCAATCCATTGTCGGCAATAGTAATAAATTGTTTGTCTGTAAAGATATCCGTATGTGTTGTATTAAGTCCTGCAAAATCATTGTCGGTAGACAATGTTAGGATGGAAGTGCTGTTAGCGGAAGTACTGATGCGCTGATCAAGCCCTGATCCATTGTCTTTACCTATGCCGAAGATATTTGTAGTATAGATTCCTGCGCTGGCAGCATCCCACATTTTCGTAGTGCCGTCGCTGGCTATATAATCCCGTGCAGTTGTTTGATCGAGCGTGATGCCATATTTCAACGCAAGGTAAGATTCAATTTTATTGTAGTCTGAACCTGTTTGCTTGCCGTTAAAGGCGATTACTTCGGCAACCCTTCCACTCCAGAAATTACCGGAAGTAGCGGCACGCCCTATATAAAAAGGTGTAGCACCTGCAATGGTAAGCCCCGAAACAGTCGTACTGCTTTCTGTGCTTCCGTTTACATTCATATAATAGTCAGTTCCATCATAACCGTTCCGCGATAACACCGTAACTGCTGCTGTAGTGCTCCATGTATATGTAGCTGAAATGGGTGTAATACCATTGGCAATATTTCCAGAAGCAAAGATCCCATCACCGGTGTTTCTTCTTCCTGCATGCATGCTGGTGGTAGCGCCATTTGCGGTACCCCTTCCGTATACCACTCTGTTGGAGGCGGCAACCGCATTACCTAAGGCCACATAATAATAAGTGGTTGCATTGGTTGTGCCCAACCAACCATCTGCGTTGGTATTTCCATAATAATCCGTAGTACCGTTAAGCGTTGCTGCTGGGTTAAAATTGATAGTGTTGCTTACGGTTGGTGTACCGGAAGCTGTGAGATTGTTGCTGCTGGTCTGGTCTGTCCATGTACCTGTTGATAAGCCCGCATCCCCTTTATACCATGAGACAAGGTTATTGCTTACATTACCCGGTGCGGTGCTGCAGTTATTGATACTAACAATGCGTGTAGTAGACAGACCAGTACAAAAACCAGCACTGCTAACAGTGAATGTTATAGTAGAAGTGCCTGGAGCTGCACCGGTAATGTTTCCAGACACATCTATGGTAGCTATACCAGTGGCGGAGCTTGCCCAGGTACCTGCCAGGCTTGATACCCATTGCGACACAGCACCCGTACATACATTAATCGGGCCCGTAAGCACAGCGGGCGCTGTACATCCATTACCAAAAGAAAAGTAACCGGAACCGGTAAATTCTGCATTGGGTATGGCCGTGGCTGTAGTTAGCGTAGCACCTGCTACTGCGGTAGATGTTACTGAAACCGGGCTATACACCCCCGCGGCCGATGCCGACTTTAGAATAACATTAGTAGCCGCGATAGTAGCGTCTGTTTCCCTGATAAAAACATTTGTCATATTAGTGCCACCTGAAGTAGCAAATGCCTCCCAACGGGTTGATGACAGGCTGCCGGAAGGGCTTATATTGGTTCCACTGTTGGTAGTGAATGCTTCTGCTTTTAATATCAGACCGGCCACAGTATTGGTAGGCGCCATATACAATGGAAGATAGGCAGATCCTTTACCTATGGGCCATAAGGTAGTGGCGTTGTAAGTAGCGGAAGAAGCCCGTACGGCAAAGCTGCGCGCAAAAGGTCCATTTATAAAGGCGGTAGCGCTACCACCTGTTAAAGTACCTGCCGCCGCCCCACTGCCAAGCATCAATATGTTGGTGCTGGTAGTATTCACAATACCATTGGTTAAATTAAGTGTAGTGTTTACCGTTAGGGCTTCGTCTAAGTTGAGGATCAGGGAAGAATTATTGATCGTTAGAACGTCAATGATTGCTGAAGCTGGTATTTCCATATCAGTAGTTTGTGTAGCAGCACCATTATAAGTATAAGTTCTGGTAGTAACGCCGCTGCCAAACGAAGACGTAGCGGCAACAAGTGAACCCGTTGTGCGTACACAAGTGAATGTACCAGCGGTGGTTGTTCCGAATCCTATCGTGCCTGCTCCTCCGGTTCCTGCATTGCAGGAACCGCTCGTAAGGGTAAGCGTAGAAGCTGCCATTAGTGATAATCCTGATGGTATGGTTACCGTTCCGGATGCAAATGTATTGGCAATAGTAAGCGAAGGCAACTCGTTGCTGGTTATAGTACCACTGCCTAAAGACAATGTTTGATTCCCAAAACTGCTGTTAAAAGTTAACGCATTGGCCAAAGTAGCCGAGCCGTTTAATGTTAATGTATTGGTTCCGCTAACTGTTAAGTTTCCAGGAGCACCGGAATTACCTGTTATGGTTAATGGAAATGCGCCTTTTGTGAATGTGCCCGAACCATTCAGTGTAATATCGCCCAATACCGTCAATGCTGCACTGATAGTAGTTCCTGGATTATTTCCTGAACTATTGTTTAAAACAAGGCTTGGAGTAGAGCCCTGAATTTTGAATGTGGCGGAAGCAGGGGTGGATGCATTACCAACCTGTAAAATACCACCGGTAATGTTAAGCGTAGTAGAGGCTACGTTGTAATCGATAGGTGAGGTTGCGAAAGTATTATTGTTTTGCAAAACAATGGTACCTCCACTTACAACAAAATTATTAGCAGCCACAGTGGTAAACATCCCAGCCGCAGCCGCAGTATTGGCAAATAAACCAACGGTAACGGTACCTGCAGATTGTGTGTAAACAGCAGTACTTGACATGGTGTATTTGCCTGCTATATTCAGGTTGCCGCCAGAAATATTGAAAGCACTGCTGGCTGTAACTCCGTTAGACGCAAAGTTGTTTGTAGATGCAATACCCACATTTACAGTGCCACTGCTGAGGGTAAAGTAACCAGTGTTCGTGTAGGTACCTGCAATATTAAGCGTTCCGCCATCTACTGTAACGTTGCCGTTGGCGCTTCCGGTAAATGTGTTGCCGGTAACCGTGCCTGCATTGTAAGTGCCTGTAGATACTCGTAAAAGCCCGGCTATGGTAGCGCTGCCATTCAGTGCCGTAACGGTAACATTGGGATTATTTAACCAGAAGCCAGCGGCTGCAGGAATAGTATATGCCGCTGTGAAAAAAGAATTGGATATGGTTTGCGTACCACTCAGTTTAAGTGTACCGGTTGTGAGGGTTAAAAAACCGGCGGCCGGAAATGTTACTGCGCTGGATGGATTAAAATCAAGCACATTGGTATTGGCGGTTTTGGTAAGCGTAATATTATTAAATGTATTTACGGCAGTAGCACTTGACGTAAAAGCATTGCTACTGGCATTGCTGAATGTGATGTTTAATTTATTAGTGCCGGTTCCTGCACCGTTAAAAGTACCATTGTTGGTAAAGTCTCCATTAATGGTAAGCGTATTGCTGATGGCATTGGAACCGGTTGATTGGATGATACCTCCGGCGGCAATAGTTACATTACCCGCAATCATGGTTCTGGCAGCGGTACCATTAAAAATAAGACTGCCTGATGTGCCTTGCCCAACAGTTAATGTACCTACTGTGGCGGTAAAGCTATTGGTTGTAACATTTAAAATACCACCATTGTTAATGGTTAATGAGTTGAGCGCAGTAGCTACGGCAGCGCTGATGGTTACAGTAGTACCATTGGCAATAATAACATCATCGCCTGCTACCGGTACTACACTGCCGGCCCAGGTTGCGGTAGCATTCCAATTGCCACCGGTGCCAGTAGAGGTAATGGTGCCTCCCAAAACCATACTAAAAGAAAAAAGCATTGTTAGGAATAAAAGCCATCGTTTCGCAATAAAGGACCGGATAACGGGGGTCGAGATCGGGTAAAAGATGTTCATAAGCTCAGTTTTTACTTTGATGTTAGGTATTAGAAATCGGGGTTTGTTATGTAAAGGATTTTATTTTGCTTTATGGTTACGCTTTGGTATTGAATTTTATAAACATATTCTATTACAGACTGTTTCGTGTTGCAGACATGTTCTCCGTTGTAATCAACATTAATATTTTACTGTTGAGGCTGAATTATATGACCGCATAGTGAGTTGCTATATTGCCCTCCCGTGCATCGCATCGGTTTTTGCCTTTAGTATTCTTGCCTGAAATTCAAAAGGAATACACGCATTGCATATGATGTATACAATAAGTGCTCGGCGCGTTTTTTAAAACATGTGTAAAACTTTAAGAAATAATACTGACATACCGCAATACTGTTGAAACAGCACAACGCGACGGTTGCCGATTATAATATATCCATGGTTGTATTCATTATAGGTTTGCTGATAATCAAAATTAAACCTGGTAGGTACGGAAGCGCTGAAATTGCAGCAAGGGTAAAAATAAGAACAACTATAATTCGATCAGATAAACATTTGTAAATATCTTGGTGCCGGTATTAAATTTATTTTATTCTTATTTTATAATATTTATATTGATTTATTACGCCAATTATATACCGTTGTAAAAATATTTTCCATTCATTTGTCTCTTTGACCAATTATTATAGATAGCACATAGTTGCTATAAATGTATTGATAACAAAAATAGGGAAACGAATGAAAGCAACAAGGGTTAAACTTGTAGAATAAATTCGTCATTATTAACTCTTATGCCGTGTAAAATATTTTTTTTATCTGAATTGCTACATCTGTAAAAACTAATTTTCAGCAATGCCTAACAACATAAGTAAGCCGTTGTTTTATTTTGAATGATGATAGTTTCTTTGTGATAATTGCATCATATAAATTATAAACCACCATGATTATGCAAGGGTGCTGAATAAGGTTGTCTAAAAAAATGGTCCGTGCATGCAGGCTTTAATCAATGGCAAATCAGTCATGTTGCAGCCAAAAGTTCGCAGTAATAAAGCAAAAAGATTTATCTTGTAAAGACAAACATGCAAATGCAGTTTCATCATATTGAACCTTGTTTTCAGCTTAAAAAATACATTGAAAAAATGTGGCTTTTTAAGAGTAGCGGTAAGATGCCTGCAGATGATATGAAATTAGTGGTGCCAAATGGAAATATCAAACTCACCCTCTCTTACCAAAATGGGGTAGTTGCTTCTGTTAATGGAAAAACATTTGCGTCGAAAGAGCATGATATTACTTTAACAGGTTTAATAGATGTACCTGTGATATTAGATGTTGACAATGATGTGGCTACGGAAACTATCGGCATTGAGTTTAACCCTCAGGGTGCCTATCGGTTTTTTCATTTCTCCCTTAATGATGTTCAAAACCACATTTATTCTCTTACTGATGTGTTGGGGAAAATGGGAAAACAATTGGTAGAACAGGTTAATAATAGGATATCGGCACAGCAAAAAATAATTGCATTACAACAATTCCTGCTCAAACAACTTTCGTCGCAGCAGGAAGATGTTATTTTTGAATATTGTATCCAACGCATACAGTCGTCAAAAGGAATGGTAACTGTTAAAGAATTAGAGAAGAAGAGCGGTTACAGCAGCCGCTGGTTGAATATGAAGTTTAATGACAGGCTTGGTATAAGTCCAAAAAATTTATCCTCTATCGTTCGCTTCAGAGAATGTTACCAGTTGCTTATTAACGGCAATGAAAAATCATTTAGCTTGTATGAGCTGTATTACGACCAATCTCATTTTATAAAAGATTTCAAACGCTTCACCGGCTTACCGCCTGCCAGGTTTGAAAAACAAATCAATCATTTCGGCGAAAGCTATTACAGGGAATAGTACTTCCGATTTTTACAATTTGGTATGAAGGGGTTTATCTTTTTTTGTATTACAAAAAACAATAAAGATGACCACTAAAAGCTATGCCACAACTATAGAGATTGCACAATCAGCAGAAAAAGTTTTCCAGGCAATTGGGGATGTTACAAAATGGTGGAGCAAAGATTTTGCAGGAAGCAGCACACAACTAAATGATGTGTTTATCATCCATCATCCAGGACAACATTATTCAAAACAGCAACTGGTTGAAGTTGTTCCTCATAAAAAGATAGTCTGGTTGGTTACCGCAAGCCAACTGAACTGGATTAAAAATGATAAGGAAGAATGGACAAATACAAAAATGGTTTTTGAGATAAGCACTAACGGTAATAAAACGGTGCTTCATTTTACACATGAGGGACTTGTACCCGATAAAGAATGCTATGCAATGTGTGAGAAAGGCTGGAATATGATTATAAAGGATTGGCTGTTCCACTTTATTACAATTGGCACACCATCAAAAGAAATGACTAAAGCTGCTGAGGTTAGAAATCAGCTTTTAGAAAATACAGACAAAGCAGAGAAGAGAAATTTTTTCAGGCGATTTACAGTAAATGCTTCTGCAGAAGAAGCGATGAAAAAGATCAGCCAGGTAAATTGTTGGTGGAAGGTGGATTTTTCAGGCGATGCAGGGGCATTGAATGGTAGGTTTACTGTTCCGTTTGGTGCGCCTTCTTTTGTTGATTTTGTTGTGAGTGAATTTGTACCAGGCAAAAAAATGGTATGGAAAGTTGTTGATTGTTATTTACCCTGGTTTAAGGATACCAAAGAATGGAATAATACAGAAGTGGTTTTTGAGCTTTCGCAGGAAAATGTTCAACCTGGTTATTCGCCGGAACAAACTAAAACCAATATTCATTTCACACATGTGGGACTGGTGCCGGAAGTGGAATGTTATGAAGTTTGTGAAAAGGGATGGAATGGTCATATAGATACTTTAGTGAAGTTTATTAATGAAGGGAAAACATTAGATCAATAAAAAGTTGGGTAAGATTGATGCAGTAAAAAATATATTACAACTATTTGTTGCTGCTTTTATATGGAAAATATTTTCTCAGAAATCTTTTTTGCGAATTAAAATCACACCCTTACTTTTGCCGCGGAGAGCTGGCAGAGTGGTCGAACGCGGCGGTCTTGAAAACCGTTGACTGTAACAGGTCCGGGGGTTCGAATCCCTCGCTCTCCGCCAAGCCTTGTGTAACAGGGCTTTTTTATTTGCGGTTAAATGATTAGTGAAGATCATTTAGAAGATTATGCTCATCACATTATCCTGTTGTATTCTTTTCCTATTCATCAATTTGTCGTGACCATCCCGCTACCATACGCCTCATTACCTTCACCTCTTTCCGCTACATTTGCATAAACAAACTGTAAGGCTTGAAGCATTTAAAGGCTGTAAATAAATATTTCAAAAAATATTGGCTCCGATTTTTGTTAGGGATCATATTTGTAATAGTCTCTAATTATTTTGGCATTCTTGCTCCCCAGGTTACGGGCTATGTAATGGATAAAGTACAGGATAAAATGCAACCAGCCAATACACCTGTTCAACTGCACAATGGCGCCAATAAAGAATACGATCCGCTGGTAAAATATTTTATACGCGAGGTGGAAAGCCGCATTACCCTGCACAATTTTAGCTGGCTGGTAATGATATGTGGCATCACCCTATTGGTTTTTGCATTGCTTCGCGGCATTTTTATGTTTTTTATGCGCCAAACCATTATTGTAATGAGCAGGCTGATTGAGTATGACCAGAAAAACGAAGTATACCTGCATTATCAACAACTGGATACCGATTTTTATAAGATGCACAGCACCGGCGATCTTATGAGTCGTATGGCAGAAGATGTAAGCAGGGTAAGGATGTACACAGGCCCGGCAATGATGTATTTTATCAACCTGATTGCGCTGATTGGTTTAAGCCTGTTTTACATGATCAATAAAAACAAGGAATTAACCGCGTATGTACTTGCACCGCTTCCTTTGCTGGCTATTACTATTTATTATGTAAATACTATCATTCATAAAAAAAGTGAGCATATACAAGCCCAGCTCAGCGATCTTACTACCAACGCACAGGAATCGTACTCCGGCATAAGAGTTATTAAATCTTTTGTGCAGGAAAACACGATGCAACAATTTTTTGAAAAAAACAGTGAAGCGTATAAAAAAAGTGCGGTTAACCTGGCAAAAATTGAGGCTATTTATTTTCCATCTATCAGCTTGTTGATTGGATTAAGTACGCTGCTTACTATAATGATAGGCGGTCTGTACCATATTAAACATCCTGCCGAAATTACCATTGGCACCATTGCTGAATTTGTAGTATATATTAATATGCTCACTTTTCCTGTAAGCTCCATTGGTTGGGTAGCCAGTATGATTCAACGGGCTTCTGCTTCGCAAAAAAGACTCAATGAGTTTTTAGATACTGTACCTGGCATTCAAAATCGGGTAAACCCGATTCATACAGACCTGCAGGGACTTGTATCTTTTAAAAATGTAGATTTTACGTACTCTCATACCGGCATCAGGGCTCTAAGAAATTTTTCACTGGAGATACAAAAAGGTAAAAAAATTGCCTTGATCGGCAAAACGGGAAGCGGTAAATCAACCATAGCGCAGTTGCTGCTTCGTATGTACGACCCCGATAGTGGCAATATATGCATTGACGGAAAAGATATCAGGCATATGGATGTGCGCACCATGCGCAGCCAGGTAAGTTATGTGCCGCAGGATGTTTTTCTGTTCAGCGATTCCATTACCGGCAACATCCGCTTTGGGCTGGACGAAGCCACGGATGAAATGGTTCATAAAGCTGCCCGGCAGGCCAGTATTGAAAAAGAGATCAATGCCTTTCCGGATGGTTTTAATACCATGGTAGGAGAGCGGGGGGTAACCTTAAGTGGTGGCCAAAAGCAACGTATTTCTATTGCCCGGGCTATGATCAAAGATCCAGGGATTGTAATATTTGACGATTGCCTGAGTGCTGTGGACGCACGTACTGAAAAGGAAATTATTGGTAACCTGTATGATTACCTGAGCGATAAAACCGCCATTATCATTACACACAGGGTGTTCAGCCTGTTTGAGTTTGATGCCATATTGGTTATGGATAAAGGCAGTATTATAGAAAAGGGAACCCACGAGGAATTGCTTGTGTTAAATGGACACTATGCCGACATGTACCGTCAGCAGCAGGAGCAGGAAGAAAAGGAGTTTTAAAACCTTAAAACATATATCTTATAAGAGTTTGGTTAAAATTTTGTCAATTCAAAAACAATTTTATCTTTGTTTATCTTTAAAAAAAGGACAAGTTAAACCATTAAAAAATTATTACTGTGGCGTACGACAACAATGACAAAAGGATGGAGAGTGTATACAGCAAAAGGATCCGTGCCGGAAAGAGAAGAACATATTTCTTTGATGTTAGAAGCACACGCAACCAGGATTATTACTTAACAATCACTGAAAGCCGTAAACGCTTTAACGACAATGGGTATGACAGGCACAAAATTTTTCTTTACAAAGAAGACTTCAACAAGTTTATCAAAGCGCTTAACGAAGCGGTTGATCATGTAAAGACTGAATTAATGCCCGACTTCGATTTTGATGCTTTCAACCATGATACTCCTTTAGGAGAGCATGATGAAGTAGATGCAGGAGAAGTAGAAGAAGTAACTGCCTCAGTTGCTGCTGTAAGTGCTCCTGAAGTTACTGTAGCCTCAGCACCCGTAGCTCAAAGCAATGGTGCAGATGAGGAAGTAGATAAATGGTAAGATCATTTTTTACATTAACATATTAAAAACCCCGGATTATATTTTCCGGGGTTTTTTGCGTAGCTCCAAAGAGCTGTCAGGTATCAGCTTTGAGCTGTCAGTTGAAGACCCGGTGGGTTTATTTAAGATTACAAATAATTTGTGAGCATGATTCAAAACCCACCGGGTCTACTTCACCAAAGGCCAGACGCAAACGGACGATACATTTTTGCCCAGGCGCGTGTCTCACTCGCCAGTTCTAGCTTACGTAGTTTTTTGAGAATAACATCGTGTAACTATCCGCTTGTTGATTTAAGTTGATGATTGCCTCGAGCCGCCCCGAATGCTTTCGGGGCACTGCCTTTTACTTTGAGGAGACCTGCCAACTGTAGAATATAATTCAACAATTACAATTTAATGAGATGCACTACAAATCTCACATTAAAGGATGTGGCTTGTGCGGATACTGGTATCAGTGCTAAGATTAATTTGTATAGTTTTCTAATACTGCATGAATGAAATTTCCTAGTCAGCATTTTATTATTTGCTAATCTTTTTATAATGATTGATCAACCCATTGGTAGAAGAATCATGAGCAGTAATATTTGCATCGCTTTGTAACTCCGGTAAAATTTTACTTGCCAGTTGCTTGCCCAGTTCCACGCCCCATTGATCAAAACTGAATATATTCCATATTACGCCCTGCACAAATATTTTGTGTTCATATAATCCAATCAACTGACCTAACGTATAGGGTGTTATCTTTTTTACCAGGAATGAATTGGTAGGCTTATTTCCTTCAAACACTTTAAACGGAGAAAGCTTCTTTTTTTCTTCTTCACTCAATTTGCTTAATTCAGCATCAACCTCTTCTTTTGTTTTACCATTCATTAAAGCTTCTGTCTGTGCAAAAAAGTTTGATAATAACTTAGGGTGATGGTCACCGATAGGATTATGACTGATGGCAGGCGCTATAAAATCGGCGGGAATTAAAAGTGTGCCCTGGTGAATCAATTGATAAAAAGCATGCTGTCCATTAGTGCCGGGTTCTCCCCAAATTACGGGTCCGGTTGAATAGCTGGTTTTTGAACCAGTGCGGTCTACATACTTACCATTGCTTTCCATATTTCCTTGTTGAAAATAGGCGGAGAAACGATGCATATATTGATCATAAGGAAGTATCACTTCTGTTTGTGCACCAAAAAAATTGGTATACCAAAGCCCGATGAGCGCCATCACTACCGGGATGTTCTTTTCAAAACTTTCTTTTCTGAAATGAAGATCTGTAGCATGTGCTCCTTTTAATAAGGCTTCAAAATTATCGTAACCTACCGTAAGTACAATTGACAAACCAATGGCGCTCCATAAACTATAGCGTCCACCAACCCAGTCCCAGAATTCAAACATATTCGCTTTGTCTATACCGAATGCTACTACTTCTTTTTCGTTGGTTGATAAAGCCACGAAGTGTTTAGCTACTTCTTTTTCATCTTTGGCTGTTTGTAAAAACCATGATCTTGCAGTATGCGCATTGGTCATGGTTTCCTGCGTGGTAAAGGTTTTAGAAGCTATCAGGAACAATGTTTCCTCAGGCGTTACTTTTTTCAATGTTTCGGCTATATGTGTGCCATCTACATTAGATACAAAATAAGATTGTATGCCATTTACCCAATAGGGCTTTAATGCTTCTGTAACCATTACGGGCCCCAGATCACTACCACCAATTCCTATATTTACAATATATTTTATTTTCCTGCCCGTATATCCTTTCCATTCTCCACTATGTACTTTGGTAGCGAAATGCTTCATTTGCTCTAATACCTTGCGCACCTCTGGCATCACGTCTTTCCCATCTGTAATTACTGGTTCCGTTGAAAGATTGCGCAAAGCTGTATGCAGCACTGCCCTGTTTTCGGTCTGGTTTATTTTTTCGCCTTTGAACATGGCTTCAATCGCATTTTTTAAGCCCGATTCCTGTGCTAATTGAAATAAAAGCGATAATGTTTTTTCATCTATGATGTTTTTAGAATAGTCGAACAGTATATCTTCAAACTGGATTGAAAACTGGTTGAAACGTTCCGGGTTATCCTTAAAAAATTGCTTGATCTTTTTTTCTGAAACAGCAGGGTAACAGGCAGCTAATTCTTTCCATGCTTTTGTTGTTTGAGGATTGATAGTAGGAAACGCCATAATTTCTTCGGTTTGATTTGCTTCAAAGGTAGGGATGTCACAGAATTTTCGGCAAATCTGTTGAAATACATAATGGTTTAAATTTGTATAGAATTATATAGAATTATGTATACGTGTATGCTTTGACGACAGGCGATTTAATCAAGGCTTTTAAGTGTACTACAGGTGTAGTCTACCATTTCCGGGTTGATATCGAGGTGTGTTACAAAACGGATTTGATGGCTAGCAATAGCAATGGTTCTTATTCCTTTTATTTCAAGTAAAGCGGCTATTTCTTTGGCAGTATGTGGTTTGCGTACTTCAAATATGATAATATTTGTTTCTGCCGGCATTATGTGAGATACAAAACTTTTTCCCTGGAGTGCTGCTTCAATCTTCTGGGCGTGTGCATGATCTTCAGCAAGCCGGGGTATGTTATTTTTCAAAGCGTATAAACCCGCAGCTGCTAAAAAACCAGCCTGCCGCATACCGCCTCCTAACACTTTCCGGAAACGCCTTGCCTGTTGAATATACTCTTTGGAGCCAACTAATACACTTCCAACAGGAGCCCCAAGCCCTTTGCTTAAACAAATAGAAATACTGTCAAACAGGTTTCCCCACTCCAATGTGGTTTCATTTCGTGCAACCAAGGCATTGAATAACCGGGCGCCATCCAGGTGAAATTTTATTCCCAGTTTTGTACATAACGTTTTGATTTTTAATACTTCCTCTATTCTGTAACAACTACCTCCACCTCTATTGGATGTATTTTCAAGACTAACCAAAGAAGACTTTGCCTTATGTACATCGTCCGGATTAATCACCTGCTCAATTTCCCGGGCTGTTATTCTTCCACGGTCACCATCTATTAATTTTACCTGGCAACCAGCATTAAAGGCAATACCGCCACCTTCATATTGATATATGTGCGATTGCCGTTCACAGATCACTTCTTCCGCAGGATTGGTATGGCATTTAATAGCAATCTGATTGGTCATGGTTCCGCTTGAACAAAACAGTGCTGCTTCTTTTCCAAATAAGCCCGCAGCATACAATTCTAATTCATTTACCGATGGATCTTCTCCAAAAACATCGTCACCCACATCAGCATTCAGCATGGCTTCCATCATAGCTGCAGATGGCCGCGTAATAGTATCAGATCTGAAATCAACCGTCATTCCACGAATATATGTAAAGATGACATTAACAGCAATAGATAGGCATTGCAAAGAATCAGTAGTTACACTTACCACTAATCAATGCTGCAATCGTTTGCATTAGAATTTTAGAAGTTCTTTCACAAAAACATTTCATTTTTTTATGTAAAGGCTATGATATCCGCAAAATGAGTGTTAACTTTGCCAATCGTCTCTGACACAGTTTCGGGAAATAAATTATAACACGTGTTTTGCATTTACCTTGCAGCACAATAGTCCTCAATTACTGTCTCTATTGGCGTGGAGAGTTTAATCCCCGGTTTATTTTATCAAATAACCTTTAGACCAATTATTTAAGATATGAGACAATTAAAAATTGCAACACAGATCACTAACCGTGATTCGCAGGCGGTTGAAAAATATCTGCAGGAAATTTCCAAAATATCAATGATTACACCTGAAGAAGAAACTGTGCTTGCGCAGCGTATTAAAATGGGTGATCAGCGTGCTTTGGATAAATTGGTACAGGCTAACCTTAGGTTCGTTGTTTCCGTTGCAAAACAATACCAGCACCAGGGTTTATCTTTAAGTGATCTTATTAATGAAGGGAACCTGGGTTTGATCAAAGCTGCACAGCGTTTTGATGAAACCAAAGGTTTTAAATTCATTTCTTACGCGGTTTGGTGGATCCGTCAGTCTATTTTACAGGCTTTGGCTGAACAAGGACGTCTTGTTCGTCTTCCTCAAAACAAAATAGGAACATACAATAAAGCCAACAAAGCCTATATGGCATTTGAACAGGAGCACGAGCGTGAACCGAGTACAGAAGAATTAGCAGAACTGCTTGAAATGAGCGAAACAGAAATCAACAATATTTTCCAGAGTAATACCCGTCATACTTCATTGGATGCTCCTGTACATGAAGCAGAAGATGTAGCTATGGGTGATTTACTGGAAGGTGGTGCTGAAACAGATGATGATGTGATGAAAGACTCATTACGCAATGAAATTCGCAGGGTATTGAAATCACTCAGCCCACGCGAAGCTGAAATTGTAAATGCATACTTTGGATTAGATGGCGAAAATGGTGTTACCATTGAGCAGATCGGTCAGAAATACGATCTTACCAAAGAGCGTATCCGCCAGATTAAAGAAAGAGCTATCAAGCGTTTGCAGAAAGCACGTTACAGCAGCTCATTAAAAGCATATTTAGGTTAATCGCTTAAGCGAATACCTTACAATTTCTTCCCGGCTTTGAGTTTACCACTCTTGCCGGGATTTTTTTTGCCTATTTTTGAAGACGGATGAAAATGAGGATCATATTTTTATTGTTGCTGATATCTTTTTTGTCTTCTTGTGAAAAAGACATAGATATTGATTTGAAAAATGCCGATGCTAAACTGGTAGTAGAAGCTACCATCGAAACGGATCAACCGCCTATTGTAATTCTCTCCAATAGTCTTGATTATTACAGCAGCGTCAGTGCCGAAATACTGGAAGGATCATTCGTTCATAATGCTGAAGTATATATTACCCGCAATGACACCATTCATCAATTAAGAGAATATACTATAGACAGTAATGGAGTGAAACTGTCTTTTTACTCACTGGATATTTCAGATCCATTACTTTTAGGCATACCCAATACGCAGTATGCATTAAAGATAGTAACCGGTGGAAAGGAATACAATGCTACAACTACCATTCCGTCTGTTACTAAAAAAATCGATTCTCTTTTTTCAAAACCGGTTTATGAAAGTCCGGATAGCACAAAAGTGCAGGTATTAGTAACCGCTACCGATCCGCCGGGTTTAGGAGATTATATCCGTTATTATACCAAAACAAACAGCGATGTTTTTTTCCCGCCTTATAATTCTGTGTATGAAGATGCGATTATTGATGGAACTACGTATACTTTGCCGATACAAAAAGGTGTAAATAAAAATATGGATTGGGTAGAAGATGATCTTTTTTTTCATAAAGGAGATACTGTAACGGTTAAGACCTGCAATATTGATAAAGCTACTTTTGATTTTTGCCGCACTTATGAATTTGCACTGCAAAGCACCGGTAACCCGTTTTCAAATCCTACCAAGGTAACAGGCAATATTTCTAATGGCGCCTTAGGTTATTTTGGAGGATATGCCCCACAATTCAACACGGTTATTGTTCCTAAATAGTTGCTGTTATTGCTGTTTTCTAAGGATATGCACACGATATGCAGTGCAGTTTTGACTTCCCTGTTTATTGACGAATTACCGTTAATTTTGCAGAATTTTATTTCATAAGAATGTAAGCATTGCTGGAAAGCATCCCGATAAAAGACTTAAAGAAATGGACAACAAGACAACAGAAAAAGTACATTGTTTGATTATAGGCTCTGGTCCTGCGGGTTACACGGCCGCTATTTATGCATCAAGGGCAAATCTTAAACCTATATTATACCAGGGTATTCAACCAGGTGGGCAATTAACTATTACCACTGAGGTAGAAAATTATCCTGGTTATCCTGAAGGAATACAAGGTCCGGATATGATGGTTGATTTTGAAAAACAAGCATCGCGCATGGGCGCAGATATTCGTTTTGGGTTAGCAACAAAAGTTGATTTTTCAGCTCAGCCTTATAAAGTTTGGATAGATGATGAGAAATTAATAGAAGCTGATGCGGTGATCATTGCCACAGGCGCTTCTGCAAAATGGCTCGGCTTAGAAAGTGAGCAGCGCCTTAACGGTTTTGGTGTAAGTGCCTGTGCGGTATGCGATGGTTTTTTCTTTCGCGGTAAAGAAGTTGCCATAGTAGGAGCGGGCGATACTGCTGCTGAAGAGGCTTTGTATCTTTCAAAACTTTGCACTACCGTGCATATGCTCATACGCAGAAGCGAAATGAGGGCATCAAAAGTAATGCAGGAAAGAGTGCAGAAAACGCCCAACATAAAAATATACTGGAACACCGAGACAGAGGAAATTGTTGGAGCCAATAAAACCGAAGCAGTACGTATAAAAAATATTAAAACCGGAGAAATACAAACCATACCTGTAAGCGGCTTTTTTGTAGCTATCGGGCATGAACCCAATTCAGGCATTTTTAAAGAATGGCTTACAATGGATGAAGCGGGTTATATTAAAACAATACCCGGTACTTCCAAAACCAATATTGAAGGTGTATTTGCTGCCGGTGATGTACAGGATAAAATATACCGGCAAGCAGTAACCGCCGCAGGCAGTGGCTGTATGGCTGCGCTGGATGCAGAAAGGTATTTGGGTGAGAAAGGGCTCCACTGATAGTGCTAAGTTGTAAGTGGTAAGAATTAAGTGGAGAGTAGAACCACAAAGACACGGAGGCACAAAGGAGCACAAAGGAAATATTATTCATTCTTTAGAATAATTAGAAAAGCTATTAATAAATACTTTTACCAAAGCAAGGGCTGTGCTTAGGTCTCCTTCCCTTTGGAGAGGCCGGGTGAGGCTAATTTATTTTTATGATCAAAATATCCCTTCATCATTTAAAATTTCATGCCTTTCATGGCTTATATGAAGAAGAGAAAAAAACAGGCAACGATTTTGAAGTAAACCTTGATGCATATTTTGAAGAAACGGCAAATCCCATTACTCATCTTAACCAAACCATCAATTATGCCGTACTATATAACATGGTTAAGGAGAGAATGAATATGCCCGAACCCTTACTTGAAACCATTGCTATGGATATTGCGCTACAGGCGAAAGCCCATTTTCCGATTATAACCGAAATTAACGTTTCCGTAAGGAAAATTAAACCGCCTATGCTTAATTTTCAAGGTCAAACAGAAGTGAGCTTTCATAAAAAGTACAACCAATGAAATACGGCATTTTATCTTTAATGGCTTTAGTGTTTGCGTGTATTGTATATGCGCAGGATGTGGATGCGTTGATAAAGGATGCAGAAAAATCTGAACGCGATCTCAAAGAAACGGATGCGCTGAATAAGTACAAAGATATATTAGCCATTGAACCGGCAAATGTAAAAGCACTGTGCAAAGCAGCAGAGCTAACCAGCCGTATTGGTAATCGCTTCAAAGATGACAAACAAAAAGAAGATTATTTCACCAAAGCCAGGGCATATGCTGATGATGCTTTAAAAGCCAATCATGGTGATGCAGATGCTAATGCTGCTATAGCTGTGGTTGCCATGCGTGCCGCGGATATAACCGGAGGCAAGGAAAGAGCCAGGAATTTGCGCGATATGAAAAATTATGCTGATTCTGCTTTGCTCATCAATCCTAAACATGCAAAAGCCCTATATATTTTAGGTAAATGGAATTATGAACTGTTTACTATGAATGTAGCAGATAAAGCAGCCGTTAAAGTATTGTTTGGTGGAATGCCTAAAGCATCGTTGGAGAGTGCCATTGAAAATTTTGAAAAAGCCCGTGCTGCTGATCCTTTTTTAATGATTGATTATCTTGATCTTGCCAATGCTTATGTAAAATTTCATCGATCAGATACCGCGATAGATGTATTGAATAAAATGAGTAAACTACCTCCGCGTACTGAAGATGACATGGGATATAAAGCAGAAGGAAAAAAATTACTTGCATCGCTTCAATAACGATAACCAGCCGTTTATAAAATAAAAACCCCTGCTGGTTTGGGTTTATTTATTTTCGCCCCTTTATTTTAGCAGGGAGTAAGCTCTCACTTAAAATAAATACTATTCTCATACACAAATGCACAATTATGAATAAATTCTATGCGCTGATCACCTTGTTGCTAATAGTTGTTGGAGCAAAGTCGCAAATGGCTACGGAAGCTCCTAAATATGATTATCATACTTTATTTTCTCCGCTATTTTATACAACTAACGGTAACGAGTATCGCGCAGCTAATGGAGAACCTGGTCCATTGTATTGGCAGAACAAAGCTGATTACGAAATAAATGCAAAGTTTGATGATAGTAAAAGCGAAGTAAGTGGTACCGTAACACTTACCTATAAAAATAATAGTCCACAACAGCTTCCTTATATATGGCTTCAGCTTGACCAGAATTTTTTCAACGATTCATCCAGGGGTCAGGCAAAAATGTCTCCGGTTGGTCGTAGCCGTTATGGAGATGCAAGCAGCACTTTCAACGGAGGATTCAAATTAGCTTCTGTAAAATTATTGAACGGAACCAACGAAGCTACCGCAGATTACATTGTAACAGATACCCGTATGCAGGTGAGGCTTGCCAAACCTCTGGCAGCTAAAGGCGGTGAACTTAAACTTAAAATAGAATATTCTTTTGTTATTCCGCAGTATGGCGCAGACAGAACAGGTATACTGGAAACAAAGAACGGTAACATTTTCGCAGTAGCACAATGGTATCCCCGTATGTGCGTGTATGATGATGTAAGAGGTTGGAATACGGATCCATATTTAGGCGCAAGTGAGTTTTACCTGGAATATGGCGACTTTGACGTAAACATTACAGCACCTGCTTCATTGATTGTAGTTGGCTCAGGCGAATTGCTTAATCCGCAGGATGTTTTAACTGAAAAACAATTGCAGCGATATAACCAGGCGAAAGAGAGTGATAAAACAGTGATCATCCGCGGAAAAGATGAAGTAACTGATTCGAAATCACGTCCGCAAAAACCCTCACTTACATGGAAATTTAAAATAACACACTCCCGCGATTTTGCGTGGGCAGCTTCTAAATCATTTATATGGGATGCGGCAAAAATAAATCTGCCAAGCGGTAAAAAGGCACTCGCGATGTCGGTTTACCCGGTTGAATCAGACGGTAATGACGGTTGGTCAAGATCAACAGAATATGCAAAATCTTCTATAGAAAATTATTCAAAGCGTTGGTTTGAATTTCCTTACTATGCCGCTGTAAATGTGGCCAGTAATGTAGGTGGTATGGAATACCCGGGAATTGTCTTTTGTGGCTCAAGAGCAAAAAATGCAGGTTTGTGGGGTGTAACCGATCATGAATTAGGGCACACCTGGTTTCCTATGATTGTAGGAAGTAATGAAAGAAGATATGGATGGATGGATGAAGGCTTTAATACTTTTATCAACGGTATTTCCTCCGGCGATTTTAATAAAGGAGAATATAAAGCCGGTAAACGCGATGCACATATGACGGCATATATGTATGGCCCATCTACCGAGTCAATTTTAAATACGCCAGATGCTATGAAAGAAAGAAACATCGGTAATCTTTTGTATGCAAAACCCGGTTATGCATTGGGGTTATTGCGTGATTATATTCTGGGGCAGGATCGTTTTGATTATGCTTTCAGAAAATATACAAGTGACTGGGCTTTTAAACACCCCACACCGTGGGATTTTTTCAGGAGCATTGAGAATACTGCAGGCGAAGATCTTGCCTGGTTCTGGAGAGGAATGTTTCTTACCAATTATGCATTAGACCAGGCTATAAGCAAAGTAGAGTACCTGAATGGAGATGCCAAGCAAGGAGCCTTAATAACAGTTGATAACCTGGGGCAAATGGCAATGCCGGTAATTGTTGAATATACTACTGCCAGCGGAAAAACAGGAAGAAAGACGTTGCCCGTTGAAGTATGGCAAAACAATACTTCGTGGACGTTTAAAATAAATCCAGGTGAAGAGCTCACTAAAGTAGTAATAGATCCTGATCATGCATTCCCTGATTCAAATGAAGCCAATAATACCTGGACGAAACAGTGAAGATGGTAAGCAATAAGCAATGAGCAATAAGAAATAAGATTAGAGGATGAAAGTTAACATTCCGCATCAACATACTAAGGAGGAAGCTACAAACAGGATCAAAAGCCTGCTTCAGAATCTGCAGGAAAAGTTTGCTGGTAAAATCAGCAATGTAAAAGAGAACTGGAATGATAATAAAGCTGATTTCAGTTTTTCAATGGGGCCGTTTTCAACCAATGGAATCATTCTGGTAAACCCTTCTGATGTTGAGATTAATCTTGATATACCTTTTATTGCTTCTATGTATGCTAAACAGATCCGCTCATTGATTGAAGATAATGCGAAACAGGTGTTAGCGTAAACCCCAGGTCGGTACGCGAAGCGTCAAACCTGGCTATACACTGGCCGGCAGCAACTCTCAACCGTCGCCTGGAGGCGACAACAAATCTGTATCAGGCGAAGACGCCTCATACAGCAACAAACCTATGTGAGGCGAGCCTGCCTGACGGCAGTCAGGGACGTCTCACATAGCAAAACAGAATGACTATATAACCTTACGCTTCCACTTGCCACTCCTGATGTACAAAAACGACAACAGGAACAGTATGATCCAATAAAACCATTCCGCAGCCCAACCCCATGTAATTGGAAGGTTTAATTTTTCAAGTACAATATAAGTATAGATGCTGTATATGCCAATGGCAACGAATTCAATAACAAGGTTGATCATTGTATTACCAGTTCCGGTAACGGCGTTTAGCCATACCGTTGAGAACGACATAATAATCAGCGCAGTTGAAACAACACGCAATACTGGTAAAGCCGCTTCAATAAAATCTTCTCCGCGGCCATAAACAGATAAAAATAAATGTGGAAATAAGTTCAATAAAATACATAGAACTACTGCTGTTCCCGTGCTTACGGTTACCACCTTTTTAATAAGTGGAATTACTTTTTCTTTCATTCCCTGGCCAATGATATTACTTACCATCGAATTACAGGTTGCAGCAAAAGCCCAGGTAAACACACCAAAAAAGCCAAAAATATTCCGCATAGTGTTGGAGATAGCCAATGCTCTTTCACCATGATGTTCAATCATGATATAGAAAAACTCCCAACTGATAATGCTGATAGCATATTGCAGAATAAGTGGAGAAGCCTGTGTGATGATGAGTTTAGCAACTGTTTTGTCAAAATAAAAATGATCGTACAGCAGGAATGTTTTGTGAAACTTTTTTACATGGATCACTACAAATACCACAAACATGCCTAAAAACTCAGCAATGATAGAAGCGATTGCCGCTCCATTAAAGCCAAGTTGAGGAAAGCCCCAGTGCCCGTATATTAATGTGTAGTCAAAAAATACATTGGCAACAGTTTCTGCAATAGTGCCGGCAACCAGGTATTTGCTTTGATTAGTACCTACCAATAATGCATTGCGCATTTGGTACAGGTATAAAAACGGAAGTCCCCAGATTCTGATATACAGAAAATGGATACACATATTATAGGTCTCAGGCGAGTGAATGGTATGTTTGAAGAGTATGGGTGCAAGCAGGTATGTACTGGCAATTCCAATACATGCAATAGACAACGCGATAAAAATACCCTGTGAAAATATTTTTCCGATATCGTTGATCCTGTTCTCTCCTGCGCGTCTTGAAATGAGCGCCTGCAGTGCGTTATTAAGACCAACACCAATACCAGCAAAAATCAAATAGAATACACCGGTTATTCCGGCGGCGCCCAACGCATGTTCACCTAATCCTGAAAGAAAAATATTATTGGTGATAAAATTAACCTGTGGTACCAGCAATGCAGCCGATATAGGCAGAGCAATCTTAATGATCTGTTTGTAAGAAACAGTTACACGCAGGTCTATATTTTTTGCAACAGCGCTCATAAGCAGCCGGCAAACCTACGCCAAAAGTTCTCGAAAGGCGCGTATTTATTTTAAATAATCATTTACTTTTTCCTGAATAAATTTCTTTACCGCATCCCAGGTTTGTCCATTGAGTGCTATAGGATCTTCACTTTCTTCTGCATCTATAAAATATGTAAGTGCCATCGGAACAGAAATAAGCAATTGCTGACCTGGATATTTTTGAGTATAAAAATCTATGCAATTTTGTATAGAGTAGTGTTGCAATAATAAGGCGATATCCCAAAAATCTTTTTTGACTCCTCGTTTCATTATGGCCGCAATTTTCATTGCAATGATATCAGGAACGCTGCACATTCTGATACCATTCTCTATTACCAATGGTTGTATCAAAGGATGGAGATGATGTTTAACAAAATCAACCTTAATGTTATCTATAAACCCGAATACGCCAATAGGGTTGGGTATATTTCTATATACGAAGCCTGAAAATTTCTTTTGTACAGAGTCTATTAAATCAGTTTGAGAAAAATCAGTATTTGAAAAAAGGTCAACATCTATAGATTTCCTGTGACCAAAATACAATGCCAACGCAGTACCACCAACCAGGTAAAAGTGATTAAGTTCAGGAACTTGCATCAGTTCGTTTAATACATCCAATGTGCGGGGTTCAATTGCGCCGTATTGTAACATGTATAGTCTGTTAATTCATTTTTAAATAGGGCGCAGGCTAAACATATAGTTGAGAGCGAAAGCCACTTTGCATTTGTAAGCACATTTTTTAAAATCTCATCTCCATAATATCTTCTGCATTGTCTGATATCTTCAACGTCACCTCTTTCAAATACCCGCTCAATTATAAATGCCGCTTTCTTACTATAATCTATGCTTTCAGGATTAACATCCCAAAAGATGCGATTTGAGAAAAAAGGCTTTTGCGAACTGGTATGCATAATAATAAAACTACATTTTTTAGATGTATCCGCAATAAAAAACCCTTAATGTAAGATGTGAATTGCATCAGAAATTAAGGGTTATGAAAAAAATATATTCTAAGCTTACTTGATTAAGCCTTCATTTTCTTGGCGTCTTCAAGAAACTTGGCTAATCCGATGTCCGTTAAAGGATGCTTTAATAATCCAAGAATAGGTTCAAGTGGGCAGGTACAAACATCTGCGCCTAATTCGGCGGCTCTTACTATGTGCAGTGAGCTGCGGATAGAAGCAGCCAATATCTGTGTTTTGAAACCTTGCAAAGAATAGATCTGTGCCATCTGGCCTATCAGTTCCATACCATCCCAATTGCTATCATCAATTCTACCTATAAAAGGAGATACATATGTAGCGCCTGCTTTGGCTGCCAATATTGCCTGACCTGCAGAGAATACAAGCGTACAGTTTGTTTTAATACCATTGTCTGTAAACCATTTTAATGCTTTTACACCGTCTTTTATCATGGGCACTTTTACAACAATATTAGGATGAATAGCTGCCAGTACTTTTCCTTCAGCAACAATACCATCAAAATCTGTAGATATAACTTCGGCACTGATATCACCAGCAACCAGTTCGCAGATTGTTTTATAATGATTCCTGATTGCTTCATCTCCTTTTATACCTTCTTTAGCCATCAGTGAAGGATTGGTAGTAACGCCATCAAGAATACCCAGTTCGTTGGCTTCCTTTATTTGCGCAAGATTCGCTGTATCAATAAAAAATTTCATAACCTTGGTTTTTTATACGCTATTAAGCGGTTTTATAAATATTAAGGAGGCGAATATACAAAATAAAAAAGGCAAGTTACTTACATCGCACCGCTACAACCGCCTACCCTTGCTACCTTCCGGTCCTGGGGGAGTTCAGCAGGAGCTGGTCGTATAAGACTTGCCGCCGCAAATATAAGGAAGAATGTGTTTTGTATAAAAATTAATAAACACCCGGTCGGTTCTGCAGGGAATTTAAGGTTGTTACACTTGCCAATTGATCATATCTTCCTCCCAACTCCTTATAATATACCAGTATGGTATACTTATTTTCTGTTTCCCATATATTGCCTTCAGTTTCTGATGTATTAAAAACAGTTCTGTTACCTGTATTTTCCGCCAGCGCATAGGCGTAATCGTAATAGCCCTGTTTTAATTGCAGTGTTGTTTCGTATACTCTCTTATCCTCGTTCCAGCGCATCCTGGCACTATCATCTTTACCATAATTGGTCATTTCGCCTATTATATACAGATCATTTTTATAAGGTGCATTGGCCGGCGTAGCATAGGTAAAATGTAATGTTGCATAATCGCCGCTCCAGAATGGATTTACATTTTCATTGGTAATACCATTGTACAATCCATTGTAGTCTTTGTAATAAATATATCGTTGGGTATTGCGTGAAACATCTGGTATTACATACAGATCGAACCCGGTATTGGTGTTCTGCTGCCTCCGCACCCTGTCGCTTAAAAGCCGGAAACTGGTAAGATCGAGCCAGCGCCATTCACGCATAGCTGGAAAAAGACAATCCGCTTCTCCATTGTATTCATATGAGTTGCCACGAATGATAGATGGTTTTATATTCTGGATGCAATTATCCCAGCGGTTGTTTTGCAGTATAATTACTTTTATCTGCTGCTGCGGATAACTAACATTGAGATTGCCGGAGTTAACGGTAAGTTGTATTTTTTGATGGGTTCTGAATAATTGCTGATTAAAAGGTTGCTGAATAACGGCGCCTACCGAAACCATAGACGAAGAAACAAGGAAGCGTTTAGTGAATGCGAGTTTGGTAGTGTCGCCATCCAAAAAAACTTTTAAAACATAATTGCCGGGCTTTGTAGGCATAATGTTTCTATCGGGGAAAGTAAGCTGGTAATGTGTATAACGGGTAAGTGTTTGTGATGAACTACGGTATGTAGAGATACGCTGGTTCGTGTAGCCTTTTACGTAATCATAGTAGCTCATCTGTACGGCAGACCAATCTGCATTGCGCAATTCAAAATTGTAATAATAGCTTTTAATATCGGCGTCCATATCGTCAAAATCCAGTTCAAGCATTTCTCCGCTGTTGAGCGCAACAATAGGATAGGCTAACTGATCGCCATATTTTGATAACTGAACAGTCTTTATATTATCCATATAAATTTTGTCGGGCTCACGTTGCGCAAATACATTGTTGGCGCAAAAAATAATACAGCAATAAAAGAGTATTGAAAAGGTTCGTTTACACATCGTGTATTTCTTTTATCTTCACAATTTAGTAAAATAGCAGGATTGAACATTTCTTCTTTTATAGCAGGCAGAATTGCATTTAACCGGCAGCGGTCTTTTTCCCGCATTATTATCAGGCTTGCCATTACCGCAACCACCATCAGTGTAGCAGTAATGATAATGACGCTTGCTTTTGTAAACGGTTTCCAGGAAGCCGTGAGCCAGAAAATATTCAGTTTCTGGGGTCATTTAAGGGTACAACACTATGAGCAATATAAATCTTCCATTGCTGAAGAAGCTCCTATTCTTAAAAATGATACGATTGAATACGAAATTGAAAAACTGAAGGAAGTAAAGCATGTACAATCTTTCGCTACCAAATATGCTATTCTTAAAACCAATGAATCTATTGAAGGCGTACTTTTTAAAGGCATTGACAAACAGTATGACTTTGGCTCTATGCAGCAATTTCTCACACAGGGCAGATGGGTTCAGTTCGGCGATAGTTCTTATAGCCGCGAAATAGTTATATCAGAATATACTGCCAAACAATTGCAGTTGAAACTGAATGATAAGATCCTCATCTATTTTTTCAGGGGCGATAAAAAAACACCTAGGCCAGATAAGCTTACTGTTGTTGGTTTATACCGAACCTATATGGAAGAATACGATAAATTATTTGCCATAGGTGATCTTGCATTAGTGCAAAAGCTCAACAACTGGACGAATGGCGAAATAGGTGGCTACGAAATTGTTTTGAACGATTATCATGATATGGATAAGGTAAATGATAAAATATTCGAAACATTACCAGGTGAGTGGGGAAGCAGAACCATCAAAAGTATTTATCCTAATATTTTTGATTGGTTAAAACTACAGGATGTAAATATGAATGTGGTATTGGCTGTGATGATAGTGATAGCGATTATTAATTTAGTTACCTGCCTTATTATTATGGTGCTGGAACGTACCAGGATGATAGGTGTATTAAAGGCACTCGGTGCATCTGACTGGACAATACAAAAAATATTTACCATACAAGGTGGCCTTATTACAGCATCAGGTACCATTGCCGGACTGATTATTGGGTTAGGTGTTTGCATACTGCAACTGAAAACGCATTTTCTCAAATTCTGGGATGAAAATGCTTATTATATGACGGTAATGCCAGTTAAAATAATATGGTGGCAGATTGCATTGGTGGTTGTAGGTACTTTAATCGTTTGTACGCTCACGTTACTTATACCAACATTGGTAAGCAGGATGATACGGCCCGCAAAGGCAGTACAGTTCAGGTAATGAAAATGTTGCAGGTTACAGGTTTCTGGTTACAAGTGTAACCTGCGACTTGCAACCTGTAACTTAAATAACGTAATTTGCGTACTTGCTTTGATATTTCTAATATAAACCTTTTCGCTTGTTTGAGTTTCATACAGATCGCCGGAGATATTTTGAGATGCAGGTTGATAACGCCGTAAAATATGTTATCCCTTTTATAGAAGAGAAATTTAAAATCAATGCCGGCATGCGGGTGCTGGAAATAGGTTGCGGTGAAGGTGGTGTTTTAAAAGCATTTATAAACAAGGGCTGCGAAGGTGTAGGTGTGGAGCTTGATTTATCACGTGTTGAATTAGCCAAGGAATATTTACCGGAAGATATTGCTTCTGGAAAATTGAAGCTGGTTGCCAAAGATATTTACCTGAGCGATGTAGAGCAGGATTTTAATGGAGCGTTTGATTTGATTTTATTGAAAGATGTTATTGAACATATACACGATCAGCCAAAACTGATTGGCTGGATGAAAACTTTTTTAAAAGCGGGTGGTATTATTTTCTTTGGATTTCCGCCCTGGTATATGCCCTTTGGGGGGCATCAGCAAATTTGCAAATCATTTATTTCCCGATTGCCTTATATACATTTGTTGCCACGTTTTATGTATGGTGGAATTTTAAAGTGGAAGAAGGAAAATGTAGCAGAAATGATGGAGGTGAGGGATACCGGTATCAGTATTGAGCGTTTTGAAAAGATCTGCAAAGAACAAGGGTATGCCATATTTAATAAAAGGCACTACCTGCTAAATCCGATATATGAGTGGAAGTTTGGATGGAAACCTATACAACAGTTTGGCATTATAAAAGCAATCCCTTTTGTAAGAAACTTTTTTACAACCTGTGTATATTATTGTATAAAACCTGTTCAGTAATCTTTTATAGAAACAACAGGTTTTTTGATGGTTGTATGAGTCAGTGATAATTCAATCACCTGTAATGAAAGTACTTCAATTTACCATACCTGTATCGCACGACAAATCTTTTATCATTCAAAAAGATACATTGCCGCATTTTTACCCGCATTTGCACAGGCATACAGAAGTACAATTAACCTGGATACAAAAAGGAGAAGGCACGCTGATTGTAGAAAATAATATGCATCCCTTCTGGACAAATGATATTTACTGGCTGGGAGGAAACCAGCCTCACGTATTTAAGAGTGATCCAGCTTATTTTTCACCCAAGAGCCGTAAAACCATACAGACATATTCAATTTATTTTAACCCCTTTGGAACCTTATCTCCTTTATTTGCTTTGCATGAGTTTAAAAAGATGAAATCGTTTATGGAGCGGGTACAGAGTGGATTTAAATTGCCGGAAGCATTTGTAGGCGAGGCTTCGAGCTGGATGCTGAAAATACAGAACAGCAAAGGTGTAGAGCAATTTATGAATTTTGTGGAGCTGCTCAACTTTCTGCAAAGCATAAACGATCTGCAGCCGTTGGTTTCGGGTACACGCTTGCCACAGGTGAATGAACAGGAAGGTATCCGCATAGGAAGCATTTATGATTATATCATGAAGCATTTTGATGATGAGATTACACTTGAAGCTATTGCTAAACATGCTAACATGACTCCACAGGCTTTTTGTCGTTATTTTAAAAAACACACCCGTCTCACATTCGTTTCTTTTCTGAATGAAGTACGTATTAATGAAGCCTGCAAAAAACTGGCAGACGGATCATACGACAGCATTTCTACTATTGCCTATCATTGCGGCTTTAACAGCATTGCCAATTTTAATCGTGTATTCAGGTCCGTTACCGGAAAATCTCCACGGGAATACGTAAAAGAATTTGATAATCTTACAGAAATAGAAGATTAGCCAGGTATTTGTTTTATAGAACAAAGTGATTCCCGCATTTTAATTAAACACAATACATTAGATTCGTACAATGATGACTGACAAACCTTCTTTCAAACCCTCTCTCAGCCTGCTTGATGCTACTATGCTGGTAGCAGGTAGCATGATTGGATCTGGTATTTTTATTGTAAGTGCAGATATAACACGCAATGTGGGCAGTGCAGGCTGGCTGATGCTGGTATGGCTGAT
Source organism: Agriterribacter sp. (assembly GCA_047600465.1). Taxonomy (GTDB): domain Bacteria; phylum Bacteroidota; class Bacteroidia; order Chitinophagales; family Chitinophagaceae; genus Agriterribacter. The sequence continues at coordinate 289,245 of JASGKU010000005.1, forward strand.
TACAGGGTTTATGACGCTTACTGCTGCATTGAGTTACGGTGAATTGAGCGGAATGTTTCCAAAAGCAGGCGGACAATATGTATATCTCAAAGAAGCCTGGAATCCACTGACAGGCTTTTTATATGGATGGAGTTTCTTCGCGGTTATTCAAACTGCAACTATCGCCGCGGTGGGCGTGGCTTTTGCAAAATTCACTGCTTATCTTATTCCCGCATTCAGTGAAGACAAAGTGGCTATTGATCTTGGATTTTTTCATATATCGCCGGCACAGTTGCTGTCGATAGTAATTATTGTGCTACTCACGTTCATCAATACCCGCGGCGTTAAAAACAGTAAAATATTACAAACCACTTTTACGCTTACCAAGTTAGCCAGCCTTTTTGGTTTGATCGTATTCGGTTTAATAAAAATGAAAACTGATGTGTGGCAGGCCAACTGGACCAATATGTGGGATCTGCATAAGCTGGCGACTGATGGTTCTAAAACAGACTATACCACGCTGGCTGCACTGGGTGCTATCGCTGCGGCAATGGTGGGTTCTATTTTCAGCAGCGATTCATGGAATAATGTAGCCTCCGTAGCAGGTGAAATTAAAAACCCTAAACGCAATATAGGGTTGAGCCTTTTTTTAGGTACATTAACTGTTACTGCAATTTATGTACTTACCAATATCATGTATACAGCAGTTTTACCGTTGCAGGAAATCGCTTCAGCCGAAAAAGACAGGGTAGCCGTAACCGCTTCACATGTAATATTTGGCAATGCCGGAACCGTCATCATCGCTGTGATGATTATGGTATCTACATTTGGATGTAACAACGGATTAATTATGGGCGGAGCAAGAGTATATTATACGATGGCTAATGATGGTATGTTTTTTAAAAAAGCGGGTACGCTTAACAGTGCTTCCGTACCTTCTTTTGCTTTATGGATACAATGCATTGTTGCATGCGCATGGAGCCTGAGTGGAAAATATGGAGACCTGTTGGATATGATCTCTTTTGTAGTAGTTGTATTTTATATGCTTACCATTTTAGGGATATTCCGTTTGCGAAAAACAAGACCCAATGCAGAACGTCCATATAAAGCTTTTGGTTACCCCGTATTGCCTGTTATATATATCCTGATGGGGCTATCCTTTTGTTTGCTTCTGATAGTATATAAACCACGTTTTACCTGGCCTGGTTTAATTATTACATTAATTGGTATACCCATATACTACGCAGTAAAAAGAAAACCACAAGAGACATAACAACCAAGTATGGCGGGTTTTCAGCCTTTTGAAAGTTAGGAAATTTATCAGCAACTTATTGCTACCGCAGAGGGTAGCGCCTATGGCGCATATACCCTTTATTGTATATCTGTTACAAACGTGTTGCCTCTATGAGGCAAATATACTCTTGGCTATTATTTATTCTTTTAGGATGTTAAAAACGAAAATCATAAAACAAAGAAGCAAGTAGCTTATTTATAAAACCTCCATTGCGTTTTAAAATCTTTTGCGAGCGATTGGTTAGTAATAATTGCACGAAGCATTTCAATTGGCATACTGTTTTCGTGCAGCAAGGCATCATTAAATTGTTTGATGGTCATTTTTTTTGTGTCAACCAATTCTTTTTTCATAGCCATTTGCTGCAGTCCGCCAATCATATAAGCGATCTGGTACAGGGGACCGTAACCGCCTGTAAATGATCTGCGCACTTCTCCTTCTGCATTCGCTCTTTCGTGACCTACTCTGTCAACCAGAAAATCGATGCATTGTTGCGGCGTCCATTTTCCTAAATGGTAATTGAGTGAAAAAATAATTCTTGCGCAACGATGCATTCGCCAGAACAACATGCCCATTCTGTCTTCCGGCGATACAGGAAATTTAAGATCCCACAACAATAATTCCCAATACAGCGCATTTCCTTCTACCCAAAAAGGCGTATCAAAGTTCCTGTAGGTTTTATACCGGTTACTCATATAGCCTTGCAGGTGATGACCGGCGATCAATTCATGATGCACCGTGGCTCTTGAAAAATGTGGATTATTTCCACGCATACTCATCATCTTCTGTTCATAATCCATCGTGTTGGTAGGGTAAGAGATAATGAGCGTTTCGCCTCCGAGAAAAAATGGATTCACCAATTGTCTTTCAGGACTCATCATCATCATTCTCCAGGTTTCTTCAGAAAGATCGGGGATAGTAATCAGGTCATTCTTCTTTAAAAAATCTACTGATTGTTTATATAGATCATACATCGCTTCCGGTTGTTTACCCGGGGCTACATAACTGTTCTTTACTTTTTCCTGTGCAGCTTTCCAGTCCTTACCAAAGCCCATTTCTTTAGAGGCTTTTAATAGCTCTGCATCACAATAGGCAAATTCTTTGTTGGCAATATCTACCAACTCTTCCGGTGTATATGGAATAAATTCATATTTCAGTTGCCTGATAATTTCTTCTCGTCCGATCGGGTTGCCTATAATGCCGCTGCCATCATCTTTCTGGCTGCTTTTTACTACACCTTTTTTTTGTAATGCCTCTGCATATTTACCGAGTATACTGTCTGCCTTTTGATAGGTAGCAGGCACCCACCAGGTAAACATAGGATCGTACCCATTATAAAAACTGTATACGTTTTTCAAAGAAGCCTGTAAGCCTTTTGCTGCGTCAGCCGCAATCACAGCATATTTCATATCTATACTGTCTGCTTTCTTTAAAGCCTCGTAGCTTTTTATAATATCTTTTCCTATACTGTTGAGTTCTTTTGCAACAGCTTCCCCATCCACGGCTGCTCCTCTTCTCCGTGGCTTTTCAAGATTATATATCCTGTCGGAAAAAGGAAGCCAGGAAACAATCTTATCATAATCTTTCTGCTCATTTTCAAGATCGTATTTTTCACCTTCCAGGTTACGTTTAAACAATATGTAATCTACTTTTCCATTCACATTCATCTTTTCAAAATTTACCTGCTGCATTTTTTTCAGATATTCATCAACCAATTGTAATAAGCGTGCGCGGCGTTCCGGTGAATTGAACTCGTCTGAATACCTCATCCTTCCCCAGCCTGGTGCATTTTCGCTTGAATAAAAACGGGAGATACTGCCTTTGTCTGCAGCATAATTGGTCATCATGTCATTCATCTCGCTCGTTTGCAGGTATAACTCTGCGTTAGCAGGCTGCTGTGCTTTAATATTTGTAGTAACTAAAAGAGCAACAGTAAGGATGATAAAACAACAGCGCATATCAATAAATTTAAAATGAATGAGTGTTTAAAGCTAAGGATGGGAAGGGTAAAACGAATGCAGGATTTTAGCTTTTTTTGATCAGATATAAACAGGCACAAGGTATTAAAGACGACAATAACATTTGGTTGTGAAATTTAATATTCGACTAAAAAATTAAATTGGTCTAAAAGTATATTTTTGCTAACGAAACAGGTATATGGCAAACGAAAAATTCAGAGAAAAGGTGCTTGATGCTGCGCAAAAGCTTTTTAGAGAAAAAGGGCTTGGGGTAGTGTCTATGGAAGATGTAGCAAAAGGAGTGGGAAAAGGCAAAAGCACTTTATATTATTATTTTAAAAGCAAGGAAGAGATCTTTAATGCCGTACTTGATGCGGAGATGAATAGCGTTATCCTGGAAAGTATCCGCCAGGTAAGTCTTAAAAAAGGCGTGTTGAACCAGTTGATGGCTTTTGCCAACACAAAATTTGAAATGACCCGAAAACGTAGGTCCCTGTTTAAAGCCATGGAAGTAGGATTGGACGCGGAAGCTTTGTCTGATTATGAAGAAGTAAAAAGACGGGTGCATCACAAATATGTGCAGAAGGAAAAACAGGTGCTGCAACAGTTGTTGGTTAGTGCCATAGAGCACGGTGAGATCCGTAAAATGAGTAATGCAAAGCTTGATGAAACTATTTTTATTTTTCTTTCGTCATTGAGAGGAATCAACCGTGAGTTTTTTGTACATGGAAGTTCAGAAGATGGAACACAGATGATCGTTGCCATATGTCAGCTGTTTTATGATGGGTTGAAATAATTTTTTTTGATAAAAAATAGACCCAAATATAAAAATGGTCTAAAAAATAATAAATGAAATTTTCAAATGCATTCAGGGCGTTTCGTTCGCGCAATTACAGTTTGTTTTTTTCGGGGCAATTGATTTCCCGAATAGGCATGTGGATGCAACGCACAGCGGTTATCTGGGTAGTGTATACCATGACCAATTCAGTATTGATGGTAGGCATTGCCACTTTTGCCGAACAGTTTCCTTCGTTTATCCTATCTCCTGCCGGAGGTATAACAGCAGACAGGTATGACCGTTATAAGATCTTAATGGTAACCCAGGTAACCTCGGCTTTACAGGCGGTGCTGCTTACTGTGCTGTATTATTCGGGGTATCACGAAATATGGATGCTGCTTACATTGAGTGTAATACTGGGTATAGCAAATGCTTATGATATTCCGGCGAGGCAGGCAATGGTAAACGACCTGGTAAAAAGTAAAGATGATCTTCCTGCAGCCATCGCCATGAATTCTTCCCTCAACAATTTTAGCCGCCTGGCAGGCCCGGCATTGGCGGGTATCATACTTGCCAAATATGGAGCGGCTATTTGTTTCGGACTAAATGCTGTGAGTTTTATCGCGGTAATTGTTTGTCTTAACCTGATAAAGTTTCCTGTATACCAGGAACCACAGCATAGAAAAAATCCCTGGACTGATTTCAAAGAGGGGTTGGCTTATACCCGGGGAGAAACAGAGATCCGGAACATTTTAATACTCTGTGGACTGGTGAGCTTGTTAGTAATCACTTATAATACACTACAGCCTTATTTTGCAAGAGAAGTATTTCATGGAGATGCAGCAACATACGGATATATCAACGCTGCTACCGGGTTTGGCGCCTTTATCAGCACCCTGGTTGTAGCGTCGCAAAAAAAGGGGAGTCGGTTGAAAATGCTGCTCTTTTATAACCTTCTGTTGTTGGGTGTGGGTTTGATTGTAATGTCTTTTGTGAAAGTACTTCCTGTTTTCCTGTTGGTATGTTTTGTATGTGGCTTTGGCACTATGTCGGTTATGCCTATCTGTAATACCATCATCCAAACAGTTTCTACAGAACATATGCGTGGGCGTGTGGTTGGTTTTTTTGCCATGGCAACCCTGGGCACATTACCACTAGGCAGCTTATTTATAGGATGGGTTTCAAAAATGGTAGAAGCCAGGTACTGCCAGTTGGCGCAGGGATTTATTTGCCTGGTTATTGTAACAGCATTTTACAAATTCCTCAAACGGGATGCAACCGTTGCCAATGTGAGTTATGTGCAAACCACTGAAACAACGCAACAGGAAGTAGTGCAAACAACAGTATAGTATTTTCAAATTCAAAAAAAATCTTCAACCATATTTTATCACATGGAACAAATAACAAAACATACCGCATTGCTTGTACTTGATATGCAGGAGCAGTTGCTTAACAGCTTATCAAACGCAACGCCACTTGTCCAGGAAGTTTCAAAAGCCATTGAGCACGCCCGAAAAAATAATATTCCTGTTATATATGCTGTGGTAGGGTTTAAAAAAGGATTTCCTGAAGTGAGCAGTGATAACAAAAGTTTTGCGAGGAATATGGCTCATCTAGCCCATGTAGATATGGAGCAATGGATGAAAGTGCATCCTGACATAATGCCGGTTGCGGATGAACCCATAGTAATAAAGAAACGATTCAGTGCTTTTACAGGTAGTGATCTTGAGTTGATTCTACGGTCAAAAAAAATCAATCACCTGGTGCTTTGTGGCGTGGTGTCCAGCGGCGTAGTGCTTTCAACCGTTGTTGAAGCAGCAGATAAGGATTATATCATGACGATATTATCTGATGGCTGTATTGACAGAGACGATGAAGTGCATAAAGTTTTGATGGAAAAAATTTTTCAACGGTATGCTTCTGTAGTAACGGTTAATGATTGGACAAAAGCGTAGATGTAGATTTTCCGATACAAACAAGCTGTGGAGATTGCTTCGGCAAGCTACGCAAGCCTCGCAAAGACGGCAAGAGGCTGAGTAATTGAATCTTAAAGCAATTTGAACATTTTTCGACCACTCGCACCGTCTCTGCGATCCGCCGCGGCGGAGATGCAGTCTCTTGCTAAAACGGTAAGCAGCCGATTGGAAGTGACTACTTCTCAAAAATTACCTTTATCTTTTTCATATTTGCTGCCCTTGTAACTTTCTGCCCATTCACAAACACCATTAATCCTTTTCCCTTTTTGTAATGGTTACCGTTCTTATCATAAAGTATAGTAATTGTTTTGCCATGATATAGTACATTATCCAGGCAAAAATAATCCCAGGTATTTTCAGGTAAGAGCGGATTCACAATAATGGAATTATCTGCCTGTGGTCTTAGCCCGATCAGGCCTGTTATAATCAAATCACAGTAGGTAGAATGATTATAATCCTTGCCTCTTTCTTTACCACCTTTTTCAGCAGACCAGGTGCCTTTGTCCCATGTTTTTAATCTTGTGCGTGAGATCCAGTCGCCTGTAAACGGATTCAGGTTTTCATCTATCCATGGTAGTGTTTTGCCATCTTCTCTTTTTATCTGGTGGCTGTTGGCATAATTGCTGATGAGTGTATAATAATCTTTTTTTGAGAAATATGGCTGCTTATAATTATTCAGGAGGTTAGCCGCAGCCGTTAGTGTGATGGATGTGGCAAAAGGCGAACTTCGCCCATTCCATTGGCACTCGTGCCCTTCGTAAGCAATTTTAAAACCTGGATGATTTTGTTCAGCGGTTGTTGGTCCAAAAGCTGCATAAAAATAATGTGGATCCATCAGGTACTTCCATGCTATATTATACGTAGCGCCGGGCATGTTAAAATACCAGGGCGTATAACCATGTAATTCCCTTGCCGTGCAAAGACTATCTTCTCCACGTGGAAGCACTTTAAAAAAAGAGGCTTTGGCATCCCACAATTTCCCGAGCATTGTTTTTTTAATCTGTTCACTTTTGGTTACAAAACGTTCTGCCGTTTCTTTTTCATGAAGCAACAAGGCAATCCTGGAAATAGCTACTGCATCAGCGTACATATAGGAGTTGATCGTAGCCCGGTAGCCTTTGGCGCCTTCTGATAAAGCACCACAAATAGATACTTCCATTCCATCTCTTCCGTCTTCCTGCCAGAACAAACCATTCGGATCAAGTCTTTCTTTTTCCCATCCTTCATAGTTCTCCATCAGTAAGGGAAAGAGCTCTTTTAGCAGGGAAACATCTTTAGTAACCATATAATAGTTATACAGCGCGTCTGCAATCCAGAAGCTATAGGTTCTTACAGCACCTCCGCCTTTTAACCAGAACTTCGCATAGTCACGCATATAAACGGCATCATGCAGCCAGCGACCTTCGTAGATATGATGTGCCGCCGGGCAATTGATGGTATTGTATTTTCCCGCCCAGGGAACGTCGGGTAAAAATTCCAGTATTACAAAACCATCCGGTGTTTTTTTTATATGCTTGCGGTATGTCCACCACCTGAAATAATAGGTCTGCTCTATCATTTTATCCGGACAGTCCAGCAAAGGAATATTGGCTGACAAAAAATCCCAGCTTTCTTTATTATTGATGTATTGAACAAACAATTCTTCATCATTGGTATTGAATGAATCAATATAATGCTTGTAATTTTCTGATTGTAATACAGGTTGAGCAATAGCAGGGGAGATAGTTGCTATTAATAATATAGATAAAAGGAGACTGCGTGTATTCATGCCATTGATTTAAAGATGCATCAAAAACCTATAAGGTTTGCAGTGCGGCAATCCAGCCCGGCAAACCTTATAGGTTTAGAATTAGAATCCTAGATCTTTTCCATCGTGTATCGCAATGCCAATTTGTTCTACATCGTTCTTCCGTCCATTGTAATACAACAGCCATTGATCATTATTAAGAATAGTATATGGTTTGTATGCGGCGCTTGAATCCCATTCCATGCCTGGTTTAATGATGGGGTTTTGCGCATACCGTTCCCAGTTAGTAATGCCATCTTTTGATTTAGCCATACCAATCTGCGCATAGTCTATATTCTTGAACCCGATATAAAACATCAGGTAATCGTCCGCTCTTTTAATTACCTGGCAGGCTGTAACTTTTGCCTGTTCCCATTCATTGATCGTATTGTTTTTGAATACAGGATTGCCCTCGTATTTTTTCCAGTGAATGCCGTCGGTGCTGGTAGCATATCCAATGGCATCAGGTTCATATTGTTCTCCCCCGGAGTACCACATTTTAAAAATACTTTCTTGCTCATCCCAGATTACGTGAGGGCATTGCACCGCTTTTTTCTCCCAGGGTGTTGAGAACGTTAACACAGGTTGCGGAACCACTTTTGTAAAATGTCTCCCATCGTTACTTGTAGCATATCCTATCTGAGATGCACTATCTGTTTCCCCGGTATACCACATATGATATTTGCCATCTTTTTTTATAACAACCGGGCGGTTTACATCCCGCTCCCAGCCGCTGCTGTCATCATATGGAAGGCATATTACCGGATCACTCCATTTCAATCCATCTGTACTTTCAGAGAGTGCTATACTGCGTTTGGGGCGCCAGGAGCAAAACATTTCAAACCTGCTAACGGTATCGTGCAATACGCTGATATCGAAAATGGTTCCAAAACGGCCACCCAGTACCGGGTTGTGCTCATATTTTTTCCAGCCGCCGGCGGTTTCAGTGCTGGTAGGAGAGGTACATGCTGATATGTATACAGCTAAAAGTAAGAAGAGCAGTTTTGCTTTATTCATCTCTCAAAAGGTTAAACCAATAAAGAATGATTAATAATGCAATATAGTTATACTGCGTTTACATTGTTTACTAACTGTAAGTAATGTTCTTTTGATTTGGGATGGTAATTTCAACATTTCAATCTTTTTTAACCAACAGCTCGGTAGGATAAGCTGTTAATCGTCTCAAGCCGGCGGGCTTCGTATCCGAAACGCCCCTGCTTTTTGCTTTGAGGAGACCTTTCAGCATTATATCGCTATTCATCCATCCCATTACTCAACAGTAGTGCAAAACTCACGCAAAAAAAGGTGGCTTATTCGGATACTGGTGTCAATGCGAAGATTATATTGCATGAGTTGTTGACTTACAGAACGACTGTAATTGAAAACCAGATTATTAATTAAACGATTGCCTGAACTCAAGCGGAGAAAGCTGTGTTTTTGTTTTGAATAATTTGCTGAAGGATTGTGGATGTTCAAAGCCGAGTTCGTATGCAATTTCGCTTACGGATAAATCCGTAGTAGATAATTTCTCTTTGGCTTTTTCAATCAGTTTATCGTGTATGTGTTGCTGTGTACTTTGTCCGGTAAGCACCTTTAATAAGCCGCTTAAATAACCGGGTGAAACATTTAAGCTGTCTGCAATGTATTGAACAGTGGGTAATCCTTTCGCAGTTACATCTTCGTTGTTGAAATAATCGGTAAGTAATTTTTCGAGGCGGTCCAGCACCTGGTGGTTGCTTATTTTTCGGGTAATAAACTGTCGGTGATAAAACCGTTCCGCATAATTGAGTAGTGTTTCAATTTGGGAAATGATGATCTGCTGACTGAACTTGTCAATATTAGAATGATATTCCTGCTGAATGTTTTTAATAATGTTATTTAAAACAGCTTCTTCTTTTTCTGAAAGGAACAACGCTTCATTCACGGAATAATCAAAAAACTCGTACTGCTTAATCGTTTTGGCTAAAGGCGTATTCCATAAAAAATCGGGATGAATGAGCAGGATCCAACCGGAGCGCTCTTTGGTAGCTTCGGGATCTGGCATAACCCGTAATACCTGGTTAGGCGCCAGGAAATACATTACACCTTCATCAAAATCATATTCCTGCTGACCATAAAACATTTTTCCATTTACACCTCTTTTGATAGAGATAGAATAATAGTCAAACACTGCGCTGCCTTCTGCAGGAGCAAGCTTAGAATAATCTACCACACTGATCAGCGGATGTTCAGGTTGTGGTAACCCTCTCATCCGGTGAAATTCACTGATGCTTTTTATCCTGATGGGTGTTGTATTTGCCATGATATTTCTTTTGACTATTGATAAACAAAGCTAATTTAAATGTGAGAAGTGAGAAGATAAACGTGAAATCCTCACTTCTCTCGTCTCACCTCTCACTATTCACTTACAATGCTTGTCCGCCTGAAACTTCAATGCGTTGTGCATTTATCCAGCCGGCATCATCGGTACATAAAAAGGCTACTACGCCGCCGATATCGTCAGGTAATCCTACCCGTCCCAATGCTGTAATAGCGGCGATCTGCTTATTGATATCTTCATTATCTCTCACGCGACCACCACCGAAATCTGTTTCAATAGCGCCGGGAGCAACCACATTCACGCGTATTTTTCTTGCACCTAATTCTTTTGCTAAATAGCGGGTAAGAATTTCTACCGCGCCTTTCATGGAAGCATATACCGAAGAGCCGGGATATGCCATGCGTGCCAGGCCTGAAGAAATATTGATGATGCTTCCACCATCATTCATAAAAGGCAGGAATTTTTGTGTTAGAAAGAAAACGCCTTTGTAATGAATATTGAAGATGGCATCCATCTGCGCTTCCGTAGTATCTGTTGCCAGTGCATATAAAGCAGTTCCGGCATTATTAACTAAGAAATCAATATTGGCATTTCCTCTTTTTTCTTTCAACGTACCTGTTACTTCAGCAATAAATTTGTCAAAGCTTTGTATGTTGCTTGCATCTAACTGAAACGCATATGCGTTTTGCCCCGAAGCCTCAACAGCAGCAACTACTTTATCTGCTTCTGCTTTATTGCTGTTATAAGTAATAACAACGTCTATTCCTTTTTTAGCGATGGCTAATGCCATGTTTCTTCCCAATCCGCGACTGCCACCTGTAACAAGGGCAATCTTGTTTGTTGTACTCATATTATGTATGATTTGTTTTATTTTTTACCACATAGAAGCATAGTGATATAGGAAAACATAGGTTTGATTTTTTCTATTTATTGATCCTATGTTGCTATATGTTTTTCTTTTAATCACATAAAAGCATAAGTCTTGTTCTTTCCTATGCTTCTATGTGGTTAGGTTTATTATACACTTCTGCAAATTCCTTTGCAAAATCGCTCAGTTTTGTTTTTCCCAAAATGGGTTTATTGCGATTATAGTCCTCAAATAGCGTTCCGGTTTGCCTGGCGGCATTCATCTCTACCAAACCCTTAGCCGCCTGTTCACTCATCCCGAAAGATAACAGCACATGCTTTTGTTGTTCATCAGGAATGGCGGTCCATTGCAGGTCCGGCTTGCCAATAGCCTCACCAAGTATGGTTGCGATATCGTTGCCGGTTAATTCATCACTGGCTATATAGCGAACCTTTCTGCCCTTAAATGGTTGGGTAATTTCTTCGGCAACCACGGCTGCGATATCAGCAGGTGCCACCCATGGCTCTTTGTAAGATGCGTTGTAATTGGTAACTATCCCAGCGCCGTGTTTTATTCCCGGAATAAAACTCAACAGGTTATAGTAGAAACCCACCGGACGTAAAGTTGTAATAGATACATCAGCAGGAAGCGACTGGATAATTTGCTCCACATAATAATGAAAAGCCAACATGCCATTGCCCTTATCCGTATGCCCGCCAATACTGCTCAGGTGTACAACCTGCTTTAACCCTGACTGCCGGATTGCTTCTACATAGCAACGGGCGATATTGCTGTAAAATTCAGGTATACCTATGCTTTTGTCAAAGAAGTTTACCGGCGGCTCCATAATATATGCTGCATCCGCACCCGTAAAGGTAGTAGTTAAAAACGCTACATCTTCTATCGAACCGATGGCTGCTTTTGCACCCATTGCTTCAATATCCTTTTGCTTTTCTTGCTTGCTGCTTACCACCGTAACCGAATGAGCTTTGCTCACTAATTCTTCTGTGAGTGGTTTGCTAATATGCCCGAGCGAGCCTGTTACTATAATTTTCATTTTGCTATTATTTTGATATAGCAAAAGTCAGTAACAATTACCAGTAGGATGTAGCCAGATCTGCTTTTGTTGTAGCCAAAAAATGGGGAGATTATCTCTTGCTTATAAAACGAGTTGTTAAAGGTTGTTGATTTTGTAGGGGATTTCTCTCCCGCGAATAAAACTACTGTATATCATTATTCGTTTGCGGGATCGAAATGACGCGAGCTCAGAGAGCGTCATCCCGAACGGAGCGCAGCGAGTGCGGGATCCCCAACCGGTAATAAGCTCTTAAATATTTAACCTAAAAGTGAATAATTATCCTTAAGTATTTCATTATACAAATCGCTCCATTCTTTGTTTTTTGAATTTATTAAAACATCTTTCTTTTCTCTTCGCCATTTTTTAAGTTCCTTTTCTCTTTCAATTGCTGTCTCAATATGTTCAAAAAATTCATAGTAAATAAGGTATTCAACGTTGTATTTGTCGGTGAAACTATTTGTATAGATATGATTTTTGTGTTGCCAGATTCTATTTAAGAGATCAGACGTTACCCCAATGTATAAAATGGTTTTGTGTTTGTTGGTTAGTATGTATATATAGCCGCCTTTAGCCATGCTTCAAGTTAAGAAAGGTGCGGAACTTTTTAAAATAGATTTAGTTCGCGCTTTATCTTCAAGAAGATTTCTCAGTCGTAAACGTCGTCGTACCGCCTCGTTTACTCTTTCGAAATAACGCCAACACAGAGAACGTCATATCGAACGCAGCGCAGCGAGTGAGATATCTCCTGCCAGTAATAAGCGTGGTAAAAGGTTTCCGATTTTGCAGGAGATCTCTCAGTCGCTGGTAATAGCGTAGAGATATAATCTTTATTAACACTCCTTCGAGATGACGCCTAATTATTAATCATCACCCACAGTCAGGAAATGTATGGGTGTCAGAAAAGTTTTCTTACTTCTTCCTATACCTCATCACCACAGAGCCTGGCGTATTCTTTATTGCTATTTCCAACCCATCCATCATCTCTTTACCAGTTTTTGTTATGCTGCTACTATCATGCATATTGGTGATCTCATAACTGCTGTTAGCATCAAGGTCGTTTAGTTTTACGATTAATTTTTCATTCTTATTGTCTTTGCGCCTGAAAGCCAGCACTATCCCTGATTGATCTGAGTTTCTGTTTAATTGATAGGCAACCCACACATCCATGGTGGTTAAATCACCCAGACCGGTTAAAGGATAATAGTCTGCATAGAAATAGGAGCGCAGTTCTTTAAACTGCTGCACATATTTGCGCATGTCTCCTATATTTCCCTGCATACCCGTAAGATCCCAGTTGATCACCATTGCACTGCTTAATGCAGAATGGAAACTGTATTCATCAAACCCAAATACGCCTGTGCCGTGTAAGGGCAAATAAAAATTCAATCCATATGTATGATTCTGGTAACCGTTTGGCTCTCCATATTGATAATCGGTGCGCCACAATGGCGCACTGCGGCTGGTAGTTTCCAGGTCGAGCCGGCGACCGCCACTGGCACAGTTATCAATCAGCAGGTTGGGAAACCGTTGTAACAAATAATCCCAGTACGCATACAAGCCTTCTATGTACCTGATTTCTTTTATACCTTTTCTGCCGGGCTCTTCATTCGCCTGCCAATAAGGTGATGCATGCATATTAAAATCCTGGCGGTAATAATCAATGCCATTCTCCTCCAAAAAATCGCCAATATATTTACTCAACCATTCACGTGCTTCCTTGTTACTTAAATCAAACAGGAAAGTACTGTTATCATTTTCGCGTTTGAGCATCCATTGCGGAAACCTGATAGCCCATTCTGAATTTTTCATCACCCGCTCTGGTTCAAACCATACCATAAATTTTGATCCCACAGTATGCGCTGCATCAGACAAAGGTTTGAAGCCATGCGGAAAACGCGTTGTATCTACGCGCCAGGTGCCTACTTTGTTAGCCCAATTCCCCCCGCTAAAGTCAGGTCCCCCAGCACCGGCATACCAACCTGCGTCGAGCCAGAATACTTCGGGCGTTATACCAAATTGTTTGTAACGTTTAATGAATGCAACAGCCATCTCTTCTGTAAGACAAGTGTATTCATTACATGGTGCCGGATCACCCCATTCAAATCCACCGGAGAGCGGGTATTCTGCAAAACGCCCGTTTATTTTACGACTGTGATGTTCCAGTACTAATTGCCGGAAACGATTATGTCCATTGATAAAATTGTTACCCTGCCAGAATAATAAATTGATCATTGGCGTGCGGATCGACTCTCCGGGGTACAGAAACAGGTCAAGATTTTTCATGCCGGTCTGTATCGTAAAACTTTGTTTGCCTGTTGGAAGGATATCTGCAAACCAGGTACCTGTCCATCCTATAGCCGCAATTACGCCGCCTTGTCCTTCTGCGTCTACATTAAAAAATGGAAAAGCTGTTTTATCAGATGATCTTCCTCCTTCCGGCTCCATGTGATGATTGCTGCCCGGCTGCATGGTTTCTTTGTGTAAACGGAAATCATTAATATCATGATCGCTCCCCTCACTACGGTAAAGATTACACGCAGTAGCATTGCTGTATTCCAAACCAAGATCAACTGCTTTAATATGGGTGATCTGTGCACTGTTCTTACTGTTTTCATTGGTAAAATGCAATACCCATTCTACCGATTGAAATGTGGTAAACCCTTTTGCTTTACAGTCAACTCTTAATTTGCTAACGGGATCGGTATAAGAAACAGTGTATCTTACTTCATCGGCGTCTGCATTATTCTCTTTAGTAATACTGTACTTCCATTTTTTTATAAACTGCGCAGAAGATTGTCCGTTGTAGTCAAAAGAAAAGGGTGGGAGTTTGCCTTTTGCAAAAGTTTGAATGATCCATTGCTTCGGATCTTTTATAGTATTTGCACGTTGCCGTGATTGAGACAGGAGGAAGAAAGGAATGAATACTAAAACACCTATGCAGGTAATTATTCTTTTTATCATACAGCCGGTAAAATGCATACAGGGTTTATTATGGTTGATACAAAACCCAATGTAGGTAATTTTATGTAAGGATGTTCAATTAGTTCCTGGTTGCATTATGCAAGCCGGCATCGCGGATCGATCTGTCTTTGATCAGTTCAATCTCGTCTTGCAACATATCTTTCATCATATACCTGGCCCATATGCCGGCATACCAGTTGATGGGCGTATTGATATAAAAATGACTGGATAAGGTTATTCGGCAACTGTTTGCTGATAATGGCTCCAATATATACTTATCCTGCAGGATGTCGATATGTTCGCCTCCGATCAGGACATGCTCATCCATTACAGTAGGAGGAATTTTATCAGGCGCGGTTTTAATATTTAATACCAGGCTTTTTTCTTTTTCAAAGCTTGCAATTGTTTCGTCAAAGTATAGCCCCTTTTCATATACAGCCTTTCTTTTTCCTCCAACACACAAACTGTCCAGCGTAGTTTGTAAATGTTTTGGAAAGCCTAACATTGTTGCAAGAGAATACTTTTTTTCTTTAGCAGAGATATCGTTGATGTGTGTGAGCTCATGCCATACGTTGCTTACAGGGGTTTCAATAACAATTGATCTGGAGATAGTATAATCGTCGCGGTTTGAAGTTCTGTTTCCTTCTATCAATCCTGCAAATAACGGAATGAACAAAACAAAGGATACCTTTAATGTCTCATCTTTTTCGAAATCGAATTCGGCTTTCTCGGGCACATACTTCCTGTATCTTCGGGCTATCAGGCCACCTACACCAGCAGCAACAGCAAAAAATGGGAAAATCATTACCCAGCAAATGGCACCCTCCACTTCAATCAGAATTGTAATCAATAAAATTACAAGGCTCGTAATAGAGGGCACAAAAAAGGCAGCAATGGGAGTGAGGTAATATTTTTTTGGCCACAAAAACACAGTAAGAAAACCGATAGCAACAGGAGCCAGTATAAGAAAGCCTATTCCCATTATGCTTACAATGTCTCCCAGGAAACCATATACAATACGCAAGATCAATCCGTAAACCGTTGCAAAGCAAACCGGGTAAAGTGTTTTCATTGTGCTGTAGTTTTTGTGTTGCTGTTCGTTACCTGTAACAATAGTATATCCCGCTTACAATTATACCTAACCGGCACCGCGTCGCCGGCACCTTTGCTGATAAAATAATCACAATCAGCTTGGCGATGTTTTAAAAAATTGTTTTTATAAATCAATCTGCCAGGATAAAGATTGTTGCCCGATCTCCAAAAAACAAATTGACATCCATGCAAGTGCCCTGCAAAAGCTATATTGTAATAGTCTTTGAATTGCTCTAGCTGTTTGGGTTTGTGTAGTAACAAAATCGAAAAATCTTCATTTCTGGTTCTTTTACAAACTATATTGCCGTCAATTCTGATTTTTATGTTTTTAATATTCAGGGTAGTAGATTTCTTTTCAATCCATTTTACATTATTTGCCAAAAATGTTTCTTCCACTTTGTCTATCCCAAAAAAATAGTCGTGATTACCCGCAATCGCAAACATGTTATCCCTGTCAGAAATAGAGGACAATAAATCCTTTAAATAATTCAATCCCTTTTTTGAGTCGATATAATCACCACCGAACAAAATGATGGATGGGTTTAATTCATGAATTGCTGATGCAATTTTGGAAATCATACCTTTTGTAAATCCATTAAAATGTAAGTCGGAAAGAAAGAGTATGTCGAAATTCTCCTGGCTTTTTGCCGGGTATATTTCTTTGCGAATTTCAAAAGATTGATTATAGCCTATTTCTAACTTCATTTTGATACCATGTGATGATAGCCAGACAACCAATATACCAGTTGCGAAACGGGTTTGTAATATTCAACAATCCCCACATCATATAACAGCCAATAGGTATAGTGGTTATCAGCGCTTTTAGTATGCCAGTTTTATATGTTTGCCTGATGCATGTCCACACAGGATTTTTTATACCATCGAGCATAATAGGGAATAAAAAAAGAAAATGAATTTCAATCAAATAAAATAGTACGATTGATAACGGAACAAGTAATATGTTAACTTTTAAAAAGAACCATATAGAAAAAAGAAAGAAAAAAAACGAGATGCCATATTTCAATAATCCGTAACCAAGATAATTAACAGAACTGTTGAAAGGCGGGTGCGGCTGTGTATCGCGTTCATTTAACCTGTAAAACATCCATCTGCATCCCACTTCAAATAGATGAGGCGATATTATTTTGTTGGTAGCCGGAAAATTATCTCCGATGTTTGCCCTGCTGTAAGAAAGTAATTGCTGATATTTCATTTACAAAAAATAAAGTGAAACCATGCCAACCATGCAGAGCCATTTCCAAATACCAGCATTCTGTGGTACATATTTTCAATCTTGCCACATCGTTTGATATGAAAAACAAATTCATCGTAACTGATGGCTACCACCGTATAAATCAGAACCACCAATATCGGAATCAAATAATCGGAAGGAGAGGAGCTCATCATTGCCAACCACATTAATACAAACATCGGTAGTCCTCCAAGTCCGAGCGCCTTTGCTTCGGCATCTCTTTCTTTTTTTGGTATTTTCATATTGAGCGGGTTTCTGTGAAACTTCCAGTCAAGTACACCACCTGCTGTTGCAATCAATCCAAATATGGCGATTACAAAAAATTGCCAGGGTATGTAAGGAAATGTATGAATGATATGCAATTTTGGATTGCTTCTATACATTAAAATCAGCATACCGAATAGAACGGCCGGGATAAATAATAAAATCAAAGAAAGATAAGTTCGGAATGTTCCCTGGTAGTTCATTGTTTAGGTGTAATTCTCAATTAAGCTGGTAAGTTAATAAGGAAATAAGAGATTCCAAAAACAATTGGAACAGGGATATACAATTACGGAAATTGCTTCACCAAGGTGCGCAAGGATCGCAAAGAAGGTAAGAGGTCTCCAAGGTTTCCAACTTTTTAAAAGTTAGAAACCTTTACTTACCAACAATGATCTTTTTTATATCTGTGTTCATATCTTTCTTATACATTCCATTCAACTGTATACTTGGTTCCTCTGCCTGCTGAAAATTGTTTTTACTGATCAATACATTTTTGCACGCGGTTAAAGCAAATGTTGGCTTAGGCTGATTGGAAGGGGGCATGAAATGTGTTTTGATAATAGTATTTCCTATAAAACTTAACCCGTTTGTACTGCGGGCTGATAGTACCGGCGCATCATATACGAGAAATGTGTTGTTCTCTATGTGGATATTACGATGTACAAAATAATTCTTGACCGGTTGATGATTTTCCGGGGCAATATTGATCACATAATTATCAGGATAACTATTGTAACCACACTCTTGGAAGGTATTGTTCCGGATAGTTACATCCTGCACCGGTCCTGATTCATACCAGCCTGAAGCATCATCTGCAATCAGAATAGCATGCATACCTGTTCTGAAAAAGCGGTTGTTTTCAATCAGCACTTTGTGCCGGGTAGTTACCAGCAGCCCTCTTGTATTGGTTTTTTCAAACACACAATTCCTGATAGTGAGGTTAGGCGTCCACGTTATATTTTCGAGGCAATCGCCTTTCTGTAAACCGGCTGACACTGGTGTAGTAAACTCCAGTTCCATTTCGCGCGGTGTAAGCAGTTTTGCCGATTTAATAACGCCATAACCAAATACCTGCAAGGCAGCCGAATGAACCAATCCTACAGAATCGCCTGCAAAAAATGCCGGAAAGCCATAGGTTTGCTCGTGCATGAATTTTACCTTGATGATGGTGGCAGTAATCATTTCGCTTACCTGTAAATGAGTACCGTGTACATTTACAGGATCATCATGTAAGCCGCTGTACCTGCAGTTTTCTATAAGAATATCTCCTTTGCAACCCGAAAAATGCATAGCATCGGCAAAAGTGGCAATCTGCCTGCCGTGCGAAGGCACTACCTGCACATTATTGTAATGCAGGTTTTCACAAAACTGGCTTACAATGCCAAGCCCGTGCATATACCGCATCTGAACATTTTGCAGCGATATATTTTTTGATTGATTGATGAATGCGCCCACATGATCGCGGATGGGATCGCGTATGGTGAGCACATCTCCTTTTTCAACTTTATATTTTGAAAATTCTCCATAAAATGCGATCCGGTTAGGGGTAAGTTCTTTTGCATTCGCATTTAAGAATGGATCCCAACTGCTATAAAACATAGTGCTGTCGGGCTTTACCAATATGGCATGAAAATGTTTATTTGTCCACCCTTCGCCATACCATACCAGCTTATGATTGATAACGTCATATTTTGAATCGGGATGAATGTTCGCGATGATCAAAGAATCTGAAACAGATTCAAAGGTCATTTCCGACATAGAAGGCCGTTCAAAATCTATCTCCACATTTTGCAATTGCATATCACTGCAATGATCAAATGCCCATGTGATCATTTTACCATGAAAAATAAACGTTGAACCATTTCCTTCAATAATAATGTTTTTCATTTGCTCAAAGAGCAATCCTATTTTTTTAAATTTTGAAGGGCATTCTGTTTCAGATGATGTGTTGGAAATATAATATTCCCGTTCTTCTGCTTTGCCGGACCAAAAATCATAACGCCCTTTTGGAAAAGACAGTGTTATGCCGCTTTTGTTTTTACATGCTTCAATTGCTTTTTTTACAGCGGGTACAGCATCTTCAAAACTGTTTGGTTGTATACCAAACCCGGTTACATCAACTATTTGCTGTGCATGTAGTGTAATACTGAATACAAGGAATATGATGATATATGAAACCTTTCCGGTTCTTATGCTTTTTTTCGCTGCTCTTTCTTGCAATTTCATACTATGTGAATAATGATAAAGTAATTACAAAGGTTGTATGGTATATTCCTCGCCTGCTACAGTAGCGAAAAGTACGGTTGTACCGCTTAATATTTGTGTTTTGCCATCGTTGGTTTTTACAACCACTTTCCTATCTTTCCATGGATTGCGCAACACACATTCACGACCTTTTTCAGAAAATATTTTTACACTACCTATTGTACCTTTGGTTAAGCTGGCTGATACGAGAAAAGCACCTTCTGCCCTGAGTGTATTGAATGAGGCATTCTTATTGTTGGGCCATACTGCAAACAATCTTATCACACCGCCTGCGCTCATACACAGCATTTCATTGATCGTATTAGGAACAGTGCTGCAGTTTTCAATACCATGCGGATTGTTCAGTTGAAATCCATTCGGATAAGTATGTTTCACATATTTGTTCAGTTGATACAATATAGTATTGGCATTATATCCTACGCGAACGGCTGCCGGAAAAAAACTGTTGGATCCATTCATGTCGAGCCAGCGGCTCATTTCGCTGATCGTATTTTTTGCTACGTTTACCCATTCGGGTTCACTGTCAATATTAATTTGCCCGGCGGGATATATGTGCTGAATACCGAGCGTGTTGCCATCTACCCATGCGGTACCTTCCGTAGTATAACGAAATACTTTTCTTCCATTCCTTTGCTGCACAGGGTATACAGCAAGCCTGTTGAATATATCTTCCCATCTGGCGTACCGCTCTTTGTCTGTATTCAATAAGGTGCCCATATCTATCGCAGTGCGCATTACCATACGTACCAATCCCAGGCTGAGTATCGGATTCTTATCTCCCAGGGTTCCTTCGTGTATAGCATCGTTATAAATTTCATACATTCCATTTTCCAGCTTCAGGTAACCGTCCCAGAAAGTGGCTACGGCTTTTACAAACGGATATACTTTTTGCGTATAAGCTGTGTCGTAAGTGTAATAAAACTGCATCGACATATCAACCACTGCATAAGCTGCATTGCTTTTCTGTCCCCAAAACAACCCTTCGTCTTCTGTATGACCTCCTTTAATGAAGTCAGGATCTTTCCGCTCCATGTTTGCGGTTTTGCGGGTAGTCTCAATGCCCAAAGGACCAATACCAACAGGTAGCATTATGCCATCTTTGATGCCTGTAATTTTTTGTGCATAATATTTGCCTCGCTCAGCAAAAGCCAGCAGTGGCGCATAGTATGGGTCAGCCTGCTCTATATGATTAGAAGCATATAAACCATAATAAGGCGCCATGTGGTTATAGTTGAGATGATAATCAGCATTCCAATCCGGGCGCTCTTTTGTGATCCAGCTTCCGAAAAGAGAAGGAGGAAAATTTTTATCCCGGCTGCAACTTGCGAGTGTATACTGGGAAGTATAATACATCTTTTCAATTGCCGCATCGGGAATGTTGATCCAGGATTTATGCCAGAAATTTTTCCACCAGTTAGTGTGAGCCTGGTTAATAGCTTGAGTAGTATCACTATTAAAATTACTGAGTGTATGCATCACCGTTTGCAGGCAGTCATCACTTTTAAAATTTCCTGACAGGGCACATACCACTAATAATTTTTTACCTGGAGCCAGGTTATTGTTTTTAAAACCATCACCCAGTAATTTAACGCCGCATGCTGCTTTTGTGGGAATGTCTACGTCTTTAACAAAAGCTCTTGTAATCCATGATATGTTATTGCTTGTTCCGGTTGAAGTTTCTGCAGGCAGCACATTATCACGCGACTGGTTTACAAAATCTTCAGCCTCCGGCAATACTAACTGCACAGAAACAGGAAGATTGTTTTTACCCTTATTGTATATTTCTATCAACAGCAGATCAGCCGTGGCGGCAACATATGATTTTATTTCAACGGTGTTTGTTGTATTGGAAAATGAAGCAGTAGTGATGGCCTGGTAAATATTCTGCTCAACTTTATATACCGCTTTTTTTAATGCAGGCATTTCAATAACCAGCTTTCCTGCCATTGTGGGAAATGATTGATCGTAATCTGATTTCAGCCGCCAGAAATCATTTCTTGCCAGGTGATATACCTGTTTTTCCGGTTTCCCTGAAAGAGCTGCAGCTATTGAACCGTTACCGAGTAGGGGAGCATCAACCGAAACTGTATTCGGAATTTTTGTTGGCGGATGATTGAATACAATAGGATGATTGCTTATGATAGATGCGACCTTGTCGTTGGTTTTCTTTTGCTGCGCGGGTAAGGATAAACACAAATAAAGAAATACAAGGGTGATTGAAAACTTATACATTTCCTGTCTTTTAAATTTCTCATTAAGGAATGATGAAGATAAGCCTAAAAGACAATGAAAATCCGCTAAAGGCAAGTCAAAGTAAAGAACGATTTTTTATTTCCATTTTTCCAGCCATTTCTTTTCCTCATCTGTTAAAATGCCAACATCCGGCTTATAATTGGGATTAGGAATATACCAGTCTATCTGCTCGAAATATTTTTGTAGATCAGCATTTTGAAATATATAGCCACGCCTTGCAAAAGGCAGGTTTTTCCATGCTTTTTTTTCTAATTCATTTTTTGGTTCACCAATATATTTGTCCTGGTAATAAGAAAAAGGAAGAGCGCTGCTGCCCAGGTCATAACTACTTCTGCAAAAAAGAAACAAGTCGCCAGTTGGTTTAAAGTTTTTCTTTTGAAAAATAATATTGCCTTTTTGAATGTAAAATTGAAGTGCCGCAACACCGCCAAATGCTTCGTCAACCTGCTTTATATCTGTTGATTTTCCTATGCCATTTATTAACCATTGACCAGCGTTTGTAAAAAAACTTTTTTCAATGCTGAACGTTTCACATTCACCCATATCTATTTCCAGCGTAAAATCATCTATCTGCTTATTGCCCCACCTGTTAGCCGCCGTTAATACGTATTCAAAATAATAATAAGCCGCTATGGATGTTGACACATCATAATTGTAGGTGTGTTTTATTATATTCAAACCTTTCTTGAAATTGGCGTTAAAATGATAGACATAAAAGAAATCGACTACCTGTTCATCCTGAATATTATTTTTTATTTCGTCTAATCGTTTGCTTTTAATGATGCCGCTTTTTGCATAAAGCGAATCCTGTACATAGGCTATATTATAAGTAAGTATTTTATTATTTAGCTCTACGGTAAAATCTCTCATATACGGATGTTGCCCGTTTTTGGGAGTGCCGTTTACATCACCTTGAGGTGAGAATGCTTCAAACCCTACTGTTAGGTTTTTTTGTTCACCGGGATTGAAGAATTCATAATATACCGTTACTTCAATAAACTGATCCCTGATTTTCTTCAAGGTTAAAATTTCTTTTTTAACGGTAATATTTGTTTCAGTAATAGGAATGAGTTGATTTCCCTTTGCAAAAAAAGATCCATCATTCGCCCATGCTTTGGGAGAAATAATGGCTGTTATTAAAATCAAAATGCATTGTATGGTGCTACGCCAAACGCTATGCTGATTCATATTTATTAAAGTTACCTACAAGGATTTTTTAAAATAATCACGTTGTAATGAAACCTAAATTGTCAAGAAGATATAAATCTATTTTTCAAGAATCGTTTTCAGGTTATTCAAACTGGTGTCCATATCTTTTCCAAGCATTTTCTCAATCATTGAGATCATTATATTGGCGGGATATTTCATTTCGCTGGTATTGTTCCAGTTTACTTTTGTTTGATTGGAAGATAGCGCTTCTGTTGTCATAACGGCATTCGCGATGCCTGTCATAGGTCTGATAAATCTTACTTCGCTTTCAATTTTCTTTCCTTCAACAATAGATATAAGTTCCTGTTCTCCGGCGCCTGCTCTTTTATTGCCGTTCCATGCATAAACAAATCCTACGGTTCCATCTGTTCCTTTAAATTCCCGTTTCATATTCGGGTCAACCATTACCCACTTATTAAAATTGTCCTGGTTTTTGAGCTGTTTCAGGTAGTCGAACACTTGTTGTACAGGTGCGTTTATAATAATTTCTCTTTGAACATTGTATGTTTTGCGGGTAACAAATGCAATGATCAGGAGCAAGACAATAATGCCCGCAACTACAAGCAAGGTTGTTGTTAAGGTGGTCATGATGTTATGGGTCTTTAGTTTTGATGTCGGTTGTATTTTTGCAATAATTTTAAAATTAGCATTATTTAGAGGAATAGAATGTCCAAATGCACTAATTAATGTCTGAGTAATCAAGATCCAATTGCCAGTTGATCTTTGAGGGAATATCTTTAGAAATAGCACGTTTGTAAAGCTTAAACCCAAAACTATACTGCAGATAAAACACTACCTGGTTATGCTTGTCAAATTCCATTCTGAAATACCTGTCGTGTGTAACAATTTTGTATTCGGTTTCGTGGTCTAACTCAATAGCTACACAGGCGAGCTCTACCCAGATATGTACTGTCTGTTTTGTTCTGTTTGAAAACACTATGTCAACAAGTGTTTCAGGATGTTCATAGAAATATTTAATTCTATCATCCACCTTGCTGGGCATACTTTCCACCGCTTCTTTTTTTCTGAATATATCAAACAAACGCATGATTAAAATTCTCTTCTTCTTAAAAAATAAAACCCAATGCCTGCTATGATAAATATCGCTCCAACATAATAAAACAATGGGCTATTTTCCTGTTCGATACTTATGTCACTACTGAGAAAATAATTATCTCCCTGTTTTAATTCATAAATAAATATAGTGCTATAATATTTGTTCAGTTTTTTTTGATCAAACTTAGCAATTTTAAGTGCAAGTGGTTGACCATTGTAAGCAGTGTTTTCAAAGCTTGTCTTTTGAAAAAATGACACAAAATCTGCAGGAACCTGGAATGCCTGTGTGCTATATTCTTTCAACCATAAATAATATCGCTTTTCACCTCTTTCGCCATCAACAAAAGAATATTTTAACAGCGTTCCATTTACCGGAAGCAGATCATCCTGCGAAGCGACTTTGTGTTTTGATATAACTAAATACAAAAACAGGCAGCCGACGATGACTGAATAAGTTGTAAAAGCAAATCTTTGTTTATCTATCCAAGGTTCTATATAATACCAGATGCGACTCAAATGACAAGGTTTGATGCGATAACCAATAATGTAATTGAGATGTTAAGGTTGATAAATATATGATGAGTTTTGTACGTTGCAATGCAACTTGTTTACGTTTTTTCAAAAAAACTGTAATGGAATTGCAGGTTGACTATCACAGATTATTTCTTATACACTTTATATAAACCCATTCAACTCATGAAATCTTCTATTTGGCTTGCAGACCCGGAGGAACATGACTACCCGGCTGCTTTAGATTACCTGGAGTTATTAGTCCCCATCAATATTGCGAAACAGGTTGTTGCGAAGCTAAAGAACGCACACACTATTAAAAAGAAATCGAAAGATATCCTCAGGGCCAGCAGGCTACCCTTACTGCCAAAGGATAATATTCATGTAGCTAATAACCTCAGAAAATTCAGAAAGAAGAAAAAATTGTCTCCAATTCTTTTGGTTCGGAATGAATCCGGTTTAATTATTGCGGATGGTTATCATCGCTTATGCGCCAGTTATTATCTTACTGAAGACCTGGATGTGCCGTGTAGGCTGGTATAGAAGCTTGATAGAAGACTGATTGTTGTTGGTGTAAGCATTTGCCGCTTACGTAAGTAACTGAAAAAACTTTAAGGATTCAATTGCCATATTATATCCAATCGCTACCAGAAGACGATTATTTTTTTAGCTGCATCACCTGCTCTAACAATGGTGGAAGCCCGCTCGGATTAATATTGTCATTGTTCCAGAAACTCATTACACAACTAACGAAATTTTGCTTTGCAGGAGAAGCCACAAAATATATGGTCAATGTTTTGCCACCGCTCATGCCTACCAATAAGGATGTTACCCCTTTAAAATCATACACAGCCTTTTTTGCTTTAACCTCTGTTCCTTCAAAAATTACATCAACCATTTCTTCTGAAATAATCTTGCCGCCTTTTTTGTTATTAATAACACTGTATTGATTGCTTGCGCTTTTAGCGGCATCATCTAATGTTCGATGTACACTCCAATTCATCTGGCCATAATATGGGCATTGAATATTGTTAATGCCCATCCAGTGGCAGCTTTTCCCTAACGCAATTTTCCTGCCTGCAAAATTGATACTATCAACTTCCATTGGAGTATATACATACTTTGGAATTTCATCATTCACAATTACATTCACCATTTTACTTTCAAATGCTTTGTCATTCTTGTTATAGCATCCCAATGTTATAGCGGTTATTGTTTTGTTTTTATTTTCTACAAAATAGTAAGATGTATGTTGAATCACGCCAGTTGAGATCTCTTCCTTTTTTGAAACGAAATAATTGGGAGCTTGTATAGAACTATCACTTGTAATTAAGTCACTTTCCTTGATAGAATATTTTTTAAATTTTTTTAGAACATTTTTTTTCGAGAAGTCTGCATTGATAATCTGGCTTGTTATTTCAAAGCCGTCTGCATTGTAAAAAATGGCCCCGTTATTGGAAATAGCCTGTAGCCTTGAAAATAAGCTATCATCCTGCTGTGCGAATAAAGACAGGTGAAAAGAAACGAACAGTATCAAAAATACTACGAGCTGTTTTTTCATTTGGCAACATTAAATGTATAAACAGGTTTACCCTTCACATCGGTTGATCTTACCCAGTTTTTTGCATCGGTAGGATCATTAAATTGTACGCTATCAATGGGAAAAAGAACAAACTCTGTAAACCATACGGTGGGCTCAGCCCCATTTTTTATACCAATTTTTCTTGCAAGCACACTGTCCATCGGCAAAACAGTAAAGGGTAAGGTCATGTCCCGCATGCCCATCGAAGTTAACTTTTCAATAGTAGCCTTAAAATTTATGGTTTTGTTGGTATTGTTCTTTACATAGAAAGTAGTCATGGGATAGTTCGTCATGCAGCTTGTGAAAGCAACACAGGTGAGAATAGGGATAAGTTGTTTCATATGTTGAGGGTGTTTCTGTGTTATTTATGATGATTCATAAATTTACATTACTTCGGGCATTTTGAAGTACTATATATAGCGAAGCTTGCAGCAGATGGCTTTACTTCCAGATACACTCATTTCTAACTTTCAGCCCTAAGCTTTCTAATTTCTCCTGCATTTCGAGCCAGGTTTTATCTCTGAGTGTTGAAGCCAGATACAATTTATTTTTAAAGTCTTTTGTTATTACCCGCAAACTATTGGGTGCTTTTGGCTTTGTTTCAAAAACAATCTCGTCAATATCTTTAATCCTGTAAGCTCTCGTTAGCCAAAAGAAATTTTGATTTTTTATGACAAAATAGTTTTGAGATACCTTAAAGTAATTCATGCCCCAGGAAAATATAGTAAAATAAAACAGGCAACATCCAGCAATCGAAAAAACAGCAATTGTAGACGGTTGTTTTTTTGAAGTGAAAGGCAAGTATGCTAAAAAAGCAATCATTCCCCAAAGTATAATACCCCTCATTGAAGTAATTTGATTGCCATTATATGTTTCATAGCCGTCAGTATCAAGATCATAAGGGTCTATGTTTTCATTTGAAGGTTCAATAAATTGTTTTTTGTCGATAACAACCTGCTGCAAGAAAGATTTGAGCATCCAGGAGTTGCCATACATATCGTCGAAAATGTACTTAGTCTCCCCGTTTTTGAATGTTAGAGTTGCCGCTTCCATTGGGAAGCCAATAAGATAGGAGAAGTTTTGCTTACCTGTGAGTTCAATACGGTCTAAATCTGCAAAAAAAAATGTTTGATGGTTAAATGAAATGGCATCTTTATCAAGGTGAATTACAGGTGCATTTTTGAAATATTTGTAAACAGTATAAAATGCAAAGAAATAAACCCCGGCGGCAATGACCGGCATAAAATCTACCTTTGATGCCGCGCCCTTTTTCGCGGCAATATTAAAAACAACGATCAGGACTGTACCTAAAGCAGTAAGAAAGAGAAAGAGTAAAATAAGAGACAGATAAAATTTTAGTTTGTGTCTTTTTGAAATAATCTGTGTCATAAGATTAGGGTAATAGTAAGGTTGCTGCAGACAGTATATTTAATCGTTAGCACAGAAGCCATAGTCTGCTTTCGTTCTAAGTTCAAGATAATAACTTTTGCTTCATTGTAAATAACATCATTGTTGCACGATTGTTATTTTCCCGTAGAAATAAAGAGCACTATGTCTTATAACAATAACTTCACCAGGACTGGGCCTTCGGCATTGCCATAAAACCAACGCTGGTGAAGTTATCGAATGAACGCTATCAGTAGGTCATTCCTCTAATAGTTCAGCGTTAGTGCAGAAAATCCTTCACTGCTATCCGTACTCAACACTACATCACGTGTAAACGCAAATTCATCGCGGTGTTCGTCCCAAAAGAGAGAATCGATAGTGCCAGGCACACCACGAATCTCACCACTGAATACCGTACTATATATGGCGATCTTTTCCCACGCATCATCGCCTCTTGCAATAAATTTTACTTTTAGATGACCGGCAATACCATTAGGAAATTCTTCATAATAAGGAGGGGTAAATCCTGAATAGCTTGTGCCTATACCGGAATGATTTTGAAATACCCAGAAATAGGTGGCATTTTCATTTCGATCCAATCGCAATGTTCTGCCATGTTCCAGCCAGAGGCTTTGTAATAATGTGCCATCCCGGTATATCTCCATGTCTATTCTGGTGTCTGTTCCGCTCCACCATTGGCTTCCGGTTTGAATGCGCCAGGAAATTTTTGTTACCTTTTTCATGTAATGATGTTTTAGTTTACCTACTCTTTAAAGGATTTTCGGCTTACTCCTGTAGTAAACAGTCGTAATTTTTGGGATGTTGGTAAACATGGGTTGTAGGAAGCCATGGTATTAAAAATGAAGAGGAGTGGTAATAACGAGAGCCATTACAAGGTGAGCTACAAGCAACAAATTGGAGCAATTAATTTTTAGAGAATTTTGATTTTTTCCAGGCGTCTATCATAACTTTTTTGTCTTCTTCATTGTTATAGTTAATGTTTACTCCAAAATCAAAACCATTGATAAGTCTTGAATATAGAATTTGATTAAGAATTACTTTTCCATCTGGACCATGAATGGTAGTACGGAATGTATTAAATTCTAAGCCTTGAATCATTTCCTTGCCTGATAATGAGTCTACTTTAATTCCCTGATCAGTAAAGGTTTTATAGATTATTTCATTTAATTCTTTATTGTTTTGCTGGTACTCGCCACTAAAGGCTTCTTTGACTGGCTCTGATGTGGAAGTAAAAATATTGAATTGATTTTTTTGAAAACTTATTAAATGCTTTAGCGATTTCATATCAACTTTTGAGCCTGTTGATTTTTCGATAGCGTCTAACCCTTTTTGATCATTGGACTCTATCTTGTCTTTAGAAATAACTGTCCAGTTTTTTGGTATTTCAATTGTCCACCCTATTTCTTTGCTTTCATATATTTGATTATTTACACTGCCTTCGTCTATTTGCTTATTGGGATCCGGATGTGCGCAAGAAATAAAGGTTAACAAAAAAAATATCAAAATTGAGTTTGTTATTTTCATAGCATGCTTTTTTTATAAGTTATTAATTTGTATGTGTATGTTAGTCAAATTTTAGATTGGAATATAGCTATTTGAAAACAAGCTTGAAAGTGTAAACCGGCTTACTTACTTGCTCTTGTTACCGGTTTACCTGCAATGCCTGTGCTTTTACAACTACCGCCATCCCCGCCTTTACCGATAACATAATGCTATTATTCTCAACCGGTAGATTTCTTTGCAACAAACTATCACCCGCAGCAGTAATAACATATACGTCAACTTTTTTTACAGTTTGCCAATCGGAGGGGAGGAGCCATTTTTTGTTTTGATAACCTTCTTCGCTATACGCAATGATTGTCTTTTCGTTTTTCCATAGTGCTGGAACAAGCAGGTCATTATTATCTCTGAATAAAAAATTTCCTTTGCGGATAATGTTGTGACCGTTTTCTTTTGCGGCTTTTACGCCATCAGAATAAAACAAAGTGTCATTTACTAATGCTAATCTTTCCAGCCGGCTCAGGTAATACCACATCAATGTATTACGACAAAACTGTCCTAAGAAACCGGGAGGATCACTAATGCTTTTTTGAAATAAGTCTTCACCATGTATGCTGCTGCCAAAACGAAAGTCGCCATCATCGGTTCTGCTGGTCATGCCTCTGGCAGATAAATATTCAGGTGTCTGCATCTGGTAACTGATATCATCCGGGTACCACCAACTCATAGGCTGTAATCCGTAAAAACCTTCGCCGGGTGGATGTGCCCAAAAGATGCCTTCACCTGCTACATCAAATCCTTTGGTGCGCCAGTATTTGAAAATCTTTCTTTGGGTTTCCACTTCCTTATAAATATCAATGCCGCCATTTTCTTTCTTCGCGTGCCAGGGACTGATAGTAGGATAAAATTCTGGCTTGGCTATAAATACATCTACATGTATGGTGTGCCCTTCGTATAATTCAGGGATCATGGCAATCAATGCATCAATTCTTTTCTGCGCCAGCCCTTCAGCCCACTCACGGGTATAACTTACTTTGTACATCGAATCTCCTTTTATACCGATGTCGGTAGCAAGAAGGTTTCCATTTTCGTCTCTCCCTAATATATCTTTCTTCAGGTATTCATCCCATAATGGGCTGTGCTTATACGCATCTACCATATTTATATGAAGACTTACCGTAGTATGGTATTGCCTGGCTTCGCGTATTAACCACCGTAAGCTCTGTAGCGCAGTTTCATCCTGTGGTCGTTTCATTTTATCATTTACTGTTGCCCATGATGGATATTCATGATCATGCCCTCCTTTTTGCCAACCTACCAGGTATATAATTTTTGGAATGCCTTGTGTTAGATGGTCTGTTCTTTTAATGAGTTCCAGTGCCTGTTCAAAAGTACAGAGCACATCGTGTGGTTTTTGAAAGAAGGGATCTTTTGCCAGTCTTTCCACCGGTTCTCCTTCCATGCCCATAAATAATTTCATCACCAATGCCTGGTGATATTCCCTATAATAGGGACGCACTACTATATCTGTTGTAGCGCTGAAAGTGTTATTGCCATCGCTGTACACTGCTGTAACAGTTGCTATTCCGCCTTCTTGAGGAATTACCCTGTTGCCTTGTATGCTCGCTATAGGCGCGTCCCCACTGGCTAATTTATTTTGGATCATATACCGGAGCGATGCAGCCGGTAAAAGAACAGTACTTCCACTTTTTCGTATGCCCGTTACTGATAGTGAAGCATATTCCGATGGGTGCAAAACCGGATTGAGTACTTTTTTATCTGTATGTATGATGATCGATTGCAGATCATATATTTTTTGTGAAAAGGAACTTATACTTAAAAGTAAAAGTGCCAGCAGTTTTGTAAAATACCGGAGTGTAGATAAAGTCATCTTTCTTATTTATAATAAAAAGAGTAGATCATTCAACTTCCAGCAACCACCCTTTTGCAGGCGCCACTGTAATTTCTTCATTTTCTTCCCATTGTTTTAGGGGTTGAAAATCTTTTATGGCAGAAGCCGTGTACAAAACTTTCTTAGGCTTCCAGCCAACCTTTTGCCAGTCAATTGTAAGTTTTACCACAACCGTATCTTTAGCCCAGCTTGCAACAGATATCAACAGCTTATTATTTTTTTTATAAGCCGTAGCGAGTACGGAGTCATTGGATGTTTTTACAAAAGAAGCTGAATCCCAGTAGCCCACCATTTGAGCATCTGCTATTCCAAAACTATCCCATAGTTTCCAGATATTCTGTGGTTCACATGTTACGCCTTCCGTACGCCATGGATACCTTGACGTCATACCATACACCATACCGCGCCACGGATTCCCTCCATCCTGCAGCATATCACCCATCAAACCAAAAGGAATCCCCGAAACTTCCACCAGCCAGTTAGCAGCTGACATTTTATTGTACTGAAAACTTTCTCCAAACCATAATTTATCCAGGTACGGAAAAAATTCTGTGTATTGAGTAGCAGGACCGTTTGAAAAATCCCTGTGTGAATGCAGGTCTATCATACATCCTGGTTTTACTTCGTTCATAACCCTGCACATCCGCTTAAGCATTTCACGATCATAGGCCACATCATCCAGGTAGAGCCCGTCGATATCTGTGTTTTTTACCAACCATTTTAATCCTTCTATATAATAATTATACCACCTGCTTTCTCCGCTGGTGAGCAAGGCTGCATCATCCTGCGCAAGACTCCCTACCGGAGGTGTATACCATTGCGGATTATAATGATCAATCAGGTGCTCTTTCAACCACAGGTACCCACCACCGTTACCATCCGCAAATATTTCGTTGCCAAGGCTGCGCAATGCCCATAATTCTGTAGTAAGTGACGTTAGTTCCCTTACGGTATAGTATATTTTTATTTTTTCGCCTTTGGCATGCCACTCTTGTGTAGTTTGTTTTATAAGATCGGCAGTAGTAAAAGGGTAATTAATATATGGATTGATCCTGTTGGCGTGGTGAATATTGATGACTTTAATACCGGTGCTCAAATCCTTATCCTGCGGTATTGGATTTGTACCATCATGATAATAACGGTTGATGAACTGGCCGGTAGTGTTGATTTTTTTAACTGGTGTTATCAATAATGCAAAATCAAATACAAGCGAATCTTTAGAGGTAAGCCGCCTTGAGCCACTGTAAGTGCTTGCCACTGTAGTATTATTAATGGTTGTAATAGTAAAGCCTCCGGCGTTTTTATTATACCACGAAGCAGGCGGATCGGGGTGATACAGGTTAAGCATCGGACCTGTATAAGAAGCGCCTTTTAGTTCGCAATATAAACCTGCATCGGCATTGCCTATCCAGTAAGCATCTGTGGCACCTTTCCATTTCCATGCATATTGCACCGGGCACTCCGTTCCCGGCAATCCCATTCCCATGAAAGCGGAAGCCATTTCCTTCTTAACGGGAAGATCAAGTCTAATATCTTTTATTTCCATTTCTTTTAACGAGATCACCTTTAGCTGGTAATGAATGTAACCATCTGATTCCATACTCCCATTACATACAATAGTTAAGGCGTCATTAGTTGCTTTGCATATCCATGATGATTTACCAGTTGCATTTTTTGTAAACTGAATCGGGGAGGAGGTCAACCTTTCAATTCCTTTGATCGTTTCAACAATAAATGACACAGGTTGCGCCAATAGTTCTTTATTGTTTGCTATGATGGACTCCGGTAAACCAAAGGATGATAATTTGATCTGACCTGTTCCTGCAATAATAGTTGCATCTTTTATCTGTAAGGGTGAATTGGGCGCAATGTTTTCATCAGATATACCTGCTGTTGAATTCAGCCACCGCAAACGGGAGTGACGCCATAACTGGTTATCGCCCCGATCCTGTAGTATACTGTCTTTTACAGTAAGCATAACTATTATGATCTGTTCGGGTATATGATCAGCAGATACATGTACGGACAAGGTATATACTCCCGGCTTTGTGTTTTCAGGGATATCAGTTCCCAACCAGAGCGGTTGTATTGTTTGTTTTTTTACATCAAGCCGTTTGGTGAAATAATTTCCTCTTGCATCTGTTCCTTCAAGATTAAAGCAGGTTGTGGTAAATGCGGTATTGTTGCAGGATACTTTTATGTTTTTAAGATCGCTGTTACCTGCAAACAATCCTATCTGAAAGGCATAATATTCGTTACGGAAAACTTCATCTTTCAACATGCTTTTCAACCCCTTTTGTATCCAGCGGTAAGGAAGGTCATTTTTCATCTTCACTGGATATTGCCTGTTTTCAGGAAATAAAAGCATGGAACGGTTTGCTTTGGCGGTCAATTTTTCTGTTTCCTTTTTTGTAGCAATCACTTCCATAGGATAGAAGCTATCGAAGGCTGTACGGGATTCAAGGGTAATGATTTCGGCGCCTTTTAATGCTGATAATACATTCTTTTGCATAGGAGCGGTTAAATGGTGGGCGTTTATCCAGCCTGCTTCTGCAGGAGCTTCCCGGGGAATATACTTTCCGTCAAAATTCCCCATGTTCTTTTTGCCCTCCCATGGCATGTAATACACATAATAAATACCTGCCCCGCTGCTGGGTTGAAAAACGAATGAGATGTTTTCTCTGGATGTACTAATCCTGAAAATATTTTTTATTTGTCGGCCTGCCGTATCCGTTATGATTAATCCGTTAGCTGAAATGTCTTTCTGCAAACGCCAGGGTATATTTACAAGCGCCGCATCAGTAGCGGAAAGTATTTTAATTAATGCCCTGTGGTTTCCCAGGTGGTCTTCCCATGCAGAAGTAGCTGAGCGATAAGAACAAACAACAGGAAGATATTCAGACGGACCAGGGGTTGGGTTGTGTTGCTGAGCTTCTGCTAATGAGCAGAAAAAAAGCAAGGATAAAATGAGGCGCATTTACAAACATTAGAAAAGGTTAAAAAAATGCAGACACTTTAATGTTATAAAGGTCTGCATGAGTATTGTCTAAATTTAACTGTAAATTATTTTATACTGCTGCGATATAAGCAATATGCGTTCTATTACAAAAGAATTAAAGCTGGTTAAATGCATTTTTTAAGGACTGTACAATCATGTCGCATTCTTCTTTTTTGAGGATCAGTGAAGGGCGCATGGTGAGTATATTTCCTTCAATTACTTTAAGGGCTACTCCCTGGTGAAGACAACTATACATTACTTTTTCTGCTTCTTTTTCCGCCCGCTTTTTTGTGGTTGTATTTGTTACCAGGTCAACCCCAATGTGTAAGCCTTTACCAGCAACATTTCCAACAATCGGGAAGTCTTGTTTCAATTTGTTTAATTCACTCATCAGGTAATCTCCCATGGAGACGGAGTTTTCAACCAGCTTATATTTTTCTATATAATTGATAGCGGCCAGTCCTGCGGTGCAGCTAAGCGGATTTTTTTCATGTGTGAAGTGCCCAATAGACCGATGTTGTAATACATTGTATTTTTCTTTGGTAACAATACCTGCCAACGGTAAAATACCTCCGCCTAAAGATTTCCCTAATACTAACACATCAGGCGTAACAAAATGTTCGCTGGCAAACCATTTACCGGTGCGACCAAAGCCTTCAATTATTTCATCGAATATGAGCAGGATGCCATACTCATCACAAATTTTTCTTACTTCCTGCCAGTAATAAAGAGAAGGAACGACAGGTGTAGCTGAAATGGGCTCGGCAATAATGGCGGCAACATCAGGATTTCTTTTCAGGATGATTTTTATTTGCCGTATATATGCTTCATCAATTTCTTTTTCATCAGTTAATCCCCATGGGTTGCGATAATAATTCGGAAACTCCACGTGAAAAGCCCCTGGCACCATAGGGCCTTGTCCGTTTGTGAAATGTTCTTCACCGCCAACCGTGGAAGCCTGGAAACCATTGCCATGATAAGAGTCCCAGTATGAAATGGTTTTCCATTTACCGGTAACGTGCTTGGCGAGTGCTACGGCCATTTCTATAGCTTCAGAACCACCAGGGCAGAAGAGTACGCGATCCAGTCCTTCGGGAGCAACGGATATTAATTTTTTTGCAAGTTGTATGGCCGGAATATTGGTATAACGGCGTGGAGTAAACGCTAAACTGCTGTTAAGCTGTGCTATTACAGCTTCTATTACTTCTGGATTGGAGAAGCCCGCATTATGCACACCATTGCCATGAAGGTCGAGATATTTTTTACCGGAGAGATCAGTTATATAAGCGCCTTCGGTTTTCGCAAGTACATTCATTACTGGCGTAGAGAGCGCCTGGTGAAGAAAATATTTAGCATCTTCGTTTATCCAGTAACGTGTGTTATCATCGAGTGTATTGGTATATGCAGCCCTGTCGCTGCTGATATTATTGTCGCCTTGTTCGGTAGAGACTTTTTGTGTAAGTGACATGTGTATTGGTTGAGTTAAAACTAAAGGAAAGATAGGTGAATTTTCACGCAAAGATGCAAAGAAAGCAAAGGACACAAAGAATATATTTTACTTTGTGATTCTTTGTGTCTTCGTGATTCCTTTTTAGGGAAAGAAGTAAAGGACATCAATAACTATAAACAACAAACTATAAACCTGTATTATCTTTTCGTTCTTTCTTCCATATTCAGATTGCTGTCAAAAGGACTTTTGGTAAAGGGATAGATCATTTGTTTTAAATAGCCTTTTGGATAGTGGGCTTCGTGCAAGCCTGTTCCTTCGGGCCATTCGTTGCCGGGGAGATAATAGGTACCGAATATTTTATCGATAAAAGGAAAAATGGTTGCGAAGTTTTTGCCATAATATTTTGGGTCTTCACAATGATGCCAGTGATGGTATTGCGGTGTAGCGATAATATATTTAAGAAAGCCAAAATTAATGCGGGTGTTGGCATGTATCAATACTGCGTGTATAGCCATAAATACTATGTAAGTATTGAAGGTGATCTCCGAAAATCCAAATACATACAATGGTATAAATGCCATTGATCTTGTAACAAATATATCCACAAAATGAGTGCGGCTGCCTGCTAACCAATCCATGTTTTGTGTAGAATGGTGCACCGAATGAAACCGCCACAAATAATGATGGCTATGAAAAATACGGTGCGCCCAGTATTGAAACAGATCTGTAATAAAAAAAGCAAACAATAATTCTACAACAAATGGCAAGCTTTGTACCCAACGATGTACGCCATCTAAACCAATCCAGCCAAAAAATACCTTGGCAGGTTGCTGTGTAATTACTCCGAAGAATTGAATGAACAAATGACTTACTACAAAATATACCAGGTCTGTACGCCACTCTTCATGAAATTTTGTTTGGTTTTTGTTTTTGGGAAATACCATTTCTATCGGAACAAAAATAACTGCCATTAATAAAAGATCGAGGAGCAGCCAATCCAAGCCCAAATGCCAGCTTGTTTTTTCTACCGCTCTGCCTTGAACACTAAACCCGCCTATTACAATGGTAATGCTGCAGATCAGCAATCCTATTAATGCATACTTTTTTGTTTTACTTAATAAAAAACTCAGCAATGCAAAGAAGAACGAAGCAATAATGGTAGCTGTTAAAAGTATCATCATTGATTTGCCGGTATACACTTCCCTGAATTCAGGAGAGGTTAACCATTCAGGAAAACGAAAACAAAAAACTGCGAGGAAAGAAAGCAATCCAAGGAAGATGGAGATATATCCACTTATTTTTCCTTCACCGAATATTAATCGTTGTTGAGGCATGCCACAGTGTTTAGATGGTTGATAAACGCTTTTTAAATCAAAGTAGTATATAAAAATACAAGGTATAATAACATCCTGTTCAGGAAAGGTATTTTCTTATGGCTTCACTTCAGGTTCGCATACTCTTTTTTATTGTATTTCAAGAATGCTGTATACTTTTAATTCCGGCACACTAACCGTGGCTATCCCCTTATTGTAATGAAACGGCATTACCAAATTGCCAGGTTGGAGTAATATTTTGGCCGGAGCTTTTTCCAATTGCAATTTCAATTCAATATTTTTTATGGGTGCAAGATCATCGTACACCAGCACATCAGGGTTATCATGCGGACCACCTGCATTAATGAGATGAATATATGTTTTGTCATTTTTTTTGCTTACAGCCTGGTGTATTTTCCCGTCTGCTTTAATGGTGCTTATAAAAGCCGGCACCATAGATCGTATTACAGATTGCAGCAACTGCAGAGAAACCGGGTTTTGATTGTGCGTATAAAAATCTCCCATATCCATGTATATCCCTGCTATTTTTCCTTTGCCAGATGATCTGATAGTACTTAAT
Source organism: Agriterribacter sp. (assembly GCA_047600465.1). GTDB lineage: Bacteria > Bacteroidota > Bacteroidia > Chitinophagales > Chitinophagaceae > Agriterribacter. Next base: position 326,862 of record JASGKU010000005.1, read on the forward strand.
ACATTTTTTGTGACAAAGCGCCAGTCGTCTGCCGTTAGTTGCGTACCTATATCAACACTGCCATCGGCAACGGATACCGGCTGATAAGCGGTATGCATCATTACAATCTTATTTTCAAGTCCTGCAAACAAGGTTTTATTGTCATAATCTCTTTCACCGAAATTTACCTGTAACATATCTTCAAAATCCTTTACTGCTGAGGCGCCTATTACCAGCAATTTGCCACCATTGTTTACATAATCATTCAACTGAGTTCTAACGGCAGGATCGATATGCCTCCACTCCGGAATAATAAGTAAAGGGTATTGGTTTATTTTCCCAAGCTGATGATCCATTAAAATTTCTACCGAAAATTTACTGTCGAGCAACATATTTAATACGCCCTTCATGGCATTCTGTTCATGCGATGAGTACAAAGCGCCGGTAAGAGATCGTTTCCATGCATAAGTAGAGTATAACAAGCCTATCTGAGGAACCGTTTCTCCTTTAAAAGTATATGCCTTTCTTTCTTTACAAAATGCAATGATCTGTTGCATTTTTCTGAACTGGTATGGCTCGGGAGAACCATCCCTGTTTTGTTGCCAGTAGGTTTGAAAACCGCCGCCCATTGCAAGCACTTCAGCAGCTTCCTGCTCCAGTTGTATCACAGACTTTGTTGCTTTTGAATTATTCTTCCATGCAAATGACCACGACATCAGATCCCAGGGCTTGCCCTGCAAAGCAAGACAGCGGCTTTCGAATGCAGAACTGTATAAACTGTTGGTACCCGCCACATCACCAGATAAATAATCTACAGGAACATCAACGGGTTCAGGCATCATGGAAGAAAAACTCCAGTTGCTGGTAACTTTAAAATCCGGTGCAACCGCATGTGCTGCATTGGCGTATTTGGTTATATAATCACGAAATGCTTTGCGGTGAAATTCCATCCATTCAAAAAAATGAGGCTCTTCTGAGTGTTTTGGAATATCTGTAATGCCAGTTTGCTTTATAAATTGTTCCCTCGCGGTTGTGCTATAATCAGGAGATAATACCCAGCAATCGCCATCTACCCATATTCCATCAAGGTGATAAACAGTAGCCAATTCTTTTATTTGAGGTATTAATAACGAGTCTGCATAACCGCCAAAAAGTGAAGTGGCATTATTGTCTGGTTTTCCATCAGCATTGTATCTTGCCCAGTTGGGATGCAGTTGCAGTGCCCTGTTATCCCAAAGCCCTGAATAATGCACATATAAGGGCACTTTGTATTTATTCGTTTCATCACGCCAGATCTTCATAATGTCTTTTGCGAAAGCGGGAGCAGGATTGCCGGCTTTAGTTGGATAGCTTGAAATCCCGGGATGTCCCTTACAGTCGACCTGTAAAAAATCCGGCTTAACTATAGCAAGAAAAGAATCTATCATTTCAGGCGTAAATGTTTTTCCGATACCTGAATCGGTAAGTCCGGCATGAAAATCGAAATGCAATCCTGCAAAGCGATCTTTATTGATATTTGCAGGTTGCTGAGCGTACATAACGGTAACGCCTAAAGCAAGCATGCATAAAATGGAACATCTTAAAATGACTGAATACATGGTCTAAATTTTTTTTCCTTGAAATACTTTAACTGCCGATCCCTGTGCTAATAATACAGATAGAGGTGCTGTTTGGTTGAGTATACTAAAGGCTGAGCCATATAATTTTTCAAAATCACAAACTATATCATAGTTTTTTACGGCATAAATGTTCCAGCGGGGATGCGCTACTTCGTATTCTTTTGTGTGGTTGCCTCTTTGCTTTGCATACCCCCAATAATGTTCTGTAATAAATGCTTCTATGCTGTTGTCGGCGATGGCATATGGCGCAGGATCGGCATTTACAGCTATTTTATTCAGTAAACCATTTCCCCATTGATATTGTACAGATAATAATTCCGGCGTTGCTGCAATAATAGAGGTGGTGGGCATAGTAACATATCTTTCCTGGTAAAAGGCATTAGCTATAAAACTGATAGCGAACTTAGGCACAATCTCTTTTATAAATACTACGCCACGTTTCCATATATTATCTTCTTTATACCGTACATAAAATCTTAAATTAATCTCTTCAAAGTTGCTGTGAAAGGGAATGGCTACTCCTTTTATTTTCGTATCCCAAAAACGAAAACCTATAAGGCTTACATAGCAAACGCCGTTATAATAATCTAATGCTGTTTTAGGCGGTACAAAAGGTTGCAATATAGAAGGCGCTATTTCATAATTTGCCATGGCAAGATGGAGCCAGTTAGCAGTGAGAAAGGGTTTCAAATAATATAAGTTTTTAGTTTATCGTTTGTGGTTTAAAGTTGTTTTTCCCGGAAGTCGTATATTTATATCTCCCTGATTTACTACGTCGCAAGCTATTCTTACGCTTTTTCATCTTAAAAAAAATACCATGAAGTTTTTTTTATACGTAAGCATATTTGCTTTATTAGCATCAGCATGTGAAAGTACAAAAATAAAAGGTGCACCGATGGAATCAAAAAAGGCATCTGGCGTTGAACAATTGAATGGTACATGGGAGTTGAATTATATCTCAGGTCCGCGTATTGCATTTGAAGGATTGTATCCCGATAAAAAACCACAAATCACTTTTAATGCGGCAGATACCAGTTTTAGTGGAAATACAAGCTGCAATAATTTCAGAGGAAGGCTGGATGTAGACGCTTCGTCTATTCATTTTCCTGAAACTATGGCAATGACCCGTATGATGTGCCCTGGCGAAGGAGAGAATGTATTTATTAATACTTTGAAGAAAATAAACAAATACGCTATTTCAGATTCCACGCTTAACTTAATGATGGGTGATGTGGCTATGATGCGGTTTGTGAAGAAATGATTTAGCTGTCTGCTGTTGGCAATAAGCAATCGGCAATGAGCAATCGGCAATAAGCAATTGTAATGAGTGTAAAACCTTTTGCCTCAAACCTTTTTTCACCATTCACTTCTCAATTCTTAAGTCCTGCAATAATATTAATTGTCAGTGCTACCACCACTGTATTATAAGCAAACGAAATCAGTCCATGTAATAAAGCCATCTGCCGGATTTTTTTGGAAGCTATTTCTACGTCAGATACCTGGAAAGTCATTCCCAATACAAAAGAAAAATAGGCGAAGTCAAGAAAATCGGGATGTTCATCATCGGGAAAATCAAGCGCCGGTTTTTGTTCAATGCTGTTATCTTTTTTACCACTGTAATACATATGCGCATACCGGGCTGTAAAAATGGTGTGCAGTAACAGCCAGGTAAGAATCATGCCTGCAAGCGCTATACTCAGTTGAATGTTGTTGGTTTCACTCTTTTTTAATGTGAGGAGTTGTACCACCACGGTCATACTGGCAAAAGTGCATATCAGTACTATTATAAAAACGATTATCCTGCTGGGATCGTCGTTTGCTGCTTCCTTGCGTATGTGACCTTGTGGTGTAGAAAAAAATGATGTCCAATAAACCAATAATGTAGTGATGCAAAATACATCCCAGCCAAAAATAACACGGGAAAGTGTTGAAATTCCCTGGATGTTAAATGCTGCACTTACCATGATGGCAATCAGCAGGCTAATACCCAGCTTTACAATGGCGTGCATCCTGTTTATCAAAGAAAGGCGTACTTCTTTACCTGCGTTATTCATCTGTGCAAGGTAAAAAAATAAAATATGCTGACTTTTATTTTATGGTGATGGAAAAGGAATACAGTCCTGCCGGGCAAAAGTTTGGCCCAACGGCTCCTTTTATATTATCAAACGTAATAACATCATTAGATTTTAGCTTGGTAATAACAGCGATCGCTTTTTCAGACAGGAGATTTCCATTTATTGTCACAAGTTCGTCGCCTTCATTTAGTGTAGCGCTTTTTATTTTGATAAGGAAACTCAATACCCTCATATTTGTCGCAGCTTTAAAATTTCCGGCTCTTACCATTAATCCTTTATTAGCGATTATTTCTTCCCTTGATGCGGTGTTTTTATTAATAGCACCGAGCGCCGCTTTCGGAAGCGGCAGGTAAGAAAGTGTAAATATTTTTGTAAATACAGTTTTTCCATTCATTATTATGTGAAATGTATCTGCTCCAGGTGAATGTGGTTTTACAGTAAAACTGTTTGGTTTTTCTGTTGATTGTACAAGACTTCCATTTGCTTTCAGCGTGTAAGCTGTCTTGCCTGCATTTACAATTTCAAATATATTTTCTACACCTATAAAAGCTGTATTGGAATCAGGAACGATTAGCGAAGTGTTGATGATATTTATTTGTGCAAAGGGGCTGTTGCATACCAATATAAAAATTAGAGGAAGAAAAAGATATTTTCTCATACAAAACAATTGAAGAAGATGAAGGAGATGAATAACTATTAAAAGTAGTGATACAATCCTGTCTGTAAAAGCGTTCAGCTAAAGAGAAACGTTAAAGTACAACGTTGTAAGAATTACACAAAGAGGGAATTAATTTTTAAATAATATTTGTTTGTAATAATTATTGCATACTTTTAATCTTTCATCCCAGTGTCTTACCCCTAATTTTTAACCACTCTTTCTAATTCCGCTATCAACTGTCATCTGGCAGGAGACCGACTATTATTAACTTCCAAAAAGATTGCCATGTACACCTTCTTCAATTGTGTATTGTACCACAACTGCCTATACTCATAACAGTTGTATCCAGTATCTATTAATCCCCTCCACATTTTATGGTCAACCTAATTTTTCGTGCGATCCGGCCCAATTATAAACCTTTTAAAAAGATCAAAATGAAAAAGATCACAACCTTTCTCTTTGCCTTAGTTGGTACAGTTTCACTTTTAACTTTATCCTCGTGCAAAAAAATATGGGATGAAATAAAACATCATCCCGATGGCGCCGCCGACAATTGTAAAGTTGACAAAGTCTCTTTTAAATGGTATGATCTTGAAGATAATGGACGGACTGTTTATGATACTGCAGCAATAAGCTACAATTCAAGTGGTGACCCGATAACTATATTGTATGCCAGCGGAGGAAAGACAGCATCAGAATACAATAACAAAGCGTTCAAGTATGATAATCAGCATCGCCTCGTGGCCTATCTTGAGGCGGCTATACCCAGTTTTGTTTATGGTACCTTTTGGCATAGATATACCTATATAGGAACCAATACTATTGTGGATACACTATTTATTTATGCAAATGGTGATTTTTTTAGCCGGGATCGCCCTATTTATGTTCCAGGAGAGACTGAATTTCATACCGAAGTATACAAATATACATTAGACAGTTATGGAAGAATTATAAAAGCCGAAAGTCCAGGTAATGTCATTACTTCTTACACGTATAATTCCAGTGGTAATCTTGTTTTACCTGGTGTAACATATACTGATAAAACGAACATCAAGCAAACGCATAAAACCTGGATGTTAATTACAAAAGACTATAGTTTAAATGCACCTACCGGGCAGGCCACACAATACAACACTAATAAATTACCTGTTAAGGCAAATGATATAGACTTTTTTCCGATTGGCTATTGGGATGCAGCAAGTCTGGGTAGTCGTGATGTGAGGATAAGTTATATCTGTAAATAATTTATAGCAGTTTTTGCAGAGGGTGTTTTCAATTAAGGTGCCCTCTGTATTTTTATTTATTTTCTATATCTGCTTATGAATGTTTAAACAATTATTATTGGTTTTTTACAACGCTAATGGATAACCGCAAGATGCGTTTTTGACCATATGGAGAAAAATATTTTTAAAAATAAACGGTTACTTATTTTGTTTTTTGAAAATGTATAATACATTTGTGGCTTCTAATTCTTAATACCTGAAAATTCTTTCAAAGGGTTTAACTGTTCAACTTTTTCTTATTCAATATCCCTTCATATTTCTTTTCACTAATTGTTAAGCAACTATTCAATATTCCTTGGATACAACAGCAGCTATTTCTGCTAAACAGTACTGTATTTATACCCTGGAATTTTAAAATCCTGCATGCTTTGTAAAACTCAATGCCTCTTTTTTCAACCTTTAAACACATTACAATGAGAAGATTTTTTTCAATTGGCGTATTCGCCATTATTATTTCATGTATCAGTTTATCATCCTGCAAAAAAGTATGGGATGAAATTAAACATCATCCTGATGGTGCTGCAGATAACTGCCACGTAACACAGATTGCCGACTCATGGTATAATGCCGATTATGAAGGGTACGTATACGATACCGCACGCTATGTATATAATAATAATGGAGATCCGGTGCGGGTAAACCGTTCAGCAAGCCGTGACGTTTATATATCTGATCAGGCGTTTGTGTACGACAATCAATATCGCCTGTTAGCATTTGTGGATGATATACCATCATATGGTCATATTACAAAAGTTGGCTTTGCATGGCATACTTACACATACGTGAATGCTTCCACAATTAAGGATTCTCTTTTTGTTTATCCATCCGGCGATTATACGATTTCTTATAAACCAACCAGCTACGATCATGTGGAGGTTAGCACTTTAACACTTGACAGTTGGGGAAGAATTATTAAGGAGCAGAAAGGCGATGGAACAGAAATAGTATATAGCTATGATGCCAATGGCAACCTCATAAAGCCTGGGGTAAATTATACTAACAAAACAAATATCAGGCAAACACATAAAACGTGGATGTTTATAGATCGGGACTACAGTGTGAATCAGCCAGAAGGAGATGCAATAGCATTTAATGGAAATAAACTTCCGACCAAATTCAACAACACATACCGCATTAATTTTGGTGGTTATTCCTATTTCCAGGGAATGGTAACCTACTCCTGTAAATAACAGGGTTAAAAGGGCAGCCATTTGTGGGACTGCCCTTTTTTTTTGCTTTTATTCAATTGTATACCATGTATAGCTTTCGGGCTCCAATGTAAAAGTAAATGTTGCTTCAAAATTCCTGTTGAGCTTTAGTGGCTGGTTTGCTTTTCCTTCTTTGGCAATAACAGCAGTTTGTGTTAACCCAGTATAATATAAAGGCAGGTTGATGGTACGGGTTATTTTTTCTTTCAAAGGGTTATAAAGCATCAGTAATCCTTTTGTTTTTAATGCCGGATTTACATGCATAACGGCATCCCAGTCACGACCATCGGCACGGCGCAGATGAATAATGTCTGAATTCAGAATATCCCTGTATTTTTTATACCAGCTCACTACATTGGTAACAGCTTGTTGGGTACTTACGGTATCGTACAAACGAGGACCGCGGTAACAGGCCTGCACTCCGGCGCCGTAATACTGCATCATCAACTGTTCATAATCTTTCAGGTGTTCGCTTAGAGGTTCAAGGATGGCTTCTGGACCGCCGCCCTGGTAGCGGGTCAGCGGCACAAAACCCCAGCTCATAGAGGGCGTTTTTTCCCACAGTCCATCATAAATATTCTGGCGGTTAATGATCTTCTGATTCTCCCTGGGCAATGAGAAATTTACTTCGCGGTATCCAATGGCTATTTTGTGAGTGCCATCTAAAAAATACCAATCCGGTGCATTGATGTATACGCCTCTTTCATTCAACCAGTGATACAATTCCTTTTGTATTTCCATTTGTCGCCACTGACTGTCATCTAACCCTTTATGACCCGGATGTACGGTTGATGCGCACACATCGCCTGGGTAAGGTCCATCATTCTCCCATATATCAAAACCGGTAGCTGTAAAAAAATGTTTGATCTTATCGCGATAGCCTAATCCCCATTTACTGCCAAAACAAGGTGCATTGCCAAAAAAAGCGCCACCGGGTTTTCCTGTTTTAGGATCTACCACATCTGTTTCATCGTCAATACGCCGGCTGCTGAACAAGGAGTATCCACCAATTTTAATGTTTTTGCTGTGTGCATAATCTGCCAGCTTTTTCCATTTGGATACATTCTCTGTTGATGAATCTTCCATGTTGAGGTGACTACCAAAACTTAATATCAAAGCTTCATAACCGGTAGCAGCACATTGATCAACCGCGGTATATACCTGTGCATCGTTTTTGCTAACCAGGTGCATAAAAATCGGGTTTTCTGATGTCCATGGAGCCACTACACGATACATCTGCCGGATGGCTAATCCTCTTCTTTCTCTATCATAACTATCCATCAGCAATTCATGGGTGCGTACAGAATTAAATGTTTCGCCTGGTTGCAAATCAATACCCGGTGCTTTTTCAGGATATATTTCTAACAAGCAAGGGGTTTGATAATTGTAATTTACCTGTGAGGTGTAAATGCTGTCTGTTTTCCAGTGTGTGGTTTGATCGCTGATATCATACCGCATGGCATTATTGAATGCATAATTGGTTTCTACGTATATGCCATGTTGTTTTTTCATTTCTTCAGGTGAACCAACCACCGCGCTTTCTTCTTCTACTATAGCCAGTATTTCATTTACCGCACGGTTAAGCTTAACCGAAGTATTGCCTTTGTTCTCTACACGAAGCCATTTTACAATAAGCGGTAATCCATCATACAATTCATAATTCACCGTAACAATAAGCCCTTGCAATTCGGGCAATTTGCTTTTATATACAAAGCTGAGCGTCTTACCTTTGGGCTGTTGTTTATTAAATGCCCACCATTTTCCGGGTTTCCAGTTAATGAATGGTGTAATATCGGTGATCGTGTACGTTGATAATTGAAAATCATTATCGTTGGCCTGCAGGTTATCTATCCATTCAGGTAATACATAAGCGTGTTCCTTTTGCCCATATAAACCGCCTATATTGTATGGTTTATCATTAATCACCAGTCTTGCTTCTGATTTTACAGAACGAAGTAACTGCTGATCATTGCTCATGTTTTTATAATCAAAGCATACCACGTTGGGGGATAAACGAAATACTCTTTTTACCAATCCATTATACAACACAATGTTTTTTCCATCTGGTGATTTCCATACACCCGCTTTTTGTGTAACCGGTTTTACAAGCCAGTCTGAAGTAGCGAGCTTGTCAAGAGTTGGATTCCATACTGGTAAAGAAGGATTGCCCGTTTGAGCGTTTGCAAAAAATGTTGATATCAGAAGTATACTTAGTAATGAGAAACGCATTGTATATTTTTTATAAAGAATAAGAAAATTTTTATTGCTTACGTCGCGTGTTTCGTGATACACGAACCACTTCAGCTTGAGTTGCTGTGGGCTGTGTATCACCCCCTACTATGGCACGGCATGTTTTCATTCATTTATTTCAGAATTGAATTTATTTTTTACCACATAGAAAGATAGAATCATCGGAAAGCATTAGTACATCACCTGATTCATTAATCTTTTGCCTTCTTACTGCTTACCTCTCCCTCTTCCTTCTACCATTCATTCAACTTTTGTTTAGACTCCACTATCATGTTTGTAGCAGGAACTGTTTTTAATTTTTGTATATCGAAGGTCTGCAGTAATTGATTCAATTTTTGTAAAGATGCCGCATCTCCTTTCTTTGTTAACTCTTCTTTTAATATCCTGATCTTTTCAAAATCCTGAATGCCTTCCGTTAATTTTTCAAAGCGAATAGAACTTCTCGGTCCAGGATACACCTGGTAAGTATCACCTGCCGGCCAGGTTCTGAAACGTGAATCCTGCAAAGGGCTTGCTACCCAACTGTTATAAGCCCAGCGCAGGTAGCCGGTAAATCCTTTTGCTGCAGCATACCAGCCAATCCATACATGTTCATCGGGTGGAGAAAATGTAAATCCATTTGGATATGGCTCGGAGCAGCAGGTATAATATGTACTTGGTTTTCCTTCCTGCAAGCGCTTTTGCAATACTGCCGGAGGAAATGAGAGATTGGATGCTAAACAGTAATCGTAAATATATTTCTCTATCTGTGGATGATAATTGCCAGCTAATGCCACTTTCCATTTAGGATCTATTGTTTTTAAAATGGAGATTACGATCTGCATATCTTTCATTGGTCTTTCATCCATAGCTATAGTACTGATTTCAAACCAGCCTTTTTCTTTAAGATGTTGGGTAAAGCTTCTCAGCATATTTGTCCAGTGCAGGTTATATTCAGCAGACCCAATGGCAGCTTTTAATGTTGTATCTTTTTTAGCAGCTTCATCATAATATGCAAACGACAATGCCCATGGTACCATGCTATAGCAATTAATGCGCTTGCGTATGCCGCAATCCATTACAAATTGAACATATTTATCAAACAAACTATAATCATAACTCCATGATCCATCACTTCGTTTTGTCCACTTTATCAAACCCGGAAAATCATCATAGGTCTGGTGTCCCCATGGTTCATTCATAATACTGGTAGTAATGCATTTCTGACCAGCCTGCGCCAGCATAGTATAATATCCTTTCATATATTCAAAATGCTTGTTGCTCCAAAGCGGTACGTTGTGTATTCTTGCAATAGCAGCGGGGTGTTGCCACAAGTCAAGATCAAAAGCCCATTCGGAAGCATCTGGCAGAATGCGATCTTTTACCAGTATAGTATAAGGCAATGTGTATGGCTTATCTGCCGTAATAGTTATAGTGCCACTGTATAACCCTGGTGTGGCATCCTGCGGAACTTTTACGCTTAACCAAACAGGTTGTACCGTATTTGCTTTAACATCTAATGTTGGTGTAATATCAATTACGTCCTCCACAACAGAAGAATCAAACTTATCAGGAGTTCTGTAACCGCAACCTCCGGCAAATTCATCTGTAATTACATATCTAACAAAAGAGGCAGTAATATTTTGTGCAGTAATTTTTTCGCCTTTCTTATTAACAATATCGCTCGCCTTATATGTTACAGTTGAAAGCGGCTGTTTCGTCCACAGCAATAATTGTGTATGTACTTTTTCACCTTTCCAGGCTACGGCTTTCCATTGTTGCTCTATACCCTTTACAGGAACTTCATCTTTAGGATATCTTATATCACTTGCTGCAAAACTAACTTCTATGGGCTTGGTCATTTTCGCCCACGCTCCTGTGTTAGCTTTAGATTTAGATGCAATATAGGGATCAGTATAAATTGTCTTTCCGGTGTCGCTATAGCTGATATCCTGTGCACAAAGCCGGGTTGTAATTATTATGCAAAAAATGACGAGAACTTTTTTCATCGCTTAGTTTTTTTGGAAGGGCTTAAAACTACAAGATAAAACGTTAAACATACAAGGCAAACGATTGCACGATTTGTTTTGTTAAAGAAAATTATGCTGTTATCTTTATATATGACTGAGAAAGTACCTACCATCAAAGAAATTGCGCGAAAACTCAATATCTCCATTTCTACCGTATCAAGGGCGCTGCATGATCATCCAAGTATTGGACTGCGCACAAAAATGCAGGTGCAGAAGCTGGCTGCCGAAATGAATTATGAACCCAATCAAACAGCCATTCAATTTAAACAGGGCAAAACGTTTACTATCGGGCTTATACTGCCTAACCTGATGGAGGAATATTTTTCGTTAGCCATTAATGGAGTAGAAGAAGTTGCTTTTAAAAGTAATTACAATGTACTGATTGGTCAGAGCCATGATAATCTTGAACGCGAGGAAAAAATACTGGAAACCATGCGTAAGCATAGGGTAGATGGAATATTGGTTTCTATTTCAAAACAAACTACCAGCATTGAGCATTTTGAACAACTGGAAAAATACAAGATCCCGGTTGTATTTTTTGATAGGGTGCCTGATGTACCCAATATTAATTCTGTTTGGTGCAGCTTATACTATAGCAGCATTGAAGCCGTGGAATTATTGTTCAGTAAAGGTCATCAGCGTGTAGCATATATTCAGGGCCGCACTCGCTTAATATAAAAAATGAGCGCCTGCAGGGCTATTACGAAGCACATAAACGAAAAAAAATACCGGTACAGGAATCATTGATTGTTACAACAGATTTATCAAAAGACAGTACTGAGCAAGCGCTGGAGAAATTATTGTCATTAAAAAATAAGCCCACCGCTATACTTGCCTTTAATGATACGGTAGCATTAGATACCATTCAGTTTGCTAAAAAGAAAAAACTGAAGATCAATAAAGATATCAGCGTAGTGAGTTATGCCAATTGGCCTATTACCAGCTACCTCGATTTTCCACCTATTGCATCTGTAGAACAATTCCCTTTTGAACAAGGAACAAGGGCAACAGAATTATTATTCAAATTACTTAACACAAAATCGCCGGAAGGAACAGTGCCTTATGAAAATGTGGTATTAAAAAGCGAACTGATTGTACACTAAAGATTAAAGAAAACCGGTACAATGCTCAGGCCTATTGATCAATACTTCCTGCAAAAAGATGAACCTGTAAAAAGTTGCCTTCAGTTTTTGCGCAATCATATTCTTAGCATCAATCCTCAACTTACAGAGGCATGGAAATACGGTATGCCGTTTTATTGCTATCATCAAAAAATGTTTTGCTACCTGTGGGTGCACAAAAAATACCTGCAACCATACATTGGTCTTGTAGATGGCGCCAAAATCAATCATCCCGATCTTATCCAGGAAAAAAGATCAAGAATGAAAATATTATTGATTGACCCGGCTAAGAACATCCCTGTAAAGAAGATCAATGCCATTTTAGAGGAAGCACTTGCGTTGCGGCAGGTAACAGTAAAATAATTGATTTATTGCGTTTACTGTTATTCATCACATCAAACAACCCTTTTGTCACATTTGCTTTAAACATTGCATATAGTATAATATTCTTGCACAAATATTTATTTGAATGAAGGTAAGATGGCGACAGCAGGAAATCATTTTTGTGACGCTGGTAGGGTGTTTCCTGGCTGTTAAATTTTTCCTGGATAGCATTATGGTTACGGATGATGAAATGATACACCGTGGTGCTCCCTTCATGGATAATGGCGCAGAATTCAATTATCTCCGCAATTATATATTCCCTAATGTTATTCCACTTGTTGTTGCCTATATATTTTTTCTTTTTCTTAACCTGTATATAATACCTGTACTCATACTCCGTAAAAAATATATTGTGCTTGCGGTTATTTCAGGTATTACTATTTGGTTTTTGTTACTGCTGTCTTTTTCGGCGGCTTATTATGCTGAAGGATTATACCAGGTATTCAGAAATTCAGGACTTAGTTTAAGAAGGAGATCGCTTAAATATGGTTTATCTATTTCTGGAGTTGCACTTATTTGTTATGTAGTATATGCTTATCTGCGGGAACTCGCAATAAAATTTGTTTCCGATAGCGAAGGCAATAAGGCTTTCAGAATAATGGTAACCAACAATATTACAGGAACCTTTTTTGTATATACAGGGCTGTTACTTTTCTTTTGGATTTTTCATATTTTTTCAAGTGATGTTGTAGGCATTTTCTTTGTTTTTTTTATTCCTCCGGCCATTATCAATTGCTTAATAAATATGTATTGGTTGTTTCCTTACAAACAACGGAAACAACTCAGTTTTAAAAAAATATTCTGGTACCTGCAGATAGCGCCTATTGTGCTTTCTATTGTAAGCTGGATGGTATTCTTAACATTTTCTGATGCAGATTCAACAGGATTGCCAATAGCATTGTGGGCCATGCTCCTTTTAGTAGCTACTCCTGTTTCGTGGCTTTTGTTTGTGCAGCAAAGAGAGAAATTGGAAACCGTACTCAACCTCCAGAAAAACCTTGGCAACACTTCAGCCAATCTTCAATTTCTCCGTTCGCAGATCAATCCACATTTTTTATTCAATGCGCTTAACACTATTTATGGTACAGCGCTGCAGGAAAATGCGGATCGTACAGCCGAAGGTGTGCAGAAATTAGGAGACATGATGCGTTTTATGTTGCAGGAAAACCAGGAAGACAAGATAGCTTTAAGTAAAGAGATAAATTATTTAACAAATTATATAGCGCTGCAAAAATTACGTACACAGGTGTCAAACGATATTGATATTTCCTTTACAGTTAAGGATGAGCAATGCTTACACGAGATAGCACCGATGCTGTTGATACCATTTGTAGAAAATGCATTTAAGCATGGTATCAGTCTCAAGGAAAAATCATGGATAAAAATTAACATTTCGTGCGATACGGAACATGTTTATTTTGATGTTTATAACAGCGTCCATCCCAAAAAAGAAGATGATCCTGAAAAAAACAGGTCAGGCATAGGGTTGGAAAATGTAAAACAGCGTTTATCACTTTTATACCCCAACCGTCATGAATTACAAATCAGAGCAACAAGCGGAGAATACTTTGTTCACCTCACCATCAAACCCTCAAAATAATCCAACAGCCTGGGAACGGGTATTGTGGTGGATGTCGGCTGCCGATCCAGAACTGATGAAAGATTGCGGGCCGGATCGTTTCAGGTACAGTGTAATCGGTTATACTGTTATGGCAACATGGCTGTTTGCAACACTGGCATGGGGTTATTTTTTTTCTACCTTATTTGATGATTCACTGATCATCATCCCCGCTGCTTTGTTTTTTGGTTTTGTAATACTTACAATTGATAGAGGATTATTAGCGGGATTGAATAGTACGGGAGGTAAGAACAAATGGCTGTCTCTTTCGCTTAGATTACTACTTGCATTAACGATCGGTTTTTTTATTTCGCAGCCTGTTGTTTTAATGTTGTTTGAAAAAGACATCAATGCACACATGCCTGTAGTAAAGGAAAAGAAAATTACCGCCTACACCAAACAGGTTAGGGATGAAAATGCTGTTACACTGCAACAGGCAAAAACTGAAGTAGACCGCATTCGTGGAGAGCAACAGGTAAAAGAACAGGAAATACTGGATTTGAAAAATGCCTATATAAGAGAAACCGATGGCACCGGCGGTTCTGGTAAGATTGGAGAATATACTATAGCTAAAGTAAAAAAGATGGCTTACCTGAAAGCGGAAGAAGATTTGATAGTATGGAAACGAAATATGCAGCCAGCTTTAGACAGTGCCCTGGAAAAGCAAAAGCGAACCGAAACAGACATACAGCAACGTATAGCCGATTTTGATAAAGGGCTAACAGATGGTTTTCTTACAAGAATTGAAACATTAGACGACCTGATGCTGGTGCATCCGCCGGTTAAATACAGGTATCGCCTGGTGATTATGCTGATAATGATGATTGAGCTGATGCCGCTGCTTACAAAACTGATGATGCCATCGGGCTTATATGAAGAAAAAGTGCAGGATGCAGTAATGCAAAAGAAGCTATACTGGCAAACAGAAAGAGCGGCGGTAAAAGAAATTGAAAAGCAGTTTTATGAAACCGCAGTTTCAACCGATAAACAATTGCAGGCAGATGTAATGCATGAAATAAACGAATACCGGCGACGCCAGGCCGAAGAACATTTTAACCAATGGAAACAAAACCCGGGTAAAATACGCCAGTTTTGGGATCAACTAAAAACCCGGATACTGTACTTCAACAGAAACTAATTTCTTACTGCTTCATCAAAAACTATTGTATGAGAAGAATAATGATTTTATTCATCGGAGTATTTCTATGTCTTGGAACAAACGCTCAAACCTGTATAGTAAGCGGAGAAATAACGAATGCTACTGATACAACGCTTTCATTGGATCTGTTGTTTGCAGGAGCGCATTTTCGTAATCAATCTGTAGATGTGCTGGTACGGCATGGAAAATTTACCAATGAGATCAAATTGCCATATCCTGTGTTTGCACTATTTAAAGCATATGGACAGGAAAGAAGAGTATTGCTAATGCCCTCTCGTAACCTGCATTTTGTATTGGATGCAAAAAATCCAGAAAATATACAGCTCAAAGGAAAAGCTGCTGAAGAAAACACATTGCTGTATCAACTAAAAATAGGAGAGATGCCTTTTTTTGTGAAAGATGAAGAAGCCCAGAACAAATATGCACGGATGCCGATGGATTCATTACAGCAGGAAGTTGTAGTAAGAACGCATAATGAATGCGCAGAGGCAGATGCACAAATTACTAAAAGTACCATTCCTGATAATCTCAAAAATATTCTTTCAAAAGAAGTGCATTATGTAAACCAATGCTACCTGTATGATTTTGCCCAGAACTATATGCGCTGGGTTAAAAATAAAGAGCAGGAGGCATTTTTAGCAAGGGTAATGCATGTTGAACCGCTACCCGATAGTGCTACATTGGTAAGTTGCTTATTTGCTAATATGATGTTGAGTAATTACTGCAGCTATGAATTAATCAACGCTGGAAAAGATATAAAGAAAGACTCAGCAGGTGGTAAAGCAGTTATAGAGCAACTATTCAGAATGCCATTTCCGGAAATCATGCAACAAGCCAAAAAATATGGTGAGAGATATATGCTTACGTGGCTATATGCGAAATATAATCTTGCTCCTTCTGTGCGGGACAAGATATTATTCAACAACATCATGGAAGGGTGTCATAATAAACTATATACGATTGCCACGCTTTTACAAGATACATTACAACATTATTTCCCCAATAGTCATTACCTCACCATGGCAAAAGCGGAAGTAAACAAAATGAAAGAAGTTTTAAAAAAAGAAAGTGATAATCAGAAAATCGTGTTTCACCCGGGAACAACCGTTCAATCATTTAAAGCTTTGACAGACTTATATAAAGACAAAGTAATATACCTGGATATCTGGGGTACCTGGTGTGGACCATGCAGGGAAGAAATGCGGAACGCGCCTGCGCTTAAGAAAAGATATGCGGATAAAGATATTGTGTTTGTATATCTGGATATGGATGAGGATAACAAAGAAAATGATTGGAAAGAAATGGCAAGAATATATGGATTGGAAGGACATCATTATCGGATGGATAATGAAAAAATACAGGCTTTGTGGAAGGAAATAGAGCAGGAGGGTGGTAACACAAACCGTTACCCAACATATGTTTTGTTTGATAAAAATGGGAAAATGTTACAGGCAAATGCCGCCAGACCCAGTGATGGGGAAAAACTTTATGCGCAAATAGATATTTTATTAAAATAATAACAGGCACTCATTGTAACATTATTTCCTGACGAACGTAATAGGTTACTTTTGATGCCAATTCTTTTTGAAAAAAACTATGCTTACAGCCATCGCTATTGACGATGAACCTATAGCGCTTGAAGTAGTAAAATCTTTGAGCAGCAAAGTTCCTTTTCTTGATATGAAAGGGTATTTCACGGATGCTTTTACTGCCATCGATTTTTTAAAGAACGAAAAAATTGATCTTATTTTCCTTGATATAAAAATGCCCGACATTAATGGTATAGACTGGCTAAAGTCTATTGCCCGGCCACCAATGGTAGTATTTACTACAGCTTACAGCGAACATGCGGTTGAAAGTTTTGAATTGGATGCGGTTGATTACCTGTTGAAGCCTTTTTCGTTGGCGCGATTTTTAAAAGCTGCCAATAAAGTATACGAACTGCACCGGTTGAAAAACGCCACAATAGCAAACCCATCACCTTCTTACATTTTTGTAAAGAGTGGGTATGAGCAATATAAAATAGAGCTGGATGAAATTTTGTATTTGCAGAGTGCGGGCAATTATGTGCAGTTTATTTTGACAACACAAAAATTATTATCGCGCTTAACCATGAACGAAGCGGAAGCCTTATTGCCATCATCATCGTTTACGCGCATACATAGATCGTACGTTATTTCTAATAATAAAATAACAAGAATGGATAAAAATAATATCTGGATCAATGATATAGAGTTGCCCATTGGAAATGGATACAGTTATAGTGCGGAACAGATCGTGAAGGGATAGGTTGCAGTAAAAGGCAGGAGGCAGGAGTAAGAAGGCAGATTTGTAGGTTTCAAGGCACAACAAACCTGTTAGAGCTGACGACTGATTGCTGATGGTTTTTGATTTGTTGCAGGTTACATTGCAAGTCTCACATCTATCCTCTCACGTCTCACGATTGACTGTTGACCATTCACTATTCACTATTCACAATTGACTATTCACCAATTCCCATGCCCAATCCTTTTTTCACTTTTAAACAATTTACCGTGTACCACGATCAATGTGCTATGAAAGTTTGTACCGATGCCTGTATTTTGGGCGCCTGGTTTGCAGAAAAAGTTGCAGCAGCAAATACTGTTCTTGATATTGGTTCCGGCTCCGGCTTATTATCACTGATGCTGGCGCAAAAAACAAATGCAACTATTCATGGTATAGAAAAAGATGAAGCCTCATTCCTGCAATCGCAAAAGAATGTGGAAGCCACTGAATGGAGCAACCGCATAAAAATTTTTAAAGGAGACGCCGGCACTTTTCACTTCCCTCATCGGTACGATTTTATTATTACCAATCCCCCTTTTTATGCCAACGATCTGAAATCGGATGTTGCTGAAAAAAATCTTGCTAAACACGATACTGGTCTTACGCTTGATAAGCTTGCATACATCATAAGTCAAAATCTTACAGATGATGGTTCTGTAGCCATCCTGCTCCCTTATCATCGCACAGAGCAGTACGAACTATTGTCGCAGGAAAATGGATTTTATCTCCACGAGAAATTACTCATCAAGCAAACACCAAAACACAATTATTTCAGAAGTATTATGCATTTTGGAAGGCGAAAGAAATTTTCTCCTGGATTGCAGGAGCTTACCATCAAAGATGATACGGGCGCATATACGCCTCACTTTTCTCAATTGTTGAAAGACTATTATCTCTATTTATAAAGGCACATTTTTTAGGTTAAACATGCTTTATACGTGGCTCTTCCAGAGCCGATAATGTAATTATGACGTTTACTATAAACACGTCGCTCTTTAAGAGCGAAAAAGCACGCTCAAATTATTTATAGCACAGCCTTGATTGCTTATAGAAACATTTAATTAGTGAATTGCTCCAGAGGAGCATCGTGTTTATAGTAAAGTACAAATATGGGTGCCGGCTCGGTAAGAGCCACGTATTTAAGGACTACATTGCCTGGCGATAAAAGCTTGAAGTAAGCTACATTAATTTGCAGAGAAAAAATATTTTACTGTCCGGCATAATCTTTCAGGTAAGCGTAAGTGCTGGTGAGCTCTCCTTTTTTTGTAATAGTAGCATTTTCTATTACCTGCGATCCTTCTTTCAGCAGATCTTCCAGCACATACTTTATTAATTGTTCCCCAAAATACCGGGAAGCATCTCTTGGTAATTCATTAGGTAAATTGCCCACTACCATCATATCAATACTGCTGGGACTATAGGGTGCAGTTTTTTCAAAGCTCTTTCTGTCTACACCATAAATAGGATCTTCAATACTTTGATCGCCCAGGTTAATGGGCACAGAGCCACCTGCATCATCTGTAATATCAGCAATAGTTTGAACAATAAAGTTATCTGATTGTATGGCTTCCCTTTCAAACAGGCGGGGAATGTTTTTGTCCCAGTAAATACCATTCAGCAAAATATCTGTTTGTTCTGAATAAGGCATAAAAACACACTCATACATTTCAGGGTGTTCGTGAAAATCATCGCGGTTATACTTGCCCGTTTGTATATGTCTGTACAGGTCAGCTCCTTTCAGTTGTGTGTAGACAGGATATGAAAAACGTCGCTTCAGGTATTCGTCGGGTTCTACTTCGTGTATGCCTATCAGGTTCATTACTTCCAGCACGCCATGCGCCACCCTTCCGGAACCTGTTACAGCTATTTTTACATTCGGTAATCGCAATCCAAAATAAGTATGAATGAGCTCCCTGAAACTTTTTTGTTTATATACTCTTTCGAGATGATACAATCCTGTACGGGTGCCATATGCCATCACACCATTGTGTGCACCCACCACACCTGCAAAAAAACCAAAGCCGATAATGCGTTGCCCGTCATCGTGCTCCAGGCATTCGTAATCTATCAGTGTAATTTTTTTTGCGATGATATGTTGTAATAATGCCTGGTTCTGTGGTTGCTTTTTCCGTGTGTGTGAAAAAAACATATAGGTTTTGTTTTCTAACAGCATTGATACAGGTACTTCTTTTATGCCCAGCAACAAATCGCATTCACTCATATCTTCCTTTACTTCAATGCCAGCCATGCTGTATTCTCTATCTGTAAAGCAACGGTTGTTTGATGATTGCGCAATAATCCTTACATCGCTGCTTTCGCGATGAATCCATTTGCATTGTGCAGGCGTTAAAGCTACGCGATTGTCGTGCGGCGTTTTACCCTCGCGTATCAATCCTATTTTTATCATAGAAACAAAAATAGTCAATATGCTATATATCCGAATGTACAAACCAATCTACCGGGCGCCTCAGTGAAACAGGATCAGGATACTTTTTTATATATCCGGTCCGGAGTACAAATTGAATCGGATCATTGATACCTGTGCTTTGAATTAATGATGAAGTGATGGCAGGCTCTTCCAGTATTTGTGTCATAGGATGAATAGCCATGTTTTTTTGCCTGATTTTTAAAAGCATTCTTTGCAGTCTTTTGCCAGTTTCAAGAAGTGATATCACTGAATTGTCTTTGCTCGTTATCAACAGCCATCCGCCCGAATGTTGAACCTGTTGTTTTACTTTGTCAATGCTTTGTTCGCTGAAACTCTTTTTCAATACATCCGTCTTTTTATAAAAGTTGCGAACAACCCAACCGGAAAAGCCTTCTATCTCCATGCCGGCGGTAGTAAGTCCGTCGAGGTGTTTTTCTGCTTCCTTGTTCGAGAACCTGATCCAATTAGCTAGCTCTTCCTGTGCAGCATTTCTATAAGATTGGATCCTGTTGGCTTCAATGGTTTGTTCATTCAGCCAATTGTATTGTTTTGAGGTATTAGGAATGAAATGAAAAGAATCTGTATTATCGTCCGTAATATACTGTACGTCCTGCTCCGGGATTCGATTGCTTAAATAGTGTGATCGCACAGTCCTGCGCAACTTTATCTGCTCAATATCAAAATTTGATATTGCAGAAGATGGCGCTAATTTAATATCTAATATTTTTTCATCCTGAGCGGTGGTTGCCAATGCATCATAGCTACAGTTATATCCAAACTGGTTTGCAGCATATTCTATATTCTGCAGAAAAGCACCGATAGATAATAATGTTTCCCGTTGAGTAGGATCAACACCCGGAAGCCACCTGCTTTTATCATTGCAGATTATCCAATGATATGGCTCAATATATTTTACCAACCAGGGCTGCGTATTGTGCCCGCTTGGGCAGGGAAGCCAGATATAGCATCTCTTTTTCGTGTGGCTTAAATGGAATTGTGCCCGCATTTTGATTTTTAATATCACTTCTCACAAAACTATTCTTATCACTTTCAAGGTAAAAACCTGTGCCTGCAATGCAGGCTACAGCGCCGGCGATACCTATAAATTTCCGTCTGTGCATGATAGTGGTTTTATTTTTTTTCAAATCGTGCTATCATGATAGCAATTCCGTTTGGGTCTTCATAATTTTTTATAGTGTAAGTAGGGGGAGACATATCTTCCTGCTTAGATAAATGTTTGTA
Source organism: Agriterribacter sp. (assembly GCA_047600465.1). Classification (GTDB taxonomy): domain Bacteria; phylum Bacteroidota; class Bacteroidia; order Chitinophagales; family Chitinophagaceae; genus Agriterribacter. The sequence continues at coordinate 348,202 of JASGKU010000005.1, forward strand.
TGCTTCGGTCGCATATATTTCAACTTTAAAATGTTTGAATGATTTCATGAAGACCAATCTCACATCCTTTGAATGAATAACAAAATGCCTGGCAGAGCTTTCTTTTATTTGAAATTTAAGTATGTTTTCAAATAAGAAGCGCGTTGCCTTAAACTTTGTTGTTTTTAAAACGATTGCTTTAACATTCGCTGGCATTATATTTTCTTTTTAAGAAGAAAGGAATATCCCACACTTATATTTATTACAAATGGTGTGAATCCTGTTCCTGGTTGCAAGGTTTTTATTTCTTCTGATTTGCCCGTACTCTTGTTAAGATAGCTGAATGTGCCGTCTTTTAAACCGGAATGTATTGTAGGCCAAAACCGTATGCTCGGCGCAACCATAAATCCCTTTAGAAAATTATTTTGCTTTTTGAATGGTTGGTAAGAACCGTAAATTCCTAATCCAAGACTGAACGTATTATAGGCTGTTATTTGCGTGTTTTTGTTTTGAAGCTCACCGTCGTAATAAAATTCAAACCGGTGCCATTTAGGTTCTACTCTTACGTTTATCCATTCTTTCAATCTGTAACCAACCCCGAAACCAGTAGTCCATGGTTCATGAACGGCAACATGCTGTTTTTTAAGATCTGCTGGTACCAGGTTGCCGCTAAAATCCAGTGAAGCGCCGTGTGAATAATCGAAGATAAAGCGATTATGAATGTAGTTTCCTTCAATATTAAAACCGGAAGCAAATATTGGCTGCGCCAAACCAAAAAGAATATTAACCTTCTTCTCTAATTTCCAGTTTTGCGCGTGAGCAGCATTATTTATGCAAAGAACAATTGTGATAAAAAGTAATTTTAAAAATAGTTTTTTTAAATGTGCCATAATTTTATTTTTTAATTATGATGCAAATGTGGTTTACTGAAAAACCAATTTGATGCACATTTGTTAAGAAAGATGATGAATGGATTATTTTCTTATCCTGCTCAGCGATTGAGGTTTAATTCCCAGGTATGCGGCAATGTAATATTGAGGTACGCGGTTAATAAGATCAGCTCTTTCCTGCACAAACTTTTGATACCGCTGTTTAGCACTTAGCATAGCAAGATCTGCTGCATGGCGGCTGTGATTTGTAAAAGAAAGTTCCGTGTAATAATCTTTCAATAACATGAACCTTGGCTGAAATTGATACACTTTCATAAAATTTTCAGCAGACAGTCTCAGGAATTTTGTGTCTTCCAATGCCTTTATGCTTATATCAGAAGCTGTTTTGTTGGTAAAGCTGTTAAGATGACTTGCCCATTCATGCTCTATTGCAAAATCGGTTGGAATATCTGTTCCATCATATCTTCGATAATACATTACAATACCAGATTCTATATAACCAAGATGACGACATACTTGCCCTTCTTCCAAAAAATGATCGCCTTTTGGAACAATGAATTCTTCAAGATTGGCTACAAAAAAATCAATCTCTGTATCAGAAAAATTTCCGATCGATTTTATTTTCCTGACCAATGTATCCGGCATATAATCACATTTCGGCTTAAACTATTATTGCAAACGTGAAGATACTTTATATAAAACAAATATATGAGTCTTGAAATGCAAAGCCAGCGCCGGGCAGGGAGATGCATGAATATGATGAAACTAAAACTTAGGGTATCCTATACCGGTATACACTTCTTTTTTTTAGATGTTTTTACTTATGTATGATTATGAAACTTTATTTGGCTAAATAATTATACCTTATAAAACTGGCTGTGTTTTATTGTAAGATAAATTTGATCACAAACCAATGATCAAATGAAAAAAATGCTTTCGCTATTTGTGATTCTTACACTATCGGCATTTCGTTTAACAGCTCAATGTACAGGACCAACCGGAGATTGCGATGGAGATGGCATTCTTAATGCAAATGATACTGATAACGACAATGATGGTATTCCTGATGCTACAGAGAGAGGACAAGGAAGCATTCAATGGACTAGCGGGCAGGTAGCGGCTTTCAGATCAACTTCATTTACCGCTTCATTACCTTGTGGAACGCCTATCAACTTTCAATGCAACCCTGTTAATACACAGCTCACTACATTTACCTCAAGTACCAACAACTATAATCCTGTTCTTACTGCAGATATGGGAACCGCGACTACTATATCTAATGTACTTTCGTTTGGAACCAATGCACCTAATAACGGCAGTGTCGGAAATTTTACCCTAACCTTTGCTGCCGGCTCTCTATATCAGTTCAACCTGTATTTTTCCGATCCGGAGTATACTTCATTTATTATAACTGCATTTGATGCTTCTAATAACCAACTTGCAACTACAGACTGGAGTATTGCAACCTATGAGCAAAATGGAACAAGCCCCGCAAATCAATTAGGCACAATTACAACCAACCCTACAGATATTACTTATACCGCAACCAATGTGGCGCAGGATTTTGATGTTTTCAGAATACGGATGGCAGAAGCAACTTTGCTGACTGCAACAAAAATTGTTATTGACATCAGGCGTGTTAGTACCAACAACACCGGAGATGGGATCCTTTTCTTTGTAAGTGGTATTTGCCGGCCTGATACTGATGCAGACGGCACACCTAATTATCTTGATACAGATAGTGATGGCGACGGCTGTCCGGATGCATTGGAAGGAAGTGCTTCATTTTTGTACAGTAATCTTGATGCAAACGGTCGTTTAACCGGCAGCGTGAGTGCACAAGGCGTTCCGCTCATTAGTGGAAGCCCTCAAACAGCAGGCACTGCATATAACAATGCCTTGTTTGATGCGCAGAGTGCCTGTGCGTTTCCAGAAAGTTATGCGGTGTCAAGCAATCAAGCAGGTATGCCGGCAACACTTACCCTTAGTGGTATGCCGCTGCGGGGAAGTGATGAAGCCGATCAACCAGCACAGGGAAGCTGGGCCGGAAAATCATTGGCAATTACTGATTTACCTACCAACGGGTTTAACTTGCAATATAATGGAACTACCGTTACACAAGGCCAGATCATCAATAGCTATAACGTCAATTCTTTAAGTATAGCACCAGGACCAACTACCGCTAACGGAACCACCACCACCACTTTTCAATATAGCACAATAGATATTGCAGGGCAGCAAGACCAAACCCCGGCAAATTACACCATCACGTGGGCACAGGCATTGCTTCCCTTACACCTGTTGTCATTTACAGCTGTTGCATCGGAGCCTTGTTTATTAAAATTCCGATGGAAGACTGCAGATGAAGTAAATGTGCTTCGTTATACAGTTGAGCAAAGTACAGACGGTAATATATTTACTTCTGCAGCACAGGTGCAGGCGGCTGGAACTGGCGATCATGATTATAGTGTGAATATTACCGCTGCAAGCAATACTGCATATTACAGGTTGAAGATGGAAGATAAAGACGCTTCCATAAAATACAGCGAAGTTTTATCCTTAAAAGGAATATGCACAACAAGAAGTAATATTTATTTATATCCCAATCCTGCAAAGGAAAACATTGTACTAAAAGGAACAAAAACGGGAGATAAGATTGTGCTTTATGATGTAAAGGGGGTATTGCTGTATGCCACAACCCTCTCAAATAATACACAGCCATTTATTAATCTTAAAGGAATAGCTAATGGCATTTATTGGGTGAAGGTTGTTGGTGCTTCGGGCAGCCAAACCCTTAGGGTAGTAAAGCAATAAATAAGATAAGATAGGAAAATACTGCTGGAGTTGTTTAGTCAAACAGTATTTGTATTTCCCAAAAAATTACACAGCAACAGATTCTGTTCGGTCGAAAAAGTGTCGTCTTGATATATTGATCATACCAACAAGGTTCCCTTTGTCGTTAAAATTGGCACGAATGATGAAAATGCCTTTTAACCATTTATACCTGTGAAGATTGGAATCTAATGGGCGCACTTTGTAATGATCGCCAAGAGATTTTATAAATGCATCGCGGGTTGTATGTCCCAATTTTTGCTTCAGCCGCTTAAACAGGAAGTATTGAGTAAAAAGGTAAGCTATAATAATGGCGGAAGCCATCAGAAGAATGATTTCGAAAAATTTCATATCCGGATTTTAAGGGTTTATAACAGGGTTCGTGCATTATATTACACACGTCAACACAATATTATATGGGTTTTATAAAAGAGACTATTATACTATTTGCCGAAACGGGGTTTCAAATATTTCATCCATATACGAAAACGAAACCGCCTTTATTCAGATCTTAAAGCATTTCCAAAAAATAAAGTCAGTGTTGATACCGGGTTAGGGCAGGGTTGTATCTCTCTTTTGTGTAAAGGTAGTTTGCGAAGGCGGATTTGAAAACGTTTTTTAAAATTATTGATGAAAGATAAAGGCATCAATAGAAGTCATACTAAAATAGTTTTTCGTATTGCTACAAGATGCAAAAAAATCTTACACTGCAATATTAATTTTTTACCAGTCCTACCTTGCAAAAAATACAGCGTCTTATGAAGTCTATAAACTAATATAATTCTGAAGCTGTTGATTCCAATTGAAATAGCACTTTTTCCACAGCGTTATTGTCCGCATACACTTTGATTCCTTTGAGTGTATCAGGAAAATTATCCCAACGAAATACTGCTGCTTCCACTTCCTCAGGCGTATTAGTTTCCTCTTGCTCCGGTGCCGTGCCAACAAGCGAAAATGCAAAAATGCCATCAGATGGAACAGAATGATAAAAATATGGCTCGAGGTGAACATCACTGTATCCCACACCGGGAGCTTCTCCCTGCACTTTAATAATGAGCGCCGGCGGAAATTGATGATCAATTTCTATTTGAATATCATTTATTGTTGTTAATTGTTTTTGCATTTTCGTTTTATTTTATATGCCTGCAAGGTAAAATGATTTTAAAGTGACTAATGCAGTTGCACTAATGATCATTTTAAAATAACAAACCCTGACTGATGTTAATATATTGTTTACCGATATTTGTTTGTTGCGGTTGCGGGTTGCCAATATTTTATATGAAAGAATAAGCACCCGGAATCCAGCAGTAAACTATCCAAAAGCCGATAATGGAGATAATTGACAGCATCAAACAAAGCAAGGTGTTTTTTGAAGGGAAGAACAACTCTTCTGAATTTTGCGACTGCGAAAAGTGTAAGATTTCAAGATATAGACATACACACGAACCTCATTTGTCTGATCCGGATCATTCTTACTGGAACTATTTAAAGTATTGTATTGAACAGGTTACGGTCGACGGAATCTGGTTAGAATTTGGAGTAGGTTCAGGCAAATCAATTTCATTTATAGCAGCGTACAAACCAGATGTTGAAGTATATGGTTTTGATAGTTTCGAAGGGTTGCCTGAAGATTGGGTTTTTAGTGACAGTAAGGTTTATAAAAAAAATACTTACTCAAGGAATGGAATGCCCCCGGAAATAAAACAAAAGAATGTAAAGTTAGTCAAGGGGATGTACATCGACACCTTACCGGTTTTTTGTAATCAATTAAGTCAGCAGGCTGCATTTATTCACATCGATTGTGATTTATATACTTCTACAAAACAGGTATTAGATACATTGCATTCTAATGCTATGATTAAGAATGGAACAGTTATTTTGTTTGATGAATTCTATAATTATCAGCATTTTGAAAAATATGAGTATAAGGCCTTCGTTGATTTCATAAGTGAGTCTAAATTATCTTACAAATGGATTGCTCATACTGAGAGTTTTGTTGACTGGAATGGAAACCAATGCGCATTAGTTATAGAGTCTGGCAGTTAAGTAATGTGAAAATGTTATAAATACGGGATCGTTTTTATAGACAGTAGCTATGTGCCGATGGAGGAATAATATATCTTGCTGTATAGTAACAAGACTAATCTATTCTAAAAATGGCCGTTGTGTCTAGTTGAGATGCACGGGTTTCTTTGTTGATAAATTTTGCTGTTAGTTTTGAGGTGTGAAAATCCTGGAAATATTGTAGTACGTTTATTGGATATCCCGCAATTCTTAAACTGTCTGTTTGTGTTTTGGTTGTGAAATAATATTTCACAGGCAAATGATGACTCGATGTACCGGGTAATGTATCGATCCGTGTTATCTTACTGTCGGCATAAAATTTCAAACTAAAATTTTCAAGTCTGTAAAGACCCAAATGTGGATCGCCGATATTTTTATTAAACCATTTCCCTGCGCTTTCTCCGGATTGATATTGCAGTACTTGAGGATAGAAGAAAAGATTCAGGAATAATTGTGTAATTACAAAAAAACCAACACTCAACCTAATCAGTGATGTTAGATTGTTTTGCCTGCTGTAATAAAAAATGGCAATCGATAAAATGACGGAAAAAATTATGATCCATGGATAGTAATGCATGCCGCTTATAACCGCGATGATACTTGCAGCAGCTACTGAAATAGCTAATAGTAACATTTGGATAATAATGTAAGGACGCAGATTGCCCTGATCCTCTTTACTTTTTAAGAACTCTCCAAGCAATAATGCGCAATGAGGAAAGATGATGATAACATAATGTGGGAGCTGAAACTTTGACAGCGAAAATATGATGAATGTTACCAGTAGGCTTCCAATAATCATCCATTGTCCTTGATTATACATTACTTTTTTCCTCCTGATAAGTCTTATAATGGCTGCATAGAATAAAATACTCCAGGGCAGAAAAGCCCATAAAAATGTGTGAAAGAAAAACGAAGGATCTCCGGTTCCTTTAATTGGCCCCGTATTAAGAAAACGACCAAACTGGCTATCCCAGAAAAAGAATCTAAGACCCGATACATTTTTTTTCCCAAACACCATTTTCTCCGGATGAATATCGAACTGCACATACAAACAATATAATTCAGGTAAAATAAAAATAAAAGTGAGCAATAAATACAGGTACCATTTATAATTTACGAACTGGCGCCAATCTTTTTTTATAATGATAAGAATAAAGAGACCGCCTGTAATTGTTGTAAGAAAAAACAAACCCTTGGTCATTATGGCAAAAGCTGAAAATGTAGCAGCAAGTATAAGATGGTAGAACTTCTCTTTGGTATACAACTGGTACAAATGATAGGTTGAAGCAAGTGTAAGCGCTGTAAGATAATGCTCGGCACGAACATCAAACAATCCTATCACAGCCTGGAAAGCTGTGGCATAAATTAGTACGGCAAGTTTAGCTGTATCTATATTGTATAACAACTTTCCAAGTTTATACAGATATACCAGGGAAACCAACCAAAATAAAAATGCAGGTAACTTGTATGCAAAAGAAGATATGCCAAGTAATTTAAAGCTGAGTGCAATGATCCAGAATGGAAAGTGAGGTTTGTCTAACCAATCTCCATTATTATACAGATTAATATAATCGTTGCTTATCGCCATTTGTTTGGCTACATATGCGTACAGCGCGCCATCCGGCTCCATAACACTGCTGAAAAAAGCTGTTGCATTCACAATAATTATAAGCAGGAGCAGCTGAAAATATTTCATTTCTTGTAGATTGAGGATAGGATTTGATTGTTATTGCCATACATTCTTACACAGACAAATGCGTGTTGGTCAATCGTATTATACAGTAGAAAAAAGATCCGTCTTTTAATTTTCATGTAGCAGTGGTGTGAAAATTAAAAAAGTAGTTGGCACTGAAGTTCCAGCAGAACACCAAAAGAATGGCAAATACTTTAGAAAGGTAAAAATTGGTATTCCGTTTCTCGTGGGTGAGAAAAATAATGCAGGTATTTAATAAAAGACCAATAATAGCAATGACTAAAAAAATCCCAAACGCATTTGTGATATTTATGCCGGTACCCTTAAAGGTCCATAAATAGTTTAAAATAAAGTTAGTTACCACAGCTGCTGAAAACCCCACAGCATTCGAAAAATATTTATTCAGCTTTAGCTTTTCTTTTAAAAACCAGGTTATTGAAAAATCTACACCTATCCCTGAAATGCCTACAATGCCAAACTTCACTACTTTTAAAATCAACATCTGAAAGGTATCCATAATTAAGAGTATAGGGTATAGTAATAGTAATGGTGGAAAACTAAATCAATAAGGGTGCCTTGTTACTCTAAATCAGAATAAATAATTATTATGTTTTTCTACATTAATTTTTGAAGACCTCCTCGCACAGTGTAACAGCAATTTGTTGTTATTTTTTTTGAGAAGGTTAGATTATTGTCAGCCTGATTTTATTCCTATCAAAAAAATGTATACCAGAGATTTACAAATATTGTGGTAAAAATTCTTTGCCACCGCCTAATACTTTTTCATAAGAATATAGCCATAGCTGCACAGCACATTTATATCAGAGAGACAGACTTGAAAGACATCATGAATGCTGAAAAAGGTTGGGGCCTGAGAATGTGATTTTTTTTTGCTGGGGGTTGATATTCTGCCGTGCAGCTGTTGTATGGTAGAAAAGCAGTATAAATAAAAAAGCCCTGCTAATTATCGCAAGGCTTCTAAGTGCCCAGAACAGGAATCGAACCTGCACATTGTTGCCAATACCAGATTTTGAGTCTGACGCGTCTACCAATTCCGCCATCTGGGCTAAATGGGGTGCAATATTACATATTATGATGTGAATCACCATAATTTTTTCTGGCTTTTTGAGCGGTTATTTCTAATAGCTTCTATAATGAATTAAAAATACTGTTATAAAAAGAGGATCACCTGCATTTAATTGTTTTGGATGGTTAGATTTGAAAATGATCCATCAGAATTATTACCTACCCAAAAACCAATTTTTCCTTCAGTATAATGCATAATAGGTTGTACTTGTAATGAAGACTTTATATCGTTGTTTACATATACTTCTATGACATCTTTCTTCACTATGATTTTTACATGAAACCAGGCATCAGGATCGATGGTTGATACCAGTGCATTCTCATACTTACCCGGAAATGTTTCGCGCAGGTACGACCAATCATATTTGGGCATACAGATATACTGAACGGAATGGCTTTTTCTTACTGCTTCATTTGACTGGAAATTGAATGGGCGAAAATAGATAGCATCAAAACTGCTGTCGTTTATACCGTGGAATGCAATGCCCACAAAACTTTCCTGTAATACATTTTTACCCTTTACATCAAAGGCTATTGTCCCGGTTGAAAAAGAAACATTTTTTACCCATGCAATACCATCGTTTGGCTGACTGTTTAGTTGAACAATGTTTTTATCATCTTTTGTACTAATGATTACTTGCCTGTTTACCGCAACAAAATTACCAGCCGAAGTAAGATCCGGGTGAATAGTTTGAGCTTTCAATTGCAGCACAAAAAACATTGATGCTAAAATAACCATTGCTTTCATTTTCATACAGCCTGTTTATATTTAATGAATGAGTATACAAGTTTACTATATTCAAAATTATTCGTCAATATAGAATTTGCAGGAGAAATATACTATGCGCCAATCTTATGCCAGCCTTTACATTGAGTGCGAGTAGGGTTTTTGAAAATCAGAAGAAAAAATTTATCAGGAATGAAAAGTGAGCGTTCAATTTAAGCATACTGACAAGTGAGCTTTAGATGCTGTGCCTGCTTTACTATATATGGAGAGAATTTTATTTCCTATTCTTCAGATCATGAATCGTTAAATCTGGGTGAATGGGCCAGGAATAGGAGTCCATAATATCAATACTGTTGCCGGCTTCTTTTTTTATATTGCGCATTCTTATTAATGAAAATTGCAGACTCGATTTTTTTACTTCTTCGCCAAATACAGCTATGGATGGCATAAACCTTAGTTCAACATTTCTCTGTAATAACGATTCCATGAGATTATAAACAGGTTTTTCCGCAACGGGCACAACTGGTGATTTGGAAATATAATATCCGGCACATTCATCAAAGAGGGTAAATGTTTCAGGTAAAAATTCGTAACAATACAGCACAGTGCGTTGAATGGCATGAAGCCATGCAGCTTCCACGGCAATTATATATCTGGCGGAAGAAACGCCAAAAAACTTTTTTTTGTCAGTATCAGTTGTAGCTTCTCCTGCATAAAATGTTACACGCGGGCAATTTCTTGGCAGTAGATAATTGTGCAGCATTTGATCATTGATAGCAAAAACCACGTTATCCTTTAATTTATCACTATAAAATGAGGCTGCCCGTGGTTCAAATACTCTTATTGTGGCATCCTCACTTACGTGAAACAATCGTTCTTTCATTTTTCTTCTTCATCTTTTTTGCTGTTTCTTAAAAAAGAATGGTAAACACTTTTTTGTTTACCATTCTTTTCAGGTTTATTTAATTAACCACATCTTCGCATTTACATCATCAGTTCCACCATACTGACTAGAGATGGCTGACGAATAATTTGCGTTGTTGTAAGTTATTTCATCCTGTGGGTATTGCCAACGCAAAGGAATCATATTATTGGCAGTACCAATGCCAACATCACCCTGGCTGAATGCAGGAATGCCGGTACGGCGCCAGTTGTAATACGATTCGTATCCGGAATTCATAAAGAAGGCTACATATTTCTGTGTCAGGATCTGTGTTAGTCCTTCTGCATCATTATAAGCTACATTGGCGTTAGCCTTAAAGCTGTTAATATCTGCAGTTGCTGTACCAAAAGTTACCGTTCCGTCTACACTCTTGATGGTTAATATCTGCCCTTGTGTTAAACCATATACATTCATGGAGGCGTCAATTCCTTTATTATACCAGTCTGCCGCACTTTCATCTGTAAGCCAGCCTCTGTAAGCGGCTTCAGCAATGTTAAAGCACATTTCAGGGTAGCCAAGTATGATATAAGGCTCCGCATTGGCGCCAGAAGGCGATGACATATATCTTGTATAACTCAGGTTTGAATATTTACCATCTGCTGAAAAATTAGACATCAACCCCTGTGACTTAGCATTGTCTTCCCCAACGTAAGCAGTAAAATCACCGGCTTGTTTACCTGCTGTTATCTGCTCCTGTGCAGGAATAGTAAGGGCAAACACACGGGGTTCGCCATATGCAGCTGTTATGTCAAAAAAAGTCTTGCTGATATTTTCGCAGTTATTATATGGTGCATTACCAGAGCGATTAGGCGGATACAATGTAATAGCTGTATACTTATAGGCCAGGTTATCTGCATTAGATGACATGATAGGGTAAGTATCAGCGTCACTTACAATCGCTGCAAACTGCTGCTTGATATTTAAATCGGCATTATCTTCGGCTCTTTTGCTCAGGCTGATGAGTATGCGAAGCTTATACGAATTGATTACTTTCCGCCATTGCAGGTTGGTTAACCCGTATATATCTCCGTTAACGGTAGCAGTAGGTGGGAGCGTGCTCAATATACTATTAGCAGTGTCTAATAAAGCCAGGCAATTTTTGTAAACATCATGCTGACTGTCGTAAGCCGGTGTAAGGTTGTTTTCATCACCTGCCTGGCTCATTGGTATATCCCCTACGCGTTGCGTTAACCATATAAAGGCGTATGCTCTATAAAATTTACTTAAACCACGATACACGCTTGGAGCGTCAGCGTATTGTTTTTGTACCTGTTCATCCAGTTTATTGCAGTATCTTATTATGTCATAAGTCTGGTTTGTATTAGACCAGTTATATGTGTTAGTGCCAAAGTAATAAGAATAGTTGGATACGATATTTTGATTGTAGCGATACACAGTTGAAATAACAGGCTCTTCCTCTCTTAATGTATTAGCCGCAATATGGTTGAATATTAAAGATACAGGCACTGTAGAATTCTCCGCTGCTACGTTGGGGTTCGACAACAGGTCACCCTTCTGACAACTGCTTAACCCGGTCGTTATTATCAGTAAGCCAATGATGGCATTTCCGATTGCATTCCTCATATAATAATTTTTTTTTAAATTAGAAACTCACGTTTATGTTAAAACCAAATCTCCTGGCGGTAGTGCTTTGCAGAATTCCACCATTTCCGAGCGATCTGTCTGATGCGTTGTAACCTGAAGCAAACTGATCAAGATCCATATCCCTTCTTTTAGCGAAATACAACAGGTTTCTTCCCACTAAAGAAAAAGAGGCCGATTTGATCAGTTTACTATTTCCAAACATAGATGCAGGGAAAGTATAACCAAGGGTTACTTCGCGCAATTTGGCAAATGAACGATCTGTCATCCAGTATTCATTTACATTACCAATACCGGAAGAAATAAAATTCTGTACGGTAACAGGTACATCATTAGGAGCAAATTCAATGTCTTTCAGATTTGTTATTTTACCATCACTATATGTTGGCGTACCACTAACAATTTTCACACCATCAGCCACATATTTGCCTGTTGGTGCTACTGTGCCAAGGTTGGTGGTTTGCCACTCTGCGAGACGTGCAGCACCAAAAGCACCGGTTGCACTTTCAATAGATGTACCACCGTTCATGCCATCCTTATATACTTCGTCATAGATTTTACCACCAATCCTTCCATCAAATTGAAAACTGAAAGTAAAGTTGTGATAAGAAAAACGGTTGTTGATACCAAATGTAAAGTCAGGATTGGCATATCCTAAAAAGGTATTGTTTCTTGGATCTGATGGCGCCCTTAATGGTAAGCCTCCACTATACACAATATTATTGCTTGCATCTCTTACAAATCCTACGTTATAAATAGCGTCTAGTCTTTCTCCTTTTTTATAATAGTGATTATTCAGCAATATTTCCTGTTCATCTTCGAATATGTCCTTCAACGTTTCTTTGTATGTTGCATAGTTCACCAATACATCCCAGTTTAAACCTTTGGCGCTTTTTAGCGGAGAACCAGAGAGTGCAATTTCAAATCCTTTCTTTTCGGTGGTAAGGGCGTTTTGATTTTTATTAATATACCCTGTTGAACCCGCCACTCTTAAAGGGAAAATGATGGGGCCGTTTTCTGTTGTAAAATAAGTAACGTCAAGACCAAGCCGGTTTTTTATAAATTTCATTTCCACGCCAGCTTCATAAGATTTTACATCAAACGGTTTTATATTCGGATTGGCAAGCGTGCCTTTGGTGTTGTAATCCACAGAAGGAGTACCGTTGTAATAAGTGGTAAAATTGTACGCGTTCTGGTTATCATACGTAGGGCCGTCGTAAGAAGTCAACAAGTCAGTACCATAACCCAGTAAACCTCCATTGATGCTTAATCCTGTATTAAGAGAAAATGCGGAAGGCGCAGTAGGTGTAGTTAAACCACCTTTAACATCTGCAAACGACGCACGAACCTTAAGAAAAGAAATAGCATCTGGCATATTTACATAATCACTGATTACTGAACTTAATGATACAGATGGATAAAAGAAGGTATTGTTATTAGAGGGTAACGTTGACAAATGGTCTACCCTGCCTGTATTTGAAAGCGTCAGATATTTGTCGTAAGTAATATCAAAAGAGTAAAATCCGCTGTACACCTGCATTTTAGAGCCCCATGTATAAGATGAATATGGAACAATAGAATTAGTGAGTGCATATACATTAGGAACAGCAAGTGCCTTTGTTGTTCCGAACAATGAATTATAATTAAATGCCCTGTCGCTACCACCCACAAGAGCGGTAACAGCAACCTTGCCAAACCTTTTATCAAAATTCAATATCAGGTCATTATTGTTTTCAAACATATTGCGGCGATCTTCCCGATAATCTCCGTACCAGCCGAAATAATACCAGGGCGTATAGGTATTCAGGTTAATACCTGCAGGTACCTGCTCGGTACGTACCTGATTCCAGGTAGTAAACTGCGAACGTAAACTCAGGCTTAAAGCATTGTTGAATTTGTAACTCAATTTTACATAGCCGTTCACATCTGTTTTATCGTGAGAGCGAAGCCATTTTTTTGCAATAAACCAGGCACTGTTTTCACGACCGTATTCCTGCGCATAGGGGATAAGATCCTGTACACCCTGTGGACCTTTATAAATATCTTTAAGGTCATCAATATCATAATCTGCGGAACCATACACTTTAAACATATAGATGTAGGAGTTAGGACCGTAGTTTACATCAGGTATGTTAGGAGAATATTGTTTGTTCAGATTTACGCTTGCCTCAACTCTTAACTTGTTTGTAATATTATAACCTGCATTCAATGCCATAGTGTATGAATGCAGTTTTGTATTAGGCGCCATTCCCTTCTGGTTCATGTTCGACAATGAAATTCTTATATCAGAGCGTTCAGTTGCAGCAGACATGGATATATTGTTTGTATTGATAATTCCTGTCTCCATAAACTTGTTGAAATTGTCAGCACCTCTTGCCGTCCATGGTGTGGCTGTTCTGATGCCTGTAGTAAGGTCATAAGGACTATCGTACTGCTTTACTGCCTGACCTTCAAAGCGGGGGCCCCACTCAGGTAAACGCTGACTGTTGTCGTACAATCTGTCTCCATAACTGTATTTAAATGTAGTTCCGCGTCCATATTCTACCTGGGCTTGTGGCTCCGCAAGAAAGCCACTTTCAAGAGTGGTGCTGGTATTTACATCTACCTGCCAGCCTTTTTTATCTTTAGAACCTCTTTTAGTTGTAATTACAATAGCTCCGTTCTGTCCACGGAAGCCATATAAAGCAGCTGCATTGGCCGCCTTTAACACTGTATAAGATTCAATATCGTCAGGACTGATATTCCATGTATCGGTATTGATAGGAAGTCCATCAACAACAAATAATAAATCTTTACTACCACGCAATACAATTTCAGGACGACCCAACATTTCAGCACTTGCACCCACGGTTAAACCGGCAACTTTACCTGCCAGTGAATTGATAGGGTTTGCATCTCTTGCTTTTGTAAGATCTGATCCTTTCACTTCCTGCACAGAATAGCCGAGCCTTTTTGCTTCTTTTTTTATTCCCATCGCAGTTACCACAACTTCAGATAAAGACTTGCTGTCTTCCTGCATTGTGATCTCAACAAATGTTTGATTGTTTAATGCTACTTCCTGGGGTATGTGCCCTATATAAGTAAATAATAAGGCAGAAGCAGCTGATGATACATGTATAGAAAACGATCCTGCTTCATCTGTAGTAGCACCTACAGATTTTCCTTTTCCTGTACACTTACACCGGGTAAACCTTTTCCATCTTTCCCGGAAACTTTTCCTGTAATTGTTTTGTCCTGTGCTGTTGCACCAACAACCAGAACAAGGATGAGCAATAGTACTGCTGCTATCCTTCGCATGAGCGCTAGTTTGTGTTTCATCAATTTCAAATTGAAGTGGTTTAAAATAACTTCAATGCAAAACTGCTTTCATCAAAAATTTTTAACGACAACGCCAAAAGGGAAATACATAAAAACGTACGTATAAAATGGGAAGGACAGGTTGTGTTTGTAAAACGTTGAAAAAGAAATTGTTAGAATGTTACCTACGGATTACTTAATTATTACTGAAATATTATCAACCGATTTTTCATTTCTCCACAGGCTGCATCGCATGTTCTTTTCTAAAACCGGAAGGCGTATGACCTGTTACTTTTTTGAAGTAATTATTGAAGGATGATTTTGAATTAAAGCCACAGTCATATGCAAGCGATAACATACTTACGTTATCATCATCGGTAGTACTTAATTTTTTTATCGCCTCTTCTATGCGATATTCATTAATAAAGACATAAAAGTTTTTTCTGAACCTTTCATTTAATAACTGGGTAAGATGATGTTTTGGAATTGCGGAGCGGGATGCGAGGTCTTCCAAAGAGAGTTCAGTATCAAGGTATATTTTACTTTTATCCATAAACTTTTTTAAGATAGTTTCGTACCTGTCCATCATCTCATCACTTAAAGTAGATTTTTTATATCTTTTTTCTTTTTCAATAGGCTCTTCCTCCATATTAATGGTTATTTCTTCTTCAGTTGGCTCCGTTTCTATGGTTGTATATATTATTACCGGCTGCATTTTATACCGCAGTATTAAAGCAGGTATCACTATAAAGCACATATAAGGAACCAGCCTTATGTCGAAAGTATGGTGACCGGTATGCGCATAACGTATACATGCAATGCATAAGCCAAGCGTGGTGCCAATTATCATAATGGCTGTTATACCGTTGAGCAACCTCAATTTAGCATCTGTGAGTATATGTTCCAGTCTGCGATAATCATTCAGAAGGTTCGCGGATAAAACAGGATAGACTAACAGCGATGCAATAACCAGCCATTGATAAGGCATGCTGTAAAAGACAACAAAATCATGAGATATTAATCCAAACAAGTATCCAACACTATTTAATAGGTAAAAACCGGTGAATAATAAAAAAGGGCTCATATGCACAAGCATGCCTTTGCGTGAAACAGGTTTATTTACATAGATTCTGGCAGTGAAATAAATCAATGGTCCATACGATAATCCAAAACCTGTTACATTGTTGTTGTATAAAAATGAGTCCTGTAGTACGGCCAGAATAAACAGCTTTGTTCCCAGGTGAAAAAAAAGAATAATAAGAAAAGCATTCAGAATTTTTTCAAAACTATCTTTTAAATGAAGTGCGTTAAAAAGATAGATGGTAATAGCGGTTTGCGCAATAATAAAAGAAAGTATAATGATGCTTGTCATTTTCTCATGGATTAAGCTGTAAAACTATTCCCGCTATATTAAGAGAATATTAACCCAATGTTATTCGCACCTGGGTTAAACGCCAAGTTTTGCACACTTATCCACAGTTACAAGAAGTTATTGTTACCATTTTCAGATTAACTTTTCCAGATATTATCACTCTCTACATTAGCGTCTTTTTACCAATTACACTTATACAATTTTACCGGATTTTATTTTCAAAACATTTTTAGTATGAAATATTTTCTTCTTGCAATCCTTGCAGCACCACTGTTTTTAACTGCACAAATAACAGATAGCACACAACGCGAAATAAAGTTACAGGGAGCTATTAACTTCAGAGATCTTGGTGGCTACCAAACGGCAGATGGCAAACATGTAAAGTGGGGAAAGATATACCGTTCTGCCGCATTAGATAAATTGAGTGAACATGATCTTGACGTATTACAAGGGAAATCAATTGCAGTGGTAGCTGATTTCAGAGGTCCGTATGAAGTAAAGGTTGCACCCGATAAATTGCCGAAAGGTGCCACACGCATATCATTGCCTTCGGGTAGTGAGCATATCGGCGATAGCGCTTATATGAAAAATATGGTACAGCAAATGGCCAATGATTCTTTCCTCACTGGCTTTTACAGCGATGTTCATCCATTTAAAGAAAGATACAAGCCTATGTTTGATGAACTGTTGACACTGAATAAAGACAGCGCTTTGCTGTTTCATTGCACAGCAGGCAAAGACAGAACAGGTATTGGAGCAGCGCTCGTACTCTATGCACTGGGTGTAGATACAACTGTGATCATGAAGGATTACCTTGCTACGAATTATTACCGTGCTGCTGAAAACGAAAGAGCTATAATAGGAATGGTGAAAATGTATGGATTGAATGAAAAGCTTGCACGTAACATGATGGCTGCAAGAGAATCATACCTGGATGCTACCTTTGCTTCTATTAACCAGCAATATGGTTCAGTAGATAATTTTCTTAAAAAAGAAATGGGACTGGATAAAAAGAAATTAAAAAAGCTGAAACAATTGTATCTCGACTAAATACACTATGGCTATTAGAAATGCTGTTATTGCAGATCATGCTGCTATTACAAAATTATTAGATCAGCTTGACTACCCGGGCAGTGCTTTATTTATTCAGCGGAAAATGGAAATCATTTTAAATAATCCGCTTGCAAAACTGGTTGTATATGATATGGATGGAATGGTAGTCGCATTTATGGTGATTGAATTTCTTCCACAACTCGGGCTGGAAGGTGATATAGCAAGAATTGGCTATTTCGCTGTTGACGAAAAGGTAAGAAGTAAAGGAATAGGATTGGCAATGGAAGAATATTGTGAAGCTGCAGCAAGGGAAAACCAATGCGACCGCATAGAAGTGCATTGCCACGAACGCCGCAAAGATGCGCACCGTTTTTATTTCCGGCAAGGGTATTACGAATCGCCAAAGTATCTTATGAAACCGCTGAAGAATAAGGATTAATTCCTGTTAATCGTTCACTTTTATTCCAACTCTTACTGGCTTTGCTGAATGCGCAAATTGAAATGCCTCTTCAATTTCGTTTAGGGAAAATTCTTTTTCAACAAGCAATTCAAAAGGATAATGACCCACATGTTTGGTGATAAATGCCGCGGCATTCACAAAATCGTCGTAATTATAATTATGTAATCCGCGTATCTGCAATATTTTCCTGACTATATGCTGAGCATCTACTTCTACCGGTTTATCAGGATATACCGCACCTATCCAGATGGCACGTCCTCCGATAGCCAAAGTTTCTAATCCTGTTTTCATTGCACCGGGATGCCCAGTCATATCGAAAACAATATCTGCGTCACCCCATGGCTTTGTATCAGCACCATCTAACAGAAATGTATAATCTGCGCCAAATTTCTCTCCCCACTTTAAACGTGATTCGTCAATATCTACAATGGTTACATACGAAGCACCGGCTTCTTTACACATAGCCACGCAGGAAAGACCCAGTAATCCTGCGCCAAATACTACAACGCGCTGCTCCTTAATATCACCAGCTACACGTACCGCACCCATTATTGTGGCATGTGCACAACTAATGGTGGCAGCTACCTTCAACGGAACAGATTTGTCAAGCTTAATAACAGCAGTGTTGTATTTTATGATGCAGTAGTCTGCCAGTCCACCATTAAAAATTTCATCGCCACTGGCTAATACATGTCCATATTTAAAAAGTCCTTCACTTTTTTGCGGCATGTCTTCCTTTGGCGCGCTAACGCCAAAGGGTACCTGAAATATTGCCCACGTAATAAGATCACCTGTATTAAGCGCTGTACCATTTATATCGGTTCCATTATGCTCAGGGCTGATCCACATAATTTCTCCTGCTATTTCATGACCAAGCACTACATGCGGAGGTTCCTGTCTTCTGCCACAATAGGTATGTATATCACTACCGCAGAGGGTAGTATATAAAATTTTAACCAGTATTTCACCCGGCTTTAAGAGTGGGAGCGTATGCGATACAAATTCAAACGGTTTGCCATGTCCATTAAAGATAACCGCTCTTCCCGGTGGAAAACTGACCAATGCCTGGTTCATTATGCTTTCTTTTTTTGGTGAAATAGATAATGCTCAATAAAATAATAGCTGCTCCTGCAATTCCAAGGTTAATACAAATCGCTGTGAAAAGAGACAGGACTGATTGCCCCGGAGGTGTGAAATAGCGGAACAGCATCAGTAGAATATAACCCGTATAACCAACAGAATCTACCACGTACATTAAAAAACCCGTAGTGGCTTTTTCTTTTGTAACAGCAATCAATCTTTCAAATACGGTGGTGTGAATAGCCACATACGGAATATATACACCCAATCCTGCGAGCACCATAAACACAAAGACATTCATGCCATATTCAAATCCCGCTATACTCAACAGTAAAGTCATGAATCCGGCTATGCATGTAACAAGCGAAACACAAAATGCTTTCCTGTGATCTTTTATAAATACAGCCAATCCATTTATAATTACTACCCCAAACGACACCACTAACTCTGATTGCGTATACAAGGCCGGTGTTTGATGATATCCAAGGTTCCGCCAGAGTTCAGGAGCAAAATCTGCCCGAAGACTGCGCAATAATGTTACAAATAAATAAGCCAGTGTAACACAGGTTAAACCTGGCCAATATTTTATAAAGAAATTTTTTCGCATCATTCCTTTCATAGGAATGCGTTCAGACCTGTTTGTAATATCTTCTTTTGATGGAGCAGGCACTTTGCTAAGCATCGCAACAAATAAAAAGGTTGGAACCAGGAAAATAATACCTGCTACAAAAGGCATCCATTTTTCAGGCACTGTATTATTTAATAAAAATTGACCCACTGATTTTGAAACACCATCTGCAAGAATAAAACTGGCGCATAAACCTGCTACCAATGCTTCCGTATTTTTTCTGCCTTCCATACATCCAAGCACTAACCCAAATACAACACCAAGAGCAAGCCCATTTAGAAACAAGCAAACAATATTGAGAGGGAATGGAATGAACGCGAAAAGCAGCAACATCAACTCTGCAAATAATATAAGCGATAGTAGCAATTTGATGCGTTGTTCCCGTCTTATTTCAGCAATAATTTTTATGCCCAGCCATTTAGCAATAACATAGCCGGCAGTTTGAAAAATGATGAGGAGAAATTTATAATCAATGCCCAGGAACGTATTGTCATCGTAGGTTGCCGCGGTATATGGTTTGCGAAAGCCATACATACAAAAATAAGTTCCAAAGCCTGCCACAAGCGCCCACGCAGGGTTACGATATAATTTTTGCATTACCTGTTTCACCGCTATTTCACTTTCACCAGTTTGCTTACTGGCACTTCATATAGTACAGACTTTTCTTCGTCAAGCAGCCAAAGCGTAGAAGGATCTTTAAAACAAACAGATTCAATTTGTGGTGCTTTAACAGGCAGCCACCATATATTTCCTTTGAAATAAGAACTATTGGCATCAGTACGTTCAAATATCCAGATAGCGGTATAAGTGATTACAACAATGCGGTTGCCATCCAGCGACGCATCAGCAGCGGTAACTTTTCCGCCAATATTAAACCTGTCTACCAATGTAAGTGTATTTACTTCATCGGTTTTTTCAGCATCCATGCGGTACAGTCTTGTATATGTATCGCTTCTGTCTTTTGATAAAAATTGGAAATGGTTGTCTGCAAAAAATACAGCTTCGCAATCGTAATTAAAATCTTTTCTGTCTGGAAATGCTTTTTGATCAGGGTATTTAAAAAAAAGCTTTTTCAAATAGGTGGTATTGCTTGCTTTAGGTGCTGGTTCTGGTATAACATATAATACAAGATCTTTTCTGTCGTTTCCATTATTGCCAGCGTCGGCAACTACCAGGTTACCTTTATTATCCATTGTGATATCTTCCCAATCAACATTGGTGGCACCTTCAACCAGTATGCCTTCAAAGTTTTTATAACGATCCGATTCATAAAATCTACCCAAACTGTCTATGGCAAATACTCTTGGTTTATCGCCTGAATCATTATGGATCCAGAATACATTATTATCCGACCTGCTTTTTACAATACCAGACAATTCCAATTTGCCCCAATAATCAAATTCGAATTTGGGTTTAAGTATCTCGGCTTCCATTACAGGTAGTTTCAGATCCTGTCCAAAACTTTTTGCAAAAAATAATGCACTTGCAATTACAGTGAGAGATAATTTCATACGTTTTGTATTAAACTTTCTTTTGGCTTGATCACTTGCACAAACATAGTTATTGTAAACATTGGGACTATGTTACCTAAATGTAATGATTTTGTTATCCCTATTTTTACAAAATGAAGTACATTTCAGTTTATACTAAACCCACCCGGCTAAAATGAAATTATTTTTTTGCGTACTGCTTGCAACAATCTGCCTTTACGGTTTTTCGCAAGACAAGTTGCCGGAAACAGACCATGCCGTTTTATTAAAAAAATTAAATAAGGCAACGCTGGAAAAAGGTAAGCAATTGTATCAATCCTCCTGCATAGCCTGTCACGGAGCCAATGGAACAGCATCACTGGCGCAGGCAAGATCGTTCAGCAAAGACAAATTACGGTTCGGAAATAAACCTTACGATATGTGGCGTACCGTTACCAATGGCGCCGGTGCTATGCCTGCGCAAAGCTGGCTTTCTCCTGCAGAACGGTATTATGTAATACAATATATCAGGGAAACATTTATAAAGGAATCGAATCTATCACAATATTTTAATATCACAAATGCTTACCTGGCTACATTACCAAAAGCAGGAAATGATGTAGCCACACAACAACAAATTGTAAAAAACGAAGCATTAAAAGGAAATTTGAAATACGGGCAGGAGTGGTTTCAACACCACACAAGTGACTACGGCCCTGCTATACACTCCCAGTTGAAGAATGTTGGATCGGGGATGCTTACCGTTCGGTTGAGCAATAACGTTATGATGAGTTACAACCTGTTGCGTATGAATACCGCGGCTGTGTGGAAAGGAAGCTTAAATCTGACACAAACGAAATATAAAAATTACAGGGGAGAAGGACCTCCTGCTGTGCAAGGAAGTGTAATGGATGGATTGAACATGTGGCAATGGACGTTGAATGACAAAATTGATTCGTTGCTGCAATCCACAGGGAAACGCAGTCCTTTACCAACTGAATGGATGGACTACCACGGACATTACGCATACAATAAAGGAGTGATTCTTTCATACGCTGTTATGGGCCGGGAAGTGTTGGAATACCCGCAGAGCATTGCTCTGCAAAACAATACTATACTATCACAAACATTAAGGATTGCCCCAGGTAGTGAACAGAAGATATATATTGGTCAGATGGCCGACGGAAAAAAGTCGGGAGATAGTGCTATCCGCATCTTAACAGATCCGGTTAGTAAACGCTTTGTTGCTGCTGCTGTTATCGGCTATGAAAAAAATATACGGTATAGTATAGACGAACAAAACAGAATGGTATTGACGATTCCCCAAAGTGCAGACACGATTGTGCTGAATGTGCTGAGAATATCCGGGAGCAATGGAATGGGGCTGCCAGCTTTCAAGAAATATGTAGCGCTGCGATCCACAGAAAAAAAAGAGCTTTCCTTTGCTCAGATGATCCAGGGTGGCAAAGCCCAATGGGCAGGCAGGGTTACAACTGTTGGAATGCTCAATGCCAACATTCCTCACTTTGATCCGATATACAGTACAGACGCAGATAGAACTGATCCTGCAAAGGCAGTATTGCTGCAAAAAGATTATCCTTACACGGTTGATAATATCGGATTACCTTTCAATAATCCGTGGAATGCATGGGTAAGACCCAGTTGTTTAGGATTCAAAAATAACGGAGACCTGGTTGTTGGAACATATACAGGCGATGTGTGGGTTGCATCAGGCATTGATAATATACTTCAACATGTTTCCTGGCAAAGAATTGCGGCTGGCTTATATGAACCGATGGGGCTAAAAGTAGTAAATGATAAAATATTTGTAACTACACACAATGGTATTGTGTTGCTGCACGATCTGAATGGAGATGGCGAAACAGATTTTTATGAGAATTTTTATGCAGATAAAGATGTTTCTTCCTTTTTTCACTCGTTCAATTTCGGGCTGGAAACAGATAGTAAAGGAAATTTTTATTATGCCAAAGCAGGAGAGTATACAGACAATAAAGATCCGGGCAATGTAATTAAAGTTTCACCGGATGGAAAGCATGGAGAAAGTATAGCCACCGGTTTCCGAACAGACAATGGCATTACGCTTACACCCGATGATAAAATATATGTGAGCGATAACCAGGGAAACTGGATGCCTGCTAATAAAATTAATCTTGTAAAACAAGGTGGATATTATGGCTATGTTCCAAACCTATTAGATGAGAGCGGAGGTTGGAGCCCGGATGGAAAACATTTTACAAAAGAGCAGGCGGTTGATGGTGTAATAAAACCTGAACTGGTAAAAGTGCCTGAAGGCTTTGATCAGCCTGCATTATGGCTTCCACAGGAAATTGATAACTCTCCAGGTGGCGGGGTATGGAGCGATAGAAACTGGGGACCACTTGGGAATACGTTTATCCATTCCAGTTATGGACGTGGTTGGTTGTATGCTTTTTATCCACAGCAAATAGATACTACCACGCAAGGAGCGATACTGGCTTTGCCTTTTCAATTTGAAGCTGGTGTACAACGTGTGGCAGTTAACCCTGTTGATAAAAATATATATACTACCGGGCTTACTGGTTGGGATGATGGTGTGGCAACAAAATATGGAGTGCTTAGTCGTGTGAGATACAAAGGTGGAGATGGACACTTGATGACAGGTGTTGAAACAGTAAAAGGCGGCATTCAAATGCATTTTAACTGTGCGCTTGATAAAGATGCAGTAAAAGATCTTTCACACTATAACATTATTCAGTACAATTACAAATGGACAAGTAATTATGGTTCTCCCAACTATTCTGTTAAGTATCCCGATAAGGAAGGAGTAGATACGATAATGGTAAAAGAAGCGGTAGTAAGCGAAGATGGTCATAGCTTGGTGTTAAAGGTTCCTGAGATAGGACCAGCGCAAACCATGAGGCTGAGGTTTGAAATAAAAGCTTCGGATGGTACAACTATTAAAGATGTTGTGTATTTTACCATACATAAGGTGCCGGAATAAAGGAAGTGTATAATCTCAATTTTTTCATATGGAAATGTCTGACGTATTTATTTCGTATTCACGAAAAGATGCTGCATTTGTCAGGCGTTTAAATGAAGCTTTAACAAAAGCTGGTAAAAATGTGTGGGTTGATTGGATGGATATACCTTACTCTGCTAAATGGTGGGATGAAATTTATACCGCTATAGAAAGCACCACAACATTCCTGTGTATATTATCGCCTGACTATTTTATTTCAAAAACCTGTATAGAAGAAGCAGGTGTTGCAGAAAAGCTAGGCAAAAGAATAATTCCCATAGTCCATAGAAACTTTGATGAGAAATTAAACACAAGTAACAGTATAGCAAAAATAAACTGGTTGCCTTTTCGCGATACAGACGATTTTTCGCAATCTTTTTCCTCATTGATCAGCACGCTTAATACCGACCTTGAATGGGTTAAATTTCATACCCGCCTTTTAATGCGTGCCAATGAATGGGCGGCTAAAAAAAATGATAGCAGTTATCATTTGTACGGGAAAGACCTGGAAGATGCATTAAAGGAGAAAGAACACAATGGATCGCCTCCATTGAATACTTTACAAAATAATTACATTGCATCATCACAAAGTGGCGCTGCAAAACAGCAGCAAAAACAGCTTCGGGGATTTTATATTGTTGCGCTGATTTACTCGGTAGCGCAAATGTTTGTGATATACATTTGGGGAGAAAGCGATTTGAGCGAAACCGCTATGATAAAATTATCGTGGGTATGGTTGCCTGCTTTATCGTTTGGAGTAGCTGGGTTTATTATAGGAAAACATTCCATGAAAAAATCTTTGATAGCAATGGGTATAGTAATGATATTGTTTTACCTGTTCTATCAATTTTTGTGGGCAGCATTATAAACTAACTTTAATTAACACATACTATGAAATTTCAACTATTCCTTCTTGTAATTATTGTTTTAAGTTGCAAACAACCTTCTGCTGCTCCCGGCAATAATAAAGTGGATATGGCTGCATTAGAAAAAGCTGCAATGGAAGAGGCTAAAGAAGCAGATACACTAGGACCTGTGATTTTCGAGATTGAATTAAAACTGTCACCAACTGAAGAGGATGTAAAGAATTTCGGGAATGAACCTGTTCCATGGATTAACCTTATTAAAACCGATACGGAATTAAGCAGATTGATAGATGCGGATGAAATAGTTTTGCCATTTTCTCAGGCTACACTTTTTATTGATTACCCATTAGCAAAGCCCGTAGTTTTTGAACTATCTGCCACAGAAAAAGGATTTTCAAGAAAGCAGTTGATTGAAGAAATAAGCAAGAAATATCACCAGATATATGAGGAGGAGGAATCATCAGCAACAGTCAAAACAGTACCTGCCGATAAGAGAAAAGGCTTAATAAACCGAAACGAGACAAATGGAAAATACGGCATATGGGGACATGATCTGTCTGATCTTGCTTTAAGTTCTATAGAAGTTCATAAAAATAAAGACGGGAAAATTTATCTGGTTCCAGGGATAGAGTCGTGATTATATTCCCCTTTTAAACATGATACTATCCGTGAATGGTTTCCGGTTTGTAGCGGATCAGATACACCTGCAGAACCATTATCCATAATCATACGCTCCTCAAATAATAAAAGCATAAAACAATTTTGTTATAAACTTTTTCCATCTTGTTACATTAATTGGTAATTTTATTTCACACGCTTGTCATATTTAAAATATAGTTGCCAATTTTGCTTTTATAGATTAATATCGAACACCTGCTAACCTTGTTCCAGCTAAAGGAAGACGGCGTATGAGAAAATTAAGAAACAGTGTTTTTTATATTGGTACAATAAGTGTTTTTACAGCATTGATTTACTGGTTTGTGGTGCGCGGCGAAAAACTACAGGAAGGAAAGAACCTGAAAGTAGTGGTAACCGGTAAAAACCAGTGGCAGGATTTTATAGATTCCATGATTCATAACCTGCAGCACCCGCTGGCAGTTTTGTTAGCGCAGATTGTTACCATTGTACTTACAGCAAGGTTGCTTGGCTGGCTCGCCCGCAAAATAGGGCAGCCTTCTGTGATTGGTGAAATGATAGCGGGCATTTTGTTGGGACCCTCCTTCATGGGTTTATTTTTCCCTGCATTCTCCGGCATGCTGTTTCCTGCACCATCTCTCGGAAATCTTCAGTTTCTAAGCCAGATAGGATTGATATTTTTTATGTTTATTGTTGGTATGGAACTGGATTTGAAGATACTTCGCAATCAAACCCATGATGCAGTTGTGATCAGCCATGCCAGTATTATTATCCCCTTTGCGCTTGGCACTGGTCTGGCGTATTTTTTATATCAATCTTTTGCACCGGAAGGAGTCCATTTTCTATCCTTCGGATTGTTTATGGGAATTGCTATGAGCATCACCGCGTTTCCGGTATTGGCCAGAATCGTGCAGGAGCGAGGCATTATGAAAACATCATTGGGTGCCCTTGTTATAACCTGTGCAGCGGCAGATGATATTACCGCATGGTGTATACTGGCGGCAGTTATAGCCATTGTAAAGGCAGGATCTTTTGTGAGCGCTTTATACACCATTCTTTTAGCACTTGCCTATGTTTTGCTGATGATCAAAATTGTAAAACCTTTTCTTACACGTATCGGTAATATCTATACATCAAAAGAAAGTTTAACCAAGCCAATTGTAGCCATTTTTTTTCTTACGTTGATTGTTTCTGCCTATACTACCGAGATTATAGGCATTCATGCATTGTTTGGTGCATTTATGGCCGGCGCTATTATGCCTGAAAATATAAAATTCAGAACACTATTTATTGAAAAGGTAGAAGATGTGGCTTTGGTGCTTTTGCTTCCATTGTTTTTTGTGTTTACAGGATTGCGGACCCAATTGGGATTATTGAACGATCCTCATTTGTGGAAACTCACTGGGTTAATTATTGTAGTGGCGGTAGCCGGCAAATTTGCAGGCAGCGCTATTGCTGCAAAATTTGTGGGACAAAGCTGGAAAGACAGTCTTTCAATCGGTGCATTAATGAATACCAGGGGGCTGATGGAGCTTGTGGTATTGAACATCGGGTATGACCTGGGTGTATTAAGCCCTGCCATTTTTTCGATGATGGTGCTTATGGCACTTGGCACTACTTTTATGACAGGTCCTGCTTTGAATCTGATCAATTGGTTTTTCAAAACAAAACAAGTAGAAGCGCAGGTTGAAATAAAAGAAACCAATAAATACAAGGTAATTTTTTCTTTTGGAAAGCCGGAGTCGGGCAAGACCTTATTGAAGTTAGCGCATAACTTAACTCAAAGATTAAATGGAAATGCTTCTCTTACAGCATTACATTTTTCACCAGCAAATGAATTGCATCATTACGATATAGATCAATACGAAGAAAGCTGTTTCAAGCCGGTAGTAGAAGAGTCTATTATACTTAACAGGGAAGTGATTACATTGTTTAAAGCAGCTTCTGCAGATATAGATACCGAAATAACAAGTGTAGCAAATAATGGAAATTACGATCTGCTTTTAATTGGCTCGGGGCAATCCATTTATGAAGGAAGTTTTTTAGGGAAAGTACTTGGATTTACTACAAGGATGATCAACCCTGAAAAATTATTGAATACGGTGACCGGTAAGGAAAATATGTTTGATAATTCACCTTTTGATGAAAACACCAGGTATATAATTAATAAATCAGAGATCCCCGTAGGAATATTGATAGATAAAAATTTTACTGCGGCAAAAAAAGTTTTTATTCCATTGTTTGATGTTAAAGACAGCTACTTAATTACATATGCTCAAAAACTGATTCACAATACAGGAGCAAAGGTAGTTGTATTAGACGCTGCCGGGCAAGTAAAAAATAATGCATCTACTAAAGAAAGGATCAGAGCCATAGAGCAAAATGCCCCCAATCATATAGCACTGCAAAATCAAAAAATTATTGAGAAAGATTTTTTGCGGCAGCAGGACCTGATGCTTGTGAGCCTTGAGAGCTGGAAACGACTATTTGAAACAAAAAGCGTTTGGTTGTCTGATATTCCATCCACATTGATCATTTCGGATAAAGATGAAATACAACAGCATTGATTTGAGATTTGAAATGTATGGCGACTATCTACCGTCCTTGCAAGCCTTGCGTAGCTTGGCGAAGCAATCTCGTATTGACACTGATCACTGAAAGCTGATTGTTTGATTATTCTTTGCTGTCTTTGCGCTCCTTTGCATTCTTTGCGTGAAAGAAAAAATACGCCGTTATCTATCTGACCAATTTATTTTCTTCACCTCACTATTATTCCACCTGTTTTTTGTTCTTTTGGTATCCAATTAAGCCATATGACAAAGTCTATTCTTTCCGCTTTTGTTTTATTAAGCCTTACCCTTCATACAAAGGGTCAGGATCAGTTGTTTAATGATGACTGGAAATTTCACAAAGGTGATGTGCCCAATGCAGAAAAGAATATGAACGACACAGCTACATGGCGTTCTATAACTTTACCGCACGACTGGAGCATTGAAGGCCCTTTTAGTGATGAATGGGCCAGCGCAACAGCCTATTTGCCAGGTGGGATTGGTTGGTATAAAAAAATATTTGAAATCCCTGCAGCGTGGAGTGGAAAGAAAGTCTTTATCTATTTTGACGGAGTATATAAAAACAGCACAGTATGGTTGAATGGGCACCTTTTAGGCAATAGACCCAATGGCTTTATTTCCTTTGAGTATGAGTTGACAAAATATTTGAATCGTACCGGCAATAATACACTCATGGTGAAAGTAGATCATAGCGATTTTGGTGATTCAAGATGGTATACAGGCTCTGGCATTTATCGTAATGTGTATCTTAAAATAAAAGATGCCGTGCATATAACTAATTGGGGTGTGCAGTTCAGCGCGGCTAATATTTCACATAATAACGCCGATGCCTCTTTAAGTATCGAAACGATTAACCAAAGCAATGTAACACAAAACATCATTATAAAATATAGTCTTGCGAATAATAAAGGAGTGGAAGTTGCAAAGGGAAGCCAGCCTGTTAGTTTGAAACAAGCGGTAAGTGGTACAAAGCATTTTTCATTTACCATCAATCATCCTCAACTATGGTCAATTAACGATCCCGCATTGTACTCGCTTTCGGTTACCATTAACCGAAATAATAAAGTGATTGATACTTATGTAGAACCCGTTGGTATCAGAAGTATCAGGATTGACGCCAATACCGGATTTTTCCTGAACGACAAGAGCATCAAATTAAAAGGAGTATGCATACATGATGATGCCGGTGCATTAGGTGTTGCTGTTCCCGAAGCGGTTTGGCGTAGCAGGTTGCAATTATTGAAGGAAGGCGGTTGTAATTCCGTACGTATGAGTCACAATCCGCATGCAGACTATATGTACAGGCTTTGTGATGAATTGGGTTTATTGATAATAGATGAAGCTTTTGATGAATGGGAATTTCCCAAAAATAAATGGATAAAGGGCTGGAATGTGGGCACACCAGGCAAAGATGGTTATTCAAAATATTTTGCAGCATGGGCTGATATTGATGTGCGTGATATGATCCTCCGCAATTACAATCACCCAAGTATTATTGCATGGAGCATAGGTAATGAAATTGATTATCCCAACGATCCTTATTCCAGTGAAGTTTTGAGCTCGGGTAATAATCCACAGATATATGGAAGGGGATATTTGCCCGATCATCCTCCGGCAAGCAGGATGGGTGACCTGTCAAAAAAATTATCAGCGGCAGTAAAAAAATACGATACAACCAGGCCTGTAACTGCAGCATTGGCAGGTGTTGTAATGTCAAATACCACTACTTATCCGGATAATATAGATTGGGTAGGGTACAATTACCAGGAATACCGTTATGCAGATGATCATGCAAAATATCCTCAAAGAAAAATATACGGCAGCGAAAATGGTATGCAATTAAAAGCGTGGAATACAGTTGATTCAAACCAGTATATTCCCGGTCAATATTTGTGGACGGGGATTGATTACCTGGGAGAAGCCGGCAAATGGCCGCAACGCAGCAATACAGCGGGGTTGATTGATCTTGCAGGATTTGCAAAACCTGAATATTATTTCAGGCAAAGTTTGTGGAGCGACAAACCGATGATATATATCGGTACGTCGCCTATACCAAAGCAGGAAGACAACGGCATATGGAGCCATAAAAGAGCTGAGCCCAACTGGAATTTTAACGACACTACTCAACTGCGTGTGAACTGTTTTACCAATTGTACCGAAGCAGAACTATTTCTAAATGGCAAATCGTTAGGAAAAAAAGTACTGGCTCAGTTTCCCGGGCATTTTATTTATTGGGATATACATTATGAAACAGGTGAATTAAAAGTGATTGGTTATAACAATAATACACAGATAGCAGAAAATGTACTCAAAACATCAGGAGCAGCACAGGCTATTAAGGCAACGGTGATAAAAGATGAGATTGGCAAAACAAACATTGTACAGGTACCAATTCATATTGTTGATAAGGATGGTGTACCCATGTATGCGGCAGACAATGAAATAACAGCTACTATTACAGGTAATGCTATTTTGCTGGGATTAGAGAGCGGTAGTTCGTCAAGCCACGAAGATTACAGGAGCAATAAACGAAAAGCTTTACATGGAAAATTGATAGCATATGTGATGTTACAAAAAAATACGGGTGATGTTTCTGTACAATTATCATCGCCGGGATTACAATCGCAGACGGTTCAATTGCGGTAATATGTTGGTTAATGATAACCTTACCAACTCTGTTATATAATCTTTACTTGCCCGGTAATTTGTAACTTTGACAAAAAGACCTTGAAAAAAGAAAAATACCACTATAAAACAGAGAAGTTTTTTGAGTTTTTTGAATTTTATAGTGAAGGTCCGAAAGGTATAATAAAAAAGATTGTAGAGTTTCAGCCAACAGTGCATGAAGGTGTTTATAATCTTGCGTTTGGCGACTTTAATGACGAAACAAAAGCAATTGATGATAAGATTATTACCAATAATAGCGATAGTATAAAGGTATTGGCAACTGTAGCCTCAACGGTGTATGCTTTTATGGAAAAACATCCAAACGCCTAGGTGGTCGCAACAGGGAGTACAGAAGCAAGGACTAGACTCTATAGAATGGGTATTACCAACAATTTAGCAGCGATCTCGGAGGATTTTTTGGTATTCGGTTACAATAAAGAAGAAAATTGGGTTAAATTTGAAGTAGGAGAAGATTATGAAGCATTTTTGGTAACAAAGAAAGAAAATTATAAATAGTATGGACAATACAAAATCAATGATAGACAAATTAAATAAGTCAAAATTGCCTATCATTCCTATTGATAAAAAACTTGAACAATACAGAGGAAAAGTGTTGTTTCCGGAAAAGCTGGCAAAAGCAAATGCAATACTTACAAAATCCGGGCTGCCTAAAGTTACAAAGTAGAGCTATCAACTATGATTTGATGGTTAGAAATTTAATATCTATTCTTTTAATTCCAGTTTCATCATAATATCAGTTTGTTCATCATTGCCCAGGCGGAAAATATGTTTATCAAAGGCTTTAAAGCCATTCTTCTCATAAAACCTGATGGCTTTAAAATTTTCTTCCCATACGCCCAGCCATATATAATCTGCACCTGATTCTTTTGCCACTTCTACAGCTTTTTCATATAATAATTGACCGATCTTGAGTCCATGGTATTGCTGCAATACATAAATCCTTTCTATTTCCATGCCATTGGCTTGTTTTAATTCCGTTTGCGCTTTGCCGGTATTGAGCTTTATGTAGCCAATCATTTCATCACCTTTCTTCGCTGCGTAAAATTTTGAATCTGCATTTTCAAGTTCAGCTTTCAATTGTTCAATTCCAAAACTTTCGTCAAGATATTTCTGCATATCCTCAGCAGTATTAACATCTGAAAAAGTCTCAAAAAAAGTTTGACGTGCTAATGTTTGAAGTTGTTGAGCCTGGCTGTAATGAATTTCTTGTATAGTGATGTTATGCATAGATTATACAATTTATGAAAATCGTTTGAAGACAACGGGATATTTATATAAAAGGAAAGGACGGTAGACACCGCCCCTGATTTACACTTATGAGAAACTTAAATGAATTTATGGATCAGATTAAATGTTATTTCTTTTTTGTTACTGTCTTTTTGGGGGTTGATTTTTTTGCAAGCTGTTTTCTTTTTTTAGTAACGCCTGATGCAAGAATTTTACTGGCCTTTTCAATATTCTTTTTAAACTTTTTTTCTCCAACTGTTTCTGCAAGGTCTGCAAAGTTCTTTTTTAAGCTCGTTGCTATACTATTCCTTAACGCACTTTTGCTAACGGTTTCTGCTACCCTTTGAATTTTCGCCATACACTGGTTGTTTTTTTTGATAACGCAAACATAATAATTTGATAATATAGTCAATGTTAAGTTTTACGGGATCATGTTTAAATCATTACTTTTTTGTGAACTGCCTGATTGTTGCAATGAATTTGGGAAATTGTTGAATCATTCATTAAACAACTTGTAATGGACTTGATAATTATAGCACTTGTATCTATTGTTGTGCTGGCGATACTTGTATTTGTAATGATTGCTGATAACCGCGACAAAAAGAAATTATTGCCACCTGATGCCACAGTAGGTAAAACCATGATATCTCACATGGAGAGAAGCCGAAGGAAGGAGCGATTGTGAAAGAATTAATGAGATTTAAAACAAAACCTTTTTGTTTGCCTGTCGTATTACAGTTATTGTTCCCTGCAGTTTCAAAAAATCTTCAATATTGCTAGATAGCCATTTATCTTTAGGCGTAATCCAGGGACAGCTATGGTCTTTTATTTTTTCCAGTATATCCCAGCCTTGTAATAAAATGTCCAATGGGTTAAACTCAACCGCAGTTTTGCATTCAACCTCGGTGGCAATCATCTCGCCGGAAGCTGCATATAAAGTCTTGTCAAATATTTTTCCTTTTACCTCACCAGATACACCAAAAACACAGTCTCCGAGTGTAACGCCGATTACCTCCATTGTGCTTGCAAGCAATACTTTGTTATTGTAAATATGGGCACATGGTTTACTATATCTATCCAATAGTGTAGTCATACTAAAAATATTTCTTGAAGCAGGTAAGAATGCGCGTACAAGATGGATGTTTTTTTGTAATTCCAATATTAAATTTTCATTTCTCGTTGTAAAAATGTTCAAAAATAATTGTCTGTAAACGGCACAACCCATGTACAGTTCATGTTGTACATGGGTTGTATTTATACGAACACTTGTTCGGTGTCAACGGAAAAAAATATTTAGCACTGTGGATAACAGTATCACACAAACGATACTTTACAAAGCATATTTATCACGAAAAATTATTTATAGGAATTGTATACAACAATTTCCGTGAGTTGTTTGGAAGCTGTTCGTTTATAAAACGGAGTTATTTGAAAACGATGGATACTTCGTTGGTATACGGCAACAATAAGTCGGTATCTTCTATGCAGGTGAAATAAGAAAAATTTTCTTCTTCAAGGCTGCGTGTTTCTTCCACATATAAACCGTGAATGTTGTAGAGCACGTATTCGTATCCGTCATATCTACGTTCGGCAATAATTACAGAAGATTCTACCAGAAGGCGTAATTGTCTGATTTCAGACATAGCATAAAATTGTGTAGCGGTCATGCACATAGGATGTAATTTTCGGTTATTGGATGATACAAAGTAATAACACCTGATATACAAAAAAAATAGAACGTTTTATCATTCTGTTGTAGTATGTTATTCAAACAAGATGCCATGGTTTAGTAAATTTACTTTCGAAAAAAGGCGTTCCAGGGCAGCAATATTGTTAATCAATAATGATATCAGGATAAAATATGGGTAGGTGATGATGGTATTTTTACGTCATTTTACAAACTGGATCAAAGCTGTAAAATGTAATAAATGAGAACCATCATACTGTTTATTGTTACCGTAGGTTTGCTGCATTGTATTGGATTTTCTCAATCCTGGCTTCCACAAAAAGATAATAGCAAATTCAGTATAAAACCATCTGCTCAGTTAAAGGCATATGCTTTCAACCTGAAAGACGTAAAATTAATTGAAGGCAGCGCTTTTAAACATGCCATGGATATAGATGAGCGTTATATCCTTTCTCTGAAGCCGGAAAAGCTGTTGAGCCGGTTTTATACAAACGTAGGGTTAAAAGCAAAAGACAGTGTTTATGGCGGTTGGGAAAGCGAGGGTTTATCCGGGCACACATTGGGACATTATTTATCCGCTTGCGCAATGATGTATGCAGCTACAGGTAGCCTTGCCTGTAAGGAGCGGGTTGATATGGTGGTACGGGAATTGTCCATTTGCCAGGATGCACGCAAAACAGGTTATATAGGCGCCATTCCAAAAGAAGACGCTATATTTTATCCGTTGCAGCGAGGAGAGATAAAGTCGGGTGGTTTTGATTTAAATGGCGGTTGGAGCCCATGGTATACAGTACACAAAGTAATGGCTGGTTTAGTAGATGCTTATTTGTATTGTGATAATAAGCAGGCACTGGCGGTGGTAAAGAAAATGGCTGATTGGACAGGCACTATTGTTAATCCACTTACAGATGAACAAAGACAGAAAATGTTGAAATGCGAGTTTGGTGGCATGAACGATGTGTTAGCGAATATCTACAGTATTACAGGCAATAAAAAATATCTTGATCTTTCTTATAAGTTTTATGATGATTTTGTAATGCAGCCACTGGCAGATGGTAAAGATGACCCCATTGCGGGTAAACATTCCAACACCAATATTCCCAAGGCTATTGGCAGTGCACGCTTGTTTGAACTCACCTCTAATAAAGCTGATGAAACCATTGCAACCCGCATGTGGAATATTATAGTGGATGCACACACTTATGCTAATGGCGGCAATGGCAATTATGAATATTTTGGACAACCCCGTAAACTAAGTGATGCACTAAGTGACAATACAGCCGAAAGTTGTGCCGCATACAATATGCTGAAACTTACAGGACATCTTTTTTGCTGGAACCCTGATAGTAAACTGGCAGATTATTATGAGCGTGCTTTATACAATGATATTCTTGCTTCACAACATCCGCAAACGGCTATGATGCTGTATTTTGAGCCATTGAGAATGGGTAGTAAAAAACAATATTCCGATTCAGTAAATACGTTTACCTGTTGCGTAGGAAGCGGTATGGAAAACCACGCAAAATATGCAGAGGATATTTATTTTGAAGGAAGTGATGGAAGTTTATTTGTAAACCTTTTCATTCCGTCAACACTTAACTGGTCAAGCAAAAAAATATCCATTACACAAAATACTGATTATCCAAATGCTCATCAATCTACCTTTACTATACATGGAAAACAACCTGTACGTTTTTCAATGCGCATAAGAAGTCCCTGGTGGTTGAAAGAGGATGCTGCAATCACGGTTAATAATAAAAAAACAGCTGTTGAAAAAGACAAGCTGGGCTATTTTGTGATTACACGCCAGTGGCACGATAATGATAAGATAGAAATTTCCATGCCGATGACTTTGTATACAGAAAGTCTTCCAGATAACAGTAACAGGATTGCAGTGCTATACGGGCCTTTATTAATGGCCGGCAACCTGGGAGATACGATGCCAGATCCTGTTTACGGAACACCCGTATTGCTTACTGATAATCGAAATGTACAGGATTGGGCTGTACATGATAATGCAAACCCATTGGTATTTCATATGAAAGGTGTAGGAAAACCATTTGATGTGACATTATCGCCTTTCTATAAAAATATAGACAACTATTATAGTGTATATTGGGATTACTTCACCAATACGGAATGGAACGCAAGACAATCTGCGTATGAAGCTGAAAAAAAATATCAGAAAGAAATTGAAGAGAGAACGGTTGATATTATGCGGCTTGGTGAAATGCAGCCCGAACGGGATCACAACCTCCAGGCAAGCGAATTTTCCTACGCCAGTGATGCGTTTGGACGTACGGGACGTGAAGTAAGGAAGAATGGTTTCTTTTCTTTTAGCATGAAAGTGCTGCCCAATGGCTCTAATACATTGCTTTGTACTTATATTGGGGATGATAAAAACAGACAATTTGATATATTGGTAGACGATATAAAAATCGCAACCGTAGAATTGACTGGAGGCACAGCCGGAAAATTTTTTGATAAGGAGTATCTTATTCCTGTAGATATTACCAATAACAAATCGTCTGTAGTAATAAAAATTCAAAGCATCAATCATAAAACCGCAGGAAGAGTTTTTGGTTGCAGGATCATAAAAAAATAAGCAGCGGTTTTCCATGATCTATTATTATGAAAAATATAATTGTAATTGGCGGTGGTATTATAGGGTTGAGTAGTGCATATTACTTGCAGCAATCTGGTCACCAGGTAACGGTGATTGATAAGGCTGGCTTTACAGATAATTGTTCTTACGGCAATTTGGGTTATGTCTGCCCCAGTCATTATCTGCCTTTAGCAGCACCTGGTATTGTATGGCAGGGAATAAAATGGATGTTCAACAGTCGCAGCCCGTTTTATGTGCAACCTTCACTTAACGCCGCTTTACTGAATTGGGGCACAAAGTTTATGCAAAGCGCTACCGCTAAAAATGTGGAAAATGCTGCGGTGCCGCTAACAGAAATTGCTTTGTATAGCCAGGCAGAATATGAAAAATGGAGCCAGGTACGCGGTTTTGATTTTGCATTTGAACGTAAAGGACTGCTGGAGATATTTAAAACGGAAAAAGTGGGTCACCATGCAATGGAAACAGTTGAGTTAGGAAAAAAATTAGGATTAGATGTAGCATTGCTGGATGCAAAAGAACTGGCAGCATTAGAGCCGCAAACTACTATAAACGCATTGGGCGCCATTTATTTTAAATGCGATTCACATTTATATCCGAATAAATTAATGTTGTCTCTCAAAAAAATATTAAAAGACCGCGGCGTGCAATTAGTAAACGGAACCGTAACGCGTTTTGAAAAGCATAGCGGTAAGCTAACAAAAGTGATTACTGCAGATGCTGCATACAATGTAGATGAAGTAGTGGTTGCAACAGGATCTTGGAGTAGAGAAATAGTAGCAATGCTTGGTACAAAAATTCCATTGATGCCTGGCAGAGGGTATTCATTTACAGTAGAAAATCCAGCAGACACATTAAATCACCCGGCAGTACTAACAGAAGGAAGAGTGGCTATAGCGCCTATGGACGGCAATAAAATGAGATATGGTGGAACGATGGAAGTGGTAAGCACAACTACGCCTCCCCGTTACCACAGGGTAGAAGGAATAGTAAAAGCAATACAGGATTTTTTACCGGAATTTAAATTGCAGGTTCCTGAACAAAAAGATATCTGGTATGGCTTTCGGCCTGTTTCTGCCGATGGCGTTCCTTATATCGGCAGATTAAAAAAATTAAATAATGTGGTGGTAGCTACCGGGCATGCTATGCTGGGCTTAAGTCTTGGAGCTGGCACAGGTAAATTGGTGAGCGAGATCATCAATGAAGAAAAAACCGGCATTGATATAAAGCGTTTTGAAGTGGAGCGGTTTGGTTGATACGGAAATACTTTTTTTAAGTAATTAAGAAATTATGCATCATACAAAAATAATGAAGCTGGTATCGGGCGTCTTGTTAATGAGCGCTTCCATTACGGCTGTAGCGCAAACACCAAAAGATTATACCATTCAGCCGGTAAGTTTTACTCATGTGCATTTAACCGATAATTTCTGGAAGCCAAGGCTGGAAACAAATGCTGCAGTTACGATACCCTATGTATTAAGAATGTGCCGTGAACATGGGCGGGTAGATAATTTTTTAATAGCTGCAAAAAAGAAAAAGGGAAAGCTAACCGAATTTCCATTTGATGATACAGATCTGTATAAATTAATTGAAGGCGCTTCTTACAGCCTGCAGGAAAAATATGATGCCACGCTCGATAAACAATTAGATACGCTGATCAGTATTATTGGTGATGCGCAGGAACCTGATGGTTATCTGTACACATTTCGTACAGCACAGGTTGAAAAACCACACGATTGGATAGGAGAGAAGCGTTGGGTAAAAGAAGAAGAGTTGAGTCATGAGTTATACAATAGTGGGCATTTGTTTGAATCCGCTGCAGCTCATTACCAGGCTACCAATAAAAAGTCTTTATTGAATATTGCTTTAAAAAATGCTGACCTGCTGGTAAAATCTTTTGGACCGGGAAAGGAACAGGAATATCCCGGCCACCAGATTGTTGAATTAGGACTTGTTAAACTGTATCACATCACTGGTAAAAAAGAATATCTCAACCTTGCTAAATTTTTTCTTGATATCAGAGGTCCGAAAGGCGATGCATATAACCAGGCAAATAAAAAAGTAGTGGATCAAACAGAAGCAGAAGGACATGCAGTACGAGCTACCTATATGTATACAGGCATGGCAGATGTGGCAGCTATTACAGGAGATAAAGGATACCTGGCTGCTATTGACAGCATATGGAATGATGTGGCTGAAAAGAAATTATACATTACCGGTGGAATAGGCGCTACAGGAAATGGAGAAGCATTTGGTTCGCCTTATGATCTTCCTAACATGAGCGCCTATGCGGAAACATGCGCTTCTATTGCCAATGTATACTGGAACCTCAGAATGTTTTTACTGCACGGAGATGCAAAGTATATAGATGTAATGGAAAGAACATTATACAATGGTTTGCTGAGTGGTATCTCTTTAAGCGGCGACCGTTTCTTTTATCCTAACCCACTGGCTTCTGTAGGTCAGCATCAACGAAGCGCATGGTTTAGTTGTGCCTGCTGTATCAGTAACATGACGCGCTTTTTACCCAGTATGCCGGGTTATATATACGCGCAGGAAAAAAATAGCCTGTTCATTAATTTGTTTGCGAGCAATACGGCTGCTATAAAACTGCCAGCCACTGACGTAAATATTGAACAACAAACTGCTTATCCATGGCAGGGACAGGTTAACATAACCGTTAGCCCTACACGATCAGCGGTTTTTGCTGTGCATGTACGTATACCGGGTTGGGCTGTGAATAAACCCGGTTCCGGTGGACTCTATTCTTTTGTAAACAATGAGCACATTGATTTCCCCATTCTTGTAAATGGTAAACTGGTTGAGTATGCCATTAAGAATGGATATGCAGTAATAAATCGGGCATGGAAAAAAGGAGACAAAATTGAAATAGACTTGCCTATGAATGTGGAAAAAGTTGTTGCGGATAAAAGAGTTAAGGCAGATAAAGGAAGATTCTCTTTTCAGCGAGGACCATTGATGTACTGCCTGGAAGGTGTTGACCAAAAAGATAGCACAGTGCAGAGTATTGTGATAGACACAACTGCAAAAGTGGATGCTGTTTTTAATAAAGAATTGTTGAATGGTATAATGACATTATCTGTACAAGGAAATATTGTTGCAAAAGATTCAAATAACAATATTCGTGCAACAGAAAAAAGAAATATTACAGCCATTCCTTATTACAGTTGGAATAATCGTGGGAATGGCGAAATGGAAGTATGGATTCCGTATACTGCTGATGTAGCCAGGCCAAAAACTGAACCAACTATTGCATCAAAAAGTAAAGCATCTTCATCTGCACGCGGCAAGTTGATGGTAAAAGCATTGAATGATCAGTTTGACCCTGTTGACAGCAAGGACCAAAGCACCAACTACCTGCATTGGTGGCGGCAAAAGATACAACCGAATGGGTTGAATATGATTTTGATCAGCCCTATACTATTTCCGAATCGCAGGTGTATTGGTATGATGACAAACCCTGGGGTGGTTGTGATTTACCTGCATCATGGACTTTATTATACAAGAAAGATAATGACTGGATCCCGGTCAAGAATACAATTCCTTACGAAATTGCAAAAGATAAGTTTAATAAAGTAACCTTTGAACCTGTTTATACTGCTGCAATAAAAATGATTGTTCAATTACCCAAAAATGATGCTTCGGGTATACACGAATGGATAGTGAAATAGAGAACCCGCCGCAGATGCGCAGATTTGTTTATTGTTAAGTGAAATAAAAGCATTATTAAAACACTGCTTTTATTTTGCTAAAATAAGTTGACCAAGATGATATGCTGCGTGATTGGTTCTGTTGATAAGCACGCTTAATTTATTTCTGCCCGGATCTTTCAGCAAATCTTCATCCGTCATTGCAGTATGCTTTCCAAACCATTCGTTGGCGCTCATTCCTGCAAAATATTTGTTCAGCGTTTCATTAGATTTTCGCCAATCGTCTCTCAGAATAGAAGGAACGGGGAAAGTGTGTCCCGATTTATCCGCACTTTTTACAAATGGTTCATCATATAAGGCGTATTGCCTGTCGCCTAATGAAAATAATGAAATCATATTGTCATTAACTGCAATCAGGTGCCCCATCAAATAGAGGGTAGTATTTTTACCCGGCGCTATTTCTTTTAGTAATTCTTCGTCGCTTAATCCATTAAAAAATTTGGTGGTCCTGCTTATTTGTATATCCCACGCCTTTAGTGCCATCTGAACAAAAATTTCTGCGGTCATTTTAAATTATATTGAGTCTTTCTGTATTAATTACCGCAGAAAGCTACAACTATTATTTAAAATGCAATAGCACTTGATTTATTAAAGTATAAAACGGATCAACTCGTAGGCTTTAGTACTTCAGGATTTATATCAGTAGCTTCCACCGAAAACTCTGGCTTTACTTCTGCAGCAATTTCTTTAAGTTCTTCTATTTTTGCTTCGGTGGTAGTATAAAGAATATAAAAAGTATATGCATCTACTGTAGTTGAAAGATTTGAATGCTGCACCGCTACATCTTTATGAGCAGAAAGCCATTCGTTAACTACATCCTGCAAAACGATGATGGTCTTTTCTTCAAATAGCTTAACATTAAACATGGTATTGCTTTTTGGTTGAAAAAAGTATCTGCATCCCTCTATCAGGGATAAATATCATGCCATAAAAAAGATCTTATTTAAACTACAGCTTTATAGATGTATTGGTATAAAAAATTTGCAATAGTTTAGCGATTCAAAAAAATTGATATCATGTTCAAATGGTTATTGTTTATATGCTTGCTTTCAACCCTCACAGTAAAAGCACAAAAAGACCTTCAGTTATGGTATACCAAACCCGCTGTTCAATGGACGGATGCGATGCCAATAGGCAATGGTCGCATAGGTGCGATGGTATTTGGAAAATATGATCAGGAAAGAATTCAGATGAATGAAGAGAGTGTTTGGGCAGGTAGTAAAATCAACAATAACAATAAACAATCAGCACAGCATTTACCCGAAATTCAACAGGCACTTTTTAAAGGTGACTATAAAAAAGCATTAGAACTTGCAACAGCTTATATGGTTGGTACGCCACCCCGTGTTCGTTCTTACCAGCCTTTGGGCGATCTCAATATTCAATATAACTGGATGCAGCAACCTCAAGAGTATAAACGTTCGCTTACCCTAAATACAGGTATCGCCAGAACAGCATATACGGTTGGTGATAACAGCATTGTGCAGGAAGTATTTGCTTCATCGCTAAAAGATGTAATGGTAGTAAATGTTACGGCTACCAAAGCATTTGATGCGAATATTATATTGCATAGAGAAAAAGATGTAGATGAATATAAAGCTTCAGATGGAATATTATATTACAACGGACAAATCAAGGATCGGGAAGATAGTCTGAGTGGTCCGGGTGGTAATCATATGCGTTTTTCCGCAGCAATGAAGGTTATGACTATGGATGGTAAAGCTGAAACCTTTACCAATGATACCGCCACCATATGCAGTATAAATGGTACTAAACATTTTGTGATACTGGTAACGGGCGCTACCAATTATAATGTAACAAGATTAGATATGG
Organism: Agriterribacter sp.; assembly: GCA_047600465.1. Classification (GTDB taxonomy): domain Bacteria; phylum Bacteroidota; class Bacteroidia; order Chitinophagales; family Chitinophagaceae; genus Agriterribacter. Next base: position 390,257 of record JASGKU010000005.1, read on the forward strand.
ATGAAACGATTGACGCATTGAGTATCTGTAAAGAAAAACTGTTCAAGGCCGCTTCTTTAACTGTAAATGAATTAAAGGATGAGCATATAAAAGATCATCGTTCTTATTTTGACAGGGTGCAATTTTCTATGGGCGATGAAACAAATGATCAATTGCCTACGAATGAAAGATTAGAAAAAGTAAAGAATGGAGCGATTGACCGCGGATTAATTGTATTGTATTACCAGTTTGGCCGTTACCTGCTGATGGGCTCTTCACGTAAACCTGCCAGGTTACCGGCAAACCTGCAAGGCATCTGGAACCAGGAATATGAAGCGCCATGGAACGCGGATTTTCATACCAATATTAATTTGCAGATGAATTATTGGCCGCAGAAACCGGTAATCTGCCAGAAACCGTTTTGCCTTTGGCTGATTTTGTACAGAAACTAGCGGTGCCGGGTGCTGTAACTGCAAAGGAAATGTATAATGCACATGGTTGGGTATTGCACCATCTTACCGATGCCTTTGGGCGTACAGGAGTGGCTGATGGTGTGTGGGGAGTGTCGCCGATGGCTGGTCCCTGGATGACGTTTCCCATATACAGGCATTATGAATTTACGGGCGATAAGGAATATCTTCGTAATACGGCGTACCCCATTATTAAAGGCTCCGTTGAGTTTGTGCTTGACTTCCTGATAAAATCTCCCGAAGGATATTTGGTTACTAATCCTTCTCACTCACCTGAAAATGCCTTTTTTGTACCGGGGTCAAACAAAAAAGAAACCTCGCAATTATCGTATGCCACCACCATTGATGTAGAGATCATCACTGGATTGTTTAATAATTTTATTCAATCAGCCAATACATTAAACCTAGATCGGGAGTTGGTAGACAAAGTGCAGCAAACGCTTAAACAATTACCTCCCATAAAAATAAGCACTAAAGGAACAATACAGGAGTGGATCCAGGATTTTGAAGAAACAGAACCCGGTCACAGGCATATGTCGCATTTGCTTGGTCTATATCCACTTAATATTATTTCATTGCATACACCAGCACTGTTTGCTGCTGCGCAAAAAACCATTGAACGCAGGTTGGCTAACGGTGGCGGTCACACTGGCTGGAGCAAGGCATGGATTATTAATTTCTATGCCAGGCTGCTAAATGGCAATGAAGCCGGAAAACAGGTGCAATCATTATTACAGAAAAGTACACTTATTAGTTTGCTGAGTACGCATCCTCCCTTTCAGATTGATGGGAATTTCGGAGGCTCGGCAGGCATCGCTGAAATGTTGTTGCAATCACAGAATGGAGAATTACACATATTACCTGCATTGCCTGATACCTGGACATCCGGTAATATAAAAGGCATTTGCGCCAGGGGAGGATATAAACTGGATATAACCTGGGCAAATGGAAAATTAACAGGATTGAATGTGTATGCACCAAAAGCCGGAATATATAAGGTGCGGTACAAAGATAAAGTGGTGAATAAAAATTTTGTAAAAGGAATGAATAAGGTGGTTTTGTAAAGTGAATGGTCAATGATGAATCAATAGCGAAATTGCTTGAGAAATATGAGTTATTGATTGCCTCAAGCCGGCGGGCTTCGTATCCGAATAAGCCACTGCTTTTTGCTTTGAGGAGACTAATGAGCTTTATATCACAGTTGGTCCATTCCTTTAATCAACACTTGTACAAAGCTCACGCAAAAAAAGGTGGCTTATTCGGATACTGGTGTCAGTGCGAATCTGGCATGTTAAGACCTTGAAAGAATGTAAAGTCTATCACGATCTTAATAGTTTATTTAATAGAATTGGATATCGTTTTTTTCACCATTGACCATTCACTATTCACCCGCACACAGTGGCACGGTTTGTGAATTTTTAAGAAACGGGAATGTCCATCATTCCTCTTCTTAAATTCACAGTTATGCAAACAAAAAAAGTAAAACAAACTTCTGCGTTCTCTAAACTTTTTAACCGCATTTCAAATTGGATCACAAGAAAAACGGGCAGCCCTGGCGCTTTTATTATTGCCGCAGGGTTGGTAATATTATGGGCGATGCTGGGGCCTGTATTTCATTTTTCTGATACCTGGCAACTGGTTATCAACACCAGTACCACTATTATTACTTTCCTGATGGTATTTATTATTCAACAATCTCAAAACCGCAATACGGCAGCCATTCATCTTAAATTAAATGAATTGATTGCCAGCGACAAAAGAGCCAGTAATCGTCTTGTAGATATTGAAGATCTGACAGAAGAGGAATTAATGACCCTGAAAAAATTTTATATTGAACTTTCCGATAAAGCCGAGAAAGAAAATGATCTGCATTCATCACATTCGCTTGATGAAGCCAAAGAAGTAAACAACTATAAAGTAAGAACCAGGAGTAAGACTTTTGTAAAAAAACAATGACACACAAGTAAAAAAGGTGTAGAGAAAGCGCCTCGTCTTTCCTACACCTTTTTTCAATTCAGGAATACTCTTAATTTCTCCTGTTTACTTTTCTTGTAGTTCTCGCCGGAGCTGCTCTTCTTTCTACAGGACGCCTGTTGGTATTTCTTTGTATAGTAGTTGTAGTTGTTCTGCGGGGTTGAACCTGCGGGTTTCTTCTTCCCGGGTTAACAACGGTAGTGGTACGTCTGGTGGTTCTGTAGCGATTCACCGTTACCTGGTTGCGGGTTCTAACCGTAACAGAAGTCACTCTTGTTGGTCTGTACATGGTACGTGCTCCTATAATGCGGTTGGTACGTACTACCGTATAATGTGGTCTATATACAACTCTCCTTGGATAAAACACTGCGTAATGAACCGGTCTCCATGGATGCCACCAGATGGGTCTTGCATGCCAGCTCCATGGGCTCACCCATAGTACGTATGCGGGTGCATACACAAAGCGAACACATGGCCAAAGCCAAACATTTACAATAATGCCATTGTTTTCATCTTCATTATTGAAAGAAGCAGACGGGCCATTTTGTATAATACGGCCGGTGTTTACAAAACTTACATCACTGTTATTGCCAGATGGTTCAATAATAGTTTCTTCTCCATATATGTCTGCATCTCCTACAATTTGCAGTACTGCGTTGTCATTACCCGTTTTCTCTAATTCAATTACAGCAATATCCTGGTTTTCTGTTTCTGATACAGCATCTTGCAATACAAAAGCGTGTACATCACCCTGCTTTTTATCTATCACTTTAATATAATCGATCTCTCCATCATTATTTAAATCGAGATTATTAACGTTGTTGGATTCTGTGTTAAGCATTTTTTCAAATTCTTCTACAGAACCGGCTTTTTTAAACATTTCGATGGCACCTTCTAAACTAAAGTTATCTCCGGGAAGACCAGTTGAATCGGGAATATTTCCGGATTGTGCCTGCGCATGAGTTAAACTGACTATAGCGGTCATGCATAATAAAGAGAAAATACGTTTAGTTCTTTTCATACTGTTTATTTATTAACCTGTAAGAGTAATTAATGACCATAAGGTTTAATAAAGCTATGAAAATTATTTTTTGATAAATTAGAACTGGATTTTCTTATAATTTTCAATTTGAAATAAGCTTTTGCTGGAAAACATTACTATTCCCAAAACAGAAGATTTTGAATAGCAATAGAAAAAAGTGAAATGCTGATATTTTCTCTCACGCTTAACCTTTCATGGCTATTAGTCTATTGTATTAGTAGATTAATAGACTCTTCGTATATTGTGATAGAATTTGAAGCTATCTAAAACAATACATCTTTTGATGATTAATACATACAACTATGGCACTGATTGATTGGCTTAAACAACCCTGGCCCTGGTATGTGGCCGGCCCATTAATAGGGCTAACTGTACCCGCGTTATTAATTCTGGGAAATAAATCCTTTGGTATCAGTTCTTCGTTCAGGCATATATGCGCAGCTTGTTTTCCAGCTAATATTCCTTTTTTTAAATACAACTGGAAACGGGAAGCCTGGAATCTTTTCTTTGTAACAGGTATTTTCCTGGGAGCAATAATAGCTACTGTATGGTTGGACAATCCTTCACCAGTAATAGTAAATTCGGCACTTGCAAAAGACCTTTCAGCTTATGGGATAAACAACTATTACGGTTCAGTACCTGTTGATTTATTCACTTGGCAGCAATTGTTTACTGCACGTGGGTTGCTGATGATGGTAGGCGGCGGTCTTTTGGTAGGGTTTGGTACAAGATATGCAGGAGGTTGTACAAGTGGGCATGCCATTATGGGACTTTCTACTTTACAATGGCCGTCGCTGGTAGCAACCTGCTGCTTTATGATCGGAGGATTTATAATGGCGAATCTTTTACTGCCTTTTATACTGGCAATATAAAATAAGTACAATGGAAACTGCAACAATAGAAAGAGAAACGGTTAATACAGATTATGAAGTGCGATCGCTGGACACCATGTGCATCAACGAAAGCCAACTGGAGCATAAATGGTATCATAATATAAAATACCTGGTGGTTGGGGTATTATTTGGAATTGTATTTGTAAAAGCTGAAATAATTAGCTGGTTCCGTATACAGGAGATGTTTCGACTGCAATCTTTTCACATGTATGGTGTAATAGGAAGCGCGGTAGTAGTGGGCATGTTGTCTGTATGGCTTATAAAAAAATTCAACATTAAAACCATTTATGGCGAAAAAATACAGATCTATCCAAAGGGATTTAATAAAGGACAGATTTACGGAAGCCTCCTTTTTGGTTTAGGATGGGCTGTTACCGGCGCTTGTCCGGGACCGTTATTTGCACAGATTGGAACCGGCGCAACGGTTATAATTATAACGCTACTGAGTGCCATAGCCGGAACCTGGGTATATGGAAAATACAGGGATAAGCTACCGCATTGAGAATACAATAATTTGAGACCTGACTGCCGTCAGGCAGGTTTGAATTTGAGATGGGGAAGCACAAGGTTTATGCAAAACGATAGAGACAGCAAACTATACACGAAAAACTTCCCGAAAGCCGATTGCTCATTGCTGATTACTGGTTGCTAATAGCTGATTACAATCTATTGGCTTTTACCCATTCCACTGTTTCACATACCCCTTCTTCCAATGGTCTTATGCGATAGCCTAACTCCTGTATAGCTTTTGAACTGTCCAAAGCCCAATCATATTTATACTTGGCCACCCAGTCGGGCGTAATCATGGGCGGTTTACCGGTTATGTTTGCATTCAACAGCATAGCGCGACTTAATAAATTCAATACAAAAAAAGGTACATGCCGTAATTTTTTTTCAATACCGCTGTATTTTTTTATAAGACCTATCAATTCATTAAAAGTGGCATTTATACCACCCATTATATATCTTTCTCCACTGCGTCCTTTTTCCATGGCGGCAATATGTCCATCAACTACATCATCAATAAATGGATAAGAACCAATATCATTACCGCTACCCGGAATAATTTTCCAAATGCCCTTCATGTACATTTCCACAATTTTTGTAATGGGGTTGCTGCCGGTATCAAAACCAGGTCCGTAAATGCGTGAAGGGTTTAATACAGTTACCGGCAATCCATTTTTAGCGTAGTCCATGGCTACTTTTTCCGACTCACCTTTTGTTGATTCATACAGATTGAAATATCCGGTAATACGCGGATCATTTTCAGTCATGGGCTTATCTTTTGAAGGGCCGATTACGCCGGCGGTAGAAGTATATACTACTTTTGATACGCCTGCAGCTTTTGCAGCAGATAATACATTATGAAGCCCGTCTACATTTAATTTTTGAAAGGTGGAAGCATCTTTGGCCCACAGCCTGGCATACGCCGCGAGATGATATACTCGATCTACATTTTGCAACGCAGGTTTCAGCGACTCCGTATTGGTAATATCGCCGGTGAATATAGAAATGTTTGGTCTGTTAAATTCAGGAAGGGTAGGAGGTGTTCTCACCAACAAATGAATAGAATGCCCTTCCGCAGCAAGTTTCCCGGTTAGTTTTGAACCAATATATCCAGTAGAACCTGTAATCAGAATCGCCATTGATACTTATTTAAAATGCAAAGTTAACAGGTTAGTGCTTATTCTTTGAGAGAGAAGATACAAATGACTAACAAATAAATGGTTTTTTTAAATGCAGAAATTCCGGATTTTTATGCTAAAATAAATTGCTGTATGAAAAGGTATGTATTCGCTTTACGCTTTTTTCTTTTTATTATTATTTTGTCTGTGCATGCATCGAATGCACAAACAATTCAATTGCCGGCTGGCACCAATACTGATGTGAGTAATGAAAGGTTGTTGAGAATAGATAGCCTTATACAGTATTACATAAATAACAAATGGCTCAATGGCGTTGTAACGCTTGCAATAAAAGACAATAAGATCATACAATACAAAGGATATGGTTATTTAGATGCAGATACCAAAAAGCCCATGCCGAAAGATGCAATATTCCGCATTGCTTCACAAACAAAAGCAATTACAAGTGTTGGAATAATGATACTATACGAACAAGGAAAATTGTTGCTCGACCAACGCATCTCAGATTTTATTCCTGAATTTAAAAACCCTGTTGTGCTCGATAAATTTAATGCCGCTGATACTACTTATACAACGGTTCCTGCTAAAAGGGAAATAACGTTCAGAGATCTTCTCACACATACTTCGGGTATTGATTACGCTGAAATTGGAACCGCTGCAGGTAAGGCTATTTACGGCAAGGCGCGCATTCCTTCCGGGCTTGGTAATTTTGAGCCAACCTTGTTAGAGAAAATGAAAACGATGGGCAAGCTTCCGCTCATGTTTCAGCCAGGAGAAAAATGGCAGTATGGATTGAATACAGATTTATTGGGATGTTTGATTGAAGTGATCAGCGGGCAAACCCTTGAGGATTTTTTCAGGAAAAATATTTTTGATCCTTTAGGTATGAAAGATACTTATTTTAATGTACCTGCGTCTAAAGCATCCCGGCTGGCAACAGTATACACTGAAGATTCGTTACACAATATTGTCAAGTGGAGCCACAGTTTCAGAGGTATTGATCCGGATTATCCCCTGATGAACAAACATTATTTTTCAGGCGGAGGAGGGCTTTCTTCTACTGCCATGGACTATGCGATATTTATGCAAATGTTACTGAATGGAGGTGTATACAACGGTCATCGCATTCTTGCTCCTAAAACTGTAGCCTTAATGACAAGTAACCAACTGGATTTTTTATACAATGGTACCGATGGTTTTGGTTTAGGGTTTAATATTACTTCCGCTAAATCGGCCGCAAGAAATTCAAGCAGTGAAGGTAGTTTCAGTTGGGGTGGCTACTATGGCACCAGTTACTGGGCCGATCCAAAAGAACATTTGGTTGGATTGATTTTGACACAGCAATCACCTAATAGTCATGGTGATATCATGTCAAAATTCGAGGTACTGTTGTATTCAAGTTTATTAAAGTAACGTGCGGCAATTTTCACAAAAAAATACTAATGCAGGTATTCAAAAACTTCTATTTGAACTTTTTAAGAATCTATTATCTTCGCGGTCCAAATTAATAAGAACAAGTGCATTATTGCCTGGTTCAATATCCTTCTGATCCTTATTCCAATATTTTTTTCTTTCTAAAAACTCATCTAATATATTGAGTTAACTGTTTGAAAACATGCAATTCAGATCTGATATCCAGGGCTTAAGAGCACTGGCAGTAATTTTGGTATTTCTCTTTCACATCAATCCCAGGTTAATGCCAGGAGGGTTTGTAGGGGTAGATGTATTTTTTGTAATATCCGGGTTTTTAATATCCAGCATCATTTTACAAAAAAAAGAGCATCATAATTTCAGGTTCATAGATTTTTATAACAGCAGAATAAAAAGAATTATTCCTGCCTTTACCGTAATGGTATTAATAGTGGGCATTATAGGCTTATTTCTTTTTTTAGGGTCTGATGCCAGAAACTTCAGGAATGCTTTATTCTGGAGTTGGATATTTAATTCCAATAATTATTTTTCATCCTTAGATACGTACTTTGGCACTGCAAATGCAGAAAACCCATTTCTGCATACATGGACCTTAGCAGTAGAAATGAAGTTTTATCTTTTCCTTCCTTTTTTGCTGTTCTTCATTCCAAAAAAATGGTTGCCCTATATTGTTACACTACTTATAATATCTCTTCTTTTTTATGCCCATTACAATATTTTCTTTTTAAACAAAAGGAATGAAATATATTTTTCTTTATTGGCCAGGATGCCTGAATTTCTGATAGGCACTTTGCTTGCTATTTTCAGTACAAAAAAAAGAATCAATAAAAAGTATAGCACTCTTGCCACCATTACTGGCTTCATTTTGATTCTTGCTTCTGCTATTCTGTTGAATGAAGCCTCACCATTTCCCGGCTTTGTTTCAATAATACCCTGCCTGGGGGCATCTTTATTAATATTTTCTGATAGTAATTTTTTCAAGAAAATACTGGAAACAAGAGTAATGGTGTATTTGGGCGAGTGTTCCTATTCGCTTTACCTATGGCATTGGCCAATAATGGCTTTAATAAGATATTATAACAATAGGTATGATTTTAATTTTTATGAAGTGCTCCTGATATGCAGCGTAACAATGCTCATCTCATATCTGTCATATACATTTGTTGAAAATTATTTCAGAAAGCTTAAAAACATAAAATTTTATGTTTCGCTTGCAATTCCAACAATTGTAATAGGAGTTGTAATAGTAGGGTTTATAAAAATAAACCGCAATGTTTCAAATATTCCTGTACAATATGCAGTGCCAACTTTTGGAAGAACTTCTAACGGTACTTATTTTGAACACGTAGATATTTTAGGGGATACCAGTTCTAAAACTGACAGCATCATCTTTATAGGCGATAGTCATACTTTCGCCTATCTTAGTTTTTTGGATTATATCGGTAAAACAAACCATTTTAGTTTTAAAACCATCAGCAATGATACTTACCCAACCATTCCCGGAATTGATCAGAAGGACTTTTCTGAATTGAGATATTATAATCAATACAAAAAATTGATTGATATAACGCAAGCTGAGCTTAACAAAAGCAGTACAGTAATTATATCATCAACATGGAGCAATAAAGTTCCTTCTCTCCCGGGCGCCTTTGATAATTTTCTCAAAAACATTGATGGGAAAAAGAAAGTGTATGTGTTAACCGATTATCCGATTTTGAAAAGAAACCCATTAAGAGCTAACCGGGATTTTATTAAAAATACTAACAGAGATAATCATTACGAAGTAATTTTTAACCCGATACCTGATCCCATAAAAAGTATCTGCGACAAATACCCTTGGGTAAAAGTTATATATTTAAATTACAAAGATCTGAATATAGATTATCCTTTTTATAAGGATACGCTCATGTATTTTGATGCAGGGCATGTAAATGAATATGGCTCCAGGAAACTGGGAAAGCTAAAAGAAAAAGAGTTTATGGAACAGTTTGAATTACATCCCGCACATCTTCCCGGCTTATAATGAAATATCAGGTAGTCATTAATGTTACTACATAAGCTTCATCCTTGCCATTGTATTCTTTCTTCGCTTCGCCAAACCACTGCATGGCGGTTTCGCCGAGTTTAGCCGGGCAATGCATGTCCTTGGCCAGTTCAACCGCGTACAGTGCGTCCTTATATCTTAAGTCGGTAGTAAAAGCAGGTGTTTCTAAAAAAGTTTTTTCAGCCATCCTTCGTGCATAGCGCACTACCTGGGGGCTTGCAGCAGCGCTGTCTTCAATTGCACTGATAACACTTTCTTTGTCAAGCCCGCATTTTTCTGCCATCGCTATACCTTCTGCAAGAGCTGCTATTTGTACAGCACCCATCAGGTTGATCATGAGTTTGTAAGCAGTACCTGCTCCAACCGGTCCAAAATGTCTTATTTTTTTGGAAAAGGATTGAAGCAATGCAGAACATTTTTCCAAATCATTGTTTGATGCTCCAACAAGTAAACTGATCTGGCCTTTTCTCGCGGCATCCGGTATGCCTGTTACAGGACAATCAATATAGGTTAATCTATATTCTTGCGCCGAAGCAGCCAATAGTTTAGCATGGTGAACCGAAATAGTGGAGCACTCAATTATAAAACTATCTTTTTGCATAGCAGGCATGGCTCCGTCTTTTCCCAACCAAACTTCACGTGAAGAGGTATCATCGGCTACCATTGAAATTACAGCATCAGCGTCTGCCGCGGCGACGGCGGGTGTGTTTGCCCAGGTTGCTCCGGCATGTATTAATTCATCGGCTTTTTGCCTGTTGCGGTTCCATACGGTAACGGTTCTGCCTGACCGAAGTATACTCAGCGCGATACCTGTGCCCATGCGGCCAAGTCCTAATACAGCAATTTTATTCATTGTTGTCAACTTTTATAATTTTAAAGGTCATTCAAACCGTTATCAACCTTTTAGGGCGGCACCTACGGCGCCTTAATGCATTTTGATTATATATGCTACAAACAGGTTGCTCCTATGGAGCAATGCTATATTAGTCAAAAGCACAATAACCAATTCATAATTTATTAAACCGGTTTTGTTCCACCGGTATATCTTATTTATATAACAAAAACAGGTTGCTCCTATGGAGCAATGCTATATTAGTCAAAAGCACAATAACCAATTCATAATTTATTAAACCGGTTTTGTTCCACCGGTATATCTTATTTATATAACAAAAACAGGTTGCTCCTATGGAGCAATGCTATGTTAATCAAAAGCACAATAATCAATTCATAATTTACTAACCCGTTTTGTGCCATCGGCACATCCCGTTTGTAGAAAAAAAGATTAAAAATTACAAACGACTCCGGAGGAGTCGAACCAATCAATCATGCAACAAAATATCTTTGGTCACGTCAACAGGCTTTTCTCCATTGGTATTGTAACTAAGTTTTAATGCAATGCCGCCACTTGCCTGGAAGTACAACAATTTTATTTTATGCAATCCTTTTTTCAACGCAACGGTTCTGCTTTTGGGTTCATCACCATGTGTGCCATCATAATCAATAAATAACTTATCGTCCATCCATAAAACACTGCCGTCATCTGACTGAAGATGAAAACTATAAATACCATCAGCCGCAATGCGTATATAACCTTCCATCTTTAAACCAAAATTCTGTTTTTCTTTTGTAGATGAAAGATCAATGCCGCTGTGACCTTCTGCAGTAGGCTGTATTCCCGCTAAAATATTAACCGTAGCTGGTGAGCCTGTTAAAGGGTAATAATAATATTTTAAGCCACCAGCTTTTGCATTTGAAGTCACAGCTTTTTGCCAGCTGTATACTTCTGCATTTGCCTCCGCTATTCCACTCGGTAATAATCCATCTTTAAAGGCGCTTACTTTAATGACGGCGGTTTCGTTTATTTTTAAAGCAGTTCCATTGTATATTGGTGAAGTCATTGATGGATCGCTTCCATCTAACGTATAATGTACAATTGCCCCGGGTTCGATATTACTTACTTCAAAAACAGGATTGAGTGCACCCTTTGCATACTTTACAGATAAAGTTGGCTTCTTTACAAAAGCTCCTGTATTGTGCACTTTTACAGTGTATGCATACCTGCTTTTAATAACGGAAGGGTCGTATTCGGGAAATTGAATGATTACGTTATCACCATCCTGCTGCCATTGCAAAGTTGTTTTAGTTTCCAATAGCTCTACAATTGTGCCGGGTGTAAGGGTAATATTTTTCCAGGTAAATTTTCTTTGCTTCGGCCACAAAGGGAGTATCGCATAGAGATTATTGGTAGCAGGATTATAACTAAAAAAACTCTCTTTGGCTGCATAGCCTGGTTCGGGATCAACGGTTAATTTCAGCATCAGGTCGCTGCCGGTTTTCCAGTCTGCATTTTTAGGACTATAATCTCTTCTTCCTTCGGTCCATTGCGATGGCGTTTTCCACCTGCGTGTTCCATATATTGCTTCGCTGTTTATATTGATCCATTTACCCATTTCTAATAAACGATCCTGCATGATAGGAGGAATTTTTCCATGCGCATCCGGACCTATATCCAGTAAAAAATTTCCACCACGGCTTACTTTGTCAATCAAACTTATTAACAATGATTGAGTAGAGTTATAATCCCATGCATCTTCCTCACGGTTATAGCCATACGAAAAACCCATGCCACGGCTTTCTTCCCATGGATGATCTTCAAAATCAAGATCGGGTTGGTATTCCGGCGTGTATATACCACCGTGATGAAACCTTGTATCAGAACCCCAACGATCGTTTACAACAATATCATTTTTTACAGGGCTCTCACTAAACATCCAACTCAAAAACTCAGGAGCCTTCCAACGGGAAGAAGGTAAATCCCATTCTCCATCCGTCCAGAACACATAAGGTTTGTAATTATTAACCAGTTCTTTCATTTGCGGCCACATATGTTCGGTGATGTATTTGTCTTTGTTGGATAGCCACATAGGGTTGTACCATTCATACAAGGAATAATACATGCCGGGCTTTACAGATGTTTTTCGCAATGCTGTGAATAAATCGCCTAATACATCCCGCTTTGGTCCAACCTCCTGTGCATTCCATGCAAAGTTGCGCTCCCTGCTGGCTTCTTTGCTGGGCCATAAAGCAAATCCATCATGATGTTTTGAAGTAAGTACTACATATTTTGCTCCCGATGCTTCTATAAGTTTAGCCCACTCATCAGGATTGTATAATTCTGCTTTAAACAAAGGGGCTAACTGGTAATAAGTATCGTTGCCAAAAACTTTTTGGTGATAATCCGCTACTGCTCCATTAAAAGATTTCGATTCCAGCCAATGCTGATACCACTCAGAATATTGCCCTTTAGGACTCCAGGCTGGTACCGAATACACCCCCCAGTGAATGAATATTCCAAACTTGGCATCTGTATACCACGTAGGCATTGGTCGTTTATCAAGCGACTCCCAGTTTGGTTGGTATTGCTGCGCTGTAACGGAAAAGGTTATGGTGAAAAACAAAACAGGCAGGATCCATCTGCTGAATACATTTTTCAGTTTTAAGCAGGAGGCAGGAAATGTAAATGGCATTGGCATAATATATAATGTTTATTTCACGGCTCAAATGAAGTTCATAAATGTAATGCAAAACACACGTTGCTTTTATAAGACGAAATGAAGAAACTGTTTTACCAATCCCTTTATGGCTTTCAGCGGTTAGCTTTTGAGGCTTCGGCAATAAAAAAAGATTTACTATTTCTTCTTTGTGCCACTTAGTGCCTTCGTGTCCTTGTGGTCCAACCAATTTCAAATCAAAAATCTCAAATCTCAAATTTTCCCTTCTGCCAAACTGGCATTTTTTTAAACCCTTTTGGCTATCTTTGCCCTCCTAAAAGATAAGGACGTACATGCAGGAGGTATTGACGCATAAAATCCAGGATGAATCAAGGCAGGGAGAAGCATATGCACCCTTTGTTAATGATCCTACCTTATACAGTAAGAAATTTTATATAGAAAGCTATGGCTGTGCCATGAATTTTGCCGATAGCGAAATAGTTGCTTCTATTTTAAACGAATCAGGTTACGGCGCCACCAGGAATGCAGAAGAAGCCGACCTCGTTTTTTTGAATACCTGCTCTATCCGCGAAAAAGCAGAACAAACCGTTCGTAAAAGACTAACAGAATTCAGGAAAAGTAAATCAGCGCGCCCGGGGTTACTGGTAGGTGTGCTTGGATGTATGGCAGAAAGGCTTAAATCGAAATTACTGGAAGAAGAAAAGCTGGTAGATATGGTGGTAGGACCAGATGCTTACCGCAGTTTGCCTGGCTTGATAGAAGAAGCAGAAGGTGGGCAAAAAGCAGTAAATGTATTATTAAGCCGGGATGAAACATATGCAGATATTTCACCGGTTCGGTTAAATAGTAATGGCATCAATGGTTTTGTAAGCATTATGCGTGGATGCAATAACATGTGTGCTTTTTGTGTGGTTCCTTTTACAAGAGGAAGGGAAAGAAGCAGGGATGCATTTTCTATTGTGAGGGAGTGTACAGATCTTTTTAATCAAGGCTACAGAGACATTACATTGCTGGGGCAGAATGTAGACAGCTATTATTTTGCATCCGATATTGCCGGTCAGGAAACGCCTGTAACTTTTGCCATGCTGCTGGAGATGGTAGCAAACATTTCTCCATTACTCAGGGTTCGTTTCTCAACATCGCATCCTAAAGATATTACGGACGACGTGTTACATATCATCGCTAAGCACAACAACATCTGCAATTATATTCATCTTCCAGTACAAAGTGGCTCTACCCGCATCCTGCAACTGATGAACCGTACTTACACAAGAGAGTGGTATATGGCGAAGATTGACCGGATTCGTGAAATTATTCCGGGTTGTGGCATCAGCAGCGATATCATCACAGGTTTTTGTACGGAGACAGAAGAAGACCACCAGGATACCATGTCGTTGATGGAATACAGTGGCTATGATTTAAGCTACATGTTCTTTTACAGTGAACGTCCGGGCACATTGGCGCAAAGAAGATATAAGGATGATATTCCTGAACACGTTAAGAAAAGAAGATTGCAGGAAGTGGTTGATCTGCAGAACAGGCTTTCAAAAGAAAGTAATCTGAAAGACCTGGGAAAAACATTTGAAGTACTGATTGAAGGCGATAGTAAAAAAAGCGATCAAGACTGGATGGGAAGAACATCTCATAATAAAGTGATTGTTTTTTCCAAAGCAAATAACACACTCAGCAAAGGTGATTATGCAATGGTAAAAGTTACCGATTGCACAAAAGCAACTTTACTGGGTGAAGTACAAAATATTAAATAATGGACATACAATCAATAAAAAACAGGTTTGGCATTATTGGCAATTCGCCAGCATTGAATTATGCATTACAGGTAGGCGCCCAGGTTGCAAACACAGATCTTACAGTGCTTATTTATGGTGAAAGTGGGGTGGGTAAGGAAGTGTTCTCGCAGGTAATACACGCTTTATCTAACAGGAAGCACAATCCATTTATAGCTGTTAACTGCGGTGCAATACCTGAAGGAACGATCGATTCTGAACTGTTTGGTCACGAAAAGGGTTCATTCACCGGCGCAGTAGACAGCAGGAAAGGATATTTTGAAACGGTGAATGGCGGTACCATATTTTTAGATGAAATTGGTGAAATGCCTTTGGGTACACAGGCGCGTTTGCTGCGCGTATTGGAAACGGGCGAATACATTCGGGTTGGATCATCCAAAGTGCAGAAAACAGACGTAAGAGTAATAGCGGCTACCAATAAAGATCTGTTGGAGTATACACAAAAAGGAAGGTTTCGCCAGGATTTGTATTACCGGTTAAATACCGTTCCTATTCGTGTGCCCGCTTTAAAAGACAGGCAGGAAGATATCATTTTATTGTTCCGAAAGTTTGCGGCTGATTTTGCAGAGCGGTATAAAACATCATCTATACAACTGGATGATGAAGCAAAAGAACTGTTAATTCACTATTCATGGCCCGGCAATGTTAGGGAATTGAAGAATATTGCGGAACAGATTTCCGTACTGGCAGAGGATAAAATTATAACAGGCAAACAACTCAGTCGTTTTTTGCCTGAACATCACCAGGGAAACATGTTACCGGTTTTATCGGGTAGTGGAAATGTTTCGCAGGCTGAATTTGCCAATGAAAGAGAAATATTGTACAAACTGTTTTTTGATATGAAGAGGGATGTAACAGAGTTAAAAAAGATGTTTGTAGAAATATTACAAAATCCTCAACGGGCAGCGGCCGCAACAGCTTTTACCAAAGAGTCGCTGTTGAATGATTATGATGCAATACCCGAAAGAGAAATCAGGGATATCAGCGTATCGAAACCTGTTTTTGTACAACCGGCCCAAACAGTTTTAATGGGTAACAATGGCAATGAAATTCATGCGCATGAAGATGTGGAAGAGTCGCTGAATATTATGGACAAAGAAAAAGAGCTGATAGTAAAAGCGCTGAAAAAACATAAGAGCAAAAGAAAAGATGCCGCATCCGACCTTGGTATCAGTGAAAGAACCTTATACAGGAAGCTGAAAGAATACGATATAAATGACTAAGAGCATGTTTAAGCAATTATGGATATTGATACTTGCTATCATATCGGTGCAGGCTACCTGCACTTATACCACCAAGGATGTAAGTTATCCTCCGGAAGTAAAAACAGCAAGAGTAAATTATATTGAAAACAGGGCACGATATGTTAATCCGCAATTAAGCCCGCAACTTACAGACAAGCTGAAACAAAAAATCGTAAGTCAAACCCGCCTTGCGGTGGTTAACAGTGATGATGCGCATTATGATATTGGTGGTTATATCACCGACTTTTCTGTAAACACATCCGGTATATCAGGTCAGCAAGTGGCAAGCAACAACCTCAATATTACTGTTCATGTTATTTTTAAAAACAGGCTCGACGAAAAGAAAAATTTTGAAACTGACATTACCAGGAATTTTCCGTTTTCATCCTCCATTACATTTTCTGATGCGCAATCACGACTGATGGATGACATTTTAAAAAACGTGTCAGACGATATTTTTAATAAGATATTTTCTAACTGGTAAAGGATTGTATCTTCATGCATATGAATGATGATATTGATAGCCTGCTCCATTATTTTTTCCAGAAAAATGATCTGGAAGATGTAGACGTTCTTGAGATAGAGCAAATGGCAAATGCTTACCCTTATTTTGCACCAGCGCAGTTCCTTCTTGCAAAAAAATACCTCCTTCACAATCACGATGGGTATCAGAAGCAGGCCGCAAAAACCGCTTTGTTTTTTAATAACCCAGATTGGTTGAATGCGCAACTGCATCCAAAAGATACATGGACAAACGAGCATGAATGGATGAATAGTGTAATCTCTAAGGCCGAAGAGCCAGTGATATTACCAACTGAACATCTAGAATCTTTGAATGAACCAACGGTAATGCCACCACATATTGTTGAAGAAGAGATAAAGGAAATAAATATAGAGGAACACATTCCCTTGGTTGAAGAACCCATATCCGGCGCAGTGTTTATGGAGGAAATAAAAACTCCCCTGGAAGAAGAAATCGTTAATCAGGAAGAAATAACCGAGTCTGTCGAAACCTATGAATCAGAAGTAACAGGTAGTCATGAGAACAAAATGAATGTTGTTGAGTTAGCATCTATTATTGAACAGGAAGAGGAGGATGCCTCTCTTTTACCTGAAGAAAATATTGTAATCAATGAACCGGCTTTACCCAAGCTTAAATCAATACTCGATCAGGAGATAGCTCCTGAAGTAGCCGGTGAATCAATCATTCCGATTGAGCCTTTATATACGATTGATTATTTTGCTTCGCAAGGTATAAAAGTAGGAGCTGAACAAGAAGGGAAAGACAAGTTGAGCATAAAACTGAGAAGTTTTACAGATTGGCTAAAAACCATGAAACGCATTCATCCCGAAAAATTCGAAACCAACATGGATGCAGGTTCACAATCTGCTATTCAGCATATAGCCGAACACTCCAATGAGTCGAAAGAGATTGTAACAGAAACCATGGCGGAGATTTATGCCCGCCAGGGATTGAACCAAAAGGCGGCAGAACTGTACCATAAATTAAGTTTGCTCAATCCCGATAAAAGGGTTTATTTTGCAGCCAAAATTGCTCAATTAAAAGAAACGTGATATGGCGCTTATTTTTTTGATCCTGATTATTTTAAGTTGTGTTTTACTTGGATTGGTGGTTTTGATTCAAAACCCAAAAGGTGGCGGACTTGCAGGTAATATTGCCGGTTTCAGCAACCAGTTTATGGGTGTAAAACAAACTACAGATATACTAGAAAAAGGAACCTGGGTTTTTGCATCCATTATCGCGGTACTTTGTTTAACATCATCTTTGTTTATGAAGTCTGCCGGTGGTAACGAATACATCAAACAGATTAACACTAATCAACAAACAACATCGCCGTTGAATACTACCCCAACGCAACAACCAACTACTACACCTGCAACTACTCCTGCTCAGCCTGCCAATCCTTAAAAGATAGCGAGGCTTGGCAATAAATAATTATAGAACCCTGTTATTAGCAACAGGGTTTTTTATTTATTTTCATTTCAGTTAAACCGGAATTCGCCATGGTTAAAAAAATAGTTTGGATAGTAGTATTAGCAATAATTGGAACAGGTTTATTTTTTGCATGGAAGGTTATTGGATCCAATACAAAATTTGAAAGCAAGAAGTATAATCTCTACATAAAAACCGGTAGCAATTTTGATGATGTATTAGAAACATTGCGCAAAGATGAAGTGCTTCATAATCCCGGAATATTTTCCTTTTTAGCCAACAAATGGGATTTGCCTTCTAAAATTAAAGCCGGTAAATACGAAATAAAAAAAGGGGAGAGTATATTAAGCATTGTCCGAATGTTACGCAATGGAACGCAATCGCCTGTTAATATTGTTATTACCAAATTAAGAACCAAAGAAGATTTTGCACGCTTTGCCGGAAAACAACTGGAGTGCGACTCCACAGCCATCATGGAATATTTCAATAATCCAGACTCGCTCAAGGCCAATGGTCTAGACTCAAACACAGTAATGACAGCTGTGATACCGGATACCTATACCTTTTATTGGAATACTAATGCATCCAGGTTATTTCATAAAATATTTACAGAAGGGAAAAAATTCTGGACAGAAGAGCGCCTGCAGAAAGCACGCAAAATTGGCTTATCGCCGCAGGAAGTATATACACTTTCTTCCATTATTGAAGAAGAAACAAACAAGTATGATGAAATGCCATTGATGGCAAGCGTATATATTAACCGTGTAAATAAAGGGATGCGGTTGGGTGCTGATCCAACGGTGAAATATGCCACACGTAACTTTGCTGCTAAACGGGTTACATTTAAAATGATTGACGATAGTGCAGAATCACCTTATAATACATATAAGAATGCTGGGTTGCCCCCAGGACCTATTTGTACGCCTTCTGTAAAAACAATTGATGCGGTTCTTAATGCAGCTTCAACAGACTATTTATATTTTTGCGCCAAAGCCGATTTTTCAGGTTATCATGCTTTTGCTGCAACCAGCGAGGAGCATCTGAAAAATGCAAGAGCATATCAAAAAGCATTGGATAGTCGAAACATCAAATAATTCCTGCCGCGCAATGACGAAACTGGAACGCATCATCATAACCTGGAAGCCTATTGATTTTATAATAGGCAAAACAAAAACATTACTCCTTCCGGGTTTCCAGGGTTTGCCATTGTATGATGTGGTTCTTTTTTTATTGCGTCAAATAAAAAAAGAAGGATTGAAAATGCGGGCTTCTGCCATCTCTTTTAATCTGCTGATGGCTATTCCTCCTTTTCTTATTTTTTTATTTACACTCGTTCCGTATTTACCCGGGCAAAAAAATTTTACACAGGAATTATTAAAATTGATAAGAGATCTTACGCCAAACAGAGACACTTATTTTTGGGTGAGAGATTTTATAACAGATTTCACCAAGCCACGCAGTGGTTTATTATCCCTGGGTTTTATTGCCGCAGGTTTTTTTGCTTCCAATGCAATGATGGGCATTATGAGTTCCTTTAATCGTTCACTACACGTGATGCATAGAAGAAAACGAAACTTTTTGCAGGTAAGAGGTGCGGCTTTGGAACTTACTTTTTTTATCGCCATTATATTTATGGCTTCTATATTATTGTTGATTATGCAGGGTAGCCTCTTGAAGCAGTTGCTGCACTGGATGGGAATTGAAAGCGCTACTACCCGCTGGTGGATCGGTACGTTCAGATGGGTAGTAATTGTAGCGCTGATCTATTATGCCATTGGACTTATATACCGGTATGCACCAGCTACAAAATATAAATTCAAGATCAATTCACCGGGCAGCATTTTTGCAACCTTTCTTATTATCCTCATTACCCTCTTATTTAGTTTTTGGGTAAACAATTTTGGAACATATAATAAAGTATATGGTTCCATCGGAACGGTCATTATTATCATGTCTTCCTTTTTCTTCAATTCACTTATATTATTGATAGGTTTCGAATTAAACGTGAGCATTAATCATCTCAAGTTTGAAGTAGAAAACCGGCAAATAAAAGAAACACAGCAATAGTCAGTTATCCACCTTTTCACATTTGTTTATCTTAATTCAACAGTCGTATAAATCCGGCTATGTCCTGTTTTCGTAAGTGTAATAAATCTTTTTGTATGCAATCCCGGCTTTCTGATTGATAGAAAATGATTTTAGGTTGACCTTAAGTTAAAAATGAAAAACGCTTTATTGAGAAGACGACAAAAGTGTGGGATGAAATGCGATAGCAGTATGTTACTATAGTAATTAATATTGCTGCACTATGACTGACATTGAACTATACCATAAACTATGATTATTTGGTACATTTCAACCCTTTTACTTTTGGCCCTCTATACAATGGTGTTTCCGCTTATTCAACAGTTGCATTTTACTTAATTGCGGGAAGGTATATTTCATGATATGTGGATACCGTGAAAAAATATTTCTTAGTTAAAAAAATGAAAGACTAATTTAGCGGGATTAATGCCAGTTGCCGGAAATTATACAGAAGCAGAACTTGTGTTGTCTCTTAAACAACGCAGCAAGGATGCATTTGACTATTTATATACCCAGTATTCCGGCGCATTGTATTCAGTTATTCTCAATATTGTAACAGACAGGGAAACGGGTAACGATATTCTGCAGGATGTATTTGTAAAAATCTGGCGGCAGTTAGACCAGTACGATCCTTCGAAAGGAAGATTGTTTACCTGGATGTTGAACATTGCCAGGAATGCGTCAATAGATTTTACAAGAGGCAAGCAGTTTAAGAACAGCAGGCAGAATACGGAACTAACAGACCATTCAGCGCCGCTTGCAGAAGGGATTTCTATAAACCCGGATAGTATAGGAATTGCGGGAATGGTGAAAAAACTTCCGGATGAATATAGTAAATTGATAACGCTGGCTTATTTTAAAGGATATACACAGGATGAAATAGCGAAACAGGAAAATATACCGTTGGGAACTGTAAAAACAAGAATAAGAAAAGGATTAACAGCACTTAAAAACATGTTATAATAATAGTTAGTGGATATTAAAGCTTACATAGAAAGTGGTATTGTAGAGAGCTACGTAATGCGGCTTACTTCACCCGAAGAAACCGCAGAAGTAGAATCTATGATGGCGGCTCATCCCGAAATTGCCAACGCAGTAACTGAATTTGAGATCAGGCTGGAGCAGCATTTGATGGATAATGCCGTAACACCTTCTGAAAAGGTGAGAGGGCAATTGTTTGCTGTGCTTGAACCTGAGTTTGTAAGAGGTAATACTCCACCAACGCAGGAGGCAAAAGTGGTAAGCTTTAGTAAACCTACGCCTGTTTGGAAATACATGGCTGCTGCCAGCATAGCATTATTGCTAACCAGCACTGGGTTGAATGTGTATTATTATAATAAATTCTCCGAGGCACAAAGTAGCTATCAGACCCTGCTGGCTCAAAATGGTACTTTGCTTGCAAATAATAATTCCAGTCAAACAAAACTGGATGTGCTGGAAAACAGTATGAAGATGATGAAGGATACTACAATGACAGTAGTTGCGATGAAGGGTAAAAGTAACAGGGCAACTGTTTATTGGAGTACTAGTACAAAAGACGTATATGTGTTGCAAAATGAAATGCCAAAAGCTCCTGCGGGAAAGCAATATCAATTATGGGCATTGGTAGATGGGAAACCTGTAGATGCTGGCATGCTGGACGATTGTGGAATGGCCCTTTGCAAAATGAAGAATATTCCAAGAGCGCAGGGTTTTGCTATTACGTTGGAAAAAACAGGCGGAAGTCCCACTCCTGATATGGAACACCTGATGGTACTGGGTACTATATAATCTTCATTTACTCTTTTAATTGTCTGATTTCAACAAGGTTTACACCGGCGTACTCATTTCGTTTTTGAGCAAGCTATATATCCGCTCAAATTTTTGAAACCGCTCATAATATATTATATGATTGGCTTCGTTGGGTTTATATACGGCTGTCATTTCTGCACTCCGGCTTTGTGTAATCTGTAAGGCCTCCAATCCTAATTTTACTGCACCTAGTGCAGAGCTTTCTGCAGCAGCAGAAACAATCACAGTTTTATTAAACATATCACTGAGCATTTGCACCCATGCAGCACTTTGCGTAAATCCACCGGTAGCATAAATGGTATTGATGTCTTTCTGTTTCAATAATATTTCACCAATACTGTATACGCTGTATATAATGCCTTCCATAACGGCTCTTACAAAATGAGCCTGTGTATGCCTGATATCTATTCCAAAGAATACCCCCTTCGCATATGCGTTCCAGATAGGCGCTCTTTCACCTAACAGGTAAGGAAGAAATAATAGTCCTTCAGAGCCTGCCGGAATATTTTCCGCCGCCGCAAATAATGCTTCATACGATTGGGAAGTTTTTAATACCGTATCCTTCAGCCATTGTAAAATCACTGCGCCACTATTGCCGCCACCGCCCACCACGTATTGCTGATCGCTTAGGTGATAACAAAACGTTCTCATCTGCTCGTCCGTATATATATATGGCAATATCCGCCGTACGGCAGTGCTTGTTCCTATAGTAACCGCAACTGTATCATCTGCCGTAGCGTCACTTCCAACATTGGCCAAAGCGCCATCACTGGCGCCAATAATTAAAGGAATACCTTTTAAGTAAGTTGATTGTTCATTTGAGTACACTGTAAACAATGGTGCAGCTATTTGGGGCAATTGTTCTGAACTGATGCCTATATAATCCAGCACAGGTTGATGCCATTGAAGAGAAGTAAGATTCAGCAAACCGGTAGCGGAAGCGATGGAAGTATCCACAATAAATTTATTGGTGAGATGAAACAGTATGTATTCTTTTATGCCAATGAATTTATACGCCGATGAAAAAAGTGCCTGATCATTTTCTTTCAGCCAAAGCAATTTGCACAGCGGCGACATAGCATGAACGGGAACGCCTGTATCTTGATAAAATAACTGACCGGCAGGGGAGGAGCGCAATTTTTCTGCGATGGCTGCAGCCCTGTTATCAGCCCAGATAATACAAGGGCTAAGCGCAGTTCCCTGTTCATCTACCGCAAGCAGACTGTGCATAGCAGCACTAAAACTAATAAAGGCTGGTGCATTATTTAATTTACTAAGTATACTTGTAATACTGGATATTGTTGCCTGCAAAATTTCTTGTGGATTTTGCTCACTCCAGCCAGGTTGAGGATGATACAACTCATATCCGATATTTTCTTTTGCAATGATCCTCCCTTCCTGCGAAAAAGCCACAGCTTTTACAGAAGTGGTGCCTATGTCGATTCCTAAATAATAGCTCATAATAGTTTTTTATTGCTCAACATGCTTTGAATGGAGACCGTCATGTCGAACGCAGCGAAGCGGGTGAGATATCTCCAGCGGGCAATAATGCACTTAGAAAAATCAGCCCTGATTATTCGCAGGAGATTTCTCGCTCATAAAACTTCGTCGTACCTCCTCGTTTTATTTCGTTCGAAATGACGCGAAGATAATAAACGTCATGTCGAACGCAGCGAATCCATCGCCTTGGCGCGTGTCTCACGCGCCAGCTTTAGAGGTACGTGAGACACGTACCTTGGCAGAAAGATGAAACATTTTATTTCGCAAGGAGATTTCTCACTCATACAACTTAGTCGTACCGCCTTGTTTTATTTCGTTCGAAATGACGAGAAGACTTTTATTCGTTTATTTATTCGGATTAACTGAAGCCTGATCTTTATCTTCTTCCGGTATTCGCCCATGCCACCAGTTAGCCAGGGTCGATCCTGTTACATTCATCAATGGACCAAATATAGCCGGAGCCAGTCCTACAGTAGCCAAAGCGCCCATTGCTTTGGCTAATCCGGATGCCAGCCCCGCATTTTGCATACCTACTTCCAGCGATATGGTGCGGCAATCTTTTTCCTTAAATTTCAACAATCGAGCTGCCCAATACCCCAGCGTGTAACCCACCACGTTATGAATGAATACTGCCAGTATCAGCAATAACCCCACATCCATTAACTTGTCTCTTCCAGCAGCAGTTATAACCACTATAATTAAACCGATACCAATCATCGAAATAAGTGGCATCAATTTATCCAGCCATTTTACTTTTCCTCTTACCAGGTAGTGAAACAACAATCCTGCAACAATGGGAATTATTACTATTTTGGTGGTGTCCCATGCCATATCCCAGAAATGTACTGCTACCATCTTGTTTGCCAGTAAGCGCATCAACAATGGCGTAAATAATGGCGACAATAATGTTGATACTGTAGTTACTGCTACAGACAATGCAAGGTTCGCCCTGCCTAGGTAAGACATCACGTTAGATGCCAGTCCGCTGGGACAGCATCCTACTAAAATAATACCGGCAGCAATTTCAGGTGGAAAATTAAAAAGATTGCACAAATAAATCCAACAACAGGCATAATGGTATAATGGCATATCACGCCAACAATAATACCTTTTGGCTTTTTTAATTCAATAGCCAATTCGGGCAGGCTTAATTCGCTTCCCATACCGAACATTATTACCTGCAGTAAAGGAATGATCAGTTCCGACAATTTCAAATCGCCCACTTTTATAAAATATTGTGGATAATACATTGCCAGGCTCACCGCGGCAAAAATCATGATGGTATAAGAAAAACCTTTTAAAGAAGGATTTATCCTGAACGATAAAGCAAGAGAAAGAAAAAACAACATCAGGAACCAGCCTGCTATATCATGTCGATGAAAAACCAGCGTTCCGATATAAATAACTGCACAAATAAATGCAGGTAGTATTTTAACCAGGGATTTGCTCATGCCTAAAATTTAATACAATAAAAGCCTTTGTGATATCAAGACGTTGTTTCCACATTTATCGTCTCACCTTTCATGTTACCGATTTAGCTCCAGAGCCTGTCCCATGAGCGTTTTTCGTTCCAGTCTGGTGTTGGCGCGAAATAGCTTTTGTCCTTAGGATCAAGATGTTTTTTTATTTCTTCATCATTTAATTCAACACCTAAGCCCGGAGAGTCTGGCACATTGGCAAATCCTCTTTCAATAAGCGGTTTCTTATCAATCGTACGCACATAATTTTCCCAATAAGGAAGGTCTATATTGTGATGCTCCAGCGCTAAAACATTTTGAGTGGCTGCGGCGCAATGTACATTGGCCATAAACGAAACGGGCGTACCAGCAAAATGCATTGCCATCGCTACACCTCTTTCTTCTGCATAATCACCAATTTTTTTTGTTTCAAGCAAACCTCCTGAAGTAGCCAAATCAGGATGTATGATATCCACTGCATGATTATCTACCAGTTTCATAAATTCTTCTTTCAGGTAGATGTCTTCGCCTGTTAAAGTAGGTGTTTCAATAGCGCGGGTAATATCTTTCCACTGCTCTGTATATTGCCATGGAATCATATCTTCCATCCACGCCAGGCGGTAAGGCTCTAATCTTTTGGCAAGACGGATAGCATTGTTCATATCAAAATGCCCGAAATGATCGGAAGATAACGGTACATCATAACCGACGGCATTGCGCACCTTCTCCACATATTTTGCCATTTCATCCAGCTTTATCGGTGATCTGGATCTGGGTAAACTGGTGTTGTGTCATTCCAAGCGTCATCGGTTTATCGTTCCATTGTCCGCTTCCTTTCCAGAATTCTGAATTCACAGTGGTGCCGGGGATATCTTTGATCAGTTCAATACCCAAATCCATTTTAAGCCAGCTATATCCCTTTACCTGCAAACGGTCTTTTACTTTTGCGCTGAATACGCTGGGATCTTCTTCCTCCGGTGTATCTGCATACAATCTTACTTTATCCCTGTATTTACCACCGAGCAATTGATAGGCTGGCACATTATAGGCCTTACCCGCCAGATCCCACAAAGCCATTTCAACAGCGCATACACCTCCGCCCTGGCGCCCGTGAAAACCGAATTGCTTTATAGCTTTGAATAATAATTCCACACTGCAGGGGTTCATACCTAAAATGCGGCTTTTTAAAAACAAGGCGTAACGCCAGTCAGCGCCATCGCGTACTTCACCCAATCCATATATTCCCTGGTTGGTATCTATCCGTATAATAGGGCAACGACCTGTGGTTGACATGGCAACCGCATACCGCATGTCGGTAATTTTTAACTCGGAAGGTGCGCTATAACGGTTTACCTTAGACGTAGCCTGTGCCAGTGTATCTTCCAGCGGGGCAAGCATAAAACCGCTCAATGCCAACCCGCCTAAGGCTGATCTTTTTAAAAAATCGCGACGTTTGTTTTCCTGTTCAGGAATAACAGATAATTTTGTATGAGCCTGGGCTTCTTCTGCCGCATATGTATCAATCATTTGTTTGAGAAAACTTTTCATTACAGCAAGTTTAAGAGTTATAAGAAGTGAATCGTTTTGTGAAATGAGATTGTGCATTTACCAGGTGCGGTCTTTCATATAATCGTCCAGCTCTTTTTTTGTCATGGGTAATTTACCAGGATAGTTTTTCAGCCAATCCACAAAATCATTTTTTATGGCGTCTGTCCATTGTGAATCAATCTGACCCGGTGTATACTTGCCTTC
The DNA here is from genome assembly GCA_047600465.1 of Agriterribacter sp. Classification (GTDB taxonomy): domain Bacteria; phylum Bacteroidota; class Bacteroidia; order Chitinophagales; family Chitinophagaceae; genus Agriterribacter. The sequence continues at coordinate 416,836 of JASGKU010000005.1, forward strand.
GCGTAAACGTTGATGACCGAACTGATCGCGCAACTGTATAAATTCCGAGTTCAGTACCAGTTCATCTACTAAGTATGCAGGAATAAAAATAGTACCTGCTTTTTTGGCCAATACCACATCGCCCGGCAATACAGTTGCTCTTCCAATTCGGATGGGTACATTAATGCCAGCCAACATCATTTGTTGAATATAGGAGGGATCCTGCCCCTTCACCCATGCATTAAAACCCTTGATATCAGCAAGACCTTCCATATCGCGTACAGAACCATAAAATATTACGCCCCGTTTTGATTTAGCATAAATTGAGTTGCCGAGATTATCACCAATCAAAGTGCCATCAGCCATTTTCGCATAGCTGTCTGCTACATAAATATCTCCGTTCTTTAGTACATCAATTGGCCACGAATTGGTAGCGCCGATTCGTCCTTCGGCTTTTCCTTTGTCTTTTATCACCTTATCAAAGTCGGGGCGAAGCGGCATATATTGCGCCGTAACGACCCTTCCGGTCATAACACTATCAGGGTTCAATATCAGCCAATCACCTTCGTATTGATTCTGAAACCCTTTGTTGCGCAATACCCCCCAGGCTTCTTCAATAGAAACCTTTTTTAATCGTTCCAATATCTGATCCGATATTCTGGGTCGACCATCAGGAGAGCGTTCGCCTTTCCATTCAGGCGTGAGTGCTATAATCTGTTCGGGAGTAAGTGTTACCTGTTGGGCAAATGAAAAACAATAAAAGCAACAAAGGAAAATAATCAAAGCAAATCGTTGGTTCATATAAGGGGTATTTTGTCGATCCCGAATATAAGCATTAACGCCTGAAGAAAACAAAGCGTTTCAGTATTCCGATATGCATTATTTATCATTTTATTGCCAAAAAAGAAAAAATAAATCCATAGATCCGGCTTCTTTCGTATATAAAATGACACACTTATTGACAATGAAGCAATTCATGTAATACCAGCTCATGCCCTAAGCGAAGCGCCCGATGTTAGCTTTCAATAAAAATATTTTGATGAAAGTTATATATCGTATTGCATGAAAATCTTTATGATGTATAATTATCCGTACGCTTTTTAGCAAACCAGGATCAGAAAGGGCCGCTATGCAAGTAGCGGCTTTTTCTATTTAATAACTTTTAAAATCATACTTCCTTACAAATACTAAAACGTTCGTTGCAATTCAGTTTACCTGTAGTATCTTCCTGTTTCTAAAAAAGCTCACAGCGCATTTGAAGGGTAAATCATTCAAAGATCAATACGATGTTACTGTAGTAGGAGCAGGAATCGGCGGTTTAACAGCGGCAGCGCTGTTGAGCAAGGCGGGTTTTTCAGTATGTGTATTGGAAAAGGAGCCACATGTAGGAGGATACCTTGCAGGCTTCAGAAGGAGAGATTTTATTTTTGATACTGCTATACATTGGCTGAACCAATACAATGCACACGGAATTGTTACTAAATTATTTAATGCCATAGGCAGCGACCATCCGATCGCCATTACGCTAAAGCATACCCGCAGGTATAAAGGCGAAGGATTTGACTATCTGCTTACTAATAATCCAAACGAACTGCGTGATCAATGGATCAAGGAATTTCCGCACGATGAAAAGGGGATCAGGAAATTCTTTCGCAGCGCTTATAAAATCGGGCTTTCGCTTAATCACCTGAACAGGATATTCAGGTCGCAGGAAACCATGACAAGCTGGGAGAAAATAACAGGCAAGCTGAAGCTATTGAGCGTAATTGCTCCTTTCATACCTTATGTAATGTATTCAGGAGAGAAGGGATTAAAAAGAGGATTAAAAAAGTTTTTTAAAGATGAGAAACTGCATAAGGTATTTGCATCTGAAACGGAACTTATAGGATGTATGGTTCCCATCGGATGGTCGTATGCAGACGATTTTCAATGCCCGCCCAAAGGAGGAGGACAGGTAATACCTCAGTGGTTGGACCATGTGATTGCATTTTATAACAATGATGTATGCACGCAGTGTAACGTAAAAGAAATTGTTTTGCAAAACAATGTGTGTACAGGTGTAAGATTTACGCACAAGGGAGAAGAGCATCACATCAGTAGTAAATATGTAATTGCGGCCTGTGATATTGAAACCCTATATGAAAAAATGTTGCCGCCGGATGCTGTTCCTGCAAAGTTGAAAGACAAATTAAAAACAGCAGAATTATATAGCTCATCGGTAACTATTTCCATCGGATTAGATTGTACAACAGAATTCCTGGGATTAGGAGAAGAACTTATTCACCTGGTAGATGAAAATATTCCGTTTGATGCGCACAATGATGGAAACCCTGCTACTGCTGAAATAAGCATCCTGCCCCCATCAGGAAGAGACAAGTCGCTGGCGCCTGCCGGGCATGGCACACTCACGCTTTTTATGCCTGCTTTGATGAACTATTGTGATAACTGGTATACTACAAGAGATACAGATGGCAACTATATACGCGGCGAAGAATATAAGGCGCTGAAAAAAGAAATAGCTGATATTATTATCGACAGGGTAGAGAAAGCTGTTGCACCCGGATTACGTTCACACATTCTGTTTTATGATGTGGCTACGCCAGTTACCCATTACCGTTACACAGGTAATAAAAACGGTACGATGATGGGCGCCAAGCCTGGCAAGAAGAATATGCAGAATAACATTGCTCATTATCAAACGCCCGTAAAAAATTTGATACTCGGCGGTCACTGGGCCGAACTGGGTGGGGGAGTACCAATAGCTACCAAAGCCGGAACCAATGCCTGCCTGCTCATTTTAAAGAAAGAAAATAATAAAGCATTTAATGCCTTAGCGCAATACATAGACGGAAAAATTTCTTTGCAGCAGTTATTGAATAATACCTGTTTTAAACCATACAACAATTCCTGGACGGCTCCGCTTACGCCGGCAGAAAGAAAAGCTGCGAGAATGAAAGAACAAATAAAGCCGGAGTAAAAGAGAAAAATCACGATGGCACCAGGGCACAAAGGTGCACGAAGTTTATGGTTTATGCGGGCTTTCTCATACTTTTTTCTGATAACCTTAGACTGACGGCTGAGAGCTTTTTCGTTATTGAGCTATAGCTTTTGATTGCTATTATACCAGTCCACCGTTTGCTTTACTATCTCTGACGGATAAGTGGCATGATTTCCGAAACGTGCCACATATGTATCATGATTCACCAGGTAAGGATATTCAAACTGGTAAGCCATTTCATACAACTCCCTGATGAATGTATTGAAAAGCCCTGCGATCCTGATTAAAAACTTTGGTGTTATTGTTTTCTTTATGCTTTTACCGGTTATAATTTCAAAAAGGTGAACCCATTTATCCAAACTTAATGCAGGCGCATTAGGCACATGCCATATTTGTCCGAATGTATCTGTTGCTGTGCCTACATTTATCATCGCCGCTGCAAAATCGTTGATGTAAGTAAATGTATGTGGCAACGAGATATTGCCAAACAGCATTACCTTTTTGCCACTATAAATCCTGTCTAAAAAATCGGTTCCAAAAACGCCTTTGTGAATGCGCGGTCCAATAAAATCCGCCGCTTTTACAAATGTTACTCTTTGATTAAAAGCATCACCAGAATAGAGCAATGTATTGATTACTCCGGCTCTGATCTTTCCTTTTTTTGTTTTGGCACTGTGTGGCAATTGCTCGTGCATTTCTACACCTGCTACATTGCCGTAAGAGTAAAGATTATCCGCAAACACCAGTCTCGCGTCACTATTAGTTAAAGCAAAGGCCAATGCCTTTGCTGTTGCTGGGTAAAAATCAGCCCAATGCTGGTAAGCTACATCAGTGCAACTGAATATTACGGTTGATTGTTTTGCGATGACTTCAAGATCTGTTTTATTTGTTACATCTGCAGCTATTACCTGCACATTGGGAGGAAGAGAGATGGATAACTTTCCACTCCTGTTTACCATTCGTATTTCTTGAGTTGGGTTTTTGTCGAGCAGCAATTGCATAACAGCAATGCCTAGTTGACCGGTGCCTAATATTGTTATCATATAATTTTTTATTTAAAGAATACTGAATAGCTGATGCCGGGAGTTGGATTGATTTTTATATCATGTCCTTTAGCTGCGAGTGCTATGGCGCCGAGTCTTAGGTTCAGTCCTTTCCAAACCATCCAGCGGAAACCGGCTTCCATGGCTACTGCATTTTCTGATTTGTATTCCAGGTTAATTCCTCTTAAATAGGATGCACCTGCATAAAAAGACGAAGGATTTTCTTTTTTGCCAACCGGCAGAAACCAGGCGGTTACTCCCGCTTTGTAAAACTTAGTGGTTACGCCGCGCTCAAAAGCGGTTATATAATAACCAGCGTGTACGGACACATTATAGTGGCGATACTCCAAACCAATGGAAGGGTTTCGGAATCCATTGATGCTAAGTTCATGTTTAGAGAACCTGTTTTGAGAAAAAGCAGCGGTTGATACAAGTGTGAGCAGAAGAATAAAAAACTGTTTCATCTTAATTTGCATTTTTTTGTTTTGATTAATGATGCAAAGCTCGAAACAGCGTCCCTCTTTATACTGGACAAATGTCTAAAAGAAAAAATCAGCGGATTTTACTGCGGATCCTGCTTAAGTGACGGGGAGTTACACCAAGCATAGAGGCTAAGTGTTGCAGGGGAATTTGCTGTAAAAGGTGGGGCTCGTACTTAAGCATTTTTTCATATCGCTGCTCACCAGAAAGTACAATCAGGTCGTGGCGACTGGCATCAATACCACAGATGGTTGCTTCCAACAGACCGATATAAAAAGTCTTGAACATGGGCAGCTCATCTACCAGCATTTTCAGGTTCTTTTTGTTGATCATGCTGATGCTCCCGTCTACCAATGCCTTAATATTTTCAAGAGCAGGTGTTTCGCTGATAAAACTCAACACCGAAGCAAAAAATGTATTTTCTATTGATACATAGGTAGTTCTTTCTTCTCCATCTTTAATTACATAATACTGGAACATACCCGTTTCCACAAACCCAATATAACGGCTGGTTTTGCCTTCCTCCACTATAAAATCATTTTTTTTGAAATGTTGTAGTTCAAACGCGTTTAATATCTTCTCGAGATCGTCACCGGCAAAGCCAATGGCTGCAAAGTATTTTTTTACTTTCTCCATAAATAGTTTACTGTATGGCTAAATATTTCAGGTGTGGGCTTATAAGAAGTGGCACTTTATGAAGATAATAAAAAAATACACCACCTGAGCATAAACGTTAGTCGGTCTTTTATTAACAAGTAAGGTATTTCTGGTTGGATAGGCTGTGAGCTGTCAGCATTCACCGATGAATGATCCAGCTTCACAAGTAGTGTGTGTAGTCTTGTAATGAATGTGAATTGTATTATTATAATTTCAAGTAACGGAATACTTTTATTAGCGAATATTGTACATTTAAATAAATTAAGACTACATGCCTGAGAAGCAACCTGATCCTACCCCAAAAAACAACTTGTGGATTCCTATAACCATTGGCGCCATTTCTCTTGCTCTTGTTATAACGGTGTTGGTGATGAAAGGAAGTTTGACTGATGACCAGCGGTATTTCTTTAAAATTCTTTTTGCTATTGGTTGCGCGGGTGTTGCTGCTGCCATTCCAGGATTCATCAATATAAAATTTAAGAATGTTATAAGTGCAGGCGGTGCGCTCGCTGTATTTATTTTTGTATTCAGCAGCAATCCCGTAATTGGTTCACAACGATTCAACTTTACTATTTACCTTAAAGATTCAACTACAGGTCAGGTTATCAATCAACCCGATCTAAAAGTTAGCATACAATTGGGAGGCGATAGGGCAGCAGGAGAATGGAGTGCCAATGCTGAAGCTTATAAGTTTACCAATATCCCCGCAGAATTTAAAAGCGCTGAAGTAACCCTGACAATTGCAGCACAGAAAGGTTGGACGCTGAATAACAAAAGACTGTCTGCTCAAATAAAGCTTGACAATGATTACAGGGATATATATCTTTTGAGAAGCTGCAGTATAAGTGGTGTAATTTTAAAAGACAAAAACAGTATTGAAGGGGAAAATAATGTTATGGTCTCCATTCAAAGCTATCCTGCATATAAAACATATACCGACTCAGCGGGAAATTTTGTGCTGGATGTATCAGGCATACCTGTTGCAGGTCCATACACAATCGTATTTCAAAAAGAAGGGAAAACGATGAGTTATAACCTGGATTGCGGAATGACAGTAAAACAGAAATTATTAAATCAATAGAACAATGATCAGATTCAGCCTGGTTGTAGTGATGTTTATTGCATTTCAATTATCCATTTTTAGTCAGTCAAAATATATTAAAGGGCAGGTAAAATTACTGAACTCACCAACCTATGTTCAGGGACTGAATGTTAAAGCCAGTTATAACAAGGCAGACTTTACCGACGTCACCAAATCGGATGGTATTTTCCTGTTGAGCTTACCAGGCACGGCTGATAAGGTAAAAGAAATTCAATTAATAAATAACCAATATGAAATTGTAGAGAAAGAAGATGTTAGTGACCTTAACACAGTTGACGACCTTACACGAAAACCTGAACTGATATTGGTTTGTAAGTTGGGCGAATTAAAAAAATTGTCGGACAAATATTATGAGACAATCTTGGTCAAAGAACGTCAGAAGTTCGACAGGCGTTTGGATTCTCTATCCGCTGTTTCAAAGGATAACAAACGCGAAAAAGATAGAATAGAAAATGATTTCAATATTCTGAAAGGGACTACCCGTCAACAGGCTGATTTTTATTCAAAATTTGATTTGAGTGATCCATTGTATAAAGAAGCGTATGAGCATTTCTTAAAAGGCGAATTCCAAAGCTGTCTCGAAGCTTTACCATCAGATCAGGTGATTACAGCAACTGCCAGTTCGGTACAAGCTGCCCAAAAAAAGATTATCCGAATAAATTTGTTAAAGGCAAATGCTTACCAGGGCATGCGTGAATATGAGCAGGCTGACAAATATTTTATGGAAGCGATAGCCGTTGATAAACTCAATTTGCCATCCTATATTTCCTTTGCCTCTGCCGTTTATGTAAGAGGTGATAATGCCCGTGCACAAAAATACAGGACCCTGGCCCTTACGATTGCCGAAACCTTCGATAGTGAAAACCTGGAATTTTTGAGTTCAAATGAACGGTTAGTAGCAAATACTTTTGATTATATGCGGAAGTATGATTCGGCTGTATTGTTTGCCCAGAAAACATTGGTGCACCTCGGAAAAATGATGAACACTGATGAAGGAAGAAATAATGGTACACTATCTAGAATGGCAGACATGAACCATTTGATTGGATTAGATTATTGCTATTATTTGAATAAAAAGAAAGAAGCAGAAGATTATTTGAGACAGGCGGCATCCATAAAAAAACAGCTCATTTCAAACGATATTTCTACCGTTATTAGCTATTATGAAACCTGTACGCACCTTTCAGAATATTTTGCGGGCAAGGACATGTATGATTCTGCATATGCCTATATAAGCAGCGCTTATCGTGAAGTTCAACTGCGCATTAAAGATTGGCCGGATAATAAAATCAGAGATGCTTTTGAATGTTTTTACGATCTGTTTGATTTGTTGGAAGACATGGAGGATGAGCCCTCTCTTATGCAGAAATTTATTAAAAACCAGTTGTCTTTTTATGAACCAATCGGAAAATCAGATAAACGCTACGCCTTCTTCCTTGCAGAAATATATGATTATTTGTTTGACAACCGGGAAATGCAATTTGATAAAAAGGACTACAACACGGCGAAGATGCTTGAATACTATGGAGAAATAGTATTCAATAACAAAGACTATTTTGGTGAACCCAATGCCGATTATTTTGCTAGTCCATTGAAGGATGTATATATGTATTTAAGTGTGCGCACACCAAAAGGTAAAGATTATAAAGAGAGCCTTGAGTACGGGAATAAATACGTTGCAATTGTTCGTTACATACTGGCTGATAAAATCAAATGGCTTAGCGACCCACGTAAATCAGGAGACGCATTTCTTGATGAGGGCACGTTAAATATCCTTTTTGACAATTTTGGCGCTTTAAAAGCTGAATACCTGGAAAAAAAGCAAGCTGATTCAGTTGTATTATATTATGAACGGTTACGTGATTTTTGTTTGAACAGAACAAATATCTCATTAGACGAAGAAAAGAGAAAAGAGTTTTTATCCAGCACATACTATGCACTATCGTTCTATTATTTATTTGTGAACCGCTACAAAGAATCTCTGCAATGTGTGCAGCAATGCCTGGATATTGCGCCCGGTAAGCAATCCATACTTACCAATAAAGCCCTGGCGCTTGTTTTACTCAACAGGTTTAACGACGCAATGGATATTTATAAAAAGTATAAGGATCTGCAAATGCCTGGCAGAGAAAACAAATGGAAAGACGTTTTTATAAAAGATATAGAGGACCTGAAAACGTACGGCATATCACACAATGACTTTCCCCGCGTTATTGATTTTTTAAAAAATTGATTTGCCGGCCTTTTAGCTATAGGCTCACTTCAAATCATACATCATACATCACATTAGCGTGCAGCCTTTGTTGGTAAATGCTTCATTGATAGTAAGCAGCCGTGATATCGAATGCAACGTAATGAGTGAAACATCTCCAGCCGGTAATCATCCACTTAAAAGAATTAGCCCTGATTGTTTGCAGGAGATTTCTCTCCCGCGAATAAAAGTATTGTATTAAATCATTCGATAGTGGGATCGAAATGACGCTCTTCCGAGAACGTCATTTCGAACGCAGCATAGCGAGAGAGACATCTCCAGCTAATAGTAAGGCACTTGAAAGAATCAACCTTGATTATTCGCAGGAGATTTCTCTCCCGCGAATAAAATTATTGTATTAAATCATTCGATAGCGGGATCGAAATGACGCTCTTCCGAGAACGTCATGTCGAACGCAGCATAGCGAGAGAGACATCTCCAGCTAATAGTAAGGCACTTGAAAGAATCAACCTTGATTATTTGCAGGAGAGCTTTCAGTCATAAACTTCGTCGTACCTCCCCGTTTATTTCTTCGCGATGACGGAAAAAAATAAAGAACTATAACTTCTCATACCAATCCAAAATATAATCGGCTACACTTTCCCAGCCCTTTTCGCCGCAAATAAAATGACTCTTGCCTTCAAAGATCTTAACATCAACTTTACTAGCCGTGTCACTATATTTTCCTGCAATAGTTTTTGTAAGCGTAGGAGGGAAGATATGGTCGCTGCCGCCACCGATGAATAAGATAGGTTGGTGCTGTTTCTTAAAATCGATATTTGAATAAGAATCCAATACCAACTCGCGGCTCACTTTATAACTTTCAGGCACTGCAAAATCTTCAAAGGCTTTTTCTTTTTCTGAGTCGGGTGTGGTATTGAAAAAAGCATAATCATACCATTTGCGGGTTCCCATATAAAATGGTTTGAAAGAGAATAAACCAAAAGCAGGCAGCGCGGTTTTAAGGGTTTGAAAGGGAGGAAATACATTTTTGGGCGGCGCTCCATCTATGCTAACGCCTGCTGCGGCCTTACCCAATTCAACCAATTTTAATGTTGCCATTCCTGCCATGGAATGCCCGATTACCAAAGGCTTTTCAGGAAGTGTATCAATTAATGCTGCGATATTTTTCACCACATCAATAAAGCCTGTTTTAACAAGATCAGGATGCACCTGTTTTCTCAATGCTGAAGGTGTTCCTTCGTGCCCGGGATTGGCGGGTGTGTATACCGTATAGTCTTTGTGTTCATAATATTGTTTCCACTGTGCCCATGTGGCATTGTTCACAAAATTTCCGTGAATCAGTACGATTGTTTTTGATTTGCTCATTGTTGTATGGTTTGGAAGTTGATAATTAGTAACGATGTGGGTGCTACAATCTTTATGTGATTGCATAGATGTTAACCCTTTTCTGACACGAAAAGTATATGCACCATCTCTTACATCACTGCTACTGTTCAGGTATCGAAAAAGGAGGGAAATTTATCGTGGACAAATCGTTATTGAAAATAAAAAATAAAGTTGATGATTGAAATTTAAGTTTTTGACAGCAAAACTCAGACCTGAACACACAACTTGATAATATAAAAACTTTAGCATCAGTGCAGCTTTTGTAGGCAGGTGTTTTGTAGCCAGTAAGTGACGTCATGCTGAACGCAGCGTAGCGAGTGAGACATCTCCAGCCGGTAATAAAGCTCGTAAAAGAATCAGTCTTGATTATTAGCAGGAGATCTCTCAGTCATAAACTCGTCGTACCTCCTCGTTTATTTCTTCGAGATGACGGCAACTCCGAGAACGTCATGTCGAACGCAGCGTAGCGAGAGAGACATCTCCAGCAGGTAATAATGCGCTTAGAAAAATTAGTCCTGACTATTTGCTGGAGATTTCTCTCTCATAAAACTTCGTCGTGCCTCCTCGTTTTATTTCGCTCGAAATGACGCGAAGTTTACTTAAAATTGTTTATCAAGGATATGATAATCTATTCTACTCATATATGGAAAGTAAGGCAGTATTTCAATCAGACTTTTTACTTTCTGTTCATCAAGATCTTTGAAAATAAGCACCGCATCTTTTTTAGAAGTAGCAATAAAGAAACTTTCTAAAATGCCTTCTCCCTTCCATTGATTGATAAATTCCATTTCTTTCTTTGGTAATTCAGGGTTGGCTCTTATCTGTGCAATGCCATCATCTGCCAGGGTGATTAAAACTAATATACTGCTCATTTTAGTTGGGGTTTTAGAGGTTGCAATTTATAGTATTTGTGGAAAAAGTAACATCTGGGACTAGTACATTTTTGCACTACACCTAACTACAGATCAGAAATAATGTGAGCTAATATTGTTTAAGCTTTTAAAAAGTCGCCTTCTGTGATATTACGAGTATTCGAATTTTTTTCTTCTAATAATGAATCGAATAACTCAGAATTCCTTTTGTTTTTATACATCAGTTTTTTTTCCAATTCGATTAATTCGTTAATGACCCTAACTTCTAAAGAATATTTTAAAAACCAATCAAGTAAACCCGGAATTTGAAAACCTTCAGAGATTGGAAATTCAAGAATCTTTTTTCCGGCATTAAATTTAATATCCTCACTTTCGAAAATTGGTATTTCTCTACTCAAAACTGTATCGATTTTAAACAGCTTTAATATCAACCTTATGATTTTAAGGTTAAAGAGTTTTTCGTTATCGATACTGGTATTATCAATGCTTGCTATACTTAATGAAGCATGATTTTTTTCAAAAAAAGTTACTACCAAAAAATAATAATTAGCAAATTTAATAAAGATGTCTAAAGTTACTTCGGATGAGAGCCCAATGTTTTCTCTAAATTGTTTTAAAAAAGGAATTATAAGTTTTTCTTCAAGCATTTGTGGATTCATGCCATAAGCCAATTGGAGTGTTATGTCTGTATCAGCTCTTTGGCAAAATTGCCTTATTAGTTTTGACTGATTAACATCGTTGGCGCTTATCAAATAACAAGCAGCAAAGTATTCTTGAAAAGACCGATGAGTATATTGATATTTTGTGCCATCTTGTAATAACATGCAGTAAGCCCTTTGCAAATCTGCTGCAAGCTCACTTACCTCACACTCGCAATCCGCTAATTTCATAGCAGTCAAAAGCAAATTTTGAAGTTCGTAAGAACTAAATAGAGTTTGATTGTTGATATAGGTTATCAAAGAAAAAGCCGCCATTATTTCTTTTCCTTTGTTGATTGGCAGGTTAGTTAGAGTAGGGCGTTTAAACGATTTAGATGCATCATGTCTATAATACAAAGCTTCAAAAGCTAATGAATAAAAATTATGTAATTCAGAAGGTATAGATGCACTGTCTCTAAAAGTAATTAACATTATAGACAAGAGAAGCGGGTTTTCAAAGAAGGAGCGATGAGAATCATATAAATTGTCTTTTAACTCTCCAATAAAATTATTCTTTATTTCTGAATCAAAATTTAATCTATTTATTAAGTTTATTGCCTTTTCAATAGTTAATGGCTTCGTTTTTAACTCGATGAAATTTGACCAAGAAATAAAATCTTGCCCAGGGCGAGATGTTAATATAAAAAAACATTTCGAATATTGTTGAGAAAGATTGTCAATTTCGGTACTGATTTCTTGTGCATACTGTTGAGATAGTTCATCAAATCCATCGATAAGGAATAAAAAATTACCGTGTTCAAATGCTTGCTTTAGATATTCTGAATCTAATTCAACTTTATTTAGTTGTAGACTATCAGATATATATGTTAATATTTTTTTTTGTTCCTGCTCAACTATTCTTAGTTCGACAAAAATTGGAATTAATTTGGTCTGTTCTAAAGAATTTAATAACAGATATTTTAAAAAAGTAGATTTACCTGATCCTCCAGTTCCAGTAATAATAATTGGATGATGAAAGGATAATAAATCACTTACAACAGGTGTTTCAAGATTTATATTGTTATTGTATAAGTCAATTGGTTCATAGAAGTTTTTTATTGATTGAGGTGTGTCACGATAGATTATTGTTTTTGTACTTGAGTATTTCCGCTCAATGTTCTTTATGTATTCCGAAAAAGTATTTGTAAGTCTTGCTTTTATTTGATTGCTTTTATTAGTTAGAAATTTCTTAGATGCATCAAATAAAGACTCTGCATTTGCCGCAATTATTTCTGAAATCAATTTCCCTGTATCAAATTCTAACATCATTAATAGATTTAACTAAAAGTTTATTAACAATTATGTTTTCCATTAAATGTTTTTTTTTCTGCAACAACACTAAGATTTATAGTAAATGATTTTTTGAATATAAAAATATCAGTTACGGCTTCAGGCAGTCAAAAGATGAAGATGGATTGAAGTACTTAAATGTAGTATTTTTTTTTAATCACTACAAAATACGGAAAGAATTTTTCGAGAGAATTATGCTAAGTGCTTTTATGTAGTAGCTGGGTTTATTATCCACTCACCTTTTTCGACCTTGCCAAAGCGCAACGGTCAAGCCATTCCTTGCTGAAGGGGTCAATTATACCAAAGCGTTCTATATTGAAGTGCGAGAAATCAAAAGGATTGGGTTTGCCGGCCGCCATTGCTGCAAAGGCTAAACCAACGCCACCACATACGGAAATGCCGGCGCCTACACAACCTGTAGCGAGTAATAAATTGTCTACGCCGGGTGCTGTGCCCATGCTTAAATTATTATCGGGCGTGTAGCCGGAGAAACCAGCGATATAATATTTGAGTCCTATATCGTACACCGCAGGAAAGAAGCGGGCAAGTTTGTCAATCACTTCAGAGAGATCGTGCATACCACGGTCGGGACTAAACGAAAAATTGCTGATGTCGGAAGGTATATCGGCGGGTGATGCTACAAACGAGTTGCTTTCGCGGATACCAAAGAGCAGGCTTCCACTTTCAGGTCTTGCATACGCCTGTGCATCGGGCAGCAATACAATAGGGGAGTTGGGTGCAAACATTTCATGCCGTTCTGTAATCCAGTACTGGCTTCTTACAGGCGCCATCGGTAACCCTATGCCTGCCTGTGCGGCCAATACCGGCGCCCATGCACCACTCGCTATGATTACTTTGTCTGCATATATTTTTTCTGTCGCGGTTTCTACGCCAACAGCCGTAGAGCCATCTATTATCAAGGTAGTCACTTCAACACCTTGCTTTAATACAGCGCCTTGTTTGGCAGCGGCTCTTCCAAAAAAACTGCCCAGCAAGTAAGGGTCACAGTAAGCTTCACCCGGCAGAAAAGCTGCTTTGGTAATTTCATCCGCATTCAACCAGGGAACCATATCGGCAAGTTCAGCAGATGATAATAGTTGTGTTGGCTGCTTGTATTCTTCTGCAATGGTGAGTAATGCATCCAGGTCTGCCACACGTTCGGGAGACGCAGCAGTATGTACTACGCCTGAATATTGTATATGCAGACTTTCACCTAATACATTTTCCAATTCCGGAATAGCCGCATAGGTTTCTAACGATAAGGGAATAAAATGTTTCTTCGACCTGATCCTTGTGATGAGTGCTGCTGCACGGCTGGTAGCGGCGTTGCATAGTTCATTGCGTTCCAGCAGGAGCAATTTTTTCCCGGGATTATTACGGGTATAATAATAAGCGATGGCGCATCCAAATACGCCGCCGCCTACTATAATTACATCAAATTGCTCTCCTGCAGCGGAATGCATCATTGTGTAGTATTGATCGGTTTTCCAAAAAGCTTTTTTGCAAACTTACCAGGGCAGTGAAAATGTTTTTACATACGTAAAACATTTCATCGCTTCAATAACGCCTTCCTTTATACCTAAGCCGGAATCTTTTATGCCACCAAAAGGTGAGCTTTCTATTCTATAGCCGGGCACTTCATTAATGTTTACGGTGCCTACTTTTAGTTCTTTTATAAACCGTAATGCATAAGTCATGTTGTTGGTAACAATACCAGACGATAAACCATATGCGGTAGAGTTTGACAATGCAATGGCATCATCAATATCTTTAAATGTAAGAATAGGAGCGAGGGGCCCAAAAGATTCATGCACTACCATATCTGCATTCCTGGGCACATCTACAATAACAGTTGGCTCCAGCAAAGCACCGGTACGTTTTCCACCCAACACCACTTTGGCACCTTGTTCTACCGCTTTGTTCACTACACTCTCTAGGTAAATGGCAGAAGCTTCATCAATCACAGTACCCACTTTTGTTTCAGGATCTGAAGGATCACCACAGTTGTATTCTTTCGCTTTCGCTATAAATTTTTCTGTAAACTCGGCTGCAATTTTTTCGTGTATCAGTATTCTTTTTACAGCTGTGCATCTTTGTCCACTGTTACGGAAAGAACCTTCGGCAGCGAGATATACTGCTAAGTCCATATCTGCATCTTCCATTATAATCACCGGATCATTTCCCCCTAATTCTAAAATCACTTTTTTATACCCTGCTGTACTGGCAATGCGTTTACCCACGGGCACACTTCCGGTAAAGGATACAATTTCTACACGTGGATCTTTTACCAACGGCTCAGCTATTTCATTAGTTGGGCCAAGTAAGGTGCTCAACATATAGTGTGGCAGACCTGCTTCATATAAGAGCTCTGTCAACATAATAGCGGTGAGCGGCGTTTTTTCAGAAGGTTTTAATATAACGGGAGTGCCTACCGCCAATGCAGGCGCCAGCTTATGCGCTACCTGGTTAAGCGGGTGGTTAAACGGCGTAATACACAATGCCAGAGAAAGTGGTTCTCTTGTTGTAAATATTTTTCTTGCTTTTCCACTGGGCGATATATCGCAGGAAAAGATCTGTCCATCGTCTTTCAGGCTTTCTATAGCCGCAAACATCAATACATCATGCGCACGTCCTGTTTCATACAAGGCTTCTCTGATAGCCAAGCCGGATTCTGCGCTGATGGTTTTGGCGAAAGCTTCTTTTCTTTCAACCAGCAATTGTCTTGCTTTATCTAAAATGCTGAAACGATCGTAGCGGTTCAATTTTTTACCACCCGCCAGGGCAGCTTCAATAGCTGCGGAAGCATCTGCAGCATTGGCAAGGGTAACGGTGCCTACTACACGATTATCGTAAGGGCTTTTTACTTGCAGCAGGTTGTTGCTTTGCACAGGCTTACCTGCCACATAAGATGTAAAGTTCATCGGCATAATATAAAGAATGAATTATTTAGTAATGGTACCGTTTACAGTAAAGTCAAACACATCAAAATTTCTTGGATCGCCGGAGGCTTTCATCTGGTAAGCTTTATTGAGCGGATGAGAAATAATCAAAGGAACCATCTCTTCATATCTTCCACCATGCGAACGCAATGTCCCATCGAGCGCAGAAAGATCATGATACTTTGGACGACGACCCACCACCACATCTCTTGCCGACAATACTACCAGGTCGCCAATGCGATCTTCTGGTTGTTCTAATAATCTTGTAGCAGTGCTCTTATCGTGTACTTCGGTTATGCCTGGCTGTATGGATAACCAATTTTTTACTTCAGCTATATTTTGATTAGCACCAACGTGCACCACCACGTACGATCCCAACGCGCCATGATGCTTTACGTACGGATCCGTAATAGGGCAGATAACACGAAAACCTTCTCCAAACTGCGCTTCCAGTATGTCTTCTACAAAAATTACATTGGGTGTGCCATCCGCTTTTACTTTCGCATTCATACCATGATCTGCAGTAGCACCTACTACGGCACCGGCTGCAATCAGTTTACCTATTTCTGCATCCATCGCTTCATAAAATGCCAATGATTCTTCCGCTTCGGGTGCATAAGTATGTTGCATATAATCGGTAAGCGATAAGTATAAAAAGTCTGCTAAGCCTTGTTCTATTAAAGCAACGCCGGCACGCAACACAAACAGGCTCGCATCGGCACTATATATAGCAGGCGTGGGGTGACCAACTACTTTTTCAACATCATCAATACCATGTGTATCTTTTTTTGCAAGGTTTGCTTTCTCTGCAGAAAAAGCCATCCCGGTTAATTTATAAGAAAGTATATCGCGCAATTTTTCTTTTGCTGTAACCACCGCTACTTTTCTGCCCGCATTTGCCGCCGCAGCCAACAATGTTTCTGCCCGCAGGTATTCAGATGAATTCATCATTACTTCCTGGTCTTTGGCAGCATCATAAAAAAAGTTACCGCTGATGCCATGTATCGCAGGAGATACACCTGTTACGATAGACGAGTTATTTACATTGGTAAAAGAAGGCAATGCGCCACGCACCATACCACGATAACCGTTCTTGCTCATTTGCTGGAGATGCGGCAATCTGCCGTTTGCTGAGGTTACATCAAGGTATTCATCCGCCGATCCGTCGATACAGATTACAACAATGGGTTTGGCAGGAGGGTTATAGGTAATTCCGTTTGCAGAAAAGGAGTTAGTTGAGATGGCTGGCATTTGAATAATGTTTATAAATACTAAAATTAAATATAGCAAATGTAAACATTAAACGAACATGGAAATATTAAGTTTTTGTTGTTGAACAGCTTTTTGGGGATAAATAATCTACAGGATACACCACCTATGGCTCGGTAATAAAGAAATAAACCACCAGCATCAGTGCATCAGTTTGTCCAATATTGGCGGGTTTATGTGGCAGGCGGCCATCAAAAAAAAGCGAATCGCCTTCTTCCAGTACGTACTTGGTGTCTTCAATCTGGTATTCAACATTGCCGCTGATTACATATTTATACTCGTAGGCATCGGTCTTGATCATTTGTGTACGGCGGGCGCCTTTCTTCAATTCTAACAGTACCGTATCAACCGGACCGCCATCCATATTCCTGGTTAAAATTCTTTTGTACTTAAATCCTTTATTAGGTTCTTTTTCAAATGCTTGATAATCTTTTTTTGTTTTGATGATGATCTTTTGTTTGCCATTTTTACTATGGCTGATGTCTTCGAAAAAGTCTTTAAGATCGATGTTCAAAGCAAGCACAATATTCATCAGCACGGGCAATGATGGTACGGTACGATTGTTTTCTATTTGAGAGATGAGCCCTTTGCTTACATTTGCTTCGGTGGCCAATTCCTGTACGGTTTTCTTCTGTGCTTTCCGGCTTTCTTTTATTTTATTACTAATCTGGATCAGTATATCATCTTGCATGGGCGGGTCTTAATTTCAAACTAAATTAGTCGTTACATATATAACTGTCAAATGTTTTCGGGGGTTGTATATAAATATTAATCCACATCTATTGATAAGATATTTTGTGAGCCGGCGATAGTAACACAGATGAGACATCGTTGCGACGCCGCCTGGATGAATTCATTCGGACAGGCTCCATTCATCTGTTGTATCAATGTGGAGCTTTGTCTTATTGGTAGGTGTCTGTGCCTATGGCACTGACCGGATATCATCAGCGTGAAGTCCGAAGGACTTCAACTCCACATAACTCCGGGTGTAGCCCGGAGTTTATCCCCCACGAACATACGACCGATCATAGTGCAGTCTGTATGCTTCCACATTGTATTCAACTCCTTCGGAGTTGTTCTCCGTGCCTATGGCTGTACCCGGACCTGCAGTCCGGGTTACTGTAGTTAAAGCCCTTCGGGCTTTGGCTAATGCACTTCCAACCTTTTGCTAATCATCATCACAAAGTACGAAGTACTTTAACTCTTCATCTCTCCGGGTGCAGCCCGGAGTCAATTTCCGGGTGTAGCCCTGTAACCCATATCTGGGTGCAACCCGAGTTCTTTATAACTGGTATCTTTATTGCTCAAACAAGAGTATGTCATTATTAGTAATCGTACGTCATGGACAATCGCAATGGAACCTGGAGAACCGTTTTACGGGAGATGTAGATGTGCCGCTCACAGATGCAGGCAGGGCTGAAGCAAAAGCTGCAGGTAAAAAGCTGAGCAATATTGTTTTTGATGAGTGCTTCACATCTACGTTGGAAAGAGCGCAGGAAACACTTCAAATTATATTAGAGGAAACTCACCAAACACAATTAAAAACAACAAAGAATGCTGCCTTAAATGAGAGAAGTTATGGTGATCTGCAGGGATTGAATAAAACAGAAATGGGTACTAAATATGGGGCTGAACAAGTAGCCATATGGCGCAGAAGTTATGATGTGCAACCACCCGGCGGTGAAAGTTTGAAGGATACTGCTGCCCGTGTTATTCCTTATTACCAGCAACATATTGAACCTTTACTAACAGCAGAAAAAAATGTGCTGATAGTGGCGCATGGTAATAGTCTACGTGCTTTGATGATGTACCTGGAGAATATCAATCCTGAACATATTGCCGAAATAAATATCCCAACCGGCGCTCCACGCATCTATACTTTCAGCAGTCACCTTAAACTGGTGGATGCACTGTATGTATAAAATTGATTTTGCAAGTGAGTATTTTTATACGCTTCCACGCTTTATATGATGGCTGCAAAAGCAGCTATAATCAATACATATCATGAAACGATTTTTACTGTTTTCCATCATAATATCATTCACAAGTTTCACCGCGAGATCTCAAGACGTTACTTATGCTGAAAAACTGGGCTGGCCAAAAGGGGCAAAGGTGATCATTCTGCATGTAGATGATGCGGGCATGTCGCACGACTCTAATGAAGGCGCTATCAACGCTACATCAAAAGGCGTGGCCAATTCCATGAGTGTAATGATGCCTTGTCCGTGGGTACCCGAAATTGTAAAATACCTGAAAGAACATCCTACTGTTGATGCAGGATTACATCTTACCCTCACTGCTGAGTGGGACAACTATCGCTGGGTGCCGTTATCCGGCAAGGCTGCCGTTCCCGGACTAGTGGATGAATATGGCTGTTTGTGGCCCGAACCGGAAGATGTAGTAAAACATGCGTCTGCTGACGAAATAGATAAAGAAATAAGAGCACAGTTGGATCGGGCGCTTACGATGGGTTTTGTGCCCACACATCTCGATTCCCACATGGGTACATTGTTTGCATCGCAGGCATATCTTGAAAAATATATCAAGCTTGGAATTGAAAAACAAATTCCGGTAATGTTGCCGGGTGGGCATAACAGTTATATCCGCGCCAACTATCAACAAAGAGAAAAGAAAGCTTTACAAAAGGCAGGAAAATGGAAAGATGGTATGGCGCTGAGCGAACCCGCCGCATTGAAAGGCGCTGCTGCCGTTGGCAAAATGGTGTGGAACGCGGGATTGCCTGTACTGGATGACCTGGCGACTGATACAGGCGATAACCCGGTACCAGACGATGCAAAAAACAATGATACTGCTTTACGGGATTTTTACACCAAGGAATATACCCGCACATTACAGGAACTTAAACCCGGGTTAACTATGGTGATTATGCATTGCACCCAACCTTCAGAGATCTTCGGTCATATATCTGGATCGGGCACACACCGCAAGGGAGATATGCTGGCGATGATGGATCCGGCATTAAAAACATATATACAACAACAAGGAATTATTTTAACTACCTGGAGGGAAGTGATGGAGAGGAGGAAGAGGGTAGGAAGGTAGAGGGTGTAGGGCGTAAGGTGGTTACAAGTTGCAGGTTACAGGATACAAGGTGAATAAACCAATTTGTATTTCTCAAAGCTGATGGCTGATAGCCGAAAGCATATTGTGCACTCTCAAGTATAAGCTGTATTTACCTTAAACCCTACGCCTTCTGCCTTAAACCAGTTTTATGTATTGAAATATCGAAGCTCTTTAGAAAAATCGATATGCGGATGTTGTACCTGTAATTCCTGCACTTTTGTAAAATTGTTTTTAAGAAATTGCTGATGACCTGCAGAGGAAGGATTAAAAGCACGGTGTTTTATCGCCGCATTTATCTTGCTCATTTCTTTCATTAAGGCATGGCTTGAAGGATCAATACACGCGGCGGTAAATTTTTCCCACACATAATCAGTTGCCATGTAATTGGGATGCACCATGTCTTCTGCATAAAAGCGATAATCTCTCAAATCATCTATTACCAATTCATACGCCGGAAAATAAAACAGTTTTTCAAATTTCTCCACTATATGATGCACAGCCTGTATAAGCACGGCTTTACTTTTATTGTTTTCTATCAACCCATCCCGCAGGTGACGCACCGGGCTGATGGTAAATATGATTTTGGCTGCAGGATTAAAAATAAATATGCGATGCATCAAATTATCAAGCGCCGTTAATACTTCTTCTACTGTAAGCAATCTTTTTCTGAATTTATCAGCCGGTACTTTGTGACAATTGGCT
Organism: Agriterribacter sp.; assembly: GCA_047600465.1. GTDB lineage: Bacteria > Bacteroidota > Bacteroidia > Chitinophagales > Chitinophagaceae > Agriterribacter. The sequence goes on from JASGKU010000005.1 coordinate 437,550, forward strand.
ACTATATCATTGGCCGTATTCCTAACGGGATAGATAGGCGAAGATTTATCCAGCCATTCATACACAAAAGCGGAGCCTAAAGTAATAATCACCCAATCGGCGGTTTTAATAAACTCGTGCGCCTGTAATTGAGCGTCATTTATTTTTTTAACAGCGGTTTCTGCATCAGTGTCTGAAAAACGACTGTGATGATCCCAGCTATTCCAGGTATCATTATAATAAAAGAGTTCTTCTTTTGTGTAAGTCTTTTGTTCGATATATGAAGTAATGGAAGAAGCAATACTGATGGGATTGAATAAAATGCCATTGGGATTACTCAATACAGCAAATTTATTATCCAGCAAATAATTGCTGATATGTTCTGTAAAACAGGAACCGGACAGCAGTATTTTCTGTTGATGCGTAATCCGTTGCGGAAAGGGTTTTATATCTAAGGCTGTTCTGAAATCCATACACTATACAAAAATTTTTTTTGCCAGGGCGATGCTTTTGTTCAGGGCTTCTTCATTCAGATGATAATTATCGGCTGTGGAAAAATAATGGATCATTTGCTCGGTATCCATATTGCCTACCAGTTCATCGTTTGCCATAGGGCATCCACCGATACCCATTAAAGCACCATCAAATCTTCTGCAACCTGCTTTATACGCTGCATCAATTTTTAGCGCACGGGCAATGGGTGTTGAATGGAGGTGCACACCTGTTTCAATATTGGGAAATGTTTTAATCACATAATTGGTCATGCTGAATACCCGTTCGGGTGTTGCCAAACCAACCGTGTCTGCTAATGAAATGATCTTTACATCCAGCTCCACCATTTTACTAATCCATTCAAACGCGATGTCATCGTTGTATGGATCACCATACGGATTGCCAAAACCCATAGAGATATAAATGACGAGTTGCTTATTACATTGAATACAAATTTCCTGGATAGTTTTAACTCTCTCCAGCGATTCAGCGATAGAACTATTTGTATTACGCTGTTGAAATGTTTCTGAAATAGAAAAAGGAAAACCCAGGTAAGTAATAATATCATATGCCGCAGCTTCTTTGGCACCACGCTCATTGGCAATGATGGCTAATAATTTTGTTGCGGTATCAGCCAGGTTCAATTGTTTGATTACCTCGTGCGTATCTGCCATTTGGGGAATGGCTTTAGGCGAAACAAAACTTCCAAAATCGATGGTATCAAAACCAACCTGCAACAGGCTATTGATATATTCAATTTTACTGTTGGTAGGTATAAAATGCGGCCAGCCCTGCATTGCGTCGCGGGGGCATTCAATTATTTTTATGGTTTTTGTTGTATCGGGCATGCGGGTGCAATTTATGTAAAGAAAAGTTGTGAAGTTTTGCGGCATTTCAATATTTTTGCACCCCAATTTGACTCCCTAGCTCAGTTGGTTAGAGCTACTGACTCTTAATCAGTAGGTCCTGGGTTCGAGTCCCAGGGGGGTCACAGTTCACAATGTAATTCATTGATTTAAAGTCCGCTGTACGGCGGATTTTTCTTTTGGGGGTGCAATGGGGTTTATTTTTTATTTTTAAAATCTGTATAATGGCGTTCAAAAAACCACACTTTCAACCGCTGTTACAATTGCTGAAACAATATCAGAATATCGAAGCGGATCCGTCTCAATTTTTGAAAGAGAAAGCAGAAATGATAATCGACGGTTTGATCGACATTATGCTTTTGCTTGAAGTGCCAGATATAATAGCTGCAGGTGTCAAGGATTGCCCTGTTTGGCGATTTGAATTTATAAAAAAGGATATGGAAATATTGAAATCTGGAGCTAAAACCTACTTAACCGATCACATAGTTTTTCAGAGGTTCAGGCTTGATTGTGAAGATGCTCATGAGTATTTTGAAATATTAGACCGACATTGGTTCGATAGTGATGTAATAAAACAGGCAAATGGAGTTTACAATCGAAGTTAAAATTGATAAAAAGCTATACCGCATGCAGGTAACTCCGTTGGGTGAGATGAACGGTAAAGACAGGTATCGGGTAAAGGGTGGGAAAAGAGAAGTGATCATGGAAAATGATAGACCCAGCAGTAAGAATCATGGCAGACCTGTGCCTATAATATGGGAAATAGAAGGCGGTCAAAAAATACGTTACGATCAGAACATTTACGAAGTAGGCAGAGCAATAGAAAAGTATATGCGAGAACATGAATATTGGAATTAATCCCCTGATCGCTTATTGGGATTTATGAAAGCTTTGGGAAAAACACCTATTGCATATTAAGGAAATAGGTTCTATCTTTTATGTCTTCATTTTTTAAAACTAACGAGTATGAAAGAAATATTAATTGAAGACAAACAATCATATCTAGATGCAAACTACCCATTTGAAGATGTACCTCAACTCACTGACAAAAAGCATTGCATCCATTGCGATAAAGATATCACTGTTGGTGATTACAAAGTTTTTATTGATGAAGATGGTGATGAATTTATCAGTTGCCCAAATGCCCCAGAGTGTGATGGCACTGTTATAGACTGGGGGAAAATATACTGATTTTTAAACCTTAAAATGATCAAGAATGCTCACCCCAATTGAAGCTTATTGGAAACTGGAATCTCATCTCAAAAAAAATAAGCCTGAACTGTATGAAATTTTTTGCACAGGTAATAATTTACAAATCTCGCATAGCTACAAAATAGTCACTTATACGGATAAAAGCTACTATTCAGATGAACAATGGCAAGAAGTTGTAAAAGATTGGGAAACTATTAAGGAGCAAAATGGATTAAAGTATTAAGCCCGGTGTAGAAACACCAGGCTTTACCAAAACTAACTGCTTATGAGAACAGAGTTTAATTATATACTATAAAACCGATACTGGTTTCTGCTGTTGCGGCTGCTCCTAAAGTTATCACAAATGATCCACTACTGGGAACTACACTCTTGATCCAGGCTGTAGCGTCTGCTGTTCTTATTACAGCATAAATGATGCTTGACGTGGTCACTTCACTGTTGGTTACGGTTACACTGGTACCTGATGCCGCAATATTCACTGTGCCACTTGGTCTATTGATAGTTTGATTTCCGGTTGTACCACCAGCAGTATTGGTGGCATACAGCAATATTTTCCCATTGGTGTTTACTCCAAACTTTGAAGTATGGGTACCTGCAGCTAATGCTGAAGTATTTGTTCCAGCGTCAATTAATAATCCGCCGCCAGATCCTACAGCCGTTAAAAGTGGAGATATCCATAAACCTTTATAAGATGCCGTTGAAGTTTGATTAATTGTTGTGCCAATAAGAAAATCAGATGCTGCTCCGCTGCTGTTGCTACGCGTACCGCTTACTGCTGCACTGGGAGTGGTAGTTCCTGTTGAACCTGCTCCGAATTCAAAAAAAGCATTACTACCGCCCACTGTATAACTCCGTGAATTGCCTATAAATCGGATGGATCTATTCACTCCAGAACCGCCGTTTTCCGTTGTTATTGTATAGACATTGCTACTCCAGTACATCCTCAATCTTTCATAATTTGTGATCTGATCGGAAGTATTGTAAAAAAGGTGTCCGCCGGTTGAAGTACTTCCGGTCACTATGTCTCCTAAGTTATTTAAAGTGAATACTGGAGTATGAGTTCCAGCTCCTGCAGCTGCTGTATTCGTTCCGATATCTAATAATAAAGTGCCGGTGCTACCAACAGCCTGCAAATACGGAGATATCCAAATGCCTCTATAGCCACCTGTGGATGTTTGGTTTGCTTGATTAAGAATGACAAATGAATTTGCATATCCTGATGATTGTGTAAACGTTCCAGTAATACCGACAACGCTGGTATTGGAAAAATTGAAGCCTCTGTTAAAATTATACATCCCGCTCAACGTAGCACTTCCAATAATTAAAGGAGTACTGTTTCCTTGTAACGTCAACGTCACCCCATTTATCAGTATAGATCTACCTAATCCGGAGCCACCCGCTTCTGTTGTGATAGTGTATGTATTACTATTCCAATAATGTCGTAACCTTTCATAATTGGTAGTCTGATCAACTGTATTATATTGCAGAATACCGTCAGTTGCTGTCGACGGTAGTGTCAATCCACCTGTGCTGGTTTTCTTGAAAAGAGTAAGTACTAAGTTGTCTATGCTGTCTTTATTGTAATGCGCCGCCCATTTGGCATTTTTGGTAATGAGTGAATCTACTTTAGCCTGGCTAAAACCGAAGATGCTTAAAAAAAGAAGTGGAATAAATAGTGATTTCATAATTAGATTATTTGCACAACAACAGAATCTCCAGCATCCCTGGAAGTGATAGAAACTGTGTTGGTTGATTTTGTAAATGGGAAAAATTGTTTGTTCACAAATACTAAGACCCTGTTTATATCAGCAGGCAAGTCGAATGTAGTTGTGAAATTTGTTTGACTTGCGGTTGCCGTGAATTCTTGGCGATTGGGATTTATGCCAACTCCGATGCCCCCATCGTTGGGGGCTTCAACGAAAAAATCTTTAAAATAATTTCTAAGAGCCGCGCACCTCTCTTCCGATGTGCCAGATACTATTGAAACGCCTATTTGCAAAGGATCAGAATATTGCAGATATACTTCTTTATCGTTGATCTCAATAACAATAGTCCCATCTGTAGGATTGAGCGGGTAGAGGTCTCCAACCTTTGAAATGGTTCTTATTTTACCATTATCAATTTGCCTGCATGGATAACCGTTGTTTGTGAAAAATTTATTGGTTGGCATTATTGGTGTTTTTTAAGGTGCCTTGAATATTATTATTTAAGTTTTACATAGGATGTTCCTGGAATGAAATCTTTTTTATTATACTTTTCTAAAAGTTGCCTCCAATTGTAACCAAATGTTTTTTCATAGTGTGGCATATCAACCAGATGTTCATCTTTATCCCCTTCGTCTTTTGTCTTTCCATCTCCATCCCAATCAGCCCCCCATGTTAAACCGTATTTCTTGTAGTATGGTCGCAACTTCTTGTAATTATAATTCCAGTTTGGTTTACCATCTTTCATTTGTACCACGTCAATGGCTAACCCATAGTTATGATATGAGGATCCTGCTTTTGCATTTGTGACAATTGCACCTGGCTTTGTTCTGCCTTGCTGATAAATATCATTCTGTGCTTCAAAAGTTCTTAATCCCTGAACAATGCGAAGGATAATATCTTCGCCGGCTTCAACATCATTAATGAAGTTGGTCATGTCCTCACGAATGTCCGGATGTAGTTGCTCTATTCTACTAATCGAAATGGTGTCTTTCATTTTCTGCCGAATATTTTATTATAGAATAAGTTGAAGATTAGGATCCAGTATATTCCAAGGATTGGGAAATCAATATACCACTGGAAATAAGTTTTATAGAAAACAGCAAACAGGCAAGCAAAGGCAATCATGAAATGTTTGCAGATATGCCAGGCGTCGAACTTGAAACCAAATACTTTTTTTACTGCTGATTCTCTCTTCCACCAGAATGACTTTTTCATTTTCTTAAACACAGTATCCCACACATGCTCATTCTCTATAGAATCCATGATTGCATTGCAGATAATCGCAAGCGTGTAAAAAATCAGTCCTAAAATTGTGTTATTCATAGTATTTATTCGAAAAGTATTGCCATTACAGTCTGTATCACCACGGTCACAATAAACCACCACCAAAATGGATTGCGTATGGTTTTTGTTTGACCCGTTGGTGCATCATAAACACTATAATTCAAACGCTTGAACATATCCTTTATACCGTCATTAACCAAGATAGTAAACAGCAGCGCCGTAGGTATAATGAATATAAACAGTACCCATCTTTTGTGTTCAACTATATTTAATCCCCACTCCGTTCCCGCAAATAATATGATCGGTAAAACATACGCTATTGCGAATCCTAAAAACTTAAGAACTATTTTCATGTTGATTGTTTTTTACGTTTAAATAAAAATGGAAATTTCCACCACAGAAAACCAACAGCAAGAACGCCTATAATTAACCACACATACCAAGGAAGCAATCCCCAAAAACTCCATTGCTTCACATCAATAGTATCTTTGCCTTTTTCTTTTACCTTTCCGACCTGTGTACTATCGCCGGTTTTCTTCGCAGAACTATCAATATTGCTTGTTTGCGTGGTGGATTTTGTATTGTCCTGCTTTTTCTTTTTCTCTTTATAGTGAAGGCTTTTTAAGTTTGGTTTGTTGAGCGCTACATTAAGCCAGCCCTGTGAGACATTTCCATTCACTATTATCACAGTATCTTTCACCTTACCCGTAGAATCCTCAATACTGAATTCTAATGTAGCCTCAACCGTAGTTTCTTCAGTGATATTATTTTCTGTTACATTAAGGCTATCGCTTTTACTTGTAACAGTGGAGTCTACCGTAGTAACATGTGCACTATCTGAAGCTTCTTTCTCAAACTTCCGATTCTCCCGGCTGGCCCTGCAGGATAGTAAAACCAGTATTGACAAAATGGCTATAAAATATTTCATCGCTATTCTGCTTTTTGTTCAGGCACATTTACGTTTACCACATCGGCTGTATCAGCCTTGGTAACATTTGCATTAATATTTGTTGGCGGGTTGTCAGCACGTTTCATATTGATATCCTTATTCGCCTTAACTATATTATCACCAAAAACAACTGCAATAAATGCAAGAATAAGCTGGAAGTTCTCATCTCGGTATGTTTCAGACGCTATTTTGCCTGTAAACAGGTTGACAAGAAATCCGATTACCCATATAATGCTGAAGAGGTAAAGCCCTCCTCTTTTACTGGAAAAGGTATTATTAGGGCCGGTGAGCATTTTTGCAAAGACTGATCTTGAAAACATAATGGTTGGCTTTAATTGTGATTGTCGTTGTTTTTTACGGGCGCTTTCAGCTTAATATCTATAACATCATTCTGAATGGCATCCAGCTTTTGGTCTATTTTGTCAAACTTTAATGAGGTGTTCAGATTATTTTTTTCGAACTGCTCTATCTTCATTTCGATTTCCTTAAACCGGATTTCTATAGCAGACCAGGCAGATGCCATAATGATTATGAAGCTGATTGCTCCAATTATTTCCTTTACACTAAAAACGATCCGTTTCTGTGTAATTGTTTCATGGCTTTCCATTTGTATTACCTCATTTGTTTTTTCCATGACAGTAAATTTTGCCAGGATAGGTTTTAAAAATTGGTTTTCATCAGGTATTGGATTTTGATTTTACTTAATCGGTTTCCAAACAATAACAGGAATTACGAATAAGCCGATTGTGATAAAAATGATTGTGAACATATGCTGTGGTTTTAAGTTTAAAATTGACTTTACATGACTCGATAACTGAAATGAAACCAGCACCCTCCAAGTGTAGCCCCTGTGCTTGTCCATTGAATCAATACTTTATTGCCTGTAATAGCACTTACCCAGCCTGTATAATTAGTTACTCCAATGAGAACATAACATGGACCATTGGCATACTTCGGAGATGCTTGTGGAAAACTGGTTGTAACTGGCAGCGTTATTGAAAAGGAACATGCTGACGATGACACATTGGTAGTTGTAATCGAAGCATATCCAAACACTTCTACGGAACTACCATTGCGGGAATAACCTACAGAGTCAATTGAAGTTGTGCTAATATTTGTTTTATCTGCAATCGTAGGTGTATAAATAGCGTCAGCTAAACTCAAGTCAGTTCGCACATTTGCGACGCTCACATCTTCAGGATCACCGGTGCTATTTGTATTGCGTCCTTTATAAGTTTTCGCAGCCATATTAGCAAGCTTAGTATTAGAAACGACATCACTTTGAATGGTCGCTGAAGCGGCACCGGGTCCAGTTGCACTTACATCGCCGGAAAGACTTGTAATACCAGAACTTGCAGTTCCAACTGCAACCCATACTCCACCGCCTTTATGCATTACATATGTAAGCGTGTCCCTATAAAGCGCTACCAATCCAATTAGTGCATTCGAGTTTGTAGCAGTAGGTTTATTTGCAGATGCAAAATCATTCGGTGATGAGCCTCCTGAAAAGTTTACATTACCCTCCATCTTTATACGACCGATTATAGAATCAGTATGACTACCGTAAAGAATCAAATGAGATACACCCCAACATTTATTGCCATTGAATGAAAGACCGTCAATTTTCCACAGATCAAATGCATAAGAAGCAGATGACTGCTTAGCTTTATTTCCATCCATGGTTAGAGCACGGTGCCAGGTATTTGGATAGCTGTTGCTTGCAACATTCGTTGTGTATGCATTGCTTGTGCTATTTACAACCGTATTATCATTAACCGTCGCCAGTGAATCGGAACAATCTAAATAGATGCCGTTCCTTACATTTTCTACGTAGTTTCTGTTGATATTTAAGAAATGGTTGTTGGAGCCAAATATTCTTATGCCATCATTGTTGCCAAGGCTGGTAACAGTTAAGTACAATTTGTTATCCTCTACCGTTACGTTATCCCATGTACCCGTGCTACCTACATCAATTGCATTTTCAAAAACACCTTGCCAGCATTTATTGTGATGAGCGTTTACCGCATTGCCATAGATGGAAAAGAAGCTGTAACTTCTTTTTGATGCAGTATACAATGTACTGTATCCTTCATTATAAGCGAATTCAATACCTGATGCACTTAGCTTGGCAGCTCTCTTGCCAATGTCGTTGAAAGTGTTATATATAATTCGCATTTTCAGCGAATCAGTATAATCCTGAATGCAAATCTGATCCGCATCAGTAGAGCTTACATAAGTGCTAAAGATATCATCAAAGGTATTGTATCCTATAAGTACATCTTTGGGGCCAGCGCCAGTGCCAGCACCCCTAACACCTCTGGCAATTCCAGTATTAGGAGCATCAATATCGTGTATGTAGCAATTTATTATTTTCAGCCGGTCACATCCAAAAGTGAAGTATATGCCCTCAACTGTATTAACGTCACTACCAACCTGGTAAATGCTATCGATTTCTACGTGATTGATCTCAACATCCGTCATTCCAACAGCTACCCGTATTCCCTCTTGTACTTTATTAGAACCATCAATATGAATGTCCTTAACCAGTAAGCTGTCATCATTTACAGTCCACATAATGCGGCCTGTAGTAGTGCTAGTTCTATCAAATTTTATTTTGCTACCAGTTTCACCAATGAAGCTAACCGTTTGATTGAAAACAGAATTAATTCGATGATCACCTGACTGAACAAATACAGGCTGAAACTTTGAGAACGTTGCAGCCTGGGCTTTTAAAAATATTGTATAGTTGTCAGTAGATCCATCTGCAGTAGAACCGAACCACCTTGCCGGGAAAAAACCAAACATTGTTTTAATCCCTGTAACCGTTAGGGTAGTAGTGAATATCTGAGCGTCTTGTGGTGCTATAACCAAGGTGCCGGAGCTCTGCCCGGTTATTGTTCCGCTTCCATTTATGCCTATCCCGTCAAACTCAAATATCACACCAGCAGGTATGATGACGGTACCATCTATTTTAATATTGCCGGTAGACTGTTGAGTAAACCTATACTTCTTTATAAATGTTTTGGTGGTTAACAAATAATTAAGCCTGGCAGTTTGATCGGATCCATCTGCAAACAAACGCAATGACATAGCATCCCAGGTGGTAGACTTGTAATTTTTGTTGACGTAGTTTATTCCGTTAATTCGGATATACCTGATGCTATCATTTTGGGCAATTGGAAATGTATCAATCTGTACCCAATCAGTCATACTTAGTGTACCAAAAATGTTACTACTCTCTGATGGAAATGTAACAGATTGACTAAAGCATTTCAGTGTAAAGAAAAATGAGAATAATATTATGAGCTTTTTCATGGTTAGTTTTTAAAAATTTCCGTTTGGATTTTTATTGCTACCGGATCCTGATGGTGTTCTGATTTCAGTTGCTCCGTTGTTATTGTATAAGTATCCATTAGTTCCAAAAGGATTCGCATCCTTCAAGTCGTTCCACCAGCGTATCTGTGTGCGAGGAATATTTAAAAGAGGAACAGTCGGATAGGTGTTATTCTCGATGACGTAATCGTACACACCGGCAGAATCAACCAGATATGGTGCGATCTTCTGGTTTGTAAGGAATAATTTTACCTGACCAGAAACAGCTGGGAGATCATTTTTTGTAAATGTGGTGCCGGTTATGGTTACCTTTTTGCCTAGCAAATAATTAAACAGAGCAGATCCGGAATAGTATTTATTTAAAGCAACTGTATTCCCAGTGAATTCAAAATTATCCCAGCAGAATACCGGGTATTTTGTTCCTGCTACCGAGCTAAAATTCACAACATTCAGCACATCGCCTCTTAGTCCCTTCCAAATACTATTGTTGATTTTTAATTGCTTCTGAACAAATAAAGATGATGCTCCTTTACCAAGTAATATATCACCGCATGACCCAGACCAGTTATAGCTCGGAAGATCTACGCCATTGATCTGATTGTTATCAAAAAGGCAATCTGCAATTACTATTGAGCCAACTCCTCCAAATCCCCTGCCAGGTCCACCGTTCTTTTTACTTAGCGATGGTTTTGGAATTGTCCCGTCGAACAATGACAGGTTCAAAATATTGTTCGTGATTGTTCCTTTGTCAGCTACTATCTCAAGAACCGCATGGTCTGCATCTTCAAAGTTGTTATTTAATATTTCTATTTCGTTTGCGCGGGTAGATAGCTGATATCCTGCACCGCCAGAGTTACGCCATAGGTTCTTAAATGTATTGTGTTCAATTTTCTGGTACCTTATAGATCCTTCCTGACCTACTAACGGATTATAGACTACATACCAACGTGCCGTATTATCAACCTTTCTTTCAAAGCCACCTGCAATAGTATCCCGTGTTACCTGATTCCATGGTACTAGCGTGAAAGTAGTTGATGAAACATCAGTTAATAATAGTGGTGTTCTGTATCCATCGGCAACCAGAATAGAGCCGACTATTATGCTATTAGCCGTATTGCTTGCTGCATCATTATTCGCCGTAAGTGTAACAAATTTCCTGGTCACTCCATCACCAAAATCTTTTGCACTTTGTCTTATAGATCCGGTATTTATTAGGTTGACAACTCTTCCGCCTAACGCTACACCTACAGAATCGAGTATAGTATAAGTGAGGTTGTTCCTTACTGTTACGCCGGTTTGAGTCTCCTTGCTCATCCACATTAACTCAATAGTATTATCGTGCATGTATGTATTGTTCGGAAGGTCTTCATTATAGCAACCTCTACATGTAAGCCCATTATCATTAACCCCATGAGAAGCTGCGTATAGGTTATTCCAAGAAATTTCACTGTTTCTGATATCACCTGCAGTGTATATGCATGCTGCTGGTGCACCCACAAGAGTTAATAATTGGCTTGAGAATGTTGTTCTAACATTTGGGGTAACCCATATACTATCGTTTGCAAATACAGAATCAATGATATATTCACCTGGTTGATTCGGTACCATTACTTTTACACCTTTGTATGAATTCTTACCTGTAGCATTTTGAAAAGAAGATTGAGCTACGCGGGTCATCTTTTTGCTTCCAGCAGTTCCGCTGAAACCCGCCATTGTAAAGAGTGTGGGATGATCGAATGGCTCAACTGGAATTATGTAGGCGTTTTTAATTACGTCAGCCCTTATGCCACCTGTACTGTCTGTAAATCCATCGGAATTATTATAACCGCCCGGAATTAAAACAAAATCTGCCTTACTGCTGTCGTTAGCATTAGGGATGATTTTATCAATCCTGAATAATGTATTTGTTCCAGTGTATGTTGTATTTGCGAGTGTATTGTTATCGTAATGGCTGGCTAATTGTATAAATCTTCCTTCCATGGTGCGCCCTTTCATAGGTTGTCCGTTGATTGTTCTTACGCGCACTCTTGTTTCGCCGACGCTGTAGCTCGAATCCAAACAAAGACCAATATTTACACCGCCATAAAATATTGAGTTATGGTCAATAAGTCCTTTTACAACATAAGCAGAAGAATCCGTTTTCGTTGTGTTGGTTACTATACCTATTGCTCTTCTAGAAAAGTTGCTTACAATAATATCGTGGACATAAAATTTTTCAACCACACAGTTATCGGCAATACCAGTTAAGTTGCATTCAACTGAACCTACATATGCATTGTCTAACTGAAATATTCCGCCGTAAACCTCGACTGGGCTAATTCTTTTGGGGTTCTTTCTTGTAGCTGAATATGTGCCACCATCTGAAACTCCGGCGGCATTAAGCTTGGAAGGGTCCAATATGTAAAGAGAGTTACTATATTGCCCATTGCTTTTAATTATGGCACCATTTAAATTTATCTTAATGCCATCCACAATATTTAACCTGTCATGAGTATAAATCCTGCCATTTGTATAAATAAGCCGAAGTCGTACTGCTGCATTAATAGCAGATTGAAGGTATGCTGTTTTATCAGCGGCATCTGCATCAGCTGCAGGTGGTATAAACCAATCCGCCTTTAATTCAATGCCATCGAAATCTTTTCTTACGTAACGCCTTCCACTGGCAGCAACAATAATTCTCCAGGTGTTGTCAGCGCTGGAATTGTCTGATCTGTCTTGCGCAAATGTGCCGCCACCGTAGTCGTTTATGTAACCAACCCTAACCGATGTGTCGGTTAAAGAGCGGAGACCGGATAATGAACCGTAATAGGATCCGTTGATAACTGTATCTGCACCAGCAGCTACCTTCGGGATAATCGATACGAGGGTTTTAACTCCGCTTTTCCAACTGTAAAGAGAATCAGGAGACAATCCTGAAGCCTTTTTAACTATAATGCTATCAACCTTGCCTATAGCAAAGTTTTTGCCTGTTGTTTTATAAGTAACCCCATTGATAGTAACTGGTACAACAGCATTTTCAGCATTACCAGAAAATGTTGGTAGCTCACTAATCTTTACTTGTGAGAATGAAAAAAAATAGGTTAGCAACAATAGAAATGAAAGAATGGTGTTTTTCATAACTTAGGTTTCTGGTGTATCTGGTATTATTTCATTGCCATCTTCTGTAACAATGGCATTTGAATTTGTTGGGAATGGAGGACCTACATACGCTGACAGATCTATATCTTCAAAAGCATTTATATAATAGCCTTTGCCTACCTCGAACTGTGTTATTGGGTTCAACGTGCGCGATGGATCAAACGATTTAAGCGCATTATCAACCAGGTAAATATTTTTGATATTGCTGGTAGTTATCCCAATGGAGGCAAAAGAGATTGTTTGCTTCGCTATAACAACATTCGGCGCACCCCTGATATTGACTGCCATGCTGAGGATGTTTAAAGGGCTGATCTCTCAGCCCTATTATTAACTGGATGATGTTGTAGTAAAGTTGATCGTGCCGTTCAGGAACGTTCCATTAAATGTTTGTCCATTAGGAGCCGTGAATCTGTAAGCTCTTCCTACATAATCTGTCGTGAAGTCAACAACCATATAATCAGAAGCATTCACTTTGATCGTTAATGTTGCTGGCGTTCCTGACCTTGGATTAACAAGGTTAAACTCAAATTTTGTAACAGGGTTTGTACCAGTGATTGTACCGGTAACACCCTGGTCTACATCTTCATTACTTCCAACGAATGTTAAAATGGTATCGTAAACAACCGGAACGTTATCAGTTAAACCGGCGATTGGAGATGTGCACATTTCTGGTGTAAACTTATCTTCCCATGAAAGTTCTATAATCCTTTGCTCGTAATCATTTTCTCCGCTTCCCAAAACAAGGTTAGCATCGTAGCCAGATATTACACCTTCATTTCCTCCATAGAACCTGTCGCCAATAGTTCCCCACCAAAAACGATACTCACCACCGCATTCCAGCATCCTGATCAGGTTGTGGATAGTAGCGTTTGCCTCTTCAACAGTAAATGTCAAAGTGCGCGATTTGGAAATGGTTCTCTTCTTATTTACCTGGTAGGTAATTTCCTGCTTTGAACCAGCAGGCATTGAACCGGTACCAAGAATGAACCTTACCGCATTTTCGTTTGTGGAAGAATTTGAAAGACGTGCCGACCATTCTGTTGGGCTTGTCCAATCAGTAAAAGGATCAGCAGATTTTTTAGCGAAACAAAGAATATTAATACCGGACTTTACTATGATCGGATTACAGTTATCTACTGTTACGATAGGAAGATCCGTTAGACAATTCTCCGGGCATGATGGATTCATTGTCAGTGTTTTTGTAGGTTTATAATCCGTCCAAGATTATTTAAGCATTTCAAAGATAGAGTATGTTTGTGATATAAATAATACAAACATGGTATTATTTTTTTTAAGGATCGCTTTATGGGCAATCTCCTTCAGCTAATTCTATTGTTATATCGTCTCCATCAGCTATCGCACCTGTAGAAAGCAGGAATGTTTTAGATAAGGTATATGGGAAATCATTACCGCAAGCAATAGAAACACCATTTATTTTTATGCTTATGTGGTTGTATGATGGCCATGGGTCATAATACACGGTTATAGATGGTGAGCCGCCTCCAAATGGTGCATGAGTACCGCTTTGACCGCTCATTGGTGCTACTGGTGAGCATGTAAAACCGGGTATGCCTGTAACATTTGTAATTGTTATATCAGTGGTATTGTTTTCAATAAATACCTGGCTGGTGCCTCCTCCGGGTTCTTCCGGTTCAGACGTACAGGTTGTACCCAGTGTCATGATTTTAGAAGCGGTTTTTGTTTCTCCACTTACCCAAATATCATTTTTGCTACATTGAGGTGTTACGTTTACAACCAATAGCCCTTTATAGGGCGGCTTGTTAAAAATATATTGGGTCACTGGGAGGGTTATAATGCCTATTGTTGTTGGTAAAACATAAGCGCTACCACTTTGGGGGCAATCTTCATTTACAAATTCCCATTCTACTAATGCTCTTCCAATATCGCCATAAAGATCCCAGCTTACTATAGCGTCCTGTGCTCTTAATTCCTTTATTTCAACATCATCAATGCGCCCACAGGCAAATGGAGGAATTATGGAAAGCGCGATATTGTTACAGCATGGGGCATTTAAATAAATGCTGTCCTGCTGCCAGGGCATCGTGAGGCGATAATTCCAGCTCCCATCTTCCTGCACAACTGTTGGCTTCACATTTTTCATATCACCAGTGTACAGGGTATTAGGCGTGGTGTGTGTTTTCTTTTTGTGAATACTCATGAGCACAAGAGCATCTGCCAGGTAATAAGGACACACGTATTCAAGGTTGAGATTGTCAATGTATTTCTGGCTGGTAGCAACAAAGTTCCCGGCGCCATCATTGCTTCCTTCCTCTTCTATAGTTGGATTTTCTTTATGAATTGAAGTATCGAGGTACACCCTGTTTTTATATCCTGTTTGATAAAGGATTGGTCCCAGGTCGCAACCGTCATTATCATAATCAATTCTGGAGAAAATACTTTCTATATCATCCCACATAGGAGATTCGCACCGCACTTCAAACTGTTCACTAAAATATATCAGGCTTTTGATTACAAACTCCATGTGATACTTTCCATGCTCCATTAACAGTCCAATCTCAACACCCTTGAAAACAATATATGTGCTACCGGATGATGTTACTGCAAGCTCCAGTTTGCTTATTTGAGAAGTTAAGTCATATGCTTCCGTTCTGGCTGCATCAGGTTTGTTGATAGTCCATGATGTGATATCATCTTCTGTTATGGTCTCATCCAGTAAAAACTGAAAAGGGAGTATGCGGTCCTTTGTTGCTATTACAAAATTGATAGCGGATCCTTTAGAAAACCTATATTGTTTTTCAAACCGATCATAAACCGGCAACGGTAATTTTAATTCTTCGTAAATCATGATACGGTTACATTTAAATATGAACTGAATAAGCTAGTTGTAAAGCTTCCACAGCGCCGGCGGAACCTGAACTTGTAAACGCCTTTAAAAATTCTGATCGGTCTATTATCGCCCGGATTTCTAAAATCAAAATTGGTCAATACATTGGATCCTGATTGGCTCCATGTAGCGAACTGTTTTATTATCACATTTCCGGTAGGGTTTGTTACCTCTATATCAATATCATTTGCAAATGATGGATAAACAAATGAGAAATTGAACTTAGTTTCATTCGTCCTGTTAATGAATGTGACAGCTGGCAATAAGTTACATACCGCTGGCATAGTATAATCAACAGTTACATAACTACTCCAATCGCTTTGTTCATCAGCACAAACATTTTTTGCCCTGAATTTGTAGTTCCCGTCCCCGGCGTTGAAAGCCAAGATTGTTGGTTGGCTGCACTTCGCTGGCAGCGGATCACTATTGATTATATCTCCAGAAGGAGTTGTTATCTCTATAATGATTGTATAATCGAGTGAGCAATCTACAAATCCGACATCGAATAGGAATTGTGTAGATGTTGCACTATTCAATACAAATTTCGTGAGCGCTGTACAGAACGACTCCTGATATGTATTTTCATATAACAAAGTAAGCTGTAGTGTTTCTCTGTAATGATTTAATGTAGCTTTCTCAATAATTCCATTTCCGATTTTACTTTTCACAAAGTCGGTAAGTGAAAGTGTGTCGGTGCAGCAGAATGGCACGGAAATATTTTCTTGCTTTTTAATTGGGATGGTGCTAAAGAAGGAGTGAAATTTGTTATTCATTAACCCGATCTTTTGCGGTCTCAAATGTTGGTAATAAGCCTCCTGCAGATACGCCCATGACAAACAATTGTTGACCCTGGAATAAACGTCCAGTATTGGCAATAGACGAATTATATAATAATTGCCGCCTACTATTTTGGTCGCCATCAAAACAAAACCAAGATCACTTACCTTTTCATTATCGCCACCGCTATTTTTCATGCAGTACTCAACATCTGTAGTAATATTTGCAACTTCACGGGTTTTAGTTTTTGTGTCATCATCAAAGTTTACACACCTTCCGAAGTATTCAATGGGCACTCCTACAAAATCAAGGTTACCCATCTCCATAGCTTTAAAGGCTTCAAATTGGGGCAGCTTATCTTTTTCATAATCATACTTATTTGAGAATGCCATATTCTCCTTGTACCTGTCTATGGTTAAATCAAGCGTGATATTCCTGTGCCAGTAGCTAACGTGTTCAATAATAAATTTTCCATCCTGAACTCTGTATTGGCAGTTATATAATGTCAACACATCTGTGATCATCTTTTCCAGTGTCGTAACTCCTTTAGTAGCATTATTCCTGGCATTAAGCCTTTTGACATCGGATTTCTGAAATAGAATGTTATTATAAGTCCTTCCGTCATTTGGAAGTTGTGGATATGATACACCAAATGTTGATTCTGGGTTGATCTGGAAGAAATCGCTTTTAACTGGTAAGCCGCAATATTTGTTTATATAGAAGGTCAAAAAATCAGCAAGCATTATTCCGTTATCAAATGCAGATGGGACATCATCAAGTCCCATAACATCATAAGCGAAGAACTGGCTATCTTCTTCCATTTCTGTGAAGTTGCGTACAGGAGCAGGATCAATATCATTTTCAGGATCATAATTATTTGGCCACAACCTCCTGTAGTTGGTAAGAATAACAGAACGTGCAAATACTTTATTTCCGCCAGGGCAGCTATTTGAAATAGCAATCCAGCCAGGACCCGGATCAGGATCCGCACATGGTACCGTTAATTTCTCCCTGGCATAAAATGTTTTAACTTGTATCTTTTGAGCGCCTGAACCACGTGGAGTATTAGGACCGTTTATCCATCCTTCATTTCGGTATATTGTCCAACCCAACATACGCGGATCAGTACCTCCGAACGTAGCAGGATCAAACGGATTTTGTGGGGCATTGTCGGCATATGTTTTTACAAACTTTTCAACAACCCCCTGTACCACATAAGCCTTCGCCCGTTCAGTATATGGCTTCACATCAAATATATCGATGTCGCGTTTCTTGTTATAATCAAAGCAGTAATAATCATCAATAGCTGTTATTGTAATAGAGATATTGCATTTATCAAGATCATATTTACCATCAATCACATTCAGCAACCCGGTTATATAGTGCCCATATTGACCATTACAAAGCTTTTCAATCTCAATGAAATTATCACCGCATCTGTTGCCTGAAGTTTCTATTCCATAGAATAATTTAAAATCAACGCCGGTTAAAATTATTTCTCCAGTGATCTCAACCTCATGCGCAAATTTTAATTCATCTGTGAGAGTAAATGAGGTTTCTAACCCTTCAACACCAGAAGGATTAAGCTGTATTCTTTCTCCGTTTCTTATCAATATGTACCTATACCTATCCATGCAGCTTTATTTTTCTTATATGATTGCCAGTCCTTTCAATTCTGTAGCCATCAACAATTTCAACTTCAATTTTTGGCTCAACTATCTTCTTCACATTAGTGTTAATCTCTGATAAGTACTGGTTTGCCTTATCATTACCAGGTGAGCCATTTGAACCTACTATGATTGTTTGGAAAGCCTGTTCCGGTAGCTGTAATCCTTGAGGAGAAACATGCCACTTTGAAAGCTTGCCTTTGTTGATTTCATCAAAAAGAGGTTTGAATTGTTTTGCATATCGCCCATCTCTGAAGAAATATGCATACTCATTTTTTTCAAATTCCGCCAACTTTTTACCACTCCTTCCATCCACAACATCAATACCGCCCTCTTCATGCGTTGAATGCGCGCCATTAGTGGCATCATATTCACCACCGGTTCTATAGGTCTGAAAGTTTGATAATTCTTTGGTTTGATTTTTCAGGCTGGCAAATGTTGCAACCATAGTAGCAATTGCTGCTAAAGCCAATGCAACGCCTATAACCGGTCCATATGTAGAACCGCCTGCAAAGTATTCTGCAGCAGCAACCCCCAATTTTGCAGCAGCTACAGTTCCCTGAATGATCTGTTGAGCCTTAGCATAAGCCTCCTGTTCTTTTTGCGCTTTTTTCAATTCCGCAATCTGCTCATTGTTCCTTCGCTTTAAATCATCAAGCCGGCTTTGTTCAATCTCCAGGTCATTAGCCAATCCCTGATCTTTCAATTCCTTTTCCTTATCAACTTTATCCTGCTGTTTCTCAATTTCATCCTGTAGTTGTGTAAGCAGCTCTTCTGATTGGTCAATACGCTGCTGTATATATGATCCCCAAATTTTAAGCAGGGAATCTGTAATTGTTTTAGCTGCATTTTCAAGATCCTGCTGTTCCTTCTGCGTAAGATTTAAACCTAGAAGCTGATAAATATTAAAATCCTTAGCAGATTTTTCACCCAGCTTTTTCAATTCAAGCTTTAGCTTCTCTATTAAAGCTTTCGCTTGTGCAACAATTATCTTATCTTCTTTATCGGTAGAGGAGGAGAGTAGATCAATTTTCTTTTGTGCATAGTCAATTTGCACCTGGATAATTGCGGCTTGCCTTACTCGTTCAAGCTGAACAGCCGTAAGTCCGGATGACTGTATAATGCCGGCTTCAGCAACTGCTAAATCCTCATCCTGTTTTAATCGTTTAAGTGCATACTTCTTCTTTACATCCAGAATCTCTTTTTGTTGCGCCTCTGTAACAGAAGCCTCTTCTGTATCAAATTCAAAATTGGCACCTGCTTGAACAAGAGGATTAGAAATTGCCTGCATTGCCTTTTTTCTTGCTTCAGCTATACCCGTGAGAAGTTTTTGATATTTTGAGTTGACGGCATTTATTTCTTTATCCTCATCTTTTAAAATGACCTCACTGATATTTTGCTGGCTTTCAAGCAAAGCCTTTTTTGCATCGTCGTAATACTTTAAATCAATCGCCAGTAACCTTGCCCTATGGGCTATTGCTTCCTGTTGTTCAACCTGATTTTGCAGATCAATAATCTCCATTAATTCTGCAATTTCTTTTTTCTTGTCAGCAGATGACATCTTTGCATTTCTAACCTTTTCTATTTCTGCTTGAGCCTGTCTAACTGAATTAACTGCTTTGTCTGTTATCTCTTGGTATTTTGCATTTTCTATGGCTACCTCTTTTTCTCTACCCTCACTTAATGCACTAATACGAAGATCAAGCAATTGTTTTTCCAGTTGAAGGATTTTATCAGAATAGTCCTTTGCTTCTTTCAGTCCACGAGCAGAATTATCGCGTTGTTTTTTTGCGGCTTTTTCATTTATGTCTGCAACCTTTTGGGCATGAGTTGCTGCCTCCTGTTCAATAACTTGGTTTTCTAACTGTGTAAGGTTAGCGAGTTGTTTAATTTCATTATCTTTCTGTATGGAATCAGACGCTTTTGCGGCTATGGCAAGCTCCTTATTATATTTTAGTATGTTATTCTTTGCTTGGTTAATTACAGCATCGGAACGACTTTGTTCTTTCGCAAGTTGTCGTTTAATGCTATCGTCTTGGGCATCGGCACGCTGATCATCCAATTGCTTTTCGAGCTGCAAAATTTTTTCAGATCGATCTTTGAAATCCTTCTCAACCCTTTCCTGATCTGTATCCCCAATAATGGACGTGCCGTTTGATAATGACTTTTGAAATTCTGTTTGTAATTTTCGATATAAATCCAATTCCTTTTGGATATTGGCTGCTCTATTTTCCGAAGCCTTAGCGCTCAAGTATTGATCTGCGGTTTCGCTATAGCTAAATGGGCTATTTAGCGCCCTTATTCTTTCTAAACGCTTATCGAGCCAACTTAAATTTTCCTCTTGAGATTTATTTTCTGCATCAATAACTTTATTATACTGTTCTTGAAGCTTAGACATATAGGATTGAGCCCGCTGTTTTTTATCCAATGCCTGAATATATTCACCAATAGCCTTGCTTACAGCTTCTGTATTAATATTTTCCTCCGTAATAAGATTGTTGTGGTCTGGCATAAGTTTATTAAGCTCTCTTATTGCCGATACCTTAGCTTCACGTGTGGCATTCTCATCACGAATTACAGCCACCAGCGAAGTCACCTCCAATACTTCTTTGTAAATTGCTTTTTGAGTTTCGGCGGAAACAGATTGTAATACTTTCCCGAATTGTGTAGCCTCTGTTTCTGCATTCTGAAACTTCTGAATTAATTCAGTGACACCGTCCGTAAGTACGCCAATTATCCCTGCAATGCCAATACCAGGGAGAAGATAAGCCGCTTGTCTTAAAAATCCCCAGGCTTTATTTAAAGCGTTGCCTGCACTCTCTGCCTGACCAGATAGCTTCGTAAGATTAGCCAGCTCTTTCTCAGCCTCCTTTAAATCAGCCGCGAGTCGCTTGCCATAGCTGCTTTTTAATTGCGAGGCATTCATTGTATCAAGTTCAGCTTTGATTTGCTTAACGGTTGCAATAGCTTCCTCTCTGCTACCTTCAGCAAATATTTTTAGCTTCCCCTTTCCGCCAGTTCCTTCAATTTGTGCTTTTAAATCAGCTATTTGTTTTTTTAGTTCTTTAATTTGATCATTATAATTTTTGACAGCTTTAGCATCTAAGCTACCAGATGATGATGCCTGTAATTCTTCATACTTTGCTTTCAGCTCTTTAATGGCAGCCTGTTGGTTTTTAATCTGTGAAGTTTGCTGTGCCTGAATTTCAAGCAATTCTTTTTGTTTAACAATCCACTCATCAGCAGCGGCAATACTAGCCTTAGCAGAATCCTGCTCTGCTTTATTGAAAGCTTCAGACGCCTGTTGATTTTGAGCCAATTGCTCTCTAACCTCTTTCAGTTTTTCAACCAACGAACCGCCACTGGCACCAAGATCTAATGTTACATCCATAGGTTATTTCTTTTTGAGCTTTTCAAGATCATTTTGAAAATTTCTCATGAGGTGGAAGAAATCAACAATATCAGTCCCTAAAAAACTATCGATGTTTGTTTTATTTCCCTTACCCATTATCCATAGTAGATCATTCCAATATTTATTCCTGTTCAAAACTTTTATGTGCAGATACTCAACTTTATCAGCTACCGGTTTTTTATTTACGATAGTGGAGAAGAATCCTGGGTGAGCTTCTTGTAGCGTTCTTGAAAGCCGCGCATAGAATTCACCCCGAATGTTAAAAAAGGCTCTGGATCAAGGCCCTCCTCGTTCCAGTCAAATATCTTCTGTTGAATAATCTGCTCACTGATATACCGTACATCTTCACCTTCATAATTTATAAATAGAGCGCACATGCGCATTGCATGCGGCATTTTATTTTTGACATTTTTAACTCCCTGGATAAGGTTGTGCATCATTACGGAAGCATCTGCAAATTTGGAACGGTTGAGAGCATCATATACTTTCAATCCCTCATCATATATATCTGCCCACGCTCTGCCGTAACCCATTTCCAATTCTATATTTTCATACATCTTGTACCGGTCAAGGCTAAACGTATTTGATACAGTGTAAAGCTTACCGTTAGCCTTGAACGGCCCTGCAGATAAATCAACCTTTGTTAGTTCTCTCATTTTGCAGTTGTTTTTTACGGATTTCTAAAAAGGGAGAAACATAATTCACCACAGCTTTAATCCCGCCGGATTTATAAGCATCCTTCAGTCTTCTATAATGATTTGTTCCTTTCATTGGTGGCAATGCCTGTGCAGTTTGCCGTAGCTCCTTTAATTCAGTATTCTTCATTGCAGTTTGTTTATAATAAGTGAAATCGTTTTTGTAAAAAGTATTGCCATGCAGATCACAATAACC
This sequence comes from Agriterribacter sp., assembly GCA_047600465.1. Lineage (GTDB taxonomy): Bacteria > Bacteroidota > Bacteroidia > Chitinophagales > Chitinophagaceae > Agriterribacter. Next base: position 460,122 of record JASGKU010000005.1, read on the forward strand.
AGGTTAATGGGATCGAACCATTCAGAAAATAAACCTGACCATAAACCCAATTGTCCCGCACAACACAGCTCACAACCTATTAGCGGCTTATACAGCCAGTGTTCTTTTCGCTGATACATTGGCTCAAAAGTTTCTTTAACCAGATCCTTTTCAAGGAAAACAGCCCACCTGTGTAATATCATACCAGGTGCAATAAGTATGTTGATATACACATAGGCAACTATCGCGCAATACAAAGCAGTTAAGAGCATAGTTCTGGTGTTTTAGTCTGTATATAATTCAAACAATAAGGATTGATGTTGTAGTCAACAGCCAGATCAATGGCAAAGTATTCATATGGAGGCATGAGAAATTGAGTATCCTTTTCTGAATAACTATACCTGTTAAATAATTGAATGCTTACCGCTGGAATTGCCTCTATACGAATTGATATTGATTGAAAATCTCCCTGGTTAAAAGGATTTTTTCCAATCAGCCTTTCAAGGATACCATTCATTACAGGCGTAGTTAAAGTACTGCAGGGCGGCATGTCTACAAACTTTGTATTCAGCCACACAATCATGCGCAAGCGCGAGATATACTTTATGATGCCGCCTTTGGTTCCGTTGGGCAGTATGCCATTGTCTTCGAAATACATCATTCCCTTAAGCTTGCCATTGGGTATAAAATCTTTCAAACCTTTATGATCACAACTAACGGATCCGGTATAATCGCAGGTGACAGGAAATTTATATTCTATCGACCTCCCAATCTCATCATCTTCACCAGCAAAAATGCGATCAACTTTGGTTTGTGTATATACAATGCCACCAAACAATTCAATGAAGGGAATATCTTTAAGTTTATCACGTATTATCGCGGCTAATCCTTTATTCATGCTGCCATTCTTTGTAGATAGGCTTCTATCCGGTTACCAAATTGAACTTTAACAATGTCGATTTCTTCCTGTGTTGGCTTGAACCATCTACCAAACCTGATTGTATTATATTCAAGCCGCAATTTTGTTTCTTCGTTTGTGCCTCCCAGTACAGTCACATAATAATCTCCAACTCGTTTTGTACCTACTATGCCAAGATTCTGCAGCATCCTGCCCGAAAATGTAAGATCAACATGGTTTACCTGTAAACCGTTTGCAACACGCCATTCTTCATAGCTGATACCATTCTCCATTTCATCAATAGCCGTGTTCTTTCTTAGTTTTTCTCCAATCTCTTTAAGCAATTCTCTTTCTCTTTTTTTTACATGCTTTGCATATAGCGCGCGTCCGCCGGCATTCAGTGCACGATCATAGAAATAGAAAGCGGGCAGTTTGTTTTTACTATACTTCCTGCCAGGCAATCCTTGCTGCTGGATCCTGTTTATGATCATACCCATAAGCGACAAAGCAAGTTCCTCTGAAGCTTTTTGAAGCTCTGCATCAAGTCCCAAAATGATTTGATCAATACGCGCTATGGCTTCCTGAATACTCACAGTCTTATCCCTCCAAATGTTACATTACGTGCTTGCGGATTGCATGCAAAGCACCCATTCCCAGTAAGGTTGATACGTTCAGCAATCCATTGAACATCATTCTTAAACTTATTGTGAAGTTTTGCGGCATTCACTCCCATGACTTCACGGTTTGCCATGGTTTCCCGGTCAATTACTTTGGAAGCCAACAAATCAGCTATCAGAAACTCTACAGATTTCCTTTGTATGGATGCAGGTATAACAGCGCGGATAAACTCATCATCATTGTAGGCGTTGCAGATGATATCATCAGTACCACACCTGATATTTACAACCAGGTTAAGGCCATATGTAAAGCCTGATGTTGTTATGTTGTTGATTGTTTGAAACATTATGCCTTTACGAGAAAGGAATTTATCAAGCCCTGATTCTCTTCCGCCACAACCGCATGACATTGCATTATCCTTTGGAACTAAGCCAGTGGTGTTATAAACAATTTTGAAATTGTAAGGCTCTCCATTGGTATCCGTAAGCGGATATTCAAGTTCGGGAGTGATGGTATTGCTTTTCTTTGAATCGGCTATGGACGTTACGGGCACTGTATCCAGCAACATATCATTCAAATAAATCAGGACATCAAAAGAAGCGCTTTGTGCAAAGTATGTATCAATCTGGCTGATCTTCATTGTTGCGCCTACCATAGACTTAGCCTGCAAATAAATGCCAGCATATGGCATTGAAACAGGAAAGTTCTTAGTCCATGATGAGCCTCCAATTAATCCCTGGTAAGGAGCTGCAGATTGGGAATACTTCGTAGCAAGTTGTTTAAACAGCTCTTCCTTAAAGAAAGAAATGGCACTGCTCCTGGCATTTACCATCTTCGTCTGTATCTGTTCACATAGTTGGGTACCTGCTTTTATTGTAGAAAGCTTTATTGGGCATTCTGCCAGCTCATCCATATAAAGACCGCTTACACTGATTGCAGCATTAGCATCGAAGTCAGGTGTAAAGCATTCGCATTCGGTCCTTGTAATACCAATAACATTATTTAAGCACTCCATTGCAACATGTTTAAAAAAATGGGGGCAAGAAGTAAATCCGCCCCCATCCTCCATTTTTATATTTCAAAAGCAACTACGAGCTTGCGCCGGTCTTCACGTATTCGATGATACCGTTTACTGCATCACCAGATCCGTTATCGCAACCTGAAGGATTCAGTAAGAAGTCATACCAAAGAGTATACTGGAAATACCATTCATAGATATCTTTCTTCGCATCAACGCAAACACGCTGCATTAAAACGTCAACTGTGATATCATATCCGGGTATGGTAATGTACCATTTCCATTTGCCAGATGCTTCATCGTACACCGGTGTTGAACCAGAGAATGAAACGATATTATTCAATACCTCGCGTTTACGATAGTATGATTTGTTGACGAATGCATAAGCATAAGGTGCAACCACAAATGTGCTGTTAGCTGCTGCTGGCACCTGTGCTCCGCCCTGGATATCTTCAATCACATTGAAGAGAATAGCACGAATTGCGTTTCCTTTTCCTTCAGCATTGCCTTGGTCAAATTTGGCATTCATATTCATGTGCCACAGGTTGCCATAGTCAAGTACAAAAGGATTGCTGATACGAGATTTCGCAGCATCATAAAGGATGTTTGTATACACCCTTGTGTTTTCCTGTGCAAAAACGGAAGCAGGAATCTGATACTGATCACTTCCATTTACAGGATATTGACCACCTTTATTCAAGCCTGCATTAGCCTGCAAGAATATAATAGCCTTTTTATTCAAGGCATTTAAAAGTTGCCTGATAGCCTGTTTGGAATTATCCAACAGATTCTGCTCAATACTCATAAATGAGCCTTTGAAAGTCTGCTGTTGAATTTTAAACTTTTTCTGTAAACACTGTGTAACTGCATAATCCTTGTAATCCACTTGTGATGGATTTCCGGTAAGGTTACCGCAGGATGCATCATAACCTCCACCGCTTGCGCAATCTTCAGCTTCTTGTCCACAGAAATCATTCCACCAAACACGAACATCCTTGTCCTTATTGGGGTCTGTGATTTCTTCTACCAGCATTTTGCCAATAGAATTTTGACGGGCTAAAAGCGTATCGATGGTTGTAGTGTCTTGCGCGTTCTGGTCGATATCGCGCTGGTTAGGTGTCCACGCTTGCTGCACCAAAAGATTTATCCTCTGGAGTGCAGTGGCGGATAATATAGCTGTTGCCATTTTTAAAAAGTGTGGTGTTTAACATTCGGTTATTTCGCCGGCTGCTTACTCCAATGATCATTGATCGCTAATCTGTCATCAATTGACAAAGAAGTATCACCCATCATTGCATCATATTCAGCCAATGTTTTTGGCAAGGCGCCAGTATATTTCTTTTGCTGCTCCCCACCTTTGTCATCCTTTTTGTTAGGATCTGGCATTTGTCTCTTTTCAGAAACCTTTTTTGGATAATACCGACCTGCGATTTTTTCCAGATAATCACTTGGTTCAACTGCATGACCAAATTCATTTTCAAGACGTTTACCCTCCTTGGACAGTATAGGATTTTCGTCTTTCCAATCAGAATCAAGATCAGCCAGTTTATTAATCAGGTCTTCCCTTTGATTTTTAGCCCTTACAGGATCCTCATCAAAAACAAAACCTAACTCATCCAGCTTCTTATCAGCCCAGGTAGAAAGCTTTGCAAAATTTTCTTTCTTGGCATACTTTGCCTGCATGTCGTCAATCTGCTTTTTACTATCTTCTTGAGCCTGCTTTACCTGCTGTTTGTAAAGATTTTCCATCTTTGTAAAGGTTTCAGTTTTCTTAATGTCCTCATCAGACATTTCAGAACCTTTGCCCTTTCCACCAGCAGCTTTTTTCACAAGCTCATTGATTTCATCGATCAGATCGTCGCCCTGCTTGTCGGATGTAATGCTGAATTTGCTTTTCAAAGAATCTTCAAACTTTTTTGAAGTAGAACGTTCCGCGGATTTGAATCCCTCATCCTTTTGGGTTTTACCATAAGTATTAAGGTTTTCCCGGTACTTGTCTTTGAATTTCTTGGAAAGTTCTTCGACATTAATATCATCCTCGGATTTTTCAAAGAGATCCGTTAACTCACCAGATGGCACATTTAACGCCGTGCCAACAAGCTCCTTCAATATTTGCTTAAACTTGGACATACTATTTTGTGTGTTTTTGATTACGCTTTTGTCTTACCGGCGCTTTTTCTTTCTGCTCCATCAGCGCTTTCACTTCATCCGGTATTGTTGGTCTTGTAATCGCAAAACTTTTTGCAGTTAGTGGATTATTAAGAATTTTGTTCAGCTCCTCTTCAGAAACTGAATATTGAACTTTTGTTTTTTTGTTGGTAATGACCGGCATGCTTATTCTGTTGTGCCGTTTTCAGTACCAGTTCCATTTTCGCTTCCAGAGGTTCCGCCTGCATCAACATCTTCTTCAATTGTCCCTGCTGGTATTGCCTTCAGCTCTTCAAGTCGTTTATTCAGCTTTTTCACTACCATGTGATGCAACCCTGGAGTTTTCAACTCATTTTCAATCTTCTCAATTTCTTGAGCCCTAGTAATGACAGGCACAACTACGCCAATAGACTTCCCTTCCAGTCCTTCCAGGTCAGGATTCTTAGCGATATCTTCCTTCGTTACTTTGATTGTCCGGATTTCTTTGACCTCATCAGGTTCTTCCGCGGAGAGCGTCCATCCGTATTTATGCTCTGGCATTTCTTTCCAGGTCTGTTCATCGAACTGCCTTCTTTTGAGCCCTTTGGTAGCGTAAATCATGGTTAACTATAATTGTAGTAAAATTAATACATTTGTATTCACTTCAAAAAATATTTTTAACTTCTATTTATGGCTAGTCCCAAAACAATAGTCATCGACTGCGATGGCGTCCTTACAAATGGTAAAGTAAGGTACACGGTAGAAGGTACCAGATCAAAAGAATTTCATTCACGCGACATTCCTGCAATCAAAAGACTTATAGCAGCCGGCTTCACCATTTGGATTGTGAGCAAATCATCATGGTACGGGTTAAAGCACTTCGTAAAACGTACAGGGGCTAACTATGTTTTGGGAGTAAAAGACAAAGCAGAATGGGCTAGAAGAGTATTGCAAGGTGAGCCGTTCATTGCGGTGTGTGATGATTATGATGATCTGGAATTGTGTAAAATGGCGGATAGTGTATTGGTACCCGCAGATGCATCAAATCTTTTGACTGATGCCTTATCAAGAAACGATTGGAAAATGCTTTGCAATAATGTGGGCGGAAGTGGGGTAGTTGAAGCAATTGAAAGGGTTTTGAAATCTGAAAAGTGCCAACCGCTATGAAAATAATATATACATTGCCTGGCATCGAAACTCCACATGGCGGCTATCGCATAGTGATGGAGCACCTTACCAGATTGCAGGCGCTTGGTCATGAAGTTGCCTTGTTTGTTGAAAGCAATAAAACGAATTGCTCCTGGTATCCACATACTTTCCCTATAATATCCACAAAGCACGATTTCAAATATTATGATTGCATTGTTATTGGTTCTCCGCATTCAATTTGGCTACAGGATTCCATAAAGTCTTATCAGAAATGTTTTCTGTTCATGCAGATGGATGAAAGGAAATTCAGAACCAATGATCCATTCTGGGATAGGCTCTGCAGGCTATTTTACACTTCCAAATTTCCGATCATACACGGTAGTCTTTGGGGTGAAGAGATATGCAGATCACTGGGCAGAACAGGACCGATGCATTACATCGGCAATGGTGTAAACTTTGATCATTTCCCTATTGAACATTCAGAAAAAGATGGTCTTGTTATTTTGCTTGAAGGTCCATTTAATAAAAACCCTGCAAAGGATGTTGATCAATTAGCCTTGAAAGTCGCGCAACAATTGAAAAGGGAAATTCCAAGGTTGTATGTGTTGGCATACGGCTTTGATCTAACAAAGAACCTTTCCGGGATAGATGAATATATTGCTCGACCATCACTGCAGGAAATGAACCGCTTTTATAGGCAGGCTTCCATCCTGGTAAAAGCTACCAAATATGATGCGAGAGCGCTTTCACCGATAGAAGCGATGACAAAGGGTACAGTCACTTCCCGGGCTATTATAAGCGGCGATGATGACCTAATTAATGGATATAATAGTTTGCGCTGTGATTACGATTTTGACACCCTCTACCAATACTCAAAATCATTACTTGAACATCCAGCACAAAGAAATATCCTTTCCGAGAACTGTATAAAATATGTTCAAGAGAATTGCAACTGGGATAAAATTATTGATCAATTAAATTCTATACTGTGCGCTTAATATTAGGAGCTGGTAAATGGACAGAAAAAATAGATGGAGATATCTTTTGTGACATACGCCCCTTTGATAGAATTGATGTGGTTCATGATCTCAACATTACGCCTTGGCCTTGGAATGAAAACTCTTTTACCCATATATCAGCTATACACTTGGTTGAACATCTCGATTCATTATTAACCTTTATGGATGAGTGCTGGAGAATACTTCAACCAGGTTGTAGTTTGTTTATTGAAACACCAGAAGCCGGAGAGGATCCTGATTTGGAGTTTTGCGACCCTACACATGTAAGGTGTTATCGGGCTTATACATGGCATAACTATTTTACTCCTGAAGGTGTTGAGCAGTTCGGCTATACAAATAAGCCTTGGTGCATGCTGAAACAAGAATCTAAAAACGGCATCTTATACATTCACGCATCAACTATTAAATAATGAAATTATCTGCCAGCGGGAGTATACGGCTTAAATTTTTTAGTATCGCCAGAAGGATAATAGGGTCTATCGCTCACTTTTATCCACATGTAAATCAAAAATATTACGACTAAAATAATAACAGTTGCCTCCTTGTTGTCTTCAATGATCTTCTTGAATAAAATGAATACAAACGGGCAAGCTATAATCAACCATAATAGAAAAGTGATCATTTCTCTAATATAAATAAAATCATGAAAAGATGTCTAATTATTTCAATCGTTTACCTGGAGCCTGAATGGATTCAAACAAAGCGCTGCATTGATGCAACAGGCTTACCGGTATATTACGTGGAAAGAAATCCCAAAGGCATTGGCAGCCTTGCTGAAGCCATTAACAGAGGATATAAAGAAGCGAAAGGACACGAATATGAGTATGTATGGTTTGTAACAAACATAACGTTTGAACCACATGTGCCATATGCTCTTTGCGACAGTCTGGATATGTTTATAAATGTCGCCTGCATTCATCCATCATTTGACAGTGACCATATTCATGAAAGAAATGATGGCAGTGGCAAAGTAAAGTCAGTGCCATTTGTAGAGTTTACATCAGCAATGGTCAGGACTTCAGTATTCAACAATTATCCGTTGGATGAAGATATGCCGTATTGGGGGCATGATCCTGATCATGGCGTTCGGTTGTGGCTGAACAATCATGCTGTTGCAGTTGATCATGGCGTTCAAATAGGTCACACATATATTCGCAACAATACAAAAGGGCATTTTGTTACCAGCAGGCGCAAGATTGAAAGAGCTATGATGGATGAACCAACATGCAATGCCCTGCAGGCGAAGTATGGTCCTGATTGGCGCTGGATGTTTCCGCGGGATACGCAGGCTATTGAAAAATACTTCCAAAAGGTAAAAGAACTATGGACATCGTCTACGTCTTAGGAGTACAGTCTTTGTGGCAAAACAAAGAGCTGTATTATTCTCTGCTATCAGTAAAAAAATACCTCACTGGTTACCGCAATATTTACATCGTTGGAGCTCATCCCGGCTTTGAAGGTGATTTCATTCATATTGATCATCCGGATAGGGGAGATAAGGATACAAACATCTATGATAAAACAGCCAGGGCTTGTTATGAAAAAGGCATCACAGATAATTTCCTGTTCATGAATGATGATGTTTTTTTCTGTAAGCCAATGCATGTAAACGATATTCCAGATTCCTACATTGGCATGTTGGAAGATCGCATGTACAAAGTTTCCTGCCCGGATTATGCCCATGTACTTGGCAATACGTACGCCGCATTACAATCTCGCAGGTTGCCTACAAAAGATTTTGATGGGCATATGCCTATTGTATACCATAAAAAGTTATTTATTAAAGCTACGAAGCAATACAATTGGGGTGTTAAAGATGGATATGCAGTGAAATCCATTTACTTCAATACTCATAGAATAGTAGGGGAGTTGGTAACTGATTTAAAAATAGGGAAGCCGGAAACTGATATCCCGGCTCTACTAAAAGATAGATGGTGCTTTTCAGTTGGCGACAGCGGCTTAACCAATCTTATGAAAACGTTTCTTAGAGAATTTTTTGAATGCTGATTTAATGCCAAGCCAAATCAGCCAGTAGTAGAATAAAAAGAATAATAAAAACGCACACGTTAAATACCAGCACATTTTGAACCTGCTATAGTTTTCTCCTTTAACCTCCTCAGTGTAGAATCCAGAAGTTAATATTGTAGCAAAGAATAGTGAGATCAGTAACCAGGTAATTAAAATAATTGTAAGCATATAGTTTATTTTTTAGGTCTCAATTCAGGTCTCATCGTGTAAGCCACTTCATCACCAACCCACATGATATCATCCACACATCCATAGCCACCTCGATCAACAAAAGGATTATAAGTTGCTGCATCTTCAGCAATAAGTATTTGGCCCTGCAGGTACCAGCTTTCCCTTTTCATCAACAGTCGTTGTGCCAATCAAATCTTTCCATGTTTCAGCTTCTTGCCGACTGAAGAGCTTTCCTTTTCTTTCAATGCAGAAGTGCCGGGATGTTTTGCGCCTCGTACCCGCATAGATGAAGTAATTTAAAGTGAGCTTATCGGCATACAGCTTACCATTAAGCGCATCAATCTTTGCATAGGTATCATAAGCTGCATTTCTATAGAACTGTTTAAACTTACCCATTTTATCTTCATTGCCAACAATCAGTTCGCGTAACCCTTTCCGTAAGTCTTCATATCCGGTACCGGTAGTTGTTTTCTCCATGGCATAATTGATGATATCGCGCCGTGGCTGCTGCATATCAAACAATCCTTTCATGAAGCCATTGCGTTTCAGGTTGCCCTCATCATCCATACCCAGCCGATTGTATATTACATTCTTAACCTTGGAAGAATCAATCTTTTCACCGGTCAGGTTGCTGAAATACTTTTCATTCAGAGATGTGATCTTTGCAAGGTCATTTGCCATTTTAGAAATCACCTTTACACCTTCTGACTTCATAAAATCTGAAATCACTTTATCAATGCCAATGATTTTATTTTGGTTGACAGTGGAAGAAACAATAACACCATCTTTCACATCTAAAGCAGATATCACCTGCTTCGCAATGAGGTCAGCAAGCTTAGGAGCTATTTTATCAAGCGTTTCCATAAGCTTCAGCAATGAATCATCAATGAATCCAATCCGCTCCTCTGTAAGCGCACGTAATTGTTTTAATAGATCCTTTGCATTCATTGTTTAACAGACATTGTTTCAAAGTAAAATTTTACCTCTATCCCCGTTTCCTGTATCATCCCAAAGCGCAATGCACGTTGATAATAAGGAAATGATTGAATAAACCGTAAATTGTAGTATAGTTGCTGCCTAAATTCCTCAATAGTTATAAAACGCGGCCCTCCGTTATCTCTGGTTCGGCTCATATTACATGCTGCACATGATGGTAGTTTGTTTTCCAGTGTGTCGTTGGGAATAACAATTTCACCATTGCCGTTAATTATAGGGGCTTCGGACAATATCTTACTCACATGCCAACCTTTATTTAATTGACAGCCACAATAAGCGCACCTGCCATTGCACTTATTGAATATTAATTCTCTATCCGATTTTGTCATGATATAGCTTTTATTACCTGATCCGGTTCTGTTGACAATTCACATTCGTAATGCCAAGATGTACACATACCGCATTGCAGCTCATAAAGTATTCCGTCATCAGCACAGGCTTTTATACCTATTACTAATCTTTTGTATTGTTCCGGATCAGTAGTCAGGTAAACAAATTGCTTCAGGTCAAATGCATTATCTATGATCATCACAGATTATCAGGTTGTATTGATGCTTCAAGTTTTAAACGAACCTCATTTTCACCATCGATCAATGCGGTAATAGCATCAACCTTTTCTTTAATAGTAGCTTTTTGCTTTTCGTATGAATACTTGATATAAAAGTCATTGCCAATTTCATCATCTATCCCTTCAAATATCTCATTGAAGTGCACATAAAGTGTTTGGTTGAACTTTGTTGTTTTATTCTGCAGAATGATCTGGCTAATTTCTGCTTGTGATTTCCCGGCAAAAGGATAGAACCTATTTTTAATTTTGATCTTCGAAAGTGTATCCTGGTCATCGCTGTAAAGTATTTCTGCTATATCTCTGTTGATGGCATCAATGATGTGCTGTGGTAATCCGCTGGCAGATGCTACCTTGGCTTCATCCATCAATTCACCCAGCGTCTTTAATTTGAAATCTTTGGGGAACCGATGATAGATAATCAAGTCATCAGTTTTGTTGTCAGAAAAGATGGCTATGAAGGTTACACTGAATACCCAAAATGATGAATAGGACATACCAAAAGGATGCAATGTATCATACACATCATCATAGCTATAATCCATTTCAGTAGCTGTCTTGTCAACCGTTTTCTTTTCAACTGCCTGTGCACCGAATATTGCGCGTTTAGCTTTTTCCGTTATTTCATTCACCAAGTCATACAGGAATTTTATAACCTCCACATCGGTCTTCACATAATGCACATACTTTGTAAGGTCCGGCCATGGATCATCCGGGCGCGGTCTCCGTACAAATATTATATCCTGTGAGCTGGTAGATACACTTTTCATCCCTGAACCGTGGCATATTACACATACATCACCATTTGGAGCTTTGCCATCCTTACAAATCATCCCCTTTGATGTATCACCTTCACAAGGATCCGCAAACTGTACTTTTTGCGGGTGGAGGTGTAATGCAATTGCAAGATCAAGCTCACTGCCTGCCTTCAACTCCTTTTTAAAACGAGGTAATGCCGCATGAAATATAGAAACGCAGGTACGCTGATCTGTAACGGGGTCAAGATCATACCCTACGCGCTTAGCTGGCACGGCGCCGCCTTTATGATTGAACGTTTCATATTGGAAAACCCTTCCTGTGCTGCCTTCAATATTCGCTGTCACAACAGTAGGTTTCAATTCTATAAATTCAGGTGATTTGGCTTCATTCACATCAACTTCCAGTTCAGCTTTAGCATCTTCATCACTGGCTGTTGTTATGCGCTGTTGTGGGTCAACCTCCGTTAATTGAATGGCATCATTATCCAGGTACATAATGTAACGCTTACCGTCTTTCCATGAATAACCATTGCCGACTTTAACACGGTAGCGGTGAGGCAATTCAACAATAAGCCAATCCAGTTTCCCATTCACGTAGCTGAAGTTCATTACCTCTGTACTGGAATACTCCACCGGGAATATAGATGATGTTTTTTCTGTAACCTTATTGACATTATTGAAATGGATAGCAATGAAAGCATTGGGGTCAAACATTTGAAAGTGAAACCACCGGCTAGCCAAGTAAGCATCTAACCCACTTGAATTATCCCCACTCCAAAATGTGGCGCCGGCATATTTTATGATCTCCTGCTGAGCGTTTGTATTTGATTTCGATTCAACGGATGAGAATATCCTGTTTGACCTGAATATTTTAGAAAATACTTTTGCCAGGTTATTAGCTACTTCCGGCATGATGGATTTGTAAACAGAAACAACCTGATTGAACATGTCGTCACCTGTTTTTTTATGGAATACTTTCAGAAGTTCTTCAATCCCTTCACCCGTAAATAGCTGCAGGTATTCTTTGGAAAGGTCTGTTACACGAGGGTAATCCTGATGACGTTTATTCTTTAAAATGCCCTCTTTGAGAATTTCGAGGGCTTTGGCGGTGTCATTCATTGCGGTGGTTTATCAAAACTACAAATATATTTTAAATAGTACACTTGTACTCCTAAAGAAACATTTCCAGAATATAGCAGATGAAATACTCAAAAGCATCGGACGTATGCCCATATTTCTCCCATTGTGCACCGGTGACAGGATCCTTTATCTTTTCCTTCAGCTTGCCATCAGGTCCCAATTTTAGGTATTTAAAATCAGCAATGGTTTCAATACAGGATCCGTCGATGATGATTGATACTTTCTTTTTGCCCATGGTCAAATTGGCTGAAAGTATTTTGTTGATCAAATCCCGGCGCTTTGTAACTCCCAGGTTCTTTCTTGTAGTACGGTCGCTGGATTCAGAAAGGAATTTACCCAACACTTCACGGACAGGATCGAACCTGGTGAAATTGCTACCGAACCCTTCAACGCCCCGGGTACCCATTGCATCGCCATAATAAAACAAATCCCGTAGGCTGTAAATGTAATCTCCCAGAAATTCCGCTGTTACATCTTCCGTGGTATTTAGTGGGGGCTTATAGCAGTACTCCTTGAATATTCTTATTTGAAACTCATCCACTGTATCGTGAATCTGGCAGGCAACCAATGTCATGTAGGGTAGGAGGTTGAAGTCATATGTCAGATGAATAGGCAAGTGGCTCAAATAAGGAACGGAGGCGACATGTACACCCTGTTTAAAGCTATGGAAGTACTCATTACCTTTTTTATCAAGCCCCCATTCGCCTTTTGCCAGACCATCATAAAGATCAACATCACCACCTGCAGATACTCTCAGTTGTTTTTCATATTCCTCCTGATTGATGAAATAGTTATCGGTAAAGTTTATCAGGTACCGGGATATAGTTACACCTTCCAGCACATCATAATCATTCTTTTCACTCCCTTCGTATACTTCCGGATAGAAGAACTTCAGGATCCAGTGCGTTTTAATTACCTCATAGCTATTGAAAGAGCCTATGAAGATGTTTTTACCGCGGATTGTCCTGATAGTTGGAAACAATGCACGAAAATCGACATCCAGAAACTGATCAAACTCATCGCACCATATGTGAGTAGGATCCGATATTGATTTCATGGATTGCGGATTATCACCACCGAAGGCATAAAAGGCATTACCGGTTTTGATGTGCACTATTGTCAGTGATCCATTTGATCTATCACTGAAGTAGAACTCATTCTCAAGCCGTAACTGCTTAATGGCTTTTATAAGCTCCTGGTGCTGTGATCCGCGAACACGGTCCAACACCTTACGACCATAATAACATTTGAAATATTCAGAATCGGCGCACTCCTGAATGAGCCGCAATGCTATCGTATTGGATTTACCGCCTCCACGTCCACCTCGTAGCAGAATGATCTTACTGTCATCCTGCATAAATGGTAACAGCACATCATTGATAGGATACATACCAACCCGATGTGCTGTCTCTTTGTTTTCTTCGGTTAGCCTAACATATTTGCTGGCTTTAATCCATTTCATTTATCTGTTTTGTCAGTGCCGCCAATTGTTCAGCAGTAACAGGTGGAGCAATCTTTTCACCTTTTGAAGTCAGGTCGGTGTGAGCAACCTCTTTGAAATTATCAGAATCCTGGTTCTTTAAAACAAACAATACCGCGGCTGTGTTTGGTGGGATAAACTTCTTCACTTTCTTCTGGCTGATCATCCGAGGCTCCTTTGTCATCTTACCATTTTTATCAATCACCTCGACCTCTCCATACTCTTTATGCACCTCCTCATATTCCTTGCCTTTGATCAGGGTAAGAAGGCTTGAACGGGCTTCTTTTTTGAACATCTCCAATCTGCGGTCGTCGGCCTGCTGTATTTTTTCGGAAAATTCGGGTTTAGTTTTTTTCCAATCATACCACGTATCTAAATGAATACCAACATTTTCGCATATTTCAGTGATTGTATAATCATCTGATTCTAACATCTTTACGATCTTATTGACGCGCTTTTTGGTGTATTTGGCCATCACTTAATTATTTTGACATCTAAGCCTTTTGCTGCTAATTCTTCGAACAGACGCTGGCAGTCATTCTGCCTAACAAATCGAACCTTTAAAGTATAATGTGGAATAGGCACGTTAATCTGATCATTTTCATTGCTATTATGATCGGTATTGAAGTCGGGAATATCAACTCCCCAATCAGTAAGCTTTTGTTCTTCCCATTCGTTTGCAAGGTCGTCCCAGTTCCATTCACCAAAACTTACGTTATCCTTCACAATGAATTCTTTTTTGCGGTCTTCGCTTAATCCTTTGATTTGTTTAATCCAGTCAGCCGGCACTTCAGTATATCCTAGTTCTTTTAATGCAGCCAAGCGCATATTACCGCCCAAAACAACCCTTAAATCATCAATGATGATTGGTCGCATTACCATCATTTGGGGGAAATCCTTGAGGGATTGGACAAGCTGCTTAAACTTGTGATCCTTTATAATGCGGGGATTCGCAGGATTTTTAAGAATGGAAGCGAGGGCGATTTTCATGGAACCAAAGATAATACAATTGTATTTTAATTAGTACATTTGTGTTTTTCAACTCTTCATTTATACCACACTTATATTTTTATGATCATTGTTTTGTTGACAATAAATATAATTTTGACGGGCTTAACGCTCTGGAAATTGTCTGACTATGTAGACAATCAGACAAAATAAAATTTCTTTATATTTATGGTTCAACCATAACTATATAAGTGTCTGACCCCAAACTTGCCAGTATTTTTGGATTAGTTTCCACCATCAAAAACAAGCCGATATCTGGCGCAACAATAGTTCTTCGAAACACATCACATGAAACTCATTCGAATCGCAATGGAGAATACCAATTGTTGAGCATCCCTTATGGTAGCTACACTTCCATAGTTCATAAACGGAATTTTAAAAAGAAAGAGGTTGCAATTACTATTGTAGGTCGCAAGCTCCAAGTTGACGTGCAATTAGAAAAACAAAATTGGTTTATTCGATTATTTAATAGTCCACTCAAGGCAGCCGCGGTAATTGCGTTCATGATAGTTGCCTATATAATAGGCAATGTGGCAAACCTTATGTCAATTTTTAAAAAAGATACACCAGTAGTTGTGGTTCAACCTCCAGACAATATCCGGACTGGTGATTTACGACCTATACCCGTTCCCAATCCTGGTAGCAGCGCCGAATTAAAACCCCTTGTTTTTAAACCCAAATTGACTTTCCCAGTTACTGATGATTACCCAAAGATCTATGGCTTACATTGGAATTTCACTCGGGAAAAGGGTATAGGAATTCTTATTGGCGGAGATGGCATTTTCCCAAACATCAAAGACCTACAAAATGGAGCACAGATAACTTTAGCAAAAGATTGTGGGGATAGCAGCGCAAAAATTTCCATTTTTCTCCAGAACGACAGTATATATTTTTCTTTGGATTTAATGAATTTACAGGACGAACATCATGTCGGCACTATAGTTTATAACCACTGGAGCCTTTTTAAGAATGAATATCTCTACGAGTACAGTGACCCCAACAGATTAGAAATTAGAGACAAACAAGGACTAATCATGTTCTCGGCATACATTTCTTATGGCGAAAAAGTGGTAGATTTTCTAATGATTAAGGGATATTTCATTAACCCTAAAAGTGTGTCCATTTTGGCACCAGGAAGCGGCAAGCTCAACAATATGGATACTTGTTTTTCTAAGAGCGCACCGGATTGGAAACGTAATGCTTGGGAAATAGTAAAAGATATCGAGACCATATTTCCAGAAAAGCAAAAGCTTTGATAGACCAAAACTTTTTTCTCGATTTTGCGCAGAATACAAACGTACTATTTAGATTACAAATATGTTTCACGTGAAACTTGTAAAAACCTTTTATGGTACTTAATTTTTACATATCAAGCCAATCCCTTAGTTTATCTTCCAGTGTAGGTGTATGCTGCTGCTTATGAATGATGAGCTCCAGGGTTTGTGTAAGATGTTGTGTAAGTAGGTCTTCCGGTACTTGGATCCTGAAAGCGGCGAGAATGGCAACAACTTCATTGTACATTTCAAGGAAGGAATATACTTTGCCCATGAAGCGCAATACCTTGTGTGAGATATCTTCAATTATTTCCTCCTGGCTGCCTTTCCATTGAATAATATCCAGCTTCGCAGATTCCAGGTATTCCCACAGCTCATATTTGGCTTTAATCCTGCGTTTGCGATCATCAGGCTTGAAATCAATCACTGCAATTATACTGTCATCATTTAGGTCCATAAATTAGCTTTGATCATTTGTAAGGTAAAGGTTTGGGCTTTATTTTCCACCTTTCACATCAATAAGCTTGTCAATAAGCTTTTCATATTTGTCCAGTTTCTTTTTTAAAGCATTGGATTCGCCGGTACCGGTAAGAAATACCGTTTGATTATCTTTTACGAAAAACCAGGGGTTTACATTAAGCTCAAGCACTATCTTTTTAAATAGCTCATGATATATAGGATTTCTACCCACTTCGATTGATGATAATGCTGATTGAGAAACGCCCAATCGTGCAGCCATATCTCTTTGTGATAGACCTGTCTCTGTGCGGATTGCTTTTATGATTTCGGAATCAGTCATTTTTTAAAGTGCAGTTTGTGAATACTTTGGCTGATGAGCCCATTTGCTTTTCAATTTTTCTTGTATTATCGGTTTCAAATTTTCTTTTACCCTCGACGGACATATCACACATATCATTTGTCGTTTGCTCCCTAGAAACCTCTACATTCCCACTTTCAATAACTGCAGTTGTTCTGCACTCCCAACAATATTTCTTTTTTGAACAGGAAAATGCCGATAATATGGCAATGGCAATTATAATCTTTCTCATAACAGATGTTTTCGTTTAGTCGTTATCGTTACATAATTATACTTATGAAATATTTAGGGTTTATTCTGATTGACTATAATGTTTCTACGTATTAATTTGTAGGTGAAGTTTCAATTCCAAATCCAAACATGTACTACTATGCTTTTTTCCCTTTCTTCGGTGCAGCTTCCCTGCCCGTGCTACTTTTGCCAGTTTTGCCCACGGTGTTCCGTAGAAATACCTCACGATCTCTTGGAAGACTGGTTGGATAACTGCCAGATTTTGAAGAACGCCCCTGAAACGCTTGCTTTAAAACAGTCTCAATCAACTCCAATGAATCGCGATGGGCTTTTAAAGCAGTCGAAAGAGAAGGCGGCAGGGACTGATCCTGCTGACCGGAATTAGGTTTATTCTCAGCCTTTTTAGTATCCAAAATATCTTCTTCAGCAACCTCTATATTTGTAGATATATTCAACAATTTCCCAAACTTATACTTCAAATAAACTAAATCAATTTCTTCAATTTTCTTCTCGTTTATCTTTCGCATAAGTCCCGCCCTGTCTCTACGTAGAGTAGCAGCAATAATACTATCGCTCCATGGGGAGTTGCTTTCCCTCAGCTTAGTTTTAACCTGCTCCAGTAAACTTATATATTCCTTTGTAAAATCCATTCAAACAGACAGAAACATATTATAAATAATAAATTGTAGAAATAATCTACATTTTTCTTGTTTTGTAGACATTGTCTACATATATTTGCTATGCATTCCAAAAATATAGCAAATGAAATCATTCACCAAGAAAAGGAGCGAGTCGCTTTCCCCGGAGGAATTGGAACAATTAAAAGAATATCGGACGCAGTTTAAAACGGATGTTGAATGTGCGGCAAGTATCAAAATTGATAGAAACGTTCTATCACGGGTGATTCTGGCTGGAAGTGGTTCTCCTGATACTGTGAAAAAGGTTAGATCGGCGCTGAAGGCAGCGCCGGAAAACGCATAGGAGTACAAACGTAATAAAATAAGTATAAACATATACTCCATTCGTCGAAAAGTTTGATTTCATCCAAAAACATAACAATGGAACAAAGCCAAGACATCCGCCTTCATGTAGCAATCATTCTGATAATGATCATAGTTACTGCGATATACATAAGATATGATCGCAAACGCGGAAACAGGCTTAGTGACATTGAAAACAGATTCAAAAAAGAATATCTCAAACTGTTGAAAGAGATTTTAACAGCACGCAATTCCAACAGCTTATTGCAAACTGAAAAAGAAGTTGCAAAGTTCCACGCTGACTACCATGAAATAATACCTGCATTACAATTCGAGCACAAGTATGGCATGTTGTGCATTCACTTGAAACGTGTGAAAGAATTCTACAGCCAAACACCGAAAAAGCAAGCAAATCCATAACAATATTAACCTGGACGGTTTGTCACCTTCCCGCAGGTGTAAAAGGCGGTAGTTCTTTAGTGTATATCATGTTGCAAGTGTGCCGGCATAGATGATGATGCCGGCGATGGGGAGGTAGCTCAGTTGGTTAGAGCAAGTGGCTAAATATCCGGTGCCGGTAAATAACACTCGTCGATGGTTCAAGTCCATCCCTTTCCACGAGGTGAACAGCCTCTCATTTTTCTCAAGGGTTTAGGGTTGAAACTAAAGACCCGGTTATTCTTAGCCGGGTAAATTTTAAAAACATTTTGTATGAAAAAAGTAATGTGCATTGACGATTCATTTGGCGAGATGACAACAGGGGAGTGCCCTGATAATCATCCTTACTTCCATGGTAAATATCATGTCGTTAGCGAATGGGTATTCCGAGGTTTGACCTTTTACATACTGCATGAATTACCTGGCTATTCTTGGGAGAAATCAGCCTTTGTTGATACATCCGATATCGATGAAACTGAACTGGTAAAGGAAAGAGAATCTGAATTATTAACTGCTTAATCAATATGATGGACTTCTACGAAAGCTGCTGCGATCATTGCGGCAAAAGCATACACCTAACGCTTGAAGGGTTTGATCACAGTGAAACCGGTGTAAGAAAAGTATTGTGTGAGGATTGTGCCGCCAATGTGCCGGATGTTCCGAAAGAAGAAAAGCCGATGACAGCTAAACAGATTTTTATTTATGTGCTAATAGTTATTGTGCTGTCAATATTGCTTAAAAACTGCAATTAAGTAACCATTAAATACATCACAGTTATGACACACTTATCAAGAACAGAATCCGGCAAATTTATCATTGCCAAAATCAACAATAGAAATGGCAGGAAGCTGCATACAACTGAAACGCTCAACAGAAAACGTACAGCTATCAATAATATGATTTCTACAATGAGAGATGATGAGCATGTGTATATGAAGTTCCAGGATAACACCGGAGATAAGCCTGTCATCTGTGTGCTAATGGCTTCCGGGAAAATAGAACCAACAACTATAAAACCTTTCAAGCCTTACAAGCCAGCAAGCAAAAGAAAAAAGTAAACCCACCGGGAGAGGTTACCCGGTTTTTATATATGCGCAAACCAGATGAGTTAAAAAGAGTTGACCCTAAAGAAAATGGGGAAGAATCAACTGAAAACGTAGCTGAACAGGCTTCGGAAAATGTTTCTGATAACGCAGCCGCGGAAGATATGGCTGCTTCAGAAGAATAAAAATAAAAGCCCTGGGAGGTTAGACCAGGGCTTTATTAAGAATCACTTTATAAAACAGAACACAAAGATATGAAAATCGAAATCAAAAAAATTACTCTTACAAACTTCAAGGGTATACGTCATCTCGTAATTCTTTTTGAACACATCACCAATATTTTCGGCGATAATGCCACCGGTAAAACAACAGTGTTTGACGCATTCTTATGGCTACTTTTTGGAAAGGATTCTACTGATAGAAAAGACTTTGAAATAAAAACACTCGATGAACATAACCAGCCTTATCATAGGCTTGATCATGAAGTGTCAGCAGTTATGCTTCTTGATGGTGATGAGATAAATATAAAAAGATCACTCCGCGAAAAATGGGTAAAGAAACGCGGTTCATCAACAGAAGAATTTGCAGGACATGAGACCGCATACTTCTGGAATGACGTTCCAATGAAACAAGAAGAGTTCCAGGCGAAGATATCTGTCATTGCATCAGAGAGCTTATTTAAACTGCTTACCAATACAACCTACTTCAATTCACTTAAATGGCAGGACCGCCGCAATGCACTTCTTAAAATATCAGGAGGCATTTCGGATAGCGAGATCCTTGATCAAATTGCAAATGCTGGATGTGTGGATGTGGCGGCTTTGATTAAAGCGCTGAATAGTAAAAAGACTATCGATGAATTCAAACGCGAGCTGGCAGCCAAAAAGAAAAAGATCAAAGATGAATTACTTACTATCCCTTCCCGCATCGAAGAACTGAACAGAGGATTGAGCTTAATGCAGGATGTTAATGCCATATCAGTTCAGAATTTGATCAACGGAGCAAAAGAAGGCATTGTAAATATTGATTCCCAACTGATGGACAAAAGCAATGCGGAGAAACAAAGGCAGTCAACGCTTACTGAACATGTAAAAACAATTGGAAGGCACAACCAGCGGATTGCTGAAATAGAAACAGAGATCAACAATTCTGTTATCACCAAGCGAGAAGATCGTTTAAGGGTTATCGGTGATGAGAAAAGAATGCTACGTCAAAAGCAGGATGAGCTTTCCCGGAATACCGCTGATATCAATTACAATACCAGCCAAAAAAACAACCTCATTCAAAGGCAAACAGACGTTAGAAACAACTGGCATAAAATCAATGCTGAAACATTGCCAGCATTTGATGATAGTTCCTGCAAATGTCCTGCTTGCAATCGTGTGTTTGAGAACGTGAATATTGAGGATAAGAAAAAGGAGTTTACTCAAAATTTCAATACCAATAAATCAAAAAGGCTTAAAGAACAGACAGATCTTGGCGTTTCTCTTGGCAATGAGATAGCAGCTATTGATACAACCATATCATCACTGCAGGATAAATCAAAAGATTTAAATTCTGAAATAACAGTACTTAACAGCCGCATCAACAACCTGGAAGTTGAACATCAAAGAATGACGGCTGATGAAAAGAACCAGGTGGCAAAAGACACATTAAGCAATGCCGAAATAAAGAAGTTGCATGCTGATATTACTTCACTCGAAGCGTTGGTTCATGCTCCAAATACATTAGAAGATAATTCTGCATTGATAACCCGCAAAAGAGAACTATCACAGGAAGTTGATCAATTACAGGAGCAGCTTGGTTCAGCTAAAAATAGACAGGCTACTATTGACCGCATAAAAGAATTATCCGATTCTGAAAGCCAGATGAACCAGGAGCTTACTGACCTCGAAAGTTCTGAATACGCGATTGAAGTATTTACAAAAGCAAAGATGGATGAGCTGGAGAAAAAGATCAATGGCAAGTTCAAGTATGTAACCTTCAAAATGTTTGAGCAGCAGATTAATGGCGGTGAGGTTGAATGCTGTGAAACTTTAATAAACGGAGTGCCTTATTCTGATGCCAATACAGCCTCTAAAATAAATGCTGGCTTGGATATCATCAATACTCTTTCAGAGCATTTTGGAGTATCAGCGCCAGTTTTTATCGACAACAGGGAAAGCATTACAAAGGTGATCGATTCCGATAGCCAATTGATCAATCTCATTGTTTCACCTGGTCATAAAAAACTTACAGTGCAGCCCCAGGAAATGGCAATGGCTGGATAACGACCTACAACTTATGAAGATTTTTTTTACAACTTTTTCAATTTTTTTTTAAAACAATTCTATGTCTACTGAAGTATTAAAAATAGAAGAGAAATCAATTGCTGAACATGTATTGAACCGTGTTAAGGTTTTTGAGGAAGCAGGCAGTTTGAATCTTCCAAAGAATTACAGCGCAGCTAATGCTATACGTGTCGCTTGGTTGATTATTCTTGACACAAAGGATGTTAATAAAGCCCCTGTGTTAAATGTATGCACTGGTCCAAGTATTGCCAATGCACTTTTTAAAATGGTTATTCAGGGATTGAATCCTGTAAAACGTCAATGTTCATTTATTGCATATGGCAACCAGCTTACTTGCCAAAAGGAATACCAGGGCACCATTGCCATTGCTAAAAGACACGGAGTAGCAAGTGTAACTGGTGCAGCGGTCTTTAAGGATGATGTTTTCAATTATATAAAATTGGAAGATGGTAATGATAAAGTGATAAAGCACGAGCAAACAATTGAAAGCATTGATACAGGAATAGTAAAAGCTGCATACGCCATTAAAGAATATGCTGATGGAAAAAGGGTTTGCAAAGTTATGTCCATGAGCCAGATTAAAAAGGCATGGATGCAAGGGCGCTACAAAGGGTGAATCGCCGGCTCATAGAAATTTCCCCGATGAAATGGCAATCAAAACTGTTATTGGAAGGTTACTCAAACCTGATGTAAACTCATCAGATGACGCAGATTTATTCGGCGAAGGAGAGGATGAAGATAATACTGGCATCGATGTTAAAGCGGCTGCTGTGAGCCATGAGATAGCTACCAATGCCAATAAAAAAGTAATGGAGATTGAAGAAAGCAATAGCATTCCGATTCCACCTATTCAACATCCAGAACCTGCTTATGCAGATGCACCTGAATTTGCAAACGATAAAACACAGGGACCTGGCTTTTAATGAAACTGACAGTAATAAATAGCAATTCAGACGGCAACTGCTACTTGCTGGAAAATGACAAAGAAGCTTTGATCATTGAGGCAGGTGTAAGGTTTGATAGAGTGAAACAAGCTTTGAAGTTCAAATTAAAGAAGGTTGTTGGTTGCTTACTTACCCACGAGCATGGAGATCATGCAAAGTTTGTTGATCATGTACTGAATGCAAGTATCAATGTATATGCTTCACGCGGAACGTTTGAAGCGATTGGAAGGGAAGCACATCACAGGAGTATAAAGATGGTTAATGGTGAGCAAAGGATTGCGGGTGGTTTTAAAATAAAAGCTTTTGACGTGAAGCATGATGTGGCTGAACCGTTTGGGTTTATTATTAACCATGAGGAGTGTGGTAATGTGCTTTTCCTTACCGATTCTTATTACTGCGAGTATACTTTCCCAGGCTTAAATAATATCATCATCGAAGCCAATTACTGTGAAACCATTTTACAGCGCCGACTTGAATCTGGCACCAATCCAAAATTTTTAAGAGACCGGGTAATACAATCACATATGAGCCTGCAAACGTGTAAAGATATGCTGGCTGCAAATGATCTGTCTAAGGTGAATAACATTTTACTAATCCATTTGAGTAATAGTAACAGTGACGAAAGGAGATTCAAAAAAGAAGTTGAGGAAGTAACAGGTAAGACAGTGCATGTTGCAAATGCCGGATATGTGATTGACCCTTTTAATAAACAGCCGTTCTAACCGGTACCGTTCCCCTGTCCAAAAATTGAACTGCTAACCTATGAAAGCATTATTAAAAAATTAAAAAATATTTCAATGAAAACATTATCGATTTCTGACCAGGATGCACGGAAAATTTATCCTTCTGCAATTCCTGAATTAAAAACAATCCTTGAAGCCAGCTTTAGTAAAGGCTTCTTTTCTCAAAAGATTACCGACCGCATTAAAACATTTGAAGATGCTTGTGCAGAGATTGGTGAGGATCCTGTTAATCCAAAATTTATAATCGGTGAACCAGATGAAATCGCTTACAGGAAGCTGAAAGTAATCATTAAAGTTCTCAATGAAGGATGGGTTCCTGATTGGAATAATAGCAGCCAATATAAATGGCGCCCCTGGTTTTATCTGAATGCTCCGGGCTTCCGGTTCAGCGGTACGAGCTACGTTTTCACGCATTCGACTGTCGGCTCCCGCCTTTGCTTCAAATCGGAAGAACTGTGCGAATACGCAGCTAACCAATTTATCGACATCTACAAAGATTATTTCACCGCTTAATATAAAACTGCAATGGGACTAATTAAAACGTTTAAGCAGGCTTGCAAAAAAATAGGCGTAGATCCTGCTAAAGCATTACCTGATGTTTCTGTTTTCCCAGAACAACATCAGAAAGCCTTAATAGCCACGGCAAAGCTCATTATCATTAATGACGCGCTGAACAGGGATGAAAACAATCAGCCATGGAAACCTGATTGGAATAATTACGATGAGTACAAATACTACCCGTGGTTTTATCTGAATTCTCCGGGCTTCCGGTTCGACGTTACGGTCTACGTTCTCGCGGTTTCGTCTGTCGGCTCCCGCCTTTGCTATCGCACACGGGCGCTGGCAAAGCATGCAGGTGAAACTTTCATCGATCTGTATAAGGATTTGATGGTGATATAAGATAAACAGGTTGTGCATTGCATGTGCGCTGCCATTCGTCTCCGGGCTTCCGGTTCCGCGCTACGATCTACGGTCTCGCGAATTCGACTGTCGGCTCCCGCCTTTGCTTCAAATCGGAAGAACTGTGCGAATACGCAGCTAACCAATTTATCGACATCTACAAAGATTATTTCACCGCTTAATATAAAACTGCAATGGGACTAATTAAAACGTTTAAGCAGGCTTGCAAAAAAATAGGCGTAGATCCTGCTAAAGCATTACCTGATGTTTCTGTTTTCCCAGAACAACATCAGAAAGCCTTAATAGCCACGGCAAAGCTCATTATCATTAATGACGCGCTGAACAGGGATGAAAACAATCAGCCATGGAAACCTGATTGGAATAATTACGATGAGTACAAATACTACCCGTGGTTTTATCTGAATTCTCCGGGCTTCCGGTTCGACGTTACGGTCTACGTTCTCGCGCTTTCGGATGTCGGCTCCCGCCTTTGCTATCGCACACGGGCGCTGGCAAAGCATGCAGGTGAAACTTTCATCGATCTGTATAAGGATTTGATGGTGATATAAGATAAACAGGTTGTGCATTGCATGTGCGCTGCCATTCGTCTCCAGGCTTCCAGTTCAACGATACGAACTACGATAACACGAATTCGAATGTCAGCTCCCGCAATTGTTAAGTTTTTCTACAGCAATGCAAACCTTGCCTCTTGGCAAAAAATGACATGATTTATTTGAGGTGCTGGTATCCCGTTAGGTATTGAGAACGCTCCTCATAACAGCAAAGGCATTGCAATGAAAAGGATTAATAATTTGTTTGAATCGATAATCAGTATTGAAAATCTTAACCTGGCTGATCAGAAAGCACGGAAAGGCAAAGGATTTCAGTATGGGATTAAAGTTCATGACATGAATAGGCAAGCAAATATTATTTCTCTTCACCAAAGCTTATTGAACAAAACCTTCAAAACATCACCATACACCACTTTCAAAGTATTTGAACCAAAAGAAAGGCTGGTATATCGTTTACCATACTTTCCCGACAGGATCCTTCATCATGCAATTATGAATATAATGGAGCCTGTGTTCGTATCAATTTTTACAGCAGATACGTATAGCTGCATAAAGAAAAGAGGCATCCACGCTGCTGCAAATAATCTTAAGGCGGCCCTGCAGGATTTCCAAGGGACAACCTACTGTTTAAAGCTTGATATCAAAAAGTTTTACCCGACTGTTGACCACACGATACTCAAGCATTTGTTACGTAGAAAAATAAAGGATAGCAATCTGTTATGGTTAATTGATGAAATTATTGATTCTGCTGAAGGCTTGCCCATAGGAAACTATTTAAGCCAATATTTTGCAAACTTCTACCTAACATATTTCGATCATTGGATAAAAGAAGTACACCAGGTAAAATATTATTTCAGATATGCTGACGATCTGGTATTCCTGCACTACGAGAAAGCTTATCTGCATGATTTATTGAAAAGCATTTCAGGGTATCTGGAAGACTATCTCAAGCTTAAGGTAAAATCAAACTATCAAATATTTCCAGTTGAATCGAGGAGTATTGACTTTGTTGGGTACCGGTTTTATCATACACATACACTTCTAAGAAAAAGTATAAAGAAAAATTTTGCCAAAATGGTAGCCAGGAGAAAGAACAAGGCTTCTATCGATTCTTATTGGGGATGGGCTAAACATGCTGACACTAAAAACCTTATCAAAAAATTACTCAATGAAGCAGTTTAAAGACCTCGGAATAAAATCAATAACACAAAATTTTATCGGCGATAAAATAAAAATCAGCCGCCTCATCAATCGTGAGATAGTTGTACATGATTATAGAGTTGAGCAATCAAAATATGATAAAGGGAATGGCAAATGCCTGCACCTGCAAATTGAAGTTGACAATTCCAAGCATGTAGTTTTTACAGGATCATCAGTATTGATGGATACAATCCAAAAGGTACCCAAAACAGAACTTCCTTTTAAAACAACGATTGTTAAGGAGAATGAACATTACGAATTCAGGTAAATATATTAATCACTATAAAATTCACAACATGCAACAAATGTTTCCCGAACTATCACCCACTGAAAGAATACGGGCTATGCGTGACAATGCCGACAAGGTAGAAGAAACGCAATATTACGTTCCCCTTTCACAAGAAGCGCTTGATTCCAAAAGAGAGCTTCTTACTGACAATCTCATCAAGGTTTCTCAAATGGAGGATGAGCTGGCTGAAATCAAATCCGGATTCAAACTTAAAATTGATCCGCTTAAAACTGCTAACAAAACTTTACTGACAGAGGTGAAGACCAGGCAGGAATTGAAAGAAGGTCAGCTATTTCACTTCGCCAATCATGTAGATAGCATGATGGAAACATATGATGATCAGGGTCTACAAGTAAGCTCACGCAGGTTACGCCCCGACGAAAAGCAAACAACTATTCTTCATCAAATCAGACCTGCTGCAGGTCAGTAAAAACATTTTTCATTTTAAACAACACAACCAGTTATGGAAGAATTACAATTGAGCCTGCCGAGCTTTAATGGCAATGAAATTATAATCAGGGAAGGGGCAGCGGTACCTCATAAGGACCCTGAGAAAATGAATATTTCAGGCGATATTAACACTGTTACCGCCTTTGTTACAAAAAGAAAACCAGTTACGGAAGGATATCAATATCTGGATCCTAATAAGGTTATTGTAACTGTTGATAATGGTAAAAGGTGTATAAAAATTGATCTTGATCCACATAATCCGCACGTGGCAAAACTTACCGCCACATTGGAAATATCCGATGAACTTCAAAAGTTTGGCATCAACACCAGCAAACAATACAAGAGAGAAGAATTAGTGAAACTAATAAAGTTCAATCGTCTGGACTTTGATGATGCCGATGAACATTCAAAGATCCTCGCTGCCTACATGGGTTTTAATGCGAAGGCTTTTATAGAAATGAAACAGGAAGCCGATCAAAGAGGTAACAAGGCACAGAATTTTGTTAAGACCGTGGATACTAATATTCCCAATTTATTCATCTTGAACATTCCCATTTTTAAAGGTCAGGAATCACAACGTTTCCGGGTTGAGATATGCCTTGACGTTACCGATGGCGGTGCATATTTCTGGCTGGAATCTGTGGAGCTTAACGAGATAATGAAAACACAGCAGGCAATAATTTTTGCTGAACAGTTAAAATGCTGCCAGGATTACGTGATTGTAAACGTATAGCGGCTTATTGTACCCATTTAATCCAATTATTAATCCATCCGTACCCGTGACAGCTAACCCCTGTTATGGAATTATTAGACCAATATAAAGAGCTGCTTGCCCGAAAAATTAAAGTAGCTCAACGCAACGGCTTTAAAATAGATAGATCGAACCTTCATCCATCAAACAAACCTCATCAGAACGATATAATCGAACGGTGCATTGGAGATGGAGCTGGCTTGATTGCTGCTGATACCGGATTAGGTAAGACAGCAATGGCAATTGAGATATGCCGGATTATTCTTTCAACAGAAAGATTATTATACAGTAACAATAAGAAAGCGCTGATTGTTACAGAACTGGGTGCGGCAGAGACTTTCATTAATAAGGATCCTGAAGTTGGGGAAGGTGCAAGGCTTGGAATTGACATGTCATATGTTACCAATCAGGGAGAATCCGATACAAGCAACTGTGATATCGTTGTAACGAATTATGAGCGTGTAAGAATGG
Organism: Agriterribacter sp.; assembly: GCA_047600465.1. Lineage (GTDB taxonomy): Bacteria > Bacteroidota > Bacteroidia > Chitinophagales > Chitinophagaceae > Agriterribacter. The sequence continues at coordinate 488,470 of JASGKU010000005.1, forward strand.
GTTGCTTTGATTTCAGCAGGTTCTCTGTTGTTTGCTTGGATGAAGGCAATTATATAAAGAATATGGCAAGCGAGACAACTGATATGCTCACCATTCAACTTGCCAAGGTAAAATATAAATATATTTTCACCGCTACGCCATCACCAAATGAAACATTGGAGCTCATCAACTATGCCCATGTGCTTGGTATTGCTGATAGAGGCGGAATTCTTACAAGATTTTTCCAACGTGATAGTACCAAAGCCGGCGAGCTTACAATACATCCACAACACAAAGAGGATTTTTGGTTATGGGTTTATTCGTGGGCAATATTTATACAATTCCCTTCTGATTTAGGTTATGATGATGAGGGTTACCTTTTACCAGCACTTAACGTTTACTGGCATGAAGTCAAGCTGGATAAGCCTGTTGATCCAAAGCCTGACCGTGATGGACAAACAAAAATGTTTGCAGATGCGAGTGGAAGCCTGCCAGAAGCCGCAAAACTTAAAAGGCTATCCATAGATGTGAGGCTTAATGCTGCCAGGAAGATCATGCTTGAAACGGATCCTGATGAAAGTGCAAGCTGGATTATATGGCATCACCTGGAAGATGAGCGCAAAGCAATCAACAAACTTTTTAAGGATCATCCGTCATATGCTGATGTGTATGGAACATTGAATTGGAAAGAAAAAGAAAAGAGAATTGTTGATTTCTCTAAAGGCTCACTGCAAATACTTGCTACAAAGCCGGAAATATCTGGAGTGGGTTGCAATTTTCAAAAGTATTGTCATAACAACATTGTGCTTGGTGTCTTTCAAACAATGGGGTTTCATTATATACCTACGGATGTTGTTGCCGAAAATAACCAAACATACAGGCTCACGTATGGTGAAATGCAAAAGGATAGCACGAAGATGGGCAGCGGTATTCCGGAAGAGATATGGTTATTCAGAAAGCCGCCTACATCAAGAGATAATGCTTATGCTGATGTACCAGTTACTCATAATATGGTTTCCTGCCCGGCATGTAATTATACTGGTGTAGTAAATGAATTTTTTAGAGAAGGTGCGTTATTGGTTGATTGTCCCGGCTGCAAACAGTTTTTCCAGCCTGATGAATTAAAATACTACGGTGATAAAAATTACACATTATCCAAATGGCAGATTGATGCTGATTCATTCTGGAAATCTTCAGGAGATAGATTACTACAGCCTGATGAACTTATGGGAATGAGTATGAAGCAGGTCCGTAAATGGTGGAATAAATTCAATAGCACTACTATTTATGATTTTGAAAATCATGTTAAACTGCTGCAGCTACTGGATGATAAGGGCAGGTTATCAAGAACCTATACCACACTGCCGCTTCGATCAAACACTCCTTTCATTTGGAATGATGTAAACAGGATGCACGGGCTCAACCTGGAGCAGGCCCGCAGGAAACAGCAGAATCATATTTGCCCTCAACCATCGGACGAAATAGATAGGATAATTGATTTGTACAGCAATGAAGGTGAAAGAGTGGATGATTGTTTTGGGGGCTTAGGATCAACCGGCGTTCGTGCCATAAAGAAAAAACGCACAACAAAGATTGTAGAGCTGAATGGCATGTATACGGTCAATGCAAAGTTTTATTTGAAGCAGGCAGAAGATAACATCAATACGCCAACATTATTTGACCTCATTGAAATGGAAGCATCATGAATATCCCAGCTGACTATAACCAGCTTAAGGATTTGTATATCCAGCAATCCAAAAGATTGAAAGCATACATCGCTACTGGCAATAGAATGCGCGGATATCAAAAAGAAGTGCGTAAGGGGATATTGTCAATGAAGGAAAGAAGAGATAGGGCAGAGCGGGAATTTGATGATATGCTCAAAGTTGATCGCAAGCTGATCGGGATACAAGAAACCATTTTTAAACCAACCTCTGAAAGATGAAACGATTTACCGATACCGATATATGGGATAAGACCTGGTTTATGAGACTTTCTTGCCGGCTTAAATGCGTGGTAAGGCACATGTTTGACAAGTGCGATAACGTGGGAATTTGGGAGCCAAATTATATCATAGCAAGCACATATGTTGGCGAAGACTTTAGTGAAGCAGATGTTTTGGGTATTAACGAGGGTAAACAATTTGAGCTGCTTGAAAACGGAAAAATATTCATAAAGGATTTCTGCGATTTCCAGTACGGTGAATTGACTGAAACATGTAAACCTCACCTCCCAATTATAAAAAAATTAAAAAAATTGGGATTATATGAAAGGGTATCCAAAGGGTATATAAAGGGTATGCATACCCTTGAGGAAAAAGAAAAGGAAAAGGATATAGAAAAAGAAAAGGAAAAAGAAGAAAGGGGGTCAGGGGGAAAACAAAAAAAGGATAAGCCAAAACTGGAAATTGAAAATGCCCATGCTGAACTTAAAAGTCAATATTCCGATACTATCAAATCGCTGGAAGGCAAGGACCAAAATGTTTGTTGGGAAACGGTGAAGTCATTCATTGAAACCAATGCCCCGGAGTTTATAGAGCCATATGTTGATATCTGGAATCTGTTTGCTATCCGTCATGCGCTCATAAAAAAACCAATTGTGATTACTGATTCCAGACGGGCTAAAATCAAAACAAGGATCCGCGAACCGAATTTCAAATTTTTGGAGGTGTTGAAGGTAATTCAAAAAAGCGCTTTTCTGAAAGGAGATAACGACCGGAAATGGACTGTTGACTTTGATTTCATACTGGAAAATGAGAGCAACTACATAAAAATAATTGAAGAAAAATATAAGTGATGGATTCGTTGAATGATTTGAATAAAGATAGGAAAACCAGAAGAAAAAGCACACTGGATTTGAGCACTATGGTTTACGGAAAAGTCCCTCCACAAGCCAGGGACTTAGAAGATGCTGTTCTTGGCGCCATCATGATGGAGAAAACAGCCTTTGATACCGTGATAGAAATTTTGAAACCAGAATGCTTTTACGTGGATGCTCATCAGCGCGTATTCCGGGTAATGATGAACCTGGCACAAAAAAGCATGCCCATCGATTTGCTGACAGTAGTGGAAGGATTAAGGGTAAGTGAAGAATTGGAACTTGTTGGAGGACCATACTACATCACCAAGCTCACAAACTCTGTTGTTTCTGCTGCTAATATTGAAATTCATTGCCGCATCATACTGCAGAAGTTTATTCAACGTGAGTTGATCCGGATTAGCGGTGAAGTTATAACAGATGCTTATGAAGATTCAACCGATGTTTTTGATCTGTTGGATCTGGCAGAAACAAAACTGTTTGAAATTACCAATAACCATCTTCGAAAGAATTTTTCTTCAATCGATAGTATCCTGGTAAAGACAATTCAAAGGATAGAAAATATCAGGAATAGCGACGAAGACATTACCGGCGTTCCATCCGGGTTTACCAACCTTGATCATGTAACGTATGGATGGCAGGCTACAGACCTGATTATTTTGGCAGCTCGTCCTTCCGTTGGTAAAACTGCATTTGCGCTAAACCTTGCCCGCAATGCTGCTTTAAATCACTTTAAACCTACACCTGTTGCATTCTTCAGTTTGGAAATGAGTGCAGGGCAATTAGTGCAAAGGATCCTTAGTGCTGAAAGTGAAATCTGGTTAGAAAAGCTTTCGCGGGGTAGAATGGATGATACGGAAATGGTTACCCTCTATAACAAGGGTGTAAGAAAATTACAATCAGCTCCAATCTTCATTGACGATACCCCGGCGCTTAACATTTTCGAACTACGAGCCAAATGTCGCCGGCTGAAGAATAAACACAACGTTGGTTTAATCATTCTGGATTACCTGCAGCTTATGAGCGGATCAAGTGACAAGAAAAGCAGCAACCGCGAGCAGGAGATCAGCACCATATCCAGAAACCTGAAGGCGCTTGCAAAAGAATTAAACATCCCAATCATTGCATTAAGCCAGTTGAGCCGTGAAGTAGAAAAAAGAAAGGATGGAGAAAAGATGCCGCAATTGAGTGACCTGCGTGAATCAGGCGCCATAGAGCAGGATGCTGACATGGTAATGTTCATGTACAGGCCGGAGTATTACAATATCAAAGCTAATGAACTGGGTGAATCCAATAAAGGTGAAACCCATATCCGGATAGCAAAACACAGAAGCGGTAATCTGGAAACAGTTTATATGCGAGCCCTGTTGCATATTCAAAAGTTTGTACCCATGGAAAAGCCTGAAGAAAACTATCAGCCGGCTAATACCGCACCTGTTGAAGGATGGCGCCCGGTTTCTGATTTACCGGCAAATGGAAATAAAAACGATTTACTCTTTTAGAGCAAAAACAATGGAAAAACAAATCTGCATAGGGTGGTGGAGCGCTGGGATTACATCCGCAGTTGCATGCAAATTAGCTATTGAAGCTTTCCCATGTGTCAGATTAATATATGCTGATACAGGATCCGCCCATAGCGATAACAATAGATTTAAGCAAGAGTGTGAAAAATGGTATGGGCAAGAAATTGAAACGCACAAAAATGAAAAGTATGTTGATCATTTTGATGTGATTTACAAAGAGAGATATATTAATGGACCAGATGGGGCTAAATGCACAAAGGAATTGAAAAAAAGAATCCGATGGAGGATTGAAGATGACTATGCAATTACTCTTTTTAATTCAACAACTATTTCTCATCAAATATTCGGTTACGAGTGGGAAACACACCAAGTCAACAGGGCAATAAGATTTCTTCAACAATACCCTGCTGCAAAAGGTAAATTCCCCCTAATTGAACGCAAGCTTAACAAAGATCAGTGTGCAGGCATTTTACTTAACGCAGGGATTAAAATACCTAAAATGTATGAGCTCGGCTACCCCAATAATAATTGTATTGGCTGTGTGAAGGGAGGCAAAGGATATTGGAATAAAATACGCATGGATTTTCCGAATCAGTTTTCACGTATGGTAGAAGCTGAAAGGCATTTAAGTCATACATGTATCAAAGATGTTTATTTGGATGAGTTAGACCCTAATGAAGGCAAGGAAGGTAAAATCGTACTACCTAATTGCGGTACGTTTTGCGAATTAGAATTAGCCGATATCCCAGTACACAACATCGAACAGGTGATGGGTGGAAAATTAAATATTTATGAAGCATCTTAATATGATTTCATCAAACAAAAAATATCGCTTCTACATAGGCATTGATTGCGGAGTTAATACCGGCGTTGCAAAATGGGACCGTGATCATAAACGTCTAACCATTGTAAAAACTGTAACCATTCTTGAAGCAATTGAAATTGTAAAGGATGCATTTGAAAGAGAACCTGGTAGTGTATTGGTGCGTGTAGAAGATGCAAGGTTGCGCACATGGATTCCAAAACAGAAAAATGAAAAAGCGGAACGCGGAAGGAGGGAAGGTGCTGGTAGTGTAAAGCGTGATGCTGGTATATGGCAGGAGTTCCTTGAAATGAAAAGTATCCCGCATGAGTTTGTCGCGCCAAAGAATAACAAAACAAAAATGACGGCTGAATATTTTAAGACGGTAACCGGCTGGCAGGGATCAACAAACAGCCATAGCAGAGATGCCGCGGCGCTTGTAATTGGAATGTGATGAGACAACATGCAACAAAAGAGCGGAGGCGTGAACGGTATGAGTTTGTATACAAATACAGAAGGGAACTCGAAGAGTTAGAAACCGCTAATGCCAATGAAACAAAACAATTTATAAACCACATAGCAAGGATTGAATTGAATTACAGCAGCAACACATATTATTTCGATATCTACATGTCACTAAAAAGAGATTTTATAAAACTGTTCAACATTGAATTATGAAAAAAGGTAAATGGAATTATACAGAGGAAATTGAGTACACGGTAATTGAAGTAAAGCTATTGCCGATAAATGAAAAGATAGCTCATTGGCAGAATGCATTCGCCGGCAATATTCAACAAGTGGTTAAGGTGATATACAACCGACCTGGACAGAATTCATACACTTTTTGGATTGATAATTCTGATGGTAGCGGTTTAAGAAAAATTGAAAAGGGTGGAGGACCTGACAGTTATCATGCCGACATAGGACCATTTGAATTTATCCGCGAGGTACCAGAATCAGAATGGAGGCAATGGGATCCTTTAATTCACCAAGCGAAAACCATTCAAGTTGATAATTGGCACAAGGAGAATATGGATCCTTTACAATATAAAAATCTTCAGTCACTAAGGGCTATGGTTGCAACTGTTAATTCGGGCAATTTTCATGTTGATGAGAAAGGAAGAATTCAACCAGGGAAAAAACTAAAATAATCACTATGCCATCAGGAAGCACTAAAGGGAGTAAACGCGGTCACTATAAAAAATCAGTGATGACCGAAGAACAAATAAAATTCGTTGAAAAGAACTGCAAAAAATAAAATGGTGATCGACCGGGCATCATTCACTAAATATTCAAACAAACAATTTACGGTATGAAAAACAAATTCAAAATATCGACCATACCCGTCCTTGGTATTTTATCTGTGCTGGAAATTTTTGCTACTGGCAAGTTGGATGCAAGTGTTTTACTCTGGATAGGATATGGAGTTTACAAATTATTAAAGGTTTAAAATTATTGCAAATGAACATCAAAAACTATACAACAGAAGTGCCGGCTGTCAGGAGCATTGCCGCAATTGAACAGCTCCTGGTTGGATTCGGATCAACAAACATTATGAAAGAATATGGCCCTGCAGGTAGAGTAGCTGCTATATCCTTTATGGTTGAAATGGATGGAATGAAACTGCCCTTCCAGCTTCCTGTAAAAGTTCAGGATTGTTATGTATGGCTGAAGAAAAGAAAGGCTAAAACAAACGATAAAACACTTCTGGAACAAGCAGAGCGGATTGCATGGAAACAGATGCATGAGCTGATACACATACAACTTTCTCATATTGAATTAAACCAGGCTGAAAAACTGGAATTGTTTCTCCCATACTTATACGATGTGAGCAAAAGAGAAACCTATTATCAAAAAGTAAAATCAGGTGGCTTCAAAGCTTTATTACCAGGTTAAATCTACTTCGATGGATGAAATATTGAACATAGAATATCATAAAAAAGGCTTGTATTGAAGGCTTTGAATAAAGCCAACACAGTGAAAGAAGCGGCTGAATTGCTTGGTGTGCCTGAACGTACACTATATGAAATGCGTGAACAATATAAAGTGAATTACAGTCGGCATGATGATGAATATTTTTATGCAAGCGAAAAAAATAAGTCTCATTCACCAAAAAAATAAACAAAAATGAAAAAACTATTTACATCAGTTTTCCTTCTTGGCATGATATCAGGATGCAACCAAAAAGCTCCAGTACACACCACCAATTTTATTTCCGGCAAAGATACCGCTGTTCTTGCTGGCAACTTTAGTGTTGATTTTACTAAGTGCAGGGCTTCAAGCGGATGGAAGGACACTGTTACAGGGGAAGATTTTTACAAATTCATGAGAAGAGATACGGCTTACATACACGACACTATTTACACTATCTCAAAATCTGCAAATAGTTCTGTTGTTATTGGTAACGCTAATAAAGTAAATATTGGACAATGAAATACACATTAATCGCCATAGCCCTGCTGGCTATAAATGTAGTTTGCGCACAAGCACAGTACAAAATGAATCTTACGGTATATGATGTTGTGGATGGATTTTTATATCCCGGGAACAAGGACTCTTCATTTTGGAGAGCGAACGGTGAAGATAGAATGGTTGGAACGTACGGCTACTCATACACTGGAAACTATGGCGGGCGTATTCCGGAGCTTATATGCGGGATACAAACAGTATTTATTGACCCCGTAAGCTGTCAATGGGCGTTCGTTATTCGCAGAGAGAAAGTTAAATGGACGCCGGCTTCATCTTTTGGCTGCGACGAAAATGATCGTCCAACGGAATGGCGACCATTACATCAGCTTCCTGATTCGTATGCTTCTCTTCGAGGAAAAACAATTGTAATTAACAATATGGGTAAAAAAACTTACAAATTCTATTTATGAGACAAACATTATTTATCATCTGCTCTGTCATGGTTTTAGCTGTTTCATGCAACCAGAAACCAGAATCAAAAGCAAGTAACGAATTTCACATTAAAGTTGTAGAGATTGATTCAGTAATTGCCAGGCTATATAATGATGGTGAAATGACGTGGTACATGGGAGCAGATGGAAGTTATAGGAGTAACCTTGGTGATATGGAACCCTCCGGGAAGTATGGATATTTTGTCATTAGGTTTACAAATTCCAATTATAAGCAACATCCTGGATTAGAAGAATACTTGCTTGAAAAAGCTGGAAGTGGTCGCTATAAAATCAAAGTTTTTAAAGATAAAGATTCAGCTATTGCTTTGGCAAAAACTTTTGCAACATATGATGATTGTATAAAAAATAATGACATGATCATCAGTGTTGCTAAGGCTGAAAGAAAAATTTCGTTTGCAGTTTGGGAGGCAGAAAAAAAGAGAATTGAAGATTCAACTTTTGTAGCTCAAAATACAATTGTGCGTTGAAAATAATTTTAAAAGTCAAAATATAAAACTTCCTACTCTATGACTATGACAAGCGAAGAATTAAAGGTGCTCCGCGAATTCAACAATAATATCAATTGGTTGCGGAAAAAAGAATTGAAAGAAGAGTTTACGGCATCAGCCGGCGATGTGATGAAAATAACAGGCTGGTCACGCGAAAGGTTAAGAGGGGAGAGGGAAAGAGGTACAGTAAAATGTAAAAAGGCCGGCAAGCAGTACAGGTTCGACCTTCGCAGTTTACCTGAAGTGTATAAGCAAAAAGTTATTCATTCCAACGAGCAGCAAGCACCTTCGCTGCAGCTTCAGGTTTGAGTTTGTTGTATTTCTTTAAGGTTTTAGGATCCTTAATCCCGGCAAGCATCATGATCACGCTATCAGGAATACACAATTCAATCAACCTGGTTATAAAAGTACGCCTGCAGGTATGGGAGCTTATCATTTGCCATTTTTCAAAGTAGATATCTTCACGCTTGCCGGCTTTCGTGTAGGTATATAAAACCGTCTCCTTGATCTTGCAAGCCTTTGCTATTTGCTTAATTCTTAAATTGAAGGTCTGATCAGAAATCTTGCGCGGAAAGCCTTTTCTGTTTTTGAGAATTTGCCTCACATACTTATGGATTGGAACAATAATAATTTCATCCGTTTTTTCATTCGATATGGTTATGTTATCGCCTGCAATATTTATGGCGCCAAGCCTTAATAAATCAGAAATGCGCGTACCGACAAAACATCCTATAATAAACCAATCCCTCACCAAAGCATCGCCATCGCTTAATTTTTTATTGTACAAAGTATCAATCTCATACTTCTCTAAAGCAATATCAACAGTATCTTCCCGCAATATCTTAAACTCCTTTGATTCTATTCCCGAATGCCTCATTATTGTTTTTAGCCGCTTAATAACAGTGCCTGTATAGTTGAGACTGTAGCCTTTGGAATTACAGTAAAGGACAATCTTGTTATTTAAATCGTGATCAGAAATAGAGCCTGCAGCTCTCACAACCTTGATGCAGTTTTTGAATGATTTTATTGTGCCAGGAGAATAAACTTTATTATCCGGTGTTAAGATATTACCGGCTTCCATTTTTGCTATTATACCATCATAATCCAGATCATCTGAAACCTTTCTTAGATGTTTATCCAGCCTGGTTTTTAGGGTCGATTTTAAAAGCTTCTTATTGGTAATATTATAATCTGATTGCAATTGCTCAACAAAAGAGGTAATGTAGTTAAATGACGATTCTTTATATTTGGCGGGTAAAACCGATTCCCCTGTATAATATTTCAGAACACCATCAAAGCACTTGTAGTAAAGAATGACTGATGTGGGTTTAGTACTTGAACTTCTCTTTAATTCGTAGCGAATCATTGGGGGTGCGGTTGGGGGTTTAATCAAAGATAATATTCACTAATTTAACCGCATATTCTTTCATCGAAAATGCCGAAACCCTTGCCACAACACATTTTCACTAATTTGAACACATTGATAGTTTGCCCCAGGGGGGTCACCCAGAAACTTAAAAGCCTTCAAAGCGTTTGTTTTGAAGGCTTTTTAATGAATACTATGCAAGCTTTCGTTTTCAATTCCCATTAATCATTGAACCCGGGTGCATTTCAAATTTTCGCACTATGTTCCCCTCGCCACCGTTGGTGGAGAGGGGAGTTGAGGGGTGAGGTAAATAAATGCGGCGAAAATTTGAAATGAATCATTGAACCCTTTCCAATTTTAAATCCATAATTTTAAGTGAACTTCTGCATATTACTTAATGACTAAAAAAGACATCAGGCTATTTACCATTATCGGCATTTTGTCAATCGCATTCAGATTATCGGCATTTGTTGTGGGGTTGCTGATGGATTGGGGAAGTTTGTATCGTATCCTCGACATCATTGGTCACATTCTTTTTTTGTTGTTGCTGTTGTATGTTGGTCGCGATTTAAGACACAATTACAGAATGAATGCTTATTCAGTATACTTCTTTGTATTTTATTCGCTGCTTTTTACAATTGTTGCAGCACTTATGACCAACCGTAATTTTCTGTATCAACTAATGTCAATACTATTATTTTTTCTGGCGCTGGCCTTTGCTATTTACCTGATGAAAACGGTGTATAAAATCTTTGCCATCGTTTTTCTTTCCCTCCTTATTACCATGTTTTTGTTGCCTATTATTATTGCAAAATTCTTCGATGGCTATTACTTCGATATCTATAAATACTTTATGATTCTGCCTGTTCTTTATCCAGCCGTTTTAATTTTTATTGTACGAGGGTCGGTGAATAAAGTATACGATGAGATAGAAAGTATTGGTGCCGATATGGAAATAACAGAATGAAGATTGAAATGTATGATTGATGAAATTCGGCTATAATCCCGGGTATTAAAAAATAATTACAGTATACATATCGATTAAGGCAAAATAGCACTTTCTATTAAACGATGATGAAGAGATTTATATCAAAATACGGAGGCGTAATTTTAGGCGCCATTTATGGACTTTTGTTAAGATTCATCTTCAATTTTAACGACATTAGTGAATCCATTTTTGGATTTAACCTGTTTTCTGTTTCGTTCATTTGGGTGGCACCTGTCATCATTGGTATAATTCCTTTAATCTTTGCAACTAATAAACAACTTGAAAACCCTGCATATTCAATTTTATCACCAGTATTAACTGTTTTAATCTTTTTCACTTTTGCACTGTTAACAAGAATTGAAGACCTGGTTTGCATAATCGTTATCACATTTCCATTTATGCTTGGGGCAATGATTGGGGGATTTGTCTTTAGCAAAATGCTTAAGAACATCAAAAGAAAAAAGGGCATAATTTATTCTATCATCTTAGTTCCGTTTTTATCAGCGATAATTGAAAATAAATTTGACACACCTATAAATATTTATTCAGCAGAAAGTACAGTAGTTATCAGTTCAACAGAAGACGTTATATGGCAAAACATTGTTCGGGTAAAAAAAATTGACGAAAAAGAATACAATAAAGGCTTTTTGAATTATGCTGGTATCCCAAGACCATTGTTTGCGGAACTTGACAAGGATACTGTTGGCGCAAAACGCATAGGACATTTTGAGGGAGGTTTAACTTTTGAGGAAAAAGTTACATCGTGGAAACGTAATCAGGAGGTTGCTTTTGATATTACCGTTGTTCCTTCTTCCATTAGGGAAACGGTATTTGACCAACACATCTTAAAAGGCAGACACTTTAAATTTATTAATGCCACCTACAAACTCAACAAGATTAATAACAACAAAATAATCCTGACATTGTCCTCTTCATACGAATTACAAACAAATATTAATAGTTATTCTTCCTTTTGGGGACACTATCTGCTAACAGATTTTCAAGATCGGCTTTTATCTGTAATTAAACAAAGAGCAGAACGGCAATAAAAAAACTTTTTCTCAATAAGCGCGATGATTTAGCGCACATCTTGTAGCATCGGCATTGCAGCGTAGCCAGACCTGTGCTTCACGTATCAATTGTTTTGCAACAAAAAGTGCTATTTAGCCAATAATAGGATTTACATTGGTACCGCCATCTATTACATATTCTGAACCGGTAATAAAAGCTGCATCATCGCTGGATAAAAAAGCAACCAGGTTGGCAACCTCTTCTGCTTTTCCAAACCGGTTTAGCGGTATTTTGCTTAAGGTGGAAGATGCAAAATTGTGCAGGGTTTTATCATCCAGCCCGATAGGCGCTAATAAATTTGTACTGATCGGGCCGGGACAAACCGCATTTATTCTTATTCCTTTGGGTGATAGCTCCGTAGTGGCACATTTTACAATGGCGTTTAAAGCGGCTTTGCTGGCAGAATACACGGAAGAGTTGGATTGCCCCGTGGTGGCATTAATGGAAGAAAGCATGGTAATTACACCTCCTTTGTTAATTAAAGGAATGAATTTGCTTAGTGTAAAAAAGCTGCCTTTACAATTAATATCCATGATGCGGTCAAAGTGATCTTCCGTAGCATCCTGTATAGATGAAAATAAAACGATCCCCGCATTAATAAATAATATATCAATAGTGCCAAAAGCTGATTTAACCTGTGTCACCAGATCATCAATGTCTGATAATTTACCCTGGTCAGAAACAATGCCTGTTGCTTGTATTTCCGATGCCGTTTTTTCAACTTCCGCTTTCTTCCTGCCTGTGATGATTACTTTAGCACCGAGCGCAACAAAAGCTTTGGCTGTTGCAAGCCCAATACCACTTGTGCCACCTGTTACTACCGCTACCTTGCCTTCTAATTTGTTTGACATTGTATAATTTTTATTACTAAATGAATTGCAATGTAGAAAGATAGTTTCTTAATTCTGATTTGGCCGCACTTATTATTTATGAGTTTCGCTTGTCACATTTGTCTCTATCTCACCGGATACGCTTCATCCCGTTTTAAATGGCAGAAGAAAACCGCATTGCTTCCGTCTTTTGCTGTTTTATATAATTTCCACTCGTTATTATTAATCTGTTCCAAATGAAACTGCCATTCTGGTTTTGCGAGTTCTTTTTTCAACCATCGGGGAAAAGCATTGGCAGCCCTTGCGTTTTCCCATGTACGTATTACGGCAAAAATCATTTCTTTCTGCGGACAGCTTTCCACATCTTTTTGGTTTAATATCAGGCTGTATGTTGTGCCCACACCAACAGAAATGGCTTGTATATGCTCATATTGCAATGCCGTAGAGTTTGCTTTGATGGGAAAATTTCCACCCATTCCTACCGGGAAAAAATTGGGATACATTACATCGCGCAGGTCTTTTCCCTGGCTGGTGGTACTTCCCCATTCGCGGGTATCCACATCATACAGATTCTTTCCACCACCAACATTCCAGATGCTTTGATAATGCCACGAGCCTTCTGATAAAGTGGCTCCTGTAAAACGGATGTATGGTACACCTGATTCTTTGGCATGTGTAAACATTGTATTGAAAAATCGTTTGGCTGAATAATAACCATGCCCGTTATTAAACAAAAATTCCTGCCCATCAAAATCATAATACGCCAGACCGTTTATGCTGCATACATCTGCGTAATACTTTGCTATTTCATCCTGTAATTGCATGTTAGGAATAATGCCATCGTAACCATAGTTGATGGTGACCTGCAATTTGTATATTGTATCTCCGGCATTGTGACCCGAAGGAGTGGTATTCCAGTAACCACGTTTTACATTCAGCAAACGATAAGGTGGTTGTGATGTCACTCCCATATAATGAATAAGTTCCTTTCCTATTTTCATTATATTCAAATTCTCTGCATGTCCTTCCCAACTGGCTATTTCGTTAAGATGTGTGGGATCATCTACAATGATAACTGTATCTGAAGTGTTGATCGTTTTAACAAGCAATCGTTTTTGCTGATAGCACAAACTATCTGATGGTACAGGGCTTGCGTCTTTGGTACCCGGCGCCAGGGAATTGGTGATGGTTGTTCTTCCGATGGTAATACCATACTTAGCTGCCATTTGAGAAAATGTTTTGTGCGACACATTACCAGCGCTCATTTTGATTGGCTTTTTGTCAAAATCTTTTCCATCTATATAACCTTCATTTCCCCTGTCGGGGCGTAAAAATCCCTGGTCGTACATACTGATTGTCTTAAAGCCCAGCCTGTATGCATAGGCTATAATGCTGTCGTTTAAATTGCCGGCAGACATGGCGTCGGGAACAAATGCCGCGGGATCTTTTATCCATTTACCATTTATGGTAGGGTGGGGTAGTCCTTCTTGTAACACGATCGTTTGAATTACATCTACCAGCGCAGTGCTGTCCGGGCTGCCCCATAGTGCTACAGACGAGCCAATATAATCTATGCCCGGCAGGGGCTGTACTTCTATATGATTGGGCTTGTCTACAGGCATGATGGGAATAAGGGAGAAATACACTTCTCTTTTTTCAGAGCGATTTCTTGAGTGATAGGAAACAGAGATCATTCCATTGGAATCAACCTGGGCCGCATCTCCATACATCATGCGATACCACGGTTCTTTATGCGAATAAAATGCAACATCACTTATGCCATCACCTCCCAGTGCAAAAACCTGTCCCTCGTGCAGGGAGTCGGGTAATGGAAATCTTTTAGTGTCAGTGGAATGAATGATGTATTGAAAAGGTGCCGCGTCACCCACTGTTGAAGACATTCCTCCCAATGTATTATCGTCAAGCGCCAACAAACCTATGGCATAGTTTACCGCATCACTTGTATCCCGGGCTACTCCTATTATCTCGCCGAATAAATTAGATATATTGGTATGTATGGCGCCCCATTGCACATCATCTATTCCATTACGTGGCGACAATGATTCCAGTTTTAATTTAAAGTACTTCGGGAAAACTGCAATGCTCACTTTTGCCTGACTGCCATTTGGGTAACGTAAGGAAAACATTTTCTTTGCAGCATCATATGTTGCTGCTACGGGCGTATAGTATTGCTTCTTATTGCTGTTATACAATGACAACAAGGGCGAAGGTTTATCTTTTCGGGCAAACTCACGGTACTGCTTACCTGCAACACTTTGCATACTTGTAATCCATCCTTTGTTATTGACCTGTATTTTAAAATAATCTGTGCTGAAATTATTTTGTGCGGAAACCCAAACAGCATGCAGCAGAAGTACGCACACCAAAAAACTCAATTTCATATTGTATGATGTCTTTTTTATAGAAAGTTGTAGCATAAAATTCTTTGTGCTGTAGTAGTTATATCTCCAATTTATATGTTATGGTTTTCAATCAGTAATCTAATAAAAAAGGCGTTAGTAGAAACAAACGCCCGTATTGTCTCTATTGAGAAACTCCAAAACTAACTGATTTCAATTATGACTATAACCAAACATTTTTATTTTAAAACCAATCGCTTTAATCATCTCATTGGCTGGATTATTTCTGCAGTTCCTATAGCTTTAAAATCAAATGTTATAGAAGGAGCCGTTGCACCAGAGAAATCACTGCTTACTGTTATCTGGTTATTGCCAGCGCTCCATGTAGATGGTTTTTCATATGTTATCTTCTTTATCTTATTCCAGTTAGCATCACAAAGAAATATACCTGCCTCGTCACATATTAGTTTGTCTCCGGGCCTTCAACATGTCATTAATCTCAATCACCTGGTAGTTATTAATTTCTATCTTAATATTGGATATGGTTGCTGATTTATTTCCTTCTGTACTATTCAGAATGGCATAAAATAGTACAGGTTGCTTTTGATAAGGATTGTTGAAATTAAAATGTGTAGCTACAGGCTCACCTGTTTGCACCATGCGGAATTTATGCACATTGCCGGTTTTTAACGTAACCGGGTACAATGCCCATTTGTCTTTTCCTGCAGCAGCAAGATGAAACTCGTTTTGGGGATCACTAAGCCTTTGAAGTTGTTCTTTTGTAAAGGCTTTTTTTCTGCGTGCTTCCTGCCATTGCTTTACCACTTCAAAAATGCTATCTTTAAAACCATTCCTTTCAATGCTTTCGTCTATACGTAACAGGTATCCAGCATTAAAAGCGGCGCTTCGCGCCTGTATCCATTCTGTTTCTTCCACACGATAATCAGCACCCATGCTAAACCAACCCAACATGTGCGGAATATAGTTACGCTGAAAATAGCGCTGGTTTTCTATGCGGTAATTCACCTGGCTTTGGCGTAATGCGTTGTACCAGGGTTCACCCCAGTTCATAAAAGAAAATACATGCCAGTAGTAATGGAAGGTTCCGGCGCCACAGGTAAGTACATATTTATTGAGGCTCCTGTACCACAGATCTATAAATCTTGCGGCCCCGTATGTGCCATGACCGGTAGGTGATCCCCCGCCGTAGCCATCAAAATCCATCAAACCTAATCCGGTTTCATTACAAACCGCTGCCAGTCTTTTAGCAAAAGCATCCTGGAGATGGATATCGGGATAAAAGCCCTGGTAGTCATTGTTTACTAATTTCTCTACCTTACTGCCAATTGCATGTGCAGCAACCTGGGTACCAAATTGTCCTCTTTTACAGTCCAGTAATCGCCAGGGCTTTTCTGTAGATACTTCCCGATAGCCGATCAATTCTTTGCCGATTTTTACGGTCATGTGTACCAAACCGGTTTCTGAAAAAATCAGGTGCTTGAATGTATAGCATAGCATCAGCAGCAGTAACATCCTGGGTAAGTGTAGTAGTACCTGCCTTGCACAGGCTGTCGCTTGGTATAGGTGAAACGTAGGGGTCTTTGGTTCCGGTAAACATAGTTAGCGTATGTACACCCAATGCAACGCTACCCTTCCATGCTGCATTGGTTACCTGTCTTATTGCAGGGGCGCCACCGGGATATCGCCCGGTTTTCAAGCCAAAGTGCCCCCAGCTTTCAAACAGATCGCCAATATGTATGAGTTTAAATCCGAAGCGCTTTGCATAGTCAATCCCTCTGCTTATATCTTTTCCTTCAAACATCAGGTAGGCTTCACCGGGAGTGGGGGAACGTTTAACCCATTGCCCGTTAAGCATAGGGTGTGGAAGTTTTTCTTTTAATTCAATTGTTTCAATTACATTCATCACTTCAACTTGCGGGCAACCAAAAAAGGCAATGGATGAATTCAGAAAATCAACATCAACCGGTGATACATATTGCAGGTTGGTTCCCTTCTCCTGGGTAATATTATTTTCCACAATCCGGGGTATTCTTCTATCGCGGGAAAAAAGCTGCAGTGTACTTCCATAACTTTTCTTTGAAGCTGCGCTTCCACGGTACATGCGAACATAAGCGGGCATATCGCCGGTAACATTTACATTTACTTCTACCTGCTTACCAATCTGATCTTTTAACGAATCGGGCAGGTATTTGGCCAGGCAAAGGATCAATATATGAACCGCCGCCGGCATCATCATTTCCTTCGGGCAATCCCTCAATAGTATTTATGTGAGCGACTTATCCCCAAAGCAAACTGTTCATCATGTACAACGCAATACGTTCGCCTATAGATTCCTGTATGGTAGTTGAGTAAGGTCCCCACACAACCGCCTGTATATCGTTGCGTGGTTGGAGAGATTGTAAAACAAATTTCAGGTATGCACCACCATTGGTTATGCCAATGTTGGCTACACAACCGTTAGTGTATTGAAGTGTTATGGTATTTTGTTTCTTATTGAATGATGCAGATACAGGTTCAATATAAGTGCTGTCTTTGAAAAGCGTCAGCAGCGCACTCTTCTGTGCTGCCGGAAAATAGTTTTTGCCTGATTGTTTATCTGATAAGCCTGTAATATTCCCCTTTTTATTAATTGACAATTGCAGGTATTGTGTTTCAAACGTAATATCCTGTGCTTCGATGTTGTTTATAAAAGCCAGTGATAAAAACAGATAACTGAATTTTTTTAGGACCGGAAGGATCTTGTATTTCATATTTATCAATGTCAGAAAATGGAGAAAGAATGAGGTAAGAGAGATGGAGTGTTTATAAACACTCCATCTCTCTTACCTCATTCTTTCTGATTTTCTGACATTGATAAATATGAAATACAAGATTGTTCCGTCCTGAAAAAAATTCAGTTATCTGTTTTTATCACTGGCTTTTATAAACAACATCGAAGCACAGGATATTACGTTTGAAACACAATACCTGCAATTGTCAATTAATAAAAAGGGGAATATTACAGGCTTATGAGAATAAAACAATCAGGCAAAAACTATTTTCCGGCAGCACAGAAGAGTGCGCTGCTGACGCTTTTCAAAGACAGCACTTATATTGAACCTGTATCTGCATCATTCAATAAGAAACAAAATACCATAACACTTCAATACACTAACGGTTGTGTAGCCAACATTGGCATAACCAATGGTGGTGCATACCTGAAATTTGTTTTACAATCTCTCCAACCACGCAACGATATACAGGCGGTTGTGTGGGGACCTTACTCAACTACCATACAGGAATCTATAGGCGAAACTATTTGTGTTGTACATGATGAACAGTTTGCTTTGGGGATGCAGTCGCTCGACATGAATACTATTGAGGGATTGCCCGAAGGAAATGATGATGCCGGCGGCGGTTCATATATTGATCCTTTGCCTCACAAATACCTGCCCGATTCGTTAAAAGATCAGATTGGTAAGCAGGTAGAAGTAAATGTAAATGTTACCGGCGATATGCCCGGCTTATGTTTCGCATGTACCGTGGAAGCGCAGCTTCAAAGAAACAGTTATGGAAGATACACTGCAGCTTTTTTCCCGCGATAGAAGAATACCCCGGATTGTGGAAATAATATTACCCAGGAGAAGGGAACCAACCTGCAATATGTATCACCGGTTGATGTTGATTTTCTGAATTCATCCATTGCCTTTTTTGGTTGCCCGCAAGTTGAAGTGATGAATGAGATTGAAACAATTGAATTAAAAGAAAAACTTCCACACCCTATGCTTAACGGGCAAATGGTTTGAAAACGTTCCCCCACTCCCGGTGAAGCCTACCTGATGTTTGAAGGAAAAGATATAAAACAGAGAGATTGACTATGCAAAGCGCTTCGGATTTAAACTCATACATATTGGCGATCTGCTTTGAAAGCTGGGGGCACTTTGGCTTGAAAACCGGGCGATATCCGGGTGGCGCCCCTGCAAATAAAACAGGTAACCAATGCAGCATGGAAGGGTAGCGTTGCATTGGGTGTACATACGCTGATTATGTTTACCGGAACGAAAGACCCCTACGTTTCACCTATACCAAGCGACAGCCTGTGCAAGGCAGGTACTACTACACTTACCCAGGATGTTACTGCTGCTGATGCTATGCTATACATTGAAGCACCTGATTTTTTCAGAAACCGGTTTGAGTACACATACCTTAAAAATCGGCAAAGAATTGATCGGCTATCGGGAAGTATCTGACAGAAAAGCCCTGGCGATTACTGGACTGTAAAAGAGGACGAATTTGGTACCCAGGTTGTTGCACATGCAATTGGCAGTAAGGTAGAGAAATTAGTAAACAATGACTACCAGGGCTTTTATCCCCGATATCCATCTCCAGGATGCTTTTGTAAAAACTGAGCGCTTTTGCTAATGTAACCGGATTAGGTTTGATGGATTTTGATGGCTACGGCGGGGGATCACCTACCGGGTCATGGAATACGGGGGCCGGTACGATTTATAGATCTGTGGTACAGGAGCCTCAATAAGGAATTCTCTACCTGTGGCGCCGGAACCTTCCATTACTACTGGCATGTATTTTCTTTTATGAACTGGGGTGAACCCTGGTACAACGCATTACGCCAAAGCCAGGTGAATTACCGCATAGAAAACCAGCGCTATTTTCAGCGTAACGATATCCCGCACATGTTGGGTTGGTTTAGCATGGGTGCTGATTATCGTGTGGAAGAAACAGAATGGATACAGGCGCGAGCGCTGCTTTTAATGCTGGATATTTTCTGTTACGTATAGACGAAAGCATTGAAAAGGAATGGTTTTAAAGATAGCATTTTTGAAGTGGTAAAGCAATGGCAGGAAGCACGGCAGAAAAAAGCCTTTACAAAAGAACAACTTCAAAGGCTTAGTGATACCCCAAAACGAGTTTCATCTTGCTGCTGTAGGAAAAGACAAATGGGCATTGTACCCGGTTACGTTAAAAACCGGCAATGTGCATAAATTCCGCATGGTGCAAACAGGTGAGCCTGTAGCTACACATTTTAATTTCAACAATCCTTATCAAAAGCAACCTGTACTATTTTATGCCATTCTGAATAGTACAGAAGGAAATAAATCAGCAACCATATCCAATATTAAGATAGAAATTAATAACTACCAGGTGATTGAGATTAATGACATGTTGAAGGCGGGAACAAACTAATATGTGACGAGGCAGGTATATTTCTTTGTGATGCTAACTGGAATAAGATAAAGAAGATAACATATGAAAAACCATCTACATGGAGCGCTGGCAATAACCAATACAGTAAGCCGTGATTTCTCTGGTGCAACGGCTCCTTCTATAACATTTGATTTTAAAGCTATAGGAACTGCAGAAATAATCCAGCCAATGAGATGATTAAAGCGATTGGTTTTAAAATAAAAATGTTTGGTTATAGTCATAATTGAAATCAGTTAGTTTTCGAGTTTCTCAATCAAAACAATCGACATTCGTTTCTACTAACACCTTTTTTATTTGATTACTGATTGAAAACCATAACATAAATTGGAGATATAACTACTACAGCACAAAGAATTTTATGCTACAACTTTCTATAAAAAAGACATCATACAAAAAATTGAGTTTTTTGGTGTGCGTACTTCTGTGCCGTCTGTTTGGGTTTCCCGCACAAAATAATTTCAGCACAGATTATTTTTAAAATACAGGATTCAAATAACAAAAGGATGGATTACAGAGTACTGCGAAGTATTACAGGTAAGCAAGTATCATAAGTTACCCCGAAAAGATAAACCTTCACCTTGTTGTGATTGTATAACAGCAATAAGAAGCAATACTATACCCCGTAGCAGCAACATATGATGCTGCAAAGAAAATGTTTTCCTTACGTTACCCAAATGGCAGATCAGGCAAAAGTGACCATTGCAGTTTTCCCGAAGTACTTTAAATTAAAACTGGAATCATTGTCGCCACGTAATGGAATAGATTGATGTGCAATGGAGCACATATCATACCAATATATATAATTTATTCGGCGAGATGATCGGAAAATCCTGGGATACAAGTGATGCGGTAAACTATGCCATAAGTTTGTGGCGCTTGACGATAATACATTGGGAGGAATATATTCAACAGTGGGTGACGCGGCACCTTTTCAATACATCATTGATTCCACTGACACTAAAAGATTTCCTTACCCAACTCCATCCACGAGGGACGGGTTTTTGCACTGGGAGGTGATGGCATAAGTGATGTTGCATTTTATTCGCATAAAGAACCGTGGTATCGCATGATGTATGGAGATACGGGCCAGGTTGATTCCAATGGAATGATCTCTGTTTCCTATCACTCAAGAAATCGCTCTGAAAAAAGAGAAGTGTGTTTCTCCCTTCTCCCATGATGCCTGTAGACAAGCCCAATAGTATAGAAGTACAGACCCTTACGGACATAGATTATATTGGCGCGTCATGTATGACTATGGGGCAGCCCGGACAGCACTGCGCTGGTAGATGTGATTCAAACGATCGTATTACAAGAGGACTACACCACCCCTCCATAAATGGTAAATGGATAAAAAGATCCCACACATATGTCCCCGACGCCATGTCTGCCAGCAATTTAAACGACAGCATTATAGCCTATGCATACAGGCTGGGCTTTGAAGACAATCGTATGTACGACTAGGGATTTTTACGCACCCGACAGGGGAAATGAAGGTTATATCAATGGAAAAGATTTTAACGAAAAAAGCCAATCAAAATGAGCACTGGTAATGTGTCACACAAAACATTTTCTCAAATGGCAGCTACGTGTGGTATTTCCATCGGAAGAACAAGCATCACCAATTCCCTGGCACCAGATACGAAACACAGACCCTGTACCATCAGATAGTTTGTGCTATCAGCAAAAACGATTGATTGTTAAAACAATCAACACTTCATGCAGTTATCATTGTAGATAATCCCACACATATTAACGAAATAGCCAGTTGGGAAGGACATGCAGAGAATTTGAATATAATGAAAATAGGAAAGGAACTTATTCATTATATGGGAGTGACATCACAACCACCTTATCGTTTGCTGAATGTAAAACGTGGTTACTGGAATACCACTCCTTTTTGGGTCACAATGCCGGAGATACAATATTCAAATTGCAGGTCACCATCAACTATGGTTACGATGGCATTATTCCTAACATGCAATTACAGGATGAAATAGCAAAGTATTACGCAGATGCTATGGAGCATAAACGGTCTGGCGTATTATGATTTTGATGGGCAGGAATTTTTGTTTAATAACGGGCATGGTTATTATTCAGCCAAACGATTTTTCAATACAATGTTTACACATGCCAAAGAATCAGGTGTACCATACATCCGTTTTACAGGACCCACTTTATCAGAAAGCTCGAATTCGCATTATCAAAGCATCTGGAATGTTGGTGGTGGAAAGAATCTGTATGATGTGGATACCCGCGAATGGGGAATTACCACCAGCCAGGGAAAAGACCTGCGCGATGTAATGTATCCCAATTTTTTCCCGGTAGGAATGGGTGAAATTTTCCCATCAAAGCAAACTCTACGGCATTGCAATATGAGCATATACAAGCGAATTTATTTCTGTTGGTGTGGGCACAACATACAGCCTGATATTAAACCAAAAAGATGTGGAAGGGTTTCCGCAGAAAGAAATGATTTTTGCCATATACATACATGGGAAAACGCGAGGGCTGCCAATGCTTTTCCCCGATGGTTGAAAAAAGAACTCGAAAACCAGAATGGCAGTTTTATTTGGAACAGATTAATAATAACGAGTGAAATTATATAAAACAGCAATACGAAGCAATGCAGTTTGTCTCTAGCCATTTAAAACGGGATGAAGCGTATCCGGTGAGATAGAGACAAATGTGACAAGCGAAACTCATAAATAATAATACGGCCAGAATCAGAATTAAGAAACTATCTTTCTAATTGCAATTGATTTAGTAATAAAAAATTATACAATGTCAAACAATTAGAAGGCAAGGTAGCGGTAGTAACAGGTGGCACAAGTGGTATTGGGCTTGCAACAGCCGAAGCTTTTTTTGCGCTCGGTGCTAAAGTGATCCATCAGCGGGCGGAGAAAGCGAAAGTTGAAAAAACAGCATCGGAAATACAAGCAACAGGCATTGTTTCTGACCAGGGTAAATTATCGACATTGATGATATGGTAGATAACAGGTTAAATGAGCTTTTGGCACTATTGATATATTATTTATTAATGCGGGGATCGTTTTATTTTCATCTATACAGGATACTACGGAAGATCACTTGGACCGCATCATCGATATTAATTTTAAAGGCAGATTTTTTACACTAAGCAAATTCATTCCTTTAATTAACAAAAGGAGGTGTAATTACCATGCTTTCTTCCATTAATGCCCCCCCGGGGCAATCCAACTCTTCCGTGTATTCTGCCAGCAAAGCCGCTTTAAACGCCATTGTAAAATGTGCCGCTACAGAGCTATCGCCCAAAGAATAAGAATAAATGCGGTTTGTCCCGGCCAATCAGTGCAAATTTATTAGCACCTATCGGCCTTGATGAGAAAAACATTGCACAATTTTGCATCTTCCAGCTTAAGCAAAATACCACTAAACCGGTTTGGAAAAGCAGAAGAGGTGGCCAACCTGGTTGCTTTTTTATCCAGCGATGATGCAGCTTTTATTACCGGTTCAGAATATGTAATAGATGGCGGTACCAATGTAAATCCTATTATTGGCTAAATAGACTTTTTTTGCAAAACAATTGATACGTGAAGCACTTGTCTGGCTACACTGCAATGCCGATGCTACAAGATGTGCGCTAAATCATCGCGCTTATTGAGAAAGAACTTTTTTTATTGCCGATTCTGTCTCTCTCTTAAATTACAGATAAAAGCCGATCTTGAAAATCTGTTAGCAGATAGTGTCCCCAAAAGGAAGAATAACTATTAATATTTGTTTGTAGATCATTATGAAGAGGACAATGTCAGGATTATTTTGTTGTTATTAATCTTGTTGAGTTTGTAGGTGGCATTAATAAATTTAAAGTGTCTGCCTTTTAAGAATGTGTTGGTCAAATACCGTTTCCCTAATGGAAGAAGGAACAACGGTAATATCAAAAGCAATTTTCTCCTGATTACGTTTCCACGATGTAACTTTTTCCTCAAACATTAAACCTCCCTCAAAATGTCCTATGCGTTTTGCGCCAACAGTATCCTTGTCAAGTTCCGCAAACAATGGTCTTGGGATACCAGCATAATTCAAAAAGCCTTTATTGTATTCTTTTTCAGTCAATTTTTTTTACCCGAACAATGTTTTGCCATATAACGTCTTCTGTGAACTGATAACTACTGTACTTTCTGTGAATAAATATTTATAGGTGTGTCAAATTTATTTTCAATTATCGCTGATAAAAACGGAACTAAGATGATAGAATAAATTATGCCCTTTTCTTTGATGTTCTTAAGCATTTTGCTAAAGACAATCCGAATCGTCCCAAGCATAAATGAAATGTGATAACGATTATGCAAACCAGGTCTTCAATTCTTGTTAACAGTGCAAAAGTGAAAAAGATTAAAACAGTTAATACTGGTGATAAAATTGAATATGCAGGGTTTTCAAGTTGTTTATTAGTTTGCAAAGATTAAAGGAATTATACCAATGATGACAGGTGCCACCCAAATGAACAAAACAGAAAACAGGTTAAATCCAAAAATGGATTCACTAATGTCGTTAAAATTGAAGATGAATCTTAACAAAAAGTCATAAATGGCGCCTAAAAGTACACCTCCAGTATTTTGATATAAATCTCTTCATCATCGTTTAATAGAAAGTGCTATTTCCCTTAAATGATATGTATACTGTAATTATTTAATACCCGGATTATAGCCGAATTTCATCAATCATACATTTCAATCTTCATTCTGTATTTTCCATATCGGCACCAATACTCCTATCTCATCGTATACTTTATTCACCGACCCTCGTACAATAAAACCAAACATCCGGCAGAATCATAGAGTAACTTATAGATATCGAAAATGCAATAGCCATCGAAAGAATTTGCAATAATAATAGGCAACAAAAACATGGTAATAAGGAAAAGAAAAACGATGGCAAAGATTTTATACACCGTTTTCATCAGGTAAATAGCAAAGCGCCAGAAAAAATAATGGTATTTAGACATCATTTGATACAGAAAAATTAGGTTGGTCATAAGTGCTGCAGACGATTGTTGAAAAAGCAGCAAATAAAATACAAAGAAGTATACTGAATAGTTTTTTCATTCTGTAATTGTCTTAAATCGCGACCAACATACAACAGCAACAAAAGAATGTGACCAATGATGTAAAAATGAATTCATTCCCCAATCCATCGCAGACCCAGACAAATGCCGATAATCTGAATGCGATTGACAAAATCAATAATGGTAAATAGCCTGATGTCTTTTTTAGTCATTAAGTAATATGCAGAAGTTCACTTAAAATTATGGATTTAAAATTGGAAAGGGTTCAATGATTCATTTCAAATTTTCGCCGCATTTATTTACCTCACCCCTCAACTCCCCTCTCCACCAACGGTGGCGAGGGGAACATAGTGCGAAAATTTGAAATGCACCCGGGTTCAATGATTAATGGGAATTGAAAACGAAAGCTTGCATAGTATTCATTAAAAAGCCTTCAAAACAAACGCTTTGAAGGCTTTTAAGTTTCTGGGTGACCCCCCTGGGGCAAACTATCAATGTGTTCAAATTAGTGAAAATGTGTTGTGGCAAGGGTTTCGGCATTTTCGATGAAAGAATATGCGGTTAAATTAGTGAATATTATCTTTGATTAAACCCCCAACCGCACCCCCAATGATTCGCTACGAATTAAAGAGAAGTTCAAGTACTAAACCCACATCAGTCATTCTTTACTACAAGTGCTTTGATGGTGTTCTGAAATATTATACAGGGGAATCGGTTTTACCCGCCAAATATAAAGAATCGTCATTTAACTACATTACCTCTTTTGTTGAGCAATTGCAATCAGATTATAATATTACCAATAAGAAGCTTTTAAAATCGACCCTAAAAACCAGGCTGGATAAACATCTAAGAAAGGTTTCAGATGATCTGGATTATGATGGTATAATAGCAAAAATGGAAGCCGGTAATATCTTAACACCGGATAATAAAGTTTATTCTCCTGGCACAATAAAATCATTCAAAAACTGCATCAAGGTTGTGAGAGCTGCAGGCTCTATTTCTGATCACGATTTAAATAACAAGATTGTCCTTTACTGTAATTCCAAAGGCTACAGTCTCAACTATACAGGCACTGTTATTAAGCGGCTAAAAACAATAATGAGGCATTCGGGAATAGAATCAAAGGAGTTTAAGATATTGCGGGAAGATACTGTTGATATTGCTTTAGAGAAGTATGAGATTGATACTTTGTACAATAAAAAATTAAGCGATGGCGATGCTTTGGTGAGGGATTGGTTTATTATAGGATGTTTTGTCGGTACGCGCATTTCTGATTTATTAAGGCTTGGCGCCATAAATATTGCAGGCGATAACATAACCATATCGAATGAAAAAACGGATGAAATTATTATTGTTCCAATCCATAAGTATGTGAGGCAAATTCTCAAAAACAGAAAAGGCTTTCCGCGCAAGATTTCTGATCAGACCTTCAATTTAAGAATTAAGCAAATAGCAAAGGCTTGCAAGATCAAGGAGACGGTTTTATATACCTACACGAAAGCCGGCAAGCGTGAAGATATCTACTTTGAAAAATGGCAAATGATAAGCTCCCATACCTGCAGGCGTACTTTTATAACCAGGTTGATTGAATTGTGTATTCCTGATAGCGTGATCATGATGCTTGCCGGGATTAAGGATCCTAAAACCTTAAAGAAATACAACAAACTCAAACCTGAAGCTGCAGCGAAGGTGCTTGCTGCTCGTTGGAATGAATAACTTTTTGCTTATACACTTCAGGTAAACTGCGAAGGTCGAACCTGTACTGCTTGCCGGCCTTTTTACATTTTACTGTACCTCTTTCCCTCTCCCCTCTTAACCT
>JASGKU010000006.1:0-37971 GCA_047600465.1 Agriterribacter sp.
GTCATTCAAACCATTTCTCGCAGATGTAATAATAACATTCGATTTTACCTGTTCATTTTTTATAAATTTCAGCAAGGTTAATCCGTCTCCATCGGGCAGCATGATATCAAGCAGTATACAGTCGTAAGTAAACATATTCAGCTTTTCCTTCGCCTCCATGCAATTGTAGCTGGTTTCGCAGATATAACCTTCTTTAGCAAGAAAATCCTTGATATTACCAGCAAATTCCACGTTATCTTCTACAACCAGTATTTTCATTTCTGCAAATTAACCCAGGTATTTTGAAGCAATTTTGAAGCAGCTATCACATAAAATGGAAATGAAACGCTCCGGGAAATACACTGGCGCAAAATTAGCAAAAACCCTTAAACGTACTATCCCTATACCAATTCCGGGAAAACTGAAATAAAGCATCCCAAAATTTTTTCTGTAATGCGACACCGGAGCGGGTTTCAGACGAAATAAAGTCTGATTATACTATAAGCGTTAACCTTTTGTGCCGGGAATCTTTTTCATTTAATCGTAGTTTTCCCAACAGGGTAGTGCGATGTTTACATCTTACGGAAAAAACGTATTACGGTACAATGATAGGGCATTCTATTTTTTTCAACATTTTTCCAACGTTTCTTTGTGTAACAAATCCAGTGATCCTGATCCTTTATCCTTTGAGAACAGCAACCTGAAATCACCAATCCTGATCCTTTGAAAATGATAGCCTGAAAACCACCGTGATCATGTACCTTTTGAAATCCGGCAGTGTTTACGCCTTAATAAACATTGCACATTTGTAGGTCCGTTATTTATCCGATACCTATGCTAAACCGGCAACCGTGCAACAGGAAATATTGCCAAACAGTTGATTGACATTTCCCCTGATTACTAAACTAGTTGTTATTTCCTGTTGCTTTTTTCTTTCTCTTGCTACGCGTTGTCAATTCAACTTTTCAATATTTTTCAAATACGCTCAAGTACTGGTTATTTAGGCTAGTGAAATTGCAGTGGAGTATATAACTACCAAGGACACGACAAGTCATCTTCGCGCTGATACGAAGCCTGCCGGCTTGAGGCAATCAACAACTATCCTTACAGGTGCTTAGCCGTTAAAAAGACGTATGTCAGTTGGATATTGTGATAAACCTTCATTAAAAATACTGCGTGTACGGATGCCCGTTCCTTTGATTGTAAGAACAGATTTTTTAGAGAGAATGAGGAAAAATAATGACCCTTACCAGCGGTTTATGTATTAAGTTTGTATATTCACACCCCCCAACTAAGCTATCCTCCTTTTACATACGTTTAATGAGTAAAGCAGCATGATCCTGATTGTTGACGACAGGGCAGAGAATACGTTTTCTCTCAAATCCATACTTGAATTGCATTCTTTCAGTGTTGATACCGCTTCCAGTGGAGAAGAAGCGCTTCGGAAAACACTCAAAAACAGTTATTCTCTTATTATACTGGATGTGCAGATGCCGGGAATGGATGGTTTTGAAACCGCCGAATTTCTTGCCGGTAACAACACTACAAAAGATATACCCCTGATATTTTTATCTGCTGTTAATACCGATAAAAAATTTATTACAAAAGGCTACGCTTCCGGCGCTATAGATTATATTGTAAAACCTATTGACCCGGATATATTGCTGATGAAAGTGAGAACTTTTGAGCGCCTATATGAACAAAACCGGGCGCTCAATGCCATGCAGCAGGAATTGCAAACGGAAATTGTTTTCCGCAAAAAGGCGCAGCAAGATATGCAGGATAAAGCGCGTGAGTTGCATGGAATATTGTCGGCCATCCCGCAGGTTGCTTTTACTGCTACTGCTGAAGGAGAAATTGATTTCGTAAATGATCATTGGTTTGAATACTCCAGTTCGTATCATAATTTTCCTTTTGTGCATCCTGATGATGCAGAGATTTTAAAAAACTGGAAAGACCTTATCCGGCTGGAAAATCCCATACAATTAGAATTACGCATTGCGAAACTGAATACGGAAGAGTTTCGCTATCATTTACTGAGGGTAGTGCCTGTAAAAGAAGATCATGTGGTTAAATGGTTTGGCACTTTTACTGATATTGATGAACAAAAGCAGGCTGTAAAAAGAAAGGATGAATTTTTAAGTATTGCCAGTCATGAATTGAAAACACCGTTAACCAGCATAAAGGGATATGTGCAGTTGCTTGAAATGCTGGTGACAGACGACAAAACAAAATCTTACATTAACCGTTCTCTCATCCAGGTTGCCAAACTGGAAGATCTGATCAATGATCTGTTGGATGTTTCAAAAATTGAGAACGGCAAACTTTCATTTGGATTAGCTCCTTTGAATTTTGAAAACCTCCTGGATAATACCCTGCAAATGTTAGATCATCTTTTTCCAGGTATCATTATTCTTCGAAAGCAGGTAGCTGATGCAGCACTTATTGTTAATGGAAATGATGTAAGACTGGAGCAAGTCATCATTAATTTTATCAGTAATGCTTTTAAATATTCCCCGGGCAAAAAAGAAATTGAAATCATTACTAAAGTAACGGAGAAAAACGAACTCTATTTCGGTGTGAAAGACTGGGGCATTGGCATTGATGAAAAAAACCAATGCGACGTATTTGCAAAATTTTACCGCGTCTCAGGGGCTGCAACGCATGCGCAGGGACTTGGTATTGGGTTATATATCTGCGCCGAAATTTTAAAAAGACACGGATCAGATTTTGGTGTGGTCAGTAAACCTGGTGAAGGATCGCTGTTTTATTTTACGTTGCCACTCATTGAAAACAAATCGTAAGAACTACTTGATAGCATAGTATAATAAAGTATGAAGACTACATTAAAAAGAAACCTGTTAATCGGATTCAGTATATCACTGCTTATTTTATTATTAAGTTCCGCCGTTTCCCTCCGTAGCATCAGCAGCCTGCTTGACAGCGTTAAATGGGTAAGACATACGAGTGAAGTAGTAAGAACGCTTGAAAGAACACAGTCTGCAGTGAGAGATGCAGAAGATAACCAACGCGGATTTTTAATTACCGGTAATCCATCCTTCCTGGATGCTTACAAAACATCAATCGACACTACAAAATTGCTCACTGAATATTTTCAAACACAAACAGATGATAATCCTGCCCAGCAAGCCAATGTTATTACACTGAGATTGCTTATAAAAAAGCGTTTAATGAAGCTGGACGATGTGCTGAATAAGAAAAAAATAAATGGCACTATTGCAGTTGGAGATATGGAAGAAGGGAAAATGTATATGGATAGTGTAAACCTGATGGTGGCAAAGATGACTGGTGTTGAAAATGGTCTTTTAAAAAAGCGAACAGAAGAGCTCAGTAAGTTTTCTAATTTTACGCCCCTCTTTATAGTGTTGGCCGCTTTATTGGCAATTATTATTACGATTGTATTTTATGTAAGAACAAATAAAGATATTTCTGAGCGGGCAAAACTGCAGGATGAAATTGTTCGTAAAGATGCCGGCATCAGGCAACGCATTAAAGTAATTCAAACGCTCTCAGAAAAAATTTCTGCAGGTGATTATACTGTAAGGGTTACAGATACTGAAACAGATGAGCTCGGTAATATTTCAGGAGCCCTAAATAAAATGGCAGGTTCACTGGAGCAATCTTTTAATTCGCTCGCAGATAAAGAGTGGCTGCAGACAGGCGTTGCAGGGCTTAATGAATCTATGATGGGAGAAGATACTGTGCAGGCATTGTCACGAAAGATCCTTCATTTTTGCGCAGCATATAGTGATAGCCAGGTAGGCGCTTTTTTTATCAGCCACGGTCAAAATGAATTATCGTTTGTAGATGGATATGCATTGGACGATGGATTGGTAAAACAAAACATAAAAGCAGGCGAAGGAGTGGTAGGCGAATGCGCCCGTTCAAAACGACTCTCACTTATTGAAGATATTCCCGCAGAGATGTTTCATGTTCATCTTACGTCGGGAAATATCAAGCCGGTAAATATTGTGGTATTCCCACTCTTGTTCGAAAACAAAGTAAAGGCAGTTATTGAATTAGGAGCGCTGCATCCATACTCGCCACGTCAACTGGATTTTTTTAACAGGATTTCGGAGAATACTGGTATCGCAATAAATACAGTGCAAAGCCGTCAACGAATGCAGGAATTGCTGGAAGAAACACAATCACAAGCTGAAGAATTGATGACACAGCAAACGGAGATGGAACAGATTAATATGGAGCTTGAAACGAAAGCGGAACAGTTACAAACTTCAGAAGAAGAATTAAAAGTACAGTCTGAAGAGCTTGCTCAAACCAATACACTGCTCGAAGAACGATCTGCATTTTTACAGGAACGCAATCAATTGATACTGCAGAAGAATGAAGAGATAGAAAAAAGATCAGAAGAACTGGCACTTGCTACACGGTATAAGTCAGAGTTTCTTGCAAACATGTCGCACGAATTGCGTACCCCTTTAAATTCTATTCTGCTGTTGTCAAGACTGCTGGCTGAGAATCATGAAAAGAATTTAAATAATGAGCAGGTTCAATCAGCCACCGTAATACAGCAATCTGGTAATGGATTACTTCAACTGATTGATGAGATCCTTGATCTTTCAAGAATTGAGTCTGGAAAGATGACTGTTGAATTACTCCCGGTAAAAGTGCAGGAGATCACCAACAATATGCAAATGCTTTTTCAGCCGGTAGCATCAGAAAAGAATCTCAACTGGAAAATATTATTACAACCGGAAGTACCTGATGTGTTGGAAACAGACAGGTTGCGTGTTGAGCAAATATTAAAAAATCTATTGTCGAACGCTTTTAAATTTACTTCTAAAGGTGAAGTGCAACTTACCATTAGTACGGAGCTTGATAAACCGGGCTTTATATTTTTTGCAGTAAAAGATACAGGTCCCGGAATTAACCCGGGTAAATTAGATTTAATTTTTGAAGCGTTCCGGCAGGAGGATGGCTCTACCAGGCGCAAGTTTGGAGGCACAGGGTTGGGTCTTTCCATCAGTCGTGAATTGGCAAGACTGCTTGGAGGTGATGTTACCGTTACCAGTGAGCCAGGAAAAGGCAGTGAATTTGTTTGCTATATTCCATTACGACGTGGGGATGCTGTAAGCACACGTTCTATTACAAATGTGCCTGCCGAACCCAAATCACAAACATTAACAGTAACAGAAGATTTTTACCATAGCCATATCATTCCTGAAGATATTGCTGATGACAGAAGTTATATTGCTGAAGGCGATAAAATAATTTTGATTGTTGAAGACGATACAGCTTTCGCTACAGCGTTACTGGATTACGCCCGCCAAAAGGGATATAAAGGAATTGTGGCCGTAAGAGGAGACAGGGCTGTTCAATTAGCTGAAAGATACTTACCCGCTGCTATTTTATTGGATGTACAATTGCCCGTAAAAAATGGATGGGAGGTTATGGAAAGTTTGAAAGCCAATCCAAGCACGAGTCATATACCGGTTCATATTATGTCTGCCTATATGGTAAAAAAAGAAAGCCTGTTAAAGGGAGCCATGCAATTTATAAATAAACCGGTTGCGCTTGATCAATTAAATACCATTTTCGAGAAGATAGATTATGTACTGGATCATAAAGCAAAGAAAGTATTAATTGTAGAAGAAAATTATAAGCATGCAAAAGCACTGGCATATTACCTCGGAACATACAATGTGCGATCAGAAATTTTTCAGTCGGTGAGTGATAGCGTGCGGGCATTGCAAAACACCGATACACAGTGTGTAATATTTGATATGAGCGCCGAGCATAAAGATGCAGACAGCCTGCTGGAAAATATCCGTAACCAGGAGGGCTTTGAAGAGCTTCCTATTATCCTGTTTACGAGTGCAGGGTTTTCGCAGCTAACAGAATTTAAAATGAAAAAGTATGCAGATGCCATCGTAATGAAAACCGCCAATTCTTACAAACGCATTCTTGATGAGGTTTCACTATTCCTGCACCTTGTACAGGAAAATGCAAATAACAAAAATCAAATCGGGTTTGAACAGCATCTGCAGCAGGAGAATATGCTGAAAGGAAAAAAAGTGTTGTTGGCGGATGACGACGTAAGAAATATTTTTTCGATGACAAAAGCTTTGGAAAAATACCAGATGGAAATTATTCCTGCTATGGATGGAAAAGAGGCTTTGCAATTGATTCAGCAAGCACCCGTAGATGTTGTTTTGATGGATATGATGATGCCCGAAATGGATGGCTATGAAAGTATACGCGCTATTCGACAGGATGCCCGTTTTAAAAATACGCCCATTCTTGCTGTAACTGCAAAGGCAATGACAGGAGACAGGGAAAAGTGTATTGCGGCAGGAGCATCTGATTATATTTCAAAACCGGTAGATATGGACCAACTGGTTTCTTTATTACGGGTGTGGCTTTATGAAAAAAAATATTGATGCAGGATGATTTAAAGCACCTGATAAACAAACGGATAATGCATACCGAGGAGACAAAGCAATTACTGGAAAAGATAACCCGAAGGTACGGTTATGACTTCTCCGGTTATGCAGAAGCCTCGCTGAGAAGAAGGTTGGATGCTTTTTTTGTGAAAGGCAGGTTTTCAACTTTTAAAGACATGGAAAAGAGAATACTGAACGACCAGGTTGCGTTTATGCGTTTTGTGGAAGAAATTACAGTAACGGTTACAGAAATGTTTCGCGACGCGGGGTTTTATAAAATATTACGTGAGCGGGTACTCCCGGTATTGGCAACCTATCCCTTCATCCGTATATGGCATGCCGGTTGTGCAACAGGGGAGGAGGTATATTCAATGGCAATCATCTTACACGAAGCCGGGCTGTTGCACAAGGCTTTGTTATACGCAACCGATATTAACCAGGGCGTATTGGAAAAAGCAAAATCAGGCATTTTTCCGATCAGTGCCATGCAGCAGTACTCAGAAAACTATATAAAAAGTGGCGGTGAGCGTGATTTTTCATCATATTATGCTGCCAATTACAATAGCGCAAGATTTGATCCGGGGTTATCAAAAAATTTTATTTTTTCGCATCACAATCTTGTGGCTGATGCCTCTTTCAATGAGTTTCAATTGATCGTTTGCCGCAATGTGCTTATCTACTTTGATCGTGAATTACAGAACCGGGTTTTCCAGTTGTTTGATACCAGTCTTGATTCGCTTGGCTTTTTGGCGTTGGGCAGCAAAGAAACGCTGCGTTTTTCAGGCATAGCAGCTCATTATGTACCTGTTGATTCAAAAGAGAAAATATGGAGGAAAAAGAAATAATCTTTTCTAAACAGCTCATCGTTATTGGCGGCTCCTCAGGGGCGCTCGATGCGCTGTTAACCATATTGTCATTACTGAACAAAGATTTTAATATTCCTGTAATTATTGTATTTCACCGGAGCCAGGGCTCTGATAATGGTCTTATAGATGTACTCTCTTCCAGGAGTGCGTTACAGATAAAGGAAGCCGATGAAAAAGACGAACTGCTTCCTGGATATATGTATGTTGCCCCGGCAGACTACCACCTGCTGATAGAGAACAATGGATCTTTATCGTTGGACGTTTCTGAAAAAGTATATTACAGCCGGCCAAGCATAGAAGTCAGCTTTCTCAGCGCCGCTTCAGCCTATAAAGAAAACCTGGTAGCTGTTTTGCTCTCTGGGGCAAATGCAGACGGCGCTTATGCGATGACGAAAGTAAAAGCGCTGGGTGGAAAAAATATAGTGCAGGATCCGGCTGAAGCGGCTGTGCCATATATGCCGGAACAGGCTATCGCCTTATCGCCGATTGATAATATTTTACCGGCGCACGGTATTGCTGCATTGCTAAATCAATTGTCTGAAGACCTCAAACGAAAGCTGATTAACTAATTGGTTTGTGCATTTTGCGCTGCTTTTTTTACGGTACTCAGCAAATCTCCCATATCAAATGGTTTTTTTAACAGCCAGTCCGCACCGGCTTCTTTAGCCAGTTCTTCACCATTGCTGTTAGCGCTGAAAAATATTACAGGTATGTGCGCAAAAGCAGGCTGGGCTTTAATAAATTTTATAGCATCTACCCCCCTGGTGCCAGGTAACCAATTGTCCATTAAAATAACTTCAGGTTGAAAACCCGTTATGTCTTCGGAGAGTTTACTGCAGTTTTCGCGGCAAAGCGTTTTATGACCTTCTAACGCAAGTACAGTAGAGGTCATTTCAAGGATATCTTTGTCATCATCATAAATAATTACTCGGCTCATATAATTCAATTCTTCAGCAAAATAATGTTTCTTATTGAGATATTTAACCCGGAAAAATCTGGTAAAAAACTAAGTTTTCTAAGCAATAAACGAAGCTTGTTTTGTTTTTAGGAAGAAAATCGCATGATTGAATGATACTATGAGCGGAAAGGAATTTTCGGGTAGTCGTTACTGGTGGGTTTATTTTGTGGCCTCCCAAGGGCGGCTTAACAAATCAATTACAATATCTCAAATTTCGAGTACAACGCTCCAACTATTTTTATTTTTTAAGCTGGGCAAAATTTTCATTTCTCTGAAATATTCAACTATTATTTTGGCTTTCTGGTTGCTTTTAAAAAAGATGCATATAAACATATATAGTGTAGAAGTACGCATGCTGTGCGCATATGTAATTGAACTGCTGTATTGATAAAGATGGAAAGAATCAATTTTTAGTGATTGTTTTAAACCTGGTATTTCACATTAAAAATATCTTACAGGAATTTAAAAGGGTTGATGTGAATGGAAAAAACAACTATTTATGAATAGGTGTTTATAGTTTTTTGTTCAGTATTTTTTCCTTCAATTTAATAAGTAACACTTACTCATTTGGCAGAAAGTTATTAGAGAGATACTGAAAATTTTTTTATGTTATCCACCGTAAATTTTTGAATAATATCTCTTCAACTTTCTGCGTTTCATGATACATACACTTGTAGAAATGTATTGTAGTAAAACTTTAGAACCGGTTTTTTAAACCTCGAAAAAAATAAAAATCTTATGAAAATTGCAATTGTTGGAAGCGGCTATGTTGGTCTTGTTACAGGCGCCTGTTTTTCTGAAGTAGGTATTGATGTTGTTTGCGTAGACATCAATCAAAAGAAAATTGATGACCTTAACAATGGCATTATACCAATTTATGAACCAGGTCTTGAAGACATGTTGCACCGTAACATGAAAAAAGGAAGGCTGTCTTTCACAACCAATATTGCTGAAGCTGTAAAAGATTGCGAAGTGCTGTTTATTGCGGTAGGTACACCTCCTGATGAAGATGGTTCTGCAGATTTGAAATATGTATTGGCTGTTGCACGTGATTGCGGAAAATATATGGATGATTACTTGCTGGTTGTTACAAAAAGTACAGTGCCGGTTGGTACTGCAGAAAAAGTAAGAAATGCAATACAAGGCGAGTTGAGACACCGCAACGTTGATATTGAATTTGATGTAGCATCAAACCCTGAGTTTCTTAAAGAAGGAGCAGCTATTGATGACTTCTTAAAGCCCGACAGAATTGTTATAGGTCTTGAAAGCGCAAGAGCAAAGGATTTGATGAAGAGTCTTTATAAACCATTTACCTTAAACGGTCATCCTGTTATTTTTATGGATATCGTTTCTGCGGAGATGACCAAATATGCAGCTAACGCTATGCTGGCTGTTAAAATAAGTTTCATTAATGATATTGCCAACCTCTGCGAAATTGTTGGAGCAGATATTAACCTCGTAAGAAAAGGTATTGGTTCAGACTCGCGTATAGGAAACAAATTCATTTATCCTGGTATTGGATACGGTGGATCGTGTTTTCCAAAAGATGTGCAGGCATTGATAAGAACTGCAGGTGAAAACAATTATAATCTTCGTGTACTTAAAGCTGTAGAAGCGGTAAACGCCGACCAGAAGATGGTAATCTTTAATAAGATCATGAAATTTTTTGACGGAAACATAGAAGGCAAAACAATTGCATTGTGGGGGCTTTCTTTTAAACCTCAAACAGATGACATGCGCGAAGCACCTTCTTTAGTGATAGTAAAACAATTGCTGGAGGCTGGCGCTAAAGTAAAAGCGTATGATCCGGTAGCTATTAAAGAAGCGAAGCATCATTTCGGCGATAGCATTACTTATTGCGAAGATCAGTACGAAACATTGATTGATGCTGATTGTTTAGCAATACTTACCGAATGGCCCGAATTTAAATTCCCCAATTTCAGGATAGTAAAAAAATTATTGAGCAGCCCGGTTGTATTTGACGGAAGAAATATTTACGATAAGAATGAAATGAGAGAAAATGGCTTTAACTATTTCTGTATTGGTATTGATACAACCAAGCATGTTACAGCTTCAGCAACTGCGGGAGTTGAATTGGAAAGTCTTTTAAAAGATTAGCTTTTAACATCGAATACGATAAATGCTTGCTTGTAAATATTGGTTAAACCAATGTTTTCAATAGCAGCGCTATGTGTAAAACCTATTAAACATCATAAACAAATACAAAATGGATAGAGATGAAAATATTTTGCTCACTGAAAATGGTGATGAAAAGTTATACGATCTGTCTGTAATTGAAACCTTTTGCCACGGTAATCAAAATGCGGTGAAGGAAATGATAGCCGTTTTTATAGACGAGGTTTCAAGATTTGGTGAAGAAATCAGGTTGGCCTGCGGCAAAAATGATTATGTAAATATTAAAAAGCTTACACATAAAATAAAACCTGTAATCAGTTATTGCGGTGTAACAAAAATTGAGAATGAAATAAAACTGATAGATACACTGGCTGATAAAGAAAATGTGAGTGGAGAGTTGATATTCAGAATGGAGAAGCTGGAAACAATGATTAAAGCGGTTGTTGCTCAAATGAATAAATCTGTATTGAACGCTTAAATAAATACCCATGAAAAAGAAAATCCTTGTGGTAGATGATGAGAAAAGTATCTGCCTGTTGTTGAACAATTTTCTCTCAGAAGATTATGATGTAATTACTATTAACAATGGTGAAGATGCATTGGTATGGCTTGAAGGAAACTTGCCTGATCTTATCATCAGCGACATTCAGATGTCAAATATGGATGGATTTGAGTTTTTGAAAAAAGTGCGCAGGCGCGGATTTACAAAGCATACGCCTTTTATTATGTTATCGGCAAGATCAGAAAGCAAAGAGCGTATAAATTGTTACAGGCTTGGAGCGCAGGATTATCTTACCAAACCATTTAACCCGGAAGAACTAAGCGAAGTGGTAAAAAAGAACCTTTCTCCCATACACTACGCACTGGTTTGGTAGTAATATATTAGATCCAATAAAGAATTAAATCCAATGAATACCATCCAACCCAAGCTAAACATATTGTATATAGGTACTTCACCGCAGTACTTTGAATCATTACAGGAAACCGGAAACGTTTCCCTGAATGTTTTACAGAACAACCTGCAGGCGATAAACTATCTGAAATCAAATAAACAACCAGACGCGTTTATTTGTGATTATCATTTAACCGGTCAGGACGGGTTGCAGTTATTCAGTTGGATAAGGCAGCGTGCTGAGTATAATCACACTCCCTATATTTTGTTACTGCGTGAGTTTAATGCAGAAATATTTAAAACAGCATTTACCCTGCGCGTAGACGATTGTTATGTAGCGTCGGATCTTTCATCCGAAACTGTTATAGACAGGATTAAATTTCTTCGCTATTTCAGAGCAACAAAAAATGCATTGCCTATTGTAGAACAAGCAACAATCCCTTACAGAATGCCATTGTCAAAACGCATTTTTGATGTGGTTACTGCTTCATCTCTGTTGCTGCTTGCTTCACCGTTATTATTGCTGATCATAATTGCTATAAGACTTGAATCAAAAGGAAAAGTGTACTATACTGCGAAACGTGTAGGGCGTAAAACATTTGATTTTTACAAACTGCGTTCTATGCGTACCGGCTCAGATGATCTGTTGAAGAAACTGGCCAAGGAAAAAAATCAGTATAATAAATTAGCAACTAATAAAGATAGTATTGCGGCCACTTCATGTCCAAGATGTGCACAGTTGCCGGAAGGTGAAACATGCTCACCTATAATGTATATTGATACACACGAAATTTGCGACTACTGGTATAATGTGCAAAAGAAAGAAAGCGCAAAAAACAATTCCACATTTGTAAAAATTCTTGACGATCCAAGAATTACCAGGGTAGGAAAATTTATCAGGAATACCAGTATTGATGAATTGCCCCAATTAATTAATGTGCTGAAAGGCGATATGTCAATTGTTGGCAACCGCCCACTGCCGGTATATGAGGCAGAATTACTTACCGTAGATACTTTGTCAAAACGTTTCCTGGCACCCGCCGGTATTACAGGTTTGTGGCAGGTTGAATTAAGGGGAAAGGGCGGAAATATGTCAGAAGAAGAAAGAAAGCGATTAGACAATGAATACGCTGACCACTTTGAAGGAAACAATTTTTCTTTCTGGTACGACATCAAACTTATTTTACGAACTGTGCCCGCATTGCTTCAAAAGGGATCTGTTTAACCGGCAAATAAAAACCTATGAAAGCAATGCTAAGAATTTTACTGATCGGTGCAATGGCAGTTGCGGCAATGAATGTGATAGCACAAACATCTTCCAAAAAAAATACAGCAGATAGCATCAAGGCCGTTGCAGATACGCTCGGAAAAATTGCCGAAGTTGATTTTCCGTCATTAATGGTTTTGATAGATTCGGCTGTTCGTCATAATGCGATGGTGAGTTACCGTGGACAGGAGTTTGTGGCAAGGCAGGCAAACCTCAAAATACAACAGAATTCATGGTTGAGAAATATGGGCATCCAGGCTGATACAAGGTATGGAACCTTTGATAACTTTTCGTCTAATGCTAATGGTCAGTCTACTACTATACAATCTGTAACAAGTAACCAGTTCAACTATGGGGGAGGGCTTTTTATTAAGCTCCCCGTGTTTGATGTAATAAGCAGGAAAACGCAGATCAAACAAGCCAAAGCTGAAGTGGAGCAGGCAAAATACCTGCAACAGGAACAGGAGAATGAAATACGGCAGGCTGTGATAAAACTATACGAAGATCTGTTGTTGAAGCAAAAGTTGCTCCGCATCAAATCGCAGAACATGGGTAGTGCCACGGTAAATTATGAAATGGTGGAAAGAGAATTCAGGAATGGCGTTATTCCTACGGCTGAATATGTGCGGTTGTCTGATATGACATCAAGAATTAAATCTGAGTATGAGATGGCAAAGTCTGATTTTATTGTAGCTAAAAAAATATTAGAAGAAGTAGTTGGCTTTGCATTTAAAAACCCCGATTCTGACTAAAGATAATGAAACTGATAGGTTTGATAAGATTAATGCTGAAGCATAAAGTTATGCTGATCATAGTACCATTGTTGCTTGCATCAATGGTAAATGTGCTTACAAAAGAACCTAAGTTAAGTTATACTT
Organism: Agriterribacter sp.; assembly: GCA_047600465.1. GTDB lineage: Bacteria > Bacteroidota > Bacteroidia > Chitinophagales > Chitinophagaceae > Agriterribacter. The sequence continues at coordinate 13,402 of JASGKU010000006.1, forward strand.
CGGGCACTGTATTATACACCGGACTTGCTTCCGGTTCATCTATAGAGATGGAAAAGTCGTTCAATTATTTTGCTACCAATACCGCTTTCGATAACCTTATTAATATCATTAAATCAAGAGAAACACAGGAGCAGGTTGCTATCAGGTTATTAAGCCAGCATTTATTGCTTCCTCATGCAGATCCAAAATACATTTCACCAAAATTGTATGCTGCTTTCAAAGAAAAAATACCGTCGTATTTATACAAATATGTTGCTCACAGCAATGTGAAATTTTTAACAGACAGCAGCAGTACGCAGTCTGGTGATAACGGTGATGATTCAACGCTTTTTCCTTCTATTATCAATAAGGCAGATTATGAAAAAACGGTGGCAAATCTTACAGCACTGATGCAAAGCAATGATACCAACTTCGTTTATAAGTTATTGAATTTTGAAGATGAACATTATTCCATCAAAGCAATTTCTTCCATCAAAGCAGAGCGACTTAATAATAGTGATTTGATAAAGCTTACTTATGAAGTAAATGACCCGGGTATCTGCCAGCAAACACTGTTAATTTTTAATGATGTATGTATAGAGAATTACAAAAAAATTAAAGAAAACCGTTCAGATGCGGTAGTGAAATATTTTGAAGGTCAGTTGCGGCATGCCAGTATGCAACTGAAAAAAGCAGAAGATCAATTACTCGCTTTCAATAAATCCAACAACATCATCAATTACTACGAACAGAGTAAAGCGGTAGCCGTGGTAAAAGAAGACATGGGACAGGATTACAACAGTAAAAAGGCCTTGCTTGCAGGTGCAGAAGCAGAGATAAAAAAGCTGGAAGAGAAGCTGGATATACAGCAACTGGTTCAGGTAAAAAGCAGCAATGTTCTTGAGAAAAGAAAACAACTGGGAGATCTGAATTTTGAAATTGCATCAGCGGAGGCAAGTGGCGTTCAAAGTGATGAGAACACTAAAAAAATTGAGCAGTTTAAAAAAGAATCAGAAGCAATACAACATGAAATTAAAGCCAGTGTTGGAGACCTGTATCATTACCAGAATTCCGTTGAAGGATTACCAATAAGCACCACGCTGTCTGAATGGATTGCTAAAGTAACGGAAGCTGAAAACCTCAAGGCTAAGATAAAGGTGATGGATGAAACTAACAGGGACTTTGAGAAACAGTATGCTGTTTATGCACCTGCAGGAGCTAACATTAAAAAAATTGAGAGAGAAATATCTGTAAGCGAACAGGGTTATCTTGAATTGCTGCATGGTTTGAATTTAGCCAAGCTTAAACTGCAGGATAATGAGCTCACTTCTAATTTAAAAACCGTAGATCCGCCTTACTATCCTTTGCAGGCCATGCCTACTAAACGCGCTGTGCTTATTGTTGCGGCAGGGTTGGTTGGATTTATATTGGTGCTTGGTGTAATCCTGGCGATGGAATATTTAGACGATACGCTAAAGAACAGCAGGAAAGCATCAAAGATTTTAGGAATCCCGTCACTTGGAATGATTCCTAAAATATCATTAAATCCTGGCAGTATCAATTTGCCCTTTATCCAAAACCGCTTGCTTGAAGTAACTACGCAGAACATTGAACAAAGTGTTGCTGCTGTTAACACAGGTACTAAAGTAAAAACCATTGTATTTGTCAGTACCTGCGAAAAAGAAGGTAAGTCTGTTTTGTCGGCCAATATTGCTAAAAGGCTTATTCAGAAAGGAAACAAAGTTTTGGTATTGCAGTATGGTGCGCCATATCAAAAAGTTACTCAACAAAGAAGATACCCGGTAATAAGCAGGTTATTGGGTTACCAGGATTCAAGGGTAGACCTGAACAACTCTTTTTTAGCTGAACCATCAACCTATCTTCCTTCTTCATTTTATTTTGCTTGTGAAATCAACGAGCAGTATCTCAATGCCGCAAATTATAATGAAATCCTTAAGCAAAAGGGAATTACTTTATCATTTATTCCGGATTATGTGTTGATAGAGTTGCCTTCTCTTATCAATAACAACTATCCGGTAAAATTGATAGCTGGTGCAGATTTGACCATATTGGTATGCAGGTCTAACAGGTTGTGGACAGATGCGGATCATGTGGTGCTGGATAATATACAATCGCTGTCGGGAGATAAGTTGCAATTCATTTTAAATGGCGTAGAAATAAAAGAAACAGAGATGTTATTAGGAGACCTGCCTAAAAAAGCAAGCAGTTTCAGGAAAAAGATCAAGAATGTTTTCCGTTTTCAATTCTTTTCAAAAAATCAAATTTAAATCCAATCCCTTGAAAAAGAAATTTCATAAAATTATAAAAGAAGATAATTTCCTTTCGCTGACGGGAAATTTTATCATTGCCTTTTTCGGCATTGCCGGTTTTGCTCTTTTATCAAGAAGCCTGAATGTTGACATGTTTGGACAGTGGGTATTGTTTATTGCTGCGGGATCATTGGTTGATATGTTCCGTTTTGGCATTACCAATATTGGTTTGGTAAGATATTTATCAGGCGCAGATGAAACATTTCGTTTTCAACTCATCGGCGCAAACGCAATGATTGGATGTAGTTCAACCCTGATCGTATCAGTTTTAATTACAAGCTGCAATTTTATTTTCCACAATGCCATACAACAGTCCGGCTATCACTTATTCTTTGCATGGTACCCATTGCTTGCTTTTTTTAACCTCCCGTGGAACAATGCATTGGTAATGTTACAGGCCGATAGAAAATATGGAAAAATACTGTTGCTTAAAACAATTAACAGCGGTGGTTTTTTTATAGTGCTGTTAGTGAATTTTTATTTTTTCAAACTAACGCTGCTTGAGATTGTGTGGGTGAACCTTATTATTAATGCATTTACATCTTTAGTAGCCGTTGTTGCAGGCTGGGATGGCTTAAAACATATCAAAAAGTCAAACCGTGCAACAAACAGCACATTACTTCACTTTGGAAAGTATACCACTTTTGCATTGGTAGGCACTAATTTATTAAGAAATGCAGATACCATTATTATAAGTTTGAGCCCACTTGGGAGCGCTGCCGTGGCATTATACAGTATACCGTTGAAATTAACTGAACTGCAACAGATACCGCTGAGAAGCTTTGCTGCTACAGCTTTTCCAAAAATGTCAAAAGCAAGTTTGCATGGAAAAATTTCGGAAGTACGTTCCCTGTTTTATGTATATGCTGGAGCCCTAACTTACCTCTTTGTATTTCTTAGTCTTTTCACTTTTGTGTTTGCAGACACGTTTGTTTTTTTACTCGCCGGAAAACAGTATGTACAAACCGATCCCGTAACAGGTTTTAATGCAGTGAATATTGTAAGAGTGTTTTCTATTTATGGGCTGTTATTGCCGATAGATAGGATGACGGGTATTGGATTAGATAGCATTAACAAGCCCAATATAAATGCGCTGAAGGTTTTAATAATGGTGATTGTAAATATTATCGGAGATATGATCGCCATCTTTTTATTTAAATCTCTTATACTGGTTGCGGTATCATCTATCCTGTTTACCATTTTGGGCATCTGGATTGGAATGATCTTTTTAAACAAAGAACTCACGCTGCACTATAATGATATTTTTTCGGAAGGAATACATTTTTACAGATCAATGTTCAATAAGTTTTTGCATAAAAATCAAATTGAAATTGTAAATGCGAAAGTTGCACAATGATGTTTGAAAATACCATACATCCATTTGAAGCGTATTCAGGCTCGCGCAGCCTGGCAAAGCCCCGCAACATCCTGTTGTTGTTGATGGCTGTTGCCTTTATTATGGTAATTGCCGCGAAAATGCAATTGGTTGGAGTTGGATTAGTGGTTGGCCTTTTCATTGGGATTATTTACCTGTATATTCTGTTTAAATACCCTATTGTTGGCGTTTATACGGCTATAGCGCTCAGTTTTATTTTGATAGGGATGGGGCGTTACGTGAAAGATGTTCAGGTAGGATTGGGGTTGGATGCTATTCTTATTCTTACATACCTCGCTTTATTCATGAACAGGTTTGCTGAAAGAATTGATTGGTCTCCTGCAAATAAAGACATCACCTTTCTTTCCATTATCTGGTTTGGATATTCCGTATTCGAATTGGTAAACCCTGAAGCACGAAGTACAGCCGCATGGTTTTCCGGCAGGGGAGTTTCTTTTTATATGCTGCTATTAGTGCCATTAACACTGTTATTAATAAACAACAATAAAAAGCTTGATTACTTTTTATACGTGTGGGGAATATTCTCTATACTGGCCACATTGAAAGGAATAATGCAATTGAAGTTTGGTGTTGATTATGCTGAACAAGCCTGGTTGAATGAAGGCAATTACAAAACGCATATACTGTTCGGTAAGCTAAGAGTGTTTTCGTTTTTAAGTGATGCAGGGCAATTTGGTGGTACACAGGCGTATGCTGCTGTTGTATTTACCATTTACTCAATGGCACAAACCGTAAAAGCAAAAAAATATTTTTTTGTTACTGTAGCGCTAGTGGCATTTTATGGTATGATCATTTCGGGTACCCGCGGTGCTATCAGTGTGCCATTGTCTGGTTTCATGGTTTTTTTTATTCTCAGGAAAAACCTGAAAATATTAAGCATAGGTGTGGCAATTCTTGCAGTAGTATTTATCTTTTTTCGGTTTACAACTATTGGTCAGGGTAATGATCAGATCAGAAGAATGCGTACTGCATTTGATCCAAACGATGCATCATTACAGGTGAGATTAGATAACCAGCGTATTCTCAAAAGATATCTTGCATCAAGACCCTTTGGTGGTGGTATCGGGCATGGCGGCGTAAAAGCGCAGCGGTATTTACCTTATGCATTTCTTTCGCAGGTTGCTACAGATAGCTGGTATGTACTTGTATGGGTAGAACAGGGAATAGTAGGGTTGGTACTTCATTTATTTATTCTTTTCTATACACTGGGCAGATCGTCTTACAATATAATGTTCAAAATACGTGATCCTTTGCTCAAGCTAAAAATCGCGGCATTAGCCTCGGGTATGGCGGGTGTAATGGTGGCTTCGTATGGTAATGCGGTATTGGGAGGTATGCCAACAGGAATGCTGGTGTATGTGTCGATGGCAATTATGTTGAATTCAAAAGTATTTGATACACCGGAACCTTCAATAGAAAATAAAAAGTAAAAATCATTCAATATGAAAGGAAAAGATTTTATCATCACGGGGCTTCAATCATGGGATATTCCCATAGGCTCAAACGCCATTGATATTGCAAAACAAATTGCGGTTGATAATCGTGTGTTGTATGTGAACAGCCCGCTGGACATGATGACTATTTACAAGAAAAAACCTACTGCGGAAAATGCACACCGGATGGATGTATTAAAAAAGAAGAAAGATCCTTTGCGCCAGGTAAATAAAAATCTTTGGGTGCTCGATTTTCCTTTCTATGTATGGTCTATTAATAGTTTGCCTGATGGTTTTTTGTTTGATGCCTTTAACAAAGCGAATAATAAAAAAATATTTAACTACATAAAGAAAATAGCGCGTGATATTGGATTTGAAAATCCTGTTCATTTTATTGACAATGATATTTACCGCAGTTTCTACTCAAAAGAAATTTTGAATCCCCAATTGTCAGTGTATTACAGGCGAGACAATGTGCAGCCTTATGCCTACTGGAAAAAGCATGCTGGTAGATTGGAACCCAAACTGATTAGCAAAAGCGATCTCGTTGTTTGTAATTCACCACAACTGGCAGATTATGCCGCTGAATACAATAAGGATAGTAACGATGTGGGTCAAGGGGTTGATCTTTCCGCATATGATCCGCAAATAAAATTTTCTATTCCTGAAGCAATTGAAAAAATACCACAACCAAGGATAGGGTATATCGGCGATATCAACAGCATGCGGTTAGATGCTGATCTGCTGTTTGAACTGGCTAAAAGTAAACCGGATTATTCTTTTGTGATGATAGGAGGAGAAGATAAAGTATTTGCCAGTCATGCATTACACACTTTAAAAAATGTTCACTTTATTGGCAGCATACCTAAAAAAAGTGTGCCGGAATATATGAATGCATTGGATGTTTGTTTGAACCCACAATTGGTGAATGAAATTACCATCGGCAATTATCCCCGCAAGGTTGATGAGTATTTAGCCATGGGAAAACCAGTGATAGCCACTACCACAAAAACAATGGAGCTATTCAGAGATCATGTTTATTTATGCTCGTCATTAAATGAATATAAAGCAGCAGTAGAAAAAGCATTGACTGAAAACACTGAAGAGAATAAGCGCCGTCGCATCCAGTTTGCAAAATCACATTCCTGGGAAAATAATGTACAAGCCATATACCAACAAATTAAGAAATACTTAAAATAGAATCCTATGTATTACCGCAATGTTAGAGACCTGAACAATATCATCCTGAAAAGACTAAGCGTTATTCCGCGTGATATAGATTTGATAGTAGGTGTGCCAAGAAGTGGTATGCTGCCTGCTAATTTATTAGCGCTGTACCTAAATCGTCCTTATACGGATATTCATTCTTTTATGAATGGTTATATCTACAAAGCCGGTGCAAGAAGCCAGTTTTTTGATACTACGCAGTTTAAAAAAATATTGGTAGTAGATGATAGTGTTGCTTCCGGCTCGGCATTGAATGAATGTAAAGAAAACCTGAAAGAGCTTTCCTCCAAATTTGATATTAAATATTGCGCTGTATATGTAGTGCCCGGAAAAGAAAAAGTAGTGGACTACTATTTTGAAGTACTGCCGTTGCCAAGATATTTTCAGTGGAATATTTTAAATCATACCACGCTTGAGAAAGCCTGCTTTGATATTGATGGTGTTTTGTGTGCCGATCCCACCCCGGAGCAAAATGATGATGGTGAAAAATATATTGATTTTATATTGAATGCTCCCCCGCTTTTTATTCCAGGAAGCAAGATTGGAACCATTGTTACATCAAGACTTGAGAAGTACAGGAAGGAAACTGAGTATTGGTTGAAGACAAACAATATAAAATACAATGATCTTATAATGCTCGATCTGCCTGATATGGCAGCAAGACAAAAGGCCGAATAATCATGGAGATCATAAGGCGAAGGCATACATGTCAAAACCTTATGTACTTTTTGTGGAGAGTGAGCTTTCCCAGGCGATGGAAATAAACCGCATTGCGAAGAAGCCTGTGCTGTGTACAGAAAATTTTGAAATGATCTTTGACCAGGAGTCATTCATGTACAATATGAAAAGTGGTAAGTACATGCCTTTTTTGCGCAAATATGCATTGAAGGTGAGAAACAGAATAAAGAGATAAAATATTTGTTCAGTCTGCTTTGGTAATTAAAACTTTTATTATGCTTTTATACAACATACTACAATTAACCGTGCTGGTTTTGCTGGCGCTTGCTACATTGTACATCTTCATTTTTTCATTGGCTGGTTTGTTTTACAAGCAAAGAGTGTATGCAAAACCATCTGTGTCAAAAAAAATGGCAGTGCTCATTCCCGGTTATAAGGAAGATGAAGTGATCATTGAAGTAGCAGAAGCAGCTTTAATGCAGGACTATGCGAAAGAATTTTATGATGTTGTGATTATAGCAGACTCGTTTGAAAAACAAACGTTGGAACGATTAAGAAGAATGCCTATAAAGCTTATAGAAGTAACTTTTGAAAAAAGCACAAAAGCCAAAGCGTTGAACAAGGCAATGCAGCAACTGGACAATAGTTATGATATCGCAGTAATACTGGATGCAGATAACATGATGGCAAAAGATTTTCTTCAAAAAATAAATGCCGCATTCGAAGAAGATTTTATGGCGGTGCAAGGACATCGTGCTGCAAAAAATCTGAACAATTCCTGGGCAATACTGGATGCGGTGAGTGAAGAAATCAATAATAATATCTTCAGAAAAGGTCATCGTGTGCTTGGATTATCATCCGCCATTATTGGTTCGGGCATGGCTTTCAAATACGGCTATTTTAAAGACCTGATGGCAGGCGCCACAGCAGTGGGTGGCTTTGATAAAGAAATAGAACTAAATATGTTGAAGGCTGGGTATACTATTGAATATTTAGATGATGCATTGGTATACGATGAAAAAGTACAAAAAGCAGATGTATTTGGTAACCAACGCCGTCGTTGGCTTTCAGCACAATTGCATTATTTCAGGAAAGACTTTTTTACTTCGGTGAAACACTTGTTCTTAAAAGGGAATGTTGATTATTTTGATAAAGCCATGCAGTTTATTCAACCGCCCAGGGTTTTGTTGTTAGGTGCTGTAATATTAGCAGGTGCATTGTTTGTATCAATTAATTATATACTTGGAAGTAATCAGTTATCGATGAGCTGGTTGTTTATTACAATGGCCTGTATGCTGTCTTTTTTGTTTTCTATACCACGTTCTTTTTTTAATACGAATACATTAAAAGCATTGATCAGTTTGCCGAAAGGAATGCTGTTGATGCTGATATCCTTGTTGAAAATAAAAGGGGCCAATCAAAAATTTATTCATACCAAACATACTGCCACCGTTAGTAAAGTGAATTAATTTCAAAAATCCTAATCCTGAGTAATATGAAAAAGAACCGATTAGAAAAACTGGAAGCGCTTCGTGGATTTGCCGCGCTATATGTGGTGCTGTTTCATACCTTGCCGCAGAAGATTTACCTCGCTGGAATAAATATTGGGTTCTTTTTCCGTTTTGGTCCTGAAGCGGTAATCATCTTTTTTGTGCTCTCAGGTTTTGTGATCAGGTATACATATGAAAAGTCGGTTGATAAGTCTTTCAGGTTTTATTTCGTTCGCCGCTTTATCCGGTTATACATACCGTTGTTTTTTATATTTCTCCTTGGGTATCTTATAAAATGTTATACCGAACACAGGCTTGTTGGACCTGAATGGAAAACTTTGCTGGGCAATATCTTTATGCTGCAGGATGTGGTTTCACAAAAGCCCAATGTAGTATCTGCCACCTATATGGGCAATGGAGTGCTTTGGTCGCTTTCTTATGAGTGGTGGTTTTATATGCTATTCTTCGCCCTTGCTTCTAATGTAATACCTAAAAAATTAAATACCTGGGTGAATGTATTGGTAATAACAGCCGCTGTTTCTTATCTCATTTATCCGTTTATAATCAACCGGCTCGCTATGTATTTTGCCATCTGGTGGATTGGAGTTCGGTTTGCCGATATCTATCTTAAAAAGGAAGCATACAGTTTTAAGAACATCATGCCGTATGCTTATGTATTGTTTACCATTGCAGCAATACTTTCCTTGAACCTGTATATCCATTTCAATTATACAAAAGTTTATACATACCCGTTAGTGGCATACCCGTTTGTTGAGTTAAGGCATTTTGTATTCGCTATTGTAGTAATGTTCGGGGCAATACTATGGCAGTATTTCAAGTGGTATGGATTCAATGCCGTGTTCGGAGCATTCAAATACCTGGCGCCCTGCTCCTATGTTATTTATATATCGCATCATTACCTGGTGGTAGAAGCTACTTACCTGCATTTTGTGCATAATAAATTGATAGAGTATGGGCTTTATATAATTGTAATGATCGCATTTTCTTACCTGTTAGAGGTAGTAGTGTATAACAGGATCAGGAAATTATTGATAGGATAGAACATCCTCAAAACAAAAAGTATGAAAATAGGAATAGAAGGACAAAGATTATTTCGCAAAAAGAAACATGGAATGGATATGGTTGCACTGGAGCTGATCCGGAACCTGCAACAGATCGATTTCAAAAATGAATATTTCATTTTTGTGAAGCCAGATGAAGATGCCAGTGCTTTAAAAGAAACACCCAACTTTAAGATTGTTACAGTTGATGGAGGCGCCTATCCTATGTGGGAACAATTTTCCTTATTAAGCGCGGCTAAAAAAGCAGGCTGTGAAATGCTGCACTGCACCAGCAATACAGCGCCTGTAAACTGTAGTATCCCTTTAATTACTACACTCCATGATATTATTTATATGGAGAGTAGTTACATTAAAATTCTCAGCGGTGATGCTACCTCTTATCAAAGATTCGGAAATGTATATCGCAAGCTGGTGGTGCCAAAAGTAGTGGAGAAGAGCAAAAAAATTATTACCGTATCGCATTTTGAAAGAAAGCGTATTGCAGATTTTTTCGGCATACAGGATAATAATAAGCTGAAGGCGATATACAATGGAGTGAGTGAATATTTTAAACCTGTTACCGATGCCGTTGAGCTGAAAAGGGTAAAAGAAAAATATCATTTGCCTGAGAACTATTTTTTCTTTCTTGGTAATACTGATCCTAAGAAAAACACAAAAGGAACTTTAAAAGCTTTTGCAGATTTCAGACATCAGTCGAATGCTGATTATAAATTAGTGATGCTTGATTATGATAAGACTGCGCTTGAAGAAGTATTGCGTGAAATAGAAGAGCCAGATTTAATCAATCATATCGTACTAACAGGGTACGTGATCAATACTGACCTGCCGGCGATTTACAGGCAAAGCCTTGCCTTCCTGTATCCGTCTTTAAGAGAAAGTTTCGGTATACCAATGCTGGAAGCTATGGCTTGCGGTGTGCCGGTTATTACGTCTAATACTTCTTCAATGCCGGAAGTGGCAGGGAAAGCAGCATTGATTGTAGATCCCTATAAACCGGAAGAGATCACTAATGCCATGCTTGATATTTTTAATAAGGAGAATCTTCGCCTTCAACTCGTTGAAGCAGGGCTGAAGCAATCATCCAGGTTTTCATGGAAGGCGATGGCGAAAGATGTATTGAACATTTACAATGAATTATACGAAGAGGTGAAATAGGTATTAAAAATCTTATCCAATAAAACTGATCAACCATGTTATTCCTGCAATTATTATTCTGGTTCCTGGTGTTTATAGTAATATATACCTACGTAGGGTATGGTATCCTGTTATATGGCATGGTAAAGATCAAACGCATCTTTGCATCACATAAAAGCAACCCATTAAACTCATCTGCTTACGAACCAGATGTTACATTATTTATTGCTGCCTATAATGAGAAAGATTATGTGCAGGAAAAGATGAACAATACAATGTCGCTGGATTATCCGAAAGATAAACTGCATATTGTATGGGTAACCGACGGATCAGACGATGGAACACCTGATATGTTGAGAAAATATGATAATGTTACAGTGCATCATTTACCTGAACGGAATGGAAAAATCAGCGCTATGAACCGGGGAATGAAATTTGTGAAAACGCCTGTAGTGGTATTCAGCGATGCCAATACATTGTTGGGAAAGGAATCCATCCGCCGCATTGTACAACTGTTCTCAAACCCAACCGTAGGTTGTGTTTCAGGCGAAAAGAGGATTGCTGATAAAGAAACTGATGTTGCATCGGGAGCGGGTGAAGGGTTGTATTGGAAATATGAGTCTGCACTAAAAAAATGGGATGCAGAATTATATTCCGTTGTTGGCGCAGCGGGAGAGTTGTTTGCGATCAGAACTGAATTGTACCGGGAAGTAGAAAAAGATACCTTACTTGATGATTTTATTATCTCGTTAAGAGTTGCACAGGAAGGCTATACTATCCAGTATGATCCGGAAGCTTATGCGGTTGAAAACTCTTCAGCCAATGTAAAAGAAGAACTTAAACGTAAGGTTAGAATTTCTGCGGGTGGAATACAGTCTGTAGTGAGATTGCGTTCTCTCCTCAATGTTTTTAAATACGGAATGCTTTCTTTTCAATACATCTCTCACCGTGTATTACGCTGGACGCTTACGCCGGTTTGCCTGTTGCTTTTAATACCAGTAGCGTATCTGCTGGCTTATAACCAGGGTTTATTAAGCACCGGTATATATGCTATATTCTTTTGGCTGCAAATGCTGTTTTACATAGCTGCCCTAACCGGCTGGTTTTTAGAGAACCGCTCCACAAGCATTAAAGTACTTTTTGTTCCTTACTACTTTTTTATAATGAACCTTTCTGTGTTTCTTGGTTTCTTTCGTTACATAAAAAAAACACAATCGGTAAACTGGGAAAGAGCAAAAAGAGCGGCGTGATAAGAACGCATTCATTTTATTAGTTATTTGACCAATATAGTATCCAAATTAAGGCTTTAGCTTCAAAGGAACTGCGTGTGTAATTTATTTTAATTGTAAAGAATGAATGTTTAAAACAAAGAATAGATTGATTAATCAACATTAATTCCCTATTCACTATTCAATGTCGTTTTCTTAAGCTGTTCTTTTAGTTTTGATGGAAAATGTCGTGCCTACGGCACTCAATATCTTCCGGCATAATATTTACCAATATGTCGCTCCTAAGGAGCTTATTGGCCGTGCTCAGTAATACTTTACCCATGGTTTAAAAAACTAGTCTGTATCAGCATTAAAGGAACAGTCAAGCCTAATAGAGGCGATATTCTGGAGGATATAAGCAAAATAAAATGGGAAAGTACCGTAGGTATGATATTTTCGGAATGCCTGGAAAGAATCTTACATATCATAAGCCCTCATTACTCACCGGATGATGCATGTATGTTTCTTAAGGAAACCATTGATTCACTATTCACCTTTCCCCTCTGCCTGAAAATTGAGCAAATATGTAAAGAGATTTGTTTCCGTTGGTATTTGTAATTTTTTTCGAAGACGGTAGCGGCTTATTTCAACACCTCTTACAGAAATATTCATTAATTGTGCCATTTCTTTTGTACTCAGGTTCATGCGCAGGTAAGCGCATAGCTTTAGTTCATTGGGTGTAAGATCAGTGTGCTTCTTTTTTAATGCAACAAAAAAATCGTTGTGTACTTTATCGAAATGAACAGTAAAGTGTTCCCAGTCCGCGTCCATTTTATCATCTTCACCCAATGTTTTGATGATCTTTTTTAAGGCTTCGGCATATTTTTCATCTTCCGTGATTTTATTCAGATGTTGTAGTTCATCTTTTATGCGTGTGATCAATTCTCCTTTTTTTACCAGGTGCATGGTAGCAGAAGCCATCTCTTTGTTTTTGTGCTGTATCTCTGCTTCCAGTTTTTCATTTTTGAGTTTCACAATTTCTTTTTCACTTTTTTCCAGCTCTAACTGGTGAAGCGCACGCAGACGTTTTTGAGTTTCTTCGTAACGTAGTTGTTGTACAATGAACTTTTTCTTTTGCCAGCGATACAATATAATTCCTGCCCATACTAACAGGCATGCATATATGCCATAAGCCCACCAGCTTTCATACCAGGGAGGTAAAATAATGAATGAATACTCGTTTTCATCAGATATATTGCCCAGGCTGTTTCTTGCCCTCACCCTAAAATGATAAGTGCCCGCGGGTAGATATGTATATTCCTTTTCCGTTTTATTGCTCCAGTCAGACCAACGGTTGTCATATCCTTTTAAATAACAACTATACTCCACGTTTGACTGCTGCTCGTAAGTAGGAGAAGAAAATTCAAAATGAAATGAATTGAACTGGTAGTTTAAGGAAGGAATAATTTCCTGCTTTTGCCTGTCGTTCACTTCTTTAAAGTATCCATAAAATAATACCGAGTCTGATTTTCCTGTAGCCCTCACTTCTCTGAACTGGGCTTCTATAAAAGAATGATTGCGTTTGTATTTTTCGTAATTGATGTGATAATATCCCTTTTCTCCTCCAACAAAAATATTCTCTTCATTCAGCGGGTATACCTGTTCAAAACCACTCAGCATTTTGTTATTCAGTTCGCTGATATAAATCACCCTTGGTGTGGCGGTTGAAAAATCTACCACACCAAGATTTTTGTTGAATACAAACCAGATATTGCCTTTTGTATCTTCTTTTAAATAACGGATAATCGTTTTACCAAAAATCTGGTTAAAATAAGCAGAGGGTTCAAATTTGTCTTCACGAACATTATATTCAAATACGCCGTTTTCGGTGGCAACTACTAAACGGTTCTTTATTTTGAATATATAATTTCCTTGTGTGGTGAGCCCGTATTTTTCATCATACAATTTCACCTGGGTGGTTTGATCTTTTACAGATACGCAATAAACACCTTTATACGGATGTGATACCCATATTTTATCATTATCAATGGTAACAAATCTTGCAGATTCAAACGATGCATCAAAGTTATAATTTACAAAGTGCGATTTGTCGTACTGGTAAAACCTAATGCCGGTATAACTGCCGGCAACCATTACAGGCGAAGGTGATACTGCGTATAAAGGCAGGAAAGTCCAGAAACCGCTTGATTTATCCAATGGAACCGCTTTACCATTCTCTACTAGGAATGCACCTTCGTGATGACCCATCAGCAATTTGCCATTTACTTCAGATATATTCCACGCTTGTCCGCTGGCATTGATAACAGGTTTAAAATACCCTTTTACAAAACTCAGGTCTGGTTGTTGAGGCTGAAGCGGAGCATAATAAAGACCGCTGGTGGTGGCTATAAAAAGACTATCGTGGTAAACAATGCAGGAGTAACCCGAACCCTCATCCTGGTTTCCCGGATAAATATTTTTGATGGCACTGTTGTAGGCGATAAAGTCAATACCATTATCAAGACCAAGCCAGAGATTTTTGTTCTGGTCTGTAAAAATGCTGAGGATATTATTGTTTTGGAGTCCTTCATGCCTTGAAAACTGCTGAACCAGGTTGCCTTTTTTATCTATCACAAAACATCCCATCATAGTAGTGGCTAATGCAATATGATTCTCAGTTATGGCTGTGGCATTATATATATATTGAGTGGCTATCGCGTCCAGGTTAGCATTAGAAAGTTTTGTAATGCCTCTGTCAGTATAAATAAATATACCATCCTTAAGTGTTGTTAAGAGGGTGGTGTCTTTACCTATCATAATAGAAGCGGTAATAATAGAATGAGCCGGAAGAACATCATTTTTCAAAACAGGCGCCCATTTATTGCCCAAAAACCGGGATATCTCGTTATTCCCATTCTGCGCTATAATGCCCTGGTGTGTTAATCCTATAAAAGACCAGGCGTCAGCCGGGAATACCTGCATTTTTTTATCTGCAAGTACAAATATCCGCTGGTTGCTGCGAAAAAATATCTGGTTACCGGTACAAACAATATCCCATACATCTGAAAATGATCTGTCTTGCTCCGGAACAAGATCTTTTAAAGAGTAATAAACAAGTTGGCCAACTGTATTAGGCGAAAAGTAGCCCAGTTCATCCTGTCCTCCCACATAAATTTTATTATCGGGAGCTATAGCTACAGAACGTACAATGGTTTTATTGGGAAGAGGGTACTGTTTCCAGTAAACGCCATCAAAACTTAAAAGACCTTCATTATTGGCAAAATACAGCAGCCCGTTTTTGTCCTGGCATATGTCCCAGTTTTGCGTTCCTGCCTTATAGTATTGTTTTGTGTAATTTAAAATCTCTGGTAAGGCAATCGTATTTTGACTGATAACCCTAACTGAAGACAAAAGGAGCAATACCAAAATAATTTTTGATTTCATATGGCTGTATGCTGAAACAAATGTAAGAAAACACTTAATGCAGTAGTGCTGAAGTACCATTTTTCCTTCATCTAAGGATGTGATGTAGTTTTGATGTAGTGCAAAAAAAGGTTATCAAGTATTTTTAAAATAGATTTACCTTTCATAATTACATTCTTCACACCAAATGATTGCTCATGAAAATGAAAATTGTACTGTCATTGACAGTTCTCCTTCAATGTTTTTTCATTCAAGCTTTTTCTCAAACATTACAGGTAACCGGTAGAGTAGCTAATAAGAATACAGGGGAAGGCCTGGGAGGAGCTACTGTATCGGTTAAGGGTACCTCCACTTCATCCATTACAGATGCTGATGGAAAATTCAGTATTACCGTTCCCAAAAGCGGCAGCGTGCTTGTGGTAAGTTATGCAGGTATGCAAACAGTTGAAAGAGTTATAACCCAGGGTGGGGCGCTCAGTTTTGACCTGTTACCCGGAGAAGGAAAGCTGGATGAAGTGGTTGTTGTAGGGTATGGCACCCAAAAGAAGACCTCTCTTACTGCCGCAGTTTCTACTATTAAAGGCTCCGATGTACAAAGGCAACCGGTAAGTGACCTTACCAATGCGCTCGGAGGCCGGGCAACAGGCGTATTGTTTACGCAAGGTAGTGGTCAGGCAGGTAATGATGCTTCTAATATAATGATACGTGGTATTGGTACCAACGGTACAAATTCAGCCCCCTTGCTTATAGTGGATGGCGTTCCCCGCAACTTTAGCCAATTAAATCCTGCGGATGTAGAATCCTTTAGTGTTTTAAAAGATGCTGCGGCGGTGGCACCTTATGGACTTGGTGGTGCTAACGGCGTTATATTAGTTACTACCAGAAAAGGTAGAACGGGCAAGCCAACGCTAAGTTATGATGGCTACGTAGGGGTGCAGAATCCTACTGTAATTACCCATTTTGTAAACTCATACCAGTATGGCGTTATGAAAAATGAAGGGGCTAAAAATGCCGGTGCTACTGTAATGCCTTATTCTGATGCGGATCTACAAAAGTATAGAGACAATTCTGATCCAGATGGGCACCCTAATATTGACCCTATTAACGACATGATCCTCAGAAATACCCTGATTACCAGCCACAATTTGTCATTAACCGGCGGTACTGAGGCTGTAAAATATGCTATGGGATTGGGCTATTTTGATCAACAGGGTATGTTCCCCGGTATAAAATACCAGCGCTATAACTTGTCTGCTAATATACAGGCACAGGCAACAAAAAGTACATTGGTCAGCCTTTCTTTAAACGGTCGTGTGGAAAAAAGAAATCTGTCTGGTGCCGGTTATAGTACACAAGGGCTGTTTGAAAACCTCATCAATACTGTTTCAAACAGTACTCCTTTAATATATAGTAATGGAAAACACCCATACCTTTATGCTAATTTTTATGATAACCCCAGTTACCAGGATATAACTGGCAATACACTGCTTTCTCAATTTTCAATAGATCAGAAACTTCCTTTGAAAGGATTGAGCGTAAAATTTGTAGTTTCTTACGATTTCAACCCATACGATCCATTTAATAAGGACAATAGCGGTATTGTGAGCGTGAGCAAAGGTTGGTATTCAGGGTTTCCGTATTATAACCTTGATACAACCGTGCATCCCTACAATTATGTGTTGATTCCGCCTGCTACGCTGCCTTCTTTTAGTGAAGAATATCGCCAGACACAGGCGTTTACTTACCAGGGTTATATTAACTATGCGGGAAATTTCGGCAAAAGCGCTGTAACAGGATTGGTTGTGTTAGAATCAAGAAACAGCAATTCCATGAGATTTGTAGCAAGCAGAAACAGTTACAACCTTCCGATACCTGAACTTTTTGCAGGCGGAACCGGTGAATCTGATATCAGTAATGATGGTAGTTCTCTGGGTACCAAACAAAGATCTGTTGTTTATAGGGTCACCTATGGTTTTGACAGTAAATATTTGTTGGAAGCAACAGGGCGTTATGATGGGCATTATTATTTTGCACCAGGTCATCGTTTTGGTTTCTTCCCGGCATTTTCAGCGGCATGGCGTATTTCGCAGGAAAATTTTATGCAGGATATAAAATGGATCAATGAACTGAAAGTAAGAGGTTCTTACGGACAATCAGGAAATCTTGCAGGTGATCCTTATCAATACCAATCTGGGTTTACACTTTACGGCAATTCAGCCATTTTGAATGGAACTCAAACGCAGGGGTTGTATGAAAAATCTGAACCTAACCCAAACATTACCTGGGAAAAGGCAAATAAAACAGATATAGGTATTGAAGCAAGATTATTTAATGGATTGCTGAATATTGAAGCCGATTATTTTCATGAAAGAAGAGCTAATATGTTGTCTGCCCCCAGCGTAACAGTTCCGGTTGAATACGGTATCGGACTTTCCCAGGTGAATGCAGGTTCTATGATTAATCGAGGATTTGAGTTGAGTATTTCGAGCAATTATGCTATAAACAAGGACCTCAGTATTGGCTTTACAGGCAATTTTAGCTATGCCAAAAACAAATTGGTACAGGTATTTGAAAACCCTGCAACGTTTGATAATCCAAACCTCCGCCAAACCGGCAGACCTTTAGGTACACCATTTGGTTATAAATCATTAGGATACTTTAAGGACGAAGACTTTAGCAGCCCGGGCGTTTTAAAAGATGGCATCGCCAAACAAACATTTACAGATAAAGTTTATCCGGGAGATATTCGTTATGCTGATATAAGCGGACCTGCAGGTAAACCTGATGGCGTAATAGATTTTAACGATCAGATAGCTATGGGATATCCTACTTATCCAGCTATTGTTTATGGTTTTTCACCAAGTGTTACTTATAAGGCGTTTGAATTTTCATTGCTTTTCCAGGGTGCTGGTCAAAGAGAAATACAACTCGCTAACAGTGCGGCATGGGCATTTGATAACAATAAAAATGCTCCGGTTACTACATTGGATTACTGGACGCCCGATCACCAGGATGCTTCTTACCCAAGAATGACAACCGCGCCAAGCCCAAATAATTCACAAACATCAACTTTCTGGCAAAGAAGCGTAGCTTATTTAAGATTAAGAACAGGAATGTTGAGTTACACCATTCCAAACAGGATAACCCGTAAAGCCGGAATGAGTGTTGTTTCCGTATATATATCAGGACAGAACCTGATAACCTGGACGCCTATTAAAAACTTTGATCCAGAGATCAGCAATGCACGTGGATGGTATTTCCCAACACAAAAGGCTATAACAGGAGGGCTGAGAGTACAATTTTAATTGTTAAACTTTAATCATGATCATTATGAAATATATAAATAAGAACAGTGGAAGGTTTTTGTTAGCGATTGCATTGACCTCTATTTTAGTAACGGGTTGTAAAAAGGATGGATTTCTTGAAGTACCGAATGCGAGTGCAGTGGGCAGCGCTACAGCCTTTTCTACAGAATCGTCTGCCGACCTGGTACTAAACGACGTATACAGTAATCTTCCGGATCTCAACAATTTCATTTTCGAACCATTTGAAAGCTGGTCTGATAATTTAATGACCGGGTTTAACTGGAATATCAGCTCCCAGGTTGCAAGAAGCAAGGCAAATATCAATGCTAATACAGGCTTGTATTATGATTGGGCACCTGCATCTATGTGGCTTGATTGGGGTACACTTTATAAAAGAGTGAGAAAATGCAATGTGTTTATCGACGGCGTTGAATCTTCTACTACTTTGTCGCAGGAGTATAAAGATAAAAGAACAGGAGAAGCCAGGGTGATGCGTGCATTCTTCTATCACCAGCTTTGGATGTTGTTTGGTGGCGTTCCGGTAATCACTAAGCCAGATAACCAGAGTACAGATGGTGATGCCATATTTCACCCCAGAGAAACTTTTGATGCCACCTTTAATTTCCTGGAAACGGAGCTTACAGAAGCTGCACAACTATTACCAGATAATACTGGCAATTCAGGCAATGGCAGAATGACCAAAGGTGCTGCGTTAACTCTTAAAGGCTGGGTTGAACTATTTTATGCCAGTACTTTAAATAATCCGTCCAATGATGTGAGCAGATGGGCCGCCGCCGCTGCAACCAATAAACAGGTAATGCAAATGGGCTATTCATTGTATCCAAAATACGATGAACTGTTTCTTACAACAGGTAATAACAATAATGAAGGAATATTATACCGGCAATACCTTACTGTAAAACAAGGAAGCAATATCATAGGTTACCAGGGCCCCAATTATGTAGGTGCAAACTGGCTGAGCTGGGGTGGATCTACACCAACACAAGAATTGGTGGATGACTATGCTATGGCAAACGGAAAAGCAATTACAGATGCCGGATCCGGTTATGATCCTCAAAATCCTTATGCAAATAGGGAACCCAGATTTAAACAATCTATTTTATATAATGGCAATACGTTTAACGGCAATGTGTTTTTAAGTGCCGTAGGTTCAGGCAATAATGCTATTGACCTGGCAGATGCAACGGACAATACTAATATTGGTTATTGCACCAAAAAGAGAATGGATACTACCGTAAATATCTTTCAAGGCGGTGCAAGTGCGCAGAATTATTATTTCTTCCGCTATGCAGAAGTATTGCTAAATTATGCAGAAGCACAAAACGAAGCGGTTGGTCCAGATGCTTCAGTATATGATGCAATAGACCAGATCAGAACAAGAGCAGGTATTCCAACATTTACACAGGTATATCCAGGCGCCACACAGGCAGACATGCGCCAGTTGATTCGCAGAGAAAGAAGAATTGAACTTGCGTTGGAAGGCAAACGTTATTTCGATCTTATCAGGTGGAAAATCGCAGAGAGTAAATCTGAACCATGTAATGCATGGAATGGAGATTTCATCGAGCGATCCAGTTATACTTATACCGTAATTCCTGCTGTCACCATCCGATACGCCACAATCCATCGTTTGATGCTCTACTAAAAATTACCTGTTGCCTATACCGTTGAGTGCCCTGGGTCAAAACCCACAATTAAAGGATCATCAGAATCCTGGCTATTAAATTACTCATCTGAATAACATATTCTAAACAGGAATCACGACCACATGTGATTCCTGTTGTATCATTGCTTTATCGCTATCCAGAAAAATTATATAACTCTTTAAAAGAAATTTATGTACAAGCTAATCTGCATACTTCTTTTATTTTTTCAATATCTGTACAGGCACAATTTAAAAAATTAGTTTGGGCCGATGAGTTTAACTATTCAGGATTGCCTGATAGTACAAAGTGGAGTTATGATACGGGTGGTAATGGATGGGGAAATAACGAGTTTACAATATTATACCAGCAAACGTAACAATAACGCTCAAGTTGGGAAAGGTGTGCTCACTATAAGTGCCATAAAAGAAAATTATGATGGTGCCCAATATACATCGGCTAGGTTGGTGTCAAAAGGTAAAGGCGACTGGAAGTATGGGCGTATAGAAGTTCGCGCCAAATTACCTTCCGGCAAAGGGTTATGGCCCGCTATATGGATGCTTTCTTCAGACAACGCCTATGGAGACTGGCCACAAACCGGGGAAATCGATATCATGGAACATGTAGGGTATGTCTCCTGATTCCATATACGGAACGGTACATACAGGAGCCTATAATCATGTAATCCACACGCAAAGAACAAAAAGCGTTGCAAGAAAAGACCTGTCTTCCGCATTTCATGTATATGCATTGGAATGGACAGAAAATAAGATGAAGATTTTTGTTGACAACGAGCAATATTTTGAATTTGATAATGAAAAGAAAGGCAGTGATGTTTCGGCCTTTCGACAAAAAATTTCACCTGTTGTTGAACGTAGCTGTAGGAGGTAATTGGGGAGGAAAAATGGGTGTAGATGCATTTGTTTTTCCACAAGCCATGCAGGTAGATTATGTGAGGGTGTATCAATAAAAAAGAATCGAACTTATTAAGTAGATAATTGTTTCACAGATTTTGAAAAACCTTTCGGAAACATTATAGTAAGCAGTACAGCAATCAACAAAAAGTTGAACTCAACTCCGTTTCTGCCACCGCCTACAACAAACCATCCGTCTTTTGCGTGTACCATCACTATACCTGCTATTAATATAAAAATGGTAATGATGCAAGCGGCTTTCACGTATTTCTCAAAAAGCAGGCATAATGCAGATGCAATATGAGAGAGTTTGATTGCCCATGCAAGCGGAACACCTATAGGCGCAAAACCAACCGCATTTAAATATAATTTTCCAAAATCATTGATGCCGTTGTCGAACATCCCAGTTACGCTATGTGTAAGTAAAATAACAACAAGGGATATGCGTAGTATGAAAGTATTGTTGAAAAGATGCATAACTTAAAATTGTTGTGTAGCATTTAATGTTTTCGCTTTCATTCCTTAATCAAGTAGCAACACTTTCTTTCCGGTAGCTCTTCTTATTGTCAATAAACCGCCATTTGTCATTGGCAACCATGAGTATCCTTCTTTTGCTGCATTTTCTTCAAGCTTTTTATTGTCAAGCAAAATAGCGGACGGCTTTTTTTTCAAACGGATTTTTTCTGTACCACTTTCATCAAACGTGCGGTAAAATAATTTTACTTTTCCGCTGTCTGCGTTATCAAAATTCAGGTAAATGAATTTTTTGAGAAAACCTTTATAATCCGCTTGCTGAATAACAGAGGTGGATGAAATGAGATGATCTGCGAAAGGTGTTAATGAAGGGTCGGCATCCATCGCACGCAGGTAATGACGTATATAATCTCCGTAACCATCTGTGAGCCACGGTTCGTCTTGAGGAAATCTATTCTTGCCATCAAAATCTACCATGTAAGTAGCCCAGTTCAATTCGCGTACAGCATTTGCATATAAACTACTGTCAGCTGTTAAAGCAACATACAGTATTTCATCAGATGCCTGTCGTGAAGAGTGACTGTTAGCGGGTGTTTGATACACCGTTTGTTCGTTTGTTACAGTAACACCATATTTATCCCACGTATGGTTAGCGAACATATGATGACACCAGTCAATAATTTTTTGCACATCATTTTTCCAGTCAGGAAAATATTCGCGGTGTTCCATAATAAATCTTGCAAACGTCATCGCGTTGATTTGCGTTTCGCTCCACCAATCAACATCTTCAAAAAAAGGTCCCCATTTATTGAGTTGCATGGGATAGGATTTCATCCACGAAAGAATGGTATTAAATCCTTTTGAATATGCAGTTGTATCTCCTTTTTTCAATGTTTTCAGATCAAGAAATAATTGCATTGTTGGTGCCCAGTTAGAAGTATATCCAGCGGTATCAATCCAGGTGCCGGTAAAATCATGATTGCGCAACATGCCTGTTTTTCCAGTAAATACATTTACTTTAAAAGGCAAAGGAGAATAACTGGAGTCACCGGTTGTAATGTGCGCAGCCAGTACATCTGCCATTTTTATAGCAGCCTCCAGGTATAAATCATTTTCCCTGATCTTGTATAAATGTACCAATTCAAGTGCGAAAGAACCTGCTTTATCAGGCTGAATAAATCCTTTTCCTATCCGCATGTCTCCATCATACATGCCTGAATATACCAAGGTGTTATAGGGGAAAGGCATGGAAGGCCACTTTGTTTCCGGCGCCGATAATCCATGTGACAAATAATAATCGGCTATAAAAAACATATTCTCTTTCACTTTTTCATTGCCGGTGTAAGCATAATACAATCGCCATGACGAAAGTGCCATAGCAAACTGGTCACCTCCAATTCCTCTTGGATCATCAAACCTGGGATTCCATACCTGGTGATTCATGTAATAAGGCAACCCATTCATATCGGTGCGCATGGTGTCCCAAAAATTCCATACAAGATTTATAATGTGGTCATAAGACTTGCCCGGGTTCTTATCATACCACGGAATAATTTTATGCTGCGCATCCGTTTGAATAGGATGATAAATCAGTACCTCACTTTTTTGTTGGGCAATTGCAGGAGAGATTAAGTTATAAGTAGCAAAGATTACACTGATTAGAGTGGCAAAACAATTTTTCATTGTGCTTTACTTTGAAATACACTCAATGTACATAATCTTTATCATGTATGATTGTAAGACTGGAACTATTACAGTCATTGTCCTTAATAAAGCATCTATGGAGTGCAATCATCTTTCATTATACCGTATAGTTGACTAATCTCTCAAAAGCATATTTTTTGCTTTGAAATACTATAGTTTTTGGAATACACTTTTTGTTCTCTCACCATTGAATTGCATGTCAATATAATATTGTCCTTTATTGAGTTGTTGTATAGGAATACGTATTTGATTTTTTCCCTGGAACAGGTTTTCCTGGCGCGTTAACACTGGTTTTCCTATCACATTGTACACAGTAATTTTTATTGTTCCATTTGTAGTGGCATTAAATGGTAACAGTACATAACTGTCTGCAGGATTTGGATAAGTAACAATACTTTGCCTGGGAGAATTTCTTCCTACAGAAGTGATATGTATGTATTCAATAACTTCCTTCGCACATCCATTTTTCGTATAAAATATTCCGTAAATTTTATAATACCCTGTATCAGGGAAAGTATATGTAACAGAATGATTGGACTCAGCAATTATAGAATCCAATAGATTGTCAACAGCATAAATTTTCCATAATTGATTCGCTATTGGTTCATTGCTTTCGGGCGTAAACGTTATTTGATTGGGCAAACCCGGATTGGGGGTATTGGTAAATCCTGCTGACAATGTATCGTAGCAATTGGCATATATACTTATTGTTTTAACAGTGCTGTCGTAGCAGTGATGAATAGAATCTGTAACATACATTGTGATGCTATATATGCCAGGATCAGAAAACCAATACGGTGTATAAATTTCCTGCGATCCATTTAACATCCACCTGTACCGTAAAAGTGAATCCGCCGATAATGGTTGTAGATATATTAACCTGCTATTGGATGGATCAGGAGCATATGTAAAGTCTGGTTTGATGTCACACTTTTTATAAGTGTTAATTGTATTGCAGTAAGACGAAGTACAACCCGATTTTGTTTTAATCTCCAGCAAACTTCTAAGTTGCCCTGAGATGGGAAAGTATATTCAAGATAACTATCGTTTCCAATTACTTGTCCGTTTATTTTCCAGCTAGGTGCTGTTCGGATTCTATCGTGTTTCCCTATTAACCTTAGCAATACAT
>JASGKU010000007.1:0-1423497 GCA_047600465.1 Agriterribacter sp.
TTGTTGTAGACTATGTGAAAGTATATAAAAAGAAAAAATAGATATTTTAATCAATCGCTGTTTGCTGTAACCCTCGCCTGTACTAGAGATGAGATGAGGGCATGAATTTTTAATTTTTACAACCATTTGCCTGCTTCCCTGTTAACCACTGCTTAACCCTCGTTAATCCCGGATTTGCATGAGGTTTGATAACCATATTTAGTTAACAATTTTTACTAAACAAAAATATGGTTATGAAAAAAATTGCGATTACAATAGTTGTTTTTTTGGTATGCGGTTATGCTGTACAGGCACAAAACACTCCTAAAAAAACCGATAGTACTGCTCATCACTCCATGATGATGAAAGACTGTGTAATGATGAAAGACGGGAAAATGACTGTAATGAAAGGTGGTAAGACTATGGACATGACAGATGATATGAAATTAAGCAATGGCACTACTATTATGAAAGATGGAAGTATTAAAATGAAAGACGGAAAAACAAGCACCTTGAACAATGGCGATTGTATTTATATGGATGGAAAAATTAAACGCGCAAAAGCAAAAACAGCTTAACATACCTCTTTTTCGCTGGTGGTTTTAAAAGGTAGGGGCTTCGGTCTTTACCTTTTTCTATACGCCTTATTTTACGGCACCTTTATATAACAACTGCTCCAGCCGGTCAAAATTTTCTTCATTCGCGGCAGGTGCAAATCCCTTTACTTTATTGCATTCTTCTGCTGTGGCAAATATCATATTGAAGCTTACTTCGGTAGTATCGCTTTTCTCTACCAAAAGAATCAGTATTTTGAAAACAGGATTTGAAATATGATCCCAGGCAATAAGTGAAGGCTTATCTATTTTTAAGAAGATACATTCGTTTTTATAATCTCCGCCATTCGGCCCGTGCATCACAAATTTCCAGTTACCACCTTCTGTAAAATTGAAATTTTCAAAAGTATTTGTAAATCCTTTAGGTCCCCACCATTGTTGTAGTAATGCAGGATCAGCCCATGCATTAAATACCTCTTCTCTTTTTGCACGCAAATTCCGCACCGTAGTAATAACGCGATCAGGATCGTTAGGCAGCATTTCATTTTGTTGTGGCATAGTAAATCAATTTTAACAAGCAAGGTTTATGTGTCAAATGTATGCAGTTGTTTATTGTAATTGTCAATATAATTACAATTTATAAATGGTAGTTTTAAACAAAATTAAATTATAACGAATGCCACGCTTTCTGCAAAACAAATTCTTTATCCTGGTAACAACTATATGTTTTATTTGCTTAAAGAGTTTATCGCAAACAGATACTATATCTATAGAAACAGATCTACTGAAAAAAGAAGGCAAGCTTACTCCTGTATGGGCATATTTCGGTTACGATGAGCCCAACTATACATACATGAAAGATGGTAAAAAGCTGTTAAACGAGATAGCACGGTTTAATCAGGTGCCGGTATATGTACGCATCCACAACCTGCTTACATCGGGCGATGGAAGCGCCGCACTAAAATGGGGATCAACCAATGCGTATATAGAAGATAAAAATGGAAACCCGGTATACAACTGGGCTATTGTTGATTCCATATTTGACACATATATACACAATGGTATGAAGCCGATTGCTGAAATAGGTTTTATGCCAGAAGCCCTATCAACCAAACCCACACCTTACCGGCACTACTGGAAACCAGGAGACAGATATGATGACATATATACCGGTTGGGCCTACCCGCCAAAAGATTATAAAAAATGGGGTGCGCTGGTATATGAATGGGTAAAGCATTCTATACAACGTTATGGCGCAAACGAAGTAGCAACATGGTGGTGGGAAGTATGGAACGAGCCCAATATCAGTTACTGGAAGGGAACCGAAGAAGAATATTTCATGCTGTATGATTACGCGGCAGATGCAGTTAAAAGAGCATTACCCGCTGCAAGAATCGGCGGACCAACTTCCACCGGACCGGGATGGGATAAGGCAAATCTATTTTTAAAACATTTTTTGGAGCATTGTGCCAATGGAAAAAATTATGCCACTGGCCAAAAAGGAGCTTCATTGGATTATATCAGCTTTCACGCCAAGGGAAGTCCCAAAGTAGTGGATGGGCATGTGCGCATGAATATGACGACGCAGTTAAAAGACATCACCAATGGGTTTGAAACCATTGCTGCATCCGCTTTTAAAAATCTTCCCGTTATTATTGGCGAATGTGATCCTGAAGGTTGTGCAGCCTGTGGTATGGCTACCAATCCCGAAAATGCATACCGCAATGGTACAATGTATTCAAGCTATACGGCTTCGTCGTTTGTAAGGATCATGGACATAGCAAAGCGATACAATATACAGTTGGAAGGTGCGGTAAGCTGGTCGTTTGAGTTTGAGAATCAGCGTTGGTTTTATGGCTTCAGAGATCTTGCTACCAATGGCATTGATAAACCGGTGTTGAATATTTTCAGAATGTTTTCATTGCTTCACGAAGACAGAATACATGTACATAACAATACATCGATACTGCTGGATACAATGATTACAAAAGGAGTACGCGGCACTAAAGCAGATATTGATGCATTGGCTTCTGCAGGCACAAACGGTGTTGCTGTTATGATATGGAATTACCATGACGATGATTTGCCTGCAGCAGATGCGATAATTAAACTAAATGTTCAGCATCTCAAACAAAAAAAAGTATTAATACAGCATTACCGGGTTGATAAAGATAACAGCAATTCCTACGAAGCGTGGAAGAAAATGGGCTCGCCACAGGATGTAAATGCAGAACAATATGCGGCGTTGGAAAAAATCAGTCAGCTTAGTTTGTTATCTTCTCCGGAATGGAAAACAGTAGAGAATGGAACATTACAATTATCATTTTCATTACCAAGGCAAGCTGTATCGCTGGTAAAGATTACGTATTAATGACAGTGTACCGATACCGTCTTTGCTTCTCCGCCGCGGCGGAGAAGCAATCTCACCTGTTTCATCCACAGGGAGGACTGCTTCTCCCGCCACAATGCATTTGACCAAAATAAACATCACTCAGGCGGGATCGCAGTGACGGATAACTTCCTTAACGTCTTTGCGAGCCTTGCGTAGCTTGGCGAAGCAATCTCACCTGTTTCATCCACGGCGAAGACTGCTTCAGCGCCACAACATGCACATGATGCAATCGCCAAAACGGCGCTTCGCAGCGACGGGTGAGTTCTTGCGGTCTTTGCGATCCGCTGTGGCGGAGAAGCAATCTGAAAAAGGATAAAATATTCATACAGTTTCTACATAATTATAGGTTATTTAATCACTCAATTAATTAACTTAGTCGTAAACAACACCAAGTTAACCCTATGAGCAAAGGAGGCTATGTTTACATCATTACCAATAAAACTTTTACTGTACTATATACGGGAGTAACCTCAGATTTACTTGTAAGAACACAACAGCATAAAGAAAAATACTACCCTGAATCTTTCACGGCGAGATACAATTGTTGCATACTTGTGTATTATAAATTTTTGCCTTCTATTGAAGAAGCCATAGAAGAAGAAAAAAGAATTAAAGGTGGAAATAGAAAACAAAAGATCAAATTAATAACAGAAATGAATGCAGGCTGGAAAGATTTGTGGGAAGATATTAAACTTTGGTAAGCTTGTCTGTAATTTTCTAACATCTTTC
Organism: Agriterribacter sp.; assembly: GCA_047600465.1. Lineage (GTDB taxonomy): Bacteria > Bacteroidota > Bacteroidia > Chitinophagales > Chitinophagaceae > Agriterribacter. The sequence goes on from JASGKU010000007.1 coordinate 3,655, forward strand.
ATCTGCCGGAAGACTGCTTCTCGCGCCACAAGGCATTTAAACAATATAAACGCTACGCAGGCGGGATCGCCGTGACGGGTAACCTTTACCGTCACGGCGAGTAGCTTAACTCTTTTCGCATTTCGATAGTTCAACGCGACGAAGCCATCTCTGTAGGCTCTTACCGATAAGGAAGACTGTTTCTCGCTGCAAGGCACTTAAACAATGAATACCATGCAGTGACAGGCAAGAATGTAAGAAAGCCGGGAATGGCGGAGTGAAAGGCGCTTACAAGTCGCAATTTTCAATTTTCATGAAAAATGTACCTTGTAATTTGAAATTATAAAATGAAACAAATCTTCTTGTTTTTTTGCTCGTTGTACACGCAAGTTATTTTTGGTCAATCTAAACCCAATATTGTTTTTATAATCACAGATGATCAAACTTACACAGCCATCCACGCACTAGGCAATAAAGAAATTATTACGCCCAATATAGACAAGCTGGTTAAAATGGGCACATCGTTCACTAACGCTCACAATATGGGCGCCTGGCATGGTGCGGTATGTGTAGCATCAAGAGCTATGCTGTTATCTGGCAGAACAGTATGGCGTGCAAAAGATATTACAGCATCATGGGCAAAAGGAGATTCTATTGAAAAAACCTGGGGACAATTGATGCAGCAAGGAGGATACACTACTTACATGACCGGCAAATGGCATGTAGACGCATCGCCCGAAAAAGTATTTAACGTGGTGAAGGATGTAAAACCAGGCATGGCTGAAGACTATTGGCACTTAATGACGGTGGACACGCCTTCCACTGAAGAGATAAAGCAAGGAAAAACAATTCAGTATCATATGCCTGTCGGATATAATCGCCCGCTGAATGAAGATGATCATAGCTGGTCTCCATACGATACTTCTTTTGGAGGTTACTGGCAAGGAGGCAAACACTGGTCGCTGGTATTAAAAGATGATGCATTGTCATTTATTGAAACAGCAAAGAAAAAAGACGAGCCTTTCTTTATGTACATTGCTTCCAATGCGCCGCACGATCCGCGGCAGGCGCCAAAGGAATACCTGGAGCAATACGATTTGAATAATATTACACTACCCAAAAGTTGGTTGCCGGAATATCCTTATAAAGATGCTATTGATAATGGACCTTCATTAAGAGATGAAGCGCTGGCTCCTTTTCCACGAACTGCCTTCGCCATTAAAACGCATATCAGGGAATATTATGCAAGCATTACTTACCTGGATGAACAGATTGGCGCTATATTACATGCGCTGGAGCAATCAGGCAAAATGAATAACACGTACATATTTTTCACATCAGATCATGGGCTGGCAATGGGCAGACATGGATTGATGGGGAAACAAAGCCTGTACGAACACAGCGTAAAACCTCCATTGATACTTGTTGGTCCCGGTATACCAGCTAATAAAATTATTACCACACCAGTATACATGCAGGATGTTATGGCAACTGCGCTGGATGTAGCAGGTATAGCAAAACCACCTTATATAGAATTTCATTCGTTGATGAATCTTGCGAAGGGCAATAGCCGTCAAAGCCCGTATACATATATCTACGGATCTTATATGAATGTAGAAAGAAGTATTTACAAGGGTGATTATAAGCTGATCCTTTATCCTGCTATCAAAAAAATGCTTTTATTTAACTTACGTGCCGATCCCGAAGAAATGACTGATCTTTCAGGCAGCACTCAAAACAAAAAGCTGATCACCATACTTTTTAACAATCTACTTCATTTACAACACTCCCTGGGCGATCAGCTCGATCTTACCGGATGGTATAAAAGTTTGAACAACAAATAAAGTTTTACACGGCAAAACCATTTCACAACGCAAAAGATAATGGGCCATAATTAATACAAATCAACTGAATAGAAATGGTTGAGCTAACCATGGGTTTAAATAAGTGCTTTTATTTATCAACCGGAAATAAAAATTAAATTAAAGCGTTTACCTTTCACTCTCTAACATAATTAAATACCTTTTTAAACACACAGTATGCATACCTGCATTTCGTTTACACCAACTATTCAACAATCGCTCCATTCAAAAAACAACATCACAAAATGGAACGAAGCCACAGACAGTTTTGACAACAAAGATTATCGCAAAAGTTTTTACGCAGTATTCGATTACCTGGACGAAAGCATTCTGCAACATTATGCCAATGCCGATAAAAGTGAGATAGTAATACCGCAGGGTTCAGCAGTGGTGATCATTAACATCGATAATGAAAGTGTAAGCATCAGAGCCCCCTTTGTTCAACTCCCCGCCGATAAACAATTGCCAATTTTGCGTAAATGCACAGAGATCAATTTCAGCTCGATGGCGTTGCCGCAGATATTGCTCGAAAATAACATACTCACCATTACATACAGTATGCCGCTTGAATTGTGTGAACCATACAAACTGTATGATATATTGCGCGACATTGGAGTTAATGCAGATAAATACGACGATGAATTTGTAAGCAAGTTTGGTGCTGTGCGTATTATGGAACCACAGGTTACCCCATACAGCGACCAACAATTACAGAATATACAGGATACCAGCAAAGCTATTGCAACTGAGGCGTTGGAATATGCAGCTTACTTTGAAGGCAAACGCGACCTGGTATTAGCCAGTGATGCACTCTTTATTGGCATAAACAGGCTCAGGTATTACAGCAACCCAACCGGAATGCTCAGCAATAAAATGAGTGAAGCCATCAGTACTTTTTATAGTCGCAATGTAGATATGAATAGCAAAATAAAAGCGATGCGTACAGTGTTGGAATCTTTTAAAAATATTACTGCAGAAGAAAGCAAAGACACTTTTTATATAGCCTACCAGTTGATCCCTTCAAAAGGAAATGCCAGCAGAAGCTATCTTAAAGATTGGATAGGCACACAATATAACGATGCGGAGTCGATGTTTAATAAAGAAAACTATGCTACCGCCACCTCCTACAGTCTTTACACATTGTACATCATTCTTTCTGATTTTAATATTGATGAAAACAGCCAGAAAGCAATTGAATACACATTAAAGTCTGCCGCAGGAAAACCCTTTGAAGAAGCGGCTGCTATATTAATGAAAGCAATGCGCTTCTTCCACCTGAATGAGGAAGATGCACTGGAAATGGAAGAGGAGAAACAGGAAGCAGCAAATGAAGCAATAGCTTCAGGAGACTACATGAAAAACATCAGCAGCATGATGGATCAATACAAATCAATGATCGGAAATTTCATGTCGTCATTTACAAAAAACTAATTTAAAACACCACACAACTCATTATATGCAACAGGTATCGCAAATAATATTTAAGGTTAATACTGCCAACGGATCAGGTTCTGCATTTTATTTAAAACAATACAATGTTTTTGTAACCAACTATCACGTAGTAAAGGGATCAAAAATGGTTTCCATTGAAAATAAAAACCTGGATCGCTTTGTAGGCAAGGTTATCCTGGCAGATGTAAATGAAGATCTCGCACTGATAAAAACAGATGCAGACTTCAGCGCTTTGCCAGACGTGCAGTTTTCTGAAGTGGCGGACATATTGTTAAGAGATGAAGTATACGTACTGGGTTATCCATACGGGATGCCTTATACAGAAACACAGGGCATCATATCATCACCACGCCAGTTAATGAACGGCAAATATTATATTCAAACAGATGCGCCGGTTAACCCAGGCAATAGTGGTGGTCCTTTGGTAAATAAAAAAGGAGAAATTATCGGTGTTACTACCAGCAAATTTTCTGACGCAGACAATATGGGATTTGCCGTTCCGGTAGATACGTTGAAGGAAGTGATAGCCATATACGCTGCGCAACAAACAACACAATACAGTGTAGTTTGCCCCGGCTGCAGAAGCGTAATAGAAGAAGCTGGAGAATATTGCAACAATTGCGGGGACACTATTGATGCTACATTATTTGATGATATGGAAATAAGTGCTCTGGCCAATATTATTGAGCAAGGGTTTGTAAAACATGGTATAGATCCGGTATTGGCACGTACTGGCTATGAATACTGGAACTTTCACAGTGGCAGTTCTTTGATACGCATTTTTGTGTACAATCGTAGTTATGTATATGCCACTTCTCCTATCAATAAAATGATGAGTAAGCAAATGCCCGATTTATTAAAGCACTTGCTATCTCCCTCGCAGCATCCCTACCAATTAGGTGTATCTGATGGAGACATCTATATCTCTTATCGCGTTCACATCTCCGATTTATTCAATGAAAAATATGGGGCTGAAGAATTAGAGAAACTCGTAAAACTATCAGAAAAAGCAGACGCAACCGATAATTATTTACTGGAAACATTTGGAGCTCCATTGGCTGCCGAGGCTAAAGTTGCTTAAGTAATAATAATTTTAAAATAGTAAAAGCTACAACTGTATTGGTTGTAGCTTTTTTATTGCATATGTTGGAATTTGAAATTTGAGATTTGAAATAGCTGAAAGCCGATTGCTGAGCGCTGATAGCCACTAACCAAACAACGCCAACTGTAATTGAACCGGCTTGAGCTTTTTTACCACAACATTGCTTGCTGTTTGAATAGAAGAAACAATATGGAATACTTCTGTTGCTTCATATCGCGAAGCAACCGTAATAGATGTATTGCCGGCTTTCTCTTTAAACAATCGCTCCACTAATGCAGGATCATTATTGTTTTTTGAAAGATGGCAAAGAATAAGATGACTTAAATACTTACTTCGATGCGTGAGAAACAAATTCAATGCTTCCGTATTGGATAAATGCCCTTGTCCTCCGCTGATTCTCTTTTTCAACATATATGGATAAGAACCTTCCATCAGCATATCCCTGCAATAATTTGCTTCCAGGAAAACTGCGTGACACTGTTTAAAGTACCGTACCACTTGTGTACAGGCGCTGCCAATATCTGTAATCACTCCTACAGTTATCCCACTGCAGGTAATAATAAAACTGTGCGGATCATCTGCATCATGAAACTTGGTGAATGCTGTTATACTTAAACCACCAATGGTTATGCATTCCGATGCCACAAATGTATTTACAAGATGTGGTTCAACCGGTAGTGCAGCAGCCCGTAATGTAGCAGGCGTAATATATACAGGTATCTGAAACTTTTTTGAAATACCGGGAAGTCCGGTTACATGGTCTCCATGTTCATGCGAAATAAATATGCCTTTCACCTTATGCATATTCAACCCCAGTTTTTTCATGCGCCTTTCTGTTTCCCTGCATGAAATGCCGGTATCAATCAGCACAGCTTCTTCATCATTACCCACATAATAGCAATTGCCATTACTACCCGAATTGAGAGATGCGATGTATAAAGACATAACCTTTCAAAATTAGGTAAACGGAATTAATTTCTGATTTGAGATTTTAAATTTGAGATGTAAAAATTCAAAAGGTGTGAGATAATCTCAAATATCAAATTTCAAATCTCACTATTCCGAGGTTAATGATTACAAAAACACATGTGTATATATAATTTATGATTACATTTAGCGCCGCAAAAACAACCTGTATGAAAAGAATGTTTAGAAAAAGAACGCAACGTTTTGTTACACAGCTTTTATGCTTATCAGCATTGCTGGTATTTTCTGTTTACTCAGCAAATGCTAACAATACATACCAGGGAGATTCTGATAGCCTTTTGATCCAGGGTAGATGGGATCTTACCTTGACAATTAATGGAAAAGAATACCCTTCCTGGTTAGAAATTTCGCATTCAGGGCATCATATGCTGGTAGGGCAATTTGTTGGGATTGTAGGCAGCGCCAGACCTATTGCCCGTGTAAATTTTGTTGGCGGCAAAATGAGTTTTGCTATTCCTCCGCAATGGGACAAAGGCACTGCGGATTTGCAGGTGGAAGGAACACTACAGGGCGACCATTGGAACGGAACTATGATCAGTTGTGAAGGTGAAACATACTCGTGGACTGGTGTTCGTGCGCCCTCCCTTCGCAGAGACAAGCCTGCCGTATGGGGTGCGCCTATCCGTTTGTTTAATGGAAAAGATTTAAGCGGTTGGCATGCTATGGGCGATAATCAATGGATAGTGGCGCCGGGGGGTATTTTGAAAAGCCCAAAATCAGGAGCCAACCTGATAACTGATAAAACTTTTACAGATTTTAAATTGCATATTGAGTTTCGTTATCCTAAAGAGAGTAATAGCGGCGTATACCTTCGCGGCCGCCATGAAGTACAGGTTACAGACAGCAAAGGACTGGAGCCATCCAAAGATCAGCTTGGTGCTATTTATGGATTTATTACTCCTTCTGAAATGCCTGCAAAAGATGCGGGTGAATGGCAATCATATGATATTACTTTAACAGGCAGAATGGTAACCGTAGTATGCAATGGAAAAACGATTATCTGCAACAGGGAAATTCCCGGTATTACCGGCGGAGCTATTAATAGTAATGAAGGTGAGCCCGGACCATTACTTATCCAGGGAGATCACGGTCCGATTGAATACAGGAACATTGTGATAACTCCGGCCAAATAAATTCAACTTATACTTTGCCTTTAAACGTTGGCCGCAAGCGAGCCGGCGTTTTTTTATATTGCACTGTTTAATTTTTCTTTCATCAATAATATAATCAAATGCAGATCACAACTGAAAGAGCATTGAATTCCCTGCAACAATCCGGGAAATTGTTCATGGAACTTTTTGCTCATGGCACCCTCAGTGTTGAAATATATAAACCCATAGAAAAAGATCTGCAACAACCTCATGAAAAAGATGAAGTATATATTGTAATATCAGGCGAGGGAGAGTTTATAAATGGAGACAAAAGAATGCATTTTAAAAAAGGAGATTTTTTATTTGTACCTGCGGGTGTAGAACATCGGTTCCTGAATTTTTCCAGCGATTTTGCAACCTGGGTTATATTTTATGGACCAAAGGGAGGTGAAAAACAAACAATATGACATACATAGTCAGTTAGTATTACAGTGCTTTATATAAAACAAATATTGATAAATATTTTCGATGAACCATTTTTCATATTTGCAGAAATGCCTTTATATTTAACCTTTGCGGCATTATGATATGCCGTAGATCAACCCTACAAACAATTTAATTAAATACCCAAACGCTTCCAATGAAAATTACAGTATACCCTGAAGCACCAAAAGGCCTCAACGAATCTATTACTGCCACGTCTCCTGCTTTTAAGCAACAGGTAAGTAAAGTAATATTATCAATCATCTTTTTCCTGGTAGTATATATAATGTTAGTTGTAGCGGCTGTTGCACTGGCAGCCGGTTGTTTATATGTTGGCTTCCTTGTTATTATTTTTCATCCTTCTTTCTTAACTATAGTGTTGGGACTTGGAGCCGCAGCCTTAGGGGTTTCGGTCATCTTCTTTCTTATAAAATTTATCTTTTCTGTTTCAAAAGATGAAAATCCATCCCGCGTTCAGATATTCGAACAGGATCAACCTGCCTTATTTTCTTTTATCAGAAAACTTACAGATGAAACACAAACACCATTTCCCAAAAAAATATTTGTATCTCCCGATGTAAATGCCTGTGTATTTTATAACTCCAGTTTCTGGAGCATGTTTTTACCCGTTCGAAAAAACCTGGAAATTGGTCTTGGACTAGTGAACAGTATTAACGTTAGTGAGTTCAAAGCAGTGCTGGCGCATGAATTTGGTCATTTCAGTCAACGAAGTATGAAACTCGGCAGTTTTACTTATAATGTAAACCGGGTTATATATAATATGCTGTACGAAAATAACGGGTACACCAATTTTCTAAATTCGTGGGGACAGCTCAATGGCTATCTAAGTCTTTTCGCAAACCTTACCGTAAAAATAGCTGTGGGTATTCAATGGATATTAAGAGGCGTGTACAAATCTGTAAACAAAAATTACCTGGCACTCAGTCGCGAAATGGAATTTCATGCAGACGCTGTAGCTGCCAGTGTTGCTGGCGGTAATAACCTGGTAACCGGTTTAAGCCGTGTGGAAGTAGCACAGGCATGTTATAATTCTGCACTTAATAAAGCAAGTGAATGGCTTAAACAAAAGAAGATTTCAAAAAATATTTTTGACAACCAGTTGTCGGTTTTTCATTCTATGGCAAAAGAACATCAACTGCCTGTTAGAGGAGGATTGCCGGAAGTATCGTATCATTTTATTGAGTCCTTTTCAAAATCGAGGGTTAATTATAAAAATCAATGGGCAAGCCATCCTACTCTTGAAGAAAGAAAAGCACATCTTGATGCGCTTAATGCAAACTGTGAGCCTAACGAAGCGAGAGCATGGATAACATTTGACAACTCCGGAAAATTACAAGAGGAACTAACCGGTAATCTTTACAAAAGTGTTAAGTTAGAATCATCGCATGAAACATACGATGCGGCTTATTTTGAAGCTTTACAGGTTAAGGAGAAAGAAATGTATACACTACCCGCTGTGTATAAAGGCTTCTACGACAAACGTTATATTAATATCAGCGAGTGGGATATAAATGCAATCTTACTGCAGCCTGGTAAGAATAATTTTGAAGAGATTTTTAATGATACCAATGGGCAGTTGCAATCATCCATCAAAAACAATGAAACCGATCTTGTCACTATAAAAGCGATCAAAGAAAAACAAATTGATACCAAGACCTTCGATTTTGACGGTAATAAGTACAGCAATGCAGAATGTGATAATATTATTGTACAATTAGAAGAAGACATAAAAAGAGAAACAACCCAACTGGCGGAACTGGATAAAAATGCGTTTGTATTATTTTACAACGGCGCAACTACAGAAGCAGGTTCTGTGAAGTTAGCTTATCAACAATTTCAGGAAATAGCCAAAGAATACGATGAATATATTGCCGTGGCAAATAATATTGTAAAAGACATCAATCCATTCTATCACGGTAACATTACAGTACAACAGGTTACTTCCATTGTTGAAAATTTAAAAAACAGTGATGAAAGAAAGCTCAAACGTATTCTAAAAGAAATTCTTGAAAAAAAGATCGTAACCACTGAAACTAATACGGAGTTACATAAGAGCATTGCCGGTTTTCTTGAAAAAAATTATACCTATTTTTCCCTTAATGAATTTCAAAATGCAGAATTGAATCATCTCAGAGATTTGATTGTAAGTCTGGCTGATGAGTGGAATGAATACATGTTCAGGCATTACAAAAACATGCTTGAAAAACAATTGCAGCTATATAACAAACCATAGTTATACAATAAACAAATAATTTCAATACAATCCGTCTTGCATATACGGCTTAAAATGCAATATGTATATCTTCATTTCATTTTCTTAATTTTACAGATTCTTTATTTTAAGAATCACACGTATTGCCTGCCTTCACATTTGAATAAAGGAGGAAAGTATATGAAGCGCATCCCATTATCAACATTAGATCTTGCGATAGTTACTGAAGGCGGAAACGCTGCTACTGCCATTGAGCGTACCGTATCTACAGCTCAACACGTAGAAAAATTAGGTTATAAAAGAATTTGGCTGGCGGAGCATCACAACATGGAAAACATAGCAAGCTCAGCCACATCTGTATTAATTGGACATGTGGCCGGCAGCACTACAACCATAAGAGTAGGTTCCGGGGGTATAATGCTTCCCAATCACTCACCATTAGCTATAGCCGAACAATTTGGAACGCTGGAAACATTGTATCCCCGCAGAATTGATTTAGGGTTGGGACGTGCGCCTGGCACTGATCAATTAACCGCATCAGCCCTACGACGCAACAATAACGATGGCGCTTACAATTTCCCGGTTGATATACGACAATTACAAACTTATTTCAGCAAGGAAAACCAACAGTCACGGGTACGCGCATTTCCGGGTGAAGGATTGGATATTCCTATCTGGATCCTGGGCTCAAGTACCGATAGTGCCTATCTTGCTGCTGAAATGGGTTTGCCTTATGCATTTGCCGCCCATTTTGCACCGGCACAATTTCGTACAGCCATTCAAATTTATCGGCGCCACTTTCAACCCTCCCGTTGGTTGAGCGATCCATATGTATTAGCCTGCGTAAATGTTATTGCCGCAGATACAGATGAAGAAGCACAATATTTAGCTACCAGTCTGTATCGCATGTTTGTTGGCATTTTTACCAATGCCCGTCGTCCCCTGTCTCCGCCGGTAAAAGATATGGAGCCTTACTGGACGCCTGACATAAGACATGCCATCGCGCAAATGACGGCCTGTACTTTTATTGGCAGCAGGGAAACACTGGAAGAGGAACTGCTTGCCTTTATTGAAGAAACAAAAATTGATGAGCTGATGGCAAGCTGCAATATGTATGATCAACAGGCAAGGCTACACTCCTATACCATATTAAACGAGGTGTTGTCAGCAGCGAAGGTTGTATAATATGGTTAGACATTGTGTTGTTTGATCCAATAAACAACAGGTGGGAATATAAGAGTTTCAATAATAGATTGTACAGCTTCAGCATGTTTACTGATCTATAATAAATCTGCGCAGCATATTCAGCGCATAGGCCGCTGCCATTTCTATATTACGGGTTCTGTCGTAACGGAAATGAAATTTTTCAGCAACCACCTTATCACTATTACCAACTGCAATCCATACGGTGCCAACAGGTTTTTCAGCAGTGCCTCCATCAGGCCCCATAATGCCGGAAGTGGCAATTGCATAAGTAGTATGCAAAGAAGTTATAGCGCCTGTCACCATTTGCCGAACGGTTTCTTCACTTACCGCCCCTTTGCTCTGCAAGGTTTGTTCATTCACCTGCAGCAGGTTTTGTTTTACTTCATTGGCATAACTAACTATTGATCCTTTATAATATACTGAAGACCCTGGGATAGATGTTATAAGGTGTGCGATATAGCCTCCCGTACAACTTTCTGCAGTTGAAACCGTACCGTTTCTTTCTTTCAATAGCTTACCTACAACCTGCTGCAAAGTCATATCCTGGTCTATTACCAGCCATTCTTGTACATTTTCTTTTAACTGGCTGAATTGTTTGTCAAGTTCTGCCTGTAATCTTATATTATCGGTATCGCTACCGGTTATACGCAAACGCAGAATACCGTAATTGGGTAAATATGCCAGTTTGAAATGAGCCGGGAGTTGGGCTTCCCAGTCTTTTATTTTTTCTGCCACAAAAGATTCACCCACATTGGCGGTAACCAAAGTACGGTGATCAATAAACGGGAAACTGAAGTATTGCTGCAAACGGGGAATTACATAATCAGTCATCATGCCCTTCATCTCGTGCGGCACACCAGGCATACTTACAATAATCTTCCCATCCTTTTCAAACCACATTCCCGGCGCTGTTCCGCGTTGATTTTGTATAACGGTACAAACATCAGGTACTTCCGCCTGTTTTAAATTACGTTCAATAATAGGGCGGTTCAATCTCGCGAAAATAGCTTTCACATTTTCCAATGCACCTTCATCTACCACCAGTTTACCACCAAAATATTCGCACAACACCGGTTTTGTAATATCATCTGCCGTAGGTCCTAATCCACCTGTTATCAGGATAATTGAAGCTTCAATGCTTTCTTCCTTCAGGGCATTCACAATTTCTTCCCTACTATCGCCCACGGATACCCTCCGGCGAAGCCATATACCTGCTTTGTTAAGTTCCTGCGCCATCCAGGCGCTGTTGGTATCTACCACCTGCCCTATCAGCAGTTCATCGCCAATAGTAATAATAGAAGCATTGATACGGGGAATATCGCCGTTTGATTCAAAGTCCTGTGCCATTGTATATTTCCTGCAAAGTAAGTGTGAAGTCAATTGTTTGAATAGATAAAGCCATATCCTCATGAATGTTTTCAAACACCCATGAATTATCAGGTTGTTTTCGCGATACAATAACCAACTGTCGCATTGTATCAATCATAATGTATTCTTTAAAAGAAGGAATAGCACGGTAAAAGAAAAATTTCCTTCCTTTATCAACACTGGCAGTAGAGGGAGATAATATTTCAAATATCACAGTTGGATTCAGCAATGCATCAAACTGATTGTCCTGCAGTTCCGGCCCTCCACATACTATTACAGCATCCGGATACATATAATAATCGTATGAAGGAGTGCCTATCCTCATTTTGGAAGCTAACATTTGACATCCTTTGAGAGCAAGATGCGGAGACAGGCTGCCAATGAGATTTACCAGAATATAATTATGCCGCAAACTGGCACCCGACATAGCTATAACATGACCATCATAATATTCATGTTTGTTTTCTGAAGCCCTTTCTGAAACAAGGTAATCTTCTGGTAAAACATAATTGTATTTAGGCGCCGGTTCTTTAACTTCATTTTCCATGCTGTAAAAGTACTTATTTCACAAAAGCCTGTTCAAATATTTTTGGCAATGAAAAGGAACGAAAATAATAAAATCATATTATCCACAGCCGCTGTCAGGAGCGGTATTCTGTTGATTGTTTTGTTGTGTGGGGTTTATACAAACGCACAAACCATCAACCAAAAAATAAAAACAGCTTTTCAATATTTTGAGAATGACAACCAGTTGAAACACGCCATCAGCTCGCTGTATGTAATAGATGCCAATACCGGCGAAGTATTGTTTGATAAAAACAGCCAGATTGGTCTTACACCGGCATCTACGCAAAAGGTAATCACAACCGTTACAGCATATGAATTATTGGGTAATGATTTTCGCTACAACACTTCTTTTGCAATTGACACAATACTTCATACTGTTTACATTTTACCTTCAGGCGATCCAACCTTTGGCAGTACCCGCTGGGAACAGACGAAGCCGAATGCTATAATGAAAAGAGTGGTGAATGCGATTCCCTTAAAAAAAACACATGACTATACCATTGTTGTTGACAAGAGCAAATGGGAAACAAACGAAATACCTGATGGATGGATCTGGCAGGATATGGCGAATTATTATGGCGCTGGTGCGGGAAAATTAATCTGGCGGGAGAATCAGTTTGATGTTCTGTTACAATCAGGTCCGAAATTAGGCGATACCGTAAAAGTTACAGGAACCAATCCTTCTTTGTTTGGAAAATATACGCTAAAAAATATGGTTACTGCTGCTGTAAGTGGAAGTGGCGATAACGCTTATTTTTATTTTCCATTACGTAGCTCAGAAGGAATTATAAAGGGCACTATTCCCGTAAATCAAAATCGCTTTACAGTTTCAGGATCGCTGCCATCAGGCAGCGATCAATTTATAAATGAATTAAGCGACACACTGGTAAAACTGCAATTGATGCAATCATCTGCCATCAATCAGTCGATTGTATTAGCTGATAATGAACAGAAACGGCTCAATATATTTCATACAGAAACGTCTCCCCCACTCGACTCTATCATTTACTGGTTTAACAAAAAAAGCATCAACCTGTATGGAGAGGCATTGGTAAAAACGATTGCTTTAAAAAAAAACGGGTATGCATCAACAGATACAGGTACTGCATTAATACAAAAATTCTGGAAAGAAAAAGGAATTGATCCTTCTGAACTGAATATAGTAGATGGCTCAGGACTTTCACCGCTCAACCGCGTTACCACGCATGCGCAGGTTGAAGTATTGAAATACGCCAAAACAAAAAGCTGGTTCAAATCATTTTACAATGCACTGCCCATTTATAATAACATCAGTATGAAGAGTGGCACCATCAGGAACACAAAAGGATTTTGCGGATACTATACCGCTGCCAATGGCAATAGTTATATCTTTTCTTTTTTAGTAAATAATTATACTGGCTCTACCAATGCTATTGTAAGAAAAATGTATTTGGTATTGGATGTATTGAAATAATACATGGTCTGACCTTCGGTGCCGACCATTGGCACCGAAGGTCAGACCAGAGTACGTTTTATCGTCCTTTTATTTCCCCATCAATCCGTCAACACTTGCTTTACCAGGGCCAACCAAAAGAATACCTAAAAAAATTACAAAAAATAATGTGGCTTTTTCTCCGGCTCCAAAAAAGTTGGCACCATGTGCTTTAAACAATGCTACCCCCATTGATATAACCAGCGGCAACACCGCAAACCTGGTAAATAAACCCGCCATTACAAATATGGAACAGAAGAATTCTGCAAAAACAACCAGTATGAGCGAAAGCGTACTGCCCATTCCTAAAAAATTCATAAAAGTATTTTTCTTTTCGGCAAAGTGTACCAGCTTATCATAGCCATAGGGCAAAGTGAGCGCCCCGCCTGCAATTCGCAACAAAAATAGTGCGCTGTTAAATGCCCAATCAGTGTAGCTGGTTGATAAAAGTTTCTTCATGGATTTTTTTTGAAGCGCAAAAATAAGCGATACCAACCTTTTATCCACATGCTATTTGGAACGGTTATTGCAAAATCGCTTTAGCAGTATCTTGCAACGTCATTTCTACTTTAAGAAAATTGTAACAAAAGAGAGGAGAACTTCGTACAATGTCGACGCAAAATCAAACGTTGTACGACAACCACTACACAAATATGCAAATACGTCTTATTGTTCTGGCAACGATGATTGCCTGTGTAAGCAACAATGCTTTTTCACAGCAATCCGCTGTTTATACCGATCCGCAGGCAACATACAAACAGGCAAAAGAATTTTTTCAGAATGAACAATTCAGTTTAGCCTATCCCATGTTTAAAGAGCTGCGCTTAAACTCACGTTCAACAGATCAAACCAATGATGCCATCGCTACTGATGATATTCATTTCTATACCATCGCCTGCGGACTTCAACAAAATGAAACATTTGCTGCAAAAGATGGAGAAAAATTCCTTGAAGTAAATTATAATCCATCGCTTAAACAAAGAATGAGTTTTTATTTAGGTGAGTATTATTTCAGGAAAAATGATATGAAGCAGGCGCTTGCACATTACGAACAGACAGGTGCTGAGAATCTTAGCAACAGGCAGATTGCCGATATGAAATTTCACCAGGGCTATGCTTATTTTTCATTGCAGCAATACGAAAAAGCACAGCCCCTTTTGCAAAGCATTGCTTCTATTCCTTCTGACCCCAATTATAAAGATGCAAATTATTATTATGGTGTAATTGCTTATTCAAAACGCAACTATAGGGAAGCGCAAACTGCTTTTCAAAAAATAGAAAATGACCCAACGTATAAAACGGTTGTTCCTTTTTATGTGGCAAACATTATGTATACCCAGGGTCAAAAAGAAAAGGCATTGGATTACGGTGAAGCAGCATTGAAAAAAGCAAAAGGAAAGAATGATGTTGCAATGAACCAGTTGTTGGGACATGCTTTGTTTGAGAAAAAACAATATGCGAAAGCCTTACCATACCTGGAAGAATTTGTAAATAAATCGGAGAAAGTAAGCAGGGAAACATTATATGAATTGAGTTACTGTTATTACCAGGCAAATGATCTGAAAAAAGCAGTAGCCGGTTTAAAACAATTGAGTGGCGGAGAAGATTCTTTGAGCCAGAATGCTATGTATATATTAGGAGACGCCTATCTTAAATTAGGCGACAAGCCGAATGCAAGAAATGCTTTTTCATTTGGCGCTACCAATAATGTAAATGCTTCGCAGCGCGAAGTTTCAAAATTCAATTACGCCAAGCTTTCTTATGAATTAGGTTTCCAGGACATAGCCATTACGGAATTTAAAAAGTTCCTGGATGAGTATCCCAATTCAACATATCAAAAAGAAGCAGCAGAAATAGCTGCTGGTCTTTTAGCAAATACCAACAATTACCGCGAAGCGCTGAATACACTTGAAAAAATACAATCGCCTTCAGAAACCGTGAAGAAAATGTATCCGAAAGTGTTGTATGGAAGAGCGATGGAATTGATAAACGACCAGGACCTGAATGGGGCGAAGTTATTGCTGGATAAAGCATTAAAAGATCCGAACAATGCTCCTGTATTGCCTGTTGTAAATTTTTGGGAAGGTGAAATTGCCTATCGCCAAAACCGATTAGATGATGCCATTCGCGGCTACAATGATTATTTAAGCAGCCCCGTAACTTCAGGAGAAGTAAGTCCATTAAATGCGAAGTACAACCTTGGTTATTGTTATTACAGGAAAGAAAACTACAAGCAGGCTGTTAACTTTTTCGAGCAGGTAAGCAAAAATCCATCATTGAATGCAAAGCCTGTTGAGCAGGATGCTTATATCCGTTCGGCTGATTGTTATTTTATGAGTAAAGAATTTTCAAGGGCAAAGTCGATGTACAATACTGTTATTAATAATTCATGGCCGGCTGCCGATTATGCCACTTATCAAAACGGTGTGATCGCCGGTGTAAATAGTTCTGCTGACAAAATAAACCTGTTGAAAAGCTTTGACAAAAAGTTTCCTACATCACAATTAATACCTGATGCCAATCTTGAAATAGCTAAAACATATTTGGCGGATGAGAAGTACCGCGACGCCGTACCCTATTTAAACAATGTTATTAGTTCACCGATAGCAGGCAATCTAAAGCCGGAAGCGCAATTGAAACTCGGGCTTAGTTATTATAACCTAGAGAATAATGCAGAAGCAGTAACACAGTTCAAAAAATTAGTATCGCAATATCCCAACTCGGCAGAAGCAAATGAAGCCATAGAAAATGTAAAAGCGATATACGCAGCAGAAGGAAAGACCGACGAGTATGTTAGTTTTATGAACAGTGTAGGCAGATCTGTTACCGTAAACGAAGAAGACAATCTTACCTATAAAGCCGGTGAAAACAAGTATATAGACAGAGACTATAATGCAGCATTAACAGCTTTCAGTAATTATCTCACCAAGTTTCCTGATGGACAACACGCACTGGATGCATGGTTTTTAAGAAGTGAAATATACAACCAGCGAAAAGATTGGCCGAATGCTGCAGCAGGTTATGGAGAAGTAGTAGATAAAGGACCAAGCAAATATGCGGAGATGGCAGCTTCACAAGCCGGGCGCATTTATTATTTTGAATTGCAGAACTATCCTAAAGCTGAAGTGTATTTTTCAAAATTAAAAGAACTGGCAGCAGGAGGCGAAAACCGCATTGAAGGAATGAGGGGATTGCTGCGCAGCCAGTATCAGCAAAAGAAATGGGCTGATGCCGTAGCCAATGCACAGGAATTATTAAGAGAAAAAAATACAAGTGTTGATGATAAAGTGCTGGCTTATATGGTAACAGCCAGATCGCTGCAGGACAAAACCCAATATACCGAAGCAATACAGAATTACAGAAATGTAGTGAGCATTAATAAAGCGTCTTTTGCGGCAGAGGCCAGGTATGAAATAGCAAATTGCTATTTCTCTCTCAACGATCTTAAAAATGCAGATAAAGCGGCGTTTGAAACCATCAATAAATCCGGCTCTTACGATTTCTGGATCACAAGGGCATATATTCTGTTAGGCGATATTTATCTGAAACAGAAAGATTACTTTAATGCCAAAGCTACCCTGCAAAGTGTGGTTGACAACAGTAAGATTACAGAGCTGAAAAATGAGGCCAACGATAAATTGCAGCATGTGATTTCAGAAGAAAAGAGCAACAGCAAAATCGGCGGATAGCAACTACCAATTAAACGACAGGATGAGTAAATCATCAAATACATTTTATACACCCGGAGAAATATTATTTCAACAAAAAATGATAATGCAAAACATACCATATTTAAAAAGTACTGTAATTGTGATAGGGCTTTTTTGTGTATGCGGAAAATTATTGGCGCAGGATGGTTTAAAGAAACAAACAATAGACATTACTTCATCATTTAAGCCTTCTTTAAAAAATGCGGCTAAAATCAACTTTGATGCGGCGCCACCTGTTCCGGATTCTACCAAACCAAAGTTTGCATATAATATACCGGTTAATAGCCTGGCATTGGTTTACCAGGCCTCTCCTGTTAATGCCATTGCCTTGAATATCGATTCAGGTGCCGGCACCAAATGGTCAGCCGCTAATTTTGTAAAACTGGGCTATGGCAATTTTCAAACCCCGTATGCACAGGCAGGATTAACCATCAGCAATAGAGAAAATTCAACACTCAATGTGCTGGGACATTTTATTGCATCAAAAGGAAGCGCTGTTAAGTACCAGCAATATGCAGATGCCGGTGCTGAACTATACGGAAGCACTACCAATTCAAAAAAACAGGAACTATACGGCAAAGCGGAGTTCAGCAACAAGGGATACTATTTATATGGCTACGATCAAAATGCCTATACTTATGCCAAGAACGAATTACTGCAAAGATTTTTTGATATAAACGGCAGTATAGGATTTAGAAACGCAGAGCTTACCGGTTTTGGATTAAAGTATAATCCCAATGTAAAAATTGATTTCTTTAATGATAATCACAGCGGCAAAGAGTTCAATGCCATTGCTGATGTGCCTTTAGAAAAATTAATAAGCGATGAACTAAGTATAAAACTTGGTGTTAGAGCAGACTACACACAGTTATCTGTTAGCTCCTCTCCTTCTATTGACAATACTATTTTTACAGTGCCAATTGCCGTAAATTATAAAAATGATTTTTTAAATATTCATGGCGGCGTCATTCCATCCTGGGATAATTCAGCATTTAAGCTATTGCCCGATTTGATGGCTGACATAAAGTTGAGCGGCGAAGAAGCGATTCTGCAATTTGGATGGCTAATGCATTACGACAAGGGTTCTTACAAGAACTGGTCATTAATTAATCCGTACCTTACCCAACCCACTGACTTATTTAATACCCGGGTTAATGAAACTTATGGAGGCATTAAAGGCACTTTTGCAGAGCGTTTCTTTTATAATGTAAAAGCCGGGCTTGTACAGTTTTATAACATGCCATTGTTTGTAAATGATTATGGCGTGAATGGTTTAAGCGACGGCAAAAGATTTATTGCGCTTAAAGAAGACAAATTAAGTGCCTTTCAAATGCACGGAGAAATTGGCGTAGTGCAGGCAGAAGATTTTTCGCTCACCGCAAAATTTAATTGGCTGCTCTTTAATAAACATGTAAGTCAGCCACAGGCATGGGGTGTAGTTCCCCGTCGTTTAGACGCGGCATTGCGTTGGAAAATATTGAAAGATCTCTGGGTTAAGAGTGATCTATTCTTTTTTGAAGGAGCAAAATTCCTGAACAGGGATGGCAGTGTAGAAACAGAAAGAAGCCCGGTTGATTTGAATGCCGGTCTTGAGTTCAGGGTTACCAAAAATGTGAACCTCTGGGTGCAAACAAATAATATCTTCAACAATACATACCAGCGCTGGAACCAATACGAAGTATATGGTTTTAATATCCTGGGGGGTATCGTGTTTAATTTTTCCAAATAGAGATATCGTTCAAGCCATAAAACATATAATTCCACATCGTCTGTTTAAGCGCATTTTTTGAAGTATTCGTTTTCAGCATCAGACTTCATTTCACACGGGGCTCCTCTGGAGCCAATACTGTAATTATACTTTTCTATAAACAGGGTATTCCTACGGAATAGAAAATTCTTTGCAAATCTATTTCTTGGCTGTAAGCTCCCTTGTTTGTACAAATAGCATTGTGATTTCTTCGGCTCTTATAAAGTCGCTGTTGCAATTATAATTTTTCTATAAACAGGGTATTCCTACGGAATAGAAAATTCTTTGCAAAATCTATTTCTTGGCTGTAAGCTCCCTTGTTTGTACAAATAGCATTGTGATTTCTTCGGCTCTTATGAAGTCGCTGTTGCAATTATACTTTTCCTATAAACAGGGTATTTCTACGGAATAGAAAGTTCCTTGCAAAATCTATTTCATGGCTGTAAGCACCTTTGCTTGTACAAATAGCATTGTGATTTCTTCGGCTCTTATGAAGTCGCTGTTGCAATTATACTTTTCCTATAAACAGGGTATTTCTACGGAATAGAAAGTTCCTTGCAAAATCTATTTCATGGCTGTAAGCACCTTTGCTTGTACAAATAGCATTGTGATTTTCTCGGCTCTTATGGAGTTGCTGTTGCAATTATACTTTCCAATAAACGGGGGTATTCCTACGGAATAGAAAACTCTTTGCAAATGTATTTCGTGTTTAGTAAGAATAACTTCTTTATAGGAATGGAATTAAAATTTTCAGTTCCTATGGCGTTGATGTCACAATTATGCTTTTCCTATGGGCAAGACATTCGGGGAAGTGGAAAATTTTTTAAAAAGTTTTTCATGTCCTGTAAGGACATCCTGTTTGTAGAAATAATAATAAGATTTATATCGGCTCTGTAGGAGCCGCCCAAAAAGAATAGCATCAACAGAACGAAGAAATGTAAAGAAAATCTTTCATTCGCTACGTTTTCAATCACAAAGGCTTAACATCCCGAAGCATATTGCGTTTGCGCTTTGTATTATCTTTAATAGCAAGAGGTGTACCCAATAAAATTGGTATTCCTTTTGACATACAATCTGCATTATTATTTATTAAAAACACATTTTATGAGCGTAAGCAACAAACACATTGCAACCTTTTTACTGGGCGCCGCTGCCGCGCTGGGTGCGTATAAATACAGCAAAATGAGTGATGAAGAAAAAGAAAAACTGGCAGATAATATAAAGGACAAATTCCACAAACTAAAAGATGAAGCCGAAAGCGGTGCGGAGACTGCCAAAAACTATTTTAATGATTTAAAAGATAAAGCAGGCAGTGCATTTAAAGAGCATTTTCCTGATATTGAAAAACATTTTGAAAACTTCTTTAAGCCTGGAACTACAGACGATAATACTGCGAAAGCCGGTTCAGGGCAATCTGCAACAGCATAATATTTCAGTTATAAACATTAAGGTTTCTAATCTTTAGAGGATTGGAAACCTTTTTCATTATGTGCATATCCCATCTTCACCCTTCTCTATAAAAGTATTTCGCACTGCTGCAAAATCCTTTATCTTAGCGGCTTGTAAAAGCTATCATTTTTTGCATGCTCTATATTCTGCATCAATATCTCATACAAAACAAATCACTGAGTTTACCAGGATTGGGAACCCTGGAGATACAGAATATTCCGGCTATCAGTAATTTTTCTGATCATGTAATTGAGCCGCCTATTCATAAGATAATATTTGATGACACTCAGGATGCCCCCAGCAAAACACTTTTCAAATATATAGCAACAAAACTTGGATTGGAAGAATGGGAAGCTATAAAAAAGGTGAACGACTTTTCGTACGAGTTAAAAAATCATCTTAAACAGGGAAAAGAAATGGAGTGGTTTGATGCGGGCATACTTCGCCAGGATGCTTCAGGAAATATTATACTGGATTCAAAACCTATTTCTTATCCTTTTATGCAAAAAGTGCCTGCTATAAGGGTTATAAGAAGCGATGCCAGTCACACTATATTAAGAGGCGATACAGAAGTAAGCGGCAACTTTATAAAACCGGCCGATGCATTCGAAGAAAATACACGTACGGCTCTTTTTAGAAAATGGTGGTTCTGGGCAATAACTTTTGCGGCTATTGCATTGTTGCTGATTTTCTTTTACTACTATAATAATGGCTTTAAATTCAGCGAGTTTTTTAACACAGAAAAAGCTCCTTTAAAAGAAGCTTCTCCTACCTACAAATAGTAATCCCGCACAGCTTAAATATGTATCAGGTTTTACGAACCACCCATTTCCATATTTCGCGCCAGGTAACTTTTTTGCCATACAGTAAAATGCCTGTTCTGTAAATTTTGGCGGTAAGCCATGTAAAAAATAAAAAAGCCAATACCAAAAGGCTCATCGATATAGCAAGTTGCCACCACGGCACACCATACGTAATTCTTCCCATCATAACAATAGGAGATGTAAGCGGAAACATACTTCCAAAAACTGCAAGCCCGCCATCAGGATCATTGATAGCTTTTGTCATTATCACAAAGCCCAGTATTAAAGGCATCATTATAGGGAAAACAAGTTGCTGTGCTTCATTCTGATCCTCACTTACAACACTACCTATTGCTGCAAATAAAGCAGCATATAATAAATATCCGCCTAAGAAATAAAATATAAAACAAAATAAAATTTTAGCAACAGGAAGTGAATGGAGCCCTTGTACAATAATGGCCATTTTACCAGAAGCAGCTTCCTGCATAGCAGGATTAGTAGCCAGCATAGGGTTGGAAACCTGGTGAAAAAAATCAGGGAAAATAAATGGTATGATTAACTGGAGAATACTCATTAAAACAGCCCATATAGCAAATTGTGTTAGTCCTACCGCACCTATGCCCACAATCTTCCCCATCATAAGTTGGAATGGTTTAGCAGAACTTACAATTACTTCGGCTATACGTGTGGTTTTTTCTTCCATTACACCACGCATTACCATAGTTCCATAAATCAGTAATATCATGTAAATAAGAATACCGGCAATAAATGAAACCGCGTAAGCTACTCCGGCAATACTCTTCTGTTCGCCTTTAGAAGAATCGATAGTATTTTCAATTTCAACATCCGACTTGATATTCTTATAAATCTCCGGGTCAATTTTAGCATCCTTCAATCTTTTCTGTTCAATAGCAGCATTTAGTTTTCTTTCTAATGATGCTTTTGCAAAAAGGTTTACAGCAGCCTGGCTGTGTAGCTTAAATGTTGAAGGATTCTTATCATCTAAAGGAGGAATATATAAAAACAAAGAATAGCCTTCATATTTATATTTAGGCTTGAATGACTGCTCTGTTTCATTATGGATAAAAGTAAAGGTGCTTTTATCATTTTTAGTAACTTCTATCTTGTCATTAAAAAGATTTGCTTCATCAAGAATGGCAACTTTCTGGGTATTGCTGTCGCCGCTGATGGACACTGCGATAATAACAGCATAAAATCCCACAATAATAATAGGCACAATAAGCGTAGTAAGTAAAAAAGATTTTCTTTTTACTCGCGTCATATATTCCCGCTCTATAATCAACCAGATTTTATTCATGTTTCTGCAGTATGATTGTTGATATATGTTTGGTTATTCTTCAATGGCACTGAATTGCCTTGCCATAGGCGTTCCTTCTACCAGTTTTATAAAAATATCGTTGAGTGATGGAAGTATTTCATTAAAAGAAATAATTTCATGCCCCTTTCCTATCAGGTATTCCAATACATCGTGAGGTTTCTTTCCTTCATTAATCTTTAAAATGATAGCGCCATCATTTTTATTAGTCACTTCAAAAATCTGGTTGTTTTCTACATACTCAGGTTCTTTTTCAAATCCAACTTTAAAGAGATTTTCTTTAAAGTCCTGCTGCACCTGTTTTACTGTACCATCAAGTATTTTATTTCCTTTATTAATGATTACAATATGATCACAGATGGCTTCTACCTGCTCCATGCGGTGCGTACTGAAAACAATAGTGCTGCCGTTTTTGGCAAGCCGGAATATCTCATCCTTTATAAGATTGGCATTTACAGGGTCAAGACCGCTCACTGGTTCATCCAGGATAATGAGTTTAGGTTCGTGAAGTACCGTAGTAACAAATTGCAACTTCTGTTGCATTCCTTTGCTAAGATCCTGTACCTTTTTTGTCCACCAGGTTTCCATCTCCATCCGCTTAAACCAGAATTTTATTTTCTCCATTGCCTCCGCTTTACTCAATCCTTTCAACCTGGCAAGATATAATACCTGGTCGCCGATGTTCATCTTTTTATACAACCCTCTTTCTTCGGGCATGTATCCGATATTGATGATGTCTTTTATGGGGTCAAATTTTCTGCCTTCAAATGTTATGGTACCATCGTCCTGGAAAAAAATCCCCGTCATCATTCTCAACAGCGTGGTTTTTCCAGCTCCGTTTGGCCCCAACATGCCGAAGATGGCTCCCTGTTCAATAGTAAAGCTAACATCATCTACTGCCTTTTGAGTGGCAAAGTATTTTTTAAGGTGACTAACTTCCAGAAGATTTTGCATATAAGATTGGTTGCTGAAATGTTATACTTGTTACAAGGGTGGGATTAAAAATCAGGCTGCGAAAACTTTTGTGAAAGTAAAGCTTTTTAAAAGAATAAATACGGCGCTCACAAACACATAATATAAGATTACAGCTACCTTAAAAATAAAAAGAATTATGTAGCCATCAACACATGTTCAATCATGCTGGCTACACGTTCTCCATCCATCGCTGCGCTTACAATTCCACCTGCATAACCGGCACCTTCTCCACACGGGTAAAGGTTTGCTATCTGCGGATGAGATAACAGTTCATTATCTCTTGGAATGCGCACCGGAGAAGAAGTTCTGCTTTCGGTAGCAACAATAATAGCTTCATTGGTGTAATAGCCTTTCATTTTTTTACCAAAGGCCTTCATACCTTCTCTTAACGTATTATAAATAAAGCCAGGCAACACTTCTCCCAGCAAAGTGGCGTTTACTCCCGGTAAATAGGAGCAACCGGGCAATGAAGAAGAAGCCTTATTATCCGCAAAATCAACCATGCGCTGAGCAGGCGCTATAAACTTTTCTCCACCGGCAGCAAAAGCTTTTTGCTCAACCTGTTGTTGAAAATACATAGCCGCAAGGGGTCCGTATTTTTTAAAAGCCTGTGTATCTTTTTCTTCTACCGTTACTACCATGCCACTATTAGCATAAGGATTATTTCTTTTGGAGGGGCTCCAACCATTTACCACCAGCTCACCAGAATGAGTAGCCGCAGGTGCTATAATTCCACCAGGACACATACAAAAGGAAAACACCCCTCTGTCGTTTACCTGTTCTACTAAACTATAAGAAGCAGGTGGTAATTGATCAGGATATTGAAGCGACGCCTGGTGATACTGAATGGAATTGATTAAAGTTTGCGGATGTTCAATGCGAACACCTAATGCAAAAGATTTTAAATGGATCTCCATTTTTTTATGATGCAGCAGGGCAAATATATCACGTGCTGAATGCCCGGTAGCCAGTATAACTGCATCGCCCTCAAACATATTTCCATCTGCAGTTTTTACGGCATCTATAACACCATTCTGTATAATAAAATCGGTTACCTTCTTTTCAAACAAAAACTGTCCTCCATTTTCTTCTATAGCATGGCGCATGGCTGAAATGATAGAAGGAAGTTTATTGGTGCCTATATGAGGGTGTGCATCATACAAAATATTTTCAGGTGCGCCAAAATGCACAAACACGTTTAATATCCGGTTGATATCGCCACGCTTATTACTTCGGGTATATAGTTTGCCATCGCTATACGTGCCGGCGCCGCCTTCACCAAAGCAATAATTGCTCTCAGGGTTTACAATTCCTTCTTTATTTAAAATGGCAAGGTCTCTTCTTCTTGCTTTTATATCCTTTCCTCTTTCTAAAATAATGGGCTGAATGCCTTTCTCCAAAAGATGAAGCGCAGCAAATAAACCTGCCGGGCGGCACCAATAATAATTACCTTTCTGCGGGCTTGATGTACTTCCCTGAAATCAAAATGCTGTAATGAACGTTGATGAAACTGCTCATTAATAAAAGCATGCACAGTGAGGTTAAACCATATCTGTTTGCCCCTGGCATCTATAGATTTTTTGAGAATGTAAAAACCGGAAATAGAAGTAGATGAAACACCTTCTGCAGAAGCTATATATTTTTTAACAGCTACTTCATCAAAAACTTCAGATGGTGTTAACCGTAAAGTGATTTTCTTTTGCATAAATGAGGTTAGGTTTTTATCCTAAAACCCGCTATGGCTTTCTAAGAAAAATAATACGCAACTAAAAGGCTGATACCTATTCTTAAAACGGAAGATCATCAGCTCCCGATGGAATATCGGCAGGCGAATAATCTGCATTATTATTATATTGAGGTGGCTCATTCTGCAGGTTTACAGATTCCATTCTCCAAGCATCAAGATTAGTTATGTAATTAACCTGTCCGTTCTTCTCCCACTTGGTTCCCTTGATATTAAAATGAACTTTTACAGTTTCGCCAATATTAAAACGATCAGGTAAAGAGGTTTTATCCTGTACACATTGAAACTTGGCAAAATTGGTAATCATTCTGCCACCAATATCTTCTGATTTTTCAATTACAAATTCACGCGTTTTAAAAGTAGATGTGCGCTGTACGGTTTCATATTTGGCAACCATTTTGCCTGTAAGTTCATAACTCATTGTAAATAATTAAGCGGCAAATGTAGTGGTAAAAATTCTTGATTTTTTTGAAATTTTATTTTTATGTTGGTCAAAATAATATTACCTTCCTAATCAGATAATTTAAAGCTGTACAAATGAAAAAAAATAACCTACACAAACTAAAATACACGTTTCCACAACTCCCTCCCGAATATTATATCAATCGTCAGCTGGTACATTAACAACACGGCTTGCCAAACGAAAGCGTGTACTAAAGCTAAGCTATACCTTACTTTCATATTGATAGATACTTCAGGAAACCTTGTGCAACATCTCTGATTTTTTTGGACTATTTTCTGACTCGGACGCAGGAACAATCGGAAGGGACTTATTACAATCGCAACATTAATCCAATGCTTTTATTTTTATACGCAACAATGCGTGTGAAATTTTATTGCATTTTTTGATACACAAAAAAGTATGTGTATCACGTACAAATACTATTGAAAAAAATTAAAAAATCGAAAAAAAATTGTGCATTTACTAAATGGTATTAGTGAGCAAAAATCAAAGGAATAAAAAATTTTTTTTTCAACAGGAAATGTTGATATTCGCCGCCCTGCCAGACTTTTTTTTTGATTAAGCGGTTTGAAGTAGAGGCATCATTTCAGATTTAATATTCTTAACCCAACATATAAATTGCTTTACCAACTAATGGATAAAACTTACGACAAAGTATGGAACAATTGTCTGGCTATTATAAAAGATATTGTAGAGTGGCAACATTTTAAAACATGGTTTGAACCTATAAGGCCTGTAGCACTTAATGAAAAAATTTTAACAATACAAGTACCCAGTCAATTTTTTTATGAATACTTAGAAGAGCATTACGTAAATTTATTGGCAAAGACTTTGAAGAGAGAATTAGGAAAAGAAGCGAGATTGGAATACCGGATTATGGTAGACAGCGGAAATGAAAAAAACAAACCGCTTACCATGGATGTTTCGGGGCATGGTTTTAAAACTTATTCAAACAATGAAATGGATTTTCCTTTAGTTATAAATAATCCGGTTAAAAATCCCTTTGTTATTCCGGGATTAAAAAAGATGCAGATTGATCCGCAGCTTAATCCTGTGTATTCATTTGATTCATTTATTGAAGGAGATTGTAACCGCGTGGCACGCAGAGCAGGAAAAACCGTTGCAGAAAAACCCGGCTCTACGTCTTTTAATCCATTAGTAGTATATGGAGGAGTAGGTTTAGGAAAAACACACCTGGTTCAGGCAATAGGCAACGAGGTAAAACGCATTAACCCCAATAAGATAGTATTATATGTAAGTTCTGAAAAATTCATCAACCAGTTCCAGGATCATAGCCGCAACAATGCCATCAATGATTTCATTCATTTTTACCAGATGATTGACGTACTGATTGTGGATGATGTGCAATTTTTTAACCGGGCTGAGAAATCCCAGGACGCCTTGTTCGCCATTTTTAACCATTTGCACCAAAGCGGAAAACAGCTTATTCTAACTTCAGATAAATCGCCCAAAGACCTTGAAGGTGTACAGGAAAGGTTATTAAGCCGCTTTCGCTGGGGGCTAAGCGCAGATATGCAATTGCCCGATTACGAAACCAGGATGGATATACTGGAGAGAAAGATGAAAAACGATGGTCTTGACATGCCCAAAGACGTGGTAAAATATATTGCTTACAATATACAAAGCAATGTACGCGAACTGGAAGGCGCCCTGATATCCCTTTTGGCACAATCTTCGCTCAACAAAAGGGAAATTGATCTTGAATTGGCAAAAAAGGTATTACGGAACTTCGTAAAAACTTCTTCAAAAGAGATTACAATCGAAACCATTCAAAAAATGGTTTGCGATTATTTTAATCTTCCTTATGAAAGGTTGCTGCAAAAAACCCGCAAAAGGGAAATTGTGCAGGCGCGACAGATTACTATGTACCTTGCTAAACAGTTCACAAAAAATTCGCTCAAAACTATTGGTGAGCATTTTGGAGGAAGAGATCATACTACCGTTATTCACTCCTGCCAAACAGTAAAAGACCTGATGGATACAGATGGGTTATTCAGGGAAAGTGTGGTTGACCTGCAACAGAAAGTACAATTGGCTGCTATGTAAACTAAAATAATTATACTAAGAGAGCTCCCCTTGTGGGAGCTTTTTTATTGCGGATATGTTATGTAAATTAGACAGACATGATTATACACAAAGAAGTTATTATAAAAGGAAAAGTGCAGGGCGTTTTTTTCAGAGGCAGTACTAAAGAAGAAGCTATTAAACTGGGTGTAAATGGAGAAGTATGGAATATGACCGACGGCTCAGTAATACTACATGCCGAAGGAGAAGAAGAGAAGGTTAACGCATTAATACAATGGTGCTATACAGGACCGACAAGAGCGGAAGTAACAGAAGTGATTATAAAAGACAACGAAGTAAAAGGCTATAAAAATTTTACCGTAAAGCGATTTTAATTTTTTGGGTTTTCTAAATGATTCACCCTATTTTTGCCGTCCTTTCAGCAAGAGGTGAGGTGGATGAGTGGCTGAAATCAGTAGTTTGCTAAACTGCCGTACGGGTAACTCTGTACCGCGGGTTCGAATCCCGCCCTCACCGCAACCCCCGGGACCACTTAGGTAAAAAGTAAACGGAAAAGCCTGCAAAATCGAGTGTTTGCAGGCTTTTTTCATGAAATGACTTTACACAACTTTCCGCTCATTTATTTTTCTATACGGTGAGCAAACGGTGAGTTGACTGATTTTACACTTGCTCACTCATCTTTACTCAGGCAGCTGTTTGTTAACGTTTTCTATGCACTGAACTCTTACCTCCGCAATAGCGGGTAAGTAATTTTATCATTCAAAAATTTTAGTGTTATGGAAAAGAGTTTAGGACTACTTTTTTATTTGAAAAAAAGAAAGGAATATCCCGATCAGCCTGTCCCCATTTATTTTAGAATTACGGTCGACGGGATTAAAAAAGAAATTTGTACAAAATTAGATGTCGATCCAACCAAGTGGTCTACCCAGTCGCAGCGCTTAACCGGTCGCACAGATGCGGTCAGAGCCGTCAATGAATACCTGGACGTATTGTATACAAAGGCCATCCAGGCACGTACGCACCTTATCGCATTAAGCAAACCGGTAACGGCTGACAATATAAGAGCTTTGGTGCAGGACCGGCCTATTGAGCAGTATATGTTGCTGGATATTTTTGAAGAACACAACAAAAAAATGAAGCAGCTGGTGGGTATGGACTATAGCGAAGGAACTTTGGAAAAGTATGAGAGAACCAGCAGGCATACACAATCATTTTTACAAGAGACACGCAACATTTCAAATATTGACATTCAAAAACTGGATTATAGTTTTATCGGCGACTTCGAACATTGGCTTAAAACCGTAAGGAAGTGCGAGCATAATACCACCATGAAATACCTGGCATATTTAAAAAAAATTGTCCTGTACTGCATCAAAAAAAGATGGTTAACACACGACCCGTTCGCAGAGTTCAAAATGACCAGGAGAAAAAAAAGGAGAACTCCCCTATCGCAGTTGCAGTTGGACCGTTTGTCTTCAAGAGTTTTCAGTTCTGAAAGGCTTACCCAGGTAAAAGATATTTTTCTGTTTTGTTGTTATACGGGATTGGCATATGCTGACGTTAAAAAATTAAAGCATAAAGATATTTATATTGGTATTGACGGGCATAAATGGATCACATGCTATCGCAAAAAAATGGAAAGGGAAGAATGCATGTCTAATGTACCGCTCCTGCCTGCTGCCGAAGAAATCATCCTGAAATATGCCGAGATGCAGAAATGTATCATCAAGGGGTTGGTGTTCCCGGTCTGCAGCAATCAAAAAACCAATGAATATCTAAAAGAAATAGCGGCTCTTTGCGAAATAGACATTAACCTGACTTTTCATATTGCCCGACATACTTTTGCGACCACGGTGACGCTCGCCAATAAAGTGCCAATCGAAACGGTGTCGAAGATGTTAGCGCATCGAAAATTGAGTACCACCCAGGAATATGCCCAGGTTTTGGACGATAAGGTAAGTAACGATATGAGTGGGTTGAGAATAAAATATTAATTGAGCAACACAATTTAGATTGGTTTAGTTGAGTAATTGTTGTGCATTAAAGATTCGAGACCCAGCGAGATCACTCAATTTTAATTAGGTCACTGATTTTCAGTGACCTTTTATTTTTGGTCGAACTTTTGGTCGAACAATCTCTCTTTTCCCTATTTATTTCAAATAGCTTTACTACAGTTAACTTATCCTTATAAAGTTAATTTCTTTTCCTAACTTTTAAAGAGGATTATATATTTTATTTCCTACAGTTACCTTATCGTATCCAACGTGATACCCTCCTACTTATAAGTCAAATTTTTGTGTTTATTATCAGCTCCCTGTCAATAACGATATGAAAACCCTATACAGGTTTTTATAGTTTTTTCAATTAACAAAAACTATTGAATAATTTTATTTAATTATATTTATAGTAGTTCCCGATATGGACTAAGGATAGTCTCTAAAGTATAGGCTTTCATTATTTTTCGTGGAAGCTTTTTTGTAAATCCATTTTAAAGATTGTTCCCCATAGTGGCGCTGTTTGTTTATTGAAAAAAATAATCATCAGAATATCTGGGTTGAACTTAAAACAGGCAATATGTCAACAGATAGGTTTTAAATTCTAAGGCAAATATTCTCACAATATGCCATTGAATTATTGGATATTTACTTGTATTCTTATTTCATGTTATATTCTTATAAGATTAAGAATAACGAGGATGTTGAGTAGAAAAAATATCAATCCAGAAACTAAAAAAAATTACAAGAAACTAATTCTCAAAAAGCTAGCCCTTGTTTTGGCACTTCTACTCTCAATCAATACCTTTTTTACAATTACGATTCACAATAAAATATCCTTCTCTGACTGGAAAAACACAACAACAATTATCATAGCTTCTTTGGCTGAACTAGCGTTTTTATTTTATGCAGCTATGAATGTTCCAAGTGTGATTAGGCTTTACAATGCTTTAAATGTGAATGATGAAAAGTTCTATAAAATATGTGATGAAGAAAATATATGATGGTTAGAATTTTATTACCCAATTGCAGCGTTAAAATATTCTTCAACAAATCTGTGTTGTAATTTTTGCCACCATGCTAACCTCAATCCTAATGAATGTTAAATTTTCCTCAGGCGCTGCAATTTCATTGCTGCAAAAAAGAAGCCTGAACTTTATCTAATAAACTTGGAAACGGCTGGTTGGATAGCAACCACATGTAAAATTATCGAGGAAATATTAACAGAATCCTCATTGACTAATTTCGATAAAATCTAAAATTTGAAAAGCAATTTAATTACCAAGATAATAACATAAACTACCCCCTACTGGACGAGATGGGTGCAAGAAAGATAATGACAATCCCATCAAATCACTACATGTTAGCGAAGGCATAGACTACTAAACTTTATATAATAACACGAGAGCTTTCAGTTGACGGATCTGGAATCGAGTATTTTAAATGAAGAAATCGTCTTTGGTATTCATCAGTATTAATTTGTGCGCGACCATAAAATCTTCCTACAGAATTTGCTAAATGTTTGGCATTTGATAGTAGAGAAATTAAACAATTACATATTGGTAGTTATCAACTGACGTACAAAATTTGTCGTCGATTTCCTACTCTGAATAATTGGATTTGGTGTATAGGAGATTCGAAGTGAATTCTGTTAAAAAGAGTAGTAAGGCGATAGTTGAAATGTCTAGATCCTACCCTATTAGAAATTACCTTGACAATATGTCTACACTTGGTTAGAAGCGTTCCAAAATTTTGAAAATGGTCCAAGCCGCGGATATATGGCCGCTTGTTCTGCACAAATGAAACAATGACCGAAACTTTCATGGTCCTGCAAAAGAACTGCCTCAGCAATACCCATATTGAAAGTAATGTTATTATCGGGCACATACATTCCATTGGAAAATTTCAGCACTTCAGAAAGACAAATACATGCAGCTGCAGGTGCAAGAAATGGCAGGATAGCTGTATGACCGGCTTCTTCAGATTCATTTTGCTTCTCTTTAGCGGTTATCTTTACTGCACCACAAACAGGTGTGAAATTTGTATTGACAAAATTCTCGAAGGTGCAGACCAAACAATTTTCCCGCAATGGTATATGCCGGCCAACATGTATGCCCCAGGACTTTGAAGTAGTTGCATGAAATGAAACCGGCGGGTATTGATTTTGGATAGTTGACCAGATGTTATTTTCATTTGCAAAACACAATACAATATCCGGAGTGTGTAATCCTGTTTTACTATATTGATAATTGTACATGGCATAGTCATTCCGATATATCTCGGACGCTATTCCAAAACTTGCCAGGTATTCATCGCAAACTGTAGTTTTTTCCCTTTTCTCTTTGGCATCTTCGTATGTAAAAAGTAATGAACTGCTTGTATTGTGAGATTTTACTACATCCGGATCAACCAGCAACAAGATTGTTGCAGGATCAAGGTAAGGGAGTAATGTAATAAATGATGAACCAATGGCCCCACACCCAATCAAATGTACACGTCCAAGTGAAGGTGCTGAGAAAGGAATATTGTCCTGCATTTCAGTCGGGCTATTATACACTTGAGCATTAAACAGGCAATACCATTTGTGGAAAGGTGATTCTTTGATTCCATTCAGGAAACGAAACATTGCAGCATTGCCAAGGCATGCTGCGAAACAAGCACCTACCACATCAGGACCATTGCGCGATATTTTTAAAGGAGCTGCTTTATTAAATCCGCATGAACTTTGCCAACCTGCCCCATTGATTGTAATATAATTTCCTACTTTAGCCACTAACCTGTCACCAATAAACAAGTTTATGCTTGCATCTATTTGTCCTTCACCATTAACAGCAAAGCGGCAATAGGGGTCAGTTGTTTTAACTTTCATTATGATAAATGATGAAAAATTTTCTTTTGAGTTTTCCAGCAGGCAACCAGCATCATTTACTACCAGATGTATGTGCCTGCACCACTTTGCCAGCATAACAATACTGAAATAAGTAAGGAGTTGCACCCTGTGTTCATTCAGGTCCTGCGTCACATAAACACAAACCCGGGCAGTTTTATATTCACCAGTGACCTGCTTGCAGCCATCTGTTCGTTTGTCCCTATCCCTGTACCATTCATTGCTATTGTCTTGCATCTTTTAAAATAATTTGGGTTGTCGGTAAATTAATATTGGTAAAATGCCTACTTATATACCGGTCGCTTAACCGGTCAAAATTGCTGTTGTGGTAGCGATGAATTCCACAGTGCTTAAAGGGAAGCATGCCATTGTCCCCATAAGTTGGTACTACCAACGACAAAAGTCCTTCACTTCGAAAAGCGGTTTCCCGGTCGTCAATGCCTGAGTGGTCAACGCATATGCCGGGGTGGGAGTGAACCTGGGCGAGGTAAACAAGATTATTGTCACAAATAAACTCTGTGAACAACCCATTTGAATAATGATCTGTCAGGAAGCCATAACGGGAAGCAGTAACTGTAGGCGCAAATGCCGCACTAACAATAAATTCCTCACGCCTTACCTTTCCAGCCCAGTAAACAACACCTTCTGCTTCCTGCGGCAACTTCCCATACTGTTGCAAGATCTTACTGGTAAAATCAATGACAGAGTTGTCTATTTTATAATTAATATTGTCTTTCGGGGAGTGACGAACTATTCTTTTTGGCCCGGCGCTAATCCATCCTTTTTTCATAAAGACTTTTGTCAGCAATTCTTGTATAGATGGCATCGAGAATACTTTTTAGGTTTATCAGGCCATTTGATATTTGCCGCCAGCCTGTCATTGTCCAGTCATTATGCAGACCACGGTAACCTGCATATGCTTTTCGGTTGCAGGGATGGCAAATCAGTCCCTCCGGGTGAAAAAAACTATCGTGTTTACATTTTGGAATGCAGGTCTTATCTCCCCTAACGCCTGTTACCGGGTTAATGAATTCTATCAGTAACGGCTTCTCCGGGTAATCATCGTAAGTGAATTCCATTTGATAGATTTCAGCATCAACAGGTGAGCAGAACTGTACATTAAAAACCTTACTACTTTCCAACGGTTTCGTAATTTGCCAGCCGTATGGGAGCCCATATTCCCTTGCTTCACCAATTTCCTGGTCAATTGTTAGTTGCGTAACAATTGTATTCATATGCCAGCTCCTTTTCCAATATCAGTTAATACCAATACTGCGTGATCTTTCAGGTGCGCTCCTTCTATCGTCAGGTGAACATCCAAAGGATTGTCCTGCCCTTTCGCTTTTAATTTATAATTGCCGTCCTGTTCAAAACCAAACCTGGCAACTGTTTTATTGATTAGTTCCTGGATGGTCGTTGTTTTTATAAATGCGGCATTCTCCCATTTCCCTTTAACTGTTTCAATCGTTAGGATAATGGTATCCAGGTGTTTGGCTCTAGAAATAAAGGCTTCAATGCCCGGCCTTGCCAAATTCACCCTGGTTGTATCAAGGATCAGCTCGTTTTCCCAGGGGGCTTCAATCACCAGGAATAACGGGTGCTCATCCCCTATGCGCCCGAGCTCTTTTAACTGTTTGCCGGTGATGTATTCATCACTCCAATCGAATTTTTTGCCATTAATGGTTAACTGTAATACCGGTGTAAAATTTTCTTGTTTCATCTTTTTGTGTTTTTGGGGTTAATGCTATTGTTCATTAATTAAAGTGAAAACTGTGACAGATTGTTCTCCATCACCATTCTCTACTTACTAAAGGCAGGACTGTGACAAAATATTTTGTCACAGTTTTTTATTTACCTTGTAGATACTAACCCCCCATACATGACATCGCAGGAAATTTCTGAATTGGCAAACTTTAGCGACCAGGAGCTGATAGAGCTGATGGCTTTAAAAGATGACCTGTCCACGGCGGAGCATGCATTTAATGCATTTTACCATCGGTTTGAAAAAATTGTGCGAAATTCCGTTGGTACGATTTGTATCAATTTTGATAACCGGCACGAAATGATAAAAATTATTTTTAATAATACCTTTTTTAATGCGTATCGTTCTGCGCATACCTTCAGTTGCGACAAGAATATGTCAGCAGCAGACGTAAAGAATTGCATTATTGCCTGGCTGTTTACAATTGAAAAAAATGAATTGAGAGGCTTGTTTAAAACGGATACACCTGCCGATAAGGAGGGGGAATATGCTGCATACGGACGGATGCTACAAAATGCTTCAATAAAGGCTGGTCCGGAAAATTATAATGAAAAAATTTTCAGGCAGGCGTTAAGCCAGATCCCGAAAGAACGTGACAGGGAAATATTTTATACTTACTGGCTTTATTATAGCCCAACAACAAGTGGACAGGCCCAAAAATTACCACCTGATATAGCAAAAGGGCTATCGGAGAAATTTAATACGACACCGGCCAATATCAGGCAAATCATTGTCCGTACGAAAAAAATTGTCTTTGCGTTTATCAAAGAAAATTACAAAAAGGTTACAACATGATGCTACCCGATTTTAACATGGAGGATGACAATGCAGCAATGAGTAACGAAATTTACCAGCATCTTAAAAAGCTGGGATTGGCGTTTCCCGATAACAAGGAAGAGTTTCATCAATTCATTGCCACGATTAGCAATACTATGCAGGTGTCAACTGAACTACCGTCTCCAGACGATATTTTGAAAAACGGAATACTTTCACTTGCCGGGAGCCTTAATGAATCTACTGATTTCCAGATCCAGGAAAATTTAGCCCAGGCCGCACGAGAGGGTGGTGAAATTCCAGATGAAATACTTAAGCAAATGGAGGCAGACCGACAGAAAAGCGAAGAAGAACAACAAAACGATGATTAGCCCTTTTGAATACCGGCAAATGGAATTGCAGCAACTGGCGGATTCGATATCGCTGGACTATTCTTCTTCCGGAGCGTTTAACCCTGAAATGGTGGCGC
This sequence comes from Agriterribacter sp., assembly GCA_047600465.1. Taxonomy (GTDB): domain Bacteria; phylum Bacteroidota; class Bacteroidia; order Chitinophagales; family Chitinophagaceae; genus Agriterribacter. The sequence goes on from JASGKU010000007.1 coordinate 39,615, forward strand.
GGCAACTTGGTATTACATATTCATTTGGTCACTACGGCAATCATTTTGATGGTTTATTGCAACACAAATACGGACGCTTTCATATTTTTTTAAATCTTGACCGGCAAGAGAATACAACAGGCGCACGGATGCGCTATACCTTCTGCCATGAGTTAGCTCATTATTTTATAGACGAACACCGTAATGCATTAAAAAACGGACAGGTCGTGGCCCATGCTTCCTTCAACAGACTTGTTGCCCACAATATTGCTGAACGTGAAGCTGATTTTTTTGCTGCGTGTTTGCTAATGCCTTCGAAAAGATTTCGCAATTTCTGCACCCGTCGCCCTATCTCATCAAAGTTAATAGGGGATTTAGCAAAAGAGTTTGGCGCCAGCCTATCTGCAGTTGTTTTCAGGTATTTTTATTTATCCCTTTCACCCATTCTAATCGTACTTTCAAAAGAAAGCAAAATTCTTTGGAAGTTTTATTCACCAGACTTTAAATACCGAGGCATTCCGGCAAAAGATGCAGCCGTTCCATTTAATACGGTTGCTTATGAATTTTTTAGTACAGGAAAGGAATACCAATCAGAAGAAATAGTTTTTGCTGATGACTGGTTTACTGACGAGCGAAGGGTAAAAGACGAACAATTTGTGGAGAAGTGCTATTATTTGCCAGGTAAAAAAGTAATGAGTGTAATTTGGAAAAAGGAAAAGAAATAATGAATGAACGTTTTTACCGCAAACAAATATTCTGAATTGCTTATCATGCAAATCAGCGGTCATAAAGGAGAAAAAGATTTCTATCGTTATATCATAATTAAACCGGAAGAATCAACGGAAATCTATAACGAAAATATGGTTAGATCGTAACAACATGGAGGCGTTTCCAAAAACAACAGATTTAGATACGCAACTAATTGATTTTATGCAAGATGCGAGGGGAATTTTATCTATTCAAACTGCAATGTAGTATTAAATCAGCGGCGTTTGTGAACGCCGGCAATCTTATGCCAACAAGTTGGGTAGGGGTTCAAAGTAATTTCGGTCAATTGTATTCTTTGTAGACAATGACATTCTCCCTGAACAAGTACGCAGCTGAGTTTCCCTTATCCACCATTATGTTTAGAAGCCAAAGAAATTCGGAAACTAATATTTGCCGATTCTTTATCGTAGAAATATGGTTATGGTAAAGGGCTTTAATAAATCGGTCGAGATAAGACTTCGCAATCTCATCTAATTGATCATTATCATCTTTAATTAAAGAAACTACAGAGGAAAGCCCATCTGGTAAAAAATACTTTGCCCCAATGGTAGAAAACAATTTGACAATGGATGGTACTACCGCAACTCCAAAGTAATTAATCATTTCATATACAAACTTGCTTTTACCTTTGAAAATAGGGAATTCGCTCGCTTGACTTCCTAATGAAATTTCGGTATCGAAAAGGAGTTGCTTCTTTAGAAATGGTACCGAATGTTTTTTAACAACCGAAAACAAATACTCCCAAACATCCCAGAACCTCTCAATTAGCGCATCCACCGAGTCACTCTTCGGAGTATCCATTAATGCATGATCGATAAAATATAATACTCCTTGAAATATATTTTGGGTAAAATTGACAACTTCATTATTAAAAAACTCAGTTTTTTCCAAAGACTGCATCGCTGGCGTAATCAGCTGATCAATAATCCGTTTTGCGAAAGTGACATCGGTTGTGAGCAACACACTTGAAACGTATTTCTCGACTTCAAATTGAGATTGATAATGAAAATTGCTTTCCCTTTTCAACTTAGAATCTAATTCAAAATCTTTTATAAGATCGGCAGAAATAAGCTCAATAAATTTCGAAAAATAAGTTCTGTATTCTGGCTCTTTTAAGATCGGCGGCATTATTAAAAATGCAGAAAACATAATATCCGAATCAAACTCTTCAAAAGTCGCATTAAAAAAATCAAATTTTGAGCCATCCTCTTCTTTAATAATTGTTTCGATGAACTTAATCTCATCAGCCCACCAGTTATTACGCTGTTTAGCATCAGAATAATCCATCAAATGAAAATTTTGTTTTCTAAACTTCGCAAGGTGAAAAAGTAGAAACCAAATGGATTTAAAAATATCAGATTGGAATGTTGAAAATACGTTTCCAAAATACCGATGCAATTTTTTCTTTTCGTTATTTACAAGAGATGCTATTGTATATACAGTAAGAAGTGTTAGCTCTTGTAAGTTTTCGATATCAGATACGACAGAAAACATTAAATGAAAAGACTCAAGAGCTACTTCCTCCTCCATAAAATTGTAAGCAGGTTCACTCAAATCATAATAATCAGCAATTTTTTTTAAGATCAATCCAATTGTCGTTGCAAGATGATTAATACACCAGGTCTCCTGTTCCTCTGTCATCGAATCGCTGAAACTTCTTAAACCTACAACCGCAAATGTCACCGGCTTATCAAAACGACTATCAAATTTTTCTAGTGAAGAGTAATATAAATAATACTCCGACCAAGCTTCATAATCCAGGGCTTCGTCGCCCTTCAAGACGTTGGTCAGTTTTAAAGAATATGTTGCAGCTTTTTCATTCAAATCGAATTCCGCTTTTCCGCTATCAATTAAAGCTGTCACATCTTCATCGTAAGCAGGTTGTATGATAAATTGTTTTTCAGAAGCATCATGGCTTGTGGCAATCCATTTTCTACTATCAATTTCAAATAAATTCTTTTTCCAAATAATATCATCGCCCTTCGATAGCCACAGATTATCAAGGATTTTAAATAACTCAGCATTATGCGTTCTAGTTGTTATTTGATAGTCCAATAAAAAACCACAGAACCCGTTTCTATATTTGAACCTATGCGACAAATTATTAGAATTAATCCTTACCTGCTGCGCATAGGGTAATTCTTCATCAAACATTGCAAGTGCTGACCTCTCTCTATTTGCTCGGGCAAAATCCCAATGATATATTTCCTTTAGAGAAACTAACGGCAAAAAAGCGCTGCCAACTTCTTCAGGATATGCCATAGTTACACTAGACAAAACACTTACGATCATCACATTATTACTACTTCTAAGTAAATAATCAAAATAATATTCAATTATTTTCCGACTAGAAGCGGTGCGGGCAGCTGCAAGATCTAACAAGATCCTCTCAAGCGTCATCAATAAACTCTCCAACAAATATTCGGTCACACTCAAGCCTCTATAGGCAAGCCAAAACTCAATACAGCCCCATAACTTTATAGACTGACCATTAGATAAAAAAATCTCTACATCCTCAACATACCTTTTATTTCTACAATCTGAAGCAACGTAAAACTTCACGCTATAATTAACAAATTGAAGAATAAACTTAATCGCTTTGTCTGGGTGATACTTAGAAATAATAAATACTGGAATCTTAAGTATACCAGAGGGATGGAAATCTAAGTTGTCTGTGATGCCCCAGCAACGATCACCACGAAATTCGGTGGCTAAATGTGAAAACATTTTTGACTCTTGGTGTTCTTGGGTTTCTGGAGGAATATATTTCCAAAATTTGCTTAAAGATGCAAGTACAAGGTCTGGTAAGACATCCGCAACTTTATGGTTAACTGGTCCATAGCATAACTTTCGGAGCATGATTTCCTCAATCTTGCTACTATGACGAGCGGCAAATTTTTTACCTGAGTCCAGAATGCGTGTTACATATGTGGCAATGTCTTCTTTCGAAATTAATGCAAGATTGAAAAGTGTATCAACTAAAAGCTTTTTATTTCGATCATTCTTATGTGCGTCCCAAAATTCGTCACCCGTCAAAGCTTGTCCAATATAAAATAATACTATAGTTTTTGCCACTTGCAACTCTTGCTGGTCTTTTGGATACGCGAATACAAGACGATAATTCCAATCATCCAAAAATTGCAGAATCGATGATCTTAAATAATTCAAGGTGTCCAAATTGCTCGCAACAAAACCTAACATTTCCTTCCATCCAGAACCTACAGGCATTAAAATTCGCTTTTCATCTACCTCATAATTATTCTCTTTACAAGACGTTTTTATCACGTGCATACATCTATTCAAAAGCCGCCCGTTATTTTGAAGTAGTTGATCAGAATAATCTTTAAAAAAATCTCTGCAGTCTTCAGATTGGAAGATGGCAATTAGCAGTTCATCAGACCAATAATTCTCAACAGATACGTTCCCAAAGCTATAATTGATTAAGTCTTTTACATTTTCGAGTCCTCCTGTGATTTGATCTTGCACCCATAAACGGAATGCTCTTCTTATAGCTGGCCCATTACCAATAACTTTAAAAAAATCTCCCACAGAAACGCAGTCATCATGCTTCTTAGAAACATATCTTGTTAAAGCCCAATCCTCTAAAATATCATGAGCAGGAGTGTACCTTCTTTTGGATTCATTTTGAAAAAGAATGTCATCATTTTCCAACAAATCAATTGCTTCATAGTCGTTTGCTGTAGGGCTAGCAAACAATGTCATATTTTTTGCACGAGTGACGGCAATATCCAAAAAAGCAATTTCTCTCCTCGCAGGCAAACCATTGGTGCGATGAGAAGCATTACAAACCACAGAATTCCATAGACTTTCCTTAAACTCTATCAAAGAAAAGTTTTCGAACTCTTTGACATTAGGTGAAACACTTTTCAGTACAAAATCAAGATACTTAGGACTGCTGATTAAAGATCGCAGTCGAGGGTTGTTTATTGCAGATTCGAGAACGGGAAAAGAATTAGAGACTATTTTCATTTCAGCCTCGCTAAATACTGGAACATCAATTAATTTTACCCAGCTAGGTTCAATGCCAAATTTTTGTATAATTAAGTCCACTGCATAATTACGGCAGGTACAGACAATCTTTAAGTTCATTCCTTGTGCAACACTTAACAATTGCTTAAAAGCATTATTGGGATCAGAACTTTCCAAAAGCTTCTCTAAACTATCAATAAAAATAACTTTATCCGGCAAAAGAGAAAAACACGAGAATATATCTGTAAGTGTCTCATCAACCCCCAGGGCATTAGTAACATTGCCCAAGTGAGGCGCATTGAATTGATCAGCTTTGAAAACCAAAGAAACAATTTCACGATTATGGTCGGCAACCGTCTGCTTTACAACCACTGACTTTCCAACACCAGGCCTTCCTGTAACAATAGTAATTGAATTAGATAAGATACTGGTAATAACTCGGTTCACAATCTCAGTCCTTTGAATATGAAGCGATGACTGACCATAACTAATTACGGACTTAAAGGGAAGTAATACTGATTCCCCACTGGAAATTAACTTTTGAACCGATTTATATGCAACTCTAATTTGGGCAATATCGAAATCTGCGTACAATTCTTGTAATTGGGGTGATACTGAATCAAAAGTAGCACCCGAAGGATTGCCTTTGGCAACCAAAACCAGAAATGAATTCCAAATATCGACTTCCGTGCGAATAGATTTTTGACTTTTTGAGAGCTTAATCAAATTCAAAACATAAGTTTCATCCACACTGCCTTCATTCAAGAAATCATACCCCAATAAATCGAAGCATCTTAGAAATTGCCATAAGACATGCTCAGAAATAGGTTTACCCTCGTTAGCCATTGCGAGAACCTTTTCAAACACATCCAGACGTTCTCGTTTGCCCTGAATGCGATCTATCTCACTCAAAAAGTCATCAGCTGAATTATGTGTTTTTGCATAATTCAATATCTGCTTTATTTGATTCTTTTCAATGTTATTCAATCTGGATTTGGCAATGATCAAGCGATCTCGATCTTTATCAAAAAATGCATTATTAAAGTCTTTCCAAAAAGAATTTATAACATCTTTAAAAATTTCGTTGTCCGCCGAGAAAGTCAGATTGTGCTTCGATTGAACCAATAATTGATGTTTACCAACATTAGAAATAGCAATAACCAAAAGATCATCTGTTCTCCATCCACGGTTAGTTGCTTGTAATACAACTTCATGAACTTCATTTCTCGGAATTGAAGGCGCATTTCCTCGCAGAACTAGAGTAACGAGAAAAGAAGCTTGAATAAATTGTTCAAAATTAACTCCCCCACCACCTTTTTGAAATACAGTTGATTTGTCTGTCATTTACTACTAATAGCATTTTGAGTTGAAAAATGATCTACTAGATTAGCCTACAAACGCCCTAATTATATCACAATTAAGAATTCCAATATTTTGCTAATTCAATATACTCTTACTCTTCAACCACCTCTGGACGTTTTAATTCTAGCCAATTTTTGATATTAGATTTAATATTCGGCCATTCATCTGACAATGAAAGCAGATCTACTATTTTGCTTAGGCCAACTTCCCGCGTAAAATCCATCCGTGTGATAAGGTCGTCAAAATATTTATGTGAATCCCCGGGATTGTCAATCTGCCTGGCAGCTTGAACAATCTCAAGTTGTTCGGCAGTTAGATTTTGATCATTTAGATTACAGATCAATTGATGATAATATTTTTCTGGTTTTGTATTTTCCGGTAGAACAAACTGTGTGATCCTACTAAAAGCAGTTTGCCTCTGAACATCATTTTGATTAGCAGTACCTGTTAAAACCCGACCTATTTTATCTCTCTTATTTTCATCAGTGTTATATTCATCACCATCTAAAACAAATAGCATGTTTTGTTGATTGTCAAGATTGTTTAATATAGCTCCACATGCAGATGTAAAGCAATTTATTGCGGCCCCAAATTCTTTGATAGAAACATATTTCGACAATCCTTCTTCTGATGATATCTTTTTTATGAGAGCAAACGCCAGATCATCTTCCACAAAAATCTCTAAAGGTCTTACTTGTTCGCCAGTTAACCTTTGTAAACCATCTGGTTTGGTCTGAGAAAAACATAAGGTTTTAACGGGAGTTTGATACAAATGTCTCACTGCGATAAAGTCAAGCGAAAGAATCGATTGAGCATGGGTTGTAAAAATAATTTGAAGATGCTTTTCAGTTGCTATAATATTAAGCTCCGTTAGGAGCCTAGTTAGAGCGTCTTGATGAAGCAATAAATCAATTTCGTCAATTATTATGAGTCCATAATTGGGAGCTTTAATCACTTCTGATAAGATATAAAATATCCGCTGTTCACCAGCTCCCATACTAAGTGAAGAGTAATTAAGACCATTATATGATACTCCGATATACTTCCTTGCATTACCTGCCGTGTGCTGGTTGTAAGTGTGATAATTTCTATTCATTACAACTCCAGCCAATTGCTTCACCCTATTGGAGACATTATCATTCAACTCCTGAGTATTAAACTGAATTCGCGCCTGCTGTGTCTCAGTTTCAATTCTCGGCACACATGTCCTTATTCCTATAAAAGAGGAGTATCTCTCAATTCGCGTAATATATCTAGGCGACCATCTTTCAGCTTGCTTGCGAAATCTTGTCAAATGATCATTTATGACTTGCGCTCCGTCGCGATAATCTTGATAAACGTTAAAACTGCTGCCTGCCCACAAGGAGTGAGTAGTCGGAGTAAAAAATTCACTGAGTCTATGATTAACCGTTGCAAAAGGAATAGTGACTGGATTATTAATACAACTAATTGCATGCAAGATTGTAGATTTTCCTACTCCGTTGGGGCCCAATATGGCGGTAAGTGGTTTTGCTGTAAAATCAAGAACTAATTCCTTAAGACCTTTGAGTTGATGAATTTCGATTTTCCTTAGTACTTGCTGAGATTTAGGCATAATAAATCGTCAAAATTTTATGGTGTTGAAACAAGTGAATGATTTTCTAAACATATGAATCTGAATAGAATATTTAAAACAATATATTAAATCATAGATCAATCGCTTACAAAAATCCGAGTTTCCATGAAATTTGACGAGCGGCTTCTAAACCTCTATTCTTTAGAATAAATTAATCAGATTTCAAAGAGATTCAAACCATTTGTCGCCCTTTCATTATCATTATGCATTCGATTCCTGATCAATTGGTTAATCAACTTTAGTCTCGGTAAGAAATTAGATCGATAAAAACTAGGTGAACAGGCCCAGTTCTCTACCTGATTTATCAAAATATCGCTGATCCTGATCTGCAATTCCTTGATAGACATAGTTGAAAACTTATTTACATAATTCCAACAATCGGTCGTATTGGACTTTAAAGCACCGACTATAATTTTAGTTTCCGATCCTAAAGGAATGATATGAAAAAAGATGTTTTGCAAATTGACAGGCAATTTATTCCAGGTCTGATTTCTAATTTCAGCAGAAGTCTCGTAAGTGAAGTTCGAACAACAACAAATTTCCAGCTTAGGCACTATCAGCTGTAAAAACTCGTATTCATTTATCTTCAGGTCGCTAATATTCTCGAAAAGTTTCGCTTCTATTTTCTTACCGTCAGCCATCCCTTTTATATCACCAGCAATCATCGCCTCCAACCTTTTTCTATACGCTTCTTCGATAGGCTGTAACACCTCCGCATTCAAAACTCTATTAAAAAAATCACTACCAATTTCACGCTTTCTCCGTTCTATCATAACCGGTCTCAAAGAAAGCAAAAGATGTGATTGATAAGAATCAAATTGCTCACAAGGTTGTTCTATAGCATAAAACAATTCTGTATCATGTCTATTACAAAAAGCTTTGTGTGTTAATGCCTCGTTGATTCCTTTAAGCTTAAAATCGAATTTATGCTCGGCGAATGGATTTAACCCGTTTTCATAAACATGCCTGTCTTCGGAAATCTGGTTAACTATCCCATTTTTCTGAAGTAGATGAGACATTATAGACTCTTCCGTACAACCCTCAAACAAACAAGTACGTTTACTTCGAAAGGCATTTTTTTGGATATTAGAAATTATGCTAGTTACTTTTTTATTGTTCATAGAATATAAACTTACTTCCCAACACTGGGTTTCCTTTATTCATTACAATTTAGTTTAAAGGTTAGGACAGTATTGTGTTAGTTTTTGCAAAACTAGCTCACCTTTGTATTGAACTTACTAAATATTTTAAGGATTATATTTATTCACAAAACAACACCCTTATATGCCTGCTATTGGCATAAGGCCCAATTACTCATATAAACCTTTTGATGACACCCGATAAACTGCATATTCCTTTTGAAACTGGAATATCAGCTACTTTTTGAAAAATTTCTTACAGCTTCGACTTCATACTGCTGCGCATTCTCCGATAAACCAGCCCGTCCTGACCATTTACTCCGATACCCATTTTCACCAGACTTTATTCTCATGGATTCATCTGTTTGCAACAGGATTCCAAAAGGAATATCAGGACTGATTTCCTGCTTTTGTTTTATGCGGAGCGTTTTGAGATGAGAAATAGTTAATCCTAAAGAACTCTTGATTATAGAAAAACGCCTGGCACGGTCTATAAAATACATATAACATTCGCTGCGGTATTGACTCCAATCACTGAGATTGCTAAGCGATGTGTCTATCTTTCTCCATGCAGTTTCGAGCCACTCCTCATCAAGAGTTTTATAATAATACCTGAGATATTCATCCATGCATAATTCAATCGCTTTCTCCCGTTCCAATACTATTTTCTTTCTGCCGGTATGGAATTTAAATAAGCCTGAATAATAAGCAAAGGTCTGCGCGTCTACCCATGCAATATTATCTACATGGCAATTGTGATGATCCCTGTCTTTAAAAATAATATGAACATGCCTGCGTGGATTAGGCAGAAAATGTATTGCTACAAGCGTAGCAAGCCCAAGACATTTGTATTCTCCGCTTCCTGTTTCTGTAGGTTTTAACCGGATGATAAGTGCCTTGCCTTTTCTTTTGTTGGGTTTAAGCAGCCTGTTCCACTTGTATACTGCTCCAGATGGTGTGATAAAATAGCCTTCAAAACCTTGCATCGGGATTCTTTCGGGGTCAATCCAAACCGTTTTTGTTGTTTTAACCGGTGTCACTCCGAGCAACTCATCGCTTGAACGGTTACGGCGTTTAAGGAAATAAAAGTCATCCTTATTTACCCACTGTAGGTTTTCGATATCTATATTGCTTTTATCTCCATCTTTAAAAATGACATGCTCAAACGCTTCTGAGTTGGGTATAAATGCCGTTGCCACAAGCCTTGCAACTGTTACCAATTTTTTGTTCCCATATCCATCTCTCAGTTCTACCCTGTCCGTTTTTCCCTTACTTCTTTTTTTACAGAGTATCCTATCCTGAAAATATACGATTCCATCTCTACTGATATAATAATCTTTATAACCTACAACAGATTTTCTTTTAGGGTCAATGTCAATCGCTTTTTTGCCGAAATCAGGATCTTTTTTAAAAGAGCGTAGATAGTTATTATACGCTTTACCATTCACCCAGCGGATGTTTTCTACTATACAGTTCCGGTTGTCTCTGTCTTTGAATATTACATAGTTGTGTTTTTCAGGGTTTGGCAGAAAGGTTATAGCTATCAACTTTGCCAAACCGAGCGATCTTGAATTTCCATTCGCTGATAGTGTAATCATAAGAGATTTACCGTTGTGTTGATTGGAAGGATTAATGATCCTGTTGTTTTTGTATACCCTACCCAATGGTGAGATGTAATAACCGGGATATCCTTCAATCTCGACAGTACCGTGCTCGTGTTCTACTGTAGGTAAAGGCTTTCTTTTATCCTTTCGCCTGGGTTTTTGGATGATATCTTTTTCTTCGTTGAAGCACTCCTTCTCTTTAAACAGTGTGCCATGAGCAAAAGCTGTATCGCTTATCCATTCGATATTGCTTACGCAGCAATTGTATTTATCGCCGTCTTTAAAAGCGATCCTGGAATATTTATTGGGATTAGGAATAAAATGGCTGGCTAACAAAGTGGCAAGACCCAACTCACGTTTAATCGTTCCTGTTTTCAGTTTTACTTTAATAGCCCTTCCTTTTTTTATCAAAGGCTTTATTTCTTCTTCATAATAATACACTTTGCCAAGGGGGCTGATGCTATAACCGGGATAATCCTTTAGAAGTATTATTCCGGATGCATTAGTATATCGGGAGATGTTCATTCTGCAATAAACCCAAGAGGCATTCAAAAGGAAATTCTGCAAAGACATATCGTATACCAGTACACGACATATCATATCTGGATATGATATCCACTAATTTTGTATTTTAGCTGATAGAAAATAAATACATTATGAGCGCAACAACAGAAGCAGGCAAAGTGCATTTGGGCAGAAATATTAAAAGGATCAGGGAGATTTTAAAAATAAAGCAGCAAACCTTGGCATCCCAGTTGGGAGAAGACTGGAACCAGAAAAAAATATCTCAACTGGAAGATAAGGAAGTGATTGATGATGCATTGCTAGCAGATGTAGCCAAAGCGCTGAATGTGCCGGTGGATGCGATTAAGGAATTTGATGAACAATCTCATGTCCTTAATATTCAAAATAACTATGAGAATTCCAATAATCAAGGCGCGAATCTAATATATCAAAGCACCATCAATCCAATAGAAAAGTGGCTTGAAGTTATAGACAAAAATGAGAAACTTTACGAACGCTTGCTTCAGTCCGAAAAAGAAAAAGTAGAACTCCTTCAAAAGCTTTTAGACAAAAAGTAATTTTCTCTAAGTGGATTTATAAATAATATTTCTCCCGCAATTACATCATCAAAAGTTATTACGGACCAAATTACATTTCCTTCGCACTACACTGTCCAAGAAAAACATCTGTGAGGGGTGATTAAAGATTCCTTTGCTTAAAAAGTACGATTCTCATTACCAAACGAGAGATTTGGAAGACAAACGTGGCAATTGTCGAGTCAAAAAAATCAAACCCATTCTTTCCTGCATCAAGCCGTTTTGTTTTGTGCGCTTTTCCTTTCGATGTTTGAGAAAAGAACAACGGCGACGGCAAAAAAAACAGGCAACACTAATGTGCTGCCCTGCTGAATAAATTAAACTTCCTTTTTTCGCTGCCTAAGAAATCCTTGTTATTTAATATTCTACAGCCAATCACCCTCGAAAATCTATTTCCTCAAACATCCATATTTTGCTGACTTGAACAAACTTGTTCATTTACTTGAAGAAATTTTGATAACGATAGTAATAAGAATTCACGAACTCCATCCTGTTTTATAGAAAACAACAATAACAATAGTCCGGTTCCGATCGATATTAAGATGTTAAGGCGGTTATCTAATATCCAATCCCAGGATGTTCTTGTTTTATCATCTACATATTCTGAATTTTCGTTTGTTAGTGGCATGACTTATATTTAATTCTTTATTTAACAATTGTCGAGCTTCGAGTCGATTAGAATAAGATAGACGCTTCCTGACAAATAAATATAATACAGATATTTATAAGTTTTGAGCTTTCAACACAAAATTGATGTTTGAAAACTTTTCCTGTACAAAAGGAAAAGAAAGACGATTTAAACTTGCTGAAAAATAAAATTTCTTATCTCAGAGTGTAGACACTCATTTTGCAAATCAATACATTGTATGATTGGTCCTTGTGGTGATTGAGTAATTCATACAGGTTTGTTGTACCATGCCATTGAGATAGGGTTTAATAATTCTTTCGTGTACTTTTTCGGAATCGATATTTTTACAACTAAACCCACCTGAACAATTTTACTCTTATCATCAACTACCTTCTTAAAATTTGGAGTGGCATTCTACACACTAAAACAAAATCCTTCCATCCGGCATCAAGCCGTTTTCTTTTGCGCACTTTTCTTTTCCGGCGTTTGGGAAAAGAAAAGCGGCGACAGCAAAAAAAGGCCCGGCAACAATAAACTGCTCCCGGGCTGCAAGTACAATACTTATTTTTTCGGCCTCTTAAGAAACCCCTGCTCTTTAATATTCTTCATCCATTGATTGGCAAAATTGCGGTGCCCTTTCTGCCATGCTTTGATAATGGTAAACTTTCCGCCTTCTATAGAAACACTTTCTTCATAAAGCCCGAGATTATCCTGCCGGTACATTTGCGGATATACTTCTACTAAGTGATATTCCCGGGGATCACCGCGTTTATCAATGACGAAAAAACACATTTCCGGGTCGCGCATTAAATCTCCATTCTGTGTGTAGGTGTGACTAAGACTGTAAAGATTCGCGGCTCCGTATGCTGTTGTAATATTAGTAGCAATACATTCTAAAGAGAGGGGCATAAATCCATCTGACGATAACTGGATATACACTTCGTCTTTTAGTTTACTTAGTAAGTGACAAAATATTTTTGTTGCCTGTTGATTTAATTTTTGCATCGTTGTTATTTTTAATCTTGGGTAATTGTTTTGCTAGCCTGTCTTGTGTGGATAGTTTCAGTGCCGTACTTGCGGCGGATTTCTTCAAGTGGTGCATTGGTGCCTCTGGTTTTAAAAGCTTCTGATCTGTAATACCAGGCGATCTTTTTAGAGGCATATAGCAAACCGGCATCTTTAAGTACTGTCTTAACCGGAAAAGTATTTCCGGTTACCCATATCCAGTTGCCGACTACTTCAATAACAATGGCGGGTAAATGGATAATCTTTTCAATCACTTTGCGGTATTCTTCGGAGAACTTCATTTGCTCGTCTGCCTGCTCGTCAGTCAGACCAGCGCCTTTAGCAAGCATTACACATGCAAAAGCATATTCAGTATTGATGGCCTGCATAGTGGCTGTATCTCCTCCCAGGTCCGGATGATTTTCCTTTGCCAGTTTTTTGTAGAGGGACTTTACCTCTTCGATTGTTTTGCACTGCTGAAAAAACTTTGCAACAAATCCTGATTTCGCTTGTTCCATAACTGTATAATTTAAACGTGATAAAAATGATTAAGAGAGAAACTCCGCCTGCGGCTTCGTTTCATACTCGTAGCAACCACTTCTTATCACGGGACTTGGGAAAAGCAAGGTTTTTTGCAACAAAAAATTTTTGATCGTGGAATAAAAACAAAGTGATTATGCCGCGAAAGCAAAACCTCTCAACAAGAAGGGGTTTAATTTTTTTGCAAAAACCCGCAAGGCAAATGAGTGACAAGGATCCTCATTTGACGCAGACCTTGCTTTTACTAAGGACGGTGTAAGATCTTCGCGTCCCGAGGGAGAAAAGAGGCGAAAGATTTTGTGGGATATGAAATCGTACTAATAGTTGCAGATAAAAAGTGGAGGATGCTATCAAAATGGATAAACAAAACAGATAGCCCTCACGTGCATTAATAAAATACAGTTTAAAATATTTTCCCTCCGACCCCCTTTTTGGGGCGTAGGGGATCAGGGAAAAAATATTTACATAATTCAGGTTTAAAAAGATAGCCTCACTAGATCCAGTGACTCATAAAATTTCTCAGCAACAAAAAACTGTAAGTGGTAATGAGCATATAAAGCAACCAACGCAGTACGGTTCCATAATATTCCTTAGCCTGGTGCTCCGGAAAAAATAAATATCGCTTCTCCTGCAAGATATCTTTCGGTTGCTGCGCTATTATTTTCTTTATTTCTTCGGTATATGTCCGCATGATGATGTGCATCTGCGCACCGTCTATGCCTGACTGCGGCGATTGCAATCCATCCAGTCGCTTATTAAAATCTTTTACCGTTCTGGTTAATTCCTCTACTGCTTTTTGTAAGGCATTTGTTTCCTTGCTGTATGCCGACTGCTCAGTGAGTATTTCATTCAAAAGAATTTTTATTTCTTCATTTTCCATTTCACCTATCATTTGTCGTTTAAAAATTTAAGGTCGCGGCTTTTTCTTCCGGCGTCTTTTTATTTCCTCTTTTGTGAGTTCCTGGTTAAGTCCTTGCTGTTCTCCTGCATCGCTACCCGTCAAAACGTCCCAGGCTTTTTGTATCAGGCTTCCAGGTTTCGGGGTTGCTTTGTCATCGAGCTGGATGTCCTTCGCGACTATCGGCGATTGCTTTTTGTCAGCTTGCCTTGGTATATCGGCTGAAGTAGCTGGCACTTTATGCTGCCCAGCCTGTTCCGTTTTTCTGGCAGCTTGCATCTCCATTTGTACCAACACATTTTTTTTCTGGGCTGGGCTTAACTGCAGGATCCTTTCGATCACGCTCAAAGAAAATCCAACCGCACTTCCTTTGGTATACACTTTCCGCGGGTCCCGGAAAGCGATGCCCCTCGATTTGATTACTTCATATTGTAATTGTTTCATTTTCTGTTCAAACGTAGCGTAGGTATTTGATGTCCCAAGACTTTGAATGATATCTCTTTTCAATTGCTCTTTTCGCCTGTCCCGTCTCAATATATCTCGCTGCTCTTTTGATAAAAACTTTTTCGGATTCAGCACTTTTTGAAGTCCATACTTTGTTTCCATGCGGCGGCAACAGTCAGCCATCCTTTTATAATTATTGCTATCGCTTAGGGTTTTGCCGTTAAATCCAACACGGTTTACGATAATATGAAGGTGCTGATGACTGGTATCGGTATGCTCGACTGCAATAAACTGGTGCTTGTCAAAGCCCATTTCCTTTGCAAAGTCTTCTACCAGTTCCGTGAGTTGATGCGGAGGTAATTTTTCTTCTGGTGCAAAACTCAGGGTAATATGCTGTACAGGTTTTGCAAGCTTTTTATTTAGTTGCCTCACCTCACTGAATTGTTTGATCAGTTCTTTTTCATTGCCAAAGCATTGATTGAAGAGTAGTATTTCAGCTCTGCCTTTTACAATCTGACCGGGTTTGTTTTTATTTTCGAGCTTATCATTCAGACAATATTTAATACAGCCGCTGAAAGATTTGCCGGTAATAATCTTTCCGATCATTGGAGATGGCTTTTAATATCCTCGGCTAATTTTTTAACCTGACCAGACAGCACCTGCAGCGCTGCCAGTTCCATCGGATCTAAACTGTCACCCCGGTTGCGCTTTTTTGCTACCTGGTTCATATTAGCAGCGAGATGATTTAAGGTGGCGGTGAAGAGTAATATCTCTTTAGGAAAGGTTTTTATCCTGCTGTCAACCTGTCCTTTCAATGCAAGGGTGCGTAGAAATTCAGAAACGGAGAGGTTAGCATTTTTTGCTTTTAATGCAATCAGTGCACGCTCTACCTGGTTGCACATCACAGCTAATTGCTGGTCTCTTCTGACAGGCTTTTTAGGTCTTCCACCTGCGTGCTTTTTCTTTTGTCCTTCACTATCCATAACTCATCATTTATCATTCACACTTGTTTCAATCTCTCTATGAATCCGCCTTGGGCGGATGAATAGAGCCAGCACCAGTTTCGACGTAGGAGAAACATAGCTGGCTCTTATATAACTCCAGCAGTCTCCCCCTCTTCGACGCGCTTCAGAGTTCGTCTTTATTTACTTCCAGCTAAAAATGCGAACGATTTTTTTAAGCTGCTCCGGCGTCTGATTTTAACTTTTGTAATTTTTTTTCCAGATATAGAATTTTTGCCTGCCTGTATTTATCCTGGTATTGATGTAAGTCGATAGGATTAAATTCTTGTTTGTTTCTAACCATCTTATAATATATCGTTGCCAACTTATTTGCTGTAGCCACAATGGCATATCGCTGTCCACCCTTAGCTTTCATTCTTCGAAAATAATGCCCTAGCCAGTGATCACTTTTTTGTACTCCATTAGCTGCAGCACGAAATGCAAGGCTTGCCATGTTCGGTTTTTTCTTTTGCAGTTTGCTGCTGATCACTTTTCCTCCCGATATTTTTGTGTTAGGACAAAGATTTAACCAGGAGACAAAATATTTTTCCGAAGGCCATTTACTTAGATCAGTTCCTGTTTCCGCAAGAATTTCCAATGCGCCAATGTCACTTAAACCATACATGGCAATTACATTTATACCGAATATTTTTTGCAGGTAAGGAACGGTATTTAAAGTAGGATGCCGCTTTTCCATTTTGCGTTTAACAAACCTGTCGGAAATGTTTTCAGTGGAGATTTCTTCTTTGGGAGCAACGACTCCTTCGTGTAAACTCGCTTCATAGCGTTCCAGTTGCGCGAGAATTTCTTTTTCACAGGCTTCAATCCTTTGCTGCATAAACTGGTAACATCGATAGTTGGCTTCCAGCAAAAACAAGTGTTCCGGCAGCCAGTTACCTTCCAGGGATTTTATAATATCTTCCTTTTTTGCCTGGACGCGTTTATCTATGAGCGGAAGAAAATTTTCTGCTTTCCGTTCTCCCGCAATAATTTTTTCCAGGATGGCAATACCGCTTTTGCACATTACATTAGCAAGGACTGACTGCAATTTGATATTCATTAGCGCCAGCGACTTTTGAATACGAAGAGTAAACCGGTTACAATCATAGACCAGGGTACGACGGTAGCGTACCAATGCACGCAACGTCTCTTGCTCTGCATCCGGCAAATAGCAACTGCTTAATAATCCACAACTGTGCAATTGTTGCAACCATTGTGCATCGCTTTGGTCGGATTTTCTTCCTGTCACATTGCGTACATACTGCGCATGAACAAGGTACACTTCAAAGCCTGCGTGTACCAGCATCGTGAACAATGGCTTCCAGTAAACACCGGTAGCTTCCATTGCAACCGTGTCCACTTCACAATGCTTTAACCAAGCTATAATCTGCTTCAAATCACAAGTCATCGCTCCGAATGTTTTAACTTGTTCTTCATCCCTGCCTGAAGGAACGGCAACGGCATGCAGACTGGCACCAATGTCAATGCCGGCTGCATTAGGATGCAAAACCGGCATATTTATAAACCGGTTCTTGTCCGCTTTTGATTTTTGGGTTTTCTTTTCCATAATATTGTTTTTAATAAGCCCACTGCCTTCCGGCAGAAAATGTTTAATCTCTTATACGGGGTCTTGTATGCCCCAATCTGAAACAGGATGAGCCAGAAGAACCAGACTACTGCAAATGAACTTTTTATCCATTGCCAGCTTAGGTTTTGCTGCAAAGGGCTATACTCCAAATTTACCCAATTGAAACAATGAATTTCGTCAGGGTCTTACCAGAGTTATTCTCCGCAGAAAGATCAGCCCGCCTGATTTGGAAGACTCCTGCAATTCAAAAAGCCTGTCTGTATTATTATCTTCGTTTTCGGCAAAAACTGATCTGTACTTACAAAACAGCAAACTTCCTCTATAGCTTATGATGGCTTTACCCGGTACAAGATTTTGGCTTCTCATCAACAGGTTTCATCACACATATATTTTCTACCGAAAAGATATTATATCAATACTTGCTATCAAACCTGTATTGTTGATTTTAACGGGCATCCATCTTGCAATAACATTATTCAGCTCATGCAAAAATGGCAGCAGCCGTTAATTGCAAAAATTATTTCAAAGCTTCGCGGTTAAAAATGTTGATATCATTGATAGGGTGTGCGCGAAGTTTATCCTTTAAGTCCATCCAAAGCCTGATATTATAATCGGCAATCTCCTCGAGTTCTTGTCTGGTTAGCCGGTGAGGATTTGATACAACCGCAGAAGGTTTTTTCATGACTTTTGGTTTGGGAGTTTTTACATCCGTTGTGTCTTTTGTGGGATCAGTACTTGAATCTTCCACTCCTTGCTCTTCAAAAAAAGAAAATATATTGGGTGCGGCGCCTTCGCCGATCTCGAGCGCGCTATTAATGGCAAGGCTATTGCCAAAGAGTTTGATTTGTTTGCCTGTGCTTAGTTGAAGGGTTCTTCTTTTTAATGCTGCCATACATAATTTGTTTTAGTACTTGTCAATTAGAAAAGATGGTTAGGAAATTATTTTGATTGGTCTTCAGATAGACGAAACAAAACTTCAAGATCCTTCCACAGAAAATAAACTCTTGAGCGGATTTTGTAAGGCTTGAGTTTTCCATGTTTGATCCAATCGTAAATAGTTGGCCTGGAGACCTGGAGTATCTGGCAGACCTCACCAATCTTGTATAGCGGCTTGTAAGTCATGCCAGGTGTTTGATATTCCGGTGAAGGATTTTTTATCTTATCTATTTTGCTGACCTCTTCACGGATAATTTCCCTGATCCGTTCCCAGAACTGCGAGGGTTCATAAGGGAATAACATAGGTGTTTCTGTCCTTTCACTCTTCACATTTCTTTCCATCGCTGCTGTATTAAGTTGTAATATAGAATTTCATTAGCCGCGCTTTCGAACATGTTCGATTTTTGAACTGGCAATAAATAAGGATCAGTGTGTCAGATCATGCCTTAGCACTTGCCTATAGGGTGGAGCATTTTATGCACTGAGAAACCAGTATATAAACCCGGATGAAAAAGGGTTGTGTTACAACAACCCTTCGTCAGAGAATGACAGATATTCATCGCCGGTAAGGATGATGTGATCGACTATTTTCATATCAAAAAATGAAGCCGCCTGTTTTATTTTATGAGTAAGTATCAGATCGGCATTGCTTGGTTTAAGATTTCCGGAGGGATGAGAGTGAGATAAGATAAGGTAACAGGAGGCTAATTTAAGCGCCATGGCAAATATCAGTCTTGGGTCTGCAATAGTGGCGGTAATGCCTCCGGTAGATACTTTATAGATGCCAAGAATCCGACAGGCTCTGTTAAGGTACATGACACTGAATTGTTCCTGCAGCTCGATCGTTTCTTCATTGTAAAAACTTCTCAGGATTTTTTCGATATCTGCTGAGCACTTTACAACAGGGCGGGCAGCAATTTTTACTTTTGATTTGTAAACGAGCTCTACCTCTGATACCATGTTCCAATTTGATGAATCATTTTGCATTTCCATAATTGAAGATTTTAAAGTTTAAAAATTATGGAATACGTCACCGGTTTTTTGCGAGCAAGTCCAAAGCCGCAGACGGAATAAATGATGGCAATGTGCGAAGAGCTCCTGCGTTTATGCCGAACGGTTTGGAACGCTATCGAAGCAAAAAGCCGAACTTTTGGAATAATGATACAAACCTTTAAATCAATTTGTCAGAATATCAACTGTTTCTGAGTTAATCTCTGAAAAACCGGAAGACATTCATCTGGACTATAAAGGATATGCACTGGAAATATTCAGTTTACTGAAAGCACTTAGAAAGTGGTAAGTTTAGGATGACATTTCCGCCAATTCGGCTAAATGCTATAGCTGACAAACCTGATAAGAAATATGAAAAAATTGATCAGTTGAAGTGGAAAGACATAGAAGAGATGGAGGTTCTGATAATTGTGACAGTCGTGAATATCTGTTATTTAACTCCTGTAAAACAAGAAAAAACGAATGATATATTGCATCTGGCGTCAGGGCGTCTATATATTTTGTATCCATGCTAAAAGCGACCATAGGGGGCTTTCGACATCACATAGATAAATTATGGAAGCAAAAAAGCGGATAGGCTAACATCTAGGCGACCAATATTTCTGATATTCTTTTCCATTCCATTCCGGATAAGTTTGATTTAGCAGGTCGTAAGGCATCCCAATCAGAATTGGTCAAACCTTTTACTATTTTTCTAAGGCTCTGGAAAGAGTAATTCTTAATAGGTTTATCAATAATTTTTGACATGCCAAATGATAAGCCTCTCGGTACTCCAATCATTCTTAAGATCAGAGATTGCTCTGTATCAACACCGTAATAGACAAGTGACGGAATATAGGAGTCTTTTATGTCGATATTATCATCTTTTCCCTTAACTATACCTTCCAATGCACTTAACCCCCAGGAAGCCTTAAATCTTACATCATTTATCTTTTTTACAAACTCATTAATTCTTTGATTCGCATCTTCCATATTCTGATAATAAGGATGCTGATTAGAAATGTCATAAAGTTTCTCACCCTTGACCCAGGAAATTAAAATATTAGCAATTAATTCAGGGTTAAATTTTGATTGATCTGATTCAGTCCCCATTTGGGTTTCTTTTAAAGTAGCTATTACTTTAACTTTTTCAGTAAGATTTTCTACCTTGTTACTGTCAAACATTATTTTTGGATCCCAGCCTTCAATATTCGAGATTAAGTCATTTGAAGACTTTTGTCGCATAACTTCTAACACCGAAGGAATACTGAATCCTGTTTTGTCAGCAAATGCCAAAAGTCCTCTTTGATCTTTGTACTTTTCCTGAAGCTTATTAAAAATCTCTCTGCATACTTTTATAAATTTATCTCTGTTTTCTGATGTATCTAAAGTGTAATATTCCAAACTGTCCTTGAATAGATCTTCAATATGACTCGCATGATTTCTATCTTCTCCGGTGGTTATTAGATGAACAAAATACTGAACGAAGAGGGCCCACGGAGTCATAATATGTATCGATCAGGGACAAAACGCTGCTATTTGCTCTTGCCAATCGTTGGGAAATTTTGTCTGCATTGATAAACAATTCAGATAAAACGCTTAATATCTCTTCGGTGCTTTCTGTAATTAATTCTCTTGAATTATCTCGGTTTTGTTTACTATTGAACGGGAGAATTATTTTTCCGAAGTTGTCTACAAGAGTCCGTCCTGCCCGGCCAGCAATGTTCCAGAAATCTTTTGTATTTAAATCCACATCACCTTTTCGCAAAGAATCGAAAAACACTGTTGAAACCGGAAAGTTTACTCCTTCAGCGATAGTAGTCGTGGAACAGATATAATCAATTTTCCTGCGCCGTATTAAATGTTCAACTAGGAGCTTGCTTTCATCGGAGAGACCCGCATGGTGTATGGCAATCTTTTTTGATAAGACATTAGTCAGTACGGTCTCTCTTCCAATTTCATCGATTACATATTTTCGGACCAGCTCTATTTCATCATCGGCAATAGTTGTGTCAATACTTTCATACAAAAACTCCGCTCGCTTATCAGCGCTTTTTTTACCCCGACAAAGCACGAGAATTGTCTTTTCATTCTCAGCAAAATACTTCGACGAAAATTCGAGCAACCTGTTTTTCGTACCAGAACTACTTAACGCAAGTTGGTTTTCGACGACAAATTTTTCTTCTCTTAAAGTAGCGTTAAAGGCAGAGGAGAGTAATGTGAATTTGAAAGTCTCCTTTCTTTTTAAGGTGCCGGTATCAATGCCAACAATTATTTTCTCAGAAGGCTTCCAATCAATTTTAATCGAGTGTCCTCCGCCCAACCAATCTTTGACAACTTCCGCAGTTTTACCAATAAACGGAGATAGAAGCATAAACTTAGCTGATGCTCGCTCTCTTTTGATCATAGTAAGGAGTAATTCGAGTTTTGCACCACGTTGACCGTTTTGAATGGTGTGAGCCTCGTCTACTATAAATAGAGAAATATCATTGACAGAGGGATGATCCCTTCTTATCAAAAGGTCAAGTTTCTCCGGAGTTGTAACCAGAACATCAATGTCGTTTTGAAGAAATTGATTTTCTGTTGGGTCCAAATCGATTGCGGAAGATGTTTTTTCAATGGCTAAGTCAACAGATGACAAATCTGTTTTTAAGTCAAAATATATCTGGTTAACCAGTGCTCTGGAGGGGACAATGTAGACTATCTTAGAATCTTTTCGTAGAGCCTTTGTGACCAGGATATTAAATTCTGCAAGTAATGTTTTTCCGGCGCTTGTCGGCATTTGGACTACCGTAACATTCGAGGCTACATCCAGTAGGTTACTATTTAAGGCTATTCTTTGGGATGGCAATAATTCAATAAATCCATGCCTGCTTTTAAATTCACATAATTGCCTGATCTTATCATTAAAACTTGTCCGATACCAGATTGAGTTAACATAAATTGTTTTTAGATTTTCCTCAAAGATCGCAGCAATACTCTGCAAATGCGGTTCGTTGACTAATAACTTTTTTGCAGTGTCTATATGCTGCCGTATTATATTCTCTAACTTTTCTTTATAAGAATAGCCTTCAACCAGATAACTAGCCGTTTCAATGATAGTTTTGGAAATATGATAAAATGCTAATAGCCGATATGCGATAGAAATCTCGCTATTGGCATCGGCCGAATTTAAGTAGCTTTCTTCGAAGATCACCTGATCTTTCTGAAGCTGCTCGATTATGCCAATAGCGCTTTTTATATCATCAAATCCATTACCTTTTCTAACCAGCAAGATGAACGCCTCTATTATTCTGTTCAATACTCGAAAACCCCAATCATCATTGACATCTGTGTTATGTGGCAAAGAAAATTCCTTTAAGTCGATTCTTATGTTGATGATTTTGTCAGCTTTTAAAGCTAATGATGATAAGTAGAAAAAGTAAAGACTTTCCGTTCTTAAATCCTCAATGCCGATTGTTTGTTCAAGAGCGGACTGATGCAGCTGATCCTTAATATTTATGGTTTTGAGAAGAATGTAAGCTTTTTCAATCAAAGACGCCTTTATCGTTTCGTCACTTGGCGACTGAAAGATATATGAAATGATGAGGTGACAAATTCTAATTCTTTCAGAAAGGTTTTTGGAGTCGGATGATTTGTCAATAAGCTGGGAAAAGTAGTAAGTCTCTTCCGATTCTTCGAGGATTTTTTTTATAGCTTCTTCCTCCAGCAATATGTTCAACATATCTCTCATCAAATTATGCGGCGATTAGTTCTTGTACTTTTTTGTAAAATAATTGCACCGTTTCCTCAATCGTTTTATCAAATGAAAGAATGGAAAAGTGCACTATATGAGGCTCAAATGACTTTTTATCGCTTCTTAATTTTCCCCAATCAAGTTTCTCATTCACACAACTGCTATCTCTTACCAGAACACATCCAAAAGTGATCGTAAATCTTTCGGAGAGATCCAGCTCAATTGCTATTATTGCAGCGCCAATTATAGAAGCATCTTTACTTCCTAGTCTTTTGTAAAGGTCAGCTAATCTGTTTAACACGTCAGTTTTTTGTTTCCTGTATTTAGTTTGGGTAGCATATATAGAGTCTGTACTCACATCAACTACCTGGGGAGGGCTCTTTTTCTCCGTGGAAACTTTTGCTTCACCAAAGAGAAGATTCACTTTATTATTATTTGTATTGAAACCAATCGCATCAAGACCTCTGCCAGGCTGGTTAGCCAGTTCCCGGTACGAAATGTTTTTTACTGGTATTAAGAATCTAAACTTAGTATCAATTTTTTCTTCAAAGTAGTATGTCATTAACAATTCTCCCAAATCACTTCTGTAAATATCATTCAAAATATTCGGACTCAGGTCTTTTTCCCTTTTTGTATCTATAGCTACTAGATGCTTTGTAACAATTTTTTCAAGAGATTTAGTATCAAATCCGGTATTGTTAAACAAAACCGAAGTCGTTATGGTTGTATCAACTCCAGTTTTCTCCGTCCTTTGAGTAATATACATTTTTGCAAATTTTTCAATAAAGGCTGTACTTACTTTGAGATCATTTTTGGTGAAACTATGCATACCAAGAGTCTAGATAAGACATAAAAAAACCAAATATTTTAGTTTTTTCAAAATATATTTCGAGCAAGAAAATTGTTTAAGCCCGTTTTTTAAGCCATTTATTCTCAAAAGGAAATTTTGCTGCAGCCCGTCAGCCTTTTTACTTGCAACAAAATAATATCAGACTTGCTTATCAACTCCAAAAACACAGGGGATATCCTGTAAAAACGGCGAGCAGAAAACTGCGCGCTGTAATAATTTCGTGTACATTACCGTTGCCAAGGACAGGCTCAGTTACAAAGTGTATCCTGCACGGAGAGGTAATGTTTTGTTTCAGGATAGTATTAATTTTACTTGTCTTTGCATATAAAGTATTTAACTAAGTGTTTCACTTCTAAATACGAAACAACTTCTCTGTGCATAAATTAGTCGGCAGTTTAATGAATTAAAAAAGGCTCCGCAATTCTACCAAATCTATCTTTTTCCAACAGCTGGATAATAACTATTGATCAATTAAGGTTAGGGAGAAGCTTTTAGGCATTTTTAACTAAACCTGTTATGTTGGATAAATTAACCCTGAAGGTTGCTGCGAGACTATACGCCAAACCCCTGAATAATCTCACCCAAAGTATCTTCACTTAGTATTATCAGCTTTGCGTTGCCTCCCTTTTGCGCTCCAGTATTATAAGATTTCGAATTACAAAATCACATTCCCTATGACCAGATAATTTGACACACCGGTAAGTGAATATTCAATCTATTTTACACACAGGTTGCGAGCGTCATAATAAACTTTTGTCGAGTTAAAGCAAAATATTCTAAGTGGCAACACGATATATGTTTACTCTTATTGCACCAATAAATTGGTTATATACTTGTTAACGAAATTATTATTCCTTCTTTTTAAATTAAAATTGTATTGGTTTGTAACACATTTTGCAACTCAGTGGTATTGGCGTAGACAGAACTAAATGCTTTTATAGATAAACACAATTGTTTATGAGAAGGTGCTATTTTAACCTAGCATTC
Organism: Agriterribacter sp.; assembly: GCA_047600465.1. GTDB lineage: Bacteria > Bacteroidota > Bacteroidia > Chitinophagales > Chitinophagaceae > Agriterribacter. Next base: position 64,775 of record JASGKU010000007.1, read on the forward strand.
CTAATACTTACTTTGATACCCATTTCAAAGGTGTCGGCCCAAGACAACCCCACAGTGATCGACAGAATTGCCGATTTTCCAGAAAAGTTTTTTAATAAAGTAGACCGTAAAACAGCCCGACTTAAGCGTCAACTTGAAACTCAAACCGAACACTATTTGCAGCAAATAAGAGCAGAGGAATTGAAGTTGAAAAATAAATTAAGCAAAATCAGCAAAGCCGGATCATACCAGAGTTTCGACAGCAATGACCAAAAATATGAAACGCTATTTAGGCAACTCAAAAATGATTCCTCGACATTATTTGCAAACATTTCTGGAGAATATATGCCCTATTCCGATTCTCTCCATGCGAGCATGTCCTTTCTATCCCAGCATAAAGAGTTGTTGAATGTTTCTGATGAAGCCAAGAGCGAATTGGACCACAGCCTCGGTCAGATACGTAATCTTCAAGCAAAAATGCAAGATGCTGATCAGTTAAACCAATTCCTTCGAGACCGGCAAGAAAAGATCAAACAGTGTCTCAATCAATACACAAATCTTCCGCACGGAATAACGGACGAATATAAAAGCTTTCAAAAAAAAGTTTACTACTATAGCGAGGAACTCAGGTCATACAAACAAACCTTAAATGACCCGGAAAAAATGGAGCAACAAGTTTTATTTCTTCTTAACAAATTGCCAGCTTTTAGGGAATTCATGAGTAAGAATTCTCAATTGGCAGGATTATTTGGCATTGCTGGAAATTACGGCTCCCCAGATGGAGTAGTAGGCTTACAAACGACGGATATGATTCAATCAATGCTACGAACTCAGGTGGCATCAGGCGGAGCCGCAGGCCAGAATGCATTAATGGAAAATCTACAGCAGGCTCAAAATGAAATGAACCAGTTCAGGAATAAACTACAGTCTCTGGGATCCGGAAGTGGAGATATTAACATGCCTGAGTTTAGACCCAATAACCAAAAAACAAAAAGGTTCCTTCAACGGTTAGAATACGGAACAAATATTCAGAGCACTAAGTCCTCCTATTTTTGGCCTAGTACAACTGATATAGCCCTTTCCGTAGCATACAAATTAGACGATAAAAATTCAATGGGGTTTGGGGTAAGCTACAAATTAGGATGGGGTAAAGACATTCATCATATTGACTTTTCAAGTCAAGGTATCGGTTTGCGCAGTTTTATAGACATTGGCATAAAGGAAAACTTTTATGGTTCCGGCGGATTTGAATACAATTATCAAAAGCCTTTTGCGGATCCTCGAGTCCTGCGTGATCTGGACGCATGGCAGAAAAGCGGACTAATTGGAATAACTAAAACCGTGACTCTTAAGAGTACAGTTTTCAAAAAAACAAAAGCGCAAATTCTGTGGGATTTTTTGAGTTATTATCAGCGACCGAGAACTGAACCATTGAAATTTAGAATAGGTTATAATTTTTGATTTGAATTTTAAAGGCATGAATAAGAAAATTGCATTGAAAAAAGCTATCCTCTGTTTGGCATTACTCAACTACATTGTGGGATATGCGCAAACGACCCCGTTTCCAGAGCCAGGACTGGATGGCAGCCTGGTTCCTCCCTCACCCAACGCGCAGTCTTATCAAAGTTATGGCAATACGCCAGTAGCACTTTTTGAAGGACAGCCACAAATTACCATCCCCGTTTATCAGGTTAGATGCGGATCACTTTTGCTACCTATCAACCTGAGCTACAATTACAATGGGTTATTTCCTTTGCAGGATGCAGGCTGGACAGGGCTTGGATGGAATTTAAATGCAGGCGGAGTAATTACACGGACGGTACAAGGCTATCCCGATAGTTCACAAGGAGGAAGTGTAAATTATGGACAGTATAACATTCATGACAGTTTATTTGCTAATCCTGTCGGTAACAACAATTTTCTAAGTGTGGCTTATAATAATAATCTGGAGCATCAGGGTGCCTCATACGACATGGCGCTTGATATTTTCGATGCCGAATTCAACGGGCACTCAGCGAAATTTTATCTTACAAATGGTCGGGCATATCTTTTGAACTATGACAAGGAAGTCTTTATAAGTGGCTCAGCTTATAACGGAAATCTAAAAATCATTACAGGAGATGGAACAACATACTCATTTACCGCAAAAGAAACAACTACTGTAAAACATTATGGAGGCACTCATTTTTACGCCTCTGTATACGGATCTGCCTGGTTTCTTACTTCTGTTATCTCTGCCGACACTAAAGATACAATAACCTTAAACTATGCATCTTATACTTATCAGCAGGCGCAAGTTTCTTATCAAGGTGCTTTTGCAGCATCAATGGGCTCTTATAACAACCTCGGTGCAGACCCCATTGATTACACAGTAACGCCCTCCGTACAAACACAAATTCTCCAGTCAATAGTCTGCCGTACGACCCAAGTTAACTTTACTGCAGATGGATCGCTGCGCACAGATGTATTAGGCACTTATCCGCGCCTGAAGGAGATTGACGTAGTAGATAGAATTACGAATACTACAATCAAAAAAAACACTTTTCTATATGAATATTTTGGGCAAACTTCAACTAATCCCGCAGCTTACGAACGCCTGAAATTAAAGAAGTTTAATGCCGTAAATGTTCAAAATACTGCGGATTCCCTGACATATACTTTTAAATACCTTGATGAATATTTGTCTTTTCCCATTAAAGGTACTTTAGGTGTAGATTATTGGGGATATTACAATGGCGAAAATAGTAATGTAAGATTGATCCCCTCCCCTGACAACTCTACTTACAATCCTTCAATCCCACCTACAACATGGAACAATATTCAAGCAGGTTTTAGCCTTGCGGTACGACAACCCTATTATCAGTTCGCGAAAATGGGCACGCTTGATACGATAGTTTATCCAAGTGGCGGTTATACAGCTTTTGAGTATGAAGCCAATGACTATCTGCTCGTAAATAATAATATAGCTGGTCCTGGCATTCGCCTGAAAAGCATGACTAACTATGATCCTAATCTCCAATCCATCACTTCAAAAAAAATCTATAGTTACAAACTTGACGATGGCTCCAAAAGCTCCGGCATACTAACGAATTTCCCGAATTACACCTTTCCTCAATACAATGGAAGCGGAAGTGACTTCTACGTCATGGTTGCTCCACAAAATGGAGCGGGGACAGGAGGATATAATCCCCTATTTTATTATAAAAAAGTAACGGAACAGTCAATAGGCAATAACAACGAGGTACAAAGATCTGACCATTATTTTACCTCATATCCCGGCATTTTCCTCACGGTGAGACAAACAAGCGGCGTTGATTATGTACATAATGCGAATACGGATGCATTTACTCCCGTTGCCAAATCTATTTCTGAGTTTAGCGCTACTACGGACACAAGCCTTTTGTTTGCCGTGCCATATATTACCGCAGCGAACACTGTATCAGGGAATACTGTTTATACATACGGGTTCAACAGCACTGATGTAAATACATCATGGGTACGCCCCACCTCCATAAAAAATGTACAATACACAAATCAAGGAGATAGCTTGATTGATTCGGTAAAGTACATATACAGCTCCGCAAGAAACGTAATACAAACAAATCAGGTTAGTTCGGATGGGCAAACTCTGATACAAAAATTCAAATATCCGGAGGACTATACTACCGCCTTAACAGGAAGTATGGTTTCCAGTCGGGTGGTATCACCAATTATTGAAAAGGAGATATGGATCAAAAAAGATGCTACGGACTCATTAATGATATCGGGTGAATTAAAAACTTATGATCAAACAACTTTTAAACCGCTATTTGTATACGGGCTAGAAACTACCTCACCTTTAACGGCACTTAACAGTGAGGCCAAATCTGGCTCGCTCTATAACAGCTTAGTGAGTGACACGAGATATAAACAAAGAGAGCAAGTGCTTTATACAACTGATGATAATATAAGTTCGCATGGGAAAACGTCCGATTTAAATGTTGTTTATATCTGGGACTATCAGCACAGTTTGCCGGTTGCTGAAATAAAAAACGCCAATGTCTCTGAAGTGGCTTATAGTTCCTTTGAATCAAATGGACAAGGTAATTGGTCGTTTACCGGCACTGCTACACCAGATAATAGCTCACCCACGGGAACAAAGTGCTATAATCTTGGACAGACCAGTGGAAGCATCACCAAATCGGGACTGGTATCTACATCCTTTTATACTATCTCTTATTGGACAAAAAATGCTACTTCTTTGATCATAAGCGGAACACAAGCGGGTTATCCAATAAAAGGAAAAACCATAAACGGATGGACTTATTACGAACATAAAATCTCTGGTCAAACTTCTATAACCGTTAGTGGAACTGGTTATATAGACGAATTGCGCCTGTATCCTTTATCTGCACAAATGACTTCCAAGACTTTTATTCCTTTAGTTGGAGTTAGCAGTGAATGTGATGCAGAAAATAGGATAACGTATTACCAATATGATGGTTTTGGCCGATTGCAGGTGGTGCTTGATCAGGATAGAAATATTATCAAAACAATCCAACACCACTTCAAGGGTGAAACTTATCAATAATAAAAAATCGCCATTTTAAAACTTAATGAAAATGAGATTCATTCATTCGGGATTTTTGCGCTCGACCATTTTAGTTTTGGTATTACTTCTCAACTATCTGAAAGGAAATTGCCAGATAACTATTTCGGGACCGTCATGCGTTGTTCCAAATATAATTTATCAGTATGATATTAATGTCTCTGAACAGGATACTTCCAAGACAATGACAATTTGTGTCACTGGTGGGAAGATTATTGATACGTCTTCTGTTGATAGTTGCGTCACATATACTTCCCTTAAGCCTTTTGTCAAGATTGCATGGAATTCCGGAGAAAGTCATTTTTTAAGGGTATCGGATTCAACTGCAGGAAATATTCTTTATACTGATCTCACTTCGGATCTAAAGTCTGGTCAAATTGATACTACGCTTCTTTTCCAGGAAGTGAATTCTTCTGCAATCCCGTCCACGCTAAGTTGTTCAGATGACTCTGGTGGATCTTGTGCTCCCGTCTATAACTATCATTGGGAGCAATCGGACGATGGGCTAACATGGCATGATATCGAAACAGGATCCGGCTCATCTAAAAATTTGGTCTTTAGTGCACCTTTGCTTCAGACAACTTATTTCCGCAGAGAAGTCTCAGAAACACATTCGAATACAGTCGCATATTCTCAAATGGCAGTCATCTCTATTGTTATTAATAGCACACCTTAGTACAGATTGAAATAGGGTAAATTCTCTATAAAAATGTCGGCATCTATGAAACAAAAATCGTGTATGTTTTAAAAATCAAATATGCATTTTACGAAAACAAAAACATTATATATTCTTTGCAGGCTAATCCTTGGGTATTTGTTTACAACCGGATTTCTCTCTACAGAAGCTCAAAGTGTATCAGGACCGACATGCGTAGTGGGCGGAGGAAATTATGAATATACTGTTGCAGGATTTACAGGACAACTATGTGTAACAGGTGGAGTTATAGTTCACTTCACTAATTGTATGACAAATGCTACTCCTACCATCCGCGTAATTTGGAATACTGGGATCACAAGCGGATCTATCGCATTGACAGGTTATCCTTCGGCGACCCTCAATGTGTCAGTTGCCCCTGCCTTGCAGGGTGGCAGTCCATCAAACCCTACTCAAAATATAAATTATAACACTACGCCTGCAACAATTAGCTGTTCCGTAGCAACTTTTGGATCTTGTACTCCAACTTACGTTTATCAATGGCAGCTTAGTACAGATGCTGTTAGTTATACAAATATTAGTGGCGCCACCTCTCAAAACCTAAGTTTTTCCTCACCCATAACGGTCACAACCTATTACAGAAGGATGGTTACAGAAACAGTTTCTTCGACCTCTGCATATTCAAGTGTGGCAACCGCTTTTGTTTATCCGCAGTTACAAGGTGGTTCTGCCTCTCCATCCTCTCAAACTATTATGCCAGGAACAAATGCCTCTCCACTTTCTTTAACTGGGGTGACCGGGGGAAGCGGGTCTTATTCTTACCAGTGGCAATCCTCTTCAGATAATAGCACGTGGACAAATATCGCTGGAGCTACTCAAAATAATTATACCCCTTTGTCAGTTGCAAGCGCCACTTACTACCGTGCTGTAATTACCAGCAATGGTGTTTCAGCGAACAGCGCAAGTGCTTTTGTAAACCTTTACCCCGCCCTTGTTGCGGGAACCATTAGTCCCGGTTCGCAGACTATTAACTATAATAGCAATGCCTCCAACCTGACTCTTTCAGGAGTGTCGGGAGGAAGCGGAACATATTCTTATCAATGGCAGAGTTCCACCGACAATTCCAACTGGTCCAATGTTGGTAGTACATCTACTTCATATACACCGGGAGCGTTACAAGCTACCAGATATTTTAGAGTCGCAGTAACAAGCGCTGGTACTACAAAGTTCAGTAGTACGGCTACTGTAAGTGTGAATCCGCAAGTATTTCCAGGAACAATATCTCAGCCTATCATTCAGGTAGTGTCTGGAACGAGCCCGGGGGGCATTATCGTAACCAATGCGACAGGAGGCAATTGTGGCAGCTTTGTTTATCAATGGCAGAGCTCTTCGAATGGAACTACGTTCTCAAACATTGCAGGGGCGACTGCCAAAAATTATGTTCCCGGAGTTATTACGGCGACCACCTGGTACAGACGACAAGTAACTTGTGGCACCGATATTGAATATTCGGATACCTGTGAAGCGCTCTTGGTTTCCGGCAGCATGGATATGAACTTTACCAGAGTCAGGACCTTCTTGAAAGCGGGAGTTCTCGATACAGTGACTGCATCAGGACTAACGAATACAACCGATGTAATGCAAACCACGGAATATTTAGATGGCTTCGGTAGACCTACCCAGGTTGTGAACAAAAAAGCAAATCCAGATCAAAATGACCTGATTTCTACTATACTTTTCGACGGATTTGGCAGACAATCTCAACAGAATCTGCCATATGCTGCCTCCGCTAACGATGGAAGCTATAGACCGGCGGCGCTATCAGAAGGGTACAATTTTAACGCAACTCAATTTACAGGGGAACAGTATTACTTTTCCGAAGTAGATTACGAACAGTCTCCACTAAACCGCCCCTTAAACACTTTTGCACCCGGGGTTAGTTGGGTTGGTAGTAATAAAGGAATAAGTACTCAGTATTTAGTTAACGAGGTCAGCGATAGTGTGCAAATATGGAATATCAAGTCAGCTCAAGGAAGCCTACCTATCAATGGTGGCCGATATCAAAACGGTCAGCTGCGAAAACTGATAAGCGTTGACGAAAATGGGCATGAAAAAATTGAATACAGGGATAAATTGGGTAAAGTTGTTTTGAAAAAAATTCAGCTTGCTAATTCTCCCGGTAGCGCACACGTTGGTTGGCTCAGTACATATTATGTATATGATACGTTGCAAAATATGCGTTTCATTATTCAACCTAAAGCTGTGAATCTTATAAACAGCAGTTGGACTTTGACTCAATTGATAGCAGACGAATTGTGCTTTCGCTTTGAGTATGATGAAAGAAGAAGAGTTATTATCAAAAAAAATCCAGGTGCTGCAGAAGTCTGGACTATATATGATGCCAGAGACAGGGCAGTTATGATACAAGATTCATCAATGCGTGTCAATCACAAATGGATGTTTGTAAAATACGATGCACTGAATCGTCCCGACTCCACTGGGACAATTACCGATCCTACGAATTACAATCACCTCTCCTATCACCAGGGACTTGCCAGTACTAGCACCAACTATCCGCAAGTGAGTTCATATACTTTTGAATTGCTCACCCGTAGCTTTTATGATGACTATGCTTGGATAACTTCGACAAGTGCCCCTGTTTCTTCAACGATCGCTACAACCTACACCACAAACAGTACTGATTTCATCACAGGATATAACACTGCTCCAACCTATTCCGTAGCAGTCACACAATTTAATATTACTCGTGGACTGGCCACCGGCACCATGACAAAAGTACTCGGTACATCAAGTCAATTTTTATATACAGTTAACTTTTATGATGATCGCGGTAGAGTTATACAAAAGCAAAGTTCTAATTATACGGGAGCGATTGACACCATTACCATGCAATATAATTTTAAGGGTGTCTTGCTTCGCACTTTGCTTAATCATAAAAAAAATGGAACGTCTGCACAGAGTCACACTATTCTCACCAAAATGGATTACGATCATGCATTCAGACTGAAGCATGTGTGGAAAAACATTGACAACGCGGGAACTGATCAATTAATCGACAGCCTTCAGTACAATTCACTTGGACAGCTAAAGAGAAAGTTTGTAGGAGGAGTGGATAGTCTGATATATGACTATAATATCCGAGGCTGGCTTACCGGAATAAATAAAAACTTCATCGCTGGTAGCACAACAAATTATTTTGGAATTGAATTGGCTTACGACAAAACAAGTTCTGTTTCCACCACAACTTACTCATCAACAGAACTCAACGGCACTGTGGCGGGAACAATTTGGAAAAGTTCAGGTGATGGTATTGCAAGAAAATACGATTACACTTATGATAATGTTAATCAGCTTACTACTGCAAATTTTGTTCAGAATACAAGCGGAACAACCTGGGATAATGGCTATATAGATTTTAGTGCCAGGAATATAAGCTACGATGCGAACGGTAACATCACCAACATGAGCCAAAAAGGTTTTAAGGTAGGCGGCTCGTCTGTTATAGATTCACTTAGTTACGGGTATCAAACGAGCAGTAACAAGTTGAGCGTAGTAAACGATGTTTCCAATGACGCGAACTCAAAATTAGGAGATTTTCACTATACTGGAACTAAAGGCTCAAGCGACTATAGTTATGATGGTAATGGAAATATCATATCAGACAATAACAAGGGCGTAAGTAGCATAACATATAATTATCTGAACCTTCCACAGCAGGTAACTATAACGTCAAAGGGTAATATACAATTCATTTATGATGCCAACGGGAATAGACTGCAAAAAACAATCACTGATAATACCATATCCCCCGCAAAAACGACCACCACCACTTACGTTGCAGGATTTGTTTACCAGGCAGTTTCTCCACCTTCCGGTGGCGCTGTAGGACCAGATACCTTGCAATTTGTCGTGCATGAAGAAGGAAGAATTCGTTGGGCCTTTCATAAATACACAACAGGTAGCGTTGGCTACGGATTTGAATATGACTTTTTCGAAAAGGATCATTTGGGAAATACGAGGGTAGTACTGACAAAACAAAAAGATACTGCTCAGTACATTGCAACCATGGAAGCGGCCTATAGAAGTACAGAAAGCAAATTATTTTACAATTTGCAAGCATCAAATTATCCAAGAGCTTCTGTAAGCGGATATCCATCCGACCCAACGACCAATCCCAATGATTCTATAATGAAGCTTAACGGAAGTGGTCAAAAGATTGGTGCTGCGATCGTCCTAAAGGTGATGAGTGGTGATATAGTTGACATAGCTGTTAAATCCTACTATACAACACAGACGGGCAGCGGAACGTCGCCGTCACTTACAGACGTACTTGCTTCACTTGCTAACGGCGTAGTAACGTTGGCCTCCGGTGCTAAAGGAAGTTTAACCGATTTAAATAATACTACCACAAGCCCGCTCTTCAGCGCTTTGAATTCCTTTACAGCCGCCAATAATCCAACTATTGCAAGTAAGCCTCGTGCATACCTGAACTGGATATTACTCGACGATCAATTGAAATATGTGAGTTCGTATCCGCAAAGTGGTGCTGTCGCAGTCGGTAACACTTCAGCAGGAACATTAAATACAATTGGTTACACAGGTATTCCTATTACCAAGAATGGATATTTATATATTTATGTTAACAATGAAACTCAAGGATGGGATGTGTTCTTTGACAATTTAAGTGTTAAACACCGCGCTGGCCCGCTTTTGGAAGAATCTCATTTTTACCCTTTTGGTCTTTCAATGGCAGCGATTAGCAGTAAGTCTGTCAAGACCAACTATACAGAAAATAAATACCGTTATAACAATGGGACTGAATTAGATAATGCAGATTTTAGTGATGGTTCAGGACTAGAAATTTATGAGACGGCATTTAGAGGGTATGATCCCCAGATAGGACGTTTTGGTCAGTTAGATCCAATGGCTAAATCTACAGATTTTGCGAGCCCTTATGCATACTGCCTTAATAACCCGGTGGCATTTATAGATCCTCTTGGTTTAAGACTTCTCACTCCGCAAGAATTTCAACAATTGTTAAACTCAGAAAATGGAGGAAGTTGGAATGAGGGATCAGGAGTAACGCTTTACCAAAGCCAGGACGAAACATTCATGGCTGCCACTATGCAAATGGGTCAGTTAGGCCTCTACGGAGCAGAGGAAGGGTTTGCAGGCTCTTTCGAAGATGCCTTGCGAAGGTATAACGGAGGAACAGTAACAAGTGATATGGCGGCTCAATTTTACAGGGCGACTTGGGGATCAGAAGCTTCCAATATCTCAACAACCGATGCGGAAAATGGGTTTAACTTAAGCTATACGGCTACGAGTTCGGGCAAAAGTTATACTGAATTTGTTACAGCGGCGAGTATAATAGAAAGCCTTGATTTTCTGGCTGAGCTATATTCTGGGGAAGACAAATTGGGTAAAGGGTTAAAAAAGGCCAACGAATTGGATGGCGCATTTTCAATTGGTTGGGGTGCTAAAGAAAATCTTATCAATTATGCAGCTAAATTTGATGCTTCAATCGAAGAGTTAAGTTATGTGAGAGGCGTCAAGATTGGAAGCAGAGGATTGTTTGGAGCTCAAATTATAATTAGCGGTCTTCAAACTTATCATGCTTTCCATAATCACGATGCAAATCGATGGGGAGTTGCAGGTAAAGCGGGGGTGGATGTTTTGATGGCTGCGGTTGGAACATTTGGAGGACCCGCAGGTTGGGTGGTTTCAGGTGTATACTTCCTGGGAGATTCGTTTGGCTGGTGGGGAGATTGGGGTGAAGAAGAAGAAAGCAAAAAATAACAAATTCATGATTTACAAAATTAAACAAGTATCACCTGGTCTTTGGATAATAACATTACTAGCGACAATATTTGCTGGAATGGGATTATTAATAATTGCTGCAGTTTCTCCTTTGTTTGATAATAATAATGATATCTTATTTCCGGTGCTATTAATTTTAATCCCATTTATCATAATGGCTTTTATTCTGCCGCGATACACGGCATCAAGAAATATTGAAATTGAATTGGATGACACATTTTTCAGGCAAAGGATCGTCACCCAATATCTTTTTCAAAAATCGTCAGATTATGAAGTCCAATGGGTAGATATTCGGGATTTCTTATTTGAGCCTGGGAGGCAATTCGATAAATTCAAGATCACAAATAAGAATGGCGAAGTACTAACTATATTCCATAATAATGATGTCCGCAAAGACGACTTCCTGCAATTCCGAAAAGACTTCGAACAAAGGGTAAGCACGGTAAACCGAGAAAAAAATTTAGATATTAGGGACGCAAAAACAATTTATGAAACCGGATGGGGAGTGGTTTTAGCTATTATTGCCATCGCGGGAATTATTGGCATACCTATTTTGCTATATTATGTGCCAACCATAAAGCCTAAAAACTATACAGGCATCGGAGTGTTTTATCTCGGCGCAATCTTTTTCTTATTTCAGGTAATAATATATCGGACAAAAAATAAGTCTAAATAATTAAATCGCTCGATTTTTTTGTCTTATCAACATACTTTGGTTCGACACAAGGGAAAATAATACTAACAAAGTGGATCAAAAATTATTAAGCATAAGTTATTGTGCTAATAGAATAGTTGTAAACTAAGAAATTATTGCAAAGGTCGCTGCTGTTTATCAGATTAAACGCTGTGAGCTGAAACCAATTTATTAACTCAGGATAATATTGCCTGAATGCAAGGCATTGTGAATGGCTGGTTTAATATGGGAATTAACATTACCATCAAAAAGAGATTTAGTCATTGTAATCAAAGTGAGTAGGAACGCCATTCCAGGTAGTCAGATATTTATCGTTAATTGTCATAACAAATCATTTTGCGTGAATAATATGCATCAAAGGGTAACGCAGCACGTAGCGTTGGTGGTGGTACAATTTCGGGGGGAATGCGGGAATGCAGGGATAGATGAATGTGCTTAATTCACGACATGCGGAGGAAACAAAGTGTGCCGTCCTGACTTCGACACTATTGTTTTGAAAGCTCAAATCATGGAATGATTGCTAAGCGTATGCAAAGTAGTTCTTTTGTGAGAAACTGAGGTGTTAATTTATTATAGCGAATGTTATCATCACACCGAATCTGAACTCGTTTGCAGGCCTATACCTAAAAACATTTTCTGTGAAAACAAAAAGTTTATTTGTTTTACGATTTGTACTCCACATGCTGTCATTTACACGCTACAACGTTCAATACTTTTGTCGCATATGCGTCGCCGGAACACTAGGTAAAATCTATGGCTTTGAGGAGCTACATCGTGACCAGTCTACAAATACATCCTTTCATTGCAAGCCATTGCTATCAATTCTGGGGGCAAAAATGTTTTTAATGAGAGAATTACCAACGTCATTCACGCGAGTAGTTGTGCATGTATCGATCCATCGCGGCTAAGGAAAATTTATTGAAAAGCGTTACGCGTGAAGCTTTAATAAAGCTTCTGTTGATCAGAAGCATATACTGTCAGGTAATGAGTAGAGGATATTCCCCATTCTGCTACTATTTTATGAAAATGACTGGTAAAACAGATTTGGCCCAATTATAGCCTCCACCAAGGTATTGTTAATCACTAAATTTAATAAAAATGAAAAAGCTATATCTGATATTTGCTTCGAGTCTATTACTTGGAGCATGTAACAGTACTTCATCTGATCCTGTTGAAAAAGCAGACAGTACAAATGAAGCAAAACAAGAGCAGCCCCCGGTTAAATCCAAGACACTGGAAAATACCAGCAATTTTTTGGTAAAAGCTGCTGATGGAGGAATGGCTGAAGTTGATGCCGGAAAATTGGGGGAGCAAAAAGCGATGAATAAAGAAGTGAAATCCTACGCTGCTATGATGGTTAAGGACCATGGTGCAGCAAATGATGAAGTTAAAGCACTAGCTTCAAAATTAAACATCACATTACCTACCGGGACCTCTGAGGATAATTCGAAAAACGTTACCGCGTTGAGCGAAAAGAAGCCCAAAGATTTTGACAAGGATTTTATGGACAAAATGATTGATGATCATAAGAAGACCATTGATCTTTTTAAAGATGCCAGCGATGATGACATTGACACTGATGTAAAAACATTTATCGACAATACTATTCCGAAGTTGCAGGCTCACCTTGACAGCGCAGAAGCGATCAAGAAAACGCTTAAATAAAAGAATTGTAAAGCATTTATAACCGGAAAAAAATACCAGACAAAACATTAAAAAAGCCGACGTCGTCGGCTTTTTTAATGTATATGATATGACCATACATGAAAGCCTACTGTGCTATAGAGCGTAACAAAATTTTACAATGACCAGTTGTTTGGCCTGCTTACGGCAACATTATTGTATTTGTTAAGAGATATGATCTGCATACCGAGCGTTTAAAACAGATAGTAAACAATCATGACATTTCAACTATTGACCAGCGTGCCTAATTTCAGAACGGATAAAGGCGTATATCTTGTTAACAGTATTCATCCCAACTTCATCCTTGGAGATCGATTTATGCGAATATCCCCATTTGGTAACGGGCGATATTCAAACCCTTGCGGATGGCTGCCGTCAATGGAAGGACTTTACTATTTCTACCATTGCCTTTGATCGGGCGTTTCGGATATTTGTCTTCAACAAAAGGAAAATTTATTCAAATGAGGATTTGAAAGATCTCTTTCGCCAATGCTGGTGTTGGTTTCTAAATGAATATGTCATGTAGCTCGTTGCATAGTCACCTCTTAGCAATAATTACACTTACTGACTGGCTTTTTTAGTAAAACAATATGCCTGAATTGTAGCATGCCTTCAGTTCACTACCCAAGTAAAGCGAAAGTATGGGATCATGCCTGACCTTCTTTTCAAAAATTTACAATAAGCACAGAATTTGTTTATTCTAATCCTGGTGGATATGATGAAAGTAAGGGTTGAACCAAGTGTATACAGACAGGTTTAATTGTGCGCTGCGCCGTTATGTTTGATCTTCTGTACTATTACCAGGCTTATAACGCCGCAATAAAGTAAAATATGGAACATTTTTCAAATGAAATGGAAAAGGTGTTGGTTGACTATTCGCGAGCTGACCTACCGGATACAGCTAAAAACTTTATGCCTGATGTTTACAGGGATGGTGAACAGTTTTTGTGTGTACTGCGAAGTGAGGCTGGGCCTTTGATTTTAGGATCAGGAACAACCCTTGAAAAAGCACTGATGGACTGGTCGAGATCTTTTGAACAAAAATTTCGTGAAACCGGAGGCAAACCATGATTAATAATTCTTGTGCATCTAATATCCGGGTTTTTACTGATCGAATAAAATTCCCCATATTGCAATATTTTCCTCAAATTAACACGCTCCTTTTTTTGTTTTTTTACCCGCAAGTTTTTGCAAACTAATTATTCGTCACAGGCATAAGTTTGTCAACAGTTAACAATCCCGATTTGGAAAATCAAGTCTTAAACCGAATTTTTTATGAAACAATTCCCTGTCTCAGCCAACAAACCTTCGAGGATGAATGTGGTATTCAACCGGGTTGCGTGCTGGATTACTCAAAAAGCCGGTAGCCCGGTGGTGATTGTAGGCGCCTTTTTGTTGATCGTATTGTGGGGCTTTGCGGACCAGTATTTCATTTCTCTGATACCTGGCAACTCGTCATCAATACCTCTACTACAATTATCACTTTTCTAATGGTATTCGTTATTCAACAATCTCAAAACAAAGATACTGCGGCTATTCACCTGAAGTTAAATGAGCTGATCGCAAGTAATGCGAAAGCTAGTAATCGCTTAGTGGACATAGAAGATTTGACGGAAGAAGAGATTATGTTTTTAAAGCAATTTTATGTACGACTTTCTGAGAAAGCGCAGCAGGACAATGATCTTCATTCTTCTCATTCGCTGGACGAGGCAGAGAAAAACCACGATAAAAAAATGCAGAAAAATTAAAATACCCACAAGACATTTTGCGTCCTTACAATATCGCGCAGTTTGCGTGTTGTCTCATTATAGCTCCATTTTTAAAATGGCATTACACCCCACCCGGCTTTAAAAAGCTTCAGTTTATACAGGAGATTTATTTGTGAGAATATGGGATACCGTTGCCTTCGGGTACTCAAGTTTGGTATGGATGATTTTTGCAATACCGGTTTGTTACTGTTCCGTATGTCGTCTACAAGGCATTAGGTAGTTTTCGGGAAGGTGTGCCCTGAGCGCTCTGAGTATTTCCGAAGAAGCAGCTCAGTCAGGCTTGCGTTCTGCGCGTGGGGATGAATGATTACCTGAATCCGCCGCATTGAGGGATTCATCTAATCCTGTCGTACCTGTGCCGAGCCCGGGCGGATTACCTGGCTGATGGTGATGTTTTATCGTATCACTTAATGTGCTGGCTTCTGGTGAAGGTGATACGTCCACCGCAGATTGATCGCCTCCAAGACCCGGTGTGGCTGTTGGTTGCCTGGTGGCGGTAGAGTCAAGCCCATTCATCGAGTCATTTGTAGGCTCATTGCACGCGTAGATAAACAACAATAATACTGGTAGACATTTTATTTTTTTCATCGACATTAATTTGAGCATAAATAAAACTTACAGCGCTTAATCTATTTCTTCAGGATTTTTCGCACTTTTTCAACCATGGGGCTTCCTGCTTTTTCGATAGCATTGATAAGTTCCATATTTGTCACGCCAAATTTAGCTGACCAATAGGCAAGCTCGCTCTTGTCGTTTTTGTCGATGCGTTTGTCATCTGCGGATCCTGTTTTTGTTTTATCGTCTGGCATAGCATATTTTTTATAATGAGTGATATGTACTTTTAGTTACATTTTCATGCCACAAAATTGGTATTCAAGCGAAGAAATACTCAAACTATAAGGAAGACAAAAATGAGGGAGAAACTATTAAAGGAAGGACTTGTGCATTCGCTATTTCAATTTTCTTCACGTGTGTTTTTACAGGAATTTGACATTGTAATAGCGGACTGCATTTCTAATCTGCCCTTTTTTAGTAAAGGGAGGTTGGTGCAAACTCCAACCCCCTTCTTACTATCCACTGGTTATGCTTCCACTTCTTCTTCGGCTTCCCAGTTGATATTATTTTCCGCAATGGTAGTGAGCGTGTGATCGCATGCTTTTTCTTCGTCAAGCGTTTGAGCCAGCAATTCAGCTACATCGTTGTGTCCTAATGTTTGCGCGAGTACAACCAGACCGCCATATGTAGCTATTTCATAGTGCTCTACTTTTTGAGAAGCCATAATGATACCCACATCCCTGGTGGCTGTTCCTTTTTCTGTTTCTTCTACAATAGAGTCCGCTTCTTTGGTAAGCCCTTCCATCGCTTCGCATTTTTTTGCCTGTGCTTTTTTACCCAGCATTTCAAAGACTTGTTCCAATCTTGTCACGTGCCCTTGTGTTTCGCCGAGATGTGATTCGATGGCTTCTTTCAATTCATCACTAGTTGCCGCTTTTTTCATTTTAGGTAGCGCCTTGGTCAGATGCTTTTCTGCCCAATAAATATCTTTTAGCGCATCTTCAAAAAATTCCTGCAGTTTTGAGTTACCTGCCCCTTTGCCTGTATGCGCTGCCGATGTTTTAGGCGTAGCGCTCTTTTTAATTGTTGCCATAAAATTGATTTACTGTTTTTATTATGAATGTGAAAATAGTGCCAGTTATATGTTCACTTTCTTCCATGGTATTGGCTAAACAAATCGATACTACAAATACTCACCTGCGATGAAAATTCCACATGGCGGAAACAAACCGATAGATCATGCAATATTACTCCAGGCTAGCTGCTTTTAATTTTTTGGATGTTTTGCTGTAGGACAAAATTGCATCGCGCGTGTCCGATGAAAGTGATTTGTATTTTTGTTGCACGATCTTCAAGTCTTCGTCCATCTCTTTATTATAACCCAGTATGCCCGGAGCATTTTCCTGGATCATCAATCTCAAAAAGCGGTACTCTCCATTGTCTTTGTGATTATCAATTGCTTTTTCCAGTTTTAAACGACCTTCCTTAAAAATTTTGAGCTTCTTTCCGGGACCCTTCACGAGTCCTGCCTTTTTCATGAGTAAGGTTCCTTTGTACGCTTCATCTTCAGTAGCATTGCTTTTTTCCAAAGCAGCGAGCTGTTTGTCAATCGTTTTAACGTTATTTGATGCAAGTGCTTTATAGACCCCTTTCTCCTGCGCATGTAGCGCCTTAGAAAATGGAAGTACTATGATCAGTAGAAGTGCTAAGTGAAAGTTTTTCATGTGTATTTTTTTAAGGATAATTGATATATTTTTTTGAAAGGTATCTGCCTGTGATGTTGCACCCCTGCAGTTGCCTGATATAATTATCAATGTTGTCATGGGAACATTGGATATGATTGATCTGAACATCTGTGCCCATAACTGAAGTGTGCTGTCTTTTTTTTCCCTTTAGCAGAAAAAAGATCATGGTGAGGAAGGAAACAATGATAGCCATCTGCTGTCCTATGCAGCTCCGGCATGATTAACCTCACGATGAAAGGTAGATCATAGGATCGGTAGTTCATACAAATCGGTTCCGATAATGGCTGAGCCTGTATATTCATATATGTGTTACCTTAATTTTTTACATGATTAATCTGGGAGGACTGTGCAGTTCCAACCATTCACATCCGCGTGTTGACTGATCTCATCCCTTGATTTGTCACAGCCTTTATCGACGACAGCCTGCAAGTGGTTCTTACATTCATAACAATTGTTTTTCATGCACGATGTCAGGATCAAACAACTTATTACTGCAAGGAAGATTTTTATCATGGTTTTTGTTTTGATTTTGTGTATCCGTAGCAGATTATTTTATGACCGCTTTTTGTATGGAAAATCGGTTGGACACGACGGTGTTGGAATCGGAGAGCTCGTTCAGTTTCGCATTCATCACCCAGACATTTCCTTCCCTGAAGGTTGCTGTAGAGGGATAGACAAAAAGGTCTTTGGAAGCTGTTGCACCGGTAACCTCCGCTGATTTCCAGTCATCTTTGCTGGTTAATTGAAATACCTTGTTGACACTTTTGTTCTGCACAAGGATTAACCTTTGCTCCCTGTCCAGTAGGAGTCCATCTGCTCCGGGAAAAAACTGGTTGATCTTTACCAAGGATGGCGCTGTACTGCCCGTCACTTTAATCAGAGAACCATTA
The DNA here is from genome assembly GCA_047600465.1 of Agriterribacter sp. Lineage (GTDB taxonomy): Bacteria > Bacteroidota > Bacteroidia > Chitinophagales > Chitinophagaceae > Agriterribacter. The sequence goes on from JASGKU010000007.1 coordinate 83,174, forward strand.
CCGTTGTTGACTACCAGTAAGAAACCCTTGGGGTGCCACACGATACCGTTGAGCCCAACACCCACAGCTTTAAACAATTCATGCTGCGCAAACAGCGTGGGGTTACCAGTCGCGTCAATTTTATAGATGACCGGAGAAAAACTGTCCGTCATGTAAATATTTCCACTGTTGTCGAGCGTGATATCGTTTGGAAAATGTTTGCCCGGGAACAGGCTACTCAAATCGATATCGGCTATTTTTTGTTGCTTATCCAGGGCGATACCGATCAGGCGGATCATTTTTTTGTACGTAGCAGAATCTTTTTGTTTGCTGTAATTAGGATTGCCCACGCATACCCATAGTTTTTTACCATCTGCTGATAACTTCATCCCGAAGGTAGAGCGAAGAGTGCTGTCTCTATAGAGCACACTATAGTTACCAGATAAATCCACTTTACCGACCGTTCCATCTGTGACAGAAGAGACATAGAATACCTGTAAGCGCTGATCAAACGTGATGCCTTCCGGGTATGCGGCCGGCGCCTCAAATTCAAGTCGCTGCGTTTGTGCATGGGTTTTAATTACCAGCGAAAGCAAAAGGACATATATCAGTTTCATGTGTGGTTGTTTAAGGATTTAATTTTTCCATGCAGTACAATATGCCGTTTGCATCATCCGAAATATACACAGTGGATGGATCTGCAATGCATAAACCTGCAGGACGGCCAAAGCGGGTGCGTGCTTTTTTATTTAAGAAGCCTGTTAGAAAATCCTGCGCATCTTGGGGATTACCTGATGAAAAACGAATCAGTTGTACTTTAAATCCATCGGGATCTTTTTTGTCCCAAGAGCCATGCCAGCAGACCAGCGCTTGCGCTGCGTCAAGAAATCTAAATTCTATCGGCGCCATATGCGCGGGGAACTCGAGGAGTGAACCGGTCGTATTTTTTGCATACGCTGCTTTTGTAGTTCCCGGCGGATCTTCGCGCGTTTCATCCACTAATTTTTTGGCGTACACTAACGGCCAGCCGTAATCGCCGTCTTTTGCGATCATGTTTAATTCCTCCGGCGGCCAGTCACTTCCTTTCGCGTCAGCACCATTGTCCACGCCAAACATCAATTTTGTGTCGGGATGAAAGTCAAATCCTATAGTGTTACGCAAACCCCTGGCGAACACTGTGCGTTTCCAGGTGGTGGTATCTACCTGCAGCATCGTGGCATTTTCCTTATTGGTTTCAGCGCAGTCATTACAGGTACTGCCTATTGACATATATAGATAACCGTCTGGACCAAAATGCATGGTGCGATTGCCGTGTTGTCCTCCATCAGGAAGATCTTTCATCAAGGTTTCAGGTGGTCCCATCATACCATCGTCCTGCATCGGATACCTCCGGAGTTCGCGGTTGCTGCAGAGGTAGAGCCAGCCATTCGCTTGCGCAATGCCATGCACTCCTTTAAATTCCGTCACCACTGTTTTCAATTGATCAAATACATGATCGCTATCTGTGTCCGTGAGCAAGAGTACATCTCCCACATCGCGACGGGTGATATACAACCTGTCTTTTTGCGTTTGCAGCAACATCCTGGGTTTTCCCAATCCCTTCGCGGCTACTTTCACTTTCCAACCTTTGATCGGAACAAGTTGTTTCACCATGCTGTCGGTAAAGTCAACATGCTGGGCATAGTTGGTGGTGTGCGTGATGTCAACGATTTTTTCGGGAGGGAGTCCCTTTTGCGCGTTTACAGTAGTAGACACCAATAAAAACAAGAAAAGAAAAAATTTCATGTAGTCAATTTTTAGACGAGCCTACTTGTAAACAGCAAAAGTTTGTCCACGATTCATTATTTGAAAAACATACCTGATTTCCCGGATAGATATTCCATTCTGTTTTTTTCTCCGTCCGTGATTGAGATAATGCAAGTGAGGAAGGGGAAAAACTTTCACAATACTCCCCCGTGATTCATGGCACGTTTAATGAACTACTCAATGAAACGATTAATCATTTTTAAAACAATAACGATTATGGCAAAGTATTCAAAAAGAGCAGGTGAAAAAGTTGAAAAAGCCATGCATGAAAAAAAACACGGCACACTGAAAACAGGCAGCGGAAAAAAAGTAACCAGCAGAAAGCAGGCAATTGCGATCGGACTCTCTGAAGCGAGGGAAGAAGGTGCAAAAGCTCCCCGAAAAGCAGCGAAGAAAACAACAAAAAAAGCTGCGCCTAAGAAAGCGAGGAAAAAAACAGGGATGAAAAAAGCTGCGAAAAAAACTACAAGGAAATCATCTATGTAAATTTTCTTACGCATGGGGCGATTGAAACCCTCACATAAAAACAAAACAATGGAAACAAAAAACAAGATAAACCGAAGACAGGTAATTCAAGGACTTGGTACAGGTGTGGCCGCTATGGCTGTACCGTCTGTATTTGGTGCGCCCAAAGATCCGCATACCAGTACACCAGAAAATAATGTAGGATTGGAAAATCCTGTCACCAAATATCCGAAGCCACCCTTCAAAAGTCAGTCTCAACCCTGGCCAGGGCTTGCCAGTAAAATGGAACCAAAGCCAGATCATGGGGAAGCTTCTTACAAGGGTTCGGGAAGGTTAACCGGCAGAAAAGCATTGATCACTGGTGGTGACTCGGGAATGGGTCGCGCCGCTGCAATAGCATATGCAAGAGAAGGAGCAGATGTTGCCATTAATTATTTTCCGACAGAAGAAGATGACGCAAAAGAAGTGGTCTCCCTTATCAAAGCTGCGGGAAGAAAAGCTGTTGCGATTCCAGGCGACCTCAGAGACGAGGCATTCTGCACCACACTTGTAGCAAAAGCTGTTGAAGGACTAGGCGGACTCGATATCATTGTGAGCAATGCCGCCCGGCAGCAGACGAGAAAAAGTATTTTAGATGTGAGTTCAGAAGATTTTGATGCAACGATGAAGACCAATATTTATGCACCTTTTTGGATCATAAAAGCTGCCCTGCCGCATCTAAAGCCCGGATCGGCCATCATTGGTACAGCTTCTGTCCAAGCCTACGATCCATCACCGGAGTTGTATGACTATGCGCAGACAAAGGCGGCTACTGTTAGTTATGTAAAATCCCTGGCGAAACAACTAGGTCCAAAGGGAATCCGGGTAAATGGTGTGGCGCCGGGTCCGATCTGGACACCCTTACAGGTCAGTGGTGGCGCCACCCAGGAAAAGCTGGTGAGCTTTGGAGAGAACACGCCATTTGGCAGACCTGGTCAGCCAGCAGAATTGGCATCGATATACGTACAGCTGGCAGCAAGTGACGCCAGTTTTGCGAATGGACAAATTTATGGTTCTTCCGGAGGCGATGGTCAGCCATAAATATTTTATGGGTGAAAGGAGTAAACAATCTTGATATACGTTGTGAAGATTTAATCCGGCCCTCTTTTTTAATCTGCGCTGGCAAGGACTAATCAATCATGGATGTTGCGTTTGCCGGATCTCAACATCTGACTAAGGTATGTGCATCATAATTTCCCTGTATGCAGGAAAAAACGGCACCTTGTAGATTTATTTTCTATCGGGGGTAAAACATGATAAAATAAAACTGAATGGAAATTAATCCCATTTTCATTGGAACAGCTGCAGGTATTTTTACCGCTGTTTCTATGATCCCTCAGCTTGTCAAAATCATACGGGAGAAAAAAGCAGAACAGGTGTCAGTGCCTATGATCATCATTTTACTCGTGGGTATCAGCCTTTGGATCTGGTATGGTGCAGTCCGAAATGATCTCCCGATATTGCTTACCAATGGATTTTCCTTCCTGGTAAATGTTACACTCGTTTATTTTTCGCTGAAATTTAAAAAAGCATATTGATATCTGGCATCGTTTTATCAATCGAGGATAAGGTGCATTTTTTTATAACGTTTAAAATTTGAGTATGGCGAACGACAATAAATTTGTGTTGATCACCGGAGGAACAATGGGTATCGGGTACGAACTGGCAAAGGTTTTTGCCGCACATCATTACAACCTGGTGCTCGTCGCAAGAACACAGGAAGATCTGCTGGAATCGCAAAAAGAATTAGAAGGTAAGTATCAGATAAAGGTCGTGCCGATGGTGAGGGATCTTTTTAATGAGTATAGTCCTTTCTCGTTGTACCAGGAAATCGCAGCAAAAAATATCCGTATCGATGTACTTGTAAATAATGCCGGTCAGGGACATTATGGTGAATTTGCAGAAACGGATTTAAATCATGAGTTGAATATTATTCAGCTTAATATTAATTCACTTGTCATCCTTACCAAGTTATTTATTAAGGATATGCTTGAACGTGGCGAAGGCAAAATATTAAATCTTTCCTCTATTGCCAGTAAGGCGCCAGGTCCGCTGCAGGCTGTCTATCATGGCACAAAAGCATTTGTCCAATCCTTTACAGAAGCTGTGCGGGAGGAAGTGAAAGATAAAGGCATTGTTATTACCGCACTACTGCCCGGAGTGACAGATACAGATTTTTTCCGCAAAGCTGGAATGCTCGATGCAAAGAACGTAAGAGAAGGCAACCTGGATGATCCGGCGAAAGTAGCGAAAGATGGTTTTGATGCACTGATGGCAGGAGAAGATATGGTGATCTCAGGATTTAAAAATAAAGCAACGGTAGGACTTACCAGTGTACTGCCGGACAGCATAAAAGCCGCTCAGGTGCATAAGCAGCAGGCGCCGGTTGGTGGAAATAAGAAATAATTCATCCTTTATATCAAGTATAAATGAAAGCAGCCGTCATCCATGGAGCCGGCAGGATCAGTTACGACACGGTGCCCGATCCAACCATTAAAAATGACAGAGATATTATTTTCAAGGTTACGGCTACAGCAATCTGTGGCTCTGATTTGCATATATACTCGGGAGGCATTCCTCAACCAAGACCCATGGTGCTGGGACATGAGTTTATGGGGATCGTAGAAGAAACCGGAAAGGCAGTCACCAATTTAAAGACAGGCGACAGGGTTGTAGTGCCTTTTCCCATCGCCTGCGGTCATTGTTTTTTTTGTAACCATAGCCTGCCGGGACATTGTGAGAACAGCAATCCTGAACACTATGGTCGGCTTTACAGAATCTCTGTAGTAGCAGATTTAGTTTTTTATGCCATTCATTTCGCTTTCAATTTTGTTGCGGGACAGATAGATCTGGAAACCAATTCCGAGCATCAGGTTACTGGAAGTTACGGATGATCCAAATCCGACAATTCCCCTGTACTTTGCCAGCGCCTCTAAACCGATATTTGGGGTGACAAAATAAGCCACCCCTGGTCCTGCCGTCATTCCCAATCCGTTGGTATTACTGCCTTCTCCGGGATTATATCCCTCAATGCCGACCGTCGCCTCAGCAAAAAAACGGGTTTTCCTCAGCACTGTCGCATTAGCATCTGTGAGGTAGTAGCGACCCAATGCACCGACACCGTAGCTGGTGGATGGTTTGATATACTTTGCCGCGTTTAGTCCAAGATTCGCATATGCACCAAGGGCGATACCGTTGCGCACAAACCAGGCAGCTTTAGGGTTCAATGACACGTTAAAAGCGCCTCCATCATTTAAACCCAGAGAAAAATCTGCAATATCTCCGCCTACGAGCACATTACCCTGTTGAATCTGCGCTTTAGTGGTTGCCAAACAACATAGGAAGGATACAAATAAAATAGTCTTTTTCATGTGATAAATTTGAATGTGAAAGATTGCAAACCGATGTCGAAAAATCGGACCAATTGTTATGTTATGGGTAATGGCATTTTCAATTCACGCTTCGCGGGGTACAGTTGGGGAACCAATGCCCACAATAGAGGTCTATGTTCAACAAATATATAACGTCAAAGGATAAACGAAGTTTTTGTAATGGTTTTCCCGAATGGTCAGGCATCCGTAATTTCGATAATATAATGATGTTTCTGAGTGATGATCAAGAAAAAATCAGGAAAAACGCCAATGGTATTACGTATGTTTGATAAGATTTACATATATCTTTAAAAGGATATAACTATTGAACAAAGATAATTCTACATATGTTCTCTCCATTTATTTTACTACAGGATGAACGAGATAGATAGCTTTACCAGGTTCAGCAATCCGGAAAGTAAGATTGATCCGTGGACCAACTTTTCTTGATGTTTTGGGAACGTGATGTTCGTAATATTTCTGCATGTGGTCTCCCATGAGTAAAAAGCTGCCATGGGTTAGGGGAATATTCCATTGTGCACCGCTGCTTAGATCGCCGTGTATTTTACACCTGATTTTGAAAATCCTCGTAGCGCCGAAAGTAACCGAAGCGATAGGATGGTGTTTACCATCTGCACTCATTGTATCGCTGTGCCAGGCAACCGAATCATTACCGTCGCGGTAATAGTTTAGTAATACATGGTCAAAACTGATCTGGCAGGCAGCTTCAACCAGCCTTTTGATATCCAGCAGTTCTGTTGTCCATTCCAATCCGCTTTTACCACCATAGCAGGCAGTCAGCCTTGGATCCGGCAACATCTTATCATACATCTTACGCAGGCGCTGTTGCCAGGGTGTTTCCAGGAGAAGCTTTTGAAAGTAGTGGTCGGACACTCTCTTAGGAAAGAACTGTTCCCAAAGCCGAAGGTCATCACCAGGAAGTGCGAAATCTGTAAATCGTTTTGTCCCCTCATCAAACAAACTGATGTCGTCGAAAAGTTGCATACTCAAAGCTAATTAATTTAGCAATACCAAAAAAGTTAGTAACAGGTATTTAGAGGTAGTCGCTTGTTTAAAATACAAATGAAGCAAAAAAGCTTCCCCGGCTAGACAACCGGGGACTATGGATCTTACAATGATTATCGAAAACTCATTTTAAAGCAAACGCTCTGCTAAGACCTGTACCCTAAACTGCTAAAAGCGAACTCCAGAAATGCGTCCAGGCTCTGCTATAAAAACTATATCGTAAGCTTCTATGATGGCAAGACGTTCTTTTGCTTCGCGTCATTATTTTTTTATTTTCATGTCTCCTCTCGCTTTACATATTCGCCATCCCATGCACTAACAGAGGAATTTGAGGAATTTCATCCTCAGTATTTCCGGTGGCATAAGATTTAATTAAGAGTGTAACAATCTTTTGCATATAACAGCACGCATGATGTACTAACACTAAAACAAGAGATTGCCCCTGTCGGCGTCCGTACGCTCATAGGGTGCAGCCCAGATAAGTGTGGCAGGTAGTTTGAGGGGATGAACATGTATCATTATCATAGTATACAATTAGATTGGACCGGGCGCATCTACGCCTGATTTTTTTAATCCATCCTCCAGCCTTCATCGATAAAAAGCGTTTTCTGTCGACATTTTACGAGTGGGCTTGACAAGTTTCTTTGCGTTTAATGATTAACGTTATGTTTGCACGATGAAGTTAACCAGGCATATGCTGCAACCGGGGCGGGTGGTCATTCATATCCTGTTCTGGCTCTTCGCCTACACATTACTGACATACATTTACGGAACAGCCTACAACAGCTTTTTGCTGGGGGCTGTAGTTATCGGCATCCTTTTCCCTGTGCATATTGCTTACTATTATCTGCTTACTGTCCAGGTATTGCCTGCCTTCTTCGAAGAGAAATATGTCCAGGTTATTATAAAGACCATCTTCATTATGGCCGGCATCGCTGTGCTTTACAGAATGGTTGAGATATTTATGTCTGATCCGTATATCTATCGATATTACAAGGAGCGCGACGCTGCCTTCAACTGGAGCAAGGTTACAAAGAGCTGGTGGTTGCAACTAGAAGATAAGGGTGATTTTGTAAACGCGATCGAACGAAGCAATGTGGTGGTGTGGATAGGCATCACCCTCAAACTTTTTGCGATGTGGCATGAGCGAAAAAATGTTGTGTTGCAGGCGGAACTGAGTGCGCTGAAAGCGCAACTGCATCCACATTTTCTTTTTAACGCGTTAAACAACCTCTATGCCCTGTCTTTAAACAACGCCCCCAAAACACCGGAAATCATCCTGGGGCTTTCTAACATTTTGCGCTATGTGATCTATGAATGTGCTGTTGATACAGTTTCGCTTCAAAGGGATGTGGAAATATTAAAAGATTATATCCGGCTGGAACAATTGCGCTATGAAGAAAGACTGGATCTCAATCTTGATATAGACAACGATTTACAACAATGGCAGATTGCTCCCTTAATGCTTTTGCCGCTGGTTGAAAATGCCTTTAAACACGGCGTTAGTGAGACGATTGATAAACCATGGATCAATATAGAGATCAAGGTATTACATGGAATCCTCCATGTTAAGATCAGCAATAGTAAGCCTGATCATAATGCAGGAGCAAGGCAACCCGGTAACATTGGACTATCCAACGTGCAAAACAGGCTTGCCATTTTGTACAGGGAGTCACATGCGTTGCATTGGTTTGATGAAGCCGATTGCTTTATCCTGGAACTTACCATAACACTTTCAACATTGCAAACTGCCTGATATGGATATCACTGCTGTCATTGTAGATGATGAACCTCACGCGATCGAAATCCTGCAAAAATATGCAGCTCAAATTCCGGGGCTCCGGATTGTTGCTACCTGTCCCAATGCCATCAGCGCTTTCCAGGTGTTACAAAATAACCAAGTGAATCTGATGTTCATCGATATAAAAATGCCAGGCCTCTCAGGAACAGATCTGGTTCGGAGCCTGAAAACGCCCCCTATGATCATCTTTACGACTGCCCATCACGAATTTGCAGTCGAAGGCTTTGATCTGAATGCTGTCGACTACATGGTAAAACCCATTCCTTTCAGCAGGTTCCTGCGCGCTATTGATAAAGTAATGCATTTTCTCAAAGGCAGTATGCCTGCAACAGCTGCCACAGATGTTCCTGCAGAGACGACAGCAGCAAAACATTTTTTATACCTCCGGATTGATCGCAGTATTGTAAAAGTGGACACCGCAGATATATGCTGGATCGAGAGCATCAAAGATTATATTAAAGTAGTGACCCTGGCGAAAATGTACATTACAAAACAAAAAATAAGTGTGGCTGAAAAGTTACTACCGCTAGGTCAGTTTATGAGAGTACACCGGTCTTTTATCATACCGTTGAACAAAGTTGAGCGTTACCATCCTGGTTACCTGTTGGTGGCAGGTACCAAAATTACAATTGGTCGAAACTATAAAGATGCCTGCGTGAAACAGTTCGGTCCACCCAGTTCTACAAATCCATGAAGCCGATTGTCGATCATCCATAAAGTCCGGCGACAAAGAACTACCAACGTCGATCTGTTTTTGTAGAGCGAAAGATCCGGGTAAAATTGCGTCTTTCACAATTATTCAATTTTATGACAATGGACAAGGCAACAATTTCAAAGTACAGAAGTTACCAGGGTGGTTATTTCAGAACCCTCATCTCACCCGCAGAAACCGGCAATATGCTGGCGTTGATCGAATTTACCTTACCTAAAGGTTCGGAACCACCCTTGCATATACATAGCGGCGAGGATGAATGTTTTTACCTCATAGCGGGAAAGCTCAGTGTGAAGATCGAAAACGAAATCACCATACTCGATCCGGGAGCGGCCATATTTGCCCCAAAAAACAAAGCGCATGCTTTTTCTATCCTGACTGATGAAGTCAAGATGATCAACCTTATCACTCCAGGTAAGTTGTGGCAGTATTTTATGGATTTCAGTTCCCCCCTGGACGAGTTACCCTCTTCTATTGCTGCCAGTGCGCCCGACCCGATGCAACTGGCACACATGCTTGAAGTCATCAGCAAAGATTATAAGGTACAGTTTGTCGCTTAAAAAAATGCCGCTCAACGAGCGGCATTTTTTACCATTTGTATCAGCTACAATATTTCCTGAGGAGTGCTTCCCTACATCCTTCTTTTTCAGCCTGACGGTTCAGCAAGCCAAAGAGCGGCGTGAATAACCGTAATATACCAGTTGGATGTAGATCGCTCATTTTTGAAATCACAGCCAGCGTTTTAAGACTTTTGGGTCGACCTTTACTATCTGTCGCCCCGTCCTGTGCAAGCCCGTATAAGATCCGAAGCGCATGTTCAAATCCACTAGAGCCAGGCATAATAACTGTAGTGAAGACGACAGGCAAACCAGATGTGTTGCAGAACCTGTGCATGACATTTTTTTCAACGGTATATTTATGACCCTGTCGTAGTACCATCTTTTCTTTGTTGAGCCAAATGGTAAGTTCTCCTTCGACAACCGCAAAACTTTCCGCAAATTGTTTGTGATAGTGCATTGGCGTGCCTCCTCCCGGCATTAATGTTACCAATAAAGCCGTTATGCGGCCACCCGTTTCTTTGGCGGTCTGGGTAAAGGTAACCTGATCGTTTACGACGGGATTAGTAATGGTTTTGTTCATACCTGTATTCATTTATTATTTTTTGTTCCTGGTGAAGGGATCTTTCCATAATGGTTATATGTTTAGCGCCTAACTGAAGCGTTTTGCTGGTATTCCAACCCAGTCTTTGATAGAATGCAGATGCAGAAGGCGTTGCGAGGTGTAGTTTTTCTATATCCTTTGTAGCGGCATGCTGCTGAATGTACCTGCACATGGCCGAGCCATAGCCATTTCCCCGGTAATCGGGCAATGTAAACATTTGGCTTAACCACTTCCTGCAGTTGCTGAGCGAAGGTTTCATGTCGAGTAAATTGATATGATCGTAGACTCCGCCAGTGGCAATTGGTTTGTCGTCGAGGTACATTACAACCTGGAACTGATCATTTTTTAGTGCGATTTGTTCAAAGCGATGCATCGTTTTGTCGAAAGGAATATTCCATTCGGCCAGATACCAGTTAGCAACCAGCAGCTGAGTTTTTTTATTCCATGGTTGGATGATCGTGAAATTCTGATTGGTCATTTTTTAATTTTTTGAACCGCGAAAATGAAGTAATGGCAGCATCCCGGAAACTAAAAACGATGAATATGTAAAACCATAGACAGAGAGCGGCAGTGTTGACGAATGCCACTGATAATCGACGAATGCGCAGGTAGCTGGTGCTTTATCCCAGGATGAAAACGATGGATGAAATTATCGGCCAGTTTATACACGCGGAGACATGAATTGGGGATGATGTTTCTCTGGATAGTAGAATATGCGGATTAATCAATGTGATTTGACTTGCGTAAGAGCTCACATAGTGCTGTTTTCCTGAACGGTTTTTTAATAACTCCCACTGCTTCCTGCAGCACGCGCTTCTTCCGCGTGTTGCGCTGCCGTCATGATATAAACCGGAATATGTCTGCCATAGGTTTCTCTGAAAGTTCCATACGTAACATGCATGAGATATTTCTCGTTGAGTAATACGTTTTGAACTGACAACTGTTTTTAAAGGGGCTTATTTTTAAGCATGCTGTATATTTAAAAAAGCTCGTCCAAAAGAGCGTGCATCCCACTACTGGCATAATTCATGCGTCTATATACTCAAAACTCCAGCAATGATCACGACTGAACAAACCGCCTATTTTTATGATATCACTATTGATGACTTGTTGTATGAAGTCCGGGTAACACCGCTACTCATCAATGATGAGCAAAGATTTGTTGTCAGTGTTAACAACGCGGCTGACCATATTTATGCATGGGATGAAAAGACTTCCGCCTTAACTTTAGTAGAAGAGGTGATATCGGTCCTGCCGGAAAGCCTGGTGATTGCGCTTACTGAAAAGTTACTGCTGGCTCATCTGCTACCTGTGCACAAATAGGGATGTTAAAGAGCCCTGGCTATGCAAATTCCTCAGACTATTTTATTTACTTAATACTGTCACTAAGAACACGCCGTGAAACGGTGTGGATAAGGTTTAACAAGGCCCATTTTTATGGGCTTTGTTTTTGATAAACCATGCAAGCGTACAAAGACTAAACGTAGATGAATATTACCTAGTGATTGTTTTCAACAGAACTCCATTAAGCGTTTTGCATTGTGGAAGGCATCGCCGATGGTATTGTTGAAATAGACATATACCTGTTTACCCTTCGCGGACCACTCATGAATCCGCGCTGCCAATTTTCTCAAATAGTCATCCTCATAACTGCCGCGATAATTTCCCATAGGTCCATGACACCTTACATAGATCAAATTGGATTTTTGGGGAAAGGGCTCCATTTTGATTTTCGCATGATCGTGATGAACCATGGAGAAATGATGCCCGTCCAGCAGTTCCAAAGTTTCACCTGTATCCCAAGAACCATCCCTGAATTCAATCACTTTTTTCCAGCCGCCCGATAATTCATCCTGATTGATGTGGTGCAATAGGTCATCTACCTCACTAAAATAGTCGAGCGTTATTTTGCCTGGTAGTTGAATGAGGAGACATCCTTTTTTTTCTCCCAATCCATCTGCTTGTTGAAGGAAGCTGTGTATATCGGACTGTTGAAATGCCAGCTTTTTTGAGTGCGTAATTGTTTTTGGAAATTTTACGGAAAACTTAAAAGCTGATGTGGTGTCAGCGGCCCACTTTCGAAAAGTTTTATGCAAAGGAGTTTTGTAGAATGTTGCATTTATCTCTACACTATTGAATATGGTACTATAGTAATAAAGCCTGGACCGATCTTTATATTCATGAGGGAATGTTCCTTTACTGCCGGCAAGCACGATATTACTTGTTCCGATATATAGCGAACCTTTAGGTTTATTAATCTTCACAGTTATCCATACTGTTTAAAAATCATCTTATTCTTTTACTGCAAGGTATACATCCACTTCGGCATCGTCCCAATCGAGACTTCTGTGGTCGTAGACTTCAAAATCTATGATGTTAGGTCCTTGGATAATTTTCCTTCCATATTGCTTTCCATATGTCGGTGACGCATTCGGGCAGTGTACCCTTTGCGGTCCATTTGAGATATATTCCGGCAGGTATTTGTACCCGTGACAGGGGAGGATGGACTACTGCCGTTTCGTCTACATGTACGCCCACCATATAAAGGAAAGGCTGCGATGAATCTCCGTGATATTTATAATACACTCCGTATAGTTCGTCGCCAATTTTTCCGACAATATTATTTCCATAGCCGCCGCTCTGAAATGTTTTGAACAGCTCCAGGCAATCAAGACTGGACTGACCGGCAACGTTTGAAGTCGGATTTTGCAATGCAAGTCCCGCAATAGTGAAGGACCCGATCTCCATTTTTTCCATGAAACAGGTTTGCACTAACAGTGCAAAATGAATACCAACTGTACTTCGAGCGATATGGTGAAATAAATACCCACAACACGCTGCGGTGGGCTCAACACCGGGTATTTTTAAACCATTTGCTGCATAAAATTTTTTGGCTTGAAAATGTGATAACTGTACTAGTAAGCAGTAACCAAATTTATCTATTCATTAAACATTGAATTATGAAAGTCGATAGTAAAGTAGTGTTCGGTTTAGTTGCAGGGGCTGCCATCGGCGCCATTGCAGGTATTTTACTTGCACCAGACAAGGGTTCCGGTACCAGACAAAAAATCAAAGATGGTCTTGGAGAGGCAGGCAGCGGTTTTAAAAATGCTGTGGGTGATTTTGCAGATACCGTCAAAGAAAAATACCGTGCTGCAAAAGATGAGTCAAAAGGCAGGGCTCAGGCTTAGCATTCGTTCATGAACAAATTAATCAATTTATTTACCAATAAAGTAAAAATATGAACAGCATAGATCAACAACAAAAAGAAAAAACTATGAAGATCTTATAAGCGCAGATAAAGGAAATGGTCGAAAGTGATGATACCTGTTTTTTTTGTACGAGCGGAAATGTAGGCCGCACACACGGCAAAAGACCTATGAGTGTACTGCAGGCAGATGACGATGGCACACTTGGTTCATGAGTGCAGTTGACAGTCATAAAAATGTGGACATCTAAGCTGATCCATCTGTAGATTTATACTTCAAAGGTTCCGCGCATTCAGATTTTCTCTTCCTGACAGGTAGGGCCCTCATCACTACAGATAAGCAGAAGATAGAAGAACTATGGAAACCGATCATAAAAACCTGGTTCACGGAAGGTAAGGACGATCCCCGCATAACAGTCATCAAATTCACGCCGACCGACGGTTATTACTGGGATACCAAACACGGTAATCTGGTTGCAGGCATAAAAATGGCCGTAGGTGCTCTTACGGGACAAACACTTGACGATGGTATCCAGGGTAAAATAAAGGTTTAGCTATCGTTGGATAGTTGCGGTCGGGATAACGGTGAAGGATATGCGAAAATACCCGAGATTCTGTCAGCCATACATATCATTGGAGCGTAAGGGAATTCATAACAGTGAATTCCTTTTTTGTTTAGCTGCTTTAAGAACCTAAATGATTTCTACCCGGGAACAGGAAACTTCCCACGCTCCAAACGCTCAATAAGGGCAATTAATGAATCAAAAATCCCAAACTGTGTACCTGGATGCATGAACGCGAGTGGGTCTCATGTTATGTCCCTGTCACTTTTGTCGCGGCACAGGCTTTGAACTTTCCTATGATGGATGAATACATTTAAAACATAAAATACATGTTATGAAAAAGACATTTGCTTCTTTGCTAGTACTCACGCTGATTGGTGGAGTTACTTACGCCCAAGTAAAACAACAACCTCAGCCAGGAAAATTGAAATACACAGATATTTCTACCGGTCAACCACTTTCGCTTCGTTACAATACCAAAGACAAGACTATGTATAACAGCGCTACCAATCAGCCTGTGGACTTTTTTATCAATGGTACGGGCGATACCATTTCTTCCCGTGGATTTTACGTTGTTAATAACTATTTGAACCGCGGAGCAGACAACACCTATAGTCTCGACAGTACAAGAGTGAAAATGAACGGGACTAAATATTGGGGTATAAAATCCAATAAGGAACTGGACATTGATAAGAATGCAAAATTGTACCGTCAACCAGCAGATAGTTTGCAATAAGACTCACTGTACAAATTTTGATCTAATAAGATTTGTATCAGTAATGTAGGCAGTGTCATATAACGACGCTGCTTACTTTTTTATCATTATCTCTTTAACCCCCACTTTTCGCGAGCATACTTGACAACAGATTACTCGTTTATCCGATGCGTAGACCCATACAATGAAAAGGCTACAGGTTATTTAGTCAATAAGCAATACAGAACAGCAGCCATAGCGAGAAGCATGGCTCCACATGCGATCATGATTGCACGCAATGCTTTTTGATTAGCGTTTGCTATCTCGAATTCCTGTGCAGCTCCCTGCATTATTGTATGTTGATTTTTGTGAACGACTGGCTCGGGAACCGCATCCATATTTCCGGTCGGGTGTACAGGAGTCGAAGCGTAGGCATCCTTCGGTGCGATATGACAGGTGAGGTCGCCAACCCTGATGAGCTCGTCAAGGGCTCTCTTGTAAAAACTTTCAACATTCGCCTTCCAGGCATAAATGTCATCTGAATATTTAACCACCCCGATACTTTCGGGAAAACTGGCGTCCAGCAATAATAAAGCAGGATAAATCCCCTCTACATCTACATCAAGTGTATTGCTGATCGTAAGGAAGCTAACCGGCTTGTCCTGCGTTGTAAGAAAAAGCAGGACCTTTTCTGCGACCTGATATTGATCCATGTGTTCCAGTTTGATATCGTTTAGGGAAAATCATATTGGCATAATAAAGCGCAAGCATTGATGTCACATTTATTGTTTTAGTTTATGTCCAAAATTGAGTTCCCAGTTTTCCATCGCTTCGAGCGCTGTTCTTCCCTGGGCAATAGCAGAAGGTTTATTGTCATATTGCAATACGCAGTAGTATAATCGTCCCTGTTTGTAAACCTCCGGTCGCCAGATTTTCACCTGGATCGGCACATAGTCCTGACGAAAATCTACTTTTATTTTTTCTTTTATTCGGTTATCATCATTCATGTTCAGCATTTCACATATTGAGGGAAAAAATTATGCCACGCCAAACATCCTGCAATAAATCGTGGTTTTCCCGGATAGGTACGCGTATAAGCGGCTGATTTCAATAAGTCAGGATTCTCATAATGAGCTATTTTTTTCGCACCGCCCGTATAGTCGGGATGTGTGTATAAGGACAAAGGTTGAGGTGTGGAATGAAGTAATAATGGTTTGTAAGTCAATTGGCTTTTTATTTGATTAGATAAGGGAAAGATCTTGTCATGAAAGGAAGCCACATTATCGCTGCAGGAATTGCAGGCACAACTGCATTCACTTTATTTAGTTATTTTTTATCGAAGCAGTTTAAAAAAGATTATGTTGAGCCGAAGTTATTAGGCGATATGTTGGATGACATTGCTCCGGATGCTACATTCCGGCAATCTCAATTTTCAGGCTGGGTATTGCATTACCTTACAGGCTATTTACTAGCTGGCGGTTATGCGATGCTGATCGATACTACGCGCATAAAGCCCACTTTGAAAAATGGCATCATAACAGGAACATTAACCGGAGTTCCCGCGGTTGCCACCTGGGATATTGCATTGAAACTGGATCCTTCTCCTCCCCGCAAAAGATCCGTTGGTTATTATGCGCAATTAGTGGCTGGCCACACGATATTTGGAGCATTTGCATTTCTTACGTTCGGTTGCCTGCGTAAACTGAATGAAAAAACGCATTAACAATGAGCCAAAAAAATCTCTTGCTTTTTTAAGACCTGTAGCGCCTTCTGCCAGGAGTGAAGTGCCGATTATTCCCGATTCTCAAACCATCAGGTAGACTCCTCAATCATTTCATCAATACTTTTTTTGAGGTGATCTAGCTGCGGCGCGGAATGTTGCCCGTCTACATCTCCAAAATAATCTGGTTTTAAAGACAGATAGCCCGCATCCTCTTCCTGCATGTTTATATAAAAATTCATGTTGACCAGATCGGATAAGTCTAATTCATCGCGGGAGCCCTTCTAAAGGGAAATCGGCAACGGAAGCACCGTCCTCAATTTCATGCATATTTGCACTCAATATTTTTTTATACATGGCAATTCTTTTTTCAGTTTCCAATACTATTGGGAATGTATGGTAAAGCGCATTTATACTTCACTGTCATACAAAGGGTCTGCCAAATAATGTTGTCGCCGCACATCACTGGATGCGCAACTTTTTGCCAACGGGCAATTCATTTGATTCCTTGACTACATGCTCAAGGCTGACGCCGGTTTGGATGTGTGCAGTTATTTAAAGTCCCGTGAAGCTACAAAACTCATCCCCATAATTATGCTTTAAGCAAGCCCGGATATTATCAAGCAGGCAAAAGCTTAAGGTGCATATGCAGCTATGAGAAAACCCTTTAAGGTGCAGGCATTCCGGGATAATGGTTAACTATAATTGTTTGGATAAATGCATCCCTGGTTTTCCAGCCGGGGACTTTTGTTTTGTAAAGAATGCCATTTCGTTTCGAAAACCAGCAGGATTTGATAACGGACATTTGTTTTGCTGGAAATACAAAACAACATTCCCTGGGAATGTCTTTACGATTTGGTTTTTATTCTATTCTTGTCAAGTGTGCAGGCAGTTTTACCTGGTTTTGCAGTGATTTCATCAATTATAGCTCAGTAATACGCTTATTCTTGACCGTTATGTTATCTAATGGCTATCTTAGGCAGAATTGAAAGATGTATCAAAAAGTTACCAGCGAGAATATCCGCCGGATCAGAACTGGAACTTCGGTTGCTATTTTCCTATTGAAGGCCTTGTGCAGGAAACCTTTGGTAACCCGGATTTCTTAGCTGTCAATTTTTACATAACACTCAAGCAGGAACAATTAGGATTTTTTTTCTTACGACCGGATGCCTTGAGGAATATCGATAAAGGCACAGCTAATATTCCACTTGTGCCTTTACAAATAAGAATGGATAAAATGATCGATGAGCAAAAATGGTGGTTCCATGATCAGCACTAAAAACTATTTCTAACTTTTTTGCCGGCAGCTTAAAAAATGGACAAGTGGAGTTGGTATTTTCTTCGACTCGACAATCAAAAAATCTCCAGTATTAATTTTGATCAAATCTAGACCGGTGCATCCATTTCGGACTTCTCATTGGAAGGGCTCCCGGGATGAATTAGACTTATCCGAGGTAACCAATATTAATTTTTAAATCCAGCTTCAAGCCGAACATGGTAGATATTTTTCGTTGCAACCTGACTATTAAACGGATAAAAAGAAGATTGAGGAAGTATGGAACTTATAATAAAAACATGGATTACGCAAGGTAAAGATGAGCCGCGCATTACATGCGGCAGGCGATACCAACATATTGCTTGAAAACCTTTCGAGGATTTCCAACCTGCATCCGGTCACGGTCTTTACACTTTTTCCGAAATTTTTTAGGTGTACCGTTGGAGAGTACAAAAGGAAATTGAAAATTGCTCATGCGCTTTCTCTATTACAATTTATCAAAACATCTTTGACAGACATTGGGCTGGTATGTGGGTTCTTCGACCAGCGTCATTTGATACGGGCCCTCAAAATCTTCACGGTCATGCTTCCATCGGAATACAGAAAATTATAATTCCTCCAAAGTCGGTGCAACCCTGGGCGGGTGGTACATTTCCCATCATGGAAACCAATCCACATTCCGGGATTATTGACAAGTATGTTTTTTTTGTACGAGGATGTGGAAAAAAAACTTTTCCGCATTGTCAGCCTGTAAAAAAGTCCAAAGCCAGTAAAAATACAATCATCACCTGCCCTGTTTTCCTATCACACCATAAAGTGGCATCATTTTTTTCTTATCTCCCTTAATCCGCTAAGTCCCTATTACAAGCAAACAACTAAAGTAAAACAACTATGCTTAACGTACACATCAGTAAACAAAAAGTCCAGGTTGACTTTACAGGGCGAGATATACCTCCACATGTAAGCAATTTCATGCCGGACATTTATAAGCAAGGGAAAACATTTTATTGTTCACTTTCGGGCAGTGTAGTAGATCCGATAATGGCTAAAGGAAAATCCATCGAGGAAGCCATGACAAACTGGGAACGCTTATATAAAAAAGAACGCACGCGCTACGAACTTATATTTTGAGTCATTTTAGACCGTGTGTTCCATAAGACTAAAAAAAAATTGTATGACCATCGAACAAATCCAGCAAGGAATTAAAGATGCCGACGTTGCTGATCTTATTTCACTCGGCTATGAATACAGGACGATAGTAGAAAGTAAGAAAAACAACAACCCAAATTTTGCCCACCTGCTACAGGAATATACTCCTTACCTCGACGATATTGCGGCGACTGACGTCACTACACTTGAGGACAACAGGTTGGTATTGACCGGACTAGTAGATATGTATTTCGCCATCGATAAGAATGTGCCATCTTTTTAAAACCGTTCCAAAAAACTTTTCAGTATGCCTCCTTCCATTTTGCAACCGCTTTACGATGTAATTACTTCTATGGTACACACTGACTATAAAGACGCAGCATATGCGATCAAAGAAACCATTCCCCGTGCTATGGGAAAGGCGATGCATCTCTTCGACAACTTGCCGGTTAATCCTGCTTGCAAAGAGACAATGCGTGATTACGATTTACAATACATGGATCTTTCCCTAAACGAGATCAATGCATTTAATACCGAGAAAGATTACCGGGATACTATTGCCCTTGATGATCTGATCAAACGCTTTCAGGGAGATATGCTCCTGACAAAACAACGTTTGGAGCAGGGAGAAGCGCAACGAAACGCATAGGTTAAATTTTTGGAAGGGGAAGTGATGCATTTCAAGAGCGGAATTCTATAGTGATTTTCGGTGATTATCATTTAAGCAGGAATATCCAGATCAATAAACAGTTTTCCATTTCATTGCTATATTCAAACCTTTTGCATGCTATGGCGTTGTTATGGATTGGTTTTTTCATTTTCACGCTTTCCTTCTTCTATACCCTCTTTCCATTTTCGTTGTCTTTCTTCATCTTCCTCATGTTGCAAATCCACGCCGATTATTGGCTCCGATTTTTCTTCTTCGGCCAGAAAATTTATATGCTTATCCTGGTTAGCGACAGAAGGCACATCTAATTGTGGATCTTTTGGAGATCGTGTTGTCTTTTTCATATAATTTCCATTTTTGAGTTTGATCAGCAACCTTTTGTTACCTACAAATTGTCTCAACAATTTTGCCAGTTTGTAATATTTATCAAAGATTGCAGGCACATTTTTCGAGACATACATTATACCTTCTCATCATTTCTACCTTTCATAAAATAAAACATATGCCACACAAATTTTTGCATCAGTTTTCTACCACGAATGGTCACTGTGTTAAAGTAACAAAGGCATCTGAGCATATTTATTTCGTAAGCGTAGAAGCTGCTGGTGGAGATACAATCGAATTCGAGTGGGAAGAATCTACTTTCCTGGGCAATATTGTAAAGCCTGCTTTTACCGGAACTTTGAAGGACATACAAGACGAGGTAGTTGTAGCGTTGGAGCAGCTGGTATGTGGTTGACGGAAAGTAAAATGATTCCCTCAGTTTTATCTTTCGAATGGATGGACTTTTCCTGGCAAAGTATACTTGCTGATCGTGGATGAAGAAGAAGCAGATGATCAGGAATGTAAACCGACGATTATAGACAGTAAAACAGCTAAGGCGAAATACGGTGATAAAGATCTAAAAGAGCAGTAAAAATAACTGTAATCCACCATCATTCATACATTTCTTCCTTATTGCTGGAGAAATCTTTGCAAGGGTTCGATGAAATTTTCGAACGACTCTATATGCGGCAAATGACCAACGTTTGCGATTTCCGCGAGCCGGGAACCGGGAATCTTTTGTTGAGTAGCTTTTCCCAGTAACTGATACTGTCCCATTTTTGCGCGCACGCCCTCGTCTTTGATAAGGTCTTTTCCGATCGCAGTGCGGTCACGTGTGCCTATAATCAGCAGGGTAGGTGTAGTGATATTGCTGAATTCATATACAACGGGCTGAGTGAAAATCATATCTGATGTCAGGGCATTGTTCATTGCAACAACGGGATAATCTGGCGCTTTTGTCCATCCTGCTGACAGGTAGAGCCACTCATCGTATGCAGGCTTCCATTGGTTATCATAATAAGACACCATTTGATATTTCTTTGCAGATTCGAACGTTGCCCTTAGTTCCTTTTGGTAGTTTTCATCAACAGTCATGTAGGGCGTGACAACTTTCCAGTCCTCCAGCCCAATTGGATTTTCAAGGATCAGTTTTTCAACGGTGGCGGGATACATCAATGCAAAACGTGTCGCCAGCATGCCACCCATCGAATGCCCGAGCAGAAAAATCTTTTCCACTTTGAGCTCATCGAGCAATGCCTTTGTATTTGCAGACAGTTGTTGGAAGCTGTATTGATATCCTACGGGTTTGGAAGATTTTCCAAAGCCTACCTGATCCGGAGCTATGACGCGGAATCCCTTTTTTGTCAGCTCCTGGATCGTTGTGCGCCAGTAGGCACTATTAAAATTTTTACCGTGCAATAACACAATTGTTTTACCATTGGATGTTGCCGGCTTCACGTCCATGTATGCCATTTTCACATCCTTGCCCTGGCTTTTGAAATTAAGATAACCTACCGCAAAAGGATACTCGTAATTAGTGAGCATGATATCCAGCACGGATTTATTTCCCTGGGCAGCGCACATGTGTGCGGATATAAACAAAATAGTGATCAATGTAAATGGTTTCATTCTGGATTTTTAGCTAAGGGAATGAAAACAAGAGATGTGCCACTATTTGTTGTGTTGATCAGGAGTGATATCATAAAAAAAGGCTGCCCCATACAAAAGGGAGCCTTTTACATTCATTAACCGCAGGACTATCAGTCTATCCCAATGTCCTGCATGAAAACCTAGTTCGCATAAGAAGGACCCAATAAGGTTTCCTATTTTCCTCCTAACTCAAAACAGACACTTCAACAACCGCGTCCATGTATGCGTTGGTTTAGATAAGTGCGCGTTACAAGACGATAATTTTTCTGTGTATACATTGTTATTAAACCTGATGTGAAGCAAATACATTCCAGATGGAATATGGGTAACATCGAGAGTAGCCTGCCTCGGCGCAAATCCATTTCTTGATTAATTCTTTAGCACCTTCCAACTGTTCAGGTACACTGGAAAATCCATACTCTTTCACTTTCTTTACATTGCAACAATCAAGAGAACATCGTCCAACGAATGAGTACCCTTCAGGTCAGCGAGGTGCATGGCAACAATATTTGATTTTAACTGCTGCCGGAGGAACTTTAATTAAAGCCTAATTCTATTCCACACCCAAATTTTATTTTATTATTTTTATTTTCTTTAATTGTTCTTACCTTAGTTTACAGTTCTTTGCTGGAAATATTAGTATGGGTGCGCAGGGTAATAATAAGATCGCACAAAGTCACTTAAGCTTTTGATCAGTAAGTGTTCGCAATAGTGGTGCGGGAGCCGCCCTCACCGCATAACAACCTGCAATTTTTTGCAGGTTTTGTTTTTATAGCAAGGCTTCACCATTAATCTTTCTCAACAATAATAGTATCCAGGTAAATGTTGCACCAATCATTCAAAGATTAATACACCACACCTGTTTCCTTTTCTGGCAATATGAAAATAAATTAAGCGGAGACTTTTTTCTTTTGACGATCCTGCTCTTTTGCTTTTTTTGAAACACCGGCTATCATTGCTTTGCTGGCTTTGCGGAGATTCTTTTCAAACTTCTTATCACCCAATGTTTTTTTCAGCCCTTTAAAATTTACTTCCAGTAAACCTTCAACTTTCTCACGCCATTTTTTCAGCGATGTTTTGGGTGATTTTTTTTGGGCGGGCTTTTGTGATGATTTTTTTGTTTTCGTCATATAAGTATCTTTTAGTAATTGCTAACCTGTGAGTAAGTTAACAAATACCCTTTTAAAAGTCAAATATTATATGCTTTAACAACATGTTATTTGCCAGAGATGGAATCGGCAGAACACCTTTTATATTATAAGGTTGGCAATTTTTCTGATTGATCACCCTGTAACTACTAAAATTGGGTGTAGCGCTCTTTGATCTGTTTTATCCAGTTGCGCACATCATTATCAGTTATTACACTTGCATTGCTTTGCCAGCGGCTAAAACGGACAGTTCTGTTTTTGGCGTTCGTAACAAAAATAAAATTAGCCCCTGAATGTATGCTGTATGATCCAACATCAGCAGGGATGTGAATGGAAGTATACTTCCCCTTTTGTTCTGCAATATTAAAGTCAGTTAATACCGAGAGATTTTCCATGATATCCAGATTGGAAATGAAAAACGTCGGTATTTCTCAACCTGATATGTGACGGAGAAAATTTAATATGCACATGACGATTCATACAAAAAACTGTCAGAAAGTCTTTAGAAAAGTGACAGAAAAAGCGCAGGGAACTCATTAACAAAAAAAATAAAGATGGCTAAACAATAAATCAAAACAGAAAATCCTTTTATGATTTTGTTAGCACATGCAGGATCACTTTTTGATTTATACATTTCAACAATTGAAAATTTAGAATTTACTATATAAGAATTTCTCATAAGCAGTTAGTTTTGGTTGCGGCCCCTATTTCTATAGGGGCTAATTTTTTTATGTATCGCTCTGTTGCTGGTTACTTTCTCTCCGATTGATCAGTTATATTGTTTATCTGAAAACCAGCGAGCCGAAAATTATTCAACATAGCTATTTATAGAAGTTACTGAAGCAATAAAAAAAACCGCGTCATTTGTATGACGCGGCTTATCAGTATAACCGTCCTATATATTGTTATTGCATCTGCATACCACCCTGCATTCCTTCTGCTTCTCCTTTTAAATTCTTTCTTTTAAAAAGAGACATATCAATTTTACCAAAACGATACGCAAGTGTTAAACGTACCATCTGCGGGTTATTGAGCCGGTAATAATATTGTTCAAATCCAACACCTTTTGAATATTGATCAGACTTGCGGCTGCGGAAAATATCATTAAAGCTGAGCGTAGCTGAAGCTGCATTGTCTTTAAGAAAAGTTTTTTTAACAGCTATATCAACGCCGTAAAATGGTTTTATATATCCTTGTGAAGCGCTTTGGGCGGAAGCCATAGGCGGACCAAATTGTTGTGCCGTAGTAATAGGAAGATTTGTTTTACTCTGATAGTCTCCCGAAAGCTGTATAGTAAAGTTTTTTGGCAGCTTAAAATTATTATTCAGCTTGGCAAAAACACTCCACATAGCATCCTGGGAAGTACCGGATATATTGTCGGTATTTATTTTTGAATTGTACAGGTTTACGTTTGTTGTGATATCCCACCATTTAGCAATAGTGTTTATCGAGGTAACCTCCAAACCATAAGATTGAGCCGAGTTAGCGTTTACATACGTGCTGATATAATCCGATTTTCCGGAAACCGGGTTTATGGCAGTATCATAATATCGTGTAATGAGATGATCAGTATATTTATAATAGATAGATAGCAGCAAAGTATTGTTTGGCTTGATGGTTTTGCTATAAGAAAACTCACCAGAATAAGTAAACTCAGGTACCAGATCAGGATTACCACGGGTGATGTTAAGACTGTCTGTATAATCAGTATAAGGAATCAACTGGAAAAAATTCGGGCGGTTTATTCTTCTTGTCACACTAAACTGCAGTTCATCCGTTTTTGAGATTTTCTGGCTCAGGAATATAGAAGGAAATAAACTTACCGGGTATTTGTTTTTAAATTTCTCACCTGTATTGGTCAATTCTCCGGTGTACTGGGAGCTTTCCGCACGCAAGCCTACTTTGTATCCAAAGTTCTCTCCTATTTTATCTGCATACGATGCGTAAGCCGCGAATACGTCGTTGTTGTTTTTATAATTAGTGGTAGCGCTTGCTATTTTTATAAAATCGCTGGCGCCGGGATAGCGGATAAAATTTTCTGTATTGTTTGTGGTAGTGGTAAACTGGGCTCTTAAACCAGTTTCAAGTTTGGCAGAACCTTTAAAAGGTTTTACGTAATCTGTTTGTATAGTAATAAACCTGTTGTTACCAGTACTGTTATTTTGCTGAAGCTGTGAACCCGCCACATTTCCATTATCATCAAAATACTGTGTATTATACATCGCATCCCCCACCATCTTTCCGCTAAACATATTAAAATCAGCAGTCCACTCCTCTCCTGTTGTTTTAAAATTATGTTTCATACCTGCCTGAACACCCCATGCGTTAAATTCTCTGCTTGATTGCGATAGCCTGTCAGAAAACGTACTGTTTTTTTCTCCCGAAAAAATACTATCGGTTTGAATGTTGATGGTTTCTCCCGGTTTAAACTTTCCATGCACACGTATTACACCCGCTGACAAGGTGGTACGATTGGTGACAAAATAATCCAGTCCAACTTTACCAAATAAAAATCCGCCATTGGTTTTATTAACGTTATTCTGAAAAATACTTACCGCAGTATCACCACTATTATAACGGTCAACTGTACCGGTGGTTTTATTGCGCATCTGGTTACTCATAAGGTTGACAGAAAAATTAAACTTATCCTGGCGAAGATTAAAGCCGCCACCGGCATTCCATCCACCGCGCCTGTCAATACCGGCCATTACATTTCCATTGTATCCGGATTTCCTGTTTTTCTTCAACACAATATTCAGAATGCCTGCATTACCACCAGACGCATCATACTTTGCAGAAGGATTGGTAATTACTTCTACGCTCTCAATGGCATCAGCAGGAATCTGATCCAGCGACAGCGTAGTGGGTCTTCCATCTACATATAGTTGAGGCGCAGCATTACGCAGTTTTACATTCCCGTCTATATCAACCTGCACAGAGGGCACATTTCTCATTACATCCACCCCTGTTCCACCAGCAGTTACAATGTTCTTATCAACATTAAAAGTTTTCTTGTCTATATCCATTTTCATCAAAGGCTTCTCCGCTGTTATAACCACAGTTTGTAATTGCTTAACCTCCAAAGCAAGTTGCACATTTCCCAGATCCTTATCAATGTTGGGGCCTAAAGGAGGAATAACCTGTTCAAGATTTGTGTATCCAACTGCTGATATTTTAAGTTTAAGTTTAGAGATGATAGGCAATCCTTCAAAACTGAATTCTCCACTACTTTTAGTGGTCATACCTTTTAATAATACTTCTTTTACTTTTTTGGTTTCCGGATTAAACCTGCTTTCCAGTATCAGCACCGAAGCTTCCTGAACACCTTTGCCGGCGCTATCAACAATTTTACCGTATACATGCCCGATGCTTGGAGGAGGCTTACCCGGACCGCCGTTACCTCCGGGAGGAGGACCGCCAGCAGGAGGACCCTGGGCTAATACATTTAAAGAAATAATAACCGTTAGCAGAAGTGTGGAAAAATATCTCATAATACGAAGTTTGTATTGGACGCAAAATTATGCGCAGAAATTTAACCAAGAATAGAATTGAGATGAGTTTGATAAAATTTGCGACGAAATAGGGGTTATGGTTGCTGCCCCGTTATAGAAACAATAACATCAGGATAATTACTGCCTATAGGAAGTTCTGTATCTCCAATAAAAACAGCGTTTTTACGGATAGCCGATATATGTTGACGCGATACAATATGTGAGCGATGAATGCGTATAAATTGTTCTGCCGGGAGTTGATCTTCCATCGCCTTCATTGCCATACGCACCACCAAGGGTTTTGTTGTTCCTTTCATGTGTATGCGCAGGTAATCTTTTAGTCCCTCAATCCATAGAATGTCAGCTAACATCACTTTAACAAGACTGTAGTCAGCGTTTACGAATATATATTCAGGAGCAATAGCAGATGGCTGCCCGTTATTTTTACTTCTTAACTGGTGTAACTCCCATGCCTTATTACAAGCTTTGATAAACCGGCTTAAGGGAACAGGCTTAACCAGGTAATCAACTACATCAAGGTTAAAACCTTCCAGTGCATATTTTTCATAAGCGGTTATCATGATAACCATCGGCTTTTGTATAAGACTTTGCAAAAACTGCAACCCTGTAAGTCTTGGCATCTGGATATCCAGGAAAAGAAGATCAATATTTTTTTCCTGCAATATTTTAATAGCATCTACCGGATTGTTACAAGTATCAACCAGTTCAAGAAAAGATACTTTACTGATATTATCTTCCAGCAATTCAAGCGCAAGCGGCTCATCATCTATGGCAAGGCAACGTAACATCTTTAGTGTAAAGTTATTTCAAGTGACACTGTAAACCAGCCATTCTCTTTAGTAATTTCAAGTTGGTGGCTGTCTGGATACAATAAATTTAAGCGTCTTTTTACATTAGCAAGACCAATACCCGAAGTTTTATCCTTTACTGCATTTTCAATTTCGTTATACCGGTTACGTACAAAAAAGAATAATTTATTATCTGCCGTTTTCAGCTCTATATTAATATGGGCATCTTCAATAAAACCTGTTCCATGCTTTATAGCATTTTCAACAAAAGGTATCAACAGCATAGGTTCTATAACCAAATGCTGCTCTGGTTCCTGGAACATTATATGAAAAGTAACATTATTACCAAATCTTTGCCGCTGCAGGTCTATATAACTTTCAAGATAATCTATCTCTTTTTCCAGTTCAACTGTTTCCTCCATCGTTTCGTATACTGTATACCTTATAAGAGAAGATAATTTTATAAGCGAGGGCTCAAGTAGATCCGACTTCTTCCGTGCCAATGCCACCATATTATTGAGCACATTAAACAAAAAATGCGGGCTCGCCTGTGAACGGAGCAGCGAAAGCTCGGTTTTAAGATTTTCATTTTCCCGGTCTTTTGTAAAATTATCGGCTCTTATTTTATCAACAATCAGCCGGTAAGCAATACTGCTTGCCAGGAAAAAAAGAAAAATAAGAAAGCAGAATATCAAATGAGGCATCAATTTAAAATGTGATCCGTCACCAAACAATAAAAAAATTCCAATCTGCAGAAAAGCTACTATAGCATAACAAATAAATACGGCTATACCATAACGAGCGAGCAGATTTTTTGTAAGAAAACGAGGAATAAGCAGCAATGCATTACAATAAAAAAACAGTATCCACAAAAGGTTGGATGCTATATAAATAATGATGTCGTTAGCGTGTTGCTTTGAATCATCTGCCTTATCATTATTAGCCCGCAATAAAAAAGGAAGGCAAAAAAGCCCGATCCATATAATGGCATGAATCAATACAATCCATCCTTTTTTATTGTACCACGCGGTTTTCATGCCGGAAAAATAGAACATTCTCCCTTCAACTGGTATATCTCAATAAAATGATGCGATGAATCCCGGTTTTTCTGATACTAAATATTGCTGAAATATACTTTCATGCTTCTTACCGACAGTTTTTGCCTGCCTGACGATAGCCGCTTTATGCATGCAAATAAGCATTGTAGGTTTGTTCCAGCAAAAACAAATTGCTAATTATTTATCATCATAAAATATTAAACAATGAAAAAGCTATTATTATTTACTGCCGCTATCCTGGTTATAGCAAGCGTAAACGCTCAATCTGATGCATCTTCTGTTAAAAAAGAAAAAAAACAGGAAAAGAAAGAGTTAAGAAAACTGGAAGGAACCGATGCAAGCTACCAGTCAAAAGACGCATTTTACAAAGATTTTGGTGATATGGAAAACGTCAGTTGGAAAAAGACGCCCACTTTTGACGAAGCTGAGTTTACTAAAAACGGAATAACCATGAAAGCATTTTATGATATTGATGCAAACCTGGTTGGTACTGAAACAAAAAAAGAATTTGCAGACTTGCCTGTAAATGCAGCTACTTACATCAATAAAAAATACGGAGATTATACGAAAGACAAAGTGATATTTTTTGACGACAATGAATTTAATGAAACCAACATGGTTTTATACGGCAACGAATTTGATGATGCGGATAACTTTTTTGTTGAATTAAGCAAAGCCGATAAAACAATTGTGCTTAGAGTGAATATGGAAGGAGAAGTAAGCTATTTTACACAATTAAGATAAAAACATTAATACCTGTGATGAAACCGTTACTTCGCAAGGCCTTTGCCTTGCGAAGTTTTTTAATATTCAAAACTTAAAATATAATTTTCTTTAAGCATAGCCGCAGCAAAAGCTTCATGGCATTTACTATGCCCCTGCACTACCCAGCTAACACACATTTCACCTCCTTCTTTAATTTGCTTTGACACTTTGTATTTTAAGTGATGCTCTTTTAGTAAATGCTCCGAACGGGTCTTCATATCGTCATCAAAATGATATTTGATTATATATACTTTTGATTGATTGCTTTTATCTATTATATTTTCAACCAGGGGCAAAATGGCCAAAACAATCAGCATAAGCACGCATCCGCAAGCAGCCGCAAAATAATACCCGGCGCCAATGCCCATACCAACAGCGGCTACGGCCCATATAGTTGCCGCAGTTGTTATACCGTTAACCCTGTTTTCGCCTCTGAATATTACACCCGCACCTAAAAATCCAATGCCTGTAACAATATTCGCAGCAATACGATCAGGATTAGCAGCTTGCCCGATTTGAACAGACATGATAGTAAAAAAACAGGAGCCCATTGATATCATAATCATAGTACGAAAGCCCGCTGACTTGCTATGATACTCTCTTTCCGCTCCTACTATTCCGCCCCATAAGGCAGCAAGCAAAAATCTTATCAATATCTCGTAATCCATTTATAATTTTTTTAGAAAGATAAGCGCATTTTGTGGTAGTTCCCCGCGTAACAAAGTAATTGTTTTGCCGACCATTTTTGCCCGCCCGGCGACAATGGTAAACCCTGTTCTTTTTTGCACTGTAGCTTTGAATTATAAAACAAATGAGATGAAAAGTTTATTAAAGCAGTTGCTGTTTGTTGCCATAATGATATTTCCGGGAAGGCTTTTATTGGCTCAGCAATTCGAGAACTTTTATAAAGCTACCGATGCAGGCATGTTGCTGACACAAAACAACAAGCAGGCTACTTATATTTTAAAAGATGCGGCAATATTATTACCCAACGGCAGTAGCCAATTGAGTGTTCGTATACCTCTGCCGGATAGTCTTTTACGCATAGCTTTCACGGCAGATAACAAACCGGCATCTTTAATGATGAACCTTACGTTCGACATTAACAGAAATACTATACAGGATAATCTTACCTCTTCAAAATCATTTGTGGTGCGAGGAAATCTTTTATTGAATAATATAAGCAGGCCTGTTGAAGTGATTTATATCCCAATGCAGTCTGGTTCAGAAGAACAAGGAAACTTTAATGTATTTATTACGCTCCAATTCGATCCGGCAGCTTTTAATCTTGTTCCACCATCACTTACTTCGCATTGTGTTATCAGCATAAATGACGCTGTAGTAAACAGGATATAATCCATAAAGGAAAAACCAGAATAAATAATATTCACCCTATCAAAATAAAAACAATGAAAAAGTACATAGTGATTTTAGTGGGAATGATAGCCATCAATGCTGCAGCACATGCACAAAATGATTTCAGGGGATTTGCCTGGGGCAACGGAACAAATAAAATACAACAGGAAGAAAGTGCTACACTCACTAATAAAATAAAAAATAACGAACTGGTATATCAAGATGTACTGGGTGGTGCCGACTGTAACGTGTTTTACATCTTTAATGATGATGATAAACTGGAAAGCGGCATGTACATCTTTACAAAAAAATACAGCAACCCCCAGCTTTACTTGCAGGATTATGAAGCCTTCAAATCGTTGTTATTACAGAAATATGGACAACCCATCAGCGAAAAAGAAAGCTGGGCAAACAACACAAAAGCCGCAGAAAAACATAATTATGGACAGGCAATAGCGGATGGCGATCTCTCACTCCATACCGTATGGAATACAGATCGATCTGTTATACAGATTATACTAGTACACAACAGCGATAAACAACCGGTTCTTCAAATACACTATACAGCCCGGTCGCTTGATGAACTTCAGAATAAAGCAGTATTGCAATCCGCCCTCAAAAAATTATAACCATTAAAGCACATTCAAAAAAGAATACTATGAAAAAGATGCAAACATATGGAATAGCAGTTACAGCATTTATTATGATGGTTGCAACAATTCCTCAAATATCGAAAGCACAGAATCCTGTGGCTGATAATATTTCTTACCAAACATTTTACGATAATCTTTCTCCTTATGGTGCATGGATAGATTATCCTTCATATGGGCACGTGTGGCACCCCGCTATCGCTGGCGATTTTCATCCATATCTTACCAATGGTTACTGGGACTATTCAGACGAAGGATGGTTGTGGGTATCAAATTATGATTGGGGTTGGGCTCCTTTTCATTACGGCCGCTGGATATACGATAATACATACGGATGGCTGTGGATACCTGGCTATGAATGGTCTCCTGCATGGGTAACCTGGGGTTCATTTGATAATTATTATGCCTGGGCTCCTTTAATGCCTGATGTGTATGTTGGCATGCAGTTCAAAAGCTGGAGACCTGCAGCAGTATACTGGAATGTTTGTGGCAGAGATCATATTTACGACAGGGATATATACAACAGGGTTGAAAACAGGCAGGCTGTTATTAACAATGTAACCCGCATTAACATTATTAATAATTTTGGTACCACTGGTTTGCATAATCAGTATTATTCAAAAGGACCTGATGTAAAAGAAGTGGAAAAATTCACCAACCGTACTATTGACAGAGCTTCTATAAAAGAAGTAAACAGTAGTACGATAGCAGGCCGTAAAGGAAACAGTTTACAGGTGTATAGACCTGTAGTAGAAAATCCCCAGCCACGTGAATTTAAACGGGTTGACAATGCGGATATCAATCCTGTTAGAAGAGACGATGAAAAAATTAATGAAGACAGGGAACAGCAGCGTATGAATATCGATCATCTTCCTGCACGGAGAGCTCCTGAAAATATATTCAGTAGACCTGCGATGCCCGCAAGAAGAGGTAGAGGATAATATTGTGATGAATCATTGGCATGCTTTTAACAAAACGAAATAAACTTTTTTCTTCTTCCAACGTCTTATTAGTACAGACTCAGAATAGTCAATTTTCTCATAAGCAGTTAGTTTTGGTTACGGACCCTATTTCTATAGGGGCTTTTTTATTATTATAAATAACTTAACCACCATTTTTCTTTATGCGCCTGCTTATACCGGTCATAATATTTGCACAAAGGATACAACAGCACTACAACCAATACCCAAACAAGATATACTACCGGTAATGAAAACCCGGAACCAGCAAGATTAGGGCTAAACCATATAGGTTTTATAAGAAGCCAGTTGCGCCAGCCGATAGGTGTGAAAAGATCTGAAGCTATCATTGCTGCCAGATGAATAACATAAATATGGATCAGGTAATAGAACATAGGGACACGACCATATACTGAAACAATGTTTACTATGCTTCCTTTTGAATGTTCAGTGAGTGCAAGAAATACAAGCGCCGACCCAGCGTCATTAAAATATACATTAATGATGGCGGATACTTGGTAACCTTTAAAAAAGAAAGGAATGTGTACAAAGGAGTTGATTGCGTGGTCCAACGTGATGGATCTCCATAAACATTTACCAGCCGGAGTATGAAAAAAAACACAATGGCAACAATACCTGTAAACAATAAATTTCTTTTCCGTTTTGAAACGTCATATCCCGCGGCAAACCAATCGCCCAGGCAAAAACCCAATGCCATTACTCCAATCCAGGGAACAAGCGGGTAGCCAACCAATAATATTTTGCCATGCCATGTAAAAAACTGTTGATCGTGTACCAATGCCCAAACAAATGCCCGTAAAGAATTCCCGGGAACATGAATGCCATCTAACATGTTATGACCAACGATCATTGCAGCCGCTATAAGCAGTATTATTTTTTTAGGAAGAAAAATCAAACCAGCCAGGCAGATCATGCTTATTCCCAAAGCCCATATAGTAACAAATAAAAAATTAGGAAAAAGCAGGTTAAAATTCCAGCCCACATTTACAACAGTGAGTTCGAGTATTACCAGCCACAAACCTCTTGTAAAAAGAAAAGAGGCCAATTGCTTTTTTGTTTTCCGTTGAGCCATCAATGAAGCAGATACCCCAGAGAGCAACATAAATATGGGTGCACAATAATGAGTAATCCACCGGGTAAAAAAAATCCACACACTTGTTTTTTCCAGATCCATAGGATCATAGTAAAAAGCCTGTGCATGAAAATAATCCCTTACGTGATCGAGCGCCATAATAATCATGATGGCTCCCCGCAAAAAATCAATGGAAGTAATTCTTGCTTTAATAAGAGCAGCAGTTTTGTTTGTTTCAGTCAATTGCATAAAAAGGGGCTATAGAGAATACTAAAATACAACATGCCTGCTTGATATTTATATCATTTTCTATTTACACTGAATACGGATAACTGGTCTCAAACGGTTATTTGAGCAATGCCCACCCACAGAAAAATCAATCTTTCGGAAAAAATTTTTGAGAGTATCAGAAAAATTTCAGTTGAACAGGGTTGTGCAAAGAAAAAACGAAGTACTATAATGTGCCAGTAGTCTTTTTTTGATTTTGCAACTATACATTAACGTAAGATAACTATCAGATGCACATCTAACAAGAATGCATAAACGATTTTGATAAAGCAAACCCCTTAGGATTTCCACCTACCCACTAAGAAGTAACACGTAATACCGTTCCAGTGTTTACAGATAATTTTTATAATGACACTGATTTATAAGTAGTACTACAAAATAAAAAAGATGTGTATCTGTTTCTATTCGCAACTTATCAGTTTGCATGTAGCACAACTGCTGTCCATACTTTAAACCTATTAATATGAAAAGTGATTTACACTTATCTTCTCCTCACAGGAAATTTTTCCATGAAACACTATCTACACGCTGCCTTTTTAAAAAGAATGGCATCGCTCAAAAAATTAATTTTCCGGTTCGTATTTTTTTTACTGTACTGGCAATTTTCTTTTTGAATAATGTAACGATAGCCCAAACTACCTACGATTTCAGTACTTCGGCAACCCTATCATACGGAACCGGGGGCTTTGGTGTATGGTATACGCAGGCTGATATTACTATTGGTGGCGTTGCCTATAAACTTACCTGCGGTGGCAATGGCTCGTTTGCCAATGCTGCATCAGGTGGTGTTTCCAATAGCAAGTGTCTCACCAAAGATGGATCAGGGGGAGATATGTTCACAATCGAAAGGACAGATGGTCAGCCATTTCAATTTTACGGAATCTGGGTGAAGCATCAAAGTATGAACAGTTACTCTGAGTTTTATTCGCTGCCACCCTTTTATACCATTACGTATAACAAGTATGGTGGAGGCACTGATACCGATAATGACAATACTGCGATGCAGGGTGGTACTTACACCACTTCTGCTGTAACTTTTACAAAAAATGTTGCGGTTACTTCGGTTTCCATCAACTTTAAAGCGATAACCAATTTCTGGATTGACAATATAATAGTAGGCCCCGTATCATTACCCGCTCCTGTTATTAGTACTAATCCATCTAATAAATCAATATGTTCCGGAGCAAATACCACGTTTACGGCCGCGGCTTCAAACAGCCCTACTTATCAGTGGCAGGTAGATGCAGGCGCTGGATTTAATAATATAAGTAATGGCGCTCCTTACTCTGGTGCTACTTCGGCTACATTAACCATCACCGGCGCTACTGCTGGTTTGAATGGCTATCAGTACCGTTGTGTAGCTACCAATGCTTCAGGAAGTGCAACTACTACAGCGGCTACACTTACCGTAAATGCAGGTGTAACTGCTACAACTTCACAGACAAACGTAGCATGTAATGGTGGATCCAACGGTTCAGCGACTGTTGTAGCATCAGGTGGAACAAATAATTTCAGTTATAGTTGGTCACCGAGCGGTGGCACCGCGGCAACAGCAAGCGGACTAAGTGCAGGAGCTTATGTTGTAACCATCACAGATGTCAATACCTGCAGTACTACAAAAAATATTACTATCACACAGCCTAGTGCGTTAATTGCATCAACATCACAAGTAAATATTGCCTGCAATGGTGGAAGCAATGGTTCGGCTACTGTAAGTGCAAGTGGTGGTACACCATCCTATACTTATAGCTGGGCACCAAGTGGTGGCACAGCCGCAACAGCAACCGGATTAGCAGCAGGCGTGTATACCTGTACTATTACAGATGCTAACAACTGCCAGATAACAAAAACCATTACGCTCACTCAACCCTCTGCATTAACAGCAACTACATCACAAAACAATGTAAGTTGTAATGGTGGCAGTAACGGTACCGCTACTGTTAGTGCAAGTGGTGGTACGCCATCATACACTTATAGCTGGGCACCAAGTGGTGGCACAAACTCAACAGCAAGTGGCTTAGCAGTAGGAGTATATACCTGCACTATTACAGATGCTAACGCCTGCCAGATAACAAAAACAGTTACGATTACACAGCCTACTGCATTGTCGGCAACAACTGCTAAAACAGATGTAAGCTGCAATGCTGGAAGCAATGGAACCGCTAGTGTAAGTGCAACCGGTGGTACGCCGTCTTATACTTATAGCTGGGCGCCAAGCGGTGGCACTGCGGCAACAGCAACTGGATTAGCAGCAGGTGTGTATACCTGTACTATTACAGATGCCAATGCTTGCCAGATTACAAAATCAATTACTGTTACCCAACCTACAGCAATATCTACCACAGGATCGAAAGTCAATGTTTCGTGCAATGGCGGCAGCAATGGAAGCGCTACTGTAAGTGTAACTGGTGGTACAGGTGCGTATACATATAGCTGGTCACCAAGTGGCGGCACATCAGCCTCAGCAACGGGTTTAGCAGTAGGGGTTTATACTGTTACTGTTACCGATGCTAATGCATGCACTGCTACAAGAAGTTTCACTATCACACAACCTACCGCATTAACAGCTACTACATCGCAAACCAATATAAGCTGTAATGGTGGAAGCAATGGAACCGCTACGGTAAGTGCAACTGGTGGTACGCCATCATACACGTATAGCTGGGCACCAAGTGGTGGCACAAGTGCAACAGCAACCGGTTTAGCAGCAGGTGTATATACCTGCACTATTACAGATGCAAATAGCTGCCAGATAACAAAAACAATTACGCTTACCCAGCCTACTGCTTTAACTGCAACTACCTCTAAAACCAATGTAAGTTGTAATGGTGGTAGTAATGGAACAGCTAGTGTAAGTGCAAGCGGCGGTACACCATCTTATACTTACAGCTGGTCACCAAGCGGTGGCACTGCAGCAACAGCAACCGGTTTAGCGGTAGGTGTATATAACTGTACTATTACCGACGCTAACAACTGCCAGATAATAAAATCAATTACCATTACTCAGCCTACTGCATTGTCTGCAACCACCTCTAAAACAGATGTAAGCTGCAATGGTGGAAGCAATGGAACTGCTACTGTAAATGCAACTGGTGGCACACCATCATATACCTATAGCTGGGCACCGAGTGGCGGCACTGCAGCTACAGCAACTGGATTAGCAGCAGGTACGTATACCTGTACTATTACAGACGCCAATTCATGTACAACCACAAAATCATTTACCATTACACAGCCTGTACTTCTTACGGCAACGGCTACCCCATCTTCTGCAACTATATGCAGCGGTGGTACAACAGATATTGCACTAAATTCCGTTCCATCAGGTGCTTCATTTACCTGGACTGTGAGCACGGTGAGCGGTAATGTAAGTGGCGCTTCTTCTGGAAACGGAAGCACTATTGAACAAACATTATCTGGTAATGGTGTTATTAACTATACAGTAAGCTATACCAATGGCACCTGCTCAGGATCGCCCATAACAGTACCGGTTACTGTAAATGCATTAACTGCTATTACAGATCAACCAGTGAACACAGGCACTATTGATGAACATGAAAGCGCTACCTTCTCTGCAAAAGCAGATTATGCAAGCACCTACCAATGGCAGGTGAACGAGGGAGAAGGTTTTGTAAACATCAATAACAATGAAACTTACTCAGGCGTTCAAACAGAAGAGATGACAGTGCTGAGTGCTGAAGAAAGTATGAATGGATACCTGTTCCGTTGTATTGTATCTGGTAATTGTTCGCCTGTAACTTCAAGTGAAGCGCTGCTGACTGTAAAAGTAAGAACAGCTCAACACCTCAGTTTTGCGGAATCAAACCAGGTGACATATGGTGATGATGACTATGCGCCAGCCGGCGTAAGTGATGCGGGTCTTGAGATTACCTATACCAGCAGTAATACTGCAATAGCGGAGATCATCAATGGCAAGATTCATATAAAACAAGCCGGCACAGTAACCATTACTGCCAGCCAGGCGGGAGACAGTGAATACAAACCAGCAACTTCGGTTAGCCAGGAGCTTACCATCGGAAAGAAAAATATCACCGTAACGCTCAATGCAGCTCCGGCTATCACTAAAGTGTACGATGGCAACACAGGTGCTACCCTCGTTGCACAGAATTATACACTAAATGGTGTGGTTGGTTCAGATGATGTTTCGGTTACCGGTACGGCGCAATACGCCGAAGCCAAAGCGGGTGACAGTAAACAAATCACTGCGAACAACTTTGTGCTTCATGGTGAACAGAAAGATAATTATAACCTCACTACTGTATCAGCAGATGTAACAGGTGCTGTTTCTAAGAAGGAAATTACTGTTGCTATCAACAGCAGCCCTTCCATCAGCAAAACATACAATGGCAATAAAAATGTAATCCTCGCGTCTGGCAATTATGAAATTGATGGTGTAATAGGTGAGGATGAGGTAAGTGTTAGCGGAACCGCTTCTTTTGAAGACAAGAATGTGGGAGAAGATAAGCTGATTACCGTAAATGGTTTTGTACTGGAAGGAAGTGATGCAGATAACTATACCCTTGTTACGGAGAGCGCAACAAGTGCAGGTAGTATTTCACCGAAAGCCATTACAGTAACAATCGCTACTGAGCCTGCCATCAGCAAAACCTACGATGGAAGCCTGGATGCGCAGCTTTCTAAAGACAACTATGTTTTACACGATGTAGTAGAAGGTGATGATCTTTCTGTATCAGGAACAGCAACTTATGATAACAGGCATGCAGGAGATGATAAAGTGATCACCATCGATGGATTTATTCTTTCAGGTGAAGATAAGAACAACTATGTGCTGGAAACTTCATCAGTTACTTCATCAGGGTCGATCGCTAAAAAATCACTCACTGTAACCATTAACGGTAATACAGCTATCACCAAAGAATATGATGGAACTACTACTGCTTCTGTTGTTGCAGATAACTACAGTGTAGAAGGTATTATAGGGGAAGACCTGGTGGTACTTAACAATCCAACCACTGCTGAGTACGATACCAAGCATGGTGGTAACAATAAAAAAGTAACCGTTACAGGTCTGGTAATTTCTGGTGAAGACGCTGGCGATTATGCACTGGAATCAACCATTGCAACAGGTGAAGTTGGAACGATTACAAAGAAAGCAATTGCGGTAAGTGCAGAAGCACAAACTAAAGTATATGGTGTTGCAGATCCTGTGT
This sequence comes from Agriterribacter sp., assembly GCA_047600465.1. Classification (GTDB taxonomy): domain Bacteria; phylum Bacteroidota; class Bacteroidia; order Chitinophagales; family Chitinophagaceae; genus Agriterribacter. The sequence continues at coordinate 121,594 of JASGKU010000007.1, forward strand.
TGTCTTACACTACCGAAGGCAAGCTGGAAGGAGATGAACTTCCTGGAACCCTCGGCAGAGCAGAAGGTAAGCATGTAGGTGAGTACGAGATCAATATAGGTACGCTTTCAGGAGGTGACGATTACGAGATCGAAGACTTCAACAGCGCTACTCTTGTAATTACGCCTGCACCTTTAACAATAAAGGCGGATAGTAAAACTAAAAAGCAGGGCGCGGCTAATCCGGAATTCACATTTACTTATGATGGATTGGCAGAAGGTGATGTAGCAGCCAACCTGGATACTTTACCGGTGGCTACAAGTAATGCAACAACAGGATCTCCGATAGGAGTTTATGATATCAAAGCAAATGGTGCCGCATCACACGACTATACTATATCATATGAAAATGGCAGCCTTACCGTTACACCTGCTGGCGGTGAGGAATACAGCCTGAAGGTTTGGAGCAGCAGTCCGGATGCGATCCAGATAAGAATATACAGTGCTGTACCACAAAAAGCATCTATCATTCTGTATACTGAAGTTGGTCAGAAGGTGATCATTCAACAAAAACAATTGAGCGCTGGTATAAACAGCTATACATTGAATGTAAGCAACATCGCTTCCAGTACATATGTGTTAGGTGTGGCAGCAGAGAAATTTAAAGATGCTCAAAAAGTAAAAGTAAAATAATGCGATAAGTAAGCTGTCTGCCTCCGTACGGCAGACAGCTCCTTATTTTCAACCTGACCTCAAAAAATATCTTTACTCAACCATTAATCGAAGAATTCATGCAAACCAAATACAGTAAATTCTTTTTTTCCGCATTTGTACTTTTTACATGTACAACCAAAAGTTTTTCACAGTCGGCAGAAACTGTAAATATTGTAACTACTGCCGTTCCCTTTCTGAGGGTATCTCCTGATGCACGTGCAGGTGGTGTTGGCGATCAGGGTATATCTACATCACCTGATGCTAATGCGCAGTTTTATAATGTTGCTAAATATCCGTTTATTAAAACCGATTGGGGCATTGGTGCCACGTATACGCCATGGTTAACTGACCTTGGACTTAAAGATGTTTACCTTACTTCACTGGCTGGTCATTACAAGCTTGATGATCAACAGGTAATATCGGCTTCATTAAGGTATTTCAGTTTAGGTACTATACAATTTACAGATCCTTCTGGAAACGATCTTAACCAGGGACGTCCGAGAGAGATGGGATTTGACTTCGGTTACTCACGCAAACTGTCTGATAAGTTGTCTTTAGGTGTTGCATTGAGATATATATACAGCAATCTTGCCGCGGGATCGTCATCTTCTTATGGTGGTGCTTACAAAGCAGGTAATGCTGTTTCCGGCGATATAGGTATATATTATACCAACGCAAATGAAGATGGCCAGGGATGGCATGCCGGCGCTGCATTTACTAATCTTGGTTCAAAAATCTCCTATACATCTGATGCTTCAAGAAAAAATTATATTCCTTCCAACCTGGGTATTGGTGTAGGGCATACATGGGTTACCAATGAGGTGCATAAAATTTCTATCAATGGTGAAATCAACAAATTGCTTGTTCCGGCTCCTCCGGGAATGGATGCTGATTCTGCCGATTACGCTAAATACAATAGCAATGGTGTAGTGGCAGGATGGGCAAAGTCTTTCAGCAGCAGCGCCATGGCTTATTCCGCAGGTGCTGAATACTGGTATAATGATCAGTTTGCTTTGCGTGCCGGGTATTATGCAGACAGCAGAACCATGGGTAAGCGCAGTTATTTTACATTAGGCGTAGGCATTAATTATAATATTATCGGATTAAATTTTTCGTATTTGCTTGCTTCGGGCAATGGCGTAAACAGAAATCCATTATCAAATACAGTGCGGCTTGGATTGGTATTTAATATTGGCGGATCGGCAAAAACATCCGACAAGCCAGATGACAAAAAAGTTTCTTACTAACCCATACACACCCGGTGCTGAAAAGCCCGGGTTTTTTGTTGAAGACAATTGGCTTTCAGCAATCGGTCGTCAGCTATCAGCGGCGAAAGACCCGGTGGGTTTATTAGAAGACATCCCAATTGGTAAGCACAATCAAAAACCCACCGGGTCTATACCGTGCATTGTTCATTATAGCTGATTGCCTATTTGATCATACTTTTATAATTAGCTCGATTTAGCTATCATTTGTCAGCTTTAGGAAATCTGAGCAATAGCTCTGCCTACTTACTACTGCCTTCTGCCTCTCTATACACAAAGCCGATAGCTGACTGCTGATAGCTTAATTGTCTATATCTTAGCCTTATCAATATTATAGATATGGCAACGCCCGCTTCTACATTAACGATTGGATTATTTGGTATTGGACTGGATACTTATTGGCCACAATTTGATGGGTTGAAAGAAAGGCTGGAAGGATACCTTGATGTAGTATATCACAAACTGGATAACATTCATCCAAATATAATCAATGCAGGATTGGTTGATACTGCAGACAAAGCTTTTGCAACAGGAAGAATATTCCGGGAAAAAAATGTGGATCTTATTTTTTTATATGTCACTACTTATGCGCTTTCGTCAACCGTTTTGCCAGTAGTACAGCGGGCAAAAGTTCCTGTAATCATTTTAAATCTTTCTCCAGAGGCTGCAATAGATTATGATGTATTTAATAAAATGACAGACAGAACAAAGATGACCGGCGAATGGCTGGCATACTGTTCTGCTTGCCCGGTTCCCGAAATTGCCAATGTATTCAACAGGGCAAATATTCAGTTTCATCAGATTACAGGAATGCTGCATAATGATGCCGAATGCTGGAATGAAATTGAAGAATGGGTGCAGGCGGCGAAAGTAACCAATATCATGTTTTATAACCGGATGGGATGCATGGGACATTACTATAGCGGCATGTTGGATATCTATTCTGATCTCACACAACAATATGCTTTTTTTGGCGGACATATGGAATTGATTGAAGTAGAAGAACTGGCTTCTCTTCGTAGAACTATAACCGATACCGAAATGAATGAGCGTGTAAAATTATTTTACAATGCATTTGATGTTCAGCCTGATTGTTCGCAGGAAGAAATAAAAAAAGCTGCCATTACTTCTGTAGCGCTTGATAAACTAGTAGAACAATATAAGCTTGGGTCAATGGCATATTACTACAAAGGCACGGGTAATATAGAAAATGAAGATGCGATTGCTTCTATCATTTTAGGGAATTCCTTGCTTACAGCTAATGGTGTTCCCGTGGCGGGAGAATACGAAATAAAGAATGCACAGGCAATGAAGATCATGGATAGCTTTGGTGCGGGTGGATCATTTACAGAATATTATGCGATGGATTATAACGATGATATAGTATTGATGGGACACGATGGACCTGGACATATAGCCATTGCGGAAGGAAAAACCAAAGTTCGCCCGTTATATGTGTATCATGGAAAAGTTGGAAAAGGATTATCAGTGGAAATGTCTGTAAAAAATGGACCGGTTACTTTATTATCTGTAGTTCAAAAAAAGGATGGTGGTTTAATGTTGCTGGTAGCAGAAGGAGAATCAGTTGCCGGCCCAATATTACAGATCGGCAATACCAACAGCCGCTATAGATTCGGCATTGGTGCACGAAACTTTGTGAACAATTGGAACTACCATGGCCCTGCGCATCATTGTGCGGTAGGCGTTGGTCATATCAGTAACAAAATAACCAAACTGGCCAGTCTGCTCAGGATGGAAATGGTCAAAGTATGCTAGCAAACAAGCATTGACAAGCATGTACATTAAAAATCTGTGTAAGTTTTTCCCCGGTTCACTTCTCCCCTGCCTCGAATCTGCGCTTAAAACATTGTTTTAATCAGTTTTTTCTTTTTGCATCCTATTTGCCTTACTGCAGGTGTGGCGATATTGTAAAATGTTTCCGGCATTTTCTTTTGAAATTATAACTGTATCATCAAAACCATCATATATGTCAGTAGATCTTATTAAAGTTATTGCACAAAAAGAAGGTATATCCACTTTACCCATTGTTGATCCTAATACGCAGGATATATCTGCAACTTCTGAGGTGTATGCAGATAAACTAGCCCAGGCAGCTATTCCTTCTGTACTTACAGGGATGTATAAATATAGCAGAGACGTACATCAGGCAGATACGGTGTTAGAAGAAGGGTTTGTTGACAATTGGGAAACTAAATTGTTTGGCGACAACCTGGATGTATTAAAGGAAGAAGTGGCAAATTATGCATCTGTAAGCATAGAAGAAGCAGACATAAAATTACGCGAAGTATTATCTCATTCTTTGGAAGCAATAAGAGAAAATGTTCCGAAGGAAGACGGCGCTGGTATAAAACAACTATTTACAGATCAGCGTACTAATATATTATCTCACCTTCCTGCAGCTATACGGTTAGGAAATTTATTGAACGATAACAGCCTGGATGATCGTACCAACAAAATGCAGGGACCTGTTTCAAACCTCATGCATTCTATAGAAAAGGCATTTTCTGGTTCGCAAAACCCGGAAGATCTGGAAGGAAAATAATGACAATTAATTTGCTATTGTACATTTTAATTTTCACCGTACTATGTGGACAAAAATAACAGAAGATAATTTTTCAGAATTAAACATCGGTAACATCGTAGCTACGGCTAATCCTGATGAACGGCTGGATGAGGACAAATCGCTTCCTGTTGAAGACAGGGGATTAAGATTGGCTGAAATGTATACAATATCCGGAGTTGTTGAAACTGAAAAGCCATTGATACAATTAGAACGGCTTGAATTAAGTGATACAGAACTACAGGATCATGGTGTTACACGTGCAGAACTAATCAATTTCTGGTGGTGGAAAAAACCTATTACTCATTAGGCTTTCGAAGGCTGGTATATAAAAGCAAAAAGGCCGGAACGTCTAACCGTGCCTTTTTAAATCAAAACCATAACTAAACACTATGCTTGAGTTGCTTATTTAGCAACCACTGTTTCTGTTATTTTTACTTCTGCTTGATAATTACCGATCATTTCTACATCTGCACCGTGTGCTGCAACCTGTGAAGGTACGCTTACAGAAGGTAGATTAGCTTTTTCAAAAGATTTGATCATTGAAGCATCAGCTTTGGCTGTCATATCTGTTGAAGGGCGCACATTTTTAATATAAAAATGTTCAGCTATAAAATTATCACTCATTACCTTATCTGCTTCCTGTGCATTGTTTCCGTTAAAAGCTAAAGACTTCAAAACAATTTCATCAGTAAAATGATTGATCATTTGTTCATCTGCTTTTATTGAAATTTCAGAAGCAGGGAAGATATTGCTAAGCTGGAAATTGAAGTTCATTTCTTTATCAGCTTTAACAGCAGCATCAACTACATCCATACTCCAGATGCTTCTTGATTTAGCTTCAGCCATAAAATTGCTGGCTGTTTCTTTATCAGCTTTAGTTACTGTGCTGGCTTTTGGTAAGCTTATATAAAGCGCATTTTTTGTGTCATCACCAGGTTTTCCAACACTTACACCGCAACAAGCATTGTATGCATATGTTGAAGATGTTGATCCCACATTTGTGTCTTTCTTTACGCTTAGGTTAGTATCAATACTGTTTACGGATGTATCATCCTGTGTAAAAGACATTGTACCAAATCCTGCCATTGCTATCAGCAACATTGAGGCAGATTTGCTGATTACATGCAGCATTTTAGTGCTGTTTTCGTTTTTAAGTGTTCCTGCCTTTGAATCCACTTTGTTCTTCTGTTTCATATTCCTGTATTTAAAGGTTATTTTAATTTTTGCATCATGTTTACGATACAAAGATATATCTTTTAACAACTACTATGCAATACATAATACCATGTATGGTCTTATAAACTGATGAGTGGTCATTTTTTTTGTTTTTGCCAAAGAATCGTAATTACGATTCAAACTCTTTCAAATTTTCTTTCCTGATGGAAGTTTTAAGTTTAACGCCCGGAGAAAACTTCTTAAAGACGGTGAGACTATGAGACTCGGATAGTCGCGGACAAGCAAGGGATTTTATCAGGGACCGTTTGACGCCGCAAATGTACGAACATTTTGCGGACTAACAAACATGCTTTGTGATAATCTTTAAAAAAAATCTAAAAAAATAGCCAAAAAAGATATTTTTCTGGATTCCATTATCACATATCAATCGTTTTTCTAAAGAATATTCAAAGATCTGGCTTCTACAATTTTCCAGCCTTATAACGGGATCTTTGTTCTTTTGTTACCTTAATGGCAGAGATTTTTTGTTAAATAAATATGAACTACGCTTTTCTTCCTTTAAAACCCGGATGAAATCTTTGAAGCGTTTCACGTAAATAATCGCTGTTGAGGTGGGTATAAATTTCTGTGGTTGTAATACTTTCATGCCCCAGCATTTCCTGCACTGCCCTTAAATCAGCGCCTCCTTCAACAAGGTGAGTAGCAAATGAATGCCTGAATGTATGGGGTGAAACCGTTTTAGTAATACCGGCTTTTTGCACTAAATCTTTGATTATCAGGAACACCATAACTCTTGTAAGCATTTTACCCCTCCTGTTCAGGAATAATATGTCTTCTTCACCGGGCTTTATGGGTATATGGATGCGGGTATGCTGCCGGTATATATTAATGTATTTAATAGCCTCCTGCCCTATTGGTACCAGCCGCTCTTTATCGCCTTTGCCTGTTACACGTATAAAACCGACATCCAGGTATAAACACGAAATTTTTAAGTTAACCACTTCACTTACCCTTAGTCCGCAGCTATACATCGTTTCTAACAATGCTTTATTCCTCACCCCCTCGGGTTTGCTCAGATCAATCTGCTGAATCACTTTTTCTATTTCTTCAAAGCTTAAGGTATCCGGTAAGCTTCTTTTCAATTTGGGAGATTCCAATAGTATGGTTGGATCAGTTGTGGATATATTTTCTATGCGGCAATATTTGTAAAATGCTCTTAAGCCCGAAATGATCCTGGCCTGCGAAGTGGCGGTCATTTTTAATTCAGCAATCCATTTAATAAATTGCTGCAGATCTTTCAGCTCGACTTCACCCGGATGTTTTAATTGCTCCCGCATTTGCATGAACTGGGTGAATTTTTCTATATCATGTTGATACGCCTCAATTGAATTTTTGCTGAGCGATTTTTCTAACTGCAGATAGGCGCCGAAACCGTTTTTGTATGCATCCCACATGTATAGACAAATATCTAATAAAAAACTGATTCACATTTTGTCTACTATTTGCATACCCCACTATTTCACTGATGCACTGAAATAGATTAAATGTTTATTTTCGGTTTTTAATTGCAGAAAACATATGGAGCCCATCAACCTGAAATCTTTTAAGAAAAAAGCTACGCTTAAAAAAAGAGGATTCAGATCTTTTCTTACACGCCTTGAAAAAAAATCTTCCCGCAAGCTTGATGCTTTGGCTGCAAGCGTTGACAAAGAAGTTTGGCAGGAAACAGACTGCCTGAGCTGCGCCAACTGTTGCAAAACCATGAGCCCTACTTATAATACAAAAGATATCAAGCGTATTGCTTCGCACTTTGGTATGACTACAAAAGCCTTTAAAGAAAAATGGTTATATTTTGATAAGAAAGACAAAGACTGGATGAATAAAAAGCAGCCCTGCCAGTTTCTTGATCTCAACACCAATATGTGCAACATATATCCTATACGCCCGGATGACTGTGCAGGCTTTCCACATCTTACCAAAAAAAGAATGATTGACTATATGCATGTTCATAAACAGAATGTAGAATATTGCCCCGCCACTTATAAGATGGTAGAAAAAATGAAAATACTTGTTACTACAAATAAACATCTTCTATAAAAAAATACTCCGGATCTTTTCCTTTAATAAGCATCAACGATAAAACATCAAACTGCACTCTTTTCCATTGTGCATGTTCGTATAAAAATGCATCTGCTGCATCAATAAGATATTCCATCTTTCTTATGGTAATGCTTTCTTCAGGATTTCCAAACTTTTGGCTCCGCCTCGTTTTTACTTCAACAAAATGCAATACATCATGTAGGCTGGCTATAATATCAATTTCGTAATGGGAGTAACGCCAGTTTGTATAAAGAATAGTATACCCGTTTTTTTGAAGATATGCTGAGGCAAGTGTTTCTCCCAGTTTACCGGTGTTGTTGTGGCGTGCCAAAAAATACAGGTTAGAACAAAAGTAAATAACGCTTTTTGAAATTATTATTAAACCGTTTTGGGCTTTAAGAAATATTGTTTCAGCAGGTAGTAGCCACCGAAAAGTACAGCAGAAAAGAACAGCGTACCATACAAAGAATTCTTGTAAAAAGGAATGCCATCTGACATACACATCATCAAACCATTAAAGGTTTTTGGACGTTGATATCCGCCGCTTGCACTAATCCATACCAAAAAATTAGACAGTAAAAAATATACGGTTGGCGCAGCTATAGAGGCTAAAAATACCTGCAGGAAGTTTATTTTCTTTATCAAAAATCCACCAAAGGTGAGTAATGTAAACAGGATGTAGTTGGTAATCTGCCCTTCGTAAAATCCAGGCATAATTGAAAGACCGGCTTTGAACAATATTTCATACAGAACATCAGACAAAATCATAGAAAAAAGTGGTAATGCAAAAGCATACTTTTTGTCTTTTACAACGGCACCAGCAAATAAAGCCATTGCAATTTGTGGAGCGAAACCAAATGGGCGTCCTGGCAATATGCGATATAAGGCAGCAACAATGATCAATGCTAAAAAAGTAAACAAAACAGTTCTGTTTATTTTCATACTGGTAGTTTATGCAACAAAAATAGCGATAAAATCGATATCAATAATTCAATACCGATTGAGGTCTGTGCACTTAAAATTTTCCTTTCTATGGGCGGTGAGATACCGCCTACAGCGTTGCTACGGATGGAGTGTACTCACCCACCCGCAAAAAATTTAAACACGCTGATTCATTGTTGCCTGGGCTTAATTAATCAGATTGATATTAATTAAAAAGCACACAGATTTTGCATTTACCTTTGTATAGCAGTAACGTTTAAAAAGGCAAAAGATGAATAAGAAAACAGTAGTACTGGGAGCATCTGATAATCCGGCACGATACAGTTATTTAGCTATGAACCGGTTAAAGGCTGCAAAGCATGATATAGTGGCCATTGGCAAAAAGGAAACTATAGTGGGTGATATTGTTGTGCACAGCAAACCTGTTGCGGTTGAAAATGTTGATACGGTTACGCTATATCTCAACCCGGCTAATCAAAAAAACTATTACGATTATATCCTCTCGCTTCATCCCAAAAGGATCATCTTTAATCCGGGTACAGAAAATGAAGAATTGGCAACGTTAGCTGAAGAGCACGATATTCAAACCATGGAAGCCTGCACTTTGGTACTGTTAAGCACCGGCCAATATTAGTAATACTACAAGGCTATAATTCCGCTATATTTCCCCGGCAATGGGTGTGACCGTCCTTTCCAAATGCACCGTGTTTATTGATACCCGCCTTTGCTATAACAAAAGAATAATATGAGGGTTATGCGCAGCTTTGAAAAAAAACGTAAATTCGAAAAACCTCATCACATATGTTATGGAGAAAATTTAATGGAGAGCGATTCCAATTGCCCATCAAAGAAGAAGTACGTCTCGCCATCATCAGGGAAAGGAACAATGGTTTCCGCCTGAAAGTATGCATCGGCACAGATTCACAGGTTAAAGGACCAGAAACCGAGTTTGCTACGGTTATTGTATTTCTTCGCGAAGGACATGGCGGCTTTATGTTCATCCACAATGAAAAAACAAAAAAACAGTATTCTATTAAAGAAAGAATGCTGGTGGAAGTAGCTAAAAGCATTGAAATTGCGTATGAGCTTTGCGATCTGTTCACCCAGTATGATGTTGATATGGAAGTACATGCCGACATCAACACCAACCCTCATTTTAAGAGCAATGAAGCCTTAAGAGAAGCGATGGGATATATACTGGGAATGGGATTTGCGTTTAAAGCCAAGCCAGAAGCTTTTGCCAGTAGCAGTTGCGCTAATAAAATAGTGAACTGATATAACTAACTTCCTGGCTGTAAAAGTGGTATCAACATACCGCTATAGGAAATATCTCCCCTATCTCAAAAAATTCTGGGTTAACCAGCATCTCTGAACACCTTGTTCCACTCATCAATACTTTTTAATATTTTATCTCTGCCGGTTTTCTTTATAGCGCTGGTAATATAGTGCGCAGGTAAAAACTCCCAGGTTTTTCTCATGTCGTTTAAAAATGCTTTTATATTCTTGCTCACTTCCTGCTGGGTAGTTTTATCAGCTTTTGTAAATACAATAGTAAAGGGAATACCCCATTCACCTAATTGATTTACAAAATCAAGATCTGGTTTTTGTGGTGTATGCCTGCTATCTATCAGCACAAACAGGTTTACAATATTTTCCCGCTTGCGCAGATAATCTTCTGTCATCTTCTTCCATTTGTTTCGCTGCTCCTGCGATACTTTGGCAAAACCATATCCCGGTAAATCTACAATATACCAATGTACAGGCTGTTGATTTGGGGAAGTGCTTTCGATAGAAAAATGATTGATCATTTGCGTTTTACCTGGTGACCCTGAAGTTTTGGCAAGCTTCTGATTATTGCAGAGCATATTAATTAAGGAAGACTTGCCTACATTACTGCGGCCTATAAATACATATTCCGGCCTGTCTGGCTTTGGGCATTTAGTATAATCGGGACTGCTGATAAGATATGTAGCAGAAGTAATAACCATGGCTGCAAGATACAATGTGCCTGTAAATAAACAGACTTGACAGCAGTTAAAACGTCACAGCTATCTTCGCCTTCTTATTCTGATGGCAGAGTTTTGGGTAAGACTGCTGGATAAGAATACTTCATAGCGGTTCACACCATCTGTTATAACCATTAAAGCAGTATTAGGAGATATTGTTCCAAGATTTTCAGCAAACATGCTTATTTCATTATACGGCTTTGTTGAATCCAGTACTGCGTAAAATATAATGCCTCTTTCTGTAAGCGACTGATGCGTAGCAATAGGCTCCTTATTAAAAAATACAGAAATACTGTCTCCATCCACTATACCATTATCGTAAAAAGTAAGGCGGAGTGAATCTGAATCAACCAGCAATTCCTGGCTTACAACTTCTTTTCGCTTATTGAACTCAAGCAGAATTTTCTGCGCTTCCATTTGTTGAAGCGTTGGTTCCTTTACTTTCAAGTCTACAGAATCTGGCTTTCTGTTCTCCAATGGGTTTACAACCACATCTTCTTCGGTAGGTCGCCATATTTTTGTGATAGGAGAAAATTTATCAATAAGGCTATCTGTGTTTAAGGATTCGCCATACACAAAATCGAACGCTATATCAGGACAGGTATATTTGTATTTTCCTTGTGTTGTAAAAACGCCTTTAATATTAGTACTAACTCTTGATGCTGTAATAATGGCTCTTAAATCCATTACGCACTCTACTCCATTCACTGCCGAAGCCCTGAAATAAGTAATAGGCAAATCTTTAATAAGTACTTCCCTGGTCTTGGGATTGTAGGTTCCTTTTACATAAAAGCTTTGAAAAGTCTCGCGGAAATAATAACTGATGATGCCTTTTACTTCATTGTTTTCCTGCTTCAGATCAAGCTCTACCAGGTAATTATTGTGTGAACCCCCTAACAATACATCTGCGCTGCCAAACCAGCTTCCTTTTATGCCCTGGGCAAAGCCATTGGAGGTTAATAGGATGGATAAAAATAAAATTACTATTCGCATGCACCTTGTATTGGAAATAATGTCATTACTATTGCTGCAATGTAACGCTTGATATTCAAAAGTATTGTAAATAAAGTGATTGTATTTAAAATAGCTGTGTATTACTTTTCCTGAAATGCAATAATAAGACAAGATTTACACTCCATATTTCCGCTTTATCTCCCTTTCGCTATCCCTTTCTTTAATGGTTTCTCTTTTATCGTGTAATTTTTTACCCTTACCCAAACCAATTTCCATTTTCACTAATCCCTTTTCTGAAAAGAAAATACTTAAGGGCACAATGGTAAAGCCCTTTTCTTTTATTTTGGCTTCCAGCTTTCTTAACTCCTTCTTACTTAATAAAAGTTTTCTTTCTCTTAAAGGATCGTGATTATTATACGTACCGTGTGTGTATTCTGAAATATGCAGGCTTTTAATCCACAATTCACCTTTGTGAAAATAGCAATAGCTATCGTTAAAACTGGCTTTCCCAGCCCTGATTGATTTTACTTCCGTACCCGTTAAAACCAGCCCTGCCACATATTTATCTTCTATATGGTACTCAAAAAAAGCCGACCTGTTGCGAATGTTAGACATGATGAGATTAATAGCTATGCAACGATAGAAAAAGCAGCAACTATGAATTAAACAGGGTTATTAATGCGGCAATTTTATCCTTTAACTCTTTGCGATCAACAATGAAATCAAGAAATCCATGATCCATTAAAAACTCAGAGCTTTGAAATCCTGGTGGAAGATCTTTTTTAATGGTTTCTTTAATTACCCTTGGGCCCGCAAAGCCAATCATAGCGCCTGGCTCTGCAATATTTACATCACCAAGCATGGCAAAGGATGCGGTTGTACCACCGTATGTAGGATCTGTACATAAGGATATATAGGGAATCTTTTCATCAGACAATTGAGATAATTTACCAGACGTTTTTGCCAGTTGCATCAAAGAAAAAGCGCTTTCCATCATTCGTGCTCCGCCACTTTTACTAATAATTAATAATGGTAAATGATACTGAAGACAGTAATCAACAGCCCGGGCAATTTTTTCTCCCATCACACTACCAAGCGATCCGCCAATAAAATTAAAATCCATACAACATATTACTATGCGGTGTGTATGTACTTCTCCTACGGCCACAGATAAAGAATCGTTCAATCCTGTTTTATCATACGCCTCATCCAGTCTTTTGCTGTAAGGTTTCAGATCTTTAAACTGCAGGTAATCTATAGATTTAAGATTGGTGAAGAGCTCTTCGTACTGGTGGCTGTCAAACAGAATATCAAAATATTCCTGGCTGCCAACCCTGTGATGGTAATTGCATTTAGGGCAAACAAACAGGTTTTCCTTTAATTCAAGTATAGTGCAGGTATATTTACAGCTTGGGCATTTTGTCCATAATCCATCAGGTGCTTCTTTCTTTTCTGCTGTGGAAGTAAGTATACCTTTTTTGATTCTTTTGAACCAACGACTCCTTGCTTCTTCACTATTCCTGTCTTCTCCCGCAAGGTTCGCATCAAAATCTTCTTCGTGTTGCATCGTTGTGCTTGTGTTGGATATCAAGATTAATGAATTTACTTAATAAAAACAAAAATACTGCCGGGGTTTACACAGGTACAAGTGGCAAATATAGGTAAGAAAATATTAAGGCTTAAAACAAGCTATATACTAAAACAAAAACCTCCACCATAAAGGTGGAGGAATCTTTTTAACTGGAGCCTACTAAGAATAGATGGCTTCTAAGGATTGGACTTTTTAGGGACACTCTCAAAACAATTTCTTGTCCAAGGTTGTTAGGTTTTTCGGATCAGGTTTTACTGGATTTTAGAATCGGGGCGGTTTTTCGGATTAGTTGGATTTAAAATTGGTTCTTCGGACCTGGATTTCAGTGGAGTCTTTCGCTGGATATTGGTTGCGTATATTTAAATATGGCTCACAAAAAATAAAGTTGATTGATACTGGATTTTAATCTGCCTTTTTTCAAAAGATCAGGTTCAAATAATTTTAGGACGGTTTTCTGGATTTGGATGGTTGAGGCGTACTTTCCTCATCAATCAACTTCATACCAAAGATACTCACCAGTTATCCACCGTACAAGAGCAGTTTCCCCCAATCTTTTATGTGTAATTTTCACCTTTCATATCGTATATCCACCATTATTGGAAAGGTAATAGCCCTATTAAATCATCAAACTATTATTACAACTATCCATTTAGTCTAAAAATAAAATCAGTATAAATATTTGATAATCAAATATATAAAGCACTCTTTTTCATTAAAAAAATCAGGCATGTTTTCCTGTCAAAAAGATTAGAGTTTAGCCAGCGATTGTATTATATCATATTTTGTAATAATATGAAGTTTTCCACTTTCATCCTTGCTCAGTATTGCACCATTTTCTTTGTTGATTAATTTAACCAATCTTTCAACTGGTGTATCAAACGATACCATCGGGTATGGGTTATCCATAATGGTTGTTACGGCACTCTCTTTTAATTCTGGATTAGAAAAAAGCTTATTAAAAAGGCCGGTCTCCGAAACAGCTCCTTTTACTTCACCTTCACTTACCACAGGTATGTTTTCTAAATCGAATTTTTTCATAAGCTCGAAGGCTTCTGCAACAGTTTGCGAGGGATTAATGGTAACAACCGGGTGCCCCCCTCTCCCATTTACTATATCTCTAAAGGTATTTACTTCAAGAAAACCTCTTTCCATCATCCATTGGTCGTTATACACTTTACCAACATACCTGCTGCCATGGTCATGAAAAATACAAACCACCAGGTCGTCTTTTTTTAATGTATCTTTTAACTGCATCAACCCCTGTAAACAACTACCGGCGCTGTATCCGCAAAAAATGCCTTCTTCTTTTGCCAGGCGTCTGGCCATCAACGCGCCATCCTTGTCGGAAACCTGTTCAAAATAATCTATTACACTCATATCATAATTTTCCGGAACAAAATCTTCTCCAAATCCTTCTGATACATATGGATGAACCTCCGACATATCTATTTCGCCCGACCTGAAATATTTTGTGAGCAAAGACCCATAAGCATCAATAGCCCATACCTGTATATTGGGATTCTTTTCTTTTAGATACATAGCTGTGCCCGTAACGGTGCCGCCTGTTCCTGCAGTAGAAACAAGGTGTGTTACTTTTCCATCTGTTTGTTCCCATATTTCAGGACCCGTTGTTTCATAATGCGCAAGCCGGTTAGCCAGGTTATCATATTGATTGCATAAAAAAGAATCCGGAATATCACGGGCAAGTCTTTTGGCAACAGAATAATAACTTTTAGGATCATCCGGCTCTACGTTGGTAGGACATACAATCACTTCAGCACCTACAGCCTTCAGTATATCCATTTTCTCTTTTGATTGTTTATCTGTTGTAGTAAATATGCATTTATATCCTTTCACACATCCCGCCAATGCAAGCCCCATGCCTGTGTTGCCCGAAGTACATTCAATGATAGTACCACCCGGCTTTAGCTTTCCTTCCTTCTCAGCCACCTCAATCATCTTTATAGCCATCCTGTCTTTAATGGAATTCCCCGGATTAAAATAATCAACCTTAGCTGCCACAGTACAGGGAAGCGCTTTGGTAATTTTATTTAACCGTATCAAGGGAGTATTGCCAATAGTTTCAAGAATATTATTCTTAATGTTCATGCAAATTTTACTTTGGGTAAAGGTACACAATCAGCAGCCGTTTACAGGCATGGGAATGATTAGGGTGTATTTCAAATTTTCGCCGTATTTATTTACCTCACTCCTCAGCTCCCCTTTCCACCAATGGTGGCGAGGGGAACATGGTGCGAAAATTTGAAATGCATCCATTATTATTTACTATTTGATCTCCATTAAAAACTTATAGGTTCTGAAAACCTTATAGGTTTAAAAAAGAATCTCTGGTATCTTGCGCCCTAATTTAATAGATACCGTATTATGGATAATGTTTCATTTGACGTAGTTGTAATTGGTGGTGGCTGCGTAGGGCTTGCTACGGCTTACAAACTCAATAACCGTTACCCTCATTTAAAAATAGCAGTTTTAGAAAAAGAAGCAGGGGTTTCTGCCCACCAAACAGGAAGAAATTCGGGTGTAATACACTCCGGTATTTATTATAAGCCTGGTAGTTACAAAGCAAAGAATTGTGTAGATGGAAGAAGAGAATTGGTAGCCTTTGCAAAGGAATATGGCATTAAACACGATATATGCGGCAAAGTGATTGTTGCTTCAAATGAGGATGAATTGCCACACATGAATAAGGTATATCAGAATGGTTTGGCAAATGGTGTGGAAGATTTAAGAATGATAACTGCTGATGAAATAAAAGAAATAGAACCTTATTGCGAAGGTATATCCGGTATTTGGGTAGGCTGTACCGGCATTATAGATTATGTAGGATTTACTGAAAAGCTGGCTGAATTATTAGAACAAAAATTTACCGGCAGTAAAGTTTATACGCAAACAGAAGCCAAAGATTTTATTAAAGATGGTGAGATAACCACCATTAAAACCAATCGTGGAGATTTTAAAGCAAAGTATATTATTGCCTGTGCCGGTTTACAGAGCGACAGAATTGCAAAAAAAGAAGGAACGGGAACAGACAGTGCTATTGTAGGTTTTCGGGGCGACTACTATGACCTTAGTGAAAAAGGGATGAGTAAAGTAAGAAATCTTATCTACCCGGTTCCCAATCCCCAATTTCCTTTTTTAGGTGTACATTTTACGAGAATGATAAATGGCGGCGTAGAATGTGGGCCTAATGCCGTATTTGTATTTAAACGGGAAGGATATAATAAAACAGCTTTCAGCATGAAAGATACGGCTGAAGCATTTGGCTATAAAGGCACCTGGAAATTTTTTGCAAAACACTGGCGTTTTGGATTAGATGAATACCGGGGTGCTTTTTCAAAAGCTTATTTTTTAAAGCGCTTACAAAAACTCATTCCCTCGCTGGAGTCAGATGATATTGTGCCTGGTCGTGCAGGTGTACGTGCTATGGCACTTTCCCGTGAAGGTAGCATGATAGATGATTTTAAAATTGAAGCACGGGGTAATGCTATTCATGTATTGAATGCTCCTTCGCCTGCTGCAACCGCTGCGCTCGCCATTGGTAAGGCGGTAGAAGAAATTGCGACGAAAGAGTTTGGGTTGGGGTGAGATTATTTTCAGAAAAAGACAACTGAGACAGTTCAACCTATCGATTATAGCTTAATAAAAATCTTCTTCTTATAAAGAATGTAAGCAGGAATAAAATTCACAGCAACAAAAAACAAAGCATATAATAAACTGGCAAGCTCTGGTTTCATACCAGCATCTGAAAGATTTGATACTACTAATTGATTCAGCGGAAGCCCGGCAAATTTGAGCCGGTAAAAAATAAGCGCTAAAACGTCGGCTAAAAAATAGGCAGTGATAGCATTTGCGCCAAATGCCAAACCCAGTGTTATTCCTTTTTTTCCTCCCCTAATATCAATCAAAAAATAAGATGCGCCTAATAGCATGGCGCCAAAGCCAGATGTTACCAGCACAAAAGAACTGGTCCACAAATTTTCATTTACGGGAAAAATTAATCCCCAAAAGAAACCTGCAATAGCAGAAAATATACCGGCAATCATCAACCAGTTTGCCTTTTCGTTAGGTGTATAATTACTCAATAATAATCTGCCGGCGAGCATACCCGTAAGCGTGCTTGCCACACAAGGAATAATGCTTAATATACTTTCCGGATCCCAGGTTCCCTGCCACATTTTACCGGGAAGAAACTTTGTATCAAACCATGCCACTATATTTTTTCCGGGCTCCAGCATTACCTGCCCATAACCGGGCGTTGGAACGAGTGTAAGCAATACGCAGTATCCTACCAGTAATAAAGCGGTTATCCATGCCTGTTGTTTCCAGTTTGTATTCAGAAAGATTACTCCGCAAATAAAAAACACGATAGCGATACGATGCAATGTACCCGTCCATCTTGCATTACTGATATCAAAGTCGGGCATGAGGTTAAGAAACATACCTACGGCAAATATCTTTAGTGCCCTGAAAAACATTTTTTTGTAAAGATCACCTTTGGAGCTTCCGTCATGCAACCTTCTGTCGTAAGCCAGTGTAATAGAAACGCCAATCACAAATAAAAAGATGGGCGCTATATTGTCTGTAAAAGAAAGCGCATTCCACTTACTGTGCCGCAATGTAAAAAAAACAGACTCTTCACTTCCAGGGTAATTTACCATAATCATTGCCGCAAGCGTAAACCCGCGTAAAGCATCAAGAGAAATGAGGCGGTTGGGTTGTTGGGGCATATCTAAAAATTGAAGTGTACACTGTGGAATATGGTACCTGATTTTATTCCAGAGAAGCACACTGATTTTTTATACTACCCTACCGGTATAAATTTATGGGGCTGTTTGCAGCAAACAGTAATAGTGGGGGGAAATGCTATTTTTTTATATCAACCACATTTATCACAGGCATTCCTCCGCCAAATCCACAACTAAATTTTTGACTGGTCAACTCGTAAGTAACTTTAACTTCAAGACTATCATGCATAAACACCGTATCAAGTACCCGTTCAGGATGATAGCTGGCGCCATCTACAATAATGCACCAATCACAACCATCTACTGCTACATCGCCTGTCCACCTGATAATGGCATTTTTGTTGGCGGTAAGCTCACAACATTGCTTTTTTGAACAGCTTCCGAACATCATCACAACAACAATCAAAAGATATTTCATTACAGTGTTTTGGTATCTGATTCAGCATTTACAAAAACCGTTGCATCATATATACTGTTCAAATAAAAAGCCACTGCAAAATGCAGTGGCCAAATTATATTATTTACTAAATATTAGTAAGGCAATATAAAGGTGATGCTTTTGCCATTTGGACCGGTATATACAACTTTATAATAAAAGTTGCCAGCCGGGCAGCTTACAGCATTACCGCTCGCATCTAATCCAAAGGTAGCAGTAGCTGTTATACCACCAACTGTATGAATAATAGATCCGCTGGTTAAACGGAAATTACAGTCCTGGCGAATGGTTAAAGGAGTAACAGTAGCAGTAGTGAAAGCAGCGCCAAAGCGGTTGATTCCCCATTCTGCAATGTTAGCTACATCACCTTCTGTGTGGTTACCTGAAACAGCAACTACTACTCCGTTATCGTAAGTAAAATCACGTTTCTTCGCCACCTTCCAGCTACGCTGTGTGCCATTGTCAAAAGTGATAGAAAGACCATCACTTGCAATAGTATGTGTAATATGTTGTAAAGATGAAAGATCTTTTAATAAACCACCGCTTACATTGGTATAAGTTTGTGTACCATTAATTGTAATACTCTTCTTATCAAGGAGACGGGTGATTTTTACACTGTTGAAGTTTACAGATACTGCAGCTCCTTCATTTTTCCATTGTGTTCCTTTTGCAACAGAAACAGTTACAACTCCGGCTCTGCTTCTTGTACCATCTGCATTGTTACCATTATAGGTAATAGTTGCGGTTTGAGGATCTGATTCAAGATTCCAGGTAATATAACCACCGGCAATTTGAATAGTATCCATTCCCATAGCACGACCACTAACAGATGCGCCAGCTTCCAAAGCAACGTCTGCGTCATCAGAAATAGCATCTACTTCTGAAGTGAAGATGGATTGATCATCTGAATGTGTAGAAATATCTGCACTGCTACCGCTATCGTCGGTTTTATCTTTTTTACAAGCAGCAAAACTTACCAATAAGGCAAAGGATAAGAAATAGAGAAAAGATTTTTTTTGTTTCATAAAGTAGGAATTAATGTAAAATTTCAGGTGTAGACCCTTGATGACCCATAAGGTTTAAACTTTATGGAACATTTTTTTAAGAGTTGTTATACCTCAATTTTGAATGGGATGATAACGGAGACATTCACATATTTATTTTAAAACTGATCTTTATCATGTGGTAAGATTTGTAGAGATAGTACTACACACCCGTTATTATCTGCTTATAATTTCGTACAGCTATCTTATTACCAACATTTTCTAATCGCTTACATTATAAAAAAGGAACAGTATCAAGCGCTTAAAAAAATTTGTAAAAAAAATGTTAACAGGAAATTTTGTTTATCACCATGGCGTTCTTGATCCCGGATAGAACTTTCACCCAAAAACTGTTCACCTGGGCAGATGGCACATAATTTGAACATCTGCAATAAATTGCGATAAATATATATTAAGAACAGGTTACTTTTGTTGCTTTTTGGTATTAAAGGGCAATTGAAGTTTTTTTATCACGGTTTGCTTTGCTAACGATTATTCTTATTTCACAACTATTAAAAAACCGAAAATGGTACAGAAAACTTATTTCAAGACCAAAGATTACTGCAAAGTAAAATTCGCTTTCAAACCTGAAAATGCTGAAACTGTTGAAATACTTGGCTTAAACAGCGACTGGAAAAATGCTGTTATTATGAGCAAGAAAAAAGATGGTACATTCAGCGCGGATGTTAACCTCCCTAAAGATTCAAAGCACCAGTTCAAATACCTTGTGAACGAAACAGAATGGATAAACGAACCAGAAGCCGACGAACAAGCTCCTAATGAATTTGGTGGAACCAACAGCGTAATTACCCTATAAACTTATTAAGCCGGAAGCACGTCATATGTTTCCGGTTTTTTTTATATAATCTTCCTTTTATTTTTTTGAAGAGACAGGAAAAAACACATTTACCTGGGGATGCATTGTATATAACCTGTATGCTTTCCCATCCTGCACCAATATTCCGCTTGAACAATTATTACGTACAATAGGATTTTTCTCATATTTTTTCCAATGAATAAGATCATTAGATACAGCAACATTTGTTGACCACTCTTTCCATTCTTTGGTATCCGAAGCATGGTAATACCCATAATAAAGTCCCTTATATTTGATCACCTGGTTCATTGCTACTGCATATTTATCATATGCATCTGGTCCCATAGCCAGTACAGGTTCATCCTGTACATTTTTCCAAACTTTTAAATCTGTGGAAACAGCCAGCCAGATGCCTAAATCATCTCGTTCATAAAATAAATACCATTTACCATTTTCTCTCCACACGCAGGGGGTGCCAAAAGCTCCAGCAGGAATAGGATCTCCATTTGTAAGCCGTATATCAAGATTTCCCTGCTCTGTCCAATCTATTCCATTGGCAGAAGTAAGCATATGTGCTATATCATCTTTTCCTTCTGCAAACATATAATACGAATTACCATCTTTTATTACATACATATCTTCTACCCAATGGTTGTTATGTATAGGATTATTGGGATGCCGCGTCCAAACAAGCCCATCGGGCGAAGTAGCGTACCCAAGATGTTTTTCATCTGTTTCTTTTTGATAACCGGTATACCACATCTTATATATGCTCCCTTCATGCAGAATATAGCCACGCTCTCTTATATGGGTGTCCCAGGTATTGCTGTCTGTACCGGCAAAAACAGGATTACTTTTGTACGCTTTAAAATGAACAAGCTCATCAGGAAAAGAAAGTGTACTGGTTGATTTTTTTTGCGCATCTGCCGCATAAAACTGCATTAACAGGAGTGTTATAATCAAAAAACGAGCAATTGTATACATCGTGTTCATTTAGTTTTTGCAATGTAAAGATTTAAGAAGGATTTTACTGCATTTGCCGCTCATACATTTTTTGAACATACTGATGCTTTTTGATATGTCAATGTATACTTTTGAAAAAAAATAACATGAGAAAAATAGTATCGGCATTTTTGCTGCCTGCACTCCTATTAGCAGCGAACACCACTTTTGCACAAAAATCCAAGCAGGCGGTTAAGTATATTGATCGGGCCAATATGGATCTTACCATAAAACCTGGCGATGATTTTTTTAGTTATGCCAACGGTAACTGGGTAAAGAATAATCCGGTGCCTGCATCAAAAACAAGATGGGGCAGTTTTGATATTTTGTACTTAGCAAGTCTTGAAAAAATTCGTTCCTTGCTGGAAGACGCCTCCAAAAATGCTTCTAAAAACAGCGTATACCAACGTGTGGGTGATCTTTATATTTCCGGGATGGACAGCGCGGGAATAGAACAACTGGGCATCACTCCCATTAAGGCAGACCTGGAACAAATGAATAGTCTTACCTCTAAACAGGATATTATCCAAACCATTGCATCCATGCGCACTAAGGCTATTGGCAGTGCATTGTTTGGTTTCAGAATTGACCAGGACGATAAAAATGTAAACGAATATATTCCTAACTTAATGCAGGGTGGTACCAGTTTACCAGACCGCGATTATTACTTAAAGGATGATGCCCGTAGTAAATCTATCCGCGAAGGATATGTGAAGTATGTGGAAGATATTTTTACACTTGCTGGTGATGCGGGTGATGTAGCGAAAGCAAAAGCAACTGCCATTATGGATATTGAAACTGGTCTTGCAAAAGCGCAGTTGAGCAGGGTTGAATTAAGAGACCCGGTTAAAACATACAATAAATTTTCCGTAAGCGACTTTAGCAAAACCACTCCGGGACTGGATTGGAAAGCTCTTTTTGCAACAATGAAAGTTACAAAGGCAGACAGTGTTGTAGTAAACAATCCCACATTCTTTAAGACAGCTGATGCTTTAATAAGTGCTGCTCCTCTTAGTGCGTGGAAAGCCTACCTGCAGTGGGCAGTTTTAAAAGCAGCTCTTCCCAATTTAAGCAGCGCCTTTGTAAACAGGCAGTTTGAATTTAATAAATTACTGAGTGGGCAAAAACAAATTACTCCGCGCTGGCAAAGAATGAGCGGCATGGTAGATAATAACCTGGGAGAATTATTAGGACAGTTGTACGTTGAAAAATATTTCAACAGTGCATCAAAGGAACGCATGCTGGCATTGGTAAAAAATGTGCAGGAAACTTTCGCATCACGCATTGAAAAATTAGATTGGATGAGCGATGCCACCAAGAAAAAGGCATTGGAGAAATTACATGCCATAGTAAACAAAATCGGCTTTCCTGATAAATGGGAAACATACCCCGGGGTTGTTATCAATAAAAATCAACTGATCAATAATTTAAGAAGCATCAATCAATTTGAATATAACAAGATGGTAAATAAAATGGGGAAACCTGTTGATAAAACAGAATGGGGAATGACTCCTCCAACCATCAACGCCTATTATAATCCTACCAATAATGAAATAGCATTTCCTGCAGGTATATTACAATTTCCATTTTTTGATTTTGGCGCTGATGATGCTGTTAACTATGGAGGTATAGCCGCGGTAATAGGACATGAATTAACACACGGTTTTGATGACCAGGGCAGACAATACGATGCAGATGGCAACCTGCATGACTGGTGGACTGCAGAAGATGCTGAAAAATTTAATGAGAGAGCAGGCAAAGTAGTAAAGCAATATGATGGTTTTGTAGTAAACGATTCGTTGCATTTAAATGGTCAACTAACCCTTGGTGAAAACCTCGCAGATCTTGGAGGTTTAAACATAGCCTATGAAGCTTTCAAAAAAACACCCCAAGGCATGAGCGATAAAAAAATTGATGGCTTTACACCAGATCAGCGTTTCTTTTTAGCATGGGCGCAGGTTTGGCATCAAACAGTATTGCCGGAAACGTCTGCACAACTGGTGCTGGTTGATCCGCACTCCCCGGGTAGATACCGCGCCAATGGACCTGTGCAAAATATTGATGCATTTTATAAAGCATTCAATGTTCAGCCAGGAGATAAATTATATAAACCTGAAAACGAAAGAATAAAAGTTTGGTAAGAGTATAAGGCACTGGTGATTACACATAGGGTAAACTAAAAAGAAGCCCGTAACCATATTTCTAAACTTTAAACAGCACATTACCATAAGCTAAAATAGCCGTCATAAAAGGGGTAAATGCATGCAGGGATAAGGTATGCGCAAATATTTTGCGTTATACATGCAAATCCAAAAGCGTGAAAAAAATCGTTTGCTACCTAATAATATGTTGCTGTTTACAGGTTTCTGTGGCACAACCTTCTATTGATACTACGGGTGACTTAGTACAACAAAAAGACAATGTGATTACAGCGTCTACTGTAATTAAAATTGAAAACCTGGGAACAAAAATCAACTCCAATCTACCTGAACTCAGACCAACTATATCCGCTGACGGGAACCTCTTGTTTTTTATTTGCGAGAATCATCCCGCCAATACAAAATATAGTTCTGTTCCTAACTCGCAGGATATTTGGTTTTCTGAAAGAGATACGGCTACTGGCAAATGGAGTGATGCTATACATCTTGGTTATCCATTAAATACAACACACTATAATGCGGTTTATTGGATCTCCCCTGATAACAACAGAATTTTATTAAGAGGCGCTTTCCAGGAAGGTGCCTTTATAACCAAAGGTGTTAGTATGAGCTATCTTGACAAGGATGGCGCATGGACTCACCCTAACGCCTTATACATCAGAAATTATGAAAAATACGATCACGGCAATCAATCAGGCGCATCAATGGCGCAGGATGGGCAAACATTGTTATTGTATATGACTCCTGAAAAAAATGGCTCCAACAATGATATATATGTTTGCTTTCTCAACAAAGATGGATCGTGGAGTGAACCTAAAAGCCTTGGTAAAACAATCAACCTGCCAGAGTATGATGAACTAACTCCTTATTTGGCATCAGATGGCGTAACACTTTATTTCAGCAGTAACAGGCCTGGTGGCTTAGGCGACAATGATATCTGGATGACTAAACGCCTTGATAAAACATGGCAGAAATGGAGCGAGCCGGTAAACCTTGGCAGCCCGATTAATACGCCTGACTGGGATGCGTTTTTTACGCTGGATGCCGGAGGCGAATATGCATATCTTACTACCAACGAAAATACTTTCGGAGAAAGTGATATTGTTAGAGTAAGATTAATGGAAGAAAAAAAGCCTGATCCTGTAGTATTAATAACCGGTAATGTATATAATGCTAAGACAAAACAACCTATCAGCGCAGCTTTGATATATCAAACGCTCCCAGATGGAGCTGATGCGGGCAACGCTATTTCTAATGCAACTGATGGTGCTTTTAAAATTGTTCTTCCCTATGATAAAAATTATTTGATAAGAGCTACTGCAGATAAGTTCTTTGCACAATCAGAAAATTTTAACCTTGATTCGCTGGTAAAAGCAGGCTATAAAGAAATTCATAAAGATCTTTATCTATTTCCGATAGAAATAGGACAGGTAGTGCGACTAAACAATGTATTCTTCGATTTTGATAAATGGGATCTGCGTAAAGAATCGTTTATTGAATTAGACAGGGTTGTAAAACTATTGAATGAAAACCCCGCTGTTGAAATTGAAATGAGTGCACATACCGATAATAAGGGATCTGATGATTATAACTTTAAACTAAGTGATAATAGAGCAAAATCTGTAAGAGAATATATCATCTCCAAAGGAATAGATGCAAAGCGTATTACATCAAAAGGATATGGTGAAACAAAGCCTGTAGCTACCAACGAAACAGATGAAGGCAGACAGGAAAACAGAAGAGTTGAATTTAAAATTATGAATAACTAACCATTAGACACTTCTTCCTGTTTAATTGAAATCTCCATGCGGATAATCTGTATGGAGATTTTCTTTTTAAAGGATTACCCTCCTTCTTCTAAAAAAAAAGTTTTAAAAAAATTTGGATGTTTCAAAAGCCGTATTATATTTGCAGTGTACTAATACAATAGTACACTAAATCACTAAATATGATTTCGATTAAAAACCTTCACTTTGCTTATAAGCGCAAAAAAGTATTTACCGGGCTTAGCCTCGACCTGCAACCGGGCTATATATATGGCTTGCTTGGGAAGAATGGCACCGGAAAGTCAACCCTGCTACGCAATATCTCGGGGCATCTTTTCCCTGATAGTGGCAGTATTACTGTTTCAGGCGAAACTCCGGGCAAACGCCAGCCTTCTTTTCTGCAGGAAGTATTTCTTGTGGCGGAAGAGTTTTTTCTTCCCAATATTACCGTTGACAAGCTGGTAAAACATAATGCTCCTTTTTACTCCAAATTCAACCATCAACAGTTTAATAACTACATAAAAGAGTTTGAAATTCCTGTAGAAAATGCAATACAGGATATGAGTTACGGACAGAAGAAAAAAGTGTTGATCAGTTTCGGGTTGGCTTGTAATACATCATTACTGTTGATGGATGAACCTACCAATGGATTAGACATTATGAGTAAAAGCCAGTTCAGAAAAGTAATTGCAGGAGCGCTGGATGAAAAGAAATCAATCATCATAAGCACACACCAGGTAAAAGACCTGGAAAACCTGATTGACCGTATTACCATTATTGATGAAGGCAAAATACTTTTTGACCAAACGATAGAACAGATTAGCCGAAAGCTTCAATTTAAAATATCATTTGACCAGGAAGAGATTCAGCAGGCTTTGTATAATGAAAGTTCATTAAAAGGCAATGCCATTATTACCCGAAATACAGATGGAGAAGATACCAGACTGGACCTTGAAATGCTATACAAAGGAATTATTACTAACCAGGCTAAAATTCAATCCGCCTTCTAAAACGAATTTATTATGCAGAATACATTCAGCTTTTCAAGACTCTGGCTCCTTATAAAGAAGCAATGGTTCGATAATTCAAAACTTTATACCTTAGCAACACTTGCTTTGTTGGGCTTACTCACCATTATTTTTATTATCTGGTATATAGCCAATCAATATGATTATTATTTTAATGAAGAAGGCACCAACGTCATTTTCTTTATTATGCTTTTTGTTTCCGGGCTTATTTTCTCGAGTACTACTTTCTCCATGTTAGGTGATAAAGGAAAGGGTATTTATTGGTTAAGTGTTCCGGCAACCGCTTTGGAAAAATTAGCTTGTGGTGTTTTTTATTCCTTCATTGTTTTTTTGACTGTTTATCTTGCCGGCTTCTGGATTATAAAGCACACCACGTTTTTCCTGATTGAGTTAAACCCGCGAAATACATTGGAGAGAGTTAAGCCGCATGATATTTTTGAAGGAGAAGTAGCGCCGGTACTTATGTATACCTTTTTAGCATTCCAGGCATTATTCCTGCTGGGTTCAGTTTATTTTGAGCGGTTTGCATTTATTAAAACGGTACTTATTCAAATGCTTATTGGCTTTTTGTTCTTTATGTTTCTCAATTTCCTCTTTCACACCTTTCTGCCAAACAATTTCAACATGGGTGGGTTAACAAGCTATCGTATATATGAAAATAATGGAGCACAAAAAATTTATGAACTCCCGCATTGGATAGAAGATATTCTAAAACCAGTGGCAAAGTTTATATGGGCGCCTGTTTTTTTAACGGCTACCTATTTCAGGCTTAAAGAAAAAGAGATTTAGTGTAACCGACAAAAATTGACATTATGCAGTTTAAAGATAATCAATCAATATACCTTCAGATCGCCGATCATCTCTGCGAAATGATATTACTCAAGCAATGGAAACCCGAAGAACGTATTCCTTCTGTGAGAGAGTTAGCAGTGTCGCTGGAAGTGAATCCTAACACCGTTATGCGCACATTTGAATTTCTGCAACAACAGGAGATCATCTACAACCAGCGTGGCATAGGATATTTTGTAGCACAGAAAGCATATACCAATGCCCTCAACTACAGGAAGGAAGAATTCATGCAAAAAGATCTTCCGGGTGTTTTTAGAAATATGTACTTGCTGGGCATGGATACAGAAGAGCTCAAACCACGTTTTGAAAAATTCATCAAACAAAATTTTTCGTAGCCAAACAACTCAATCATGAAAACAAGCAATAAAATACTATTGACATTATTTCTCCTTCCTTTTGTTATAGTGCTCTTTATGAGCCTTGCATTGTATGCCAAAATAAAAAGAGGAGATTTTATTACAGGTAAACAACAGGATATGGAAAACAGTATCATCAAGCATACTGAGCCATTTTCAGATATCGATCTCAGCCATTTCACTAATGGTCATTTAACCATACAGTATAGCGACAGCTTTTCTATTAAATATGATAAATGGGAGAAAGACAATATTGAATACCTCCAGGAAGGAAGCAAATTAATGCTCAAAACAAAGCCCGGAAGCGATTATAACACAGCTACCATACTTTGCCCATCATTTAAAAATCTCCGTTTTGATTCACTTGAGGTTGAGATAGATTCCATGCATCTTTCCAATACCACCCTCAACATTGGCAACAATGCAAGTTTGAATTTCGGTGCACAGGCAGATAACCTGCAGGTTAACACTGCGAAAGGGTCAGGTATAAATTTCAGTGAAAATGCAATTGTTGACACCCTGCATCTGCAGTTATCAAATGGAGCAACTCTTAATAAAGAAAGCAATGGAATAATCAAGCATTTAGGAGAAATACAACTTGCGGACAGCGCATCAATAACTGTAGATGGAAAAACGATGCGTATGTTTTTGGAAAAGCAAAACGCTCCTGCAAAACCATAATAAACCATTCAAACAATTATATGAAACTCAAACGCAGTTCAGTAATTATGTTGGTCACCATATTCGTACTTGTAATAGTGTTATATAACAAATTACATTCCGAAGAAGATTACCAGGATGATAATACAGAAGCTTATTCACAAGATGAAAAAACTGAATTTACCCCCTCTTTAATCTTCCGGCTTATTGAGTAGGGTTGATACTCTTTTCATCGGCATTATACAGCACAACACACAAAATGTTTAATCGTACGGAGCATTTTGTCTTAAGTTATGCTTTGCCATTACTCATTGTTGATTTTTAAAAATTAAGATTATGAAACACATTTTAAAATCAATTGCAATTGCAGTTGTAGCAACAAGCACATTAATGGGAACTGCTGCGGCAGGTATATCCCACCCCCTCCCTGCTGTTGCTTTTAATAAATATAACAATACAGCAGCGTCATTTAATTTAAAAGTTAACCAACTGCAAAACATAACATCAGTACACGTTATTATAGAGAAAGTAGAGGGTAAAAGGTTATTGATTTCCTTAACTGGACCAGACGATGCAACAATTGAACAATTCGCAACCCATAGAAAGGCAGGTATTATTGAGTTAAATTATAATTTCCAGGGAGCAGAAGAAGGCACCTATACTTTACAAGCTTCTGATGGTAAACAAAAAATTTCAAAAAAGATTAAGATAAGCCGTTCAAGGCCTGAAGTAGTTACCGATATGGTTATTGAGTAACGCCTAAGCATCTGCTTAGTTGGTTTTGGATAGCCCATGGTTCAGCATTTTCTCAATAGCTTTTCTTCAATTGCCACTCAGGAATGCTGAATCCTTTTTGTAGCATATACAAAGCTTTTGCACAAAACTCCACCGCTGTGAAATATCAATCATTCTTCTGTCAATTGTGTAATTAATGAATAGTTATACTATCATAACAAAAAACCTGTCGTATCATTTTAAAAAAGATGAAAAGATACTCGACAACCTTAATCTTACCATTCCTGCGGGAAGCATATATGGTTTTCTTGGCCGAATGGCGCGGGAAAAACAACTACGTTAAGATTGATATTAGGATTGTTAAAAATACAGACCGGCAGTATTTCTATTTTTGAAAAGATGATCGATAAGGAAAGAATAGCTATACTGAAACAAACAGGGTCATTGATAGAACAGCCTTCATTATATGCACATCTTACTGGAAAAGAAAATCTGGAGATCTATCGTCTTATATACGGGCTTCCTTCCAACTCTATTGATCATGCGTTAGACATCGTTCGACTTAAACAGGCTGCCGGTAAAAAAACCAAAGCTTATTCGCTTGGCATGAAACAAAGGTTATCTATCGCCATTGCTTTATTGCACGACCCACAGTTGCTCATATTGGATGAACCAACCAATGGGTTAGATCCCGGCGGAATAATAGAAACAAGAGAACTGATTATTGATTTAAACAGAAAGTATGGCAAAACGATTGTTGTTTCAAGTCATTTATTAAGCGAGATTGAAAAGATGTCAACACACGTGGGCATTATACATAAAGGAAAATTATTGTTCCAGGATGCTTTACATCAATTGAAATCTTTACAATCAAAAAATGCTGTTGTTGAAATTGAAGTAGATGACACCGTAAAGGCTGCAGTTGTACTAAATGGAAATGTTGATATTAAAACAATGAACGGAACAAGATTTACTGTTGCCTTTGAAAGCAGGGAAAAAACTGCGGCGCTTAACAGCTTGCTTGTAAACGCGGGGATAAAAGTTTCTCAGCTACAGTTGCAACAACACAATCTTGAAAAGATGTTTGTTGAAATTACCGGCGGTAATTAATATTAAATGATCATCATTACTAATTTATATGTCATCATTATTTATCATTATAAAAGCTGAAGCATTAAAAACCAGGCGCACCGCTGCAATGTGGATCACACTGATGGGGGCAGCATTTATCCCGTTTATTTCTTTTTTAATTTATGTTTTAAAGCCCGATCATTTTTTAAAAGTATTAAGCGCAGATCCGTGGCAAGCGCATATTTATCAATCGTGGCAATCCGCCTCTGTTTTTTTATTACCCATGTATGTTATACTCACTACCAGTCTTATAGTTCAGATTGAATACCGCAATAATACCTGGAAGCAAGTATATGCTTCACCTATTTCATACGCTGATATTTATTTTTCAAAATTCATAGTAATACAGGTCATGATCCTTTCCTGTTTTTTGCTGTTCAATATATTTTTGATCGCCTCAGGGTATGCAGCATCATGGGTAAACGCAGGATATCATTTTACGCAAAAAGCAATTCCTTTCAATAAACTCTTACTGTTAAGCGGTAAACTTTATCTCTCGTCGCTGGCAATCACATCTATACAGTATTGGCTCAGTTTACGGTTAAAAAATTATATTGCTCCACTTGGCATTGGGCTGGCGCTGCTCATTACAGGCTTGATACTTTTACAATGGGAAAAAATATATTACTATCCTTATGCTTACACGGCTTTAAGTTTCTTTCGTGGAGCCAATCCAGGTGCAGCTAATGAATTGGGAAAAAATGAATGGTATTCGCTAATTTGGTTTAGCGTAATTTTACTATTTGGCTTTATAGATACCATCAAAAGAAAAGAGCATGGATAAATTATTTGCGGTATAGAACACAGCATAATAGAAACAATAAACTTTCAATTTAATATTCAGGAATTATGCATGCTACATTTTCAAAACCGCTTAAGGAGATCATATCTTACAGCCATGAAGAAGCTTTGCGTTTGGGAAATGACTTTATCAGCACAGAACATTTATTTCTTGGAATGACGAAGAAAAGCAATAACACGGTCGTTCATTTATTGCAAAGTTTAAACGTAAACATAGCTGAACTGAGAGCAAAACTGGAGCAGGAAATAAAAAACAAACAAATAGTTTCCTACAGCAGCATGCAGCAGGTTTCACTTGGTAAAAATATGCGCATCACCCGTTTGTCATTAACAGAAGAAGCTGCAGCAACAATACGCGAAAGCCAGTGTGAAGCACATGAAGCCAATAGTAAAAAAGTAGAGGCCGATCATTTGCTGCTGGCTATGCTGAAGGAAAAAAGAAATACCGGCTTATCTGTGCTGGATCATATCCGTACAGGGCTTCAGTAAAGATTTTACATTATAATCACGCTATTTTGTTTCTTTCTACAGAAATTTCCACATGCCTAATCAATTAAACTTATCGCTTACATTTGCCAATTATGGCAATTCCCTTAGCTGAGCGATTAAGACCCACATCATTAGATGAATTAGCCGGACAGGAACACCTGACCGGCAAGGGAAGTATATTGCGTAAAGCAATAGAGCAGGGTAAAATTCCATCTATGATTTTATGGGGACCTCCAGGTGTTGGTAAAACAACCATTGCCAATATTATAGCGCATACATTAAACATTCCTTTTTATACACTCAGCGCTATCAGCGCAGGTGTAAAAGAAGTAAGAGAAGTAATTGAAAAAGCAAAGTTGCAGCCGGAAAGTATTTTATTTATCGATGAGATACACCGTTTCAATAAGGGACAGCAGGATGCCTTACTGGGCGCAGTAGAAAAAGGAACCATTACATTGATTGGAGCTACCACCGAAAATCCTTCATTTGAAGTGAATGCGGCATTGCTAAGCCGTTGCTTGGTGTATGTGCTGAAACCATTGGATGAACCTGCATTAATTTCTTTATTACATTTTGCCATTCAGCATGATTCGTTACTTAGCCAACGAACAATAACATTAAATGAAACCGCAGCATTGATCAACATCTCGGGAGGAGACGCCAGGAAATTATTGAACCTTCTTGAAATAGTTGTAGACGCTGTTCCCGAAAAAGAGGATGTATTTATTACAGATGAAATGGTAATGGACATCGCCCAGAGAAGAATAGCAATTTATGATAAGAGCGGTGAGCAACATTATGATATCATTTCCGCATTTATTAAATCTATGCGTGGAAGCGATCCCAATGCGGCTGTATATTGGTTAGCCCGCATGATTGAGGGGGGAGAAGATGTAAAATTCATTGCAAGAAGAATGGTGATTTTGGCAAGTGAAGATATTGGCAATGCTAATGCAAATGCACTGCTGTTGGCCAATGCAACATTTGAAGCAGTAAATAAAATAGGTTACCCCGAAGCAAGAATCATTCTTGCGCAATGCGCCACTTATCTTGCATCTTCGCCCAAAAGCAATGCCTCTTATATGTCTATCAATAATGCATTAGCTGCTGTAAAAGAATATGGAGACCTGCCTGTTCCTTTGCATATTAGAAATGCACCTACTAAACTCATGAAAAACCTTGATTATGGTAAAGGCTATCAATATTCTCACGATTATGATAAAAATTTTTCGCCGCAGGAATATCTCCCGGAAAAAATAAAAGGCACTACCTTTTACGATCCCGGTAAAAACGCCAGAGAAGAAGAATTGAGGAAATGGTTAAAGACCTTATGGAAAGACAAATACGGATACTAATATAATCAGCAAAGACACCCATTATAATCACAGAATTATCATAGATCAATTATGCAACTGCAATGGACATTAACACCTTTTGATCAGCTAAGTGTATATCAATTATATAAAATAATGCAACTGCGCATGGCCGTATTTGTGGTTGAACAGCACTGCAACTTCCAGGATGCGGATGATAAAGATCAACATGCATGGCATTTATGTGCCTGGGACAGCAGCAATGCGCTTGTGGCATATACCCGCATATTACCGCCCGGAATTTCTTATACAGAAGCTTCTATAGGACGTGTATTAAACGCTCCCAGCATAAGAGGCAAAAATATAGGCAAAGCATTGATGACAAAATCTATTGAGGCTGCTTATCAACTATTTGGCAAAGGACCGATTAAAATAGGTGCTCAGTTATATCTTAAAAAATTCTACGAAAGCTTCGGATTTGCAACTTGCAGCGAGATATATCTCGAAGATGAAATTGAACATATCAAGATGCTGCTTCCCTGATTTATTACCATGTGTTAATACTTCTCCTGCTATCATAAGGCAAAATACTTGAGCTATAATATTTTGCTTTATCCTCCGTTAATTAAGCCAGTCCATACTTTTTGAAAGATTAAAATTCGGTCCCATGATAAAAAATGTACCTAGCCTATTGCGTGTATGCTTCGTTATTGCCGTATGCTTAATATCGGCAAAATCTTACAGCCAATATAAATTTTTTGGTAAGCCTGTGTATGAAATAGGCTTGAATGCTGGTCCATCAAACCTACTTGGTGATTTAGGTGGTAATAAGGGTATCGGAACCACTTTTATAAAAGATAATAATATACAAACCACAAAATTCATGAAAGGATTATACCTTTCTGTTAGACCCAGTGAGTTTATAGGTTTCAGTTTATCGGGCAACTACACTACGCTTGAAGGAGCTGATAGTCTTATCAAAAATAAAGGCGGTGCGGAAGTAGCGAGAAAAGACAGGAATCTTTCTGTAAGAACAAAATTGCAGGAACTTACATTAACTACTGAAATATATCCAACTGTTTTATTTGAGCAAGATGATAAAGACCTTTGGCATAAATTCCGTCCTTACGGTATCATTGGCGTAGGTGTCTTTCACTTCAACCCACAAGCAGCCTATACAGCGCCTAATGGTGTAACAAGCATGGTTGATTTACAGCCATTGCGCACAGAAGGACAAGGGATGCCACAGTATCCTGGTACTAAACCATACAGCCTTACTCAAATAAACATTCCTTACGGAGTAGGTATCAGGTATTATTTTTCTGATATCGTTAGCGCCTCTTTTGAATTAGTGAACAGAAAAACATTTACAGACTACATAGATGACGTAAGTGACAAATATATTTCTGATGCCGACTTTGATAGCTATTTTGGTGCAGGATCCAACACCGCCACTATTGCAAAACAAATGCATAATAAAGCAGCACAGGTAAGCCCGGGTGTTAGAATTGCAAACTATAATGCCGGTGATAAAAGAGGAACTGTTAGCAATAAAGACTCTTATTATTCAGGAACATTGAAAATAAGTATTCGCCTGAGCAGGGATCATTCAGGTGAAATCGGCTGCCCAATGAGATTCTAGTAATGTCCATTTAATCCAATATATCTAAACATTGTTGTATGAGTATCGCTAAAAAAAGCTTTGTATCAAACATCACTATCGTAAGAGTTGTTTTACTGGCTATATTGATTATCTATACGCTTATTGCCAACGCTTAAGAAATTTGAGATTTGAGATGCAAGGTCGGTACGGCGATAGCCGTCAGACCTTTTCGTTTTTTAATCCTGGCAATAGCCGAAAGCTGATGGCTGATAGCTCTCTACAACGATTCCAGGAACTTCACCAGCGCGTTTCTTTCATCGGCAGTCATAGCTTTTACTTTATTCCGTGCTTGCAGCGCTTCTCCCCCATGCCACATTACAGCTTCCAGCAGGCTTCTGGCACGTCCATCGTGTAGAAAATTATTATGCCCATTTACTTTTTGAGTAAGCCCTATCCCCCATAAAGGAGCCGTTCTCCACTCGTTTCCTGTAGCCAAAAAATCCGGTCGATTATCGGCAAGGCTGTCTCCCATGTCATGCAGTAATAAATCTGTATAAGGATGAATAAGCTGGTTGCTAACAGAAGGGAAACTAACGTTTACGGCTGTACGCATATCGGGTATATGGCATTTAGCGCAACCTGCCTGCACAAACAATTGTTTTCCCTGTTGTACGGTGGCATCCGTAAGATTTCGCCTACCCGGTACCGCTAATGTTCTTATATAAAACTCAACACTGTATAAAAGACTGTCTGTTATTTCAGGATCATCCAGTAGTTTATCATACTGTGGTTGAGTTAAACTGCTCTCCTGCGGAAAAACAGAATTGGTGATGCCGATATCCTGGTTATAAGCAGCCGCTACCTGTTGTAAGAGATTTGGTTGATTTGCCTTCCAGCCAAAGCGGCCTAATGTAGTTGAATTTGTAATAAAATTCCACACATAGTTTGCTTTACCACTGATCCCATCTCCGTCTGTATCTTTTTCATCCACTCTGGATAATATATCCGCATCGCTTACCCCT
This sequence comes from Agriterribacter sp., assembly GCA_047600465.1. Classification (GTDB taxonomy): domain Bacteria; phylum Bacteroidota; class Bacteroidia; order Chitinophagales; family Chitinophagaceae; genus Agriterribacter. The sequence continues at coordinate 156,880 of JASGKU010000007.1, forward strand.
TCCAGTAAGCCCAGTCCAAATATAGGTGCAGCTACTCTAGGTGAAAGCATCGCATCTCCCGGATAAGCCGTATAACTGTTGTTAACAGTATAGGTTGGAAAACGCAACTTGTATTCAGTTCCGTCATTGAACGTGAACGGCTGATCGTTGTAAGCAATACTTACATCTCCTTCTTTTTTAACACCTATATTAGCCCGGTTTTGTAATTGTTCTCCAAAGCCGGGAACACCATTCGGGCCGCCATGCGCATTTTGTCCGGCAATACTTATCCTGAACAACATCAGCACAGAAGTTTCTCCTGCACCAGGTACTTTTCCGCGCCCATCATTTATATGGCAGGATGCACAACCAACATTATTAAATATAGGTCCAAGACCAGGATTGATGGGTGCCGGAGCAGAAACAAATGTTGAGCTGAACTGCACATCGCCTATTTCATGAACACGTTCAAGATTTTCAGGCAATGTAGGAAATGCATGACCGAATGCACTGGTACTTTGATCAAAAACGGTTTGCGCTCCCCCGCTTCTCCATTCATCATCAGGATTGGAATACCCGCTATCGAATTTATTACAGGCAAAAAGTATAATACTTATAGTACTAACCAGCAATAAACATATTTTATATGTTCGGGGTATTCTCATTTAGTGGAAGGAAAAAAATTGTTCTTATAATCTTGAAAAGTGAGACGACAAATATGAAATACACTCACCTTTATCGTCTCACTTCATTAAATATCTATATTTATTGACCGTATTGCTGAACAAAAGGCTTCAGCTTATCTGCCAATGTAGAAGCCAGGTCGTTTATCTTATCCATTGCAGTTTGCACCAACTGCTGCTTGGTTATTATTGCTTCTCCAAAGGGCACATCAATTGCCTGCAGAGCAGCAATAGCAGTAGCATGCTTTGTCTTTATTTCCTGATCCAGTGAAAGATTATAAGCGCGAACAAGATCCTCGATACCTTTTCCATCCTGGGCAAACTTACCCTGATACATGTAGAGGATACCCTGAATATTATTGGTAAAATCAATCAATGAATTTTCTGCGAAAGGACTTTCTTCCAATTTGGGATCCTGTGCTTCAAATGGATCTTTCATCTTACCATTGGCTACTTCATCACAAATACCACCCATAGCATCTACAATAGTTTCATATGCAACACGGGTAGTAGGATATTCAGCGTTGCCCGATGCTCCCGCTGTAGCTAACAGGTTAGCATAACCGCCACTCCAGCTTGTTTTTGCTTCTGCGGTTAGTGTTTTCAGATTTTGAGCCAACGCTATCAGGTATTCTTTTTCCCTGTCCGTAAAAGAAGAAGCAGCTTTATCTCCATTCTGACCCCATAACAAATATTCAATAGGATGAAATCCTCTTAGTGCATCATGATCTTCATCCAGACTTTCTATGTATGCTTCGTTCAATTCATCAGAACTGGCCAATACCGTATTAAGATCATTAAAATCTACGGGCCAGGTGTCAATACGCGGGTCAATTTTATCTACGGCTACAGGACCGAAAAGCCAGGCTTCAGAACGCTCCCATGTTTCACGTGTACTTTTCCAGAGTGTGCGGCAAGCAGTCAGGTTGTCTTCTGTAGGAGTAGTAGTGAGGGTTGTAACAGCGGTTAACAGTTGGTCAGCTTTTGCAGAAAGGTCGTCATAACTTGCCTGGCACACAGTACTGGCTGCATTTTCTAATATTTCTTTTTTTAAGGCAGTAGTATCAGTAGTACCGTTGTCATCATTCTTGTTACAGGATGTGATAGCGCCGGCTGCAATTAATGATATAAAAAAATACTTGTTTATTTTTTTCATGATGCTTGATTTACACTAATTCAATAATAATTGTATTGTTTATAATTTGTGTGTTGAATTTTTTAAGTGGCTTTAATGCCGGTTCCTTTAAAACATTGCCATCAAAATCGAATGTGCTTCCATGCGCGGAGCATACAATTCTTTTTGAAGTAGTGGTAAGCCCAAACCCTTCGTGTGTACATCTAAGATTGAGTGCGCTGTACTGATCATTTTTCTTCACCAACAAAATATCATTCTCCAAACTTGAGTTTCTTACTACCATCATGTTCTTGCCATCTGCAAATTCTGATGCAGGAACTGTGATGCGGTTATCCTTCACTGCTGTTTTAAATATATGCATGCTGCTTCCGCAACTCTGCAAAAGCATTCCTACACCTAACAATCCTGCACAATGCACACACCCTGTTTTTATGAAATCTCTTCTTGTTGACATTTTAAAAATTATAGGCAATACCAAGATTTACAAAACCATTATTGGTATAATAAGGCACCAATTGCGGAAAAGGTGTAACAATCAATGCCGGGTTAGGCTCTCCTGTTATCTTTCGTACATAATCCGCCTTAATAGCTATACCGCGTATAGGCTTATATGTTATACCTGCTATAATGTACTGCTGCTTGTTTGCATCGTTTTTAATACCATTTCCCGGAAGCTTTGCGCTTAGATTCAGGTATTCATACCTACCAAAAACCGCCAGGCTTTTTGTGTCTTTATGTTGGGCATATAAAAGATTGTAAGCCACTTCAGCATAACCTCCATATATACTCTTGGGGGTATTGTTGGCGTATGCCTGGTTAATGTTAGAAGCATCAGGAATAAAAATCTTGCTTCCTATAGCTCTTATGCTCCAGCCATTATTATTGTATTGCCCATTTACTTCATACAGCATAACGGGGTTGCCAAACGGGCCTGAACTTAAATGAAGACTATCAGCCACTCTTTTTTCAACAGCAGTGGAACCACCAATATAGCCGGAAGCCTGCAACCTGAAATTGCCAATATAGTATAGCAATGAACCAGATATTCCCAGACCTAAACCGGTAGCCGATGATCCTAATTGCCTTCCTTCTCTTATACCGCTTCCATTACTAAAGCGGGATGAGTTTAAGCCATTGGTCAAAGAGAGACTATAATTAAGCCCGGGAGCTCCTTTGATGGTGCCATATAGTCCCACTCCTACTTCGCGCCATGTAGAAGGAATGATCAGTTCTTCAACCACGGGGCGATCGACCCCATTGAAAGTAGTAGGCAAATGATTTTCATTTATAATCCCTAATCTTGGAATAAATAAACCCGCCACCAGGTAGGTGGTTGGATTAAGATTGAACTTAATGAAAGCCTGTTCCATACTGATCCCACCCTTTCCAATGCCTGCTTCATCTCCTGTTTGTCCAACTACCAGGGCATCTTCCAGTTCCAGCTCAGTGAACAATGAAATTTTGTTATTGAACTTGTGACCTACAAATAAAACCACACGGCTTAAAGAGGCTTCCGCGTTCTTTCGTTTGGTATCCAGACTATATTTTGCCTCTCCATAACCAGAAATAATAGTAGACTGTTGTTTGGAAACAAGACCCGCATATAAACTATCCTCTCCGGTAAGTACCTGCCCATAAGTAGAAGAAACATAAAAAAAACCTATACTGAAAAATATCAGCAGCCAGCATTTGTGGAAAAATCGCATAGAAATCCTTAATTGGGCGCAAAGGTTAGCGTATAAATACGTTTTCGCTTACGAAATACGGAAAAACCCGTTATTGATTTGCGAACAGAACCAGTAAAAACATCTGATAACATGTAAAGCTCTTGAAATAAAGTCTTTGTGGTATCCAGGAATGCTTAATACTATAATGATGGAGTAGACCGCTTACGGTAATATCGCTTTTATCATCACCGGTTGGTGGTCTGACGGATATCTCTGCTCTTTTGCATCAGTAAGCACGCCATATTTTAATACTTTGATGCTTTTGCTTACAAATATATAATCTATGCGGTTTTGCATGGGCGCATCAAATTTAAATGCATTAAAAGTGCCCAATGGGCCGTAAGGTGAGGTTTCTGTTACTTTATATGAATCGGAAAGAATGGTTTGCATAGCGCCGATCTGTTCTGTTTCTGGGGTTGAATTGAAATCTCCAACGCATATAGCAGTAGTATTTTGTGCAATCTCTTTTATTTTTTTAACCATCAGCTTACCCGATTCCTGCCTGGCAATTACCCCTTCATGATCAAAATGAACACAAAAAAAGAAGAAATCCTTTTTAGTAACCAAGTCCTTAAATTTTCCCCACGAGCAAATTCTGTTACAACATTTGGCATCCCACCCTTTACCAGGTTTATCGGGAGTTTCACTCAACCAGAAATCGCCCGATTTAAGCAACTGAAACCTGTCTTTACGATAAAAGATGGCAGAATGCTCTCCCGCTTCTTTGCCATCATCGCGTCCTTTACCTATGTAGGCATACTCCTGCAGTTCGGCAATATCTTTAATCTGGTTGATTAATCCTTCCTCCGTTCCGAATATATCAAATTCATGAAAACGGATCAAGGCTTTTACATTTTCTTTTCGGTTGGGCCATGCATTTAAGCCATCACCCGCATTATCATAACGGAGATTATATGTTGCAATAATTACAGGAGCATTTTTTTGAGCCATTATATATGGAGAAACAAGAAAAATAATTACTAAAAGAAGAACCATTTTTTTCATATACATGCATTTTGCAAAAAAGGAATGATCTTACATTAATCCTGCCTAGATAAATAAACCCCACTCATCTTCGTGATTATCTTTTACAAAAGTGTTTACCCATGTTTTAAACAAATCTCTGAAGATATCCATTTCTCTTTCTATCGCGTCTGCATATTTTTCTTCGCCTGCTCCCACCATCGCCGTAAAAACAATCTGCTCCATCATTTCGCGACAATTATTTCTCACAATAGAAGCATTTTCCATTTGCAGCACATATTGATCAGCACCAGCGGCGCCAATAATTTTAGGCGCTACAATAAACAGATTTTGCCATATGAGCTCTTTGTTCCTTTCTGCATGGTCATATTCCTTTGAGTCCTGCAATGTCTCGCAATAAGATTCCACCAATAGAAAAACCTCACGCCATTTGTTATATAATTTTTCGGCGGCTTCGTATTGTGGTCTTAACTTCCATTCATCACCTTCGTATCTTTTTTTCAACATCCGGTGATCATCCCATTCGGGTAAGCTGTGCATGTCACTAAAGTCCATAAGCCTGTTTAAGGTTTCACGTTTATGGTTTATAGTTAATCAACTACAAACAACAAACCATACACTACAAAAACTTTTCTGCTATTTCTTTCCAGTTGTGTACTCGCTCGTATCCTTTCTCTTCTGTATTTAATATGTTGTTGTAAAGATATGGCTTCCCCTTAAAATGTACCAGGTTACGCACATGATCATCTATCATATAATCTCCGGCTATCATACGTTTATCACCACACAATACCAGCTGCCGCCAGCTTAAAAAAGGAAAATATTCGTTTAACCATTCCAGTTTGTCCTTTAGAGAATTGGGAAATTCCATTGCTGCCGAAACAATAAACACTTCGTATTTTTTATTCAATTCATTTACCACATCTATACAATTTTCCATTACGGGCAGATGTCTGAAAAAACCCTGGCTGAATAATCTGTCCCGTACAACAGAACGATTTTTCTCAGGAATACCCAACAGCCATGAGCCTTTCATATCAGGATAAACTATATCATCTCCATACGTTTTTATGTACCAATCAAACATCGCTCCCATCGTATCACACATCACTTCGTCCATGTCAATGATTATTCTTTCCATAGTATAATTAGAGATTTGAAATTTAAAGAAGCCCATCCTGACCTTCCCAAGGGGAAAGAACTCTACACACAACCCTGGCTTTTCTAAAAGTGTTTATTATTTGTTTATCTTTTCATTTTGAACCACTCTTCTGAACACGTAAGTCTGACCTTCAGTATTGAGCACACTGCCTTCTGCCTCCTTACTACTTACTTCTTACCTACTACTACTCACCTCAGTTCCTCCTTCAGATAATACCCAGTAAAGCTTTCCTTACACTCTATCAATCCTTCTGGTGTGCCTTCAAACAAAACATTGCCACCGCCATCACCACCTTCGGGGCCAATATCAATAACATGATCAGCCACTTTTATCACATCCATATTGTGTTCAATTACCAAAACAGTGTTGCCTCTGTCGGTAAGTTTATTTAATACTATCAGCAGGTGTTGTATGTCTTCAAAATGCAAGCCTGTAGTAGGTTCATCCAGGATATAAAAAGTTTTACCGGTATCTTTTTTAGCTAATTCGGTAGAAAGCTTAACACGCTGTGCTTCACCACCACTAAGCGTAACCGCACTTTGTCCAAGCGTTATATAACCCAGCCCAACTTCCTGCAACACTTTTATTTTTCTATACAGATATGGTACCGCCTGGAAAAACTCCACGGCTTCGTCCACCGTCATATCTAATACATCGCTGATAGATTTTCCTTTATAGCGAATTTCCAGCGTTTCCCTGTTGTATCTTTTACCCTGGCATTTTTCACAATGCACATATACATCCGGTAAAAAATTCATTTCTATTACCCGCATCCCCCCACCTTCACATACTTCGCAGCGGCCACTTTTTACGTTGAATGAAAAACGCCCCGGAGTGTATCCCCTGATTTTTGCTTCTGGTACAACTGAGAACAGTTGCCTGATCTCTGTAAAGAATCCGCAGTAGGTAGCCGGGTTACTTCTTGGTGTTCTTCCGATCGGCGACTGATCAATTTCAATTACTTTGTCAATATTTTCTAATCCCTTAACACTACTATATTCTAATGGTTGCATCCTTGAATTATACGCATGTTTACTCAGAATAGGATACAAGGTTTCATTGATGAGCGTTGATTTACCACTTCCGCTCACACCGGTTACTACAATAAATTTTCCTAACGGAAATTTCACATTTACTTTCTGCAGGTTATTACCCTTCGCACCTTTTATCTCCAGTACTTTACCATTGCCTTTTCTGCGCTCATCCGGCACTTTAATTTTTTTGTGACCATTGAGGTAAGAAGAAGTGAGTGTATCTAATTTCAACAGATCAGCTGGCTTACCCTGCGCTACAATTTTACCGCCATGAAAACCTGCCCGTGGCCCGATATCAATTAAATAATCTGCAGCCAGCATAATATCTTTATCATGCTCCACTACCAATACACTGTTGCCGATATCACGCAAATGCTGCAATGCAGTAATCAAACGCTGGTTATCGCGTTGGTGCAAACCAATAGAAGGCTCATCCAATATATAAGTAATACCCTGCAATTGAGAACCGATTTGTGTAGCCAATCTTATACGCTGAGATTCTCCCCCACTGAGGGTTCTGGAAGATCGGTTGAGTGTGAGATATGTTAATCCAACATCCAGCAAAAATCCCAGCCTTTCACGAATCTCCTTCAACAGATCTTTTGCAATGATATTCTGTTTTACAGATAACCTATCTTCAATCTGCACAAACCAACGCATCAATACATCCAGGTTCAGGTTGCTTAATTCAGCAATATTTTTTTTATCCACCTTAAACCAAAGGCTTTCTTTTTTCAGCCTCGCCCCATGACAGGTATCGCAGGTTTTCAGTTCCATAAATTGCTCTACCCATTGCTGAATGCTTTCACTGGTACCGCCCGCAAACCATCTTTTTAATTGGTTGATTACGCCTTCAAACTCCGTACTGTATACATCACCGCTGGTTGGTACATCATCAAAGTTGATATGATCTTCTGTGGTTCCGGCTTCATCTCCATACAAAATTAAATTCATCACCTTTTCAGGAAGATCCTTGATAGGTTTATCGAGACTGAACTTACTTTTTTTGGCAAGTTGTTGAACCTGTTTAAAAACATACGCTTCTCTTTCTTCACCCAATGGTGCTATCCCACCTTCATTAATGCTAAGATTACGGTCGGGGATAACCGCATCCATGCTTACCTGGTATACGGAACCCAGTCCTTTACAAACCGGGCAGGCACCATATGGCGAATTAAATGAGAAACTATTGGGCGAAGGCTCTTCGTAAGAAATACCGGTGTCTTCACACATCAACATCTTTGAATAAAAGGCATCGCCGCTCTGTTTGCCGGTTGGTTCAGCAGGGCTGATAAACATCAGGTCTTTACCCATTTTGAGCGCCTGTTGCACACTCTGGCTGATGCGTACCTTGAATTCGTCGTCTACCTTCAAACGGTCAATCACTACTTCAATATCATGTATCTTATACCGGTCAACCTGCATTTTAGCGGTAAGATCTTTGATCTCGCCATCTATTCTCACTTTTACAAATCCCTTCTTCCTGATCTCTTCAAATAATTCACGATAATGTCCTTTGCGCCCACGAACCAATGGTGCAAGAATAGAGATTTTTTGTCCTTTAAATCTTTTGAAAATATTATCTACAATTTCTTCTTCACTCCATTTCACCATCGGCTTACCTGTATTATAAGAATAAGCCTCTCCTATTCTTGCATACAACAAACGCAAAAAATCATATACTTCGGTTACTGTACCAACAGTAGAGCGCGGATTTTTGTTGGTGGTTTTTTGTTCGATGGAAATAACAGGAGAAAGCCCGGTTATCTTGTCTACGTCGGGACGCTCCATATCACCAATAAACTGGCGTGCGTAAGCACCGAATGTTTCCATATAGCGACGCTGTCCCTCGGCATAAATAGTGTCAAAAGCTAACGACGATTTGCCACTGCCACTAATACCTGTAACAACTACCAACTGATTTTTGGGAATGCTGATATCAATATTCTTCAGGTTGTGAACCCTGGCTCCATATACTTCAATCTGCTCGTGATCCGCAGGCGTAATCATAACACCATTCGAATTGTTTTCCTTTGCTTTTGCCATAAAAGATAGCGAAGATACTAAAAAAGATAGCAAATGTATGCTTAATAAGCGTATTGTATTTTTCTACTGGTGGGTGTCTCCACCCACCAGTAGCGTAAAAATGAACATTGCGTATGAGTCATTCATTTTACTGCGCCGTAATCTCCACCACCGCACTACTCAAAGGATCACGTAAAAACCAATCCAATCCTTTTTTCATCAGGTAGTCACCACTGTAAGTTTCTCCGTGCTGGCGGCAGGATGGCTTATCCCCTGGCACCAGGTTTATTTCCTGTATAGTATATTGTTTGGCAGGATCAAGTCCTTGTAATTTTACAGGCGCAAATACATCGCCGAATTTTGGATGAAGATTAAACATAAATAACACCGCTTTTTGTTTAGCATCATCCACACTTATTAAAGAAGCGTTTAGATTATCATAAGGATCAATTAAGCGATACAGGTTACCAAAACCTATCGTTTGTTGCAATCGTTTATAATGTTGCACGGCTTGTTTGCAGAACTCAACTTCTTTTGGCTGCAGATGATCAAGGTCGATATCAAAACCCAACTTGCCCATCATCGCCACATCGGTTCTGAATTTGATGGATTGCTTACCCCATGAAGTAACGTGAGCGCAGGTGGCAGCAGCAGGGAAAAAGTAAGAATAACCCCATTGAATAAAAATCCGGCTCAAGCCATCGGTATTATCGCTCGGCCAAAACTCCTGGAAATATTTCAAGCCTCCATACTCTGCACGACCTCCACCACCAGAGCACCACATCATTTCTATATCAGGATATTGCTTTCTTATTTTCTCCAATACACTGTATAATCCACGTACATAATCTATGTACATAGCATCCTGGTTATCTTTAAGGTAAGGTGAATAGGCACTCGTCATATACCTGTTGCAATCCCATTTTATATACGCGATGCCTGAATTGTTTGCCAGCAGGTTATTAATCACATTATATACATGCTCCTGCACAGCAGGATTGGTAACATCAAGCACGAGTTGATTGCGTCTTAATTGATCGGGTCGATCAGGAAACCTGATTACCCAGTCTGGATGCTTTTCATACAATGCTGATTTTGGATTCACCATTTCCGGTTCTACCCATATACCAAACTTCACGCCTTTCTTTTCCGCCTCTTTTACAAGATACTCAATACCGTCTGGCAATTTTTTGCGGTTAGGTTCCCAATCACCCAGCCCGGCATTATCACTGTTTCTTGGATACTTATTGGCAAACCATCCGTCATCCAGCAAAAACAAATCAACACCCAGGTTCTTAGTATTATCAAAGAGTTTACCCAGTTTGGCTTCATCAAAATCAAACCCTGTAGCTTCCCAATTATTCAGCAGCGTTTGGCGGGTACTCAGTCCTTTCCAGATACCATAATGCAATGCCCATTGATGCAGGTTCCTGCTCGCCTGACCTTTGCCGTTAGCAGAATAGGTATATATAAAAGATGGTGTAGTGAACACCTGTCCTGGTTGTAAAGTATATGCTGATTGCCAGGGGTTGATTTCAGGGATGATCTGCAACAGGTGACCAACATCTTCGCTGAAGCGGATATTCTCAAAAAGAATATTAAAGTTACCGCTCCACGCCAGCGTTCCGGCCAGCACTTCACCTGTGTTTTCACTGGCCGGCTTATTTAATGAAAGCAGAAAAGATGGATTATCAAAATTGGTAGCTCTTGTCCCCAGTTTTGAATCAATGGTTTTTATTCCTTCAGGCAATAATGACTCTTCCATGTGCATTTCGTTTGCCCAGTCACCAAAAAAATGCATCAGGTAATATTTATCTGCATCAAGGTGCAAACAGGAGGAAGCATAACGGTCAAGCGTAATGGCTTTCTTTTCATTATGCTGTATGGTTGTCCACTGTTCAATTACATCCTGCTGTGTATAGGTTTTAAAATGAAGTGTAAGTTCAAAAGGATATACTTTGTCTTTTAAACGGATATGTGTAACCGATACATTCGGTTCAGGCGTTTCTGTATCCGTACCCACATACTCCAATCGTACCGAACGGTTTTTATTGGCATGTGTTACTGCTATAGCTGGTTCCCGTCCATATGCTGATCCACTGGTTAAAACCGCTTCATATGCAGTGTTGATTTTTTCATATTCTTTTGAATCAGATAAAGCTGTTCCGAAATATACCTGTTGCAACAGGCTATCCTTATCTACTTTATATACCAATGCCGTATGGGCTGTTTTTATAATGATTGGGGCAGTTGATGATTGGCTACAAACAGTATTTACTATAAAAACAAAAGAAATGAAGCATACAATTTTGTTCATACGTTTTGAATTGGGTGGATAAATATACAACTACCCATAAGTTAAACATGAAAATGAGAAGATAAATGTGAAAGTTGACACCTCATCAGAAATCCTTTAATAAATATTTTTAAAAACCGTAGCATTGTATAAATTCTTCAACATGCGTTGTTATAAATATCTTGCTGTTTGTTTATTGATTTTTTTAAGCATAGAAGGCTTTTCACAAACGCCCGACAATTATAAATGGTGGAACCCGGCAGATAATAGTTTTCCTACTGTAGAAGGAAGAGGTTGGCAGGATGGATTAAAAGATTACTACGACCGCATGCCCGCAAAGGCGGAGGCGACAGTGCGACAGGATGTTTGGAATCTTTCGAAGCACAGCGCCGGGCTGTATATAAAATTCCGCACCAATTCAGCCGACCTCATAGTTAAGTACGTAGCCACCAATACAAAAAATTTCGGCATGCCGCATATGCCTCCTACTGGTGTGAGCGGGGTTGACTTGTATGCGATTGATCAAAGTGGCAAATGGGTTTGGGCTCCGGGAAAATATTCTTTTGGCGATACGATTGTGTATCGTTTCTCTAATATGGAAGTTGACCCGGTTTTCAAAAACAGGGATTGTGAATTCAGGTTGTTTTTGCCACTATACAATGGCGTTAGCTGGATGCAGATTGGAGTACCTAATGATAAGAACTTTATTCCCCAACCGCTTACACCTGAAAAGCCAGTAGTAGTATATGGTACGTCTATCGCTCAGGGTGGTTGTGCATCCAGACCGGGACTGGCATGGACGTCTATACTGGAACGAAAGCTTGATCTCCCGTTGATTAACCTTGCATTTTCGGGTAATGGAAGATTGGAACAACCGGTAATTGACCTGATCAATGAAATTGATGCTCAGTTGTATGTGCTGGATTGTTTGCCCAATATGGTGAGCAGTGGTGGCTGTACAGATGAGGAGTTGGAAAAAAGGCTGATTACATCTGTTAAAAGCCTGAAACAGAAACATCCTGATGCGCCTATTCTTTTAGTAGAACATAGTTTAAGCAGCACAACCAATATTATTGATACAGTGCGGAACAGGGAATGTGAAAAAGCGAATAAAGTATTGAAGAAAGTTTTTTTGCAATTGAAGACAGAAGGTATAAAAGAAATATATACGTTAACCAATGAAGCTATAGGATTGAATACAGATGCTACCGTAGATGGCGTTCATCCCAATGATGTTGGAATGGAAAGTTACGCCAACGCTTACGCGAAAATCATTCACGACATATTGCATGAGCCCGAGGGCGAATATTCAACCATGAAGCCGATTATCCAATCAAGAGATGGTTATGATTGGCGGGGGCGGCATGAAGCTATTAAGGTTTTGAACAAAAAGAATAATGCTCCGAATATTATTCTTGCCAATTCTATCATTCATTACTGGGCGGGAGAACCGGTTGCTCACAGAGCCAGCGGCAAGGATTCCTGGGACAAATATCTTGCGCCGCTTGGTCTTCAGAATATGGGATTCGGATGGGATCGCATAGAAAATGTTTTGTGGAGAGTATATCATGGGGCATTAGATGGATATACACCTAAACATATAATTGTTATGATTGGCACCAACAACTTACAGTTAAATACAGACGAAGAAATTATTGCAGGATTGCAACAGTTGCTGGAGGCTATCCATTTTCGTCAACCTACAACAAGTATTTTGCTATCAGGTATTTTTCCGAGGAGAGATATGGAAAAACGGGTAGTGGTTATCAATAAAGCTATCGCAGGTTTAGCTGTAAAATCTAAAGTCACATATATTGACCCAGGTAAAGTATTACTAAATGCAGCAGGCAAAATAGACGAAAAATTTTTCAGTGATGGTCTGCATCCGAATGCAGACGGATATAATAAGCTTGCACCAGTGATTGCAGGGTATTTGAAAAAGTAATGAGATAGCAGACGGTTAGCGTCATTTCGATCCCGCGACCGAATGATTGAATTATAATAAATTTATTCGCGGGAGAGAAATCTCCTGAAAGCGTGAAAGTGCAGGAGATTTCTCAGTCGCTTTAAATAGTATTATATTCTAATCCCTTGTGCGCTCCTTCGAAAAGACGCGAAGAGGGTGGAGACGATTCGGGTTTCATCTCTTCAAAACGAATATGCTTACTGCTGTTTGAATTTGTTCCTCTTCTACTATGCATTCATCACGCTCAATACAAAATAGCAATAATTTCTCCACAAAAGGTTTAGCCATCAGGCGTTGCGGAGTGCTTATGATAATAGTTGTGCCACTATTAAGAAAACCATGAATTACTTTGTATAACTTATCAAATTGCGCTGAATCATAATTAACATCACTAAGCAGCAATATATCGCAATGGGATGTTGATGCATTATTCCAATCAAGTATTGAACAAAACATGTTTGAAAAATTGTTAACCAATGCTGATTGCTGCGCAAAATCAACTGCTTCCAATACAATATCTGTACAATACACCTGCTTTGCATATAGTGATGAAAACACAGAAGGAAGTCCCAATCCTGCCGCTAATTCAAGTATGCTTTTATTATTGATATAATGAGGATGCTGCGCCAGCCATTCACACATTCCCACGGCGGCTGGCCATACTTTCGACCAAAACGGAAACACTAAATGCTCATTCTGCTTATTGAATGTTGAATATCGCTGCTGAACAGAGAAAGCATCTGGCACAACCAGTTGTATGGACTGATTGCCAAAAGTGAATACACGTGTATGAGTTGAAAATCCGGAAATCATAAACTGCCTGCGCTTCAAACATACAATATCGCCCGGGCTTATGTTATTTTTTATTTGCGTTCAGGAAGTTAACTTGCGCCACATGAAATGGCAGCAATTGTACAGCGCTCAACGCAGCGGCAGCGAATATAAAGCAGGCAGTTCTCCGCAAAACATCCGAACATCTTATGTACGCGATTATGATCGTATTATATTTTCCTCCGCTTTCCGCAGGCTTCAAAATAAAACCCAGGTATTTCCTTTGCCGGGCGCTGTGTTTGTGCATAATCGTTTAACACATAGTCTTGAGGTATCCAGTGTGGGGCGTAGTTTGGGAAAAGCAGTGGGTGATATTATTGCAGACAATAATGCTGGCGAAACAGAACAGTTTAAAGAATTCTATCGTTATGAACTTCCTTCTGTTATAGCAGCAGGTTGTTTGGCACATGATATAGGCAACCCTCCTTTTGGGCATAGTGGTGAAGATGCTATCCGTATTTTTTTTAATGAACTGGAAGGGGAAGCCAAAAAGAGATTCAATACAGAACTATCACCGCTGCAACAAAGAGATTTTCTTTTTTTTGAAGGAAACGCCAATGCGTTTCGTACACTCACGCATCACTTCAACGAAGAAAGACCTGGCGGTTTTCAACTTACCTATGCAACCTTAGCAAGCATTGTAAAATATCCCTGCGATTCAGAATGGGGTTTTAATAAAGATTTGCTCGCCACCAAAAAGTCGGGCTTTTTTTCAACAGAAATACATACCTACCAACATCTTGCACAAACCCTTGGCATTCCTGCAATTGACGCGGATAAAAATATTTTTTCAAGACATCCTTTTGTTTTTTTGGTTGAAGCGGCTGATGATATCTGTTACAGGATTATTGATTTTGAAGATGCGCACAGGCTTGGTATTATCTCCATACCAACAATAGCCGAACTCTTCCTGGCATTTTTTGATAACGAAGATGGATATGATGCAAGAGAAAAGGTGGAACAAACTTTTAACAGCATTAAAGATAACAATAACAAGATCCAGTTTCTTCGTGCAAAAATCATAAACCTGTTGGTGCACAAGCTTTGCACAATTTTTATAGATAATGAAAAAACTTTATTGGAGGGATCTTTAAACAAACCCCTGATGGCTTTGCTGCCTGATGCACAAGTAAAGATTATTAATGATATTGACACTTATTCAAAAGAGCATATCTACAATCACAGGTCAGTAGTGGAAATAGAACTGGCCGGGTATAACATTATAGGCTACCTGCTGAAGGAATTTGTGTATGCCATTATGCAACCGAATAGCACCAAAGCAAAAAAACTGCGCAATCTTATTCCAACACAGTTTTTAATACAGCCTGGGCCAGGCAACTTGTATACCAACCTGCAGGCTGTAACAGATTTTATAGCAGGCATGACAGACCTGTACGCTGTTGATCTTTACAGAAAAATGATTGGAACAAGTTTTGCAGCGCCGGGTTTTTGATCTGACATGAAGTCGAATTTTTCTTACACTTTACTATGGCTATATCTATAAATCCCTCTACTGAGGTTAACCAGGAATACGCCCTGTGCAATTATTAAAAGAACTATTGACACTATTAATAATTTTATCCCGGGCGATATGCGTTCGCCATACCAATCATTATAGTTATAATAACGACCAGGGGCGTCTGACAATGAGTTATAATATTTGCCGGGAAATAAAAAAAACGAAACAATAAAAAGTATAGATGCTATGGTCGGGAAAACATGTATCCAACTGCGCTTTTTTGAGAACAGATACTTCCAGGTGATTATATAAATCAGCCAAAACATCAAGGGAATAGCCAATAAAAGTGGAACCAACAAATTTCTACCAATTACATAATATGTATCGCTAACGTGCAAATCGAATGTATGTTCGTTCTGAAATAATCCTGCTATATAAGTCAGAATAGCTATTAGCAGGAGCAGGTGATGTGGTGTTTTAAGTTTCATATGTAGTAATAATATTAAACAATCTCTGTCACATAACCAAAGTATAAAAACAAGAGAAATTGTAATACAATTGCTTATCAGAAACATCATACTGCAAGTAAATTTTCTCCATTAAAAGCAGGTTGCGTCATAAAGAGGCTATAATCACAAGCTGATCAAGTCCCCGCCTTTCAAATAAAGTTCTTACCACTCATACTTAACTCTCATCTTCTGGCAACGTTTACGAATAAACGAAACTCAGGTACAGAAAATAAATACGCCTGTTACTTTTTGCATGCAAGGATTGGACTTTATGATAGCACCGTAGCAATACAACAACAGATCATACCGGTTTTTCAACAGTTCAAACAGGTAGTAATATAGTTATTAAAAAAGTGCTTACATATTTGCACGCTACAATTAAAAAAATATTCATAAGCAAGTTTATTACATCATGAAACTCTTTTTTACTACAACACGCATAAAATTTTCCGGAGCATTACCCGGTTTGAGGTTACGAAAGATAACAGCACTTCTTCTTTGTTTTTGTCTGGGGGCTTACATACAACCTGCGTCTGCACAGGAAGAATTACTTGGATTGACAACCAACAGCGGACCCGAAGGAAAGGGCACATTGTTTTCTCTGAAAACAAATAATACCGGATTCAATATAATAAAAGGCTTTGCCGACTGGGGCAATGGACCACTCGGTAATCTTGTAAAGGGTACAGATGGAGCATTATACGGCACCACCTACCAGGGTGGCACTTATGGTTATGGTACAATCTTTAAAATTTCTACCACAGGCGCGTTAAAAGTGTTGAAACATTTTGATCTCACTAACGATGGAGGATATCCTAAAGGAAGCCTTCTGCTTGCAAAGGATGGAAACTTTTATGGCTATACATCCAGTGGAAGTATTAATAATGGTGGTGCTATATTTAAGATTACCCCGGCTGGAGTTTACTCAATAGTCCGAAGCCTCAGTATAAACACAGATGGAGGTCGCCCTCAAGGTACGCTTGTACAGGCAACAGACGGAAATTTTTATGGCATCAATAATGCAGGAGGCGTTAATGGATATGGTACGATATTCAGATTAACACCCACCGGCACTTATACTGTTTTGAAAGTATTAAGTAAAGCAGATGGAGGCAATAGTTACGGCAGCCTTATCCAGGCAAAAGACGGCAACCTGTATGGAATGAGTTACTGGGGCGGAACTGCAAATTATGGAATTATATTCCGTATAACACTTACGGGTACGTATACTGTATTGCGCTCATTGGCTTCAGCAACCGATGGAGCCTATCCATATGGCGATTTGCTGGAAGCCAAAGATGGCTCGTTATATGGCATGACCAGCAGTGGTGGTATAAATTACAATGGAACAATATTTAAGATCACTACTACAGGCACTTTTACTGTAGTCCGTTCGCTCAATACAAGTACAGATGGTGGAAGCCCTACAGGCAATCTTGTGCAGGCTACTGATGGCAATTTTTATGGTATGACTAAATACTCCGGTGGGGGAACTTATGGTGCCATATTTAAACTCACAACCACAGGTGTATACACCGTATTAAAAAAACTGGATCTTACCACAACCGGCGGATATCCCAATGGTAGCCTGTTCGCAAATACTGACGGTTATTTGTATGCTATGACTAACCAGGGAGGTAGCAGTTTTTATGGAACTATCTTCAAAATAAATACAGCTGGTACGTTTACTCTTATCAGCGCTATCAATGGAGCCGCACAAGGTAATGAGCCGCAGGAAAATTTAGTAACAGGTAAGGATAGTGCATTGTATGGCTTAACCCGTTATGGTGGTGTGTATAATTATGGTACTGTTTTTAAAGTTTGCGGTGGCGTAACAAGCGTGCTCCGTTCTTTCAATAAAACAACAGATGGCGCCAATCCAAGCGGAGCCTTGCTACGCGCCACCGACGGAAATTTTTATGGAATGACTGAAACAGGTGGAACCAACAGCGTGGGCACTATTTTTAAGATTACACCAACGGGCGGCTATACTGTACTCAGGCAATTAAAAACAGCCACAGACGGTGCTTACCCAAAAGGATCTTTAGTGCAGGGACCTGATGGCGCATTGTATGGCATGACAAGCACAGGAGGTACCGGTTCAGGTGGCACGATTTTCAAAATTACAACCGCAGGCGTATTTACTGTTTTGCGCAACCTGGTAAGTACAACTGATGGATCTGCACCCGAAGGAAGTCTTGTTGTGGCAAAAGATGGCAACCTTTATGGACTTACTTCTTACAACTCGCGGTTTTTTAAGATTACGCCTGCAGGTGTTTTTACCGTAATTAAGACGCTCACCTATGGCACTGATGGTAACGGTTTTACGGGAGCATTGGTGCCGGGTAATGACAGTACCTTCTATGGCAATAACAGCACAGGAGGCAGAAGCAGCGGTGGAACTATTTTTAAAATTACCAGATCAGGTGTGCTAACAGTGTTGCGTACACTGGCACCAACAACCGATGGCAGTGCCCCCAAAGGAACGCTCGCTATGGCAGCAGATGGCAATTTTTATGGCGTTACTACCAGTGGCGGTACTTATAAAGCAGGAACACTGTTCAGGATTTCTTCTACCGGTACATTTACTGTCTTTCGTCATTTTAATTTGCTTACAGATGGTGGTGCTCCCTCCGGCGGACTTATTATAGGACCTAAAAATGGTTTAATTGCTAATGCTCAAAAAAATATTGCCGTTACAGAAGATAAACCAAAAGCAATTGTATTAACCGGAAACGGCTCTTCGCTTCAGCAATTCAACATAACCGTTGCACCTAAAAACGGAACACTTACCGGAACTGGTGCTAATAGAACTTATACACCAAAAGCAAATTATTATGGTGTTGATTCTTTCTATTATACGGTGAGCCTGGGTTGTATCAGTTCCGCACCTGCAGTGATTTCATTTGTTATTACCCAGGTAAATGATACACCGGTACTCGCATCCATCGGCAATAAAACAATTGCAAAAAGCAAACCGCTCACGTTTACGGCTACTGCTACAGATGTAGATGCGGGTCAAACAAAAACATATACTTTGATTACACCTCCTTCAGGTGCAGCTATCAATGCAACATCAGGTGTATTTACATGGACGCCGGCAGCAACCGGAACATTTACTTTTAAAGTGCGGGTAACAGATAATGGATCGCCGGTATTGTATGATGAAGAAACAATTACTGTCACTGTTACGGCAACGCTTACTGCAAGAGAAACAGGAGAAGAAACAAAACTATCTACGCCTGCTGATTCAATAGTTAATGTGCCGGTAGAAAAGCTGTACCCTAATCCTGTCAGCGGAGTAAAGTGTACGATAGCATTGAACGAAGATATCGGTCAGCTGAATACTTCTGTAATGGATATAAAAGGCACTTGTATTCTTTTGAATAAACACCGGATTACCGGCACCAGGCAATTGGAATTGAATCTATCTGGTCTTCCGGTTGGTCAGTATATAGTGCTGGTGCAAACGGGTACAGGTAAAAAAACATTCAGGTTTATCAAACAATAAGTTCAGGTTTATCAGGGTTTTCATCGGGTGGCCTGCCCTGGTTTCAGGGCAGGTTTTTTATTAACCTTATTGAATACTGACAATGCAGCATTCTTTTATTCATCATAACATTCAATCTCCGAAATAGCAATCACTTTTGCTGTGTGCACAAAATTTATCCTGATATTATTCGCTGATATTTTAGTAAAGAAAAATTGATTGCCTGTGTTGGCAGTAAGTTTATCCGGAGATTTGCGGTTGATAGTTACCGGTAGCCATTCCGCTCCATTTCGGTATTCTATGCTGATATCATCTGGTAGTGCAAATGTTTTATCATCGGCAACAGGATATATTTTCACGCTGGATAACTCGCGGGGCTTGCCAAAATCAAATACCACCCAATCGTTTTTAGAAGGGGAACCCCATGTTGCCCAACGATTGGTAATTTCAGGGAAGTACCATATTCTGCCATCAACCACCTGGTATAGTGAGTCTATTGAACCATTGCCACTGGCAGAAATAATTGGATATCCTTTGCGGGTAATATTCAACGCGTAATTGGTAGGGGCAGCAATAGGTTTATGCAAAATCGGTTTACCAACAAAAACCTTATAACGTCCATCTGCACCTGCCGTGTTTACCTTCTTACCATCTACAAAAATTGTTACACCCTTCCCTTGCTGATATTTTGTACCATCCTCATCATACAATACAGTTAAAGCATGTCCATGGTATTGCACATCGCTTAAACAGAAATCATGAATGGAACTATCAACAAGCGGATGAATATCAAGCGTATCTCCTTCTGAAGGCCGGATACCACACAATCCTGAAATGACAAGGTTATTATAAGTAGAATGATTGTAATGATTACTCCAGTAATAGTATACGATAGGGCCACCGAGATTCGGATCATAATTTTCAACAAGATTGATATTGCCATCGGGCAGATAATGCTGCTGCGTATACAACCGGAGCAATTTTACATAATCAGCATTGGTTACAAGTTTTTGTTTGTAGTTATTTAAAAGATTAGCCATTCCCGTAATAACCTGGCTGGTTTGGTATGGCCAACTAGGACCATTCCATTGACTGCCCCGCTGTCCCTGGTAGATGACAAACTGCTTGAAATAATATTCATAAGAAGGTTCGTTGGTGCGCAAGCCAAATGCACCTAATAAATAAGCAGTGTCTAATACATGCTTCCACGCCACTGTATATTTATCCGCATCTTCAGGAAGATTAAAATACCAGGGAATCATACCAGCCAGTTCCCTGCCACGGATAAAATGCCAGTAATGCACAAAATTATTATCCACCTTATACCTGTCGATGAAATGCTGTAACGAATCATTCCATAAATGATGGAGCACATTTGCTTTTATTTCAGCCGCTCTTTGCAGGTATATGTTAGCAGTAGCTGTATCGTGTTTCATAGTTGCAATATGTGCAATAGCCAACGCATTGCCATACATATAACTGTTGATAGTAGGACGGAATGCTTCTCCTCCTGCAAACCCTTCTTTTCCGCCAGACGCATCTATAGATGCGATGGTATATTCCGTGGCATCGGGCATGGCTGGTATGTAATACATATTTTTTGCAGAATCATAATGATCATACCATGCATTGTAAATATGCTCCATACTATCCAACTGATCCATTAAAAAAGAAGAATCTCTATTTACCAGGAAGCGTGCATAAGCTGCATCTGCTATGCTTTCGCTATACTGCCGGTTGTTTCCACCGTGATGATACAGGTAATTAATATACCCGTTCATATAATAATCATTCTTCAGCCAGCGGCCTTCATAAATATGATGCATAGCCGCAGCATTAATGGTACTATATGGATCAATATCCCAGGTTACATCATTTATAAATTCAGTAATTACAGGACCGTTTGCTCCCACATTGCGGATATGCGCTTTGTACAACTTCCAGCGATAGTAGTATACCTGCTCCATTTGTTTATCTGAGCATTCAAAAAATGGAATATTATCCAGGTACCACTGTGCATCTTCTTTATAATACTCAGCTGCAAAACGGGCATGATCAAGAATGAGGTTTTTATTTTTGGTGGTACAACTGAGGTGACATGCAGCAATTATACAAAAAAGCATGCCTGGGTATATGTTGGCAGAAAGCAATCGATGAAAGCTCATATGCAGTTGGGGTTTACATTTGGAAAGACTGTTCAGTTATTATCTAAGTTACAGCTTTAAATAAAATGGATTATTGCTGTGGCTGATGATTAGAATATCGGCTAAAGATGAAACTATATTCCCTTTATTCGCATTTTTTTAAGCGCGGGAGAGATGTAACTTTTCCTGTTGACATACTTATCCCACATGGAAAACTTTTCAAAAGTTTCACCAACAGTATGCCCTATCATCAAAACAGGCTTTCTTTTATCATCACTGCAAGATTCGGCACCAGCCAATACAAAAGTTGTGTCAGACAACCAGGCAACTTCTTCTATCCAAACAGTACTACCAGTAAAATAAATCCGCTTCCAATATTTAGTATTGGCATTGCATAAATAAATAGCCTGCTCTGCTTGAGGATTGGCAACGTATGAATTACCCTTACGCTCTATATTAAGTTGATAACTGTATATATCTATAAACTGGCTACCGTATGGTGAATAGGTGAGCAAAGGTTTGTATAAGGAAACAAATCTCTCATACTGATCGAAGTTTTTATCTTCTACATTCTCAAAATGTTGAGTACCGGTTCTTACAAATCCTGATGCATGTATATTACTAAAGGATATCATCCATTTTTGCAAAGCACTATCTAAAAAAAATTGTTGTGCAGAAGGCAATTTACTTTGTGCAGAAAGAAACGCTGTGATCATTAAACAAGCCGCGGTGAGTGTGTGTTTCATAAAAGATTAATTGTGTTATGTATTTCTCATAAAGGGAAATATATTTTTTTCAATTTTTGGATATTCAAAGAGTTTATTTTCCAATGCGTTGGAGTCAACAAAAATATTGGGGATTCTAATTGTTTTGCCATTTCTAAGTTCAATAATAATAAATCCGAAACCAGCTACAGGGCTTTTTGAACTTTTTGACCGAACGGATATAAATCTCAAAATATCTTTTTTATTATACTCGATTGGAGAATCTTTATTTCCAAAAAAGAATACATCATTGCCTTTTGACATTACAAGCATTTTATTTTTTGAATAATCGTAGTAATTAAAAAACAGAATAAGATTGATACCACCTCCCATAAAAAACATAACTATTACTACAAATAACCAAATAGCAATAATGCCAGGTGCCGGAGAAGTAACAACTATAAACAAAATAATGAGCAACCCAAAAGCTAAACTAAAGCCTGTTGTAGAGAATAAATAGTCTTTGATGCGTTTTGGAGTGATCAGGTAAATAAAATCCTGGCTAACAAAATGCTTTAAGTTATACTGAAACCAGGTAGGCTCTTTTTTGAAATCAGTTAGATCAAACGAATCGGGCGAAAAGTATTTTTGTATATAAGGATATGCATCTTTTAATTCGGTAAAGCTTTTTGTATACAGTTCACCTTCATGGCTAAAATAATGCAAAACAAATTTACCATTATAGAATAAAGCTAGTTTCAGGTAAGTAGCATTAATACCTTCCAACGTTACCGAAGGATTAGTGAGATTTACCCGCAAATCTTTACGCTGTTCTTCCCAGGGAAAAGCTTCTATCAACTGTATTGTTTCATCATAGCCTCTTTTATTTTTTTCACTAAACTCTCCTGTTTCAAAATTTTTATATTGCACTTTAGAAATTAACTGTAACATATCCTAGTTCAGAATTTAGTCAGAGATTAATGCTGTATCACCACGAAAACTTTTCTATCTAAAACTGTTTAGGTTTTATTCCTTGCGCAGCAAGTTCCGCAATTTCATTAATACGCTTTTGTCGTGTTTCTGGCCGCCTGGCAAGTACAATCCATTGCAAAAGTCTTTTCTGAACAGACTTGCTTAAACTCAAAAAGAAATTTCTTGAACCCGCATGTTTTCTGAATGCTGTAGACAAATCTTTAGGAATGGTATATGCTTCTACATTGTCTAAAATATTCCATGAGCCATTTTGTTTGGCAGCTTCAATAGTTATCAAGCCAGCTTTCGACATGCGTCCATTGTCAATGAGTTGCTGCACTTTTTCCTTATTGATTCTCGACCAGGTTCCGTTTGGCTTTCGCTTACTAAAAAATTGTATAAACTTTTCTTTATCCAAAGGTTTTCTTTTACTGTCTATCCATCCAAAACATAGGGCTTCCTCTACTGCTGTAGTCCAGTCTATTGTTGGTTTACCGGAATCCAATCTGTATAAAAGAAGCCAGACAGATTGCTGAGTTGCATGATTTGCTTTCAGCCATCGCCTCCACTCCTGCCTGCTTTTAGGTGAGAAAACTTCTATCTCATCTTTTTGCATAGGTCTTTATTATTTCTTAAGTATAAAAAATATTCTATTACACTATTAACAGGGTCTACTCTTCGTCTTCAGCTCTATCGGAAACTCCATATTGAATTCCTGTGGATTTAAAGAAATCCTTTATAAGTAAAAACTTCTGATTGCAGTCTGTTCCTAAACTCAGCTTTTCAGAACTGGTACGTGTTTGTTCGCACTCAAAACAGATTTCAATAAATTCAAAAACCTTATTGTCTTTATCAAGAAACAAGATAGCATTTCTGGGATTATAGCATTGCTTTGCTGTTGCAATGAAATATACATCACCTTTTGGCATGTATTTGAACTTAAACCCGTAGTTATAAATTAAGTCTGTCAATCTATCAATCTGAATTAAGGACAACGTATATGTTTCAAATAGCTTAGAGAAGCAAACCGTATCATTCTGTCTTGGCAGACTATCTCTGTAATAGCCTCCCAACAATGTATCGCGGCTTGATTTGAAAGACACTAACTGAATCCGGGTTGTGCGATTGAATGGATATTTTCTTATTCGCTGAGACAATGGTATTGAAAGCGTTTTTGCACAATCATGGCTTCTTTCTAAAAGCGCCCTCTCTCTTTCCGTTGCTTCTCTACCGGGCGGCAGTTGTGCATGAGCTAAACAAGATAATAAAATGGAAAAGATAATAATGAAAGTCTTTTTCATAACAAGCATGTTTTAGATACAATTGTAGTCAACTTCAAAGCCTTGCTTTTTCCCCCTTCTCAAATCTAAATAAAAACGCAAATACCTCCAATAAGAAGCATTTGCGTTTTTACAATGAAGAGTGAATATTGTTGCTATTTACCCGCTTCGGCAAACTGTACTATATCAGCCTTACTAAATGTTGTCAGTTCAATAATATTGGCTGAATGTCTTAAAAAAGGAGGAACAATCTGCAATGCTTCTTCCTTGCTGTTAAAATCGCTGATGAACCACGATTTATGTACACCGGCTTTACAACCCCAATGTGCATTTGCCAATAAATGTGATCCTGATTCAACAAATAGTTTGATCACCTGTTTGCATTCAAATGTATTTTCCGAGTGAGGAATCTCAATTAAGTAGTTTGCCATGTTAAATTAGTTTGATGATGGATGATTATGATTATTTCTATTATTTTTAAACATTAGAACCATTTATTACTGCCCAAACCAACGGGCTTTGCGGCTCGACCCGAAATGCTCTTTGTCAATCACCAATGCTTCTGAAGCATCCTGGTGAGTACCGAAAGGCTTAGGACCTGAGAAAAAATCAACATCTACCCGTGCAACAGTGCCTTTACCAAACTCAATATAACAGGAACCCGCACCCGAATACGGCGTATCGTTTTCTTTTCCATTGAATGCAGCTATGATAGATGCAGCAGCAATCTTTGCAGCGCCTTCGGCAAACACGCCAGCCTTGGGTGTACCTACACTTGTTACATCACCAATGGCATATACATCAGGAAACCTGGTGCGTAGATTTGCACGATCTACCGGTATCCACCCATTTTCCGCCAATCCACTTTGCAACACCACATCCGGCGCTACATGCTTTGGAATACCCAATAACAAATCGCAGGGCAACTCGGTGCCGTCATCCAGTACTACTTTTTTATCAGCACTTACTGAACTCACTTTTCTTTGAGGGATAAAGCGGATATTTCTTTCTTCAAATGCCTTTAATAACGCTTTGGAAGAATCGGGTGATGGTGGTATAGGCAACCCGAAGGGAATTATCAGGCTAATACTACATGCCTCACGAACACCACGGCTCACCAGGTAATCATGCAACATCAAAGCGCCTTCACTGGGAGCAGGCGGGCATTTAAATGGCGCACCGCATACCCCTATTACTGCATTGCCTTTTGTAAAACCTGGCAATACATCGCGCAGCTTTTCAGCCCCGGAGAAACTATAATACTCATTGCCATATTCCGCAAGACCCGGAGTGGCATTTGTATCGTAATTCGCACCCAGGGCTACTACCAACACGTCTGCTTCGTAAGTACTCTTTTGTGTAGTAACTTTTTTTGTTACAGGGTCAATAGCAGTAATGGTTTCCTTTCGAAATTGTATACCGGGTTTTACAATACTGCTATAAGCAATCTTTACAGCATCAGCCTGTTTATGACCAAACATTACATCCAGCTTTGAAAAACCAAAGAAAAAAGAATCATTTTGATCTATCAATGTAAGATCAAGCTTATCGCCGAGGGTTTCTGAAAGTATAGTGCTGAGTTCTAATCCACCAAATCCAGCCCCTAATACTGTTACACGTAATTTCATGTGTTTTACTTTATTAATATATATACCAGCTAATTTTTGCGGTTTTAATAATATCCATCACTTAAAAAACCAGGCGATTCTCAAAGGCTGATGTTAAAAGGTTTGCAGATGAAGCGCTTTCGCAATTGGGATCATACAAATTTCAGGAATACTAAACGGATGAAGTAAAAGAAAACATCATCGAAGTAAATACAATAGCAGCTATCAAAAAAATAATACTGCATCCGGTTTGCTAATCATTTTTGGTTTGTCTTTTTTTAGCGTCGAACATCTTAAAAAAGAGCAACTGGCTTGGGCACATGCCAAATATGCTGGCGATGGTAAATGCCGCTGCGGGCAGGTATAGCAACCAGCTTACTATTGAAAACCCGCTAAAATATATACCTGCCCAAACCATGACTGCCATAACAGCAAACCATAAGCGCATGGATAATGGTGCTTTCATAATTAATTGAGTTTAGCAGGCTGAGGAATAATACGGAGATAAGGTTTAACGGTTTTCCAGCCACCAGGATATTTTTCTTTTGCTTCCGCATCAGATACGGCGGGAACAATTATTACATCTTCACCCTGCTGCCAGTTAACCGGAGTGGCTACTTTATGAACAGCGGTTAACTGCATAGAATCCAGCACACGCAGGATTTCATTGAAATTGCGCCCTGTAGTCATAGGATAAGTGAGCTGCAATTTTATTTTTCTATCAGGGCCAATCACAAAAACAGAACGTACGGTTTGATTGGTTGCTGCTGTCCTTCCTTCAAAACTACCGGGTTCTTCTGCTGGAAGCATATCATACAATTTGGCGATTGCCAAAGAAGGGTCTCCTATCATTGGATATGTTACAGCCGCACCTTGCGTCTCTTCAATATCTTTTTCCCATTTTAAATGGCTTTCTACCGGGTCTACGCTTAAGCCAATAATTTTGCAGTTGCGTTTGGCAAATTCATGCGCTATACTAGCCATATACCCCAGTTCTGTTGTACATACGGGAGTAAAATCTTTGGGGTGCGAAAAAAGCATTGCCCAACCTTCGCCTATCCATTCATGAAAGCGAATGGTTCCTTTAGTGGTTTCTGCGGTAAAATCAGGTGCGGTGGAATTTAATCGTAAGCTCATGGCATTTGTAGTTTTTTTTAAATAATTAATTAACACTACAAATGTGCAATGTATAATTTCGTATTCCTGTAACAACCGTTACAATGCAGTGTAACAAATGTTACAAATCTTTAAGCAGTTTGATTTGCTTATTATAGATGAGCAGCTTCTTATCGTTTTCCAGCTTTTTCAATAGCCTGGAAATTACCACGCGATTGGTGCCCAGTTCATCTCCTATCTGTTGATGAGTCAGATTCAGGACAGAAGATCCTGTGACTCTTGATTTTTCCTTCAGGTAATTGATTAACCTTTCATCCAGTTTTTTAAATGCTACTTCATCAATGCACCTGATCATCTCGCTAAAGCGGTTCAGCATTGTGGTCATCACGTATTTTTTCCAGGAAGGATATTTCAGCATCCATTCTTCCATCAGGTTTACAGGAACACAGAGCAGCACACTGTCTTCCTCTGCCGCACCTTTAATCACACTGGTTTGAGACAGCATGCAGCAGTTAAAAGTCATAGCACAACTTTCTCCTTCCTTCACATAGTACAATAGCAATTCCTGTCCTTCATCATTTATGCGACTAACCTTTACCGTACCACTTACCAGCAATGGAACCGCCCGTATGGTTTGTCCTATATTAAGCATAGTATCACCACACTTTACTTCCATCAGCATAGATTTCTGTTCCAGTTCAGCAAGGAGAGCAGGTTCAAAAATCTCTGAAAATTTCTCAATATAATCTACAGGTTGACTTATCATATTGCAATAGTAACATTCAAATTTTATTGTCTTGGAATAAGCCCAAGCTGCTGCATGAACTCAAGATTGTCCAGGAAATCTCTTTCCTCTGCAATTTTTCCATTACCCATGCGAACAAGGGTTCTGTAAACGCTGTTAATTGAAGCCTGGCAACCAAGGTACGCATTTAAACCGGCTGCATAGCATCAGCCATTACATTCAATACAAATCGTTTTCCAGGGGAATTACGTCTTGTAATTTTGGCAGGGGTCTGATCATAATTTTCTCTTTACGTTTGCTTATTATTTTGTTTGTATCATACGTTTCTATAGTTCCTATTTTTATTCCTGTTATAAGATTAAAATCAATATAAGTTATTGCACCCTGCCCATTAGAACTCACTTTCGAAAAACCAATCAACTCGAAATTGCCATTTTGAAATCGAAACTTATGCTCATAATGACCGCGCAACAATTCGGCATTTACACTCAGTACACCTTTATTTATAATCACCTCAGAAAATCCATTGCCCGTTCTGAATCCATCTCTTCCTTCGGGATATTGGGGTTCAATTATTTTTATAGACGTTGCTACCAATTTATTTTGCCCATCCAGGCCTTTGAAAAAAACCTGTAATTGATAGGGTGCTTTTTCATTCAAGGTATCCTGCGTTACAACAACTTCATCTTCTATTTTATCATTATTTAGATCACCTCTTACTTTCATTACCGTGTAATCGAAATTATAGTTTACGGTATCTGTTTGAGCAATACTGTAAAAATGAATCAAAAGAGGCATAATCAGAGTTAGTATTCTTTTCATAGTAAAAGGGAAATTTGTTTCAGAGAAATGCGAGCTTGCTTGTAGTAAATTACGGCTCTACGTTTTCTTCTTTGCTATTTCCACTTTTTCTACTCTCAATAAAATCTATTATCCTCTTTCTTTCTCCTATCAATAATAATGCAATAATAATTTTTATTGCTGAAAAGATCATATACGAAGGATCGGGCTTTACAGGATTGTATCGATTGTTGGACTGGTTAACATATAAATAAAATTGTCTGCAAAAATCCGGGATTTCATCAACAAGGATGACTCCACCAATTACGATAAGAGCTATTGTAAAAATAGTAGTGCTTGATAAATGAATAGCAAATTCTTCTCCTTGCCCAAATGAAAGTTCATTATCTCTGAATCCTTGATCTAACTTTAAAACATCAATAATCTTATTGGTTTTAAATAACAATTGCATCGCCAGAAAAGCATAAAATGCAAGTATCAGTAAGGATATTACAACGCTTGCTATAGCGGCTCCTATACTTGAAGTATAGAAATATTGCAGTAATGAAGAAATTATTGAAGGAATTGCATTAATAATTTCTCTTATAAAAAGAAGTCCGAATATCTTTAAAATAATATTGAAAAGTTTTCTTGGACTCATAAACAAGCTATTTAATTAATTTTTTCTTTGGTTTAAAAAGTCACTCATAATTGCTCAAATCCAAATGTCTTATCGCAAACCTAAGCGACTAAATCAGGGTGATGAAGTTAAGAATAAACACCTGGAATAAGTTTAAAGAAGAAATACAAAAATTTGCATAAATGACTTTCTACTTTATTGCCTGCAAATGACTACTTTCATAAATAAGATATAAGCAGTTACTATCCACTATTTCAAAATATCAATATGCATTATCAAAGACGTGATTTCATAAAAGCCTCTACCATACTGGCAACATCGGGAATAATTTCAACCTCTTCATTGTTTGCTTTGCCACAGCAAAAGGCTAAAATCCGGGTATTGGTTTGGGATGAAAGAGCAGATACGGAGAAAGAAGGATATGAAAACTTTTTAGGGAATTGTATTGCTGATCAGCTAAAACAAAATCCATTGTTTACCGTAACATCCGCAGGACTGGATGATGCAGACCAGGGAATACCGGAAAAAATATTGGATAATACTGATGTGATTGTATGGTGGGGTCATGTAAGGCACCAGGAGATCAGTATTGAGAAAGGAGAAAATATTGTAAAACGTATTGATGCGGGCAAGCTATCACTTATAGCATTGCACTCAGCTCATTGGTCTACGCCGTTTGTTGAATGCATGAATGAAATTACCCGCAGGCGAACTTTTGCAGACAAATCACTAAATAAAGAAGATGTACAATTTATAAGACCAGAGATCAGGAAATCGGTTCCACATCGTACGGAACGCGTTTCTCCATATACTGATATTCAAAAGTTTCCCAATGGCAGCAAAAAACTGGAAGTGCATCTGCCTACCTGTGTTTTCCCGGATGTTCGCAATGATGGGAAACCAAGCACTATAACCATTTTACAAAAAACACATCCTATTGTAAAAGGGTTGCCGGCTAAATTGAGTTTACCCCATACGGAAATGTATAATGAACCTTTTCACGTGCCAGCTCCCGACGAATTGATTTTTGAAGAATGCTGGGAAGGAGGCGAATGGTTTCGCTCCGGTTCACTTTGGAATTTGGGCAAGGGTAAAGTATTTTATTTCAGACCGGGTCATGAAAGTTATCCTATATTCAAAGAAAAATGGGTGATGCAATTGCTTACTAATACCATCAACTGGATGGGCGCTGGAAAAGTATAAGATCATTTAATTGCTCTATTTGTTTGTAATGTTGCTACAGCATACAATGATCATATCTTTAAAAAGCGAAAATTCTGAGTTGCTGGCAAAATAATCTGCTTTGAATGTATAACGGCTCCTGGGATTTTTCACATACAATATTATTAGCTCACCATCATTGCTTTCTGTTTTGTTCCACAACTCATCTACCTGGTTATAATCGATACTTACTTTTCCTGATGAACCATGTGGAAAATCAAAACTTCTTTCTTTCATAATAATATGGTTGGGATTTTTAAGAGCCCGGCGGCGCACGATGAATCTATACAATGCATAAGTAATAAATACAACAGATAATATACTTAATGCATACAGGCTGTTTGGATACTCCAATAACTTCCATTTGCGTAAGGAAATGCCATATTGATTTACACCAAAATAAATAGTAAATACAATAAAAGCAGCAATGGGATAAATATGCGTGTAACTGATTTTTTGGCGGTAAGTAAAAACATGCACAATCATGGTGTTTTTTTGACGTTGATATTGTAATACGAAGGTTAACAAGTAGCTGCTCGGCAAATATAGATAGTTCTTTCTATCAGAAGAGTGGATTTCGACTAACAATTGCCGTTTATCTATAATTTACAGACACTATAATAAAAGAATAACTATGCTACGAAATTTTTCTACAAGCTCATAAAAATATGAGGACGTATAACGGTATATGCTCATGAACCGTTCCTCCCAAAAAAAGATCAGGCAAACGTATGAATACAGCACTTCCGGCAAAGCAGTGTTTGAAATAAAAGAGAAACTTTTTTTCAGTGAAATAATGAGCTATTATTTATTCCACACATTGAACCCTTACTTTTTATTGTGGTACACACCATTTTCAATAAACTCCATAAAGGTTAATAAAGCACCCCAGTGATAAAAAGCATCCGCGCTTTTAACATCACCGCCCGTGCCTTCTACCGAATTATAATTTTCATATACGCCTCCTTCTGCTTTCCAGTTCTTCATCAG
The DNA here is from genome assembly GCA_047600465.1 of Agriterribacter sp. Taxonomy (GTDB): domain Bacteria; phylum Bacteroidota; class Bacteroidia; order Chitinophagales; family Chitinophagaceae; genus Agriterribacter. Next base: position 188,359 of record JASGKU010000007.1, read on the forward strand.
CAATGCTTTTGATTTACGGATCAGGTCTGCTCTTGCTTCTTTCAGATCATAGTTTTCCATCCCCATATATACCAGGAAATTCATTGGTCCCCATATTCTGCCGCGCCAGTAATCATTATCCTTAAAGCCAGGATCGTTACGAGCTATAGAAGGTATTACATATGTTCCGTAAAATTCATCAGGATTATAATAATGTTCTTTTATCATACGCTCAGCCTGTTGCTGCGTGCAGGCTTTCGCAAGCATGGGATAAAAATTGGTAGGCGATAAGCGATAACTTTTTTCATTACTATCTAATCTTTTGTTTAAATAAATTCCTGTTTTTTCATCCCATAGCGTAGCCAATTGTTTGCTATAATATGCCGCACGTTTTCGCAATTCGCCGGCTTCGTTTTTTTTATTCAATATATCCGACATTTCGGCAAGTGAATTGCAATCCATAATGTACATGCTCATCAAACCTACATCTGCCAGTTCCATGGTATTTGTTGTGCCATTAAATGGGATGTTATCGTACATCGGCGAATTGTCGAGACCGGATTCATATTTAGCTGCCTGCAGATCGTGACTGTTGATGGTTTTTAAAGTATCCGGAACTGCTTTTGATCCCCAACATAAATATCCTTTCACATCCCTGTTTTTTGGCCACCACCTGTTCCAGGTTAATAGTTCATTGTATACTTCATTCAAAAACCATTTCTCTTTGTACTTTTTATAAATATTCAGCATAATGGTGCTTCCTACAGGTGGCTGCGAACGATCCCATGAAGTATTACCATACGGCGATTGATAATTAGGAATAAAACCATCTAGTGTAATGGCTTTTGTTATTTCAATCGCGTTTGCATAGGCAAGATCTTTATTAAACAATGAAAGCATATAACTGGCGAAATACGTATCCCAATCAAACAACACAAAGCCGCCCCATCCATTGCTCCAAAGCCTGCTAACGGGAGAGATCACACGCTTATTGGCAGCATCATATGTAGTATTCCACGCAAGAATGGTTTGCATTGCTTTGAATGATTCAGATAATGCTCCATAACTGTCTATACGCTTTTGTTGTTCTTCGCGGTGTTGATCAATTATTTTTTTTATATCATCCAGCGATCTTTGTTTGCCTGTGCAAATGCCCAGCTCCTGTTGGGTAGTAAAGCTCATATGTGGTGCGGTAGTAACAGAATAGGCATCCGCAACTGGCTTTCCTGTCGTATACACCGAAATATTTTTCCCTGAAACTTTTCCCGCAAGAATATTAAATTGTTTTCCCAGCAGCCCTTCCCTGTTCCACGGAAGACCTGCTTCAACAACAATATAATTTTGCGAACCTTTTAAAGGTGTTATCAATATCAACTCATCATTTCCATCTTTAGCAGACTGAACACTTATTTCTTCGCCTTTATACTGCATTATAATACTGGTGTAGCTGCCATCGTCAGAACGCAATCCGGGAATAACTTTTTCGGGACGCTGTTGAATATCCGCTGCCTTAAAAAATTCTTTTACATATTGCGGATCGCCCGGGCGGGTTACACATATATTGATGGCAAATCCTTCCGGCAATAATACATGCGATAGCATGCTGTTATTATACCATGTATTCCAGCCTGTGGCCAATTTTTGCTGAAGCGCTTTGTATTCAGGAGTAATAATCCTTCGTTCAACCGGCTGTGCATGAGTTGAAAAGCTTTCACACAGTAAAACAGATAATGCAAAAAGATATGACCATTTTTTACCTGGGCGCTTAATATTCATAACATATTTTGATGTTGAAGAATAGTGCTACCGCAGATCGATAAATGATCATACGGATACACGTATAAGCGAAGATAAATGTCTCTCCTGATTATTTAGCAGAGGTTTGATATAAAGAGGAATGCTGAATCGTAACCTTCAAAGAAATTTTTTCTTACTTCCCAAACTTCTTCTTCAAAGCGCTTAGTGCATCATCCAAAGATGCTGATGAGAGATCTGGTTGTTTGTTTATATTATCCCTTCTGTTACTATTATGATTGTTCTTACTATATTCTTTTCTTTGTGGAGTTTCCTGCGCTTGTTTGATGGATAATGCAATGCGTTTACGAAGCTGATCTACTTCCATCACTTTTACAGTTACTTTGTCATTCAGTTTCAATACCTCATTGGGGTCTTCAATATATTTATGGGCAATTTCACTTACATGTACCAATCCATCCTGTTTTACACCAATATCAACAAAAGCACCAAACCGGGTAATATTGGTAACAATCCCCGGCACTACCATGCCTACCTGCACATCTTCTATTTTATAAATAGCGGCAAATTCAAATTGCTGCACCTCACTACGTGGATCAAGTCCCGGTTTCTGCAATTCTTTTAAAATGTCCTGTATGGTATGTTCACCAAATTGTTCAGTAACATATTTTTTAGGGTTAATTTGTTTTACCACGGTTTCGTTACCGATCAAAGATTTTACATCTATCTTATTATCGGCCGCCATTTGTTTAACCAGTTCATATGCTTCGGGGTGCACAGCGCTGGAATCTAACAGATTCTCAGCATTTTTTATGCGCAAAAAACCTGCGCATTGTTCATACGCCTTACCACCCAATCTTGGTACTTTCAATAACTGACTACGGCTGGAGAAACCGCCTGATTCTTCCCTGTACTTAATAATATTTTCTGCAAGTGTAGAACCAATACCGCTCACATAAGCCAGTAAATGTTTGCTTGCTGTGTTTAAGTTAACGCCCACCTGGTTTACACAACTGATTACGGTTTGATCCAGTCTTTCTTTAAGCCTGAATTGATTTACATCATGCTGATATTGTCCTACACCAATACTTTTGGGATCGATCTTAACCAGCTCGGCAAGCGGGTCCATCAACCTGCGACCGATACTAACGGCTCCGCGTACCGTGATATCATAATCCGGAAATTCTTCCCGGGCTATTTCAGAGGCGGAATATATAGAGGCACCATCTTCATTCACCAGGAATACCGGCACACCCAGATTTAGTTTTTTGATAAACTGTTCAGTCTCCCTTCCTGCCGTGCCATCGCCTATAGCAATGGCTTCTATCCGGAAATTATTTACGAGGTAACGAACCGTGTGTTCAGCACTTTCCAACTTACCGGCTTCATGTACGTATATCAGTTCATTCTTTTTTAAAGCACCATTCTCATCCAGACAAACAACTTTGCATCCTGTTCTGTAACCAGGATCAATAGCCAGCACTCTTTTTCCACCCAAAGGAGAACTCAGCAACAATTGTTTAAGATTTTCAGCAAATACATTAATGGCTTCTTCGTCTGCCTTTTGTTTGAGCGTTGTTCTGAACTCTGTTTCAAGCGCAGGTTGCAATAAGCGTTTATAAGAATCTTTGATGGCTTTTTTTACATGCGCAGTGCTATCATTCATTCCTTTCACAAATACTGTTTCTATCAACCCAAGCGCCTGCTCTTCTTCAGGTTCAATAGCTAGCCGCAACACACCTTCTACAAAACCACGCAATACTGCCAGGGCACGATGCGATGGCACTTTCATTACCGGTTCTTTATAATCAAAATAATCTTTAAATTTTATACCTTCTGTTTCTTTTTCCCCTACTACTCTGCTTTGCAAATCTGCTTTGTCTTCAAACAGCTTTCTCATCTTAGCTCTTATCTGTGCATCCTCATTTATTTGTTCAGCAATAATATCTCTGGCACCCTGCAGTGCATCGTCAGCACTCTTTATATTTTCATTTATAAAGCTTGCCGCATATTCCTGCAGGTTAGTTCCTTTTTGTTCAAGCAGAAAAACAGACAATGGCTCCAACCCATTTTCCCTGGCTGCCTGGGCTTTGGTTTTGCGTTTGGGTTTATATGGTAAATAAATATCCTCCAGTTCAGCAAGCGTGGCAACTGTATTAAGTTTTTCCTGCAATGCTTCCGTCATTTTACCTTGCTCGGTAATTGATTTTTCTATGGCCGTTTTTCTTTCTGAAAAAGCTTTCAATGTTTTTAATTCATCCTGTATCTGCTGGATCTGTACCTCATCCAATGCCCCTGTTTTGTCTTTACGGTAACGGGCAATAAAAGGAATGGTTGCGCCTTCATCTAATAAAGCTAATACGGTATCTACCTGAGATACCCGAATATGTAACGTGGCTGCTATAATTGGTGCGAATACTGTCATAAGGCTGCGAAACTAATCGCTTATTTTGAAATAAAAATTTGGAAAAATAAAGTTGCCGGCTTAATAGAAATTTATAAAAAGAAAACAACATCGCATTTGTATTTTCTCAAATGATTAACCAGGATGTTTAAAAGATTAAAAAATATAAGCGCAAAATAACCTTCATTAAAAATCTACCTTGCTGGCAGGATTGCTTTGTACATGGCGATAAATCATATCTCTTATAAAATCATTATCCTGGTAAGGGGTGAGAATATTTTTTAACCGTGAGAGATTATTGAGTTTCATTTCGCGGGGGATATAACCCATACCATAAAATTTTCCTTTTTCCATCAGCAGGCAACTGTATTGATCTACTTCTACCCCATCTCCCAACAAAGCAAATGTGGGCAGATCTTCATGTAATGCTTCCAAGGCTTTTTCAACACGCTTGTTATATTCGTCGGGAGCATCAGGCGATACATCATACTCACCCTCATATTTTGTTTTATCAATAAAGCAAAGTCTTGGTGAAAGCTGGTATTGTTCAATCATTTTCCATAATAGTTTGTAACCATCCCACATCAACCCAAAAGTATGTACGGGGCGCAGGTGTTTGCGTCGGCGTTCTATAGCCAACCTCGCATAGCCCAACTGGTCTTCAAAAACATACAATGCATATTGAATAGTTGGCTGTTTACGACTGATGTTGTACACCGGCCATAATTTTTTTATTTCAGTTTCTTCTAATATTGCCGCCATCAATTCTGTACCACAAAGCTGGTAACTGATATCGTGTACATTTCTTACAAACTCTTGCTTTTGCCTTCCCGTTCCATTGTGGGTAAAGTGACTGCTTACGCGTTTTCTTAAACTTTTTGCCTTGCCTACATAAATCACTTTTCCTTTTTGATTCCTGAAATAATATACACCCGGTCTTTTAGGTAATTGTTCTATCTGTTCTTTAGGTAAATGCAGTGGCAGATATTGTTCTTTGGAAGATTTTTTCAAAAACTGTTGTATATAACTATACCTGTCGTTTTGTAAAAGCTTTTCAAACAATAACACTGTTGCTAATGCATCTCCACCTGCGCGGTGGCGATTTTCGATAGGGATCTCTAACGACCTGCATAAATTCCCCAAACTATATGATGGTAGTCCTGTAAATATTTTTCTTGTAAGCCTTACAGTACAAAGCTTTTTTACATTCAAATAAAATCCGTGCTGCTGCAGGGCATGATTTAAAAATGAGAAATCAAAATTTACGCTATGTGCTACAAATATTTTATCGTTCAGCAAATCGTATATGCGGGCAGCAATCGTTTCAAAAGCCGGAGCATCAGCTACCATTTCATTGGTGATACCCGTCATGGTCTGAATAAAATAAGGAATGGGCTGCCGGGGATTGATAAGCGTTTCAAACTGATCTATAATCTTTGTGCCATCATGAATGAATATAGCGATCTCCGTTATATTGCTGGCAGAAGCATAGCCACCCGTAGTTTCAATATCAACTATCGCGAAGATCAAAATGAGCCTTATTTTTTGTTATCTAAAGTTAAAATCCTTTTGTGAAAACACCGAAATTTCCTTGAAAAGGGTTGATTATCAGGCATTAAAAAAGCAATGTCAAAATTATGTGAATAACCCTACCGGTATACACAATAAATTAGGTAGAATATTAAGGAAAATATTTAACTTCGATCATCATTAAACTTTAACCCGGCAATTACAGTCAAGAGTACAATGGTACTTGGTTTCGTTTAATAATTTTCATATCCTATTTTGAAAGCTTTACATCCGGTCCTGATTTTGTAATAATAAAATCATCAGTTATGAAGCTTCTGAATTCTTTGCACATTGGAGAAACTGCGAAAATCGCTATGATTGTAATTCTTGCTTACGCTACGATTGCGGTTGTCACATACCTCTCCTGGTAAAATTATTTGTTATCCCTTGGACGGAACACTTTTTCACTGATTGTGAAAAGGTGTTTTTTTTGTTTTATACGTACTTTTGCTCCCCGCAATAGTAAAACAATATGGAACTCAGCAAAAATTATACGCCCGCTTCGGTTGAAGAAAAATGGAACAAGCATTGGAAAGAAAAGAAATATTTTAAAAGTATTCCGGATAGCCGCACGCCATTTACTGTTGTTATACCTCCTCCTAATGTTACCGGTGTGTTACATATGGGGCATACCCTTAATGAAACGGTGCAGGATATTCTTGTTCGCAATGCAAGGATGGAAGGCAAGAACGCTTGCTGGGTTCCGGGCAGCGACCATGCTTCTATTGCTACAGAATCGAAAGTGGTTGCTATGCTGAAAGAAAGAGGAATTGATAAAAATGATTTGAGCCGTGAGGAGTTTTTGAAATATGCTTATGAATGGAAGGATAAGTATGGTGGCATTATTTATCACCAGATAGAAAAACTAGGCTGCAGTGTTGATTGGGATAGAGTGACTTTTACCATGGACCCTTCTTATTATGCAGCGGTAATGAAAGTGTTTGTTGATCTGCATTCCAAAGGATTGATTTACCGCGGAGCAAGAATGATCAACTGGGACCCTGCAGCTCAAACCGCGTTGAGCGATGAAGAGGTAGAATACAAAGACCTGCAGGGAAAACTGTATTATATAAATTACCCTATAGAAATAAATGGTAAAACAGAAGGATCTATTACCATAGCTACACAGCGTCCGGAAACTATTATGGGCGATACTGCCATTTGTGTAAATCCTAACGATGAACGTTATGCGCATTTAAAAAACGCTTACGCTATAGTGCCACTCATTAACCGGCGCATTCCCATAATTTTTGACGAATACGTTGATACTTCTTTTGGCACAGGAGCATTAAAGGTAACGCCAGCACACGACATCAACGACTACAACCTCGGATTGAAACATAATCTTGAAGTAGTAGATACACTAAATCCGGATGGTACCTTGAGTACAGCCGCACAGATCTATGTGGGCGTGGATCGTTTCAAAGCAAGAAAGAAAATCATAACAGAACTGCAGGAAAAAGGCTTTATCCAAAAAGAAGAAGAATACCAAACGAGGCTTGGCTATAGTCAACGCTCAGGCGCAGTAGTAGAACCACGCATCTCTACGCAGTGGTTTCTTAAAATGAAAGAGCTTGCAAAACCAGCATTGGAGGCAGTTGTAAATGGAGAAATAACCATTCACCCAGGTGATAAATTTTTAGCCACTTATAAATATTGGTTAGAAAATGTAAAAGACTGGTGCATCAGCCGCCAATTATGGTGGGGGCAACAAATACCAGCCTGGTATGATGATAAAGGAAATTGTATAGTAGCAGCAAACAAGGAAGAAGCATTTGAAAAGTGGTTAGCCACTTATGGCACACAAGAGCAAATTCACCACCTGCCTGCCGGCAGGCAAGGTTCACCATTCACCATTGACGATTTAAAACAGGATGTAGACGTATTGGATACATGGTTTTCTTCCTGGCTTTGGCCGATGGAAGTATTCAAAGGCATCTCCAATCCAGGCAACTCAGACATCAAATATTATTATCCCACATCTGTATTGGTAACGGGGCAGGATATAATCTTCTTCTGGGTATCGCGCATGGTAATGGCGGGTATGGAATACAATAAAGATAAGCCCTTAGAAAAAGCTATTCCTTTCCGTGATGTATATTTTACCGGTATGGTACGTGATAAGCAGGGCCGTAAAATGAGCAAACAATTAGGAAATTCTCCTGATCTGTTAGAACTGATTGAAAACTATGGCGCGGATGCAGTTCGCTTTGGCATTATGATCTCCTCTCCTGCGGGTAATGATCTATTATTCGACAATGCTTCTTTGGAACAAGGCAAATTTTTCAACAATAAAATGTGGAATGCATTAAAGTTGGTGAAGATGCTTCAACAAAAAGTGGCTGATACAAAATCAGAAGAGGATAATTTTGCCGTAAACTGGTTCGAAAGCAGGTTGAGTCAACAACGTACAGAAGTAAAAAAATTAATAGCTGAATTTAAATTAAGTGAGGCTTTAAAAACAATCTATTCATTAATATGGGATGACTTTTGCAGTTGGTACCTGGAATGGATAAAACCAGATATAGACAGCACATTGCCTCAATCAGTATATGATAAAACTGTTTATTTCTTTTCTGAATTACTGCAACTATTGCACCCCTTCATGCCTTTTATAACAGAGGAATTGTATCATCTCTTAAATGAAAAGCAAGAAGAAGATTTATGCGTAAAGGAGTATTCAGCAATTGGATTAATTAATGCAGCCGCTATTGATGAAGGTGAATTATTAAAAGAAACTATCACAGCTATCAGGGATGCTAAAGTTAAAAACCAACTGAAACCCAAAGACGAAATAAAAGTATATATACAAACCAATACACCTGAAGTTTATTTAAATATCATACCCGCATTATCCAAGCAAGTAAAGGCGCATAGCATAAATACTACCACTGAAGCAGTTTCAGCAGGAATAAATATTGTAATAGGAAAAGACAAGTTCTATATTCAGTCTGAAGTATTGACTAACAGTGATGTTCAAAAAGAACAACTGGAAAAAGATCTTGCGTACCAGAAAGGATTTTTAACATCGGTTGAAAAGAAATTAAGCAACGAACGTTTTGTGCAAAACGCTAAGGCGGAAGTAATAGAACTGGAAAGAAAAAAGAAGGCAGACGCTGAAGCCAAGATAAAAGCGATTGAAGAAAGTTTGATGCATCTTAATTAATACGTACCGCCGAAGGTTACACAAACAAAAAATGTAACAACCTCATTCGTACAGTAGGGTCCCACGGAGCTTATAATATGGCTTTCGTTTTATTCTGTAAACAGGATGTCCTTACAGCACAGAAGACATGCTTGATGCGGGAAGATTGAATGAATAGAGGTTAGACTATCATTGACCAAAATAGATTCCGGAAGATTACACAATACCATACAGAGGCAAATAACTCAGACGGAGTACCCTGTTTATAGATACCATTCAAAAAAGTGTATTCACTCTGTAGGAGTGTCCTATACTAATTCTTCTTCTCATTAATGCCTTAAATAAAGAAAGCCCTCCATAGAAATGGAAGGCTTTAACGATTGCTTGCCCTATGAAAAATTTGTATATTTTATTTAAAGTTTCTCGTCGTGCTGAGATAAATCCAAACCAATTTCTTCTTCCTGCGGAGTAACCCTCAAAGGATGAATAACGTCTACGATTTTAAATACTACAAAACCCATCACGATAGAAAATACTACTACTATTAAACAACCTAATACCTGGTGAAAAAAGAAATCAGTACCACCATATATTAAGCCATCTGCTCCTGCACCATTTATTTTCTTGTTAGAAAAAATACCAGTACAGATCATTCCCACAATACCACCAATACCATGGCAAGGAAATACATCCAAAGTATCATCAATGGTTGTTTTGCCTTTCCAGTAAACAGCAAGGTTAGAAATGATAGCTGCTATAAAGCCAATGAAACAACTTTGTGGTAAACCAACAAACCCAGCTGCCGGTGTGATGGCTACAAGCCCTACAACTGCACCTATACAAAAACCAAGCGCAGAAGGCTTTCTACCTCTCACGGCATCAAAAAATATCCATGATAAACCAGCAGCAGCGGAAGCCGTGTTGGTATTAGCGAAAGCATTTACGGCAAGGCTGTTAGCACCCAATGCAGAACCTGCATTAAAGCCAAACCATCCAAACCACAGTAAGCCGGTACCCAACAATACATAAGGGATACGTGCAGGCTTTACTTCTTCTTTATTGAAATGCACTTTACGTCTTTTCAATACTATAGCACCTGCCAATGCAGCACAACCCGCAGATATATGCACAACTGTACCGCCGGCAAAGTCCAAAACACCCATCTTAAATAACAATCCCTCCGGATGCCATGTCCAATGGGCGATTGGAGCATATATGAGCAGACTGAATAATACCATGAAAAGAACGTAAGACGTAAAACGGATACGTTCTGCTGTAGCACCTACTACTAACGCAGGTGTAATGATGGCGAACTTCATCTGGAACAACGCAAACAACAAAATAGGAATAGTTGGCGCTAAGCTCCAGGGTTCGTGGCCGTTTATACCCTTCATGAAAATAAGATCAGAAGGGTTTCCGATAAAGCCACCTATTGTAGGACCAAAAGCCAAACCAAACCCTATTACCAGCCATAACACGCTGATAAGACCGGTGGCGATAAAGCTTTGGAGCATGGTAGAGATTACATTCTTTTTGCCAACCATACCACCATAAAAGAAGGCAAGACCAGGTGTCATTAACAACACCAGTGCTGATGATATAAGTACCCAGGAGATGTCTCCCCAGTTATACACTTTGGAGCCATCAAAATCTGAAACCAAAGGCATAAAAATACCTATGATGGAAAATAAACCGAGTAATAGAAACGGGACCGAACTGCTGATTTTGTTCATACATACAATTTTAGGGGTAAATGACAGGGGTTTTGAACATGTTCGTTAATCTTGCCTCGTCAAAATCCATTTCTTTTCATGCAGCATTTCTATTGTTTTCAAAAAGATATTGGAGTAAATATTAACCCTCGTGTATTAGAAATACACTATAGCCGCCAAAATGAAAGAACCTGTTGACTTAGCGGAAGGGGTTGTTTCATCTTTTTTGTAGAAGATCGCATCTTTGGCACTGTCGAGCCTGAACTCAGGGATAAGAATAATATTTTCAGCAGGTTTAATGTTAAGTGAAAGGGTTGTTGCAAAAACACTGGTATTCACATAACCTGTAACCATTTTCTTATCATCGAAATATTCGCCACGGAGTGTAAGACCAAACTTATCAGATGGATCTACATTTAAATATAAAGCAGAACCCCACCATGTTGCAGATTCACCTCCTTCAGGCTTGTATGATTTAAACGTACCATCGTAACCGATACTGAACTTACTGGAGATTTTACCGGTAGCAGTAAGACCGAGCTGATTACCGGTACCATTTGAAAGATCTTTACCACCTACATAATTCAAGAAGGCACTGAACTTGTCAAATGTTGTGCTGAACTGAGCAAGAAAATTCTTCTTTGCAAAACTTGCAGAAATATTATCTGTAGGATTTGCAACACCCACCATCAATCCTATATGATTAGCAAGAACAAAATCTGCCTTGATACCAGTATGGCTGAAAGGTCCGTAAGAGAACATATAACTCATGCTATAATTCCTGTTCAATTGAGGATCGAGCAGTTCATAACCTACATGCGTTCCCCATTTACCCATGGTAAATTTTACTTTGTCAGAAGGAGAATAGCTAACATATGCCTGTTTGATAGCAGACAAAATGCCAGACTCTGCATAAGAAAATTCTGTTGCCCGTCTGCCAAATCCTAAATCGAGTGTTGCAGCTACTTTTCCTTTGGTGTAATCCGCCTTTAGCGATGCCATTCCCAACTCAAAAGAGTTATGAGAATTGGTGAAGCTGGTAAGATTATTAAATACCGGATTTTCGTTACCATCGGTGGCTCCCTTAGGGTTAGTAAAATTATAGCGATAATATGCATCAACATAGCCTGAGAACTTTAGTTCTCCTTTTGCCGGTTCGGCAGGTGCCGAAGCTGTAGAATCCTGGGAAAAAACAGTAGAAAACGGAGCCACAATAATGGCCAGTGTCAGAAACTTTCTTAACATTGCAGTTGATTTTAAGTGTTAAAATGAAAGGGTACTGTTTTAAACCTGGTCAGAGGTTATATTAAAACTGTACCTTTTCTTTTTTTATGTAGTACAGCGTTGTATACTGGAAAGTATACTAAAACGCTTTCTCTTCTCTCTCTAATTTGCCATTGGTGTGAACCAGTAAAGTTCCCTGTACATAGTTTTCGTTGTGCTGAGAAGCATCCAATCCCATTTCTTCTTCTTCAGCGCTAACACGCAATGGAAGAACGAAATTGATGAATTTGAAAATAGCGAATGAAACCGCAAAACTGTAACTGGCAGAAATAACCATGGCTTTTAACTGAGTAAGGAAGAAGCCGGGATTGCCATACAATAAGCCATCTGCACCAGCACCATTTACTGCTTTTGTTGCAAACACGCCGGTAAGTAACATACCTACCATACCACCTACACCATGACAAGGAAATACATCCAATGTATCATCCAGTGTAGATTTTTGTTTGTAATAAACAGCGATGTTAGATATAATAGCAGCGATAAGACCGATTGAAATACTTTGAGGAATAGCTACAAAACCAGCCGCAGGTGTAATAGCTACCAAACCAACAACCGCACCAATACAGAATCCAACAACGGAAGGTTTTTTGCCTCTGATTACATCAAAGAACATCCATGCCAAGCCAGCTGCTGCTGCTGCAGTGTTGGTAGTTGCGAAAGCAGATACAGACAAAGCGTTTGCGCCCAATGCAGATCCTGCATTAAAACCAAACCAACCGAACCATAATAAGCCAGTGCCTATTAATACATAAGGAATATTAGCCGGTGGAATTTCTTTGTGCTCAATATGTGTTTTTCTGCGTTTCAATACAAGAGCTCCTGCCAATGCAGCACAACCAGCAGAAATATGTACTACTGTACCACCTGCAAAGTCTAATGCACCCATTTTGAACAAAAACCCATCAGGATGCCAGCTCCAGTGTGCCAACGGGGCATACACCAATAAGCTGAACATAGCTATAAAGAGGATATAAGAAGTAAAACGGATTCTTTCAGCAACGGCGCCTACTACCAGACCTGGAGTAATAATAGCAAACATTAACTGAAACAAAGAGAAAAGCGTTTTAGGAATAGTAGGCGCACCTACCCATGGTTCTCCGGAATTTACATCCTTAAAAAATAGGTGAGTCATAGGATTTCCTATAAAACCACCCACGTCTGAACCAAAACAAAGACTATAACCAACAAAAATCCATAACACACTTACCACACCCGCAGCTACCACACTTTTCATCATGGTAGAAATTACGTTTTTACGGTTAACCATTCCACCGTAGAAGAATGCAAGACCAGGGGTCATTAAAAATACTAAAGCAGTCGCTACAATGATCCAGGCGATATCTGCAGGGCTATACTTTGTAGTATCTGCAAAATCGGTAACTGGTTTAACAAAAATAGCAGCCAAAGCTACTGCTGCTAAAACCAGAAAGGGGGCAACCTGTTTAAATGTTGGTTTGGGCATGTGAGCGTTTTTAAATTAAAAATTAAATTAATTAATTATTATTCAACAAATGTATTGAATTATTGAATATAATTTCTAAAAAATACTCACATATTATTATTTCTAATTCAAAAAAGCATTTTAGTTAGTTTATAAATAGGGTTATCTTTTCATTTTATTTATTTTGAATACAGCATAATAAACAGATATCAATGTCGTTCAAATGCTACAAAACCCTTGCTCACAGTGATTTTTCTTGTCATTTTAACACATAAAATAAATACTCATACAAGTATTTATTCTACGAAAAACTACAGGAATTAAATAAAAATTAAAAGCCAGGCATAATGCCTGGCTTTTTTCAAAAAAGAAATTTTATAGATGGTTATCCACAAAATGGAATGAAATGAAACTGGTTTAATCTTTAAAAGCAGTCTGCTGCTTCAATTTTAAAATCTCCTCTTTTAATTTTTCAATTTCTACCTGCTGTTCCTTTATTGAAGCAACCAATACCGGAATTAACCCGGCTTCGTCTATCATTTTGATTTTTGCGTTTCTGTAAACATTTTTACCAAACATATAGGATACTTGTTTTTCATTTACCAGGTGTGGGAATATAGCCTCCATATCCTCTGTTACAAAACCAAATTGTGTTCCTTCTTTGAGTTTAAGGTATCTAAAGCCGTTGACATTGTATTCAAATTTGTGTGGATTGAGTTGAATCAATCGTTGCAAAGGATTTTCTATTGTTTCAATATTTATTTTTATAGCCCGGTCGGTAAGCTGTTGCGCATATAAAATGTGTGTACCTATAACCATTATAACCAATAGACATAATCTTCTTAATACTGTATATATATATTGCATAGTAATTCTTTTTGATGAATGAATTGATAACCTGCATAGCAGGAAAAGATTTAAATATTTATATAGAACTATGCAAACTCGGGTGGTGGTGTAAAAATGCTGGGATGCCGGCAAATGATATCATCATCTGCGTGAGTATTATATATCGTCTTATCAAGAACAGAGCAAAGAAGACTCATATCCAATGCATGCCAATTCGCAACCTCCTCTTTCTCCAGTAATTTTTCCTCTGCACTTTTTTCTGAACGTTCAGATTCATTCCCGGCAGCCAGTTCGGTATATTTAGCAATAAAGAAGTGAGCAGATAAAAACACGGTACCTTTTGAAAGGAATATGAGTAACAACGAGCAGGCAATTATATGTTTTATAGCAGCATTCAAAATGATCTGTAAAAATAAATCATTCCATGGTGTGGGTAAAAAGAATGCTCGCTTTTTTACATTATTTTAAGTAGCAGGTAAATAAAAAATGCCGTTCTTATTTTCTAAGAACGGCATATCAAAAAATAATTTATTATCTATATAGAAAGAGAAAGTAAAGAAGCATCTTTTGTTTCGAGCAATGAACTACCCATTAAAAATTCATCTACTTTACGGGCACATTCTCTTCCTTCGCTTATTGCCCATACCACCAATGATTGTCCTCTGCGTATATCACCTGCAGCAAATATTTTAGGGATGCTTGTTTGATATGATCTTTCTGCAGCTTTTACATTTCCTCTTTCATCATACTCTATTTCTATTTCATCCAATACACCTTCGTGTTGAGGATGAACAAATCCCATAGCCAGTAGAGCCAATTCACAAGGAATTTCTCTTTCAGAACCAGGAACCTCTTCAAAACGAGCAGGACGTTGATCATCTGAAAACTTCCACTCAAGGTCAACAATTTTCAATCCCTTTAAATTTCCTTTTCCATCGCTGATAAATTCCTTGGTAGCAACAGCCCATTGTCTTTCACAACCTTCGTCATGCGAAGAGGATGTTTTTAAAACCATTGGATATGTTGGCCAAGGCATAAAAGTAGTACGATCACCCGGAGGTTTTGGCATCAGCTCAAACTGGGTAACAGTTTTGGCTCCATGCCTGTTAGATGTGCCTACACAATCACTTCCGGTATCGCCACCACCAATTACTACTACATTCTTGCCGGAAGCTTTTACTTCTTCTTTCAAAATATTACTTTCAATAGAAGGATTAGCCAAAGGATCTTTTTTTGCGTTTCGTTTATTCTGTTGTTTTAAAAACTGCATCGCAAAATATACACCTTTTAATTCTCTGCCTGCTATCGGAAGGTCGCGTGGAGATGTGGAGCCGCCTGTTAATACAATAGCCTGGTATTCGCGCAGCAAATCATTTATGTTCACATTTACACCCACATTGGCATTGTATTTAAATTCAATACCTTCCTGTTGCATGATGTCAATCCTGCGATCTATTGTCCATTTCTCCAGTTTAAAATCAGGTATACCATACCGTAATAAACCTCCTGCTGCATCATCCCGTTCAAAAACTGTTACAAGATGACCCGCATAATTCAATTGTGCTGCTGCTGCCAACCCTGCAGGACCAGACCCTACCACTGCCACTTTTTTGCCTGTGCGCACATTTGGCTTGCGAGGCTGTACAAAACCTTTTTCAAAAGCTATTTCTATAATATGCCTTTCAATTTCTTCAATAGTAACGGGTGGCTGATTAATACCTAACACGCAGGCACTCTCACATGGCGCAGGGCATATGCGACCAGTAAACTCAGGGAAATTATTGGTAGATGTAAGAATATCATACGCTTCTTTCCAGCTTTTACGATATACAGCATCATTAAATTCAGGAATTACATTTCCCAGGGGACAACCTGTATTGCTGTGGCAAAACGGCACTCCACAATTCATACAACGCGAAGCCTGTTTGGTAAGCGTTTCCTCAGAAAAGCGGTTAACAAATTCGTTGTAATTTTTTAATCTTTCAGCAACCGGTTTCTTTCCGGGCATTTCACGTGTAAACTCTAAAAACCCTGTTGGCTTTCCCATTTTATTCAACTCAGATTAGGTAATAAATTGAATTTGATTTCTGTGGTCGTTTATTGACCTTCTACTTTTAGCTTTGCTTTCTGTAAAGCTTTTTTGTAATCTTTTGGATATACTTTTATGAAATTCCGTAACTGGTTTTCGAAATCGTCCAGTATAAATTTCGCCACATTACTGCCTGTAAAGTTGTAATGTTTTGAGATCATATTATACAACTCTTCTGATTCGCCATTTATCACCGGATCAAGATCGATCATTTCCATATTACAGTTATCGGCAAAGTTTCCCTTTACATCGTACACATACGCAATACCACCACTCATACCTGCTGCAAAATTTCTTCCGGTATCTCCTAATATTACCACTCTTCCGCCTGTCATATACTCACAACCATGATCTCCCACTCCTTCCACTACAGCAGTAGCGCCGGAGTTTCTTACACAAAAGCGTTCGCCGGCTTTACCTCTAATAAAAGCTTCACCTGAAGTAGCACCATAAAAGGCTACATTACCAATGATGATATTTTCTTCGGGAACAAAGCCTGCTTCCTTTGACGGATAGATTACCAATCTTGCACCGCTTAAACCTTTTCCAAAGTAATCATTGGCATCTCCTTCTAACTCTAACGTAACCCCATTTGTATTGAATGCACCAAAGCTTTGTCCCGCTGTTCCTTTCAGCTTAAAATGAATGGTATCATCGGGCAGCCCTGCTGCTTTATACTTTTTGGTAATTTCATTAGAAAGAATGGTACCTGCGGTACGGTCAATATTGCGGATAACGAATTCGCCATATACTTTTTCTTTGTTCTCCAGTGCAGGTTTTGCTTTCTGCAGAAACTGCCAGTCAAGCACATTCGCTAATCCATGATCCTGCTCTTCCTGCTGGTATAAACCAATTTCGTCTGATGCAGGCTCTCTGTATAGTACAGGAGACAGATCCAATTTTCCATATTTCCAATGGTCAATTCCTTCTCTTTTTTCGAGGCAGTCTGCCTGTCCTACCATTTCAGTAATGCTTCTAAAACCAAGCTCAGCCATTATTTCACGGAGGTCCTGCGTAATAAATTTGAAGAAGTTCACTACATGATCCGCATCACCGGTAAAGCGTTTGCGCAATTCAGGATCCTGTGTAGCAACACCCACAGGGCATGTATTCACATGACATTTGCGCATCATAATACAACCTTCCACTACTAATGCTGCCGTAGCAACACCCCATTCTTCCGCACCCAATAATGTAGCAACAGCTATATCACGGGCGGTTTTCATTTGCCCATCTGCCTGTAATACCACACGGCTGCGCAAGCGGTTACGCACAAGTGTTTGGTGACTTTCTGCCAGCCCAAGCTCCCATGGCAAACCCGCATGTTTGATGGAACTTACCGGCGAAGCACCTGTTCCACCATCAAAACCAGCAATCAATATTACATCGGCTTTTGCTTTTGCAACACCTGCTGCTATAGTACCAACACCAGCTTTGGACACCAGTTTCACATTGATACGTGCAGCACGGTTTGCATTTTTAAGATCGTATATTAATTGTGCCAAATCTTCAATAGAATAGATATCGTGGTGTGGCGGCGGTGATATCAATCCTACTCCTGGAGTTGAATGTCTTACACGTCCTATCCAATCATCCACTTTATCTCCAGGTAATTGTCCTCCTTCACCTGGTTTTGCACCCTGAGCCATTTTAATCTGGAGCTCATCTGCTTCGGTAAGGTATTGACTGGTTACACCAAATCGTGCAGATGCTACCTGTTTAATAGCAGAACGCATTGAATCACCATTCGGCAATCTATCATAGCGCTTTTCATCTTCACCACCTTCACCGGTATTGCTTTTGCCACCAAGGCGGTTCATTGCAATAGCCAATGTAGTATGCGCTTCCCAGGAAATGGAACCAAATGACATGGCACCCGTGGCGAAACGCTTATAAATATTTTCAGCAGGTTCTACTTCATCAATAGATATAGAATGGCCTGTTTCTTTTGAACCTGAATAAACTCCTTAGCGTACACGCTTTTTCTCCCTGATCGTTTACAGCCTTGCTGTATTTTTTAAAAATATTGTAGTCATTCATTCTTGTTGAATATTGCAACAAGTGAATGGTTTGCGGATTGAAAAGGTGAAACTCTCCTTTTCTCTTCCATTGGTATATACCACCAACTGCAAGACGATCAACAGGTATATTTTTTTGATTGAAGGCTAATACATGTTTTGCCAATGCTTCTTTGGCAATTTCATCCAGGCCCATTCCCTCGATCCTACTCACTGCGCCGGTAAAACATTTATTTACTACTTCATGGTTCAAACCTAATATTTCAAATATCTGTGCACCCTGGTATGATTGCAAAGTAGAAATACCCATTTTTGAGAAAACCTTCAGTAATCCGTCACATACTGCTTTCACATAATTTTTCCGTAAAGTTTCCGGGCCTGTTCCGTTTCCCATTTGTTGCTTGCCTTCATAGTACGAATGGTGGCAAGCGCCAGGTACGGATTGATAGCAGTAGCGCCAAATCCAATCAAACAAGCAAAATGGTGCACTTCCCAAACGTCGCCCGCTTCTACCACAATACCAACCTGACCGCGATATCCTTTGCGGATCAAATGATGATGTACAGAAGATACAGCTAATAAAGAAGGTATAGCTGCATGGTCAGAATCTATTGCACGATCTGATAAAATAATTACTTCAAATCCATCCTGCACGGCATCTACGGCATAACGGCAAAGCCTGTCGATACCAGCTCTTAAAGATCCAGGTTTACCATCTGCCCTGAAATAACATTGCAGCGTTTTTGCCTGGAAAATACCGGTATCAATACTTCTTAATTTCTCCAGCTCAGTACTGGTAAGAATAGGTTGTTTTAAAGAAACGGCATGGCAATGTCTCGGATCTTCTTCCAACAAATTACCGTTGCTTCCTACGTATGAAGCCAGGCTCATTACCAGTCTTTCCCTGATAGGATCGATAGGGGGATTGGTAACCTGAGCAAACAGTTGTTTAAAATAACTACTGAGATGTTGCGGCTGATCTGACAATACAGCCAATGGAACATCGGTACCCATTGAACCAACCGGTTCTTTACCATCAATAGCCATTGGTCTGATAATATTCTCCACATCTTCAGTGCTATAACCAAATGCCTTTTGATATTTAAAAACAGATTCTTCTGATAAGTGCGTAAAGGTTACACGGGGAGAATCCAATTCTTCCAAACGGATCTTATATTGATTTAACCAATCGCTATATGGTTTTTGTGTGCAGATATCCTGTTTCAATTCTTCATCACTGATAATTCTTCCCTGCTCCATATCTACCACAAACATTTTGCCTGGCTGTAATCTGCCATAGCTTTTTACAATGCGTGGATCTACAGGTAATGCACCTGTTTCAGAAGCCATGATTACTCTATCATCATGCGTTACACAGAAACGGGAAGGACGGAGTCCATTCCTGTCGAGGGTTGCACCTATTATTTTTCCATCTGTGAAAGAGATAGATGCCGGACCATCCCAGGGTTCCATGATGGCTGCATGATATTCGTAAAATGCTTTTTTTACAGGATCCATTTTATCATTGCCATCCCACGCTTCTGGTATCAGCATCATCATTACATGCGGCAATGATCTGCCGGAAAGGGTGAGCAACTCCACCATATTATCTAAACAGGCAGAGTCAGACAAACCATTTGATACAATGGGCAACAACATTTCCATTTCTTCCTTACTAAAATAAGGAGAAGAAAAACCATTTTCACTGGTTTTAAGCCAGTTCAGGTTTCCCTGCAGCGTGTTGATCTCACCATTGTGCGCTATAAAGCGGAATGGCTGAGCCAGTTTCCATGAAGGAAAAGTATTAGTAGCAAACCTTGAATGCACCAAACCGAATGCACTTACCACACCTTTGTTGGTAAGATCGGTGAAATAGGTACGAACCTGCAGACTGGTTAATTGTCCTTTGTAAGAAACTGTTTTATAAGAAAGAGACGGAATATAGAATCCTATATTGTCTTTTTTTACAGTGTTATTAATAGTGTGCTGGGCATAGTTGCGCAACACAAATAGCTTTCTTTCAAATTCTTCACTATCCTGTATATGATCAGGGCAGGCAATGAATACATGTTCTATTTCCGGTTCAACAGAAAGTGCTGTTGGTCCTATATCGGTAGTGTTTACCGGAACTTTCCGATAAGTAAGAATTTCAAGCCCCAGCTTTTCAGCAGCACGTGCAAAAATTTCACGGCATTCTTCCCGAAGGCGAACTTCTTTGGGAAAGAACATTACACCCACTCCATAACGACCAAATGCCGGCAGGTGCACGCCCAGCTTTACGCATTCTGCAAAAAAGAATTCGTGTGGTATCTGTATCATGATACCAGCACCGTCGCCAGTGTTGCTTTCAGATCCACAGGCGCCACGATGCTCCATATTTTCCAATATGGTTAATGCATCGGAAACAATCTGATGGGACTTATTAGCCTTTATACTTGCTACAAAGCCCACCCCGCAAGAATCTCGTTCAAATTCCGCATTATACAAACCTTTACTCACCATAGAAAAGGAATTTTTAAATAAAAATCAATAAAAAAAAGAAAAACTTAATATTTTTCTAAACACATGGCAGGCAATGACCTAAAATTACAAAAAAAGCTCCAAAATAAATCAACTGTTCAAAAAATCGCAGGAGTTGTGAATAAAGCCGGTTTATACAAGGTATCTCATGAGGGTATCGCTTTTATTTATTTCTGAGAAATTTACATGATAGTGTTGCATTCTTTCAATCAGTTTTGCATAATCTCCCTTATCCTGTAATTCAACGCCCACTAATGCCGGTCCTGCTTCTTTATTGGTTTTCTGCATATATTCAAAACGGGTAATATCATCAGAAGGACCCAATATATTATTTACAAACTCCTTTAAAGCACCGGGACGTTGGGCAAAATTGATAAGGAAGTAATGTTTTAAGCCTTCATATTGAAGGGACCTTTCTTTAATTTCAGGCATGCGGTCGATATCATTATTACCACCGCTTACAATGCAAACGGTCTTTTTTCCTTTAATCTGATCCGAGTAAGCATCCAAAGCTGCAATTGCTAAAGCCCCGGCAGGTTCCACTACAATGGCATCTTCATTATATAATTTCAGAATAGTAGTACATACTTTTCCTTCCGGAACAAGTACCACATCATCCAATACTTTATTGCATATTTCGAAAGTAATATCGCCGGCGCGTTTAACGGCAGCGCCATCTACAAAGCGGTCTATCTCATTTAATGTTACAGGATGACCAGCTTTTATAGCTTCCTTCATAGTTGGTGATCCTTCTGGTTCAACACCAATGATTTTTGTTTGCGGACTATAGGTTTTAAAATAGGTGCCTAACCCGGCAGTTAAACCTCCTCCACCAATGGGAACAAATATGTAATCAATATCATTGAACTCCTCCAGTATCTCCACTCCCACTGTTCCTTGCCCTTCAATAATACTGTAATCATCAAAGGGTGGGATAAAAACCATATTGTGATCGGTAGTATATGCTTTGGCTGCGAGCGCACAATCATCAAAGGTATCGCCCGTAAGTTTTATCTCTATATTATCTTCACCAAACATTTTTGTTTGGTTGATCTTTTGTTTTGGTGTAATTACGGGCATAAAAATTATGCCCTTAATATTTAATTTTTTACAACTATAGGCAACGCCCTGCGCATGGTTACCGGCGCTTGCGCATACTACTCCGCGTTGCTGTTGCTCACTGTTGAGTGATGAAATCATATTGTACGCTCCTCTTAACTTGTAAGAACGAACAATCTGCAGGTCTTCTCTTTTTAAATATACCTCACTGTTATACCTACGCGATAAATTAAGATTGTACATTAAAGGAGTGCGGCTCACCACTTTTTTAAGACGGTAAGCCGCATCATGAAAATTAAGCCTCCCTGATAATTCAGAGAGGCTCTTTATTGTATTGTTCGTTTTTATTTCTTCACTCATCACTTTACGCTCCTCATACATAGTAACACATTAAACTATTTTTGATTTTCCGGTCTTAAACTTCTTACAGTTTTTCCTGCCTGCCACATTTCACTCTCGCGTAATTCCGATAATTCTACTTCCAGCTTTTCACGATAGTCAGGCTTACTGTTACTGTCAATAGAACGTTGTGATTCTTTACCGGTAGCTACACTTTCGTATAATTCTTTAAATACCGGAGCAGTAGCATCACGGAATTTTTTCCACCAGTCTAAAGCACCACGTTGTGCTGTGGTAGAGCAGTTGGCATACATCCAGTCCATGCCATTTTCTGCAACCAATGGCATTAATGATTGGGTTAACTCTTCCACTGTTTCGTTGAACGCTTCAGAAGGAGTATGACCTTTATCGCGCAACACCTGGTATTGTGCAGCAAAAATTCCTTGTATAGCACCCATTAATGTACCACGCTCACCAGTTAAATCACTATATACTTCTTTTTTGAAATTGGTTTCAAATAAATAACCGCTTCCTACTGCTATACCTAAAGCAATTACTCTCTCTTTTGCTTTACCGGTAGCATCCTGGAAAATAGCATAGCTACTGTTCAAGCCGCGTCCCTGTAAAAACATACGACGCAAAGAAGTGCCTGAACCTTTAGGAGCCACCAGGAATACATCTACATCGCTTGGTGGTATAATACCAGTTTGCTCGTTAAAGGTGATGCCGAAGCCATGAGAAAAATACAATGCTTTACCAGCAGTAAGATGTTTTTTTACAGTTGGCCACAATTCAATCTGGGCAGCATCGCTGAGCAGGTAGCAGATGATAGTGCCACGCTCTAATGCTTCTTCTATTTCAAATAAGCTTTCGCCGGGAACAAAGCCATCTTTAACAGCTTTATCCCATGTTTTTGAGTTTTTACGCTGACCAACGATTACTTTAATACCATTGTCTCTCTGGTTCAAAGCCTGGCCTGGTCCCTGAACGCCATAACCAATAACTGCAATCGTTTCGTTTTTTAATACTTCCTGGGCTTTGCTTAATGGAAATTCTTCACGTGTTACTACGTTTTCCTCAACGCCGCCGAAATTTAATTTTGCCATGTTGTTAATTTGAAAATTTGATATGTTGAAAATTGGAAAATTGGTTTTTGCTTGAAAGGTGCCGTGCTATTGCCATTGAGTAACCCAGGTGGAGGGTATCGTGTGTGGCAACATAAGGAACGGCATCGTTAATATTTGAGAGTTCAACACCAAAGGAGGTGGTGAATGTTGCATAACCTTTAAACTTATCGTTCTTTATATCTTCTTTTAATACATCCAGCAAAGAAAAAATATACGTTTTTAATACCGCTATTTCATCTTCACTTATAAAACTTTCCGGGCGTGTACCTTTTTGATATTTATTGATAGAAGCCATGTCCATTACAGGAGTAATACCGGCACGCAAATAACAAAGGGTTTGCTGGCTCACAATAATATGTCCGAAATTCCAGGCAATATTATTACTGAACCCTTCGGGAATTTCGTTTAACTCATCAATATTCAGGCTGTCAATAAGTTTTACAAAATTTGTTCTACCCGCATGTAAAATATCGAATAGTTTCTCCATATTATTACATTGAAAAAACTTCATCCTGTTTATCCAGAAATTCGTTTTCCACTATTTCTTCGCCGGTATTTTCTATTTCAAATTCTTTCAGCTTTTCATAAAAACCGTTGCTGGCATTTATAATGGCCACCCTTGCACTTCTTACAAATTCAATCAATCCCAAAGGTCCTAAAACTTCTGTAAGTTTATCAATTTCTTCTCTATGCCCGGAGGTTTCAAAAACAGTATAATCTTTCCTGATCACTACGGCTCTTGCTCCATACTGGCGCAACAAACGCTCCACTTTTACATCCTGTATAACTTTATCAGTAGATACTTTATATAAGGCTAACTCCTGCCAAACAATTTCATCATTGCTGTTGTAGTATGCCTTTAATACTTCTACTTGCTTTTCGATCTGGCGCACCAGTTTTTTTACCACCTCTTCCACCTCATGTATCACGATAGTAAAACGATGAATGCCTTCCACTTCAGAAGGTGAAGTATTCAGACTTTCAATATTGATTTTTCTACGCGAAAAAATAATCGCGATACGATTCAGTAAACCAATATGGTTTTCTGTGTACACTGTGATGGTATATTCCTGTTTCATACTTTAATTTCTTTGTTTGATACCTTATTTTATTCCACCAAAAGCCGCAAAGCACATATTTTTATGCAGCACATCTGTTGAACGAAATCCTACTTTTTTCATTAGTTCCATTTGATAAGTTACAGAGCGAGGTGAATCTTCTTTCTCAATATATTCCATAACTTTTTGGCGATACGTCTTACCATTTACTCCTTCCAGGTAATCGCCATATCGTTCCCAGGTATATTCGCTGATGGCTTCTGCTTCCTGTATCACAAGGTCGGATATCATGAGGCAACCGCCCGGTTTTAATAAGGTATATAATTTACTGAATGTAGCTTCCCAATCCCTATCATCCCGCAAATGATGCAATACTGCACCAGCAAGAATAATGTCAAAATGATTTTCAGGTAATGTCACATTCCTTATATCGCCCTGCAGCGCTTTAACATTACCGTTAGTTTGTGAAGATATCCTTTCACAAGCCTTATCCAACATTGGCTTACTTAAATCTACCAATGTGCAATCAAGCCCTGGTAATTTTTTTAACATCATTAAAGTGTAATTACCTGCTCCGCATCCTACATCCAACAATTGAGTAGCCGCTGGTACAATTCTTTTTGCCGCTTCTGTTATCAGTTCCAATGAAACCGTAGCATCAATGGTAGAAATCTGTCCCGTATCCAGATTGGAAAAACGTTCTACATCATTATCGAAGCGTACTCTTATATCTTCTATGGTTGACTTCTGTATCATCTATTTCTTATTTCAACCTGATTTCTGCAACGCCACATCCCTGCGGCACCATTGGAAATACATTGTTTTCTTTTCCTACCATTATTTCCAATAAATAAGCTCCGTCGTGTTTCAGCATTTCATCCAATGTTGATTTAAGGTCTTCTCTTTTTGAAATACTTTTTCCCGCGATACCATAGCCTTTGGCTACGGTTACAAAATCCGGACTTGTAATATTTACAAATGAATATCTTTTATCGTGGAACAACTGTTGCCACTGGCGCACCATACCAAGGAACTGGTTATTAAGAATGATGATTTTTACATTTACGTTAAACTGCATGATGGTACCCAATTCCTGCAGAGTCATTTGAAAACCACCATCCCCAATAATAGCTACTACCGGGCGTTCCGGCGCACCAAACTTAGCGCCTATGGATGCAGGCAATGCAAAGCCCATAGTACCTAAACCACCGGAAGTGACATTGCTTCTTGTTTTATTGAATTTCGCATACCGGCAAGCCACCATCTGGTGTTGACCTACGTCGGTTACAATTACAGCATCACCACCGGTTAATTCATTCAGTACGTTTAATACTTCACCCATCGTCATAATATCACTATCAGGATGAAGTTCATCGTTAATGACTGCTTCATCTTCCTGCACTTTCATTTCTTTAAACCTATTCAGCCAATTATGGTGTTGCTTTTTGTCAACCAATGCGGTTAATAAAGGCAATGTTTCCTTACAATCTCCCCATACGGGAACGGTGGATTGAACATTTTTATCAATTTCAGCAGGGTCTATATCTAAATGAATAACTTTTGCCTGCTTGGCATATTTATCAAGTCTGCCAGTAACGCGATCATCAAAGCGCATGCCGATAGCGATGAGTACATCACACTCATTGGTGAGTACATTTGGGCCATAGTTACCATGCATTCCCAACATACCAACATTCAACGGATGATCGGTTGGTAATGCGCTTAACCCAAGAGCGGTCCATGCCGCAGGGATGCCACTTTTTTCTACAAATGCTTTAAATTCTTTTTCAGCTTTACCTAAAATAACACCTTGTCCAAAAAGAACGAAAGGTCCGCTCCGCTTTATTAATAAGTTCAGCCGCTTGCGTAATATATTCTTTACGTATAATTGGCTTGGGGCGATAACTGCGTATATGCGTACACGGTGTATAGCCGTTGTAATGAAATTTTTGCACCTGGGCGTTCTTGGTAATGTCTATCAAAACAGGACCTGGTCTGCCTGTGCGGGCAATATAAAATGCTTTTGCCAGTACCGCAGGAATTTCGTTGGCATCTGTTACCTGGTAGTTCCATTTGGTAACAGGTGTAGTAATATTAATTACATCGGTTTCCTGGAAAGCATCAGTTCCTAACAAGTGAGCAAACACCTGACCGGTAATACAAACAACAGGTGTACTGTCTATCTGTGCATCTGCTAAACCAGTAACAAGATTAGTAGCGCCGGGACCACTTGTTGCAAACACAACACCTACCTTGCCTGATGTACGTGCAAAGCCCTGTGCTGCGTGTATGCCTCCTTGTTCGTGGCGAACAAGGATATGATTGAGTTGATCATTATAGTCGTATAGCGCATCATAAATAGGCATGATAGCCCCTCCCGGGTATCCAAAAAAGTCGGAGACGCCTTCTGCAATTAAAGCTTCCAGCACAGCCTGCGAACCGCTGATTTCGGTTCCTGCTTTTACTTT
Source organism: Agriterribacter sp. (assembly GCA_047600465.1). Lineage (GTDB taxonomy): Bacteria > Bacteroidota > Bacteroidia > Chitinophagales > Chitinophagaceae > Agriterribacter. The sequence goes on from JASGKU010000007.1 coordinate 215,178, forward strand.
ACTTTTTGAATGCACTGCAGCTTGTTTACCAGCCGACTTTTCCTTCTTCATTACTTCCGTTGCGCTACTCATAGTATTCTCAATTTTTGAATTTCGTAATTTGCCATTATTTTTTAAATCCAATTCTCTCCCGCTCATTCCATTCCTTCTGTCTATCTTCTTCTTCCACTTTTTTATCCAGCATATTTTCTAAAGCGTCGTAAATCTGGTTCAATTGTGCATCATACCCGTCTATTCTTTCCCTCAAATCATCAATCACTTTTATCACTTCTGCATATTGTATCACCATTTTCCGCATGGCGATAAAAGCTTTCACTATTGCGATGTTCATCTTCCTTGCTATCGGGCTTTTCAGCACACTGGCTAACATTGTTACGCCGTGTTCGGTAAAAACATAAGGTAGATAAGATTTACTCCTGTGCTTTTGTGAACCGGTCACAAATTGTGATCGGTTTAATCGTTGATTACCAGACACTTGAATCGAAGAAGTTACAATTTGTGATCCGATCAGTTCCCATTCTTCTCCAGTAAGCCTAAACATAAACTCATCAGGAAAACTCTCACTATTCCTCTTTACAGCCTGGTTAAAAACCCTGGTTTCTACGTTATACAACTCAGCCAAATCAAAATCAAGCATCACTTTCTGCCCACGTACTTCATAGATTTTATTTTGAATGATGTGTAGTTGCATTGGTGTTGTTTCATGGTTAATAAAAATTATACTTTATTATTCAGTTTCCTATAACTGGTTACAAATTGTGACCACATCTTCATTCACCATTGACGACCTGCCTGCCGGCAGGTTCACCATTCACTATTACGCTTCATCCGTTACACATCCTTCACTGGCGTCTTTTACGCTCTTTGCATATTTATATAAAACACCTTTAGTAACTTTTAATGCTGGTGCTGTCCATGCTGCACGGCGGCGTGCAATTTCTTCATCACTTACTTTAAGAATAAGTTTATTGTTTACCGCGTCAATTTCTATAATGTCATCATCCTGTACTAAACCAATCAAACCACCATCATAAGACTCAGGCGTAATATGTCCCACAACAAACCCATGTGTACCACCACTAAATCTTCCATCTGTAATTAATGCCACAGACTTGCCTAAACCGGCACCAATAATAGCACCTGTAGGTTTCAACATTTCTGGCATTCCGGGCGCACCTTTGGGTCCTTCATTTTTTATAACAACCACATCGCCTTTTTTCACTTTTCCAGAAGATATACCAGCAATCAAATCTTTTTCGCCATCAAAAACTCTTGCAGGACCTGTGAAATATTCTCCTTCTTTACCACTGATTTTAGCTACGCTTCCCTTTTCAGCAAGATTGCCGTATAAGATCTGTAAATGTCCAGTTGCTTTTAATGGTTTTTCCAATGGATATAAAATATCCTGTGTGTCAAAACTAATGGGCGTAATATTTTCAAGATTTTCTGCCACCGTTTTACCGGTTACAGTTATGCAGTCTCCATGTAATAATCCTTTGTCTAAAAGATATCTCATTACTGCAGGTAACCCTCCATGTGACTGGAGTTCCTGCATCAAATATTTTCCGCTTGGCTTAAAATCAGCTAAAACAGGTGTCTTATCACTGATGCGTTGAAAATCGTCCTGCGTTAAATCAACGTCTACACTCTTAGCCATTGCTATAAGATGCAATACCGCATTGGTACTGCCACCCAATATCATGATCACTGTAATAGCATTTTCAAATGCTTTCTTTGTCATAATATCTTTTGGCTTAATATCTTTTTCCAGCAATAAACGAATGGCTTTTCCTGCAGCCAGGCATTCGTTTCTTTTTTCTTCGCTCAATGCAGGATTGCTGGATGAAAAAGGCAAGCTCATACCCATGGCTTCAATAGCACTAGCCATGGTATTAGCCGTATACATACCGCCACAAGCGCCAGCGCCAGGACATGAGTGCATTACTATGCCTTTAAAATCTTCATCATTAAGATTACCGGCAATTTTTTGCCCTAATGCTTCAAATGAAGAAATGATATTCAGCTCTTGTCCTTTATAATGTCCGGCAGCTATAGTGCCTCCATAAACCATAATAGATGGACGATTCAAACGCCCCATTGCCATAATACTGCCAGGCATATTTTTATCGCAACCAGGCAAAGTGATTAAACCATCATAATAAAAACCGCCACAAACAGATTCAATACTATCCGCAATAAGATCACGGCTTACCAATGAATAACGCATACCGTCAGTACCATTACTGATACCATCGCTAATGCCAATAGTATTAAATATAAGCCCTACCAGGTCATTATCCCACACACCTTGCTTTACAATTCTTGCAAGGTCGTTCAGATGCATATTGCAGGTATTGCCATCATAACCCATACTCGCTATACCTACCTGTGCCTTTTTTAAATCATCATCCGTTAATCCAATACCATATAACATTGCCTGTGCAGCTGGCTGCGTTTGATCTTGCGTAAGTGTTTTTGAATACCTGTTTAATTCTGCCATTTTATTTTAGATTATCTTCTTTACGAACATTATTACTTTCCTATCATTAACTCATGCAATCACTTTTTCCTTCTTTATATTAAACTGTGGTTTAAATTCTTTTTCAATAACCAGGTTTTTATATGCCTCCTGAATTACTTTGCTCACTGTTGTATTCCAATCTTTTTTAAACCTCACATTATCCAGGCTTTCCCAGCCAATTACTTCAGCAGCAGTGCCACAGTAAAAAGCAGCATCCGCATTTTTTAACTCATCGGCTTTAAATAATCTTTCCTCTATTTCTATCCCCAACCCTTTGCAGATTTCAAACACTGTTGCCCTTGTGATACCCGCTAAAATATTTCCGGGAGGTGGTGTAAACAGTTTATCATCTTTTTCAAAAAACATATTAGCACCCGGTCCTTCTGCTATATTATCATTCATGTCTGTCAAAAGCGCTTCATCAAAACCTTTAGCTTTTGCCTCCTGGCTCGCCAATATAGAATTCACATAATGCCCGGCAGCTTTAGCTTCTATTTTAAATCCCTTCGGGTTAGGGCGTTGAAAAGAAGAAGTCATTACCCGCAGCAATTTATCTCCAAGAAAAGGCGCCATCTCCCAGGTTTCAATCACAACCATCGATTCCGTATTCACTGCAAAACTCATATTAGCCGGGGCATATACCACAGGGCGTATATAAGCATTTTGAATATTGTTCTGTTTCAACACCTCGTACGTAGCATCAATCAGATCTTTCGTGTTCCAGGTATAAGGCAGGTTGAGCGCCAGCGCTGAATTTCTCAAACGCTCATAGTGCTCAACGGGTTTAAATATTTTTGTGTCGCCATTTTCCGTTTTGTAAGAACGAATGCCTTCAAAAACAGAATAACCATAGTGAAGTGATTGACTATAGAAATCCATTTTTGCTTCAGCAGCCTTTACGAAAGCACCATTCAAAAATATTACCGTAGCATCATTGTAATAGGAAGCCATTGTGTTTGTTTTAAAATGTTGAGATTATTATTCTATGAAAACAAAAAACCCGCCTCGTGGAGGCGGGTTTGATATATTTTTAAAAGTTTATTTTATATACAAATTACACCTCCGTGAATTGCAGGAATAATAATGACAACCACCACAATGACTGTGCTGCTGACAATACCTGATATTCTGCTTTTCAACATAGCGTGAAATGTAATTATGAACAAATATACATTTCACGAACAAAAAAACAAAGAACTAATTTTGAGGTGTAAGGTATAGGCTTTAAGGTTTAGGGCAAATGCAATGTTTTTCTTCTACCTTACACCTTACACCTTACACCCTTTACCTTCTACCTTCTATATAATCGTCGACTTTCTTAATTCAACATTTGTTTCATGTACTTCTCCCGGAACTTTGTTGCTTACATACTCTGTAATTAATTCACCAATGGTGGTGGTGAGATAGAAATTAACAGGGTCAATATCTTTTGTTACAAAATTGTGCTTCAATGTCCAGTCTACAGCTTCTCTTACCAATGCCGCTTCTTTTGATAATCCTATATACTCCAGCAACATGGCGGAAGACAAAATAGAACCCAGTGGGTTAGCAATGTCTTTTCCTGCGGCCTGCGGATAAGAACCATGAATAGGTTCAAACAGCGCTACACTGCTACCTACAGAAGCAGATGGCAATAACCCCAAAGAACCTGCAATTACACTTGCTTCATCACTCAAAATATCACCAAACATATTCTCCGTAAGTATTACATCAAATTGTTTGGGGTTTACAATAATCTGCATAGCAGCATTGTCAACAAACATATAATCAACTTCCACCTGGTGATACTGCTCAGCTAATTCCTGTACTACTTTCCGCCACAATCTTGAGGTTTCCAGCACATTGGCTTTATCAACCAACGTTAATTTTTTTCTTCTTCTTACCGCATGCTGAAAAGCAAGATGGGCAACACGTTCAATTTCATGTTCAGTATATACACATTCATCGATGGCTTGTGTTTTATCGCTGTTCAGTTCTTTTTTACCAAAATAAATACCACCGGTGAGCTCGCGGAAAATCACAAAATCCACGCCTTCCATATGCTTTGCTTTGAGCGGCGACAGATGCTGCAATGAAGCATATGCCGTTACCGGGCGAATATTAGCGAACAACTGCAACGACTTTCTCAATTTCAGCAATCCCTGTTCAGGACGTACTTTGGCAGTGGGATCGTTATCATATTTTGGATGACCGATAGCGCCGAATAAAATAGCATCACTATTCAAACAGGCTTCAATCGTTTCATCCGGTAAAGGATTTCCTGTTTTGTCAATGGCATCAGCGCCCATCAGGTTGTAGGTATATATAAATTCATGACCAAAAGTTTTGGCAACAGCATTCAATACCTGGATACTCTGCTGTGTGACTTCCGGACCAATGCCGTCTCCTAAAATAACTGCGATGTTTTTTTTCATAACTACTATTCACGTTACGGATGTGGTGTAATTCAAATTATTCAAGGGTATATATGTTTGTAATGATTGTTGTTTTATGTAGATAACTGCGGGTAGGTTATCATTAGCGGGTACAGGTACCAGTTATACCATAAAAGAACTGCTCATTTACTTAGTTTAAAATGAAGCGTGACGCCAAAGCGCCACGCCAATCAGAGTGCTTAACGCATCATGAGAAAACATCTGCTTATTATGCAATTGCTACTTCCGGATTTTTGTTGGTTGCCAATGCCTTCAGATCATCATCACTCACTTCTTTCTTTACATCGGCCACCTTAAGAAATGCCTGGTACAACACATCAATATCATTACGATTAAAATTGTACCCCAGCTTTTGAAATCGATGTGCCAAAGCGGAACGGCCGCTCCTGGCTGTTAATACAATCTTTGAACTGTCCGCTCCTACTTCTTCCGGGCGGATGATTTCATAATTCTCTGCGTTTTTCAGGAAGCCATCCTGGTGGATACCCGAAGAATGCGCAAAAGCATTGCTTCCAACTATAGCCTTGTTTGGCTGTACCGGCATGCGCATGGTTTCTGCCACCAACCGGCTCATAGGATTCAATTGATCTGCCCTTATATCTGTATATAGTCCAAGAGATTCATGTTGTTTTATAATCATCACAACTTCTTCCAGCGAAGTATTGCCTGCTCTTTCTCCCAACCCATTAATAGTACATTCTATCTGGCGAGCCCCATTCATAACGCCTGCTATAGAATTAGCCGTAGCCAAACCAAGATCATTGTGACAATGGCAGGATAAAACAGCTTTATCTACATTAGGAACATTATTGATGAGATATGCCATCTTTTCGCCATACTGGTGTGGTAAACAATAACCAGTAGTATCAGGAATGTTCACCACGGTAGCACCTGCCTTAATAACGGCTTCTACTACCCGCGCTAAAAATTCAAGATCAGCCCTTCCTGCATCCTCTCCATAAAACTCTACATCATCCACCAGGTTGCGGGCATATCTTACCGCCTCAACTGCTCTTTCCAGTATTTCATCTCTGTTAGAGTTGAATTTTGTTTTTATATGCAAATCAGATACACCGATGCCTGTATGTATACGGGCACGTTTTGCATCTTTTAAAGCTTCAGCCGCTACTTCAATATCTTTTTTTATAGCCCTGGTAAGTCCGCAAACAGTAGCATTTTTTATTACCTGGGAAATATTGCGCACAGATTCGAAATCACCGGGGCTTGACACCGGGAATCCCGCTTCTATAATATCCACACCAAGGTTCTCGAGAGCTATAGCAAGTTCTATTTTTTCGTCAGCATTTAACTTGCATCCTGGAACCTGTTCACCGTCTCTTAATGTGGTATCAAAAATGAAAATCTTATCTTGAGGCATAGATGGATTTTAGATGATTACAAAGCTCATCTGGGAAGAATTTTTAACTTCACCGGGCTCACTTATTGTTAGATATTTGCAATCGCCTCACGAATTTACCACTTATATTAAGTCTATAAAACCAAATTAAACATTATATTACGCTGTGTAAGTCACTTGTTTTAGGGCAAAACCCTTTACTGGCGGGACTTTTACAGAAATTTGATTACGATGCCCAAACGTTCAACAGACGAGTTATTTCAGTTAATAAAATCGCTTGAAAAAGCAGAAAAAAGGAATTTTAAGCTTTTTGTTCAGCGTAATGCCACCGCTCCGGATATGAAAACCATACAGTTATTCGATGCAATGGATAAACTGGATGATTATGATGAAGATACCCTTCTGAAACGCAATCCGGATATAAAAAAACAGCAGTTATCCAACCTAAAATCGCATGTATACCGCCAGATTTTAGCCAGTTTGCGCATTTTAAGAGACGAAAACAATATTCAGCTGCAATTGCATGAATACATGGATTATGCCCGGATTTTATACGATAAGGGGCTATACCTGCAGAGCCTTAAAACATTGGAGCGTATAAAGGAATTTGCCAAAGAACACAACCAGCTCACCTATCGCCTGCAGGCATTGATCTTTGAAAAAAAGATAGAAGCGCTGTATATAACACGAAGTATGGAAAACCGTGCTGAAATGCTGGCCAAGGAAGTAGATGAAGCAGACGATAGGCTCAGCATGATTGGTAGGTTATCTAATCTTTCGCTGCAGTTGTATAGTTGGTACATCAACATGGGGCATGCGCGGGATGATAAAGACCGTATTGCCATAAAATCTTTTTTCGAAGCCAACTTGCCTGTAAATGCCAATCATTATAAAGGCTTTTACGAAAAACATTATCTCTATCAAAGCTATTGCTGGTATGGTTTTATTCTGCAGGACCTGCTGATGTATTACCGCTACTGTCAGAAATGGGTAGACGCTTTTGAGCATGAGCCTATTATGAAAAAAGTGGATACACAACTCTATATAAAAGGGATGCACAACCTGCTGAACGCTCATTTTGTGCTGCAGAACTATGAAAAGTTTAATACCACATTAGATAAGTTTGAACATTTCTATCACTCTAAACAAGCCAACAGCAACGATAACAACCGGGTGCAATCCTTTATATATCTCTATACCGCCAAGCTTAATAAACATTTTCTGGAGGGAAGTTTTACACCCGGGCTTAAGCTGGTTCCTGAAATTGAAGAGAAGATAAGCGACTATAGGCTGAAGATGGACAGACACCGGATACTGGTGTTCTATTATAAGATAGCCTGCCTTTATTTTGGCAGCGGTGATAATGAAAAAGCCATAGAATATCTTAATAAAATCATCAATTGGAAGGTTGATCTGCGTACCGATCTGCAATGTTATTCCAGGCTGTTGCATTTAATTGCGCATTATGAACTGGGTAATTATGATCTGCTGGAATACCTGATAAAATCGGTATACCGTTTTATGGCAAAAATGCAAAACCTGAGTGTGGTAGAAGAAGAGATCTTCAGTTTCTTAAAAAAATCGTTCAGGCTTGATAAAAAACAAATAAAAACTGCATTCACCTCTTTAAAATCAAAACTGGAAAAGTATAAAGACAATCCGCTGGAAAGTCGCTCCTTCATGTATCTTGATATCATCTCCTGGTTGGAAAGCAAAATAAAAAATGTGCCGGTGCAGGAAATTATGCGGGAAAAATATGAAGCTAAGATTGGGAGTAGCAGGAAGATGGCAGGATAACAAAGGCAGGAAGTAAGGAGGCAGTAGGTAGGGAATAAAATCTCGCAATCACACAACAATTTCCCTCCCTAACTAATTTTACATTTCTTACCACTTACGTCCTATCTCTTATCACTTTTCCGATTAATACAAATCTCCCTGTTCAGATAGTATCTGCCTGTATTTATTAAACACTTTTGTTTTGGAGATAAAGCCGATAAATGTTCTGTCTTTATCTACCACGGGTAAATACCAGCTATGGCTCATATCAAATTTTTCCATTACAGACAGCATATTGTCATCTTTATACAAGATGGCTGCCGGCTTTTTCATCATAGATTTTACCGACACATGTGTGTATTGTTGCGGGTCAAATAGTTTCTGTTTAATATCATTCAGTTCAATAATGCCTGCAAACTTTTGATGATTATCAAGTACAGCAAAAATATTTTTTTCGCTTTTTTTAATCATCTCTACTACTTCTGTAAGTTTTTTATCGATGGTAATGGTTTCATATTTATCCTGCAGCATATCAAGCAGGCTGATAGAAGTGAGAATATTTTTTTCTTTTTGATGCGTGAAGATCTGTCCATCCTTTGCCAATTGTTTTGTTTCCATAGAATATGGCTCGTATTGCTTCACTATAAAAAAAGCAATAGAAGATACGATCATCAATGGAATGAAAAGCTCATACCCGTTGGTGATTTCTGCAATCAGGAATATCCCGGTAAGTGGACAATACATTACGCCGCTTAATACGCCTGCCATTCCCACCAATGAAAAATTTCCCTCTGGAAGTTTAAATAAGCCCGTGGCATTACAGAGTCTTGAAAAGAAAAATCCCAGGTAAGACCCTACAAACAAAGATGGCGCAAAATTACCGCCATTGCCGCCGCCGCCAATGGTAATACCTGCTGCAAGCGGTTTCAGCAATACTATAAATCCGGCAAAAACAACTACGCCCCAATCCTTCTGCAGGTATGACAATAGTGTTGTATTATCACTTACCTCTTCAAATTTATCTCCGGCTACCAGTTTTACACTTTCATATCCTTCACCAAATAATGGCGGGCATAAAAAATAAATAGCAATCAACATTAAACCCGCCAGTAACGCTTTGGTATAGCTGTTCATTTTGCGCCGGTGTATAAAATGCTCCGTTGCTTTAAACACCCGTGCGTAATACAGTGAAATAAAGCCAGCCATAATACCCAGCAAAACATAAAACGGAACGTTGTGATAATTGAAATTTTGTTTGAGTGTAAAATTGAAAAGAACAGATTCATTTAAAATTACTTTTGCCAACAGTACGCTGATAACAGTAGAAGTGATCAGTGGAATAAAATAACTCACCACTATAGTTTCTGTTAACAGCACTTCAATAGCAAATATCACTCCGGCAATGGGTGCATTAAATACTGCAGCTATACCGGCAGCAGCGCCACAGGCTATCAGTAAAGTACGCTCGCGGTAACTCAGTTCATGAATTCTTGCAATGTTGGAGCCAATGGCCGAGCCTGTGGCCACTATAGGCGCCTCCAGTCCAACAGAGCCACCCATGCCCACGGTAATGGAACTTGTAACAATGTGAGCGTAGGTATGACGCCGAGGAATAAACGAAGATTTAACCGCAATGGCTTTTAATACCATGGCAATTCCTTTTTCCAATAATCCGCCTAAAAAATGACGTATAATAAAAACTGTAAGTAATAACCCCAGTGCAGGAAATAATAAAAACGAAAATTTTGAAACGGGTATAATCTTTATCCAGTGCTGCACATAATGTACCAGCATTTTCAACAACACTGCCGCAAGTCCTGATATTATTCCAACAATCACAGATACCACCATCATGTACTGCACATTGCTTAACCTCACACGCAGCAAATGAGAAAAATACTGGTATACTTTTTTTATTGATCTGTTCATCCACTTATGCCTCAAAATGAGCGTTGCAAATATAGTAATGTTATTTTTGCATCGTCATCTTTACTTAACTTGTAATGTAATTAACCAATATGTCGAAAGAACAGAGAAGAAAGGACGCGCTGGAATATCATTCCAAAGGCAGACCGGGAAAAATTGAAGTGATTCCTACGAAAGATGCAAAAACACAACGCGATCTTTCGCTGGCATATTCACCAGGCGTTGCAGAACCATGTAAAGAAATACATGCCAATAAAGAAAATGCATATAAATATACAGCAAAGGGCAACCTGGTTGCCGTGATCAGTAATGGAACGGCGGTATTAGGGCTGGGTGATATAGGCCCCGAAGCTGGCAAGCCGGTTATGGAAGGTAAAGGCGTATTGTTTAAAATATTTGCAGATATAGATGTATTTGATATTGAGATCAACGAAAAAGATCCTGAAAAATTTGTACAGATAGTAAAAGCATTGGAACCAACTTTTGGAGGCATTAACCTGGAAGATATAAAAGCGCCTGAATGCTTTTATATAGAAAAGAAACTGAAGGAGGAAATGACGATTCCAGTAATGCACGATGACCAGCACGGTACAGCAATTATAAGTTCTGCTGCTTTGCTGAATGCACTCGAACTACAGGGAAAGAAAATAGAAAAAGTACGCTTTGTGGTGAATGGAGCTGGCGCTGCAGCTATGGCATGCATTCAATTATATGAATCACTTGGCGCCAAAAGCAGCAACTTTATTTTATTTGATAAAGATGGCGCCTTGCATAAAGACAGGCAGGATTTGGATGAAGTAAAAAAACGTTTTGCCAATGCGCCACAGGGAATCACACTTGAAGCAGCCATGAAAGATGCGGATGTTTTTATTGGTTTAAGCGCAGGCAATACCGTTACGCCGGATATGGTAAAGTCGATGGCAAAAAAACCAATTGTATTTGCCATGGCCAATCCTGATCCTGAAATTACCTGGGATGCGGCTACGGCTTGCCGTAAGGATATTATTATGGCAACAGGGCGAAGCGATTATCCCAACCAGGTAAACAATGTATTGGGCTTCCCATTTATTTTTCGCGGAGCACTGGATGTAAGAGCCACTCAAATAAACGAAGCCATGAAAATGGCGGCGGTAAAGGCATTGGCGGATCTTGCTAAAACACCTGTGCCCGACATTGTGAATCTTGCATATATGGAATCCAATATCGTGTTCGGCCCACGATATATCATTCCAAAACCATTGGACCCCAGATTGATTTCAACCATTTCTCCTGCGGTTGCAAAAGCGGCTATGGAAAGCGGCGTTGCCAAACATCACATTGAAGATTGGGATAAATATATCATTGACCTGGATAAGCGGTTAGGAAACGACAACCAGCTCTTTCGTGTAATTGGCAGCAAGGCGCGCCAGGATCCAAGGCGTGTGGTATTTGCAGAAGCGGATAATGCAAGAATTCTGAAGGCTGCCCAGATTGTATTGGATGAAAATATCGCCTACCCTATATTGTTAGGTGAGGAAAAAAGAATAGAAAAAATAGCGCACGATAACGGCATCGACCTGGAAGGCATTCCTATTATTGATCCCCGAAGTGAAAAATGGGAGAAGAAGAGACATGAATACGCCGCACTGTATTTCAAAAAAAGGCAAAGGCGTGGCGTAAACAGTTACGAAGCGAGTAAAATGATGAAAGAACGCATTCGCTTTGCCTGCATGATGGTTAACACCGGCGATGCAGATGCAGTTATCAGCGGGCTCACCCGTAATTATCCGCAAACCGTTAAACCCGCATTAGAAATAGTAGGTACTGAAAAAGGAGTGAATAAGATAGCAGGGATGTACATCGTTAACACTAAAAAAGGCCCTGTTTTCCTTGCTGATACTACTGTTAATTTTAATCCAACGCCGGAAGAATTAGCTGATATTACTATAATGGTGGCCAAAGAAGTAAAAACATTCGGCATTGTGCCACGGGTAGCTATGTTGAGCTATTCTAATTTTGGTACCAGCAGCACACCGGAAGCCATTGTAGTGCGCAAGGCAAGGGAAATTGTAAAACAAAAAAGTCCTGAGCTTGTTGTTGATGGCGAAATGCAGGGTATACTGGCATTTAATAAAGAGTTATTGAAAGAAAATTACCCGTTCAGCGAGTTGGTAGGCATGGATGTAAACACGCTTATTTTCCCCAACCTCAGCGCGGGTAATATTGCTTATAATTTATTGCAGGAATTAGGGGGCTTTGATACCATCGGCCCTGTGTTGCTGGGATTAGCAAAACCTGTGCATGTACTACAACTGGGCAGTAACGTTAGGGCTATTGTAAACATGGTATTAATAGCGGTGGTTGATGCACAACAAAAGTGTGGTGTTAAATCGCAAAAAGATCTTGATGAAAAGAAGTGGTGGGAAACTTCTAAAAAAATAAATGAAACGGTGTAAATAAAGCGTGAAAAGTGAAACGGTAAATGAGCGCATCTCACGTCTCACTTTTATCCTCTCACCAAAGCACCTAAAACTATAGCAGTTTTCCATGACAGAGCATGATCACAATAAGATTTCGCGGAAAAAGAAAGTATACCCTGTAAGTAAAACTTTTAAAAAATATCTCAAACGATATGGCAGGGAAATGCATCTGCCCATTTCTTACGAAGCCTTACAACATTTCCAGGGAGCAATTCCCTGTTACGATAGTCATGGTAAAGACACTTTATGGGAAACCGTTTTTTATAACCCAACCTTTACCCGCGAAATTCACCAGGCTTTAATACGTGTGTACTCTTTGCTTAAAGCAGCAGGCGCCAACCAGGCTGAAGATCATCTGCATGTGGAGCGTATTGATTTCTGTGCTTTTGGCAACTCACAACCGTTCAGGGTAAAGGTGGTGAATAATTATAATGATGTGTACAGCTATCTGTATATTAAAATAGCCGATGCATCACGCATTCTTGGGCTTGAGCTTGAGCATTTATTATCTCCCTACTCTATTAACTACTTACTGGATGGCAATACTTTGATTGAAGAACATATTGCGGGTGTGCCGGGCGATATGTTCATTGCTGATTTTCTTCATCGACCCGATTTTAACCCCAAACGGATAGCCAAAGAGTTTGTGAAATTTAATGAACGTTGTTTTGCGCGTTTACTCGGCGATATGAGGAGCTATAATTTTGTATTTGAAATAACACCAGATTTTGATGACATACAGTTCTGCATCCGTGCTATAGATTTTGATCAGCAATCTTATGAAGGGAGAAAAAATTTTTACCTGCCACAATTTTTTAAAGAAAACAAGGTTTTTGTACAACTGGTACAGCAACATCTTAACCCGGAAGTAATTGAGCAATACCAGCAGGAAGAAAGAGCACAATTGTTTAAACGCATAAAAGCACAGCGTCACAGGCTGGGAGATCTTAAATCATCTGTTGACCAGGATGAACTGGCACCAACCGAAAAAATACAACAACTGGCAAAGGAACTATCTATATACTTTGGGAACAATAAATTCCTCGATTGTAAAAGTATGGCGGATATACTGAGAGTGCAATTAAGAGAACTGGTTGTTATTCATTTAAATAAGAGATGATTTTACCCATTTTCAGGTATTTTTGTTGATCATAAAATTATTGCATGACGTTTTTTAACCATTTTGGGCGCTACCTGCTGATGATAAAAGGCATGTTTAGTAAACCCGAAAACTGGAGAATGTACTGGAAGGAATTGATTCATCAATGTTCAGATATAGGTTTGGGCTCGCTTGGTATTGTGGTGATTGTGGCATTGTTTATCGGAGCGGTATCAACATTGCAAACCGCTTATCAGTTGGTGAGCAATCTTATTCCAAAATCTACCATTGCACAGATTGTTAGAGATACCGTAATACTTGAATTTGCACCAACCATTACCTGTATTGTATTAGCAGGGGTGGTAGGCAGTAAAATAGCAAGTGAATTGGGAAATATGCGGGTAAGCGAACAGATAGATGCGCTTGAAATTATGGGCATCAATACAAAAGCATATTTGATCATGCCCAAAATACTTGCTTCCTTTTTAATGATTCCTGTATTGGTGGTTATTGCGGGTGTGTTAGGTATATGGGGTGGACGAATGGCGGGTGTTTTATCCGGCATTCTATCACCCGAAGAATTTGAAGAAGGATTGCTCAGCGGCTTTCAACCTTTCAATGTTACGTTTTCATTGTATAAGGCTTACACCTTTGCATTTATCATTTCAAGTATCCCTGCTTATTTTGGTTACTTTGTAAAAGGTGGTGCGCTGGAAATTGGTAAAGCCAGTACCACGGCGGTTGTTACAAGTTGCATTATGATTTTGTTTGCAGATTATATACTTGCCGCTTTGTTATTATAAATTCTAACATCCTTATGATAGAAATAAAAAACCTGCGTAAAAGTTTTGGTGAAAAAGTAGTGTTGAATGATGTGAGCGCCGTAATGGAATCTGGTAAAACAAACTTAATTATCGGTTCGAGCGGAAGCGGTAAAACGGTATTTATGAAATGCCTGGTAGGCCTGTTTGATCCGGATGGTGGCGAAATAGTATATAGCGGACAGAACTTCACTGCGATGGAAGATGAGCAAAGAAAGGAGCTACGTCAGCAGATTGGAATGCTTTTCCAGGGTTCTGCTCTTTTTGATAGCCAAACGGTGGAACAAAACGTAAAGTTCCCGCTCGATATGTTCACACATTTATCGCACAGCGAAAAAATGAAAAAAGTGAACGAGGTGCTTGACAGGGTAAATCTTAAAGATGCCAATAAAAAATTCCCGGCTGAAATAAGTGGTGGTATGAAAAAACGGGTGGGCATTGCACGTGCCATTGTACTAAATCCTAAATACCTTTTTTGCGATGAGCCCAATTCTGGTCTTGATCCGCAAACTTCACTGGTTATCGATAAATTAATTTATGATGTAACCAAAGAGTTTAACATGACGACTGTTATCAATACGCACGATATGAACAGCGTAATGGAAATTGGTGATCATATCATTTATATGTACCAGGGCGAAAAGGAATGGGAAGGCAGTAACAAGGAAATTATATTCAGCAAGAGCAAAAAATTAAATGACTTTATATTCCCTTCTGAGTTTTTACGCGATGTAAAAGAAATGCGCATGCTGGAAGCAGAAGGCAAAGCGCCTAATGGAAAGAAGGAGCTGTAAAAAGGCAGAAGGTAGTAGTAAGGAAGCAGGACAGTTTTTTAATTTCACACCTTCTCATTTTCGCACACTTTACATTTCTCACTGTAACACATTCTCCTTATTTCTTACATCTTATAAAATCCATAATATAAAATACTTCGTATATAGATGAAAAATTGCTACATTTAATTGTACAATCGCTCAACCTCTATAAAAAACTGCTTAATTTTTAACCCTTTTACCAAACTAAATCATTATTGTGGTTGAGCGCCTATTATACCTCCCATACTATTTTCTGAGAACACCTGCTGGTGACTTTTCAAAGCTGGTTCGTTTTGTTACTAAAGCAAAATCTGTATCGCCTGTCCCATTGTTAGCGGACATACTCTATTCTTCCATGCGGTACAATATATCCTTCATGGACTATTTTTCTTTCAGGTTTTATGACATAGATAAAAATGAGAGAGAAGAATACATGGGCTCAGGGGCGATGTATGAATTTCAATTAAAAATGAATCCTAAAAAGCACAGAACTGTTCTGCATAATAAAATAGCATTCTTAAAAAAATTTGAAGGGTTGAGCGGAAGAAAATGGACAACGCTTGATATAATAAAAAACAAGCCTGAAGTAGTAGAAAGTTTTCTCAGCAACGCTACCGGTAAAATTGTATTAAAATATTCCAAAGGACAATCGGGAAAACAGGTGGCGGTATGTGAAACAGCCTTTCTTACGCCTGCTGCGCTTATCAGCAAAATGGAGGATAATAATTATGATTTGATGGAGGAATATGTAATACAGCATGATGCATTGATGAAACTATCTTCATCAGCAGTAAATACAGTGCGCATTGTTACCCAGTATCATAATGGAGAAGTTATTATTGTTACCTCCCGTCTTAGAATCAGCATTAACTCGCCGGTTGATAACGCTTCTGTAGGCAATACAGTAGTACCGCTGGATTCAGCTACAGGAAAGGTAATTGGTCCGGGGATATATGCAGACATTACAAAACCTGATGAGTTCACCCACCCTGTTACTGGTGTTGATTTTATTGGCTTCCAGGTTCCCTTCTGGAAGGAATGCATACAACTTGCAAAAGATGCGGCGTTAAAAGTTTCAGAGAATCGATCCATTGGTTGGGATATAGCTATTACCAATAACTGCCCCATATTGATTGAAGGAAACCATAACTGGCACTATCTTGTTCTGCAAATGCCCGAAAAGAAAGGGTATAAAAAAGCACTATTACAATACCTGCAATAGTGCTATAAAAATTTTCATCTAATCAGTTGCTATATTTTCGCAGTTTGTTTCATGGCTTTTTTGGCCAATACTTCCGCCATGGTTTTACCAATATCTGCAGGACTGTCAACTACATTAATACCACATTCTCTCATAATCTTCATTTTTGCAGCAGCAGTATCATCAGCGCCACCCACAATAGCACCAGCATGTCCCATACGGCGACCAGGGGGAGCAGTTTGACCTGCAATAAAACCAACAACAGGTTTTGTTCCGTTGGTTTTTATCCAGTTTGCAGCTTCAGCTTCCATACCACCGCCTATCTCACCTATCATTACAATGCCATCTGTTTCATCATCCTTCATAAACAGTTCAACTGCTTCGCGGGTAGTGGTACCAATAATAGGATCACCTCCAATACCAATAGCTGTTGATATACCCAAACCAGCTTTGGCTACCTGGTCGGCAGCCTCGTAGGTAAGTGTACCTGATTTTGAAACAATACCGATCTTTCCTTTTTTAAATATAAAGCCCGGCATAATGCCCACTTTACATTCGTCTGCGGTAATCACACCCGGACAATTAGGACCAATTAAACGGGAGCTGGCGCTTGCCAGGTAATGTTTTGCTTTGATCATATCCTGCACCGGAATTCCTTCTGTAATGCAAATGATTAATCCGATACCTGCTTCGGCAGCTTCAATAATAGCATCTGCAGCAAATGCCGGTGGCACAAAAATAATAGATACATCAGCGCCTGTTTGTTTTACCGCATCATCTACGGTGTTGAATACCGGAAGATCAAGGTGTTTTTGTCCGCCTTTACCAGGCGTTACGCCACCAACCACTTTTGTTCCGTATTCGATCATCTGAGTTGCGTGAAAAGTACCTTCTGTTCCGGTAAAACCCTGAACTATTATTTTTGAATTTTTATTTACTAAAACCGACATGCTGTATTTATTATGCTGTTAAAAAAGCTGGGCAAAAATAAGGGAATAATTGCATCGAATAAAGGTTTGTTTGCAAGCCACATGTTACAGGTTGCAAGTTTCAGGTTGCAGGTTGTTTACGATCTGTTTTTTATTGACTCCGAAAAAATCCGTTGATCACGGATTTCTAGTTTTTGATTACTTTGCTTCATAACAGGTGACTTTTTTTGTCAACCTATTTTAGGTACGCACAGGTAAGGGTTTACAGTTTTCAGTTGTGCACGCTGCTCGGTTGCATCGCCGCGGGCAATTTTAAACCTTAGCATACCAAAAGCTTAAAAAGAGGTCTAATACTACGAGTATCCACTCAATTTTATTTTACCGCTGAATGCCGATAGCTGATTGCAGAAAGCCGCCGGTTATTTCTCTATACTAACCTTTGCGGCTTTAAAAACAATTTTGGATGATGGAAATGTAAAATGCAGATCGGCTGGCATGGGATATTGTTTATCCTGTATAAGAATATCATATTTACCTGTACTATCAAACAACTCCGGGTTAGGTTTTTGATTAGCCTTAAATAAATTAAACGTCGTTATTCTTCTACCCTTCCCTATTTGTATACTGTTTCCGCTTATTACAATTTTTGCTCCTAGAAATTCTCTATAGAAACCATCATTTAGAAAATCATCGGCAAGTGTAATGGTGTTATCTGAGTATTCTACATAATTGTAGTAAAAGGAAGGGTAACTAACATTCCGAATTTTAGAAATGGTAACAATGTTTGTCATCATTCTTTCTACTCCGTTAAAGCGGTTGTTTTTGATAATAAGGCTTTCAGCCGGGCTGGTCGTAAAAGCCGATTGACCAATAGTAAATGCACCACTGTTCATTGAGTAACCTTGCTGTGGTGGCTGGTAACCGCTGAATGTATTGTCTTCGATCAACACATGCTGAGCTACTGTAGTTCCCCATCCATTAAAGCCTCTGCCAGGACCTCCATTCGTTTTTGCAAGCGAAGGCATGGGTTTGCTTCCATCAAAAACATAAAAATTAAAAGTATTGTTTTTGATCAGCAGGTTATATGCTTCCAGTTCAAAAGCGCCCTTCTCACATTCTTCAAAATAATTATTCACTATTTCAAGATCATATGCCCTTACCGAGAGGTGATAGCCTGTACCACCCATATTCCTAGTAACATAATAAAATTTATTATTGGAAAACTTTTGATAACGAAGAGAGCCTTCCTGACCTAGCGCCAACGAATACACGCGAAAATAAGTATTACTGTTGACTACAGTAGCGTCTATACCACCTGGTATTATGGATCTCTTTTTTTGATCCCAGCGCTGAATAGTGATCACCGGTGCTGATGACCAATTTAATGATATGTCCGTAATCTTGTACACCTCGTGAAGCCCGTACCAGGTAATAAGATCGCCTACTGCTAGACTATTCTGGGCTGTAATTTTCTCATCAGTAGTTGAAGCAAGCGTCAGCACTTTGTCTGGCGACCCGTCAGCATCTATATCTTTTTGAGTGGATCTGTATTTTGCGGCGTCAGGTACTTGGATCAATGTGTCTCCCCGTTTAAGCGATAAATTACTTAATACTGCGTAAGGCAATGTGCTTCTTACCGTATTGCCACTCTGTGTTTCGTTGCTCATCCAGCAATAATAGTATTCATTTCCCTCTATATACGATCTGTTATCAAGGTCTTCATTAAACACGCCTTTACGCCCTATGCCATTAAAGTTGATGCCATGCGATGCACCATAAAAAACATTCCCCCTTATGTAGGAATTTTTAATATTACCATTTATATAAGAACAGGGTGCTGTTTTGCCATACGGTATCAGCGATTGTTTGTCAACATCATTGGTAAGCGCAGGCTGAATAGTAATGGCATCATTGCTAACTGAAGTAATAGTATAGGTACCATTATAAGCATTCGAACTGATCACAAACTTCATCCCCGGCCAAAGATTTTTATGCGCTGCATTCTGCCTGTCATTAAAAGTAGTTCTTTGCAATACTGTTGAACCGGCAGCACCCGAGAAATCGGGCAAAACAGTAAGCAACGGGTTTTGATACGGTTCTGCTGCAATTAAAAAAGCATTTTTTAGTACCGGTGCTTTTAATCCTGCATTTACGGGGTCAGGAAGATAGCCATCTTTTGAACTGTAGCCGCCACTTCCAATAATAATCTGCGCTTTTGAATGATCATCAGCAAATACGTTGTATGATTTAATCCGATACATACAATTGGTACTGGTATAACCATTTACATCCAGGGTGCTCCCTGTAAGGTGCGAGCCTATATTGACATACATGCCCGGCATCATGCGTGAGGCAATATCACCGTGATCCAATGTTTCTATCTGCAACGTTGTATCACCGGTTTTACCATCTGCAGCCATAATCAGTCCTTGCTGAGCTCCACCATATCTAATGTCATTCTTTTCAAAAATCACATTATTAAAATAACCGGATGTGTCTGTTACGAAAGACGGCGCTGTTGCGCCAATGGCTCTTCTTGAAAAATTACGGATGATATTATCATGTACATAAAAACTATCAACCACTGTATTATCGGCAGACATTAATGATGCGTCACAAAAAGTGAACATAGTCATTTCAAGATCTACAATGGCATTGCATACTTCTACATGTGGCACCCGTTTAATATCTGGCAGCTTTACAAGCTGCGGCTTACCACCCGAGTATATTCCTGTAGCGCTATTATTTCTTAACGGTTCAAGTGCAAAGATAGAGCCATTGTATTGCGGAGAAAGCGCAGGTTTTAAAATAGCTTTATTAACATCCACTGTAATAGATGAGGGCAGATAGATTTTATTGGTACGGTATACCTTACCGGTAGTAAACTGTAACTTCTTCCGATACGCAGCATCAACCGCTTTTTGTAACGCGATTGTATTATCCGTAGTTCCATCACCCACTGCTCCAAACCAATCTGCCTGCACCGTTTCACCGTCCCATTGTCTTTTCCACCTCCTTCCCGCAGCATCTACAATAATATTCCAATCATTATCTTTACTGCTACTATCATTATCATCAACTTTCCATACACCACTTCCCCTGTCTGTTAAATATACTTCCTGGTTCCAATTAATATTGCTACGCAATTGCTGTTGTGAACGTATTGAAATGCTTACAGCTTGATCCCGGTTCACAGTTCTTATATCAACCTTGTAAAAAGGAAAGAATATAAAAATGAGAGCGATATATTTCATTAGCCAATTCTTTTAGAATACAACTCAAGGCATAGAGGCTAACACCGTTATAAGGTTAAAGGTAACGCCATGCAGTGAGCAGCAAATAAATTTATGCTTAACTAACAAAAAATTTGCAAACCCATCTTATTTAAGGAAAATGAACAATGCGCCAATAAATGTGAGTATAATAACAATTCTCCGGTAACTATCATCTTTGATTACTGCTACAATTTTTATCCCCGCCCAAAATCCTATTATCAGTGAAGGGAGCAAAACAAGATCAGTACTCAATGTATTGCCGTTGATATTTTTCCAGTAAAATGCCTGGAAAGGAAGTTTAAAAAAATTGATGGCTAAAAATACCCATGCTGCTGTGCCGATAAAATCATTTTTTGTGAGGCGCATCGCCAGGAAATAAATATTTGAAAACGCGCCGGCAAGATTACCAAGCATAGTTGTGAAACCAGAAGCTAAGCCCATTGTAGCAATAAACATTTTATTAGAAGGAACTACCATTGTTTTCCTGATTTCCAGGTACAGCATAATAATTACTGTAAGCAGGATGATTACAGCCATTACTTTTTTGAAATAATATTCATTCATATCCTTACCTGCAAATACGCCAATGATAATGCCCGCAGCCATCCAGGGAACCAACTTCCAGAAATGCGACCATTGTGCATGGCGATGATAATATATAACAGCCATTACATCACCTGCGCACAACAATGGCAATACAACACCAGTAGAGGCTTTACCTCCCAATACAATTGCCATAATGGTTACATTAAGCATATCTATACCTTTCAATCCGGCTTTAGACAGCCCGATGAACAAGGCGGAAAGGCTTAACAGGGTCCAGTGAGTAAAGGAATGATCTGAAAAAAAATCCATGCATGTTGCTTTAATGCAAAAAACAAATATACAGTTTGTTGAACAGTGAAGTTATTTAACACAACACAAGATGTTTCTATCTTCTAAAAGCATATATGTATTATGGCAACTTACTTAAAAAGTCATCTCCTGAAATAACATTTATTGGAGGGAACGCTATTAGTTTGATAACATTAAAATGCAAATCATTACTTACCAGAAAGTCAGCGTTTCCTGCAACTGCCAGGTCGGTAAATTTATTATCATCTTCATCGTATTCAATAAGATTCCAATGAAAGAAAATATCGTGAATTTCGATATTATATGAACTTAACATCGACATGATGATATTCTCAGCGACAAGAAATTTGTTTTGCGCTGAATAACCTCAAGGTATTCAAGCAACACATCATTACTAAGCAACAGGTCAAAATTTCCGCTTAGAAAACAATTAAAAATCTTTCTGTAAGGTGAATTTTTACCTATGGAAGCAATAAGAATGTTTGTATCTAATACAACTTTCATTTATTTCCGGGAAGAT
Organism: Agriterribacter sp.; assembly: GCA_047600465.1. Taxonomy (GTDB): domain Bacteria; phylum Bacteroidota; class Bacteroidia; order Chitinophagales; family Chitinophagaceae; genus Agriterribacter. Next base: position 237,167 of record JASGKU010000007.1, read on the forward strand.
CTGTTGTGCTCATTAGCGCAGGTTCTATAGGTATCAGCAGTCCATCCCCGCTGTTCGGCTAATTTCTCAAACTCATCAGATGCCTTATCAGCAAAATACCTTGATAGAATGCCTTTTATTTCATGCAATTGTTCATCTGGAATATTTCTCGAAAAAATTTTCAATAATTCCAATTGCAGGTTAGATAATTTCGAAGATTGTTCTTGTTCAAGCATAACCAAATGTAAGAAAATAAGCTAAATTAAGCAATGGCAAAGTTTACAACACTAGCTGATACTATGGGTGTTACAACCTCGGTGTTACCGGCTTAACAGGTGTTTCAAAAGCATTTACGCCACGGGTTTTCAATTTCCTTTTATAGATCTTATCTCCGCAGGAAACATACAGTGTGTCAAAATCTCTTCCACCAAAACAACAATTGGAAGGTTGCCCTACCGGCAACGGCAAAATAGCGTTTACACGTCCCAGTTGGTCCATCACCTGTATACCCATGCCAGTAGCTACATATACTCTTCCTGCGGTATCACATTTCAAACCGTCAGACCATCCGTCTTCTTCATTATCCGGCGTATGCAGCCAACCAATGTGCTGCTTGTTTGCCAGTTTTCCGTCAGGCAGGATACTATATATCCAGATCCAGTGTGAGCCGGATTCTGCTACATACAACTGTGTTTGATCAGGAGTAAGCGTAAGTCCATTGGGAAATTTCAATCCTTCATCTACCACTTCTTTTTTACCACCAGGTTTGATCAGATAAATTTTTCCCGGCTTCTCTCTTCCATCCGGAACAGTAATGTATACATTACCGTTATAACCAACCGTTAAATCATTACCGGAAATATTATCTGCAATAACTGTTGGCTGGTTACTGGTATTGTAACGTAAGATCTGTTTGGTTTCTCCTGCTACCACATAGCGGTTTCCTTCTTTATCAAATGCAGTACCACTACTTTTATGTGCATTGAGTGCAAGCGTGGTTAATTTTCCATTAACATCAATCTTATATGTTTTTGATGTGGGAATATCCTGGTAAAAAACTTCACCTGCTGCATTGGCAATGGTTCCTTCTGTAAACTGATAACCTTTTTCTACCAGTTGCCAATCTTCTCCAGGAATCAATATATCACTCAGTAATTGATTTTTTGAAATACCTGCAGTTACAGGCTTTGGCCAATCTTTCCATAACCAGCGCATCGCCTGTGCAAAAACAGCAGTGCCCTGGTTACCATTATGCCCACCATTTCCCCATATGTGCTGCACTTCATAGCCCGCAAAAACCAACGCTCTCTCCATCATTTCATTGGCTTTCCACCAGTCTCCACCATATATATTCAGGTCGTTTGCTCCATCCTGTAAAAATACACGGATGGGTTTGGGAGCATACTTACGTATAAGCGTTGGGTATCTGTCTGCACCGCGTAACCCTACATAAGTTCCTATAGCGCTGAACACTCTTGAAAACGCATCAGGTCTTTCCCATGCGGCGGTAAAAGCGCAAACGGCGCCACTGCTTGATCCACCAATCGCTCTGTCGTTACCATTTTTTGATAACACTATATTTCTTCCATCACTTGTTTTTTGCTTCTCTACTTCCCGCAATAATTCCTCTGTAATAAATCGTACATATGCGTCACCGAGACCATCATATTCAAAACTCCTGTTATACCTGTCTAAAGCCATCTTTCCATCAGCAGCCAATACTTTTCCGGGTGTTACAAAAACGCCAATGGTTACAGGCATTTCTTTTTTATAAATAAGATTATCAAATACAGTTGGCGCCTTCCATTGAATGCCATCCTGGTTTACATACACACAGGCAGGTTTACCTGGTTGGTATTGAGCAGGAATATAAATCCAATACTCTCTGGATGTTCCGGGAAAAATGGCAGATTTATTAAATACTCCTTTTATCAATTCCCCGTGGGGCACGCCAGCCTGTTCAACAGATGCACTGTCTATTGCATACTGCTCTTCTGTTTGCTGAGCATAACCTGTTGCATGAAAACAAACAAAAACAAATAATAAAAATTTATACATGGCAATCTATTTTTCGAAAACAACGGATTCGGGATCGGCGCCTAATTCTTTAAGCGTAGCATTTAATTCTTCCACCATTTTATCGGGACCACATATGTAAAAAGGTTTGGAAAAATCTTTAATATGCGATTGTAAAAAACTTCTATTGATGCGTGCCTTTTCATATACACTTCCATCTTCCTGGGTAACAGTAAATTTTACATTTCCTCCCAACATCTGCTGCAATTCATCCTGCAGAATAATATCGCCGGAAGTTTTATTAGAGAAGAACAATTGATTACCGGCAACTTTTTTATCGTGATGCAATTGGCGGAAAATAGCCAGGAAAGGTGTAATACCTGCTCCTCCCGCAATAAAGTAGCCTTCTCCTTTGTAAGCAATAGCACCCCACACATCTCTTAGTATCAATTCATCACCCGCCTGCAAAGTATCAAGCGCATTAGTTACTCCATCATGATCACGATATGATTTTATAGTAAATTCAAGGTATGGCTGATTGTTCAAACCCGTAAAAGTAAAAGGTCTTCTTTCTTCTCTCCACTTTTCTTTATTGATAGAAACTTCCGTAGCCTGCCCGGGTTCAAAACTATAATTAGCAGGCTTTTCCACACGATACCTTTTTACATTATGCGTTACTGGCTCAATAGAAATAATTTTCACAATCGCTTCCATATCATTTAGATTTTACAATAAATGTATCTATAATTATTTATTCATCTTCACCGCCTTACCAAATAATACCTCATTTTATATACTTACATGCTACTTACAATTAAAATACTGCGGATATTTGAACAATGTTTCATATAGCTTACCATCCTATATATGCACATCCATTACCGGAAGGTCATCGCTTTCCCATGTTGAAGTATGAATTGATACCCGCGCAATTACTACATGAAGGAACTATTGCAGCCACCAATCTTTTTCTCCAACAATATGCCCTGATGAAACCGTGTTGCTTACGCATACTGCTGCATATGTGAATAAGCTCAAAGAACAAACGCTGAGCGCCAAAGAGCAGCGACAAATTGGCTTCCCGCAATCACCACTGCTTACCAAACGTGAATTTGTAATTACACAGGGAACAATTGATTGCTGTATGGCAGCCTTACAATATGGGGTAGCCATTAACGTGGCTGGGGGCACACACCATGCATTTGCAGACCATGGTGAAGGTTTTTGTATGCTGAATGATTTTGCTGTTGCTGCCAATTTTTTATTGCACAATAACAAAGCGGGGAAGATACTGATCATTGACCTGGATGTACACCAGGGAAATGGAACCGCAAGATTATTTGAGCACAACAACAACGTGTTTACTTTCAGTATGCATGGGGCGCATAACTATCCATTTCATAAAGAACAAAGTGATCTTGATATTGCCTTAAAAGATGGAACAGACGACGCTATTTATCTTCCATTACTCGATCAAACACTCAACACGTTATTGAACCAGGTGAAACCTGATTTTGCCTTCTTTTTATCCGGGGTTGATATTCTTGCTACAGACAGGTTTGGCAAATTAAAGATCACCATAGAAGGATGTAAGCAAAGAGACCGTATTGTTTTTGAAAAATTACGATCTGCAAAAATTCCTTGTGTAGTGGCAATGGGCGGAGGATATTCTGAAGACATCAAGATTATTACAGAAGCGCATTGCAATACATTCAGGTTGGCGAAGGATATATATGAGCTGAATTAATTTTTGCACGTTGTAAAATAGACAGGAGACAGAAGTAAGCACGCAGAGAATACCTGAGACCTGGAAACTTGTAATCTGAAACATTTTTATCAGGCTGTTTTTACATTCTCCTTATAATAATTGCACACGCTCTTCATCAAACATATTTCACACTTGGGCTGAGGTCTGCATATTTCACGCCCCAAAAAAGACATTGCCATACCTGCATCCCATTCTTTTTGCGGAAGTGCTTCCATAATCTGTTTTTCAATTTTTTTAGGATCAGCACCGGTAGCTATTCCTAATCTTGGGGCAACACGTACCACATGTAGATCAACAATTACGCCTTCTACGGGTTTGCCTGATTCCCGCAAAATTACATTCGCCGACTTTCTTCCTATGCCAGGCAACGCAGTTAATGTTTCAAGGGTGTCTGGTATATTACTGTTCTTTTTTATGGTGCGGCTCATTTCTACCAGCCATTTAGATTTATTGCCAAAATTGCGCACCTTACTTATAAAAGGAAAAAGATCTTCTTCTGTTGCTTTAGACAGCGCCTGCATATCAGGGAAAGTTTCAAAAAGTTTTGGCGCCAGGTTGTTGATATTCCGGTCAGAATCTTGTGCAGACAAAACTACCATTACTACTAACTGGTAAATATTTTCGTAATTAAGCGGATGTTTGGTGCTCTTATATTTTTTCAGCAGCGGCTTAATGGCTTCGCTCCAGTTAACTTTAGCAGGCATGGGAAAAATTTTGAAATATAAATGTAATGAATCGCCAGAAGAAAAGACAGCAGTGATAACCAATATTAAAAATTAAACTTCCTTCCTAAATAATCGTTTCTTTTTCTTGACATTCAGGGAATTTTAGCTTTATTTGTTATCCCTTAAACCGGTCAAAATAACTGATTGTTGAAAAAAGCTGGACCTTATCAAATACCATCATTTTGGCTATCCATTTATGCATGGATACTTCTTTTGTGTTTATGTTCTCCACTTACCAAACTGAGTGCCCAGGTTACATGTACGCCTGTTTTTATCAAACAATACGACAACAGCACCAGCAATATTGAACCCTATGCCATAAAATATCTTTCTGATGGAAGTTATGTAGTAGCCGGTAAAGGATCTGCTCAACTTAATACCAATTATGATGGGATGGTAATGAAACTTGCCGATAATGGACAGGTTCAATGGTCATTTTTAATGGGGGGTGCCGGAGATGATGCTTTTACTGGAATATTATCTTTAAGTAATGGCGATTTTCTGTTGTATGGTTCAACCTCATCCGTTTCTCCTGAAACCAAGGGCTGGCTTGTTCGCTTGTCAGGTTCTGGTAATGTGCTATGGAGCAAGCAAATAAGTGCAGGTATTCAAGGTACGGATAGAATTAAAAGCGTGTTGGAACTTCCAGATAATAACCTCGTGGGAACATTTAACGCTAAAGATAGTAGCATCGAAAGTAATCCGGCAGTGTTTAAAATAGATCCAGCCGGCAATCTCTTATGGTCTCACACGGTCGATAACGGCAACGACGATAGCTTTACTTCCTTAGCATTTGACAACGGAATTATTTATGCAGCTGGATATTATACTAACAACGTAAAACGTGGAGTAATAACACAACTGAACGCTGAAGATGGTAATTTACTTTCTTCCAAAACAATTTATAGAAATGATGAGTCTCTTGATGAAGAAGTAATTGACCTTGAAATATACAACCAGGTTGTGTCTTATGGATTAAGAGCCTTTAATGATGAACAACAGCATGATTTGGTGCTGGTACAGCATAAAACTGATGGAACTTCTTTATTTGTAAGGCAAATAACCAACTTTGCAAATCCTTCATCAATAAAGATTAAGCGGTCGCGGGATGAAGGTTTTTTTGTACTGAATTCCTATGCTCAATCAGAAATACCCCGTATAACAAAATATAACCATTATGGTTTAATAGAGTGGGTTGCACAAAACAGTCTTAATTACGATCAAATGAAGAGTTTTGCCTTAGACGCAACCATTGATGGAGGCTGTATTACAGCAGGTTTTTATCCTTCTTTCAACGGAAATAATGTAATGAAAATAGCCAGGCTCAATACTTCAGGATATGCAGGTGATTGCGGGTATGTAAGACCGCTTAGTTCTTTTACAGATACTGCCACTTATAAATCTGTTGAATTTGTTTGGAAAACAAATTCCTCCTTAAATCAACTTTCTGAACCTGCGTCTGCAGGCGCTTCTGTTCTTCCAGCTACTGTAAATACGTTATGTGACAGCGTTTTTTGTACAGACAAAACCCCTCTTCCACAAGGCTGTGGAAAAACATATCGCATCGAATATGCTGCAAGCAAAACTTCGCTTTTTCGAGATGTAATTACCACTATAGATGGCGGCAGAATTGCAATTGGTGATTTACAGAATGATGCCCTGCTTGTAAAATTCAATATTAATGGTGATGTTGCCTGGTCAAAAAATTACCAGGAATATGCGCATACTATGAAATTTATGCGCATATTAAGGTCTGATGGCGACAATGTATTTGTTTTTGCAAATCAAGAACATGAGATTGATCATACAGGATACAAAGACATTGCCATATTAAAATTAGATGGCAATGGCAATGTGATATGGTCAAAGAACATTGATCGTTATTCAATAGTGCAATTACTTGATGTAACTACTACCCCCGATAATGGATTTGTAATGGCGATAAATGATGGTGCCGGATCGGGGTTTTTATATTCCTATGCTATTCGTTTTGATCCATCAGGCGCTATTGTATGGCAAAAGGAATTCAACCATTCTTCCTTTTCCGCGCTTTATAAATCTGTTACTTGTGGGCAAAATTCTGTTTACTTTGCATATGATGCCGACGGATATGTAGGTGCAGATAGGTTTGGCGTTGATAAACTTGATCTTTCAACAGGAAATTTAATCTGGGCCAAAACATTTACAATAGGCAATGACAATGTAGAAAGAATAAACCGTATATTTTCTGTAAACGATTCCGCTTACGTTTTCATTAATAATTTCACTCCTATAAATCCTGTCATGACTATCTTAAGTACGATACTCGTGAAACTTGACCCACAGGGGAATATTTCGAATACACTTTCGCTTAACACAGGAACTATTATTCCTCCAACTACGTATGATACGTGGGATGCATCGCCACCTACAGTAGCCATGTCGCCTTCTAATGATTTTGTAATGGTAAACCGGATTGCGGATGGTGCAGACACAACGCTGCATTTAATACGTTTCCTGAAAGATGGAGAAAAAGTATGGGCACATAATTTCCCGAATATAAAAGCGCACACAGCGTATAATATCCATTCCCAGGGCAATGGATTTATTGTAGCCGGAAATGTATCAACAAAAAATCCGCTTTTCAATAATAATTTTTTATTAAAAGTAGACAGCAGTGGACAGGTCATTCCAAATGCTACCGGCGACTGCCAGGTGGAAGATGCCACGCTTAATATTCAATCCACAACTATTACTTCGGTATCACCCGAAACTCAAGGTGTAACTAACCTTACAAATCTTAAAACAGAGTCGGCAAATATGTTGAGCCAGGATGTATTTGTAGATGCAGTTCCTTACTGCAATGTATCAGGCAGTTGCGGAGTAGTTGGGTTTCAGCAAAATGGTAATGGCTGCTCCTTAACTGATACATTAGTGTATTATCTGCAGGATCCACATAATTGTGATGCCGCTGCTACGTGGCAATATGATGCTTCTTTTTTTAAACCCATCTCATCGGGGACTTATGCCATTAAATTACTCCCTTTGCGTAGTGGCATATATACAATCAAAGCGAGCATTGAAGGCAATTGTTCCTATACAGAAAAAAATATAACGGCTTCCATTCTTTTGTCGGCAAGTGAAATGAACCTGGGAGAAGATACCATAATTTGTCCGGGACAAAATATCCGGTTAAGTGCCGGACCTGGGTATAAAAATTATAAGTGGTTTGATGAAAGCACTGACTCTGTAATAACCGTTACATCACCAGGCAAATATTTTGTTACGGTAATGGATAATTGTGGCGGCTCTTCTTCAGATACCATTTTAGTAAAGGAAATTGGTGCTTCATTTAATTTGACAGATGATACTACAAAATGCAACAATGATTTTGTTTCTTTAAAAGCCAGCAGTGGTTATATTAACTATCAATGGTTTCCGCAGTATAATATACAAGTAGCAGAAAATATTGCTGTTGTCAGTCCTGATACAACTACTTTGTATCATGTTCAGGCAGAATTAAAGCCAGGTTGTATTGTTAATGATTCTGTGTTAGTAAAAGTCATTCATTCGCCTGATATACACCTGGGCAACGATACCAGTATCTGTATAGGCAAATCTCTTTTGCTTAATGCTGGTGCAGGGTTTGATTCCTATACATGGAGTACCGGGGAAACCACTCAAACAATTAATGTAAACCAGTCCGGCAGTTTTTATGTGTCAGCCTATGCAAACGGATGCAGCTCGGCAGACACGCTTGTTATCATAAACATGTCTCCATTACCATCTTTTACCCTGGGCAACGATACTACTTTATGCCATCAGCAAGCTTTGAAATATAATTTTAATTTGTCGCAGGCAAGTTATCAATGGAGCGACGGTAGCGGTTCCAACTCAAAAGCCTTTACACAAGCAGGCGCTTACTGGCTTACAGTAACCCAACTTGGCTGTGCTGCGTCAGACACGGTTATATTAACATACAAACCTTCTCCAATAGTAAACCTCGGCAACGATACAACACTTTGCGATGGTGAAACAAAACTGCTCAATGCATATAACCCAAATGCTACCTATATCTGGCAGGACGGAAGTAAAAATTCCGACTTCCTGGTAAGCAAACCAGGATTATACTTTGCAGCGGTAACCGGTAACAATTGTACTGCAATGGATAGTATAAACATTGCATATAAGGGTGTGCCTTCTTTTTCTTTTGGTGATGATATAAGCGTATGCAAGGGAATGGAAGTTGTATTAAGCCCCGCTGTAAACGGGGAGGCAACTTATTTGTGGCAGGACGGAAGCACCAATTCAACATTTACTGTAAGTAGTGATGGGATATATATTCTAAAAACACTCAACGAATGTGGCAGTTATGCTGATTCGGTTAAAATTATCACGCAGTTGTGCACACTCATAATGCCTTCTGCATTCACTCCAAATAATGATGGGCTTAATGATATCTTCAGATTAAAGAATATATTCCCAGTAAAACAATTCTTATTTTCTATTTATAACAGATGGGGGCAAAAAGTATTTGAAACAAATGATATTAAAAGTGGTTGGAGTGGATATTCCAATGGAATAGAATCTCCAATTGGCGTTTATATCTGGAAAATAACTTTAATTGACAGTAATGACAAAAAACTAGATGCACATGGCAGCGTAACGTTAATAAGATAGCTTACATTACCATCACCCTATTAATTTGTGCAACTTTATAAGCACTTGTGCCCTGTAAACCATGAATAATATGGCGCAACAGATCCATACAATGATAGCCATGTAAAACAGCAATCCGCTATCACCCATTATTGACACATCCAATGTAGTAAGATGAAAAAAAATAGCTCCTGTCATTACTATCAACGCGGCAAGCGCTCCCCAGGCTGTTGTACGGGGAATGAGTATTAATACAGCCGCGATGAGTTCAACAATGCCTGCACCTATTCTCCCCCAGGGTTCCATTCCTAATTTCGAAAAAATATAAACAGTTTCAGCATCTGCTGTAAATTTAAACCGCAGGGCTTGTAACAAAATACCCGCTGCTATTATTCTCAATATCCACAGCATAATTTGTTGAACACGCATATCGTTATACTTTAAGAAAGAGATATTGAATTAATACAATTATCACAATGCTTTTTCAAGCACCATAAACTCAAGCTTTTTTACATGTCGCCCACTAACATTGTCTTCCTCAAAAGCAATTCGCTTGCCAGTATCAACATATCCATAACGCTTATACCAATCAATTAATTCTGTGCGCACACTTATTACCGACATATATATAGCAATACCATTTATTTGATGTGCATACTCTTCGGCTGCCTGCAATAATTTTTTTCCGATACCGCCTCCCTGCAATAATGGAGACACACTGAACATACCGAGATAAACCTTCCGGTCTTGTTTCTGGAGATTAACACAAGCGATAATATGTTGCGCATCATCCGTGTATTTCAGAAATACACTTCCGGGCTGGTTCATTACTTTTAGCAGGCTGGCTTCATCTGTACGTACTTCACCTTGTATCAGGTCGGCTTCAGTTGTCCATCCTTTTTTAGAAGTATCTCCGCGGTAAGCGCTGTTTAACAGCAGCCTTATTTCGTCTGTATCTTTTGTGGAAGCTATAGCAATGCGATCGTTAGAAAATAAATACATAATGAGCAGTGAAAGTAAAAAACTTTCCGGTGATTGAAAAAATTACAATTTTACATCAACACCTTTACTGCTTAAATTATTAATCAATAATACCAGAACAATATTTATCTTACACGTATGAATAAAATGCGTTTATATTTTATTATGCTATCAGCATTGTGTGGCTGGTTGCCGGTTTGTTCGCAAACCATTAAAGGAACTTTTGCTATCACCAATGTTCAAACAGGTATAGTTTTAAGAATAAAAGATGCCAACACAAAGAACGGCACTCCTATTGTTGCTTATTCACCTGTTAACTGGAAATGTGTTACCTGGAATTTTACACAGGCAGAAGGACAGAGCTATACACTTACCAATTTATACTCAGGTAAAACTTTGCAACCAGCAGCTACACAACCAACAGCAGGAGGAACATTGGAAGAACAACCGCTGGGTAAAACCCAACAAAACCAATTGTATGAATTTATACCTGTGGAAAAAGAGCATTATATGATTAAACTTAAAGACACAGATCTTTATATAACAGCTCCGGACGAAAAGGGTACAATAAATGCGGGTATTATTCTGGCAAAAAGGAATAACACCCGTCTTCAATACTGGAGTCTTCACGAGCAAAAACCTGAAATATAACAGCATTTCAACATACAGCTTTATGAAATTAAAATATCTTTTTCTGCTGGTCAGCATTGCTGGCGCAATTGCATTCATACCATCTCAAAAGAAAACCTGGGTTGCCATTGGTGATTCCATCACATATCTTAATGAACATGCCGATGAAACAGGTAATAGGGTAACCAAAGGTTATATGACGATGGTGGTTGAGCAATTACCAGGCATTCAATACATCAACCAGGGGCATAATGGGTGGACATCGGGGAATATTGCAGACGAAATTGAAAAGCTTGGAATTCAAAAAGCGGATATATACTCTGTTTTCCTGGGAACCAACGACTGGTGGCAGGGCAAAGCCATCGGCACTTTATCAGATTACCAGAATAATACAGGCAGCGGAACGATATATGGTTCTTTCCGCATTATCACTAATAAGCTTCGTAACCTCAATGCACAAGCGAAGATCATACTGATTACTCCTTTACAGCGCTCAGATTTTGTTTATATCAACGACATGAAGAACAATGCCTGGGGTTCATATAAAGAAAAAAATGGACAATCGTTGGCACAAGTGGCAGATGCCATTAACGCGATTGGCAAATATGAAAAATTAGCGGTGGTTGATCTGTATAACAAAAGTGGCATCACACAAAAAAATCTTGTAAAATTCAAACGGGTGAAAGATCCCACAACAGCAGGCGCGTATAGGAATTATGTGTATCCTGAATTTATAAAAGTATCCTTCAACCCGGATACTGACGAATATCCTTATCCTGCTGACGCCATAGATATGACATATGATGGGTTACATCCATCTGACAAAGGCAATGCGGTAATAGCGGATATGCTGGTGAAAGTGCTAAAAAAATAATACGTTTAATTTAAGAGCCCGGGAGATTTACCGCCTTTCTGTACCGGCATGTTTAATCCCGAAAATATTTTTACCAATGCAGGTATGCCTGTGGCCAACCCACTAATGATAGCCACCAACCTTGAATAAGTACCCTCTTGCGAAATAAGCAGGAAGGCTAAAATAGCGAGAATCGCAATTAACAATGGACCCTGCAGTTTGTTCCAGTTGCTTCCTGTACTGATTTGCCGGTTGATTTTTTCTGCTTCGTTTTGCCCGATGGAAGTAACAATAAAATTGCGGAAACTCCTGTTGAAAATATGCAGATTGCCATCTTCCTCTATTATCAAACCTTTACTGATTAACATATTTACGCTGAAAAAGTTTTTAGTATTTACCAATCCTTCTTCTGCCAGGTCGTACATAATAAATTTTTCTTCATCACTTAAACAATGCCATAAACAGGTGTAATAATTATATGCTGTTACCTGCAATTGCAATGATAGCAAGTCTACTGTTTGCCTCTTTTGCTTATAATCAGCTTTTTCATTTGCCGCCACAAGCGCTGGTCTTAGCTGATCAAGAAATGGAGCATGGCGCGTTTCTTCATCAACAGATTGCTGCAGGTATACCGGCACCAATGATTCCACAGCATTTACTTTTTCCATCACAGCGGCATCATCCATTTTTTTTGTAATAGCAAGCGGAATAACAACAACAGGAAAACCACTTAAAAGATTCCTCCAATTGGCAGCTAGCTGCTCATCAAATGAAGGTTCTGCTTCCGCATTATTTTGCAGTGCATGAATAAAAGCAGCAGGCTCTTTACTGGAAAGTATCACCACTATTTTATCTTTTGCCGAATGGAGAATTTTATGCATCAGCTTAAATGCATTACTAATGGATGAAATGCTTTCTGCACCTGCATCAAAATGATCAATAATAATAAACTTATATTGATCCCGTATTACATCTGCCAGTATTTTGGCACGCTTATCTTCATCTGCAATAACCAACTGCCTTATATCAACTACAGTAATAGTATTTGACACCTTCGCATTTTGATCGCACAAAAGATCTGGGAATGATGAACGCAGAACTTTTATTGTTTGTTGCATTTTACCAGAACCCGGCAAACCTACTATAAATGCACGCTTGTAGTGTTGAATATGCTGCAGAACATACTGATCAATATTATTCCAATCATTCAGCCGAGGCATATTAACAGCGAATATTTTCTTCACTATCGCCTTCAATAGCAGGAACAATAGCGCAAGGAAAACAAGCAACATTATCCAGAAGGCAGCACCTTTAATAGTTCGCAAAGAAGGAAGCTCATATTTTACCGCTACAGAATTAACACCGAGGTATCTGGATGGATTGTTTAACTGAAGAAAAGTTTTTCCACTACCAGAATCTCTATACAATACATCTTTAAAAAAATCATTGTAAATAACAGAAGAATCATCTGAATGTTTTTTATAAAAATTATCATTGTCGGAAGGTAAATCCCAAATCTGCCATCCCAAAAAACGAAATGCTCCGGCTACCGAATTATCCTTTAAAGAATATTCATCTGCAGCGGTTATTGAATCTAATTTCTTTTTTTCTATCACATAAAAACTATCAACCCAATAACCATCTTTATACACCGCATTATTTTTACCAACACTTAAGGCTTCGGTATTATTACCGAACTTCTTTTTTAACTGTTTGGCAAAGTCAAACTCCCTGTACCTCGCTAGTAAGTTCTGTTCATAATTGTAGGAAGATGTATAAAAAAATATCACCGGAATACCACAGGTAATAAGCAGCCTGGTAAATATCATACACGTATAACCGGAGATATAACTGCTTCCCCTTGGAAATACTTTATTAAGCAGCCATGCAGACAGGTATTTTTTTTGTTTAATAATCAACAGATACAACCCAAAAATGCAGAGTTCAAAAATAAAAAGAGTGTAGAAAAAAGATGCGCCTGTTATGCAAAGAGCAAGTACATTAAGCATCAATAAAAAAGCGCGGTTCCACCTGGCGCAACGTATTTTATATTTCAGGAAAACTTCATTCTTAAGCGCTCTGTATTTTTTCAGAAACAATCCATTCAAAAAAATAGTGAGTATAGGTATACTGAAAATAAGCGCAAAGAAAAATACAGGATATGTAAATAACTGAAGGAAATAAATAAGCAACAGAAAAACAATTATTATAGTGTTACCCAGCGTTGCCACTACGTATTCATCCTGAGAGGAACGCCTTGGCCACAACCAGCTTGTAATAAGAAACTGTTTTTTAAAATAAGACCTCCGCGAAGATGAAAAAACAAGTATAATAATATCAATAAGCGCCACAAAAACAAACAGGAATATCATGCCCCAGGTAAAAGAAAATATTTCTATTTCAGCATTGCCGGCAAAACTTACATCATTCATTATAATGATAAAATAGGGAAAGCCCTTCATAGGATCTGCCCGCACCATGTAGTTATTCTCATAATATTCAGTGCTAAAAATGCCTGAAAAGCGCCCCTGCAAAGCATCTGCCAGTGCTCCTTTCTCCGAAAACTCTTCCATCAGGTTTTCGTTCAGATTTCTGGTTGAATCACTGTGATACAATACTTCCGCATTATTATTCACTACAATAAAACTATACCCCGCTGGCATTACCACAGTATCAAGACATTTCATGCGGAATGACATTGCAATAACGGAGGACATCCTGTTGCCTTCAGCATTCAATATTGACCTTTTGGAAATAACCGTTTGAAACGAACCGTTGGTTCCTGAAACCACAGGTTCCATAGAAAATGTATCTCCATCTATCTGGAGCGCCTTCTCATTATTAATGTTCCTGAAATAGGGACGATAGCTATAATTTGTATGACTATTATTAAAAGCCCGGGACGACCAATTAAATTTTACATCGCCTTTCGCATCCAACCAGTTGACTTCTGTAAACTGAAATTTTTTGAAAGCATTCTCTACTGTGTCTTTCAACCAACCAGACAATGCTTCATAATTTTCATTTTTATTAGCAGTAAAGGCGCTGGCGCTTTTCAATCTTTGGATACCGGTGTTTCCAATATTTTTTATATCGGAATGCAGGCTATCAATTTTCATCAGGCTATCTAATCCTGCAAGAGATTGATATGCATTTTTGCTTTCTTTTCTGAATGCAGCTGTTATGGAATCTGCTAAATTTTTCCGGGAAAAACCTTTGCCGGTTTCATCAATAAAGTGGTAATTATATTTAAAGAAGAAAAACACTAAAAGTGCCATCAGGAATTTTGCCACCAATACAGAACCTGCTACATCAGACAATTTTAATCTGTCGCTGGCACTCATAAAATAAATGCGGATCCACGGAATAAAAACAAATATGGCAATGGCAATGGTTATAAGAAACAGAGAAAATTCAGTTGGGAGTCGTTTCTTTTCAGCATTGTATTTTTTCAATGAATGTAATCCTGCCACAATAAATTGTTCATTGCCGTCTAAATAAATGGGCTGCAGGAACATTTTATAATCTACACCACCAACATTCTGGTCTGTGATGGTTGCCCCCGTAATGCCTCTTTTTATCTGCAACAGCGAATCTTCATCCTGGTATGCAAGCCCGGAATGAAAATCTTCATACACATAATGCTTTTTATAGAAAACAACATAATGGTCAAAAATTTCTTTTGGTAAAATGGGGGTAATAAAAAGATCAAACCGAAAGCTCATGGAAATACGGCAAATGCTGGATTTACCACATCTCTGAGCAGCGGAAATAACAAACTGCGTTTGGTCATCATTTGTTTTTATAGAAAACAAAGGACCTGAATTCTCGCTGATTTTATTGATCAATGAATCGGCCGCGTTTTGTATAACGGTATCAGAAAGGGTATAGTTTGTTCTTGGAAAGCGGTCAATTACTTTTTTCACAGAATCTCTTGAAAAATCCGGGTTAAGATAAGCCCGCAACATTACAGCCAAAAGCGTGTCGCTGTTTTGAATTTTAACGCGGATATTTTTGTCAATACGCTGCAACCATCTGAAATGCTGCTCCTCAAGCGCCTTTTCATTTTTGGGTATATAGATATAAATATACCCAACACCCAGCAAAACAAGTATTACTACTGTTACCAGGAAGGGTGCCTGTTGTTTACTGATAGAAAACCATTTACGCATACACTAAACCGGTTTAATCGCGCTTCGGGAAACACTTGAAGCATCACTTATAATTGACCATTTTAATTGAACGAGGTATAGCAAAACGCAATGAGCTCTAAAAATTGAATTGTTTATCAGGGCCTTTTTACCTGAACACGAATGCAGGAAAGTATTGCCAAACTATGGAAGCGGAAACGGAGTTGTGAATCTTCAAAATGTGCGGATAAAAGCTATTATTAAAAACCTGACATGATATTCATTGTTACCCTTTGGATGAGGTTATTGAAAATTCATAAGTGAAGCAACCGCAAAAAATCATCTTCCTTTATTTCTCTTACTTTACCGGGTTCAAGGTCGCCCAGCGAAAGGTCTTCTATGGAAACCCTTATCAGTCTTTTGCATTTGTGACGGATAGCACTTACCATTTTTCTTACCTGGCGAAATTTTCCTTCGTATAAAGTAATTAGCAGCCATGTAATGGGTATATAGGGAGGCACAGGCTCAGCCTGGGGAGCGATGGTTTGTGGATTGGTTATAATCTCTACCTCGCAGGGAGGCGTTTTATAGGGTATCGCTTCTTTTAAGAGGATGGTAACACCTGCGCGTAGTTGCTGCAGGCTTTCTTCACTCACTTTATTCATCACCTGCACCAGGTATACTCTTTTATGAGGAACAGTAGACTGGAATAATAAAGTTGTTATTTTTTTATTGGTGGTAAGCAGCAACAAGCCTTCTGAATCTTTGTCAAGCCTGCCTATAGCATGTATGCCTTCCGGAAAATCAAAATCAATAGCTCCCAATAAAAGTACATTGTGCGAGCTTACAAACTGCGAAACCATATCACGCGGTTTATTGAGAACAAAATAGCGATGTGTAGATGGATGCATGACTATGGCAATTGTTATCTGTATCCTTTCCCCTGAAGATAAAAAAGCTCCGCATACCGCCCGTTTAAAGCAAGCAATGCCTCATGACTACCAAGTTCAATCATTTGTCCTTTATCCAGCACCAGTATGCGATCTGCCATGCGCACGGTAGAAAAACGGTGCGAGATAAGCACTGCTGATTTGCCTTTGGTAAGATCAGCAAAACGTTGAAAAACTTCATACTCCGCACGGGCATCCAAAGCACTGGTGGGTTCATCCAGGATAAGCAGTTGAGCATTTTTCATGTAGGCACGCGCAAGTGCTATTTTCTGCCATTCACCGCCACTCAGTTCAACACCATTATTAAAGCGCCGGCCTAACGCCTGATCATACTTAGCAGGCAATCTTTCCGCTAATATATTTGCCAGGCTTTTTTCTGCAGCCTGCTCAATCAATGCACGGTTATGCTGCTCCGTTATATTGCCCACTGCAATGTTTTGAGAAAAGCTCATTTGATAACGAAGATAATCCTGGAAAATAATGCCTGTATTATAACGAAGATCATTGATGTCATATTCGCGGAGATCAATACCATCCAGCAATATCCGTCCTTCTGTAGGATCGTATAACCTTGCCAATAATTTAACCAGTGTTGTTTTACCTGCTCCGTTCTCTCCTACCAGCGCCAGTTTTTCGCCAGCATTTAACGTAAAAGACAAATGACGGTTTGCCCATCTTTCGCTGTTATGATATTTGAAACCTACATTCTCAAAAACAAAACCCTGCTGAACAGGACGAGGAAATGGCAAAGGATTCGCCGCCGTTTTTATTTTTGGTTGTATCTCAAAAAATTCAAAAAAATCGCGCAGGTATATAGCGCCTTGTGATACGCTGCTGAAACGGGATAATATATTTTCCAGCAAACTTCTTAACTGCCGGAAGGAACCTGCCAGAAAGGTAAGCGTACCGATGGTTAGTATTCCTTCCACCGTTTTAACGATCATTACTATATAAGCGGTATAATATCCCGCACTGCCAAGTAAGGCAAAAAAAGTACCCCAGCTTGCCCGTTTTATAGAGAGCTTTTTATTATCGGTATAAAATTTATTGCTGAGTGTTTTAAATCGATCAATTAAAAAACCGGAAAGATTAAACAGTTTTACTTCTTTAGCTGTTTCATCACTGGCACCAATGTAGCGCATATAGTCAAGTTCACGCCGTTCAGGGGTTTGTCCGCGGGTAAGTGCATAGCTGCGATCATTGAAATAAGATTCGCCCACGAATGCAGGCACAATTGCGATGAATAGTAATAAAATAAGCCAAGGGTTAAAAGCCATTAGTCCCGCAGCAAGAAAAGCCATGGTGATAAAATCCTGCACCTGCGTGAGCACCTGTGAAAGCAACACTGTACGTCCAACGGTTTGTTGTCTTGCTCTTTCCAGTTTATCGTAAAAAGCAGAATCTTCAAACTGATCCAGGTCAAGCGTGGCGGCATGTTCCATTATTTTTACCGAAGTAAAATTGGAAAACCGGTCGCCCAGCAAACTATCTACCAATGCGGTGGCGCGGCTTAATGCATCCGAAACAATGGCCAGCGCAAATTCAGCAGCTATAAGCTCCCATAAAAAATGATGATCTGTTGAATGCGATTTGCTTAACAGCACTACTTCATCAATAATGAGCTTTCCTATGTACAAAATACTCACGGGAACGGCTGATCGTATTAATCTCAACAGGGCATTCAATATAGTATATCCGCGATGGGTTTGCCAAACCAACTTAAAAAATCTTGGCAAATTGCGGAGCGCCGCGCATTTTTCTTTTAATGTGGGAGTTGATTCATTATCCAGTACCTGTCTTCTTTCACGTGCCATTCTTGCTTGACTCATGCCGCAAAATTAGGGAATGGCAGGCATAGACTCGGTGGGTTTATATCACAACAGCCCGTCATTTCGATGGAGCGCACAAGAAGTTGCATTATAGTACTGTTGTAAGCGACTGAGAAATCTCCAGTATATGGTCTACGTGGCTGGAGATTTCTCCCGCGCAGAAAATACTTCCAATTAGATCAGCATGAAGCGCGGTCGAAATGACGGGGAGACAAAACTTTTCGCTATGCGAGGCGTCCCTGACTGCCGTCAGGCAGGCTCGCCTCGCATGACTATGATGTCGCCTCCAGGCGACGCACTTACGAATAATCGCCCGGAGGCGATAACAAAATTTTACGAGGCGAAGACGCCTCGTAAAGCAAATCACTTCGTTACCGCTACAATTTGTACTGGTCCCAACAATCCTGAAGGCAGCAATGGTGCATTGGCTTTATAAAATGGCATAGTAGTATACGTGATCTTCTTATCCATTCCTGGCTGCTGATCTCCAATTAAACGGTTTACCCAAAGATTAGTAACTTTTATAGTTAGCGTATTCCTGCCAGGTTTTACCGCACTGCTAATATCAAGCCTGAAAGGCTTTTTCCAAACTATGCCCAAAGACTTTCCATTTATTATTACTTCAGCCAGGTTTTTTACATCTCCCAGATCCATCCATAACTGTGTTCCTTTCTTCAACCAATCAGCCGGTGCATCTAACGTTTGAGTATAAGTGCCGGTGCCGGAAAAATATTTTATACCTGCGTCAGCATTGTCTGTCCACGATGCCAAATGATCTACGGTAATATCAGCAGGTGCACCGCGATCTTTTTGAAAACTCAACTTCCAGCTTCCGTCAAGCGTTTTTAATGTAGTTTGTTTGAGCGCCGGAATAATTACTGAAGCGGTATTCGTATTACTTCTGAATACAACAAAAACAGCATCGTTGGGAGATAAATGCAAAGGCACTTTGGTTCTCCCATCTGAAAAAGCATAAGAAACAGCTTCTGATTTTCCTGTTTCAGGATGCCACACTTCTACGGTTTTTCCAGCTACCCTGAATGTAGCTTCAATATCTTCATCACGGTTGCTACGATTATTTACCCAATATATTTCCTGGTTGGGTAAACTGCGATGCACATATAATACGTGCGTTCCCTGTTGTGTTTTACTATATTCAAAATCAGGAACGATTTTCATTTTTTGCAATGATTGCTGAATATCCTGTGCTGCTATTTTCCCATTGTTTCCCCATAATGTTTCTGTAATTGTTTTGAAGGTGGCTTCATCATCAAGCATATTTGGTGAGGTAAGAGGCTTAGGTCCAACAACGGTTACACCTGCATTCACCAGCGACTGTATTTTCTGCAATACTTTTAATGTCATGTGTGTAGTGTTCGAATCGAGCATCAATACTTTGTAGCGTATACCGCTGGGTGTTACTAATTGGTTATTATTTGCAGATACCAGGTTCAGCAACGCATCCGTATTCACAAAGTCATAATTATATCCTTCAGGAATGTCGGGCAGTTTTTTTCCGAATAAAGAAGTGATATTATTATCCTCACCGTAGTAATAAATAATATCAGCAACAAATTTTCCCTGCTGCAACATGTAACAGCTACGGGAAAGATAATCTGTCCATGCTTTTGCCTGTTCCGCCCATGTTTCGTGACGGTTAAACCATTGACCGAATGGTCCGAGCCCAAGACCGGGAATTTTATCATCTACCGGTTGATGAACAGATGTGTGGATCACAAACCTGTTCAATCCACTTGCTAATTCAAGATCAGCAGTTGGTTTTAATTTTTCCGGCGAATACGACCATGCATTACCTATAGTTCCGATAGCTGTTAATGATTCAGCAGCCACCAGGTTCTGCCCATATATATGCGCTACAGATGCAGATTCGCGAATGTCTGCTTTATATCCTGTACCATCGCCACCAATGGGACCGGGCGTCCACATAGCCGACATAGGAATTGCTGCTTTTCTTTTTACTTCCATCCCATCTGCAATTAATGCTCTTCCACTTTCATGTGATTCCGAATAACGTTTCATACCACGCTCCTGTAATAATGTTGTCAACTGGTCGTAATGATTCTCCACCACAAGTTCGGCTAGGGTTTTCCGGTAGTCCCACAAAAATTTTTCGCTTGCTTCTGCACTCTTTACTATATGCCCTGTAAACACAGGCATCCACTGCAACAGACCGTAGCCCCGGCGTTTGGAAAATTCGTTCATCATATTATCTGTCCAGTTCTGCACACCAGCTTCCCAGCTATCTGTAACTATAAATTTCAATCCGCCTTTATCTCCCATTAAACCACCCGTAGCGTCTTTGTATTGATCGAGGTAATTAGTGAAATATGCTTTCACTGCATCTGGATTTAACTTATCAACTTCCAAGCCTGTTGCTTCGGGTGAAGCAGGATGATTTTGTTTACCGGTTAATGAAAAACCATAGCGAACAATATTCCATCTGCCTGCAGGCGCCGTCCAACTCAGCTTTCCATCCTTATCCATCTTACCCGTAAGATCTATTACATCGTTTACTGCAATTACATCATTTGTTGCGGGCGTAGCCTCTGCATATAAATCTGCTGCCACTGCAAATGCAGCTTTTTCTTCAAACATGTTGATGCGTGTTGCAGGGTATAACACAACTTCTGCAATGTCTGTTCCCGGAGGTGCTTTGGGTGGTGCTCCGCCCCCACCCAATAAAGCGCCGAAGCTGAAACGCGGTGGTGGGTTTTTAAAAGTAACCCGAAAGAATTTCGCGGTAGTAACAGGAATGGTAATCGTTTGTTGCAATATATTTCCGGCCGGGATATAAGATACTCTTTTAAAAGTAACGCCGTCATCACTTGCTTCAATGCTCCGGGTATCTTTCAAATCACCAAACAAACCGAAAGGTCCTTTATCGCCGCCTCCAACTACGGTAACCGCTTTAATAGTTTGCGGCTGCGCAAATGCAAACTGGATCCATGCATAGCCATTTACAGAATCAGACGGCAGCATATTGGTAGTAGCCACATCACCATCCGTAAGTTGTGCAGCTGTAAAACTTCCGCCGCTGCTTGTAATGGTTGGTTTCAATTCGCTCAATGGCACATCAGTATCTGGCAGTTTATATGCTACAACGGTAATGTCTTTATAATATTCAGGCGGCGCCTGTACTTCAGCGCTGAGACCAACCGTAGCCTGTAAAGGAAGGTTTTGAAAAACGCCTGTGACAGCAGGAGGTTTTTGCAATATACCATCAAATGTTTTTCCTCCCTGCACTTGTGTTTCGCTCCACACTATTTTTTTCATCCCATCTGCTGCGGGCACCCACGGTCCTCCACTCTCGCTCCATCCTGGTGACCCTGCTATCGCCATTTCAAGATGCAATGAATCTGCAAGCTTTGTTGTAAACCTGAATGCATCTTTCCAATCAGGCGTCATGTACGTTAATCTTTTTTGTACGATCTGTGGTGTTGATAACGCGGCATCAAAATTCTGAAAGCCGCCAATGCCGGAGCGTTTCATCCAATGCAGGTCTTTTGAAATACCATCTTTTGTAATGTTGCCATGCATCCAATGCCACCACACCCTCGGCTTTGCTGCATCAGGCGGTGTAACGAAGCCGGCGTATAAACTATCTTTTGTTTTTGGGGAAGATTGTGCGAAGGAAAGCACATACAATAGCATAGCTATTGAAAAGACAAGCAGCTTTTTCATATTGGCGAGTTTGAAGTAAATGTAAAAGATGAATTGGATAATACTGTCATGATCCATCATGGTCATGGCAGTGCAAAAGATCGTGCATATACTAATAAATGGCTTTTAGCTATCGCTGTGGGAGGCGTCCTCGCACAGCGTACTACGAAATTTTATGACTGAGGAATCTCTTCCAAAGTATTTTCTGCGCTACCTTCATCTTAATAATATTCATTCATACTTTTTACAATGAAACGAAGATCTTTTCTTTCGCTTTCGGCGATCTCTGTGGGAGCCACAGCTGTTACAGGTTTGCAGGCTTGTGCATCCGATACTGAACAACCAGTACAAAAAACTACAACCAAGGAAGCAATTACCGTAACAACAAAAGGTATTGTACCAATTAGTATAGATGAAAGAAAACAACGCATTGCAAAAGCCCAGCAATTAATGAGTGAACAAAAAATTGCGGCGCTATTACTTGATGCGGGTACTTCTATGGACTATTTTACAGGAGTGCAATGGTGGCCAAGTGAACGCGCTATGATTGTAATTATTCCTGCAAAAGGATCATTGGTATACATATGCCCCGCTTTTGAAGAAGACAGGCTGAAAGAATTGATCACTATAGGAGACAAAATATATACCTGGCAGGAAGATGAAAGTCCTTACAAAAGGACAGCAGGCGCATTTAAAGATGCAGGCATTATTGCAGGCAGCGTAGCAATAGAAGAACGATGCAGGTTTTTTATACTGGATGGTATTTCAAAAGAAGCGCCACATTTAAAATACATCAGTGGAGATAGCATAAGCGCTGCTTGTCGTTTAATAAAATCGCCCGCAGAAATTGCATTGATGCAAAGAGCAACGGATATCACTGTTGCCGCCATTACCAAAGGCATTAAAGCATTGCGCGAAGGAATGACACCGGGGGCATTTTCTTCAATAGTAGCGGCGGCTCATATGGATGCTGGTGCCGAAAATGATTTTGCCTCTGTAAATTTTGCCAAAGCATCTGCATTACCGCATGGCAGCAGCAAGCCACAATATTTGAAAAAAGGGGATATTGTTTTGATGGATTGCGGATGTCGTGTTGCTGGCTATAGTTCGGATATTACCAGGACAATTGTTTTTGACGCTGAACCTACAAAAAGACAACGGGAAATATGGATGCTGGAACAAAAAGCACAAGCAGCAGGATTTGCGGCTGCCATGCTTAACACACCTTGCGAAGCAGTGGATATTGCTGCCAGAAAAGTATTAACAGGTGCGGGCTTCGGACCCGATTACAAATTACCCGGGCTGCCACACAGAACCGGGCATGGTATTGGAATGGATGGACATGAATGGGGCAATATGGTGAAAGGAAATAAACAACTATTACAACCGGGCATGTGCTTTAGTATTGAACCTACCATTGCTATTCCCGGAGAATTTGGTATACGACTGGAAGACTGTGTGTATATGACAGTACAAGGACCGAAGTGGTTTTCACAACCTGCGGTGTCTATAGATCAACCGTTTGTTGTGTGAAGCGATCGGCAATCTGCTGTGAGCTATCGGCAGTCAACTATCAGCTTTCGTTTTGGTCGGTACGCGTAGCGTCAGACCCAAAAGTAGAAATTAGATTGCTTCGCCAATCTAGGCAAGGCTCGCAAAGACGGCAGAGGTTGCTACACATTTCAAATCTTAAATTTCAAATCTAAAAATGAGTTACAATATTATCATTATTGGTGCTGGTGCAGCGGGATTAATGGCGGCAAAAGAATTATCGGCGACAGGCTATCATGTACATATACTGGAAGCAGCGGAGAAAGCCGGGGGACGTATGGCTACTCTAGATGCAAAAGGATTTGAGCAACCCGTAGAAACAGGCGCCGAATTTGTTCATGGTAATCTACCGCTCACCCTTCAATTACTGAAAGAAGGAAATATTCCATATCATACGGTGGAAGGCGCCATGATCAATATAAAAAACGGTGTTTGGCATGCTAACCAGGAGCACGAAAGTCATTGGGAAGAATTAATGCAAATGCTCCATTCATTAAAAGAGGATATGACTATTGGTGACTTTCTCAATACATATTTTTCAGCCCCTGAATATGCATTGCTACGCGAAGGCGTACAAAGGTTCGCGGAGGGATTTGATCTTGCAGACATCAACAACGCTTCTGCTTTATTTGTAAAAGAGGAATGGTCGCATGAAGAAGAAGACCAATACCGGGTTGACGGTGGTTATATAAAACTGGCAGCATACCTGCTTAAGGAATGTGTGCGTATGAATACCGTAATACATTATTACAGCGAGATAAAGAGTATTGAATATACTGCTGATCATCTTCGTGTATACACCACCGATAGGAAAAGTTATTCTGGGGATATGCTGATAGTAACAGTATCACTCGGTGTTTTACAATCGGGCAGCATTGCCTTTCATCCTGCGCTTACAAAACATCGGCAGGCAATAGCACAAATTGGGTTTGGTGCCGTTATTAAAATAGTATTGCAATTCAAAAAGAATTTGTGGAAAAAGTTTGCGGATGATATTGGCTTTTTATTAACCGATGAAAAAATACCTGCCTGGTGGACGCAAGCTCCTGTAGAAAACAATGTTCTTACCGGGTGGTTTGGTGGCCAAAAGCATCTATTCAATCATTGAGATCTGAAGAAGAATTATTGAATGACGCGCTAACCTCACTATCTCATGTATTACAACTTACCGTAAACGAATTAAGGAATCAACTATCAGCACATCAAATATGCTTTTGGCAAAACCAACCATTTGTAAAAGGAGGATATAGTTATCAAACCATAACCTCATCTGCAGCTAAAAAAATATTATCAGAACCGGTAGAAGGAAAAATATTTTTTGCCGGGGAAGGAATATATGATGGCGAATCACAGGGAACGGTTGAAGCGGCATTGCAAAGCGGCAAGGGGGTGGCTGAAAAAATAAAAGCTCTTTTCTCGAAATAGCATAAGCCACTTATTTTATTCTCACTACCCTCTCTGTAATCTTCGGGAATTTCGAAAATACCTTATCATCGTGTCCGGGGATAATAAACAACGGCTTCGAAGCAATGGTTTTCATTCTTTGCATAGAAGCAACATATGCCTTTGCATCATATGTGCCATAGGATGGTGGCGGAAACATTTTTTCAAGATTCTCATATATCCAGACATTATCAGAAGCGATCACAATATTGTCTTTGCCTGATTGCACAACTGCATATTGAGAATTGTACGTATGC
Source organism: Agriterribacter sp. (assembly GCA_047600465.1). Classification (GTDB taxonomy): domain Bacteria; phylum Bacteroidota; class Bacteroidia; order Chitinophagales; family Chitinophagaceae; genus Agriterribacter. The sequence goes on from JASGKU010000007.1 coordinate 262,598, forward strand.
CGTGAGCCTGTGTATACTTTTATGCCGGGAATAATTTCCACATTATCTCCTTTCACCAATGATACCCTTCCCGCAATATTCAGGTCAACAAGGTTTAAAACATCTTTTTTTACAAACCCGCCATGATTGGCATCCTTTTGCCACGCCTGTCCCACAAAATAATCATAATCATCTTTCTGGATCCAGATATTGGCTTTCGGAAAAAAGGTGATTCCATCAAGATGATCCCAGTGGGGGTGTGAAATAATGATGTCAGTAATGTCTTCTGCTTTTACACCTAATGACAACAATACAGAATCAGGACGAAGATAATGTACCAAACCAAAATCAACTGCATTAGGCAAATCACCCGCGCAACCTGCATCTACTAAAATATTTTTTCCATTATCGCCCTTTATCAGCCAGATCATAAAAATGATTTTAGTACTGTCTTTCTCCGGCGCACCTTGTGCCCAGCCTGATGTAGGGCTAAGTGTTGCAAGCTCTGCATACTTGAGTGCATACACTTCGTATGAAGGCTTTTGCTGCGCCGATACAGATAAAGCAACAGTGAGCATAATGGAAAGAAGCGAAATTATTTTTTGCATGATGATTATTTGAACTTACTTATTTTTTCCGATCTCGTAGATCACTTTCTGTAAAGCAATATTAAAGGAGTCTGGTTTTTCAAGCATCGGGTAATGCCCCGTAGCATGAATCAGTTCGGCTTTACATCCATGTTTACAATACTTTGCAAGTGAATCAGCTTTTATGGGAACCACATCGCTATTCACCACATATAGTATATGTGAAAGTTGCTGCATACGTGATTGCTCTTTTTGTCCTGCCACCATCAATGAGCGCATCACCTGTAAAGCAACAAGAGAATCGGAGGATAATACATCATTCATCACCCGGCTAACAATAGATGTATCCGTTGTAGGCTGAAAAACGCCAGGTTTCAAAAACATATTTACCGTACTGTCAAAATGCGTCGCCATCATCTGCAGGAATGTATCTGTTTGTTTTTTTTCTGCTTCAGAAAGAGGATGACCGGGTTCGTGCAGGTTATCTATACCAACAATACCAGCCAGCAATGAGGGATATTTATTGTCGGTGTTTAATATAATATCTCCACTCATGGAGTGCCCGATCAATATTACATGTTTTAATTGCAACTGATCTATTACTGCTTTCACATCTTCTGTATATGCATCAAAACTCCAGTTCTGCCGGTTTTTACCAGATTCTCCAAAACCCGGCAAATCAATAGCCACTACTTTATAAGAAGGACAAAAGTATTTGAGCTGACCAGCCCAGTATGTTTTGTTGATGCCCCACCCATGCAGGAACAATAGAGCTGTATCACCTGTGCCACATACATTGTATGAAATATGCACGCCATCACTAACAATTTCGATTGGTTTATTAGCGGGTTGTTTACAGGCGATATAACAACAGCAGAGAAGTATAACTATGTAGCGCATAAACATTGTTAAAGATGAGAAGTGTTAGATGCTTGAATATCTTACAATAAAAATCAATACTAAAAATAACAAATTAGCGTTTACAAAATTGCTATTGCAATACTTGAGAAGAAATACCTTTTTTACTATACCCATTATTACTGCCTGCTTTATTGCAGGTCAGTTTTTTTGTTTAAGCTATCAGCCGCTGGGGTTTTATTTTTGGATATGAATGCCGATTGCTGAAAGCTGATAGCATCTTAAGCTGGGTACATTTTCTTTACATGCGCCATAGAATCCTTCACCATTTTGATCAGAACAGCAGTATCAATATCTTCCAGTTTTTTAATATACACGCAGCCCTTGGAAGTTGTATGTTTTCCAAATTTCGCGAGTAAGGCTTCTCTTGTTTTGAAATTGGCGCTGAGATATAAGGTAATAGCATTTACTCTTGCCGCGAGACCGAAGAGCGGCGCGTCTCCTTCTCTCCCACTTTCATACACGTAATGATAACTTCCAAAACCAACTATAGCAGTTCCCCACATTTTGGGTTCAAGACCTGTATGTTTTTTTACAAGCTCTATGATTACTTCACAATCGCTCCGCTTTTTTTCATCTTTTACCTTCTTTAAAAAGGCTGTTACACTTGCACTTGTTTCTACTGTTTTATTGTTTGATTTCATACAAATAGCATATTTATAAAAACAGGTTTATTGATTGCATAATCTAATCATTCAACTATCCAGGCTAATGTCTGTTCAGTGCTTCCATGAGTTTAGGGTAAAATGCATCCGGCTGCTCAAACATAGGAAAGTGGCCAGATTTATCTATCCAGATCACATTCGCTGCAGATGATATACTTTGAAATTCAGTAGTTAAAAAAGCAAGCGGGTCCTGTTTACCGGTTATAACGGTTATGGGCATCGTAAGTTTGGGAATATCTTTAGTAAGGTCAAATTTTATTTTATACAGATCCTGGATCATTAAATCATACGTAAGCGGATTATTTACACCTTTATTAATATTTGCAAAAACCAAATCGGTATTTGTAGTATCAAACACATTCATGATGTTTTTAAGTCTTGAAAGTTCTTTGGCTTCATCATCCGTGATATCTTTTTTACCGGATTTTACAAACAACTCGAAATATCTTTTCTTTTGTTCGGGCTGCAATTTGCTCAACCTGTTTTGAGGAATCTGGTTCCAGCTTTTTGCGTCCATTGACATTGGCCCGGTCCAACAAAAATCAGTGATTTTACTTTGCCGGGATATTTTACTGCAAAAAACGTAGCTAATAATGCTCCCCAGGAATGTCCATAAAAAATAGCCTTATCAATATTCAGACTATCCATCAACCAAACAATATCGCTTATAGCAAGATCAAGATTGATGGAATTTGCATCCAACACCGAAGGCATAGACTTTCCAGTTCCCCTCTGTTCCAATAATATGGAGTGGAATAAAGAGGAGGTCTTTAAGGTAATATCTTCTTCCTGGTGGCAGTCATTCCCCGGCCCTCCTCCTAAAATAATCAGCGCCTCTCCTTTGCCGTATTCGTGAAAGTGTATAAAGCTGTGCCCGGAGTTGTTTATTGCATTTTGCGCAACAACAGTAAGAGTACAGCAAAATACAATGATGAATAAAAATATTTTCATAAGCCTTTCAATAAATACAAAATATCATTGCGGGCAACAGTAGGTATATCAGAAGATATAAAGGATTGGCTTCTCTAAATATAAAAGTATTTTCCTACGATTCAATGAAGGATTATGAAATTATTTTTAGACCTGGTAGGATGGCTGATCAATATGTATACATCAATTAAACGATTGCCTGAATGCCGAAGGCGACAGATTGGTTTTGCTCTTGAATAATTTATTAAACGATTGCGGATGCTCAAATCCCAATTGGTAAGCAACTTCTGCTACTGACAAATTACTGACGGATAACATTTCCTGTGCTTTCTCAATGAGTTTGCTATGGATGTGTTGTTGGGCATTTTGTCCTGTAAGAGAACGAAGCATATCACTTAAATAATGCGAAGACACATTCAACTCTGATGCAAGATATTGTACGGTGGGCAAGCCTTTCATCAAAGCTGTTTCTTTATTAAAGTAATCATTTAACAAACTTTCTGCTTTTGCCAGCAAATCATTGTTTACAGCTTTACGGGTAATAAACTGGCGTTTATAAAAACGATTGCTGTAATTTAAAATCAATTCAATCTGCGCCACAATTACATCCTGGCTAAAATCGTCGATGGTGGTTTGTAATTCTTCTTCAATATTCTTGAAGATGTTCATAATGATCGCCTTTTCTTTTTCCGACAGATGCAATGCTTCATTAGCTGCATAAGAAAAGAAACCAAAATTTTTAATATTTTTTCCAAGCGGATAATTCCTGATAAATTCAGGATGAATAAGCAAGGTGTAGCCTAGATATTCTGTATCATCTGTAGTTGCCAGCAATTGATTAGGTGAAGTAAAAACAAGACCACCTTCATCAAAATCATAATAGCCTTGACCGTATCTTATTTTTCCACGCAATGTTTTCTTATAAGAAATTTTATAAAAGTTCAGCAGGAAGGATGCAGGAAGCTGCTCCTTTTCTACTGCGATCTTTGTATTGTCAACCAGGCTTAGCAGCGGATGCAAAGGCTTGGGTAAGCCCAGCACCCGGTGCAGGTCGGAGATAGCATTGAACTGGTATGGAGTATGGTCACTCTTTTTCACGATATAAAGGTATAGATTTAGTTTACTAAAAATGTTTGCTCCATCTGTTTTCTGAATCCTTCATCGCCTAATTGTAAACGCTGCGCATAGAGCGTTTTCGCATCTTCGCCTGCCACATATCTTAAAACATCTTTACCATCTGTAGCCGCCTCATATACCACTGATGCAATTTGCTCAGCAGGTGTAAAGTGATCTTCACTGATTCCGGCAAACATTTGCGTTAACCATTTATCATATGCAGGATGGGAAGACATATCCGCGGAGCGTTTCAAAAAATCTGTTTTAATGCCGCCTGGAGAAACAGTTTTAATACCAACCCCAATCTTTTTCAACTCAAACGACATACTTTCACTCCAGCCTTCCAAAGCCCATTTGGTAGCATGATACACCGAACTGAAAGGAAAAGTAATCAAGCCGCCGATAGAAGTAGTGGATATAAAAAGCCCACTTTGTTTTTGCCTGAAATACGGAATGAAAGCCTGTGTAACGCGGATAACACCAAGCAGGTTTGTGTTTAACTGCCGCACCAGTTGATCATCTGTAGTTGATTCCAAAGGACCCATCAAACCATAGCCTGCATTATTAAACACTACATCAATATTGCCGGAAGCAATAGCTTTTTGCACTGTTTCTTTTATCTGATCAAGATTAGTAACATCTAACGGTAATAAAGAAATATTATTAATCAGGTTCAGTTCTTTCTCGTCTTCAGGTTTACGCATGGTTGCAATTACTTTCCAGCCTTTAGCAGCAAATAATTTTGCAGTTGCTTTTCCTAAACCTGTTGATCCTCCTGTGATGAAAATTGTTTTCATTGTTTTTAATTTATTTGAAGAACAAAATTCCATCACCCGGTTTTGAGAAAGGTATCCAAACCGGAGATTAATGTAGCCAAAATGGAAAGTGTATGCATATAGTCACGCCATTAGCCTGATTTCTTTTTTGTATACACAGTCAACTTTTCTTTGTTAGCTTGCTGTTAATGCAAATGCAAGAGTATATATACATTATAAAAAACATTATTTTAATAAAAATATTTACTATGAAAAAGAAGACATTCTTTTTATTGCTAACAGGATTGTTATTTATACAGATCAGCAGCTTTGCGCAAACTACCCAAACCGATGCAGATAAAAAAGCCGCTAAAGAAAAGTTGAAGGCTGATAAGAAAGCTGCGAAGGCTGCAGCCAAAGCAAACGAAACGCCTGAAGAAAAAGCCGCAAAAGCGAAAGAAAAAGCAGATAAGAAAGCTGCGAAGGCTGCTGCAAAAGCAAATGAAACGCCGGAAGAGAAAGCAGCCAAGGCAAAAGAAAAAGCAGACAAAAAAGCCGCAAAGGCCGCTGCCAAAGCAAATGAAACGCCGGAGGAAAAAGCTGCTAAAGCAAAAGAGAAAGCAGACAAAAAGGCTGCAAAAGCCGCTGCAAAAGCAAATGAAACGCCGGAAGAGAAAGCAGCCAAGGCAAAAGAAAAAGCAGATAAAAAAGCAGCAAAGGCCGCCGCAAAAGCAAATGCAGCAGCTACCACACCAGCAGTAACGCCAGCGCCTGCACCCGCTGTTAAGCCCGTAACACCAGCTCCCACTACAACCGTTACCAAACCATCCACGCCAAAAACTACCCCGGCAGCAGTTAATCCCCCAAATGCCAGTGCAGATAAATCGGTTGGCACAGATGCGAAAGGCAGAACTATTTACGAAGGAAAAAAAGGCGGCAGATACTATATCAACAAAAACGGTAACAAAGAATATATTAAGAAAGCGAGTTAATGAATAAAAGGTTTCCAACTTTTAAAAAGTTGGAAACCTTATTAAAATAGTACAACTTCCTTTTCTGCCACCATTCTCAGTTTTCCGTCACTGCATCCTGCATTTCGGCTACCTGCCGGTATCGTGCAATATTACTTCTTGATACTGGCACCTGCTGTTGCATTAAATCGATTGTCAATTTAAGTCCCTGCGCATTGCCATCTACCTGTTTTACTCTTTTAGTATTTACCAGCCATCCTCGATGACTTCGATATATCCAGGGAACATCTGCAGCCTGATCAGCAATATTTGTGAGGGTGTTGCGTAACATGACGATTTGTAAGCGTTCATTGTTTTCCCAAAAAATATTTACATAATTATCCAGTGCCTGCACTGCCAATAAACTATTGCAATTCAGTTCCAGTTTATCACTCTGGTTTTCTCCTGTAAATAACAGCATAGCCTGCGTTGTATCAATCTTTTCATCCACACCTACTGGCACATCCGGCTTTGCTATGTAGCTTTGATTGCTTACAGGTAAAGGTTTTACATTTCCAGGTATCTCAACTGGTTGTTCAACAAGCCGGGTATGAGCCATTATCTGTGATAGTTGTGCAGCGCTTTTCAAATGCCTGTGCAGGTAATGATTATAGGTAATCAATTCTGCTATAGCAACAGGAATAACACCAAGCATAAAAACCCATTTAAGCATAGTGAAATACCACCAGGCAGGCAACCAAATATTATACATTAACTGGGTTACTATCGAATTCAACAACGCTATGCAAACCATCAACAAACTATTCCACAAAATCTGTTTACCCAGGCTCCACTTTTCTTCATTGATGCGCGGCGCTATAACTTTTATAAGTAATACACTTCCGGCGAAGATCACTATCCCTGTGATAAAACCATAAATACCCGTGGTATACAACAACTTACCGGTAGAATAAAGATCAAGGTGAAAAGGTTTAAACAAAAAAAGGAACAGAAATACAAACAAACCAAAACAGGTACCCCGAAGCCAGTACCAGCGCCAGGTATTTATTGGGAAAGGTTGTCTTAAAATGCTCAGCCACATATAGCGTTTTGGTTACTGTTTAAAATGAATCTCCGTTTTGGTTCCTGCGCCCACTATCTTCAGCAGGTTTGCAAAATAATATCATTTTTTATGGGCTTCGTATAAATTTTATTAGCGGTTTTTTCCGGTTATTTAGGGTTCGTCATTGGTTTGCTGCTGCATGATCAGTTTGTTGTATGCCCCGAAAACACTATCATAACATAGGTTGTATTGTTATCTATCCCCCAAAATGCAATTCACCACTTAACATTTGTCATTCACCCCCAAAATACCAGCAGCCACCCGGTGCAAAATAATTTTGCGCTCAATATAAAAACAAAATAAAACTCATGTGGCGTTATTACAGTAAGAGCAAAGCATTGCTATTGATCATTCCGGTATTATTCATTGCATTTTCCGCTTATAGTCAGCAGGGATTACAAACGGTGAGAGGAACAATAAACGATCAGCAATCAAAAAAAGGATTGGCTTCAATATCCGTTACTATAGCAGGAACAACTATAGGTAGTATTACGGATAGCAGTGGCGCCTTTATTATTATGCATGTACCTATAGGTCGTGTATCCATACAGGTAAGTCATATAGGATATGAGCCTTTGCTATTATATAATATAGTAGTAGAATCCGGCAAAGAGACCGTACTAAACCTCGAATTGCTGGAGAAACTGGGCATAACCCAAAAAGAAGTGATCCTACAGGGGCGGCGCGAAAAACTCACCAATCGCCAGATGGCTACTGTAAGTGCGGTTGAGTTCAATGCAGAAGATACGCGCAGGTTTTCTGGTAGCCGTAACGATATTGCCCGAATGGCTTCCAATTTTGCTGGGGTAAATAGTGTGAATGATGGAAGGAACGACATCATCATCCGCGGTAATTCTCCTTTGGGTTTATTATGGCGGTTAGATGGCGTTGATATTCCCAATCCCAATCATTATGGAAGTCTCGGTGCTACCGGCGGACCGGTGAGTATGCTTAACAATAATGTAATAGGGCAATCTGCCTTTTACACAGGCGCGTTCCCGGCACAGTTTGGTAATGCTACTGCCGGCGTTTTTGACATCAACCTGCGCAAAGGCAACAATAAACACCGCGAGTTTACCGCACAGGTTGGTTATAACGGATTGGAACTCGGCGCCGAAGGACCTTTCAGTAAAAAGAGCAAGGCTTCTTATTTGATATACTACCGGTACAGCATACCCGGTTTGCTTAAATCGCTTGGCGCAGATGTAGGCACAGGTGCGGCAGTACCCAATTACCAGGACATCAGTTTTAAAATAGATCTGCCTACTAAAAAAGCAGGGCAGTTTACACTATTTGGCATCGGCGGTACCAGCAACATTAATTTTAAAGGTGAATTAAAAGACACCAGCAATTTTTACAACGACCCTTATCACAATTTGTATAACAGCGCCAAAATGGGTGTTGCGGGATTAAAGCATACGTACTTTTTTAATAGTACCACTTCCTATACACTTACCCTTGCTGCAACGGGCAGTGGCGTGATTACCCGCCAGGATTCTCTGGATGCGGAAAGACTGGCTCACAAAAACTATCGTGAAGATGGCCGTGAATGGCGTTATGTGCTGAGTGCCGTGGTGAACAAAAAACTTTCTGCAAGCGACAGGCTCACCGCAGGCATCACGTTTGATCAATTGCATTACAGTTATACAGATAGTTTGCTGGACAGCGATCATGGCTTCATTCCATTCTTACAGGAAAAAAACAGTACCAATCTGCTGAGAGGATATGCGCAATGGCAGCATCGGTTTACTTCACAGTTAACGCTTAATGCTGGTACATACATGCAGTACCTTACACTCAACAAAAAATTTGTGGGTGAGGGGCGCATAGGTGTACGCTATGCACTTAACAATGCCCGCGCATTTACACTTGCTTATGGACAACACAGCCAGATGCAATCGCTTATGACCTATTTTCACGAAACACGCATTGATGAAAAGTATGTACAAACCAATCGCACGCTTGGTTTTACAAAGAGCCAGCATATAGTGGCAGGTTTGGAGCAAGCGTTGAAAGGAAATTGGAAATATAAAATGGAAGCATACGCGCAGTTTTTAAGTGATGTGCCAGTTGAAACCCGACCCACCAACTGGTCTGCATTGAATATTGGCGCGGGATACGGCGATGGGCTGGAAGATAGTCTGGTGAATAAAGGCAAAGGATTTAATTATGGATTGGAGCTAACAGTAGAAAAATCATTTTCCGAAGGATATTACATATTGGCCACAGCATCTGTTTTTGATTCGAGATATAAAGGAAGCAATGGCCTGTGGCACAATACTGCGTTCAATGGTCACTATGTATTAAATACACTGGCGGGAAAAGAGTGGCAACTCCGCGGTATACACACTATTGCGGTAGATATGAAATTCACAGCAGCGGGAGGAAAACGATACACACCCATTAATGAAGCCGCTTCTGATTTGGCGGGCAAAGCAATTTATGATGATGCTCATTCTTTTGAAGAACGTACGAAAGCTTATTTACGCATCGACCTCAAACTCACTTACCGCATGAACAACAAAGGTTTTACACAGGAGTTTTTTGTTGACTTTCAAAACCTGACTAATAGGAAAAATGTATTCAGTCAATGGTACGATAATCGCGCAGGTAAGATCCGCACACAAAACCAATTAGGTTTTTGGCCGAACTTTAATTACAGGATACAGTTTTGAGCTGGAGCTTTCGGCAATGAGCAATCAGCAACGAGCAATGGGCAATCAGAAATCAATGTCGTTGACTTAAGCTTCTTGTTTTACATGTTTTTCAGAAGTCTGCATTTCACACGGGGCTCCGATGGAGCCAAAAAATACTATTGTGATTTTTCTATAAACAGGACGCTCCTCAGGAGCGAAGCAATTATTTCAAAGTATAACCCAAAAGTTCCCTATTGACTGATATAAATATTGTTGTAATGGATTTGCTCCACCAGGAGCAACGTGTTTGTAGTACAATTCAAATACAATCATCGGCTCTGAAAGAGCCACGTGTTAAAGAAAAACATTAATCAAACATCAGTTCTCTTAAAGAAACGGCATTGAATCAGCAATCTAAAAATCATACATCAGAAATCCTTTGCGCCAATCATAAGCCCTTGTCTTACTCTTGTAAGCGTTTCCCGCGATACACCCAGGTAAGATGCAACCATATGTAATGGTACGCGATGAAAGATGTGTGGAAAAGAATGAATGAAGTCAATATATTTTTCTTCGGCAGTGGCACTGATGTTCATCAGCACCCGGTTTTGTATAAAGCTTGCATTGGCTGTGATAACCATTTCAGAAAATGAACTCAATGCAGGGATCTGTTGTTTTAATGCTTCATAATTATCATGACTGAACATTAATACTTCAGAAGGTTCAATAGCATCAATATTATATTTTGAAGGCAAGCCACTGTAATAACTTTCGGGATCGGTTGTCCAGCTACCTGCATCTGCAAAACGCACTATATATTCATTGCCGTTATCTGCTATACTGTAATTGCGCAACAAGCCTTTTACTACAAAAAGCTTGTACATGCTTACCTCTCCTTCCTGCAGAACCATTTCTTTTTTGCGCAGTTTCTTTTTAATACATTTTGACTGCATCAAAGTGATCTGCTCTTTCGTTATTGTCGGAATCATCTTTTTTATATACTGCTCAAACACTTCAAACATGCGGTAATTATTAAAGGCAATAAAATTAGTCATTTAAGACCGAAAGCATAAAAATTGCGTCAAATGTCCTTGTTAAGGAGGTGCTACTACCTGTAGTTTTGTCAAAAATATTAATCATTAAAATAGATACAAATGAAAGTATTTGTAACAGGAGCTTCCGGCTTTATTGGCTCCGCGGTAGTTAAGGATTTATTAGCGTCAGGTCATGAAGTGATAGGGCTGGCGCGATCAGAAGAATCAGCAAAGGCAATTGCCGCGGCAGGCGCGCAGGTATTAACAGGAAGCCTGGATGATATTGATAGCCTGAAGCAGGGTGCATTACAAGCGGATGGCGTTATACACACTGCTTTTATTCACGACTTTAATCAATACGCCAAAGCAGCCGGAGCAGATAAGGCTGCTATTGAAGCAATGGGCGAAATACTGAAAGGCACAAACAAACCCATAGTAGTGGCAGGTGGCATTTTAGGAGTGCCCAAAACAAATGGATTTGTTACAGAAGCTGATGCTGCGCCCGGTGCACCACGTGCTTCAGAAGCTACCACTATAGCTTTGGCAGAAGGCAATGTAAATGCATCTGTAATCCGCTTACCGCCAAGTGTACACGATAAAGGTGATAAAGGTTTTATTCCTTTCATTATTCACCAGGCGCGTACAAAAGGAATGTCTGCGTACGTGGGAGATGGCAACAACCGCTGGCCGGCAGTGCATAGGTTAGATGCAGCAAAACTGTTCAGGTTAGCCCTGGAGAAAGCTGCCAAGGGCGCACGCTATAATGCAATTGGTGATGAAGGCATTGCTATACGGGATATAGCAACATTAATCGGGCAAAAACTACATCTGCCAGTTGCATCTGTGAGCCAGGAAGAAGCTGCACAGCATTTTGAATGGATGAGCCGCTTTATTGTATTTGACAATCCTGCCACTAGTCATACAACACAAACACAATTAGGCTGGAAGCCAACGCATATTGGTTTGATAGAAGATATGCAGAAAAACTATTTTTGATGGAGCTGGTAGCTGTCAGCGATCAGCCTTTCGGCTATCTATTATATGTTTTATTCTCAAGAGTTGCCAACCTTTTCAAGGTTGGCAACTCTCTGCAAAAACCGAATTCATAAATGAGCTATCGTTTCAGCCACTTTACTATGGCGTATTCAGGGTGTCTGTGCTACTCACCAATTCAAAGTGTTTGATGTTATTGATACTCATCAAATCAAGCACTTTAGCAATAGTATTATAGTCAACTTCATCATTTACAATAATCAAAAAATTTTTAGTATTTATCTTAGTCGCATTTTTCTTAACTGATTCTCCTAATGATGAATATGAAATCGAATCTCTTTTCCCATCCAGGATCAATACAGCCTGATCTTTGGTAAGATCTATACTATGTTCGTAATCTTCCTTTTTGTGTTTTGGTTTATCCGCAGAAGAATGTACAAGTGTCATCTTTTGCGGTTTGCCGGGCACAACATTACACGAAGAGATGAAAGCAATTACAGTGAGAAGTAAAAATAAGTGTCTGCGCGTCATAGTGGTGTTTTTATAAGTAATAAATATTTGATTGATACTATTGCATCCAATATACTACAATTAACCATCATAAAATTAAAAAATGGGCAAGTATTAAATCAATAGCTATCAGCCTCCGGCTTTCAGGTATCAGGCATGTGCAACAGCGATAGGAATGAGTGTCACAGATATCAGACATCCCAAATCAGCTGGCTCTTGGTCTGTATACATCTACTTCAAGCCATTTGACAGTTGTATTACCAATGTTTTTTCCGAAGTCTGTAAGCGGGCCGCTGATCCATCCCATGCCTGGTTGCAGATCAAATATTTTTACACCAGCACCCTTGATATTTACTTCAATTTTACCGCCCTGCAGCACATAAAATGTATGATCAGGATGCGTATGAATAGCTACTGAGTCGCCGGGCTTTATAGCAACCTCAAACATTTTCATGCCTAAAGTATCGCCCAGCTTTTTTGAAAATGCAGCACCTACTATCAAAGGATCCATTGCCGCATCATACATAGGCATGGAGGACGTGTCTTTTTTTGAAACTGCCGGCGTTGTATCTGAGCCTTTACTTTCTGAAGTGACTGCCGTTTGATTACAACTCGCCAGGAATAAAAATAAAAGCATTGCAAAAAAGCAAACGACCATTTTAATTTGTTTCATAGCTTATATGTTTGGAGGTGAAGAATACTTTTACTACAGGAAATAAAGCCTTGCTTATTAGAGCAGCAACAAAAATAAGTGTCAATGCCGGTGATGTTATTGGCTATATAAACCAGGTTTCAGAACGTTGATTTGCTTTTCTAGCAGTAGATCCGTCATCTTAAAATAATGCCATGATGGATAAGAATACTGGACATTAACAGGTGAGCTTCAAAATGAAAAGTGATGGAACGGGAGCGTAATCAGGAAGACGGATAGAGATGTATATTACTAATGTAATAATATTTTTGACGAAATTATTTCTTTTTAGCTCTTTTATTTTTGCTGCTGTGATGTTGGAAGCCAATGCTCTGTCAACCAATACAAATAACTATTAAGTTGTACAATCATTTTTGTTTTACCGGTTGTTTACCGGGTATTGTCTTTTTACGACATATAGTGTCAATTATCTTGAAATCTCAAAAACAAACATCATGCAACTGAATAAAACCAAGGTAGAAAAGGAAAGCATTATCCTTTCTAATCCATCTGCAATGAATGTAAAATGGCTACCAATCTTTTTGATGATTGGCATTTTACTGTACGTCAACACAACAGTTTTTGCCCAACAAACCAGTGACACTGTAAAAACAATATCAACCACACCAATACCCGCCCAGGATACTACATTCAGCTATACAGACGCAAAATTTCCCGGCGGTCAGAAGGCGTGGATGCTACATATATTACACACGACTACAGACATGAATCTTTCAGGCCCTGTTGGCACTGATATAACAGTAACATTCAGGGTAGAGGAAACGGGAAACCTGACCAACATACAGTCATCTGATCCAAAAGGACCACTTAGGGATGCTGCTTTAGAAGTAGTGAAAACCAGCGGACGCTGGATTCCCGCTTACAGAAACGGCAAACCCATTGCCTGTGAACTAAGCCGCCGGATAACATTTAAACTTTATTAACCCAGCGTTACTTCGGCATGGGAATATCGTAATAATGCTCTGGCGCAAGTCTTGTAGCAAAGCTCATGTGAACCGCCAGACTTGTGTCAGCATGTTACTAATATATATAACTATTGTAGTTGTATAATAATTTTTGATTTTACTGTGTATTGTGAGGCAAGTAATATTAAAGCACAGGTCTAGCAAAGCTACATTGCCCATGCTACAAGACCTGCGCCAGGTAAGGCTCGACCCAACACCAACAACGGAGAAAACAGCGAAAATAACAAAGACGCTCTAGCGCAAGTCTTGTAGCGAAGCTCATGTGAACTGCCAGACTTGTGCCAGCATGTTACATATGACTGTTGTGGCTGTACAATCATTTTTGATTTTACTGTACATCGCAAAATAAGTAATACAAAAGCACAGGTCTAGCTTAGCTACATTGTCCCATGCTACCAGACCTGCGCTAGGTTGGGTTGTTGGTGATGCTAAACTTCAAAGCCGGACACAGCACTAACGGTGAAAAATGCACCATTACCGGCAGGCTCTTCTATGTGTCGGTTGTAATGTCATCCCAATCGTCAGCATACATCGTCAACCAGTTCAGCGCAAAATGCCTTTCCATTACAATATCCTCACTTAAATTGGCAGGCATTGGCTTTCCTCTCAAACGCGCTTCCGTTGCTGCCCAATGTATTCTATAAATAAGGTCAGTTTCGTTTAAAATTTCTTCTGTGTCACGCAGTTTTGAATTTGTAATCCACGTTGTTGGGTCAATATCAAGGTCAGGAAGATTTACATAATTGCTAAAATCACACATAGTCGTAGGAAAGCCCAATGTGTCGAAATTGCCTAATGCCCAAAGTAAAACATTGAGATTTTCAATCCTCCATGTAACAGGGTTATTATCCTCATCTGTTTTATGCTGCTTTTCAAGGTATCGTCTTTCATCGGGTGAAACAGCGTTCCACAGGTCATACTTTTTGAAATAGTCAATCATTTCTTTGGAGGTCTTTTCTCCATGAGCTATATAAATAAGTCCATAGAGAACAACTGCTTTTTTGGCAATATCATTCTTACCTCTAAATCTGGCTTGAGTAAAATCTTCTACTAGGGGAAGATGTTCTAATGTGGGAACTCCTTTCTGTTTAAGAAATTTATTTGAAAAATCTTTTCGTTCTTGTGCTGTCAGCTTGTGGTCTTTGGGATAAAATGCAATAGAAGCCGTGTCAATAGTATTGACTTTTGAAATTAATTGTTTCTTTTGCCCCCATCCAAATAGAGAGAACAGTCCGGTAAGAATTCCCATAAAAATTAATGACTTAACTTGTTTGTGCATAATCACTTTAGAGTTGTTGCGAAGGAACAGAGCTTACAGCAAGTCAGGAATGTTCCGGTCGCCCGAAGAACAATATATAGCCATCAGCATCCTGCACTTCAAATCCACGCAAACCATCATCGCCACCTTCGCTGTCTTTAATGGTTTTAAAAAACGCAACATTCCGCGATTCAAATTCTGCGGCTAATGCATCGGGATCGGGAACATGGAGATAAGCATCCCAGCGGGCTATTCCTTGTTTGATGTCACGGGTGTAATTCGGCACTGGATCAACACCAATGTCTTTCAAAAAGATCATTGCACCACCGCGTTCTACAATGCCAAAGAAAATGTCATCTTCAGTAGGTCCCTGGAAGGTGATCGCAAATCCAAGCTGATCGCGATAAAAAGCCAGGGCTGCAGGCACATTCCTTACAATAAAGAATGGAGCAATACAGGAAATCTTTGCTTCGTTCATTCGTTCTTCTTTTTTGAGATCAAAGAATAGCAACCTATATGAGGTTAGACTATTACTCTTTTACAAAGCCCAATGTCAGCGGCTCAATATTATTATCATCTGATGGCTTGGATTCAACCCTGGTTTCTGGTTCAAAATCTGCCGGAAGTAATACAGCAGGAATTTCCTTGCTTGACTTCAATCCAAGGTTTTTTAATTTCAATGCCTGCCCCACAAGATTCCCACTACCGCTATTCAATAGCTCTATTGCGTTTGTATATGATTGTTGTGTTTTGTTGATATGCCTGCCTACATCTTCCAGCGTTGAAGCAAAAGTTACAAATTTTTCATAGAGCAACTCACCGCGCTTTACTATTTCCATGGCATTCTTACTTTGCATTTCTCTTTTCCATAAGTCGGCCATTAATTTTAAACAGGCAATTAAATTGGTTGGACTGATCAATAAAATTCTTTTTGAATAAGCATATGCCCAAAGGTCCTGATCGGCCTGGATAGAAATCAAATAAGCAGGCTCAATGGGAACAAACATCATTGTAAAATCCATCGATGATTCAAGGTTGTCATATTTTTTTGCGTGCAGATCATCAATATGTCCATATACAGATCGCAAATGCTCCGTCAAATGAAGTGCTTGTTCTTCTGCTGTATCTGAGGAAGAGAAGCGGTCGTAAGACACTAACGAAACTTTTGAATCGATAATTATTATCCTGTTGTCTGGCAACTTTACTAATACATCCGGCCGCAAACTCTTTCCTTCATCATCTTTAATGGTCTGTTGCAAAAAATATTCCCTGTCTTTTACCAGTCCTGATTTTTGCAAAATGCTTTCAAGAATTACCTCGCCCCAGTTACCCTGCTTTTTAGACTGACCTTTTAATGCCGTGGCAAGATTGTTGGCTTCCGCACTCACCTTATTTGTCTGTTCCACCAGCTCTTTTACTTTTTCCTCCAGTGAAAAACGTTGCTTCGACTCTTTATCATACGTTTCTTCCACCTTCCTTTTAAAGTTGTCAATATTTTCGCCGAGCGGTTTTAGCAGTGCTTCTATATTAGTTTTATTCGACTCTGTAAACTTCCCTGCTTTTTCTTCTAAAATCTGGTTAGCGATTTTTTCAAACTGAAGATGAGCTGTTCTTTGCATCTCTATGATCTCCTCTTTTTGTGTTGCCAGCTTTTCATTTGCTGCTGCATTATTAGCAGTCAACATACTTTTATCAGCATTCAGTTTGTTGTTCTGCACTGATAATTGGTTGATCTGTTCTTCTTGCTTTTGAATAGTGTCTTTTAAAGTGCTGTAACTCTCGTTTAGTGAAGAAAGTTTTGCAGTTAAAGAGCTATGCTCTGTTGCAATACTGGATAGCTTATCATTGAGCTGCCGTAAATCATTTGTTTGTTTTACATTGATTTCCTTTTGAGAAAACAGCCGGTCTTCCGACAACTTCAATTGTGTATTTGTTTCATTAAACTTTGTATTCAATGCGTCGAAGTCAGCTTTGGAAACATTCTTTGCTTTATTAAGCAAATTGAAAATAATATATGACACAATAAACCCTGCAGCCAGCCCCGCTAAAATTGAAACGATGTCCATGTAATTGTATTAATATGTGCTACACTATTCAATCATCAATCGATAATGAATAAAATTACGAAAGTTCGTTGTGAATTTATTGGCAGAAGTTCATCGCAAGGGTAAATGCAGGACGCAGTACGTCATTAATAAAATAGAAAGTTATTGGTGATATTATTCTTCTAACCAAATAATAACACCACCAACAGCGAATCAAACATCAAACGCAAAGCTATTTAGCAGCCACCTGCACAGTAAATTTTTCTACTTTATTGCTGATGGCAGGTATCGTTTTTAAATATTGATAGATAGCGCCAAGGTCTTCCTCCGTCATGCCGCTGTACATTTTCCAGGGCATAATGCTGTTGAATTCACCTGGTTTTACTAACGGTGACTGATACGTTGAATCTGCAAAGGATTTGAATTTTCTTACGAACACTTCCTGCGTCCACGATCCGATACCGGTGGCTGCATCGGGCGTAATATTTGCGGAGCGGAGCATGCCGCCAGGCATTAAAAACTCGCGACCACCGCTGAAGCCTAACTCCTGGATAATCTGTCCTTTTTCAACCCTGGTATGGCAATCAATACAGGAACTGGCATTCACCAGGTATTTGCCATACGCCAACAGATCTGTTTTAGCCGGCAACTTTTGCGGATTGGCTTTTTTAGGTATAGTGTTGATAATAAAATTCATGGGGAAATCAGATGCTGATTCCGGCACAGGGTTTTCTATAGAAGGCAATGAACGGATATAAGCGATGATGGCTTCAATATCAGTGGAATCCATTTCTCCATAATGACGATAGGGCATTACAGGAAACATGGCCCGGCCTTCTTTGGTTACGCCTGTAGTTATCAAGCGAAAAAGTTCGCCGTCTGTATAACGACTAACACCTGCAGGTGTAATGTTTTTTGAATAATACACACCCGGAAAGCCCATCTGCTGATCAAACCGTTCGCCTCCTTTTCCAAGGGTTCCATCTATTATCGGGGCTGCAAACTTAGTCCAGTCGCGGGTTGAATGGCAGTCTACACAAACTGTTACATAATTTGACAGGTATTTTCCCCGCGCAATTTTTTCGGGTGTAGCAGCAACGGAAAGTTTTGGCGCATCGCCCACATTTGGCAATGCTGTTTTTACATAAATCAGTAAAAGAGATACCAGCAGAATAATGGTTAATACTGTATAACCAAGCACCTTGAAAAACTTTTTCATGCAGTTGATTTAGTTGGTTGAATAATCAGGAAAGCTATGAAAGGTGCTGGTTCATGTAGTAGAGAGTACCAAGATATACTTTGTTGAACAAATATGAAATGTTTTAGGTTGTTTTTTTAAAACCTTTTTAAAATGGTGATCAGCGGTTATCCTTACCTGTTGCAATCTTTCCTTTGAGTAATAACATAATCACACGCCAAACTGTTGCAGGTGATGATCCAGATGTTTATAAAACATGGTATTCCATTCCTGGATACTTAACTTGCCAAAAGATAAAGAAGGCCTGTTATCGAAATGTGCTTCGCCCAATTGCTGCGTTTTGTTGAGGTAATTAACCAGCCTGTTTTTTTCCACTTCAAAATTCTTTTCGCCTGTAATAAGAAAAGCGGGAGCGGTTCTTGCGTTTTTGGGATATGGCTTTTCTCCTGTTACAATTTTCTTTACAAAGGTTTTTAGTATAAACCTCATAAAGAATCCAGGCTTTGAGTGTTTGTTTTCGTATGCCATTTCGTAGGTTACATTACAATGGGCCAGCATTTGAGCTACATTCATCTTACCCCATAAACCCTGTGTGGCCGGGTTTAATGCATTAATACGTTGTATTGTTTTATCTGTTACTTCTGCCGTAAAAATGTTTGGAAACATAACTCATAAAAGTTTAATGGTGTATAATATGCAGGCTGCAGATTACAAATATCTGCTTTGCCCACACATTATAACGATTGAACTTTCAGCAACCGGACAGGAATGAAAATATTGTTCTATACTTCAGACCGATTCAGTGAGGGAGCAGGGATACAGGTTCACGCAAAGGT
Organism: Agriterribacter sp.; assembly: GCA_047600465.1. Classification (GTDB taxonomy): domain Bacteria; phylum Bacteroidota; class Bacteroidia; order Chitinophagales; family Chitinophagaceae; genus Agriterribacter. Next base: position 281,808 of record JASGKU010000007.1, read on the forward strand.
GACGAAGAGAAGCAAAGGCGCAACGAAAACCATAAATATGTTGTGCACCTTTGTGTCTCTGTGCCCTTGTGCCTGCCTGCCGGCAGGCAGGGCTAAATCAGAAATCTCAAAATCAGCAATCAAAAAATCTTCAGTGGCTTTCGGTGTATTTTTTAAAGTTATCCAGTATCGCCTGCCAGCCTGCTCTCTGCATTTCAATTGGATTCATGTCTTCCGCATGAAAGCTTTCTACCACTTTTGTTTTGGCGCCTTCGTCAGTAAAACTGGTTTTTACCTGTCTGCCATCACCCATTGTATACTGAATGTATTCATTAGTTGTTACTACATCATAAGTTCCACCAAAATCAAAACCCATACTTCCGTCTTTTGCCTGCATGCGGGAAGAGATAGTGCCACCGGGTTTTAAATCATTTTTTGCATTTACTGTTTCCCATTCAGGCGTAGCGGTACACCATTGTTCAATATGTTTCGGTCCGTTCCAGTATTCCCATACTTTTTCTACAGGTGCATTGATGGTGTTTTCTATTGTAATCACTGTTTTTTGTGCGGTTTCCATTTTGTTATAATTTATGTGATAATAATGATTTGTTTTACGATACAAATATCAGTTAAGTCTGTAATAACCGTGCTGTGCAAAAACGACAATTAACGGGGTAATTGCGACAACAGATGATAAAGGTAAGGAGATCCTTCAGTTGCAAATCATCCATTCATCTACAAATCCGGCTGTTGCTATAGTGTATTTGTATAACCCACAAAATGAAATGAACTTTACATTAAATTAATTGCATGAAAACAATTTTGCTGATCATATGCTTTGCTTTTTTTAATTATACAGGCATGGGTAAAGAAATGAACTTTACCGGAAGTACACCTGCTGCAACAGTTATACGCTCTTTCCTTGGTATACCGCTCACAGATTCTATTGACTTTATACGATGGAAATTAACTTTTAAAAATAATAACTATACAATCCAATGCAACTATGGCATCGGCAAACCTAATACTCCGGGTTTTATAAATGGCGGCGAGAAAATTACACTGAGCAATACATGGAGTATGGATAAAAATATTTTCCTGCTAAAGAACGGCAATAAGATGCTGAAAATAGTAAGGATAAATGATTTTCTGATTCATTTTTTAAATACGGACAACAGCTTGTTGGTGGGCAATGGTGGCTGGAGCTACACGCTCAACAATATGCATGTGCAACTAAGTAAAGATGCTACTATGAAAGCACATGCTGCTACTATAAAAGATTCTGTTGCCTTTGAAGGGCGCACCCCTTGTGGCGTTCCGGGCATTATACCGCCTGGCAAGCTATGTTATAAATTAAAATGGTTTGTTGTGCTTTACGCCAATGAGCAACAAAACGAAACGGGCACTTACAGATTGTATGGTACACCTTACAGAAAGGAAGGCGGCAGAAGAGGTATATGGAAAATGACTACTGATGCGGATGGACGAACCGGGTATACCTTGTACAACGAGAACGAAGAAGCATTTATCTACCTTTTAAAACTCGACGAAAAAATTCTTGTCTTTACCGATGCAGCAGGTAATTTACTGGTGGGCGATGAAGACTTCAGTTATACATTGAACAGGATTTCCGGCAAGGGATATTAAACCATTTTATCTGCAGGCATAATATCATTATCTAAAAAAGCTTTTTTAAACTCCGGCACTGTTCTGCTTTTTGATAATTGCTCAAATGCATAAGCAATGCTTATTAATAACGGCTCCTGGTAAGCGCCGCTAAAAAAAGAAAAACCTACCGGCAGTGCATATACACTACCGCAGGGAACAGAAATATGTGGATAGCCCGAAGTAGCTGCGGGAGTAGTGAGAGACACATCACCCCAACGATCACCGTAAATGGTATCGATGCTGCAGGCCGGCCCCATCGTTAATCCACAGATAGCATCAAGTTTTTGTTCCTGCAACAGTGTATCTATAATTTTCTTGGATCCAAAGTGGCTTTTGTTTAGTACTTCTTTGTACTCTTTTGCATCAAGTCCTTCCTTTTTATCAGAGCTCTCTAATGTTTCCTGCCTGAAATATGGCATGGCTTTGTTTTCATTATTCCTATTAAAAGCAATTACATCTGCGAGTGATTTTACAGCAGCACCTGCATTAGCAAGATATTTATTCAATCCATCTTTAAATTCATACTGCAATACTTTAAACTCAGCATCACCCATTTTATTTATTTCGTCAAGATAGTTTAGCTCAACAATGGTTGCTCCTCCCTGCTTAAGTGTGTTAATAGCTTTTTGTTGCAGCGCATGCATAAACTGGTTATCGCCCTGCGGCTTTTTCTCTACGCCAATGCGTTTTCCTTTTAAAGCACCTTTATCAAGAAATTTTGTATAGTCGGTAAAAAATTTTTTATCACTTTCTTTTGTAAGGGCATCTGCTTCGTCTATCCCTGTGATAGAACCCAATAATATTGCCACATCCTGTACAGTTCTTGCCATTGGTCCGGCAGTATCCTGCGTAGCGGAAATAGGAATAATACCAGAGCGGCTTACCAAACCTACGGTGGGCTTCAACCCTACAATACCATTTACAGAAGCGGGGCAAGTAATAGAGCCATCTGTTTCAGTACCAATTGCCACTGTACAAAGATTTGCAGAAACTGCCACACCTGAACCAGCGCTTGAGCCACATGGATTATGATCGAGGATGTATGGATTTTTTGTTTGCCCTCCGCGGCTGCTCCAACCTGAACAGGAATGTGACGAACGAAAATTTGCCCACTCGCTTAAGTTGGTCTTGCCTAATATAACAGCCCCTGCTGATCTTAATTGTTTTACTATAAATGCATCTTGCCTGGCTATATGATCCTGCAAGGCAAGCGAGCCTGCAGTAGTATGCATTTTATCTGCTGTATCAATATTGTCTTTTATTAACACGGGAATACCATGCAAAGCGCCTCTGAGTTTTCCTGCTTTTCTCTCTTCATCCAGCGCCTTTGCAATATTCATCGCATCGGGATTAAGTTCAATAACAGCATTAAGTGAAGGGCCTTTTTTATCTATGGATTCAATGCGATCAAGATAAAGCTGTGTTAATTGCGCAGAAGTATATTTTCCGGAACGCATCTGTTCCTGCTGTTCGCTGATAGTGCTTTCATTTATCTGAAATCCCTTGGGCAAAGTTGCCTCTTCTTTTTGTTCCACTTTTTTTGTCGGAGCCTCAGCATTGCACGAAGCAGAAAACAATGTGCTTATGCCTGCAGATGCCAATGCACTATTGGCAATAAAGGAACGTCTTTTCATAACAGCAGTTTTGAATTTGTGTATTGATGTAACAAATTACAAATTAAAGATTGAATACAATATGCACCTCCGATTGAAATGCACTCATTATTTAATGAACTGTTGCAACTGCTGAAATGCGGATAAGAACATTTTATACTTATGCTCCTTATGTTCCCAAACAATCTTGTTATTGTTGAAAACAGCTTTCATAATATCGTTTGCTTTGCGGCAATCTGTTGAATCATAAAAGAAAGACTGCCATGCGGCAGGCAACTGATCGTACGGTCTTAATACAACTCCGTTGCCATACATTTTTATAAGTGATGGTGTGCCGCGTGCATCCACTGTTGATAGTTTGCTATCTAACCCCCATTTAAAATACATTTCATAAAAGTGAAGGTGATTTTTTAACCGGTTCTTTATTTCAGCATCACTTTCCTTTTTTGTTGCGGGTATGCGCCATTGATTGTTTGCTACAGAAAATGGATTATCATCAGGGTTGGCAAACTCGTTGGGCTTTTTTCTGAAATCCATCAGCGGGTGACCGGTTATTTTCAACAGCAATTCATCTTCTTCCAGGTTTCTTATACTGCAATTAACCGCACCTTTGTTCCTTACAGATAAGATGAGGATAGTATCTTTCTGTTGCCAGCGTCCATAATCAAAGGTGCCGAAATTCCTTGTGTAGGTTCCGTCATCACGCAGCTCAATAAAATTCATGGTTGTTGCATTCTCAGGATCGGGCTCATGCAGCCCTGCATAATAAGTATACACCCACAAGCCGCTTATTGGCGTTTTAATAGCAGTTTTGCAGCCTGCCTGCAACAATATCAAAATAACAAAAAAGGCAGTATATCTTTTCATAAAGCAGCTTGTATATGATGATATGGCTGCAATAATACATCATTTATTATTTATATAGTGCCACTGCATCTCAAGTTTCAGCGATTGATGAATGGGGGGTGGCATACTGTAATATTTAAGTCGTACATTTTACAACAACTGGAAAATGACCTGAGCGAATTGTTTCACACAGTGCTTGTAAAGAAGCAAGGAACACAACGAAAAATTACAAACAACAAACTCTCCCTTGTGCCCCTCCGTGTCTTTGTGACTTAGTGGTTCAAATCCTAAAACTTATACGCTACACTTGCAGCAAAGTTTCTTGGTTTTTGCGGATTAACGGTGCTCCATCCACCACCATAATATTCCTTATTACCAAGATTGTTCAGGTTGCATGTAATGCGGAATTTATTGCCATTATAAAAAACCGATGCATTCATTACAGTGTAAGCCGGCAATATAAAAACACCTGTGAGTGTATTATTTAATGTAGCATTATCGCTGGCGTAGTTGCCGCCAAAACCAAGTCCGAAGCCCTTTACAGCACCAGAAGCAAAAGTGTAAGTTGCCCATGCATTCGCCAGGTTTTTAGGTCCGGCCCAAATAGGACGCTTACCTTGTTCGAACCAGATATTTTCCAGTTCGCCTCTCAGCACATTGCTGTAATTATAAGCATATCCCACCATGATATTAAATCCGGGAAGCGGATTGGCATTAATGTCCAGTTCAATTCCGCGGCTGCGGCTCTTACCACCCTGAATAGTATTGAACTGATTCTCGGGGTCTGGCATTGTTTGATTGGCAACTCTTATATCGTAATAACTTACTGTTGAATTCAACCTACCAGCAAAGAGGTTGGTTTTGATACCAAACTCCAATTGATTGGCGTGCTCCGGTTCAAATGTTTTAAGTGTGGGATTGCTTCCATCAGCATTAGACACCTGGCTTGGTGCGATATTTCTAAACCCATTCATATAGTTGGCAAATACAGACAACTTATCCTGGATGGGCTGATAAAGTAAGCCGAACTTGGGCGACAATGCAGCCTGATGATAGGTTTTGTTATCAAAATAATCGTATCTCAAACTTGCCATTGCCATTAACGAAGATGTTATATTGAATACATCAGAAACATAAGCGCTGTACGTTTGGTCTTTTGCAGTAAAATCACCAGGAGCGGCGTTAGCTAATAAATTGTCGATAGATTGTTTTGTTAAGTATACAGGTGCCACTTCTTGATTAGTAGCAGGATCGATATAATTGATCTCACCCTGTGCGTTAACGTTATGAACCCATGCCCAGCCTGTTCCTCCATATGCTGTGGTCCTGTTGAAATAATCAAGTCCTGCTACTATGCGGTTTCTGAAAGAACCAATTTTAAAATCGCCGATAAAATTCTGTTGTATATCGGATGAAACCATGTAAGAATTTTCTTTGGTGATCCATAACCCAAAATCACGGTTGCCATTTTCGTTATCATATAAATAAGAATAATAACCATCAGAATTGGATTGTCCTCTTGATACTACAGTTTGCGAAGTCCAGCTATCAGATAGTTTGTATAACATTTGCCCTTGCAGGTTGTAGCGGGGATTTTTAATAGACAAATCGTTGCTGGTTAAAGAAAGTTTATTGTTATAGTTAAGGTCTGCCAGGTTTTGATATTGTAGCTTGGAATCACGTCCCAGGAAAAGCATGGTTGGATTGGTTTTTTCTTCCTGCATAAATTCTGTTACAAAAAGAAAAGACAACTTATCATTTACCTTGTAAGAGATAGTAGGTGCAAAGAAAAATGATTTTCTAAATCCTTGATCCTGGAAACTATTTTCGCTTTGATATGCGGTATTAATGCGTGCAGATACACCTTTCTCTTTACTCAGTGGAAGGTTGATATCAGCGGCAATTCTGTTGAGTCCAAAACTTCCACCAGTGTAAGTAACTTCTCCGCCAAAATTATCGTAAGGTTTTTTGGTAACATTGTTTACCAATCCACCATATCCTATTACGCTGCTGCCGAAGAGTGTTCCTGAAGGACCTTTGATCACTTCAATTTTTTCTATATTGGCAGGATCGAGATTGCCATTGGTTAAACCGGGTAATCCATTCATCATACTCACCTGCGATTCAAACCCTCTTAATGTATAGTATGATCCTCCATCTCCATTACGACCTGTAGACTCCCACAACCGTTGAATACCTGGTACATTTTTTAAAGCATCATCATACGTTGTAATTACCTGTTGCTTGAGGATCTCTGCAGAAACAGTATTATATACCTGTGGATTCTCCAGGTTTTTTAAAGGCATTTTTGAAACATATTCACTTGACCTGTTGCTGTTGTTGCGTACAGAAATAATTACTTCCTGCAACTTCTGTTCGCTTTCATTCAATACAAAATCTACCGTTTGTACATCACCGGCACTTAACTGTACTTTTTGTTCTTTTGTTTCAAGACCAACAAAAGAAGTTATAAGTATATAGCTTCCGGGCTTAACATTTTTTAATTCATATTCGCCATTTGTATTTGCAACGGTAGACTTTGTAGTATTTTTTAAAAATACAGTCACAGATTCTGCCGGTTTACCATCAGATGTTTTGATGGTTCCTTTAATAACGGCATTCTGCGAAAAAAGGGCTACGGATATAAACAGGGAGATAATTAGTAAAAACAATTTCATGATCACTATATATTTAATGGACCGCAAAATTATTTTAGAACATCCGCCTTAAATGCGCAATCGGGAAATCTGTTTTCGAAATAAGGAAAATGATGTAAGATTTGAAATTTGTCGTTTATAGTTTACCGTTTGTAAAAGCGCAACAAAAAAATAAACAGCAAATTATAAAACTTCATTATGAGTTCTTGGGCTAAACCATTTCCCGCGGTGATGCAATGGAGCGGCGAAGACGACGAAAACTTATAAATAATACACTAAAATTTCTTTGTGCCCCTCCGTATCTCTGCGTCCTTGTGCCTGCCTGCCAGTAGGCAGGGTTCAAAGTCCCAATCCATGTTTCCTAGCTGTATCTTTCGCTATATCATAGCCCGCATCTGCATGGCGTATCACACCCATACCCGGATCATTTCGCAATACTCTTTGTAAACGGACTGCTGCCTCATCAGTTCCATCTGCTACTATTACCATACCCGCATGTATAGAATACCCCATACCTACTCCACCACCATGATGCAGGCTTACCCAGCTTGCACCACCCGCCGTATTTACCAATGCATTCAGTAACGGCCAATCCGCAACGGCATCGCTTCCATCCATCATCGCTTCTGTTTCACGATTGGGGCTTGCCACAGAGCCCGTATCCAGGTGATCGCGCCCTATTACAATAGGCGCTTTTATTTTTCCGCTGCGCACCAGTTCATTAAACGCCAATCCTGCTTTTTCTCTTTCTCCTTGTCCTAACCAACAGATACGGGCAGGCAATCCCTGGAAAGCAATTTTTTGTTGCGCAAGTTTTAACCAACGCTGCAAAGATTGATTCTGTGGAAACATTTCGCTGATACACTGATCTGTTACTGCAATATCTGCAGGATCTCCACTCAAGGCTGCCCAACGAAAAGGGCCTTTACCTTCGCAAAATAGCGGACGTATATATGCCGGAACAAACCCAGGGAAATTAAAACATCGTCCCGGTGTATAGTTAAATAATTGAGCAGGATGATTGATTTCATACTCCTGCGCCCGAGCTCTGATATTATTACCGTAATCAAAAGTAATGGCGCCTTTATCCATTAACTGCAACATGAGTTGAACATGCTGGTACATACTTTCGTAACTGCGTGTAAGGTATTCTGTTGGATTTTCTTTACGCAATATTGCTGCTTCATCATTATTGAGTGTATGCGGCACATAACCTATCAGTGGATCGTGGGCGCTTGTTTGATCGGTCAATGTATCCGGGATGATATTTCTCTCCACTAACCGTTGCAATAAATGCACCGCATTGCATAGTACCCCTATACTCTTCCCTACACCCTTTGCCTTATACCCCATAGCGGCATCTATCGCTTTATCTATATCTGTAAATTTTTCATCCAGGTATTTTGTTTCTATTCGTTTATCAATGCGCCACTCTTCTACTTCTGCAATCAGTGCAACCCCTTCGTTCATGGTAATGGCAAGAGGCTGCGCTCCGCCCATGCCACCAAGTCCGGCAGTAACGTTGAGTGTTCCTTTGAGAGAACCATGAAGCGTTTGTCGTTTATCGTTTATCGTTTCACGTTTTAGTTCTGAACCACTAAAGTGTTTATTAGCTATGGCTGCATACGTTTCATATGTTCCCTGTACTATTCCCTGGCTACCAATATAGATCCATGAACCGGCGGTCATCTGTCCATACATCATCAATCCTTTTTTCTCCAGTTCATCAAAATGCTCCCATGTTGCCCATTTGGGTACCAACTGTGAATTACTGATCAACACACGTGGTGCATCTTTATGCGTTCTTAATATCCCTACGGGTTTGCCGCTCTGGATCAACAGGCTTTCATCATTCTCAAGCATTTTCAAAGCTTTGATAATGTTATCCAGCGCTTCAAAATTGCGGGCGGCTTTTCCGCGTCCACCATATACAATTAAATCATCCGGCCGCTCCGCTACAGCAGGATTTAGATTATTCAACAGCATACGCAAAGCGGCTTCCTGGATCCAACCTTTACAACTGATTTGCTTTCCGGTTGGAGTTGCATATTTGAGAGGATCGTAAGGCATGGTAATTTGAAATTTGATATTTGAGATGGAACCACAAAGACACCAAAGCACGGAGATTCACAATTTATTCCATAAACTTTATATCATCTCACCCTCCAGATTTGCATTATAACCAATAATATTTTGTGCGCCTTTGTGTCTCTGTACCTTCGTGGTTCAATTCTGTATAAATTCAACGGCTTTCATCATATCATCATGCAATACTCTATCCTGTGTATTGAATGAAACATGCTTACGAAATGCGGCAACAGTTTTCTCTACTGTTGCTGAGCTCTTTGCAGGTCTTCTGAAATCCAATGCTTGTGCTGCACTTAGCAATTCAATAGCAAGTACCTTTTCTACATTCTCTATAATACGCAGACATTTTGTAGCTGCATTGGCACCCATGCTCACATGATCTTCCTGGTTGTTGGAAGAAGAAATAGAATCGACAGATGCGGGTGTACATAACTGTTTGTTTTCGCTCACTATGCCTGCGGCGGTATATTGTGGAATCATAAAGCCGGAATGCAAGCCGGGATCTTTTACTAAAAACAACGGCAACCCGCGCTGCCCGCTGATGAGTTGATAAATGCGTCGTTCAGAAATATTTGCCAGTTCACTCATGGCGATGCTTAAAAAATCGAGCGCCAGTGCCAATGGCTGTCCATGAAAATTTCCGCCACTTAATACCATATCATCCTCCGGAAAAACATTGGGATTATCAGTCACCGAATTTATTTCACGCAAAAAAACCTGCTTTACATATTCAAATGTATCAATAGTAGCGCCATGCACTTGTGGAACACACCGGAATGAATAAGGATCCTGCACCTGCTTTTTTGCAGTATTGGCAATAATACTTCCTGATAAATGTTGACGTATAATAGCAGCAACAGCTACCTGGCCGGCATGAGGACGAATCTCCTGGATCTTTTCGTGAAAGGGTTCCTGTGAGCAATCAAAAGCATCAAAAGAAATAGCGGTTATTAAATTTGCCCACTCAATCAGCCTTTCACACTGCACGAGTATATACATACCGTAAGCACTCATAAACTGGGTGCCGTTAATTAACGCCAATCCTTCTTTACTTTGCAGATGAATGGATTGCCAGTTCAGCTCGTTCCATACTTCAATCGTTTTTCTTTTTTTCCCTTGATGATATACTTCGCCTAACCCTATCAGTGGTAAGCTCATGTGACTGAGTGGTGCAAGATCGCCCGACGCACCCAATGAGCCTTGCGTATAAATTACTGGGAGAATATTGTTATTGTGCATATCCATCAGCCGCTTTACTGTATCTATCTGCACACCTGAATATCCATAGCTCAATGATTTTATTTTTAGTGCCAGCATCAGTTTTACAATGGGCAATGGTACTTCCGCTCCCATTCCGCACGCATGCGACATTAACAGGTTTGCCTGTAGTTGTTCAATCTGTTCATCATTGATGGTTACATTCTGCAAAAAACCAAACCCTGTATTGATGCCGTAATACAGTTTGTCTGTTTGCTCTAATAAATTATTCAGGTATTGCCTGCAGGCGATAATGCGTTCATGGGCATCGAAAGTGATAGATACATCCTGCTGATAATGCAAAAGGTTTTTTACCTGGTTAAACCCTAATGATTTTTTATCAAGTGGCAGGTAATTGTAGCTCATGCAAGCGAGATTAAGAGGTTACAAGTTACATGTTCCAGGTTGCAAGTTAAGTTAACGTTTACATCCCTGTGACATGAAACCTGTAACCTGAAACTTTTGTATGACAGGGTCGGTACGCGTAGCGTCAGACCCTTGAACGCTTTGGTCTTGAAACATAGGTCTGACCTTCTGGTATTGACTATTCACCATTCACTACTCTACTTCAGTTTCATATCAGCAATAATATCCTGTATGCGTTTTTCCAATACCGCATTTACTTTATCGTAATCGGCAGCATTAGCTAATGCAGTATTTACACTGAAATAGAATTTAATTTTGGGCTCGGTACCTGAAGGACGTGCAGAAATCTTACTTCCATCTTCCAAAATAAATTGCAGCACATTTGATTTAGGTAACCTGATGTCCCACTCCTCTCCTGTTTTTGGATTTTTTCCCTTGCGCAATTCATAATCGAGCAATTGCACTACGGGCGAACCATTGATCACTTTTGGCGTATTGTCTCTATATGCCTGCATCATCTCTGCAATTTCTTCCTGTCCACGCATCCCCTTCTTTGTAATAGAAATGAGGCTCTCTTTGTAAAAGCCACACTCCACATATAAGTCAATGAGTTTTTCAAACAGACTTCTGCCTTTATTTTTTTCGTAAGCCGCCATTTCACTTAGTATTGCCACAGCGCTTACCGCATCTTTGTCTCTCAGTTTTGGACCAACCAATAAACCATAACTTTCTTCACCACCGATAATATAATCTTCCAGTCCTTCTTTTTCTTTAATTAATTCCGCAATCCATTTAAAGCCGGTCAATACATTGTAACATTTAACACCATTCTTTTCAGCAAAGCGGTCAATCATATCGCTGGTTACAATGGTTTTTACTACCATATCATTGGGCTTGGCAATTCCTTTTGACTTACGTGCTTCTATCAGGTAACTGAAAGCCAATACAGCGGTCTGGTTACCATTTACCAATACCCAGTTACCGTTGGGATCTTTAACGGCAATGCCTACTCTATCTGCGTCGGGATCTGTTCCTAACAAAATATCTGCGTTCAGTTCTTTTGCTTTTTTCAAGCCAATGCTCATGGCTTCGCTTTCCTCAGGGTTGGGATATACTACCGTTGGAAAATTACCATCGGGCTTCGCCTGTTCATCTACGATAGTAACATTGGTGAAACCATATCTTTTCAACAACTCCGGCACCAACATAATACCGGTACCGTGTATAGGTGTATACACAATTTTAAGATCATGCTGTTTGGCAATCACATCGGGATATACACTCAATCCTTTTGCCATTTCCCAATATGCTTCATCCATATCTTTTCCAATCAGTGTGATCCTGCTTTCACCACCGCTCCATTTTACTTCATCAACAGAAGCGATTTTATCCACTTCCTTTATAACATTTTTATCATGCGGCGGCACTAATTGTCCCCCATCATTCCAATATGCTTTATAGCCATTGTATTCTTTTGGATTGTGAGAAGCGGTACATACCACGCCTCCCTGGCAGCCCAGGTTCCTGATAGCGAAAGATAATTCAGGCGTAGGGCGCAGTGCCTCAAATAAAAAAACTTTTATGCCATTCGCTGCCATTACATTAGCGGTTATCTCTGCAAACTGGCGACTGTTGTTTCTGCTATCGTGCGCAATGGCTACCCTTACTTCTCCACCAGGATAGGTTTTATTCAGATAGTTGGCGTAGCCTTGTGTGGCCATGCCAACAGTATATTTATTAATACGATTGGTACCTACGCCCATGATGCCTCTTAAGCCTCCGGTACCAAATTCAAGATTGCGGTAAAAAGCATCGGGAAGCTCATCAGGATTTTCTTTTTGGATTCTCCTGATCTCATTTTTGGTAGCTTCATCGTAATTGCCATTCAGCCATACGTCTATACGTTCTTTGATATTAGTATCCATATAAAATGCTCATTAGAGTTTGCAATCAAAAAATTGTTTGATCGAATATCGTGGAATTCGGGAATATTTACAAGTATTAAAAACTACAGGTATGTTTTGCAAGGTTTTCATGTGTTTATTTAAGAAAGGATAAAAAGCAAATGGTTTACTCAAGCCATGCTCCTGTTACTTTATTATGCTGTACCTCTACAAAAATATGTTCCTGCAAGGTGGTAGCCAATGCAAATCCTACATAATCGGTATGCACCGGAAAAGTTTTATGCGTTCTGTCTACCAGCGCCAGCGTTTGTATTTTTTTGGGTTGATCTTTTACAAAAAGCTGCAATACATATAGCATGGTTTTACCACTATTGGCCACATCATCAATCACTATTACCACCGCATTATCAAAATTCATGCTTTTATTGAGTGTAATTTTGCGGGGAAACCTTTTATCATCTACTTCAATTTCCAATACCTCAATACTTCCTTTAAAAATGGTTGCCAGTAATTCCTTCAATTTTTCTGCTATTACAACACCATTTTCTTTTACACCCGCCATTATCAGTTTTTCTTCCCCTACATTCCGTTCTGCTATTTCAAACGCCATGCGTTGCAACTTTTTTGCCACCTGGTCTTCTGTAAGAATATAATTTTTCATCCTGGATGATTAATCGCTCCAAAACTAAGTGGTATTGATGAATAAAACAATTCGATAAGTGGCATCCCCCCAAGTGTTCGGTGAGACACCGCTCACGGCTCCGCTACAGGTTGGTGTCTCCACCAACCTGGAAAAATCGCGGTGCACTCCGATTCGTACTAAACATCTTATCTTAGCGTTACAACTGTATGATAATGCATCTTGTTCCACAGATCATTTTTATTATAGCAGCCTCAGCGGGCATTGGCTTGTTTGTAAAAAGATTAATGGGCATACGCCGCAATATACTTTTAGGAAAAGACGCTGATTATACTGACCACCCTGATCAACGCTGGAAAAACGTATTGCTGCTTGCATTCGGACAAAAGAAAATGTTTCGCAATCCGCTGGTAGCAGTGCTTCACTTTTTTGTGTATGCCGGCTTTCTCATTATCAATATAGAAGTGTTAGAAATAATACTTGATGGTATACTGGGTACACATCGTTTATTTGCTCCTGTATTAGGCTCCTTTTATTCTTTATTGATCAATGCTTTTGAAATACTGGCTGCACTGGTAATTATTGCATGTGCGGTTTTTTTGATCAGGAGAAACATCTTGAAGCTAAAGCGTTTTATCAATAAAGACCTTGACGGTTGGCCACGCAGTGATGCAAACTATATTCTCATTACAGAGATTGTATTGATGTTTCTTTTTCTTACTATGAATACTACGGACCTGGTATTGCAATCCCGTGGATATGGGCATTACAGCGAACACATTACCGGGAACTTTGTAATATCAGGAAACCTGACAGCACTATACAGTTCATGGAGCAGTGAAGCTTTGGTAACGCTGGAGCGTGCCTGCTGGTGGCTGCATATACTTGGCATCCTGGCATTTATGAATTACCTGCCTTATTCCAAACATCTTCATATTATTCTTGCTTTTCCCAATGCGTATTATGCAAGATTATTGCCTAAAGGCGAGCTTAATAATATGCCTGCCATACAAAATGAGGTATTGTATGCTATGCAACCAGATCAGGCTCCGCCAGTTGACCCCAACGCACCACCACAAAAATTTGGAGCGAAAGATGTGTTTGATCTGAGCTGGCGTAATTTACTGGATGCTTATTCCTGCACAGAATGCGGAAGATGCACCGCGGCGTGCCCTGCAAATATTACAGGCAAATTATTATCGCCCCGAAAGATTATGATGGATACGAGAGATCGTTTGGAAGAAGTGGCAAAGAATATTAACACCAACGGATCATTTAAAGATGATGGCAAGAGCTTACTGCATCAATATATCACTGTTGAAGAGCTACGCGCCTGCACCACCTGTAACGCCTGTGTGGAAGAATGCCCCGTAAGTATAAGTCCACTTGAAATTATTATAGAGCTGCGCCGTTCGCTTATTATGGAAGAAAGCAACGCACCACAGGAATGGAATGTAATGTCTTCCAATATCGAAAATAATTTCGCACCCTGGAAATTCAGTCCGGATGACAGGGATAAATGGACTACAGAGATGTAGGTGAAAGATCAAATGGAAAAAATTCCTCGCAGCGCTAACGGCGGAGCAGAGACCGTTGCACTATGGAACCGTATTCTTTGCTTCTCTGCTCTCTTTGTGGGCTTTGCCTGCCCGTCCGTTCAGGCGGGCGTGAAATAAAAGATAGAACTATAACAGCAGCATCTTTAATTCCTTTTCTCCAAAATCTAATAATGACTTCAGTTTTATATCAGCGGCTCCCCATTTTGGAAGCTCATATTGATTAGACGCTGGTACCACAACACATTTCATACGGGCAGCCTTTACGGCAATCATACCATTAAATGAATCCTCAAAACAAAAACATTCTGTTGGCATAACACCCAATTCCGCTGCACAGTTTATATATACTTCAGGATGTGGCTTACCATAAGCGAGGTATTCTGCAGATGTCATACATTGTAAATAAGACCGTATGCCCAGTTTATCAACTACAATATCTACCAGGCTTAATGGAGAGGAGGTAGCCAAACCTATTTTCAGGTTGGCTTCCTTTAACAACAAAAAAATTTCAGAAACCCCCGGCATGGCAACACCGTGTGCGCCAATTTTTTCTATAGATTTTTTAATGATATTATCTACAGCACCTTTGGTGTGTTTAGCATCAATATAAAAATAATTAAACCAATGTGTAATCCATTCCTGTGTACGCAATCCGGTAGAGCTTTGGTATTGTTCTGGTGTAAGATGAATATTGAATTCGTGTAACAGGTCAGCTCCTGCTTCTTCCCATAAAGGCTCAGAGTCAATGAGTAGTCCATCCATATCAAAAATTGCCGTAGTTGTTTTCATGGCGGCAAAGATAAGCGGTGGTTAATAAAAGGCTTTTAATAATTCAATTAAGAAATGGTGCATTTAAAATTCCGGAGCCTTAGCTAACAAAAGACGTCAACCTTATTGCCTTTTTGGGCTTACGATTTTATTTACTGTTTTCATGATTTGTTATATAAGGTAATAAGGTTTATTATTCGACGGATTGTTAGTTACTAAGGTAATAAGGTTGATACCTGTAAAACTTCGGTAGGGTGTATTGCTGTTATAAGAAGTGAATTTTTAGCTAAGTTTATAAAAGCAATATTTAAGATTGATCTCATGAATAATAAAGACAAGATTCAAATTATTACTGCTGATATAACTACCCTGCAGGTAGATATTATTGTGAATGCGGCTAATAATTCTTTAATGGGCGGAGGAGGAGTAGACGGAGCAATACATCGCGCTGCAGGCGTTGAATTAAAAACATACTGCGCCCAATTTAAAGGTTGCGAAACAGGTGATGTAAGAATAACGCCCGGTTTTAATTTGCCGGCAAAATACATTATACATGCAGTAGGTCCTGTTTGGAACAATGGCACCCGCAATGAAGAAAATTTACTTACGGCGTGTTACAGAAAGAGCATGCAATTAGCAAATGAATACCATGCATCTTCTATCGCATTCCCCTCTATCAGTACGGGCGCTTACCGGTATCCTTTTCAAAAGGCAGGTACCATAGCTATAGATACGATTTATACTTTTCTACAATCTTCTTCTTCCATAGAAAAAGTACTGCTTGTAACATTTTCACAAAAAGATCTTGATCAGTTTCAACGTATTTGGAATAATTACTTTGCAGATAATGCAACATAACTGCTAAACCACACAAGTTTTGTTACCTGTAAAATTTAGCAGTTAATATTTGTTGGAATAAATCATGCAATGTTATGCGGCATTTAATTCGTCGGCGCTTGGTCCGTAACTTCCTGGAATAGGCACATTCAGTAAGCGAAGAAATACGCCAAGCTGCGCTCTGTGATGAACAATCTGGCAATAGGTTAACCGAATAAATTCAGCTTTAGAGCTGGTGCTGTAAATTTCATCACCATTTCTTAAAGTCCAGTCTGGCAGCAAGTCTTCTTCTTTTGCAGCTGCTAAATGCGCTCTACCATCATTCAGCGATTTTTCAAAATAGTTTACAAGTTCCTGTGTATTATTAATCTGTACCGGTTGATAAGGTGCGGTGGCAAAATCAAGCTCACTCGTATTTAACACCATACTAACCCATGCAGGCAATTCGGCAATATGTGTTGCCAGTTGGCGAACAGACATACTTTTTTCATGTGGTTTCCAATCGTATTTGCTATCTGGTACACGAGATAACATTTTCCTGGTTGTTTGAGCTTCCTGCTCCATTTCTTTTAATAATGTTGGAATTACAAGCATAATTATTGTTTTTGTATAACAAAGGAACTATGCGGGAGTGACAACCCTATGTCAGTGTGTTTTTAGAAAAAGAGATTTTTTTTCTGACAGAAGAAATGGGTATTAATTATTGTTGGGGTTTTTGAGATCAAGCTTGTTTTCCTTTATAGGTTTTTCCACGGGCGCCTGGCCTTCCTGTAGTTTAAATGTGAAGACTTTATCTATATGCACCCATCTACCATTCTCCCATTTAAATCCTTCATAGTCTCCATCAGGCACATAGGTATATTTTTTTTCTGGAAGATTATCCTCTGAAATAAGGTGGTCGTAAATAATCATTCCCAATGTTTCATCGTATCGTATACTGGCGTTGCCCTGTTTTTTATACTCGATCGAAAATCTTGATTGATCTGGCTTACGCGTTATATCTTTCTCGAAACTAAAAAAACGCCCTCCACCAAAAACAGGTTTTCCTTCCTGGTTAAAGTAGAGTACTTCAATTCTTTTTTTTGTGCTTCTCAAACCATTTTCGTCATAACCAAAAAGGGTATAATATTTTTTACCGTTAGAAGTATTTTGCAGTATATGATAATAAATAGCACCAATCCAGTTTTCATTGGTGGTAACGATGTTGTTGATATCTTCAGCCATGGATGTTTTATCTACCAGTGGAAACAACAGCAAAGATCCGTCACGTGTTTTCATTTGTATAGCGCCATGTCTTCTGAATACAGATTCATCTTTAACTACCTGCCAGGTAATAATTCTGAAACTACTATCGGGTGCATATAAGCGCGATATGGTTTGGAGAGAATCGAAAGGATAATTGAATGAATAGGGTTCTTTTAATGCCCTTACAAACATTTTGGTAAAATTACTGTCTGCCCTGAAACGTTCTGCTGCTTCTTTTGCATTTACAATACTGAAGGCGAAATTTTTCATGGAATCTTCGCGCTGCGCCATAGAAGTAATAAACGCATTTTTTACAGACTGCGCATGCACGCTGAACGTGGAGCTACATAGCAATAGCAAAATAAAATATAAGAAGATCCGGTTCATTCAAGAATATTCAATGCACGAAAGTACGAACAAAGCGAGTTATGAACGGAAAATCAGGCCAAACAGTATCTAAAGTTTTGATAAAAACCCTATTAATCTGTTATTATTTCGATACTATATTCTGATAAAGATGACTCCTATACCAGCGGTTCCTGCTGACTTAAGCAATGAAAACTGCCTAATCCCCATATAATATCAGTTGAATCAATTCCTACTGTTTTTCTGCCAGGAAAACAGTCCTGTATGATCTGTAGTGCTCTCTCATCATTTGCGCAACGATAAGTTGGTACTATTACGGCTGCATTAGCAATATAAAAGTTGGCATAGGAAGCCGGCAAACGCTGACCTTCATAAACCACTGCATCTGGCATTGGCAGTTCCACAATATTTAATTGCCTGCCGCTCAGCAGTCGCATTTGCTGTAACTCTTTAAGATTGGTTTGAAGCAACTCGTAATTGTCATCTTTTTTATTCTCTTCTACTACTGTGAGCACAGTATCTTCATTTACGAATCTAACAGTATCATCAATATGCCCGTCGGTATCGTCACCCACAATTCCTTCGCTTACCCAAAGTATTTGCTCAACACCATAAAAATGACGCAGATAATCTTCTATTTCTTCCTGGTTAAGATACGGATTACGGTTAGGATTCAGGAGGCAGGCTGTAGAAGTTAATAAAGTTCCTTTACCGTTAAATTCCACAGAACCTCCTTCCATTACAATGCCAGGATGATAAACAGGAATATTATAGTTGGCGCCTATCAAAGAAGGGATTACATCATCAAGATCATAAGGAGGATATTTATTGCCCCAGGCATTATAATTCCAGTCGACAATGGCTTTTTTTTGTTCAGCTTGTTCATTTATCAAAAAGGCAGGTCCATGATCTCTGCACCACGCATCATTGGTAGGGTGGATATAAAAAGCAATTTTGTTTAAGTCAACACCAGCTTCAGTAAGATGTGCTGTCGCTTCCTGCTGCATGCGTTCATCATTCACGTTAATGTGCACACTTTCACCCGCGGTAACTTCTTTTATGAACTGCGCATAGGGGCGATAGATAGTTTGGATTTTGCCCGGCCACGAAGCTTCTTTATGCGGCCAACTCAACCATGTAGCGCTATGTGGAGCAAATTCTGCAGGGAAGTAATAACCTGCTTTTTTAGGTGTTTTAAAATCGAACAAGGTTGGGTTAGCACTGTATGCAGACATTTGCTCTTTAAAATGAAACTGGCTGTTGAATTGATCGCTCACAAAAAAATAGTTTAATCCGGTATGATGATAATGAAAAGGGAATCACAGATATCATTCGTCGATATATCTTTTTGTAATGGGTTGATAGCTGTCGATACGCCTGTCGCGTAAGAAGGGCCAATGCGTACGATAGCGGTCTGTTTTTTTAGTATCTATCGCTACTACGGTGGTTTCTTCTTTATCGTGCGAAGCCTGGTACAATATGGTTCCGAATGGATTGGATACAAAAGATCCTCCCCAGAATTTCATGGCCCCGTTCTGCTCAAAGCCGGTTCTGTTAACGCTCACTACATGTACACCATTTGCCACCGCATGGCTTCTTTGAATAGTTTGCCATGCGTTGTATTGCTCTACATTGGTTTCGTCATCCTGCGAAGTTGCCCACCCAATAGCTGTAGGGTAAAAAAGTATTTCTGCTCCCATCAGGGCTGTAATACGGGCAGCCTCAGGATACCATTGATCCCAGCAGATTAAAATACCTATATTGGCAAATTTTGTTTTGAAAACCTTATATCCAAGATCTCCCGGCGTAAAGTAAAACTTCTCATAATAAGCCGGATCATCGGGGATATGCATTTTGCGGTACTTGCCCAGATAAGTTCCGTCTGCGTCTAATACCGCAGTTGTATTATGATACAATCCTTCAGCTCTTTTTTCAAAAAGTGATGCGATTATCACTACTCCTTTTTCTTTGGCAACTTTACTTAATGCCTCGGTAGATGCACCAGGAATAGCTTCTGCCAGGTTGAAATTGTCGTGATCTTCTACGTCGCAGAAATATAGAGAGGTAAACAATTCCTGCAGGCAAACAATTTGCGCACCCATATCTGCCGCCTCTTTTACCTTAGTGATTGCCTTTTGCAGGTTTTCTTCCTTATGAGCAGTACAGGTCATTTGCACAAGCCCTACATTAAATATTGCCATAGTCGGTTTAACTTAAGGGTGCAAAAATAAAATCTAAAATTCAATTAAGATGATAATAATAGTACTGTGAAAAATTTTAATAAATTTTTCATTAAAACGCCCGAAAAAAGCGGTTGGAAACAAAGATGTTATTGCTCAATAGTTATAACCAGCGTATTACCATTTTGTTCATTGGTAATGACCAGTTTCCTGCAATGCGTTTCTTCTTTTGTATTAGATGCAGATATTGAAGCAGATGCTTGTGATGAAGGATAGTCCATGGTAAACGCAATGGCTTTACGTGCAATTGTTTTTATAACAGGTACAACAGCATTGATGTTTGCAGTAACAGCAGCTTTGGGCAGGATCTTTACTTTGGGTGATGCTGCTATTGTAATGGCTGTATTAAGTGCAGCATCAGCATTTTGGTTTGCATTGGTTACATACAATGTATTTTGAAGCTCACTCAGCTTGTTTAATGCATCGTTCTTTATCCAGATAGCTTTTTCCTGCTCTTTCTTTTTGAACATCAACCTGTTTTGCATTTGAATGCTATCTGCATTCATTTTTCTTTTGAAGTTTTTTTCCAATAACAGGCTTTTGTCTTTTAAAAGTTTACTTTGAGATTCAAAAAGGTTATTAAGATTTTTTTGAAGCAACACGTCAGCGTGTGCATTTTTTATGTCTTTGTTCTTTTTGTCGAGTTGGAAAAACAGGTCAACAATTTTTCTTGTTTCTTCAGGATTCACATCTCTCGTCATTTCCTGTAACTTGTTAAATGCTTCTGCGTATGCTTTGGAATCATTTTGTTTCATGCTCCATTGAAACTGCAGGTCCCTTTCCTTTATGGTCTCATCTTCAGCATTCTCTATTGTGTAGCTTCCATCAGGTACCACATAGGAAGGTGATTCAAACTGAAAGTCGCCAGGTACATACGGAGCGCTGTACTCCAATGGCGAAGCTGGCGTAGGAACAGGAGGTAGCGGGGGCGCTGGTGGTTCTGTAAGCCCGTTGTTGTTTACAGAAGCCTGAAGATCGGCATTCAGTTCAGATGTTTCTTCCGGAGCTTCACCGTCATCTGTTGTGGTACCAACTTCCGTAATATTGGTTGATGATGTTCTTTTTCCGGGCTGCTGTATGGTAAAGTGATTACCCGATGGTTCTGTACTACGGGTTATTTCTACATTTTTAAATATGGTGGATGTTTTATCAACATGTGCTGGTTGACTGTTTGCTACTTCTTTATTTGTATTAGATGGGGGTGTTAACCACGCAATCGATATTAAAATGAACGCTGTAACTGCAAGCGCTAACAATTTTTGTCCATAGTTAAAATTGGTAGACTTTACATTCATAATCCTCTTCACTCTTCCCAGCAATTGATTATTGCTACCGGTAGCGGCTACCGCCAATGGCTGAAAACCAATTCTCATTTTCTCGAGTGATAATAAAGCTGAAGCGTAACTATGAGGATCGAATTTGTATTGCAGTACCAGATCATCACAGCAATGTTCCCTTTCTTTTTTTAATGACTTCGCAATCAGGTTAACAAAAGGGTTAAAGAAAAGAATGGTTTCAATAACAGAAGCTATAATATTAATAAGATAATCATTGCGCCTGATATGCGCCAGTTCGTGCAGCAATATAGATTCTACCTGCTGGATAGAGAGGTGATTAAATGCGGCAACAGGAAGCAGTATCACTGGTTTAAAAAAGTCAAGCGTAGCGGGTACATCTATAAACTCACTAAAATAAATGCGCACATTTTTTATTATTCCTATCTGTTTTGCATATTGATTTACCAGGTTTTGCCAATAACTGTCAACTTCAATTAATCCCTCTAACCTTAATTTCCTGGAATGCATATATGCATTGCCCAGTTTTACAAGCAATACCAATAAAACCATCAGGTAGGCTGTTGAAAAATAAGGAAGATATTTATTGATGGCATCGATTATCCAGGTATCCGCACTGTTTTTTGTAAGCGTTAATAAAGCCTGGGTAGTGGCAGTATTTGTTTCTGAAAGTGCAGTAAGCGACTGCGTTAAACCAGTTATCTCATTATAATGCTGTATAAATGTTGCTCCAAACCAAATGAATGATCCAAATAAAAACAATACGGCAACAGCATGCTTGATAGCCGGATTATTCTTTATAAATATATTACTCACCAATTGATATATCAACCATAACAAAGCGCCTTGCCATAAACTTGCAGCTATTGTCCAGCCCAGTGCAATTAAAAAAGGTGAATGATATATTGCAGTCATTGTGTTTGGTTTTGAGTTATTGTTTTTTCAATGAATTCAGCAATTGCTGTATTTCTTCCAACTCGTCTTTACTGGTTTTATGGTTGCCCAGCGCCTGCATCACCAGTTGTGCCGATGAGCCGGCAAACAGGTTGTCTATCATTTTACCAACCAGGTGTTTTTGAGTTTTTTCTTTGCTTACTATTGCCTGATATACGTGAGTTTTTGAGGAATCATCCCGGCTAACGAGCCCTTTTTCATGCATTATCTGCATTAACTTGAGGGTAGTAGTATAACCTACATCTTTGCTGGTGGAAAGTTCGTCATGTACTTCCCTTACAGTGGCATTTTCTTTTTCCCAAAGTACCCGCAATATCTCCAACTCACTTTCTGTTGGCTTTGTTGTTTTTTGCTGTGCCATATTTACGATTTTGTTCGTAAAATAAAAATACGATTCAATTCGTATCTAACCAAACCATTTACAAATTTTTAGGAAATATTATAAGCGTATTCAGGCGGTTAGCTTAAATAAAAAGAGCGACAATTGCTTGCCGCTCTTTCACATTGTAGCTGGTATATTTTTAATTACTTCTTCACCAGTTTGATGATGCGGATAGTTCCATCCTTATTTACAACCTGTGCCAGGTAAATACCTGCCTGCAAAGGCTGAACGTTCATTTGGAATGTACCGCCCTGGTTTGCAGAAGGCACATATTTCAATACTGTTTGGCCATTACTGCTTAAAATATTTATTTGGGCTATTGCTCTGCCTGATTTAATAAAGAGCTGGTTACCGGCAGGATTAGGATAAGCTTTCAGTATATTTTCAGCTTCTTCACATTTTATCTGCACAGAT
Organism: Agriterribacter sp.; assembly: GCA_047600465.1. Taxonomy (GTDB): domain Bacteria; phylum Bacteroidota; class Bacteroidia; order Chitinophagales; family Chitinophagaceae; genus Agriterribacter. Next base: position 304,886 of record JASGKU010000007.1, read on the forward strand.
TTTATAGTGGTGCTGGTGTATTTACCATCCAGGTCTACCTGTGTAATACGGTAATAGTTCACACCGCTCAATGGGCTCTCGTCTGTATAATCATATGTTTGAGTGGTAGTGCTGTTGCCAACCGCGCTTACCTGACCAATAGTAGTAAACTTAATACCATCACTGCTGCGCTCAACTTTAAAATAGCTGTTGTTCTGCTCTATAGAAGTTTTCCATTGTAATGCTGCCTTACAATCTTTTGCTTTAACGGTAAAGTCGCTGAATATTACAGGCAATATAATGCTGGTACTACCTATAGCAAGAGCGGTGATAGTTGTGCCAGCAGGAATTAAACCTACCAGGGTCGATCCCTTGGTTAAACCAGTTGCGCCCGGGAAAGCTGCACTTAAATTGACCCATTTTGAAATATCTGCATTCCAACCTACTAACCTAAGATCACTCGCAGTACTTCCGGTATAACCTGTAAGGTCTGGAATGCTCACTATAATCATCTGATCAGCACTCATGGGAAGTGCCATGTAGTTCTCATCACCTCCATTCTGGTGATGCCAATCCCAAAATCCCACTGTTGCAATGGCTATAATATCTGCTCCGCGGTGAAGAGCATCTGTATTATTATAATTTTCCCCTAAATAACCTGTAACACCCGTAAAATCTGGAGTTACATCGGGATCGCCATCCACCCAGCCTACTGTAAGTATATCTTCACTTTCATTAAAAGTTCCGGAACGGCTTAATTGGTATACTCCCGAACTATTTCCTACAGGGAAAATAAAACTACCATTATGACCGGGGAAACCAGTAGATGTGTTATCATTATTATATTCTGAAACAAACCCGTCTACATGTTGAGCATCTGAAAGTCCAGCAATACTATTGGTATAATTAGCGCTGTTTACAAATGCGATGGCACCGTCAACAGGATTATCCCTACGCGTAGTGGTAATGCCATTATTAAAATGAAGCGTTTTAGCAACTACTATGCCCCCTGGTGGAACTGCATAATACTCACGGTCTGCAGTATATACACCGTTTCTGTTGGTAATGTTCATTGAATTGGCTGGTCCATTATTAAAATAGGCTTCATCAAACATTATCACACTGCCTGGCGCCGATGAAAAGTTGGGACCTGCTATTGTATTATTTCCATTATAGGTAAAAGAGTCAACATTTATACCTACATCATCATAGCTTGTGAAATAGTTAAATTGAGTTAACCATCCTTTTGTAAAGCCAGTCTGCACCTGAAAATTCTGGTTGGTATGATTATAATGAATTCCATTAAATCTGAAAAGAGCGGCATCAACAAAAGTGTGTCCTCCAATAAAACCAGAATCTTCAAGATAAAGTGATGAGGCACCATCCCAAATCGTGTCTTTAGTATAATGAGGTTGCTGCGCAAAACTTAGGCTAACACATAGCAATCCAGTAATTAAGGGTAGAATACATTTCATGCTTCAATCATTTTAGGCAATGCCTGTAAGAGAATTATTGGTAAATAATTAATAGAATTAGATATAATGTGGCAATATCAATGAATAATGGAAGCTAAAAGCCGTGGTTTATTAAAGATGTTGAACTGGAAAATGGAGGTATTTCAACGGTGTGGAATATAAACTTTGGATAAGGCTAAAAATAAAATATTCGTGAAGATAATAAATCTTGGAAAACCACCTAAAGTAATAGGTGGAAATTCAACGAATTTTCATTTAATTAATGAGATGTTTATGAGCATATATACTAAAACAGGCAACTTTTTTTGAAGTTGCCTGTTGATTATCAATATGAAACTATTATTTTTCTACCTGGTTTATCTTATGGTAAGAAGATGAGATTGATGAACAATAACATCTCGTTTGTAAAATTATCTTAGTCGATACTTTTTACAGGAGTTGTTGAATATTGCTCCATTTTGCTTACCAATTCTGTCTTTTTCAGGTTGTTCATTTTGGTGGCTTCACTGGTTTTTGTACCAAACATTTGTGCCAGCGTGGGCGCTATAACCAATGATACAATCGACATCAGTTTAATCAGAATATTCATAGAAGGACCCGAAGTGTCTTTAAAAGGATCGCCCACTGTATCACCCGTTACAGAAGCTTTATGTGGGTCTGATTTTTTATAATAAGTCTCACCGTTTATTTCAACTCCTTTTTCAAAAGATTTCTTGGCATTATCCCAGGCGCCTCCGGCATTGTTCTGGAACATTCCCATTAAAACACCACTTACAGTAGCACCTGCTAAAAACCCGCCCAACGCCTCAGGACCAAGTAAAAAGCCAATTACCAATGGAGATATGATAGTAATAGCACCTGGTAACATCATTTTTTTGATAGATGCATCGGTTGAAATAGCCACGCATTTGTCGTATTCAGGTTTACCTGTGCCTTCCATAATGCCTGGAATGCTGCGAAACTGGCGACGCACCTCTTCCACCATGCTCATTGCAGCCTGACCAACCGCACGAATAGCCAATGAAGAGAATATAAAAGGAATCATTCCACCCACAAAAAGGGAAGCCAATACTTTGGCTTTGTATATATCGATGCCTTCAATACCCGCAACGCCTACAAAAGCCGCAAAAAGTGCCAGCGCTGTTAACGCTGCTGATGCAATAGCGAAACCTTTACCAGTAGCAGCGGTAGTATTACCCACAGCATCCAGTACATCTGTTTTTTCTCTTACTTCTTTAGGCAGTTCGCTCATTTCAGCAATACCACCGGCATTATCTGCAATGGGACCAAAAGCATCAATAGCCAATTGCATAGCAGTAGTAGCCATCATACCCGCGGCAGCAATTGCCACGCCATATAAACCGGCAAATTCAAAAGAACCCCAAATACCACCGGCTAAAACCAGTATCGGTAAAAAAGTAGATTCCATACCTACTGCCAAACCGCCAATTACATTGGTAGCATGACCGGTAGAAGATTGCTTGATGATAGACAACACAGGGCGTTTACCCATTGCTGTATAATATTCAGTAATAATGCTCATTAAAGCGCCTACAACCAAACCTACGGCTATGGCACCTAGTACACCCCATTTAGTAAACTCATGACCACGGAGAGACATCGGCGCATCTGGTAATATATAATATACCAGTCCAACTGAAAATAATGCAGTAAGAATAATAGATCCCCAGTTACCCATATTCAGGGCTTTTTGTACACTCTCTGTATTGATGCCTGCAGAATCGCTCACTTTTACAAACCATGTTCCTATAATAGAAAATATAATACCCGCTGCTGCAATAAGCATGGGTAATAATATAGGAGCCAATCCGCCAAAATTATCAGTAGAAATTGTTTCCTGTCCTAATACCATTGTAGCCAATACCGTAGCAACGTACGACCCAAAAAGATCGGCGCCCATACCTGCCACATCGCCAACATTATCACCCACGTTATCTGCAATGGTAGCAGGATTACGTGGATCATCTTCGGGGATACCAGCTTCTACTTTACCTACCAGGTCAGCGCCTACGTCTGCCGCTTTGGTATAAATACCGCCACCTACGCGGGCAAACAAAGCAATACTTTCAGCGCCCAATGAAAAACCGGTGAGTACTTCAATAGCACGTACCATGCCTGTGGCATATTCAGTTGTGCCAGGAGTAGTACCACTTACAAACTGCATATATAATATGATGAAAACGGAACCTAATCCCAATACAGCTAAACCAGCTACTCCGAGACCCATTACAGAACCTCCGGTAAAAGAAACCGATAAAGCTTTGCTGAGGCTTGTTTTAGCGGCTTGTGCTGTGCGCACATTACTTTTGGTAGCAATGCGCATACCTATATAACCAGCGGTAGCGCTGAATACAGCGCCCACAGCAAATGCTATAGCTATTGACCAGTGAGAGTGAGGGTTTGCTTTAGCCATTACTCCTAACAAAATGGCAACTATTACTACGAAATAGCCTAATATCTTCCATTCGGCTTTTAAAAATGCCATAGCGCCTTCAGCAATATAGTTACTGATCTCCTTCATCCTGTCAGAGCCGGCATCCTGGCTGGAAACCCATTTGAATTTTATAAAGGTATAAAGCAATCCGAGCAGCCCCATCGCGGGCACGAGATAGAACAATTTGTCCATAATCGTTGATTCTGTTATGTTAAGATTTTGGGGGGCAAAAATAGGGGATTCGGGCTTAATAAAGCCACTTAGGGAAAATAAACAGGCTTTTTGATAGCCGTATATGCCTGGGGTATACAATCAATAATATCACCTGCTATTAATGCTTCTTCTGTTTTATTGCGTGCTGCTATATCACCTGCTAACCCATGCATATAAACACCAGTTAATAAAACAGCCTCTGCATCTCCCATCTGGCCATACAAACCTAAAAGCATTCCCGTTAAAACATCTCCACTTCCGGCTGTTGCCATGCCGGGGTTGCCTGTAGGGTTAAAATACCCTTTACCCGAAGGAGTGGCAATAAATGTATTATTGCCTTTGATGATAATAAAGCATTTCAATTCGGCTGCTTTTTGTAAAGCAAGGTTTAATCTTTCAAATTGATTGTTGCTGGCACCAAACAGCTTTTCAAATTCTTTGGGATGAGGCGTGAGAATGGTGTTTGCCGGAATTTGTGTATAAAGATGCCTATGAGAGCCCAGGAGATTTAATGCATCCGCATCAATAATCAGCCGTTCGGGTTTTGCTTCCAGCAATGTTTCAATTACTGATACTCTATCTTCCTGCTGCCCTATACCGGGACCAATAGCATAAGCGTCATACTTTGTGTGCAGATGCAATGCGGCATGATGCGTGATGTTGTGGTCTGTTATGCACATTGCTTCCGGCACAGTGCTTTGCAACACGGTATATCCACAGGCGGGTATATAACAGGTAAGCTTACCTGCTCCCGCCCGCATGCATGCCGCTGATGAGAGTACTGCTGCTCCCATCATTCCATAACTGCCAGCAATAAGCGCAGTATTGCCATAACTACCTTTATGAGAAAACTTTTCTCTTGGTTTGTAAAAAGAATGAATCAGTTCGTGACTAACAATCTCAAACGCAGCCGCTTCTTCGTTATAAAATTGTTGATGAAGTGCTATATCAACAATATGTATATCACCAGTATACATAGCGTTCTCAGGTAACAGAAAAGCCAGTTTCATTACCTGGAAGCTGAGGGTATGCGTTGCTTTTATAATGGTGTTTCCTGAAGAACTTTTATCAGCGTATAACCCGCTGGGCATATCAATAGCTATCGTTTCTGCCTTAGATGCATTCATGTGCTTTACTACTGTTTCTGCAATGCCTGATAAAGGACGGTTAAGCCCATAACCATATAACGCATCTATAATAATAGCATCATTATGTATAGCAGGTAAATCATGCTGGTTTTGGATGAAAATAACAGGTAAGCCAATGTTTACAAGCCTTTGTAAATTGACGGTACAATCCGGAGATTTATCTGCGCCTGTTTCGAGCATATATACATGAACAGCTGATTTTTTTTCATGTAATAATCTTGCTATAGCCAAGCCATCTCCACCATTATTCCCAGTTCCGCAAAAAATGTACACTTGCGGACGTGTATTATAATATTCCGATAAAAACCATAAGGCGCATTCCGTGGCAGCTCTTTCCATCAGGTCTACAGAGGTAACAGGTTCATGATGGATCGTATATTCATCCCATTTTTTTATTTGCGCTGCAGAAAAGATTTTCATGATATAGGCTGTGATTAAATTAAAGCCGCCTCACACAAATGTAGGTGAAAGGTGTGGATACGCAGATTGGCAAAATAATCTATCAATTAAAGACTTGATAAACTCCTACGCAAGGCGGATTCCTTTAAAAACTTAGATTTGATATTAAAAAGTATTACTCAATTATTTCAATACCACACAAGGTGTAAACATGAAGACTGATTTTGAAATAGTAAACGATAGCTGGGATGAAAATGGCTTTTTAGGAAAATTGCAAGATGGCATTTTTGACAGAACAGCATATAATATTTTGCGGGATGCACTGTTGCGATTAAAGACGATTGATTATGACTATTTCGAAAAAGAATTTGTAGCGGTGATCTGGTTTATCCCAACATTTATGAGAAGAAAGCAGGAGTACATACAAGATATTTCGTCAAAAGAACTTAATTCTCTAAAAGAAGAACTGGAAGGTCTTATTGCAGATATTTTGGGCTATCCTTAAAATAAGAATATTTCACATAGTAGATTTGAACAACAAAGTAAGTTGTCAAAATAAAGCACATGAAGAACGGTTACCTTGCTTTAATATTCTGCCTCTTTGCTTTCAGCACAAAAGCACAACAAAACCAGCCCCAGGAATTCCGGAAAAATATTCCCCTGGATTCCATCAGGCTGAGTGATCCTTTTATTCTGGCAGATCACAAAACAAATATGTATTACATGACAGGGACCGGTGGTATGATCTGGAAGAGTAAGGACCTGAAATTATGGGATGGACCATATAAGGTTGCGATGACTGATTCCAACTCCTGGATGGGGGCCAAGCCAATGATCTGGGCTGCTGAAATTCATTCGTATAAAAACAAGTATTATTATTTTGCCACTTTCACCAATCGTGCAGTTAAAATTGATACTGTAAAAGGAAATATTATTGAACGCCGCGCCTGTCATGTACTGGTGAGTGATAAACCCGATGGGCCATATGTTCCCATGAAGGATTCTATTTATTTACCTGCCGATAAACCAACATTGGATGGTACTTTGTGGATTGATACCGACGCTAAGCCGTATATGGTATACTGTTATGAATGGTTACAGAACCTGAACGGCACCATTGAAAAAATAGCATTAAAGCCCGATTTAAGCGGAACGATCGGTAAAGGAAAGGTATTATTCAGGGCAAGCGATGCGCCATGGAGTCGCGAAAAAGATGATAACGGCAATGATCGCCCGAACAAAGTAACCGATGGGCTTATCTTTTTAAAACAAAAACAGGCCGACTGGGAATGATATGGACCAGTTGGATTTATGATGTGTATACACAAGGAGTGGCATATTCAAAAAGTGGCACGCTGGATGGACCATGGATCCAGGAAAAAGATCCTATTACTCCACCTAATTATGGTCATGGTATGTTGTTTACAACACTGGATGGGAAATTGCTGATGTCTATTCACAGCCATAAAAGTATTAATGGTAAAACCCACCGTGTTCCTCACTTGTTTGAAGTTGATTTATCTGGAGATAAATTAATTGTAGGTAAACTATATATTCCTTAAAGTGATAGCATAATTTTTTCTGCAGAGAAAAAATTATGCTGTATTTTTGCAGCACTCAATTTAATAATCACTCCATGTAGAATTTAATTTCTTTCAAAGATAATAGCGCCTCTTTCAATTTTGGTTGGCGTTTATACACTCACACTTCACGAAAGAAATTATGTTGATACTTCAAGATGTTGCTTATGCACATCCCAACAAGGATATGCTGTTTTCGGATATTAATCTCGCTGTAAACGCGGGAGATAAAATTGCATTGATAGGGAATAACGGTTCGGGCAAATCAACCTTATTACAATTGATTGCAGGCGGGTTACAGCCGTCAGCCGGTTCTATAAAAACTTCAAAAACGCCTTATTATCTACCCCAGGTGTTTGGAAATTTTAATCACTATAGCATTGCCAGGGCGCTGCAGGTGGAAGAGAAGCTTTATGCATTACAGTCTATCCTGGCAGGTGATGTATCGGAAAAAAACCTTGCATTGCTGAATGATGACTGGAACATTGAAGAGAGATGTAAAGAAGCTTTTGCATATTGGCACCTGAATGTTAAGGATGTGCACAAAGCGATGAATACATTAAGTGGTGGTGAGCAAACGAGAATACTTTTAGCTGGAATTATGATCCACAATCCTGAAATAGTTTTACTGGATGAACCCAGCAATCATTTGGATGCTGAAGCAAGAGCCATGTTATATGAATATATGCGCTTATCTAAGCAGGCAATGGTGATAGTTAGTCACGACAGAACTTTATTGAATATACTGGATAAAATGTGTGAACTCCATGCCGATGGGTTGCATGTATATGGTGGCAACTATGATTTTTATGTAGAACAGAAAATGATAGAACGCAATGCCTTTAATGAAGAGCTGAATAATAAGGAAAAGGAATTGCGTAAAGCAAAAGAAACAGAAAGAGCAACTATGGAACGACGGCAGAAATTGGATGCCAGGGGAAAGAAGAAACAGGAAAAAGCGGGGCTTCCAACTATCTCTATGAATACCTTTAAAAATAATGCGGAAAAAAGTACTTCCCGTACAAAAAATATGCATGCAGAAAAAGTGCAGTCCATTAGTAAGGAATTAAATCAACTACGGAATGAGCAATCGGGCGTGAGTACAATGAAACTGGAGCTGAATCATTCAAAGCTTCATAAAGGCAAGTTGCTGATTAATGCAAAAGATATTAACTGCGCTTATGGAGAAACGTTACTTTGGAAACAGGATATAAGCTTACAGGTTGTCTGTGGTGAAAGAATAGCTGTTAAAGGCGGAAATGGATCGGGCAAAACTACATTGATAAAAATGTTGCTGGGCAATAAACTACCACATACAGGAAGGATTGAAAAAGCAAAGCTGAAAACCTTTTATATAGACCAGGATTATGCTTTAATCGATAACAGACTTAGTGTATTTGAACAGGCGCAACAGTTCAATGCAACCGCTATGGCGGAGCACGAAATAAAATCGCGGCTAACCCGCTTCCTGTTTACCAATACTTATTGGGATAAATCCTGCAGTGTATTAAGTGGGGGAGAAAAAATGCGGCTCATACTCTGCTGCCTTACAATACACCATCAGGCGCCGGATATTATCGTATTGGATGAACCCACCAACAACCTGGATATTCAGAACATGGAAATTTTAACGGCAGCTATTAATGAATACGACGGAACCTTACTGGTGATATCACACGATGAATATTTTTTGGATCAGATACGGGTGGAGCGGTCAATAGATTTGGGAGAAAAGTAAATGATTAATAGTGAATAGGCAATGTGTAATAGGCAAATAAATAACTGCAACCTCTAACATACAACTTGAAACTGCCTTCTGCCCTCTTACTCCTGCCTATTCATCTGTATCTTCCTCTGTTTCGTAATCACCAAAGGCGTTAAAGAGTTTTTTAGCCTGGTAAATATTGCGGTTATACTTGTTGCCTAATATTATAATGGTTGCAGAATCCTGTATAAGGCGTGCAAACACAGTATTGTTGCCATGCCACCAGCCATTATGATAAATGATTTTTTGATTATCGGGATATTCCAGCATGCGCCATCCCAGTCCATAATTTTTTATACCTTTCTTTTCGTGACTGTAGCCCGTGTAAGCAGAATCCAACGTGGCCTCTTTAAACATATGCCCATAGGTAAGCGCTGTTTCCCATTTCAACATGTCTCTAACGGTGCTGTATACATTTTTATCTCCATATACTGCATCAAGGAAGGTGAATCTTTCCTGTCCGTTTTTCCAGTTATAAGAAGGTAAAGACCGGGCAGAATCAGACATGGTAAATACATAGGTATCGCTCATGCCTAGTGGAGTAAAAAAATTTTCGTACACAAACTGTGGGTAAGGCATTCCACTTACTTTCTCTATAATAAGTGCCAGCAACGCATAATTAGTATTACAATAACTAAATGAACGGTTTGGCGGAGCTGCCTGTAATCTTGCTTTGTTCGCAATTAAAAATTGTAATACATCTTCGTTGTGTACAATAGTTTTTGTGTTCCAGCCCAATTGTTCCATTACGTGCACATAATTGGGTAAACCGCTTCTGTGGTTTAACAAGGTCTTAATAGTAACACCCTGGTAAGGAAACCCTATTAAATAATTAGACACTTCGTCATTTATATTCAACTTCCCTTCTTCCCACAGCTTTAAGGTAGCCATGGCTGTAAATGTTTTTGAAACAGAAGCTAAATGAAGTGGACTGGATGCTTTGATTGAATCTTTTGTAGTAAGGTGAGCGTAACCTGCATATCTTTCAAAAATTACTTCTCCCTTTTTTGCTACGAGGAACTCTCCGCTGAAATGACTTTTTTGAAGCACATTATCGTAAAATTCTTCAGCAGCATCGTAGTATCTTTTAAACTCAGCTTTTGTTATCGACGACGGATGTGTAGTAGAATCTGCAGGTTTTGACAGGGGGAAAGTCTTATCCTTCTTTATAGTAGAATAATAACAGCCACTAGCCATCATACACAGGAATAATAAAGGATATAAAAACTTTCTCATTTGGATTTAATTTCAAAAGAACGCAGAAAGGTAATTACTTATTATTTTTGCGCCAATTTTAGTACAAATTTATGAGCGACAAAAAACGGACCAGTTATCCCAAAGAGAAAATTAATATTTTATTGCTGGAAAACATCAGTGAGCTTGCTGTTGAAAATTTTAAAAAGGCCGGATATACTTCTATAAAAAAAGTAGCCGGTGCATTATCAGAAGCCGAACTGATAAAACAAGTGAAGGACGTGCATTTGCTGGGAATCCGCTCCAAGTCGCAGATAACTTCCAACGTATTAAACGCGGCGCCTAAATTGCAGGCTATAGGATGCTTTTGTATAGGCGTTAACCAGGTAAATCTTAGCGATGCAACGGTACATGGTGTATCTGTTTTTAATGCACCCTATTCAAATACCCGTTCGGTGGCTGAGCTGGTAATAGGACTATCAGTAATGCTTATACGCCGCATTGCCGACAAAAACACCGCCGCACACCAGGGCAAGTGGATGAAGGAAGCAAAAGGCAGCTATGAATTAAGAGGAAAAACGCTTGGTATTATAGGCTATGGTAATATAGGTGCTCAGGTAAGTGTTTTAGCTGAAGCCCTGGGGATGAAAGTTATATTTTATGATATACTTACCAGGCTTCCGCTGGGTAATGCCCAATCCCGTAAAAGCCTGAAGGAAGTGGTAAGTGAGGCAGACATTGTTACATTGCATGTGCCTGAAACTGCGCAAACCAAAAATATTATTTCAGCTAACCTGCTTAAACATTTTAAAAAAGGCAGCATATTAATAAACTACGCCCGTGGTGAAGTAGTTGACCTGGAAGCGTTGCGTGATGCATTGGTGAGCGGTCAGCTCTCTGGTGCAGCCATTGATGTATTTCCTGTAGAGCCCGAAAAGAATGGAGATAGTTTTGTAAGCCCGCTTCAAAATCTGCCCAACGTTATTCTTACGCCGCATATAGGTGGATCAACTGAAGAAGCACAGGCCAATATTGGAGAAGACGTTAGTACAAAACTTATCAACTTTCTGGATACCGGTATTACAACAGGTTCTCACACTGTGCCTGAACTGGCACTTCCCTTACAGGAAGGCGCACACCGTATTCTGCATATACATAGAAACGTGCCTGGGGTATTGTCGCAGATCAATACACAATTATCCAGTCATAATATTAATATATTGGCGCAGTATCTTAAAACCAACGATGATATAGGATATGTGGTACTGGATGTAGATAAGAATCTTTCAAAGGAAGCCGTAGAGTTATTAAAGGATATTAAGGAAACGATAAAGGTAAGGATGCTGTATTAAGGGAAGGCAGTAGGCAGAAGTGAGAAGGCAGTAAGATTAGTGCAGACTGCATGTTACAGGTTTCAAGTTTCAGGTAAGGAAAAAACAGAAGTAAGAAAGCGGAGAGTTGAAGGATATATGGGCAGTTGCTGACTAATGATCCCTCACAATTTCAAAAACAACAAACGATAAATCCCTTCGTGTTCCCTTGTGTCCTTGTGCCTTCGTGGTTCAGTGTACTTGTATTCCCTAAACCTTTTTCAGGAATTTCTTGGCCCGGCTTTTAAATGCGGCGGTTTCATGAGGCATTTGGTCTTCAAGCAGTAGTTTCATTTCAGGTATTATTTCAGGATATTGTTTTGAAAGATTATCAAGTATGGTGATGGAGAAAGCTTTTACTGCAACGGCTTCTTTAGGATCTGCGATGAATGTAAAACAGATGTCCATTACTTCACCTTGCAGCGTTTCCGGTATTGGTATGTCCTGCAGCAGTCTTACTGTATTTCGCTTAACCGCATTGTGGATGCCTGGTTTTTTTAATTGAACAATGATCTTCCTTAAGTGTTTACGTATAAGGTGTGGATGGGCCCGCACAATATAACTTAAGAGGCCAACCAGCTCTTTGTACTACGCGGTATTCATCGGTTAAAAAAAGATGTACCAGTTCGTTTAAGCGTTGTTGATTGTTGCCAACATATGTAACAATCCTGTTGCATTGTGCTTTTGAATGTTCTTTTAAAATAGCTTCTCTTATATTCATGCCGGTAATCTTCGTTGCCAATTTACGAAAACGTTTGTGTGAAATTTTAAGTTTAGTCTATAAAAAATAACAGGCTGTATTGTTTTCTTCTAACTTTAATTAATATCAAAAACTAATGCTAGAACAAATATTGCAGGAATATGGTTTGGATTATCCCCAGTTGGAAATTATACCTTTTGGCTCGGGTTTAATCAACAATACCTGGAAGGTAAACCAACAAAATGCTGATCTATCCTACATTTTACAGCGCATCAATCATAATGTATTTAAATCGCCGGAAGACATAGCACACAACGTGCGTCTTATTGGCGCTTACCTTGCCAAACATCATCCCAACTATTTTTTTGTTAGAAATATATATACGCATAACGGCAAAGACCTTCTTTTTATAGAAAGTGAAGGCTATTTCAGACTGGTGCCTTTTGTAAAAGAATCTCATACTATAGACGTTGTTCAGAATGCAGGACAGGCTTTTGAAGCGGCAAAACAATTTGGCAGGTTTACTTGTTTGCTGAATGATTTTCCGGTTGGTCATTTAAAAGTAACCATTCCTGATTTTCATAACCTTACCTTACGATACGACCAGTTTTTGCAGGCTTTGCAAACGGGCAATCCTGCACGTATTGCAGCCAGTGAACCGGAAATTGAATGGCTAAAAGAACAGGAGTATATTGTTAAACGGTTTGATGCGATGAAACAAAATCCTGATTTTAAAGTGAGGGTTACGCATCACGATACAAAGATCAGTAATGTGCTGTTTGATAACCATGACAAAGGTTTATGCGTAATTGATCTTGATACCGTAATGCCCGGCTATTTTATAAGTGATGTGGGCGATATGATGCGTACCTGTCTTTCACCTGTAAGCGAAGAAGAAAAAGATTTTTCAAAAATTGTTATCAGGGAAAAATATTACAAAGCAATTGTTGAAGGGTATATAGAAGGCATGGAAGGCGAGTTGAGTGAAGCGGAAAGAAATAGCTTCTTTGATGCAGGTTGCTATCTTATATATATGCAGGCGCTCCGGTTTTTAGCCGATCATATTAATAACGATATATACTACGGTGCTAAATATGAAGGACATAATTTTGTGCGCGCAGGCAACCAGATCATTCTATTAAAAAGAATGCTGGAAAAAGAAAGCGAGCTCAGAGCCATTTAATGATGCGTATGCGCATTGTGTACATGCCCATGTGATACTTCGTCAGCAGAAGCTTCTCTTATATTTTTTATGGTAACAGTAAAGTGCAGGGTTCTGCCGGCAAGCGGATGGTTGCCATCCAGGATAACTTTATCGTTGTCGATATCTGTTATTAAAAGATCCTGCCCGTCTGACGATTGCACCATGGCGCCAACCTGTAAATCCTCGGCGTCTTCCGGAAATTGATCGCGGCTTACTTCAAATACCAATGACGGATTAAAATCGCCATACGCCTGTTCAGCGGTTAGTATAACCTTTTTTTCATCGGCTATTTTCAACCCGGTAAGTTCACTTTCCAGCGACTGTAAAATGTTTCCATGTCCATGAAGATATTCCAGCGGCTCAAAATCAATATTGCTATCAACTACTGCTCCTGAATCATCTGTGGCATTATAATGAATGCTTACCACTTTATTATTTTCTACTTTCATCTTTTATATTTTATTAGTATTATGCAGAAGCCGGGAAGTTGATTTTTTTAGCAAGCCAACTATTGTTTACCGGAATCATCCAATTGTTTTCTAATTCAGCTTTTGTAAGAACGGTATTGTTAAAATAGATTGTTTCCGGGGTCAAGAAACCATTATCTGAAGCATATTTCAACTGGCTCAACGGCAATAACTCAATCTTATCTTTTACTGCAAAAGCAAGCAATTGTCTATCGAATAAACTGATATTAAACTGTTGTTCTATTTCTTTTATTACTCTTACCGAGCTATCTGTACTACATCCGCTCACACCAGTTTGTGTTTCATCAGCCATCAGCACAATAAACTGACCGAAAAAAATAGTGGCAAACCCTTTTACCGGTGCGCCATGCGCCTGCCATTTGCTGGTAAATTCATTTAATATTTCCTCTGCAGCTAATACCTCCGACAGCATGAATTTTCTATTTGCCTGGTATATCCACACCCTGGAAGAAGCTGCGAAATTTTCAGGCAATAAATTTTTATACGCTAATTTCATGCTGCAAAAATAAGAAAGAGAAACGTGAGACCAATAAATTGAACCTTGAAACCTGCAACCTGTAACTTGAAACAACATCTTATAGACTATTCTCTGGTACAGATCCTGCTTTTCTTTCAATTTCTACAAGGGTGGCATTTTTCATGTCATCATTGCTGAATTTTCCCTCTTTGATTAATTGAAGGTCTTTAAAAGTAAAGTTTTTGCGCCGGTCTCTATCGTATTCATCCAAAAAAACATCGCTTACATTCCACCCGCTTAATTTGCCCGGGAAAAACGAAACGAGGGTTTCTGTTTTTTCGGCCAGCTTAAAATAACGTACGGTACGGTTGCCCGATACATCATCATACCTTATTTTATAAATATCGCCTGTTCGTGGTTCACGAATAAAATTAGTAATGCCATCTTTTCTTTCTGACTGTACACTGCGGATATAAAAGAAAAGGAACAGCCCTATCGCCAAACTGAGTATAAGAATATTTCTTCCGTAACGCAAGTTGATTTGAGATTTTAGATTTGAAATTTGAACCACCAAGACACAGAGACACAAAGGGGCGCTAAGTAGTTTATAGTTTATAGTTTATTGTTTATAGTTTATTGTTTCGACATCTGATTGCTGAAAGCTGATAGCAAAATTGCAACATGAACATTATATATCTGCCTCCTGCCCTCTTACTTCTACCTTTTCCCTGCAACTTGCAACCTGTAACTTTTTTTTACTTCTGCCTCCTTACTCCTGCCTACTGCCTTTTCTTCACTCCATCGACATAGCTACCAACTCAGCAATATCAAGCACCCTGGTCTCCTCTTCTTTTTCACTATTCTTTACACCATCAGTAAGCATAGTATTACAAAACGGACAGGCGGCTGCAATTACAGCGGGCGCTATTTCTAATGCTTCGTTTGTTCTTTCAAGATTTATGCGGGTGGTACCTTTTTCTTCTTCTTTAAACATTTGCGCCCCCCCAGCTCCACAACATAAACCTTTACTGCGGCACCGTTTCATTTCTACCAGCTCCACATCCAACGCTTCCAATACTTTTCGGGGCGCTTCATATATATCATTCGCCCTGCCAAGGTAGCAACTATCGTGATACGTAATGCGCTTTCCTTTAAAGCTACCTTCTTCTTTCATCTTTACTTTTCCTTCATCAATCAATTGCTGTAAAAAAACGGAATGATGAATTACTTCATAACTTCCGCCTAATACAGGGTATTCATTTTTAAAAATATTGAAACAGTGCGGACAGGTGGTAACAATTTTTTTTATACCGTAGTTATTTAAGATCTGAATATTCTGGTAAGCCATCATCTGGAACAAAAATTCATTTCCTGATCTTCGCGCCGGGTCTCCATTACAAACTTCCTCTTTTCCAAGAATGGCATACTTGATGCCGGTTTTGTTGAGGATGGCAGCAAAAGCTTTTGTTATCTTCTGTGATCGTTGGTCAAAACTACCGGCACAGCCTACCCAAAATAATATTTCAGGATTTTCCTGGTTTGCAAATAGTTCTGCCATTACCGGAATATGCATGCTCAATTGATTTTATTCAAAACTAAACGAAAATTATGACTATACTATTTTGTACCTGTAATCAAAAGTAGCGGTATGGGCTGGTATTATCAACTGTGTGTTTTTGATGAACATTTTTACATTAAAGGATGTATTAACAAATGGAACGATATCTTTGTTTAAATCAACACAAACATCACTTTTTTGATGAAAACAGTTATTACATGCATACTGTTACTGTTTGTAACTGCAGTTTGGGCGCAGCGTTATAAACCGGTAAATGAAGGATCGGAAGTGAAATTTAAAATAAAGAATTTCGGCGTTAATATCAGTGGATCTTTAGCCGGACTTAATGGTGATATCACTTTTTTTGCCGATAGTATTGCTGCTGCCTCTTTTGATGTTACCGTTGATTCAAAAACAATTAATACAGGTATTGATCAGCGCGATGAACATTTGCGCAAGCCGGAATTTTTTGACACAGATAAGTTTCCACAATTACATTTTGTATCAACAAAAATTACTACCAGCACCAACAAAGCATATTTATATATTTTCGGAAAGCTTACTATTAAAGACGTAACCAAAGAAATTTCTTTCCCATTCAAAGCTACACCCAAAGGAGACGATTATTTATTTGAAGGAGAATTTACCATCAACCGCAGAGACTATAATGTGGGCAGTGGTAGTATAACGATGGCAGATAATCTTACTGTTAACTTAAACGTATTGGCTAAAAAACAATAGCACTCTACCTGCTATTGCTATATAATTATCTCCTGGACATCCTACTGTTGCTGGTGTTTTTTTATTCATATTGATTTCTTTCCAGCCAGTTATTTCATAAGTAAATATTTATAAAAGACCTGAACAAGCAGGAAGGATTCAAATAAAAAATGGTTGATGATGAAAGATAAACTTTCATTATTTTTCTTACAAAAAGAATTATATGAGTGAATATGATTTTGGGGGAAATAAATTTGTATTCATATATTCAATTTAAATTGATTATATACGTTGAGTAATATATTTCGGGATACATTGCGAAAATAATATGGCGTTGTAAAATATAACTTACAGGAAAGCACTTAAATTTTGCAGTGGTTATTTTTATAAAAGCCGCGAAGAATGCCTTCTTAATTTTTACAGCATAATAATATAATAATAAAGAGGGGAGCACGAATTAAAACCATTGTGGTGTTTATAGCCTGGTATATACTTATTTGACAAAGGAGCTTATGCTGATCTGATAGCGAAATTGATGCCTCAAAATATGCTGAATGTAACCGTTAATGGTTATAATAATTAGGGAAAAATGGATCTGCATTCTCTCAAAGCCAATCTCAATTGCTGTTTTTATTATAATGGTTTACCATTACATATAAACACTTATTATTTTAGTTTCAAAAATAATAACTTGTAACTAACACACGTTTATATTTGTAAGAAGAATTGTATATTTAGTTGACCAAATCTATGTTATGCGGCTGTTGATCTATTTGCAACCTCTCTTCGACGTAATATTGCTACCTTTTATGTCAACTATCCTAAATATACCCGGACAGTCTAAAGTTCGAACATCAAATCAAGTTTTCCTGCCTGTTGAAAATTACAAATCCACTTTTTTGAGTACAAACATTTTTTTATTAAAAATTGCATTTGGCATATATCAGCGCCAATGCCTGGGCGATATTTACTCTTGTATAAAAACATTCAATTTAAATTGTAAGTATGAGAATAAAATGATACGATGAATGCTATGTGAAAAACCAAACCGACGTAAAAAAATAGTTTCAACATAAAATACAACCAATGATTAACCCCAGAATAGGCTATACAATAAATACGGTACGAAGTTGCAATGGATGATGACAAGAAAAAGAAAACCAGGTATTTAATTTTTAGCAGATATAGCATGAGTTTGATTGCGCCCATATTAGTAAAATCCCCTCTTAAATGGCTTGCAGGCTGGTATCTTTTATTTATTCTATCATGTCAGCAAAAACAAAAAGATAGCTATCATGAATATTATGATAGTTTAGTTTTTAGGGTTGAAAAAGCTTTAACTATTAAGGAACGCAAGGCTGCTGTTGATTCTTTTGAATCAGCGTTACATCGACATCCGTATGGTGTAATTGATAAATGTAACTTTTACTCCTTTAAATCATCTTTATATCTACTGGATGGGGACTATATGACCTGTATTATTTATCAAGACAGTATACTACTGTTTTTAAAAGACAGACTGAAAGAGCCCCAATTTAATAAATGGTATAGTGATGCATTACTTACCAAAAGCGAATGCTACCTGACGTTAAAGAATTATAACGAAGCCATGAACCAGCTTTTATATGCCAGAAATATAATTAATAGTACCAATCCAGGCAACGTCTGCAGATTTTATGATTATAACCAAAGAGTTGCCACTATGCTGTACAAACAGGCAAGATATGGCCTCTCGATCGTTTATTTTAAGAAAACAATCGAAGACGCGAATACATGCGACCCTTCGCCCTTACGCAAATTTGCGGGTATACAGGGCAACCTCGATAATATAGGGATGGCCTATGCGGAAATGGGAATGCAGGATAGTGCCAGTCGCTATTTTAAAACCGCGCTTGAATATGTACAAACACATGAACACAAATTCCCAAACGACTCTGCGTTTATGTCGCTTGCAAAAGGAGTGATATATGGCAATATGGCAAAAATTAAGCGACAACAAGGGAATTACGGGGAAGCCGAGAGAATGAGCCGGCTCGCTATTAACAATACTGAAGGTGTGTACGAAAATACACCGCTTGCTGCCCGGTTTGAATTGGCAAACATATATAAAGACTGGGGGAAATTGGAAGATGCTGAATACATTTTAATCCAGGTGGATTCGGCTCAGCATTTCAGTACACAAAAGATTGCTGATAATAACACATTGCTTTGGTATAGGGCCATGCAGGAATTGAATGTATCTAAAGGGAACTTTTCACGGGCTTTTCATTACAACGCACAATACCTGCACCTGAGAGATTCTCTTGATCAAACATTAAAAATGAATATTGGCAGAGATATGGTGATGGAACTGAAAAATAAAGAAAAAGCAGGTGAAAAGGAAATGCTGGAAGAAGCCAACCAGAAAAAATCTTTTTTATTGATTACCGGACTTATTCTTTCGTTTCTTATCATGCTCGTTGCATTATTTGTATGGAATAACCTGAAACGTACTGCGAAGGGCGAAAAGATACTGGAAGAGCTTAACCGGGAAATACAGTTGAGAAACGATGATCTCAACACGGCATTAGAATCTTTAACCCAAATCAGGTTGGAGAACAGTAAGATCACGCGGATGGTAGCACACGACCTGAAAAACCCTATCGGTGGTATCCGTAACCTGGTGTTTACTTTTTTAAAAAAGACACAAACAGATGCAGTAAGGACTTCGATGGAGCAAATACAGACTGATTGTAACCAGTCTATCAGTATTATTAATGATTTGTTGAAAGGAGATGCCGATGCTTTTAAAGAAAAAAAAATTGCCTGATTCTAATTGACTGAATATTCATGAACACCTTTACACCCCTCCTTCCCAGGTATGTTATTGCAATCAGTGTTTTCTGCTTGCTGGCATGTAAGCATAAGATCGCCGATAATCATCCCGTTCATTTTAATACCTACTTTGCGCAACTAGATACTGTTTTTTCGGAGAACAACACACGCAAAATAATTATGCATTCACTCGACTCAGTGATACAAAGCGTGCCTGCCGGAGAGGGAGATTTGATCAGGTATTACAGGTATAAGGCAGTAGAGTATATGGAAGTGAAAAATTTTGAAAAGGCATTTGCTTATGTAGATAGTGTGCAGTCTATTGCAAAAGCGAGAAATAATGAAGACGCGTTTATAGAAGTGTATGCCCGTGCTTTACTGGTAAAGAGTAACTGTTACATGATCCTTGGGAACTACGACGCTACTATGAAATACCTGCTCCTTTCCAGGACTGAATTTGCAAAAACAAAACCGGCTGCCTGCAAATACTGGGTATATAACGAGCGTATTGGAGACCTGCTCTACCGGCAGCAGCGATACAAGGCGGCTATCCATTATTATAAATCAGCCCTGCAGCAAATTAAGGGGTGTTCAGAAGATCCTGATATAACATTTTCTACCGAACAAAGGTATTTCGATAACATCGGGCTTTGCTATGCCGGTGCCGGACAACAGGATAGTGCCGCTTATTTTTATCAAACCGCTCTTGATTATATCAGTATAAATGAAGAAAAATTTCCGAATCGTACAGGCTATATTAATCTTGCCCGGGCCGTAATATATTCTAATATGGCCAAAATAAAACGCAGGAAAAATCAATTTACCGAAGCAGAATCACTCAACCTGTTGAGTATACAAGGCACGGCTCCTTTTTATAAAACATTTACCCTTGCAACTTCATTTGAACTGGTGGATATGTATATGGATTGGGGAAAAATAAAAGAGGCTGAGGCTTTATTAAACCAGTTAAAAAATTCGGAAGCCTTACAAGACAGCAGCAGCGCAGAAGGAAGAACATCCTGGTACCTGGCTATGGAAAAACTGATGGCTCACCAGGGCGATACCGCAAAAGCTTTAACCTATAATATCCTGTACCTGCATAACCGCGATTCGCTGGAGCTGTTGCAGAAAAGTAGTCTTGCCCGTGATTTTGGCAGAGCGCTGGAAAATAAAGAACAGTCTGCATTTAATGAAACGCTTGAGAAAGAAGGTACGCAGAAATCTTTCCAGTTAATTATAGTGATATTGTTGTCGTTATTAAGCCTGATCACAGTGGGGTTTATATGGTATAACCTATGGCGAAAAGCAAAACATGTGAAATCGCTGGAACGGTTAAACCGTGAAATACAATCAAAGAATACAGAGTTGCTGAGTACCTATGCTTCATTGGAAAAAGGACAGGATGAAAATGCCCGCATGACATTGGCAGTAGCCCATGATTTAAAAAATTCGGTCAGCAGGGTGGGTAGTACAGTAAACAATATGTTGAGAAAACAACCGATTGACGATATGAGAGACGCTATGGAGTTGATAAAGTCGGCATGTAGTAATTCCATCACGCTCATAGAAGAATGGATGGAAGAGAAAGCCGAACAGGATGACAGCAAGATGACCAATGTGGATTTGCGCATGATAACCCAATACTGTGTAAATATTTTACAAACCAAAGCGGATGAAAAAGACCAGCGGTTGTCTTTTGAAGGAGAGCCAGTAACAGCATTCATTCACCGGCAGAAAATATGGCGCGTGATCAGCAACCTGTTGAACAATGCCATTAAGTTTAGCCCAAACGACGCCGTTATTTATGTAAAGCTTGAAAAAAAAGAAAATACCATATTATTTTCGGTTAAGGATTCTGGTATAGGAATACCACCTGAATTAGAAGATAAAATTTTTACCATGCAACCAGGAGCTTCCCGTGTGGGAACCGCCGGAGAAGAATCGCATGGTTTGGGTTTAGCCATCTGCCTCGCTATTGTACAAGAACACAAGGGGAGACTTTGGTTTGAAAGTGAACAGGGGAAAGGCAGCACCTTTTACGTGGAATTGCCGATGGGAGTTTAGTTACAGGTTTCAAGTCTTGTATATAACATCCCTTTCCCTTTCGATCTTCTAACTTCTACCCTATTCCTTTTCTTATTGCTGGTTTATTGTGCATAATAAAAAAATCCGTTGTGCTTTTACACACAACGGATTATATTTTCAGACTGTACAAAAACTATTCAGCTTTTCCTTCAGTCTTTTCGTTACCATCGCCTTGTTCCATCTTCTTCTTCAACTCAGCCAGAACGCCTAAATCACCCAGGGTTGTTTTTTCAACTTTACCCTGTATATCTTTCACTGCTTTTTTGGTTTTAGCAGCCTCTATCTTACGCTCTTTGTTCTCTGCTTCTTTTTCGTCGGCTTTAGCTTGTTCCCAAATACGTGTATGACTTAACAGTATACGTTTTTCGTTCCTGTCAAACTCAATTACCATAAACTGGCTGGCTTCATCTGCTCCAACTGTTTTTCCATCTTCTTTAAACAGATGGCGGTTAGGTGCAAATCCTTCCAAACCATAAGGTAATTGAACAACAGCGCCTTTCTCATCCTTCCTGATAACAGTTCCTTCGTGAATGGTTCCTACAGCGAATGTATCCTGCAGGGCATTCCAGGGATCTTCTTCCAACTGTTTGTGGCCTAACTGCAATTTGCGGTTATCCTTATCAATACCTAAAATCACCACATCAATATCGCTACCAACTTTGGTATATTCACTTGGGTGATTGAAACGCTTTAACCAGCTTAAATCGCTGATGTGGATCATTCCACCAATACCTGGTTCCAGTTCTACAAACACACCGTAAGGCGTAATGTTTTTCACCAATCCCTTATGACGGCTTGAAACAGGGTATTTGTTTTCGATCTCATTCCATGGATCAGGAGTAAGTTGTTTGATAGACAAGCTCATTTTGCGTGAGTCTTTATCCAGTGTTACAACCTTAGCTTCGTGCTCATCCCCTAATTTGAAGAATTCCTTTGCATTGATAGGTGTATTAGCCCATGTAATTTCACTTACGTGAACCAAACCTTCAACACCAGGTAATATTTCGAGGAATGCACCGTAATCTTCAATGTTCACTACTTTACCTTTCACCACTTTGCCTTCGCTGATGGTTTCTGGTAATGTATCCCAAGGATGTGCTGTCAATTGTTTTAAACCAAGGCTGATACGTTTTTTATCATCATCAAAATCCAATACCACCACATTCAGCTTCTGATCCATTTTCAACACTTCGCTTGGATGACTGATTCTACCCCAACTGATATCTGTGATATACAATAAACCGTCTAAGCCACCAAGATCAAGGAAGGCTCCGAAGTCGGTAATATTCTTGATAGTACCTTCCAACACCTGTCCTTTTTCCAGCTTGCTGATAATTTCTGCACGTTGTGCTTCAATATCGCTTTCAATAAGAGCTTTGTGGGATACCACTGCATTCTTAATGGTTTCATTGATTTTAACCACCTTAAATTCCATGGTTTTACCAACAAACTGATCGTAGTCGGTAACAGGTTTTACGTCTATCTGTGAACCTGGCAGGAAGGTTTCCATACCAAAAACATCCACAATCAAGCCGCCTTTGGTTTTGCTGGTAACAACACCAGTAACCACTTCACCTGTTTTGTGTATTTCAACAATGCGTTCCCAGGCACGGGTAATGCGTGCTTGTTTACGGCTTAAGTGCAGGTGGCTCTTCCCTGTCTTCTTTTTCTACCACCATTACTTCCACAATATCGCCCACCTTTAATGCCTGCAGATCGCGGAATTCATTCTGAGAAACCAATCCATCACTTTTGAAACCAATGTTTATTACAACATCTGTTTTGGTAAGTGCAACCACAGTACCTTCCACCATTTCATTGTCTGAAATAGACTTGAAAGTACCTTCATACACTGCATCGTACTTGTCTTTTTCGTCTTTGCTGTAAGAAGAAACATTGCGTTTGTCAATGCTCCAGTCAAAATCGTCGTGAGCAGTTACCGGTTCGGCTACTGCCTGTACAAGTTCATTTGTTGTCGCTGTAGTTGCCGTAGCAGCCTCCTGTACATCAGCGTTTGAGCCTGCTTCATCGGCAGACTGGTTAAAAATTTGATTTTCTGACATGATATATACCCAATGCTTTTAAAAAATTGGGACGGCAAAGGTAGCCCAAAAATGGTTAATACACAAGGATTATGGTGATTTTTTGCCCGTAATAAGCCACGTTTTCTCCCTTAATCATATCCATTATATATCGTAAGTATATTATTTCAACCTGGATCATGTTTTTTATACTTTCGAGCGCATTTTTATGTAACAAATATTTTTTGCGGTTCGTTTTGTTTTTTTGCAGAAAAAACAGACCATTGCAGAAATTTTCCAGGCGCACTGAAATAGTCAAAAATCAACTATTGTATAATTTAAACTCAGATATTGCGTTCAATAATTTCTATTTATTCAATGTAAAACTATCATGATCACATTACATCTCATTCCACTTTTCCAAAAAGACCTCGACAAGCTAAAAGAAGAAATCACCCTGTACTCAAAAGATGAACTATTATGGCAAGTAAAAGATGGCATTACCAATAGCGGTGGCAATCTTTGTTTGCATTTAACAGGTAACCTGCAGCATTATATTGGTGCAGTATTAGGTGATTCAGGCTATGTGCGCAACAGAGACGCCGAATTCAGAGTAAAGAATGTACCAAGAAGTAAATTATTAGAAGATATAGACACTACCCGTAGTGTAGTGACTGATACACTGGAACAACTTTCTAAAAATGATTTGCAGAAAGATTATCCCATACCTGTGTTTGACGAAAAGACAAATACATCTTATTTTTTGATACACCTGTTAAGTCATCTCAATTATCACCTCGGACAAATAAATTATCACAGAAGAATTATTTCCGGCACGGCCAGTTAGTATTACCCTTATAACATTATTACGTGAAAAGTGAGTTGTGAAAGTTTCATATCTCACTTTTCATGCTTAATATAATCCTGTAAATGTTTAATGAAACTACCCAGTGTTACTCCCGCAGGGATGAAGCATCCTGGTAAGCGGTAGTATCTGCATTACCGCGTATAGTACCCCGCATTCTTCTCCAGATGCTTTCGCGGTCTTTAATAGAAACGAAGTTTTCTTTAAAAGCTTTACTAAAATTTATTTCAGGATCTATCATTGTTTTTTCAAGCACCTTCATGGTGTCTATAACCATAGGTATTATAACAATATCGCTGCTCACTTTTCGGCGCGAATATGCACGAAGTAGTTTTGATTGAAAGGGATCAGAAGCCATAGCAATGGTTTTAAAGCCTTCCAGTTTTGCTTTTTTATAACTGTAGTAAACATTTTCTGTACTGTGCTCAGCCTTTTTTTCAAGATAAATATTTTGCTTTGGAATTCCTAAAGCTTCGGCATAGAGCGCCATTATCTCTGCTTCGTAATAAGGTGTATAAACTGCATTGCCGGAGAACATGATATTTTTAGCAATGCCTTTATCGAAAAGATATTTCGCCCAATAGATCCGTCCCTTCATAGTACGATCCCACTTACCATCTTCGAACTTTATACCCGGAACAATTACCACATCAAAAGGACCTGCAGCCTGTGCTTTTTTCAACATGGCGCTGCTTGTTTTTTTAGAGAAGCTACAAGCCATGCAGCTAAAAAGAATGATCAATACAAAAGAATAAATAAGCGTTTGGAAACTATGCTTCATCATAATTTACTGGCGGAAAAATCTGTTGCTGAAACAATTCCTGTCTGCACTAATCCTTGTCTTTCTTCTTACCAAAAAGTCTTCCAAAAAATCCTTTTTTCTTTTCCCTGGTAGTAGTATCTGTATTGGCAGGTTTCGCATCTTTTTTCGAGCCTTGTGCCTCTTGCTTAATCTTTTCCTCTTCAGCACTGAGTTTTGACTCGGTGGTTACTTTTTCACGCCCGTCACTTACAGGAACCTCAGAATATGGATTGGTTTCATTATTAACATCACTTTCCCCTTCTGTAATCGGCAAATTATTTTGGGGAAAATTATCCCAGTTCTGCGGCATGTCGTTCTTAATACTTGCCGGTTGAACGAACTTTGCATTTGGATCTACCCCCAGGGTCTTGTCTTTATATACTTCCTGGAAGAAATAAGCCCATATAGGCATTGCCATTTGAGCACCCTGCCCAATATAGTTATTTGAAATGCGCAGGATAGGGTCATCTGCGCCTACCCACACTCCACCCAGTATTTGTGGAGAGAATCCCATAAACCAACCATCGGCATTGCTGTTAGTGGTTCCTGTTTTACCAGCAATTTCGCTGGTAATTCCATAAGTGCCGCGCATGGAGCGACCTGTACCAAAATCAACCACACCCTGCATCATTTTAGTCATAATATAGGCATCTGCTTCACTAATCACTTCCTTATGGGTAGCATTAAAAGTTTGTAATACATTTCCATTTCTGTCTTCAATACGGGATATATAATACGGCGTTGTATGCATCCCTCCTCCAGGGAACATACTATATACACCAACCATTTCAAGCAGAGAAAGATCAGCTGCTCCAAGCGCGATGGAAGGATAAGGGGGAATTTCGCTGATAACACCTGCCTGGTGAGCAAATTCAACAGTACGGCTAACGCCAATATCGTTCATCAGTTTGGCGGCAGCAGTGTTTATAGAAGCCGCAAGGCAATAACTTAATGGACGGGTGCCGGTATATTTTTTATCTGAAATCATTTTACCACCCAGGTTAACCGGATCCATAGGCATTTGCGTTTCCGGCGTGTAGCCGTTCATGATAGCAAGCGTGTATAGTATAGGTTTGAAGGTTGATCCTACCTGACGTTTGGTGCCATAATTGGCATGATCATATTTATACGTTTTGAAATCTATACCGCCCACCCAGGCTTTTATTTCACCGGTTAAAGGGTTGGTAACCACAAAAGATGATTGCAGCATTTGTTTATTATACTTAATGGAATCGATGGGAGACAACACTGTATCCTTTTCCCGTTTGTTATTCCATGCAAATACTTTCATAGGAATAGGCTTGTTAAACACTTTCCTGATCTCTGCTTCAGGTATATCAGCATCCTCCATATCCTGCCAGCGATCTGAACTTTTCATGGCCCGTTCCAGTACAGCTTTTCCATCTTTGGTTTTCCACACACTGCCATCTTTAATATTTTTCTGCGAATCAAAAACCTTCTGCAGGTTGGGCATATGCCGCGCCACAGCCATCTCTGCATACAATTGCATGCGTGGATCAATGGTGGTATAGATCTTCAATCCGTCTTTATAAATATTATATGGCTCGCCTGTCCTGGGATTTTTATGTTCCTTACACCAATCTTTCAGATCATTGCGTAATACATCAATAAAGTAAGGAGCACGGTTATTGTTTTGCGTGATCTTTTCGTAGTTGAGCGTAATCTGCATCAACTTATATTTATTACCTTCCGCTTCGCTGATAAAATTGTTTCTTACCATCTGGCTGATCACCAGGTTCCGGCTTTCAACAGACGCTTTAGGATTGGTTCTGGGATTATACAATCCTGTTGCACGCAACATACCAATCAACACCGCAGCTTCATCAATAGTTAAGCGATCAGGTTCTTTCTGGAAAAAAGTATGAGAAGCATTACGGATACCATATACGTGATCACTATATTCAACCGTATTCAGGTATAATGCAATGATCTCTTCTTTGGTAAAATTCTTTTCAAGCTTAATAGCTACTATATTTTCTTTTATTTTTTCAACAAGGCGAAGAAATTTATTCTTGCTCCCCTGCCCCAGCATATTTTTTGCTAACTGCTGTGTTATAGTGCTGGCTCCCCCATCTTTTCCTAAATGTATAATTGCTCTCATCAGGCCGCGACCATCAATACCGGAGTGGTCATAAAAACGCTCATCTTCTCTGGCAATAAGCGCATGAATAACATTTGGAGAAATGTCTTTGTAAGAAACATTGGTTCTGTCGGTAATAAAATATTTTCCGATAGACCGTCCATCAGCAGCCAATACTTCCGAGGCAGACAAAATAGAAGGATTTTCCAACTCAACTAAAGAAGGTAGCTTTCCAAACACGCCCCAATTGATCAGCATTATAAACAGTACAATCGATCCAAGACCTACAAAAAAAATTCCCCAGAGATATTTTTTTGCTTTTGACATATATGTTGTTTAATTAAGCGGCAAATACTTATTACAAATTTCATGCAGAGAAATCACCCTGCATTTTTATCACAATTATTTAGACAAATTCACGGGATAACTGGCATCCACAAATTGTTTGTATTCCGTAAGATTCTTGTTGGTTTTCAGCACCTCCAGGTTGCCTGCAGATATCATGGTAAGGGAATATTTATCAGCAGCCAGCCACGGAACGATTTGTGCTCCGGCCACCTTCTTTGCTCTATCTACATATTCCAGGGCTGATGCCGCGTCTGCAAAACCAGTCATTATCACCAATTTATTCTGATCATCCAGCGGATATATTGACATGTCAATCTGCTGACCATAATAGGTTTCGCGGTTATACCTGGCAAAAGCATTTTTTGCTTCATTGATATATACTACATCAACCTTATTGAGTATTACCATCACTAAATGCTGATCTGCCGGCGCATATTTATAAGCAGATTGTTTAGGTACCGGTTTTTTAAGCAATGATGAATCTATTGCCGGGCGGGCAGCCGTTTCCTTTGGCGCTTTTACCTCATTGGCTTTGGGTTGTTCTACCTTAGGTGTTACCTGTTGCTGCACGCCTGCTTTTGGCGCATCTTCTATAACCGGCACAGAATCCTCGGTTGCTCTTTCTACTTTTAAATTGGTAAGATAATTTTCAATAGCACTGCGTTTCTTTAAAACGTTCACCATAGTCTCTGCCTTCTTTGCTATACCTGCATCTTTATTAAGTTGTATCAGGTTGTCAAGTGCTGCAATGGCAGCACTGTCATCGCGTTGTTTGATGTGGTAAATAGCTTCTATGTACAACAATTGTTGTGTCCAGTATTGTTTACCATAAACGCTGTCTGCACTTGCTTTACGTTTAAGCGCCTCATCAAAATTGCCTTCAAGAAACAGGGTATAAATCTGTTCATAATTTTTGGTAGCATCCTTTTTCAGCTTGTTTTTTTTCTCTTCTACACCCTTAGGATCATCAATATATTCAATATACTTGCTTTGCTTAAAGTTTTTGCCCAGCAGATCCCTGTATTGTTTTGCTTTAGCAGGCAGGTTTAATTTGGTGTAACAATAATTAAGATCAAACAAAGCTTCTTCCTGGTAACGTGTATCAGGATAGCGGTTCAGCAGATCTTCGTATTTCTTTATAGCTTCAGCATAATCTTCAAATTTGTCTTTGAATATTTTGCCCAAACCAAATAAGGCATTTTGTATAGAATCGTTTGAAGCCTTTAATGCCTCTGCCGTAAGCGGAATAGTTTTCAATAATCCTTCATAACTGATATCTGCTTCCGGAGCAGCTTTGTTTTCATCAGCACCTGCATTGTTCTTTCCGGGGTTTTTAACCGGCCCTTTTATCTGCAAAGCAACATCTGCTATACGCCTCCAGTTATCTACATTCGGCCGGGTGCCCCAGGTGTTTCTGAATGCTGAAAAACCACTTGACTTAAGCGCTGAATTATAGAAGTACCACTCACCTTTTCCTTCATTGCCTGCAAATATATCAGGCGCTGTTTTATTAGCAAATGGATTATTTGAATTTACGCCCAGTGAATCTGACTCTTTCAAACCTTTCAGCTTACGCAATTTTTTTGCTTCTGCTTTTAAAAATTTCTGTCGCTCCACTTCAGGCATAGCCGCAATTTTTTGTAAACTATCCTGCAGTTTTATGGTTTGCAACTTTGCAATGATGCCGCCTAGTGACTCTTTTCTTTGCGTGATCAATTCAGGATTTGGTACAACAGGGCTATTTACATCCAGACTATCGTATGCACTATTTGCCAATTCGTATTCTTTTCTCTCAAAAGCCAGATCTCCCAGGTAGAGATAAGAGCGGTTGCGTTGCGTTAAATCTTCCTTGCTGAATTTTACACTTCTCAGCAGCCAGGTTTTTGCTCCGTTAAAATTATTGCGCTGCATTTCCATTTGCGCAGCAGTATAGTAAATAATGGCGCGGTAATTATAATATTTATCACGCTTTGCCATCTTAAGCAATTGTTGCAGGTTTTCTTCAATTATTTTTTCATCATTTTCACCCTGCGCCAGTCTTATCTTATTAAGCCTTGCATACACTTCCATTACAGGATCAATCGTATGCTTGATACATTCATCATAATACTGATCAGCCTCTGTTCTTTTTTTACTAAGGGCAAAAAGTTGTGCTATCAAATATTCCCAACGCGCTTTTTCCTGGTGATTGGCTGCATTATCTAACGCTGGGATTAAATGCGTAGCTGCACTATCCCATACACCTTTTTTATAAAACAGGTACGCTTCCATTTCCTCCAAAGCGGGTTTCAGGCGATCAGGAAAAAGCTCATCACGCTTTAGTGTCTGCATCATGGCTGAAGCTTCTCCATATGCACTGTCTTCAATAAAAGTTCTTACTATCCATACCAATGCATCATTTCTTCCAGGAGGTTCATTAAAAACTTTATTTACAATATTTGTTTTTTCTTTGGTTGAAACAGAATAAACATTTCCATTATCATTCAAATTGCTGCCTACATATTTTTTATATCCCAGTTCACCTTCTGTTTTGGGTTGAAAATAATAGTTGATATACTGAAAAGTAATACCTGCAGAGTCCATTTGTTTTTTGAAGAAATATGCTTTTCCCATCAACATATACATATCATCAATCCACTCATTGCGCAAATCGTGCAGCAGTATAGCGGCATTACATTTCATTAATACAGAATCAAGCTCCGTTTTTTGGGCAGCGGTAGCATCGAGCGTATAATTGTAAAAAGGCAGTAATTCAGTATAATCATCCCTGAAACCCATTTTGGCTCCATTTACTACATCGTTCAGCTTTATATTGGCATTAAAGAAAAAGTTATAGTGAGTGCTGAGATTTTGTATAAGCTTACGGGGAATGGTGTATTTGGTGGTAAATGTTTTTTCTGCGCCCAGCACGCGTTTATCGTACTTATCGGGCTTCTTTATATCCAATGTGGCATCTTTTTGTGCCATTGCGGATGAAAATAATCCACAACAAAATAAAAGGATAAATAAAGGCGTTAGAATATGTTTATTGCAGAACATGAAGTTGTAGTAGTTCTTTAGTGTAATAAACTAATTTTCAGCGAAATTATTTTAATTATACATTTTTTCAAGTTTAAGTTCATGCAACTAAGCCAAAGTGGTTATTTTTAACACAAATAACAGATAATGGCAAAGATTTTTGACGCCGACACTACATTGCAACGCCTCAGGAACAGGTACAGACTGGTGGTTATGAACGATGATACCTACGAAGAGGTGGTTACAGTGAGGCTTTCGAGATTGAGTGTTTATATCACTTTGTGCACGGTTTTTGTTGTTTTAGTAGGTGTTACAGTGGCTTTGCTGGTATTTACTCCCCTGCGTTATTATGTGCCGGGTAACGGAAATGGTTCAGACAGAAGGGAGATGATCACGCTGAAGATGCAGGTAGACTCCTTGCAGCAACAAATGAACTACAGGGATAAGTATTTTGAGAGTATTCAGAATGTGTTGAAAGGTGGTTCTGCCACCGTGAAAATGGATACTACGCAGTTGAATATTCCCAAAGATGATAAGAGTGAGGATTAATACATTATCATTATAAAACCAATAACTATGTTTTCTACAAAATCCAAATCTGAAATCGAAATCAATCCTTCATCAGCCAGCACAAGTTTAATTGGCGCAGGAACAATCATAAAAGGAGACATTGTAAGCAACGGCGACATCCGCATTGATGGAACATTAAAGGGAAATATTCTCGGCTCTGCAAAAGTATTGATTGGTTCGGAAGGTGTTATTGAAGGTGATATTGAAGGCGCACAGGCCGACATTCAAGGTAAAGTAACCGGCAAAATAGTTATAAAAGATTTATTGAACCTCAGAGGCAAGTCTGTAATAAAAGGCAATATAAGCGCAGGAAAATTACAGGTTGAACCAACAGTTACATTTAAAGGTCAGTGCCATGTTGGTGAAGGATCGGTAGCCGACGTAGTTGAGATGAAAAAAGAAGAAGAACACAAAATAGCCAAGTAAGCATTATGATGGTATAGGTGTACCACTCTACATAATTTGGACATACAGAACTAACAACGCTTATAAACAAATCCCTGCATCTCTATATTGATTTGCAGGGATTATTTTTTAGGGGAAGGCAGAAGCAGTGGTCAGAAGGCAGGGAGAAATCTTATAGTTTTCAAGTCTCACATTTATCGTCTCACCCTTCATCTCTCACCTATTTAGTAATCTTAAACACTGCCGCATATTTGCCCTTTAACTTGGTTTGAATAAGTGAAGGGATCTGTATAATGAGATCACCATTTTCCTGTTTCCATTTTAATTTTACACCAGTGCCTAAAAGCCCGATTTTGCTTCCTTTATCCGCTGCAAAATTTTTAAGGGTGATATCAGCCGGCAACTGTACATCATCTCCATCAGATAAATAAAATATGTACTTGTTTTTTCCATCTTTTGATTGGGTAAAATGTATATTACCTGTTTCGTAAGGTTCGAGTGGTTTAGAACCGTGAATGGCTTCCCCGTTTATTTTCATCCAGTCACCAATTTCATGTAAGCGTGCGTAAGCGTTAGGATCCCAATCGCCATCAGGGCCGGGTCCTATGTTCAACAATAAATTACCTCCGCGGGATACAATGCGGATGAGCATCTGCACAATGGTTTTAGCAGATTTGTACTGATCATTGGGCACATAACTCCAGGAGTTGCCCATAGTAATACAGCTTTCCCAGGGATAAGGCAGCAGTTCATGTGGCACTTCCTGCTCGGGCGTTGTATAATTTTCATATTCGCCGGTTACAGTTCTGTCAACCACCAGCAAACCAGGTTGGTAACCTCTTGCCATTTCCGCAATGCGCTTCATATCAATATCTTGGTTGGTTTTTATACCACGCTGCCATTCAACACTGGTATCAACAGTATTCAACGGTCTTACCCATCCGCCATCCAGCCAAAGAATATCTACCTTGCCATATTCACTCATTAATTCTTTAATCTGGTTATAGGTAAAGTTTTTAAAAGCATTCCAGCGTTCAGGATATTTCACGGGATCATAATTTACGTTACGATCTTTTGGAGGAAAATAATGCCACCAGTAATTTTCAGTATGCCAGTCGGGTTTTGAAAAATAAGCTCCCACAGAAA
Source organism: Agriterribacter sp. (assembly GCA_047600465.1). Classification (GTDB taxonomy): domain Bacteria; phylum Bacteroidota; class Bacteroidia; order Chitinophagales; family Chitinophagaceae; genus Agriterribacter. The sequence continues at coordinate 337,766 of JASGKU010000007.1, forward strand.
ATCCGCCTGCCCTGAAAGCATTAAAAATTTCTTTGGTTACATTGCTCCGTGGATTTTTTGAAAACGGTGTTTTACTGTCTGTAATTTTATAATCTGTTTCTTTGGTATCAAACATTGAAAATCCATCGTGGTGTTTGGTGGTAAAGATCATGTATTGCATACCTGCTTCCTTTGCAGCACTTACCCATTTCTCCGGATTAAAGTTTACAGGATTGAAAGTGGTTTGTAAATTTTCATATGCTTTTACATAATCATAATAACTTTTAGAATAAGGTCCTCTGCGTACAGTCCATCCTTCATCTTCAGGACAAATACTCCAGCTTTCCACTACGCCCCACTGGCTGTAAGTGCCCCAGTGCATAAACAAACCGAATTTCATATCCTGCCAACGGGAAAGCTGGCTGATTACAGCTGTATCTGTTGGAGCTATGTATTTTTTGTGTTGCGATTGGGCCGAAAGAAAAAACAATAAGAAATAGAACAGGATTGAGATGTAACGCATGTTGTAATTTTTTGTGGCGCTCAAAGATAAGGCAGAAAAGTTACAGGTTCCAGGTTACATGGAAAAGGCAGGAGGCAGAAGTAAGAAGCCCGCCCGGATGACATCGATCGGACGGGCAGAGACAAAAATGCTGAAAATTACAAGTTGAAAGTTCTAAACGAGCTTTCAGTAATCAGAAAACAAACTTCTTAGTGAACCTCTGTGCCTCCGTGCCTTTGTGGTTCAGTGCTCCACAGGACGCTTATTACCGAATAATATTTTATATTGCAGATACTCAAAAAACATTGCAGGTCATGAAAAATCAGAAGAGAAGAACTTTTCTCAAGCTTTCGGGTATGGCAATAACCGCCGGCGCACTTCCATTTAATATCATCAACGCACACACGAAAAACAAATACGTAAATGCAGACACGTTGAAAGTGGGATTGATTGGATGTGGTGGCAGAGGCTCAGGGGCAGCCAACCAGGCGCTCAATGCAGACCCCAATGTAGTGCTGCACGCAATGGGCGATCTTTTCGCAGATCAGATACAGCAGTCGCTTAAAAATTTAAAAGAAATACATGGCGATAAGGCCAATGTAAGTCCCGAACATCAGTACACCGGATTTGATGCATACAAAAAAGTATTGGCATCAGGTGTAGATGTAGTAATACTGGCCACAACCCCGGCTTTCAGGCCATTGCATATTGAAGCAGCAGTAGAAGCGGGCAAACATGTTTTTTGCGAAAAACCAGTAGCTGTAGATGCACCGGGTATAAGAAGATTTTTAGAAGCTGCTAAAAAAGCCAAAGCAAAAAACGTAAGTATAATGTCAGGATTTTGCTGGCGTTTTCACGAACCAAAGCGGGCTACTTTCGGAAAAATCATGAGCGGTGCTATAGGAAAAGTTACTACAGTATACAACACCTATAATACCGGCGCTACCTACAGAAGTTTTCAACCGGAAAACCCACAACTGAATTCCGCTGAATGGCAGTTGCGCAACTGGCCTTTTTTCAACTGGCTGTCCGGCGATCATATTGTGGAACAGGCGGTGCATAGTGTAGATATGATGAGTTGGGCTTTTGGAAATCAAATGCCTATTAGTGCTGTAGGAACCGGTGGACGGCAGGTGAGAACGCAGCCCAGCACAGGAAATATTTTTGATCATTTTGCTATCACTTATGAGTTTGCCGATGGTGGAAAAGGGTTTCATTTTTCCCGTCAGCAAGCGGGCTGTGAAAACAGTTACGCAGCTGAATCACTGGGAACAAAAGGAAGTGCGATAGTAGATTGTTCTAAAAACCTTCACCAGATTACCAGTTCAGGAAAAGTATGGACCTATGATGGCAAACAGAACGATATGTACCAAACGGAACATGATGAATTATTTGCGGCTATCCGTAAGGGTAATACCATCAGCCAGGGAGAACAGGTGGCATTAAGCTCCATGATTGCTATTATAGGTAGAATGGCAGCATACACCGGCAAAAAAATCAGCTGGGAAGAAGCGATGAACTCAACCGAGCAGCTTGGCCCAGCAATAGAATCCTATACTTTCGACCTCAATATCCCGATGACTGAAACAGCCAAACCGGGCATTACCCTCTTTAAATAAAAAAAAATGGAAAGAAGATCTTTTATTAAAAACAGCGCATTGGTTGCTGCAGGTGCAGGCATAAGTTTGCCTTCTGTAGTCGCGGCACAGCATACTAACATCAAACCTTCTATCAAAAAAAGTTTAAAGATAGAAATGGTAGAAGGTGATATGTCGCTGATGGATAAGTTTAAAATGCTGAAAGAATTGGGTTTCGATGGCGTTGAATTCAGTTCACCCCATGAATATGATAATAAAGAAATATTAGCCGCAAGAGATAAAACAGGATTACTGATACCGGGTGTTGTAAATTCAGAACATTGGAAATCCCCCTCTCCGACCCCGATCCCAAAGTGAGAGAAAAGTGTTTTAATACGGTAATACAATCTTTAAACGATTGCAAATTGTATGGTGGCACAACAGTATTATTGGTAGCTGGTATTGTGAATGAAAAAATAAGTTATGCCGATGCGTATAAACGTACGCAGGAGCAAATAAGAAAACTGATTCCTCATGCCGAAAAAACAGGCATCAAGATAGCTGTCGAAAATGTCTGGAATAATTTTTTGATCAGTCCCCTGGAAGCCGCGAGATACATAGACGAGATCAATCATCCGCTGGTAGGCTGGTATTTTGATATTGGTAATATATTACGCTATGGTTGGCCGGAACAGTGGATCACTACGCTTAATAAACGTATTATGAAACTGGATGTAAAAGAATACAGTCGTAAAAAACAGAGTGATGAAGGTTTGTGGAAAGGATTTGATGTAGAATTGATGGAGGGCGATAACAATTGGCCGGTGATTGTGCAGGCTTTAGAAAAAATTGGGTACAATGGTTGGGCTTCTGCAGAGGTGCCCGGTGGCAACAGGGAAAGACTTGCTGTGATTATAGACAGGATGAATAAGATATTTAATTAGCCTGTTACAAGTTGCAGGTTACCAGCTACAGGTAATACACTTGAAACCTGGAACTTGCAACTTGTAACCGCGGTTATGCAATTCAATGGCTTTTCGCATCTGGTTGAAAAGCCATTTTTTATGCGAACAAAAATAGCCAGTTTATTTTCCCTGCTTATCATTTGTCAGTTTGCTATAGCAGGCGACGAACCGCTTAAAATATCATCTACACTAAAAACAGTTACCGTATACCGTAGTGGTGCTGAAATGCAACACAATGCCAGCGCTCAATTGCAACAAGGCAGCACTGAGTTGATTATTGATGATCTTAGCAATAACATTGATGTAAACAGTATACAGATCAATTGTGCGGCTGCTATTACCATTATGGGCGTTGAATTTTCGAATAACTTTTTAGTTACACCCAAACAAAGCACAGAAGTACAACTACTGAAAGATTCTGCTGAGAAAATTTCAAAAGAAATTGAGAAGATCAATTTGCAGATAACTACAATTTCCGATCTATTGGAAGTATTGAAGTCCAATAAAGATATCAAAGGAACGCAAACAGGATTAAGCGTAGCTGAGTTGATAAAATTAATGGACTATTACAAAAGCAAATCAACCGAGTTACAGCAGGACTTAAGAACGCAAAAAGAAAAGCGGGAAAAATGGTCTGATCTTTACTTAACTATCAATAACCAGGTAAAGGAAGAGGAAAAGAAGAATACCAAAAAATGCGGAAGACTGGAGCTTCAATTATCGGTAGCCGTTAGTGGTAAATATGATTTTGTAGTTTCGTATGTAACACCCAATGCATTCTGGACTCCATCTTATGATATACGGGTAGACAACATTCAAAAGCCACTGAAAATTATTTATAAATCAAAAATCACGCAGACTACGGGTATAGATTGGAAAAAAGTAAAACTGTCACTTTCTACTTCTGTTCCCAATCAATGGGGAAATGCACCTGTATTGAGCACCTGGTTTCTTTCTTATATTAATCCTATAACCGTAATGAATAAAATGCTCCAGGGAAGAGTGGCGGGTGTAGCGGTACAGGATGATAAAGATAAAAGCCTGAATGATGTTGTTGTGATGGGCTATTCAACAGCAACGATAAGAGGAGAACAATCCATAAATGATGAAACACCACCCCTTTATATTGTAAATGGCGCCCCTATGAGTAAGGAGGAATTTTCAAAAATCAATAAGATTGCTATTAAAAATATAGAAGTACTAAAAGGAGATGCTGCTAGCGCAATATATGGTGCACGAGCTGCAAACGGTGCTATACTGGTTACATTAAAAGAAGGGTTAGGTGAATATGTTTCGGTAACAGATAATGAGCTGAATGTAACTTTTGATATTGATATTCCTTTTGATGTGCCCACTAACGGCAAGGAGCAAACGGCTACCTTAAAAGAGTATTCAGTTAATGCCGGTTATAAATTTTATTCAGTACCCAAACTCGACAAGGATGCTTATTTATTATCCGAAGTAGACGATTGGGAAAAACTGAATCTTATGCCGGGCGATGCTAATATTATTTTTGAAGGCACTTATGTGGGCAAGACTTTTATTGATCCTAATTCAACCCAGGACACATTAAACCTAACATTGGGCAGAGATAAAAGAGTGGTAGTAACCAAACAAAAACTGGTGGACTATAGCAACGTAAAATTTTTAGGGAGTAACAAACTGCAGAAAATCACATACGAAATCACCGTAAAAAATAATAAGAAAGATTCGGTAGATATGTTGCTGAAAGATCAATATCCATTATCATCTACCAAAGATATTGAGGTGGAATTACTGGAAGATGGAAAAGCAGATGTAAATAAAGAAACCGGCGTACTGGCGTGGAAACTTCAACTTGCACCAGGCGAGAGCAAAAAGATAAGGTTTGCATATAGTGTGAAATATGCGAAGGATAAACAGATTAATATGAATTAAGGAATTTGCAGCGTTCGGAACCTTATGAAGGTTCCGAACGCTATTTAAACTGATACTTAATTTGCTAATGAAAAAATAAATACCCCACTAGTATAGCAGTAATAATTCCTACCAAATCGGCTAAGAGCATAGCAGGAATAGCATAGCGGGTATTCTTAACCGATATAGCGCCGAAATAAACAGCAATCACATAAAAAGTAGTATCACTCGTTCCCTGGAAAATGCAAGATAGTCTGCCAACAAAAGTGTCAGCACCATAAGTTTCCATCGCAGTCACCATCATACCCCGGGCTCCTGCCCCACTTAATGGCTTCATCAATGCAGTAGGCAATGCTTCTACAAAATCAGTATTCATGCCAGTTAACCCAAACAAATAACGCAGCCCGTCTATCAAATAATCAAAAACACCTGAAGTTCGCAGTAAGCTTATCGCAACCAACATAGCAATAAGATAAGGCACGATGCGGATAGCTACCTCAAAGCCTCCTTTAGCACCTTCAACAAAAGCTTCAAACATATTTACCTTTTTGCGCCAGCCTCCCAGCAGAAAGGCAAGAAAAATCAACAATATCAAACCGCTACTTAACGTGTTAGAGAATAGCTTAAGACTATCTTTATCAAGTGTTCGTAAATAAGACACGAGCAAACCAATTAATGCAGACAATCCAAGTATCCATCCCAACAATATTGGCTGCAATAAATTGATCTTTTGTTTGAAGGACATTATGAATAATGCAGCTAATGTGGCAACAAAAGTTACAATCATACAAGGAACAAAAATATCCGTAGGATTAGCAGCAGGAACTTTTACAGATGTACGCATAGCAATAATGCTCACAGGAATCAGGGTAAGTCCACTAGCATGCAATGCCATAAACATGATCTGGGCATTACTGGCTACTTCTTTATTTGGATTGAGTTCCTGCAGGCTTTCCATTGCCTTTATACCGAAGGGTGTAGCCGCATTATCAAGCCCCAAAAGGTTGGCCGAAAAATTCATCATCATCTGCCCGGTCGCAGGATGGTTTTTGGGAATATCAGGAAATAATTTTGAGAAAAACGGACCCACAATCCTCGATAAAAAACGAATGGCGCCAGCCCGCTCTCCTATCTGCATAAAGCCAAGAAACAAAGCCATTACACCAACCAGCTTCAAAGAAATGTCAAAACCATCATTGGCAGCTTTAAAAACACCTTCTACCAATGCAGGCAAAATCTGGTGATCGCCTAAAAAAGCCCATTTAATAAAAGCTACTGCAAAAGACAACAGAAAAAAAGACATCCAGATATAAGTCAGTGTCATAATTGAAGATAAACGGTAAAAGGTTAACGCACAAAATGTTTCCGCATTGTTTTTTAAATCTGCTTTGTAATGTTACCTTTGCCGCCTCAAAATTAAAACTGCCTGAACCCGTTTCAGGCTTATTCAAACCAGGTATATGGCATTACAAGCAGGTATAGTGGGATTGCCCAATGTAGGAAAATCAACTTTATTCAACGCATTAAGCAGTGCAAAAGCGCAGGCGGCTAACTTTCCGTTTTGTACCATTGAACCTAATGTGGGGGTTATAACGGTTCCCGACGACCGGTTGATTGAATTGGAAAAACTGGTGAAGCCACAAAAAGTAGTACCTACTACTGTTGAAATTGTTGATATAGCAGGACTGGTGAAAGGTGCCAGCAAAGGAGAAGGTTTGGGTAATCAATTCCTGGGGAATATTCGTGCAACAGATGCCATTATTCATGTGCTCCGTTGCTTTGATGATGACAATGTGATACATGTTGACGGTAATGTAAACCCCGTAAGAGATAAGGAAATTATTGATACCGAGTTACAATTAAAAGACCTGGACAGTGTTGAAAAGAAAATAAGTAAATCAGAAAAAAGCGCCCGTACCAGCGGAGATAAGGAATTGATAAGAGGGCTTGAATTACTGCAACAATTAAAACAACATTTTGAACAGGGAAAAAATGCGAGATCGTTTCCCGTATCAAAAGAAGACAAAGAAAAATTCTTTGGTGATCTTTTCCTGCTTACTATAAAACCCGTTATATACGTGTGCAATGTGGATGAGAAAAGCGTGATATCCGGCAACAAACATACGGAAGCAGTTAAGCAACTGGTTAAAGATGAAGAAGCAGAAATACTGTTAGTAAGCGCAGCTATTGAGAGCGAAATTGCGGTAATGGAAAGTTATGAAGACAGGCAGATGTTTCTGGAAGATATGGGTTTACAAGAAAGTGGTGTAACCAGGTTGATCCAATCTACTTATCGCCTGCTGCATCTATATACCTATTTTACAGCCGGGGTACAGGAAGTAAGAGCATGGACCATCACCAAAGGCATGTTAGCTCCACAGGCTGCAGGTGTCATTCATACCGATTTTGAAAAAGGCTTTATCCGAGCCGAAGTAATTAAGTATAAAGACTTCATCCATTACAAATCAGAAGCTGCCTGCCGCGAAGCTGGTAAATTAGCAGTACAAGGAAAAGATTACCTGGTGGAAGATGGAGATATTATGCACTTCAGGTTTAATGTGTAAGCTATATATCTATTAATTAGGCAAAGCACAAAACCACTTCCATATTTTCATTTCGCCACATTACATAGCATTTGTTTAAGTTTACATTATTTAATTTATTCTTGAACCATTATATTAATGCTGTATGTCTGAATATAGATTAGATAGAACTGCATTCAGGATGAGGACTTTTAAGGAAGCCGACAGGGCTAATGTATTTGATAAAACTACGCCTTATGCTGAACGTCTAAGGCAAGCACATTATTTAATTTCTCATGCTTATGGGTTTTCTTTAAACGCAGAACCCAAACTTGATAAAAGTTATTTTAGAAGCAGAAAACTTGGCGAATAATGGCTGCGATATTCAATGATGATTTCAGAGATTTTATTCGTGCAATGAATAACAACAATGTTGAGTACATTGTTGTTGGTGGATATGCCGTCATTTTACATGGTTACAGAAGAGTTACAGGAGATCTTGATATTTGGGTAAACAGAACAAAGGAGAATTATTCAAAACTCACACTTGCCTTTGCCGAATTTGGTCTTCCTGTTTTTGACATGACTGAAGAGAAATTCCTCGATGCAGATACGGTTGATGTTTTTTCATATGGGCGTTCGCCTGTAAGCATTGACATCATCACTAAACTAAAAGGTGTGATTTTCGAAGACGCTTTTGCTCAATCACAAATATTTAATGAAGAAGGATTAACAATCAGGTTTATACACCTAAACAATCTTATTCAATCAAAAAAAGCTGCTGGTCGTTACAAGGATTTAGATGATATAGAAAAACTAACGTCCAATTAATTAATTTACTGCAACCTCCTGTTAACCCCTTATTATTTACTATTCCTTCCCAAAAGGAAATATAGCAGATGGTTTATGAGCTTCATTCATAATAACAGTTAATTGTCTTACAATTTCAGGATATTTTTCAGCGATATTGTTTGCTTCTGCCCGGTCTACATCAAGGTCATACAATTCAACCGTACTACTACTATCCTTTACATTATAACGAACCGCCTTCCATTTTCCTTTTCGTACGGCCTGCCTTCCTCCATCTTCATGAAATTCCCAATACAACCAATCATGCTTTGGCTGAACTTTTGCAGCTGTAAATATTGGCAGCATTGATATTCCATCTGTATTAGCTGGTGCAGGCAGCGCAGCTATTTGCGCAAACGTGGGAAACATATCCCACAAAGCACTTATGTAATTGCTTTTTGTTCCAGCTTTTATTTTACCGGGCCATCTTGCTATAAAAGGCACACGAATGCCGCCTTCATATAAATCCCTTTTTACACCCCGAAGCCCACCAGCACTATTAAAGAATACAGGATCGGCCCCGCCTTCTATATGCGGACCATTATCACTTGTGAATATTACCAGCGTATTTTCGTCTATACCTGACTGTTTTAACTGCGCCATTACTTCGCCTACATATTTATCTAAACGACTAACCATTGCGGCAAATGTGGCATGCGGAAAAGCCTGGGAAGCATATCCTGCAACCAGCGCATTGCGTCCATAATCATTTCCCTGGCTGGGCGTTTCCACAAACTTTCCTTTGTATTGCTGATACAGGCTATCATCCGGTACCAATAATTCAGCATGCGGCAATGTATAAGTGAGAAATAATAAAAAGGGTTGCTTTGTATTTTCCTTTATAAAACTCAATGCCTGTTGTTGTATAAGATCCGGTGCGTACGTTTTGGTGTACCGTAATGCTCCATTTGCTTCCAGTGCTATTTTCTTTTCGTTATCCCATAGATGATCAGGATAATAACGGTGTGATTGACGCTGGCAATTGTATCCATAAAAACGATCAATACCATGTTTCATAGGGTCACCACTACTGCCCATCGGGCCCAAACCCCATTTACCAAAAAGCCCCGTAGTATAGCCTGCATTTTTAAAAGCTTCTGCTATAGTAAAAGTAGTATCAGGGATAGGATATTGACCTTCGGGTTGTATCTCTTTATTACCTCTTATAAAAGTATGACCGGTATGTTTGCCCGTCATTAATGCACAGCGTGACGGAGCACATACAGACGTTCCTGAATAAAACTGCGTAAACAGCATTCCCTGTTTTGCCATAGCTGCAAGGAACGGTGTTTTTATAAGTTTCTGTCCATAAGGTTCAATATCGCCGTACCCCAAATCATCGGCTATAATAAAAATAATATTAGGCTGCTTTGGTTTTGCTTTTGCTGAAGAAGGCGTTTGTGCTATTGCTATGCTGAATAGGAACGGTATAAAAAGAAAGCCACACAGCTTTATCATAAGAGATGATTTGTTGGTGAAAGTTTTTCACTTCAAAAGTACAGAAAGGATAATAACTGCAGAATGATAATAGCAGAAGATAGTTGAGCAAAAAAATAAGTCCTGACACCTTTTGATTTTTGGTACCAGGACTTGTGATTTTAGTTTGTTTCTTACTAAACGCACCTATTGGGGGAACATTGTTTATATACTATCAAAAGTGAGATATGTCAATAGTGAATTGTCAATGGTGAATTGTGAGACGAGAAACGTGAAAACCTGGAACTTGCGACTTGAAACCTGAAACTGTTATTCCTTCTTCAACCTTGGTCTCAGCCTTGATTTCGCCTTATTAAAAATATGTTGACCTTTATCAATTCCTTTGCGCAAAGCCTGTTGTTCTTCCTGTGGTAACAGGTATACTTCCTTACATTCCTCACTACAGCAACCATGATATTGCGTTGCACATTCGGCACATTGTATAAATAAAAGATGGCAACCTTCATTTTTACAATTGGTATGATCATCGCAAGGTTTTCCGCATTGATGACAATGTGCGATAACGTCGTTGGTTATGCGCTCGCCCAGGCGATCATCAAACACAAAATTCTTACCGATAAACCTGCTCTCCAATCCTTTTTCTTTTACCTGACGCGCATAATTTATTATACCACCATCCAGGTGATATACATTTTTAAATCCATTGTGCAGCATGTAGGCGCTTGCTTTTTCACAACGAATGCCGCCTGTGCAATACATGATGATATTCTTATCCTTATGATCCTTCATCATATCAACCGCCATGGGAAGCTGTTCCCTGAAAGTATCGCTTGGAATTTCAATAGCGTTTTCAAAATGACCCACTTCGTATTCATAATGATTGCGCATATCAATCACAACTGTATCCGGATCTTTTGTTAAAGCATTCAAACTATCCGCATCTACATATTTACCTTTTTTGCTCATGTCAAAATCCGGATCGGTAATGCCATCAGCAACAATCTTATCTCTCACTTTTATTTTTAATACCCAGAAAGATTTTCCATCATCATCAACAGCTATGTTCAACCGGAGATTATCCAATCCGGGAATGCTTTGCAGGTAATCCTTTAATGCATCAAACTGATGTGCAGGCACACTAACCTGCGCATTAATTCCTTCTGAGGCGATATATATCCTTCCAAACACATTTAGTACCTGTAGCTGCTTATACATTTCATCCCTGAAATGTTGCGGATCATCAATACTAAAATAACGGTAAAAAGAAATGGTAGTGCGGGGCGCTTCTTCCTGCAGCATACGCTGCTTCAGTTCCTTTTGGGAAATACGATTGTGTAATACTGCCATAATATTGAAATTTTATGTCTTTTCAGACGGGGTCGTTTGCAGGACGAACAAAATTTCTAAACAGCACAAAAGTAATTCAAAATTTGAAATGTATGATTTGAGATTTATTGAACCACTAGGACACAGAGGCGCACAAAGGAGCACAAAGGAGGTTTATCAATTTTCATAATCGCTTTTTGAAAAAGCGAGGGCTGTGTATAGAGCTCCTCTCCTTCGGGGAGGCGGGAGGGGCTTAATTTCCAGTAATACCTCTAAACCCAATGCGTATACCATGTGCATTAAAACCCGCATTGCCATAACCGCGAACATAATCTACGCGAAGTATTTTTAACACATTTTCAATACCTGCAAATACCTCGTAATAATAATTATTGCTGTTTACAAAAAATGAATTTCCTCCTACTATCAAATGAACATTCAGTTTTTTAACCAGCGGTATTTTGTTGGTGATAAATCCATTGAAGTGATGTTCGATATGCAGTGTTGCGTATAGTTTTTCGGTGGTACTTCTGGCATAATAAGATGCCAACTGGAAACTGTTTAAATATTCGGTTGCAACAAGTGTTTGGTTACCATTAAAATGCTGGTAATCGGGGAGCTCAAGGCTTTTGTTATTCAAAAATCCTCCGGCAGAAATATTGTAATTAAACATACCCTGCAGCTTAAAGTTTAATTCATCTTTTATAGAAAACTTCCACCGATCATAATCCACATCGCTGCCTGCAAAACCTTTTATTCCCTTTGCATAGCTTATAGTAAACAACGGATACTTTGATCCAAGGTTGATTTTTCTTTCAGGCAACTGTATATATTTTGTACCAGGGCGATAACTGAAAACAAACGAAGTAACAAAAGCCTGGTGCCGCACAAAATTTGCTGAAGCAAGTTCTATTGGATAATTAGGCGTTCGCCGGCTGAGGTTTTTACTTTTACCCCAAAAAGTATCGTCGGTATTCTCCAGCGGAATTCTATCCTGGTAACTGATGCCAGCTTTAATGGTCATGCCTTTTCCCACACCACGTGTATAGTCTGCTTTTCCAAACCATGCTTCATAAATCTTCAGATAGTTATCTCCCCAGAATAAAGTATTATAAGTATTAACAATGGGCTGAATAGGGTTTTCATTATTTATTTGGAATATTCTTTTACCCCCGGCTATAGCGATGCTACTCCCTCCCTGTCCACCAAAAGAATAGGTACCATTTAAATCTGCATTAAAATGTTTATTGGTAAATCCATATCGTGCGGTAGGTGTAACTGAGAAGAATTTTGTTTCAGTAAATTTTCGGGTATACGTTGGGCTTAGGTTAATATTAAATCCTTCCACTGTATTGAAGTTAAACACTTCAATGGCGGGTGAATAGCTAAAAGATGATTTTTTACTTTGCCTGTTAAAGGTTTGACCAAATAAAAGCAGGCCACCTACTGTAAGTTTATTCCTGCGCCTGTCAACAGAATCAAGATATTTAGGATCCCTGCGAACAACTTCCATACTGTCCTTCTTAATATAGTCAAGCACTTCATCATTCAACAAAGGAATGGGTCTTACATTATTCCAATATTCCCGTGGTTTTTTGTTGGAGCCGGAATCATATTTAATAATCACGTTATCAAATATTTTTTTATCGATAACAGGATTTAATTTGTATTTACTGTACACGGAAACAAAACTGCCTGATGCATCAAAGCCGAGGATTTTTACAGTAGGATATAGCACCTGGCTTTGTATCATCCATACATCTTTATCAACAGGCACATACAGATGTTGGATCTTCAACGTATCTGCAAGCTCCATCTGAGACGTTTTGGTAAGCAGCAGATTTACACTGTGAATCCGCCATTCATCTTCCACGATGTTGATCTCACCGGTAAACAGCGGCTCATATGTACGTTTGGGTAATACCAAAATACGGTTGATGGTCCTGCCGTTCTCTACAAAGCTTCCAACATATCGATAGTTATAAAAATAAAGGGCATTGTCTGCAATGGGAGAAACAAATCCGCGTGGATTGAGTGCATTGCTGATCTCAATATTGTTATCGTAAAAAGTAACAAACCTGGGATTACTGAAGCCAAAACTTTCCGCCTGACCACTCACCCTGGTTGAAGTAACAATCACTTTTTCTTTATCGGGTCGCTTAAAATAATAATCAGCAATTGTTTCAGAGAGATAGATCATTTTGTTCTTGCCTGTGTCACCATCATCAAAATCTACTTTCTGACCAAAAAACACTTTTGGATAATCTTTAAGCCGCAGTTGACCCTTAGTGTACACCTGGCATTGAAACGCATCTACCTGGTTTCTGTAATATGGTCTTTTCTTTATTGCCTGCCTGATAATTTCATAAGCAGGGTCTTCCGTTTTCCCTCCTATTACTATCTCTTTTAAAGTAAGCTGCTGCAGCGACAGCACAAAATCAACTTTTAAACTTTCATTGCCTACTGTTACTTCTTTTTCGCTCATACTAAAACCAACATGCATGCATTGCAAAGTATATTTACCCGCAGGCAGGTTCAGTTCATATATCCCTTCATTATTGGCAGTAGTACCAATAGACATTCCTTTAACAATAACAGAAGAGAACGCAAGCAATTCTCCATTATAGCTTTTTACAGTACCCCTTACCGGTACAGCCATAGCACACAAATGCGCACAAAAAATACCGAATAAAAGCAGGATGTATTTCTTCATGAATGGTTATTACAAACGAAAATAGGATGTTTGTGCGTAACTAGTGAAAGACACTATATAGAAAAATGCATCTATCATGCCAGGTTATAGTAAGACTCAAACTTATGGTGTGTGAGGCGCCTTCGCCTCACAGGAGTTTGCTGTCGTCTCCGGGCGACTTACTATGCGGCTTTAGTTTTATCCAATATACTTCTCAGCAACGAACCGCTCAGCGCAGATAATCCTGCAACCAATCCACCAATCAGTGCGGTTAATGCAATCAGCATAAACGGGTCATCTTTTTTTAATACCAACTGACTTATTTTGTGCGCCAGCAAATGATTATTACTTGAACTCATATACATAGCGAGAGCACCCCAAAATATAAACAACGCTACAAATGCTGCAATAAATGCGAGATAAGGTTTTAGCTGTATAGCAATGCTAACTACAAACGCAACTACTGCAATACTCCACCATGGCAGGTACAAACATGCAGCGAAACTTACCAATGCCATCAATAGTATAGAAGAAATAAATTTCATTGTCAACAGATTAAATGCTTTTATCCTTTCTTGAAATGCATTTTCCCAATCAGCTTTTGAGTTTCTTTTTCACCCCGTTTCATAAACCATGCTTCGTAATACCCGTTACCAGCCCATTTATCAATAAACGAATCATAATAAGGACTGCCAGGATTACCAGATTGCCCACCCGGATAAACAACCCATGCATGTGTGTCCTGCGTTAGCTCAACAATCATACGCCAACTGGGACCGTGATCATGCTGCATCGCATTAATAACATGTTTGCCTCCGCCCACAGGCAGGCCTGTTCTGGCAAAAGGCAGCGCGTTTGCTCTCAGCAAATGATATATGGAGGTGTTTTTATACGCACCCCATGCTAATTTATTAATGGCGCTTAAAGAATCTGATAGTTTTACGGTTGCAGCAAAAGAGGTATTGATTACATCTTTCACTGATTCTACCTGGGATGTATTGATATTATCAACATATTTAAATGCACTATCGTGCAGCAAAGCCTCTATCAATGTACTTTCAGCAGGACGCAAATGATCTACACCGGCTTTATCAAATTCATCGTCCCACACTTGTTTCTGTAAATTGTCTATCCATAATTTAAATATCGTAGGGCCTTGCTCATTTATATTATTGTATAACGACCAGTTCCTGAAACTATCTAAATAATTTTTTCCATTGCCTGATAATGCGGATTCATCAACATACTTTAATAATAAAGGACGTGCGGTTTCTGCAAAAAGATTGTAATTGTCTGTTTGCAGCTTCATCATGTCCTGCGGTGTAATTTGTTGCATCGATGCAAGCCTGCGGTTTATTTCAATCCCTCTATACAAATCATAGCCACCGGGTATAAAGTATGGGTAAGCACTATCAACGGGTCGTTGATTGGCGCTGCTGATAAAACCTCTTTCAGGATTTAGTATATGTGGATTTTCTGTCCTCGGAATAAATTGCTGCCACATATAACTACTGTCTTCGCCAGGCATAACATAGATACCTTGCCTGTTCCATCTCGCAGGAAATTCACCTTGCTGCCACAGCGCAATATCTCCTGATTTAGAAGCGAAGGCTACATTATGGGCAGGACAGGAAAAATATTGCAGCGCATATTCATAATCGTTATAATTTTTGGCTCGATCCAGGTAATGCCACATCAATAATTCATTGGAAGCATCGTGCGCTTTCCATCTCACTGCCAACGCAGTATTCATCATATCATCACTTGCAGGAAACCTTTTATCATACGTTACAGGGCCAAAAACAGTATAAGCAACAGTGTCGTATACACTAGGCTTTCCTTTTATTTTTATTTCTTCAATGCGGATGTCTGCATTTTTCCAGTCACCATTAAACCTGTATTGAGCTTTGGTCTCATCTTTAAAATTCACCTTATAATAATCTTTTACATCCCGCTCAGAACTGGTAAAGCCGAATGCAATACTATCATTAAAGCCAATGATAACACCGGGCGCACCCGGAAATCCAACACCATATGCATTCATTGTAGGCGTTGTTACCTGCATTTCGTACCACACAGAAGGAAGTGATAATGTAAGATGAGGATCGTTGCATAATATGGGAGCGCCACTTGCGGTTTTAGTTCCACTCACCGCCCAGTTATTGCTACCATTATTAGGATGTGGTTTCTCTATTTCTTTCAGTTGCCCAGCAAGCGTTGTATCTTTTTCTATGTATAATGAATCAAGTGAAGCAGGAGCTACAGGTATTACGCCAGGCGCAGCAAAAGCGGTTCCTTTAGGAATAATAGGATCTAAGGAATCTGCAATTTGCGGGAATAAGATCCGCAAGGCAGCATCTCCAAAAAATGTTTTTGCTTTTGTCATCGGCAAATCATCTTCGCCACCAGCAAGGGTTTCTGTCATTTGTTTTACAAACAAAGCTGTTTTTAGGTTGCTCCATTTTTCAGGAAAATATCCAAGCAACCTGTATTCAACAGGCAGTCGGCTTTCAGACAATGTTTCTATATATGCGTTTACTCCAGCTGTATAACTATCAATTTCAGTTTTTGTAATGGAATTTTTTTCCATTTCCTTTTGCAATTTTTCTGCAGCATATACCATACCGAGCCGTCTTCTACCCTTATCATATTTAAGTGCAGCATCTCCAACAATCTCGCTGATTCTTCCGGCAGCCGCGAAGGTTTGAAATTCCATTTGCCACAAACGAAATCGTGCATGCAGGTATCCCTGTATAAAACAGGCATCTTCATCATTATCCGCTACTATATGAGGAACCAGTCTCTCATCAAAATAAACAGTAGCATTGCCTTTAAGATTCGGGAATACCAACTCTTCGTTTAACGATGCATGAACAGGTTCCGCATTTTGCCACACACCATGCTGCGGGCTTAGAAATTCGCCCAATGGCAAAGGCAACCATGTTTTTGAACCAAGACAAACAATAAGCGCAACCGATAAAAGGAATGATGCAATAAAAAATATCACTCTCATGGTTTAAAATTACAGGGTTAGCAGCAAACCAGGGAAAATTTTTAGTCGGGTATATTAACAACTCTTCGGGTGCATTTCAAATTTTCGCCGCATTTATTTACCTCACCCCTCAACTCCCCTCTCCACCAACGGTGGCGAGGGGAGCATAGTGCAAAAATTCAAAATGCACCCAACCCTTTCTACTTACAGTACCAACTCAGTTTATTTCTTATCCGTATGTCAACATCATCTTCATTATTTTTGCGCTATATGAATGAAGCTGATGTAAAAAACATATTGGGTTTACAGTTGCCTACAGATCCCCGCTGGATTGACCTGGCAAGTATAAGCCTGGAAGAAATTCTTACAGATCATGCATATTGCGAACAAAAGGCTGCCACCACTTGTATTACCCTTATTCAGCGGTATTCAGAAAAAGAAGCATTGGTTACAGCGCTATCGCCTATTGTAACAGAAGAATGGGGCCATTTTCGTTTGGTGCTGGCAGAATTACACAAACGCGGATTGTCCTTAGGCATACAGCGCAAAGATATTTATGTAAATAAGCTGCTGGAATTTCAGAAAAAAGGCGGCAGTCGTGAAGAAAGATTTTTAGATCAAATGCTTACCATGGCATTGATTGAAGCAAGAAGTTGTGAAAGATTTAAAAGATTAAGTGAAGGATTGAATGATGATTACCTGCGTAAATTTTATCGCAGGTTTATGGAAAGTGAAGCCGGACATTACACTTTATTTATTGAACTGGCCGAAACATATATACCAAAAGAAAAAGTAAGAACCCGATGGACAGCATGGTTAGCCTACGAAGCAGGCATAATGAAAGAAATGGAACTGCGTGGCGATCGTATTCATTAGTAGTGGAGAAGTTTGCATTTGTACTTATTATTTCTTTGTTGTGTTTAAAAATTGAAGCACAACAAAAAAAAGCTATCCTGAAATTTTCTCCTTTGCATCTTGCAGATGATTTTAATTTCCCAACCATACAGGCGGGCATAGAATGGAATTTATCTTCGAGGATGAGTTGGTACAATGAGTTTGGGATAAAATACAGGAAAAGCTATATGGATGGTGCCGATACCAGCTTTTATAAATCACGTGGGTTTAAAATCAAGTCGGAGGTAAGGTATTATTTTCAGAAAAAAAGAAGAAGAAAACCCAAAGGGGTTATGGAAGGATTGTATTTTGGCGCTAATATTTTTGGGGCACAGGATTTTCATAATACAGCCATCTCCTATTTCAAACCAGGCAATGATACCACTTCCTTCATTGATAACTTCGGCGTGAAAAAAAATATTTACGCCTTACATCTCGTATTTGGTATACAACAAAAAATAGGAAGGCGGTTTTACATGGATTGCTTTGGTGGTTTGGGAATGAGATATCGGAACATCTCAACTATTAATAAAGAATTCGATTACGATACCGATCAAAGAATTAATTCTATAGATTTAAATATCCCTGATATCAGGTATGGTGCAGACTCAAAAGCAGGGAACACTTTACTGCCTGCTATTTCTCTGGGTTTTAGATTATGTTACAGGTTGTGATAATAATAGCAGATCCAATTTTTTAAAGCGATCAGTTTTCAGTAAGATTCTTATCTCATTATAACAATAAGCAAAACCAACGCAACAAAGTGCAAAACAACATTGATCAAATAGGCTTTGCCTGCCGTAAGCAACAAGTATACATTGCGTATTAAAAGTATTGCCACAAGTGGAATAAGAAGAAAAAAAGAAAAGATTCCTAACCCTGGTACACAAGGACCACTGGGTGAAACTTCTCCTAAAATAAACACAGTTGCTACAGCTACTATATAAAAAAGAAGAGTGGGAATAACTAATCTAAAATTCAAAGTTTACTTTTTTTTGCATAACTACTCACTAACGCATGCATCTTCGTGAGATTTCATTTAAACAGGAATTATTTACCAGGAGTTTATCCATTTTATAAATATATTCTTAAGTAACCTTCCTTGTTTATGAAAACATACAATTGTGAAAGTTGTAACACATGTTTAAAGCCGGATGCTTTACTGGTTTTAACAAAACATCTATATAATAAATTTTACATTACATTCGTTTTACCAGTTGAGAATCACTTAAATAAACAATAGATTATGAAAAAAGTCTTCTTGTTTTTATTACTTCTTTCTTCCTTTCATTTATTTGCACAGAATAAAAACAAAAAGCCGGAGACCGCTCCTACGCAAACCCTTCCCAAAGTGTCTATGAGTATTGGTGGATTAAAGGGAGGCGATATTACACCAGAAACGTTATCACGCATTATTGATTCTTCATTAGTAGCAAAAGATGAGAAGGGAGAAACGTATACCATTGTTCGCTTCAGAGTATTCTATAAGTTCAAAAGCGCTTATAAAGATGAAGAGACCGGTCAGACAAAAATCACCAACGACTTACGCACCAATGATTTTGCCAATACAGGCTTTATGTCTGAACTATGGAGACAAAGTGTAAAAGACAATATTCAAAAAGGCGATGAAATGACACTGGATAATATCATTGTACGCTTAAAAAATGGCAGCAAGATGATGACACCTGCTATTACGTTTAAGGTGATGTAAAGACGCCCCTCCCGCCTCCCCGAAGGGGAGGTGACCTATCCACAGCCCTTGCTTTTCTAAAATGCTTACGATTTTATAGAGCAATTAGCTTTAGCAGTCATTTCATTCAAAAACAATAAACCATAAACTGAAAATTTCTTAGTGCCCCTTTGTGCCTCCGTGCCCTTATGGTTATGTATTTATTCCAGTTTCCACGGCGCTCTGTATTCCCTCTTTACAAATCTATTTGCTGGCTCAAAATTGGTAATGCGCATATTTTCTCCATCCCACAATAATTGTTTTCTGCCGTTGAATTTTTTATTGCCCTTGGCATCTGTTTCAAAGTAATTGTAGCTGTTCACCGCAAGGTTACCCATTAATACGGTTTCAGTTAACGGACCAGATTTATCGAAAGAAGAACTTGTGTAAGTTCCATATCCTTTCTTGCATGCTTTTACCCATTGTTGCTGATGTCCATCACTGCCTCCTTCTACAAATGCAAAAGCCGACTTGGGTAACACAGTATCCTTCATTTTTTGAGTAGGCAATAGTGTTGCATTTTTTCCAAAAAGACCAGCCATGATTTTACCCTTTGTTCCTTCAAAAATAATTCCACCATCTATTGAACCCAATTCTTCATCAGGCAATAATTCTACCGGCCGTTTGGGTCGAATACCACCATCATACCAGATCATTTCCACGGGAGGCATTCCTTCTCTTGCCGGAAACTGAATATGCGTTTTAGCAGAAGGCGGATAGCTATCGGGCGAAATCACTTCTTTAAAAAAACCTGCGTATACTGAACCCACGCTGGTTTCAACAGCTATGGGATATTTTAGTTTAAGTGCGCGGTAAGGCACGTCAATAAAATGACAACCCATATCACCAAGAGAGCCTGTACCGAAATCAACCCATCCACGCCATATAGCAGGCAGGTATGCAGGATTAAAATCACGCTGTGGTGCTGTACCCAGCCAAAGCTCCCAATCCAGTTCTTTAGGTATATTGAAATTTCCAGAAGGTGCTGGTACGCCCTGCGGCCATGTAGGACGATTGGTCCATACATGCACTGTATGTACATCACCGATAACGCCTGATTGAATCCAGGTTTCTACATTCCTGGTATCATCTCCACTGCTGCCCTGGTTGCCCATTTGTGTTACTACCTTATATTTTTCAGCGGCACGGGTAAGCATACGAGCTTCGTATATATCATGCGTTAAAGGCTTCTCACAATACACATGCTTACTTCTTTGCATAACCGCCATTGCCTGCACCGCATGCATATGATCAGGTGTAGTAACTATTACAGCATCAATATTTTTGTTCTCCTTATCCAACATCTGCCTGAAATCTTTATAGTACGGAGCGTTTGGAAATTTCTTACGCATATCCAACGATTCACGGTCATCCACATCGCATAGTGCAACAATATTATCCGAGCCATTATTATACGCATTGGGTATATTAACCCGGGCTTTTCCGCCTGCGCCAATAGCAGCAATATTCAATTTATCACTAGGCGCTATATATCCTTTTCCCAGCACATAACGAGGTACGATAAAAAAACTACTGGCAGTTAAAGAAGCATCACGGATAAAGCGGCGACGGGAATTTTTATTATTAGCAGGCATATAAACACGTTTAAAATGTAAGAATAGAAACAAAAAAACTTCCGGTATCGTTACCGGAAGTTCGCATTTATTTTTTAAGAAGATTATTTATTGCCCGGAATAATTCTGCAACTATCTAAATTATTTTGCCAACAGTTCTACTGTGTGTATTCCCACCTGGTTCTTTTCATTAGCATCTTTGGGTCGGCTTATCACATACAGGCTTTGCTTTTTTGTATCTGTAATGGCTTCAAAGTTTATTCTGAGTTTGGCTGTTGTTTGCTTGCTGTTTGCCGGAGGCGCTAGATTTACTTCCCCAAGCTTTTTGCCATCTGCCGATCCAAGTCTCACCTCAAAAATATAGCCGCTTGTTGGGGCGTCTTTCCATGCAATATTTAATTCTGCTCCACTTACACCTAACAGATCAATACTATCAAGAGCAAACCAGCCTTGTTCTTTGGGCGTTACCATTATTTTTGAACCATCATAATCAACCTTTGAAAATTTATCCATAGACTTTACGCCATCAAACATCAGTTTACTACTCTTTAAAACTGTACCGCCATAACCGGCCAATGGTTTTATAGAAGCGCCGCCTTTGTCCATATAGGTTGCAGAAATGTATAATACTTTATCTTCTTTCACTTCCTTCACCGGCACATTTCCTGTTGGTGGTAAAGATTTTTTTACGCTTTCATTTCCCAGAGAAAGAATCCATTGAACAATCTGCTTAGCATCGCCTTCTGGTAAATTAGGATGTGCAGCCATGGCGGTTTCGCCCCATACGCCGCTACCTCCTTTTATTATTTTATTTATAAGATAGGCAGGAGCCTTCTCATCTTTTTTATACTTTTTAGCTACTTCTGCAAAAGCAGGCCCTATCGATTTTTCATCTACTTTATGACAGCTTTTACAATCGAGTGATAACATAATGCTTTTTCCACCAACTGCGGCGGCAGCTTGCTGATGTCCTTGCGGAATGGCTGCCTTATCATCACCATCTATATAATCTGCCGTTACATACAGGTTGTTGGCATCAATGGTATTACCATCTTCTTTATCGTTTACAGCAACACTATATGCTACTGGTTTGCCCGCAAAATAATAGGTTTGGTTACCTATTATTTTAACACCCACTTCGGGAGCTGTATTACCGGCATATACATTTACCATATTGCTTTTGGCTGATGCGCCCTTATCGTCCTTTGCTTCAACAGTAATCGCATAATCGCCTGGTTTATCCAATACCAGTTCTGCTTCAGGCGTTTTTGTTTCCTTCGTTTGTCCGCTGCCGGTAGACCATATATATGTGATAGCATCGTTCTCCGGGTCTTTGGCAGTTACAGAAACTTTAACCGTTAATGGAGCCGTTCCGGATGTTTTATCTATGGTTATTTCACTCACTTTGGGTGCACGGTTTCCTGGGTTATAATCTATACGACTCAACCCTGCATCGTCATTTTTAGCGAACCAGGTTGTGCCATATTCCAGCACATATATTTTACCGTCCGGTCCAACTTCCATATCAATGGCATTGTGCAGTTTGGTATGCTCCATAAATGGCTCCATTTTATCTAAGTCACCATTGGGTGCCATGGTCACTAATTTCATCCAGCCACGGATCCAATCGTAAATAAACAACTTGCCGTTAAAGTAATCGGGCATGCGTGTTTCTTTGGGATACAGATCTGTATAATATACAGGGCCAGCCATGGCATTGCGCCCGCCACTGCCTACTTGTGGAAAATCTGCAGAAGCAGCGTAAGGATACCAGATAAATGCGGGCGATACCGGTGGCAGATCTTTTAAACCTGTATTATTCCTTGATTCATTTACAGGTTTTGCGGGATCAAAAGCCTCACCAGATTTACCCGTCGCGTAGTCGTAACGGTTATAAGGATAATTATTACCCACAAAATAAGGCCAACCAAAAAAGCCTGCTTTTCTTGCCTGGTTCAACTCGTCATATCCACGGGGACCGCGAACACCAAAACTATCAACACCTGAATCTGGTCCCACTTCTCCCCAATATAAAAACCCGTTTTTCTGGTCAACAGAAATACGATAAGGGTTTCGGTTACCCATTACATATATCTCTGGTCTTGTTTTTTCAGTTCCTTTAGGAAAAAGATTACCATCAGGTATTTCATATGTACCATCATCTTTCACTTTGATGCGCAATATTTTTCCGCGCAGATCATTGGTATTACCGGAACTTCTGCGGGCATCGTATTGCAAATGACCTGGGCGATCATCCAAAGGACCAAAGCCCTGGTTGGTATATGGTTGATTGGGCTCATTAAATGGCGTTGAATTATCCCCTGCTGAAACATACAACAATCCATCACCACCAAACGCAACAGAACCGCCGGTATGGCAGCAGATTTCTCTTTGAGAATAAAATTGCAAAACGATTTTTTCAGATTTGGGATCAATCGTATCGTTTTCAAACGTAAAACGGGAAAGCCTGTTTACAGAAGTATCAATAGGACTATAGAAAATATATACCCAATGATTTTTACTGAAGTTGGGGTCTTTTTGGATGCCCAATACACCTTCCTCTGCGTTCGCTCCGGCTGTTTTGGTTTTAAAGTATGCATTCAGAAAACCAACCTGTTTTATTTCTTTGCTGTCTTTTTTATACAACATTACCTCTCCCCTGCGCTGTGTAACCAATATATCAAGATTAGGAAGGATCGTCATTTCAGTTGGTTCATAAAACTGCGCCTGTATCAATGGTGTTTTGGTAAAGCGATCTTCATCGGGCGGATATTGCGCTGTTGCTTTACTGAAATCAAGTTCTTTATTATCGCCTATCGCATATTGAATACCGCCAAGAATATGTTTAAGATAGTTAGGGTCTGCATAAGATTCATCCGTATGCCCTAGCTCTGTATAAAACGCTCTTCCCCCATCATACTCATGGTACCATGCCATAGGATGATTGTCTCCATTCTTTCCACCTTCGTAACTTTTTTCATCAATTGAAATAAGTACATGCACATCAGGATTAAGCTTTTTAAAATTATACCATTCATCTTTTCTTGTCCATACATCCGGCAGGTGTTTGGTGGATGCATGTGTTTTATCTTTTACGATCAGTTTAGCCTCTTGCTGTTGGGGATGACTTAAAAAATATCCTCCAACCAATCGATTATACCATAACCAATCATACTCTGCATCTGATGCAGCATGAATACCCATATAACCCCCACCTGCTTCAATATATCGTTGAAATGCTACGCGTTCATTGTTATCGAAAAGCGGTCCGGTAGTGCTTAAAAAAACAATCGCTGCATATTTTTTCAGCGTGTCTTCATTAAACATTTTAGCATCTGTTGTAGTATCTACATCAAAGCCATTTTCTTTGCCCAATTTTTCAATAGCGGGAATTCCTACAGCAATAGATTCATGATGAAAGCCGGCGGTTTTTGCAAACACTAATATTTTAGGATTGCCGGAACGCTTATTGCAGGAAAATAAAAAAGCAAGCAAAATACATGCGGAAAGAGTTGAAATTATTTTTTTCATTTGTGGAATCGTTATAACCTTTTTAAACAAGATGGTAAATGTAAGCGCATTTCTGCTAATATGGATTATCATAAGAAAAAATTTGGGCATACGTTTGCGCAATTGTTATGAAGCCTGACAAACCACTCGTTGTTGCACTTACCATTATCCGCTATCCGAAAAAGTATGTCTTTTTCGCATTGCTGGCAATGGCACTGCATCGGTTGCCATTGATCACAAACCGTAGTATCTATTTCTGGAAGTTGCTGGGATGCGGCAAAGGCGGCGGGTTCAGCAAAAAACCAGACTGGCTGCAATGGGGAATATTAGTGGTGAGAGATGATGCGCATCTGCCGGATACTCATTCCACTTTGTTAAAAAATTGGTATGGCAGTTTTATAACTAGTTGGTACAAATGGTTTGAATGTAAAACACATACAATATTGATGCAACCATCATCGGGGCATGGCACCTGGGATGGTAAGGAAGCTTTTGGTAATCTGCGCGATAAAACAACTCATACCGGGCAGATTGCCGTGTTAACAAGGGCTACCATTTCCATTAAAAAAATCAGGAGGTTCTGGGCACATGTTCCTGGCACTTCTGCTGCTTTAAAAAATGCACAGGGGTTAGCCTTTTCCGTTAGTATCGGGGAGGTACCTTTTATAAAACAAGCCACCTTCAGTATATGGAATAATGTTGAAGCGATGATATCATTTGCTTATTCCATGCAGCAACACACGGATGTAATTCAAAAGACAAGAAAAGAAAAATGGTATAGCGAAGAGATGTTTGTGAGATTTGAAATAATAAAAGAATTCGGTCCTGATTAATGCATGATGGGTTTGATCCATGTTGAATAAAAAACGAAAGTGCGACTCCTACGGAGTCGTTATCATATTTTATTTTTTTCTACAAACAGGGTGTGCCGATGGCACAAGAGAATACAAGAGAGAGAATCATAGTTGTCATAATAAATAATGATACGACGACTGAAGCACTCCCAGGTTCTGCTCCCTCTCCGTGAGGAGAGGGTTGGGGTGAGGCGACTACTCTGCTCAAAGAATCATGCTTTTAGTTAGCCAATAATGAAATGATATATAATAATTGATGTGCTTGAAGTTTATTGTTTACATAAAAAATCCGGACCATGCAATGCATGATCCGGATTAAAAATTTTTCAATAGTTATTATCCTCTGCTTATAACAGCCTGATCAATCTCATGCTGTCTCTTTGTTTCTTCTTGTAAGCGTTTCAATTTTTTGCCGTAAGAAAGCCTTGTGATCAAAGCAAATAACACAGGCACTACAAATATTGCCAGCGTGGTTGCAGCCAGCATACCGCCAAATACCGTCCACCCTATCGTTTTACGACTTTCTGCGGCAGCGCCTTCTGCAAATGCCAACGGCAATACGCCCAGTATAAATGCCAGAGAAGTCATAATGATGGGGCGTAACCTAAGCTTCACCGCCTGCAATGTTGCATGCGTAATTTCAATACCGGCATCTACCCTTTCTTTGGCAAACTCCACAATCAATATGGCATTTTTCGCCGCCAAACCAATCAAGGTAATCAAACCAATCTGTGCATATATATTGTTAGATAATTTTGGCAGAAAAGTAAGTGTAAGTATAGATCCTAATGCACCGATAGGAACAGCAAATAATACAGAAAAAGGTATTGACCAGCTCTCATACAATGCCGCTAAAAACAGGAATACGAATACAAGAGAAATAGCAAATATGATAGACTGCTGATTACCTGCCAATATCTCTTCACGACTCATTCCCGAAAATTCAAAGCCATAACCTGCAGGTAATGTTTGCGCTACTTCTTTTAATGCTTCAATTGCCTGACCACTACTTACACCCGGCTTCGGAGTACCATTGATTTCAACAGAGCGGTAAATATTATAGTGCGATATTACCGCCGGCGCTTCAATTACTTTAGTGGCTATTAAAGAACCAAGTGGAACCATGTTCCCCTGGTTGTTGCGCACATAGAATTTCTCCATTCCTTCCAGCGAACTTCTGTAACTGCTGTCTGCCTGCGACATTACACGGAAATTTCTTCCGTATAAATTAAAGTCATTCACATAGCTGCTTCCTAAAAAAGTAGACAACGTATTGTATACATCCGACACAGATACACCTAATTTCTTAGCTTGTTCTTTATCTACATCTACCTGGTAACTGGGAGAACGCGATGTAAAGAAAGTATATGCTGCCCCGATCTCAGGACGTTTATTTAACTGACCTATAAAAGACTGCGCTACTTTTTCAAATTGCTTGATATCATCTGTACTGCTGGTTTGCTGTAATTCAAAAGTAAAACCTGCCGTAGCACCCAAACCCGGAATAGCAGGTGGTGCTATTACCAGGATTCTCGCCTCCTTTATATCACCGGTAAGCTTCCTGAGCTTATTCATGATATCCTGTGCATGATGCCCCTCACCTTTTCTGTCATCCCATGATTTAAGGTTCACAAAAATGGTTCCCGCATTTGATCTGTTAGATCCGCTGATGATATTTAATCCGGATATACCACCTACCACTTTTACTTCGGGCAACGTACCTATGCGATTAATCAGTTCCCGCAGTAGCACCAGGTTTCTTGAAGTTGAAGCAGCTTCCGGCAACTCATAGGTAACCAATACCCTTCCTTCATCTTCTGTTGGAATAAATCCTGTTGGTTTATTTTTAAAAAGAAAAAACAATCCAACAAACAATACAATCATCATTACAATAACATAAGGTGTTGCCCTGATCCATTTTGCCACACCTCTCGTATAGCTATTGGTTAATCTTCCAAAATGATAATTAA
This sequence comes from Agriterribacter sp., assembly GCA_047600465.1. Classification (GTDB taxonomy): domain Bacteria; phylum Bacteroidota; class Bacteroidia; order Chitinophagales; family Chitinophagaceae; genus Agriterribacter. The sequence continues at coordinate 365,034 of JASGKU010000007.1, forward strand.
ACCCTGCAAAAAATTTATCAAAAATATTTTTCTTGGCATCTTCGGGTTTTGATGGCTTAAGCATGATGGTACACAATGCAGGTGTAAGCGATAACGCTACAAATGCGGAGATGAGTACCGAAGCCGCAATAGTGATAGCGAACTGCTGGTATAATCTTCCTACAATGCCGGGTATAAAACCTACGGGCACAAATACCGCTGCTAATATCAGGGCGATAGCGATAACCGGACCTGATATATCTTTCATCGCTTTTCGGGTGGCTTCTGCAGGCGACATTCGTTCATGATCTATATTATGCTGCACCGCTTCCACTACCACAATGGCATCATCCACCACTATACCGATGGCTAATACAAACGCGAATAAAGTAAGCGTATTAATGGTAAAGCCTAAAGGTCCAAAAAGAATAAACGTACCTATTAATGAAACGGGAATGGCTAACACCGGAATCAACGTGGCTCGCCAGTTCTGAAGGAATAAAAACACTACCAGCACCACCAGTATCAAAGCTTCAACCAGTGTTTTTACCACTTCACTTATAGAAGCATTTACTACAGAAACCGTTTCGAGCGGAATAAGAAAATCAATATCTTTTGGAAATGTTTTTCTCATTTCTTCCATCTTCGCCATCACTCCTTTGTAAGTATCAAGGGCGTTGGCACCAGGGGTTTGGTATATCAATAAGAAAGACGCAGGTTTAGCACTGTCTACAAATGCATTAACACCATAGTCAAAGCGACCGAGCTGCACCCTTGCTACATCTTTCAGGTAAACAATATTACCATCACCGGGTTTACTTCTTACTACTATATTTTCAAAGTCTTCCTGCTTGTTGATACGGCTATTGGTTAATACACTGTACTCAAAAGTTTGCATATTCGGCTGCGGGTTACCACCCACAGTTCCGGCAGCAGCCTGAAGGTTCTGTTCCTGTAAAGCAGCATTTACTTCTGCCGGTGTGATGCCCAGCGCAGCCATCTTTTCAGGATTCAACCACACACGCATACTAAAATCATCAGAGCGTGAAAGCACATCACCTACGCCTTTTACACGCAGTACAGCGTCTTTCACATACATGTTTACGTAGTTACCAATAAACAAAGCATCATGTGTACCTTTTGGCGAATAAAATCCCAATACCGCCATTACACTTGGGTTACGTTTACGAACGGTTAAGCCTAAACGCTTTACTGCATCAGGCAAAGTTGGTTCTGCCACACTCACCCTGTTCTGCACATCCAGCGTAGCTATATTAATGTCTGTACCAACCTCAAGGTTAACTGTAATATTACTCTGACCACTACTCGCACTATTGCTGCTCATATACGTCATACCCGGGGTACCGTTTACCTGCGTTTCAATAGCAGTAGTGGTAGTTTGTTCCACCGTTTGCGCATCAGCGCCGGTAAAGTTGCCGGAGATATTTACTGTTGGCGGAGATATTTCGGGGTATTGTGCTATAGGAAGATTGATCAGTGAGATAATTCCTACCAATACAATCACAATGGATATAACGATCGCCGTTACCGGTCTTTTTATAAAAACGTCTGCTATCATAATAGTGAATGGTGAATAGTGAACCCGCCTGCCGGCAGGCAGGTAGTCAATAGTGCATAGGAACTATTGATCTATTGTTTGAATTCACTACTCTACTTTTATCATCCTTTAAAATTTCTGTCTTTCTACTAATCACTTTTTCGCTGCTCCGGTAGAAGGTTGTGGTTGCTGCGTAGTTACTACCGCTCCTTCTCTCAGGTTCTGCACCCCTTGTACAACAATCTGCTGTCCCGGTGTTAATCCTTCTTTTATAATTACATCATTGGCAATCTGCTTGCCAACCTTTACTTTGTGCTGCGATACCTTGCTGCTGTCGCCTACCACATATACAAAGAATTCGCCCAATTGTTCAGTGATGGCTTTATACGGAATAATAACAGATTGCGTAGATGCTTTGTTCAATACTTTTACAGTAGTACTCATACCTGCTTTCAATACGCCTTTATCATTAGGGAAAACCAATCTTGTTTTGATGGTGCCTGTTTGTGCATCAACAGCACGGTCAATTACGCTCACACTTCCGTGCATTGGATATACCTCATTGCTAAAAGCAATAGAAAAAGTAGAATCACCGGCGCCTTTGCTTTGCTGTTGCAATTGTGCAAATCTGTATACTTCGCTTTGATCAACGGCAAAATCAACAGCCATTGGATTATCTGTTGAAATAGTATTTAATATTGTTTGTCCTGCTACTACAGAAGTACCACTCCTCACCTGTGATATACCTATAGTACCATTGAATGGCGCATAAATAGTAGAAAAACTAACATTGGCGCGTACCGCATTTACGTTGGCTTTAGCTGCATCCACCTGTTTTTTTGCGGCTTCCAGCGCAGCATCCGCATAGTCAACCTGTTGTTTTGCTATGGCATCTTTCTTATCCAGCTCGTGATAACGATCCGCGTCTTTCTGCGCCTTCAGCAAATTGGTTTCCTGTACCGCCTGGTTGGCCAATGCCTGCTGATAATTGGCATTGTACAATTGCTGATCTATAGCATATAGCTTTTGTCCTTTCTTTACTTTATCCCCATCTTTAAAATAAATGCCGGTAACATATCCTGTAACCTGCGGACGGATATCTGTTTGGTTCATTGCTACCAATGTACCAGGATATTCATCATAATAAACAGCATTGGTTGTTTTTACAGTATCTATGGTAACAGCAACTGCCGGTGGAGGACCTTGCTGTTGTTGCGCATCCTTCGCTCCACATGCAGAAAGCAATCCCACTAAGCCAACTGCTGTGTACAATTCAATTCTTTTTAATAGCATATATTCTCTGTTCAAAATTTTATAATCAAATTTTATGATGATAGTCCGCCTCGCAGGCTATTATCTTATTAAGGATTGATAACCCCCAAACTTTTCTCCACATCAATTTTACTGCTTAGCAGGGCATACAATGCGTCAAAATAATTGATCTCAGCAGTACGCAGATCGGTTTCTGCCGTAATTACTTCAAGATAAGTTTTCACGCCGGAACGATACTGCAGGTCTATTACATCGTACACTTCTTTTGCCAGCAACACATTTTCTTTTACAGCCATATAGTTTGAGTAATTGGCTTTATAGTTTGCCATCGCTGCTGCATACTCACTGTTCACAGCATTTTTCAAACTCACAATGTCAAGATCTGTGCGCTTTAACTGCCACTCTGCCTGCCTTATATTATATAACCTTTTACCACCCTGAAAAATAGGAAAGGCCAGCGTAAGCCCTGCATAGGAGTTCGGGTAATTGGTATTATAGAGCTTTCCAAAATTATCGTTCAGGTAATTGAAGTTGTATGCACCGTTAGCAGATAAAGAAGGAATAAACCCCCATTTGTTATACTTAACATTCGACTCCTGCAGTTTACGCTGTGTTTGTAACAATTGATATTCTATACGCTTCTCATAATTGGCTGTCAGCAATGTATCGAGCGCTGTTTCCTTTTCCAGTGTAGCACTGTCGTATACAATGTTCAACGATTCATTTACAGGATAATTCATCAGATTTTTAAGGTATTCTTTCTTTGCTTTCAATGCTTCTTCACTGCTTTTTTTAGATGCAATGGCATTATTCAAAGCGATGGTTGCTCTTTTATAATCTGTTTTATCAACCACGCCTGCATCATACTGCGCCTTCGTATCATTTAAACTTCTTTGCAGCCGCGTAATATTTTCATCGGTAACTTTTATCTGCTGTTCTGTAGCCAGCACATCATAAAAAGCCTTTGACACATTTACCACTACATCAATTTTATTGCTGGAAGTTTGCTGCCTTGCCTGTTGGCGCACAATACCAGCGGTTTGTTTTGCCAATAAAACATCCCGGTTAAAAATAGTTTGCGATGCGGTAAACTGTGCAGCAGAAGTATTGTTTACACCAAGCTTAACGGGATTGCCTCCAATAATACTGGTTTGTACCTGGAAGTTGTGCTGGTATAAATAATTAAAGTTGATCTGCGGATACCAATCAGCCAGTCTTGACTTTATCTGCAGATCAGTTATTTTTTCATCAATTAAAGATTGTTGTACTATTGGCTGCTGCTTTAGCGCATATTGAATAACATTCGGCAATGTAGCATCTGCCAGCACAGAGTCCTGTTGCTGTTGCGCAGATAATTGTTGAGCAGTAAAAAAGAAGAATGTAAAAAGAATCAACGCCCCGTATCTCATAAATAATTTTAATAAAATAAAAATCGCACGATTAAGAATTACACCGCATAGCGATACAATTAGTTTTCATTGTGGCAATAACAAGCAATGGAAGAATTCCGGAAAGCTTAAAAATCAGGAACGCAAAGGTAGGGATAATGACATCAATAAATCAAACGTTTGTTTAATTTTTTTGTTAACAGAACATTAATCAACGCTGTAATATCTTTAATTTGGCGGCTACAACACTGCAGAAATACAAAAACATAATGAAAAAATATTTCCTGTTTTCCACCTTACTAATGTTCACTCTTTTTTCTCACGCCCAGGATTCTGCCTGGATCAGGAACAACTATTATAAAAAGGAAGTGTATATACCCATGCGGGATGGCGTTAAATTATTTACGTCATTATATATTCCTAAGGACAATGCAGAAAAACATCCCATACTTATAACGCGGACTCCTTATTCATGTGCCCCATATGGAGAAAATGAATTTTCAGATTTCTGGGGCGGGCATTACAAAAGCTACATGAAGGAAAAGTACATTATGGTAATACAGGACGTGCGCGGCACATGGATGAGTGAAGGAGTGTTTGAAGATCTGCGGCCATTTATAAAAAATAAAAAAAGTAAAAAAGATATTGACGAAGCAAGCGACACTTACGACACGATTGATTGGCTGATCAAAAATATTACAGGCAATAATGGTAAAGTGGGCGTGCTGGGTACTTCTTATCCGGGGTTTTATGCTACCATGGCCGCCGCTTGCGGTCACCCGGCATTGAAAGCGGTTTCACCACAGGCACCCGTAACCGATTGGTTTATGGGTGATGACTGGCATCACAACGGTGCGCTTTCCTTAATAGATGCTACCAATTTTTATGCAGGTTTTGGTAAACCACGCCCCGCTCCTACCACGGTTGGTGCAGAAGGTTTTACATTTTCTGTATCGGATAACTATGCATTCTATTTGAATAATGGACCAATAGCGAATATTGTCAAACTGATGGACGATAGTTCGCGCTTTATAAAAGAAATGTTTGCTCATCCTGATTATGATGAATGGTGGAAGGCGCGCAATGCGAGAGTGAGCATGTACAATATTCAGCCGGCTGTATTAGTGGTTGGCGGAACATTTGATGCGGAAGATGGCTTTGGCGCCTGGAATTCATACAAGGCTATAAAGAATCAAAGCCCGCAAACCAATTGCAGACTGGTAATGGGACCATGGTATCATGGACAATGGAATTCAGGTTCGGGTACGCATTTAGGTAATATACAGTTTGGAGAAAATACCGCGGAGTACTTTACCCAACATATTGAGATTCCATTTTTCAATTATTATCTCAAAGGCATCGGCAATGATTCATCCATAAAAGGAGCGACGGTATTTTTCTCCGGCGAAAATAAATGGCATCAAACAACTACCTGGCCTCCGCAGGAAATGAAGATGCAGCCGTATTATTTTCAATCAAACGGACACCTCACTACAACAATGCCTTCTGCACAAAACAGCTTCACAGAATATACCAGCGATCCTGCCAAACCCGTGCCTTATGCAGAAGGGGTACACTTATACCGCACAAAAGAATATATGACAGATGATCAACGTTTCGCAGCACGACGACCTGATGTATTATTATTTGAAACCGATGTGTTGAATAAGGATCTTACATTGGGCGGGCCTGTTATTGCTGATCTAAAGATTAGCATTAATACAACCGATGCTGATTTTGTAGTGAAAGTGATTGATGTTTTTCCTGATGATTTTAAATATTCAGAAAAAGATATTTACCCAATGGGAGGTTACCAGATGATGATACGCGGAGAAATTATGCGGGGCAAATACAGAAACAGTTTTGAAAAACCCGAAGCGTTTGAACCGGGTAAGCCCACACAGATAAGATTTACATTACCGGATGTTGCGCATACTTTTAAAAAAGGGCATAAGCTGATGATACAGGTACAAAGCTCCTGGTTTCCTTTAATGGATCGCAATCCACAAAAATTTACAGATATTTACACCGCTAAAGAAACTGATTTTCAAAAATCCGTGATCCGCATTTATCATGATAAGGATAATGCTTCTTCCATCGTTTTACCTATTTTAAATTAATTATTGATGAAAAAAGTCTTTGCAATTTTTTTGAGTTTTTCTTTACTGCAATTAAACGCACAAACTTCCTTACCCATTATTCCAACACCGGTAAAAGCGCAGGTAAAAACCGGCAATTTTACATTGGATGAACATACGGTCATCGTTACCCGAAACGATGCCGAAAAAAATACGGTTGATTTTTTTAATGCTTATCTGCAGAAATATTATGGATTCTCATTAAAAACTGCTGCAAAGGGAGCAAAGAATTTTATCAGCTTTTCTACCAAAACATTTGTAAAGGCACCTGATAAGCCCGAACGTTATACGCTGGATATATCACCGGCGTCTATACAAATAAGCGGCGATGGACAGCAGGGAACATTTTATGGTATGCAGACATTAATACAGTTATTGCCTGTTGAAAAATCTGCTAAACTCAAAGTTCCTGCTGCATCTATTGAAGATTATCCACGCTTTACATACAGGGGGGCCATGCTGGATGTATGCCGCCATTTTTTTGATGTGGATTTTGTAAAAAAATATCTTGACATGCTTGCCCTTCATAAAATCAATACTTTTCATTGGCACTTAACGGAAGACCAGGGCTGGCGTATTGAAATAAAAAAATATCCACGTCTTACTGAAGTGGGTAGCTGCAGAAATGGCACTATTATCGGGCGTTACCCTGGCAAAGGAAATGATGGAGAAAAACATTGTGGTTATTATACACAGGAGCAGGTAAAAGAAATTGTGCAATATGCTGCCGATCGTTTTATCACTGTAATTCCTGAAATTGAATTACCGGGTCACTCTTCTGCGGCAATAGCAGCTTATCCGCAGTTAAGCTGTTTTCCTGATCAACCTACCAAACCCGCTAAAAATACCGCATGGAGTGGTGATAGCACAGGTAAAAATGTGCAACAGGCTTGGGGTGTATTTGAAGATGTATATTGCCCAAGCGAATACACTTTCCAGTTTTTGCAGGATGTGCTGGATGAAGTGATTCCTTTATTCCCGTCAAAATATATACACATTGGTGGTGATGAATGTCCGAAAGAAGCCTGGAAAAAATCTGAGTTCTGTCAAAACCTGATTAAAGAAAAAGGACTAAAAGATGAACATGGCTTGCAAAGCTATTTTGTAAGTCGTATTGAAAAATACATCAACAGCAAGGGAAAGGCAATGATTGGTTGGGATGAAATACTGGAAGGTGGTTTGGCACCTAACGCTACCGTAATGAGCTGGCGTGGAGAAAAGGGTGGCATCGAAGCAGCGCAACAAAATCATGATGTGATTATGACACCCGGTACTTATGTTTATATTGATCACTCCCAACGCAAAAAAGAAGATTCGGTTACCATAGGAGGTTATCTTCCGCTGCAGGTTGCTTATGGTTACGATCCAATACCAAAAGAATTAAAGCCGGATCAATATCATTTTATATTGGGAGCGCAGGCTAATGTATGGACAGAATATATGAGCAATCCTGCCAAAGTGGAGTATATGATATTTCCGCGGCTCACTGCATTGAGCGAAGTATTCTGGAGCCCGGTAAAAAATAAAAGCTGGGATGATTTTAAAAAACGCATCACGCTCCAGTTTAAAAGATACGAATGGTGGGGAGTGAATTATTATCCTAACCTGGATGAGCCGGTGAAATAAAACCCAAGCCCATCCTGACCTTCCCGAAGGGAAGGAACTCAACGCACGTCCCTTATTTTCAAATCAGTGATTATAAATAGTTAGTCACAAAGTAACATAAACTTTCTTTGTGTTACTTTGTGCCACTGTGTCTTTGTGGTTCCTTTTCGCAATAATTAATCGCATGACTATTACCGAAAGTTATCGCTATATATGTAATGAGCTTTACACTTTGTATGAAAAACGTGAAGCTGAAAACATAGCGGATATGGTAATAGAAAATATTACCGGTTTAAAAAGAATGGATCGGGTATTGCAAAAGGATATTGCCCTTACTAAACAGCAACAGGAGAAATTGAATGATTATCTAACACTCCTGCTGCAACACAAACCCGTTCAATATGTATTACAGGAAGCCTGGTTTTACGGAATGAAATTATTTGTTGATGAAAATGTATTGATTCCCCGACCTGAAACAGAAGAACTGGTTGAGTGGATTGTACAAGACACAAAGGCAATTCATCAACAACTCCACATTATAGATATCGGTACAGGCAGCGGCTGCATTCCGATCGCGTTGAAAAAAAATATACCTGGTGCGGAAGTGTGGGCAATTGATATCAGCAGTAAAGCATTAGAAGTTGCAAAAAGAAATGGAATCACACAACAAACCAATATTACATTTCAACAAGCAGATATATTAAAACAACCCTCACCATCAACATTTCCGTTGTTTGATATTATTGTCAGCAACCCACCTTACATACCAAAGTCGGATGAACAGCAAATGCAGCCCAATGTGCTGGAATACGAACCGCACTTGGCATTGTTTGTAGATGATGAAGACCCATTATTGTTTTACAATGCCATTGCTGATTTTGCTCAAACACACCTGCAAAAAAAAGGTAGCCTCTATTTTGAAATTCACGAATCCATGGGTGAAGCTGTTAAACAACTTCTTTTACAAAAAGAATTTAGTGACATTGTAGTGAAGAAAGATATGCAGGGTAAAGACAGGATGGTGAAAGCAGGGAGAAACAAATAGTTGCAGGTTTCAAGTTGCAGGTTTATGGTCGGTACGCGAAGCGTCAGACCAGTAAATACAGGGTTTGACCTGCGGTGCCGACCTGCCATTCACTAATTCGCATTTACCGAAGCAACCGCTGATGCACCTAGCTTTTTTGCTGTCTGCAACACTTTGTATACATCTCCCCAATGCCCTGCAGTATCTGCATTTACAACCACGGATGGCTTTTCGGTTTCTTTTGAAAGAATAACTTGCAGTTCTTTTTCCAGGTCGGTGAGTTGTATTTTCTTCTGGCCAATATATGCCTGGTTATTTTTATCTATAGATACAACAACAGTTTGCTTGGCCTTGGTATCACTCTTACCCTTAGGCGCAGATACTTTTATAACATTCGGATTTGCCAACGTAGATACAATGAGAAAGAACAAGAGGAGGATAAACAATATATCATTAAGTGCACCGGTGTGCACTTCCGCATGTCCTCTTAATTTTTTTCTTAAATTCATTAGTTATAAAATATATTAAACACTGTTCACTTATTCAAATCTCAAATTTCAAATCGCCAATCATTATCTCGTCGGTTCCTGTAGTATATCAATAAATTCAGCGCTTGAAGCTTCCATCCTGTTCACATTTTTATCAATCTGGGCATTCAGGTAATTATATCCCACATATGCTAATAATCCAATGATCAAACCACTGGCAGAGGTAACCATCTTTGTGTATATACCACCAGCAATGGTTCCTAATGTATATTCACCTGTTGAAGAAATACCATAAAACAATTGTACCATCCCTACTATAGTTCCTAAAAATCCAAACATAGGCGCAATACCCGCGATGAGTGAAAGCACCGTAATATTTTTTTCCATCTTATAGATTTCCAATTTACCTACATTCTCCATGCTTTTTTCAATGGCTTCAATTGGTTTACCTATACGTTGCAGTCCTTTATCTATCATTCGCGCTACCGGATTAAAAGTATTTTTAGCCAGCGATCTTGCTGCCGTTACATTTCCGTTGGTTACATGATCGCGGATAATGCTCATGAAATTATAATCCACTTTACCGGCATTGCGTATAGCAATCAATCTTTCAAAAAAGAAGAAAATAGCAACCACCAATAACAATGCTAATGGAACCATTATCCAACCGCCGGACATGAGCAAATCCCATAAACTGATTTTTGAACCAGGCTCAGGAATATTGTGTTGTGCAGCTAACGCTTTATTAAGAGAGTCTGTAGCAACCTGCAGGAAAAAAAACTTCATATTGTATTAATTGTTGAAAGTGCGACAAAAGTAATAACTATATATACAACTTTATCAAGCCCATTGACGAACGTGAAAATAGTGTGATTATTTTTCTATATCACTTTTCGACAATTGTCTTAACATTTTATATAGAAAGCCGGAAGGAAAGCGCCTTTTCAACAAAGAAGGAAATGGAGGCGTATCAAAGCTTTCAGGAGCCTGACATGATTTTTTTCGCTTCAAATCTCAATACGTCTAACACAATAGAATGAAGAGAAGTTTTTGGATCTGCGTCCAGCAATTCAAGAATGCGCTTGCACAAATCGAGCCCGGAAGCCTGTGGTGGCAAGGTATTGGCTAACTGGTGAATGATAAAGATATTCTGTTCTTTGAGGTTGGTGATAGCCTGCCAGGATTGAGATGAGACATATAATTGTTGCGATAAATTATAATCGTACTCCTGCTTTATAGTTTCTGTTAACAATGTGTGATACGTATCTGCCTGCATATTGGCGGGCGAAATACGGGATACCATATTTTTTAGTGAAAGTCGCTCAGCCAGTATAGTAAGGCGCTCGTATGCCTGCAATTGAAGACCGATGTTTTCATTTGCCTTTTTTTCTTCCTTTTTATTGGCTCTTACATCTGATCTGTATACAAAAAGATAGATACCTAAAAAGCATACTGCAATTACAACGCCTATAATAATAATTGTACTGTCGCTCATACCGGTTATTTATAAACTATAAACAAAAATAAGTGTATTAAGGGTTGTTTGAAAATGATGCTGATCCGATAATAAAGAATTCTTTTACATTAAAACACCAACTGATGGGTTTGCTTAATCACTCCCATTATAAAAACGCTCTGCACATTGCCTATGTTTTCAGCTTCACTCAATTTGTTCACATGAAAATCGTAATACGCATCCATGTTTTCAACCGCCACTTTCAGCATAAAATCAAAGTCGCCCGAAATATTATAACACTCCATTACTTCATTCATTTCAAGAATGGCTTTAATAAACTTTCCACCAGCAGTTTTATTGTGCTGTTTAAGCGATACATAACAGATCACCATTAAACCCCTTTTCACTTTTGTATGGTCAAGCAGCGTGGCATATTGCTTAATAATACCCGTGTCTTCCATTCGCTTAATTCGTTCATGCACCGGTGTTGTACTCAGGTGAATGGCGTCTGATATTTCCCTTACCGTAATGCGGGCATTTTGTTGCAACAGGCGAAGAATAGAGAGGTCTTTTTCATCCAGCACAGGGATTTGTACAGGCACATTTTCTTTTTGCTGCGTTTTTTTCATTGCTTACTGCATATTTATTCTATAAAAATAGAAAAAACAGAATTTTATCCCAAATAATTGACAGATGGATAATATTCTGTTCTACCATTGTAGCTTTGCCCTCTTATCAATCTTATCATTCAATAAAATAATAACTTAAAAAACATTTATCATGTCAACAGTATCCAATTCCACCATTGATTTTGCGTTGCCATATAAAGTGGCAGACATCAGTCTTGCTGCATGGGGACGTAAAGAAATAAGATTAGCAGAAGCTGAAATGCCGGGCTTGATGGCCATTCGTGAAGAATACCGTGCCTCACAGCCTTTAAAAGGAGCACGTGTAGCAGGATGTCTTCACATGACTATTCAAACTGCTGTTTTAATTGAAACATTAATTGATCTCGGTGCAGAAGTAAAATGGAGTTCCTGCAATATCTTCTCTACGCAGGATCATGCAGCAGCAGCCATTGCAGCAGCTGGTATCGGCGTATATGCATGGAAAGGGCAAACCAACGAAGAAGCAGAATGGTGTATTGAACAAACCTTGTTCTTTGGCAGTGCTGATCGTCCTTTAAATATGATTTTAGATGATGGTGGTGATCTTACCAATATAGTATTCGATAAATATCCTGAGCTTATTCAACATGTAAAAGGCTTGAGCGAAGAAACTACTACCGGCGTACATCGCTTGTATGAAAGAATGCAGAAAGGCACATTACCTATTCCAGCCATTAACGTAAACGATTCTGTTACCAAATCGAAATTTGATAACAAGTATGGTTGTAAAGAAAGCCTGGTTGATTCTATCCGCCGCGCAACAGATGTAATGCTGGCTGGTAAAATTGCGGTTGTGGGTGGCTATGGTGATGTGGGTAAAGGTTCTGCAGCATCGTTAGCAGGGGCAGGTTGTCGTGTAATCGTTACCGAAATTGATCCGATCTGCGCATTGCAGGCTGCCATGGACGGATTTGAAGTAAAGAAAATGATTGATGCAGTAAAGGAAGCAGACATCATTGTAACAGCAAGCGGCTGTCGAGACTTGATAACCGGCGAGCATTTTAAATTGATGAAGGATAAAGCCATTGTTTGTAACATCGGGCACTTTGATATTGAAATTGATGTTGCCTGGTTGAACAAAAACTATGGCAATACTAAAGACACTGTTAAGCCACAGGTTGATTTATATACTATTGATGGCAAAGACATCATATTATTAGCCGAAGGCCGTCTGGTGAATTTAGGTTGTGCTACAGGTCATCCAAGCTTTGTAATGAGTAACTCTTTCACCAACCAAACATTGGCACAAATTGAATTGTGGACAAACCACAAAAGTTACGAGAACAAAGTATATGTATTACCAAAACACCTGGATGAAAAAGTAGCACGCTTACATCTTAAAAAGATAGGTGTTGAACTGGATGAACTGAGCACTGCACAATCTGAATACCTCGGTATTCCAAAGGCAGGACCATTTAAGCCAGAACATTATAGATACTAGGCAGTGGGCAGAAGGGAGAAGGCAGAAAGTGAGACGATAGATGTGAGGTCATACGCTCTCTTAAATTGCCGGCTTCAGTTGAATATAATTAAAAAACTTCGCACTGATACCAGTATCCGCATAAGCCGCCTTCTTTTGCGTGAGATTTGCAATGTAGCTGAATAGAGGAATGGCAGAATAATGATCTATTGTTGACAGATCTCCTAAAAGTAAAAGGCAGCGGCGTTGCGGATACGAAGCCCGCCGGCTTGAGGCAATCAACAATATATACAATCAAGCTGTGAAAGTTTATATGGGCAGCTAATAAGTATATAAAGATTATTGGTAAAACAAAACCCACTGTTTGCACAGTGGGTTTGTAATTATATAAAATATCCTTAGTTCGTTAATAAACTAACTACTCAACAATCAATACTCCTTTCATAAGTCCAAAATGACCTGGGAAACTGCAGAAGTAAGGATAAGAACCCGCTGCTGGAGCAGTAAATTCTATAGTTGTGCTTTCGCCACCACCAATAAGTTTAGTGTGTGCAATTACATTTCCAGCTTCTGATTCAGGGAAATAATCATGTGCTTTCGCTTCAATCGCTTTCATGGCAAATGCGGTAACATCTACACCCGGTTTTACAATCACCAGGTTATGACCCATATTTTCTTTAGCCAGTTTGCCTGCGTGATGCAGCGTAAGGGTAACTTTTTGTCCAGCCTTTACTTTCAGTTCTTTCTTATCATACTGCATAATATCATTGGCAGTAATGTCTAATACTGCAGCATCGCTGGCAGGAGCAGCGGGTGTTTCTGCTTTTTTCTCCTGAGCAGTAGTATCTGCCTTTGTTTCTGCGGCAGGTTGGTCAGCTTTTTTTTCATCTCCACCACCGCAAGCTGCAAGACTTACAACACCGGCGATCATTGCATATTTAATTAGTTTCATGTCTATAAAATTTTTGCAAATGTACAGTTCAAATCCATACGGCAAAGGGAAAAATTAAATAAAATCGCACGCCATTCCCTCTTTTTCATACTTTTTCCCGCTTGTTAATAAAATGAAATAAAACTCCGATCCTGCACCATTGAATAAACTTTTAGTATTCTGATGTGTCAATACACCGTTCACCAAAATTTTGTATCATGAAATCAATTTACAGTTTACTAAGTGTAATTATAATAGCCATTGTTTTCAGTTCCTGTGCAAGGAGAGTATATGTTAGCGAGAGACCCTTGCCTCCACCCATGGCAGTACGCCCTGGCGTGCCTTACCCGGGGGCGGTATGGATACCCGAAGAATATGCGTGGCGAGGTGGCAGATATGAATATATTGCGCCTCATTATGTGCAACCCCGCAGAGGACATACATGGGTAGCCGGGTATTGGAATGGCAGTGGTAGAAGATCTGTTTGGGTAAAGGGCCATTGGAGAAGATAATTTATTTTGTTGTTGAATTTGAGGTAGCTACCAAGCTGGGGCTACCTCTTTTTTTGTTAGGACGTTCATTCTTGAAAGCCACGCAAACGCAGCTTTATGCAGACTGACTGAAGTTTTGTGTATTTTTATTTCCTGAAAAAATCAGGAGATATAACTCCTTCTAACAGTTATGAGCGCTCAGGAACCTTTGGTTATTCACTACACAAACGATGAAGCCTGGCTGCCCCAGATATCAACTTTGCTGAAAGCTACCATCGATGGAAACACTTTGTTTTTTGACAATGAAATAGGTAAAGGAAATATTTACAAAATAAGTATTGATTGGGGCTTGCGCATGCGCAGGATGAAAGTTGTTTTTCATCAACCCGTAATATTTGCGCGGGACCGCATTGTACAATCTGAGAAAGGATATTATGTATTGATATCAAACCTGGGTGAGCAATACCTGGAAACAACCACTGCCGATCAGCATTTTAAACTGGGGTACACAACCGACGATGGCATCTATTTCAGCTCTCCTTTGCTCTCTGCTTCTTTTTCATTCAAACCCGGCAAGCATTATCACCTTATATATATCATCATTACACACGAGCGAATAAAAGATTTTATAAGAAGACAACCGCAAACACAGCACGATTTACTTGAATCTATCATTGATAAAAATAACCCACTGTATCATGTAGAATACCTTGATGCACCATTATTACACATGCTAAGAGAGATTGACCAAAATCTCTATGAGAATAGACCCAATAACTTGCTTTTACATTCACGGGCATTAGAGCTTTGTTACCAGATATTAAACAGGGTTGAAAAAAGAAATTCGAAAACGGCTGCTAAAATTCATCCCGATGACATTGAAAAATTAAATGAAGTAAAAAAAAGATTGTCTGAGGGATACGAATCAGCATGTCCACCTATTGAAGAAGTGGCAAAAGAGATTGGTATGTCGCCTACAAAATTTAAAAAACTTTTTAAGCAAATGTTTGGCGATTCTTATTACCAGTTTTATAAAAACGTAAGGATGTATAAAGCCAAAGAAATGTTGCAGGAGCACAACATGAATGTATCAGAAGTTGGTTATCGCCTTGGCTATAATAATCTCAGCAAGTTCTCCAGGGCCTTTAAAGAAAAGTTTCACATCACTCCCGGAAAATTGACAAACAACTGACCTCCATCTACCACATTAACCATCGTTTATTAAATCCTGTCTTTTAGGAGCATTATCCTGCCTCTAAGGGCTAACATCAACCATCATACCAGTGCTAGCTTTGCATCGCATTTGAATCAACCTCTGTCCATTGAAAAAATCACGGTGATCCATACCCTATGCGGATTGTTACAAGATCAGGGAGGTTAGCATGTGTTATTATATAGATTAAAGGATAGTCCAGTGAAAAACCGATGGACAGAGGGGTTTCACGGTTAACTGTGTCTTGAAGCGCAAGCTTCGAGCACAGTTTTTTGCATCATGAGAAAGGCTGTCTATAAACAAAAAATGCGATCGTAATGATCGCATTTTTGTTATAAACCTTTTACTACTTATTATTTCTTTTTCTTTTTAACTGGAGCTGGTGCAGGCGCAGGTTTACTTAAATCCTTTACCCTAATATTGCGGAAATACAAAATATCGCCGTGACCAAGAAAACCAATATGCCCGGTTTTGTTCATCAATCCCGGGTGATTGTTATGATCGGGCGTACCATCTTTTGTTGCTTCTGCTATATCGCCATCTAAAATAACTGTACCATTTAATGTTACTTTTATTTTGTTGCCTTTTGCTTCTATTTCTTCTTCATTCCACTCTCCTACTGGTTTTAAAAATCCGCGCTTTGCCGGTATAATGCCATATACAGAACCATGATACTGGTAAGGCTTCAGATCTTTGTACATGTCAGCTTCATTATCCAACACCTGTATTTCCATGCCTACATAAGCCGCATCGCCTGTTAATGGCGCACGTATGCCGATACCATTGTTTGCGCCGGGTGTAAGTTTAAATTCAAAACGATATACAAAATCACTATACTCATCATTCGTATATAAATTTCCACTGCCGCCTTTTTTAGGATATACAGCTATATTTCCATCCTCAATTGTATAAGCAGTTTTATTTCCCTGCCACTCGTGCAGGTTAGTTCCGTCGAACAAAATTTTATATCCTTCTTTCTTCTCCGCATCACTTAATGTAAATGGTTGAGGGCGGGGTATTTCTCTTACATATATATCGCGGTACGCTACGTATGTTCCATGTGCCTGTAATTCCAGTTGCTCTTCAGGGAAGATAGGTAAACTGCGATCCCAGTAATTTTCAAGTGGTACGCCGTTTACAACAAGCTTACCATTCAAATAAACAGTAACCTGGTCTCCTACCATTATAATATGAAATGAATTCCAGTCGCCAATGGCGTTATCAGCAAGCACTAAGGGTTTGCTTTCGTTCTTTTGATTATTGTATAAACCACCAGAACCCACCTGCGCACCAACATCCACACGTGATGTATCCCATATCTGTACCTGTGGTGTTCCTCTTAAATAAATACCGGCGTCTCCTTCTTTTGTTATTTTCCAATCAACATACATTTCAAAATCACCGTATTTTTTTTCTGTGCAAAGATTATCGCCATGACCATTAAATACCAGCAGTCCATCTTTAGCACCCCATCCATTGCGCATGGTGCTGTCTGCTTTTGCCTGTTCTTTTGCCAATGTTTTTGCGTCCATTTTAGAACGCTTGATAGGATCGGCTACCAGACCTTTCCAACCGGTTAAATCCTTTCCATTAAACAAAGAAACAAAACCTTCGCCTTGCGGCATAGCTGCTATATGCTTGCGTATGGCTTCTTTCTGATAATCGCTTTCAGAACCTTTTAATACAGTAATTGTTTTTTCTAAAAGGCTACGAACATTAACGCCGTATATTGTTTTATCTGCAAGTGCAATATTCATTACTGCAGATCCTGCTTCACGCTGCAGATCAGCATCATCTAAAAAGCTACCGGCATATAATAAGGCAGGAAAAGTTTTACATCTTTCCACACCCTCCAGTATTTCTTTCTTTTGATCCGTTGTTTGCGCATATTCCATTGCATCGCGCAAAAAGATCAATTTCTCATCACCATTATTGTCGGAAATACTGATTTGTTTGATGAAACCATCTACAGCATCTTTAGTAGATGGAGAACTTTTACCGGTTTGCTGAAGCAACTGGTATAATTGGTTGGTAGCGACACCTCCTTTCCAGTTTGACAAAGCGGTTATCACATCTTTTTTCGTTGCATCATTACCGTTAGCAAAAGCATTTGATACAGTCTGCAGTCCTTCTTTACCTCCAATACCAGACAATACATTATAGTAAAGTGATTTTTTATCAGCAGGCGCCTGACTTATCAGGTCCAAAGCAGTTTTGCTGCGTTGTGCCGCATCCGGTATGCGATTAAGCGCCGCTACCAGTGCTCCCTGCAGATCTCCTGCATCTTTACTATTACCTGCAGCCAATAACAATGGAGTCAATTGCTGTAACTGATCAGGCGTAACCATTTGTTTGATGGAAGCCCTTGCAGATTTGCTTACGATTGTATCTGCACTGTTCATCAACGGCAACACATCTTTTACCATATTTGCATCAGCCTTTGAACCCAACACATCAATGATGGCAGATTTTCCTGCAGGAGAAGCATCAGACAATGCAGCACCAACTTTTGATACCACATCATCACCTTTTATAGATAACAATGCTGATTTTGCGGCAGCAGCTTCTGCGGGGTTAGCAGTTTTAAGTACACTCAACAAGCCTGGTATCGCTTCCTGTTGTCCTATCTTTCCGGAGGCAGCTATTGCAGCCAATTTCACGTTTTCATCTTTGCTGTTCAATGCCTTCAATACCACCGGTAACGCAGCAGTTACAGCCGTATTTCCAAACATTCTTATGATCTCTGATTGAGCGTCTGGACTTGATTTTCCTAACGCTTTCAACCATTGTGCACTATTAGCATCGCCTATATATGGTTGCGCAAATTTCAATGCGGCTTCACGATAGGCTGCATTTTTATCTTTCATAGCGCCGGTTAAAAGTGAGGTGCTATTTGCTCCCTGTATATCGGTTAACACTTTTAAAGCTGCTATGCGGGTATGTACCTGGTTATCGGCAACAGCGCTTTTCATTAATTGTGTTGCAGCCTTTGTAGCTTCAGCAGTGTGACCATCTGCCACCTGCTGATTAAGATATTTTAAGTAAGAGGATGTTGCATCTGTAACATCATAGGTATAACCAGCTTTGGCTGCTGCATCAGCTAATGTTGTAGCTGAAGAAGGATCACCAATTCTTGCCAAAGCGTACAATGCTACTTTTGCTAATTTAGGATCACTTGAGTTTGCAACAGCAGCAATGGATGTTGCGGCATCACGGTAACGCGTATCGCCTAATGCCTGTATAAGTGATAATTGAGCATTGCCGGATGCACCATTTAATGCGCCTACTAATGTTTTGTTAGATGCTTCGCTGTTGATAGTTGCCAATGCTCTTGCGGCCGCATCTGATAAACGCTCATCTTTTAAAAAAGGCTGCAGGTATGCAATTGCATCATCTTTGCCCACATGTTCCAATTGCGTAATAATAAACAATTGCGCTTCTGGATTGGTTAATTTCCCCAATGCTTCACCATAACCTTTTACAGCAACATCCCGCCAGGCTTCATTACCAGTTTGTGTAGCATAATATGAAAATCCGTTGATGGCATAATGAAGACGTGTATCATCTCCGCCAGCATTTAATTTGCCGGCCAATTCTGCAATACCATTTGCACCAAGATCGGCAACCGCAGCAGCATTTACTTTAAGCTGTGCAGCATCTTCTGCAGGCGTTTTTGCCAGCAGGTCTGCTATCTTGGTAGTAACCGTTCTATTGCTGTTTGTTTGCGCTACTATTGCGCCATGTAAAGCACAGCAAAGAAGAAAGGATAAAAATATTTGTCGCATTATAATTCTGATTGTGTTTGTTATTGTTTGTATATGGATTTTCCCGCTGCGCTAACCTGTATATTCTGTTATGGCAGCGGGTGATGAATGATTAAATAAACCAGGGTTCGCGCAATGGTGGATTGAGCAAACGATTGGCTCCTTCATCATTAATAAATTCCTGTTTTACAGGATCAAATTTCAGATTGCGTCCTAACTGCAATGCAATCTTACCCATATTCACAATAGTGCAGGAGCGATGACCATTCTGTTCATTCAGTGCAAATTTTTTCCTGTTCTTTACTGCATCCACAAAATCCGTAACCTGTGGCAGCGGATCAGGGAATGAAGCCAGTTTTCTTTCAAAATCAGGAATATCACATTGAAATCCTTTGTATACTTTTCCTTTAGGACCTTCTATATATGCTGCTTTTTCTTCGGTACCGGCGCCATCTAAAATTATCTGGCAGCCATCTTCATATGTGTACGTAATCCTGCGCCAGGTTCCAACTGCATCATCGTGTTGCTGGGGTGCATCTATCTCTACAGATACAGGGCTTGTATCATCTTTACCTAAAAAATATTGTATCGGGTCAATATAGTGCTGACCCATATCACCCAAACCACCGCCATCATAATCCCAATAACCACGGAAAGTAGTATGCACGCGATGTGCATTGTATGGTTTATACGGTGCAGGCCCGAGCCACATATTGTAATCCAGTTCTGCAGGAACTTGTTCTGGTTCAAGATGTGTTTTACCTACCCAGTAAAACTTCCAGTCGAAGCCTGTGTGCCTGCTCACTGTAACTTTCAATGGCCAGCCGAGCATGCCACTTTCTACCAGTTTTTTAATAGGCTTTACTGTGGTATTCATACCATAAAAATTATCTGAAAAACGGAACCAGGTATTCAACCGGAAGATCCTTCCGTGCTGCTGAACCGCTTCTACTAAACGTTTGCCTTCGCCAATGGTACGTGTCATTGGTTTTTCACACCAGATATCTTTTCCGGCACGAGCAGCGTCGGCGGCAATGATGCCATGCCAGTGCGGTGGCGTAGCAATATGTACAATATCCACTTCAGGCAATGTTATCAGCTCACGGTAATCCTTAAACGTTTTTACACCTTTGCCTCCACCCATAGCATCCAGGGCTAATTGTATATGCCTTGAATCTACATCACATACTGCTACTACTTTGGTTCCTGCATACTCTATATGCCCGCGTCCCATACCGCCAACACCTACAATAGCTTTGGTAAGTGTATCGCTTGGGGCCAGGTAACCTGTACCACCTAATACATGGCGGGGCACTATAGTAAATGCCGCCAGAGCGCCTATTGAATTTTTCAAAAAGAGGCGCCTGGAATTTTTTTGTTTTGCTTTCATGTTTATTGAAAAAGAGTTTAGATAGATGTAGGCACTAAAGTACCGATAAAACAAATAAGACTGTTGTGCAATCGTTTGCCTTAAAAAACTCCTTTCAGCTTATTCAATGCATAGTTTCCAATTTTTTCACCTTGTACAAGCCCATTATCAATGGCATCCATATAGTGAATGCCGCCATAGAAGCGGGAAATAGCAGCTTCTGCTGCTGCCTGTTTAAAAGACTGAAAGGTTCGGGAAGGTAAACCGAAGCTCACTTCAACCGTATCTTTAAACGGGATATTACTGCCAATATAGTGTGAGAGTATTACCTGTGAAGTGGAGGATATGCAGGAATGTCCACTCAGGTATTCAGGAAATGGAGGGGTTTGTAATAAGGGTTTCCAATGCGGATCAATAATATTTCTAACTGCTGTTTCAGGCCTTACACGATTGCTGTAATATTTTTCATTCCAGCAACCGATAAAACTATCCATCAATCCCATTGCCACTGCCGTATGAATAAACAGTGATTCATTAAATGACTTCTTTGCATTTTTGCAGGCGATGCCTGTAATACCTAACCAATGAGCGCCGGGTGAAATCTTTTTTAAACCAACCATCATGTGTCCGTCGTCCTGTACGGCAAAAGGATTGCAATCCCAAAATGCTGCAATCTGTTTGTGCTCATCTGTTATAGTAGCTTCTCCCTGTTTATAATTTTCTTCCAGCATTTTATAAAAAGCGGAATGCTTATCTCTTGAATAAGGAACAGGTGGTGGCGGAACAAACTGATTGGCTGAATCGATGAGGAAAGGACGTACTGTATTGAAATGTGGTTCTACTGCCGGCATATAGGCAGGTGGTGTTGGATACCAGTATTGCTCGCCCTCCAGGGGAGCATAGCGCTGCAGGTTACTTATTTTAATATAATTATCAGCCCTGGCATATGCTAGTACTGCTTTGCTTACAACACCGGCATATTTCTGCGCGTCTGCAATATCTTCATCACTCAAACCTTTACTTCTGCATTCTTTTAAAATGGTTTGCTCAAATGTTTCTAATCTTTTACCCGAAGGCTGCATTTTTTTTGCCGTTTGTATCATAGCCAGTATAGCGGCTAATTGATAATTATTACCAACTACAGAATCTGGTTTTTTAATAAGCGGGTAATTATTGACAGCTCTGTGCATCGATTTAAAAGCGGTATCATTTTGTGAAATAATTTCATAACCAGATAAGCAGGTATAACTAAAAAATCGTGCAGCAAGCGGTGGATTTGAAACGTCATGGATCATTATCTGTGACATCTCGCCTATAAGATCGCTGATGCGATCCGGACTTATATCTATGGATTTTTTCTGTTTATTGGCACAACCAAAACCAATGCTTATTATAGCAAGAAAGAAAATTGCTTTTCTCATTAAAAATTATTTGAGTTTATACGACTTCACTTCGCCCTGGTTAATACCAAATAAAAGATAATTATTTACCTGTACCACGCTTCTTACATCTCCCCATATATTAAACCCGGATCTTGACTGAGGAATATATTCAAAATTACCGTTACCATCTCCTTTTAATAAAACACCGTAGTTCGCATCTGACTTACCAAAGCGAAGCCTTGCTTTATTGATATTACCACATAACAATAAATCCTTTTTTCCATCTTTATCATAATCAAGTACTGTAATATCAAAAACCGGTGATTGTTGTGCCTGTATAGGAAGCGTTTTTGTATGAAATTTACCATCGGCACCCATTTCAAAATAACTCGTTTGCAAACAATCAGCTTTCAGGTGCATTGCCGATGCCAGGTCCTCTTTTGTAAAAAGATCATTGATGGTTTTATCTGCGTACTCTTCGTAGTTGGTATACCGGGTACGCATACCCGCCATCTGATCGAGCAATTCATCCCTGCTAACATAAGGATATGATTTGCCTTGTATATAAAAGCATAGCATAGGATCAAGAGAGCCATTATCATCAAAATCTTTGTAATACATTTCAGCAGGTTCCTTAGCCGTTGCCTTGCATTGCGTGTTCAGCCCTTCATTACCAACCATTAAATCGGGTTTACCATCTCCATTCATATCTTCTACGGTGAGCTTGTTCCACCAGCCATTGCACGGGCCATCAAAATAAGCACTGGTTTTATCTTCCAATTTACCATTCGTATTTATAAAAATTTTTACCGGCATCCATTCGCCTGTTACAACAAGGTCTTTTTTATTGTCTCCATTGATATCTGCCCATGCGGCATCGGTAACAAGTCCTACATTTTCCAATCCGGATGCTGTTGCAGCCGTTGCATCTTTAAACTTTCCTTTACCATCATTCAGCAAAAGATAGCTGCGGGGTGTTTCAGGATATCTTCCCGGAATAACTCTTCCACCTACAAACAAATCAGTAAAGCCATCGCCATTTACATCGGCTGCTTTTACACAACTTTTGCTAACCAGCATTTTCGGTAAAGCATCTGCCACTTTTGAAAAATTACCTTTACCATCGTTCATGTATAAACGATCCTGCAGGGCTGCATCTTCTTTGGCATAATTATGATAACCGCCACTGGCAACATATATATCGGCAAAGCCATCACCGTTTACATCAGTAATAATTGCATCTGCATCTTCAGATGCTTTGTCGGCTTCAAATGCAGGCTGCGCTTTGGCAATAAATTGTCCACCGGGTTGTTGTAAGTAAAGTGTGCCCGATTGTCCACTACCGCCACCCACATACATATCTTCCAGCTTATCGCCATTCACATCTCCCTTTGCCATGCATGGCCCTGAAAATGATAATGGATTCACTAATAATGGCTGGCGTTTAAAATCATTAATATTGTTTGCCACCCCATGCCAGCTAAGCGGTGACTTTACTTCAGCAAATAAAGGAGCAATTGCTTTTTGCTCATGAATATTACTCGCCGCATTTTTTTCCTGTACTACTATTTGCTGATTGGTCGACACATTGGTAAGCAATTGTTGTTTACCGCTTTGCCATATTACCAATACCGTATCGATGGTTTGATCAGCGCCTGTTCCAAAATGTAAAATGGGAGAAACATTCGACACAAATCCACGCGTAGGCATTTGCTCCTGGTATTGCTTCTTGCCTTTATTGAACAAGGTTACTTTAGCGCCGATACCCACTGTATTCATTCCACTTCCTTCAAGCTTTATTTGTAAATAATGATTGGATGATTTTTTGTTGTTTTGATTTTCATAGATGAATGCGGGCAGATTTAAATTATTTACCACCAGGTCAAGATCCCCGTCGTTATCAAGATCAGCATAAGCAGCACCATTGCTGTTTGAGGCAGAGTCGAAACCCCATTGCTGCTGCATATTGGCGAAAGTAAGATCACCATTATTTTTGAACATGTAATTCTTTACATGAGAAGAAGGAATGCGTTGCACCAGGTTGAATAAATCCTGCCGCATTACTTTCCTGTCCTTTAAAAAATCGCCCATGTATTTTAAAAAATCCATGTTGGTATAATCCCGCAGGTAGCCGTTGGTGATATACAGATCTTTCCATCCGTCATTATCATAATCCGCAAACAAAGGCGCCCAGCTCCAATCGGTATTGGAAATGCCAGATAGCTGACCAACCTCACTAAAAGTGCCATTACCATTATTTAGCTGGAGCATGTTGCGCATATAGGCATAATAAAATCCTGAACGCAAAGCGAGATCAAATTTTTCATAATTGTCTGGAGCGAAAAGCAATTTTTGTCTCCTGTTATCTTCAGGCAGCATATCAAGCGTCATAATATCAGGCAGTGCATCATTATTAATATCCGCTACATCATTGCCCATAGAAAAATTGGAGAAATGCCCTAGCTCTTGTTGGATTTTATTGGTGAAAGTTCCATTCTTGTTATTGATGTACAAATAATCAGGAACGCCATAGTCGTTTGACACATAGATATCCGGCCATCCGTCATTATTCAAATCTGCAACGCCGGCCCCTAATCCGTAAGTAAGATCGGAACTACTGATGCCTGCCTTAGTAGTAACATCTGTAAAATGATTATTAGCATTATTGAACAATCGTACACCCGTCATCGGGTTATCTCTTTTCAATAACTCCGCAGTAGTAACTTCATCCAATACAGGTAATGATTTAGGAAAGTGATTCAGGAGAAACATATCGAGATCTCCATCCCGATCATAATCAAAAAAAACGGCCTGGTTGCTGTATGCAGAATCCGCTAATCCATATTTCTCTGCCTGCTCACTAAAGTGAGGAATACCGGCAGCATTGTTGCCTTCATTAATAAATAATTGATTTACCCGCTGCGGACCAGTTAGTTTACCGGAATAACAAACATACATATCTTCTTTTCCATCACCGTTGATATCAACCATTGTCACGCCCGTTTTCCATGGACCGGGCCTTCCTGCAACACCGGCTGCATCCGTAATATCTTCAAACTGCATTTTACCTTTATTTATATACAGTTTATTGGGTACCATATTCCCGGTAAAATAAATATCCTGCAAGCCATCTCCATTCACATCTCCTATAGCCACGCCTCCCCCATTATAAATGTATTCATACATCATTACATTGGCGTTCAGGTTTTCAGTAAGTGTATTCTGAAAATTAATATGCGTTTGTTCAGGAGATAATAAAGTAAACAATGGATCAACCACTTTTTTTTCATTGGCAGTTGTGGTTGCATTTTCAGAAGGATTACTTCCGCATCCAGAAAACAGAACAAGTGATACAGCAGTAAATAATACAAGCAGTACAGAAAGTTTGGATAGACGCAAGGCTTACAGAATTAAAAATGAAAATAAAAAATCAGCGCTACAATAAAAGCACACTAAGATAAAAAAACTATGCCGGTAAATAACCGGCATAGCATTTAATAAAAACCAGGGTAAATTATTTAGTAACCAGGATTCTGAATAAGTTTACCGTTTTTATCCATTTCTGGTTGCTTAATAGGGGGAAAGTATAATTTATCATCCCATGAACGATTCTCCACACCAGCTTCTATATTTTGTACCGTGTAGGTATAATCATAGTTATCCTTACTATACCTGTAAGTAGTAACAGTTTTCCCAGGCTTAAGCTTACCTGTAACCACCATGATTCGGACTTTCTGCCCTAATGTTGAAGGCGCAATCATCCAGCGGCGACAATCGTAGAAGCGTTGCTCCTCAAACAGCATTTCAATGTTACGCTCATTACGATATCTATCTACTAACGCAGCGCCAGTTTCTGTAATGGCAGGTAGTCCTGCACGGAAACGGATTTTATTCAGCCAGGTTTTAGCGGTTGCTTCATCACCCAATTCCAGCAAAGCTTCAATATAATTAAACACTATCTCCGTATATCGAATCTGAATAGAAGCAATTTGCTGCTTTTTATTCATATCAACTATATTAGCATCATCATTTGTAAATCTCCTGATAGAATACCCTGTTCGTGTACCATTCCAATTCTCAATAGAACTGTTTCTTGTATCCAGACCAAAATAAGTGCTTGCAGATCCAGCAGTACCAACTTCATATGTGCCAAACTGGATTTCTCCATATGGATCAGTACCTGCACCATCTGTGGTTCGTGGTTTCCATTTTGATCCGTCATAAAAAATAGACGCATAAAACCGAGGTTCCCTGTTTTCATAAGGCGCTGCGGCCTGAGCTGGCTTATTCCAATCGAATTTGGTGCCATCCATCATTTCATAATTATCCACCAAATTTTGGGTGGGCTCACTCGAAGTCCACCCATGATAACCATTGGTGGTGTTATTTCTGGGATACCAAGCACCCCAGTCGTCACTTGATGCATCAATGTAATACTTTGCCAATATGGTTTCTTTTTCCCCACCATTTCTTGATAACGATACATCTGTATAGTCTGTAATAGCCTGGTCGAATGAAGAAGCAGTCGTTAAATCCAGCTTGTATCCATATTTACCTAGGTCAATAACAGCTTTAGCTGCATCTCTGGCCTTTTCCCAACGTGTTTGTTGATCACCATCAGTATATCCTAACAATTCATAATGATCAAAACTATTGAGCAATGTTGAGTTTGCTTTTGCCTTGGTTTGATCATGCAGATCACTTGCCGCATATAATAATACACGAGCTTTAAGCGCCATAGCTGCATCTTTAGTTGCACGGCCCAAGGCAAGATTTTTACCGTCAAGTAGTAAGGCAGCAGAATCCAGATCACTTATAATAGCATCAACGCACTCCGCATAAGTGTTTCTGGCAATCGTAAAGTCAGGAGAATTTAGACTATAAGAAGACTTAATGATTGGAACACCACCATAGTAACGCAACAATTGATTTAAACAATGTGCACGCAGGAAATAGGTCTCCCCTTTTAAACGATCAACCAAACCATCAACGTCAAATGAAGCTGTCGCCAAATTCTCCAATGCGAGGTTGGTTGCACGAATACGTGAATACATCTCACCCCATTCGTAGGTATTGTTTACCCACCCGGTTGATGAAGGACTAATCCCCCCCTCCATTATAGCCGCTCTGCCAAAATTGTATAATGCATTATCACTGATACAATCCATACTTTCCTGGTTTAATATACCATCGTGATAAACGTTATAAATATTTGTGACAAATGCTTCTGCTAAGTTAGGATCAGCCCAAACTGTTGAAGCAGCAGGCTTATCCAAAGGAAGGGTGTTTAAGAAATCTTTATTACAGGCGCTGAATAATGCTCCGGCTGTAATGACTGGCAAAATATACTTTATTACTCTTTTCATACAGTAGTCAATTTAAAAGGTTACAGTTACACCAGTATTAATGATTCTTGATTGCGGGTAATACTGTAAACTGCTGTTTACTGATTCTGGGTCAAAAATATCCTGGTGCGCCCAGGTAAGCAGGTTAAGACCATTTATATATAATCGCAAATTGCTGATACCTGCTTTCTTGCCAATACTTGCGGGTAGGTTATAACCGATTTCCACATTTTTCAAACGAACATAATTAGTATTCATCATATAATAAGTGTTCCTGTTAGAGAAGTATTGGTTGTTCCTGTCAACCGTACGTGGATCAACGGAACTTGGATTATCTAAAGTCCAACGATGATCGTATGTATATTGCAGGTAATTACCAATAGTTCCTGACTCAGTCATCAAAAATAATTGAGCGCCGGAGGCATTCTGGAACAGTATACTCAAATCAAAATTTTTATATTGAACACCCAAAGTTAAACCACCTTGAAATGTTGGAGTTAATGTTTTGTCAGCCCTCAATCTATCCTTGTCATCGATTTTTCCATCACCGTTTATATCTTTAAATTTCATACTACCTGGCGCAATTTTGTCTTTAGTACCACCGATAGGAGAATAATCCAGTTGATTATCATCAACTTCCTTTTGATCTTTAAATACACCATCATACTGGTATAGCAAATTAGCGTCAGGATCAGTAGGGTTATCAGGCATTGGATGCCCAGTAGAATACTGGTAAGTAGGTCTGGTACCCATTGTTTCGTCCCAGAAAAGAATTTTGTTTTTAGCAAAGCCGCCATTCACACTAATGTTAAATCGTACATCACCAATCTGGTCGTTGTAACCAATTTTAAATTCATACCCTTTATTAGCCACCTTACCTATATTCTCTGGAGGAAGTGTCATTCCGGTAGATTGAGGAACAGATGCATTTCTGAACCAAAGAATGTGAGAACGGCGGTTCTGGAAGTAATCTAATTCTAGGCTGATTTTATTATTCCATAATGTAGCATCCAACCCAATATCGTAGTTATTGGCTACCTCCCACGTTATGTTTGGATTTACAGAACCACTTTCGGTGTAGGCTGTGGCAACCTGGTTATTGATTACATAGCCTTGAGTATTGATAGAATATGTAGGTAAATAATTATACTCTACCAAAGAGCCATTCACCCACACTGCATCATTACCCATTTGTCCCCAGGAACCGCGTAGTTTCAGAGAGTTTATAAACTGAACATTGTTTTTAAAGAAATTTTCTTCTGAAATTCTCCATCCTGCAGTTACCCCTGGGAAAAAGCCAAAACGCTTGTCGGCTGGGAAATTATATGATCCATCATAACGCCAGAGAAATTCCGCCATATATTTCTCGTTAAAGTTGTAACCCACACGTCCGAAGTAATTTAAACGGGCACGCTCCCATGCACTACCATTAGCTTGTTGATTAGACTGGCCTCCTGCGTTCAATTGATCAATAGCTATGGAAGGGAAATACTGGCGATAAGCATTAAAATAACTATTATTAGAAGTTTCTTTGGTTACACCCGCCAAAAATACTACCTGGTGTTCGCCAAATTTATGATCATACGATAGGATGCCTTCCAACATTGCATTTAACTGATCCTGTGTGTATTGATTAAGCGTAGCCTGATTAGCAGGTCCTTTTTGTACTTTTTTCAAAACAGGTGTTACACCATCCGCTTCATAACTGGTATAATCCCACGCATAGATATACCAAGGTTTTACAAATGTTTTGCCTTGCTGAATGTATTTATCCAACGCCACATTACCTGTTAATTTTAACCCTTCAATTCCGGGTATCTTAATTTCAAGTCTTCCGTTTGTTTGCAGATAATAACGTTTGTCCCTATCATATCCTGTTTGATTAGTAGTGATTACCACAGGTTGTTCACCATTTTCAATATCAGGACCTGGCAGTCCGTTCGGCCAATAAGCCGGTCTGTGAGGATATCCACGCATCAGCATTCTGAATATGGAGCCTGCAGATTTAGTAGGGAAAAACCTGTTTTCCTGGCGACCGGTTACGCCTAATTGTGTAGAAATGTATTTGTTGATTTTAGCATCCAGGTTAAGTCTGAAATCATATTGTTTATAGCCTGTTGCCGAATTAATGTACTGACCTTGTTGGTTTTGATACCCGATAGAAGCCAGGTATTTTACATTTTCTGATCCACCAGCTAATTGAATATTATGTCTTGATTGAGGAGCCCAATCTCTTAGTGTAGCGCCAAACCAGTCTGTATTTGGGTGCCCCCACGGATCTGAACCATCCTTGTATTTATCTATATCAGCCTGCAGGTATGGTGCAGTAGAAGTACCAGCGCTGTAATCAACTCCACCATAGCTACCTGCCGGATAAGTAAATTTACCAGTAGGTGTTTTATAAGCCTCGGCGGCGGCGGCCCATAAAGTTGGTGCTAATTTGTACATTTCTATTTCATTAGCCATCGTAAGATAATCCACTGCATTCAATACTTTAGGAATTACAGTTGGTTGTCCCCAACCCTGATTAAAACTATAAGATAACTCGGGTTTGCCAGTCTTCCCTCTTTTAGTAGTAATCAAAATTACACCGTTGGCGGCACGTGCCCCATAAATGGCTGCAGACGCATCTTTCAATACAGACATGCTTTCAATATCAGCAGGATTTAAACGATCCAGACCACCGGCTCTTGCAGGAACGCCGTCAATAACTATCAAAGCGTCATTGCTTCCCAATGAATTTTTTCCACGAATAAGAATAGAAGAACCATCATAGCCAGGCTCACCACTACCATTGGTAGCTGTTACACCAGGCAATCGACCAGCCAAAGAGTTAGACAGGTTAACTGCAGGCGATTTTTGCAGTTCAGAACCTTTTACCTGTGCCACTGCACCTGTAACGGTAACCCTTTTTTGTGTAGCATAACCCACTACTACCACCGCATCCAATTGAGCTGATTCACCAGCAATCATTTTTACCAGCACATTGGTTTGATCACCAACCGTGATTTCCTGGGTTTGATAACCGATAGCCGATACCACCAATACCGATTTACGGCTTGGTACATTAATAGAAAACTCTCCATTGTCATTAGTGGTAACACCGTTTTTAGAACCTTTCAGCAATACAGTAGCATTGGCCATTGGGTCTCCTTTGTCGTTTGTTAACCGCCCTTTAATAGGAGTAGATTGAGCAAAAACGCTTGCGCTTAAAAACATAAACATACTAACAAGCGCACAAGCATTTCTTACTTTCTTAAGCAGAAAATGTTGCATAATCGTGTTGTGATTTTGGTTTTGAGACTAATAAAAGTTTGAAAAAAATGAAAATGAATAGCTTCCTTAAATGAGGAAGAGACTATTACAGCATAAAAATTAAGTTTGAACAGATCGAGTGAAGATTTGTTTCATATGGAGTTAAGTTTTGGATGACTAATAAAACTATCGTTAAAAAAACTGACAAAACCAAGCCTGATAATCGTTACAGCTGAAAACAATCGATTGATAAATGCCAATTAAGTGTTAAAAATAGGAAAAATTATATTACAAATGTTTTTTTGACACTTTATTTTTCACCTTTTCAAAAAAATTCCTGTGAATACTAATCCAGAAAATAAACTCCTCAAACTATTCAATAAGGTAGCATCACTATTTTAAAATTCAGCCATTGATCCTTTGCTTCCCTATTAAAATTTTATACGCATACCGTTAAACAATCATTTTTTAATTATAAAAAGCGGTAGTTAGTCACCGTTAAAAAACGGTACTCTGTAAAGAATAAGCTACAATTAATCCACTAAATGTTAATGCTAAAAAATATTTTTGATTTTCAATAACCAGTTGATAACAATTTCATTTTTTCTCCCTACATTCGATATGTACAATTAAAACCTATATAAAAACAGCTGCTGTATGAAATGCACCATAGCCATAGCGTTGCTAATATGCTGTATGCAGGTCCATTCACAGGACAGCAGCTCAACAAAGCCCATCGAAGTCTCCGACAAATACATCCACCAGGTAGATAAAAAAATAGAGAACCTGGATGACAATCTCAGCAAACAAACAGATAAGTATATTAACAGCCTGTACAAACAGGAAGAAAAACTCCACCGCAAACTTGCGAAACTCGATTCGTCCAAAGCCGCAGCCATATTCGGTGATGCAAAAAAGACTTACGAGCAACTCTCCCAAAAGTTTAACGCCGTTAACGGCAAGTTCGATAAACTCACATCAGGACAATACATGGCAGGGCTTGACTCCCTGCAAGGCTCACTTGCTTTTTTAAAAGACGCTAAAAACATTCTCACCAAATCAAAAGACCTGCGTGATAAACTGGGTAAATCCCTTAACCAGGTAAACCAGTTACAAAACAAACTCAGCCAGGCAGATGATATAAAAGTCTACCTGCAGCAAAGGCAGGAGCAGATCAAACAAATGCTCACCAGCTATACCAACCTGCCCAAAAGCATCAGTGGTTGTTTTGGCAAATACCAGCAACAGGTATACTACTACTCCCAAACCATTGCAGAATGCAAAACCCTGCTCAACGATCCTGATAAACTCATAAGCAAAGTACTCAGCACCCTGCAGTCCATACCGGCTTTTTCAAAATTCTTTTCGAAATATAGCATGTTGGCTTCCCTGTTCCCCACTCCGGATAACTATGGCACCCCACAGGCACTGGCAGGATTACAGACAAGAGCCGATGTACAACAACTATTGCAGCAACAATTACCTGTAAGTGCTACAGGCGGCAATCCAGCCGGGTACCTGCAGCAACAGATGCAGCAGGCACAAGGTGAATTGGGAAAGCTAAAAGACAAACTGAACCAATTAAATAATGGTGGTAGCGGCAACAGCAATGATGTTACCATGCCAGACAATTTTTCGCCCAACTCCCAAAAAACGAAAAGCTTCTGGAAAAGAATAGAACTGGGGAGTAATTTCCAGACGCAAAGATCCACCAACTATTTTCCAACCACAACTGAAATAAGCTTAACCGCTGGTTACAAGCTCAATGATAAAAGTTTGATAGGTGTAGGGTTGAGTGGTAAAATGGGTTGGGGACAGAGCTGGAAGCATATAAAGATCACAGGACAAGGTGTAGGCATAAGAGCTTTTATAGATTACAAAGCACCAGACCTGTTTAAAACCAGCAGCAAATTCATGGGCAGCCTTTGGCTCACAGGTGGAGCAGAGATGAATTATACCAGGACAGTAGAAAGTCTGGCTGTATTTAAAAACTACAGCACCTGGACAAAGAGCGCACTGATAGGCATCACCAAAAAGTACAGCCTGAGCTCCCCTTTAAAGAAGGGCAAGAAGCTACAAGGCAATGTGCAGTTCCTCTACGATTTTTTACACAATCTACATATACCACCCACACAAGCTTTTGTTTGGAGGGTGGGATATAGTTTCTAAACTTATAAAAATTAAACCGATGAGTTTTCCTAACTGGAAAAAAATTACGCTACGAAACACTATAGTAATTCACACGTTGACTTTATTATTTTCGACTGCGGTATACAGCCAGGCAGATTTACCCAAAGTGATACCACCATCGCCTGAAGCATCAGCCCTGTTCCGTTTCCAGGACTACCCGATGGATTATTCAACCGGGTTACCGAGTATAAGTGTGCCTTTATACGAAGTAAAAAGTGGCTCACTCAGTGTACCTATCAGCATCAGCTACCATGCTTCCGGACGACGAGTAAGCGACCAGGATGGACCGATTGCATTAGGATGGAGCTTAAACGCAGGCGGAATGATATCAAGAACCGTTTATGGTGATCCGGATTTTGGCACCCCAACTAGGGGCACTTATTATTTCCCTTACCCATTCAGAACTACGGGGTTGAGTAATGTGAATGACTATCAATACTTCGAGAAACTTCTTCATTATGATAATGTGGATGCCAACATACTACCTTGGATGGAATCCGAATACGATATCTTCTCTTATAATTTTGGCAACAATAGTGGTAAATTTATTTTTAAAGATAATAACAATGTGAAAACGCCGGTTTTACTACCTACCAAGCCCTATATTATAACACCCTATTATACCTTTAGAGGACTTACTGGCATAGATATTATTGATGATAAAGGAAATCTGTACAAGTTCGCGCAAACAGAGGAGTCAGGTCCAGACAATGACTATGCGGTAACGGGTTTATTGATCAC
This sequence comes from Agriterribacter sp., assembly GCA_047600465.1. Classification (GTDB taxonomy): domain Bacteria; phylum Bacteroidota; class Bacteroidia; order Chitinophagales; family Chitinophagaceae; genus Agriterribacter. Next base: position 398,711 of record JASGKU010000007.1, read on the forward strand.
TCAAATCATTTCTGCAGACAAAACTGATACTATTGGTTTTCAATATACTGGTTTTGCACAATGGAATACAACCTTTTCACAAACAAGAACTTACACAGGATCCTGGACTTTGAATCAACCCGCGCCAAGTAATCCTGTTTCAAATTATGAAAATGTTTCTCATGGCACATACCAGATCAAGAGGTTAACACAAATAAACTTCAAGCAAGGTAAAGTAGTATTCAACCTTGTTTCCGGAATTGATAAAATTGATAATATACAGATTAAAGACTTAAATAATCAGGTAATCAAAACCATTCAGTTGAGTAGATCTGTAATGGATGCTTTAACAGAAGGAGGATCAGGAACGAATCCTTTAGCAAGCCAGGTTAATAACAAGCTTAACACAGTAACATTTAAAGATAATACGGGTACAGCTATTGAAAACTATTCATTTGAATATTTTCCAACAAAATTTTCTCCCAATTCTCCTACTTCTGTTAACGGACATTATTGTGACTGGTGGGGCTATTACAATGCTTCAGGGCTATTAAACATGATTCCTGATTATACTATTACAGGCGGGGTAAATGTTAGTGGAGGCAGCTTCAACAGGGAGCCTGATCTTGACGCAGTTAAGAGTGGCGTTCTAAAAAAAATCACCTTTCCTACAGGAGGTTTCTCTGAATTTTCTTACGAGTTAAACAAGTATGCTGATCCAAACTACACTGCTGGCAAAAACGGTCCCGGATTGCGAGTATCACAAATTGTTGTTACAGATCTGAATGGTAACAGCAATATTAAAACGTACAAGTATGGCGCAGGCGAAGTTGGCTATGGTGTTCTTGACCTTAAGCCAGATATCAATAATATGGGTAGATACGAAAAATATTTATACAACAACATCCAAAGTTTTTCGCCCTTATATGGAGGGACTTATGATCTATATACGTTTAATTCTGGTTTCAATTCTTCGCTTAGTGCTTTAGTATCAAGACCGGTAATTTATACGGAAGTAGCAGAGTACAATGGCACTCCTTCCAATAATAGTGGTAAGACTATTTATAAATATGATAATAATGCTTGGGCTCCATCGGGTATGCCTGTGTATGGTATACCTTTCGTTGTAAAAAAACATATTTATAACTGGAATTACTGTAATAACCCATCTTTAAAAGTTAAGACAGATTATAAAAGTGAAGTTTCGGCAAATGGGCAATTAGAATATAGACCCAAAAAAGAATTGTACAATTTCTATACGCTTAATAATACCGACGACATTGTAGGATTGCATGTTCAAAGGTTGCAGGTATATCCACAAACATCAAAAGACTTCACCTATAATTATTATATTGAAAAATATGTAACCCAACTTCAAAACCAAGACATCTATACATTCAGTGATTACCATATCCCTGTGGCAACTAAGGATCTCACGCTCACAATAGAAACGAATTATGGTGATGATAACATTACGGCCGTTAGTAACGTAACATATTTCACTTACAACAATAAGCAATTAATTTCTCAAGTAAAAAAAATCGAATCCGATGGCAGTTCAACAATAACAGATATCAAATATCCTTTTGATTATACCGGCAACTCACTGCTCACACAAATGAGCGGCACTTCACTCAATATGCTTAATTACCCTGTAGAACAGATAGAAAGTTCTGTTAACGGGAGTACTACCACACCCGTAAAAAGCGTGAGAACCAATTATTACAACTGGGGTACAACGCCGGCACACATTGCCCCACAAACCATAGAGGTAAAAAAAGGCAACAATGCCTACGAAACCAGGCTTCGTTACTCTGCATATGATAACAATGGCAACCCATTGAATGTATCCAAAGAGCTGGATACGAAAATTGCCTATATCTGGGACTACAATAAAGAATTGCCCATCGCAGAAATAACCAACGCTTCTTCTACAGAAGTAGCTTATACTTCATTTGAAGCCGATGGAGCCGGCAATTGGACAGGGATAACAACTGCCAATATTGTTAGCAATACCACAGGCATAACTGGCACAAAATATTATACGCTCAATACTACCGGTGTAAGTATTGCAGGGTTGAGTTCCACAAAAAAGTACACAGTGACTTACTGGAGTAAAAATGGGGCGTATACGGTAAGTGGTGCCTCCGATGCAGGTTATCCTAAAAATATAAGGACCGTTACATTAAGTGGCGTGAGCTGGACATTATGGGAACACAGAGTTGGCAGTACAACCAGCATAACCGTTAGTGGCACCGGAGCCATTGATGAATTAAGATTATGCCCGGCTGATGCACAGATGAGTACTTATACTTTTGTTCCATTGATAGGAATGAGTACAAAAAATGATGCCAATAATCGTATTGCGTACTATGAATATGATCCTTTTGGAAGACTGAAGTTGGTAAAAGATATGAATGGGCATGTATTGAAAACAATGGATTACAAGTATCGTTCCTCAACGCCATAATAATAGACTTGTTTACATTTTAGCTTAACATTCTTTCCAAATATTAACCGAACTTCTTTATATATGCGCTCATACAAACTCTCACTGCTGGCTGCCTTTTGTTTTACACAAATCATTGCTTTCGGGCAAATTTCAGGAACCACATGCGTGGTGGCAAATGATATTACCTATACATATAGCTTAAATAATACAGGTCAAACTACCTGGTGCGTTTCAGGTGGTACCATTCTACAGGCATATGGTACTAACGTAACAGGTGATGGCACCTGTAAAAGCGGCACAAATATTACATCCATTACAGTAAAATGGACAACAACAGGATCAGGCACTGTTAACGTAACAGGTGCTGTAAATCCTTCTCCTTTTTATGTTACTGCATTAGGAGCTTTAAACCCAGGCGCCATAAGCGCCAATAAAACACAAAGCATTGCTTACGATGCATTCCCTTTGTCTGTTACTTGCAGCGCAGCCAGCAATGGTGCCTGCTCTCCCGTGTATACATATCAATGGGAAAAATCACTCGATAACAATTCATGGTCTGAAGTAGCTGGACAGACCAGTCAAAATCTATCATTCCCAAATAAATTATTAATCACCACTTATTACAGGAGACGTGTATTGGAAACAACCATGGGCATTACAAAATATTCGGATGTAGCCACCATTACAGTTGCTGCACCATTTTCCTATACTATCATTTCACCTGCCACTCAAAATATTTTCACGGCAACTTCGCCCTCAACTATTAGTGGCGTTGCCGCTACAGGTGGCAGTTGCTCTGGTAACTATACTTATCAATGGCAATCTTCTACTGATGGCGTAAATTTTATCAATGTTGCGGCAAGTCCAGTAAGCACTGGCACGAGTTATACTCCGACAGCTTTGACTGTTACTACTTATTTCAGGCGTAAGGATATGTGTGGTATAGCCTATTCGTTTTCGAGCAACAGTGTGGTAAATGTATTTCAACATTTAGTTGCAGGAAACGCATCGCCCGCCAATGCTACTATTACTTATGGTACATCCCCTGGGCAATTAGATGTTATTGGAACCTCTGGTGGTATATGCACCCCAAACTACAATCATCAATGGCAGCAAAGTGCGGACGGAATCAATTGGACAGATATTGCTGGCGCAAATAGCTATTACTTTATTGTGGGGTATCTCACCAACAAAACTTATTTCAGGCGGAGAACTATTTGTGGTACAGAGACGGCTTATTCCGGTATTTCAACTATTAATGTTAATCCTCGGTTATTTTATGGTGCTATCTCCCCATCTAACTTTAATATTGTTGCCAATACCAGCCCAGGTATATTATCTGCTAATGCTGCTAGTGGAGGCAATTGTGGTGGTGCTTACACTTATCAATGGCAATTGAGCACTGACGGCACCAGTTTTACCGATATAAGTGGAGCTACCACGCAAAACTATACGCCTACTGTCAAAGCCGTAACTACCTATTACAGGCGAAAAGTAACCTGTGGTATTGACCTTGGATATACCAATGTTTGTGTTGTAAGAATCAACAGTACAACGCCGGAATATACTTATGTGCAATTAAGAGAACTCACCAAACCTGGGATTACAGATTTCACTGGCGCGGCTGGGTTAACATTACCTGAAGATGTAAAACAAGTTACACAGTATTTGGATGGCTTGGGACGACTTTCACAAACTGTGATCCGGCAACAAACGCCCTCTAAAACCGACCTTGTAAGTTTTAATGCCTATGATGAATTTGGAAGAGAGACAACAAAATATCTTCCCTATGCATCCACTGCCAGCGATGGAAAATTCAGAAGCAATATGTTGCCTGAAGCCAATGCTTTTAATGCTACACAGTTTCCGGACGAACAATTTTTTTATGGAAGAACATTGCTGGAAAACTCTCCCTTGAATACTACATTAGCTACCTATGCGCCTGGTAACAGTTGGACAGGCAACAGCAAAGGTGTATCTGTAAGCTACTGGAGCAATACGGCTACAGACAATGTACAGATGTGGAATGTAAGCACCAATACTATTGGAACATTTGCTACATACGCTACAGCAGGCGCATACCCAGCCGGGTTGCTTTTTAAATCCATTACCATTGATGAACAGGGTAACCAGGTAATTGAATTTAAAGACAAGGAAGGCAAGGTAATTCTGAAAAAAATACAGACAACCGGAACTGCGCCAGACAATGGCTCCGGTGCCAGCTACCCGGGATGGGTATGCACTTATTATATTTACGATGTATATAATAACCTGCGTTGTGTAATACAACCCGAAGGTGTAAACGCGCTGTTTAATACTACGCCTACTAAATGGACATGGAACAGTGATATCATAAATGAACAGTGTTTCCGGTACGAATACGATAGCCGCAACCGGATGATCATGAAAGAGGTACCCGGTGCGGACCCTGTATACATGGTATATGATGCTTTGGACAGAATAGTAATGACACAGGATGGCAAACAAAGAACAGCCGCTGTGAACATATGGCTGATTACTTTTTATGATGTATTAAACCGCCCTATAATGACGGGTTCATTGAGCAATACATATGGCAGTTTCAGCACTACTACTTTCGCACAGCATCTTGCGGCAGCCGCAGCCACTACAGTATATCCATTTGCAAAAACCTCACTGCCTGCATCAACATATTGGACAACACTTACAGAAACCGGTTATGATAATTATGACGCATTGCCTTCAACCAGTGGGCTAACAGCAAGCCTCGATGCTACTTACACATCCTCTACCTATATAAACACCAGTACCACTGTTTTTCCTTATCCTGAAACACCAACAAGCTCAACACAGGTAAGGGGATTGCCAACATGGACAAAAACCAATATTCTTAATTCAACCAACTATCTGTACAATGTAACCATTTACGATGATAAGGCAAGGCCTGTACAGGTTAAGAGCCGTAATATAAGGGGTGGATTTGATATTGCAACTACACAATATAGTTGGGCAGGGAAGCCAGTACGGATAATTCAAAAAATAGATAAAGCAGGCACCCCGGTACAAACTATTGTTACTATGAGCGATATTACCTATGACCATGCCGGAAGAGTGTTGCGTACCGACAAAAAAATACAGCACTCTTTACTCAATGGCAATGCACTGCCCACGGTATGGACCACGGTTGCTAAAAACGAGTACAATGCGCTCGGTCAGTTGAAGAAAAAAGAGCTCGGTAAGCAAAAAAATACCGATGGCACATATAGCGCCAGCCCGCTTGAATATCTCAATTATGCATACAATATCCGCGGATGGCTTACAGGCATCAATAAGGGTTTGTTGGGTGGTACAGCAGGCAGTATGCCTGCGATGGGTGTGAACGGTAATTATTTCGGGATTGAACTAGGCTATGATAAAACTACTTCTTCGGCTACAGGTAGTAGTTATGCTGCTGCGCAATTAAACGGTAATATAACTGGCATGGTTTGGAGGAGCCGCGGAGACCAGGCAAACCGTAAATATGACTTTACGTATGATGCGCTGAACCGCCTTACGGGGGCAGCCTTTAAACAAAACGGTTATAATACCGGGGACTGGAGTACTTCTTCCGCTAATACAGCCTTTGACTTCACTGTAAGTGGACTTGCATACGATCTGAATGGCAATATTAAAAATATGACCCAGAGAGGCGTAAAAGTCAATAGCCCGTCAACAATTGATCAACTAACCTATAATTACAACAACAATGGACTCAGCAATAAATTAAAAAGCGTAGATGACGCCATTGTTGACGCGGCCAGTAAGCTGGGAGATTTTAAAGACGGCACCAATGCCATAGGCACCAATGATTATGCATACAATGCCAACGGAAGCGTCACTACAGATAATAATAGAAAAATCAGTTCCATACAATATTATCCCACCATAGAATTACCTATGGCAGTTGCTATGCCGCAGGGAAATATTACGTATAGCTACGATGCAGCAGGAAATAAACTGAGCAAAACAACTACTCAAACCGTTGCCAGTTCTATTCCTTATAACGGCACCAATATATCTTCTACTATTACCACAACCACCCTTTACATTGGAGGTTTTGTATATGAAACGAAAGTGTATGGCGATGCTACGCTTAATACAGCCCTTGGATATACAGACAAATTATTGTTTGTTCCGCAGGAAGAAGGACGGGTGAGGGCTTTATATACCAATACCACTACTACCCCTAATACAATTACAGGACTGGCTTATGACTATTTTGTAAAAGATCATCTTGGCAACGTGCGGATGGTACTTACGGAGGAACTGCAACAGGATATTTACCCTGCTGCTACACTCGAAGGAAGTTTCACTACTGATGGCAGTCCCAACGCAGTCTACAAGGAGAAACAATATTACAATATTGTTTTAGGCGGTATTGTATCCAAACCAACAGGCATAACGGACTATCCTAATAATAATGGTATTGCAAACCCCAATCCTAATAGTGTTACCGCTGCTAATAGCGACAAGATATATAAGACCGTCGCCGCTTCAGGTACCGGAGGAATAACAGGGCTAGGCATCACACTCAAAGTAATGAGCGGTGATAAGATAGATATTATGGGCAAAAGCTATTATTTTCAAAATAATACCGGTGGCAGCAACTATCCTGTAGCCGTATTAGATCTGTTAACAGGGCTACTGGGAGCGCCTACCGGAGCAGCCGTAGGTAAAGGAGCAACAGCAGCAGGACTGAATGCAACCGCACCGCTTAATGCCGCCATAAATGGATTTCTTGCCGACCCGGGAAGAGGTACAGGCACTACACCCAAAGCATACATTAATTATATTTTGTTTGATGAACAGTTTAATTATGTGAGCGGCAATTTCAGTCGGGTAGGTACAGCCAACGTGGTAAAATCACATTACGGAGACGCCAGTATGCAGAATATACCTGTGGTTAAAAATGGCTATATTTATATTTATGTAAGCAACGAAAGCCCGGTAAATGTATACTTTGATAACCTGCAGGTAACGCACACCCACAGCCCTATTCTGGAAGAAACCCATTATTATCCGTTTGGGCTTACCATGGCTGGCATCAGTAGCAAAGCATTTGGAAAACTGGATAATAAATTTGAATACAACGGGAAGGAAAAACAGGAGAAAGAATTTTATGATGGCAGTGGATTAGAAATGTATGATTTTGGTCAGAAATGTTTGACCCTCAGATTGGAAGATGGCATACAGTAGATCCATTGGCAATAAAATTTCAGACACTATCCCCATTTAATTATGCAATTGATAATCCGGTTTCGTTTATTGACCCAGATGGCAGAGCAGGCGTTCATTTTGAAGGAGAACAAGCCCAGCAAGTCTTTGCACTTCTACAAAGAAATATGATATCTTCTTCAGATTTGGTAAATGGGTCTATGGGAGAAAAAGAAAACTCTGATGTTGAAGTAAATGAAGTCACCTCCACTTATAAATATCATGGGAAAATTCAGTTAGCAAATCTTTCTAAATTTAATTTGACTTTTAATTATCAATTTACGGAAAGAATTACAACAGAAGAGCAAACCTATTCTTTCACATCTGGAGGAAAGACTTTTACTGTTAATGGATATCAATCCACAACTGATTTTGAAGGCGGCGGGTGGAGTATTCAGGAAGGAAGTATAAGTGCATATACATCTGGATTAAAATGGGGATGGTCAATGGAAGCAAAAGATGGAAAGGGGCAATATTTTAATGGAATTGATATTAGTATTCAAGTTCGATTTAGTTATTTGTATGGAATGTTTCAATATGATACTGATTTCAGCGAATACTCTTTTTCGTTGATAACCGACTACAGATCTCCTCATTCCAGTAATCCAGACCCCAAAATGAGAAATTATAAAGATTGGAGCGGCTCATGGCATGATCAATTTATGGGTACTGAGTGGGAAGAAAACAATAGTTTGGAAGGCGTAAAAAAGATTACGAAAAAAGTACCGAAATGGTGGTAATCGATAATACATTTAAAATATCATGAGTTTAAAGAATTTTAAAAAAATACTGGACATAATTTTTTCATTGCTTGTCCTTGAAACTTTTGCAAGCCTGGCTTCATATGACGAAAAAAGAATTCTACCATATCCATGGTCAGGCATCCTTATAGCAATAACTGCAGTGACCTATCTCATATTATTAGTAAAATTCATTAAAAAAGAGGTCTAATTTTTTAATCGCAGCATTTATGTAAATAGGGTATCAGCAAATGTTATTCAGGGTTACAATAAGACTATCAGTATGTTCTACCAAATATTACATGGGCAACATCGCAAATAAAATAAAAGCTGCCTTATACGGGCAGCTTTTATTTTATTATAACAAACCTAAAATATGTATGGACAAAATTTATGATCAAAAAAATACTTTACCCGCGACAAACTAAAAATTTCTTCAGGAGATTTCTCCCTCACAGAAAATCTTTCTATCATTTATACATTCACCTGTTCGATCGAAATGACGGGGCAAATGAAGCTTTCAACATTATTCAATAATTGCCAGCTCTACTCTTCTGTTGAGCGATCTTCCAAATTCAGTGGCATTTCCAGCTACCGGATCGCCAATACCATTGGCTGATATTACTATCTGATCTTCGTTTACACCTAATTCCTGTAAATATTTTTTAATATTCTGTGCACGCAACCAGGAGATATATTCATTGGCATCAACAGTTCCAACATTATCACTAAAACCGGCAACGCTTATTTTTAAAGCCCTGTTGAAAATAAGTTGATTGGCATATTGCATGATGGTGTTGAATTCTTTTGTACTGAGATGATCGTGTTTATTAAAATCAAATTGCATTATGGTGAATGATCTAAATGCGCCGGATTCTTTTATGAGTCTATGCAACATCTTTGCATCATTATTTTTGCTGGTTGAGTAATGAGTATTATATTTTTTAAGTGCAGCACGGTGAACAGTGTTATGTGTACTTGCTATATCAGACTTATTGGCTTTAGCCACAGGTGCATTTACCACTTTTAAACTTTTAGCTGATCTGTAAGTAGAATCAATAGGTGTTAATGCCGCTTCCTTATCATAAGCCACGGCTTCTGATTTTAAAAGATTGCTGTTTGAATGGTCAGTAAAAATGTTGTTAGCCTGCAACGATAAAAGTACAATCCCTGAGATAATCAATAAAGTCTTCATTTTTTAGAGGTGTTTTTAGGTTTGTTAGAAAAAATCCGTATAATCCCTATATCTGTGTGGTAAAAATACCATCATCCGAAAATAAAGACGAACACTTAGGCGAAAAGGCCACAAACAGCAGCTCTTTTTAGCAAACCGCAAGCAGAAATGAGATATTAATACAAAATCTGTTGATGTAGATCAATAAAAAGATGTGGGGTATAGGGTGTGAGGTGTAGGGCAGACATGAAATTTTGTATCAGGAAAATTGAGAGCATAAAGAAAACAGTTGCTATCAGCAGTCAGCCTTCAGTTATCGACCTCTAACCATCCACCTTACGCCTTACACCTTTACCAAACATCAAATGTTTCTTAATCTTTCATCGGTATAGTCTCTTATAAAAGCAACTACATTGTTATACTGTGCAAATTCTTCTGCCTCATGTGTGGTAGTTAGTACAACGGCTTTCATGCCGGCATTCATGGCGCATTCAACACCTTTTGGCGCATCTTCAAATACCAGGCAATCTTCCGGTGCAATTTTTAGTAAAGCCGCGGCTTTCAAAAATGTTTCAGGATCGGGCTTACTGAATTTCACGTCATCGGCACTTACAATAGCATTAATGTAATGCCTTATGTGAAGATTATCCAGCACGAAATCTATATTAAATGGAATGGCTGCGGAGCCAATAGCCATCGGAATATGTTTAGTGTAAGCAGTTTCCAAAAACTGGTCAAGACCATCAATCAGTTTTAAGCTTGGTAAATATGCCTGCTGGTATCTTCTTTCTTTTTCTATAGAAAGTGATTGGTATTCCTCAGCTGTAAAACGCCCTTTTCCAAATATGCGATCCAGCACTTCTTCATTTTTTCCATACATCTCTGCTTTTACGGCTTCCTCGCTGATTACTTTTCCAAGATCGTGATTTACGAGGTAGTGCCAGGCTTTTGCATGAAAAGCCATATCATCTATCATTGTACCATTCAAATCGAAAATAAAAGCCTTGTATGTAGCATTCATTCCTTTCTTTTTAGTGATTATGCCCTATTGTAATGGATAGTGCGGTGCAAAAATCAACTTTTCATTTCACAAAAATCATTTATTTTCATACAGTATACCCTACCCTTCTATAGAATTCAAAGAAGTTACATACCATGTTATCACGCTATGCTAAAGAAACCCGCGTGCTTGTTGCCATTGATTGCATCATTTTTGGTTTTGATGGTAACAACATTAAATTATTGCTTGTTCAAAGAGGTTTGGAACCAGATAAAGGTAAATGGAGCCTGATGGGGGGCTTTATACGCCCCGAAGAAAGCCTTGAACATGCAGCTAACAGGATTCTGAAAAAAAATACAGGTCTTGAAAATGTATATATGGAGCAGCTATTGGCATTTGGCGCCCCTCAACGGGACCCTGTTGAAAGAGCGCTTTCCATCGCTTACTTTGCGCTCATTGATATTCATCAATACGAAAAACAATTAAGTGAAGAATACCACGCTGAATGGTTTCTTTTAAAAGACGCACCCTCGCTTATTTTTGATCACAACGAAATGGTAGAGCTGGCTAAAAATCAGTTACGATATAAAGCGGCGTTACATCCTATTTTGTTTGAATTATTACCCGAAAAATTCACCATACCGCAACTGCAACTTCTGTACGAAGCAATTTATGATGCTTCATTTGATAACCGTAACTTCAGCCGCAAAGTACTCTCCACCGGGCTTCTTATCAAACAAAAAGAAAAGGACAGGCGCAACTCAAAAAAAGGCGCTTTTTATTTTAAACTCAATAAACACAAATACGCCGATCACCTGAAAGCTTTTCTTAATTTCATCCCAAATCCAGAGAAGTTTTTGACTGGGAACGAAAAATTATAAAAAAAATTAATTTATAAAAGTTCTATTTTCAATCGCTGTATTAATTTTTTATAAACTCGCTGGTTACCCGCTTTTGTAATATGCAAAAAGCGGAATTTCCATTAAATTTGTATCAGTTCAATCGGTTACATTACCATTAATACTAACACCTTTATTGTAATACCGGTTACTCTGACACCATTAAATTCTGAAGTACTAACAACCTCATTAGCATTTACTACTACCATTAAATTCTGTATTTGATCAGATTTAAAATTGAATTGCTATGTACTCGTACGCTTTGTTAGAAAAAGGATGTTATTATCTCATCCAGGAGAAAGAAGAATCCCCTGTTGGATTGGTCAGGATTATGCTCGAATCTGATCATTGTATGTTTGTAACAAAATATGGGGAAACCGAAACTACTGAATGGAAAAGAAAAACCGACCCTATTGTAGAGATTCTGGAATTGCTGGATGATAAAGCGGTGAAGGAATGGGAAACTGCATACTACAGCAATAATGAAGATGCGTATTATGAAGATGAAGATTAAGAGCAGATTTTAGTAAACAAATCAATAATTTCAGCCATTGTAAATGATACGCAATGGCTGAAGTTTTTTTAAGCATAGAAGATTTAACGGTAACCCTTAGTGGCAGTAAAGTTCTCAATAACATCAACCTTTGCATAAAGCCTGGTGAACAATGGGCAATTGTAGGCGCTTCGGGTAGCGGTAAAACAGTATTGGCTCATACACTGGCAGGCAAACATTTTTATACAGGCAATGTTGCTTTTGATACAGGATCAGCACAAAAGCCGCACATAGTAGTAGTTGATCAACAGCACCGGTTCAAAAATCTTTCTAATACATCAGATTTTTATTATCAGCAACGCTATAATGCATCTGAATCAGAGGATGCAGTTACAGTGGAAATGGCATTGCAGCAATTGCAGCCTACCAATAAAAATACAGTTGCAGGTATCCGGCTGGATGCATTACCTTCTCTTTTACATATTGAGCATTTGTTGCAAAAGCCCCTCATACAACTATCAAACGGCGAAAACAAACGGCTGCAAATTGCTAAAGCTATTTTGCAGGAACCCGAACTGCTGATATTGGATAATCCATTCCTTGGTTTAGATACCGATGGACGTAAAATATTAAACAACATCATTGATTTATTGATTCGTTCAGGTGTAAAAATTTTACTTATTACATCTGCAACCGAACTACCTGAAAGTATTACACATATAGGTATACTGGAAAAAGGAGCCCTGATCAATACGCTTCAAAAAAAAGATTTCAGCCCTGCCGATTTTTATTCGCACAGCTCTTTTCGGGTTGATGAAAACCTGTTGCATTCATTAAAAAAAACGACAGATGATTTTGAATATGCCGTAAGAATGGTGGATACACAAGTGATTTATGGAGAAAGAAAAATTCTTGACAGTATAAACTGGTCGGTAAAAAAAGGAGAATGCTGGAGCATTTCAGGACCGAACGGTGCAGGTAAGTCAACCCTCTTAAGCCTGATTACCGGAGATAATGCCAAAGCTTATTCCAATGAAATTTATCTTTTTGATAAAAGACGCGGAACAGGTGAAAGCATATGGGATATCAAAAAGAAAATAGGTTATGTATCGCCGGAAATGCATGTATACTTCGATTACACTGCCACCTGTTTTGAAACGATTGCTTCAGGACTGTTTGATTCTATTGGGTTATTCAGACAACTAACAGATGAGCATCGCAAACAGGTAAAAAGCTGGTTGTATCTTTTGCAACTCGAAGACATGCAGCACAAATTATTGTCTCAACTATCTGCGGGTGAGCAGCGGCTTGTACTGCTGGCGAGAGCATTGGTAAAAAATCCGCCAATGCTGATACTAGATGAGCCCTGCCAGGGATTGGATAAAGCGCATGTGCAGAAATTTATGCACATCGTAAATGATATCTGTCACACATTTGGTACTACGCTGTTGTATGTAAGTCACTATAAGGAAGAAATCCCATCATGCGTTACCAAATTTTTGCAAATAGAAAACGGCAGCGCAACAATTACTATGTAGTGTGGAGTCAACAATATCCTGTCGTTTTGTAGTTTGGACGGTAAATATGCATTAAAGCCTCACATTTATCGTCTGACGTTTCACGTTATAATTGCAACCTGATCTTCAGCTTATTTAATCCCATAGCAATAAACATTACCACTACCGCATAACACAAAGACCATATGATACCGGGCATTCCATACCGTAAACTATCAGGGATCAGGCTTATATGAAGCACAAGACATAAAGCAAATATGATATCAGGTATAATGTAGGTAAGCAAGGGATTTGTAGCTGCAGGCTTAAAAAATGCCGTCCACCTTTTTATGCCCTTCACATCAATTAACCAATACAATAGGCTGTATAATACAGTACAGGCAGCGGCGCTGTATAAACACCATGTAGGAGTAGCATATATTTTTGAAATTTTATAATACGGACGCAGAAGATATCCCGCCACCAAAAATAATATGGCCAATAATAATGCTTCAATAAAACTGCGCTTTAAAGCACTATCATTTCCAAAATAAATAAGGGAGAGCACCATTCCGCTCAAAACAATAGAAGTGTGAGCCGCATTGCCAGCCTGCGCAGCCACCCAATGCAAACCACTATGTTCAGAGACGTATGCTGTTTTGCCAGCTATATACCAGGTAATGCAAAATGCTACGCAGGCTAACAAAGCCCACCTGTTACCTTTAAACAATTGAAATAATATGCAGGCATATAAATACGCCCATCCTATCAAACCTAAAATGCCCCACCACCGGGGTTTCATATACTCGTCGCCGTTTTGGCCGCCCCTGTATATAAAAGCCAGCGCAATCAAACCTGCTATACCTATAGTGCGGAGACACCACACCCATGTTTTATTTTTGAAAGTATATATATTCCACACAAGAATGATGCAAACGTAAAACAACAGTAGCCAAAGTCCGATAGACATTCCCATAGCGGCTTCATTGTAATTGCCACCTTCGCCATTTACCATAAACACACCCAGTATCAGCAAACCAATGGTTCGCCAGATAATATGCCACTGCAACTGCAAAAAATCACTTCCTTTTTTTATTCGATTATTTAATGCGAATGGTATTGACATGCCCACAATAAAAAGAAAAGCCGGAAACACCATGTCTACAAAAGTCATGGTATCATCTTTAGCATGGGCGTGCTTCATCCATTCGGGAATATCTCTTATTCCTGCCAGCTCATTCACAAATACCATTGTTAAGATAGTGATACCGCGAAAAGCATCGATAGAAAGTATACGTTTTGTTGCACTCATGAATCTGTTTTTAAACTTTACCACATAGGAACCTAGAAAAACATAGATCTTTATTTGAAACTATGCTAACCTATCTTTCTATGCTTCTATGTGGTGAAAAAAATCGCGCTATTGTTCTGTTTCAAACGCCATCACCCAACCGGTAACCTCTCAAAAAATCCTGTATCAACATACGCTTTTTCCCTTCCAATTGTATGTCCAGTACATGTATATATCCATCTGTACAGGCAAACTTCAAAAATGTTTTGCCATCGGTTTTCCATGTTCCGGGATCTGCATGCGCTGAAGACATTTCTTTTTTACTGTGAAAAATCTTGAGTGTTTTTTCGCTGAGATAGGTAAATGCCGCCGGATAAGGTGATAAACCCCTGATAAGATTATGGACATCGGCTATAGGTTTATGCCAATCGATGCGACAGATTTCTGTAAAAATTTTGGGTGCGTTTTTTATAATGCTGCTATTTAACATCCCCTCATCCTGTGCAATCTCTTTCAATGTTCCTTCCATCAGCCCATCGATTGTTTTTACCAAAAGCGCTGCGCCAATCTCCTTCATCCGGTCATGCACTTCACCGGCAGTTTCATCATCGCCAATAACAAAGCTTTCCTGCAACAAAATATTCCCGGTGTCTATCTGGTGCTGTAGTTTAAATGTGGTTACGCCTGTTTCTTTTTCTCCGTTTATTACAGCCCAATTTATTGGAGCCGCACCTCTGTATTGCGGCAACAAAGAGCCATGTACATTTATAGTACCCATTGGTGGCATATTCCATACCATTTCGGGCAACATTCTAAAGGCAACTACTACCTGCACATCAGCCCGCAATTCTTTTAAGGCACTCAAAAATTGTGGATCGCGAAGTTTCTCAGGTTGCAGTATAGTAAGGTGATGCTCAACCGCGTATTTCTTTACAGCGCTTTCGTTCATCTTTAATCCTCTGCCGGATGGTTTATCTGGTGCTGTTACTACACCTGCTATATTGAAACCCGCTTTAATCAATGCATCCAATGATGCAGTGGCAAATTCGGGCGTACCCATAAATACAATACGCAGATCTTTTCTTTCAGTTATCGCATTATCATTTTCCATTCTTCCTTCAATAATACTTTCAAAAATCCTGGTACAGCAAATATTTTTTCCGGATCTGTTTAAATTTATCTAAGCCCGGTTTCCATGTTTTACGAATCTCATCTTCTGATAGACTGGCTTTTATCTGCTGCCACAATTCATTATTACCCGAAAGCCTGTTGAAAAAACAATCTTCCATTTTGCCGGATTGGGGTATGATGAAAAATTTATCCTTATCAGGAAAAAGTTTATACGCTTCCATCAACCATTTTAATTGTATGGCGCTACCCGTTTTCTTTTTTACTTCTTCTATTGAACCACTTAAATTCCAGCCATAACAAAGCTGGCCATATAGTTTAGAGTTTTTAGCACCTTCCGTTGGATTGGGTGTAAACGAAAACAAACTATCGGGCAGAGAAGGATGACCAAACACCTGGAACGGCTTATCTGTTCCTCTTCCTTCGCTCAACACAGTACCCTCAAAAAAACAGGTGGAAGGATACAAGTATATTGACTGCATGTTAGGAAGATTTGGAGAAGGACGAACAGGCAGCATGTACCTGCTGTTGTGATTGTACGCACCACATTTTATTATAGTAATACTGCATTTACCAGGCAATATTTTTTGTTTGCCATCAACATATACAGGAGGTATGCTCCCGTTTATACTTATCCACCTTTCTTTTATAATCATGTTGGCATACTCTCCTATCGTCATACCATACACTACAGGAACAGGCTGCATGCCAATAAAAGATTTATACTTCATATCCAGTACAGGTCCATCCACATAATAACCATTGGGATTTGGCCTGTCTAAAATGATCAAAGGCTTTTTGTAAGCAATGGCAGCTTCTATATAATCCTGCAACGAAGAAATGTAGGTATAAAATCTTGCCCCTACATCCTGTATATCGAACATCAATATATCCACATCTTTCATATCCTGCGCCGAGGGTTTCCGTTTTGAGCCATATAAGGAAACAACAGGAACGCCGGTTTGTTTATCTGTATAATCGCCGGTATGTTCACCCGCATCTGCAGTGCCTCTGAAACCATGTTCTGGCGAAAATATTTTTTTAGGAACAATACCAAGGCTTTTTAATGTATCAACCAGGTGCTTGTTTTCAACCGTAGTAGTTTGATTGGCAAAAATGGCAATGGATTTTCCTTTTATCAACGGAAGATATTGCTGAAACCTTTGCGCACCCGGAATAACCGGCGGCATATCATTACTTAAGGACAAGGAAAAATTTGCCGGCTGAATACGCTGGAAGTTTGCATCATTCAATAAAAATGCAATAAGCGCAATACAAATAATCTTAATAGGGAGTAATACAATACTTAAAATGGAATTCATTTTACAACAGGTTATGCTATTTTAGATAAAAGCATATATGATGCTCAAATATCCTTAAACTTTTTGTATAATCAGTAGGAATCATATACCTTTCCAACGTTTATACAATCAATAAAAAATATTATATGCAACAGGCAAAAAAAGGTGATGTGGTACGTGTACATTATACAGGTCGTTTAACCGATGGCAATCAATTTGATTCATCTGTTGGGCGTCAGCCATTAGAATTTACAGTTGGTGCAGGACAAATGATCAAAGGTTTTGACGCTGGTGTGGTAGGGATGGCTGTAGGAGAGAAAAAAGTAATTACCATGGCACCGGAAGATGGATATGGACCAAGGGATGAAAACGCTATTATAGAATTTCCATTGGCACAGGTTCCTGCAGACATGAAACTGGAGCCCGGCATGCAACTTACATTACAAAATCAACAGGGCTATCCGGTGGAAGTGGTGGTTGCAGCATTGAAAGATGATGTAGTAATACTAGATGCCAATCATTCTCTTGCAGGTAAAGAATTGATATTTGATGTAGAACTGGTGGAGATAGTGTAGAGGTGTGAGGTGAATGGTCAAAGGTGAATCAATTAATATCGCTTACTAAGAAGCCCGTCGAACGAAGCTGTTAACTGCCTCAAGCCGGCGGGCTTCGTATCAGTGCGAAGATGAATTCTTATTTTATTAAGTGTTTGGGGGTTCGCACTCACGCCTGATGGCTCACGGCAGATAGCCCTATTGCCATTCAAAGCCTTCAGCTTTGGGAATGCGGTCAAATATTGCTGCAAATTCAGGTGGGGGAGTGGCAAGGCGTCTTCTTTCCGTATTGATCCAGGCGCCATCAACAGTGATAACCGCGGCCAGCGTATCATCATTTATTACTACCTCGTGCTGCATGGTCCATCGGGATCCGTCTCTTCTTGCTTTCAGCATCACCAGGCTTATTTCTACTTTATCGCCGAATTTTATTTCGCGCTTAAACACACATTCTTCTCTGAAAAGAATAGGTCCCATTTTTTGTTCGGCCATAACGGCAACGCTCAAACCATGTTCGGTTAAAAAACACATGCGCACATACGCACCAAGATCGTAGTATCTTGAATGCAACATATGAAAATTAGGATCAAGATCAGCCCATCTTACATCGCATGTTTTCTTATACATGATGTGCTATGCGTTATATAATAACCTGTAATATTCGTCTGCCATTCTGCCCGACTCAAAACGGAAACGAACATCATTCATTCCATTCTTTACAATCTGCCTCCACAATTCAGGGCGTTCGTAATACAATGGCAGTATTTCATTTTCAAGAATCTCGTACAATTTTCTGAGATCGTATTCATCCTGGTCGTGTACACTCATGTTGGCATAGTCTGCCTTAGGTATTACAAAACCATTGTGACCATGGTGAATAAATTCAGGGATCCATCCATCATCGGTTGAAAAGTTTACTGCTCCATTCATTGCAGCCGTCATTCCACTTGTACCAGATGCTTCACGGGGTACTCTTGGATTGTTCAACCATATATCGGCTGCCTGTTTCAGGCGTTTGCTTAATGTGAGCTCGTAGCCTATGCAAACAGCAACGTTCTTATAATTTTTGCTGAGATTAACCAGGTAATTAAAATCGCTGATGGCAGGATAATCAACCGGGTAAGGCTTACCGCCCCAAACAATCTGTACAGGATATTTTGTATTGGCTAATAACGCCTCAAAGCGATGTTTATCTCTTGTAATAAGTTCTGCTCTTTTATACCCTGCAAAACGACGTGCCCACACTATCGTGAGAACGTTCGGGTCGAGCAGTTTACCGGTTTGATCTGCAATGGTATCGAAGGAACGTTTTTTCAAATACCATTTGCGGTCAATAAAATGATCTTCTGTAGCTTCTGTTGTGGCAGCATACAATTGCTTATCTGCCCAGTAGCGCCAGTTTTGTGAATTGGTAATATGAATGATAGGGCAAATGCCTTCATATTTTCCCCACATAGCACGGCTAACGTGGCCATGCAACTCACTAACACCATTGGCTAAACGTGCAAAGCGTAATGCTCCGAGTGAATGATTAAACTGATCGTCTGTTATTCCGGTAAGCTTACGCACTTCAGTTAAGGGCACACCGCAGAAATAACTCATCTTTTCACACAAATAAATATCATGCTTTTCATTGCCTGCTTCTTCAGGTGTATGTGTTGTAAATACCAAACGCTTTTTCACTTCTTCTTTGCTGCCATATTTTTTATACAAATAAAATGCGGCAGAAAAACCATGCGCTTCATTGAGGTGATATACTTCAGGATTAAATCCAATTTCATCCATCAGCTTAGCTCCCCCTACGCCCAGTAATATAAACTGAGCCACTTTAGTGGCTACATTGGCATCATACAACCGATGCGTAATAGTTTGTGATATGTAATCATTTTCCGGAAGATCTGTGCTCAACAAAAAAAGCGGGGCACTTTTAAATGTTTCGGGATTAAGATAATATGCCTTTATCCAAACCGGATGATCGTGAATATTGATCTGGAATTTTATGTTGTGATCTTCGAGAAAGTTGTAGATCTTTTCATTCCATTGCACCTGCAGTGTTTGATCCTGGTTGCGCGCCTGGTCGTAATACCCATACTTCCACAAAATACCTATGCCAACAAGATTTTGCCTTAGCTCATATGCACTGCGCATATGCGAGCCCGCTAAAAAACCAAGTCCTCCACTGTAAATTTTAAGCGGCTGATGAATAGCAAACTCCATTGAAAAATAAGCAGCCTTTTTGGTGTACCTCTCATCTATAGCAGAATAAGGAACTTTATAATTAGTAAATGACGTCATAATGCAAAACTTTCCTTAAAAATTTCGCCGCAATATAAAATGAATTTCTTTAACACACCGAATTTTAATATGAACCCCCTACTGTAATAACATCTTATTGATGTATGATACAAGTGAGCAAACATCACTTCTGTTTGTATAGAATAAAAAATATTGAAATATTTAACAGGCTACCCTACATGCTGGCATTGTTTTCCGTAAGTATATGTGTTACTTTAGTAACAGCGATCCAATATCATCAACTATGTTATTCACCATTGTTGCAAGTTTTCATTTAATTACTTTCCGCACTTAAAATTATTGATGAAATAGAACTCTACTCAGTCCCTATTTTTTACTAAACAAGGATATTGTACATGCGTTCTATTTCAAAAAAAGCAACAGCGGTAACGTCGTTCGTATTTTTCAGTTATTCTTTTGTTTATGCACAGCTTTTTACCAACCGTTTAGAGGCAGGTATAAATGCGGGCGCTTTTATATACCAGGGAGATCTTACTCCTGAACCTTTGGGCGCTTATGCCACTATAAAACCCCAGTTTGGTTTTTATGGAGCATATTTATTAAACCGTTCATTTTCCGTTAGGGCTAATTTTTCTTTTGGCTCTTTAAAAGGAGATGATGCCAAATATGCTACTCCTGAATACCGTCAACAAAGAAATTTTGCCTTCTCTACACCTGTAACAGAATTTACAGGAATGATAGTGTGGGATGTTTTGAGAAAAAATGGTGTGGAACAAAGACATGGCTTCGCTCCTTATCTTTTTGCGGGCGCTGGTGTTACTATTTTAAATATTCAGCGCGACTGGAGCAAATACAACTCGGCTTATTTTAATAATGAATCAGTGAGCACAGGCCTTATTACAGATATTGCGCATCGCACTCCACGTGCTTTGCCCGTAGTTCCGGTAGGCGCAGGAATCAAATATTTTATTACCCCAAGATTGGCAGTTCATGCTGAAACCAATTATCGCCTTATGTCATCCGACTATTTAGATGGATTCAGCCAGGCGGCCAATCCTTCAAAAAAAGACAGCTACTATAGTCATTCAATAGGATTAATATTTTCTATTGGTTATAAAGACCGATCGGATTGTCCTCCTGTGAAACCTTGATCAGAAAAAGGCAGCGGTCAGCTAAACATACAGCACTAAAACTATCCCATACATTGGTTATGTGCTTATTCCTGATCCTTTGCCGCACTGGCTGGCGATTCGTCAGCCAGCTTTTTTTCAGTAGTTTTTACTTTCGTATCAGGCAACAGTGAAGCTACCAACATCAACAAACCGCCGAATAGTACAAGGTATAAGCCATATTTTCTTTCAGGGCATGTGCCCATTTCGCAACGTCCATATAACAAAAAATTACGAAGCGCCCATGCAAATCCTAAGGCACAAAACAACAGGTTGGTTCTTTTAGCCCACACACGCGGAATAATAAAGCAAACGATTGCAATAACACTAAATATAATATTTAGCTTGCCCGGTCTGCCCAGGGTAGTGCCTGCGCTATTCATTCCTGTAGCTATTTTTTGTGTTACAGGTACTTCCATCCATGGCAAATAGCAGCCAGCTATCACCAAAAGAGCTATCAACACGCCAATCCATTGAGAATATTTCATGTAATAAGCCGTTATTTTATTTATCAATCGGGCTGCAAGTATACTATTTTTAAAGATGTGGATTTGATGTGACGAAGCATAACACATTTATTAATTATTTTTACAGGGTACTTATGCAAAACGACTTTTTTTAAACCAGACTCATGGCTGCGCATACCCCTGAACCAATTTTAGTTGAAAACCAAAACACCCGCTATTCTTATAAGGGAATATTGGGACAAGACAGTACACTCATGCCACAATGGAATACATTTTTTAATTCTTTATCTCAGTTTAGTGCGGCGGAGTTGGAGTCAAGGAGGCAGGATATTTTCCGGATGCTGCGAGAAAATGGTGTTACTTATAATATTTATGGCGATCCTTCCGGGTTAAACAGGCCATGGAATCTTGATATCATTCCTTTTTTAATCAGCAAAGAAGAATGGGCAATTACTGAAGCAGGTTTAATACAAAGGGCTGAATTACTGAATTTAATTCTACAGGATATTTACGGCGAACGAAGACTTATAAAAAATGGCGTATTGCCGGCAGATCTTATTTATAATCATAAAGGTTTTTTACGGCAATGTGTTGGTATTAAACACCTGCATAACCATAGTCTTATTTTGTATTCTGCAGACCTTGCCCGTAGCAGCGATGGCAAGGTATGGGTATTAAATGATCGCACACAGGCTCCTTCCGGTTCAGGCTATGCGCTGGAGAACAGAATAACCATGGCGCGTATATTACCGGAGTTATTCAATGATCTGCAGGTGCGTCATCTGTCTTCTTATTTTGACACACTAAGGCATTCATTGCATGAAATAGCACCGGTAAAAAAACAGGACGCAAGAGTAGTGATACTTACACCCGGACCTGTAAATGAAACTTATTTCGAACATTCCTATCTCTCTTCCTACCTTGGCTTTACGTTGGTGCAGGGAGACGACCTGATGGTAATGGACAATCACGTGTGGTTGAAAACACTGGGAGGGCTGGAAAAAGTGGATGTGATTATGCGCAGGGTTGATGATATATTCTGCGATCCCCTTGAATTAAAAGAAGATTCAAAATTAGGTATACCCGGATTATTACAGGCAGTACGCAGCGGCAACGTAAGTATTGCCAATCCGCTTGGCAGCAGTATATTGGAAAATCCCGGGTTGATGCCATTCCTGCAAAACATATCACGTTACTTTCTGAACCAGGATCTTATTTTACCAGGTATTGCATCCTGGTGGTGTGGGCAGCCAAAGGAAATGAATTATGTACTGGATAACCTGCGCTCGCTGGTTATCAAAAAAATTTATAAGCAATCACGCACCAGCACTTCTATAGATGGTGCAGGATTAACAGAGCAGGAAGTAGATAAACTGAAACAAGCCATTAAAGCGCATCCATACTTGTATGTTGGACAGGAAAAAGTAGCCATCTCTCCTACTCCATCAATGGTGAATGGAAATGTAGAACCACGTTCGGCACTTTTCAGAACTTTTTTAACAAGTAATGATTATACCTATACCGCTATGACGGGCGGGCTTACACGAACCGCTCCCAGTCATAACAATTTTATTATCTCAAACCAGTTAGGCGGCATTAGTAAAGACACCTGGATTATTGCACCTGAGCCAGAAAACAAACCATTGTTACCTAAAGATCATTTCAGCATTAACTTTCCTAAAAAAGGTGATATTACAAGCCGTACTGCTGAAAATCTTTTTTGGGTTGGGCGATATGCTGAAAGAGTATTGGGCAATGCACGTTTTTTAAGAACAGTATTACAGTTTATCACCGAAGGTAACCGCCATAACCAGGATAATGATATTGAAACCGAAAAGCATTTACTCGAAGCGCTCACGCATTATACAGTAACATATCCCGGGTTCCTGGATGAGGAACACGATAAATTTGCTCAACCCTGGAAGGAACTGAATGATATTCTGTTTGACGAACATAAAATGGGAAGTCTTATTTCCAACTTTCGCTTGTTTTGCCGGGTGGTATATGCTGAAAGAGACCATTGGTCAACAGATACGTGGCGGGTATTGTGGAGCATGGAAAATGAATTAAAAAACTCAGACAGATCACAGGTCACTCATATAAAAGCATTGAACATTCTTGACAACTTGATCACATCAATGGTTGCTTTTATCGGATTAAACCGCGAAAGCATTTCACGCGAACAGGGATGGATAATGCTGGATGCCGGTAGAAAAATTGAGCAGTGCATGTTGTTGGTAAGCATGCTTCGCTCAACATTGGTAAACCAACACGATGAACAGGTAGATTACAATCTGCAGGAAGCTGTTTTAAAAAGCAATGAAACACTGGTAAACTATCGCTATAAATACAGGGTGCATATACAACATACGCTCGTATTGGAATTGATGTTGCTTGATTCCAGCAATCCAAGATCATTGATTTATCAATTAGACCGGTTAAAAGCCTATCTAAGCAATCTACCTAAAATACAGCCCGGACTTGCCTTACCTGCACATGAAAGATTGATATTGGAAGCCCATGCTATGTTACGCCTTACCGATGTAGAGCAACTCACCGCTTTTGATATAGAAAGTGGACAATATAAAACACTGGATGAATTTTTAGAGAAAATGTACAGCCTGCTGTATAATATTACGGGTGCCGTTTCAAAGCTGTATTTTAAACACGCTCAAAAACAAAAGCAGTTATTTGCGGCTGAATCATTTTAAAACACAAACACTGCAATGCAATATAAAGTTACACATACCACCACTTATGAGTACAACGAACCTGCAAGCCTGTGTCACAATCTTGCTTTATTGAAACCGCGTTCAACCGTAACACAAATTTGTCACGATGCTAAATTAACCATCGACCCGCAACCCGACATTATAAATGAGTATGAAGATTTTTTTGGAAACAAAGCCACTTATTTTGCTATACAACAGGAGCACAGCAAACTAACGGTTACGGTTACCTCTCTTGTTGAAAATATCAGCCCTAAAGCCATACAATTTAATTTTTATGAAAGTGTAGCCTGGGAAGAAGCCAAAAAGCAAATCAATTCGCCACAACCGGAGTATGCTGATATAAGACAATTTATCAGTGAAACCCCTATAACAGCTTATAGCGAAAAAGTGGAGCAATATGCAAGGCAATCTTTTTTACCAGGAAAACCTTTGTTTGATGCTACCAATCATTTGATGCAACGTATATATAACGACTTTGAATACATGCCAGGCTTTACTACTATAGCCACACCAGTAGCAGAAGTAATAAAAAAGCGCAAAGGCGTTTGCCAGGATTTTGCACATGTTGCCATTGCCTGTATCCGTTCACTTGGACTGCCTGCGCGATATGTAAGCGGCTATATTGAAACCATGCCTGCAGACAATAAAGAAAAACTGGTAGGCGCTGATGCCAGTCACGCGTGGTTTTCGGTTTTTATACCTGCCACCGGCTGGGTTGATTTTGATCCTACCAACAATCAGATTCCTTCCTCACAACATATTACCATCGGCTGGGGAAGAGATTTTACAGATATCACACCGTTAAAAGGCGTAATACTCAGCAGCGGCAAACACAAGCTATCGGTGGCGGTGGAAGTGAAGAGAATGTAAAAACAACAGCCTCTCCGCCGCGGCGGAAGGTGACCTATACACAGCCCTCGCTTGTACAACAGTTTTATTTTTATCAACAGTTGATAAGCCATCAGCTGTTAGCTATTAGAAAACCTTTTAGAATAAAATACATTTCCCGCAGGGGCCAAAGAAAGGCAGATATGCGAAGAGAGAGTACAAGCTCCTAGTAAATCCTTGTGCCTTGGTGACCTTGTGGTTCAAATCTCACAAAAAAAAGTCCCCATTGCTGGGGACTCTGACTCAAAAGTCAGCAGATTATTTTTATGGAGAAACCCGGTTACGCGATAATAACCGAAGGTTTCCATGATTTATCTGTAGATAACATGAATACCTCCTTTTTATTTGGTGAATTGGTAGACAACTAAGTTAGGAAAAAATCACTAATTAAAAACACATTACGCAGCTTCTGCAATAATTTCATCCATCATAATAGCTCCATGACTTTCATTATATACACATACACCATTTTTTATTAATAACACCTGTGGTGATTCATGTCTTATATTCATGTCTTCTGCTATCTTATTTGATACTGAACGGTTAGCTATCAGATCAAGAAAGTGAAAGTCGATATCAGTGGGTTTCCAGGATCTTTCTAACCTGCTTTTTACAACACTGCTTATAGAACATCTTGTTGAATGTTTATAAACAAGCTGCGGCTTTGTATTTGATAGTTGCAGAATTGCCTGCCATTGTTCTTCTGTAGTAAGTGTGTTCCAGTTCATATTGCAAATATAATTCATTATCGATAAAAGCCTTTCTATCGCTATACTGTCAAGCCTATTTTAATGAATGATGCGCCACGGGAAAAGTTGCACTGCCCGGGTGAAGCCGGATTTTGCTGCTCCATTTTGCATTGCTGATAAATTGCATAAGCGTTACAATACCCGTAATTCCGATGCCCGCCAATGCTGCATTAATAATCATTGTATATTGTTGTGCATCTTCATCGCGCAGCTTTATAAAAATGCCATATAAAGCCCACATCACTACTAATCCATAAAACGCATTACGGCGAGCAGTAACCATCAGCATGGTGAGCAACACTGCTACAGCTATCATAATAACCGTCCACATAATAGCCGATATTCCAAACGCGGTCCAATTAATAGAAACAAGATAAATGGCCGTATTGGCTATTGAAGCAATACTTATCCAGGCTATGTATATACTTAAAGGAAATTGAGTAAATACGGCATCTGCCCACGATCTGGCAGGATGATATATACCTACATTGGCATGAATAACAATTAATGTAAGCAACTGGAAAAAAATCAATACAAGTGAGAACCCTATCATTTCGTTTGTCCATACCAATAACCATGCTGCTGCTCCCAGATTATTTAGTATAAACCAGCCACCTATTTTTTCAATATCCTTATTAGCGCTTACTTGTTGATTATGCCGAAAAGCCATCACCATGTGATAAATACAGGATATTAATAAGGCCAGGTATATTATTCCCCAAATTGCGAAAGTAATTCCAGAGGGAGTAAACAAGGAATGATATTGATCAGACACCTGCCCAACATCTTTTGCGCTTAGCCAATGCAGTTGTGTGCCGTAAGACAGCGTTATTTGAATAATCAACGCCAGCAGGTTCAAAACAGATAACCATTGTATCTTTTTCATTTCCGATTATTTTAAAGAAATTATTGTAAAAAATGTGCCATACAAGCAACACATTTCTTTCAGCAATCATTTAAGCGTATTCACCAACAAATAGTATTTTTATGCACCTATTATATAGTGTGCTATGAATATGACCTTTATAATTGTATATGCGATCTGGTTGTTATCGGAAGTGTTATTAAACAGGCTATTGCATTCCAACGCTTCTGACAAACAGGGTGCTGACAAAAACTCCTTGCTGATTATATGGCTGACTATTGCTGTAAGTATGTTTATCAGCATTTACATAGCAGGAAGATTTTATTTTCCCATATTCGCTAACCCTTCCTATACATATACAGGGCTTGTAGTTATTGTAGTGGGCATATTGCTGAGGTTCGCCGCCATAAGATCGCTGGGTAAATTTTTTACGGTAGACGTTACGATAAGGGAAGGACATCAATTAAAAAAAGATGGGTTTTATAAATACCTCCGCCATCCCTCCTATTTCGCTTCATTGATCTCCTTTATTGGCTTTGGTATTTCATTGAATAACTGGATTTCTCTTATTGTTATCACACTGGCAATTATTGCTGCTTTCAGCTATCGCATAAAAGTGGAAGAAAAAACCTTGATTGAACAATTCGGATCTGCATACATTGAATATAAAAAAACAACAGCAGGTTTAATTCCTTTTATTTTTTGAAATGGTTTTAAGGAATTGTTCAATCAAATAATGGTAATCAACAGCAATACAGCAGCAAAAAACGGCGTTACCGACTTGTATTTATAAGTAAATCCATCGCCTTTACAAGGCTCAATAAAGATTCGGGCAGATAGAAAATGGGTGTATTTATTCAAATTAATCTGTATTCCCCCGTACGCTTAAACCTCTTATCCAGCGCCAATTTGCACGTAGAACGAATTCTACATAATTTCTCAAAAGGATTATATACTTTTAAGTACATACTTAAAACCCTTAAATTAATGCTAAACATCCTTATTGCTGAAGATCACCCGGTTGTACGTATGGGAGTTTCAATTCTCCTTAAAGACATGTACAACGACCTGACCGTTTCCGAAGTAGATACGGCAGATTTATTATTTTCAAGCCTTGACCAACAGAACTACGATCTTTTATTACTCGACATTAATATCCCCGGAGGTAATAGTGCGCAGATATTAAAACCTATTCGTAGCAAACAACCCGGCATTCGTATCCTGGTTTTTTCAAGCTTCGAAGAAGATACTTATGCTGTGAGATATTTAAAAGCCGGGGCTGATGGTTATGTACAAAAAGAAAGCCCGCCTGAAGAAATTAAAAAGGCTATCCAGAAAGTGCTGAATCACGAAATTTACACCAGCGACCTGGTGCAGCAGCAAATGCTGAAAGAAATGGCTGGTGGCTCTCATGCTATTGGTGATATAAGCAATCTTTCTGATCGTGAACTTGAGATTATGAACCTTTTAGTTAAAGGTTTAAGTTCTTCGGAAATAAAAATCCTCCTGAACATTGAGTTATCAACCATCAGCACTTACAAAGCAAGACTCTTTAGTAAAATGGGAGTAAGCAATGTGGTGAAACTGGTAGAAAAAGTTAACGCAATACGTTTAAAAACTAAATAACTCAAAGCCCCATAAGACCATCACTATCATTTAGATGATGGTCTTATAAATATGGTAGAAAAAGTAGTGGGCACTTCCAGCTCTATACACCTTCCATCTTTATACGTATAGTAATTGTAATCCCCATCAGGAAGCTGTAATGCATACTTATGCAATGCTATTTTTTTCAGGCTTACATATTGCCTGAAACCCTCTGAATAAACCCGTTCAATTTTCTCCGGCTCCATATACATCAGGCAAACTGTTGTAAAAGCTATTTTTGCGTTGAGTTCGGTATGTGTTCCGTTACCATCAATTAGGTATTTATCCGTCTTCCAGATTATTTGGTTGTTTTTTTTGGGTTTTCCATTTACTATGCGTTCCATACTACCTTTCAGTAAAAAACCATCTGCATACATTCCTTCAACTTTATTATGAATATCTATATCCATCAATATGGATATATGCACATCTACCTCATTGGTAAATAGAACAACCCCATCTTTTTCATACTTATTGCATACCATGTGACCAACCAGTTTTCCGCTTCGTATAACATCGTAACGGTATTGCACAACTCCACCAACCCCGCTGCTTGCAAAGAAGGTGAATAAAAAAGCAAAAAAAGAAAGCACGACAGCGTACATATACTGCAGTTGTTACAATGTATTTTTTTTGACGGATAACTTTTTTTCAGAAGATACTTAACGGCAATGGATGTATGTATTGGATAACAGGAAAATGAGTGGTGTTTACTGCTAACAACAAGGCACGGAAAGAATAGCACTAATATAATTTCTTTAGCCGGCAAAAGCAAACATTTTCAGCCAGGTGTGCGTTTATTATTTTTTTGAGATAATACAAGCGATGCAAGGGTAACATTTGTATGATGCAGTGGTTCCGGGTATTTTTGGATTGGGTTGCTATTGAGCTGCTGTTACCTCCACATGCCAGTCTGCCCCGCTTGAAATTTTATAAACGGCTGCAAAATTTCCCTGGTTAAGCGCAAATGATAGCTGAAGCAAACTATTGAGATATGCCAGCGGTTTCCCTTTAGATACAGCACCAAAGGTTTGGGCGAAAGGCATAACACCGGCGTATACCTGCTTATTATTATTGAAAATTTTTACATTCAATTTATCGCCGGGTTTTATTTTCAGTTGATTAAAAAGATCCGAAGGAATATTGGTCCATACATTTCCATATTGTACATCCAATATAGGTATGTTTCCTTTTAATGTATTGACAGATAAAGTTGCTTGTTGATAAGGGATCTTCACAACAGATAAAGGCAGTTCTTTACCCACTTGTTCATAACTGATCACTCCTGCAGCAAGGCGTGCGGCTGTATAGGCGTATACATCGCGCCCGTGGAATGTATACGATTTTTCAGAATCTTTGCGCCTGTTTACGGCTTCATCAATTTCTCTTAATGCTGCTATTCCTAACGACTCAGCAATCAATGTAAGCGTGCCGTTATCGGGTGTAACAATAAAATGCCCTGAATTTGTTTTCAGCACTACCGATTTACGTTGGGTACCAACTCCCGGATCAACCACAGATACAAACACAGTACCTGCCGGCCAATAGCGTACTGTTTGCTCAAGCCTGTATGCAGCTTCCCATATATTGTATGCAGGAATTTCATGTGTAAGATCATATAGCTTCAAATCAACTGAAACACTATTGGCTACTCCTTTCATTGCAGAAACGGCTCCATCCTTCAAACCAAAATCAGATTGGAATACTACAATTTTATTTTGCGCATTGCTATCTACAATTACCAGGATTATCAACAGCAGCGAAAGGCAGAGATTTCTTACAACAGTCATATTTCATTGTTTAACGGCATCCAAAACTAAATAACAAATCCCGGAAAACAAGTACTGTTATATCATGTTCTCCTTACGCCCAATAACACATCAGCATTAAGAAAATAAAAGAAGTGGAGAAATATTTCCCCAACTATCGGTATAGAAATATGTTCTTGTCATTTTTACAGAGCCCTAACCACTCATGGCTTACGATTTGCAAGACATACCAGCCTGAAAAAAACTGGTAAAGGATTTGTCTTTGAAATCGCTATAAACTAAAATTCACATTATGGGATTTGATCAATACCACGAACCAGCAGAAGAATTGCCACAGCAAGTAAGAACTTTTGCAAGAATGATAAAATCTTTAACTGAAGAAGCAGAAGCCATTGACTGGTATGAGCAACGCATGTCTGTGGAAAAAGATAAAGAAGCAAAAAAAATTATGGAGCATACACAGCAGGAAGAATTTATTCATTTTGCAATGGACCTGGAATTTTTATTACGCAAAAAACCAAAATGGAAGACTATTATGAAAAATGTATTGTTTAAGCCAGGTGATATTGTTAAAAACGGGGAAAAAGCAGAAGATGCGGTTGAAGAATAAATTATTTATCATCTTGCGTTATATCTAAACAAAAAAGACTCTCTTTCCTTAATTCTTAGTATGGAAAAATTTCATTTACAATTGCCTTATTATGTAAAGCTATCGCAGATCGTATTGGGTTTGGTGGCTTTCTTTTTTGTAATGTATGTCGGGCAGGACATTATAGTGCCGCTGGTATTTGCGGTTATTATTGCCATTCTTTTAAATCCTGCTGTAAATTTTCTTGTTACAAAAAGATGGAACAGGGTTTTAGCTATTTCAACGGTGCTACTGGTAGCCTTTATACTGCTGATCGGGCTTTTCTATTTTATATTTTCTCAGTTTGCAAAGTTCAGCGATGCATTGCCAGAGTTAAAACGCAACATCAATTTGATTTGGCAGCAAGCCACTTCGTGGATATGTGAGCAATTTAATATTCCTCACAAAAAATTTGATGCATGGATTGAGCAAATGAAAGGAGAAGGCATGACCAAGACTACAGCCGTTCTTACTGGCACGCTTGGTACCATTAGCGGAGTGCTCATCACCATCTTCCTGATGCCTGTGTATATTTTTTTATTTCTGTATTATAAAACAATGCTGCACGAATTTATTGTGCGGCTTTTCACCAACGATCGTAATGGGTTAGTAGAAGAGATATTAACAGAAACAAAAAAACTGATTCAAAGCTACCTTGTAGGATTGATGATTGAAGCTATATTGGTAGCAACACTCAATAGTGTTGGGCTATTAATTATCGGGGTAAAATATGCCGTGCTACTGGGCGTAGTAGGCGCTATACTAAATATCATTCCTTATATAGGTGGAATAATAGCGGTGGCATTACCCATGTTATTAAGCATTGCCAGCGGAAAACCAGAGTCGGCAATTTGGGTATTAGTAGTGTACCTTATAGTTCAGTTTATAGACAACAATTTTTTTGTTCCAAAAATTGTTGCATCCAAAGTAAGAATCAATGCGCTTGTATCGATTGTTGTTGTTTTAGTGGGGGGAGCATTATGGGGAGTAGAAGGCATGTTTCTATCTATTCCACTTACGGCCATTCTTAAAGTTATATTTGATCGAATCAAGCCTTTGCAACCGTTTGGATTTATTTTAGGAGATGATCAACCAGACACGGTTAAAGCCATCTTAAATAAGAAAAAGAAATAGGTTATGTTGTCAGCAGAGAAATGGAAATGTGTATTTAGTTCATGCGTTCCCCTGAGATGTAAGGTAAAATTACAACAACAATCAAATACAACAGTACCAGTAATATGGGAAGCGCCATGATGGCTAAAGCAATTTTAATTCTGCCGGTGAAATAACAATAAAAGCCTGTAACTAAAATAATCAATCCAAATACAGCCTGGTATATAATGGTGCCTGAAGAAGATTGCGGACCACCATTATAATTTTTCAAGTACACATTTACAAATCCCATCAGCAAAAAAAACTCCGCTATTAGCATAGTAATTGCAGAGATCCAGAATACTATTTTCATTGTGCAACTGTAGATATAGACAACGCAAGGTATGCATTATTGTTAGTATCTTAAGCCTCCTACTCTTTTAAAAATACAAACGGAACCTGTAAATAGCATACACTTTACAGGTTCCGTTTGAGCAACCAACAAGATTAAGTTGTTATGTACTTTTATTTTATCAATACCATTTTCTTTGTATCTACTATCTTACCATCTACATACAAAGAATAATGATAAGTACCAGAGGGCAACATAGATGCATCAAGATTTACGGTTCCTCTTCCCTGCACTACGTTAAATTGTTTAAGCGCTTTACCAGCCGCATCATATACTACAATCTGCGGCGTGCTTAATCCACTCTGTTGCGGTACATTATAACTGATCACTGTATTTCCCCGGAACGGATTAGGAGAATTTTGGGAAAGCGAAGAATTAGATAATGTTTGATTAGGATTAATTTTAAGTATAGATTGAATTTGCGCAAGGCTTTGTTCCAACTGCGCTATTTTTTCTTTCAAACTGTCGTTCTCTGCACTTAATTGTTGCATACCCTTTACAATCGGAACAACGAAATCGCCATACCTTAATCCATAAAAATCTTTATCATTCTTAGGCGCATCCACTCCACTGAAATCATATTTTAATTTCTTGGCGGCAGTTTCTACTTCCTGTGCAATAAACCCGGTATATATTATTTTGCTTTTTTCAGATTCAGATGCTTTTTCCGCAGGTGAAGGATCTTCGTTCTTATCGTTAGGCAGTTTGGTAGCTGCTCTTAAAGCTGTATTATATCCTGCTGCATCAAAATGGTATGTTACCGGGCGCAGTTGATTAATAAATTCCATACCGGGTACGTCTTCTTTAATATCCTTTTTAAAACGTCCGTCAGAAAATGCAGACCAACCAACCTGGCCACCTATACTGGTTACATTTCCATCACCCAAACGTACCTGGTTATTGGCTGTTGTTGGCGCATGATACCCGATAGCAGTACTGTTGGTTGACCCTCCGCTTGCACCATAAGTATCCCAACCTATAAATGTACCGTTGGTACTGTTGTAATAGCCGGAGTATGCACCTACTGCGGTATTATAGCCACCTGAATTATTGGCGAGCATGGCATTATAACCAACAGCAGTATTTTGTGTAGATGTTGTGCTGGCAGTGGCTGCAGACTGACCAATGGCGGTATTATATGATCCTGTTGTGTTAGCGTATAACGCCCTGCTACCTACAGATACATTGTATGATCCGGTAGTGGTAGCAAAAGATGCTTTACTACCCACGGCAGTATTATTAGCTAATCCACCACTATTAGTATACAAAGCAGAATCACCAATAGCCACAAGATTACTACCTCCATTATTAAAGAACAAAGAGTAAGTACCTATTGAAACATTGCTATGCCCTCCTCTGTTATAATAACCGGAATAATACCCTGCTCCAACATTATCGTTTCCGGTTGTATTTTGTTCGAGTGCATATACACCACTTGCTACGTTATTACTACCGGTAGTATTGTTAAGCAAAGCCCATACACCATCACCGGTATTACGACTACCCGATGTGTTATAATACAACGCCTGGAATCCCGAGCCAGTATTATCATACGCACTACCGGTAGTTGAATACAATGCCTGGTAACCTAAACCTGTATTGTAACCACTGGTGGTATTAGAATACAGCGATTGAAAACCTACTGCCACATTATAATAACCACTGGTATTATTCATCAATGCTTTACTTCCTACCGCTACGTTGTGATAGACATTGTCGTTCTTCAACAATGCTGAATCACCAATGGCTACAATACCGCTGCCGGTTTTATTACTACGCAGTGCGGATACCCCTACGGCCACATTCGAATAACCTGTTGTATTACTATATAAAGCAGCATTACCATACGCACTGTTGCCTGAACCGGATGTATTAAAGAACATAGCAGTGGCACCGTTTACCACATTCATACCTCCGGTGCTGTTTACATATAAAGCACGGTCGCCGATGGCTACGTTAAAACCGCCTGATGTGTTATTGTATAAAGCAGTATATCCGATACCTGTGTTTCTGCTACCAGTGGTGGTGCCCCGTAATGCAGTAAAACCAACCGCCGTATTAAAACCACCGCTGCTTACAAAAATGAGGGTGTTATCACCAAGGCTTGTATTATTGGTTCCGGTTGTACCAGCATTACCTGCACTGGGGCCGGTAAAAAAATTGGTACTGCCTGGTGCATGTATAATGCGGAGATTCTTTAAATAATAAGCCGTTCCCATATACAGGTATTTCCAGTTATAGGTGCCGGAGCCCAGGCTTAAGTTGTTGTTGGAATTAGGGGTGAGTGATTGATTTACTGCCGTGGGGCTTACAAGGTTGGAGAGCGCCGTATTGGCTTGTGAAAAACCATTTTGATAATTTAACAAAAAAACTGAAATGAGTAAGACCGGATAGAATTTAGCTTTCATAATAATTTTTTTAAAGTAAAAAAAGGGTGTTGGTTCTACAGGTGGTTTGGAAGTATCTTTTCAGGTGCTCATTGCTGTTAGCAGCAGGAGTGTCGGCTTTTATTATTTTCATTTTTTTAGATGACATGATGAATAAAAATGTGTTTTAATAAAAAGCGGTAGCGTTGGGAAAGCATCGTTATAAAAGAAGTCTTTATAAAATAACCGAAAGAAAAAAGAAGGGTAGGATTAAAACCAAGAGAACGCCACAATCACTATTTCAATTTTTATTTTATCAATACCATCTTCTTTGTATCTACAACTTTGCCATCCACAAAAAGAGAATAATTATATGTACCAGACGGCAACATAGATGCATCCAGGTTTACTGTTCCTCTTCCCTGTGATACATTAAATTGCTTCAGCGCTTTACCGGCAACATCATACACCACAATGTATGAAGTACTCAATCCTCCCTGCTGCGGCACATTATAACTGATCACTGTATTTCCCCTGAATGGATTAGGTGAATTCTGTCCAACAGATGAGCCCGATAACACCTGATTAGATGTTGGTGTGATTTTTAGCATAGACTCAATTTTCTGCAGGCGGGCTTCCAATGTTGCATTTTGTTCTTTCAAACTATCATTTTCTTTGCTCAGTTGCTGTACTGCTTTTACCAATGGCACTACAAATTCTGAGTAGTTCAAGCCATACAAATCCTTATCGTTTTGCGGTTTGTAAACACCACTGAAATCATAATTCATTTTTTTAGCAGTAGCTTCTACTTCCTGTGCTAAAAAGCCTGAATAGTGTTTTTGTTCTTTAGCCTCAATGGCTGCGTCCTGAACCCTTTGTTGGCTCTGATCTTCTTCGGCAGGCCACCTTTCTCTACTGCAATACTTTTAACTTTTGCTTTTATTTCATCGGTACCTGTTTTTGCATTGATGCCCTTTATATCATAGTTGTAACTAACCGGCCTTAATTGGTTAATAAATTCCAGCCCTGGCACATCTTCTTTTACGTTCTTTTTAAAACGGGCATCTGAAGCAGTAAAGTATCCTCCATAGCTCCATACTGCCGTAACAGCACTATTGCCAAGCCAAACCTGGTTTGAAGCAGTTGCATTAGCAGCATATCCAATTGCTGTTGAATTGGTAATTGCTGTAGAATTAACACCGGCAAAATAACCGAGGGCAGAATTGTAACTGGCAGTAGTTACATTTAACAAAGTAAAATTTCCGCAACCTGTGTTTTGCCCCCCAGTACTTACAGCATATAATGACGAATGTCCTATACCTACGTTTCCACTTGGAGTGGTCATACTCTGCAATGAAAATGAGCCCACACTTATATTTTGACCACCGGTAGTAGTATTAAGCTGGGATTGATATCCGAATGCTACATTGTAAGGCCCGTTGGAATTATTGTACAATGCCTGATAGCCAAAAGCGGAATTATAACTTGCTTTATTTTTTCCTAAAGCATAATAGCCGCTGGCAGTGTTATAACTTCCGGTAAAGTTATCGCCCAGTGCTGAATAGCCAGTAGCGGTGTTACCGGAGCCTGTAGTATTTTGGTATAAGGAATAAGCACCCAAAGCGGTGGTATAATTAGCTGTTGTATTTGACCAAAGTGAATAGTAACCGATTCCAGTATTGGCAGTGCCTGTAGTGTTACTTTGCATGGAAAAAGTTCCATACGCCGCATTTGCCTGGCCGGTGGTATTATTATACAGTGATGTGTAGCCCGCTGCAACATTATAATATCCTGATTGATTACTATATAGTGCTAATCCACCTAAGCCAGTATTATAATATCCATTGGTATTTTTCAAGAGAACGCTACTTCCTAAAGCAGTGTTATAATATCCACCCACGTTATTATACAGAGATTGAAAACCTACTGCTACATTATCACCGCCCGTTGTATTGGCGTACATAGTTTTTGAACCAACAGCAGTATTGTGTGTACTGGTATTATTAAATAGCGCAGAATCTCCCACTGCAACCAGGTTTCCAGCTGTTGTATTTTTATATAACGACTGAATACCTATGGCAACATTTGAATAACCGGTAGTATTGTTGTATAACGCAGCATTGCCATAGGCGCTATTGCCTGAACCGGATTTATTAAAAAACATAGAAGTAGCACCGTTTACAACGTTCATGCCCCCAGTGCTGTTTACATACAAAGCACGGTCGCCCACTGCTACATTAAAACCTCCGGATGTATTATTATATAAAGCTGTATAACCAATACCAGTATTTCTGCTACCGGTAGTGGTACCTCTTAATGCAGTAAAACCAACCGCTGTATTAAATCCGCCCGAGCTTACAAAAATGAGGGTATTATCACCAAGGCTCGTGTTGTTGGTTCCAGTTGTAGCTGCATTACCAGCACTGGGACCCGTAAAAAAATTGGTAGACCCTGGTGCATGTATAATGCGGAGATTTTTTAAATAATACGCCGTGCCCATGTACAGGTATTTCCAGTTGTATGTACTGGAACCCAGACTGAAGTTGTTGTTTGAATTAGGTGTGAGTGATTGGTTTACTGCTGTTGGACTTACGAGGTTAGACAGTGCTGTGTTAGCCTGCGAAAAACTTTTTTGATAACTTAACCCGAAAAATGCAAAGAGTAACGCTGCATAAAATTTTGCTTTCATAATAATTTTTTTGTTTAAAAAAAGAAATTGTTCAACAGGCTTATTTCATTAGATATTATGAGAAAAAGGGTCGAATTAAAAAAGAAGGAAGTCACAATCTTTATTGTGAACTATTTTATTAATACCATTTTCTTTGTGTCAACTACTTTACCGTCCACAAAAAGAGAATAGTTATATGTACCTGATGGTAACATAGATGCATCCAGGTTTACGGTTCCTCTCCCTTGTGATACATTAAACTGTTTTAGCGCTTTACCAGCCGCATCATACACTACAATCTGTGATGTGCCTAAACCTCCCTGCTGTGGTACATTGTAACTGATCACTGTATTACCCCTGAATGGGTTGGGTGAATTTTGTGCAAGTGATGAACCGGATAATGTTTGATTAGCGTTAGGAGATATTTTTAGAATAGATTCTATCCTTTCTAATCTTTCTTTGAGTTCAGCATTTTCTTCTTCGAGGCTGTCGTTCTTTTTACTTAATTGTTGCATGCCTTTTATAATCGGCACAACAAAATCTCCATACCTTAAACCATAATAGTCTTTATCATTTTTAGGTGCATCTACCCCACTAAAATCATATTTTATTTTTTTTGCAGCAGCTTCTACTTCCTGTGCAATAAACCCGGTATATACGATTTTACTTTTTGCATCAGCTGCGGCTTTATCAGATGGAGATTCCTGTTCACGTTTGTTTTCGTCGGGTCTCCCTGATGAAGCTCTTAATGCAGCCGTGTAGGCAGTAGGATCAAAATTATAGGTTACCGGGCGCAGTTGATTAATGAATTCCATACCGGGAACATCTTCCTTAATATCTTTTTTAAACCGCCCGTCTGAAATAACAGACCAGCCTACTGCTCCTCCGATGCTGGTTACACTGCCATCGCCCAAACGAACCTGGTTGCTGGCCGTTGTTGGTGCATGATAACCGATTGCTGTACTATTGGTTGATCCTGCAGACATGCCATATGCATCCCATCCTATAAATGTGCCATTGGTACTGGTGTAATAACCGGCGTAAGCTCCCACTGCTGTGTTGTAGCCGCTTGAACTGTTACTGGCATACATGGCATTATACCCTAAAGCTGTATTATTGGTACCTGTAGTATTTGAATACATGGCATTAAACCCTAAAGCTGTATTAGCCACACCTATGGTATTGGCGTACATAGCTTTTGAACCTATGCCTGTATTATAAGCATAGGTAGCTGTAGTGTTATACAATGCTGAATCTCCAATTGCAATAGCATTGCGTATACTGGTAGCGCGGAACAATGCATAGGAACCTATTGCGATATTACTGGGTCCATTATTAGCAAACAAAGAATAGTAACCCATAGCCACATTATCGTTTCCTGTACTATTTTGCTGCATAGCATATACGCCGTTTGCAATATTATTGCTGCCGGTTGTATTGTTCAG
Source organism: Agriterribacter sp. (assembly GCA_047600465.1). Classification (GTDB taxonomy): domain Bacteria; phylum Bacteroidota; class Bacteroidia; order Chitinophagales; family Chitinophagaceae; genus Agriterribacter. The sequence continues at coordinate 437,603 of JASGKU010000007.1, forward strand.
TAGAGCCCATACTCCGTTTGCTGTATTGCGACTGCCAGATGTGTTATAATACAATGCCTGGTGACCGGTACCGGTATTGTCGTATGCGGTGCCGGTGTTGGAATACAATGCCTGGTAACCTAATGCTGTATTGTATCCGCTTGCGGTATTGGAATACAGTGACTGGTAGCCCACTGCCACATTATAATAACCACTGGTATTATTCATCAATGCTTTACTGCCTACCGCTACGTTGTGATAGACATTGTCGTTCTTCAACAATGCTGAATCACCAATGGCTACAGTACCGCTGCCGGTTTTATTGCTATGCAGTGCGGATACCCCTACGGCCACATTCGAATAACCTGTTGTATTACTATATAAAGCAGCATTACCATACGCACTGTTGCCTGAACCGGATGTATTAAAGAACATAGCAGTGGCACCGTTTACCACATTCATACCTCCGGTGCTGTTTACATATAAAGCACGGTCGCCGATGGCTACGTTAAAACCGCCTGATGTGTTATTGTATAAAGCAGTATATCCGATACCTGTGTTTCTGCTACCAGTGGTGGTGCCCCGTAATGCAGTAAAACCAACCGCCGTATTAAAACCACCGCTGCTTACAAAAATGAGGGTGTTATCACCAAGGCTTGTATTATTGGTTCCGGTTGTACCAGCATTACCTGCACTGGGGCCGGTAAAAAAATTGGTACTGCCTGGTGCATGTATAATGCGGAGGTTCTTTAAATAATAGGCCGTTCCCATATACAGGTATTTCCAGTTATAAGTGCCGGAGCCCAGGCTTAAGTTGTTGTTGGAATTAGGAGTGAGTGATTGATTTATTGCCGTGGGGCTTACAAGATTGGAGAGGGCTGTGTTAGCTTGAGAAAAGGTCTGTTGATAATAAAATGAAGAAACTACCATCAATACTATTGCGTACAATTTTGGTTTCATAACAATTTTTTTAAGTAAAAAGAAAACATTTCTATAGGGAAGTGATACTGTTACCATTTTTACAAAAAACTATCCGTCAGCAATCGGGTCTGCCGGATCTTTTATTACCGTTGTTTTTTTATTGGGAAATTTCTGAAGAATATAAAGGCATGAAAAAACCAACAATATCATAAATGCTATTGTATATGAATTTGCTTTCATAATAAACGTATTAAGAGATAAACCAATAATCAAAAACATATGTTTTTCAGGAAAGCACAGGTTGGAAAGCATCATTTATAAAAAAGACAATCGTTTCTTTTCATTAGATATTATTGGAAAAAATAAGGGTCGGATTAAACAAGGAGAACGCCACAATTATTTACCCCATCTATTTTACAAGGATCATTTTTTTTGTATCAACTACTTTTCCGTTTATGTATAGAGAATAGTGATAAGTACCGGATGGCAGCGTGGTTGCATCAAGGTTCACGGTTCCTCTACCCTGCCCGGAAATATTTATCTGCTTAAGTGTTTTGCCAGCGGCATCGTATACAACAATCTGTGAATTATTGAGCCCCTGCGGCACATTATAACTGATTAGAGTATTTCCCCTGAATGGATTGGGAGAATTCTGCCCAAGTGAAGATCCTGACAATGTTTCATTAGCATTGGGAGAAATCTTTAACAGAGATTCCAATCTCTCTATTCTTGCCTGCAAAGAATCATTTTTATCACTCAATTGCTGCAATGCTCTTACCAAAGGCACTACAAAATCACTATAGCTTAACCCATACGCGTCATTTTCATTTTGAGGCACATATACACCACTGAAATCATAATTAAGCTTTTTTGCTGCGGCTTCTACTTCCTGGGCTACAAAACCAGTATACAATTTCTTTTCCTTTGTGTCTATAGCAGCTTCTTCAGCAGGAGATTTCCTGTCACTGGCATCTGTTTCTTTATCTTGTTGTCTTGAAGAAGTGTTAGCCGGTTTTGCTCCTACGCGTTGGTTCAATCCTTTAATATCATAATGATACGTAACCGGGCGAAGCATATTAATAAATTCAATACCAGGCACATTTTCGTTCACATCTTTTTTATACCTGCCGTCTGAATAAATCACAAAATTGCCGGCGGCTTTCACCGAAGTAACAGATGTATTACCAAGCATAACCTGGTTAGATGCTGTAGCAATAGCATTGTATCCAATGGCTGTAGCATTGCTTAAATTTCCCACATTTACATTTGCATAAGTACCTAACGCGGTATTGCTGCTTCCGGTAGTGTTAGAATTTAGTGCATCCAACCCAATGGCAGTATTAAAGCTACCTGTAGTATTTGAATAAAGTGAGTAAAGCCCAATGCCAGTATTGTAACTGCCTGTGGTATTTAAATACATGGACTGGTAACCATTTGCGGTATTAGAATAACTTGCTGTATTGCTGTATAGGGCCTGATAACCTACCGCTGTTTGGTATGTTGCTGTTGTGGTAGCATATAACGCTTTTGAACCTACAGCTGTATTATACCCGTTCCCCCCACTTAAATTATACAGGGCAGAATCGCCTACTGCTATTATGTTACTCGCCGTACTATTCAGGAACAATGCATGTGTGCCTATAGCTACATTACTGGAACCTCTGTTATTGTAAGCGGCATAAAAACCGGCAGCTACATTATCATTGCCTGTTGCATTTAGCTGTAATGCATATACGCCAGTGGCTACATTATTACTGCCGGTAGTATTATTAAGCAAAGCCCATACACCCGCTGCAGTATTGCGGCTACCGGTAGTATTTGCATACAAAGCCTGATAACCTGTGCCCGTATTATCATACGCAGTACCGGTGTTGGCGTACAATACCTGGTGACCTAATGCCGTATTGTAACCGCCTGTGCCATTAGAATACAAGGTTTGGTAACCCACTGCCACATTATAATAACCACTGGTATTATTCATTAATGCTTTACTTCCTACCGCTACATTGTGATAGACATTGTCGTTCTTCAACAATGCTGAATCACCAATGGCTACAATACCGCTGCCGGTTTTATTACTACGCAGTGCGGATACCCCTACGGCCACATTCGAATAACCTGTTGTATTACTATATAAAGCAGCATTACCATACGCAGCGTTGCCTGAACCGGATGTATTAAAGAACATAGCAGTGGCACCGTTTACCACATTCATACCTCCGGTGCTGTTTACATATAAAGCACGGTCGCCGATGGCTACGTTAAAACCGCCTGATGTGTTATTGTATAAAGCAGTATATCCGATACCTGTGTTTCTGCTACCAGTGGTGGTGCCCCGTAATGCAGTAAAACCGACTGCAGTATTAAAACCACCGCTGCTTACAAAAATGAGGGTGTTATCACCAAGGCTTGTATTGTTGGTTCCTGTAGTACCTGCATTGCCTGCACTGGGACCGGTAAAAAAATTGGTATTGCCTGGTGCATGTATAATGCGGAGATTCTTTAAATAATAAGCCGTTCCCATATACAGGTATTTCCAGTTATAGGTGCCGGAGCCCAGGCTTAAGTTGTTGTTGGAATTAGGGGTGAGTGATTGATTTATTGCCGTGGGGCTTACAAGATTGGAGAGGGCTGTGTTAGCTTGAGAAAAGGTCTGTTGATAATAAAATGAAGAAACTACCATCAATACTATTGCGTACAATTTTGGTTTCATAACAAATTTTTTAAGACGTTTAATTGGAGATACATGGAGAAGGAGTGTTTTTTGAGAGTAGCGGTTTCCGGATATATGTATCTTAAAAAAATAAAATTGTTACCCCCCAATTGAGTACGAAACAGGAATGGTCAATATCTTCTAAAGCGCAAACCTGCATTTTTTTTTGATTATATACAATCCCTCATTTGGGTTACACTACGTTAAAAACCCTTTGCAGTACTGCATTACATAACCAGTTTGTGGTATTGCCAGTATTAAATCTTTATTAACCGGTCTATATACGTTGTCAAAAATTGTTTAACAACAAACTAATTACCCGGATTATTTTCACAAGAAAATAATCCGCCTTGAAGTTTCAGAAAGATAATGGCGGGTGTGTTACATTTTTAAAAAACCGAACTTACAATATGTGCGTCGCTATGAAATAAAGCCCTGTTAGCACGCTCTTGTGTTTTCATAGCTTCTTTCTTTTCGCCCTGCATTATCTGCGCCTGTTTTAATCCTACAAGCGACCATGCATTGTTTGGGTTTATGTTGAGATCTTCTTTATATACTTTTTCTGCTTCAGTATACATTTTTGCCTTTAGCAAAGCATTGCCCAGGTATTGCCGCGCCGGATGTGGCCAGTCTTTTGGCTCATTGTATAACATACCTGTTTCCGTATCAACTGCCTGCTCTAAAAAAGCGACAGCTTCTGTGTATTGTTTTTTTTCTTCTGCTATAACACCCTGCAATATTTTTTCCGCCACTTTTACAGATGCAACAGCAGGGTTAAAAGCAGGAGGAGATTCCTGCAACTGTGCAACCAGCATGCTATCCCTCATTTTATGTAGTTCGGTCTCTGCATTATCAAACTGGTGTTTGCGGGCAAAAGCCAATCCTCTTCCATAATGCCATAGTATATTCGCATATACTCTTGAAGCAGGTACAGCAGCAGCTTTCAGGATATCATCCCATTTACCAAAACGGATCTGCGTAAATAAGGGCGTCATATATACGTATTGTATATAACAGCCTAAATAGCCGCCGGCATCCAGCCATGCAGTATCAAAACTATTTTTTGCATCCTCCGACATTTTTAATGCGCTTGAAAAATTGCCATCCATATTTGCACAGGTCGCCTGCATGTGCAGGTTATGACTGATGTAAAGCGGTGCATTATTAACTACCGGTTGATATTTTGAAAGATAATTGTAATACTGTTTTACCGCGAGCTCGTTTACCTGCACTCCCTTATTATAATAACCAGAACGGATGTATATATGAGAAGGCATATGAACTAAATGCGCTAATCCCGGCATCATGCCGCCCAGCCTGTCAGCCACAGCTAATGCATGCTCCGGATGTTGGGAGCCTTCAACAGCATGTATATAATAATGGCAGGCGCCTGGGTGATCAGGAAATGTTTTCACCAGTTTTTCCAGCACATTTACAATAGCGGGTGTCCATGGTTTAGGCTTATAACTTCTATCATATAAATCCCAGGGATGCTGCACCATTAATGCATCTGCGTATAAAGCAGCTGCATCGGCACTTGCAGGAAAATCTTCATGCACTTTTTTCATAGCATCCGCGTACAACTGATTCAGATGCTCCCGCGATTGCGTACTGTCAGCACTGTATCTAACCATCATAGCATTGATCAAGGCCTTTTCAACCATTGTGCAGTTATTATACAAATGAGTGGCTTTATCAACTGCCACCAATGCGTCTGGCGATGCTGCATATCCAAGGTCATTGATATTAGGTCCGTAAGACAATGCTTTACCCCAATATCCCATTGCAAAGTTTTCATCAAACTTTACTGCTTTGTCAAATGAGGCAAGAGCTTCAATAATATGAAAGCCATAATACATATTGATGCCCTGCTGAAAATAAATTTGTGCACTGTCATTGGTGGCAGTAACAGGCATGCGGTAATTACCCCAGCCATTCAACAGAGGAATGACATTGGCACTATCTTCCAGGTTGAATGCACTTAAATTGGCACTGCAACCAAAAAGGTTTGCATTTTTATATGCAAGTACCTGTTCACGAACTTTTACCATATCTGTATTTGCCTCGGGTTTATTTACCCGCACAAAAGCTACAGCCGCAACAGATGCAAACAGGAAAAAGAAAACATTCTTCATACCGGATAGTTGAAAACTTTATTGCTTTTTAGGTGATTTACAGGAAGCTTATTATAGAAGAAAGGCGGGCAAACGGTATGAGCTGATCAGAAGAATGGATATTTTACTCTAATGTAAAAAGAATATTTGTTGAAGTAAAGCAAGTACAAAAATATTTATCGGTATTTATAGGGTGTATTTCAATTTTTCGCATCTTCCCTTTTTCCGTTTGGTGGAGACACCAAACGGTAGCGACTTCCACCGGCGGGTGTCGCCACCCGCCTGCGAAAATTTGAAATACACCGCATTTATAAACTATCTTTCAATTTATAATACCAGGTTACATGGCTCATCTTTGTTTTATCTGCCATTCATCGCAAAATTTTTCGACCGCCTCCAAAATAGTAGAAGAACTGGAGAAGAACGGCATTGATTGCTGGATAGCGCCCCGCAATATACCACCTGGTGCTTCCTATTCGGCTTCTATTGTACAAGGCATCAAACGCGCTGAGTTTTTAATTTTCATTTTTACTGCAGATTCCAATAAAAGCGATGCGGTAATCAATGAAATTGAACAGGCACAGCATTTAAAAATTCCTGTTATTCCATTTAAGCTTGAAAATATTCCCTACTCAGATTCTTTGCAATATTATTTACCCAGCCGGCAGGCTATTAATGCATTTAATCAACCACTCCATACAGCCATCGATGAACTTATCGGGCATATACATTCAACCAGCCCTTTAGGAAGTGATGATAAAAAACCGATTGATAATGGCGGTGAAAGAAATAACAAGAAAAATAGCAATGTAAAAATAATAGCGGCCGGTATTGTGGTTGCTATAGTGCTGGCATTCGCCATCATGAAAGCAACAAAGCGTAGCCAGGGTGGACCCTCGAACCAAACAGTAAAGAAAGAAAATACAGAAACACAGGCCGAAGCTAATAACAAACTTACGCCTGCTACAACATGTGAACCAGAAAAGGTAGATTTCACCAGCGGCAAAAATATAGTATACAGTGCCGACTTTTCGGTATTTAGCAAACAGCAGAATCAATATGGCACCGTACAGCCATCCGCCAACTGGAATTTGTATGAAATGGAAGCATTGAGTAATACCTGGGTGGGATTACCTTCTTATATAAAACTAAGTACCGCTTTGGAAAATAATTTTATATACGATATATGGTTTAAAATAATAGAAGGCAATCCAAGCGTGAATGTCATACTTTCTGATGATGGTGTTAATTATTCCAATTACCAGTTTTACCTTGATGTGTCGCAGGATGCCACATCAACCTATACAGCAGAAGAAGGATGGATAAAAGACAATTTTTATGCTTCTGTAAAAAAACAATTTGCAGAAAGAGCCATTGTATCTAACTGTGTTACTTCAAAAATAAACTGGAAGGAAATAAATCATATAACTGTAAAAAGAGACGGAGAAACCATTTACTATTATCTCAATAATTATTTATTGCAATCATTCCAGGCTGCTGTATTTCCCATTAAAAAAACCACCTTTTCCCTGGCACAAAAATCCAAAATACAAATAACATCTATAGAAGGCAGCATTCCACGTTAACACCTTGCTAAACCTGTGTTTATTTCGCCAATTGTAAAAGTTAACGCATCCATTATTTCAGGCATTTCGTTTGTAATACAATCAAATAAATAATAGTATGAAATGGATTACCGCTTTGTTTGTTATTGGCATTACTTTACCTGCTTTTGCCCAAAAGGAACACCGGCATATGAAATTTGACAAAGAAAAGATGGAGCAATATATGCCGTCTATGTCGCGCAGTCTTGGTGGAAGCTTTCAGCAGTTTAACGGATTGAATGGGCGTGTGGCAAATCTGCCCCAATACAAACAACTCAGAAATTATACGGCTACACTGGGTTTGGGATGGATGAAGGAGATGAATAGGGTTGTTTCCGATGCAGGTATTACGATCGGCAGTAGTTTAAGCGGTCATCCCGACGAAAAAAGCAGCACCATCCGTTATATAGGTTTTAATGCAGGTTTGGGATACGACGTTTTGAAAAGCGAAAAAATCACATTGTATCCGTTAGTCGGTCTTGGATTTCAAACATGGCAGGCTATTTTTTATAAAGACAATACTTCTGTTGATTTTAATGATGTGCTGGAATCTCCCGATGTTCAACATGACATACAATCTGTGCGATTCAGAAATAATTTCCTGGTGTATCGTTTGGGGGCGGGTGTGTCTTTTAAATCACCCAAGTATCCGTCAAGCTCCATTGGCATACAGGCTGGTTATACAGGCAGTTTTAAAAGACATGGTTGGAAAACAAATGAAGGCCAGGATTTAGCTAATGCCCCAACAGACAGGATCAGCCAGTTTTATTTCAGTTTGATTGTTACCAGCAAACCCTGGATGATGATGAGAAAATAGCATAAAATTTTATGACCATTAAACTGAGTGGTGTATAACCGATCAAAACAACATTGAAAAAATGAGCATGAAACTATATTTATTCCTGGCTTTAGTGGCAATATCAGCAGCTATTAAATGGAATGCAGACAGTGAAAAAGCGGCGATCAAATTCACTGTTGATGGTCCATTTGGCACAGTGAACGGAAGTTTTTCCGGCTTGAAAGCAGATATAAAATTCAGCGCCGACGATCTTGCCGGCAGTTCATTTACGGCAAGTATTGATCCTGCCACCGTGAGTACCGGCGTAGGTTTAAGAAACCGCGACCTTCGAAAGGAAGAAACCTGGTTCAATACAGAGAAATATCCTTTGATCAGTTTTAAGTCAACAAAAGTTGAAAAGAAGGGCAATGGTTATGTAGCTATCGGCGAACTAACCATGAAAGGAAAAAGCAAAACCATTGAAATACCTTTTACATTTACAGAACAAGGGAATACAGGTGAGTTTAAAGGAGATTTTGTTATTAAACGTGAAGACTTCGGATTGGGAAAACATGGCGGTTCTGTGGGCAATGAGGTTTCGTTGAATATTACGGTGCCGGTTAAGAAATAGAATCATTTTCAACTGCTCTCTATCGATAAAAGTCTACAAAGAAAATAATTTTTATGCTGTAATTCAATTCATCTTCGCACTGACACCAGTATCCGAATAAGCCACCTTTTTTTGCGTGAGCTTTGTACTATTGCTGAGTAAAGGAATGAATGATTAGTGATATGAAGTTGATGTGGCTCCTCAAAGCAAAAAGCAGTGGCGATTCGGATACGAAGCCCGCCGGCTTGAGGCAATCAACAACTTGCATTTGCAAGCATTAGGCATTTTGTGTATTGAATACTAATTACACATCCTCTCAATTCTTATGCTGAAAAATATGCCCGGACTGTTTCTTCTTAAATAAACTGTTGCTCTTTTTATTTTGATTAAATGGCAAAAGGCTTTCTATAAGAAATTTAAAAATATTGGAAGATGATTTTTTTAACTGCACTTTTGGTGCAAGTAACTCTTCCGTAGTCCAGCCAAAATCCTCCTCTTCTGTTTCAATCACCGATATTTTTACATATTGTTTTGCCATTGCTCCAACTTTATACTTTAATAATGCTGCGTATTTATATACTGAAATTGATCCCCTGGTCAAAATCATTATTAGACCTCACCCGCACTTCACTCTTGTGATATACCAATGAATATGGAGGCACACTATCGGTGAGCCATACGTTACCTCCAATGATAGAATCGTGACCTATAATAGTTTTACCGCCAAGAATAGTTGTACCTGCGTAAATAACCACATTATCTTCAATAGTGGGGTGGCGTTTTACATCTGTCTGTGATTTTGAAACGCTCAAAGCACCCAGTGTAACGCCCTGGTAAATCTTTATATTATTACCCAGCACACAGGTTTCTCCGATCACAACGCCCGTACCATGATCAATGATCAGCCCTGAACCAATAATAGCGCCGGGGTTAATATCAATACCGGTAAGCCCATGTGCATATTCAGAAATCAATCTTGGCAACACCGGAACTTTTGACACATACAGTTCATGCGAGAAACGATAAGCTGCTATGGCATAAAAACCGGGATAGGCTGCAATCACTTCTTCCAATGATCGTGCAGCAGGATCAAAGCGCAGCATCTCTCTGGCATCTTGTTGTAATGCTTCAAATATGGCAGGCATCCTTGAAAAGAATTGCTCCACAATATCTTCCGGGTAGTCAAGTGTATTCTCAATCGGTTGCAGTAATTGTCTCAGGCGCAACTTCAAACTGTTTATTACCAGTTCATCAAACAGTTCATTGGTGTTGACGGGGAACAGCATTTTTATAAGATCGTCTATCCATTGCCGTGTACTCTCGTTAGAGGGTATAGGCTGCATATCCGGACGGTACTTATCATGTATCCGCCGCAATATATTTTGAAGGCTTTGTTGTTTTCCTTGAATGGTGTGCATGAATTACTATATGATTAGTCAAACAGATCTGATGAAAGATAACGGTCTCCCCTATCGCAGATAATACAAACGATTACTCCTTTTTGCAGGCTGGATGCCAATTGCAAAGCAGCATGCACTGTTCCACCGCTACTCATACCGCAAAAAATTCCTTCTTCCCTTGCTAAGCGCCGGGTCATTACCCGCGCCTGCGTTTCACTTACTTCAATTACCTGGTCTACACGATTCTTGTCAAATATTTTCGGGATGTATGCTTCCGGCCATTTACGGATACCCGGAATCTGCGATCCATCCTCAGGTTGGCAACCGGCAATAATAATATCCTTATTCTGTTCTTTCAGGTATCTTGATACCCCCATGATAGTGCCCGTAGTTCCCATAGATGAAACAAAATGGGTCACCTTCCCTGCTGTGTCTTTCCATATCTCCGGGCCGGTTGTTTCATAATGAATGCGTGGATTATCAGGATTGGCGAATTGATTCAGCATCAGGTAGCCGCCTTTGTTTACCAACGAATTGGCATGATCGATAGCACCTTCCATCGCTCGTATTTTGGGCGTAAGAATCACTTCTGCGCCAAATGCTCTCATAGCAAGCACTCTTTCTTTAGTAGCGTCTTCAGGCATCACGAGTGTTAGCTCCACATTAAAAAGACTCGCTATTAATGCCAACGCAATGCCTGTATTGCCACTGGTAGCTTCCACCAGCCTTGTGCCATTAGCCAATTCACCACGTTCCAACGCACCTTTTATCATGCCATACGCAGCCCTGTCCTTTACACTTCCACCCGGGTTATCGCCTTCCAGTTTACAATAAATGGAAACATCGCCAGGCACATGGATCTTTTGAAGTTTTACTAATGCTGTATTGCCTATTCTTTCCAATATTCCAGACATAAAAACACCTTAGGGATTTACTGTTAAAACCGAAAGCACAAAAATAGGTATTATCTACTAAATTAGTAGACTTTTAAAAATAAAGAAATCCCTGGAGTTCCAGGTTGCAGGTTAAAGGTTTGTTGTTTATAGTTTCTGGTTTAACGTTTTCCCATACCAACCTCTCCGTACGCCTTATACCTTACACCTTCTACCAATTACCTTACGCCAAAAAACTTATTGCTATTAATTAAACAATACTTATTTTGAAGATCAAACACCATAAAAAACAACATGAAATATCTTTTAATACTGTTTGTTGCTACTGCAACACTTACCATTTCAAAAGCGCAAACCAGTAAACCCGATACCGCAGCAGCAAAAGCAAGCTTACAATCTGCAGCCCAGAAAATGGGAGCATTATTTGTACAGAAAGATTACGTGGCATTTATAAAATATGTTAACCCCAAAGTTTTAACAGCAATGGGAGGTAAAGATAAAATGATGGAAACGCTGAAAGCAGCAATGAAGCAAATGGAAGAGCAAGGTATTTCCTTTAATAAATTTACCATAGGGGAGCCTTCAAAAATAATTTACACAAAAACAGATCTTGAATCTGTTGTTCCCCAGATTTTAGAACTAAAAACGAAAGATGGGCGCGTAGTGTCTACATCGTACCTGGTAGCCACATCAAATGACAATGGCAAAACATGGTATTTTGTAGACACCGCAGGAAAAACATTAGCGCAAATGAAAACGTTTATTCCATCGTTGAGTAATGAGTTAGTTATTCCAGCAAAAACACAACCCGTGTTTTACAAAAATTAAAACCCATTGTTCAATCTTATCGCTTCTTCAATTTATACAACACATCTACCAGTGCGTCAATATCGGCACAGGTATTATAAAATGCCAGAGAAGGGCGCACGGTTGTTTCTACGCCGAACCTCCGCAAAATAGGCTGAGCGCAGTGATGCCCAGAGCGAACCGCAATACCTTCCTTGCTTAATGCAGCTCCTACTTCTTCTGTTTTATAACCCTTCAGCACAAACGAAGCAACACTTGTTTTTTCTGCAGCGGTTCCAATCAGCCGGATGCCTGGCACATCTTTCAACAGGTTGGTAGCGTAATGCAGCAATGCATGTTCGTATTGAAAAATAAGATCGATACCGATTTTATTTACATAATCAATAGCTGCTCCCAACCCTACCGCATCCGCAATATTACCTGTTCCGGCTTCAAACCTTGATGGTGCATTGTGAAACTTTGTTTCTTCAAATGTTACATCTTCAATCATATTACCACCACCCTGGTAGGGTTGTGTGGCATTTAATAATTCTTCTTTACCATATACCACACCAATACCGGTAGGACCAAAAACTTTATGTCCTGAAAAAACAAACCAGTCTGGGTTGAGGCTTTGCACATTCGTGCGGATATGCGATACAGATTGAGCACCGTCCAATAATACTTTTGCACCGGCAGCATGCGCCATTTCAATAATGATTTTTGAAGGCGTAATAGTTCCAAGTGCATTTGATACCTGTGTAAATGAAACCAGTTTGGTTTTTGGGTTTAATAATTTTGCGTATTCTTCTAAAATAATCTGTCCGCTATCATCAACTGGTATTACCCGCAGCTTCAATCCTTTTTTGCCCGCCAGTAATTGCCAGGGCACAATATTAGCATGATGCTCCAGGTGACTCAATATAATTTCATCTCCCTCTTTTAAATATTGTGCGCCCCAACTATCTGCAACAAGATTGATCCCTTCAGTAGTACCACGCACAAAAACAATTTCGTTGGGTGATTGTGCACCTAAAAAAAGCTGTACTTTTTTTCTTGCTGCTTCATACGCATCTGTAGCACGGGCAGCCAGTTCGTGTGCAGCACGGTGAATATTTGAATTCTCGTGCTCATAAAAATATTGCACCCGGTCAATCACCTGCCGTGGCTTTTGCGTGGTAGCTGCATTATCCAGCCATATCAATCTTTTACCGCCATTTACTTTTTCTTTAAAAATGGGAAAGTCTGCCTTTATAAGATTAATATCAAATGGTGGTTTTGCAAAAGAACCTTGCTTATGCTCTTTGGTAAAATGTTTTTCGTTGAGATAAGCAGAAGGATGATTCGCAAAATTGTTATGATTCAAAAAATAATAGGAAGCATCACCGCCACTCAATGGAGATACGGAAGAAAATTGTGATTGCGGAAAATAAGATTGAATGCTTTGCAATGCATCTTTCAATTCTTTTTCAAAAGGCTGCTCCTGCTCAAAAGGCAAAAAATGTTTTGAAAATTGAGTAGGTTGATCACTGCTGCCTACCTGTCTTTGCACACTGCTGCCATCGCCATATCCAAAACTTTGTGCTGATGGAGAGATCCCACTTCCGGCTACTGATGCAGGAATTTTACCGTCGTAGAAATGTGGATCTGGAAGACTGGTTTGCGGATCATCGATATTAAAACCCTCTCCATGATCTACAGATGGTGATGCACCACTACCCGCTACTGATGCGGGAATACGGTTCGCATCAAAGTCTGCCCAGTTTCCTTTTTTCTCTGTGAACCCTGCAAGCTGATTGGTATGCGCAGAGGGATTATACTGCTCTGCAGACGCCTCTTTCAACTGTTCAGGCTGAAAATTATTTATGCTGTTTCCGGGTGGCGCTGAAAAATAAGCGTTGGCAAGTTTTTCCAATGCTGCAGTATCAGGCAGATTCGGATTTTCAAATTGTTCAGAACCCATACATCATATTTAATAGTGAATAAAGAATAGAATCAAGAACTGAATCCTGTCTTTATCAATATTTATATTCATGATACTTTGTAATATCTACATCTTCCAGTACGGCGATGGCATCATCCACCAGCACAGCCAATGAGCAATATAATGAAACGAGATAAGACGCAATAGCTCTGTCATTGATGCCCATGAAACGTACAGACAACCCGGGTGTTTGTTCGCCGGGAAGATTGGGTTGATACAATCCTACTACACCCTGGCGGCTCTCACCGGTACGAAGCAATAATATTTTTGATTTTCCATTTTCAATAGGCAATTTATCACTTGGAATAAGTGGTATACCACGCCATGTAATAAACTGCGAGCCGAATAATGATACGGTAGGAGGAGGAACACCTCTGCGGGTACATTCTCTACCAAATGCGGCAACCGCCAACGGATGCAATAAAAAGAAGCCTGGCTCCTTCCACACTTTTGTAATCAGCTCATCAAAGTCATCAGGCGTTGGTGCCCCGGTGCGTGTTTTTATCTTTTGAGATGGTGCGATACTGTTAATCAAGCCATACTCTTTATTGTTAATCAGTTCACTTTCCTGGCGCTCCTTAATAGTTTCTATAGCAAGGCGCAATTGTTCGCTGATTTGGTTATAGGGTTTGCTGTACAGGTCAGATACGCGGGTATGCACATCTACCAATGTATTTACAGCGCTCAGATTATACTCTCTCGGATTTTCAACATAATCAACAAAGGTATGCGGCAGCACACGCTCATCCCTGGCAGAACAATCTACTTCTACGTTGCTATCGTCTTTTACTTTGTTTAATCTATATACGCCTGATTCAACAGGTATCCAGCTAAGCAGGTGTGTAAGCCAGCGTGGAGATACATTGAGCATTTGAGGAACCGTACGGGTAGCAATCGCGAGCTGTCTTGCGGCTACATCGCCCAACGCTGTTTGTGCATGAGAATTTTTAGTTTCTGCCATGATAGGTCATTTATAAATGATAAAATTTGGTAGTCTATTTTGATAAAAAGGTAATGATAAAAATTCAATAGTGTAAATAAAGTGTCAGAAATAACATGTAGTTGATGTATAACAACATCGGGTTGAAGATGTAGAATAACTAAAGGATAGCAAAACCGGAATTGTTCTTTTATGAAGCATATGTTTTATTTAGTCTACTAAATTAGTGGACAAATTAAGACTATTTACTTCACCCATCCAAATATCGCAAAAAAATATTTTTAATTGCCGCAGATTCGCTGATTTATCTTGCGGGTGTACTGTGATACATGGTCCATAATGACTCATTCTTGAACATGGTCTGTGGAGCCGCGACATAACCAATATTATATTAACTAATTAATATTTTGAGATGTTTAGAAAGCCTGAGGGGCTTTAATTTTAATAGCCCTGAGTTGCACTCAGGGCAAAAAGGAGCAACATAATTCAACCCCGCAAGCGGGGTTGTTTTGATTTGCATCTATAACCCTCCGCATTGCGGAGGGTTATTCACATGTAAGTCCTTCGGGCTAATCCACACCAGCATCTCAAAATATTAATTAGACATTCTATTTTACCATTTTGTGCATATATTTATGCTGTTTCAATTTTAAATCCTAACCCCATGACAATCTTCATAAAAATGCATTTACCCGGTGTAAACATCGCACACCTTCATCCTTATTGTTTAAATAATCAAAACCCGTTTTTCATCTCCCACAAATGATCAATTTATGAAAAGGAGAAATTTTATTGGCACAGCTATTACCGGTTCCTTAGGTTTATCACTCGGCGCTTCTGTATTGCCTGCCTCTGCTAAAGTATTGGGTGCAAATAACAAAGTAGTAATAGCGCTTATTGGCTGCGGCGGCAGAGGCACAACCGTATTAGGAAGCATTGTAAAGGAAAATGAAAATGTGGAGGTGAAATATTTATGCGATGTAAATGAAACGCTTGCGGCCATACCAAAGGAAATAGAAAATTACAAAACCAAACAGGGATACGCGCCGGTGTTTGTTACCGACATGAAAAAAGTGTACAACGATAAAGATGTGGACGCGGTAGTAATATGTACGCCGGAGCATTGGCATACACTAGCAGCCATCTGGGCCTTGCAGGCAGGTAAACATGTATACGTGGAGAAAAATCCTACTCTTTCCATCTGGGAAGGACAACAACTGATTGCCGCCACTAAAAAATATAAAAAAGTTTTACAGATCGGTTTTCAAAACCGGAGTGCGCCTTATGCTTTTTCTGCAAGAGAGTATATTAAAAGCGGTAAGCTGGGAAAAATTCTGCATGTAAAATGTTATAACATGCTGCCCGGAGAAAAATGGGTGGCAAAGCCAGACACCGATGTACCCCAGGGATTAAATTGGGATGCATGGCAGGGACCCGCAAAAGCAGTTCCATATAATCCCAACAGGCACAGCATGACAAGCCGTGGCGGCTGGCTCGATTTCTGGGCTTATGGCGGGGGCGCACTATCAGACGATGCAAGTCATGTAATGGATCTTGCACGCATTGCGCTTGGTAATCCCGGTCATCCAAAATCTATTTATTGCAGCGGTGGTAATGTAGGATTTGAATCAAAAAAAGAAACACCGGAGTTCTTAAATATTACCTATGATTATGGAGACTTTGATATGACCTGTGAAAGCGGTAGCTGTACTCCGTATATGACCAAAGAAGGAAGCGACGTGCGTTACGGAACCAAATGGCCCTATTGGCCGCAAAACTCCACCAGGATTGAAATATATGGAACCGACAGATTGATGTATCTCGGACGGCACGGCGTAGGCTGGCAGGTAATGGAAGTGGATGGCAAAATAGTAGACATGGATAAAGGCTATTTTCCTGATAAATTTCACCACAAAAATTTTATTGACGCCATTCGTCTGCAGCAAGCGCCCAACGGCGACGTTACTCAGGGGCACCTGAGCGCTTCTTTAGTTCACCTGGCAGATATTGCTTACCGCACCGGCAAAAAACAATTGTATTTTGATGGACAGACAGAACGCTTTACTAATAATGATGCTGCTAACCAGTTTTTAAAAGGAACTTATAGAGCACCATATATCGTTCCTGAAAAAGTTTAATCCAATTTTATAATATATCACCAATCATTCTTACAAATGAAACTTGTTCAACGCCTCCTTGCATTAGTACTATTTTTACCTGCCATGTTATTTGCACAGAAAGGAAAAAAGCTGCACGCTGTTTTTATTTCAGCCTCTAATGAATATGTATCTCACATCACCTTAAACGAATTCAAGAAAAAGCTGGAAGCAACTTATTCAAATGTGGAAGTAACGGTATTGCAGGCAAACGGACCTATCAATGAAAAAGATGAATACTCCAATCTTGATGGAACAGATATTTTAAAAACAGCCGACGTGTTATTGATTTTCGCAAGAAGAACTACTATTAAAGGGAAAGCCATTGAAGATATAAAAGCATATGTAAACTCGGGAAAACCATTGGTAGCATTAAGAACAGCAAGTCATGGTTTCCAGGAATGGCCGGAGTTTGATAAAGAGATCCTGGGCGGTAATTATTCATTTCACTATGATGGAGAACCGGAAAAAAGATTGATCGGCGCCGATGGCATGCGCTATGTAACCGGCGAGCCCAGCGGACCTGTACAACAGGTAAGCATCAACGAAGAAAACAAACAGCATCCAGTATTGGCAGGAATAAAAAACTTTTCCTCAAAATATAGTTTGTACAAAACTGCTCCTATTGCTGCAGATGCCAAGCTCTTACTCACAGGTAAAACCACTGAAGGAACTGAACCACTGGCCTGGGCAAGAACTATCAAAGGCAAAATGGTATACATCGCATTAGGCGGTGTGCAGGATTGGCAAAACCCCATTTTTGTGCAACTGGTTACCAACGCACTTTTCTGGACAGCAGATTTTAAGGCGAAGAAGAAATAAAAGAGATTTGTGATTTGTGATTTTGAAATTTCTGATTTGAAATTTGAGATTTGAAATTTTTTCGTCCCGCAGGCTTAAAACGATGTGTAACTACTGATGGCTCAGAGCCGAAAGCTGATTGCTAATCATCCTTCGCATAGCGCGGATTTATCAGGAACACTATGCCATTCGTGTTCAATCTTTGTCATTAGTAATGCATTGTCAAACGCTATAGAACCTTTTGGAAATAATTTCACATCGTCAAAAAAACTGGATCCTACACTACTTACTTTAAGTGGCTTGACCGTCCAGTTGTAAGCCCGCAATTTTAATCCGTCAAATTTTGTTTTGTTTGGTGAATACCCAAGTTCACCTTTTTCGAAGAAATCTGATGCATTTTCAAGTGTTTCAAAAATAGATTTTGTGTCAAATAATTTTGTTTCTTTTGCATCAATTGAAATGCTCGTATCATCTGAACTTGTAAAGTCAATATGATAGCTTCCGTTAGCCTCCACTACATTGAATTTCGCTAAATGATGTTTCCCTGGGAAAAATCGTCCACCCACAATTGTATTAAATTTTAGCGACGTGTCGCGCCTGGGAATAAATACGCCTTGCTTAACCTGTTCGTCTTCATCCCATTCAACTGCAATGCGGTGAGCACCATTCTCAGAAGAGATACCAAGAAAATCAGGAAGTCCTTTGGGTTTTATATTTTTCAATCGGATCAAACAAATTCCAACAATTGCTTTGTCTTTATAAAGCTTTGGTCTGAATGGAGCCGGAAGAATTTGTTCAACCACTTTTGCATCTGCTGTAAAATTGATTAAAATGCGCCTGTCAATAAAACCATGTATGGTAGGTATCCTCATAATCTC
This sequence comes from Agriterribacter sp., assembly GCA_047600465.1. Taxonomy (GTDB): domain Bacteria; phylum Bacteroidota; class Bacteroidia; order Chitinophagales; family Chitinophagaceae; genus Agriterribacter. The sequence goes on from JASGKU010000007.1 coordinate 456,160, forward strand.
TTTCTATTACTATTGCATTCAACGCAACAATTTACGGTGTTAAAGAATTTTTATACAGTCAGCTCCTAATTACACATAAATTGAATATCATACAATCGCTATGCATTCTATAGAAATAAGGATGCCGCCCGGGAAAGGTAAAACCTGGGGTACACTCCGGGCTGGTGAATTTTCCGGGAAAAACTCAGCATACACTTTGTTTATAATATTGAAATCATTACCAGCGACCATAAAAATTGTTGTCTTAATTATTTTTGACAGATTGCTTCCCGCTTCCTCTAAAATGGTTTTAATATTTAAAAAGCATTGTCTTGCTTGCTCTTCAAAGTCATCACTTACAATTTTGCCAGATGCAGGATTTAAACCTGGCGTTCCCGAAAGAAAAATATAATCTCCCGCAACAACAGCTTGCGGAAAGAATTGGCTCATTCTCGGAGCTTTTTCAGTATTAAAGTTCTCTCTTTCTATCATTAAATAAATTTTAGAATATCAACCAATATCGCTGCTCAAATAAATATCGGGAATCAGGTTTTGTATTTATACTGTAGCGGTAACCTACCAACCTTAATTGTTTAATGCTCTAAATTTAATACTTACAGGAATTTTTCGAAATGATTGATCTTAACATTACGGGCTTTCAAATCGTGCATCAGATTATATAAACCAAAGAAGGTTCTGTTCATATAAATAAAATGTTTGGAACCACGGTTGCCATTCATTTTTTTAAGCTGCGTATCTTTTGTAAACTTTTGTCCCAGGTCTGCTATCTGTTTAAAAAAAGTCTCGTTAGAAAAATCAAAATACTCCGCTTTGAACGGTTGTGTAAACAGTACAAGCAACTCATGAAAAATACCTGCGAAAAAATCCTGCTCCTTCTTTGTATCATCTTCTCTCAAAATCTGTAGCTCATATAATTTCTGCACAAAAAAATCATTATGCTCAAGATTGTCTTTTTTTGCCAGTTCAAAGTATGGATTGTAAAAATCATCGGGAATGGTTTTCATACAGCCAAAATCCAGGATCACCAGTTTATTATCTTCAGATACTAAAAAATTGCCAGGATGCGGATCTGCATGTACTTTTTTGAGTCCATGGATCTGGAACATATAAAAATCCCACAACGCCTGTCCAAGCTTCTTTGCAATTTTTTCATCCCTGTTCTGCGCAGTAAATTCAGAAAGATGCAGCCCGTGCATCCAATCCATCGTAATAATGCGTTCAGAAGAAAGCGCCTTGTAATATGTTGGAAAAACAATACCCGGCAAATGCTGGCATGCCTGCGCGATTGCTTCACTCTGTTGCAGTTCGTTCACATAATCGGTTTCTTCTAACAGCTTTGTTTCTACTTCTTTAAAATACTTATCAGAATCTTTTCCTTTTATATTGAACATTTTAATGGCAATCGGCTTTACCATGGCGAGGTCGGAAGAAATGCTTTCTGCCACACCGGGATACTGAATTTTTATTGCCAGTTTTTTGCCATTCAGTTCAGCCTGGTGCACCTGCCCTATGCTTGCTGCGTTAGTAGATTGCGGGTTAAAATAATCAAAGATCTGGTTGGGATGTTTGCCGAAATATTTTTTAAATGTTTTTACTACCAACGGTCCCGAAAGCGGTGGAACAGAAAATTGAGACAATGAAAATTTCTCTACATAAGCCCTCGGCAGGATATTCTTTTCCATACTCAGCATCTGCGCAACCTTCAAAGCACTGCCCTTTAGTTCTTTTAAACTATCGTATATATCTTCTGCATTCGACTGGTTTAATTTTTCTGTAGCCTGTGCTTCATCAGTCATCATTTTATCTCCGTAATACTTAAGATAGTTCAGTCCCACTTTAGCGCCGGTCTTAATCAATTTCGACGCTCTCTGTATTTTAGAGGTAGGAATGGAATTCAACGTTTTCATCTCTTCATTTTAATATCCGTTCTAAAAAACAGTTTTTTCTTTCCACAGAAATTTTCCAAAGTCTATCACTTTTTTCAACGGTGTAAGTTCTGCCAGTTCAAAACTGGCCATTACAGATTTCTCAATAAAAATGTCTGTTTTTTCAAAAGCGGGCGAATCATCATTGATCCAGAATTTAAGCGTTACTAAAAACTGGATCCATGACATTTCTACAATACTTTTTTGTCTCAGCTTGTTCAATCTTTCCGGCACCTGCATTAAATTCAATTCCAGCGACTGAATGAACAACTGGAAATGTTGTTTGAGCGGAACGAGTTTTTTAAGATTCTCCAATTTGTTTTTATCCTGGTTTATAAAGCAAAGCGCCAGGCTCCGGTTAAGCATCAGTTGCTCAAAAAAAGTGTAATAGAAGCTTAATAATGTATGTTGCGCATCAGCCTGTACAAATGCTGCATCTGCCTTCAGCAGCCCCATGCTGTTTTCAAACTGCGTTACAAAAAAATCTTTTTCTATAGCTTCAAAACCACTATAAAATTGGTAGAACTCCTCTTCTTTTATTTTAATGTGCTCACAAAAAGCAAAAACATGAGCGGGCTGTTTATCATGCTTTAAAATATAATCCGCATAACTTTCTAAGATGAAATTTTTAGTTACCGCAGTTTTCTTTTTCATATATAATGTTTTTTGAATTGTTTTTGCGATCTCAAATCCAGCAATCAGGGGTGGGCATATGTTACTTAAAGGTAGCACAAAATTAAACGCAGCACTCTTACAAATAGCAGGCTGATTGTGTTAACGAAAACACATTAATATTCAATAATTGAACCACCGCTTCTTATACCACGCAGATCTTGCTTTACGTAACTCAGGAATATTTCTTCAGAAAAGCAATAATGGCATTTAACTGCGCATCGGAGAAGGTATAATTGTGGGCGTTTGCGAATTGGTTTCCATACAGCTTTTTTATCTGCAACGCATATGTATCTTTTGCGCGGATGAGTGAGTCTTGTTTGGTGAGGTATAACTTCAGGTAATCGGCACCAAGGTAGTCTACAATTCCCTCCAGGTAATTATCTGTTTTGAAAACGGAGTGACAGGTGTTACAATTTTGTTTAAACAATAGCTTTCCCTGGTTAATCAACACTGTATCCTCTTTGTTTCTCAGTCTACTTGAATCTATAGTTTGTAAAGATGCATTACCGGAACTATGATTATGACAGCTTATAACCAACATTGCAACAGTAATAAAAACGACAATGCTTATAATAGATTGAGATTTTGTGTGCATACAATCAACAAATATTATTCTTCCACACTTTCCAACAGATTTGCTAAAAATGCTTTTGACTTTTTGCTTTCTCCTTTGAATCCAAAATGCGTGAGCAAACAACCAAATACAAGCATTCCAAACGGAATAAGAAACGCCGGTGAAAATTCATTGGAGAATACCTGTCCATGTTCAGAAAACCCCGCTACCAATATCCCAATACATACAAGCCCAATTACACCTAACCAAAAAGACATAAATATTAATACCACTGTTCCCAGTTGCATTTTTATTTTCACAGCTGTCTTTCCCGACACTATTACAATTTGTCCCGTGATTACCGGTAAAAAGGAATTGCGATAATTGATGTTTCTGTTCATTGTAAAAGTTCTTCCTATGATGTACCCTGTATAAGGTTTAGCATAGTTACGATTGAAACCAGCAAAAAACTTAAACCCCTCTTTTGGCTGGATATTATCAGCCATCCGTTTAAGCACTTCTTCTACAGAAAGGTTGGTTGTAAGCACATAATTTTCAAATGGGAGAATATTTTTAAGCGGCATTTTATACAAGTAAGGTTTACAATAAATGAATATTATATTTAGAAGTTGAAAAAAAGGAGAACTTCTTGGGATTTGGTGTATGTACAGGTGAGTGTATAATCACTAATAGCTGAGTATTACTGCAAGCCGGATTAATTTATATGGAAGACAATCCCATAAGTACAAGCCCTAAGAAGAAAGTTAAAAATTGCAGTATTCCCAGCACAGTTGAAGTACGATCAACAAGTTCAGCTTTATTCCAGATAAGATATAAGCGTACCATGCTATATAAAAAAAGAACTCCAAATATTATAGATAGCCCTTCTGATATCCAACCACTGACAAGAATATTTTTATTGAATACACTGCCGGGTTTTGTCAATGAAATGGAAATACCGACCGTTCCCGTACTTAAAGTGATCAACAATTTACAAATATCTACCAGAATGGTATTTGCCTTCACTAAGAACTCTTCTCCAGGTGATTCTGGTGCGCCTTTATAAACGGGTCGTGAAAACAAAAGCTCAAATAATCCTATTTTCTTTTTCATTGTATATGTTTAATTGTTCTGATTAGTGCCTGGGGGCGTTTTGTTTCCAAAGTTTTTTATTAATCTTATAATTAATGGTCTTATAAATCTATAGATTAAAAATCCAATAGCAGCCATTATCAGTATAAAGGCTGTTGGTAATATTGCTCCGAAGGTATATGTCATGCCTAAGACGAAACCGAGCATACATTCGGAAAAAAATATTGGAAGGATGAAGCTGAGAAGCAGCAGAAGATAAAGAACGTTGTCCAGGAAAGGCTTGAAATTATATGTAAAGGAAACAGACAGTATAATCCCCAAAAACAATCCAATAATAAATCGTACTAAAATACCTACCAGCTTTGATTTATATTGTTTACCGGCTTCTGTTTGCTTTTCAATCCTGGTTTTAATTTTCCCTAATAAAATCCAGGCAAGAACAGGCAACAACAACCCACTCCACCAATTTGAAATGGCAGGCAAGTCATTTTGATCAAGCATATGATGACTGGGAACACCGCCATGAAAATGAACCCATGTAAGCCAACCAAGTGTCAGAACTATGATAATAACGGTAATGATTAGCCTCAGCCTGCTTAAATTTGTTAGTTGTGTTTTACTCATCCATAATTTATTGTTGAATAAATTGCTTTGGCTATACTGGAGTTAGGTGTGAGCTTAAAATGTTTCATTAAATCCTATTCAAGTTTTACACGAAAAAGAAGCATTCCATTTGTTCTTTCTTCGTTTTCGTAATAGTATATCTCGAAGTAATTTTTGCTGCTTTGTTCTTTATACCTAAGTATGTCGGTTAATGAAATGGAGAGTGGATTGAAAGTTCCTTTGCCGTGATTGCTCGTTACTATATGTTTCTCATCTTCTACTGTTAGGGTTGTAAAGCACTCAGAACAACCAGTATCACGAAAATACTTTATGGTTATACTATCCCCATTTTTGATATTACTAATTTGGAATTCGAGTGTCACTTTAGGATTAACCTGGTTAAATTCTTTTAGCTTCTTCTTATTATAATAAACATGCCAATAATCTATGGTGTCGGCTTTACAAATATTGCCCACAAAAAAAATCAATATAAAAACGAGAATGTTTTTTATCATAATCTTATATACATTAAAAAGGTAGTTTTGCATGACGTACAATAAGCATGGTTTCTTGCGGATTGGGAGATAAAAATTTGCAACTTGTTTTTCAATTTCAAATGGATAAATGTCGTATATAACTTTTGGGGCAAATACTTTTTTTGCCTTTAGTTTTAGTCAAAGATGCCTCTGGCTTTCAGAATGCCACCTTTCTTCAGTTCAAATAATTGGGCAACATAATTGCCCCAAACTGCAACAGCTTTCTGTCCAACAATTTTAAAATAAGGCGAAGGGAACAAATAGTCAATATCTTCCTTACTTCGTCCTTTGATATTATATGAAACCTGTTTTACAAAGTCAATCAACTCAGGTTTTACAGTCGTGCTTTTATTGTAGTCATGTTCATAGTCGCCAACCTTGTAACTGCTTGCCCAACGCCCACTTTTCGTTTTATAAACATCAAAGTATTGATATTTTTCATGGTAAAGTTTACCGTTATAATTTGTAACAAAAAGCATAACGTACTTGTATTTTGAAAACGCTGGTGTCCCGTAATGGTCGAATGCAAGAAACTCGATTGTATCCGATTTAAACGTTCCATAAACTTGTTGCAAAATCTTATATCTCGCAATAAATCTGCTATCCATGCTTAATGAAACCCTCTTTGAAATTATAGTGTCCCCATTAACAATGGTCGTGTCTATGCTTTCAATTGTTTTTGGTTGAGGCCATTCCTTTACTTCAATCTTCTCGCCAACAAAGACATATAAGCTGTCTTTCTTGGTCTGTCCTAATGAAAAAAGAGCAGTCAATGTTATGATTATGAATATGGGAAAGGATTTCGTCATGAAATTACAGGCGACATTCGAGCCTTTGCAAAGGCAGGAAATTAATTGATTGTCCAGACCAACACAAATGCTCAATTGAAAATATGTTGTTGAAGTTAAGAATTTGCTGTCGATTGATATTGTTTCTGCCAGCATTGCGGCAAAGCGGATGTCGTGCCGTCGTACTATACTGTTCTGCAGATTGTTAAATTATCCGTTTTACAAACGGGATACTCCGAATTAACGCAACCATCAGGAATGATACAACCACACTTAACACACATGCAGCAAAAAACTTGTAGTATATATTCATTGAAACAGATTCAAGCGCAATGGTAACACCTACAACTACAGCAGAATGAAATATATAAACGCCATACCTGTTTTCCCTCATTTTCGATAATAGATAGTTAGTGGAATCAAAAAAAATTCTGAAGAAATTAAGCAAAAAGCCGGAAAACCCAATACAAATAAGCGTTTGGGTGAGTGAAAGAGAGGCTGATTCCCAGTTAAGCCCCATAATATACTTTTTACCTATGGGAGGTTTTTTTGTTATCACATAAATTACGATGCAAAAATAAATGGCTGAAATAAGAGCAAGCCAAAACCAGGTTTTTGCTATTTTTTCCGAGAGCGTATTAAGCCATTGCTTTCTGTAAACTAAGATCCCCAACGTATACATGAAAACGTATGGTACAAAATTCGCAAATTCAACACCTATAAAATGTTTCCCAAGTGGGTAAAATTGCCTTGATGTAATAGTAAAGAAAAAACACAACATCGTACCTAAAAATATCCTAGTATGTGTGGGAACGCTGTTTGAAAATTGTTTTGAAATGGAATAATGAGGTCTGATATATCTCCAATACATTATATAGAGCAATTCAAAGACTATCAATACCAAAATAAACCATGCATGAGAAGTATTGGGAGAAGAAAGGTTTTGTTCCAGCACATAATTAAACCAGGATAGTGTGGTTGAATGATTATGTAACTCAGCAAAGTATAAAACACTTGGGGAAAAAATTGTCATTACAAAGAGAAGTGGTATCAGCAAACGAACCAACCTGGCTTTTATAAATTTGTCAGCCCCTTTTTTTCTAAAGACGGAATAGTTAAATAAGCAGAAATAAAAAAGAAAAGACACATTGAAAATGAAGCTTCAACTCCAGACAAAGCTGAGAGAATAACCTGGACAGGTCCTGTTAGTTTTTCAGGTGTTACATAACACCAACCACCCATCGTTCCATAACCGATACTAACATGATGAAGTATTACCAACATCGATAAAAATATCATCAGATTATCCAAATAGTGGAGTCTTTTCATTTCTTACAATTTCTATTATTCTATCATGAATAAAAAGAAAAAATTATTTGGTGTACTGTATGCGGCACAATAAGCAGGCATTTGAAGTAATGTTGCTGTTAAATACTATAAAGGTTATTGTCGGAATAAAAAATGCAAACCGTGTAAGAAACAAATACCTGGAGAAGATTGATGTGTTTCGTTTTCTAAAATATCAGTTTTTAAAAGAAGGGTTTTGTAATTTTTACTTTTTAAAATGCTGGTAAACTCCAACATATTACGAACCATACCAGCATTAATCTCTTCTTCCAATGAGCCTACAGATACATATAATCTAACCGGTAAATCAGTATGATTTCCGGCGTATTTTTTTAAAAGCGATACAATATAATTGTCTTTATACCATACAGAGGGACTGCCAAGAATATAGTTCTGAAAGAGTTGAGGGTCTTCTAACATTGTATAAAGTCCAAATAAGCCTCCAAGCGAAAAACCCGCGTAGGTTCTTTCATTACTTTTTACCCGGTAATTTTTTTCAATAAACGGGATCAAATCCAGTTGTATAAATCTTAAAAAATCAGCACCGCCGCCTGATTTAATGTCACCTATTGCCATTTCCTTATCCGACTGGGGATTATTTACTGGAGTTAAATCCCGTAATCTTAATGCTAACCATTTGTTCCATTTATCGTCAATCGTCTTCTCCGAATCTAAAGAATAGGCAATCCCAACAATTATTGTCTCGGGCATTTCATTTGTCCATTGAAGATTATGAGCCATGCCTGTCAGCATTCCAAAATAGGTATTGGCATCAGTTAAATACAAAACCGGATATGAAGAATCAGACGTAGTGTAACTGTCAGGAACCCAGATATAAATATCATAACTTTCACCGTTCTGTGCAGCGTGCAGAACCTTAAGTTCTGAGTTCATTATGGTTACCGGATAACTTTGCCCAGGGTTTTTACTTTGTGCTTGCGCAAGTATCGGTAAAGTGATTGCAACTAATAAAAATGTTTTGTAAAGATGATGCATAAGTTTTTGTATAAGATCCAACAGTTATAAAAAAGTTACAGCAGTTGCAAGACAAGATTTATCTGAATGAAATGTATGTCGGTTACTGCTTGACGTTATTGAGCATCTATTGCCGATGGTATGGAATAAGAACCACGTCCGCCAGTGTTCAAATTGCCGGCAAAAAGTTATAAAATGTTATTTAGCTGATAATTTTACATTTGCAAGAGACTGTTTGGTTTTTTGTAATACATTTTTTGTAGAATGATACTGCCATACAAAAAAGTTAAGCATCTTGTACTTTTTTCCAGATTTCAAAGTGATGATGATAGCTTTAAGGAAAATATTATAAACATATTGGTCCTCCTGTGCTGATTTTATTTGGTCAAATCCGATATTTCTATGTTTCAATAAAAGCATATCTGAAACCAATATTCCGCTTTGTGTCAACTTGAATCTATACCTATAGTTTACTAAAAGGTCTGTCAAAACAATTATACCGTAGATAGTTCCTAAAAAAGCAAATACCAAGCCTGTTAAAACAGCAGCCTTATTTTTATTGCTCTCAAAAATGGTTAAAGCAAATTTGGGAATGAGATACAATGCTGCCAGAAAAAAAAGAAAGACCACGAATATTAATAAGTATGTCAGATAATTAAATTTCCCTTTCATTGATGTTTTTTATGTTGCGCCGTAATAGCAGGTATTGCAGGTGGTTGGGAATTAATATTCCGTCCGCTTGCAACATATGTCTGGATTTTTGATAAAGTTAAATATTAAGAACTAAAGCTGGGCTCTATTCGTCGATACCAATGTTAGCAGCAGGTTTTTTTAACGGCCATTTAGTCAATACCAAGGTCTCTATGCATTTCTCTCATCTCATTTCCAAATTCAATAGTTTCTAAAACAGCTTTTCGCTTTTCTTCCGGCAAACATTGAATGCAGGTTGGATATTGAATGCCTTTGTAATGCTCTTTGCATTGTGGACATAATTCCATTCTGTGTAAGTCATAACTTGAAGCACATCTTTTGCAAGCTGTTATCGTGTCTTCAAATGAAAGGTATTTAATGTCATCATTTAGATAAAGTAAAAATACTTCTTTTTCAATCGTTGCAGAGTCTTTAGTTACTGCCCCGTCTCTTTGCAACCAATACCTAATACTTGATAGATTGTGTTGATTTTTCCATTTCTTTGAAATAAAGCACTTATCCCGAACTTCAATTGCATCTTCGTTTTCAAGAAAGATTGAGATTAGTTCATCAATTGATTTATAAACTGGCTCATCAAATTCATGTTTGCATATTGTGCAACGATATTGTGGGGCTTTTCTTACTCTTCTGCTAGGATTACTATCCTTACAATTTGGACACAAAGGAGTCGGTGCATAATCATAATCTTTTAGGATATGATTGCTAAACTCAGATTTATCAATTTTGGGATTAGTGTTGATGTAATCATTGGCATATGTTCTTCTTACTTCTGTTAGATATTCGGAGTATTTCCTTGGGTGAGAAAGATGTTGTAGCGTTAATGTCTCTTTGCTATCACATATTTGACATTTGTCTTTAATCAATTTATCCCTTCTTTCTTTCCAGTCCTTTGTATGCCAAGGTTTATTTCCTTCTTTAAAATCCTTCCAAAACTGTTCTTGTGCGAATTCAATTTCGATTTCGCCACTCGCCAGTTTGTCTCTTAATTCTATGCGTTCGTTATATGTCAGCATATTGATTATTGGCTTATTCCTTTTTAAACGTACTGTCTATTAAACTTGCTGATAACGTTCGAGTATTTGTGAAGGCAGGGAATTCATTGATTGTCCAGCCCAGCACAAATGCCCATTTCAAAATATGTTGCTGAAGTTATAAACTAAAGCTGAATATTGAACGTCGAGCCCGAACCGCTGCTGATGCTTGCACATAGCTGAAGTTACATTGTCAAGCCCTGCTTTTGCAAATACTTTTGTTGTGCGTTCGTTTTGATATTTTAAGGATTGATTACCAGAAATTCGACTCTTCTATTAATTTGTCTCCCTTCTTCTGTGCTGTTTGACGCAACAGGCATTCTCTCACCAAATCCCTTATAGGTAACATGTGAAACCGAAATTCCTCGTGAAAGCAAATAATTTGCAACTGAACCGGCTCTTTTGTCGCTTAGCGAAAGGTTGTAGCTGTCTGAACCTACACTATCAGTATGTGCTCTAATTTCAATTTTCATTGTTTGACTTTTTGTCAAAGTTTGATACAGTTTATCTAATTCATTAAATGATTCTATTCGGAGATTCCATTTTCCAAAATCAAAATAGACGTTGTTAAGCCTAATAACTTGATTAGGCTTGTAAGAGGGGGTAGCAGTGGAATCTGAAGCAGTTTGCTTTACAGGTGGATTTGTAGCTTTAGAAAAAGAAGATAAACTTATGAGTAAGCAAATTAGTCCTAGAAAAAATAGAGCAAGTTGAATAATAGAACCATATTTTACAGCTCTTCTATGAACATTATATTGGTTAATAAATTGTGTACCGGCAATAGCGCCAAATACCACATAACTCATTAAAATCGAAGAAATAAAAAAGAATTCCATGGCGATAGTCCAGCCATTAAGAATATTTACTCTTTCATAAAATACAGCCGGCGCAACTATAAAAGCTGACGTCAATGTAACCAACAATTTTGTTTGCTCTAAATAAGTTTTACAAGCTTCATTTTTAGGATTATCTGCCATTCGCCAATTTATTTTTCTCCACAAAAGGGTGGGATATTACAGAATCTGTTTGAGAAAGCTTTAATAACAGACAATGATGTTCTTTCGCTTATCCGTCTATTTTGTTTTAGTGAATCTATTCTTGCTGGTTCATATCTCATATTATCAATAATCTTTGAAATTGAATCACGCCAATTACTTAATTCTGAATCAATATTAATCTCCCTATCTATATTCGGGTCATTAGATAGACGCTGATATTCCAAAATAGGAAGTATTAATAACTGTTTTGCTTCAGGCGAAAGCCTTATTTCATTGCGAAGTTCAAGGTCATTGATAAAGTTTAAAATCTCATTGCTTAATGGCATATAAAAATCATTTTTAAAGTTGTAAGATATTAACTGTCTCTCTTGCAAATTGAATAACCTATCCTCAAGTGAAAACAGTTTGTTTTCTATAAATGACAACCTATCTAAAGTTGATGATAGTTTATTCAGAGTGTCTGACAACCTCTCGTTTGAATATTTTTCGTCCGAATGCCGTTTCCTTATAAAAAAACTAAAAAGATAGATTAGAGATAAAACACCAACACTTAAAAGAATCAAGAGTGCTTCAATAAATGGCCGTGTCATAAAATTCGTTTTTTACAATTTAAAATTACATATTTAAAAGATGTCTCTTTGATATTGAAGCGGACATAACGGGCAGGTATTGCCAATGGTGGGGATTTTGTATTCTTCCGCCGGAACCGCTGCGTGGCTTTTTGATAAAGTTAAATATTAAGAACTAAAGCTCAAAGTTGTTTGTTCAGTCCGAACCACAGCCTGGATTTCCAATTTGTTGATGTTTGCTGGTCATGCCCAACTTGCATAACCCTAATGTTGTAGGCAGCCTTAGAGTGTCATCTTTAAGTTGCCGCTAATTTCAATGTCTTGTCAACCGATGTCAATGTTTCGAATGTAAAGCCATACCTATTGCTTATTCTAAAAATGTCCTTAGGATTAAGAAATATTTTTAGAGTGAATGGTGAGGACAAATATTTTGTCAGCCCTGAATTGGTTATTAATTCGGAAGTCACTTGTCCTAATTCGTATTGTTTTATTTTTTCTCCAGACATAACACTGTTAAGTATTACCGTGATTTGCTTTTTTTGTTCGTCAATTTGAATTTCTCTTACATGATATTGGGTCAATGTATCTGCAAATTTCATGAGGAAAATAACAACAATGCCAACGCAGATATTGCCATTTGTCAATGCAAAGAAATACCTGAATACAAAAAACAGAAAAGCGGCAAAAGCAAATGTCCATAACCAACTTTTCATTTCATTTGCCCAAAATATTTTTTTGTCTGTCTTAAAAAATTGCATAGTTAGAGTGTGTCAAAAGGTTTCCTACAACGAGCAGGGCTTTATGCAGGTTGGGAATAAGTATTCCGTCCGCCCACAACCGCTGCCGATTGAAAAACTGATGTTGAAATTAAGAACTAAAGCTTAAAGTTGTTTGTCCTGCCCGAACCACAGTTGGGATTTGCAATTAGCTGACGTTTGCTGGTCATGCCCAACTTGCATAAAACCTAATGTTGTGCGTTCGCCTTTCATTCCTCGATTTCATGTTCCCACCATTTGTCTCCATATAGTTTTCTGAGTTCAATATTTTTCCTAAGTCGAGTTTTAATTTCGTCAAAGTCAGATGAATTACAAAATCCAAGTTTTGTCTGTCGTTTTAAGCTTGTTGAGAATTGTCCTTGCTGTTTGTTTAGCAGATTAAGTATTTCAGGTACATTTTCATCAAACTGAAACACACATAGATGTTTGTGTCCGTGGTCAACAAAGTCTAATGGAAACCAAGCTTCATGTATACTTTGCGTAAGTTTATATTCAGTCTTTATAATATTGTCAGGGTTATCGGTTTGAAAAATTATGTCAAATTTTTTAGGGATTGAAAAGTCGGCATAAGCATATAAAGTAAAAACAGCAATTTCATTATTCTGTCTGACCCAATTGATATACTTTTCATAAGCAATTCCCTTTGGTCTTTCTTTGCACCGTTTTATACATTCTTTTTGCCATATAGAAATTGATTTGTCCGAAAAGTATTCTTCGGCAAATAAATAACGTTCGCTTGATTTGCATTGTTCTTCAGTCTGCATAGTCTCGGTAAGGTGACGCACAACCCATAAATTTACGCTATTAGGCGACACAAGTATTCAAAAGTGAGAATTGATTTTCAATGGTTTATTATTCGCCTTTTGTATTGTCGTTGTACCAATCCGATCTTTTCGCAACGAATATGAGAAGCGCTTTAAGCACTTATAAGCGTTTATTACCGGTTTCTTGTTCCCCGGCAAACGCAGCTTCGCCACCTCAGTCACATGAGTATTCCAAATGAAAACACTTTGAATAAAAAAGTTTGCGCAGGTTACCGGGTTCAGGATGATCAGAAGACGTTTGGATTGGATAGATTAAATGTAAATCATTTCTTTGGAAATTTATAGAGGTTTGGAGAACCGATTATTAATGCGCTTATTGCCATTCGCAGGTGGTTTTAACGGCAGAAGAGTTTAAGTTATACAAGACATGAGTGATAACAGCGGCATATGGAGAAAAATTATTGACGTTGCCAGATTATTAGCCAATCACAAAATCAAGCTAAATATCTAGCTTGGAACGGAGACTATATATAGAATTAAGAAAGTATCACATAATAGTTGTTTTAATATCTATAATTCTATTGGCACGTAAGATGCGAGCAGTGCTTTTATTCAATGGCTGTAATTAGGGTAGAGACCAATTAATTTTAAACCCAGCACATTCGCCCGGACTTATTTTTTCCCACTTCGCTACTAAAGTACACCTATTGTTCTTAGAATATATTTTACAGGAACCTTCTCCCTGTGTTATAGATCCATTTAGGTTTTTTCTATATGTGGCTATTGGTGGTAAGTTGATATCAATTCCTTCTGATTCAACTATGATTGTTAAATTGTCAATATAGTCAATAGAATTAGGATAGCAGGTCATCCATTCTCTAGTAGAACCAATAATATCGCCAAAGCAACTTGTTGAGTTGTCTGAGGGAAGGGGAATATTATATATATAGTTCGCCCCTGTTACTATAGTTCTAACTTCTTTTTGCTTTAGATTCATCTTAACCCAAAATCTTCCATCGTGTATGCTCTCAATCTCTTGTGTTTCCGAACCAGGCCATTCTTTTATTTCAGCTGCATTTGTAAGAAATTGTTCTTCGAAAACATTATCGGTACTCAAAATATCTTTTATTGCAGAGAGAGTATAGTAATCTCTAAATTCGGCAACTCGTTTTCTAGAGCTATCCGCAAGCAATATATCCCTGAGTTTTATATGTTGTATCACAGATAATAAGGCATAAGGTTTTGAGTTCTTGCTAGCTTCATTTTGCGCCCAAGAAACATTTAGACCAGCTTTGTTGTCAATCACTTTTGTAATGCCAAGCAATTCATTAGATTTCCTTATCAACAGAGATAATAAAAATGTTAGAGCAAAAATACCAGAGAAAATTAATAAAGTTGTTGTCGTGCGATTGTACTTTCGAAGCTTGGTATTAATAATTTGTTTTGCAATATCTAAAGCACCTGCAGAGTCCTTTATTGGATCTATTGTAATGTCGGGATAATCACTCAGAATCTTTGTAACTGCACTTCTTTGTGCTTCCGCATCTGACACAAGTAGACTTTTTTCTCTTTTTTTATCATCGCTTTTCTTAAATAAGTAAAAAACATAAAATCCAAAACAGATTACTGCTAGTGGGGATGTTATTTTAGGTATTATATCCCAAATTTGAATCATTTTCAATATTTATTTTAGTGCTGATAGAAATTTATCATCTAAATATATAACGCATACGATATGTGAAAAAGAGGGTTTTACCGGTATTTAAAAGAGTTTTCTCCCTTTTAAAAGAAAACTATAGTAGAAAAATCTAAAACAAGTGTAATAAAAGCTAATCTAGCTCGATTTTAAAAAATATTATCGGAGATTAATCAGAGCTATTATAAAACTAATAACATTAATATTCATAATAGTCACTTACCAGTAGACCCGTATAAATCCAGACCACCATAATACGAAAGAACTGACATCTGTAATTAGCATTAACAATGATATCGATTACTATTATTGCCTGAATCAATTGGATCAGGGATTGAAGTTTTTTATTTCCTCAATAAAAATTTTAAATTCCGAGTCAATAACGTTCCCAATTGCATATGTATAGAAGTCGTCAAAATTTTTAGAAAAATCTCCTTCATAACGTCTTGCTTGCAACGCTAATTCCAATTTATCAAGCTGAAAAACAAGTCTACTTTCAAAAGAAGATTTTCGCTGATAATCAAGCCACAATTCCATTAAGCTTGCTTTATTACTAAGAACAGAAAATATTTTTTCCATTGCTTCTGTTTCTAAATTTAATTTCTCTTTTTCTGTTACATTGTCCAATGGAGTGATATCTCCGATTATGGTTTCCGCTACATCATGAATAAGCGCTAGAATCAAAACCTTTTCAATATTCAATTTATACTTTCCCGCGAATAAGAATGCAAGAACGACAACCCCAAAAGTGTGGTCAGCAACACTTTCAGGATTTGGAATCCCATAAACCGTCCAGCCTTTTCTCACAGTGGTCTTAAGTTTAGTAACTTGAAAATAGAATTCCAACAGTGATCTATCAGATGTTGTCATAAATAATTAATCTTTCGATTCTGGGTCACAGCTAAAAAAGCGCATTATTATTGTAGGTAAAAAACTAAAAACAGCAAAAAAGATGGCAATACCAAGACCATCTTCAAGAAGCTGGCTTATCGGCTGGATAATATCTGTCTCTCTTTGAAATGTTGTGTGAGCCAAATAAATAATAAAAGCAAACGCCGCGCCTAGTACAGTTAAAATATCTTGATAAACACTTTTTACAAATCCCATTCGTTCAGGCATTAGTATTTTTTCATTCAACTTACGTTGCTTTCCATTTTTGTAGAATAAAAAGGGTAAAGCCAATAGAATAGGGACTGTCCAAAGTAAAACCTGAACCAAGATTACTTTTGTTTCGATTACTTTACATGTGTTCACGTTAATGAAAACATTTCCTTTAAAAGCTATATAAAAGAAACAACAAATATAAACTACAAGAAAAAGAAACAATCCATTCTTTGTAACATTTCTTAACCCTTTATCTTCATTACCTTTCCTTAAATCGAATTCCAACCTTGGAAAAAAATAGTAAATGATTAATACGGAAAGTGCTATTGAAATAATTTTATCTGGAAGTATTGCAATAACGTCTCGATATAAAACTTGAAGTATATTGCCGGAAGGGTTAATATAACGATGTTGAAATAACCAGTGATAATATCGGTCCGTTAAATGCCATGAGTTCTCCGAGTTGTCCCACTGCCGAAATTTATTCAAGTCAATATCGCTTAAATTCCAGACAAAGTTGAAAGTTGTGAAGAGGGAAATTGTTGAAGTAATAAGCCCCCCTATTACTCCAACAAGTACTATCTTTAAAAACAACGTTTTATATTTACTATTTTCTGTAAAAAGTCTAAGTTTTGTTTGTCCAACATATCCCAAAAAAAGTCCAAAAATTACATTTACAATTAAGTAATTAAAATATTGTTGCTTACAGGGAAACATGCAAATTGTTAAATTTGTCAATGTGCCAACAAAAGCCCCATACCACGGACCACGAGAAAGAGCAATTAGTGCTGTTCCGATTGTATCCAAAAATAGTAGACCATTTAACTTAGTTCCAAATATTCCTAAAATTACATTTAAGGCATAAGACAAAAGAACTAAGCCAATGTCAGTTTCTAAAAATTTACTTTTCAATGTTTAGTGAATTGAGTTTTTGAGAAAATAGGCTTGTGGACTAGAAGCCCATGCAATAGTAGAAAGTGGAATTCTATTTTTTGAGCAAAACTCATCAATAGCTAAGGATTCTCCCCATTCGTGTGCACCGTATTGATCTGATGCAACAATACCCCCTTCTACTAGTCTAGGATAAAAGTTATCTAAAGCGATTATAGTTGGGTCGTAAACATCAAAATCTAAATTTACAAGAGCAGTCCTAAATCCCGGCCTTTCTTCTAGAAATTTTGGAATTGTCTCAGATGCATTGCCTGCTACTAAAATAATCCTATGACTCAAGTTAAGCTTGTCAATCACATCGTTCAGCTCAGAAACAGATCTCGATTGGAATTTACCAGATAGTTTTTGTAACTTTTCACTGCTTTGATTGTCATATTGATGTTTATGTTTACTATGAAAACCTGAAAATGTATCAAACCCAACAACGACTCTCTGAGTTGTCGGTGCAAATATTTCAAGCATGTTTGCCCAAAAGAATAATGTAGCTCCACGATAGACGCCACACTCAACAATATCACCAGGAAGGTCAATTACCTTTTTAAAAAGCTCATACCTAGCTAATAATTTAGATGCTACATGTTTATTCGTATCTAGGTTTAATCCTTTCCATTGAAGCAATTCAATTAATTTTTCTTCATCCATAAAATTTATCCTTGAATGTTAAATATTTATAACAATATCGTGTTGTATCATCTACTAAATAATCAAGAAATTTATTAGCCTTTAACATCAAGTCAATGGCTTATGATTACTACATCTTTATTGAATGTCTTAATGACCTCATAACAAAGTATTGAATTGGCATGTGTATTGATCGAAAAGTTAAGATCCAACATAAATCAGTTAACATTTAGCTATAATCCCGCGCGAGAAAATAAATTGAATTATAACTGACTTTACCATTGAATATTAAATCCTTGTGAAGGTAAAGCAGTCAATTATTTAGCTAAATGTGATTTCACCCTTTTTTATACAGGAAAAACATCTATTTTGCTACGTTTTAAAAGTATTCTATGAACTGATTCATCGGAGAACTATCAATGAAACTATTAAAAATCGCTGCCGACGCGAGTGCCTAACTTATTTCTCCATCTCATTCACATGAGTATATTTAAACTTGATAATTTTAAGTGAAAAAGTTTACAAGGCAACGGGGTTTAGGAATACCAGAAGATGAATGGATTCTATTTATTAAATGTAAAAAACCTCATTTGAAAAAAATACCGGATTTTTCTGGGAAATTATTTGAATAATTTTGACTATGGAGAGGAAATAAAATCAGTATTTAATGTGAGACAGAGTGAAGCGTTTACATTGTAGAGTGATCTTCAGCTTTTCCTATTCAGCTTGAGCTTTTTTAAATTAGAATAATACTGAAAATGCATCATTTTTCGGGACGCGGTCCCCGAAGAACATACAGATACGAAGTTAAAAACTTCGCATAGCCCCGTTTGAAATTTTTATGACTGATGGCTGAAGACTGACAGCCGATAACTTTATATCATAATCTGCCAGATATACCTTGCTCCCCACTTACCCCATTTTTTCAGACTATCTTGTACTGTTTTTTCCATTCCCTTAAAGCTTGTGTTTTTTCCTTTTTTGGGAGGTGCAATGGTGGCTTCTTTTACATCCAGTTCAACCTTCGTAGCATACCAGTTGGTATACAGGCGCGGTATTACAACGCCCAGTATCATTCCCGGTAATCCGTTAAAAGATTCAGGTCCGCCAGGCAGCACAATTTCATCTGTATAAAATGCTACCACAAAAATGGAGTCCATAATTACCGTAGTAGCTCTCCGGCATTCAAAGCCGGCAATTTTTCTTGTGTCATTTGTAATATGCCATTTGTATTTCTTTACACTATCCTGTATCAAAAAAGATTCTTCAAATACATGTTTAGACACAGTAGTATTTACATTGGTAAAATCAGAATAAATAACATTATCATTTGCCGGCGGCTCTCCCCATGGTGTGGTTTTTTCATTGCTTTCACGGCCTGGCTCGTACCTCATTTTATTGTCGGAAAACAGCAGGTTATAGTAATTATGCTTGAATTCCGGGATCTGTTTTTTGATGGTATTGATCCAGCTCAGGTCGTCATCATCGTCAACAGAGGCCGTTAACTGCTTATGCTGGTTCACTGTTTTTTCATATTCAATTTTCCCTTTTAATATGAATTGCGCGTTAGCATATTGCAACACGCTGATCAAACCACATAGTATTAAACCAATTCTTTTCATAGCAATGTGTTTTATTGTTTTGCCTGCGCCGCGTTTTTTGTAAAGTTCCAGGTAAAGCTCAACATCCAGAATCTGCGGAGCGTAGTATAGGTATTTTCTGAAATGAAATTACTTTGTATATCGCGCCTAAACCCAATATTCTGGTTGAGGATATCATTGATGGAAAATTTAAGGGAACAGGTTTCCTTGAAGAGTCTTTTACTTAATGAAGCATTCCATAACAACACATTCCGGTTTTGATCAAATACGCTGGTAGCCTGGCGTACATTGAAATCTGCATCAGTGTTTAAATCGAATTTGTGCGGTAATGCAATGTATGTTTCCATGCTGTAGGATTGCGTCCAGTATCTTGTTTTTACATCTTCCCGGATAGAAGACACAGCAGTATTATAGTTAGCATTCGCCCTGAAATTGATGCCGAGCTTATTCTCTATAGAGTAATATGCGTTCGCGCCAAAACCATAACCATTGTTATCGGTTATGTTTTTATCGTCGTTTACAAAATTGATAAACCTTCCACCGTTAGCCTGCAGGTTAAATCCAACCCTTGTTTTCAGTTTGGCAATTTTCATATTATAGCCTACGTAAGACCAATAGTTATAAGTATTGCCGGTGTTTACAGACTGGTATATTCTTCTGCCTTGTTTATCTACGGTGTTGCTTGTTGTAATAGTATTATCTATAAGATTGAAACTTCCGTTTGCGAAAATCCCTCTTTCCTTTAATACTTTATAATCGTTAAACCAAAGGCTGAAGCGATGATTGAATGCCGGTGTTAAATCTGGATTACCGATAAAAATATTCAATGGATCATTGTTCTCCGCAACAGGCTGTATTTGCTGAATAGTAGGTTGCTGTGTGCTTCCATTATAGTTAAAGCCTAAACGCGTTTGTGGTTTAAAGTTATACGAGAAATTTACCTTAGGAAAGAGATTCACCCGGTCGTAATGCAGGGAAGTATCATTGCGGTTATCAACCTGTTTATACGCCTGGTAAGCAAGGTCACTGCCGAAAGACAGGTTGTATTTTTTCTTGGCAATACGATAGGCTACTCCACCCGCATTGGTGTTGATGAGAAAATCGTAGTCGTTGGTAAGCGTGGGATCTATCTCGTCATACTTTCCATCATTGTAATTATAGGTTGTTCTGTTGGCACTGCTGGTAGTGTTGGAATAACCATAATTCAATTCAATAAAATTGTTTTTACCAAGCGGTTCCGTGTAAGTTACCTTAGCGTTGAGCGTAAATAATTTGCTGTGATTGTATTTTCGCTGGTTGATGGTATCTATTTCAAAAATATTGCCACCGGCATCAAAATAATTATTGGTGGCATCCAGGTAACCCTGTGAGTCATTATCGTTGAACTTCTGCTCCATCCGCGCAGAAATTGTTCTGCCCACTTTCTTGAATTTCTTTCTCCACAGTATGCTGGTGTTAAATGAAGCTTCATCAGATTCAGAAGAAGTTTTACGATAGCTCTGGTTTACAGGATCTGATTTATCATTCAGCGCTTCCGAATAAAAGTCGCTGATGTTTTGTGCCTTACCCTTATACCCGCTAAAGGTAATTTTCAGCGAAGAAGATGAATCCAGTTGCACTTCGTATTTGCCACTGAGTGTATTACGGATGCGCTGCGAAAAATTATTATTCCGCTGGTTCATGTAATACAAGGTATCCGGAAGAATATATTGCGTTTTTGTTTCGTCTATTCCTTTTATGTTAAGTTTTTTGTACAGGTAGCTTGCATTAAAATTACTCTTGTCTTCATTCCATTTATTGGAGAAATGCGCACCTCCGGTCCATGCCTGTGGAAGCCCGTTGCCATTAAAATAAAAATCATCGCTGTTGCCAAATGAATAGAAAAAACCATTATCGGCATCGTATTCAAAATTGTCTTCGCTTCCACCGTATTTTCTATTATCCTCCCAGTTTAATCCCGTCTGCCCGGTGTTCGACATGGTTCCAAATGCAGCTATTTTTCTTTTTCCTTTAAAAAAACTGATCATAGCTTCATTGTTATACTTATCCTTTAAACCACCGCCGGCACTCAGCTTTCCGAAATAACCATTCTTTTTATCTTCTTTTAATTTCAGGTTGATGGTTTTGGTTTTCTCTCCATCATCGATACCGGTAAAAGCTGCCTGGTCACTTTTCTTATCATATACCTGTACTTTTTCTACCGCGTCTGCTCTTATATTTCGGGTAGCCACAGTGGGGTCGTCGCTAAAAAATTCTTCACCATCCACCAATACTTTTTGCACCTCCTGCCCCTGGGCAATAATTTTTCCATTCTTGTCAACCTGTATCCCCGGTAATACTTTCAACAGATCTTCAGCCGTTGCGTTTGGCTTTACATTAAAACTGTCTGCTGTAAATTCAGTAGTATCACCTTTTATCTTCATGGCGTTGTTCTGCCTGATCACAATCTCTTTAAGTAAAGTACTTTTATTGATCAGGTTTATTTTTCCCAATTCAAGGGGCTTGCCTGGTTCCAATTGAATAGCATCCACATAATCTGCATATGCCGGATAGGAAATCATGATCAAAAACTTACCCGCAGGAACCGGGCTCAAAGAAAAATTTCCATCCTTATCTGCCCTGGTAAATTTTAAAAGTGTGGAATCTGGTAATTTAATAAGCGATACTGTCGCGTATTGAAGTTGCTTGCTGTTTACAGTATCTGTAACAGTTCCTTTAACAGTTGCATCCTGTGCGCTGATGCGTAACATACAGCAAATACCTATTACTAAGCAGGTTATTGGTTTAAGCATGGGTGTGTTTGAAACATTGGTTGAGATGTAAAAGAAAAATAAATACTCTTAAAGCAGCTATACATACTTATAATTTTGCGTTAAAATAATCTATATCACGGCTTCGATCAAACGCTTTTTTGAATATGCAAATGAAAACTATTATCAACCTATCTTGTCAGAAAATGTGATAAACGATGAAATAGAGTGACGAAAAGAGCGGAATTTTTGATTTGAGATTTCTGATTTGAGATATGAAACGGCTTTCTCGAACCACTAAGGTACAAGGGCACAGAGGTACACAAAGAAATTTTTCCAGAATTAATATCGTTGATAATAATCAGGCTCCTAAAAAAGTCAGAGCTGTGCGTTGAACTCCTACCCTTCGGGGAGGCCGGGTGGGGCTAAAAAAAGGGCTCATAAACATGAGCCCAGTGATCCCTAATCCAGTATTGAAAAATCTTAAACCAGTTGCATTATTAGTGGCACAATATTGAAATTGTGCAACAGCAAGATAGAGCAACATTTTAAAAGGTGCAATAGGTAAAAACCATAAAATCGTATTAATGGTAAACTGTAGAAATGAATGGTCAATGGTGAATAGTGAAAACAATAAAATAGCGAAACGTAAAAGGCGAGACATGAAATGTGAGATATTTTCGTTTATGGTTTATCGTCTATGGTTTGTCGTTTCTCTAACTGTATGCTTCAATATCCAAAACATTCTTCACCATTGATTATTCACCATTCACTACTTTATCGTCTTCCCGCTCACCACTATATGCTGTACATCTATTTTGCCATAAGCCGTTTCTACATTTACATCACTTCCTTTTAATGTTACATCACCAAAACCACTATCGGTAGCGATAAATGAAGTGAAGTCCCCGATTTTCGAATCTACATATAAAGTCTTATCAACCGCGTCATAACGTACCCCGGTTAGTCCCTGTATCAGTCCATAGCTGGCCATAGCTCTTGCATACCAACTACCACATTCGTATTCATTAAAAGGATTACGTACACTGCCATCATAGCGGCTTCTGCAGGTGCGCACTATTTCCAGTCCTTCCTTTACTTTTCCCATCAACATCAGGTGAGATGCCACCTGGTATTCAATGCCCGTCCAAACTTCATCGCTATACACAAAAGGCAGCGATGGCTTGCCGCCTTTGGGCCAACTACAAAGCAATAAACCTCCATCCGTACCAAAAGCAAAGCCAGGGCGTTGCGGATTGGCGTGCTCGCTTAAATCCTTTTTTAAGTTATACTTATATACCGCCATCAGGTGGCTGGTAACTTTCGCCGGGTCTACCGGGTCGCTGATGCCGCACACATCGGCAATCCAATCGCCCAGTACACCATCAGACAAGCAACCAGAGCCATACTGATATTTCGGTCCTTCCTTCTGAAGTATCGCAAGCGCCTCCTCAGAGTATTCTCCAAACATCGATTTTTTTGAAGCTTCTACCGGGTCGGCAGCATTCAACCCTGTCCATTGTGGTTTCTGGAAAAAATATTCACCGTTGTACAATGATGTTTCCATAAACTGTTTTCCGCTGTTGTATAACTGCTCATACAGGCTAACGTCTTCGCCTAAGTGTTTTCCCATTGCTGTAAATGCCTTTAATGCTCCAAGGTAAAAACTGGTGATCATCGGGTCGGCTCCCCAGAATTCAATGTCATATGTATTGTGGTGCGGCTCTTCCACAACGCCTTTATGCCGCGGATCCCAGGTTTTAATACAATAATCGAGACTGGTTTTTACTTTGGGGTACAGGTTTTTCAACCATGCATCATTGCCGCTGATGTGCCAGTCGCGGTATACTTTCATAATACCACCCAGTTGTCCATCTGCAGCGGCATAAAAACTATGCGCCACGGGGCGGATCGGTATAGAAGTACGGAATGTCTGGTGTCCTTCCGCATTCTGGCTCACTTCAAATTCAGTATTGCGCAATGTTCTTTCCAGCGATGGAAATAAATGCGGAATAGCCTGCGCGTAGTTCCACACATGTGTGCATGAGCCATGGCAACTCCCCCAACTATCGCCACAACCTTCCCAATTCCATAATCGTCCATCATACTGACGCAAAACGGTGGGCGATTTTATGATAGTGAGATTAGCAGCTACCGCTTCAGTAACTTCTGCAGGCAACGTGCTTTTATAAAAAGCATCTGAAAATAAAGTAGACTTATCTCTCAGGTCTGCATAATGCGATCTCCAGTAATCAGCTACTTCAGCAATATTTTTAAATTTGCTGCTGTACCAGGGTTTGTGATAAATGGAATTTCCATCTCCAACACCGGGGATTGGTTTTCTGTTTTTCATTCCTTCCGGCTCCTCTCCTTCCCGCAATTTTGTATCGGGCACATACCAACCCAGCATCAAACGAATTGTTTTTTCCTGTCCAGGCTCCAATGTAAACGGAACATATAAAGATGCACCAGGCGCATCTTTGTCAACAGGTACATGATTTTTAACCTGCGCATCTCTCACCGCATTCCATGCCATGGTTAATGGGTCCCACCAGCCACCGCGAAACCAGCAATAGTCAACCACTGTAGCTGAATCGTCTGTAAACGCGGCAAATGCGCCGGCTTTTTCAGGTGATTTAACTGTTCCTTCCTGCGACAAAACAAACCCGTTTTTTAATGGCAATACTGCATTCTTCCCTGCTTCTTCCTGCTTCATAAAATTGCGGGAGTTATAAGAGAAGATCATCTCCTTCTTTTCAGTTCCGGTATTCTTGAACGTATACTCTATAGCGCCTGCAGGCAAGCTTGAATTATCTGCATCGCCTGGAATAAATGGGCTCCATGCTTTTACACTAACGTCTAAGGGTAGGTCCTTATCTTTTAAATTTATTTCTGCAAAAGGAAAACGTGTTAAAAAAGAAGCTTCTCTGAACCGTGGCAAACCCCAGGTAGTTTCTGGTGAACCCAACCCCGATTGGTGTACACCAAATTTTTTCCATTCAGGCACCATTCCTTCCAATACTTTAGCACCATTAGCTATTCCCTTTACTGATATGGCCGCAAACATGGCAGGTTCATTAAAAATATCAGGATTGCCTCTTACAGACATATGCGAGATAGCTCCGGTTCCCTCTATGCAAAACATTCCTGCGCCAATACCGCCGATAGGAAAAGCGATGCGGTTTAATTTATTGCCAGTATAAACAGTATTGAATTTGTGAGACTCCTGCGGGGTTGTTTCGTTGTTTGTTTTGACAGGTTCTTTACACGAAAAAACAGTAGTAGCACCAAACGCTAAGCAAACAGCATAAAAGAAAAGTTTCATACAAGGGTTAATTAGTCGACTAAAATAATGCTTATACTGCTAAGGCTGAAAATAATTTAACCTGCGAGAAGTGGCTGATCGCTAATTTCCTTATTACAGGTTTCAATTTTCAGAGATTGAACTACAAGGTCACGCGGACACAAAGATTCACTAAGAATTTGTGATCTCTCTTTGCGGCTTTTCCTTTCTTTGCGCTCTCTGCGTGAAATGTATTGCTGATTAAGCTGAGAGCCGATCGCTTATAGTTTCTATTTCCCATTCAAAAACCCGGAAATTTTTCCACCGATATCGTTAATAGTTAATAACACTGCATCATGCTGTATCCTGCCGGCTGCTTCAGTATTGTCCAGTTCCTCTTTTGTTTTTTGTGATAAGGCATCTTTAGTAACAATAGCGGAAAAGGGGATTAATCCTGTTCTCACATCCAGCACAATTAATTGTGTTGTAGCAAAAGCTTTGATATCTGCTTTAGAGAAAAATTTATATTTAGCATATAGATCGCTTGAAACACTGTATACCACTACTATATCAGCCTGCATTCTAACAGCAGCTTCTCTAATGTTGGTAAATGATGGCGATTTTGAAATAAGCAATTCCGGGATGATAGAAACATTGGTTACCCGTGGTGATTGTTTGAATTTCTCAATAAACAGGTCAAGATAGGATTGCTGTGTTTTTAAATACTGCTCATCGCTTCTGTAATTCCAATAATAAGATTTTTGCTGACCATTGCCTTCCAGCCGTATAATGGCTACCCGCAATTGTGCCGGCAAATGGTAAGTGCCATCCAGGATCTTTTGAATATTTTCTTCAGAAACAGAAGCATTTCTGTCGTTAAATAAAGATTGCGTAATAAGCGTATCGCTGTTGGAAAAACTACCGGAGGAAACACTGGTTGCAGGAACAGTAGTTTTGCATGCTATAGCAAAAAATATCACCAGGATAAATAAGAGTGTTTGCTTCATACTATTTAGTTTAAGGAATTTTTATTGATAGTTGAAGTTAGCTATTTGGTATTGAGGATGGCGCAGCTTTGTAAAACGATAACCAGATAAAAAATATATCCAGTAAGTTTTCCCCTATCTTAGTATATATATACTTTTCACGCTAAAAAAATACAGTATGTCTAACAAGCATAACAACGAGGCTTCCACTACACGTCGTTCATTTTTGATAAAAGGCTCTATGGCTTCTGCCGCTTTACTGATGGGCAACCGTTCATCTCTGTTTGCACTGCAGCAAAAGCCAAATTCAAAATTTGCCGGGGTACAGGTAGGGGTTATAACTTATTCCTTCAGGAGTATGCCAGGCAATATTGACCAGGTATTACAATACATTGTTGATTGTGGTATCAGTGCTGTTGAACTGATGGGAGATGCGGTAGAAGCATATGCCGGCAAGCCGGTAAATACTGAGAAATCAGCATCTGACGCCTATAAAAAACAAGTGGCTGACTGGCGTGCTACAGTGCCGATGACAAAGTTTGAAGAAGTGAGAAAAATGTTTGACAAAGCAGGCGTAAGTATATACGCGTTTAAACCTGATGCATTGGGAAGTGGTAATACCGATGCAGAAATTGAATACGCATTAAAAGTGGCGAAAGTGCTGGGTGCAAAATCTGCAACAGTTGAATTGCCCAAAGATCCCGAACATTCCAAACGGTTAGGCGCACTCGCACTTAAACACAAAGTATACATCGGTTATCACGCACACACGCAGGCTACTGATACCGCCTGGGATACAGCGCTGGCACAGTCGCCCTACAATTCCATGAACCTTGATTGCGGACATTATATAGCAGCAGGTGGAAACAATACCAAAGAAACCTTACTGGCATTGATACAGGCAAAACACGACCGTATTACTTCCATGCACTTAAAAGACCGTAAATCGAAAGACAATGGTGGTGAAAATATGCCCTGGGGCGAAGGGAATACACCAATCAAAGAAATACTGCAGTTGCTTAAAGAAAAGAAATATGCCATTCCTGTTTCTATAGAATTGGAATATGATATTCCGGCAGGATCAGATGCGGTAAAAGAAACAACGAAGTGCCTGGAATTTGCGAAGAAGGCGTTGGTGTAAGAAAGAGGTTAAAGATTTATGGTGAAAGGTATACGGAGAATACAAGGTCGGTACGCGACGCGTCAGACCTTGTATTCATCCTTAAAAATTAGAACTCTTATTAATATTCAATCGCAAATATGGTCTGACCTATGGGTGCCGACCATATTTTCAATGCATCTCATTTCACCATTGACCATTCACCTTACACCCTACCCCCTACACCTTTCACCCTACCCTTCAAACTGAAATATCTTTTCCATCAGCACCCATTTTTCACCGGGCTTTGCCCAGGGAATGGATTGCTGGTATTTCCACATAAGTTCTTCCCATTTTTTTACATCGGCGCAATCGGCATCCAATGCTTTCTTTTTCTCAAAACTAAAATCATCATTGGTTTCTAATATCATAAACATCCTGTTGCCGGTGCGGTAGATTTCTATATTGGTAATGCCGGCTGCGAGATCGTTTTCTCTCACACCCTTCCAGCCTACTCCGGGCTTGTGCCAGTCTTTATACTCTTCAATACTTTTGGGATCGTCAACTAAATCAAGCGCAAGACAAAATTTTTGCATATCGTAATTTTTTATTTTTCAGGAGAACCACGTGCGGAATGCCTGGATGGTTTGAGCCGCAGCGGCATCGCTATCGGGTAAAGGAAAAACCTCGGCAGATAAATAGCCTTCATAACGGACATCCTTAAGCGCTTGCGCAATAGCAATTGCATCTGTATGCCCAAAACCCATTGCCTGCCGGTTACTGTCTGCCAGGTGTACATGCCCGATATACTGTCCGTATTGCAGGATCGTTTCCGGGATGGAGCTTTCTTCAATATTCATATGAAATAGATCTGCCAGCAATTTTACATTAGCTGATTCAAATGTTTGTAAAAAGGCAACTGCATCACCTAACTGATTGAAGAGGTTTGTTTCATACCTGTTGAGTGGTTCATAAATAAGCGGAACACCAAGGTTTTCTGCTTTCTTGCCTAATATGCCCAACCCTTCGCGGAGCCATTGCAGTGAAACCTCCTTTTCTTTATTCAAAGGGATATTGCCCTGCATAGAACCTATAATAGCCGGAGCCTGCAACTGTGCGCCAAATTCAATCATTTCACTGATGAATTCGATGGCACGGGCTCTTACGGATGCATCTTCATCAATCAATGTTAACCCTTGTACCACTTTGCCCGCCCCGGTGCCTGCGGCTGCTATTTGTATGTGATGCTGTGCAGCAAGATGTTTTACATATGTTGCATCCAATGCTTTTCCTGCAGCAGTAAATAATTCCACTGCATCAAAACCCAATGCTGCCGCTTTTTGCATCCCCGTTTCGAGGTTATTCCAAAATACCCATGGTCCTTTTTTTATTTCAGGCACCAGGGCTATTGTTACCGCAGATTTCATGAATATATCAGATTGAAAGATCAACCATTATTTTTGTGATATTGCCTCTTTCGGTTGCCCATTGCTGTAAGGCTGCGCCGGAATCCTGCAGCGATACTGTTTTTGATATAACGGCATCAACAGGAAACCTGCCGGACTCCAGGTAATTGATCACGTCAGGAAAATCGCCAAGGCAATTGCGCGAGCCCAATATTTCAATTTCCTTTCTTACAAAAGTTCCTGTATTGTAATCCACCGGCTTTTTTCCATAACCAATATAAACTACTCTACCAGTATATGCTACCAGGTCAACAGCAGCCCTGTACGTATCGTAGCTTCCTACTGCTTCAATCACCACATCAGGACCATCACCATTGGTTAACTCGCTTAATGCTTTTGCTACATCTGTATTGGTGCTGTTAATAGCCGCAACGGCACCTGCTTTTTTGGCAATATCGGTTTTGTAATCACTTACGTCCAGCGCAATTACTTCCGCGCCGCGGTGAACAGAACCCGCTACAGCACCTAATCCTACAATACCACAGCCCATCACTAATACTTTATCTCCAAGCTTTACGCCTCCCCTCGCCGCTGCATGAAAGCCAACGGTTAATGGCTCAACCAACGCAAGCTCCTGCAAAGAAAGTTTTTCAGATGCATGGAGTTTTTTCCAATCAATGGTTATGTACTCTGTCATGGCACCGGGGCGTCGCACCCCCATTGTTTTATTATCCATACAGGCATTAGGTCTTCCTTTTCTGCACGAGATACAATGCCCGCAATTGAGATAAGGATTGATGGTAACCTTCATGCCTACCCGAAAATCTGCAGGCACATTTTTACCAACCGCTTCAATTACGGCGCCTACTTCATGCCCCAGCACATTGGGATATTCCTGCAATTCAAACAGTCCCAGAAAGCCATTTAAATCCCCACCACAAAAACCTACTGCACCTATGCGCAATAATACTTCATCATCAGAAGGCGATGGTTTTTCAATGTCCCGGATTTCCGTTTTACCAGGCTCTACCAATACCAATGCTTTCATTATATTATTTTATTATTTAGGAATATTATTTTCTGTGCGTCCTTCAAACCACATCTGGTTTTTTACAGGCGCTACTGTTGCAGCTATTTCTTCCAGCAATGCTTCCGGCACGTTCAGGTCAACAGCCGCTACATTTTTTTGTACAGTCTTCACTTCACACATGCCTGCAATAGTAGTGGCTATAGGCGGATAAGCAACAGCAAATGCCAATGCTACATCGCTTAATGCAAAACCGTATTTACTACACAAAGCCACCAGCTTTGGTTGTACATCTTTTAACGATTGTGGTGAACGGTGCCACTCAGGCAAAGGTGCATCCGTGAGTATGCGCTGTAAAAAAGGCGCAGCATTCATAAGCCCAAAACCTTTTTCTTTTGAAAGCGGAACCAGTTCATCGTTTATTTCATCTTCCAGCAAATTATAGTGCGCCCAGGATAAAACTGTATCCAGGTCTACCTGTTGTGCAATATGCGCCAAATAACGAACAGGTAAACCGGTAATACCAATAAAACGGGCTTTGCCACTTTCCTTCACCTTCATTAATGCAGGAAATGCTTCATTTAATACCTGCTCTTTTGAACCAAATTCAATATCATGCAACTGGAAAACATCTACATAATCTGTTTGCAATCGCTGCAGCGATTCATCTATACCGTCTATTACACGTTGATAAGAAAAATCAAAATGATCTATATACCTGCAGCATTTGGTAGCGAGTATTATATCCTTTCTTTTTCCTACCAGTGCTTTACCCAATCTTGTTTCAGCCAATGTGCCACCATAAAAAGGCGCTACGTCAAAAAAATTAATGCCATTATCTATCCCACAATGCAATGCGTTGATGGCTTCGCTTTCTTCCACCGGCTCAAATACATTGCCTACCGGAGAAACGCCAAAACCAAGTACGGAAACCTTTAAACCTGTTTTGCCCAATGTGCGATATAACATTCGTTAGAATTTGTGAATAGGGTTTTTATTATAATGCTATTACTTTATATGTAACCTTGTATTGCCTTGCAATAATTTGCTAAGATATCGATATCACCAAGATATTTGTTACGCAGCAGGAAAACATCTGGTAAAAAATATTTACGCTCTACTGTAATTGTATCATAAATCTGTTACACATCTGAAACCGATAGTAGCGCACCTGTCTAAGCCGGGATACAGAATAAGGAATTTTGCAGCTAATGCTGCAGGTTGCACACCACCGTTGGTATACCAGATAGAGCCTTTTGCTTCAAAATAGCTGCCGCCTTTTAATATACAAAAGCGGGTATGCCTGTCAGTATATTCACTTTCTGTCATCTCCCAGATATTGCCACACATATCCATGCATCCGAAAGGAGATGCACCGGCAGGAAACTCATCTACCGGCGTAGTATCATTACCGGCATTATAGCAATCATCTTTTAACACATCGCCCCATGGATATTTTTTTTGATCAACACCTTGCGCCGCAAACTGCCACTCCTGTTCTAATGGCAATCTTTTACCAAGCCATTTTGCATATGCTCTTGCATCATCCAGGTCAATATATACCACCGGGTGATTTTCCTTTCCCGCAGGTGGCTTATTGTTTTGCCAATGTTTCAGAAAATTATGTTTTTCTGCAGGCTGATACCGTGTGGCTTGTATAAAAGCATAGTACTGTACATTTGTTACAGGGTATATATCTACTGCGATAGATTTGATCTCAACTTTTCTTTGAAATACCTGGCGCTCTCCCAGGTTTGGCCTGCCTTCAGGATAAGAATACAATGCACCACATTCACGGGTAACAAATTCAAATGTTTGGGTAATTGAAGCTTTTTTAATTTCCACCATCTCACCTTTCGCTTTTATTGAAGATTCGGTAGATTTTGCAGTACTCAATACCGGTTGCATTTTTGCAAAGCCGGTCTCATCATTGTAACGCTTCTTTATTGAACGCATCTGCAATAAGAAATCTTCAAATTGATCACCCATTGCTGCCTTGCTTCCGGCAATAAAACAAGCAATAGAACGTGGGGCTATCCTACCTGTCAATTCGATTGTATTACCCGTTTTTTTACTAACGGCTGGTGTACCCGAAATAAGATCATAATACACATCCTGGTCTATATGATCTACTTTAAGTAACACACTAGTTACCGCTTTATCAAGCCGATTAACCAATGTCCAGATCCTCGTATTATTCTTTTCCCAACATCCTGCAAATACGCCGTGAACCTGGGTTGCAATCCAGGGTGTCCAGTTCTCTGTTATAAAATGTTCATGGTATCTCCTTTGTACCGGCAGCATCAGTTTCAAAATAGATTTATCTCTTTCGCTCCAGGCAATCCACTGACCAAAAACATTTTCCCAAACCATCATCCCACTCCCATTCATCCATGCCTGGTGCAACTCCTGCGAATGATCGCGGTTCCACCGGAAGATCTGATGCTGCATATGCCTTCGTTCGAACCATTTATTTCTCAGTAAACCGGGAGTAAATCCGTCCTCAAATTCCTGTGCCCACGAAAGATGGTGTGTAGCAAGAATATCAAGCGCTGCGGCAAGTTCTCCTTCCAGTACAATACCCTCACGGATCTGATCAAGCTTTTGCCTGAAATCGCTTTCAGCTTTTTTCATAGTATCCAAAAATATCCCGTCGGCATTTATCGCAGCCACAATGTCAATCAACATATCAATGTCGGGCTTTGACGCACGACGTGTACCGGTATCCCATGGATTGTAATTAATGAATACCTTCAATCCATTGCTATGAAATTCACCTGTTATTTTTTGCAAGCCAGGTAATCCTCCGGGCATATCTTCGTAAAAATCGAATTGGTTTCGTTCATCAATGCCAATCCTTGGGTATGCGTGCCATAAAACGACACTATCATAACCTCCGAATTCTTTCTTTCCGCGTTCAATAATAGTATCAATTGTATAACTTCTTTTTTTTACATCGTAGAAATCAAGATCATACATCATCAAAAAACAACAACAATAATTTTTACTTGCCCATTCGTATGCAGGATCAGCATAAGAACTACCGGTGTAGGATAACTGCATTCTTTTTTCGTTGCGCCATCGCTGCAGGTTTTCTATAAAAGCCGGCCATTCTCCCTGCTTTTCCGGCGCTTCAATTATGTTTCCATATTCTTTTCCTTCATCCTGTTTACCATCGTATGTTTTCATTAAATGCAATGCGCCTGCAGGTATAAAAGGGAATGCACTTAATGCCGAAACTTCTTTCAAAAAATGTCTTCTCGTTTTTTTCATCGCATATTATTTTCCTGCATCCAGCCAAACCACTTTTTGTTCTGATTGGTGTGATTGCCCTATTATATCAGCATACAATTCGGGTCTCCTTGCTTGTATATAACGAGCGCCGCCAGCCTGTTTTAATTTTTCGGGTGTTACAAGGGCTGTTACAAAATCATCATCAAACGACCTGCATTCTGCAATAACATCTCCAAAAGGATCAACAATCATAGAGCAACCGTTTTTCAACTGGTCATCATCCATCCCTATCGGGTTTGAAAAAACTGCATATACTGCATTATCATAAGCCCGGGCGGGCAGCCATTTCATCAACCAACCTCTTCCTTTCATACCATCAAATTCCAACCGCAATGATGTAGGATCAATATGCCGGTTTTGCCAGAGCGCCGGATCAACAAAACCTGCACCTGGCCTGGTAGAGGGTGTGCACATGGTAACGTGAGGCATAAAAATAATATCGGCTCCTAACAGTTTGGTAGCCCTCACATTTTCAATAATATTATTGTCGTAGCAAACTAAGATGCCACATTTCCAGCCTTTATAATCAAACACAGTATAACTATTACCTGGCGTAAGATGTGGGTTAATAAATGGATGCAGTTTCCTGTGTTTTGCAATCAATCCATCTTTGCCTACACATACATATGGCTTGAATAGCTGATCGTGCTCATCTTTTTCAAAAAGACCCGCCAATATGGCAATGTTATACATTTTAGCTATGGCAGTCAGCCTTTCTATACTTTCACCACCAGGAACGTATTCCGCGATATCAAGCATCTGTGCTTTTGAAAGATTTCTGGCGAATGTATATCCAGTGATAGAACATTCATGAAATGCAATTATATCGGAACCTTGCTCAGCAGCCTTTTTTGAGAGCTTTTCAATAACAGACAAATTATACGCTTTGTCTCCGCTATGGTGTTCAAACTGTGCACTTGAAATTTTTAAATGCTCCATATCATCATTTTAGAAAAGCATGATTGAAAATTATTGGCAGGTATACATTATTTTAAAATGAAGGTAAGATTTTAGTGCTTCACACTGTATTAATGAATGGCGCAATGTCAGCCAGAGCGCATTTACTCCGGCTTTGTTTACAAACATTATTATTGCAATTAAACTGATCAATATTTTAAGCGTATTTTTAGAAAAAAATAATCTCACAATGAGCAACACAGACCAGGTAGAAATTAAGTTGAGCAAAAAAAAGATGAAATGGATGCTCATAGGCGCCGGATTGTTTTTTGGATTGGGAATATGGATGTTGGCCGGGTTCAGTGGAGCAAGTAGTTTCAACCCCATGTTCATAAAAGTTATGGGACTATTAGGCACGGTATTTTTTGGCGCTTCCTTTATTTTTTTATGGAGGAAAATAAATGATGAAAAGCCGGGATTGGTTATTAACCAGGATGGCATTATTGACAATTCGAGTGGAGTATCTGCGGGCGATATACCCTGGAGTGATATTGTTACCATTAAAACACAGAAAGTATTTAATCAACACTTTATAATGCTGATGCTTCGCAATCCCAATGTATACATAGAGAAACAGACCAATACTATAAAAAAGAAAGCGATGGAATTAAATTTTAAAAATTATGGCTCTCCCATCAGCATTTCGGCCAATACACTTGAGTGTAAATTTGAAGAGCTCAAACATTTGCTGGACGAAAGATTTAATATCTACAAATACGGTTCAGCTATACAATAACCATTTGTCTGTTTCATGCTATCAGCGATTAGCAGTCAGCCCTTATAACAATTTTATAAATTAATATACGATGACGCATAATGAAAAAGTGGTGGTTGATTTTCTGAAAGCAATGGAAGAAAGAAAATCATCTGAAGAACTGGATCAATTCTATCATCTTGATATTAAACAAATAGAATATCCAAATGCTGTAACAAAAAATACTGCAACCAGGGACCTGGCCGCTTTAAAAGAAGGTTCAGACAGAGGACAGAAAATAATGCTGAAGGAAGAATACGAGATAAAAAATTTACATACAGCAGGCGACACCGTTATACTGGAAGCTATATGGAAAGGCACCGTTGCTATTCCCATTGGTAATATACCGGCCGGGGGGCAAATGACGGCTTACTTCGCTCAGTTTTTTGAATTTAAAGATGGCAAGATATTCAGGCAAAGAAATTACGATTGTTTTGAACCGTTTGTATAAATGCTATCGGCTGTCAGTCTTCAGCAATAAGCGATCAGCCATAAACTTTTAGCGATTAATTTTTTTACGGAAAACAATAAGTTACAAACTTTGAGGCTCCTTACGTCTTAACACTTCTCTTAACACTTCCCATCTACTTCTACTAATTTTTTCTTAAAACCATTTCCCTGCTAAAAAACCAGGCGTGCATTCAATATATTAGTTGAATAAATTATAGCCTATGCGTGTCATCTTTACTCTCACCATTATATTACTTTCTCTTTATTCAACAGCACAGCAAAAAAAATCTATTACTTTTTATTTCAATTATGCTTCTGAAAAACTTACAGAAGCATCTCAGCGTGAAATAGAAGTGTTGGTTAAAGATTTTGAAGTGCGTTGTCCTTTAGCAATTACTATAAAAGGGTATACCGATAAAAATGGAAGCGATGCCTACAACCAGGCGCTTTCATCAAGGAGAGCACAGGCTATATATAAAATACTGCAACCGCACTTGCCCGATTCGGCTTCTGTCAAAACATTATTTTATGGAGAAAATTTCCTGCTTACTGACATAAACAATGAGCAACCTGTAAACCGAAGAGTAGAATTAATAGTAGAATATACAGCAGAAGAAGAACCTGTTACAGAACTACAACCCTATATAGAAGATGTAGAGGAGCAACGATTTAGTATGAATCTTGATGATACAGCATATATCAAAGCAAAAGATGGTACCTGTATAAAAATTCCACCGGGAAGTATACAGGATAACAATGGCATAATAAGAAAAGGAGAAGCGCAGCTCATCATTAAAGAATATTATAAAACATCTGATATTTTGTTGTCGGGTTTGCATTCTTTTTCAAACGAAGGGCTGCTTCAAACCGGCGGCATGATACAGCTAACAATCATACAGAATGGAGATACTATGAGTAAACAAACGCAGAAGCATGTCACTATTACAATGCCAAAGTTTAATGAACAATTGACAGGCATGAATGTTTTTACAATAAACAATCCAACTGATTCAGCACACTGGAAAAATTCCGGAACAACATTTTCTGAAACACCGGCTTGCTGGAATTTCCCAACTGATGATCTATTAAAAGAAGTGTATCGTGAAACTCCTGAATTCTATTCAAATATCAGAACTGGCTACAAGTATACAGAAGAATGGCATCGGGTTGTTGGTTGGCGTTATCATCTTCTTTCAAAGTATAAGAGCGATCGTCCTAAGTCAAAGAAGACGCTATTAACCACAACCAAGCCTAACGACACTACTATAACCATACATGCAAAAATACAATATCGCCAGCGTGGTTTTATAGCCTTTGGAATAAGGGAATTAGACACTACTTATTCGTTCACTTATTCCAGAGCAAAATATCATAGTCTTGTTGACACTTTAAACTGGATCAATTGTGATCGTTTTTATAGCGAAAAAAACAAAATCAATTTCACTATCAAAACACCAGGCTATAGCAACGTTGCGGTGATGGTATACTTTAAGGATTTAAATGCTTTTATGCCAGCATATCCTGTAAAAAATGGATATGAAGTAAAAGGTGTACCTGCTGGCAAAGAGGTGATATTGGTTTCGATGGGGAAAAAACAACATTCATTTTATTTTGGCAAACTGCAGACAACTACAGAACGCAATGCAAAATTGAGCGTAGCTATTGAGAGGGTAAATGAAGAAGAGTTTAGAAAGAGGTTAAAGGAGTTGTAGGATTGAGCTATCAGCTATCATTAGTCAGCACTGAGCGGCTGCCATCAAAAAATCTTACATTGTTTCCTGCAGCGCTTACAAAGAAATAGAGGCACAGCGAAAACCTGGCAACCTGTAATCAAGCAATCATACACCTCAAATCATACATCAAAAATAACCTAATGCCATTGGCGTATATTTTCTACAACTAAATGCACCTAATACATTTATTAAGGATTCTCATTTTTTCATTTCCTATTTATTTTTTTATTAAGCCACGCTGATGAATATGGAACTCGTCACGGTTTAAGAAGGTGAAACACATAAGCCGGGCTTCAATATCTTTTGAATGCCTGGCTTTTTGTTTTTCAGTACACAGCAGATAAAAAAATGCCCCGTCTATTTGTAGCGATACGAGGCATTATTAATTATATACTGATCAAAATTATCTGCTCAATAGTTTGTATTCTACCCTCCTGTTCTTTTCTCTTGCTGCAGGATTGTCTTGTCCATCTATTGTTTCCGGCTCAATCGGGCAGCATTCGCCGTAAGCTTTGCCAGTAAGTCGTTGCACGCTTATTCCTTTCTTAACCAGGTATTTGATACAGGCATTCACCCTTTTTTGCGCCAATGCCAGGTTATATTCTTCTGTTCCTTTCGTATCTGTATACCCGCCTATCTCAACTACTATAGAAGGGAACTGTTGCATTATACCTGCTAAAGAATCCAGTTGAGAAAAAGTACCGCCGATTGTTGATTTATTGTATCCAAACTTAGCAAGTGTAGAAGAAGAATTGGATAATGCATCTAACACCTGCTGCAGGCTATCTTCATGACTGCCAGGAATAAAACTCATACACATTACTTCATTGTGCATGTTATCTGAACCTTCTTCAAAGTGCAAAGTGTATTTTTTAGAAGCAGAATCGTATCCTTTCTTTTCTGCGTATATGCCATATCGTGATGTATTGTTCATTTCAAACGCATAATTGCCACTGGCGTCAGTTTGAATAGCACGCAATAATTTATTATTCTTCAGATCTTTGATACTGAGCGACACGTTTGACAATGGCTGTTGTGTAGCACAGTCAACCACTGATCCAGTGATATACTGTTTGTTATCCTGCCTCACACTATACATTGCCAGGCAACAACTCGTAGTATCCCTGTCAGAACTCATTATACCCGTATTCCATATATTATCTTCATCCGTACTAACATAATACAAGTCATCTTTGCTTGAGTTGATAGGACTGCCTGCGTTAGCAGGTTTATTCCAATCTGATACTATAAAACTACCACGCGTATAATAAATATCCAATCCACCCATGCCGGTGCGGCCGTTGCTTGAGAACAACAACGTTCTGCTACCCTGGTGATAAGACGGTGCAAATTCATCATCAATCGTGTTCACTACATTTCCCACATTGCTAACCCTAAGCACGTTTAAATTACTATCCAGTTCCGCATACCATATATCGTATTTTCCAATGCTCCCTTCCCTATCAGACGAGAACAATAAAAATTTTCCATCACCTGTAACAAAAGGTTCTGTACTGTTTGAACCTTGCATGTTAACCGGCTCCTCCATCTTTAAAGGTGTTGACCAACCTGCGTCTGTTTTATCTGAACTAAAAATGGCTGACACAGGTTTTCCATTCACATTTGTCCATCTTGTAAAAAACATTTTTTTATTACCGGCAAAAGCAGCCATTCCATCATGAAAACCTGTTTGAGGATCAGATGCTATAATATGCGTATTATCCAGGGCTCCATCATGCTGAATTGATTCGTACAACCTCGCAAAATAAACAGTAGAAGCTACGGGCTTCTTTTTAGATGAATCAATCCTTTTGTCTGTTTCAACAGCCGTAAACACTATCGTATCGCCCTGCCGCACAACCGGCGCATAGGCGGAGTTGGTAGAAGGAGTTGGTACAGGTGTAACAAAAAAACCGGGCTTATTTTTTTCAAGCTGTTGTTTGATGAATAAAAGATTCTCCATCTCTTTATCCGCTGCAATTGACCATTGATCTATCTGTGTGTGTTTCTCCCTGAAACTGGTAATAGCCTCAATAGCTTCACTATACTTTTGATTTGATCTCAGTACAACGCCATACCAGTACAAACCTCCGGGATAAGATTTCTCAGGAAAACCTGAAGCTTCTTTATAATATTTTTCAGCCCTTGTAAAATCACTGCCTAGCCTGTAACTTTCCGCAAGATGGTATATTGCCTCTTTGTGAACATCCAGTCCATTTTGCCCTTTTATTTTTTTTCCAACAGCAAAAGGATCAGCTTTTGCAGCGATATGCTTTTCAGATACCAGGTATTTTTCGTAATACTGCGCAGCTTCATAATATTTTTGCTGGTTCAACAGCTGCTCCGCTTTCAAAAAATAGCCCTGGTTGCCTCCTTGCGCATGTACTGCGGCACATACAATAATAGCAATCAATGTGAAAAGAACATTGATCTTCTTCTCTTTTATAATTTCAGTAAATAAAAATTGTGACATGATATTTTTCATATTAAAATCTCGGGCAAGGAGCCATTTTTGTTTGAGTAGATTTTTTTTGCCACCATGTATAAGAAAGCGACAGCTCCGCACTGTTTCGGTTAAGCGCTGCCGTGGTTTTATTAGATATATTGGTATCATAGCTCATACCCACTGTAAGCCCTTTGTAAAAAAATCCGGCAAAAGGAATAAAGGCATTTCCAAACCGCAGGTTAGCACCAAACAGCAGGTCAACTTTTTCACTGGCATTTACCTGCAAATAAGCTCCCGCAACTTTTTCCTCCGCTTCTCCCTGCCGCATGTATAAAAAATTGGGAACGATACTGAATAAATCATTCACCATTATTTTAGCGCCTCCATGTAAACTATATCTTACAGGCATTTTTTCTTTTTCTCCGCCTGATATAAAAGGATCTGAAGGGCGTGATAAATGAAAAGCAGAGAATCCTGCAAATACATTTACTTTCTTTTCAGGTGTTGCATCATAATACATTACACCAGCGCCTGCGTCGAGCACAGTAACAGATGGCTTGTTAAAAACCTCCTGCCCCGCATTGGTCTCACTATATCCTATACCTGCCGTCCACTGATCACCGAACTGTAATTTATTGATGTTAAAATACCGGTTAATAACACCCGCCTGCAAAGCCATTGAAATATAATGATTATTAAAGCGAACACCCGTATAAGCCAGACTTATATTGGCGGTAGTATAACTATATGCATGATCAGACGATGCCTGGTTAAATACATTGATGCCAGCATTTAAATTTCTGTTAGTTGCCATTTCAGCAGCAACACCCCTCGATGAAAGCGTATTGGCATATTGGTTTTTCCAGATGGCTGACACGCGGTAATCGCCCTGCATGGCGCCTGTAAGCGCAGGGTTAAGCGTTGCAGGCTGAATATAGTATTGTGAGAAATGCGGATCAACCTGGGCGCTTACTTTCAAAGCGCTGATGCATCCCACCATTATTATCACAAGAAATAAAATTCGTTTCATCACATTTCATTTTTATCGTACAAGACTGATTGTTCCATTCCGGATAACAGTACCATTGTTATACAATTGAATTTTTATTGCATATAGGTAGATACCCACCGGCTGTTGTTTGCCCTTGTAAGTACCATCCCATCCTTTATTGTTATCAGATGTTGCTATCATCAGGTTACCCCATTGGTTATACACACTTATTTCAACGCTCTTTACAGAAGTACCGTACACTTTGAAAATATCATTCTTGCCATCATTGTTGGGCGTAAATGCGTTCGGTATAAACAGTTCCTTCGTATTATCATTTACTACTACATACACGCTTGCAGTATCCATACAACCTTCAACCGATTTAAGAACAGTGGTGAAAGTTTTAGAACTATCCGTAATGAGTATTGCCTGTGCCGTAGCCTGCTGGTTTACAAAGAACTGAGCCGGCGCCCATGCAACGGCA
Source organism: Agriterribacter sp. (assembly GCA_047600465.1). Classification (GTDB taxonomy): domain Bacteria; phylum Bacteroidota; class Bacteroidia; order Chitinophagales; family Chitinophagaceae; genus Agriterribacter. Next base: position 497,136 of record JASGKU010000007.1, read on the forward strand.
GTATAGCTGCTGTTTGCAGACGAAGTAAGTGTAACCGTAGTACCAGACATTACCGGGTTAGGTGTTGCCGTTAGTGCTGCCTTAAAATTCCTTACAGAAATACTGATGTGATCTGAGTTAGTACATCCCAATGCGTCTGTAGCAATCGCAGTGTAATTTGTATTTTCTGATGGATACACTGTTACATTATTGCCTGTACCCACCTGTTGCCATACAACCGTGCTTCCTGGTGCGGTTGCACCCAGTGTAACTTCTTCCCATTTACATACCAATGTTTTATCGGCAGTGACTGTTATGACAGGTTGTGGATTGATTACCACCTGCACCGGTTGCGGCAATGATGGGCAACCTGCCCCACTTATACCTTTTATATAATAGGTTCCGCTGGCAGCAACAGCACCAGGATTGCTGAGCAGATTGGTTCCTGCCGCGTCTGTATAATAACTGTAGGTTAATCCTGCATCGCTACCGGTAGTTATAGCTGCTGCAGTAATATCAACTGAGCCCGGCGCACACACTGCAGCCGGATCATGAATTACTACAGATGGTGTACCTATATGAATAATAGTGGTAGCAGCATTGGTGCAAACACCATTGGTGAAAGTATAGGTGATTGTATACTGGCCAGGCAAGCTTGCTGCAAGATTAATGGCGCCTGTTGAAGCATTGATGGTTACTCCGGCAGGTGCTGTATATGTACCTCCGGTTTTGCCGGTTTGCGTAACAGTTGCTGTTCCGGTTGGGCAGTAAGGCCCACCATTGTATGCTATAGTAGCCACGGGCATTGCATCAATCACAACTGTTACCGGCTGTATATCGCTGCAACCACTGGCAGTGGTTCCTTTAATATAATAAGTACCACCAGAAGCAACTGCACCTGGATTACTTAGGGTAGTCGTGCCTGTTGCATCTGTAAAATAAGTATAAGTGAGCCCGGATGTGCTGCCTGATGTTACCGCAGTTGTAGTAAGATCAATGGTTGCAGGTGCGCATACTGCAGCAGGATTAGTAATTACAACAGCAGGTGCAGGGTTGATAACAACGCTTACAGGTTTTACATCACTGCAACCATTACTGTTTGTTCCTTTAATGTAGTATGTTCCACTGCTTGCAACTGTATTTGGACTTGCCAGTGTTGTTGTTGCCGCAGCATTCGTGAAATAAGTATAAGTGAGTCCTGATGTGCTACCAGCAGTTACCGTCGCTGCAGTAATATCTATCGTTGCCGGCGAACATACCGCTGCAGGGTTGGTAATCACTATTGATGGAAGAGGATTAATAGTTACAGTCACTGGTTTCACATCATAACAACCAGAAGCTGTAACTCCCTTGATATAATAAGTGCCACTCACCGCTACCGCATTTGGATTAGACAATGCTGTAGTGACAGCAGCATCTGTGAAGTATGTATATGTAAGCCCAGAGGTACTACCGGCTGTTATTGCAGCGGCAGTAATATCTACCGTTGTAGGCGAACATACAGCAGAAGGATTAGTAATTACTATAACCGGCTGTGCATTAATAGTGATGCTTGCAGTGGTAGTATTGCTGCATGTGCCATTGCTGAAACTGTAGGTTACCGTATATGTGCCAGCAGTGCTTGATACCAGGTTAACTGCGCCTGTGGTTGCATTAATTGAAAGCCCTGTAGTGGATGAATATGTTCCACCTGACTGACCGGTTAATATTACAGTAGCCGTGCCTGTTGCACAATAAGGACTTCCTGCATATGATATACTTGCTGTTGGTAAAGCGTTGATCGTTACGGTTACTGGTTTTATATCGTAACAACCAGATGCAGTTGTTCCTTTGATATAATACGTCCCACTCGATGCAACTGCATTTGCATTTGACAATGCTGTTGTTGCGGCAGCGTCTGTAAAGTATGTGTAAGTAAGACCAGATGTGCTTCCTGCAGTTACAGCAGTTGCAGTAATATCTACCGTTGCAGGCGAACACACTGCTGCTGGATTAGTGATTGATACAGTTGGTTGCGCATTGATAGTAATACTTGCGGTTGTTGTAGTGCTGCATGTGCCATTGCTGAAATTATACGTGACAGTATAGGTACCTGCAGTGCTTGTTCCAAGATTAACAGCGCCAGTACTTGCATTTATCGAAAGACCAGTTGTTGATGAGTATGTTCCACCACCTTGTGCCAACTTGTGTTACAGTAGCCGTACCTGTTGCACAGTATGGACTACCTGCATATGATATAGCCGCTGTTGGCAAAGCGTTGATCGTTACAGTTACTGGTTTCACATCGTAACAGCCAGACGCTGCCGTTCCTTTGATATAATAGGTGCCGCTGGTTGCAACCGCATTCGGACTTGCTAATGTTGTGGTTGCTGCCGCGTCTGTGAAATAGGTATAAGTAAGCCCGGATGTGCTGCCTGCTGTTACGCTGACTGCTGTTATGTTTACCGTTCCTGGAGTACAAACTGCAGCAGGATTGGTAATCACTATTGATGGAACAGGATTAATGGTTACAACCACAGGTTTTACATCATAACAACCAGAGGCTGTTGTGCCTTTGATATAATATGTTCCGCTCGTTGTAACCGCATTTGGATTTGCCAATGTTGTGGTTGCGGAAGCATTTGTAAAATAAGTAAATGTAAGTCCGGCGGTACTGCCCGCAGTTACAGCCGTTGCAGTAAGATCTACCGTTGCAGGCGAACATACTGCGGCAGGATTAGTTATGGTTACTGTTGGTTGTGCATTTATAGTGATACTTGCTGTTGCAGTATTGCTACATGTACCATTGCTGAAATTATATATTACGGTATAGGTACCTGCTGTACTTGTTCCAAGATTAACAGCACCCGTGGTTGTATTAATTGACAGACCTGTAGTGGAAGAATACGTTCCACCTGATTGTCCACTCTGTGTTACAGAAGCCGTACCTGTTGCACAGTAGGGACTACCTGCATAGGATATGGTTGCGGTTGGTAAAGGATTGATGGTAACCACAACCGGCTTAATAGTAAAGCATCCGTCGCAGTGGTGCCTTTGATATAATATGTACCACTGGTTGCAACCGCAGTTGGATTAGCCAATGCTGTTGTTGCAGCGGCATCAGTAAAGTATGTATAAGTAAGACCAGCAGTACTTCCGGCAGTTACCGCAGTTGCAGTAATATCTACCGTGCCAGGAGAACATACTGCCGCAGGATTTGTAATAGTTACTATTGGTTGCGCATTGATGGTTATGCTTGCAGTGGTAGTATTGCTGCATGTGCCGTTACTGAAACTATATGTAACAGTATATGTGCCCGCTGTACTTGCCGTAAGATTAATGGCACCTGTACTTGTATTAATTGACAGACCTGTAGTAGAAGAATAAGTTCCACCCGTTTGACCGGTTTGTGTTACAGTAGCCGTGCCTGTTGCACAATATGGCGAACCACTATATGCTATCGTTGCGGTTGGTAATGGATTGATGGTAACAGTTACCGGTTTTACATCATAGCAACCGGAAGCAGTCGTTCCTTTGATATAATAGGTGCCGCTTGTCGCAACGGCATTTGGATTCGATAGTGTTGTGGTTGCAGCAGCGTCTGTGAAATAAGTATAGGTTAAGCCGGCAGTGCTTCCCGTTGTTACTGAAGCTGCTGTTATATTCACAGTGCCTGGTGAACATACCGCTGCAGGATTGGTAATGGTTACAGTAGGTTGAGCATTAATAGTAATACTTGCGGTTGTTGTATTGCTACATGTGCCATTGCTGAAATTATACGTTACTGTATACGTTCCTGCTGTACTTGCACCAAGATTCACAGCGCCTGTACTTGTATTGATCGACAGACCAGTTGTTGATGAATAAGTTCCACCTGTTTGACCAGTTTGTGTTACAGTAGCAGTACCTGTTGCACAGTATGGTGAACCACTATATGATATGGTTGCTGTTGGTAAAGGGTTAATAGTAACCGTTACAGGTTTTACATCATAGCAACCGGATGCTGCGGTTCCTTTAATATAATAAGTTCCGCTCACTGCCACTGCATTTGGATTCGACAATGTTGAAGTTGCAGCCGCATCCGTGAAATAAGTATAAGTCAATCCAGACGTACTACCGGCTGTTACAGCCGCCGCGGTTATATTTACTGTTCCTGGAGAACATACTGCTGCAGGATTGGTAATCACTATTGATGGAACAGGATTAATGGTTACTGTCACAGGTTTCACATCATAGCAACCAGTTGCAGTTGTTCCTTTGATATAATACGTTCCGCTCACTGCTACCGCGTTCGGGTTGGACAATGCAGTTGTTGCAGCAGCATTTGTAAAGTAAGTATAAGTGAGACCACCTGTACTACCCGCGGTTACAGCCGCTGCAGTGATATCTACTGTTGCGGGCGCACATACAGCAGCAGGATTGGTAATAGTTACTGTTGGTTGTGCATTAATATTTATACTTGCAGTAGTTGTGTTGCTGCAAGTGCCATTGGTAAAGCTATAAGTAACAGTGTATGTACCTGCTGTACTTGTTGCAAGATTGATCGTTCCTGTGCTTGTATTTATTGACAGACCTGTGGAGGAAGAATAGGTTCCACCCGTTTGACCGGTTTGTGTTACAGTAGCAGTACCTGTTGCACAGTATGGATTGCCTGCATATGCTATGGTTGCTGTTGGTAAAGCATTAATAGTTACAACTACCGGCTTGATGGTAAAACATCCGGCAGCAGTTGTGCCTTTGATATAATAGGTGCCGCTGGTGACTACTGCATTTGGATTCGATAGTGTTGTGGTTGCAGCAGCGTCTGTGAAATAAGTATAGGTTAAGCCGGCAGTGCTTCCCGTTGTTACTGAAGCTGCTGTTATATTCACAGTGCCTGGTGAACATACCGCTGCAGGATTGGTAATGGTTACAGTAGGTTGAGCATTAATAGTAATACTTGCGGTTGTTGTATTGCTGCATGTGCCATTGCTGAAACTATACGTTACTGTATACGTTCCTGCTGTACTTGCACCAAGATTCACAGCGCCTGTACTTGTATTTATCGACAGACCTGTGGCAGAAGAATAAGTTCCGCCGGTTTGACCGGTTTGTGTTACAGTAGCCGTGCCTGTTGCACAGTAGGGCGAACCACTATACGATATGGTTGCTGTTGGCAAAGGGTTAATAGTTACCGTTACAGGTTTTACATCATAGCAACCGGATGCTGCGGTTCCTTTAATATAATAAGTTCCGCTCACTGCCACTGCATTTGGATTCGACAATGTTGAAGTTGCAGCCGCATCCGTGAAATAAGTATAAGTCAATCCAGACGTACTACCGGCTGTTACAGCCGCCGCGGTTATATTTACTGTTCCTGGAGAACATACTGCTGCAGGGTTTGTAATAGTAACAGTTGGAACTGGGTTAATAGTTACCGTCACTGGTTTCACATCATAGCAACCAGTTGCAGTTGTTCCTTTGATATAATACGTTCCGCTCACTGCTACCGCGTTCGGGTTGGTCAATGCAGTTGTTGCAGCAGCATTTGTAAAGTAAGTATAAGTGAGACCACCTGTACTACCCGCGGTTACAGCCGCTGCAGTGATATCTACTGTTGCGGGCGCACATACAGCAGCAGGATTGGTAATAGTTACTGTTGGTTGTGCATTGATAGTTACACTTGCAGTAGTTGTGTTGCTGCAAGTGCCATTGGTAAAGCTATAAGTAACAGTGTATGTACCTGCTGTACTTGTTGCAAGATTGATCGTTCCTGTGCTTGTATTTATTGACAGACCCGTGGTGGAAGAATAAGTTCCTCCTGTTTGACCTGTTTGAGTTACAGTAGCAGTACCTGTTGCACAGTATGGATTGCCTGCATATGATATGGTTGCGGTTGGTAAAGCATTAATAGTTACAACTACCGGCTTGATGGTAAAACATCCGGCAGCAGTGGTGCCTTTAATATAATATGTTCCGCTAACAGCTACTGCATTGGGATTGGTCAATGCAGTTGTTGCAGTGGCATCAGTAAAGTATGTATAAGTAAGACCTGACGTGCTACCCACTGTTACTGCGGTAGCCGTAATATCTACTGTGGCAGGCGAACATACCGCCGCAGGATTGGTAATAGTTACTGTTGGTTGTGCATTGATAGTTATACTTGCAGTGGTGGTATTGCTGCAGGTACCGTTGCTGAAACTATAGGTTACAGTATACGTTCCTGCTGTACTTGTTGCAAGATTAATTGCACCTGTACTTGTATTTATCGACAGACCTGTGGTAGAAGAATAAGATCCTCCTGTTTGACCGGTTTGTGTTACGGTAGCCGTACCTGTTGCACAATATGGCGAACCACTATATGCTATTGTTGCGGTTGGTAAAGGATTAATAGTTACAACTACCGGTTTCACATCGTAACAACCGGATACAGTGGTTCCTTTGATATAATATGTTCCGCTGGATGCAACCGCATTTGGATTAGAAAGTGTTGTTGTTGCAGCCGCATCAGTAAAATAAGTATAAGTAAGCCCCGATGTGCTGCCTGCTGTTACTGCCGCCGCTGTTATGTTAACCGTTCCTGGCGTACACACTGCTGCAGGATTGGTAATAGTTATTACCGGTTGTGCATTGATGGTAACGCTGGTAGTTGTTGTGTTACTGCATGTACCATTGCTAAAATTATACGTAACAGTGTAGGTGCCTGCCGTGCTTGCTCCAAGATTGATCGTTCCGGCACTGGAATTAATAGAAAGACCAGTAGTTGAAGAATAGGTTCCACCGGTTTGTCCACTCTGTGTTACAGTAGCCATACCCGTTGCACAATATGGGGAACCGCTGTATGAAATAGCCGCTGTTGGCAAAGGATTAATGGTTACTGCTACCGGTTTAATATCATAGCAGCCAGACGCGGTTGTTCCTTTAATATAATACGTGCCGCTGACTGCTACTGCATTCGGATTCGACAGTGTTGTGGTTGCGGCCGCATCAGTAAAATAAGTATAAGTAAGCCCGGATGTGCTGCCTGCTGTTACAGCCGCCGCTGTGATGTTTACGGTGCCTGGTGAACATACCGCTGCAGGGTTGGTAACGGTAATGGTTGGTTGTAGTTTAACAACAACACTTGTTGTTGTTGTAGACGAACAAGCGCCTGCACTAAAACTATACGTTACCGTGTAAGTTCCTGGTGTGCTGGCAGCAAGATTTATATCCCCGGTGCCTGCATTAATAGATAAACCAGTAGTGGATGAATAAGTTCCACCGGCTTGTCCTGTTTGTGTTACAGTAGCCGTGCCTGTTGCACAATAGGGCGTTCCACTATATGTAATGGTGGCAACCGGCATTGGGTCAACCGTAATCCTGATAGATGCCGATGTATTGGTACAAACATTTGAATTCACTATTCTCCTGTACCAGGTTGTTGCCGTTAATACACCTGCACCATAGGTTGCAGAGGTAGCGCCTGAAATATCTGACCACGATGTATTATCGGTACTGATCTGCCATTGATAACTATACACACCATTGCCACCCGCCGGAGTAGTTGCTGTAAATGCAGCGGGAGCAGTGCCTGTACAAATCGTTTGTGCTGCACTGATGGTATTATTGCTGATGGAAGGATTGATGGTAACCACCACTGGTTTGATATCATAACAAACCGGCGATGTAGCTACCCGTATATAATAAGTTCCTGAACTGCTGATAGCATATGGATTGCTTAAGGTAGTAGTAGCCGAAGCATTTGTCCAATAAGTTAAGGTACCACCATACAAATTGCTGCCTGCGGTTATAGCCGCTGTTGTAATATTTACAGTAGCAGGCGCACATACCGTTGCAGGATTTGTTATTACGAGCGATGGCTGTTGATTAACCGTTAATGAAACTGCATTGCTGTTAACAGGGCAAGATCCTGCAGTAATAACACACATGTATTGATTGGTGTTCATCGCGGTAGTAATGCCTGATAGTGTAAGTGTAGATGAAGTGGCACCGCTGTATACACCACCATTGGTAATATCAGTAAAAGCCCCTGAGCCAAGTTTTTCACGCCATTGATACGTCAGCCCGGATCCTGTTGCTGTAACAGAAAAACTAACATTGCTTCCCGCACATGAATTTACATTAGATGGCTGCGTAGTAATAATAGCAACAGGGTTTAGTGTAAGCGTTGCGGCAGCAGAGTTAACAGAAGAAGGCGTACAGTTTCCTGAAACAACGCACCTGTACTGATATCCATTCAACGTATAGGCTGGAGTGATTACAGTAAGGGTGGCAGTAGTAGTTCCTGAATACTGGGTACCATTGCTGATGTTTGTAAATGATCCCGATCCAATCTTAACCTGCCATTGATAACTTAAACCAGTTCCTGTTCCCGTAACAGAAAAAGTGGCATTATTGCCTGCGCACAATGTAGTATCTCTCGGATCTGTAGTGCTTGTGGCAGGATTGATAGTAATAAGAATAGATACGCTGTTATTAGCTGCGCAACTGCTGCCGGTAGACACCGTTCTTAGGAAGTAAGTAGATTGAGTAAGCGCTCCCGGCGTATAATCCTTACCGGTAGCTCCTGTTATATAGCTCCAACCACTTCCGGTATTTTGTTGCCATTGATAGGTATAAGTACCATCACCACCCGCAGGCGTGCTACCGCTAAGCGGTGCAGGTGTACCTGCGCAGAGGTTTTGACTGCTGCTGATGGAATTATTGCTGATTGCAGGATTTATAGTTAAGGTTGTTACGCCTGATGTGGCTGTAAAAGGAGCGCAGGTACCTGTTACAACACAACGGTATTGCGATCCGCTCATGGCTGTTGTAACCCCTGATATGTATAACGTAGGCTGGTTTACATTTGAAAACACACCATAGTTACCAAGATTAGCCCAGCCGCTACCTGTATTCTGTTGCCATTGATAAGTAAGCCCTATACCGGTAGCAGTTACAGGAATGGTTACGGTATTTCCGGCGCACGAAGTAATATCACTTGCCGTTGAGGTTATTACAGGACCATTTACTGTAGTTAATAATGCATTGGAAGAACTTGCATAGTTGCTGTTACATCCCGACGCATATGCTCTTGCATAGTAGCGGTAATTATTCATTGCCGCGGTAGCGCCGGTAATGGTAAGCGTACTTGTAGTAACACCACTGTACATACCGCCATCTGCTAAAGCAGTCCACACACTTCCGTTATATTCATACCATAAATATGTAAGCGAACCGGGACCGCTTGCTCCTACTGTAAAGGTGGCTGTTCCACCTGCACATATTGCCTGGGCGGTTGGCTGTGTTGTAATAGTAAGCGCAGCCGGATTAACAGCAACATTTACCACATTACTGTAAGCAGAACATCCCGCGTTGGTTACCAACCTGCGATACCATGTAGTGGTGCTTAGTGGGTTTGGATTGTAATTGTATGCGGTATTCGTACCCGATGCAGAAACAAATCCGGCAGAAGAGGACACGGTACTGCTTTGCCACAGGTATGTATAAGCGCTGCTTGTATTACCACTCAGCGTAGTGCCTGTAAAATTAGCACAGATGGACTGATCGGCTGTAATAGCATTAGTAATAGCAGCTACTACCGATAATAAGGCTACATTACTGGTTAACGTGCCACTGCATGATGAAGTAATTACACAACGATAAGAATAATTGTTCATGGTTGTAGTAACACCTGTAAGCGTAAGCGTATTGGTACTACTTCCGCTGTATATACCACCGTCTGTAATATTGGTATAAGCACCTGAGCCTGGTCGTTCCTGCCATTGGTACACTAAGCCAGATCCGCTGGCAACAACACCAAAACTTACAGCACCACCTGCACAAGCTGCTTTACTGGTAGGTTGCGTGCTGATGGAAGGCGTTGGATTGATAGTAAGTGTAGAAACATTTGAAGTAACCGCTGGTGTGCAGGTACCGCTTATGACTACTCTGTATGTATAACCACTCATACCTGCTGTTGCGCCGGTAATATTTAATGTAGCGGCGGTAGCTCCTGAGTATACTCCAGCATTCGTTACATTTCCCCATGTAGATCCTGTATTCACCTGCCATTGATAGGTAAGTGATGTGCCGGTAGCCGTAACCGTTATAGATGTATTATCGCCCGTACAAGCCACAGCATTATTGGGTTGTGTAGTGATAACAGGCGGCTGATTTACTGTAATAAGAACAGAAGCCGAACTTGCAGCAGGAGAACCGCTGCAGGAAGTGGCATTTCTTCTGAAATAAGTTGTAGCAGTAATGGCTCCCGGCGCATAGGTTGCAGCGGTAGCTCCACTTATATTTGACCAACCGATATTATCTGCTGATGATTGCCATTGGTAGGTATAGGTGCCATTACCTCCTGTTGGAGAAGTGGCGTTGGTAAGCGTAGCTGCTGTTGCACCATTACAGATGGTTTGATTAGCACCGATGGTTCCTGCTGTAACAGGAGCATATACCGTTACTGTTATGATATTGGAATAAGCAATACTTCCACAAGCGTTGGTCGCCATTCTGCGATAGCAGGTTGAAGTAGTTATGGCTGAAGTTGCAGTATATGCTGCGCCGGTGGCGCCTGCAATATTTGTCCATGCACCTGTGCAACCGGTTTGGTATTGCCATTGATAATATACATAACAGGTGCTCGCTGTTGAATCCACATTGGCAAATGCAGCAGGAATAGTATTGCTGCAAATACTTTGAGATGCACTCACGGTTCCTCCTGTAACGGTGGTAGAAGGTGTAACCAGTGTAAGATTCATTCCACCGTTTGATCCACCATTGTACTCTCTCCACAAAAACTCAACCTTATCTGTAGCGCCAAGATTTCCGGTCCATATATTGGTATGTGCATCACAACAGGTAGCATGTGTAAAAACCAGCACTCCATTAATGTACACATATACTGGATCATCGTGCGTAGTAATATCCAATTGATAGGTACCCGGCGTAAAATTAGTTCTGCGGTAACTCACCCAATGATTATCGGCGCTTACCTGGCAACCTGAATAGCCGGATGCATCTGAAGGAGATCCGGTGCTACTCCATCTTGTAAGCGAACTAAAAGAAAGAGAGGGTTCTGTATAATAACCCATGTATATGGCTGAACTGAACGGTGTTCCATTCGCACTATAGGCGTATACATTCCATGTACCATTTCCATACACGGATGTATCTCCCTGCGCACCCGCGCCTATGGTAAAACTTACAGGAGTAGTGTATGCGGTAGATCCGCACACATCGGTAGCCACTCTTCTGAACAGCGTATTGGCAACCAGGCTGGTGGTGGACGTATAAGATGCGCCCGTTTCCCCAGCTATGGTAGCCCAAGTGCCTCCACCGTCTGTTGAATACTGCCATGAATAGTTTACATAACAGGCACCACTGGCCGCAGTTGTATTGGTAATGATCGGAACATCTGCAGAACATAGGTTAGGATTAACCGCAGATATCGCACCAGGATCAAGTGGAGTTGTACTTACCAACGTAAACCTTACACCGGTTTGCCCCGGGCCCGCATTGTTTCTCCATCTTACTTCTATCTGGTCAGTTGGAGAAAGCGTTCCTGTCCATACATTATTTTGTATAGTAGGATAAGTAAGACTTGATACCAATGTGCCATTAATGTAAATAAGGTTATAATCATCATCTGCAGTTACATCAATCTGGTAAGTGCCGGCAGTGAAACCGGTACGTTTCATGCTTACAGAATAGTAAGTATTGATCAATTGGCAACCCTGGTAACCGGATGCAGAAGAAGGTGTAGCTGTGGAAGGATATCTTGATGTGGTAGCAAACGTAAGAGACGGTTCCGTATAATAACCTGAATAAATAGAATAGTTCACATCCTGGAAACAGTATACATTCCACACACCACTGCCATACACAGCCGGGTTGCCCGGCGCAGCGTTATTCATGAAGATAGTATCGGGTGCACTGGTTGCTGAATTACCGCACACATCATATACTATTCTCCTGTATAATGTTTGTGTGTAGATACTACCTGGAATAGTATAACTATTGGCTGTAGCGCCAGATACGGTTGTCCAACTTCCACCATTGTCTTGCGAATACTCCCAGCCATAATTTTTGATGGTACATCCGTTGGTAGCAGCCGTTGCTTCAGCTAACGGGTAAGGCGGTACATTACCGGCACAGATGGTTTGACTGGGCGTAACACTGCCTGCTGTTAAAGGTGATGGTGTAACCGTTGTAAGCGTGATGGCACTATATGCCCCCCCGCCGCCCTGTAATACCCGCATTTCAATCTGATCTGTTGCACCCAATGGACCTGTCCATATATTGGTATGTGCATCACAACATCCTGCATGTGAAAAAATCATCACGCCATTCAGGTATACATACACGTTATCGTCGTGAGCCGGTATATCTATCTGGTAAATGCCTGAAGTAAAATTGGTTCTTTTAGAAACAGTCCAATGATAACTAGGTGCTACATAACAACCCTGGTAGCCGGATGCAAGAGAAGGCGATGTTCCATTTGCCCAGCGCGTAGTTGAATTAAATGATAAAGAAGGTTCTGTATAATAACCCTTATAGGTAGCCGCACTAAAATTGGTATTGCCCGAAGGGTATTGGTACATGTAAATATTCCACACATTATCTCCAAACACGGTAGGGTCTCCCGGTGGAATAACATTCACGGTAACCTTAACTGTGGCGGTAGCCGCAGTATTACCACACGCATCTGTGGTTACTCTTCTGTACCACTGCGTTTGTGTAAGTGCGGCGGTTTCAGTATAAGTGAGTGCTGTTGCACCTGCAATATTATTCCATGTAATGCTGTCAACTGAACTCTGCCATTGATAACCTGTAAGCGTACAACCGCTGGATGGAGCAGTAGTATTTACAAAACCGGTAGCTGGCGCTTCACCATAACATACCGATTGATTATTACCAACCACACCCGCTACCAATGGTGCAGGTGTAACAGGGGTAAGTGTTATAGCTGAATAAGCTCCGCCGGTGCCCTGCAATACACGCATCTCTATTTGATCTGATGCTCCTAAATTTCCCGTCCATACATTCGTATGAGCATCACCCGACCCTATATGCGAAAAAACAAGCGTACCATTTACATACAGGTACACGTAGTCATCGTGACCGGGAATATCAACCTGGTAAGTAGCGGGAGTAAAATTGGTTCTTTTATAAACGGTCCAATGATAGGTTGGTGCAACATAACAACCCTGGTAACCTGTTACCAGCGAAGGAGATGTTCCGTTAGCCCATCTTGAAGTTGAATTAAATGACAAAGATGGTTCAGTATAATAGCCTTTATAAGTAGCGGCGCTGAAGGCTGTGTTGCCTGCTGTATATTGATATAAATACACGTTCCATGTATTATTACCAGATACAGAAGTATCGCCGGGTGGCGTATTAAAAACAGTAACTACGGTTGCAGCACTGGTATCAGTACAACCACCTGAAGTAACTACACGCCTGAACCAGGTAGTTTGGGATAAAGCTGCAGGAGAATAATTTCTTCCGTTTGTTGTGCCCGAAGCTGTTGCAAAACCAGTTGTGGCAGACACCGTACTGCTTTGCCACAAATAAGCATAGGTTCCTGTTCCACCAGTAGGTGTTGATCCCGCAAACGCCTGTGGTGTTTGCGAAGAACAGATAGATTGCTCCTGTGTAAAATTATTATTTGCCAGCGGAGTGGTAACCGTTATCAGCACAGCAGTACTGTTGTTAGAACAACCTCCGGAATTAACCACTCTCCTGTAATACGTATTAGTTGTGAGGGCAGGCGGGCTGAAAGAAATAGCCGTAGCGCCTGTTATGCTTGTCCATGTTAAATTGTTAGGAGAAGATTGCCACTGGTATGTATACATTCCATCGCCGCCTGTTGGAGTTGATCCTGTAAGCGAAGCAGGCGTAGAACCAGAGCAGATCGTTTGTGCTGCAGTGATAGTATTTGACGCGGCGGTAATAACAGGAGTAACGGTAATCTGTACCGTAGCCGAGGTATCTTTTTCAGCGCCGGAAGTTACAATACGTTTGTACCAACGGTTAGCCGTAAGCGCTGCGGGAGCATATCCCTGTGCAGTAGCCCCTGAAATATTTGTAAATCCTGTTGTGGATGAAGTTGAACTGATTTGCCATTGGTAGGTAAAAGATCCGGTGCCGCCTGTTGGCAGTGATCCGGTAAGAGCAGCCGGGGTAGAACCACTACAGATGGTTTGATCTGCGGCAATGGTATTGCCACTGATTAACCAGGCGAGGTCATTCAATACAGTTTGTGGATTACCAGCTAACCTGGAAGTATACACGCTGTTATCTGCTCCCACCTCAAAAATTTCCCGTGCAGTAATGTGGCTCCTTGAATGCAGCGCATTATCCGCCACAGGAAAGATGTCCTGGCATTGAGCTCCACTTACACCCTTCAGCATCAACAGCACATATAAAGCTGGAACGGAAAGGTTCTTTTTCAGAATCTTTGACATTGGATTTTGGGCTGGTTACTATTGTTTTTCAATTGGTATCAGATTTTCAACATTACAAATCGCACAAAAAAATATAGTAGTGCAGCTACAGGCTATATGCCAATATCTACAGTAATTACTCCTGGCTTTTTGCCGAAAATCCAAAAGTCGAAATTTGACTAATGGTATTTTCTTGTTAATGAATGAGTATATTAACTTATTGCTTGATAACTTATTGCCTTTTAGTGGATATTATTCAGAAAAGAGAAGGATAATACTGCAATGGCAGAAGTAGAATTACGCACAAAAAAGACGTAGAAAGAATTTTATTAAAAAAATTTTATCATTTGATAATAGAGAGAGGTGTAAGGCGGGAGGCATAAGGCATAAGGATTAGAATATAAAAATCAATAATAAGGACATGAGGTTTATACATTTCTTTAAACTATAAACCTCAAACCATAAACCTTACACCCTATACCTTTCTTCAAATGGAAAAAGGGTGCATAGAAATGCGCCCCGATCAAAATCCATATCCTATGAAAGACAGACCAAAATCAACAAAGCTTTATCCTCTTAATATTCCAATTAAAAATGTTTTAAACGGAAGGATAAACAAAGCTTTGTCTCCGGCAGATTATGGATTTATTCCACTCCATTGGATAAGAGTTAGCCAGAGAAAAAAAAGTTAATCAGGTCACGGTTCAATGGGGATCAGGGATTAAAAACAACTTCAAGAGTTGTGCGGCATTATCTCTTTAAAAAAGAGCTTCAGAGGTTAGTCCTTGTCTTTGTGGTGCTCAGAGGGCAGCATGTGTTATTGATACGATGCAAAGGAACGCCACAAAACATTTCTGATAAATAGTACATTATCTCTTTATGCTGTCACAAGCAGTACTACATTGATTCCTGCACTACTGGTATACCATGCCGTTGTAATAAAGGAAACATTAAAACTACCAGATTACACTTACTGAGGATGGAGAAAAATCATTAAGGAACAGCTATCGGCTGTCGGCTACCAGCAATCAGGTATCGGTGAAGAAGAAAAAGGTGAAAGGATTTTATTTTCCTTTCACCTTGGAACATTCAATTTGCATCACAAATCTCAGGGGATTGCTTCTCCAGCCGCAGTATGCGTTTAACTCAATATAACCTGTTGGCGGGATCGCAATGATGCGAAGGTTAATATCAAATTTAAAATCTCAAATTTCAAATTGTCTCCTGTAACCTTCAACTTTTTAATCCATTTTCTTACCCAATTTTCTGTACCCCGCAAAAAAGAAAAGTGGAAACACCAGTAACGTAAGAACAGTAGCTGTGATTAACCCGCCAATCACAACAATGGCGAGTGGCTTCGATGTTTCCGACCCGATGCCATTTGATAAAGCAGCTGGCAACAGCCCTATGGCAGCCATCAGCGCGGTCATTACTACCGGCCGTACGCGGCTTTCAACACCTTCTTTAATCGCCCTTTCCAATGTGTGCGTATTAAATTCTTTCTTTTTTACACCATGCAGGTTTTTTTTGAACACTGAAATAAGGATCACACCATTCTGTATACATATACCAAACAATGCAATAAAACCAATGCCCGCAGAAATACTGAAATTAGTACCGGTTATCAACAACGCTGCAATACCTCCTATAATCGCGAATGGAACATTCAACAGCACCATGCCGGCATCCTTGATATCACCAAACATGATAAAAAGAATAAGAAAAATAATAAGAATGCTGACGGGAACAACCTGTGTAAGTCTTTTTGTTGCACGTTGCTGATTTTCAAAATCACCTGCCCATTGCATTTCGTATCCCTTATCCAATTTTACTTTTTCATTTATCTTGTCCTGTGCTTCACTAATAGTGCTGCCCATATCTCTACCGCGAACAGAAAATTTGACAGCGGAGTAGCGTTGATTCTCATCTCGGAAAATAAGGCTGGGTCCTGTCAGTGTCTGTATATTCGCGATATCTTTAACAGGTACTTTTGCGCCTCGCAGTGTGGGCACCATCAGGTTACCGATAGCATCTGCATTATTCCTGTAATTTTCAAGATACCTCAACCGCAATTGAAATCTTTTTTCCCCTTCATAAATCTGTGAAACAGCCTTGCCTCCTATCGCCATTTCTATCACGGCATTCGCATCTGCTGTCGTTACTCCATATAAAGCCATTTTATTCTGATCAAGATCAATGCGCATTTCCGGTTGACCAAGGTTTCTTATTACACCAAGGTCTTCGATGCCTTTTACAGATTTCATTATATCATAGATCTCGTTTGCTTTTTTTTCAGTATACGTCAGATCATCGCCATAAATTTTTACACACAAAGATCCTTTTACACCTGATACGGCTTCTTCCACATTATCCATAATAGGTTGAGAAAAGTTAAGATCAATACCGGGAAATGCTGCCAGCCTGTCTTTCATCTGCTCTATCAACTGCTCTTTAGTAACACCACTCTTCCATTCGCTTTTAGGATATATGTCTACATGAAATTCAATATTATAAAAACCGGTTGCATCCGTTCCATCGTTAGGCCTACCTGTTTGCGACATTACCTGTTTTACTTCGGGAAAACTGCGTATGATCCTTCTCATCTTTGAAGCAACTGCCTTTGAGTCATCCAACGACACGCTTAAAGGACAGGTAGCTCTTATATAAATAGCACCTTCATCTAATTCGGGTAAAAATTCTGTACCTAAAAATTTAAAAAGAAAAAAACCAATTACTACTATAGCACCAGATAAGAGAAGGGTTATCCGCTTAAACCTGTACACAACAGCAAACATCTTCATTACACCACCGGTAATAAAATTCACGAACGGATTATGCTTTTCTTTTACATTTTTTCGCAATAAAATACTACTGATAAGTGGTATAAGGGTAAGTGTAAGTACCAAAGCGCCTAATAATGCAAATCCAAGTGTCCAGGCTAATGGGCTAAACATTTTTCCTTCTACCTTTTCAAAAGAAAATATTGGTAGTAAGCCTGCAATGATGATAAGCTTTGAAAAGAAAATAGCTTTACCCAATTCAGCTCCTGTATTTTTAATCAATCCCAGCTTTGAAAGTTTATTAAATCTTTCCATCCCAAGTTCATGCGCCTTTTTATCGAGTAATACAAAAATCCCTTCCACCATTACTACAGCGCCGTCTATAATAATCCCAAAGTCAATGGCACCCATTGACAGCAGGTTGGCCGACATTCCTTTTAATGTAAGGCAAATAAAAGCAAACAGCAACGCCAATGGAATTACAATAGCCACGGTTACGGTTGTACGCCAATCAGCCATAAATAGAAATACAATTACCGTTACAAAAATGATTCCTTCCATCATATTATGCAACACCGTATGTGTGGCAAAATTTATCAGGTCGTTCCTGTTATAAAATGTATTGATCTTTACATCTTCCGGTAATACTTTTTCGTTGAGATAATTTATTTTGGCCTGTACTTTTTTTATTACTTCACTTGGGTTCTCTCCTTTACGCATTACTATAATGCCTTCCACCACATCATTCTGCAAATCACGACCTACCTGCCCTAATCTTGGCAAACTGGAATTCTCTACTTCGGCTACGTCCTTTACCAATATGGGAGTACCATTAATATTGTCAACAATAATGTTGCCTACTTCTTCCAGGTTATTGAGCAACCCCATTCCTCTTACTACATACGATTGTGAATTATCAACAATCACATCGCCGCCTACATTGATATTGCTTTTAGCAACCGCGTTATATACATCCAGTGGCGTAATATCATAAGAAGCCAGTTTTTGAGGGTTCACTTTTATTTCAAAAGTTTTTACCTCTCCACCAAAGCTTACTACATCGCCTACTCCCGGTATACCAAGCATTTGTCTTTCAATTACCCAATCCTGGAGCGTTTTTAAATCCCGTGCAGATTTTGTGGAGCTCTGCAAAGTATAACGGAATATTTCTCCGGTTGGACCTGTTGGTGGCTGCACGTCAGGATCAGCGCCGTCGGGTAGCGTGAGATCGCGCAACAGGTTGTTTACCTGTTGTCTTGCAAAAGCATCATCCACATTATCTTCAAAAATTACTTTTACTACCGATAAACCAAAAACAGTGGTAGACCGCACAGACGTTCTTTTCTGCACAGGGTTCATGGCTATCTCTACCGGAATCGTAACATATTTCTCCACTTCTTCGGCGCTTCTGCCAGGCCATTGTGTAATAATGGTGATTTGTGTATTGGTTACATCGGGGAACGCTTCTATAGGAATATTTTTGAAAGCGATAATACCCCATATAATAAGAATGATGGTTGCAAAAAATATAAAGAGCCTGTTCTTTAAAGAAAAGACCAGTATTTTTTTTATGAATTTATTCATATCGGTTTATTGAGCTATTTGGAATTTAATGCCTCATACAAAAACACCTGCGAATTAGTAACAACCTGGTCTCCTTCGCTCAATCCATCTATAAACGATTTGTCGCCGATGCGTTTAATCACTTTGATTCCTTTTATCTGAAGCCTGTTGTTATTTTTTACTACTACATATTGCTTACTATTATCAAGCACTACCGCTTTGGATGGAATAGAAAGCATTCGTCCTGCGCTTTTACCTTTTACCGTAACAGTAGCGAACATCTCGGGTTTTAATTCAACAGAAGGATTGTTCATGGTGATCCGCACTTTCATAGTGCGTGAGGCGGGATCAAGCACATCATATATCTTATCAATAACACCGGTATAATTTTTCGATGCGTTAGACAATGTGTTCACTGTAACCTGGTCTCCCGTGTGAATCTTATCAATGTCTGATTCATATACGCTTGCAATTACCCACACAACAGAAAGATCTGCTACAGTAAAAAGACCGGCGTTGTTATCACTTCTTACCTGTGAATTTCCTGTAATTGTTTTTTCTGTTACCGTTCCGCTAATAGGTGCAGTAAGTGTATAGATAGCATTACTGCCACCCGTAATCGAAGACACTTCTTTGGCCCTGTTTAACTCAGACACAGCCTTATTGTATTCCAGTTTGGCCAGCGTAAGGTCTTTTTCAGTAGCAAGGTTGCTGCTGTATAAGTCCTGCGTTGACTCCAGTGTTTTTTTGGTGATGCTTACATTCGACTCCGCTAATGAGAGATCATTGGCTGTGCCTGCAACTTCTGAGCTCTGCAGCACTGCAAGTGTTTGCCCTTTCTTTACATAATCACCCAGCTCCGTTGATACTGATTTTATTTTGCCGCTTACCAGGGCATATACTTTCGCCTGGCGTTTTTCATCAGGTGTAATCTTACCGTTTAATTTTATTGTTTCCGCTACATCATCCATTACAGCAGCAGCGGTTTCCACCTTGTTTACAATACTATCGGGCAGGTTGTTGTCACTTTTTGTTTCTGTAACAGCAGCATGTGTGCAGGAAGCAGCGGTATATATAATAAAGAGGACAGTAATATTTCTAAAAAAATATTTCATACGAATGGTTTTAGTCTATGATTGATTTGCCAACGGCGAAATTCAGCGATTCTATCGCCTGCCTTTTATCGTTTTGCAGTTGATTCAACTGAAGCACATTATTTCTGTATGATTCAACAAAATCTGTAAAATCTATAAGGCTGATATTTCTTTTAGAGAAATTATCTACCACACCTTTCATCAATTGCTCAAACTGGCTCCTGAAAGCAGGATCAAACGACTGCAGCATTTTTTGGGTGGTCAATATTTTGTAATACGCCTTTTGTACATCGTTTTCCACTACCGATTGCTGCAACTTTACTAAAGCTTCGCTCTGATCAATGCTGTACCTGGCAGCTTTGATATTGCCCTGGTTACGGTTGAAAAAAGGAAGATCGATTGCTGCATTAAGAAAACTGGCATTATTAATATAGCTGCCGCGTTTATCAAACTCTGCTCCCAGGGTAAGATCGGGTACACGCAACGCTTTTTGCAGGTTATAATTCTGCCGGTTGTATGCAACAGCAGTGGTGGCCAACTTAAGATCATAACGATTGGCATAGGCAGTATCAACTAAACTTTGTAAGCCTAATTGATCCAGCGATGCATTAAGCTGCGTACTGTCTGCCTGTATTACAATGAATGTATTATTGCTTTGCAACAACAACTGTAATTCTGCCTGTACATCGCGCAATTGATTTTGCAGATCAACCTGCTGTGCCTGCAACGAATACAGCAAAGAACGGATCCGTACAGATTCTTTAAGGGTAACTACTCCTTTTAACTGCAGGCTTGAAAACGAACTATCAAGCTGCCTGAGAATATTGATCTGCGTAGCAAATGCGCCAATGGAGTTTTGTAGAAAGACAGCATTATAGCAATCGCTCCGCAATGTATATTTTAATGTGCGCAGCAGTTCAAAGAAGGTATTCTCTGCCTGCGTTGTATTGAGCTCCGCCAATTTTATTTGTTTATTGCGCTTACCCGCCAGCGTAATTAACTGTTGAACGGATATGCCATATTGCCCTGTTGCATTGCTTACATCCAGGAATTTATGCTGATCCTGGTTATACAGCGCTGTTGAAACCTGTATAGAAGGATTATTAAACAACCGGGCTTGTATAACTGCAGCCTTTGCAATGTCTATATCATATTTGGCCGCCAGTAGCTGAATGTTCTTTTCCGCGAATTGTTGTTCAGCTTTGTTTATAGAGAGCACAAGGGTATCCTGGGCCCGCACTATTGCACAACTGCTTGTAGCCAGCAATAATACAAGACCCACCCTGTTGAGGGATCTGTATTTCATTTGAAACCTGCATTAAATTATAGAATAATAAAGGTGTTACCCATTGCAATGGGCAATAGAAAAAAATCAAGAAGGAAAGAAAATTATGCTTTGGGTGGAGGAGCAATTATATCCAGCAGTGGAGCGCTGATCTTATTTTCAGCAAAGTAAAAAAACTGTTTTTTTGAAGAAGTCGACGTGGGCTTCTTTTTTATGATCAGAAATGAAATGTCAAAATCGTAATCAAAGGTTTTAACGATGTGCAGGTTTTGCCCGTCATCGTTGTCTTCATCTAAAGGCGTATCACCCTTATTACCCATCACTACTTCATCAATATATTCAACCACAGAATTGATATCATCAATCTGGCGTCCATTTTTATCATATATATCTGTTTCCGCTACCTGCGGCATCAACATCGATCCATTTACATGCACCAACATTACAAATATTACTATGATTTTTTTTAATATCACTGCTGCAAATATACTTTGTTAAGTTAATTAACTAGTTACAGTTCTGTTAACTCAGTTACAAGCAATCATAAATAACAATTGATTTTGATGTTTGATAAGCGCTGTAAAAGAATAGCAATTTCTATGTCAAAGACTACCGCAGATGTATAAAAATAAAAAAGCCTGTTCTGTATTTCAGAACAGGCCGCAGGTAACCACGTACTACTACCCTTTTGAAAATTCAGCGTTGGCCACAATTTCCACTTCATCACTTACTACACCATTTGGCACACTGGCGCCAATTCCAAAATCTGAACGTTTGATTGTTCCGCTAACTTTAAACCCTGCTACTGGTTTTTTTGTATATGGATGCTCAATGGTTCCATTATAGGTTACATCTAACTCAACCGGTTTGGTTACGCCATGAATGGTAAGATCACCGGAGAGCTTGTATTTTTTTCCTGACACCTGTTTTAAAGATTTTCCTTTAAATACCAAAGAAGGGAATTTAGTTGCATCAAAAAAGTCAGCGCTTTTAAGGTGCTTGTCTCTTTGATCGTTGTCTGTATTTATAGAGTTAACATCGGCTGATAAATCAATCACTGCATCAGAGAAATCACTTTTTGAAGCATTGATGGTTGCATCAAAAGTTTTAAAATTTCCTTCCACATCAGAAACCAGTAAGTGCGTTACACCAAAGCCGAGTTTTGCGTGCGCTTTATCCAGTGTCCATGTTTGAGCCGATACAGTAAATGCTGATACTACAAATAAAAATGCGAACGTAATTTTCTTCATAAATGAAATCATTAAAATGTATTAAAATTATAAATAGGGGTATGTGATTATTTGGATGGAGCATATACTACCTGCAGGTGTTGCTGCAGGTTAGTTGGTTTTCTACCTAATAGTTTTTCAAGATCTGTGGAAGTGGAATCAAATTCACCCTGTTTGGTTGCTTCGGCAAAACCTGCAAATACGCCAATATATTCAGCCGGCACGCCAGCCTGCTGCAATGCCTGCTTATAATCTTCTGCAGAAGGATCAAGATAAGGAACGCTTTTACCTGTAATGCTACTAAGCACAGTTGCCACATCTGCAAGTGAAAAATTTTCGGGAGTGCTTATATGGTAAGATTTATTTTCATGACCGCTACCAGCTAATACATTAGCGATTGCTTCTGCCATATTCTCCCTGGTAGCCGCTGCTAATCTTCCTTTACCTGCCGGCCAAAAAACACCTGTTTCAAGCACTTTTTCTCCAAGAAATAAAGGCACATAATCCAGGTATAAATTATTACGTAAAATAGTATATGGAATGCCTGAATCAACAATACTTTTTTCAGTTGCCAGGTGCGACAGCGCTATGGGCGCTATCGGAGAATCAGCCGATTCATTTTTTCTTTCAAAGCTGGTATATAAAATATGCTTAACACCCGCTTCTTTTGCTGCTTTTACAGCAGAAGCCTGTTGTTGTGTACGGTTGGCTATATCATTTCCAGAGATCAATAACAACTGGTCTACATTTTTAAAAGCACTTACTAATGATGCATAGTCGTTATAGTCTCCCGTTTTAATATTTATTCCTTTTTCTTTCAAACCTGCTGCTTTTTCCGGGTTACGCGCAAGACCAGAAATAGCCGCAGGTGAAATACCTTTTTTGAGTAAAAAATTAACCGTGGCTGTTCCTAAATGCCCGGTTACTCCTGTAATTAAAATCATCATTGTAATTTTTAGAACAACAAAATTATCTATCTTTGATATACAAAGTATAGTACTATACAAAAGTATAGCGCTATACTTTTGTATAGTAACATAAAAAAAGTATATGGAAAAAGTAATGACATTGAAAGAGGCCAAATCGTGCTCTTCTCAATTTATTCTGGCCTTAAACGATACAATGAATGTTATGACCGGCAAATGGAAATTGCCCATCATCGGGACCTTGCTTTTTAAAAAGGGTCGGTTTACAGATATTCAACGCAATATTCCGAAGATAACACCCCGCATGTTGTCTAAAGAGTTAAAAGAACTTGAACTGAACGGCATTGTTAAACGCACTGTTTACGATGCTGTACCAGTTATTGTAGAATACGAGCTCACCACCTCCGCCAAAGCACTCAGCGATGTAATGGATAAGATGGTAGAATGGGGATTGCGCCACCGGAAAGCGACCCTACTGAAGCATGCATCTTAATGATTCACTTAAAGTTTATGCATAAACGATAGAAAATAATGTAATCGTTTAATAAACCAGTTTGACGAATTCAAGCTGATTTTATGCCAATTCAAATCTGCCTTAAAAGCCTGCTACATTTGTTTTTTATTTGTGTTCTGCATAACATCGCAGTACATACATGAAATATATTTCCATCATAACCATATGCTTTTTTCTTCAACCACTTTCAGGTTTGAGCCAGTACGCACTAGACACTATCGATCCGCTTTTTAATCAATTATTAAATAGCGGGCGGATAACCGAGTCATACGCGTTTTCGAAAAACGCGACTATTCTTTTCTCTAATGACCATTCTAACAGAGCCACTACAATCAGTATCCAAATTTTTTCATCTAATAGTTTGCAGATAACCGGACAGCCAGCATATATGAAAATTCCGGAGCTAAAAAGAATTAAACTTGACAGCACTCTTATAACAGTGCAGAATTTGTCTGAAAATATGCAGGCACCTCTAAATGGATATTGGGGGAACTATGCTGTTCCTGTTTTTGACTCCACAGAAGTAATTGTAACCGTTGGTGGAGTTGATCACGAAAATGCAGGCGATTATGAATTCAGCGTTTGGGAAAACAATTCGAAACAGGTAGTTTCCTGGCGAGACATTCATTTGTTTTGCAAATCATATATATCTACCTATAAAGCCAACGGACAATTAACAACCGAAATGGCTTATATCGGAGCATTTAAAACCGGGTTTGGTAATGCGCTCAGTATAACCGTGCGCCAGAAGAAAGATAAAAAGATCGCGGGCAGTATATCTGCATATTGGCTAAACAGGGGACCAATAGTAATGAGTGCATTTAGTACCGACGAGCTTGCTGATATTTTAACCTATTTCAGAAGCAAAAGCTTTTCGGATGTTTTTCAACCTGTGGAAGGAACAGAATTATCAAAAGAACTTCGTCCGAAAGACAGCTTACTTATAAAAAGAGCACATTTTGCCGCAGGTAAAAACAGTCTTATGTTTTACCTGGATGATAAAGTAAGAACAAAAGAGCTGATAGAATATAATATTATATCAGATGGCGACAGCAGCGGATGGAAAGTAAACAATTTTGATGTGAATATGATATGGTTAAAGAATCTTCCGCCTGGTAAACATCGGTTACTCATCCGCTATAGTTTTCAACCGCAACAAGTATGCAGCTATCCTTTTTCTATCGACTATATATGGTATCAAACCGTCGCATTTAAAATAGCAGTAGGGCTACTGGGTCTGGTGCTCCTGGGTTTTATTTATTTGCTGTGCCTCTCACGCAAACAAAAACAAAATCTTTTAAAGGAGCAAATGCAAAATCAACATACGCAAAATGCATTAAAATCCATCCGCTCGCAGTTTAATCCGCATTTTGTATTCAATGCTTTAAATTCCATCCAGGGCTTGATCACCAAAAATGATATAGAAGCCTCCAATCGCTACCTTTCGGAATTCAGCAGCTTAATGCGCGACTCTTTAAAGGAAAGCGACAAAGAATATATAAGCGTTGCCACAGAAATAAAAATGCTGGAAAGTTATCTGCAACTGGAAAAACTTCGCTTTGGTTTTAATTACTCCATCACCACAGATGAAGGCATCGATATTCATGCAACAGAAGTACCCGCATTATTGCTGCAACCTTTAATAGAAAATGCTATTAAGCATGGCATAGCGGCTTTATACAGCAAAGGAACATTAAGCATTCGGTTTATTAAATCCGGTAATGATATGCAGGCATTCATTGCTGATAATGGAAAAGGCTTTGATGCTAACAACCCATTTACTGGCTTTGGATTAAAGCTCACAAAAGAAAGAATAGACTTGCTGAATAATATTTTAAAAGATCAATCCATTGAAATATCTTTTACAAAAACTGCCGAAGGAATGACCGTAAGCTTATTATTTAAAAACTGGCTGACATGATAAAAGCCATAATTATTGACGACGAAAAAAACAACATTGACAACCTGGAAGGTTTATTGCAAAAATATTGCCCGCAGGTAATAATAGCAGCCTCTGCTTTAAACGCAGAAGAAGCTACTGCAATGATAGCCTTGCACAAACCCGAATTGCTTTTTTTAGACATACAAATGCCGGGTAAAAACGGGCTTGAGCTATTGCAATCGTTGCCGGTGCATACATTTGAAGTAATATTTGTTACTGCATTTGATCAATATGGTATACAGGCTGTAAAATTTTCGGCATTGGATTATTTACTGAAACCGGTAAATATTGACGAATTAAAAACCGCTGTTCAAAAAGCCGATGAAAGGATACAACAAAAAAGACAGAATATTCCATTGGAGAACCTGTTGCAACTGTTAGAACACCGGCAACAGAAAGAAGAACATCGTCTGGCATTATCTACGCTCAAAGAAACAAGACTTGTAAAACCTTCAGAAATTATCCGCTGTGAGTCATCTAATGCATATACCACTTTTTTTCTTGACGATGAGCAAAAGCTGTTGATTTCAAGACCTATTTACGAATATGAAGAGTTACTGAAGGAATATGGTTTTATGCGCTGTCATCAATCCCACCTGGTGAACAAAAAATATATCCGGAGCTGGGTAAAGGAAGATGGCGGATACCTGCTGTTGCATAATGGCAATCGTATACCTGTTTCAAGAAATAAAAAAGAATTTATTATACAACACCTGAAATTATGAAAGTAAATGTCCGCAATTTATTCTTAGTAATATTATCTGCATCTAATAATTCCAGCGCATAAAGAAATCAGCGTTTGTGATCCAAAAATTCAAACAACTTTTTGGCATTTAATATGCATTCCATTACCTTTGCCACCCTTTCAGAACGGTTTTCGTTCTGGCAAGGACTCGGGAGGTAGTTCAGCCCGGTAGAATACCTGGTTTGGGACCAGGGGGTCGCAGGTTCGAATCCTGTCCTCCCGACAGCCAAAAAATAAAAGCCGCATGCACTTTGTGTTTGCGGTTTTTTGTTTTGTGACATTTATAATTTGAGTTGCAGAAGCAAAACTTTTTCTTGCTGTGCTCTTGCACCTGTCAATCTTTGTTTTTACATTCATTCACTTTTAATCCGCACCTTCTCATCTAATTTGTCCAACATAATAGAAATATTCTCTCTAAACCTTTAACTATGCTTGCTTACGTTGATTACTCAGGGGTTATTATTCCTAATGTGATTGTCATTTTGATTTTGCTCATTACATTTCTAGCAAATAATAATCAGTTAAACCAGCCCACATCTCAGGCAGCAATAAACTACCAAAAAAGATTAAATAAAGTTTGGTTGATTGTAGGTACCTCTGTCTCGATTTTTGCATCATTAACTAGCTTATATTTTGGCTTGGGAGATGAAAAGAGAAGCCAAGAAACCCGCGATTTAGCTGGAGTAAGCGCCCACTTAGATACCATCTCAAACATATTAGACTCCCAGGCAATCTCTTTAATCAGGCTTGATACTTCACTAGGAAATAAGAATGTTCAATTGGGCGACATAAATCAAAAGCTGGGGAAAGAAAACAATTCATTAATACAAAAGGTGGAAAATATCGCCGCCAAAACCCATGTCCTGACAAATGAAATTAATCAACTATCTCAGAATTCAAATCAACTGCTGGCAATTTTGAAAAAAAACACGGATGATGAATTTGCCATAGCAGGCGAGTTAAGTTTGAAACTGGATTCTAACGCTATTGGCAAAGCTGCTATTCCAAGAATTGACTGGGGAAATAACAATATAATGCTAGGCTACTATATGCCGTATCAGCGCCTAAATTTTTTCAATGACCTACCAGCAAAATCAACTTGGGACGCCATTAGCATTAGAGCAGAACAATATAGAATTCTATTAAAAGGGAAAATTGTAGACTTAGAAGAAAACATTATCATGGAAATTCAAGAAAATAAGTGGCGTGTGAATAAAGCATTTCTCGGAAAATTTAATTTCGATGATAAGGGCATGGAAATATTTGACACAAAGGGACGCGTGATTTTTTCAATCAATTTAAGTTCGGACAATACCATCACGTTTAGAGGGTTAATTACTACCGCTCAAAATCCAGATTTGGTCATTGTTTCATCGGATAATGGTTTTCATCTTTTTGAATCAAGAGAAAAAAAAGTCAGAGACAGCCTTTTAACTACAATATATACCAAACCTCTTTTTAAATACCTTGGGAATAAATGGCATGGAGTACGAAACTGATATGTATTTTTTTCTTTCTCCGAAGAGTCTGCCTGCATTCAGCCATGTGCAGTAGCTGGCGAATCTGCGGTAGCCCCAGCGTAAGAATATGAGTTAGAATTTTTAATATCGTCTAACGATCATCTGCAACCGCAGCGCCATTTGCTTGTCTTAATGCTTTTGCACAAGGATATACTGGGAGAACCAAAATGTCCTAATTAAAGCTCCCGGTACGAGTAGCCCAAGCGTTATACTCTCTCGAAGCTACCTTTCAATATCCTTTCCCGTCACGATTAATCGTGAACATGTTAGTCCAGATATTGTCAAAAGTCTTTGGAAGATCAAGCTTTTTCACAAGCTCGCCCGATGTGTTATCTAGGATATCGACTGAAAGTACGATTTTAAGAGAATCCTCCCTCAGAATTGGAAAAACACCTACTTGAGAATAAACATATTTGTCACCAACAACAAATCGCTCGTACATATAATTGTAATCACTGCTTGCTCGCGTAGAATCATTAAATGCTTTCAAAGGACTTTCCCAATTCCAGGCAACCTGTTGTTTCGCAATATCAAATCTGAAAATGTTATCTGCGGACATGAAATACATGTCATCAGGATACTTATTGGTTTTAGCTTCATCAATGTAAGGCAATTCAGTGGCTGTTTGAGAGGGAATATCGACAACGAAAAGATTCTGTTTCCAATAATCGGTTGCGTACAATTTATTATTTTTAAGAAACATTTCTCCAGCCGAGAAAGTACTCGATCCCTTTATATTAAACGTCCATTCGTTCTTACCAGTGTTCAGATTATAGGCTGATAAGTAAGTGTTTCCTTCACAACCTACGATCAGTAACGAATCATCTTTTATTAAGGAACCTCTGGTCGCATAGCCATATTCGTAACGGAGTGACCAGATTACGTTTCCGTTAAATCTGTTACAGCAGAATATATTTGATTCACCGTGACTATCGTCTTGGGCGATACCATATATTTTATCTTGGTGGATAATGGGGCGAATATAACGCCGCCCGGGATAGCTAAGACCGTTAGAAAGATTAATCTGCCAAATTATTTTGCCTGATGTTGTATTGATTGCATATAATCCATGATCGCCGGAATTTAAATAAGAAGTACAATATAGAAAGGAATCCACGATTACGGGACCATCCCCACTTGCATTTTGTCTTTGAAAACTTTCATTGGCAAATCCTGCCACCCACAGGGGTTTACCCGTCGACGCATCGACGGCTGCCGCACTATAAAGTCCGGAATGATAAATGCGTCCATCATTGTAAATGAGGTCTCCGCCCTGGAAACCTCCTCCAAACGAGGCAGTGGTGAGAGGTGAAGTCCATAAAAACTTTTCCTTTGACAAATCATATGCGACGAGATTCTTGCCAAAGGTTGTAAAGTAGGCTATTCCGTAATCCGCGTTACCTGTGTTTCCATCAGTAGAATCATTGTTATTATTTGGTAGATCGTCTGGATTTTTTTGACATCCGGCTACAATCAAGATGAGCGCCAGAAAAGTTACAGTACGGGGGCCGAGCATAGCCATGGGTTAGATTTATTGGCAAAATAATAAAAATTTCGACAGTTTACCAATTCGGCAGGTTCGGCTTTTGTTACGGCTTTCTTTTTTCTTTCTCCTCAGCGTCTGCCTGCGTTTAGCCATATGCAATAGCTGGTGACGCTGCGGTAGGCGGAGCGTAAGAATATGAGTTTGGATTTTTAATATCTCCTAACGATCATCTGTCACCGCAGCGTCCCATTGCTTTCTTTCTCCGCAGTGTCTGCCTGTGTTTAGCCACGTGCGTTAGCTGGCGACGCTGTAGTAGGCGGAGCGTAAGTATATGAGTTTAGATTTTTAATATGGACTAACTATCATTTTCAACCGCAGCGTCCCTTTGCTTGTCACAATGTCTTGCACAAGGAGACATTGGGGAAAGCAAAAATTGTAAGATATTGTGATGAAGTAAGAGATTACAAGTTTGGAAAATCACAACCAGCAATGAGATACCGGCAAATTTCTCCCACGCTACAACTTCAACCTTACGTTCATCATTTTGGGGTGTTGGAGAATGATCACACATCATCGTATACAAAGACTTTCAAAATTATTGCGGATGGATGCCCGGGTCTTATCTTCCAGGAAAATCCGAACAGTTTTCTTGACAAAGACTATAACAAATTACCCCAGCTTTTTTTACACGGACTTACTTCTTCATTCTCCCAAAAAACAGTCAAAGGAAATTATTACAATATAGGTGTGTATTGTAAGCCGCATGCATTAAAATCAATCTTTGGCATCAACGCGGATGAATTAACCGATACTTACGTCAGCTTAGATGAAGTCATGAAAAACAATTTATCAGAACAACTACTGCATGAGCACAGCATTGACAAAAGGATCGGCATTATAACGGATTTTCTTTGCAGGCAAATTGATAAAAATAAGCACCGTGAAAATCTCAAAGCCGTATATGCCATCAGAAAAATAAATACGGATACGGTTGAAGATTTAGATGCCATCCGATCAGCATTGAATATATCTGAACGTTCTCTTGAAAGAATTTTCAAAACCAATGTAGGTATTTCACCCAAATTGTTTTTTCGTATCTGCCGCTTTCAGGCGGCACTGGATGATATCCGCACAAACAAATTGAATTCCTTAACTGGCATCGCACACCAACATTCATATGCCGATCAATCCCATTTTATCCGGGACTTTAAAGCATTCACGGGTGTTAGTCCAAAACAGTTTTTATCGCACGCATCTGAACTGGCTGTAAATTTTCCGGAATGGAAATCTTAGCACTGTCGGTTTTGTTCTATTTTCTTTTTTTCTATCAAAATAGTTTTGTGCCAACAATTAAAATAGAAGAAAATGGAAAAGAAAAAAATCACCGTATTTGGTGCAACAGGAAAAATCGGGGGTGAGCTACTCCATCTTTTATCAGGCGCAAAAATACAAGCGGTAGCGGTTACCCGAAATATCGAAAGTGCGGTTGAATCTCCTTTTATAGAATGGATACAAGCCGACCTTGCGGATAAAAAAAGTCTGTATGCTACCATGGAAAACAGTTCTTCTGCTTTCCTCCTTTCAGGTCACAGTTCAGGTTTTGTACCGGAGCAGAAAAACGCGATTGATGTTGCCAGAGAGCTACACATAAAACACATCGTGAAACTCTCCTCAGGTGCAGCTGATAAGAACAGCACTTTCCATATACCGCGAACACACGGCGAAGTAGAGGAATATCTCATATCATCAGGTACTCACTACACCATGCTGCGACCTAATGGAATAATGCAGAACTGGTTAGGCGACATTGCAGAAAGTATCAGGAAAGAGCGAAAGTTTTATGAAGCTACAGGCACGGGCAAAAGAGCACATATTGATAGAAGAGACATTGCAGAAGTAGCGTTTAAGTGCTTAACGGAGCCCGAAAAAAATTACAACAAAATATACCTGCTCACCAGCGACAGGGCTGTAAACTATTTTGATATAGCAGAAGTTATCAGCCGCGCGATAAATGAGAAGGTAGAATATGTGCCTATCTCTTTAGAGGAAGCACGGAGAGAGATGGAACAAAAAGGTATGCCTTCGGCATTGATCGAAACATTTATCGCTTACGATGCAGCGCAACGCAATGGCGAAACTGAAATAGTTTCTGATAGTGTAAGAACAATGCTTGGAAAGCCTTCAAGAACACTGGAGCATTTCGCAAAAGATTATGTGGACTGTTTCAAATAGTCTGAAGAAAATTTTGATCATTAATTATTGCCGCCGGTTAAGGATCTATACACATTGATCATACAAAATGTTTGCTTTTATCTCATGTTTTATGATCATCTCGAAAATGCTCAATTGATTAACTATGTTTTGGTTCGGCCGATAACGTTCTCGTTGATATATTTCAGACGATACGCTTGATGTGGTGTTTTAAATTATTTTGCAGTAGGTATCACATAAACATGCAGATATATAGCTGCCTCCCTCTCACCAATAAACTTTAATAAAACGATCATGGCAAACAAGCGAAGAGATTTTTTAAGGAATGCAGGACTTACGGCTGCTGGGTTTGCCGGAGCTTCCCTGCAGGGTTTTGCAATCACTACTGAGAGCCAGCCTGGTGCACCCGGCAAGGAGAAAAGAAAACAGTTGTTCAATATGAGTGGATACGCGGCACCGAAAATAGAAACGGTGCGAATTGGTTTTATCGGGCTGGGGAACAGGGGATCAGAAGCCGTACCAAGAATCAATTACCTGGAAGGCGTAGACATAAGAGCGCTTTGCGATATCAAAGCAGAACAAACCGCGCTCGCCAAAGAAAGCATCAAAGGGAGCAAACACAATCCGGTGCTGTATTCAGGCAATGAAAATGAATGGAAGAAATTATGTGAAAGAGATGATATTGATCTGGTATATATATGTACGCCATGGAAATGGCACACGCCGATGGCATTATACGCCATGAATCATGGAAAACATGTAGCGGTGGAAGTACCTGCGGCGCAGACACTTGAACAATGTTGGCAACTGGTGGAGACATCTGAAAAAACAAAACGGCATTGCATCATGCTGGAAAATGAGTGCTTCGATTTTTTTGAATTGCTTACGCTCAATATGGCGCGCCAGGGATTTTTTGGAGAAATCATTCATGGAGAGGGTGCATACATCCATGATATTTCCCGCAGTCTTTTTGACCCGGTGCGCAGACCTGGATTATGGCGATTGGGCGAAAACACCCATCGTAACGGTAACCTGTACCCTACGCATGGCTTAGGACCGGTTTGCCAGGTAATGAATATTAACCGCGGCGACAAAATGGATTTCATGCTGTCGGTAAGCACAGCAGATTTTACGTTGAATGGGATTGCCAAAGAAATGGCAGCGAAGGATAGTTCATACCAAAAATATGTGAACAATCCATTCCGGGGCAATATGAATACTTCGGTGATCCGCACGGTAAAAGGAAAGACCATCATGTTGCAGCATGATATTTCATCACCAAGGGTTAAGTCTTCCCGTTACCTGATCAGCGGAACAAAAGCCATCGCCCAATACGACACTGAACCTCCGCGGATAGCAGACAATCACGAAGGCTGGTTTACGGATGAACAGTTTAAAGCGGTGGAGGAAAAGTATACGCTGCCTTTTGTAAAAAAAATAGGGGCTCTTGCAAAAGAAGTAGGCGGACACGGTGGCATGGACTTTTTGATGGACTGGCGATTAATTGATTGTCTGCGCAATGGGCTTGCCCTTGACTTCAATGTCTATGATGCCGCATTATGGAGTTCTATTGTTCCATTAAGTGAGTGGTCAGTCGCGCATGGGTCCATGCCAATTAAAGTCCCGGATTTCACCTGCGGTTCCTGGGAAAAAAATCATCCTATAGAATTATCCATTGCACATCTTGATAAATAAACAGTCAGTATGAATATATATATAGATAAAGACAACAAGGTATTGGGACAAAGCGCTGGCAACCTTGCAGGTGATTTAATAGTAGAATCTATTCAATCAAAAGGAACAGCAAATATATTAGTAGCCACAGGCGCAAGCCAGTTTGAAACGCTCAACCAATTGATCAATAGAAAAGACATAGAATGGAGTAAGGTAGTATTGTTTCACCTTGATGAATACATCAATCTGTCTGCAATTCATCCCGCCAGTTTCAGAAAGTACATTACCGAACGTTTATTGCAGAATATTCCGCCCGTAAAGCAGGCCTATTTGATCAATGGAGAAAATGATCCCGAAGAAGAATGCAAAAGATTGGCTGCGTTGATCAGTGATCATCCCATAGATGTTGCCTTGATTGGTATTGGAGAAAATTGTCATCTGGCATTTAATGATCCTCCTGCTGATTTTGATACGACGGACCCTTATATCATAACGCTGCTTGATAATGCCTGCAAAATGCAACAGGTAAACGAAGGTTGGTTTGAAGGACCGTCGGATGTGCCACCAACAGCCATCAGCATCTCTGTGAAACAGCTTTTAAGGGCTGCGCATATTATTTGTTCCGTTCCTGATCTGCGCAAAGCACAGGCGGTAAAAGATACATTGGAACGGCCTATGAGTAATGTATATCCTGCATCAATCCTCCGGTCGCATGTAAATTGTCACCTGTTTTTGGACAAAGCGTCTGCATCATGGTTAACCTATCCTGCTTCTTATTATGAAAAACAAACAGCAGAAGAAAAGATCGCCTGATTATTATGAAGCTTATCATTAAATATATTTTGTTTTGTTGCACGTGGTTATTTCTTTGCTTTAATAAAAGTACAGCGGGCGATATACAGGAATTTAACCGCCACTTTAAACTGATTCCACAGCCGCAAAAAATAGAAATGCGTAATGGTAAAGGTTTATCTTTTATGGAACTGAAGAACATCTCGTTAAAAAACATGGAAGATCTGCCCCTGTTGCCCGCAATGCTCGGAAACCTGCCGGTGAATGGCATTACACAAAAAGGCACACTTTCTCTTTTTATCAATCCTGCACTGACTTTGCCATCAGATGAAGGATATGTATTGGAAGCGACAGACCAGGGAATAACGCTGCAGGCACCCGCAAAGGAAGGCTTGTTTTACGGATTGCAAACATTGAATCAGTTGATGGAAGATGCCCGTGATCAGAATATACTGATATCACCTTGCCGCATTACTGACTATCCTTCTATTGCCACAAGAGCGGTGCACATTGATATGAAACATCATCTCGATCCCATCACTGTGTATTACAAAATAATTGATCGTCTATCTACCTTAAAAGTGAATACGGTGATTTTTGAATTCGAAGACAAACTGCGTTACCGGAAAGCAGCGGCAGTCGCTGCTCCGCAGGCAGTTACTATAGAAGAATTTATTGCCCTGAGCAATTATGCCAAAGCCCGCAATATCGAAATAAGTCCACTCGTGCAGGGATTGGGGCATGCATCTTTTATCCTGAAGCACAAAGAATACGCAGCACTAAGAGATGATTCAACTTCGGATTATGTTTTTGATCCACTGAATCCCAAAACATATGAACTGCAGTTTGCAATGTATGAAGATGCGATGGAAGCAACGCCTTATGGAAAGTATCTGCACATTGGCGGTGACGAAGTAGGTATGTTGGGCAAATCCGACGCGTCAAAAAAATCCGGCATGAAACCTTTGGAACTCCAAATGTACTGGTTGAAAAAAGTAACAGCATTCGCGGTTATGCATCACCGTATCCCTATTTTCTGGGATGATATGGTTTTTAAATTGGCAGGATTGTATCAAACAACCTATGATGATAAAATGAGTAAAGAGGAAGTTGATGAGTTGTGGAAAAAAAACAAAACATTACTGGATGAGAATATTGCGCTTTTTCCGGAGCACTGCATTTATGCCCGGTGGAATTATGAAGCACCTGACATTCCGGGCAATAAACTCGCGCTTGATTGGTACACATCGCATGGGCTCAGCGTAATGCCTTCCACTGCGGCGCAGCAATCGTATTTGCTGGTGCAGCGCAATGCATCTAATATGAAGGCTATCCAGGGCTTCTGCAAAATCACCGCTGAAAGAAAAATTGATAAAATATTATGTACGGTGTGGGACGATAGCGCGCCCAATATAGAAACCGTATGGAGAGGCTTGTATGACTTTGCATGGTTTAGCTGGAATGCAAAACCCATTCCGGAACCGCAAACCCATGCTGCATTCAGGCACCGGTACTTCGGACCGGAATTATCAAATACTGCATATGAATTTCAGAATGCACTTGAAAAGGAAGTGGTGTTTTGGGAAACTGCTTTGCTGGGCAGTGGCGACAGGGAAAACTATAATCACGATTTTGTATTGATCGATGTGCCGGATATACAAAAACATGGCGAATGGAGTGAAAAATACAAGCAGAAAATAGCAACAGCAGAAAATGCAATAAGCGTATACGGAAAGATTAAAGAGCAGATTCAAAAATCGCGGTTACTCGCGCTTAGAAACCGGCATGCGCTCGATGTATTTGAACAGATTAATGACCTGCAAATATATCCCGCAAAACTATTAATGCTAATGCGCCTGGCGGATACAACTGCGTCTCCTCAACAAAAAAAACAGGCTATCGTAAAACTAAAACAATGGGTGGAAGATTTCCCCGCATTGCGAGCTCGTTTCGAAAAAGTATATACAGTTGAGCATACTTTAAAAAATCCCGATAGTTTCCAGTACGATGGCAATCCAAGAGCACATTGGGCGAATGTTGCCAACAATACAGACTGGCTGTTTTTTTACGAACTGGAAATGAACAAAAAACTCTCTGCATGGCTTAACAATTAGCTTGCCTGGTAAGTCTGCTGATTTAAGCAACCGTTTGTTTGAAATGATCATGAATCTTATCCGCGTTGATTTTTTTAAGTAATTTTAGTACTACTTCACGAATGATCATTGATCCACTATTGGAACCATTTATTTTACATAATGAAAAAGCGTTACTGCGGGAAATCGCCGGAGGAGATGAAGCTGCATTCCGCGTATTGTACGATCATTACCGCAACAAAGTAATGAACATTGCCTATAAGATGGTTCATTCACAAACAGAGGCAATGGATGTGCTGCAGGACATTTTTGAGAAGCTTTGGGTAAACCGGCACAAACTGCCCGAAGTAGATAACTTCAACGCATATCTTAATACTGTAACACGCAATCATATATATAACATATTGCGCAAAAAATTACTGGAAGCATCATTCCTTTCTAAGATGGAAGATATAGAGGAGATTGAGCAACCTGATCCGGTAGTGCAGCGGCAGTGGCAACAAATTCTTCATGCTGCCATCCATCAACTCCCCAGTCAGCAGCAGAAAGTTTTTGAATTAAGCCGAATTGAGGGACTACGTCAATCCGATATAGCGGATCAATTACACATCTCACGCGAAACAGTAAAAAGACATTTGGCAGAAGCCGGGAAAAATCTCCGTAACATATTAGGTACTGTTGCCAAAACATCCATGCTGCTCCTCCTGCATTATTTTCAATAATTTTTTTTAAGACTGACCCTTTTTCTTTTTTCATTTGTCTGATACGAAAGAGGATTATTTTTCTGTATTAAAACAGGCATATGATTGAAAGGTTGCGTTATCTATATGAAAGATACAAAGGGCAAACGGCGACTTTATCCGAGCAGAGAGAGTTATCTGACCTGCTTGAACAGGCTGCCAACAGCGAGCAGTTAAGAATATGGATTGGAGAAGATATGGAGACGGAAGAACCCGTTCATCAAATATCAGAGCACGAGGCCGAAACAGTCTTTGCAAGGGTAGTACAAAGAGCATCCGGTAACGACAATCAAAGGAACGCTTTT
Source organism: Agriterribacter sp. (assembly GCA_047600465.1). Taxonomy (GTDB): domain Bacteria; phylum Bacteroidota; class Bacteroidia; order Chitinophagales; family Chitinophagaceae; genus Agriterribacter. Next base: position 534,404 of record JASGKU010000007.1, read on the forward strand.
CCGGGTATCCTGCATTTTTTTAAACTACGACCCGTACGCTACGCTGCAGCGGCTGCAGTGATAGTTGCGGTTGGGATTTATTTTTTTAGGGGAGAAAAACAGTCGACTGAAATTGTTGCAAAGCAAACCGCGACCGCTGTACCCGTGATCAAACCCGGTGGCAATAAAGCATTGCTCACGCTTGCAGACGGTTCTACCATTACACTGGACAGTGCAGCCAATGGCAATCTTGCCGAGCAAGGAGGCGTATCAGTAGTAAAACTGGCCAACGGGCAATTGATGTATCGCGCTGCTGATACTAAATCTACTGAACCTATATTCAATACCCTCAGTACGCCCCGTGGAGGACAGTATCAACTGCAGTTACCCGACGGCAGCAAAGTGTGGTTAAATGCATCTTCCTCTATTACATACCCAGCTTCTTTTTCAGATAGCGAAAGAAAGGTAGTGATGAGTGGAGAAGCCTATTTTGAAGTGGTAAAAAATCCATCTAAGCCATTTAAAGTATACATGCGTGGCAATGATGGACAGGTGAACGAACATCATGTGGAAGTGTTGGGCACACATTTTAATGTAAATAATTACCAGGATGAACCAGCTGCCGTTGTAACCTTACTCGAAGGAGCGGTGAAGATTGACAACAGCAGTTTAAAACCTGGTGAAGCATACAGCAAAGGCGGCGTCAGCAAGGTTAATGCTGAGGAAGCCATCGCATGGAAGAATGGCTACTTTCAATTTGAGCAGGCAGACATAAAAGCAGTGATGCGGCAGATTGCACGTTGGTATGATGTGGATGTGAGATACGAAGGCAATATACCCGAGCGGAAATTCGGCGGCGATATTTTACGTGATTCAGAATTAGCAGATGTATTAAAAGGATTGGAAGTTAGCCAGGTTCATTTCAGAATGGAAGGAAGAAATCTTATAATAACACCATAACACAGCATCAGTGTTACCAAAGGATTAAACTCAAAAAAACCGCCCCGGGTAGTGACCGGAGCGGCGGAATGCTGAGGTTAATTCAATCGATGCAATCATTTGGAGGACTGTCAATTTATTAACCAAAACAAGACAAAGTTATGTTATTAACTGCTGTTTACAACCGGTTGCGTAGCCGGTTTACAACCAAAACGCTTCTGATTATGAGAATGGTGTTTATCTTATTAACCGCCGCGTTTCTACAAACATCGGCAGGAACGATGGCGCAGAACGTCACATTATCTGTGAAAAATGCACCACTGGAACAGGTGTTCAGGTCCATTAAAAAACAATCAGGGTATGCTTTCTTTTTCGATTATTCCTGGTTAAAGCAGGCACTACCGGTAACGCTTACCGCAAAAGAAATGCCGCTCCGGCAGGTGCTCGATAGTTGTTTCAGAGAACAGCCGTTTACGTATGAGATCGTCAACAAAAATATCTTTCTCAAATTAAAGCGGGTAGAACCGCAACCCACAGCCGTCGCCAACTACGAACCACCACCGATAGACGTAAAAGGAAGAATCACCAACGAGAATGATGAACCTGTGGCAGCATCGGTGATTGTGAAAGGAACAAAGAAAGGCACTACCACAGATCTGAACGGTGAATTTCACCTCGAAGGCATCAACGCAGATGCCGTGCTGGTAATTACCGCTACCAATATAGAGAAGCAGGAATTTCACATCAATGGCAAACAGTCAATATTAGTACGGGTCAAAACAGCGGTAAATGCAATGGAAGATGTTGTAGTGGTGGGATATGGTACGCAAAAAAAAGAAGATGTTACCGGTGCCGTAGCTACGGTTGGTAAAAAGCAAATAGAGAACAGACCTGTAACCAATGCCGTAGCAGCTTTGCAGGGCACTGCTCCGGGGTTAACTATAACACGCTCCAGCGGTCAGCCAGGGAAAGAAGGATATGAAGCACAAATCCGTGGTTTCTCCTCTATTAATGGCAGCAATACCGCACTTGTTTTAATAGACGGAGTGGAAGGCGATCTATCTCTCCTGAATCCCAACGACATTGAATCAGTTTCTGTATTAAAAGATGCCGCTGCAGCGTCCATCTATGGCGCCAAGGCCGCAGGGGGTGTGCTACTGGTAACAACCAAAAAAGGGTCGGTTAACAAATTAGCATTGACGTACACAGGGCTCGCTACTTTTAATCACGCCTATGGAATGCCCAAAAAAATTCATTCCTGGGAACAGGCTACGATGCTGAATGAAGCCCTGGTGAATGCCGGCTCAAATCCAAGATTTTCAGACGAGCAAATAGGATGGATGAAAGATCCCGCTGTGGAATACAAGGTGAACCCCAATAATCCCGGCGTGTATGATTACTATTACGACCTCAACCACATGGATCAGATTCTTCGGAAAACATCCTTGAGTCAGAATCATAATGTTGCTTTAAGTGGTGGCAATGATAAAACGCAATACCTCTTTTCTGTTGGATATTTTAAACAGGATGGTATATTCAAAGTTGGCAATAACGATAAGACCGAAAGATACAATGCCAGGCTGAACGTAAATACGGTATTCAATAATATCTTCAGTCTGGATTCCCGCATCTCTTATGCACAAAGTACTTCTTTAAATCCGAGTGATGATATTTCAGAGGACTATGGTTTGTTCATGAATGCCTATCAATTAGCTTCCTGGTATCCTATCTTCCTTCCTGGGTCAAACGATACAAAGTATGCAAGAACTTCCTCAGGTGCAAAAACATACCAGATCCTTAAAGACGGCGGATACGGGGAGCAGATCAGAAACAGCATTGATGGTTTATTTACATTAAAGGCACAGAATTTCGTGAAAGGGCTAATGCTTCGCCTCGTGTACAGTCCTCAGCTTTCCATGTTGAGTACAGATAACTTTGAAAAAACAATTCCTTTTTATGATATCGGACCAGATCCTGCAAGATATCTCTTCAATCCCAACGACATTACCAAAATAAGGACCACCCAAACAAGAACCAATGTACAGGCATTGGCGGATTACGACCTGAGTATATCTACCAATAATCATTTTCATGTACTCGGAGGTTATCAATATCAATATTACAATCTCAATACCACTATATCAGGCGCCAGTGCGCTGATTTCTGCTACTGTACCCTCTCTCAATTTGAGCAGCGATCCTACAGTGCCACCAACAGCTGGCGATGACATACAATCAAACGTACTCATCTCTTACTTTGGAAGAGCTAACTATAATTATAAAGAAAAATATTTCCTGGAAGGCACTTTAAGAAACGATGCGAGTTCACAATTGTCGCCGGGCAAAAGAAGCCAGTATTTCCCATCTGTATCGGCAGCATGGAAGCTCGATAATGAGCCGTGGTTCCGCAAGTCGCTCGGATTCTTTAAGACGTTCAAGTTAAGGGCATCCTGGGGAAAATTAGGGAACTCCAATGTGCTGGGTAACTATGATTACATTTCCATGCTAAGTCTCGGAACCGCCTATCCATTTAACAACACAAGAAATAATTCGTTGTACCAGGCGGTACTTGCATCACCAGATAAAACATGGGAGACGATAGAAACCAGCAACCTTGGAATAGACCTGGGCTTATTGGATAACAGGTTAACAGGTAGCTTTGACTACTATGTGCGCAGGAATAATAATATGCTAGTAGTACTGAATGCACCGGCAACACTCGGACTTACACCCAGCGCCACCAACTCTGCTGAACTAAAAACATGGGGATGGGAAGCCGCTGCAGGATGGCGCGACCGCGTAAATAAACTGAATTATTGGATCAACCTCAACATCTCCGACAATAAAAATGAAGTAGTACGCTATGATGGGCAGAATGTAATTTCAGAAGGATTGAACCCTATCATTGAAGGACACCCGATCAATTCTTTGTATGGATATGAAGCGCAGGGGTATTTTAAAGACGCGGCAGATGTAGCAGGACATGCCTTCCAGGATAGCAGGACCGGACCCGGCGACATTAAATATGTAGATCAGAATAAAGATGAAAAAATAGATGGTGGCTCCAACCGCCCGGATGATCATGGGGATCTGGTTTATCTCGGCAATACTTCTCCACGGTATAGCTTTGGGGCAAATCTTGGTGTAGAATGGAATGGGTTTGATCTTTCCATGCTATTACAGGGGGTCGGAAAAAGAAATATGATGATTTATTCATATGCTGTTGTGCCATTCGTAGAGCCATGGCGCATGCCCTGGGCGATCAACCAGGACTATTGGAAGCCTGATCACCAGGACGCGTTGTTTCCGCGGTTGTATACAGAAGGAACGCAAAATACTTTCACATCCAGCAAGTGGGTGCAGGATGCCGCTTATATACGCCTGAAGAATTTACAGGTAGGCTACACCCTGCCTCAGCCGTGGACTTCGAGGGTTAAAATTCAGCGGGCGCGGATCTTTTTCTCCGGTCAGGATTTATGGGAAAGCAGTAAAATGTGGTATAAGCAGTTCGACCCTGAGAATCCTAACAATGCCGCATACAATTATCCATTTTTCCGCTCCTACGCGATCGGGCTTAATGTGACTTTTTAATCACCCTTCTAAAATGTTACTATCATGACTACACGATATATAAAAATATTTTTTATTGCTGTATTGTTGTTTTTTTCCGCTTGTTCTAAAAAACTGGACCAGGAACCAAAAACCGTTTTAACCGATCAGAATTTCTGGAATACGACCAACGACCTTTTACTCGCATGCAATTACCTCTATTCTTTTCTGCCGGATATTGCTACTAAAACCGAAGATGTAATGTCGCTTGATGCTTTTGCGCAGGTAGGCAATCCCGTTAGTGATGGTTCATGGCTCCCACCGGCAGCCTCAGACTCATGGACAAACAACTATCTTTTAATAAGAGCCGCCAATAACATTATTGAAAAATCGGTAAAGGTGCAAGGAGACGCAGCCGTTATCAACAAGTATCTGGGAGAAGCAAAGTTTTTCAGGGCATGGGCATATTTTGATCTGGTGAAAAGATATGGAGACGTTCCATTGATCCAAAAGACATTGTTATTATCTGATCCCGAATTGTACGCACCAAAAACAGCGCGTGAATTAGTATTGCAGGCTATTTACGATGACCTCGATGCAGCCACTGCAGTATTGCCATCAGCCGGTGAACAAAAGGAAGAGGAATATGGTCGTATTACATCTACAGCGGCATTGGCATTTAAATCAAGAGTAGCTTTATTTGAAGGTACAAGGCAGGAGAATTTCAATTATGGAGACTATCACAAGCACCTGCAGATTGCCGTTGACGCGAGCCAGGCTGTGATGACAGAGGGAAGCAGAAGTTTATTCACTTCCCAGATCAGCGCAGACAGCAGCTATTACTACCTGTTCCAGTATGAGGGCGAGGAAACATCGAATCCGGAAAATATTCTGGTGAGAATTTATGGAGAGAATGAAGTGAATGATATCTCCGCCAATAATTATACGAGAACTCAACTCTCAGAAGGAGCGCTTACACCAACAAGAGCGATTGCAGACGCCTATCTGTATGAGGATGGATTGCCGATGGACAAATCACCTTATGCCAAACCACAAACCAATACCCTCACAGAGTTTGAGCATCGTGATCCAAGAATGAAGATGTCAATATTTAACAAAGAGTCATTTTATATTTTCGGACCATACGTACCTACGTTTGAATATTCACAGACCGGTTATAAATGTGCCAAATCTTTTATCGCAAAAGACTGGGCGCCCAACGTCAGCTATATCGACAATATCATAATTCGCTATGCGGAAGTATTGCTGAATAATATTGAAGCAAAGTTTGAATTGAATGGATCAGTGTCAGATGAAGACCTGAATACAACTATTAACCTGATACGTGCGAGGGCAACGATGCCGGCGCTTACCAATAGTTTTGTTACAGCAAATGGTTTGAACATGCAAACAGAGATAAGACGGGAAAGAAGGATCGAGCTTGCTTTTGAAGGATTGCGTTATTGGGACCTACTGAGATGGAAGACTGCTGAAACAGAATTGCCCCAGGCAGTACTTGGTGCAAAATATTTTCCCGATGAACAAGGCGTACTGACAGACCCGGACTTAACGCCGGAAGGATTTGTGATTGCACAGAAAGCAACAAACAGGCGGTTTAATACAGCAAAGGATTATCTCTGGCCTATTCCAACAAAAGAATTAGGCCTTAATATCAATCTCACACAAAATCCAGGCTGGCAATAAAATGAGAGCGCCTCAATTATTAAATCAATGGAGCAAGCAGCAACGGGAGATGCTCTTGTTGTTTGCATTCCTGCTTTCCTTTGCACGAGTTGCTATGTGCAATCAGGCACAACAAGACTCCATTGTTTTTCATGATGCCCGGCAGTTTGTAATCATTGGTCAGTGCCACAATGAAAAAAATTATCAGCGACTCCCTATGCGTTATAAGGGTATAGTGAGAGACCAGGTATGGATGGAAAGTCTTTGCTCCGCAGGAATCTCCATTCGTTTCAGAACGAATGCAACAACCATCCACGTAAAGTGGAAGCTACCGGTATACGAAAAATCATGGAACCACAGCTCATCAGGCGTTGATGGCATAGATCTGTATGCGTATAACGGAAACGGATGGCAGTATGTGAATACAGGGCTTGCAAAAGATACCGCCAATGATTTTATACTCATCCATCATGGAGATGCAGTATACCGCGAGTACCTGCTGAACCTTCCGTTGTATAACACAGCACTCACGCTCAGTATTGGGATAAATGCAGGCGCAACGATTGACAATCCGCAGCAGAAACTACTCACTGAGAAAAAACCGGTAGTATATTATGGCAGCAGCATTGCACAAGGCGGGTCGGCCTCCAGACCGGGGCTGGCGTATACGAATATCCTTTCGCGCAAGCTCGACAGGAGCTTTATGAATATGGGCTTCAATGGCGAAGGCACTTTTGATTCTTCTGTTGGATTGGCAATGAGCGATATTGATGCGGCGCTATTTATTATTGATTGTACACCGAATTCAAAAAAAGAAATTATTTATCAACGGGCAGTGGCGTTGGTAAAATTGCTGAAAGAAAAAAAACCTACGACACCTGTGCTGCTTGTAGAAGGGTATCATTATGATAACACATTCTTCGAAAAAAATGGCGCTGCAAATGTGGATGCAAAAAGAGCCGAACTAAAAAAAGCGTATGATACTTTGATCAAAGCCGGCATCAAAGAGCTATACTACAAAAAGGGAGATGGTTTAACAGGTTCGGATCATGAAGCCACCATTGATGGTGTTCACCTGGATGACATAGGCATGCAAAGATTTGCTGAACAAATGCTACCCATGATCCAACTCATCTTAAAATGAAGGAAATAAAAATGACTGAACAGGCAACCGTACATGATGCGCAATCCAGGATGTTGTCGGTAGACGTCTTTCGTGGCTTCACCATGTTCATGCTGGTATCCGGCATAGGACAATTGTTCCGAGAAGACAGCAACAACAACATAGTATCATTTATTGGTAAGCAAATGGAACACGCTAATTGGGAAGGACTCACTGCATGGGATTTAGTTCAGCCTTTTTTTATGTTTATTGTTGGCGTATCCATGCCTTTTTCCTTTTCAAGAAAAATAGCAAAGGGAGAAAGCTGGAACAAATCTTTTCAAGGCGTTGTACGACGTTCGCTTTTATTGCTTTTTCTTGGTTGGGTGATCAGTTCGGAAACCAAATCTTCATTCGCAAATGTGCTGGCACAGTTATCCGTTACTTATTTCATTGCCTTTCTCGTGATGCGCAAGCCCATGATATGGCAAATAATATTTTCTGCAGGATTGATTGTTTTTACGGATGTGATTTACAGGCTATGGTCTGTTCCCGGTTTTAATCAACCATTCGCGGCCGATCACAATTTCGGTTCATGGGTGGATGTAATGATGACGGGCGGCGTAAACGAGGACCGCTGGGTTGCCTTTAATGCAGTCCCTACCACAGCACATACCATCTGGGGTGTATTAACAGGAATCGTTTTAATGAAAGAATGGACGCTGCAGAAAAAATTCCGAACGCTGTTTACCACAGGTATTATACTCATCATTGCAGGATATATATTGGGCATATACATACCTATTATAAAACGTACCTGCACCAGTTCATTTATTATAGTGAGCGGTGGATGGGCAATCACCTGTCTCGCTATTACTTATTTTTTTATAGACATATTATCATTTAGGAAAGGCGTTATGTTTTTTGCTATTGTTGGAATGAATCCGCTTTTTATTTATCTCTTCTGGCACACGGGTGGAACGCAGCTACTGGAAAATTTTGTACTGCCAGTAACAACAAGAACCATAGGGGCTGCCGGTCCTGGCGCTTTGCATGTTGCTAACGTTCTTACAGTCGCCTGTATGCTCTGGTACATTTGTTATTTTCTGTACAAGCGAAAAATATTTATAAAAATTTAGTTCATGAACGTCATAAAAAGGGGATTCATTTTTATTGTAATTGGTTTGCTTTCTTGCACACTTCCCATGTGCGGACAGCAAAAGAAAGCTGTGCCTGAAAAAGAAACAACAACAGCTTATTACACAGTAGATGACTTTCAGAAAGTAAAAAAGATTGATGCGCATGTGCATATGAATGATTTGATAGACACGGTATTTATCGATCAGGCGCAGGAAGATAATTTCAGAATGCTGACCATCAACTTATTTGAATTTACCGGCACGCCTGTTGAAGCCCAGCAGGAGTTTTCGCTTACACTCGTCAAAAAATATCCTGGTCGATTAAGTTATGCTGCAGCATTTTCTTTGCAACATTTCAACAGCGACGGCTGGCAGAAAGAAGTGATTGACTACTTGAAAAACGCTGTTTCAAAAGGTGCCATTGCAGTGAAGGTGTGGAAGAATATTGGAATGGAATTGAAAGATAGTGCAGGTCATCTGGTATTTATCGATGATCCGAAATTTGACCCTGTACTGGATTTCATGGCGCAACATAATATTCCTCTCATCGGTCATCTTGGTGAACATAAAAATTCATGGCTGCCGTTGGAAAAAATGACGGTAAAGGGAAACAGGGATTATGCAAGAGCGCATCCCCAGGAACATATGTACCTGCATCCCGATCGTCCCTCGTATGAAGAATATATCAGGGTGAGGGATCACATGCTGGAGAAGCATCCTGATTTAAAATTCATAGGTGCGCATCTCGGGAGTCTTGAATGGAGTGTAGACGAACTTGCGAAGCGGCTCGATAAATTTCCGAATATGGCAGTGGATATGGCCGAAAGGATTTCTCATTTGCAATACCAGGCGTTGACAAACTGGCAAAAAGTGCACGACTTTTTCATTAAATACCAGGATAGATTGATATACGGCACTGACATGCGACATAGTGCGATGGATATTGTTAACAACAACATCACGACGCCTGCAGATCTTAAAAAACACGAGCATGAAGTATGGCTGAGACATTGGCGGTTTTTTACAACAGACGACATGATGAACGTTCCCAAAGTGGAGGGAGCTTTCAAAGGTTTAAAATTACCAAAGGAAGTAGTTGACAAAATATATTATGGAAATGCGTTGCATTGGTTTCCCGGTATCGTGCAATAACAGTGTTTGGTGTAATCAATAATTCATATGGGCAAACTAAACAGAAGGACCTTTCTTCAACATTCGTTCACGGCAGGTGTAAGCACTATTGTATTGCCTGTTGTAAATGAACGCTTCTCTCCTGCAGCAGAGCAATGGGGGATACATAAAAATCCCAACCCTAAAAAAGTAATTGTGGGAGGCGGAGGTATTGCAGGTCTATGCTGCGCGTATGAGTTGATGAAAATGGGCCATGATGTTACGGTAATGGAAGCTTCGGGTAGGCACGGCGGTCATGTATTCACAGCACATGATGGTTTGTCAGACGGACTGTACGCCGATTGCGGACAGGAACATATTACCAAACCAGGCTATGACAGATACTGGGACTACATCAAAGAATTCAATCTTGAAGTAATTCCGAAGCGGAGCAGAAAAGGATCACTGAGAAGAATAGAAGGCAGGTTTTACACGGATGAAATGTTGGCTGATCCTTCAGTGCTGAAACAATTCAGATTCAATGACAGGGAGATAAAATTTTTATCAGCAAACCCATGGTCAGAACTACCATCACTCTACACTAATTCCTATGTAGATAAATTCAAAGACGAATACCAGCCCTTTGGGGTTGGATACGATGAGCTTGACGCGATCCCCATGTCAGCATGGTATAAAAAAGAAGGTGCTTCCGATGCTGCACTGAACCAAATGGAAGGAAATGATTCTTCAGCCTTGTTTGGCTTATGGCAGTCCGCTATACTCCGTCTTCGTGGTGTGAGCCTGCAGCCCGATGTATTCAGGTTGAAAGATGGAAACCAGGTGCTGCCCAATGCATTTGCAAAAAAATTAGGCAACCGGGTATGGCTTCACTGTCCTGTGACAGGAATAAAAAACAGCAACCAAAATATAACTGTCAGGTATAAACGATTCAATGAAGAAAAAACGATAACTGCGGATTACTTTGTCAATTGTATCCCGCTAACTGCATTCCGTAAAATAAATATAGAGCCGCAATTGCCCGCGGACAAACAATACATCATTGACAATATCAGGTATTCATCTTACCAGAAATTTATATTTCAGGCCAGTTCGAAATTCTGGCTGGATGACGGATTAAGCACCATTAATATGTCGCTCAATCATCCTGATCTCGGAAACATATGGCATTCCGCAGAGGAAGTAGATACGCACCGGGTAATCATATTGGGGACAGGCCCAGGAGGAGTGTCACCGCAACGTGCACTGGCCGCATTCCGTGAAGTGTATCCCGGCAGAAGAGATACGATTGAGCAGGTACTGAACAAAGATTGGACAAAAGAAGGTTTTGCATCAGACTGCGAAAGATTACCCTTTCCAATCGGACAGTTGCATAAGTTTTGGCCAGGACTGATGCAGCCGGCAGGCAGAATCCATTTTGCAGGGGCATATGCCGATAATCTTTGGTGGGGCACGGAGGCTGCTACCCGTTCTGCAAACCGCGTGGCAAAAACTATAAACGAATCCTGACGGCAGACAAAAATTGCAAAAATGAAAAAGGACTTCTTTTTTTTGTCGACGATAGCCAGTTTAACTGTCTTGACATGTTTAACCGGAAATTTACAGCCATACGATCCTTTTTCCAACAGCGAGCCGCAAGTAACAATCACGGCCCCTTTAAAAAACCAACACCTGAGATGGAATACGACAGTTGCCTATACTATCAGCGTGGATGACAAGGAAGATGGCAACACTGTATTCAATGAAATTCAATCAAGTGAAGTCATCTTAAAGGTTGTCTTCCTTCCCGACTCAACAACAGCATTGAAGAAGGCACAGGCTCCGGAACCACAAGGTCTGTCTTTAATAAGAACATTAGACTGTTTCAATTGTCATGGCTGGAAAACAACATTGATGGGACCTTCATTTGAAATGATCGCCGGGCGCTATCCAAATAATCAGGCTTCTATACAACAACTTGCTGGGAAAATAATAAATGGTTCCAAAGGAGTTTGGGGACCCAACCAGATGCCGGCGCATCCTGATGTAAAACGAACAGAAGCATCTCAGCTCGTAAAATGGTTGCTTGCAGAAATCACCAATCCCGACTTGGTGTATTTAACCGGAACAGAGGGTGTTTTCCGTACAAAACAAAAGCCAACAAAAAATGCGGGCAGGGGTGTTTATATTATAACAGCGAGCTACAAAGATCACGGAGCAAAAACTTCCGGTGATCAGAAAAAGATCGGCTCGTCAACACTCCTGTTAAAATGCGAAAAATAAATAATTAAAAAATCAACGCTTCATGTCTGAGTCAGGCACTAAAAACTATCGCTGGATTATCTCCATTTTTTTATTTACTGCGACGACGATCAATTATATTGACCGCCAGATCTTCGGTTTGCTTAAGCCCGAACTCGAAAAAGTTTTCAGTTGGAGTGAAACGGATTACAGTAAAATAATAATGGCGTTTACAGCATGTTATGCCATAGGGCAGTTGGTCTATGGAAGGATCATTGATGCCATCGGCACCAAAAAAGGCTATACCATTTCTGTGACGATCTGGAGTATCGCCGCAATGCTGCATACAGCTGTGAAAAGCACGCTGGGGTTTGCGGTGGTGAGAGGTTTATTAGGCATAGGAGAATCCGGCAATTATCCTGCAGGCGTTAAGACGACAGCGGAATGGTTTCCCAAAAAAGAAAGAGCCTTTGCTATCGGCATATTTGATTCAGGTTCCAACATAGGCGCATGTGTTGCCCGGTGCTTGTGCCATGGTTACTGGCAGTGTACGGTTGGCAGGCGGCCTTTCTCATCACAGGGTCACTTGGCTTTATCTGGTTATGCTTCTGGCTGGTCTTTTATCAGATTCCATCCAGGCAAAAAAGATTGACAAAAGCTGAATTCGATTATATCAATAGTGATGAGGGCAAAGAGCTGGACACAGCTTCCGAAAAAATAAGCTGGATCCGGTTGCTGGGATTAAAACAAACATGGGCTTTCATTGCAGGAAAATTTTTTACAGATCCTATCTGGTTCTTCTTTTTATTCTGGCTTCCCTCCTATTTCAATGCTTACTTTCATCTGGATCTGAAAAAGCCGAACCTTCCGCTCGTTATTATTTATTCAGCGGCCATGGTCGGCAGCCTCGGCGGTGGTTACCTTTCATCGTGGCTGATAAAAAAAGGTTACCCTGTTTATAAAGCCAGGAAAACCGCGCTGTTTATATCAGCAGTTTGCGTCGTGCTCGTCATCTTTTCCAGGTACACTACCAATATGTGGTGGGTGATCACACTCATTAGTATTTCTGTCGCTGCAAACCAGGCATGGAGTGCAAATATTTTTGCCATTGTTCCGGATATGTTTCCCAAAAAAGCAGTGAGTTCTGTTGTTGGTTTAGGAGGTATGACGGGCGCTATCGGCAGCGTGCTCTTCCCGATGTTTATTGGTTTCATTCTTGACGCCTATAAAAATGCCGGCAATATTGTTGCGGGATATAACATCATTTTTCTCATCTGCGGCAGCTCCTTCATGCTTGCATGGGTCGTGATCCACTTTATTATTCCCCGTATGGAAAAAGCAAACATATAAATACCATGAAACGACTAATATTATTCAGCACATTTTTAATAATACTCCCGGGTTTACACGCGCAGGACAAAATAACTACCATAGCAGCGAAATCCAATGTAATTCACAAACAACCTTGCATTGCGCGGTCTTCACATCAACAAATACTGCCAAACGAAATCGAAGAAATTGAAACCTATTTTACCAGGCTGCGTCCAAAGGAATCTTTCAAATACAAAGTAAGACCTGACTGCGTAAGCATTTTCCTGATGACGAACGGAAAGGCGTTTATTCAACAAGGTGCAACAGCGTTTAATGCGACCGGATTGAATCTTTTTGTGCCTTCCAGGAACGAAGCAATGATTGTTGCCGACAAAGAAGGATTGAGTATGTTGGAAATTGTTGTGAGGCTAACGTCGGAGGAAATGAAAACATTTGAAAAACAAACGCAGGTGCTCCCCTATTTTGTTGATTACACCAAATGCCGTCAATACAGGGAAGCCATTAAAAGTGAAAAAACGATCAGCAGAATGATCCTGCCAGAAAACATTGTACCGCGTTTTTGTATGGGCTCAGTACAAACGACCGGGATAGATGAAGTGGGGGAACATAAGCACCCGATACTGGAGCAATTGTTTTATGGATTGTCCGGCAATGACTGTGTAGTAAGTGCCGACAGTGTGAAAACAGATTTCAGGGAGAACGAACTGCTGCACATTCCTCTTGGTTCAAAGCATGGCGTGAAAGTTGAGCAGGGTAAGATACTCAATTATATCTGGATGGATCATTTCCGTTCAGCAGATGATATGAGGTATATAAAGGACAACCATATTATGAAAGACGAAAAATAAAATAATAACTGATAGTGTAAAACATATGTTGAAGCCGCATTCTGTCACAATAAAAGACATTGCAAAGGAATTGAAAATTTCAGTCGCTACTGTTTCCAGGGCATTGCGGAATGCGTATGACGTAAGCCCGGTCACACGGGAACAGGTGGTGAGCAAAGCAACTGAAATGAGTTATGTGCCCAATTATAATGCGATAGGTCTCGTAAAGAAAAGCTCCTTCAATATAGGCGTCGTTTTGCCGGCTGTGATCAACTATTATTTCTCCACGGTAATCTCAGGCATTCAACAGGTAGCGTATGAAAATGGATACAACATCGTTCTCTTTGTGACAAATGATTCAGCAGACCGTGAAAAGGATATTGTAAATGCGGTTTCTCCGGGCAACATTGACGGGCTTTTAATCTGTGTCTCTTCGGGGTCAGACCAAACAGAACATTTTACAAGGGTAATGAACAAAGGCGTGCCGATCGTCTTCTTTGACAGGGTTGCACCGGACATCCATACATCTAAAGTAATGCAGGATGATTTCAATGGCGCATATAAAGCGGTAACGCATTTGATAAAACAGGGATATAAAAAAATTGCGCATATTACCGGACCGGCTGACCTGCTACTCACAGAAAAAAGAATGAGCGGCTACCTGGCGGCGTTAAAAGATCATTACTATCCCGTAAAACAGGAATGGATTATACATTCCGGATTCACCCGGGAATGTGGTGCCGACGACATGAGGAGACTACTGGCGTGCAGGCATAAACCCGACGCAATATTTGCTGTGAATGACAGGAAAGCCATCGGAGCGATGATGACATTAAAAAAAGCAAAGATCAAATCCGGCAAGGAAATAGGTGTAGCAGGTTTTACGAATGATCCGGTATCTGAAATTATTTCTCCTTCGCTGACGACGATTGAAGAACCTGGTCTGGAGATCGGGAAAAAAAGTTGTGAGCTGCTTTTAAAGCATATTTACAAACCGCATTTTATAGCAGAAGAAATTACATTGCCGACAAAACTCATCATAAGAGAATCTACGCAAAAGGTTTAATAATGAGTAATGGCAGTGTTACTTTTTTGTACACGTGGAAGAGCAGGATGTTCCCCTTGCCTATCGCCTTTTGAAAAGGAAAAGAATGACGGATTATAAAAATGACCCTGGAATATCACAGCCTGCTAATACTCATCCTCATTAAACAGGAAATCTTCCTTCGTCGGAAAGTCAGGCCAGATTTCTTCCATCGATTCATACAGATAATTCTCTTCGTCGTTGTCAAGCTCCTGTAGATTTTCGATTACTTCAATAGGTGCGCCCGACCGGATAGCAAAGTCAATCAGCTCATCCTTTGTGGCGGGCCAGGGAGCTTCATTCAGGTATTCCGCGAGTTCAAGTGTCCAGTACAATGCTGAAAATTTTTGCGCAAATGTAAGGCTAAATCTTACAGTTCAATCTCAATAACGTAGCGCTCCTATATTGTATCGGTATCAGGAAGTCATGTTAGTGGGCGTCCGCGGGCTTTCCGTTGCAATCTTTTGTATTTGCATTTGGGCGAAAAGGATTTCCACTTCAATCCCTGACGCTCATTTCAACCTTACTGTAAACCTGCCTGATGAACCGGGCCGGAGCCATCTCCAATCCGTTGATATATGCTAATACATCTCAACCCCTTATCATAGAATATCCACATCATATACTATCACCATAGCGCCCCCGTTAAAGGCACGCATGATAACAAGAAAAACACTTTACACGGTGCTGATGTTGGGGGCATGTTATCTTCAACAAAGCTGCAGCAAACAAGCTGACGTACCGAATCCCCAGATACAGGATAGTGTCCCCGAGGAACATCCACAGGAAAATCCTTTAGCGAACTATCCTGAAAATCGCGAAACAGCCAGTACAATTTATATCGTATCAATGTACCCCGCCACGTTGTACGCGTTTAATGCCATAGACGGAAAACAAAAATGGAGTGTGCAGATGGATGGCGATTTCGGCACATCGGTGCTTGCCATTGGGGGTGTCGTCACATTTATCGGAGAGACAAATACTATTCAGGCTTATGATACGAGTGGAAATAAAAAATGGACATTTGATCTTCCGCAGCGGTACAATGATCGTCCTTTAGTGGCTGATCATGGAACCATTCTCGCAGAAACCCTCGATTATATTTTCGCCGTGAATGCTTCAGATGGACAGCAGAAATGGAAACTCACAAAACCCGTCTTACCTGGTCACCAGCAGGTAGGGAGAATATCAGTATTGGACGGCATGGTCTATACGACAGGTAGCGGAATACCCGTAGCGGTAGACATTGCGACCGGGCAAATCAAATGGCAAATGAACGAAGTGAATTCCCTGAGCAACATGGTAGTGTACAAAAATCTGATATATGGGACAGACGGCAAGAACCTTATTGTAGCCGATCCCGAAACGGGGACTGTAATCAATACGTACGCCGATGTACTGGAGTCCGATGATGTAAACGTAAAATATGGAAGGATTTATCAGTCTTCAGGCAACGTACTGGACTCTGCCGATCCCTCTAAAAAAATGCCAAGGATCCAAGCCTGCTCGCAGGCGAACTTTGAAGCGCTTTGGAAATGTCCGATTCTTGGGGATGGAAAAGCGATTGGTGTACTTGGCGTATCAGATGCCATGAGTGGTGCCAGTTACTGTGAGCCATTTTTTCAGCCCGATACTAGGATGGAAAAAGGTTGGTTCGCAGGATCTACTTATGTAAACGGAATCCTTTATTATACATCGGCAAAAAGGCTGACATATGACGGAGATGGTAACCCCATTTACTTCAGTGAGCTGTATGCATTTGATGTCAACAATAAAAAATCAAAGTGGAGGACGGTCATCCCTGATGATGATATCTATAACCAGGTACCTTGTGTAGTCACTAAAGAAGGCAGTACATTCCGATCAATAGAAACTTTCCGGTAATACGTCTTTATATGCCACCGAATGTTTTGAGGGTACGATGAAGAACGAGGAAATCGAAACCACTGATTTTTCCGGACGCTGAATACAAAATGTACTTGGGCGTCCGCGGGCTTTCCGCTACAATCTTTTGTATTTGAATTTTGAGCCAAAAGGATTTCCACTGCAATCCCTGACGCTTATTTTCAACTTGCTAAAAATCTTCCCGGATGAACCGGGCCGGAGCCAAAATTGGGTAGCGTTTATCCTAACTTGCAGTATGAAAATGATACTCCTCTCTTTAGTATCAGCGCTGATCTATATCACCGCTCACGCTCAGTTGATCATTCATGATGAAGCCACAATTGCCACCGGGAACCAACCACAAGTGAGTGCGGATCCTAACGGAACAATAAGGATTGTATTCGGACAGGCGGATAAAATTTTTTGTGCTACTTCAGTGGATAATGGCACGAGCTTTTCCTCACCCGTCATGGTAGCAGAAGTGCCTTCGATGCATCTCGGAATGTCACGCGGCCCGCAATTAGCCAGTTCAATGCATTACTCTGTTATTACAGCCATTGATAAGTCGGGAGACATCCACTGGTTCAGGTTAGATCATGCATCCGGTAAATGGCAACGCATGGGCATGCTCAATGACCTTAAAGCTTCATCACCTGAAGGGCTTATGGGATTAACAGCAGACAAAAACGATCATTTTTATGCGGTGTGGCTAGATATCCGCACAGGCAAACACAACCAGGTTTATTTCGATGATATAAAAGGTAATGCGGAACATTGGTCAAAAAACCGGTTGATATATCAGTCACCCGATGAACATGTTTGTGAATGCTGTAAACCAAATATTGCCGTGAATGGTACGGCGGTGGCCGTGATGTTTCGCAATTGGTTAAAAGGGTCAAGAGACCTCTACATCCTGAAATCTTTTAATAGTGGTGTATCTTTTTCAGCAGCAGAAAAACTGGGGATGGATACCTGGAAGCTGAACGGATGCCCAATGGATGGTGGCGGTATTGGAATGAACCATGCTGCGGCCATCAGGACAACCTGGCAACGAAAGGGTGTGGTTTACTACTGCGAACCCGGGATGCCGGAGGTGAATATTGGCGGAGGCAGAAACAGTGCGCTTGCTGTGGATGGTGACCGGCTGGTAATCACCTTTCAAACCGGTGACACGATTAAGCTGGTTACAATGCCGGATAAGAAAACCAGTATTGTGGGTAAGGGAAGTTTTTTGAGAAGTGTCAATCTCAGCAATAATAAAATATTCTGCGTATGGGAGCGGGACAATAAAATAGAGTGTAAACAAATGTAAGCGTGCCAGCCGTCCCAAGAGCACGATTAAGATATTTTGGACTGATATGTAACTCACGGCTGTAAAACTGAACTTCACGTTGCTGCATGCAATAGCGTTGAAGCAGTTGCATGAATCGTTCAATAAGGCTTGTCTTCACCGAGTACACCCTTGAGTGCAGTTGCACATTAATACTCCAACCCTGATCTGGTATATTGTTCATCAAAAAATCCTTTTCTACCAAAAGGATGCTGGCTTTAAAATCTTTTGAAAAGCGTAAAGCAGATAACCTGCTTTCGGTAAACCAAACAAAAATTGCCCGCCCTTACACGCACAGCACTGGTGGGTAAATAAAAATGCAAGGAACCATACTCAGAAGAACGAACCTTAACGGAGAAATCTAAAGAGTAAATGTAAACGTCGAATCGGTTGCCAGCTTCATACGCTCGTTTACAACCCAAATTAAAAGCATGAAAGACGTGAAGTCAATTATTCGCTTCTCAACGCCTTCAACGGATTACCGGCGGCGGTTTTAATCGCCTGTATACAGATGGTTAAGTAAGCAATAGCTACAACGACAATTCCCACGGTCGCGAATACCCGCCAATCTAACGGAATCCTGTAGGCGAAGTTCTGGAGCCAGGTATTCGTAACATACCATCCAACCGGTGCCGCGACAATAAGTGCTACCAGCACCAGCTTGATAAAATCTTTTGATAATAAAATCGTCAGGGACGATAGCGTAGCCCCCAATACTTTGCGGATTCCTATTTCCTTAATGCGTTGTTCTGCCGCGAATACTGTCAATCCAAAAAGTCCGAGACAACCTACAAAAATGGTCAGGCAGGTAAAAAACAAGAGCAGGTTTGCCGTACGTTTATCCTGTTTGTACAGATTGTCTATAGCATCATTGACAAAACTGAAATCCATAGCAAATGTGCTGTCATATTTTTTATACGCACGTTGTAAAGCTTTTATGGTTGCAGCAGTCTGCCCAGGCGTAGTTTTGACAAGCAGGTTGAAATACCTGTCCTGCGGCTGGTATCGAAAGATAAAAGGTTCGACACCGACATTCAGGGATTTAAAATTAAAATTTTTTACAACACCGATGATCCTTCCCTTCGCGCCCCACATATCGATCCTTTTGCCAATAGCATTTTCATCGGTATATCCCATGCGTTTGACAGCCGTCTCATTCACGATATAATTGGCGGTGTCATTTGTTTTTTGCGGACTGAAATTGCTTCCGGCAAGTAGCGTAATACCAAGTGTCGGAATAAAATCAGGCGTAACATTAGCCTGCGTGATCAAAAATTTATCGCCTGGTACCATTCCTTCCCATTCGAGGTACGACGAGTTTTCGACATTCACCATGGAAATCGTACTGGGCGCAGCAGCCGCAACGCTGGGCACCTTTGCGAAATCCTGTTTCATCAGCGTCGCTTTTTCCATCATTCCTCCTTTTAGTTTGATACTTAACAATTGTTCTTTATCAAAGCCGAGATCTTTGGCCTGTATAAACTGTAATTGCTGGTACATAAAAGTCGCGCAGATCATAAGGGTAACCGAAATAGCAAATTGAAATACGACCAGTGTGCGCCAGAACACTCGACCGGTTTTGATCTTTGTATTGCTTTTGAATATGCCAACAGGTTTAAAAGAAGACAACACCAGCGCCGGATAAAAACCTGCCAATAAGCCGGTCACTACCGTGAATAAAAGGAAAAATCCAACGAAAACGGGATGCGTGATGTTGATAATATCTTCGCCGCCTGTGAGACCATTTAATAAAGGCTGCGCCGTTTTGATAATAACCATTGCAAGTAAAGCACTGATCATCGCAAGCATGGTCGATTCGGTGAGGAACTGAAGTATCAATTGTTTTCTGGAGGCACCGGTCACTTTTTTTACGCCTACTTCCATCGAACGTTTTAAAGAACGGGCAGTAGAGAGGTTGATAAAGTTCACACAGGCAATAATGAGTAACAATAATCCGACTCCGGCGAAGATGCGTACATATCGGATTTCACTTCGTTTGCCCCAGTCTGTCTGGAAATCAAATGCTGAATAGAGATACTGCCTGCTAAGTGGCTGCAACTGCAGGAGGTCTTTTGTATCTGAATTATAGCGCTGCAACTCCTGCCCTATCTTTTGCTGGAAAACGGCTCCATCAGTCCCGGCTTGAAGTTCAATATAGGTGTGATAGTTATTACTATTCCATTTATTAGACCATTCATCGGAAGCGAATAAATGCTGCACCGGAAGTAAAATATCAAATTGAATACTGGAATTGGCAGGAGGATTTTCTACGATGCCCGACAGCTTAAAATCTACCTGGTCATTCAGCCGGAAAACCTGGCCGAGAATATCCGGATTGCCACGCCAATCTTCGCCGAAATATTTTACGGCAGTCTGTTCTGTAATGACAATTTCATCCGGATTTGCAAGGGCAGTGGCGGGATCACCTTTGGTCAACCGGAAATCAAACATCCGGAAGATGCTGTTTTCAGTAAGCAGGATGCTGTTTTCTTCAAAATTATGTTGACCATTTTTTAATGTGCCACTCCAACTGCCAAATCGAACGGTGCGAACAATCTCGGGAAAATCTTTTTGAAGTGCAGGTGCAAGCGGTCCAGGTGTTACAGCCACTTTATACTGCGTTCCCGCCTGATCTTGTAATTCCGTTACACGATAGATTTGCGCTTTTTTTGAATGAAACCCGTCATAGCTCAACTCGTTCCAGACATACATACTTATAATCAGGCAACAGGCCAGGCTTAACGCCAGCCCGGCAATATTGATAATGGAGAACACTTTATTCTTGCGGATATTTCTCCATGCAATTTTGATATGAAATAAGATCATAGCTGGAAGTTTGGTTAAGTAAAAACGATACGGGCGAATGCATGCGAATCGAACAAATCCCGTACTGTGCTTTTTTCCATCAACAGACGTGCCAGCTCTCAAATGCCCGCCAGCACTTGCTTCCCTTCACATGATCTGCTGAAAATGTACGAAACCGAACAGTTATCGGAATGTTTCGTTCGATCTTGAAGCAGGTGATGGGAATGTTTGATGATAGAGAATGCGCAAAAGTGTTGGTTAAAATACTGACTCACCATCCTTCCTGACTTTCAACTTTAATTTTCTTCAATAATAAAACTGCTCTTGATAAGAATGGTTTTGTATTGAAGATCCTATGCAATTCACGACCTTTAATGCAAATAACAATCACCCATGCTTTCAAACCTTGTAAAAGATCTAACAAAAATAGATACAGATGACATTCGCGCCGAATGGCAATGGCTTTTGGACAATCAAAGAGAAGTGTTACTGGTCTCTGCCATGGGCGACATGTTTTTATTGGGTAATGACAAAGAGGTGTATTGTTTAGAAACAGGCACGGCAAATCTGTCCTGTGTTGCCGACAACATCGATGAATTTTAGCAATTATTGTCCCAGGAAGAAATAACAGCCAATTGGTTTTTGCCTGATTTAATAGATCAATTGATTGCAAAAGGGATAACACTAAAAGAGAATCAGGTATATAGTTTTAAAAAACCGCCAGTTCTTGGAGGGGATTATTCAGTGGAAAATTTTGAAGCCGTTAATATCTCCGTTCATTTTAGCATATTGGGACAAATCAATAAACAAATATGGGACGCCCCTGATGGAACGACCATAGGCGATGTGAGCATCAGGTAAGTAAAAGGGGAACACCTTCACGACAGCTGATAACAGGCTTTTAAAACATTTCCATTGAAGTGGACAGAACGTCGTAGATGCGTAAATAAAAAGGATAGTAAAAAAGTTTGAAAGAATACAAATACAACCTGGGCGTCTTGCGGGCTTTCCGTTGCAATCTTTTGTATTTGCATCCACGACCAAAAGGATTTCCACTGCAATCCCGGACGCATATTTCAAACTGTTTCCCGGATGAACCGGCCAGAGCCTCACACGCATTCTAATTCAAAAATAAAATCTCCCCTACTTGAGACCTTACCAATAGTCCCCAGATAAGTAGCACAAAGTTCCGCACGGAAACAACTCAATACCAATCCTAATTTTCGTCAGGATAAAAATCATATTTTGGTTAAGTATGTAGTCATTGGAGTTGTGAAGCATTTTAATTAAATTTAAATTATGACTAAAGCTGACGACAACCGAAATTATTTTGTCGAGAAATACTTCGATATTGTAAACGAACCTGAAGCAAAGTTCATTCTCGAACATTCAGAAAAACAACTGAAAGAATTAAATGAAGCCATTAGCATTGTGACAACCAGAACAATCACGTTGATTACGATTATCATAGGATTCATAGTTACATTAATTGGTTTTATTGTAGGCAAACTGTCTGCAGTTGAGTTCCAGAAAGTGGACACTTTGACAATTCTGGCAGCACTATCAGCTATATATCTCCTTGCAGTTTTATATCTTTTAGCTTCTAATCTAACTCCAAAAACATTTTACTCAACCGGTTCTGAACCTAAAATGTTTTTTACAGACGAATTATTTAATACGGATAACAAAGACTATCGCCTGATTGCAATTTATGTGAATGAGATTCATGAATATCAGGTCAGAATTGAACACAACAAAAAGCTTATAGATGAAAGATGGCAGAAATATAAATTCGGGTTATCAGGCTTTAAATTTTTTCCTATCGCAATTGTACTCATTACCGTTGCCTACTATCTTCTGCACAAATGATGCTTAAATGATTTTTGATCGGCAGGTCGAAGATCAAGTTATCGGACGTTGTTTGCTGTGAGACATTGCACCTACTTTCGTAGATGACTCGGAAGAATTAATTTTTACCATCATGCGAGCCTTTAGCTTATCGGTGACTGAATCTTCATCAATTTCTCTCCCCTTTAAAGTTTGCTCCTTCTTGCCTCCGTTTTTTTTCCTGGAATAATTTTGCTTTGACATACAAATTGTCATTTTTTTCAAACATTCAATGCACTTAACAGTTTAATGTACGACAGATTATTCATTTTTCAAAGTATCAAGGCCTCTGCTTAAAGATTTTTAGGAATGCATTTACCCGCCCGCTACCAAATTTCCAGTGACACTACCGAAGTTTCAATAGCCCTCGACAATAACGTTAGGAAATCTAAAAATGAAATTTAATTTTCTTCTCCATTCGCATTCATATTCTCCTTTGCACACGCGTAAAAAACAGTATTCAGACCTGTTAAAGTTCCTAAGAGAGCCCAGAATTTACTTTTGTGAGCAAAAAAATCTTCCCAATCAGAAACCACGATAATCAATAAAGAAACTATGCTAATTACTACCATTATCCAGTAAAGTATTATTCCAAACATACCTGTATATCTTATGACTATACATGCAGTAAGGATAATCAGAACACCACCGGCCCATTCGAGCATAGTTAAATTTTTAAAAAATAATAATTAAAAGAGCATCTAAGAACTCACCGTATCATAACTGAGCCCTCGATTGGTGGAGTTTATTAGATATTCCAGCGATTGTCGCACTTCGGTGGTCATTGTAAAATTGATAATATACTCCCCCGCTTCAAAATATTGCTTCTCAAGCACCTCAAAATCATCAGTGTTTAGAGCAGCAGAAGCAGGTCTTTGAAGTTGATAAACAATTGAAAGCACCTCATTAAGAAGCGCTACATGACTGACGTTTTGTTTTAGTCTTTTACAAATAAACTTCCGTTTGCCGTCTGGAGTAACAAGGCAAAAGGGCATTTCATCATGCTCACAAATAACCTCACCACCTGGCGGATAAGGACATGGGCATCTTTGTTGATTGGGCATATTTATATTTTTTTAATGAAATATTTATTTGTTATGACTTTGATTGTATAACTAGGCAACTGCTCCGATAAAAACTTCAGATCTAAGAGTGCACCTTCTGCGCTCTCCGCCATAATAACTTTCGAATCAAGCACTATCGCTAGTTCTTCTTCCGAAAACCCTTCAAAAATTGCTATCCCATCAACCACTTCGACAATTGTGTGTACAGCTTCCGAAAAAGAACTGTTTTCAATAACTTTCGTGTTAAATATTGGCGTAGGTTTTTCATCATCAGGTTTTGCTTCCTCAGGTTTTCCTTCCTTAGGTTTTGCTTCCTCCTTTTTCGGTTCAGGAAAAAAATATTCCAGTAAATTGTCTAACAATCTTTTGAAAATTGCAACGAGAATTGTCGTGATGGCAAGAAGCACAAGTCCCCATATCCCTTTCTTTGAAGGAGGTCCATATACAATTTTATCAAACTCAGTTTCAACCAGCTCATGGTTTTCAACCAGAATCGAATGCGTCATTCCTTCCAGAATTATTCTAAAGTACCATTTTCTTTCTTGTTTATTTATTTCAATATCAGTTACCAGTAACCTTACGCTATCCGAATTTAAAAGTACATGTAACGGCATATCCTTTGGCTGTCGTTCTGCATCGAATCCATCAATTTTTAATGTAGGGTTTAATACATTAATAAGTTCCATGATATTATTTGCAGGACAACTTATTGCTAAAAGGGGCCGAGCAGTGGTAAACGTCAATCCTTTGGCGAGTTTTATATCAATTATTTTCTCAAGGGAATCTCTTTGGGAGTTTAAGGTTACTTGAATTAGTTTGCTTTTTTGCGCCACCAGGTTTAATTGCAGCGTTTCATACTGTCCAAAACGCGCCGGGACATCTGGCTGTGTTACGATAAGTCTGTTTAACTCCGTGAATTTAAGTGCTTCTGTAGCTACATGCAGTTGGGCATCGTTATTTCTGGGAATGATGAAAGTGAAAGCAGGATTTTGCGATGGATCGACAGTCTTACCGGTAATCAAAGTATTTTTAGGAATCGTCAAGATGCTATTATCTCCCATTTGTCCTGTGAACTCGGCTAACAATGAGCCCTGGTCGGATGCGCGGGACGGATTCATTTGAATTTTCAAAGTGTGTTGACTGATCGTTAAAGCATCTTTCCCACTGGAAAGATTAGCCTTTTCGATAGCGTTAATATCAATATCAAATCCCCTTGCATGAATCCCGAAGAGTTTGGGAAGTGCACATGTATCATTGTTGGGGAGTTGGAAACGCTCGCAAGTTCCTGCTATATAAATTTTCTGTGTAGAACGATAATTAAGTGCCAGATAAATAACAACTACAATAATGGATAAAATGATAAGAAACACTAAAGGAAAATACCAGTACTTGTTTTTATTTTTCATTCAATATATTTATTAGTGTCAGTCAACTGCATTAAATGGAATACATACGTCATTTACTGGCTCAAGGCTATTACGCGCTATACACCGAAATCGCGCGTAATAGGCACCGGGCAATATTTTTTTTCCGTCATTCATCAGGAAATTCCATTTATAGCTTCTTTGACCGCTTTGAATATCTGTCTTTTTATCCGTGAAAAATGCCTGTGCTTCTTCAATGTCAAGTGGAAGTATTTCTATTTTGATATCTGCGTCAGCATCGACCCGGTAATCAAATTGCATTGATCCTTTTTTCAAGGAAGCTGGAGCTGGATTAGTTGTAGACCTAAATACTCTTGTTAAATCTCTTGCACGGAACGTTCCGAATTCGCCGCCCCATATATCTCCGCTATCAGAAGATATGCGTAACTCAATAGATGCCTGACGCGGAGCAATGCCCCACTTCTTTATATAATCTATAGAATTTATTTTCCAAAAAATCCATTGTGAAGTGTCGAAATGAAAGGGAACTTTCGAAATTGATTTTTTTGCACTTATCGTCAATGCTTCAGCAGCGACAATCGACTGATGCAAAGAATCATTCCTTACGAAAAGCGCGGCTGTTGCCGGTATAGGAATACGACAGGCAATGTAGATGCTATCTTTGCTGTTTACCGCATTCGTCAAATCAACCTCTGGCAAAATAATTATTCTGGTCTGAGGTGGAATACGCCTGATAGGTGGAATGCTATCCGGCTCATTATTCTTTGAATTGTTTGCAGTCGCCGTGCTGCAGCCAATTAAGTACAGAGATGCAATAGCGATACCAGCTCTAAAAAGGTTAAGGGAAATGACTTTCATCATCAGCTTAGTTAACTTAATAATAAATAGTTTTAATAAGATTAAAATCAAAAACGTGTGAGGTACGGGATAGACAGATTTTTATAATTCTGTTGGGAAAAATGAATGCTCACCTATAGGATATTGAAATTTAATGGATCTGAGGTAGTAAGAAATCTGGATGAAAAGGTAATATTTTTTTTCTATACACCCTCAGATTGGGTGTTTGTTGATATCAATGGAGATTTTGAAGCGACATAAAATTCAGAATGTCCGTCGTCCCCCCAGGCAGTCATATTCAGTTTTACTATAGCGTGAAGTATCCTGCCCGCACACAACGCGAGTCCTGAGAGAAATATCACAGCCACGAAAGCCGATCACCAAAACTGGTTTAGCGGGATACCCCTTTAGATCGTTTAAAGGAAGCCTTAAGGTTGCCTCCTGCCGTGAGCATTCCAAGTTGCATCAGAAGTTTCCGTGCCTCTTTACGCGAAGGTCTCACCGCTTTATTTTGCTTATCAAGGGCGGCCTGTATAGCTTCAATATCCTTTTTGCTCATGACGGAAAGATAATAATTGTTCAAAGATTTTTTGACACCAGGTACATTCGTTTATGCCACAAATCTAAGCCCGTTTCCCACGAACGCATTTATGAATTCCAGTTTTTTATTTATGAGAAACGAATTATTTTTTCATCCCAGTCTCCTTTATGAAAGGATACGATGTCCGTCCTTGCATATTCTATATAATACATTTCCTGTTCTCGCATTAATGACTTACGGTCAGCATCGATCGGCAATGCTTCAAACAGGTCAAACACTGCTTTTATTTCATTCGGAATGGTTTCTTTAACAGCATGCACAGGGTCAGGATATTCCGAATGTACGATCGCTGCTAAAATTTCGTAAAGAGGTTCCAATGATGGCTGTGGCATCAGCTAATGTAAGAAACTAAAGCAAATTAATTTGTGATGGTTCTTGAGTTGCCCGGGCGAATAAAAATAAAAACACTTTGGGCGTCCGCGGGCTTTCCGCTCCAATCTTTTGTATTTGCATTTGCGACCAAAAGGATTTCCACTGCAATCCCTGACGCTTATTTTTTACCTGCGTTTAACCTGCCAGATGAACCGGGCCAGACCAGTAACAATTATTTAATGTTTAGTATTTGTCAACTTCTGTTTACATTTGTCTGGCAGCAAATCACCAAATTAAAACAGACCATGCGTTTACCATTTCTTTTCATAATGCTGATGCTTACAACAACCATTACCGCTCAGCAAACAACGTCAAAAAATATCATCCTTATTTCAATGGATGGCTACCGCTGGAAAGAACTTTTTGGTGGAGCAGATTCAGTGTTATTTTTCAACAAAAAATATTACTCGCAGGACAGCCAGTGGCTTTCTCAAAAATATTGGGCAGCTACAGCCACTGAACGCCGGGAAAAACTCATGCCCTTCGTGTGGAATACCATCGCAAAAAAAGGGCAGCTCTATGGCAACAGGGACTTCGGCAATACTGTAAATATCAGGAACAAGTATTGGTTTTCACGACCAGGACGCAGTGAAACTTTTTGCGGCTATTATGATTCCACTATTAATTCAAACGAT
The DNA here is from genome assembly GCA_047600465.1 of Agriterribacter sp. Taxonomy (GTDB): domain Bacteria; phylum Bacteroidota; class Bacteroidia; order Chitinophagales; family Chitinophagaceae; genus Agriterribacter. The sequence goes on from JASGKU010000007.1 coordinate 562,185, forward strand.
AAGATCAATAATCCCAATGAAAATATACTCGAATTTTTGAATAAGCAAAAAGGCTATGATGGTAAAGTCGTGACCTTCGCTTCATGGGATGTAGTGGCATGGATCCTGAATCGCGACAGGAATAAAATGCTGGTGAATATTTATGGAGAGGACGTAAAGGGAGCTGAGCTTACACCCCTCCAGGAGAACGCCAACAGGATGCAACATCATGCGCTGGATATTTTTGGAGAGGGTGAACGTCCTGACGCAAATACCTATGAACTAACGAAAGCCTACGTAATGGCAAATCATCCCCGCGTGTTATACATAGATTTTGGAGACAACGATGAGTTTGCACACCAGGGCAAATACGATTTCTATTTAGATGCAGCCCATAAAATTGATGGGATGATCGCTGATTTATGGAACGCTATACAAAGCGACCCGTTTTATAAAAATCAAACCTCCCTATTGATTTTCCCGGACCATGGTCGCGGTTATGAAGACAAGTGGACCAGTCACGGCGCCAAAGTTCCTCACGCAAATGAGACCTACCTGATGGCAATGGGTGCCGGCATACCGGCTTTGGGAGAAGTAAAAATCAATGGGCAAATTTACCAGGACCAAATTGCACAGACAGCGGCCCATTTATTAGGCTTCCATTTCACAGCCAACCATCCTGTAGGTCAACATATAGGAAGTATATTCAGATGAGAGCTTAACGTAAGACTAATCTAAAATTAAATTGTGGCTAAGCCGTTGGGGTTAGAAATATAAATTCAACTATGGGTGCTTCAGGGATTTTCCCCTTCAACCTTACCTGTGATTGTATTGGGAACTAAAAGGATTTCCGCTGCGATCCTATAAACATATTTCAATTTTAAAGGTAAACTGTCAGAATGTTAGATGCTCACGAATAGGGGAATATATACCTTTTTTAAATTTACCAAAGCAGGCGGGTAGCCTTCTCCTGCGCATTTTTCTTAGTTGTGTTTTATCCCGTCTCTTTTTATTTTATTTTGCAGGTCTACTTTATAATATCGTGCCTGCTGAATTACCAACATATAATGAAGATGAACTGAGGTTGCAACTCGTGCAGGGGAACGAAGAAGCTTTTACCCGTATCGTGTATCATTATTATCCCCGTCTGCTGCCTTTTACAATAAAGATTACCAAAACAAAATACAGCGCAGAAGAGATCGTACAGGAAGTCTTTCTTCGTTTATGGCAAAAACGGGAAGACATGGCGCGCATTGAACAATTAGGTGCATGGTTGTTCCGGGTCGCAGCAAACCTGGCCCTCACCTGGTTGAAACGGTCTGCTATGGAAGGTAATATTCTGCAACAGCTCCAACCTTCACAAAACAATCCCGTGCAAGAATACCTTGACTTTCGCCAGAGCACGGAGCAATTAAGAGCGGCAGTAGATCAACTTCCCGAACAGCAAAAAAAGATTTTCCGGCTAAGCAAAGAAGAAGGATTGAGCAACCAGGAAATAGCCGACCGCATGAGCCTTTCGGTAAACACGGTAAAAAATCATCTTACACGCGCATTACAAACACTGCGCGACAATCTGGGCTCTTCCAACTTGCTGCTGCTTTGCATGTATATCATCCAGCAAACGGTCTCCTGATTTCCCCGGCGTTTTAAATATTTTTTCCCTCCCACTGGTACGATCAGTGTTCCCGGTAGTTACTTAAGTGTGAATCATCCTTTGAATGCTTAACGATCTTGTCATGGATAAAAATCAACACATGTCTGAGCAGGAAAAAAACCAACTCATATTTCTTTTACAGCGTTATGCTGACGACCTGAGTACACCTGGTGAGTTAAAAAAATTATCGGAATTGCTGCAGCAAAACCAGTATGATGAATCGCTGACGCAATTGCTTACTGCCATGGCAGCGCAGACAGCCCCGGCGCAAATCTATGACAACGATGCTGTCGATAGTATGATCATGCGCATATTGAACAAAAAAGAAATAAACAAACCGGAACTTCCCCGCATTCACCCGGTAAGAAAAACAAAATGGTGGTGGGCTGCAGCTGCTGTCATCATATTGCTTGGCATTGCCGCGAGGTTCTTTTTAGTAGATAACAAACAATCCGGAGTTGAGAGGACCGTAGCCGCCGATATTAAAGCACCCGAAAAAAACCGGGCGATGATTACGCTGGCAAATGGCAACCGCGTATACCTCGACAGCGCGGCTAATGGCGAACTCGCTAAGCAGGGAAATATCAGTCTCGTGAAATCAGACAATGGAAAAATAGCTTATAAAGCGATTACCACGGATGATGCAAAAGAGACAGTGTATAACACCCTCGTCAATCCACGTGGCAGTAAAGTGATCGATATGACACTCACAGAGGGATCACATGTATGGCTGAATGCAGGATCATCGGTCACATATCCCCTGACTTTCACAGGCAATGAGCGGAAAGTCAATGTCACAGGTGAAGTATACTTTGAAGTGGTGCATGATGCCACGAGACCCTTTAAAGTAAGCAAGGATAACCTGGAAATCACGGTGCTGGGAACTCATTTTAATGTAAACGCTTACGATGATGAACAACACAATAAAGTAACGCTCATTGAGGGAAGTGTAAAAGCGTCTATTCATGGCAGTGAGTCAGTCATATTAAAGCCCGGGCAACAGGCAGAGATTTCCGGGTCCCGATTAACAAGGCACGATGATGTTAACCTGGAGGCGGTGATGGCATGGAAAAATGGTTGGTTCGATTTCAATAACCTTCGGGTAGAAGATATCATGCGTGAATTAAGCAGGTGGTATGACGTGGAGGTGGAGTATACAACACAACCCACGCAGAAACATTTTTCAGGAATACTCAGCAGGAACAGCAATATAACAGAAGTATTGAAAATTATGGAGAAGGCAAATATTCATTTCACCATTGAAGGACGAAAAATAAAAGTGATGCAATAAAATAAAAAACTTTTCAAAGGTACCTGCAACAAAAACCGCCCCGGGTTCGAGCCGGGACGGAAAGTCGTTCGGGTTACCCATTATACACAAGTCCGGTAAGACTGTTATTGTTAAACCCAAACTAAACAAAATTATGGTTTTAAAAATGTTTTGTCCCCACCTGCCACCTGGTATCTGGTTGAGGCGGCTACAGGGACTGATCAAACTACTGTGGATTATGAGAATTACTGCTGTTATTTTGCTGGCGTCCTGTCTCCAGGTGAGTGCAAAAAGCTTCGCACAGCACGTCACCCTTTCAGAAAAAAATGTGCCCCTGCAAAAAGTATTCAGGGAGATCCACAAACAGACCGGTTTCCAGTTTTTTTTCGAAGATGAATTACTGGACCGCGTCGGGAAGATAAACATCAATGTGAAAGATGTGACCCTCGAAGAAGCCCTTGCGATATGCTTCAGAGATCTTCCGCTCACCTATACCATCCTCGGCAAAGCTATTGTAGTAAATCAAAAAGAAGAGCCGCCGAAACCTGCCTCACCTCCGCCACTCCTTATCGACATCGCCGGGAAGATCATGAATGCCAAAGGAGAACCTGTAGTCGCTACCATCACGGTAAAAGGAAATACAATTGCCACTACCAGCAACGAAAAAGGCGAATTTTTCCTTCCAGGCGTTGACCAGAATGCCACGCTGGTAATTACAGGAGTGAACATTGAAACAAAAGAGGTGAAAGTATCAGGGAAAACAAGCCTGGCAATTACCGTAAACATAAGAGTAGCCGAAGGACAGGAAGTGATGGTCACCGCTTATGGCATTGAAAAACGGTCAAAAGAGATCGGATACTCCGCTGTAAAAGTGTCGGGTGAAGAGCTCAACCGAACCAGCCCTTCCAACCTTTTAAGTGGTTTAGCGGGCAAGGTATCCGGGTTAAATCTGAGCACAACAAGTGCGGGCATGAATCCACAAATCCGTGTGTTATTGAGAGGTATGCGTTCTTATGGTGAAAACACCAACAACCTTCCCCTCTTTATTTTAAACGGCACACCGCTGTCATTCGGTTCTGACCAGCAATCGGCAGGTGTAATGCTCGAGTTTATCAACAATATCAATCCAAATGATATAGAAAGCCTCAATATCTTAAAGGGCGCCAATGGATCTGCGTTGTACGGACCAGAGGGCGTGAACGGGGTAATCATCATTACTACTAAGAAGGGAACAGCCAAACCCCAGGTAAACTTCAAGCATTCCACCATGCTCCAATCCATTGATCACCGCTATCCAAAACTGCAAAAACAATTTGGTCCTGGCAACAGCGTAGATCAGTTGGGCAATGCTGTCTATAATCCTTATGGAACCGGCGACAACTGGGGTCCTGCTTTCAACGGCCAGATGGTTCAGATCGGGCGTCCCGATGAAAATGGAGAAGTGCAGATGGTTCCTTATAAATATACAAATGAGCGCTTCAAATTCTGGGACATTGCGCAAACCATCCAGAATACGGTTTCAGTAGCGCAGGGTGATAGCCGCTCGGACTTTTATCTCAGTGCCGGTCATACCTATCTGACCGGGTTAACCCCCAATGACAGGAGTAACCGCATCTCCCTTTTAGTGAATGCAGCCAGGCAATTCGGTATCCTTAATACGAGGATCAATATGGGCTATACCAATACAAAACTGGACGTATATCCAGGTCAACCTTCCGTTTTAGGAACACCGGCACATATTCCCATAACAAGCTATAAGGATTACATCAACAACAAATGGGCAGACCACAATCACTTCTGGGCAGACGGTTCGGGCAATCCTTACGAAGAAATTGACCTTACCCGTTCACTCAGCAATAGCAATGCATTCTTTGGCAATCTCACTATTACGATACAACCTACACGTTGGCTCAGGATAAACAACCGTACCGGAATGAACTTCAATGGCGCTATTGATAAGGGTACAAACGCGCCGATTATTTATTCAGAATTTGGCAAAACAAATGGCCGTTCTGTCAGCGCCAGCGGCGACCGGCGGGCTTCAGTATCAGACGAACACCGCACCTATGCCGGTTGGAGCAATGACCTCCTTATCAACAGCCAGTTTAAGATGGGGATTTTCTCGCTGAAAACAACGCTTGGAAATTCCATCCGCAACAATCTGTCAGAAAAAATAAAAACAAGTGCAGGCGACCTCCTTGTGCCGGTCTATAACATCGCATACAACAGTTACAGTGCCTCTGTAACCCAGCAAAGGGTTCTCAGCCGTTCCTATTCTTATTTCGGAACAGGTACAGTCGGCTACAAAGACTGGGCATTCCTGGAACTCACAGGCAGGCAGGATTGGGATTCAAAGATTGCCGCAACTGCGCGAAGTAAAAATTTCTATTACGGCGCCAATACTTCCATCGTTTTAAGCGAAGCTGTTCCGGCTATTACAAAAAATAAGATACTGTCTTCACTTCGTTTAAGGGCTGCCGTTACGAGGACAGCAAATATGAACATTTCGCCTTATCAATCGGAAGCGCTCCTCACACTAAGCTCCGTATACGCCAATGTGCTCTCCTATAGTTATGGTGGTGTCAGTTTTCCCAATGCATTCCTGAAACCTGAAAAAGTGATATCCCAGGAATACGGTCTGGCAGCTACATTACTGGAAAACAGGGTAAGACTGGACCTAACGTATTACAGGCAGCGGAACAACGGGGTAATTGCGGCCAGGAAGATTTCCGTTTTTTCAGGAGCAACAGAAACAACCGATAATGTGGGGGATTTTCTCAACCATGGCTGGGAGTTCGATCTCGATCTTAATCCCTTATTCAAGCTTCCAAACGGGCTCAGTGCCAGCGTAGAAGGCATGTTCTCTGTCAATGACAATAGAGTCCTCTCCGTGGGCAAGCAGGAAGAAGCGTTGGCACCCGGAGGCACGCCTGGTGGACCAACCATCTATACAGGCGGCGGAAATGCGGTCATCCAGGCAGGGCTTCCCGCCTTCACCTACAATATCGCAGATTGGCTTCGGGATGGGCAGGGAAGAGTAATTGTTGACAAGACTACCGGGTTACCATCCATCGATGTAAATCATTTTCTCATGGGCGGAAGATCACTCCCCCGTTATATGGGATCCTTTAATTTTCATCTGTACTGGAAGCGGCTCGGATTGCACATGGTGGGAGAATACCGGGGAGGGTATAATCATTATTTCCGGAATGCCGGCAACTGGGTAATCAACGGAACCGCCGAAGCAACCGCACAATACAACCGGCAGCAGTTTGTGTTTCCGAATTCTGTATATGATGATGGCTCCGGCAAATATGTAACCAATACTGACATCGTAGTCAAATCAGCCGGAGCTTCATACTACAATCTGTATTCGCAGGCAGAAACCAACTTTCTTGTGAGCGGTGCATTCTGGAAGATGCGGGAGATAGCGCTCAGTTACAACTGGCCGTTCAAAATAAATTGGCTGAAGGAACTAACGGTGACGCTTGCTGCAAGAAACCTGTTCACACTATACCCAAAGACAAACCGTTGGGGCGACCCTGAATTAACAACGGGTGCGGGAACGGTTGTAAGAGACGATCAGAAAGCTGCCAGTAACCTCAATGGCATCTTTAGTGAAGGATCTATTGGGGGAAGCCGGTTTTTCGGGTTCAGTCTCAACGCGGCTTTTTAATCGCGCAGATAACGCTTCATCACAAATAAAAAGCATTTTAAAAATTTAGCTATGCAGTGGATTTTTCGATATAAAAAAATGTGGGGATGCTTTCTTATCATCATCCTTTTTTTTACCAGCTGTAAAAAATGGGTAGATGTTAATTACAATCCACAACAACTCAATGAAAGCAGTGCGACACCAGATCTTGTACTGGGCGACGTATTGGTATCACAGGGAGCTCGTGCAGTGGGGAGTGAGGATAATTTCCTTTATTCCTGGATGGGCTATTACGCGTATCCTTTTCCGCAGGCAGGAGATGTCACGCCAACCTACAATCTGACTCCTTCGAGAGGTTCAGGCGGCGGACAGCAGGCAGGCACTATAAGGCTGCTTCATTTTATTGACCACAAAGCAATGGAGCTTGGACAGACATTATATGCGGGCATTGCAAAGATCATCAAGGCGAAAGTCTTTGCAGACGATGTGGACAGCTATAATAACATACCATACCGGGAGTCAGGTGATCCTCAAAACTACCCTTATCCAAAATACGATGATGGTGCGTTCATTTATGAGGATCTGTTACGCGTGGTGGATACCGGCATGAACCTGATCAAAGAAGCTGCGGTTGAAAAAAACACCCGTATAGAATTCTCGGATGTGATGTTTCACGGCAATAAAAACAAATGGGCAAAATTTGCAAACACGCTGAAACTCCGATTGCTTGTTCATCAGGCAAATCGATCCGAAAGGACTGCTTATATACAAACAGAAATAGCAAAGATTGTAGCAGAAGGATCCGGGTTTTTAGGCACAGGTGAGGACGCTGCCACAAATCCGGGCTATACCACTGAGAAGCCAAATTCCTTCGTCACTCTTTTTGGTTTTTACCCCGGTGGATATGAAGCCTTCGCGCGGGATAATCTTTGTGCTAACATTATCGCGATGAATTTTTTGAAAGAAAATCATGATCCACGCCTACCTTTTTTTTACACACTACCTGTCCTGCCTTTGCCGGCAGATGCTCCTGAACCATTTGAGCAGGAATCTCCTGCGGAATACCGGGGAAATATTTTCGGTGCACAGATTGATCAACTGGCATATCCTTACCAGGGCGGTCCCTATGTGTCACATCTTGGAGGGATGACAGATTACACACCCGTCACCGCCACTTCCTCAGGCGTTATGAAAGGTTATGATATGGATGACTGGATGATGACGAGCGTAGAAAGTCTGTTCCTTCAGGCAGAAGCGGTACAAAGGGGTTGGGTCGCGGGCGATGCAAAACAGGCTTACATCGACGCCGTTAAAGAATCCTTCCGCTGGCTGAATACAGGAAAAGACAAAAACAATTTGTCATTGTCAGATGCAATGTTTACAAACTGGTATCATGCAGAAGACAGTGCGGCGAATCCCAATGTAAGCTGGGAAAGCGCTCCCGACAAATACAAATTGCTGATGTTTCAGAAATACCTGGCATTGAATGGCATCGATGCAAAAGAAGTATGGACAGACTACAGGCGGAACGGTGCATACCCTGCTATCCCATTGTCGGCTCATCCTGATAGAACTGCTACCGTTTTACCCATCCGGCTTCCTTACCCCGAAAATGAATACAAGGTGAACAGTACTAACGTTAATGCACAGGGTGAGATCAACATCTTTACAAGTAAAATATGGTGGATGCCATAGCTACATCAATCAATTCATGCAGATGTTCATTAATTAACCAGTAAAATAAAAAAATGAAAAATAGCATACTCACAGCAATCTTTGCCGCAGTCGTCTGCGCTACAGGTTGCCTTAAAGACAAAACATATACTGATTATGCGCCGGCAGATCCGGTCGTACTCGTTCCCAACTCCAATTGGCCCTCAGCCGCTACAGCCGTCACGGACAGCGTATTTAATGCAACGTCCACATCAGCGCAGTTAAAACTGTATGCGAAGATCACTTTTGCCGAACCATTGGAAGCAGATCTCAAAATCACCTTTCAAAAAAATGACACCATAGTGGCCGCATACAATGATAAGTGGGGATTGACCACTACGCCGACGGAACCCGGTGAGCCTTCTCCCGGTGGTCCACCACTTCCCGGCGGACCGCCTTTACCAGGCGGTCCCCCACTTCCCGGTGGACCCACTACACCTGCTGGCGGACAGGCATATATTACTTTACCAGAGGATGCGTATCAATTGCAATCACTTGAAGTGGTCATTCCCAAAGGAGCTTTACAGGCAACTGTCCCTGTCACCGTTTTCCCGGGTATGCTGACAACAACCGAAAAATATATGCTTGCCTTTTCCATTGCAGACGCAAACGGATATACCATCGCTTCAAATTTTGGTACTATGATATTTACCATAGTAGTTCAGTAGCAAAAAATATTAACGGTATTTGGTAGTACAAACAATTGAGTAGTTCTGAGAGCAGTTATGTGTGCTGCTCTCCTTTTTGTAAACTGTATACTCCGGATAAACCAGGCAGAAACCATCCCCCCTACTCCGACCGTAAACTCTCCACCGGGTTGGCCGTAGCCGCTTTAAGCGTATGAAAACACACCGTAACCAGTGCTATCGTAACAGCCGCAAGACCGGCTGTTACAAAAATGGTCCAGTTGAGCGTCACCCGGTAAGCAAAATCTTCCAGCCATTTGTTCATGCACCACCACGCAACGGGGCAGGCTACTACAATGGCAACCAATACCAGTTTGACAAAGTCTTTTGATAACAGCAGCGTGATATTGCCCGCACCTGCGCCCAGCACCTTCCTGATCCCGATCTCCTTCACCCTTTGCCTCGCCGCAAAAGCCGCGAGTCCAAAAAGCCCCATACAGGAAATCAGGATAGCAACCGCCGCCGCTGCAATAAAGACCTTACCCAATTGTTGATCCCTGGAATATTGTTGATCATATTTTTTGTCTGCAAAAAAATATTCAAAAGGATTACCGGGAAAACTGGCGTTGTATATTTTTTTGAGCGCACTGATCTTTTCCGGCATATGGCTGGTATTTACTTTCAGTGTGTAATATCCATAAGAGGGTGAGGGAAGATAAATGACCGGTTTTATTTGTTCTCTCAGAGACATGTGATGATAATCTTTCACAACGCCCACAATTTCATAAGAAGCGCCCCAGTTAATTTTTTCTCCGATAATATTTTTTTTCAGATCAAAGCCTAAGCTCCGGGCTGCCTGCTCGTTGATAATGACACCATGAAAGTTGTTCCAGTTTTGTTCAGCTTCGGCTGACGTAAATACACGCCCCTGCAAAAGCCCGATGGCATACGTATCAAAAAAATGATCATCACATATCAGCATCGCATAGGATTTTTTCCTGTCTTCCTCACTGGCACCTGCCTGTCCGATCCCGTCTGCAAAAAAATTATAGCCTACACCGGGCACATTATTACTGGCTGCATATTTTTCTACAAACGGCAGTTGAGCAATGCTGTTTTTAAAGGACATATTTCTGCCTGCCTGACCTTCTGCAGTCACCGTTGGTCCCTGGATGACCAGCAACTGGTCCACATTCATTCCCAGGTTTTCGGTTTGCATGTATTTCAATTGCTGGTAAAGCGCGATGGTGGCGATGATAAACACTACAGAGATCGCGAACTGGAATACCACCAGCCCCTGCCTCACTTTTACACTTCCCCCGCTTTTCTTACCAAACCCTTTGATAATGCCGGACGGTTTAAAGGAAGTAAGCACAAACGCGACATAAAAACCGGAAAGCAATGAGCCCACTATGATCAACGCAATGGCTAAGAACCACGTGAACCCGTCATTAAGCACGGCAAGTGAAAGTTCTTTTCCCACGAAACCATTAAACAGGTGCTGCCCCGGCAGTACGATCATGATGGCGAGCATAGCACTGGCGAGCGTAAAGAGAAGCGTCTCGGTCATGTATTGCGCGATGAGTTGAAACCTGCCTGCACCCAGTGTTTTTCTCACACCGATCTCCTTTGCTTTATTTAAAGCCTGGGCTGTAGAAAGGTTAATATAGTTAACCCATGCGATGAGCATAATAACCAGTGCTACACTAAGCAGAACAACCACGATAACATAATTGCCGTAAGTCTGGTAAGGATAGTTGAACCCAGGTGCAAGGTGCATTTCTTTAAGCGGTTGTAGATATACCGCATCATCTTTCGAAGCGGGATTAATACTACGCACATAATGAGTGATCTTGTCAGCAAAAGCAGTTGCATCCGCATTTTTATGCAGCAATAAAAAAAGGCTCACAAAGCTGTTGTCAAATCCGGCAGGATCTGCCCAGTCGTTGCCGTCCCGGTTGGCGGCGGATGCAAGGGTTTGAAAAGAGAGCAATACCTCAGCCCTGATATCCGAGGTTGCGGGCAAACGATATACAGACTTTATCGTATACAGCGTGTTACCGAACTGGTTACTCAAGGTGATCGTTTTACCCACAGCGTCCAGAGATCCAAATAGTTTTTGACTCATCTGCTCCGAGATAGCGATCGTGTTGGGACTGGAAAGATTTCCGTCACCTGCAAGCAGGGGGAAGGAGAATAGTTTAAAAAAGCCGCCGTCCACATATTGCATATTATCTTCCCGCAACACTTTAGTATCCTTCGCGCCGGGAGCTGTGTAAGAGATCACGCCCGATGCAATGCCATCTGATGCGCGGGCATACTGCTCAATCTCGGGAAACTGTTTTTGTAAGAGTGGTGCAAACCCAGGGGGAACATCATTGCTGGTATTGCTGTTCTTGTAGCGGATATTAACCCTGTATAGCTCGTTATAGTGTGTATTAAAAGTATTGGCACTCCATTCAAAGGAAACATATTCCATGATAAACAGAAAAACTGCCATACCGAGCGCTAGACCCGCGATGTTCACCAGTGAAAAACTTTTTCCTCTGATCGCATTTCGCCAGGCAGTGATCACGTAATTTTTAAACATGGTTTTGGTTTTAATAATGACCCGCAAAAAAAGAATGTCAGAGGTAGGCAACTGCTAAGTAGCACAAACAAGCGATGCTGTCACCGCAATAAAACATCTGCGATTTTAATGCCACTAAAAATACAATTGCATATCAGGTTATTACGAAAGAAGATTCATATACACTGTACGCTTTCGATACAAGAACTGTATACCCATGATACAGCAAACAATGTATGTATGAGTTAAAAAACCTTTCCGGCAAATCATTCACCCACTCCATGCATAGGAAGGCTGAAGAAAAAGGTAGACCCTTTGCCCGGTTCACTTTGAACCCAGATATGCCCACCGTGGCGGTGTATGATCTCGGCACTCAGGTATAACCCGATACCAAATCCTCCTACTCTCGCAGCATAATTATTCTCGATCCTGAAATATCGCTGGAATATTTTTGCTGCATCCTCTTTTTCAATCCCGATCCCATGATCGGTCACACTCACCTGCACACTATTGGCGATGGAAATACATTGAATGACGATAGGGTGTCCCGGCGCGGAATATTTAACAGCATTGGTAATCAGGTTGCTTACCACAGAACTGATTTTATCATAGTCTGCCTCCACATACAACAGCGAAGCAGGAGGGATCAATTCTATATCACGCGATAAGCCGGAAATCATGATTTCTTTAATAACATCCTGTACCAGTGCCGCAACGTCTACCGTCGTTTTTTCGATCAGGATTTTTCCCGATTCAAGCCGTGACACATTCAGAAAACCATTGATCATGGTTACCATTTTCTTGATCTGGGCATTGGCGCGTGCAAAGGCGCTGGAAACAAAAACATCTTCACCGGATCCAAACTTCCCGCTCAGTACCTGTACAATAGCAGAGAGTGAAGTCAGCGGTGTTTTCAATTCATGACTAACCATTCCGATGAAATCATCTTTGCGTGCATCATCCTGCTTTTGTTCCGTTATCTCGATAACAGCGCCAGCAAGATACTGGTCACCCGTTGTAGTATTGGTATCCATTTTCCCAATCGCTTTAATCCATCGCAGCGATGTCGCCCTTTGCGGGTGGATCCGGTATTCAATGGAAAACGCCTGCTCATGGTCAAAAGCATTTTCAACTGCCGCAGTAACCCTTCCTGTCGGTTTCATCTACCAGCGATATCGCCGCTTCAAAGGACATCGTATCGGAGGGACCAAATCCAAACAACTCTTTGAGTCTTGGTGAAGCCGTAAAGATTCTTGTCCGGGCATCCATGGAATAGGTGCCGATATTAGAAGCCTCAATGGCAAACCGCACCATCTGCTCTGCCTGTTGTACGCGAAGTCTCGACGTTACCTGTTCCGTTACATTAATAGCTACAGCCATCACCGCGGTGGTAGCGTCAGCGTCATCTTTTAAAGGCTGGTAAATAAAATTAAAATACCCGGGTATAAGCACGCCCGCCTGAACCAGGGATGCCTGGGACTCATTGCCGAAATAAGGTTCTCCTGTTGCCAGTACATTTCTCAGCAATGCGAAATATGGTTGACCAATCAGTTCAGGTACTGCCTCCGCGAAGGGCTTTCCAATAATATCACTATTCCTGTCAAGCAGTACCAGCATAGCCTTATTAGCCTCTTCAATCACTAACTCCTCACCCCGGAAAAGTGCGATAGCAACCGGGGCTTCCCCTATCAGGTTACGAAACTGCAGTTCGCTCGTCGTGAGTTTTTCCAGTGATGCCTGCAACTGCAACTGAGAATATTCGAGGGCTGCTACCGCCTTTTGCAATTCACTGTTAGTAGCTGCGAGCTTCGAATTAATTTCCTGGAGTTGTTGCTGGTATAACTTTGTTTCGGTAATATCCAGTACGGCACCGATAAAGCGTACGCCTATATTTGCTTCATTAAAAATCACTTTACCCTTTGCCCTCACCCAACGCACAATACCTGTTTCAGCGCCAACTGTCCGGTATTCCACATCGTAGTCGCCATCACTTCCAGGCTCAAATAACCTGTCTATGATCTTTATGATACGAGGTCTGTCCTCGGGATGAAGCCCGTTGACAAAATCATGCTCGTAAGTAATGGGGTCCGTATGCGAAATTCCGAACAATAAACGGCAACGGTTATCCCATTGGAGCGTTCCCTTCAGCAGATCCATATCAAACCTGCCTAGTTCAGCCGCTTTGGTCGAAAGATTCATCTGTTCGTATGCATACTCAAGCTCCCGTTGGCTGACCCGTAATTGTTCTGCAGCCTCCGCTTCGGGGGTCACATCCATCAGGATTCCTGAAAACCGGATGCATTGGTTGTTATCATCAAACTGCGCCAGGCCTTTTGCCTGCACAAATCTTCGTCCAAGCCCCGAAAGATAGATCTCATATCCGATATCATATTTTCCCCCGGTTCCTGGTTCAACCGCTTTCGCAATGGCGTCCATTACCCGTTGCCTGTCTTTGGGCGCAATCGAATCGATAGCATGCTGCAATGGTATCTCGCTGTTATTGTCCAGCCCAAACCATCGTTGCAGGCGGGTATTCCCCGTAAATATACCCGTGCGGGGATCAAGATCCCAGGTGCCTATCTCAGCTGCTTCAAGGGTAAATTCGAGTAAATGCTGGCTCCGTGATAATCCTGTGTTTGCCTCAGATAAAAGTGTATTGACATTGTTGAGCTGTACGTTGAGTGAATTTTCGTAGGCATTGGTTTCCTGCAGTTGGCGGAGCGACAGGACTTTTTCCGTCGTCTCAATGCACACCACAAGTATACCTTTCACCACACCGTTCTCATCCCTGACCGGGCTGTACGAAAAATCAAAATAGCAGTCTTCCGGTATTTCATTACGTTCCAGCCTCACCAGGAAATTCGGGAATCCAAAACGTTTTCCCTGCAGTACCCCTTCAAACATAGGTCCTATTTGGGCCCATATTTCCGCATAGGTGAAGGAGGCAGGTTTACCCAAAGCAGCAGGATGTTTTGCTGAACCAAGAATAGGTCTGAACGGATCGTTGTAAAGCTGGATATATGATTCACTCCAACAGATCAGCATTGGAAAAGAAGCTTCCAGCATCGTACCCACCAACGTCTTCAGTTGAACAGGCCAGTTGCCGGGATTCCCAAGAGGGTTGTCCGACCAGTCAAATTCCCTCATGAGTTTTCCCATCGTTCCTCCGTTGTCAAGAAAAATAGCGTCCGGTATTTCTGGCACACTTCCCATGTAAAAGAAAAGATTTAAGAAAACTCGATCATACAATATTTATTTCTCAGAGCTATGCACCAGTGTTTCTACCTTTGCCATCATCTCCTTAATGTCGAAAGGTTTAAAAATATAAGCGTCCGCCCCTGCTTCAACCGCGAGCTGCTCCAGGTTATTATTGGCGGAGAACAAAATGACCGGGATATGCTGCAGTAAGGGACTTCGTTTCAGCGCTTGCGTAGCAGCAACGCCTCCTTTATCAGGGATCCAGTTGTCCATAATAATAACGTCCGGTTTGTTCAACAGTACTTTTTCCTCTATGGCTGAGCAGTTATCAAAACTAAAAACCTTCCATCCTTTTTCTTGAAAAGCATACCGGCAGATAAAAACGAGATCTTCATCGTCTTCAAATATCGTCACGGTCAGGGGAGTTGTTGTCATAAAATGTGCAAACTAATCAAATGATCTGGTAGTAAACACATCAGGCGGCGGATATTCTCGGGGCCAATTTGAACGCCACCATTTCGCTCCGGCACACCAATGAGCTGGCACATCACAAAATTTCGTCTATCCTACACCGTTATTCCCTATCTCTCACCAGTAACGCTCCTGCGATAGCACCGACTGAAACAGCAGCAGCTACCCAAAATGCGTTACCGCTCCCCGAAAAAAGGGATGCAGTCCGCGTCCGTTTGCTGATTTCCGAATGGATAAATGTGAGTTTATCCATCACCGCTGCACTGATTACAAAAGGATAAAAAGGTTCCTGTCCCATTCCTGTATTCATCGCGTTCAGTGCATTTTTTAAAAGGATCCACCCAGAAATGATCTCCCTGAAATCTGTTGCTTCATAAGGATCGACACGGCTGTCCATTTCCCATTTTTTCCGGGTTGTCACTCTCGGATGCGCAGCGATCCCAAAATAATAAGCCGTCTCCATCCCATCCATAATATGCAGGTAGTGGGCAAAGCTTTCCGCCCAGTCTTCCCATGGATGCGCAGTGGCGTAAGGAGTGATGGTATCATCGCTCCATCCGGCAGCTCCATGAGTTTTATAATACGCTTCGAGTGCTGCTTCATAATCTGTTCTTTCATCATCAAACATTTTCCTGAATCTTTCCAGTGCAACGGGATCATCCGCAAAAAAAAGGTCCCAGTAAAAGTGCCCGGTTTCGTGTCGCAGATGTCCAGGCAGCGTTCGGTAAGACTCTCCCATCTCCGCTTTCAGTTGTGCCCGATAAGCCTCATTGGCTTCGTTGAGATTAATAGTAATAGTTCCGTTCTTATGTCCCGTCTTCACCTTCCCTTCTTCAGGGCTGTCTTCCAGAAACTCGAAACGCAACCCCTGCGACGTCTCTTCAGCATCTGCCTGGAATGGCAATCCAAGTCGAAGCAGGGAATACACCAACCTGTGCTTTGCGGCTTCTATCTCTTGCCATGCCGTGAGGTTTTCTGTTTTACCCAAATAAGGCACTGTATCGTTCAAAGCGCATGCGGTGCAAAACGTTTCTTTGCTGTCTGAGGGAATCAACCAGTTGCAGGAATGGTAGACCACGTTACTACAGAATCTCCACTTCCTGCGCTTGTGTCTCAGATCGAGATAGACCTTGTCGGCGATCTGTTGTAAAGGAACCATCTCCATCGATAGCGGATCAAATCCCAACGACGATCCGCAATGCAGGCATTCGGTATTCTCGAAATAAACTACGGAAGAGCATTTGGAACAGGTGAATAATTTCATACAATAGGTATAATGTTTAACAGCTTGCAGAAGATCCGCAAAACAATATTCTAAGCAGATAAAAAAAGATGCCAAAGACCTTTCATCAGGGATAGAGTGATCAGCGCCTTTGTTGCAGCAAGCTACTGGTAGAAAAACACCTCAACTGTGCATTATTTCCACATCCGGGGCAATCCATATGGAACTCATATTTCCTGTTTCGATAAATTAGAGAAGTCATACAGTTACACATATGGCAAACATTGGGACGAGTAAGCCGCACCAGGATCTTAACAGTTTGGGCAATTGCTGAAAGGTTCAGGAAATGGAGAAAAAAAGGCCGTCAAATCAATGACAGCCTTTACAAATTTATATTTTCTGGATTACGGTTGCTTTACTATTCGCAAAACCTTTCTGTGTTTTTCATCCATCATTATATGTACAATGTAAATGCCCGGCGGAAGCCTGGAAATATTGATGGCTTTGCTCACCATCCCCTCATCTTTCCTGAATTCCTGCTGCAACTGCAACTGACCGGCTGTGTTATACATCAGTATGCTGGCTTTGCCCGCAGTTGTGCCGCTTAACTTCAGATTCAGATCTGACTGTACGGGATTTTGCCCGGGGCTTACATCAAATTCGCTGCTTAATAATTCGTTTGTTTCAGGATTGAAGGAAACGTCCTCTGTGGACACATCACCGGCAACGTCGCTTGTTCGACCAGATGCCGATTTTTTTACGGTTACCTGTACCCTGGCACTGGCTGTCGATCCACGGTTATCCGTTACTTTCAGTGTGAAAAAATACACCCCTGCTACCAGCGAGGTAACCTTTGTTTGCATCGCATTGGAGCTAACTATTTTATAGGCAGAAGGTCCTGAATATTTTGACCATGCATATGATGTAATAGTGTTGCCTTTAGCTGCTTTGGATAAAAATCCATTTAAAGAAATACTGTTGGTTGGCAAGGTTATGATACCTCCGTAACCGGCATTGGCTGTAGGCGGAGCCGTGGTTTGCACTGCCTCATGCACGATTATGGTTGTACCACCTGACCTGGTAGCTCCCCTGTTATCAGTAACCAGCAGACTATACGTATATGTCCCTGCTACTAAGTTCGTGATGGTGGTTTTTACAGATGTGGGGCTGGTGATATTTCCTCCCGCAGGACTGGAAGGGCCTTTGGTCCATTTATAAGCTACAATTGTGTTGCCTGCTGAAGCTTTGGAATATGATCCATCCAACGTAACAGCACTAACAGGCAGTGTCACAGTTTCACCTTTGCCGGCATTAGCGGTCGGAGGATCGGTGGATGCTGTAGCTTGTTTTACCGTTACTACCACCGAAGCAGATTTTGAAGCACCTCTGCTGTCTGTCACGAGTAAGTTATAGGTGTAAGTACCTGCCGTTAAATTATTGATGGTTGTTCTGGCACTTGCGGGAGTTGCGATTGCCCCGCCGGAAGGACTGGAGGTTGACTTACTCCATAAGTATGACTTGATGGTATTTCCACTGGAAGCAGCTGAAGCAGAACCGTCCAGGGTCGTAGTATTAGTTGGTAAAGTAATGGTTTGATTACTGCCGGCATTCGCCGAGGGCGGATTGGTAGAGGCTGTAGCATTTACATTGATGGTAACCCAATCAACAGCACAATCACCACCACCGGTTTTCACTACCAACTGATACACATACTTGCCTGTCACCAGGCTCGTAAGATTAGCCTGCAATCCTT
This sequence comes from Agriterribacter sp., assembly GCA_047600465.1. Taxonomy (GTDB): domain Bacteria; phylum Bacteroidota; class Bacteroidia; order Chitinophagales; family Chitinophagaceae; genus Agriterribacter. The sequence goes on from JASGKU010000007.1 coordinate 580,295, forward strand.
TTGAAAGAAGGCTTAATATACCACCGGAGGGCCCTGAAAACTTTGTCCATGTATAAGAAATGATCGAACCTTTTGTAACCGAAGATTTACTGGCATCTAACCTAACACTTGTAGCAGGTAAGCTGATAGTTTGATCTGGTCCGGCATTGGCTTTTACTACAGGCGGGGGTACAGTTGTTCTTACTTTTGATAACATCCACTGGTATACATTCAATCCGTTCTGCGTAAAGGAAGGATTATAGGTTTGGGTCCAGCAGTCATGTCCTTTGCCTGCGGCCGGAAATATAGTAAGCAATGCCTTGGAAGCAGGTTTTGTAGTATTAATGGCATTGACCAGTGATGTGGACTGGCTGGCCGGATTAATCGGATCGTCTGCATTGTTGGTAACCCAATACGGAATTTTCGATTGAGTTATACAATTTAGCTGGTAAGCATTGGCACCTGTACCTGGGGTAGCCAGTACAGCCGCGGCAATAGATTGACCACGCCATACACTTGCGGAAGTATAAGAGAAAGTGCCTACCCCACCGAGGCTCAAACCGGTGAGATATACTCTTTTATCATCAACCCGATAATGTGACTTTGCATAGTCAATAATTGCCTGGATAGAAGGCTGCCAATCAGCTGCTGCTTTCATCTGCGGGCAGATCACTATAAAAGAATAGCTTACACCTCCGTACGTAAAACTTGCCGGAAAGGTTTTCAGCTTTAGCATTTTTCCTATGCCAACATTCTGTACTTTTTCCAGCACACCTCGTGTACCGTCTCCCAACTCTCCCGACCCAGCAAACGCAATCAGCAAAGGATATTTCCTGGAAGGGTTGCTGGCGTAATCATTAGGCACGGATTCAATAAAACCACCAACATTAGAATATAAAGCTGTATATACGGACCGTGCGGTGGACTGCATGGTTTGCGCATTTGTAGATAAAAAAATAGAAAATGAAAACAGAATGATCAGGAAAGAAAAAGACACCAGACGATATGCAGGCATTGGCTTAGAATGGGTTTTGCAGTCGATTTGGATCATAACATAATGAAGTTAAAAAATGAAGAAATAAAGCATTCGCACGATTGCTCTTGCGTACTTAAACACTATGACTAAAATAGTTGAGGGGATTATGTTCTTAAATCAGTATGGGTAATACTTTCCAGTGAGCAAAGTCAGAGTAGATTTTTGCACATAATATTGGATTTAAACTTGTTGAAAATTTCAGAGAATGCGGCAAGTATTGTACCAAAGACATTTATTTTTGGCAAAAGTGGAAAACTATCCAGGTTAGAATTAAGAAAATAGCATTCACGGAAATTTAAATCCTGTTTGCAATAAACAATTACTTGATCTTTATGATAGCTATATGCAATTCCGGGTGTCTCCCGGGCTTTCCGTTGCAATCTTTTGTTACTGTATTTGTTTTTACAAAAGGATTTCCACTGCAATCCCTGACGCTTATTTTAAACCTCCGTCTGCCGCAAATCCCCGTCAATTCAGCGATAATTATGCTTCACTGATCTAAAAACATTGCAGACCGGAAAAATCTTCCCCATCTTTACAACGTTAAAGGCAAACAGATAGCATACTCTTACAAGCAGCCTTGGAAACCCACTGTACCTTTAATGTTATTTGGAAAATATAGATGAAGCCACGCCCGCCCGTGGCTTTTTTATTTTTAGAATAGAAGGACTTCGCTACATCCATTGTAGACTTATTCGAGAGTGTCATTATTTATTTTGAAAACTTCGTGTCATGCGTTCCGGTGGGCTAATATAGCTTTCAGAAGTTTACTTTTCTCGCTTAAAATAATTTGATAATCGCCTGGGAATCCGAAAGAGATGTTATGATTGATGTCCAACCGGCAATGTAAAGAAAAAAGAACACCCTTTATCTTTATTATTCTCAACCCATATCCTACTGTTATGAGCCTGAATAATGCTTGCACTAATAAATAAACCCATTCCAAATCCACTATAAGAAATGACTTTATCAAGCTCACGAAAATACTTGGCAAAAACATCCTCAAGTTAATTTTCATCAAAATGGAAGCCGGCTTACGATGAGTGGCTCTACCTTTCTGCGGGCTGGACAAAGGCGCCGGACTATCCTGTCGTTGCGATGAATAATGCGCTGACGTCTGATATGATTTTCACACAACCAGTTGTGTACGAATTCAGCAATATCGCCGTACCCACTCTATTGATCATCGGAACACGGGACAGGACTGCTATCGGCAAAGAGCTCATCAAAGACCCAACAGTTCGGGCTAAAATGGGACGGTACCAATTACTGGGAAAAGCAACACAGAAAAAGATTCGCGGTTCTCAACTGGTAGAACTAGAAAACGTTGGACATCTGCCACATATAGAAGCATTCGATAAATTCATAAAGCCCTTAGAAGATTTTATCAAACAATAAAATACCATTGCTCCAGTCTAACCAATCTCCTATTCACCCTCACACCGCCACTTTCCTTTCCATTTCCCGCTCCCAAAACCTGTGTCTCCCCATATCCTGCAAAAATTTATCAATCTTCCCATCATTCGTCACCCCTTCACCGGCCTTTACAAATGTTTTCTCCATCAACGGCGCTGCATCTTTATCAAACCCAATCGCCTTACAATGTCTGTACTGCTCATTGATAAAACGGATAGCATCCGCTTCATTCAAGAGTGCATTCACGGAAGATGCCCCTCCGGGAATGAATACAGCATCAAATAATACAGACGCCGTATTAAATAAAGTTTCATCAACTGCTATAGCAGATTTGTCAGAGCCTCGCACATCAACAAGCGTAGGTGCAACTAACTTTATATCCGCACCCAGAGCCTTTGCTTTCTTCAGCAGGCTTTCCAGCGTCGACGCATTCACACCATCAGCTACTAACACAGCTATACAACGGGTGGCAATAGGCGACTTCTTATTCACCATGCTTAAGGCGGCTGATTTTTCGATAGATGGAACCTTCTTTATCGGTGCATAATCTTTTGGTTTACCATCCGCAGGCACTGCGCCATTTTCTACCGGCATCGCTTTAAGAGGAACCTTCACTCCGACCTTAGCTGCCACATATTTCGCGAGATCCATATCTATATTCGTAAGTGTACCGATCATCCGCTCCCTTATGGCCGGGATCTTCACTTTAGATAATTCGAAACTAAACGCATCTTTGATATGTTGCTGTTCCGGGACTGACTGACTATTATAGAATAAAATCGCCTGGCTGAAATGATCTAAAAAACTTTTACTTCTTCCCCTGATCTTTTTGGCGTCGATCCGTTCTGTAAAACTGGTAAAGCCACCTTGGGCAGCCTTCGCCATATATGGACAACCGCCCCCAATGCTGTTAGGAGAATAACTTGCCTTGCCTGTATGTACCTGCACTTGCATATGCCCATCCCGTTGATTATTATAGATCGTATTGACTGACCGGTTGATGGGAATCTGGTGAAAGTTCGGTCCACCTAGTCTTGATAACTGTGTATCGGTGTAAGAGAACAACCTTCCCTGCAATAAAGGATCGTTGGTAAAATCAATACCGGGAACAACATGTGCGGGACTGAACATCACCTGCTCTGTCTCTGCAAAAAAATTATCAGGATTGCGGTTTAACGTCATTCTCCCTACGATCTGCACAGGCACCAGTTCCTCTGGTACGAGCTTAGTGGGATCAAGCAGATCAAATTCGTATTTGAATTCATCTTTTTCCGGAATGATCTGTACGCCGAGATCCCATGCGGGAAAGTTTCCGTTCTCAATCGCTTCCCATAAATCGCGGCGATGAAAATCAGGATCTTTACCGGATATCTTTTGCGCTTCATCCCAGGCTACACTGTGTACGCCCAACACTGGCTTCCAGTGAAATTTCACAAAATGTGATTGCCCTTTTTCATTGATCAGTCTGAACGTATGCACACCAAAACCTTCCATCATGCGGAGACTTCTCGGAATAGCCCTGTCGCTCATCGCCCAGAAGATCATATGCGTGCTTTCAGGCATTAAAGAAATAAAGTCCCAGAAAGTATCGTGTGCAGAAGCTGCCTGCGGCATCTCATTGTCGGGCTCCGGTTTTACGGAGTGGATCAGATCCGGGAACTTCATGGCGTCCTGGATAAAGAACACGGGAATATTGTTGCCGACAAGATCATAATTGCCTTCGGTGGTATAAAACTTCACAGCAAAACCTCTTACATCTCTTGCCAGGTCACTCGAGCCACGGGATCCCGCTACCGTTGAAAAGCGTACAAACACCGGTGTTTCTCTTTTAGTATCCGTGAGAAATCCTGCTTTGGTATATTCCTCCAGCGATCTCGATAATTTGAATACACCATGCGCTCCACTACCCCTTGCGTGAACGATCCGTTCCGGTATTCTTTCATGATCAAAGTGCGTGATCTTTTCACGTAGTATAAAATCTTCCAGCAAGGTACTACCCCGTTCTCCTGATTTCAGGGAGTTGTGATCGTCGTTGATTGGTAAACCCTGGTCGGTGGTCATCCCTTGATCAGTTGCATCAAGTCTGTATGCAGAAAGGTCTTTTATTTTTGAATTTGTCTTGCCGCTTTTTGTGGAAGTTCTTGACTTTGCCATAAGACATTTTTTGTTGAAAGGATAATTCGCCAATTAGAAAACCGTGCCAATGAAACACAGGAGTTAACGGGTGCATATTGTAAATACTGATGGGATAAAATATTCCCACAGTAGGGATTACTTATCAATTTCCCTATCTCATAAATGGAAAACGCAGATTATAACTACCCAATGCCGGGAATCTGGAAATGGCTTTCATCCAATATAAAAGAGATTTACACTTTTATTTTTCCCTGTATGCTATCATCTAACGTTTGTCCGGTTAGGGCTCCAACTGCCATTTTAAGCCCTGCAACAAGACTGCCATGCTTAGTATCCCAGTAGTAGCCGTCTGTCGGACTGAATTTTATGACAGTAATGCGCGGATCGTCTTCTCCTTCGGTAAACCATGTTTTGATAATAGGTTTCCATAAAGCTTCAATCCGGTTTTTATCCACGGTGATAGTTGCCTTTCCGGTGAGGAAGAGAAAGTCTGAATGAGCGGAACCTTTAAAATATAAATCTACAGATGGATCAGATGCAATGTCGACGTTCTTATGACTATCTTTCGCACTCATAAACCATAGTGTACCATCTTCGTCTGCCTGCAGGACACTCATAGGTCTTGTACCATATGTGCGGCCAACATTTCCCTTCGTACAAAAAAAACAGGTAGCATCATTGTCCACCATTTCTTTGATCCGTTTGGCAGCTTCTGCACTAATCAAATCTTCCTGATTTTTTTCTTTTTGATTTTTATCTATGCTGTTCATAATTACTTTTTTCTTAACTGTAAACAAATTGATGCCAGTTTATATAATGCTGTTTTTAAAAGCCCAGCAAGTTTAATGGGAACAGGAGGCAACAAACAGCTACTAAAAAGTGAGGAAAATTTACCTTAAACTGGCAACTTATTCAACCACTCCCTTACTATGCATAATTCGAAATCTAAAAAAGTTGCATGACCGGGTGCAGATAAGGTTATGCGATCAAAGCTGACGGGAGAATTTATTCCCAGTGTAGAAACTATTAATCCCTGGTACGCTGCAAGCCACTCATTTCCTTCCTGCAATCTTCGACGCCATACCGTTGAAGATAAAAATATGAAAAGGCAGCATGGCGTACCAATACATCCTGCCCCACAAACCCAGCGGTCTGAACGTAGCCGTTTGTCGCAGTGTATTATTGTCATCGATCCTGAACTCCAGCCAGGCTTCGCCGGGCAGTTTCATTTCTGCATACAGGAGCAATCTTTGTTCTTTCGGCTGGCAAAGATTACGCGCCAGAAATCAAGTGATTCACCTGCTGCAATGGTTCCTTTATTTTTCCTCCCTCTTCGCCTACCCACGCCCCCCAACAGCTGGTCAAGAAATCCGCGCAGGTTCCACATCCAGTTGCCATAATACCAGCCTACGTCTCCTCCGATGGAAAATATTTTATCCAATGCTGCTTCGGTATCAGCGATGTTCCGCGTTTTTTTATCGGTCATGCATCCGAACGTAGGCACTTCAATATATTCCGTTAATGCTTTGTTGACCCGTTGTGATTGTTGCGCATCCTTCCAGCTGGATAAAACGAGGTTTTGTTCAATCTTGTCAAATGCTATCCGGATAGCGGTTTCATAGTCCAGTAGCTGGATGCCAAGCTCCTCCGCCAAATGATTGGGTTTTGCAATGACCGGGACCTTCATGCTCTCCACTAAATTCCTTGCGATGGCGTAAGAAGTAGAGGTTACAAAATACAACCAGTAAGAAGACAGGTGTGGGGTAAGCACAGGCACGATCAGTATGGTTCTTTTTAATCCCCTCACTTTTGCAAACCGTAGCAACATTTCCTTGTAAGTGAGCGTATCGACACCGTAAATATCAAAGTGCTGCCGGTACATTTTTTCGTTCAGCAACACCCCGCAAAGAAAGCTGATCACATTTCTGATAGCAATAGGTTGACACTGGGTTTTTAGCCATCTGGGTGCGATCATAAAGGGCAATTTTTCCACAATATCCCGGATGATTTCGAAAGAGGCACTACCTGATCCCACGATGATCCCCGCGCGCAAAGTAGTGACAGGTATAGCACCTGCATGAAGGATCTCGTCGACTTTTTTGCGGGACTGCAGATGTGGGGACAATTCATCCTCGTTTACGATACCACTTAAGAACACGATCTGTCGAACCCTTGTCTGTTCCATACGTGCCCTGAAATGAGTCGCAGAAGCCAGTTCAAGTTTTTCGAAATCCTTCCCGTGGACAGCAAGCGAATGCACGAGATAAAAAGCCGCATCAATATCTTCCGGGATACCCATCAACGTTAGTGGCTCCAGCAAGTTCGCTTCCACGATCGTTACCGATGGAGCGGGATATTTAGAAATATCAAGCCTTCCTTTATCACGTACACAACAGACAATCTGGTGCCCGCTTTCTATAAGTACAGGAAGCAGTCTTTGACCAATATATCCCGTCGCGCCGGTGAGTAATATTCGCATATACTATTTGAAATACAAATTCCGTTCCCTGAGTAAAAAGAAGAATAGTCGATCGGGCGTATCCCAGGCTTAGCAAGAAAATGGTGCCATCATAAATAGAATCCCGCCCTAAGCGCTATACGGTTGTTGGTATAATCCTTTTCAATGCCCGATTGAATGGTAGAACCTTTCTGCATCCTGTAACCGAAGCTTACCATAAATCCCACGCCATTGTTGACGGGGATTTTAAACCCGATGCCACTTGAAAACATCGCGCCTCCTTTATAACTGATATCAGTGGTACTTGAAGTAATGTCGATGCCATAACCACCGTCAATAAAATAAAAAGGAATAAACCGGCCGCCTTTGATGAGGTTACCTCTCACACTTGCAAAAACAGGAATAGTGGTTTGTGTGGCATACAAATCCGCGGCAACACCAATGCCTGTAAACAACCAGCGGCTGAAAGTATAACCATTTACCGTTTGGAACGAAAACGCGGCAGTCGTAACGTTGTCAGGACGGTTCTTGGTAGCCGCCAATGCTCCGATTTCCGTATAATGTCCGAAGCCACGGTAATGGACAGGCAATTCTTCTTTTTCAACAGGCTGCACTGTTCTTTTTACGGAAGCGTCATTCCCTCGATCTTCCACATTATCGTTGATTGCCTGAAGTACCATCGCTTTGTTTGGATGCTGAGCGTTCTTTTCCAGGGTGGTTGTTGACAGCATATTGCGCTGCGCATAGCTTTCAAAAAAAGTAGTAATGGCTACGAAAAAAAGTAAAATTCTTTTCAGGTACATATATGTGAGTTTTAGATGAATGTGCATGTCAGGCTTCAGCCCATAATTTAAAAGCCGCTACCCTATCGCGGCTGATAATGATTTCATCTTTGGTTTTGCCTGCCTGTAGCAGCACAGATAGGCGGTTGTTGAAATAGGTTTTAACTTCTTTGATGGAGGTGATGCGGCAGAGGATCTTCCTGTTAAGCCTGAAAAAATATTTTGGATTCAGCATCTCCTGCAATTTGTCTAAGGTGAAATCTATCACAAACCTGGTACCTTCAGCGTCTACCAAAAAAATAGTTTTATCGTCAGCAAAAAAGTAGAGAATATTTGCATCTTCAATAAAAAACATGCGGGTGCCGGATTTTACGAGGAAGCGTTCTTTATAATTTTTCCCGGCCGATTGTAGTACTTCCAGCAACCTGGTAATATCCTGTGGACTGTGATGAAAAGATATCATCTCACGGTATTTCTGAATAGAAGAGGCAAGCGATTGCAGGGTGACAGGTTTCAACAGGTAATCAATGCTGAAAAGTTGAAACGCATCCAGGGCATAATGATCATAGGCAGTTGTAAAGATAACGGGGCACTTCACGCTGGCTTCTGAAAAGATGGTAAAGCACATTCCATCACCAAGTTCTATATCAAGAAATATGAGATCTGGCTGTGGATGCGTATTGAACCATTCTATCGCAGGAGCAACCGCATCCAGCGTTGCCACTATTTCAATATTACTGTCATATTCCTGGAGCAATAACCGCAGCCGTTCTACCGCCAGGTGTTCATCTTCAATAATAAGCACTTTCATACATTACAGCATTGAACTTTGGTACGCTTTCACGTCCATTGTTTTTAATAAAGGAATAGCTACCGAAAAAAACTTGTCGTTTTTGTCAATTCTGATTTCTTTACCCGATAATAATTTGTACTGTTGGCTGATATTATATAGCCCGAATTCCGTCGATGCCGGTTTCTCGGTTTTTTCCTGCAGGTTATTTTGCACAACTAGATATTGATCGCTTGTTACAAAAAGTTTTACCGTCAGAGGAAGTGCAATGGAAGTAATATTATGTTTTATCGCATTTTCTATGAGTAACTGTAAAGCGGCAGGTACTATATAATATTCGACATATGGTAAGGGTATATCCAATACGATATGCAGCGCATTACCAAACCTGGTTTTTAACAGGTATATATAGGGTTCAATAAAAGTAAGTTCTGTTTTCAGCATCACCGTTTCCGCATCTCTGCTTTTAAGAATGTACCTGTATACCGAAGAGAAAGCTTCTATAAAAGTATTGGCATCCTGGTTTTTCTGCAGCACAAGCGTAGACAGTACATTGAGGTTATTAAACAAAAAATGCGGATTTACCTGGTTGCGTATAGCTTGCAACTGGGCCTGTATATTGATGCGCCTGAGTTCCTCCGCTTCCGCCTGCTTTTGCTGGAACCTGTTTAAAAAATGAACGATGGCATTAATGCACTGTAAAAAAAGGTTGATGCGGAAAGAAAATAACAGGGTAAGTTTCAGTGCTATCTTGTTGGAATGATCGATTTCTTTTAATACGATGGAGGTTATAAAAAAATATACCAGCAGTCCTGCGGACAGGGCAATCACATGGCTTGCAACAAAAAGGGCAACTACGGGGTTAAGGGAATGGTATTTTTTCAGTACATAGCTATCCAGCAGATACTTCATAAAACGGTTACCCTCCCAAACAAGTAAACAGATCAGCAGAAACCCCAGTATTTGCGAAAGGCTGCTGGACTTGATACCATAATAAGTAAACGTTTCAATAAAAGACGCATTGATCCAGGAGTAGATACCAAGGCAGGCAATGAAAACATAACGGTATGAATGGTTGAACATTTTCATATTAAACAAACCTGGCCGACAATGAATGCCAGCCAGGTTTTTCGGCACTTTATTGTTCCAAATTTAAGGTAATAATACCTGATCTATTACGTGTACAACACCGTTTGTGGCCACCAGATCTGTACTGGTTATCGTTGAAGCGGTTGTGTTACCATTACCTTTCACCAGTGCTTTGTTGTTGGAAAGTTTAATGGTGACTTTAGCCCCGTTCAAGGTTGGCACCATCGCATTGTTTACCAATAAAGACGAAAATACGCGTCCACTGACAACATGATAAGCGAGGATGGTGGTAAGATCATCTGGTTTGGCTGCTTTGATGCTTTCGATGGTAGCAAAACCAGCCTTCATAAATGCTTTATTGGTTGGCGCGAATACTGTTAGCGGTCCGGGGCCGGACAATAAAGCGGCTACATCAGTGGAGCCTTCGCTCGCCCGAAGCACAGCAGCAACAAGGAAAGAGAAGTCAGCATTAGCCGCCGCAAGCGCTACGATCGTACCCGGTGGCGGGATCAGCACTTTATTGATGGCATGGATCACGCCATTGGAAGCCATGATGTCTGCCTTTACAACATTAGCTCCATTGACAGAAACTTTGCCATCTTGTTTAGTTACAAAAATTTCTTTGCCTGCGAGTGTATTAACAGGCGTATTAATAGCCGCAGGAATTTGAGCAGCGGTAACTTTTGAACCCAATACATGATACAATAATATATTTTTCAAAGCATCAACAGACAGCTTAGATATAGCTTCGGCGTTGGGAAAACCCGCTGCTGCAAACGCTTTGTTGTCCGGCGCAAAGACAGTGAAAGTACCTGGCTGGTTCAATGTCTCTGTTAGTCCCGCTTTTTGCAAAGCGGTTTTGAGTAAACTATAGTCGGGTGTTTGTGCAACTAATTGGGCAATGGTTAACTTTTCTGTGCCACCGCCATGAGGAAAATAATCTTTAAACTTGCTGCAGCTTTGAAGGAAAAGTGCAACAGAAAACAATACTGCGATCGTGCTAAGCAGTCGATTTTTTTTGTACATGTGACTTATATTTAAAGATGAAAAAAGCAGTGTTAAAAAGTGGGTACAGATTTCCCTTCGTCCCCGGTACATGAAGTAAGAACAACTTTTCCCGATCGTTTTTTATGGCATTAGCACTTTATCAATTACATGAACGACACCATTGGTCGCTACAATGTTGGCGGTAGTTATTGAGGCAGCCGATGCAGAACTTCCTGTAACTTTTACGTTGGCTCCAGGAGATAATCCTATGGTAAGTGTTCCACCCTGTATAGTGGTTGGAGTGGCTCCTTCCGTAAGATCACCCGCAAAAACATTGGTAGCAAGCACATGATATTTTACCACGTTAGTAATCACGTCCTGGGGTGCCTCATTAATATCGTCTACCGTATTAAAACCCGCTGCTTGAAAAGCTGCGTTGGTAGGAGCAAATACTGTATATTTTCCCGGTCCCGAAATAGCATCCAGCAAACCTGCACGAGTAACCGCCGCCACCAGCAAACTGAAATCAGGATTTCCCGCAGCAATACCCGCGATGGTTTTGGTGGGAGGCATCAACACATTTTCTATGACATGTATCACTCCATTAGACGCAGGTATATCTGCTGTTTTAACTTTTATACCATTTACAAAAACACCATTCGTATTTTTTGATGCATACAGGTTTAAGCCCAGTAGTGTTTTTACCGTATCGCTTGCAGGCACGGAGGAGGATGGAACGGCTGCGCCAAGCACATGGTATTTAAGAATAGAGTCTAGCGTTGTAACCGGCAATGATTCAATAGTAGAGGCACTGATACCTGCAGCAGTAAATGCGTCGTTATCCGGTGCAAAAACAGTAAGGGTGCCACTTCCCAGGGCGTCTGCCAGTCCTGCTTTTAACACCGCTGCTTTTAAGATAGAAAAAGCTGCACTATCTGACACTATCTGGGTAATAGTTCCCCGAGCCGGCGGAGTAGAAGTATCGTTATTTTTATCACAACTGGACAAGCCCAATAAAATCAGACCAGCCATCAACAAAAAGTATAATGATGAATGTAGTTTTTTCATGTCTTTTTTTTACAATCTTAATCCTATCAAGCATGGCAATGGGACTGTTTACCGACCAGGCGCCGGTATAAGGGAGTGAATCGCATTTTAACGGGAGTGAATAGATTAAATCCTTGCCTGCTGATCCGCAGAAACACATGCTGGTTTTAATTAGTCAATGTAGCTTTGGTGATGCTTGCAACAGCAGCCGTAGTACCTTTTCCCCAATGATAATTTTTTCACTGCTTCATGGAAACCATCTGGAAATTCATTCAAACGTTGGCACAGTTTGTTCCTCGATAATGTAAATACGATTTCTCCCCAACCCTGCTGGGTGATGCCTCCACTGGAGGTAAAAGGCGCAATTCCCTTAAACAAGTAGATGATGTGTATTAGGAAATATTCTGAAAATATCAAAGTAGTAAAGTCATGTCAGGGATATTTGTTTCGCGGGACGAGTTCCATAATTTTTTCAAGCACTATATTCCATCCGGTTTCTAAACTTTTAAACCAATCAAACGTAACATTCCTCGGTTATGCCCAGGACTGTGATTTTATTTGGTAAAAACAAAAAAATACAGGAAAATTGTTTCTGACTCAACGTATCCCCCAAAAATATGGCCGGTCTTTACCATTTTAAAAACGAGCAGGAAACTTTTAAATGGTTATTTGAGACCTACAAGATCCCCCTTCACGATTATATACAGCGCATCACAAAATCTCATGAAGCAGCAGAAGATATTACGCAGGAGATATTTATCCGCTTGTGGAAGAAAAGACATGAATTGGGACAGATAGAAAATATAGATTACTATATCTACAGGATGGCGCGCAATGAAAGCATGGATTTTTTCAATAAAGCTGCGCTGGATACCCGGTTGTCGAACGAGCTTAAAAAAAAGATGTCTCCGGCATTCAACAATGTGAGTGCACAAATGGATACGAAGGAAATGTCGGGTTTGGTGCAGAAGGGGATTTCCGCACTGTCACCCCAACGCAAACTGGTATACCAACTCAGCCGTAACCATGGAATGAAGCTGGAGGAAATAGCACAAAAACTCAACCTTTCTCTGAGTACGGTTAAAAATCACCTCATAGCGGCGCTGCAGCAACTACGTGAATATTTACTTCAAATTAGTGATGATAATCGAGTTATTCCCTTCGTAATATTTTCAATAATCGATTTGCTGGAACCGCTCCTCCCGGGTTGAACATCACCGTCGATCTCTTTATGAGAGCACTCCCGATCTGAACCGCATGATCCTCTTTTGTAAAAAAGAAAAATAATAATAAATAATTCATCTCCGGTTAGTCCTAAAACTTTTTCCGGCGGTCTTGGCTTAATAACGCAGGACCTCATAAAAAAAGGCCAGGAACATTCGCAGTGCTCCTGGCTGATGTCTGGGTCTATTCAGTAACCGATTAAAGAATACTTTTTGTAAACCCAAAACTGTTGCAATGTATGCAATTAATGCTTTATTGGGGTAACCGGCTCATAACAGGCCTGTTAGCCATCACAAAACAAAATTGGCTCGCTATTAAACTGACTGTCTTCATACTCGTCGCTTTGTTTTTGCAGGTAAGCGCAAAAACTTTTTCCCAGCAGGTAACTTTTTCCGGGAGGAATGTATCGCTGGAAAAAATTTTTATTGTGATCGAGGAACAGACAGGTTATGTGGTATTTTACAACTATGGGCTCATTAAAACCGGGAAGCCTGTTACCGTCAATGTAAGATCAGCTTCGCTGGAGGAATTCCTAAAGGCTTGTTTTAACAACCAACAACTTACTTATGTTATTGAAGGAAAAACTATCCTGGTTACCCGTAAGGAAATTTCGCCCCCGGTTGCAGCGCCATTGGCAGTGAACAATGTTGTTAAAGTAAGTGGAAGAGTGACCAATACGACCGGGGAAGTATTGGCCGGTGTTAGCGTAAAAATAAAAGGAACCGATAAGGGCACCACTACAGATGAAAACGGGCGATTCACCATTGAGATCTCTGATAATGAACCAAAAATCCTGGTCATTTCCTTTGTAGGCATGCAAACACAGGAGGTGAATGTTAGTAATAAAATGGAATTATCTGTTCAACTGCGGAATGTCGATTCGCGACAACAGGAAGTGGTCATTGTCGGCTATGGCTCACAAAGAAAATCAGACATAACCGGTTCGGTAGCATCTGTAAAACTGAAGGAACTAACGCAACTGCCTACCCGAAGAGTTGACCAGGCGCTGCAGGGAAGGGTTTCAGGGTTGATGGTACAGAATGATAATGCAGCACCCAATGCTCCCGTTACCATGCGTATCAGAGGGGTGAATTCTGTAAACGGGGGTAATGATCCGCTGGTGGTAATTGACGGATTGCAGTTAGGTACATTGAGTTCTTTGAATCCCAATGATGTGGAGTCTGTAGAAGTATTGAAAGATGCATCTGCCACTGCTATTTACGGAGCCAGGGGCGCCAATGGTGTCATTATCGTTACCACAAAGAAAGGTAAGAAGGGAAAACCTGTGGTGAGTTACAATACTTACTTTACATTCAGTCGTGTGCTGAAGAAGCTTGAACAGTTAAATGCGGAACAATATGCTATTACGGTAAATGAAAACAGGAAAGAATTTGGAGCAGGTGAAATTTTCAGCGCGGATGATCTCGAAACCTTCAAAACACAAAGCACGAACTGGCAGGATGTAATTTTTCGCCAGGGTTTCACACATGATCACCAGGTTAGTGTGAGCGGTGCCAATGATAATACATCGTATGCTATATCTGCTACGGCAACTGGCCAACGCGGTATTATCGAAGGTTCGTCATTTTCTGGATATGCGGTCAGGTCAAACGTAAGAACACAGGTCAGTAAACAAATCAGCGTTGGTCTTAACCTCTTTGCCAACAGAAATGTAAGTCATCCAACGGTGATCAATACATATGGTGGAGGCGCTAACGCAGGAAGCCCCATATATAGCGCCCTTCAGTTTGCCCCAACCAAACCTGTTTATGAAGCAGACGGAAGTTATTCAAAACCAGGTGGGGGTTACGGTCCTCCCACTGCCTATAATCCGTTGGCGCTTGCTGTAGAACCCGTAGTAGATAATATCACCAACGATGTAAATGCAGTGGCTGATGTAGAGTATAAGATTACTGAACAGCTTAAAGTGAATATCCTGGGAGGGTACAAGGGCACCAACGCAGAAAGCAATTCTTATTTCAATTCAAAACCATCAGGTAGTGCAGGAACAGAAGCTGCCGGCATCAGCAATGCAAGGTTAATGCTGCTGCAGAATACCAATATGATTACCTATGAGAACAGGTTTGGAGATCATGGGCTGAAGCTGACAGGTGTTGTAGAACAGCAGTATGTAAAAAACAATGGCAGCAGTGCCGGTTCAATAGGTTTTCTTACCGATGCGGTAACCTATTATAATCTGTCCCTGGGGAATAATCCCCAGATACCTCAATCATATGGAAATACGTCTACCTTGCTTTCCTACATGGGCAGGCTGAATTATAATTACACGGACCGTTATTCGCTTACCCTTACCGGCAGGTACGATGGTTCATCTGTTTTTGGAGCAAGCAACAAATGGGGCTTTTTCCCGTCGGTGGGGGCTGCATGGAATATTTCGAACGAACACTTTATGAGCAACCTGAAAGGATCAATTTCAGGATTGAAACTCAGGGCAAGCTACGGCGTGGTTGGTAACCAGGCCATCAATCCTTATCAATCATTGGCCTCCCTGAATAATAACCTCCTTTATATCTTAAATGGATCAAGCGCTTCGGTGGGAGTCGGATTGGGAGGGACAGGAAATCCTGATTTGAAATGGGAAAAGACTGCGCAATTTAATATCGGGGTAGATGCGGATTTCTTCGACGGACGAATCAACCTGGTAGCTGATTACTACAACAAGAAAACGACTGATCTGCTCTTCTCAGTGAAGCTACCTGCTATTGGAGGCGGTACGGGTTCCATACTCCGAAACGTAGGGTCTATGCAAAACGCAGGATTTGAATTTTACCTTGGAGGTAAACCGCTTGTAAATAATCTTAAATGGGAAACAGGAGTCACCCTGAGCCTCAATAAGAACAGGCTGCTTGAGTTGTATAACGGTTTGAACGAACTGCCACTGGGCGATCCCGGGGTTCCTGGTTTCAGCAACACTATCTGGCTGGAAGTTGGCAAACCCATAGGGGTGTTCAGGGGATATGTGATGAATGGCGTTTGGAAAACAGCGGAGGCCACCGAAGCGGCTGTATACGGCGCGGCTCCAGGTTATCCCAAATATGTTGATCAGAATAAAGATAATAAGATCGACGGAGCAGATATCGTGGATATTGGTAACTCGCAGCCAAAGTTTGTTTTTGGGTGGACTAATACGTTGGGATTTAAAAACTTCGATCTTAATTTTTTCCTGCAGGGTGTTCAGGGAAATAAGATCTACAACGTATCCCGCGTACGGTTTGACAAGACTACAACAGACGCGGATGCTACCAGTGTAAAAATTCTGGACAGGTGGACCCCCACGCATGAAGACACCGATGTACCTTCTTTTAAAGGTACCGTCGCTTATGAACAAAATCAATCCACAAGATGGCTCGAAGATGGCTCATACCTGCGCTTAAAAACGCTGACGCTGGGATATACTTTTTCAAACTTCAGAATAAATACCCTGTCTTCCGTCAGGATCTATGTAGGGGGCATTAACCTGTTTACAAAAACAAAATATTCAGGATTCGAACCGGAAGCCAGAACGGGAGTGGATAGCCGGAGCGGTGTTGATATCGCTACCTATCCATCACAAAAGTCATTCACCATTGGTTTGAACGTAAAATTGTAAAGTCATGAAAAGATCTATTATATATTTTCTTGTGGTTGCAGTGCTGGCAGGTAGTTGCGTAAAATTGAAAGAAGTGCCTGAGGGAAGTTTGTCTCCTGAGAATTTTTATAAAACCCAGGCCGATTTTGAGGCAGCGGTTACAGGTGTGTATGCTCCGTTATATACCAGTTACCAGTTGTTTGATGCCGATCCCACCATGTTATTGGGCGGAGGAGCCGACGATGCGGGCTTTGTATTGTGGGATCCTGAATACGCGGGCTATGAAACACTGAAAGTGCTCCCTGGCTTTACTACTTTATTTGCCGTATGGAGCCAGTTCTATTCTTCCATCAACAATGCCAATACGTTAATTCGAAACCTTCCCAATGCGCAGGATGTAAGCCAGGAGAAGTTAGATGAATTTGAAGGACAGGCAAGGTTCCTGCGGGCCTTGTCTTATTTTTATGTGACCAGGTACTGGGGGAAAGTTCCATTGATTACTGAACTTAACAATGATAAACCGGAAGAAATTGCTGAATCACCTGAAACCGATATTTACAAGCTTATCATAGATGACCTGAAGGTTGCAGAACAAAAACTCTCCACTGCGTATCCGGAAAAAGGAAAAGCTACAAAAGGAGCAGCGAAAGCACTGCTGGCAAAAGTGTATCTTACTATGGCAGGTTGGCCTGTAAAAGATGCATCGTATTATCCGCTTGCCCGTGATAAAGCAAAGGAAGTGATGGATATGAATATGTACGAACTGATGCCGGATTTTGCAGACCAATGGCTGGTAGCAAATAAACTAACCAGCAAAGAATCAATTTTTACTTTTTTTGGTTCTTCTAAATATAGCTGGGCCGAAGGAAGCCACCAGCATGTCGGCATCCGCCCGGCGGTGGAGGGTGGCTGGTCAAGCGATTATACCGAACTTGACTTCTTTAATAAATTTCCGGAAGGTTCCCGCAAAGATGCCACCTTTCATACCATATTCAATGATGGGTCAAGCTGGAGGGATGATGTAAACCAGGTGCCTTATTTTGCCAAGTTCAGGGATGCGGGTGCGGCTGCCGGTCAGAACACGGATGTTTTTTCTTTTGATGGCGATGGAGCCAGCGTGTTGATCCGCTATGCCGATGTGTTGCTGATTTACGCAGAAGCGGCAAATATGGCGGAAGGAACTCCCTCAGAACAGGCAAGAGACGCCATTAACAAAGTAAGAGTTCGTGCCGGTATTGACCCCTTGCCAGCCGGTATGGCGAAGGAGGCTTTTGATAAAGCGGTATTTGATGAAAGAGGTTGGGAATTTACGTTTGAGTTTGGCAGCCGTTGGTTTGATCTGATAAGGAAAGAAAAATTGCTGGAAGTTAAAAAGCCGCAATATCCTTATATAGACGAGCACAATATGTTGCTGCCAAAGCCATCAAAAGAACTGGATTTGATAAAAGGACTCCATCAGAATGATGGGTATTGATATATGAAATCAACAACGAAAAGCAGAAGAACATTTGTAAAAAACGCAGTAGCCGGCGTTGGCGCTTTGTCGCTTCCGGCATTACTACAGGCGAAGGCAGACAATAAGCGTACAAAGAAAAAAATTGTATGCGTAGGAGGGCATCCCGATGATCCTGAAAGTGGCTGCGGTGGTACGCTCGCAAAGCTGTCGAATGATGGACATGATGTAACAATCATATATCTCACCACGGGAGATGCAGGCATACAAGGGAAATCTTTGGCTGAAGCAGCGGCTATCAGGAAACAGGAAGCGATCAACGCCTGTAAAATATTAAAAGTTAAACCCGTGTTCGCGGGACAGATTGATGGAGACACCGTTTGTAACAATGACTGGTTGAAAAAAATACAACAGGTATTGTCGGACGAAAAACCAGACATCGTTTTTACACATTGGCCCATCGATTCTCATAAGGATCACCAGGTAGCAAGTTTGTTAACGATACAAACATGGATGCGTACAGACAGACCATTTGTGTTGTATTTTTTTGAGGTGTGCGTCGGACTACAAACGATGGTGTTTCAACCAACCGATTATGTTGACATAACAGATACACAGGAACAAAAGAGAAAAGCAGTGTATTGTCACATAAGCCAGCATCCTGACAGGATATATGCCGAAGCCCATACCGCAATGGAAGATTTCAGGGGCAAGCAGTTAGGAGTTAAGGCTGGAGAAGCCTTTGTAAGGATGACGGGAAACAGGGATGGCAGTTCTATATTGTCGACGATTGAGTAAACGAATAGAAAAACGGTTGCTATCATACATATGCCATGTGCTAACGGGTTATAACAAAACTTTTTTTATGGATAAAACACAACGGATACATTTTCTTTTCACTGGATATACGAACGGAACACTTTCTCCCGACGAAGTCGATGAGCTGCTGGTATGGTTGTATGATGCAAAGGAAGAGGAGATAGCCGCTATGTCATTGCCGCTTCAGGATCTCTGGCAGCAGGCAAAAGAAGGAAAACTTCCGTCAACCGCTTCCGGCGTAGATTGGGACAATATGTATCGTACAGTAGTGCAATCCGGCAATGATGCGATAGAGATGCCCGTGCAGGGCAGCAGGTGGAACAAACGCTGGGTGACTATTGCAGCCGCAGTCATTGGTATAGTTTTTTTGACTGTGTATTTTTTTCGTCCCCGGTCTCCCCGTAAAGAAATAGTACGGCAACCTGTCGAAGATCGGTTACCCGGTAACGTTATGCCGGGTAACAACAATGCAGTGCTTATACTGGCTGGCGGGGAAAAGGTTATACTCGACAGTGCTGCAGAGGGGAAACTTGCGCAGCAGGGCGGAACGGAAGTTGTTAAGTTAAAGGGAGGACAACTTGCTTACAAGCCAGGAGAGCGCAATACTGTTTTATACAACACTGTGTCTACTCCCCGCGGTGCAAATTACCAGGTTACCCTGTCTGACGGAAGCAAAGTATGGCTAAACGCTGCTTCTTCCATCCGTTTTCCTACCGTTTTCAGCGACACTGCCAGGAACGTAGAACTTACAGGAGAGGCCTATTTTGAAGTAACAAAAAATAAAAGATCTCCTTTTACAGTCCTGGTAAAGCGAAGTGACATACAGAACGGTAGTATGCTAGTGGAAGTATTGGGCACTCATTTTAACGTGATGGCCTATGAAGATGAGAGCGCTGTCAACACTACTTTACTCGAAGGAGCTGTAAAAGTAAAACACGGTGGTGAAGGCGAATTGCTTAGCCCCGGCAAACAGGTTCAACTAAGTAGGCAGAGCGGCAAAATGAATAACACAGTTGCAAATGTGAACATGGCGGTGGCGTGGAAGAACGGGTATTTTTATTTTGATAAAGACAATGTGCAATCTATTATGAGACAGGTGGCGAGATGGTACGATCTCGATATAAAGTATGACGTTGATGTAACTGATATGTTGTTCTCCGGTAAAATAGAAAAAAAATTGCCTTTGTCGGGCGTGTTGAATTTATTCAAACATGAAAAAATGAATTTTAAGATAGAAGGCAAACAGTTAGTGCTGACAAAGTAGTATTGCTGCAAATATCATTTTGAATGGTACAAATAGGATCATTATTTACCAAACCATACAATTTTCCATTGAAAAAGATAATAGTCATTTATATACTTTTTATCCATGCCTGCTTTGTGTATGGAAATGCCGCTCCTATCCCCGCACAACTCACCTGTGAGCAGCTCATCAACCCGCTAGGCATTGATACAAAAGCCCCCGCATTCAGTTGGACCTTTGGCATTGCAGGAAGAAATGAGTGGCAAAGGGCATACGAGCTCATCGTAAGTGATAATGTAAAAGATATAAATGGTGGCAGGGGCAATGCCTGGTCAACCGGAAAGATCATCTCCGGTCAAAATTTGTACATAGTGTATAATGGGGTACCGTTGCTGTCAGGAAAACGATATTATTGGCGTGTTAAAGTATATGGAGAAAATGATGAAAATTCAGGCTGGAGCAAGGCCGCCTGGTTTGAGACGGCTTTTCTTGACGCAAAAGACTGGAAAGCAAAATGGATCGGTGACGGTAGTAAAAACCCTGAACGCGATGAAGATTATTACAAAGATGACAGGATGCCCCTGTTCCGCAAAAGTTTTTCAGTATCAAAAAAAATAAAAACAGCCCGCTTATATATTTCCGGTCTAGGTTATTACGAAGCTTACCTCAACGGAAAAA
Source organism: Agriterribacter sp. (assembly GCA_047600465.1). Lineage (GTDB taxonomy): Bacteria > Bacteroidota > Bacteroidia > Chitinophagales > Chitinophagaceae > Agriterribacter. The sequence continues at coordinate 601,021 of JASGKU010000007.1, forward strand.
AAATAGGAGATCATGTACTGGACCCAGGTTTTACCACCTACCGGAAACAGGTGCTCTACGTTGTGCACGATATTACAGCACTCGCCATCAGCGGTGAAAATGTTGCAGGCATCATGCTGGGGAGTGGCTGGTGGAATCCGCTCCCCTTTAAATTATTTGGAAGATGGGACCTGCGGCATTACCAGCAGACGGCGCGTCCCTGTGTAAAAGCCGAGATACACATCACCTATCAGGATGGGTCGATAGAGCAGATCAATACCGACGAGACATGGAAGACCGCACGAGGACCTGTTATCTTCAACAATGTATACCTCGGGGAAAAATATGATGCAAGACTTGAACAAAAGGCATGGAGCAGTAAAGGCACTGATGAGAGGCTGTGGAAAAATGCGGTCGCGGAAACAGGCCCCGATGGGGAATTAACAGCACAAATGCAGCCTGCTATAAAAATCACGAAAGTGATACAGCCGCTCAGCGTTAAAGCCTTCACACCCGGTGTTTTTATAGCAGATATGGGACAGAACTTTGCAGGGGTGGCCCGCATCAAGGTAAAAGGTGCTGCCGGCACAAAAATCACTTTAAGGTATGGAGAAGGTATCTATGCAGATGGGTCTTTAAATGTAATGACGACTGCCACTACCCAGATAAAAAAAGGTGCCATCAATGGTGGACCGGGTGCGCCCGAAACCGCATGGCAGGAAGACAGCTACATTTTAAAAGGCGAAGGACTGGAAGTATGGTCTCCAAGGTTTACTTTTCACGGATTTCAATATGTGGAGATCACGGGTTGGCCCGGAACGCCCACCATTGGTGATATTGAAGGACTGCGGATGAACAGTGATCTTGAAACAAAGGGAACCTTTGCCTGTTCCAATGACATGTTCAATAAGTTGCATGAAGCTATACAATGGACTTTTCTCAGCAATGTATTCAGCGTACAATCAGATTGTCCGGGTCGTGAAAAAATGGGATATGGAGGAGACATCGTGGCTACGGCAAATGCGTTCATATACAATTACGACATGTACCATTTCTACAACAAAGCCATCCGCGATTTCGCTAATGAGCAAAGGCCACAGGGAGGGATAACCGAAATTGCGCCTTTCACAGGCATTGATGACAGGGGATACGGAGACCTGTCAGGCCCTTTGGGATGGCAATTGGCATTCCCCTATATGCAGGAGCAGTTGTATGAATATTATGGCGACAGGCGGATCATAGAAAGAAATTATCCTGCCTTTAAACGGCAACTGGATTTCCTGGCCTCCAAAGCATTGAACAATGTTTTTTATTGGGACATCAGCGATCATGAAGCATTGGATGCAAAACCTGAATTTTTTTCCGCGGCAGCATTCTATTACCACCATGTCCAGTTAGGAGCAGCCTTTGCTACTATCCTGGGCAGAACAGAAGATGCAACGAAATACAGCAGGCTTGCAGGCGAGATCAAATCAGAGCTCCTGCAACGGTTCAGTATTAAAAAAACGGGAAGGTTTGACAATGCTACCCAGAGTGCGCAGTTATTCGCATTGTGGTACGGGCTGTCGCCCGATAAGGACAAATCGATCAAAGTATTACTCGATGAATTTGCCAGGCACAACTGGCATTTGTCTACCGGTATCTTTGCTACCAAAATGCTTTTCGATGTATTGAGGATGAATAATCTGAACGAAGCTGCTTATCGTATTGCCGATCAGCGTGATTTTCCGGGCTGGGGCTATATGATCGGGAAAGGAGCCACCACCCTGTGGGAAACCTGGGAGTTTCCCGAAAACGATGCATCCCGCAATCACCCGATGTTTGGTTCTGTAGACGAATGGTTCTACCGGTCCCTGCTCGGCATCAACCCGGCTGCGCCTGGATTTGAAAAAATAGTGATTCAACCGCAGCCAGTACCCGATCTGCAATGGGCAAAAGGAACATATGTTTCCGTAAGAGGTGCCATTACCGTTGACTGGAAAAAAGAAAATGGAAAGTTTAAACTGCTCGTTGTTATACCTGCCAACACAAAGGCTACAGTACATATTCCTGGAAAAGAACACAATGATATTACTGAAAATGGAATCGCCCTGGGTAAAAGCAGCGACGTAAAAACAATAGGTTATAAAGATGGGGGCACTGTTGTTGAAATCAATTCAGGTAGCTATTATTTTGAAACATCCATTGCGCATTGATGCTCATCCGGTAATTTGATTTTCAATCGGGTATAATTATGGGCGTCTTGCGGGCTTTCCGCTTCAATCTTTTGTATTTGCATTTGTGCCCAAAAGGATTTCCCTTTCAATCCCTGACGCTTATTTCAAACTGTATTCCCGGATGAACCGGCCGAAGCTATCCCTCATCGCCGGGTGGCTAATTCTTTTGGCATTGCCCAAAGAACCAGAAGGCTAGGTGTTTCATAGGCGAATACTAAATCGAACAGCTGAACTCAGACAGGCTTCAACTTGTGAACTTGAAGTAAAGCATTTACAAATTCTCTCTTAATCTCAATTCACCCTCCAACCGAAATCAGAAACCACTAAATCAAAAATCACCAATCAATCCGCCATTCCCAATTCATGCTGCAACCTGCACAAATCATATATTTATATTGTAGTTACAACTATATCCACCATTTGATATGTTCAACATATTCCGCAGCAAAGAAACAAAGCAAAAAATCTACGAAGCCGACTTGGCTCAGAGATTAGAAGCAGATAAACAACAGTTGATTGCTGACTTGGAAAATAAAGGCATGGAATTCCTTGTAACAAAAATGTCCAGTAACGAGGAATATTCACCGTTGGTTTTGGAGCGGCGAAAGATTGACTTGAGTTATGGCAGCGAGGACAGCGCGTCCTGGTATGCTTACAAACAATCTGACAAACTTCACTCTGATAAGGACAAATCAACGCTTCTAGCGCTATTGGAAAATGAAAAATTCCTTGAGTACAACAAATATATTTACTGTTGCTTAGCATGTATTTGTGCCAACACTAATAATAAAGATTTGTTCAATTTCTTGGTTGAAAAAGTTCAGCAGGAAGATGACGAGAGCACAAGGATCTCAATTTTATCAAGACTTCAAGTGGTTAAGAAAGGAGAAGGATACAATATAGAACCTTTAAAAGGATTTGTGAAAGATGGCACACAAGGTGAAACGCGGGCGGCCTTACGAGCTTTGTCAAATTCTACGGATGTTGAAGTTGAAGACATCTTTTTAGAGGAATTCAAATTTTCGGACCGGCACATGAAAGCCGCGATCTGCGGACCGCTCTCAACTGTTGGGACACTAAAATCAATTCCGGTGTTACAGCAAGCTTATAAGAATACAAGAGATCGTGGTTTAAAAATGTGCATAGAAGGTGCCATTTCTACAATTGAAAAGAGGGCAAACAGTTCAAGTCAGGTATAACGCACATTAATAAATAATCTTGTGATGATTAATAACTACCCCTAAATGCACCCTTCCTCCATCATCATCTATCAAGGCGAGCAAGTTGGTACAGTAACAAATATCATAGTAGACATGTGGTACCTCGACGCCGACTGGAAGTCCAATGACTCTCCCACCGCTGAGAGGTTTGCAAACCTCGCTTCAAGGTTAGCAGCAAAGAAAGTCATGGAAGACTTTTCAAAAGGGATCGTTGCGTTATTGAAACATGATGACGCCCCATCGAGTAATCAAAACGTTTTGATCATGTCTTTGGACAGTGGCAAAATTTTCATGCGAAGAATCAGTGAGGATCTCGCTCGGCAAATTGACAAGAAATTTCCATTGCCATGGCAAGTAATCGATGATTCGGCATTGTATGAAAAGGAGTTAAAAAAAGAAGTCAGATTTTTTCATCCGTTAAAATGGAAAAAAGTGCGCGCAGTTGCGAAACGAATGGACCGTGACGATATTATTTTTGAAGTACAAAGTGGGCTTTATCAATATGCAGTTGTCCATCTAACCTGGAAAAAAGAATATTCACGTACATTTCCAATCACTCAATTATATATAGATTGGAAGGAGATATACAAAAAACGGATTATCTCAGATGCAGAACAGTGGAAAGAAGATTCGCCGGAAGCTGACACCTAAAATGACATTCCCGTTCCGGAGCAAATACAAATGTATTATTCCATTTAGTTACTGCCTGAAAGTGCAGATGCAAAAAAATAAAGAGTTGTAGAAAAGCCCATCTTCGGCTTCGCAATTATCCCACATTCAATCAACTTATTAAAATCGGACTCTAACATTTTATGGGCGTCATACTTGCCATATTTATCCTGTCTGCTGGAAACAAATTTACCGAGTCGCCATAGATCAAATCCATCATGCCGTTGTCCTGGTAAAAAAGCGAAGTCAAAGTCGACAGAAGTCTTATCATTAAAATCAACGGCTAATCCAATTCCATGAAAAGCATAACGTTTGATTCCATACTTTTTCAATTCCCCCACTGCTGGGTATATGTTGTCGCTCCTACAGGCCTTTAACAAATCTGTTCTGTTAAATGCTTGCTTAAATGCATCCATTACTCGCTCGACGCTGTGCTGGTAATCCTTTATTACATCAATGATATTTTTAAGGTCGGCGTCTTTTCTCAAATCACTCAACAGTGCAAATATTTCATTGGCTAAGCCTTCACCCACCTGGTGTATAAAATCATCCCAATCACCGGCTGGTGCAAACCACATCCATAGTGTGTTGATTTGATCATGTTCACCGACTTTGAGTTTTGTGATACTTTCAGTGAGTGCACTGGAAAATTCCTCTGCCGAAAAAAAATGATTGGAGTACCCGCCCGTAAATTGTTTGGCTAAGGTTTCTGCTTTTTCAAGAAGCAGATAAAGTTGCTGAAGTGTGGGATTGGTGGTCATTGTTTTCGCTTGTAAGTTACAAAAGTCCAGGTCGCAATACCCATCCCAATCATCTCATCAATCCCAATATCTCAGTACCTCTTCCTCTTGCTTAACCATCCAACCAAAAACTCAAAAGATATATTTATATTCGAAATCACAAAAAACATGAACTCTTACAAAGACTTCCCCATGCAAAAAAATTATATCGATGACATACTGCTCAAACTCGAACCCTATAACAAAGCCTTTTATTTTCCCTCAACCGCCCACGAAATCGGATTAATAGAAAAACAGATCAGTCAAAAATTTCCAGACTACTTCAAACAATTCTTGCTAACCTTTGGCATCAGGCAGGATTTTGTTTTTGAATTGTTTAAAAGAGAGCGCGACATTATTGACAATCATAGCTACCTTCCGCATAGCCTCCAAAAACACTTCATCCCTATTGGTGGTTCCAGCGCCGGCGGAGACACCTGGTTTATAAAATCAGGCTCCGGGTTGCAGCATATCTATGAATCTGTTCATGAAACGCAAAGCGAGTTATCCAGGCTTGATTTTTCCTTCAGTGAATTAGTGGACAAAAATATCATCGACCTGCGTGATCACTATGAGAGCAGCCCTTTCAACAAAGACAAGAACTGGTGTGTACAATTTTCCATTAAAACAACAAAGCCGGACCAGCTATTAAAAACGATAGATGCAGTGCAAACGACCGAGTGGAGCAATTCCGAAGTGTCCAGTGCGGGGGTATACTGTGTTTACACTGAAATAGCATTGGCAGATAAAATATTGAAACTAAGCAGGCAGGAGTATAAAGGCTGGAAAAGTCCCATCTACTATTTTAATTGGAAAGAGCCGGCTTATCGGATAGGAGCAGGCTCATTTATTCGTGCACTTGATTCCAAACTCACAAAAACATTCAAAAGATATACACTGATCGATTACGGTATTATGGCTTTGTCGGATGATTAGGGCGTCCGCGGGCTTCGCTCCAATCTTTTGTATTTGCATTTAGGAGAAAAGGATTTCCACTTCAATCCCTGACGCTTATTTCAAACTGCATCCGGATCAACCGGGCCGGAGCTTCACACACATTCTAACTCAAAAATAAAATCTCCCCTACTTGAGACCTTACCAATAGTCCCCAGATAAGTAGCACAAAGTTCCGCACGGAAACAACTCAATACCAATCCTAATTTTCGTCAGGATAAAAATCATATTTTGGTTAAGTATGTAGTCATTGGAGTTGTGAAGCATTTTAATTAAATTTAAATTATGACTAAAGCTGACGACAACCGAAATTATTTTGTCGAGAAATACTTCGATATTGTAAACGAACCTGAAGCAAAGTTCATTCTCGAACATTCAGAAAAACAACTGAAAGAATTAAATGAAGCCATTAGCATTGTGACAACCAGAACAATCACGTTGATTACGATTATCATAGGATTCATAGTTACATTAATTGGTTTTATTGTAGGCAAACTGTCTGCAGTTGAGTTCCAGAAAGTGGACACTTTGACAATTCTGGCAGCACTATCAGCTATATATCTCCTTGCAGTTTTATATCTTTTAGCTTCTAATCTAACTCCAAAAACATTTTACTCAACCGGTTCTGAACCTAAAATGTTTTTTACAGACGAATTATTTAATACGGATAACAAAGACTATCGCCTGATTGCAATTTATGTGAATGAGATTCATGAATATCAGGTCAGAATTGAACACAACAAAAAGCTTATAGATGAAAGATGGCAGAAATATAAATTCGGGTTATCAGGCTTTAAATTTTTTCCTATCGCAATTGTACTCATTACCGTTGCCTACTATCTTCTGCACAAATGATGCTTAAATGATTTTTGATCGGCAGGTCGAAGATCAAGTTATCGGACGTTGTTTGCTGTGAGACATTGCACCTACTTTCGTAGATGACTCGGAAGAATTAATTTTTACCATCATGCGAGCCTTTGGCTTATCGGTGACTGAATCTTCATCAATTTCTCTCCCCTTTAAAGTTTGCTCCTTCTTGCCTCCGTTTTTTTTCCTGGAATAATTTTGCTTTGACATACAAATTGTCATTTTTTTCAAACATGCAATGCACTTAACAGTTTAATGTACGACAGATTATTCATTTTTCAAAGTATCAAGGCCTCTGCTTAAAGATTTTTAGGAATGCATTTACCCGCCCGCTACCAAATTTCCAGTGACACTACCGAAGTTTCAATAGCCCTCGACAATAACGTTAGGAAATCTAAAAATGAAATTTAATTTTCTTCTCCATTCGCATTCATATTCTCCTTTGCTCACGCGTAAAAAACAGTATTCAGACCTGTTAAAGTTCCTAAGAGAGCCCAGAATTTACTTTTGTGAGCAAAAAAATCTTCCCAATCAGAAACCACGATAATCAATAAAGAAACTATGCTAATTACTACCATTATCCAGTAAAGTATTATTCCAAACATACCTGTATATCTTATGACTATACATGCAGTAAGGATAATCAGAACACCACCGGCCCATTCGAGCATAGTTAAATTTATGATTTAAAAATAACAAAACGAACAATCTAAGAACTCGCCGTATCATAACTGCGCCCTCGGTTGTTGGAGCTTGATATTCCAGGGATCGAGAGACACTTTTCCAAAACCTATAGTCACACACTAAACCGAACGGAGTTTGAAAAAATTAGAGACAATAATAAATAAGCCAATGATTGAAACTAAAAGATTATGCGCATACACTATTGTTTTCTCAGCAGTCTCTGTCGATATGAAGACCGGCAGGAAATCAGAAGCATGAGTCGGATACAAGGAGAATGAAAAGTTCTCAAGAAAATCCAAACCAGCACCAATAAAAAACAAATACCTTGCGAAATTAAAATATCTGGAACGCGGAAACACGGACGCAATACTGAAAAAAAGAAGGAATAGATTATTATAAAAGTGCTATCAAGGATAAAAAGAGTCTTAAAGTAACCTGTGATATTGTAATTGACAGCTTTAGATTCTCGAATAAAGGATGGATCAATTTTCCATTTTTTTGAAATGTATATCGATTGCATGCAAACATTTGTGATTGCAATTATTTAAGTAAAAACAATGAATCCTATCAAATAAAACACGCAAATGAAAAATAAAACAAGGTACAACAATATCCTCCTTCTTCCGACGATTACGTTTTGTAAAGCTTCTACCGCTTCATTTTGCATTGTATGTTTGATTTATAGTTACCTCATTGTTTTTTCCGTAGAGGTTTAAGAAATGTATTCGTCCGACTATTCGAGTCAGCGTCAATATTCTTATACATATCGCCGACTGATTTGGCACTCAATGTGCGTGTCAATGTAATCGAGGGGTCTAACTTGATGTCTACAACTGTATCCGATGGGCAGAGATACTTTATTTCTCTTTGAAGATTTTTGTAAGCGAAGGCCCGATGACCGGAAAAAGGACTTTGATAAGCTGCTGTTACTGTGTTCAGAATAGATGCATTCTGATAGGGTGCAATTACGTCTTCGTCGATGCTACCATTAATGATATTAATGCAAATGAAGCGCAAATATTGCCTTCCGGAAACATCGCAGTAACGTCTGAGTGCCTCATAAACTTCAAGCGTTGTGGTGCAACCCGAGTTATCGTACAACCCACCATCAACAAATCTTCCCACGCAATCCATGTAGTTGTACGCACTGAGAATCGGAAATGCTTCGCTTTGGCATACGCAGGTCACCATCGGAAGGTCAAAGCCGCTGTTACAATTTTCCTTTTTGAACTCGGCATACAAATCTCTCGCAAAACTGAAACTGCTCATCTTTACGGGAGAAAATACGCCTCTTGTTCCAAAATTTACAATGGCCGTATTGATTAGAAACAGTGGGGGCAAACATGAATCCCGCGCATAGCTACTGAGATAGTCATTGTTAAAAAAAGAGCTGTCGGTTGGATGAAAAGCTTGCTGAAAAGCCCTTCTCTCTTCTTCCTGCAAATGATAATTACGATCCCTTGGAAAGTCATCAAACTTATCAAACACACTTTCAATTGCATCACCAAGTAGCAATCCAAAAAAGGCACTACTCATGTAATTTATTCCGTACAACTTCTTCCCTTGCTCTTCAATACTATCTTTATTAAAAATAACCCCGTAGTGCTTTGCAGCAAGATACATGTCAGCTCCCGATGAAGAACCTGAAATAGTTGAAAGGGAAAAAACGTGCTGATAAAATGTACTATCCAGTGTCTCCATTTTTGCCATGTTCATGTAAAACCAGGCTGCTGCACGAGATCCGCCACCTTGGCCGGAAATGAGATAAATGGTGGAATCTTTCTTAACAGCACAATTTGTGTTTAACCACTTGTCAAAATATTTGGTAAGCTCCAACCTGGAGGTATCGGTATAGTTGTACGCTTTCGTCGCATATTTTCTGATTGCATGCGTATTTGAAGAAGAAAAAAAGTATAGCTTAACCACCCATAAAACAAGAAATATGAGTGTATACTTATATGCTTTTAGCCAAGTTAGACTGCTTTTCATACTAGCCGCCGGTAGAACATCTTTTTCTGAAATTGAACATTTGTTATCTGTAATTAGACCTATTAGCAAAAACTGGGACGTAAACACCAATTCAAAAAAGATGATAAGTGCTGAGGACATGGTTGTGATGACAACTACGGGAGATATATACTGAATGAGTTGACGCTGATTCAGCGTATAGAAAATAATGATCGCTATGATCAGATAAATAATCAGCAGGCTATGGTTAAATTTGGACCTGAAATATCCGGTTTGGGAATCAGTTTGATGGTGTTTGCTTTTTTCTGTATATAACAAATAGGAATAGAAAAAAATCAGACCCAGAAAATTCATTCCGGATAGCCAATACTTTAATGCATGAGTATCTGGCTTAGCAACAAGGAAAATAAGGTAAAATAGAAAAGGTATCAGTAAAAGGCTGGCCAGGAATATTAGATAACGTTTCTTTTTTTCAGCTCGATGATCCGCATGTAGTATAAGATCAAAAAATGTGACGAGCAATTTTGGATAATGACGCAGGGCGATTAAGATGGGAATTAGAATAACCAAGCAAACCATGACTAGCACATTACTGTCAAAAGATGCTTTTAAAGTAGTAAGAATAAACAATATCCATGGCAATATAGCAAGATAGCGGATGGGGACCTGCGAGCTTGTAATAATTAATGCTGCCTTTTTCCTTTCTCCGGTTTCACTGGTTTCAGACAATTGTTTTCGGCTTATCCCATTATAAATGTCCGTTAACTGTTCAAGAAGACAAATTTTATATGGTCTGTCTTTCCCAAATGATGGGAATATTTTTACAAATAATTCAATTCCCAATACCGGTATACACCAAATACTGAAACCAAGGATACTAAATGATACAACTGAAAGGACGAGGTTCAGATATGCGTGATCCTCCATCAAAGAAAGTACTAGCTCCTTACCCGCATCGAGCTTAAAAATGATATAGGGAAACAACAATGAAAGCGCAATATAGAAGCCGTTATAACGGACCGAATTGAATACTTTCTCGACGTTATCCAGAAGCTGTGTAAGAATACTTTTTGATTGCATATTAAGCCAGGTTTTAGAAGAGATTGTTGTAAATTTTCACCAGCCTTGTACTCAAACCAAATTGAAATAGCCTGTCAATTGTCTTTTCTGTTTGCACATTATATACCGCTTAATTTACGGTCACAGAATTTTTCAACCTGGAATGACGCACAACCAAACAATCCAAGGGTATATCGGACATATGACATTGAAAGCTCGGTTTGACCAATGAGTAAATCCACATAAAGCAACAATGATAACAATATGCTCCTGCTTATTTTCAAACCTGAGAAAAATCAGTCACGATCTTCATATTTTGGAAAATCGATAGGATTAAACAAGCCTCTGGCTTTTCGAAGTATATTGGATAGAATTGAGAAATAAAGTTTATAGGAGATATTTATCACAACAACCGGATTTTTGCCGTAAATCAAAAAGGAAAAACTCTTGTGTCAGCTAGACCCTTTCACCGACAAAAACCCCATTTAATATGAGAAATAGTCCTATATATAATAAGTGATAGTGCTTGGTTATGTTGACATGACTGACGAATTTATTTTAAAAAACTGAAAAAAGAAGTCTGAAAGTCTATTCTCGCATAGCGAGTTCAATAACATATTCAGAAATAAAATCCATTTAAGTAAAATTACCTTAGCATCTAAAGTGTCAAGATATCAGGCATTAGTAGCAAGTTTATACTTTAGACTAATTATCCCTTCGAAGACTGATTCAAAGTATAATAAAATTAGATTCCAACAAACCTCCGAACTCGCTCTTCATCTCAAGCATCATTTATGATTTTTATTGATTGTTTGATGTTGCCGTGGAAAATAACCTATTAAAAATTCTTGTATCTAACGTGACTCCAAAAAAGCCAGCCCATTTCCAAACATTTTCCGTTTTAATATCAGCTTGAGTTCCGTTAAATTCTGTTTCTCCCAGTTTGAAGTCCTTGTCAAGAAGTCTGTTGGTCTTACCATAATGCCAACCAGCAGTAATACTTCCACCCCTGGCAAATTCAAAATTTATTCCTGCGAAAAAATTACTTTGAATATCAGAAGTCAAGCCTATCCCAAATGTTGGATTAAAGCGAGTCAAAAAGTTAGGTTCTTTTAGGACATCTCTTCCTCTGGTAAGAGAACTACCTGCCAAATACCTTAAGGTTGGCCACCAATACCAAATAGCATTAGCAGTTAAAATAGTCCGGCGCCCCGTGTTTGCGGCTTGAATTGTATTCGTCGTGGCAGTTAGAGGGACAATTTGAAAGTCTGGATTCTGCAGGTTTGTACTAATATAAGAAACCCCTATTCCAAGGTGATAAAGAGGATTTACATGAACGGTGATGTTGTTCAACTGTGTGTTTGCTATCATAACTGTGAATGTTACATCACTCGAAGTGTACGGTCCTTTCTCAAACACTTTAACAGTATATTGAACATCAACTGCCTCTTCAGATTGAATTGTAGGTATTGTGATTGTTTCGCTTGAACGAATCGAAAGATCTGTAGGAGCATATTCTGCGTCATTGTCGTTGACGCTATAGTTATCGTAATCCTCTGTATTGGGAACAACTATCAAAATCACCACATCATCATCCTGATCAATATTGACGGGCTTTTTGCCGATTATATTCCCAAAAGGGTCCAAACAGATGTACGCAAGATTTCGGTTCGAAAAATATCTTTGCTTGCCTTTTATAATATTGAGATACCCCCCAGTATTAGCTTCGAGATAGCTTCTCCAACTTGGATAAGACATGGCGACGTTTGTTCCTTCCGCAGGCATTCCAACTGCATCTTTACCGATGTCCGCGAAAGTAGCTGCAGTGCCAGCACTTGGTGTGGCTGTTAATTTCAAAATACTAATACTAGCATCTGTTTTTGCGATTATGTATTGCTGTCCTGAAGTCGTAACAAGAGCTGGATTTGCTGTAATGTCGGTAATTGGTCCCGTCGTAGGAGTTGCTTCAATCTTGAATGTTGTTCCCGCAAGAAGACCTGAAACATCAAATCGCAAAGCTTTTTTGATCCTTATCTTTTTCAGATCTGCAGCTGCTAAGGCAACAAACACACCTCTTTGCTTGACTTTTATAGATATTGTACCAGCGGGGTTTTCTACTAGATAGTAAGTTTGTGAGAATGAAGACAATGAAAATATTACTAAGCAGATCACGCATGCTCCAAACGAACGAAAGTAGTTCATGTCAGTTAAATTTAAGATTATAATGATCGTTTATTGTTGTAAAAGGAATAACAAATGATGCTCTTCGTCCATCACCACCAACTACCAATCCGACGGCAAATCCATCGGAAGTAAATACTAAGGATCCGGAGTCACCTCCCAACGAAAATGGCTCAGTACTCACAAAATGAATAATCATCAAATTGTCAAGATTTTTTTTGTCTGGATTTAGCTTGGTGCCATAATTTAAAGTAACAGTTTTATTTATTTGCGCAAGGCGTCCCTGTATTTGTCGATAATTTCGTGTCCTACTTAGAATAAAAACATCAGTGTAATTACTTAAATTATCTTCGTCAACAAATACTGGTTCTTTTACAGTCAATTGGCCTGGAAGCAAATCATCATAAATAATTTCACTCCCTACATTTACTAATGCAGTGTCGAGTTCTTCAGATTTCTCTGCATCGACAATTTTACCTACGACTACTCCTTCTGTATCTATGACTTCATCATGCTGACCCGGAACAAAAAGATCCCATTGTTGACTGGCATGCTTAACTACGTGATAGCAAGTAACAAATACGATCGTCTCATCGGAACGTTTTAAAATACAGCCCGCACTTCCAAATCCTCGTTGCTGCATATCTTTATTTTTCACACCCGTCGAAATCATAAGATCGTTTTGTATCTCTGCCTCTGCTACTTCTTTTTCTACTTTGTAAACAACGCCAGATAATTTTTTGTTCTTAAATAAGAACTTGTCTGGCGTAGTAAAGTTGATGTCGCTTGTGAAGAAAATTATTAACATACGATCATGCTCTATTTCAAAATAAGATATTTCCAGTTGAGCTTTCGCGAAGATATTAACCTCCTCATTGATAAGTTTTCTGAGTTCTACCTTGTCTTTTGCAGTGTTTATGGAAATACTCCTAGCTGCAATTTCGGTATTAATATTTTGACTAATTTCTTTATCATTTGCCGCCAATAATTGATTGATGTATTTATCAATCTGCTTTGACCGCAGCATATTGATTGTTTCAATAAATTTTTTAAATGCTAGTTGATGGGAAGGAAAGGAGGAATAATTACCACTAAGCGAAAAGTAGCTTTGCCCCTCTAGTATCAATTGTTCAGCTGTTTGCAAATGACTTTGCCAGCGCTCTCTATATTTGTACGCTTGTCTGAAAGCATTAAGAACAGCTAATATTATACTTAGGATAGTGGCTGATCTAACAAAGGTTGCATTTACACCTCCACCATCAACAGACTCTGAGCCTAGATTAATTATCATAGGTACGACTGCGCTAAGGATGATAATAACCACATTAGTAATGTCGTTAAGCCACATGTGTTTAGTTGCCAGCCTATGAAGCACATATATAAAGTTGATGAAGTCTACATGAAGTTGCTTTTTCGCCGAATTATGTAGAGGCAAATGGTCAATTAATTCGATATATTGCTGCATGCGTCGGTTGTGCAGATGTTTCAATGATAGGTTTTTGGGGCTTCGGTTACGAAGCAGTAAATTAGTCTTGTTCCGCATTTTATACGCCCTATAAAAGTTGAAATGAAAAATGTTCTAACCTCTTGTTACAGTTTACTTCTCAAAAAAAGAAGCATTCTTTGTTCATACTAACTATATGCCTCAAGTTTCACATTCTCATAAAAAATCCGAACAGCAAGACTGGGGGTTCAGCAAAAAATCTCGAGCCTAATACCCAGTAAGTACTCCATAATCACAACTCCCCACAAACCTATTGCAGCAATTACTATCATACAAAGTGAAAATCACCTATTTGTTTGGATCTTTTTCCCGGTAAGTCGCCGGGTGTTTTCCCCGTATTTAAAATCCAAACAAAATTCAAGTTGAAGAAAACCTAATCCCACAGCGTGTTTCCACATCTACAAACGACACAAAAAAAATCAACGTGAATATTACGACACAACGCATAGTACATTAGACTTTTTCTCACTCAAAAACCAAAAACCATGAACCGTTTATTCCTCGCATTCATTCATTGCTACATCCTCACCGCAATCAATACCTGCGGAGACATTCCTTCCACAATGAAAAACGAAGAACCTAAAACTCCCAGCCCCACCAATGCTATTTTCGAAAAATGGACAGATGTCTCACCTGATATGAAAGCACCGATCTCGAATGACTCAGCTGTTGCGGCTGCAAGGATCCAGGATAAATTCCCTGCATTCAGAGATTCTGCAGGAGTAGGAATTGAAGGTTACTTTTTTAATTCAGCAGACTTCGCTGCACTTATAAAACTTCCCCAGGTAAGTGCATTATATTTTAGAATGGGGATCAGCAATTTCGGTGACAGTGTTGGTATTGCGAATGGTACTATTAAACCTAAATACACAATCATTGTTTATCCGCTCGATGCCAATAGAAATAAATTGTTGGATGCGGCTGGAAATCCAATAGCCTTTGACTATGTTTGCCCCTGCCCCGCGATTGCAACATGCTGTCCCCGGAGGTAGATTGATCATCTCAAATCTCACGAAATGCTGCTCATAAATATTTATATGACAGCCATAGCTCTTTCAGCAATTGCGGGACTGGCATTTTTCAAACAGGTTCAGACGGCATTTAAAGTAGTTACAGGATTATTGTTAATAACGTTGTGCAGTGAGCTGATCGGGAGAATACTCGTGCAGCACCACAAGGCGAATTATCCTGTCTTTCACTTTTATGCAATTGTCGCATTTTGGATTTACAGTGTCATCTATTTTTTCCTGATGCCGAAATTTCGGATAAGGATGGTATTCCTTCTAATTCCGATTTTATTTACTGGATTTTCTTTCCTAATTTCACTTAAGTATCAACGACTGGACAGTTTTCCATCAATCAATATCACAGTCAGCAGTTTTATATTGATTATTTACAGCCTAACCTATTACAAGTATATTATCGATCTCAACCCTTTTGAAATTTTAAGAGCAAAGTCTTATTTCTGGTTCAACTCTTCCGTACTCGCATATTTTTCCATTCAGCTTTTTATTTGGGGACTATTCAATTATCTTATCAAAGCCGGGTACAATCTCAACCCACTGATAACCTTTGGCGCTATTGTATCAACACTTTATTATCTGATACTGGGCTATTCCATTTGGCTTGACAGAAAAAACAGAAACTCTGACCAGGTAAAATCACAAAAAGATGAAGTCCGCACTTGATGTTTATTTTCTTGTATTTGCTGCTATCTTTCTTTTTATTATCCTCATTGTATTTGTGCTGGCGTTTTTTAGTCAGTATCGTAAAAAATTGCGATCCTATCTGCTGCTGGAACAGGTGCATAAAGAGCAATTGATGCAAACCCAGTTTGAGACACAGGAACAGGCGTTCACTGTGATCAGCCAGGAATTACATGACAGTATTGCGCAAACGCTTAGTCTTGCAAAGATCCAGGTGAGTATACTGAAAGACCGAAACGAACTGGATGTGTCAATGCTCAGCGAGGTAACTGAGAATATTACAAGTGCAATGTCCGACATCAGGAATTTATCCCATAGCATCGACAGTGATAGATTACGCACCATCAGCATCATCAGCTCTTTGTCTCATGAAATAAAGAGAGTGAATAAATGCCAGCGCACAAGGGCAGTTTTGAAAGTATATGGGGACGAGCGTCCGATGGAGCCCAAGAAAAAACTGTTACTATTCAGAATGGTGCAGGAATCTTTGCAGAATGTTATAAAACATGCGGCAGCATCTTATGTATCCATTGAGTTAAACTTTAAAGAACAACTATTACACGCTGCAATTGCAGACAACGGCCGCGGCTTTGATTACAAAGGAGAAAAAACAGGTATCAAAGGCAGCGGACTGAGAAATATCAGGACACGCGCTTTACTAGGTGGAGGTAATTGCAGTGTGATCAGCAGCGCAAATCAAGGAACAACAATACTTCTGGACATACCTTATGAATAATACGAAATACGTTGCGATCGTAGACGACCACACGATGTTCAGACGTGGTCTGGCACTGCTGATCAATCAATTTGTGGATTATAAAGTACTCTTTGATGCCAGAGACGGGAACGACTTTATCAAACAACTGAAACCGCAGCACTTGCCCGATATCGTGCTGGTTGACATCATGATGTCTGGTATGGATGGTTATGCAACGGCACAGTGGATCCATATTAATTTTCCGGAGATAAAAACACTCGCATTAAGTAGTATGGATAGCGAAGCGGCAATTATCCGTATGATTAAATCAGGCGCTAAAGGATACGTTTTAAAAGATGCCGAGCCTCATGATCTCCGGCGTGCTTTTGAAAACGTATTGAACGTTGGTTATTATTACAATGATAAGATCTCTCAGAAAATAATCCGTTCAGTGTCTGCTTTAGTCGACGATCATAATCCTGTAGATGCATTTGCGCGGTTAACAGAAAAAGAAGTAGCCTTCATAAAATTATGTTGTACAGAAAAGTCTTATGTTGAAATTGCAAAACAAATGTATGTCAGTGAAAGAACGATAGATGGATACAGAGAAACAATGTTTAAGAAATTAGGAGTGCACACTAGAGTAGGTTTGGTATTGTATGCTTTTCGAAATGGGATAGTACAGCCTTGAGGCGGCAGAAAAAAAACAAGCTCTTTCAACACAAAAATGGCAAGTAAATATTATTATTTTTTGTAAGAAAAAGTGCATGTTTTGCAGCTATAATTCCTTGTGCGCTTACATCCTAAAAAGGGCAAATAGGATACAGTTGGAAGAAGCAGTTTTTACCGAAGTTAAATTGAGTTTTATAATTCCAGACGAATCTCTTGATCTCAGAAAAATCTAAAGAATATGAAATGGCTTTTATTTTTTATTATTTCTACAGCATGTCATTTAAGTGTTTTGGTGAGTCACGCGCAAGGATTTATAGGAATTGAGTTTAAGGAAGTAAAAAAAGATTCAGGCATAGTAGTAATCATAAAAAGCGTAATGCTCCAAAGTCCCGCCTCTAAAGCAGGTTTGAAAGTTTCCGATATCATCACCGAGATTGACAATCACGAAATCAACACAGAGCTTGATGTTCATGAGGCGATTTATGGGTCCACCCCAAATGCTGCCATTAAAATTCAGGTAATACGGGATAACCAAAAAAAAGAGTTCACTGTAATAACTGATGAAATCAAATTGATCCGTATCAAGGTAACACGTGAATCGGATTATACGTTTCCTTACTGGCTAAGCTCATTTGATATTATAGCTAATGGGAAGTATATAGGTGACATCGGAAATGGGGAAAGCAAGGACTTTTATCTTCCACGTACCTATGACCGGAGATATTACTTATTAGCTAAAGCCAATATTTTATTCGAGGATTGCGCCAGCGACACACAGCATGTAGAAGTTCCGATAGACTACGACATAGCGGCAACCTTTACTGCAAATGACTCGCATTTTAAGATAAAAATTAAGTTCCCGTTGAGCGATTCTGTCACCGCTTACTTATTCAATGATGAACTTCGAAGAAGAGAGCATTCAACCTGGCGAAGAATAACTTGTGATTCTTCAAAGGCTCCCAAATGGTTCAAAGACGCGACAATTAAAACATTAGAAGGAAAATACAAGGAAACCTACAGAGGAAAATTCTTTTCATCTCTTTTGCAAACACGAGTAGTTTTTAGGCTATTAAATTTAATGCTCGTAATTTATTTATTGTTGGGTTTTTTAAAACGGAAATTATTTCTAATAATTCCACTATGCATTGCAATTTTATATCCAATGAGCATGCTTATTTCAATTCTGGTTGGAAACATCCTTTTTGATCAGGAAAAATATTACCCCTTTGAATATTATTTTTTCATCGCTGTTTGCAGTTTGATTGTGTGCCTTACCCTTTATGCAGTGAGACCTATTTACGAACTGCTGACCCACTCCGAAGAAAAAGTAAAAAAGGCGTTGGGATGGATTGGACTTTTCTTCTATTTCGCGGAACTATCCAAATTCATTTATGAAATTATTGAATGGATCAGGAATTAACAGTGATCGTCTTGACTAAGAAGTGATGAACTTATTTTTGTTAATATAAAGATGCACAGATGTCAAAAAAAACAAACTACATAAAGAAATACCTGGATTTAATGCTTGTGTTTATTCTATGTGTGTTAAGTCAAGATTGTATCCAGGCACAGGATATTACCGGCGCATGGAAAGGAGAATTACGTTTAGGTGATGTGACGGGTATAGTTGAAATAGCTTTTTTTAAAACAAGCAATAATTTATATTCAGGTACGAGCTATGTTATTTGGCATAAAACATCCGAAAAAAGCGATCTTAAAGTGCATAGAGAAAGAAAGCTTTTTAATGCAGTAGTGAGCGATAATGTGTTGACGATAATGGAATATGATACCGTACACATTGCAGGCGAAACACCTGCCTCCATTTCCGGCGGAGTCTTTACAGTCAAAAATGACAACAGCAAATGGACGATAGGTTCTTCATATCCAGGCATAAGCTGTAACATAGTCAGAACTAATATCAAATTCCCTGACTCTCTCAATATTTTTTTTAAACCACTCGCCGTAAAGACTCCGGAAATTAAGCCTGATATACACAACCCCTCCCCCAAAACCGACACAAACATTTTGCCTGTTGCGAAAACAAACGGGCAAAAGTCATCTGGTGGGCAATGGGAAATCCTTACTATTACTACAAAACCGCCGAAAGGCATTTTTGATCAGACAAAGTTGCCAATGAAGGCAATCACCGAATGGATTAGTGGGACAAATCTCGCCTCAATCGGAAAATATAAACAGGCAATAGATTCCTTTATCGCTTCTGCCGAGCTGGGCAATGCTTTGTCTGCCTACGAAGTAGGATTAAATCTTAATTTCTGTTTTCAAATTAAGCAAGACTTTGATCTTGCTGCCGAGTGGTATCAATTCTCAGCCGATAATGGAAATCCAAATGCATTAGCGAGATTGTCAGTATTAATTTCATTGGGACAAGTGAGTTCAATCAAAGATGAGGGAAACCGCGCCGAACTAATGAGTGAAAAAGCATTTGAACTGGGGTCTTCATTTGCAACGATAAATAATTTTTCAAAAGCAAAATTTGTCGACAAAGACCCAGCCCAGGCTGCCAATTGGTACGGCAAGTATTCATTGATGCTGGAAGGTGCAAAGGCCGGGAAAATCACCAGCGACCTCAAGCAAGCATTCATGGAAAATTATGCAAGAGTGAAAAGCCAATCCGGATTAGATCTTGCTAATACTATTCTTCTAGGTATAGATGGGAAAACCTACGATCCAGGAAATCTGACGATATCCAACGTAACAGTCACTCACTTAAATGGAAAATTCGAGACGGAATACGCTGCTATTATAGTTAATCCAACTGATGGCTCAAGACCTATATGGCATTTTAAAGTGAACCAGGTGTTCATTAATGGAAAACCTGTCAATATTATAAGAGCGGCTACGGTTGGTGAAACATTTGCTATAGAATTAAAGAAGGTTGAATTACAGAGAGCCTATGGCCAATTGATCCTTCCTGGTTTTGATGATCTTTATATGAGATAGAAGAACAAACACGGTTGAAAAACCTTAATATAACCTTTTAATGCAGGTTTTCGAATGTCGCCTGCTGCAACAGAATCAGGTATACAGTTTTAAAACCCCGCCAATTTTTGGAGGAAATTATTCGATGGAAAATTTTCAGTCCATTAGTATCTCCGTTAATTTTAGTATGCTAGGACGAATCAGTGGACAACTATGTGACGCCTGTGGTCTAACAACTTTAAGCGATGCGTCCATCAGGTAAAACAGAAGTAGAATACGTAAACAAAAGCTAATAACTGGCCTTAATAACTTTGTCTTCTTTACAGGTTGCATTCATTACGTAGAGTATAAATAAAAAGCGGCACTAAAATAGCTAAAAATAAAATTGGGGGCGTCTTGAGGGCTTTCCGCTTCAATCTTTTGTATTTGCATTTGTGCCCAAAAGGATTTCCCTTTCAATCCTGACGCTTATTTCAAACTATATATTGTTTGATGAATTGACAAGAAAATAACTCAGTTTAAACCAAATTATTAAATAGGATATAACTTATTAGTGCACTATACATTTTCTGTCATATCTATTTGTCCATCTCTTATCTTTTAAATCCAATCATCTCCCTGTTTTTATCCGCTTGAAATTTGATGTTGCTTTTAACATCTTCTATGCTGATTAAGTCATCTGTGTTGCCTAATACTTCATCAACTAAGCCATACGCTTTTGCTTCAACAGCATTAAAAAAACGATCGCGGCGAAATATCTCTTCTATTTCATCTTTAGTATGTCCTGAAAATTTTCCAATCAGGTAAAATATCTGGTTTTGTAAGCGCTCTTGTTCTTTGTAAGCAATGCGCACATCTTCGGTATAACCTTTGGTACCACCCCCCGCAGGATGCATGTGCACAGTAGCATAAGGAAGCGCATAACGTTGTCCTTTGGCACCGGCTGTAAGTAAAACGGTCGCCATGCTTCCGCAAAAACCAACTGCAACAGTTGATACAGGCGATTTTAATTTCTGTATCGTATCATAAATAGCAAAACCTGCATACACAACGCCACCCGGACTATTGATGTAAAGCATAATTGGTTCGTGACTTTCACTATCAAGGTAAAGCAATTGTGCTACTATAAGATTCGCCATATTTTCTTCAATGGCAGTGCCTAAAAAAACAACCCTTTCTTTTAGCAAAAGACTATAAATATCGTAAGCACTTCTGGTGGTACTGTCTAATACTGTAGGAATAATCATATCAGGCAAAAATGTTTTTTAGTTGTTGGGCGAAAGCAGGTTCACGTAGCAGTTGCTGATAAACCAATTCCAGCTTCTTTCTTTGTTGTCTGCGTGAAAAGATCCGGATAAGCGTATGAACATGTTTTTGTGCTTCTACTTTTTCAAACAACGAACCGTCAAGAAGCATGCGTGTTTCAAATTGTGATTTTGTTTCGCCGCTCATTTGATGCGATAAATATTTTTCTATCTGTTCTACCTCAATTAAATCGTTCCTCATATACATTTCTTTTTTTTAGTTCTGTGCGAATTTTTTCAATGCACTTATGCTTTTGTACTGTTGCCGAACGAATGCCATTGAAACTAAAACTTTCAGCAATTTGTTGAAGCGAAAGATGATCGTAATAAAATGCCTTGAGCATGTGCAGGCATTTTTGTCCTGCCAGCAATAAGTAATCAAAAACATTTTTATCTTTCTCCGCAGCTTCCTTTTCTTCATCTATAAATGCCTCAACATCTTCCGGCAACGAATCGAAATATTGATTTTTAGCATGAAGCCAACGTATTTTAGCAGTGCCCAACAAATAAGCTTTTGCTGAAGTATGAATGTGCAATGCACCTTTTGCTTCTCTTTCAAGATATATCAGTAGTGCATCATGAAAAGCATCCTTCGCTTCTTCTAAGTTTCCACCCAAGCGCTTTATTAAACGCGCTGCTTCGGGGAATACTTCCCGATATAACTCGACTAAATTTTCGTGCTTCATCATTCCATTTTATTATTAGTGTTCAAAAAAGTATAAGTATCACCTTAAATAATGAAATTTTTTTTCCATGTACGAAGCTTACATATCCCTTGTGCATATATCATAAATATATGTGAATTGTTGCTGAAGTAAAATGAATTACGATTTGTTTCGTAATTTTTTTATGATATTTATGGCTACAACAAAACTATGTTTATGCTTAGAATAAAATTGCTGGTAATGGCAGTTTGTCTGGTTACGCTTTGTTACTCGCAAAGCATCAATAAAAAATTTGAGATAAGGGGGGAACTAACCGGGTTTCCCGATCATACATACATGAAACTCTATGATTTTGCCACCGGGTCCAACGTGTTCATGGATTCTGCGCAAATCATCAATGGCAAATTTCTCTTCAGGGGATCTATCAAAAGCGAATATCAAAAGCTGGGATTTATTTACACAACAAAGACAGCTGACGGGTATACTCCTGATATCAGTGTTTTTTGGGTGGAAGGAGGTTTGATTCACTTTAAAGGGAAGAAAGGCGATTTTGAACATGCTGAAATTACAGGTTCACCCATGCAAACAGAAGCTGCCGCGTTATATAAACTTTCTGATGAGGCAGGTGATGCAAGCAAGGATACCTTGATCAGTTACATCAAACAACATCCCAATTCGCTTATCGGCGGGGAAGTGCTGGAAATATATTGTAAATCGTGGGGTAAGGATACGACGCAATGGTTGTACAAAAATTTTTCTGATCGCGTAAAACAGTCACAGTTTGGCAAGAATATTTATTCATATCTGAGCTTATATAAAGACATAAAGATCGGGGATACATTTGTTGATTTTACCTTGCCCAACACCCGGGGTGAAAACATTAGTTTGTCAAATTATAAAGGTAAGTACGTGTTGCTGGATTTCTGGGGCAGTTGGTGCGGGCCCTGCAGGAAAGAGAATCCAGAATTGGTAAAAACATATAGCAGCTATAGAAGCAAAGGTTTTGAAGTGTTGGGTGTATCTGTTGAAACAAACAAAGAATGGTGGGAGCGGGCGATAAAGGAGGATAACATAGCATGGGAAAGTGTGAGTGATTTAAAAGGAGATAAAGGTATGGCAGTAATGATGTACGGGGTTGATCATTTTCCCGCTAATTTTCTCATAGATCCCAATGGAGTTATTATTGCAAAAGATCTGCACGGAGATGAATTAAAAAGCAAACTAGCTGAATTACTCCCGTAAAAGTAGCATCATAAGTGTCATTGGCTATTTATATCGATAGTCTACTCTAATACATCCTGGGCAGAATGCTAAAGTCTACTTTACTATTTTCGAACTTTTCCAAAACGCCAATGAATGCCATAAAACACTCCGTCTGTTTTTATGGAGCTTTCATTTGAATAAAGCCGCGTACCTAAGTCATATGCTTTTCTGATATTAACAAAACCCAATTGATAGCGGACGCTCACGCCCAGACCAAAAGCGAAGGTATATTCAATCCCGCCGATGCGACAATCTTCTTTGGGGATTGTTAGGATTAGGCGTTGTTTGGGGAGCAGTCTACTTACTGAAAAACAAAACAGTGATTGAATTTGATCCTGATTATCTGTACCTGCCACGTGGTAAAAACTCGATCACATTACCACTTTCCCATATAAACACCATCAAACTTACGATGACTGCGATCAATGGTAGTCATATATGGAAAATAAAATACACAGACATGGATGATAAAAAATTTGCAGCACGATTTCTTCCTGCCAGTACCGGGTATTTTGAAGACTTTGTAGCTCAGGTGAAAAAAGTGAATCCCGATTTGATCTATCAGCCATATTCCAGCTCTGTTGACTTTGACCAATAATTTGTGACCGTCTCTGCGTTTAGGCATGTGCGGTAGCTGGTGACGCTGTGATAAACCCAATGATTGAATCCATCAATCCCGGCAATACAATAGCAATACTTCAAATCCAAAATAAGTAGTAATTTGATGGAACCATGTACAATGCTTTCATTTCCTATTCACACGGATCAGACCTGCTCTTTGCTCCTGCGCTGCAGAGCGCATTGCAGAATTTTGCAAAACCCTGGTACAAAAAACGAAACCTGGAAATTTTCAGGGATGAATCGAATCTTTCTGCTTCCCCATTGCTATGGAAAAATATTACTGCAGCCCTCGATGCCGCTCAGTTCCTGATCCTGCTTGCTTCGCCGGCATCTGAAAAATCACTATGGGTGAATAAAGAGGTTGAATACTGGTTACAACACAAAACCGTAGACACTATTCTCATTGTGCTAACAGAAGGGAATATGGATTGGGATAATGAACACAACGGTTTTTTGCACCCTGATCAAAATGCGCTCCCACCTGTGTTGGATGGAGCATTCGATTCAGCGCCTTTCTACATCGATATGCGTCATGCAAAAACAGAAAAAGATTTATCTGCAGACAACCCGATCTTCAAAAAAGAAATACTGAAACTGGCTGCCCGGTTACACGGCTTACAACCCAATGACATGGCCAGCGAAGAAGTAACGGCACATAGAAAAATGATCCGGATCAGGAATGCCGCCTTCATAGTGTTAACGTTACTACTCATTGCTGCATTAGTGGGTGGTTACCTGGCAAACCAGGAAAAGAACAAAGCTTCCCAACTAGCGGGAACGAACACGAAACTCGCAAAAGCTTTTGAGTCCGTTTATTTTTACGCGGATCGCTTTGCTCTATCCAACGGATTGATGGGATATTTCTTTTCTGATAAAAATGGTGACAGGGTAGAGAAGTTAGGTGAGTGGGCAGAAGCCGAACAGTTCAATTATACAGGGTATGCAAGAGTCAGAAAATTAAACGGACGTCTTGCCACCGCCGCGGATAAGGAAGATGTATTTGTTACCAACCTGGCAGATTATATAGTGGATACTACGGGTACATTTTACCCATCTGCCTATCATCCAAAAGATATGGACAGCAATACACTGGCGTTAGATCTTTCAGATCAACATTTGGGCGTATTGACACCTTCGGTATTCAGCAATCCGCGCCTGGAAATTCTGCTGATGCCCAATAACAAACTGACGGCATTGCCAAAAGATATTGCCAAACTTACCCATTTAAAAAAACTGGATCTGAGTGAGAATAAATTACCTGAACTACCTGAAGCACTGGGAACATTGCCCGCGCTTGAAATATTGGACCTGCGCGGCAATGATCTTACTTCTCTTCCAAAGGATATCGGGCAATTGCAACATCTGAAAGAGTTGCATGTATTTGTTACAGTAAACGGTGCATATCTCTCCGGGATAAGACATAATATAGATTTTTCACCCCAATACCTTACCGTTGTACCAAAAGAGATTGGTTTATTGCAGCATCTTACATCGCTCGATCTGCCCATCAGCGCTCATGCGGTGTTGCCACCGGAAATCGGGAAACTGAAACAGCTTCAGCAATTGATACTGTATGCAGATAGTGCAGCCACCATGCCAAAAGAGGTGTGGGAGCTAAAAAACCTTACCTGGCTTATTTTACACGAGATTGAAATGGACAGCTTACCCGCGGCTATCAAACAATTGCAATATTTAAAACACCTTCAAATAGCTGCAGCTAACCTCCGCTTTTTGCCGAAGGAAATAGGAAGGCTGTCACAACTATTTTCACTGTCTTTAAACGACAATCATTTAACCACCATTCCTGAACAGCTAGGTGCATTAACCAACCTCTCCATGCTGGATCTTTCTCAAAATCAACTAACGGAGTTACCTGCCATCATCGGAGAGCTTAAAAAACTATCATTTCTTACCCTCAATAATAATCACCTCACTTCTTTACCAGAAGTAATAGGTAAACTATCATCCATCATTTCTCTTTCGCTTGATAACAATAAATTTTTAGTGTTGCCGAAAGCGATTGGAAAATTAGACAGCCTGAGAACACTCTCTCTGAATGGCAATAACCTGGAAACACTACCGGATGAAATAGGAAATTTACAAATGCTCAATATGCTTAGTGTAAACCAAAACCATCTTACTTCAGTCTCCTCCTCCATATCCCGTCTTAAAAATCTGAAGACCCTTGACCTGAGTAACAACAAATTATTATCACTGCCGCAGGAACTGGGCAAGTTGAACAACTTGAAAGAACTGGTATTATTTGGTAATCCACTTCCTCCACAGGTTATTACATCAATTCAGCAGTTGCTTCCAAACTGCAAAATCATATACTAAGCAGGTTCGTCACATTTAGTTCACTGCATTTTTCGCCTCTTTGCTGAGTTTCTCGTAGGTAGAAGCGCCCTTTTCTGCTACATCCTCTAGTGTATTTTTTGCCTTGCGGTATTTGCCTTTCAGCATATCAACAAAATCACCAAAGAAACTCTTTACATGCTCCCCGAGATCTTCTTTTTCTTTCAGTATTTTCTTTTTTGTTTTTGAGTCCTTTTCGGGTGACAATACAATAGCTGCAATGGCACCAATAGCGGTGACAGTTAATAAACCAAGGACTACATTGGTATTTACTTTCATAATGAATGTTTTAAGATGATTTTTTCATTCTCTAATACTGGTTCTTACATACATTATCCTGCCAAACTTATTGCCGAAGGATATCCATTACTATATGTGTATTTATTTCCTCGTGGCGGGGAGTATTCAACTATACAAATGCTGTCTGTGCGAGTATATGGCGAAAATAATGAATGGAAATCAAAGCTTTTCGCATCATGCATACTGGCAGGCAATAAGAAGATCACAGCACTTGAAAAATAACAATACAATAAAACCGATAAAGGCTATTCAGCCCCCTCACAATACAGGATAGCTTTTAAAATGATACTCTTCGATAAATTTCTTAGGTTTGTAAGAATTGGATAAGATAGAATCCCTAATTGAACTAAAGAATTAAATTATGAGCAGATATAATGAATATCAAAAACAGATTATAGACAGAGAAGCGCTGGGGCTGCATCCATTACCTATTGATGGTGCGGAATTGATGTACGAAGTGATTGAACAGATTAAACATGCAGACCATGAACACCGGGAAGATTCACTGAAATTTTTTATTTATAATGTATTACCCGGAACCACCAGTGCGGCTCGTGTAAAAGCCCAGTTTTTGAAAGAAATTATTTTGGGAGAATCCCAGGTAAAAGAAATTTCGCCCGACTTTGCCCTTGAGCAATTATCTCACATGAAGGGTGGTCCTTCTATTGAGGTTTTGCTGGATATAGCACTGGGTGATGATCATACACTTGCCAAAAAAGCCGCCGAGGTTCTAAAAACACAGGTTTTTTTGTACGAAGCAGATACAGATCGCCTGGCAAAGGCGTTCAGAAACGGCAACCCGATTGCCAAAGATATCCTGGAAAGCTATGCCAAAGCAGAGTTCTATACCAAGTTGCCGGATATACCTGAAGAGATTGCATTAGTAACTTTTGTTGCAGGAATTGGTGACATTTCCACAGACCTGCTTTCTCCCGGAGGTGATGCACACTCCAGGGCAGACCGTGAACTTCATGGTCAGTGCATGTTTGAGCACAACAAGGCGCAACAAAAAGCGCTGCAGGAGCTTAAAGAAAAGCATCCCGATAAAAGGGTACTGCTGGTTGCCGAAAAAGGTACCATGGGTGTAGGTTCTTCAAGAATGTCGGGCGTGAACAATGTGGCACTGTGGATTGGTAAACAGGCAAGTCCTTATGTACCGTTTGTAAATATTGCTCCTGTGGTAGCAGGAACCAACGGCATCTCCCCGATATTTTTAACTACCGTTGACGTAACCGGTGGCATTGGTTTGAACCTTAAAAACTGGGTAAAAAAGCTTGATGCAAATGGTAAGCTGGTAGTAGATGCTGAAGGGCAGCCTGTTTTAGAACAAGCCTATTCTGTTGATACCGGAACGGTATTTACTGTTAATACAAAAACGAAAAAACTATACAAAGATGGAAAAGAGGTAATGGATGTTAGTGCAGCATTCACTCCGCAGAAGATTGAATTCATGAAAGCGGGTGGCTCCTACTCCATCGAATTTGGCAAAAAACTACAGACGTTTGCCGCTGGCACACTTGGTATTGTTGCTCCCACTGTATTTGCACCTTCCAAAGAAATTTCAAATGCAGACCAAGGGCTCACCGCGGTAGAAAAAATATTCAATAAGAATGCTGTTGGAACTTCCGGGGCCACTTTACATGCCGGTTCTTATGTGCGTGTAAAAGTAAACATTGTTGGTTCGCAGGATACAACAGGGTTGATGACAGCACAGGAATTGGAGTCAATGGCAGCAACCGTTATTTCTCCCATTGTTGATGCAGGTTATCAATCTGGTTGTCATACAGCATCTGTTTGGGACAGTAAATCCCAGGCGAATATTCCAAAGCTGATGAAGTTCATGAATGATTTTGGGCTCATCACCGGACGGGATCCTAAAGGAGTGTATCATTCCATGACCGATGTAATTCATAAGGTTTTGAACGATCTCACCATTGATGATTGGGCCATCATTATTGGTGGCGACTCACATACAAGAATGTCTAAAGGTGTTGCATTCGGTGCCGATTCCGGTACCGTTGCGCTGGCGCTGGCTACAGGCGAAGCTTCTATGCCCATTCCTGAATCAGTAAAGGTTACATTCAAAGGCAAAATGAAAGAGCACCTCGATTTCCGTGATGTGGTGCATGCCACTCAACTGCAGATGTTGAAGGAGTTTAAAGGCGAAAATGTATTCCAGGGAAGAGTGATTGAAGTGCATATCGGTACATTATTGTCTGATCAGGCATTCACATTTACAGACTGGACCGCAGAAATGAAGGCCAAAGCATCGATCTGCATTTCTCAGCCTGATACCCTCATCGAATCTTTGAATATAGCTATAGACAGAATAAAGATCATGATCGACAAGGGGATGGATAATGAGAAACAGGTATTGCAGGGTCTCATTGATAAGGCCAATAAAAGAATCAACGAAATCAAGTCAGGAGAAAAGCCGCCGTTAGCGCCTGACGCGAATGCTAAATACTTTGCAGAATTAGTGGTTGACCTGGATGTTATTGATGAGCCAATGATTGCCGATCCTGATGTGAACAACGTTGATGCATCAAAGCGCTATACGCATGATACCATCCGGGACCTTACTTATTATTCAGGTGAAAAGCATGTTGATCTTGGGTTTGTGGGTTCCTGCATGGTGCACAAGGGAGATATCAAGATCGTTTCAAAGATGCTGAAGAACCTCGAAGAACATTATGGAAAAGTAGAGTTCCGGGCTCCATTGGTTGTTGCGGCCCCTACATACAATATCATTGATGAACTTAAAGCAGAAGGAGATTGGGAAGTGCTGCAAAAATATTCCGGTTTTGAATTTGATGATGCCGCTCCAAAAATTGCCGCCCGTACCGCATATGAAAACATCCTGTACCTGGAGCGGCCTGGTTGTAATCTTTGTATGGGTAACCAGGAAAAGGCAGAAATGGTGATACTGTAATGGCAACATCTACCCGCTTATTTCAGGGACGTGTGGTGAAAGATTCAGACAGGAAAAAAGGAGAATCCTTACTGGCATCAACACCGGTGGTTGTTCTTTCTGCCATCTTCGGAAGAACACCCACTATTGAAGAATATAAAGTGGCCGTTAAAGGTATCAGCTTAACACAGTTTTCACCACCTATTAAAAAACTGACTGAGGAACCACCTGTTGCGCATCAGGTTAATTTTTAGATCGGATAAAGCGTTTTTTAGGCCACACAACGCAGTAAAATCCGCCTGGGATCTGCATGCTTTCACCAGAACTATCAGATGAAGGCTTCTGTTAGAAGGCGTATGTACTTTACAGTAGTGCTGCTATTAAGCTTTACTTGCGTCGCACTCTTGTACTGCAACAATACTACTCGGCCTTTGCGATGCTTCGGTTGTTGGTATGTTGCTCACTTTTGCGCAACTGCACGCCAACAATAGCGAAGGTTACAATGCCATGGCTTATCCATATGGCTGTATGGGAGGCTTTGCCGCGAAGAAAAGATTGTCGCCGGCACTATTTACGGGCAACACAATCATCAGCAATAGGAATGTACTTTATACCGGCTAAAACTTTCACTTGCTATCTTGTAATTAAAAAAATACCTCCCACAGCAAGCAATATCCCTAAAACCTTGGTAAGGCTTACCGGCTCGTGCAGAAATATCATGCCCAAAAGAGCACCGCCAACTACAAACATTCCATAAACAGGTACTACAACACTTGCCGGCCCCAGTGATAAGGCTTTGAATAGTGAGATGACTGCCGTAGCTAATACAATGCCGGTGGCAATGCTCCAGGCGAAAGCTTTGCTTTTTATATTTTGCGCAGTGATACTTTTATAATCTCCTTTCAGATAAGTAATCGTAACAACGGAAATAAAAACAATAGAAACGGCAACAGCCAAAATAACAAAACTGCTGAACCTTCCATCTTTATTTGCCAGCTTCATAAAAAGTGTTGTTGCGGAATAGCCCAACATGCCGAGCAATGCCCATGAAACATAATTATTCATGCGATTTATTTTGAATAAATTGATAAGAACGATACCTGTCAATCACTAATGTAGGAAATAAATGCTGCAATATTGGTTATGCGATTCTTTTGACTCCTCTGTTTTGATTCTTTCAGCATCTATCGGACAGTATTGTAAGCAGTGCAGTAATGCGAAAATAAAAAAGGAGCCTCACCGAAGTAAGACCCCAACCCCTTTAGAAATTCAGCGCAAGTTAATCACCTGTTATCCGAAGAAAAAAAGATTTCTTTGACGTCAACATTTGACTTTGAAAGTTTTACTTTATTTCGGACAACCATAATACTTTGAAGAATGACTGATGCGGCTACCAGCGAAATACCTACATAAAAAGATAAACCTACTTGTTCATCTTCTCCAAAAATAAAAATACAAGGATGATGGCATATACCGGCTCAAGATTGAAACTGAGATTAACAGTAAAAGCAGATAAACGTTTCAGCGATTCTGCAAATAATTGAATAACAGCAAGCAGATACAAGGTACGCTCAAAAACGGGAGCGCAGGCAATACTAAACCAACAATGGGACGAACCTTCCACCCTGCTTAATCGGACGCAGCAATAGCAGGCACTGTATGATAATGCCTGCCCTGCTAACATAAAAATTGGGTTCAGGGAAGAAACAGGATTGGGGATCAAGGATCATCTGTCTCGGGTCAGAACCGGGTAAACCCGGCTCAGATTTAGAAACGGGGTCTTGAATCAAATAGCCAGCATAAAGATACGTCCGTGAGTAAGCGAAGGAAATAGTACATCCGCCCAAAAAGATGTCATACAAAATACTACAATAGGGTTTCAGCTAGCTAACGGAGAGGGACACTGTCTTAAAAATAAACCCCTGTAGACACAGGGGTTGTTCCAAAACTAACTGCTTATAAAAATGTATACGCGGTTATATACATTGTAAGTCGTTCAATAACCCAAAGAGTACCGTTTTCCCCAAAAATATTTTTTACAGCATTCACATTGTGTTTGCGGTCATTTATTAGCACCTGCAATTGCAGTCCCTTTTGCCATATACAATGATTTTGCACCAGGAGGCTGTGAAGAATAAAAAAGTCTCTATGTAAACTGCCGCTCCAGCACGGCGCCTGCTGCCTGGTATAATGTGGCGTTTAATCCATTTTCATCTACCCAAACAAGTGGACCAGACCCAATAGCGCGTGGAAATATCTTATAAATAGAATCACCTATGATCAAAGAAAAGTAAATCTGGTCTTCCTGGTAATGAAGCTGCGCAGCCGCGCTGTATAGCATACCATATAACTCAAATGAAATATAAATGGTTTTGCCTGGCGGGGTTGAAATATACTCCGTAATATAATCGGCTATCCGTTCACGTTCGATACCTTCAATTCTTAATGCGCTCAATGCAGTTCCTTCCATCGTACGATGGATCTTGCTGATGAATATTTGTTCAGACCTGCTGATAATGTGAGCAATGGCAGGCTGTTTCCTTTCAACCGAAATAAAATATGCCTCCTGCGATCCTGTGGCGGAATACAAGTGCTTTTTAGTGAAGGCTTCGATAACAGTCAGCTCCCATTCCATCAATAATTTATATTCGCCAAATCTCCTACGCTGTGTTTCTATAAACGGGTTCAGGTGCAGGCTATTCTGTAATATGAAGGGCGTTTCTTTGTTTAAAAGAAAATCCCGTTTTAAAATAACCGATTTAATACGGAACAAATCCATTTCATACTGCATACAGTACAGATAAGGTTTATTAAAAAGATTAAATAATAAGAAAGGTATTCAATATTTTAGTATATAAATACTCCTTTTTTTATAATTTTTAGTATATTTATATACTAATTAATTTTTTTCATCCGCAAAAAATCGCTGGAATGAACTATCAGTTGGTAAAAGATCTGATCGACCTCGCTAATAAATTTGAGGCTTCTGGTTCGGTTAAATATTCCCAAAATATGGAAGGCTTTAAAAACTGGATTACAGACACGCATAAAAAAGCCGGTGAAGAAGCCGAGCCGGATTGGGAAGGGAAACAAACCGGGAGAAGTGCAGAAAGTATGATTGCCACTAGTATTGTTCACATGAACCGCTTTGGGAAACATTACTTTAAAGCCGCTTTGAATGGGTCCGCATTTTCTACGCCTGATGATGTGATTTACCTGATTACATTGAAATTTAATCCATCCATTTCCAAAATGGAATTGATCAGAAAAAATGTACATGAAAAGCCTGCCGGTATGCAGATTATCAATCGCTTGATCATGCAAGGCTGGATAAAACAAACCCCATCCAAAGAGGACAAGAGAAGCAAAGTTTTACATATGACAAAACATGGCTTGCAGAAACTGGATATTGCATTGGTTAAGATCCGTGAGGCAACAGAAATTGTATCAGGAGACTTAAGCAGCCACGAAAAAATGCAATTGATACAGATCCTCAGCAAACTTGATCATTTTCACCTTGATATTTACGATCAGGACTTTGAAGTAAATGAATTACTGGAGTCTGCAAAAGAAAAAATGAAACTTGTTTCCTCATCAAATTGATCATAAAAACTATGTGCTGATTAAATCTCATACACTACGATCAGCACAACAGTTCAAACTTATCAATAAAAGCCGATGAAAAAATTATTTGATGAACTTTCATACCAGGTAAGCAAAAGCACTACTCAAAAATACAGTACTAGTTTTTCATTCGGTATATTAGCATTGCACGCCTCCATCAGGCCTGCCATTTATGCTATTTATGGATTTGTGAGATTAGCTGACGAAATAGTAGACAGCTTTCATGAGTACGATAAAAAAACTTTGTTAAGCAGGTTTAAAACAGAAACGACCTTAGCACTCAATGAACGTATATCGCTCAATCCCATTTTACAATCCTTTCAGCAAACTGTACATGAGTACCACATCGATCTAAAACTGATTGACGCTTTTTTTGCTAGTATGGAAATGGACTTGTATCATATACACTATGACGACGACAAGTATAAGCAGTACATTTTTGGCTCAGCCGAAGTGGTTGGGCTAATGTGCCTGCACGTATTTACTGCAGGATTGAAACATACATACGATGAGCTTACACCTTATGCAATGAAACTGGGCGCTGCATTTCAAAAAGTCAACTTCTTAAGAGATATTAAATATGATTGCAAACAATTAGGTCGCTCTTATTTCCCAAATATCAATATGGATATATTTGACAATGCTGTGAAATGTGAAATAGAAAAAGACATTGAATCAGAATTCAGGGAAGCTATCAAAGGAATAAAACGTTTGCCGGATACTTCCCGGTTTGGCGTGTACCTCGCCTATAAATATTATCTGTTCCTTTTTAAAAAAATCAAAGCCACTCCTGCGCAAAAAATATGGTCGCAGCGGATCAGGATTCCGAATGTGCAAAAGGTGAATGTGATGATGCGGAGTTATGTACGCTATAAAATCGCGATGTTATAACGCATAGATAGCTAACGCGGTTGCACAGTGTTTACAATTTTTGATTAAGCTTCAAATAATTTGGGCAGCAGTAACATTGCCGCCATTTTTATAATAGATCCAGTGTATCAGGGCTGCTTTGTCCCTGTTACCTTATTGGTTATTTTGCAGTTTAGCACTTCTTTCCTACTTCGGTTATACGTTCCAGTGGTCAGGCTATAATACTGCTGTATTCTGGTTCCGGTATTTCTACGTATGATAAAAGGTAGTTTCCCTTATCGTGTAACTGTTTCAGGGAAATACCTCAAAATGGGTATTTTTTAGTGTATGGTTTGCCGTTAGATTTGCGCCTTCACTAATTAAAATTTTACTTTATGAATCAAAGATCTTTACCTGTAATAGCTTTATTTCTGCTTGTAAGCATCAGTTTTTCGTGCAAAAAAGGAGATACAGGCCTACAGGGCGTTCCGGGAAGTGCGAATGTGATGTATACAGACTGGTTCACCCCCACTCCATGGACAAAAGACACCGTGTTCAGTATATGGGGATATAATTACACCCAGCCGGTGCCTGCCATCACACAACAGATCCTTGACAGTGGTGTTGTATTAACTTTTGCCAAATTACTTGGTTACAATGTCAGTATCTGGCCAACTACCCAGGTAGGTCAATTACCCATCAGCCTCACCTATCAGAGTGGTTCCATCATGACAGATACCTGGTCTGCCAGAAGCTCAGTAGGCAACGTAAAAATCAGGTTTGTAAACGATCATAACTACTGGAGCTCCATAAGCACATCGCATCAGTTCAGAGTAGTAGTTATCCCGGGAGGGATAAAGAGCGCGAGAGTGTCACAACCCACGTATGAATCCATTTGTAAAGCGTATAACATTCCCGAATAGATTGAATAATATACTTTTCCTGTTGCAGGTTGAAATTCATGTCCAGGTTGGTGCTAATAATTTCTTTTAACCTGCAGCTTTGAATCAATACGTCTCTTTGTTTTTGCTAACAAAGAGACGTAATTCTCAAAATGAATTGCAAAGGCAAGATGCCGTAGTGCGTAACCAATACGTACAATAAAGCTTTATGCAGGTTGGGAATCAGTATTGCCCCCTGAAAGTGCTGTAGTAATTCAGCTTGAAGTCTTTCTTATTATGCGGGTACTCTATAAGGAATGAGATGAATGTTTGCTGCATGACTCCATTTGATAAGTTAACCATGTTTAAAAATCTCAGGATATTCTAACACTGCCAGCAAAATAAAACAAGCGGAATCCGTAGACCATATTCGGCCATCTTTTACTATATCGGGTACGACTGACACCGGATATGTCAGGACGCTGATCTCTTCCGTATCATCCAACTGCTGTTGGCTGTTAAATGTGACATCGGTTATGAGATAGCCATGTGATACCTGATTTGATTTGGTTGGATTATTGCAAAGTTTCCCCAGGTATATAAAGGCGGACGGATCGACCTTGATGCCCGTTTCTTCCTCCAGTTCATTGGCTGCAGATTGAATTAAAGAAGTGTTCTCCTGTTTCATTCCCGCGGGCAATTCTATAATAACCTCTCCCAGGCCATGCTTATATTGTTGCACTAAAACCAACTCGTGGTTAACAGTAATTGCAACTATCACCACTACTTCTCCTAAAGTAGTAACATAATAGTCATCCAGTATCTTACCATTCGGTAATGCTACACTATGACGTTCTATCGGGAACCATTTACTGGGAGACACATCTTCTTTTGATAGAATTTTCCATTTTTCAATATTGCTCATCTTAAAATTTGTTACGCTTTTATTGTACAAGTCGTGATCAACTATGACACTTGAAATGTCGCTTGCAGCAACATGCAATACAAAACAGAAATCAAAGTGGAAACGCACCGCATCTTGATTAAATTAATACATGAAGACCACCTTCAATCGTTTTATTTCAATTTAGAAAGCAAATGCCGGCTCTACAAAAATACCAGCAAACAATCCAAAGGCATTTTTTTACTCACGGCTTGAATAAACAGATGGTGTTTGCCGGGAGATAATTGATGAAATATAAATCGAGGAGCGGACTTTTCAGTAACCGTACTTTCGAGATTGACCGTTTCTGATAAGTGTCCGTCGAGGAAAATATGCACCTTTCCATATTCCGGTCCTTTTGGTGCATACCATTCAAAACCTTTCCCTTCAAAAATCCATTTTGCAATAGCGGAATCTTTTTTCGATATCGCGCCTCGCGAAAATAGAAAACTGGAATCGTGGGTGAATGTCCAGTCGCTGTCCTGGTTGCCTGCACTTAATAAAGCATCGTAAAATCCATATGCTATAGAACCATTGGCAGGATCACTGCCCAGTTCGAACCGATCTGCAGCAATATAACTGTGGGGGTCAAGCGCAAGACCAACAATGCCGGGTTCAGATGCTAATATTCCCTTCCAGCATAGCTCATTATTAATAGTGATCGAAAATTGGTCCTTATCTCTTTGGATGATCAGTTCAGTGTGATCATTATCTTTTCCTGGATGAACTGCGCCAGAATCAATGACAGCCTTTGCGCCGCTTTGATCATAGACATTCAGCTTCCACATTGCGTTGCCTATAACAAGTTCTTTGTAGCGCATGGCAGGCTTATTCAGCGAGAATTTACCCCAGCCATCCTCAATGTCCAGCAGTCCATTAAAATCCCAGATAAAATGTGCACCGCCCTGCAGAGAAAAATCTGCCGCTATGCGGTCAACACTTTGTATGGATTTGATATAAGTAAAGGCATTTTGCTCATGAGAAGACAACCGAAATCCCTTTTCGCCGAGTAGCTCTGGCCACTTTGTTTTTGCCAGGTTGATGGTGCCGTAATTGGCAGTATCTTTTGAAGGATACATGATGTATAAGGAATCATTGTCCACAAAGCCTGTAAAGGTTTGCCCCCAGATGCCGGCATATTCATAGGAATTTTGCGTTCCATGAAAAAGGGAACCGCCGCTCACTAATTCATATGCTGAAGAATCGGTTAAGTTTTCTGTTTTGGCGCGGTATAGCGACTGGTAGTTGCGATTAAGTGAAACAGAAGTAGCAGGAAAATACATGTAGTCTTCATACATAAATGCGGGGTAAAACTCCTGCAGTGGTAGATGAAGATTAGGCGCTTCAACGTTCAGTACAATCTTCGAATCACTATAGGGACCTTCCGGTTTATCCGAGGTCGCTATTGCGAGGCACCAGGCTCTTGCCGGCTGTGTATCAAACATATGCAATATTGCCCAATCATTTTTTCGTTTCACGATCATAGGTGCATACATCCTGGAATATTTCCCCAGTTTAGGATGGAGTTTATACGCGGTATTAATCTTTAAAGGTTTTTCGGAAATTCTGAACGGTCCTTCGGGTTTGTCTGCTACCGCATAACCCAGTCCGGCTGTATCCACATTTTCCCAGGTGCCGTTTGCTGCAACCCAGTCGAAGATCATGTGGTATTTACCTTCAGCATAGGTCACCATCACATCTGGCGCTTCTATGCTTATCCCCCCGTAAGCTTTGGTGCCTGCTTCAAACAGGTCAGCTTTTTTTGTCCAGGTTTTGCCTTTGTTGCCAGAAACATAGATAACGCAGTTCATGTCTTTTCGATCAGTAGATTTTTCAGCCGCATAATTTTCGCGGTATTCTCCGATGTAAAGGAACCATTGATGGCTTACCGGGTCATTGAAAAGAAAACCATTGACGGGCCACTCAAACCCTTTTCTTCCCCGGTAAACAGGGTTACCTGCAAAGCGCTCAAAGCCATCCCAGGAAGGGCTTCCGTAAGCATAGTGATGGC
The DNA here is from genome assembly GCA_047600465.1 of Agriterribacter sp. GTDB lineage: Bacteria > Bacteroidota > Bacteroidia > Chitinophagales > Chitinophagaceae > Agriterribacter. The sequence continues at coordinate 638,843 of JASGKU010000007.1, forward strand.
TCCAGTCATCCTTGTGTTTCAGCAGGGCAAAATCTTCTGTGTGCGTCGGACTGGATATGCGGCATCCAAACAGGCAGCATAAGATGAACACAGCGAACGCGATCACTTTTTTTATTTGCATGGCAAAGGTTGTCGATAAAGATAGGAGTAGAAAGGAAAGGAAAAAAATAGGTACACTAAGTAAGATATTTCATCGTAATCCCGCCCCTATCCCACCCGACATTGATAGCTCTGATTTGATCTGTATGAGATCTCCTAAAAGTTTTGTTCGCTGTATAAGATCTGTTTTTGCAGATTTTTGTGCAGTGCGTGCTATAGCGGTATTGAGTGTTTCAATCTCGGTCTTGCGGTGGTGGAGAATATCCTGGTAGGTAGAAATCAGTTGACCATCGGAAGTTTTGCTTATTAATAACAGCCGCTCTAATACTTTATCGGCACGCAATATTATCCCTTCTCCTTCCGCAACAGCGAGGCATTCATCAATGATGGTTCTGGCTAAACTCAGTGCTTTTTCATTGCGATAGAAAATACCATTATCTGTTTCGAGCAACGGGCATATTGAATTAAACACGCTGTTGATAATCACCTTTGTCCAGATGATGGGTTGAATATTTTCCTCCGCTTTGAAAATTAAATAAGGATTTTGCAGACATTCGATGATAGTGTAGAGGCTTTCATTATTTCCCCTGACGACACCTATAGGAGAAACAGTCGCCGGCTTAAAGCGAAGCCTGTTGTTATCGATAAACTGGCACGACGTGAAAAGAACACACCTGTAAATGTCTGGAAAGCTGTTGTGGATGAATGGGAATTCCACATCAAGTCCATTCTGCATGATAACAACAGGTGAATCGCCTGTTTTCGGTATCAGCTTCTCTGCAAGTGCTTGATTAGCGTGTGACTTGGTTGTCAAAACTATGATCCCGTTCAGGGCGCCATAATGATTAAGCGTACAAACCGGAACATCACTTTGTAACATCTCACCATTGGGTAGTTCCACCTCCACAGGTTCAATAGTCTCCTCCATGTAGTTTACATGCCCACGAAGCAAAATGACATCATAGCCCTGTAGTGTAAGAAATACCGCCAATACCTTTCCGATGGCACCTGCCCCAATGATATAAATGGTCTTTTTTTTATGTTGCATGTACTGCTGTTTGTAAATTACCAGGTTTCCCAGATGTTGTTTTGATTTGTATACAATGCTATCTCATCATACAGCTTTTGCTGATCTCTTGCAAACAATGCTTGTAGTGTTCCGATTATCATATCAGCCTATTTTAAATCTACATCAGACAAAGCAAGTTCAACGGCCGCTTGTGCATGGATGAGTGTAGTATTAAAAACAGGAACGGAAACATCATCCTGGTTAATGATAAGTGGTATTTCTGTGCAACCTAATATAATGCCTTCTGCACCTCGCCCGATCAACCGCTGTATGATAGCGAGATATGCCTGTTTGGTTTCGGGAAGAATAATCCCTTTGCCTAGTTCATGCAGTAATGTTGTCTCGATGAAATTTATTTCCTCCTTCGTTTCAGGAATTATAATATCCAATCCTTCCTGTACTAACCTGTTCTTGTAAAAATCAAGCTCCATGGTATATACAGTACCAAGCAAAGCCACTTTTGTAAGTTTTTGCTGATGCACCGCTTTGGCTGTGGCCACCCGGATATCAATCAGTGGCAGTCTAACGGTGGCGCTCACCCTTTCCGCGACAATATGCGCAGTATTTGCCCCAAGCAAAATCAGGTCAACACCGGCATCCTTCAATTTCAGTGCTGCATTTGCTAACAAGGCATGAGTAGCATCCCAATTATGCCGGGCATTATAGTTCCTGAAATGCTCAAAGTTTATTGAGTAAATAATACATTCCGCAAAGTGTAAGCTACCCAGGCGTTTGTTGGTCTCTTCGTTGATAAACCGGTAATAATCTATTGTTGAAGTCCAACTTGTGCCGCCCACCAATCCTATTTTTTTCATTTGTCTATTTTAAGTATGTCAGAAAATGCAGTAAGGGATGGCACCCGTTATTATTTTTATTCTTTAGTGTGCAGGTTTTTTACTCTTGTTTCAAACACCACTTTTTCATCAAGTGGATGAACGACCTGCTGAAACAGGTGCACCAACTCCTGCGAATGAGAAAGCCCCTTTTGAGTCCGGATGTCAAAGTGCGCCAGCTTTGTCCACATAACGGCTTTAACGATCGTTCTTTCGTTGTTCCACATAAGCCCTTCCAGCAGAAGGCTCTTTTCTGAATAGCCCAATAGTCTTGTTTGAATCCTGACTTCTTCCCCAACCAATGCAGGGACCAGGTATGATATCTGGGTTTGAACGGTTGCCCAACCAATGCCTCTCTCCCTCGCTAATTGGTAGATGTCAAGATGATAATGATCCAACAGTTGATCACCTCTCGCTGAAATAATATAATCGATATACCTTGAATTATTCAGATGATTGAACGGGTCACAATCATGAAAACGAATCTTCATAATACTTTCCAGGATTTTCTCGTAATGCATATTCAATGTATTAAAAAGACCGATCGGTCTTTTTAGTGATAAAAAATTTTATTGCTTTAATCCGGCTATCATTTTCTCCAGCCAGGTCATGGCAATTTTTAATGAGGCAGTCCTGCCTGTAAGCTTCGCCTGCATAAAAGCGCCCTCGATCATAGCAATCATAACAACTGCAATTTCCTCCGGGTCTGTATTTTTTTTTATTTCCTTTCTCACTATACCCCGTTTCACCTGGTTTTCAATAGCCGTTTTCCAGATGCTCAGCGCGTCTGAAGCCCGCTGCCTTAATGCCGGGTGCGTGTCATCAGCTTCGGCAGCAGTGTTCAGAATGGGGCACCCCGCTAACAGGTAAGGATACCTGAAATAGTTTCTATAAGTTTCCGGGTAAACCAATAATCGTTCTATAGAATTTTGAGTCGCTAAAATCCGCGACTTCATGTGCTCTGTTACTATAGCATAATTGTAGTCAAACGCAGCCAGTGCAATTTCATCTTTGTTCTCAAAATTCCCGTATATGCATCCTTTCGAAAGCCCCGTCGAATCCATCATATCGCTCAATGATGTGCCTGCATATCCTTTTGTATTAAAGATGGTAGCTGTTTTTTCAACAATAAACTGTTTGGTATCATCTGCTTTTGACATAGTAATGCGCTTGTTGACGCAAACATATAAAAAATAAACCAATCGGTCTATTTTATTTTTAGTCTATCATTGCAAAAGGGTGGCGTCTCGCAGGCTTTCCGTTATACTCTAGCATATTCATACTGAGCCACGTTATGATTACTATGCTCCGGTAAACTGGTGAGGCTTTAGTACGGATAATGGTTTGGGGGTTATTGTATGAGTACTGCTGTTTGATACAACCTTGTTCAAGGTTTTTAAGTACTTGTATCTCATCTTCCGCAAGTATTTTTTAAAGTTTATGTTTCCGGCTTTAAATGCTTTTTTATGCGCAAGCCATATAACAGTTGATGTCGTAAAAAAGAATACCGGATAGATTACCCGGGAAACCAGTTTTGAAATAGAAGATTTGTCTTGAAAAATTAATTGCAGTCTTTCCGTCTGAAAATCTATATGGTAGGCTTCATCAATTAATATGTCTGTACAGATCTCCTTGAGAAGTATGCATCCACTGGCATCTTTCAGACATTGATAGAATATCTGAGCGGCGCTTTCAACAGTTATAACAGCAACTGTCCATATTTCCATGTTGGCGTTATAATACCTTATCTTTCTAAATAAAGTATCTCCCCAGTTTTGCTTTATTCTTGGCTTTTTAATAACATCCAGATATGCCCCCAGATTGTTCCCATGCTTCTGTTCTTCGGCAATAAAGAGTTTTACAGCATCGATGTAGTCATAATCGTTAATCTTTTTAGCATACTTCGATGAGGCCTGAATAAGATGTCTACCGTCAGATGTTTCACCCAACTGCCATGCCTGGAGAGACGGAAGAATCTCCTCAATCTCGGCTGGAGAAATGGATGGCGTTTGATTCCAATCTATTCTTTGTTCCCGGGCATTCGTTCTGAAATGCGCTATCCAATCTTTACTTGTTTTCATTTTTATGATTTTTGAGCGTTCATTTTTATTATAAAAAGTACTTTGAAATCCAAAGTAAATAATAATATTTCACTCCTCAAATAGATTGTGGAAGAAATTAACAAATATTCGTCTGGACTGAATAGAGTGGAAGCAACTCCAATTAACTCCTTCCAGATAAACTGAAGCGGAGCCAATCTATTGCCGGGAGGCTTCTTATTTTGTTATTGCCAAATGCAGTTATGGGATCTCCCACTTTTTCCACTGCAATTAATTGCTTTACCTAATTTAGTAACTCAACGATGTCTTCATCATATTTTAGGTTAGTAATAGTCCACCCTGCCGATGATTTGTAAAGCGTTAACCCAAACTTCAAGTAATATTGTTCAAATTTGAGAACGTAAAAACGTTTGGCTATAAAATCTTTTATTTTCTTTTCTGTAATGAATTCGTAAGAGAGCATTTTACCGAAAGCGGGAAAATATTGTTCCATTTGATTGTCCACCGTACCCTGCAATTTATCGATGGAAGCAGGAGCCATAACAGTATTCTCTTTCACCAATTGTAAGGCCTCATGCACTTTTCCCTGGATGAACAAAGCCATAAATGTGTCGCAAACTTTATCAAGCCGCTCTTTGTCTTTATCAACGGATGGATTTTTCTGAGCGGACACATGAAGAGCAAGAGATAAAAAAATAACTGTAAAAAACTTTATCATAGAATAGTTTTAAAGAAGGAGTAATGGCGCTAATATATGCTTTCGGCTCTGTAACACCAATATGTTTAAGCGCTAACTGTACGCAAAGATCTCTTTCGGCAAATAACCTGCGGCATACCTCAAAGTTATCTTTCAAAAAAAAGGATGCGCTTGTAACGGCATACAATGATCAGTGCGGGTTGATTGTGAATAAAACAGGTATTGTTTTCAATTAAACGGTAAGTACAATTTTCCCCACGGTACGCCTGGTTTCAATTTGCCTATGCGCTTCAGGCATCAAACTAAAGGGATAGGTTCTTGCAATGTGAGGCTTGATTATTCCCTTCGACATTAAATCGGCGATTGCTCTTAAGTCTTCTACATCAGGTCGCATTCCCCATAAAGATAAATGCACGTTCTTTTCTTTCGCTTTAGACATCACATTTTCGTTGGTAAGCGCCAAAATGGAAATAACTGTTCCATTTGGTTTTGTTACATCTATAGAATCTTCCAACGGTTTACCGCCAACAGTATCCAAAACAAAATCAACATCTTTGATTACTTCCCGGAAATTTTCAGTATGGTAATCGATATGTTTATCAGCACCAAGGGACATCACAAAGTCGCGATTTTTAGCGGAAGATGTTGCGATTACTTCCGCACCTAAATACTTAGCTATTTGCACAGCATAATGTCCCACACCACCTGATGCAGCGTGAATGAGAATCTTGTTACCTTTTTTAATGTCCATTCCGTGAACCAGCGGTTGCCATGCTGTCAAACCTGCCATCGGTATAGCTGCAGCTTCTTCAAAACTGATATTAACTGGCTTACGGGCTAAAAATCTTACACTTACCGCTACGAATTCAGCATAGCCCTGAGCATGTGGTAAAAGAGCAAAAACCGCTTCGCCTTTTTCAAATCCATCTGTCTCTTCAGCTTTTTCTACAATTTCTCCTGAAATATCCCAGCCTATAACTACCGGTCGCTCCTCGCCAAATAGTGCATTAATAAATGTTGGCGAACTGCGGTAAATGGTGTCGGCAGGATTAATACCTATAGCTTTAACTTTTATTAATACTTCTCCCTTTTTTAAAATAGGTTTCGGTATTTCGCCGAACACTAATTTATCAGGGTTCCCTGCCTCATATAATAAGTATGCTTTCATCGTTCAAAGTTAGTCATTCATAGCAGTTATCGAACAAAGTCGTCACTTACCATTTCCTGCAACGCCCTGGATATTGCTGTAATCGTGCAATAGCATTACCGGCATCACTTATAGCAATACGCTTATTGTTTCCCTCTATTTAAGATTTATATCAGCCGATATTTAATCCGGTGATCCCTATTTTCATAATTACCTGCATACCCAACCATCTTGGGCGCTTGAGCATTATTGTAATCAGAAATAAATTTTTCTGAGATGCTTTGAAATACAAATTTCGTTATTTAACTTTGAAAAACAAAGCACTTTTTAAATATTTATATTGCTGCCAGGTTTTCTCTTTAAGCAACATTCAGGGGATAATGTAAAACAACAGTGAACAGCATCAGGATAAAATTAAAAACCTATATAGTATGAAGATCTCATTAAAAAGATTCGTTATCATCTTTCTCATTTCGGCGTTTGTCTTTATCGGCATCACTAATTTAATTTTAGTGCCCGAAAATGGCGATTGGTTCGCTGGCATGAACTCAACAATAGCCTGGAAGCATAGCTTAGCCCACATCATATATCCTGCAAAAATTATTTTGGTAGGCCCCTTGCACCGGTATTCAACGACCCGGATCCGGCACCTCCGGTTCGTGCACTTGCCTGCGCTATCTATTGGACTGTGATGGCAGTTGTGCTTTATTATACTATCAGTATAATAACAAAGCTTCTAAAAAAATAAGAGCCATAATGGAATCAGCATTTTTCGCCATTGGTTTTTCCATTAACCTGGAGCAGACACAAACAGGTCTAAGCGCATTATTATACAAGTATGAGCAGAATGAAAGCAATATACTACGAGGCAAAGGCTGACAAGTGGTTTCAAAACTTTGCCGTTTTTTGCCGCATCGCCCTTGCAGCGAGCTTTCTTCCAACAGGTTTTGTTAAAATCATGGGGCAACGCTTTGCGGCCGGGCTGCCGTCTAATAACCCTTTGGGGCATTACTTCGATGCGTTGCTACGCACAGGCTACTACTATACTTTTATAGGCATTGCACAAATTGTCACAGCTATATTATTACTCATTCCCCGAACAGCCCTTCTTGGTGCGCTGATGTATTTTCCTATTATGGTAAATATTTGTGTGCTTACTTATGCTACCCGCTTTGATGGAACGAGGGCAAATACGATGGCGGTGTTGGCAAGCTTGTTTTTATTAGTATGGGACTATGATCGCATAAAACACCTACTTCCTTTTAAGCAACCTTCAGATCCCGTTGTATTAAAAAAGACGTTGGGTAAGAAGCTTAGGATTATATTTTTCGGAGGCTGCACTGCAATAGTAGCTACTATCATTATCGGCACTTTTTATTTGTATGAAATTACTCCGGGCAACTCAGAAGCTGAATGCAGGAATCAATGCGCTTCCAGCAAAAACCCTGCAGCTTGTGAAGCCTTCTGTGACTGCATATATAGTCAAGGACAATCGCTGGATAGTTGTTTGGCTGCTTATAATAAGGCGAAGGATGTGCATAAAGCTGTCTTGAAATAATTACCGCGGAATATGCCTGAGACATACGTTATATCGGGAATGATAAATTCTCTTGATAAGACATTCCTTGTCTTTACGTTTCCTTGCATGCATTTTCTTTCTTAAAATCTCACCACCCTTATTCATTCGATTATCCCCGATGCTGAACATTAATAGATAATCTTCATACAGGCATCTCTGCAATTGATGCATGTGTTTACACAGCTGGTAGCACTTGCTGTTGACGGGATTTCATTAAGCAACAATCTTTGCGGCATAACAATAATCCATGCCGGATCTTTTGTTTCATGGTCTATGTTTTTACCAAATGCGGGCAATGCTTTGCCTGTTTAAAATTGATACAAATGAAAAGAATAAAAAAAATAGCAAAGAAATCTATCATCGGTCTTTTAGCAATCGTAATGATACTGGTGGTGTCGGTAGCTATGCGGCAGAATTTGAAATTCGAAGCCCCCTACCCTGACATCCATGCCAGTTCCGATAGCAATATTATCAAAAGAGGAAAGCATATTGTTTTCAGCCAGGCACATTGTGCTGATTGTCATAGTAAGCAAAATGCAGATTCATTATTATCACTGGGCATTGAACCCACGCTGAGTGGTGGAAAACTATTTGACGTTGGTATCGCAAAAGTGTTTACCCCCAATCTTACATCGGATAAGGTGTATGGATTAGGAAGACGTACTGATGGTGAAATAGCCAGGGTAATCCGCTATGGTGTACATGCCAACGGGAATGCTGTACTGAATTTTATGGGTTTCACCAATATGAGTGATGATGATCTTACAGCAGTGATATCATACCTGCGCACACAAAAAGCAGTGCCCAACCAGATTCCGGTAAATGAATACAGCATGATGGGAAAAGCTGTTAAGGCATTCCTGATCAAACCTGTGGGACCATCTCACAGCATTCAGCAATATATTAATCCTGATAGCAGCGCAGCATATGGCGAGTATATTGTACAAAGCACCACTAATTGTGCAGGCTGCCATACCAAACGTGATCTTGCAGGAAATATCAGTGGTCCACTAATGGCGGGAGGCAATAATATTGAAGGGTTCATCTCACCTAATCTTACACCCGACAGCAGCAGCCGCATTTTTGGATGGTCAGAAAAAATGTTTATTGATCGTATCCGCATGGGTAAACTGATCCCTCAAAGTCCGATGCCCTGGAATAGTTTTAAACGCATGACAGATGTAGAATTAAAAGCTGTGTACAAATACCTACAATCCATACCTGCAGCAAAAGCCCCTCCGGCAGATAAATAATAACTCAACGGACACTTAATATTGTATTGGAGTCGGAGCATAGAACCAGCGATTACCCATGCTTTGATATTACGGATTGCTAAAAATTTATTTGAAGTACTGTAGAATGGCAGCAGTGCCCGCTACACCTAATGCTAAGATTGCAATGATGATCGCCCATCCGCTATTTCTGTCTGCTCTTTTAGCGTATACCATCGCATACTCCAGGTTGTCGCCTTGGAGAATTGCCCTGAATTCCTGCGCCTGCATATGCTTAATCATTTCCCGGTAGTTTGATGTACCACCGTTGGAGAGAATATTAGTGATGTGATCTTTATAATAGTCGTCTACATACAAACTGTAATCTGATCCCCCGCTTACGACTTGCTTTACTTCAACGTAACCCGGTAGTAGCTTTCTTAAAAATTCAACCGCTTCATCAAACGCTGCGGTATTTCCATTACTAAATGCAGCCCGGGATACATATCCGTTAGTGGAAACCAGCCTGGTTAAAATTTGGTCTGCTATTTCATATTGCATATAACATTTGTTTTTGTTGGCACAATAAAGCTTCCTCAAATAAGATACAATCTGATGTATCAATTTGTGAGCCAACAAATTTGCCAGGAAATAAAAAGAACCAGAGCAAGGATTATTATTATTGAATATTTCAAGCAAAAGCGATTCCCATACATCGCTTTCTTATAACCATCCGTATTGTTCTATCAGCTTATCTTTTTGCAACCGGGAAACTGGCAACACATCGTTGGTGGTCATTGTAAGCAGGCTTTCGTTGCGGTTGAAATGTTTTACTTCGTTAAGGTTGATAATATACTGCCGATGGACCCGGAGGAACTGCTGCTGTTCCAGCACAGGCTGAATATCTTTTAAAGTCTTTGAGATCAGGATCCTTCTTTTGTCAACCAGCACAAGGTCGGAATAATTGCTTTTGGCTTCTATCAATACGATGTCTTTCAGGTCAATAAACGTTACACCGGTTTGACTGGGTATAGCTATCTTGGTAATGCTTCCTTTCTTAAATTGTTGCTGAAGCACCTGCAATTGATCCCGCTGCATATGTTGGCGCTTTTCTACTTTGGTTACTACTTCCTTCAGTTCTTCAATACTAACAGGCTTCACTAAATAATCCAATGCATTAAACCGAAAAGCTTTAATAGCGAAATCGTTATAAGCCGTTACAAAAACTACTGAAAATTCAACAGGCATCAATTTCTCCAGCAGATCGAAACCGTTTATTACAGGCATTTCAATATCTAAAAAAAGCAGGTCGGGCTGAAGCGATGCTATTTCCTGCAAGGCTTTAGTACTGCTGTTGAAGGTGCCCACAATTTCCAATTGCGGAAAATTTTTTTCAATATTTAACCGCATCAGTTGCACGCTGTCTGGTTCATCGTCGATAATGACGGTTCTGATATTCGTATCCATACAAAATGCTGATTCTTTTATTGGTGGTTATTCAATATAGATATCCATTACTAAGCCCGGTACTGTTGCGTGAGACACGCAACAGGGCGACCGCCCCGGCGCGTGTCTCCACGCGCCGGAAAGCAAGTACGATGATTAATCTCGGCGTTGCTACAAATGTAAAATTCATGATGATTCTTAAACTTAGGTGAGCGATATTGATTATTCAATAGGAATATTCATTACTATTTCTGTGCCTGCAGCCCCTCCTTGCGCGTCATGCAAATCATTTACAGTTACCGATATATTCGTTTTATACATCTGGTTGATCAGTTCAATGCGCTCGTGCGTAATACTCATGCCGAATGATTTGTGCGCGGTGGTGGATTGGCGTTTTAACTCTGCAGACCTGGCCCTGCCTACACCATTGTCAGTAACTGTTATCCTCAGGTTATCATCCTGGCAATTGAAAGATACAACCAAAGTTCCGCCATCTTCTTTTGGCATCAATCCGTGCCATATGGCATTTTCTACATAGGGCTGAATCAGCATGGGTGGTATTTCAATATAATCCAGGTCCACGTTGTCAGCTATTTTAATTTCGTGATGCAGTTTTTCTTTGAACCGCATGGCTTCCATTTCTATGTACAATTGCAATGTTTCTACTTCCTGCTGCAAGGTGATGCGGTCGCTTTTAGAATTTTCGAGCACCAGCCGCATCAACCGGGAGAACTTGCCGAGGTAAGCGGTTGCCGCATCCTGGTTATTTTCTACAGCGTAGAGCTTTATGGAATTCAAACAATTGAAAATAAAATGTGGGTTCATCTGCGAGCGTAGGGAATGTAACGCCGCATCACTTACTTTTCGTTCAAATTCAGATTCCCTTTGCTTTTGTTCAGCCCTTTCTTTCTCCAGTTGTAAAGTAAGTTTTACCTGTTTGTTGCGATTGCGGTAATATAAAAAACCGCCCAGCCCCAACAACAATAGTAATGCAGCAGCGCTATACAACCATTGCTGGCGCAATTGTAATTTGCTTAGCGCATTATTTTTACTTAATAAGGCGTTTTCAAAATGCAGCGAATCTTCCTTTTTATCAAAGTGGTACTGCATCTCCTTTTGGATCAGTTCTCTTTCTTTTTCATCGTTGAGCAGGCTGTCGTTCAATACAACATACTGTTGGAGATAGGCGTAAGCGCTATCAAAATGCCCGGCAGCGGCATTGATTTCCGACATCACCGTTACGGCATCCGCTTTCATTGCCAGGAAACCTCCTTTGTCAGCAATTTGCTTCGCCATAAAGGCATTGTCGAGCGCAAGAGGATATTTTTTTTGAGCAAGGTATATGGTTGCCAGTCTTCTGTAATTGGCTGTCTTTCCATCTTCACTGCCCAGCTCATTAAACACAGCAAGTGCTTTTTGCACATAATAAAGCGCTGTATCGTATTTATCCCCGGTAAAACCAGTAGCCTGGAGTGCGGGCGCAGAAAATTCAATATACGCATCTCCCAGACCACCATAGATACGGGCTTCCAGTTGTTTATTATCCGCGCTATACTGGTTAAATAACTTCAGGGCTTCATTAAAATACTGTAAGGAAAGCGCAGCACTGTCCATCCGCTTGTAAACAAGGGCCATATTGAGTATGGAATGAGGAAGCAATTGATTACCACCCTGAAGGTTATAGATCGCAACCGCCTTCTGTAAATAAACCAAAGCATCATTATAATGCTCTTTGTATGGCAGGTATGCAGCCCCCATTGTATTGTATACCTTCGCCAGATCCGTTAATTTTTTTTGGGATTCATACATCTTTGCCGCCTTCTGCAGATACTCCAGGGTTTTTGACACCTGGTCCAATCTCAAATAATCAATCCCCATTACATAATAGGCTCTTGCAAGACCTGACTCATAGTTTATTTTGGTGGCCAAAACGATAGCCATTTCTGCGTAGGGCAAACCTTTACCCGGATCTACGTATTGCTCATAAAACGCAATATCATTCAGCAATTTCACCCTGTTCGTGTCTTCTTTTGTATAATCCTGCGCTGCCTTCAGCAACGAATCCAGTTTAGGCGCCTGTGCATAGCTATTGTTGACGCACAAACACAACAGAAATAACGTTGATGTATACCGTAAAATCATAATCTCATTATTATCAAGGCAAATGTATTTCAAAACACGTGTAATACTGCCCTGCCAACTTGCGGGATGCCTATTTTGAATGATGAACAGGCGGTGATATTGTGTGAGCAGTAATTCATCAAAAGGGACAGCTATTTATCTCACACAACAAAACCTTCATTCATCCCTGTTATCCTGTTGCTCACTCAATCACCGGCAATTACCGCATAGGTCTGTAATAGTTTCGCCAGCGTACCTGAAACATTATAATTACTGTTATGAAAAAAGTTTTACTCTCTATATTATTCATTGTGGCGTTTGTAAGTACCCATGCACAATGGAGCAATACCACCAACCAGTTTGTTGATTCACTAGACATGCCCGTAGTTCAAATGATAAACGACCAGAAAAATCCGTTGGTATTTAAAAGTGAGCCGGATGGCGGTTATGTTGTAGTATGGGAAGACAATCGTGCGGGCAATACCGACATCTATGCCCAGAAATATAATAAAAATGGCGTGCGTCTTTGGGCCCTCAATGGTATACCGGTTGCCACAGGTACAGACAACCAGCATTATTTCACCATTGCTAATACGCAGAGCAGCACTTACAATTACCGCAATGTAGGGCATGCCGCAACGGATGCGTCCGGCGGTTTTTACATTGCCTTTACCACCTCCGACCATAATGATGTATATGTGCAACATATTAAAAGCGATGGCAGCCGGGCATTTGCCAATGAAGGGTATCCGCTTGCCGTTCACACAACATCAACTCAACCTTATTATGCGCAGCCACAACTGATCGCCGACGGCAAGGGTGGTTTTTTTATTGGGTACTACGTAAGAAACCCCTATAATAATGTGTATGTATATTGTTGTAAAGATGAAGGCGGCACCCTTAGAAGTTACGGCGGCGGCATTATGAACCAATATGCTACCCAGGAGATCGGAGACGCTCAATGCGGTAAGCGCTATACCATCAATTATGTCAATTCCGGTACTGCAAAATCTTTTATTATTTTCCCCGACCTGCAAGATGGCTGTGGCGTGATCATGGCGGAAGACATTGGTTCGCAGAAGGTTTTTCCTGCTTATAACAGACTTGCCCGGGTGAAAAAAAACTCCCATGTAACAAAGGATATATGGGGGCAATTGCCCAGTGCGATTATTTATCCTGATGGTACTACCGGGGATGTATCCCCGGAACGACATGAATATTTTTTGAAAGAAGATTCTGTGGTAAGAATCTATTCTTATAGTCAGCGATTCGAAAATGTTAGTTGTAACATCATCGTGAATTACCCGGTTCCTCCCGGACAGGAGCCCGATATCCGTTTGGTGGAATACGTTAATTATTACATCACCAGCCAGGGCTATGCCGCATTGAAAGCACCTACTTATGACATTGATAGAATACTTGCAACCGTGCTACCTACCGATGGCAATATTGATGCCATGGTGGTTGCCTGGAATCAACGGGATTATATTAATAATAAGGTTACAGACTTTGTAACAAGAGGGTATTCGTTGGCGTTAGAAAAATACGATAGTTTGCCTTACCAGTTGGCATCAGATACCCTCTACCCAAATTTTGTGTACAATCCCGTTCCTCCTGCCGGCTTAAATAAACTCAACCAGGGATCAGGTATACTAGATACCTTGATAGCCGTGCCTGGTGCAAACTATTTTTATGATTTTGCTTTTACCAGTTCAGGCAACAGGGCTTTTGTGGCTACAGCTCCACTACCAGTTTTGGGACATAGCAGTACATACAATGATTCTATGTATTACCAGGAAATAAAATTGACTCGGGCAACGGCTGATTCCTTTGGCGTGAAGATCAATACTGATCTACCCAACGGAGTGCTGATCGGTACCGGGCAATCCACCAGTAGCAGTTGGTATATACCCACCCCGGGATTTGCAGGTGATGGTGCAGGTAATGCCGTTTTTTATTATGGAAAGTCTCAAAAGGCTGTCCAGGCAAGTCCTATAGGCGATGGCGGAAAGTTTTGGTGGGGTGCGCTCGGTATGCCCCTTAATACAGGCAGATGGGATCGCAGTTGGACAACTCCGGCAGCGCCGCATATTTGTATGGATACCGATGGTACAGGTGTGGCTGTTTGGTACGACAGCCGCAAAACGAATGATGGTTATACCGGCTACAATATTTACATGCGGCATTTAGACAGCCTGTTGAAACCGGGGTACCAACCGCCGGCGCAAACCTTACGTTCAATACGCCAGGGCATACCTGCAAGCACCATTGCCGATCAACAGTTGCTCGCAGGTTCCAGCCAGGCATGGACTACTTTCCAGGCACTTACCTACGACGGGTATTATTATATACCACTCGTTTCCATCAAAGATGATTATCCTTTAGGAACAGTTACCGCAAGCGCTTATGGTCACAGTGGACCAGTACGAACTACTCCAGGCGGGAAGCCTTACCTTAACCGCAATTATACCATCAGTGTAACCAACCACCCGGCTAATGCGGCGATCAGTGTACGACTGATTTTTACCAAAGAAGAATTTGAATCGCTGCAACAAACTGATCCTGCCATCAAAGATCCGGGCGATCTCTCTGTACTCAAACAATCCAATCCAGGCGGCACTGTTCCTTCTTCCTATACACCAGTAGCTGGCGAAGAAGGCATCAAACCTGTTGCATGGGCTGCTATTGATACAACTGGATATTATATTGAAATCGTCATCAGTGACTTCAGTAATTTCTTTATTCTTAGATCAGAAGCCGTTCTTCCGGTTACGCTGGAATATTTTACCGCTAAAGCTGCAGGCTATAAAGCGTTACTTGAATGGAAGACAGGTACGGAAACCAACAACAGTCATTTCAATATTGAGCGTTCAGGTGACAGTCGCAATTTTACACAGATAGGCCGCGTGGAAGGTAATGGAACTACCAGCAGTAGCCAGCTTTATAGTTTTACAGACGCAATGCCATTTAAAGGCAGAAATTATTACCGTTTGGTTCAGTTTGACCTGGATGGCAAAAGAAATTATTCAGAAACCAGGTTAGTAACATTTGATGAATCATTGCAGGGTATACTGAAAATTATGCCGAACCCGGTAAAAACAACATTGCATGTTGCACTACCTACAGCAGCCAATGGGTACGATGGAATTCAGTTGTATAATGTAGAAGGTAAAAAAGTATTGAATCGATCTGTAGTAGCAGGTGCCAAAGAAGTGAATGTAGATGTAAGTGTATTGCTACCCGGCATTTATATTCTGAGGTATGGTAACAATAATATTAAAGTGGTAAAACAATAACTAATCAAACAACACATTTTGCATATTAAGCCTTGTATATTTTAGAAAACTGTTTATTATATTCGGATAGCAAATAATCCCGGCAGGAGCCCCGGGATTTTTCCTTTTAGTTGATTCGATGCCGGTATGTGATTTACCTAAAATAATACCAGATGAGCGAAATTAAACAACACGAAATTCCATTTGAGCGGGTGCTTTTCTTCAGCGATGCAATTGTGGCGATTGCCATTACCCTGCTGGCACTTGACCTGCGGATTGAGGTGCCGGATGACCGCCATATCATCTTTCATGATTTATTTGTTCCATGGAAAAAGTACCTGGCATTCGTGCTGTCCTTTATTAACATCGCAACCTTCTGGCGCACACATCACCTGATGTACACGTTCATTCACAAAATGAATAACAAGACGATGAGTTATAATATCGGGTGGTTGTTTTTTATTGTTACACTGCCGTTTGCCACCAGTGTATTGAGTACTCATTTTGGAGATGCCCCTGCGGTATTTTTATACAGCATGAATATTTTTGCGTTGGCTGTGTTCCAGAACATGATCTGGGATGCTTCTGATTTCAAAGACAATTTGATTTCACCCGACGATATTTCTGAAAGCGCCCGCACCAGGTTTCGCCTGATGTTCAATTTTGATATGGGGAATGCATTATTGTGCGTTTTACTCAGTTTTCTCTTTCCCAAAGTGTCATTCTTCCTGTTATTTTTCAAAATTCCGATCTGGATCCTGATTCCCATCTACAATGCACGCAAATTCGGGTCAAAACGTAAAATTCAGTCTTTAAACAAAAGTTAGTTCCATCTACCAGAAGGTTAATAAAAACATTTGTACGCAATAGCAATTATACTCAGTACATAAACAAGAATGGTGAAGTAATTGTGAAGGCTCGAACCTCGTTCGTATCTCATATAATCATTTTTAAAAAGGTGCCGGATCTAAAACAGCAATTCAAATAATATTTGGCTTACTAAACATCAAATTGCATACCGACAAAAATGTAATGGAATGAATAACCGCACTACGAAAATTTCATGGATATTATGGAATTAGATTTAAAGTTTTCTAATCTATAAATCACAGATGTTGACAATTGTTACCTATGCATGAGAAAAGAAACAGACCTTCCCGTAATAAAAAAATATTTTGATGATTAAATTTCTACAGACTTCAAAAAACAATAATCAGGAAAAAATTTCCCGCTTATCGTCATTTATCTGGACCTGACAGACTTGTTATAAAAAAAGCATTCGCTCTGTTCTTTTACTTTTGCTGGAAAATGTCGTGCCTACGGCACTCAATATCTTCCGCCATTTATATTTACCAGAATGTCGCTCCGATGGAGCTTATGCGCCATGTTCTGTAAGGCTTCACATATGGTTTAAAAAAGCTAGTCTGTCAGGCTTAAAGGAACAGTCAAGCCTCGTAGAGGCGATATTTTGGAGGATATAAGAAAAATAAAATGGCAAAGTGCCGTAGGCACGAGATTTTCGGAATGCCTGGAAAAAATCTTACAATATCATAAGCCTTTATTGCCCACCGGATGATGCATGCATGTTTCTTAAGGAAACGATATTGAATTTTTCTTTCTCTGAGAGTCTACCTGCGGTTAATCATATGCGATAGCTGGTGACGCTGCGGTAGGCAGAGAATAAGGATACGAGTTTCTTTACGATCATCTGCAACCGCAGCGTCCCTTTGCTTGTCACAAAGTTTTGCACCAGGAGACAGCGCGAAGAACAAAAGCTACAACCAGATATTGGCAACCATCGCATCAATTAATTTTTTTAATTTTCTTCTTACTCTTGTCCGAAACAAAAACAAATGGCTGACTTAGCATCCACTTAATTTTTTTGCCGTTTTGAGTAGCTGGTCTCCAGCCCTTCAAAAGGGAAATCAGTCGAATTGCTTCTTGGTCTAAGTCATTATTAACACCTTTATAAACTTGTACATCAACAGTTTTCCCTAATGTATCAATCGCATATTGAACTATTACTTCTCCTTCGATATTTTCCCTTTGTGCTTGTGTCGGATACTTCACATTTATCAAAATAAATTTGAACATTGCCTTTTGCCCACCTGGATATTTTGGTGGAATCTCTATACAGCCGTCGTAAAAAATCGTTTCATCCTTTTTTACTGAATCTGATTGAGAGCATAACATTTGTTGTGAATAAACGAAAGCAAGCGTAAAAACTAAAAGTCTCATGTTGTGTTTAAGACAAGATGCCAATTATAGTTACTTCCATAAATAGCATGATGTTTTATATTCTCTCCAATACATGCTATCAAGTATGCACACCAGTATGTGCAAAAGACTAAAAAATGAACAAGCATAAATGGTAGTAAATAAAATTCATCATAAAAAATCTAACTATAGAAAACTGTATATTGCAACGTTTCGTCAAAATTCCATGTCAACTTCAAAAACTATCAAGCAAATGCAAACCCGATTGCCAATTTTTGTTGCCATTGTATTACTTATCTCCTGCAGAAAAAACGAATCAAATACCGATAAGGTCTTTATAAGGATTGAAAATGCAACGACAAACAATTTTGTCAACTTTACACTCAACACAGCTCAATTTGGAGTCATCCCCACCGGCGATACCAGCGCATACATCCGCTGCGAAAATATTCTTCCTGTTCCATTTGCAAACTTCATTGCGATCAATGATACTTCCAGCTATATTATTGATATGGAGCCTACTCCATACCTGATGAATGGAAACTATCTAATGAAAGTAGTAAATGATACACTGCCTTATAAGTTTCGGGCTAGTTTTATTAAGGAATAAATGAACAGGATCATATATGCCTAAGGCTTGCTTAAATCGTTAACGCATAACTTTCTTTATAATGCAGGATTGGCATAGAGTTATGTTCATCGATTTTAGGAAAACGATTGCAGGATGAAGCCCACCCTTTGATCTCTTGATAGAATCGCTCTGCCGCTTACATAAGGCATGAGAAGCTTATACTTGGTATGATGTGCAATGTCAAAGAGCATCAAATCCGGAAGCCGCCTTACATCAACTAATTTCTCCTTATTATCTTCTACATAAAGTATATGGTGCAGTAAAATGACCCACAAAGTTTGTATTTATAATCCTTAACCCAGTTCCGGCATTTGAAAATAAAAATCCATCTTACATTGCAGCAATAAATCAGTCCAGCAGAAATAAAAGCAGGAACCCACTACAAATGAACAATCGCAAAAAAATAAATCTAAATTCAGCGATCCTTATCACATTGCTGCTCATAGGCCCGCATAGTTTTGCCCAGGTAAAAATGGACAACGTTCCCATCGCGGAAGGCGTTTTCCAACCTGACTGGAAGCAGGTGGGCGATCACTATAAAACACCTTCATGGTTCAATGAAGCAAAATTTGGTATTTGGATCCACTGGGGCGCGCAGGCGATGGGACGGTCCGGTGACTGGTTCGCAAAATTTATGTACTATCCTTTTGGCGATTGGACAAACAACGGCGCTTATCAAAATCACCTGGCAAAGTGGGGACATCCTTCCGTGAGCGGTTACACGGAGGTGCTGAAAGACTGGAAAGCCCAGCGATGGGATCCGCAAAAGATCATGCGTCTCTATAAGGAATCCGGAGCAAAATATGTAATGATCCTCGGCACCCATCACGATAATTTTGACAACTGGGACTCAAAATACCAACCATGGAATGCGGTGAATGTAGGTCCCAAAAAGGATATCGTTGATGGATGGGTAAAAGCCGCCAAAGCAGAAGGTATGCACTACGGCATTTCCTTTCATGCAGATTATTCCTGGTGGTGGTGGCAGGCTGCTTTTGCTTCAGATACTGCAGGCGATAAAAAAGGAGTTCCCTACGACGCGGCACAACGGGATACAGATGCCGGCACTGGCTATCCTTTAAAAGACTTATATGGGCTGAACTTAAAAAGCGAAATACCTGCAGGCAAAGATCCGCGTGATGATTTTTTTAGTTTTGTTCCGGAGCAAATAACTGATACTGCCTATGCCAGGTGGTATTGCACGAAATGGTGCAACCGCGTTAAGGATCTCGTTGATCATTACAACCCGGATATCTTGTATTTCGATGGAAGCACCTACCCGTTTTCCGGCTTCGGTACGGGGCGTGGCTTCAAATCAGATGCCACTATCCGCATGGCAGCGCATTTGTATAACCAGAGCATGAAAAAGAACGGAGGTAAATTGGAGGCGTTGCTGTTCACCAAAGGCTATGATGACGCAAGAGCCATCTCTTCCACCCACGAATCGACAGTACCTGATGTGATTACAGACAAAAATGGCTGGATGAGTGAAAATACAATTGGGGAATGGTTTTATAAGCCTGGCATTTATTATAGTACAGGCATGGTGATACACCAGATGATAGAGGCATTCTCACGGGGAGGAAATTATATGATCAACTTTCCTATTAATGACGAAGGTGAGCTGGACGAAGGGGGTATACAAACACTAAAGGAAATAGGCAGATGGATGAAAACCAATGGGGAAGCCATTTATGGATCTACCGCATGGAAAGTAACCGGGGAGGGAAAAACAAAAATGCCCGATGGCAATCTGCGTAAAGAACAGGATGTTACTTTTACGGCTGAAGACATTCGTTTCACTACACACAAAGGAGCCGTATATGCTTTTGTAATGAGTCCCCCTACGGACAACAAGGTGCTCATCCGGACACTTGCTATGACTGGAAAGTTTCGAATTAAAAATATAAGATCAGTTACCATGTTGGGTACTACCGAAAAAATGCGTTGGAACCAAACAGTTAACGGTCTTGAAATACATTATCGAAAAACTGTTCCCAACAAGAATGGTTTTGTATTGAAGATTCTGGGCGATTGAGCATGGTGTGATTGTCCGGGCGTGTTTTCAGCTCCAATCTTTTGCTCAATGCAACTTGAGTAAAAAAAGAATTTTCACTTCAATCACTGGCGCTTACTCTTCCTGCAGAAAAAACGCGTCAAATACTGAAAAGGTCTATATAAGGATAGAAAATGCGACAACAGACAACTTCATCAACTTCACATTGAACACTGCTAAGTTTGGAAGCATTTCCCCATCGATACCAGCCAATACATTTGTTGTGAAAATGTTCTTTCTGTTCCGTTTGCAAACTTCATTGCGATCAATGATACTTCTACATACATTATTGATGTCAACCCCTACCCCATCCCTAATGAAAGGAAACTATCTGATGAAAGTGCTGATGGATACATTATGTTATAGATATCGAGCAAGTTTTATTAGTGAATAAAGAGATAGCATCATACTCCCCAAGGCTTGCATCACCCTTTAAAGCATAACTATCTTTACAAATGCAGGATTGAGCGCAACCTTTATTAAAAATTACAAAATACCAATAATAAATATTACGTTATTTATATAATAAAAATTATTACATTTGTCTTATAATACTTCAGTATGACGAATATAATCGATAAATATAAAATACTCTTAAGCTCGGTTCCTAAACTTATTGAAATATCGGGATATAAGAATGAATACGTTGCTCAAAAGTTAGAAATGACGCCTACCCACTTTTCTGCAAAGAAATCTAAAGGTAACTGGAGTATTGAAGAGCTCGAAAAAATATTAAAAACGATCTCTAATGAGGATGTTGAAGACTACCTTGATGACCTGGTGTTTGAAAAATGTTTCCCTGGTAAAACAATTAATTCAACGCAGTTTGAAAAAAGGATGGGATGGAAATAGTGCTTGATGAAGGCTTCGTAGACGAACTTTTATTCTGCCCTAAAGATTTTCAACAGGATTTTCGCAAAATATATCAGCAGCTTAAAATAGTTGACAACCCTTTAGAAATTCGCGGGATCCGGAAATATAAAACCGGCAGGTACAAAATATATCTTTGGAAAAGCAGAATATCTATGAAAGTAAAAGGACAACAAGTTTATATTGGCATGTTTCTTTATAATGAATTTTATAGGCTTGATTAATCGTCGTTGCAATTTGTTGCGCACTGAGTTGGGCAACAAAAGATTTCCACTCCAATACCAGACGCTTATTGCACTCTGCATCTTCAAATCAATCGGACGGAGTCACTATCATCGTCAGATGACTGATTCTTTTGGCATTGTCCAAAAGAACAAACTATTAGGTGTTCCAAAGGTGCACTACAAAATAAAATATTAAACCCTCTCACCTGTATTAAGTTTTTCAAATTAAGGCAACCTATTAATTTTCCGCTGTTGTCTAACCTGAAAAACAGAACCGACTAAAAATAAAATTAAAAGCAACAACAGGGTTTTGGCAATCAATGGGTCTTGAGGCCCATGTGCCAAAGGATGTCGAACAGGAATACGGTTAAAGGTTTCATTTACGGTAGGAATCATCGACAGGAAAAAACTAAAGGAGAGAAAGAATGTCTCTATATAACGTGCCCGATTGTTGCCGGCCTTTTTTGAGTAAAGAAAATAAGCCACCAATATTAAAACTACAATTAGCAGCGCAAGAATATGTCCCGGATTCACACCTTTAACGCTCGATAATCCCAATGCTGTTAAGGAGGCAACAAGTGTACAATAAAAATAAATTTTTCCCGGCAGCTTGCTCAAATCAATCCTGCCACTTTTTATAAAAGCAATAACTGCGGCAACAATGGCAATGATACCGATGATCGTATGAAAGATACCTAATATAGAAAGTCCCATGTTTAAGAATTTTAGATTTGATTGTTTTAAATAACAATACAAAATTGCCATTCAAAAAACGGGAAGGCTTTGCGGATCAGACCAATGATTTGGTAATTTGGTTCAAAACGCCCACTACACTTTGTTTTGCTTTAAGCGGTAATTGGTTGGAGTGACCTTGTATTTATCATGAAAACTTTTGGTGAAATTAGCCAGATCATTAAAACCGCAATCAAAGGCAATATCCTTTATACGTTGATCAGAAACGGTAAGGAGTTCGGCAGATTTTTCGAGCCTTTTAGTTTTAATATAGTTTGCCGGAGAATCATCATATAATTTTTTAAACTCTCTTTTAAAAGAAGAAGCACTTAAGTTGGTTTTCTGTGCCAGGTCTTCCACACTCACCTGTAAAAACAGATTGGCTTCAATGATCTGTTTAAATGTATAAACAATGGGAGAAAATAACTGAGATAAGATGACACGTATGGTTTCTGCATCTTGTGTCTGCGATAGCAAAAGGATAATTTCCTTCAGTTTTAGAATCAGGATTTCGTCATTTACCAAAGATGGGTTTTCAAAGTAAAACAGGAGACCTTCAATATATTTTTGAATGAGAAAGTCATTGTTTATTCTTCCACGCGACTGGTTGGTTATTTTACAGCCTGGTTGAAAAAGCAAAGGCAACTCTCTTTCATAAATTTTCTTCAGTACTTCAGGGTGAAAAGTAACGATCACGATTTCACCCTTGGCTTTGGTATTTTTTTCATGTATTTGTTTCCCGGAGTTGATGCAGTTTAACAATAGCGAATGATTGGTAGCAATATCCAAATGATCATCGCCAGATTGATATTGCATTTCGCCTTCTAACATATACAAAAAACAAGCCCGCTCCGCAACAGGAAAAGCGTACTCATAAGGAGGT
The DNA here is from genome assembly GCA_047600465.1 of Agriterribacter sp. Taxonomy (GTDB): domain Bacteria; phylum Bacteroidota; class Bacteroidia; order Chitinophagales; family Chitinophagaceae; genus Agriterribacter. The sequence goes on from JASGKU010000007.1 coordinate 661,993, forward strand.
TTTAATACCAACTTTTGTAAGAATGATTTTCCAAACAGGTCAAATTTTTTATAGTCTATCACCATCTTAAATGAAAATACTTTTATGCTGCCAGGTTTGATTAATATGCACAAAACTCATTCAACAAAATGCCAAATGTAGCAAAATGCAGAATGAGTCTGTTCGGTAACCTGAATTTGGGAAGTCGTATCTATCCACGCTTATGATCAGAATACAAGATGTGCTTCTGAACTGATGGGCAGATTTAATACTTTCGAAATTAAACAGTTCTTTTCTGCTTCTTTGGTAACTGCCTCAAATGCTTCAGCACTAATGCCCTGTACATTTCCGCTGATGGAAAGGTGTACACCTGTTATTCCTGTTCCGTCCATTGATACAATAGCTTCCGTATCTAACGATGTTGGGTTCAATCCTTTTCCCGTCAATGCAAGGCTTACTGCCATTGTAAAACATCCGGCATGGGCTGCCCCCAATAATTCTTCGGGATTTGTACCTTTTTCTTCACCTGTAAAACGTGTTTTAAAACTGTAGTTAGTTTGATTTAAAACTTCGCTTTGTGTAGTTAATTCACCTTTACCTTCTTTTATAGTACCGGTCCAATGGGCTTTTGCTGTACGTTTCATTTTTTATAATTTTAAATTGTATTTTGTCATATTGACAATACAAAATTCTTATATAAAAAATATTCAGGCTTTGTGAATCGGTTCAGTTTTTAGGCAATTTGGCTCAATGAGTAAAAACAAAACAACTATTCCTGTAAATACCTTGCCCCAAAATTTTGGTGACCTGATTTTCATTTCGCGAAAAACATTCAAAGAGATCAAACGTGTGAAGGAATTTGAGCAAGCACACAGGGATGATTGGCATTTATTCTTACTGCCGGAAAAAGGGACTACTGTTATTGAAATTGATTATACTCAAGTGTTCACAAACAGCATAATTTCCTCTTAGCTGCAATCCTTTCTATTTGTCAGTAAATTTTAAAAGTTCTAACCGGTAATACTATTCCTGGGTTTTTAGCCAATATATTGTCTACTATTTCTTTTGCTTCGTTAAAGCTGATATCGTAAGCGGTTTTTATTTGTTCAACTGCTGCTGTAGATCCTTTGCTTTTGAGGATCTCGAAAATTTTTTCTTCTGGTATTGACATGCGTAAGAGTTTTGTGGCTAACGATATATAAATGAATTAAAGTATACATTGCCATTGGTATTTAGCTAACCTCAATTAATTTGGTTGCATCCGAAAAAATGTCAACAACCATTGATTTGAAATGAAAACAAAAAACTACGCTTATCACTTTCATATTGTCTTTACGCAGTGATGGCGAACGAAAATGCCGGTCACCATTCAAAAACGCTACATCTGCTGTATCAAAAAAGGACAGTAAAGGTGCCTGCCTGTAATGCAATTCAATGACTATCAACTGGCAAGAAAACAGGCATATTCTTGGTACCCTTGAAATCATTCTCTTGTTGAACACGCATAAATTTTAATGTAGTTGAATTCATATACGTTTGATATTAATCTGTATGATCTGACTTTTTTCGCTGCTATTTTTATAGGTCTCACCTTTGTCCTGCTGTTGTGGATCACCAAAACCGCTAACGGACAAGCAAACCGATTTCTTGCGTTAGGGTTACTAACCATGATTGTATGGATGATCCGGATATTAGCTATCGACCTGAGACTTGAAAGGTACCTGCGCTATTGGGACAGGGTGCCATTACAATTTTTACTGGCGCTTGGCCCTCTCCTGTATTTTTATGTGCTTAAAATAACGCGTCCGCAATACAAATTCGTTTGGAAGGATCTGCTGCATTTCAGTCCATTACTTTTGGAACTGGCTGCGCTGGCACTTGAAATAAGAGAAAGTATCCAAACAGGCGTTCCCACTTATTCAACCCGGATATTCGGGCAAATAAATCCGGCGTTACAACTGCTCATATTTATTTCAAATATTGTCTACCTCTACCGGTGCGATAAACTGATACAAACCTTTTACCGGCAACTACAGCCCGTGCTGATGGATCGCCCTCTCATTGAATTCCGGTGGTTGCGCCGTCTCCTGGCGGCCTCGGCTCTTTTATAGATACTATGGTTATTATGTGCTGTGCTTAATTACGTTGGTCATCGTGATACCGGATATGTATATTACTCCTTCTATATATTTTTTGTAGTTATTATAATATGGACGGCAGCGGCGGCTTTCTTACAACCTCAAGCGGCAATCACGGTACCGATAACCAAAGACCCTCAGCAAAGAATGTCCACGGAACTCGTAGCAAAAGGTCAGTGGTTAGCAAGAGAAGTAGAGACCGGCAGGTATTATGAAGACCCGGATTTGACGCTGAGCTTGCTCGCGGAAAAGCTACAATTAACGCCCCACGAATTATCGCGGATCATCAATACAGCTTTCAAAAAAAGCTTTTCTGATTTCATCAATGAATATCGTGTAATGGAAGCAGTGCGCAAAATGCAGGACCCTGCTTATGATAACATGACGCTCCTTGGCATTGCATTTGAAGCGGGGTTTAATTCAAAAACTACTTTCAACCGCATTTTCAAACAAATGACCGGTAAAAGTCCCACCGAGTATAAAAAACACCTGGAAAAAGAGCGACCAACTTATAATTTGGGGCGCGGGCGTATGTCGAAGCTGATAATTTTAAACCGTGAACCCCTGAAACTGTGGGTTCCTGAAAAATTAAACAGCAGGTATATGTTCAGAAATTATGTAAAGATCGCCTGGAGAAATCTTGTTAAAAGTAAAGTGTATTCAGGTATAAATGTGCTGGGGTTGGCTACAGGAATGGCGGTTGCCATTCTCATCGGATTATGGATCTGGGATGCGGTTACATTCGATGACTCCTTCACCAACCATAAACAGCTTGCGCAGGTAATGACCAACAGTACCGGGGATGACGGAACTGTGAACACCGACCCGCGGGTTTGTCAGCCGCTTGCTGATGAACTGCGGAGTAAATACGGCAGCGACTTTAAAAACGTTTCATTGTCGAGGTGGAACATGAGTGCATTTACCGTAGGTGATAAAACTATTTCAAGTGTGGGCTTGTGGGTAGAAGATAATTTCCCCACCATGCTTTCCCTGAACGCACTGGATGGAAATATTAATGCATTAACCGACCCATCTTCCATTATCATTAGTGCTTCGCTGGCAAAAACATTGTTTGGAGATGTTGAGGCCATAGGCAAAACAATAAGGGTTGATAGTAAAGACAATTATAAGGTGGCTGCCGTGTTCCGGGATTTCCCGCACAACAACCCTGCAGCAGCATCTGCATCTACGTGGCCCACCTTGCACGATGCAAACTATTTTCTTCCATGGAAAAAATATATTGTAAATGAACAATGGGTAAAAGATGCGCTAACGGATTGGAATAACCGTTCCTGGCAATGCTTTGTGCAGTTGGCTGACAATGTAGAGGTGGATAAGGAAACCGAGAAAATAAAAAATGCGGTGATGGCACATAAAGATGCGAAAACGGATGGAGTCGAAATCCCTTACCTGTATCCGATGGATAAATGGCATTTGTACAGTGAATTTAAAAATGGAAGACCGGTTGGAGGCATTATACAGTTTGTGTGGCTGTTTGCTGTTATTGGTATATTTGTGTTGTTACTTGCGTGCATCAACTTTATGAATCTTAGCACCGCACGCAGTGAAAAAAGGGCCAAGGAAGTGGGCATCCGCAAAGCAGTAGGATCCCTGCGCAAGCAGCTCATAGGCCAGTTTTTGAGCGAGAGCGTTATGATCGCACTTATCTCTTTTTTATTTTCTATCTTCCTGGTTATTCTGTTGTTGCCACTATTCAATACGCTTGCCGCTAAAAACATACGACTTCCCTGGACGAGTGCAGCATTCTGGAGCTGTGTATTGGCGTTTAGTGTGGTCACGGGTTTGCTGTCTGGCAGCTATCCTGCATTTTATTTATCAAAGTTTGATCCCATAAAGGTCTTGAAAGGCACTTTTCGCGTGGGTAAATATGCTTCGCTTCCGCGCAAAATATTAGTTGTAGTTCAATTCAGTTTTTCTATTGCGCTCATCATAGGGACTATCATTGTTTTTAAACAGATCCAGTTTGCCAAAAACAGGCCTGTTAACTACAGGAAAGAAGGATTGATAGCGGTTGGTGGAGTAACCCAGGATTTACCCAGGTTCTATGATGCTGTGCACCATGATCTGCTGGCGACCGGTGTGGTAGATAATATGGCTGGAGCATCAGATGCTACGACAAATCTTGGGGCATGGCGCAGTGGTTTTAACTGGGAGGGCAAAAATCCAAACACGTCGCCAAACTTTGGATTCATGCTAATGACAGAAGATTTTGGCAAAACAATCGGCTGGCAACTAAAAGAAGGAAGAGATTTCTCTAAAGATTTTGGTTCAGATAGTTTATCGATGATATTGAATGAAACCGCGGTGAAACAAATAGGAATGAGAAAAGATATTGTTGGGCAGAATATACAGTATGATGGTAAAGATTACCAGGTGATTGGCGTGGTGAAGGATATTATCCAGGAATCGCCTTACAACCCCGTTACGCCGATGGTGTATGTAATGAGCCATGTATATATAGGTGCTGTAACTGTTGCTATAAAAAAAGGTGTGCCGGTAAAAGATGCGCTGGAAAAAATAGAAAAGGCATTTAAAAAATACAATCCCGATCTGCCTTTCAATTATTCGTTTGTAGATGAAGTGTATGCCAATAAATTTGCAGATGAACAACGGATCGGAAAGCTGGCAACATTTTTCACTATACTTGCGATTTTTATTTCCTGCCTCGGTTTGTTTGGGCTCGCATCATTTGTAGCAGAGCAGCGGAAAAAGGAAATTGGTATGCGTAAAGTACTCGGTGCATCCACCTTTAGTTTATGGCAAATGCTTTCCAAAGAATTTGCATTGCTTGTAATTATTGCGTGTTTAATTGCGATACCATTGGCGGGATATTATTCATCTGACTGGTTGAAGCAATACCAATACAGGACAGCCATATCACCGTGGATTTTTGTTGTGTCAGGTTTTGGAGCATTGCTGATAACATTAATCACAGTAAGCTTTCAGGCAATCAAAGCAGCGCTGGCAAACCCGGTGAAGTCACTCCACACAGAGTAACGGAATCATGATGTATATAAGGTGAAGGGTTCGTATCTAAAATGAACTCCAGGTCTGCAACAGATTTTCAATGGACTTATTTTTTGATAATTAATTATTTTACCTTCATCAGGACGATCCTCAGCAGTAGGGATCTTCTACAGTTACTCATTCACGACAAAACATACAACATGAAAAAGTTTACAATTGCAATTGGTGCCCTTATGCTGAGCTTTCAGCTTTCTGCTCAACATTCGCTGCAGCAAATATGGCAAACCGATACCACATTAAAAAACCCTGAATCCGTTCGCTACGATGCCAAATCGAAGATATTATATGTTTCCAGTATCGGTGATTTCGATAAAGAAGGTACTGGCTTCATCTGTAAGATGGGATTGGATGGAAAAATGTTACAGCATCATTGGGTAACCGGGCTGGTAGCTCCCAAAGGACTGGGATTATTTGGCAAACGGTTATATGCTGCAGAAAACAAGGCTGTGGTGGTAATTGATATAGACAAAGGCACTATCATAAAACGTATTGCGATAGACGGTGCGGAGTTTTTAAACGATATAACGATTGATGCAAAGGGCACCGTGTTTGTAAGTGACACCAAAACAGGTAAAGTACATGCCATACAAAACGATCATCCTGCTGTATATCTCGAAAACCTGAAAGATGTCAATGGACTACTGGCAATTGATAATAGTTTGTACATTCTTACAGGCACAAGTCTGCAAAAAGCTGATGCGGCTAAAAAAGTTACACAGTTATTGGATGGTATTGAAGGCGGTGCTGATGGCATTGAAAAAGTAAAAGACGGAGAATTTATTGTAACAGGATGGGAAGGAACGGTGTATTATGTAAACGCAGATGGTTCAAAACAAGTGCTGTCTGATACAAGAACCAGTAAAACCAATGCAGCAGATCTGGGATACGATGCAGCTAACAAAATTGTATATATTCCTGAAATGACCAAGAACAGGGTTACTGCTTACAAACTAAAATAAATTTGAAACAATATTTCATCTAAGCTTCGACAAAAAAAGCGAATGCGATGATAGTGGGTTAAAGTAATGATAGATGGAATACTTCTCCATACAATAAATAAAAAAGGGTGCATAGAAATGCTCCCCGTTTCTAAATCCAATATCCTATGAAAAACCGTTGTAAACATAGTCACTCTTTTCTATGGAAAGAGAAAAATATAGTAAATGGCATTTTCTTTGATTATTCTGAATACTTACACGCCTTTTCAGTTTTCTATTAACGTAAAATAAAGAGACCACACAGGTAGATATCCCGCTTTCTTTGCTGGTCAGATATTTTTTTCAATAGGTATGATCAATCAATTCTCATCAAAAGCAAAAGGCTGCCCGAAGACAGCCCGAATGCTTAAACCTTAAACTTCAATCAAGATATATAATATGGTTTATAAAAGCGAACAGTAAACGCTTATTTAAAAGTCGTTAACCAATCCATTGAAATATGCTGTCAAAAACGAAAACAAGATGTTAACGGTCAATTTCAGCTACGGTTATCCATTACATTTGAAATCATTTACAGCATTACTGCTTTCTTCCAGTGTCTTCGATGAACTTATATTCCAGTCAGTAACCCCAACAGGAAACTAATCAAAAGCTCACTTACTTTACACTTGTCTGATGTTTTTGGCATTAGCTGAAAAAATAATGAACCACAGTGAGAACATAAATATTCGTAGCAAGTAAACAACCCTCTATCATTTACATAATCAGCATAGCATATCGCCTGCATTATAGATGCCGGTTGCGAACTATATAAAAATAAATAAAATAAAATGGCAAAAAAAACAAATGAATCAGCATTCAAATTTGGATGGGTACCTGATTTACCGGATCAAAGAGATCTTATATTCTCCGGGGCGCTGAAAACAATGCAGCATCTGCCGTTGAAAGTTGATTTAAGAAAGAACTGTCCTCCCATACTAACCCAGGGAGATCTGGGAAGTTGCACAGCCAATTCATTAGGAAGTGCTTTTCAATTTGGACAAATGAAACAGGCTATTCCCAATTTTATTCCCTCCCGTTTGTTTTTATATTACAACGAACGGGCAATGGAAGGCACTATCCCTGTAGACAGTGGTGCACAAATCCGGGATGGTATAAAATCATTGAACAAACAAGGGGTTTGCGCTGAAACCAATTGGACATATGACGATGACACCCAATCGCCCAATGCGAAGTTTGCGCAAAAACCTCCGAAAGTATGTTATGACAAAGCACTCACCAATCAAATATTAAATTACCAACGATTAAACAATGCGAGCCTTATTCAACTCAAAGCTTGTTTATCAGAGGGCTATCCGTTTGTATTTGGATTTACAGCATATGTAAGCTTTTTTAAAATAAAAAAAAATGGTGTAATGCCCATGCCATTGCCCAACGAAAAAGTGGCAGGCGGCCACGCTGTAATGGCTGTGGGTTATGATGAAAAAAAGCAGGTGTTCATTGTTCAGAACAGTTGGGGCAAGTCGTGGGGAGACAAAGGTTATTTCTATATGCCTTATGCATACATAACAGATACACATTTATCCGATGATTTCTGGACAATCCGGCTGGTGGAAAAAGGAGTAAAACTAAAGAGAGAATAAAAATGACAGAGGTAAAATGAAACACTTTTATTCTTACAGAATGTATAATAGAATATAAATTCAAATCATTCATCCATCATTTCTTCTGCTCGGGCTTATATACGCTCACTCATATTTTTTGAATAATCGTCAAAATAATTTCATGCCAGAACAAAAAAAATTATCTGATGAACAACGGATCGCTTATACGAATCTGCAGATCCCCGAAAAAAACAGGATTATCTTAAGCCTTGATGGCGGTGGCGTGAGAGGAATTTTAACGCTGCAATTACTTAAACAAATAGAAAAAATTGCGGGAATACCCTGCTATAAATTTTGTGACCTTGTTGCGGGAACATCCACCGGCGCTATCATTGCCGGGATGATAGCTTATGGCAAAACGGCTGCTCAAATAGAAGAGCTATATGTTGAGTTTGTAACAAAGGTGTTTTTAAAAAGAAATTTTTTGTCAGACAGGTTTATTAATCTACCTAAATACAACAAGGAGAACTATCGTGGAGTATTAAAAAGTATTCTTGGCAATACCACGCTGAAAGACGTTTGCACAAACACCGGAATAGATATTCTTATAACAGCAAAAGATGTTACGGATAACGAGGAAACCTTTTTTACCTGTTTCAATAAAGCAGATGGGATCACCGGCACCTACCAGGATGCACTGCTGAGAACAGTGATGGAAGCAACTATGAGCGCTCCTACATATTTTCACCCTTTGGAAAGGTTTATTGATGGAGGTACTACCACCTACAATAATCCCTCGGTAGCAGCCTTGCTTGAAGCGGTTCGTTATGATGGTCGCGGCAAATATGAGGAAGCAAATATTACACTATTTAGCCTGGGCACAGGAAAGCTGGTAAAATCGGTACAACCTGATGATGCACATAATCCAAAAGGGCTCGATGTATATTTCTGGTTGAACTATGTGCTAGATGAATCGAGCCAGGATGCCAGTTCTATGCAGTCTGATTTTTTAAGATCAGAAATTGTACAAACAGATTATCGCCGGTACCAGATTTCGCTGGATGAAGATGCAATTGCTTTATTGCCCGATAGAGATATTTCCGACCTGCATATCACAAATGCGCAATGGCTGCGTGATGTAAAAAACAAGGAATTGAGTGCAATGGAAATGGACGACACCAGCAAATTCGGATTATTAAAAACGATCGGCGGAGCGATGGTTGATTATATTATGCAGGAAAATAAGTTCACCAAAGATTTAGTAAAAGGAAACAGGGATCAACTGGTAACAGCATTTGGAAATGTTAGCAGGATAAAGCAAATGGTGGAAGACCCTGATTGGCTGGATAACAAAACCACTACCTAGCCCTGTAGATTTTGGAAACGGGCTGATATTAAAGATCATAAATGGTATAAAGAATTTCTCCCGGGTGGCTGGCAAATAAAACTCCCTACATTTGCGCATTGAGATCCGGTTTATATTAGAACAGTCTTAATTGTATTCGGATACCTTAGTACCCCGGCACGAGCGCCGGGGTTTCTTTTTTCACCAATAACCTGGTTAAAAACAGATCCATGTGAATGCAATACCATTTGCATTTGCCTTCCATTACAGCTTACCACGTCTATTATCGATTGTCGCATTCGCCCTCAAATTGGTCGTTATAACACCCCACCAAATATTGAAATGTATTCGATCTTTGTATGGCCAACAAAGTCAGCACATTAAAAAACATTGTATGAAAAAAGTAGCTAAAGGCATCAAGCCGGCATTAATAATCGCTATACTTTTTTTTACCGCATTCCAATCTCATGGGCAACAACCTAAACCTGTTAACCGCGGCTATGCAGCCGTCAATGGCATTAAAGTGTACTATGAAGTATACGGTCAGGGTAAGCCGGTCATTCTATTGCATGGTGCTTTTATGACGATTAAAGAAAACTGGGGAGCGTTGATACCTGGGTTATCAAAGAAAAGAAAAGTAATTGCTATTGAACTGCAGGGACATGGTCACTCACCGTATTCAGATAGAAAACTGGACCTGGCAACACTGGCAAGCGATGTCGAAGGAGTGATGAATTATTTGAAAGTAGACAGTGCGGACATTGTAGGATATAGCATGGGTGGCTCTGTTGCTTACCAGCTTACCACACAAAGCCCTAAGCGGGTAAAAAAATTAGTCATTATTTCTTCTACCTATAAAACGCCCGGCTGGCGGCCCGAAATAGCTGATGCATTTAAAACCATGAAGCCTGAACTGTTTGACAATAGTCCTTTGAAAACTGCTTATGATGCAGTAGCCCCTGATAAAACAAAATGGTCAAAATTTATAGCACAAATGTTAGCTTTTATCGGTGAGCCTTTCAATATGGGAGATGATAATATCGCGAAAATTACTGCGCCGGTATTGCTTATTGCGGGCGATAATGACGGGCTGGATAAAATAGAACTTATGAAAACGTATCAGTTATTGGGAGGCGGTATAGCTGCAGATATGGCACCGATGCCAAAATCGCGCCTGGCAGTAGTTCCTTCACAGAGCCATGTTAGCCTGATGATGCAGACGAAAACAATACTCGCTTACCTGAATGAATTTTTATAATATCCAAAAAGTGGTTTAGTCAAATGTGTCCGGGAAGCAAAAAATGTGCACAAAGGAAAATCTGGTCAATAATCATGCACAATTATTAAGAACATATTGACAAAGCAAAAGGAAGTTGTTTGTAATATAGAATTCTGCCTATCTTTATATATCAACATTTACTCACCTATTAAATTCAGTACAATGGCAAAAGCAAAGAAGGCAGCTCCCAAGAAAGCTGCAAAAAAAGCAGCACCAAAAAAGGCTGCACCTAAAAAAGCAGCTCCTAAAAAAGCGGTAAAAAAAGCAGCTCCTAAAAAAGAAGCTCCAAAGAAAAAAAGAAAGATTAACCCGGCATTACTTAAGCCACTTACTCCAAGCGAAACACTTGGCGCAGTGATAGGTGCTAAACCTGCTTCAAGACCGGACATTATCAAAAAGATTTGGGATTACATTAAAAAGCAAGGATTACAGGATACAAAAAACAAACGCATGATCAATGCAGACGATAAACTCAAAGCGTTGTTTGGAGGTAAGTCGCAGGTCTCTATGTTCGACCTGGCAAAAATTGTAAGTGCCAATGTAAAATAATTTCGTTGTAACAAAGCCTGAATGTCTTCAGGCTTTGTTACTTTATTTTAGCGTTTCATATCCACCAGTATTGCTCCTTTTTCCGGAAGCCTGCTTTGATGTCTTTCTAAAATTTGTTTGATGTCATCAAGTCAAACAGCACATCAATTTTTACGAAGCAAATAAGCCTGCAATCACCGTCTCCCAATTTTCAATGGGTTCATTTTTTACAATATACTCGTGAGCTCCGGCCGCCAGTATGGCATCCCGTTTATCAATATGATCGAATATGGTCATTGCAAGAATTTTCACTGATGGATATTCTTTGCGGAGTTGGCGCACCGTTTCATAGCCATCCATTACAGGCATAGTGATGTCAACAATGCATAAATCCGGAAGCTCCTTTAATGACTTCATCTGAGTTAAAAGTTCTGCTCCATTTTCAGCAGTAACAATTACATTGTAACCTCTGCTGCTGAGTGCATTTTGTAAAACAGTTCCTAATAGAACATGGTTTTCGGCAATAGCGATGTTGATAGCTGTGTTATCCATATTTACAATTTAACAATCTCCACACATCCATCCAAACATCGCTCCAAAAAAAATAATACACGAGGAAAAAAAATAAATCTACTGTATTCCCTGGCGCGATAATGCAGCAGGTAACACAGTAGATGAGGAATTGGTAAAAAATTAAAAACGGGCTTTCATCTTCTGCCCTTTCAGGTAGAACTCGGCTTTGTATTGAATGGCGCCATGCTCTTTTTCAATTTCCCATTGCACATTTGTTGCCCCGGGAAACATCGCATTGAATTGTGCCAGCACCCATCCCGGGATTTGAGAAACACTTACATGATTACCTTTTTCATTTTCTTTTCCGTTTTTTCCACTACCTGAAGATGCGTACACCGACGCATTCAGCAGCAACAGTGCTGCGATAAGCATTTTTTTCATGATTTGTTTTTTGTAATTGATAATCAGAAGTTGTTGAAGTATTTCATACATCGCTTCTGTACAGGTGAGTCAGAACCATGAATTGAAATGTAACCGCAGATTCAAAATATTTCTTAATTGCAAAAAAGACAAGCTGTTTAGGTATTTGGCTATTCGCCTATCCACTAATGTTGTATTGCCCATGCCATACCATCAGGTACGCCGCCAACATCCAGGTGATGAACATCCTCCAGCTTTTTAAGATCAATAATAGCTATATAGTTATCTGCCGAACAGGCAACAAATGCCCTTGAACCATCGGGATCCATCAATATGCCCGCTGCACCGTTGCCCAGTTTTAATTGTTTTACTTTCGTATGTTCTTTGGCGTTATAAATGGTAAGCTCTCCTGTCTGGAGACTTGTAATAAAAACCAGTTTTCCATCCGGCGTAAACTTTAAGCGGTTTGCGCCCATCACCTTTGCATCAATGGTTGATTTTAGTTTTTTTGTTTGCAGATCAATAATAAAAATCACTCCATCTCCGGCAGATGCAGTCCACAACTCAGTACCGTCGGGTGATACATCAAAGCCTTCGGAGCCTTTGCTTACCGGCACAATGGTGTGCGTCCATTCCTCCCGGGGCTTAGCGCCGGGTGGCGCCATTTTTCCTGGTTGCATCAGCGAGTCAACCAATATGCTTACCGTGCCTGAAGAAATATTGGTGGTATACATTTTTTTGCCGTCTGAAGAAACATAGATCATATGCGTTCTGTCCTGCCCGGTACCCATGCTCCAATCCAGCTTGCGGGTTGCGGGATCATAACGACCCACAGATTTAGAACCTTCAGCAGTAAACCAGACCTTTCCATTTACAAATGTTACATCATGCGGACCAAAGAGTGGTCTTGTATCAAAATTGAGCAGCGGCTTTTGCGCAGCAAGATCAATAATATTAAGTTCATGAAAACTACCACCTCCATAGTTGCATACATATGCTGTCTTTCCATCATCAGAAGCAATTACTTCATGCGGATCTTCACCAACAGGAATACGGGCAATAATCTTAAATGTTACAGGATCTACTATCGACAGCATATGCTCTTTTTTGGACAAAGCAAGCAGTGCCTTGTGTGGTACAGACTGAGCGCTGCACATAGTTGCACTGCACATGCACGTGAAGAGCGCTGTTGTTATCGTGATTAGCCTGAAGACCTGGAAGTTCATAATTTTCATGGCTTTAATTTTATAGCTGATGTGTTATGAAGAAATATTGTTTGATGATACAAACCTATTTCATAAAAAGGAAAAAGGTTGGAATGATTTTGAATGTCAGAAAAAGGTCGGCACCCGCGAAGCAGGGTCAGACCATGCGTTGCCATAAATAAAAAAAGGTCTGACGCTATGCGTACCGACCAGGGTGATGCGAACTTTCCCGTCATTTCGACCGAACCAACAACTGACTAATCTAACACTCATTTTTGTGAGGGAGAAATCTCCTGCAAAAGTAAAGCTGCTATTCTTTGCCTGGTAATTACTGGCTGGAGATGTCTCTCTCGCTTCGCTGCGTTCGACATGACGAATGCAAGTTCGAGAGCCATTAAACCTGGCAAAACATTAATGATAACACTGCATTATAGACCCGGTGGATTTCAATAAAGATTACGGACCGTCCCGTTTAAACCCACCGGGCCTTTCTGAATTGTTAGAAATTAAGTGCCGACAACATTTCACTTTTCTGCAATTCTCTTGCACTATAATAAAGACTCAACTGATGCTGACTGTTCGCGCTTTCGAGACTCAGTAATTCTTTCACCGCTATGGTCATACTTACGTCTGAACCGTTGGCATCTTTGAAATCCCATTTTTTCAATTCCTGCCCTTTCTCATTTTTCAGAACAATGATTCTGTCTGTTCCTGATCCTTTATTGGTGCAATGCCTGTAAACGATGCGCAGTTGATCGTTCTTGTTCACCTCACTCAATTGCAATGTTCTTAAACTTAGCGGCTGGTTTATGTATTGTTTCAGCACTACTTTATCGTTCAGGTAAATTTCAAAACTATCCAACCCAAATTTTGTAGTGAAACTCAAAGCGATAAAACCAATGGTAACCAGCATACACATTTTAAAAAATGTGTGATTAATTTTTTTCTGTTGCATACATAAAAATTTTACATGAATAAATTTTTTTGCCTGCACAAAGTATAATAGCCGGGAACGGCGTAAAAATAAAGTAGACCAACAACAAAGAAAGTAGACGGCAGAACCAATCAGATCAACTTTTATCGCATATTTGTATTACCAGAAAATATAAAACACCCATAATTGGTTTCGCCCTAAATACAGTCCAAATGAGTACATACAGCATCTCTAAAGGTTGGAAAATCTTCGCCTGGATATTTAGCCCTTTGATCATAGCATTGTTTATGTGGATGCTTCTTAGACCATTCTACTCACCTGAAAAAGATGCCAGAATATATTGGATCACAGTTCCTGTTTCCCTGGCAATGATCGTGCTGGTGACGATAGGATTAATAGATCTTATTAAATCAAAGTTTGTTATCGGCCAAGACAGCTTGATTCTCACAGGAGCATTTCAAACAAGAGAACTACTGTTTAGTGAAATAAAAGGATATCGCATAAATGAGAAATACATATTCATTGAACCAGAAGACCGTGATCAAAAGAAAATAAAGATCAATACCTATTTTGAGCGTACGGAAGAAATTAAGGAATGGCTTGCAGAACGCTATAAGGACCTGGATGTAGAGCAAGGCAATCAGGAAACAGAACAAATATTAAGCAATAATGAATTTGGTCTGACTATAGAAGAGCGCGAACACCGGCTAACAAAAGCAAAAAAAGTATCCAGGATTTTAAACGTGGGAGGCGCGGTAATTGGGGCATGGACACTCTTTTTTCCAACTCCCTACGAATATGCCATTCTCGGATCAGCAATAGTTCCTATCATTTGCCTTATTATTATAAAAATTTTTCGTGGTTTAATAAGGATTGATGAAAGAAAAGGCTCCGCATACCCTTCTGTTTTTTTGGCAATATTTGTACCAGCTATGGCAACCGTTTTACGTGCCATCTTAGATTACGAAATTTTCAATTACTCCAATGCATGGATACCTTCTCTGCTGATAGCTATAATTTATATGGTAATACTCGCTGTAAAGAACAGCGAATTCAATATCAGAGAAAAAAAATCTTATTGGTTACTTGCCGCTGTTTTCGTTTTCATATTCGGCTATGGTTATGGTACAGTAGTTAACCTCAATTGCATATACGATCATTCAAATGCTGAAATATACAAAGCAAAGATCCTCAACAAAACAATCAGCTCAGGTAAAACAACCACTTATTACCTGCAACTTACTCCATGGGGACCTCAGAAAGAGATAGAGAAGGTTTCTGTTTCCAAAAGGCCTTTACAACAGGTTAAAAAGCGATGAAGAGGTAGAAATATTTTTAATGAAAGGCAAGTTCAATATTCCATGGATAGAAGTGCATGCGTTAAAATAAGCACTGTTCGGGAAATCCACAACCGCAGCTTTTCACCGAGCCATTCCTCATATTAACCGATAAATAGCATCACATTGTGCAGCCTAATGATTCATTTAAATAAATTGCACATTTGTACAGGTGCTGCACCCAACCAGCACAGCTATTTTTCGTAGGTTGTATAGTATGGCAGGTAAATTAAGGTTCATCATTATTGTCAGCCTGGTTTTATTATGTTTTTCTTCGGCCCTCTGCCAGGAACAGACATGCCCCGTTAATATTAATTTTTTATCGGGAGACCTTTCCTATTGGTCTGCCCAAACTGGTCTGGTAGCCGGTCCCAGCAGGCAATACCCTGCACCTAACACAGGCACATCTACCATACAGGAATACAGCATTGCAACAACAGGCATACAGGTGCTCACTACTTCCACAAGAGATAAGTATGGCGGTTTTTCAACCGTTCCTACCCTCAATGGCTATGCATACGGTCAATCTATCAAATTGGGTTCAGATGCCACTTCGTGGGATCTTCATACCGATGAACGCAGTCCGGGTGGTTTTGTGCGATCTGTTACCTACATCGTTAATGTTCCCGCGGGTTCTACTTCTGAACCCTATACCATGACCTATGCTTATGCGCTGGTGTTGGAAAACGGCACGCACAATTCCAGTAATCAACCTTTGTTTACAGCCACCGTAAGAGGTTCTTCCGGTATAATAACCTGCGCATCTCCCTCGTATTATCTTCCAACATTGAATGATGCCACAGGGGGAAATGATCAAACACCTACCGGCGCTACCCTGGATTCTGCAGCAGCAATAGCCAATGGATTTACAGTAAGCCCTACGCTTTTTTTATCGCACGCAGGGCAAAATAATAATGGTGGCACCTTGTTACAGGACGTGTGGACCAAACCCTGGACGGAAGTAACGTTTGATCTGTCGCCTTACCGGGGTCAGCAGGTAACCCTTACTTTTGAAGCTAGCAACTGTACGCCTGGCGCTCACTTTGCGTATGCATATGTGGCGCTTCGCCACGATTGCGCCGGACTGCAGATCTCCGGTTTTGATCAGGCCTGCAGCAATACCAATACGGTTTATTCTATACCTGCTTTGGCCAACAGCGCATATACGTGGACGGTACCCTCGGGGTGGGATATTATTTCAGGAGATGGAACGAATGCCATTACTGTTAAACCTGGCAACATAGGGGGTATCATTACTGCCCAGGAAGTGAACAGTTGCGCCGACCTTAAAGATACTATTACAGTAAGCACGCTTCCACCTACTGTAGCAGGAACTGTAACAGGTGGCCAGGAAGTTTGCGCCGGAAGCGGCAGCATTTTACTAACACTCGGCGGACAAACGGGTAATATACTTAACTGGCTTGCTTCAACCGACCAGGTAAACTGGACTACCATAAACAATACAACACAGCAATACACCGCACAAGATGTTACCGCCACCACCTACTATACAGCATTGGTGCAAAACGGTGGCGGCTGTAGTGTAGATACCAGCGCAACTACGGTAATAGCTGTTGATCCACGAAGCAATGGAGGCAACTTGACTCCCGCAGATATAGCTGTATGCGCAACCCAAACGGTGAATAGTTTTATAACACTTGAAGGAAATACAGGTACGGTTCAAAACTGGCAATATTCATACGACAGCACCAACTGGAGCAATTTCTCACCTGTAAATACCGACGCTGCGTATAATGTAAAATCTATCAATCAAACAACCTGGTACAGAACCCTGGTGAAAAGCGGCGTGTGCCCCGGCGATACCAGCGAGTCTGCAAAAGTTGAATATATTAATGTTCCTTTTCCCGCTGCTTCCATTGATCCCAGTTCGGCTTCTATATGCTATGGAACCAGCGCATCTATTAATGCTACTATTACCGGTGGCACCAATTATGAGTGGAGCAACACGGCTACTTTAACCAATGCGGGTAATGGCTCCATTGCCACCTGGCCATCTACTATAACAGCTACGGCCACACCTTCAGCCAATACCGACTATGTACTTACCGTTAGCAATGCAGGTTGTCCGAATGTATTGCAGGATACATTTCACGTTGCTGTTACGCAACCGATTATTGTATCTGCCGGTAATGATACGATGATCGTAGCCAGCCAGCCGCTTCAATTAAATATTACAGTAAGTGATCCAACTGCCAATCAATACACCTGGACACCCGGTATAGGCTTAAGCAATACCACTATTACCAACCCTATTGCCGATCTGTCAAACATGTCGGGCCAAACCATTACTTACACTGTGAAGGCCGCTACTGCAGATGGCTGCTCCGGGCAGGATGATATCAAAGTGACAGTATTTGCAACGGCGCCGGACATTTTTGTTCCTTCTGCGTTTACGCCTAATGGTGATGGATTGAATGATATACTGCGTCCTATAGGCGTAGGCATTACCAGGCTCGATTTCTTTCGGATATACAATCGCTGGGGACAACTTGTTTTCAGCACTAACGATGCAGAAAGAGGATGGGATGGCACGGTACACGGACAGGTACAAACAACCTCAACCTTTGTGTTTACAGCACAGGGAGTTGATTATACAGGCAGGGTCATCACCAAAAAAGGAATTGTTACGCTGATACATTAAGGTAATCCAATTAGGTTCATTATTTGAGATTGTTTTGGCGAGCATCATACACACGAAGATTAATCAACCACTTGCCGTAGCTGCAAAGCGCACTGTCGTATTGATTGAAACAGGAAATATCCATCGGCGCTGAAGCAGTCCTTACTGATCAAAAGTTATTTTAAAGATTCCGGAGTGATATTTAATTGGTCTATCTTTTTGAGCATCATATAAAAATCAACAAACTCGATTGTTAAAAAGCATTCCAACACTACCAGGATGATGAGTGTAAATGCCCAGTATTTATTTCGGTAACTGTGTCCTTTCACAGGTATTAAACTTAAAAGAGCAGAGAGTAGCATAGCGATGCAAGGAACAACAATGATGTAGGCTGATAAAATACCAATAAGGAACTCTGTTGATCGATAACCTGGAAAACGATTTCGTAAACTCAGTTTGGAATTGAGTACAAATAAAACCACAATACAGATCATTAATACGATACAAACTGAAATGAGAATTCTTTTCCATGTTTTCGACATCAACCTCCGCCTGGTCTCTGCAGGTTCTAATGAACTTAATAAATCTTCAGATGGGATCATGGGTCAAATATAAAAAGAAGTGAAAACTGTCGGCTATTATATTAAAATCGTGCAACAAACAGTAAGCGGTTTTAATAGTCCAACTGCTGCACTATAAATTTTTAGGATAAAAACGGATATGTTCAAAAAGATAATTGTCTCTTTGTCTTAGCCTGTCTATTAATTGCTTTAATTCGCTTTCTTCCCATTTTTTCTGAAACATTTCATCATGTATCAATATCACAATATGATCTTTTGTAAAATTACCGTTGCCGCTTTCTAACCTGTTCACAATTTCCTTTTCCATTTCATCAACAGTTTGAACCGGAACTCCATCAGACCGGTGTTGCCATTCAATATCCCAACCATACAAGGTGTACCCGTTTTGCGCTAACAGATCTGCAGATGATGCACCACTTACACCATCATCTCTTTTGCGCGTACCAACACGCCAGATATTCCTTCCCGGCAAACGAACGATCTTGAACTTAAGATTCAATAGCTGTTCATTTTTTTTGATATCGGCTAAAACATTCTCAGGATTGCTGTAAAATAAAGTGTATTTATTATTGGCATGGGTGTAGCTATGATTATATGCTTCAACAAAAGGATTCTGTTCATACATATTATAGTAAGCATCTAATCGCTTATTGCCTAAAGCATGTTCGCCCACAAGAAACACACTTATTTTTAATCGCTCTGCCAACACAACGCTATCTATATTTTCGCTCCCATTCAAGGGACCGTCATCAAATGTAAGGTAGATGTATTTAACAAGCACAGCAGAATGGAAAGTATTAATAGCAGGTGATACATCTTTCTTTAGTGATAACCCGGCCATGCCCAATACCCCTAAAAGCATAACCGGCAAAGAAAATTTTAGCGCTGGCATTTTCAAAAGTTTTGTACAAAGTAGTTCTTTTTATGAAGAAATGTTTACAGCGTACACATCTGCATTTTATCAGCTTCTTCCCATTTTCGCTTTATACTTTGCCCGATTGAAAACATTGCTCCTACTATACGGCATCGTTACTGAGTACAGGGTCAAACAATTTATTGATCCTCGGCTGTATAATCCATACACCAATCGGGAAAAACCAGATCAAAAAGAATTCTCCGGCATAATCACTAAACGTTAAAGGGCGCTGCAGTTCGACTGTCTTTAATGCCTTCGCGTTAAAATAGAGGCAATAAAAAATACAGAACATTGAAAACAGGTGAAGTGGAACGATGATTAATCCAAAAATAGCAGGATTGAATTGTTCACTGGTTGAAATACCGGAAAACCGGCTTGCCATAAAAGCGCATATCAATAATATGTAGGCAACCGGGATAAAAAGAAATATTTTAAACCTGTTTACATTCATTGGAGCTGACTCCGGCAACTTTTTGTGAAGGCTGATGCCCAATGTATAAAACCAACCAAAGAAAACGCCGATAAAGTATATCATCATTATCGGAAAATAATAAGCCATAATGGTAGCATCTCTACTTGTTACTATTGATCCGATCACTACAAATTCAGATATGATAGGAATACCAATAAGAAGTACAAAGAGTTGCCAGTGTTTTAGCGTAAGGAATTTTGTCATGTCGGTTTTGTTTAGTGGTTATTATGGAATGTTTCCAACATTTAAAAGGTTGGAAACATTGCTGCAGTATAGATAAATAATAAAATGTTATTTATGCCTCCCTGTTTCTCTTCCTTCCCAACCTGTTTTGCCTTTTTCGATATATAGCTCAGTAACGGTTCTGGATACACGATCGTCTACTTCTTCTACCAATTGTATCCGCAGAGGATTAATGAGTTTTTTTCTCCATTCCAGCACAGGTGCATATGCTTGCCCGCTCTTAGGCGTTTCAAACACGAGGTATGCCCATTTTTCTGAAAAGAAATTTCCTTTTAACACGGGGATCATCTGTTGCATATTGGAAGATAAAAATGGTAATGACAATGCTCTTGCCCAATAGATCCAGGGGCCACCGGTAATATAAAAAAATGGGTTCAGCAAACGGCTCCTGTTTTCCAGCCCTGTATTGGAATAATTGAGTTGTATACCTGCAAAGCCAACACCTGTTTCTTTATTATAAAAGCTGATCCAGGGTACATCATCCAGCATTTTTACATCTGTGAGCTCTGGCATGTGCACTACATCATATTCAATAATCGAATCCCGGATGGCATCGTACCATGCGGCATGTGTAATCAATTCTCTTTTAAAAACAATTTCTGCGTTCCGCAATGCAAGCGCCTGCACGTTTTCATTGATGCGCAGGTTAGTAGTACTTATAAAATAAGGCTTGCCCGGATAGAACTCATATCTAACGGAAGCGTCTACCTGCGGAATTTCGCGCAGGTTGCCCCATACATCGCTGAAAGCAATAACAGGACCTGTTATAGATGATACATGTTGCGGCGGTTTCCAGTCTGAAGTATGTGTCCATGGAATAGGTGGCGTATATATTTCAGGGTTCCAATGTATAGCGCCATTGGTTTCTTTGCGATGATATAAAGGATATTCTGGCTTACTCTTTAACGTTAGTTGATCAAAGTGACCGGAGTTGGGATGTAATCCTACTGCCAGGTATTCATTTTCTATTCTCAACCCGGGTGCTTCGCCTTCTACTTTCAAATCAGTATTGTAGGTTTTGATCATGGCGCTTTTATTATTATAGAAGATCATAAACACCCGGCTGCTTCTTGCAGGTACATCCGCTAAAAAAGCAACCCTGGCTGTAACGGTAGGCATCCACACAGGTATGTCGCGGGTTGGTTTTCCGCTCGAGTCAGGCGCCATATTATCTGCCGTTAAATATTCCTGTATGTCATATACCTGCGAAGGCACTTCTGTTACTGCTTTTGTTGTGGGATCAAATGCTACTACTCTTATTTCTCTTTTCAGATCGTTTACTTCATCGGGGTAAAAAGCAGTGAGCAGTTCAACAGGCTCTGCCCTGCGATCCATCCCTGCCGTTTCGCTGAGTACAACAGATTTATAATTTTTCCAGGCTGTATCAAAAACTGTCGCACCTGCAGGCGCTGTTATTTTTTGATTATAACTAAGCAACACATCTGTTTTAGCATGAGCCAATGCTTTTTTCAACCGCACATTTATTTTTACATCGTAGGTAACGCCAGGTTTCCATTTTACCCATCCGATAATCGTTGGATGCAGGTATTGTTTATTATCCTGCGAAAGTCCTGCGCCCGAAGGCGGGCGGTTAGTAAGATGAGGATAAGACAGGTCTCCAAGATCATGCTCCGGGTGAAGATCTGTGTAGCGAAGGGTTTTACCATCTACGATCATGTCAACTTCCATCATAGATGGATTGGGAAGATCTATGTCTGCCTTGATATGATAATATGGAATACCAGGACTGGGATAATTGCATTCCAGCTTTGATACAGTCAGGTTTTGCCCGAATGAAACAGATGCGCTCCATGACATGAACAAAAAAATAATGGCTTTAATAATGGTGGGTCTCATTGTAATAAATGCTTTATCTTAAAATTCGTTTATCCTTTACTGGTAGCCGCGTTCAGCACTACTTTGTTGTAACCAGGTTTCTGTCGCGCAAGGCCTGCACACTTTGTTCCCAGGCTCCTCCCGCTCCCCACATGTAATACGAAAAATACGTAGTGGTTCCCTGAAATAAAGGCGTCCATGGCTGAAATTCTGCATAATAATAATGTGAACCCGGGTTTGAGGGATGATTCATCCACATATGCAGGAATATCGGTTGCTTTACAGGAAATGCGCCTGCAAAGGAAATAGCTTCTTTGGTATCCTGCCCTGCATTCCATCCTTCTTTCACAAAAAAGGCTCTACCAAAATAACGCTCCGGTTTCATCCTGTATTCATGAATGCCGCCTTGTTCCGGTATCATAAATTTATCTTCAGGTCCATGTGCCTTTCCCAATTCCAGTATGGGTTGAGGTCCCAGCATATTCATTTCCGGATTTCTCATCGTTAACGCGAATCGTATTTCCAGCAAAGGTGAATTGCCATACAGTGTAAATATTTTTTCTATGATGTTGCCGTAATAGTCTGCTTTCATTTTTACCTGTACATACTCTCCTTCTTTTTTAACAACTGTTGCATCGTACAGCTTATGCGTTTCTATGCTTGGTTGTCCCAGAAAATCTTCAAATCCTCCATAGGGATAAAATTCTCTTTTACGGAATGGACGTTTATCATCAATTGGTTTATCAGGCCACAACTTAAAAAGAATATTATCGTTTTTTGATTTTACAACATATTCTATCACCCTGGCGCCTGTTGCCAGCAGTGTTATTTTCACCTGCTCATTTTCCATAGTATATTCTTTTACACCGTCGTTATTAAGGTCTACCTCATGTAGTTGAGCTGTTCCCACAGCGTTCTCTATACCTAACTGAGTAGTGGCGTTTGTGCCTAATGCTGACACATTCACGGTGTATTTGCCCGCAGGCAATTGTATTTCGAAATCAGTGGTTTTTGATCTGCCTGGTTCTATACTGTATGTTTGTTCTTTTTCAAATACTTTTTTTGTGCTGTCTGCTTTATCCGTTACTGTTACTTTCACGGGAAAAGAAGATTGTGTAGTGAAGTTGTGAATGGTTACCGGATATTTGATGCCTGATGCATTGCCGTAGAGCAATTGATGTACAGATATTGCCGGAGGCAGATCAAATGCGGCAATGGTTGATTTGGATACGCCGTTCCATTGATACTGAAGCGCAATGGCATTAGGTCTGCCCATTGCAGCAACACCGGGTTCGATATCAAGCCCTATTTGTTTGGAAGTGTTTGCAGGCAAACTTACCGTAATAACGCTGTCGCCATGTATGCCCAACTGCTGTGGTAGTTTAACATGCAGATTGCCATCCACATCATGTGTATACAGGTTACTAACGGTTACCTGTAGCCTGTTTCCATCTTTTAATGTTTCTATATTTATCCGATCGCCAAAATATTCTTCCAGCCAAAACCTGTCGAGCAGTAATAATTGTAAGGCTTGACGATAGGCAGAAGGTCCCATCATTTTACCACCTTCCAGTATCGCTACTTCCCGTTTGTTTATAATAGCTTCCCACAACTTTTCCCGATTAAAGATCTCTCCTTTTTTTGTAAACACAACCATACTGGTAGTGGCGCCATTTTTTAAAAGACCGGTACTGGCTACAAAAGGTTTGTCGTCTTCATTGATCTGTTCCATATTGCCTTCTGTAGCAAAATAACCGTCATACTTTAATTGTAGCCTGTCTGCGGCCGTGTCGAATACAGAGCGGAACACATATCCTTTTTTTTGCTTTGCGTAGTTTATCCAGTTGTCGGGGGTAAACATACTCTGTACCTGCAAGCTATCGTAGTTCTCACAGCCATACATAGGCGAAAAACCAACATCGGTTACTACAGGCGCATGTATTTCCTCCATCCATTGTGCTATTTCATTTTTGGCTAAAAACTCCATGTATCCATCAAACACAAACCATGAATTTCCTTCGTTCATCCCTTTGCCTATCACTTCTATGGGCGTACCGGGTGAACAGGTTACGCTTTTAATAAGCGTTTCCGCTCCAAACCAACCCTTCTTTAAATCATACGATGAGAGAATCTTTTCCGTATTGGCTAAAAGAGAAGAAAAAACGCTGAGATACTTTTTATCAGCAGCGGTAACAGCAAACAATGTATTGCTTTTATTAGTAAGCATAAATGCATTGACAGTAGAAAAATCTTCGGCATATTGCTGATGGCTGCCGTTGTTCTGTGCTGATAATTTATATTTTGACAATAGCTTTTTTCCTGTTTCTGTAGCTGACCCAGTTAACACCAATACATTTTTACCTTCATTTAATGCAGTTTCCAGTTGTTGTAAGGAGGGGTCGTTCAATACACTATAGGGCGCTTTTGTAATGGCATTAAAAAAACCTTCTTCCAATTGCAACCCAGGTATGCCTACTTCTTCCGCAATATTAACCTTTGACTGTGCTATGGCAGTTTCAACATCTGCCACATTCATCCTGAAAAGATTGCCATATCGAAGCCGGTGCTCATGCACATCCTGCCAGTATTCTGTAAATCCATTGAAACGGAAATCAGATTGAACCGCACCGCTGTTTTGTGCATAAGCAGGTTCGGCAGATACAAAATCATCTATCCCGGGTTTTGTATGGCATGCGCTGGCCATAAACAGGCACAGAGCAATGCCGCAGGTAAAATATTTATTCATTTTTATGGATGATGTGTATGAGTGTACTTTCTATTGAGCTGACTCCACATGTTTTTTAAAGCGCTCCATGCCACCATCTTCCGCTAACAGCGTCACGCCTTCTTTCTCTATAATATAAAGCGCTTTTGCATAAGTGCCATCATTGCGCGACGCAACAGGATTACGCATACACTTTAAATACAACACCGGCAAAGCACTTAAAGCAACCCTTGAACGGATTTTTTCATTGTCGGCAACACGGTCAGCTTGCTTAAATAACTCCAGCGAGGTGTTTACGAATTCGTCAGTAAACATTTTATCGGTTGGCTTTAAACCGATTTTCATATGCACTTCAGGGGTGATGAGATTTTGCGCGGCATCAAAATATTGTTTGATGTATTTTCCTGATCGTCCATAATAGCCCCATATAAAATCATCAATTACTTCCCTGGTATCAATATCCGGATTCCACAACAATTTAGCAAGCAAAAACGATTTGAGCTCCGAAAATTCTCCACCCCTGCTTTGATAAGCTGCCTGCTCCATAATACCAATGCTCTTGTTTTCCTTAAAAGTTTTGATGTTGGATTGCAGCACCGCAAAGTTTGGATAAGGCATACTGTATGCTGCAAAATTTACCACGTAATCCCATATATACAAATGTGGCGAAACAGCAGCCCATTTTTGAAGGTCATTAAGGAAGGACTTATTCTTTTCGCAGGATGTAAGATCATGTGCTACGCAGGCTTCTATAGGGCATAAGCGTACCACTACATTCCTGCGTGGCTTTACATTACGCGGAGGCGTGCGGGTATACTGATAGGCAAGTGTGCCAATATATTTATCCGGAAATTCTTTTTCAATGGCTTCTGCTACCTGGTTTACAAACCAGATCATGATACCGGACTCTGCTCCCTCTTCCTTTACAATTTTCTGACATTTATCGCATTGGCATGGATTGTAACAATCATTTTGTGATACATCGTAAATCATGAAGTCTGGATACCTGCGTATGTTTTCCTTTATCCTGTCGATAATAATTTTTAGAACATCCTTATTACTTAAACAAAGTTGCGCATTGTTGTGTGTACGTTTGCCATTAATAAGGCTATAGTATTCGGGGTGCTTATCAAAAAATTCTTCCGGGGGCATCAGTGGATAAAAAGTATGTACAGACCAATAGGTTTCTTCTCCTCCTACCTGTTTCTTATAAAACACGCCATCCGGCTGACTATTCTTAGAATCCCATAAAAACATTCTGCCATTCATTTTATTTCGGGCAGCCCAGGTGGCATCAAAAGCTTCGAAATAAAAATCGTTTCTCACGGCTATACCCGGAGCGCTTTTATAATGATAGTCGCCAAAAACAAGTTTCTCCCTTTTGGGTATAACAGTTACCTGCGGTGTATACCACCTGCATCCAAATTCATTTTCGAGGAATGTAAACACAGCGTACATGGTTCCTCTTTCTTTGCCACCATAGATGTATATATCACCATCAGCGCTGAAATATTGAAATGATTCATCATCAAAAGCAGGAGCAGGATCGCCTGTTTTAGATTTAACAGCTTCATTATAGCCAAGTATAATTTTATGCCCTTTGTAGGATCCGTCGTAATGTTGTACCGGCAGGTATTCGTTACTGATAGTATATAGCCAATGCTGCAGTTCCTGCGCCGCCCATTTTTCTGCAACCGAAGCGTCTGGGTTTATGAAAATTCTATAATTACCGGCAAAAGATAATACTGTTATTAAAAGAAAAAAATTCAGCAACAGCGCTTTTCTCATATTATGTTGGTTTCCTATTTAAACAAATAATAATTCCTGGCTTTATAGCGAATCTTTGAGATATAAGGTATGCAATTATACTGAGTGAATGTGGAATGCCTTATGCCTCATAGATGCGCATGACTGTTTTAATGATACTACAAGTACATAGAAAAATAATTCTGAACGAAGATGTGTTCATTTTACATATTCTGATAATTCATCCGGTAATTTTTGGGTTGACAGTTTTTGAATTTCTTAAACTGCCTGTAAAAAAAGGGGATGCTTTCAAACCCTGAAGCGTAACAGATCTCACTAATCTGCTTATCTGTTTCTATAAGTGATTTGCAGGCCCTGTTAATTTTATATTCATTCAAAAATTCAAAAAAGGATTTTTTCATGGTCTTGCTGAAGAATCTTGAGAAATATTCTTCACTCATATTTACCTGCTTTGCAATTTCTGTGAGCGATATCTTTTTATGGTAATTCGTTTCTATATACTTGTATACTTTATTGATGCGTTCGTTGTTGCTATGGTTCAGTTCATATGAAAATCCTTGCTCACATAAAATATGGCGTTCGGTAGTTTCAGCCAATTCCTGTAAAATTTTTAAAAGCAGCATTAACTTATCGAGTGATGGAAGTTTGTGCAGCTCAAAAAACTTTTCTTTCAATTTTAATGCTAAGGTTTTTTCAAACTTTATGCCTTTATTAGACAGCTCAAGCAGGTTACGGATGGATCCGAATTCACAACTATTCATCCACGCCTTATCAACAAAATCTTCTTTAAAATAAATTACCATAGCGCCTGCTGCCTGTTCCTGGTCGGGTGAATTGATCCAGCAGTGTGGCAGGTTCGCGCCCACTAAAACCAGGTCGTCTTCAGAAAAATTTTCTATACTGTTTCCCACATACCGCATCCCATGACTGGAAACAATATAGGTAAGCTCATACTCCGGGTGAAAATGCCATGGATAATCAAATTCCTTCGCGTTTTCCTGTAACACTGTTTTAAATAAATTAGATTCGTCGGAGGGAATTGGCTTAAAATGAGGTTTCATCAGTAAAAAGGAAAATTTCTCTTTTCAAAAAATTAATAATAACAGTTTATACAATTTAAGTATAATGAATCGCTCAAAAAAAATTAAATTGATTTCTGTACAAAAAAAACAAAATAGGAGAAGCAATGGTCGGTATCGGGTAAAGAATAATTTCTATATAAATATACATTTGGGGAGTTTACAATACTAATACAATGATCAGACTTTCTTATTTTTTTATACAGATCGTATTTTTTATTACAGCATCAACCATTGTTCACAGCCAGGCAAAAGACAACATCCAAACCGTTTCTATCCAGATAGATGGTGCAACAAAATTTCAAAAGATAGATGGGTTTGGTATAAACGCTAATACGAGGGCATGGGATGGTAAAGAATTACAACCCGCGCTTGATTTGCTGCTTGATTCCGTTAATGCTACCGTGTGGAGAGTAATAGTAGAAACCGTATACAACTGGGAAGATAAAAATGACAACAACAATCCCTTTGAATTCAACTGGGATTATTATAATCAGATATATGCAACGCCCAAATATCAAAAGGCATGGGACATGATTGCTTATCTCAACAAACACGGCATCACCAAAAACCTGATGATCAATTTTATGGGCCCGGTGCCTTTATGGATGGGAGGAAAAGTGGTGAAGGAAAAATATGAAGACGAATACATTGAAATGCTGGTTTCATTTTTTTATTATGCACGCAATACAAAACACCTGCAGATTGGTTTAATTTCTATCATGAATGAACCTGACATTGAAAATGAAGGACCAACAGTTGATGCTGCGCAATATGTAAAACTGCAAAGAAAATTTATTGACAGGATGGAAAACCTTGGAATGGGAGATATCCGTTATGTGGCCCCTGATGTAGCAGGCATGGATAACGGACTAAAAACATACATACCCGCTTTAATGAAGGATACTGTTGTAATGGCTAAAACAGCACATATTGGATTGCACAGTTATGGGGGATATTATATTGATGTAGATTCAGCGCTTAAACATTCAACCTATCCTAAAACAGATTACTGGATGACAGAATGGAACAACTGGTGCCAGGGCTGCGATGATGGTATTTTAGGCGAATACAATTATGCGTTTGCAGCTAAAAGCATCGGGTATCTTTTTGATTTTTTGCAGCACGGCGCTACTGCCGGCATTATATGGGAGGGATACGATAGCTATTATGAACATCATGCGCCTTCGCCTTTCAGTTATTGGGGAATACTTGCTTACAATCCTGCTACTAAAACATATACCCAGCGAAAAAATTATTATGCGCTACAGCAAATTTCAAAATTTATACTGCCTGGCTCATGGCGGGTGGCTGTGTCAACGCAAAGCGATAGCATGGCTGTTGTGGCATTTTACAATGAAGCTTCTAAAAAAATTACTATTGCTGGCATAAACAAAAGTCATCATCCCATTAGCCTCAACACAACGTTCAGCAATTTACCAGCCTTTGCAGGTTTTGAAACTTATATAACCAGCGAAACCGATAACATGCACAGAAACGCTGATGCAAAAACAAAAGGCAAAACTTTCAAAAACATCATTCCTGCCAATTGCATTTTTACTGTTACAAGCAAACCTGAATCCGTCATGCAGCAATAGATTTTATACTTGCGACAATATACAAACACATTTTCGCACTGACACCAGTATCCGAATAAGCCACTTTTTTTTGCGTGAGCTTTGTACTACCGCCGATTAATGGAATGGATGAACAACGATCTAAAGCTGAAAGATCTCCTAAGAGCAAAAAGCAGGGGCGGTTCGGATACGAAGCCCACCGGCTTGAGGTAATCAACAGCTTAAACTTACAGGCGGTTATCAGTAACTAGGTTGGAAACCTTGCTGCATTTACGTGTATACATAACAGTTATACTTACGACCTGGCTAAAATATTGATGTATTAAAATTTACTAAAATATTTTCTTATCGTACACTTCTCATCGGCATAGAAAAAAAACTAACAAAATAAGGTACACATTTACCAACATCGGGTAAAAACACAGCAGCTATAGCATCTACATTTGAAGTGTTCTTAGGTTTATAACGATTTGTTTATTCTTCTATCCATCATACTAAAACTGTTATTTATGAATGTAACCTTAACTATCTGCAATAACATCCGAAAAAAAATAATGCTCCTCGCATTGTTTAGTTGTTTGGTTGCAGTTGCCTTCACACAGGAAAAAATGACTGTTTATGGAAAAGTCACCAATGGAGAAATCAACCTCGCTAATGTATCAGTTAAAGTTTCAGGTTCCAAAGAGGGAACAACAACGGATGAACAGGGTAATTTTAAAATTCCTGTGTCAAAAGGACAAAGACTGGTCTTTTCTTATGTTGGTTATGAAGAGCAGACCATCACTGTTTCTACACAAACAGAAATAAATATTACGCTTAAGATTGTAGAAGGTAATGCGTTGAATGAAGTGGTAGTAGTTGGATATGGCACCAAAAAGAAAATTAATCTAACAGGTGCTGTGGCTTCCGTAACCGGCAAAGAGTTGGAAGGTAGACCTATCACTAACCTCTCTTCGGCATTGCAGGGTACCATGGCGGGTGTGACTGTTACTGTAAACAATGGACAACCCGGCAACGACCAGGGAACCATCCGTGTACGGGGCATCGGCACATTAGGCAATAGTGATGCTATGGTAATGGTAGATGGAATTGTTTCCAGTATGAACGACATTAACCCCAGTGATATTGAATCTATCACTGTTTTGAAAGATGCAGCTTCTGCTTCGATATATGGTTCAAGAGCTGCCAATGGCGTTATACTCATTACTACAAAAAATGCCAAAAAGGGAGAAGCGATCGCGCATTATAACATGGACATCGGTAAACAGTCAATGACTGCTACGCCCGATTTTATTGATTCGTGGCAGGCGTCAACATTATACAACGAAGCGTTAGTAAACGAAGGAAAATCTCCCAAATACAGCGATGAAGAAATTCAGAAATTCAAGGATGGTTCTGATCCCGAACATTATCCCAATACAGACTGGTGGGGACTTTTCTGGAAAGGCAGCGGACTGCAGCAAAACCATTCTTTAGATGTTAGCGGTGGAACAGACAAAATGCAAAGCTATCTTTCTGTAGGTTATCTTTCGCAGGATGGACTTGTTGAAGGATCCAGTTTACGTCGCTACAACACCCGCTTCAAAACAGATCTCAGTATCAGTAAGCGTATAAAAGTGAGTGGAAACCTTGCTTATTCACAGCAGTTGTTCAGAGAGCCCGTGAGCAATATCCACAGTCTCGATTTCGGGCAACTGGTAGGCACGCTCAACCAAACAGGAAGAGTGGTACCCAATATTATAAACGGCTATTATGGCTATAGTGATGAAGGAAATCCGATTGCTGTATTGAAAGGCGGTTCAAACAATTTCAATAAAACACACCGACTCTCAGCCATTTTGCAGGCGGATGTTGAAGTAATAAAAGACCTCCACATCAAACCTTTGTTTGGATACACTGCAAACATCATTGCAGCAAAATCAAGAATCAATGATCTGCAGTATTATGATCCTGTTACAGGTGCCCCAAGCCTTTGGGAAGGACCTAATATTGTAGCCAGCAATTCCAGTTTCTTAGATAATCTTACCATGCAGGTACTGGCTCAGTATGATAAAACTTTCGGTGATCATGATTTTAGTATACTCGGTGGATATTCGCAGGAGCATAATAAATACGATTATTTATTCGGTAGCAGGCGTGGTTATCTGAACAATGCTTTATCAGAATTAGATGCCGGTCCTGTTACAGCATTGCAGAATGGCGGTAACGCTGCCGAGTATGCGCTGCAGTCTGTATTCGGAAGGATCAATTATTCTTTTAAGAAAAAATATTTGATAGAAGGCAATATCAGGGATGACGGTTCATCGCGTTTTGCCAAAGGAAACCGCTGGGCAGTGTTCCCCTCTGCATCTGTTGGATGGCGGCTTTCAGAAGAAGCGTTTTTTGAGTCTGCTAAAAAAATATTTTCAGATCTGAAGATCAGGGCATCTTGGGGTAAACTGGGCAACCAGGACATTGGTACGTATCCTTACCAGGCTACTATTGCTACCGGTCAGAATTATACATTTGGCGGACAGACGGTAGATGGCATCGCTCCTATCAATGGCGTGAATGCAAATATTAAATGGGAAACCACCACCACAAAAGATATTGGTCTCGATGCTGTTTTATTCAACGGAATGATCACTTTTACCGGAGATTATTTTATCCGCAATACTGATAATATTTTATTGTCGCTTCCTGTAGCAAATACTTTTGGCTTAAATGCACCGGTAATAAATGCAGGTAGTGTACAAAACAAAGGCGTTGAACTGGCAGCAGGATATCATTTGCGCCAGCGCGATTTTTCTTTCAACGTAGATGGTAATATCTCTTTTATAAAAAATGAAATTACAAGTTTAGCCGGCACGGGTCCTTTCCCGAATGGTTCTACTATACAGGGGGAAGGATTACCAATTAACGCGTTGTATGGCTGGGTATCTGAAGGGCTTTTTCAATCACAGGATGATATTGACAAACATGCGAGCCAGAATGGAATGGGAGGACCGGTTGGACCTGGTGATATCAAATACAAAGATCTTAACAACGATGGTGTGATTGATAGCAAAGACAGGCAATACCTTGGCACTTATTTTCCAAAGCTGACATACGGACTCAATATGTCTGCACGATATAAGGGATTTGATGCCGTATTGTTTTTGCAGGGCGCCGGCGATGTTAACTCGTTTGTGTCTGGTCGTATACTGGGATCGTTGTATGATAAAGATGGTGACCCCACCAGCATCTGGCTCGATCGCTGGACACCGACCAACACAGATGCAAGTTTTCCCCGTGTATGGAATTCCAATTCTCAAAATGATCCTGCCGCCACACCTTCTTCTTTCTGGGTTCGGAAATCAAGTTACATGAGGCTTAAAAATGTGCAGGTGGGTTATACTTTAAACAGCGGATACCTTTCAAGAAAAGGAATTAAGTTAAGAATATACTGGACAGGAAAAGACCTGCTCACTTTCACTCAGTTTTATAAATGGGTAGATCCTGAATCACCGCTTGGTGGTAACAGTTACAGCTACCCGATGGTTAAAGTAAATTCATTGGGCATAAATCTAACTTTCTAACTCATACAACTAAACAAACATAATTATGAAAAATAAATTCATCATCATACTTGTGCTGTCAGTTGCCTTTTCCTCCTGTAACAAAGATTTTTTAGACAGGCAGCCACTCACCGAGTATAGTGAAACAACTTTGTGGACCGGTGAGAATGATGCCATTGCTGCGTGCAATGCCGCTTATTCAAATTTTGAAGATGGTCAATGGGTAGTATATATGGACGATGCAAGTGATAATGCGCATGATCCTTACCCCTGGGAAGGCTGGCAGGAGTTCGGCAATATGCAACTGCTTTCTCCCAATAACTGGAGCCCAAAATACAATTTCACAACCATCACTACATGCAATTGGTTTTTGGCCAATATTGACAAAACCCCGATGGATGAAACATTGTTGAAAAGGCTGAAAGGAGAAGTTAGATTTATAAGAGCCTATCAATACTTTGAAAGAGCCCAGTTGTTCGGCGATTTTCCGCTGATAACCAAAATGCTTACTACTACCGAAGCAAATGAGGTTGAGCGCACACCCAAAGCAGATGTAGTACAGTTTATATTGAATGAATTAGACACTATTGCCACTTACCTACCCACCACTTACGATGCAAGCAATCTCGGTCGCATTACACAGGGAGCCGCTTATGCTTTAAAAGCCCGGGTAGAATTGTTTAACGAAAAATATGCTGATGCCGCGATTTCTGCTAAAAAGGTAATGGACCTTGGTGTATATTCTTTGTTCCCTAATTACCAGGATATGTTCCGCATGAGCAATGAGCATAATTCAGAAATAATTCTTGATCGTGAATACATTGAATCCGATCCCAATCTTACCATAGGGCTAATGGTGCTTGCACCGGAATCTACGCCCGGTGGAGGCTGGAGTTCTGTGAATATAACCCAATCGCTGGTGGATACATATGAAATGAAAAACGGAAAAACAATTGATGACCCTACTTCCGGATATGATGTTGATCACCCGTTTGTAAACCGTGACCCACGCTTGCTGCAAACCATTATTATTCCGGGTGCCGAATATGCAGGGATCATTTTTAACCCAATGGATCCTAACTCACTTGATTATTGGCCTACCTATAATTATACAGGATATGTAGGAAGAAAATACATCCATTACAAAGAGGATTATTCAGATCTTTATAAAGCAGGGCTTAATATACCATTGATCCGTTATGCAGAAGTATTACTTACATACGCAGAAGCTAAAATAGAAGCAGACGACATAGACAATACCGTGTATGACGCTATTGACCAGGTGCGCTCACGGGCAGGCTTACCTGCAGTTGATCAGGCAAAATATGCTACGCAAGCTCAACTGCGTGAACTGGTGCGTAGGGAAAGAAGAGTGGAGCTGGCGCTCGAAGGATTGCGTTGGTACGATATACAAAGATGGAAAATCGGTAACGAGGTAATGAATGGTCCTGTGTATGGTCTGCGTTTAAGTTCGATTGATGCCAATGGTAATGTAACCTATACATCAACGGAGCATGCCAAGGTGGAAGATCGTGTATTTGATCCTTCCAAAAATTATCTGTGGCCTATACCACAAGGTCAGATGGACCTGGCAAAAAAGCTTACGCAAAATCCGAATTATTAAACACGGCTTAACGAATAAAGCTGTCGAATTTTTAAACGTTGTGCTGAAATGATTGGTAGGAGATGTATGTTCCTGTGGCATTACATAATGATCATATCGTGCGTTTATTTATTCAAAAACGTTGATTCTTTTTCATACATTAAAATGAAAATTCAGTTATCAAACAAAACGCCTTACATTAAATAAATGAAAAAGAAACTGCTATTGCCCGGATTTTGTATATGCATTTTTTTTGCTTCCCTGGATGTTGTGGCTCAGAACAATGCTGCTGTAAAGCGGTTAAAACCCGAACCACCGGGTTGGTATGCCGGGGATATACATGTACATCTTAATTGTGGAACAGGCACCATATTGTTGCCGGAAGATACCCTGGCGCATATGATGGAACCCAACGACCTGGCAGTGATTTCGTTGTTGGCGGATATGGGCAATGGCGAAGTAACAGACAGCAAAAGAGATCTTCCAAAAGTAAATGGCAAAGATGCGCCACAATCGGTGCCGGGTCGCATTATACATTGGGATACTGAGTGGCACTGGGATGCAACTTATTCCAACTTCAGTAACCAGGCGCTGGGTGGTCATCTTGTTTTACTCGGATTAAACAATGCGCACCAGGTATGGGAAGAATCCCCCTATAAAATTCTGGAATGGGGTAAAAAGCAAAATGCTGTGAGCGGTTTTGCGCACATGGAATATTTAAATGACAGCATTCAAAACGAATTAAACTGTTGTATCCCGGTTGATTTCCCGGTGGAGGCAGCTTTGGGAACCATTGATTTTGTATCAGAAGATGTTTACGGAAAAATATCAGGCAACAATGGCAATTATTTTAGTGAAGGCGTGGTGAATGCTTATTATAAATTACTCAATTGTGGGTTCCGGTTAGGCATAGCCGCTGGTACAGATTATCCCTGCAATAATAATGAGCCACTGGGCACACTGCTTACCTATGTATATGTAAAAGACAAGCTCACTTATCAAAAATGGATCGATGGAATAAGAGCCGGCAGAACCGTGGTGTCACGCAACGGGCATAATGAATTTTTATCCATGAAAGTAAACGGCAAATATATTCCCGGAGACGAAATTCAATTAAAGAATAAAGGCAATGTTAAGGTTCAGGTAACCTGGACAGCAACCCAACCATTAACAGGTAGTATAGAATTGGTGAGCAACGGAAAAGTTATAGCTACTAAATCCGGATCGGCAAAACCCGGGGAAGCAGTTATATTCAACACAACAGCAACCATTACAAAAAGCAGTTGGCTGTGCGCCAGAAGAATGGATGAACAGGGGCACGAAACACATACAGCGCCTGTTTATATATCAGTAAATAAAATGCCCATTCGGGCAAGTGCGGCAGATGCAAAGTTTTTTATTGCATGGATTGATAACATCCTTCAAAATATTAAAGCAGGTGGTAAATGGAATAAATTTTTCCCGAATGATCTGACCACTATAACAGCGCGTTACATAAAAGCAAAAAACATGTACGAACAGATCCTGAAAGAATCTGCTGAATAACCAATGTAAACTTTCAGGAAGATCATGAACTTAAAAAAATAACAATGAAGCAATTCGCTCCTATTATCTTTTTGTCTTTTTTGTTTACTACAGCAGTTGGCTCAATGTCAGGTTATGCACAACATCCCATCCTTGTATTGGGAGGTGACAAAAGTTTTGCGCCTTATACCTGTGAACTGCTGAAGACAGAAGGATTTAATGAGTATCAATTGGAATCTTTATCCGGCGATCATATTACTTCTTCTTTTCTGCAAAAGTTTGACATCGTGATTGTAGCAACTACTGCATTAACGGATCTGCAATCAACTATGCTGATAAAATATACTGCACAGGGTGGAAACTTAATTGCATTCCGTCCTGATAAGAAGTTGCATGCGGTGTTTGGAATTGCTTCCATCGCTGACTCAATAAACAATGCCTATATTTTAATAAACGATAATACTGATATTGGCAAAGGACTCACTACGCAAACTTTACAATTGCACAGCACAACAGACCAATACGTTTTAAAAGCAGGGAAAAAAATTGCTGCACTATACAAAGATGGTTTTACAGCTACAACATTTCCGGCAGTAGTGAGTAATGATTATGGCAAAGGACACGGCATATGTTTCTCTTATAATTTGCCACAGAGTATTGCTTATACCCGGCAGGGAAATTACAATGATGCCGGTAAAGAAATGGATGGCATAACCGGTATCCGCGCCATGGATCTTTTCACCAGCGGTTGGGTTGATACCACTAAAAATACCATTAACCAGGCAGATGAGCAACTACGATTATTGTCTCATATTATTGAAAAGATGAGCACATATACAAAGCCGTTACCACGCTTCTGGTATTTCCCGGATACGTTGCAATGCCTGGTAACACTTAACAATGATGGTGAAGACAATAAGCAGGCTGAGTTTCAAAAACAGTTTGAAGATGTAAATGCCAAAGGGGCGAAGATGACGCTTTACGTAAAAGAAGTTGATTTTATTTCCAAAGAATGGATCCAGGAATGGGCGCATAAAGGCTTTGAAATGTCTGGTCATCCTGATGATACAAAGCAGGCTATCAATCCCGATTGGCAAACCATGGATACGGTATTCAAAAACCTGAACCATCGTCTTACCACAAAATATGGCATTGAACCAATGCGCACCGTAACCAATCATTGGTTTGTATGGTGTGGAAAGAACGAAAACGGAACACCTGATTTTACAGCCCAGGTACAGATAGAAAAGAACAATGGAATAGAAATAGACTGCAATTATGCGCATTATGATAATGGTTCACCACAAGGACATTTCCTGGGAAGCTTTGGCACAAATCATGGTAACTATACCGGTAGCGGACTTACTATAAAGTTTGCCAATACACAAGGGGATGTTATTGATGTATACCAGCATTTCAATAATGTTTACGACCAGCAGTATATGGAGCATAATGATAAAGATGGTTTTTATGATTGCTTTAAAGGGTTGGTTGATAGAAGTGTTGCAGGAGCTGCTTATTCCTTTGTAAGCGTAAAAGCGCACAATGCAGAATATTTTTTCTCTGAAATGCCACTCATGAAAATGCTGGATTATGCCAACAGCAAACATATTCCTGTTTGGACAGAAATTAAATTGCTTGGTTTTCTGAAGGCTAAAGATGAAGCATCGTTCAATGATGTGAGCTGGAGGAACAATGTGCTTTCGTTCAATATCCAATCTTCTTTAACACATACTAACGATATCGCATACCTGATTCCGTTAAGATATCAAGGAAAAAAAATAAACAAGATTACCAGTAATGGCAAAAGCCAGCATTTTGTTGTGAGATCAATAAAAGGATATCAATATGCATTGGTTACCATTAAGCCTGGGTCATCGTATAGCATAACCGTCAATTATAGTAATTGAATGCTTTAAATGGATTCAAATCTTATATAAAAACTGAGTTGAGAATATTAACCTGATAATACAAACTAATATGGTACAGGAACCGGATTTTGACCTACATTTTTTGAATGGCATTACCCCTCTCCTTTATAGTGCAGCTATTTGTGATATACTGGATGAATTCGGCTATCGCAACCAGGCAATGCATCAAAGGCTGAGACCGCTTTTACCGGACATCCGGAAATGTGGATTTGTAGGAAGAGCAAAAACATTACAGTGGGAAGAAGTAAATTACATCGATGAAGAAAATCCGTATAAGCTGGAAATAGAAGCCATGGATTCGCTCAATAAAAATGATGTGGTTATTCATTCAACCGATGTGAACAGTACTAATGCGCCCTGGGGAGAGCTGATGTCTACGCTGGCAAAAAGAAAAGGAGTAGCTGGTTGTGTGTGCGATAGCCAGATAAGAGATTGCATCAAAATTATAGATATGAATTTCCCTGTATTCTATGCGGGTATCCGTCCGCTGGATTCCAAAGGAAGGGGGTTGGTGGTGGCTTATGATGTACCTGTAATGTGTGGTGAAGTATTGGTGCATCCGGGCGACCTGGTGTTTGCTGATTTCGATGGTATTGTGGTGATACCACAACTGATAGAAAAAGAAGTTATTAAAAAAGCCAATGAAAAGGTAGGTGCAGAAAATTTATCAAGAGCGGCATTACTGGAAGGAAAATCATTAAAAGAAGTATACGATACATATAGAGTTTTATAAATACTAATTATGAAATTACAAAACCGTTGCGTAGTAGTAACCGGCGCCGGCTCAGGAATAGGAAGAGCCTGCGCACTAAAATGTGCCGAAGAAGGCGCCAGCATTGTTGTTGCAGATATTAACGAAAAAGGTGCCGCAGAAACAGTAAAGCAAATACAGGCAGCAGGAGGAAATGCTATTGTACATAAAGTAGATGTAGCAAACCCGGCGAGTGTTGCCGCTTTGGTAGAAGCTACGATACAACAATATGGAAAAATCAATGCACTCATTAATAGTGCTGCCATACAAATAAACAAAACCATTGAGGATACCGGTTTTGAAGAATGGAATACGCAAATGGCTATTAATGTGGGTGGCATTTTTCTTTGTTCCAAACATTTTCTGCCTCACCTCAAAGCCACTAAAGGAAGCATTGTGAGTTTATCTTCTGCCAACGGATATTTTGCAGAACCTGCATGTGCCGGGTATTGTGCTACCAAGGCCGCCATTATCGGGCTTACTAAAGCAATGGCAATAGATCATGGGCATGAGGGCATTCGTGTAAATTGTATTTGCCCTGGTTATATTGATACAGGTCTTGCAGAAGGTTATTTTCAAAGCCAGGCAGATCCTGCGCAGGCACGTGCGGATGCAGGCAAACTGCATGCACTATGGCGTGTAGGAAAAGCAGAGGAAGTGGCACAGGTTGCCGTTTTCCTTTCCAGTGATGACGCATCATTCGTTACCGGATCTGCTTATGTTGTTGATGGAGGGTTTAGCTCGGGCTTGCCGCCGAAATAAGTTCTTTAATACATTGTTGTTTACGTAAAGGTTTTGATGTTCCAAATAAAACGTTTAATTCAAATCGGCACAAAGCGTTCCTATGGAACGCAAAAACTTATTTACAATGCTGCTACCAATAAGATGTTCCGCTGGAACATAGAAGAAATTAGTAAAAGTTCATGTCCCATCGGGACATACTGTTTGTAGACAATAAACGAAAAGCTGAATTGCGTGCCAGCGGTACCGGTCCGAATGCCGGCCCGAAAGCATTCATTCTGACGGAGATTCATCCGGGCGGACGCTTTGTGCCTATTGAAATGAAATTAAACGATAAGGGTTTTAATATTTGATACAAAAGCAAACACATGTTCAAATTGCAAAAGGCACGCGACTGGTTCCTGGTGATTGTGGTTAATTTTATGTGGGCTACACAGGTACCTGTTATCCGGCTGATGGGTGACAAGATAGGGCCTATGGCCATTGCCTTTGTGCCCATGGTGGTGAGCACCATTATGTTTATTCCTTTTTTATGGCTGGAAAATAAAAAACGAAAAGCGTCTGAGCGTCGCAGTTGGAAAGACTTGCGGTATTTTATTTTTCCGGGATTGATAGGCATATTCTTAATGCAATACCTGTATACAGTGGGGTCCACTTTAACACTGGCATCTAATGCAGGCATTATCACTTTAACCATTCCCGTACTGGTAGCCATTTTTGCTTCCATTTTACTGAAAGAAAAACTGAATATTGTAAGAATAATCGGCTTCCTGATCGCACTTGCAGGCGTTTTATTAACCTCTCTATCTGATATTAAAGGCGCAAGCTTTTCAGAAGGCAGTTATTTTAAAGGCAATCTTATTTTTTTAATAGCCTGTGCATGCGCTGCTTTTTTTAATACATACAGCAAGCTGTTGATTGATAAAAATTTTACCGAGCTGGAAATACTGGTATATTGCTCCATTGTGGGAAGTATTGCCTGCATTCCATTGCTCATTTGGGTTGAACCGCTTCATGTATCAGATCTTATTCATTCCGGCAGTACCATTCTTTGGGGCCTGCTTGAGCTTAGCTTCATAGTATATGGCATTTCCATGCTGCTCTTTTTTTATATCCTCAAAAGAATGGACGTAACACAGGCGATACTTGGAAATTATTTGCTACCATTTTTCATTGGCTTGCTGGGCATTGTGTTACTGAATGAAAAGATCACGGTAACCATGATCATAGGCGGTATCATTATTTTCGTAGGCACCTTGATGGTCACTGTTTATGAAAATCAATTGCTGTCTTTTTTCAACAGAAAAAATAAAGATGCATTGGTTGAAAAAGATGTTGTGCAGAAAATTCCCTGATCAATTTTCAAAAAGAATTAATTCATATCATACATAAAAAAGTTATTAATGAAGATAACCAACGTAACAGCTACAGTACTCAGGCTTCCACAAATTTCAGATGCGGCAGATGGCACACAGGATGACCTGGTGATTACCGTTGAAACGGATGAAGGCATAACGGGCTATGGAGAAGTTGATACGGCTCCTTTTGTTGGTAAAGCAGTTGTGGAAGCATATATGTCGCACGGCACATGTTATGGTTTAAAAGAAGTAGTAGTGGGCAGTGATCCGTTTGATTATGAGCAGATCTGGAACGACATGTGGGCTAAAACCTATTACTATGGCAGGTTTGGTCCGGTGATGCATGTAATGAGTGGCATTGATATGGCTATCTGGGATATTATGGGAAAGGCGGTTGGTAAGCCGGTACATAAATTATTAGGGGGAAGTTATGTAGATAAGGCAAGAGCGTACGCCAGTGCATTGATGCCGGAGAATGAAGAGGAAGTGAAAAGGATGGTGGAAACGCATGCCGCATTGGGTTATACCGCATTAAAATTTGGATGGGGTCCTTTGGGATACGATGTACATTTTGATATCAATCTTATTAAAGCCGCACGCAAAGCTGCAGGCGATAAGATGGACATCATGATTGATATTGGCAAACGCTATCGCTTAAAGGAGGCGATATATGTAGCAAAGGCATTGGAGCAACTGAACATTTACTGGCTGGAAGAAGCTTTGCCTGCGGAAGATTACACCGGTTACAAAAAACTAACGGAAGCCACTACCCTGCGTATTGCCACCGGAGAGGAAGAAAGCGGCAGGCTTGCCTTTGCACGATTGATCAATGAAACGCACGTGGATGTAATTCAGCCCGACATGTCGCGCTGCGGAGGCCTGACCGAAGCCAAAAAGATTGCTACCATGGCAGCAGACAATAATCTTTTGTGTGTTCCTCACGCTTTTAAAACCGGCATATTGGTAGCTGCGTCTATACACTTGATTGCCGCCATACCCAATGCACCGGTGCTCGAATTTTCCGTAACGGAATCGCCCATACGAAAAGGCATATTAAAAAATCCTTTTGAGTTGAAAGATGGTTATGTAAGCGTACCACAAACACCGGGGCTTGGTATAGAATTGAATGAAGAGATTATAAAGAAGTATGGTGTTGATATGAAATGAGACCGCCGAAATTCAAACACCCTATTTTCCATCGGCGGGTGGAGACACCCGCCGATAGGTGCGCTACCGGTCGGTGTCTCACCGACCGGAAAATTAAAAGCATACAATTACACTGCATGTTTGAAAAAATACATTACGAAGGTTGGCCCAACTGCATCAGGCTGTTCAACAACCAGGTAGAGCTGATTGTTACTACCGATGTAGGACCACGCATTGTACAATTTGGATTTATCAACCAGCAGAATTTTTTATATCTCGTGCCGGCGCATCGCGGCACTACCGGTGGTGATGATTGGCGCATCTATGGTGGACACCGTTTATGGTTGGCGCCCGAAGCCATTCCTTTTAGCTATAACCCGGATAATGATAAAGTTGAATTTGTAGCAGAAGATTTTTTTATCAAACTGATACAAGGCAAAGAAAAAATATCAGGCTTTGTAAAAGAAATGGAAATCACCCTGGCAAAAGAAAAAAATGAACTAACCATTTTACACAGGCTAACAAATAAAAATCCGGGTAAAATTGAAGTAGCTGCATGGCCAATTACAATGCTATCACCCGGAGGAACTGCCGTTTTACCACAGGAGCCATTTGGTGAAGGTGATGATTATTTATTACCCTCCCGGTCGTTGGCATTGTGGCAGTATACAAAAATGAATGACCCACGCTGGGTTTGGGGTGAAAAATATATACAGGCAAAACAAGATACAGCCTTCCGTTCCGAACAGAAAATCGGCGTTACCAATAAGCAAGAATGGATAGCTTACTACCTGAATGACGAAGTACTGATAAAGAAAATCAGGTATAACGCTTCTGCTGTATATCCTGATTATAATTGCAACAACGAGGTATACATCAATCAACATTATCTCGAAATTGAAACGCTTAGTCCTTTAAAAACATTAGCACCGGATGAAACAATAGAACATACAGAGCACTGGTTGCTGGCCAAGGCAAGCATCACTGGAAGCGAAGCATCTATCGATGCGAATCTTCTTCCGCTTGTTCATTCATTTATTTGTTAGCCCCTCTCCGCGAGGAGAGGGGTTGGGGTGAGGCGACACAAATCAGTAAAGCTCTTCATCATTTAAATTGAACATGTAATTTTTTCATTTCAAAAGAAGCAGGATGCAAACAACCATCAAACGCAAAATAGTCTTTTCACTGTCTGCATGCTTTATAGGACTGCAACTGTTTGCGCAATACTATACCGATTCCACGTTGTGTGGACATCCTGTTATATTGGACAGCAGCAAAAAACTGCTCCCCTGGAAAAACAAATCAGCTAATGCTTATGATCATTTTCTGAGGTTGCGTTGGAATTTTGTGCAAACCAAAGCACCCATGAGCCCACCGCCGGCGCCGCGATCTTCCTATCCGCAGTATTATTTTTATTGTGCATTTATTGATTCAGCTAATACACTTTTGCCTGATATGTGGATGAATGATGTGGGTGAAAAAATTCCTAACTGGTTTGAATCCGCTCTTTCTTTTTATGTATATACGGGCGATATAAAGCCGCTAAGTATTACCAAAGCAATGATAGATTATAGCCTGGCACACGGGCTCACGCCTTCAAATTATAGTTGCCCAATTTTCCGCAATCTGCATCAGATGCAGGTTCTACGGAATTCCGTGGCTTTACTACCGCCAAAAGATTTTCAACCGATGATGTGCAGGTAGATCATGCTGGTGATATTGGGGCAACCTATTACAGGATGTATCTTTTTTACGGAGATGCAACATATAAAGAAGCGGCGATCAATGTTGCCAATGTGCTGGCAAAAAAAATAGATACCGGCAATGCAACGCAATCTCCGTGGCCGTATGTAGTTAACATGCGTACCGGGAAGATAGTATCTGATTATGGTACCAATTGGTTTGGCTGTCTCAGATTGTTGAAAATGTTGATAGCTGATAATGCCGGTGATGTAAAAGCATATATGGAAACATTACAAAAAGCGAGGAGATGGTTACTTAAATATCCTGTTCAAAATGGTATATGGGTAGATGGACATACAGACAATCTTACACAGGGTACCAGCAACCTCAGCAACATGAGTGCAAGCAATGCAGGTTTGTTTATTGCTGATTTCAAAGATTTTGATCCCGGATGGAAAAAAACGCTTCCACAATTAATAAAATGGACGGAAGACAATTTTGTTTTTAAATCTGTGCCGGGTGAACCTTCTACTATGTGGGGTGCGAATATAGTAAGTGAGCAAATGGACTTTATGCCGAAGATGGATTATCAAACAGCAAGATACGCGGCACAATGTGCAACATGGTATGCTGCAAGTGGCGACGAAGCATATAAAGAAAAAGCCTTTCGCTCTTTGAACTGGGTAACGTATTGCAACGACAGTACAGGCAAGGCTTTTGAAAGTCCCGTTAGTAAGGATGTGCATTCATGGTGGTCTGATACGTATGGCGAATGCCCAAGAATGTTTTATCATGTGTTTGCAGCCATTCCTGAATGGGCGCCTGCACGTGAAAATCATATTTTATATTCGGAAAATGTATTGAAAGACATTTTATACAACGACAAACAAGTAACCTATACTGCGCTGCAAAAGAGTGGTACAGATTACCTGCGTCTATCTTT
The DNA here is from genome assembly GCA_047600465.1 of Agriterribacter sp. Lineage (GTDB taxonomy): Bacteria > Bacteroidota > Bacteroidia > Chitinophagales > Chitinophagaceae > Agriterribacter. Next base: position 706,314 of record JASGKU010000007.1, read on the forward strand.
CAAACCAACTGCTGTAACTATAAATGGAAAGAAGATTGCTCAACATCCAGGAAAAGATGGCTATAGTATAAAGGACCTGGGTAATGGCGATTACGCACTCGAGATAAGAAGATCAAGCGCGGGCAAAATTATTATTAGTAGTTTCTAAAGCAAGCACATGTTCTTTCAATGTTTATTCAATTAAGGGTTGTCTATTCTTTAAGTTGGTCGAGCTTTTTAATTTATTGGTCGAAATAATTTAGGCATATTTTCCGCTTCCTCAATTTTTGCGTGGTCATTACATAAAACCAACTTACATCTAAAACTGCGCATATGCGGAAAATGATTTTATTACTACCTGTTATTATATTATCAGCACAGCTCTTTGGTCAAAAACAAAAACTAAAAAAAGAAAATCTTCCTACAGCAATTAAAATTCCGATGGATGCAGCCCACTGGGAATATGATAGTACGGCCGTTGAATTTATAACACATAACAATGTGCCGGCTGCTGTAAACAAAAAAGGAAGAGGATTGCAATTGTTTCTAAAAAATCAATTTTTTTCTGAGGGCACTATAGAATTTGATATTGACTTAAATGGCGGAATAGGTTTTCCCGGTATCAACTTCAGGCAATCTGCAGATCGTAAACAGGCAGACAATTTTTATATCCGTTCTTTTGGTCCTGTAACACCCGAGGTAAGAACAACGGTTCAATACGCTGCTGTGATGGATGGCATGAGCATCTGGGATTTATCAGATGAATACCAGGGTGGCGCTCAAATAAATCAACAGGGATGGAATCATGTAAAATTGGTTGTATCAGGAAAACAAATGCGGGCCTATGTAAATGATATGAAACAGCCGGTGTTGGTTGTGCCCGAACTGGAAGGATCACAAATGAATGGAGGAATTTCATTAATGGGCAATGTGATATACGCCAACCTGGCATTAAAGCCCGGTGTAACGGAAGGATTAAACCCTGATGCAGGATACAATTCTACGGTTAATGATACCCGTTATATCCGCAACTGGATGGTAAGCGCTTCCAAGTCCTTTCCTTTTGGTAAAGAACTAGTGATTGCTTTGCCAAGCATGTATGGTAAGCTGAATGCTTCAGATCTTCCTGATAGCAGCACTCAGTGGTCTTCAATAAAAGCGGAGCCAAGAACGATCATAAACCTCAGCAGAATATACGGTCATATTCCGGATGATGCGCGCAGAATAGCATGGCTTAAAACAACCATAGAATCAGATAAAGTACAGGACAGAGTATTGAATTTAGGTTATAGCGATGAAGTGTGGGTATTTATCAACGGGCAGATTCTTTACACAGGAAAAAATTACTTTGGAACGCCGGAACAAAAAGAGCCATCTGCCCGATGTACCATTGAAAACAGCCACTTCACGCTGCCATTAAAAGAAGGAAAGAATGAGATTATTATCGGGCTTGCTAATTATTTTTATGGTTGGGGTATTGTAGCACGCCTGGACGATACAAGAGGGATACAGTTGATGAAATGAACGCAGATCATCATAGCGATCGTTCATTTTTGGGAATGATTTTTATAAGCGGTTTTACTCCTATTCTCACTTTTGCTTTCCATGGAATAACCGGATCAAACCTGGCAGGCGTTAAAAAAAGAATCAACAAAAACAATCCCGGCAAAATACTGTATATGCAGGTATCTCCCCAGATGCAGAAAGTGGTGTTTATTTTTGCATCTTCCGGATCCGCTTCCTGGTATCTCACAGGAACTATGTCACCAACCTTAAATCCTATATTAGTAGCGCCATTAAAAGTAATAGAGTCTTTACCTCTCATAAACAAAATCACAAGATGATTACTGATAGAACCATTTAACTCTAATGTATGCCCCATAAACCAGGCGGTTCCGGTTGTTTTGTTTGAACTGTTAACCCACATGAGTTTTGATCCATAAAACGGACCAATCAACAATACGGTCAATAAAAGAAAAAAATAGCTTCTGCTGAGCACCATGGGAAATTATTAAGCGTAACCGGGTCGTCTCAAAAATATTCAATGAGTTCTAAAACATTTTATAATGTTTCGTAAAAGCAGAACGGTATAAACCCTAAACCTCAGCCTTCATGTATAGGAAAATCAGGATTTATCCTTAACCATGTATAGTTTTTTCAGGGACGAGTCACAATTGTCAAATACCGAACATTGGTTGTATCAAATCCGTACATTTCTATTGCTTTATCTTAGCATATTACTTTTAGGCTCAACAGGTTAGTTAAATGGCATATTTCTTTGTGCTATAATATTAGATAAATCCTCTACACACCTAAATTGCTTATCATGTTCAGAAGCTTTTTCAAAATTGCCTGGCGTAATCTTATAAAAAGTAAAGGTTACAGCGCTATCAATATCGGCGGACTTGCAGTTGGTATGGCAGTAGCATTAATTATAGGGCTGTGGGTATACGATGAACTATCGTTCGACAAATACCACAAAAACTATGACCGCATTGCGCAGGTAATGCAGCAGGCAAATTTTAATGGTGAGATAGGAACACAAACTGCTAACCCGGCTTTAATGGGACCCACTATTAAGGCTAAATACGGGAGCGATTTTAAATATGTATTGCAGGCATCATGGATGGGTGGTCACCTTCTCACAGTAGGTAATAAATCACTCAATCAGCAAGGGATCTATTTTGAAGCTGATGCACCCGACATGCTTTCACTGGAAATGTTGAAAGGTACAAGACAAGGGTTAAAAGATCCACATTCTATTTTGTTGTCTGAATCTGCAGCAAAAGCTTTTTTTGGCAATGAAGACCCGATGAATAAAACATTGAGACTGGATAGAACAGACGACGTAAAAGTAACCGGTGTATATAAAGACCTTCCGGATAATACTACTTTTCGTGAACTGAAAGTAATTATGCCGTGGGATTTATGGCTGATCGAAAATCCATGGGTAAAGAAAATGGAAAACCCATGGGGCAGTAATTTTTCTCAAACTTTTGTGCAGATAGCAGACAATGTGGTGATGGAAAAAGCTTCTGAGAAAATCAAGAACGTAAAAATGGACAATATCAATGAGCAGGAGAAAAGATACAAGTGGAAGGCATTTCTTCAACCCATGAGCAAATGGAACCTTTATAGTGATTTTAAGAATGGCGTAAATACGGGGGGCAATATCCGTTATGTATGGTTGTTTGCTATTATCGGCATTTTTGTGCTGGTACTTGCATGCATCAACTTTATGAATCTCAGTACGGCAAGAAGTGAAAAAAGAGCAAGAGAAGTGGGAATCAGGAAAGCGATTGGCTCAGTACGATGGCAAATCACAAGGCAGTTTTTTATTGAGTCGTATGTAGTAGTTATATTATCGTTTATACTGGCTTTTATTCTTGCTGCATTATTCTTACCACTGTTCAATGATGTTGCAGGCAAAAAGATGAATGTACCATGGAGCAATGGATTGTTCTGGATCATCTGCCTGCTTTTTATTTTTATTACAGGATTGCTGGCCGGAAGTTACCCAGCATTTTATTTATCCTCTTTTCAACCATTGAAGGTATTGAAAGGCACTTTTAAAGTTGGCAAAAATGCTTCTATTCCAAGGAGAGTATTAGTAGTGTTGCAGTTCACCGTATCTGTGATGCTTATCAGCGGAACAATCATCGTTTACCAGCAGATACAGCATGCCAAAAACAGACCCATAGGATATAGCCGCAACGGATTGATCAACCTGGGTTTTGAAAAGGAGTTGAAAGATCATTTTGACGCCATAAGAAATGAACTGAAAAGTGCCGGCGCCATTGAAGAAGCTACTGCATCAAACAGTCCGCTCACGGGTGTGTGGAATACAAACGGCGGATTTGATTGGGAAGGCAAAGATCCTAACCTGGCAGTAGATTTTCCTAACAACAGGGTTACCTATGATTTTGGGAAAACCGTTAACTGGCAAATCAAACAAGGCCGTGATTTTTCAAGAACGTTTGCAACAGATTCTGCGGCATTTATCATCAATGAATCCGCGGCAAAATTTCTTGGCTTCGGCGATCCTGTTGGAAAAATTTTGAAATGGGAAAATCAACCCTTTACTATCATTGCAGTGATCAAAGACATTATGCAGGAATCTCCTTTTTACCCGGTGCGCCCTACTTTGTATCATGTAGGCAAATATGAAGACATGTTCAACCTCATCATAAAATTAAATCCCAAACAAAGTGCATCATCTTCTATAAAGATTATTGAACAGGTGTATAAGAAATATGTGCCCGATGTTCCATTTACATACAAATTTGTTGATGAAGATTTCGGATCAAAATTTACTACAGAAGAACGCATCGGAAAGCTTTCTTTGTATTTTGCTGTGCTGGCTATTTTCATCTCATGTTTAGGTTTGTTTGGTATGGCAAGTTTTGTTGCTGAGCAAAGAACAAAGGAAATAGGTATCCGTAAAGTATTGGGCGCAAATGTGGTATCGCTCTGGCGTTTACTTTCCACAGAATTTGTTATACTCGTAGTTGTATCCTGCATCATAGCGGCACCAATAGCTTACTATTATTTACGTGAATGGCTTGTAAATTATGATTATCGTATTGATATAAGCTGGGTAGTTTTTGTACTGGCATCGCTGCTTGCATTATTAATAACACTGATCACAGTAAGCTTCCAGGCAATAAAAGCGGCAATGGCAAATCCGGTAAAGAGCTTGAGGACGGAGTAATTAAAAATTAAAGATTTGAGATTTGAAATACAATCAAAATCTCAAATTTAAAATTTCAAATCTCAGATGATAAAGAATTATTTCAAAAGCGCGTTCCGGAATTTTAAGAAGCGAAAAGTATTCAGTTTTATCAACCTGATTGGGCTGGCAACCGGGATGGCTGTTTGTTTGCTGCTGGCGCTGTATATTCAAAGCGAGTTTGGCTATGATAATTTTCATGAGAAAAGAGATCAGATATACAGGCTTGCTGCACAACGCATATATCCAGGGCGCACGGCTTACATGGGAGAAATACCAAGGTCAATCGGACAGGCGGCGAAACTTGAATTCCCGGAAGTATTGGAAAGTGTAAGAATATTTCCCGCAGGTAAAAAGGTAAAGATTGACGATAAAATTTTCCAGGATGAAAAAATTATGAGTGTTGATTCAAATTTTTTTCGTGTATTTACTGCAAATTTTGTAGAGGGAAGTAAGGATAATGCATTACAAAAACCAAACACTGCTGTAATAAACGAAAGTACGGCTATCCGTTTTTTCGGATCTACACGGCATGCAATGGGCAAGCATATATTTGTAAATGGCTTTAACGATTATATGATTGACGGCATTTGTAAAGACTGGCGGACAAATCACATTTTCAATTTACTGTACTACTCTCCAACTCAGGTTTTAACCTGGATGAACCGAACTATTACGATTTTACTACTTACACTTATCTTCTTTTAAATAAAAATGCTTCTGCCAGTGCGCTTGAAGCAAAATTACCATCCATTGTAACAAAGTATGTTGCGCCAACTATTCAAAAAGGTTTTGGGGAATCGTTTGAACAGTTTACGAAAGAAGGAAATGGGTATAAGTATTTTCTTCAGCCATTACAAAAAATCCATTTGTATTCCAACCTGCAGGATGAGCTAATGCCCACTACCAGCATTGATATTATTTATCTTGCTACTGGTATTGGGTTATTTATCCTGTTGCTTGCCTGTATCAATTTCATAAATCTATCTACTGCTATCTCGGTTGAAAGAGCAAGAGAGATTGGTGTACGCAAAACATTTGGATCTGATAAAAAATCTATCATCTGGCAGTTTTTGTGTGAATCAGTTTTATTCAGTTTAATCAGTCTTACGGTAGGTGTATTATTAGCTGGCTTGTTTCTACCTGTATTGAATAACATTACCAAGAGTCAATTGTCGTTTGCATACTTCTTTCAGCCTGTTTCCATTGCGCTGATGGTAGGTTTGGGAATATGTACGGGTATTATCGCAGGACTATATCCTGCCCTGGTGCTTTCTTCGTTTAAACCTATTGCGGTATTAAAAGGTCGTTTCAAATCAGGTTCACTCGGCATGTCGCTGCGAAATGGATTGGTGGTATTTCAATTTGCAGTTTCTGTTGTTTTGATCATCTGCACTGTTGTTGTTAATAATCAGATGCAGTTTATGCTGGGCAATAAATTAGGTTTTACAAAAGACAATGTGATAGCAGTAGAAGACACATACCGGCTGTTAAACAACAGGCAGGCATTCATAAATGAAGTGTCAAAAATAAATGGTGTAGAAGAATGGAGTATGTGCAGCGATCTGCCAGAGGGACCATCCTATGCATCTTGTGCCATGCAGGCACTCGATACTAAAGTGCAGCGAACCGACAGGACTACCTATATTGATGAACAATACCAGAAAGTACTAGGTCTACAACTGGTAGGTGGTAGATTTTTTTCAAAGGATTTTCCAACAGATTCAACTGCGCTTATATTGAATGAGGCCGCTGTAAAAGATTTCAGTCTTACTGATCCTATCGGCAGCAGAATAACCAGTACTGAACTATATTTTAATCCACCCGATGGAAAAAGTCAAACAGTTTATACAGTAGTGGGTGTAGTAAAAGATTTTCATTTTGAATCACTGCATCAGAAAATTGCACCTTTAATTTTAGCCAATGCAAACAAATTTGGCGCTGCTGCAGCAGCAATAAAAATTAAAGCAGGTTATCTTGAAACTGCTATACCTGCTATTGAAAAAAACTGGAAGCAATTTGCTTCAAAAGAAAATTTTAAGTATTCCTTCCTTGATGATATAGTGGCTAAACAATATAAAGCAGAGCAAACAGCGCAGAAAATATTTACGGTGTTTTCAATGCTTGCTATCCTGATTGGCTGTGTTGGATTATTCGGGCTGGTAATGTATGCAACCTTTCAGCGCACAAAAGAAATCAGTGTTCGTAAAATATTGGGCGCCACTGTAGCCAACATTGTTTTTATTCTATCAAAAGATTTCATAAAACTGGTTGCCATTTCAGCATTAATCGCTTTCCCTATCGCATGGTTTGCCATGCATTCCTGGTTACAGAATTTTGCATACAGAATAGATATCGGCTGGCGGGTATTTGTAATGGCACTTCTTCTTATAACAGTTATTGCCTTTATTACTATCAGCTTCCAGGCAATAAAAGCAGCAATGGCAAACCCGGTGAAGTCATTAAGAACTGAGTAATGTAACACTGATGAAAAATCATTATTGTTTTTATTCCGTCCTCAAATAATGCATGTTGTAGTACTTAACACGACAATATATAAGGAGAATGAACGATTGTCTGCAAAACAGGTTGGGGTTACCTTTGCAGCGGTCTTTCATAGGATATTGGATTTAATACGGGGAGCATTTCCATGCTTCCTTTTTATTCCACTATATTATGGCTATGCAACGCTGCAGCTTAAAAATATCTGATCAAGGATTTTATCTTTATAAAATGAAATAAAAACAAAGGTGCTGGCTATAAACTAACCGGCACCTTTTTGTTATAACTGCTCAAAGCAGAAGCCAATCTATATTTACATTATCTTGCTGCTTCTTCCACAGTTTTACTGGAAAACAAACTTCCTATTCCAAAATAATCTTCCAGTATCTTTTTACCTTTTTCTTTCAGCGCATTCTTTTCTTCGGCTGTCATTTTAGTATAGCGGTAATAACCGTATGCTACAGCAGCTGCAATCAATAACCCCAAACCTTTCTTTTGCATAACTATAAATTTAACGGTGAAGAAATCAAATGATTAATATTTACAAACAAAGTCTCAAAACACTACTTCAGTCTTTTCTGAATCGAATCAGCCATTGCCAGGTGCGCTTCCAGTTTTGGAATAGTAGCATTTACAAATGTTTTTACATCTGCATCAATATCATCGTCGCTTACATCTTTAAAAAGATCCAGCGTGCTTTTATGATCTGAGACCATCATATCCATAAAATCTTTATCAAAATCTTTCGGTTTTTTTCCACTCAGGTCAGTTACCTTTTTTTGATGATCTTCAGAAGGTGCGCCAGGAAGTGTGATATTTAATTTAGCAGCCAGCGATTTAACCTCATCATTCACAGCGCTGTGATCTTTTATCATTTCCTTTGCAAAGGCTTTAACATGCATGTTCTCAGCTTTTGTCTCTCCTACCTTTGCTGCTTCAACCTCTGTCAATCCTCCATCGGCAGCTTTTACGAGGAATGCGCTGGTGTTTTCTTTTGTTTTAGAAACGTCTTGTACTATTTCCTTTTTTGCATCATTAATAGAATCCGCTTTTTCAACAGGATCTGGGGTACTATTACTATTGCAAGCACACATTATTACCAATGTACCTGCTGCTAATATGCTTATATACGTTTTCATGTTCAGTATTTTTTAAAATGTTTATGCCCTGGATGATCCTCCGATAATGCGTAACAGTACCAGAATAATAGCTATAACAAGTAGCAGGTGAATAATTCCACCGGCTGCATAACCTAAAAAGCCTACTGCCCATCCTATAACCAGGATAACTGCAATGATATAAAGTAAGTTGCCCATAAAATTTGATTTAATTGTTTTTAATATCAGTATTCAATAAAATAATCGGGCCATTTTCAAAATGAATACTGCAAAATTTTCTCAGCACCTGGTTTTCATTACCCTGGTAAAAATTATTCATCAAATACTCCTTATAGATATACATATACAGTGAATTACAGGAATAATGAATCATCTAACACTATTATAAAAGCTTGTCATCATTATTACTTAGTCATTTTTACATTACAAAATGTCCGCACTTTGTGAAAGAAAATGCACACTTACGCATATGCATCCAATAATACACACAACAAAAAAGCCGGTGTGAACCGGCTCTTCTCAACTTACACTTCAGACAGATTCTTCTTCTGCGTCCCAGTTGATATGGTGTTCGGCTATTTCGCTTAATCCTTCGTCTGTATTTTTTTCCTCGCCAAGTGTTTTGCCGAGAATTTCCGCAACCTCATCTTCGCCCATTACCTTTGCGAGTGTTACCAATGCTCCATATGTAGCAATTTCATAGTGTTCTACTTTCTGAGCGGCCATAATAATCCCCACATCGCGGGTTTTTGTGCCTTTCTCAGTTTCTTCAATAATACTTTGCCCTTCTTTTGTTAAACCTTCCATCGCCTCGCATTTTTTTGCCTGTGCCTTCTGACCCAACATTTCAAATACTTCCTCTAATCTTGAAACATGTTCCTCTGTTTGACCAAGGTGTTCTTCAATAGCGGTTTGCAATTGTTCAGAAGTAGCAGCTTTCTTCATCTTCGGAAGTGTTTTAGTAAGATGCTTCTCTGCCCAGTAAATGTCTTTCAAAGAATCTATAAAATATTTTTCAAGACCTCCATTCGCTTTGCCAGCGCTTGCATTTTTACCTGCGCTTTTTGACGCAGCTTTTTTTGTTGCTTGCATAAAATAGTTTTTTGTTACAGAGATAAGGCTTAAAAAGAATGCCATGCTGGGTAATACGCACTAAGAAATATCAATTAAAGCATAGAGATGTGCATAAAAAGTATACCCGATAAAAAAGCATATTACCATTATATATGATTGATGCCACCTGTTTGAGGAAATATATCACCACCTGCTATAAACCTATGGAAGGCTTTACCCGGAAGAATATCGATTGTGTCATTTTCTTGTATTTGTTATTCTTTTGCATTCAATAAATCCATTCGCCGGAATATATTAGCATTGCAATTATAATTTTACATGATGGAGAATAGAACAAAGAAAAATATTTTTGTTATAATTGGTAGCGCATCTGAAAATTCAGCAAACGAAAAATTGATTGACCATATAGCAGCAATAACAAAAAACATTTTCCGCCTGACTATCTTTAAAGACCTGAAATCCCTTCCTCATTTTGATCCTGCACTTTCTACGGACAATCCACCTGGGGAAATCATCTTTTTCAGGCAAAATATTGAAAAAGCCGACGGAGTAATTATATGTACACCTGAATATGTATTCAGCATTCCCAGCGGTTTAAAGAACGCTATTGAATGGTGTGTTTCAACCACCGTATTTTCAGACAAACCTGTTGGATTGATTACAGCATCTGCTCATGGACAAAAAGGACATGAAGAATTGCAGTTAATTATGAAAACCGTGATGACGAGATTTACGGCAGAGACTGTATTACTAATCCAGGGAATTAAAGGAAAGATAAATGAAGAAGGGATTATTACAAACAATAATACCCTTGAAGAGTTGGTAAAATTTATTAATGCATTTAAGATATTGGTTGAGACATAAAAAAGGAATTCAATTTGTGTATTTATTAAAGAATTTATGAAAATAAAAGGTGCGGACTCAGTATACAATCAGCATTATAAGCTCTAAAGCGTGAAGTCCCCAGATTTCTTTTTCTCTAAACAGATGACAAAAGACGGTTAATACCGTCTTTTTTTATTTGCAAATGCATATACTATTGCTCATTTTTCGGCTTTTTTGATGCGTCATTTCTTGTTGGGTCGCTTCCCAAACCCGGTGTGGGCTTATCGGACGTACTATCATGTTGCTTTGCAGCACTATCAGCGGCAGCAGGACTGCTACCTATATCAGGGGGTTTCGGCACATTTCCCTGTGTTGGAAGAGAATCATCTGTCGTTTTAGTATTTGTATCTTTTGAAGCGTTATTACAGGCAACGCTAAAAAGAACAAATGCCACTATCAATATTACAAATCGCATAACAATTGTTTTACGGAATAACTATTAATTTCTTTTAATCATGGGCTTATAAACTAAAAAACATGCCGGATCAGCTACCACAGCTCCATTTAAATACATTCAATACATATGCTGACCCGGTTTATTTAATTATTTTGATACACATACAAACCTGGGGGTATAATCAATATTAATTATAGCGCTCTGAGTGCTCTTCGTTATCCACCCGCACAAAATTGATTCGCATGTACCTTAACCTGGTATGAGGCAAAGGATAAATCTGGTAATAAAAATTAATTCCTCCAAGACAATCATCGTCCACCTCTATTTCGCCAATCACTTTATGCGAAACTACCCTAATGGCACAGGTGCCAACAATTGCAGCGTCTTCCAGCCATACCGGAATGCATGTCCCTTCCTGCACCATTGTTTCGTGAATATTTAATATGGATGAAAAAGCTACCATTAATTTCGTTGACGTATTTCTTAATATTATATATAAAAAATGATGCCACAGAGAAATGAACACTTCTGTTGCATATAAAAGGTATAAACGCCCCACAATGATGAAGCAGGGAATTAAAATACCCATCTCATCCATTAAGTCTTATAAGTAACCCACCCATCTTTAAATAGATATTGCCGTGGCATTGATTCTGCTTTGTACTAATAGTTTTATTGAGCATTATTTTTAATCAGCAAAAGCAGATCAATGCCTGAAGGACCATCGATAGTTATTTTGAAAGAAGAAGTACAAGCTTTTAAAAACAAGAAAGTAATTAAGGTAACGGGAAATTCGAAGGTGAATTTTCAAAGAGCCAGTAACCAAAAGATCATTGATTTCAAAAGCTGGGGCAAGCACTTCCTGGTTTGCTTTAATGATTTTACCATAAGGATACATTTTATGCTGTTTGGTTCCTACAGCATTAATGAAGATAAAAGCGCCACCCCCAGGTTAAGCCTGCATTTCAAAAATGGCGCATTAAGTTTTTATGCCTGTTCTGTAATACTGATTGAAGAGCCATTAGATGAAGCTTATGATTGGTCGGAAGATATCATGTCTGACAAATGGGACGCAGCCGCGGCAAAGAAGAAAATAAAAAGCAACCCTGATATGTTAATGTGTGATGCGTTATTGAATCAACATATCTTTTCTGGTTCAGGTAATATCATAAAAAACGAAGTATTGTTCCGGGTACGTGTTCATCCCCTGAGCAAATGTGGTAAACTTCCAGTGAAACAATTGAATCAGTTAGTTAAGGAAACACGTAACTACGCCTTTGATTTCCTTGAATGGAAGAAAAAACATGAATTGAAAAAACACTGGCTTGCTTACGCAAAAAAGATTTGTCCCCGGTGTAATATTCCACTAGTGAAAGAATACCTCGGACAAACTCATCGCCGCACTTTTTTCTGCAACAACTGCCAGGAAAAATATGGATAAATTTTGTGAGTATTAAATGTACAAAAACCAGGATGATCCCTGCTATTTTACCGGAAGGGTAAGTGTAAATACAGAACCTTTGTTTTTTTGACTTGAAACAGTTATAGTGCCATCGTGTTTGTTGGCAATATCTCTTGCAATAAATAAACCTATTCCAAAACCGGGAAAAGTTTTTTCTCTTTTTCCTTCAACCCGGTAAAAGCGGTCGAATATGCGGTCAAATTCAGTAGTATTCATGCCTATTCCAAAATCACGCACACTGAGGGAAATGGTTTTTACATCCTGTTGAAAAACTTCTATTTCGATATGATCCGCCCCGGGCGAATATTTTACCGCATTGGTAATAAGGTTGAATAATATCTGCGCAATACGGTTAGGGTCTGCATAAATAACGGCATCGGCATTGATGGACAACTCAATTATATGTTTAGAAAGATGCCTGGCATGTTCAATTGTTTCTTCTGCAAATGCAGCAAATGCAATATCTGTTTTCTTTAATTGCAGTTCTCCTTTTTCTATCCTGGCGAGGTCAAGCAGATCAATAACCAGCGTTGTTAAATTCTTAACCTGCTTTTCTACATTCTTCAATGCAATGGGCAAAATTCTCCAATCATCGGCACCAGGTTTATTGGCAACATCAAACCTTTCTATAAGCAGTTGTATATAACCCTGAATACTTGTAATAGGTGTTTTGAGCTCATGGCTCGCCATCATAATAAATTCATTCTTTCGCTGATCTTTAATAGTAAGCTCCTTTTCTTTTTCAAGCGATGATTCAAGATGCCGGTTTTTTTCTATCAACTGAATGGTTCTGTCCATTACCAGTCCTTCCAGGCGTTCTGTAAAAAGTTTCTGGTCATGTATATCGGTAAAAGACCCAATCCACTGTATAATGGAGCCATCCTTATTGCGTATAGGAACACCCTGGCCATAATGCCACCGGTATTCATTGTGAATATTTTTTAATCGCAATTCGGTGCTGTAAGTCTCGCCGGTATTAAGTGAATGCATCCAGGTAGTAACATTTGTGGCAAAATCATCAGGGTGCACCATTTGTTTCCAGGTTTCGGCCCCTGTTGGTTCAAAACCAGTATACTCGTTCCATCTGCCGGAAGCAAATTCAGGGTTGCCCAATGAGTCGGTAATCCAGATCAATTGAGGTAGTGTTTCTGCGAGTGTGCGGAACTTTAATTCACTCTCATCTATTTTTTGTCTGGCTTTGGCTACTCTTATCTGTGAGTTGATGCGCGCCAGTAATTCGTTACCCGAAAAGGGTTTAACAAGATAATCATCTGCTCCTGTTTCATATCCTTCTATTCTTGATTCCTCTCCTGCTCTTGCCGTAATCAGTATTACCGGTATATGAGCGGTAAGAGGATTGTCTTTTACTTGTCTCAGCAATTCAATACCATCCATTACCGGCATCATAATATCACTGAGAATAAGAGCAGGCTGTTCCTTATTTAATATATCAATGGCTTCCGTGCCATTGCCGGCTGTTATAGTATTATAACGGCTGGCAATAACCGCCCTGATGTGCTCACGCATATCTGCATTGTCATCTACAATCAAAACAGTATTTGCTCTTACTGATACTGTATCATTTTTATCAGATGCTGTTGCCTTGATTGTCGTGTCATCTTCAAGCAGGTGCTGCATTTCTTCCACATACGAAACTTCCGTAAGGCTGAAGGCTGTTTGCGGATTATCATACACCTGCTCAACAGGTAAATGGTCTTTTCCAAAAGGAAGCATAACGCTAAAGCAGGATCCTTTGCCTTCTGTACTTTTCACACTTATGTTGCCACGATGCAGAAGTACCAGTTCTTTAATCAATGAAAGACCGATGCCGGTACCTTCATATGTTCGGCCCGCCACCTGCTGCACCCGGTGAAAACGGTCAAACATGTGCGGCAATTCTTTTTCGGGTATGCCCACGCCTGTATCTTCTACTGTCAATGCTAACCGGCTATCACGCATGGTTAAACGAATACTTATTGTACCATTAAGCGTATACTTAAAAGCATTGGAAAGCAGGTTAAATACAATTTTTTCCCACATTTGTCTGTCAACAAATACGGGAGGCAGATCATTATCTGCTTCAACTGAGAATTTAAGTCCTGCATTTTCTATAATGGATCTGAAATTGCCTGCCAGATTTTTTGTGTAAGAAGAAATATCTGTAAGAACAAATTGCCCCTTGTTACGCCCACTTTCAATACGGCTGAAGTCGAGCAGGTTGTTAACGAGCTTGAGTAACCGAAGTGCATTGCGGTGAGTAACTTCCAGCTTTTTTTGTTGTTCTGCCTGCAGGTTAGTATGGTGGTTGAGCATCAATTCCTCAAGCGGTCCCAGCATCAGCGTAATAGGTGTTCTGAACTCGTGGCTGATGTTGGTGAAGAATAAAGTCTTTGCTTTATCTAATTCTTCCAATGCCTTTGCCCGTTTATGTTCTTCTTCATACGCGAGAATATTGTTCACCCCCATAGAAATCTGGTCGGCAATCGACTGCAAAAACCCACGGTAGCTGTCATCAAAAGCACGGTATGGATTTAGTCCGACCGTTAGCAAGCCCAGCACTTGTTTTTTATTTACTGCTCTTATGGGAATATGTACATAACGCGATGGCATAACATCCCATGGACCTTTGGGAAGCTCCGTCCACCTGCCATTATTTTCAGAAACAACTATCTGGTTTTCTGTAACCGCCTTAATAATATTACCTGTGCGAATGGCCGGATGCTGAAGATCAATAATAGTTTCCACCTGCTGTGGCAATGTTTCAAAGCCGGCACTGGCAACCAACCTGGCTTCCTTGCCCGGCTGTGTGATTTTATAAATTAATGAAAATGGAAAATCAAGATTGTTAACCTCAAGCGCTTTAGCAGCCTGTTCATATACTTCTTGTTCATTTTTTTTCTGCGCCAGCATATCAAACTGCTGCAGCGTTTTCAGCGCTCTTTCACTATATATTTTTTCTGTGTCTGCTGTATTGTAACAAAGAATTCCGGCGGGCTTCCCGTCATCTCCCAACACGGGTGTATAAGAAAAAGTATAATAAGTTTCTTCAGGAAATCCGCTGCGGTGCATAATCAGCAATTGCGATTCTACATAAGTACCTTCGTCTTTCGTCATCGCCTTCGACAATAATGGCTCAATATCTTTCCAGATATCCTTCCATACCACAGATGCTGGTTGTCCAAGTGCGGTGGGATGTTTTCCGCGAACGATATCAATATATGGATCGTTGTATAATTTGATCAATTGCTCGCCCCACCCTATCCAAATGGGTTGCTGGGAACTAAGCATGATGCGCACACAGGTCTTAAGACTGGGCGGCCAGTCAGAAATTTTACCGAGCGCTGTATTATCCCAGTTATGCGTCCGGATGCGCTCTCCCATTTCTCCACCACCGGCAAGAAATGTAGGAATAGTATCCATGCTGCCCACCATTGCTGTGTTATGCTTTCGTACTGTAATGCAAGAAACACAAATTTAAGTCCAATATATATTCGTCACAATTTGATGATCATTTTTTGTTTTGAACAAGTCTATATCCATATAATACATTATGCCCATAAACAGATGATGGCTGGGCATTTCGCCTATCCTTGCCGGTAACAAATACTGCTGCATGATGATGTATTATAAAAGGATACCATGAACTTGAAGAAGCTTTTACCAATGGAGAAATATGTACTCAGCACGCAGTTATCTGCTGAGGAAATACGTCAACGTGTGGCAGACAATATAGAACCCGAAGACAATTCTTTTTTTGTGTATTACACACGCATTCCCCAGAAAATGTATGAAGGAGAAATTACTAATAATGATTTCTCCATGAGGCGCATTACGGTTGATCCGGATCTGTCTCCATCTATTTCGGGGCATATTAAAAGCTATAATGGACATACAGAAGTGAACATTGGCATTGGACCCGACACATGGACAATTATATTTGCATGCGCATGGTTAGCCATGATGATATACGCTTCTATCAGTCAGCATTTTCTCTTAGCTCCCAATTTCCAGGACGCCATAAAGAACGGGTTATTATCAAGAGTGGCTATTCTTTTCACCGGGTTTGTATTGATGTATATACTGGTAATATTCAGTTTCAGAAAAGAAAGCA
This sequence comes from Agriterribacter sp., assembly GCA_047600465.1. Classification (GTDB taxonomy): domain Bacteria; phylum Bacteroidota; class Bacteroidia; order Chitinophagales; family Chitinophagaceae; genus Agriterribacter. Next base: position 722,571 of record JASGKU010000007.1, read on the forward strand.
GGAAATCAAAAAAATTTCTTGCAGATCTTTTTGAAGGCCGGGAGATCTGATAGCCATGATCCGCTACTACACGTAGGTTAAATAAATTGCCTGTACTACAGCGGCAGTATCTTAAAAGATACCGTTATTTTTATTGTCAGATAATTGCATTATTACCACATTTATAATTTTGTTGTAAATAGCATGCCGTCATACATTTCAATTAATAACTAATGGAAAAACAAACCGGGAGACTGGAAGCATTCAGCGACGGTATTTTTGGCGTAGCCATTACTTTGCTGGCCATTGAAATAGGTATAGCAGAATACGATGGAGCCACCAACCTAAATCTCTGGCAAAAGATTACAGAAAAATGGCCGGAGTATTTTGCATATTTCAATTCATTTGCAACAGTACTTTTAATATGGATGGGGCATCACAAAATTTTAAATAAAATATGGAAAGCAACGCATCAGATCATTCTGATAAATGGACTATTGTTGCTTTTTGTTGTATTGTTTCCATATCCCACCAAAATGGTAGGCACATTTATAGGCACGCCTGCCGTAAACACCGCAGTTTCGTTTTATGCTGGCTTTACAGGGTTAATTGTGGTGTGCATGCTATTGCTGAATATTTGCATCATGCGCAACAGGAAAGCCATCATCCATCCAGATAAGGATATTCCATGGCTCAACAATATGATGAAAGGGCAGATGATAGGAATTGCAGTGTACGCCCTTGCTGCTGTAATTGCTTTTTACCAGCCCAATATATCACTGGCACTTACCTTTGGCATGTGGGTTTTTTGGGCCATTGTTACAAAAGATACAAATGAAGATGCGGGAGAAGATTAGAAGAAAAAGAGGAAACGACAATAGATACTTCAATAGAATAAATTTCTAATCATCCTGTTCAATCGATCTGAATTATTCAAGGATTATAGAAACTTGACCTTACACTATTTACAAATGGAAATTCGGTTATTGGTCTTAAGAACAGAAGATATAAAACAATTGGCAGAATTTTACAGTCTGCTGGGGATGACATTTGAGTATCACAAACATGGCAACGCACCATTTCACTATGCTGCAACAATTGGTAACACAATACTGGAAATTTATCCATTAGCAAAAAACCAGGACAAGCCAGATAAAAACTTACGCATTGGATTTGGCATCGACAACTTTGACGAAACCATAGAATGCTTAAAAAGATTGAACGTCCTGTTTTTTGCAGAACCTACTCAAACAGATTTTGGATTCATGGCAGTTATTATTGATCCCGACGAGCGAAAGATCGAATTGTATAAGAAGTAATAAAAATTATTCTCCCCCCGTCATACCTCTCAAGTGTCCTTAAGTTCACATTCTAAAAAAATAAAATTTATGGCTGTTCTTATTAATAAAAAGTATAGCTTTAATTTCCCTTTCACAGTTGAAGAAACTAATTGCCATACTACTGCTTAGCGTATACCTGTTTAATCTTGCGGGGTACGCGTTACTGTTTCAATGCCTTATTGATACAGCGGGAAAAGAAATGACACAGCGATTAGATAACAACGCATACAATAATAAAGAGCTCATAGAAATTAAAGTGCCATTACACATGCCTTACCTGGTTTCATCCAATGAATTTGAACGGGTAGACGGACAGTTGGAGCTCAAGGGCATTACCTACACTTATGTGAAACGGAAGGTAATGAATGATACACTGCATCTTTTATGTTTACCAGATTTTGATAAAACTTCATTATACAAAGCAAAGGCCGCTTATGCAAACCAGAATACCGATGCAGCTTCCGGTAAAAAAGATGCATCTTCAACACCTGTAAAAAAACTCAATAAAGGGAGCGATTATAATTATATCATCCATTATTATTCAATCGCTTGTCAACAACCTACCGCTGGTCTGATGCATGCCTTTGTATCCACAAAAGTTCCTGTCGTATTTATTCATGCGCCGGTTCAACCACCGGATTTCATCTGATCTTCCAACTTTTTCCTACACTGCTTTGCAGTGTAAATTGTATGTATCCTCAAATTACAGAGCAGACTTTTATCAAGTTAATGCGTGATGAAAGTAGTTCATTCGCAAACAGCGTTTACCACCATTTGTGAGTAAGCGGTAAATATTGATTATTATTTATGCCACACATTCCATTAGAAGCGCATTTACCTGGTATTACAGGACTGCTTGAATATCGTAAAGACAGTGCCGCTCCCATACGTGAACTTACCCAATTCTTATTACGTGGAAGCAATAGCCTTACAGAAGGGGAAAGAGAATTGATTGCTACAGTTGTATCCAATGGCAATGAATGTAAATTTTGTACCACTGCTCATACAGCAGCAGCAGATAAATTATTGGGGGAGAGTGAAACTGCTGCACTCGTTAAAAAAGATATTGAAAGCGCACCGGTAAGTGCTAAAATGAAGGCAATGCTCACCATTGCATCTAAAGTAAGAGAAAGTGGAAAAGCGGTTACGCCCGATCTTATACAAAAAGCAAAAGACGAAGGTGCTACAGATACAGAGATACATGACACTGTATTGATTGCAGCACTGTTCTGTTTGTATAACCGGTATGTGGATGGACTGGCAACATCCTTACCCGCGGATAGCGCCTATTTTGATACGCTGGCAGATCGTTTGGTAAATCATGGGTATACCCGTTTACCACAAGGCTATGATCACCTGAAAAAGTAAACATACTAAAACCATCAAAACTAATTAGCAGTGAAAACATTTTTATTCCTCATACTATCTATTATTACTGTACAATTATATGCACAGGATGTAAAACTATCCGGCACCGTAAAAGGTTTGTCAGATGGCGCAGCAGTAAGCGGTGCAAGTATCAATGTAAAAGGCACATTGATTACCACCTCAACAGACGAGCAGGGCAGGTTCAGCTTACCGGCTTCTAAATTGAAAATGCCTGTTACACTTATTATTTCATCGGTTGGGTTTGAAGAGCAACATATTGAAGTAACTTCCTCAGCTCAGTCAATAACTGTTCAGTTGAAAGCTTCTGCAGCAGTACTAACAGAAGTGGTTACTGCCGCATCAAGGGTGCAGGAAAATATATTGCGTTCTCCCGTAAGCATAGAGAAAATGAATTTGAAAAATATCCAGGAAAATGCTTCGCTCACATTTTATGATGGCATACAAAGCCTGAAGGGAATGGATGTTGTAACCAGCAGTCTTACATACAAACAAATCAATACAAGAGGGTTTAATTCAACCGGCAACTCAAGATTTCTTCAGTTGCTGGATGGCGTAGATAATCAAACGCCGGGGTTAAACTTTGCGGTGGGCAACCAGTTTGGATCTTCAGACATTGATATGGAAAGCGTGGAAGTAATTCCTGGTGCTGCCTCTGCATTATATGGCCCAGTAGCTTTTAATGGCGTATTACTTATGCGTACAAAAGATCCGTTTAAATACCAGGGCTTAACCCTACAGGCAAAGGCAGGCATTAATCACATTGGTGAAGATGCAGCTAAACCACACGGGTTGTATGATTTTGCATTGCGTTATGCAAAGGCGTTTAACAACAAATTCGCTTTTAAAATAAACGCTGCTTATCTTACCGGGCTTGATTGGTATGCCACCAATTATACCGATGTAAGCTCGCTTACTCCCGCCGCTCAGAGAGGACCCAGCAATCCCGGGCGTGACGGGCTGAATATTTACGGCGATGAAGTATCCAAAACCATCGAGGGTGTAGGATTGGTTTCAAGAACAGGGTATGAAGAAAGAGACCTAATGAATTATAATGTATACAGTCTTAAATTAAATGGTGCGGTACATTATCGCATTACTAATAATCTCGAAGCCATTTATCAATACAATTATGGTCGCGGAACAGCCAGCTACACAGGAAGCAGCCGTTTCGATCTCAATAACTTTGTATTACAAACACATCGCATTGAATTAAAAAGCAGCAACTTTTTTATCCGCAGTTATGCAGTAATAGAAAATTCACACGATTCGTATAACACCCGTTCACTGGCACAATTTATCAACAGAGACTGGGTGCAGGACCTGGATGGCAATACCGTTACACCTGATAAAGCTGATGCCACCTGGTTTCAACGTTATGAAGCTGCATATAAAGGAAATGTGAACGGTGTAACCGCTGCCGATCACAGCGTTGCAAGAGCTTTTGCAGATCAGGGCAGATTTCTTCCCGGCACCACTGCATTTAATAATGCAAAGGATGCATCTATTCATAATTATGGATTAAGCGGAGCAGGTGTTTTCAGCAACAGCAAATTTTATCATACAGAAGGTCAATATGATTTCACCAATCACATAAAAGTATTCGAACTACTGGCTGGCGGCAGCTTCCGCTATTACGATATGTTTACCAATGGAAGTTTGTTTGATGATAAAGACAAAAAAGTAACTATTAAAGAATATGGTGCATTTTTGCAGGCTTCAAAAAAATTATTGAACGACAAATTAAAAATCACCGCTTCTGTACGGTATGATAAGAATGAAAATTTTGATGGCAGCTTCACCCCCAGGGTGGCAGCGGTATATACCGTAGCTGGCACGCACAATTTCCGGGCATCCTATCAAACCGGTTTCAGAAATCCTACACCGGTTGATCAATACATTCATTTAAATGTAGGCCCCATCACCATTCTTGGCGGCGCTCCCAACAACAGTAAAGGATTGAATGTATATGAAAATACGTTCACCGCTTCATCAGTGGGTGCATTTGGTGGCGCATTCGGTGCGGCTGTTGGTTCTGGTACTCCATTCCCACAGGCTGTTGAAGAAAACAAACATTTATTGCAGAAATCAAACGTGGCTTATATAAAGCCAGAACAGCAAAAAGCTTTTGAAGTAGGCTATAAAGGACTATTCGCCAATCAACTCCTGGTAGATGTAAATTATTATCACAGCAGTTATAAAAATTTCATCTTGAATACAGTGGTAATACAGCCGCAACATAGCGTGTATAATAGTGATGGAACGGTTAACACAGATGCCGCTACGGATATACTCAACGGAAGTAACCATGCATATCAGCTATATACAAATGCACCCGATAAGGTTACAGCCGATGGCGCATCTATAGCACTAACCTATATGATGCATAAAGGATACACACTCGGAGGCAATCTAACATGGGCATCCTTTAATTTATTGAACGCGAATGTGAACAATGTTCCAAGTTTTAATACGCCTAAATACAGCGGCAATTTTACATTTGGTAACAGCAATGCCTTCGGTGGATTTGGATTTAATATTGCGTGGCACTGGCAGGATGCTTATGACTGGTATGGTACATTTAACGGGCTAAGGCCTGGTCGTATAAGTACTTATTCATTGGTAGATGTACAGGTAAACAAAAAATTACCCAAATCAAAATCAATGATAAAGATCGGCGCATTTAACATTTTCAATAATAAAATTTACCAGTCGTACGGATCACCAGCTATAGGTGCGCTATATTACGTATCGTTGATTTTTGATGGCGTACTATAATTTTTCATATCGAAACAACTATATATGAGTTTACCCATAACATTAGACCGGGAAAATAAAACAGCAAGAACAATATTATTTATTGTTTGCTTTTTGAGCTGCATGTTTGGCGGCGTAGTATCAACCCTTATGTCGGTATACCTTCCCATTGCCGTAAAAGATTTATTAGGAAGCAGAAATGCTGATGAATTGAATAGCATCAGCGCTTTTATCAATGCCGTATTTATTTTAGGATGGGCAATAGGTGGATTCACCTGGGGTATTATCAGCGATTCTGTAGGCAGAAAAAAAGCATTGATATATGCGATAGGCACATTTGCTATTGCCACTATACTTACAGGTATGGCGCCTACATGGGAGTTAATTGTGTTATGTAGGTTTCTTACCGGTTTTGGAGTAGGAGGCGTGTTGGTAATTTCTTTCACTATGTTGAGTGAAGTATGGACACCCAATACAAAAGCAATATTTATTGGCTTTCTTTCCATCAGTATCCCCGTTGGCATTTTTTCAGCGGGAGCTATTAATTATTTTGTTGCTTCATGGCGGCAGGGATTTTTAATTGGTCTCATCCCTCTTTCTGTTGCCATCATCAGCGCTTTGCTTCCCGAACCCGAAGCATGGAAAAAAATATTTTCTGAAGAAAAAGTAGAAGGAAATAAAATAGCCGCATTGTTTTCAGATACGCATCGGAGCAATCTTGTAAAAGGTTCTGTTATTTTTGGCACCATGCTTATAGGGCTTTGGGCAGTGTTTTCGTGGCTGCCCACATGGATTCAAAGCCTGATACCTGGTATAGATGCACAAAAAGAAAGAGGACTAAGCATGATGCTGCTGGGTATGGGTGGGCTTACAGGAGGATTTGTATCGGGATGGTTTATTAAACTGGTAGGGATCAAAAAATCTATGCTGTTATGTTTTGCTGTTTGTACGGTACTATCTGTTATCATGTTTAGCACCAATTCAACTGTTACGCCTGTTTTATACGCAGAAATTGCAGTGCTTGCTTTTTTCTTTGGCGTGAGCCAGGGCGTTTTATCTGCTTATATACCACAACTATTTCCAGTTTCTATAAGAGCTACTGCTACGGGTTTTTGTTTTAATATCGGCAGAATATTTACAGCTATAGCAGTATTGTTTGTTGGTGTATTGGTAAGCACATTAGGCGGTTACAGCAATGCACTGCTTATTTTTTCATTGATATTTTTTATAGGCTTACTGATGGTTTTATTTTTTGAACGTGCACCGGCGCCATCAGCGCTTTCAAACGCATAAGATTTATAATAGTTAACGCAACAAATCAATCACAAATCAAATAAATAATATGGCATACATTAATGTTCCTGAAGGCGTACCTGGCATAAGAAGCCTTGTAATGTTTCGCCCCGAAACAGGGAAGTCTTTGTACGACCTTGCGCAGGTTCTTTTAAGAGGAGAATCTCCATTAACGCAGGCAGAAAGAGAATTGATTGCAGCTTATGTATCGCGCCGCAACGAAACAATGTTTTGCACCATGAGCCATGCCGCCGCGGCCCGGGAGCTATACCAGGATGAGAAATATAAAGTAGATGAAGTATTAACAGATGTACAACAGGCAAGTGTAAGCGATAAATTGAAAGCCCTGTTAAATATTGCAGGCAAAGTGCAGGTATCAGGCAAACAGGTTACAGAAGAGGATATTGCAAAAGCAAGAAAGCAAGGCGCCAACGATAGAGAGATACATGATACCGTTTTAATTGCTGCGGCCTTCAGCATGTTTAACAGGTATGTAGATGGATTGGCAAGTTTTACGCCCACCGATGAAAAAGAATATGAAGTGATGGGGAAACGGATGGTAGAGAAAGGTTACGCATTACCAACACCCTCAAAATAAAAATGTATGGCATTTATAGATTTAGGCAATGACCTGCCAGGTATAAGGGGACCCATGGAATACAGCCCTGCTACTGCAAAAGTTTTAAATGAACTGGCGGAAGTATTGCTGCACGATGATAATAATACCCTCACCCGCGGGGAGCGGGAATTAATAGGCGCTTATGTATCATCAAAAAATGATTGCTTTTTTTGCCAGAATGTACATGGCGCATTGGCACAGCATTACTTTGAGTGCGACATGCAGTTTATTGATGATATAAAAAGTGATTATGAAAACACAGACATACCCGAAAAACTAAAGGTTTTATTAAGCATTGCGGGCAGTGTGCAGAAAGGTGGTAAACATGTTACACAAGAACAGATATCACATGCAAGAAACCTCGGCGCAACGGATAAAGAAATACATGATACCGTTTTAATAGCAGCATCATTCTGCATGTTTAACCGCTATGTTGACGGATTAAATACATGGGCGCCGCAAGACCGGCAAGTGTATGTACAACGGGCTAAGATGCGCGCTGAAGAAGGCTATGCGAATATTGATGTAAATAAGTGAGGTGAAAGGTTGGAGGTATAGGGTTTAAGGTTGATGAGATGTCATGATTTGAGATCTGAGATTCTAATCTGGTCAACTACTGAAAGCCCATAGCTGATAGCTGATTGCCGAAAGCTCACAGCTACTTCGGCAACACATTTCTTACATTAAACGAAACACTTAAAAAAGCCCCGGCCCTGAATACATAATGAAGTGGTATAATGTAAACGTATAGCCAATACTGTTAGATCAAAATACAGGATAACATTTCATTAGTGAAAATTCCGATCGCTTTTTTCACAACCACAATTAAGACTCAATTAATTTTATAGGTACAGGTTGAATCAATACTGTAAAATGTATCTTTAACAAAACGTACCCCTCGCCTTAATTTACACCACATCATCCTTATTCTTAAAAACGCGATTTCATTTTGTTCGCATCCAGGCATCTCATGTAAAAACAGCGTCATTTTTATTAAAAATAATTACAACGCGCTAATTTCTTCAAAATTTGTTTATGCTGCGAAAAAAAATAAAACAACCTCTGTTTATTTGCTTACTCATCATAAGCAATAGCATATATGCGCAGCAGCCCAAATTAATGTTGCCGGTTACGCACGCTGATGGCATTAGGGTTTCAACCATCAGCCCCGATGGGAAAAAATTGGTTACCGGTTCCGATGATAAAACTTCAAAAATATGGGATATAGGAACAGGTAAGCTGCTGGCAGATCTTGATGCAAAAAACAAAATGCCCATATCTTCTATCCAGTTCAGCAGTGATGGACAAAAAATTATTACCTCATCCATGGATAGAAATTCTATGATCTGGAGTGCTGCAACAGGCAAATTATTAGTAACCCTCAACAGGGATGCTGCTGGTGATAATAAGAAAAGAATAGAAAGTCCTGAGGGAATGGAAGTAGGATTTTCCTCTGTGCAATTCAGCCCGGATAACAAAAGAATACTAACCTATGATGATATATATCCAACTGCAAGGATCTGGGATGCGGAAACGGGCAAATTTTTATTCTCTCTAAAAGAGGCGCATGATGAATTGATAACAGTTAAATACAGCCCCGACAGAAAAAAAATAATAACAGCCACGCAGGGAAGCGCCACTATCTGGGATGCAGCAACGGGTATACTGAAACGAAAGTTGTTTTTTGGAAAAGCTGACCAAAACCTTTCAGATGCCTTATTTAGTCCCGATAGTAAGCAGGTAATTACCACAATGAACAATAACGGAAATGCGGTTAAAATATGGAATGTTGAAAGTGGTCAACTTTATAAACAGCTCAAGAATCCGGGACAGGGAATTTTTTACACTTCACTTGAATTTAATCCTGTTGATGGACAAAAAATTATTGCTACAGTTTCAGACAGCACTATAAGAATTCTTAGCGCCGGCAATTACGAAATAATAAAGTCTTTGCAGGTAAAAACCGGGCAATTGCCAGATGCACATTACACTACTGATGGCAAAAAAATTATTGTTCCATGCGCTGATGGATCGGTAAAATTGTGGGATGCCATTACTTATCAATTGCTCAATACTATACCTGTGCTAAGCACCGAAGCTCCCGGCATTTTATTTAGTGCAGACAGCAAAAAAATAATGACCGATTCTGCAGGAGAAAAAATAATGATATGGAATACGGAAAACGGAAAACGATTAGCTGATCTTAGCGATATAAGCCAATCCGTTCTATATAAAAACTTCGATGCTGATGGCGGAAAAGCAATAGCGGTTTTAGACGATAAAACCATCAGGATATGGGATGCCAACTCGGGAGCGCTTTTGTATGATGTACGGGGACATGTGAATGTTGACAAAATACGTAAAGTAGCATTTAATGATGCCGGAAAAAAACTTGCAACTGCATATACAGTCTATCCATTCGATGCAGATGATTCTTTAATGCTGACAGCTTCCGGTTATTACCAATGCACTCCCAATGCAGCCAAATTGTTGCATTATGTAACACCCGATCTTAAAGTGATCAGTTTTGAGCAACTGGATGTTAAATACAACCGGCCTGATAAAATATTAGAAGCGATGGGCAATCCGGATACTGCACTTATCAGTTCTTACCACAATGCATACCTGAAAAGAATAAATAAATTAGGCATTGATACAGCCGCGTTCAATAATAATTACAGTGTGCCCGAAGCAGATTTTGCCAACAGAAACGCTATTAAACTTGAGCAGCAAACAGAAATGCTTGAACTGCAAATAAAAGCAAACGACAATGCCTACCCGCTTGACCGGTATAATATATGGGTGAATGAAGTACCGTTGTTTGGCCAGCGTGGCATCAGTATAAAAAATGAAAACACGCGTAGTTTAAATAAAACCATCAACATTCAACTATCTCCCGGCGATAACAGGATAGAAACTTCTGTAACCAATGTAAACGGTATAGAAAGTTATCGTATGCCTTTATCTGTGAAGTATATTACCACAAAAGCAACACCACAGAAAGTATATTTTATTGGCATAGGTATTAATGAATTTGCAGACAACAGTCATAATCTTACCTGGTGTGTTCAGGACATAAAGGACCTTACCACATCCATGCAGTCAAAGTATAACAATCAATTCATTATTCTTGACACTTTGTATAATCAAAAAGTTACCCGCTCTAATATTCAATCGCTCAAACAAAAACTATTGAATACTTCGATCAATGACAAAGTGATCATCGCCTTTTCTGGACATGGCTTATTGAGTAAAAGTTATGATTACTACCTCTCTTCTTACAACATCAATTTTATTCAACCCGAAGTAGATGGCATTCCTTATGATGTTATTGAAAGCCTGTTGGATTCAATTCCAGCAAGGCAAAAAATTTTACTGCTTGATGCATGCCACAGCGGCGAAGTGGATAAAGAAGAACTGCAAAAGATCAATAATGCAAAAAATGCTTTGGTAAAAAACAATGTAACTGCAACCAGTGGCATCAAAGGTCTTGTGGGAGGCGGAGGTGATGAAAATTCCGGGAAACTGGGCTTGCAAAACAGTTTTGAACTCATGCAGAATCTATTTGTAAATGTAGGCAAAGGCACAGGCGCTATTATTATTTCAGCATCGGGTGGCGTGCAGTTTGCACAGGAGCGCAGCGAGTTGGGGCACGGCGTATTTACTTATAGTGTTATTGAGGCAATGAAGAATAACGAGCACATGAAAGTGGCTGACTTTAAAAAATATGTAGGCAACCGCGTACTTGAACTAACCAATGGTTTACAAAAACCCACTACCAGGAATGAAACGATTGCAGCGGATTGGAATGTGTGGTAAATGAAAAAGATCAATTCTCAGCAACACTGTTCTTAGAATATATGATGTAAAAAAGTAGTAGTATGAAATTTTTTTTATTATCAAAACTCACCGTTGGATTAATACTATTTAATGGCGCATTTATTTATGCGCAAACACAACCTGGTAAAACAAAGCATGCGTTGATTTTTGCGGTTGGCAAATACAAAAGCTGGCCGGAAATTTCAAGCGCCAATGATATTCCCTATGTGAAAGCAGCATTGATGAAGCAGGGATTTGAAGAACAGCACATCAATATCCTGGCAGATTCTAAAGTAACAATCGCGGGCATTGCAGATGCATTCAAAAAACTGATTTCTGAAATTAAACCGGGAGATATTGTGGCAATACATTTTTCTTCACACGGAGAGCAGGTGGAAGATAATAACCATGATGAAGCCGATGGCTATGATGAAACCATAGTAACCTGGGATGCCATTCAACCAAAAAACAGCAACAACTTTGCCGTTGACCAGGCAAAATATTTCAGGGATGATGATTTTGGAAATTATATTGACCAGATCAGAAAAAAATTAGGGAAAGATGGAGATGTGGTAGTTTTTATGGATGCCTGTCATTCTGGAACTGGCACAAGAGGCGATAGTAAAGTACGCGGTGGCGCTCCGCCTTTCGTTTCAAAAAGTTTTAAAAAACCAGCAGGTACTGATGCTGACAAACCGAATGTTTTTTTGGAAGGCAGCGCTGCTAATGAAGATGATTCAAAACTGGCTACTTATGTAATTATTTCAGCAGCAAGAGCTGAAGAATTGAATCATGAAACGGAGAACGAAGACAAAAATATGGGCTCACTCAGTTATGCTATAAGCAAAGTATTTGCAACACTTGCACCCGGTACCACATACCGCTCATTGTTTGCTGATATACTTGGTATAATGAATGAACGGGTTCCTGATCAACATCCCGTACTTGAAGGAAACGGCATTGACAGGAAACTTTTTGGAGGCGATTTTGTTGATCAGAAAAAATTTATTGAAATTGATGCAGTAGAAGGTACCAAACTTACATTAAAAGGCGGCTTGATGATGGGGCTTGATACCGGAGCAAAAGTAGCATTATATCCTTCAAACACCGAAGACCCAGCCAGGGCTACGCCACTTGCATCAGGCGTTATTTCACAAGCATCATCATTCAGTTCAACGGTTATGCTTGACAAAGATCCTGGTCTTAACCAACCTTCTGCCGGCCGGGTTTTTGTTACAGTACCAGCTTATAATATTAAGCCTGTTATAATTAAAATGGATGCCGGAAGCGGAATGAATTTTTCAGCAACAGAAAATGAAGCAATAACCAACATTTTGAAGTTGCTGCCAGTAGTACGACTTGATGGCAATGCAGAGCTACTGTTGTTGAAAGGAAAAGGAATGGATACTTTAAAAATTGCAGGCAATGGCTATATATTTGATACACTTGATGCAAGTAATAAAACAGCATTGCAGGAAAGGATCAGGCGCTATACACAATACAAATTTCTGCAGGATTTAAGGATTGTTGATACCACATGCTTTCTTGAAGTAAGACTTGTTCCTTTTGTAAAAGGCAAGTCAGACGCCTCAATGATCAATGATAAGGTGGTGAATGGAATTCCTGAATTTACAGTGGGCGACTCTATCAAAATCTGGGCAAAAAATAATACCAAAAAAGATCTTTACCTGAATATTCTTGATCTGCAGCCGGATGGACAGATCAATGCTATTTTTCCGCATGCCTATAGAAAACCGAAAATAACAAAGGAAGAACTCAAGGTTAGTGCCGGCGAAGAAAAAATATTTCCGGTCTATTTTATTATGTATCCACCCACAGGCACAGAAACATTTAAAATATTCGTTTCTGAAGATGAAATTAATATGGAAGATATTTCAAACAGTAAAGGCGCTGCGCCAAGAGGCAATCTCAATGCGCTCTCGAAACTGTTGAATAATTCATACAATCTCGCTACCCGCGGCCCACAACCTGCTGAAGAAAAAGCTGAGGGAAGTACATATAGTCTTGCATTCAGAATTAAACCACAATAGTGAGTAGTAAATGGGGTTGTCTCTGTTTAAGATTCATATACAGTCTTCATGACTGTCCATATAAGCTAATAAGGTAAGTTGCTTACTTGATAGTGGCTTAATAAGGTAATAAGGTTTGAGAAGGCTATTTTGTCAGCATTTTATATTACTTGATATACTTCATATTTAAAATTTGAAAGACGCTTGCTAAATTAAAAGCAGTCAACCTTATTACCTTCATAACAAAGATGATGCAACATATCAACCTTATTACCTTATCTGTTTATGACTCCAGATTGGATATTGAAATTTTGTTTGCAGGATATTCTATCAATTAAACCGGGCGAATAACTACCAATAATGAACTGAATTTATTTCTCTGGTGCTATCAAAAAATCCGGGGTTTGCCTGCAAATGTTTTTTGGATTATCTGGTTCGGGACAATACGTACGATTGGCTTTAACGGTAGTACTTTTTTGCGATTCATTCAGAATCATGTCCCAGCTTACATTGTGTTTTAATTTGCTGCAATAATTTTCGAGCGATGTTTTAAAATAATAAGAAAAGAATCCTCCAAATCTGTCGTTGCTCGATGCCCTTTGGCCGCTTTGTGCTGCAGTGGCTAAAATAGAAACAGGTGTACTGTTTAAAAAGAGGTTCCGGACGTTATCATCGTTCCACTCAATATCCGAACCCCTGCTTTTAGGAGGAGCTGTTCCCTGGATATTCACAGAATAAATATCATCATTACAACAGTCGCTGAGAACAAGGTTAAACCTGGCGCCTTTACTTTTTATTTGATTGTAAATATCTTCTATATTGAGCGAATTATTTAAAACATCCTGCCTGTTTTTATGAAAGGTTTTCAACTTGATATTGGGAAAACGTCTTGCATTTTCAGGCAGCCTGTATCCATGACCAGTATAATAAAACACTACCATATCTTTTGCCGCTGGCTTAAGGCTGTTGAGGGCAAGTTGCACATTGCTCTTGCCTAAATTTTTTCCAGCAATTTTTTTAACAATAAAATTTTCTTTTCTCAAACCAATATAATGTCTTATGCTGTCAAATGTTTGAAATGCTCTGTCCATATCCATTGTACAGGAATAGCCAATAGATGAATCCTGTGTATCTGCTACAATCACCAGGTACATTTTGATATTTCTTTCTGTCGGTGTAAGATTAAAATCACCTCTTGATGATGATTTAAAGATATCTGTATACAATGCCTCATCCTTCCTGAAATAATGCAACATAAAATCTCTCTTCAAAGAAGATTGTTGTAATAATTCCGCAGTAAAAGTTGTACTAGCTTCCATTCCCGCATTGATTGCTGATCTGCAAACGCCATTCGGTTCAAAATAGCCGCTCTGCCGGTTGAGATTGAAAATAAAAACAGGTGCTGTGAATGTAGTGTTGTTATCGCCAATAATAAATGTTGGCTGCTGCAGTGCCAAAATTGCTGTATTATTATTTTCAGATCTGGATGAGTCGCTCGTATATTCCTCCGCTGCCATTTCTACCATTACATCCTGCGATGTTACAGGCGATTTGTATCTTATTCTTGCAGTGCCGCTTCCATTATCGTATCTTATTAAAAAAGCATCGTAAGTAAGGGTATCGTTGGGGGCGTGAAAATTATATTGGAGATGATATAGCGATTGTGCACGTGGAGCGTTCATTAAAACAAAGGACAACAGCACAATAACCAGTTTGTGATGCATAGCAGTTTGAATTAGTATTAAAAATACAACTCTTTATTTGATATTGTCTTCAATCGCCACTTTAGATAGGGAACCCTCATTCAGAAGGAATTGAAGACTGGATGGCTTGGCCGCATACTACTATGCCTGGGAAATCGGTTTGTTGTTTATAGATCAGTCAACAGATTTATCTTTCGCTAAAAATATTATTTTCTCTAACCAATCGGATTATCCAGATCGAAATGATGTATTTTATTGCAGCGGAATTTTTATTTCTATCAAACAACCTTTCCCTGGCGCTGAAATAACTTTCATTTCACCGGAATAAAATTCAACCCTGCTTTGAATATTTCTTAGTCCAATTCCTTTTGATTTTTCAGCAGGGTCAAAACCAATTCCATTATCAGAAATGGAAAAGATGTAAAACCGATCTGTTGACCCCACTTCAATTACCGCATGCGTTGCATTGGCATACTTACGGATATTATTCAATTGCTCCTGTGCTATACGATAAAACATCAGCTCCATATTTTTATCAAGCTTCAGGCTGCTTGCGTTACTGTAAATAACATCAACATGCAGCAGTTTGGTGGCATTAATTTCATCAGCCATTTCCTCAAGGGCTATCAGCAGTCCCATATCACCTAATGTAGGCGCCACAAGTGATTTTGATAATTTACGGATCTCATCTACCGCATGATTAATATTTTCAAAGCTTTTTCCTGTAAACTCCTTCCTGCGATCTTCTTCATCAGCTTCAGAAACAATCTTCAGGTATATTTTAGCGGTAGTAAGTATCTGGTTAATATTATCGTGTAACTCACGTCCGAGGTAAGTTCTTTCTCTCTCCTGCGCCTGTATAGTTACTTCTGTAATGAGCTTTTGTTGCGCCAGTGCCTGCTCTGCCAATTCCCTTTCTAATTTTCTTTTCTCTGTAACATCCTGCATAAACCCCAACACCCTTAAATGATTTACTTCGTGATTGGGTTTTACTTCTATCCTGAAAAAAATGTATTTGTGCAATCCTGCTTTATCTATCATTCTCGTTTCTGCAGAATATGTTTGGTATTGCTTACTAAGCGCATTAACCGACTTACGAAAGCGATCCACTTCGTCTGGATGTATATGACGGAAAATAACTTCCAGGTCTGGCTTAACATCCCCCGGGCGGTAACCGCAAATGCGAAAAACTCCCCCTGACCACTTCATGTTACCGGTATTACTTTCATATTCCCAGCTACCAAAATGCGCCAACTCTTCCGCTTCCTTCATCAGGGCCTCATTAGTAATAATGTTTCGTAAATATTGTTGTCGTTCTCTGTCGTACCTGTATTTTTCAAGACTGTTTATAATGGCGCTTGGCAAGCGGCTGAGATTGCTTTTCAACAAATAATCATCCGCCCCTTCTTTAAGAATATTAACAGCGAATTCTTCAGAAACAGTACCAGTAACAAGAATAAACGGAATTTTAAGTCCCGTAGCCTTAAACAGTTTCAGCGCTTCAGATGAATTAAATTGAAATAAAGAATGGTCTGCAAGAATCACATCTGGCACATACTTTTTCAACGCATCGGAATATTCTTCCCGCGTATCAACCAGTTTAAAACTAAAAACAATTCCGGCCTGTTTTAAAAAACGAGCCGAAAGTTCGGCATCGTATTCTGAATCTTCAAGATAAAGTATCTTAAGCTCATTCATAGTATACTATTTTACTTGGGCGGTTGATTAAGCAAAATCCAATAGAGTCCTGTATTGGAAACAGCTTTTAAAAAGCTTTCAAATTCAACGGGCTTTACAATATAACTGTTAGCGCCTGACTTATATCCGTTACTGATATCACTTTCCTCTTTAGAAGAAGTAAGCAACACAACGGGAATCATTTTTGTGCGTTCATCTGATTTTATCTGTTGCAACACTTCGAGCCCACTTATTCTCGGCATTTTTAAGTCAAGCAATATTAATTT
Organism: Agriterribacter sp.; assembly: GCA_047600465.1. Lineage (GTDB taxonomy): Bacteria > Bacteroidota > Bacteroidia > Chitinophagales > Chitinophagaceae > Agriterribacter. The sequence goes on from JASGKU010000007.1 coordinate 739,461, forward strand.
GGGTATATCATTGATATTTCTTCCCTTGTATTGACCTGTGCAGAAAATATAATCCAACACTTCTTCTCCGTTCTCCAGGTGAAGCAGGCTGTTAACAATATGACTTTTGCGTAATGCACGGATGGCAAGTTCCGCATCACTCGGATTATCTTCTACCAGAATAATATCATAATTATCATTCATCCTGTGCTATTTTTTCAGTGGTTTTATCTGATGTTGTAAAATAAAAGGAAGCGCCTTCATTTACTTTTGCATCCACCCAGATCCTTCCTCTGTGTTTAGTAATTATTCTGTGTACTATAGCCAATCCTACACCTGTTCCTTCAAATTCTTTTGGGCTGTGTAGGCGCTGGAATACACCGAACAGCTTATCTACATATTTCATATCAAAGCCAGAGCCATTATCTTTTACATAATACACGGTTTCATTATTAAGCTGCTCTGCCCCTATTTCAATTTTGGGTTTATCTTTTTTTGAAGAATACTTTACAGCATTGGAAATGAGATTTACCCATACCTGTTGCATCAGCGTATGATCAACTTCAGCAGGAGGTAACTCTGCTACTTTTATTTCAGCGTGATGCTGTTCCGGCTTTATCGTTTCCTGCAAAATATTATCTACCATCTGCATAATATCTGTTTTTGAGCGTTGCACTTCTTTTCGCCCCAACCTCGAAAACGCCAGCAGATCATCAATAAGCATTCCCATTTTTTGCGCATTCACTTTTATATTCTTCAACAGCCGCTGCGCTTCATCATCCAACTGTGGCAGGTACTCCTCTTCAATAATTTTTGCATACCCATTTAATGCCCGAAGCGGCGAGCGGAGATCGTGCGAAACGGAATAAGAAAAGGATTCAAGTTCTTTATTGGTAATCTCCAACTGTTCAACATTGCTTTTTAAATCATCATTCAGTTGCCTGATGCGTTCGTCAGCCAGCTTCACTTCCGTTATATCTCTGGCATTTACAAACCACTTACCACTTTTAACAGTTACTTTCCATTGCAGCCATTTCTGTGAGCCGTCTTTGCAATTGAAATGTGCCTCAAAAGAAATACGATTCTTTGGTTGCCCTTTAATAACGGTTGCTATTTCATTTTCATCCTGCAGAAAAAAGGTCAGCAATTTTCCTTTGGTTTCGTCAACAGAGTATCCCAGTATATCAGTAAATGCATCATTAATTTCCTCTATCACCAAAGTATCCGCATCGATTATTCCGATAATATCCGATGAATTATTTATCAGCAATTCACTTCTTTCGAGCGAACTGTTTTTTTCGAGTAATTCTTTTTTCTGCAACTGAATTTTCAGCAACACATTTACTTTGGCCTTTACCACTTCAGGATCAAGCGGCTTAAGCAGGTAATCTACCGCCCCTTCTTCATATCCTTTCATAATCAATGTGCGTTCCTTGCTTTCTGCAGTAGCAAATATGATGGGGATATTTTTTGTGCGTTTATTGGTTTTAAGAACCTGCGCTACTTCAAAGCCATCCATATCCGGCATCTGCACATCAAGAATAATGAGATCAACATCTGTATGAAAAGAAATTTTAAGCGCTTCTGCTCCGCTACCTGCTGTTAACAGCGTTCTTCCAGGCAAGGCCAACAGGCTTTCCAGCACCAGTATATTAGCTGGTCTGTCATCTACTATCAAAATAACCGCGCTGTATGCGCTTTTCATTTTATGCATATATAATTCCTGACAAAAATTTTCCGATAGCCGACAATGTATAAATATGTGTAACGCCTTTTTTAATTGCCGCTTTTGGCATTTCCGTAAATACCGCTTCCGATGGATCCTGCGCAATGGTAAGTCCACCATTTTTATTAATAGCTGCTATACCAGCCGCTCCATCTGCGTTAGAACCTGTTAAAATAATCCCGACGAGTTCCTCACGGTAAGCATCAGCCGCAGTTTCAAACAAAATATCTATTGCCGGTCTGCTGAAATTCACAGGTTCATCTGCTGACAAAGAAAAGGTTTGATCCAATTCCACCAGCAAGTGATAATCAGGCGGAGCTATATACACAAAGCCAGGCATTATCTTTTCCTTTTCTTCTGCCTGTTGTACCGGCAGCATTGTCTTTTGCTGAAGCACTTCTTCTAATAAATTTTTCTGATCTTTTGAACGATGCTGAACAATAATTAACGGAACCGAATAATCCGGCAGCAAAGACTCAAGCAATACAGAAAGCGCACTAAGCCCGCCCGCAGATGTTCCTATCACTACCGCTTTATATTTTCTTCCCGGCCTTTCCATCTAACTGTTTTTCATAAATATTTTTTCTTTCTTATCCACATCCTCAAAATATTTTCTCTTATCAAACGACAGCATTGATTCCTTACTGCCTAATCCCAAAAACCCAAACGTGCATAAACTTTCATAAAACAAATGCAGTACTTTATTCTGAAGCTGTTGATTGAAATAGATCAGCACATTACGACAAATGATCAACTGAAATTCGCTGAAAGATTTATCTACCGCAAGATTATGCGACGCAAATACAATATTTTGTTTCAGCGCCTTATTAAACAAAACTGAATTGTATTTGGATTTATAATATTCGGAAAAAGCTTTTGTGCCTGCCGCCTTCTGGTAATTAGCAGTATACTCCTTCATTTTTGCTACGGGATAAATTCCCTCTTTTGCAATGTGCAATGATTTCTGATTGATATCTGTTGCATAAATAACCGAACGGCTGAGGAGTCCCTCTTCCTGCAAAAGAATAGCAATAGAATATACTTCTTCACCTGTAGCGCAACCCGCTATCCAGATCTTAATAAAAGGATAAGTAGCGAGCCGTTTCAGTATATTTTCACGCAGGCTCTTATAAAAAAGCGGGTCGCGAAACATTTCAGTAACGGTAACGGATACTTCTTGTATAAATGCTTCAAAGAACTTTTCATCCTGCAGAATCATCTTACCCAACTTTTCCAGTTCATTTATCTTATGCAACACCATGAAATGATTTACCCTCCGCTTTACAGAGGCTTCAGCATATTCGGTAAAATCATATCCATGCACAAAGCGGATAGATTCAAGCAATTTCTTTAATTCGGTGTTGTCCAGACTCATGTTTCCCAATACATTTCATGGTGATTACCTTACTTGTATCAAACATATAACCAAACTCTCATCAGCGATAACAATTGTTCTACATTTACGGGTTTTGATATATAATCCGACATACCTGCGTCAAGGCATTTTTCACGGTCACCTTTCATAGCTTTTGCTGTTATGGCAATCACAGGTAACCTTGCAAACTTGTCCTGCTTCCTTATTTCCCTCGTAGCTTCATAACCATCCATTTCCGGCATCATTACATCCATCAATACAATAGAGATATCAGGATTATCTTTCAATACATCCAACGCTATTTTTCCATTTTCTGCTGTCAAACACTCCATGCCTTCATCTTCCAGTACATTTGACAGGGAATAAATATTGCGTATATCATCATCTACCAACAATATCTTTTTATGCTTCAGTACTTCATCAGTTTTATGCAGTTTCCTGATGATGTTTTGCTTTTCGCTTGGTAAACGGGATTCTACCCTGTGCAGAAAAAGCATCGTTTCATCCAGTAGGCGTTCCTGTGAGTCTGCTGTTTTAAGAACAACCGTATTGGCAGATCGCATCAGGCGGGCATTTTCATCTTTTGAAATGTCTTTGCCTGTATATACTATTATAGGCACTTTGTTGAGCTGCACATCTGCTTTTATTTTTTCCAGCAGCTCAAACCCCGTCATATCCGGCAAACCAAGATCAACGATTACACAATCAAAATGCTCAGCTTTCATCATGTCATGCGCTTCTTTACCGGAATAAGCTGAAAACGATTTTACATCTCCATTGCCTATCAATTCGCGGATAGCTTTGTTTTGTTTTTCATTGTCTTCAACTATCAGCAATTTTTTAAGTTTCTTTCTTATAAATTCTTCCATCCTGCTGAATACCTGCTGCAGCTCTTCCTTACCCGCCGGTTTGTGCATAAAATCAAATGCACCCAATTCCAAACCTTCTTTTCTGAAATCGTAACCAGAAATAATCTGAACAGGTATGTGACGCAGATCAGGCGCGCTTTTTAAATGCCTTAACACTTCTGCCCCATCCATCACCGGTAGTTTCATATCGAGTATGATTGCGTCTGGTTTATAATGCCGTGCATAGCTTAATCCTGTATTTCCTTGCGCAGCAACAATGCCCTTGTAATTTCTTTCGCGTACAAAGTCGAGCAGTATGCGCGAAAAAATCTGGTCGTCTTCCATTATCACAATCACCTTATCATTTTCAGAAATGGTATAGCGGTCATCTTCTGTTTCTCCTGCTGCAAGGGGAAATTTCTCCACGACTGAAGGCTTAGCCGGCGGACTATCATTTTTTTCTTTTACTGCTACAATTTTTTCAGTAGAAATCATAACAGATGCGTCGTACGTAACGGGAAGGTAAAGCGTAAATGTACTACCCTCGCCTTCTTTACTGCTCACATGAATTTCTCCTCCCAATGCATTGGCAAGTTCCTTGCTGATGGAAAGCCCTAATCCGGTACCACCATATTTTCTTTTAGTGGAACCATCCGCCTGTTGAAAGGCCTCAAACACTACAGTAAGTTTATCCTCGGGAATACCAATACCCGAATCAGTAACAGCAAAAGCAAGTACATCAGCTACTCCACTCAGCTTACTGTTCCTGAATAATGTTTCAGAAGGCGCTTTATATACATTCAATGAAACCAGGCCTTTTCTTGGCGTGAACTTAAATGCGTTGCTTAATAAATTACGGAGAATCTGTTCCATCCTTTGCTTATCAGTTCTGATATTGATATCGCCCGTTTCATTGAGGTTGATAGTAAAGTTTATTAATTTGTTTTTTGCTACTTCTGAAAACATAGCGTTGATCTGCGAACTGATAGTAGATAAGGGAACTTCGTTTATATCCAGTTCCATTTTACCCGATTCTACTTTTGAAAGATCGAGGATTTCGTTGATAAGATTCAACAGATCTTCTCCTGAATGATGAATATTTTTTGAGAATTCAATCTCTTTATCGCCTAATGTTTTGTTCTTATTTTCAGAAAGCAACTGGGAAAGAATGAGTATACTGTTGAGTGGGGTACGCAACTCATGAGACATGTTGGCCAAAAACTCGGATTTGTATTTGCCGGCAACTTCTAATTCTCTTGCCTTTACCTCAATATCTTCTTTAGATAATTCTAATTTTTCTTTTTGTATTTCCAGCAGGTTGGCTTTTTCTTCCAGCTCTTCATTGCTTTGCTGCAATTCCTCCTGCTGTGCCTTTAATTCTTCTTCCGATTTCTCCAATAATATCGTCTTTTCCTGCAGCTCTTCATTGGTCTGCCGCAATTCCTCCTGCTGTGTTTCTAATTCTTCTGCCTGCTGTTGTGTTTCCTCCAGCAGTTCTTTTGCCATAGCACGTGATTGTGCAGCGCTTAGCAAAATAGCGAGGTTTGCACTAACCTGGTTAATGTAGGCTATATCCAATGTTGATAGTGGTTGTGCTGACCCTATTTCTACTACCCCTTTTACCACATCATCTAATAATAACGGAAAAATCATGAGTTGAGCAGGCATACTATTGCCAAGCCCCGAATGGATTTTTATATAGTCCCTGGGTAACTCCGTAAATATAATTGGCTTTTTTTCCAATGCTACCTGCCCCACAAGCCCCTCACCTACTTTAATGCCAGGCACATCTTCCTTGCTTAACGAAAAAGCATATGCCCCACAGAGGTGTAACATTCCATTTTCCATCAGGTAAATGGCGCCTATTTGTGCCTTCAAATAAGTGCATAGATGTGAAATGATAACCTGGGCCAACTCTGCTATACTGGGCTCGCCTCTTGTTTTTTCATTTAATTCAAAACTGCCACCTAATAACCAGTTTTTATCTGCGCTTTCCTTTTCAGCTTTTCTTAATGCTTTCAGGTTGTTATTAATAATAATATATACAGCCAGGAGCACAAGTCCTATGACAACAATTAATACGGAAAAAACAATATTAAAATTTCCCGAATCTTTTTCATTGTCTGATTTTCGCTGAGTCAATAATTCATTCTCAATATTGATAGATTGTAGAATCATTGCCCGCACGTCGTCCTGCAATATTTTTCCTTTACCTGCAATAAACAAAGCTTTTGCTTCCGCTTCGTTTTTTTTACGAAGCTCCACTACACTGGCCTGGTATTCCAGAATCTCGTGTACTTTATTTTCTAATGCTTCAATATTTTTTTGCTGAATGGGGTTATCCTCCGTTAGCTTTCTCACCTTCCGGAGATCATCAAGAATTTTTTGCCTGGATATATTGTAAGGCTCAAGATAACTTTGATCGCCGGATATAATAAATCCTCTTACGCCGGTTTGAACATCTACTGATGAGGCCAAAACCTGCTCAAATTCATACATCACCTCGTGTGTATGCATTACCCACTGGTTGGTATTAAGGAACTCCCGGTTGTTGCGGATGGAGAAAAAAGCTACCACCACCAATACTGCGGCACAAAGAATAAAACCTATCAGGATTTTTCTGCTTAGCGTCATTTTCATAAATACTTAGTTCGGTTCTTTCAAAGCAATTGAAATCATCATGGCAAATGGTGTTATCATCGTCAAGCTTATGAGACTATATTTTTCAGAAAATTTTTAGCGCACGAAAATAAACACCTGGTTATTACGGGTTCTTTTCGTTGGATGTTTTCTCGACCAGCATCATTATTGGAGCAGTCAATTACAAATGAATGGCTGGCACGGATTTAAGGGGCTTTTGAGCAGGTAAATTACATAAAAAATCAAATCCAAACTTTATACAATACAATTTTATTTATCATTCAAGGCAGTATGGGTTACTGTGAGTATATAGTGCTCAAACATAATTTGAAAAAAATACATACAATATCTTTTTAATAGTTCAATTACATCAATAAAAATTATCTATACAACTCCAATAGTAATACGTTGTAAATAAATCATACCTGCGAGCAGCCGAAAAGTTAAAATTTGTTCATGAACAAACAGCTAAGTATAAATGCCATTAAAAAAAACACTTAGTGCTTTAATAAATAATTGCCACTTCCCCTTTTATGCCCTTTGTCTGATTATTCAATTCATCAAGCAGTTTATACAGTTCATGCACTATGCATAAAAACAACCTGTAAGGCACAGATACATTTGCGCCAGCATACGAAAATAGAAATGCACAATTTTTTACAATAAATAAAACAGCAATGAATCAGAAACCGATCATTTTAGTTACTGGCGCAACAGGTGCCCAGGGCGGCAGTGTGGCGCTTGCGCTGATGAGCAGTGGCAAATACCACGTACGATGCCTTACAAGAAATAAACATTCCGAAAAAGCGCTGGCTTTGAAGCGTAAAGGCGCTGAAATAGTAGAAGGCGATCTTGGAAATATAGAAAGTTTAAAAAGCGCTATGCGTGACTGTTATGGTGTGTTTGGACTTACCAATTTCTGGGAGCACTATGAAGAGGAGGCGCTGCACGGTAAAAACCTGGTTAAAGCAGTACATGCTTCAGGCATTCCTCATTTTGTATTCAGTTCTCTACCTGGTTATCATACATTAAGTGGTGGAAAATTTCCGGTACCACACTGTGATATTAAAGCCTCGCTGGAAAATTTTATAAAGCGCTTAGGCTTACCCGCTACATTTATTCATATTGCTTTTTATTATGAAAACTTCCTGAGCTTTTTTCCGCCTCAGCCCGATGGCAATGGTGGCTATTACTTTGGTTTCCCGCAGGGAGATACCAAACTGGCCATGGTAAGCGCAGAAGACCTTGGCAAAATCGTAGCCAAAATATTTGATCATCCCCTGGAATACCTGGGTCGCACAGTAGGGGTAGTCGGCGAAAACCGCACCTGTACTGAATATGCGGCTATTATGTCAAGCGTGCTGCAGCGCGATATAAAATATCATTATATACCACGGGATGTGTATGCTGCTTTTGATTTTGCGGGTGCAGAAGAACTGGCAAACATGTTTGAAGTACAGCGGTTGTTTATACCCGAACGCACCATCGACTTAATAGAAAGTTATGGGCTTAACCCTTCCATGCAAACTTTTGAAAGCTGGTTATTCAATAACAGGCAGAAATTTCACTTACCATCACCTATAGCCGAAGCAGCTTATTAATCAAAACATATCAATCAACATTGAAATAAATTTAATTATGCGTATCAAATTTTATATGCATGCGCTGGCAATGGGCTGCATTGTTGCGGCGGTTGTTGCATGCTCTACCAAAACTACTCCTGCTGAAATAGTTACTGAGCCCAATAAAGATAGCCTTATAAAACGCGGCGCCTACCTGGTTGCCGTAATGGGTTGCGATGATTGCCATTCTCCTAAAAGAATGGGCGCACACGGTCCCGAAATCATTCCGGAATTAAGGCTCTCTGGCTTTCAGCAAAATGCATCTTTACCTCCTGTTGATACCAACCAGGTTAAAAAAGGTTGGGTACTTTTCAGTCCCGATCTTACCGGAGCTGTAGGCCCATGGGGCGCCACTTTTGCGGGAAATATTACGGGAGATTCAACAGGCATTGGCACCTGGAGCGAAGCTCAGTTTAAAAAAGCGTTGAGAGAGGGTAAATTTAAAGGCCTTGATAATACAAGACCTTTGTTGCCACCCATGCCATGGCAAAATCTTGCACAGTTAAGTGATATCGATATGAAGGCAGTATATACTTTCCTTCAATCTACTCACCCGGTTAGAAATGTAGTGCCTGCTCCTAAACCATTTTCAGCGCTGCATTAATGAGCCAAGCAAGTTGTATGTTAAAAAAGCTACATACAATTCATACACCATTTTCCTCAATTCATCCACAGCTAACCCGGTTGATTTTACAACGCCCGGCAGTATTAATAAAAGATGCTAATTTGTAAATACAATGAAAATTGAGCTGCCACAATATACCAGCCGGGACAACCAGATTATGTTGCTGGTTATTATACCATTTTCAATTGGTTTAAACAGCGCCATTTTTGGTAAAATGTATTTTACAAACTGGAAGGTATTTGTATCAGCCACTTTGATAAGCGGTGTGGCATTTTGCCTTGACTTTATTTTGTGTGGTGTGGTAGCTATGCTGCTTAAACAACGCTTTCCTTCAGAAAAAGATACACGGACAAAACTGATTATCATGATCCTGACTTTCTGGATGATTACAGGTTTATTCCTGTATTCACTGTTCAGGGGATATGAGCTGATCCATTTTTTTGGATACACATTCCAGGAAACACCTTTTGTATGGAGTTGCGTAGCGCTGGGTATCGTAAATGTTTTTCTAACATTTCTTATGGAAGGTGTATCCGGATATGAACGTTGGCTGGGAAGTATTAAAGAAACCGAACAGTTATCAAAGGCTTACAACCAAAGCAGGATGCTGGGATTAAAAAGCCAGGTGAATCCACATTTTTTATTCAACAGTCTAAACTCTTTATCAAGCCTTATTCACGAAGACGAAACAAAGGCAGAAAAATTTCTGAATGAAATGAGCAAGGTATACAGGTACCTGCTAAGGAATGATGAAGATCAACTGGTAACCCTGCAAACAGAATTGAAGTTTATAGAATCATATATTTTTTTACTTAAAACAAGATACGGTGAAGGATTTCAGCTTACAATAACTGTTGATGAGAGCGATCTTGAAAAATGGATTCCTACTCTAACATTGCAGGTTATTATTGAAAATGCTTTTTCGCAAAATACTATCAGCAAAACAGATCCGCTGATCATTGCCATTGATACCAAGGAAGATGACATACTGCGTGTAGCCAACTCCGTAAGACCTAAAATAATTGAAGGAGAATTGAATCATGAGGCGGGTCTGGATAACCTGCTGCAAAGATATAAGCTGCTTAACCAGCCGCTGATCACTATAGAAGATAGTGCTGCACAAAGGGTCATCAGGATTCCGCTGATCACTAAAAAGGAGGAAGTGCCCGCATGAAAGAATACCTGACGCCTACAAAATTGCAGATCTATTCTTTTATCGCATCAATGCCGATCATTGATTTTGTGTTGAATTATATTATGTATGATGAGCGGGTATTCAAGGAGATTAAAATCTGGCTGATCTCTTTTCCGCTCATCTTTTTTATCGGTATATTATCCTGGTGGGGACATACCATTATAGGCAATGCGGTTAAACGAAAATATTCAGGGCTTCAACAAACGGGAAGACGTATAACTATCCTGGCAATATTACTGATTCCGTTTATGTCTGCTTCGGTTCTGTTTATATTCTTTATTTACGACAAAGCAGCCATACTGGGATATCATATTGCCGGCAATGACTTGCAGGCAGGGTTATTGGTAGGCTTTTGTGTTAACCTTATTTTTGAAACACTGTTTGAAGCTGATTTTGTGTTGGAACGATATAAACAAAGCGTGGAAGAAAAAAACACCATGCAGAAGATGGCAATGCAGGATGAATTTGATGCACTGAAAAACCAGGTGAAACCCCATTTTTTATTCAACTGTTTTAACACACTTTCTTCACTTATAAGCGAGGATAAAGAACGGGCAGATCATTTTTTGAGTGAGTTGAGTAAAGTGTACCGCTATCTGCTGATGAAGAATGAAGATGGATTAAGTACCGTAGACAGTGAAATAAAATTTATTCATTCGTATTATCAGCTACTGCAAACCCGGCATGGAGAAGCGCTAAGGATGCAGATAGAAATAGATAAACGATACCAGGATTACCTGTTGCCATCTTTATCGCTACAACTGCTGGTAGAAAACGTAGTTAAACATAATGTGCTGTATAAAAATACGCCGCTGATGATTGAAATATTTACAACTGCCGGTAATAAACTGGTTGTAAACAACAACCTCCAGCGGCGGCCTGTAAAAGCGCAAAGCAACAAAGTGGGATTGGAAAACATTAAAGCCAAGTATGCACTATTGAAGCAGCCTGGCTTCCAGGTAATGGAAGATGAGCGCAACTTTACGGTTATACTTCCACTGATATGGAATGGATCATTGTAAAACCCTTTTCAAACAATAAAGACTACTATATGAAAATACTGATTGTGGAAGATGAAGAACTGGCGGTTAAAAAACTGCGCAAAGTTTTATCTGAAATAGATGCTGATGTTGAAATAGCAGGTGTTACAGAAAGTATTAAGAGTACTGCTGAATGGCTTACAGAAAATCCCTCCCCCGATATTATATTAATGGATATCGAACTATCAGATGGACAGAGTTTTGCCATTTTCGATCAGGTACAGGTAAAGAGCCCTGTTATATTTACCACATCATACGATGAATATGCGTTGAAAGCCTTTAAGGTTAACAGTATTGATTATTTGTTGAAGCCTATTCAAAAAGAAGAACTGAAACTGGCGCTGGATAAATTCAGTCAACTGAAATCATCTTATGGCGGCGGAAAACCGGGCGCAGATACTAATATCAGCAACCTGGTAAAAGAGTTGCATCGCACGCTACAGGTTAAAGAATACCGTAAACGTTTTTTGGTAAAGCAGGCGCAAAAATTAGTGAGCATTGATGTGGAAGACATTGCCTATTTCTATAGTGACGGAAGGCTTAATTTTTTTAAGACAAACGACAACAGGAAGTTTGTGGTAGATTATACCATGGATGAACTGGAAGAGATGCTGGACCCCGACAGGTATTTCCGCATCAGCCGTTCTTTTTATGTGTCTATACGCTGCATCGGCCAGATCAATGATTATTTTGGCAACCGCCTGATACTGCATTTAAAACCCGAAGTAGACAAAGAGGCCTTGGTGAGCCGCGAGAAAGTAACAGAGTTTAAAAAGTGGATGGGGAAGTAAGGTTTGCTGTTGCAGGTTTCAAGTTGAAGGTGTACGCCAGGTCGGTACGCGTAGCGTCAGACCATGTAGTTTATGGTAGATCGTTTATCTTCTTACGTCTCACATTTTAGACCTCTACCTTACACCTTTCCCCTTATACCTTACTCTATACCACATTCAATGGTATATACAACGTTACGGCGGAATGATTTTCATGCAACTGCATGGTAAGTGTTCCTTCTATTTCCTGTACACGTTTTGCCAGTTCTCTATTTTGTAATACATTATTTAACTGTTGCATATCTGCATCACCATTATCAAACTGCATGGTGTAAATAAGATGATTTCTTTCAAGCCCTATATGTATCCGGAAATTCTTCGCGCCTGCCTGCATCAATGGGCTCATCACATCTTTAAAAAGCAAATAAGCTTCGTGCCTGAATCTCATATTCAACGATAGCTTCTCTACTTTTTTATCTACCAGTATATCTATCTGCGTGGCATGATTATTTTTTAGTGCATCTGTATATTCCTTCATCCGCTGTACAGTCTTTAGCATACTGTCGTTTTCAGGAGAAATGCTCCACAGCATATCATCCATAGCAGTGATCATGTTGTGGCTTTTTTCGTGGATCTGCTGAATATATAATATTGATTTTTCCGGTTCCTTGGTTGTTTTCATCCTTGCTATTTCGCTGAGGATATTAATATTATTCAAACCGGTATTGATTTGTTCATGCAGGTTATCGCCTATATCTGTGCGTACTTTCTGCATGGCCAGTTTTCTTGTTATCCTTTCCTTATCGAGTAAATATATCAGCAGGCCTGCCAGCAAAATAATAATACATATAAACCACCACGAGCGCCAGAACGGTGGATTGATCCTGATATTAAGTGTGGTTATTTTTTTTGAAGCTACACCATCTGCATTTTCAACCCTTACATTAAAAGTATAATTGCCCGATGGCAGATAGTTATATACAGCCTGGGTGCCGTCACTTTTTTTCCATTCCTTATCCAGCCCATCCATTTTGTAATAATATACCAGTTTGTTTTTGGCAAGATAGCTGAGTGATGAAAAGCTGATGGTTAGCGCATTTTGTGCGTGTGAAAGTTCAATAGTATTGAGCTGCTGAACCGAATCGAGAGACAATGATCTGTCAAACAATTTTATGTCAGTAATAATTACATCAGGCGGTTGCAATCCAGAGATGGCATCTGCCGGATTAAAGTATACAAAGTCTTCCTCTGTTCCAAAAACAAGCCTTCCGTCAGGCAAACGAAAAGAACAGGCCAACATAAAATTATCATCTGCAATACCATCATTCCTGTCGTAATAAGTAAATGTTCTTTTTGCAAGATTCATTCTGCACAAACCACTTGAAAGTCCGATCCAAACATATCCATTCTTATCTTTTTCAAAACTCACCACCAGGTCAGATGGCAATCCATCTGCGGCAGTAACATGACTGATAGTATTGGTTCTGGTGTTGTAAATATTCAGCCCACCAGTAGCGATAATGATAGTGGTATCATCATAATACAAAATATTACCTGCATCATTGCTTAGCAGCCTTTTGGAAACAGGACCAGCAGTAGTGAGATGTTCCACAATACTGTCGTTGGCAGGATTTATTTTATACACTCCTTCGTTTGCACAACACATCCACACAAACCCTTTAGGGTCAACCATAATTCTCTGGATCCTGCTGTCAGACACAGCCGTTAATTTCTGCAATCCATCTTCAAATCTTTTTTGAGCTTTTGCTGGGGTCCATTTATATGCTCCTATACTATGCGTGCCCATCCATATATTCCCAAGACTATCTTCTGCAATCTGACGCACTGTTTTCCCCTGCAACATACCAGGCATATATCTCTTAACTGTATTGGCTTCTTCGTTATACATGGTCACAAAGCCAGGGTGCCCTGTAAGCAGGATCGTTTTTTTATCTTTCAACCGGCACATACTCCAGGTCATTTCTTCTTGTGGAAGATTTTTTCCCGGCATAGCAGCATCAATATTATTGAAGTTGCTATCATAACGATATACTCCATCTCCCCATGTACCCGCAAGAATATCTCCCGATGGTGTTTGAGCAAATGATAATACAGTAGCGTCTCCTTGTTTTTTTGTGATCCGGTTAATATGCTTTATGCTGTTAAATAATTGAGTAGAAGGATTGAAGATATAAATACCGTTATTACTGGTGCCAACCCACACGTTTTGTTCCCTGTCTTCAAAAAGCGCATTGGCAGACTCATAATAAATGCTCTGTTCATTAATGTAATCATTATTCACCAGTTGAAACTCTTTTGTACGTTCAATGTATTTTGCAAATACGTTGATGCCCTTCAACCATATCGTGCCATCTTTTTGCTGAATAAAACCATTAGGCTCAATATATTTTTTAATTAAAGACACGATATCGTATCTGTCTAAAACAGGTTTATTGTTTTGTATGTCGTAACAAAAAATAACAGGGTCGTGTTCGGTTGGCGGCCAACTGAGAAACCACAGCCTCCGCTGGCGGTCTATATTATAATTACCAAGGGAGTTAAGGTTGGCGTAAGTTTCTATAAAAGGTTCATGCTCTATATTATGATTGCGGTAGCTGAGTGCATTGGTTTTCTTATTATAAATAGCCATCCCTGAATCGCAGGAAATCCAATATTTTTTTGAAACGACATCTTCAGTTACACAGGTTATTTTCCAGTTGGCAGGTGCTTTAAAAACATTATAGGCTGAAGAAAAGGTTTTATTTTTTTCGCTATAGGTTATTACTTCATAGTTTAAAAATACACAGGTAATATTTCCTTCACTGTCTTCAGAAAGTCTTCTTTCTGTTTTCAAAAAATGAGGATTACTTACCTGCACAGCAACCGGAAAAAACCTGAAATGTTTAGTGTCGAAGATGCCAATCCTGCCATCGCCCAGCATCAGCCAGAGACGAGTTTTTTTATCGAACAGCAGTTGTACAATATTATTATCGGAAATGGAGCTTGTATCTCCGGCAATATGCCTGAATGTGATAAAACGGCTACCATCAAAACGCTGAAGCCCATTGATGGTTCCAATCCACATGTATCCTTTATCATCCTGCAAAATACTGGTAGTGTTATAAGCTGCCAGCCCGTCTTTAACACCGTAATGGATAAACGAATATTGTTTTTTTTCCTGCGCAAACAGGTATTGAGCTACAAAAATGAAACTGTAAAGCAGCCAGTAATTTTTTCGCACAGCCATACGTTTAGGATCATCAAATGTAAATCATTACTACCTGTATTGTATAATACCATGCATGAATTGTGCATATAAATATATCAACTGCATAAAGCCATAAATGGGCTGGCAATGTCGCTTTTCAATTCATTCAGCTCATTTGTCAGTTTATACGCTATCACCTTTCCACAGCAATAAACACGCTGTAAAATTGCACTTCAATTATTCAATCAAACTTTTATGGCAACAAATATATTAGCAGGTAAAAAAATTCTCTTCGCCAATTTCCCGGCTTCGGGTCATTTTAATCCCTTAACAGGTTTAGCTGTTTATTTAAAAGAAGCCGGTTGCGATGTAAGATGGTACACTTCAAGAACCTTTACAGACAAACTGCACAAGCTGAACATCATGCATTATCCATTCAAAAGAGCAATTGATGTAGCGGATAATGATTTTGACACAGCATTTCCCGGAAGGCTGAAACATAAAACACAGATCGGGCGCCTGAAGTTCGACATCATTCACAGTTTTATTTTAAGAGCACCTGAGTATTATGAAGATCTGCAGGAGATCTATAAGGAATTTCCCTTTGAACTGATGATTGCAGATTGCGCTTTCACTGCCATTCCTTTTGTAAAAGACCTGATGCATATTCCTGTGGTAGCTATAGGAGTGCTTCCTCTCAGCGAGAATTCAAAAGACCTTCCTCCATCCGGTTTGGGAATGATTCCTTCTTACACCTGGGCAGGACAAATAAAACAACAGTTGCTTCGCTGGATTACCAAACAGGTTATATTCCGTAAGCCAGACCAGGTTTTGCATGAACTGTTTAATACATATAATATAGCTCATCATAATAAAAGTATATTCGATATTCTTAGTCATAAAGCAGATATACTGCTGCAGATAGGTGCGCCTGGTTTTGAGTACTACAGGAGCGACCTTGGCAATCATGTTCGTTTTATAGGGGCCTTACTACCGTATGCATCTGCAAAAAAGCAAGATCAATGGTTTGACAGCAGGCTTAACCGTTATAGTAAAATAATACTGGTGACGCAGGGAACCGTAGAGAAAGAGGTAACCAAAATTCTCATTCCAACCCTTGAGGCATTCAAAGACTCAGACACACTGGTAATTGCTACTACCGGAGGTTCGCAAACAAATGAACTCCGGCTAAAATATCCACATGATAATATTATCATAGAAGATTTTATTCCCTTCCAGGATGTAATGCCATACACAGATGTGTACATCACCAATGGAGGGTACGGTGGCGTGATGCTGTCTATTGAAAATAACCTTCCTATGGTAGTAGCGGGATTACACGAAGGTAAAAATGAGATCTGTGCAAGAGTGGGGTATTTCAATCTTGGCATTAATCTTAAAACCGAAACCCCATCCCCGGCAAAGCTTAAAAAAGCCGTAGAAACAGTAATCAGCCAGGAAACCTACAAGGCGGGCATCATGAAAATGGGAGAAGAACTAAGACAGTATCAGCCATTAACAATTTGCGCCGATCATATTGCAGCACTAATGCCCTCAAAGCCGCGCGGGTTCAATATCAATGATAAAAAAACTGTGGGCTTTTATTGATGATGCAGATGCATGTAACAATGAAAAGGAAATTTTTATATATCGCATTCCTGATCATTTTTCCAATGACAGATCCCGATACGCTTCCAATGGAAAAAACAAAGCAATCCTCAGAACAATACAGCGCTGGTAATGAAACTGCTGACGAAGCAACACCTATAGAATATCCTTTATTATTTAGAGGATTACTCACCAATTAATTCATCATTTATTCATTTCACAAATTCTAAAAAAATGAACAAAACATTTATTAGTAAACCCGGAGCCCGTAATAGCATTTATATGGGTTTTGTTATGATAACTATTACATCTTTATTTCTTTTCTCATTCGGTATCCGCACACTGAATGATGATTTTCTGAAAGCATTGGGCTTAGAAAAAACAGAAGCTGATAAAAAAATAACCAACAGTATATTAGGTGGCTATGTGGATGCGTATGGTTTGAAAAACGCAAAAAATATTGCGGTACAAAACCGAACTGCTGTAGTTAAGGACCTTTTGCTGTATGCGAAAAAGTATATGGCTTCTGAAGCTTTTAAAGCAGCATATACAGCATTGAAACAATATCAGAAACCACATGAGCCAGAACCGTTGCAAACGCCTGAGCAAATGCGCACCATGATGATAGAGAATGGCAAAACAATTGTGGAGACTGCGGAAAAGAATCTGAAAGCTGCAAAGGCTGATCTTAAACCAATTTTCGAAGAAGCGTTACGCGCCGCTAAAGAAAATTTAAAAAATGCCGAGAACCCCGACAACAAAAACATAAAAGCATACACGCAGAATTATCCTGCATTGTTAAAAAGCATGGAACAATCTAATGCACAACGCACAGCAGAATGGGAGGCTGCATACCCTTCTGATCCATCACCTTTCATAAAAAAACGTTTACTGCAGTTTTTAGAAGAAACAAAAGACATTGATTTTAATGCGGCTTTAACAGATAAAAACGGGAAGAAAGTTTTTGTAAACCCGGCATATGAAAGCAAAAGCAACAGGTGGAAAATGGCGTTTCGCGCAGGAAAAGAAGTAGTTGAACCTGCAAGGCAATTTGTACAGGAATGGATTAAAGAAATAGAGAACAGGCGTTAAGGAAAGTGTAACCCGGTTCAGCAAATACCGCTGAACCGGCAACCACTTCAGTAAACCTTTATTTAAGCATTATACCAATTGATTTAAACAGTTTAATACATTTTTAATACAGTTTACTCATAAATGATTTACGGAAGATTAATAAGTATCGAACTTTGCCGCGCAAAAAAATAAAACATTACTAACAAGAACATTCAAATAAAAATTTACCAACATGAAAAAAAGTATTTACAAGAACCTGAGAAAAAGTGTTGCATGGCTTACACATGCAGGGATAAAAACCACTTCTTTGCTATTAATAACAACAGCATTTTCAATGATGTCATTTACAGATGATGGCACAAACATTAATGCTCCTAAGCGCACAAAGGCAATACAACAGATCAACAGGCAAAAAACCTCCACATTCATTTCTGATATTTGCTGTGCAGATAAACCAGATAAATACAACAATCAAAAAAAAGAACTATTGATAAGTATTCCTGGCAAACAATTGATGTTGAAAGCTGACAGGGAAAATGCGGCGGCGTTTTTAAGCGAAATAAAAGCAACAGACCTGCAAAATATAGCATCCATAAAATCAGCAGCAAATGCTGACGCTGAAATGGAATTTAATTTCCAGATCTCAAACATATTTCCTTCTGCAGAATCCGCTATTGATGCGGATACGGCTATGGTAAAATATTTCATAGAAGATGTCGTATCAAAAATGCATCAGTTTAACAGCAATACATCCATGAATGCGGATGAAGAAATGATAAATCAATTCATGAAAGAAAATTTTTCTTTGTCACTGGAATATTCAATGCTCCGGTTTAAAGCGGATATTGAAATGATCATTGCATTTGAAGAACAGATGAATTAAAAGATGCTACATACAACATGAATGGACGGTTTAAAAGGGAGACCAATTAAAATGTTTGTCAGAAATATCTGATGAACATTTTTTTTAGCGGGCACACCAACAAAAACCCCGGAGAGGGGCCTCCGGGTAAATACTATTCTTCTTCAACAAATCAGTTGTACAAAAGTTGGCTTAATAATAGCTAAATACCGTCTTTATACTGTGCGCATATTTTTTTGTGGAATAATACCAATACTTAGTGATTAATTCTTTCGGGTATCCATCGCTGTTGTATGTATAGCTGAACTCATAAGGTTCTGTCTGCGGAGTAACACCGTAATAATTCTTCCAGGCCATGGTTCGGTTATTCCTTGAAAGATTAGAAAAATAAAGATCCGGCAAATGCAGATGAGCAAATGGATTGATACCGAAATCATACTGGTAATTACTTGATTCTCCGCCACCGCTGCTGGTTGCATTATCCTGTACAACATTTCCGCCTTTTACCACAATGGCGTAATACATTTTATTGGCATGGTGCGTATAACTGTATACTGCATTTATACTATACCCCACGCTGATTCCTGATCTTTCTTCCAATGCTGAATAAGTAACATCGGCCGAAGTACGTTCACCACCGCTTTGATTTTCCATATGATATAACTTGCCCTCCCCATCGTAGGAAAAACTTGTTACTTCTTCTTCAGGAACAGCTTCACCTCTCGCTTTTATAGCTGTGATCTTTCCACCTGTGTATTCCATATTTTCAGCAAAGGCTATATAAGGTGTCTGATCTTCCCGTTTTAAATAATGCTGTATATGCATCAGTTGATCCTGATCATACTGGTAATATTGTTTTGATTGAGGTGTCCATCCGCCTGTTGATGTTGACATGTAGTTCAATACTTCTTTCAGTTTTAAGGCTTCCCGATGACCACCGATATAATAGATCATGCCTTCTTTTAAGTCTTCTCTTTTAATTTCAATTTCGTCAGTAGTATTCCATTTATACACCTGCAACACATGCTTTACCGGAGCTTTCGCTAATTGCAACTCATTGGTACCAGCATTCAGTATACGCGTAGTGTGAATGTATTGCCCATGTTCGTCGTACGCTTTTAAAAATAAAGTAACGGGTATACTATCATATACTATATCACCAACCTTTATTATCGGAAGTATTTTTATAGTTACATATGCATCGCTGTCATCAGGCGGTGGTTCATTGCCAAAGCTGCCAGCGGGGTATCCAAAATCTTCTGCTTTGTCGTCTTTGCTTACACGCAGCACTTCCGTTATAACAGTGCTTTTTTCTTTTTTTACCTGGAATGGAATGGACAAAGCATGTGTAACAAGCGGCGCTTTTACCGACCCGCTGTGCGGAGATGCAAACTTAACGGCACTGTCTTTATCTATTATCAGTAAGCCCGAAATCTCATAATTTCCTACAGGTAAACTCAATGTGTCCGTTTCATATTTGCTGTGCAAGGTCAGTGGCATTCTCTTGCTGGCAATAACAGTGTTATGCTGCTTATCAGCCACTGAAACAATAGCTGTTAAATCTGTTGCCGGTGCAGTTATACCAGGCAATGAATCGATGGCGATCGAAAATTTTCCAGTCTTTGCGGTGTCCTGTGGTGGTGGATTTTGACCGTGTGGTAAATCTGTTTTTTTACATGACACGAGTACCAGTATACCTAAAACAAATAGAATGCTATATTGATTAAAATACTTTTTCATTGTAATAATTTTTATTGTTGTTTAATGTAGCGCAACCCGCCACTTTCGAAATACGTTCCTGATTCGTCTGTTACCAGTGTACATCCCCAGTTCCAGCTTTTTGCAGGATAGATCTTTTCTTTCTCGAGATCGTGAAGAAATACTCCATTCTCATATACTTTACCTTTCATGGGATAACATTTGAAAATGAAATTTCCATCTGTTCCGAGTTCGATAAAATAACGGCAGTCTTCTTCTACTTTTGAAACACTCTCACTTGTATAACTGTGTGTTTCAGCAGTAATAATGCTGAATCCGGTGCCGTTCGCGTCAATCTGGAAAATATTTCCCCGTGCCCATGTTGGTTCAACACGTCCATCACCATACCTGATAACACTTCCGCTTACTTCCGACCATGCCCATTTACCTACCAGTTCAGCAGGTACTTTTACTGCCGGAAGATCACCTCCATTGTCATCTGTATCTTTTTTGCAGGATACCATTGTTGCAAGCATGAAAAGAGTTGCCCATAAAATGCCTTTAAATTGCTTTGTATTTTTGTTCATATAAGTTGTTTTAAAAAATAAAATATTGGTGCAGGCATAGGTTGCCTGTTCAGGCATAGCACCTGTTATTCAACGGCAATAAAATAGTTGGAGAGCAGCCTCAACTGTTGTGCACTACAGCTGGCAGAAGAAGATTACACAATCCTGTTTTTGATTGCTTTTGCTACGGCTTCACTTTTAGAATTTACCTGGAGTTTTTCATATATGCTGCGGATGTGCGTACGTACGGTGTCAATAGAAATGGCTAGGGAAGCTGCCACCATTTTATAACTGTTTCCATCCACCAGCGACTGCAATACTTCTTTTTCTCTTTCAGATAGATCATAATCGTGGCTGCCTGCAGACATACCAGCGAACATTTTGAGCACCTGTGTTGCTATGGCTGCGTTCATGGGAGCGCCACCGTTATAAACATCACGGATCGCCGAAACAATAGCTTCCGGGGCACTTTTTTTTAACAGGTACCCGTTAGCGCCAAACCTGATGGAATCAAAAATATTCCTGTTATCATCAAACACTGTAAGCATAATTATTTTTACATCCTGGTGCTGCTTGCGGATGGCTTTTACGCCTTCAATACCTGTTACTGCCGGCATATCAATATCCATCAGTACAACATCCGGATGCAGAGCGCTCACATCCGCTGATGCAGTTTCACAATTATCAAATTGCCCCACTACTTCAAACCCTTCGGTAGCACTAAGCAGCATCACCAGCGTTTCCCGAAGCGATTGTACATCATCATATAAAAGGATCCTGATCATATTACTGTTTGACGGCACAAAACTAATAACCATCCGGTTAATATTAATCGCATATTCATGCGACCGGTACCCGTAAGGTTACGCTGGTTCCTTTATCTTTTATAGAGGTGATGCTAACGGAACCCTTTAGCTGCGCAGCTCTTTTCTCCATATTTTTTAACCCATTGCCGCGGATTGTTGAACCGGCATTCGCTCCTGCTTCAAAGCCTTTACCATTATCAATGATGCCCAGTACGAGAAATTGTTCCTGCTTGGTCATATGTATTTTCACTTCAGTACACTGCGCATATTTTACAATGTTGTTGATCGCTTCTTTAAATACAAGAAAAATCTCCTGCCTGTATTCCGTAGAAAAACTTAGTGCTTTAACTTTATCATTCACCTCAAAACTGTATTCAATCTGCTGTGGTTCAAGTATTGCCCCTGCGGTTTCTTTCATTCTTGCCAGCATCTTTACAGCACTATCATTAGCGGGATTTATACTCCACACAATGTCATCCATGGATTGCATCATTTGCGTAGCACTGTGATTAATTTTTTGCAGGTATTGTTTGCTGGTAAATTCATCTAACGTTTTTTGATGCATTGCCATGTTACTAAGTATATTAATAGTGCTCAGTGTAGAGCCCATATCATCGTGAAGGTCACGTGCTAATTTACTTCTTACTTTTTCTAACTGCAGCAACCTACGAACCCGCAACCGATGCAGGTAATATAGTAAAGCGCCTATAGCAGCCAGGATAATGGCAAGGAACCAGTATGTTTTCCAGAAGGGTGGTGTGATGGCAAAAGGAACAACAGTGATGTTATTGGAATAAACCCCGAGACTATTTTTTGCCCTTACCAAAAACCTGTATTTGCCAGGCGACAATGTATAATGAACAGGGCGGGGAATTTTTACAGCGGTCCAGTCGTTATCGGCTCCCTCCAGTTTGTATTCATAAATCAGTTTTTCAATTTGCCTGAAACTAAGCGCAGCAAATTCAACAGTAAAAGAATTCTGATTGTACCTGAAGGAGTGTTCACTGTTCATCGTTTGCGGGGAAAGATAGGTATCAAATAACTGCCATGCGCTGATGGAGACATCCGGTGGAACTGCTTCAACCTGGTAGTCTGCGGGATTAAATACTACTAAATGTTCATTGCCGCCAAAAACAAGATTGCCATTTTTAAGCCTGAGAGAAGTTTCCAATATAAAACTGTTGTTGTAAACGGAAATCAATCCATCCCGCTGAGTATATCTTATTAAATTACCCGTTGAATGATTGAAGCGGAAAATGCCATTCGTGGTGCTTACCCATATCATCCCCTTGTCATCCTGCTGCATTGAGTATACTTCGCCTACAGGAATATTTTCGTATTGCCTGATGCTGTCGGTTTTACCACTTACCGTATTAAGTAACTGCAATTCCTCTGCGGCGAACATGTAAACAGAATCGTTTACTTGTAAAACGTCTTTGACATAGGCAGAGGTTTTCCAGGTTCGTGTAATCTTACCTGTTTGTATATCCATTTCAAAAAGCCCTTCGCCTTTTACAGCAACCCATAATGTTCCTTTATTATCTTCATATAGTTTACTGATTAATCCTTTAAATGAATACATCTCTTCGAAATTGCCAGCATGATCAAGCCTGAATAATTTGCCACTCTGTAATCCAAACCAAAGCGCTCCATTTCTATCTTCCTCCAATTGACGCACTGTTCTTTCCTGGAAAATCTTTGGCTGCATCCATATAGCGCTGTTTTTTGCAGGATCATATACAACCAGTTTTCCTGTTTGGCATCCGATCCATATTTTTCCTGTTTTAGTATGGCGCTCCATATCCCATACAAGCCTCAGGTCTTTATCTTCCGGCAACGATCCGTATATGTTAACTCCGGGGTCAACACCTCTTTCCTTTTTCAACACAATAACACCTCGTCCCCAGGTACCAATCCATGTGCGTTCCATTTCATCCTGCAAAAGACAATTAACACTTGCCTTTCCATTTTGCTGCGACACAATTATATGATCTGTATTATGCAGGTTGGAAACCGTACTGTACAAACCATCGTCTGTGGCCATCCACAATGTCTCTTCTCTATCCTGCAATACAGCATTTACTATATTAAAACGAATAGCATAAGTATTAGAAATACTATCTCTTACTTCAGTGAAAACACCGTTACGCAGCACACGGAGACAATTATTACCATATACCACAACACTGTTGTCCTTAAATGAAGTAAACCCATATACATCAAAGTAATTACCATTGCCTGCTGTTGATAAACCGGCACTATCTTTTGTAAAAGATGCAGACCTTTCATCATAACAATAAAAATCAAAATCATTTTTACGTGTATTCCATTGCTGAATCCAGTAACGGCGTTGTTTATCAATAGAAAAATGAGCAATGCCGGATGAAAATACTTTGTTCCTCAATAGAGGATGTGCTTCCCCGTTATAAAAGCAGGAATGAAAAGTTCTTTTAGTTTTATTATATACGGCTAATCCCACTGTTGTATTTATCCAGAAACAATTGGTTGCGGCATCGTCAACAATTCCATAAATCCCCAATGAATCCGGAATACTGAAAGGAGTATTGGCAGTAAACCGTTTTTGTTGAGTATTAAAGTAAAAACATTTGCCCCCTGGCTGCAATAAATATATATTATGCGAAGCATCCCTTCCCAGTACAAAGTGTGCAGCAGCAATACTGTCTGCCAATTCAATACCTGAAAAAGTAAAATTGATGCGATCAAAAGTGCCTACTACTTTTCCCATCCTGATCCACATATTTCCCTTGCTATCTTCAAGTATCTGGTCTACCTGTCTGCGGGTATTATCAGATAAACTGTTTCTGAAAGTATAACCATCATATCGTTGAAGACCATTTGCAGTGCCGATCCACATGTAACCCTGCGGATCCTGGTAGATGCTGAGGATGTTATTGGAAAGTAATCCTTCCTGCATAGACACACGCGTGAACACGTATTCCTGTGCACGCACGGCAAAGGCGGTGAGCAGGAAAAAGAAAAAACAGATATGCCTCACTGAATTTGCCATTGCTATAAAAATATGCATTTTACTGCATCTTAGGATAGCACTGTATTTGATATATTCACCAGGCTCCCACCCTTCATAATAAAATCAATATACCAGGAAGAATAAAAAAGCAAAGTCTTTACCATGTAAAAACTTTGCTTTTAAATGACTTTGTAATCTTAAAGAAAAAATACTAAAAACGATAAGCGATACTGAACCTGAGGTTACGCGGTGGTTCTGCCTGCCAGCTATAAGCTGGTGTTGACATCCATGATTCGTATGAGCCGCTGTATAAATAGGTATTCAATATATTAAATACGTTTGCGGTTAAGCGCAGTTTATTTTTCTCCCAAAACAAACCGCCATCCAGTTTAAAATAATCGTTCAGATCTTTTGATGGGTCCGGAGCTGCTTCCCAATAAGTAGCCCTGTCTATCAGCCAGGTAAACCCTGCGGATACACCTACTCCTTTTAAAGCGCCTGACTGAACAGCATAGTTCAACCACGCATTAGCAGTATGCTTTGCATAACCAGGCACCTGATCGCCTACTTTCATATAGGTGATGCCGTCGGCAACCTTTGTTACTTTTGATTCAGTAAATGCATAATTGGCAACAAGGTTAAGACCCGGTAAAATAGTTCCTCTCAAATCAAACTCAACTCCTTTTGCCTCTTTCTGACCCAGCACTATGCTTAAGCCAAGGTTAGGATCGCTTGTGGGATCGGCAGTCAGTTCATTATTTTTCAGTATCCGGTATACACTCAATGTGGTAGTCCATTGTCCATTCATCCAATCTTTCTTAATGCCTGCTTCCAGGTTGTTACCTGTTATCGGTTTTACTTTTCCTCCATTCTTTAATATACCAGTTTGCGGAATAAATGCCTGATCGTACATGGCATATATAGCTGTTGTTGAGGTAAGCGATGCGCTTATCCCGGCTCTTGGTGTAAAATGTTTTGCTTTATCAGGAGCTCCACCGTAAGCAGACTGTTGCAGATCTGTATACCTACCAGCAAGGGTTACACGAAGAAGATTATTAAAGAAACCCAGTTCGTCCTGCAGATACAAACTTGTATACTGCAAATCCTGCAAACCGCCGCCTTCCTGCGCACGCTGGGATAAAGGTTTGCTTCTGTCAAATTGAGGATACCCATTTACCGGAACGCCAAGATTTGGATTTTGCGGATCAAATGGTTCATCTTCCGTATCAAGGTCGTGCGATTGCGTCCAGTCTGCCATGTACGCTTTATTCGCCATATCCAAGCCCCCCAGTATCCTGTGGCGCACAGCACCTGTTGTTACATCGCCATTTAAAAAAGCCTGAGCCATTGTCATTTTACTGCGGGCATCCCAAATGCCCACACTGCGTATGTATGTACCATCTTCGTTTATTACAGTAGGCCACGAAGAGGTACCTTTTTGGTTATATAAAAAATGTGATACCTGTGCAGTGAGTTTCCAGTTTTTGCTAAGCTCGTGTTGCAGGTTTACATACACACTGTGATCATTAATGGCTGTGCCTGGTAGTCCTGCAGGCTGGGCTGTAAAATCAACCGGCAGATTTGCATATCCTTTGGTAGAAAAAACATAAAACGAACCCACATCGCTCATATCAGCCATTTGGTAATTGTATTCTAACGTGAGTTTGGTTTTATCATCCAGTTGATAAGAAAGCACCGGGGCAATCACATAACGATTATTGTATTCATTAGGCCGGAAAGATTTTTTAAACTGGCCAGATACATTTAAACGATACAACAATTTTCCATCATCACTCAATTTGCCATCAAGGTCGAGTGCAGAACGGTACAAACCATAGCTGCCCATTGTAAGTGTAGCTTCACCTTTTGTTTGACCTGTGGGTTTTTTGGTAACTACATTATACAAGCCACTTGGATCGCCGCTCGAAAGCATAAAGCCTGCGGGGCCTTTTACAAACTCAATATGATCTACAAAACTCATATCTTCCGTAAGTGGTCCCCAGTACGAATTCACCACATTAAATCCATTTCTGAAAGCCTGGATCTGGGAGCCTCTTGCGCTGAGGTTCGCATATAAATCTCCCCAATGTTCTGCTCTTGTAACACCGCTTACATTGCGGATCACACCATCACTCATACTTATCACCTGTTGGCTGGATAATGCGGATGAAGTAACCACCTGTATATTCTGTGCCACTTCAAGTAAAGGTGTTTGAATGCGAAGCGTAGGCGAAGTTTTGCCAGCCCTGAAAGAACCAGCATTTGTTTTTATGATAACTTCCTGTAACTGACTGTCGGAAATTTTTAGTTTGTATGATACATTCAATGTTTGATTCGCTTCTACTAATACTTTTTCGCGGATAACTTCATAGCCTACCAGTGAAATTTCCAGTTCGTAGTTACCGGCTGGTACATTCCTCATAATAAAACTTCCATCGTCCTCAGTAAGTGTGGTTTTTTTAGTACCCTTAATTAATACCGTTACCATTGACGCCGGTTTATCATCAACCGTAGTTATTTTTCCTTCAATATTGCCTTTGGCATTTTGTGCTAAAACAGGAATAGATAAGAAGGCTAAAACAAAGAATAAAAGAATATTTTTTTTCATCACCTGAACAAAAATTAAGCTGTTAGTAGTTTACTATCCTTTGCGTTTTCAAAAAGAAAACAGGGAACAGATCCTTACATAAGATTTTTATCGGCGCGAAAGTATTTCTGCCGGGATTAAAATTTTGATGAAATCAGGAAATAAAGTTTCGCAATAAGGAAAAAAGTTTGAGATATGGGAAACACAAGGACACCAAGGCACGGAGGTTCACTAAGAATTTATGATTTTTGATTGAGGATTTCTGATTGAGTATGTGGAGAAAGATAGAAGGTTGCGGGAGTAGGGTTATGGTTTGAAGTTTATCGTTTAATAGCAACCCTTTTTAGACAAGCGAGGGCTGAGCAAAGGTCACCTCCCCTTCGGGGAGGCGGGAGGGGCTCCTCTCTCTATTTCACCAAATCCCCTTTCAACCGCATCAGTTCTGTTTCAGAAAGTTTGGTATTATAGCGGGCTGCTATTAAGCGGTCATATGCGTCTTCAAGGCTTTTTTGCGCTTCACGTAATTCAAGATAGGTGGATACGCCCTGTTTAAATCTTTCCAGGGCAATAAAAACATTTTCTTTAGCAAGCTCAATATTATCTTCTTCCAGGTGCAATAAGCTGATCTGGTATAGATAATTATAAAAGCCCGCTTTTATCAGCACATTTACGGAGCTTTTTTGTTTGTCTAAAACTATCTGGCGATACGAAACGTCAAGCTTTGCCTTTTTTATAGTACGATTCACGTTCAAATAATTGAGGATAGGCACATTAGCAGCAAATCCAAAATTGAAGCCTTTATTACGATTAAAGACTGCTCCATAGGGGTTAATATTATTGGCAATATCAGTTTGTGAAAAGCTATAGGCAGATACAAAAGAAATAACAGGCCAACGCGTTGCTTCTACCTGCTTTAAAGTGAGCTTTGAAATATCAACATTTTTTATAGCCTGTAATATAGTGGGGCTTGTTGCCTCTACCTGGTTTTGAATATCCGCAAGATCAAGATCATCACGGATAGGGATACTGTCTGCCACTTCATATGCATCAGGCAATTGCATACCGGTCAATTGATTCAATTGCTCTTTTGACTGTGACATGATAGACTGCTGCTGCAAACGTGCAGCCTTCTGTGCGTTCAAGTCAACCTTTGCCTGTAATAATTCAGGCTTGGTTCCCAACCCAACAGACAATTTTCTGTCTGCCAGTTTTACTCTTTCTTCATTGATGGACATCTGCTCTTCAATTGCTTTCAACTGTTGCTTTTGCCTTACAATAATATAATAAGCATTGATTACCTCCGCGGTGGAGTTGATTACCTGGTTTTTAAGATTTATTCTGCCGAGATTAAAAAGTTCATTCGTCTTATCCCTGGTGGCAAACATGGCCAACCCATCAAACAATACCCAATTAAGATTGATAGCAGGATTAAGGTTAAGGTTTTCAATTCCTGAGCCTGTTTTAACGGAAGCATCAGCCAGTATTTGCTTCTGGCTCGAAATGTTTTTAACTCTTGATATGGAACCATTCACCGTAGGTAAAAATCCGCCATAGATATAATGCTTGTCAACACCGGCAGATATAGAATCGTTGCGTACGAGCAGGATATCAAAATTGCTTTTCAGCGCTGCTGCAATAGCATCCTGTAAGGTAACCATTTGCTGGGCATGCGCACCCATCCCTGTAAACAAAATAACCAGTATGATACTGCAATATCTTTTTGCCTGCATTTTTATTATGCTCTTTTTTCTTCTGTAAAATATTCGTCAATGTGGCTCTCATGTTTTCTTGCCGAAAGAAAACTATACATAGCGGGAATAACAAATAAAGTAAGCACCAGTGAAAAGATGATCCCTCCAACAATTACAATACCTAATGGTATACGGCTTGTTGAAGCAGCGCCAATAGATAATGCCAACGGTAACGCACCCAAAGCCATCGCCAGGCTTGTCATCAATATCGGTCTTAGTCTTGCTACTGCTGCGTCTACAACGGCTTGTGATTTTGCAATACCTGCTACCTGTTTTTGATTGGCAAATTCCACAATGAGGATACCATTTTTTGTAACCAACCCTATCAGCATGATTATACCAATCTGCGAAAATATATTCAATGTCTGGTCAAAAATCCACAAGGATAATACGGCGCCTGCAATAGCGAGGGGAACGGTGATCATGATGATAAAAGGATCAATAAAGCTTTCGAATTGGGCAGAAAGTACAAGAAAAATCAACACAAGTGCCAGCACAAAGGCGAACAAAGTATTACCGGAACTTTCTGCCAGATCTCTTGATGCCTGCCAGTGAAGTGGCAAATGTATCATCCAATAATTTTTTGCTGATGTCTTCCATTGCTTTAATACCTTCTCCCAATGTTCTTCCCGGTGCTAACCCCGCTGAAATAGTGGCTGATTTGTACCGGTTGAAATGATAGATCGTAGGAGGCGTAGTACTCTCCCTTATATTCACAAGATTATCCAATGAAATATTTTCATTGCGTAGATTGCGTACATAAATATTACGCAGATCCGTTGGTTTATCCCTGTTATCTCTGGGCACCTGCCCTATTACCTGGTATTGTTTACCGTCTTTTATAAAATAGCCCAGGCGTCGGTTACTATATGCCAGTTGCAATGCTTCTGATATTACATCAATGCTTACACCCAGGGCGCTTGCTTTAATGCGGTCAACCGTTACCGATAGTTCGGGCTTGTTAAACTTCAGGTCAATATCTACACCCTGTAAAGTTGGATTGCTGTTTACCGCATCTAAAAATTTGGGCAGTACTTCTGTAAGCTTATCAAAATTATTATTCTGCACAACAAACTGTACAGGCAATCCACCACCCCTTTTATTGGTTGAAATTGTTTGCTCTTGCGTAGCATATGCTTTGCCTTCGGGAAAACCGGCTAATTTCTTATTAATGATATCGGCAATTTCCTGTTGTGATTGAGTACGCTCTTTGGGATCAACCAACATTACTCTTACAAACCCGGTGTTAACAGTACCACCGCCGGTAAAACCAGGCGCTGTTACAGATAATACAGAGCTAACGCCCTGTACAGAATCCTGGATATAATTGGTAACCTTATCAATAAACTTATCTGTGTATTCATAAGAAGCCCCCTCAGGCATGGTGATGGTTAAGCGAAGCTGGCTGCGATCTTCTAAAGGAGCAAGTTCCGACTTAAGATTGTTACCGATAAGCCATATGATAGCTATACAGATACCTATAATGACGAGTGCCAGCCATTTAGCGTTCATAAAGGCAGCCAAAATGCGATGGTATCCATTTTCCATTCCTTTAAAAAATGGCTCTGTAACCCGGTAAAACCAGCCGTGCTTATGCACGTCCTTGGTCATCTTTACGTTTAATACAGGCGTGATAGTAAGCGATACAAATGCTGAAACCAATACAGCACCTGCAACCACTATCCCGAACTCACGGAAAAGCCTACCCACAAATCCCTGTAAAAAAATGATGGGTATAAAAATTACGGCAAGCGTTATGGAAGTAGCAATTACCGCGAAATAAATTTCTTTGGAACCTTCTCTGGCAGCAGCCCATTTGTTCATGCCCTGCTCCATTTTTTTGTAAATGTTTTCCGTGACAACGATTCCATCATCCACCACCAAACCCGTTGCAAGCACAATACCCAAAAGACTAAGCACATTGATTGTGAATCCGCATAGATACATTATAAAGAAAGCGGCTATAAGCGATACCGGGATATCAATCAATGGGCGTATAGCAATGATCCAGTCTCTGAAGAAGAAATAAATTATTAATACCACAAGCACTATCGCAATAATGAGCGTTTCTTCTACTTCGGTAATAGACCGTTTAATAAACACCGTTTGATCTCTTGATATGCCCAGCTTAATATCTTTTGGCAATTCTTTTTTTAACTGGTCAAACCTTTTATAAAATTCATCTGCAATAGCTACATAGTTTGATCCGGGCAATGGAATAATGGAAAGAGAGATCATAGGCTCTCCATTATATTTCAATATGGTTTCTTCATTTTCCGGTCCAAGCACGGCTTCGCCAATATCTTTCAATCGTATAATACCCCTGCCGTCATTTTTAATGATAACATTATTGAACTCTTCTTCCGTACTCAATCTTCCAAAAGTTCGAACGGTAAGCTCTGTATTATCTCCGGCAATTTTGCCTGAAGGCAGTTCCACGTTTTCTCTCGTTAAGGCATCCTGCACATCCAAAAAGGTTAACCCATATGCATTCAGTTTTGCAGGCTCAAACCAGATGCGCATGGCATACTTCTTCTCTCCTCTTATCTGCATACTGCTTACGCCGGGTATGGTTTGCAACCTTTCCTGTAACACATTGGTAGCATATTCGGTTATCTCCAGTGGATTGCGGATATCACTCTGTACCGTAACCGAAATAATATCATCCGCGCTGGCATCTGCTTTGGTAACAACAGAAGGCGCGTCAATATCAAGTGGTAAATTTCTCTGCGCTTGTGATGTTTTATCACGCACATCATTAGCCGCAGCTTCCAGGTCAACGCCAAGATCAAATTCAACCGTAATATTGCTGCTTCCCTGGCTGCTGGATGAAGTAATATTTTTTATACCGGCTATACCGTTGATAGATTTTTCAAGCGGTTCTGTAATCTGCGATTCAATAATATCTGCATTGGCGCCGGAATAACTGGTTCGTACATTGATAACGGGAGGATCAATAGCAGGATAATCTCTTACGCCCAAAAAAGTAAAACCCAGTATTCCGAATATTACGATAACAATACTCGAAACAGTAGCCAGTACCGGCCGCCTCAGGCTTAATTCTGAAATGTTCATTATTGTACTTTACCAAGTTGTATTTGAGAATTGGGTTTAACTGCCATTAGTCCACTCACTAAAACGGTGTCTCCAATATTTATTCCACTCAATACCTGTACATATGCCGAATCTCTTATACCGGTTGTAACATCTAAAAATTTTGGCTTGCCATTTTTATATACAATCAATTGCTTTCCTCTTGAAAGTGGTATGATGGCTTGTGTAGGAACAATCACCGCATTATTATCTTTATCTAAATCCAGGGCTACCTTGGCAAATGCACCGGGCACCAGCAAAGGGTTATTACCTTTTACAATAGCTTTTACCGTTAGACTACGCGTATTAGCATCAATAAAATATTCTGTAGCAAGAACGGTAGCCTGAAATTCCTGCCGCACACCATCAATAGTAAATGAGATTTTTTTACCCGGTGGGAAACTGGTGCTGTATTTTTCCGGAACGGTAAATTCCAGTTTTAGTTGATCTACCTGGCGGATGGTTGCAATAAGATCTGTGGGAGAAACATAAGCGCCAAGGCTGATATTTCTTAAACCGATGCGACCACTATAGGGCGCTCTTATTTCCGTTTTGCTGATGTTTACTTTTACCAGTTCAATATCTGCTTTGTTATTGCTTACCTGTAATGCGCTTAAGTCAACATCCTGCTGACTGATACCTTGTATTTTTAATAAGGCATTATAGCGTTCTACCGTTTTTTCGTTGATCTCTAATTGTACCTGCAGTTTTTTTAGCTGCGCCTGCAGATCGCCATCAAACAATTTTACCAGTAATGCCCCTTTTTGTACAACACTGCCTTCCTTAAAATTAATGTTCACTACCCGGCCTGCTATTTCCGATCGCACATCCGTTCCTTCAGATGGCATCAATGAACCAGCTACCTGTATATCTTCACTTAATGCAGTGGTTTTGGCTACAAATGCATCGGCAGTTACTGCCTGTTTTTTGGGTTGCGTGGGTTGCGTTGCAACCTTTTCCTTTTTGGAAGAGCATGCAACCGAACATATAAATAGAGGGACAAATACGTATATATTTCTCATCAACGGCGAAACTAATACAATTTGCCTTCAAAGATAAAAGGAGTATGTTTTGTGGACGTTAATTAATGTTAAAGACACAGCCTCTCCTCCCTACCTCCTCTCCAAAAGAGAGGAGGCGGTATTATACAATCTCAATTCAACTTTATATCTTCCACTTTTACTTCAGCGCTCTATTTACACATCACCTATTTATTTTACTGCATCTATGAAAAGAAGGCTTTGTGGTTCAGGTCTCCTCCCTTTCGGGGAGGGCGGGAGGGGCTTCTTATTCCGTTCTCAGCGGCTTTATAGGATTGCTAACCGCTACTTTATAACATTGCACCACTATAAAGGCTGTTGCAGCTATAAAAATAAATGCCATCACAAAAAGATAGGGCATGATATTCTGGGGCATCCTGTATGCAAAATTCTGTAACCAGTAATTGGTTGCTCCATACGCTAACGGCCATGCGATGATATTTGAAATAAGAATCAATAAAGCGTAATCTTTTAAAAAGAGTAAAATAATTTTCTTTACATCTGCACCTAATACTTTACGAACTGCTATTTCTTTCTGGCGTTTTACCAATGTAAACGCTACTACGCCAAAAATTCCCATAAATACAATCAACAAGTTGAGCACAGTAGCTACGTTGGTAGCTTTTTTTAGCTGAAGTTCAGATTGATAGAGCTTTTGAAATTTCTCATCCATGAAAAAATATTCAAATGGATTACCCGGCGATAAAGCATTCCATTTTTCTTTTATGGTACTAATCGCGGTTGTCATATCAGCGGTGTTCAATTTTAATGTGAGGAAGCGATACGACACCAGGTCTTCTGTATGCATAAAACAAAGCGGCTCTATTTTTTCATGAAGGGTTGAAAAATTAAAATCATTTACTACACCAGCCACAGTGAACACAGCATTGTTAAATGAAGGCACTGTTATCTGCTTACCTGGTGCATTTTGCAGCGAAAAACCTAACGCTTTGACAGCGGATTCGTTTAAAACGACCTGCCCCGGTACATGTGGGCCTTTTCCGTGATTAAAAAAGTTTCCGGCAGTAACTTTTAAGCCAAAAGTCTGCGCATAATCTTCATCTGCTCCCATAGTAGCAATTAATGCAGGTTGATTATTGGCAGAACCAACAGGCAGCATACCAATACTGTTTGGCGGCTTACGATCAGGTACTTCAAATGACAGGCTTGCACTTTTAATAGTAGGCACAGCAAGCAATCCCTGTTTGATCATTTCCATTTGTGCTATACCGGCTGAATCCCATTTTTTTGGAAACGCCGTAACCACCATTAATTGCTCTTTATTGTACCCAAGATCTTTATTGAAGAAATAAGTAACCTGCTTTGAAACATTTAATGCACTGATGAATACTACGATGGCCAGGGTAAATTGTACAATCAATAATGATCTTCTTAATACAAGTCCACCTTTTGCAGTATCAATTTTACCTTTAATGGCGTGTACTGTATTTGAAGCGCTCATTACAAACGCTGGATAAATACCAGCAATTAAACCCACCAGGGTAACAAAGCCTGTTAACAGCCCGATCCTGAAAAAATCAAATTTCCATAAGGGAGAAAGCGGAGTGTTAAGCATACTACTGAAGTAACTGCGCATCAATTCATATAAGCCTAATGATAAAGCTCCGGCAATAAAGGTTAACAGCAACGATTCTGTAAGATGTTGAAAAATCAATTGTCTTCTTTCACCGCCAAATACTTTACGTAAACCCATTTCTTTTAACCTGTAAGAAGAAGTACCGATATTGATATTGATAAAATTGATAACCGCCATCGTAATAATAAAAATGACCACCAGCAAAAGCGTGGTGATCATTTTTTGTACAGCTCCATTGTTATTGCTGGTATAGTACGTTTTCATCGGAGCCAGTTCAACCGTAAGATTATCATTGATATCTTTTGAAGCGTATTTTGCCAGTAGCTGCTTAATAGGTTTTTCCAGATCTTTAGCACTTACCCCTTTTTGCAATTCAATAGCCGAAACCTCAAATATACTGTTCCAGCCTGCTGCGGGGTCGTCAGTACCGGGGTAATAGCGGTTACCCACAGTAGGAACAAATACACTATAGGTATCTCCTAAAAGATTCATAATAGAGTTATACGGAATATCCTTCAGCACAGCAGAAACCGTATACAACTGTTTGTCATTTCTCACCGTTTGTATATCCAGCATTTTTCCAATAGCGTTCTTATTACCAAAAAGCTTTAACGCTAACGTTTCTGTTATAACAGCCGAGTTATTATTAGTAAAAGGCTGCTTCACATCACCATACAATAGTGGAAATCCATACATGCTAATCAATGTAGTATCGCCAATAGCAATATCTTCCTTAAAATGTCTATCGCCGGCGGATACAACATTTAGTACAGGATTATACCGGTAATACTGCGCAACAAGCGTTGGATATTCATTTTTGAGTGTTTGAGCCAGGGGACCAAGCGTGGTAAAATCCAATCCCATTTCTTTTACCTTCCAGTTGCTTTTGATGATGTACTGTTGCTGTACATTTCTTAAACCGGCATTCACATTCTTTTCATGCAGCACATACTCTCCTATCAACATCGCGAATGTAATACCTATAGCAAGACATAAAATATTGATCGCTGAAAACAGGCGATGTTTTGTTAAATGTCGCACCGCTATTTTGAAATAGTTTCTGAACATAAAAAGATTTGAAATTTGAAGCCTCACCACCCTTCCTCCTCTCCGAAAGAGAGGAGGCGGTGCTGTATCTTTCTAACAAACAACTATATCTTCCATTTCATCTTCAATTCAATAATCATCATTTTTACAGAATTTCACATTTTATCAATCACTCTGAAAAGCTGGCCTTGTGCTGAGTGTTCCTCCCCTTCGGGGAGGCAGGAGGGGCTGTTCTCTTACTTCAACGACAATGTAATTCTTCCACTACCTGCATTTACTTTTACCGGAGCTCCGCCACCATTCAAAGTGCCGTTCATGCTGTCTTTATCCTGGCTGCCGCTAAAGTTATTGATTTTGTTTGCACTTATTTTATCTCCACGTAAATCAATATTCATACCTACGTTTCCTGGTATTTCAAGTTCTATATTACCACCTGAGTTATCAATTTTTGTATACTTCCCCAATTCTTTTATCTGCACATTGATATGACCACCACTGGTAGATGTTTCGAGGCTGCACATTAAATCTCTCAAATCTATACTACCACCAGAAGTATGTGCAATCAATTCTCCACTGATATTGCTTCCATGAATAGAACCACCACTGGTGCCTGCATCTATTTTGCCTTTGAGCGATTCAAAGTTCAGTGAACCACCAGAGGTATTTAGTTTCATATTTCCTTCAGAAGCTTTTGAAGTGATGCTTCCGCCGCTGGTTGCCAGATCAATATCGCCATTTGAATCAATAAGCGTGATGCTTCCACCAGACGTATTTCCATTAATAGTGCCTCTTATATGCTGCACGTGCAGGCTGCCGCCGCTGGTTGAAAAATCCTGTACGCCTGATAAATCAGTTAATGAAATGCTGCCGCCACTGGTTGAAAGTTTTGTATCTACTTTTTCAGTAACAAATATTTTGAAGGAAATGCTCAACGATTTTTTCCAATTCAGATTTCCGCTTTTTTGTTTAGCGATAGCAGTAAGTTTATTATTACTTACTGAAATATCCAGGCTATAATTCTCATCCAGCCTTTTTTGAATCTCTTCTTTGCTTATATTATTGGTTATTCCACCATTGCCACGTATATATACTTCAATTCTTGATTGATCTGCAGCACCACTTGCTACAGTTATTGAACCACCCGAAGTTTCTACCTGCACTTTTTTTACAGATTCACTACTGAGAGATTTTGTGAGATAAGGCTGCTTATCGCTATCCTGCGCATTCAGGGCCAGTACGCCTGAAACAAGCAACATAAGAAAACTGAATTTTTTCATTTTGTAAGTTTTAAATATTTAAAGAAGAATGAATAACCCTCAATACGTTGATGTGGTTTATAATGTTACAGCCTTGCCTATCCCTCCGTTTCCCTTTCCAAAAGAAAAGGAGCGGTGCATTACTTCTTTATTCAGTCACATGTCTTCCACATCATCTTCAGTAACTTACTCTACTTTTTATCAATCAACAACTTCATATTTTATAATCAACTTTTAAAAGCTGGTAGATGTGCTCAGGTCTCCTCCCCGAAGGGGAGGCGGGAGGGGCTTCACTCCGTCCTCAATGCTTTCACCGGGTTTGCCACCGCCGCTTTGATGGTTTGAATACTCAATGTTACCAAAGCCACCAACACCATAAATATTCCACACAATGCAAAAACCCACCAACTCATACTTACTTTATATGCATAATCCTGCAGCCATTTATATACTGCCCACCATGCAACCGGTGTAGCAATTGCAAATGCCAGCAATACCAGTTTTACAAAATCTTTAGACAGGATAGTGATAATACCGGAAACAGAAGCGCCTAAAATTTTGCGTACACCAATTTCTTTTGTTCTTGCATTGGTTGTATACATTACAAGCCCCAGCATGCCCAGGCAACTGATCAATACCGTTAGTGCAGTAGCCCATTTCAAGAGGCTGGATGTTTTTTGCTCGGTTTCATAAAACTTCGCTATGGTTTCATCCATAAACTTATACTCAAAGTCTTCGCCGGGATATAGCTGCTTGTATTTTTTTTCAATACCCGCAATCGTATTTTTCCATTCCGCTCCCGAAGTGTTTGGTTTTAATTTTATATGGAAAATATTTCCATCTGCCCCACCAAATGCAACAGGATTTATTAAAGACTTCACGGAGAGATCGTGAAAGTCTTTCATAATCCCTACAACAGGTAAGGTTTTTCCCCACATGTTCAATTGAATGTTTAGTGCGTCTGTTGCGTTTACAAATCCCAAAGCATGGGCATAACTTTCGTTGATCAATAATTCCTTTACGGTATCACTTGGCAACACATTTCTGCCTGCTAATATTTTAATATCATACAGCTTAATAAAATCAGGATCGCCCCAACGTATTTGGGCAGAGGGCTTTAATTCCTCCTTACCATTGTTATACGAGATGTTGGCTAAGGCTGCCCCACTTTCTGCAGGAGCTAAAAAGGCTGCACTGGCCAATGAAACTCCAGGCAAGGCTTTTATGTCGTTCATCAATTGTTGATGATGTGTTTTAACAGAATCTCTTGGCAAATCGAAATAGATGACCGCCTCTTTATTAAAACCCATATCCATATTCAGAGAATAATTGATCTGGCGGCCGATCATTACCGTAGCAATCACAAAAAACTGTGCGATTACAAATTGTGACACTGTTAGTGTTTTGCGTACCCACGCACTACGTGTTTGCCCTGTGTTTGCGTATGCCTGGTTTTTTAACACCAAAACGGGTTTAAAGCCAGATAAAATCAATGCAGGATAAATGCCGGATAAAAAACTCACTACAAAAACCAGCAGCACAAGAAATATGATCAATGAGGGTTGATGAAAAAGATCAAATTGTAATCCTGGTGGAATAAAGTCTCCAAACACTTTCAACAAAACCGGTGTTAAGCCTATGGATAACACAGTAGCGATAGCAGTAACGAGCAATGTTTCACTCAGGAACTGAACAACCAGTTTACCTCTTGAGCTTCCCATCGTTTTGCGGATGCCTATTTCTTTTGCACGACGCGAAGCCTGCGCAGTGGTGAGGTTGATAAAATTAATGCAACCAAGCAGCAGCAGGAATACGGCTATAGCCGTTAAACCATATAATGTTTTATGACTGGCTACCCGTTGATTAAAACTGCTGTATTGTGTATTAAAGTGAACATCGCTGAGCGGTTGCAAAACTATCGTCATGCTGTTGTTAGCATCTTTAGCCGCATCTTTATTGTACTTTCTCAAAAGCGTATTGATCTCTTGTTGCAATTTAGCTGGATTGCTTCCTTTTGAAACTTTTATATATAATCCAGAATAGGCCATCCAGTCGTTCCATACATCCATCATGAATTGATCCTGGAGATTTGTTTTTGCAATGGTGGCGAAAGAAATAAATTCATTCGCATTAAAAGAAGTGTGTTCGTTCAAATCTTTTACGATACCGGACACAGTAACAGTAACATCATTGTATTTTATTTGCCGGCCAATGATGTCAGCAATAGCTACATCCGGAAAATAGAGTTGTGCCTTGCTTTCGGCAAGCACAACCTTAAATGGCTCCTGTAAAGAAGTTTGTCTTGAACCTGCCAGCCACTGAAAAGGCAGCAATTGAAAATACTGCTGGTTGGTAAATACAATATCCTGCTGCTTTTTTAAAACAATTTCTTTCCCGGCATTATTCGCAACTACTACTTTGGCTGAACCATCACCCTGGAAAGTCATTACAGGTACTGTTTCATCAATACCAGTCAATTCATTTTGCATAGCGCTGCTTAATGGCGCAGGGACTGCCGCACCATGACCTTCCGATCCATTGTATTTCGTATCCATCACCACGCGGTAAATACGATCTCCATCTTTTTCAAAACCATCGTAACTCTTTTCGTAATACACAATTAAAAAGATGACCAATGCCGCACTGATGCCGATAGACAACCCAAGAATATTTATGATTGAAAATACCTTGTTGTGCCAGAAGTTGCGGAAGGCAACTATGAAATGATTTTTAAACATAAGAATCTGATTGCTGATTTGTGATTTTGGAATTTTTGATTTAAAGCCTCGCCCTCCTTCTCTAAAAGAAAGGAAGCTATGTTAAAGAATATGAACAAGATAATATGCTATCACATCGTCTTAGGAATAATTCCACATACAATCATTCATAATTCCTTTTTGTTTTTCATCCTTTCAAACTTTCTTATATCCTCTGCTGTATTTACTCAGCACTCTTTGATCCTGGGCACCCCTCTCCACACCGTGGAGAGGGGTCGGGGGTGAGGTCATTCCGTCCTCAAGCTCTTTACCGGATTTACCACTGCTGCCTTAATAGATTCGTAGCTCACCGTTATCCATGCTATTGCCAGTGCAGATAATGATGCTACTAAAAAAATTACCCAATCTGCATCTACACGATATGCAAAACCTTTTAACCAATTATTGATGGTATACCAGGCAATGGGAACAGCAATTACAACGGCTATTAAAATTAATTTTGTGAACCCTGTAGATAACAGGTATACCACATTGAAAACAGAAGCGCCTAATACTTTTCTTACGCCTATTTCTTTTGTTCTTTGTTCGGCCATAAATGCTGATAAACCATACAAGCCTAAGCATGAAATAAAAATGGCGAGTATGGCAAAGATGTTAAAGAGCTTTCCCATTTGTTGTTCTCCTTTATAAAGATTAGCAAGATCCTGGTCGATAAAACCATACGAGAAAGGATAGGCAGGGTTCAACTGTTTAGCTATCTTCTCCATTGCACTGATCGTTGCTTCTGTTTTTCCGGGCCGCGTGCGGATAATGATTGGACCACCCCACTTGTTCAGCATGATGATCATTGGTTCAATGGGCGTTTGAATAGGTTTGTAATTGAAGTTTTTTACCACGCCTACAATAGTGCCTTTAGTGTCCCAAATCGACATAGGCTTGCCAACAGCGCTGGCGGCTGTAAAACCCATTACTTCTGCCGCTTTTTCGTTCAGTATATAACTGTTTGAATCTCCGGCAAACGCTTCTGAAAAAGCTCTGCCACTGGCCATCTTCATCTGAAAAACATTGAAGAAAGATTCGCTTACCTGTAAGGTTGGGAAAACAATCTGCGATTTTGGATCTTTCCCTTCCCATTGCACATTCACCGTGCCACTTTCGAGGTTAGTAGGCAGATCATTTATAATAGTGAAATCTGCTGTTAAGGGATTTTGTTTTAATTCTGCTTTCAAGGCTTGCTGCTTTCCCCACAACTCACCAGACATCTGCATGTATAAAAGATTAGAGCGCTCAAACCCGAGGTTCATACTCTTTATATAATTAAGCTGTTTAAATACTACCGCGGTTCCAGCCAGCAAAACGATAGAAACAACAAATTGCACTACAACCAATCCATTACGGAAAAACAAATTACCGCCCATGGTTTTGATATTTCCCTTCAACACTTTTGCAGGGCGGAAAGCGGATAGAAACAAGGCAGGATAACTGCCGGAGATTAAACCTGTACCTAAAGCAATACTCAAAAGAATGGTAATAATCTTTCCATCAAGCAAGGAGATTGAGAGTGTTTTACCAGAGAGCGAATTAAACACAGGTAACAACAGCAACACTAATAATACTGCAATAAGCAAAGCAAGGAAAGATATTAAAATTGATTCACCCAAAAATTGACCTATCAATTGCTTACGTCCTGCGCCTACTACTTTCCTCAGCCCCACCTCTTTTGCACGCCTTGCAGAACGCGCAGTAGAAAGATTCATAAAATTGATACAAGCCAGTGCAAGTATAAAAAGCGCTACAAAGAAGAATATTTTCACATACTGAATATTTCCATGCCCAGGCAAATCAACCTGGTAATTTGAGTGGAGGTGTATATCAGTAAGCGCCTGCAAATGAAAACTGATTTTCAGGTTTGCTTCGTTTACGTGCTCCTTAAATATTTTATCAATCTGATTGTTTAGTCCCGCAATAGCGGCAGGGGTCGCTTTGAATTTATCATCCAGTTGTATATAGCTGTAAAAATTGAAATTATCCCAGGTAGATTGTTTTAAATCATTCCATTGATTGGCTACAGCCGACAAAGGCATAATAAAATCAAATTGCAGGTGTGAGTTGGTTGGAATGTTTTTCAATACCCCTGTAACCACTACACTTTTTTGATTATCCTGCTTTAATATTTTTCCTAATGCATCTGTAGTACCAAAATATTTTTTGGCCATGTCTTCTGTAATCAACACGGCGTCGGGTTGCATCAATGCAGTAGCTGGATTGCCTTTTACCAATGGAAAAGAAAACTGCTGTAATAAAGTTGAATCTGCATAAAATATCCGCTTCTCTTCAAATTTTTTGTTGCCAACTTCAAATACATTGGTGCTGTAATGACTGAACCGTACAAAATTTTTGATAGCAGGTATTTTTAATTTCAGCTCTGCAGGCATAGACGCACAATTTACAGCAGCATCAAAATCTCCGGCATCGCCAATAATTCGATAGATATTATCTGCATTCTTATGAAAGCGATCATAACTCAATTCATTCTGTACCCACAACAATATAAAAATACTGCAAGCCATACCAATGGCTAATCCTGCAATATTAAT
The DNA here is from genome assembly GCA_047600465.1 of Agriterribacter sp. Classification (GTDB taxonomy): domain Bacteria; phylum Bacteroidota; class Bacteroidia; order Chitinophagales; family Chitinophagaceae; genus Agriterribacter. The sequence goes on from JASGKU010000007.1 coordinate 781,777, forward strand.
GGCAGCAAATGCTTTATGCCGGGCAATGTTGCGGAAGGCGATTTTGAGATAGTTTTTTATCATTTGAGATTTGAGATTTAAAATTTGAAATTTGAAATCTGAGATTTGGGTCCCTTAGATATTCGGCTATATGTCAAATCTCAAATCTTTAATTTTTAATTACTCTGTACGGAGTGACTTCACCGGATTCGCAATTGCTGCATTTACCGCTTTTACACTAACCGTTACGAACGCTATCAGCAAACCCAATATGCCCGCAATAGCAAATATCCACCAGCCAATATTTATTCTATATGCAAAATCCTGCAACCATTTATTCATTGCTATCCATGCAATAGGTGTTGCAATAACCATTGCTATCAGTACTAATTTCACCAGGTCTTTTGCAAGCAGCACTACAATGCCACTTACACTACTGCCAAGTACTTTGCGGATTCCGATTTCTTTACGACGTTGCTCAGCAGTGAAAGTTACAAGCCCAAACAAACCGAGACAAGCAACTATGATAGCAAGTATGGTAAACATCATTAAAAGTTTACCCTGCATTTTCTCCGATGCATATTGGCGGGAAAAATTTTCATCCAGGAAACTATATTCAAATGGATTGATATTATCAAACTGGCGAAAAACAGATTCTATGTACTGAATACCCGCCGTTGTTTGCTTACTGCTTACTCTTACATATATATTATCCTTGTCGCCGTCTGATGAAGGCAGCATAACAATTAATGGTTCAATTTTATGCTGCAACGAATAAATATTAAAATCCTTCATCACACCAGCCACCTCATATATCCTGGGATTACCTGCTGTATCTACACCCCTCTGAATCTTTTTACCTATCGGGTCTTTCCAACCTTCGCGCTGTGCAAATGTTTCGTTGATCAATACTACCTTGTCTTTATCAGTACTCATCTCTTTTGAAAAGTTTCTACCGGCAGCCATTTTCACCTGCATCGTACCAATAAAATCTTCATCAGCAAGCAGTATATGCGCCATTTTATCTTTATCCCCCATTTTTCCATCTTTTTCTTCCGCACGATAATCGTTACCTCCAAGATTATTATTACCTATAGGGTTACCCGCTGATGCGGCACCCTCTATTGCAGGATTTTTCAATAATGTTGCTTTTATTAATTCTACCTTTTTCCTTGCATCCTGGTTACTTAAATGGAATGTCAATACCTGGTCTTTATTAAAACCCAACTCTTTGGTGCTTACATATTGCAGTTGACGATAAATGATAAAAGAACCTGCAATCATAGCAATAGTGACCACAAATTGAAAAACTACCAGCGATTGGCGGAACCTGAGATTTCCCTCATGCGTTCCCGTTAGTCCTTTTAAAGAAGGGATCAATTTAAATCCTGAGAGAAAGAAAGCAGGATAAATGCCGCTCAAAAACCCCGTTACCAATGCAAATGCTGCACATAGCGCAATAGTTTGCCATGTACCGGGTTGCCAGATGCCTGCATCTTTACCAATAAATTGAAGAAAGAAAGGCATTACTAATTTCACCAGCAGTATGGCTATGAGTGAAGCGATGAAAGTGATGAGTATTGATTCAACAAGAAACATAGCGGCTAATTGCCAACGACCAGAACCATTTACTTTGCGTACGCCAATTTCTTTTACCCGCAGTGAAGAACGCGCCGTAGATAAATTCATGTAATTGATGGAAGCGATAATCAGTATCAGTGCAGCTACCAATGAAAATACCAGTACATAGCGCATGCTGCCATTGGGGCCTATTTCATATTCAAGATTGGAGTGAAGATGTATGGAAGTAAGCGGCTGCAACTCTAACTGGTAATTTATTTTGCCTGCTAATTTCTCCATCGTTGCCTTTAAATATTTATTATAAAACGATGGCAATTTTGCATTTAATTTTTCTATATCAGCATCCTTGTTCAACAACAGATAAGTATATAGATAAGAATCTCCCCAATTAGCATTATTGTTTGGTGGCATGCGGCGTATAGCGCTGAATGTAAAGTGTGAACTTGCAGGCACATCATCAATTACACCTGTTACAATATTGCTTTCATTGCCAAATAAAATTGTTTTATTGATGGCGGTTGATGCATCACCAAATATTTTTTGCGCCATTGTTTTTGTGATGACGATAGACTGGAGTTTATCAAGTGCATCCTGATCTCCGTATAAAAAATGATAACTGAATACCTGGAAAAAACTACTGTCGGCAAAAATGATATTGCCTTCCTGGATATGCTTATCGCCATAGGTGATGGTTCCACCACCCTCCATATCCAAACGCACTGCTTCTTTTACTTCTGGAAATGTATTTTTAAATGCTTCTGCATAAGGAGGTGAGGTTAATGCCAGATTAAAACCGCCTCCGCCCCATTCTGCATGCTGAGCTATCCGGTAAATGCGTTCTGCATTGGCATGATACCTGTCGTAATGCAATTCATTGTTTACATACAACATGATCAGCCAGCATGCTGCTAAGCCAATGGCTAATCCGCCAATATTGATAATAGAAAAAGTTTTGTTCCGTAAAAGATTGCGCCAGGCTATTTTAATATAATTCTTAAACATTGTGCACTAATTGTTGTAGAGAAACGCTAACGCTTTACTGCACCAACGCTTATGCCAGCCTGTAAGTAATTGATTTTTAAGGCGATTATATTATCCCCTTCTTTTCACAGTGTACGCTATCGAACACCGGCTGTACGGTTATAGCCTCAACAACCTATCCCTCCTTCTTCCTTTCCAGGATAAAGGGAGTGGTGCTGCATATCCTTGATGAACAATTATATCTTCCTCCTCCACTTTAATTTATGAATCGCCAAAGAAAACCGATACTCACTTTATGGTATGAAGAGTGAGGGTTTTGGCAGGCTGCTATTCCGTTCTCAAACTTTTCACCGGATTTGAAACCGCCGCTTTAAATGTTTTAAGACAAAGAATAATAGCGGCGATAAAAAACATAAATACGCCGCCGGATAAAAATAACCACCAGCTTAAGTTTGTCCTGTATGCAAAATTATCCAGCCATACATGAGCGCCATACCATGCAAGAGGAATAGCAACAATACAGGCAACCAGCAGCAGCTTCATAAAATCTTTTGAGATCAATGCGATAATCTGTACAACAGTTGCACCCACTACTTTGCGTATGCCTATTTCTTTGGTGCGCTGGTTAGTGATATAAACAACCAATCCTAATAAGCCCAAACAACTGATCGCTATGGCCAAACCTGTTGCCCACAATAACAAGCGGGATGTATTTTGCTCTGCAACGTAATATTTAGCTATACTTTCATCCAGGAAATTATATTCAAAATCATCCTGCGGGTATACTGCTTTAAAAGCTTCTGCTATTTTATTGATAGTATTTTTCCAAACTGTTCCTTCAGCATTTTGCGGGTTCAATGCTACATTAAATAAAAATCCTTGTGAAGCATCTGTTGCCAATACGATTGGCTTAATGGCTTCATGCAAAGACGTTTCATGAAAATCACTTACCACGCCCGCAATAGGGCATACCACGCCGTTTCCCCAGTCAAGATTTTGACCAATAGCCTGCTCCGGATCTGTAAAGCCTAATACTTTTGAATAGGTTTCATTGATCACAAGACTGTGCATGGTATCGCTTACCGGCAGGTTTGTTCCGGCGAATAATTGCAAATGATAGAGCCCTATATAACTGGTATCGGTAAATATTTTTTGCGCTTCTGTTTCTATTTGTTCTTTTCCGTTATGGTATTTGATGATACGGGTACCAAAATGTTCAGAAGAGGGGGTATTGGTAGCTATACTCACCGCAGCAATTCCGGGAATGGCTTTTAATGTATTCTTCAATACCAAGCGGTGCGATCCATCATCGTCATTGTAATTTGTAATAAATGAAATAACAGCATCTTTCTTAAAGCCAAGATCTTTATTGAGTGAATAGCTTATTTGTTTGCCAACCAATACGGTTGCAATAATAAACACCTGTGCTATCACAAATTGTGACACGATCAATACTTTTCGCAAGGAGGTGCTTCCTGAGCCGCCACTGCGGTTATACAGTTGGTTTTTCAGCACCTGCACAGGTTTGTATGCCGATAATACAACAGCCGGATAAAACCCGGATAGTATGCTTACTACCATCACCAACAACAATAAAAATAAAAGTATAAATGGTTGTTGCAGGATATTAAAATGTAAGCCTTGCGGAATAAAATCTTCAAACCATTTTAATAACAGCGGCGTAAGCGAAAGCGATAAAACACCTGCAATAGCAGTAAGCAGCAATGTTTCGCCCAAAAACTGCCATACCAACTGCCACCTTGAGCTACCCATTGTTTTACGGATGCCTATTTCTTTAAACCGTTTAGAAGCCTGGGCTGTACTTAAATTGATGAAGTTGATACTTCCCAACGCCAACAGAAATACTGCAACGGCCAGTAATGCATATAAAGTTGGTTTATGCGCCAGTCGTTTATTAAAATTATAATAGTCTGCATTAAAATGCAGATCGCTCAATGGTTGCAGGCTATGCGCAGTAACGATTTTGGCTGTTTGTTCAGACTGTTTATAATTCCGTTTAAATATCGATTCAATCTGATCATGCACCTGTGCAGGTTTTGTGCCGGCAGAAAGCTTAACAAACAGTTGCGAGGCGCTGTTGGTACTACCCCATTCATCCCCATCGCCGGGCTTTAGGCGTGGAAGCTCAATGGTACTTCTTGAAATAAATGTTTTGAAATTAAAATCTGTGTTAGATGCAATGTCTTTTACCACACCGGTAATAACAGTGCGGATGGAGTCATTAAAAATAATTTCCTTACCTATAATCTGAGTATTTGTTAGTTCCGGAAAATACAATGCAGCATTTGCCTCTGTAAGTACTACCTGGTATGGCTGTTGTAAAGCAGTTGCAGAAGCACCTTCGATCCATTGATAGTTGATGAGCCTGAAATAATTTTCATCAACAAAGGCAATGGCGGTTTCTTTTTTATACACTGTTACATCATCCTTTCTGCCAGATGGAATACTCACTTTCACCCCATTGTTCCAGGTGCGGAATGGCGCTACTACATCCAATCCTGTTACTTCATTTTGTACCGCTACCGGCATGGCATGCGGCACCCCGGGCGAATGAGATATCTTTCCTGAAAAATCATAATCCGATACGACCCGATATATGCGATCTCCATCTTTTTCAAATGTATCAAACGAAAGATCGTACTGCACAATAAGGAATATTACCAATGCAGCGCTTATACCAATAGTAAGACCAATAATATTGATGAAAGAAAATGATCTGTCGTGCACAATACTGCGCCATGCGGTTTTAAAGTAGTTTTTTATCATTGAAAGGCTTATTTGCTTATCATTTCGTTTCGGTAAAGGGTGTAAGGTTTGGTGCATAGGGTAATAATAGCGTACATCATTTCATATATAACACTACAGTATTCCACTCCATTTACACACATACACGCCGGTCTGTCGGTAACCAGGCCTTCAGATTATTGTTGATTTAAAAAAGGTTCTACTGCAGCCCATACTGAAGGAAAATTGCAGAAGAAAACAACATGCCAGCAACCAGGTATAATTGCCAGTTGTGCATTCTTAATAGACCTTGCGCATTTAACCACATTCTCTACTGCATTATAATCGTCTCTATCACCTGCTATAATTAAAGAAGGACAATTAATTTTTGAAAATGTTTCAATACTTACAAAATCTTCATTGTACATTTTATTCAATTTTGTAAGACATTCACCCCATCTTGCGGGTTCCGGCATCAGTGCAATACGGGAAGCAAAAAAAGCTGAATCCGATTTCATAAGGCTTTCAACACTATATATTTCTTTTTTCCGGGAAGGAGATTTTGGGAAATCACTGGCGCCTATAGCGATCAATTTTTTTACGGTTGCCGGGTACAGCGCCGCTAACTTCAACGCGGCATAACCGCCATCGCTAAAGCCCAGCACAATAACACTATCTTTTGTTATACTGCTGATGACTTTATACGCGTCTTCAGCACGCTGATTATAAGTAAACCCCGAGTGTCCCATTTCTGATTTACCATGCCCGCGTGTAGCAATACAAATGACTTTATAATGAGATGAAAGCTTTTGAATGAATGGTTCAAATTCATCAATATAACCATATACACCTCCATGCAGTAATACCAATGGTTGTCCTTCTCCATATATTTCATAATACAACTTTGCATCTCCCACTGTTACGTAATGTCCTGCCGCGGGATTATTTCCATATGGGATAGGTTGCTGTGCACGCAACAAGAAAGAGAGGATTAGTGAAAGAACAAAAAGAAAATATCTTTTTCTCATGGGTTTTATATTTTTTATTCAAATATTCTCACATTGTACGTTCCTCTCAGCCTCTCGCCCGCCTGAATGAATTCATTCGGGCAGGCTCCTCCTACCTCTCCTTCGGAGAGGGAGCGGTGCTGTAGAATACGAACAGGCTATATATGCTACCGCTTAACCTCACCCTCTTTCCCTCTCCGTGCAGCGGAGAGGGACGGTGCTACAGAATATGAATAAACTTAAGATTCTACCAGATCATCTTAAGAATAGATCCTATACAATCATCCAATAACCCTCCCTTTGCATCTTCTATCATTTAAAACTTTCTTGCTTCACTGCTGCATTTACTTTAATCGAACTCTTATATCTGGGCACCCCTCTCCACCGCGTGGAGAGGGGCCGGGGGTGAGGCTATTCCGTCCTCAAACTCTTCACGGGATTTGCTCCCGCTGCCTTTAATGCCTTCACCCCTACGGTAAACAAAGCAATGCCAAATGTGATTACTGCCGCCAGCACAAAAATCCACCAATGCAACGGTGTGCGGTAAGCGAAGTTTTGTAACCAATTTGTCATAATATAATAACCGGCAGGTAGTGCTATACATGCAGCTATCAATACTGGCTTCAACAAATCCGTGGACAAAAGCATTACAATATTCCGGGTGGACGAGCCTAACACTTTTCTTACACCAATTTCCTTTGTTCGCTTGGCCGCAGCAAAAGATGCCAGTCCAAACAAACCAAGGCAAGCGATAAAAATGGCAAGTCCGGAGAATATACTTAGCACCGTTTGCTGCCGCACGTCCTTCTTATATAATGTATCAAACTTCTGATCCAAAAAAGTATATTCAAGAGGATAAGCAGGCGCCACATTGCTATATGCCTCTTTTACCATTTGCAATACTGCCGGAATGTTATCCGATTTAAATTTTACAAGTGCTACTCTCCTGTCTTCGCTGGGCGAAATAACCAGCGCATCCATATTTTCTTTCAGCGAAAGAAAATTAAAGTCTTCTATCACGCCTATTATTCGTCTTCGGATGGTATCTCTCACCGTGTTTTTTATCCATTTACCTATGGCTTGTTCAGGTGTAAATCCAAACTGCATGGCAGCAGTACGGTTAATAAGCATCGCTTCTGCCGTATCGGTAGCATGCAATGGTGAAAAATCTCTTCCCGCAATAATTTTTAACCCGAGTGTTTGCACAAATTCAAAATCGGCAAACTCAGTACGCGATTTCATTACCTCCTGCTTTCCTTCTACCTCAAATGTTTGACCGTCGAAAAAACCGCCGGGTTCACCAGACATCATCGCCACCGATTGAATAGAATTTTTCGTGCGCAGTTCATTCTTAAATGCACTCATATGATCGTAAAAGTCGCCATTGTCAATAGGTATAACAATAGTATGTTCTTTATTATAGCCCAATTCTTTTTTCCTGATATAATCCATCTGGCTCATAATAACAATGGTACTTACAATCAACAATACGGTAATACTGAATTGTACTACTACCAATGCCTGCCTGAAAAAAGATCCGCCTTTACCTAATTTTAATTTACCCTTTAATGCCTGTATGGGAGAAAATGCAGAAAGAAAAAATGCAGGGTAACTGCCCGCCAGAAAACCAACAATTAATATAATACCCAGCAGGAAAATATAAATATTAATAGACCCCCAGGTTACAGATAATGTATAACCCAGCAGGTTGCTATATACCGGCATTAGTACCTGCAACAGTCCAAGAGAAAGTACACACGAAATGCCAGTTAATAAAACAGACTCTCCAATGAACTGCCATACTAATTGATTACGCAATGCACCCATTACTTTACGCAGCCCAACTTCTTTAGAACGTTCCACTGCCCGTATAGTAGAAAGATTCATAAAATTGATGCAGGCAATCAACAAAATCAGCACCGCAATAGACAGAAAAATGTACACAACTTTTTTATCACCATGTTTTGCTGTTGCAAATGAAGAAGACTCCTGCAGGTAAATATCACGCAAAGGGGTAAGCGAAATAGAAAAGTGCATGCCATACTTAGTCATATCGTTTCCCATATATTTATTCATGAATTCGGGAAACCGTTGCTGCAGCTTTGCTTTATCTGCATGTTCATCGAGCAACACATAGGTAAAATTGTTATTGTTGATCCATTTTTTAAAAAACTCTGCGTTGTTCAAATCTGCGATGGAGCGCACCATATCAAAATCGAGATGAGAATTGGATGGAACATCTTTAACAACACCTGTAACCTTTAGTTGATCTTTTTTATCAAGCTCAAGCACTTTACCGATCGGGTCTTCATTGCCAAAATATTTTTTGGCAGCAGTTTCAGATATCACAATACTGTTAGGATCCTGCAGTGCGGTTGCGGGATTACCCTTTACCAGCGGGAACGAAAACAGTTGAAAAAAATCGGGATCGGCGCGATATACTTTTTTCTCGTTAAAAGCTTTGGCACCGTATGTAACAAGGTAATTAGAAGGCATTACCCGAACGGCCCTTTTAATTTCATTGGGAAAATCATTCAGCAAAGCAGGCGCATATGGACCAGAAAGCCACGGCACACTTGGTTTAGTGGAATCGTATATGCGCATCACTTCATAAATGCGATCTCCATTTTTATGAAACCGGTCAAAACTAAATTCATTCATGATAAACAAAAAGATCATCATGCATACGGTAATACCAATTGTGAGACCGAGCACATTGATCAGCGAAAAAACCTTATTCTTCATCAGGTTCCGCCACGCGATTTTGAAATAGTTTTTGAGCATAAAGGAGATTTGAGATTTCTGATTTGAGATTTGAGATATAAACCTGCAAGCTCAGTTTCATCTCAAATTTCAAATATCAAATTTATAATTTCACTCTGTCCGGAGTGACTTCACCGGATTTGCCACTGCCGCTTTGATAGAGCGATAACCTACCGTAATAAAAGCGATAATAAATGTGACACTGATGGCTAACAGAAAAACGCCAATACCAATGTTTATACGATATTTAAAATCCTGCAGGTACCTGTTCATCAGCAGCCAGCCAATCGGTGCTGCTACTAAAAATGCAATAATCAACAATCCGCTGAATTCTTTTCCAAATAGCCAAAGAATGCTTTCTATACGTGCCCCTAAAACTTTACGAACGCCTATCTCTTTTGTTTTTTGCACTGCCATAAAAGATACCAAACCATATAAGCCAAGACAACCGATAAGAATGGCAACTCCTGCAAAAAATTCAATCAGCTTCAGCATAATATCATCAAGCTCGTAATATTTTGCAAGGTTATCTTCCAGGAATTCTTTGTTGTATACATACTGAGGGTAAACACTGTTCCATTTCTTTTCTATTTCAGCCAGGGCGGATTTTCTATTTTGTGCGCTGATGTTTACTGCAAAATGTTCGTTGTACGCATATTGAGGAAACAACACAACAGGAGCTATATCAGAACGAAAAGATTTATCGTAAAAATCTTTAACTACGCCAACAACAGGAGCAGTAATTCCATCAACCGTGATATTTTTATTGATAATTTCCAGTGGAGATTTCAAACCCAACTTTCTTACAACTGTTTCATTCACCACATATTGATTAATAGTGTCTGAAGGATAAATATTTCTACCAGCAACCAGTTTTAAATCAAAGAGAGATAGATACTGATCATCGATTGCTTTTCCATTAACCCCCCACTTTTCATCTTCTGCATGAGCGCTGTAGCGAAATCCCTTCAGGTAACTATGATTTGAGCCAGGCGCCTCAGTGCATAAAGACACATTTTTTACAGTAGGTATTTCCTTTAGTTCATTTACTAATAATTTCATTTTCAAATTTCCGATGCTATCGTTTAAAGGAACAGGCAACATCACAATATCATCTTTTGCAAAACCTAAATCTGAATTTTTTGAAAAATTCATCTGTGAAGCAATAATAATGGTACCTATAATAAGCAATTGCGAAATGGCAAACTGTGTAATAACGAGACTCCGTCGCAACGAAAAACCTCCAATATTTTTTTGAGATAATTTCCCTTTCAACGCTATAATAGGTTTAAATCCTGACAATATCAGTGCGGGATAGGAGCCTGAGAGGAAAACAACAAGTATAGTAACTACTGTTATAAAAATTAAAATAGTGGGATTAATAAAAGGGTTGACGGTGAGGTGTGTATTAAATAACGTATTTGCAAACGGCAAAGCCAACTGAGCAAATATAAAAGCAACTATAACGGCAAAAAAAGTGATCACTGCGGTTTCTGCAATAAACTGCCAGAACAGTTGCTTACGCATACTGCCTAATACTTTGCGGATACCAATTTCTTTACTGCGGTTTAAAGCCTGCGCTGTAGCAAGATTAATAAAGTTTACGCAAGCCGTAATAATTAAAAACAATCCTATAAAAGCAGCAGCCCATAAATATTTTTTATCGGCATAGCCATCATAATCAGCATTAAAGTGAACATCATTTAGTGGCTGCATTTTAAATTTAAAAGCGTTTTGACTGGGACTATTGGCATAATATTTTTTCATGAGCTGAGGAAACGATTTTTCAACGGTTGCCGCAGAAACACCAGGTTTCAGCAAAAGAAAAGTATTAGTTTCGCTGCTGAAGCCGCCCCAGCTATCATCGTTCGCCTGCCAGTCGCTATAATCTTTCAGGTTTTTATCCGACACATAAATTTCTTGTGTTCTGTCGGTATTTAAGGGAAGGTCTTTTAATACACCAGTGATTTTAAAATCAACTTTATTATCAATGCGGATCAGTTTGCCCATCGCTTCTTCTTCACCAAAATATTTTTTTGCAAGTTTTTGTGTGATGATGGCGCTATTAGGTTCAGCTAATGCTGTTTTGATCTTTCCTTCTGAGAGTGGGAAATCAAACAACTCAAAAAATTCCGGAGTGGTAACTGCAAAGCCATTTTCTTCCCTGAACTTTTTATTATCTCCCGATGTTGCAGGAATACTTACCGGGGTTTTCCAAAACACGGCAACCCTTACGGATTTTTCAGCAAATGTGTAATCGTTGCGGATAGCTTTTGCCAATGGAGAAGGTGTGCCACGCGAATAAAAAGTATTGTCTCCATGCACTTCCGTTACAATGCGGTAAATCCTGTCTTTATTTTTATGAAACTGATCAAAACTAAAATGATAAGAAACGATTGTAAAGATGAGGATACTGCATGCAATGCCCAATGACAAGCCAGCAATATTAATGCCCGCATAAGTCTTGTTGCGTGTAACATTTCTCCAACCGATTCTGAAATAATTTTTGAGCATAAAAAAAAGAAATTACTGATATATGATTTTTGATTTGCGATTTGAAGCCTATCCCTCCTTCTCCCCTTCCGAAAGAAAGGGAGCGGTGCTATATATCTTTAATGAACTACGTATTTTCCACTTCAACTTTTTTACACTACTCATCTTTCTTAAACAGTTCCTTAATTTATTAATATTTATGAATAGCTGGTTTGTGCGCTCTGGTCTCCTCTCCGCCGCGGCGAAAGGCGGGTGGGGCTGCTACTCCGTTCTTAGTGATTTCACCGGATTGGCTGCTGCGGCTCTCAGCGATTGAAAACTCACTGTAATCAATGTAATGATAACAGCCGCTGCTATTACCAATGCAAAAACGCTGAAACCGATATTGATTTTAAACTCATAATTTTTGAGCCACTCGTTCATACTATACCAGGCAACCGGTATAGCAATGGCACACGCAATCAACACCAGTAATACAAAATCTTTTGAAAGCAATTGCCATAAGTTGAATGTGCTTGCGCCGAGCACTTTGCGCACGCCTATTTCTTTTACACGTTGTTCTGCTGTAAAAGATGCCAAACCAAAAAGACCCAAACAGGAAATAAATACGGCCAGGATGGCTACAATGGCTGCGAGATTGCCAACCAATTCTTCATAATTAAATTTTTTAGCGTATTCTTCATCCGCAAACTGGTATTCAAAAGGATAAGCAGAATTGTATTTATCAAAAACAGGTTTTATAAGCGCAATTGCTTTGGACGCTGCCATGTTTGGATTGAGCCGGATATTTATAAAGCCTACCCAACTCTTATTGTAAATAATAGTTAACGGAGAAATTGGATGATAGGGAGATTGCATTTGTATATCGGGTACAACCCCAATTACTGTTAATGGCTGACCGTTCCATTTCAGGGTCTCTCCTACCGGATTTTTTAAACCCATTCGTTTTACGGCTGCCTGGTTTAGTATAACAGCCGCCGAGTCGCCTGCAAAATCCCTGGAAAAATCTCTTCCTTCCAGCAATTTTATTCCCATCGTTTTCGTGTAATCGTAATCGGTAACAATAGTTGAGAATACTACCGTTTTCTCAACGGGTTGGCTATTCTTCCACTCCCAACCATTATTATTACTGAAAATATCAGAAGGTGGAGAATTACTTTTGCATATAGATAGCACTGCACCTGTACTCAACAGTTCCTCCCGCATTACGTCCAGGTGATTAGCAATATCATCTGACCAGTTCACCGTAATCAAGCCGGTATTATTGAAACCGATCGGGCGACTTTTACCATATTGTATCTGTTCATAAATTATAATAGTGCCTATCATTAGTATCACTGAACTTGCAAACTGCACAACAACCAATATTTTACGGGGCAATGAACTGCTTTTACCCGCTTTAAGATTTCCTTTTAACACACGTACAGGGTTAAACGAAGAAAGATAAAAGGCAGGATAACTGCCTGCCAGTAAACCCGTGAACAGCGTAAACAAAATCATTACTCCCCAAAACAGCGGGTTGCCTATATGCAGGCTCATGGCTTTATCTGTGAGCCTATTAAAAAATGGCAACGCGATAGCCACCAACAACAGCGCAAAAAGAAATGCCAAAAAAGAAATCAGCATTGATTCGCTCAGAAATTGTTTAATAAGATCCCTCTTACCAGAACCGATCGCTTTACGAACACCCACTTCTCTTGCTCGCTTTTCAGAACGGGCAGTACTCAGATTCATAAAATTGATACAGGCGATCAACAGCACAATAAAACCTAAAATGCCAAACATTTTTACATACTTAATAAATCCGCCTGTATTTTTGCCATTATCAAAATCGTTGTATAAGCGCCATTTACTCATAGGATGAATAAATAATTCAGGCTTTATACTCTTTAATGTATTCTCATCTGTAAAATGCGAAAGCACAACATTTTTTATTTTCGCGTCAACAACTTTTTCACTGGCATTATCATTCAATTGAACAAATACCTGCCAGGAGTTATTTCCCCAGTTTGCTTTATGGTATTGGGCGATATATGAATAGATCTTTTCCTGCAACTGCCATGGAATAAGATAATCAAACGTTAGTGCACTTCCTTTTGGCTGAGCCTCAACAACCGCGGTAACTTTGAGGTCGGTGGAATTATCTACTTTGACCATTTTACCAATAGGATCTTCTTTACCAAAAAGAATCTTTGCTGTTTCTTCTGTCAATATTATAGAGTAAGGATCCTGTAAAGGTTTTTTGCTGCCATTCAATATTTTCAACGAAAACATGTCAACGGCTTCCTCATCCATAAAGTGTCCAAATTTGCTTACCCTCTTTTCGCCATACATCAACGAACGCTTCGAGCCCCAATCGCACATGGTAATGGCTTTAAAGTCGGGATACTTTGCTTTAAGCTCCTCTCCTATTGGATAAGGCAGTGCCGTTTGGGAACCACGTTTTCCATCAAAGGTTTGATTCATCATAACCTGGTAAAGCGTATTGTAGTTGTCGAAATGTTTATTGGCAGACATTTCATCGTAAATCCACAAACCAATAATCATAGCCACCGCCATACCGGCGGCGAGCCCGGTAATATTAATCAGCGAATACACCTTGTTCTTTTTAAGATTCCGCCACGCTATTTTGAAATAGTTTTTGAGCATATGAAATGATTTTAAATTTGAGATTTGAAATTAAGCCTCACCCTCCATCTCCCTCTCCGAAAGAGAGGGAGCGGTGCTTTACATGTTTACTCAACAAATATGTCTTCCATCTCGTCATTAATCCACAACTCATCATTTTCAAACAAGCTTTTATTTATCAACCCTTTTGGAAAGCCTGGGCTGTGCCTTGCTAAGTCTTCCCTTTGGGGAGATTTAGAGGGGCTGCTACTCCGTCCTCAAGCTCTTTACCGGGTTCGCTATTGCCGCCTTTATTGACTGAAAGCTTACCGTTAATAATGTGATCAGCAATGAGCCAATACCCGCTGCTATAAATATCCACCACGAAATTTCTGTTCGGTAATTATAGTTCTGCAGCCAGTTGTGCATAAAATAATACGACAATGGAACCGCGATTAAAAAAGCGATCATTACGAGTAACAAAAAATCTTTCGACAACAAATGCCATACATTCAGCACAGAAGCGCCCAATACTTTTCTTACACCGATTTCTTTTTTGCGTTGCTCAGCCACAAACGATGTTAATCCCAATAAACCAAGACAGGAAATAGCAATAGCGAGTACAGCAAAGAAACCGGAAAGTTTGCTTACACGCTCCTCGTTATCAAACTTTCTTGCATAATCTTCATCCACAAACTGGTATTCGAAAGGTTGATCTGGATTTATTTTGTTGAATGCAGTTTCAATTTTAGCAATGGATTGTTTAGCAGTAGCAGCAGGATTTAATTTGAGAAGCACAACATTTGCAGGTTCATTAAGTAATGCGAAAACAGTGGGTCGTGGTTCATCGTACGGAGAGTTCATAATCATATTCTTTACAACTCCGATTACGGTATAAGGTTTATCCCACCACAATATTCTTTCGCCAACAGCATTTTGAAATCCCATAAACTTTGCTGCAGCTTCATTTATTATCATACCCGACGAGTCAGTGGCAAAATCGCGGGAGAAATCACGACCTTCTTTAAATTGCCAATCAATCGTCTTACCAAAGTCGTGAGAAATATCAATAGCAACCAGGTCGGTTGACAGATTCGGATCTTTTCCTCTCCAGCTTAAGCCGCTGGTAGAATTCCACGTACCCGTTGTAGGACTGATGGATTCCGCCATAGATACAATTGCACCATTCTGTATAAGTTCATTTCTCACTACATCAAAATGATCGTGAACTTTATTGTTCATAGTGAAAGTATTAATCAATCCATTGCGGGTATAGCCTACAGGTCTGTTCTTTGCAAATTCTATTTGCTTGTACACAACAATAGTTCCTATAATGAGTGTAACAGAAACCGTGAATTGCAATACCACTAATATCCTTCGCGGCAAAGCTGCAAACCGCCCTGCTTTGAATGTACCTTTTAAAACTTTTACCGGTTTGAAAGAAGACAAATAAAACGCAGGATAACTACCTGATACCACTGCGGTTAAAATGATGAAGCACAAACTTGCCAACCAGAACACCGGGCTGTTCCACAAAATAGACACCTCCTTATTGGCGATTTTATTAAATAAAGGAAGAGACAACTGCACCATTAGTAACGAGAAAAGAAAAGCAAACAATACAGTGAGCAATGATTCACTGAAGAACTGCATGATCAATTGAACGCGCAATGAACCTACTGTTTTACGAATACCTACTTCTTTGGCTCTTTTCTCGCTACGGGCTGTACTGAGGTTCATAAAATTAATACAAGCCAACAGCAAAACAAACACACCAATAATACCAAACATCCACACATTCTGAATAGCGCCTCCAACGTTTACGCCATTCTTAAATTCAGCATACAAATGCCAGTCGTTCATAGGCTGTAAAAACAATGCAGGCTTTTTCTGAGCAAGCATCGTATTCACTTTTTTTAGTTTGGCATCTCTGATCCTTGCAGAAACAGCTTTGATATCAGCATTTTCATTCAATTCTACAAAGAGGCTTGTAAAATTGGGACGCCATGGATTCTCCATTTCTTTAAACCCATTATTAATACTGTAATAAAAATCCCAGGTTGAAATAAACTTTACATCTGCCAAAAAAGAGTTTTTTGGAAAGTCTTCGTATACGCCCGTTACTTTTACAATAGGGTTTTCATCAATCTTAATAATTTTATTTATAGCATCCCCATCACCAAAATAAGCCTTTGCGGCCGAGGCAGAAAGCAGTATGGAAGCAGGTTCATACAATCCTTTCTGGTTACCTGAAAGCATTTTCAAACTAAACATTTCCGGCATTTCTTTTTCAAAAAATAAACCATTTGATTTTAGTTTCTTGTTATTGATGGTAAGCAAATGATCGCTCCATCCCACAGCCATAGCGATATGCTTAAAATCACTCCCGTAATTTTTACGTAACTCTTCTGCCAGCGGAAAAGGAACATTATTCCAGGTTTGCACTTCACCGTTGTTGGTTACATTCTGAATAACCCTGGCAATACGATTATGATGATCGAATTTTTTATCAAAAGAAATCTCATCATATACCCATAATGCGATCAACAATGCTACAGTTATGCCAGCAGCAAGTCCACCAATATTGATGATAGAATAACCCTTATTATTAACAAGACTTCTAAAAGCGATTTTGAAATAATTTTTTAGCATAACAAAGAAATTGCTGATATATAATTTTCGATTTGGAGCCTCACCCTCCTTCTCCCTCTCCGAAGTAGAGGGAGCGGTGCCGCATATCTTTAATGAACATTATCTCTCCCATTTCACTTGTAATCCACTACTCTTCACTATTTAAGAACTTCATATCTATTGGACACTATGAAAAGCCTGGGCTGTGCCTTGAAAGCCCCTCCTTCGGAGGGGTTTGGGGAGGCTCCTATTCCGTTCTCAGACTCTTCACCGGATTGGCGGTAGCTGCTTTAAATGTATTTAAGCCCACTACCAGGAATGTTAATCCACACATAGCTATCCCTACAAAAACAAAAAGCCAGAAATTTATACTGATCCGGTAATTGTAATTTTGAAGCCATGTATTCATCAGCCAGTATGTAAGCGGCACAGCAATTACAAATGCGATGATCACAAGTCGTAAAAATTCTTTTGATATCAGCATAAGCAACTGCCTTACATTTGCACCAAGCACTTTTCTAACGCCTATTTCCCGGAATCTTTTTTCAATAGTAAACGATGCCAGCCCTGCAAGACCAAGACAACAAATAAAAATAGCCAGTGCAGAAAAAATATTGGTAAGCTTCCCTATCAATTCTTCCGTTATAAATTTCTTCTGAAACTCCTGGTCAACAAACTTATATTCAAACGGTACAGCAGGATTGTATTTTTTAAATACCTCTTCTAAAAAAGCAATCGCCTTTTGTGGAGGTACACCGGCTTTTATGCGCATGGTGTTTGTACTGGAGCCTTCGCTTTCAAAAATCATCAGCATAGGATAAGCCGGTTCAAATGGCGAAGTCATAATTACATTATCCGTAACACCGATTATCGTATAAGTTCTGCCATACCGCATCTGCATTCCAACCGGGTTTTTCAGTTTCATTGCTTCTACTGCAGCCTTGTTAAGCATCATAGAAGATGAATCTGCAGGCGTTCCTGTAAAATCATGCCCCTGCAACATCTTCACTCCCATTGTTTTTGTAAAATCAACATCAGTGCCTAAACCGCCCATTATGATTTGAGCATTTTGAGGTTTACCATCATAGTCGGGCGCACCTGTATTCCACCATACTTCTGTTATAGGCGAAGAAGTTCTTGAAACGCCCGTTATAATGCCAGACGCAAGTAACTCCTGCTTTATTACACTAAAATTCTTATCAGTGTCCGGGGAAGAAGGAACCATTATAAGATTATTGGGATTATAACCCATATTCCTGTCTTTTACATGTTGTATTTGCTGGTAAACAATTATAGTAGCCGATATGAGCAAAATAGAAATAACAAATTGCGCAACAACCAACACATGCCTGGGTAATATTGCTTTTTTGCCGGAAGCCATTGTACCTTTCAATACTTTTACGGGCTTGAATGATGAAAGATATAACGACGGATAACTGCCCGCAACAAACGCAGTAAAGAGAATAATGCAAAATGCAGTGATCCAGAAGAAAGGTTGTAGTACACTAAATGAAAGATGTTTATCAACGAGCGTATTGAATGATGGCAATAACAGCACAACTGCTATTGCCGCTAAAGCAAAAGCGATTACAGTTAAAATAAATGATTCGCTGAAAAACTGCAGCACTAACTGTCTTTTATTTGACCCAAGTGTTTTTCTTATGCCAACTTCTTTTGAACGCTTTTCACTTCTGGCTGTGGAAAGATTCATAAAATTAATACAGGCTATAAGCAGAATAATAATGGCAATAACAGCAAACAGCCGTACATACTCAATCATACCACCGGTATTTTTGCCGTTTTCGAAATTGCTGTACAAATGCCAGCGGCTCATGGGAAATACAAAGTAAGAACTGATATCATCGTTGCCGTGAGCCCTTTTTATTTTTGTTATATTTTTATTTAACAAGGCAGTATCAACACCGGGTGTAGTCAATAAAAAAACAGTCCATGAAGAATTTATCCATTCTTTCATTGCTTCCTTTGTACGCTGATCATCATAATTGAAAGGCATAATCCAGTCAAACTGAAAGGTTGAGTTAGCGGGAGCGTTTTTAACCACGGCGCTTACCTTAACCGTTTGGTTATTTTCGATGGTAAGTACTTTATTAACCGGGTCTTCATTTCCAAAAAATGCTTTTGCCGCGTCTTCACTAAGAACAATGGCATTAGGATCTTTTAATGCCGTGGTTGCATTACCTTTCACAAACTCCCACGGAAAAACATCAAAAAAGTGCTCACTTACTGTATATCCCTTTTTCTTGATTTTAGTATTATTAAAAGCAAGCAGATTTTGTTGCTGATGCGTGGTAACAACAGCATGTTTTATTTGCGGCGAACTACTTTCAAGCGCACTTGCCAATGGCATGGCCATGCTACGATCTGTAAACACCTGGTTATTAAAATCACGATTGGCAATAACCTGGTAAACATTATCGTAATTTTTCTGAAACCTGTCGTAGGTAAGTTCATCGTACACCCACAATAAAATAAACATGGTACAGGTAATGCCTATACTTAGTCCTAAAATATTGATGAGCGAAAATCCTTTGTTCTTAACAAGATTACGCCACGCGATTTTGAAATAATTTTTTATCATAAAAAATGATATATGATTTGAAGCCTCACCCTCCTTCTCCCTCTCCAAAGGAGAGGGAGCGGTGCTGCATATTTTTAATGAACAATTGTATCTACCATTTCTTCTTTAATTCATTACTCATCACTTTCTGAAAGTCTCACAATTATCAATCATGGCGAAAAGCCTGGGCTATGCCTTGCTAAGTCTCCCCTTCGGGGAGATTTAGAGGGGCTGCTACTCCGTACGGAGTGATTTCACCGGATTTGCCATCGCTGCTTTTATTGCCTGGAAACTGATGGTAAAAAATGCGATAATGATTGCCGATACACCAGCCAGTCCAAATACCCACCACTTGATATTAATACGGTATGCAAAATCTTTCAACCACATATTCATACTAAGCCAACCTATAGGTATGGCAATCACAAATGCTATTAATACCAGTTTTATAAAATCGAGCGATAACAGGTTTACAATATTGGAAACATTTGCCCCTAATACTTTTCGTACACCAATTTCTTTTCTGCGTTGTATTGTACTGTAAGAAGCCAGACCCAATAAACCAAGACATGAAATAAAAATAGCAAGTACAGCAAAGTTGGTAAATAGATTACCAAACCTGTCTTCGGCACGATATTGCTTATCAAAAGATTCATTAAGAAAACTATAATCAAAAGGACGTTCAGGAATTGCCTGGCTCCATTTGTTTTCAATAGCTTTTATAGTAGCAGGTAAATTGGCAGAGGATACTTTAATAGAAATCAAATTCAATCCCCACGGTTCATAGCGCATTACTAATGGCTGTATCTGCTGTTGCAAAGATGCATAATGAAAATCTTTCAATACACCTATGATCTTACCCTTACGTCCCCATTGGTCAAAATTCCTACCTACAGCTTCCAGGGGAGAAGTATATCCGAGCGCCTTAGCAGCGCTTTCATTGATTACCATTGCCTGCGTGCTATCTGTTTTAAAATCGCTGGAGAATGCACGCCCTGCAGCCATCTTTAACTGAAACTGCTGTATATAATTAAAATCAACAAAATATAAGTCAAGATTTGTTTTTTGTATTTCACCTGCTTTATTCTGCATTTCAGAGTAGGCTGAAGTGTGCCAACTGCCGGGAATGCTGGAAGATTCAGTTGTTGATAATATGCCTGGCACAGATGCAAGCGATTGCTTAAAGACTTCTTTATTCTTATCAAAATTTGTATTGATAACCATCGTTTGATCTTTGCTGAAACCCAGATCTTCGTTGCGCATATAATTGAGCTGGGTATATACAACAATTGTTCCCACAATCAATACTATTGAAATAGTAAACTGGAAAACAACAAGGCTTCTTCTTAATATTAAACCCTGTGTGCTTGTAGAAAAACGTCCTTTTAATACACTTACTGGTTTAAAAGACGAAAGAACCAGCGATGGATAAAAACCAGCAGCTATACCTACTACAACAGAAAGAAAAAACAATACAATAACATGTGCAGGATTATTGAATATACCCGGGCTGATTTCTTTTCCCGCCAACTGGTTAAATAAAGGCAATAGCAGCCCACATAACATAACAGACAACACAAAAGCAAGAAGGCAGATAATAATGGATTCAACAATAAATTGTTTAGCGAGCTCAAATCGCAGCGCACCGGCCACTTTGCGGATACCTACTTCTTTGGCGCGTTCAGTACTTCTTGCCGTAGTAAGATTTATAAAGTTGACACACGCAATTAGTAAAATAAAAATTGCTACAATAGAAAAAATACGAACATTATTGATGCTTCCGGTTTCAAAACCATCGCGTTTTGATTTGAGGTATACATCATGTAATGGCTCAAGACTCAAATAATCCTGCATCTGCAATTGCTTCGCTTGTTCTCCATGATGAAATTCCATAAATGCAGGAAATTTAGCCTCCACTGCTTTCGCGTCAGTGTGTGGCTTTAGTAACAGATACGTATAAAAATTATGATTTGTCCATTCGCTATCTGCAATGGGATTACCATATATCTGTTTATATGATGTCATGGAGATAAACATATCTGCCTTAATCTGTGAGTTTTGCGGAATATCCTTCATTATACCTGTAATGGTTGCGTTTACTGCACCACCAGTAAGTAATACCTGCTGTCCTAAAGGATTTGTATTGCCAAAATATTTTTTTGCAGCAGACTGGGAAAGAATCACACTCATGGGCTCATTCAACGCGGTTCTTTTATCGCCAGACAAAAGAGGGAAGTCGAATATGCTCAGCAAAGAAGCATCTGCCAGTACAGTATTTTTTTCCTGGAATTTTACATTTCCTTTACGCACCAAAATCTCATCCCTCTCCAACCGCACAGCATCTTCTACTTCGGGAAAATCTCTCTTTACGTTAATGGCAATAGGTGCAGTTGTTATACCGATTTTAGATGTTTCAGATGGTGTTTTTACATCCGTTACAATCCTGTAAATACGATCAGCCTTTGTATGAAAATCGTCATAACTGGTTTCAAAGCTTACATATAAAAATATAAGGAAACACGCGGTCATACCTATTGCCAATCCCATAATATTGATAATAGAAAATACCCTATGCCTTAACAGGTTTCTGAAAGCGATTTTGAAATAATTTTTTATCATAAAAAATGATATATGATTTGAAGCCTCACCCTCCTTCTCCCTCTCAAAGGAGAAGGAGCGATGCTGCATATTTTTAATGAACAATTGTATCTACCATTTCTTCTTTAATTCATTACTCATCACTTTCTGAAAGTCTCACAATTATCAATCATGGCGAAAAGCCTGGGCTGTGCCTTGCTAAGTCTCCCCTTCGGGGAGATTTAGAGGGGCTGCTACTCCGTACGGAGTGACTTCACCGGATTTGCCATCGCTGCTTTTATTGCCTGGAAACTTATAGTTATTAAAGCGATCATGATCGCTAATAATCCTGCACCAATAAAGATCCATGCACTGATGTTGATACGATATGCAAAATCTTTCAGCCAGTTATTCATCACATACCATGCTACAGGACATGCAATAAGAAAGGCGATCAAAACCAGTTTTACAAAATCTTTTGAAAGCAGGAGTATAATATTGGTTATAGATGCACCCAACACTTTGCGTACTCCTATTTCCTTTGTGCGCTGCGCGGTAGCAAACAATGATAATCCCAGCAATCCCAAACAAGCAATGGAAACTGCCAAGGCTGAAAAAATGCCAAACACTTTACCGAACAATTGGTCGTTGGCGTATTGCGCATTAAACTTGTCATTCAGAAAATAATAATCAAATAAATTACCAGGAAAGAAAGCATCGTATTTTGCTTTCACCGCTTTCATGGTAGATGGTATATCTTTAGAATCCATCTTTATAGAGAGTGCACTATATGTACTATAAAAAGGCAAGAGCACAAGCGGCTCCAGTGGATAACGCAATGATTTTTGATGAAAGTCTGCAATTACACCAACCACGTTCCATTCTCTTCCCTGCACATGAATTGTTTTTCCAACCGCATCTGTTGGTGCTTTAAAGCCCAGCAATTTTGAAACATTTTCGTTGAGCATAATACTATTCACCTTAGCACCATCCGAATTATAATCGGTGTTATCAAAATTTCTACCAGCCAGTAATTTAATATCATACACTTTTATAAACTCAGGACTAACACCTACTTTCCTGGTTGTGAAATGCTCAGCTTTAGGATCACTGCTCATGCTCAGGTCAAAATTTCTACCCATTTCATCACCGGCAACACTCCATGAGTTTGCCACCTCCATTACATGGGGGATGCTTTTAATTTCATTCTGCAGTGTGTTTTCTTTTTCAATAAATGTGGAATCGAAGTTGGTGAGCATAGGAGGCTTTACTACAAGTACCTGCGATATATCAAACCCAAGATTTTGTTTGCCGAGGAACTGCATTTGATTATATACTACTATTGAACCAATAATGAGAATAACGGTTATAGCAAACTGACCCACCACCAAAGCTTTACGCAGATTGATGCCTTTTGAAGATGCGGTGAATTTCCCTTTTAAAACAAGAATAGGTTTAAATGAGGAGAGCACAAATGCCGGATAAAAACCCGAAATAAAAATACCCAACACCATTATTGCAAGTAGTAGTATTACAACATTAAATCCATTTAAACCATTATTAAACAGATACGCTGCAGATAGCTGATGTTTTACTAATGTATTAAATGATGATTGCGCAACTGCGACCAGTAACACTGCGATACATACCGCAATTACATTAATGATAAAAGACTCTGTAAGAAATTGCTTTATCAATTGCGTTTTTGTGGCACCACTTACTTTTCTCACCCCTACTTCTTTTGCTCTTTCGGCCGATTTGGCTGTGGCAAGATTGATATAATTTACCCACGCAATAAGTATGATTAAAGAAGCGATGATCAGCATAGACCACACCACAGTGGCGCTGGCAGTATTACCAATTTCGTATTCATAGTCTGAGTATAAATGTGCTTTGGTTAAAGGTTGTAAAAAGAATTTCTCATCACTGCCCGACACTTTGTTGCCCTGGAAATAATGTTGACTGAATGCATCCAGCTTTGCCTGCACTGTTTTGTAATCCGTGCCATGCCTTAGCTGAATATAATGCCAGAAATCAGAGTCTGTAAAATCATAATCAGCCTGCTTCCATGAATTTTCTCCTGTATAGAAAGTAATATAAGATAACAAAAAGCCAAAGTTCAGGTGTGAGTTTTCCGGTGGATCCTGGCAAACGGCGGTGACTTTACAGTTGATATCTGAGAACGTTACGGTTTTACCAATTACCTGCGAAAAATCATTGGTCTTCACATCAAACATTTTAGCTGCCAATGTTTGAGAAAGCACTATAGAAAATGGTTCTGTTAATGGTGTTTTTTTATTGCCGGCAATCAGCGGATAAGAAAACATATCAAGAAAGCTATTGTCTACAGAATATCCTTGCTGATCACCGATTTTCTTATCGCCACTGATCACTATTCCAAATTGTGGTCTTACCCTTGAATGATTGATCACTTCAGGAAAATCATTCTGCATAGCTTTACCGATAGCAGAATAGGTGATGGTGCCATGTTGTATCAATTTACCATTCTGGTAACGGTCATTTGTTACACGATATAAATCATCAGCATTTTTATTAAACCTGTCAAAACTTAATTGAAAACTTACATACTCCAGGATCAGCAAACACGCAGCAATGCCTATAGATAGGCCAATGATATTGATAGATGAAAAAACTTTGTTCTTCATCAAATTGCGCCAGGCGGTTTTAAAATAGTTTTTTATCATAGAGAAGTTTATAGCTTATATTGATGGTATAAGGGATAAGGCTGAGGGTATAGGGTAAATCATTAGCGCATTTTTCTAGTTCACCTTATTTACATTATACTCAAAAAATGCCGCGTCTTTTTTTGCCAACCGTTCAGCTACTTTTTCAAAATGCTGTTCAGCTTCACAACGCGCATATACGGTAGGGCTGTTCCAGAATTCTTTTACTACGTTTATATACAACCGCAGGCTTTCGTTACACTCGATAAGTTGCTGCAGTTTTTCCAAATCCTGGGCTGAAGCCTCTCCGCAAAGCATGTCTGAAATCAACAACCAAACAGATTTTTCTTCCATACAATTGAAACATAATTTGGTATAAAAAAATATGCCCCGTTTTTATATAATTGATAAATAACTATTTAAGTTTTAGCCTGCTGTACACGTTGTCCGTTTTTGATACACTGTGTGTTTGATTTTGTACCTCCCCCTCTTTCCCTCTCCGTGCAACGGAGAGGGACGGTGCTATAGAATTGAGCCGAGCTATATCTCTACCACATCAACCCCAAAACAAACCAAACATAAATATCTAATCAAGAATGCCTCTCATTCCTGCATTCCTATCCCTTTCGTGATACCGCTGTTGCATTTAGTTTTACTATTCGATTTAGGCACCCCTCTCCACCGCGTGGAGAGGGGCCGGGGGTGAGGTTTATTCTGAACGGAGTGACTTCACAGGATTTACCATAGCAGCTTTTATTGATTGAAAACTGATAGTAGCAAAGGCAATAATTACAACCAATATTCCTGCCGACGCAAACATCCACCAGTTTAATGTAACGCGGTATGGATAATTCTCCAGCCACTTATTAGCGGCCAGCCATGCCAATGGTATTGCGATGATGAGCGCAATTAAAACCAGTTTTAAAAAATCTTTTGAAAGAATGGTAACTACGCCGCTTACAGAAGCGCCTAATACCTTGCGGATGCCTATTTCTTTGGTTCGCTTTTCAGCAGCCAATACAGTTAATCCGAACAAACCAATGCAGGAAATAAAAATGGTAAGCATAGCGCCAAATAAAATGATCTGTTTCCATTTGGCTTCAGACTCGTACTTCTGCAGGTTTTCCTGGTCAATAAATTTATACACGTATGGATTAATGGGAAATAAACTCTTAAAGGTCTTTTCTATATGCTTAAGGCTGGCTGTTTCAGATCCGGTTTTTATTTTTATAAATGTTCGTCCATAGCGGTTACCAGGTTTCATGGTAAATAACTGTGATCCTATTTTTTGGGTGAGTGCTTCATAATGATAATCTTTAACCACTCCAACCACCGTATATTTTTCATTGTCATTATACCAGAAATTAACAGTCTCTCCCAATGGCTCCTTCCACCCGGCCTCCTTAACAAAGGCTTCATTCACTAACACTGAATGAGTTGAATCTGAAGGAAAATCTTTTGAGAAATTACGTCCTTTTACGATGGGTATTTTAAGCAATGGAATATAAGATTCATCCACTGTTTCATAAGCAAAATTGATCTCCTTATCACCGGTTACTCTTGCTGCTGTTCCCCATGATCCACCATTTTTAAAAGCCACTTCTGTAATACCAGGTTCTTTCATCAAAGCGGTACGGATCACTTCAGCATCTTTGTGTTGCTTACCGCGGGTATTAATATCTACTGAAACCAGGTTGCTGTCATCATACCCTAATTTTTCATTGGTTAGATAATTGAACTGTGCATAAATAGTTATAGTACCTATAATAAGAAATGATGCCAGTGTAAACTGCAATACCACCAAACCTTTTTGTAAATAGTTTTTACCGTGTACCACAAACCGGCTGTATAATGTTTGCACAGGATTGTAAGAGGATAATACCAGTGCGGGATAAAATCCGGCGAACAGGCCAGTAATCAACAAAAGTGCTATATAACCTGCTATTAATTTAGCGTCGAATAAATAAGAAAGGGCGAGCGCTTTATTAGATAATTGATTAAAAACAGGCAGGAAAAGCTGCACCAATAAAACCGCAGACACAAATGCAATCAAACACAACAAAAAAGATTCACCAAGGAATTGGGTGATCAGCATTTTCCGGTTTCCACCCACTACTTTGCGAATACCAATTTCTTTGGCTCTTTTTATAGATCGCGCAACGGTAAGATTTACGAAGTTGATACAGGCAATGAGTAAAATAAAAAAAGCAATGCCGGTAAGTATATAGGAAAAAGTAGGGTTGCTTGCGTCTGATAGTCCATTGTTTGCGGAATAGTTTGTGCTGAGGTGCATGTCTGTAAAAGACTGCAGGTTATACAACGTTTTTGAGCGATCACCATATTTCTCAGCAACCATCTTTATCGCGTCCGCGGCATCTTTTTCATAAAAACGCTGCATTTTAGCAGTTACCGTTTTCACATCCGCACCTGGTGTTAATACCACAAATGTATTCAGGAAAATATTAAACCAGTTTTCACTGTTTGCCATCTCCTCCTGCGATACCTGCATGGGTAATAGCACATCAAACTTAATAGATGAATTTTGCGGACATCTCTTAGTAACAGCCGTTACTACATATGGAGAGAATTGATCTCCCTGTTCCTTCATCATAATTATTTTTCCAACTGCATCTGTTGTTCCAAATTGCTTCTTAGCCATATCCTCCGATATCACAATATCATTGGACCGGGAAAGTGCATTTTGAATAGATCCGCTCACCAACGGAAAGGAGAAAACAGAAAGAAAATTTGAATCGACCAGGTGAACATCCTGCGATTTAACCTCGTTGCCCGTCTTGATATCTTTTCTATCACTCTGTAAACGAACGAAGGCTTTTATTTCAGGGATATTCGCGCTAAACTTAGGGCCCTGGAAGTAGCCTGTAATACCGTTTGTCCCATCTGTGCTTCCATCAGGCTTTAACCGCTCCATGCCTATGCGGTAAATGCTATTTACATTTTTATGAAAGCGATCATAACTTACCTCATCCTTTACATACAAAATAATAAGCATAGCACAGGCAAGTCCCAGGCTAAGTCCAAGAATATTGATTAAGGAATACGCTTTATTCCGACGCAGGTTTCTGAAAGCAGTTTTAAAATAGTTCCTGAACATCTTCCGGAAATTAAAAGGTGTAAGAAAACATGTTTTATTGAGGTTTCAACAGTTATGCCAGTATTAAACTGGCTGGCTGTCAAACTTTTAACCTGGTAAATGAAAACCCAATGTACGAAATCGAACGTAGACTGTACGAAAACGAACAGTCAGAAAAGACAAGTGATGGCACTAAATAATAAAAGAGCGAAAGCGGTTATCCATTTGAGTTATTGCCGATAAATTTTTATTTGGTTTTCGAGGTGGGTATTTTCCTGGCTTCTTCTTTGTCGTCACCCAAAACAATAAAGCCGCTTATTACACCTTTTTTATTTCTCACAAACTGAACTTCATCAATAGCATTTTCATTCCAGAAAAAGTTGGTGGCTGAAGAAGCTTTAAGTTCTATTTTTCCCTGCTTTGGTTTGGCGTACAATTTTCCATCTTCGATTTCCATCCTGAGCGTATCATTGCCTGGAGTAAGGTATGCGCCTTCATATTCTTTCAATATTTTCTGATCAGGATTTATGGCGGTATACCTGAATTTTTTCTGAGATAACAACCATGTGTACAAACTATCGTTGTTATAGGTTACTTCCCAACTATTATGATTTGCCTCCGGATAAATGGTGAATTTTACAGAAGGATTATAAGGTCTCAACGCATCTACCATTCTTTGAGAAGAAGCAAGTGGTACCACATCATCCTTTGCTCCATGAAAACACCAAACAGGCATGTGACGAAGCTTCCATATTTTACTGGTATCGCCACCACCACAAATGGGTGCGATGGCGGCAAACTCATTGGGATATTTTTCAGAGAGATCCCAGGTGCCAAATCCACCCATACTCAAACCGGTAAGATAAATACGATCGCGGTCTACCCTGTATTTTTTCTTCAGATCATCCAGCATAGCTTTTAATGTTTCTGCCTGCCAGCCTGTTTGTGGCGGCGCCTGCGGAGAAACAACAATAAAGGGAAATTTCTTTCCTGCTTCAATCAGTTTTGGCGGACCATGTACTTTTACTTTATCAAGATCAACACCACTCTCACCTGAGCCATGCAAAAAAATCATCAACGGCCATTGAGTGGTTGTATCGTTTTTATATCCTTCCGGCAGGTACAAAAGATAATGTGTTTCCTGGATGAATTTTTCTGCTGTTTGCTGCGCATTACTTATTAGTGCGATAAGAATAAGTATGACGAGTGATAATGTTTTTTTAATCATGTTCATTATACTATTATATTTAGGCCGTTAGCAATCAGTTATGAAAGTTCCCTACATTTCAAATCACATCTCACAAATTGCCGGGGATTGCTTCGCAAGGCATCGCAATGACAGCAAGAGTGGTGGTAAACAGCTATCAGATTTCAGCAATCGGCTTTCACTCCATTTCAACTCAGAATCACATATCCAGCAGTCTTCCAATGTGTACTTCATCAACAAGTTCTGAACTGGGCACCCCTCTCCACGCTGTGGAGAGGGGCTGGGGGTGAGGTCATTCCGCTCTTAAACTCTTCACCGGATTTACCAACGCTGACTTTATACTTTGATAACCCACCGTTAGTAGTGCAATACTAATGGTCACCAAGCCGGCTACTGCAAATATCCACCAATCAACATTTATTTTATACGCAAAATTCTGAAGCCATTTATTCATCACAAACCACGCTACCGGAAATGCGATCAGCATAGCTATAAAAACAGGTTTCAGAAAACCGGTTGACAGCATAGAAACAATGCCGGCCACAGAAGCGCCTAATACTTTACGAACACCAATCTCCTTATTTCTTTGTTCGGCTGTAAAAGTTGCCAATCCAAATAAGCCAAGACATGAAATAAAAATAGCTAGCACCGCGAATAGATTAGACAGCTTGCTTACTACCTGCTCGCTCCTGTATAATTTTTCAAATTCAAGATCAGAAAACTGATAGGTAAATGGAAATTTTGGATTTAATGTTTTACAGATCTTTTCCAATGAAGCAATGGCTTCCTTGGTTTGTCCTGCCTTTGTACGAATTAATATGGTTCCCCATCCCCAGTTTTCGCCGAGGCGGATAATAAGTGGATCAATCGTTTGGTGCATAGAAGCGAAATGGAAATCTTTTAATACGCCAATGATCTTACCCGGGGTTCTGCCCCAAATAACAGTTTCGCCAACAGGGTTTTTATAACCTATACGATTAACCGCAGTTTCATTCAACAGGAAGCTTGCCGTATCAGTTCCATATGTTGCAGAAAAATCACGTCCTTCTTTTAATTGCAGCTTCATGGTTTTTACAAAATCATAACCCACTATGCCGTCAGCAAAGGAAATAGTAAGATTGGGATCCATACCGGGCCAGCTTATACTTCCGTTATGATGTTCAATAATTGTTGGAGAGTTTCTCATTTTTGAAACAGACTCAATCCCCGGTGCCTTGCTTGCCTCATCTTTAAATACACTGTAATTCTTTATCAGCTCCCCTTCAATTGGAAGGTATACTAAATTTTCGCGGGTGTAACCAAGGTTTTTGGTTTGTACATAGTTCATTTGCCGGTAAATCACAATCATTCCAACTATCAATATAATAGAAAGCGCAAATTGAAAAACCACCAATCCTTTCCTAAAAAATATTGATCTCCAACTGAATTTCAGACTACCTTTTAACACCTTTACCGGCTTCAGCGAAGACAAAAACAATGCAGGATAACTTCCCGCCACAACTCCTGTAAGCAACAACAATACGGCTAAGGCTATCCAGAAAATAGGTTGTGTAACGGGCAGGGATAGCTGCTTTCCTGTTAAACTATTAAATGCAGGCAGTAACAATGCTGATAAACCAACAGCGATAGCTACAGCAATAAAAACGAGCAATAAGGCTTCACCAATAAATTGTGTTACCAATGCATAGCGAACCGCGCCTACCACTTTACGAATACCTACTTCTTTTGCACGTTTACCCGAACGTGCTGTAGCCAGGTTCATGAAATTGATGCATGCAATCAATACTATAAAAATGGCTATGATACTAAACATCTGCACGTATTCAATCCGCCCTCCGTTTATATAGCCATTGGTGAAAGAAGAATGAAGATATTTTTCAGCGTATGGTTGTAAAGCCAGTTCGGTATTAAAACTTTTTTCTTTTTCTTTATAACGATATATAAAATCTTTAATGCCAGCCTGCACTTTAGCAACATCTGCGCCTTTCCTGAGTTGTATAAATGTCGAAGGATCTGTGTTGCCCCAATTATTAACCCAATTATTTTCTTTTACAAAGTCTGTCCATGTTCTTAAAAAATCAAATTGCAAAGATGAATTCGCGGGAACATTTTCAAAAACAGCGGTGATCATCAAATCATCTTTGTTCTCGAAGCGGATGGTTTTACCGATAGCATTTGCAGGTGTTCCAAAAAAAAGTATTGCCATTTTACGGGATACTGCAATACCGGAAGGAATATTCAGTGCAGATGCTGCTGTACCCTGCAACAAAGGATAGCTGAACATTGTAAAAAAATCAGCGCTGGCAAACATACCATCCATCTTGCTTACTTTATCTCTCACCTCAAATGTACTTTGCGAGCCGGGTGCTGCAACATGCTCAAATCCTGTAGCGTACTCAACCTCAGGAACTACTCTTTTTAATTCATCTGCCAGCAACCCTGGTGTACTATAGCCTGCATCAACCTTACCATCATAATAGTTCCGCTCATATACATGATACAATTGCTTGTTATTGGTATGAAATTCATCAACACTCTTTTCATCCCGCACCCACAATATAATTAACAAGCTTGCCAGTATTCCTAATGCAAGTCCTGAAATATTAATAATGGAAAAAGCTTTATTGCGCACAAGATTGCGCCACGCGACTTTCAGATAATTTTTAAACATACACAATGATTGTTGAAGCCCCACCTCCCTCCCTCCTCTCCGAAAGAGAGGAGGCGGTGCTCCATATTTTAAGGAAAATTATATCTACCATTTCAGCTTCAGTTCAATATTCATCATTTTTCTAAGCGCTCCATTTATTAACCCCTTCATAAAAGCGTGGGCTGTGTTACGCGAAGCCTCCCCTTTGGGGAGGTTTGGAGGGGCTTCTATTCATTCTTCAAACTCTTCACAGGGCTGGTGAGCGCAGTTTTGATACTTTGCAAACATATAGTCAGCAATGCGATAAAAAGCAAGATCAGCGGAGGCATTATAAAAAACATCCAGCTTAATGCAATATGGAATGCATAATTATTCAGCCAGTAATTTGCAGCAAGGTACACTATAGGGATGGCTATAACGGATGCAATACAAACCAGCTTAACAAAATCCTGGGAAATTAAAACCAGTATACTTCTCACTGAAGCACCCAATACTTTCCGTATACCTATTTCTTTGGTACGCAATCGTATTACAAAACTTGATAGTCCTAACAAACCCAGGCAAGCAACTACTATAGCAAGTATGGCAAACAAACCAAATACATTTCCCAGCCGTTGATCTGCCAGGTATTGATTATTAAAATATTCATCCAGGAAAAAATACTCGAAAGGATTACCGGGGAATGATCTTTTATATAATGACTCTATTGATGCTATACTTTTAGCCGGATCAGTAACATTGATGTTGAGAGAAATGTATTTCCACATTGTGAGCGTAGGATAATAAAACAGGATAGGATCGAATTTTTCTTTCAATGAACGCTGATGAAAATTTTTCATTACTCCAAGCACCTGGCATTCTATATCTTCCTGCCCCAACCTGAAAACTATTTTCTGATTAACTGCCGCTTCCGGAGATTTAAACCCTAACCCCGAAGCCACTTCTTCATTAATCAGCACTTTTGTATTATTACCATTATGTGTTTCCGTGCTGTCGGAAGCAATAAAATTTTTACCGGCCAGCATCTCAATTTTATAAGTAGGAACAAATTTGTCATCAATTTCCATCAGGTAGGTGGTAAAATTATTCTGCTTATCCTGGTCGGCTCTTCGCACACTGTTACGATAGTTGATGATATTTCCCGGGATGTCGGAAGTGGCCGTACTGCTTACAACTGTTGGCGTATTTACAATAGCCGACTTAAAGTAAGCATATTTGTTTTTTATATTTATGATGGAAGTATCTACTACGGCTGGCGCTTTAACTATTAATACCTGGTCTTTTTTATAACCCAGGTTGCCATTGCGCATAA
The DNA here is from genome assembly GCA_047600465.1 of Agriterribacter sp. Taxonomy (GTDB): domain Bacteria; phylum Bacteroidota; class Bacteroidia; order Chitinophagales; family Chitinophagaceae; genus Agriterribacter. The sequence continues at coordinate 814,666 of JASGKU010000007.1, forward strand.
AGCTCAATTGCTTGAATACGATAAAAGTAGCCGCTATCAATCCTATTGAGATCATAAACTGGAACGACACCAGCACACGCCTCAACGAAATGCCGGTATTTGATTTAACAATCAATCCTTTTAACACTTTTACAGGTTTAAAAGATGACAATACGAATGAAGGATAAGCTCCTACTAACAGTGCCCCACAAGCGAAAAGGAACACAACTGATACCCAGAAAAGAAAACTACTACCAAGCCCGCCGGAAAAAAATACAGCGCTGATATTTTTGCCGATAAAATGATTGAAGGCAGGAGAACTTGCCGTTACAATTAAAACAGCTATAAATAATGCCAATAGATTAATAATAAAAGATTCCAAAAGAAACTGTAGGATAATCTGTCGCTTTACTGCACCAACTACTTTTCTCAACCCCACTTCCTTTGCACGCTCCATTGATTTAGCAGTAGAAAGATTAATATAATTGATCCAGGCAATAACGAGTATAAACACACCAATAACGGAAAGAAAAAGCACTTCCTTTTCGCTGCCGTTTGTTTCCGCTTCTTTCAACAGATTAGAGGTAAGATGAATGCCAGTGAGCGGCTGTAAATGAAACGCGCAACCGAAATTCAGTTCCTTCATTGCAGCGCCGATATACTTATCAACAAATGCCGGGAATTTGGCTTCCAACTTTTTAATATTTGTGCCTGGAGCTACCTGCACATAATTATAAAATTCAGGCCATGCCCAGTTATCAGCACCCCATCCCGGAGAAGCGACTGTTACAAAAGGAACAAGTATATTGAATTTAACATGCGAATTTTCGGGCACATCTTTAAACACCCCTGTTATTTTTAATGGAATACTTTTATTGATCATCAGCGTTTGTCCCATCGCGTTATCATTACCAAAATATTTCCTGGCTATGCTCTCCGATATAACGATTGACTTTTCGTGTGCAAGACATTTTTCCCTATCACCTGAAATAAGCGGATAAGAAAACATAGTGAAAAAAGAAGAGTCTGTAACAAAAATATGCTCCTCGTTAAATGTTTTTGGTTCACCACTTTCCGGCACGTTGGATAAAGTAGCCGCATTCATAAAAAGTGATGTGTTTACCATCCGGACAAAATTCACTATTTCTGGAAAATCCTTTTTCATAGCAGGTGCTACGGCAGGATGATTAGCCGCTGTGGTTGGCACATTAGCGAAACTTCCGGAATAGGAAATTGAAACACGATAAATATCACCCGCATTTTTATTAAAGCGGTCATAACTACGTTCAAAATGCACATACTGAAAAATAAAAAAGCAGGCAGCCATACCAATGGCTAAACCAAAAATATTCACCAGAGAATAAATCTTATTCTTTTTTAAATTGCGCCAGGCGATTTTGAAATAGTTTTTTAGCATATCGAAAATGTTTATGGTTTAGTGTTTATAATTTGATATTTAGTGGTGGTGTGATTTTCAACCAAAAACCACAAATCATAAAGAACAAACTTATTCCGCACGGAGCGACTTCACCGGGTTGGCAATGGCAGCTCTTACAGTTTGAATACTTATAACCATTGCAGCCGCAGCTACTACAACAATTATGGCAACCAGGTATATTGGCCAGCCTATATCTGTTCTGTACACAAAAGTTTGCAACCATTTGTGAAGTGCAATACCTGCCAATGGTAATGCTATTACGGTGCCCAGCAAAACCATTTTCAAAAAGCCTTTACTCAGCAACCCTACAATATCTCCAACACCTGCACCGGCAATTTTCCGGATGCTGATTTCTTTATGGCGGCTTCCGGTTAAAAATGCCGTCAATGCAAACAAACCCATCAGTGAAATAGCTATAGCTATTACGGTAAAAAACATAATGATGTTTTGGGTGCGCACATAAGAACTGAGTAGCTGTTGAAAATTATCATCTAAAAAAGAATAGCGTATCGGAACATCAGGCTCTGCTTTCTTCCACACGTTTTCAATGCCGGCAATCACAGGTCTCAGATCAGCGCTGCCTAATTTTACCAAAACAGCTCCCCCCCACATATAACCGCATGTTTTATTATTAATAGAATATGCTTTAGGAGTAATAGCGGTTGCAAAGTCGCGGGTATTAAAATCTTTTACAACGCCAATGATCTGAACAGGAATACTGTCGCAATACGGGAAGTAAATTGTTTTACCTACCGGGTCTGACAGACCTGTTGCTTTTGCTGCGCTTTCATTAAGTATTACGCTTCGGGTATCCTGGTCTGTTAGTCTTTCGTCAAATAGCCGTCCCTTCAACAGGGGTATCTCAAGTGTTTTAAAATAATCGGTACTCACCTTTACGGTACCTAGTTTTACCAGTTTACCATCTATTTTATACCCGGATGTTGTTGTATCTAAATAGCCATCGCCGGGCACATTGGTTGTTTTGGAAACATAGCTTACCCCCTTTATGGAAAGCAGCTCTTCACGCAGGGTTTGAAATCCCTGTTCTCCTGTTTTTTGAGAAACCTGCAAACGCATCACCTGTTGCCCCGAAAAGCCTTTGTCTTTCGAAGCCATATAACGCATCTGGCTGTTAATCCCTAATGTGGTTATTATAAAAAAGCCCGATAATACAAACTGCACAACAATCAAACTATTTCTTAAAACGCTTCCTTTGGTGCCATGTGAATAATCACCTTTTAAAACTTTAGCAGTTGAAAACCTTGATAAAAACAGTGATGGATAAATACCTGAAAGAACGATAACAATAAAAAGACACCCGCCTATCTGCCATGCTAACATAGGCATATTGGTAGCAGCAGAAATATTATAATAAATGTTTAACGCCTGTTTAAAAAAAGGAAGTATGATCAAAACCATTGAAAGGGCAAGACAAAAGCAAACAATTACCTGTAGAGCTGTTTCCATAAGGAACTGCCATGCTATATTTATTCTGCCTGATCCTAATACTTTGCGCACACCCACTTCTTTGGCTCTGCGTATAGAAGCAGCAATAGAAAGATTACTGAAATTAATAGCGCCGGCAATAAGCAACAGCGCTGCCAGGATCAATAAAATAGCTACAGTTTTAAAATTGCTTTCTCCATGTGAAGGAAAATTATGAAGCTGCGCCAACTGGTCGGCAAATAAACGGGTGGGCGCTCCATTTTTCAGGTAGTCGGCAAAAGACTGGTTATCCTTTTGTATCCGTTCTCTGTAAAACGCCTCATTTATTGCTGATTCGAGTAAAGGTATTGTAGTGGCAGATTGTAGCTTCACATATGTTTCGAATGAATAGTTTTCCCAATTGTAATCACCATTATCAACACCATACCGGTAAACCATTTCTGCGTCCAGTGAAGAAGGACCAGAAGGTTTTTCAAATACACCTGAAACAGTTACATCATAAAAATTATACACTTTTATAGTCTTGCCTATGGGATTTTCTTTACCGAATAATTTTAAAGCCAGGTCATAACTAAGGATGGCGGTAAAAGGCTGCTTTAAAGCTGTTGCCGGATTGCCTTGTATTAAATGATAAGGAAACACTTCTAAAAAAAGAGAATCAGCAGATACTATATTCTTCTGAAAAATCTGTTTGTTCTTTGTACTCAACAGGGCTTCAAAATCTCCGCTGTTTTGCAGCTTTACCGAAGACACTACGTTGGGGAGTTTATTTTTTAGAAATAAACTCAATGGTTCAGGGGTGGTCTCCATGATATTGCCTTCCGATTGGAGTGAGATTTTATACACCTTTTCTAACGAAGGATCCCACTTATCGTAGCTAAGCTCATAATTCAGGTAAAGCAAAACGAGTATAAAGCTGGCCAATGCTATTGCCAGGCCCGAGATATTGATGATGCTATACATGCCGCCTTTAGCTATATTTCTCCAGGCGATTTTGAAATAATTTTTGAGCATAAAAAAGTTTATGGTTTCTTGTTTGTAGTTTGATGTTTAGTGTCATGTGATTTCAACTAAAAACCACAAATCATAAACAACAAAACTTATTCCGTACGGAGCGACTTCACCGGATTAGCTATTGCCGCTCTTATTGCCTGGAAGCTCACTGTTATCAAGGCAATCAACGCCGCAATTAAGATGGCTACAATAAATATCCACCAGCTGATCTCTACCCTGTATGCATAGTCCTGCAGCCATTTGTACACACTGAACCAGGCTAATGGCACTGCAATCAAGGCAGCGATCAATACGTATTTCAGAAAATCCTTTGAAAGCATTCCTACAATATTCTGCACAGAAGCGCCTAATACTTTTCTTATGCCCACTTCTTTCAATCGCCGTTCGGCAGAATAAGAAGCAAGACCAAATAAACCCAAACATGAAATAATAATCGCCAATCCAGCCAATATTCCAACTATACTGCTCACTTGTGTATCTGCCCTGTAAACATCCTGGAAATGTTCATCCAGAAACTGGTATTCAAAAGGAACATCGGGACAGTTTTTTTGCCATACCGATTGAATAAACGCCAGTGATTCCTTTGCTTTGCTGCCATTTATTTTTACCGACATGCTGCTAAAACCCCAATTGGTCATGTTGAACATGAACATGGTTTCTATTTTATGATGCAAAGAATTGAAATTAAAATCCTTTGCTATACCAACAATCTGCCCGGTTGAATCAAAATCAAAACCAAACCGCCTTCCTATCAAAGAAGACAGATCTTTATTGCCATTGTCTTTCAGTAGTTCTTTAGCTAATGACTCATTAATAATATACTCTTTGCCATTAGCTGTTTTTTCAGAGGAAAAATTTCTTCCGGCGGCTAAAGAAATCTTAAATGTTTTCAGGTAATCAGGGTCTACTATCAACCGTGTTGAAGTGAGCGTTCGTAGTGGACCGTCGCCTTTAAACTGGATACCAGATTGATCAAGATGGCTACCCAATACATCCTGTGCAGCAGTAACAGAAGTTATAAGTGTATTTTGAAGTAAGTCCTTCTTTAAAATATCAAACTTTTCGGATGTGCGTTCCCGAAAAGGAATAGTTACCACCTGGTCACGCTCAAAACCCGTTGGTTTGTTTTTCATAAACTGTAGTTGCCGCATTGCAAATACAGTAGCTATAATAAGAAAGATAGCGCAGGAAAATTGTGCAACTACCAAAGCATTTCGCAATGATCCTTTATTCTTACCAGTTTGAATAGAACCTTTTAATACTTTAACCGGCAGAAAAGAAGATAAATATGCAGCGGGATAAAGACCAGAAATAATGCCCAGCACAACAGCGCCACCAATAACAGATAAGGCTAGTTGCCAATTAGTGAGAATAGAAAATACCAGGTGCCGTTGGCTTATCTGGTTAACAAACGGCAGAAAAAGGCTTACAAGGATAACTGCAAATATCATAGCAATGAGGGAGATGATTACTGACTCCCCGATAAACTGCAGTGATAGTTGCCAGCGAAAAGCACCTACTGATTTTCTTATCCCAACTTCTCTTGCTCTTTCGGCAGAACGTGCCGTGGAGATATTTATAAAATTTACGCAGGCTATCAACAAAACAATAAGCGCTATTATGAAAAAGATATTAGTATATCCTTTATCGAATTGCTGGTAATTGAAACTGTCTAATCCAATATCTGTTGCGCCTCCATGAACTTCTTTCAGCGGAAGAAGAAACAGCTCATAATTTTTCCAATTATCGCCATTCATATGTCTTTTAAGATAATCAGGGAATTTTTTTTCAAGCGCGGCTATATTTGTGTTAGGCGCCAGCTCAAAATAAGTATTCAGCCAGTTGCCTCCCCAATTGTCCATCCAGTCTGGCTTTGCAATGGTGCTGAACGGAACCAATGCGCTGAACTGGATCTGGGAATTTTGAGGAACATCTTTTAAAACACCTGTTACAATCACATCTGTTGTATCATTTCTTCCATAATTTGTAAGCGATTTTCCTATAGGATCTTCTTTTCCAAAAAAAGCTTCCGCCTGTGTTTGGGTCAGTACAATGCTGTTGCGTTTTGCCAGTACAGTATTTCTGTCTCCTTTTAATAAAGGAAAATCGAAAATGTTCAGAAAAGTAGAGTCAACAAAGCAGATCCTGTCAACATAAATTTTTTTATCAACCAAAAACAATGGCTGCTTATCTGCTGCATTGATTCTTGTGAAATTTTTTATCTCGGGAAACTCAGCTTTTAAAGTTGGTCCCATTGGAAACATACTCAACGCTACTTTTTGCGCGGCCACCATTCCTTCAAACTTCTGCACTTCATTAAGGCGATAAATATTTTTTGTGTGAAAAGCGTCGAAGCTTTTTTCGTACGAAACAAACAGCAGGATCATTATACATGCAGACATGCCGATGGCTAAACCGCAAATATTTATGGTAGAATACACTTTATTCTTCCACAAATTTCTCCACGCGATTTTGAAATAATTTTTAAGCATTTGAATTTGAGATTTTAAATTTGAGATTTGAAAACATCATGTATTTAGCTGCATTTCAAATCTTTAATTTTTAATTATTCTGTCCTCAGTGCCTTCACCGGGTTTGCCAACGCCGCTTTGATTGCCTGGAAGCTGATAGTTGCAAAAGTTACGATGATAGCTGCTACTGCCGCCAGCGCAAATATCCACCAGGTAATAGTAGTGCGGTACTCAAAATCCTGCAGCCATTTGTTCATAATATACCATGCAATAGGTGCTGCAATTAAAAATGCAATAGCTACCAATTTTAAAAACTCTTTTGATAACAGGGTTACAATGCCAGTAACTGTTGCGCCCAATACTTTGCGAATGCCTATTTCTTTATTGCGTTGCTTAGCAGTGAATGTTGCCAAACCAAATAAACCAAGACAAGCAACAAAAATGGTAAGTCCTGCAAAAATGCCGAGTATGCTGCCCGTGTTTCGTTCCATCTTGTATGTATTATTGAACCGGTCATCCAAAAAGGAATAATCCATCGCTTCTTCCGCTCCAAACTCCATCCATTTTTTTTGTAAACCGGTGGTCAGCGGTTTAATATCTTTTGTATTGAGTTTTGCTATTAAAGTACCTGGATCCGGCGCATACTCCATTACCAATGGAGTAATACGTTGGTGCAGTGAACGGAAATGAAAGTCTTTTACGATACCGATTATCTCGTAAGTAACTTTATTACCACCGTTTTCAGAACGGCTTATATAATGCCCAACGGCTTTATCTTTCCAGCCCAACACATTAGCAGCTGTTTCATTTATAATGAGCTTTGCCGAATCGGTGCTGAAATCCTTTGAAAAATTTCTTCCGGCCAATAATTGAATACCCAGCGTGGGAATATAATTTTCGTCTACATCATACCTCAATGTTTTTATAGTGCGACCGGGATCATCCTGAGGAGATACGAAAAAATTATTGTTATTGCTTGATCCTGCCGGCAAAAACCCCGAATTGGTAATGCTGGCAACCCGTGGATCATTCATCAACAGTTGTTTGAATGCCTGCTGATTTTTTCCTAAGGTCCATGTATTGGGTATAACCAGCACCTGGTCTTTATTATAACCCAGCTCTTTGTGCTGGATATATGAAAGCTGTTTATACACCACAGCCGTACTTACAATAAGTATGATAGAAATAAAAAACTGGAAAACAACAAGCCCGCTTCTCAAGCCGATACTTCCTTTACCGGAAATAAATTTTCCTTTTAATACCGCTACCGGTTTAAAAGAAGAAAGATAAAACGCGGGATAACTACCTGCTAAAACACCCACCAGTATTATAAACAATAATAAACCTGGAATAATAAAAGGATGTTCAGCAAAATTCATGGTAAGCCGCTGATCAGCCAGTTGATTAAAAACAGGCAATGCCAGCTTCATAAAAACGAGAGCCAGCAGTAATGATACAAACGTAATTAAAACAGATTCCAGTAAAAACTGCCTAACCAGTTGCAGTCTGAGAGAGCCGAGTACTTTACGGATACCAACCTCACGTGAACGCCTGGACGCTCCTGCGGTAGAAAGATTCATAAAATTAATACAGGCGATAACCAGCATAAATACCGCGATCGCGCCAAAAATATATACGTACTTCGGATCGCCTGCGGGTCCAAGGTCACCGCTGAAATCTGAATACAGGTGTATATCGGTTATAGGTTGTAAATGAAAACTGATATTGTTCCCTTTCTTTCTGAACTCTTCCAATGTAACACCCATGCCCTGCAGCATTTGTGGACCTATATATTTATCAACTACTTGAGGCAGTTTTGCTTCCAGTTTTTTATAATCGTATCCTTTTGCTAATACCAGGTAAGTAAAAAAATTAGAACTCATCCAGGTAGGTTCCTTCGATTCTGGTAAGCTGGCCATGGAGCCGAATATATCAAAATGAAAATGTGAATTCTCCGGCACTTTTTTTATTACGCCGGTAACTTTAAATGTTTCGTGATTGCCATCTTTAAAAGCAATTACCTTTCCCATTGGTTCTTCATTACCAAAATATTTATGCGCAATAGCTTCGGTAATTACAATACTATTAGGGTCAAGCAAAGCTGTTCTGGCATCTCCTTTAATTAGTGGCAGGGTAAATACCTGGAAGAAGTTTGAGTCAACAAAAGCAAAATCATCATCCCTGAATGTTTGGTTATTGTATACAATTTTTGGTCGTCCGTACTGACGTGTACGGGTAGCTGCTTCCACTTCTGGATAATCTGCTTTCAAGGCCTGTGCTACCGGAGGCATAACAGACGACTCCTTCATAATCTCTCCCTGCACATCTCCCTGGAAATACACCCGAACCATGCGGTCTGACTTATCATTATACCTGTCGTAACTCAATTCATTGCTTACATACATCATTATAATAAGACAGGTAGCAATGCCCACCGACAGTCCTACTATATTGATCACCGAAAAACCTTTGTTCCGCCAGAGACTGCGTATAGCTATTTTTAAATAATTTTTGAACATAAAAACATTTCTGATTTGAGACCTGCCAGTCGGCAGGCTGGTTTCTGATTTGAGATTTGAAATCTATGCAGACCGGCTTAATCTCAAATTTCAAATTTTAAATTTTAAATTTTACTCCGAACGGAGTGACTTCACCGGATTCATCACCGCCGCTTTTATAGATTGAAAACTGATGGTGATTAATGCGATGATGATAGCGATTACGCCTGCAAGGGCAACCATCCACCAGCTTACCGTGATGCGGTATGCAAAATCCTGCAACCATTTTGTCATTGCCCACCATGCAACAGGTGTAGCAATTACAAGAGATAATATCACCAGTTTTACAAAATCTTTTGATAACATGGTTGTGATGCCGGTTACACTTGCACCAAGTACTTTACGGATACCTATTTCTTTATTACGTTGTTCAGCCATGAAAGCTGATAACGCAAACAATCCTAAGCAGGCAATAATAATAGCGAGCACCGCAAAACTGGTAAATATATTTCCTGTGCGTTGAACATCGGCATACATATTAGCAAAGCTCTCGTCCATAAAAGTGTAACGCACAGGTTGGGTAGGAGCAAAATTTTTCCATAAAGCGGAGATAGATGTCACTACCTGTTTTGCGTCTTTACCATTTATTTTTACAGAGATAATAGAAGCATTGTTATCCTTTGCTGCTGCCAAACAGATAGCGCCTACTTCCTGCTTTACTGATTCGAAATTAAAATCCTGCAACACACCAATAACTGTAAAAACTCCTCCTCCGTTACTAATGCGTGCGCCTACAGCATTTCTTAAACCCAGCCTTTCTGCCATTGTTTTATTGATCAGTACTGCCGCTGAATCACCAGCCATTTCAGCAGAAAAATTTCTTCCTTCAACCAACTTCATTCCCATTGTTGGAATATAGTCGTAGTCTACACCCCAAAATTGGCCGGGCTGTCCGGGATCCTGCTTTTCTCTTCCTTCTTTGTAAAAAGTATTTCCATTTCTTTTTGTACCCGATACAGGCAGAAAATCACTCACAGATACCGACTTCACCTGTGAAAGTTTTAATAGCTCTTCTTTAAAGCTTTTCGTTTTGTCGCCCAATGTATTTGTTCCCTGTATCAGCATTACCTGGTCTTTATCAAAGCCAGATTCTTTATGCAGGATATAATGCGTTTGTTTATATATAACAAGCGTACTTATAATAAGCATAATGGAGATGGAGAATTGAAAAACAACGAGCCCATTTCTTAGAAAAGAATTTTTTGCACCCTTGCTCAGATTGCCTTTTAATACTTCTATAGGTTTAAAAGATGATAAATAAAATGATGGATATAAACCCGCCAATAACCCGATTAATAATGTGGCACCAATCATTAAGGGCAACAACCACCATGCAGTCCATGGAATTGCCAGTGATTTGTCGGCAAGTACATTGAAATAGTGCAACGCAACAGATGCGATAATGATACCTATCACAAAAGATAACGCACTATACAACATTGACTCAGTGAGAAACTGAGTGACCAAACCTCTGCGTAAAGAACCTACTACTTTGCGAAGACCAATCTCTTTTGCCCTGTTGGCTGATTTAGCAGTAGAAAGATTAATAAAATTGATACATGCAATAATAAGAATGAAACATGCAACAGCGCCGAATAACCAAACAAACCTGATATCGCCTTTTTCTAATCCATCATCAATACCTGCAGAATATAAATGGATTTTTTTAATAGACTGAGAGAATAAGGTCGCATTTTTTTCAATATCATCTGCCCTGGTAAAACCACTGGCTTTTAATGCCGGCACGTAGTAGTTGGTCATAACCAGCTTTAGCTTGTTCTGAAACTGCGCAGGATCTGAACCTGGTTTTAATAATACATAGGTTGCATAGTTACTTGCCATCCAGGTTGATTGTTCTCCATCCCACAACTCGTGCCCTGTCATCGTTAGCCAGAAATCGTATTTGAGATGCGAGGTGGTAGGCATGTCTTCCATCACGCCACCTACCTTAAACAATGTTTTTTTATCATCATTCAGAATGATCGTTTTCCCAACGGGATTTTGTCCCGGGAAATATTTGTCTGCTTTTCGTTTAGTAAGTACAATGCTGTTAGGCTCTGCAAGTGCTGTTGATCTGTCTCCATATACCATAGGCATTTCAAGTATGTCAAGCATGCTTTGGTCTGCATATGTAAAACCACTTTCATAAGTATTTTCCGCCCCATCAGAAGTTTTTACCTGGTTACTGCCTGCTCCATAAAAAAGCGGGCTTGACATTAACCTTCCTGATTTTTCCACGTCGGGAAAATTTTCCTGTAATACTTTGGCCATGGGCACCGGCCAATCAACCCCCGTCAGCAATTTTCCATCCAGCTTGTACTCGCCTGTAATACGATAAATACGGGAAGCAGTTTTCCACGACTGATCGTAACTCAACTCATCTTTTATGTACAGGGCAATTAATAAACAAGCAGCAATGCTTAAGGCAAAGCCGCCTATTTTTATTGTTGCATACATCTTCTCTTTACGAAGCTGTCTTACTGCTATTTTGAAGTAGTTTCTGAACATATGTTGATTTGAGATTTCTTATTTGAAGCCTATCCCTCCAACTCCCTTGCTGAAAGAAAGGGAGCGGTGCTATATATCTTTAATGAGCTATCTACTTTCCGCTTCGCTTTGATACACTAATCATCTTTTCGTAAATAGTTACCTAGTTTATCAATATTTACGAACAGCAGGCCCCTGTGCATAAGTCTCCTCTCCGCCGCGGCGGAAGGCGGGTGGGGCTGCTATTCCGTCCTTAGTGACTTCACCGGGTTTGCTATGGCTGCCTTAATAGATTGAAAGCTGATAGTGATTAAGGCAATCAGTATTGCGGCAATAGCGGACGCCAAAAATATCCACCAACTGATTTCAATCCTGTATTGATAATCCTGCAACCATGTATGCATCATCCACCATGCAACAGGAAATGCTATCACACATGAAATAGCCACCAACTGTAAAAATTCTCCAGACAGTAATGAAGCAATACCCACTACGCTGGCGCCAAGCACTTTTCGGATACCTATTTCTTTTATTCTGCGTTCTGCCGTATAGGCGGCCAACCCAAATAAGCCCAAACATGAAATAACAATTGCCAGTATTGCAAATACTCTTGATAACTTGCTTATCAATTGCTCATTACTGAACATCTGGTTAAACTGATCGTCTACAAAACGGTAAGTAAAAGGATAGGTTGGATTGTCTTTTTTCAAAATTGCTTCCACCTGTTTAAGTGAGGCCTCCACATTTGCAGGTTCCTTTAGCCGTGCGTACAGCAAACCGGCTTCTTCTGTTTTTACACAAACAAACATTACCGGGTCGGGCTTACCATACATATTGCCGTACATATAATCATTTACCACGCCAATCACATTTACAACGGTAGCATTGCTATCATTTCCGTTGCGCAATGTTTTGCCAACAGCGTTTCCTTTACCTAGCAATTTTTCCAGCGACTGCGTGATCACCACATTCATATTCCGGGATTCTATGCTGTCTGTAGATACAAAGTCTCTTCCTGAAAGCATTTTCATGCCATACGTTTTTATATATCCCGGCGAAATATACCGCATCGATATTAACACCTCGTTATTGGAAGATTTCCCTTCCCATGAGAAACCACCCGTATTATTGCCATCGTACAGGTTGTTATAATTTGAAAGTGCCAGGTTTTCAAATAAACCTGTTTTTAAAAGATCCTGTTGAACAACGTTGTAATTTTTTTTCATCTCATTGTTCATGTCTATCTGCAGCAGGTTATTTTTATTAAAACCAAGGCTACGGTTTTTTACATGTTGTATTTGCTGATAGATAACAATAGTGCTTACAATTAAAATAATAGAAATAGTAAACTGAAGTATTACCAACCCCTTGCGCACAAAAGAAGCACCACCACTTTTTATTTTCAGTCCTTTGAGAACAAACACCGGGTTAAAAGATGATAGGTATAGCGATGGGTAACTTCCTGCTATCAATCCGCACACAACGGCAATAACTACAAGAGAAAGCAGGTGCAAAGGTTTGTTGAAACCAATCTCCAGATTTTTTTGTACCAATATATTAAAAGCTGGCAGAACCAATATTATAATTATCACTGCTAATAGTGCAGATAATATTGCCATAAAAATGGCTTCGCCCATAAACTGAAAAACAAGGCTTCGTTTGCCAGCCCCCAGCACTTTTCTTACGCCCACTTCTCTTGAACGTTTTTCACTTCTTGCCGTAGCAAGATTCATAAAGTTTACGCAGGCGATCAATAAAATAATCCATGCTATTACAGAAAACAAACGAACATATTCTATTCTTCCACCTCCTGTAGGTATACCATTATCAAACTCATCACGCAGCCTCCAGTTTGCCAGTGACCATAAAAATGGCTTCGCATTAGAACGGGGTTCGTGCTTCTGAATAAAATCATATAGCAATTTATTTACAGCAGCTGTATTTACTCCCGGCTTCAATTCAACAAAAGTGGATAAACAATTGTTACCCCAATATTGTGCCCACGATGCATTTTCATCATACCATACCTTAAATGGCACAACCCATTCAAACCTTACGCTTGAATTTTCAGGTATATCTTTTATTACTCCTGATATAATATAATCCTGCTTATCATCTACTCTTACTGTTTTGCCAACAACATTTTTTTCTTCACCAAAAAATTTTTTCGCAGTTGATTGTGTAATCACCATCGAGTATAACTGGGAAAATGCACTATGTGCATTGCCTTCTACAAAAGGAAAAGTAAACATGCTAAAGACGGATGAATCTGCATAGCTTCCGGAAGCATACATAGACTTATTGCCAATACTAATAAGTTTTGTTGATCCTTCACCTCCCATTCTGCATGTAGCAGCTATACCGGGAATATCGGATTGCATAGCAGGAGCAAGTGGAACAGGTGTTGAACCAAATGTTGCTGTATAGCTATCGTATTTCTGATTTTCACGTATAAAATACAACTGATCTTTTTTTGCGTGAAAGTTATCGTAGGTAAGTTCACTTTCAACCCACAAAAAAATAAAACCGGCGCAGGCGATTCCGATCGCCAAACCTGATACATTCAAAAAACTATAGCTCTTATTTTTCCAAAGATTTCTAACAATTGTTTTGAATATCATAATCAATAAAATTTATTGTACCAGATTTGACATTTGTAAATGCCAACTGTTGTGCCAGCATACTAAACAACTATAAATAAGCATATTGCGATACAATCAGGAGAGACAGGTGTACGAAAACGTACAGTGCGTGCACGCTGCCGTACATTTTTGTATAGTACTAAGCAAAGCATAGAAGACCCTCACCCTCTTTCCCTCTCCCCACAGTGGAGAGGGACGGCACTTCAGAATGTTTCCAAACTATACAACTACCACATCATCGATAAATAAAGCCGGTCGTAATCTTTTCGTATACCTTCTCAATTGCACACTGTATATTTTATCAATTAGTCATGAACTTTGGCACCCCTCTCCATCGCGTGGAGAGGGGCCGGGGGTGAGGTGTTATTCTGTTCTCAATGCTTTCACCGGATTGGCTAATGCAGATTTGATGGACTGAAAACTTATGGCAGTTAATGCGGCAATAATAGCAACAAAACCTGCAATGATAAAAACACCAGCACCTATATTGGTTCTATAAGCAAAGTCCTGCAGCCATTTATTCATTACAAACCATGCTATTGGTACAGCTATTAAAAATCCTAGGGCTATCAATTTTAAAAAATCGTTGGACAAAAGCAATACAATCTGGCTCACGGATGCGCCCAATACTTTTCTTACGCCTATTTCTTTAATGCGCTGATGCGTGGCAAGATGGGCAAGACCGAATAAACCTAAACAACAAATTATCAGTGCAAGTATAGTAGCAATACTTATTACTTTTTGCCATTTTTGCTCACGGGCATACCTACCCGCATTTATCTCATCCATGAATTTATATTGAAACACTGCTTCAGGCATCGCTTTTTTATATGCGCGTTCCAATGCCGCCAGTGCTTCCTGTTGTTTTGATTTTTCAAACTTCATTAAAATCCTTCCCCTGTATACATTATTTGTAAACATAACTAAGGGCTGAATATTTTCCCGCAACGAACCTACATGAAAGTCTTTCACTACGCCGGCGATAGTTCTAGGCGTCTCTCCAAAATTTTGGTGCAATTGCACTGCCGTACCGATGGGATTTTGCATTCCTGCTGCTTTAACAAAGGCTTCGTTTACAATTACAGATTGATCAGCATCAGCAGAAATATTTTTTCCGGCTACAAAAGGTATTTGCAAAGCAGGCAGATAATTTTCGTCAATCACACCATACAGTGCGTTCAAACTGTGTTCCAGTATTTTTGTTTCGTATGTGCTTCCAAGATCTCCACCAAAGGATAGCATTTGTACTGATGGCTCTTTGGATAGTTCGTTTTTAAAGAATTGCTCAATCGGTTTGGCGTCTCTGTCGCCGGGTATATTGCTAATAATTACCTGGTGCGGATTATAGCCCAGATCTTTGCTGCTGATGAAATTCATTTGCCTGTAATATACCAGTGTACTTATTAATAATATGATCGCAAGTGAAAACTGCATTACAACTAAGCCTTTCCCTAAAATATTACGTCCACCTGTTTTTTGCCTGTTATATAAAACCAATACTGGTTTAAAATTTGACAGTATATATGCAGGATATAAACCCGTAAGCAAAATAATGGCTGCTAAAATAACAATGAAAAATACCGTAAGATTAGTAGTGAACGCATCAGTCCATTCAATATTTTTATCGGTTAATGCATTAAATACAGGCAACGAAAACCCAGTTAACACCATAGCTGCTGTAAAAGCAAAGAAACACAACATGGCAGACTCACCTAAAAATTGAAGGATAATCCGGGAGCGATTACTACCTGTTATTTTTCTTATACCTACTTCTTTAGCTCTTTTTAGTGAACCTGCAATACTTATATTAATAAAATTGATAGCCGCCATTAATAATATAAAAATAGCAATGCCCATAAATATATAAGAGAAAACAGGATCACTTCCATTACCAACACCGCTCTCCATACTCATATGCAACGGGTTCAAATGTATATCCGTCATCGGTTGCAAACCATAACTGATCTGTGGTGCATAACCAAAGGATCTTACATGTTCTGCCACCTGCTCTTTTGCATGTATTGCAGCAACTGCATTAAATTTTTCCGTTACTTTTTTTATATCAGCGCCGGGTTGTATTACCACAAAAGTTCCCAGGTATGCATTCAACCAGGCATTGTCATCAAAAGACAATTGAATATATTTGAACGGCAGCAGCACGTCAAATTGTATAGAAGAATTGTGCGGAATATCTTTTATTACACCAGTAATAATCATCGGCTTTCCCAGGCGCTTTGCAGAAGGATCTGCATCCATTTGCAGTGATCTGCCAATAACATCCACCGTATTAAAAAATTTCATAGCCGTTTTCTCGGTGATCACTGCAGAGCCAACGTCTTTTAAACTCGTTACCGGATTACCACGTAAAAAATCAAAAGAAAATATTGAAAAGAAATTATCGTCGGCAAAAAGTAAATTAAGATGCAATGCTTTTTCATCTGCAATTACGTCGCCCGAAATACCACCACCTAACAGTCTTGCATACGCCGTTATTTCCGGAACGCCTGCTTTAAAAGCAGCGCCCTGCACCTGCCCTGTTCCTCCAGTGGTTTCCCCTTTCTCACCTTTATGTTCTGCCACGGTGGTGGTTATGCGGTAGAGATAAGGATTATTAACATGAAAAGTATCAAAACTTCTTTCATCTTTCCAGTAAAGCACTGCAAGCAACAGGCAGGTAACACCCAATGCCAATCCAATTATATTGATAGATGAATATAATTTACTCTTCAGGAGCCTACGAAAAGTAATATTGATATAGTTTTTGAACATACAATTCATTTAAGACCTCACCCTCTTTCCCTCTCCGTGCAACGGAGAGGGACGGTGCTGCAAAATATTTTTAAACATCGGTTCTTCCACATCATCTTCAAAACAAAGCAAAGCCGACCGAGAAGATCTACTTCACTCTTAAACTTTTATGTTGCCCTAGTTACATAACTCCACACATTCCGAATTTAGGCACCCCTCTCCACTGTGTGGAGAGGGGCGGGTGAGGCTACTCCGTCCTCAGTGCTTTCACCGGATTCGATAATGCCGCCCTTATTGCTTTATATCCCACCGCTATCCATGCAATAAATACCGAAATAGCTACTGCCAAAATAAAAAATCCGGCATGAAGTGTAATACGGTAGTGAAAATCGTTAAGCCAGTTGCGCATAAAATACCATGCCACCGGAAATGCTATTAAAAATGAGATGAGTATAAGAACAGTAAACTCTTTTGAAAACATGTAGATAATACTTCGCACAGAAGCGCCCAACACTTTTCTTATACCAACTTCTTTTGTTTTTTGAACCGCCATAAAAGAAACCAATCCATATAAACCAAGACAGGCAATGAAAATAGCCAGTCCTGCAAAGATTTTATACAGCAATGTCATTTGCTCATCCTGCTTATATAATTCATTAATACTCTCATCCAAAAAGGTTGCGGCATATGCATACTCAGGAAAATACCTGGTGTATACTTTCTCAATTTCAGCTTTGGTAGCAGCAAGATTATTACTGTGCACTTTAACAGATGCTTTATAGTATACCGGTTTATAAGGACCAATAAAAATAGGTTTCATTGCTGTTTTAAGTGAGTTGGCTTTGAAATCTTTTACTACGCCTGCTATTTTGTACCAGTTACCACCACCAATCCTGATATCTTTTCCCACCATTTCTGTTGGATCCTGTATACCCAGCAGGTGCATCATTGTTTCGTTTACCAATCCTTCACGGGTTGTATCGCTGGGTTCATAATTTTTTCCCGCAACCAGATGCAATCCAAATGTGTTGACATAGCCGGTATCAGCAAACTTCATGAACACCTGGAATTTTTCATCAGGCTTATGATTAAATGCAAAATTGCTGGACCAGTTATTGTCTGATGCAGGAGGATCGGAGGCAAATGAAAGCATCCGCACACCGGGAATCTTTTTCAGATCTTCTCCAAAAGGCAATTGCCGGTTAATGCTGACACTATCTCCACTGATGTTGATCATGTATACTGCGTCTTTATTAAAACCAAGATCACTGTTGCGCACAAAATCCATCTGGCTTACTGCTACAATTGTTCCGATAATTAATATTTGGGAAATAGAAAACTGCAATACCACTAAACTTCTGCGTAAAGAGATACCCCCCGTTGAGACAGCAATAATCTTACTTTTTAATGCAGTAATGGGACTAAAGCCCGACATGGTAAGCGCTGGATATATACCAGCCAAAAATGTAACAACTATACCTATGCAAACAGCCAATATAATATTGGTGATAGAAAACAGGTGAATATTTTCTTCCATCGATATTACATACTTTACAAAAGGCACACTTAACCATGCGATGAGTATGGCAAGTGTAAGCGAAATAAAAACCAACATACCCGTTTCACCAATAATCTGCCAGAAAAGTTTGAGCCGGTTACTTCCCAATACTTTTCTTATGCCTACTTCTTTTGAACGTGTAACCGCCTGCGCTGTAGAAAGGTTGATAAAATTGATGCACGCCATTAATAAAATAAACGCGGCGATCAGAGATAAGGTCCATATAATGGTTTTGCTGGTGCGGTGATCACCAAAATGTTCCAGCCTGGTATCAAAATGTATTTGTGATAATGGTTGCAAAAAATTAGATTTACCTGCTTCAGCGGCACCTTCACTTTTATGATAATGTTCATTAGCAAATGGAATAAGCTGTTGATCGATAAACGAAGGAGCAACATTTGATGGTAACAAGGCATATACCTGGTAGCTGCTGGATGTACTGCCCCACTCCTCGTTGTAATTATACAATGCAGGGTTTTTCTTAACCGTTTCCATCGATATTAAAACATGAAAAGGGAAATCGGTATTGGATGCTGGGTTTTCAATAATGCCACTCACTTTTAAAACAATGTTGTTATCCAGCTTCAATGTTTTCCCCATGGCCTGTTGTGCATCTCCAAAATATTTTTCTGCAACAGCTTTGCTCAGCACAACGGTATATGGATCTTTTAATATTTCAGCATTTCCTGTTACCCACGTTGGTTGAAAAATGGAGATCAATACAGGATCACAAAAAAATATGCCCGATTTTTCTATAAACTTATTATCTGTACCATTACCAGATGATACCGTTACCTGGCTGCCATTAGTAGATTGGATGCCACCGAATTTTATTTGTGGAAACTTTACCCGCAGTGCTTCCAATGCGGGTATGGGTATACCGGGATTATAACTGATGCCATCTTCAAACTTATCTTTTGTGGCAACACGGTAAATACGCTTATATTCCTTTTGAAAAACATCATAACTCAACTCATACCGTACCACAATAAACAACAATAAGGCTGATGCAATGCCTATTGCCAAACCGGTAATATTGATGATAGAGAAACTTTTGTTTCTAACTAAATTTCTCCAGCTAAGTTTTAAAAGATGCATAGTAAATATTTGAGATTTGAGATTTGAGATTTGAAATCACTTCCATCTCACCAACACAATAAGACCGTACACTTTGTTCAAAGGTATGTATTCAAGTTCCCCAACTGAGCAGATCAATAACAAGGCTTGAATTGCGGCACCCCTCTCCACCGCGTGGAGAGGGGACGGGGGTGAGGTCATTCCGTCCTCAGACTCTTTACCGGATTTACTACTCCTGCTTTTACTGCCTGGTAAGCTATGGTGCAGCCCGCAATAAAAAACGAGGCTCCCAATGCCGTTATAAATATTCCTGCATTGATCGTTATCTGGTAGGCAAAACTCTGCAACCAATTGTGCATGGCATAATAAGCCAGCGGTGCCGCAATGCAAAATGCAATCAGGATGAGCCAGATAAATTCTTTTGAGAACAGGAAAACAATATCCGACAAAGAAGCGCCTAATACTTTGCGAACCCCAATTTCTTTAATGCGCTGTGTGGCGGCAAAAGCAATGAGCCCATATAAACCTAAACAACCAATAAATATAGCGATACCCGAAAACATTTTAAACGCTACATATTCTTTTTCTTCCTGCCGATACCATTTAGCAATGTGTTCATCCAGGAATTCATATTGAAAAAGGTTATCAGGAAATAATGCAGACCATTTTTTATCGATATCAGCAATGGTTTGCCGCATATTGAAAGGCTGTAATTTTATACAGGCTGTGTAAAAACTTCTTGAACGATAAAACAAAGCACAAGGTCTGCGCTTTTTATGTTTTGATTCACTTTGAAAATCCTGCATCACACCTGTAACAGTGGTATACCAGCCATTGATAAATACATGTTTACCGATGATGCGCCTCGGTTCAAATATATTCAGCTTCTGCATCAATGTTTCGTTGATAACAGCATTGTGCGTAGTATCTTTATCGTCCACTTTTACAATCTTATCACCAGCGAGTATATTTAATTTGAACATGTCCATATAATGCTCATCAACAAATTTCATTTCTGTAACATCGCCCTTTTCAACGCCTAATTCTGGTGACATAAAGTTAGTAAACGAATTATTATAAGCAGGTGCGCCAGAAGCAAAACACATTTCTTTCACGCCGGGATTAACACCTAATTCCTGACCCAACACTTCTCTTTTTTCTCTATCAGGTATGGGCAATGAAATAACAGCATCCTTATCAAAACCAAGGTCCTGGTTTTTGAAAAAGTCCATCTGGAAAGCAATTACCAGTGTGCCAATAATCATTACCTGTGAAATAACAAATTGCACAATCACTAAAATTTTTCTTAATGCCAATCCACGGTTTGAAGAACCTGTTTTACTTTTTAATGATGCTACAGGATTAAAAGCAGATTGAACAAATGCCGGATACAAGCCCGCCAACAATATCATTCCTATTGTAGTTAATAACAAAAACAATATCATAGAAGGTTGAAGAAACTGGCTGGCATTTATTTTAATATCCAGCCAAAGCGCGGCTTTGGGTAGAAACAAAACAGCCATCAGAAAGGCCAGTATCAATGCAATTATAACCATCATTGCTGTTTCACCCAGAAACTGTGCAATCAAACCAGACCTGTTTGATCCTAATACTTTTCTAACACCTATTTCTTTTGCACGTCGTATTGCCTGTGCGGTTGCCAGGTTTATAAAATTGATACACGCAATAACAATAATAAATACAGCAATAGCTATAAGCGCCCAGTATGTTGCTTTTGATGTAGTGGGTGCAAAGCTGTTTAAATAACGTTGATCAAAGTGAATATCTTTCAATGGCTGCAAAGGCAACCTTGCTTCCTTTGCAAGATCCTTGCCCCAGTTTGCTGTAATAAATTCAGGGATGCGTTTCTGAATATTTTGTATGTTATAATTGGGTGGCGTAAGAATATAGGTGAAGCCTCCGGCAATGGCATAAAACTGGTCCATCATCCCTTTTACATCTTCTTTAATAGTGGCAAAAGATACCAAAAATTCAAATGGAAGATGTGTATTACCCGGCACATCTTTTATAATGCCGGTAACTTTTAAATTAACCCTGTTATCAAGGTTGATGATCTGCCCCATTGCATCGCTGGCGCCAAAATATTTTTTTGCCATGCTTTGTGTAAGAATTATTTCATTAGGCGCTGTTAATGCATTGGCAGGATCACCTTTAACCCACTCATAATCGAAAATTTTTAAAAAGTGCTCATCAGCATACATGTAATCTTTTTCTGTATAGCGCTTATTGTTAATTGTTATTAATGCATCTGACTGATGCCATACCTGTGAAACCTGCTCCAGTTCAGGAAAATAATTGCGCATAGCCGGAGCGATAGCCATCGATACACTGGGATTAAAATCAATAGCGTTTAAAGTAACCCGGTAGATGCGGTCAGCTTTCTTATTAAAGCCATCATACCCTAATTCATACTTTACCACTAAAAAAATAATCATGCATGAAGCAATGCCCAATGCAAGACCAGAAATATTAATGATGCTGTATACTTTGTACCGTTTGATACTGCGCCATGCAGTTTTGAAATAATTTTTGAACATATAATTTTGATTGCTGATTTATCGATTTCTGATTTACCCTATCCCTCCTTCTCCCTTTCCAAAAGAAAGGGAGCGGTGCTGTATATCTTTAATGAACTACATATTTTACACTTCAACTTCAGTTCGCTACTCATCTTTCATAAAACAGCTCCCTAATTTTTCAATATTTACAAATAGCTGGGTATTGTGCATGGGTCTCCTCCCCTTCGGGGAGGGGGGTGGGGCTGCTATTCACTCCTCAAGCTTTTCACAGGATTTGCCACCGCTGCTTTTATTGCCTGGAAGCTGATAGTAAAAATAGTAATCAATAATGCCGCTAAAGCAGTTATCACAAATACATCCGCTTTAATAGAAACACGGTAAGCAAAAGCGCTCAACCAGTTATTCATTGCCCACCATACTAATGGAAAAGCAACTACAATAGCAACAGTTACCAGTTTTAAAAATTCTTTTGATAAAAGAAAAGTGATATTGCGTACAGAAGCACCTACAACTTTACGGATACCAATTTCTTTTTGCCTACGCTGGGCAGTAAACGCAGCAAGACCAAACAAACCAAGACAGGAAATAACAATTGCCAATCCTGCAAAATATTTGGCGAGTACACCTACCCTTTGTTCAGAGACATATAATTTTTGATAATCTTCATCCAGAAAGCGATAATCAAAATCCATTCCCGGTGTAAAAGCCTGGAATTTTTCTCGCACTTTGTCAATGGTTTCTTTTTCGTTGCCTGCTTTTATCTTCACCATAATATTAGGCATTACAGGATATACCTGGAAGAAACAGGGCTTTACTGTTTGATACAAAGATTCAAAATTAAAATCTCCTGCCACGCCTACTATCTGTCGCTCCATTCCCCAAAACTTAACCGTTTTACCTACAGGATCTTTTAAGCCCATTTGTTTAATGGCGGTTTCATTAAAGATGATTTCATTCATTGAGTTATTGCTCTTTGAAAAATTTCTGCCTTCTTTTATCTGTATGCCTGCTGTTTCCAAAAAGTTAGCCCCAACTTCAAGATTGGAGAAATCAATATCTGTGTGGGGATTTTTGCCCGGCCATTCAAACCCTGAGATCCCGCCATGATCGCCCGTAAGATTGTGATAATAGCTTGAAGCATTTATTACACCCGGAATAGTATTCAGAGAGCCAACAAAAGCCGCAGCAGCGCTGAGTTTTACTGAATCATTTTCCAATGGAATTTCAAAATGAATAATATTATCACGGCTATAGCCCAGGTTTTTGGATTGTATATAATTCAACTGCCGGTATACTATTAATACACCGGCAATAAATACTACCGACAATACAAACTGGAACACTACCAATCCCTTGCGAACCCATAGCTCCCCAAAAGATGTTGTAAGCTTTCCTTTCAATACAGTTATAGGATTAAATTTAGACAAATACAATGCAGGATAACTACCTGCAATGATTCCGGTGAGTGTAGTAATAGCGAGTATTGGCAATATGACATTGTATTCAAAATGCAAAGTGAGTTGCTTACCTGTTACATTATTAAATACAGGAAGCAATAGTGCGATGAAGAGCAATGCTAATACAAGTGAGATGAAACTCATGAATACTGCTTCGCCGATGTATTGAAAAATAAGGCTGCTGCGGGTGGCGCCCACTACTTTTTTTACACCCACTTCTTTTAAACTGGTGGAAGCTTTGGCTGTTGAAAGGTTCATAAAGTTGATGCAGGCAATCAACAGAATAAACAGGGCAATAATGGAAAACAATTTCACATAGGCAATTCTTCCGCCTTCG
This sequence comes from Agriterribacter sp., assembly GCA_047600465.1. Classification (GTDB taxonomy): domain Bacteria; phylum Bacteroidota; class Bacteroidia; order Chitinophagales; family Chitinophagaceae; genus Agriterribacter. The sequence goes on from JASGKU010000007.1 coordinate 838,418, forward strand.
GGCAAACCGTTTTCGTAATTGCCATATAAATACCTGTCTGAAAAATGAGTAAGAAATAACTGGTTGTGATTCTTATTATCTCTTTTGCTGAGAAAATCTTTGATCTTGTTATTTACAATTCCTGCATCGGTTCCATTTTTTAATATTACATAAGTATTCGGATCACTGTTACCAAAATTCAGCAGGTTGGGCCTTCGATCCAATACAAGATCATAATTAAACATAAGGTCAAACTGATCTGTTGCAGAGGAAGGTGCTTTTTTGAAAATACCGGAAATTGTAAAATTTCCTCCAAACTCACTTTGATCCCACTTAAGCGTTTTACCAATTACATGCTGGGTTGTATTAAACAGCTTCATCGCTAATTCGTCGGAAACTGCAATCATAGCTTTATCTGCAAACAACCTGTTTTTATCTCCATCAATAAAATTGATGGTAAACGCGTTAAAGTAATCCTTACTTACGTACTGACCACCTGCTTTAAAGTGCACTTCACCATTAGTAACAACACCCTGGAAAGGAAACCAGGAAGCAGGTAATACAGACACACCGTATTCTACTTCCGGAATTTCGTCTGCCAACGATTTTCCTAGTAAACCCGCTGTATTGGGAATGGTTTTAATGCCCGATTCTGTTTTGAGATTCTGCATCACCTGGTACAACTGCCTATCCTTATCGTTATACTTGTCTACATGCAGTTCATCATTCACCCATAAATAAATCAACAGCGTACATGCTAAACCGGTAGAAAGCCCCAACAGGTTTAACAAAGTAAACTGGCGGTCTTTTACAAGCTTCCGCCAGATGATTTTAAAATTGTTCTTTATCATGTAGTTGGTTTAAAACAAACAGAACCACACCAATTCTTCTACACTTATTGATCGCGATCTTCCAGCCCTATTTCTTTTTCGTATTTCTTTATTGCATCCTGTCGTTGCTCTTTTGATTTATCTTTCGCATCAACTGATTTTTCATAGGTAACTTCTTCTCCTTTTTTTATAAACCGGTATTTCATATTTAAAAGACCAGACTTAGGATTGTATTTTATTTCTTTTGTATAGGGGCGATCACCACCTACGCAAACAGTTTCTGAAAATTCAGATTTTGAAGTAACCATTGGCACATCGCCTGGAGCAACAGGTGCTTTAAGTTCAGTAATTGCCACAACTGGCGGAGAAGGAGGCAATGGCGCGGCAGGTGATGCTGCTATAGCAGGCGGTGAAGGTGGTAATGGTGCTGCAGGCGATACCGATACAGAAGGAGGTGAAGGTGGTAAAGGCGCTATCGGAGCCACCGGAAATGGAACACCCAGGCTATCATATACATGATGTATCAACGCATCTTTTTCTTCATCACTTAAATCAGCTATATCGAATTTCCGGCTGTAGTCAATTTTTTTGCCATCAACTGTACCATTTATTTTAATGGTTAATTTTTTTCCATCATCATTTATCGTTTGACTGATGGAAGAATTTTTTTGAGCAACTACTGCTGAACTAAGGCAGATGGCGGCAATAATCAATAATGTTTTCATGATAATTTTATTTGAATAAAAAGTGTTCGATTGAATAATTAAATCCTATCGCACTTTCACCGGCTAACAATGTGCCTTTTTATAAACTCGTGATTTACAAAAACATAAAAAAAATCAATCTACGAAATAGTTCGTTTTTGATACAGAAAGTGTTCGGTTTTGATACAACACCTCACCCTCTTTCCCTCTCCACGCGGTGGAGAGGGGCCGGGGGGTGAGGTTTACTCCGATCTTAATGACTTCACCGGGTTCGTCATCGCAGCTTTAATGGCCTGGAAGCTGATGGTAAGCAATGCAATCAATAAAGTAATAATCCCTGCGATCGCAAAAATCCACCAGTGCACGGGAGCACGATAGGAGTATTGCTGCATCATGTTATGCAAAGCCCAATATGCAACCGGGAAAGCGATGAGCGCCGCAACCAATACCAGTTTCAAGAAATCTTTTGAAAGCATATTCACTATACTACCAACACTGGCGCCCAAAACTTTGCGCACACCTATTTCTTTTACTTTAGTTTCAGCAGTATAAGTAACAAGACCGAATAAACCGAGACAAGAAATCAATATGGTGATAATGGCAAAACAGTTAAACAACTTACCTACCCGTATATCGGCTTTATAGTCATTCTCGAAAGCATTGTCTAAAAACCGGTAATCAAACGCATAGTCGGCATTATACTGGTTCCATATTTTATCAACAGCGGCTATTGCTTTTGATGCATCCTTACCTGTTGTTTTTACATACATCAATTGCCTCCACTCAGGATTATAAAACAGGATAACAGGTTCAATCTTTTTATGCAGATTCTGAAAATGAAAATCTTTTGCAACGGCTACAACCGTTCCTTTTTTATCATGAAAAGTAAAAGACTTTCCAACCGGATCTTTCATATTCATCGCTTTTACAGCAGCTTCATTCAATATATAATTGGTAGAATCAGCGGGGGTACCTGTAAATCCTTTTCCTTCTGCCAATTGAATCCCCATAGTACTTACAAAATTTCTATCTACAGAAATCTGGTTAATAATAAACATTTCACCTGCAGGTTTACCTTCCCACTCCGCATCCCCGGTACTGCTCCAGTTATTCATAATATCCGATCCCGCAGCAGTTACACCCGTTACGCCGGGCTGATTTAAAAGATCGGCCTTTACAGATTCATAATGTGGGTAGATATTGCGCATGTTGAATGAGAAAATATTCTCTTTATCATAACCAAGATTTTTCTGGCGGATATATTTCAACTGGTTGCCGATAACGATGGTGCTTACAATTAATATGATGGAGAAACTGAATTGTACTACTACTAATATTTTCCTGAAGGTTCCTTTTGTGCCGAGCCCTGAAAGTTTTCCTTTCATGGCTTCCAGCGGACGAAATGAAGACAGGGTTATAGCCGGATAAACACCTGCTAAGGCAAGGGTGGCTACTAATGTGGCGCCATACACCAGCAACACATTTTTACTGAAAGGGTTAAAAGAAATTGCTTTACCGGATATATCATTATACAATGGCATTACCAGGTAAATAAGCAAGGTTGCCACCAACATGGCTATAAAAAACAATAAAAATGATTCACTTAAAAACTGCCAGAACAAACCCAGTTTATCAGCGCCTATAATTTTACGCAGGCTTATTTCTTTTGCCCTTTTGGTGGCTCTTGCTGTTACAAGGTTTACATAATTAATGCAGGCAATGATCAGCACAATAACTGCCACAATAAAAAACACCCGCACAATCATCATTCCTTCTTCCTTTCCATCAGGCGTATACAAATGCACTTTGCTGAGTGGCGCCAGGATATAATTGAGCTTCTGGGTAAAGTCACCTTCCTGATTGCGCCGGTGAATAGCAGTTAGTTTCTGTGCAGTTGCATCAGCATTCGTATTTGGTTTCAGCAAAAAGAAGGTACTGTAGTTATAATTGCCCCAGTCTTCATCCAGGCTCTTCCAGTATCCCTTACCGTCATAATTTCTTTTTTGAAAATCGAAATTAAAAATGATATCATACTGAGTGGAAGAATTAGAAGGCATGTCTTTCATTACGCCTGTTATATGATACAGGTTTTTATCATCGCCTTCCAGCACCTTTCCTAAAACGTCTGTATTACCAAACATCTTTTTTGCAGTAGTTTCTGATACAATGATGGAGAGATCATCTGTAAAAGGTTTGTCAGCATTACCACTGATCAACGGAAAATCGAAAATGGAAAATATAGAAGCATCGGCCATTCCATACCTGGTACTCTGGAATTTTTTGTTGTTATACTTCAGTATGTTCACGTGCCAGTTGTCCGAAATTCTGCATGCAGATACAACTTCTGGTACTTCTGCCTTACCAAATGTTGCTATAGGGCCAGGTGTGGTTCCCCAGAAATTTTTTGATCCGCCCTGATCAAAAGCAGCGGTAAGCCGATAGATGTCTTTTTCTTTTTTATTGAAGCCGTCAAAACTTACTTCGTCCTGCACCCATAATAGCAATAGTATACAAGCTGCCAGACTTGTTGCTAAACCCACAATATTTATTATGGAGTAGGTTTTACTCTTAAACAAATTACGCCACGCGATTTTGAAAAAATTTTTTAGCATAAAAAAGTTTTGAGCCTCACCCTCTTTCCCTCTCCTTGCAACGGAGAGGGACGGTGCTGCAGAATATTTACAAACTATATATCTACCACTTCATCTATAAAAAAATACTTTTTATACACCTAATTCCTCCATCTACACACTATGTATTTTATCAGCTACTGAAGAGATTGGGCACCCCTCTCCACTATGTGGAGAGGGGCTGGGGGTGAGGTCATTCCGTTCTCAAGCTCTTCACCGGATTTGCGATCGCCGCTTTTATTGCCTGGAAACTCACTGTTAATATGGTAATAGCAATGGCACCTGCAACAGCCACTACAAAAACCCACCAGGATATATTGACCCGGTAGTTATAATGCTGCAGCCATCCGTGAAGATAATAGCGCGCCAATGGTACGGCTATTACACATGCTATACCAACCAGCATCACAAAATCTTTTGACAATAATGACCATAAATTAAATACAGAAGCACCTACAATTTTACGGATCCCGATTTCTTTGGTGCGTTGCTCTGCTACAAAAGAAGCGAGCCCAAATAATCCTAAGCAGCTAATGATAATTGCCAGTATGGTAAAGAAACCTGCCAGCTTTCCAATTCTTACTTCATCAGAAAACTTCTTTTGGTATTCAAGATCTGCAAACTGGTAATCGAAAGGTGCTGCAGGAATAACCTCTTTAAAAACCTTTTCGATAGTAGCCAAAGATGCTGAAGTGCTTTGTTGCGGATTGAGTCTCAAATTGATAACATTCACATTGTCGTCGGTTAAAACGTATACCGCTTGTTTTACCGGTTGATAGGGAGAGCTCATTACCATGTCTTTTACCACACCTATAATAGTGTATACATGAGTATCTGGGCCATCTCCCCATCGCACTACTTTACCTACAGGATCTTTTATATTCATGAATTTAATAGCGGCCTCATTTACAATTATCGATGCGCTGTCTCCTTTAAAATCACGCGAAAAATCACGACCTTCTTTTACTTGAAAACCTACGGTTTTACCATATTCTGGCGTTACCCAAATGGTAGCAAAATCTGTATCAAGGTTGGGATCTTTACCTTCCCAGCTAAATCCTCCATTGTTGCTCCATACACCTGTAACCGGGCTGGACGATTCAGACAATTCGATAATGGCATGCTCTTTTTTTAATTCTGTACGGAGTATATCATACTTACCATAAAAATCAGGTGTTTGCATGAATACCATCACAAGGTTATTTCTGTCATAACCTACGGGTCGATCTTTTGTATATTGTATCTGTTGATATACTATGATGGTGCAGATGATCAATGCAACAGAAACAGCAAACTGAGTTACTACCAAAACCTTTCTTGGCAAGGCTGCAAGCTTACCGGTTTTGAATGTTCCTTTCAATACTTTTACAGGTTTAAAAGATGAAAGATAAAATGCAGGGTAACTGCCTGCAATAAGACCGGTAATAATGGTGAAGCTTAATCCTGCCAACCAGAAACCAGCATTGCTCCATAATATGTGCATTTGTTTATCTGCCACCTGGTTAAACCAGGGTAAGATAAGCAGCGTAAGCAATATAGAAAATGCAAAGGCAACAAAAGCTACGAGTATAGATTCGCACAAAAACTGACCTATCAATTGTATGCGAACCGAACCAACTGTTTTACGTATGCCTACTTCTCTTGCTCTTTTTTCTGAACGCGCCGTACTCAGGTTCATAAAATTGATGCATGCCAGCAGCAAAACAAAAATGCCTATTATCGCAAACATCCTTACGTATTCAATTTGTCCTCCTGTTTGTATGCCGTCTTTCCAAGCAGTACGTAAATGCCAGTCCTTCATGGGATGCAAAAAAACACGGGCATTGAATTTTTTATCTTCAGGCGCTACATTATTCTGTTTTGCTTTTTCAATTTTGCGGTTAACCGTAGCAAAATCAGTATTGTCATTTATTTGTGCAAAACACTGAAAAGAATTGTTACCCCATTGTGTAGCTGCATATGTAAGCCATTTTTCAGATATTTTATACAGATCCCATGGAGCCATAAACTGCAGGTCTCTGAAACCGGTGTTATATGGAAGATCTTCAAACACGCCGGTAACTTTCACACTCAGCTTGTTGTCTATTTTCATCAATTGATTCATGGGGTCAGCTTCGCCAAAGAAAGCCTTCGCAGCGCTCTGTGAAAGAAGGATAGTATTAGGATCAGCAAGACCATCAGCAGAACCTTTTTTCATTTTTAAAGAAAAGATGCGGGGACCATCCTTATCTATATAGATACCATTTTTGTATAAATGTTTATCGTCTTTGCTCAGCATATGATCTCCCTGCCAGGAAGCCATTGCGAGGTATTTAAAATTATCGCCGTACTTATTGCGTAATTCTGCTCCCAACGGAAATGGCATTGCAGATTGAGTGTTAACAGTACCATTCCATGTTTGGTGTTGATACATTTGCCCCACGCGTGCATAGCCACTATGATACCTGTCGAACGAAACCTCATCCCAGATCCATAGCCCAATCAACATGGCCACTGCCATACCAATAGCAAGACCACTGATATTAATAGCGGAAGATTTTTTATTCTTCAACAAATTACGCCACGCGATTTTGAAATAATTCCTTATCATTTAGATTTGAAATTTAAAATTTGAGATTAAGCTGCGCCTCCGCCTGAATGACCTCACCCTCTTTCCCTCTCCGTGCAACGGAGAGGGACGGTGCAATAGAATAAAGCCAATCTATATCTCTTCCGTATCACTTATGAACAAAAACAATCACACATATTTTGCACTTTACATTCTTGATCTTCCCTCACATCGCGTTTCATAAGTAAGCTATGAACTTAGGCACCCCTCTCCACTGTGTGGAGAGGGGTTGGGGGTGAGGTCATTCACTCCTAAGTGCCTTTACCGGATTAATAACCGCTGCTCGTATGGTATGAAAAATAACCGTTAACAATGTTATCGTTAATACAATAAGCGCCGATAGAATAAATGGTGTTATACTTAGTCCGGTATTGTATGGAAATATTTTTAACCATTTTGCCATAAAATACCAGGCAACCGGGAAAGCAATGATGCACGACAGCCCCACAAGCGCTACAAAATTCCGGGTAATCAATGGAACGATCTGCCCGATATTGGCGCCCATTACTTTCCGGATGCTGATTTCCTTCTGCCTTTGTTCAGTGGTAAATGCAATCAAACCTAAAAGACCCAGGCAAGTGATTAAAATGGTAAGCACAGAAAAAGCTGTAAATATTTTTCCCCGCTTTTGATCAGCGGCATACTGCGAGTCAAAATCCTGGTCGAGAAATGTATACTGAAAAGGCACATCAGGAAATGCCGTTTTCCAGGCATTTTCAATACTGGCCACTGTGGAGGGGATGTTAGTTGTTTTTAATTTTAGCTGAATGAGGTTATTGTTGGGGCGATACAATAGAATCAATGGAGTAATGGCGTTGTACAAAGATTTCTGATTAAAGTCTTTCATCACACCTACTACTTCAAGATATCTACCGGAAGTATCACCGGGAAATTTTACTCTTTTACCAATAGCATTATCACCCCAACCAAATTCCTTCACCATTTTCTCATTCACCATCATACCATGCAACGTATCTGAAACGCCTGAAAAGTTTCTTCCTTTTACTACCTTGATGCCAAGTGTATTCAGGTAATCTTCATCCGCGGTGTATACATCTACGCCTTTATCCACATATCCATCTTTTGTTTCAATGGAAAATAAATTAAAACTATTTCCCTGCCCCGGTACTGAACCCGATGAACTAACAGACTGTATCTGCGAATTACCACGCATCTCATTTTTAAAAGACAGTATTGAACTTTGTATGTTTCTGTCTGTAACAGCAGATATGTTAAGTACCTGTGTTTTATCAAAACCGAGATCCACATTTCTTAAATACCTGAGCTGACCATATACCACCCATGTACAAATGAGCATAATCATAGAGATGGAAAACTGGATAACTACAAGCACCCTCCTTAAATTAACATTGCTGGAGCCTTTAGCCAAACTTCCTTTTAATACATTAACCGGGTTAAACTTTGATAAATAAAATGCAGGGTAACTACCGCCAACTACTCCAACAAACACCACCACGGCTAATAAAATAAGAATGGTACCTGGCTGAAACAATGTACCGAATGAAATGAATTTGCCAGCCAACGTATTGAACGTAGGTAAGAATAATGCTATCAATCCTATACTGATAAGTAAGGCAATAAAAGCAGTAAGAGACGATTCAACAAGAAACTGTAATACCAGCTGTGCTTTATTAGAACCTGTAACTTTTCTTATACCTATTTCCTTCGCTCTTCTTGCCGACCTTGCAGTAGTTAAATTCATGTAGTTGATGCAGGCGATGAGCAACATAAAAAATGCTACGGCTGAAAAAATATAGATATAAGACATGCTGCCTAACTCTTCAGGCTCGTTGGCTGTTTTTGAGTGAAGGTGAATAGAAGTGATAGGCACCACTTCAAATCTTATTTTGATATTGAATTGTGTAAAAATAGAAGCGAGGTATTTATCATACATCGGTTTCATTTTTTCTTCAAAACCAGTGGCCGTAGTGCCGGGTTTTAATAATACGTAAGTATAAAAATCGAAACTGCCCCAATTATTTCCATAATCAACAGGAAGAGTGCTTCTTGAAACCAGTATATTAAAAAGAAAATGCGAGTTCTTAGGAACGTCTTTCATTACTCCTGTTACTTCATAGATCTTGCCGTTTACATTTTCTAAAGTCTTGCCTTTGTATGGTTTATTTTTTCCAAAAAATTTAATCGCAGACGATTCAGAAAGTACTATGGTGTTGGGCTTTATCAACGCAGTTTGTGGATCACCTTCAATAAACGGCAAAGTAAATACGCGAAATACATTGCTATCGGTGAAATACACTTTGTCTTCATATAAACGCAGCCCGCCATTCTTAAACATTGTTCTTCCACTGGCAATAAACCGAACAGATTCTTCAACTTCGGGATAATCTTTTGCTACCGCAGGGCCTAACGGAAACGGTGCTATTGCCCAACGCATCGTATCTCTATCTGCTTCTTTAATAATAGAATTAATACGGAATATCCTGTCTGCCTTTTCATTATACTTGTCGTAACTCAATTCATCTTTGATATAAAAAATCAAAAACAAACCAAAGGTTATACCAATGGCAAGCCCGATAATATTTAAAAGACTATACCATTTGTCTCTTTTAAAATTCCTTAATGCAACCAGTAAAAGATTTTTAAACATATAAAGAAATTTAGGATTTGAAATTTGAGATTTGAAATTGCAGATCATTTCAAACCTGCCAACCGGCAGGCAGGTATCAAATTTTTAATTTCAAATTCATTCTGTTCTTAATGATTTCACAGGATTAGCCACAGCAACTTTTATAGCATGATAGCAAACTGTTGCCAACGCTATCAACACAGCTGATGCTCCTGACACTGCGAATATCCACCATCCGATATTTGTGCGATAAGCGAAGTTCTGTAGCCAACTGTTTCCTGCCATCCATGCCAATGGCGATGCAATAACAATCGCAAAAACGATGAGTACCAAAAACTGTTTTGCAATCAGTAATACGATGCTGGCAATATTAGCCCCCAACACTTTTCTTATTCCGATTTCTTTGGTGCGTTGTATGGTTGTAAATGCTGCAAGTGCAAATAAACCAAGGCATGCAAGCGCAATAGCCAATCCTGAAAATAAAGAAAACAATTTTGCTGTTCTTTGTTCTGATTTATACAAAGCATTAAAATCATCATCCAGAAAATGATAATCGAACGGGCGATGCGCTACTCTTGAGCGCCATATTTTTTCAAGCGATGCAATAGTTGATGCAGCCTGTGCAGGTTTTACCTTTATATACATCTGCTGCACCAGGCTGGTATCAAGAAAAATAAGTAATGGCCCTATTGGCGTATGTAATGACTCGAAATTAAAATCCTTTACTACGCCCACTACAGTACCATCCACTCCTTTTGAAATGGTTTTGCCAACCGCCTGTTCAGGTGTCCATCCAAGATCCTTTACTGCTTTTTCATTAAGTATATAGCTGGCGCGATAATGGCTGTAGTTCTCTGATGTGTCCTGTAACATAAAATCATTGCGGGTAAAATCTCTGCCGGCAACCAACTGCATACCCATCGTTTTTAAATAACCGAGATCGACTGGCGTTGCGTTCAATGATAATTCTTTTTTGCCCTTCCCATCATCTGCAGTAATACCATCTCCCCATCCTATTGACGTGGGCACTTCGTATGAACCTGTTACACTTATTACATTGGGGTTATTACCAATATCGTATTTCAATGGCTCGTATACTTCCTTTGTTTTATAGTCAACCGGCAATACCATTACCTGGTCTCTTTGGTAACCAAGATCTTTCCGCTGAATATAGGATACCTGGTTGAGTACAATTAAGGTAGCTGCAGATAAAAAAACAGCAATCACAAATTGAAATATGATCAGTACTTTTCTTAACCCACCACCAGATTGAGACATTCTCAATCCTGATTTTAAAATGCTTACCAGTTTCGTATTGCTTAAAACAAAAGCCGGATACGAACCAGCCAGCATACTTACAATAAAGCTCAACAACAATGCCCCGGTTATAAATACCGGTGACAGAAAAAAAGTAACCGGGAAGTTTTTGCCTGTAATAGCATTAAAGGAAGGGAGTAATATTGCCGCTAAAATAAATCCCAGCACCAGCGAAAGTAAAGTAAGAATAAAAGACTCGCCTAAAAACTGTTTCAACAATTGTATTTTACCGGCGCCCATTACTTTCCGTATCCCGATTTCTGTGCTCCGGCTTACAGATTGCGCAGTAGCCAGGTTAGTATAGTTAACGCATGCAATAAGCAATATAAGTATTGCAACAGCAATCAATATATAGATGTATGTTATGTTGCCGCCTGCTTCAAGCCCTCCATTAATTGCCGAATAAAGATGAACATCTTTTAATGCTTCCGCATGAAAGGTTATATAATCGGTGCCATTATTAAGCAAATGAAATTCCTGTTCCTTCATTCGCCTGGTATATAACTGCAATTGATCATTCAATGCACCGATCTGTTTTCCATCCTTTAAAAGCAGGTAGGTTATATAATTAGCTTCCGTCCATTTTTCCTGTTGAGATGCATTAAGCGTGCTGAAGGATACGATGACATCATATTGTATCTGTGAATTAACCGGTGCATCTGCTGCAATGCCTGTTACTTCATAATCGGCTGCGCCGTTTATACGCAATGTTCTACCAACAGGATCCTGCTCACCAAAATATTTAATCGCTGCTTTTTTAGTGAGCACTATTTTTAGCGGAGCATTTAAAACAGTTTTGCTATCGCCACGCAGTAAAGAAAAGGAGAATACCGAAAAAAAATCTGCATCTGCGTAGAGTACATTTTTTTCATCAATCGCCTTGTTGCCATTGGCTATAGACATAGCAGCCTTCATAGTACGCACGTACGCTTCTATCTGCGGGAATTGTCTTTTAAATTCCGGACCTGCTTTTGAGCCGGTTACGGCCAGTTGTTCTTTTTTGTCTGACACCTGGTATTCCATTGTAAGGCGGGCAATACGATCTGCATTTTTATGAAATGAATCATACGTAAGTTCCTGCCACACGTATATACCTATAAGCAAACAACTGGCAATACCAATAGTTAAGCCAGCTATATTCACAAAACTATACAGCTTGTTCTTCCTGATATTCCGCCACGCGATTTTGAAATAGTTTTTGAACATAAAAGGAATTTGAGATTTCTGATTTGAGATTTGAAAACTTTGATGCCACAAGTAATATCAAATCTCAAATTTCAAATAGTTCACTCTGTTCTGAGTGATTTCACCGGGTTTGCCAATGCCGCTTTAATAGCCTGGAAACTCACGGTTATAATTGTTATTATAAGCGCTATGCATCCGCCGGCTACAAAAACACCAGCACCAATACTGATTCGGTAATCATAATTCTGTAACCAGTTATGTAAAAAATAAAATGATACAGGTGCTGCTATCAAACAACTTATTAAAACCAATACAATAAAATCTTTTGATAATAATAACCATAGCCTTTGTACCGATGCACCTAGTACTTTTCGAATACCGATTTCTTTGGTACGTTGTTCTGCAACATAAGCAGCCAAACCAAACAAGCCGAGGCATGAAATAAAAATGGCAAGCACAGCAAATAAACCAGCCAGTTTGCCTATCAGCATTTCGAGATTAAATTTAGAAGCATATTGCTCATCTGAAAAAGAATAGTTGTAAGGGTATGCAGGATCATACTTATTAAAAATAGCATTGAGCTGTGTAACCGCATCCTGCGTTTTTATGCCCGGGGAAAGCCGGTACATTAAATTACCCTGTGGGGCGGCATTGCACAAAAACATAGTAGGATCGGCTGATTTAAAGGGAGATATCATCAAAGCATCCTGCACAACACCGGCAATCGTAAGCGGGTGTCCCTGCCAGTTAATTTTTTGACCCACAGGATTTTTTAACCGCATGGTTTTAATAGCCGCCTCATTAAATATCACACTTGTACTATCGTTGCCAGAAGTAAAATCTCTTCCTTCACTCATATTCATTCCAACCGTTTTAAAATAATCTTCAGATACGATGATAGTGCCCATCTCAATAGTTTCACCAGGATGTTTTCCTTCCCATTGATCAACATCCGAATGCCACCAAACATCTGTTGCAGGACTTGTTGCTGTTGTTACGGCTGATACAATACTCTTCTGCAACACTTCATTTTTTAAAGCAGTAAAATTTTTTTCCAGGTCAGCATCCACACTTGTCATCATCAACCGGTTTAAGCTATACCCGGTAGGTCTGCTTTTAGCATATTGTATTTGCTGGTAAATAATCACTGTGCTTATAATTAAAGCAATGGAACAACTGAATTGCATAACCACCATTACTTTTCTTGACGAGGAGGATTTGCCAGGCTTCATAGTTCCCTTTAATATTGTTACCGGGTTAAATGAAGAAAGATAAAATGCCGGCCGTCCGCCAGCCAGTAAAGCTGTTAAGCATAAACAACCTACCATTGTTGCCCAGAAATAAACATTATTGAAAGGCATACTGATCTTGCCCGCGGTTAAAACATTAAAGACAGGTAATGATACCCATGCAATGAACACCGCAAAAACAAACGCAATAGCTGTAAGCAGGAATGCCTCCATTAAAAATTGTATAACAAGGTCTCTTTTTTGTGAGCCGATTGCTTTTCTTACAGCAACTTCCCTTGCTCTTTTTTCTGAGCGGGCTGTGGTAAGATTGACAAAGTTTATACAGGCAATGATCAACACCAGCAAACCAATAATGGAAAACATTTTTACATACACAAGAAAGCCCGCTGTGTCTTTACCATTTATGTAGTTTGAATACAAATGCCAGCGTTCCATTGGTTGCAGGGTAACATAAGAATTCATGGCGTTGATATTACCTTCTTCAATATGTTCTATATCCCTGATTTTAGGACCTACCTGTGCGTAATGAACACCTGACTTCAGCTTTACAAATATTTGCCGGTTATTGTTGCCAAAGCTGCTTAAGCCATCTGTTTTTACCCGCGGGTTAACCGCATACACATAAGTGCTCGGCACTATGTAATTAAAGCTGAAAGTTGTATTGGCAGGCACATCCCTGATAATGCCTGTTATTTTAAGATCGTTTGCATTATCAAAACGAACGGTTTTATTGATAGCATTCTCATTACCGAAAAGCGATTTTGCCAGCGATTGTGTAAGTACTATTGAATAGGGATCTTTAAAAGCATTCCCCGCATTACCCTCAATAAAAGAATACTGAAAAATTTTAAAGATATCCGGTCCGCATATGGCTCCGTTCACATATAACTTTTTGTCCCCAACAATTAGCCCGTGATTGCCTGTCCAGTCACTTTCCGCCACGTATGCTATTTCAGGAATTTGTGTACGTAATGCTTCCGCAAGCTTTAATGAAGTGGTTTGAAAGGTAAGCGTATCACCATTGCTATTGTAGTTGCGTTGCACCCGATAAACCAGTTCATGTTCCGGCAGAAATTTATCAAAGGAATATTGGTTATACACCCAAAGACCAATAATTAATGCCACCGCCATTCCAATGGAAAGACCTGCTACATTTAATAAGCTATAGCCGATTGTCCGGATGATATTCCGCCATGCTACTTTAAAATAGTTTTTGAACATAAAAGGAATTTGAGATTTCTGATTTGAAGCCTATCCCTCCTACTCCCTTTCCGTAACAAAGGGAGCGGTGCTGCATATCTTTAATGAACTACATATTTCTCACTTTAACTTCGGCACACTAATCATCTTTTCATAAACAGTTATCCGATAGCTGGCCCTGTGCATAGGTCTCCTTCCCTTCGGGGAGGCGGGAGGGGCTGTCTATTCCGTCCTCAGGCTCTTCACCGGGTTTGCCAGTGCTGCTTTTATTGCCTGGAAGCTTACCGTAATCAATGCAATGCCTGCCGCTATTAAGCCTGCTACCATAAATATCCACCAACCAATATCTACACGATATGCAAAATCGCGTAACCATGCATGCATAGCCCACCATGCTAAGGGAAAAGCAATCACAGATGCAATTAACACCAGTTTTAAAAAATCTTTTGATAACATCGTCACTACATTTCCTACACTTGCGCCTAATACTTTTCGGATACCAATTTCCTTGGTACGTTGTTCAGCAATAAAAGCAGCTAAGCCAAACAAACCGAGGCAAGCTATGAGAATAGCGAGTATAGAAAATGTTATGGCAATCTTTCCTACTCTTTGCTCACCGTTATATAAATTATTAAATTCTGCATCAAGAAACTTATAACTGAAAGGCATAGCAGGTACCTGCGCTTTCCATTCTTTTTCTGCCGCCTTTATAATCTGCGATGCGTTTGCAGCATTTATTTTAAAAGATACCATTCCCCAGCTTGGGCTCAAAAACAATCCCAGTTTTGTGATATCTCTTTTTAATGATTCAAAATGAAAATCTTTTACTACCCCAATGATAGTATAGGCTTTAACAGCATTACTGCCAGATGAAAAATCTGCAAGCGTATAAAGGGGCTTCCCAATCGGATCGGTATAGCCCATATCTTTTGCAGTGGTTTCATTAATGATCACTGCCAAAGAATCTGCTCCAAAATCTTTGGAGAAATTTCTGCCTGCCACAAGCTGCATCCCCAATGTTTTTATATAATCATAATCAACCCGCCACTCCTGCATGCTAAAACCATTCTTTACATCCATTACAGGCGTTCTCGAAAAAATATTATCACTCCGGTTGGAAGGTATAGGTAAGAAACCACTTATTGTACCACTGATTACACCGGTTTGCTTCAGCATTGTTTCCTTATACGCATCTATATTATTCTGCAGACTGTAAGCATTATCAATAAGAAGCACCTGCTCTTTGTTGTAGCCAATATTTTTTGTTTGTATATAATGCAACTGCTTGTATACAATAAATGTTCCTACAATCAATACAATAGAAGTAACAAACTGAAACACTACTAACCCGCTTCTTAATCCTCCATTGCTGCTGCCCGTTTTTAATTTCCCTTTTAATACTTCAATAGGGCGGAAAGAAGAAAGGAAGAAAGCGGGATAACTCCCGGCCATTAAGCCTACAATAAATGGCAACAATACAATCAATGCAATAAATAAAGGAGAAAGAAGGTTGGCAAAATGCATATGCTTATCCGCCACATTATTAAACAAGGGTAGCACCAACCACACAATCAACAGCGCCAACATGGTTGACAAAACTGCCATCACCGCTGATTCACTTAAGAACTGCACCATCAGGTTTTTTCGTTCGGTGCCCAGCACTTTGCGGATACCTACTTCCTTTGCGCGGTTGGCAGAGCGGGCAGTGGTAAGATTTGTAAAATTGACACACGCGATCAATAAAATAAAAATGGCTACTATGGAGAAGATGTATACGTATTGAATATTGCCACCTGTACTTAATTCAAATGGCCTGTCAGAATATAAGTGAAGATCGAGCAAAGGAGTAAGAGAATACTCCAATTTGTTTCCTGATTTTGCAAACTCATCCATGCTGGATATGCTCAATGCATTCTTTGCTTCAGGCAATACATATTTCTCTACATAATCCTTGAATGAATGTTTTTCAAACGCCTTAACATCGGTGCCTGGCTTGAGCAAAAGATAGGTGTGAAAATTATGACTGAGATATTGTCCCCATTTATAATCAACATTTTTCATGGAGAACAAAAAATCAAAATTGAAATGCGAATTGGATGGAATATTTTTAATAACCGCTGTTACTTTATACAGGGTTTTACCATTTTCACTGGTTTCAACAATTTTACCTACTGCATTACTTGTACCAAAATATTTTTGTGCGGTTGCTTCGGTTATTACTACAGTGTTGGGTTCATTTAAAGCAGTAGCAGTATTGCCTTCAATGGCAGGAAGTGTGAAGACATTAAACAAAGTGGAGTCTGCATGCGCTACATGGATCTCAGTTATAAACTGTGTTCCTTTTTTAACAAGCTTTGAGCCATTGGAATTATAGATACGCGTATAATCGGCAACTTCGGGATAATCTTTCTTAAAAGTTTGCCCCATCATATCGGAGCTGAAGGGGTAGCGGGTTTCAGCACCGCCAAACTTAATATCCGCATTTATCCTGTATATATTTGCTGCGTTTTTATTGTAGCGATCATAACTCAACTCATCCACTACATACAATGCAATCAATATAAAGCAAGCCACCCCTGTAGCGAGACCAATGATATTAATAAATGAAAAAGTTTTATTCCTCCACAGATTGCGGATGGCAACTTTCAAATAATTCCTGATCACTATCGGTATTCAAATTTAAAGTTTGAGATAGTTCGCTCATGCATGGTAGATATATACAGCCAATACTATTAAGAGCACATCGTATTCCCGAACGTTTCACACAACTACTATGTTACAGGAATACGGATTTTGTTTCACGAATTGTTATCGGAAAAAGGTAAGCACAGGATTCCATGGAAGGTCTTCAATTTCTGAAGTAAGTGAAATAACACGATCTTTTACTTCTGTGCTGCATTGCTCTATTTTCACTTTTTTAGCAGTTACATAATTTGTACCTGCTGATACATTTTTGGCAATAACGATTACCAATGCAAGCAGGGTGAGCAGCATAGTTATGCGTTGCATCCTGGTTTGATATTGCTGTGTCATATACTAAATTTGAAATTTGAGATTTGAAATTCATGCTCACCCGCTGTAGCAGAATATAATTAAACTTGAGATTCTACCACATCATCTTGAGAACAATTCTGCATTCAATCACTCACAATTTTTTTATCTTCTTAAAATCTCTTGCTACCACTCCAATTTTCACTCAACACTGCTTGATCATGGGCACCCCTCGCCACCGAGTGGAGAGGGGCAGGGGGTGAGGCTACACCAAAATATTCTCCGTTACGGTTTGACCATCCAGCATGCGGATAATGCGATGACTGTATTTTGAATCGTGCTCAGAGTGTGTAACCATAATAATGGTAGTTCCCTGTTCATTCAAATCGGTCAACATCTGCATTACTTCATTACCATTGCTGGAATCGAGGTTACCGGTAGGCTCATCCGCTAAAATTAATTTTGGATTGTTTACTACCGCACGGGCTACCGCCACACGCTGTTGCTGACCACCGCTCAATTGCTGTGGATAGTGATTGCGCCTGTGCATGATCTGCACCTTATCCAATACTTCTTCTACTCTTTTTTTACGATCAGCAGACTTAACACCGGTATATATTAACGGAAGCTCAACGTTTTCAAAAACAGTAAGCTCATCAATTAAATTAAAACTCTGGAACACGAAACCGATATTGTGTTTACGAAGATCTGCACGCTTGCGTTCATTGAAGTGAGCTACTTCAATACCATTGAATAAAAAACTGCCTGCATCAGGATCATCTAACAAACCGAGTATATTCAGCAATGTAGATTTACCACATCCGGATGGACCCATCACGGCTACAAATTCACCGTCTTTTACCTCAAAAGAAAGTTTGTTAAGCGCAACGGTTTCTACTTCTTCCGTGCGGTATATTTTTTCAAGATCGCTGATTTTTATCATTGCTGGTACTTTTTATGATGACTGTTGTTTGTTACGTTTATATAATCGAAAATGTTACAAGTAAAGGTAAAAGGTGTAAGGTGTAAGGTGTAAATTCATCATTATTAATCTCCACTGGCCTTCTACCCTACATCATATACCTCAAACCCTATTTCAAAATCAACTCCTGCATCGTGCCATACGTTTCATAGCTGCTGGTTACTACTTTATCTCCTGCTTTTAATCCATCCATTACTTCGTAATAGTCTTGATTCTGATTGCCCAATCTAATATCTACCTTGTATGCTTTCTTACCATCTTCAGTAACTTTAAATATCCAGTTGCCGCCTGTTTGCTGGAAGAAACCTCCACGAGGCAATAACAACGCTTTTCTTTCTTCACTCAATGCTAATAAAGTTTGCAATGTTTGACCGCGCCTGATACCCGCTGGTACTTTGCCTACAAACTGCATATCTACCTGGAACCTGCCATTCACTACCTGTGTGAATACTTTTTTTATCTCCAGTACATAATTGCTTTCTGCAAAACTGAATGTAGCCCGCTGACCAGGATACACTCTTGAAAGATAATGCTGATCAACATCCAGTCTCACTTTAAATCCATTCAGTACATCTACCTGACCAAGTCTTTGTCCTTTATTTTTATTTTCACCAATTTCAGCATCCAGTGAAGTAAGCTGTCCATCAACCGGTGCACGAACAATAAGATCATCTACTTTTTTCTTCATAACTCCCAATGCCTGTTGCGAACCGGAATAAGATTGATTATCCTGTTTTGACTGCTGAAGCCGGGAAATAGAATCCTGTTCCAAAATCTGTTGTGTAAGCTTTTTCTTGTCAACCAGGTAATGATAATTAATCTCTGACTGTTTAAATTCCTGCGATCCTATTACTTTTTGCTCGAATAATTCTTTATTGAGATTATACAAACGCTCCGCTTCTTTTACCTGGCTTTCTATATCAGCCATCTGGTTTAATTTTGAAACCGTATTCTGCTGTGCATTGTTATGGTTGATCTGCATCTGTGTAAGTGTATTGTACACCGTGTTCTGCTGCCCCATCAGGTTCATCAGCAAATCTGTATTGGAAAGTCGCAGAATCGGGTCTCCCTTTTTGAGAATAGTACCATCTTCCACAAACTTTTCTTCTACTCTTCCACCTTCCAGTGCATCAAGATATATACTTTGTATGGGAAGCACAACACCATTTACAGGAATGGTTTCTATAAAACTTCCATTTTTTACTTCCCCGATAGTGATCCGTTCAAGGTCAACATTTAATTTAGATTTGCCGGAAGTGGCAAAATAACTAAAGGAAATCAAGGCAATAATTCCTGCAATACCCGCAATGGTTAGGATGCGTTTGGTAGTCCACTTTTTCTTTGCTATAACTCTATCCATCTTTTTGTTTCTTTTTTACTCCCAATGGTATGCATTTTTTAATTTGTTTTTGAAAACTTCCCGGCATTTTACAACCGGGAAGCAAAAAATCAACACACGGGAAACTGCTATCTATATATGAATGATGTGCCAGAAAGGAACACTACTGATTATCAAAGATTTGGCAGCCAATTGCCGATGGTTTTCGTACGCTACCGATACACAAAGTGTACGGTTTTGATACAGTATGTTTATCTTCTATATAAGAACGAAAGATTTTTGCTGAAGAAAGCGGTTTTATGACCGGTTAAAAACGGGCATAACCGGTATTGATGAAAGCGGATTATTTAATTATACTTATCAAGAAAGCAAGAGTGGATTATCGCATTAAAAGCATTGTACCTTTTTTCACTACTTTCTTTCCGAGATAGTCTGTTCCGCTTACCATCCACACAAAAGTATCGGT
This sequence comes from Agriterribacter sp., assembly GCA_047600465.1. Taxonomy (GTDB): domain Bacteria; phylum Bacteroidota; class Bacteroidia; order Chitinophagales; family Chitinophagaceae; genus Agriterribacter. The sequence continues at coordinate 858,507 of JASGKU010000007.1, forward strand.
GGCCTGTTCACGTCCGCGGAAGCTACCGTCCCATCCCAGCGTAGGATCATGTGTAGAAAACATTAATTGACCCCAGCGGTTATAGATCTTTAAATAGTCGAACAATTTTATGCCTACAGGTATCGCCCTGAACACATCATTCAAGCCATCACCATTAGGCGTAAATGCATCTGCCACAAATATGTCGGGCAAGGTTCTGAAAATTCTTACAGTAATGCTGTCATATGCAAAGCAACCTTCAGGTGTGCTTACTTTAACTGCATAAGTAACTTTATCGCCCACATCTGAAACAAAGGTGGCTACAGGATCAGGCACATCCGTTTTGTTTAAATAACCTGGCGGAGACCATTGATAAAATTCAGCGCCGGTTGCATTTAATTGCAATGGCTGCGTTAATACGGCTACTGTATCGTTACCGGCAAATGCAGGCACAGGAGGTATTACTCTTACCAACACTTCTTTAATAACAGGTTTAGGACAACCCAGCGTATCGGTAACGCTTACTGTATAAGTAGTAGTTACAGATGGCGAAACAGTGGGAGTAGCGCTTCTGGTATTATCGATAGAAATAAAAGGAGACCAGCTATAATATGCACCACCATCGGCAAACAGTTTTATCTTGTCGCCGTAACAGATAGCGGTATCGTCAGTGGCTCGTACATCCGGGTAAGGAACGGTACTGATTCTCACCTGGTCGCTGGCAAAGCATTTTCCGATATACGCGGTAACATTATACAATGTACTGGTGTTTACAGGCGTAGCCAATGGTTGTTTTATTGCAGGATCGCTGAGTGTTTCTGCGGGGATCCACACATATCTTAACCCATTGCTGGATGGATACATCTGTATAGTATCTGTTAAACAGATAGTAGAATCTACACCTGCATTTAAAGTAACGAAGCTTACCACATTTACACGAACGGTATCTGTGGATGTACACCCTGGAACCGTAGTAAGGCTAACCGTGTAAGTAGTAGTTTGATCAGGACTTACATTAACCGTGTTGCCCGTTAAAGAACTGATATTATAATTGGGGGACCAACTGTAACTTCCCGGCGGCCCGGTAGCAGAAACGGCAATGGTATCAATATCACACATCAGTGTGTCGTGCGGCAATGTAAAAAATGGTCTTTCCCTTATATGAAGATCCGCATAGGTTGTTTTAATACAGCCTTTACTGTTAGTAACAGTAAGGGCTACATGAAACATCCCGGAATCAGCATAGGTGTACGATGGATCTTTTTCATTAGACGTATCATCCGGAGTGGTAAAACCAAAATCCCAACTCCAGGAATCTACTTTGCCATATTTTGTTTTGGTGGTATCGTTAAAATAAATCGGCACATTTTTACAACCTTCACTAAATATAAAACCAGGGAAGAATCCGGGATATACTTTAGCCAATGCAAATGCTGTATCAGAACATTCTTCATTGCGGTTAGTGATCAACATAATTTTGTAAGTGCCGGTATCCTGGTAAGTAAAGCTTGGTTTTGCCATACTTGAAGTATCAGTAGTGCTGGTTGTTACACCAAAATCCCAGTAATAGGTTTTTATGATGGAACTATTGCTTTTGTTTTGAAAGTTAAGCGTAAAGCCATCGCAACTCATGTACACAGGATCTAATACTGCTGCAGCAATAGAACAGGATGCTACTTTTATTTGTATATCTTTTCTGTGAATGTTGATGAGAACACCTCTGCGATATTCACTCACACAAACAGTCAACACATAAATACCTGCAGCCGGTGCAATGCCGGATACCATGCCGGTTTTTGCATCTAATGTTACATTGGCACCCATAGGCGAAGAAGCACCAAAACCAAAAGAATACGGCACCGGTGCATATGGTGGATTGTGTGCTGGTATAGGTTGAGGGTCACTGGAACTACCTCCGGAATAAGCAGCACAGAAATTGTAAGCAAGAGAATCACCATCTGAATCTACCGCACCAAAATCGTAGGTAAAATAATTGTCTTCACATACTATAACAGTATCTTTTGTACTGAATGCCGCGCTTGAATTTTTAGGCGCATCCAAAGAAATATTTGTACCGGGTATTTCAGCAGAATAAGTAGCGCCTACCTGACCTGAACCTCTTATGTTCGACATATCTTCAATACGGCAACAACGCTGATACGCGACAGTGTATCCATCAGGGTTAGGCGGTAATGTTACTTCATAAACATAAGTGCCCAGTTCATAACAAACAGCGGGAGGGTTATCAATACATTTTCCGGGACTTGTTAAACTTAACACCTGTTTATTTAAACTTGCTTCATAAGTACCGAATTGTTTTACTACGCCTGTAGATGAATTGATAAATACAGTGATGCTTGCTGAGGGGTCTAATTGTGCACCGGTTGAAAAACAATCTCTATAAAGTTTTAAAGTAATCCTATATCTATACAATGAAGCGGTAGAAGAACCGGGAATATATTGGTATGATAACTCGCCGCCTGTAATATGTCTTGCCATCAATGCAGGGCATATACACAAACAACAAACTATGATTAACCAGTATTTCCTACAGTCAGACATCCAGCGTATAATTAAGAAATTTCATAACAGTTACATTGGCTTGGTCTTTCATTTCCCACATACCCATATGGGCAACATCCGGAAGGATGTCAATCAGAGATAACAGGGGGAGATGGCATTGGCTGAGGCTGTCTTGTAAATATACACTTTTATCTTCCTCTCCCATAATAAATAGTACCGGTTTCGATATATTTTTAAGCACTTCTGTTCTGTCTGGTCTATGCATCATTGCTTCGTAATAATGTACGAGTGCGAGGCTTGTAAAGTTGCCTGATGCATTAATTAGTTCAGTAATATCTGCACGATGCTCTGCTGTGAATTTTGAGCCAAACAAATTAGGAATAGATTGTTTTAAAAATTCCTGAGCGCCATGTTTTTGAATAAACTCAATTCCCTTTATCCGGTTTTTCTTTTTTTCGTCTGTGTCTGCAAATGCGGTAGAATGAAAGAGTCCAAGCCCATTCAGATTATCCGCATATTTTTGAGCGAAGGCAAGCGCTATATACCCGCCCATGCTGTGCCCTATTACCACGCAGTTTTTTACTGATTCTTTGTCTATTATTTTTTTGATGATATCTGCATAACGATCTATTATACCCGAAGCAGTGATATTATCTAATGGTAAATAATCAGATTGACCACTACCAGGTATATCTGGAATGATTAAACGAAAATGATCTTTTAAAAAAAGCTCCTGGCATTTCCATATAGTTCCATCTTCTGCAAAACCATGTATCAGTACAACAGGAGCCCCTTCACCCGTTACTTTATAAAAAACGTTGACATCATTATATACAATTGATTTTTTTTCCATGATATTGAAATAATGAGTGATGATAAATTGCTGCTTTCAAAAACAGCTTTCAGAGTGTACGATACAGGGATTGATTGTATAAAGAGCTATCTCCTTATGCGGGTAATATATGCTTCTTTGGGAGCTGGATTTTTTATGGGATCAAAAAATTTGATGAGCAATAAGCCGGCGAAAAAACCACCGATATGCGCCGCATAAGCTACACCGCCACTGTCTCCTCCACCCAACATTCCTAATCCACTCACTATCTGGAAAACAATCCATAAACCCAATGCTAATACAGCGGGAATAGAAATTTGAAAAATAAAAAGAAGGGCATGTACCCTGCGGGTGGGAAATAATAAAAGGTATGCGCCTAATACCCCGGAAATAGCACCCGAAGCGCCTAAGCTTGGCACCAAAGAATTCTGGTTAAGTAATACAGTTGAAAAAACATGACTAAGTGATGCAATTACGCCGCAGATAATATAAAAAATAAAATACCTGGTGTGACCGATCCTGTTTTCAATATTATCTCCGAAGATCCACAGGTAAAGCATGTTACCAGCAAGGTGTAACCAGCCACCATGCATAAACATAGAAGTGAGTAATGTAAAATAAACGGGCACTGGCGTATATGCTAATGGGGGTACCTGGAACTGCACTCCTGTATTGGGATCGATGGCTACTCCTCCCTGCGTAATAATATCTTTTCCTGTAATGATTTCAGCGGGTACAGTTGAAAATGCATAAGTGAATAATTCATTGGCTCCGCCTGCCTGCAAAAAAATAAACACAAGTATATTGGCGGCTATCAAAATATAATTTACATAAGGTGTAATGGTTCGATCAGAATTATCATCGCCTATCGGTAGCAGCATATAATACAATTATACCTTTAAGATAGGGAATAATAGGGAGAAGTAAGGAGGCTGGGTCGGCACGCGTAGCGTCAGACCCTTATTTAAAAAGACAAAACGTTCCGATTGGAACGTTTTGTATAAAAATGTATTGAGTAAATTTATTTTGGTTTGACGCTTTGTATACAACGCTAAACCTCAAACCCTAAACCTTCAGCCTCTTTTTAAGGTCTGACGCTACGCGTACCGACCCATGTATTCCCTTACATCTTCTTACAATATCTTCTTCGTATCAGTCATAAACACCCTGGTACTTACAGTGTATGGCTTTCCATTTACGTCTTTATACTTAAGATCTACATAAAAAGCACGATAGCCTGTAGCGGGTAATGGCTCTGTGATTTTTACTTTACTTTTTTGTGCTGTGTTGGTATCATCGCTTGTCCACTTGTCATCCCTGAAATCTGTATCCTTTGAATCAGCATGCCATACAATTACATCCAGCAATTCACCTTTGGTAGCATCAATGGCTACATCAATTCCTTTTTTAGTAACAGTTGTTGTCCATTTACATTCCGGGTAAGCAGTATGCGTCATAGTAGCGCCAAAGAAAGAACTTAATGCTTCAAAAGCCTGTTTACCATCGCCAAGATTATGACCAGCATTTGGTACATAATGCAACAGGTTTTTGCCTGGTATATCGTTTAAATAATTTTTGATATTATCTACCACCCAATATTCATCATTGGTACCCATAAAAATCAACTTAGGCATGGTGAGTGTTTTGCGGTACGAATAAGGATCAACCATGGTGTTAATTGCTTTACCGTCTTCTGTTGCCGCACCTTGGGGGATACCGAGTTTCACATAATCTTCAATCTGTACACTGTAATCGCCTAACGCTTTTATCTGGTAATCTAAACTCACCGGCATATTCAGCACGTCAATTACCATAGGCGCAATAGCCTGTGCACGTGCATCGTTGGCGCCTGTTAACCAGGTTGTCCATCCGCGTTTGGAAGCGCCTGATATTACAAAGCGGTTAACCGTATGGTTCAATTCTTTTTTTGAAAACTCCTGCACAGCGTCCATCGCTTTTACCGCACTTTTTACCATTGGAAAAAGTAATGGCCATGAATAATCTTTGTCTTTTTTAAAATTATGGAGTGTAAAAGATATCAATGCATCTTCTGTAAGATCATCAAACAACGGTTGATTAGGCGTTTGGCGCAGCACCGCTACTATAGCGCTGTTTCCCTCAGCAATATTGGCCATACCGGCGTTGAATTTATCATCACGACCGTTCCAGTTAGGTGTGCCATCTTTTAAAGAACCACCGGTTATAAATAATAACGCACCATCATGCTTATTTTCTTTAGGCACCAATATAACAAGCTGGTGTTTCCAGGTAAACTCACGCCATTTTTGCGACGTAAGTAACAGCGAGTATGCCTTTACGTTACCAATGTCGTAAGTGTCTTTTATCTCCCACTGAAAAGTATTATCACCATTATGCAAATAACTTTGTAATGCCGTAGCCGGTGTAATAGCTGTGGTAGCATCGGTTTGAGCAAATAAGCACACTGATAAAAATAATGCCTGGCAACCTAACAAAAACTTCTTCATGTATTCTTTTAAATTTAAAATGGCTGAATTCAATAAATGCAACTGTGAGTATTAATATTAATCAATTCTATTGGGCTCCCTGGGCAGGAGGGCTTTCTTTAACAAATTGTAAAGCTTCGTTCATATAGATCTCCCCCGTCATTTCACCAAGACTTGTTCTGCTCACATATTCATACCGCTTAAAACTTCCAAAGTCTACCTTGGTAAGCATATAACCAAATGCATCGTTGGTTAAACCAAACAGGAAGGGCTGTTTGGTACGCATATGTCTTTTTACATAGTAACCAATATTTGGTAATGCTTCACCGGGAATATTGAGTACCTGTGCTGTGCCAATGTTCAGTAGATTCAACTGCGTGATGGCTACATCCGGGTTTGTATTTCCCTTGTTCAGGTTAAGAGGCGAATGCGTAAGAATAAATTTCATGATATCTGAATCGATCGGGAACTGAATTTTTTTTGCAGCACAGAATAATACCGGATCATTCTGAACTGGCGCATCTGCTACAATCCTCAATGCTTCGTCTGCCAGTAACTCACCAATGCGAATACACTCCTGCCAATCATTTGCTTCACCGCCATTTTCTAGCCTGTTGTCCGCCGTTACCATTCCACCTTGCGCTCCGTTCATGAATAAGGCTACGCCACCGGCTTTTGCTTCAATACGGCTATACAGTGGTCCACATAAATCAGGACTTAATATTCCCCGTCCTGAACCAATTACTTCAGGATGTATGGCATAGTTTACCAATGTAGCAATAGGCTTGTCTTTATTTTTACCACTGGTAGCAATAGCTTGAATAACGCCGCAACGCGGATCGTACAACTGCGGTGCATAGTAGTTGTATGATATTTTTCCTTTTGCTTCACCAACCGCTGTTTTAAGATTGGCAGGTTCCAATTTTTGAACAGCTTCGTTTACGGCATCAGCAATTTGTTTTACACACCAATCAAGATAAGCGAGATCAGCATATGATTTCCCGGTCTCATCCGGAAATCCATACGCATCAGGACCACTATGCGTATGTGTGCAGCCTATTAAAATATTCTCTGGCGGAATACCTTTTATCAACGCTCTTGATCTGTTGCCTAACACAGATGGCCACCCTAAATTATCTACATTTACAATAGCAATGCGTGTACTGCCTTTTTCAAGTACCAACGCTCTTGCATATAAATCGCCTTGCTTAATAGTGGATGGCTTGGGTGTTCCTATACCTCCGGAAACCGGCAACAAAGGATTGGGCGTAATAACCCGTACTGCCGCTCCTGCTTTAAAAACCTGTGCATAGGTAGCTGAAACAAATATGGAAACAAAGAAAAAACAAATCAGTATCGTCTTATTCATCTATTTGAAATATTATCTTGTCCTAAAAAAGCAGACATCAATTGCGTTGAATACAAGTTTACAGTTTATGGTTTATAGTTTGCGGTTTCACATCTCACGTTTCACTTTCACATGTAGCGTTAAACTACGCTGCCTGCTGCCTCTCCTTACTACTCCCTCCTACCAGGGCTTGCCTGTACCTTGAGATATCCATGGTTTAGACCATGGACTGTTTTTAACACCATCTGCACCACTTGCCGATAAATCAGTTGTTTCAAGTTGATTTGCCGCGGCTGTTGTGTTGGTTGCATTAAGATTTCTTTCTTCCAACGGATAGTAAAACCTTACAGGCAATTCGGGAGCCAATGTGCGCAATGGTACGCCGTGCAATTCAGGGTATCCTGTTCTGCGCCAGTCGAACCAGGCTTCTAATGCCATCGTAAAACTTGCTACCCATTTCTGCGTAATAATTTGTTTTTGTGTACCATCGAAAGCTACGTTTGACTGGGTTACATATTGATTGTATTGACTTGTTAAACCCCATGCATCAAAAGATGCTTTAATAGCAGCCTTATAATTTGTTTCTGCATCGCCGGCATTCCAGTGATAAGCAGCCGATGCCTCAGCAAGAATAAAATTTACTTCAGCAGCTGTGATCACTCTTACTTTTACTCCCTTTGAATTGGCAAAGGTGGAGTTAACCCACGATACATGCGGATTATGCGCAGCCTGCTCAGCAGTAGGACTTAAATTGTATAACTGTGGTGCATTTAATGCAACAGGTAATCCTACATAATGCGGATCCTGGTCAATGTCATCAACGGTAAGATTTTTTGAGGCTAAATATGCATTGGAAATAAAACGTACTCTCCTGAGTTCGCCATCCATAACTGTGTCTTTTATAAAGTTCTGAGTACCGCTAAGCGTTGGGTCGAGGTAGATAGATATCTCCACCTTATTTGCGTATACGCTTAACCGTGGGTCATTGGTACCCAACATTTCTTTCACTAAAGTGTTACACATTTTTATTCTGCGGTAGTTGCTGCTGTCTGACTGCGGAATAGCATATGCGGGCCAAGAATCTCCATCACTATTACCGGGAAAACTCATGGTAACATCATCTGCTGCATCGGTGATAACAGGATATGTAGAAGGGTCTCCTGCAATTTTTTCAATACCCGCTTTTGCAATATCCGGTTCTTTTTCTGCCAACCGCATATAGTACCGCAACGCAAGGGAATTGGCGAATTTTCTCCATTTTGATAAATTGCCGTTATAATATACATCAGCATTGCCTAATGGCGGATCTGTAAATTCATCTTTCGACAATAATGTATTCGCAGTTTCCAGGTTAAGCAAAATGCTGTCATAAATGCTTTTCTGGCTATCGAATTTAGGAAAGGTATTGTCGTTGCCACCCAGGTTACCTTTTAATGCCTGTGAATATGGTGCATCACCCCATAAGTCTGTAATCAAACCAAACATTAAGGATTTCATCACTAATGTAATTGCCTGGTGTGCCTCATACCCTTTTTCAACTGACTTATCATATACAAACTGGTTATTTCTCAACACGGCATAATATCCTGACCAGCTGTTGCTATTTCCCCAATCGTAATTATTATGGCCACCGCCCCAACCATCTTTTTGTGTATGCTGCATTACACCGGCAACATCCAGATACCCTAAATTAACAAACGACTTTCCGGCTTCAGTTAACACAGTTGAAAGCACCAGGTCGGGATTGGTAGTTTCAGGATCAGCACCGTTAGGGTTATCATTCAACTCCTGCAGATGTTTTGTGCAGGAAAAAATTACTGTTGAAAACATCAGCAGCAACAGTGTATATATTTTATTGATCTTCATAATCGTTCAAATTAGTAGTGGATGTCTTAAAAAGTTACATTTAATTTAACGCCCATTGGTATGGTCCATGGTGTTACATTATATCTTTCAATACCTTGTTTGAATTGTATACCACCCTGTGTACCGGTTGTAGGCTGGTACGCATTCTCCGGATCAATGCCTATTTTAGCTTCTGTCCATAAAATAATATTCCTGCTGTAAAAAGAAAAACTTGCATCCTGTAACCTGAGTGATTTTACCAGGCTGTTAGGAAATGCATACGTTAAAGACACTTCCCTGAGCTTTATATACGAAGCGGAAAATAAAGTAGGTTCCATAAACTCCCATGGATTGCTTACAGCATACAACATAGGAATTGTTTTATTGGGATTATTAGGATCATCCTGACCTAGGAAATTTTCTCCCAGGTTTTCGGCATAACCTGTAGGGTTGCCACTTGCATCCCAACCTGTTGCATACACACCAGGAGCAAATAAACCACCATACGGAAGATTAAAACCACTGATCACTACAGGATAGCTGGTACGCTCTGGCGTTGGCCAACCTACTCTCAAAAATCTGTTTCCGTGTATTTTTATCAACTCATCCTCGTGAGCAACCAGGTAATCACGCAGCTCTTTTCCACTCATGGTTCCCGGGTCTATAAAATTACCAAACTGGCTGGATGCTTTTCCGTCTTCTATACCATACCTGTAAGTTTGTGATACAAACTGGCCACCGTTTCTCCAGTCAACTGTTACATTAAGCGTCCAGTTTTTGTAAGTTAAAGAAGATTGAAAACCCATGATAAATCTTGGATTAAAATTGCCCACTTTATTTCTTGAAGCCAATGCATCAAGCGGGTACCATTTTGCACCATCTTCGTTACCATTATCCAGCAAAGGATAACCATAGTATGGAGATGCCTTATCGGTTACTGTACGAACTTTATTACCATATATATTACCTACTTCTTCACCAAGGAAAGTATAAGCGCCACCTTTTGCATCCTCCCAATAAGTGAAGTAAGGCTGCTCATCCGCCAATGTCATTACCTTGGTTCGGTTACGCGTCCAGTTTACACTCAGATCCCATCTCAGGTTTTTTGTTTGAATAGGTGTTGTACCTAAGCTGAGCTCCCATCCGCTGCTTCTCAATAAACCTGCATTGATATTTTTTGAATCGTAGCCGCTTGAAGGAGGAAGTCCTGTACTGAAAATCTGGTTTTTATTATCAACACTATAATAAGTACCGGCAAAACGTAATTTGTTTTGAAACAGGTTGATGTCAATACCACCTTCGTACGAAGTAGCCAATTCAGGTTTTAGTGTTGCGTTTAATAATGTACCAGATGTAGAAAGTCTTGGCACATCGCCCCATGTACCCGCATTATCCAGTACTGAGATCAACTGGTAAGGACTTGCATCATTACCCGCCTGGGCATAACCGCCTCTCAGTTTTATAAGATTGATATTTTCTGACCGTAAGCCCAGGATTTCATTAACCAATACACTTAAAGATGCAGATGGATAAAAATAGGCTTTGGCATCAGGCAGTGTGCTTGACCAATCGGTACGTCCGCTTAAATCTACATACACCATATCCTTGAATCCTATACTCGCCATTCCATATAAGCTGTTCACACCTTTTCTAAAGCGGTAGCTGCTATAGTCAAGATTTGAAGCGAGAATATTCTGCAGTGTAAATACACCAGGCACAATTAAACCTGTTCCGTTTTTGGTAGCAGATCTTTCTGAACTTCCTGTTTGGTAACGGGTATTACCACCCGCAGAAACAGACAGGCTGAACGCACCAAGTTCTTTCTTATACATCGCCAGGAAGTCTGCATTGCCTTCAAAATTCCTGATATTGGTTATACCAAAAGCACCGCGGGGATCCTCAGTATAGCCATTGGCGATAGTGGTCTTTCTTTGTTCACCAATATTATCTAAACCGTAGCGCAGCATCAGGCTGAATTCTTTTGAGATCTGCCAGTCTGCTTTTATATTTCCATATACCCTGTCGCGAACAAAAGAGTTGTTCACTTCGTAAGCCAGGAAGTAAGGATTATTATATGTTCCGTTGTATTGGGTACGTTGTACAAGCCCTTCCTGTCCTGGTTCCCAATATTCTTCAAGGTCGCGGATATCTATATGAGGTGAAACATAATAAGCCCATTGCAAAGGGTTGGCACCTCTTTCACCCGCAGGCCGGTTATTGGAATTATTTCTGCTGAAATCAATATTGGTACTGATTTTAAACTTGCTGTTCAATTTAAGAGTTGAATTAATATTGAGCGTATTCCGGAACAAATCTGCATTGGGTACAATCCCCCTGTTACGCATGTTACCATAAGAAATACGGTAATTGAGATTCTCTGTATTATTAGCCACAGATACACCATTGGTGGTAGTAACACCTGTTTGCACAAAATTCTTTACGTTGTTTTTGTGAGAAACCAGCGGTGTAGCAACCTGGTTGCCATTGGCATCTACAGGACTGTTCCACTGGATAGCATTATAGCCTTTATCTAATTCCGGTCCGCCACCGCCACTGCTTGATTCGTCAATAATTACATAATCAGGATTAAACCTTGGATCCTGCGCACCTAATGGATCTGTAAGAATATTTCCTGAGATAGAAACCGGGATAGCAGGGAAAACACCTGTAGCAAATTTTGTTTGCCAGTTCAGGAATTTATATGGTTTTTCAAAAACAGTATTAGAGGTAAACGTAACCGTTGCTTTTTTTAATCCCTTGCCACTTTTAGTAGTGATTAATACCACTCCATTACCGGCACGTGAGCCGTATAATGCAGCAGCACTGGGACCTTTAAGAATAGATACATTCTCAATATCATCAGGATTAAGACCTCCGATAGCATTACCATAATCCACCCTGTTGTCATTACCTACCTGGCTTACATTGTTCAATGTGTTGGCAACAGGTACACCATCTATTACAAACAATGGCTGGTTATCGCTGCTCAATGATTTTGCTCCACGAATGATCATGCTCACAGATGAACCCGCCGCGCCCGTTTGATTGATAGTAACACCAGCTACTTTACCAGACATAGCATTCAACACATTTTCCTGTGCTACACGGTTCATTTCTTTACCTCCTACTTCTTCTACCGAATACCCCAGCGATTTTTTTGCCCTGGTAATACCCAATGCTGTTACTACCACACCAGACAATTCCTGGCTGGTACTTTCCATACTTACCGTAATATTTGAACGGCCATCTACGGCAACTTCAACAGGTTTGAATCCTACAGAAGTAAAAACCAATATTGCTTTCCCGCTCTTTACATTTAACGTAAACCTTCCCTGCACATCTGTTGTAGTAGCATTTGCAGTTCCTTTTTCAGTAACAGTTACGCCTGGCACCGCAGCGTCATTGCCATCTTTAACGGTACCTTTTACCACTACATCTGCATACAATATCTTTTTACTTTTTTTTGCAGAAGGCGTAATTTCTTTTGCAACTATAATATTATTTGAAGCTGTAACCAGGAGCAGCAAAAAAAACATCCTGATCATAAAGCAGCATTTACTCATAACAGTTTTGTTGATAGTTTAATAAATAGAATAATAAGCTTGGCTGACTATTGCTTTTGAAAAACATAATATACAGGGAGGTCTGCATCTACTTCAGCAACATAAATGGTATTGCTGAGCGAACCCAATCTCATATCAGTGGCACTGATCTTATCAATCCACAGAGGAGTATCCTTATCGCCCGAAACAAGATGCAGCGCAGAACCATACACCTGCAGGTTCCAGTTGCCTGTTGCAGCGGCATTGGGGAGCATGTAATCAGTAGTGCCTGTAATATTGTAAGTACCCTTTGCATCAAAGCTAAACACGTTATCATTAGTTGCTTCAATCAATGGGCCTGTTACAGGCAAATAATCAGACAGCAGATGAAGACTTGTACCAACGGGCAGATCATCTCCACCCAACGGATTGGGTATGGGGTATGCCAATTGAATATCCGTTTGTTTCCATGTGCCTGTTACCCATCCCAGTTTAGTGGCAGAAAGGTCTCCGTTTGCCTTTTGGGCAGTATCTTTTGTACAGGATGAAATCAGCAAGACCGGGGCAATAAGCAGTAATAAAAGAAACGTTTTGGGATTTTTTTTCATGAGCAATGTTGAGATTATGGTTGATTAAAAGAGTTTGTTCAGGTTTACAAAATTGCAGGAAATGGGATAAAGAAATTTTCGGTGTGGTGAGATTTCATGGAGCAATAACATTCATCGTCTTTACAAAAAAAGGCAGAAGATAACACAGCCCGGATTTTCATTTCGCAATCATCCTTTTTTGTATAACCATCCTCTAAACTTAATAGTATTTTTTACAAGTCGCTTTTCATTATATCGTGTTGAAACAGAACTCAATTTTATCCAAAATCTAAAGGCTAACAAATGTTAATTATTATAAAAAGGATGGCTTAAATTATGATGTTCATTTCGGGTAGGTTATTCATTGCGTTTTTCTGCCATCAGGTATTACTATCATAAAAATAATAAAACCCCATTGATACAACCAATGAGGTCAAGGGTGATTCAGGGATTTATCGTACAATATTTTTTTGACAATGCTGCCTACTATGCTATGCCGGCTGCATTTGTTTGCGCAGGTTGAGCATAGCACGAAAAGCAAGGTTATTAACAGACTGGTAGTTCATACTCAGCTTTACAGCAATCTGTTCATAAGTAAATCCTTCAAAAAATCTCAATCGTATCACCTGTTTTTGGCGGCTGGTAAGTTGAGATAAGGCCTTATTTAACCGGCTCTTTTGTTCTGTAGCAATATCCAGCGAAATAATAGTTTGCTCAATATTCATATCCTCATCAACCCGCTGCTCACTATCAACCATAGTATTGATAACGATTTTTGTCTTTACCTTTTTAAGAATAATGCTTTTTAAAACTTTTGCGAGATAGCTGTAAGAATGATTCACATCGCCTATGCTATTGCGATAATGCCATATTTCTATAAAAACTTCCTGCAACGCGTCTTTAGCCAATTCCCTGTTATCCGTCATTTTTAAAGCTGTCAAAAAAAGCCTGTCTATGTAGTTATCATATAAATATCCAAGCGCATTGGAGTTTCCTTCCTTGAGTTGTTTCCAGCAAGCAGAATCACTTACAAAAGTACAGTCAGACATACAAAAATGGGCAGTTTATGAGTTGTAGTTTATTGGCGTTTCATAAGCCTGGGTACTATAACCAATTTTCAATGATCAAGATTATCCCAATTTTAAAAAACAGCCAATGTTAATTCTTATGAAAAAAATGGCAAAAATTATGATTGGCCTTCGGTAGCGTTATCGGCCAAAAATATGTGAAGGATTAAAATTTATGCACTGCTCTACAAAGGTTAACCATCATTTCATACTAAAATTTGTTACGGGCTAGGTTCATTGCAGGGTTATGATGAACATCAGCATCTCGGAAATGCAGATCCAGCAAGGCTTTCGTACAAAAGCTATGGGCTGCCCAAAAAGAGCAGCCCTATTAACTAATAACGCCGCACAACACTACGGCATTAACTTTCTTCAATTATCAGGGTAAACGGTAAAGGGGTGTCCTGAAAGACTTCACTGTTAAATTAAACATTTCTTATTGTCCGGGCATCCTGTGGCATCCTGCATACATCACAAAAAGCCCGGGAATACATCCCGGGCTCATACTCTATATTGTTATATGTGGTTAGAAAGTATAGCGAACAGAGGCACCCACATTACCCGCATAAAAGCTGCTGTAATAATCATAGGGCTTAATAATAGAAATAGTTGGACGGATATCTGCAGAAACATTCAACGGAATATTGCCAAATTTATAATCCACCCCACCGGTTGGAAACACACCTAGCCCAAAGCCTTTGTAATCCTCGTAACTGGAAAAAGTATTGAACGCCGTTAAACCACCTCCAACAAACCATCTTAGTCCTTCCACTGAACCAATAGGAAAATGATGTTGATATGATGCAGACAAAGAAAGGTTGAACCAATTATAGGAAGATACATAACTATAAGTGTATGGTCTGAAACCAAGATTCAATTCGATGGCCCCTTTTTCTGTAATAAAAGTTTTGAACGAAGCGGCGATAAGATCATAATATCCGCCACCAGCCCGAAGACCAATTCCTCTTTTATAGTCACCACCGCTATCCTGGGCATTTGCTTCTGAAGGCCAACAGACAATACTAAAACAGCACATGCATAAATCATTACTTTTTTCATAATCATTGTTTAAAAATTTTTGAAATCTACTACAAAACTGATGCTAAATAAATTTGTTACCCCTTTGTGGTTATTTCACCCCAAAGTCGTACACCCTTGGGCTTGAGCCACCATTGGTTGCTGTAGCGCCTGCGTACATAAACCCATATTCGCCAGGCTCTAATCCTTTTTCAAAATACAACTCATAAATACCTTTTTCCAGTTTTTTAAACTTGAAAGCGGTTTTAAACTTATCATCTATACCCTGCGCCTGCTCATATGCGTTAGAAGAAGCGGTTGTAACTGCTCTTGAATTCTTTACTTTTTTATTCTCAAACTTTATTAATAAAAATTCATTAGGGCTCGATACACTTGCAAACCAGGTAGGTGCCTGTGCATTAAGGCTTTTATTTTCGGGATCGAAATAAAAATAAAATACAGGATTGGGTGTTTTAAACTGCACATTGGCTTCACTACCGCTTACAGACATAACCTTACTTGATTTGGCAAACCCGTAGCTCAAAGCAGTTGCCCAGCTATTGTTTTTTGCCTGCGAAAAAACGGTGGGATCTAATTCATAAATTTTGCCTTCTGAAGCCTGGTAATAATATATACCGCTTCCTTCTGCTTTCAACAACCCAATTGCTTTTGAAGAAGAAGCTGAAGGGGTATAGCTCACCGCATCTGTTTCCGGCTTGCTGCTGGCAGAAGCGGCAGTGGATGAAGGTTTTGACGGTTTTGTGCCGGATGCAGCAGCAGCCGGGGCTGCACCTGTATCAGACATTTTATTTACCATTGCATCTATTATCTCTTCATCTACTCCACCCTTTTTAAGTGCTATCAACGATTTTGTATCAGTAGTAAACTTGCAGGTTGAATTTTCAATTTTACTCAGGATGATTTTTTTACTCATACCGGCGCTGCTCAGCTCAATGATGGACTTATTATTAAGCACTTCAGTTGTTTGAGCATAGGTACATACCATTGCCAGGAGTAACGAAAGGGTTACCAGTAAATGTTTCATAAAAATTGTTTGAAATTGTCGGAGGTCAGCGGGTGCTGTGGAGTAAAGGATTTTAAAAAAGGATCTGTTTAATAAACATTATTCCATTTAACTACCTCTGATAAGCAATGTACATTAAATATATATTATACGAGCAATGTACATCCTGTTTATTTATTAACTCTTGGGTTACCTATTCATTCTCCGGTTTTGGGAGAAACTAAAGGAGGCTTGTTAACTCAACCGTTGTTATATAAACCAAAACTAAGCAGCTGAATGTATACACTCAACATACATTTATTTTTTGCCAAGGCTGATTGATTATTTGTAGTCAATGGTGAATGGTCAGTAGTGAATGGTCAATGATTGCCCAGCTAATTCATTAAGGCTGGTCTGATGCCAGTAGGACAGTCAATAACCAACATAATTTCCATATTCACTATTCAATTCTCCTCAAATTAAACTCTCCATCCGTTACCGTAAATTCTTTTGTATAATCGTCATTATACAGCACACCTGAAAAAGTGCCTTTCAGCACAGCGGAGGTAGCTTCTGTTACTTTTAATCTTGCTTCAGTTTTGGTACCATCAGGTAGTGCAGCAGCAAATTCGTCCGGCCACGATAAATAAGGTTTACCTGCATCATCCATAAATACAATGCTCAATGCTTTTGCTTTTTCAGTACCCGCGGTGGTGGTAGCATAGTTGGTATAGGTTACGCCTGTTTTATTATCACCGTCTGTGCCCAATGCAAGCGTCATTGTATTAGATCCAACATTCAGCGCCACTTTTAAACCTGCCATGGATGCAACCTGGCTACCACCGCTTGTTATATTAAAATTACCACTTGCCTGCCCGCTGTATTCATATGCTGTTCCATTGAGCTTGAACTTCATATAATAGCCACTTCCGTTTCCACCATTATTATCGTCTGTTTTTTTACATGAGCCTATCACGCAAAAAGAAATGAGGGCACATAACCATAGACCGGGACTGAGGGATAAAACAGTTTTCATATCATGTTATTTAGAGTCAAAAAAACATCGTGCATAGGTCGGCACGGCGATAGCCGTCAAACCTTTTAGTTACGTGGTCTGACTTTCGGTGCCGACCCCTCGTAACCACAAAAATACAAACATGGTTCACGCATTTATTAAAATGGAATTTTGAAATGAGTAAGACTTATTATTTGCTGAAGGCCGATTATTTTTTGCCTGCGAATCCTTATTAATTGCTACAATATTCTTACCTTATCATCAATTGTTTTATTTTGAAAATGTGAATCCCTCCTGATGACCCTTATACTACGCACTGCTTTATCCATATTCATAATCATCATTTGCCAAACAGTTGTTGCGCAACAAGCTGCACTTGATTCCTTGTCTAAAGCGTTGGAAAAGCATCCTGCCGAAGATACAATCAGGCTCAATATATTGAATGAAATAGTATATGCTTATCATACCAGCGACCCCGACAAAGGTTTGGAAACAGCCGACCGCGCCATACAATTAGCCACCAAACTGAAGTACCCCGTTAAACTGGCAGGTTCTTACTCCAATAAAGGAATCAATTACTGGTCGAAAGGAGAAGATAGTCTTGCCTTAAATATGTACCAAAAGGCATTAAGCATACATTCGGCGGCAGGAAATAAATCGGGCGTAGCAAAAATGTACAATAATATCGGGTTGTTGTATTTTAATAAATCATCTTATTATGAAGCAGTAAGTTACCATCAGAAAGCGCTTGAGATTTTTACCACACTGAAAGACACATCAAGGCTGGCTGGAGCCCTTAATAATATAGGCGTAGATTATCAATACCTGGCAGAATATCCCAAAGCACTCGATTATTTTTTTAAAGCACTTACCATTTATGAGAAGAGCGGCGATCCTCAATCTTACGGAACAGGACAAGCCAATGCTTATAGCAATATAGGAATCATTTATAAAAACCTGGAGAAATACGACAATGCATTGGAGTATCACCAGAAGGCACTCAACATTTATGAAAAACTGAATAATCAACAGGGCATAGCCGCTACATATGGAAATATGGGCGTAGTATATGATAAACTCTTGCAGCCGGAAAAGGCCATCAACTACTATCAAAAAGCATTATCCATCAATGAAATTTCGGGCAATCCCCGGCGTATAGCTTCTGATCTGAGTAATATCGGCGTAGCATATATAGAACTGAAGAATTATGAAAAAGCGTTGGACTATCTCGAACGCACACTCGCTCTTTACAAACAAGCCGACGACAAAAGCGGGATATCTATGGCCTTGAGTGAGATAGGTGAAATATACAGAGAAGCGCCTGCATCTCTTCTCCGGCAAAAAAAGATTGACCCGACGCAACGAACAGGGGTGGTTATTAATTACCAGCAGCAATCGCTGCAATTGGCAAAAGAAATTGGCGCATTAGACAGGCAGGCAGAAATATTAAAAGGGCTTAGTGACATCTATGAACAAAATGGAGATGCCGGCAAAGCCCTCTCTGCCTATAAAGAATACTTAATACTCAAAGACAGTATATTGGATGATGAGAAAAAAGTAGCAATCGCCAAAAGGGAATCAGCTTTTGAATTTGATAAGAAAGAAGCATTGCTGAATGCAGAACATGATAAACAATTTGCACTGGCAAATGCAGAAATCCACAAACAACGCATCATTCGTAATTCGGTGCTGATTGGCATTATAGTGCTGCTGGCGGCAGCTGTAACGGGCTACATTTTATACAAACGTAAACGCGACGCGGAAGAGCAGCAGAAGGAAGCAGAGTTTAAAGTTCAGGTAACCGATACCGAAATGAAGGCGTTAAGAGCACAAATGAATCCTCACTTCATTTTTAATTCGCTCAACTCTATTGCAGATTACATTACTAAAAATGATATTTCCGCGGCAGATGTATATCTCACCAAATTTTCCAGGCTGATGCGCCTGATACTGGAAAACTCCGATAAAAAAGAAGTACCGCTGGAAGATGACCTGCATGCACTAGAGCTGTATATACAACTGGAAGCCAAAAGACTGAACAATAAATTTACCTATGAAATAAAAATAGATCCGGCAATTGATAAAGAAACTACACTGGTTCCACCGCTGTTATTACAACCGTTTGTTGAAAACAGTATATGGCATGGATTTGCACAAAAAAAGGGCAATGGAAAATTGATGATCAGTATTGTAAAAGAAAACGACATGATCAATTGCATGGTGGAAGATAATGGTATAGGCAGGCAAAAATCGGGTGAGCTGAAAAACGGATCTGCCAATCAAAAAGGCAAATCATTGGGAATGAAAATAACTACAGAAAGGATACAGATACTTAACCAAACAAAAAAAACAAACGCAGGTGTTACCATTCATGATCTTGCACAGGGGGTAAGAGCAGAAGTAAGATTACCTTTGGAACTGGCATATTAATTATTCATTTATTATTTGAAGGAATATCCTGCAGTGGCAACAGCAAAAATAAAAACACATAGTACAGAAACTTTCCGCGATTCATATATAGAACCGGCATCTCATTTGAATAACCTGTTGAAACCTGGTTTCGGAAAATTTTTTATTGTACCCGTAGAAGAATTGATCCGTCTTATTAAACTACCGGTGCCGCCTATCCGCTCCACCACGCACACAATAATTTATCTCACAGAAGGAGAAGCCACTATAACAGTAGGCAATGAGTTTTACAAAGTGCATAAAAATGAATGCCTGGTAGTACCTGCCGGCCAGTTATATTCTTTTACAAAGCATGATATCAATAAAGGGTACCTGTGCAACTTTCACAGCGAGATGTTTACAGCCATTGGTAAAAACATGCTGCTGAAAACGTTTGAATTTCTGAATGTGTGGGGCAACCCGCATACCATACTGCCTGCTGAAATTTCCATTTTTGTTAAGCAGTTATTTAACAGGATGCTGATGGAATATAGTAAGAATGGATTAGCGCATAGTGAACTTCTACAATCATACCTGATAGCATTTTTTAACGAACTGAATATTGCATATAAGCCGCTTTACAACAATAAACAGCCGGCATCTTTACAGCTAACCAATACATTCAGGCAACTGCTTTTAAAGCACATTAAAAACAAACACCTTGTAAGTGAATATGCAGCGCTTATGAACATCAGCCCTAATCACCTCAATAAAACCATTAAAAACGTAACAGGTAAATCGCCAACAAAATGGATTGATGATACTATTATATCGGAAGCAAAAGTGTTATTATATCAAACAGATTTTCCCATCGGTGAAATAGCAGCAGAGATCGGCATTCTTGATCCATCTTATTTTACCCGTTTGTTTAAAAAGCAGGAAGGAATCACACCATTGCAGTTCAGAAAAATGATTGAAATGTCCTGAAATAATACAGGATTATCCTAATACAGTTCAATACAAGCCAACACCTTTGCAACCGAAATAAGGATATATGTCTTCTTTCTTTTTTATTCTTCTGTACCTGCACTCTTTGCTGCGATGGTTGGTATTAGCAAGTTTGTTGTATACTTTGTACAGAGCATATAACGGTTATGCAGCAAAAAAATCATTTACTAAAACAGATCATACTGCCCGGTTTTGGGCAGTAACTATTTCGCATATTCAGCTTACCGTTGGGCTTATACTCTACATCAAAAGCGCTGTACCTTCTTATTTCTGGAAAAACTTCAGTACAGCTGTTCATCAAAGAGAAGCTGTGTTTTTTGGATTGCTACATATTCTATTGATGATAACTGCGGTTACGGTTATCACTGTAGGTTCAGCGCTTTCCAAAAGAAAAGAAAATGATCGTGAAAAATTTCTCACAATGTTTATCTGGTTTGCGCTGGCATTGCTGATCATTTTTATAGCTATCCCTTGGCCATTTTCACCCTTAGCCAACAGACCATACTTAAGACACTTTTAATATTATGAAAAAATATTTTACCACTTCGATCGGACGTTTACGCATACTCGCTTTTGGGGAAGGTATATCGCTTTTAACATTAGTATTCCTGGCAATGCCTGCTAAATATTTTTTTCAGCATCCTCAATGGGTAAAACTAACAGGGCCTGTTCATGGTGCATTGTTTCTTTTGTTTATATTCAATACACTAAGTGTAGGTGTTGAATACAAATGGAAATTCAAGGCCACTACATGGAAAGTATTGCTGGCATGCATTATACCTTTTGGAACATTTTATATTGATCGAAAGATTTTAAGAAAATTAGCCGCAGATGCGCAGATTGATATTTGAGGTGATTTAAATAGTCGGCCTGCTATTTATAAATCATTCTCCTAATCGGTCAATTATCAGCTTAAACATTATTTAATCTGCGGCAGCAAACTTCATCTGCAAATCTGCGGCTATTTGTTTAGGTTTGATATATGATACGCCAACTTATCCTGGGCATTATTGTATTAAATGCATCAACTGCTTTCACGGCAACAGCCCAGCAGCAGGAAAAACCTTATGTGGTATTGATTTCGCTCGACGGCTTCCGGTGGGACTTCCCGCAATTATATAATCCTCCTAATCTTTCAGCTATAGCTCAGCAAGGTGTAAAGGCAACTGCATTGATCCCGTGTTTTCCTACCAAAACATTTCCAAACCATTACAGCATTGTTACAGGATTATATCCCGATCACCATGGTATTATCGCCAATAAATTTTATGATACTACTTTAAAGAAAATATTTTCGCTTACTACCGCTGAAAAATTTGATCCTGCATTTTATGGAGGAAACCCGATTTGGAATATTGCAGAAGAACAAGGAATAAAAAGCGCTTCCTTTTTTTGCCGGGTTCTGATGTTGCTATACAAGGACATTATCCCTCCTACTGGGAGAAATATGAAAAGACGGTTCCATTTTCACAGCGAGTGGATAGTATTCTTTACTGGCTTCAGTTGCCTGAAGAACAACGTCCTCATTTTATATCAGCTTATTTTGAAGAGCCCGACATGAGCGAGCACGATTATGGACCGCTATCTCCTGAAGCACATGAAAAGGTATTACTGGCAGACAGTATAGTGGGTGTATTATATAACCGGCTACAACAGTTACCCATAGCTGCGCACATCAACTTAATTGTTTTATCTGATCACGGGCTTGCAGAAGTAAGCAAAGCAAGAACAGTAAAATTAGAAGATTACATACCATCGAAGTGGTTACAATTGCCTACAATGGGAAGCCCCGTAGTATTATTAAAAGCTGCCGAAGGTTATTATGATAGTGTTGCTTCACGCATCAGGTATATACTTCACACAAAAGGTTATGCATCTGGCAAAGTGCCATCAAGATTACATTTCGGCAGCAATGCAAGAGCGCTGGAATTTACACTGATAGCTGAAAAAGGCTGGACAATCATTACCAATCCACCGGACAATATTAAAAAAGGCAACCACGGATTTGATAACAAAGAAGAAGATATGCAGGCAATTTTTTACGCCATAGGTCCTGCATTTAAAAAAGGATATACGCAAAAAGCATTTCAGAATATTGATGTATATGCTATTATAGCGCATATCCTTTCTTTGAAAACACCACAGGTAGATGGCAGTTTGAAAAAAGTGAAAAAGATGTTTGCTGAATAATTTGCCGCTGATGCGCAAATTGTGGTTATTGCGTTGGTAATATATCCTCGCAAAAAAATTATTCATCTGCGAATCTGCGGCTATAACTTAAACTGCTTCACAAGCGCATTCACCGTTTTTTTGAACAGCTTCAATTCTTTTTGCTGCATAGCAATAAAGCTATTATCACTCAACTTACCCCACACATTTTCCATTTCAGTTTCGTTATCAAACACCATTAACCTGAATGGATTGGTATAGTCTTTTGCTCTTGATTCATAAATACCTTCCGTAAGCCACGACTTTGTTGCGAGAGACTGAGTCAACATCTCCCCGAAATGAGCAGCAGAAAATTTTGATAAAGGAACTCCATTCACTGCCGACCACGATGAAAGCGCATGCTCAAATTTATATGCATCATACAATTCTCCCTGTTGCAGATAAAAGCCATGTACATCATCCCAGTTTTTGATTTTGCCGCTGTGTACCTGCTTTCTGAATTTCACCACTTCCTCTGTTGGAATAAGCTGCCCCCCTATGTTTAACCAATCTTTTCTTTTTTTAACAGCCAACAAATGTTTGCTAAAAGTGGCGAAGGTTTTTAGATTATGCTCCTGGATATACTTTATGCATTGTGCAGTGGCATAATAGCTGAGCAGTTCTTTGAAAATAGTATATGCCTGTAACGTTTTTATAATAACAATTTTCCGTTCACTATTCTCTAATCCTTCAGCCAGTATTTCAAGACTGTTTACGATTTCATTTTTTTCTTCGAGCAATTTTTTTCCGATGCGTTTATATGCATCATCGGTCAGTTCAATTGCTTTCCCTTTGCTGCGTTCAAAAGCTTTACCCGTATATAAACAAAGTAACCCCAAAGCAGTGATCACTTCATTCACAGTATCTGGAGCCAATGAATCAAATTCTATGCGTTGTATTTTTTCTATCCGCGCATCACGGTCTTTGTATTTCCATTCATTACGGGCAATGGCATAAAGGTTATACATAAACCAATAGGCTGGCATTATAACCAATTGATCGTTTGCCAGGTCATTGCTTATTAGTGCGAATGGAAAAGGTATATCCAGCTCTGCAGGATAATCTCCTTTAGCCAGGATATTAAAAGATGCAAACCTTGAATTGTGTTTGAGACTTACACATAAGCCCGGCCAAAAACCACGCCCTGCTATTAATTCACCATCCGGGCTTCTTGAATTATGATTTGAACCAACCGTTGCACCGGCTGCCATATTGCTTTGTCCCAATACAGTAGCTGCGCAAAGAAAAGAATTGTTGTGATGCTGCTCATGCGATGGGAATATCAACGAGTTCAATACTTCGCAGCAGGAAATAGTAGAATTGTTTCCAAGATAAGAATTGATCAACCTGGCGCCATATTTCAATTGAGAATGATCTGCCATTATAAAACGAATGGCCTTTACGCCGTAAAATGACCGGCACCCCAGCCCCATTACGCCATTCACCATTTCACAGCCTTCGCCAATTTGAGAAGGCGCTTCAGCCGATGATTGTACTGTGAGGTTTTTTAATTTGTTTGCTCCCTTTATATAGGCGTCTGAACCGATCCACACATCTTTAATAATACTGGTATTTTTAATAATGGTACGATCACCGATCTTTCCATAATATCCTCTCTGCACATCATACTCCTGCTGTGTGAATGCTTTAAATTTTTCCAGCATTACAGCATCATCGCGGTATTTCGACCATAGCCATGCATCACCCGGAAGCATGCGGGTAAAAGGAATTACTTTTCTGCCGCCATTTTCATTACAGATCTCCAGCCAGATCCTCACCTGTTCATCTTCTCCATCTTTAATAATGCCATTGCCAAATTTTGCGGTACTCGTGGTAGTTAGTTCGTTAATATTTACCAGTATCACTTCGCTGCCAATAATGTAATGCGACAGATAATTAACACTATCCACTACTACATTGTCTCCAAAATCACAACTGATAATTGTACTGTTGTATAAACCTACTGGCATCCGGAGATTATGGTATTCCAAAAAACATGCTTCCAGTTTTCCGATGCGCACCAAGCCAAAAAACTTACAATTCTTTACCAACTCGGGATTAAAGTCGTTAGACACCCATATATTGTTCCAATTATCTGATGCATTTCTGTTACGCACCAGTACTTCAATCTCCCAGGATGTAAGTCCACGGTATTGTATGCCATTGCGGTTTTGAATATTCCGCAGATGATACTCATCCTTTCCTTCAGGCAAAAATTCCTCCGCTATGAAATTATATCCTAAGGAATCGATGCTTCTTTTTGTAATATGGTTCATGAGACAATTTGAGATTTGAAAAGCCCCACCCAGCCTCCCCAAAGGGAAGGAGACCTAAACACAGCCCAGACTTTTCAAAGCGTGTTTATTAATTCTTTGTCTTGTTATTTTTAGAATTGCTTCTTCCCACTTATTCCTTACTACGCAACACCTTGCAACCTGAAACTTGCAACCTGCCTACTGCCTACTTACTTCTTACCACTTACTACTCTACAGTTACGCTCTTCGCCAGGTTTCTCGGCTTATCTACATCATATCCTTTGGCTACGCCGATATAGTAAGAGAATAGTTGCATGGGAATAACGCTGATGATCGGTGCTATCAGTTCATCAGCTTCAGGAACAGGAAACATATCATCTGCCATGCCTGTAATGGTTTCGTCTCCATCGGTGATCACAGCAATTACCATTCCCTTACGTGCTTTTATTTCCTGGATATTGCTGATGATCTTTTCGTGATAAGTATCTTTCGTTGCCACAAATACTACCGGCAGTTTATCATCTACCAAGGCAATCGGGCCATGCTTCATTTCTGCAGCAGGATAACCTTCTGCATGTATATAAGATATCTCTTTTAATTTAAGTGCACCTTCCAATGCAACAGGAAAGTTATATCCGCGACCGAGATACAAGGCGTCAGTAACATCCTTATATTTTTCGGCTACTTTTTTAATGTGATCGGCTGTTTCCAATACCTGCTTTACTTTCTCCGGAACAGCATTTAATTCTTCCAGCAAGTGAAGATACCGGTCATGCGTAACCGTATTTCTTTCCTTTGCTATCATCAAAGCCACCATAGCCAATACAGTAAGCTGCGCCGTAAAGGCCTTGGTACTCGCCACGCCTATTTCTGGCCCGGCATGCGTATATGCGCCTGCGTGAGAAATACGGGCAATGGAGGAACCAACAACATTAACTATGCCTAAAATGACAGCTCCCTGTTCCTTTGCTCTTTCAATGGCTACGAGTGTATCTGCCGTTTCACCACTTTGTGAAATGGCAATAATCATGTCGCCTTTATGTACAATGGGATTTCTATACCTGAACTCAGAAGCATATTCTACTTCCACCGGTATCCGGCATAACTCTTCAATAACATATTCTGCTATTAAACCCGCATGCCAGGAAGTTCCGCAGGCGATAATCAAAATACGGTTGGCATTTTTTATCAGGTCTATGTTGTTTTGAATGCCCGACATGGTGATAGTACCCTGTGCCACATCCAGTCTTCCTCTTAAGCAATCATATATAGTACTGGGCTGTTCAAAAATTTCTTTGAGCATGAAATGATCATAGCCCCCTTTTTCAATGGCAGCCAGTTCAAGATCGAGCTTTTGAATAAAAGGCGTTTGCCTTTCATTACCCAGGTTTTTCAAAATCAGCTCGTCTGACTTTATAATAGCAATCTGGTAATCGTTTACATACACCACCTCTTTTGTGTATTCAATAATGGGTGACGCATCGCTGGCTAAAAAATGTTCTCCTTTGCCAATACCAATTACCAGTGGACTTCCTTTTCTTGCCGCGATCAACGTATCGGGGTTATCTTTATCAATGAGTACAACCACATAAGCGCCCACTACACGTTTTAAAGCAATGCGCAATGCTTCTTCTAATGTGCTGTCGTTGTTCTTTTGAATGTCTTCAATAAAATTGAGCAAAACTTCTGTATCGGTATCGCTGTGAAAAATATAGCCCTTCTTGATCAGTTCCTGTTTCAGCATGGCATAGTTTTCAATGATGCCATTGTGAATCATAGCCAGCTTGCCGTTGGATGACTGATGCGGATGTGCATTGCGATCGCTTGGTTCACCGTGGGTGGCCCACCGCGTGTGACCGATACCGATATTTCCTTCCAGGTCTTTACCCAATGTTATTTCTTCCAGCGCAGCTACTTTACCCTTTTTCTTGTACAATTTCAATCCATGATTCAGTAAGGCAACCCCGGCGCTGTCGTACCCCCTGTATTCCAATCGCTTTAAGCCCTTAATGATCACAGGATAAGCCTGGCGATGCCCGATATAAGCAACAATTCCACACATAGTAATAAGTAGATTTTTGTTATAAAACCCTGACCTTAACGCAAACGATTGCGCAATATTATAGAAAAAAACACAGTTATCGATGCATTTCAGCTGCGCAAGTTATTTTCTTCTTTCTTCCACATTATTTCATGTTAACATTACTACCTTCATGTACTCAAACCCTCTCACTTTGTAAATATTTCTTTTGCAAAGCATTTAAACAACAGTTAATAGAAAAGGCAATATGATTTCTTCTTTGATGGAACCAAAAGCCGGCAAAAGGCTTTCAGGTCTTGATCATTTGCGTGCGCTGGCAATAGTACTTGTATTATTTTATCATTACCGGATGTTTCAGCATCCTGAATGGGTAGACAAATCGCTGAACTTTGGTTGGTCGGGCGTTGACCTTTTTTTTGTACTGAGTGGTTTTCTTATTTCATCACCGCTGTTTGTACAAATAAAAAACGGAAGCAACATATCCTTATCCGAATTTGTTATAAAACGTTTTTTCAGAATTATACCGGCTTATCTTGCTGTACTCACCATCTATTTTTGTATTCCTGCATTCAGGGAAAGAGAAGCATTACCTCCACTTTGGAAATTTCTCACTTTTACCCAGAACCTGAATTTTGATATTCAGCACCTGGGTACTTTTTCACACGCCTGGTCGCTTTGTGTGGAAGAACATTTTTACTTATTCTTCCCGCTCGTTATTATGGCGCTGCTATATTTTAAAGCAGCAAAAAAAGGTGCTATATTATTAGGATCATTAGTGCTGTTAGGGTTTATGTTGCGATTATTTATATGGAATGTATACATAGCACCGGAAATAGACTCAGAGAGTTTCTGGGTTACCTGGTACAGGCATATGTACTATCCTACTTATACAAGACTGGACGGATTATTAGCGGGTGTAAGCATAGCTGCATTGTTTGTTTTTTATCCCTCAATAAAACAACGATGTGCCCAAAAAGGCAATCTACTTTTAATAGCGGGTTTAGTAGTGCTTACTGTTGCCTATTTCTTTTGCGATGATCAGCACAGCTTTCATGCTTCCATTTTCGGGTTTCCGATAGTTGCTGCAGGTTATGGATTACTGGTAATGTCGTCAGTGAGTAATTCGTCTATCCTTTATCGTTATAAAAGCCGTGTTCCTGCGTTGATAGCAAAACTATCTTTCGCACTCTATCTCTCACACAAAGGAGTGATACATATCTGCCAGCCATTGTTTGCCAAACTGGGTATTGCATTAAAGGGTAATCTTATGATGTTGTTATGTATGCTTGCATCCGTGCTGGGGGCTTTTGTACTAAACAAAATAGTAGAAGAACCTTTTTTGAAAATGAGAGAAAATATTTTGAGAAGGAGGAAAAGTGCCCACAACATTGTTGCTGTGGCTGAAAGAGCTTAATATATTATTTTATCACGAACGTCGCTACAAGATTTTCACGATCTTAGTAATAATTGACTCATTTTTTATCTTAGTATTTTTCTGTAAGCTTATATAATTCTTCAATTATTTGTTCATTGTCGCAATGCGTTTTCAATCTTTGTTGTACGTCTTTCGCATAGCTGTCTGCCGCCAACCCATTTTTAATCAATTTAATATCCTGAATGAAATTATCAATCAGTGACCAATCGCT
Organism: Agriterribacter sp.; assembly: GCA_047600465.1. GTDB lineage: Bacteria > Bacteroidota > Bacteroidia > Chitinophagales > Chitinophagaceae > Agriterribacter. The sequence goes on from JASGKU010000007.1 coordinate 887,276, forward strand.
GTCATCAATCAGGCTTTTTTCTTTTCCCCTACTGCTCATCGCCCACGCATCTCCGTCTCCATTACAACGTTTATAAATCTCTATTTTTTCCCTGCTCAGCATATAAACATACTTTTCTTGCAATAAAGAGATTTGAATTGCTATTGTTGTGAAATTTCCTTGCTAACTGCCGCTACTTCTTTCAGTAATAAGGGAAAAGCAGGTTCGGGCATACCACCATGATCAAAGCCCTGGAGCTCGTAGAGGGTTGTTCGTTTATGCCCCGTTAGTTTCATCATTCTTGCCAGGTAAGCATTCTCTTCATATCTGCCTAACAATTCCTTTTCCCTGTCGCCGGTTATTAAAAGCAAAGGCGGCGCATCGGCTCTAACATGAAAGAGAGGGGCATACTCATCGATTACGGGTTGTGTATCTTTTATGCCCCGCTCCTTCCGGATGGTGTAATGCGTAACAGCCTGCCCGCTAAAGGGAATCAGCGCAGCAATATCATTAGCGTTTATTCCATATTTAGTTAAGTATTTTTTATCCAGCGTTATCATCATGCCAAGGTAGCCGCCTGCTGAATGACCTGATACAAAAATAAGTTTCGAGTTACCGCCATAAGAGGCGATATGCTGAAATGCCCATGCCACAGCGGCGGCGGCATCTTCTATATATGCAGGCGCTTTTACTTTGGGTGAAAGCCTGTATTCAACGCCGATCACTGCATATCCTTTTTCCTTCAGTGCTTCAGGAATTTCTTTTGTACCACCTGTAATGCCGCCGCCATGAAACCAAAGGATGGTTGCAAAATTTTTTGCGCCTTTGGGATAATAGATATCCAGCCTGCATTGTGAAGCGATGTACGCATCTTTCTGGTTGGCTGCATCCGTATAATAAGGAATATCTTTTTCCAGAACATAGCTTTGCTGCGCGTATACGATGCCGTAACCCAGCGATAAAAAAAGCAACAAGAGTTGTTTCATGTACAATTGTGTTTGAAAATTATTTCTTTAATACTTCTTCAAAGAGTTTATAAATCCGTTTATACTCATCCGTCCAACTGGAAGGCTCTACGAAACTATGATCTTCAACCGGGAACATGGCTACCTGCCAATTGTTTTTTCCTAATTCAATCAATCGTTGATTCAGTCTCATTACATCCTGGAAATGCACATTCTCATCTACCACTCCGTGACAGATGAGTAAGTGATCCTGTAAACCTTCGGCAAAATAAATGGGAGAACTTCTGCGATAGGCAATACTATCTTTTGCTGGCTCATTTAAAATGTTGGATGTATAGCCGTGATTGTAATGCGCCCAGTCTGTAACAGGTCTTAACGCAGCTCCCGCTGCAAATGTTCCGGGCGAAGTAAACAATGCCATCAATGTAATAAAGCCGCCATAAGATCCTCCATATATTCCAATCCGTTTCGGATCAACTCCAAACTGATCAACCAGCCACTTTGCACCGTCTATATTATCAGTAAGATCTTTGCCACCCATAAAGCGATAGATGCCCGTTCTCCAGTCTCTTCCGTAACCTGCGCTGCCACGATAATCCAGATCAAGTACATAATAGCCATTATCAGCAAGCAGGTTGTGAAACATAAATTCCCTGAAATAATAACTCCACCATTTATGTGCATTCTGCAGGTAGCCTGCACCGTGAACAAATATTATGGCTGGTTTTACAGTGCCTGTTGTTACAGGCTTGTAGAGTCGGGCATATACATTGGCCCCATCTCTCGCTTTAAATTGTATTAACTCAGGATCGCGCCATGCATAACTTTTAAATGCATCACTTTGTGCTTTAAATGTAACCTGCTGTGCTTTTGCGCCTGGCTTGTTTTCCTGCACGTATAGCTCCCATGGTTTATTAGAGTAAGAATAAAGAAAAGCGATCTGTTTTTCGTCTGGTGAGATGACTACCTGGTTAGCTCCTTCCATGCCGGTGATTCGTTCTGCCTTTCCACCGGTAATGGGTAACCGATAAAACTGCAGCTCTCCCGGATGTACTTCATTGGTTGAGATATAAAAATATTTCTTGTCGGATGATAGTCTGCATTTCTGTACTTCATACTTGCCTGAGGTAATTTGCTTTTTTTGTCCTGTAATGATATTAACACTATACAATTGTGCATAACCACTTGCCTCAGATTCATACCAAAAAGTATTTTCATTGATCCAGCCTTTGTTCTCAATACCCACTCCATCAATCCAGGCTTCATTGCGCTGCCTGTCTAACAAAAGAAGTTTACCTGTAGCAGCATCCATACGCATCAGCCACCTGTCTTTATTATCCTGTGATGCCATATCTACCACTGCATATGTTCCCGCAGGCGACCAACTTACATTGATCACATCTACTGCTCTTGGTTCCGGTTTTTTATTTTTTTCCTGTAATTGCGGATAATCTTTTACATAGTCAGGCAAATCAGTGATGCCCGGTATACTATCTGTTTTAACAGCGATCACAGTGTCTGCTTCTCTGTCTATTACAAACAGCCCGCTTTTGCTTAAAGACTCTCCTACTTTTGAACGGGATGGAATATCCTCTGTAAATCCATTTTCCGTAACATAGTTTGGAACAATGGTGGCCCTGTTACCTTTTGACTGCTGTACCAGTTTGTAACTTATAAACCTGCCATCCGCACTTATTTGTAAGCCTGCAACATATTTGTCGCCTGTATATATTGCTTTCAGAGATTTTTCTTTAGGCAATGTTTTCCTGTATGCCTCACCTTCATCTCTCTTTTGCTTTCTTTCCTTCAACACTTTTATCCACCGCAACTGGTCATTCTTCAACCACTCTTCCTGCTCATTTAATTTCTTCTCTCCTGCTTCGGGAAGCAACGCTTCACCAGGTTGAAAGTTGGTGAGTTGAATTGTTTCTCCAGATGCTATATCCCATGCATACAGATTTTGGTTACGACGGTATACAACACGTTTATCACCAAAAGCAAATACCGGGTTGCTTTCATACTCATTTGTTTGAGTTACCTGTTGTATTTTATTAGTAATTGTACTGACTATAAAAATATCGCCATCTTTCTCATATACATACGAGCTTCGGTTGTTGTTATATACCAACGCTTCAGCATACAAAATATCATTCAACTGGTTGATTGCTACTTTTTGTGGCGATTTATTATCGCCGGTGATAAAGTATAATGAATCAGCAGGATTATTATCAGGATTCCATTTAAAAAATAATTTTTTGCCGTCACTGCTCCAATGCGGGTTTGACGGTGAGGCTCCGATCCAGGACGGATCCCGCATAATTTTTTCAATAGTTAGCGGAGACAAAGCAGATTGACCAAAAAGTGAACCCACGATGCAATTTAAAATCAAAACAAAAAAAATATTTTTCATACATGCTATGTATTTATATATAACGGCAGATATAGTGTAAGCAATTACAATAATAAGATAAAATAAAGTGCGGCATCCGGAATCTGGATAAATGGATATATGCTAAAATAAAAAACCTATAAAGCCTGAAAAGGCTCTATAGGTCTGGATAAATATAAATGGTTAATTAAAACGAAACAGCCTTACCCGCATTGATCTGTCCTTTTCCAAAAAAACGATCATCACCGTGTTTGCCCAAATCGGTTGCAGAGGCATTAAACAATTGGTCTACGAGAAAAGGGGAGCACCGCCTTCCATACTTGCCATACAACAGCGCGGCAGCACCACTCACGTGTGGAGTAGCCATGCTGGTGCCGGTGATCCATATATAATACAGGTCATTGGTATCTTCATCAATACCACCAATGTTAAATACAAAATCGAATGCAAAAGCATAGTTGGGAATGCCATTAACTTCCACAATCGTTTCATCTAACGGTAAGCTGTAGTTGCCACCGGGGGCACCATATGACACAAATTTTTTACCGCTGTTGGTAAAAATAGATGGAATATATAAAGTAGTATCCTGGTTATAAGCCCAGCCCAAAGGTCCATTGGATGCAATAGATAATACCCCGATGCAATTCGCCGGGTAAGTAATAAAATTCTTTTCAACATCATAATTCACTGCATCATTGCCGGCTGCTGCTACTACGGTTACACCGCGAACGTTTGCAAATACTGTAGCCCGGTTCATTGCGTTTACAAGATTTTTCACTTCCCTGTCGTACTTAATCAGCATATCATCACTCGGATCGTCAGGCGTACCATTATCATCAATAAAATCTCTTCTTGGCAATTCACCACCCAGGCTCATATTAATTACATCGGCACCATTTACCGCGGCATAATAAATACCATTGATCACAGCACTCCATGGTCCGCTTCCATTTACATCGCTTAATACTTTTACCAATATTAACTTTGCTTCAGGCGCAACACCCACTACACCTTCACCATCATTGGCAGCAGCAATAGTGCCTGCTACGTGTGTGCCATGGCTGATACTAAAACCACCAGGACCATGATACTGCACAGTCTCGCTGTCAATAAAGCTATGCGTTAAAATAATATGAGGCGCAATTTCTGCATCTCCCAGAATAAAGCCGCCATCTAACACTGCTACCGTTGCGCCTTTACCTGCATAGCCCTTTTCCCATGCTTTATCTGCATGGATGGATTGCAAACCCCACTGCAAAAAGCTAAGCGGATTATTATTAATGATAGGTGGATTTTTACCACGGGTGGCAATAGGTTTTGTAGCAGTCAATTGTTTTTTACTTATTTTTTCAAAACGTTCAGGAAGCCGCCAGTTGGTTATTACGTCAACTGCAATTGATTCAATACCGGCAACATTTCTTGCCTTTTCAGCAAAAGTGGGATCTGGTGTTTGAACATGTATCAAACCCAGGTCTTTGTTAGCTTCTTTTAATACAAATTTTTTACATCCCAATTGAGTAAGCGCTGCGGAGATGGTGTTTACATTCTCGCCTTCTTTAGCAATTACAATAAAGCCTCTGTCCTGGTGAGGCATGTGTAATAATGGAGTGTTGATCGGTCCGAGGCTAATATCTTTTCTGCACGATGCATAGGCTAATACAATACAAAGCAGAATAAGAAGTTGATTTTTTCTCATGTTAATTATTTTAAGTGAAGTAAAAATGAAGAAATAACAATGAGATAGAGGATAATGCAGTTTTGAGAGGGTGCAGATTGCGTTGCGGAACAAATCTTGCAAAATAAAATCACAAGTGCAAGGATTGTAGGAAATATATTTTACCTCACCTGACCTCTCCACTGGTGGAGAGGAACAACACACAGTCCCGGCTTGTATAAAAGCTCAATGAAATTATAGCTCTTAGCCCTCAAAATATTTCCTGCTGCGATAGCAGCGAAGCAGCGAATGTTAATGGAAAGCATTTTAATAAAACAATCAGCTTTCACTATTGACTATTCACCATTGACCATTCACTATAATAGTATTCCCCGGAGAAAAAGAAATGCGAAAGAAAAATAAATGATTAATCCTGTTACATCAACAAGGGTTGCAACAAAAGGTGCGGAAGACGTAGCCGGATCTGCTCCTAATTTTTTTAATAAAATAGGCAGCATAGAACCACTTAACGTTCCCCATAATACAACGCCTATTAATGAAAACCCAACTGTGAGCGCTACCGCAAAATAATGCTCACCATATACCTGTGGGAAAAAATGTGACCAGATCTGTATCCTGAAAAAACCAATTATCCCCAATACTGTACCCAACATTAACCCAGATAAAATTTCACGCCTTAATACACGCCACCAATCCGCAAGGTATACTTCGCCCAGCGCCATTGCCTGTATAATAAGTGTAGAAGCCTGTGAGCCACTGTTACCGCCACTGGAAATAATTAATGGCACAAATAATGCCAGTACTATTGCTTTCGAAATTTCGTCTTCGAAGAAACTCATAGCTGTAGCGGTAAGCATTTCCCCGATGAATAAAATCACCAACCATCCTACACGTTTTCTAAATAACTTGAATAGTGGTATTTCAAGGTAAGGCTCATCCAATGCTTCTGTACCACCCATACGTTGCATGTTTTCTGAAAACTCTTCGTTAGCTACCCACAACATGTCATCTATCGTAACAATTCCAACCAGTATATTATTATCGTCTACAACAGGCAAGGCTACCCTGTTATTCATTTTAAAAATATTATTGGCTTCTTCCTGGCTGTCGTTTACATGGAGTACTATAAATCTGCGGTCAATAATTTCAGATACGATCTTATCGGGTCTTGATAATATAATTTCTCTTATGCGGATGTCATCTATAAATTCGTCATTCTCATTCACTACATACACAACATCGATCGTCTCCATGTGCTTGCCTTCTTTCCTTATTTCCTGCAGCACTTCTTCCACCGTCCAATGCTCATGCACTGCAATATAATCGGGCGTCATCAACCTGCCCACAGAACCTTCAGCATAACCCAACAACGAAAGTGTAACTTTTCTTTCTTCAGGGTCCAGCAGTTTTATTAATTCCCGCACAACACTGGTTGGTAATTCTTCCAAAAAAGCTGTACGGTCATCCGCAGGTAATTCGTTTAGTAATTCAGCAGTTTTTAATGCAGGCAACGATTGAATGATTCGCTTCTGTTCAGGTACATCCAATATTTTAAAAGTGCTTACAGCCCTGTGCAACGACAGGATAGAAATGATCTGCGTTTCATAATCCTCATTATCACTGATCAGTTGTGCAACATCGCTGATGTTCTGATCGTTCAGGAATTCCTGTATCTGAAGCTTGTCATTGGTGGCAATAACTTCTTCAAACTGTTCCTGCAATGACTTCTCTTCCCGATCCAGGGACATGACTTTTAATTTTAATGTTGCAAATTAAAAAATAGCTTTGAGGCAGCAATCTTACGTTATTTTAAATCAAATATGTTTACACAGTTCTATGCTTTCCCGTTTCTTGTATATTGATTCCGCCAAAGATAAAGGACGCGGTGTTTTTACCCGAAAAAAAATAAAAGCAGGTGTAATTGTTGAAATTTCTCCTGTAATAGTAATGAGCAACGAAGAAAGAAAACTACTGGATCAAACCTTGCTGCACGATTATATTTTTGTATGGGGTGAAGATCAGCAACGCTGCTGTATGGCACTTGGTTACATAGCAGTATACAATCACTCCTACCAATCTAACTGCGAATATTTTATGGATTATGACGACAACATCATGTTTATAAAAACAGTAAGAGCCATTGATGAAGATGAAGAACTTACCATTAATTATAATGGTGGATGGAATAACCAGCAAAAAGTTTGGTTTGATGTAAATGAATAAAGGTTTATAGTTTTGTGTTTATTGTTGTGCGCATTTCTCAAGAATACCTACTACTTTTTCACGGTAATGCCCACCGAACAATACAAGATGCACCAATAATGGATTTAACTGGCATAGTTGTACCCTTGTTTCCCAACCGGTTTGCAATGGGTAAAAGTAGTGATATGCCCGGTATAATTTTCTGTCGAAACCTCCAAACAGCAAACTCATAGCGATGTCCATTTCGCGATGACCATAATATACAGCCGGATCAAAAATAACGGGCATACCTTCTTCATTTGCCATAAAATTACCCGACCATAAATCTCCATGCAGCAACGAGGGCTTTTCAACCGGGAAAATATTTGATATTATTTCGGGAAATTTTTCAACGATGGCAATATGCCTGCGTTCTAATAATGTAAGATCAAATGCTTTTTGCGCAAGCAATAAAATTCGTTGCGCATAAAAATCACTCCAGTTATTATGTGGATTATTGTGTTGCGGAAGACTGCCGATATAATTATCATATCCTAGTCCGAAATAATCATGGCTTTGTTGATGCAATTTTGCGAGTTGCTCACCGAACGTTTCCCAGAAATTGCCGGATGGTTTGCCTTTCACTATATATTCTGTAAGCAAAAAAATCCGCTCTTCGTATTCATCTTGCATTAGAGGCTTTGGCACTCTCAGGCAGTTAGCCTGCAACAAAAGAGTTAATCCTTTCGCTTCTTTATCAAACATATCTGCATGGTCTGCGGCATTGTTTACTTTTAAAAAGAAATTTCCCTGGTTTGTTTTTAGCGTATATGCTTCATTAATATCGCCTCCGTAAACAGGCTGATACCCGCTCACAAGAATGTCTTCAGAAAAATAGGTGGAAAGTTTTTGCTGAATATGTTGGAGCAATGAATGATCGAGCATATTTCAAAAAGAAACGAGTTATGATGATGGTTTGACGCTACACATACCGAGCCGTTTTTACATCCGCACTTCACCTACAACAAATACACTGCCGCATACTACGATGAGATCATTTTTATGCGCACTATTCAAAGCGTTAGTAAGTGCAGTATTCACATCAGCATATGCATGCCCCTTCAAGCCATTTTGTTCAGCAATAGATGCAAGCTGTTCCTCCGGCATTGCCCTGGGGATCTGCGCTTTTGTAAAATAATATAGTGCTTCTTTTGGCAATAGCTTTATCACCGATTCCACATCTTTGTCTTTCACCATTCCAATTACTATGTGCAGGCTATGGTAGTTCATCCACTCTATCTGCTCCACTATTTGCTGTATTCCATCTTTATTATGCCCCACATCCAGCACCACCAGCGGATCGTGATGAATAACGTCCCAACGACCATGCAGTCCTGTTATTTTTTTAGCGTGACGCAATCCCTGCAGCAAATTTGTTTCATTTATTTTCCAGCCTGCATTTTTCAGTATATCAACAGCGGCTAAAACCGTAATAAGGTTTTTTGTTTGATATATGCCAGTGAGATCAAGATTAATTATCTGCTTTTCATTGCTTGCCGATGCTACAACCGTTACAGCTAATTCGTGATTTTCATTCCTGTATTCATCTGCATATCTTATTTTGTCTGCAAAAATGATCGGGGCATTTTTTTGCTTTGCAGTGATTTTAAAAACATTGCTGGTCATGGCATCGGTTTCACCAATAACTACAGGCACGTCCTGTTTAATGATACCTGCTTTTTCTCCAGCAATTTTTTCAAGCGTATCACCCAGTATCTGCATATGATCCATTCCTATATTGGTTATTACACTCAATTCGGGTAATATGATATTGGTACTATCTAACCGGCCGCCAAGCCCGGTTTCAATAACAGCTATGTCTACCCGCTGATCAGCAAAATATTCAAACGCCATGGCCACCGTAATCTCAAAAAAAGAAGGCTCTATTTCCGCGATCAATGGCTTCACTTTTTCTGTAAACTGTATTACAGATTTTTCATCCATCATTGAACCATTTACTTTTATCCTTTCCCTGAAATCTTTGAGATGAGGTGAAGTATATAAACCTGTTTTATAGCCAGCGCTTTGCAATACGGCTGCCAGCATATGGCTTACGGAACCTTTGCCGTTTGTGCCTGCAATATGTATGCTTTTAAATTTTGTTTCTGGATTGTCCAGCCGTTCGCATAAAATTCGTGTGTTGGTAAGATCCTTTTTGATGGCTGCGTCGCCAATGCGACTGAACATGGGTAAGGCGCTGTATAAGTAGTTAATTGTTTCGTTGTATGTCATTGTTATGCGATAACAAAAAGATAAAATTAATCTATTCTTTCGTATGCAACGAAATGATACTGCCAATAATCAGTCTGCAAAGAACCGACCAATGCGCAAACATATTATACCCTCGCTACTGGCAATATGCATTATTGCAGGCTGTAAAAAAAAGGATATTATTGAAGGAGTTCCTTCATGCATAAATACTAAAGTTGAAAATATTAAAGATGACCCTAACCAGTACTATATCGGCAAAGTGAGCGAATACCTGTTCCAGGGAAATATAGTATATACTTTCGAACCGGATGATCGCATAATGGATGCCGGTACCGTTATTATAAATACATCATGTGATACAGTTTGCAATGTAGGGGGATATGGCGGACCGGATGTAGTATTATGTAATGGTGTAAAGTTCTATGATAACGCTGTGCTGAAAAGAACGATATGGGAAAAATGATTTTGGCACCACTCAATAAAAAACAGAGGGAAAAGAATGATGTTCTTTTCCCTCTGTTGTATGATCTGATTTCTTAATTGGTAACTCTGAAATTAAATATAATTGTTCCGCGGTCTTCTGTACCTGCCGCAAATTTCAACTGTTTTGCTTTACGGATGGCAATATCTTTCATGCCTGCATCTGAAGTAGTAGAGCCTCTTGGTTGATAGGTGGCACTGGTAACCGCTCCTGTTGCATCTACAGACAGATCTACAGCAACTTTTGCATTTTCATTAAATTCATCCTGGAAAGAAGGTTGTCGCAAAATACTTCTGCCCTTCAAACTTCCTTGTATAGTGTATCCGCTTCCGTTACCCTTTCCTCCAAAACCATCATAATTTTTTGAGTTAGGATCACCATTGATTTTTCCACGATCACCGGTTCCAGTCGTATTTCCTTCGCTTTTGCTTCCGTTCCATTTATCTGCATTGTTACCACCGGGACCGCTTCCATCTCCACCTTTATATGTAGCCTTTGGTTTAGGCGGTGCGGGTGTAGGATTCTCTACCACCTGTGGTTTGGTAACTACTTTTTTTTCAACGCTGGTATTTTCTTTTTTGGGAATATTAAGGCTTTTAGGATTAGACACTTTAGGTTTGGGTACATGCACATCTTCTGCTTCCGGATCGTCATCATTGGTTTCAACTGCCTTTGCATCTTCTACAGCATTGGATGCTTTTGGAGGTGCATTAACCACTTTTGGTGCTGCCGCAGGAGCGCCTGGAATCAATGGTTGCACATCACCTGAGCCATCATCGCTATTTCCAAGGTTTACTTCCATGCCTTCTTCTATAGGAGGTTCCACCGGAACGGGTACAGACCACGACACAAGAAAAAAGAACAACAGTAATGCTCCCGATATAATACCGGTGATGGTTCCTGCTTTTACATTTTTTGATGTCTCAAAATCAGCGCTCATTATTTACACATATTAGTTAAACAAATGTAAAGATCTTATTGTTATAATACTCTTAAAGACGGTGTATCTCAAATTTTTGCAGGCGGGTGGTGACATCCGCCTGTAGCATTGCCTACCGGTAGGTGTCTCACATACCCGTTAACTTAAACCCCTGCTGCTGGTACGTGGAGACACGTACCAAGGGCGAACGCCTCGGCGCGTGTCTCCACGCGCCGGAAAGTAACCTTCAAATTCACGGCTATAATGTCTCACCGACCGAAAAATTTGTATGAAAATTTGAACTACGTTTCATTAAAGCATTAAACGTAGCTGATAAGTAAACATTGTTTTATCAATTACCAGGAAAACGGGTTTGTGCATTTGGGTTTGCATACCCTGACAATACAGCGATATAAGCCACTAATAATATAACTATAATGGCTATTGCCCACCACGTGAGTAATTTTTTTGTGTATGGCAATGAATACCCTTCTGTATTTTCCATCCATGGTGAAGTATTGTTACGGAATAACAATCCTATCACTAACAGGTTCACCCAATACAGGTGTTGTGAATTAAATTTTGGTACAAGCCATACGGAACTGATGAGATTGCTGAACAGTATATACCATGTAAGATACAGTAAGGTAAATCTTATACCTATAGAAGAACCAGATGTTTGTGCGTTGGGTTTGCAATAAAAAAATAGCATCACCATAAACAATACAGATATTACCCAGGTAATACTCTTCCACGTAAGCGCAAAGGATGCAGGGTCAGCAACATGCAAACTGGTTCCGGCTTCTGCCAGTGTTTTCACATTTATAGCTTCAATTAAACTAATGATGGGTAGTAATACAATTAAAAAGATCAAACCTGCCATACGCGATACTTTTTCAACGGGGATCGTTTTTGTGCCAATTGGTATTACTGAACACACCATATGCTATTCCTAAACCACTAAAAAAGCCAATGGAATATTCCATCACGTTCCACCAGTTAAAGCTGATGCCGGAAGCATGACCCATGCGTTGCAGAAAATTACCAAAGGCGAAACCAAATCCTGCCCCAAGCGCACTGAAAAAAGCCACTCTCAGCGAGTGTGCATAACCGTTGCGATATAAATACCATCCTAATGCAAAAGCGGCGCCGAGTGATGCCGCCCATAATTCGGAACGCGGTGGAGTCATAAACCACTCTAACTGGAAAATAAAAAATCCCCAGAAAAGAAACGCACCCACAAATAGCTGTACAAATAAAGATGCCCAATCTATCTTTTTTTGTGGTGTTGACTCCATCGCCAACCCTGCTACACCTCCACCAACAAAGCCATACAAACTTCCTATCAGCATCAGCATTATTAGCCCGTAACTGGTATTCAGGTAATCTGCTGAATGTCCATAACCAACTACTTTTCCATAACTGATCATTCCGCCAGAACCCCATGCAATAGCCCCTAATGCCACTATCACCGGTAGCCGTTCATACCAGTCTTGCCTACCCGAAACAACAATTACAGCAGCAATACCGATGGCTGCGGCCCAGGTAGCGCCATATTCGTGACCTATTTGTCCGCGTGCTGCCCATGCGGTACCAAATGTTAGTGCTACAGGCAATATCTTTTTAAAAAACAAGGAAGATTTATTCATGGGTGAATGGTGTAAGGTGAAGGATCGAAGGAGAAAGGTAAACAAAACGGGAATCCGCAATAAGAAATAAGCAATCCGCAATAAGAAATTTCAAATCTCAAATTTCAAATCATCTATCTTTCGCAGCTTTTATAAACTCATCTTTTGTGCCTATCCAATACGCGATGTTTTTTCTTTTCCAGGTATAGCATACAGCTATAGTATCACCATAACTGATAACTGCAGGATAAGAAAACTCATCTTCCTTTTTGCCTGTTTCTATATCCATGATCTTCGGCCACGTTTTACCGTTATCAAAAGAAATGGCTAATGAAAGCGGGGAACGCGAACCCCAATTTGAAGCATCAGGATTATAAGCCAGCACCAATGTACCATCGGGTAATTTTGTAAGATCAATACCACTATTGGGATTGGGCAACCCTGCCGGGTAGGCTGCAGACCAGGTCTGTCCATAGTCTTCAGAATCGCTGCGGTATATTGCACCTGCGGAGCTACGTAACAACATGTGCACTTTGCCGGGAGAAGATTCCCATAAGGTAGGTTGTATAACGCCTTTCCCTTTTAATGTTGTTCTGTCTAATACAATATAGGATGAAGCTGTCCAGGTTTTTCCCTGGTCTTTACTGATATCTGCAAACGCATTCCATGCACCTTCTTCATGCGAGGCGCCGGCTATCCATGTGCCGTTGGAAAGTACGATGGGTTTATTTCTTACAGGACCCCTTCCACCTTTATCACCAGCAATTAACTCCTTTGCATCTGTCCAGGTTTGCCCATTGTCATCAGATGTTTTAAGCCATGTTTCCCATGAGGGGATTTTTTTTCCAACCTTAAAAAATAAAAATACTTTTCCTTCAGGCGATTGAAACAATACAGGATTCCAGTGTGCATCATCGCGCAGCTTCGCAATTTTAACAGGCTCAGACCATGCGCCGGGTTTTCCTTTTACCAACCATATGGCCACATCATCCGTGCCCTCCTTTGTACCGCCAAACCATGCAGCCAGGAATGTTCCATTTTGCAAACGAAGTATAGTAGAAGCATGGCATTGTGCGAAAGGCGGATTATCTCCGAAAAAAAACCACGGGTAAATACAGCAGTATCCGCAGCGTGTTCAGCCAAACTGTTATTATTTACTATATGTTTTTTTGTGAAAGCAAATATCAATGTTGCAAAAGAAATTACAGCAATCGCGAAGCAAAACTTTGATATAATACGCATAGAAGGCAATTAAGAATAATGAATGAAGGCTTCCTCTCTAACCAACTTGTTCGTATTCCGCTTCCTTAATATCTAATTTTTCACACCAGCCTCTCATTGTTTTGAGCAACTTTTGTATATCTGCTATTTCTTTGAGTGTGGGCTCCAATGCATGTGATCTGCTGATGGTATGAATAGGCAATCCTCTTGCCTGCAGAAAAAATTTAGCGCTCATTGGGTAAGCAGTATGTACTACTTCATCAGCTTTGGTTAATTCTTTTTGTAACCATGCTACTTCTTCTTGTCTCTCAGGATTATTTACGTTATCACAAAGCCATACTAATACTTCAGGGTAAAAATTACCGGCGATAGCAGACATGCCCTCTGCGCCTGCTGTCATTGAGCTAACAGCGTTGGGCGTATGTGCATCATAAAACTGGAGATTGGTTCCTTTGGTTACCGCCAGTTTTGCTTTTACCTGGGCTTCATCGCAACAGGTATCTTTGTGATACATCATCCTGTTGGTAGATACCAATGTTTTTAATACCTCGGGCGTGAGTACCCGCTTATAAGGAACGGGACATTCATATAAGCCCAAAGGAATATCGCCCGTTAATGATAACATTTTTTCAAAGTTGCGCAACAACACATCGTCATTTTCATCCGCTTTGGCATAATGACCGGTAATAAGTACTGCAGCATCTATGCCGGTATCAAATATTTTTTTTGTAAACTCAGCTTTATCTGTAATGGTCAATCCAAATGAACCGGTGGCTACAACGGGCACACGGCCATTCACCTGGTCTACTACAGCTTTGGTAAGCGCTATTCTTTCTTCCTCATTAATACTATACATTTCGCTTGAAAGACAATTAGCGAATAATCCTTTAACACCAGATGCCAGGTAAAATTCCACCAGCTTATGCAGCATATCAAAATCCAATTCCGCTTGCGGTGTAAATGGTGTAATCATTACCGGAACAAATTTCTTTGACATAAAACTTGTGTTGATTTTTAATATTTGTTCTAAGTATCAATTATAGAGTATATACATATATATGCATACTCATTTTCGTTTCAGTTTTGTAAGCAGCAATCCAATTAAAAAAATAGTTAAGGTTCCTATCACAATAATCATATTCGCATGCATCGGGTTTTTTAGATGCTCCCATTGCGCAGGAAAAAATTTTGATAACGACATCCACAGTATCACCAGTATGCCTATAATGGTAGCAGTAATGGCTTCGTGATTGCCGGCGCGTTTTGCAATCATGCCTAATAAAAAAAGTCCCAACATACCACCGGCAAAAATCCCTGCTAGCTCCCACCATAAATCCAGTATACTTTTAACGCCTATAATAGCAATCCCAAAAACAATAGAAAGAATTCCTGTGAGTGCTGTAACTGTGTACAGAACAATCATTTGTTTTTTAGGACCAGGGGTTGGATTGATATAACGCTGGTATATATCTTTCAGAAATACGGTGGCAGAACTGTTCATGCCGCTGCTGATGGTACTCATGGCTGCTGAAAGAATAGCCGCGATGATCAAACCCACCAAACCTTTCGGCACTTTCAATACCATAAAGTATGGTAATATTTTATCGCCATAATCTGCGGGCGTTAATGTATTGATATCAACATTTTTTTCAGCGGCAACCTGTTGCTTAATCGTAAGCAGCAATGCTGGATTCTGATGAAAGTATGCATACAGCGCTGTGCCGATAATAAAAAACAATAACGAAACGGGCAGATACCAGTATACACAAAGCCAGATACTTTTTCTTGCTTCCTTCTCGCTTCTTGCCGTATGATAACGTTGCACATAATTCTGGTCCATCCCAAAATTGTTCAGGTTAATAAAGAACCCATATAAAAAAACTACCCAGAAAGTGGAACTGCTGAAATCAGTAAGGCTCCAGCTACCCAAACTGAATTTGTGATCTTCCATTCCAATACGGTATATCTCCGCCACTCCTCCTTTCATTTCGCGCAGGATAATAAACAATACGATTAAAGCGCCGGCTGTTTTTATAATGCCTTGTGCTACCTCCGTCCATATTACTGCTTCCATACCACCCAACACTGTGTATATAATAATGCAAATGCCGGTTACAATCATGATAGTTCGCATATCCACTCCCGTGAGCGCCTGTAGTGTAAGTGCGATGCCAAAAAATATAGAACCCATACGCGCCAGTTGCGTAAGGATAAAACATACCATAGCATATGTTCTTGCCCAGGCACCAAAGCGATGTTCAAGGTGGGTATAAGCACTTACTTCGCCACTGTTTCTGTAAAAAGGAACAAAATATTTAGTAGCAAAAAACGCAGCAAAAGGCATGGATAAACTAAACACCAGCGAATTCCAATTACTGCCATACGCTTTGCCGGGAACACCTAAAAAAGTATTGCTGCTTAAAAAAGTGGCATATAGTGAAATACCTAAAGCCCATCCGGGTATATTACCGGAGGCAGTTGTAAACTGATCTGCATTTTTATTTTTTCTTGAAAAATATACGCCTACAAATACCATTCCCAGCAGGTAAATTACAATAACAAGCAAGTCAATCAAGGGCAAATGTTGCATGTATACACCGCTTTCTTTTAAATAATGGCTGCGGTCAAAGATTATTCAAATTTGAAGAGCAGCCAATGTTAATTGTTATAAAAAGAATAGCATAAATTATGATCGGGCAGATCAATTTATCCTATTTTTGGTTTACTAAAATTATTCCCAAGCGCGCTTATTTCCATGCAAAATAACGTTACCCCACAAGAAACTATTCCACAATCACACTGGGCTTTGCCTCAACGCTTGCGGAGCAAACTGGATGCTCATCCCATAGGTAAAAACCTGTACATAACAGAGATTGCGTTTTATGATGAACTGAGTTTATTTGGCAAAGAGGTGCTTAAAAACAATCCTGACTATGTGTTGATATATTGCGTGAGCGGTAATGGCTGGTATAAAATAGATGGCAAAAAAAATGCACTCAAAGCCAATCATTTTGCTGTGCTCCCCCGAAAAACTAATTTTCAACTGGGTTTTGAAAACGCACAGCAATGGAGCGTATATTTTGTAAAATTTAATGGTGCCATTGGTGAAGATATGTATCGTTATTTACTGCGCGATAAAAAATCAGATTTAACCACGCCTCCATTGGTGGGTAGAATAGCGCAGTTCAGAGATATCATGCATCACCTCGACCTGATGGAAAACCTGGAAAATCTGCTCTACGCCAACTTTCGCTTTTATAGTTTTCTCGGCACGTTCAGACTTACGGTTTTTAATTACATGAAAAAGGGCGTCGACAATATTATTGAACGATGTATCATTATCATGAAAGAACATCTGCATGAGAACCTTACACTTGATGAGCTTGCTAAAGAAGCGTGTGTATCTGCATCGTATCTCTCTGCACTCTTCCGGCAAAAAACGCATTATTCGCCCATACATTTATACACTTCCCTTAAAATACAAAAAGCAAGTCAATTGCTGAAAGCTACCAGGCAGCCCATCAAACAAATTGCAGAAGAAATGGGTTATACGGATCAATACAGTTTTTCAAGATCATTTAAACAAATAATGGGTACATCACCTAAGAAGTTCAGAGAGGTGAAGTGAGTTTTGTATCTCCGGGCTTTACCCGGAGTAATGAAGAGTTAAAGTCCTTCGGACTTTGCCCACTTATCAAGTACGTGTTCTGGCAAATTAAGTACGAAGTCCGAAGGACTTTAACTACCATAACCCGGACTTGAAGTCCGGGAAGCGCCGCAGACACCGACAATAACTCTGAAGGAGTTAAATACAGGTTAATCGCTCACGCCTGACGGCTAAAAACAAACCCTTAAATTTGCATCATGGAAAAATTTCTAGAAGACCTGTTTGCTGGTCAATCCTATAATGAAAAGAATTTCTTTTTGATAGCAGGTCCCTGCGTAGTGGAAAGTGAAGAACTGGTAATGGAAATAGCAGAAAAAGTTTCGGGCATTTGCAAGAACCTTGGCATACCTTATATATTCAAAGCTTCTTACAGGAAAGCAAATCGCACCAGCGCCACTTCGTTTACGGGTATTGGGGATGAGCATGCTTTATCATTGGTACAAAAAACCGGTAAAAAATTCGGGCTGCCTACTACTTCCGACATACATGCGCATGATGAAGCAGCACCTGCTGCAAAATATATTGATATATTGCAGATCCCTGCGTTTTTATGCAGGCAAACAGATCTGCTGGTTGCCGCCGCCGAAACCAACAAAATAGTGAATGTAAAAAAAGGGCAATTCCTCAGCGGACCATCCATGAAATTCGCGGTGGAAAAAATACGCAACGCGGGGAATCAAAAAATTATTCTTACTGAAAGAGGAAATACATTTGGTTACCAGGACCTGGTGGTTGATTACCGCAATATACCATGGATGAAAGAACACGGCGTTCCGGTGGTGATGGATTGTACACATTCTTTGCAACAGCCCAATCAAACATCCGGCGTTACAGGCGGAAATCCCAAATTGATTGGTACCATTGCAAAAGCTGCTATAGCTGCCGGCGCAGATGGTTTGTTCATTGAAACACATCCCAATCCTGCTGTTGCCAAAAGCGATGGAGCCAATATGCTGCGCCTTGATTTACTGGAAGAGCTTCTAAAAAAATTATTAAGGGTACGCGAAGCTGTTATATAATGTGATCGGTACGCATAGCGTCAGAGCACATTATATAACAGCACTTTTTTTTAGGTCTGACGCTACGCGTACCGACCTAAAAAGAAAAAACCTCAAGCAATTACCTGAGGTTTTTTAAATGTATTTGTTTCTGCCTTCTTACTTCTGCCTACTGCCTCTTTACTGGTCCGCCGGCTTTTTACAGCAAGTAGGTAAAGCTTTATATGAATCATCGTTTGCCTTTACATCATCTGCATCGTACCCTGCATTAGCAATACCTGTTTTCACGTTTTCTATATTCGTTCTGTCCGCGAGATATGTTACGGTAGTAACCTTGCGTTTATAATCTACCACTACTTTTGTTATCCCGTCTTCATGAGTCATGTAATTCTCAATGCGCTTTTTGCAATTCTCGCATTGTACCGTAGGAGTAGCGATTTTTACAGTAACAGGCTTTTTCTGCTGCGCATTAGCGCTCCATGCTAATCCACAAATCATGGTAACCAGTAACAGCATCCTTTTCATAATAATAGTTTTATTGAATAATAAAATGTTTGAGCTTTAAACGACAAAAGATACACCATATTTTACTTACCCTTTCCAGGCGGCCGGATCTTTACGCCAGTTTAACAAAGTATTTTCTTCTGATGAATTTACAATTTGTTTTTCTATTGCAAGCGAAATCAACACTTCATAATTGGTTAAAGAATGCAAAGGCACACCTGCTTCTTTAAAAGCTTTATCAGCTACATCAAAACCATAAGTAAAAATAGATACCATGCCTTCTACTATCAGCCCTTGCTGTTTCAGCACATCGCACACCTGCAAACTACTTTTACCTGTTGAAATAAGATCTTCTATCACTACCACTCTCTGCCCTTTTTCATAATATCCTTCAATCTGGTTACCCAATCCGTGTTCTTTAGGTTTGGGGCGAACATATATGTAAGGCAGCTTGAGTTGATCTGCTGCCATTGCGCCCCAGGCTATCCCTGCAGTAGCTACACCTGCTAACATGTCTGCATCTGGAAAACGTTCAAATATCACATTGCACAATTCTGATTTTACAAAATCGCGGATGTAGGGGAATGATAAAGTCTTTCTGTTATCGCAATAGATAGGGCTTTTCCAACCAGATGCCCAAGTAAAAGGTTGTTGCGGATTCAGCCGGATAGCATTAATTTGTAAAAGCTTTTCGGCTACTGCTTTTTCATTTGTCATAGCGCGAAATTAGTAAAATTGCATGTATGGTCATTAAAATATACTTCGGCGATAAACCCGTTTTTTTATGTGATGAGATGAATGCTGAAATGGAAGAATATCACCATCATCCAGACGCGGTATTTATTGATGAGTTAACCACTCCAGCTATCAATGCGCTGTTGCATGAAATAGTAAAAGAAGATTTTCATGCGGGTATTATCTATGGTAATAATTTTGATAAATTAAAACAGCGTTTCTGGAAACACTTTACGGTTATACAGGCTGCAGGTGGTTTGGTTCAGAATGAAAAGAAAGAAGTATTAATGATATACAGAAGAGGCAAATGGGATTTACCAAAAGGCAAAGTAGAAAAAGGTGAAAAACTGGAAGATTGCGCTGTTAGAGAAGTGGAAGAAGAAACAGGTTTGCAGAAAGTACAATTAAAAAAGTTTTTAGTTACAACCTACCATACCTATAATGAATTTGGCAAACATATTTTAAAAGAGTCTTACTGGTATACGATGAAAGCCAGGTCTTCAGAAAAAATGACTCCCCAAACAGAAGAAGACATCTTTGAAATTGAATGGGTAAAGCCCGGCGCTATTCCCGGAAAACTACAGCATACATTTCCCTCTATAAAAGATGTAATAGCAGCGGCGGGAATTTGAGAGCAGGAACCACAAAGGCGCAGTGACACAGAGGTTCACTAAGATATTTTTCAAAAGTTAAAACAGATTGATAATAATTAGACGCTTACAAAAGCCAGGTATGTGCGCTGTTCCTCTCCTTTGGAGAGGTTAGGTGAGGCTCTGATTTCTGATTCGAGGTTTTCGAGATCATAGCAAAGACCGCTGATAACTGACGGCTGAGCGCCGGCCGCCATATTTTATTTTTCAAACAAATGAACAAAATGTTTGAAAATAAAAAATTAACATTATCTTCATCTGCAGAACATACTAAAGGACGGAATGAATAAAAAAGAGCTGGTAAAAGAAAAGATTGGAAAGTCTGCCATGAAGTGTTTTGCAAAGTTCGGGCTCGACAAAACAACATTGGATGATATTGCACAAAGTGTAGGATTGAACAAGGCTTCTCTCTATTATTATTACAAGAACAAGGAAGATATTTTTATAGAAGCCGCGCTGAAAGAGGGAGAAGATTATATCGTTTCCTTGCAGGAAAAGGTTTTAAAGAAGAAAGGAGTAGAAAGCCAGGTATCGTATTATATGCAGTCGAGGTTTAATTATTACAAGAACGTACTTAATATGAACCGGGTATCTGTGGAAACGCTGAATAAGATATTACCGAAGTTTTTTGAGCTGTACGATGCATTGATGAGGAAAGAAAAAGAATTTCTTTCGTTACTCATTAAAAAAGCAGTTGACAGCGGCGAGCTGGTACCCACGAACGCTGTGAAGATTGCTTCAGTGTTGATCAACATCAGCGATGCGTTGAAACACAGTGTAGAGCAACAGGCGATTTTAAAAATGGAAAATGAAATTGATTATTCGCACAGTCTGCAGGACATGAAATTCCTGATAGGGCTAATGTTCAACGGACTTAAAAAGAATACATGAACGATTCTTTTGCTCATAACGAATTGCTTGCGTTGCGTCACTTTTATGATAGTGGAGCAACGCTTACATATACCTTCAGAAAGCAGCAGCTATTGCGCTTTAAAGATGCCGTTGTGAAATATGAGCAGGAGATATATGATGCCCTCTATAAAGATTTGAAAAAAAGCCCTGAAGAAACCTATGCAACAGAGATTGGTTTAATACTGGCTGAAATCCGTGTTACACTTAAAAACCTGAAGGAATGGATGAACCCCAAAAGTAAGGGCACCAATCTTGTAAATCTGCCATCGTCCAGTAAAGTATATCCTGATCCTTTAGGTGTGGTATTAATTATATCTCCATGGAATTATCCATTGCAGCTATTGCTTTTACCATTGGTTGGCGCTATAGCAGCGGGTAATTGCGTGGTAGTAAAACCTTCAGAACTCGCTCCCGCAACCGCGGCTATCATAGAAAAAATAATCACTGAAGTATTTCCCAAAGACTATGTAAAAGTTGTACAAGGTGATGGTGCGAGTGTGATACCAGGTATGATGGAACAATTTCGTTTTGATCATATTTTTTATACTGGCAGCATACCAGTTGGAAAATTTATTTATCAATTGGCGGCAAAAGATCTTATTCCCGTAACACTTGAGCTGGGAGGAAAAAGCCCTGCGATTGTAGAAGCTGATGCTGATATAACAGCCAGCGCCGGCAGAATAGTATTGGGCAAATTTGCCAATGCAGGCCAAACCTGTATTGCACCTGATTATGTGCTGGTGCATGAAAGCATCAGTGAAAAATTTATTGTTGCGTTAAAAGATAAAGTGATCCATTTTTTTGGGGATGACCCAAAAAAGAGTCACGATTATGGAAAGATCGTCAACGCAAAACGCTTTGATACACTCAGTGCTTATTTAAAAGATGGAGAAATAATAATGGGTGGACAAACAGACAGGAATGAATTATTTATTGCACCCACCATTATTAAAAATATTATACCTGGTGCAAGAATAATGCAGGATGAAATTTTTGGACCTATACTGCCTGTTATATATTTTAAAGAAAGAGAAGAAGCCATTGATATAGTAAAGAAGAATGCCAATCCGCTTGCCTTTTATGTATTCACTTCCAGCAAACGAACTGAAGAAGAATGGCTTCGTCGTGTAGCCTTTGGCGGTGGTTGCGTAAACAATACCATCTGGCAATTTGCTAATCATCACCTGCCCTTTGGTGGTATAGGCAATAGTGGTATAGGAGCCTATCATGGCAAACATTCTTTCAACACGTTTACTCATTTTAAGCCCGTTATGAAAACACCCACATGGTTTGATCCTGCCATTAAATATCCGCCATTTAAAGGAAGACTGAACCTGTTTAAAAAATTGATACGATAACCCATTACTAAAACGATATAAATTTTTAAGCTTACCAATAACCCCAATTAACAGGTATGAGAAAAATTGCCCTGATCCTTTGCATTCTTCAATGCTTTGCTGCCGGCATTGTAAAAGCGCAGCATATTATTAAAGGAACTATACGAAATGCTGCTACAAAAGACGCTGCGCAGGCTGTATCGGTTACCATTAAAAATTCATCGGAAGGAACATATACCGATGAAAGAGGCAGATTCCAGATCAATTCAAAGAAAGAGCTGCCGGTAACTTTAATTATTTCTTCTATTGGGTTTGAACCCAAAGAAGTAGAAGTAACAAATGCATCCGAGCGAATGGATATTTCCATCAATCCCGCTTCATCATTGGGTGAAGAAGTGGTGGTATCTGCAAGCCGTACCACGCAACGCAAACTTACTTCGCCAGTAACCATTGAACAGATCAGCCATAAAGATGTTGCCAACTCGCCACAGTTGAATTATATGGACATGATTCAGGGATTGAAAGGCGTTGACGTAACAGTATCAAGTATTGGTTTTTCCAGCATTACTACCCGCGGTTTTAATACAAGTGGCAATACCAATTTTACACAGATAGTAGATGGCATGGATAACCAGGCACCCGGATTAAATTTTCCGCTGGGGTCTGCTATCAGTCTTACACAATTGGATGTTGATAATATAGAAGTCCTTTCCGGTGCATCATCTGCATTGTATGGTTCGCGTGGTTTAAATGGTACGATGGTGATGACAGGTAAAGATCCGTTTAAATACCAGGGCTTAAGTGTGTTGGTAACGCAGGGTGTAAATCATGTAAGCAGTCACAACAGCAACGATCCTGTAAGTGCATCACCTTACTACGATTGGGCTGTACGGTGGGGAAAGAAAGTAAGTGATAAGTTTGCTTTTAAAGTAAACTTTCAATATACACAGGCCAAAGATTGGGTAGCTACAGATACTACCAATAAAAATGGACCGGGATCAAAATATACCGACCCCAATTATAACAGTCCGAATTATTATGGAGGTGCTACATCTACTGATATTAATCCTTTTTTGGAAGGAGCTTTGGCTGCTGATGAATCATTGGCACCTATTATTGAACCATTGCTTGGAAAACCAAACTATGTTGCACGCACGGGTTATGCAGAATATGGTTACCTGGATAATAAGGCAAAATTGTTTAAAGGAAATGTTGAGTTAAGATATAATATCACTTCAAAAATACAGGCAATTGCTTCCGGCACTTTTGGAACGGGTAACGTAGTGTATACAAATGACACCCGTTACCAGATCAAAGATTTTAAAGTTGGGCAATACAGGCTTGAATTAAAAAGCGATAGATGGTTTATCCGCGGTTATATGACCAGCGAAAACTCCGGCAAAACATTGGTCGCAGGCCCCACAGCTCAGTATATTAATGAAGGCTGGAAACCAAGCTACGACGGCAATACCGGCGATGGATGGTATCCACAATATACGGCAGGGCTTATTACAGCATTGGCAGGCGGCGCTAATATTACAGATGCAAACCTTATAGCACGTGGTGTGGCTGATCAGGGCAGAGCGCTACCCGGAACAGCCGAGTTCAACCAATTAAAAAATACTATTTCCAACACACCGATATCTCAAGGTGGTACTTTGTTTTTAGACAGAAGTAAACTGTACAACACAGAGGCACAATACAATTTTTCTGATCTCATAAAATTTGCGAATGTTATTGCAGGTGTTAACTGGCGTTTGTACAGCCTCAACAGTAAAAACACACTCTTTCCTGATAAAGACAAGCCCATTAATGTAAATGAATACAGTGCTTATATACAACTGTCAAAAAAAATTATTGATAACAGATTAAATGCAAGTGCTTCTTTCAGGTACGATAAAAACTCTTTATTCAAATCGCCGAAAGTTACATCCAGGGCTTCGTTGGTATATGAAGCAGCCAAAGAAAACTATATCCGCTTCTCCTACCAGAATGCGTATAGTTTCCCTTCCAACATACAGGCATTGCAGAATACATTGAATGGATACAATAGCTATTCATCGGGCGGTTCAAAGCTCCTGTTAATTGATAATTACCATTTTGATCAATACGCACCTTATACGCTGGAAAGTGTTGAAGCTTACCAGCAATCCAACAATCCATCTGACCTGAAAAAATTTGCATACAACGATATCAAACCACAATCGGTAAATTCTTTTGAATTAGGGTATGCGGCACTGATAGGCAAAAGAGTATTACTGGATGTATTGGGATATTTCTCTACCTGGAAAAATTTTATTGGGTATGCCAATGTAGCCAACACACCGGGCAGCCAGGATCCCGAAGCATTTAAAGATCACAGCACGTATGTTCAGTACAACATCGCGTTCAATGGGGGACAAACCGTAAACACCTATGGTTATGCAGCCAGCGTAAGTGTAGATCTGTCGCATAATTTTCTTGCCAAAGTGAATTACTTTTCTGATTATTTAAAAAACAAAAACAACAGCCAGATCAACAATTTCAATACGCCGCATTATCATATCAATATGGAATTTGGCAACAGTGGGTTTGGTAAAAACCAGGTATGGTCATTTAATGCAACGCTTCGTTATAAGCCGGGTTATTATTATGTGGTATCGGGTGGATTGGCTGATGGAAGAGTTCCTTCTTCGGCTGTAATAGATGCACAGATCAGTTATAAACTCATCAAAGCACATTCAGGCATACGGTTGGGCGGTACCAATATCACCAACAAATATTATTCAACAGGTATTGCCAACCCCAATATTGGAGCGGTATATTATGTAACTTATGCCTATAACATTTTCTAAACCTTCAATCTATAAAACAACATGCCATGAAGCATTTATGTAAATATTTTCCAGCCATCACTATAGCGCTTTGCAGTATATGCATTATATCCTGCAATGGCGGCGCCGAAAAAACACCTGAAGCAAAAACAGATTATACCAATAACCTTACGTTCAATCCCGGAGAAGAAAGCAAGATCATTGAAGCATTTCTTTCTATAAAAGACAGCACCAGCATTTTGCTGAAAGCGGGCACTTACAAGTTTGACAACCTCAGTATAGCACAGGTAAAGCATATTGAATTAAAAGGAGAAGGAAAAGACAAAACGATCCTTGATTTTTCTTCACAAACCCAAGGTGGAGAAGGAATAAGAGTAACAGATGCTAAAGGTTTTATCATTCATGATATGACCATCCGCGATTCAAAAGGTGATCTGTTGAAAATAAATAAGAGTCGTGATGTAGTGATAAAAGACCTGAACGCTGTTTGGAAAACCGCCGACTCTACCAGTGGCGGCTATGCGATATATCCTGTAATGTGCAAGAATGTATTGATTGAAAATTGTTATGCCGAAGGATCATCGGATGCGGGCATTTATGTAGGACAAACAGACAGTGCTGTTGTGCGCAATTGCAAAGCAGCTAAAAACGTAGCAGGCTGCGAAATAGAAAACACCCAGCATGCGGAAGTATACAACAATGAATTTTATGAAAACACTGCGGGCTTCCTCATCTTTGATCTGCCTGGTCTTTCACAACGTGGCGGTTATGTAAAAGCATACGACAATTATTTTCATGATAACAACAACCGCAATTTTGCAAAAGCAGGAAGTTTTGGTACAGCATGGGGTGTAGGTAATGCATCTCCCGGCAGTGGTGTTATTATTCTTGCAGCATCACACATAGATCTGTACAAGAATCGTATTCTCCGCAATAATTCATCCGCTATTACTATCGCATCTGGTTTTGCGGTGGATGATAAAGCAGCAGAAAAAATCAATGAGCAGTATTCGCCTATTTCGCAGGATGTAAAAATTCATGACAACACACTTGAAATGGATTCTACTTTTCCTGAGCCGGTGTATAAACACCATATAGGTCAATTACTGGTAGCTATTGCGCAAAAACTCAATGCAGGCGATGCATCCCGCAAAGGCAAACACATTCCCTTTATTATGTATGATGGTATCTCCAGCAATATATTAACAAAAGGAACCACAGCAAACCCGGACAGCATCTGCATTCAGCAACCCGGCGACAATATGTTTGTGAACGCTGATATGCTAAATATCAAGAACCAGGCGAAGTGGCATCCGCAAACAAACATGGAGCCGTATACCTGTAAATAAACTATACGACATTTGTAATCGGAAGATATTATTGGTCATGAAGAAAGTGTATATATACGGATGCCTGTTGGCAGTTCTATTGTTTTCAATAGCCATCATACAAAGCTGTAAGAACAGGGAGAAAGCGATTGTTGCTGCGGAAGAAAAGCCAAAACCATTTGAGTTCAGGGAAAAATTATCTGACTATGGATTTTTTATAGGCAAACTGAGCGAGCTGCATCCAGTCGCTGATATTCTTCCATACGAATTGAGTACCCCATTGTTTACTGATTATGCATTGAAAGATCGTTTTATAGCATTACCTCAAGGCAAACGGTTAAAATATGTATCAGAAGGTTTATTGGATTTTCCTGATTCTACCATCATCATAAAAAACTTCGCCTATACCAATACGTCACACCAAAAAATAATGATTGAAACGAGATTGTTGGTAAAAGATCCGGCAGACAAAGGTTGGAAAGTGATGGACTATTTGTGGAATGCTGAGCAAACGGAAGCTGTGAAACATATAACAGGTGCACGTCTTCCTATAACCGTATTAAATGAAGAAGGCACAGCCATCCCAACTGTTTACCAGGTACCCAACACCAACGATTGTAAAAGATGTCATATAAAAAATGATGTGCTCACTCCTATCGGTCCAAAAGCACGGAACCTGAATTTTATACCGCAGTCACAAACCATAAACCAACTTGCACGTTGGACTTCACAGCATAATTTAGAGGGTTTACCCGACATAACACAGGTAAATCAGTTACCCAATTGGAAAGACGATAAACATTTCAGCCTGGAGCAACGTGCCAGGGCATACCTTGATGTAAATTGTGCACATTGCCATACCAAAGGTGGCGATGCATATAATACCGGATTGTTTTTGGAATATGAACAAACAGACAAAGCACATACCGGCATTATGAAAGCGCCTGTATCAGCAGGTGGTGGAGCGGGTGGATTAAACTTCGATATTATACCCGGCGATGCCAAACATTCCATTCTCGCATATCGCATGAACAGCAAAGAGCCCGGCACCGCCATGCCAGAACTCGCACGCAGCATTATTCATAAAGAAGGCGTAGCATTAATTACAGCATGGATTGACAAGATGCCAAAGCAGAAAAATTAATAGTTTCAGGTTGCAAGTTTCAAGATGGTCAATTAGATGTATTTTGAACCTGTAACCTGCAACTTGTAACCTGAAACAAACCAAAAACTACAAACAAAAAACTTCTCACAGAGCTGGCGTTGGTGCTTTTAATATTGCAACCGTAAGTCGACTGATGCAAATCAAGCGGTCTCTTTCATCACGAATTTTTATATCCCACACATGCGTTGAGGAGCCGATATGTATAGGTGTAGCCGTTCCCGTTACTAAGCCTTTGTTTACGCTCTTTATATGATTGGCATTTATTTCAAGTCCCACGCAAATAAATTTTTCCCGATCAATTACCAATGAAGACGCTACGCTGCCAATTGTTTCAGCCAAAGCAACAGACGCACCACCATGGAGCAATCCATAGGGTTGTTTGGTGCGATGATCAACCGGCATGGTAGCTTTCAGATAATTATCGCCTATTTCAGAAAAAAGCATTCCGAGATGCTCCCCCATTGTACCGGTGCTCATTGATTGCAGCTTTTCCAAAGAAAATTCTTTTTTAAACCAGATATGTGACATATGATTAGATTGAAAACATTACCAGAAACACAATATACATATTTTCCTTTTTCGATTCAACCCTTGCTAACCCATCAAGCATTTAGTATTTCATCGTCATTTCGAACGAAATAAAACGAGGAGGAACAACGAAGTTTTATGAGTGAGAAATCTCCGGCAACATGAAAGCTTCACCGTTGTATTATTTGCGGGAGACACCTCACTCACTAACGCTGCGTTCGGTATGACGCTTGCGGATTCGGTTACTGCGGAGAGATAACAACAGCGTCGCTATGCGAGGCGTCCCTCGCCTCGCATGAATATGGTGTCGCCTCCAGGCGACATATTCACGAACAATCGCCAGAGGCGATAACAAAATGATACGAGGCGAGCCTGCCTGACGGCAGTTAGGGACGTCTCGTACAGCTTCGCTTCTTGGAAATAAACACGAAGAAATCTTTCGCTACCTTCATAACAAATCAGTTTCTTAAAACTTACGAAATTTATGTGGAAGATTATTACTTCTCTTGTAATGATAATACTGTTGCTGCTATTGATATGGGGCATATTGAGCGGAATAATTGTTTCAGGTCTTAATCCAATTTTGAACGTAGTCTTCATTGCATTCGACTTTATATTGTTGGGATACATTCTTCTTATTATATCAAGAATAGAAAATAAAAACATACGATTATTATTATTTATAGTTCTTGCAGCCGGAGTAATCGGTATATACTTTTTTCAGAAATCTATTTCCTTACCTCCTGATCGTATGCGAAGAGCATATTATGATTCTACATCATTATGAATATTCCGCTATGCGAGGCGTCTTCGCCTCGCATAGCTTCGCTCCTTCAAATGAACGCGGATAAAATCATCCTGAGCACGAATAATTGTATCTTGAGATCATTAATGTTTGATATGAAACTGGTTTGCCTTCTTTTATTCTTATCAGCCAATATTACTTTGTATGCAAAAACCGACAGCCTGCCATCCAAAGTATATCATGTGAGCGAGCTACCGGTAATTAAAGACTCAAGCCGCTACAGGATCCAGATTATGGATGGTGCTACCCCCTACTTAACCAATCTTGAAGTACATATAACCATACTCGATCCGGGCAAGGCAGCTCACCCGCCTCATGTACATGATAGTACAGAAGAGCTCATTATTGTAAAAGAAGGAAAAATCAGGGTAACCATTGCCGGTAGAACCAAAATAATCAACACCGGGGGCGTGGCAATGGCAATGCCGGGCGACCTGCATGAAACCGTAAATGCAGGCACAGAAAAAGCTACTTATTATTTATTAAAATATACAAAGCATAAATCAGATTTATCTATAGCAACTGCGTCTCTTATGGTTGACTGGAACGAGGTAAAAGTTGAAAAAACAGACAGAGGATTCAGAAGGCAACAATTTAATCAACCTACTGTTTTATTTGAGCAGTTCGATATGCATGCTACCACACTCAATCAGGGACAGGTAAGTCACGCTCCTCATACACATATACAGGAAGAAATTATTATTGTAAGAAAAGGAAATATAGAAATGCAGATCGGCAATACATTTACCAAAGCTATACCAGGAGATCTTATATTTTTGAATAGCCAGGTTTCGCATGCTTTAAAAAATATAAGTAACGGAACACGTGAGTATTTTGCCTTTCAATGGAAATAAGTATAACTACTCAATAATTTTTTATGTAGTCTTTCCGTTATTGCCTGCTTTGAAGCTGTATATTTGATACTGTATCCTAAGATTTTTATAACAACCCTATGATACACTCCAATATTCATGAAATCTTTTTTTTGTTTTGCCCTTTCGATAATACTGCTCCACATTTCTGCAACAGCACAACCCACTGTTTCTCCATGGAATCTCCAGGAATTATATAAAACGCCGCTCGTGTATCCCGCTGATTCCTGTAAAAGAGCAGGTTTCGAATCTTTTTTTTATGAAGGTGCTGTTTATAAAACAAAACCAACAAAAGTATTTGCTTATTATAAAACGCCTGAGGGTAAAGTTCCTCCGGGAGGCTGGCCGGCTGTAATATGTGTGCATGGTGGTGGTGGAACCGCATTTCCTGAATGGGTGCAGGCATGGGTTGACCGCGGTTATGCGGCACTTTCCATGGATGTGGAAGGACATTTACCAAAAGGAGAATTTCCCAATCGCGAATGGCACGCAGATGGTGGACCTCCACGCATCACTACTTTTGGTGATATAGAAATTGCAGACAGGGAGCAATGGTTTTATCATGCGGTGGCAGATGTAATCAGGGCAAATTCGCTGCTCCGTTCTTTTACTGAAATCAATAAAAACAATATCGGCATTCATGGCATTTCATGGGGCGGTGTTATCACTTCAGCAGTAATTGGCTTAGACAACAGGCTCAGTTTTGCCATACCTGTATATGGCTGTGGCTTTTTGTATGAATCTACTGTATCGAACTTCGAAAGATATTTTAAAGTAATGACTCCATCCCAACTGGATGCGTATAAAACCAAATGGGATCCGTCGTTGTATATACCTTATGCAAAAATGCCGGTGCTTTGGTATATAGGCAGCAACGATGGTTCGTTTCCACTCAACATATGGCAGAAGTCTGCACAACTTGGTAAGTCGCCACGATATATGTCCATCCCTGTCACCAGCGAACATGGACATATCTGGAATCAACCAGAGATTTTTGCGTTTGCTGATATGGTGGTAAAAAAAGGTAAATTGTTGGTAGATATCAATAGCCCGATTTTACAGAAGAATACAGCAAGCGTAATAATCAATAACACCGTTGCCATCAAAAAGGCTGTACTCTGTTATACCGAAGATACCGGTGACTGGCAAAACAGAAAGTGGCTGCAGATCCCTGCTGTTGTAGCGAAAAAAAACAAGGTATCTGCCCCGGTCCCTAAAAATGTTACTGCATTTTATTTCAATATAACAGACGATCGTAAATTAACGCTAAGCTCATCTTATCTTAATATCGAGTCAACAAAGTAATTGCATCTGATTTATCAACTCCAACAAGCTGCAAGAAAATCCGGCAGCATGGATTGGTTCAAGTATTTAGATGGATCGTCCAAACCAGTTCGCCCCCATAAACGTATTATTAAAGCATACTATATTTGTATATATGGTATCAATTGGGCAAAATTTGCCACAGCAATTTTTTCACCAAACACGCTTTTTTTATAGCACGATTTTTTCTATATGCTTGATAGCATGGATCAACCAAAAGAGAAAAAAAATATATGGAAAAAAACCGGAAGAATCTTCATTAAAACCATCCTCTTCCTGTTTATTTTTCTTGTGTTGATCATTTTATTAATATTAGTACCTCCTGTTCAGCGCTTCATTTCTCAAAAAGCAGTTAATTACCTGGAAAAAAAACTGGACACAAAAGTTGCGCTCGGAAAAATCTACATTGGTTTTCCCAAAAATATAGTGCTGGAAAATGTTTATATAGAAGACAAAACAAAAGATACTTTGTTATACGGTGGCAGTGTGAAGGTGGATATTGCAATGTACGATCTTATTTTTGGTGGAAATGTAAATATCAACCGTATAGCACTGGATGATATAACTGCAAAGATTAAACGCCAGCTTCCTGATACCACTTTCAATTTTCAATTTATTATTGATGCTTTCGCATCTAAAGAAACCAAACCAAAGGATCCGACAGATACTGCTTCTACTAAATTTTCCATAGAAAAAATAGACTTAAATAACATCAAGGCAATTTATAAAGATGTAGTTACAGGCAATGATCTGAATGTTTACCTGGAGCATTTTGATACCCGTTTTACTACATTCGACCTGGATAAAATGCGGTTCGCAATACCATCTACTAACTTACGGGGACTTACAGGAAAAGTATACCAGGTAAAGCCATTGATAGAAAATATACCTCCGGTAGAAGCTGAACCATCTGCACGCAAATCAAATAGTCCTGTATTAGACCTCGGTACAATTGATCTGCAAAAAATACAAATGGATTACAGAAATGATGTATCCGCTTTGTATGCTTTGCTCAACCTCGGTGATTTTCATATCAAACCCAAACAGGTTGATATAAACAACCAGACTATTAGTATAGATGACCTTTCACTAAGCAATACAAATGCTGCACTTCGGTTAGGCAAAACAGAAAGTACAAAAACAACATCAAAAACAGATTCGGTTGCTGCTAAAAATAATGATAAGGGGTGGCGTATTCAGCTTGCAGCGCTTAACCTCAACAATAATAATCTCCAGTTTGATAATGACAATGCGCCTCGTCAGTCATCAGGAATGGACTACATGCACCTGAAAGCGGATGCGCTTACCTTCCAGTTAGCAGATTTTTTATTCAAAACAGATTCTATTGCTGGCAGCATCAAAAAAGCTTCCTTTAAGGAACAAAGCGGTTTTACATTGCAGCAACTTCAAACCAATTTCTTATATACCAGCAACCAGGCTTATCTGAAAGAGCTGTATATAAAAACACCGGGAACAGAGATCAGGCGTAGTCTTGCCATTGAATATCCATCCATTGAAGCCTTACAAAAAGATATGGGCACCGCAAAGCTTGATATTGATCTGCAAAACAGCCGGGTACTTACAAAAGATATGCTAACGTTTGTGCCTACTCTCCGCTCTCAACCCGCTTTTTCAAATCCCAACGCAAGCTGGTTGATGAGCGGAAAAATAAAAGGTGCCGTGAATGATTTGCAGATTGATGGTTTACAACTGGCAGGGTTAAATGATACAAAGCTTAATGTAAACGGAAACATCAAGGGCTTACCGGATGCCAAAAAAACAGCGGTTGATCTTATCATCAAAAATATATCGAGCTCTAAAAGAGACATTCTTGCTCTGTTGCCAGCCAACAGCCTTCCATCAAATATTACACTGCCCGAAAAAATGGCTATAGCGGGAAAAATAAAAGGTAATATCAACCATATCGTTACAGACCTTACACTTTCTACAAGCCTGGGCAATGCTGTGGTAAAAGGATGGGCAGATCATATCTCAGATAAGCGGGCGGCTGCCTATGCTATGCAATTGAATGCACAGCGGCTCGACCTGGGAACCATATTGCAGGACAAAAAGATGCTGGGGCCCATCAGCGCTGATTTTTATGTAAAAGGAAAAGGCTATGATCCTAAAACCGCTGATGCTTCTATTACAGGAGAGATTAAGTCAGCCATTTTTAAACAGTATGAGTACAAAGACCTGCAGCTAAAAGGTTCCATTGCTAACCAACAGGGCAGTATACATGCGGCAATTGCCGATCCCAATATTCATGTTTCATTGGATGGCAACGCAAATTTTTCTCAACAATATCCGTCGGTGCAATTGAATGGTAGTATAGACAGCATCAAACTGAAGGAATTGCATTTAACCACCGATCAGATTATTTACCATGGAAAACTGGAAGCAGATTTTCCAAACACCAATCCCGACAGCCTGGAAGGAAAATTATTTATACTGCAATCTTTACTGGTGCATAATCAACAACGCATTGCTGTAGATAGTATAAAATTAGTAGCGGGAGTGCAGGACACTGCACAATACATTGTGCTGAACACCGATGTAATTAACGCCACACTGCAAGGCCGCTATAAACTCACAGAAATGGGTTACGTAATGCAACGTAATATAGAACCCTATTTCTCTACGTCAGACAGTGCTATAAAAAAAGATATTGCTCCTTATAACTTCACCATCAAAGCAGAAGTTTTAAACAGACCTCTTTTAAAAACGTTTGTACCCGATTTGCAGCGCATGGATTCCATTGGCTTTACCAGCCACTTTTCAGATTCAGGCTGGAATGCATTACTGACTGTTCCGGCAGTACAGGTTGGCAGCAATCGTATAAACAATCTTGTTCTGCAGGCTAATACAGGCGATAGCGTACTGGCGGCAAATATCCAGGCAAAAGAAATAGTAGTTGGCAAGAGCCTGGTGATGTATGAAACGGGTATCAATACCAGTATTGCACACAACAATATCGATTTTGCACTGAACATAAAAGACAAAACAGAAAAAGAAAAATACAATGTGAGAGGTTTGTTTAAGCAGCCGGAAAAAGGTGTATACCGTTTTTCATTACATCCTGAAGACCTGATGCTGAACTATAACAAATGGGCACTTGCAGACAACAACGTTATACTGCTTGATAAAGGAGATATTAATGCCAGCAATTTTGTGTTGAGTAAAGATGAACAACAATTAAGCATCAACAGCACATCAAAAGAACGGAATGCACCACTGCAGGTAAATTTTGAAAAATTCAGGGTTGCCACGCTTACGGGTTTCGCACAACCTGATTCCACCTTGGCTGATGGTATATTGAATGGCGGTGTTATCATAAATAACATAACAAGCAAGCCTGTATTTACAAGCGACTTAACTATTACCGATCTTAGTATAAAGAAAGATACAGTAGGCAATATAAAAATGATGGTTGACAATAAAGTAGCCAACACTTATGCTGCCAATGTAACTATTAATGGAAGAGGAAACGACGTAACCTTGTCGGGCAATTACTTTGCTAACAACAGCAGCTTCGATTTGTTGCTCGATATAAAGGAACTGCCTGTGCATACAGCAGAAGCATTTTCAGCAGGGACTATAAGAGATGCATCAGGATCAGTAAATGGTAAATTTAATATTACCGGCACCACTGACAAGCCTGCGGTGAATGGTGATTTGAATTTTAATAAGGCATCCTTTAATTTAAGCATGTTGAACAATGTGCTGAATCTTGATCAGCAGAAAATTGCAGTAGACAATGAAGGAATACATTTCAACGATTTCCAGATAAAAGATTCAACGGGCAACGATTTAACCATTGATGGATTGGCTGCAACATCCACTTTCACACATTATAACTTTAACCTGGATGTGCGGGCTGATAATTTTAAAGCGCTCAACAGCACCAAAAAAGACAACAAACTTTTTTACGGACAGTTATATTTTGATACCCGGTT
This sequence comes from Agriterribacter sp., assembly GCA_047600465.1. Lineage (GTDB taxonomy): Bacteria > Bacteroidota > Bacteroidia > Chitinophagales > Chitinophagaceae > Agriterribacter. The sequence goes on from JASGKU010000007.1 coordinate 922,578, forward strand.
AAAAGTAAAAGGAACAGAAACGGCTCCTGCTGTTGACGGAAGATTGAAGATAAATGATAAGACAAAAATGACTGTAGTGCTTCCCCAGAACGAACCGGGCGTAGTTGACAGAGAGGGTGTAGTAGTATTTGTAGATAAAGATGCACCTGCAAGCGATTCGCTTTTTCTGGCATCCTATGATTCTTTAAATACTTCATCAATGCAGGGGATGGATATCTCCGTAAATGTGGAAGTAGATAAAGCCGCTGATTTTACATTGATTGTGGACGAAGGCAATGGTGATTTTTTAAATGTAAAAGGCGAAGCGCAGTTAAATGCAGGTATTGACCCAAGTGGCAAGGTGAACCTGGCGGGCACCTATGAAATGGACCAGGGCAGTTATGATCTCACTTTTAATTTTTTGAAAAGAAAATTTGATATCGTTAAAGGCAGCAAGATTACCTGGCAGGGAGAGCCAACGGAAGCCGATGTTGACATTACTGCCAAATATACTACCAGCACAGCCCCGCTTGACCTGGTAAAAAACCAGCTTGGAGAAAACGTTACAACCGCAAACAGGAATACCTATCTGCAAAAGATCCCTTTCGATGTAATGCTGAAAATGTCTGGCAAATTATTGCAGCCTAAGATAACATTCGACATTATACTTCCGGAAGATAAAAACCTGGGTGTATCAAACGATATTGTTACTACTGTAAAAACAAAGCTGGACATGTTGCGGCAGGAAGATGCGGAAATGAACAAACAGGTATTCGCCCTTTTGCTCCTCAATAGATTTGTAGCGGAAGATCCGTTTAAAAGCAGCGCAAGCACCAATGCTTCCACATTGGTGAAACAGAGTGTAAGTAAACTAATGACGGAACAATTGAACCGGTTGGCAGCAGATCTTATAAAAGGTGTTGAATTAAATTTTGACGTAGCAGCATCTGATGACTATACTACTGGTGAAAGACAAAGCCGCACAGACTTAAATGTTGGATTATCCAAAAGATTATTGAATGATCGGTTAACCGTTACTGTTGGCAGCAATTTTGAGCTGGAAGGGCCACAAAATTCTAACCAGCAGGCAAGCAATATAGCCGGCAATGTGGCTTTAAATTACCAGTTGAGCAGGGATGGACGCTATATGTTGAGAGGCTATCGTAAAAATGAATACCAGGGTGTGATTGATGGCTATGTAGTAGAAACAGGAGTAGGATTTATTATTACCGTTGACTATAACAAGTTCAAAGACATTTTTAAAAAGAAAAGAACCGAAGAAGAGCGGAAAGCATTACGCCAAAAAAGGAAAGAGGAAAAAGACAAGCAGCAGAACAGCAAGGATCAAAACAAGGATGCCAGTAAATGAAATGCATGGGTTACATATCGTCTGTAGCAATAATAATTATGTTATTTTCTTCCTGCAGCATTACACGCAATGTACCTGCGGGAGATGCATTGTATACTGGTGCTTCTATAAAAATAGAAGATAAAGCATTAAGCAATAAGAAAAAGAAGAACATCAAAAGCGAACTCGAAGCCCTTACCCGCCCATTGCCTAATAAAAAAATACTGGGTATTCCTTTTAAATTAATGATGTATAACATTGCGGGAAAATCAACAAAAGAAAAATCGTTGGGTGAATGGATCAGGAGAAAATTGGGCGAGCCGCCTGTGTTAATGAGTAACGTAAACATTGATTATAATGTGAAAGTTTTACAAAGTACACTTGAAAACAGGGGTTATTTTCACGCAAGTGTACAGGGAGATACGGTGATAAAAAACAAAAAGGGTAAAGCTATATATACGGCCCAGCCCGGTGTTCAATACAGCATTAATGAAGTTATATACGATCGGGATAGCAGTGATCTGCAAAAACAGATTAATACTACCATCAAAAACAGCCTTCTTAAAAAGAACGAGCCCTTTGATCTTGCTGTAATAAAGGCTGAACGGGAACGCATAGACGCAGATTTAAAGAACAATGGCTTTTACTATTTTGATCCTGACTATTTGATTATAGAAGCAGACAGTACGATTGGCAACGACAAGGTAAATCTGTATGTAAAAGTAAAGCCGGGCACTCCCGATAAATCGCGGGCACTATATAGGATCAATAAGGTTTTTGTTTTTCCGGGATACAGTCTTAACGGTGCGGCTGCAGATACATCTAAAAACGCAGCCGAATATTATGAAGGTTATTACGTAGTTGACAGGCGTAAAACATATAAGCCAAGTATGTTTGCGCGTTCCATGCAGTTTGATCCGGGTGATATATACAACAGGAAAGATCACAATCAAACCATCAGCCGGTTAGTAAACCTGGGCGTTTTTAAATTTGTAAAAAACAGGTTTGAACCTGTATACATCAACGATTCAGCGCGTTTGAATACGTATTATTATTTAACATCACTCCCGGGAAAAGCACTTCGCGCAGAAGTAAATGCCAGCACCAAGTCAAACAACCTTACTGGCTCATCTATAACTGTAGGTTGGAGAAACCGAAACACATTTCGTGGAGGTGAATTATTGACCATTGATGCAACCACCGGTTTTGAAGTTCAGTTCAGTGGGCAACTAAAGGGGTATAATACTTACCGTGGAGGGCTGGAAACAAAACTTACCTTCCCACGTTTTGTAGTCCCTTTTATCTCCCTTAATACACGCAGCGGCTTTGTACCAAAAACAAATATGCTGTTGGGTTATGATGTGCTGGTAAAAGAAAAGTTGTATACCATGAATTCTTTCCGTGCCACTTATGGATACTCGTGGAAGGAAACGGTGAATAAAGAACATGAGCTCAATCTTGTTTCTATCAATTATGTTCAACCTATAAAAATCACGCAGGAATACCTGGATAGTATAGCTAACAATGCAGCACTGGGAAAAGCAGTGGAAAAACAATTTATACTGGGCTCAACTTACAATTATAATTACAATCAACTGGCAGGCAACAATGCGCTGAAAGGTTTATACTTTAATGGTAATGTTGATTTATCCGGCAATATAGCAGGATTGATAAGTGGCGCTGACATTGCCAATGGAAAACCTAAAACTATTTTTAATGCAGAGTTTTCACAGTATGTAAGGCTTGAAACAGATTTGCGATATTATGTAAAACTTTCCTCCAAAAACGTATGGGCAAACAGGTTGATTGTTGGCTTTGGCTACCCATATGGCAACTCATCAGCATTGCCGTTCATTAAACAATTTTTCTCTGGTGGTAATAACAGTATACGTGCATTCCGCAGCCGTTCTTTAGGACCAGGTACCTATAAAGACGAACAAACTACCACCTTCTTACCAGATCAATCGGGCGATATAAAGCTTGAGATGAATTCAGAAGTCAGGGCAAAGTTATTCAGCATTGTATACGGAGCTATATTTGTGGATGCAGGTAATATATGGCTGTATAACAAAGATGATAATAAACCTGGTGGTCAATTCAGCAGTTCATTCCTGAAAGAACTGGCTGTCGGCACAGGTGCCGGTCTCCGCTTTGATGTTTCCTTTCTTGTAGTACGGTTCGATGTTGCATTTCCTCTCCGCAAACCCTGGCTTCCTGAAAAAGATCGTTGGGTATTGAACCAGATTGATTTTGGCAGCAGCAGTTGGCGAAGAGAAAATATTGTTTACAATATCGGTATCGGGTACCCTTTTTAATATTGCTGATTTTGAAATTGTGTGATTGCTGATTTAAGAAGGGAATGGAGCATTCAAATCAGAAATCGACAAATCAAAAATCACCAATTCTCTTGGGGTTTAATTTCCACATATAACGTTCATTGCTGTTACGTACAATGCAATCTCCTTGTGTAAAGTAAAATTTTTAAAGCGGACATCCGTTGTATGGTAACTATTGGTATCAGTTGGCAGGAATTTTGAAATTTTAATTACAATCAAAAAAATTATATCATGAAAACTCGCTTCCTCACACTCGGTTCTTTGTTGGTATTGTGCGCTGTAACCGTGAATGCACAAAAGTCGTCTGTATTTGTAAAGGCAGGCGTAAATCTCGCAAACGTTACTACCAGTAAATCAGGTGATATAGATGATGCAAAAGGCATTGTGTCTTTCCAGGCAGGGTTGCAGGCTGATCTTGCTATCACTAAATTCTTCGCCATACAGCCAGGTGTATTTTTTACAGGCAAAGGCACCAAAGTAGAATGGAATGGTATTACCTCTTCTACAAAACCATACTATATTGAAGTACCTGTAAATGCAGTAATAAAAGTTCCGCTGGGCGATGAATCAAGTTTCTTTGTAGGTGCAGGTCCGTACGTAGCAGTAGGCATAGCTGGTAAAAACAAAATTGAAGGCTCTGTGCTTGGAGCAAATTTCAGTCGCACTGAAAATATTAAATTTTCCGATGACGATCCTTTCACCAGTTCGGAAGAAGGTTCAGGGTATGGCGTAATGAGAAGATTTGATTATGGATTGAATGGAACTGTGGGACTGCAAGGAAAGTTCGCAATGGTATCGTTAAATTACGGTTTAGGTTTAGCAAAATTACAGTCTGGTACAAGCAGTTCTGATGATGAGTTGGGAAAACATCGGGTATTAAGCTTAACCGTTGGATTTAAGTTGTAAAATTTTTCAGCATTTTTATAATATCCATCTGCATTAAGGTGGATATTTTTTTATCTCAATATACCTGTTAACAGCTTTTTAACGTTCTATGGCTAACCTAAAACAACTAAAATGAAAATCAAGAACATTTTTCTCTTGTTAACAGTGATTAGTATTGTAAGCTTTTCATCCTGCAAAAAAGAAGATTCAAAATCAAAAACTGAATTGCTCACAGCCGCAGCATGGAAAATAAAAGCAAATTATAGCATTGTTGGTTCTACCAGAACAGATCTTATGCCAACTATGGAGGCTTGTGAAAAAGACAATACTTACACTTTCAAAACAGACAACACGGTTATATTTGACGAAGGAGCAACTAAATGTGATGATGATGATGATCAGACTGATACCGGAACCTGGAGTCTAACAGAAAATGAAACGAAACTTATTTTAAATGGTGAGACATCAAGCCTCTTGTCATTAACTGGCAGTGAACTCAAAGTGAGCACCTCATACACTGAAGATGGCGTTACATACACTAATGAAGTAACCTTGGGGCATTAATTAATATCCTAACATAATTTTTTAATACGGAGGCTGCCTTTCAGGTAGCCTTCTTGGTTATTTAGTTTGAACAAGAGGGCATAAATAAATTAAGTTGCACCAAGGCGTTTGTAGTTGGCTTTAAATTTATTATTTATAGTCACTTCCGTTTGCGTCTCACACATTCACCTTTTACCCTACGCTTTATTCTTCTATCTTACTTCTTACCAATTATTACTTCGCCTCAATACCTTATTTTTACAGCAAAAAAGTGAAGCAACTAGTTTTAGCAACGTCTATTCTTATGCTATGTATATGCGGATCTGCTCAAAATAAAAAAATGGTCACCTCAGGCAACCCTGTATTTAAAGGTTGGTATGCAGATCCTGAAGGAACGATCTTTAATAAAACATACTGGATCTATCCCACCTACTCCGCTCCATACGATAAACAGGTATTCCTGGACGCCTATTCCTCTCCGGATTTAATTCAATGGACAAAGCACAGCAGCGTTGTTGATACTTCTGCCATTAAGTGGGCCAAACGTGCTATGTGGGCACCGGCGATAGTTGAAAAAGATAAAAAATATTACCTGTTTTTTGGCGCAAACGATATACAAAACAATAATGAAAAAGGTGGTATTGGTGTAGCAGTATCAGATAGTCCTGAAGGACCTTTCAAAGATCATCTTGGCAAACCATTAATTGATCAGTTTTATAACGGCGCTCAACCAATAGATCAGTTTGTTTTTAAAGATGCTGATGGAAAATATTATATTATTTACGGTGGCTGGAGACATTGCAATATTGCAAGGCTTAACAATGACTTCACCGGCTTTATTCCTTTTGAAGATGGAACAACTTTCAAAGAAATAACACCGCAAGGCTATGTTGAAGGGCCTTTTATGTTTATAAGAAATGGCAAGTATTATTTTATGTGGTCTGAAGGTGGCTGGACGGGTCCTGATTATTGTGTAGCATATGCAATAGCAGATTCTCCTTTTGGACCGTTTAAGCGGATCGGTAAAATACTGCAGCAGGATGCTGCAATTGCCAATGGCGCGGGGCATCATTCAATAATTAAAGTTCCTAATAAAGATGAATGGTATATTGTTTACCACCGTCGACCTTTAACAGAAACAGATGGCAACTCAAGAGAGACCTGTATTGATAAAATGTATTTTGATAAAGACGGGTTGATTAAACCTGTAGTTCTTACTAAGGAAGGCGTTACACGAAATCCATTGAAATAACACTGGTTATATGTAGCGTTCGGAACCCTGGTTACATTCCTGCCGAAAGGAATCAGGTTTGCGAAGGTTCCGAACGCTGTCGCTTGACGAAACCCTTTGAAATAGTATTGCTGTGGGGAAGTCTCCGACTTCCTACTATATATGTTCTTTCCCGTTTACAAACGGGCAACAACATAATATATCCGGAGTTACAAACTCCGGACAGCTTTTAAGTATTACTTCACCTCCACATCATCAATATAAAATACCGCTTTCGCAACTTTTTCATCAGCACCGGGCAATGGAGGAACAGGATCCACATTAGGAGTTGTTCTGGTAGGTGTGGTTCTATATACACCTGTACGAAAAGAAATTCTTTCTACAGATTTTACCGCTTCGGCCAACGGCGCATGCGTTAATAATTTTTCTCCGTTAATGTACAAGTCATAATATCCCTTAATCGTAGCATTTATTTTTAATTGAACATTATACCACGATTTTGCATTGTATTTTTTAACAACCTTCTGGCTTCCGCCATTATCTATTACTATCTCTGCTTTATCATTCAAGGTTAACCGTACACAGCGGTTGCCGTATTGATCAGTAACATCTACAGAAAGTATTCCGGTATTCTCCTGCGCTGCATACATCCGAAAAGAGAGATCAGCCTGTTTGGCTTCTTTAAATACCCTGATAGCTCTTGCATAATCATATGGATCTTCATCACTAAGTTGCAAACTTTTATTGGCTGTTGAAGGGAAGTCTGCTATTGAAACCGGCGCCCACTGCGGGGAATATACATTCCAGTTGGTGATGGTTCCACCGGTTTTGAGGTTATTAAAATTGTCATTCACTGGCGTAGTAACAGCATAATTAACAGGCACCTGTATACGACTGATCCATATATCTTCTTTATTCATACTGTACGTAAGCCACATATCATTGCCCGGAGGATTGCCATTGCCTTCATCAATACCGCGCATATAACAGGGTCCAAAATCTTTCCACCTTCCGTAGAATCTTCTCGGTGGCACTTCGCCCTGTACCAGCAGCATATTATCAAAAAAAGCACCGTCGTCACTGGTTACAACAATCAGCGGATACCTGTATTCAGAATTATCGATGGGATTATAACACATGGCATAGCGACCATCTTCTGTTTTTTGTCCCCAGTTTTTACCACCACTCATAATAAGCGTAGGCACTTTAACCGGTGAAAATGTTTTTCCTTCATCGTCAGACAAAGCCGCTTTTGATTTTTTCCATAACATCACCGTCTTTCCATCTTTGCGATGGAAGTATGATAGTGCTGACAGATGATCATCATTTCTATTCTCGGCATATAGTGTATCGCTGTCATCATCTTCATCACGCCACTGCAATGTTTTTAACCTGTGGTTCAGCAATGCTTTACATGCTGCTACAAAACCAGTATCTTTTGAGGAAGTATAAAAAGGAAAAGACGTATTGGTTTCATTCCATGCAGCATGACTTTCGTATTTTATAAAATATACAGTACCAAATTTTCCGTCTTTATAAATTTCTCTTACTACTCTACCAATACCACCTTCCTGGAAAGGATCTTCCGTATGACCATAAAATGCAAGCGTGAGTAACCGTCCATTAGGCGCTGTGTAAAAACCCATGCGCTGGTGCATCATATAGCCGTGGTAACCTTCAGGAATTTTTACGCCTTCGGGTGCTTTATAAGGAGCAAATAATATTTGAGGAGTATTCCAATGTCTTCCATCAGTTGATGTAGTGAGCAATGTTTGCCCGGGAGCGATATGTTCATCCGCAGGATTGCTGAGATATTGCAAATAAAATTTACCATTCCAGTAAGCCAGGTTAGGTGCATGGTTATAGCTCCATCCTGAATCGGTTGCAATATCAGTATGTTTCCTGTTCACCCGCATTACCTGAATACTTTCTGTACCAATGGCCCATCTTAACCTGCCTTCGTGCACACCAGGATCAATGGTTACCCCACCCACATAACGAACAGGTTCAGCCGCTGTACCTGTTTGTGCGATTATACTTTGACTATAAAAAACCAGCGCAAACAACATCGTACAAAAAAATTTACAGATGATCCGCATACTCATAATTTTGTAATTGCTTTCCAAAAATATTACATCCTTTGTTGTAAAGAGCATGTAAGCGGGTAGCCATACTACCACTATTTAAATTTTGATTGTATGAATATTGAATTGATCAGGGAATATTGTCTTTCAAAGCCAGGCGCAGAAGAATCATTGCCCTTTGGTCCGGATGTGGTAGTGTTTAAAGTAGATGACAAAATATTTTTGCTGTTGCCTTTGGATACAGATCAGCCGCAATTCAATGTAAAATGCAATCCGGATAAAGCCGAAGAACTCCGCGAACAATACGATTGCGTGAAACCGGGTTACCACATGAATAAAAAGCATTGGAATACGGTAGTAGTTGATGGATCTGTTTCAACAAAATTGCTGAAAGAATGGATAGATCATTCGTATGAATTGGTGCGGAAAAAAAAGAAGAAATAATGATAGTCTTTCAGAAATTTTAGAATTTAATTCATAGGTACATATTTAAAATCAAATCGAAAATTAATCTCGTATGATCCCGGAACAGAGGGTGAATAATAAATAAATTCCGCTTTTAAAGATTTTGCATCTGGCTTTTCTTTTATCAAAACAGGTACAACTTTATCGTTTAAACTATCAATCAGGTTTCCAGATCCATTCAACCAGCCTCCATCTCCCTTATTTCCATTAACAGGTAAAGTAAACGAGAACTTTGACCGGTGGGATGCAGAAGATTTTATCCAAACCCTGCCATTTACAGTATACATATCATTTAAGTATGAATAATACAGGGTGTCTGTAGTACATACAATTCCCGGGTCTGAAGTTTCTAAAAATGGTATATATTCCCCGGTTCCATTAGTCATGCTAACAGTTGATTTATTTTTGGTATTGAATCCGTCACTTTTCGTTCTGTCAAGTTCTATATCGTTTATCACACCTGGCTGTATGGGTAAATAAGCAGTTGGCATATTACTCATATCTTTATCATATACTGCAAACCGAGCATTTTCGCTATTATTAATAATAGAAGCAATCAATTTGCTTTTTTGAAAATCAAATGGGTTTATCTGCATCACTCTGTTTGTATCTAAAACTCTTAAAGCATTTGTGTTATATTGATTCTTAAAGGCAGTATTTCCTATATAATAATCATTGTAAACTTCTTCATTGTGTGCATTTTTAGTTTTCCATCTCCACTTCATACCATTAATAAAAAAAGCGGGAGAAGGATTTAATGCTGCAGCTTGCTTAGGAGAATAAACGGAAAGAACACTAACATCCGGACTACCATTTATAGAAGTAGCGTTTACAACAGTTTCATCGGCGGGAATAGAAAGCGTGATTGTTTTGGATGAAGCATTAGATGAAATCACCTTTGTGCCCGGTACTATTCCTTTGCCTTCTATTCTCGCACCTGCAACCGGAAAAGAAAATTGACCCGTAGACATTGGCACATACCTTTCAACGTTTTCAAGAATAACGGAACCCGATGTTGCATTATATACAAGCATATCATTTAGCTCCCTTCTATAATTTAAATATACATTCCCAATAGCAGTTATGCCGTCAGGGAGGTTACGTGAAGCCCCAGCCATAAACACCGTATCTCCTTTTATTGACGTTACGAGACCAAGTACAGGCATTTCATCGATCGATATATCGGTATTGGCAGGAGTTAATTCTGGTATTACTTGCGAATAACTTAGCCTGGCATTTAAATCAGTTGTAAGAATGTCTCCAATATTTATTTTTTTTACTTGAGTTGCATCAAGCTTAACATAAGAACTACCAGTATTGCTTACGGTAACACTTCTACTTTTCATTAAATAAATTGTTTCGTCAAAAAAAGGCTGGCTCCAGTTAAATTCGTATTCAACGCCTGGCAACTCCTCCCACTTAAGTCTTGTAATTCCGATTGCGCTATTATAAATGCTTTGAGGGTATGAGTTCTGGATCATCTTATTATTCGTATAATTTGATTCAGGTAAATAGGTAGCTGTATTAGTGAATGTAGGTGTATAGAATCTTTGATAGGTGCTTTGCGTAGGATTCCTCACTGAGGGCATTTTAGTAATAACCTGGGAAATCATCCCATTAGTATAAACCGCATCACTTTTTTTTACAGCAAGCTTTAATCTGAATGGAATACTATTCCCTGATGATACGAGAATAACATTGCAGTCGGTATAATTCACTTTACCCAGATTAATCCAGTCAGCGCTTTTGATTTCATCATATCTGAATAAATTAAACGTGGAATTTGTGAAACTGCTAATACTTGCATAACCACCATCTATATTGTTAAATATTCCTATTCTGTATAAAGTTTCTGCAAATACATTATTAGCATACAAAGGTTTTCCAGCAGAAGAAATCGCCGCAAAATAAAGCATCCCTTGCGCCACCACCCCTTTATCAACAAACGGAGGCGATCCTGCACTGGTTGCCCCATATGTAATGTTGTCAATGAAATGATGCATCCAGCCCACACACTCGAAGTTTGATATTATACAATTATTAGATTGAGCGTTGGCTGTTGCATATCCAATTTTCATCGATTGCCATGAACAATTTAAGAACCTGTTATATTCCGATTGCCCGAATCCCGGCGTAAGCCCAACAACTGTTCCTACAACAGTGTTGGAAAACCAACAACCATCAAATTCATTGTTGGAAGAACCACCTGAAGACAAAGCCCCTCTGTAATAGGAAGCCAGTGCTTTATAGCCTGTATCCGGGGGCACAGTTCCGCCAAACGGATCTAAAACCACGCAAGCATGAGGCGCATATTTCTTATCGCTGATTCCGTTTTGTTTCCAATCTGCATACTCGGCGTTTACAAGATTTCTGAAATTACCTTGAGATATTTTCTCAGGCTTTGTATATAACCCCTCAAATGCAAGATTTTTAAACATACATTGATATCCTATCTGAATTCCTAATAACATTTGTGTACCCATTGGAGCACCTGTTGCTTTAATCAGCGCCCTTGAGTTTATACCATGCTGAGTTGATTTCTCCCCCACCCATGAAGCAGTTACAGGCGCATAAGCAGAACCATTCCAGTTAAATAATAAAAGAGGTTTAGAGATATTATAGATGCCAATGGGAAAATACAATGTTGACTTACCGTCAAAGGGATAGCTCTTATTAAAATCTGCCGCTTTTTGCAACGCAAACCAATCATCCGCAATGCCATTGCCCTTTGCACCAAACCATTTTACTGAATGATATATATTATCGGTGGTATAGAACTTAACTGTTAAGCTATCGCCCCAAATCTGCTGATCGTAAGAAGCCGTAATTACCCCACCACCGAAGGAGCCACTACCTGTAATCATTGCGCCCCTCTCAAATCGTATTGAAATATTAGGGGGATAGCTGAGATCAATATTGCCATTTAATTTATACTTAGCCCTCATAACAACCATCGGCTGGGGCTGTTTTTCAACAATTGAAAACATCTTTGACAATGCCTTTGTATCATCTGTAATACTATCTCCCTTCGCCCCGAACCATTTTGGCGACCAATATCCAGAGGCTGTTTGTGCATTTAACAGAGAAACGGACTCAAATATCTGAATACCGTCCGGTGCATCAATAATTACATTCGACAAGGTGCCCGAGCCTTTTATTATTACCGATCCATCGAACCTCAAAGACTTTCCTTTACAATCAACTACTCCTTTTACATTCAACACACTTCCTGTAGCATCTTGCTCAATAATAAGTCCTTTTGTAACTGGTCTTGAAAAATAACGGTTTAGCATTTGTGTTGCATCTGTTATTCCATCAGCATAAATGCCAGCTTTCTGCGAGCTCCATATTTTTGTGGTATGCCCCACCGGCTCATAAAATTTATTTCCAATTGTTATGCCTGTTAGAGAATCATTCGCATGCCCTTCACTAAATTTATCTACCTGCCGAAAAGCAATATTCCTGTTTGGGAGAATCAATTGTGCCGAACTATCTTTTTGCTGTGCTGATGCATATTCCGTAAGCATCAACAGAGATAATAGTAAGTACTTCATATTTTTTATCTATTATTTGATATGATCAATCGTTAGACCAAATAAAGAATTTTGCTTGCTCCATTCAATCTGCCAGTAGCGCATTTACCAAATATTACGTCCTTTAATTGAAATAATATAGCGTTGAAAATTATAAGAATATTTTATATCCTTTACAATGGGCAATTACAATTAACACTTGAGCAATATTATTTTTGCTTCAGTCCTATAAATTTAAAACACTTTACTACCAGGAATCACAAAACTATCTATTTAACAAAATCAATAACAAATATAATTACAGCATATAAGTAAATTTAAAGTGATAAAAACTTATCGGTGGGCAGACCCATATTTGTTACTTAGATAGATCAAAAGCAAAATTCGGGTAGGAAAGTAGACAGTTTGCTGCTATCTTCTGCTATTGCAGCTCTTTTATTGACCCAACTGCTGATAGCATTTCACTCAAAAATATTGACCATCGTTGCGTTAAGTTCGATTTGTCAAAAACATATAAACTGCCCAACTTTTATCTCCGCTCAAACCATTATTCATTTGAGTTCAATTTCTTCAATTGTAAAAGCCATCTTTGTTCATTTATTTCTTCAACACCAAATCTTCTTTCGCAGCCCACATACCTACATCCTGTTTACTCAGTGCTGCCGCCATCAGATCGGGAAATTTATCGGGCGTACATGCAAACACCGGGATACCAAGATTAGAGAAAAACTGAGCGTTTTGATGATCATAAGAAGGAGCGCCATCATCATTCAATGCAAGCAGGGTTACTATTTGTACACCTGCTGCAGTAAGTTCTGCAGCACGTTTGCGCATTCCTTCGGGATTGCCTCCTTCATATAAATCGGTTATTAGTACCAATACTGTATCTGTAGGACGTGTAATAATTTGCTGGCAATAGGTGAGCGCGGAATGTATATCCGTACCACCGCCTAATTGTACACCAAACAATAACTCAACCGGATCACTTAATTCTTCGGTAAGATCAGCAACAGCAGTATCAAATACAATCATTTTTGTTTTAATGGCAGGAATAGAAGCCATCACCGAACCAAAAATACCTGAATATACTACCGAGGTTCCCATGGAGCCGCTTTGATCAAGACAAAGCACTACATCTTTCAACGATGATCTTTTTCTACCATAGCCAATTCTTGTTTCAGGAATGACGGTTTTATATTCCGGTTGATAATGTTTCAAGTTTTTTTGAATGGTAAGATGCCAGTTGATTTCGTTATGTCTTGGGCGCCGGTTCCTGGCACTGCGGTTAAGGCTGCCTGTTATAGCCTGTTGTGTTGGTTGTGCGAGTTTCTTCATCAGCTCGTCTACAACCTTGCGTACTACCTGCCGCGCCGTATCTTTTGTTTTATCAGGAATTACACGGCTCAACGTCATTAATGTAGCAACCAGGTGTACATCGGCTTCCACGTTTTCCAGCATTTCCTTTTCAAACAGCATCTGTGTGAGATTCAACCTTTGCAATGCATCTTTCTGCATTACCTGTACCACCGTATTAGGAAAGAAAGAACGGATATCGCCCAACCACCGGCTCACATTGGGAGACGATGGGCCCAAGCCTCCACTTTTATCACTATCGTATAAAGCCTCCAGCGCATTATCAATCTGTATATCCTGTGCAGATAAAGAAAACCCAGTGCCATCATTTTGATGACCACCCAGTATCATTCTCCATTTGCGGATATGTTCTTCGTTTGACATAATAAGAAGTTTGTGGTTTCAAGTTTATTGTTGTCGGGGGTCGGTACGCGTAGCGTCAGACCCGTTCGCTCGAGGTCTGACCTCCGGTGCCGAGCGACAGTGTCCCGTAACCAAACAACTGCATCATAACAGGAACACCCCGTTTAGCACGCTTTTCATCAAGCGCTGTTTCTACTGTAACACGTGTCAATGATGTTTTGCCGGATACGGTTTTCTCTCCCAGTTTTTTTCTTTCGCTGTTGGTATAGCGGGCAAAGGTTCTACGGAGCAGTGGCAACACTTGTATGAAAGCATCTTCCTGTAATTGGGCTACCCAATTGTTTACTACATTCCATAATCCTTCGTCCAGCAATAACAGTGTGCCGCTTCCTTTTAAAAAGCCTTCCAGCCAGGCTGCCGCAACACCAGGAGCATTCGCAGCAGACATAGAAAAATAAAACGATTGCACCAGCTCCTCTCCTGCTAAAACTTTTGCATCAGATAACAGCCTTGTTGCATATCCTGCAACAGCAGGTGCAACATTTTTATTTCTGGTAATTATCAGTAAAGTTTCCTGCCACAAAGCCGTATTGTTTTGTTGCTGCAACACATTAGCCGCATCATTCATTTTAAACATTAACTCCAGCAGGTGTTGGGCAGCTTCTTCATCTATACCAACACAAGCGGCAGGCAGGCTTACACAAATTCTCGCCATCATACTGTCAAGTATACCCGCAATTAAAGTAGCATCTGTTTTACGAACATTACCATAACGGCTAACCGAAACCAGGTTGGGGATCACCTCCATTAACTGTATTACATCGGCACTTGCTGCTGCAAGATTATTTACCTGCAGAATTAAATGATCTATCGCCTGCGGAAGTTCTGCGGGTATAACTTGCTGCAACAATGCAGATACCCCAGGCAATGAATTATCTTCCGAAGCCTTGTGTATTACATATTTGGCAGCAGCTTCCTCAGTAGTATTTCCCCATGATCCTTTCTCAATAATTTCTATAGAAAAATTAGGATCCCATTGTAACCGCCATTGTTCTTTAAATGTTCCTTTGCCACTTACATTCTGCTGGGTTCCCCATGCAATTGACAACAACGTAAGCCGATGCAGAAAAACACTTCTTTCCAGATCGCCTTCTTTGCGTAAGTCGAGTGTATAATCTTTAAAATCTGCGGTAGCAGGAAGGCGCAATTTCTTTTGTAGTTTTTCAATATCAACCTGCAGAGGTGGCTTGGGTATATCAACCGGCACTTCTCCTATTTTATTACTTACGATTAACTCATTATGCACAAGACGCAGTAAAATATTTTCACCATTGCATAATACGCTTAACGTAGCTTCATTCAATTCTTCCAGTCCTGCTTTAGAAAGATTGCGCAACGCCGCTAATGAATCTGCCAACCGAACTGATTCAATTACATGCGCTACAGAAGTATCCATCTTATTTTTGCGGAAGAGCCCCGCAACCTTTGCCATCCAGCGTGTACCATCATCATGTGCATAGTTCCATGTATGTTCATACCAACCCGGTGAATGAATACCTGCACCGTAGCCACTCCAGGAACCGAGCCTGCTATACGTCCACGGCACCCACGTACACGCAACTTTTACTTTTGGCAAATTCTTCAACAGGTCATTGTCATCCTTTTGTTTAGGCATGTTGATTAAAGCAGGTGCATGCCATGCGCCACAAATTACTGCTATATGCTGGAACATTTCCTTTTCTGCCTGGCGAATCACTTTTCGCATATGTGCTTCGCGCAATAGCTCCAGCTTGTCTTCTTCCTGGGGCACATCAGCACGCAAAGACTGCATCGCTTCAGCTACCGCTTCAAATACCTGTTCATTATTATAGCGATATTCAAATGTATGTTCCCACCATTTTTCCGAATCGTTGTAACCCGCAGCTTCGGCCAGATAGGAAATGGGATTTCTCCTGACGGCTTTTACTGTCCCTTCCTCCGTTACCACATCAACTGAATCATCATTGGTTGCTTTTACATCTGTTTCATCTACATCATCCGAAGTCGGATTCTTCTCAACCGACTCCTTCTTTTCTGCTTCCAATGCAAACTGGTGACCGATAGGAAGGTCAGCAAAACGAACGTGGATGTTATTCTTTTTGGCATATAGTATAGCCTGCCATTCAGGCGAGAACTCCGCAAACGGATAAAAGCATGCCTGTTGCGGGTTGTCTGGCTGATAGCACAAAATAGCAACAGGTGGCTTCAATTCATTATGGGATGCCCATTGCAAAATATCATCCGCCTCCGGTGGACCTTCCACCAACACGATATCCGGCTTAATCTCTTCCAGGAAATTTTTCACATTCCTCGCCGATCCCGGACCATGATGTCGTATACCTAGTATGTGAATTGCCATATGTTAGGCAGGAGTAAGAAGGCAGAAGGCAGAAAATACATCCTGCTGCAAACTCAAATCCTGTTATTTTTATTTAGTTAAGTGCGTGTTTTAATATTTATAAGAAAAAGTGAGCGATAGTTAGGAATGCCTTGCTTTTACTATCGTCTTTTGCCTTTTCTTCTGCCTCCTTACTACTGCCCTCTGCCTTTCCTCTTACCCATCTATCATTTTTGTCAACATTTTAAACTCTTCCATTACAACAGCATTTATCTCTGCACAATCCTGCTTTGTGATATACGCTAAAATTATACTTGCTTCCAACTGAGAATCCACTTCTATCGCTGAACTTATTGCCATCTCATAAAACCTTTTTCTTTCAGCAACGGATTTCCTTGCTGAGCCTTCTGCAATATTGGAAGAAACAGATAAAGCAGCCCTTCTTAATTGACTTTTTAAATTATACTCTTCATGCTTCGGAAGCTTAGCAACTATAGCATAGGTCAGCTTCAGTAATGTTATGGCTTTTTGCCACACAATTAATTTCTTATAACTGAAGTCATTCATTGGTGCTTTTTAGGTTTAGCTATTAATCAACATTCTGCCTTCTTACTACTGCCTACTGCCTATTCAAAGTAGCTCCCTGCAAGCTCTATACACATCCTTCCAGTCTTCACGGGGTTTCACCACCGTTTCAAGATATTCCTGCCAAACAATTTTATCCTGTACAGGGTCTTTCACTACAGCGCCGATGATACCTGCAGCCAGGTCATTCGCTTTAAGCTGACCATCTCCAAAATATGCTGCCATAGAAAGTCCATTGTTTACAACAGAAATGGCTTCGGCTGTACTTAATGTGCCACTGGGTACTTTCAGTTTTGTTTTACCATCCAGCGTTACACCGTTTCTCAGTTCCCTGAAAATGGTAACAATGCGACGGATCTCCTGCAATGCCGGTGGTTCCGCAGGAAGGTCCATTACTTTTTCAAAACTTTCTACCCTGCGTTTTACAATATCTATTTCTTCTTCCATTGAATCGGGCACAGGTAAAATCACTGTATTAAAACGACGCTTTAATGCACTGGATAAATCATTTACACCTTTATCACGGTTGTTGGCAGTAGCAATAATATTGAACCCTTTCACAGCCTGCACTTCTATATTCAATTCAGGCACAGGTAATGTTTTTTCAGATAAGATTGTGATCAGGGAGTCCTGCACATCTGCACCTATACGTGTGAGTTCTTCTATACGTACAATAGAACCTTCTTTCATGGCGCGCATAACCGGAGTTTCTACCAGGGCTTTTTCAGAAGGACCTTCTGCCAGCAACTTCGCGTAGTTCCATCCATATCGTATAGCTTCCTCTCCGGTGCCGGCTGTACCTTGTACGATTAATGCTGAGTTGCCGCTGATGGCTGCAGACAAATGTTCGCTCACCCAGCTCTTAGCAGTACCGGGCAAGCCGTATAACAACAATGCCCGATCGGTAGTAAGCGTTGCTACTGCTATCTCCATTAATCTTTTATTGCCGATATATTTGGGAGATACTTCAAATCCGTTTTTGAGTTTTGCTCCTGTTAAATATTTAACCACCGATTGAGGAGAGAGCTTCCAGTTGGATGGTCTTTTCTGATCATCCTGTTTTTTGAGTTCTTCTAATTCTTCGGCGAATAATTGTTCGGCATGCTGACGTAGTGCTGTAGACATACAATAGGTTTTATGCTTTAAATGCTTTTATGGTTTGTTGTTTCAGTTCAAGAAGTTTGGCAATATATTCACAGGTGTTTAACCACATGGTTTTATAATAATCTTCTGCAGGGGCAAACTTTTCCAGCTCAAGTATTACTGAAGCTGGTATTAGTTGAATATGCGTACTGAAAAATGACTTTGAATACTGGTATGGGTTTTTGGAAGCATGTCCGAAAATCAGTTTCGCCAGTTCAAGGCTCCATTCCTTTTTATAATGCAAAGCATATTGCAATATGCTATCAGGGTAATCAGCAAAGAATTTTATACTGTAATATTCCTGTTGCTGTATCGGTAGTAAAGGAAGTATATCGATGTAAAACACCGCACTATATTGCATCAGGTAAACAGCAAATTGTGTATCACGGAATTTTACCGTTGCTTTTACGATAGCGGGCATCATTTTCTTTCCAACTTCATCTTTCTGAAAATAATCAATCACCTGCTCGGGCTTACATTGCAGGTGCTTTTCCCAAAAAGATGGCGGCACAGACTCAATAAGCTGAAACCAGGTATATTCATTGTCTGTAAATTCTTTTGTACTGCTGAGTTTTTCAATTCCTGATTTATAGATTTCTTCATCCAAGGGTACCATTTCAAATTGCAGGGCCGTTTTATTCACCAAACCCAGTAATGCTTTTTCCTTTTTTAGCTGTACCATTTGCTCCAGCGATTGCTGGTAACGAAGAACAATAGGCGAAGATGGGATACTACGCATTAAGCGCATCGCTTCATCTTTTACCTTCTTACCTTTTTCTGCAGAGAGCGACTCCAAAAATGATAGATCAGCTTCGCTAATTCCTGTATGCATCAACTCAAGAAAAGCAGCTTTTGCATTGGCATCTTCTTCTTTCCAGGTTTGCTGCAGCCACTTCAACGCAAGAGCGGGATCACCTTTTCTTGTTTCCTTAAAGATATGCTTTCGCATTTCCATCGTGCCGGTTTGCCATACCTGTTCCGGCAAATCGCCTTGTAAAAAATTCCATTCAGCATTAAACTTAGCCAGCCATTCGCCCCGCTTGCCACAGCAGGAATGTATAAGCTCCTGCATTTTTTTCTGGCGAACACCAATGGATAATAATGTTGGCACTACAGTCGGTAAAACAATCTGTTCTTTAGCTGCACAATGCTCTAACCATAACTGTAGCAATGGCATTGATTCTTCAGAAAGAATATTTTTCAGATGTTGAATGGTTTCGGTAGTGCAATATTTTTTTTCTTCTGCTGGTGCAGCTTCAAGATCAATACCTGCTTTAATTACAGGCATTGAACCACTTTGCCGATAGTTGAATGCAACAGCAGCCAGTTGCAAAAACTGCTCCTCTTTATCAAGTGAGGCATTTTGCTGTATAATATCTGCCTGTTTCGCTAATACCTGCGGAAGCAATGTGCTGCCTGGTTGCTTTTTGTCGGTGCCGATCATGGCATTTTTTACCATTTCATCCCAAAATTGCATATTATTAATATCTGCTGTTATAAAGTATTATATGCGTCTTCTTTCCACACACCTACTGCCTCAAAGTTTTTCTCTTTACCAATCACAGTCATATCCAATGCTTCGCCCCCGCTCAGTGCAAGCAAATTCCAGATTATCCTTCGTTCATTCTTTAAAGGCATTACAGCATCAGCTTCATCTTTGAGCCACCAACTGTTACCTATCTGCACTGGCTTTAATTGCTGTACCACAAAAGCCCTTTCTCCACCTAGAGGCAGCAAGCTGCTATTTGTGGTTTCTGTTTCAGCCACCTGTAACCAGTTCTTATACTTACTGAAATGCGTAACCGAAGTAGTAGCAATTTGTTTTTTCACCAGTGCCCTTAGTGGCATTACCGATGGGAAGAACACCAATTCCGCCTCTACAAATAAACCCGGCATTAAACTTAACTGGCCGCCTTGCCCACGCACAATAAACTGCAGTATCAGCGCATATTGATTGGTTTTTGTGCCATGCAACCAAAAGCGCTCTGTAGTTACATTGTCTTCTTCATTTATTTGCTTGCTTAATACAAACCATATGTCTGTTACACCATCATGGCTTTTTAATTCTTCCTGGTTTTGTGTAAACCCAATACTTGCACGAATGTCCTGTTGTAATAAATCAGGCAATGCTGCTACATGTGTAAATCCTTCAGCAATGGTATATATGCGTAGCAATTGTTCCAGGAAATTGCTTTGCCAGCCTTCTTCATAAAAATTTGTTGCCCCAAGTTGTTTAACCATATTTGCCAAACCGGGCGCCTGCGCATCAACCATGCGCTTTGTCATTCCTTCAAAAAAATTGCCGCCTTTTTCAGGCATCAGCAATATGCCGTTGCGGATAATATCTTTCAACCAAAGCTTCAATTCCTGTATCCCGTCATTTACTTTCTGCAGCCTTGCCTGCTGGCGTTTAAGCTGCGCAGCTTCATCAACAGGTGCATCTTTTTTCTCCACCTGTTTTTCCTGCTTCTCCACGCGCTTACTCAGCCATTCGCTTACCCATGCCGGTGAGGCAGTTTCTGAAAAAGTGTTTTTCTGGCGGGAGAACTGCAACAATAAACCCAATCCATGTTTACAGGGAAATTTACGGCTGGGACAGGAACATTTAAAAGCTATATTGGTAAGATCAACCTGTGTTTGATATGGCTTGCTTCCGCTTCCCTGGCATTCGCCCCATAATGCCAGATCATTATATCCTTTGCTAACCCACTTAGAAGGATTAGCCAAATCCTTTCCGGATTTTTTGGAAGATTCATCGGGTGCAAGGGCGAGTATTTGTTCTTCAGTTAGGTTCAAGAAAGCAAAATTTAGGTTATGAAGATGCGTGATTTTTTTTATTTAAAACAACCTGTTAAAAAAAAATTCTTGTGGCAAATATATTTTTATAGCTACTGCAAATACTATTACTTGCTTATCATAACCTTATGACATATGCTCTTCAAAAATACATGCTTGTGCATCAGCATGCTGATACTGGTTGCATTGAGTTGCAAACACCGCAACAATAAGCCTGCTGCCGTATACAGCAATATTGCCGGTACTGTAGTAAAGAAAAATATACCAATTGAATATCCTGCAACCATTCACGTGGTAGTGGCATTATGCGATAATCAATACCAGGGCATTGTAAAAGTGCCAGCCGCTATTGGTAATGGGCAGCAACCGGCTACTAATCTTTATTGGGGTTCAACATATGGTGTAAAATCCTTTTTCTCCCGCAAGCAAAGCGATTGGCAATTGCTGCAATCACAAAAATCAATATCCGATACCATACTGGAGCGGTTGATCTTTAAACATAAAACAAAGGATGTATACTTAATGGCTGATGCATATGATGGTCGCTATATAAAACGCGCTACAGAAAATATGCTTGAGTATGCATCGGGCAAACGAACAGTAGAGGCTACAGTGAACAACAAGCCTATTTTGTTTGGAGCAGCGAGTGAGGTTGTATGTTATACCGGGCACGACGGACTGATGGACTTTACTATACCAACCGCTTTTCATAAGCAGGATGACAAATCACGCAAAGCGATTGTGCTTGCCTGTTATAGCCGGCGTTTTTTTGGCGCCCATCTTACCTATACAGGCGCCGCTCCGTTGTTATGGTCAACAGGATTAATGGCGCCGGAAGCATATACATTACATGATGCATTGGCGGCTTTGCTCAATAATGGTGATGATAAAGCAGTATGCAATGCCGCAGCAAAAGCGTATGCAAAATATCAAAAATGCAATTTAAAGGCGGCGCAGAACTTACTGGTAAATGGATGGTAAAAATTGCTTCTTTTTATCAATCATAACAAGATGCCTATACCGGGAAGGACTGGGACAAACAATTTTTTTGCTTCTTTGTAGTGCAATAAAAATAGTTAGCTTTAAAGAAATATTTGATAGTATGTTTAAAAAACGGATGATTGTTTACATATCCATATGCATGGTTGTTTGCAATGCATATGCAGCCAAAAAGCCTGCACAGGAATTTTATGAAATAAAAGTATATCACTTTACCACAAAAGCGCAGGAAACAACACTGGATCAATATCTCGAAAAAGCCTACCTACCTGCATTGCATAAAAGCGGTATAAAAAACATTGGCGTTTTTAAACCACTGGCAAATGATACCAGCGCAGATAAAAAGATCTATGTTTTTATTACAGATAAATCATTAAACGATATTCTTGCACGACCCGGGTTGCTGCAAAAAGACAACGATTATATTACCGCTGCAAAAGCATTTACAGATGCTGAATACAATGATCCTCCCTTTACAAGGATGGAAAATATAATTATACAGGCCTTTCACCTGGCACCGCAAATGAAACTCCCTAAACTAACCGGTGAAAAAAAAGACCGGGTATATGAATTGCGCAGCTACGAAGGACCCACTGATAAATTGTTTGCAAGCAAAGTGCATATGTTTAATGAAGGTGGCGAGATCCCGCTTTTTGACCGGCTGGAATTTAATTCCGTTTTTTACGGAACTGTAATCAGCGGAAGCCGCATGCCCAACCTGATGTATATGACCAGCTTTGACAATATGCCTTCAAGAGAAGATCATTGGAAAAGTTTTTTTGCATCGCCTGAATGGAAAGTGCTTTCTGCTAAACCAGAATACCAGCATACTGTTTCCAAATCGGATGTTATTTTGATGCAGCAGGCGCCCTACTCAGATTTTTAAGTGAATGGCGAATAGTGAAAGGGCAATGGGTAATAAGCAATGGGCAATAAGCAATGGGCAATTAACCTGAAACCAGTAACCTGAAACTTGCAACTATAAACAAATCAACCATGAGCTCGGCATTTGTAAAAGAAGGTGAAGAAGAGTGGCTCCACGATATACAACCCACTATGTCGGCACTCACGGTATACCTTACACGGGAAAATAATGGAATACGGGTATATGAAAAAAATTCACATTTCAGCACCAAACACAACCGCGAATTGCATGTGATGAGTAACGGCTTCAGCTATGCAAAAGATGATGAAGGTAAATGGTATATAGCTGAATAGAGATTATTGCACAGGTTTTCCATTTTTCCAAACAGCTTCAATACTTCTTGTATTCAGAATATTACTTTGCGGATTTTTAGATAACACTATAAAATCCGCTTTCTTTCCTTTTTCTATGCTTCCATATAAAGTGTTGCATTGTAAAAGTATTGCAGGATTTTTTGTACTCACTGTAATAGCCTGTAAAGGTGTAAGCCCTGCCTGCACCATCAGTTCCATTTCAAGATGTTCCGCAAAGCCCTCTGCCCGTGCAGGTGTTGCGCCTGAATCAGTGCCCATGGCTACTATTATGCCAGCATCGTGTATTTTTTTAAGATTGATAAACGCGATCTTTAATCCCTGCCTGGCACGTTCGTAAGCAGGTGCATTTTTCATTTTGTCTTTATATTCCTTTGACGTAATCATTTCATATACACCGGGCTCTAACGAATTCTTAAAAAAGTCATCTTTCAACCAACCCGGCTCATCAGCATATACCCATTCAAATTCATCTCTTGCCAGGGTTGGGATATAAACAATGTGCTTGTCTTTCATTTTTTTCAACAGGCTCTCATCCACTTCTTTATCGCGGATGCTGTGAGCTATTATATCTATACCTGCATCAATCAGCTTATGTGCATCTTCCAGGTAATAGAGGTGTGCTGCCACGCGTATACCATGTTTATGCGCTGCGCGAATGATAGCTTTATATACATCTTCAGGCATTTTCTTTACCGAACCGCCAAAGTCATCTACCCATATTTTTACCACTGCAGGTTGTAAAGCTGCCAATGTTGTTATTTGTTTTTCAATTTCCGGGTCATCTGCTGATGTAAAAGGTTTATCAAATCCGAAGGCTGCACCAGGCGGAGAGCCTGGCATTCCAAAACCAAAACCCGCAGAATACATTCTTGCCCCGGGCAACTGAGCAGCTACAGAAGAATCCCTGAATCCATCAAATATCAAGGGCCGATCTGTTCCCATACATAAAACTGCGCCTATCCCATATCGTTGGTAATGTTCAAGATGCCTGGTAATATTTTCTCTTGTATAATTAATGGGGTTGGTTTGGGTGCCTTTCAAATTCCCGATATGAGTATGTGCACTGATTAATACCGGCATGATTGTTTTGCCCTTCATATTTATAACAGTGGCATCCTTTGCCTGTATATTTGCCCCTATTGTACTAAACCTGTCTCCTTCAATCAATACATTTGTTTCTTCCTTCGGGTATCCCCCATTTCCATCAATAACACGCACATGCTGCAATAAAACAGGCTTTTGCTGTGCCATAGTGCACAGTATCAAAACCTGTAAATACCAAATAATAGCAACTACTTTTTTCATTTTATAACTATTAATGATAAAGAATGAAGCAAGGGATCCGGATAAAAAATGTTTATGACAGAGGAAAAAATTATCACTTGGAGGCACTGGTGTTACAATGCCGGTAAGAATTATCCATCAACCCTCATACAAAAGTCTGCATACATAACCATAAAAAAAGGCATTCACCCGGCGCTCATATACAGCATTTCATCGAAAAAAATTGGACGACTAAATGCATAATAATACTTTCGTTAAAGGTTTACCCGTACTACACCTATGAAATATTTATTGTACAGATACATACAAAACCCAGGAGATACCACCATCAGGTACGTAAAAGAAATACGGAACGGAAAAATATTTTTCACCAGGCACCCCTATGAGGCAAAACGTTTTTCCTTTATCAGTGCGCTACTTGCTTCACTAAAGTATCGTTTTTCGTGGATATCGGAAAAATATATTCCGAAGTCACGGTATTAATTATCAACTGACTTAATTATCGCTATTATTGTTTTATTTTATCTCTCCTTTCCTTCATCTCCTTCCATGTTGTTAGTATAATACCTTCTTTCTCAATATATTTTTTCAGTTCAGGATCAGTCATCGCCAAAAGATCACCTTTACGTATCGGACCAGAATCAGAGATATAAGCAAACACTTCAGTGGTGGCGGTGCAATGCATAATAATCATGGTGATACCAGGCTTCAGCGACCGCAGCAAATCAATATATTTTTTTGTTTTAAACCTGCGAAGATTTTCATCTGTAGGTGCAGTGTCTGCAGGTAGTTTCCAGCCATAGGTATCAGCATACAAATCGTCCAGCACCGGCAATCCGGCATTCCACAATTTTTTTCCGATTATTCTTGCTGTTTGCAGATCAGATGCTGTGTTTTTCATCTCCTGCGCAATCAGTGTATTATGCCCTCCGGGAAACATCACAGGTATTTTATATTCTATCCCTACTTTCAAATACCTTTCAGTAAATGCGGGAGTGGCGAACAAGGTACCCATATGTGAGTCAAGATGCGTAGGCTCAAACCCCATCGTTCTTGCTCGATCTACCTGCGCTCTTATTTCTGTTTCTACTTCATCTGCAGTTGCATGATCTACCACATCCTGCACGCCTCTCCACATAGCACCTTCAGGATCGGTTAGCCCCGGCACTGTAGGTTTACCGCTCAATGCAGGCCAACGGTAGTCTTTCCACTCCGATGTTAAAGTAAGATGCAGACCTGCATCAATACCAGGATGCTCTTTCATATAATGTACAAAACCCGGCACCCATGGGCATGGCATCATTATGCTGCAGGAATTAGCCACTCCTTTCGTCATGGCTTCTACAACACCGGCATTAGAATCAAATGACATACCGATATCATCTACATGCAGGATAATTACTTTAGCTCCTTTGGGGTACCCTAACTTTTCAGCAAATGTGGGTTCGGTTTGCGCGTTTGAAAAGTTTACGTTTAGCAGAATAATAAAAAGCAGCAATACATATTTCATTGAAGCATGTTTTAGTGAATGGTCAATAGTGAAAAAGATGAATTTTAGCGATAAACAACAAAAGAAAAACCTTACATCAAAATCTATGGTCTGACCTACGGTACCGACCCTTTCACCCTAAGCCCTCCACCCTTCACCTTTTCTCGTATTTCCAGTTTCTTGATTTTCCTTCCTCCAGCCAATCTATCATGGTGGCTATGCGCTTATCCCGGGTAGCATCCGTTTTTGCTTCGGTTATCCACTGTATATATTCCTTTCTATGGCTGGGAGGAAAAGCTTCAAATACTTTCAATGCCTTTGCATTTTTCTTTAAGGCTTTGTTCACTATATCAGGCGTTTCTATCGGCGCACTGGTTTTTGGCTTTTCTTTTCGCACTACTTTTACTCCGTCTGCATTTAGCTTAGCTGCTTCTTTAATGTAGCTGATCAATATTTTGTCAGGGGGAAGATCTTTCAACGATGAAATCCTTCCCATATGTCCCATAGATGCTCTTTCAGCCAACGACAAAATTTTATCTGTATCCTTCAGCAACGATGCTTTCCAGAAACCAAACACACAATGTTCCTTAAAAGCAGCCATATTACACATTACCGAACCATGACTTTCAAAATTTGGAAAGCCCCACTTAATCGTTTCAACTACATCCGGATCTGCCTTATGAATAAGAGCGCGTAAGTGCTGAAGAACAGGTTGAGCAAATGGCGCGGATTTTTTTATATAAGTATCTATCCGAGCATCTATTACAGGCATATAAATATTTTATTTTAAAGTTATAGAATTATTGGTGTTGAGCGGTGAGCAATCGGCGATCAGCAATCAGCCATCGGCTATCGGCTATCGTAAGAAATAGAACTCTTAGCTAATAGCTCACACCTGAAAGCCGATAGCTGAAAGCTGAGCGCCCCAAATTTAAAAACTGGTTTTACCATATTAGATAAAGTACTACATTTAGGCACACTTTTAAAGAACTATTTTAATTCAAAACTCAGTATGGGAGATTTCCAGATTAAAAAGAGCCCTAAAACGTATGATGTTATTATTGTTGGCTCGGGAGCCGGTGGTGGTATGGCTACTTATATGTTAGCCAACGCTGGTTTAAAAATTTGTCTTATTGAAGCAGGTGTGCTGTTTGACCCTAAAAAAAACGTTACCCAGTTTAAATGGCCTTATGAATCACCACGCCGTGGCTCAAGCACTAAATACAGGCCTTTCGGCGATTTTGATGCATGCTATGGTGGATGGGATATTGAGGGCGAGCCTTATACAAAAAAAGCAGGTACAGAATGGGATTGGTTTCGCGCCCGTATGATGGGTGGACGTACCAATCACTGGGGTCGTATTTCGCTTAGATTCGGACCTAAAGATTTTAAAAGAAAAGATGTGGATGGGCTGGGTGATAACTGGCCGATTGGCTATGAAGACGTGAAGCCTTTTTATGACAGAGTAGATAAAATGATAGGTGTATTTGGCACCAACGAAGGACTGGAAAACGATCCCGATGGATTTTTTCTGCCCCCGCCTAAACCACGCCTGCACGAACTTTTTATAAAAGATGCCGCCACAAAATCAGGTGTAAGAGTAATACCCGGAAGGCTTTCTATGCTTACTAAGCCTATCAATAATCAAAGGGGCACCTGTGTATACTGTGGTCAGTGCGGAAGATCCTGCCAGTTTTATGCAGATTTCTCCAGCGGATCTGTATTGGTAAATCCTGCATTGGAAACAAAAAATGTAGATGTAATTGCAAATGCCATGGCGCGGGAAATATTAACCGACGATAATGGCAAAGCAACCGGTGTATCGTACGTAAGTAAAGAAGACATGAATGAATACCAGGTAAATGCAAAGGTGGTAATTGTTGCTGCCAGTGCCTGCGAAAGTTCACGCCTGCTCCTAAATTCAAAATCAAAAGCACATCCAAACGGACTGGCAAATTCCAGCGATGTAGTAGGCCGTTATCTTCACGATTCTACCGGTGCTGCATTGGGTGGTTATTTACCAAAATTGTTTGGTAGAAAAAGATACAACGAAGATGGCGTAGGTGGTATGCACATCTATTCTCCATGGTGGGGCGACAATAAAAAACTCAATTTCCCCCGTGGATATCATATTGAATACTGGGGTGGAATGGATATGCCTTCTTATGGATTTGGTATGGGTATTGAAAGCCAGAATGGCGATTATCCGGTAAATGGGAAGAAGAAAGAAGCTGGTGGATACGGTGCATCATTAAAAGAAGATCAACGCTTTTTCTATGGAGCCAGTGTAGGTATGGCAGGTCGTGGTGAAGCATTGCCGCGTTTTGATAACCGCTGCGAAATTGATCCGAATGTGGTAGATAAATATGGTATTCCTGTATTGCGTTTTGATGTAAAATGGAGCGATTATGAAGTAAACCAGGCAAAACACATGAAGGATACTTTTAAAGAGATCATGGATAAAATGGGTGCGGTTATTACCTGGGGTGACAAGGATGGTCCTGAGAATAAATATGGATTGGAAAGCCCCGGTAAGATTATACATGAAGGCGGAACAGCCAGGATGGGCAGTAATCCCAAAACATCTGCCTTAAATGGATGGAACCAGGCCCACGATTGTAAAAATCTTTTTGTAGTAGATGGCGCGGCGTTTACTTCGCAGGCTGATAAAAATATTACCTGGACGATACTGGCGCTTTCTATGCGTGCATCTGAATACATTATTGATCAATTAAAGAAACAGAATATCTAACCAACCTTGGTTTATATAAAAACGCTTTTATGGACAGAAGAAAATATTTAAAAATACTGGGTGTAGGTTCAGTGTCATCATCTGTATTGCTTGATGCCTGCAAATTATCTGACAAGAAAAAGCCAGAAGAAGCAACTGCGGTTACCCCTGCCAGTAATGCCAGCACCGATGGCGATGCAGGTCCGGCACGTCAGCCACAGGAAATTGAGCATTATAAAAATGTGATATCAACAAAGTTTTTCACAGAACATGAAATGGCAACCATTGCTATTCTTTCAGATATCATTATTCCCAAAGACGAAGTAAGTGGCAGCGCAACCGAAGCGGGTGTACCTGATTTTATTGAGTTTATTGTAAAAGATATGCCCGAAAACCAGGTGCCATTGCGTGGTGGTTTAAGATGGTTGGACAGGGAAACGCAGAACAGGTTTCAAAAAAACTTTAAAGACTGTGATAATACTCAACGGATACAGGTAGTGGATGATATAGCTTATCCAAAAAAAGCCAAACCATCGATGTCGCAGGGTGTATCATTTTTCACCAGCATGCGCGACCTGGTATGCACCGGTTTTTATACTTCTAAAATTGGTATTGCCGATATGGGTTATGCAGGTAATCAACCCAATCAATGGAATGGCGTGCCGGATGATGTGTTAAAACAATACGGCTTAGCCTATACAGAAAAAGAACTGAAAGAATGTGTTAGTTATTAATAGCAGGTAATTTTTAATTATTTAAGGGCAGCAAAAAGCGGTTACTTCCGCTCATCCCCCATCCCGTTATTAGCCCTGGTTGCTGTTATTACTAATAAATGGAATTGTTATGTATAAACACCTCTTATTGTTGTTAGTGGTTTTTTTATGTGTATTAGTGTCGTGCAGTAAATATAACCCTTCATCCACACCATTCGCAATCTATCATCCTATTCCTGAAGATGATGTGCGCAAGTTGGAAAAGGGTATTACAACGCCTGCGGACGTAGTTAAGTTTTTTGGAGCTCCGGCAAAAAACAGCATCAGTGAAAAAGGAGAAAGATATGTGTATGGTTATTTAGGAGATACTTTAACCGTAAACTTTGATAGTACGCAAACGGTAAATAATTTTTTGTTTCGTCCTGCCATTTTTGCTCCTGTTTCGGGCAACACAGATAATATGACGAAAAAGATCAGCGAGAGTAAGATTAGAAAAATTGAGATTTACAATACTACCCGGCAGAAACTGGAAGAGTGGTTTAAAAAAGCGAACAAAAAAGAAACCGGAACAAACAGGAACCGATATACTTTCGAAAGAAGCAATGGTACATTGGTAGCATATGTATTAGCTAATTACGAAGAAAGAGTACTGAGCTATACGTTTACACCGAGGTAGTGTGCCCGGTCGGTACGGAAGGTCAGACCGAAGCATTACGTTTATGGTTTATCGTTTGTAGTTTGTTGTTGAGAGCACAACCTGAACCCTGAACCCTGGAACTTGCAACCCGCAACAATGATTTATAAAAAATAATGATGAAAAAAATTGTTTTAGCCTTAATTGCCTTCTTCTTTTTCTATAGTTCTTTCGCTCAAACACATGGAAAAGTAATTGAACAGAACGTTCTTTCAAGTAAAATTTTAGGCAAAGATGTGAAGTACAGCATGTACTTTCCACCGGATTATGATTATTCACAAAGAAGTTACCCGGTAGTATATTTATTGCATGGGTATACCGACGATAATACCGGCTGGCTGCAGTTTGGAGAAGTAAACCGCTATGCAGATAAGGCAATAGAAGATGGAACGATTCCTCCTATGATTATTGTAATGCCTAATGGCGATTCAAGCTGGTATATCAACTCATACGATGGCAAA
This sequence comes from Agriterribacter sp., assembly GCA_047600465.1. Lineage (GTDB taxonomy): Bacteria > Bacteroidota > Bacteroidia > Chitinophagales > Chitinophagaceae > Agriterribacter. The sequence continues at coordinate 953,209 of JASGKU010000007.1, forward strand.
GAAAAATACGAAGATTTTTTTGTGAAGGAATTCATACCATATATAGAAAAGAACAACCGAATAAAAGCAGAGAAACATTATCGCGGCATAGCGGGACTTTCTATGGGCGGTTATGGTACCATGATATATGCATTAAAATATCCTGAATTGTTCGCGGCAGCGGCTCCGCTAAGCTCTGGCATTTTCAGCGACGAAGAAATTACCATGATGCCCGACGGGCAATGGGCAAGAACATTTGCTCAATTATATGGCAAGGATTTAAAAGGAAAAGACAGGCTGAACAAAGCCTGGTATGATAATTCTATTTTAGACATTATTGCAAAAAAACAAGGCGCTGAATTGAACAAAGTAAAATATTGGATTGATTGCGGCGATGATGATTTTTTATTCAACGGCAATTCTTTATTACATATAGCACTGCGTAAAAAATTAGTGAATCATGAGTATCGTGTAAGAGATGGTTCACATAACTGGACTTACTGGCGCACAGGTATAACCGATGCTTTACAATTTATAGGGCAAAGTTTTCATCAATAAACTATGCCTGTTATTCATTGCCTGCAGTGGTTTTTTATATGCAGTATTTATCTGTTTGTACCTGCCCATAAGCAACAACCCATCAAAGTACAATTGTCGGGCTTTGCACAAGGCACTACATGGCATGTAACCTATTATGCAGATGATAGTATCGTAACAAAAAACAGCATTGATAGTATATTGCTTTTGTTGGATAGCTCTTTATCTATCTATAAAAAATTTTCTACTATCAGCAAATTTAATGCTGCAAAAAAAAGTGTTCCGATAGATCGTCACCTGTATACAGTAGTAAATAAATCAATAGAAGTATGGCAACAATCGGGTGGCGTTTTTGATATTACCGTAATGCCATTGGTACAAGCCTGGGGTTTCGGTGCAAAAAAAGTAACGCATTATCCCGATAGTGCAGCTGTTCATTCTCTATTGCAATGTATAGGTAGCGACAGAATAAAACTTCAACGGCATCGTCTTATCAAAACTAAATCCTGTATAACTATTGATGTAAATGGAATAGCCCAGGGATATAGTGTAGATGTGGTTGCTGATTTTCTTGAAAAGAATAAGATCAGGAATTATATAGTAGAAATAGGTGGCGAAATTCGCGTGAAAGGCAGAAAGCTGCCGGGCAATGAAAAAATGAAAATCGGTATTGAAGCGCCAGGTGATTATGAAATGGAGCCATCCGTTATGCAAAAAATAATCAGCCTTGATAGCGGCGCTATTACAACATCAGGCAGCTACCGCCAGTTTCACGAAAGCAATGGGAAAAAGTTCAGTCACAATATTGATCCGCATACCGGTTATCCTACTCAAAATGAATTGATCAGTGTAACAGTATACGCCGCTGATGCTATCACTGCAGATGCGTATGATAATGTCCTGATGGCGTTAGGGTTGCAGAAAGCACTTGCCTTTGTAGAAAACAGAAAAGATATCTCTGCTTATTTTATTTACAAAAAACCTGATGGTAGCATCGCAGATACAGCGAGCCATGCTTTTGCTGTTCTCACAAAAGACTAACTGTTATTATTTCTTATACAGATTATATCTTATCCCAATAAAACCTCTGATCCCTTGTAGCGGAGCATAATTATAAGAAGGATCAAACGTGTAACCATAAGGGTTGGCAACAGGATCATTCACATGTTTATTAAACGGATCAAAAGCCCGCATAATAGGTTCATCCGGCACAAAATTGAAAAGATTTTTTATACCGCCATATAGCTCCAATCCATTATTAAATTTCTTAGTGAGCTGCACATTGGCAATACAAAACCAGGGAGAATATTCCGGACGATAATCATTGGGCAAAACAGGCAGTCGCATCGGTCCATCCCACTTACCGGAAACATCTATAACAAACTGCGCAGGCAAAGTATAGGTAGCAACAAAATTACCCGACCATTCCGGTGCGTTTAACTGTACCGTCTTTTCAAAATGATGATCAGTACCGGTTTGTTCTACCTGGTACACTTTCATCCATGTTATACCCGCCAGTATTTTTAAAGGAAAAGCAAAGCTGGCATCGGCGTTCAATGATATTCCTTTTGAAATTGCATGTCCTTTTAAATTATCGTAAATAATTTTTCGTGGATCCGTATCAAAATCGCCCACAATTTTATTGGTAAAAAAAGAATAGAACCCCGTAACATCAAATCCAAGAAATGCATCTCGCAATGGAATTTTCAACACATAGTTTACTGTGGAATTATAAGATCGTTCAGGACGCAATGCTTCTGCTATAACTACCTGCCTTGCGCCCGTTAAAGCTGCATGGTCTTCTGTAAAAAGATTCACCACACGGTAACCGGTACCTGCACTTAACCTGAGCGTATTATTACTGTTCATGCGCCACCTGTAAGCAAGCCTTGGCGAATGCACACTACCGTGATGAATATCATAATCATAACGATAGCCTCCTAATAATGTATGCTTAGCACTTATCGACCACTCATCCTGTATGAATACACCTGGCAAAGGAGTGCGTGCAGGCTGATTGCTTTGTCCATTGGCAGACGCAGTGCCCGGTGTATTATCATCATAGTAAGTATATCGATAAGAACCACCCAGCAAAAAATTATGCCTGCTGCTCAATTGCTTGTCCCAATAAGCCTGCGCAAAGAAAACCTGTTGAGAAGCCATGTATGGCGTAATGCCATACCACGAATCCTGGTGATGCATATTATAAGAAACCTGTGTAATAACCTTTTCTTTCACCGGCAGTTGGTATACTCCAATAAATTCCAGGCGGTTGGTATAAATACTTTCGCCATATATGCTGTCGCTGCCACGCCAGCGTTTACTCCAGTTCATCTCCCCACCCCACCTGTCTTCATTTACATAGCGCATTGCAACTGAAGCCAGCCTGTTCTCTTTTCTTTTAAAAGACCATTTATTAAACATAGAAACCCTGTTCTGTATGGTTACATCCGTAAAACCATCTCCGTTTTTATCTAACGGATTACTATAGTTGAAATAATTAATGCCCAGTAAACCTGTAGCATTTCCAATTTTATATTTGGCAGAAGCATCTGCACTAAACTCTTTCCAGGATGTAGCAAAAACATCAGCGCTTACTAACGGAGCTTTTAAAGGATTTTTTGTAATTACGTTGATAATGCCGCCCATGGCTTCAGAGCCATATAAGGAAGAAGCGGGTCCTTTAACTACTTCAATTCTTTCAACCATGCTATTTGGAATACCGTTAAGGCCATATACAGTAGACAGTGCGCTTACTATCGGCATGCCATCAATCAGTATCATGGTATAAGGTCCTTCCATTCCATTAATATGAATATCGCCCGTATTACAAACATTGCAATTCAATTGCGGCTGAACGCCATTGATCATGCCAACCGCTTCAAAAAGGCTGGGAGTGGGATTTTTCTGAAATAATTTAGGTGTAATAATTTCAACCGGTACGGGGCTCTCCATGCGTCTCACCTCTTTCATAGTACCTGTAATAACCACTTCTGCCATATCCTGGGTTATTGGTTTTAATTCTACCAACAAACCAGTTGTATCTGTAGCAAGATTGATTTCTTTGGTAACTGCTGCATATCCAACACAGGAAAAACGCAGTTTATATATATTCTTTTGCAGTGCTGGTAAAGTAAATGAACCTGTACTATCTGTAATTGCAGAAATGGATAACTCCTTTACAGATACAGTAACGTTTGGTAAAGCTATGCTACCATTCATTACCCTGCCGTATATAGCCATGTACTGTTGAGCAAAAGTGCTCACAGCGCATAAAATGAATAATAAAAAAATAGAGGGTCTCAAAATAAAAGATTACAGTACAAAAATATAAAGTTAGATTAATCTAACAAATTTATTTTTGAAGGCTATCTCCGAAGCATATGGCAAACTTTTCTATCTTTAATAGATGATTTCACTTACAGAAGAAAACTATCTTAAGGCTTTATACCGGCTTTCGCAGGAAAAAAAAGAGATCACTGTAAAAGATATAGCCAAAAGCCTCTCTATTAAAATGCCTACTGTAAACAGCATGGTTAAAAAGCTTGCGGATAAAAAATTCATCAAATACGAAAAGTATAAGGCAATTGAGTTAACGGAAAAAGGCAGAAAGCAGGCTTTGTACATTCTAAGAAAGCACAGGCTTACGGAGCTTTTCTTATCAAAAGTAATGGGCATGGGCTGGGAGGAAGTGCATGATATTGCCGAACAGATAGAACATATACAGTCTGACCGCTTTTTTGACCGGGTTGACGAGATGCTTGGTCATCCGCAGTTTGATCCTCATGGAGAACCTATCCCCGACTCTAACGGCAAACTCCCGGTATATAAATCTTTTCCGCTGAGTGAAGGCAAAATGAACCAGGTATATCGTTTAACCGGTGTGGCTAATCACGATGCCAGCTTTTTGCAATTTCTTGATTCGTTGGGTTTGCAACTTGGAGCCCATATAGAAGTAAAGGAAATACAGGAATTCGACAAATCGATGGGCGTTAAGCTTAATAATAAAAACAAAACCATTTTCAGTTATACCGTATGCCGAAACCTGCTGGTGGTATAAGGGAGTGAATAGTGAATAGTCAATGGTGAATAAAACGGGAATCCGCAATAAGCAATAAGCAATAAGCAATAGGCAATCTGCAGTAAGATATTTGAAATCTCAAATCTCTAATTTCAAATTAATGCAACCAAATATTCCATTAGTACGTACCCCTTATAAAAAAAGCTGATAGTCTTGCAACTTATATCTCTTCATAAACCTCTGTGAAAAACAAAGCTTCAAATCTTTTATGGCTAAAAAAGAATATCCATATCAAATATTGGTGCTCAACAATATTAAAGGTGAAAAATGGAAAGACATTCCTGCGTTAGAAGGATATTACAAGGTTTCTAATTTTGGAAGAATTAAAAGGTTGCCATACGAAATGCAGTATAAAAATGGAGCAATCTACCTGAAGGAAGAAAGGATTATTAAACCAATGATCATTAAAAAGCGCAATACTGTCAAAAATGACTTTGCTTCTTTTCTTTGTAACAGAGTAATATTTAATAAGGTTAAATACAATTTTACTCTCAGCAGACTGGTATATAGTTGTTTTGTAAAGCATTTAAACGCTGATGACAAAACCGTGGTTGTTATTTGTAAGGATGGCGATAACTTCAACATAAAACCATCCAACCTTAAGTTGGTTTCCATTAGCCAGAAACAACAACGCATAGTTGACACGAATCGTTTTTTTACTCCTTTTGCTGATCTATCTCCCGAAAACAGGGAAAAACAAAGGCAAGCGCTTAATGAAGCCTTGCGTAAACCGGTAGAACAATACACGCTCAAAGGCAAACGAATAAAAACTTACTCAAGCATGGCAGTGGCAGAGCAGGAAACAGGTGTATTTGCTACTTCTATTGGCGCTGTAGCAGCTGGCAAAGCCAAAACAGCCGGGGGGTTTATATGGCGATGGAAAAATGTAAAAAAAGTTTATAACAACTCCGGTAATAAACTCAAAAGTTCTTTTTAAAGCTCAGTCCCGGTTATTCATAGACGAAATAACCGGCCTGGTATTTTATGAATTGAAAGTCTTAAATTGCAGGAAGAAAGGAGGCAGAGATATTGAGGCGCTTAACGATTGCCAGATAATACCATTCCACTTCAATACCATTACCTCCGCTGAATAATTTATTACAGCAAAGAAGGAATCTTTATGTTAGGGTATCATTTTTCATTGTTCGATCCACGGGAAAACGGGAAAACGAAATTTGAGCAATTACTTGATTTGTTTATGCAACTGCTCACCTATACCAGCGGTGATGTAGGCGAAGCTTTAAACTGGATGACCCAGTTAGATAAGCAATACCAGATGACCAACGAAGAATATGGATTGGGTGATTTTATTGATGAGCTGAAAGAAAAAGGTTATATAGACGAGAACAAACAGAACGGAGAAATTCATATTACGCCTAAAACAGAAAAGGGCATACGAAGAAGAAGCCTGGAAGAGATTTTTGGCAAACTTAAAAAAACCAAACAGGGAGAGCATCGTACTTATAAACCCGGACAAGGAGATGAGATCAATCCGGAAACACGCCCCTTCCAGTTTGGTGATATGCTGGAGCAGATTGATTTTGTAAGCTCCATCCGTAATGCGCAAATCAATCACGGTGTTGACCAATTGCAGATGAATGAAGATGATCTTGAAATAAGAGAAACTGATTTCAAATCGCAGACCTCTACCGTATTAATGATAGATATATCGCACTCCATGATTTTATATGGAGAAGACCGCATTACACCTGCTAAAAAGGTAGCAATGGCTTTGAGTGAACTGATCACTACTAAATATCCGAAGGACACTTTAGACATTGTGGTATTTGGCAACGACGCGTGGCCCATTGAAATTAAAGACATTCCTTACTTACAGGTAGGCCCATACCATACCAACACAGTGGCTGGTCTTCAATTGGCGATGGATATACTGCGACGCAGGAAAAATCCCAACAAACAAATTTTTATGATTACCGATGGAAAGCCAACCTGCCTGAAAATTGGTAACAAATATTATAAAAACAGTTTTGGGCTCGATCGTAAAGTAGTGAACCGGTGCATTAATCTTGCAGCACAATGCAAGAAATTGAAAATTCCTATTACTACATTTATGATTGCTACAGACTCCTATCTGCAGAAATTTGTGCAGGAGTTTACAGAAACCAATCATGGTAAAGCATACTTCGCATCGCTGGATAATCTTGGTTCTTTCATATTTAAAGATTTTGAAAGTGGAAAAAGAAAAACAGTTTATTAAGTTATAAGCGACAGGTGGTAAGTAGTAAGAAATGAATGTTTAACAATTACAATAGCAAAGATGAATATTAAAAACATTAGCACACTTGGTGAATTAAAGGCTTCAGGATATAAAAGCAAAACAGTTAAAGAAGAAATAAGAGCCAATCTTATAAAAAAACTACAAACGGGTGAGAATACCTTTCCGGGTATTGTGGGTTATGAAGACAGTGTAATTCCGGATACCGAACGCGCCATTTTATCGCGCCATAATATTTTATTCCTGGGTTTACGCGGACAGGCAAAAACGCGTATGGCAAGGCAAATGATTGAACTGCTGGATGAGTATATACCTGTACTGGCAGGAAGCGAAATCAATGACAATCCTTTAAATCCTTTATCAAAATCTTCAAAAGATTTAATTGCTGAAAAAGGGGATGCAACTCCCATTAGCTGGCTTCACAGAAGTGAGCGGTATGGCGAAAAACTGGCTACACCCGATGTAAGCGTTGCAGATCTTATTGGTGATATTGACCCGATAAAAGCAGCCAATCTTAAATTGAATTTTGCGGATGAGCGGGTAATTCACTACGGCATTATTCCAAGGAGTAACCGCGGCATTTTTGTAATTAATGAACTGCCCGATCTGCAGGCAAGAATACAGGTAGCACTCTTTAATATTCTGCAGGAAGGAGACATACAGATCCGCGGTTTTAAACTAAGGCTTGCATTAGATATCTTGTTCGTCTTCACCGCTAACCCGGAAGACTACACGAACAGGGGCTCTATTGTTACGCCGCTAAAAGATCGTATAGAAAGCCAGATCTTAACACACTATCCAAAGAATATTGAGGACTCCCTTTCTATTACTGAGCAGGAAGCGGATATTATTGAAGAGCAGAAAGAAAAAGTGAAGATAAGTGATATGGTAAAACGCCTGATAGAGCAGGTGGCATTTGAAGCAAGAGCAAGCGAATTGGTAGATCAGAAAAGCGGTGTATCTGCCAGGTTACCAATAGCAGCTTATGAAAATGCCATCAGCGCAGCTGAAAGAAGATCTATCCTGAATAAAGAAAAAGAAACGCAGGTATGGCTATCAGATCTTACTGGCATTATTCCTTCGGTTACGGGTAAGGTTGAGTTGGTATATGAAGGCGAGCAGGAAGGTCCCTACCAGGTAGCGTTTAACCTTTTAAATAAAGCCATCCGAACACTCTTCACGCAATATTTTCCGAATCCTGATGGATTGAAGAAGAAAAGAACATCACAGAAGGAACCAGAAACACAGAATCCATACCGGCCTATCATCAATTGGTTTGATAGCGGCAATACACTGGATATATTGTTTAATGTAAAGGATAAAGATAAAATTCAGTTACTGTACAAAGTAGAAGGGCTATATGGGCTGGTAAAGAAAAAATTTCCGCATGCGAATGAAAAAGAAAATGCATTACTGATGGAATTGATTCTTCATGGTTTATCTTCCTATTCTCTCATCAGCAAAAAAGTGTTAGACGGTAAAATAGAATTTAAAGACCTGATGGGCTCCATGCTGAATATGGGAAAAGAAGCATCGTCGTTTGAAGATGAGGAAGGTTTTGACCAGGGATATTAATACAGTTATCAGCAATCAGCCATCGGCTTTCAGAAATATTATGCTGTGTGAGGCGAGTTCGCCTCATACTTTTTTGCTATCGCCTCCTGACGACTATATAATGTAATACAATCTGCACATCTGCGGCAAAAATCTTATAGAATATTTATTGCTGTGTGAGGCGTCCTCGCCTCACACTCTTTTGTTGTTGCCGCCTGGCGACTTGTACTGGCATACAATCTGCGCATCTGTGGCAAAATTCTTATAGAATATTTACTTCCCGCTCTAGTGTTACTCCAAATTTATGCTGAACACTTTCCAGTATACCGGTACTCAAAGCATATATTTCTTTACCTGTGGCGTTGCCATAATTTACCAATACCAATGCCTGTTTTGCATGACATCCAGCCTCTCCCCTTCTATAACCTTTCCAGCTTGTTACTTCATCTGGGCCGCAATGTTCTATTAACCATCCCGCAGCTAATTTAACGGTGCCATCATTATTATTATAACCTATTATGCCAGGAAAATGTTCTTTCAGTTGCAAAAAATATTTTTCCTGTACAGAAGGGTTTTTAAAAAAACTACCTGCGTTTCCAATAACTGCGGGATCAGGAAGCTTTGAGGAACGTATATTAATAACAGCCTGTGAAACAGCCTGGATCGTAAGTTCATCAATCTTCATCTTTTCCAGCTCATCTTTAATAGCTCCATAATCAAGATGAAATACTGGTTTTTTATGCAACCGAAAACTTACATCAGTAATCACATATTCACCCTTATACTTATTTTTGAAAACGCTCTCTCTATATCCGAAATCACAATCTCCTGCAGTAAATGTGTGCAGCTCTTTATCTTGTAAGTGAAAAGCAGTAAGACTATTAAAAACATTTTTCAATTCCACGCCGTAAGCGCCGATGTTCTGCATAGGCGATGCACCCACATTACCCGGTATCAGCGATAAATTCTCAAGTCCCGCCCATCCTCTGCTTATACAATATTGCACAAAGTGGTGCCAGTTTTCTCCTGCACCTGCACGCACAAATACATCGGTATCATCTTCGCCAACTTCTTCAATTCCTCTTATTTCATTTTTCAGCAAAAGTCCCCGCACATCCTGTGTAAACAAAATGTTACTTCCTCCGCCGAGTATCGTAACCGGAACAGATTTTTTTTGCTCCAACAGTTGTAACAACTCATCTGTACTTTCAAGCTTTGAAAAATATTGCGCATACGCCTGTATGCCAAAAGTATTGTATTGTTTGAGCGGAATATTTTCCTGAATTTGCATGATGTAAATCTTATCCGCAAAATAACAAAAAACATGCAAGCAAAAACAGCGGTGTTGCCGGATGCCACAGTTGTTAAAGGTGAACAATTGTTGCAATACTCATGCATACACGAACGACGATATCAAATCTTTAGCCAAATAAAACAAGTTATATGTCAGAAAAAATCCGCTGGGGAATTTTAGGTTGTGGTAAGATAGCAAGGAAATTTGCATCAGATCTAAGTTTTGTTGAAGACGCAACACTGGTTGCTGTGGCATCACGGGATGCAATAAACGCAGCAAATTTTGCAAAAGAATATAAAGCAAAGAAAAGTTACGATACCTATGAAGCACTGGTGCAGGATAATGAGATAGATGTAATATATGTTGCTACACCGCACGGACTACATTATGAACATGTGATGCTTTGCCTGCAAAACAAAAAACCGGTATTATGCGAAAAAGCTTTTGCGCTTAATAGCAGACAGGCAGACGAAATGATAGCCACAGCAAAAGCAAATAAAATTTTCCTGATGGAAGCATTGTGGTCGAAATTTATTCCATCTTACCAAAAAATGATGGAGATTATACAAAATGGCACATTGGGAACCATTCAGAATGTGTTGATCAATTTTGGATTTATTCCCCAACCACCAATAGCCGCAAGAATTTTTGACCCTGCATTGGGAGGAGGTACTTTGCTGGACATTGGTATATACAATGTATTTTTCGCTTTAGCGGCATTGGGTAAACCAGATCATATAGAAGCCACCATGACGCCCGCTTCAACCGGCGTTGATGAACAATGCGCCATTTTATGGAGGTATAATAATGGAGCATTGGCTCAGCTTTTTTCATCTTACAGCACCCATCTCGCTACAGAAGCTGATATTAGCGGAACTAAAGGAAGGCTCCGGCTTACACATAGATTTTACGCACCTGATACAACGCTTGAATTATATACCGGGAGAGCAGACAGTAAACAGATTATCGCTGTGGAAAAAGTAAACGGATTTGGATATCATTATGAAGCAAGGCATGTAGGAGAATGTTTGCGAAAGGGTCTTTTAGAAAGTGATATTATGAGCCATGCCGACACACTTCTTCTTATGCATACATTAGATGAAATAAGAAAAAAAGCGGGCATCAGGTATATTGTTGATCAGGTTAGTTAAAATCTTACAACAAGACGTTAATAAGCAGCAGAAAACCATTTGATAAAATGAAGCGAATTAACTTAGCTGGTGACATGGTATATGTATTTGCGACATTTAACCTTAATTATTGCTATGCTATACATAAAAATATCTTCATTTACTTTTTTTCTTTGCATCGTATCATCTTTTATAGACAATATACGGTCTGCTCATTTTCCATTATCAGGTAATAAAGATAATAGTGCTGGAGTTCTTGCTGTTTCTGAAGAAAAAAACCAAAACAATTTTAAAGATATAACAGAAGGTAGCTTTAATGCCGGCTCATTTGGTTTGTTTGCCATAAAAGGAGATGTTACCAACCAGCTTCAATCTGCATTGAATAACCCTGCCATTAAAAAAATTATTTTTCAGCAAGAACAAAAAAGCAAATTACTCATCAATGGTAATGTCCATATACCTGATGATAAAGTACTGGAATTTGATGGAAGTGTAATCGTGGGTGGAACAGGTAGTATAACAGGAGGCGTTATTAACGCTCCGGCAGGTATACAGATTTTTAATACTTCACTTAATCTGAGTGGAATAAAAGTAAAAGGTAATTCTTTTTCTGCCGCATGGTTCGGTGCAAAAGGTGATGGAAAAACCTTCAATGATATAGCCCTGAGAAAATCATTTTCTGCTGCACCAGCAGGAACAACTGTATACTTACCTTCCGGAGAACTGTTGATAAAACAAACATTAGACATTACCCATTCATTAACAGGAGATACGGCCAGTACTATTAAACTTGAACCCGATAGTCTTGTTCGCAATATTGTTATGACGAGAGTTAAAGCATCCGGCATCAGTATAAAAAACATTTCTTTTGATGGCAGTAATAAGGCGCTTTGGATAATGGAGATAATCAATGGTCAATCCAATGTTGAAATAGCCAATTGTACTATATCAGGCGCAGAACAAATTGCAGATGCAAAAATGTATGCTGCGGGTATCCGTTTCAGGGAAGGAGCTGATGGGTTACACATTCACGATTGTAATTTTTCAAATATCAACGCAGCAAATACAGGTGTAGCAAGAGGTCTTGTTGGTAGCGGTAAAGTAAGTCCTAAAAATGTAATTATCGAAAAGAATACGTTTGATGGCGTGACCAGCAATGGCGCAAAAAACTGGGATGCAGACCAGATTGTAATACAGGACTATCCTGACTCTTCTGGTATGATCATCCGGTATAACAAACACAAGAATATTTCAAAGAGAGGAGAAAAACTACAGTCACCTGGTATATTAAGCTATATGAATGAATGCTGGAGCACCAGGTATAAAACAGAGAATAAAAGATCTTACGCAGCAATATCAGCTTATGCATTTGGCACTACTATCAGCAATAATACAATATGGGAAGGTGTGTTTGAAAACGGCATAGAAGTAGGTGTTATTAATGGAACAGGATACAACAACATTACGGTTACAAAAAACAAATTATACCTGAGTCAAACCGATCTTGGAAGCAATGATGGGATCAGAATATTCGGCAAGCAGATTACAAATTTGAATGTGAGCGATAACTATATACAAAATGTAAGAAAAGGCATCTGGCTTGATTGCAATACCACTGCTGCCATAGTGCAGAACAACGAAGTGCACAATACAACCGATAACGCATACGCTGTTGATGGCAGTTCAAATAAGTGGCCTGATACATGGAATTATAATCTCACCTTCGCCAACAACAAAGCAACCAACGTTAAGGCTAATACAGCTTTTAATCTTTCAAAAATAACCGATGCTATTATTACGGGCAACAGTGCGGATTCAATAAAACAATCGGCTTTCAATAAAAACGCTTTAGATAGTTTAACTGGTAAAATAATTATGCACGATAATAAGGGCAGCGGTAATGTAAATTCCGGCTCTTCGCAGGATCGTCCTGTTATTAAAAACCCCTCCGCATGTATTGGGCTACAGTTCTATAATACAGATAGCAAAAAAACAGAAGTGTGGGACGGAAAAGACTGGAAAAAGAAGGAATAAAATCAGAGATTGTGGATTTGAGCAATCGGCAATCAATGTCGTTTCCCCAAGAAACATACATGCATCGTCAGGTGGGCAATGAGGGCTTATGATATGTAAGATTCTTTCCAGGCATTCCGACAATGTCGTACCTACGGTACTTTCCCATTTTATTTTGCTTATATCTTACAAAATATCGCCTCTACGAGGCTTGACTATTCCTTCAATGCTGACCGACTTGTTTTTTTAAACCATGTGTGAAGCATTACCGAGCACGGCGAATAAGCTCCTTAGAAGCGACATATTGGTAAATGTAATGCCAGAAGATATTGAGTGCCGTAGGCACGACATTTTCGATCAAAAGTAAAAGAACAGCTTAAGAAAACGACATTGAAGCGACAATGAGCAATCAGTAATCGAAATATTTTCCACACCCTGAAACTTGGAACTTGTAACCTGCAACTTAGAAACCCCAAACCTTTCTACCCTTTTGCATAAGATACTTCAGCAGAAAATTTAGGGTCCTTATCACTCACCTTTAATTCTGCTGCACCGGCATTGCTGATTCTTATCAACAGCCCTTCGTTTTCTTTACCGGGGGGAAGTTCACCAAGAATTTTAGCGAAAATAATTTTACTGTTCAAAGGATTAGTGATGCGTACAATAGTACCGGGCGCAATATTATTCATCAATGCATAATATTTAGTATCCTGCCAGCCGCTGGTACTTTTAAAAATAGATGCAGCGCCCGTTTCACTTCTGAACGCCTGGTTAGTAGAAGATTGTTGTTTATACAAATTTTTAAAGAAGCCCATGCCAGCATCCTGCGAAGCTGCCTGTGCACCTTGCGTATTATTTTGAACAGTCTCAATTGGTTTGGTTGTTTTATCAGGCGCAGCAGTAGTTGTTACATTATCCTGCTTGGCCAATGGAGGTAAACTGGCTATTGGGTCTCCAATTTTTTTAATTCCATTTACAGCTAATGTTGATTGAGATTTTTTTACTCTTAAAAATCCTACCACCAGATGTTGTCCATTGCTGATACTTTCAGAACTGAGATTGTTCCATTTTTTTAGATCGTTGGCAGAAACTTTATCAAAATTCTGTCCGATGCGGAACAACCCTTCTTTTTCGGCTACTACGTGATATAAAGGAACAAAAGCTTCATCTGCCGCTGCTGTACCCTGCTGCGCAAAATTGGAATTTGTAAGCGGCACTTTTAGTGTTTGGCCTAGCTCCAACCCGCTACTTGTAGTTAACCCATTTAAGGGAGCAATTTCTTTAGGGCTGATATTGTACAATCTACCAATGCTATATAAATTTTCTTTGGCTTCAACGGTGTGATTGATATAAAATTTTCCGCCTTCTGATTGAATAACAAGATCAGAAGATTGAGCGGCAAGCCTGGTAGCAATAACAAATAAGTATAATATTAAAAACAGTTTCTTCATCAGATATTATTTGTTTTCAGCACATACGAAAATAAGCAAAAAATACGGATTGCACATATAACGTGAAAATCAGTCTTTTAATATGCGAAAAGACGCCGGGTAATAGTTGTTTACCCTGTTTGGCAAAGCCTTGATCCATCCCAATGCAAAACCATTAAAGCTCACTAATAGCCAGCCTTTTGTGGACGTAGCGATGCTGATATCCTTTTTACGAAGGTATTCCAGCGCCATTGTTTTCTCTATGTTGATTTTGGTTGTTGTACCCGTTAGTTGATTACTCATGGCTAACTCGTGTGAGGGAATCAATTGATCTTTGATTACTCTTCCAGCTCTCAGTCCCATCTTTTTTACATATAGCGCAGAAAAAATAGTGGCTACATCAGGCAACCAGATTTTGTTGATCAATGTTATTTCTTCTTCTGTATGTATATAATCCCAGGCAGGTGGATCTTGCACAAAAGGTGCAATAGTGTTCTTTTCATTCGGAGAAGCATTCAAAAACTCCTTGGGGGTTACATGAGTTTCACCTTCGATGCTGCACTTTCTTACACATGAAATAAAAAACCCTTCTCCTTTTATTTTATCCGGGTAAAACCGATAACCCCAACATTTTTTTTCTTCACTTTCGGATTCTATAATTCCAGCGTATTGTTCAATGTCAATTCGTACGCTTTCCAATTCAACATTTTTACTCAACCAATCTAGTATATCTTCATTTTCTTCTTGCGAATAAGAACAGGTACAATACACCAGAATACCGTTTTCCTTCAAAGCGGGCCAAACATCTTCTAATATTCTTTTTTGGCGTTTGCTGCAATAGTCAACATTTTCTAACGACCATTCATTTATTGCTTCAGGATCTTTGCGAAACATGCCACTTCCACTGCACGGAGCATCTACTACAATCAAATCAAAATAGCCGCGCAATTTTTGAAAATCGTGTGCATCATTACTCGTCACAACCATATTATCATTTCCCCATTTAATGGCGTTCTCAGCTAATATGCCTGACCTTGTTTTGATTACTTCATTTGCCACTACTAATCCTTTGGGGAATAACCCGGATAAATGTGTTGACTTTCCGCCCGGCGCTGCACAAAGATCAAGCACACGGTAAGGCGTAACCGAATGATCTCTGAAGCAGGTTTTAACTACCTGTTCTAAAAACATGGAGGAAGGTTCCTGCACATAATAGCAACCTGCATGAAACAATGGGTCTGTTGTAAAAGATGGACGTTCAGAAAGATAATACCCGTTCTCACACCATGGAATGTGAGATGTATTTGTAAAATGAGACAATACATCTGCAGCTTGTATCCTTACTCTTTCATCTCCAACTGTTTTTTGTTTATATGGATTGATACGGATAGACGTAACCTGTGCTCCTGACGCATGTATATTTTCAAAAGCTTCTTTATCGAAACCTATTGTACCGGTTAATGAAGTTAATAAAGCATGTGGGACAGACAATTTGAAGATAATTTTATTGCAAATATATTTGAAACCAGTATTAATCTTTGCACCCTGTAATGTGCCAGTATACACTTTTTACAATAAATAAGATAATACAAAATATAGCTAACTTTGAAAAAATAATCAGCATGCCTTCTGCTCTCAATAATGTACAACTTGAAATACTTAAATTATTCAGTCACAATCAAACTGAAGAAGATCTGAATGAGATTAAATCTTTGTTGATCACCTATCTGTCGGATAAAGTAACAAGAGAGGCAGATAAAGCATTTGATCAAAAAGGGCATACTACGGACATATTTGAGAAATGGAAGCAAGAACATTTCCGTAAAAGGGCATAACGATGACAGTAGTAATTGATTGCAACATTTTTGTAATGTGCCTCACTTCTAAATCGCCTTATCATGTTATATACCAATCATTAGTTCGTGGTAAATTTAATATTGCTGTATCAAATGAAATACTGCTTGAGTATGAGTAAATAATTCAAATAAAATATGGAGCCATTACAGCAAGTACTTTTATATCGTTACTGAAGGAGTTACCTAATGTATATTATGTAACTCCACATTTTAAATGGGAATTAATAACCAACGATCCGGATGATAATAAATATTGCGATTGTGCCATTGCGGGCAAAGCATCTCATATAGTTACAGAAGATAAACATTTTACTTTTCTTAAAACGATATCGTTTCCACCATTAGATACATTTTCGATAGATGAATTTGTGGAAGTACTAGCCTCCTTGTAAATTCTTACTTCCTCTTTTTTGTAAACGCTACAATGCCTTTATCTCAGCAATCAGATCCTGTAATACCTTTTTGGCATCACCAAACAACATAGATGTTTTTGGCTGAAAGAAAAGATCGTTTTCAATACCAGCATAACCTGGTTTCATGCTGCGTTTGTTTACAATCACCGTTTTAGCCAATTCAACATTCAAGACCGGCATGCCATATATAGGAGAAGACGGATCTGTTTTAGCAGCCGGATTCACCACATCATTCGCACCCAATATCAGCACTACATCTGTATTATGAAATTCTTCATTCGCCTGTTCCATTTCTAATAGATTATCATAACTCACATCGGCTTCTGCAAGCAAAACATTCATATGCCCCGGCATTCTGCCTGCCACAGGGTGAATGGCATACTTTACATCAACACCCTTTTCAGTAAGCATTTTTTCCAGCTCATGACAAGCATGTTGTGCCTGTGCTACCGCTAACCCATAACCGGGAACAATAAAAACCTTATTGGCATAATTCATCACAACAGCCGCATCGCTCAAAGAAATTTCTTTGTATGTGCCCTGTTCTTTCTTTTCTGAACCACCCCCAGTACTTCCACCAAATGAACCAATCAAAACATTCAGCAAAGAACGGTTCATTGCTTTACACATTAATATGGTGAGCAAAGTACCCGCAGCGCCTACTAATATACCGCCAGTAAGCATTGCTTTATTATCATACAAAAAGCCACCACATGCAGCTGCTACCCCTGTAAAAGAATTGAGCAATGAAATTACAACTGGCATATCAGCACCACCTATAGGGAGCACGAAGAAAACGCCGTAAAGAATTGAAAGAAGAAATATGCTATAGAAGAAAATAAAAAAAGAGCTGGAATAATTCCACCCTGATAAACTTGATATATCTTTTATCCCTATCGGTAAACTGGTATTACTAAATGCAAATATTAGCCATGCACTCAATGCTACAATAACCAATAGTAAAACAATATTAAAGATATGCTGTCCCTTAAATGAAAAATCTTTTATCCTTCCATTCAATTTACCCCATGCAATCATACTACCAGTAAAAGATACCGTTCCTATAATCAATCCGAGTATTATAATTATCAATTCTCCTGTTGGAATTATGAAATTTAAGCCTTGTGGTCCGAGAATGCTTAACGGTGGATATACGGTCCAGCTTGGGGAACTATGCATCAAATGATTGAACTCCACAATACTGATCAGTGCAGCACATGCGCCACCCATTCCATTAAACAAACTCACCATTTCGGGCATGGCAGTCATCTTTACTTTTTTTGCTGCCATCACTCCTATTACACCACCAATTAAAATACCGCCGAAGATCCATCCATAGTTATGCAATGCATTACCCTCTTCATCTTTATATAAAAAAATGGTAGCGAGAACAGCAAGCGCCATACCTGCTGCCGCAATGAGATTACCCTTACGCGCAGATGCAGGATGAGACAGCATTTTAAGCCCAAGGATAAACGTAACGGAAGCAATGATATAACAGATGGTTAATATACTGTTTTGCATAGCATTATTGTAAAAACTTAAAATTCCGGTAAATAAAGCGAATTTCAAACTTTAGCGCTGGTATAATTATTTATCTTTGCACCCGGAAACGATCGCTGCCTTTTATATAACCTAAACAGCGAATGGATGAATCTCACGCTTTCCTTTCCTACACAACGTTATTACCGCATAGGAGTAAGTACATTTTATTTTATACAAGGTATTACGTTTGCCACATGGGCAAGCCGCATTCCCGATATTAAAGATGCATTGCATTTGAGCGATGGTGCATTGGGCTTTGTATTATTTGCTTTACCTGTGGGTCAACTCACAGCAATGGCGCTCTCCGGTTTTTTAGTAACCCGCTTCGGAAGTAAAAAAGCACTTTCTGTTGCCGCCTGTTTATATCCTGCGATGCTTTTGCTGTTGGGCAGCGTAACATCTATGTGGCAATTGGTTTTTGCACTGTTCCTTTTTGGTGTTTGTGGTAATCTCTCCAATATATCACTCAATACACAAGGTATTGGAGTAGAAAGATTGTATAGAAGAAGTATCATGGCTTCGTTTCATGGTGTGTGGAGTATGGCTGGTTTTGCGGGTGGCTTGATCAGCACCTATATGATTGCAGACCGCATCCCGGTGTTTACACATTTTTGCATTATTTATGGTCTTGGATTTTTGCTGATGTTATCTGCAAGAAGATTTATGTTGCCACGTGATGCGCATTTTAATCAAAAAGAAAAGAAAAAAGTATTTGTAAAACCAGATCGGTTTATTATTACGCTAGGCATCATTGCTTTTGCATGTATGATTTGCGAAGGCACCATGTTTGACTGGAGCGGTATATATTTTGAAAAAATTGTGGGCGCACCTAAAGATCTTACCCGCCTCGGCTATGTTGCTTTTATGTTTGCCATGACAGCAGGCAGATTTACAGCAGATTGGATGATTACGCGTTTTGGCGTACAACGCATCTTACAAATGAGCGGATTGTTTATTATATCTGGTATGATGCTGGCCATTTTATTTCCGTATGTTATGACTGCTACTGCTGGTTTTTTACTAGTAGGTATAGGAA
This sequence comes from Agriterribacter sp., assembly GCA_047600465.1. Classification (GTDB taxonomy): domain Bacteria; phylum Bacteroidota; class Bacteroidia; order Chitinophagales; family Chitinophagaceae; genus Agriterribacter. The sequence continues at coordinate 972,313 of JASGKU010000007.1, forward strand.
CATCTTCTGTTGTGCCGATGGTGTACAGCATGGCTGGCAAATCAAAAAAAATGTTACCGGGTGCTGCATTAGCTGCAGTATCGTCTATAGGTTTTCTCGGTTTCTTAATCGGTCCACCTATTATCGGTTTTATTTCTGAGCTCAGTAACCTCCGCGTTTCTTTTGCATTGATTGCAGTATTAGGACTTGGCACCAGTATCATGGCAGGAAGAGTGAAATGATTTTTGATTGCTGATTTTTAGATTTCTGATAGCCGATAATCCAAAGTTTTTCTTGAACCACAAAGACACCAAGGCACAAAGATTCATCAAGAGTTTTTAGTTTATTATTTATCCGTCATAGCGATGCCTTGCGTGGCTGTGGCAAAGCAATCTCTGAGATTTATAATATATAATTTTCGATTCCTGCTCCTTGCAACATGAAACTTGCAACTTTTCTTCCCTACTGCCTTTTACATCTACCAGAATAAAGTATACAATGCAGCGAGTATGCCTACAACCAATAATGCGCCTGCTGCAAACCCGGGATTGGTTCTGAACATTTTACTGTCTACTTCCAATCCGTGTGCTGTAACACCTTTGCGGTTTTCGTATGTGCTGATGATATACATGCCTATTACACATATAACAAATACAAAACCCATCCTATCCATAAAAGGAATTTCATACAACATCGTACCATCTTTTTGTTTTACTTCTTTAGAAAAACCGAATGGACTCAGCCATTGAAGATTCATGATCCCTGGCAAAAATTTAAACAGAAGCGATAACGCGAAACCACCAACTGTAGCAAAGAGCGCCGCATTGGAAGTTGTCTTCTTCCAGAAGAAACCTAATAAAAACATAGCAAGAATACCAGGAGAAACAAAGCCAGTATATTCCTGTATATATTCAAAGCCGCCTTTTTTATCAATCCCTAAAAATGGAGCGATGAGTACAGCGATAAACATAGAAATGATCACAGCCATACGACCAGTCCATACCAGTTTTTTCTCGCTTGCTTCAGGGTTTATTTTCTTCTTATAAATATCCAATGTAAAAATGGTAGAGATACTATTTGCCTTACCAGCCAATGAGGCAACAACCGCTGCCGTAAGCGCTGCAAAAGCCAAACCTTTCAAACCCGATGGCAAGAGGTTTAATAAAACAGGGTATGCTTTGTCCTGCACCAGCTCTCCATTTACCAACATCTCCTGTTGAAAATATCCGTTTTTGTATAAAACAAATGCAGCAATACCAGGCAGTACAACAATCACCGGCATCAATAATTTTAAGAAAGCAGCAAACAGAATTCCCCCTCTTGCTGTTTTTAAATCAGCGCCTAATGCTCTTTGCGTGATATATTGATTACATCCCCAGTAATTAAGATTCACAATCCACATACCACCTACCAACACAGTTAAACCAGGTAAGCTGATATAATTGGGATTGTCTTTATTAAAGATCATATGAAAATGATCATCTGCATTTTTAGTGAGCAGTTTAAATCCGGCTAATACTCCTTTTGAACCAAAGTGAGTAGCTACCAGATCCAATGCGAGATACGTGGTAACCAATCCTCCTAATATCAAAAAGAAAACCTGTACCACATCGGTGTATCCGATTACCTTCATACCACCTAATGTAATGATGATAGAAAAAATAGCGAGAAACAACATACATGCTGTGAGGCTTATACCTGAGATACTGCTTATAGCCAATGCCCCTAAAAATAAAATAGAAGTAAGATTCACTACTACATATAATAATAACCAGAATACCGCCATGATCATTGCTACGGAACTATTATAGCGCTGATTCAAAAACTGCGGCATGGTATAGATCTTGTTCTTTAGATATACCGGAATAAAAAAGGTAGCCACTACCACCAATGTTGCTGCGGCCATCCATTCGTAAGTGGAGATAGCCAGCCCCATTGTAAAGCCATTTCCACTCATGCCTATAAACTGCTCTGCGGAAATATTAGAAGCAATAAGGGAAGCGCCAATAGCCCACCATGTTAACGAACCTTCTGCGAGGAAAAAGTCTTTTGTATCAGTAGTTGCTTTCTTTTTACGGCGATAGATCCAAAAGCCATAGAAAGCAACAATTAAAAAATAAACAACGAATACAAGATAGTCTTTAGTAGATAGATGATTCATAACAAGTCAATGCGTTTTAGTATTTGGGGTTATTTGTCACTTGCCAGGCTGGTAATACGCGTCATTCCAGCGCAGTTCGTTTTTGAATTGATAAAGATTAGTGTTTTTGCCGATAAGAACAAATTCAATTCCTGCCATTTCTGCAAAATCCTGCAGGTGTTCAGCAGTAAGGTTTTGGCTATAGCAGGTATGATGCGCTCCTCCTGCGAGTATCCATGCCGCACAGCCGGTATTCATATCGGGATATGGTTTCCACAATACTCTTGCAACAGGGAGTTTTGGCAAAGCATGCACGGGTTCTACTGCTTCTACTTCATTTACCAACAGCCTGAAACGGTTACCCATATCCACCACCGAAGCATTGATGGCTGCACCTGCACCTGAATTAAATACAAGCCTTACAGGATCAGCCTTACCACCTATTCCTAAAGGATGTATTTCGCAGGAGGGTTTTCCATTGGCAATAGAAGGACAAATCTCCAGCATATGAGAACCAAGCACGAGCGAATTAGCAGGATCAAAATGGTACGTGTAATCTTCCATAAAAGAGTTGCCTCCCTTTAATCCCGTGCCCATTACCTTCATTGCTCTTACCAACGCAGCAGTTTTCCAATCTCCCTCTCCTGCAAAACCGTATCCTTCTGCCATTAAGCGCTGCGCTGCAATACCCGGCAACTGCACCATGCCATGCAGGTCTTCAAACGTATCTGAAAATCCTTTAAAATTTCCATCTTTCAAAAAAGTGCGCAAACCAATTTCAATTCTTGCTGCATCTCTTAATGATTGGTGTTGCTCATTTCCTTTTTGCAAGGATGGAGCAAGCGTATATGTGTCTGCATATTCCCCTACAAGATCATGAACTGCTTTATCACTCGCATCATTAATCACTTTTACCAAATCACCAATACCATGTGTATTAACTGAATAACCAAATTTGTACTCAGCTTCTACTTTATCACCATCGGTTACGGCTACATAGCGCATGTTATCTCCAAAGCGAACAAACCTTGCGCCCTGCCAATCGTTCCAACCCGCAGCCACCCTGCACCAGGTATTCAATTGTTCAATCACCACATTATCCTGCCAATGCCCAACCACTACTTTTCTATTCAAACGAAGGCGGCTTACCATAAAACCAAATTCCCTGTCACCATGTGCACTCTGGTTAAGGTTCATGAAATCCATGTCTATCTCATTCCATGGAATATCACGATTAAACTGCGTGTGCAGGTGCAACAAAGGCTTTTGCAAAATCTTCAGTCCGTTGATCCACATTTTAGCGGGAGAAAAAGTATGCATCCATGCAATTATACCAATACAGTTTTTTGCAGCATTTACTTCCTGGCAAACCTGATAAATTTCTTCGGGTGTTTTTACTGTTGGTTTCCATATAACGGTAACGGGTATCTGCGGAGCTGCATTTAGGTGTGTTGCTATAGTTTGCGCATGTGCTGCTACCTGCTTTAATGTTTCTTCACCGTATAAATGCTGGCTGCCGGTTACAAACCAAACTTCAAGGTTTTTAAGTTGACTCATTATAATTGCTGTTAGAGTTTTTGTTTGATGTAGATAGAGAAAATATTATTGTCCATAATAACTATCAGGACCGTGTTTTCTTTCAAAATGTTTTTTTATCAATGCGTCTTTAAGGCGTGGAGCCGTGCTGTTGATCTGTTCTGTGAGATAAGCCATGTAAGCTACGTTCTCCAACACAGCACTATTATAAACTGCTTTGTCTGCTGTTTTGCCCCAGGTAAACGGTGCATGATTTCCTACCAGCACCATTTCCACTTCTTCATAATTCAGCTTTTTATCTTTAAAGCAATTCATTATCTGGAAGCCGGTTTCATATTCATAATTGCCTTTTATCATTTCATCACTCATAGGTTGCGCACAGGGAATATCAACTGTGTTGTGATCTGCATGCGTAGTTCCATAAATAGGAATATCTCTTTGCGATTGCGCCCAGGCAGTAGCATAAGTAGAATGCGTATGCACGATGCCACCAATCTTGTTCCAATGTTTATACAATACGGCATGCGTAAGTGTATCAGAAGATGGACGAAGATTACCTTCTACTGTTTTTCCTTCAAAGTCAACAATCACCATTTTATCCGGCGACAATTCGCTGTAGGGAACACCGCTTGGTTTAATAGCAAAAACGCCGAGGCTTCTATCGGCAGCGCTTACATTGCCAAATGTAAAAAGCACCAAACCTAAAGCAGGTAGTTGCATATTGGCTTTGTAAGCCTCTTCGCGGATATGATCGTAAGTCATTGTTTCAAGTTTCAGGTTACACGTTGCAAGTTCCAGGTTTCAAGTTACAGTTTCAAGTTGCGCACATACACCTTAAACCTTACGCCTTTCGCCTTCTACAAAGTTTCCTAATTTCTTATATGCCTCGTATCGCCTGGCGTATATCTCCACCTTGGCAGCATCCGGCGTATATGTTTTATCAAAGCCTTGCACCATTGCGTACATTGCATCTTCTACCTTAGGATATATACCTGCAGCAGTAGCTGCAAACATAGCTGCGCCAATGGCACAGGTTTGTTCAGACTTGTGGATGCGTATTGGCATGTTAGCGATATCAGCCAATGCCTGCATAGTGAATGGCGATTTTTGTGCCACACCTCCTAATCCTATTAATCCCTTCACGGGTATACCTTCCGTTTTGAACCTGTCAATAATCGCTTTCGCACCAAAACAAATAGATTCATTCAATGCTTTAAAAATCCTGGGAGCATCCGTACCTAAATTCATTTGTGTTATCGCAGATTTCAATGTTTGATCTGCATCAGGCGTTCTTCTTCCATTAAGCCAATCCAGTGCCAATTCATCTTTTTCGGTTATGGGCAGTTTAGCAGCTTCGCTGCTTAATTCTTTTATAATATTATCTGTAATGTTTTTTCTCTGCCCTTCATCGTGTATAAAACGTTGTATGGGCCAACTCAACACATTTTTAAACCAGGCGAACACATCACCAAAAGCGCTTTGTCCTGCCTCCAGCCCCATCATGCCGGGAATGATAGAACCAGGCACCTGTCCACATATCCCTTTCACTAATACATTTTGTACTTCTTCAACAGGCGCTACTAACATGTCGCAGGTTGATGTACCCATTACCCTGCTGAGGTGATACGGCTCAATCTGCCCTCCTACCGCACCCATGTGCGCATCAAAGGCGCCTACACCAATTACTACATCTGTGGATAGTCCTAAGCGCTCCGCCCATGCTGCACAGAGATTGCCTGCAGGTTTATCTGCTGTATATGTATCAGCAAATAATCTTGAAGTAAACCCATCTAATACAGGATCAAGGCTCGCAAAAAAATCATTGGGTGGAAGACCATTGAATTCTTTTGCCCACAAAGCCTTGTGACCTGCAGAACATACGCCTCTTTTCATTTGATGTACATCTGTTCCACCGGTTAATACAAAGGGAATCCAATCGCAATGCTCTACCCAGGAGTAACATGCTTTTCTAACGTTTTCGCTTACGCGAAGAATGCGTAATAATTTTGCCCAGAACCATTCGGAAGAATATATGCCTCCAACAAATTGAAGATAATTGATCTTAAATTTTTGCGCATGCTCATTTAGCTCAGATGCTTCACTGGTTGCGGTATGATCTTTCCACAAAACAAACATGGCATCGGGATCATCTTTAAAAGCAGGAAGCAAGGAAAGCGGGGTGCCTGTTTTATCTACTGCAACCGGCGTTGATCCTGTTGTATCAATAGAGATGGCTTTAATACCTATTGCAACGGCAGCGCCTGCCTGGCGGATACAATCCTGTATTGTTATCTCTAATCCTTCTGTATAATCCAGCGGATGTTGCCTGAAGCGGTTATCGGCGGCATCACAATACAAACCATCTTTCCAGCGGGGATAATAAAATACAGAAGAGCTAACTTCATTGCCATTTGCGGCATTCACTATTACAGAGCGAACGGAATCTGTACCGTAATCTACTCCAATGACAAAACAATCTTTTGACATAAAAAAAATAAATCAGTGTCAAATTAACACTTATTATTTCAATAAAAACAATATATCCCTTCCTTTTTTTAAAAATTAATTGGGATTGCCGGGATTAGGTATAAAGTTGAGGAAGGAATGGAGTTTTGCCTGGTATTTTTTCTTATCCAGCTTGAAGTAGTACGCGCCCCGTTTTGAGCTGGATTTTTCCTTGTCTTTTTGTTTTATCAGCAGCCCGGTAGACAATAATTTCCTGCTGAAGTTTCTTTTATCCAGCTCCTGGCTGTAAATCCCTTCATACAAATTCTGTAACTGCGGAAGCGTGAATTTTTCAGGCAGTAACTCAAATACTATAGGATGAAAGGCCGCTTTATAGCGCAATTTTTCAAGCGCCATTGTCAACATTTCTTTATGATCAAATATTAAAGCTGGTATTTCATTCATCCGGAACCATTTCGCTTCATAATCGTGATTTAATTGCAGCGTGTAGGCGTTTACATCAATAAGGCTCGAAAAAACCATGGATATGGTACGTTCTATCGGATCACGATGAATGGAACTGAAAGCGTGAATTTGCTCCATATAAACATTACTCAATCCCGTTAGTTGTTTAAGCACTCGGGCAGCAGCCTCTTCGGTAGTTTCATCATGTTGTACAAAACCACCCATAAGGCTCCACTTTCCTTTTTCGGGCTCAAAGCCACGTTTAATAAGCAATACGTTTAAATGAGCGCCGTCAAATCCGAAAATGATGCAGTCAACCGCGACCAGCATTTTATTTTTATGGGAATAGTAATTGAGCTTCATCCATCCTGAGTTTCAGCAAAAAATATTTTCTCAAATATAAATAATTGCTGCAGATGAATTTGAAATTACAAGGAAACAACTGCTTTAAATGATATTGCTGCAGATGCGCAGATAATTAAATTAAAATTTCATACACATTCAATCTCCAAAAATGAACTAATGTTTTATTTCGAAACAGTGTTATTCAGGGGAAAACCTGAATTATCTGTAAACGTGCGCTTATCTTTAATTTATCTTCAGTATTTTTTGTGTGATAGTAGTATCTGTATATAACAGTTTCACAAAATAAATACCAGGCGCTACCATACTGAGATCAATGGTCATATTGCTCAAGGCAGCTGTAGAGCCATAATCTCCTTTCCACACCATCTGCCCGATGCTGTTAAACACTGCCACACCTTTTAGTTTATCAGACGATGGATAGTTCTGAAGTGTCAATCGTCCTGTTGTAGGATTAGGCGCTAATAAATATCCTCTTTGCTTGAGTACTGCGGGTAAAGAAATAGTATATACATTAATATCGTCGAGATATAAATTGTTACCATTCCCATTAATGCTCCTGAACTGTACAATTACATTGTCGAATTTACCAGCTACATAATTAGTAAGATCTGCAGTATCAGACACCCACTCGCTGGAGGTTGGAATAAATTCTGCGTCCTGTGGGTTTGCCCTTGTTATCAATTGAGCGCCTCCTTTTTTATACGCGCTGGAAAATGTTTGCCCACAGTCTGTTGAATATAAAATCTCCAGCGTATCGGCGATATTATCTGAAGCCTGTGCGGCCGCTCTCCAGAATGTAACTTTCACCGAATCAGCGGTAACCGGTACCGTTATTTTAGGCGTACTGATGATGGAATATTTACCAAACAATTGATAATCGTAGGTGTCAAACTTTACTGATGCTGTTCCACTATGGGCTGCAGCAGTCACTTTTTTAGGACTATAATCTATTAATCCGCTATTATTGCCTATACCCCAACCTGCAGGCGGAAACGTTGATTCAAATCCTTCTTTTACAGGAGCGGTAGCCGTTCCCGTTACTGAAAACACGCTTGAGGCAGAATCATTGGAAGGCTGCTGATCAGCCACACCGTTCGGCAACGTGGTATATAACTGAACAGTATGATAACCCACACTCACATTCATCGCGTCGCCGGAAATGGTAGTGGTTTGCAGTGTGGCAAGATTTACCGTAAGTACTTTGCTCACAACTGTTCCACCATCCACAGAAACATTTAAACGCACACTGGTTAAAGTAGCTGTTCCATCATTCCGTATCAATAATTGAGGAGTAATGGTAGTAGCATTGCAATATACAATGCTGTTGTCTGGCGAAACGGCTTTTTGTACCTCTACATCATTGGTATATAAAGTAAGCGGTGTACAACCATTAGAAGTCATCAGTGGTGTAAGTTCCGAAAAAGTAGTTATGGCTGTTTCCATACGGTCTGCCTGTCCGGCGGTAAACATACACATGGCGGCATCATCTGAATAGTCCATATAGTTCATAAACATTACACCCGGAGAAATAGTAGTACAGGCGTCTGTTTGAGGAAATACAGGGGTTCCAAAAAAACATTTATCCTGGTTAGGCGTATCGTCCACATCGTCAGAATCTGTGCAGGAGGATGTACAATTATTAGCGCCCCAGATATGTTGCAGGTTGAAATAATGCCCGATTTCGTGCGTGGCAGTTCTACCTTTATTAAATGGGGCAGTTGCAGTGCCAATAGTACCAAATGCATGATACGCATTTACAAAACCAAGCTCTGCAGAAGCAATGCCTAAACCAGGGTTAAAAGTATATCCCAAATCAGTAGAGCCGCTCATTTTACAAACCCATATGTTCAGGTATTTATCAGGATCCCATGAATCAGCTCCTCCCATAGAAGCGTATTTGATAGGATCTCCTTCACCGGCTATTGATTCAGTGGTTGAAGAAGTGCGAACAATTCCATTAGAAGGATTATTCTGAGGCGTTCTTTGCGCCAGGCAAAATCTCAACTGGCTTTTTCCAAATACAGATTTAAAAGCAGCAGGAATTTTTACAGAGTCGGCATTGTTACCGGCATAATCTGCGTTCAGCACGTCAATCTGGCTTTGCACCTGGTCATCAGTTACGAGGGTTGGATCCTGCATAACGATATGCACAACTACCGGAATAGTAACAATAGCATTTAAACGTTGCTGCACCAGGGCTCCGCTCTTTTGTCTTCTTACCAGTTCATACCGTTTCTGAAATTCCTGTTGCCTTTGTTCGTATGCGGCTTTTTGTTGCGGGTGATCCCTGAAATACTTTTCCATTACTTCACCGGTAACGCAATGGGGTCGATCCGATGAATTGGTTTGAGTGAAAACATGGATGCTGCAAAAAATTAACAGCGCTGATATCGTACTACGCAAAACATATGCTGATTTCACAGATAGTAAATTTATACATACATTTCTCAAATGTATTACAAGAGTATGTGATGGTAAAATAAATCGATTTATCAAAATTAGATGGATTAGAGCAACAAAAGAACGCAAACACCCGCATTAGCGTATACGTAACTTGTTATTATTTGGTTTGATGGGCGATTATACTATATACAAGACTTCATTTTTTATAGTTAAACCAGCATCCCCGCTATACAACCACACATCAGGCAGGCAATGGTGCCGCCAATCAATGCCTTTATGCCCAGTTCAGTAAGATTACGCCGCTGGTTAGGCGCCAGTTGGCTGATCCCACCAATCTGTATGCCGATAGAAGCAAAGTTGGCAAAACCACAAAGCGCATACGTAGCTATAAGCAGCGATTTTGGATCGGTAATTACATGATCAGCTTTCATTTTACCTAAGGAAATATAAGCTACGAACTCATTCAGAATGGTTTTCTCGCCTAACAATTGTCCAATGGAGATCATATCATGTTTGGCTACGCCTATCAGCCATGCTACAGGTGCAAACACGTACCCAAAGATCATCTGCAATGATAATTTATCATAACGACCATCTGTAAGCGCAGCAATGCGGGGATTGATATCGGTAATGCCACCTGACCATTCTAACAATGCATTTACAACATACATCATCGCGGTGAACACAATAAGCATAGCACCTACGTTTACTGCCAGCTTTAAGCCGTCTGTTGTTCCGGAGGAAAGTGCATCTAAAAAATTATCTCCTAATTTTTCTTTTGGTATAGTCAGTTCTTTTGATACCAAATGATGATCCACTTCAGGAAATAATATTTTTGAGCACACAATGGCAGCCGGAGCACTCATAATGGATTGGCTGAGCATATGCAGCGCAAAATAATGTTGTTGTGCCTGGTCTGATCCTCCCAAAAAACCAACATAAGCCGCCAATACGCTGCCCGCAGTATTAGCCATGCCACCTACCATAATACAGAGTATTTCACTTCTCGTCATTTTTTCGAGGTATGGGCGTATCATTAAAGGTGCTTCTGTTTGCCCTAAAAAAATATTGGCTGCGGTAGACAAACTCTCCGCCCCGGAAATATTCATTTTATTAAGCAGGTACGCAAATACAAATACAATTTTTTGAAGAATGCCGAGGTAATAGAGAACGGATGATAAAGCCGCGAAGAAAATGATATTAGGCAATACCTGTATGGCAAAAATATATGCCCAGCTTTGTGTATCATCTGCCAGGCTGCCAAACATAAATTCAGTGCCTTTATGCGATAAACGCAATAGCTCAACAAAGGAGGACGATACGCCGTTTAAAAAAACAGTGAGCACATTAGGATCGCACCATTTTGCGTAAACAGCCAAGCAGATAACTGCGAGGCTTGCTATAATACCAAGCTTCATTAGTTCGGTATTTCTGGGAGCAAGAAACTTAATAATAAATCCAATCAGTACTATACTTAATAAAATACTTATCCCCGGGTTTGCAAAAGCCTTACTATTAATAATGCCGAAAAAGAAAATAAGCTGCCACGCTATCACTATTATTACCTGTGACCAATGTAACGTAGGCAGGGCATTTTTTATCTTTCCTTCCCTCACCCGGTTAACAATCATCCATAATAATATGCCGCCCATTAGCAGCCAAAACACAGGTTGTTCGGCAATTTTTGTATTCAACACGCCCATGGCAAACATTACCTGCGCAAATATGCCAATACCTACCAGCTTCCAGTTAATTGCCTTTTTGTTATTGCTTAATATATAACAAACCAGCAGAAGAAAAACCATTCCGAGTGTTCCTCTTCCAATGTTTTCAAGTTGCGACGTCATGAAGCAGATGATTTATATATAAAGATTCTTATAGCAATATACAACAATGTGAAAGATGAAATAGTAGAAAGAATAATAGGGTGCATTTCAAATTTTCGCACCTTGTACCTTTTCCGGTGGGTGAAGATACCCACCGGGAGCGATTTCTAATGGCACCTGCATAACGTTTATGAATATGCCATACCAGATTTCTATATATTATTTCCGGTTTGCGTAAAATATATTCCCGGTTGCAATATATCATTGCAACCTATATTTAAGCACAGAAACAATCCATGACACTTAACCCAAAAAAAGTAAAGCGCTGGTATTTCATACATAAATGGTCAAGTCTTATCTGTACCATCTTCCTCCTTAACCTTTGTATTACCGGGTTGCCTTTGGTGTTTGCGGAAGAAATAGATGGGTGGCTAAACCCGGAGGGGCCCTTTGAAGAACTGCCTGCAAACACACCTATGGTTAACCTTGATACGGTTGTAAACATTGCTGTGCAACATTATCCAAAGCAATTGGTTAGTTCCATTTTTATGGATGATGATGCTCCCCAGGTTTTTGTAACGATGGCGCCTACCCTAAAAGCCGATGATAAACTTGTACATTCATTAGTGTTTGATAGCAGAACGGGGAAGTTGTTAAAAGACGAACCGCCTTTTTCTCAACAGCCTCAAACTTTTATGGGCGTTATGCTGTCGCTGCATGTAGATTTATTTATGAACCTTCCCGGTGAATTATTCCTGGCATTCATGGGATTGCTCATGTTGCTCGCCATCATTTCAGGTATTATACTCTATGGGCCTTTTATGAAAAAACTGGATTTCGGAACCATAAGATATAAACGCTCAAAAAGATTAAAATGGCTCGATCTGCATAACCTGCTGGGCATAGTTACGGCGGCATGGTTGCTGGTAGTTACCATTACTGGCTTTATGAATGAACTCTCAACTCCTTTATTCGGGCTTTGGCAAAATACAGACGTAAAACAAATGCTGGAGTCTTACGGTAACCAACAAACGCCGCAACAATCAGCGCTTAGTAGTGTGCAATCTGCATTTACCAAAACACAACAGGCTGTACCGGGAATGGCTGTAACCAGCATTGTTTTTCCAGGATATGAATTTGGCAGTCCTTATCATTACGTGCTATGGTCGCATGGCGATAAACCACTTACCTCACAATTGTTTACACCTGTTTTGGTGGAAGGAGTTAGTGGCAAAGTAAGTGGCATTGTAAAAATGCCCATGTATTTACGTTCGCTGGAGATATCGCGCCCATTACATTTTGGAGATTATGGAGGCATGCCACTGAAAATTTTATGGGCTGTATTTGATATTGCCGCCATCATTGTTTTAATCAGCGGATTATACCTGTGGTTTGCTAAAGGCAAATTAAGAGATGAATGGTGGAGACAAATTTTACAAACTCAAACCTCCGCACAAAATGCCTGAACCCAAAAGTAACTTCAAACGTGTATGGACAATTCCTTTGCTTTTATCAGCACTTACTATATTCGGTTTGCTGTCTACTTTGTTAGGAACAGGTATCTGGCGGGTTTTGTCGTGGATAACTTTAAGTGTGCCCTTGGCGGTCATATTGAAGTTTTGCTTTACGAAAAGCAATAGGCGATAGGCAATTGTCAAAACAAATAATGGGAGAATTATACAATAAAAAAAGCAGGCAAGTAGCCTGCTTTTTAGAATATCATTATAAAGATGATCAGATATGTTGTTCAATCTTTTTTACAAAATTGCCTTTAGGTTGAGCGCCTACTAATTTATCAACCACCTGTCCGCCTTTTACAAACAGTATAGCAGGTATAGAAGTAACGCCATAATTAACGGATAATTCCGGATTATGATCTACGTTTACTTTTCCAACATTTACCTTACCATCATATTCTTTGCTTAATTCTTCAATTACTGGTCCTATAGCACGGCAAGGTCCACACCACTCAGCCCAAAAGTCAATTACTGTAAGTTTATCTGAACCTAAAACTTTGTCTTTAAAGTTCGCATCTGTGAATTCTACTGCCATATATTTCGTTTTAATTGTTTGCTATTTTGAATAATTATAATATAGAGATGCAAATTTAAGTCCATTAGCCTGAATAAGCACATATGTCATTATCCACAATTGTGCATTAGACAAATTGGCTCTGGCTATTTTTGTAATGTAGTAATACTCACCTCCATATCAGGGTTTGCTTCCAAAAATGCGGTCATTTCGTCATTCATTTCAAACCCTCTTTCCAGCGTGTACATACTTACTTTGCACTGCGATCTGGGTTCCGAAAGTACAAAACGGATGCTTGATTTGCCAGGATTGGTGCGTACATTATTGTCAACAAATGTTATTATTTCATCGTTCAATAGCTTGGGGTGAAGATCAATCTGCACCTGCCGGGTTAACAATCTTTTCACAGTTTCGAGCAACATTACCGAACTCAGTTTAAACTCAAAATCGGTAGTACTATTCCATCTTGCCTTAAAGTTGCCGGTAGCAAAAAGCAGGTTTCCCAGGCTGAAATGGTCTTTAAATTTCACATAATCTTCTCCAAACAATGCTATCTCCGTTTTGCCGGAATAATCTTCTAAAGCAAACACACCAAACTGTTTTCCATTACGTGTGGTACGGTGCTGCGCATCCGAAACCAATCCTGCAATGCGAAATGTTTTAGAGGGATTTGGACGTTCCTTACTTTCGTTAAATTCTGATAGAATAGTTATACCGTAATGTTTTATTTCAAACCTGAAATGATCTAAAGGATGACCACTCAAAAAGATGCCGGTAATATCTTTTTCATGATCCAGCAATTCTGTTAAAGTCCAGGGTGGGCAATCGGGTAACTTAGGTGGTGTAACTTCCGGCATCTGCAGATCGCCAAACAAAGTATTGGTGGTATTTGCAGACTGGCTTTGATAAAGGGTTCCGAATTTTATTATTTTTTCTATGCCGGTAGAGGTATCGCCCTGGGGCATAAAAAAATATTGCGCCCTGTGTATGTTAAAGCAATCAAATGCGCCTGAGTATGCCAAACATTCCAGCGACTTTTTATTTACCACCCGTTGATTGGCTCGTTTAACCAGGTCGAAAATAGATTTATATGCCCCACCTTTTTTTCTTTCCTCAATAATTCCCTCGATAGCTGCTTCTCCCACACCTTTCAATCCACTCAAACCAAAACGTATTTCGCCTTTATCGTTTACTGCAAATCCTTTGTGCGATTCATTCACATCCGGCCCTAATACTTTCAGGTTTATTCGTTTGCACTCCTCCATAAAGAAGGTAATTTTTTCAATAGCACCTGCATGATTCAAAACTGCCGCCATATATTCTGATGGATACCATGCTTTTAAATAAGCCGTTTGGTAGGCTACAAATGCATAACAGGTAGAGTGGGATTTATTGAACGCGTATTGCGCAAATGCTTCCCAGTCTGTCCACACTTTTTCGAGCGTTGCTGCAGCATGACCATTTTTAGTAGCGCCTGTAATAAACTGTGCTTTCATTTTATCCAGCACCGCTTTTTGTTTTTTACCCATGGCTTTACGCAATACATCCGCATCACCTTTACTAAAGTTGGCCAACTTTTGCGAGAGCAGCATCACCTGCTCCTGGTATACTGTAATCCCATAAGTTTCAGATAATATCTCTTCCATCTCCGCGAGGTCATAACTAATGGGTTCTCTTCCATGCTTACGATCAATAAAGTTAGGAATATATGCCAATGGACCCGGACGGTACAATGCATTCATGGCAATAAGATCATCAAACTTATCTGGTTTTAATTCCCGCAGGTATTTTTGCATACCCACACTTTCAAACTGGAACGTACCATTGGTATCGCCACGTTGGTACAACTGATAGGTCTTCTCATCATCCAGAGGAATATTATCAAGATCTATATCAATACTATGGTTTTGTTTAATGAGCTGCAGGGCTGTTTTAAGAATGCTGAGTGTTTTCAAACCCAGGAAGTCCATCTTTATAACGCCAGCTTCTTCAATCACACTCCCTTCAATTTGCGTAACCCACAAATCAGAATCTTTTGCAGTAGCAACCGGCAATAATTCTGTAAGATCTCTTGGTGCAATGATGATACCTGCAGCGTGTATACCTGTATTTCTTACCGAACCTTCCAGTATCTCAGCTTCATGCAACACTTTTGATTGCATATCATTTCCTTCATAATACTGCCGCAGCTTTTTTACATTTTCAAGGTCGTCTGAAGAAAGTCCTTCTTTTTCTTCCAGCGACTTCTCTCCTTCTTTTGCATTTAAAGGCGCATGCAATACCCGCTTCAAAGAAATGCCGGGTTTTTCGGGTACCAGTTTTGCCAGCGCGTTTGAATCAGGCAATGGAAGATCCATTACGCGGGCAACATCCTTAATACTCATTTTTGCAGCCATAGTACCATACGTAATGATCTGAGCCACCTGGTTCTTTCCATATTTGCCTACTACATAGTCAATTACTTTCTGGCGTCCTTCATCATCAAAATCCGTATCAATATCCGGCATACTTTTTCTGTCGGGATTCAAAAAGCGCTCAAACAGCAGGTTGTATTTTACAGGATCAATATTAGTTATACCGATACAATAAGCCACCACAGATCCCGCTGCAGAACCACGGCCCGGACCGACAAATACACCAATATCGCGACCGGCTTTAATGAAATCGCTCACGATTAAAAAGTATCCCGCAAAACCCATCGATTTGATGGTGAATAATTCAAAATTTACCCGTTCTTCTATTTCGGGTGTAAAAGGATCATAACGGCGATGCGCACCCTCAAACGTAATATGTTTGAGATATTCCCATTGATTGAGGTTATTATCCGCATGCACCTGGAATTCTTTGGGGATAGGGAAATTGGGCAAGAGAATATCACGTTTCAGATCCAGCAGATCCACCTTTCCTACAATCTCATTGGTATTATCAATTGCTTCAGGCAGGTCGTGGAATACCTGTTTCATTTCCTGGGTATTCTTGAAAAAAAACTGGTCGTTGGGAAAAGCAAAGCGTTTATTCTTTACCGATATATCATCGTCTGAAAATTCTCTCAATGCGGGAGTAGCTACTTTTTCGCCCGTATTTATGCACAGTAAAATATCATGCGCGTTAAAATCTTTTTGATCTACATAATGTGAATCATTAGAAGCAATAACTTTTACATTGTATTTCTTTGCGTACTTTAATAATACATTGTTCACCTTTTCCTGCTCGGGTATGCCATGCCGCTGTAACTCTACATAAAAATCTTCCTGGAAAATATTCAGCCACCATTTAAATTCATTCTCTCCTTCTTCTTCACCTTTCTTTAAAATAGTTTGTGGCACCAATGCGCCCAGGCAGCAGGTGGTAGCTATTAATCCTTCATGATATTTATGAATCAGTTCTTTATCGATGCGTGGATATTTACTATACATCCCTTCAATAAAGCCCATGGATGTGAGCTTGATGAGATTGCGGTAGCCGGTTTCATTTTTTGCCAGTAACACCTGGTGGTGACGTGGATCTTTTTCTTCCTTTGAAAATATTTTTCTATGCCTGCTTTCTGTGATATAAAATTCACAACCAACAATCGGCTTTACCTTTAACGGGCTTTTTTTATCATCAGGATTTACTTTGTGCTTATATGCTTCAGCAACAAATGAAAATACACCAAACATATTGCCATGATCGGTAATAGCTATAGCAGGCATGCCATCATTTATGGCTTTCTGATACAGGCTGCTGATAGGAGCTGCACCATCTAACAATGAATATTGCGTGTGAACATGTAAATGAGAAAATACAGACATAACCACAAATTTCGTAAAGTTGGAGCAACATATTTCATTACATCTGATAACGTTTTTCACAAATTAAACAGCAGGCGATGTTCGCATTTCAAAAAAACCTGTTAACAGCTTGCTGGTCTGATTTTTGCTGGCTAACTTGCGCAATTAAATTTTACAAAACGGTTTGCGTTATTTCTTCATACTTCTTGGCTTTATAGTTGCCCTAAGCAGTTGCAGCAGTACAAAATCTGCGTCCAGGTCAAATGGCGTGCGCAATTCCGGAACGCTGTCACAAGGTGTTACCAACAAGACATCAGAAAATATTCTTAAAAATAAAGAGGAAAAATTACCTGAAATGCCGGGTCGGCCAGCAGCTCCCAAAATTGTTATTGTTGCTCCCTTTAATATTGAAAATGGGGATATACTGCAATTCAAATATGCCATTAAAATGGATGTGGAAGTAGAGCGGCTTGCCAATGCAGAATTATACCGTTTTATTGAAAGTTGGTGGGGTACCCCTTACCGTATGGGTGGCTCTACGCTAAAAGGCATTGATTGCTCTGCGTTTACACAAACACTATTATCGGTAGTATACGGTCAAACCGTTCCGCGTACGGCACATGAACAAAAACTATATTGTGTGGCTGTAGATCTCAGTGATTTAAAAGAAGGTGATCTCCTGTTTTTTAATACACGCAGAGGGCAGGCCATCACGCACGTAGGCATATACCTGCAACAGGACCAATTTGTGCATGCATCCTCTTCCAACGGAGTAACCATCAGCAGCCTGCAGGATAGTTACTGGAGTAAAAAATTTAAAGGCGCAGGAAGAGTAGTGGAAGAAAAGATAGTCGCCACAGGATCCAGGTAAAGTGAGACGTAAAATATGCTCATTTCTATCTTTTGTTTTGTGGTCTGACCTTCGGTACCGACCCGGTTCTTCCACTTCGTCCATCGAATATATAATAGCTATATAAAGATTCACTATTGACCTTTCACCATTGACTATTGCCTTACAACTTCACCGCCTGCCCTGTTTCCGCCGATTTCAATATTGCTTCTACTATTCTTATATCCCGCAAGCCTTCTTCGCCCGGAACCAGCATTGGTTTGTTTTGCATAATGCTTTGCGCATCATCATCCATCTGGTTTGCCTGTTGCCAGGGCACATCATAAGGCTTATAGATCTCTCCTAACGGACTGCTTCCCTTTAACCCATTGTACCCTGAGTAAGGAGCCATTTTAATATCGCCTTTTTCACATTGTATATTCAAAAAGTTTACATTCTCACCAAAACTAGTTTTGATATTAGCCATGACGCCACCGGGGAACTCAAGTGTGGCAACTGCTGTTTCCGCCAACCCGTTTTTATATATTTCCGGGCGTGTGGTAGAAGTTTTTGCAGATACAATGGATACGGGTTCCATTCCTGTGCCAAGGCGTGCGCCCTGTATAGCATATACGCCCATATCAAGCATTACACCACCGCCCAATTCTTTTTTTTGTTTCCAGTGATCTGTTCTGTTGTCAAAATAACCTGCCGCATCTTCAACCGCTTTTACATTGCCGAGTAATTTTTGTTTCACAATCCTGCGGTATTCGTTGGTGTTAGGTTCATGTTGCAGGCGATATCCGATTGCAAGAGAACGTTTATTTGCTTTACAGGCTTCAATCATACGGGCACATTCGGCTTCTGTCATTGCCATCGGTTTTTCGCACCATACATGCTTGCCGGCTTTAGCAGCCCTCACCACATATTCTTCATGCATAGATGGAGGTAATACTACATACACTACATCTATATCCGTATTATTGGCTATCTGGTCAAAGCTCTTATAATCATAAATATTCTTATCAGGAATATTGTATTTTTTCTTCCACGCTTCTGCCTTTGCCGGAGTGCCTGTAACTATTCCGGCAAGATAGCAATGCTTTGTTTGCTGCAAGGCTGGCGCCAACAAATCAGTGCTGTAATAGCCAAGCCCAACCAATGCTACGCCCAGTTTATCTTTTTTGGATGAAGTGCAGGATATGAGTGATTTGGGAGATAAGAGTATGGCGGCTCCGCCTATTGTAAGGGATTTCAACACATCCCTGCGGGATTTTAACATCATGGCAAATGTTTTTGGAATGATAAAATAGAGTGATACAATTTCAGAAGGGGGGATTGTTGTTGTTCAGATGAAAGTTAATAAAATAAATGTTGAAAAAAATGTTTACAGCAACAATCATACTTATATAATTAGTCTGATAATACTATTCCAACAAATTATAATAGTAAAATGCTAATATTGCCCACTTGATATGATAGACAACTTTTTACTCTTCATTCTTTTTTCCGCGGCCCTGTTGCTGATCTTATTTCTTCTTGCAAGAAAAAATAAAAAAGAAAAAGCCATGGCTGATCTGCCAGGCATATATATTAGTTTACTAAAAGATAATGTAACCTTTTACAATCAATTGAGTGAAAGTGCAAAAATCAATTTTGAACAAAGAGTACAGCATTTTTTATCAACAGTTCGCATTACTGGTGTGAACACAACTGTTGAAGATATTGACCGTGTATTGATTGGCGCGAGTGCCATCATTCCTATATTCCGTTTTCCCAATTGGGAATACCTCAATCTTCACGAAATATTATTGTATCCTGAAACTTTTAATGAACAATTTGACCAAACCGGTAAGGAACGAAATGTATTGGGTATGGTTGGGAGCGGCGCTATGCAGCACATGATGATACTTTCAAAATATGCATTGAGAGAAGGATTCAGTAACAAAACAGACAAGAATAATACCGCCATCCACGAATTTGTTCACCTGATTGACAAAACAGACGGAGAAGCAGACGGCGTACCTGAAATATTATTACGGCATCAATATATTTTGCCCTGGATAAACATGATGCACAAAAATATTCAGGAAATTGTAAAAGATCATTCTGATATCAATCCATATGGCGCAACGAACCAGGCTGAATTTTTTGCGGTGGTTTCTGAATATTTTTTTGAGCGTCCTGATCTTTTAGAAAAAAAACATCCTGAACTATATCATATGCTGGAGCAGATTTTCAAACAGGAAAAAGATCCTGTCAACGAAACATAAAAAAGGGGCGCATGCTTGCCACATACACCCCCTATTTCATAGGTGAGTTATTTTTTCCCTACACGATCATCCTCTTTCGGGTCACCATCTCTCTTAGCGATACTTCCTGCTTTTTGAACCAGTTCAATAAATTCTTTACGATAACCTTCTTCATCGTTACCTTTTGCGGAATTAGCAAGTGCTAATACACCGTTATAACTTGATTGTTGTTTATAAGATGAATTGCGCAAAATCATTCCAAACTGCGCCACCGCGGCTGCAAAACGAAAATTGTCTGATGTATTACTTATTGAGATCCCATTGTCAACTACAGGATGCTGGAGCAAACGGCTTACATCTCCATCAGGCTTTTTGTATCTCAGTTTAATATTCATCCATTCTGCAGAAGCACTGCTGAATGCATTCTTATCCTGGGCAGGTTGATACTTTAACGGATCCACTGATTCTGCAAAATCATTGGCAACACCTACAGGTATTATTTCATACAATGCGGTTACAGTATGACCACTACCCAAATCACCCGCATCTTTTTTATCGTTGTTAAAATCTTCTTTATTCAACATCCTGTTTTCATAACCAATCAACCGGTAAGCCTGTACTTTAGCAGGATTAAATTCTATCTGTAGTTTCACATCTTTGGCAATGGTAAACATGGTGCCGCCAAATTCACTTACCAATACTTTTTTGGCTTCATTCAAATTATCAATATAAGCATGATTACCGTTGCCCTTGTCTGCAAGTTTCTGCATTTTGCTATCCTGGTAATTGCCCATGCCATATCCTAACACGGTAAGAAATACACCACTTTTTCTCTCCTGCTCAATCAGTGTTTCCATATCTGCATCACTGCTCATACCTACATTAAAATCGCCATCGGTACATAATACGATGCGATTATTGCCATCTTTCACAAAATTTTCTTTAGCAATTTTATATGCGAGCTTTATTCCTTCACCACCTGCGGTAGAACCACCAGCCTCTAACCTGTCAATGGCATTTTTAATAGTTTGTTTATTGGAGCCACTGGTGGCAGGCAATACTACTCCTGCATTGCCTGCATATACTACCATTGCAACTTTATCCTGCGGACGCAACTGATCAGTCAGCATTTTCATAGATTGTTTTACCAGTGGCAATTTGTTTTCATCTTCCATAGAGCCTGATACGTCAATCAGGAAAACAATATTAGAAGCAGGAATATTTTCTGTGGAAACCTTTTTGCCCTGCAGGCTTACCAGCATCAGGCGATGTGTTTTATTCCATGGGGCTTCTGATAATTCTGTAGTGATAGCAAAAGGTTCGTTGTTGTTTGGCTGTGCATATTGATAATGAAAGTAATTGATCATTTCTTCGATGCGAACCGCGCCGGCAGGAGGCAATTGTCCCTGGTTTAAAAACCGGCGCACATTGCTGTAAGAAGCAGCGTCAACATCAATAGAAAAAGTAGACAGCGGATTTTCTTTCACGCCTTTAAAACTGTTTTCAACAATCCCATCATATCCTTCCCTATTAAAAGCAGTAATAGAATCTGAATTATATCCTTTACGATCATCAAAATATTCCTTATCTGCCATCGCCATCATATCCTTCTCCATCGTTGGATATGGTGAAGGCGCTCTATCTGCTACAATACCGGATGCCTTACCCACTAATGCAACTCCGGTCATACTTACTTTTTTCTGCGGCGCATAACCTATTACCACCACTTCATCCATGCTTTTGTTATCTTCTAACAAAACAACATTGATAGTTGACTTTCCTGCAACATTTACTTCCTGGGTGGCGTATCCCAATCCTGAAAATATCAGCACTGCATCGGATTTTTTTACTGTTAGTTCAAAATACCCGGTGCTGTCTGTTTGCTTAATATTGCCTGTTCCTTTTTCGGCAACGCCTATTTCTTTTAATGCCTCGCCGCGGGCATTGGTTACTTTACCTTTTATTGTTAATGGCGCTTTGGGTAGAAAGGCTACTAATGAAGCAATCACAATAGCACTGCAAAATAATATGTACTTCATACAACTGATTTTTGATTAGTGTGTATATTGGATGCAGCATTAAAACAGATTACATAAACGTTATTTTATTTTTTTGTAAAAGCCTCATATATAAAATCAGGAAGCAAAACATTTATTGATGATATATGTCAAACATGGGCTTCTTGCCTTTTCAAATTGTATGCTTATCTTTCCATTAACTAATACATTATTAACTAACTGGAATTTATTAAAACCATATCGCCTGTAACTGAAACAGACAATGAACTGATAGCGTTGTATAAAAAAAATAACCGGCTGGAGGTTCTTTCCCAACTCTACCAGCGTTATATGGAACTGGTATATGGTGTGTGCCTGAAGTACTTTAAAGAACCCGAACGCAGTAAAGATGCGGTAATGAATATTTTTGAGGAATTGGTACAAAAGCTGCAGGTACATGAGGTAACCAATTTTAAAAGCTGGCTGCACACGCTTACGCGCAACCACTGCCTGATGCAATTGCGTACACCTAAAAACCTGAAGACAACCGAGTTTAACCATGAGTATATGCAATCGGAAGAAATTGTGCATCTAAACGGTATGCTGGAAAAAGAGGCTCAGTTTGGAAAGCTGGAAAAGTGTATGGATACATTGCCCGCACAGCAAAAGGAAAGTGTTCAACTTTTTTATATAGAACAAAAATGTTATGAGGAAATTGTAAATATAACCGGCTTTGAATGGAACAAAGTAAGAAGCTATATACAAAACGCAAGGAGAAACCTGAAGATATGTATGGAGAAGGAAGAGGAAGAAGGTTGATGGTAAAAGGTGTGAGGCGAAAGATAGCGGGGAGATTTTACAGTATGTAACCATTGAAAATTCACTATTGACAATTCACTATTCACTATAATAAATGTCAGCAGAAGAGAACCATATTAAACATTACAGCGCTGAAGATATTGAGCGATACCTGAACAGGCAAATGACCCGGGAGGAAATGTATATGTTGGAAAAAGCCTCCCTGGAAGACCCTTTTTTGGCAGAAGCTATTGAAGGGTATGAGGCTAATAATGTAAGTTCAGTATCTGCGGACATAGATGAGTTAAAGGAAAGACTGGCGGCAAAACCAGATACAAAAGTTATTGCTATGCCTCCGAGACGAAGAATATGGTGGAGCGTTGCTGCAGCTATACTTATAGTATTTGGTTTATCTGCTACATGGTATTGGTTAAACCCCGGTCATCAAAAAGACCTTGCTGATAATAAAGAAAAAAAGGAAGCCACTGTGCCGCCACCAACACAAACTGTTGAAAGCGATAAACAGGCTGCTGTTACTGATACTATGCAAATAACAACAGCACCATCGTTGGGGCTGACATCAGATTCGATGGCACTAAGAGAAAGAGAAGCAGCTCCGGCGGCAAAAGCAGTTGAATTAAAGGAGATTAAAAAAGATAGCATATCCAATAAAGCTAAAGCAAGAGCATTAGACATATCTCCCAGTGCTGCGCAACCCGTTACAGAACAAGCTGCTGAACTCAATAAAATTCAATCTCTAGACAAACCAAATAAAGATATTGCTGAATCTAAAAGTGTTCCATCACCCAATGCAGTTGCCGGAAGAAAAAATAATAATGTTGCAGATGGCTTTATCAATGCTCATTTATTTAAAGGAAGAGTAACCGATGAACAAAATCAGCCACTGCCATTTGCAAATCTCAACGTTAACAACAGCTCTGTGAATACATATACAGATGCACAAGGTTATTTTAAACTGATGAGCGGCGATCCGGAAACATTGGTAAATATAAAATCTGTTGGGCATCAACCAACCCAGTTTAATCTTCAATCGAATGTTGCATCAAATAATATTATACTAAAAACAGATCCTAAACAATTAGCAGAAGTGGTAGTGATAGGATATGGATCTCAAAGAAAAAAAGCTTTACAAACGAGGTAAAGAAAAAGGAGAATAAAAAAGAAGATGAGGTAGAAAAAGAAGACGACCGCGCTGAACCGGTAGATGGCTGGGACTACTATGATATTTATTTGTACAACAATAAACGCACGCCTGATGCGACCATTAACAGCGCTGGCGGTTACGTAGATATTTCTTTTTATGTTGATAAATATGGCAGCTTGTCTGATTATCATATTGAACATTCTGCCTGTGTTGCCTGTGATAAAGAAGCCATCCGCCTTGTGAAAGAAGGACCAAGGTGGAAACTTATTAAAGGAACAACTCCGGAAAAAGTTATTCTCACCATCCAGTTTTAAATCCTTCTTCGGTAATTTCCTTTTTTGTAATTTATTATACTCCGCTATCCATTATCTTCGCGGCCGATGCATATTGCTAATGCACTTTCACAATCATATTAATTACATAAAAACAAAACACATGAAAAAGTTTTTCTTACTTGCCGCTTTTTCGGGTATAGTTTACTGTACGCAGGCGCAACAGCAATTAAAAACACCCGCTCCTTCTCCTACACAAACGGTAAAGCAGGATTTTGGATTGGCTTCAGTTGAATTATCCTATTCAAGACCGGCGGTAAAAGGGAGAAAAATTTTTGGAGACCTGGTTCCTTTTGGTAAAGTATGGCGCACCGGCGCTAATGGAGCCACTACAATTACATTTGGTGATGATGTAACTTTTGGCGGACAAAAAGTGCCTGCCGGAAAATATGGTTTACTTACTATACCAGAAGCTACACAATGGACTATTATCCTTACCAAGCAGCTTGATGTAACCAGTCCTGCAGCGTATAAACAAGACCAGGATCTCGTTCGTATAAAAGTGAACACACATGAATTGCCTTTTTCATTGGAATCATTTCTTATTTCATTTGATAAAGTAATGGCTTCGTCTATGGAACTGTTGATTGGCTGGGATAAAACTATTGTTATTATACCTGTAACAACAGACGTAAATACAAAAGTGAATGCCCAGATTGAAAGCATGAAAGGAAAAGAAGATTTTCCCTATTATGCTGCGGCAGAATATTATCTTGAATCAGGAAAAGACCTGAATACTGCTTTAACGTGGTTCGATAAAGCAGCTCAACAGAACCCTGATGCATTTTGGGTTTTTTATAAAAAAGCAATGTGCCAGGCAAAATTAGGTAAGAACAAAGAAGCAATTGAAACTGCTAAAAAATCTATAACATTGGCAACTACCGCAAAAAATGATGATTATGTAGCGCTCAACAACAAACTGATCGCTTCTATTAAATAAACTGTAATACTCCTGTTTCAGCAATATATTCGATTATAAAATTCAGCAATAAAAAAGGTGAGATACTTTCTCACCTTTGCTGTTTTTAATATTGTATGGCTTTTACCGCATAGATACACTGCACACATTTTTGCATTTGGCGCATTGATCGCAGCTTTTACCATCCTTGCATAATTTGCAATCTTTACCACCACTACAGGTTGCTTCTACATCCTTACGCGCAAGCGATGACATTTGCGGCGTTGGGTTCAAAACTCTGAAGTAAGCAGCAAACATTAATGCAAAGGCAGGAAATGCTATGGCAAGCAAAAAAAGCCTGAGTTTCTTTATCATCATAAATCTCAAATTCAGGGTTGAAAATCTGTTAAGACTTTTTGGTAACGATATTTTTAACACGCAAGTATCTGCAAAGAATAACCATAAACCATCAAACCCATCTGAAAGTACCATATGTTAAACCATTGCCTGTTTTTGCTTACAGATATGTTGCCCAAAAGCACAATACCTGCATAATCCTGTTCGTTTTTTCAAAAATAATATCCGATGAAATCCATTGCCTCTATTCTTGTGTTATCTGTTGTTCTTTTTTCGTGCTCCAAAAAAGATACTACAACTTCTAATCCGTACGACATTAAAAATGTTACCGGACACTATGCCGGAGGATCTTTAAGCTGGCAAAAAAATGATAATGGAACCCAAACCAGCGGTTCAGATAACAGTGGCACTTTCGATATCACTTATCTTGGTAATAACAAAGTAAGCGTTACTGTAAATACGGTTTCGCCTGTAAGCAGCAAAACATACGAAATGTCTTTATTTGGTAAAACAGAAACACCAGGTACAGGAGCCGGTTATGTTTTTCAGTTGCTGGAAACATCTCCCATTCAAAAAAATATCGCGTTAAGAATTACCATGACTACGGTAACTTCTGCACAGATTGATTATTCGCAAACAGAAACATCAAGTTCTGAGCAATATTCCGTTAATGGTTTCCCGGAAAATAAATAACAGCCCGTTATAATTACAGGCGTTTATTAATACAATTGCAGGCTTAAGTAAAAGCATTCTGGTGTATGCAAAAACATTCAACAGAATAGTGCAGGGTATTAGTAAACGCCTTTCTTTTTTGAGACAGCCTGTAAACATTCATCGGTGTAACAATCACATCTGCTTACTTTCTCACATTACTCCAATGCTTATCTTTGCCGCCATAATATAATTGCATGAGCGCATTGCCGGAAAATTTGCAGGAGGCAGTTTCTTTTATCCAAGGTTCTTATCATTCACCTGTACAAACAGGTATAATACTGGGAAGTGGTTTGGGGAATTTTGTAAGTGAAATGAAAATAGAAAAAGAAATATGGTATAACGAAATACCTCATTTTCCCGTATCTACCGTTGAGGGGCATGCCGGAAGATTAATTTTCGGTGAAATATCCGGGACGAAGGTAGTTGCCATGGCAGGGAGGTTTCACTTTTACGAAGGCTATACTGCTGCTGAAGTAGCCTTTCCCATTCGCGTAATGAAATTATTGGGTGTAAACACTTTATTAATCAGCAATGCGGCAGGTGGCGTAAATACATCTTTTAAAGTAGGCGATTTGATGATCATTACAGATCACATCAGCCTGGCAACCGTAAATCCCTTGATTGGAAAAAATGAAGATGCTTTAGGCACCCGTTTCCCGGATATGAGTGAGCCTTATTCAAAACAATTGATTGAAAAAGGAAAGACCATTGCAGCACAACTGGGCATCATTGTAAAAGAAGGCGTATACTTTGGTGTAACCGGGCCAACTTTTGAAACAAGGGCAGAGTATAAAATGATTCATATTTTAGGTGGCGATGCAGTAGGTATGAGCACAGTACAGGAAGTAATTGTAGCAACACATGCAGGCATGCAGGTATTTGGTATGAGCGTAATAACGGATATAGGTATACGGGATGAAGAAAATATTATTACGCATGAGGAAGTATTGCAGGCTGCTGCTGCAGCAGAGCCAAAATTTTCTGCTATATTCAAAGAGTTAGTTAAAGCTGTATGATTTATCAATATTTTTTCCTGCAATGCCATCATTTCAGGTATTTTCGCCGGTTTATGTATTCAAGTATAGTGCATTGAAAAAAATCTTCCCATACATACTGTTCCTTTTGCTTACCTGCGCTGCAGTACCTGTTTTTGCGCAACTTCCAGGGCGGCTTAACAGCCTGAGGGGCATGGGCGGTGGCGGTCGTGCAGGAGGAAACGATTCCATTAAATTTGAGCACCGCGATCCTTTTCTTGATTCTCTAAGTATCCGTTTTAAATATATCGATTCTGTCGGCACTTATGCTTTCGACTCTTCATTGATAGACTATTATAAAAGAATGCCACTAAAGCCCGAATACCTCTGGTTGGGCAACCATGGCAATGCTGTTTCTTCGTTATTGTTTAACCCTTTGATGAAACCAGGCTGGGATGCAGGCTTTCATGCGTTTGATCCATTTGCACTAACGGTAGAGCAAACACGCTTTTTTAATACTACCCGACCTTTTACAGAACTGGATTATCAATTGGTAAGCGGCTCTGAACAGTTTATACAGGTACTGCATACACAAAATATAAAAAAGAACTGGAACTTTGCTTTTCAATTCAGGCTTATTAATGCGCCAGGATTTTTCAAAAGCCAAACCGTTAATCATTCCAACCTGCGCTTTAATACCTATTACCAGTCGCCTAATAAACGATATGGAATATACCTCATAGCGCTTACCAACAGCCTGCAATCGGGCGAAAATGGCGGTATTGTGAGCGATACGTTTATAACAAATAAGAACAGCGTATATACAACCAGGTTTAATATACCTGTGAATCTTACAAAAGGTTCAGATTTATCCAGCGACATTTTCAGCAACAGTTTAAAAACCGGTAATAAATACAATGAGTTTAAGCTGCTGATAAGACAGCAATATGATTTTGGTAAAAAAGATTCCATCGAAACAGACTCTTCCGTCATTAAATTATTTTATCCACGCTTCCGGTTTGAGCACACCATACAATATAATACGTATAAGTATCTTTTCCAGAATCTCACTCCTGATTCGCTTTTTTATGCAGTCAATTATAATATGCCCGGTGTAGATGCATCAGACACTATCATCTTTAAAAATAAATGGAGAGAAATACTTAACGATTTCTCTATTTACCAGTTTCCCGACATAAAAAATCAACAGCAATTTTTAAAGTAGGCGCCAGCGTACAAAATCTTTCTTTGCTGATAGGCGATAGCACCAGGCAGAACCTTTATAATATTTTTCTGCACGGTGAATACCGCAACAGAACAAAAAATAAAAAGTGGGATATTGAAGCCTATGGCCAGTTATATTTAACTGGTTTGAATGCCGGCGATTACAGCGCGTATATAAGTCTTCAACGACAATTAAGCAGAAAACTGGGATCCCTGAAAGTTGGTTTTCAGAATGCCAATAGAACACCCTCTTATATTTTGCGTAACCAAACCGGTTTTCCTATAAAACCGCCGGTAGATGGAACCAACAAAGAGAATATTACACATTTGTTTGCAACACTCAATATTCCTTTGCTGAAAATGGAATTAAGCGGGCATTATTACCTGATGGGTAATTATACTTATCTTAAAAATTTTTACGAGGTAGACCAACAAACTTCACCATTTAATGTGTTGCAGATAAAAGCCAGTAAAGATTTTCCGATAAGCCGTCATTGGCATTGGTATCTTGATCTTGCTGTTCAAAAAACCGCGGGCTTATCTCCTGTTAATATTCCATTGGTTTTTATGCGCAACCGCCTGGTATACCAAGGACGTTTCTTTAAAAACCTTGTTATCGCTACGGGTATAGAGTCCCGTTACTATACTGCCTATACACCCGATAATTATTCACCGGCTACTGGTCAGTTCTTTCCGCAGGATAGCATTAAAATATCCAACCTGCCGGATATAGCTGCATTCCTCCATATCAGGATCAGAAGTTTTACCGCTTTTGTTCGTGTTGAAAACCTTAACACGGTTGATTTTGATGGCTTTACATTTACCAGGAATAATTTTGCTGCACCGTTATATCCTTACGAAGGTTTTCTTTTCAAGCTGGGTATTTTCTGGAATTTTGTGAATTAAACACTTTTAACTTGTATCCTTGCGTTTATGATAATACCTTTGTAAAGGAATTATCATGAAAAAATTGCTCACCATATTTATTGCGCTCGCTTATTTTGCTGTTTCAAGTGGAGTAATGGTGAACATGCATTATTGCATGGGAAAATTGTATGGTGTAAGTTATCACGCCAGTACTACCAATCATTGTAATAAATGCGGAATGGATGGTTCCGGTTGTTGCAAAGATGATATGCAGGTTATAAAACTGGCTGATGCACAAAACACCGTTCCGGCAATTCATTTTGAACTTCCTTCTCTTCAGCCACTTATTGTAACACATTCTATTGCTGATTGGGCTTTACATAATTTCAATAACAATAAAGATTTATCTACAGGCATACCACCAGATAATGTCACGTTAGTTTCCCGAAATATTCTTCACTGCGTTTTCAGAGTTTGATATTCATTTTTTTAATTGATAAGTTGGTTTTGCAGCAATGCAACTCCGCTTTTATTCCTTACAGGAATAAAGAGTATTATTTATTCAACATTAAAAAAATGATTTATGAAAAAGATATTTTCAGTTTTATTGGCAACTACTATTGCTTTATTAGCCACCGCGCAGGTTCAAAAAGCCGAATTACAGGCAAGTGGTCTTACCTGTTCTATGTGTAATAATTCCATTAGTTCAGCTTTAAAAAAAGTGTTTTTTATCGCTTCCGTTGAATCAGACATTAATAACAACAGCTTCATCCTTACATTTAAACCAGGCATAAAACCCGATTTTGATCTGCTGAAGAAGAAAGTGCAGGACGCCGGGTTTTCTGTAGCTAACTTATGGGTATATGCACATTTTAACCAGGCAAAAATTACCAATGATGAGCACCTGAATGTGGATGGTTTAAATATCCATTTTCTGAATGTAAAAAATCAAATACTAGAGGGAGAAAAAAAGATCCAGATTGTTGACAAGGATTTTATACCAGCCAAAAGCTACAAAAAATATGCTGCCTCAACAACGATGGAGTGTTACAAAACAGGCTTTATGTCTGCCTGCTGCGAAAAAAAATCTAATACAGTAGTAGAAAAACAACGGGTATATCACGTAACTATTTAGAGTGCTGTCAGCCATCGGCTTTCAGCTATCTGCTTTGAGCTGTCAGCTCTCGGCTATCTCAAATTTCAAATTTCAAATCTCAAATATGTTACGTCTATATATACCATCCATATTGTTTTTTCTTTGCGTGCAACGTTTGCATTCGCAGGAACTTTATATAATGACAGAACCGGCAAGCAACATGCCGTCCAACAGTATCGGCATACGACTTACCAATAAGTTGATGCCCATGCAGTATAACAATACTTACAGTTATCGCCTTGAGCCTGAAATAATGTTCGCTATCAACAAACACGTAATGGTGCATACTAATTTGTATGCATCAGATATGTTTACCAAAAAGTTCAGGATTGAAGGCGGATCATTGTACGCTAAGTATCGTTTCATCTCTCTTGACGAACTGCATTCTCATTTTCGAATGGCCGCTTTTGGAAAGGTAAGTCTGATTAATAATCCATCTTATATTGAACACACTGTTCAACACCAACAGGATGATGGAACATTGCATGAACAAACTACAGATGTATACAGCCAGGAAATTGATCTGGATGGAAACAATTCAGGAATAGCTTCGGGTGTAATTGCCACGAAATTGTTACATAAACTGGCAATTTCTGCATCGGCTTCTTACACCCAAAGATGGAATAATGTGCATGCAGAAAATATACCTTTCCTTAACAGGAAAGCTATTAATTATAGTTTGTCTGCCGGGTATTTGTTATTTCCACGCTCGTACAAGAATTATAAGCAAACCAATGTAAATTTGTACCTGGAAATGTTAGGATCAAACGGCGTTGGTGGAAAAGGTTACTATATTGATGCAGCGCCCGGCGTTCAGTTTATTCTTAACAGTATTTCGCGTATTGATGTAGCTTGTCGTACACAGGTTAGCGGCGATATGATGAGATACAACAAAACAAGCTGGCTGCTGCGATTTGAATACAATTTCTTAAACGTGTTTACAAAAAAAACGACATGACCGCTACAAGAGTTATATCATCCATATTCAACTTTATAAAGGGATTGTTTATAAAGAAGGATTGTTGCAGATAAAAACGGATTGCTGATTTTTGATTGTTGATTTTTGATATAGAATATAATAGTCTACTGTAAGTTCAGTAAATCAGACATCATCAAATCTAAAAATCAGCAATTTTTCTCCTACTTTTGCGCCACTATGACACAGGAACAACTAAAAGATATGAGACTTGCCCTTGGGGTGTTGGGGAGGTTTCTTTGACGTCGCTAACAGACGCGATAAAATAGCCAGCGATAAACAGCTCACCCTCTCACCCGGTTTTTGGGATGATAACGCCAGGGCTACACAAATTCTTAAAAATATTAAGCTGAATGAGTACTGGGTAACCCTGTATGAGAATGTTCATATGGCGGTGGAGGATTTTGCTGTACTATTTGAATTCTGGAAGGAAGGTGAAGGCTCTGAAGAAGAAGTAAAAGCCGCTTACGATCGTGCCAATGCAATGATTGAAGAAGCGGAATTTAAAAGTACCCTCAACCAGCCTGAAGATGAATTGCCCGCGGTATTACAAATCAATAGCGGAGCTGGAGGTACCGAAAGCCAGGACTGGGCGGAGATGTTGGCACGCATGTACCGAATGTACGGTGATAAGCAAGGCTGGAATGTAACTGAGCTGGACTGGCAGGAAGGCGATGGCGCAGGCATAAAATCAGCTACCCTTCAATTTGAAGGCGCTTTTGCTTACGGCTTTTTAAAAGCGGAAAGCGGTGTACATCGGTTGGTAAGAATTTCTCCTTTTGACAGCAATGCCAGAAGACATACTTCCTTTGCTTCCGTGTATATATATCCGTTAGTAGATGATTCTATAGAAATTGAGGTAAGTCCTGCTGACCTGGAATGGGAGTTTTACAGAAGTGGTGGTAAAGGAGGTCAGAACGTAAATAAAGTAGAAACAGCGGTTCGATTAAAACATATTCCATCCGGCATTATTGTAGAATGCCAGCAATCACGCACACAGGGTGAGAACAGGGAAAAGGCGTTGAAAATGTTGAAGAGCCGTTTGTACGAAGAAGAGTTGAGAAAACGGGAAGAATTAAAGAATGCTAACAACGCCAGTAAGAAAAAAATAGAATGGGGAAGCCAGATCCGCTCCTATGTTTTTCATCCCTATAAAATGATCAAAGACCACCGTACAGGATACGAAGTTGGAAACGTACAACCAGTAATGGATGGAGAACTCGACGGCTTTATAAAAGCCTACCTGATGATGGAGAAGGAAGCGGAAACGAATTCGTAATTCTTTTTTTGAAGAAAGTGTCGTGCCTACGGCACTTCCCCTTCTTTGTTTTTCATCTTCTTCCAAAATATCGCCTCTATGAGGCTTTGTGAATGCTTCAGCTTTCTCGATCATTTAGATTTAAATTTTCAGGCTCTGCTTCTTGTCTCACTCAGCCAGCAACAATTAAATATAAGCTCCATCGGAGCGACATTTTGGTAACAAAAAATGCTTGGTATACAGAGTGCCGTAGGCACGACATTTTCCATCTATCAAGAAGCAATGATTTTCGTTTATTATCAAATTTTGCCAACAACAAAAAACAGTTTAATTTCATCACCACAGTTTGCTACTGCCCTATTGCGTATATAAACATGCATGATTGATACTTATGTGGTATCGGATTCATGTTTTATAGCGTAAACGATGACGTCATTGACTTCAATCAAAAAATAATATGGCAATACGTGTAGCAATTAACCACAAAACCACTTATGCTTATGACAGACCTGTGAGCCTGTCACCACACATTTTCCGTTTACGACCTGCCGTTCATTCCAGAACATCTATTGAAGCCTATTCTTTTAAACTCAAGCCTGCAGATCATTTTATTAACTGGCAACAGGATCCCTTTGGTAATTACCAGGCAAGGGTAGTTTTCCCTGAGAAAACAACTGAATTAAGTATTGAAGTAGAAGTAATTGCGCGGTTGACGGTGATTAATCCCTTTGACTTTTTTGTAGAGGAATACGCTGAAACATTTCCATTTAAATATGAAGGTTCCCTGGCAAGAGAATTATCGCCTTATCTTGAAATAAAACAAAGCGGTCCATTATTAAAACAATGGCTCACCAAAATTGATATCTCCAAAGAAATACCCATTGTTGATTTTCTGGTTACCATCAATCAGCAACTGAATAAAGATATCCGCTATACCGTGCGTATGGAAACCGGTGTACAAACACCCGAAGAAACCCTGAGTACGGCCTGGGGTTCCTGCCGAGACTCAGCCTGGCTGATGGTGCAGATATTAAGACATTTTGGATTGGCTGCCAGGTTTGTTTCAGGCTACCTGGTTCAGCTTACCGCAGATATAAAATCCCTCGATGGACCATCAGGGCCTGAAAAAGATTTTACTGATCTGCATGCGTGGGCAGAAGTATATATTCCTGGTGCAGGTTGGATCGGGCTTGATGCTACTTCAGGCCTTTTTGCAGGTGAAGGACATATTCCTTTAGCCTGTACACCCGATTATGCAAGTGCAGCGCCTGTTGTAGGTTCCACCGATGTGTGTGAAACCACTTTCTCATTTTTCAACAATGTTACCCGCATTCACGAAGATCCCCGCGTAACAAAACCTTACACAGATGAGCAATGGGCTTTGATTGACGCTACCGGTGAAAAGGTAGACGAAGATCTGAAAGCTGCAGATGTTAGAATGACTATGGGAGGCGAGCCAACATTTGTTTCTATAGATGATATGGAGTCTGCTCAATGGAATACCACTGCAGATGGATTGCATAAACGTATTCTTTCTCACGACCTGATATTCCGTCTCCGCGAGGCGTTTGGACCTAATGGCATGTTGCATTATGGACAAGGGAAGTGGTATCCTGGTGAACCTTTGCCCCGCTGGCAATATGGATTGTTCTGGCGTAAGGATGGGTTACCCATCTGGAAGAATAAAGAACTGATGGCATTAGAAAACAATCCTAAAAAATACATTTTTAAAGATGCACAGTTGTTTGCAGAAGAACTGGCTAAATGCCTCGCAGTAAATCCTCAGCACATTATTCCTGCTTATGAAGATGCTTTTTATTTTCTTTGGACGGAAGGAAAAACGCCCATCAATATTGATCCGCTTAAATATAACTTAAAAGACAGCATCGAACGCCGCACGTTAGGGCAACTGCTTGATAGGGGACTGGACACACCCGCAGGCTTTGTACTTCCTGTAGAATGGAATTATTGGAATAATAAATGGCGCAGTTGCAAATGGGATTTAAAAAGAGATTATCTTTTTTTAATGCCGGGTAACTCGCCTATTGGCTTACGGTTACCACTAACCGCACTTCCGGCACTTACGAAAGAAAAGGAACCACAGGTAGTTGAAAGAAGTTTGTTTGAAGAATTGTCTCCACTTCCCTCCTACCAGGAAATTATTACTTCAAGATATGGATTGGTAACAGAACATCCTCCTGTACCAACAATGCCTCAACCTGCCGTAAGGCAACCGGTAGCTGATAAAAAGCCACCTGAAAAGAAAAAAAGGATTGATGAAAATGAGGAAGCTACCATCGCTCCCATATTTGAAACAGATACTATTAAGACAGCCGTAAGTGTTGAAGCAAGAGATGGCATCATCTATATTTTTCTACCGCCTGTAAGTTACCTGGAACATTACCTGGACATGGTAGCAAGCATTGAAACAACCGCAGAAAAATTGCAGATGCCAATTCGCATTGAAGGTTATGAACCACCAAGAGATTACCGCATGGAACGGTTGGTAGTATCACCAGACCCCGGCGTAATTGAGGTAAATATTCATCCTTCAAAAAGCTGGGAAGACCTTCGGTATAATATTGATACCCTCTACCACCAGGCTCACCTCTCCAGGTTGGGCACAGAAAAATTTATGGTAGACGGAAGACATACCGGAACCGGTGGAGGAAATCATATAACTATTGGAGGCAGTTCACCATCAGATAGTCCTTTATTGCGCCGGCCAGATTTGTTGCGCAGCCTTATTACTTACTGGCAACATCATCCTGCACTCTCCTATTTATTTTCAGGTTCATTTATAGGCCCTACAAGCCAGGCGCCTCGTATAGACGAAGGAAGAGAAGAGAAACTGTATGAAATGGAAATCGCATTCAAACAGATTCCCGAAAACAGCAGCGTTCCATTCTGGTTGGTGGACAGATTATTCAGGCACTTGCTTACCGATATTACAGGCAATACACACCGCGCAGAATTTTGTATAGATAAATTATATTCTCCCGATAGTTCAAGCGGCAGGTTAGGTATACTGGAATTCCGCGCATTTGACATGCCACCTCATAAACAAATGAGCCTTGTGCAAATGTTGCTGATCCGCGCATTGATAGCTGCCTTCTGGAACAAACCATATAAACACGACCTGGTGAGATGGGGCACAGAGTTGCACGATAAATTCATGTTGTCGCACTATGTACGCAAAGACCTGCAGGAGGTGATTGACTATCTGAATGATGCCGGTTATGCATTCAATATGAGTTGGTTTGAACCGTTCTTCGAATTCCGTTTCCCGCATTATGGAACCGTGAGAATAAAAGAAATAGAAATGGAAATCCGCATGGGTATTGAGCCTTGGCATGTATTGGGAGAAGAAATGTCATCCAGCGGAACAGCCCGTTTTGTAGATTCATCTATGGAAAGAGTGCAGGTAAAACTCAGCAATATGCACAGCGACCGTTATGTATTGTTATGCAACGGATGCAGGGTTCCGCTTTCCCCTACAGAAGTAAAAGGAGAATATGTATGCGGCATCCGTTACAGGGCATGGCAACCACCATCTGCATTGCATCCAACCATAGGCGTTGATTCACCATTGGTATTTGATATTGTGGATACCTGGAGCAATCGTTCTATCGGTGGATGCACCTATCATGTATCACATCCCGGAGGCAGAAGTTATGATACTTTCCCGGTGAACAGTTACGAGGCAGAATCGAGAAGAGTGAGCCGTTTTTGGGATCATGGGCATACGCAGGGCGTAATTCAACCCAAAACGAGCAATACAGGTGCCACCTACCATTATGTGCAACAAAAAAGAGAAACCATAACGGTACACGATGTTCCGGAAGTAGAACTCAACAAAGAGTTTCCAAAAACACTCGACCTCCGGCAATTCTGGAATAAGCGGATGTATTGATCAACAACATCAGCTATAAATAATAATTTTTCATCTGTGCATTTAGTATTAAATTTCACATATAACAAACCTGCTGACCAAACTACCGGTCTGCGCTTTTTAGTTCAATAAACTGAAGTGATTATGAGCCTTGAAACAATGTTAAACGAGTACGTCTGCCCCACTGGTATATGGGATGAGATGTGCGACTCTGGAAAAATTCGCAGTCATTACAACAAAGTAGTAGCTTCTTTTCAAAAACTGGGTATTCCCGATCTGCACAACAAAGACATGATAGCAAGTGAGCTGTTCATGAACCAGGGAATTACTTTTACGGTATACAGCGATAATAAAGGCATAGAACGCATTTTTCCTTTTGACATTATTCCCCGCATTATAACAGGCAATGAGTGGGACATTATTGAAAAAGGAATTCAGCAAAGATTGAAAGCGTTAAACATGTTTTTAAAAGATGTGTATAACGAGCAGCAGATTTTAAAAGACAATGTAGTTCCTGCGGCATTAATATCTTCCTGTCCGCATTATCTGCGTGAGGTGCATGGCGTAAAAGTACCACATGATATATATGTACATATATCAGGCATAGATTTGATCCGCGGCGATGATGGCAAATTTTATATACTGGAAGACAATCTTCGTACACCCTCCGGCGTGAGTTATATGCTGGAAAACCGGGAGGTAACCAAACGCATATTCCCCGATATGTTTGCCGCTAACAATGTGAGGGTAATTAATAACTATCCACTTATCTTATACCAGATACTGCAGCAATTAGCGCCTACACAGGTATCAAACCCAACAGTAGTTTTGCTTACACCGGGCATGTATAATTCAGCCTACTATGAACATACTTTCCTTGCAAGGCAAATGGGTGTATCGCTGGTAGAAGGCCGCGACCTGGTGATCAACGATCATAAAGTATACATGAAAACTACCAATGGTTTGGAGCAGGTGCATGTAATATACCGCAGAATTGATGACGACTATATAGACCCGCTGGTATTTAACCCATCCAGTGTGCTCGGTGTACCGGGTTTAATAGGCGCTTATCGTCAAGGAAATGTATCTATTGTAAATGCCATAGGCAATGGTGTAGCTGACGATAAAGCGGTATATGCGTATGTGCCTGCCATGATAAAATACTACCTGAATGAAGAGCCAATATTAGGCAACATCCCAACATACGAGTTACGCGATGCAGCAGCACGTGAACATGTATTTAAGAATATCAATAAAATGGTGGTGAAGCGTACTAATCAATCTGGCGGTTATGGAATGGTGATGGGCAATTCTGTAAGTGAAGAAGAATGGGCGAAAGCAAAAGTTGAAATTGAAAAAGATCCCAGGAGTTTTATTGCGCAACCTATTATCAAGCTATCAACAGTGCCGTGCTTTATAGATGGCAAATTTACACCAAGGCATGTTGACTTCAGACCATATGCGCTTTGTGGACCCGAAGGCATTCGCATTGTGCCCGGAGGATTAACAAGAGTAGCTTTGAAAGAAGGCTCGCTGGTTGTAAATTCATCACAGGGCGGAGGAAGCAAAGACACATGGATTGTAGATCTATAACATTGGAAATTTGAGATTTGAGATTTGAAATGAGCAAAGAAAATCCTGTTCACTAACCTCATGGCTTTTACAGTTTTGAACAGGACTGAATCAAGACAATTCCAAATCTCAAATATCAAATTTAAAATTTCAAATTGTAAAAAACGAAATACATGCTTAGCAGAATTGCAGATTCTTTATTTTGGTTAAGTCGCTATATGGAAAGAGCAGATGGTCTGCTCAGAGCTACCAGTACACACTACATTTTATCGCTGGACAATATGGTAATAGGTAACATGACATGGAAACCTATTCTCGAAATATTTGCTACCGCGGATGAAGAGCAAATTAAACAACTGGAAAAAGACACATACAATACCCTTCAAACGCTGATAACAGATCTCACCAACCAGAGTTCATTAAAAGTGATTGTAACACGTGCACGTGAAAACGCCCGTGGAGCGCAGGATCATATTACAAAGGAAGTTTGGGAAGAAGTAAATGCTTTTTATCATCTTATAAATCAATCGTCATTTAATAATGGCTTTGGACAGCAGGATGTAATACAAACGCTGCAACTGTTTTCGCAACACAGTGTTTTGTTTACGGGCGTTGCAGATGTTACTATGCCACGTGGGTTGGGATGGAGTTTTATGAATTTGGGTAAATTAATTGAAAGATGTTTTGAAGTGATTACCCTTGCCGATCAGCATTACCAACTCATCAACTACAACCTGCGCCAGGAAAATGCCATTCTTCATTGGAAAGAATTGCTTTTTGCTTTATCGGGCTATGAGCTGCATTTAAAAACATACCGCGGTTCTAACTACAATGCCAATGTATTGCACCAGATTATATTTAATGAAGACTTTCCGCATTCGGTAATGTATACACTTGCCAGAATTGAAAAGTATATAACTGATATTGTGGCTGAAAACCAATCACCCGCCAACAATGAATTATTAAAACGTTTTGGACGCTTGCATACCAGGATAAAATATATGGATCCTGCTACTATTAACAGCAGCAATCTTCAGCAGTTCCTGGAAGGAATTAAAACAGAATTATTACAATTCAGCTACCAGTTGGGCACAAAACTTTTTCTCATATCAATAAGTTAGTTTGCTTTAATGCCTATCTATAAAATACATCATGTTACCCGGTACGAATACGACGCACCGGTAAGAGAAAGTGTGAACGAGATAAGACTGTTTCCTTATATATGCAAAGAGCAGGAAACGCTACGTCATGATATTGTGATAACCGGCTCACCTAAAGTGGAAATATATACAGACTACTGGAAGAATATAACAGGTAGTTTCAATTTACTGTATGCACATCAATTAATGACGATTGAAAGCAAACTGTTTATTCAAACCAAATTATCTCCCGGTTTCAGCATCAATTTTGAAAGTGGTTTTGAAATGCTGGAGCGTGAAACCGCTTCCAACATGCAGTTGATGGAGTTATCCTTACCGGAGCAAATTGTTTTGACTGATATTATTACACAAATAATATCTACAGCGCCTTCTGTACAAAGTGTGGCCAAAGTGGTCGAATATTTTTCGGGATATATTTTCAAAAACTTTAAATATGTAAAAGACGTTACCAATGCCGGCACTACAGTAGATGATGTTTTAAAACATATGGGAGGCGTATGCCAGGATTTTGCACATGTGCTGTTGCAAATACTACGCATATTGCATATACCAGCAAGATATGTAAGTGGATATATATGCCCCAATAAAAACGGCATGCGTGGCGAAGGCGCCACCCATGCCTGGGTGGAAGCATGGATACCCGAACAAGGGTGGACGGGTATTGATCCCACCAACAATACCTGGGTTTCGAACGCGCATGTAAAACTTGCAGTAGGCAGGCATTTCCAGGATTGTACACCAGCAAAAGGAACATTTAAAGGGCCAGCTAAGCAAACTTTATCAGTATATGTTTCGGTTGGTTATGAAGATGGCCATATATTTGAAGAGCTGCATAATGTAAACATGGAAGTACAAACTTCCGATGCGCCTGAAAAAACAGAACTACCGGATTATTCAGCGCAGCAGCAACAGCAGCAGTGATTCAATGGCGAACAATTTTATTGATAAAGTTATACTTAGTCCATTACTACGGATGGTAAAAGACAGCCGATCCGTTGGGATCATCTTGTTTTCATGCAGCTTGCTTTCCATCATTATTGCTAACAGCGCCATTGGTAAATCATACGCAACATTTTGGGAACAGGCTTTTCATTTTTCCTCATATATACACCTTCCACATTCCCTTCTACATTGGATTAACGATGCGCTGATGGCTGCCTTCTTCTTCTTAGTAGGAATGGAAATAAAAAGAGAGCTGCTTACAGGAGAGCTGGCTTCCTTTCAAAAATCCATACTGCCATTGTTTGCAGCAGTAGGCGGTATGATCACTCCGGCATTATTGTTTCTTTTGTTTAACGCAGGCGGTAACTATCAACAAGGCTGGGGCATACCAATGGCTACAGATATTGCATTCTCACTGGGTATTGCTTCTATGCTTGGGAAAAGAGTGCCGGTTTCTTTAAAAATATTTTTGATGGCGTTGGCAATCATCGATGACTTAGGAGCCATACTGGTGATTGCTTTATTTTATGGTGGCGCTATTCAATGGGTCTATCTTTTAGTGGGCATTGCTATAACTGCTTTGTTATTATTGTTGTCTTATTTTAAAATAAAATTTAGTTGGTGGAATTACCTATTGGGTATGCTGCTTTGGTACTGCATTTTTAATTCGGGGATCCATGCTACAATAGCAGGTGTTTTATTTGCTTTTACTATTCCTTTGCAGGCTCTTGAAAAAACAGAACATCGGTTTCAAATTCCGGTTAACTTCATCATTCTGCCCGTATTTGCCTTAGCTAACACTGCTATTTTTATGCCTACAGATTTTACTGGGGCATTACAAACTTCTTTAAATTATGGTATTGTTACCGGCTTACTCATTGGCAAACCATTAGGTATTGTATTGGCCTGCCTGTTATTGGTAAAATTAAAATGGGGCGTTCTACCAGAAGGAGTAAACTGGAAGCAACTGATTGGCGTAGGTATTTTAGCCGGCATTGGATTTACCATGTCTATTTTTATTTCCCTGCTTGCTTTTAATGAAACCGGCACACAGGATATAGCAAAAGTGAGCGTGCTGATTACCTCAGTATTGGCCGCTGCAATTGGCTATGGATGGTTATACATAAGTAATTCAAAAGTTTCTTAGTGTTGCCA
Source organism: Agriterribacter sp. (assembly GCA_047600465.1). GTDB lineage: Bacteria > Bacteroidota > Bacteroidia > Chitinophagales > Chitinophagaceae > Agriterribacter. The sequence continues at coordinate 1,013,792 of JASGKU010000007.1, forward strand.
CATCATGTATTAATAAATAGAGGACCTGGGTTATTATACATCAGCAGTCATTGAATTCATTTACATCCAACACAATTATACCAAACCATCACCGTTGTATACCAGCATTTACTACTGTTCAGTATAGCATTATCGTACATCAATGGACAGTAATCTTAAATTTTCTCACTAAACTTCAATCATCAGATGAAAAACAGATTCAACGCCAGGTATCTTTTTGTTGTCGCGGCTATAGCCCTGTTTGCATCCTGCAAAAAGGATGATACTACCAGCCCAACACCGCAACCTACAAATCCGCTTTACAGCTCCGTGCTTGGAAAATGGAACGTAACTACTACTGCCGGGAGAATACAGGGCAATGTATCTTCAAAAATCCAAAGCCCACTGCAACTATTGTCTATCGAATTTTTAAGCGATACTACTTATATCGTTGTAATGAATGATAATACCGTAACAACAGTTACTTTTAAAATAACTGACAGCACTTCTATAACACTGCCCGACTTTGGAACTTTATCTGAAATAAAAGTGGCGGATGGAAAAATGAATTTCAAACTTCAATACAATGGAAGCAATATCACTCTTTCTGCCAATAAAGCAGCTGAAATAGCGCTTACCGATGATACGAAATTATTATGCAGAACCTGGTATCTCCACAATACGGATAGTGTATATGGCGACTATGAAGATGGTACAGATAAAATCACTGTGTTGTTCTCATCAGCCGGTACATATCTTGTACAAAATTACAGGCAAGACACTTTAATAAATGCCGATATCGCCAATTGGAAATGGCATCCTACCAAACCCAAAACCATATTATACTGGTGGGATGGTGACGAGCCAAGTGATAATGATGCTGTTACTATTACTGAATTAACGAGCACATCTTTAAAAATGACTGAAACGTACATAGACGGAAATGATACAGAAACATACAACTATGTGCTTACCCCATATGAACATAGTGGTCGTGTATTGCAAGCTTCTATGAGAAAAACAGTTAGCAGCCGCCACAGCAACGGACACAGGCTCTTTGGTTTACACAAATAATATTTGCTGCATAAAATTTTTGATCCGCCAAAGTAATACAATGCTTTGGCGGATTTTTTTGCACTTGTCGGCAATCAGTTATGAGCTATCAGCGAAAAAATACATTTCTTTCAGCAGACACGAAGAAGCAGCGTCAGGCACGGAAAACCATAAATTATAAACCCTAAACCATATACCTTTACCACAATTATACCAACACATGCCAGACAAACCTGAAGTATGGTTACGGGGGCCCTTAAGCGATATTCCTCCTTTATTGCAACCAGCAGCGCATGCATTGTTACAGGCGAGAGAAGAGATTAATGAGTTTATGAAAGGATTTCCTGATCACCTGCTTTGGGAAAAACCCAATGGTGTGGCTTCCCCGGGTTTTCATTTAAAACACCTTACCGGGGTGCTTGACAGATTATTATCGTATGCTCGTACTGAACAACTCAATGGAGCACAACTGGAATATTTGTCAAAAGAAGAACACTCAACTTTTGAAGGTGCCGGTGAAACGGAACATCTACTACACCAGTTCAACACACAGGTAGATAAAGCATTACTACAATTTTCCGGCACTGACGAAGTAACACTAACGTCTCCAAGAGGCGTAGGCAGAGCGCAACTTCCTTCCACTGTAATAGGATTATTATTTCATGCGGCGGAACATACCCAACGGCATACAGGACAGTTAATGGTAACAGCCAGGATCTTACATCCTTAATCTATCATCATATCCCTCCAATAACAAACACAACGCAACCGCATTCTTTTGAAATCCGTATATCTTTTAGCACGTATGATATTTCATATTCCCTAAAAGCTTACCTTACAAACAATCCATTTTGACAGCGCCGTATTCAAAAAATAATATTATTGCTGCTTTTATGCGGGAAGAATCCAGGAATATATTGCTGCCTTCAACATTACAGTTGCTCAGGTTTCATTTTTCTTTTTTCCTGATGCCTGTATATTGGTTTGCCCTCAGTCAACTGGTGTATTTCAATATAATGCATACCATTATTGTATTTGCTGTGTTGCATTTACTGGTATATCCTGCCAGTAATGGATATAATAGTTTTATGGACAGAGATACGGAAAGTATTGGTGGTATAAAAAGCCCTATGCAACCTACCCGGCAATTGTATCATGCTACAATCGTTTTAGATAGTCTTGCAGTTTTACTCAGCACATTCGTAAGCATGTATTTTGCTTTGGGCATCTTGTTATACATCATGGTTTCGAAAGCTTACAGCTACAGAGGGGTACGTTTAAAAAAACATCCACTTATTGCATACATCACGGTTATGATTTTCCAGGGAGCCGTTACGTTTGCATTGGTGTATCATGGATGCAGCGCAGATAAAACATGGAATATTCCTGTGATCCCGATGATTGTTGCCAGCCTGTTAATTGGAGGCTTTTATCCTTTAACACAGATATACCAACACGATGCAGATATAAAAGACGGTGTAAAAACAATCAGCTATTTATTAGGATATCGTGGCACTTTTGTGTTTTGTGGCATTATATACACTTTGGCATTTTTGTTACTTGCCTATTATTTCTTTTACACTTTACAGGCAACAGCATTCTATATATTTACCGTCGGTATGTCGCCGGTAATCATCTACTTTTTTATCTGGGCAAAAAAAGCATGGAACAATTATCAGTATGCAGATTTTGCTCATACCATGCGCATGAATATGATTGCTTCTGTTTGTACCAATATCAGTTTTATTCTCATTCTTATAAAAAATTATTTTGAGTAAAATTATCAGTATAGGAACAGCAGTGCCACAATACAAGCATAACCAGGACGACATCCTGCGCTTTATGCAACAGGTATATGCGGCAGATGTAACAGAACAACGGAAGATGAAATTCTTATATCACCAGAGTGGCATTCAAAAAAGACATTCTGTTATTGGTGATTATAATAAGGCTCCTAAAGACTGGAAATTTTATCCTCAGTCTGAAAACCTGGAACCATTTCCATCGCTTGAACAGCGCATGACTTTATACAACAAACATGCCGCTCCCCTTTCGGTTGACGCCATCAGGAATTGTATAGATGGCAACATTGCATCCAGCGAGATTACGCACCTGATAACCGTAAGCTGCACCGGCATGAGCGCACCAGGCCTTGATCTACAGATTATGGATCTGATGGATTTGCCAAACACTACTTACCGTACTTCGGTAAATTTTATGGGATGCTATGCCGCCATTCATGCGTTGAAGATGGCTGATGCTATTTGTAAAACGCAGGAAAATGCAAAGATCATCATTGTGTGCACAGAACTTTGCACATTGCATTTTCAACGGGAAGCCACGATGGATAATATCGCGTCGAGCATGTTGTTTGCTGATGGTTCTGCCGCTGCACTTGTAACGCATAATAATTATCAGGCTGCTGGTTTGGAATTAGCACATTTTTACGCAGAAGTAATTCCAAAGGGGAGAAAAGACATGGCATGGGAACTGTCTTCATCAGGTTTTTTGATGACGTTAAGTGGCTATATCCCGGATCTTATTGAAGAAGATTTTGAACAATTGGTGACCCGGGCGCTGACATCTGGAGGTTTGGCTAAAAATGAAGTAACGGGCTGGTGTATCCATCCGGGTGGTAAACGCATACTCGAATCTGTATACAAAAGCCTGGCATTAAATCCTGAAGCGCTTCAATACAGTTATAATGTTTTAGAAAGGTATGGCAATATGTCTTCTCCCACTATATTATTTGTATTAAAAGAAATGATGAATGCTCACCCGGCAAAGAATGCTAAAATATTAGGCGCTGCTTTTGGCCCTGGGCTAACAATGGAAACATTTGTAGCAAAAGCGGTATAGAAAATTATTATTATTTTGCAGACTAATTCCACCTGGTATATAGCAGCTCTCTCTTATGATATTACCTGAGTTTCTGAATTATTTAAAGAAAATCTAAAATTTCAATACTCCTTTGCTTTTATAACAAGTTCTGTATATTAGTTTATGCTTCTCTCCCGGCGTTCTTATAAAAAAGAATTATTAGACAGCAACGATATTCCGTTTGAAGATATCAAGCAGAATATGAAGGAACTCGACTTCATCAATACCTGGCTGGGTGGACACGCCATTACTATAGCAGGATTGAAAAAAACCCTAACAAATGTTGCTGTGAACGATACTATCAATATATGCGAGATAGGTTGCGGAGGAGGAGACAACCTGTTGGCGATTGATAAATGGGCTGCACAACAAGGAATGAGGGTACGCCTTACCGGTATTGACAAAAAAAAAGAGTGCATCGACTTTGCGAAAGAAAAAATAAAGGATGACAGATTTAGCTGGTTGTGTACCAGTTATGAAAAAACAGACATGCAGGCTATTAAACCACATATCATATTCTCCTCTTTATTCTGTCACCATTTTAATGAACAAGAGCTGGTGTATATGATGCAATGGATGCAGCAAAACAGTTCGGTTGGTTTTTTTATTAATGATCTGCATCGCCATGTGCTTGCTTTTTATTCTATAAAAATGCTTACCGCATTATTTTCTAAAAGCTACCTTGTAAAAAACGATGCCCCGCTTTCTGTACAAAGAGGTTTGAGTAAAAGCGAATGGAAACAGATATTGGGCAAGGCCAATATTCAACAATATACTATTCAATGGAAATGGGCTTTTCGCTGGCTTATTACTGGTAAATGAACAATTCAAAAACATACGACGTTGCCATTATAGGTGGAGGGCTCGCAGGGCTCTGCCTGTCTATACAGCTCTCCAAACAAGGGCACGATGTTATATTGTTTGAAAAAGAAAAATATCCCTTCCATAAAGTATGTGGTGAGTATATCAGTTTTGAGTGCTGGAATTTTCTGGAAGAACTGGGTGTGCCACTAAGCGACTGGAACCTGCCACAGATACGACGTTTGCAGGTTTCTGCTCCGTCTGGTACAACATTAGAACATCAACTTCCATTGGGAGGATTTGGGATCAGTCGTTACAAACTGGATGCTTATCTTGCCGGGCTTGCGCGCAACAATGGCGTTGTGGTAATGGAAGAAATGAAAGTAGACAATGTATGGTTCAACGAATCGTATTTTCATGTACAGTGCGGAAATGATATGTATAAAGCAAAACTGGCTTGCGGCACATTTGGCAAAAGAAGTAACCTGGATGTGAAAATGAAAAGAAGTTTCATTGTAAAAAAACCCGGGAAGCTCAACAACTACATCGGTGTAAAGTATCACATCAGGTCTGGGTTTCCGGAAAATTATATCGCCCTGCATAATTTTGAAGATGGCTATTGCGGCATCTCAAGAATAGAAGATGGCAAGTACTGTCTTTGTTATCTTACCACCGCCAAAAACCTGAAGCGTTCTAATAATTCTATCAGCGAGTTGGAAAAAAATATACTGCGGAAGAATCCGCATCTTGATAAAATTTTTAAAGAAGCGGCTTTTTTATATGACGCCCCCGAAACAATTGCGCAGATTAGTTTTGATAAAAAAAATCAGTTAGAACATCATATTTTAATGACAGGTGATGCCGCGGGAATGATTGCACCACTTTGTGGCAATGGCATGAGTATGGCCATGCACGGCAGTAAATTAGCATTTGAGCAGATTACGCTGTTTCTGCAGGGAAAGATCAGTCGTGATGAAATGGAAGCTACCTATCAATTAAACTGGAATACTAAGTTTAAAAAAAGATTGAGAACCGGCAGATGGATCCAGGGAATGTTTGGTAAAAAATGGATGACCAATTATTTTGTGAGAGCGCTAATCCCATTTCCACGCATAGTAGAAAAATTGATCCGCCAAACACACGGAGAGCCGTTTTAAATGCTGGAACCACAAGGACACAAAGGCACGGAGGTTCACAAGGAAGTTTATGGTTTATTGTTTGTAGTTTATTGTTATGATCAGTTTCTTCTCACTATTCACTATTTCACACAGTACATCTCTCGCCTCAACTTTAGTAACGCTACTCAAAATCAGTCAAGTAATTTAATCAGCATCTTCGAAAAGCTGGTCTTGTGTTTAGGGATCCTCCCCTTCGGGGAGGCGGGTGGGGCTTTGCTCTAAGTGCCTATTATTCCCATCTGCTTCATCAAAAAAGAAGCATTTTTATTTTTTGCAACTCCGGGCTGCAATTTGTAATCAAAATACAGCGTATCGTTTTGAATAACACTTTCAAAACAACAATTGCTGATAATTCCTTTGTATTGTTCTTCTAATGATGCCAATGTAAGATCGTGTGTGGCAAATAAAGTAATGCAATTGTACTGGATCAACTGCAGAATAAACTGTTCTGATCCATGTGTTTTATCTTCTGAATTGGTGCCGCGCAAAATTTCATCAATCAGTACCAGTGCAGGTATTCCGTTTTGCAGTTGCTGAATAATAAGCTGCAATCTTTTTAATTCAGCCATAAAATAGGATGTATGCTCCTGCAATGAATCATTCACACGGATAGACGTAAGAATTTCCATCGGCGTAAAAACAAAACTGCCTGCACATACAGGCGCACCGCATTGCGCCAGTATAAGATTGATACCCAATGTTCGCAAAAAAGTAGTTTTGCCCGACATATTAGAACCCGTAACCAATAAGAGTCTTGCTGCTTTTCCTGCTTCAAAATCGTTGGTTACCCTTTCTTTTCCACTGATCAATGGATGTCCCATTGCTTTTGTTTCAATCTGCAGGCTGCTATCTTTTGCAGGAACAGGGTATACAAAATCTTCATTATTAAAAGCAAAAGTGGCTAATGCATTCAGGCATTCAATATCACCAACTGTAAAAAGCCATTGATCAAATGCTGCACTGTACTGTGCTTTCCATTTATCCAGAGAAAGAATACAATATATATCGTAGAGGATAAGACTGTTGAGAAAAACATTCACCAACAAATTAAGCCGTTGATCAAACATGGAAGACAATTTTGCCAGGCGACCTATAGCTCCATGCGCTTGCTGTGCAGTTGTTTGCAATTGCTTTAATAATATCGAATTGCCTGTATCAATAGTGGCAAAAGTGCTTAATATATCTGCATACTGGTAAAGTACAGCCTGCTTCTTACTGATGAGTAGATGCTGCTGGTAAATATATTTTGCAAATGGCAACGTTATTAACCAACTGAGTGTTATACCTGCCAGCAGCCATGACACATTTCCATTTGCCAGGTATACTATAAAACAGGGAATATTATATAAGCATAAGATCCACCTGGCAACATACAGCCATTTTTTTTCGTGCAACTTTTCACCGGTTTGCAGCCATTGTTTAATACTATGCAGGTTGCCTTCTTCTTCCTTATGCAAAAGACCATAGGCTGTAATCAATTGTCTCTTTTCAGCCTGTGGCGAAAAAACAGTTATAGCTTCCTGTCTCTGCAGAATATCACCCGCCTGTAACAGTGGATGGCTGAGTAAAGAAGCAAGCCTGTCTTTTCCGTGCGCTGTTGTGCACCGGTTGAGCAAATGATACAACGATTTATTACCAAATATATCCAGGTCGCCATCATATCCATCGCCTGTAGAAAAAGATTTTCCATCATCCATACCATTTACGCCACCTTCTGTTATCAACAATTCGTTCTGATTAAGAAACAGCAGCTTTTCCATCAGTTCCTTCTGCTCCCTGAGCCGGATGGCATGCTTTACCGCAGCCACAAACAAAACCAACAAAATAATGGTAAATACAGCCAGCGCATGCGAATAGGCTTTTACAAGATAATAGCCACTGTAGGCAAACGCCGCAAATGCTCCCACACGCAGGAGCGCAGAAAAAGCAATTTTATTCCTGAAAGATTGCACTGCTTTTATGTAGCCATCAATCTTTTCCCGGTAAAATGCCTGCTTTGTCATTGATGAAAACGAGGGCTATATAATATCCAGCGCCTTAACAAAAAAGTAGCCGATAAAGGGGATTACAACAGTTATGAAATTACCGGCCGGAGAGGCATAAACAATAAAAAAAGCAACTACAGAAAGAAGAAAAAGTACCCAGAATAAGCCTTTAGATTTATTGTTGGCAGTGTCCATATCTGTTATTAATTTGGGCAAATATAGTAAGGATTTGGCTTCTTTTGGGTAAGAATGGGAAAATTTAGGGGAGGAATGTATTTTTGTCAACGACCCTACGCAATACTATCTACCTATCACATTTCAATCAATGATAAAAATTCATTTTTTTATACGGTTCAGTACTCAGTTTGGACAATCACTATTGCTTTCCGGAAACATACCAGCATTAGGCAATGGCAATACCGCCCAGGCGGTTACCATGCAATACCTCAACGAAGATTTCTGGCATTATATAGTTGAATCGGAGGCGCCCGCCAAAGAACTGCCTTCCCTGATTGAATATAAATATTTATATAAAGACAAGAAAGGAACGATTAGCGAAGAATGGTCTGACAATAAAAGCATCGATCTAAAAAAGATAACCGTAGAAGAGATTCATGTTATTGATACTTGGAATTTTGCAGGACAATTTGAAAATTTATTTTATACCGATCCTTTTCAGCAGGTATTACTGGCGCAAAGTAAATCTCCGGTAAAAACGCATCCTTACCGCGGCAATACGCATATTTTTAAAGTAAAGGCGCCGCTTCTTAAAAAAGATGAAGTGATCTGCATATTGGGAAATACGCCATTGCTGGGTAGCTGGTCCATAGAAAAGCCGGTATGGATGAGCAAAGAAAGCAATTGGTGGACTGTAAAACTGAATCTTTCTGCGGAAACATTTCCCATTGCTTATAAGTATGTTGTTTTTAACAGCAAAACAAAAACATTTGTACGATACGAAGATGGTGACAATCGTTTATTATACGATAGTAAAGTAGAAAACAAATTGAGCATTCTTCATGATGGCTTTGTACACTTCAATGATAATATGTGGCGCGGCGCAGGTGTTGCTATTCCTGTTTTTAGCTTAAGAAGTGAAAAGAGTTTTGGAACAGGAGAGTTCAGTGATATAAAATTGCTGGTAGATTGGGCAAAAAAAACAGGCATTAAATTAATACAGCTTTTACCTGTTAACGACACCATGGAATCCAATACATGGCGTGACTCTTACCCATACAACGCCATATCAGCATTTGCCTTGCATTTATTATACCTGCATGTAGAACAGGTTGCACGAAAAGAAGATGCTGCTTTACTGAAAGGAATGGATGCTATCAAAAAAGAGCTCAATACCCTCACTGATGTGAATTATGAACAGGTGATGCTGCACAAATGGAAACTGGTAAAGCAATTATACAAAGCGCAAAAAGCTGATTTTTTTAAGCAGGAAGATTACAAAAACTTTTTTGAAGACAATAAAAAATGGTTGGTTCCATTTGCAGCGTATAGTTATTTACGTGATAAAAATAAAACCGCTGATTTTTCACAATGGAAACAGCATGCAGTTTTTAATAAGACCGCAATAGAAAAACTAAGCGATGCTTCGCAAAAACATTTTGATGATATAGGGATCTATTATTTCGTTCAGTATCATCTTCACATACAATTGAAAGCGGCCGCAGATTATGCGCACAAAAACGGTGTTATAGTAAAAGGTGATATACCCATCGGCGTAAACCGCCATAGTTGTGATGCATGGATGGAACCTGAGTTGTTTCACATGGATCTGCAGGCAGGGGCTCCTCCAGATGATTTTGCCATAAAGGGCCAGAATTGGGGATTTCCCACTTATAACTGGGAGCGCATGCGGCAAAACAATTTTGAATGGTGGCACCGGCGCTTTGAGCAAATGAGTAATTATTTTGATGCTTTTCGTATAGATCATATACTGGGCTTTTTCAGGATATGGAGTATTCCTTCGCATGCGGTAGAAGGCATCATGGGCCATTTTGAGCCAGCTATTCCGATTCACATCAACGAATTTGCTAAAAGAGGCATTACATTTGAATACGACCGGTTTTGTAATCCATATATTACCGATGCAGTATTGTTTGAATTATTGGGTGAAAAAAAAGAACTGCTTAAAACTTTTTTAACAGCGGGCGATGATGGCACTTATACTCTCAAAGAAAACTTCAATGCCCAGCGAAAAGTAGAAACCTATTTTGCTTCTCTTGAAATTACCGATGAAAATGTATTGCTGCAGTCTGCATTATACAATCTTATTTCAAACGTTATTTTATTTGAAACAGACGATCCGCAACATCAGCAGTTTCATTTCAGGATACAGATAGACCAAACCAGTTCGTTCAAACACTTGGATGAACATGTTCAGTACCTGCTCAGGGATTTGTATGTAGATTATTTCTTCCGCCGGCAGGATGATTTTTGGTCAGACCAGGCAATGCTTAAACTACCCGATCTTAAAAAATCAACCAACATGTTGATCTGCGGAGAAGACCTGGGTATGGTGCCTGCCTGTGTACCGGAAATTATGAGAATACTCGGCATACTCAGTCTTGAAATTCAGCGTATGCCCAAACAATTGGGACTCGAATTTTTCAGTCCTGCCAATGCACCTTATACATCTGTCATCACTCCATCTACACACGATATGAGCACAGTAAGAGGTTGGTGGGAAGAGAACAGGGAAAAAACACAGCACTTTTTTAATTATGAAATGCAGCATCCTGGTCTGGCTCCTTTCTTTTGCGAACCATGGATTGTTAAACATATTATTATACAACACCTGTATTCACCGGCCATGTGGAGTATTTTTCAGTTGCAGGATTTGATGGGCATTGATATTAAATTAAGGAGAGAAGACCCGCTGGAAGAGCGCATTAATGTACCATCTATACCCCGTTATTACTGGCGATACCGCATGCATTTAACGCTGGAACAATTGCTGAAAGAAACAGATTTCAACAACGAAGTATTAAGCTATATACGCCTGAGCGGAAGAGCATAATATTACACATTTAATTTTAGTTCATGGGCATATCAATCAGGTATTGGCAAACCAATTTAAAATTCCGTTATCCATTCACCATATCCAAAGGCACCAAAACACATCAACCTGCACTAATAGTTGAATTAAATTTCAATGGTATAAAAGGATATGGCGAAGCACCGGCTATTGCCTATTACAATATACCGGTTGAAAAAATGCTTGCTGATATAGAGCACAAGAAAAAATTAATTGAACAGTTTGCGTTTACTCACCCTGATCGTTACTGGCATTACCTGCATCACCTGTTTCCACAAAATCCATTTTTAGTAGCTGCGCTCGACATTGCAGCATGGGATATTTTTGGCAAACTGAAAAAACAACCGCTCTATGCTTTGTGGAATACTCAAATGGATACTGCACCTGTAACAGATTATACCATCGGCATTGACCCTGTAGAAAAAATGATCGAGAAGATGAAAGCTACCCCCTGGCCCGTGTATAAAATTAAAGTAGGCACTAAAAACGATATACCCGTAATGGAAACATTGCGGAAAAATTCTGAAGCTGTATTCAGGGTTGATGCCAATGCAGGATGGACATTAGAAGAAGCATTGGAAATTTTGCCTGTGTTGAAATCATTAAAAGTAGAGATGGTAGAACAACCATTGGCAAAAGATAACTGGGATGACATGAAGATCCTCTTTGAAAAATCGCCGTTGCCATTATTTGCAGATGAAAGCTGTGTTGCTGAAGCCGATGTAAAAAAATGTAACGGCTTTTTTCACGGCATCAATATAAAACTCACGAAGTGCAGTGGTATTACACCGGCGCTACGCATGATACAGGAAGCAAAACAGCTTGGTTTAAAAACCATGCTGGGTTGCATGAATGAAAGCACTATTGGCTCAGCGGCTATTGTACACTTATCTCCACAGGTAGATTACCTGGATGCAGATGGACCCTTGCTTTTAGAAGAAGATATTGCAGAGGGATTGACATATGATTTTGGAAAAATAATGCCTTCTGAAAATGCGGGATTGGGGGTGATGGTGAAGTAATTGAAGTAGAGAATATTTATCATGGCAATTTTTTAACTGTAATGGCATAGGGCTTGAAAGAAAGCTTATTTTTTTTAAGAAGCGCTTCATTCGCAATCGCCCATTCAAAGTCCGCCTGATTTTTATCTGAGAATACTACCTGGTAGGTTTTCTCTTTTTCAAAAAAATTGTCTTTATAAAATTCAGGACATGTAACAATTATTCCAATACGTTTGTTCGCATAACTCATTCCCGTAAGTTCAATCACTTCAAATTCTATAACTGTTGCAAAAGCTACAATACCGCAATGAGGTGGCATCTCTGATTTTCCTATAATCTTGCCTGTCAAGCTGAATTGTTTTCCACGAACGGAGTCACTTTGACTGAATACTGTTAGTCCGATTATTAAGAAAACTGTTATAATGATTATGTGCTTCATTAGTTTCAAAAACTTTATCATGCCGCAGTTCGTGAGACACAAACTGTGGGGTAGTGTGTTTATTTACAATAAGTTTTCATCATTTCATCCGCTTCTTTTCGATCAAAATCAGTCAATGCAAATTGTTTCGCTTTCTCAAAATACTCACAAGCTTTCTCTTCTTTTCCACTCCTTAGATATATTGTTCCCTGCCAAAGAGTACAATTACTTTTCTCCTCATAATTGTTGTCAACTAGTGCCTGGTAGTCAATGAACGAGCTTTTCAAACTATCCATTAAATACTTTACTTGTGCTCTCTGATATAATGCGTCATTATATGGAACTTGTGCGCTCGTTTCTTCATCAGCGAATGGAGCGTTTTTATTATAAGTAATTATAACATCATCGTGAGTTTGTAGTGCCATCACTTTGTTGAAGTCAAACAGTGCTTTGCTATACTCTTTTAATTCCAAATAGGCAAACCCTCTGTTGTAATATGCTATCTGTAACTTATTATTGCTTTTTATAACCTCATTATAAGCCTCAATTGCTTTATCATACTTCTTTTCTTTGCTCAGTCTATAAGCACTATCTAGTAATTGCTTATTGGTTTGTTTACAGGAAGCAATTAGAATTGTTAATGCCAGAATGCTTGCTATTAGTTTGATGTCTTTTGTTGTATTGATTCGCGTCTCCACAAAGTTAAATTTCAAACAATATACCTCTTACTTTCACTTAGTTCTCCGAAATGTATCCTTGTGCAAAGCTTTGTGCATGAGCAAGGGACGTTGCAAGGCACTGCGATTACGTACAAATTTCATCAGCCCTGCTTCAAACTATTACACTTACTCCCCGCCTACCGCAGCGTCGCCAGCTAACACACATGGCTAACCACAGGCAGACACTGCGGAGAATTCCATGTTATCTGTAGTACTGTCAAGGATGCAAGTTGTCAACACACCAGCTCCAAAATTTTATCTGTCTAATAGGTCTGTCAATAATTCGGAAAGAGTCATTTAATTCAAAATAAAACTCATGAGAAAAATATGTCGCTAAGTCGAAGCCATAGTAAATTATGTCTGTTTGATGAATCGAAAAAATTGGATTACCGCTATTGTCGGGGTCACTAGGAATATATCTGTGACTGTAAATTGGTACCATTTTAGGAACTTGGGAATAACATGACTTTATAATTGCCACTTTATCTTCATGCTTTTTAGGCTTGTCGCCCCAAATACTTAACCAAGCATCATTCCGCAAATCCCATAATATTCCGTCCAATGGCCAATTAAGCCTATCTACAATATTCTCCGCCACTTCATTGTCAGACAAGCCTTGTCGCCAGTTTACAAAACGGTCACTAATTGGAAGTTGTGTTTGTAGAAGCAGCTTCAAGTCTGGTGGAAATAGTATTTGAAATTTCTCTTGAACCTGTGTGACTTCCAAGTCTGATAAACCCTTCTCAAACAAAACACCTTTGTGAGCTAAAAGATTAATAATTTGTTTTGTTTGTTGTATCGTCATAGCATTACAGGCAACGAACAGGGTTTGCTGCAGGTGTGGAATTAGTATTCAGTCCGCCGATAACCGCTGCTGAGTGAAAAACTGATGCTGAAATTAACAACTAAAGTTGAAAGTTGTTTGTCTGCCAGGACCTCAGTTTGGATTTGCAATTAGTTGATGTTTGCTGGTCGTGCCCAACCTGCATAAAAGTACATGTTGCGTTCGCTTTTATTGTTTTGGTTTAGGTGCTGTCGAAAGATATCTTCTTATGTCTTGTCTTAAGATACTAAGTGCAATTTCTTTTGTTACCAAAACTTTGTCGTCCTCTGAATTGTCTGTGTATTGAAAAAAGTAACAGTCTTCTTTAAGGACAAAAACATTAGTAGGTATTTTCTCAATTTTTACAAAATCTGCTTTCCCCGAATACGTTTCTTCACACTCAACGTAGTTAACATGGGAATTGTCCTTATGAAATAAAATATTACGATGACTTTTGTCAGGAAACATATCATGCCCTTCGATATAAAGAAAACCGATATTGTTTTTCCTACTATAGGCTGAAATATTTATATGTTGCCCGTTTTCCAACTTATAAATGGTCCTGTCGTAAAGCCAGTCATAACCCGCTCTTTTCAATTCATCAAGCATAATAAGAACTACATCATCAAGTCGTAGCCAGTTAGTAGTTAACCTGTGTCCTTTAAGATTTTTAGGTGACAAATAATTGTAGTAATTACTTGTGTCAATTTTCGAGTTTGTTTGAGCGGTAGAAATATGCCCACAAAATAGTATAACAATAAAAAATAATTTCTTCATATTTTTTTCGATGATTGAAATCTGTCTAAAGCGACGCACAACAGTTATATTTAAGCTAATATACACTATACAATTTTAGCAACAACTTTTGTGAATACCTGGTAATCATTTTTGTACAATAAAACCCGCGGTTATTGTACAATAGCGCAAATACAAACTGCTGCCAAGCACTTATCAGCAGCTTTACAAGTAATATGTAAAAGTGTCTGTCTAATCCTTCGATTTATTTCACTTACCGTGCGTAATTCTGATTATTCTGCAATCACGGGCATCGAGGATTATTAAAAATGTGCCACCCAAAAACATTTCCGGAATTGTACCCATTATTACCCAATAATTATCTATAAAATAAACTTCGTAAGGTCTTTGCCTGGTTATATTGTCTTTACCATATATACAGAAAAGGATTGGCTCTGCTATATTTACCGCAGTTACACTATCCTTGATAATTATAGTTTTATTATCAATTACATTGTGTTGGGGTTTGTGGGCAAGTACCGATTTGAGTGCTTGTTCAGCATATGATTTTCCAAGAATGATTCTGCCGGCGTTTGTTTGTCCACACGCCGTTAATGTGAAAGTCAAAAATGTTAAACAATAAATTATTTTTATAATAGGCATTTATCCATTGTTGTGTGATGATGATTATTTGTGTTGGCAAGCAACACTTTTGTGCGGATAATTGCTTTATTTGTCAATGTCAAGTTGTTTCCGAAAACTAATATTTAACCCAAACTGTTCTTCAACAGGTATAGCCTTTCTTAAATGCTTGCTGAAATCTTTACCTTCTTTTGTCCAGAGCGGAGGAACAAAATTTTATACCTGGTCGCCAGACAATTTTGAAACCTCCTCTTTCCAATTTGTCCATCTATACCCTTTGTAAAATTCATCCAGGTTGTTATTGAAACAAAAAAGGAGAAAATCGGTGTATGTCAAGTCCAGTGGTTCAAATTCTAAATTATCAGGTGAAAAGTAATAGACTTTCCCAATATCTTTCCCCCAAAAGCCCCCATTTAAAATAAAAAAACCACCAATTGCATCATCCGCAATTAATAAAAAGCCTGATGTTTCTGCTGAGTCGATTAATGTTTTTGCATTATTCCAATCAGGAAGTGTTCTAGTAAGTTTAGCGCTTCCAGAACCAAGAATTCTTATCCAGCCATTATCAATTAAAAGCCCTCCGGTCATGTAAAAAACAGCTCCCATAGGAGAACGAGTAGTTACTTGGATTTTAAATAATGCGTCTTTAGCCTTTAAAGTGTCTACAGGAAGAATCTCTACTTTGTTTTTTGCGGCACCAATCCATTCTTTAACAAGCTTCCAACCTGGGTCTGTTTCGTTAATCAGTTGATCAAGTGGTCGCATTTTATTTTGAGATAAAGCTGTCAACGAAAAAAATATCCATGCAAAAAGAAAAAAAATCTGTTTCATTAATAATATGGAATTAAAACAGCTGCTAACGCCTTGTCATTATTTTTACAACCTCACCATAATTCAGCAAATCTCTATTGTTTTCGTGATAAACAAGCTGCCACCTGAAGTTTGGGATTAAAATTTTTGTTGTTGCTGTTTCATTCCAATCTATTTCAAGTTCATGCTTTCTCAATATTCAGCTACTCTTTTACCAACTCCAATTGTTACTTCGTCATTTGAATTATCCACTTTTTGAAATGCAATGTATAAACTCGGGTTTTCACTCTCAATAGCACGTGAAAGATCCTGTGTATGATAAAAACAATACCCATCAGACATTATATCCATTTTACGCAATTCTCTTTCAACTTCTACTATTTCATATTCACCATCACTTGTAGTATAACCTGCGTTGTGCAGCGCAATAATATTTGCATTACATAATTCGTCAAATGCCTTTATCAATCGCTCAGTGTCAGTTGGGGTTTTCCATTGTTTACTTTCCGTGATTAAGTTGTTCCACTCGTTGTCAATATTCGTTAACGCCCATTCTTCTGAAATTTCATCTTCAAATCCATTGTCTTCAATTTCTTCTATTATATTTTCTTTAATGCCCACAATTGGTCGAAATCCCATTCTAACCTGTGAAACAATTGACTCATAAATAAAATCTTCGTTCTCTGTCATAGAAATATATGTTTGATGTTTAAAAAGGTTAATGGCAACTTCAACGAATCAAACGTCGTCCATTGATGTCATTTGCCTGAATTTTCTTACAAAAGGGAAACGTTTAGATAAAATAAAATAATTATCGCTGGTAATAATGTCTGGCTTCAAAAAAATAATGGATAAGGTTATAAAAAAGATCACATTAAAGGTTACTGTAAATCCCCAATTTCCAATCGGAGTATTAAGCCGTGATAGCTCAGGATCAAAACTAAAATACCTGACAGAAACATTTTGTGTTGTATCTGAGATACCATTGCGCAAAAAGGAATCAGTGTATTCCAAATAGCCAACATCGTAAGAAACCACCACATGATCAGGAGATTTCACTTTATTCCACCCTGTATCAAATCTCACAATCCTGCCAACGGTAGTATTACTGAAAAGCCAAAAAGACTGATATACTAAACAAAGCGCCATAAAGGTGCCGAGCAGCAAAAAGTATAGTTGCATTTTAGAAAGCCTCATAAAGTGCTATACATTTTATTTGTTTCACGTGTAAAAGGTCCAGAACTTCCAGGCGATGTTTGTTATTGAAATAGTTGATTCGCAAAAAATGGTTCGTGAGACACGAACCATGGCATTGAGATAATTCCCTCACAAGAACTCTTTTATGCTCCAACATTCCCTGTCTTCACTTTTCCTGCCCGTTTGTAAGAAGCAATAATAACTCCTTTTGTTGTAACCATACTTTCTGTTAATGTAAATGCTGCTGGGATCACACCATTGTCAAACAGCTTTTTTCCTTTGCCAAGCGTTAGCGGATGAATTTTTAGCCGGAGTTCATCTACAAGATCATTCTTCAATAACAATTGAATGAGCTTACTACTTCCCCACACATGTATGTCGCGCCCTTTTGATTTTTTGATCTTTTTGATATCTGCCACGGTTTTTATCAGCACGGAGTTTTGCCACCCGGTAACCAGCGGATCAGATTTTTTCATGTTCTTAGAAAACACCCACTTGGTACCGGCGTTGATCCCTGGCCAAAAATCACCATGATGCGGCCAATAGTTAGCCCAGATCTCAAATGTTTTTCTACCTAACAAATAATCTGCAGGCTGCAGTTCTTTTTGTACTGCCTCACCATACATTTCGTCACCATAGGGTTCCGTCCAACCACCGTATTTAAACCCTTCCGATCTGTCTTCCTTAGGACCACCAGGCGCCTGCATTACGCCATCCAATGTGATCATTGATAACACAATTATTTTTCTCATACTATAAATGTTTTATGAAAACAAATTTCGTCAACAAACACAATTTCATTGCTGGGTGAACGCGACAAGTAGGGGGCTGAATGCGACCTGAATTAAAACCGGAACAATGAGCAATCAAAATCTTTTATTACTTAATGTTCTCGCTTGCTCTTAATCACCTTTTTTATGTAATTAATCATCTCCTGCTTTTCTTCATCGGAATATACATATTGATCCTGTTTATGAAAAAAGTATGCAGCTATTTCAGCCGGCTCCTTATTCTCTATATAATATAAGTGTTCAATCTCCCCAATGAGTGTTTGAATGGCATCTTTGAATGCACCCGCCCTTTTAAGGGCATGCTCATCTGCGTTAATAACTTTATGCCTCTCCCAGGATGGTAAGTCAGTGGTAAGATATTCGAAGTCGGCGCTCAGCTTTTCAATCCTGTCGGGAGGCACTTTACCTATTCCATTACAGTACGCACATTTTCCTGGTGTCCAGAATAACTCCTTTTTAAGCCTTTTAATGTCTTCTAAGTCTACTTTCCCTTTACCCAAACACCTTGGGCATTCAGCCATATTGCTTCGAAATATTCTATTTATAATATTCATTGTTTAAAAGATTCAGGAATTAATCAATAATCAGGATTTTGTTTGTTTAATGGTTCCCAATTCAAAATTATTTGCGAAAAAAAATTGTCGGTTGTAATTGCTCCTTGTTTACTTGCCCTTTTGTACAACATCAAAATCTAAATATCCTGAATTCCTTTTAGGCAACATGTTCACTTCTGTTGTATCAAATTTTGAGGCAATGAGCCACGCAACTTTTTCAGGAAGAATTATACAACCGGTACTATAAATCACAGTTTCGTTATCATTTTTTAATTGATCCATTCGCATTAAAGCGAGTTGCCTGTTCTTCTCTGTCAACGCCCACATCGCATACACTCTTATTTTGGGGTTTTTATGTTTTGTAAGCTGTAATAAAGCAGTATCACTTGAAATAAATGAAAGTCGCTTAAAGATTTGATAAGAAACACTTTTTTCACCTGTAAAACCGATTCTTTCTGCTTCAATTTCAGTTGAATCGTTTAACAAGGCAACAAGATAATTGGCATCATTAATGTTGTCAAGATACAAAAACTCCCTTTTATTGTTGAAGCCAACTGAGTTAGCTTTTTTCGTCAATGATTTTGTTTTATTGTTATTGCAACTTGTGAAAACAACAGTAAAAACAATTGCAGGAAGAAATAATAATATTGAGGCCGTCTTTATCAAAATATAAATTTTTATTGTTTCAGTATAAGATTCGGCGAAGTATTTTTAGCGGCATTTGGCTAAGGCTCAATGTCTTTCTTTCTCAAAGATTGAATAATTCCTACTGAATCATTCATATACCCATTTCCTGTTTTTAATATTTGCTGAAGATCAAATACAATTTTGCCAGGGCTTATTTCACCATCGGTATGCGCAATTAAATTTTCAGATCTGAAGTAAAAAGTGCCTTTGAATTTTCGCTCGTCTAACTGATGCTTAACATTAACTTTTACAATTTCATTGTTGCGATAGTAAAACTCCAGGTATTCACCATCATCATAAAAATTAAATTCATAAATACTTTTAATAAGGATGCCTTTTGATGTGTCAATATAATAACGATCAAAAAAACGGCCAGAATCATAGTCTTGTGGATGTTAAATAACATGAAGAACAATGTCTTTACTATTGATAATTAAACTATCCACTTTATGGGAAAATATGTCAATTCCTGCCTTCTGTCCAAAAGAATTGCATCCAATAAACAGTTGTATTAAAATTAATGATTTCCGAAGTGTCATAGCTTATCGCTTTTCAGGAAAGGAAGTTTACTGATTACGGGCAGGACTTTACACAGGTTGCAAATCAATATTCCATCAACCCAAAGCCTCTCCTAAATAATCAGCGGTTGTGCATTAATTTATCATACAGACTTTTTACCTGAGTATCACCAAAGCCATAAATGCTTTCGCGGTTCCAGAATTCTTGAAGCACCTTATGAAAATCAGTAGAAATATTTTTTGTGATGTCTTCAATAACTTTTTCAGGTCTTCCTTTTGTGCCATCTTTTGGAAAGCGGTCAACATGTGCCTTTACTACTTCCTGCAGATACGGGAAAGCGTAAGATTGATGCGTCGAGAGATCTGTCAACGCTTCGAGATTGCCATTTTTGTAAGCCTTCCACAACTCCTGTCCAAAATTCATGTCGGCTTCATTTAAAGGAATTCTATCTGCATAGCAAACTTTAAGTTCTTCTGAATTTGCCGGTCCAAAGCCATTCCAAAATCGTTTACTTGTTTTGTCTAAATAAGAAGTATAAACAGTAAAAACGTTTTTCTTTATTGGTAACCTATTAATGATTGCAATAACAAACCACATATTTACCTGGCAAAACAAGTCGTACTCAAACCAAAGATTAAACACTGCATTATCGGTCGCATTTATTAGTTTTTCAAATTCTTTTACAACAGTATTATTGTATTCAGCTTGTGTGATTTTCATGTACCTGGCTCTTGATCGCCAAAAGCCATGGAGATCGTCGCCTGATAACTCTCCTTCAATAAGCGCTTCTCTAACAACAATCATCTCCCCTTCAATGCTTGCGTCTGGAAAGCTGTAAGCAAGCGCGTCTCCGTTTAAAATATTGTACACCATGGCTATAAGCTTTTGCACTGATAACAAGCGGGGTACAATGTACCATCCAACTTGTATTAAACCACGTGCAGTTTACTTCGTTTGTGTTATTGTGAATGTAATTTTATTTATTGTATCAAACAAGGGTATGAGCTTATCGGATCGCAATAAGTAAACAGTTGTCATTTCCGGGATTATCTTCTCTATCATTTCCTTGTCAAAAATTATGGTGTCGCCTATTTTTTTATATTCACCAGAAAAGGCACAGTCTAAATTTGGAGAAAATGTAAAGTTTCCATTTTTTCGTAAAGACAAACGCTGAGATTCAGCCATGTCACTTAAATTTTTACATTCAGCATCAATCCACTTTTCTCCGTTTCTATGTCCGCGGAGTGTCAAATCGTACACTATAAATAGCAATGCAACTAATGAAATTGAAAGTGTAATAGGCTCCGGTGTTGGTTTGTCGTCTGTCGGTCTTCTTCGAAATGTTGCAACAGCAGCAAGAAATCCCGTCAGCAACAGAACGCCATACACGGCAATCATTATTATTGCGTAGATAGGTCCAAGACATATTTCGTCTGGGTTATCAAGTTTATAATAACCAAAGGTTACTACTACAAAAGGTATTGTCAATAAAAGTCTTTTGTACAATTTCATAGAGAGTACAAATTAAGTGGAGCCAACGCTGAACATTTATGTATGTAGAAGAATTTGAAATACGTCTGTCTGCCGGGTACAAATCTTAATTAAAAACACAAAAAATGATTGTTTTTTCTGCCACTCAATTTATGGTCTTCAGATTGGAACAGATGATAAATAGGTGAAATTGAGGCTACATTATCTATCCACCGACATAACACAAATACAATCTTGTATGCTGCCTCTCTATGGCAAGTACCATTTACTGTTTCTTGTCCAATAGTCGTTGTAGTTTTCCGTAAACTCCTTAAAACTTTCAGTAAATGGAAGTCCATTTTTTGTTGCAAATAGTTTGTATTCCTCTCCTGAATAAAACTCATACATTTTTTTAAGTTTAGTATCAAAAACAATATAACAGTCTTGACAATCAGTCGAATTAAAGCCTTGAAAATTTGCACAGAGCTTTCCTTTATCAACAGTAAAGTTTGTTAAAAAGGCTTGCCGTCCACCACCTGATTTTGAATCCTCAAAATACGTTGATATACCATCAATGTTACTTACTTGGTATCCATTTCCTATAGGAATTCTAAAAGAATCTCCAAATCCTTTGTCTCTCCAATATGAAAAATGATAAATTAGGAACACAATGCCAAAGAATATCCCTAATGAAATAAAAGTCAGAAGTCTAAAACTAATTACTCTTTTGATCCACTTCACCTTTGTAATCTTTGATAAAATGTAAATAATCAAGAGTCCTAGTCCTGCGTAAATAAGAGAGTAAATGAAAATGATGATTAGTGATATAACTAGTCCAAAAATTCCAAACATAGTTTTTTTATAAAATTTATAAGGTAGTCCTTTAAAATAGCCTACAAAAGCAGAGATTTGTTCAGGTTGAGAAATACATTCCATCTGTCAGTAACTGCTGCTGATTGCTCTAACGTTCCGCCAGCCTGGTAGCAAACCGCATGCTGTGTGCCGTTCATTATCCGAGGAAATGTCTATTTAAGATATTCGTTATCTAATTTCTCTAATTTTGCATTTATAGTTGTGTCGTCAAGTTCTGCAACAACTCTTTTTCTTAAATTCTCAATCAACTCCTCCTCAGATAGATTTTTTGGATTTATTGCATTTATTGCTTCTTCAAGAATTTTTGCCTCTTTAGTTTTGCCATTTCTTTTAAAATATCGTAATGTCTCAAAACAATTTTGCCCAGAAGAATTAAAAAAATACTGGTTAAGTCCACCGTTGTTTACTTCATTTTCAAATCCTCCTGGGTCAGCATATGGTTTTATTTTTTCTTGCTCTACCCCTTTCAGATCCTTCCTAATATTTTCATAAGTATCAACCTTAATTTTTTGTTGGCAAGAAGTCGTTGTTAATACTAATAGCACTACAGCGAAAATAAATATTTTCATACGTGGGAGTTTCTTGAATTTGTCAAAGAGTACTTTTTCAATACAACGCATAAATTTATCCTATTAGATGATACACTTACTTAAAAACACAAATTGATCCTCAAAAATTTAATGTCGTTTTTAAATTGTCGTTATCACAATCCAATCCTTACATATACAATTGTGTGGTTATCCCAACTTAACCATGCACATTCACACAGCTTCGCCACCTCAGTCACATGAGCAAACAAAAAACATCAACATACTATAAATAAAAAGGAATAAAAGATGCAGGTATATCAGAAGATGATGGATTAGCCTGAATAAATATAGTAAAATTTGTAATAGAAAATAGCTGTATATGTCCCTGCACTAAGTCAGTTTTCGGCTATTAGTGGTTTACGCCTTACAAATGAAATAAGCCGTTCCGTTATTAAACCATACAACAAGCAATTACCAAGAAGTCCTGCAAAATAAATGATTGCACTACTGCCTGAAAAAAAATCCCACCACAATGTGTGTGTTGGAAAACGGATAATATAAAAAAGTTTAGAAAATGTTACCCATACAATATTGGTTCCAAGAGTTCCTTCGTCTTCGGCCAGGGCGGCTAAAAAACTTGGAATAAGTAAAAGCACAAATAAAATGGTTGCAATATTAAAAGTTTGCCTGTTGAAATTTTTCATGGTCTTTTGCTGTTTATAAATCATTAATATAATATCGTGTGTCGCTATTTAAATTTGTGTTGATGGAAAATAAAATTATTCAGCGCATAAACTTGTAATCAAAAATCGTTTGTCTACAGTTCTTTCGAATCATACACACAGAAAAGGAAGTCTAAGTTCAGCTTTAACTACTTTATCGTCTTCGAAAAACACAATCAGGGTCCAATCATTCTTTACTAAATACAACATTGAACTTTTGTCCGAACTAGTATCTTCATATTGCTCAGTACCATTACCCAACATCTGCTTCACTTGAGCTCTTGTCATACCAATTAAAATTTTTTCTTTCACCAATCCCTTAGCCATTCTTTCAGGTTTGCATTCTGATTGTCCCCAAACTGTCTTGTTAAATTTGGTGTGATAAAAATTCTGATCAATAAGATATGCTGTTGTCATAACAACAACTATCAAGGGAAACACAATTATTCCATAAGCAGTATATTTTTTATTACGATTAATATATCCTCTCGAAATAAATATCGCATTGATTAGAATTAATACTGAAACTATTAGTCGAATAATATTGGCATTTTCTGCTTGATCTAATGTTTCTCCACCTGCGAGATTGAATGTTATGAACAAAAAGCATACTCCAATAATACTCGTAATTACAGCAGTAACAGTAAGACTACTAAGAAATGATATAATTTGATGGATTCTCAAGGCTAAATCTTTTACTTCCAAAAATCTCTCATCTTTACTTTTTCCGTGGTCAATTTTGTTACAAAAAAGAATTGATACAGCTCCCAGATCCAAACCCGTCTTCCGATTCTTGTATACCAGCGCATGGCACTTCTTAACCGTGCTTCTTTGTGAAACAATAATCTTTTTAATGCAGCCGGTCTTGTCTGCAGAATAATTTCAATCAGTTTAACATATAATATAACTACCCAGGGCTTCAGGTATTGTGTTTTTATTACCTGGTGCTTATAGTCCCATTTTCTTTGGTCTGTCAGAATTATTTCCTTGTCTTTTACGTCCTCAAAATAAGGCGTCCATTTATGGGGAGTAACATACAGTAACTGCACCTGGTCTGGATCGTAAGATAGTAGCTGTTTTAAACTGTGGTAAAAGTCTTTTGTTTTTTCTTCTCCAAAACCTACCACATAGGTTGCCATCGAAAGTATATTATGCTTTCTCAGCAATTGGATAGCTTCTTTATCTTTTGAAATGGTTCCTGCTTTTTTAATTTTCTCAAGCACTACTTCATCATAGTTTTCAATGCCCAATAAAAATCTTTCAAATCCTGCCTGTTTGTATAAATGTAGAAATTCAGCATCTCTCACAATATTGTCGGCTCTTATGGAACCTACTAAAATCAATTGCAGGTTCTTTGCAATCAAAGCTTCTAAAAATGCTCTCCATGCCTTTGGGTTGGATGAGGGATTTTCATCTGCAAAGTTGAAAACTAATATCCCATATTCTTTGTGCAACATCTCTATTTCATCAGCAAGCGATTGTGCACTTCTATGTCTCCATTTTTTCCAGAACAGGCTTTGCCCACAATAGGTACAAGGGTATGGACAGCCTCTTGAAAACTGAATAACTACCGCTTTCCTTTTGCCCCAATACGTGTAGTTGTAACTTTTCATCAGTTCCCAACCAATCCGGAAATCGTCGAGGTTTTTTATATTTTCTGCGGCCTGGGTTTTCAGTGGAAGGCCGTTTACTCTTAAAGCCAGTCCTCTTATTAATTCCACACTTATTTTACGTTCGATAGCTGTGATCAGATTCAGTGTAATTTCCTCTCCTTCCCCACACACTATGTAATCAATCTGCGGGTTATCTTCCAGAATTTCGTTCCAATGATAGGTTGGAAAAACACCGCCAATGATTATTGTAATTGCAGGAGCTTGTTGTCTTACGCTTTTTGTTATTTCATTGATGATAGGCTGTGCAGAAGTAGAACCTGAATGACCCAGCATTATCACATCAGGATTTTCAGTTATTATTTTCTCAACTATAATTTCAATTTTATAATTGTAATAGTCAGCGTCTAAAAGTTGTACTTCATGTCCTGCATCAATAAGTGGGCCTCCTATAGACAATAATCCCAACGGAGGTAAATGCTCATTTGCCATTCTGCTTCCTATTGATAAATGCGGCGGGTTGATTATTACTATTTTCATTTTCTAAATCTTATCTATCTGTTTCTTTAGGGCATGTTTTTTCCTATTACACCAACGCTAATGCATTTATGTATGTGATTAACTAGAAAATAAAGCGATTGAAAAATGCTTACACTTACATCTTATAGTCTCTCTTTTTCACGAAATAGTGTTGAATGCGGGAGCCGATAAATGCAAATACTAATCCATTCATTATCGCAGCAAGCATCACAATTCCCGGGGCTAACTCGTCTGACGGTGGAATACGATCAAGGAAGATTACTCTAAACAACATGAGGAAGGTGGGTACACCGATGATAAAACCTACAATCATACCTGTTTTGTTTTTCATGATTGACCATATTTAAGTTATGTGATATCAAAAATAACACATTTACTTTGAAAAACAAAGTACTTTGATAAAATATTTTATAGCAATACATCACCGGTCAACTCTTATGGGGTTGCCCGGCGATTTTTATCACAACAAAACTTTATTGCATTTACTTTCTTCCTTGTAATAGTTATTGTCTGATCATCCGTTATCAGCCTTATTTATAACCTGCTTTTGCTTGCCGGTAAACGGCTTTTAAATACTGATGGAGAAACGCCCGTTTGTGTTTTAAAAAACCGGCTGAAATTAGCAGCGTCAGGAAATCCTAATATATCTCCTACTTCTTTGGAGGATTTGTTTGTATAATAAAAGAATCTTTTTGCTTCCATCACAATTCGTTTATGAATTACTTTCAATGGTGAATCGTGATTGAATAACAGGAAAATATTTGCAAGCGTTTTGGGCGATCTGTGCAGTTGAGCCGCATAAAACTGTACTTCATGTTCTTCTCTGAAATGTTGTTCTACCTGCATATTGTATTGCCTGATAATGGTAAACCTTTCTTCCGTAAGATCCATACGCTGCATCCGCCTCTTTTTGGCTTCTGTGGTTATTTTTATGAGCAGCCGTTTCAACAACGCCCGCAACATCTCTGGTTGGATATTATCGCTTAAACTGAACTCTTCTATAAACATTTTAAAAAGCAGATCGAAGCCCAATTGCTTTTCGCCTGCTACTTCTATTAATAAAACCTCGCCTGAATAAAATAAAAAGCCTGCACATCCTGCTTCAGCATCCTGTTGTATGATGGAATAAAAATCGCTGTTAAATTGCCACACAATCAGATCCTCCGCATTTTCAAAATAAAATTGCTGGTTACTCACTAATGAAATGATGGATTGTGAAGGCATTTTTATTGCAACTTCATCAATGTTCACAGTTTGTTCCAACCCCTTGTTCCACACAATTGTTAAGAGCTCTTTTGTTGCTTCACCGGGAACAATTGTATTTTCTAACCGCAGTTCTTTCACCAGTACCTGAAGTACTGCTCCGGTTGCTTTGTCTTCAAAGTATAATTTCATAGATTACGCATCTCAATTCTTGTTAGCAATATAGATCCCGGTTGACTTACTTAACAGCAGGTACCGGGCAGGCATTATCTATTCATCCTATAGACTTACTCTCCCGCGTTTGTACCGCAAATGTAAAAACACCAATCATCGCAGTAAAGGTAACGCTATCTCCGTCTTTTTAATCAATCTGCTACTGAACTTCATTTGTACGAATTGCATCCTGTTCAATGTCGAATAAAATAATGCCCGGGTTGGCAGGCGAAGACCAAATCACCAGATCAGACTTATATTATAGCAAACATCAATCTTTCACGCTTAACACGGGTAAAACTAATACTAACTTTTTATCAGAGGAATATTACGGCGGCTGTCGGGTTAACAGCAAGCATTTATTAAATGGGCGATCACCGCTTTTAAGAAGGATGAAAGTTACGATAACACTATACCTGGAGATGAAACTATTTTTTGGCTGATTCAAGAATTTTTAAAACCACTTTTTCTTCAGCGCTAAGCCCGGTTGTTGTATGATTGTTTTGTGCTTTTGTTAATGCAGCCACATATTTATTCATAGCATTGTTTTCATATAATTCAATAAGAGCAGGATGCACATAATACTTTTTACAAACTGTACGTGTGTTGCCTAAATGATTGGCAACATAATCAAGCGCCTCTACAACTTTTTTCTTTAATTCGGTTTTTGTAGTGGCCTTCCCAAGTTCTTTAAAGGCAACCAATGCATGTACAGTTCCCGTCCAGGTTCTGAAATCTTTAGCAGTAAAATCGCTTTCGCTTAATTCCTTTATATATTCATTTACCATTCCTGAATCGATGGTTTTGTGCTCATTGCCTTCATAATATTGAAACAGATCTTTACCAGGTATGTCTCTGCATTGTTTAACTATCGCTGCCAGCTTTTTATTTTTTAAACTGATATCATGTTTAATGCCCTTCTTTCCTACGAAGGAGAACTTTATTTCGCTTCCTCCAATGGCAACATGTTTATCTTTTAAAGTAGTAAGACCAAAAGAGCCATATAATTTTTCATAAAAATTATTACCCACTCTTATGCTCGTACTCTCCATTAAACTTACTACCGCGGCAAGTACTTTTCTTAGCGGCAAACCCGGAAGCGAAAGATCTTTATTGAGCTTCTCCCTGATAGAAGGAAGTTTTTTTCCAAAATGAAGCAGCCTATAAAATTTTGTCTGATTTCTTAAACTAACCCACGAAGTATGATATTTGTATTGCTTTCTTTGCATTGCATCAACGCCGGTTGCCTGCAGATGTCCATTATCGAGTGAGCAGATCCATACATTCTCCCACGCCGGCGGTAATACCAGGCTCTTTATTCTTTGCAATACCTCTTTATCTTTTAAAGTTTCTTTTCCTTTAACATAATAAAACTGTTTGCCCTTTTTTATCCGGGAAATACCTGGTTGTGTATCCGACACATATACCAGGTTTATAGCAGCCGCTCCTTTTTCGGGGTTAGTACCAATGGCTTCAATCTTTTTTACGGATAATGCAACAACAGCTTCTTCCATACTATACTTCTATTTATCTACCTAAAACAAAAATGCAGCCATCCCTGAAAGATCAATCTTCAAGCTGTAAGTATAGAAAAATCCGGCTAACGGTACTGGTTACTTCACTAAACTGTTTTGCCCAAAAGGGGGAAGATAATTCCCATGTTATTTAAAAAGCCAGATGTTAATAAAAGGGCGCTAAATGTTTGTAAACTGGTCCTGTTATTGAGGAGATAACAAACATAAAAACTTAATTGCATTATGTTGCCCTTATACTCACCAGAAAAAGCCCCGGTTGTGCTGATTGCCGACGATGATGAAGACCTGCTGATGCTCGTTAAAACGCAATTACAAAAAGAAGGGTTTAAGGTGAAGCTAAGCCATAATGGGAATAATATATTACGGATTGCCGAAGAGGAAAACGTTGACATCATTCTGCTGGATGTTACCATGGATGGTATAGATGGAAAAGACATTTGCAGGATGTTAAAAGCACACAAAGTTACGAGCTCCATCCCGGTAATATTGTTCTCCGGCAATGATGCATTAGACACAATAGCTATGTCCTGCGGTGCTGATGGATTTGTATCAAAGCCTTTTGAAGCAGCATTGGTAAAAAAGAAAATTATGGATACGCTCCTCAAGTAAAATTTCTTTTACTAACGGAATACGCTCAGCTTTAAATCTGCACTTTAATCCCGTTGATGATCTCTTCAGCCACGATCATAACGACTCTTATTTTAATTGAACCGTATATCTTCTTGCATTATTAGTTATAGTCCAGGGTATATTTTTTTCTGTTGGTGTGTCAGGCACATGTACAGTTCTCTCCATCAATAAATGTAGTTCGGTAGATGCTGGCGTATCTACAGGAAAAGAAATGCTTATTTTTTTCCCGGCCATTTTTTTGAGATCAAAAGAAACCATTTTCCACGGCTTTGCCTTATCACTCGGCATACCTGCAATAGCATAACTGGCAAATTTATTAATGGCAGCGTGGCTGCTACGTGCAGGAGTAAATACTTTTCCATTCACTGTAATAGCAGGGATAGCATCATAGCCGATCACTAATAAATCGCACCGCGATGAACAGTCAGCCGGTAATTCAAGCGCAACAGTACTATCCGTTTTATTAATGCTTGTAAGAGGAGCAGGGAGTACGATATTCGAATGCAAAGCTCCTTGTGCAATCTCAAATGCCATGGTTGCATATCCCGGCAACTCAATTTCTATTGTTTTTCCAGACACAAACGTCTTCGGGTATACATCGCTGTAAGGAAATACTACCTTGGCATAAAAAGATAAACCACCCTTTCCATTGTATCCCACAGATTCATCAAAAGGGATTATCAATTTTTTGTTTACAGCGGATGGATTACGGGCAACCAGCACTGCTTTATTATTATGCCATCCTATATATCCATATGGATTTCCTTCATCCGGCCGACCTCCAGCAAATACTGTATTATTAAAACAAGATTGATGTGCTTTTACCCAATTATGTATAGTGCATAATGCTTTCCAGTGATCGGGCGACATTATACCTGGTGAGATATACCATTCTTTCAATAAAGTGCCTCTCCCATAGTGCATCAACACGTGCTCCAGCCAATCCTGCATGGTATCATCCGGGCTTTCCATATTACCGGTGCTGCTTCTGATAATGCCATGCGTCATCAGGCGCGATACAGGTACCAGCGGATGATCTGCGCTATCGCCCCACATGCGCCATATATACGTATCCCGATCAGTAGTAGCCATAGCACGTGATGATATTTCCGGCCAATTACCATTCATGCCATCATCACCAGCAAGCATCCATAAAGCATCTCCATACATCAGCCACCAGGGAGAAAACCAGATCCAGTTGGTTATATTTTGATAGATGGCAGGTTGTGCCTTACGCGTAGCCGTTAGTATATCCAACATTGCATCCAGATTGGCTTCATGTCCGTGCCTGTCTGTTGCGGGATGTCCTGCATTATCATTCAGGTCTGACAACTGGTTGAAATCATGTTTGTAATATACCAACCCCGCTCCTTTTGCCAATGCGGGCACCTGCTTCAGCATTTCATTTTTATACTTTGGATGCGACAAAGAATAATACCTGAAATACTGTGAAAAATATTTATTAGGTTTTGCCTCCAGGTATCCGTGCTGTATTCCCCAATCAACACCGGCATCGGTACCTCCAATAGAAAGCCATAAGCCCAATGCAGTGCCTTGTGCTTTTAATTTATCACTCAACACTTTCATATCTGCAATACCATTGGGAAAATATTTCGGCGAAGGTTGCCATATAGATTGGTGGTTCTGCCAGCCGGCGTCTGCCACCATCGCGTTCATTTTTATGCCGTAAGGCGTGATTGCTTTTTTAAAAGAAGTATAGATATCAAGTAAAGCGTTCCCTTTTAAATCTTTTGCCTTAGGCTCAAACCAATTATTATAATGCAGAAAAGAACGTGGAGCCTTCCATACAGTTGTAAGATAATTTATAAATGCAACAGCTGCATTTTCGCCTGGCTTACCCGTACCCGTAACCGCTGTTTTACTTTTAATAGTATATATGCCCTTTGCTCCTGCCAAAGCATAGCCGGGGAAATGCATCAATCTTACCATCCCTGCTTTGGCATGAGATTCTATATCTCTTCCTTCTAAATTAATAAAACTGTAATTACCTACACTATCATAATGCCGGCTATATGCCGCGGGTGTATTACCATCTGTATGCCTGCTATACCCAGCAGGATATTCCAATCCCGTAAACCATTGATTGCTTAAAAAAACAGGTTCTCCCCTTCCGCCGCCTGTTGCTTTTGCATCTGTTGTAAATCTTTCTACTTCAAGCCGGTCAACAGTAGCCTGCTTTCCAAATAGAAGTGTAATATTTTTCCTGATCACGTATTCGCCTTTTACTGCTTTATATTGTATGATCACATTCACAGGCGCATTGTCTGAATACGTATACTGATTTCGCTTATACTTTACAGTTAAAATAGAAGTATCTTTCTTAGTGATCAACACAGGAGAACGGTCTGCTTCAAAATCTCCCACAGTAAGTATACTGTCGTCCATTCCTAAAATATGAAACTCATCACTGTTTACTTTCAGAAGGGATTTGTTATCTATACTTGCAAACATGGTGGTGCGCCACACTTTTCCATCAAACCGGAGTACACGTTTTACTTTATCATTTTTAATTACTATCTCCTGCGCATATAAATTACAG
This sequence comes from Agriterribacter sp., assembly GCA_047600465.1. Taxonomy (GTDB): domain Bacteria; phylum Bacteroidota; class Bacteroidia; order Chitinophagales; family Chitinophagaceae; genus Agriterribacter. The sequence goes on from JASGKU010000007.1 coordinate 1,045,499, forward strand.
GAAAAAATAATGATGATACAACTGAAAATTATTTTCATATAATATGAGTGTGAAAATTCAGAATTGCTATTTTTTTGCTTTCACCGTTTCGAACGTAACCTTTATCGCCTGCAACTGTTGCAATTGCGACGGATCTATATTGCCATTTGCCTGGGCATGCACATCAAAACACAATACACCTTCTTTTTCAAAAACCTGCTGCGCCCATTGTGTTAACGTATCCGTAGTGAATCTTGTTCCTTCGCCAGACCACCATTTACCGAGGTAAGTAAAAAAGAACCATTGTACGCCAGGCGCTACCCACCTGCTTTGCGGCACTTCATCCAGCTCTTGTTTTTCACCAGCACTATAATCATCATAGGGAGAGTTGGACTGCATTTTTTTTACACCATAATTATAGGTAACAATGCTTTCGGGATTTCCTGCTTTTGCTGCAAGCGTATGTGTGCTGATATTGTGTGGCAAACTCATGTCCGACCTTGTTTCAATAATGCCGCCGCTGTACATGCCATCAAACCACCATCCCGAAAGCTTCTTTCCATACCGCAGACTCCATTCTTTTATTACTGCCTCCCAACATGCTTGTGTAAAAGGAGAAGTGGGTGAATCTTTCTTGAACGTATATTTGAATTTATCTGTAACGCGCTTATTGCTTATGGGAGGATTGCCCGGCAGGTAAAACATCATGCGGATATTTCTTTTTTTGAGTGATGCGTAAAGATCTGCAGGCAGATCTCTTTTACTGCACAATTCTCCTGACACAGCGTCAACAATGCTATCATATGCTTTGTTAGGTGAGCAATAATATCCGGAGTTTTGCCCTAATGCAAACATCACATAGCCAACGCCAGACTGCTTACAGTCTTCTGCAAATTTTTCTGTATCAAATCCATCCACCACAGCATTCCATGCTGCGCTTCCTCCATCTTTCGCATATACGTCACTCAAAAAATGGATCATCAATCCGAATCCTGCATTTTTAAACCAATCTGTATGCGGGTTGTCCTTGTCTTTAATAGTTCCAGGCGATATTGTCTCTGCAGATAATTGCACTTTGGTGTATTTATCATTTGCCGTCATTTGGCATTTCAGATATTTGTTTGCATAGCTGCTTAGCAAAACAATTTTGTTTGTATTTATACCGGGTAATTTTTCCCATGGTCCACCTGGCGTTGAAGCTATATACCAACTGTATGAAAAATGAACAGCCTCATATACTTTAGTTTTAAATACAGCTTCAACAATATTCCGGGTATACAGCGCTCCTTGTATCTGTAGCGGTTTATTATTTTCTTGTTGTGCAATACTGGTATTTATTGCTGATAAAAAAAGAGTTACTAAAATAATGTTACGCATATACAATACATTTTTAATAAGCGATCCTGGTCTGTACCCGCAGCGTCAAACCAATTGTTGTTGCCTGTAGGAGGTCTGACGCTACGCGTACCGACCTCTACCCTTCACCTTCCACCTTTCACCTTACTTTCCATACTGTCTATAGCTTGCAAAGTAATCATAGGCTTCAATGCTTCTGCCGGTGATGAGCCCGTGTTGCTTGTAGCTCCCGGTAATGCGTACCAGAAAACAACGGCAGCATAATTCAGAAAATTCCAGGCATTACGGATTTGTGTTCCCGGCAATGCTTCCATGTCAAATACTATTCTGTTATTAAAAGGAATAGCATCCAATGCCCTTACTCTTGTGCAGATATTAAAACCCTTTGCTCCTTGCCGTTGATTAGTAGCAGAACCCACCATTATGTTGGCGAGATACGGATGAGAAAATATATCATCCTTTCCGGGGTTTTCGCCACCTGCCCAGCCATAATAATCTTCTGTGCCTGTTCCAAAATGTGTGGGAAATTTTTTATCCCAATCATTATCTACATAAATTTTCTCATCTCCCTCGCCCCACCAGCCATCATCGGGATTTAAAACAGTAAGCGCATCGCCAACTATAACACCTTTGCCTTTTATGTCAATAAAATTCCAGTCTTTAAAAACATTACCCGGCAATAGTTCATCGCTGTGCCAACCCGCGTGAAAATGCATAGAACGATCATCCCATTTCCAGGAGCTGTATTTTATTTCAAACTTTTCTACTGTGAATGGTTTTTTACTTAGATTCTCTAACGTAAACAATGCTGCTGATTTGAACGGCATCGTCCACGTACAGATCATTTGCCCTACTGCGTTTACCGTTCTGGTAAATGTTTGAAAAGGGTTAAGCGCATTGGCACTTCCAAAAAAATCACCCAGTGGAACCCATATTGTTTCTTCACCATCGAAGGACGCTTTTAATACAAGAGATCGTAGTAACTGTGGATTTGTAGTAAATTGAACAGGATCAAACCGGATCTCCAGTTGTTGCACCGCACCCATTTTGTTTACCGATAGCTGCAATGATTTTCCGGCTTTAAGCACACCTGTTTTATTTATTGCTACTATCTTTTTTTCGTTACTATACACGGCATGTAACGATTGACTCACAGCATCCATCACAGGAAGGAATAGCCGCAATTGATCTTTTGTAAAAGATTGAACAGGTGTGCCGGCAGCATAAGCACGGTAATTAATAATATTATAGAACGGCTTTTTATTAAAAGTGATCCTGCAACTTTTTGCAAAAGGTATGGGCAGATAGCTGTCGCCCGCTCTTGCGGTTTTCCTTGCAAATGGCGGAGGAAAAGAGCCCTTGCCTGTTATCAGCTTAAAATAATTTTCACTGATCACCGGAGTTGTATTACCATCCAGGTAAATATTTATTATGGGACCTTCCAGGTCATCTAATCCTCCGTAATAAAAATAAGGCGCCCACATCTTTGTAATTACACCAGCACCTTCGTGTTCCATCACTACCCATTCTTCTTTTCCATATGTGTTTTCCTTTCTTATAAAACCGATACCATCGCTGTCGGCGAACCAACCAGCACTATCCTTAACAACAGACTCACGGTTATAGCTACTCGCCTGCAAGGATTGATACGCTGGCTGAGGAAACTGCGCAAGTAAAGATCTGTCAGCCATTTCGCGCAGCAGTGATGGGAAGCTAACCTGTGAATGCGTTGTGTTGCTGAACAGAAATATTAGAAAAAACAATATCAATTTTATAAACTGCATGTTCTTAAAAGAATTTATAGCTCTTCTTCTTTACACGGGGCTACTACGTAGCCGCGTTCTCAGGAATTTAAATTGCCCTATAAACAGGTAACCCCGATGGGTTAATTCTCATTTCCCTTACAAGGTTTTGTATTCGCTTAGGCCAGGTCGGTACGCATAGCGTCAGCCCTTTGCTATCATGGGTCTGACCTTCGGTGCCGACCCTTACCCTTACCCTTCACCTTTTACCGGTTACCTTTTATCTCCTCTCCTTCTCCTATTGTTCTCAATTCTATTTTTACCGATGGTTCATTCTCACCGGATATAGCACCATCCATTAATATCTTATTAGTGCCGTTACTTAACCTGGGTATATTTTTCAGGTCTGCCTCTTTTATAGTATTCCAGTTTTCATCTAATAATTTTACCTGCTTACCATCACATACTACAATCTGTCCCCTGCTAACGGTAAAGGGTATCTCCAGTTTTGCGTAGTTATTAATCTCTATTACAGGATTATTCCATTCGGCGCTGCTGGTGCTATGGAGTTGAATAATAAATCTTAATGGCTGCTCAGTATAGGGATTATCAAAAGTCAGTTCAGAATATACCGGCTCACCGGGTTGACGTATTTTTTGTTTGTGCTGCAGTATGGCATTGTGTACAGAAAAAAGTTTCCACGCATGATCTGCTGTTTTTTCCAAATGAAATTCTTTATTGATATCCTTCAATCCATCTTTCTGAGCATTGGTGAATGCGTCTTCCATCCTGGCTGTTTCCCATTCGCGGATGGTACTCAATAACTTTTCACCTTGTCCATTCTTTTTTACATCTGCAATATTTGTAGACAATGCAAAACCTGCATTAAAGCCTGCAGCTCTCGCCAATAACCACTCCAGGTCTTCCATGCTGGTACTCTTGCCCAACTTAAACCAACCCAACATTTTCGGCATCAGGTTGCGCTCAAAATAATCCTGGTTCTTTAACCGATATTGTGTCTGGCTTTCCCTGAAACCTGCGTACCATGGCTCGCCCCAGTTCATCCTGGTGAAGATGTGCCAGAAGTAATGACCGGGTCCGCTGGCATCATTGATAACATGACCTTTTAATTCGGGCTTTAGTAAATCATACCATTTTTTTACAAACAACTGTGTGGCATACTGTCCCATACCGGTTGACCAACTTCCTTCCAAGCCATCAAATGAAATTTGTTTCAGCCCTGTTTCATTAAACAGGTTGGCAATATTGGTAGCAATATCATCCTGCAGACTGATATCAGGTAGAAAAACTTTGTATCCATGATCAATCAGTTTCGAAATAGTATCTCCTTTTGCATGGGATTGGACAGTAGTACCAAATGCACCTCTCACACAATCCAGCAGCGTCCATGGTTCGCTGCCCGATACATCCCTATAGCGGATCAGTTCATTACCGATCACTACGGTTTTGAGATTATTGTTTTTCATCTGGTTGAAAAAATCAGCCGATGCAATAGCAATTGTAGTAGCCTTTTCATCAATAGCGCCCGTAAGCGTACTCGAGCCCACTTTTGCCAATCGTTTATCTGGTACCGGTGTTACAAACGGATCGTTGGTAGTAATAAATGCAGACAAGGTATGTACGCCCAAATCAATTTTTCTTTTGGCAGCTATATCTACACAATGCTTCATGCTCTGCCAATTATCAGGAAATTCTTTATTGTTTAATTTGAAGTGTCCCCAGGTTTCAAACGGACCTGGATGATACAAATATTTCAAACCAGCTTTTTCTGTAAAGCCGAGGGCTTCCTCCAGGTTATTTTCACCGAAATTCATGATGAAATAAGAGGAAGAAGCCAACTGCGATCTTTTTGTCCACACACCATTGATAGTAGGATGAGGCAATCCTTCCTGCAATTCAATTTTTTCAATTACAGACAGTAGCTGTTGTTGCGGCGCACCCCATAAGGCAATTTTTGATCCTGTTACACCACCATCCTGTGGATAAGCAGGTGACACGTATTTATCATGCCCCCAATTTTCAATTATTCTTTCTTTATTGCGGTTACGGCTATACGCCTGGATAATACTTCCATACTCGGTGACCTTAGCCGTTTGACTACGATACAATACTTTATGATCAGGAGAAATATCTTTTAACCCGCCACTCTCCTGGAAAATATCAAAGGATGAATCTATGTCATTATCACTGGTGGGTGCACCTCCCAATGTTTTTATATTCAGTGCCTGTAACCCTATTCCGAAATCGTCGTCCCACACAGTTCCAACGGTTTCGCCTATGCGCTTTTTGATAGTGGTAGGATAGGGTCCCCAGGCTGTCCATTCTACCGACGCATTATCCTGCACTTTTACCAGCTCAAAAACCACATAATCTTTTTTATTTACAGCACGGATGGTTACATCGCCTTTCCAATCGGGGTAATGTAAAACAATAATAGAATTGCTTTTTTGCGATTTCATCCGCACCGGCAGCAACACTTTACCATTTACCTGCACAGCCATTAATGGCGCGGGTTCACCAGGAGCAAGATATTCTACTCCTGCTTTACTCAACAGGCGCTCTATATGCCCTTTATTGTTAATCTTAATAGTTAGTGTTGATGTTTGAAATGTTACCTGTGCATGTGAAAAGAATACACAGTTTATCAGAAAAGCAAATAAGAAAAACCTTTTACAATATGCAGACTTCATAAGACGAATAAATTATTGGATGCAATATTTTGATAAAAGTTGAATTGATTTAATAAACCGAAAAGCTTTTAATATATGGTTCCGCAGATGATTCGGTAATGGATAACCGAAGTTTACCCGCGGTTAGATCTTTTAGTTCGTGAATCCGCTTATGTCCCACTGATTTTCCTTCAGCAATCTTCACCCAGGCATTATTCTTCCATTGTTCAACGGCATATGCACGGATATGCTCACCCTTTGCAATATCTTCTTCTATAACAACATAATGAACCGCGGCAGGCTTGCCTGCGAAGTTGAGTACAAAACTTTTTCCTGTGCCCTTTGTTGTTGCCTGTGGCGTAGCAAAACGTTTTTTTAGTTCACTTCCAAAAGCTTTTAAAACTTTTATATCCTCCTGTGGCACTAACCCGCTGGTGTCTACCACAATGCCTATAAGCATATTGGCATTTCTACCAACACTTGAGTTATAATTCGACATCAATTGATCAACGGTAAGCATTTGCTGTCCTTCTGCTTTCCAGAACCAACCACCTTGCCAACCTGTTCTGAGCGGGAAGTCTGCTTCACCGGGGCACCAGATCTTTCCATCAGGCTCTCCGCTCATATTATCTACTTTTACTGTTCCTGCTGATGACGTGGTAGTATCAGACCTACTCCAGTTGGGATATGGTGCCAGCCCTTCTTCATTGCCAATCCAACGGATAAGATTTTTTGCATCAGATGGTCCCTGGAAAACAACTGCATCAGGTTGCAGTTTCTTCAATATCGGTGCAATATCCGGACCGCCATCTTTTACAGGCAATACACCGCCATCAAACCAAATTTCAAACAGCTTGCCATAATGGCTCCACAATTCTGTTAATTGTTTTACCACAATTGCATTGTATTGTTGCTGCGTATAAGGACTGCCGGACTGAACGAGACCCGGATTGTCAACATAACAGTAACCATTAGCCGAAGCACTGGCATAGATGCCAGGCTTGAGTCCGTATTTTTTACAGGAAGCAATAAAATCACGCACTATATCTCCTTTGCCATTTCTCCATGGAATGTTTTTAACACTGTAGTCATGTGCCTCGGTTGGCCACAAACTAAAACCGGTGCAATGCTTGGCTACCAGCACAGCATATTTTGCCCCGGCGGCTTTTGCAGCAAGCACCCATTGATCGGTATTTAATTTTGATGGATTGAATACGGAGGCGGGTGGATGCGTACCCCATTTACGGAAATCATATTCAGGTACGTAGTTGATCAAATCAAAATGAAATAGTGCGCCTACTTCTGCATCTGCCCACTGCACATGCGAAGGAGATGGCAATACATCATCTGCTTTATTATTTTGCTGACCGATTGCTATGAAGGTGCATATTGCAAAAACTAATATTAATCCTGCTTTTCTCATTGTTTTAAAAATCTTTATTCTTTTCAATACATTTCTCGCGGCGATAAAGCGGGGCAGCGAACGCAGCGAATTGTTTATCTGGCTCTTTTTTCCAATTCTTCTCTTGTCAATATCAGTATATTTCCTGCAGGTTTATTATCCTTGTAGGCAATTGCTCTTAACTGATATATACCTTCGGGAATGTCAATCGGCTTGTTGGTATAAAGGTTTGTAAACACATCAGGATTGGTATTATCAATCGTATAATAAATTTTCAACCCATCTACATCTGTGGTTAGCTCCACCTGCAATTGCTTTTTATCATTGTGTTTTGCTGTTGCCAGTACATCCAATGCAGCTTTGGAAAAATTAATGCCCGCTGTTTGCAATCTTGTAAAATGAGATTCCAGTTTGTTTTGAAAATTTGCCCAGTTCTGTTTCTTTTCAGGCGACCAGAATACTTCTGATAAAGCCATACCGCGCGGCCATGTCATATACTCTGCATGACGGTCTGTTGGCACAGATTCCGTCCATAAATTTCCCTGACCACCTAAGATCAACGAAGCATCTACACTGTCAGGCACCGGCTTCCATTGGTAAGAAGTTTTCAATCTCAACATGCTGTACGTATCAGGCTCGATAGACGGATCGCCCTGGTAAAGATCGAGGTAAACATTATCTGCCGGTGTCATCACCACTTTATGTCCTTGTTTTGCCGCTTCAATGCCACCGCCCATTCCGCGCCAGCTCATTACGGTAGCTTCAGGCGCAAGCCCACCTTCCAGTATTTCATCCCACCCAATGAGTTTTTTATTTTTTGTTTTCAGCATTTTTTCAAGACGCTTGATGAAATAGCTCTGCATTTCGTGCTCATTCTTTATACCCTTTTCTTTCATGAAATTTTGGACAACGGCCGATTTATGCCAGAACATTTTGGTGCATTCATCTCCACCTATATGAATATATTCGCCCGGAAATAAGGCTGCTATTTCAGTAAATACTTTATCCAGGAAATCATATACCCTTTCGTCCGCAGGGTTTAATGTATTGTCTTGTATGTTATAAAATTTGCTGCCGGGATTTACAGGGTATACGTAACCGGTAGCAGATAAATAGGGATAAGCTGCTATAGCTGCCAACGAATGACCGGGTACATCTATCTCTGGTAAAATGGTAATATTTCTTTGCGTGGCATAACGAACGATCTCTTTGATATCCTGCTGCGTGTAAAAGCCGCCGTAAGTAGCCGCTTCGCCTTCACGAGGTTGATCATATGTCCACCATCTACCGGTACGGGGCACCCGCCATGCACCTGTTTTGGTAAGTTCAGGAAAAGATTTTATTTCTATGCGCCAACCCTGGTCGTCTGATAAGTGCAGGTGCAACACATTGAATTTGTATCTCGCCATCTCATCTATATACTTTAATACAAATTCTTTTGAAAAGAAATGACGGCTTACATCCAGCAACAATCCACGCCATCCAAAACGGGGATAATCTATAATCTCTACACATGGCACAGATAACACATCGGTTTGTTTTGTTTTGCTTTCAATAGAAGCAGGAAATAATTGTCTTAAGGTTTGCAATCCATAAAAAATACCTGCGGCTTGTTGTGCGTATAACTGAATGCCGTATTCAGTTACGGACAATTTATAGCCTTCACCTGTTTTTAGATCTTTTGCATTTGCATCCAACGACAAGCGGATATACTTCCCCACAGGTTTGTCATGAACAATTTTTAAAGCATATCCTGTAGCCGGTGATATCCAGTCAGAAAAGTTTCGTGCCAATTCATTCAGCGAACTATCCGTTGTTGATACAACAATGGTAGTTTGTGCATCTGGAATAAAGATTCCTTTTTTTTCATTCAACTGTACAGGCTCCGGAATGAGTGCAATCCGGTTATTCTGTGCAATACCGGTTTCAATAAAAATAATAGTAAGAAAAAACAACGATGCAACATATTTCTTCATAATCATTAAATATGCGGTAAGATAGCCCGTTTTCCCATTAAAATATCATGCAGGCATCATCATTAAAACAACCGGCCCGGCAAATGCCAGACCGGTTTATATAAAGCCCCAAACTAACTGCCTGTTTAATTCAGCACAGGATCAAAATCCCCTCCCCAATCTTTATTTTGTTTAAGATTAGGGTCTTTCTGTAACTCTGTTTGTGATATAGGAAAAAAGTAATAAGAATCTGGTGTAAACATTTCTTTTGGACCACTGGTGATTAACTCAGTAACTGTATAATTAAAATCATCTGAATTAAAATAATACGCCGGCTTGCCCGTAGGGTCAAGTCCTGATTTTAATTGGGCAAGCAATCCATATTTATGTTCTCCATTCAATTCGTTTAATCGTCTTGTGCGGCGCAGGTCCCAGAAACGTTTTCCTTCAAACGTAAATTCAATGTAACGCTCATGCATAATAGCGTCTCTTACCTGGTCCCTGGACATACCTGTTGCCAGCCCATACATGTTATCACCGCCCGGTTCAATACCAGCACGTTGCCTGATCTGTTTCAACACATCAACAGCATCAGATGAATGCCCTGTTTCATTGGCTGCTTCTGCATAATTTAATAACACTTCGGCGTACCGTATTTCAATCCAGTCAACCTGGTTTAACCCAACCTGTGCCTGCGGCAATGAGTTATCCACTCCTTTCCTGGTATAAAAGCCAGAGCGGGCAAAGGTTTCACCAGGACCAAAACCATCATCCAATCCACCAATTTGCAGATCAGTATACTGTTTGCGGTTAGCGCTTACACCTAAAGGAAATATAGAACCATTGTAAGCAATGGTTGCATCAAAACGGGGATCGCGGTTTTCCCAGAAAGTTTGTACATCATATGGATAGATAGACGCTCCCGGCATTTTTCCATCCTTCATAGGATAAGATTCCACCAGGTTCCAGATAGGATTATCACCGCCCGTACAATCCTTAGATTGTGTAAGAGGACGAACACAATGTTCCTGGCGTCCATTTTGTTTTGCTGTATTGGCTTTGTATGCTACCACCATTACATCTTCCTGGTGTTGCTTATTCATAAAAATACCGTCGTAGGTAGGATATAATCCATAACCATTTGCATCTAAGAAATCTTTTGCATCTTTAGTAGCAGTGTATGCATCAGCCCAGTATGCATTGTCGTAAGGATTTGATGGATTGAACTGAGGGCTTGCTTTATACAACAACACTCTTCCTTTAAAAGCTTTAGCAGCAGCCTTATCAATTCTTCCGTAATCTGCTCCACGGTTTTTATCAGCAAGACCTGCTATTGCTTTATCCAGGTCGTCAATAATAAAATCAAAGCATTCACTTGTTGAATTGCGGGCCACCATCAAATCATCATTCAATGACTGAGGTTCTGTTATGATAGGAACGCCTCCATGATATACTACCGCTTTGAAATAATGAAAGGCCCTGATAAAATAAGCCTGTGCTTTGGCTATACTTTTTTTATCTTCAGCAAGGGAGCCTCCATCTATTTCATTAAGCAAAATATTCAATTTGCGAATTTCTGTATAAGGCCAATATTTGAACGTGCTATTATTTGCATTTACTGCATCGGCAATTAAAATACCTACGCCTTCATCGGCATTATTACCGTCATTTACCGGCCAACCTGGTAACCCACCGTATAAATTCACTACATATGCATCTGTAAGTTTTTCATCATTCCAAACTTCACTGGGATTATATACACCCGGGTTATTGAGGTTTAAAAATTTATCGTCATTGCATGCCGCTATTAGTACAATCACAACAGCGAGCACGATTTTATAGAATAGTTTCTTTTTCATGATGTCAGAATTAAAAAGTAATGGTTACGCCACCGGCATATGTCTTCATAATCGGATAGGAGTCGAGCGTATTTTGCTCAGGATCCATTTCCTTTATTCCGGATATCACAAAAAGGTTAGATCCGTTGAAGAATATCCGGAATGTCTGCATCTTAAATAAGCTGATCCATTGCTTTGGAAGATCATATGATATATTCAGGTTTCTCAACCTCAGGTAAGTACCGTTCCTGATCCAGAATGAAGATGGAGCAGGACCATATTCTTCCAGCCACGCGCCGGCACGGGGATATTTCGCATTAGGATTTTCCGGTGTCCAATGCTGTGTCCATAATTCAAAGTAAGGTCTGTCACCGGTTTGAAATACACCTCCGCCATTAATAGTACTGATCATTCTATCATATGCTCCTACACCCTGGAAAAGTGTAGAAATTGATAAGCCTTTCCATTGTGCTGACAACGTTATACCATAGTTGATACGTGGCACCGCATTGTCAGATAAATAGGTTTGATCAAATCCGTCAACCTTTCCGTTAGGCGCACTGTTTTCCCAATCGGGTCCTCTTAAATCATGATATAAAATTACCCCGAGTTGTGGAGCCCTGCCGAACTGTGTAAACCCTGCAGGTAAAGCATCCAATGTTTTTTGATCACGAATAATTCCATCAGATACATATCCCATTAACCTGTCTTTAGGTTTGCCGATAGCACTACGCCACGATGCCAAGCCTGCTGCTTCATCTATGTAAACCACCTTGTCTTTAGCATATCCCATATTGGCGCCAACGGAATATCTTACATTTCCAATTTTATTATTGTAGTTTAAAGAAACTTCAAAGCCTTTCACAGCCATTTCTGCATAGTTTTCGTTGCTCAGTGAAGCGCCGTATGTAGCAGGTATTACACGTTCTCTTTTATAAAAGATGTCGTAAGTTTTTCTGTGGAAATAATCAAAATCACCAGTCAGCCTTCCATTCAATAAAGCAAAATCCATCCCTGCATTATAAGTGAGCGATTTTTCCCAGGTAATACCTGTATTAGGAGGAACGCCTGCTGTTATTCCATTGCGAACAGCATCACCTAAAATATAAACACCGGATGGAACGTAATTGGTCTGGAACTGATAAGGAGCTATATCGCCATTACCATCGTTACCCAGCAAGCCAATTGATCCCCTGAATTTTAATTCAGAAATAAACGGCACATTAAAGAATTTCTCTCTTGATATTCTCCATGCGGCTGATCCTGATGGAAAAAATCCCCAGCGTGTTTCAGGGGGGAACAAATAGGAACCATCTCTTCTGAAAGAAAATTCAGCGATATATCTATCATCATATTCGTAATGCAACCTGCCTACCCACGAAGCCCTGGCATTATGAGATTCACTTCCACCAAATGATCTTTTAGTAGGATCGGTAGACGCGTTGAATATTTGATCAACATTTGTTGTGAGCAGATCGCCTGCAGAACCATTAAATACATTACCGGTATATTTCTGACGTTCGTATACCAACAATCCCGAAACCGTATGTTTACCAAAAACCTTATCATAATTCAGGTACCAGTTTAACTGGTATGATTTATCAAAGGTGGCTGCCTGTGTAACACTTTCATACGTACTGCTGAGGTTATGAATATTAATATCATTCAGGTTGATATCACCCAGCAAATATGGGTTGGCAGTGGAAGGACGGGCAAACCTGTATGATTTATTAAATAAAATAAATGCTTTCGCATTTCTGTCTCCTGCAGTGTAATTGTATTGTACACTTGTTGTCAATCCATCTATGAAAGGAATTTTCAGATCGAATCTTCCTATACCATTTAACGAGCGGTAAGTGATCTTCCTGTAGCCACCATGCAATACCAGTTCAACAGGATTCCATCCGCCCACGGCTACCGGGTAACCATTTTCGGTATCTGTAGTAGGTGTGCCATCAGCCAGCGCATAAAATGGCAACAACCTGGAGAAGTTAAACGTTGTTCTGTAAAAATCTGCAACGGTTACTGATTCCTGGTCGTCGTACGGCCAATAAAAACGATCAAGCTCTCTTTGATTACCGCTCAGGTTAAGGTTCAATCTCATGTAGTCGTTAATCTTAGCCGTTACATTGGAGCGGAAATTATAGCGGGCATAATCTGTGTTTTTAAAAGAGCCATCTGCTTTATTAAATCCACCCATTACATAGTAAGTAATATTATCGCCACCACCGTTCACGCTGAAATCATGTTGTTGAGATACCGGGTTTTTCCATACATAGTCAAGCAACTGGTAATTTTTATCTTTAAAATAATCCAATTGTTCCTGTGTTACCGGATCGGGTGTACCAAATGTTGCAGCCTGGTCTCTGCGATACTGAAGCTCCTGTGTAGCTGTATAGCTTTGTATGGGGCGTGTGGTACGATCTGTTGCCAGTGTACCGGTATACGCAAATAAAGGTTTTTGCTTTTTACCGGATTTTGTTTTCACTACAATTACGCCATTGGCTGATCTTGCACCATATACGGCTGCACTGGCAGCATCTTTAAGAATACTTAAACTCTCTACTTCATTGGGATCCAGTACATCAAAGGCTGCTTTATCGCGTACTACTCCGTCTATTACATACAAAGGCGCGGTACTGTTAAAAGTACCAATACCACGGATTTGTATAGACGAACTTGCACCAACAAAACCGGAATTATTTATAATAGTAGCACCGGGTATACGACCTGCTAATGTATTGGATAAAGAACCTGTAGGAATAGAAGCAATATCGTCTCCTTTTACTGTAGTTACGGCACCTGTAAGACTTGCTCTTTTTTGAGTAGCATAACCTACTACCACTACTTCATTCAAACCTGAAGCTGCTACTTTTAAAACGATATTATCTAATTGTCTTCTGCCATTTACCGGCATTTCTACAGCTTCATATCCTACAATGCTGATCTGCAAAATTGTTTTGTCATCTACCGCGATGCTGAAGCTGCCATCGGCTTCAGTGGTTACGCCATTGTTTTGCCCTTTTACTTTTACAGTAACACCTTCCAGTGGATTGCCGTTTTCATCTACTACTTTTCCACGCACTTCCAACTGCTTATCCAGTTCTGCATGATCGGGAGAAATTACCACCAGGTAGTTGCTCACTATCCTGTATCCCAAAGCACTACCTAATACCATCTGCATAATTTCGGGCAGGGTGGCATCTTTTACCTTGATATTTATTTTCCCAAGCTTTTTTATATCATCCTGCAGATAAAAAAACCGATAAGAACTTTGCTTTTGAATATTCATGAACACTTTTGCGGCTTCTACCTGTTCCATGTTCAGCGAAAATTTCTCCTGCCCATATCCTTTAGCGGATACCTGCAAAAGAGGAACGAGAATAAGCAACACAATAATTTTCATAAACAGTAGAAACTTAAATACCGGGTGCAGTGTATTTATCTGCAGCCTGTACCTGCATTTTTTCATACATTTGAATTGAGAAGTTAATAAACAGGAATAAGCAGGTCTATCAGTCAAGCTCATTCCAAAACCAGTAAATTAGCTTTGAATAGGGAAGAGCGCCAACTCTTCCCTTTCTTATAAGGATTGGTTTAAGGTGGTTCGTTATATGTCATAAGCAAGTTGTTTTTGGGTTATTATTTTATGTAGATGTCACTTCCTTTTGTTTCATATTTAAACCGCACCATAATCTGCAACACTTTCAAGGCATCATCAATACCGGCATTATCAAAATCGCCGTTCATCAACAGCCCTTTCATTTTTTCATTTTCAAAATGTATGCGCACATTATACCAACGTTCCATTTTCAGCGCTACCGTTTCAAAGGGCTCCTGTACAAAAACCATTTTTTCGTTTACCCACACTGCTTCTGAAGGCATCTCTTCGCCCTTGGCAACCGCTTTTACTGTTTGCACAGCATAGGTAGGATGCACAGGCTCGTTTACAGATTTCGCAGAATCAGCGCCCAACGACTGATTGCTTTTCAGCGATATTTTTTCATGTGGGGTAAGAATCACTTTCTTCTCCGCATCGTCCTTCAGGCTTACTTCTACCTTTCCTTCTACTACAGTAGTTTCAATATCTTCTTTTGTATCGTATGCTTTTACATTAAAAACAGTGCCCAATACCTTTACCAGCATGCGGTTGGTATTCACAAAAAATGGGTGCGTTTTATCTTTGGTTACTTCAAAAAAAGCTTCACCAGTAAGCCATACCTGCCTGTCGGCTTTTCCAAAATCTTTTTTAAATACCAGTTTGCTGCCGCTGTTCAGGTGAACTTTTGTGCTATCAGGCAAAACAATTCTCTTTCGCTCGCCATTTAAAGCTACCGTTACAGAATCTTTGATCTCTGCCTGAGCTATCGTTGCATTAAGATTATCTTTTGAATGAAATGCAAGAAACCAGATTGAAAATAATCCTATACCACAAACACAAGCAGCTATAGCAAATGACCAGCGGGAAAAGATACCAGTGCCTTTTTTGGCAGCAGGCATTAAAGCAGTGAACGGCGCTACCGTTTCATCATCATCTTCTTCGTCATTGTTTAATTTCTGCTGTAGCGATTTCCATTTATGCTCCAGTTGTTCCTCATCTTCCTTTGGCGTTTTTTGCCATACTTCCTGCAGCAATTCCAGCAAATAAGGCTGAATGGCCTTATCCTCCAGCAATTGGCCTAATTCGTTCAATTCAGCTTCTGTAGCCTCATTGCTCAGTTTTTTTCCCAATAAAATAAAAACTCTCGCATTATTCATAACAAGAATTGTAGTTACAGGACACAAAAAAAGAATGCATCCCCTAGTGGTTTAAAAAATAATTTCAGCTAATATTTGGAAGAAGCGTAAGCAGACTTATGGTAAGAAGAGAGATCTACATCAACAACAGCGGCAATTTTTTTTACGGCTAGGGCTATGTGGTTTTCTACCGTGCGTGGAGAAATATTGAGAATCTCGGCCACTTCTTTGTATTGAAGCCCATCTTCTTTCACCAGTTTATACACAATGCGGCACTTGGGAGGTAACTCATGTATTGCCTTGTTTACCAGTTGCAGCAGCTCTGATGCAACCATCATATCTTCCGGATTGGGTACCAGTTCAGCGCAAACTACGTCTAACTGATCAAGGTCCATGAATGTATCGTTGTGTTGCCGGCCAATAAAATTGAGGCAACGGTTTTTTACCGATACGTAGAGATAAACTTTAAAATTATTGATAGCGGTAAGTGTATCTCTTTTTTTCCAAAGCATTATAAATACATCTTCTACTATCTCTTCTGCTGACTCTCTAACTTTTATAATGGAAACAGCGAATTGAAAAACGCCCCTGTAATAATGTTTAAACAATTGCTGAAAAGCCTGTTGATCGTGGAAAAGAGCAACCTGTTGCTGAAGTGCATATATCTCTTTTTCGGTCATTGCAGTTAAGATGCTTTGGATAATAATGAGGAGATGAAGTTATTATTATTTTTTTAAAATGAAAATGAGAAAATATTTTTTTTCTATTAAGTAGAAGAATTATAAACTCATAACAATCGTTTGCGCAAATTTGTTTTTTGTTATCGTGATAATAGAAACGACAACCATTTATACAAGATATTTTTGCCAGGAATGTTTTTGTTTTCAAAATAAACCTGCATTTCACAGGTGGCACCTACGGAGCCAATACATTTATTATTTGATTGGCTACAAACAGGATGCTCCCATGAAGCCAATTAGAGACGATAATATTCCAGTTAATAATTAAAACTATAGTAGATAATAATGCAATGCTACAGTTTCACTCCGAAGGAGTATCCTGTTTATAGGAAAATTATAGTTAAGATGTCGGTTCCATTGGAGCCACCTATAAAAATGACATCCAAGAGAATCAAAGATCTTACATAAAACTACATTGGATTTAGAATATATGATTTCCTTTATTCCATAAGTGTTTTATCACTTGTAATTTTTATACATCAGCTATTTTGCAGCAACATTTTTATCTACAATAAAACCTGCATTCACCCAATCTGCATAATCGTACATGTTTCCATTACCGGCGTCTGTAGCTACTAAATTAATAAGGCGGCTTCCTTTGGGAATAGGAATATGAAAGCTCCATGCATATTGGCTGTTTCTTAGCTCAGGACTTTCAGCCACCTGCTTTCCATCAATAAAAATTTTAAAAATAACACTTGGGAATTTTGCTTTCTCTACGCCCCAGTCGCGATCTGCGATGTAATCATCTATTCCACACTGCGCCACAAACTCAGTATAGCCAGGCTTTACAGTATAGGTTAAAAAGGATGGCGCCTGTGTGCCTATTCCTTTTTTAAATAGTTGGTTGTGTATTTTTAATGGTGTTTTTAAGATGGACATATTGTTGACTGGATTGCGCGCATTACGATTTGCTTTTTGTAAAGGCAGATCGGCAATATATATATTCGGCAAAGGTGGCGCATCAGGCAAGCGGGTAAAATAGCCTTTGCTTTCAATAGTAACAGGTTTATTATCAGCATAAGCCAATGCTCTTAGTGTAGTGGTTGCCGTTATTTCAAATGGCTTTGTATACTTGTTTGATTGTGTAGTTGGATCAGAACCATCAAGTGTATAATAAATTACAGCATCTTTATTAAGCGGTGTTGTAAGTGTAACAATCTGTTTGCTTTTAAACTGGTGTGAACGTTCTGGTTTGCCCCATGGCGTAATTCTTACAGGATCAACAATCCAATCATTATTCCACAAATTATTCTGTTTTAAAAAATCGCCGAAGTTGATACTGGGTGCTAAATATTTTTCAAAGTGCGCTACTACTCTCGCATTGTTATCATCCGGCGTAATATTTTTTATAGGATCATAAAAAGTTTCAGGATCCTGTAAGTCTCTTACCAGGGCGCATGTTAATCCATAGTTCATCATATTGCGCATCCCTTCTGGTTTTCCCAGCACACAATTATTGGTATGCACGCCCATGTACCACAAATGCGTTATGCCTTTTGCTTTGCAAATGCTATACAGTTCTTCGGGACCGGAAGAAATAAAATCATTGTCTCTTATGTAAAGACTGTCTGCCATACCATTCCAACCACCATTGGTGATGCATTGATCTTCTCCGCACATGCATCCGCCCGAGCCCGGATGCGGGCACGCAAGATTAAGCGACGGAGGTAATGGAATTCTATTAACTGCCAATGCTGCTTCGCGCTGGGGTCGTCCTACATAATTATTGGCTACATCTGTAGGACATAAAAAAACCTGCATACCCAATGCACGTGCACCATCCAGGCATTTATTCATACGAGGCACCATGCAGCCTACCCTGCCGGCTGAGGTTTTGCACCAATGCCAGTTCCACATATCTATCACTACTATTCCAACTTTTGAAGGATCAACCTGATCTACTTTGGTAATTACCTGGTTATTGCTGTCTCTTGTTTGATAAGTAACATTCAACATCTGTTGTGCATTTACTGTACCTGTAAGTATCAACAATGGTAAAAGCAGATAGTATGATCTCATTTTCAGGGATGTCATATTGCATTAATTTCTGGATGAATAATTGGGTAACGTCGTTTACTGGTTGAGGTTAGACAGCCAGTGAAATTATCATTATTTCTTTAAATAGTTCTGTCGTTTGCCGGGTTTTCATAATAATCAAAATGATTACCCATTGCATTTTTAAGTATTTCTGTTGCTTTATCGAGCTGTTCTTTTAGTTCGGCTGGCATTACAGTTGATGCTGAACGAATATTCTCATTCAGCTTGGCAACAGTTCTGGCGCCAATCAATGCACAGGTTATAGTAGGGTTAGCGATTACCCATTGCGTGGCAATATCTGCTACGGTTGTCTGATATTGCTTTGCTAACTCACGTATACGCATCAACGCTTCTGTTGTTTCTTTTTCAAAACCATCACCCCGATGCCGGCTGCGGGGTGTAGCTGTTTTATTAAAATGCCTTGTACGCCTTTGCCACTCAGGTACATCAGCAAGTGTTGCATAACTATCTGTAAGTATTCCCTGTAGCAACGTCATATAACTGATAACGCCCGTTTCCTGCTCAGCACAATAAGGCAATGTTTCTATTTCAACAGCGCGGCAAAGCAGGTTATATGGAAGTTCGTTTACGACTGCCTTTATATTACCGGGTATATCTGTTTGCATACGCTTGCTGCTGAAGTTGCTTACACCAATCGCTCGTATTTTCCCGGACTTTACCAATTGTTCCAGGGCCTCAAACATTTCGTTTTGGAGCGGCGGATTGGCAATCACTGCCTCATCATTTGTAAAATGGCGAATAGAATGCGCATGCACCGGCCAATGGATCATGTATATATCCAGGTAATCTGTTTGCAGTCGTTTTAATGATGCTTCGCAATGCTGTTGCAATATGCCTTTATAACAATGTGGCGGCGAAACTTTGGAGCCGATGATAATCTTATCTCTTGCTATTCCTTTTATTGCTTCGCCTAAAGAGGTTTCACTTCTTCCTTCATTATACGCTTCCGCAGTATCAAAATAATTAATGCCCGCATCCACTGCAGCATGTACCACAGCATTTACATCCTGCTGATCATGATGTCCCCAGTAGTCTCCTCCACCAAAAGACCAGCAGCCTGTTCCAATTACAGATAAAGAAAAGCCTGTGTTGCCGCAAGTTCTGTATTTCATATTATATACTGATTGATTATTATCTGCCTAAAGTCGTTGATACTTTACTGCTTTTAATTGCCTCATCCCCTGCGTACCGGCAGGCAACCCCTTTTCCTCCGGAGAGGGGCTTAGAAACATCGTATCACATTTCTACACCCGCGTAGTCATAGAGTTTTTTATTTTTCTGTAAGGGTCCCATTATAAACAACACAATGCATAAACCTAATAAAGCTATAATACCATAACCTGCAAAAATTAAATGATAAGCTGTGCTATAACCGGAAGCTGCGGATATATGCTTTACGGAATATCCAGATAAAGATTGAAACACCGCTCCTCCCAAACCTGCACCCACACTTACTATTCCCCACACAGAAGCCGTAGCGCTTTTAGGCACCACATCTGCGGGAAAAGTCATGGTGTTAGCTGTATACGCGGCATATCCAAAACCGGCTACCGCCAATACAATGAGTGCAGTGGCAGCAGAATGAATAATAAAAGGACCAGATAATAAAGAAAGTACCATGATCATTCCAAACACAGCCACCGAAATTTTTCTTGCTTTTGATACGGGTGTTCCTCTTTTAATAATCAATTGCGTACATATGCCGCCTACTATATTTCCAAGGTCTGCCATTATAAAAGGGAACATAGCAAACCATCCAATTTTTTCAAGATTCCATCCATACACATCTACCAGGTAACGCCCGATCCAGAAAGTGATAAAATACCAGACAGGATCTGTAAAGAATTTTGATACAAAAAACCAGGAAACAAACCTGCTTTGAAGCAACCGGTTTACAGGAATAACTTTTGCTTTTGACTCTTTTACAGCCTGCGCCGGAGTATAATATATAAACCAAAAAGCAGCCAGCCATATATATCCTGTTACACCTATCACAATAAATGTTGCCTGCCATCCATATACCGTTCCCATCCATGCAATCAGCGGTGGGGCTACAATAGCGCCTACGGCAGCGCCACTGTTGAATATACCGGTAGCGGTTGAACGCTCTGCTGGTGTGAACCATTCTGCTGTTAATTTGATAGCAGAAGGCCAATTGCCTGCTTCGCCAAAACCCAATAAAAAACGAAATAATCCAAATTGAAAAGGTGATGCAGCAACTGCATGCAGCAATGCGGCAGTGGTCCAGAATGCCATGCTTAATGAATACCCCAATCGGGTACCCAGTTTATCTATGATAAATCCTGACACACCATTGGAGATCATATACGCCACGAAAAAAGCGGTAGCAATATATCCAAACGCATCATCCGGAATAAGATCACGCAACACACCCTGTGCAGACAAATAATTAAAAGATAAACGATGAAGATAATTCATTACTGTGGCCAAAAAAGCCATGCTGATCATTAACCAGCGTATGCGTGGAAGCCTCGCGTTATTATGAGTAAGCAGATCAGTCATTGGGTTATATATAAACGTTATGGTTCAATACGAAATCCCCATGCATATTTGCAAGGTCTTGCAGCGGCATTCTGTAATGCAGCCGGTATGGAAATAATGAGTTGATTGTTGGTATACTTCCATGCCAGGGGTTTATCATAACCCAACATATAAACCTCCGATCCTTTGCGCGGCTTTACCGTAGTAATCAGCATTTGTTTCCCCGGCCATACTAACGTAAAAGCATACCTGTATTTTTTGTCTTTTGTCGTGGTAAACCTTAGGTTCTTACCCTCCTTCCACTTTTCCACGGCACGGGTAGCATAAATGCCTTCGCCATTTACTTTTAACCAATCTCCCGCTTCTTCTAATTGTTCTACTGCCTTCGGGTGAAATTTTCCATTTCCATCAGGACCAATCCCTACCATAAAATTGCCACCTTTTGCAACGGCATCTACCAGGTTATCAATAATCCATTTGGTTCCTTTATAATTCGCAGCGTCTTTATCGTAGGAAAAAGAACTTGCCAATGGATAGATCACCATCCACGGCATATTGGTATTTTCTTTACTGCCAGGCACAAAACCTTCCGGTGTATAATAGTCGCCATAATTGCCTATACCCCTGCACCGGAACATCACATCAGGCTGAATGGCTCTTGCCATTTTTATAGTTTGTTTGAGATCAGGCCATACATCACTGCCAAACCATTGATCGAGGCACATCATATCAATTTTTCCGTAATTGCTAAGCAGCTCCTTTATTTGTTCCCGGTGTCGCGCAATCATTCTTTGCCGCTCTTCCGCGGTGGGTTCCGGCGACATGATTTTTGTCTTGCTGTCTTTAAACATGTTCTCGTCGCCGTATTTAGTAGGATTGTTTTTTGCATCCTCTGTTTGAAGCGGATGATAGTTGTATGGACGAAAATCAGCATCATACCAATCGGGGTGAGAGAAGTACAAGTCTATTTTTATGTTGTGCGTATGTGCTGCATCGCACAATTCTTTTACCACATCTCTTTTAAAAGGGGTTTCCATAATACTGTATGCCACATCACAGGGTTCTATAGCCGGACCGCCCGGGGCAGGTAATTCACTCTTTGCTTTACATGTGCTTTGGTATCAAACATAGAGAACCCTTCGTGGTGCTTGCTGGTAAAAGCAAAACATTTTAACCCGGAACGTTGAAAAAAATCCATCCACTCATTAGCGTTAAAGCCAACAGGGTTCCAGGTTTTATATTGCTGCTGGTATTGTTGCTTACCTGCATTATCTAATTCAAGAAATCCCCACGATTCATGGTTCATCTGGTTGATAGAATATAACCCCCAATGAATTCTTACTGCAAACTTAATATCACGGTAAGCCTCATACGCATCTTCAGAAGCATGGTAATAATCTGAATCGGGTTTATCTTCCACAAAATGTTTTACCATCCTGTAATGCCAGTCGGTTACAGGCAACCGGATATTACGCTTTTTTTCCTGCTGCAATCTTGCGGCTATTTCTTCTTTGCTTAATTGTTGTGCGATCAATGTTTGTTGCGTTGCAAATAAGAAGACAAAAAAAAGTGCAGTGCTGATTTTTTTTAGAAACATCATTTCTATAGATATTTAAACAATAGCTATTACTACCTGATAAGGTTGTTGAAACACATCTTTGAAATGAATGTCGGGTTAAGGTTTTCGAAAGATGGGAAATGAAGATATTTAATAATGGGGAGTTAGCCGCAGATTCGCAGATTTATTTTATCAGCTGGTGATTTGCAGATTCATTTTTTTGCTTATTTATCTAGTGTATTATTTCAGCATTTGTATTATCTGCGAATCTGCGGCAAAAATCATTTATTGATGGCAACTAACAGCATCTGTTGGTGCCGCAGGCATTAACGAGCTGATAAAATGTATCCCAAGGTTCATTCCACGAAGAATTAATATAATTCCGGTAAGCGTAATAAAAAAAGGTACTGCCATCTTAAAAACAGCTCTATATCGTGCATTTAAAAACTGCATACCATAAGCGGCTAACAACATGGCCGGTGATGTGCCGGCACCAAAGGAAGTCATAAAAGTAGCACTCTGTAATAATCCAGGCGTTGTTAATGCGGTTGCTAATGCTATATATACCATTCCACAGGGCAGAAGTCCATTTGCTAATCCCAATAATAAAAACCCCCGAAGTCCTTTATAACAGCGAAGCACAGTTGCTATTAGTTTTTGTATATACAGGTAAGCGCCGGATAACAGGTTGAAACGAACACTGTTTTTCCGGATAAAATAAGTAGCGGCTGCTATCAACATAATTATACCAAGCGCTATAGAAAATCCCTGCTGCCATCCACTCATGTTGATACTTCTACCAGCGAGGCCAATTATCAAACCCAGTATACTATAAGTAATGATGCGACCCAATTGATACAGTAACAACGCTAAAAATTTTTGTATTGGCCGCAAATGCCAGGTGGGTATGGCAAGACTCAGCGGACCGCACATGCCTACGCAATGCAGGCTGCCCGCAAAACCCAGCATAAATCCGCCAATAATAAACTCCGTCATTTTATAATACAGTTAAGTGTTGCTCTGTATAATAATTCTTTCCTTTACTGCTCCAATCGATTTTTACAACGTAGCTGCCGGGAGTAACACCATTACCTAAAACCTGCATTCCATTTTCATTCAAGGATAAATGATATTTTTTATCCTTTCCTGAATCATATGCACAATAAAACCACACGGAACCCTTCACTGCAGTATCTTTCATTTCATCAGGCATTTGCAGGATTAATGCCTTACCCGATTGCTGTATAGCCGGTGCAGTACTCAACTTCTTTGCTCGTTCAGTACCATCAATTACCTGCTGGTATACCAGTTCGCTTTTGTAATACTCTTTTTCAACCAATTCGAAATCGGTTTGAAAACAACGGAATACCAGGTAACTCATCATAGCAGCAAACAGCACAAATGCCAGCATTAATTTATATCCCCAGTTCATGGTTATCTATTTTAAAATTTTGAAAAAGGACCCATAAAGTTTGTTTGCAGCACATTCACTTTTTCGCCTGCTTCGTATAGTCCTACATTTATTTTTATTTTTCTTTCACTGATAAATTTCCTTGGCAGTATAATAAAGAAAGATGCTTGACCCTGACCCTCTTTCTTAACGTTTATATCCTGCCCCTGCGCTTCCATAATACGTCCCGGCGCTCCTTCCAGCCTTAATTCAACAGGGATATCTTTGACTGTTTTATTCACAATCTTAATTACATACAGGTTTGAAATGCTATCTGTTCCTCTTTCCTGGTAAAGCATACCTGGAGCCCGCACAATAGTGCCATCAATATTCTTACGCGTAACCAATATAAAAGACAAGAGCGTTGCCAACACAACAAGCAGCAGAGAATAAAATTTCATGCGACCGGTGAAACGAAGTTTTGCAGCTTTTGCTATGCCATTTTCAGAAGCATAGCGGATCAATCCTGTTGGTTTTTTGGTGGCGAGCATCATGGCATTACAGGCATCTATACACGCAGTACAACCTACGCACTCCATTTGTGTACCATTCCGGATATCAATACCTGTTGGACATACTTTCACGCATTGAAAACAATCGATACAATCGCCGATTATATCATCGGCTGCCTTTGTCTTTTTAAATTTAGACCTGGGCTCACCTCTTTTGTAATCATATGCAACAATCATTGAATTGCGATCAAGCAATACACTTTGCAAACGGCCATAAGGACAAATTACCGTGCACGCCTGTTCTCTAAAATAGGCATACACCACGTAGAACACTCCAGAAAAAACAAGCAGAGAAAACAATCCACCAACATGTTGTGTTACAGGCTCACTGATTATTTTTTTGAGCTCAGCTACACCAATAGCATACGATAGAAAAAAATTAGCGATGATGAATGCAAGAACAAAAAAAGCAAGATGTTTTGTGAGCTTCTTTCTTATTTTTTCCCCGTTCCACGGGCCTTTGTTGAGCATTTTTTGTTTGGCAGCATCTCCTTCAATCAGGTATTCTACTTTGCGAAAAAGCATTTCCATAAAAATAGTTTGCGGGCAAATCCAGCCACAAAACAATCTTCCGAATGCTGCTGTAAACAATACCACAAATACAATAAAGGTGAGCATGCCAAGACCGAATATGAAAAAATCCTGCGGCAAAAAGATCTTACCAAACAAAATAAATTTTGCCTCTGGTATATTAAACAAAAACAGCGGATGCCCATTCATTATAATAAAGGGCAGTGTAAAAAACAACGCGAAGAAGCCCCAACTCACCCAGGTACGGATGTTATAAAATTTACCTTTAGGTTTTTGCGCGAAAATCCATTTCCTTTTACCCGTTGCATCAACGGTAGCTAATCTGTCCCTGAAAGATTCCTCAATTGTATTATGCTCAGTTTTATCCATGCTTTTTAATTATCTCCGCAATTATGGTTTAACTGCAGGCTCATTCTTACTTGCTGAACTATCTGCAGAAGCAGCGGCGCTTGCATCATCACCATATAAAATACCCTGAGGGGGTTTAGGATTAGCAGGATTGCTGCCTTTTAAAGAAGTAACAAAACCGGCAACCTGTGCTATCTGTTTATTGGAATAACTGGTTTGCCATTGCGGCATAGCGTTTATGCCATACCGTATGGTTTTAAATATGCTTTTGATATCGCCACCATGCAACCAATAATTATCAGTTAAATTAGGTCCCACATCGCCAGCACCGGTTTCTTTATGACATGCAGCGCATGATTTAAGAAAGATAGCCTTGCCTGCTGCAATATCATCCGCAGCAGCTAACACGGTTACATTGTTTTCATCAACTGCATCTCCCTTCTTTTCCAGGTATGCCTTTATTTCCAATTCCGCATTGGCAACAGCTACTTCATATTCTTCCTTGCCTGATAAACCTGTATGCGATACATGGAAGCGCCATAAATAAACTATTGCAACAATAATAGTAACATAAAAACCATATAACCACCATGGAGGAAGCCTGTTATCCAGCTCGCGAATGCCATCATAATCATGCCCCAGATCAATATCCGCTTCCTGCTCAACTGGCTTAAAGCGATTCATTTTTGTCCACCAGCTTACAGTGGGCTTTTTCAAAGTTAGTATAGCTGTCTTTTCCTTTTCAGCCCTCAGCAGCGAACGGATATTAAACAACACACCCAATATCACAAACAATTCAATAAAAATAACGGTCATCATGGTATAGAATGCAAAGGATGACATTCCCGCAATTTTATCCGAAGCAGGTACTGCGTTTTCTGTTTGCGCAAAGGCAGTTGCACTGCAAAAAAGCAATAACGCAGTTACTATACCTGCTGCTTTATTTGCTTCGGATTGTTTTTTTTCTTTTTTCAATTTAACTTCTGCAAGGTCTATCAGCAACTTACCAAGCGTGGCTATTACAATCAGCAGCAACAACATCAGCACCAATAAAATATCTGTTACAGGATTACTGAAAGTACCGCCTGCAGTATTGTTGCCTTCTGCGCATACCTGCGAAACAGGCGCAAAGACCAGAACAGCTAAACCACTGAAAATATATTTTCGTTTTTTTTGCATTGCTAAAAGCATAGTAGTTAATTTTTGGGGATTAGTTATCGAGAGGGATGCGGCTGATGTCAAGAAATGTTTTTTTCTTTGTTTTAAACACCCATGTAAGCATTACCAAAAAGAATAAAACAAATATGCTGAGCGATGAAATACCGTAAATATCTATTCCGCTGATCTTTTCTATATAATGTATGAATTTCATAATCGGGGTTTTAATTATTACTGGTTGTTGCAGCAGTATTCGATTCAGCCTTAATATCCTTACCTACTCTTTGCAGGTAAGCAATCAATGCAACAATCTCAACATTAGCAGGTGTTTCTATTTTATCTTTTTTAAGATTTGCAGCTATGGAATCTGCCTGCTGCATCAATGCAGTGTTGGCAATTTTATCGTACCCATTCGGATACGGAACACCCAGCGTTTGCATAGCACGTATTTTAGCAGGTGTGGAAGCAGTATCTATTTTGTTATCTAACAGCCATACATACTGTGGCATGAGTGATCCTGGAGACATAGAACGCGGATCGTACATATGATTGTAGTGCCAGCTATCAGAATATTTGCCACCCTCTCTAGCAAGGTCGGGCCCCGTACGTTTGCTGCCCCATTGAAAAGGATGATCGTATACAAACTCACCCGCTTTGGAATATTCACCATAACGTACTACCTCATCCCGGAAGGGACGGATCATTTGTGAATGGCAGGTATAACAGCCTTCTCTTATATAAATATCACGACCCTGCAGTTCAAGTGGTGAGTAAGGTTTCACGCTTGCAATAGTTGGGATATTAGATTTAACCAGGAAGGTCGGGATCAGCTCAAGCAAACCACCAATAGCTACCATAATTAAACTCAACACTAATAGTGTAACCGGTTTTCTTTCTATCAAGCGGTGCCAGTATTCCTTACCGTGAGCAGTTTCGTTTATTAACGGTGCAGCCTCGGCAGCCTCATCACCGATAAAAGAGCCTTGCTTAATAGTTTTATAAAGATTATACACCATAAACAATGCACCCACCAGGTATAAAGCGCCACCTATACTTCTTAATACATACAAAGGCTTGATGCTGGTTACTGTTTCAAGAAACTGGAATTTCAATTGTCCTTCCGGTGTAAAGGATTTCCACATCAGGCTTTGTTCAAAGCCCGCCCAGTACATGGGTACTGCATAGATGATGATACCGATGGTGCCTAACCAGAAATGATTGGTTGCTAATTTTTTTGAGTAAAGACTGGTGCCCCACAATTTGGGAACCATATAATATAGAATTGCGAATGCCATAAATCCATTCCAGCCAAGCCCACCTATATGCACATGCGCAATTGTCCAGTCAGTAAAGTGCGAGATAGCATTTACGCTTTTTAAACTCAGCATAGGCCCCTCAAACGTAGCCATACCATAACAGGTAATGGCAACCACCATAAATTTCAATACGGCATCTTCTCTTACTTTATCCCATGCGCCACGTAAAGTAAACAAACCGTTCAGCATTCCTCCCCAGCTTGGTGCAATCAGCATTACAGAAAAAACAACGCCCAGCGATTGTGCCCAATCAGGCAATGATGTATACAACAAATGGTGGGGACCAGCCCATATATAAATAAAAATCAACGCCCAGAAGTGAATGATAGAAAGCCTGTAAGAATATACCGGACGATTAGCCGCCTTTGGAAGAAAATAATACATAAGACCTAATACAGGTGTAGTAAGAAAAAATGCAACTGCATTATGCCCATACCACCATTGCACCAATGCATCCTGTACACCGGCATACCAACTATAGCTTTTTAAAAATGAAACCGGAATTTCAATAGAGTTTACAATATGCAGCATTGCAACAGTAACCCAGGTGGCTATATAAAACCATATGGCAACATAGAGATGCCTTTCTCTTCTTTTAATAATAGTACCAAACATATTGATACCAAAAATTACCCATACCAATGTAATAGCAATATCAATCGGCCATTCTAACTCCGCATACTCCTTACCGGTAGTTTTACCCCACAACAATGTAATAGCAGCGGCTGCTATAATTAATTGCCATCCCCAGAAATGGATCCAGCTTAGTTTATCGCTGAACATTCTTGCTTTACACAGGCGCTGCAATGAATAATAAATGCCTGCGAAAGAAGCATTGCCTACAAAAGCAAAAATGATGGCATTGGTATGCAATGGCCGCATTCTGCCAAACGTAGTTGGTGCGAGGTTTAGGCTGGCCTGTGGTAAGTATATCTGTATGGCAGCCCATAGTCCGGCGAGCATTCCCACCACACCGAAAATTACCGTAGCATACCCGAAAGCTCTTACAATCCTGTTGTCATAATAAAATTTTTCTACTTGCATATACTGTCGATTGTTGAATTATCTGTTTTGGTTGGTGAAGAAAGATCATCAAATAATATTCTTGAGGCAGGCGAAAAATCATCTTCAAACTGACCGTTTTTCACACTCCATAAAAAAGCGAAAAGGAAAAGCGTAGCAATAAGAATACTGACAATAAGAAGAATGATGATAACACTCATATGCTTTAATTCCGGCATAAAATTATCATAGGGCTGTTCCGCAAAAGATAACAGGCGTCATAACAAAAAATGATTTTTGTCAGACAGTATCCCTTACCGTGATATCATAGTTTCAAACGCGAAGCAATACGATTGCTGCTTCCAAAAGTGAGGAGTAAAATACAGAGCGAGCTGCTGGGCATAAGTATGGCAGCTATTACCGGCGAAAGATTGCCTTGCACTGCAAAATACAAACCGATAACATTATAAACAATAGACAGTACAAAACTGGCCATTACAATACTTCGGTTAGCCCTGCTGAGTTTTGCAAAGGCGGCAAGTTTTGAAAATGATTTTGCTTCCAGGATGGCATCACTGGCTGGTGTAAACGTATTATTGTTATCTGCCATTGCAATTCCAATATCGCTTTGCTTTAAAGCGCCGGCATCGTTTAAACCATCGCCTATCATCATTACACATTCGCCCTGGTGTTGCAATTGTTCTATATAATGCAGCTTATCTTCCGGCTTTTGATTAAACAGTAATTCAATATCAGCACCAAATATTGCACACAGATTTTCCCGCTCAGCCTCATTATCTCCTGATACCACTGATAGTTTATAATGCTTCTTTAATTGCTTTACAACGGCAGTTATATCAGCGCGATATTTATTGCTGAAACGAAATAAACCATATACTTCACCATCAAAGCATACATATACTATTGTGCCATCAGCCCACTTTATATCTCCAGCATTTATAAATTTTGCTGACCCAATTTTAAGAAAGGTGTTATCCACAAAACCAGCTATGCCTTCACCGGGAGTTGATTGAAATGCTGACACTTCCATTTTTCTTATGTCAGCAAAATGATGTGCCAGCGCTTTACTTAAGGGATGCGTTGAACAGGCACACACGGAGACCATCTGTTGCTTTTGTAGCGCTGTCAATGGTTTTCCTTCATATACTATTTCCTGTTCACCCGCTGTTGTAAGCGTGCCCGTTTTATCAAAAACAATATGATTCACCTTAGCTATATCTTCAATGCCCTGCGCATGGCGGAGATAAAAATGATTGCGCCCGAAGATGCGAAGGATATTTCCATTGGTAAAAGTAGAAGATAACAGCAACGCACAGGGGCAGGCAATAATAAAAACAGCAGTTACTGCCGGCCAAATGCTGGCAACATCATTCAGGCACCAATAAAAAGCAGTTACGATAGCTATTGCAAAAACGATATACGTAAACCAGCGGCTCAATACATGTACAAAGGATGGGCGTTCCTGTTTCTCTTTCTTCAACGCATCCCTGTTCCACAAACCAGTAAGATAACTTTGCGTTACTTCTTTAATCACTAATAATTCTATATTCCCTGCTGTTTGTTTGCCGCCTGCATATACCAGTTCGCCCATCTCCTTCCGAACCGGCATTGATTCGCCCGTTACAAAACTGTAATCAATAAAAGCCTTCCCCTTGGTAAGTATCCCATCAGCAGGTATCAGTTCTTCGTTGTGTATGCGTAGCGTATCTCCTGCTTTAATATCGGGTAACTGTACAGCATTTTCTGTATCCTCTTTTACTATTGAAACCGCCACAGGAAAATAAGAAGTATAATCTCTCTCAAAAGAAAGTTGCTGATATGTTTTGTTCTGAATAACTCTGCCAGCCAGCATAAAAAATACAATTCCGGTCATAGAATCAAAATAGCCACCACCCGTCCCCGAAAAAACTTCATATAGGCTACGCGTAAACGTAATAATAATTGCCAACGCTATAGGTGCGTCAATATTCAGGAATTTCTGCCGCAGGCTTTTCCATGAAGATGCATAAAACGGGAAAGCCGAATAGAAAAAAACAGGTATTGCCAATAGCACATTCAGCCAGCGAAATACACTGCGTATATTCATTTCTGTTACATCTATCCCAAGATATTCCGGAAAGCTCATCAGCATAATATTGCCAAAACAAAAGCCGGCTACGCCTAACCGGTAGATCATGGTTTTGCTAAAAGCCGGACGTTTTTCTTTAAGATCATTTAGGCTTATATAAGGCTCATACCCAATACCGGCAAGTATTTCCGCTACTTTTCGCAAAGACGTTTTTCCTTGTAAAAAAACAATGACAACTTCTTTTCTAACAAAATTCACTTTGCAGGAAACTATACCCTGTTGCAACCTGTGCAGATTTTCCAACAGGTACAGGCAGGAGCTGCAATGTATCTGTGGCAGGTAAAAACAAACATGCACCTG
Organism: Agriterribacter sp.; assembly: GCA_047600465.1. Lineage (GTDB taxonomy): Bacteria > Bacteroidota > Bacteroidia > Chitinophagales > Chitinophagaceae > Agriterribacter. Next base: position 1,076,825 of record JASGKU010000007.1, read on the forward strand.
TTTATCATCCTTGAAACTGATCAATTTATCCTGGATCTGTTCATCGTCTAAAAAAGCAAATTTGTTCTGCCGCACGGCTATCTTTTGTGAAGCGCCGGGGCTTTTATTCAGATCATAATAACCGCAAAGCTCATTTTCATTCAGTACCTGGAACACCATCCGGCAGCCTTCGCAACAAAATATTTTATCATTTGCCCTGATGACAGATACACACTCATCACCACAGTGATAACAGTACAATGCTTGATCGGTTAAAGGTGCCGGCATAGGGTGCGAAAGTAACAGTAATAAAAAAAGAGAAGACTGACCAATCTCAGTCCCCAGGTTGATTAGCGTCAACCGGGTGATGCCGTGTTATTTGAAAATTTGTTCTATCTAAAAAACACCATTTATTACAAAGTTTATTCTTTATGTTTTTATCACCTTTCCATATCAGCCCGGATATGTCTGCTTCAGATGTTGTAAAGCAGCATCATCGTACAGCAGATGTTTTTCGCAAATATGATATTGCTTATTGTTGTACCGGGCGTTGGCCTTTATCAACCGTATGTGCCATGCAGGGATTGGAATTTGAAAATCTGAAAGCTGCATTGGAAAAAGCTGTTCATCCCCATCAATTACCACCCGGCCTGTCATTCGAAAACTGGGATATTGATTTTCTTACCAGGTATATTACGCATATACATCATCATTATGCAAAAGCAACATTGCCTGATACGGCCATGTTGTTACAGGAATTTGCGGAAGGACATACCAAAAAATACCCGCATATGATGGAAGTATCGGGGCTTTGTAACACATTACAAAAAGAACTGTTACCACATCTTCAACACGAAGAAGAAATTATTTTTCCATATATATCGCAGATATACCGGGCATCGCGCAACAATGATTCCTATGGAAAATTATTGGTAAAACCATTGCGCAAACCGCTCGATTTGCTCCATCATGAAAAAGAAATATTCCTTTCCGTCATCGCCAAAATGAGATTGCTTACGCATCAATATACAGCTCCTGAAAAAGCCTGTGTAAATCATATGGTGGTAATGGCAAAACTAAAGGAACTTGACACAGACCTGGTGCAACACATTCACCTGGAGAATAATATTCTGTTTCCCAAAGCCATCCAGATTGAGAAAGAACTTTTACAGCAGCAATAACGATGTGGCATAAACGCTGAAAACTTGTTTTATATTTGCATAAACACACTTTCATCAAACGTATTGCACGCCAGGTACTATATCTGGTTTTGATAACGGAGCTTTACCAAAGGAAACCACCCCGTTTATTGATCTAAAATTCAGCATACATGCAATCTATACAGGATGTTGAACACCTCACATCTTTATTTGAAAATGCAACCGAAGGAATTATTCTTACAGATGGGTCAGGTAAGATAAAACTGGTAAACCCTGCTGCTGAAGCTATGTTTAATTATGCAGCCGATGAGCTTATTGGATCAGCAATAGAAATACTGATACCGGATCAATATAAAAAGGGGCATCATCAATTACGTGCTGGTTTTTATGAACATCCCTCCAATCGTATTATGGGTCATAACCGCGATTTGCAAGGAAGAAAAAAAGACGGAACAGGGCTGCCTGTTGAAGTAAGCCTTAGCCATTACCGTAAGCACGATGAATTGTTTGTAATCGCATTTATCATTGATATAACCCGGCGTAAAGAAATTGAGCGCAATATGCAGCAACAGCAATCGCAGTTGGAGCAGATAAGCAATGAAATACGGAAACTCAATGCGGAACTGGAAATAAAAGTAGAAGAGCGTACGATGATATTAAAAGAGGCTTTGCAAAAACTGGAGCAATCACAATATGAGCTCAGCGAAGCGCTCAAAAAAGAAAAACAACTGAACGAAATAAAAAGCCGGTTTGTATCCATGGCATCTCATGAGTTTAGAACGCCATTGAGCACGGTGCTGTCTTCAGCTTCCCTGTTAGGAAAATATACACAAAGCGATGAGCAGGAAAAGCGCGATCGCCATATACAAAAGATAAAAGGTTCTGTAAAACACCTGAACGACATACTGGAAGACTTTCTCTCACTCGGGAAGCTGGATGAAGGAAAAGTAGAAAGCAAACAGGATAGTTTTGATCTTAAGGAATGTATACTGGATGTAATAGAAGAACTGAGACCGCAATTGAAAGAAGGACAATATATCCATGCTGATTTCAAAGGAAGAGATACCATACAATCCGACAAAAAATTATTAAGAAATATTATCATCAACCTTTTGAGCAACGCCATTAAATTTTCAAATGTGCAGGATAGTATTGCTATACGTTGTGTAACCGATGACAGCCAAACTGAAATACAGGTTGAGGATAACGGTATAGGTATAGGCGAAGAAGATAAGGTGCATCTTTTTTCCAGTTTTTTCAGGGGCGGTAATGCAACCAATATACAGGGTACCGGGTTGGGTTTGCATATTGTAAAAAGATATACAACACTGCTGGGTGGCACGGTGCAATTAAAAAGCAAGCTGAACCAGGGCACACTGGTAAGCATTTCTATTCCATCTAATTAATGCGCATGAAATCTATTTTAGTTATTGAAGACAATACGGATATCAGGGAAAATACTGCAGAGATACTGGAGCTGGCGGGTTACAAAGCAATGACAGCCGAAAATGGCAAAAGAGGCGTGGAGCTTGCGTTGAAGCAGAAACCAGATATCATTGTATGCGATATTATGATGCCTGAACTGGATGGCTATGGCGTATTACACCTGCTGCGAAAAAACGCGGAGACACAACATATTCCTTTTATATTTCTTACTGCAAAAATTGAGCGTACAGATTTTAGAAAGGGAATGGAAATGGGCGCTGATGATTATATAACCAAACCTTTTGAGGATATAGAATTGTTACATGCCATTGAAGTACGTTTGAAAAAAGCGGAGGTGCTGGAGAAAAAATACACCATGTCTGAAAAAGGAATACAGGAGTTCCTGGGAGATATAAAAAATAACGGACTTATCAGCCAGCTATCTGAACAATATGATATTGAAACCTACCAGAAAAAGCAAACCATTTACGCAGAAGGTAAACGCCCTAAGTTTTTGTATTACCTGGTAAGTGGAAAAGTAAAGGGATATAAAGTGCATGAAGACGGAAAAGAATATATAACTGACATTTTCAGCGCCGGCGATTTTATAGGCTACTCTTCTATCATTGAAGATAAAAACTATGAAGACAATGCTGCAGTACTGGAAGAAGCAGAAATATTATTGGTTCCAAAGGAAGATTTTTTACAAATGATATACGCCGATATTCATGTCGCCAATCGCTTCATCCATATTATTACTCAAAATGTAAAAGAAAAAGAAGAACGGTTACTACAACTTGCTTACGGATCTCTGCGCAAACGAGTGGCGGGAGCATTGGTAAATCTGCATCAAAAGTACAATACCGGTAATACCAATAATGCTATAGAAATTTCGAGAGACGATATAGCACATTATATCGGCACGGCAACTGAATCACTCATACGAACATTGAGCGATTTTAAATCAGAAAAATTAATAGAAATAAAAGAAGGGAAAATAAGGCTTATTGATCCGGAAAAATTACAACATCTTTTGTACTAATAACCACTTGTACTATTTCTGATGGATATTATTTGAAGAGATCTCCATGCCATGCTCATTTTGTTTTTGTAACGACCAATGATCTGTAATGGTTGTTTGCAACCACAAATTCACAGAACGGCGATATACCTGCACATGCAAACCAAAACGTTCTTTCAATAATTGCTCCAGTGTTGATACCTGCATCGTTTCCTCTATCTCAATCACTCCTTCCTGAATAACAGCACCACATTCAGCCATCGATTTATCCGGTGGGAATACCAGGTCTTCTCCTCCATTTCTTCCATCATCTTTATAACGGAAAAATTCAAGCTTTAAAAAAGGAAAAGTCCGGTTAAATTCTTCCTGTACGCCGGCAATCAATATATGAGGAGCGATGTGTAGCTGCATTTTTTATGTAAACATATCTTTTCAACTCGGCAGATGGTATGAGGAGCGTTTGAATACAAAATGATCTTTATCAGTTTTTGAAATATGGCATACATTGTCTTCATCAAAAAGTATGAGCCAGGGCAATACCAACTGCACCTTGCTGATAGGTTGGCGTTATAAATGTATTGATCGGTGTATGGCTGAATAGATTTCGTTTTACAAACGGATACAGCCAGTATGCTAATTTAGTAGAAAGAATACCTACACCTGCACCCGCTGCTACATCTCCGAACCAGTGTTTATTGTTGTACATTCTTAAATAGCCTGTAGCCGCGGCAGTAGCATAGCCTGCAATTCCATACCATAAGGAAACATTCTTATATTCCTGCATTAAAAATTCAGCGCTTGCAAAAGCCTCAGCAGTATGTCCTGAGGGAAAAGAGTAAAAATCGGATCCATCGGGTCTTTGTTCATGTGCAATGCGCTTAGCAGGAAAAACAGTGGCATTTAAAATTATGTTTGACATCACATAGATGATAGTACGATCTTTAAAATTGTGTGCTCCCTTTACATCCAATGCATTCAACCCATATACAGCCAGCGCAGGGGTAAACTGAAGATAATCATCGATGGGAAATTTACCATGAGGATGTTCCAGGTATAATTCATACTTCATATTCTCATTCCAGCTTTTTAACTGGTTATTATGAATAGAACCAATGCCATACATAATCATTGCGCCGGGAATAATTACAGAAGCCATGCGTACACTTTTTGTTTGAAATAATGTGTGTGAACGCAGAGAAGTCATAAGTGTATCAGGGTGATAATATTGTATATCCTCGCTATACTGGCCGGCAACAGATAGCACTATGGCAGAACTAAACACGGATAATGACAGAAATTTTGAATATTGATTACACCAGTCAAAAAAATATTTCAACCAGGCTGCGGGATGAACGGGCATATCGATGTATTAAAAAATTAATACAAGACTACCTCCCAACTCTGAAGAAATTTGGAATTTCCTGTTCCGGATTTTGTTAATATGCCGCACCGTGCATGGATGATCGCTGTTCAAACCTACCGGTTTTCTTTAACACCTGTATACGGAATACCATTCCTTTAATGTTGTTCAGATCATCGTGCGAGGAAAAGGCCAAAGTCCAGAAAGTTCCATGGTTTGGCTATGTTCAGGAGGCAACCTGCGTGAAGCCAAAACACCAAGCGCATTTTTTCTTTGAGTAGTATCAGTGAGCTCTTCAAATACGCCCCACAAAATGACGCTCCGCCAGTTAGCCAGGTTATGAATGTCGTCTATTTGAAAACATACTTTAGGATTTTTTCTTAGTATCTGCATTTTTGTTCCGTCAAATGTGCGGACGTAAATATAATTGCCATCATACGCATAGCTTACCGGCACTACATAGGTTATATCATCTGCATGACAGCCTATGCGCCCTACCAGTTGCGCTTCTATCAATTTTTCTATTGCTTCGTCACTGAGTATGCCAAACATATTAATTGTTTTAACAAAGAAAAAAATTAACAAGAAGAGATGTCATGATGTATATCAGTGGTGAAGATGAGTGCTGTCAAGCCCCACCCACCTCCCCGAAGGGGAGGAGACCTTTGCACAGCCCTTGCTTGTTTAAGAAGCTTTATAATTTTTTCTTATTATTTTATAAACAACAATCCCTGTGTTCCACTGTGCCTCCCTGTCTCCGTGGTTCAAAAATATCAGCAATGAAAACGAGGAACTTTAACATTAAACTATAAGCTTCTTTGTGAACCTCTGTGCCTTTGTGTCCTTGTGGTTCAAAGCACGCTACTTGCAAACTAAATGTTAAGCTGGTTTTCCGTAGTTCAAAAAAATAATGGCAGCACCCAACCTATCTTTTAAAACGGAGTATTTGTTATGGAAGATTTTACCATTTATCTTTTTTTAAAAACACATGTATGAAAAAACTATTCGTAGCCCTGGCGGCTGCAGGAGTATTGTATGCCTGCAACAAATCTGCAACTGATAATTCAACCACCAGTGTAACTGCTTCTACTACTTCGGCAACCGTTGGAGAACAGGTAGCCGTTACCGTTAGCACACGGGCTAATACTGTAAGCTGGAGCGTTACACCACCAGATGGCGTTTCAAAAACGTATGACGTAACAACTGAAAAAACAAATTATATCACTTTCTCCAAAGCTGGCAGTTATGTAGTAGGCGTAAGTGCCAGGAGTCTTGATCTTGATTCTGTTCATCATTGCGATCATACAGATAGTATAGGACATCATGTACCAGATAGTTTATGGAACCATCATATAGATAGCCTGTGGGTGGGGCATGGTTTTCATAAAAGCAAATGCCACAATGGTATAGATTCCGCTTCTGTTGAAATTGTAGTAAACTAAATCCTAACAGATTTCATACATCCGGTTTGCAGCAGATGAGATGTGTATGTGGGCGAGAGCATCAACAAATCAAGATATGATCTGTATTCGGGTTATATTACTCTCATGTGTCTATTATGCATGAGGGTAATATTTATTTTACCGAAACAATAACAATAACTACTTACCAGAAAATAAGTATAATCATATATACCACGTGGTTTTTACTATTTCAGGCATTGCATTGCCACGTATTTTTTCTTTATTGTAGTATTCATTAGTACATAACAATTACAACCTGTACGATGTGATAAAATAAAAATCGAACGTTTATTTGTATAACAATTCTAATGTTCCGTTTTTAAAACCATCCATTGAAGAACCACTAAGACCCGACCCTTGAAAAGCAATCGTCCTATAACCGTTCAACAAAGACATTGCAGCAAAGCAATAGTAAGTGAGAAGCCCTTTTCAGGCACTTGGCCTGATCTCATTTTCTGTTGCTTTGTGTTTTTTATGATGAACACGCCCTTGTTTAAACGTGGTTTACAATTATTAATAGCTGCAAGGATAGACCTGTTAGGTATTGTTATTAAAAATTCTCTTCCTCAGTTTTTCTGATTATATATTAAATCTGTGCAGTTGACATTGTTAGTTTCTACTGATGCTGCCTCCCGTTTGTGTAACAATGGCGCTGGTAGTAAAGCTTCCTGAAGCCGTGCCTTTTGTATAAGTTCCACTGGTATACAATCCATGTATTTCTGATGCTGAAGCCACACTGCCGCCTGTATATACATTGTAAGTTGCTCCTGCGGAAAGTTTTGTACTTGCAAACAACATAGTTGTGTATGTGGTAGGACTCAAAAATGTCAATACCTCCTTGCCACTTGCATCTTCTATATGAATTACCTGGTTAGCAGTGCCACTTCCCATCACCACTGAATATACTGTTGACACACTTGCAGTTGGGCAACTGGTAGCCCCGCCAGTACCAACAACAACCCCGCCTGTTATTTTAAGCGTCCTGGCATCACAATCGATTCCTGCTTCCGGGGATCTTGCACCGATTGCTATTACTTTACCACCGGTAATAGTAAAAGTTCCGTTAGAATCCATGGCATCATTACCCGTACTGTGTGCATATACGGTGCCTCCATTAATATAAATTGCATCTCCTGCATTCAATCCATCATCGGCTGTTTCCGCACTGATGTTGCCATCATTTATAGTAAGCACACTCTTGCTTTCAATGCCTTCACCCTCTGTAGTTTTTATAGTAAAGGTTCCTCCATTAATATTTACGTACGGTGTAATACTTTCATCAGCCTCTTCGTAAGATGCTGCAATGCCGTCATCTGCCGCATTAATAGTAAAAGTGCCGTCGTTAATGATAATAAATCCTTCTTCCGCTTCTATTCCATCGCTCGAAGCGGTTATATTGATCGTACCTCCATCAGCAATAAAAGCATCATTGGTATGGATGCCATCTGTTGCAGCACCGGATACCGTAATGTTACCCGATATTATCCGCACATACTCGTCACTACAAATGCCATGTTTGTAATTACCTTTTACACTTAATGTACCGCTGCCGCTGAATATCAATTGACCTTCACTGAAAAATGCAGCCTTCATATCTTCATCGTTTACCGTTGCAGCATAGGTAGCTCCGTCTGTAAGTGTGTTGGTTGTATTATCAGCCAATACTACAAAAACACGCTTGGAAGATTGAATATTAATGGCAGGTCCGTCTGCATTGGTAACAGATACCCCATTGAGTGAAAGTTTGAATTTATTGTCACTGTATATTTTAACAGAGCCGTCGGCGGTAATACCGCTCAAGGCATACTCTACTTCTTTGGCAGTTGAGGTAATGGTTATATCTGATCCTGATTGAGCAACAGTTACTCCCGCAGCAGAAAGTGGATTGGTAATAGTAACGGTAGTACCAAAGTCGATAGATACAACGCTGGAGAATGTTGAGTTTTCAATAAGATCATCTTCATCATAGCCTGTCTCTGTAGAACCTTCAGGCGTACCCGAAGTATATGCTGTTTCATCTATTGCTACCGTACCCGATGAAGATCCACTATTGGTGGCATCATTTTTTGAACATGCAGCCAGCATCACCATCATTATTATTACTGTAAAGCAGAAGGGGAATAACTTAAAATGTTTGTTGAGATTTTTTTCTTTCATGGTAAAGAAATAATTAATGTTTATGCAATCATGCATTTTTGTATTGAGTAGTTACGTAAAAATTCAACAAAAGGAAAGTAGAAAAAAATAGTTGGGGTAAATGAATAAAATCCCGAGGTAAATGCGCAAAAACTTTAACAGGTTTTAACAGAAGGAGGTGACAATGTTTTACCAGCCGACAACACCAGTTTTATTCTTTGCTGCTCATATATGCCAGTGAAAGCGCAGCCATATCACCTATCTGCTCGCCCAATGCTGCCGGCACAATTTTACAGTCTTTATAAGATTGCTGTAACGCTTCTTTCTTTAGTATCTCATGCATTACGGGTTCCAGCAATGATTTTGATCTTTCAAAAATGCTGCCCATGATGATCATTTGCGGGTTTAAGATATCAATCAGCAATGCCAATGCTTTGCCTAAGTACGTGGCACAATGTTCATACACTGCTATCGCTGTAGGATCACCTGCCATAGCTGCTTCAGCAACAGACCTGGCAGTGATATTATCCAGTTCATTTAAACCAGCACAGAAAGCCGTTTTTTCTCCCATCTGTAATTTTTCACGCGCCATTACCTGCGCTAACTGAGCAATACCGCTGCCGCTGCACCATCCTTCAAATGATCCTGCTTTTCCAAAACCAACAGGCCCCATATCGGAGAGTCTCAAGTGCCCTACCTCACCCGCTAAATCCGAAACACCTGAATGTAATTTTCCGTTGATGATAATACCCGAGCCCATACCTGTACCGAATGTAAGAAAGATAACATCACTCAATCCTTTGCCTGCTCCAAATTTCCATTCTGCTACCGCACATGCATTGGCATCGTTTTGTAATATGGTTTTTGTGCCAAATCTTTTCTCACACATATTTACTATGGGAACATTATCCCAACCCGGTAAATTGGGCGGCGATAATATCACGCCTCTTTTACTGCTTAACGGCCCGCCACAACTGATGCCGATACCCATCAATTGAGATTTATCACACTTGTGTAATGTCAATAAAGCTTCTGCTTCGCTGAACAGCAGCTCAATCATTTCGTACACCGGCTTGTTAGTAGCAAACACACGTTTCTCAGAAATATGCAGGTAACCTTCTCCGTAAGATTCGCTCAATACGATGGCGCATTTTGTTCCTCCGATGTCAAAACCAAGTAGCATGTGTAGTAAGATTTAATTATTTTCAAACAGCATAGCTTATGTATGTAAGATAATTGAATTATTCTTTTAGCTTTTTAAAATAGCTAAAAGGCTGATTTCTTCTTTTATGATCAGTATGCAATTCACACGTGGCTCCTCCTATGGAGCCGACATTACGGTCCATAAAGGGGGCGATGCCGAAGGTTCAGACCATGTATCCGAGGTCTGACGCTACGCGTACCGACCGGGTTTGCTTCTTCTTTTTACAATCGGCTTATAATTCACACGTGGCTCCAATGGAGCCGATATGGTCGTCCTTGTTTTTCTATAAACACCACGCTATTACAGAGCGAAATAGCAATCTAAAATGTAAGGGTCGGTACCAAAGGTCAGACCATATATCCGAGGTCTGGCGCTACGCGTACCTACCAGGTTTAAAGCGTATACAAAAAAGGGCCACACTGAGTGTAGCCCTTTACGTTATTTATATAACAAGATATTACCAGCCCGGCGTTTGCTTATAAGCACCATTGCTGTTTGAAATTTCATTCGCGCCTATTGGCCATGCCATATGTTTTGCAGGATCAAAGTTGCGCGCCTTCCAAACTTCCTGTACGGTGTATGGAGAAGCAGGGTCTGTTTTATTGGTATGAATACGCCCGTGCAACGGCATATTTATTTTATCATAGTCGCCCCATCTTTTTAAATCCTGGAAACGGTCTGTCCACTCGCATGCCAACTCACAACGACGTTCGTGTTTCAGATCATCCATAGTAGGATTGGCAATAGGATCGAGCCCAACTCTTGCCCTTACTTCATTTAATGGCGCCGCAGCATCCCCGTTCTTCCCCTGTTGTATCAATGCTTCTGCCTTAAATAACAATACTTCGGCATACCGCATCAACGGAAGGTTTAATTGTGTAGTAGGATAGTCGCCGTTCTGATTGATATTTGGATTAGAACCGGATTCTGAATTGCTGCCATATGTGTATGGTTCCATGTATTTATTGATCTGGAAACCTGATAAACTATTTGTTGAATAATACTGACGCAGGTCACCAAAGTAAACAAACTCGTCACCAAATTTCAGGATGGTAGTTTCTCTTCTTGGATCAGTAGGTTCATACTCATCATACAATTCTTCCGTAGGTTGAAAATATCCCCAACCATTGTAAATGCCCCAGCCTTTATTTTCTAATACTACACCAACAAATTCTGAACCACCCTGTGTACCTGATGTTACAGACCAGATGTATTCAGAACTCCAGTTGTTGGCTATTTTAAATACAGCTTTGTAATTCAGTGCAGGTGAACCGGCGTTTGTTATAAGCGCTCTATGACATTCATCTTTTATGCGATCACAGATAGCAGGAATCAATGCCCATTTGCTGTTATCATACTGTGCCCAATAAGCATACGTTTTTACCAGGTATCCTAAAGCTGCTGCTCTGTGCGCACGTCCCTGGTCTGCAGCAGTGTATGTTTCAAACAAAGGAAGCAGGTCGGCTGCTTTTTGAAAATCTGCTGCAATAGCCGCGTAGTTATCTGTAACAGAAGGCAACTGTGGCAGCATACGTGTACCAAACTCTGCATTCTCTACTGCATCGTACGGAACACCCTGGTCTTTATGTCCCCATCTGTATGCAATCCAGAAATGCGCAAAGCCGCGTACGAAATATGCTTCACCCAAAGAGCGGTTTTTTAAATCGTCGGTGATGTTGGTAGCAGTTTGCAAACCGGCAATAGCAAGATTTGCTTTGTTCAGCATCCAGTATAAATCATTCCATCCGCTGGTGAGATAACCTTCGTTACCGGAGCAAACAAAATTTTTGATATTTTCTCCATCTGCTTTTACACGCCCTACAATCAAATCGTCACTGGCATCCTGTGTCCAGAAGAGATCTCTTCCCCAGGTTGATTCGTAACGCATGGGAACATATAATGCAGCAACAGATCTTATTACCATGTCTTCACCATCCCACTGGTAGGCTGTACTGGGAGTGCCATTGGGTTTTGTATCTACCCAATTTTTTTTGCAGGATGTAAACAGCATACCTGCCATCACGATTAAAAAAAGAAAACGATGTTTCATATAATGATTTTATTTTTTTAGATAATCACCATCATTTAGAAGGTAAGTTTTACTCCTGCAGCAAACACTCTTGATACAGGGAATTGTCCGCCATCAAAACCGATATAGGATACTTCCGGATCCATACCACTGTATTTTGTAATAGTTACCAGGTTATCTGCACTTAAGTATACACGCAATGCAGCGGTCTTCAGGAAGGTTGGAAAGTTATACCCAATCACCAGGCTTTTCAGGCGCAGGTAACTACCATTTTCCAGGTACCAGTCAGAAGGTGTCTGGAAATTTTTATTGTCATCACTGGCTGAAATAATTGGAATGTTAGAACCGGTATTGGTAGGCGACCATGCATCGAGAATTTTATCCCAACGGTTGTACCCTTGTTCAGATGCGTTTAATGTAGATTCTTTAAATGCATGGAACAATTTTACACCGCTAACGCCTTGCAAAAATAAACTCAGATCAAAACGCTTCCAGTTAAGGTTGGCAGTAAAACCATAGGTAACTTTCGGAAATGCATTACCCATATACTTACGGTCATTATCATCAATCTTTCCATCTCCATTAAAGTCTTCAAATTTCAGATCACCAGGCTTTGCATTAGGTTGTATTTTATCTCCGTCCTTATTAACATAGCTATCTACTTCCTGTTGGGTTTGAAAAATACCCATGTTATGAATGAGATAATAAGAATAATAAGGTTGACCCACTACTGATCTGTATGGAGTGATAGTACCACGCCATGCTTCAGGGAAAGTCCACTGAGAGGTAGGATTTCCATCAATATATGCTACCCGGTTTTTTAATGTAGCAATGTTACCACTCACTTCATATCCTAACTGTCCCACTCTATCTCTCCATGTGGCAGAAAACTCCAAACCGGTATTCCTGATCTTACCCTGGTTAATAGTAGGTGCCCCATAACCATATGTTGCAGGCCATCCACCGGTTTGCGACTGAATTAAACCATACGTGAGTTTGTTGAAATAATCAAACGTGAAGCTCAGCCTGTCGTTTAATACACTAAGATCAAAGCCAATATCTGTTTGCTCTGATGTTTCCCAGGTCAATGATGGGTTAAACTGTTGTTCAATATACTGCGCAGGTGTTTGTGGCGTGTTGCTTCCTACCTGGTAAGTATAATTGGTATTGTTCAATGTTTGGTAACCATAGTTGTAAGGGATAGATCCCAGGTTGCCTATTCGTCCCCAGCTTGCCCTGATCTTTAACAGATCAACAGCAGGCACTTTGAAGAATGGCTCTGAACTTAGCTTCCATGCGGCTGTAACACCAGGATAGTTTCCGTTGCGGTGTCCTGCAGCCAGTCTACCTGCAATATCCTGGCGGAAGCTTCCTGTAACAAAATAACGGTCTCCCCAGTTATACGCCAATCTGCCTACAAATGATTGCAGCCTGTCTGACTGATCCCAGCTTGTAGGACGTATGTCAGTAAAGTTATTGGCATTCACAAAAAACTGTGCCCAATCTGCTTCATTGCTGAATGTTTTTGCACCGGCTGTAAAACCTTTATGGTTATACGAATTAGCCGTTGTAGATGCCATCAGATTAAGAGTATGACGACCAAAAGTGCGACCATAGTTCAGGGTGTTTTCCCAAAACCAGGTAAAACTTTTATCTGTAGAATAAGACAATGTGTTTTGCGCATTAGGTTTACCAGGCTCTGTACGCATTGGTTCAAAATTCTTGTATAAAGATTGACCCTGGCGGTAAGAAAAGCGGCTGATAAAAGAAAGCCCTTTTATGATATTGGAATACTTGAATTCTGAAACAGACTGCATATCGGTGCCTTTGTTATAAGGCTTATTGCGCAACAAGGTAGCCATCGGGTTAATTACATCACCATGAATACCATTGTATTGATAGCTTGCATCCTTAGGTCCTACACCACCAAAAGTACCGTCATCATAGTAGGCAGCTGCAGAACGTGGCATGTAAATGGCAGATAAAATAGTGCCTGAATATCCACTTGAAGTTTCCGTTCCGCGACTATCGCTGTTGTTTACAAAAACTTCCTGTCTGAATTTTATTTTTGAGCTGAACTCGTAACCGAGATTAACACGACCAGAAATATTTTTTGCATACGTATTGATCAGTGTGCCCTCGTTTTCTTCGTATCGGCCTTGCACAAGCGCTGTTAATTTATCACCGCCTGCATTAACAGTAACAGTATGCCTGTGAACAAGCCCTGTTCTGAATATTTCATCTATCCAGTTGGTTCTTGTTACAAATGCATAAGGATTTTTTGTTTCGTCCCAACCATCCAATGGTGGCTTGCCTGCATTTGCCAAAGCAAGATTGGCTACTTCAGCTTCCTTATCTGCAGTCAACGATTGCGGCAAACGCCATGCTGACTTAGCACCTGCAAATGCAGAATACTCTACACTGGGTTTACCACGTGAAGCTTGTTTTGTAGTAACCAATATTACACCTGCAGAACCTGAATAAGCGCCATATATAGCTGCAGAAGCCGCATCTTTTAATACCGTCATTGATTCAACATCTGAAGGATTAAAAGGAGCATTGGGTACACCGTCTACCACATACAACACGCTCTCATCCTGCCGCGAACCAACACCCCTGATAATAACTTTAGGCGTTGAGTTTGGATGACCTCCATTGCTAACCACTGTTATACCAGCAACTTTTCCCTGGATCATATTGGCTACATCCAATACAGGTCTTTCTTTTACCTGTTTCATATCAGGCACTTCAGCAACTGCTGCCGATAAATCTTTTTTGCGCATAGAACCATAACCAATCACTACTACTTTATCTAACGTGGTGTTTAGAGGTTGTAATGATACGCTTAATGAAATCCTGCTGTCGCGTTTCATTTCATATCCATCCAGCGTATCAGTCTGGTAGCCTACATAGCTGATGATAAAGCGATACCCTGTTCCTTCAGGAATGTTTTTGAAACTGAAAATACCACTCTGATTAGTAGTAGCACTTTGAGAAAATCCAGATGAAGCATTCTGCATCTGCACACTAACACCAGATAAAATTTCGTCTCTGTCGTTTTTTACAATTCCCGTTGCTGTATTCGCTACGGCATCCTGCGCATGTGAATACAGGCTCACCGAAAGCAACAACAACAGCAATCCAAATAATCGTTTCATAAGAGCTGTTTTAAGTTTTAGTTGAATAATGGTTAAAAATGAGGATACATTATCTGTTAAATCGATTGTTATTTATTGGATATAATAAAAAAGCCGGCGGGAGTTTTCTTCACTTTCAGATCATTCAGCATTGCAATGGTATGCAGGAAATCTTCGAGTGTTTCGTTAGCGGGATTATGCGTTCCGGTAAAGCGCATGTCTTTAATCACATCTTCCTTACATTGAATTTTTACTTTGTAAGATTGTTGCAGTTTTGCAAATACATCTGCAAGGTGCTGGTTGGCAAAATTGAGGGTAGAAGTAGGTCGGGCTAAAGGTCTTTCAACAATAGCCATTTCTTTTTTTATGGTCTCATTCTTTATACGGCTTACCGCGTAAGAAAAATCTTTATTATTAAGCTTGAATACCTGCCCTGCGGTTAAAAAAACCTCTTTCCATTTTTTTAATGCATGCCCTTCATCGCGTATCACAACCTTGCCTTCAAACAAGTGTACAGAAGTAAGCACACTGTCGTAGTCTGTTACACTAAATATGGTACCCAATGCAGTTACATTAATATTTTTTGCGTGCACGCAAAATGGTTTTGTACTGTCTTTTACTACTGAAAAAGAAGCTTCACCACGTAAATCCATATTCCGGCCGGCAACAAATCCTGAATCATATTTCAAAACACTGCCAGGAGCTATCATTGCAATACTTCTATCTGGCAGTACTAATTTTTTTACCTGGGTTAATTCGTTTTTGAAAATAATACGTGATGGCACTATTTCTTTTACAGCAACAGCCGGTGTTTTTTTAGGGGTAAACACTAAATATATAGCGACGCCTACGGTCACTATTGTTGATGCTGCTGCCAACCATTTCCAAACTGCTTTACCGGGTTGAGTTTTCTTGTTTATATAACGCAGCATGCGGGGAGTAGCATCAACAGCATCAGAAGATGGTTGGAACTTATCCCAGCTTTCTTCCGTCATATAAGCTTTCAGCTCTTCCGGATGTTGAACAAACCACTCTCTCACTAAACGCTCTTCTTCTTCGGAACAGTTACTGTCAAAAAAATCCCGTATCAGTTTGCGTGTGATATGCATATAATACTATGTATTCGTATGAAAAATAAAAATCCCCTACAGCCGGGGAAAAAATATTGGGAATATATACAGATTACAAAATAATGACGACCAGTCGCATCAAACAAAAGAGATAATAAAACAGTGGTATGGCTTTTTTTAATTGCTTAAGTGCCCTGGTAATATGTGTTTCTACCGTTTTGGTAGATATAGACATTTTTTGCGCGATTTCTTTATGGGAAAGATCATCAATACGGCTGTAAGAAAAAACCTGGCGCTGAACCGGTGGCATTTCATTTATTACATGGAGGGCATAGTTCAATGCTTCCTTTGATTCTGCAGAAACATACTCCGGCGACTGAATATTTTCAATATCGGCGTGTACAGTAGTGCTTTGCACACTGCGTACGGCTTCCTTTCGAAGGAGATCAATTACAATACTTTTAGCTACCCTGAAAAGTTGTGTAGAAAAACTATACGATATCGAGAGATTTTCTTTGGTTTCCCAAATTTTCACAAAACTGAGTTGAACAGTTTCCTCCGCCAACCACTCAGACCGGGTATATTTATATATGTACTGATACAACCGGGCATGGTACATAAAATACAGCGTATGAAAGCTTTCCCTATCACCCAGTTTCAAATTTTGAAGCAATGCATCCACCATTGTAAGCAGCAGTTAAAGTGCAAATATCATAATATCGTTGAAAAATGGTAATTAAATAATTGTAACCCCCGTTCAGGAACAAAAAGTTCATTTTGTTGTGAAAACATTAAATGCTGATCTGTTTATTAAAGAGCGAAGTAAAATGATGGTTGACTAACATCAATCCATATACACAAATACAGACATAAAAATTGATTTTACGGGCACTCAGGTTAGCTTATATCAACATACAAACATTTTCTAAAAATATTTACAACACATGGTTACATCCTCTTCTCCTGTGGATACTAATATTAAATCCCATATTTGAAAAGCTATCCGATCCTTGTGAAAGATTTATAAAATCCAGATCTAAAAGAAAAACTGATAATCCAACATCCGAATCCATATCCAACATCCAATCCTTTGAAAAGATCGTATCTATGAAGAGCCAGTTCCACATCCTTTGAAAACTACATCAACCAATAATCCGACAATCCAAATCCTTATGTAATTCAATTCCTGTGAGAGCATTTAATCCAGTAAATCCATTTCCAATATTTTTTGAAGAACACTGCTGATAGTAATATATATACCTTATCCAGTCCTTTTAAAACCAGCCGTGCGATCTCTACTAAAAAAATTCCGGGAAGCAAATAATTGCTTCCCGTTTTTTATTTACAGGTATTTATTTGTTCGCTTAGGCTTTTGTGTGAAAGCGGGTATGCATTGCCTTTTCAAGCGCTTCGCGATGATCAGGATGGGCTATACTGATGAGCGCTTTGGCCCTTTGTCTTAAATTTTTTCCAAATAAATTTACAATGCCGTATTCCGTTACTACCCAATGTATATGCCCGCGTGTAGTAACCACGCCAGCACCTTCTTTCAAAAAAGGAACAATGCGTGAAATTCCTTTTGATGTAATCGAAGGCATGGCTATAATAGGTTTGCCGCCTTCCGACAAAGAAGCGCCGCGCATAAAATCCATTTGTCCGCCAATGCCCGAGTATTGAAATGTGCCAATAGAATCTGCACACACCTGTCCTGTTAAATCAATTTCGATAGCGCTGTTGATGGCTGTTGCCTTTGCATTTTGCCTGATGATACTGGTATCATTTACGTATTCAATATCCATTACCAGTATAGAAGGATTGTTGTCTACAAAATCATAGAGCCTGCGTGTACCTAATAAAAAACTGGTAACAGATAAACCTGTATTTAATTTTTTTCGCCTGTTATTGATAACTCCTTTTTCAAGCAAAGGAATAATGCCATCGGAAAACATTTCGGTATGTATACCAAGGTCTTTGTGATTGCCAAGATTTTTCAATACCTGGTCCGGAATAGTGCCGATGCCCATTTGCAGCGTAGCACCATCTTCTATCAGCGACGCTACATTGCTTCCTATTTGCGCACTCGCTGCTGATGCACCGGATGCATAATCAACTTCGGGCAATGGTGTTTCATGCGATACAAATGCATTAATGTTGTTGATATGCACAATACCATCGCCCAATGTGCGGGGCATAAAAGGATTAACCTGCGCAATTACATGTTTTGCTTTTTCTACAACCGCTGCCGCTATATCCACAGATGTTCCCAAGGAGCAATAGCCATGTTTATCAGGCGGCGATACCTGTATCAAAGCCACATCAACGGGCAGTATATCTTTTCTGAAAAGCTGTGGTATCTGGCTTAAAAATATCGGCACATAATCTCCTGCCTCACTGTTTACAACAGATCGTGTATTGGTAGAAACGAATAAGGAATTGAAGAAAAAACTTTTCCTGTAATCCGCATGATTAAAATCAAGCGCGCCCAAATTTGTAATGCTTACCAGTTCTACATCTCGTAATTCACGATGCCTTTGCTGTAAAGCTTCTATAAGATGCACAGGCGTGGCTGCGCTGCCATGTAAAAAAACGCGATCGCCAGACTTCACCACTTTTACCGCTTCTGCGGCGCTTATATATCCGTAACTCATAACCAATCAAAATATCGGGGAGTTTAAAATGCTGCAAGCTATTGTTGTTTAAAATAGCGCATGATTTAAATAATCATTACATCAAATGATTTTGATCAATCTCTGGAACATTTATTATCACACATAATACTCAATGCTTCGTTTGCAGAGGCATTATATTCTCAAAAAAGAAAATGCCATGCTTGTTGGCTATTACAATATCGGGTTTGCCATCCTTATTAATATCGGTCGCTTCTATATTTAAACCAATACCCGAATCATTATCTATTTCATGTTGTATCCAGTATGGGCTTTTACCTGGTGTGAGCTCAAACCAGTAAATCGTGGGCTTATCATAACTGCCAGGGTCAATCGTAGTTTTATTAGAAGGATTCAGATGTTCAAGATGAGCGAAATATCTTTTACCTGTAACCAGGTCGGGATTACCATCGCCATTAAAATCAGCCATGGCAGTAGCATGCGTTTGAGAAGTGGAAAAACTAATGGTACGATGATCCCATTGCCGGTTACCATCATCATCTTTATACTGGGGATGCCACCATATGCCATACCTGTGAGCTGATCCGCTGATAACATCTGGTAAGCCGTCTGCATTCACGTCTACTACCTGCATCTGCGAGCAATCCTCTCCTATATCTGCAGCATGAAAAGTCCAGTCTGTTTGTTTTACATCCGCAGGACCTTCCCACCAACCATCCTTTGTGAAGATGTCTTTTCTTCCGTCGCTGTTCAGGTCTCCATACCCCAATCCATGACCGAGTATATCTGTTCCCTGCACATTTCGTTTACCTACTTCAAATCTTTTCCAAACACTGTCTCCTTTTGCAGGAGCCTGCAGCCAGATCATCTGGTTTGTTTTTGAATCGGCACAAATCAAATCATCCTGTCCATCACCATCCACATCTGTAAATAATGGAGATTCATTACCAACGTTATCGTATAACCGATGTTTTTTCCAATAACCTTTTTTGTTACCAGGGTTTTCAAACCAGTCTGCGCTTAGACCGGGAAAATCCAACACAATTAAATCAATCCAACCATCCTGGTTTATATCCATGGCGTGATTCAGAAAAGACCGGCTGTACGCAGTTTTAACAGCATAGGTTTTAAAGGTATCTATATCATGCTTTATCCACGTGGGCGCTTCAAACCAGGCAGGACCGGCGAGGATATCTATTTTTCCATCCTTATTCACATCACCCACTGCAACACCTTCTGAAATAAAATCTTTTGAAATAATATGCTTCTTAAATCCAGCCCCAATTGTTTGTGCCTTGCTTTCGGCAGCAGGTATTTGTGAAGCGATCAAAAATAAAAATGCAATAAAGTGCGCTCTCATTATTTTTATTTGTGTGTGAATAGATGAGGTAAAAGATAGCACAAAACAAAATAACTGAAAAACATTTCAGTTCCAAATTCACTCTCCGTCTTTTCGAACGAGTAGCCGGATGCTTAACCGATATACAAATGGATCACGAGTGAGAAATCTCCTGAGAATTGTTATGCAGTTGAGTACAATTTTGTAGTCGCCCGGAAGCGACAACAAACACATGCGAAGCGAGCCTGCCTGACGGCAGTCAGGGACGCTTCGCATAGCGGAGTTTTGATAATGTAAAAAAAGATTAAGCGGCGGGGTAACAGTTTTGCCATATTGGGTATATACCTAACAGTTTTGCACACCTTGTTTTATTTATGCTTACTCCCACAACCATCCGCATATGGTTAAGGGAAAAGACTGCCCTCAAAAAGACGGCATGTTACCGCTTCCCTTTTTGCAATTTTAACTTCCAGACCGACTATAATCCACTCTTCTGGTCAACCTGTTTTATTTCTTTCCATTATTTGTCATCATTAAAACAGTGAAGTCATGAAATTTTTTTATCAAAAAGCGGCACAGGTTGCTGCATCAGTTTTTGTTTCCATTTCTGTTTACAGCCAGGCTAACACTTCTCTATCCAACCTGGTTCCAACTACTACTATCAACAGTAGTCTTTCTCCCAATGTTCATAATACTATAAACCTGGGCGCTCATCTTAAAAACTGGAAAAATATCTATGTCGGTTCTGCCTATTATCTCGAAGATTTTCGCATCATTCATCAAACAGGTGATAACTGTTTCTTTATGGGCACTTATGCAGGTTTCAGTTCAGTTGAAGACAATAATGGGAACCAGCGTAATACAGGCGCAGGTGAGTATGCCCTCTATAGTAATAAGAGCGGCGACGACAATTCAGCCTTTGGCGCCTATGCGCTTGAGCGGAATACCAGCGTATCTAACAATGCTTTCGGTTCATTCTCGCTCAGCTACAATACCACCGGTCGTAACAATGCTGGCTTTGGCGATTATTCACTTTTTAAAAATACTACTGGCAGTTACAATCTGGCTTTAGGCAGTGGTACAATGTCGTTTAATACAACGGGTACCAATAATTCGGCGGTGGGGTACAGCTCAATGTTAAATAGTACTACCAGCTCTTATAATACCGCTTTAGGATCATACACACTATACACCAATACTACCGGGATCTCTAATACTGCCCTTGGTTATTCTGCCCTTTACAATAATACAACCGGTGGAGGCAATATTGGAATAGGCAATTTAGCGCTCTATGCCAACACTACTGCATCTATGAACATAGCTACCGGATACGACGCATTGTATAATAATACAACAGGCGGAGGTAATGTTGGAATAGGCACTTTGGCACTATACTATAACAAAACGGGCGGGGTGAATACTGCTATCGGTTACCTTGCTGGTCCTACCATAAATAATCTCACCAACACTTCCGCCATCGGATATGATGCAGTGCCCTTAGCAAGCAACCAGATCATGTTAGGCAATTCTTCTGTTACTTCCGTTCGTGCAGCAGGCAGCTATGTTATTTATTCTGACGGACGTTTTAAAAAAGATATCAATCAAAACGTACCGGGTATTGAATTTATAAAGCTTTTAAAGCCGGTAACCTATCATTATGCGGTACACGACCTTGATAAAAAAACCGGGGCGGCTCAGGCAAGAATGACTATGCGCAGTGCAAACAATGCCAATAACTCCGAAGATGAAGCCAATGATCAGGTAGCGAATGCTGCCATGAGCGAAAAAGAAAAAAGATTGTATACCGGCTTTGTGGCACAGGATGTGGAAGCTGCAGCAAAAAAAATAAATTATGATTTCAGCGGTGTATATGTACCACAAAATGAAAATGATGTATATGGTTTGAGTTATAGTGATTTTGTTGTTCCGCTGGTAAAAGCCGTACAGCAACTGAACGATAGTAAAGACAGCCTCCAGGAATTAGTGATGTCGTTAGAAGAAAGACTTGCCAAATTGGAATCGATGCTCAAAACAACACCGTCATCAGGGTTAACATTATCCAATGCTTCTATTGCACAAAATTCACCCAATCCTTTCAGTGCAAACACCATAATAAGTTACAGTTTACCGCAGGATGGTGTAAGCAATGCACAGCTTGCCATATATGATGCTGCAGGCAAAAGATTAAAGATGTATAACCTTTCTTCCACACAAGGAAGAGGAACGGTAAATATAGATGCTGCCATGTTATCTTCAGGTACTTATCAGTATTCTCTTTTTGTAAATGGTATTATGATTGATACTAAAAAAATGCTGCTGGTGAAATAAAAAAACAATGGTTTATTCTCCTTTTGAAAAAATGGTATAAGGTTTACATGCAGTTATGCCGCTGGCAGCCATTGCCGGCGGCATATTTTTTGCACTACCTGTCATAAGGAAGTATAACAAGGCTGATACTCCATCAACACAACACCCGAAGGAAATGTAGTAGCATGCCTCATATTCATGCAAAGGCCTTCCTTCAAATCCTTAAACAATGATTTTCCTTTACCTAAAATTACAGGGTGAATCCACAGGTGATATTCATCTATCAGCTCATCTTTCATCAATCCATTTACCAACTGGCAGCTTCCATATACTATAATATCACGCCCCTGCCTTTTTTTTATTTTGATGATTTCCTTTCGCAAGGAGCCGTTCACAATTTTTGTATTGCTCCATAAAGTGCGCTCAATCGTTTTGGAAAACACCATTTTTGTATAGTTGTTCATCATATTGGCAAAAGCAAAATCTTCTCCTCTGCAGCACAGGTCGGCTCTTTTTAATGGCCAGTATTGTGCCATCGCATTATAGGTTACTCTTCCAAGTAGAATAGTATCTGCTTTTGCCAGTTGACCACACAATGCATCTCTTATCTCTTCTGTCCAGCAGTTAAAATGCCAGTCCAGTTCATCATCTATACCGCAGAGATAGCCATCGAGCGTAATATTCATAGATACAATAAGCTTTCGCATATACTGTACTTAAGCGGTAGCCAAATCTTTTGAGAATGTTTTGGTGTGGGTTCCTGCAACGGCTTTATAACCAACTGCTGTTCTCTTATGATACGTGATGTAAGAAATAACCAGCAGAACCAGAAATATCAAAGGAAAGAAGGTTTGAAAATTGTTTACTCCATCAACAGCGCCATGTGAAACGGCTGCTGCAATAAAATCGAAAGCAAAGCCTGCATAGGCCCATTCCTTTATGCGCTTTGGCACCTGTGGTATGATCAATGCAAGTGCACCTGCTACTTTAAAAATCACCAGCAGGTTTCCAAAATAGGCAGGATAACCCAAATGCCGGATACCTTCTTTAGCGAGTTCAGTTTGAGAAGTGAATGCAGGTATTACACCTTCCATTAAAAAAATAAGGGTGGTAGTTACCCAAAAGAGAATGTTTATCTTTTTCATATCTGTACATTTTAAAAGTGATATATTTTCTTGTTTACATCACAAAACTACTATGGCGGTATATTTATGAGGGGGTGTAAAGAGGACATCCTAAGGGTTGTTCGCGACTTTTAGTTTGCTATCTTTATGATACAAGATTCGATAAAGCATATGAAACATATATCTATCCTGGTGCCACAGGATGCAGTGATGGCTTCTGTGGTTGATCCCAGTACTTTATTTCATGGTGTTAATGATTTTTTGCAGGGCGCAGGTAAAGCCTCCTTGTTTAATGTGCAGTTGGTGGGCATGACCAAACAGGTAACGCTAACTAATGGGCAGTTTTCTGTTCACACCGATGCGGTGCTGAAAGACATACAAAAAACAGATTTAATTATTATTCCTGCGCTTGGTGGTGACCTCGCAACCACCATCAAAAAAAATAAGGAATTAATTCCGTGGATCATTGATCATTATAATAAAGGAACGGAAGTAGCCAGTCTTTGCATTGGTGCGTTTTTATTAGCGGCCACCGGTTTATTGAATGGGAAAGAATGTTCCAGCCATTGGTTAACAGCTCCTCAATTCAGAGAAATGTTTCCCGAAGTAACATTGGTTGATGGGCGTATTGTAACCGAACAAAACGGTTTGTATTCCAGCGGTGGCGCTACTTCTTACTGGAGCTTGCTGCTGCACCTGGTAGAAAAATATGCCGGAAGGGAAATGGCAATCATGGCTTCCAAAATTTATGCACTGGAAATTGACCGTAAGAGCCAATCACCTTTTGCGATGTTTCGTGGTCAGAAAAAACACGAAGATGAGCCCATCAAACAGGCGCAGGAATTTATTGAAGCCAACATCACCGAAAAGATAGTGATAGAAGAACTGGCTTCAAAATTCGCAATAGGAAAACGCCATTTTGAAAGACGTTTCAAAACAGCCACCAACAATACGCCGGTTGAATATATTCAAAGAGTAAGAATAGAAGCTGCCAAGAAACAGCTGGAAACCAGCCCCAAAAATGTAAATGAAGTTATGTATGAAGTGGGCTATGCCGACAGCAAAGCTTTTAGAACTGTTTTCAAAAAAATCACAGGATTATCACCTGTTGAATACAGGAATAAATATAATAAGGAAGCGGCGGTGATGAATTGACAGTTGACAAATTTATTTATATTGGTATTTTGGGTGAGTATAGGCACTTGTTAGAAATTTATTCGACAGTTCACAAATCTAACAACCATTCTAACTAAATGAGCAAGACAATACAAATTTTCATCTCATACAGTCATCAAGATGAAAAATATAAAGATGAGCTACTTAAACATCTTCGCATCCTTGAACGACAAGGGGCTGTTCATCTTTGGGACAATAGCGATATTCAATCTGCAGGTGAGTGGAACGATGGAATTAAAAAAGCAATAGACGAATCTAAAATTGCAATCTTATTAATATCATCAAATTTTTTAGCTTCAGACTACATCGTTCAGGTAGAATTTCCAGCGCTTTTAAAAAGAGCAAAATCCAATGACATATTTATTTTACCCATACTTTTAAGCCCTTCATTATGGACCGAAGTTCCAGAGCTAGCTCAATTTCAATTTTTAAACGATGTACGTACTCCTTTATCACAGGCAAAGAATAAGGAAGAAGAATATTTTAAAATATCAAAAAGGATAACTGATTTAGTTTTAGCGAATCAAGAAAAAGAAGAGACAGAAATTATACCAAATATAAACGACCCTCAAAGAATACATAAAGCGTATCAACAAGAGAAGGGTCAGGTATTTGTATCTTACTGTAGAAATGATGGAGACTTTGCCGAATTACTTAAATTAAAATTGGAAAAAGAAGGAATTCAAACCTGGGTGGATAATGATGGAATAGATCCCGGAGAAGATTGGAGACAGGATATTGACGATGCTATACGAAAGTCAGTAACCCTTATTGTTATAATGTCACCCGAAGCCAGGGAATCAGAATATGTTACTTATGAATGGGCATTTGCCTGGGGAGTTAATATTCAAATAATCCCTATCATGCTTAAACAAACGTCTTTACACCCAAGGCTCGCCATACTGCAATACCTGGATTTTACAAACAGAATAACAAGGCCATGGGATAGATTAATCAAAAGTATTAAGAAGAATTTTGATTCTTAATGAGCTGCTTGACAAAATCGCTTACAACAAAATGTTTTGTGCGATTAGAGCTGGAAGAAATTACAATCACTCACACAATTAATTTCTATAGCTCAACTTTTTTCCAAAAGAAAATAATCCATTCCCAGTAAGCAGGTTGTCATTTCTGCCTAGTTATACCATTTAGCAACCTTACCATACAACAACAGATGTAATTATTTAGGTTCCTTTTATGTAAAACATACCGCTTTGGTATCTTTATAATACAAGTAACTATATGAAAAAAATTATACTGTTTGCTATTACACTGCTTGTCATAGCCTTTGGCTGTCGTCAACCTCAATCTCAAAAGCCGGGTTTATTAAACCAGCAACAATTAGCCACCCAGCTCTTTACCATTACCACAGACAGCGACACGACTATCAACACCTCAGGCGGTGCCATTATAAAAATTGCAAAGGGTACGCTCATTAATAGCGACAATACCAATAAAGTAGCCATTGAAATAAAAGAAGCCTTTAGCATGGAAGAGATTATACGTGCAGGGCTGGCAACACAAAGCAATGGGCAGCCTTTGAGTAGCGGTGGTATGATTTACATCAACGCACAAGGAGGACAAACGATAAAGATCAGCAAACCGATTGCAGTAAGCATTCCTACTCCTTTTATCAATAATAAAATGCAGTTGTTTAAAGGCGACACCAGTGATAACGGAAAAATAAACTGGGTGGAACCTGCAAATCTTCCAGCTGATACTCAAAATACTATACTTTCTAACGGACAACAATTGTTTGCAAATCATTGTGCCTCCTGTCATGCTATTGGTAAAGACCTTACAGGGCCGGACCTGGCGCACATTGTAGAACGGACCAATAATAAAAAATTATTGTATGCATTTACCCGTAATCCGGCATTAGTGATGCATGATGTAGCTTATTACCGCTGTCTTAAGAATAGATTCAATGGAGTGATGATGACCAGGTTCCCCGATCTTAGTGATACAGTATTGGATAATTTGTATAGTTACATTGAAAATGAATCAAAGGCTCTGCGTTTACCTATACCTCAACAATATACGCGGGCATGTATGGGCAGTTGCCTAACATACGTACTATTAAAGGACAAATTAACACAGGAAAAAAACGAATTAACCAAAGCAAAAATTGACATGATCATACGGGATATTATCGATACAAATCCGCCCGCTCCAAGCGAGCCTGTTCCTACCATACCTTCAATTCCTGCTGGTCCTCCAGCTAAAGAAAAAGTTAAGCCTTCAAACAATCAATCCTTGTATTATCAATTTACTATTCAAACTTTTGGTTGGTATAATATTGATATGCTTTTAAAAGACCCAAGCACCACTGAAAGCAGCCTGATAGTACGAATAAGAGGTGAGTATAAACAGAACATCAGCATCTGGCTCGCAGTGCCTGATTTTAAGGCGCTGCTACATGGTGGTTTACTGGCCAATAAAACAGATGAATATGGATTTGACAACGCAGATGGCACCATTCCTTTACCAAAAAACACCAGGGCTTATATACTGGCTTTGGGAGAATATGAAGACAAGATTGTTTTTGCAAAAAAGGAATTTTTCACAACATCCAGCCAACAATTTGAACTAAGCCCTTCTATAATCAGCTTGCAGGATTTTAACAACACAATGAAAACTTTACCCGGTTCTGAGACAATGAATATCAGTGTAAACAATAGTAAAAATGCAGACACGCTCAGGAAAGTAATAAAAGAATTGAAAGACGTGGAAAAACTAAAACCTCAGAATTGTGATTGTGATTGTTTGATGTCAGATAGTCCAGTGACTATACCCGTCGAAGCATTAGACACTACTAAACTCCTCTAAGTAAGCCTGCACATGGCACTTTAAAATGCAAAGAATTATATACGACATTATACTTACAATAATTTTGAGTCGTCTGGAGGCGACAACAAACATAAATAAACCATAAACGATAAACTACAAACACACTATTAGTGAGAGCGCTTAATCGGTCATTTTGTGATTCTTTTTCTCTCATCTGTACTGTTCTTAATTGTTTGAAGTAACGCAGCCAGTTGTTGCACTATATCAGGGTGCACTGCAGCAAGGTTATTTTTTTCAGCAAGATCTTTTTCAAGGTCATACAATTGAGGTTGAGGATTGTTGCCTAGTTCAATATTCACGTTGAGATCCTTGGCGGGTAAATTGTTTGGCTCAATATATTTCCATTTGCCACGGATAATAGACAAAGGCGCCGCTTCCTCCACTACATAACTCCTGCTTTTAAAAGATTTTCCAATCAAAACATCCAGGGCATTAAAACTATCAGGCGCATCTTCTGCTGTTAATTGCTGACCGGTTAATGCTGCAAAGGAAGCCAGCAGATCAACCTGACTGAATAACGCATTGCTTACTTTTCCCGCAGCTATATGCTTTGCCCATTTTACAATAAACGGCAATCTTGTTCCAGCATCAAATGCGCTGTATTTGCCTCCACGCATGGGTCCGGATGGGGTATGACCATTTAGTTTTATTACAGCACTGTCGGCATAACCATCATCTATAACAGGCCCATTATCACTGCTGAAAATAATCATCGTATTATCCGAAATCCGCAGGCTGTCCAACACGCGTTGTACCTGGCCAACAGTTGCATCTAATTGTAATATTACATCTCCTCTTGTACCCAAGCCGCTTTTATCTCTGAACCTATTGTGCGGTGTACGCGGCACATGAATATCGTGCGTGGTCATTAAAAGAAAGAATGGTTCATTTTTATGCTGTACGATGAATTGTGTTGATTTTTCTATTAGCTTATCTGCAATATCATCATCATTCCAAAGCGCAGCTTTTCCACCGGTCATATAACCAATGCGGCTGATCCCATTTATAATCGTTTGATCATGACCGTGAGAAGGATGCAATTTGAGCAATTCAGGATGCTCTTTTCCTGTTGGCCGGTCACCAATCTTTTCTTTATAACTTACTGTTATAGGATCCGCCGGATCCAGGTTAGCTACCTGGTGGTTTTCCACATATACACAAGGCACTCTGTCTACCGTAGCAGGAAGAATAAATGAATAACTAAATCCGAGTTCAAGCGGCCCGGGTTTTATTTCGCTGTTCCATTGCGGACCTTCCGGACCACCAAGCCCAAGGTGCCATTTGCCCACAATGGCAGTTTGGTAACCTGCTCTTTTTAATACAGCGGGCAGCGTAATCTTATCAACGGGTATAATCAATGAAGCATTACCAGGAGCAATGCCTGTACCCTTCTTTCGCCAGGCATAAGTACCCGTCATCAACGAAAAACGGGAGGGTGTGCAAGTTGATGCAGTAGCATGTGCATTGGTAAATCTCAAACCCTCATTTGCCAGTCTGTCAATATTCGGAGTGTTGATTTTAGATGCGCCATAACAACTCACATCACCATATCCAAGATCATCCGCGTAGATAATTACAATATTAGGCTTTTGCTGCGCATGTATGGTGATAGCTATAGAAATAGTAAACAATAAAATGAACACGCTTTTCATACATCATATTTTGGCTGAATCCTGTAAAAGTATTCAATTGCTAGATGTACTTTTCAAAAAATAGTTTACCGTTCAATGATCGCGTCAATCGGAGTCGTCTTTTATTTTTTATACATGCTGATGTGAGCATTTAAAATTGAAAGCGCTCTGTACCCGAATGTATTCAGAATGGAATTAAATAATATTGTGTACGAGGTAAAAATCAGATTCATGTGGCTTATACAGCGTACGAACAAAAATCATCCACAATAATTCTCTTTGGGAAAATTGAGCATTATTTGTTTGCAAATTGCAATCTGCAAACAATACTATGTAATTAATTATATATCAATAAACTAATTACATCTATTCTGTCCGGAGTGCTTTTACCGGGTTTGTAATTGCTGCTTTAATAGATTGAAAGCTGATGGTGAATAATGTAAGTACAATTACTGCGGCGGCGACTATGATAAACACAAATGGTGAAATATGTATTCTGTAAGCAAACCCATTCAGCCAGTTGCTCATCACCCACCATGATACAGGAAAGGCGACCAATAGTGAGATGCCCACCAATTTCAGGTATTCGCCGGAAAGCATAGTAACAATGCCGCTGGTGGAAGCACCAATTACTTTTCGGATGCCTATCTCCTTTTGCCTTTTTTGTGCGGTGAATGCGGCTAACCCAAATAATCCAAGACACGAAATAATAATAGCCAGGGCTGCAAAATATTTTGACAAGGCCGACACTCTTGTCTCACTTAAATATTGTTGTTGATATGCTTCATCCAAAAAATTAAAAGTGAACGGAAACCCTGGATTAAAGTCATCATACAATTTTTGTATGGCATTAATGGTAGATTGCTGCTGACGTCCATTAATACTGGCAACGATGGTTCCCGTACGCGGAACAAGCATTACAAAAGATGGCTTGATGGCTGAATGCATTGACTCAAAATGAAAATCTTTCACCACACCTATTACCTGTACGTTGTTACCATATATCTGTATGGTCTTTCCTACCGGATCATGTAAGTTCATTGCATTTACGGCAGCTTCATTCAAAATAAGGGTTGCGGAATCGGCGCCGTAACTTCTTGAAAAACTTCTCCCCTCTTTAACATGTATGCCCATTGTTTCAATAAAATCGTAACCAGCTTCAAATCCTTCAAAATATGTTTCATCCTTTGGGGATCTGCCGGGCCAGTTCAACCCGCCTGTAGCAAAATTGTGCCCCACCATACGATGATTGGTAGCGCTGGCATTTACAACACCTGGTATCTGTTTCAGCGCTGAAAGAAAAGCATCCTGCTTTGTAGAAAGACTTCCTTCAGCCGCGAACCTGATGATGTTATCTTTATTATAGCCAGGATCTCTGTGTTGAATAAATTGTATTTGCTGGTAGATAATCAGCACCGAAATAATTAACACTGTTGATAAAGTAAATTGAAAAACCACCAGACCCTTCCTGGAGAATAATTCCGCAGCAGATGTATTCAGCTTTCCTTTTAAAATAGATAACGGATTGAATTTGGAAAGATAGAGCGCAGGATAACTGCCGGCTACAAAACCGGTGATTGCTGCAATGCCAATAATAGCGGCAATCATTTGCCATGTAAAATGTATAGCAACTGTTTTTCCGGTTATCTGGTTAAACGCCGGCAACAGTAATATTGAAATTACAATAGCAACTACCATAGCAACAAGCGATAACAGGAATGATTCAGTCAAAAACTGGAATATCAATTGTACCCTTTCTGCACCTACTACTTTTTTTATACCAACTTCTTTAAACCTGCGTGCTGCTTTTGCTGTAGAGAGATTCATAAAGTTGATGCATGCAATCAGCAAAATAAATACGGCGAGCAAACTAAACATTTTCACATTTTCTATCCTTGCACCGCTTTGCGAATTTCCATTGAAATTATTGTGCAGGTAAAGATCCGAGAACTTCATGGCAACAATCTTTGTCCTCCGGTCATCTGTATTCTTATTAATAATGTCTACCACATTATTATTGAATGTATTTACCGACACTCCCTTTTTTAACAGCACATAATTAAGGGGACCTTTATTTCCCCAATAGGTAACCCAATCTTTAATTACTTTGAAATAATCAAACGACAAAACAAAATCAAACTGCTGCGAAGAGTGTGCAGGCATTTTTTCAAATACACCCGACACAAAAAAAGTAGTATCATGATCAAATTGAACGGGTTTACCTATAAGACCATTTGTTGTTCCGAATAATTTCATAGCAAGCTCATCACTCAATACGATTGAACTCTTATTAGCGAGCACATTATTGCGGTTGCCTTCCAGTAACGAAAAAGAAAAAATATTGAAGTAATCCTTCTCTGCATATTGTCCGTTCGCTTTAATATTTTTTTCGTTGGCAGAAAGTGTGTTTTGAGGAAACCAACCCGCCGGTGCCACTGCCGCTGCATATTCTACCCCGGGAATGGTTTGTTTAACAACTTCGCTTAGCTTGCCTGAAGATTCTTCTGAAAAAGAAATATCGCCATTGGCATTGCTTCGTTTCTCCATCAATTTTAACAAGCGATCATCATTGGCAAAGAGTTTATCATACTGCATTTCATCACTCACCCATAAAAAAATGAGCAATGCACAAGCTATTCCTCCAGCCAGGCCCAGTACATTCAGGAATGTAAACTGCTTATCCCGCAGCAGATTTCTCCACGCAATTTTCAGATTCGTTTTAAACATGCACGTGATTTTGCTAAATGTGCCCCAATAGCTGTGCCAATGCGGAAAACAGTAGTAAATCAGGCGTTTTAAAACATTCAGCCTCTTATAATCGTACGAAAACGAACACTTTTTGTTCGGTAATGGTCGCTGAACTGAAGTCCAGCTCTATAATAATGACCGAGCCTGCGGCTCTGATTTCTATCTAAAAACATAAAGGACTTTCATGAATGCAGAGCCATAGGCTCGATTAAATTTTATAACAATTGATTTCAATCCGTTGTTACATGTCATTATTGAACACGTTTGTAACAAAAGCGTACAGTGAAATCCTCCTCCCAAATGCGTAAGCACCTGATTGCTATCTATATATCAAATTGGTATCTTATTGGAATGCTGATTAGACCTAATATCATTTGCTCATGTTCAAAAATTATTTCAAGACAGCGCTCCGTAGTTTACGGCTCAATAAAACTTATTCGCTTATTAATATTACAGGGCTTGCTGTAAGTCTTGCAGTAAGCATATTGTTGCTACTGTGGGTAAACGACGAATTGAGCTTTGACCGGTTTAATGTACACGCCGCTAACATTTATAAATTGGCGCCTAAGCTGGATGAAAATAATGTATGGAACAATACCCCTGCACCCATTGCTGTTTTCGCCAAAAAAGAAGTACCGGAGGTACAAGATGCATGTCGCATAACAGAAGACTGGAACGTTTCTGTATTTGAATACAATGGCAAAAAGTTAACGGAAGGTCGCAGTTGTCATGCAGATCCTTCTTTGTTCACCATGTTTACATTCCCCCTTGTAAATGGCAATCCTCAACATCCTTTTAACGATGATCATTCCATTATACTATCCCAAACAACAGCGAAAGCTTTTTTTGGCAATGAAAATCCGGTAGGAAAAGTATTAAAAGGTGACGACAAAAAACTATATACTGTATCAGGTGTAATGAAGGATATGCCCGAAAACTCATCTATACGATATAAAATCGTTTTTAATTTTCAACAACTGGAAAACGAATATGATACTACCCGGTACTTTAAAACATTAAATACAAACTGGGGGCAGTTTAATTACGACACGTATGTGTTATTGAAACCGGGCGCCAGCCCTGCTGCGGCATCCGCCAAAATGAGTGCGATTCACCGAAACAATTTTGATATACCCGCCAACAAAAACCTTGTTTACCTGCTCAACCCTATCAGCAAATTACACCTGTATTCTTTGGATGGCAAAGAACAAGGGATGATGGTTGTTCGTGTATTTTTTATCATTGCTATAATTGTGCTGATTATAGCATGTATAAACTACGTTAACCTTATTACGGCACGCGCCATGAAACGAAGCAAGGAAATAAGCATGCGTAAAATTGTTGGCGCGGGTAAAACAAACCTGTTTCTACAGTTTCTAAGCGAATCGTTGCTTACATTTTTAATAGCACTGATACTGGCAACAGGCATTATTTATTTTGTGATGCCTTTGTATAATAATATCGCGGGAAAGAGCATGGTATTCAAACCATGGTCGCCTGATATACTGGCGGTGTACACACTAACGCTGCTGCTTACACTATTGCTCGCCGGTATTTATCCAGCCATAACGCTTTCATCTTTCAAACCACTGGAAGCAATGAAGGGTAAACTAAGTGGAATCGGCAGCAAGGGAAATTTTCGCAAAGTGCTGGTAGTAGTACAGTTTAGCTTTACCATCATGCTTATAACCAGTACAATTATTATAGGAAAGCAATTAAAGTATATACGGGAGCGGAACCTTGGTTACAATAAAGAGAATGTTTTTAGTTTCTGGATGCGCAATATTAATGACCATTATGATGCAGTGGTAGATGAATTGACGAAACAACCAGGCGTGCTTGGTGTTACAGAATGTGGCGTGAACCTTATTGATAATAGCTCAGGTACTACCAGTATGGATTGGGAAGGAAAAAGACCTGACCAGCAATCAACTGCTTTTGTTCAGATGCCGATAGAAAGAAATTTTTTACAGGTGATGGGTATGCAACTGGTGCAGGGGAAAGGTTTTACCGGTTCGCCTGCCGATAGCGCGAATTTTATATTAAATGAAACCGCCGTTAGAGCAACCGGTTTACAGGAGCCTGTTGTGGGCAAGTGGTTTACTTTCCAGGGAACTAAAGGAGTAATAGCTGGTGTAGTAAAAGATTTTCATTATCAGAACATGCATCATAAAATTGATCCCCTGGTGATGCAGTACGATAAAAACTGGCGGGGAAAAATGTATGTAAGAACAACCGGTAAAGATGCCGCAAAAGCGATCGCTGCCGCTGAAAATATATGGAAAAAATACAATGCTGACTATGCATTTGATTACACATTCCTCGACGACCAGTTTGATGATTTATATAAAAGTGATGTGCATGTTGGCCAGTTATTTAATTGCTTTGCGATGGTAACCATATTAATATCATGCCTTGGTTTGTTTGGGCTGGTAACTTTTACGGCTGAAAGCAAAGTAAAAGAAATTGGCGTGCGCAAAGTATTAGGTGCAGGTGTGCCGCATATTATTTCCTTGTTGTCAAAAGAATTTTTAGTGTTGGTATTCATTGCAGTGTTCATTGCTTTTCCAATAGCACAATATGGCTTACAAAGCTTTTTACAAGGTTATGCGTACCGCACCGAATTGAGTTGGTGGGTATTTGCTTTGGCAGGAATTATAACACTGCTGATCGCCATGCTTACCGTGAGTTTTAAATGTATACAGGCGGCGCTTGCTAATCCTGTTAAAGCATTGAAGAATGAATGATGTGTAATTTTCTCAGCCCTTAAAATATTATTTTTCAAGTCGCCTACCGGCGACAACAAATCTATACGAAGCGAGCCTGACTGACGGCAGTCGGGCACGCTTCGCATAGCAGTAAATTAATTTCATTCTTCGCGACTGACTCTACTCATCGTTATATTGTACTACTTTTACAGCTTAACCAATTATTTTGAAGGCTTTAAAAAAATACTATATCATACCTGCCTCGCCTGAAGAAGTGTATAATGCATTAACCAATCCTTTGGCCATACGGTTATGGACAGGCGAACCGGTAACTATGTCTACAGAACCAGGCTCGGAGTTTTCATTATGGGACAACAGCATTGAAGGAAAGAACCTGGAATTTATAGCCAATAAAAAAATAGTTCAGCAATGGTATTTTGGTGAACAGGAAGAGCCTTCTATTGTTACAATTATACTCCACTCTCATAATGATGGAACTTCACTTGAACTAAGACATAGTAATATACCCGATAGTGAGTTTGATGAAATAGTAAATGGCTGGAACGATGTATACATCAGCTCGCTTCGTGATTTTTTTGAATAATTTTATAAATGGAAACGCTAGTAAAAACAGCCAGCCTCAACGAAGTTAAAGATGAACTTCAATCACTGCCTCCGGCACAGGTATTGACCATTTGTTTGCGATTGGCAAAATTCAAAAAAGAAAATAAAGAGTTACTCACTTACCTGCTTTTTGAAGCGCATGATCTATGGGGTTATATAAAAACCGTGAAGCAGGAAATTGACCTGCTCTTTACAGAGGTCAACAAATCAAATCTGTACTTCGCTAAGAAAACCATTCGTAAAATTTTAAGAACTACCAATAAATACATAAGATATACAGGTTCTAAACAGGCAGAGACAGAACTATTAATGCACTTTTGTATCGCCTTGCAAGCTTCCGGCATCCCCATTAAAAAAAATGTGGCATTAGCTAACCTCTTCGCCAATCAAATAAAAAAAATTGAAAAGTCAATATCAACGCTGCACGAAGACCTGCAATATGATTACCTGAAAGTTTTTAAACAGATAAAAAAAGATTAGTGTTTGGATAA
This sequence comes from Agriterribacter sp., assembly GCA_047600465.1. GTDB lineage: Bacteria > Bacteroidota > Bacteroidia > Chitinophagales > Chitinophagaceae > Agriterribacter. The sequence goes on from JASGKU010000007.1 coordinate 1,112,434, forward strand.
GAATGACACCGCCGGGTTAACTACGCTAACTCCTAAGAAAAAATGCTTTCTTTCGTATAATATCTGTAACAGGCTTCGCCCCGCTCCTTATTCTTATTATTAAAATGACAGCCAATTCAATTAATATCAAACCCCAGATGAAAAGGCAATCCATAAAAATGGACAAACTCTTTTCTCACAAGAGGCTTTTTTATTCCACTTTAATCAACCTGAACCGGTAGTTCTGTCCTTTATCCGTAGTAACTACAACAGTATAAGTGCCATGCGCCAGTCCGCCCAAATCCAGTATTTCTGTTGCATCTGCTGCTTTTCGCTGCTTAATCATTTTACCTGCTGCATCAAATAATTGTACAAGCTCGCCACGACGCAGGTTTTTTACATATACTATGCCCGAAGTAAAGGTTGGCAATACCTTTATTTCACGATTGCTACTGCAGGTTGCATTGAGTCGTAATACAGCACTAAACCTGAAAGTATTATCTATATCAACCATTTTCAGCCGAAAATAAATGCTGCCTTGTTGCGGTACAGTGTAAGTATAACTGTAACTACTACCCGAACCAAGTGCATATATTCTTCCTGCTTCCATAAAGTTCACTCCATCAGTACTTGTTTCCACCGTAAAATAACTGAAGTTCTCTTCAACACCTGTGCTCCATTTCAACTGGGCGTTACAGTTAGTAGCCGACATTTGTGCGGTGAAGTCTACCAATACAACTGGCAAAGCATTCTGCACAAGCAAAGAAACTGTTCCCGGAGCACAGTCTCCATCTCCATCACAAAGCTGGTAGGTGAAACTATCGTTACCTGTATAGCCGCTGGCAGGAGTATAGCTATAAGAGCCATTCGGGTTAAAAACAAGCGTTCCATGCTGGGGTTGTGTAACTACTGAATAAACGTTACCGCCATCGTCACTAGGCGTGTCATTGGTACTTACATTACCGTTGGTGAGGGTATTCACAATCACTGTTTCATTATCGTTCACTACTACAGGTTGATCGTCCACACTGTTAATAGTAAGCCTGATGGTTCCCGTTGAACAGTCACCATCTACATCACATAGTTGATAGGTAATCACATCCGTTCCATTGTATCCTGGGTTAGGTGTGTATGTATAAGCTCCATTGGCACCCATTGTAGCATTACCATGTGCCGCACCACCATTGGCGCCATATAAGCTCCACATGTTTCCACCATCACCGCTCGGCAAGTCTGTAGACGAAACATTGCCTGAAAGTGGTTGATCTTCGTCTATAGTAACAGAGAGACCTTCAGCTACCGGGTATTCATCCACGTCGTTCACAGTAATGTTTACCGTAGCCGTACTGCAGTCTCCATCTGCATCGCAGAGCGAATATGTAAAGGCATCGCTTCCATAATAGCCGCTTGCAGGTATGTAAGTAAATGTTCCATCGGCATGTACAGTAACTGTGCCATGTGCAGGATCGCTGGCTTTACTGTATACATTCCCTCCATCGCCACTTGCTATATCATTCAGCGAAACATTTCCTGAAACAATACCGTCTTCATCTACTTCAATGCCATTATCATTTACAGCAACCGGAAAATCATCAACATTATTTACATTAATGTTTACCGTTGCCTGTGCGCAATCTCCATCACCATCACACAACTGGTAAGTAAAGCTGTCTGCACCATAAAAATCTGTAGCAGGCACATAGGTATACGTACCATCAGCATTCATGGTTACAGTTCCATGTGTTGCGTTCGCTACCAGCGAATATATGTTTCCTCCATCACCGCTGGGTGTATCGTTAGTGCTTACATTTCCGTTTAAGGTTGTTTCTTCATTGGTAGTTGCGTTGTCATTGATCACAGTTGGCTGATCATCTACCGGGGTAATATTCAATAGAACTGTTTTACTGTCTGTTAACGCACTGCCGCCTGTATTTCCATTGTCATTGATACTAACGGTTAGTAGTACACTACCATTGGCATTGGCTGCTGTTGTATAGAATACCTGCTGTGCTGACAACAGTGCATTGATGTTAGCAATAGTACCTGATAAAACAATTGTTCCTGTACCATTACCGCTTACAATAGTAATACCTGTACCACCTGGTGTAGTAATAACGCCGGCAGGAACACTCAGCGTAATGGTTACGATGCCCGTGCCCGCATCAGCATCTGCAACACTTATGCCGCTAAGTCCGCTGGCAACATCTTCTGTAACATTTATGCCTGACGAAACGGTTACTACCGGTGCGATATTATAATCTTCGCGCCAATCACGTTCCGGCGTTGCCGGCGAATCAAGATTGGGAAAAGATGATGGTGTTTGCCCGTTAGTAGGATTGGTTGCTGCATCATTCACATCAAATGCATTGTCTAATCCATCTCCATCAGAGTCTATCCCGGATGCCACCGTATTGGCTACACCGTTATTGTCGGTATCATATCCTTCAACAGTATCACTATCGCCATCGTTGTCAGAATCAAGGTCAAGGTAATCAGGATTATCGGCACCATCCGTATTCACCGGAATAATAGAAGTTCCGCCGGTGCTGGCGTCGTATGCATTATCTAATCCATCTCCGTCGCTGTCTGCACCCGTTGGCGCAATGTATCCAGCGGTTGTCTGGGCTTCAATATTATCCGGAATTCCATCGCCATCGGAATCTATATCAAGAAAGTTGGGTTTACCATCTCCGTCAGTATCTGTTTCTCCTTCCACACTATCTGGTATGCCATCCCCATCAGCATCCAAATCCAGGTAATTGGGTATACCATCTCCATCCAAATCGCCTACTACCAGGGGTGTTCCATCTGGTAGGCCGGCAAGTGAGCCGGTATTGTTATTATAATTGTCTACAAAATCAACAATGCCATCGTAGTCAAAATCATTGATAGTGCCTGAACCAACTTTTCCGTCTCCATCGGCATCAGGCCCTCCATTTTCAATTACATCGTGAATGCCGTCGCCATCTGAATCAAGGTCAAGGAAATCTGGTTTTCCGTCGCCATCTGTATCAGGTGGTACATAACCTCCATTGGCTGCCAGCGGGATACCATTGGCGTCAACGTTTGTACCGATCAGCCCTATTCCCGGTAAACCGTTATTATCCGGATCTGAGCCGCCTGCTTCTATTACATCAGGCACCCCATCGCCATCTGAATCAAGATCGTGATAATTAGGTATACCATCACGTCCTGCATCATCTGCAAATCCTTCTACTGTATCAGGTATACCATCATTATCATCGTCAAGGTCGGTTCCATCCGGAACACCATCTTTATCATAATCTGCACTACTGCGCCAATCCCTGTCTCCACCTGGTGTCTGCACATCGGGCATGCTAAGCGGCGTTTGATTACCATTGGTTGCGTACCTGGCCGGGTTGGTATTGCCATTGTCATTGTCATAAATATTTGCCAGCCCATCATTATCAGCATCAGCAAGGTTGTCCATAATACCATCTGCACCTGCTGCGCCGGTACGGTTATTAAAGTTGTCAACCTCCGACGCGCTCGTTACACTATTCTCCAGCCAATCTCTGAATCCATCATTGTCTGCATCGGTATCTACATAATCGGGAGCACTACCACCGTCTATATTGGAATAACCACTTATTACACCACCGTTGTTTACGTCGTAAGCATCGTCAATACCATCTCCATCTGTATCAACGCCTGTTGGAAGTACATATTGATTGGTGGCGAGTCCTTCAATAATATCAATAATGCCGTCATTGTCTGCATCAATATCAAGATAGTTGGATAATCCGTCAAAATCACGGTCCTGGTTAAACGCCGGGTTGGTACTTATAGTAACATAATCAGGATCGTTCAGATCAGACAGTCCATCTTTATCTGCATCAACAATAGCACCAGTACCTATGATGCCGTCATTCTCGCCATCAATAATATAAAATGCTGCTTCGTAAGTATCTGGTATGCCATCGGCATCAGAATCAAGATCAAGATAATTGGGAATACCATCTTTGTCCTTATCCTGTATAACCAGTGCAGTACCACCTGTAGTGAGATCTACTGCATTGGCAAGTCCGTCTCCGTCGCTATCTGCAAATGCACCTGATCCAAAACGTCCGTCGTAGTTAGGATCATTGGCCGCGTTGCCGTTTGATTCTATTGCATCAGTAATGCCATCATTATCAGAATCTACATCCAGGTAATTCGGAATACCGTCGCCATCTTTATCTGTACTGCCTTCTGTAAGATCAGGAATACCATCATTATCATCATCAAGATCAGTTGCGTCTGATACGCCGTCTCCATCTGTATCAACAGTAAGTATCGCAGCGTTCGAAATCACAGCTGCACACGCTGCATCCGATTGGGTGGTTTGCAAACGATAACGGTATCCATCCATTGTGCTCTGCACGTTTGTTAAGGTAAGCGTTGCCGAGTTTGCTCCTGCATATACTCCCCCATTTGAAACATTGGTCCACGAACCTCCCCCATTTGTGCTTAACTGCCATTGATAATTGGCTGTGCCACTGCCGCCTGATATGGAAGTACTGAATGAAGTGTTTTGTGCATTACGCACTGTTTTATTGGCTGGTTGTGTAGTGATGGTGCCGGCAGTTCCTACCGTAACGGTAACCGTATCCGACGGAATGGAAGTACATTGTATACCACTAACAGTTGCAATGGTTTTGCGACGGTACATGGTTGTTTGTGTTAATACTCCCGGCGCATAGCCCGCACTGTTAGCTCCTGCTATCAGGTTCCATGTAGTTCCGTTTATAGAATTCTCCCAGGTATAGGTAATAGTACCCGATCCTGAACCATTGCTGGTTGATGTAAGTGCAGCAGGTGCGCTGCCGGAGCAAATCACCTGGTTGCTTCCTATAACACCTGGTGATACGATTGACTGCACAGTAGCATCAAAAGTAAACGTTGAACCTGTGCAACCATTCAGAGTAGGCGTAACCGTATATCTTACTACACCCGATGAGCTACCATTGTTGCTTAGCGTTTGACTGATGGGTGCTGATACAGCAGTTGACTGATCACTGAAGCCTGTTACATTTGTTCCGCTGGTGAGACTGGTTGTCCATGTATATTGAAGACCACTTACGCTTGTAGCAGGTGTTACACTAAATGTGCCTCCGCTACATAATACTGCAGGATTGGTTGCTGATGCTGATAGCGCAGGTGATATTGTTACAGTAATGGTAAACGGATTACCGCTGCAACCTGCATTGGTTGGCGTGACAGTATAGGTTACTGTAGCTGTAGTAATACCCGTATTGGTAAGCGTTTGGTTTACGGAAGATGCGTTAGTGCCGGTAGTAGTGCCGGTTACCGTTCCAGAAACGGCTGGTGCCGCCCAGGTAAATGTAGTACCCGTAGGAACATCTACCGGTGCAAAATCAAAGGTTCCCGTAGCACAGAGTGAATACGTTTGATTGGTAACAACTGGTTTTTGTGTAACCAGTATTACAGCAGGTGTTGATAATGCCTGTGTACAACCTCCTCCTGTAACTACAGCCCTGTAACTTGTACTGGCAGAAATATTGCTGTAGTTCAGCGTTGTGGAAGTAACGTTAGGAGATACGGTATTCCATACGGTGCCATTATCGGTAGAATATTCCCATCGTACAACAGATGCACTTGTGCCGGATAAAGTCAACGATCCATTGGCTCCGCTGCATACCGGTGATGTTCCACTTACCGTTCCGCTGGATGTAACTGTTACGGTATGCGTAGCTGTTTTAGGTGTACAACCTGCGGCTGTTGCTGTAATTACCGCACTACCACTGAACAAAGAAGAAAAAGTAACCTCACCGGTATTGGCATCAATCACCGCCTGGGAAGCAGTTGTATTGATGCTATAGGTGATGCCTGTTGCATTGGTAGCTGTGGCACTATACACCTGGGTACCTGCACCCTGGCAGCGTGAGGAAGTACTTCCCAGCGCAAACACGGGCGTGGCTACCAAACCATTTACCCGCAGACTTCCCGTTGCGGAAACATTGGGACTACCACCGGTAGTGGTAACAGTATACGTTTGGGCACCACTGGTAGCAGCAGTAGGTGTGCCGGAGATGGTTAATACTTTTGTGCCGGAGCTATAGCTGGATGTTACTCCTGCAGGCAGTCCGGTAACTGTTGCTCCGGTGGCAGTTCCACCGAGCGAATAAGTAATATTGGTGATGGCGGTATTAATACACACCGTTTGCGCATCACTGGGTGGAGCAGTTGAAGAAGTAAGGGATATTGTAGTGATAGGTGTAGTTGTAACAGTAGCTGTATCATTGGTTGTATTGGCATCTGTTTGTGTACCCGAAATAATGGCGGTATTGGTGTAATTACCTGAAGCATTTACTTTAGCTACAATAGACAACGTTGCTGAACCATTGGAAGCCATGGTACCTATAGACCAAAGACCTGTACTGCTGTTGTAAGATGTACCAGTAGATGCTGTATTGCTGGTATAAGTATATCCCGAAGGCAGGAGATCTGATACGGATACTCCGAGTGCACTTCCTAAACCGATATTGGTAGCCGTAAGTGTAAAGGTTACAGAACTGTTGATGGCAGGCTTGGTATCGTTTACAGTCTTGGTAATTTTCCTGTCGATATTGCAAAGTGCTACGGTTACAGATAAAGATTGTGCACTTATTCCACAGTCAAGACCTGAAGTATAGCTGTAGCTGCCCGATTGTGTAACTGCATAGCTACTGGCGGTAGCTCCGGAAATGGCCGTTCCATTCAGATACCATTGGAACGGAGCTACACTGCCGGCTTCAACATCCAGTTGTGCAGTGGCGCAATTGGATTGAGTAAGTATGGGCTTTTGTGATTTTTGAGGAAAAGGAGTAATAAAATTAGACATGGAAAAACCTCCACCGGTTTGCACCATTGCTACAGTAATGCGTGCATTGCTGGTGAGTGTAATTACAGCCGGTGAACTTATATTGGTATTTGTAAAGTCAATCAGGTAATTTCCGGAACTACCCAGTTGTCTTCTTATACCTACACCCAGTATAGTTTCAATATCAGTGTTTGTATAATTTGTACCGGTGCTTCCTGTTGTAGTGAGATATACCTTTTCGGTTGCGCTTTTGGTGATAATATAGGCGAAGTAAGGAAGATCAGAATTATTGTAATGCCTGAATTTATAGGTCTGTACTTTCTGGCTGCCTCCACAGCTTGCAATAGGCGCCAACGTTGCCATATCTACTTCGCAATTGTATGCAGTACCGGAATAAGCTACAATATTCTTATTAGACACAATCCTTGAAGCAGAGTAGATACTTCCTGTTTGGCCTGACCCCGTACTCACTCCGGCTATACCGTTAGGAAAAGTAATAAAACTACCGGCAGCAACAAGTGTATAGGTATTGGTGCTCACCAGCACACCCAACGTACTATAATTTGAAACGGTGACTGTAGTATTGGCTTCCGAAGCAACTACAGTAGTTTGTTCCGCAGTATTATTCCCCTGCCCTCTTACAACCACGTATTCATTGCCAAGCGCAGACACTGGTGGAACCGGGTTATATACCCCATCACCGCAGGCAACCGGTGCATCAAGATTGGAGCCGGATACCATTACCGCCGGGCCTGAGGTTTCTACTAATGTTCCAATATTATCCTGGAAAAGATAACTTTGCCCTGCATTCAATGTAGTAATGGCAGTACCGTTAATCTTTACGGTTGTACTATTTTCCAACGCCATTACGCTGTAAACAGGTTTTCCAGCGCCACTTGCCAAAAACCCATCACGGTAATAACCAACCCTAAAGGCTGTTCCTACACCTGCATCTCCAAAACTGAATAATGCTGAATTTCCCTTGATGTTGGCATCTGTAGTTTGATCTGACGCAACATTGCGGAGATTTACTGTGATAGGATAATTTCCCTCTACAATTAATCCACGGTCAGACAATACCGTATTTAAGGCATTTGTAGCTAAACTGTTAGGAGTACCTGTAAACCGGTATACAGCAGGACTATTAGGTTCAGCAGTTATAGTAGCCACGAGTGTACCGTTGCTTTTTTTTACCAATACTACGGTTCCGGCAGTGTTGGTGGATACCACAAGCTCATTTGCGTTGCTCCAGTATTGCCACGGTGCAGGAGCGATGTAATGAATTTTGTAGCCTTGCGAGAAAGAATATATGCAGCATAGTAACAGAATGCCTATAAAGGCTAAAGGTTTTTTCATGTAGAATTGGTGATTTAGTCGGTTTAAAATGTAGAAATGATTCTACAGATTTAAATTTACGAAGGACAACTATAGATGGTTGAAAATGTGCAGATTAATTTAATGTAAAGCGGAAAAAAAGGCTAATTAGTTTTTCAATGGAAAAAACAATTATAAATTCTTAAGTGTTAATATAGATAATAGCTATTTCCAAAAGCATGAGAAAGCAGATATATACCGATGGGTATAAGATACATCACCCCTCTGTGCATCAGGAAAGGAAAATAAAAATTATGTAAGAGGCTATGCAGCTAATCAACTATGAAAGGTCATCTCTTGATACGTATCCATTTGTTTTCAAAAAGCTGGAAGAGCAATGGATTTATTTTTTGCAATACTTTGTTATCACCTTCTTTCCATTCTGCACCAGAAGGTTTTGTTTTTGCTTTAAAAGATTTTGCATGTTCATCACCGGAGATATCATTATCATACAGCTCTTCATATACTGTACTTGCCAGGTACAATACATGTTCTCCATTATCACTTTGCTCCAGTTTTTTTCTTCCTAATGCATTTAAACTATCTGGCTTTGTCAATGCCCTTTCATACACCAGTTGCCCTCTCGTAATAAGCCATCCCCTGAAATCAGCAAAGCCATCATCGGAGCAACCTCCATGAATGGTATAAGCAGCCGCCCATAATTTCCAGGAGTAAGCGGCATTTTCTAATTTGAAAAAAATGTGGTCAAATGCCACGATGTCCTTCTTGCTTAACTTCTTTAATTCTTTTTTTAAATAATGCGCCTGTCGCTCTATGTTGGTATATACCAGGCTTGCATCTATTAATTTCCAGAACGATTGTTTATTGATGGGGCTAAACCGGCTGGTTGATTTAGATAGCATAACAGGTACAGCTTTCAATTCGGTATAGCCTTTCCTGGTTTTTTCTTTAATCAATTTTTCTGCTGCAGCTTTACATGCCATTGTGGATAACCATTCTTTTTCCACGGTTCTGCCCAATGTACCTATTCTTCCAAAAGATATTGTCAAGGTTTTATTTTTCACTGCTACAGTCCAGAATTTCTTTGAGGCAGCCTTCCTGTTTTCAAAATATCGTTTCATGATTGTACAACGATGGTTGATAATAGATATTATATACAAAACGGGGCTTTCAACCCAAATTATTTAACGCATAATTTTAATGCTTGTTATTAAAATCAATTTCGTTTAATTAAAAAATTCTACGTTGCGCCGATACAGTTCCTGAGCATGGGACTCCTACGGAGCCGGTCCAGTATTTTAACTGTGCTACAAACACTATGCTCCTCTGGAGCAATTTGGTTATTCCATATTCTAATCAACAATCAAGGCGCTGAGATTACAATTTTGAAGTTGCTTCTTCGCTCCTGAGGAGCGCCCTGTTTATAGAAAAATCATACCGCGATATCGGCTCTGCAGGAGCCCCGTGTGAAATGGATGCTGATTCTCAAAATGAACATCTTAATCGAATCAAAATGAGCTTTTCACTTTTTTTTTAAAATAATATTTGGCCGTTTATTTCAAACGTTATTAACTTTGCTAACGGTGTTAGGTAAAAACATAGTGTTATGGGTATCGCAGAAAGACGCATAAGGCAGAAAGATGAAATACGTTCCAGCATACTGGAAACGGCGTGGCAGATTGTAAAGGAAGAAGGCTGGCAGTCACTTTCCATCCGCAAAATTGCTGATGCCATTGAGTACAGTGTTCCTGTTATTTATGATCATTTTGAGAATAAGGATTGTATTCTCCTGGAATTCGGCAAGCAGGGTTTTGCTTTGCTGGTAAAAAAATTACAATCAGCTAAAAGCAAATCTGATAACCCCGGGCAGCAACTGAAAGACATAGCAGACGCTTATTGGAACTTCGCCTTCAGGAATAAAGAATACTACCAGTTGATGTTTGGATTAGGAATAGCCTGTTGTGAGTCTGATAAGTGTGTGCCTGAACAATCAGTATTCAGAAACCTTGTTATGGAACCTATCGTTGCTATTTTGAACAAGCATAAAAAGAAAGACGTAAATGCCTGCTTTAAATATCATACTTACTGGTCAGTAATGCACGGTCTTATCTCAATGAAAATGATCAACAATCCAAACGTGGCCGATGAACTGAACAAGATGGTATTGGACGATGCTATTGCTGGTTTTATCGTAAACCTAGAGCAATAATTTTTTTTGCATCAACTCCTAACACTGTTAGGTATAATAATGATGTTATCAAATTGTTTCCATTTGAAAAAGGAGTGCCTCTAACACCGGCTCTTTTAGGAAGAAAATATTTTTAACTGAACCCGCTAAAGGTTCAACAACTACTACTATTATGCAACAACTGTTTTTACATCCGAAAAAAAAGAAGGAAAGCGAATTCGGATGGATGGAATTTATTATCCTTACAGGTTTTATACTAATTGCCATTGCATCTTTTGTCTCATGCAATACAGTAGCTGGCAAAAGCGCAGAGCAGGTTCCACCTGCGCCGGCATTACCAGTTATTACGCTTGTTACCAAACCAGCAGTTACACACCAGGAATTTTCCGCATCCCTTGAAGGACATAATGATATTGAGATCAGACCACAGGTGGAAGGATATATTGATAAAATTTTTGTGGATGAAGGGGCACACGTTAAGAAGGGACAACTGTTATTCAGGATCAATGACCTCCCCTACCGTGAAGAATTGAACAATGCAAAAGCCAGCGTTGCCGCAGCAAAAGCCAATCTTGCCGCAGCAGAAATAAATGTAGCTAAACTGGAACCGCTTGTACAGGCAAATGTGGTATCCGATGTGCAGTTAAAAACTGCCCGTGCTTCTTATACAGCGGCAGAAGCTGCGTTGGAACAATCAAAAGCGGTATTACATCATGCTGAAATAAACCTGGGATACACTACTATTGAGGCGCCTGTAGATGGTTATATCGGCCGCATTCCGCTGAAAACAGGCAGCCTTGTAGGATTGTCAACCGCTCAGCCACTTACAGTGCTATCTGAAACAGACCAGGTATATGCTTACTTCTCGTTGAGTGAAAATGATTTTCTTCATATCAAACAACAATTTGCGGGAGCTACTATCGAAGAGAAAATCAAAAAATTTCCTCTGGTAGATCTTATTCTTGCAGATAACAGCGTGTATGAGCACAAAGGAAAAGTGGAAATAGTATCCGGACAGTTTAACAACAGTATGGGTGCAATAACCTTCAGGGCCGCATTTCCTAATAAAGAAGGTTTACTTCGGTCAGGCAACACCGGTAGGTTACGCATACCACAGCTTTCTTCAGATGCAGTGATTGTTCCACAGGATGCCACTTTTGAATTGCAGGACAAGATTTTTGTATTCACAGTGGATGATAAAAAAGCAGTTACCGGTACCCCTATAAAAGTTTCCGGCAAAACCGGCAATTACTACCTGGTATCTGCAGGTGTTAAACCTGGTCAGCAAATTGTGTATGCAGGCTTCGACAGGCTGCGTGATGGTATGACTATACAGCCACAATCTTTATCACTCGATAGTCTCCTGCATTGCTAATCCGCTATAAAAAGTTTTCTAAAGAGCACCATTTAATTCAATCATACGCAGATAAAAAAGCCATTATTATGGCTAAGGGCATCCTTTGCCCTGTATATCAGCTAAAAATATTCTGATGTTAAAAATTTTTATTGAACGACCGGTTTTATCAACTGTTGTATCCATTATACTAACGCTGTTGGGGTTGATATCGCTGTATACTTTACCAGTCACCCTGTTTCCCGACATAGCCCCACCTACTGTGCAGGTAATGGCCACTTATCCTGGCGCCAATGCAGAAGTAGTAGCAAGAGCAGTAGCCACACCGCTGGAAGAAGCGATCAACGGTGTAGAGAATATGACGTATATGACATCTACTTCCAGTAACGATGGTACGATGACATTGAATGTGTTTTTTAAACTCAGTACCAATCCGGATCTGGCTGCCGTAAATGTGCAGAACCGTGTATCAAAAGCTACCAGCCAGGTTCCTGTTGAAGTAGTGCAGGCAGGTATTTCCACGCAAAAACAGCAGAACAGTATGATTATGGTTCCGCTGATATACAGCACAGACAGCACCTATGATGAAACGTTTCTGCAGAACTATGCCAAGATCAATATCATCCCCGAAATTCAGCGTGTATCAGGTGTTGGACAGGCACAGGTGTTTGGTGCGAAGGATTATTCCATGCGTGTGTGGCTCAAACCCGAACGGTTAACCGCAAATAATTTATCTGTGCAGGATGTGCTGGCTGCTATCCGTGAACAAAATCTTGAAGCGGCTCCCGGAAGATTTGGACAAAGCAGCACTGCTTCATTTGAATATGTGTTGAAGTACAAAGGCAAACTCTCTAAAAATGAAGATTATGAAAATATTATTCTGAAAGCTTCAGTAGATGGCTCCGTAGTGCGCCTGAAAGATGTTGCCCGTGTGGAATTTGGTGCTTTTGCATACAGTGCCAACACACATATTGCAGGAAAGCCCGGCATTGGTTTGGCAATCTTTCAAACAGCAGGTTCGAATGCAAATGACATACTCACTGCTACAGAAAAAGTAATGGAAAAAGCCAAAGCATCTTTTCCTAAGGGCATTGAGTACTTTAATATGTACAATGCAAAGGAATTTTTAGATGCATCCATCAGCCAGGTACAGCATACTTTAATAGAAGCTTTTATCCTGGTGTTCATCGTGGTATTTATTTTCCTGCAGGATTTCCGTTCAACGCTCATTCCGGCTATTGCAGTGCCGGTGGCTATTATAGGCACTTTCTTTTTTATGCAGTTGTTTGGTTTTACCATCAACCTGCTCACCTTATTTGCATTGGTACTTGCCATTGGAATTGTGGTAGATGATGCCATTGTAGTGGTGGAAGCGGTACATTCTAAAATAGAACATACACGGCTACCCGCAAGGCAGGCCACGGTGCAATCTATGAGTGAGATCTCGGGGGCCATTGTATCTATCACACTTGTAATGATAGCGGTGTTTGTACCCGTTGGTTTTATGCAGGGACCAGCAGGTGTGTTTTACAAACAGTTTGCATTTACATTGGTAATTGCTATCCTGATATCTGCGGTAAATGCATTAACGCTCAGCCCTGCATTGTGTGCACTGTTTCTAAAAGATAATCATGCTGATGAAAATAATCCCGTAGCCAAAAAGAGTTTTGCCAACCGTTTCTTCTTTGCTTTTAATGCGGGCTTCTCGGCTACTACCAATAAGTACAGGAGAAGCCTGCAATTTCTGTTTCGCAATAAATGGGTAGCTGTAACAGCGCTTTCTATTATTACTGTGGTAACAGTAGTATTGATAAGGAAAACGCCTACCGGTTTTATACCAACAGAAGACCAGGGTTTTATTGTGTATTCGGTTAATCTTCCTCCTGGTGCATCACTTGACAGAACACAAAAAGTAATGACAAAAATTGACAGCCTGTTAAAAGATGTGGAAGCGGTGGAAAGACGTGGTGCTGTTACGGGTTTAAATATTGTAGCCAATGCTAATAGTTCTGCCTATGCAGTGGGTTTTATCCGTATGAAGCCACATGAAAAAAGAGGGGCTGTAAAAAATATTGAAGGTGTAATTGGCATCGTGAATCAAAAGCTTAGTGTAATAAAAGAAGCAAGCATTTTTCTTTTTGTGTTTCCTACGGTGCAGGGTTTTGGTAATACCAGTGGCTTTGAGTTTATGTTGCAGGATCGCACAGGTGGTTCACTCGATAAGCTTGGGAAAACAGCCAATGGTTTTATTGGTGAATTGATGAAGCGAAAAGAGATTGCATATGCCTTCACCACTTTCAACAACGGCAACCCGCAATATATGTTGAATGTGAATGAAGAAAAAGCAAAGCAGTTAGGCATTTCCGTGAGCGACCTGATGCAGACATTGCAGGTATATTATGGCAGCAGTTTTGCATCCGACTTTAACCGTTTTGGAAAGTACTACCGCGTAATTGTGCAGGCAGATATTGCTTACCGTGCAGAAGAATCTTCGCTGCAGAATATTCATGTAAAGAATAACAAAGGAGAAATGGTTCCGGTAAATACAATCGTATCACTGGAACGCGTATTTGGCCCTGAAACTGTTATCCGTAACAACCTCTTCAATGCGGTTACCATCAATGGTATTCCAAAACCGGGTTACAGTTCGGGAGATGCCATTAAAGCCATCGAAGAAACAGCAGCAGCCTATCTGCCACGTGGATTTGTGCATGAATGGTCGGGCATGACAAGAGAAGAAAACAGTGCAGGATCAGAAACGGCGCTCATATTTATATTGAGCATATTGTTCGTATACTTTTTATTATCGGCGCAATATGAAAGTTATATCCTTCCCTTCGCTGTTATCTTATCTGTCCCAACGGGTATACTGGGTGTGTTTGCTTTTATTGGCATGGCTGGGATAGATAATAATATTTATGTACAGGTAGGTTTGATTATGCTGGTGGGATTGTTGGCAAAGAACGCTATCCTTATCATAGAGTATGCGGTACAAAGAAGAAAGGCGGGCAAATCACTGGTGGCTGCGGCAACAGAAGCTGCGACTATCCGTTTACGTCCGATACTGATGACATCACTGGCATTTATTGTTGGGCTGTTACCGCTAACATGGGCCAATGGCGGCTCTGCGTTGGGCAACCGTTCCATCGGTACAGGCGCTTTAGGCGGTATGCTTACCGGTGTAATATTGGGCGTGTTTATTATTCCTGTATTGTTTGTAATCTTTCAATACTTGCAGGAAAAGATATCATCAAAACCCATCCAGGAACATGCTGTTTAAATGAACTATAAAATCAATAAGATGTTACGAAAAATAATCAACATAAATTCCTTCCCTGTATTCCTCAGCATTTTTTTATTCACGGCATGCAAGGTTGGGAAAGAATATCAGCGGCCGGTTGTAGAAGTGCCGGCGCAGTTCAGCAATAATGCAACACCTGATACCAGCAGTATTGCTAATCTTTCGTGGAAGCAATTGTTTGCTGATACCACATTGCAAAACCTGATCAACGCGGGCATACAACACAACTACGATCTGCTGCAGGCGCTCAAACGTATAGATATAGCGGAGCAACAGGTAAAGAGAGCGAGGTTGCTGCAATTACCTGAAGCAAATCTGCAGATTTCAGGCGCTATTAACCGCCCATCAGATAATAGTTTGAATGGATTAAGCGCCAATAGTTTTTTGGGTAAAAGTTATATAGAGAATTACAATGCTACCGTGAACATATCCTGGGAGGCAGATATATGGGGAAAGATCCGGAGACAAAAAGAAGTTACACTGGCTTCTTATCTGCAAACATTTGAAGCAGCGAAAGCTGTGCAAACGCAACTGGTTACTTCTATAGCACAAGGATATTTTAATTTACAGATGCTCGACAAACAACTGGAGATTACGAAGAAAAATCTTGCGTTAACAGATAGTTTTGTAGCGGTTACTAACTTACTGCAACGATCAGGCGAAGTTACAGCGCTGGCAGTGCAGCAGGCGCAATTGCAGCAGCAGGCAACCGCTTATTTAATTCCGGGTATTGAACAGGATATTACATTGCAGGAAAATGCTTTACAGGTTTTAACAGGCCGTTTGCCTGGCACTTTACAAAGACAAGCGCTTAGTGATGATTTACTACAGGATAGTTTGCAGACAGGATTACCGCTATCTATTGTTAATCGCAGACCTGACGTGCGTGCTGATGAAATGGCGTTGGTGGCAGCCAATGCAAGAGTAGGTATAGCGCAGGCTAGTATGTATCCTGCACTCAACATCACGGCGGGAGCAGGATTGGAATCTTTCAAATCTGCCAACTGGATCAGTATTCCAAATTCCCTGTTTGTATTAGCAGCGGGTAGTATTACACAACCTTTGTTCCAACGCCGGGAACTGAAAACAAATTTTGAAACGGCACGCATTCAAAGAGAAGAAGCAGTATTGAAGTTTAAGCAATCTGTTTTAAACGCTGTAGCAGAAGTTGAAAATGCATTGACAAAAATTGATAAATCAGCCGAACAGAAATTAATTGTTACAGGTCAGTCTGTAATTGCACAACAGGCGGTGCACAATGCACAATTATTATTTAAGAGCGATATGGCCAATTACCTGGAAGTGATTACAGCACAACAAAGAGCATTGCAGTCGGAACTGCAGGTAGCAACAATAGAAAGGATTCAGAGAGATGTAAGAGTGGAATTGTATCGTTCGTTGGGGGGAGGCTGGCAGTAAGAAATAACAGTATGGTGTAGTAGGTAAAAGCGTTTGCAGTATTTCTGTAAACGCTTTTTTGTAATAGACATTCAACATCGTTTCCTTAAGAAATATAAATGCATCATCGGTGGCAATAAGGGCTTATGATATTGTATGATTCTTTGCGGCATTCCGAAAATGTCGTGCCTACGGCACTTTCCTATTTTATTTTGCTTATATCCTCCAAAATATCGCCTCTACGAGGCTTGACTGTTCCTTATTCCTAACAGACTATTTTTTTTAAATCATGTGTGAAGCATTGCTAAGCACGGCTAATATGCTCCATAGGAGCGACATATTGGTAAATATAAATGCCGGAAGATATTGAGTGCCGTAGGCACGACATTTTCCATCAAAAGTAAAAGAATAGCTTAAGGAAACGACATTGAATAGGCATTAGTCATTTTTTGCAGGCCAATCGTAAAATTTAATCCCTTTCTCTAATTGCTCTATTGTTTTAACCAGTCTGTTTGTTTTGGTTTCCATTGTTTTTGACTCCTCAATCCAGTCGATATAATACTTCTTATTACTTTCTGATAACGACATAAAAAAATTATACGCTCCAGGAAAATCTATAAGACTGTCTATGATATAATCTGGCACTGTAACAGGCGACTTATCCCGGAAAAGTATTACATGAACTGTATCTCCTTCTTTTTTTTGTATTGCTTTTCGCAAGGCTGCTTTTAATGGCAACAGCATACTGCCATTTTTCATAGGCAAAAGATTAAACTGCTTTATTGCATACTTATCAACAGTACCACTTACCCTTACCAAACCTAAATTCAATCTTTCAGTAATTGAGATGTCTGAAATCACCACATAATGCCAACCGCCTTTGGTAGGTTGCTTTTTTATTTTGAAGAAATTATCTACAAGCTTTTTTTTCATTCAATATCCAGGTTTATTTCTGTATTACAAACATACCATGTTCCACTATTTATAGCCCATACTGCACTATTACTCTTTCTACGAGAGGAATTTCACTATTATTCTATTTAAAAACAACCTTGAATGACATATGATTCTGTTGACTGAATTATAGCTGACGTGAGAGGAAGGGCGGTAAAAAGTGAATATACGTTTCCTTTAGTAAATGTTCTATTGTGTGTCTAACCAAAGCTTGTAACTATTAATGAGTGTTTCAAAATCCATATTGAAAATATCTTTTGTCTTTGCTTTCTTGTTGCCTGTCAAACAATATTTCTTGAATGCTTCAACACCAAATTTGTCAATAAGATATTTTACAAATATTCCGCAAATAGAATAATTCGGACCAGAGTATTGTCCATAAAAATCCCTGTTATTTATTATTAAGTCTGTATAATTTAAAGTGTCCCTGAAATTTTTTGCAATTGCTATCCTCTTCGTAAATAAATCTTTGTCATTAAGATTTGTTACATATTCAACACAACCCTCTACAAAAAAAGCCGGGTTATTGTCTTGAGGAATGGTATTGTCGAATAGAAAATGTGAATATTCGTGTTTAACTAAACCTGGACTAAATCCATTCGTATGAATTTCTCCACGTATGCTAAAGCCTGCGGAATTATTGCCCGGACAAGTTAGCCCAAACATACCCGACATGGTTCCATACTCATTCATATTTGAATGCAGAAACCAGCTGACTTTTTTTACAGGGATTTTTAAATGATAGATGGTTAAAAACTGATGTACATAGAATTTTAGCGCTGTATAAAGTTTTGGATAATCGATAGTATCCTTAAATGTTTTGGAAACATAAATGCCTGAAAATAATTCAGACGATTTCTTTGTATAATTTGTTTCTTTTAAATGCTGAAGGTTAAACCAGCTAAAATGAGTATTGTCCTTCCTGTTACCGAAATAGGTAATCTTTCCTTTTTGTACCACTAAAATATCGTGTCCACCAGTAAGCGCTAATTGCGCATCTTTAACAGCCTGGAGACTATTCCCACCAATGATGATTCTATTGGTATCCACATAAACAAACCCATCAGATTGATCTTTAAAAATCTTGTTGTTAATTATAAACCCATTTTCAATATGTTGAATGGGTGTTGCAAGCTTATCCCAATTTTTAAAGCCATTCAAAACGCCAACCATTAAAATATTCCCGGCATAATCATTACTTTCCAATGCTGATTCTTTTTTTCGAATGCAATTACTGCCAAACGTGCCGCAATAATCAGCAAGAATCGCATCTAACCCGGTGGAATTATCTGGTGAAGCAATAATAGTTTGTTTGCCAATAATTGTCATTACTTTTTTTAGAGAACAGTCATAAGCGGGAAGAGTGGACAGGTCTTTTATTTGAGCAAAGGAGATTATTGATGACAGAAAAAAAATAAAAATTATGATTATTCTCATACTGTTGGGTTGAAATATCCGCTCCTATCCAGCGGTTTTATACACGTGAGGAAATAGCATTTTGTTTGTCTATGAGCACTATCTTGATTTTTTTTGCTGAAGTTAAGTACAAAAGATGATAATATTATTTCGATATGCGTGTGCAAAATTGGTCTGTGGATAGTTGTGATGATTTATTGAATGCTTCAGTTGTTGGTACATTTTGCAAATTGCTCGCTCCCCATACCAACAAGGTGAAATGTTGCGCCAGTATTTCGTCTGGTAATATTCTATTGCTTGATATTTTTTATTAATTCCAGTTGCCTGGTTTTTTCTTCAAACTTTTCTTTCGTAGTCTTATAGCAATTTGAAATTAGTTTTTTGCAGATAATTTATAAACATTTTTCTGCTTGAAAAAATACTCATCAAGTGAAACAAAGAGGTTGTAGGTTTTTGTATTATTAAATTCTTCTCTTATGCTTAGCAATCCCCAATTATTGATTGAATTTCGGTCAATTTTGAAATTCGTTTTACGGGTCTCGTCACTATAATTTACCGGATGAGCAGAAATACAATGCCTCAAGAATGTAACCTCTAAATCATCAAATTCTTTCTTCAATTTGTGAATTTCATTCTGTATCAATTAAAATTGCAATCAACTTATAAATTTCCTAAATACGCTGAAACTCTTTTAAAAATCAAAATTTCTGTCTTGATTGCTCAATATCATACTTCTTTATTCTCCACTCAATTCACACTTCTATACTCAAGCGGTGTCATTCCGGTTTTTGATTTAAACAGCCGGGAGAAATATTGCGGATATTCAAAACCCAATGTAAAAGCCAGCTCACCAACGGTTTTATCTGAATTCAGTAATAAATTTTTTGCTTCTTCAATCAGGTGGTAATGAATCCGGTCCTGTGCATTCATTCCTGTTTCTCTCTTTAACAGATCGCTGAGATAGTTTGCTGATAAATGAACCTGTTCTGCTAAATATTTAACGGTCGGTAATCCTTTTTCGCTCAGGTGAGCCGATTGAAAATAATTTGTCAATGCATCTTCAATCTTTGTGAGAACATCCTGGTTCACCGTTTTCCTTGTAAAGAATTGCCTGTCGTAATATCTTGCGCAATAGTTAAGCAGCAACTCGATATTAGATACGATAAGTGTCTGGCTATGCCGGTCAATATTCTCCGACAATTCAGCATTTATTTTTTGTACAATCTCGAAGAGTGTTTGCTTTTCCTTATCTGACAAATGCAGCGCTTCCTGCGTTTCGTATGAAAAGAAAGAATACTCTTTCATCTTTTTCCATAATGAAGTACCACTGATCAGATCCGGATGAAAGAAAAGCCCCCACCCCATCTTGTCTGCTCTTTTCTGCACTTCATTATCTATGCTGAGCACTTGTTTTGGGGCTATGCAAATCAGGCTGCCGTCCTGAAAATCGTAGGTTTGCCTGCCATACCTAACATTATTTGCGCAATAATTCTTGAACATTATGGTATAGAAGTCGCAGCTAATACGGGTGCCTTCTTCCATTTCTTCGTCCACTTTGCTAAAATCAACCACCGTAACCAACGGGTGTTTGATTTTGTCTGCTATAAAAGTGTTGATCTCCGAAATACTATGGATCTGTTGGATGGGTTTCATCTTATTTATCAAAAATGTTTAAACAAAATTAGAGCGTTATTGCCAGATCAATAACGCTCAGGTATAATTATCTGTCGTAACCAGGCTTAAGCAGTAAACCCAAACTGGGCTTTTATTCCGCCGATAAATGTAGCATCGTCATACTGTTTGCGGTTTGCCAATAGCTGTTTCGCATCTTCGCCTGCAGTGTATCTTATCTGATCTTTTCCATCTGTAGCAGCTTCATAAATTACCTCGGCAACCAGGCTGGCGGGAGAAGCGTTGGCTGTCATAGCAGGCATCACAGCAAATAATTTTGCTACTGTATCCTGGTATTCAGTAAGAGATGTATCATTATTGAAATCAAATGAGCGTCCTGCAAAGTCTGTATCAATGGCACCCGGTTCTACTATTTTTACCTGTCCTCCAAATTGTTCTACTTCATAATGCAGTGCTTCTGAAATCCCCTCCACTGCAAATTTGGTTCCGTGATACAGCGCCCCCAGGGGAAATGTTACTTTGCCTCCTATGGAAGAAATGTTGATGATGACGCCGCTTTTGTTTTGCCTGAAATGAGGGAGGACGGCTTTGGTTACGTCTAACAAACCGATAACGTTAGTGTTGAACTGGCGAACGATCTTGTCTCTTGAAAAAGATTCTAATGGACCATAAGCGCCATATCCCGCATTGTTGAGCAGTACATAAATTTTCCCAAACTTTTGTATGGCTTCAGCTACGGAATGTTGTATGGAATTCAAATCCAATACATCCAGTTTTGTAACGAGCACGTTTGGCAACTGTGTGAGTTCTGTTTCATTATGAGGAGTACGCATTGTTGCCACTACGTTCCAGCCTTTAGCATTAAATAATTTTGCAGTTTCTTTTCCTATACCGCTGCTTGCACCTGTAATAAAGATTGTTTTTTTCATTTTTTGTTGTTTTACAATTACAGCACAAATATCTTCTGAATACAGAGGTACAGTTAATACGAAAAAGGGTTAGTTGTATACAAATTCTCTTTTTTGATTTTGAGGGTTCAAGCTATGTATGACGGTTGGGTAATAACCAATGTTGAAGTAAAGCGCTGGGAGATCTGTGTACAGTATCACCCTAAAATCACCCATTGAGGTATTGAACAGCATACAAAACGAAGCAATCTTTACCGTATTAAAACAACATATATGCAAAAAATTATCAACCTTATGCTTTACAGTTTCATCGTTTCATTTTTGCTATTCTCCTGCTCCAAAGGTCTGGGCATAAAAAATGATCTTTCCAATACGGCCATACTTCAGTCGAATAGTGTTGCTAATAAAACAACGGATGGCTTCTACTATACCCAAATAAATGGCAAGCTTACGAAAACCGTTTTTACACAATCTGAAATCACTAATTTTTTAAGCAGCGGCAAGGCCTCATACCTTGGGCAGATAAAAGAACTGCAGGTAACCGCGACCCGTAAAATAAAATATGTAAAAAAGGACAATGTCAGTATTTTAATATTACAAACCGAAGGAGAAGTAGAAGTTCATGAGATATCGGGTGATATCAGCATAATGGCAGCGGATAACGGCGGTGGTCCGGGAGGAAATGACCCTTTGGCAGAATGCAGGAATCGATGTGAGCTAAGTATCGCGGGTTGTCTTGATGAGAATCCTTCAAAAGCTAAAGGTCTCAGCCGTGATTCATGGTGTACACTAAAATTAATTCTTTGCAGGTTAGGATGTGACATCAGATATCCTATGCGGGCTTACACTATAAGTTTTCCAAATAATTTTGATGTAAAATATTAGTCGGAAACAAAGCTATACGCGGCATAAACTCCACGTTTAGCTTTGTTGTTACCTCGTGTACAAATAAATTGCTTATGAACATCCTGAAGCATTTTTCACCCAATGAGGTATTTTCTCGCTGGCAACCAATACTACTTTTATTGTATGATCAGCAAAATACATGGTCAATTTGAGAAATTACACATTCAATAATTATCCGGTTATGAAAAGTTGTATCTTATCCATAACTATTGCCTTAAAGTTCAATCTTCCGTTGTTAAATCATTCTGTAGTATAATTATTTGTTTATACAATGTTTCCATGACTTCACCAAGGAAGCGCAGGCAGTTACAGTAGTTTGTGAAGGTTAACCGAATCCAATACAAGCTTCCTCAAAACACCCGTTAATACAGCAGCTTCTAAAACAATATGCAACAGAGGGCTGATGAAATACAGACAAGATTGATATTGCAGTTAAAAAAAATACGGGTGCGTATTATCACTTCAAATGATTGTGCATGAAATGGATAAAAATTTTTATACTGAAAGTGTTGCTGTTTTCGGCATTGGCAGGTCCATGCCAAACTGCACTGATTGATAGCCTTTTGAAAAAACTTAGCACCCCGCTTGCAGACACGGAGAGCGTGAATATTTTCAACATGCTTAACAGGGAATTTATTAACCGGCTGGAAGAAGAAAAAGCATTGGAATATGCAAAACAGGCATTAGCGTTAAGCGAAAAAATAGGTTTTCAAAAAGGTATAGCTAACGCCCATATGAGTATTGGTAATTACTATTGGGCAACCAATCAAACCGAAGCAGCAAGAAAGGAGTTTCTAACAGCACTAAAAATATTTGAGATCTCAAAAGATACGGTGCGCAGCGCCAGGGCTTTTTTTCTAATGTCACACACTTATATGATTGACGACAATTATGGAGAAGCCGTAAAATACATGTATAACTCACTCAGGTATTACGACCGTGCAGGTGATCAAGCTGCTTCTTCTGAAGTGTATGTGATGATAGGGCTTGCACAACTTTGTTTACGGGATACAGCCGCAGCCCTGGTTGCCTTCAACAAAAACCAGGAAATATTTAAAAAATATGGAGGTTCAGAAACCGGCTATGCCAATAGCTGCCTGTATTTGGGTGAAATAGATTTTACAAGTGGTTTTTATGAAAAGGCAAAAGCGAATTATGAAAAGGCTTTATATTATTACAGCAGGGAAGAAAACGAAAATGGTGTGATAGATGCTGAAAGTAAAATAGCAGCCCTCTATGATGCATTTGGCCGAACAAGCTTTTGCTAATAGTGATACCACTGCGGCGAAACAGCTGAATGATACCACACAACAAAAATATTTACAGGTACTGGGGCAATATAAAAAGCTCAATCTTCTCCAGGGTGTTTCACAAGTAAGTTATCTGTTGGGCAATTTTTATAGGAAACAAAAAAAACTGAGTCTTTCCCGGAATTATTATGTTCAAAGCCTTAATGCGGCACGAGCCATCAATGGTAGATTTTTGATGAGGGATTCATACCTGGGATTATCTGCATTAGACAACCTTGAAGGCAACTACAAGGATGCATTTTATAATCTTTCTCAATACAAACTTTACAACGATAGTCTTGTTAGTGAAGAAAGTGTTCGGAAATCAGCAGCATATAAAATGCGGTATGAAACAGAAAAAAGAGAAGACCAGATAAAACTGCTATCCACAGAAAATAAATTAAAAACTGTACTTGCCCAGGAAGAAGGGAGGCGCAAAAATGTTGCCATTACAGGCATCGCTGTAATATTGCTCTGCGGCAGTTATGGCTTTTATTGGTTCCGTAAAAAGAAACGGTTACAAAATCAACAATCGTTATTAAATGAACGCCTGCGCATCAGCCGCGAGCTGCATGATGAAGTAGGTGCTACACTCAGTGGCGTGTCCATGTATAGTCATCTTACTAAAACACAATTGCAATCTTCTAATCTTACGGGCGTAGAAAATTCCTTAAACATTATGCAGGAATCATCCGCTCAGATGGTGAACAAATTGAATGATATTGTTTGGCTGATGAATCCCGAACAGGACTCATTGCAAAAAATCGTTCAAAGGCTGGAAGAATACGACCGAAACATGGCTTCTGCAAAAAATATGCAGGTAAAAGTTGACATACCATCTCGTTTACATGAACATTTATTACATATAGAAAACCGTCGCAACATTTACCTGTTTTGCAAAGAAGCCATCAATAATGCTGTAAAATACAGCGAAGGTACATTGCTGGAAATACACATCATGGAAGATGAGCATCATCTTGAATTTAGCGTAAGCGACAATGGTAAAGGCTTTGAAGAAGCGATGATACGCAGGGGAAATGGATTAAACAATATGCAGCAGCGGGCCAATGAAATCAACGCAACATTATCCATGCAATCGAAAAAGAATGAAGGCACTAAAATTTCTATGAAGATAAAAATCACCTGATGGGGTATTGAATAATCCCTGTCTTAATACAATCTTAGCCTCCATAAAAAATATCAAAATGAAAAAAATATTGCTTTTTAGTTATCTGCTTTGTGCCACATTAATAAGTAGTGCACAGCTACAATACCCTGCAACCAAAACAGTTGACAGCAGTGATACTTATTTTGGCGTTACCTACAAAGACCCTTACCGTTGGCTTGAAGATATTAAAAGCCCCGAAACGGAAAACTGGTTTAAACAGCAGGCTGATTTCAGTAATGTTATACTTAGTAAAATTCCGGGCAGAAACGAGCTGATAGCAGAATGGCAAAGTATAGACAAAATAAAACCCGCACGATATAAATTCATCATTACACAAAAAGGGCGGATCTTTTATGTAAAAACAACACCTGGCGAAACTGTAGGAAAAGTGTACTACCGGCAGGGGACAAACGGAAAAGAGCAACTGCTGTTTGATCCGGTAAATTATATAGCGGGCAAAACATTGTCTGTTCAAAAAATAATTCCCAGCTATGATGGCAAAAAATTATTGCTGTCTTATGCAGAAGGTGGTGGAGAAATCTCTACCATTAAAGTATTGGATGTGGATGCTAAAACATTTTTACCCGAAACCATTTACCCAAGCTGGATAGGCCCTTTAAGCTGGACTACCGACAACAAATCATTCACCTATTCGTGGTTACCCACCGATGATATTACCAGTTTTGAAATTCAGCAGAATAATAAAACAAAGTTTCATACTATAGGTACTGATGTAAAAAGCGATATTGATTTGTATAGTAATGAAAGTTATCCGGCATTAAATATACAGCCGGTAGATATACCGCTGGCAAAACTTAATGAAGGCAGTAACTATATTATCGGGCACCTATATACCGATAAGCCCGAGTTTAATTGTTACTATGCACCTGTTCCAACCTCTTTTACCCAAAAGCTTGAGTGGAAAATATTATGCAAACCAGAAGATGGCATTATTTCAAGCAGGAGTTTTGAGGATGTTTTTTTGCATGTAATAGGCGACAAAGTATATGGCATTACTTATATAGGCGCTAAAAATTACAAACTGGTATCAACCAGTCTTGCCAATCCTGATTGGAAAAATGCCAAAATAATTTTTGCAGAAAAAGCGGAGGTATTAGAAGGCATTGCGCATAGCAAAGACTACCTATATGCACTATACAATAATGGTATCAACAGCCGCATTTTCCGGTATCATCTAAAGACGGAGAAAACCGATGAAATAAA
The DNA here is from genome assembly GCA_047600465.1 of Agriterribacter sp. Lineage (GTDB taxonomy): Bacteria > Bacteroidota > Bacteroidia > Chitinophagales > Chitinophagaceae > Agriterribacter. The sequence goes on from JASGKU010000007.1 coordinate 1,138,309, forward strand.
ACTTCCGTTTACTGGCATGGCTTCCATAAATTGTTTAGATGGCGCAACCAATGATTGCATTGTAGGCATCAGCTCCTGGAATAAAGCCTATACTGAGTTTATGTACAATGCTGATAAAAATCAGTTTAGTGAAACGGTGTTTAATAAAACCACTAAATTTCCAGAAGCGTATAAGAATATAGTGGTAGAAGAAGTAGAAGTGAAAGGACACGATGGCGCCATGATACCACTATCTATTATTTATAAAAAGGGATTAAAACTGGATGGTTCCAACACATGCATTATGGAAGGATATGGATCTTATGGATATAGCCTCACACCTTTTTTTGATATTATGCTCAACAGCCTGGCTACAAAAAATGTAGTGATAGCTATGGCGCACATAAGAGGTGGTGGCGAAAAAGGTGATGCCTGGTATAAAGCCGGCATGAAAACAAATAAACCCAATACCTGGAAAGATTTTAATAGTTGTACCGAATATTTAATTGCGAAGGGATATACATCGGCCAGCAAGATGAGTGGCAGAGGCACCAGTGCAGGTGGTATATTAATAAGCAGGGCAATTACCGAGCGGCCTGATTTGTACGCGTCTGCTGTTTGCAATGTAGGTTGCGCCAATGCTATGCGCATGGAAACCTCGCCCAATGGACCGCCCGGTATCCCCGAATTTGGAACAGTAAAAGACAGTGTAGAGTGCAGGGCGTTGTATGAAATGGATGGCGTGCAGCATGTGGTAGCCAATACAAAATACCCTGCAGTAATGTGTGTAGCAGGATGGAACGACCCGAGAGTTATAGCATGGGAGCCAGGCAAGTTTGCTGCCGCTCTACAAAATTCTTCGGTTTCGGGTAAGCCTGTATTGATGAAAGTAAATTACGATAATGGCCATTTTACAGAAGACAAGGCGGTTACTTATTCCAATTTTGCAGATCAGTTTGCATTTGCATTGTGGCAATGCGGACACGCGGATTTTCAGGTAAAGAAATAAAACCATGCAACTCGTTAAATTGTTCAGCGAACAATGTTTGTTGAACAATTTAATACTAAGATTGTACTATAATCAAGCGATGTATTATGGAAATAAAAGTGGCGATGTTCGAAGACAATAAACTGGTAAGAGATGCCATGCAGGCGATCCTTAATGGCACTCCAGGTTATGATTGTACAGGTGCGTTTGCAGATGGCAACCAATGGGAGCATGCTATTCAACGTAGTAAACCAGATGTTGTATTGATGGATATTGAAATGCCCGGGCTCAATGGCATTGAAATCACTGGCTTGATTACACAAAAATTCCCTGATGTAAAAGTGCTCATACAAACAGTATTCAACGATAGTGAGCGGATCTTCCTGGCTTTATGCGCAGGTGCATCCGGCTACATTTTAAAAAACGATCCGCCTGGCAAATATCTCGAAGCTATAACTGAAGTATACAATGGCGGGGCGCCCATGAATAGTACGGTCGCCAAAAAAATGCTTGGTTTTTTTTCCAGTAAAAATATAATCCTGGTAACACCAGGTAGTCACGATTACCAACTCAGTGATCGCGAAAAAGAGTTACTGAAGTATATGGTGGATGGAGACGACTACAAAAAGATTGCAGATAAAATCTTCATCAGCTACGAAACAGTACGCACACATGTAAAACATATTTATAAGAAACTCCATGTTGCCAGCCGAAGCGAAGCGGTTATGAAAGCCGTTCAGCAGGGGCTGATATGAGGTGAAAGATGTATGGTATAGAGTTTAAGGTGGAGGCATGTGCTACATTAAAACTGTATTCACTTTTTACAATTGACCATTGACAATCCACCACCATTCTCTCCAAATCCCCCATTGTGGTATTGATTCCCGTTGCTGCGGTCACGAGATTTGAATCAAAACCTACTACAATGAAAAAGAATACATATATATCGGCAGCCATTGCAGCACTTGCCATCCTTTGCCTTCTTTGCTTTTTATCTGCCTTCCATACTATGCTGCTGAATACTTTTGATATGCTTATAGATAAAGCTGCAGCAATCCAGCACCAGTTCCTACCTCACATTAAAGTAAGTGTACTATTTCAGCAGGGTATAAATCACCCATTGCGGTATTGAAGTATCGCTTGAAAGGTAACAGCTTTGTAACACACATTTCAACAACGTTCATCACACAAAAAAATACAATAATGAAAAAATTAATTTGCATTTGTGCCATCAGTGTTGCCTTATATGCAACTTCCTGCAAAAAGGATGAAGCAGCTGCCATCGCTCTTAAGCAAACCAGCCAGGCGCCTGCATCCGGTGAACAATTGATTTACTGGGATGATTTACCGGATGAATATAAAAATGCTATCCCTATCTCTTCCGGTATCCCGGAAAATGAGAGCAATGTTGCTGCCAGGAATAATAATGAGCAAGATGAAGTATTCAACCCATTCACAACTTTTACCGGCACCAGCTTTTCCATTCAACCCCCAACTGAACCCATAGGAATTGGATACAAAGTGTCAGCAGCGGCATCAACAAACTATATCATGCATAGAATTGGTATTGGCAAAGGCACTGATAACAGAATTACGTATATCACAATCTGGTACAAAACACCCGGAAACCAAAGCCTTTTATACGTTGCCTCCTCCGGTGGCAATACAACGACTCCTATGGTAAGCTATACATTTTCTGCAGACGAATACATCACTGGCTTTTCAGGATATTCCAACATCTCGCTTAAACAATTAACCATTCGCACCAGTAAGTTTAATGCTATCAGCGTTGGTAACAATACCGGCACCACTTTCAATTATTATGTTACACGCGGCAGTTATATTGGTCAGCTTTCAGGTACCATTGTGCCGGGCGTGGGCATCAATCAGCTTAAGGCAACTTCCTATTTTAAACCCTGGGAAAAAGTATCGGATAGTGATGCCAAAGAAATTGATGTTGATACCAGTGGTACCGCCTATATGGTTAATGCCACCGGCAACTTATACCAAATGACTTCCACACAAACAGCATGGAGCAGGGTAACAGGTGCTCCTGCCGGCGTAATAAAAGTTGCGGTTAATATTGGCTTCCTGTATGTTATTACAAACGATGGGAAAATACACATGCGTAATGGCAACGAATGGTCTTTACTACCGGGCAATGATGCAAAAGATATAACGGTAACCGGGCAGGGTGTTGTTTTTAAAATAAATAACGCCGGGGGCATTTATCAGTACAGCCCTATCAATTCTAACTGGAGTTTAATAGTTGCAGGAAATTTTCAAAGCCTTACAACCGGCAGTGTATACAATTTAAAGGTGGTAGGTACAGATGGTAAAATATATGTAATGGGCAACGGTAGTCTGCACCAAATGCCGGGCAGCGATGGCAGAGATATTGATACCGGATATGAAGGGGAACTTTGGCTCACTAACAGTGCTGGCAAAATCAACGTAATGCAATACCCTTTGGAGCAATGGAAAGAAATAGCAGGCACTGATGCAGTACGCATGGCTGTTATACCGGGAAAAGCAATGATGATAAATACTACAGGCGCAGTATACCGGATGATCTATTAATAACAGCACTCATAAAAAATAGCCGTTGTTTTTATAAGCAGCGGTTATTTGTATGGATAATAGTCCCGCTCTTTACCCGGAACTAAATAAGCATAAAAAAAGGGTGCATAGAAATGCTCCCCGTTTTAAATCCAATATCCTATGAAAAACCGAGGTGAAGATAGACGAAAAATCAGATCCTGTATAGTCTTTGGTACTCTTTTCGCCAGACAGCAATATAATGACGATGAACGGACAAGAACCGGTTATAAATAGCTATAAAAGCAATTAAAAAGCTTTCGTTCATGCTTAGCCGCATTTAATTCTCCGGCTTTTATCTGTTACTGATTCCTATTTTCCTTACTTTAGGTAGCATTCAAAACATCAGACCATAAGTTTTTGATCTGGCTATTTAAAAGATTTGCAATAATGGAAAAGACACGAATAAACCTCAACATATTGCTGCCGGAAATTCCACATGAACGAGATGAATGTGTAAACCGCATCATCAGTAACCTGTCTTCTAAAAGAGGAATAGAAAAAGTACATATCATTCCGGGAACAGATCAGGCAAAAGCACAATTATGTTTTCATTACAATCCTGCTGAAATAACATTAGAAAAAGTACAGCAGCTTGCAGCCAATGCAGGAGCGGAAATCACGGAACGCTACGGGCATCTGCTGCTGGAAGTAAAAGGCATCCGCCATGTAACGCATGCCCACATTATAGAGCTGAATGTAAAAGATACAAAAGGCATTATGTCTGTTTCCGTATCTGCAGCGGGCTGGATCACATTGGAGTTTGATCATCACAAAACAACGCCTCAAAAAATATTTGCCAGCCTCCGTCAACTTGGACTCACCATCATCTCTCCCGATCTGAAATCAATACCGGTACATACACATGCGCATACCAAAGATGAAGCGAACGAACACAAACATACAGCACACAACCATGACCACCATCATCCCGGTGAACACAATCATGCACATGGCGGCATCTTTGGAGAAAAAACGGAATTAATGTTTGCTATCATTTGCGGCTCCTTGCTGGCAATTGGTTTTGGATTATCGTTTATCCAATCCATTTCTTCATATGTTTCCATTGCATGTTATATAGCAGCCTATTTCTTTGGTGGATTTTATACAACTAAAGAAGCAATTGAAGGAATCAGCAAAGGAGAATTTGAGATCGACTTTCTGATGCTGGTTGCAGCCATTGGTGCGGCCTGTTTAGGGCAATGGGCAGAAGGTGCATTGCTGTTATTCCTTTTCAGTCTTGGCCATTCATTAGAACATTATGCAATGGAGAAAGCAAAAAAATCTATTGCTGCTTTAACAGATCTTGCTCCTAAAACAGCTTTGCTGAAAAATGGCAATAACATTAAAGAAGTAAAGATTGAAGAACTGAAAGCCGGGGATATAATTGTTGTAAAACCAAATTCAAAAATTGCGGCTGATGGTATAGTTGTATATGGAAAGAGCAGTGTTAACCAGGCGCCCATTACAGGAGAAAGTATGCCCGTTGATAAAATACCGGTAGAAGATACTGGTATAGATATTATAAAGGCAGATAAGTTAGGCGCTCCATACAAAGTGTTTGCAGGCTCTATAAACGGCGGTGAAAACCTGGAGATTAAAGTGACCAAAGTTGCAGCAGACAGCACCATAGCCAGGTTGGTAAAAATGGTGAATGAAGCGCAAACGCAGAAATCGCCCACTCAAAATTTTACTGATACACTGGAAAAATATTATGTGCCCTCAGTATTGATTTTAGTAGGGCTATTGTTGTTGGCATTCTTGGTAATACATGAACCATTCAGCGCAAGTTTTTACAGGGCCATGGCTGTATTGGTTGCAGCAAGCCCTTGCGCTTTAGCTATATCAACGCCAAGTGCAGTTTTAAGTGGTGTAGCAAGAGCAGCGAGAGGAGGCGTATTGATAAAAGGCGGCAAGCCGTTAGAAGAACTGGGTTCACTTACCGCCATTGCATTTGATAAAACAGGAACATTAACAGAAGGTAAACCAACGCTTACCGGCGTTTATCCGCTCAACAATACAACCGAAGAAGCACTGCTGGAAACTATTATAGCAGTAGAAAAATTAAGCGATCATCCATTGGCAGCAGCCATCGTGAAAGGAGGCGTGGAGCAATTAAAAAAAGATATTGCACCGGCATCAAATATTACGGCAATACAAGGAAGAGGTGTTAAAGCAGATTACAATGGTTCAACCATTCACATAGGTAATAAAGAATTATTTACAGAAAAAAAAGATGCATTACCCGCTGCTATTATACAACAAATAGAAGATGTAGAAAGCAAAGGCAATACTACCATGCTTGTTCAGCAGCAGGATACATACATTGGTATTATTACACTCATGGACGTTGCAAGAAAAGAGGCAAAAGAAACCCTGGCACAATTGCACAAACAAGGCATTCGCAAAATGATAATACTTACGGGCGATAATCAGAAAGTAGCTGAAGCCATTGCAAAGGAAACAGGCATTACAGATGCCTGGGGCAACCTGATGCCTGAACAAAAAGTAGAAGCGATTGAAAAATTAAAAACAAGCGAAAAGAAAGTAGCCATGGTAGGCGATGGTGTAAATGATGCACCGGCAATGGCAAAAAGTACAGTAGGCATCGCCATGGGAGCAGCGGGCAGTGATGTAGCGTTGGAAACTGCAGATATTGCACTGATGGCAGACAAATTAGAGCATCTTCCTTTTGCTATTGGGTTAAGCAAAAAAGCACACAGCATTATCAAACAGAATTTATTTATCAGTCTCGGGATGGTGGTAATATTAATACCACTTACCATAGCAGGAATAGCACATATCGGTCCGGCAGTTATTGGGCACGAAGGTTCAACGTTAGTGGTTGTATTTAATGCGTTGAGATTATTGGGTTATAAAAGATAATCAACGCTTACAAGAAACTATCTTTCCCGGGTTAAAGTATCCTTAAAAAGTCTTTGCCATTTTCTTGTTTTGCAATTTTTAAAATCTCGTTTGATATATTTGAAATCACAACCTTCTTATATGAAATTCTTCAGCCTTTTTTCCATTTTGCTTGTGTTCGGCGCAATGCAAACGAAACAACCACCCATTAATAAGTTTGTATTAAAAGGAACAATCAAAGGGAAAAAGGATGGTTATGTTTACTTATTATATTGGCGCGATGGCAGGCAAATACTGGACAGTAGTGTAGTAAAGGCAGAGCATTTTGTATTTACCGGAAATATACATGAGCCAGCCAGAGCAACTTTCTTAGCTTATCCAATAGGGGCTGACTATGAAGGCATAAATGCGTGCGATTTTTACATCGATCCTTCTATCATGCAATTCACAGCCACCATTAATCATTTGGATGAAATGACACTTTCAGGTTCTGTAACTGATATGGACAGGACTAAACTAATACAATTAAAACGGACTATCGATAGCACTCTTAAGCCACTTAACACTGTATATGACAAATACTACAAGCTGCGACATACAGTTACCAACGATCAACAAAAAAAATTAATTGAACATACATTAGACTCAGTGGGTAAAGAAATTGATATCCTTGATAAACAAAAGAGATTAGTTGATTCCGCATTTATAGTACAACACCCCCATTCATTTGTAGCAGCAGACATCTTATCCCACTCTGACTATGAACGCATTGCTTTCCCACTTCAGGCGTTGGAAAATATTTATGAAAAATTTCCACCAACATTAAAAAAAACGAGACCCGGGCAAAAGATAAAAGCTGAAATAGCGCTCGAAAAAAAAGCGAGCCTTGGGAGCAGCGCAGAAAATTTCACTTCAATTACCAACAAGGGCAACACAATCAGCCTGGAAGATTTCAAAGGTAAAAAATATATCCTCCTGGATTTTTGGGCATCCTGGTGTGGACCGTGCAGGCAGATGACACCGGTATTAAAAGATATTTATAAAGAATATAGTTCAACCCTGGAAATTATAGGCATAGCAAACCAGGATAGCAAAGACGAATGGTCGAAAGCTGTAATTGCAGACAGTATGCAATGGCCGCAAATCCTGGAAAATAAAAACACACCTGCTATATATCCAACTCAAAAGCTGATCACAGACATGTATAGCATCAGTTCTATTCCATCCTATATTTTAATTGACAGGAATTTAAAAATAATAGACAAATATGGTAATGGTTATTATTCAAAATCTACACCTCAGTTATCCGGAGATTTAAAAAAACTTTTTCAGCGTTAGCTATCTGCTTTTCCCAAAACTCTACTGTACTACTTAATTTTGCTATACTGCTACAGCAATACAAACGTCTACCTTACAACCTTTTCCGGGTTCGCTTTTTATTTCGGCCGCCCGCTCTTCGCAGCAACGTCTCCCTGGTTAGCCTTTGTGTGGTAATTTCATTATACCTATATCAGAAAACGCTTTCTGAACAGCTAAAAAGCAATAATAAACATTCAATAACCGCTTATTGTATTGCTTAAAATCTGCTGAGCAATAGATGCACCCAATGTTGTATTTAATAATTGGATATATGGATCGATGTCAATCAACGGCCAATCTGTACCAAAAAGAATATGATCTATACCAATTTGTCCGATCCGTTTGTTGAGTGCAGCTACCGGGTCCCAACCGGGTTTATTTTTTATGGGTTTATACTCCTCATCTGTATTGAGCGGTAATACTGCACTCACTTCCAGGTATAGATTTTTACTGTATGCATTATTTTGATGAATGTATGCAGCAAAGCGTTCAAGCGCAGTATGCGTAGGTTTATCATATCCGCCCCATCCGCCCATATGTGCAATTACTACCTTCGTGTTTTTTGCAAATGGCATTAATTTATTTATTAAAATCAGTGCATTGGCACTCCCATCCCATTGCTGTGCGCTCCTGAAGTGAATAAGCATCACCAAATGATTTTTGTTTGCCAATGCAAAAATCTTTTGAAGTTTCACAATATGTGCCTCATCAAAAAGATTGACTTTACTGTTTGCAAAATGAAGTTTGAGCCCTGCAAAACGTTTACTATCTATACAGCGTTGCATTTCCTTTAGCGCATACGATTTCAAAGGATTCACACTCATAAACGCTTTTAACCTGCCGGGATAATGGGATGCCTGGTCTGCCGTCCAGTCATTTTGTTTCTTAACTGCTTCATATTCGTTTTGTATGGGTGTTAATGGCGACCCAAACCAATATGCGTTTGATAAAATCCAGGCGTTCTTAAATTTTGCCCTGTCAAGTCGTTGGATGATGGTATCCGCATCAAACACCAGCGAATCAATACTTGTGGGAGTCTTGCCTAAAGCTTTCAGCAATCTGAAACCTAATTGAACAGTAGACGAATCCTGTAAATGTACATGGTAGTCTGTATAGTCATGCTGTTCAATACCCTGTGCTTTTACACCGGCGTTCATTGATAGAAAAAGCAATGCTGTAATAATTCCTCTTGCATACTGGTTCATCAGCTTAAAAGTAATGCGTTTATCTTATACAATATTGAATGCGTTAGGAATTCAATAAACTATATGTCTCTTTTTCACCGGTAATTAAAAGATGGGAACTAAGTGCATTTACAACCAGCAGTTGTAGCTGTGAATGAGCTTTCCTTACCGAAATTCCTTCCAGGATTGGTGTTGTTATGCCCACGATGCTTTATTTGATTTATAAAAACATTTTAATAACATAATTAATTACAGTGCTGTTCAAAAGAACGTAATAATTTATTTAATTGCGAAGCATGAATATCTATTCTGATTTAGATGAAAAACATACTGGTAGTGATACCATACGCCTGTCGGGCAAATTGAAAGACTTTGTCTATGTGAGGCTCAGGGTTCTTAACGCAGAGATTGAAAAGGAAGATGGAGATATACTGGTTTCCGTTATGAAAGAAAGAGCTGAGATTCAGTTTAATCATTTCAGTTTAAAATTAAAAGAAAAACTACAGCATTGCATATCAGCAGAAGACTGCAACTATCTGCAAAAACAAATCCTTTCACACAATTAGACAACTATTCTTAATAAAGAAAACTATATTGAAGCAACTGGTTTCTCACTAAAAACCAGCCACCGCTTTTCAAGTTCCCGGTATCTTCAATTACCTGCCAAACATAATTATTTTTTCCATCAACCATCATATTCAACATTTGCAACTGTTCGCATGCGCGTAGATATGTTCATTCCTGACCGCAATCCAGGGAAAAAGAAAAAAGCCACCGCCCTTGAGACAGTAGCTCTTACATTTCCCGATCAAACACAAAAAAATATTTGAAGCCCCGCGTGGAAACGCAGCACAATCTAACATGAGAAATATTTTTTGATTTTCAAAAGGTCAAACTTTTATCATTCGGTTATGCGTACCCGTAAATGAAACGACTCTTTAACAGCATTCATTTCCAACCGCAGCACTAACATAATTACAGTACAATGTTACTGGTTGTCTGTGTCTTCAACATTAACTGTTAGTAAAGTAAAGTTCTGATATCCTGCGACACTAACGGAGAATTGATACTTGGTAACACTATCTTCTCATCATACCCAACCATTATGAATAAAAATTTGATTCCCACTGTTTCTTCAAACCTCAACCTAGTACGCTTTGGTTAAATGCTTCAATGTTAAATTTTTAAGAAATTGAGACTATTATAACTGATCACGAAGAAAACAGGCAGCGAAAATACCACTGATAAAGATGTAGAAGGTATGAGAGCGATATATGATCAGCATATGCAGATGGCATTGCATCCTGACGCCGATCTTAAAAATATAAAGTTCGACAATACAAAAGATTTTGTTTGCGGCAGTTGTTAACGGCAGAGACTGGAGACACTTTGCATTTTGAGGAGAAGCTGTATAGGTCTTGTTCACCGGTTAGTAAAAATAATCCACAGAAATATCTAACCAGTAGATAGTCTATATATTATTATATCCCGCGTGCCAAAACGCATTGATTTAGATAAATGAAGGTGTTGAATAATTAATAAAGAATACTCAGTTCAGTGGAACGGAAAAAGCAACCGTAAATGCAGGTAAAGTTTGGGAGCCGTTAAAAGCTACATAAGAAATTGTTCCCTTAATATTTTCTTTTGGTGTACTGTTAGCAGAGAGGATAATGATGAAGTCAGCATTATTTTCAAAACATTTGACCGATACATTACGGGCGGCACTTTTTTTTGTGAGCATTGATCCCTGTTCTTCAATTTTTTTTGACAGTTTTATGCCTTTCGCTTCTTGTAATTTAATTTCAGTTGGGGCAAGTTCCCTGTCGCCAGTTGAGGATTGGGATATGAGGGCCCATCCCTTATCTATGGTGGCGGAAAGATGAATTTCATATTTACCCTCGCTGATCTTTTTTGTATGAAAAGACCATTCCACAGGTTGCTGTGCAAAACTGGTTACGAAAGAAAATAAACCGGCAATGATGAAGATGGTCGCTTTCATTTTATAAAACTTTGCAAATACAAAATATAAAAAAAGATGCAGCAATCAAAATTACTGAACAGGGCTATGGATGAGGTTGCCTGGAATAGGGTCAGCAAGCGATGGATCGGTGAGTAAAGTGGAATCGAGTAAAGTATGTAAAAATGAAACCAGGTATTTAACCTCCATTTTTTCAAGTGGTTTGCCCTGCCTGATCAGTGGATCGGCAGTACTATCTGTAACTGACCAGGTTTGCAAATGATTAAGGGCTGTAGAAAGGCCCCAGATCCTGCCATCGTGCATGTAAGGGTCAGTCCTGGACACATTGCGTAGCGAAGGTGTTTTAAATTTTAAAGAATCTGATTTTTCGCCGGTGATTATCATCCGGCCATAGTCATTCAGGAATGTATCAACAGGAAGTCCTATATTATGGTATTGCAGATCGGTAAACAAAGGCTCAGGGTGGCAGGTAGCGCAGCGCGTTTGGAAAATAGCGTACCCGTTGCGTTCCCACTCGTTAAAAACAATTTCGCCTCTTTTCATTTTATCAAATTTGGCATTGGCTGAAACAATATTGCCTGTAAACTGTGCCAGAGCTTTTAGCATACGCTGACTGTTTATTTCTGAACTGCCAAAAGCTGCTTTGAACATTTTTCGGTACGTGGTATCTTTTTTTAGCAAAGTGATAATACTGTCTATCGAATTGCCCATTTCATTTTTTCCGGTCATAGGCGCCAGGGGTTGCACTTCAATATGATTGATGGCCCCATCAAGGTGAAAGTCTTTTTGCCAGGCAAGGTTAAACAGCGGTGGCGCGTTACGGATCGTAAGCCTGCTGTGAACACCATGACTTAATTTATGCTCAAAATCGGCAAAAGCCGCAAATTGCTGGTGGCAGGATGCGCAAGCCATATAACCGTCCTGCGAAAGGCGACCATCATAAAATAATTTTCTGCCCAGTTCAACCCCCTCTTTGGTAAGTGGGTTGTTTTTGAAGGTATATACAGGAGGAGGAAATCCTTTAGGTATTTTTTGTTTTACAGGATGTGCATTATTATACTGAATGGAAAAAGCACTCTGCAACAACGCAATTACCAAAAGCAACATGCCGGTTAACGATATTGGGCGCTTAAACATCATTGTAATGTAACCATTTGAACAGAGAACATAGTACGGTAGTTTTCAGAAAACTGCTGTGCCAACACGCCTTCGGAAGTACACGCGGGATATTGGGCAATGGAAAGGGAATGTGTACCGCCAAACCATGCATTTAAATCTACCGCTATATTTATTTGTAAAGATTTGCCGGGCAACACCACTACAGTGGCTGGCAGCGCAAGCTCCACCTGCTGAAGCACATTGTATTTTCCTTTAAAACCACCAATATGATATTCAAATATATGATGCGGTAAAGAAGATACATTGGCTTCACCTTCCATTTTCGCCATAACATACCCGCTTCTCCAGGTCCAGAACATATCGTTCAGCGGATCAAGCGCTCCTTGTTGCGCACCGCTTACGTTCCGGATACTGTCAATTCCAATGAGAAAAGAAAGTTTGTTGTAGGTGCCCGCAGGTATTGCCAATTCAAATGACTTAGATCCGGCATCTGTTTCATTGATTAAAAAACAGGCATTCTTCTTTAAATATATGGTTTTATTAAGAGAATCGGCAAACCCAATGTTACTTACATAATACCTGAATTTGGAAATCGAAAAATCTTCTCCCAATACATTGGTATAGGTTTTCCCTACTTCTAATACGTTGTTTCCGACATAGTGACGGAATGTTAATGATGCCTGTCCGGAAGGTTGTTCTATGTTTTTTGAGAACTCAAATGACAGCATTATAAGCCACAAATATCCATATATCATAAACCTGTTCATAAGTCCATCCATATTTTACCAGGCTTATTACGATAAATCAACGATGATATTGTTTTATATGGCCCGGTAAGCGTAGACAATAAAGTTAGACATTAATTGATAAACCTTTCTTCCCGGAGCAAAGAAGAATGCAGGGAATGATATCGGATGGAGAAAGGATAATTGTACTCATGCATATGATCAAAGAATATCATTAGTGCCTTTTGTAATCTGCCTGTTAGTAATGCTTGCACAGCTCATAACAGGAATTTTGCTGAGTGCATAATTAATATACTGTTGAAACGACATTGCTTTCACAAAAAGCTTGTGAAAACAAAAGGCTGTATCATGGTTTTGATACAGCCTAAGCAATAATGAACAGATATTAAAGAAATATCAATGTTGTGAAAATCGTTTATCCACGTAATCCCAATTCACTGCATTCCACCATGCGGCAATATAATCAGGGCGCTTGTTCTGGTATTTAAGATAGTATGCGTGTTCCCACACATCCAGCCCCAATACGGGAAACCCTTTTGTTTCTGCAAGGTCCATTAACGGGTTATCCTGGTTAGGTGTTGAACTCACCACCAGTTTTTTATCGGCAGTAAGTACAAGCCATGCCCAGCCGCTACCGAACCTTGCTTTTGCCGCATCACTGAATTGTGTTTTAAAAGCGTCAAATGAATTGAAATCCTTCTCAATCAGTTTTAGCAATGCTGCAGATGGCTTATTATTGTCTACCGGCGTTTTAATTGTTTTCCAAAACAATTCATGATTATAATGACCACCCGCGTTATTCCTCATTTTGGGAGAGTATTTTGAGATGCCGGATAACAATTGTTCTATTGTTGTTGAACCGGTATTTACATGTTCTGCGGCAGTGGCATCTGTAAGATTTTTGGTATAGGTGGCGGCATGTTTGGTATAATGAATTTCCATAGTGAGCGCGTCAACAGATGGTTCAATAGCATTATAGGCATAACCGAGCGGCTGTTGCTGCCAGTTAATATCACTTTGGTATTCCTTAAAAGCTGTGCTTTTTTTATGGTCATCAAAAGAAGAGAGTACCGGAACGGAAAAAGCTGCTGCCACTCCCGCAAGGGTTGATTGTTTAATGAACTTCCTGCGATGCAAAGCATTATTATTATTCATAAATAAATATTTTTTTTGATTTACACACTATTGTGATTCGTTGCTTCAAGATATAATGTTACGAAATGAAAAGTTAATCGTTTGAAATAAATTTATTAGGCAGATATATAAGGCAAAACACGAGCCAATTGTTTAAGTGAATGCTAACTTTTCAACCAATCCTTTTTTAATTGCTAGAGCTTTCAATCAAGTTTTAAAGTTGATGAACAGTGAAAATTTCCTGCACAGTTTTCAGCCATTACGCCGAAGATCCGGCATCGTATTCCTTGCAATGATAAGGGGTAACAAAAAAGAGACATGGATGTGCCTGCGAAATAAACAAAATGTACAAACACAGAACTGTTACTATATTTGGCTCAGGGCTTTCGGGCAAATAAAAGTCTGTCCCCATACTCCATTTACAAAACGACATGCTGCATATTTTTCACTTCAGCCATTACAAAAGTACTGTGTGTACTACCGATGCTTTCAACTGATCCTAATTTATTAAAAACAAATTCCTGGTAATGTTTCATATCCCTGGCTAATACTTTAAGTATAAAATCATAATCACCGGAAACATTATAACATTCCACTACCTCGTCTATTTTCATGATGTCTTCCACAAACTTGTACCCAATAGTTCTGTCGTGTTGTTTAAGCCGGATATTGCAAAAAACGATAAACCCCTGGTTAAATTTTTCCGGATCGAGTACCGCTATGTATTTTTTAATGTAACCGTTACTTTCCAGCTTTTTGATGCGCTGCACTACCGGTGAGGCAGATAAATTTACTTGTGCGGCGAGTTCCTTTACCGTACGGCTGGAATTATTACTCAACATTTTCAAAAGCTTCAAATCGATCACATCTAAGTCTTCCATATAAAATACTTTTTAAGGTGCAATATTAGGTCAGCAACAGCATAATTAACTAAAATTGATTTATTAAAAAGTGGTTTTAACTTAAAAAATGCCAATCTTTCAGTTATTCAAACTTCAATCTACCTTCACTCGAAATTTAAAGTTCTTAACATATTTCAACAATCGGATCGGGTTCTTCCTAACAGAAGATCAAAAGGGAATCGTGTGCAAATCACGAACTGTCGCGCAACTGTAAGTAACAAGGAGGTTTTTATCAATCATATATCCACTGTCCGCCGCAGCGGATGGGAAGGATGATAAAAACTGTTACAAGTCAGGATACCTGCCTGCTCTGAATGGACGATACTTTCGCGCAATGAAGTGTTGAACAGATTGATCATCGGTATATGAGTACAATCATCGTAAGGGTGATGCTGCTTGGTATCCGCATGTCTATATCTCACCTTTCTTCTACGTGTAAAATATCCGGAATTGTTCAGGCACTTTTTATAATGAACATCACGCATTTAAAAAGTTTAAAAACATGCAAACGCACATCCTCGGTTACCCGCGCATTGGTAACCAAAGACAATTGAAAAAAGCCTGCGAACAATATTGGGCAGGTAAAATCAAATTAGATGAGCTGAACCAGGTAGCTCAGCAAATCAGGGAAGAAAACTGGAAACTACAATCAGATGCGGACATCGACCTGATCCCCTGTAATGATTTCAGTTTTTACGATCAAACGCTTGACATGAGCTTATTGCTCGGCGTTATTCCTCAGCGTTACGAGCCTGTATTGAAGCAGGTAAAGACCAACCAGGAAATTGACCTCTACTTTGCAATGGCAAGAGGTTACCAAAAAGACGGGTTGGATATCACTGCCATGGAAATGACAAAATGGTTGGATACCAATTATCATTATATCGTTCCGGAATTTACCGCGGGTCAAACATTTACAATCAATTCAGAAAAAGTTTTTACAGAATACAACGCCGCCAAACAATTGCTCGGTGCAAAAGCGAAACCTGTTTTACTCGGTCCGGTTAGTTACCTGTTATTAGGTAAAGAAAAAGAAAAAGGATTTGAACGGATTGACCTGGTCAAAAAAATAGTTCCCGTATATGTAGAAATCATCAATCGCCTGCAACAACAGGGCGCTGAATGGATCCAGATAGACGAGCCCTGCCTTGCACTGGATATTGCTAAAAAAGATAAAGAAGCATTTGAATATGCCTACCAGGAACTGGCAAAGGCAACCGGCGTAAAATTGTTGGTAGCTACTTATTTCGAGGCCTTGCTTGATAATACGCAGTTGGCTGTAAAGCTTCCTGTTGCAGCATTACATGTAGACCTTGTACGTGCGCCTGAGCAGTTAGATGAAGTGCTGGCACTCATACCAGATTCACTTACATTATCCGTAGGGGTTGTGGATGGCAGAAATGTTTGGAAGAATGATTATGAAAAATCTTTGCAACATATTCGTAAAGCAGTTGCAAAACTGGGAACTAACCGTGTATTGATTGCGCCATCCTGCTCTTTGTTGCATAGTCCTATCGACCTGGCATTTGAAACCGCTATTGATCCGGAAATTAAAAACTGGATGGCTTTTGCCAAACAAAAACTTACGGAAGTAAGCGAACTGAAGCAAATTGCAGACGGCAATGAAGTTTTGCTGGAACCCAACAAAAAAGCCATTGCAGAAAGACGCGCTTCTACAAAAGTACACAAGCAGGCGGTGAAAGATCGAGTGGCAGCCATCACCGATGCAGATGCTTCACGTAATAGCGCTTTCCCGGTTCGCCAACAATTGCATCGCGAACGGTTTAAATTACCTGCATTCCCCACAACAACCATAGGTTCTTTCCCACAAACAGATGATATCCGCCAGTTAAGAGCCAAATTGAAAAAAGGGGAATTAACCAATGAACAATATGAGCAGGCGATAGAGAAAGCAACAATTGATTCTATCCGTTGGCAGGAAGAGCTGGGCATTGATGTACTCGTACATGGTGAATTTGAGCGCAACGATATGGTGGAATATTTTGGGGAACAATTAGATGGATTTTTGTTTACTAAAAATGGCTGGGTGCAGAGTTATGGCAGCCGTTGTGTAAAACCACCGGTTATATATGGCGATGTTAGCCGCCCGAATGATATGACTGTGCGCTGGAGCAAATTTGCGGCATCACAAACCAACAAACCAATGAAAGGAATGTTGACCGGACCGGTAACTATTCTGCAATGGAGTTTTGTGCGGGATGATCAGCCAAGAGAGATTACCACCAACCAGATCGCCCTTGGAATCCGTGATGAAGTGGTGGCTTTGGAAAAAGCGGGTATCGGCATTATCCAGATAGATGAAGCCGCTATCCGTGAAGGATTGCCGTTACGTAAAGCTAAACGCCCTGTCTATCTTGATTGGGCAGTTCGTGCATTCCGTATTTCAGCCGCAGGTGTGCAGGATAGAACGCAGGTGCATACACACATGTGTTACAGTGAGTTTAACGATATCATTGAGCATATCGCTGCGATGGACGCTGATGTGATCACGATTGAAACATCCAGGTCGCAAATGGAATTGTTACAGGCATTCGCGCACTTTGAATATCCTAACGAAATAGGACCCGGCGTGTACGATATTCATTCACCACGCGTGCCCAGTACCGATGAAATGGTAGCGCTGCTGGCTAAAGCAGCAGACTTGTTGCCGGCACAACATCTATGGGTTAATCCGGACTGTGGTTTAAAGACCCGTAAATGGCCTGAAACAAAAGCAGCTTTAGAAAATATGGTGGCTGCCGCTAAACAGGCAAGAAAACAAATTAAAGTAGCAGGCACTGTGTAATATTTAAAAACGCTGCGGACTATATGACCCGCAGCGTTTTTCATACCATTAAAAATATTTCTGACGTGGAAAGAGACGAACTCAATAATAGTTGTGATATAAAATGTTTGTAGAAAAGATTACATCAGGTCAGACAGGGCTTTTACTGTACGGCATTACTCCTCCCAAATCAGAAACAGGTTCGATGCAGGTAGGCGTGATTGTAGAAAAGACAATTGAAAGATTGATTCCGCTGGATCTTGATGCGCTGATTGTATATGATGTGCAGGATGAATCTGGTAGAACACCAGTACGCAGGCCATTTCCATTTATAAAAGCTCACGATCCCTTTTGGTTTGCGAGAACCTATCTCGGTGATTTAAAAGTACCCAAGATCATTTACCGTCCAGCCGGTAAGTTTTCAAAACAGGAACTAACGCGTTGGTTGGATGGACTAAGAGAATACCAGTTTTATCCCGTGTTTGTGGGGGTGCCGGCACCCGGTGACCCGGTTAAAACCAGCTTACCGGAAGCCTATCAACTGTGGAGCCAACATGCCAATCATTCAGTGCTGGGCGCAGTAACCATTCCTGAAAGACATTCTGTCCTCAATGATGAGGTAAAACGCATGACAAGCAAAATGGAGGGTGGCGTATCTTACTTTATTTCGCAGTGCGTATTCAATTTGCAGTATGCAAAAAAACTGGCGGAAGATCTGCATTTTGGCTGCCGGCAAAACAACATAAAGATCCCCACTATTATTTTTACATTAACCGCCTGCGGTTCAGAAAAAACCCTCAGGTTCCTGGAGTGGCTGGGTGTTCATATTCCGGAAGCATTGAAACAGGAATTCAAAAATGCTGACAATATGTTAGAAAAGTCAGTGCAGGTTTGTCTTGACATTGCAATGAAACTCGCAGAAGTTTGTACGAGCCTGTCTATTCCTTTTGGATTTAATATAGAAAGCGTAGCCATAAGAAAAGAAGAGATTGAAGCCTCTGTATATATGCTGCAGGAAATAGCAGTGATGCTACAGGATATGGGGATTCGTACATTGTCGGAAGCAGCATTGCCGGCTATATAATGGTTTGAAGAAAGAGATAGCGCTATTTAAAATAAATTGATTCAATGCTGGTATACCTTACGAGAAAAGAACAATTCAATGCAGCACACCGGATGTATAATCCTGAGTGGAGCACGGAGAAGAACCTGGAGTTTTACGGAAAATGTGCGAATCCCAATTATCACGGTCATAACTACACGCTTTTAGTAACAGTGAAGGGAGAAGTGAATAAAGACAACCCTTACCTGATCGATGTAAAAAAACTCAAGCTAATTCTGCAGGATGAAGTGGTAGAAAAACTCGATCATAAAAACCTGAACCTGGATGTAGATTTTATGCAGGGCAAAATGGCAACCACCGAATTATTATGCATGGAGATTTTCAACCTGTTGAAAACGCCAATCGAAAATCATAGTGGAGTATTTTTACATTCGGTGAAATTGTACGAAACGGAAAATAATTCCGCTGAGTGTTTCGGGTGATATGCGGTGGTTTTATCCATCCCAATATTCATCCCAAAAAGGAATATGAACTGCGCAAGGAAGAAAATATCCGCTTTGCAGAGAAACATAATATTCCATTTGTAGATGCAGACTATGATGTGACAACTGGTTTGAGCGGGCAAAGGGGAATAGAGCTGGACCCTGAGAAAGGTATCCGTTGTACTATATGTTTTGACATACGTTTTGAGCGCATCGCTTTATATGCTTACGAAAATGGATTTGATGTGAAATATTGCGGTTGCGCTTACCCGTTACGTGATACTAACAAATGGCGCATGGAAAACGGAAGAGATAAAATAAAACCCACAGAAAAATTTTATGGTACCTCTTCCGAAAATACAAATGTTTAATTCATTAAATATATAGGTGCATATGTCAACCCTCGCAACTCTTACATGTTACCAGGCTGTTTACCATTTCTTTGGACACACTTTGGCTGCGTTGATAGTAAAGCGTCTTTACACCGAGCTTCCATGCTTCAATCATCAATTTGTTGACTTCTTTTACCGGCAATTCTGCAGGAATATTTAAGTTAAGACTTTGAGACTGGTCTACATATTTCTGACGGATAGAGGCCTGCTGAATAATTTCCAGTTGGCTGATTTCTTTGAAGGTTTTGAATACTTCTTTTTCCTCTTCGGTCAGATGTCTAAGATGCTGTACGCTGCCGTGTTGAAGCATAATACTTCGCCAGATATCTTCATTGTCAATTCCTTTTTCCGCCAGTAATTGTTTGAGGTATTTATTCTTGCGCATAAAGTTGCCTTTGGATAAACCAGCCTTAAAATAATTGCTACTGAAAGGCTCTATACCAGGCGATGTTTGTCCGAGTATCGCTGAGGAAGATGTGGTTGGTGCGATTGCAAGCACGGTTGTATTTCTTTTGCCATAACCTTTCAACAACTCCGGCTCTCCATAAATCCACGCTAAATCTTTGCTTGCTTTTTGCGCCTTATCATGTATATCACTGAATATGCTTGCGGTTAGTTGCTTTGCCTTCATTCCTTCAAAGGGAATCATGTTTTTCTGCAGGTAGGAATGCCACCCCAGGACACCCAATCCAAGCGCACGGTGGCGTTTGGCAAATGTGTTGGCAGATTTCAGGTAATGATTGTTTTCTGACTTGGCAATAAACTCCTGCAATACCGCGTCCAGGAAAAATACAGCGAGTTTAACAGCATCTGTATCCTTCCATTCATCATACAGTTCAAGATTCATCGAAGAAAGACAGCAGATGAAAGATTCATCCTGTGTGGAAGGCAGCATGATCTCCGAACACAGATTGCTGGCATGGATAGTAAGATTCAAATCCTTATACACCTGTGGCTTATTGCGGTTCACATTATCTGTAAAGAAAATATAAGGCAGCCCTTTCTGCTGACGGCTCTCCAGTACTTTCGCCCAGATCTTGCGTTTGTTGCTGTCTCCATCAATCATATCCTGCATCCAATAGTCGGGTACGCACACAGCGTAAAACAGGTTCTGTATAGGATGCCCGATATCTTTAATAGAAAGAAATTCTTCAATATCCGCATGATCAATATCCAAATAGGCAGCAAAAGCACCACGGCGCACGCCGCCCTGCGATATCGTGTCCATAACGGTATCGAATAAACGCATAAAGCTTACGGCTCCGCTGCTTTTCCCATTATCAGTTACAGCACTCCCACGCTCTCTCAGCGCCCCAAAATAAGCAGAAGTACCTCCACCAAGTTTGGTCTGCATGATCACTTCTCCCAATTTGTGGGTAATTCCCTCAATATCATCCGGGATGTGTACATTAAAACAGGAAATGGGTAATCCCCGTTCAGTACCCATGTTTGCCCAGATGGGTGAACTGAGACTCATCCAGCCACGTTCCACCATTTCTTTAAACGCTTCTTTTAATTCCGGTTTATACAACCGTTGCGCTGCGGCTGAACAGATACGCTCAATCGCTCCTTCAACAGTTTCTCCTTTCAGCAAATAGCCACGATTGAGCATTTGCTCACTTTCTTCATTTTTCCACCATAGTTTTTCCTGTTCAAACTTTGTGTCAAACAGTTGTTCAGGCACTGCAGTTGCCTGCGAAAATAAGTTTGTCATTCATTTTTATTTTATAGGTAAAGGATGTGTTGGATCGTTAAAACAAATCAAATTCGGAAATGCTTTTGTCAAATTTTGTATACTCTACCGGACGTTTCGCAAAGAAATCATCCAGGCTGTTGGAGAATACTTCTTCTTCAAACCAGAGCATCGGAGAAATTTCTTTTGTGCTGATATCGAAAAGTGGTGTTATACCGATTTGTTTCAGGCTTTCATCTGCACGATACTTCATAAAGTTGCTGAGATCTTCCTTTTTAAGAATATCTACTTCGCCGGCGCTGAATATCCAGTCCAGCATTTTGCTCTCTGTGGCAATGGATTGTTCTACTACAGCACGGATCCTGTCAATAGTATCGGCTGTGAAAAGCTGTGGATATTCCTCTTTAAGCTTATTAACCAGGAATATCCCCGCATTGGCATGGATTTGTTCGTCTACCGATGTCCAGGCAATAATATTGCTCACATTTTTCATGTATCCTTTGAACCTGGTAAAGGCAAGAATGATCGCAAACTGGCTGAACAGGCTTACATTCTCTATCAACAGGCTGAACAGGATAAGAGAAACGGTATATTCTTTCTTATCGGTAGACTTGGCATGTTGCAGTGCAGAAGAGAGATATTGTATACGTTCTTTTATGATCGGGACCTCCACTAATGCTTCAAAATGGTTGTTATACCCAAGTACTTCCAGCAACCTGGAATAGGCTTCTGAATGCCGGAACTCACATTCTGCAAAAGTCGCTCCCAGGCCGTTGATCTCCGGTTTTGGAAACTGGTTATATAAATTACCCCAGAATGATTTTACTGCGACTTCAATCTGAGCAATCGACAGCAAAGCATTCTTTATAGCGTTTTGTTCTGCCGCATTGAGGTGGGCATGAAAGTCCTGGGTATCTGCGGTAAAATCTACTTCAGAGTGCACCCAGAATGATTTATTGATTGCCTCTGAGAATTTAAGTACCTCAGGATATTCAAATGGTTTGTATTGTACTCTTTTGTCAAATAGTCCCATATTGTATGTTTTTTATACAAGACAAAATTTCCCTTACTCTTCTTTTACAGAGTAAACAGTAAAATTGTGTGAATGGAAGTGTTTTGCCTTGTGGTGTAGATAAAGTTCACAATTAATTAATTTGAATGGTCAAAAAGAAATTAACAGCATGTGCAAATCTCACGCTATTCAACAGGGTCAAGCATTTTAGACCAAAATCTTTTTTTGAAGAAGCATTAAAAAAATTTGCCAAACAAAAAATGGCTGAACACTACCAATTTTCGGCTAAAAGCCATTCAATATATTTTCTACTTTTTGGCTTTTTATACGGGGTGCTTCCCTTCTTGCTTCTGTTTCTGTTGCAAATGATTTTTGACCGCAGATTCTATAAGGAAGGCAGTTGTGTGTGGCAGTTACCAATCCTGTATTATGTCTTTCTAACCTCAGTGCAACATCAGCACTGTAGCCAACATAATATCGGTCACATTTTTCGGAGTAACGAATATAAACATAGTACATAGCGACAAAAAAGCCGACCATTTCTGATCGGCTGTAAGTGTGCCCCGGAACGGAGTTGAACCGTTACGACCGTTGCGGGTCACCCCGATTTTTATCGGGGCGTGCCTACCAATTCCCCGCTAAAAGCCATTCAATATATTTTCTACTTTTTTGTTTTTTTATACGGGCTTCTTCCCTTCTTGCTTCTGTTTCTGTTGCAAATGATTTTTGACCGCAGATTCTATAAGGACGGCAGTTGTGTGTGGCAGTTACCAATCCTGCATTATGTCTTTCTAACCTCTGTGCTACATCAGCACTGTAGCCAACATAATATCGGTCACATTTTTCGGAGTAAAGAATATAGACATAGTACATAGCAATAAAAAAGCCGACCATTTCTGATCGGCTGCAAGTGTGCCCCGGAACGGAGTTGAACCGTTACGACCGTTGCGGGTCACAGGATTTTAAGTCCTGCGTGTCTACCAATTCCACCACCGGGGCAATTATTTCAAGATGTTTATAAGAACTTTTGTTGAACCTGTGATTTCCGTTGCGGCTCACTCCGATTTTTATCGGAGCGTGTCTACCAACCTGCCTGCGGCAGGCAGGTTCCACCACCGGGGCAATTATTTCAAAATGTTTATAAGAACTTTTATTAAACCTGTGATTTCCGTTGCGGCTCACTCCGATTTTTATCAAAGCGTGTCTACCAACCTGCCTGCGGCAGGCAGGTCCCACCACCGGGGCATATTCAAAAAAAATCCCCTCGCACCACGAGAGGATCCTCAGAGCGAAAGACCGGGCTCGAACCGGCCACCCCGACCTTGGCAAGGTCGTGCTCTACCAAATGAGCTACTTTCGCTTGTTGTTTATAAAAGAACTTTAGGGGTTGCAAAATTAAGGATTGCTGCTTAACAGCAAAATTTTTCTACCCTTATCTTATAGATTATTTATACTTGGGAGTGTACAAGGTATTTTCAGGAACTACTACCTTGGGTTTGCCTTTGTAAGCATGTTTGTATAAGCCCCAGCTTCCGCCTACAAGAAAAGGCCACGATGCTGACAACCTGCATATAAAACAAAAATCTGGAGGATGTTACCCAACTCCAGGCAAAATCTTTTTTACTGTTATCGGAAATTTCTTGTTCGTGTCCGTGTTCCATAATTTTTTATTTGCCTTGCAAAAATAGCGGTTAAGCCACAAACTTTCACGCTTTATTATCAATAATTTCCGCAAATTTTTTCTTCTTTAATGCGAAATATTGCCATACTACGCTTCCTTTAAATATTCCTTGCGGCTGTGCGGCTCTTTTTAGCGGAAAAAAACGTTTGTCTTTTTTTGAAAACAACCACCCATAAAATGAGAGATGTGCTTTGAGCACCGCACCTATATAGGCAAATTCGCCGGAAAATAATTTAGGCAGCACGCTAACGCCATCCAATATCATACGGAAGGGGATTTTCCACAAAGCTTCGCCCACCCCATAATTTTTATACAGCATCATAAGGCTGTTGCGGTAATTAAAAAAGGTTTTGCGTGGATTGCCGTATGGTAAACTGCCGCCACCTACATGATATACTACGGATGATGGACATACATATACATGATAGCCTGAGAGCTGCATGCGCCAGCACAAATCAATTTCTTCCTGGTGCGTAAAAAAAATTTCATCTAACCCGTTGAGTTGATGATATACATCCGCTTTTATAAAAAAAGCACAACCCGAAGCCCAGAATACAGGAGCTGCATCGTTGTATTGTGCCTCATCTTTTTCACAATTATCAAACACACGACCGCGACAGAATGCATAACCGAATCTATCTATCCAACCACCAGATGCACCTGCATATTCAAAAGAATGCTTATCATGATAAGCTAATACCTTGGGTTGACACGCTCCTATGGATGCATTAGATTCCATCAGGCTTATTATAGGTTCTATCCATCCGGGCGTTACTTCCACATCAGAATTCAGCAATACATAATAGTCTGCCGTTACCTGCTTTAATGCGGTATTATATCCTTTTGCAAAACCTTCATTTATATTGCTGCGGAGCTGCTGAACAGCCGGATAATGTTTGCTCAGAAAATCGAGTGAATCATCGGTAGAAGCATTGTCAGCTACTATTACCTGCAATGCCGGGTAGGTAGATTGTACAACCGATGGAAGAAACTGTTGCAGGTATTTACGCCCATTCCAGTTTAATATAACAACAGCAACGCTTGGGTAATGTATCAACTATAAAGAATTATTTTTCAAAAATAAAGGATGCATTGTTACTGTTTCACTATTTTTAAAACATGGTTCAGCGTTTCCTCAATTGGCGTACGGCATTAACGGTGGTGGCTCTGGCCATTGTAACGGGCACTATCTTTTATTCGCAGTACCTGGCAAAAAAAATAGCAGAGGAAGAAAGGGTGAAAGTAGCCATATGGGTGGAAGCGGGGAAATTCCTGATCAATTCACCTGCTGATGCAGATACTAAACTGGTAACTACCATTATTACCAGCAATAAAGATATTCCTATTATAAAGGAAACAGAAGAAGGTAAGATCACAGAGTTTATCAACCTGGATTCTTCAGAAACAAATAAAAACCCTGCTTACCTGTCTCAAAAATTAAAACAATTTAAAAGCCAGCACGCCCCCATTGAATATGTTGATCCGCTCAATGGCAAAAAAGACCTGTATTACTACGGCGATTCAAAATTGTTGCAACAGGTGCGTTACTACCCTATAGTACAGTTGCTGATAGTGGCGCTATTTATTATTGTTACACTATACGCCATCAATATCCGTAACAGATCGCTACAAAATCAATTGTGGGCGGGTATGGCAAAGGAAACAGCACACCAATTGGGCACACCACTTACTTCTTTAAAAGGATGGGTAGAAATGTTGAAAGAAACGGATGGCAGCGAAAAAATAGCGGTTGAGTTAGCAAAGGATGTTGACAGGTTACAATTGGTATCTGACCGCTTTAGTAAAATCGGCAGTACACCCAGCATGGAAGAAAAAGACCTGATACTACAAATCAACAATATGGTTGATTATATACGCAGGCGGGCTTCTGAAAAAGTGCAGTTTATCATCAACACCAACAATAATGCAAGTATACCTGTAAAAATTTCGGCTTCATTGTTTGATTGGGTGATAGAAAATCTTTTAAAAAATGCGCTCGACGCAATGGGCGGCACCGGTAAGATTACGATTGATATAGAAAGAACTGCAGAGGAAATTTATATTGATGTAACCGATACTGGTAAGGGTATTGCCCCATCTAACATCAATAAATTATTCAAGCCCGGATTTACTACCAAAAAAAGAGGATGGGGATTAGGGCTCACGCTTTCAAAACGAGTAATTGAACAATACCATAAGGGCCAGCTTTTTGTAAAGCATTCCGAATTGGGCAAAGGCACTACCTTCAGAATTGTATTGAAAGCGAAGGAGAATGTACCTGGTTAAATGATTAAGAGCCAATCTGCGCGTCTGCGGCAATACTATGTAAACATTTCTTTCACCCGTTCAAAGAAACTCTTTTCCCCTTTAGTAGGTTGTGGTTTGAAGTTGGGAGATACATGCAGTTTATCCAGCATTTCTTTTTCTTCAGCGCTCACATTTTGCGGTGTCCACACATTTACATGTATCATCTGGTCGCCACGCTCGTATGAGTTAACTGCAGGAAATCCTTTACCTTTTAAACGGAATATTTTTCCGCTCTGCGTACCCGCCGGTATTTTTATTTTGGCCTTGCCATCTATGGTGGGAACTTCTACCTGTGTACCAAACACTGCATCTGTAAATGATATATGCAGATCATATACAACGTTTAACCCTTCCCGTTGTAACTCTGTATGAGCTTCTTCTTCAACCAGTATTATCAAATCTCCAGGAGCACCACCTCTTTCACCAGCATTTCCTTTACCACTCATGCTTAACTGCATGCCTTCCTGCACACCTGCGGGAATTTCAATATTCAGCGTTTCTTCACCATATACTCTACCTTCTCCTTTACAGGTTCCGCATTTGCTGGTGATGGTAGTACCTTCTCCGCCACAGGCAGAACAGGTAGTAACGGTTTGCATTTGTCCAAGGAATGTGTTCGTCACTTTTCTCACCTGACCGTTACCGTTACATACAGAACAGGTTTGTACAGATCCTTTATCTTTTGCGCCACTGCCACTACAGGTAGTGCAGGTAACATATTTTTTTACTTTGATGGTCTTAGTGGCACCACCTGCCATCTCCTCATAATTGAGTTTTATTTTTACGCGCAGGTTACTGCCTCTCGTGCCTCTACTTCTACCTCCACCACTGCTTCTTCCGCCCCCACCGCCAAAAAAACTTCCGAATATATCATCGCCAAAAACATCTCCAAACTGGCTGAATATGTCATCCATATTCATTCCGCCACCACCAAAGCCACCGCCACGGTTGTTGCCAACACCTGCATGTCCAAAACGATCGTACTGCGCTTTTTTGTTTGCATCACTCAACACTTCATATGCCTCCGCAGCTTCTTTAAATTTTTCTTCTGCAGCTTTATCACCAGGATTGCGGTCGGGGTGATACTGCATAGCCACTTTGCGGTAAGCTTTTTTTATTTCATCAGCAGATGCGCCTTTTGAAACACCCAGGATTTCGTAATAATCTCTTTTCATAAATTTTAATAACCCAATTTCAATATCTGTTCGCTAAAAATGATCAGGGATATGGCAGCTTTTAAATATACAAATTCTGTTGTTACAATTATTGTCCTACCACTACTTTAGCAAAGCGAATGATCTTATCGTTCAGATAATATCCTTTTACCACTTCATCTACAATTTTTCCTTTTAAACTTTCGTCAGGCACTGGTATCTGGGTAATGGCCTCATGTTGATCAGGATCAAAGTCTTTTCCTTTTGTTTCCATAGCCTTTACACCCTTTGCGTATAAACTTGAGCGGAGCTTATTAAACACCAGTTGAACGCCTTCGGTTACAGCATCTTTCTGCCCACTTTCCTGGATTTGTTTTTCAGCACGGTCACAATCGTCCAATACATCCAAAAGCGATACAATTACTTCCTTGCCGGCAGTTTGTATCAGCTCGATCCTTTCTTTAGCGCTTCTGCGTTTGAAATTGTCGAACTCTGCATACAGGCGCAGGTATTTTTCCTTTTGCTCTGCCAGTTCTGCCTGCAATTTTTCTGTTTCGCCTGCCAGATCCTCAGGGAATTCGGCCGTACCTGTCACATTCGCATTTTCTGTATTCAATTGGTCGCTATTTTGAGAATTATTATCCTGATTTTCAGCTCCTTTATTCGTAAAATCTTCCATATTTGAGAATATATTAGTAAAGCCTTTTGTATAAACAACAAGTTTGCCAACAAAGTTTTGAGAGCCAAAATGACGGGGGAGAAATTTCTGATTTGAGATCCCTGATTTGAGATTGGAACCATCCCGAAACCTCTAACCTTAGACTTAGGACTTCACATCATACATCCAAAATCAACAATCAGAAATTAGCTTTATCGATCCTTTTCTTCCAAAAATCGAAGCAAATCACCCACCAGGCGAATTAAGTTTCAAAGCCCCTGTTTCCGTAGCATCTTTGTATTGTCAACAACGATAAATATCCAGATCCACTGAAAGACCGGCACCCTTTAGAAAACCCAATCCTTGAGAAAGTCCTGATCCCTTGAAAACCCCGATCCCCTTTAGAAAAACCGAACCCAGAGAAAGATCCAGATCCATTGAAAGATAAGACCCAACAATCCTTAGCATTACCAAACATCAATCCAGATCCTGAAAAAACCAACCGGATCCTTTGAAAAAGCCAACCCAATCCATGAAAAATTCACAACCCCGTTCTTAACCAACCCATGAAAACAACCAACGCTTAAGAACAGAAATCATTACCTCACCTAACCTCTCCACGCGGTGGAGAGGAACAGCACACAAACCCAGCTTGTATAAGAGCAATACAATTCGCTGACTACAATTGTCTTAAGCAATCATTTTTTCTCGCGGAGTACGCGACGATGTGCAACGGCGCAACGAAAAACAAAAATCTCTTTGTGCTCCTTTGTGCCTCCGTGTCCTTGTGGTTCAAGGAAACAATCAAAAATCATAAATCACGCCCTACCTTTGCGCCCATGACAAAAGTTTATCTCCGGCAAAAAATCAGTTTCAGAATTCAGAATGGACATCCATGGATCTTTGCCAACGAAATAAAAGAAATAGAAGGTGATACTACCGGTGGTGAAATAGTAGAGGTATTCACGCACGATAAAAAATTTGTAGGTAAAGGGTATATTAACCCCAAATCGCAGATTATGGTGCGGTTGCTTACCCGTGAAAGGAATGAAGTTGTAAATGATGATTTTTTTTATAAACGTATTGCAGAGGCCTGGCAATACCGCCGCACTATAGGTTATGTTGAAAACTGCAGACTTATTTTTGGTGAAGCCGATCAGATGCCGCAACTGATCATTGATAAGTTCAATGATTATTTTGTGATACAAACACTGGCACTGGGCATGGATGTGTGGAAGCCTGCTATTGTGAGCGCCCTGCAGAAAATTTTTAACCCTAAAGGAATATACGAACGCAATGATGTGCCGGTGAGAGAACTGGAAGGACTTACACAACACAAAGGCTTTCTTTCTCAACCCTTTGATACCAATATTGTGATCAATGAAAATGGATTGCGTTTTAATGTTGATATTGAAAACGGGCAAAAAACGGGATACTTTTTAGATCAGCAGGATAACCGCACACATATACAACATATAGTAAAAGGCGCTGACGTGCTGGGTGCTTTTTGTTACACTGGCACTTTTGAAATTCATGCAGCACATTATGGAGCAAAGAGTGTACTAGGTTTGGATATTTCTGAAAACGCATGCAAACAGGCAACCAAAAACGCAGCATTGAATGGATATGAAAAGATCTGCAGATTTGATTGTGTAAATGCTTTTGATGTATTAAAAACATGGGCTAAAGAAGGAAAGCAGTATGATGTAGTAATGCTCGATCCGCCTTCGTTTACTAAAACCCGTGAGAATATACAAAAAGCCATCACCGGTTATAAAGAAATCAATCTGCGTGGGATGAAATTGGTAAAGCCCGGCGGATTTTTAGTAACATCCAGTTGTACCAACCTTGTGCAGCCTGAGTTGTTTCACGAAATTATCGGGCTTGCCGCAAAAGATGCCCGCAGAAAATTAAGACAGGTAACTTTCCAGGCACAATCTGCCGATCATCCTATTATTTCAGGAATGGAGAATACCAATTATCTGAAGTTTTTAATTGTGCAGGTGAATTAATACAAAGCTACAAATCATCATTTCTTCCGATCGCTTACTTCAAACGTAAAAGTAGTACTGCCGGCTTTTCCATTGGGTGTAATGCCTTCCATAACGCCGAGGTATTTGCCTTTAAGATCACTGGTATAAAACTGCACCTGAGCATTGCCGGTACTATCTGTATGTATATCCGGCGACCAATACAACAGGTTTCTGAAATCGGCAGTATGGCTATTAATTTGTTCCGATGTTTCATACACAGGTTCATAAAACTCCCGCTGTAACTGCATGCCTTCAAAATCCATTATCACTGCGTGTGGGTCCATCTGGAATTCCTCCAGGTTTCCTTTATAGGTAACAAAATTTACAATTCCATCAAAAAGAAAAGCGCCAAAATAATATCTCCGCTTCACTACTTCTACCTTGCGAACTTTCAAAGGATCGTAACTCATGATTTGTTCCATATTCAATACGGGCACACCATCCAGTAGCACCAGCGGGTTATCTCTGAATAACCTGTTATTAGGAATATCAAAAACGGTGAGATGGAATTTTCCACCTGATCTTCCTACTAAAACACCCAATACAAATTCTCTCAACACTTCTTCCATGGTGGTAAACCTGGTATAATCATCCAATGGATACCGTTCATCCGCTCTTCCATAAAAAGCACTGGTATCAATTTGTGGCAAACGGTATTTTTTCAACATCTCCGAAAAATATTTTCGCTGTACCTGTGTGTTAATGCTGTTTGTTTCAAGCGCAGTTTTTAATGCAGGCGAAAGGGATAGCACGGGTAATTTTTCGGCTGAAAATTTATCCGAGAAGGGAGTATTGATGTCAATATTATACTTTGTGTCCTGCAACGCATCTGCCAATGTTACCAGTTCACCGGGACCATAGACATTGCGTGTATAAAAACGCATATCACCTTTATCATCTGTTTTAGCACTGTAAAACTGTGTATACTCACCCGGCACGGCCAGGTATACTGCTGTTTCAGCAAAAGGTTTGTGTGTAAACGTGTCTGTTAGTTTTCCTGTAATGATAGGACCTTCAAATTCAGGTAAAAATTCAAAGAGTGGCTTTTTATTTTGCTGTACATCTACCCACTTAAATCTTCTCCATCCATGCGTAAGCATCAGGTTATCGAGCGCCTCATTGGTAGTATCGTTATTATTATTAAAATAGTATGCAGGCGTTTCTACTATTCCTTTCAGATCTGCGCTCAGCCACAGGTAACTATATATATCAGCTTGCTCAGGAGCCTGTAATCCATCCAGCCTGTATATACTCAAAGATATATTTGAAGATAATTTGTCATTAGCAATACCCTCACTATTAATATTAACCAAAACCTTTTCCCTGGTTGTATAATCCTGCTTAGATGTTTGTGCAGCCAATTGCAATTTATCTGCAGGTCTTTTAAAATACAATCTTTCGCATACAGGTTGCTGTTGGTTGTTAAATACGGTAAAATGTGTAATTCCTTCTCCTAATATATTTTCATCTATACTAAATAATGCCGCTCCGTTCTGAATCGATTGCGTTTCTACTGATTTTACTACACCTTTTGTTTGTGCAAACAAGTACACTTTATTATCATTAGAACCAGGTGAGGTATTGGATTGCACTTTAATGGTGATGGTTGAAGAAGATTTTGAAAGTGTCATGGCAAAACCATCATTCAATATAGCCGGCAATTTTTTTGTAACAATCAGTTTGCTTCCCACATATAAGTTTGCATTGTACTGATGCCCGCTCAAAGGGGTAAATAAAAATGTGCCTATGCCTGCATGCAAAGGTGAAAACCGCGCAACCGTGTCTTTATTATCAGCTATTACAACACCCGAAAAACCCTGCACGCCTTTCCCTTTTTTATCTGTTACACGAAAAGCAATTTTACTTTCTATACTATTTACCAGGTTACCGCCTTCAGGAAAAAACTGTGCATCATACAATGATGTGGTATCAACAACGGGTAAGCCATCATCTGTAAGAGCATTTACAATCGTAATTGCTTTTTCAAAATAAAAGCCTGCATCAAAATTTTTCATCCAGTTGGTATAAGCTCTTATTTTATACCTGCCCGATGGCATATTGCCAGGGAGGTAAAAAGAACCATTTCCCAATCCATTTGTTAGAGCTGTTTTAACCTGCAGAAAAGGTTTATCATCTTTATCAATAATCTCTACATAAGCCAGTTTGCTTATATCAGAAGTATACCCAACAACCCCATCTGTTACATACGCCTTAAACCACAAAATTTCTCCTGATACATAAAAGTTACGATCTACATGCAGGTAAATTTTTTCGGTAAAATTATTGGCACTATATGCATTGAATGAACGCTTCAATTCATCCGTAACAGCATTTTGCGCTATTGCATTGCCGCACCACCAGAGGATACAGCCAAGCAGCGCGAATCTATATATTGTTTTACAGGTCATTTCTAAATGATCTTAATAATATTTTCACTCAAAAATTATCTACCAGAAATCAGGTTTAACATTAGTGCCTCTCAGCGTACAGTCAACACAGGTGGCGCTGGATCCCTTAAATCTTGCAATAAAAGGCCCGGATCCCTCTTCACTTGTTGGAATATATCCCGCTCCGGCAAAAGCCTGACCAAGACTATCTTTATCATTCTTTACTGATATTTCTTCGCAGAAAAATCTGTAGTTCCAACTGTCCAAATCAGCCCTGTCAATAAATATTCTTTGTTGCAGCAAGGTGCTGCTATATATGTAACCAATTACAGGCTCATTCGCATCAGTGGTACAATGAATGTTTCCATTAGTGGTGGAAGGCTGGGGATCAAAAATAGAACCCAATTGTTCCGAATTCTTTTTCATATTCTCCAGGTATTCGTAAGCGCCCTTATTCAAAGCCCGCTGGGTTACATTGATGCTATACCTGCTCTGCAGTTTCCACGAATCATCCGGGATAAAGGTGAGTGGAAAATTATAAATAATATCTTCACTCAGCTTTGCAGAAGAACCCACCAGGATATTAGAGGACGTATACGATTGCCAGCACCGGTAAATTAGTTCAGGATGTTGCCGATGTATCATGCTACTGTCTGCAGGTACAAATTCCCAGCTGGAAAGATAAGCGGAGTGAAACTCCCATGTTTCTTTATACTCCCATTGGTAATATTTGGTATTATTTTCGGCGTCATGTGTATTAGCATATATCTGCACACCGTTAGATTCTCTTACCCAACTGATGCTATCGATAGCTGGTGTTCTTTTTATCTCAACATAATCCGACAGGTATACTTTACTGTTACTGGTTGTAATGGAAACCCTGTATTTTTCTGAGGGATTTAATGCCAACGGAGGAATGGCATAATTGCCATCACTGATCTCGGTTAAATAATATGATTCTCCATTTTCTCCCTGTATAATTACCCTTGCACCGGTTTCTGCTTTGATGCGTGTTGTATCGTCTGGAATAACCGTTCTGCTTAAATGTATAAAAGTGCTGTCGTTGCCACCATCAATAAATCCTTCTACTACCAGGTAGTTTTTATTGATTACGGTTTCTGGTAATGCAAATTTTTCTTTGCATCCTGCAACCCACATCAGTACCAACAGGCAAAGGAAACAGTAAATTGGTTTCATACACTTATACATTAAAACCTGATATTAAAATTGGCATATATGATAGCCGCACCAAAAATGGATAATTTATACCCGTTGATTACGCCATTCTCCGATACAAAATAAACCGAGTAAGGATTTTTTCTTCCCAGCAAATTGTATACACCAAACGTCCACGAATTATGTGTTTTCTGTTTTACTTTATGGTTGCCTTCAATATTCATAGAAGCGTCCATGCGGAAATAATCCGGTATGCGGTATGCGTTCCTGTCAGAATACAAAGCACGCATTGCGCCTGCATAATAGTATCGTCCTATCGGTATGGTAATCGGTCTGCCTGTGCTGTACGTAGCATTCATAGAAAGACTGAACCGATGTGAAAAACGATAGTTAGCTATAACAGTAAAATCATGCGGCTTATCATAATTAGCCGGATAATATTTTCCCTGGTTAATGATCTGTCCTTTTGTTGAATCATCCATTTTAAGAAAAGTTCTCGACCATGTATAACTCACCCAACCATTTAATTTACCTGTTAGTTTTTTTATCATTACCTCCACACCATAAGCCTTACCTACCGTGTTAAACACATCCGTTTCTATGTGCTCATTCAATACCAACTGCGCACCGCTTTTAAAATCGAGATAATCCTTTATCCTTTTATAGTAGGTTTCAACAGAAGTTTCCACGGTGTTTGATCTGAAGTTTTTATACAACCCTATTGAAACCTGGTCGCCATGTTGAGGTTTTATATTAGGATCGCTCAGTTTCCATATATCCGTAGGCGCTATGGCTGTTGTATTTGAGAGCGTGTGGATATACTGCCTCATGGAATTATAACCCGCTTTTACAGAAAAATTATCTGTAATAGCGTAACGGATAGACAGGCGATATTCTGGTCCGCTGTAATTGTTGATAAATTTGCCTTTATTGTATTGTACCGTATCAATAATATTACCCGTTTCTTTCGGCAAGCCATCCGCGTAATAATAAATACTCTTGGGGCCCATATAATTATATAGCGAAAACCGGATACCACCCTGTACAGAAAGTTGGGAAGTAACATTGTATTTCTCCGTAAAATAAACGGCACTTTCCAAAGCCTGCTCTTTACTTATTACATCAGGCACCACTAAAGATTTCTCTCCGCGTGGTTGAAACGATCCGGGATAGAGTGTATAATAAATAGAGCTTAGCCCGAAATCGAATGTATGTTTTGAATTAACAAAATAATTAAAATGCAGCTTCAGATTGGTTTGGTGAATATCAAACTGCATAGTATATGCATTCACAGGATTTCTGTTACTGTAAATGGTATAACCATACCCGTCGTACCCTGCACTCAATATACTTTGCAGTTTATTATTGTACACGTGTTTCCATTTAAGCACAACATTTTTATTGCCATATCCATATACGGTATCACTGTTCAGGTTAAAATGATCATTACTTAAATAAGCGGTGAGATAGAGATCATTTTTATCGTCGATCTTATGGCTTATCAGCAGGTTCACATCATAAAACGAAGCCTTGCTGTTTCTATATTGATCGGGCAGGTATTTCAATAACCAGTTGGCATATGTAGCTCTGCCACCAAGTATAAACGAAGTTTTGTCTTTAATAAGCGGGCCTTCTATATTTACCCTGCTGGTAAGCAACCCGATGCCCGCTGAGCCGGTGATCTTTTTCTTATTGCCTTCCCTGCTTACCACGTCCAGTACCGATGAAAGTCTGCCACCATATTTGGCCGGGATACTACTCTTGTATAACTCAACACTGCTCACTACTTCAGGATTAAAGGCGGAAAAGAAACCGAAGAAGTGGGAAGGATTGTAAATAGTAGCATCATTAAAAAGAATAAGATTCTGATCTGCTGACCCACCTCTCACATTAAACCCGGTACTCGCCTCTCCTACCGTTTTAACACCGGGCAAGGTTTGAATTACTCTCAATATATCTGCCTCACCAAACACAACGGGTATCTGTTTAATAGTTCTGATATCAACCTTCTCAACACCCATTTGCATACTGTTGATGTTGGCGGCTTTTTTTGCAGATATCACTACCGCTTTTAAAGAAAGAATATAATCTTTCATATCAACATTCAGCGGACCATCTCCATATAACATCACCTGTCTCCAGGTATCTTTTTTACCAAGACTTTGTATATTGATGAGATGTTTTCCTTTAGGAAGCGTAATGGAATAATAGCCGAACTGATCGCTGGTTACAGATATTTTCAATTTTTCCACAAACACTGCTGCACCAATAATGGGTTCTCCCGTGCTGATATCTTTAATATAACCTGCAAGCTTTGCAACGCCCTGTAATGCCCCCGTAGTTTTTATGCCGATCTCATACAGCTTATTTTCAGAGGTATTGTTTTGTGGACGATTATCCTCTTCAATAGAAGTGATGATATATTTGGTGGCAGCACTATCACTCGTTGTCAGTTTTCTTGTAAAGAAATCAGGCGCTAAGGAAGTAACGATAGCTGTGCCCTTTGTAATAAACACCTGTTGCTGGTAAATAGTAAATTTAAAATCGGTTTGACCAAATGCCAGATCCAATACCTGCGATAAGGGCTTGCGATCCACACTGAAATTTACTTTCACACTATCAAAGCCGGTGGTATCATAATATATATGGTATCCCGTTTGTTTTTCGAGTTCCAATACAAAAAGGCTCGCCTTTAAGCTATCAAAACTGGCAGATACAACAGGCTCGTTTTGTTGCGCCAATACAGTTGTATGCCTTAACAGCAAAAAAGCAACTATGAATAAAAAAGATAAAACCTGCTTCATGTTATGGATTTAACGCATCGTATTGCTGAGCCATCAATGCTATTGCCGCTTCACGTTGTTTCCGGAATTTGATATGCTGTTTTCTCAGTGCCTGTTTTATTTCCCCACGCTTTTCTTTAAACAATGCCAATACAGATGCCTGGTTGTACACTTCGTTGTACATATTGTTTTTATAAATAAAAAAACGTTTATGCGCATACACCCGTCTTTCAACTGTCATATCAGGTATGCTTTCCTGTATATCTTTGGTGCGACGCACATAAAATTTTGTTTTCCCATTATATACAAGATCGTAATATCCTTCTTTCACATTATCCTTTGTGCTATCGCGGCCAAGATGTACAAATGAATGACCGAGTAGATTAAAAGAATCAACCTTGCTGCGTATCAGTTGCACTAAAAAAACTTTGTTGTAATGCTGAATAATTAACTGGTCGGTAATAATATCATACAACATCGGTATATCGTTGTATTGCATTCCATCATACAATACAGATCCTTTCAGTATAGCAGTTGTATCAAAATAAGGATGACCTTCTTTTAAAGTGTTTACATATGGCACGTATTCGCTACCGTTATATATGCCTGCCTGTATCTGTAAAGATTGATAATATATATTAACGGCATTCTTTTTCTGAAGATTCAGTAACGCTGTGTCAGCCTGCATCTGGCTTTTGAGTGACTGGGGTAGAAAGAAGATCAGCGTGGTGAAGCAGCCAATCATTGCAGCTTGTATGGTACTTTTTAATTTTTTTTCAGGCATGATAGACACTCAAAATAAAGTTAATTTTAATCATCACCAAACCGTTGATAAAATACAATTCATTGCTATGTAACAACTCTTATACTCTTTTAACAGTTTATAATCCTATTTCGTTGCATGATCACCGTAAGTTTATATGTCAATGGTTTTTTTTCTCTTTGTACCTTTGCAAAGTGCAATGGTATTATTGCTGACTAATGATTAAAATACATGTATGAAATTGGAACAGATATATACAGGCTGTTTGGCACAGGGTGCATATTACATAGAAAGTGATGGTGAAGCAGTGATCATTGATCCCCTCAGAGAAATAAAACCATATATAAAAAAAGCCAGGCTCGATCAGGCTACAATTAAATATGTTTTCGAAACCCATTTTCATGCCGATTTTGTTTCAGGTCATCTTGACCTTGCGGCGTATACAGGAGCCACTATAGTATATGGTCCTACGGCTAACCCTGCGTTTGATGCCCATATTGCCAAAGACGGAGAAATATTCCCTATCGGAAAATGCAGCATTATAGCCATTCACACACCGGGACATACTATGGAAAGCACCTGTTATTTGCTGTTAGATGAAGAGGGTAAAAAGAAAGCATTGTTCAGTGGTGATACTTTATTTATAGGAGATGTAGGGCGCCCCGATCTTGCACAGCAGATTGCCTCCGATTTAACCGAAGAAAAATTAGCAGGGTATTTATATGAATCGCTGCGCGATAAAATTATTCCTCTGCCGGATGATATTATTGTTTATCCTGCGCATGGTGCTGGTTCAGCCTGCGGAAAAAATATGAGCAAGCAAACATTTGATACACTGGGCAATCAAAAGAAAACGAATTATGCCCTGCAACCGATGAGTAAGGACGCATTTATAAAAGCAGTTACAGAAGGACTGACTCCACCCCCTGCGTATTTTCCAAAGAATGTACTGATGAATGTACAGGGATATGAAAGTATTGATGATGTATTAAAGCAGGGCACAAAGGCATTAAGCCCTGATGCATTTGAAACTGCCGCCAACGAAACCGGCGCACTGCTGCTGGACACACGCACGCCCGAAGCGTTTGCCAAAGGCTTTATTCCCAATGCCATCAATATCGGACTTGACGGAAGTTTTGCACCGTGGGTAGGCGCACTTATTCCAGATATACAACAGAAAATATTGCTTATTACAGAAGATGGAAAAGCGGAAGAGGCAGTAACAAGATTGGCACGGGTAGGCTATGATCATGCCATTGGTTACCTGGAGGGTGGGATGAAAGCATGGGTAGCATCTGGTAAAGAAACAGATCATATTGAACAGATTAATGCCGCAGCATTAGCAGATAAAATGCAAAGCACTGAT
The DNA here is from genome assembly GCA_047600465.1 of Agriterribacter sp. GTDB lineage: Bacteria > Bacteroidota > Bacteroidia > Chitinophagales > Chitinophagaceae > Agriterribacter. The sequence goes on from JASGKU010000007.1 coordinate 1,176,896, forward strand.
CTTTCTGTAATAGATGTACGCAAGGAAGATGAATACGCTACAGAACACATCCATGGTTCCCGGAATATACCGCTTGATAATATAAACGAACAGTTATCCGGAATTGACAGGAAAAAAACACATTATATCCATTGTGCCAGTGGCTACCGCAGCCTTACATTCACTTCTATTCTTCAGGCCCGGGGCTACCATAATATAGTTAATGTAACAGGCGGACTGGATGCCATGAAAAGTTCCCGAAAATTTAATATTCAACCTGGGAATACCGAAACTACCAGTAATATATAAACGAAATTTTACAGTATAAAAGCTACATGCACCATTGCCCTGTTGCCGGCTTTTACAAAGCCATTGGCAAGGTTTTGTGATAGTGGCGTTTGCCAGTTAGCGCCTATGGATATTTTTTTGAATCCTGTTTCTAAGCCGATGGTTCCCATTAAAATATTCCCTCCTGAAATATCTGCTGCATAATGTCCATCCATATCTTTTCTGGCTGTTTCATACAATACACCCGCATTAGGTGCCAACATAAATTTCTGTTTAATCCTGAATTTATAATATGCCTGTGTACTGAGGTTTAGTTTATTGCCATAAGCATAATCATATTTATTATCAGTATTTATTTTATAGCTCGCCATTACATTAATACCGGCGTCCTGTAACCGAACATCATACATGGCATTCAACATAAAATCAACGCTTCCTGTTCCTAATTGAAACAGGTTGGCATTATCGCTTGTATTTCCTTTATCAGCGGGATTGTATTTACCGGTAGGGGCTTTTACACCTGCGCCTACCAGCAAACTCTGCACCAGCATTTTGTTTTCATGTACCGTTTTCCTGCTATTAATGAGTTGATAATACCCCATCACTGATATATCACCAATGCCTGATTTGGTAAATGTTTCACCCTGGTTTACTCTTTCATTAAAATTGAAAGGAATGGTTAGCATCAATCTTATTTTTGAAGTGATGTTCCATCCGCCCCATAATTCCGCGGTGCGGTAATGTTCCCTGCTGGTTAAATAGGTATTAACCCCATCTGAGCCAATGTGTGTAAGCAATGAACTATAACGGTAACGCACACCAAAAATTTTAGAATTGAATTCAGGCAGTATACCAATATAAGAACTGCCTACACCGCAACCGCAAATATCGCAGGCGATACTGCTATAAGCGATGAATGAAATGCCGATAATCAAAAAAAGCTTTTTCATTGTTCTGATAATTTTTTATCCTTTAAAAAAGAAGGATCATTCAAGGTTGCCAAAAAAGCAACAAGGCTTTTTCTTTCATCATCACTAATGATGATACCGGGTTTGTCATGCTGGTAAAGCAATGGATCAAGCCCGGGTTCATCTTTTACATGATTAACATAATGATCCAATACTGCATCAATCGTAAAAAATCTTCCATCGTGCATATAAGGCGCTGTATATGCCAGGTTACGCAGACTGGGTACTTTAAATTTATAGCTGTCTGAATCATTCAAGGTAATCAATCTTCTGCCTTTATCGTCTGTTATTCCAATACCAATTCCATTATTCCTGAAACTATTGTCGGTAAAGAGGGGTTCCTTATGACAATCTGCACATTTTTGTTTAAATAATTCGTATCCTTTTTGTTCTTCCACCGTAAATGATTTTCCCTCCTTGCGCATTATGCTGTCGTATTTTGAATTACTGCTCACGCACATCAGCATAAATTGCGAAAGCGCCTTCAACATTCCTGCCGTGGTAATTTCATCCGATCCGTACGTCTTTTTAAACAGGGATGGATAAACGCTGCTTTGTTGTAATTTATTCAAAACGTTCTCCATTGTTTCATCCATCTCTACATGATTGGTTACAGGTGCAATAGGTTGAAGATCCAGATCAAACACACCACCATCCCACATAAAAGAATTATACCAGGCCATGTTCATTATTGGCGGTGCATTGCGGGTGCCCAGTCTATCGTTTATGCCATGGCTCACACTATGACCGTGTTGGGTAAACGCAGATGTTTGTATATGACAGCTACCGCAGCTTATAGTACCATCGCGTGAAAGGATAGGATCATAAAACAATTTTCTTCCCAGCTCAAATCCATTTTTTGTAATTGGATTGGTAGAGAAATGGTATAAAGGCTGCGGAAAGTTTGCCGGCGTTTGAAAACCGGTAAACGATGCCTCCATCATTTCCTTTCCGCAGGCAATGATCCCAATCAGGAAAAACACAACTATTATATAGTTGAGCCGCATAGCTGTTAGTTTTCTGTATGATCGTGGCGAAACATGGTAGCATAATTTGCAGATATACTGGTGCTGTATGCATCAAACATTACCGCAGGTGTAGCCGTTATACTAATATGATTAACCGCATCAAACAGTTTAGCTATATCAACCATCAGGTGAATATTGGTTTCCTTGCCGCTGTGTACTTTAGGCGTTCCACCCGGTGTAAGATCAAGTGTTACTGTTTTTATATTATTGATGGTAGGCGAAGAATATCCGCCAAAACCACCGATATGATACATGAATACATGACCATCTTCGGCTGAAGCTGTGGACGTACCTTCTAACTGTAAAAAAATGTAACCGCTGTTCCAGCCCCAATACATGCCATTGGCTTCGCCCGCAGGATCGAGTGCGCCGGTTCTTTCGCTGATGTCTTTTGTATTACGCAAACTATCAACGCCTACCATAAAAGTGAGCGACTTATATTCTCCTTCGGGAACTTCCAGCGATGCGTGATCCTTCTCTTCATTTCCTTCTTCAATCAAAAAATAACTGTCGTCCTGCGGAACAATATACGTAGCGCCGTTTACATTTTGCAATGATATATTACTGATAAAATATTTCAGCTTGGTAATATTGTAGGTCTCACTTGAACCGTTGGTATAGCTTCCTGTATTTAAAGCGAGATTCTGTGCACCAACTATGTTATCAAATTCTATAGAGAGATCTCCTTTTGTGTTGCTGTTATAATCGTTGGTATTATCTTTTTTGCATGAAGCCAGGGAAAAAATCACGAGTGCTATAAAAAATAACTTTTTCATAAACTATTTATACGTTGTAAGAAAGTATTATATACCCGCTTTACCAGCAGGTCAATAAAAAGATTAAGATTACGTGTGTAAGATGCTCAATAACGCAAGCCTGATTCACTATAAATCGATGCCGCTCCCTTACTGAACAATGGCAATAAAATATTATGCGAAAGAGGACAACTTATCTGGCGGATGAAAGATGGAACGGGGCATGTGGCGAACTATTTCAACTGTAGCGCCTGCATATTTTTTTCCGATTGCAGCGAATGGAAATAAAACCGCGTTTGCAAAATATGATTTGGAAGAGAGTGTGATTTCGTTTTTCAGTTCTGCTTTTCTTTCAGGAAACTGCTCATCTTTATTGTCTTCCTGTTTCAGCTTCTGCATCATGTGGCATTTGCCATTACAATGCATGGAAACCATTGCTTTGTTTTCGCACTGTTTTGCATAGGTGCTCATGTTTGCATAATAATCCATCACAATGATTGTCCTGCTAAAGGTTTGCGTTAAAAACGCCAGCAGGAATATGACAGCGATGAATGGTTTGAACATTGCGACAGGTATACGGCGCGAAGGTATATACTAATTGCATTCAATAATGAACTAATTTTGTGTTCCTCCAATACCAACACATCATGGATGTTGAAATACTCTCCCGCATACAATTCGCTCTTACTATTTCTTTCCATTATATCTACCCTCCGTTAAGCATTGGGCTCGGATTGGTAATGGTGCTGATGGAAGGCATGTATATAAAAACAGGCAATCCATTATATGAAGCGATGACGAAATTCTATACAAAAATTTTCGCATTAATATTCGGAATAGGTGTGGCCACAGGCATTGTAATGGAATTTGAATTTGGCACCAATTGGGCTACCTATTCAAAATATGTGGGTGATATATTTGGAAGTGCTTTGGCAGCAGAAGGCATTTTTGCTTTTGCCCTGGAGTCAGGCTTTTTAGGTATCCTGTTATTTGGATGGAACAGGGTGAGCAAAGGCGTTCATTTTTTTGCAACCATTATGGTTACGCTCGGCTCTATGTTTTCGGCAATATGGATTGTGGTTGCCAATTCATGGCAGCAAACACCGGCGGGTTTTCATATTGTAGGCGAAGGAATGGAAGCCAGGGCAGAGATCACCGATTTCTGGGCAATGGTTTTTAATCCTTCTTCTGTTGACCGCATCTTACATGTATGGGTAGGCGCTTTTATTGCCGGCGCCTTCCTGGTGTTAAGCATCAGTGCTTATTACATCATCAAAAAACGGCACGTTGAATTTGCTATTAAATCTTTCAAACCTGCCTTCTGGGTTTTTGCCATCTCTTCCATTATGCAATTATTTATCGGGCATAGATCAGCGCATGTGGTGGCAACCTATCAACCCGCCAAGCTTGCATCTATGGAAGGGCATTTTGATACGCTTGCAGCAGCAGATATGTACTTGCTGGGATATGTATATAAGAAAGAGGAAAAAACAGTGGGACTAAAAATACCGGGAGGACTAAGTTTTTTGGTGCACAATGATTTCACCGCGCCTGTAAAAGGGTTAAAAAGTTTTAAACCGGAAGATTGGCCTAACTCTCCCAACACTGTTTTTCAAACCTATCATTTAATGATAACGATAGGAATGTTTTTTATCGTCCTTTCTATCTATGCAGGCATAATGCTTTGGAAAAATAAATTGTTTGAGAAAAAATGGTTGATGTATATTTTTTTGTGGGGAGTTTTATTGCCGCAATTAGCCAACCAGGCAGGATGGTTTGCTGCAGAAACGGGCAGACAGCCATGGGTAGTATATGGATTGTTGCGCACGTCAGATGCATTGTCTAAAGCGGTTACTGCCAACCAGGTTTGGTTTTCTTTGATCATGTTTACGATAGTATATGTGTTGTTGTTTTCCTTATTTGTGTTTTTGATGAATCGAAAAATTCAACACGGACCATTTTATTTGAAAGCAGGTAACGATGAAGAAAACGAAGATGACGACCATAGCCCAAAACTTAAAGCAATGGCGGATGAGTTTGGAAAGGCTGAGATAAAGGGATGAGTTCGGCAATCAGCAATCAGCACTTAAGAAGGCAGGAGGCAGAGGTAAGCAGGCAGAGTGTGGTCGGCACCGAAGGTCAGACAGGGAAATGAGACTAGCAACGATAGTGTCTAGTTTTTCCAGAACAAATCTCGAAATCAGAAATCATAAATATTACTATGTCAACTTTCTTAGGCATCGATTACGCTACGCTGTGGTTCCTGGTAATAGGCGCGGTATTTACCGGCTATGCCATTTTAGATGGATTTGATTTAGGCGCCGGCGCTTTGCATCTTTTTTTTAATAAAGAGCAAAGCCGCAGAATTGCATTAAACGCCATTGGTCCTATTTGGGATGGCAATGAAGTATGGCTGGTAATTGGTGGTGGCGCATTGTTTGCAGGATTTCCAAAGGTATATGCCAGCGTATTCTCCGCCTTTTATGTTCCCTTTATGTTGTTTTTGTGCATGCTCATTTTCCGCGCGGTATCAATAGAATTCAGAAGTAAGGAACCTATGCTATGGTGGCGAAAAATGTGGGACATCAGTTATGCAGTATCCAGCACCGTTATTGCATTTCTGCTGGGGGTAGTGTTGGGAAATATCCTGGCTGGTATACCGATAGATAAAGATGGAAATTTCTCAGGTTCTTTTCTCTACTTCCTCAATCCTTACGCTGTAATGGTGGGCATTACAACTGTTGCATTATTTATGATGCATGGTGCCATATACCTGGTAATGAAAACCGAGAACCGGTTATATGCCAAGCTCACCATAATGGTTAAGAATACTACTATCTTTTTTGCTATCAGCATATTATTGCTCAGCTTTTATACTTTGTTGTATGTACCACATCTTCGTCACAATATTGAAGCCAATCCATGGATGTTTGCCATACCGGTATTAATGGTATTAAGCATCGCTAATATTACCAGGCAGATCACTAAAAGAAAATATCGATATGCTTTCCTTTCTTCTGCTGTTGCCATTGGTTTATTATTGATTATAGTAGCAGTGGAATTATATCCTAATATGGTTTTATCTACACTCGATCCTCAATACCATCTGACTGTATACAATGCCTCCGCTTCAGAAAAATCATTGGGCATTATGTTACTATTCGCGGCCATAGGTGTTCCAATAGTACTCACTTACACTACATTCGTATTCTGGACATTTAAGGGAAAAGTAAAACTGGAAGAAGCGAGCTATTGAGAAAGGTATAAGGTGTAGGGTATAAGGCCTTATACCCTACACCTTATACCTTCTACCTTACTTAAAAAACAAAAACCGATCATAAAGACCGGCAATGCTTCCAATAATCCTGTTTTGCGATGGGTAATCATTACCCGTTTGGCGAGTGAATTCTAACAACCTGATGTTTTAGTTGTGCTCTTGACAACCTGTGATCCTTTATCCTAATCTTTTAATTTTCTTTTGTTGTTTTTTGATGATGTAAAGATGCAACAGATTTGGCGCTGATGAAAGTTTATTCGGTCATGCAAATGTTTTGCTCGATTTTACTGCTTTTTATATCGATAAGTGTTATTACTTACAGGTTGATATAGCATTCCAATAATGCTACTATAGTGTTGTTATCATCTGGTAATCCCTGCTGCAATTCATTATATCAATCCGCTTGCAGTCTTCATTCCACCAGGCACACAAAAAAGCCGGTCATAAAGACCGGCTACATTTCCAATAATTCCGATGGGCTTAGGGGTTAATCTTTTACCCTGTACTTGGCGATCGAATTCTAACAACCTTGGTGCTTTAGTTGTACTCTTGACAACTTGTGATCCTTTATCCTAATCTTTTAATTTTCTTTTGTTGTTGTTGTTTGATGATGTAAAGATGCTGCGGATTTACCCGGAATGAAAGTTTATTCGGTCGTGGGAATGTTTCCTTCGATTTTCCTTCATTTTATACCGATAAGTGTATTTGCTTACCGTACATTACAGGCAAAATGAAACAGGTTCAGCACTTCCATTCAGCATTGTTATAATTACGGTTGATGTATGCTAAAGGAATGTTTTGTTATTGCACAACTATACGCACACCTTCTGAATGCGATACAAACTCCGGCGCATACATGCATTGAATAGTTGCTACACCAGCAGAGAAGTTACCCTGGTGTGTAACAAACAGCGGGTATTCAAATACGTAAGTGCCTTTGTTCAACCAATTAAAAAAGAAATTGGTGGAAGCATCTTTTGTGCTTTCATAATAACCCAGGCCACCCTGCCATTTATAACTACTCAATACATTTACAGGTTCAGTACCTGCAGCACGCAGATCTTTCATATGCACATACTCCATATTTCTATCCGCACGCAGCTCAATTCTTACTTTTAATTTATCACCTACTTTTAATGGCGTTTTATCTGTTAAAGGTTCCAGCACCGGACCACGATCTGTATTTTTCTCTATAAACAATTGTTTCTTCAACTGCAGCGGCATAGTCGTTCCGGCAGGAGCTGTTATTTTATCAAGGTCTTCAAAATACTGCCAGTATACCGCACCCCAACTACCCGATTGTTCTTTTGGAGCATTTACAGCAGGCGACACCGTTACCTGGATATTGCCCATAGAAGGTTGCACTTCTGCAGCAGGAATACTCTTTTTAAAATAGCCTGTGCCTTCCTCTGCATTACCATCTGAAGAAATAGTTGTTGAACCCAATGCTACCTGTACATTTGATTCTTCTGACAACCAATTCGCTCCTTGTAATAAAAGTGCATAGCAAGCTTCGGCAGTTGCTTTTGTATTGCCCCAGTGTTGTGTTTGTTTTTGTTTCAGCAACCAGAGCTTCATATCATTTACTGCTTTGCTGTCATTAGTAATTTCATTAAACGCTTCTATTAATAATGATTGCGTTTCAACTGGCGCTTCATACCAATAGTAGCCCCCCCTGTTTTCTTTCCAGTACATTCCTAATTCGTCATGCATCACCGCATTTTCTTTTAATGAAGCAAGTATAGCTTGAGGTGTAATTTTATCACCAGACCTGAACAATGACAATGCAATCATACCCTGCATATACTTCGATTGCTTTAGCCAGCCCTTTTTTGTTTGCTGTTGATAAAAATTATACGCTGTTATACTTTTAGTGTTTACTTTTTTGTTTGGAAAAAAACTGCGCATATATAAATACTGTACGGCAAAGTTGGTTAGCTGATCACTTTTAAGATTGGCTTTAGACTTTATTAATGCGGCGTACTCTTCTGATATTCTCTTATCGCAATAATCCAATGCCTCATCAATAATACTCTTCCACTCTTCCGCCTGTTGACTGTTAACCGCTTTCAACTTTTGTAAGTGTCCTATTCCCGTTAATATGTACTGTGTAATATAACGGTCATCCGTACCGCCTTTAAACCACACAAAACCACCATTGGAGGTTTGCATATCTTTCAGTTTATCGAAACTGGATTTGGAAGCAGCATTCATTCTCACCATATCAAATAAGAAAGCGATATTCTTTTTCTGTTCGCTTTCGCTTTTTGCCTGAACCAGCCATGGCGTTTCCTGTAGCAATACACTTTTCAGTTCTTCATTTTTTTCTAATACAGATTGCAAACTTTTGCCAGAAGAATCTTTGCTCCACTTTTCAAACACTGCTTTGATCTTTGGATTGCTGTTGGCAATTGTACCAGCTAATATATTAGCATAATACCGATTAAAGGTTTGTTCTGCACATTCATAGGGATACTCCGTTAAATAAGGAAGAGACTGCACTGCATACCAGGCAGGATTAGCAGTATACTCTACCGTGAGCCCATAATTCTTTTGCGTTGTACTTGCACCCGATTTCAACAGTTTTTCAAAGCTGAACTTTTTTGTACCGGAGGTACGCATATTCAATGGTAATGCTTCTGTGATCAGCATCTGGTTCGTTAATACCGGCAATATATTCTCTTCACCATCGCTGAACTCCTGGCTGTTGGAACTTGCTACTATTCGATACCGCAACGGAGCATTGAATTGAGGAGGAACACTTAATTGAAACTGTACCGGAACACTTTGTCCTTTTTCAACTGAAAATGTTTTAGAAGCTACCGCATTACTGAAAATATGATCAACAGGCTCATTGGTGGCTGCATCAAACAATTCGAGTTTCGCAAATCCATTGATTGCTTTATCACTCATGTTCACCACTTTGGCGCTGAACAGCATGCTATCCTTTTCTCTCACAAAACGTGGCGCATTGGGTTGTACCATCAATTCTTTTTGTGTAACTACTAACTGCTGTGCCATTCCCATAGCCAGTTCTTTGGTATGCGCAAAAGTCATCAGCTTCCATTCCGTCAACGCTTCGGGCATGGTAAAGCTGAAGGAAATATTACCATCAGTATCTGTTTGCAGATCGGGAAAAAAGAAAGCGGTTTCGTTGAAGTTTTTGCGAGGAGAAACTGCCTTTCCTGGTTGCTCAGCATCCATTTTATCATCAACGCCATCCGCATTGAAGTCGCCCATTACAGCTTTATTTTTGTATCCCTTGTTTGTTGTGAATTTAAATGACACGTCTGGATTCATGTCATGTTGCATATTAAGATAAACGCCACTTTCTGCAGGGGCTCCTGCTCTACGTCCAGAAAATCCGTCAAAAACTCTTTCATCCCTTGCCATTCGCGGAGCCGCCAGAATCCCTGCTGACATAACTTTTTCTATCTCAAATATTACACCTATCAATCGATCGTAATTCTTTTCATACGCTTTGTATTCCTCGGGAATGGTATTTCTTTCGTTGGAAGAAACATCTGTAAAAGATTGTGCTGCCTGCCAATTCTGATAAGAATAATAATTTGGCCAAATACCAGGTGTATACCATCCGTGAGGTCTGAATTGATCAAGCGAAGCATCATACATAGAGGCCAGCATTTCAGCGGCTACCTTTTCGCTTTTATTGCCACCAATTTTTACCTGCCATTTTTCCTGGCTGCCGGGTTGTACTTTATCTCTGAAAGTAGTAAACTGAACAGACAATTCTTTGTTTGTCCACGGTACAGCTATAGTGTTGCTATACACATAAAAGCGATTGTCTTTTACAAAGAACTGCGTTACGCCAAATCCACCACGATCATCTTCCGTTACAGGAAAATCAAATTGTTTTTTCTCATTGTTTATTGTGATAAACGAATACGTTTTTAATGGTGCCTGCGCCCCTCTTGTACTGCTCAATGGACGTGGTTGGCCAGGTTTGGTTTTATCCATCTCCTGTATAACATATAGATCATTTGCTGCGGTACCGCTTATGATATTTGCCGTTTCCCCTGGCTGCACATTATCCTTTACAACTGCTTGCCACTCGTATGCGGGTGCTGGAATGTTCTTTGATTTTGGATCGTATAGTTGCACATACGCTATCGTTTTTACATCACCGCCATCTTTGTCTTTTGCAAAGGCTTCTATCACATACCAACCTGGAAGAAATTGCTGATGGCTGATTGCTGATTGCCGATTTGCAGCAGTTGTAAAAGTATCCGTATATGCTATTTTTCCTTTTGACCAATTATGATGATCTGATTCATCCCTGTATTCATCGTGAGGGAAGAGTTTTATGTATTCTGCTTCGCTGAAAATAAACTGATCAGGTTTTTCCCAAAACCTGCTGCGGATGAGCCTGGAGGGTGCAATTAAAGGAGTAATGGAAACGGTTGCTTTTGCATCCTGCCATTCGCCCGAAAGGTTTTTACTGGATAAAGACAAAGTAGTAAAGCTGTCAACTGGGATAGGAGTATCAGGTACATTCAACTCAAGTACCAGCGATTTATAACCAACAGGGATAACCGAAGTAGCACTCCGGGTTTCTCCGTTGATATCTGTAACATCTACTTCCACAGAATAATCGAATATGGGGTCCAATACTTTATCAACAGAAAGATCAGGTATGGCATTGAACTTTATGTTAAATACACCAGCCGCATCTGTAATAGCGGTTCCGTTAGTAATCTCCATACTACTTACATCAGGCATCCCTCTTTTTGAATAGAGCCAGGGATAATTAAACCTTGCTACTCTTGTAACACGGTATTTTACAGCAGCGCCATCAATGCTATTGCCGGCATATGCTTTAGCAGTTCCTGTAATACTAACAGTATCGTTTACCCTGAAACTTTGTTTGGGCTTTTCTATTTCAACTGAAAATTTTGGACGCTTGTATTCTTCTACGGAAATTGCTGTAAAAGATTGGGTGTAGTCTTTAACACCAATTGTAAAAACTCCGGTGAGCACTTGTTGCGGCAAACGGAACTGTCCTTTAATGGAGCCATACTCATTTGAAGTAAGAAGGAGTGAATCTATTTTTTGACCGTTCAGATCTTTAAGATATACTTCGACCTTCTTGCCTGTTATAATTACCGGCTTTCCTGTTTCTTTATTCCTTGTTATGCCGATGCCTTTAAAATACACGGTTTGCCCCGGACGATAAATGCTTCTGTCTGTAAAGAAATAAACCTGGCTATTGTTTTTCTCATATTCCGTATCATTATCTTCTTCGAGGGAGTTGTAACGATTGTAATTATATTGGGCATCGGCGGTAAACAAATAATCTTTTTCCCAATTGATCTCTAACTGAACATTACGGCCTTGCTTATTATTATTATTAAGATTAAATGCGCCGTTTTTATCAACTGTTAGTAGTTCATCTTTTCTTAATTTGTTTTTACGATCTGTATAATCATAAGCAGAAGTCCATACCTGCACTTTGGCACCAGCCAATGGTTTGCCTGTACTGCGATGCAAGGCAAAATAATTGTTTTCACTATTTACATAACTGATAGCAGAAACATAGAAAAACTGCACAGCCATCAGGTTTTTATCAATACTAAAATTATTGCCCATGCTCGACAACAACATATACTTCCCTACCGGCAACGCATCTATTTTTATTTCTACTGAGTGTGGCAGATAATCATCCGTCACCGGCAAATCCTGCTTCCATTGTTTTACAGCAGGCATTGCTGTAAGCTTTGTCCAATATTTATCTTCATATATGCCATCTCCCTCCTCATTAAAATTTTTATCTACCTTAATTACTCTCAGGTTTAAGGCTGATACATTTTTGTACTTCACCAGGGTTCTGAAGGCCTCATTGGGGAGATTTATTTTTTCTGTAGTCATCTCTAAAGACTTTCGCAATATCGAAGTCAGCAGGTTTTGGCAATTAGCAGCACCTTCTGTTTTAGGAAAATCTTTTATAGTGTTGTCGCAAATTTGTTTGGCTGTTTTAAGCGCATTTCTATCGGCTGTATTAGCTCCATTACTGCTTTCAAAAGTCTCACCTTTCTCGTTATAGTATTGCGCCATTAAATAGTGCGCCTGCGATACGGCAGGTGTTTGGGCATATTGGGAGATAATGTGTTGGAGGTTCATCCTGTACACTTCATCCTTATCAGGCATTACAGCTACATTGCGTACAAATTGTAATCTTCGCAAATCTGCATCTATCAATGCATAGCTTTCTATGTCATTGATGTGAAATCCGAGTAACTGCTGATACACCAGCAGTGCATGATACTGCAAAGCAGCAGTATCTTTTGTAATGAAGCGATGATGAATAAAATCAGCTACCGGATCAAAGGCAGCGTTCTCGTTTATGGTAAAAGCATATGCAGGCTTGTTTACTTCTCTTTCGTCGTTCTCAAAATAATCCAAAGCACGATGCGCCAGCAGATCATATAGCATTGGTCGAAGTTTGCGGGTATTGCCTTTTGTAATTATAGGCTCATATTTTTCCAGCTTTGTTTGCTGCAGCATCTTTGGGTTTTGCAAAGATGCCGTGTATAATTCGCTTATTTTTTTATGTAGATCATCTGCCGTCCACGTGGCAATATCTTCTTTATTATAGTTGACCGTATTGGTTCTGTTATAAAATTTCCATCTGTTACTCTGAAAATAATGCCAATACATTTCAGCGCTTAGCGATTGGAAGATTTGTTTGGTTGGTTCGGATGCTGAAGCTATTTCGTTTTCAATAATTTTGATTTGGGCTATCTCGGTATTATCATCAGGCGGTGGAGGCGGCGGAACCGAACTGTTAAAGTAAGAAGGGGATAATTTAAATATCAGCGCCTTCATGAGTTGAGGGTCATTCTTTTCCTTTTTTGCACGGGCGTATATTTTATCAATTTCACTTGCCGCAGTTTTGGTAAGTCCTTTTTTATTGATCAGTTCATCTATCTTTTTCCATGCACTATCATAGCTGTTCATCCGGGTTTGACTTTTGGTGTAAAAAAATAGTAAGCACAGTAATGCGCACAAAAATGGGTGTTTCAAAATCTGCATGATTGTATGTTTGATGGTATCAAAATTACTGTTTGTGATTCAACTCCACAGAAAACACTATTCCCTGTAAAGATGCGGAGATAATGATTATTGCATAACTGGAGATTAGCCGCAGATGCGCAGATTAAAATGTGTTAGGGATTGACAATAATTTCGACCTCTGAGTCTGCGAAGCAAAAAATTAACAATAAATATTATTAAAGACCGGCACAAGATGGGGCAATTCAAATATCACGAGTAAAACAACCAATATAATCTGCGAATCAGCGGCAATTCATTTTATTTACCTGGTCTTCTTTTATAAAACTTTCGTTTATCAGTGCGATGCCCATGCTTTTTACGGGGGCTATAGGCTGGCACCTCTCCGAGAGATTGTGGAATGGTAGCTTTTTCTACTTCCTTGCCTATGAGGTTTTCTATTGCTGCAAAACTGTTCTGTTCTTTTTCACCCACTAACGTAAAAGCCATTCCATCCGCTTCTGCACGGGCGGTTCGGCCAATACGATGCACATAATCTTCTCCATCACGCGGCACATCATAATTAATTACAAGGTCAATCGTATCGATATCAATACCGCGGCTCAGGATATCCGTTGCTACCATAATAGGTATCCGTCCACTGGTAAATCCATTCAATACACTTTCACGTTGCGCCTGCATTAAATCACTATGCATTTCTTCCACAGTAAACCCACTTTGCTTTAAGGTACGGGCAAGTGTTTTTACATTTTGCTTTTTGCTGCAAAAAATCAGCGCACTTTTAAATGGTGTTTTTTGTAACAGGTATTTTACAAGCGGTAGTTTTTGTGTTTCGTATATTACAAAAGCACGCTGAACAATTTTTTCGGGCGGACGCGAAATAGCAATATTTATTTCAACCGGATCTTTTAAAATATTTTTTGCGAGGGTTCTGATCTTAGGTGGCATGGTTGCTGAGAACAACAACGTTTGCCTGTGTGCGGGCAGAGTGGCAATGATACGATTAATATCATCCTGGAAACCCATATCCAGCATCCGGTCTGCTTCATCCAGTACCAAAAATTGTAATCCTTTCATGGACACATAACCCATATTAAGATGCGCAATAAAACGCCCCGGTGTGCAAATGATAATATCAGCACCCATTTGCAATGCCTTTTTTTCTCCAACAAAATTCTGTCCATCACTACCTCCATATATAGGCAAGGAGCTGATCTCGGTAAAATAGGTCAACCCTTCAAGGTGCTGTGCTATTTGTATTGCAAGCTCACGGGTGGGCACAATTACTAAAGCACTTACCTGCCCTGAAGATCCCCTGGTTAAAATGCGATTGATAACGGGCAATAAAAAAGCAGCGGTTTTTCCGGTGCCGGTTTGTGCGGAAGCAATAATATCTCTGCCTGAAAGAATGGGTGGAATAACCTGTTGCTGAACGGGAGTGGCAATTTCATAGTTACTGGCTTCAATGCCTTCCATCAGGTTGGGATGAAAATTAAATTCGGTAAAGTACAAGTCTACAAGTATTAAGGTTTATGGCAGAAACGTTTGCATCAGAATTAAGTAAAGATAATAGATAAATCCAATCCATAGTTCAACGGATGAATTTTCATTACAATTTTTCACCGCTTTTTTATGGCGCAGTTTAACTATTGATCGATTGCCTGGTATACGAGTACTTTAAATTTATCTATCAATTCTCTTTCATGCTGGTCATCCCAGAGTTGCCTGTACAATAATGCTATTATTTTTTCTTTTGGATCTACCCAGTAAGTGGTAGAAAATGCACCGCCCCAGCTATAACTTCCTTCGGGTACGGGTAACTGTGCGCTTCCCTGTTGGGTTATTATCTGAAATCCAAGTCCGAATTTGTTTACGCCGAGGTTAAGATCGCCAATTTGATTCATCGTCATAATGCGAACAGTGTTACGGCCCAACAATCTTTTCCCATTGTATTCACCTCCGTTCAGCAGCATCTGGAGAAATATAGCATAATCCATAATGGTAGAGGAAAGCCCTGCTCCACCTGCGTAATAGGTGCCTTTTGCCTTGGGATAATCCCGCATAATATTTTCACCTATTTCAAAATAACCGGGTGATTTTTTTAATACACCATCAGTTTGTACGAGATAGAGATTTACCAAACGACTTTGCCTGGTAGAAGGCAGGTAAAAGAAAGTGTCCTTCATGCCAAGTGGTTCAAAAATGCGTGTGCGAAAAAATTGATCGAGCGACATACCTGACAGCACTTCAACCAGGTAGCCCAGTACATCTACATTTAAACCATACGTAAATTTTTCGCCGGGTTGATGAAGCAACGGTAAACGTCCCAGCTTTTTTATATCGTCGCCCAAAATATGATTTTCCAAACCTAACCCACAGATGATTCCGTTTTTTTGGTAAATGGCATTTATTGCACCTTCGCCAATCTGCGCGTAGGCGATACCGGAAGTATGCGTAAGCAGATCGCGGATAGTGATCTCTCTTTTGGCAGGGATGGTGGTATAAGTGGTATCTTTCTCATTGTATTGATCCAGCACCTGTGGATTTTTGAAAGCAGGGATATACTTGCTGACAGGATCGTCCAGCAAAAATTTTCCTTCTTCATACAACATCATTACAGCTACACTGGTAATGGCTTTTGTTTGTGAAGCGATCCGGAAAATACCATCTTTCTGCATTAGTTTTTTTGCTTCTATATCGTCGTATCCAAAAGCTTTATAGTAAGCGATCTTTCCATTATGTATCACCAGTGCTACAGCGCCATTCGTCCATTTGTTTTGTACAAAGCTGTTGATTACCGTATCTATTCTTTGCAACCTTTCCGGCAACATGCCTGCTGCTGAAGCAGAAGATGATGTGATAACCGGGTAAGTATTTTTTTGCGCACGAACAGTGCCTGACATATAAGAGGCAAATAATAGAAAGAATGCAATTTTTTTCATGAAGATGATTATTGTAGGAATAACTTTTGAAAAGTATTATTATATCCACGTACTATACTTGTACATTATATACTGGGAAAGAGCATAGTATTACCGGTTTCTCATCAGCCAATGTACCTTAACTGAAAATCTTTCATTATCGAACGTTTTTTGCAAAAAAATTGCGTGGCATTCCATAAATCAATTATTTTGTATCCATCCATCATCTTATAACTTAACGGGATCAAACCCTTAATATAATTACCTATATGGCAAAAAGGGAATATGCCTATCAAAATACGTCCATTTCAAATATGCCTGGTGAAAAATGGAAAGCAATTCCAGCACTCGAAGGATATTATACGATTTCAAACCTGGGACGTGTTAAAAGACTTGAAAGGGATACGATTACCAGCAACGGACAGTTACGTCATTTATCAGCTATTATAATGAAACCCAACGTTAGAGTTATAAAAAATAAATCTGTTGGAGATAATGTTCATTTTTTACGTATTAGAATCTGTTCAGAAGGCAGAAAGTATAGTATAAGCATAGGCAGAATAATGTATTACTGTTTTATAAAAAAATTTGATCTTGAGAATTACTCGCTGGTAGTAATTCCAAAAGATGGTAATGGTAAGAATCTTCACCCGGGTAATTTAATGCTGGTGAATATAACCCAGAAGCAACAAAGAATTTTTGAAAGAAACCGTTACCACAAAGAGTATTTTACTTCCTACGATGAATTTATCAATGAAGGACTTACCAACTCCAGTAATGCTTACTGCAAACAAATAAGCCAGTATACACTGAGTGGTAAACGGATACAGGTATTTCCAAGTATTGCCGCAGCAAGTGAAGTATTAAATATTCCTTCTGCCAGCATTTCTAATGTAGCTCATGGCCGGAATATTTCCTGCAAGGGATTTATTTGGCGGTTTGGGAAACAAGCGCGTATTGATGTAAAGACTGGCCAGGAAAAACGAGCCCTCGAATACAAAAAAACGAGAGGTACCAAGGTTACCCAATATGATGAAACGGGTAAAAAAGTAGCTTCCTATTTAACCATTAAAGATGCTGCAAGAGCAACCAATGCACACACAAGTGAAATTATCAGAGTTGTGGATGGACGACAGAGAAGCGCCGGAGGCTATGTATGGAAAAAAGGATCTGGCAAAGACCAGATAGACCTGAGCAACTATATGTTTGGACAAGAATGGAGGGCGGCAAGAAGGTGGAAAAAGGTAAAGCAATACAGTAAGGAAAGAAAATACGTTCAAACATTTCCAAGTTTGAGTGCCGCCGCAGAAAGTATTTCTGTATCCCCATCCATAATCAGCCTGGGCATCAAACACAAAAAGCCTTACGGTGGTTTTTTCTGGAAATTTGCATAAAAATGAACTACAACTATTCCAAACAAAACGCTACGTACGTGTCGGCAGAAGGCGTTCCTACTTTTCCACCACCACCTGCCGCAATAACAATATATTGTTTGCCATTCAACATATAGGTGGCAGGTATAGCATATCCGCCGGCAGGCAATTTATATTCCCACAATAACCTACCACTGCTTTTGTCAAATATTCTAAGCTTCTCATCGTATGAGGCTCCGATAATCAGTAATCCGCCAGCTGTAACAACGGCTCCTCCCAGGTTAGGAGCTCCTGTATGTGTGATTCCCTTTTTGGAAAGCTCCGGGTATTCACCTAACGGTATCCGCCACACGAGCTCACCCTTATTCAGGTCAATAGCATTCAACGTTCCCCATGGTGGCTTCACACCGGGATGACCATCTTTATCTACCAACGGTATCCATCCATTGTGCACATACCGAAAGGGAGCATCTTTATCAGCAATAGCCGACTGAACTGCAGAAGCTGTCTTTCCGGTATTGAATAAAAATGCAAGCAATGCACTTTTATCTTCTTTACTCAGGTTAGGAAACGCAGGCATTTGCCCTTTACCTTTTTGTAAAATATCAGAAGCCTGGCTGATAGTAATTTTTTTAGAAAGTTGTTGAAGCGATGGAAAAACATTTGTACCTGCACGGTTAGCACCATGACACATAGTGCATCCATTGAGTGTGTAAATTTTTTCACCCTGTAAAATGCTGTCGCTGCTATTGTTTAAAATAGGAACTGCTTTCATTTTTACCAACAACGGCGTTTCATTAGCGTTTATATATAAAATACCGGTTGCAGGATCAACAGATGCGCCTCCCCATTCTGCGCCACCTCTTGTGCCAGGAAACTGTACTACGCCATTGGTATCAGGTGGCGTATAGATGCTTCCCATTTTTGCATGTGCAATCTTTTCTTTTATGTATGCATGCGCTGAATCTGACAGCGTAGTAATATCATTTTCTGAAAACTGCTGACGCGAAAAAGGCGCCGGCTTTACCGGGAAAGGTTGTGTTGGCCATGTAGTTTCTCCCTGTAAAGAAGAACGAGGTGCAGGTCTTTCTTCGATTGGAAATATGGGTACACCTGTGTTGCGATCAAATAAAAAAAGCATTCCCATTTTTGTTACCTGTGCTACTGCGTCTACTGCTTTACCATCTTTTTGCAATGTAATTAATGTTGGTGGTGCGGGCAGATCATAATCCCATAGATCGTGATGCACCAATTGATAGTGCCATTTTCGTTCGCCGGTGGCTGCATTCAATGCTACCAGGCAATTGCCAAAAAGGTTTTGCCCTTTGCGATTGCCTCCATAAAAATCAAATGCCGGTGAACCAAGTGGAATAAATACAGTTCCTGTTTTTTCATCAAGGCTCATACCCGCCCATGCATTGGTTCCGCCTACTTCTTTATAAGATGCTTTATCCCATGTATCGTATCCAAACTCACCGGGTTGAGGAATGGTGTGGAAAGTCCATACTATTTTTCCATCGCGGGCCGAATACGCTCGTACAAAACCAGGCGCTGCATCATACCCTTCACCCAATGCAGTACCCTGTATTAAAAGATCATTGTATACAATAGCAGGTGAGGTAGACCAAACCGCCAGTTTTTGTG
This sequence comes from Agriterribacter sp., assembly GCA_047600465.1. GTDB lineage: Bacteria > Bacteroidota > Bacteroidia > Chitinophagales > Chitinophagaceae > Agriterribacter. The sequence goes on from JASGKU010000007.1 coordinate 1,196,158, forward strand.
GATCACGACCCAGGCCTAACCGAAGATCTATTTTTCCACTGTCGCCAAAATTTTTTACCAGGGAGCCACTATCCGCATTCAATGCATACAGGTAAACGCCGGCAGAAAAAAATATGCGTTTATCATTTCCTCCTGCCCAATAAGTAACACCGCGATTAACACCTGTTGGTTCAGCGCCTGCAAATGGATCAAATCTCCATAGTTCTTTGCCCGTTGCTGGATCCAACGCCATTAATTTTAATGCCGGAGAAGTAACATACATTTTTCCATTTACAATAATGGGATTGCATTGTATGGCAGAACGGTTTCCTTCCCTTGCATCTCCGGTATGATAAACCCATGCGGGTTTTATTTTATCTACATTTCCTGTATTAATCTGATCTAAAGCGGAATAACCTGTACTTCCTTTATCGCCCCTGTATACCTCCCATGTTGTAAATGGTTTTTGTTTGGATGTACAACAGGCAAGCATAGCTGCAAAAAAAAGGACAGTAATATTTTTCATTTTGCAAGTAACAGCGGATGCTTTAAAAAAGATAATAAGTCTCATGTATTATACATTTGACACCATTAATGCTTGAGGATTTTCGCGGCATTATCATGATATAATTTTTTCAATATCGCATCACTTAATCCAAAGCCCTGCAATGGCCAATGATAGCCGGTTATTTCATTGTAATAAAAATGTTCGTCGTTTGTTTCAAGAATCCGGAAAGTCATTTCATACATCGTTGTGTCAAAACTCATATCTGTACCATACACAAGCCTGTCGCCATATTTCGCGAAGAAAGACTGCATATATCGGGGGATAGGCGCCGTTTCAGCATAGCGTGCCGCAATATCTGCATACAGGTTTTTGTATTTAGTAAACAGTCTTCCCAATATCTCAAGATCATATTCGCAGTTGGCGTAATGACAGGCAACAAATGTAGTATTGGGATTATTCTTTACTACATTTTCAAGCGTTTGTACCAGTGCTGCGTGACCTATTATTCCGGGTTTTGTTTTATCAATTTTCCAGGTATATGCATTCATCAATCCATCGTTGGTTGAGTCCATCGGCTCATACATCCACATCGGATCTGCTACATGCACACTCACTGGCATTTTTAATTCACCACACTTTTTAAACAAAGGCTGCATCAGTGAATCGTCTACGTGTAGTGCTGAAGGCACAGGTTCTGAATAAAACTCACCCAGGCCTTTATCACCCAATTCACCTACTCCTCTTGCTCCCACTTTCCAGCATCGTTCTAATTCTTTCACCGCTTTTTCTACACCGCCCGGTTCGTGTATATGGGTATAATCAAAGCCACACCACAATTCAAACCTGCCATTGTATTTTGAATAGATATTATAGAGCGAATCAAATCTGCTTCCGGTGGAATAGGTGAGCAATAATGTTTTTTCTACACCAAACTGATCCATCATAGCAATCCATCTTTCAATGTCTGCCGATGTACCCTCATGAGGATGCGCATGCATATCGATAACAGGATACTTTGCCTTTTTAATTTTTGTAACCGGAATTTTATAAATAGATTTTGGGCGAAAATTTTTTAACAGGATGCTGTCAGCACGCTGTGCACTAACTGCTGCAACAGAAAAAATCGCGAACAAAAACAGGGCGGCTCTTTTTATCATCATGCGGGTTGTTTTTTAATTACAAACAAAATAATTCATATTTCGCTTTAAAACTCATTTATAAAACATGCAACAATTTTTTTGAAAGTTTTTGCTGCATATTATCTATTGCTTTTGAAATAAGATTATAGATAGAATCTGTGCTGATAGCCATCTTACCTGCTATTTCAGGATAACTGAGGTTTGCATAAAACTTCAGGTAAACCGCTTCCTGTTGGCGTTTAGACAGCGTTCCGATAGCATTCAGGAGGTAACGCTGTTGCTGTTGCCGCGATTGATCTGCCATAATTTTCCGTTCAACTGAATGAACAACCGATCCTTCAGCAAGTAGTCCGTTATTATATTGTATAAAACAACCGCGCCGCTTCCTGGCTTCCCGGATCATTTTACGCTGAATAGAACGCAGCAGGTACGCCTTCACTGAATAGGGTATGCTTAACCGTTGGCGGTTTTTCCAGATGCTTGTAAAGAGATCATGGATACAATCTTTTACCAGTTCTTTATCATCGCATATCACTTGCGAACGTTGCGACAACAGGGTAAAATAACGATAATACAATATGGCAAACGCCTGTCTGTCGCCATTCCTGAAATCTATCCAGCATGCTTTATCATCTTCGTTGGTATAGAGGGTTGCATTAACAGCCGTTGATTGCATGAAAACCGGTTTTATAAAATATTAAATCATGGTACCCAAATTCCGTTCAGCATTACTTTCTGGATATTCCGCGCCGCTCTGATATCATTCAGCGGATTACCTTTTACTAAAAGAAGATCAGCGATCTTTCCTTTTTCAATGCTGCCCAGTTTTTTATCAATCCTGAAAAAACGTGCATTCTCCATAGTAGCCGCTACAATTACCTGCATATTGGTCATACCACTTTGCACCTGTAATTCCATTTCATGTTGAAAAGCCCAACCCAACTCCGCATACTCTATCATAGAATGAGAACCAAGCACAATCTTAACACCAGCTTTTTTCAGTTTGCCGGTAAACGCTTTCATATTATTAAAGGCAACCAGCTTTATACTATCCACTCCTTCCTTGCCTGGTTGATATTCAAATGGGCCCAGGGTAGGACTTACGAATGTTCCTTTTCTTACTAAATATTTCGCCACACTATCTGCCATCGCACTATTAACATCTATTTTACTCCATACATCATATCGCCCTTGCTTGCGTGCATTATTATCTGCCCAAACCATTTGCCTGTATTTTTCTCCTTCCCTTTTTGATTGAAGTGATAAGCCAAACGAAGTAATATGCTCTACACCATCAAGTCCACATTCAATAGCTTCCATTGCTTCTGTAATTTCAAGATGAGCCGTTACCGGTATACCACGCTTATGCGCCGCCGTGCACACATCGCGGATCAACTGTGGAGAAAGCCTGAAATAAACTTTTATTACACTTGCGCCCTGGTCTATCTGGCGGTTAACTGCATTTACTGCTTCCAGTGAGTCTCTTACAATATAAGCGTCATGAGGATAGGCAGGATTGGGCGCATCCAGGTGAGGTCCAGCTAAAAATAATCTTGGAATCATTTTCCCCATGGTACGTTCTCCATCATACGCTTCTATCCATGCGCCGGGATCACGAACGGATGTTACACCATGTTGTAAAAACAAAGCAGGAAGCCCATGCATATCATCCAGGTGAAAATGGGAGTCGATAAATCCAGGCAATACAGTCATTCCTTTTGCATCAATTACTTCAGCCCCTGCAGGTATTTCAATATTGGATGAAGCCCCTGCAGCTTCAATTATATTGCCTTTTACAATAACGGTTCCATTTGCGATAGGCTCACCTCCATTGCCATCAATAATGGTAGCACCAACAATAGCTATTGTATTTTTTCCTGCTGAAATTTCTTTTGCATTTACTTCTTGTATGGGTTTTATAACTACGGCTCGTGTTGATTTAATTTGCGCACCGGCGCATAACATTAACACTGATCCGGCTAGCGATAGCAGGAAATATTGGAGTAGTATGATTTTTTTTGGCTTTCTCATCATCCAACATCAGTATTATATTTTTATAAAAATCTTTTTCCTGTACAGGTACAGGCACAATAGCCATTCCAGTAAAAAAATACACAAAGAAGAAATGACTGCTACCAAAGCAGCAGGTAAAACCGTTTTGAGCAATCCAAATGTTATGGCATCTATATAGCCATTAAACCAACGGCTGGCTACAATGCCCATAAACAAATAAATAAACAATGAATTAGTACCGATTACAATAAAGAAGAAAAGATATTTTTTATGCTCTTTTATATCAATCCACCAATATAAAAAAGCAAGCGCCAGTAAACACCACCCTCCTGAAGTTAATACAAAAGAACTGGTAGCAATTCGCTTAATAATAGGCGTTATGGAGAACAGGTCTAACATATAACCAAGCAGTAAAGAAGTTATACCAAACAATATAAGTTGAGATAATTTTTTTTGATTGCTGACGGCTGAAAATAATAACTTACCCGCCAATGCGCCCCATATAGTGTGGCATGAAGTGGAAATGCAGTTAATGGCTACCCAGCCATCATCATCAATTTTATGCATCAGCACCGTATCCATATAATTGCCGAAATTATGCTGATCGGTAAAAGGCTGATTAAATCCTGGTATATTGGTATAGCGGTACAACACTTCTGCGAGTACCAATAGCAATAAGCTGAATATTATCTGCGCTGCATTTGACCAGTTAAAAACAAGAAAGGCTATGAGTGTTGTAAATGAAAGCTGGGTAAGTACGTTCCATAATTCAAATGAAAGCCCCTGTGGCCTAACTGCATAATTTAGTACACCAAAAAAGAAAAGCCATCCTGAACGTTTCAACACTTTTAAAAAAGAACTCCGCCAGGGCATACCGGATAATTGCTGGCGATGCAATGATAATGCAAGTGCAGTGCCCGCCACAAACATAAACCCAGGTTGTATTAAATCCCAGAAACGAAGTCCATGCCAGGGATGATGAGAAAACTGGGTGAGCACAGCATCCAAAAAGGCACCTGAAGTTGCTTCGTGTACCCGTTCATAAAAGCCTGCTCCTTCCATCATCAACAAAACCATAATCAGTCCCCTCATAAAATCGAGTGATAGTAGGCGTTGCGAGGGTTGGGGAACCATGTTGCTGTTATTGATACTCATGTTATAAAACCGCTGAAAGATTTTTTATGAGGCATGCCACTTCGCGTCATTTCGAAGGAGCAAATCACTTCTAGACCCACACGTTATGTTAAGCGACTGAGAAATCTCCTGCCTTAAATGCGGTAGGAGATTTCTCCTTCACGAAAATTATATCACAGACAAGTCCATTGTTGGTTCAGTCGAAATGACCTGGTAATCATTCATATCCCGGATTCTGCCCAATTGATTTTGCATCTAATGCGGGTATGGGTAACAGGTAGTCATTCTCATCATAGCCTTGCGCATTATCAGGCAAATTAACTTCCTGTAATAGCCGTTTTCTTAATACATCAAAGTATCGATCGTTCTCAAAACAAAGCTCATAGCTTCTTTCATCAATTACTTTTTTATCAAACTCCGCCTGCGACATTGCGAGGGTTGCTCTTTCTTCTGACCCTGTTCCTTCATTTGCCCTGTCGATAATCATGTTTATCCGGTCAACAGCCAGCTGTGTAGGACCACTGCCAGCCATATTAGCGGCTTCGGCGTATATCAATAATATATCAGCGAATCTTAAAATTTTCATTTCAATGCCGGCATCTCCACCACCTACCTGTTGGTCGTAAGTAAGATTGGGCATATTCAATTTGCCGATATAAGGCACCCCATCTGAAGATTCAGACCAATTGATAACACGTGCATTGGGATCATAAATATCAGATGTAAAATCAAGCAGTATATAACTGTGCTTGCGGGGTTGCTCGGGATATATTGTGGTTGCCCATAAAATTTTTACAGGTCCGGAACTCCAACCATCCATTTCAGAAGGCGCCCAAACATTGCCAGGCATATATGGCGCATCTGATGATGTATGAAAGGCAAACATGATTTCCATGTTTTCATTATTAGATGTTTTAAATACATCTTCGAATTTTGGAAGCAAAGTATATGGACCATTCTCAATAATATCATTCGCCATATCCCTTGCCTTTGCATAATTCTCTGTTTGATTCAGCGGCGCTGTAGCTCTTGTAAGATATACTTTGGCTAAAAATCCTTTGGCTGTCCATTTATTGGGTCTGCCGGGAGTAGCAGCATCATAATCCGCCATATTCTCAGCAGCATACGTAAGATCTGCTTCTATTAAATCATATACTGCGGCTATTTCTAACCGTGAGGCTTCTGTTAGTGGTGTAGAAATCGGATCAGGCGTATCTTCCGTGATATAAGGAATTTTTCCATACAGTCTTACCAGTGTAAAATAATTGAACGCTCTTAAAAATCTTCCCTGTGCTACTACGTTCGCAATATCTTCATCAGCGTTACCGGCAAGGCTTCCTGCTTTCACTGCTTTTAAAACAGAGTTGATATTATTGATGGATTTGTAATGCCATGTCCATAATTCATTAAAAGAGCCCACACCAAAATCAAGACTCGCTCCTTCGAATTGCCCATCAGGAAATGTGGGTGTATTCTGGTATCCATCCCAGGTAACAAACAATGAATTCATAGCTCCTGCATAGGCAGCTTCGCACTGGCTGATGGTTGTATAAAAATTAGATGGAGTAGATATACTTTCAGGTTTCTCAGCCAGCTTCTGACATGATGAGCCAACCATTATTAAAAGCAATGAGAGAACGCTTTTAAATATGTTTATTTTATTCGTTTTCATTTGCCGTTGTTTTTAAATCAATTTGTTGTTATGTAAATGACCTTTCGCTCCCGGTTTCATCTCATTTTAGAAAGTGAGATTAATACCAAACATGAATGTTTTTGCTGTGGGATAGTTACTGAGATCAATGCCTAATCCGCCTGCGCCACCTGCGTTGAATGAACTTACTTCCGGGTCATAACCGGTATACTTAGTAATGGTAAACAGGTTAACTGCTGTAACATAAGCAGCCAGTCTTGTTACACGTATTTTACTCAGTACAGATAAAGGCAGGTTATACGTTAACGTGATATTCTTCATGCGCAGGTAAGATCCGTCTTCTACCCACCTGCTTGAGCGCTGATCAACACCGATGCCAGCCGTTTGATTTGCACCTAAATTCATTGCATTTCTTTCCCTGGTTCCAAGAAAAACAGGCACATTGGTATTTTGATTTTCCGATGTCCACCTATTGTTTAAATTAACACTAAGTCCATTCGAAGGATTTTCTGTTTTTATTCTTACGGCGTTAAAAATATCGTTGCCATAGCTTCCCTGGATGAGGAAAGTGAGATCAAAATTTTTATAGCTAACATTGTTATTCCAACCATAAATAAAGTTGGGTGATGCATTTCCTATTACTTGCTGGCCGTCTGCTGCAAGTGTAATTTTTCCATCACCATTTACATCTTTCCATTTGGCTTCACCGGGCGCTTGCCCCATTGCCTTTGCCTGTGCTGCTTCCGCTTCGCTCCATGTACCAAGATTAACATAACCACGCATCTGGTCAACTGGCTGACCAACCTGCAGGTACTTTAAAGAAAATCCACTGGCGTATATCTGGTAACCACCCCCGGTATTGGTTCTGATGGCCAATGGAAGTTCGTTCAGCAATGCGAGTACTTTACTCCTGTTGAAGGAAATATTCATTCCAGTTGTCCACTTAAAATTATTTCCTACTAACGGCTTGCCACCTACAGAAATTTCAAGCCCTTTATTTTCTATAGATCCCACATTGGCGAGTGTTGTAGAAAAACCAGTGTATGCTTCCACCTGTTTGTTTAACAACAGGTCTGTTGTTTTCTTTTTATATATATCCACTGTTGCAAACAAACGATCATGAAAGAACCCGAGATCAACACCAATATTTGTTTGTGCGGTTGTTTCCCATTTCAAATCAGGATTGGCAGGTCTTCCCAATGCAAAGCCAATATTGGCAGTACTATTGCCATCATACGGATAATTAAATCCTGATGTAATAGTGGCCAAGGTTTGATAAGGCTGAATGGCCTGGTTACCTGTTTTACCCCAACTGCCACGGAATTTTAACGTAGAAAATACATTGAGATGTTTTATAAATTCTTCCTCTGAAGCTCTCCACGCAACGGCTGCTGAAGGGAAATATCCCCATTTATTATTGGCGCCAAAAACAGAAGATCCATCTGCACGGTAGCTGGCAGTAATCATATACTTTTCATCATACACATAATTGATGCGGCCCATAAAGGAGTTGAGTGTTTGTTTGGAAAGCGAAGTTGATTTTTCATTGATCTGTGATGCACCTCCCAAATCATTGATGCCAATCTCATCACTGAAAAATCCCTGTGCATTAATGTATGAGCCTTTTGTTTGGATCAATTGCTGTTCTGCTACGCCCGTTACAGTAAGATGATGTTTCTGGTTGAATATTTTATTGTAAGAAAGGATGTTGGAATTTTGATAATACTCATACTTGTTGGTAGTAAGATCTCCTAAACCACTAACACCTCTACCGGGCTGGGTTTTAGTACTGTAATAATGCATCTCGTCGTTGCTGATGGTACTAGCGGCGCCGGCTACACGAAATGTAAGTCCATCAATAATTTTAGCTTCAAGAAAAGTACTTATTTCATTAGTAATATTATTCTTATCACTTTTTGTTTCCATAGCCGTTGCTACAGGATTCCATACATCATTGTCTGCATATATTTTTGAATTGTCAGGCCCACCTTTCAACGCTTTGAAATTATAGTTCCCATCCGCATCATATACAGGCGTAGCCGGATCAAACCTTGCAACGGTATTAATTACCTGTCCCAATATATCACCATACCTTGTTCCTTCACCTACGGGTGCTACATTTCCTTTGTCTTTTATTACATTAAGATTAATACCTGCAGTAAGCCAACTGTTTAATTTAAGATCGAGGTTGCTTCTTAAATTATAGCGAACGTATTTTGTATTAATTACAATGCCCTGCTGATTTACATAACCGCCAGACACGAAATAACGGGCGTTCTCAGAGCCACCGCTGATAGACAACTGGTGATTCTGCATCAATCCACTGCGGTAAATTTCATCCTGCCAGTCGGTGCCGCCACTTTTATCCAAAGCATCAATCTGATCTTTTGTAAATGGAATTACGGGATCGATTGGAGAATTCACAGTACCATCCTGTGTAGCAGCCCAATCATTGGCTTTACGCGCAAAGTCGCCCGCGTTCATCAGATCAAGCTTATGATTTAATTTTTGAGATCCGATATTGAATCCATAATTAAAAACTGCTTTGCCCGATGCACCTCTTTTGGTAGTGATGAGTATAACACCATTCGCACCACGTGCCCCGTAAATAGCAGTAGCAGAAGCATCTTTCAATACTTCCAGCGATTCAATATCGTTGGGGTTAATAGTACTGATATTCACTCCCTGTATACCATCTACTACTACCAATGCATTGTTACCGCCGGTAATAGAGTTACCACCTCTTACGCGTATAGTTGCATTACCACCGGGAGCGCCATCCGTATTCTGTACCATCACACCCGCAGCCCTGCCCTGTAAGGCCTGGTCAACACGTTGCGTGGGCAATTTTGTAAGATCTCCTCCTTTTACTGAGCTGATAGAACCAGTAAGATCTGATTTCTTTTGTGTACCATATCCAACCACTACCACGTTGCTCAGGTCGCTGTTATCTGCTTCCAGCACAATAGTCAATTCATCCGAAGCAGCCGAAACTGTTTGTGTTCTGTAGCCAACGTAGGTTACTTCAAGTAAGGCATTATCATTTTTTACATTGATGATAAACCTGCCGCTTTCGTTTGTAACTACTCCATTTCTTGTACCCCGTTCCACCACACTTACACCAGAGAGTGGCTCATTTTTATCGTTGGTGATCACACCTGTTATTTTTTTTACTGCTGCATTGGCAACTTCATTCTTCACGGCCATACCCATTGCCCTGTCTTTGATAATAATGGTTTTGTTATCAATTACATATTCTAATGGCTGATTGGCAAAAACCAGTTGCAGTACATCTTCCAGCGGCATGTCTTTTACTTCAATGCTCAAAGGTTGAGCAGTTTTCAGCGTTCGGGCATTTACAATAAAATCAAAATCGCTTTGCCGCCGTATTTCACGGAGTACTTTTTCAATGGATGCTTTCTTTTCAGACAAGGTGATTTTTTGTGCTGAAACAGAAGCACTTGCCTGCATGCAGATTATAAAAAGGAAAAATGAAATAAGCTTCATCTGCTTAATAAGTTTTGAAACAGGTAATGCTGTTATAATGCTGTGCGTTCTATTCAAAAAAGAAGGGAAAAAGTCTTTTCTGTAGCAGGCACATGATTTGACACTTACACTATCAAATTGCATACTTTTGTAAAGTTTGGTGATTGATTAATCGGATTGTAGCAATAAATCGGTTTATGACATACCCAAATAACCCACCGGGGATGCTGCCAGGCATTTCCGGTATTTTTTTGAATACGTTTAGCTATTACTGTTATGTAGGCGTATAATTTTTCATTGCAGTTGGTTTGGTTATTATTGAATGTGTACTGTTACTTGTTTTTGTAAGAAATGTGCACGGCACCATTTTCAATTCTGAACCTGGTATCGCCGGATAGTTCCAGCATTCTTAAAACTTCAGACAGGTTCCTGTTGCGTGAAATCTGCCCACTCAGGTTTTGATCAGGTATATTGCTTTCATATACCACATCTACATTATACCACCGGGCTATTTTACGCATCACACTTTTAATATCTTCATCTGCAAAAAGGAAATCTCCATTTTTCCAGTCGATAGCAGGCTCTATATCCACCTTATGTGTTGTAATGCCCTCATCTCGCAGGTTCAATTCCTGGTTGGGTCGAAGTATCACTGTTTCGTTTTCGGTGGTAACTTTTACTTTTCCTTCTACCAAAGTTGTGGTGATCGTTTTTTCATCATCGTATGCCTTTACATTAAAACGGGTTCCTAATACTTCCACCTTTTGCTTGCCGGTTTCAACCACGAAAGGAACTCGTTTACCATTTTTTGTGAGATGTGCCACTTCAAAATATCCTTCACCGGTTAATGTAACCCTGCGTTCCTCTGCATTAAATGCGGCAGGATAGGTAATGGAAGAAGCTGCATTCAACCACACCTTTGAACCATCCGGTAAAATCACCTGGTATTGCCCACCCTTGGGTGTTTTTACCGTATTAAAACCTTTTTGCTGTTTTAGGCTATTTCCTTCATCATAATAAGCCAGTTGCCCATCAGCCGGTTTTTTTATGATCACACCATCTTCTTCTGTTATACTACCTACGCTCACATCATTTAATACTACTTGTTTTCCATCGGCTAAAACAAGTGTTGCCTTATTGCCGCCGGGCGCTATATCCTGTACTGCAACCGGAGGAGCTATTATTTTTTCTTTAGAAGAAGATAAAAAGTAAACCGCTATACACGAACCAATAATGAGGGCAACAGCAACAGCTATCTTACTATACAGCCACCATGGCTTTGGAGATATTTGAACTACCGGATTATCTTCCTTATGCAGATCAAGTCTTTGAAATACCCTGCCTGTAGCAGTTTTATATAGTAATTCGTTAGCAGCTTCCTCGTGCATGTGTTGCTGCAACAATTCTTCCACAAATATTTTTTCTTCTCCGGAGCGGATAATATCTATCAGCTCGGCTGCTTCTTCAATTGTGCAATCGTTTGTGATGTATTTTTTAAAAAGAAACGCTATATGATGTTGCCTGTTCAATGTGATGTTTTGTAGTAATACAGGAATTTGTGGATGATCCTCTGCTGGGATGGAAAAAAAATTTGGACGCCGGCTATCAGCGATCGGCTATCAGCCGTCAGTTACCAGCTATGAGCAATCAGTCATTAATTTTCAACAATAAAAATGTGGGGGGAACCCAATTTGTATTTTCTGATAGCTGAAAGCTGATAGCCGATTGCACTTTTTGAAACCTGTAACTCTATAGCTGTGTAAGAATAAGAATAAAAACATACAGCATGTCTTTCGACAAATAATATGCCTTTATGCTTTTAGAGGCTTTTACAATATGATCACTGATGGTAGACACAGAAATGTTTAATGCTTTGCTTACATCCTCATAACTTTTGCCTTCAATTTTGCAAAGCGTATATACCAGTTTTCTTTGGGGAGGTAATTGTCTTACCGCATTCCGAAGAATCAGTTCTGACTCTTTTTCTTCGAGTACATGCTCCACACGCATCAGTTGTTTTTCTTCCTGCACCTGCAGATAGCGATCTACCAAACGCTGGCGGGAAGCGTTATTGAAGTAATCGCATACGAGGTTTTTTGCGATGGTAAAAAGATATGATTTAAAAGATCTGGTAGTGTCAATATTTTTGCGATGCTCCCATACACGTTGAAAAATATCCTGCAATAATTCTTCCGCGATCAGCGGAGACTTCACCAGTTTTAAGATATTACCATACAACCTGCCACTATACATATTATACACACACTCAAACGCCTTTACATCACCTTCACGAACCTGTGAAAGCAGTTTTATTTCGTTTTCTGTGTGATTAAAATAATTACTCAAAGTGCTGTAAGAAAGCTTTGGTTAATAATAAAAACAGGAGTGATTTTTACAGGTGGCTTCACTAAAATTATGACAATATGAAGTGATTGTTAAAAAATTATTTTACACAATTAAAAAGCAAACGATTGCGGATACAATTACCAAGGCAGCAGAATGCGCTCTGATGCTGCATTGTAGCAGATAAAAAATTATTTATAGGAAAGTACAGGAGTAACAATGTCTTCCACCGCAGTACTATCGCCTTTGGCAGGACCATACCAAACACCACCACCAAATGTGATGATGAATATTTTTTGAGGATCCCTTGGATCAAGATCAACCCGTTTACCCCACTTGAAATTATAGCCTTTGATGCGCTGCCATACATTACCACCATCACCAGAACGGTATGCAGAACTATTGAATCCACATGCATAAAAGGTGTGGTTACGGCTGTCGTATGTTATATCATGAATGTATTGGTCATGTTCCAACACCGGGTGCCAGTTCTTACCATGATCGTTGCTTACAAATATGCCACCGCCGGTATCGGGTACAAATTTTTCTTTTACAACGCGCCCCCATGCAGATAAGATCAGGCGATTGCTGTCTGTAGCATCTAAAGCCAATCCTGTAGGCGCATTAGTGCCCTCAGGCAGTTGCAATCTTACCCAGTTTTCTGCTCCATCTGTAGTATAATAAACAGCGCCATCTTTATCATTACCTATGCTTCCGTCTTCGCTTCTCCTGCTTACTATCAAATACATTTTATTACTGTGATCTGCTTTTACCAATCGCCACGCAAAAGGCTCTGAGCCTTCAATTCCTTTATTCTTCAATTGCCATGTTTTGCCATTATCGGTTGATTTATATACACCCTTACCAAAAGCAGCGGCATATATTGCAGCAACGCCACCTTTATTGCTATCCAGCAGAATATGTGTAAAGGCTGCATCACCAATACTACTGCTCATTACACGCCAGGTTTTGCCAGCATCTTCAGTGAGTAATATACCTCCTTTGTAATCTTTCACTCCTTTCTTTCTCCACATTTTTGGACGTGGCAGATCGTGTGTATTGCTCATTACAGCCCATGCTCTACCTTTTACTTTGGGATCAAACGTTAACCAATACACGCTGTTTACCCATTCGCGTGGTATACCGTTTTGTTTTGTTGCACTCAGCCAGCTTTCACCACCATCATGACTTTCCATTAAACCAACGTCTGTATTGGTTATAAATACATGGCTGTTATCAAATGGATCAAATACCACACTGTAACCGGTTGTAACTTCCAACCCTCTTGACATCCATCCCGCACCTGTTTTCTTTTTACTATATACCTCATGCCATGTCTTTCCGCCATCCATTGTCTTTATAGTTCTTCCAAAATCGGTTGCATAACAAATATTAGCATCCTGCGGAGCCACTCCCATGCAAAAAGGATTTTCACCCCATGTTGGACCGAACCGCTCGTTCAGCCAACCATCCGTAAAATTTGATGAGGCAATCTCTTTATTTCTGGTGAGTGTATCCTGCCAGCAAAGCGTCCAGGTTTTTCCATAATCAATACTTTTTGCAACGCCTATGCTACTGGTATCATTGCCTATCTGAATATCTCGATAAGATACATACAGGGTTGAAGGTTGTAATGCACTTGTTGCAACAGCACGCCATTCAGGTAATACTTTATTATTCCTGTTAAATGCAAGCAGGGATTGCTGCCTGTTTTCCCAGGTAGCCCCGCCATCATTGCTGTAAAATATACCGGAGCTATCCGTAGTTGTATTAAAATAGGATGTACCTGAAATACCATATAGAATAAATGCGTTAGATGCTTTATCAAAACCTCCGGTATATTTGGTGAGTATATGTACCCCTGTTGGAATACTATTTTTCTTCCAGACGCCATTTTCTCTGCAAGCCACAAAATTTTTCGCAGTTATGTAAACAGTCCTGTTGTTTAAAGGTGACCCCGGGTGTACAAAAACATTGCTCACGCCTCCATCTATTTTTTGCTCAGTTTGCCAATGCGCACCGCCATCTGCAGAAGTGCAGAATGATGCAACTGTATCAACCGAGATTACCGCGAATAATTTTTTTCCGTCAGCCGGATCAACTGCAAGCGCCAAAACTTTACAGAGGCTTTTATCATTGGTAATAATTTGTTCTGATGCATGGTCGCCTTTAGAAACAATTCCTGTTATTTTTTCTGGTGAAGGATAAATTACATTCCAGGTTTTACCTCTGTCAATACTTCTAAAAAGTGCGATAGAGTTAGCATATACAATATTGGAATCAGATGGATCAAATACAAAAAAATCAACCGGTCCCCTGAGATTGAACATGCGCCACGATTCACCTCCATTATACGTAACAAAAGAACCAGTCATGTCGCAGGCAACAAAAGCATAATCGGTATTGAATGGACTTACCGCAGGATTAAACATGGCACCGCCACCACCATAGCCCATAAAACCCCATGCATCGTTTCTTCCGTTGGGATTTTGCAGCGTTGTTTGTTCGGAAACGTTATCTTTTTTTGCGGCAGAACAACCCGATACTATAGTTATTGCAATGGTGTAACAAAGAAAAAAATATATTCTGTTCATCAACGATTGATTTTATTCCCGAATTCATTTACAAAATAGGTGCCCAATCTATTTAATCACTATCACTTCGAACTGATACCAGTATCCCAATAAGCCACCTTTTTTTGCTTGAGTTTTGCACTACCGATGAATATAGATATTGATGAATAGCGATATAAAGCTGACAGTTCTCCTCAAAGCAAAAAGCAGGGGCGTTTCGGATATCCCGCAAGGCGGGACCGGCTTGAGGCAATCATCAATTTACTCTTTCAAGCGGTTAGCTATAAAATGATCGCAACTTTCTATTGCTTCACCAACCATTCCATTATTTTTTGATTCATTGGCAGCTCATACATATACATCCAATCCGTATTATTGGTACCATTGGCAAGGTGCTCATGAAAATTAGAATCAAGTTGATATTCTGCCGCATTACCCATGATCCTCGTTTCGCTGTATACCTTTTCAAGATTATTTCTTATATCCCGGAAGGATTGTATGTACGCTATTATTTTTTGAGAGACAGCTTTCATATTTGCAGTTGAAGCTTTATCATACTCCCGCAGCAATAGCAAGAGCTTTGCAGGGTAAACCTGCAATTCATTTATTTGATGTAAAACTTCAAGCGCGTATTCATTTCTGCGTGTGGTTATTTGTGCTTTTGCTATTTTATTTTTAATACTATCATAAGATACAATATGCTTTACAGCATTATCCAACCGTTCTTTATTGGCAGCACTCCAGCCACCGGGGTTTTTAATATCCGGCAAATCAATCAACTTAAATTGTTTGTGATAATTTTCGCGATCGCCTTCCTTTAAAAATGCTGTTTCCCAAAAAGGAAGTGCTGTTTCCAATGCATCCTGGAATTCATTGTCGATGGGTGCAAGCGCCGGGCTAAAAAAACGATGACGGAAAATAGTATGTGCTTTATCAGCAGCAATATCTTCATAATTCCAACTGAACAATGCGAAATCATACATGCCGCGCCAGGTTGTTTCCAGGTGAACAGAGCAATCATCCCATACAGTGCACAATATACCATCCAGGTGTTTCTGCGCAGTAAGCTGGCAAAAATCTTTAACAGGTTGAAAATTGGATTGCTTACGCGAAAGCATAGCCGACATGCATTGGGTAGCGGTTGCAGCCATGGCATGCAGGTTATTTTCTTTATACCAATCTAATGCACGCTGATTACCCGGTAGTTTACAATCATCATAGTTCCACCGCATATACACACAGTTTGCTGGGAACAAATTAATTTTCTGATCAAGAAAGGATTGATTCTTTTCCCACAATTGCGCCGAAGATTCTTTTGATACGGAAGGGTCATAAGTTGTTTCATATAAACCGGCCTGTTTAAATACCATATCATCCCAAAAGATGGGAATCCTATGATGTGCTTCTGCAAAATCTGTTACTTTTTTTAACCAGTATAATTGCAGTTCGATTG
The DNA here is from genome assembly GCA_047600465.1 of Agriterribacter sp. Taxonomy (GTDB): domain Bacteria; phylum Bacteroidota; class Bacteroidia; order Chitinophagales; family Chitinophagaceae; genus Agriterribacter. The sequence goes on from JASGKU010000007.1 coordinate 1,212,437, forward strand.
CACTCATACCAGATTTTTTGCACAATTCAGATTTACCCAGCTTTCCTACTTCATCACCTCCTACATGCAGGTACTTACCGTTAGGGGTAGCCGCTATTGCATCTTCATACAAAGAGCATTGGAGTTTGTATGTATCCGGATTAAGCGGATCAAATACCCAGTCTGATGTGGTATCATCCCGGAGATTTTTATATTCCTCATGTTTCAGGATAAAAGAAGCATGTCCAAGCCCCTGTACCAACGGGCTTATTTCAATAAAACGTTCATGTGCATATTTACTCAATGCCGCAAACTCTTCTACTGAAATGGCATTGCCAGCGCCTACCTGCGGAGCGCCACGGTATCTTAATTTATCTTCAAACTCAATTATTATCGCATTTATTTTTACAGCCGCCAATCTATCCACCATATCATAATAATACTTTGTAGCATCAAGATGATGCTTCAGATCAAGATGAACAGCGCGGTAAGCAATTTCAGGATAATCCGTTATACTGCACCCAGGTATTTCAATCTGCTGGTCCCTGGCATCTTCCAGCAATTGATTCAATGTTTGCAAGCCGTAAAATAAGCCCTCCTGTTTTGTGGCTTTTATAGTTGCTTTTCCTTCTTTTATTTCGAGTATATATCCTTCAGGTGATGGCAGTGATAAAGATGAATCAATTATAAAGGAGAGGGTACCTGCTATTGATGATTTACCCAATGGCAGTGATGCCGTTATACCACTCATTACAGGTTTAGTGTGTGTATTCACCAATGCAATAGCCCGCAAGCCTGTGTATGATAGCCCTTTTCCTTGCGTGAGTGTTATTTTTTGTGGCAAAGGCAACAGCCTGAAATGGCTGTTAAAATAAGTACTGTCTGTTGCAACAGATGTAAGATGCAATAAGCATAAGAATATTATATAAACGTATACAATAGACCGCATCAGGAAGATTTATGTTATTATAGAGCCCGTTGCGTCTCATTTCTCATCATCAACTTTATACAAAAACAAAACCCCGTTCTGCATTGCTGCAAAACGGGGCTTATATAGTGAATAAGATACTTACAACTTATTACTCACCACTTACCACGCTTATGCTGTTACTTTTCCTTTCACCTTTGCAATCACTTCTTCAGCGATGTTATTTGGTGCAGGATTGTAGTGGCTGAACTCCATAGTAGATGTTGCACGACCTGAAGTTAACGAACGCAACTGCGTTACATAACCAAACATTTCGCTCAAAGGTACTTTAGCTTTAATAACCTGTAGGTTATTACGGCTATCCATACCCTCTAATATACCACGACGACGGTTGATATCACCGGTAACATCACCCATGTATTGGTCTGGTGTTAACACCTCAAGTTTCATGATAGGCTCCAGCAATACTGGTTTTGCCTTGCGGCCGGCTTCGCGGAAACCGCTCTTGGCGCACAATTCAAACGACATTGAATCAGAATCCACATCATGGTAGCTACCGTCAAATACACGGATCTTCATATCAACCAATGGGTAGTTAGCCAATACACCATTCGTCATGGATGTTTCAAAACCTTTCTGAATAGCAGGCACAAATTCACGTGGAATAGATCCTCCGAAAATATCATTCACAAACTGGAATGACTTATCAGGATTTTCTTTTTTCCATTCTTCATCAGCAGGCCCGATTTCAAATACGATATCAGCGAACTTACCACGACCACCTGTTTGTTTCTTCAATACTTCACGGTGTTCAACCTTAGTAGAGAATGCTTCTTTATATGCCACCTGCGGTGCACCCTGGTTTACTTCCACCTTAAACTCACGACGCATACGGTCGATGATAATTTCAAGATGCAATTCACCCATACCACGAAGAATGGTTTGACCGGTTTCTTCGTCTGTGTTTACACGTAAGGTAGGATCTTCTTCCACCAGTTTACCAATAGCCATACCCATCTTATCAACGTCTGCCTGTGTTTTAGGCTCAACCGCTATTGCGATAACCGGCTCAGGAATAAACATGTTTTCCAATGTGATCGGGTGATCTTCATCACACAATGTATCACCGGTTTTTATTTCCTTGAAACCAACAGCAGCGCCAATATCTCCTGCTTCAATAAAATCAATCGGGTTTTGTTTATTGGCAAACATCTTCATGATACGACTGATACGCTCTTTCTTTCCGCTTCTTACGTTCAATACATAAGAACCTGCATCCAGGTGTCCTGAATAAGCACGGAAGAATGCCAAACGACCAACGAATGGATCTGTCATGATCTTGAATGCCAATGCAGCAAACGGTTCTTTCGCATCTGGTTTACGTGTTTCAACAGCACCAGTATCAGGATTGGTACCTTCTACGGCATCAATATCAACAGGTGAAGGAAGATAACGGCAAACAGCATCCAGTGCAGTTTGTACCCCTTTATTCTTGAATGAAGAACCACACATCATCGGCACAATGCTCAGGTCAACGGTAGCCTTACGGATAGCTTCATGCATTTCTTCTTCTGTAATCGTATTAGGATCTTCAAAGAATTTTTCCATCAGCTTGTCATCATATTCCGCTACTGCTTCCACAAGATTTCCTCTCCACTCTTCTGCTTCTGCCAGCATATCAGCAGGTACATCTATTTCTTTAAAAGTCATACCTTCTGTTTCCATATCCCAGATGATACCTTTCATTTTAATAAGATCTACCACACCTTTAAAATCATCTTCTGCGCCTATAGGTAACTGTAAGGGCACCGCTTTTGCACCCAGCATTTCTTTTACCTGCTTTACCACCATCAAAAAGTCAGCACCTGCACGGTCCATTTTATTTACGAAACCAATACGTGGAACCTTGTAACGGTTTGCCTGGCGCCATACGGTTTCAGACTGTGGTTCTACACCATCTACCGCACTGAATAAAGCAATCAAACCATCCAGTACACGCATTGAACGTTCTACTTCTACGGTAAAGTCCACGTGCCCGGGAGTATCAATAATATTGAAATAATAACTCTTTGTATTCGCGTCAGCAACCCCTTTATTGGTGGGGAATTTCCACTGGCAGCTTACAGCGGCAGATGTAATAGTGATACCTCTTTCCTTTTCCTGCTCCATCCAGTCTGTGGTAGCAGCGCCATCATGTACTTCACCAATTTTATGAATCATACCCGTGTAGCGCAGGATACGCTCCGTAGTAGTGGTCTTGCCGGCATCAATATGCGCCGCAATACCAAAGTTTCTTTGAAATTTTAAATCTGCCATAAATTATGATTTGGAATAAATTTTAATAGGAAAATAAATATTTGAAAATTTTCCGGCGATCCCGGAAACATTGCACTTATTGTATGGTAGGAAATACTCTCATATTATGCCAAATAGAAAGATAGCTCATCACAAAACACTATATGCCGTCCCTTTTGGCGGCGCAAAAATAAGGAGAAAAAATTAACTGCCAAAGGGTTTTAAAGAGAGGTTTTGGGTTTGCGGTTTACAGTTTGCTCTTTGCCGACTGTCCTGCCTACTTACTACTGCCTTCTGCCTCCTTTACACGCTGATAGCTGACCGCTGATGCCTGATATCATTTTAATCCATGATCTGGGGAAGTCTTTCTGTTTTACCATCCTGGTGAAGCTGGAGCAATAACGAAAACTGGATGAAGTTTTTGGCTGTGGAAACAGAAGGTGTATAGTCATACTGATGTAGGTAGCCTGCCAGTAAGGTAATATCTTTATCCGGCATATATCCTGCTCCTGCAAATACCCGGTTTCTTTCAAAATGAGGCGCCTTATTGGTGAGAAAAATCTCATCATATGCGTTCAGGAAAAATGTTTTAGCTTCTATTTTTTTATTATTGAGTGGTAAGAATACATTGAACCTGTAACGATACCTGTTTCTGTACCCTCCGTTGGTTAGCCAGCGTTGCTCAATACGATAACGGTGCTCAAACTTTACCTGGTGCACATAACTGCTGATTACAAACTGTTGCCACAGCCTGAACTCTTCGTTGGCAAAAGGTGTTTTGAAATTTCCATTATTGGAATAAGTAGCATAACGGCCAGTACCTGCCAGGAAGGAAAAATTCTTACCAATATTTAACCCCGCACCGCCTTTTGTTTCGTAATAAAAGAAATCATCAAAAAATTTCTGTGACCGGGTTTGCACCTCACCCCATACAAACCAGTTTTTATTAATGTTATACTGCGCATTTACAACATGCCAGGTACCAAGATTTTTTTGCTGTGCGGTAGCCCTTACCGAAAGGATTAAACAAATGGAATAAATACAATACTTCATTTCAATAAAAAACCCTGTTACAAAAAGCAACAGGGTAAAAAAACTAAAAAAAATATTTATACTCTGAAATGTGCAAATGCTTTGTTTGCATCAGCCATACGATGTGTGTCTTCTTTCTTTTTAAATGCAGCGCCTTCGCCTTTGCTTGCGGCTACTATTTCATTGGCTAATTTATCAGCCATTGTTTTTCCGTTTCTTTCGCGGCTGTAACGGATAAGCCATTTGATGCTTAAAGATATTTTCCTGTCAGGACGAACCTCAGCAGGAATCTGGAAGGTAGCACCACCAATTCTGCGGCTGCGAACCTCTACAGAAGGTGTTACATTGTTCAACGCTCTTTTCCATATTTCATAACCATTTTCATTGGTTATGCTTGAAACGCGGTCGATAGCGTTGTAAAATATTTCATACGCTGTGCTCTTTTTACCACCCCACATCAGGTTGTTTACAAAACGGGTAACCTGTTTGTCGTTAAACTTCGGATCTGGTGCTAATGGTAATTTTTTGGCTTGTGCTTTACGCATACTATTTATATTATCTTACTTACTGAAATAGTTGATCGGAATATTACTTCTTCGCTTTTTCTCTCTTGGTTCCGTATTTAGAACGGCTTTGCTTACGGTCTTTTACACCCGCAGTATCAAGGCTACCCCTTACAATATGGTAACGAACACCCGGAAGATCTTTTACACGACCACCCCTGATCAATACAATGGAGTGCTCCTGCAGGTTATGTCCTTCACCCGGAATATAAGCAATCACCTCTACCTTATTCGTTAAACGCACTTTTGCAACTTTGCGAAGCGCTGAATTTGGTTTTTTAGGAGTGGTAGTATACACACGGGTACATACGCCACGACGCTGAGGGCAGCTATCCAATGCTCTTGATTTGCTCTTTGCCCTGATGATGTCTCTACCTTTTCTAACTAATTGTTGTATTGTAGGCATTTAAAACCTTTTATTTTTGGGACGGCAAAGGTAAGTGCCTTACTGGAAAAAGCAAAATTAAATACCTGATTTTTGGAAAATATGTGTAAGAAAGCTATCAGTAGTCAGCGGTCAGCTATGAACCATGTCTGTCTTTCCCTGAAAGCCGATACCCGATTGCTTATTGCTCATTCTATATTGCCCTTGGCCTGCACACAAAAGACCATCCCAGAGGATGGTCTTTTGTTATTGAAGCATTTCGCCTCGGTTAAACGGTTACTAACCAATTATGTGTATCGGGTACTTTTCTATCCCTTATAGCATCTATCGTTTTCTTTACAGATGAACTTAAACTCCAGTTGCTTTCATCAAAAGTCATTACATAATCTTTGTACTTCACTTTTTGAATCATAGCAATGGTAGCCGCTGTACCTGTGCCAAAAATCTCCTGCAGCTTCCCTTCTTTATGCGCTTTTATTACTTCATCAATATTAATCCTGCGTTCTTCTACCTTCACTCCCATATCCTGTAAAATGGTAGCCACGCTGTTACGCGTAACCCCATTCAGTATCGTTTCTTCCTCCAAAGAAGGTGTGATGGCAACATTGTCAATCACGAAAAACACATTCATCATTCCTACTTCCTGCAACCATTTGTGTTCAAAAGCATCTGTCCACAATACCTGGTCGTATCCTTCTTTCTGGGCAAGCGTTGCCGCCAGCATACCACCTCCATAATTTCCCGCATTCTTTGCAAACCCAACACCACCGGGCGATGCACGGGTATACCTTTCTTCTACAGCTATCTTCATAGGCCGTGCATAATACGGACCAGTAGGACTGAGAATGATCAAAAACTTATATGTATTGGAAGGACGTACGCCCAGTATTTCATCTGTAGCAAACATAAACGGACGGATATACAAGGAATGCTCTTTTTTGGAAGGGATCCATTTATTGTCGAGCGCAATCAACCGGCGCATGCCATCAATAAAAATCTCCTCCGGCACTTCAGGCATATTCATGCGCGCCGCAGATGTATTAAAACGCTTCAGGTTATCGTATGGGCGAAAGATAAACGCATTTCCATCCGCATCTTTATAGGCTTTAATGCCTTCAAAAATAGATTGACCATAATGAAGCGCTGCTAAAGATGGATCGAGCAGCAATGGTTGATAAGGTTTGATTTCCACATTCACCCATTTGCCATCTTCATATTCTGCTTCCAACATATGATCTGTGAAATACTTTCCAAACGGCAGATTTTCCAAATCCAGATCGTTCAATTTGCTTCTTTCTGCCTTTGTAACCTTAATATCCATTGCGGCAACCATAAAACACTATTTTTGTCACAAAGAAACGAAAAATCTTTGTGGCTGAGAAGCCGCCAGTCAATTTTTATGAGCTTAAAAAACATTACATTAACCAGCGAAACCCTTGCAAACCTTTACAGCATGCCGCTTGTAGCAGTGCAGGCTGCAGAAGAAATAAAACCTGTTGCAAATGCTGCAAACGGGTTAAAGTTTTTGGGCTCCAATACAAAAAATATTACCATTCTTGTAAATGTGGATGATGCGCCTTTTATAAATGATAAAGCTTTCCAGTTTCTTACAGGTATATTAAATGCATGTAAACTCAATATGGCAGATGTGGCATTGATCAATATCAGTAAACTAAGCGATACAGGTTATACTAGCATATACAAAATCACTTCGCCTGCTGCTACCATATTATTTGATGTAGCGCAGCAGGACATAGGGCTGCCACTGCAGTTCCCCCACTTCCAGGTACAGAAATACAGCAACGTATCTTACCTATCGGCCCCACCACTGGCAGTGATAGAAGCAGATAAATCGCTGAAGAGCATGCTGTGGGGAAGTCTAAAAAGCCTCTTTCAATTATAACGAAATGCAACAACTAATTTTCGCTACTAATAACCAATATAAAACACAGGAAATCCGTTCTTTGCTGAAGGATACATTTGATATTATTACCCTCAAAGAGGCAGGTATTGATATAGATATCCCGGAGCCATACGATACTTTGGAAGAAAATGCCAGGACCAAAGCTGTTACCATTTATCAACTTACGGGCACCAGTTGTTTTGGAGAAGATACCGGGTTAGAAGTAGAGGCTTTAGATGGGGCACCCGGCGTAAAAAGTGCCCGGTATGCAGGCGAAGGCAGGGATTTTAACGCCAATGTGGAGAAATTACTTAGCGGACTTAAAGGCAATACCAACAGGAAGGCGCAGTTCAGAACAGTAATATCGCTGATACTCAACGGCAACGAACATCAGTTTGAAGGGATTTGTAAGGGAAATATCATAGCAGAAAAAAGAGGAACAGATGGATTTGGGTACGACCCGGTATTTGTACCGGAAAATGATAACCGTACATTTGCTGAAATGACCATGGAACAGAAAAACATGTATAGCCATAGAGCCAGGGCCATGCAACAACTTATCCGTTTTTTATTACATAACAATTCAAACCTTGTATAATAGATTGGGCTTCATTTACCAAAGCTCAATATTTATATAAAAAAATGCCAATAGAAAGCAACCATACCATCGCCGAAACCGACTTGATAAGGGGTTGTCTTGCCGGTGATAGAAGAATGCAGGAAATGTTATACCAGCGGTTCTCCCCCAAAATGTACGCTGTTTGCCTTCGGTACGCTAATAAAGCTGAAGATTCGCAGGATATATTACAGGATGGATTTGTAAAGGTTTTCAAGAACCTGCACATGTACCGGGGCGATGGATCATTTGAAGGATGGATCAGGAGAATTTTTGTAAACACCGCCATCGAACACTATCGCAGACAGGTAAATATGTACCCCGTTACCGAAGGACATGAGAACCTGCTGGAGACAAAAGAAACTTCTGCCTTTGATTCGTTGAGCATGAAGGACCTGGTGAAAATAATCCAGGAATTATCGCCGGGCTACAGAACAGTGTTTAACCTGTACGTGATTGAAGGTTATTCACACAAGGAAATTGGTGAAATGATCGGCATTAGTGAGGGAACCAGTAAATCACAATTAGCAAGAGCAAAAGGAATATTACAGAATATAATCCGTACCAAAAAAACACCGCAATAAATCGCGCTATCCTTTATCATGCAATGGAAAGACAAACTATATGATTACGAAGTAACTCCGCCCGAACACGTGTGGAACAAAATTGTTCATGACCTGGACAATGAGTTTATTGTGTTTAAGGAGAAGTTACAGCATGTTGAAACTACACCACCAGCGCATGTATGGAATAACATTGTGCACGACCTGGATAACGACTTCATACTTTTCAAAGAAAAATTACAGCATACAGTTATTGCACCACCAGCAAACGCATGGAATAATATTCAATCTTTACTGGATAATTCAAATGAGGTAAAAGTTGCGCCGGTAATAAGCATGCGCAGGGTTTTGCGTATAGCCGCAGCGGCAGCAGTGGTGGGCATTCTTTTTTTTACTGCCAATTATTTTATCAACAACCGTATAGTACAACCGCAAAATAATACAGCTGTTAATCAGAATACTTCACCGTCAGCATCTCCTGCAACCAGTAATACTACCCGTGGCAATAACTCACAAAATACACAACAGCCAAAGCAGCAATCCTTAATTGCATCTGCCTATCAGCCTAAAAAACAGAAAGCAGCAAATGCTGATCATATAGTGTCTGAAGAAATATACAGTGATGGCGGAACATACAATCTTTCTCCTTCAATAGCAGCAGTAAATGAAACGCCTGCTGCCGTTACAGATCAACACGATCTGAGCGAAGGCTTTGATAAATATGTACGCAACTCTAAAGGAGAAATAAGAGAAGATGTTACATTACTGGATCTGCCCAATAGTTATTTTATGATGACGGGGCCTGATGGTCAGTCTATACGGGTGTCTTCCAAATTCAGGAATACCATACAATACCTTAATGGCAGCGGCAACGAAGAATTGCTGGATGTGATATTGAGAGAAAGCCGTTACTGGAAAAACATTTTCTCAGGCTGGAAAGAACAATTAAACAATTCTTCCTTTATTCCTTCTACCAATAATTTTATGGACATTGCCGAACTGATGCAATTGCTCCATGTAAATGCCCGCAAATAAATTTCCCCCCACAGCATCGGGAAATTATCTTTACCAAAACACACAGCATGGCAAGGGTAAAGATTGATCTTCCTGAACATTTTTCATTTAAAACGGTAATACCCATCCGCATAACGGATATCAACTATGGCGGTCATGCCGGCAATGACAGTATCCTTTCTATTATTCATGAAGCAAGAATGCAGTTTCTGCAGCAGCATGGCTGTACCGAAAAGAATTTCTTTGGGGCAGGCCTCATCATGAGTGATGTGGCCATTGAATTCAAAAAAGAATTGTTTTACGGGGATACAGTGCAGGTATCGGTTACTGTTATGGAGCTGGAAAAAATCCGCTTTGATATTGTATACCGGCTTGATGCTCCCAGGAATGGTGGTTTGGTTACAGTAGCAACGGCCAGAACAGGGATGGTATGTTTTAATTACGATACTAAACGGGTAGTATCCATACCGGAGGAAGCCAAAAAAAAGGGGCTTTGATAGAAATCAATGCCCATTTAATCCAATATCTTATGAAAAACCTTCACAATACTACTACCCCGCCCGGTTTTATGCAATGCTCAATGAGTGAACGGCCGCAAAAATTGAGTGAATGGTGTATTTCTTTATATGATTTGAGAAGAATACCATTAAAATTCGAGCTCCTGTTTACTAACCTCTTTGCTAAAATGTTTACAATAACTTAATAAAGAAGAAATTAAATTCATACTACTACAAATCTTCGCACTGACACCAGTATCCAAATAAGCCACCTTTTTTTGCGTGGGCTTTCTAATGTCGTTGAGCAAAGGAATGGATGAACAGCGATATAAAGCTGACAGTTGTCCTCAAAGCAAAAAGCAGTGGCGTTTTGGATACGAAGCCCCCGCCGGCTTGAGGCGATCAACGACTTACACTAACAAGCGATTAGCCGTTTGCCAACCTTGTAAACAACGCAGAATGGCTGATTTTAAAAATGCAGGCAAAATCCTTTACATTTATAAATATGAAAACAATGAACCGCCGCCATTTTTTACAAACCGGCATGGCAATGGTGCCGCTGTTAAGCGCAGCTTCAGCCTTCGATATAAAAAGCAAGGCTCCCTTACTTTCATTTTCCACATTGGGTTGTCCCGATTGGGATTTTTCTACCATACTGAAATTCGCTTCCGCCAATGGATATAGTGGTATTGAGCTGAGAGGCATACAACAACAGGTTGAACTGTTGCAGTGCCCGCAATTCAATAGTGCAGACGCAATAAAAAGCAGCAAACAACAAATAAAAGATCACAAACTACAAATTGTTGACCTTGGTTCATCGGCTGCCATGCATCATGCAAAAAAAGAAGAACGTGCAAAAAACCTGGACGATGCAAAAAAATACATCGACCTGGCACAGGCGCTGGATTGCCCCTTTGTGCGGGTGTTTCCCAACGACCTGCCTAAAGACGATACCCGTAACGCGGTAATGGAACTGATCATAAACGGGTTGCAGCAATTGGGCGATTATGCCAAAGGCAGCAATGTAACCGTGCTGATGGAATCGCATGGAGAAGTAGTGCGCACCGCTGATCTGCAAAAAATTATGGACGCCGTAGCCAATGAACGCGTGGGACTGGTATGGGATATCACCAATATGTGGACCATTACCAAAGAAGCTCCCGCCGACGTATATGCGCAGTTGAAGTCATACATCCGGCACACACATATAAAGGATGCCAAACTGGATGGCGATAAAATCAATTATGTTTTATTAGGCAAAGGCGACACACCTATTTTTGAAGCCATAGATCTGCTGCGTAAAGACGGTTACAAAGGCTATTATAGTTTTGAATGGGAAAAACGCTGGCATCCCGAAATTGCCGAACCGGAAATTGCACTGGCAGATTACCCGAAGGCGATGAAGGCACATTTTGCCCTCACCTAACCTCTCCCATCAGGGAGAGGAACAGCGCACAGCCCTTGCTTTTTCATACTATTGCTAAAAATGTATGCTGCAGCTATTCAAATCATTTCTAAAAAAAACTTTGTGTTTCTTTGTGCCCTCGTGGCTTTGTGCCCGCCTGACCGGACGGGCAGGGTTCAATTATACCCAATGCCCTATACCTTATACCACACACCTTTCACCTCTCCCAATATGAAAAAAATCTCCTCGCCTTTTATTATTCTCATCGTTATCGAACTGATGACTGCCTGGATCTGCGCACCTTACTCCTGCGAGTGGGGAAACAGCCTTTACTTTTACACAGGATTAATAATAGCCGCCATTTCTTTTGTATTGCCATTATTGCAAAAACTATGGAGCATACAAAAAAGAATTGGGATAGGTTTGCTTTTTCTAGTTGGAAGTATGCTGATATGGGTGGTTGGTTTTATGCTTTTTAATTTCAGGATTATGTGCAGATTGTTTTGAAGTGATACTAAAATAATAAATTTTAAAAAAAGCCTTTAAATGTCTGAGCCTTTAGCTGGCAAAAATTTTCATACTTACCATTTTTGATAAAAAGTTCCGGGGAGGACTCAAAATTAAAAACACGATATAAAAAGAATTCATTTTCTTTAGTGGAAGCAAAACTTAACTCTGTTTTTGTCAAGTAAATTGGAGTTTCTTTAGACAACTTTGTTGTTTTTACTTCAATGTATCTGTCTGTTCCATTTTTATTCTTTGAAAGAATATCAAATCCTAAGCCGTCGCCTTGATCCTTCGAAATCCATTCAACCTTATCAGCTAGACCATTTCTTCCCTCCTTTATCAGTCTCCATTTTTCATAATTCAAAACAAACTCCTCTCCTGCTTCACCAAGAGATCGATTATTTTGTTCTTTTTCTAAATAGTTAATTTTAATAGGGCGATAAATAGGCTCGCTATCTTCTAATTGAGAAGAAACGGGTTCATCATTCAAGACGTTCTCAAAATTAATTTCCGTTTGTTTAAGCGTAAATGGAGTCTTTGCTGTAGAAAATTTTTCGAATTCAGACTCCAAAAAGAGTCTATTCATTTTAATAAAATCAGAAATTTCCTTTTCAATTATTTCTTTTTGATAATTAAAAAGAGGCTTGTACCCTTTTATAAAAGGTAATCCCATTTTAATTAATGCTGCGCTTATATTTTGATGCTTAAATTCAACAGCTCCCGGTGATCTTTCATTTAGCAAGGGCAACAAAGTCCGTCTATGTTGTGATTTATTATACTGATTATTGTCTATTTCAAGACTAAGCATCTTAAAATAATCTTCGACTATTAGTCTTACTTCTTCTTCTGACCAGTCTGTATTCATGTAGGATTAAATATAATAAAAACTTTTAAACGTGACTTATAAGCCAATAATAAAAAAGTACCAACTACTAAATTGTGGCTTAAAACATACCAATAGTTTAAACAAATCAAAACATATTGCTCAATGAAAAAAGGAATCTATACACCAACAGCAAAGGGCTACTTCTCTGGTTGTGGAGGAATGGAAATAGGAATGATGCAAGCTGGAGTAAATATCATCCAATCACTGGATCTTGATCCTGAAGCTACCTTTTGCATGAAAACCAACGCACATTATTTCTCACATGCTATACTTACCGCCGATATAAAAGATAAAACAGTATTAGAACAACCTTCCAGTGATATCATTATTGGCACATATCCTTGCACTAAATATTCAGCTATTGCTGATATACATGGGACCAGAACTGGCGATGATTTATTCTTGCACTTCTTTCGCCATATTGCAATTGAACGGCCAGAAATGTATGTAGTAGAAAATGTTCCGGGTATGAAAAAATTTAAAGTAGTAATGGAAGCAATGACTAAACTTCCAGACTATTATGTGAATATTTTTTGTCCTTTAGATGCATCTATCTGGCTTCCACAGCGTAGAAAAAGATTAATTCTTATTGGAACTAAAAAGCTTTTTCCTATCATGGCTCCTTCTGCAAAACCTAATCGTCCAACGCTAAAAAAAATACTAGAAAAAAATCCAACAGTTGAAATGCCAGATTATGTTCTAAAAAGAATTAAGGGACATTATCGTGACTTACCAATTATTGTTGACCCGGCATTACCTAATTCTCTAGCACCAACTTGTGTTGCGCATTATTCAAAAGACTTAAGCACAAGACTTGTAAAAGACAAAAACTCAATATTGGGTGTTCGCCCATTTTCCATTCGTGAATATGCAAGGTTGCAAGGTTTTCCTGATGACTATAAATTTGAGAACAAACGAAGTTCATACAAATTGATAGGAAACGCTGTACCGGTTGATATGGGAAGATGGGTAGGCGAACAAGCAATGAAATATTTTAGGTAAAAGTAATCTCCAATATTAAATCGCCGCTAAGTGTAACATCTTAATCAAACAATAAAATCCTTTCTGCTTAACGGATAAACACATTTATTGCCCGAATAAGCTATTTTTCCAATAATTCAATACAATAACACTTGGCGTTATTTCGTATATATTTTAAAGTATTGTATGTTGAAACTATATACTCCGATTATACTGTTGATAGTATTTTTAGAAAGTTGTTCAAATCAAAAGCCCGAAATGAATTTACATTCGGAAGCTCCAAGAAACGAAGTAAAAGTTGAACGAATAAAAACTCCCGCCGAGCTTCGTAAAGAATTACAAGCATTAGAAGAATCTAATCCTACAGAATATATAAAAGCTGAAGCTACTCTGCAAGAAAATAAGGTACAAATTCAAGCAGCAAGTTTATTTTCTCATGCTAAGTATGCAGTAGATGGGTATCTACTAACTGGCACAATCACGAACAATGCATCTGTTGCTAAATTCAAGGATGCTGTAATAAGCATAACATTTGTCTCTGAAACCAATACACCAATTGAAAGCAATAAATTTGTACTTTACAAATACCTTAATCCCAATCAATCAATACCATTCGAATTCAAAGTTTATTGTCCAAAAGAATCGAAAACATTCAAGATAAAGATAAAGGATGCTGTAGCAGTTCGTTAAAACCATTTCACTAAGAAGCTGAATAGATATATAGTCGTACAAGTGTGCGACGCAAGATAAGTACCATCGTTGTCCGGAAGTTGGTAACATAAAATTATTTATCCAGCAAAACCTCCCCCTCACACTTCACCGGAAAATTAACAGAATTAGCAATAAAACATTTCTGGTGGGCTTCGTGGTGTAATTGATCGAGTTCGGGTATTCTTGATGCATCGGTAATAGTTACTACAGGATGCAATACCACTTCTGTAAAGCGTCCGCTGCCGTCTGCTTCTTCTATCATGGTGCCTATAGCGTGGTCTTCATAAGCAGTTACTACAATACCAACGGTGCTGCATACATGCAGGAACCAAAGCATGTGGCAGGAGGATAGCGATGCCACCAACATTTCTTCGGGATTGTATCTTGTATTGTCGCCACGGAAGGATGGGTCGGAAGAACCGGGGATTTCCGGTTTGCCATTAACGGTAGTAATATGATTGCGGCTGTAAGCAGTATATGATTTTGTTCCGGCGCCGGTGTTGCCTGTCCAGGTGAGGGAGGTTTTGTAGTGGTGGTGGGGCATATAGTTTATTGCTTTATTGCAAGTTCGTTTAATAAATAGCTTTCCTGTTGTTTACTTTTTTGTCTTGACACAAAAAAGTAACAAAAAAAGTCAAGGCTGCAGAAAAATTGGCTAAAATTTACTTCATTCCGCTACGCCGAAGATGCTTACTATCGGCTTTATTTTCCTTCTCAACAAATGTGTAAATGTGCTTTATATTTCAACTCAACATCTTCGCCGTCACGCTGCATTCCGTAAATTTCTTAACGCCATTTTTCTGAGGCCGGTTCAATACAACCTTACTATAAATAAAAAATCCCCGGTAAAATATTTACCGGGGAAATGAATTCTGAAAATAAATCAACTATGCTTCTGTGGCGCCCTCTACCAATACAGCTACACGGTTGTTTAATACTTCCGCAAAACCTCCGTTGATGGTGTATGATACTCCCGCACCTGATTTATCTTTCAATACTTTTACTTTACCTGCACCCAATGCGCTTACCAACGGGGCATGCCTGTTGAGTATTTCAAAGGAGCCTGTAATACCGGGCAGTTGTACCCCGTATACTTCTCCGCTGAATAATTTGCGCTCGGGCGTTAATATTTCTAATTCCATTGTGTTTGTTTATTGATTAACCTTTAGCGGCAGCCAACAATTTTTTACCTTTTTCTATGGCATCTTCAATAGTACCTACCAGGTTAAATGCTGCTTCAGGATATTCATCTACTTCACCATCCATAATCATGTTAAAGCCACGGATGGTATCTTCAATGCTTACAAACACACCTTTTAAACCTGTGAACTGTTCTGCCACGTGGAAAGGCTGTGAAAGGAAACGCTGTACTTTACGTGCACGGAATACCGTTTTCTTATCATCTTCACTTAACTCATCCATACCAAGGATAGCGATGATATCCTGTAATTCTTTATAACGCTGTAAAATTAATTTCACTCTATCCGCACAATTGTAATGTGCTTCACCCACGATGTGCGTGGTAAGAATTCTTGAAGAAGAATCCAATGGATCCACCGCAGGATAGATACCCAAATCCGCAATCTTACGACTCAATACCGTAGTAGCATCAAGGTGCGCAAATGTTGTTGCAGGAGCCGGATCTGTTAAGTCATCCGCAGGTACATATACCGCCTGTACAGAAGTGATAGAACCATTTTTAGTAGATGTGATACGTTCCTGCATCAATCCCATTTCAGTAGCCAGTGTTGGCTGATAACCCACCGCTGAAGGCATACGACCTAACAACGCAGATACTTCAGAACCAGCCTGTGTGAAACGGAAGATATTATCAACGAAGAAAAGGATATCGCGTCCCTGACCTTTGCCATCACCATCACGATAGTATTCAGCAACGGTTAACCCGCTCAATGCCACACGTGCACGTGCGCCCGGGGGTTCGTTCATTTGTCCGAATACGAAAGTAGCTTTTGAATCTTTCAGTTCGTTCATATCTACCTTGCTCAGATCCCAGCCACCTTCTTCCATGCTGTGCTTGAAGTTGTCACCATATTTCATGATGCCTGCTTCAATCATTTCACGCAACAGGTCATTTCCCTCACGGGTACGCTCACCCACACCTGCAAACACCGATAAACCACCATAACCTTTCGCAATATTATTAATCAACTCCTGGATCAATACTGTTTTACCCACACCGGCGCCACCAAACAAACCAATTTTACCGCCCTTTGCATAAGGCTCAATAAGGTCGATAACTTTGATACCGGTAAACAGTACCTCAGTAGCAACACTCAGGTTTTCAAAAGCCGGTGGTTTAGCATGTATAGGGCGACCATTTGTTTTATCTAATTGAGGAAGACCATCAATGGCATCACCGGTTACATTAAACAAACGACCTTTAATATCTTCACCAATCGGCATCGCAATAGCTTTACCTGTATCTACCACTTCCATACCACGAACCAATCCATCTGTTCCATCCATTGCAATGGTACGAACACTGTCTTCTCCCAAATGCTGCTGAACTTCCAGCACCAGTTTTTCGCCGGTATCGCGTTTAATTTCAAGCGCATTGAAAATTTCAGGCAGTTCTCCTTCAAATTGCACGTCTATAACGGCTCCGATAATTTGTTTGATCTTACCTTTTGTAGGCATATATTAAAATATTTTTAGGTATATGGGCAAATGTGCGGCAAAGGTAAGGTTCAGTAAATTATTGTCCAATTTGAAAAAGGAATATTTTAAAAATTGATGTGAACCAAGAACACGAACCACAAGGGCACAAAGACACGGAGGTACACAAAGAAGTTTTTGGTTTGTGGTTTAGGGTTTATGGCTTAAGATTTAGAAAATTGCTGGTTACAGGTTTTAGGTTTTCCTGCCTCCTGCCCTCTGCCTTCTGCCTTACATCCTACGCCTTCAACACATATTTAAACACCCACGCCGCTAATACGCCTCCCACTATCGGTGCTACTACCGGCAACCAGGCATAGCTCCAGTCGCTGTCGCGTTTATTCCTGATGGGCAATATAGCATGCATAATGCGCGGACCAAGATCTCTCGCAGGATTGATAGCATAACCGGTAGGTCCACCAAAACTTAAACCAATCCCTAATACCAATAAAGCTATAGGAAGTGCATCAAGCGGGCCTAATTTCATATCTGGTTTCGACATCAGCAACGCACCCAACACCAATATAAAAGTGCCTACCAGCTCTGTAATAAAATTATCAAACCTGCTGCGGATGGCAGGTGCTGTACAAAATACGGCGAGCTTAAGATCACCATCTATAGTTGCATCAAAATGCTGCCGGTAAGAAAGCCACACAATAAAAGACCCGATAAATGCGCCTATAAATTGTGCTGCTATATATACAGGAACTTTACTCCACTCAAAACTTCCTTCAACGGCTAACGCTATAGTAACGGCAGGATTTAAATGTGCTCCGCTGTGTGCCGCTGCTGCATATACCCCGGTAAAAACACCCACTGCCCACCCGAATGCAATTACAATAAGTCCGCTGTTATTGCCTTTGGTTTTTGTGAGTAATACATTGGCTACTACACCGGCGCCTAAACTAATGAGAAGAGCAGTGCCGGTTATTTCAGCGAGGAAGGGAGACATATGCAAGCGTTTTTAAGATTGAAATAATAAGGGAAAATAAAAAAGAATTCCCGCATTTCAATATTTATCGTTTATGGTTTATCGTTTTCTGTTTGCCCGCATTCTATCTTACGACTTACTACTTACCTCTTGTCACTAATCTAACACACTGAGGCTTTTCTCTATTATACCTACACATTCCATTATCTGTTCGGCATTGATGAGCAATGGAGGTGCAAGCCTGATTTTATCACCGTGAGTGGGTTTTGCCAGCAAACCATTTTTCATCAGTTCAACACAAAGTTTCCAGGCGGCATCTTTATCTGCATGCTTAATAACAATAGCATTCAATAATCCCTTGCCGCGGATGATATCAATATGAGGACTATTTATTTTTTTCAGTTCACTTCTAAGTAGTGCACCCATCTTATCAGCATTCTCTGCCATGTTTTCTTCTATCAACACTTTTAATGAAGCAATGGCAACGCTGCAGGCCAAAGGATTTCCCCCATAAGTGGAGCCATGCTCTCCGGGATGTATGGTAAGCATGATTTCATCGTTTGCTAATACTGCGCTTACCGGCAATGTGCCACCGCTCAATGCTTTGCCAAGAATCAATATATCGGGCTTTACATTTTCATGATCGCAACACAGCATTTTTCCTGTACGCGCCAAACCTGTTTGTATTTCATCCGCAATAAATAAAACTTTGTTTTTTTCACACAACATTTTTGCTTCAGATAAATATCCTTCATCGGGCACTTCCACTCCGGCTTCCCCTTGTATGGGTTCTACCAAAAAGCCGGCAACGCTATCATCCTGCAAAGCATTTTTTAAAGCAGCTATATCATTATAAGGTATGATTTCAAAGCCTGGTGTAAAGGGTCCAAATTGATTGGTAGATGATGGATCGGTACTGAATGAAATAACAGAAGTGGTTCTGCCATGAAAATTATGAGCGCATACTATAATCTTCGCTTTATTCTCCGCAATTCTTTTTACCGCGTAACTCCAGCGCCGGCATAGTTTGATAGCCGTTTCTACGGCTTCTACACCCGTGTTCATCGGCAATACCTTATCGTAACCAAACAAAGCGGTAATAAATTTTTCATATTCGCCCAACTGGTCATTATAAAAGGCGCGGGAAGTAAGTGTTAACTGCTGCGCCTGTTCAATTAATGTGTTGATGATATGTGGATGGCAATGTCCCTGGTTAACGGCAGAGTAGCCACTGAGAAAATCGAAATATCGCTTTTCATTTACATCCCATACATATACCCCCGCTCCTTTTTTCAGCACCACAGGAAGCGGGTGATAGTTATGCGCACCTGATTTATTTTCAAGCGCTATAAAATAGCTTGCTTTATCCAACAGCGTTTCAGCAGTAGTCATACAATACATATTTAAATGCCTGCGGCAGGCGGAGTATAAAATTAAAATAGAAATAAGAACTAACTGTTAATTAGCAACAGCTATTGATGATCGAGGAAATCGAGATTGCGATCTAAGAAAGATAATATGTATGCTTTGGAAAGAATGATCGGTAAATTTTATGCAAGATACATTTTATATGATACTCTTACTAGTACAATTATGCCACATCCAGGTTTTTGCAGGTTAGCGGAGATACACCATAGCCGTCAACTTAAACCCCTACTGCTGGTGCGTGGAGACACGCACCAAGGGCAAACGCCCCGGCGCGTGTCTCTACGCGCCGGAAAGTAAAACCTTTAAGTTGGTCGCTATAGTATCTTCACCCACCATTAGAAAATTGGCATTGCCCAAGTTACGGCAATGGCGCAGACACCAACCTGTAGTGGTGCCGTGGGCCCGGTCTTACTACTGACTTCGAATTTTATACAATAATCTTAACCGCATAATTATTGCTCCAAGTAATAGAGGGAACATTGCCCGAAGGAAAAAAGCCATACACGGTAGAACCACTTCCTGTCATAGAACTATACAGTGCGCCATGCGCATACATGGTTTCTTTGATGTTACCAATTTCCGGGTATTGCTGAAATACCGCTTTTTCAAAATCGTTGCGGATAGCAGTTTTCCATGTTTGTATGGGCTGGTGAATCAATTGTGTAAGCGGAATGGATGAAGCTGCTGGGGTAATTTTTGAAAATGCCCAGCCTGTATTAATATGCACACCTGGATTAACAAGCATGATACCATAACCAGATAAATCGAGTGCTACGCGTTCCATTACTTCTCCCCTGCCCGTTGCATAACAGGGTTTGTTTTCTATAAAAAAAGGACAATCACTACCCAATTGTATTGCATATTTTACCAGTTGTTCTGTTGATAATCCAAGGGAAAACTTTTCATTAAGCAAACGCAAAGCGAAGGCGCCATCAGCCGAACCACCACCTAAGCCTGCGCCGGAGGGAATAGTTTTGTGCAGATGTATATCAACTGAAGGAATGGAAGGAAAATGGTTGCGCAACAATTGCAATGCTTTAATACAAATATTGTCTGCATCATTGCCGGGCACTTTTAATCCGGTTGTATGCAATGAGTCGACGCCAGCATTACCGGCTTTCTCAATTATCTCTAATACATCGCACCAGCTAACGGGATAAAAAACAGTTTCAATATTATGAAAGCCATCCTCCCGCTTTGAAGTAATATGAAGCCCGATATTAATTTTACAATTGGGAAACAGCACCACGGGATTAAGAATTTAGTAAACGACTGCTTCGTTGTGTATAAGAGAGCTATAATGGCAGCTATAAAATTGCCGGAAACTATTAAAATTTTTTCTTCCGGTGATTGATCTCATCACGGATAGCAATTGCCCTCAGGTAATCCTCCTGCTCCAGCACATCCGTTAGCAATTGATTCAAATCTTCCAGCGACATGGCTTTCAGATCTTCTTTGCTGCCCCCTGTTTCCCTGATCAACTGCTGTTCTTCATCTGGTTTTTTCTTCTTGCCCGAATCTTCCATTAATATACCCGCGCTTTCCAGTATATGTTCATACGTATATATAGGGCATCCAAATCTTACAGCCAAGGCCAGCGCATCAGAAGTGCGGGAATCTATTTCCACTGTATCATGCTCGCTACTGCATAAAAGTTTGGAATAAAAAATACCTTCCTGCAGGTCGCTTATGATGATTTCATGTAACTCAACGTTGAAAGCCATCATAAAATTTTTCATCAGATCATGTGTAAGCGGCCGGCTCGGCTGCATTCTTTCCAGTGCTACCGCTATTGCCTGCGCCTCAAAACCGCCTATAACAATAGGCAACCGTCTTAAACCATTGGTTTCTCCCAGTACCACTGCATAAGAATGCGTTTGCGTAATGCTATGTGATAATGCTACTATTTCCAGTTCTATTTTCTTCATAATCTGGTGCGAATGTACAAGAAATTTATAAAAAGGGAATTTTGGGTAATGCCACAATTTTCAAAAAAATTGCCGGAATACAGGTGTTCATGTATTGAATATCCTGGATCCGCATAAATCTACTTAGCAGCTTAAGCCGGATGATGCGCTATTGAATATCCATTACTGTAAAAGTTCAGTAACAGAGATACCATCTTACAAAATCTGTACATCAGCGGCTTTACCTTCATACCAAAATAAAAAACCGCCCCGGTAATTGGGGCGGCAATGAAGGAACGTGTTTTCTCATGCTACGCCTTTCACTTTTTTAACTTCTTCTATTATTTTCGGAACCACCTCAAAAGCATCTCCCACAATACCATAATCGGCTGCTTTAAAAAAAGGTGCTTCGGGATCTTTATTAATTACCACAATTGTTTTGCTCCTGTTTACGCCCGCCAGGTGCTGGATGGCGCCTGAGATGCCGATAGCAATATATAAATTCGGTGCTATTGCCAAACCCGTCTGTCCCACATGTTCATGATGCGGTCTCCAGTGCGTATCTGCCACAGGGCGGCTGCAGGCAGTTGCGGCTCCCAGCAATTTAGCCAGCTCTTCTATCATGCCCCAGTTTTCAGGCCCTTTTCAAACCACGACCACCGCTCACTACAATATCCGCTTCACTTAAAGGCACTTCTCCTTTTACTTTATTTACACCCGTAACTTTTATTTTTGATGCAGCCACATTTACTTCAGAAGCTACAACAGTAGCTTTTGCATCTCCTGCAGCGCTTACCGCGTATGAATTTGGATTGAGCGCAATAATTTTTACCGGAGTATTCAGGGAAATATTTGCAAAAGCCTTGCCGGAAAAAACCGTTTTCTTCACAACAAACCCATTACTGGTATCCGGTAATGCAACTGCACCTGATACCAGTCCTGCTTTTAATTTTACAGACAATCGCGGAGCAATGGATTTACCATCTACATTATTGGAGAAAACAATCACCTTTGCGCCTGTTGACGCTGCCACCTGCGCAATAACATCCGTAAACACCTGCGCATCCAACTGGTTTAACGCACCGTTATTTACATGATGGATTTTTGTTACGCCGTATTGCCCCAATGCAGCCAGGTCTTCAGACACTGTTCCCAACACAATTCCCTCGGCAGTATCACCCAACTGCGCTGCTAATTTGGCGCCATAGCTCAATACTTCGAGCGAAGCTTTCTTGATATGTCCTTCCGATTGATCTATAAATATTAAAACTGACATGGAAGCAATTTGAGATTTTTGATTTGAGATTTCTGATTTCTGAATAAATACTTCCTTAAAACACTTTGGCTTCTTCGTGCAATAATCTCACCAGTTCCG
Organism: Agriterribacter sp.; assembly: GCA_047600465.1. GTDB lineage: Bacteria > Bacteroidota > Bacteroidia > Chitinophagales > Chitinophagaceae > Agriterribacter. Next base: position 1,235,019 of record JASGKU010000007.1, read on the forward strand.
CGGGATTATCTGCAGGAATCAATTTAACGCCTGCTTTTGCAGGAGGGAGTTCAAAACTTACTATGCCAGTTAAACTTTCCGTTGCAGCAGGTTCTACTACTTTCAATGGTTTTGTTCTGGCAGCCATAATTCCTCTCATATTTGGGATCCTGGCTTCAGCCATTCCCTTTTGACAGCTTATTACCACGGGCGTATTTACTTCACAGGTTTCTTCGCCACCTTCAATCTCACGGGTAATAGTAGCCGTAGTTCCGTTTAAATCGAATTTTATGGCCAATGAAACATAGGGCAGATCCAGTAGCTCAGCCACCATACCGCCTATAGATGATCCATTATAATCAATGGTTTCCTTGCCGGTAAAAACAAGATCGTAGCCGCCTTGTTTGGCTATTGCTGCAATTTGTGAAGCTATATAATAACTGTCATGGCTATCTGCATTCACCCTGATGGCTTCATCACCTCCCAAAGCCAATGCCTTACGGATAATAGGCTCAGCATCTGCCAATCCAACTGTTACTAAATGTATTACCGCAGAAGGATCTTTTTCTTTCAATTCAATGGCTCTCACCAATGCATACCATTCATCGTAGGGATTGATGATCCACTGTACCCCATCTGCAGCGAATTTCGTATTATTATCAGTGAAGGCTATTTTTGCCGTGGTGTCAGGAGATTTACTGATACAAACTAGTATTTTCATGAAGAGGTGTTTGAAATAAGAGTTTTAAAGCTACACCAATAAAGTTGTTTATGCAACTATTATAGATGCAAATATAATACGGATTGGTTATTCTCCCGAATTTTTTAAGAAATACTAAGCACAGCGATGGAAAGAATAGAAACATTATTGAATTTTTTAAAAAAAGACCCTGCTGATAGTTTTGTACAACATGCATTGGCGTTAGAATACATCAAGCAGGAAGACGATGAAAAAGCCCTTACACTCTTTGAAGATATATTGACCAGGGACCCGGCTTATACAGGCTCTTATTATCATTTGGCAAAACTGCTGGAAAGAAAGGGAGATATTCCTGCTGCATTACAATGGTATGAAAAAGGAATGGAAATGACCAAAGTTTCCGGCGACAGAAAAGCCTATAATGAATTGCTATCTGGTTACGAAGAAATAAGTGGCGACTAAAATTATAAAAGCAACTTGCCTTAATGCAGGACTTAATAACAGACTTTAAGCATTACGTTGAAAAAGAAAAACTTTTTCAAACCGGCGATACGCTTTTGGTGGCGGTGAGCGGAGGAGTTGATTCTGTTGTATTGTGCGAGCTCTGCAGTTTGCTTCAATATAACTTTATTATCGCTCATTGCAATTTTGGATTAAGAGGAGAAGAAAGTGATGATGACGAAACGTTTGTAAAAAACCTGACAAGCAGGTATAAAGCAAATTACCAGGTAAAGAAATTTGATACCGAAGCATATGCGCAGGAACAAAAAATATCTATACAGGTAGCCGCCAGAACGTTGCGGTATGAATGGTTTTATCAATTGCTGGAGCAGTTACCTGTAGACAGGAGCAGGCATGCAGCTTATCTTGTAACAGCGCATCATGCTGATGATAATATAGAAACGGTGCTGATGAACTTTGTAAAAGGTACTGGCATAGCAGGTATGCGGGGAATGCTCCCTAAAACAGGCGCTTTAGTACGTCCATTATTATTTGCCCATAAAATTGAGCTGTTGAATTTTGCAAAGGATCACCAGCTCGCCTACAGAGAAGATTCCAGTAATGCTTCTGATAAATATTCCAGGAACTACATCAGGCACCAGGTAATACCATTACTGCAAAAAATATATGCAGAAGCAGATCAGAATATGGTTGCCAATATTGATCGTTTCAGAGAGGTGGAATTGCTGTACAATGAAGCGCTGGTGATGCATAAAAAAAAGTTGCTGGAATACCGCAATAACGAAGTGTATATACCTGTACTTAAATTGCTGAAAACTGTTCCATTAAAAACAATCCTGTTCGAAATAATGAAGGAGTTTGGATTTACAGCAAAGCAATCCGATGAAGTGATAGCGCTTTTGCAAAGTGAATCAGGAAAATTTGTATTATCATCTACACACCGCATATTAAAAAACCGCAACTGGCTTATTATTTCTCCTTTGATAAAGAATAATACTTCTATCATAGTGATTGAAAAAGATATGGATCGTGTTGTTTTTGAAGAAGGGAGATTATCTTTCAAAACAATGAATGTTCAACCCGGAGAAGCAAACGCGGGTATATCAAAATTGAAAACAGTGGCTGCCTTCGATGGTAAAGAAATTTCTTACCCATTACTGTTGCGCAAATGGAAAGCGGGTGATTACTTTTATCCCCTGGGCATGACAAAAAAGAAAAAGCTGGCCCGCTTTTTTATTGACCAGAAATTTTCACTGGCAGATAAAGAAAAGGTTTGGGTGCTTGAAATGAATAAAAAGATCATCTGGGTAATAAATCATCGCATTGATGATCGTTTTAAAATCAAAGCGACTACCAAAGAAATAATACAGGTAACGTTTAACACTGATTAGCGTCTGAATACGCTTTTAATAAAATCGCCTAATACATCGTTATGGGAAACGGCGAAAAATTTTACTACAACAATGGTAAATACAAGCCCAAACAAAGCACCAATAAAATGCGCCATATGACCAATATTGCCTGTACCTTTTTTAGCGAGGTAGGCAGATATGCCAAGAAAAAGAATACCAAAAATATAGCCGGGAATATTTTGAATAAACAGTAAAGTAATAGGCATTTGAGGTTGTAAAATAATGCCGGCAAATATTACAGCAGAAACAGCACCGGAAGCACCCAAGGCAGTGTATCCATAAATGCCGCGGTATTTGATATAATCAGGTATGGTTGATACAATCAATGCGCCCAGGTACATGATAAGAAAAATAACTTTTCCTTTCTCCCCAAAAAAATACGGGCCTGAAAACAGGTCATTTTCAATAAAAGAACCAAATGAATACAACGACAGCATGTTGAAGGAAAGGTGTATATAATCAGCATGAACAAACCCGTAAGAAATAAAACGGAAATACTGCCTGTTATTCTGTATAACTGCAGGCCAAAAAATAAGGTCGGCTTTAATTTTGTCATTGTTAAATGCAACAATCGAAACAATACAGGTAAGAATAACAATGATAAGTGTAATAGACATGTGGCGATTTTTACGAAGATACTTTAATCAGTATTAAACAAGGTTATCTTGCGATAAATTATGCGTGATGATACTTTTCATTACGTATGATAGTGCAGGCGCGGTATACCTGCTCTGCCAGTATAAGCCGTACCAGTTGATGCGGAAATGTTAAAGATGATAAAGACCATATAAAATTTGATCTTTTTAAAACGGTTTCATCAATACCATAAGCCCCACCTATTAAAAATATCATTTGCTTAACACTTTCATTCAACCTTACCTCAATGAATGAAGCAAGCTTACTTGAATCAAGCATTTTGCCACGCTCATCCAGTGCAATTAAAAAATCGTCCTTCTTCACATGCTCCATAATAAGCACTCCTTCTTTTGTTTTCCATTCTGCTTCCTGCACTGCTGCTCCTTTTTTAGGTGGAGCAATAATTTTCCATTCAACAGGATAATACCTTGAGATGCGTTGTGTAAAATCTTTTACGCCTTCTTTTACATAAGCTTCATCTGATTTCCCTATAGCACAAAACTGTATTTTCATGAAAGAATAATGTAGACTTTATGATTTGCGCACCACACGATTGGCAATCTCTGACATAGTAACTGATTCAAAGCCATAAGCACTATTTAAAGCTTTGTAATGAGTTGCAATCTTTTCAAAAAAAGCAAAATTCTCATTTTGGTTTACGCCAAAATTATGGGGATGCCACCATAGATGAAAAGTTAAATTGTGCTTTGCGGCGTATGTCATTCCTTTTTTAATTCTTCGTAACCTAAGTCCTTCTAAAAAAGATAAGCGCGGAGCATACGGTCTCAAAAGCCTGCTGGATGGAATATTTACCGGAAAGCCGGCACTCATGAATTCATCCGAATAACAATTATGTCCCGATATACTAACATAAGAATCCATCATACGGAACATTCTTCTGAATACTTTTTTGATCTTTGATTTAAGCGGGCCTGTTAATGCAAGCAATCCTTTTATTAAAGGGTTTTGAATATCCCTTGTTGAATCATAGATCCAATGCTGCTCATTACCTCTGTAAGACGTGATTCCAAGATCAGTACATACATCTGCATAAGCTAGATTATATTGGTTTCTTGGATAAATGATAGAGGTAATATTGATGCCATTTTTTTCTGCGATGGCTATTGCGGCTTTTAAATCATCGGCAAACTGTTCTTTTGTTTGCCCGGGTTCCAAGCAGTAATAGTGTGAAAAAGTATGGGTACTTATTTCATGCACTTTTTTGTCTTTAATTTTTTGAATAAGCTGTGGAGCAAAATGATATACATCTTCCTTGTAGCTGTTCTTTACAATATTAAAATGACCATTATACGGAGAAAGATTAGGATCATTATACGAAGGGAGCAATTTTGGGAAAGCCTGCATCATTTCGGATTTTGTTTCAAAAAACAAAAAGCCAACAGTTGAAAATGTTCCTTTGATAGCATACCTTTCAAACGCATCCAACAGCTTAGGAATTACTGTTTGTACTCCTGCAATATTGGGTCCGTATTGCTCAATAGTAACAACATCGCGTACACCCCACATTAATTCAAAATCAAGCGATATAACAAATTTTCCGTGCTGCATTATGTATATTTATACAACTTAGTTCAGGAAAGCAATTTTTTATAGATATCAATATAGCGTTGCGCCATTATATCAATATCGTACTGTTGTACCGCGGCAAAATTACTTTGGGATTGTTCTTTTGCAAAGGCTTTGTCCTGTGTAACTTTTTTTATTTTTTCTGCAAGCGTGTTTACATCTCCATTCTTAAAAAGCGGAAATTTATTATCGGGAAACAATTCCTTTATACCGTTGATATCGGTTCCGATAAAGGGAGTGCCCGAGGCCATTGATTCCAATGTTACACATGAAAGTCCTTCCCAGTGACTGGATAAAACATTCAGATCTGCTGCTTTCATCAAGCCAGGAATATCTTTTCTGCCACCCATAAAATGCACTCTGTGCTCAACTTTCAATGTTTTACAAAGTTCACGACATTCGCTTTCTGTAGATCCCTGTCCGGCCAAATAAAGGTGATAGTGATCATCCAGTTGCGCTACGGCTTTAATAAGCGTTATATGATCTTTGGGTTCGCTAAATGAAGCTACCATCAAAAGATTTATTTGGTTGTGAGGAAAGGGAACCGGTACCGCCTGCGCTAACTCCTGCACATTTACAGCATTGTATACAATTGGAATATTAGGGTGATGCAGCCTGTTCCATAATACCTGCTGAACACTTTCGCTGATAGCAATCAAAGTAGAATACTGGCGATAAATAAACCTGTCAACCGGACGGAAGTAGGCTTTTTCAAACCGCCGGTTAGTATTACTATGTTCCGTAGTTACCAGTTTTACTTTCCTGTTGGCAAAAGGTTTTGCCAGTTTTGCCAATGCCGTCCAGTAATTAGCAGGGAAAAGGTGTGAATGAACGATATCATAATCCTTCAGATATTTCGCTGCCTTAAGGGCATTCGCGGGTGAATACAAATTTTGTGATTTGATATTCAACACACGCACATTATGGTTCAAAAGTCGCTCTAAAAACGGACCTTTTGCCTCCGTAAATAATAATACGTCAACTGTTATACCTTTTGTATTCATTACCGGCACAAAATCTCCAATCAGCTTTTGCGCACCTCCTGCAGTAAGGGAATTTACAACCTGTAGTACTTTCATAACGCTGTCAATAAAACATCCAATTGTATCACCAGGGTGATTATCTAACCCGTATGTACAAACGAAAGCGAAAACTCATTTATTATTTTTAGATAGCAGTGTCTACTATCAAGCAGCCTGGAGTAATACCATCTCCATTTTTTCTGCTTTTTTTATCATCATCGCTTCAAAATGGAATAATATAAAAAACACAAAAAAATACTCATTTGAAAAGAGGTCACCAGAAAACATGGAATTCAATCCGAAATAAAAAAAGTTAGCACACAACAATCTCAACTCTTTGTACTTTAATATAATCACATGTTTTTTAATAACGCTGTAATACATCGCAACTATTACTGCTATCGACACTACCCCATTTTCACAATACAGTTCTGCTAAAATATTATGGGGATACCCTCTTACATCTCTGGAATTCAGTAAATACCCAAAATTGCCGGTTCCTGTTCCAAAGAAAAAACTAAACACTCCTCTGAATTGTACAGCAACATCTACCAACCCTTCTCTTTCAATACCTGAAGAACTTTTCCCGGAAAACCGGTTGATATAAAAAGAGGACGAGAAGAAATCCAATGCGCTTAGTAAAAGAAACATCCCTACGCCGATGCCTACAAAAATGGCTATGCTCTTAACATTTTCAGACATTTTACTGCTGGCAAAATAAATCATACATCCGCCTATTAACGCATATATAGGACCTTTTGACCCAGATGTAATCATATAAAGAAACAAACACAGGAGATAGGCGTACAACAGGTATTTCCATTTCTTTATATCCAGCATATATAACGCCAGTAAAAATAAATAGCCAAGATACCGGGCTATCCATATGGGATTGAGTACAAAAACGCCATCCTGCTCAATACCAAGGCGTATTGTTTCACCCTGCATTGATCTGAAGAATGAAATAGGATCACCAAACTCTGAAAAAAGAAGTCCAAGAAAAAAAACACCACAAAACAAATTGGCTTTTATAAACGTGCGGAAGTTATTTACAATAACGGATGCGTACATGTAAAACAAAACAATCCAGGTATATAAGAAAACTATTTTGTTCATACCATACGAGTTTGCGTTGGTATAAAGCAACCCCATTGCAAGGATAACAAAAAACACAACCAGCATCCTGATCTCAGGAAGAATAGTGATTTTGGGCTTTGTGAAAAATGAAAATATAAGATAAAATAAAAGACTCAATGTAAACAGCCCTGCCGGAGCAATTACAAATTGCTTAAGCGCCTTCGGAAAAAAGTAGGATGAATAGTTGAAAAAAGTAGGCATCGCTACCCATATCGCTAAAAGAATATTTGATTTCCTTGATCCCAACATATCATTATTCCTTAATTTCCTTTACAGTCAATTTTAATAATCAACTGCATTTTCAAACACACAATTACAATTCTACGTTTAAGCTTTAGCCTTTTTTACTAAACAATCTTGCCAATCCCTTCTTTCTTTTTTCAGGTGCATCAAAATATTCTGAATACCCGTAATTCTGGTATTTCACGTAATTTCTTTTTTCCCCTACCCTGTTTACAACAGTATACAACGGATGACCAGGATTCTCATCTATCTTTTTGTTTAACTCTTTCAGCACAAATTTAAAAGTGAAGGCATGGCGTAATACCACGATGCTTAAATCTGCATAGCGGCTCAGCAAAGCCGAATCTGTTACAAGACTGAAAGGAGGCGTATCAAGAATAATGTAATCAAATCTTTTCTTCAGATCCTCCATCATTATTTTCATACGGGTCCCCAATATAAGCTCAGCGGGGTTAGGCGGAATAGGACCTGCAGAAAGTAAAGAAAGATTTCCATTAAACTCAGGCACTTCGTAAAACAGGCTATCAATATTTAAAGAAGTACTGCTTAAATAATTGCTTATTCCTTTCTCAGCCACTACTTTAAGCGCCTGGCTTAAGCGTGGTTTGCGAAGGTCAAATTCAAGTACCACTACTTTTTTATCCAGTAATGCAAAACTTGCTGCAAGGTTCATACTGGTAAAGGATTTACCTTCATCCGGTCTATGCGATGTAACAAGTATTACTTTAGGATCGCTGCCATCACTTCTTGTAAATCCTACATTGGTACGTATAACTCTAAATTGTTCCGCGATAATTGACCTGCTTCCTTTCTCAATAACAATAGGCGATTTTTCTTTCTTTGCAAAGGAAATTTCCCCCAACACAGGCGCTTTACATTTTTGTTCCACTTCCTCTTTATCATCAATTTTATTATCAAAAAAGCCTTGGGCATAAATAGTTCCAACAGGAATTAATAAACCCAGTAAAATAGCAATGATCAACACTAATTTTTTATTGGGCTTCACTATTCCGGTATCTCTTGGTTTTTCAATACTGCGTGAATCAAGTGTTGTTGAAGCCAATGTAATGGCAGCTTCTTCTTTCTTCTGCAATAAGAAGAAATAAAGCTGTTCCTTAACAGACTGATCTCTTTTAATCTGAACAAGATTTTTTTGAATAGTAGGTATATTGTTTATTCTTGCTGATAATTCTGCATCTTTTGTATTAATATTAGTTAATGCAATTCTATACGACTGTTTAAGGCTGCTGATATTACTTAAAAGATTTTCATGTGTGTTTGTAATCTGGTTGCCAAGATCTACTGTTATGGGGTTTTTGGGTCCTAATCTTTCCGTTTGTCTTTCTTTTTCTATAACCAGTTTATTATATCCCTGCACCAGTTCTGCCAGAGAAGGTTCTAATATCCCGGAAGCTGAGATACTCAGTTTTTTTCCTTCTGCATTTTCCTTTAAACTTGTTTCTAAAGATTCAAGAATATTAAGCTGTGTTTGCTGCTGTGTTTTTTGCTGATCTATATCTTTTGCCAGGTCAAGGTATTGTTGTCCTTCTGTGGGAATGTCTGTAATCTTATTATTTTTCTGGTAGTTCTCCACTCTTCCTTCTACTTGTTGCAATTCTCTTGCAACAATCGCCAGCCTACCATTCAGGAAGTCTACGGTATTTGTACTTACTTCCTTTTTATCATCAAGCCCTTGAGAATTATAAATATTGATGAGAGAATTTAAAGTGGTTTGACCCCTGCGGGCGTTTTCATCCGTGAATTCAAGATTTATGATACTCCCCGTTTTGCTGGATGCTACCACATTTAGAGAGGTCAAAAGCGCCTTAACTGTACTGTTAACCGAATACAAATTAAACAGGTAAGAATGTGATGAGTTGGTACTATCAATTTTATTTTGCAATGCAGCTGAAAATGCCGGATTAACATCAAAAAGAAAAACCAGCCCATTAATGGTATACCATTTACCCATGGTGAGATTGAGCGGCTTCTCGTCTTCGTCGTAAATTACCTGCCATTTACTTGTTGTCTGCTCTTTTCGTAATTTCCACTTTACAGGTTCTGTAATGGTATCCGGATTAGCCACCCTTACAGATAAGGGAAACTCTTTTCCAAAAACGGAACGATTGGTAAATCTGCCTTCGCTTTTTATGTCAATAAACAATTGTTCCTTTCTTACAGTTGCATCCATTAAATCATAACTCTGCAACACCTCTACTTCATTATCTACCAGTTTGCCGCCATCGCCTATTTCAAGATCCTTCAATAAAGGGTTATCTAAAAGACCGGCGCCTCCTTTTTTTTCATCTTTAATCAATATGGAAGCCTGGGCTTTATACACAGGTTCTGCATACCTGTTGTACAATAGTCCCAGCCCGGTCAACATTATTACAGACAACAGTATCCACGGCCACCTGTTTAGTATTTTCAAAAAAAGAAGTCTTGAATCGAAAGATGGTTCCTCCTGCATGTTGTTAAGCAAGGCGCGGGTATTTTGCGTGTTTGTTTGCACTTAATATTATTATTTGGATGCTTTAAATATTTTTATCTCAACCTTGAAATAGCGATAATGCCAAGTGATATAAAGCTGGTTATAATGGGAATAATGATGTTAAGGTTTTCGGATTGCAGTGCTTTGCGCTTAACGGGCTCAACATACACAATGTCATTCTGCCTTAAATTATAAAATGGTGAACGCATCACATCGCTGTTCTTTAAATCAAGATTAGCCACTTCTACTTTATCGCCTTCTTTCCTTATCACTTTTATGTTGCGTTTAGAGAATACCGTTAAATCTCCCGCTAAACCCAGTGCCTGCAATACGGTGATCTTTTCACCTGTTATCTGTACAGTACTTGGGCGGGCAACTTCACCCATAATAGTTACCCTGAAGTTCATTAAAGTAGTACTTACTACGGCATCTTTCAGGTAAGGCACTACCGCATCCCTGATAGCCACTTTTGCCTGGTCAGTTGTTAACCCTGCGATTTTTATATCCCCAATACCCGGGATGGTTACATTTCCTGAAGGAGATACAGTATATACGCTCTGCAATACCTGTGAAGTAGTTCCGGAAGCTATTGCGGAACCCATCAGATTAAAAAGTTGAGCCGCTTCGGGGCTTATACTGCTGATTACAATCTGAACCTGGTCATCAGGTTGCAATTTTAACGGATTATCAGCCGCTATACGAACCTGCTGCACTTTAGCATCACTGTTTAAATCCTGAAAATAAGCCAGTTCTTTACCGGATCTGCAGGAAGCTAAAAAGATAAATCCACTAAAAAGCAAAAAAACAAAACGACGTTTCTTCATAATCTGAAGGTGTTAATAATCATATATGTTGTTAGAAAATAAGATTGTTCAAAGATATCCTATTTAGTTTATAGGAAATGGAAGGGTGGATTCGGATAAAAGAGCGTGTCAAAAAAAAGAAGCCAGTACTCACAAAGTCAACCTGAAAAATAATATTGGTTCCGGCTTTAATAACTATATAAGGCAGCAAATATAAAATTACTTTTCAATTACCACTACTTGCACTAATGGAAATTATTCTATATCAATTAAGGATTATCTCACATAGATTACTTTATATTCTAACCCGGTTAAGATATTTTAAGCAGGTAGCTTACCTAAACAAGCATACTAATTTGTCTTATGTAAATATTCGGCTAACTTTTTCATTTTTATATCCCATGACAGAACGTTGGTAGCATAATCCCGCATTCTCATTTTGTAATCGGGTATTTGCACTACTTTTTTTAAGAACTCTACTGTAGAAGCAACGTCTATCGGATCTTCGTTGGATTTAATGGCTTGCACAAACGGAAAACGCTCTGGAAATTCCTCATCCTTTCCACTATTAATAAAAGGAATACCCCTTGCACAATACTCTCTTGCTTTTAATATAGAGGCATACTCTATGTTGCTTCTGTGAATTGCCAAAGCACCTATGGCCAAATCGGTTTGCTCCAGTATAGCATCTAATTTCTCGCCAGACAGAAATCCATGAAAAACAACATTGGTTAAGGATAGTTTACTTACCAGGTCTTCCAGCCTTTTTAATTGAGGCCCCTTTCCTACAACATTAAGCTTGATTGCCTCATTTCCTTTATATGCTTTCAGACCATGCAAAAGCCTGTCAATACCATGTGGAAGGCTTAACTCTGCTACACAGGTAAATGTAAAAGTATCAGAAGTGGCCAGTGTTGTAGCTTTTCTCAATGGAACAGCCTCTACCTGTATTCCATTGCCAATTACCATGGTTGGTATGTGATACTTTTCAGGGTCAAAGTGCTTATATATTACCTCACTTATAACGCTTATGATCAGGTCAACATTTCTTAAAATGGGCTTATGAAACAAGCAAAGGCTCAGATAAAATACATAGCTTTTGCGGGAAAGAGCTTCCTGGAAATGATTGGAAGGCATCTCAAGTACCACTGTTTTCTTTGATTTCTTTACCGCCCTGTAAAACCAAAAGGCGGGCACATAATTTCTCAAATAAATTATTTCATTTGGGTCTCCTTCCAGTAATACCTTTTCATAACTCTGTCTAAGAGAGCGTAAAGCCCCGAGCTTATCTAAAAAAGATTTGTAAGGCGGGGTTTTAGTAGGCAAAAACGTAATAAAATCGTGCGTAAATACATCACCTTCTCGCTTATTACCTAAAAAAACAAGCGTTGCATCTATACCACTTTTTGCAAGTCCCTGCACCTGGTAAATTACCTTCTTATTCACCCCACTTTGAGGATTTCCATAATAAATAGCCACCAGCTTTAATTTCAAATTCGACATTATTGCTCTTTTACGCCCAAACAAATTATTTTAATTCAATATACATGAGATTTTTACTCTTCTCATTTATGATTTTTCTGAAACTCATTCTTTGCACAAATATTACATGCCATGGCAATTTGCATGTAAGACTATCGGATTTAATCCAAAATAGGATGGAATTGGAAGAATCTGTTACAATGCCAACGCGGAAAAGCGTTAACTACCTTGGTTTTCAGCGCCGCAAATATAAAATTATCTTTTTGATCAGCTAATTATATCAATAAGAAATTACTATACGTTAATTACATTGCAAATACAATAACACACAGATAAAGATTACCATCGTGGGAAAAGCGGCAGACGACTATATATTTGCAACTTTAAACTTGATTTTATAATAAACATCTCTTTGGCTTTTTATGTGCGGCATTAACGGAATTATTACAAGTGCAAACAGCAGGGATATTGCTGAAAAACAAATTGCTGCCATGAATGACAGCATTGTTCACAGGGGGCCTGATGACGATGGCATATTTTTGGATGTTAATGGCGACAAAAGTATAGCCCTGGGTATGCGAAGGCTTTCTATTATTGATCTTTCAACCGGCAAACAACCTATTTTTTCGCAGGATAAGGAAAAGGTAATTGTGTTTAATGGTGAAGTATACAATTATAAGATACTTAAAGCCGGACTAAAGGAAAAATACAATGCACAATTTTACACCACATCAGATACAGAGGTAGTGCTCAGTCTGTACGAGAAATATGGTACAGGCGCTTTTGATCAGTTGGACGGGATGTTTGGCTTTAGTATTTATGATAAGATCAAACAGAAAGTTTTTATTGTGCGCGATAAGTTTGGAGAAAAACCATTGTACTATAAAAAAGATAACGATGGCTTGATATGGGCTTCAGAATTAAAATCAATTCAGAAGGTGAAAGGAAAAAAGCATGCAATTTCAAAGCAAGGTCTTAACCTGTTTTTCAGGCTTACCTATATTCCTGCCCCATTTACTATTTATGAAGATGTTTTTAAGCTGGAAGCAGGAAACTATATGGAATATGACTTAAAGACCGGTGCTCTGAATATAACAAAATACGATGTTGCAGAAAAGTACCCGGATACTTTAAAAGTTACCTATAACGACGCGGTAAAAACCGTTGAACAAATGGTGAGAGCAAGCGTTGAATCACGCTCCGTATCTGATGTTCCTGTAGGTACTTTTTTATCTGGCGGAGTTGACTCTTCCATTGTTTCACTATGCCTCGCTCAATCTTCAGGTAAATCGATTGATACATTTTCAATAGGATTTACCGAAGCTTCGTTTGATGAATCTCATAAAGCAAGGGAAGTTGCCAAGATCATTAACAGCAATCATCATGAATATATCATTGACCAGAATGACCTTTTTGAACATGTGAGTAAGGTGCTGTTAAATTTTGATGAACCTTTTGCAGATTCATCTGCGCTGCCCTCTTATCTTGTTGCAAGTAAGGCCAAAAAAGAAGTAAAGGTAGTGCTTACAGGTGATGGCGGAGATGAGGTGTTTGCAGGATATAACAAATATTATATGGCTGCTTTTAATAGAAAATATACATCTATAGTACCTGAATTCGTAAACAGCGGTTTAACTAAAGTAGCAGATGGATTATTTGCTTCTAAAAAAGATAAACGCGGGCTGAAATTTAAAATAAGAAAATTCATTCACTCGGTAGAGTACGATGATACGTTTTACTGGAATATTATTTCCATGGGATTCCGTAATAAAAATATTGATTTATTATTGCAGCATAACTGGACAATAGAAGATCCTTTTACCTATTATAAAGAAGCAACCGGTTTGGAAGGACCAACCAATCTTACTCAAATGAGAAATATTGACAGATTGGTTAGTTTGGATGGAGATATGCTTACTAAAGTAGACAGGGCAAGCATGTTTGCATCTCTGGAATGCAGAGCTCCTTTCTTAAATCCCTCTATATGGAATTATGCAAGCAGTTTACCAGAAGAATTTTTATTAAATAAACGCAATAAGAAAAAAATACTGAAAGATGCTTTTGCTTCCTACTTTCCCGAAGGGTTTTTGGATTTAAAAAAACAAGGCTTTGGGGTGCCTGTAGGCAATTGGCTGCGCGATTCATTGAAAGAAGAATTACGGAGTTACGTAGAAAAAGATTTTATTGAAGAGCAAGGTATTTTTAATTACGACTTTATAAGCAGGATGGTGGACAATCACATTCATCAAAAGACTGATAACACCTTCCAGGTTTGGGCTTTTTTCTGTTTTCAGAAATGGTACAAACACAATGTTAACCAGTGATCTTACAATTATTATTTTTTTAAATTCATATTACAACGATTGCCGTTATGCCTGTCTGCAATAAAGCAGAAAGCTGGTTAGAGGAGTAAACGGTGGGTTTTAAATTCGATCTATGACAAGGCTAAAATTAATGCGCATTACAACGATTCCGGGTTCTTTGTTTTCTTTGCTGAAGCATCAGCTGAAGTATATGAACCAGTTTTATGAAGTGCATGCTGTTTCGAGCCCGGGAGAAAGAATGGCTGATGTTCAAAAACAGGAAGAGGTTATTATACATACCGTTCCCATGACACGCGTAATATCGCCGTTTAAAGATCTCAAAGCGCTGATACAACTGGTGAAATTAATAAAGGCAGAACGCCCTTTTATTGTTCATACACATACGCCAAAGGCAGGTACACTTGGTATGCTGGCGGCAAAAATATGTAGGGTTCCTATAAGGGTACACACAGTTGCCGGACTTCCATTACTGGAAGCCTCGGGTTTTAAAAGAAAACTGTTGAATAAAGTGGAAGCCTTAACCTATAGTTGTGCTACAAAAGTGTATCCTAATTCGTTTAAATTGAAAGACATTATTGTAGAGCAGAAATTTTGCAAGGAAGCGAAACTACAGGTAATAGGCAATGGAAGTTCCAATGGAATTGATACAACCCATTTCAACCCAGAAGCCATTTCTGAGGAAACCAAACAGGCATTAAGGGAACGTATTGGCATTAAGGATACCGATTTGGTTTACTGCTTTATTGGTAGAATGGTAAGAGATAAAGGAGTGGAAGAATTAGTGAAAGCGTTCCTGATGAATTTTGAATCCAATAAAAATATAAAACTGATATTGGTAGGCCCTTTTGAGAAAAACCTCGACCCATTGGATGAGGAAATTGAGAACATCATTTTTAATCACCCTAATATTTACTTTGCCGATTTTCAAAAAGATGTGAGACCTTTTTTCGCGATAACCGATGTTTTTGTTTTCCCCAGCTACAGAGAAGGGTTTCCTAACGTAATAATGCAGGCTGGCGCTATGGGTGTACCTTGCATTGTAAGCAATATAAATGGCTGTAACGAAATTATTGAGCATGGTATAAACGGGTTAATCATTCCTGTAAAAAATACACAAGCTACCGCAGATGCAATGTCATTGCTTGCTGAAGATAAAACATACCGGCAAAGAATAGCCGCAGTTGCACGCACAATGATTATATCGAGATATGAGCAAAAATTTATATGGGAACAACTAAAAAAAGAATATCAAAGCCAGATAGAAAAAGCCCGATAAACTATCTGTTACATTAGCATTATGTATAAATATTTTTTTAAAAGATTATTTGATTTTTTATTCGCCTGTATAGTATTCCTGTTGGCTTTGCCTATTTTTCTAACGGTAACGCTCATACTTTTTTTTGTAAATAATGGCACTCCTTTCTTTTTTCAGAAAAGACCGGGCAAGAATGAACGGATATTCAAAGTAATTAAGTTTAAAACCATGACTGATAAGAAAGATGCCGATGGCAAGCTTTTACCAGACGGTTTGCGAATTACCAAAGTGGGCAGATTTGTAAGAAAAACCTCTCTTGACGAAATCCCCCAGCTTTTAAATGTAATAAAGGGCGATATGAGTATTATTGGCCCGCGTCCCTTATTGATTGCTTACCTGCCGTTGTATAATGATTTTCAAAAGAGGAGACATGAGGTTCGTCCCGGAATTACCGGTTGGGCGCAGATAAACGGCAGAAATTCTATAAGCTGGGAGCAAAAATTTGAATATGACATATGGTACATAGATAATTGTTCTTTTGTAACAGATATGAAGATCATCTTTCTTACCGCAATGAAGGTTTTTAAACCAGAAGGTGTTGATGCTGAAAAAAATGTTCCTATGCGTCCATTTAAAGGCACAAAAACTACCTGATTAGCCTATATTCTACCTTTTGGTAAGGAATTAATACACGCTGTTTAAAAATATTTTCTACTTTCGCATTTGAAGTGAAAAGCCATTTTATATGTTGCCATAACATTAAAATGGTTTTTTATTTTCGTCCAAGCCCTTCACCTAAATGCCTTTTATGATAAATAGAATAATTTATCTTGGTTATTATTTTCAAACCACTTCAAAAGAGAAGTTCTATAGGAACTTTAAATACGTTAAAGAAAAAAACCATATTTCTTCCGTTGGTCTTTACAAAGATATTCTCTTCTCATCCCTGAAATACAATGTATCATTCATGGATTATTTTAAACTGCGCTTTTTTGATAAGACAAAAAAAGAAAGAGCAGAGTATGCAGGAGCGGGATTTATGTACAAATATCAACTATTGATGAATCCCCGTGGGCATAGGGATGTATTAGAGAATAAAGTTAAATTCCTTAATCATTTTAAAGACTTTTCAGGTAGAACCTGGGCTACAATAGATAAACTCGAAAGTGATCCTGCATTGGTACAACAATTCCTGGATGACGAAAGAGGCAAAGTGGTTTTAAAAAATTCTCACGGACAGGCAGGTAAGGAAGTAATTGTGTTTGAAACCAAAGGTGTGAGCAAAGAGCAATTGCTGGATGTAATGAAGAAAAATCATTTTGACCTGATTGAAAGATTTGTTGTACAGCACGATGATCTTATGAAAATTGCTCCCCGCGGACTCAATACGGCAAGAATCATTACTCAATATCACGATGGTAAAGTAGATATTATAGGTACCAGTTTGCGATTGAGTGTTTTGATGAATATAGATAATATCAGTGCCGGAAACTTCGCCGTTCCTGTAGATCCTGAAACGGGCGTGGTTACTGACTCTGGCATTTATGTAGACGTTACTAAAGAAGATGTATTTACACACCCGCTCACAGGTTTTGAACTTATTGGCTTTAAAGTTCCATTCTGGAAAGAATGCCGTGAAATTGTTACTAAGGCTGCACTGTTAACTCCTGAAAATAAATCCATCGGATGGGATGTTGCCATTACCAATGATGGCCCTTTACTGATAGAAGGAAACCACAACTGGAATAATGATTTGTGGCAGATGCCGCTTAGAAGAGGGCTGAAAAAGGTGTTATTACAATACATGCATAATTAATATCCGCTGCTATACGGGCTGCATCCTCATTGAGATTTGATTAAATAACATCATACACTATAAAATAATCCTTGATAGATATATCTTTGCGTGCCTTCCTACCCGGAAGCGGTTCTATTATCCTATCCTTATAATTTATTATTGAATTATCCGTTGTGATAATCTTGTAAAGCAACATCGTTTCATGAAAAAAATTTTAGTAACAGGTGTTGGTGGCCCAACGCCCAGATCTTTTGTAAGAGCTATAAAATGGTTTGGCGGAGCATATAAAGATCAGTTTGACTTTATTGGAACAGACACTAACCCGCTTGCATATGGATTGTACGATAAGGAACTCTTCAGCAAATCTTACGTAATACCAAGAGCAGATAGTCCTAATTATTGGAATGAAATAAACAATATTATCAACTCCAATAATATTGATGCGGCTGTTATTCTTCCCGAAGTGGAAGTGTTGGAATGGTCAAAGAATGCACATCAACTCACCAAAAAAATAAAGCTTAATCTTCCTGATTATGCATTGGCTAAAGAATTAGTAAACAAGCACCACCTGCACGCTGTTTTAAATCATACCGGTTTTATTCCAAAGTTTTTCAGATTAAATCCCAAAGATTATTCTTACGCGGATATTAAACAATCCGTAGGTGATGTTTTTTGGGTAAGAAGTACAGAAGGTTCCAGCGGCTTAGGGTCTTTAAAAATTAATGATGAAGCTGTACTGGCGCAGTGGGTTTCTATGAATGGCGGTGTATCTGAATTTATTGCTACTGAATATTTACCGGGACGCAACTTGGCATGCAAGCTTTTATATTTCAACAATAAATTATTGGCTTCTGCGTGTGGCGAGCGGGTAAATTATATTATGGCAAAAGTTGCACCGTCGGGCATTACAGGCAATACATCCTTTGGCAGATTACTGAATGAACCCGGGCTTGTAAAAATTTCGATGGATACCATGCAGCTCATCAGCAGTAAATTACAAACCGCATTGAATGGCATATTTACGGTAGACTTTAAAGAAGACGCAGCAGGTAATGCCAAAATCACAGAGATCAATGTACGCCATGTTGCTTTTACTTCTTCACTGGCAGCAGGCGGAGCTAATATTCCCCTGCAAACATTAAAAGCAATGTTGCTGGAAGATCCAGAGAAGATGGATACCATTCATTATACTTTCCCTGAAAAATTAATTTTCCTAAGAGATGTAGATTCTTATCCTATCGTGATGAAGGAAGAAGATTTATTTACAAAAGTTTCGTGATCAATAAAGCAATAAAAAATTATGCAGGCTAAAATATGGCTGTCATCACCGCACATGGGTGGAGCAGAAAGAAAATATGTTACAGAGGCTTTTGATACCAATTGGGTTGCACCATTAGGACCCAATGTAAATGGACTTGAAAAAGACCTGGCACAGTTTCTTATACCACAGCAGGAGAATGCTGTTCATGTAGCAGCCTTAAGTTCAGGAACGGCAGCGTTACATCTTGGCTTGATACTGATGGATGTAAAAGCAGGTGATGAAGTAATATGCCAGAGCATGACATTTTCTGCTTCTGCTAATCCGATAGCATACCAGGGAGCTACACCGGTATTTGTAGATAGTGAACTGGATACATGGAATATGTCTCCGGAATTTTTAGAGATTGCCATCAAAGACAGGATTGCTAAAGGCAAAAAACCAAAAGCCATTATTCCTGTTCATTTATATGGCATGCCTGCTAAAATGGACGAGATAATGAAGATTGCCAACACGTATGAAATTCCCGTACTGGAAGACGCAGCAGAAGCTTTGGGCAGCCATATTAACGGAAAACAATGCGGTACTTACGGACCGATAGCAGCTTTATCATTTAATGGAAATAAAATTATTACTACTTCTGGTGGAGGTGCGTTGGTAGCACAACAGGCATCTATAGCCGAAAAAGCAAGATTCCTATCTACACAGGCAAGAGATGCCGCGCCGCATTACCAACATTCACATATTGGTTACAATTACAGAATGAGCAATATATGCGCCGGTATAGGCAGAGGACAGATGGAAGTATTGAACGACCGCATTAATCAACGTCGCGCCAACTTTGCATGGTATAAAAAAGTATTAGCAGGTATAGATGCCGTTCAATTTCTGAATGAACCTGAAAATTATTTTTCTAATCACTGGCTTACAACTGTATTAATAAAACATGCTTCCAAAACAAGAGAAGACCTGAGATTAGCACTGGAAGCAGTTAATATTGAAGCGCGTCCGTTATGGAAGCCGATGCATTGTCAACCTGTATTTAAAGATGCGCCGTTTTATGGCGACGGAACTTCTGAAGCTTTATTTAAAGATGGATTGTGCCTGCCTTCTGGTTCCAATTTAACAGACGAAGAACGCGACAGGATATTGAAAGAAATAAAAGCGGTGTTTGCGTATCTGTGACGTCCGACGTTTGCCGTTTTCACTTTTGACGGTTATCTTTCACGTCTGACGTCTCCCTATTCACCATTCACTATGGAAGCTCAACAATCTTAAGATTGCGCCAGCTCACTTTTATACCACCGCCATCGTGTATTTGCAAAGCGATAAATCCTTCGCCTTGTCCGATTTTTTCATCTTTTAATGTAATCATCTCGTGACCATTCAACCAGGTGGTTACCTCGTCTCCTACAACTTTGATACGATACACATTCCACTCACCAAATTTTAGGTATTTATCTTTTTCAGCTTCAGGTTTTATCAACCAACCACGGCCATAGGATTCATATATACCTCCGGTATTATTCCCGGGAGGCGCTACTTCAGCCTGCCATCCACTTATCTTCACACCTTCAATAGAAGAGCGAAAAAACACACCACTGTTACCATTAGCAGACTGCTTAAACTCTAACGTAAGATCAAAGTTTTTATAATTCTTTTTTGTGGAGAGGTATCCATATGCCTTATCTGGCCCGCTTTCACAAACCAATAATTTATCTTCTACATACCATTTTTCCGTTCCATTAATGCTCCAGCCGGTAAGGTCCTTACCATTAAAAAGAGAAACCGCTTTTTGTGCAAATCCAACATTCATTAAACAAGCAGCAAATACAAACAGGATTGTTTTTTTCATTACTAATATTTATAAAATAAAAGCCAAAATCAAATGTGCTAAGTAATATTCTTCAATCTCAAATCCGGAATTAAACCAACATCGTCACCGGGTTCTCTAAATATTTTTTAAACGTCTGCAGGAAGGCAGCGCCCACAGCACCATCGACACTTCTGTGATCGCAACTCAATGTAATTTTCATCACGTTAGATACTGCGAATCCGTCGCCTTTTTTAACTACTACTTCTTTAATACGTCCAACCGCCATGATCGCGCTATCCGGAGGATTAATGATAGCGGTAAACTCATCTATATCCATCATACCAAGATTAGATATAGTGAAGGTATTACCCGAAAATTCGTTTGGCTGTAATTTTTTATTGCGTGCTTTACCACTCAACTCTTTGCTTTCAGCGGCTATCTGGCTCAATGTTTTTTGATCTGCAAAACGAACCACCGGCACAATCAAACCATCTTCAATAGATACCGCAATACCGATGTGTACATGATGCCATTGACGGATAGCATCATTCATCCAACTGCTGTTTACAGCAGGATGTTTGCGCAATGCCATAGCAGCGGCTTTCACTACCATATCGTTAAAGCTTATTTTAACCGGGCTGATTTCATTCATCTGTGCACGTGCAGCCATGGCAGCGTCCATATTAATTTCCATGGTAAGATAGAAATGTGGCGCACTGAATTTGCTTTCGCCCAGGCGTTTTGCAATTACCTTCCTCATCTGGCTCAGGCTGATGTCAGTATATCCTTCTGTACCGGGAGTAGCTACAAAAGCAGCTACAGTTGCGGCAGGAGCACTTGTTGCAGACTTAGCCGCCACTGCAGGAGGTGTAAATCCATCAATATCTTTCTTAATAATTCTGCCTCCATCGCCCGACCCTTGAACCAGCTTCAGATCCACACCCTTATCCTGTGCAATTTTCTTTGCAAGTGGAGAAGCTTTTATTCTTCCGTTTTCTGATGATGATCCTGCGGCTTCCTGTGCCTGCGGAGCAGCAGTTGTTGATGCTGCAGCACTTGTTTCTGCTTTTGCAGCAGGTGCAGATGCAGTTGCTCCGCCTCCGCTTTTTATGGTATTAACCAGGGCACTTACATCTGTACCTTCTTTCCCTATAATAGCAATTACATCATTTACTTTAGCAGCTTCTCCTTCCGGCACACCCACGTACAATAAAGTACCATCCGTATATCCTACTACATCCATGGTGGCTTTGTCGGTTTCAACATCAGCCAAGCTATCATCACTCTTTATCTTATCACCTACTTTCTTATGCCACTGCACAATTTTTCCCTCAGTCATAGTATCACTCAGCAATGGCATCCGTATAACGGTAACGCCCAGTTGTTCTGGCGTAACTGCAGGTGTGTTTGATTTTGCTTCTTCCGTTTTCGGCGCTTCTGCTTTTGGTGCTTCGGCCTTCGGTGCCTCCGTTTTAGCTGGAGCGGTTGAAGCTGCGCCACCAGATAACAGGGACTTGAAATCTTCTCCATCTTTGCCCACTATCGCAATAATGTCATCTACTTTTGCACTTTTACCTTTATCTACACCAATATGTAACAAAGTACCTTCATTATAGCTGTCTAATTCCATAGTGGCTTTATCTGTTTCAACTTCTGCCAATAAGTCGCCTGGTTTAACTTTATCACCCACTTTTTTATGCCACTCTACTATCACGCCCTCTGTCATAGTATCACTCATTCTCGGCATTTTTATAACTTCAGCCATGGTATATATGAAATTTAAGTTTAAGATGTTTTTGGAAGGTCGAAATTAAGGCAAAAACAGCAAATGAAACTGTGCCTTTCATCTTTTCTCAAACGGTAAATATAAAACAGAAAAACAGGATGAAAACAATTGCAATATTAATAGTCAAGTTCCAGTTTCAGGCGGTCTCTTAACTCTTTAACCAAAGGATATTCTTCTATCATTTTAAAATACTGCTCCCTGCTGTTCATGGGGCGTTCCTGCGGTATATTACTCTCCGGGTTTTCTTTTATGATGATATTATATGAGAGTGTACGATTATTGTAAAATGTTTGCAGATGTTCAATCAACGCACCTCTTTCCTGCTCTATAAATTTCTGTTGAATATTACTTTCCACTACTATTTCAAAACTATTACTATCTGTTACCTGTAATTGAGCCAGCTTAAAATTAGTAACGGCTGAATGATTTTTTTGCAAGGAAAGCTTATCTATATACAGTTCCCAAACCTCTTTCAGATTTGTTCCGTTAAGTTCCTTTGCAGTATCATCGGTTTGTGCATGGCGTTGCGCAATTTCTTTTCTTATTTTAGATAATGCACCGAGCGTAGTAACGGTTGCAGCAGTATTTGTTTGATTGGTATTAGTATTTACTTTTTGCTGAGCTTTGGAAGGCAAATCATTTTGTATATATGTACCTGGTTCTTCCTGCAAAGTTTGTTCTTCAATAATCAGCTTTGCTTTATTTTCCTGCTTCTCAGGTTTTGCGTCTGCTTTTGGTGTAGATTTTAATTCAACCGGTCTCAGTTGTTTAAAGGCTACCGGCTTTGTACCATCAGCTACTTTTTTTTTAGCAATTCCACCTTCGTTCACTAATTCAAAAGCCTGGTTAAGATAGGTGAGCTTAATGAGTGTAAGCTCTACATGCAGCTTTTTGTTCCTGGCTGCTTTATAATTCAGTTCAGCCTCGTTCAATACATTTAATGCGCTGATGATCCAGGATGGCGAAAGTTTTTTAGCCGTTTCTATATACTTGTCTTTAAAACTTTCAACCACTTCCATTAACCCGGCTATCTTTTCATCTTTACAAACAAGCACATTGCGCATAAATTCTGAAAAACCATTCAACACCAGGTCGCCTTCAAAACCTTTGCGGTTAATATCATCATACAACAACATCACACTGGCAATATCCTGTTGCAGCATCGCTTCCGTAAGTTTGAAATAATTATCTGCATCTAATATATTCAGGTGTTCCAGCGTATTCTGATACGTTAATGCACCATTAGTAAAACTCACAATTTTATCAAGAATGCTTAACGCATCTCTCATACATCCATCACTCTTTTGCGCTATAACCTGCAATGCTGCTTTATCTGCTTTTATGTGTTCATTGTCTGCTATATCCTGTAAATGCTCTACCGTATCATTAGGAGTAATACGCTTAAAATCGAATATCTGGCACCTTGATAAAATAGTAGGAATGATCTTATGCTTTTCAGTAGTAGCCAAAATGAAAATGGCATAAGGCGGTGGTTCTTCCAGTGTTTTTAAAAATGCATTGAATGCCGATGTACTCAACATGTGCACCTCATCTACAATATATACTTTGTATTTACCTGCCTGTGGCGCAAACCGCACCTGTTCTGTAAGACTTCTTATATCATCTACAGAATTATTGCTGGCAGCATCCAACTCATGAATGTTCAAAGATCCGCCGTCATTAAAAGATTTACAGGATACACACTCATTGCAGGCTTCACCATCTTCCTGTATATTTTCACAATTAATGGTTTTGGCAAGAATTCTGGCACAGGTTGTTTTACCAACACCTCTCGGTCCACAAAATAAAAAAGCGTGTGCGAGTTGTTTATTCTTTATCGCGTTTTTTAAAGTAGTAGTAATATGTGACTGTCCCACTACTGTATTAAAAGTTTGGGGACGATATTTACGGGCCGATACAATAAAATGCTCCATACCTCAGGTTCGCTTTATGCAAATGTAAGGGAAGAATACAATGTGGAATGATGAGGTAATGTGAGAATGGGTAAAATGTGGAAATATGGGGAATATACCTGCCTGAAACTTGCAACAGCCTGGGCTATCAGCCATCAGCTTTCTGCGAACAATACCTTTCCGTAACCTGAATCTTGTAACCCTAAAACACCTTCTGCCTTTTCTGCCTGCTCACTACTTACTTTTTGTTTATCTTCAAACCAAAAGATTGCTACATGTCAACTTACATTCTTGCATTAGACCAGGGCACCACCAGTTCACGTGCTATTATATTTGATAAGAAAGGTAATATTATTGCGGTGGCTCAAAAAGAGTTCCGGCAAATATTTCCTAAACCAGGTTGGGTAGAACATGATCCCAACGAAATATGGAGCACGCAATTGGGTGTGGCCGCAGAAGTAATTACCAAAGCAGGCGTTACCATAGAAAGTATAGCCGCCATCGGCATTACCAATCAAAGAGAAACTACTGTGGTATGGGAACGAGCAACCGGTAAACCAATATACAATGCTATTGTTTGGCAGGATAGGCGTACTGCTTCTTTTTGTGATGAATTAAAAGCAAAAGGAACGGATAAACTGATTCAGGAAAAAACAGGATTGATCATTGATGCTTATTTTTCTGCCACCAAAGTAAAATGGATATTAGACAATGTAGAAGGCGCCAGGCAAAAAGCAAATAACGGAGAATTATGTTTTGGAACAATAGATACCTGGCTTTTATGGAATCTTACCAAAGGGCAGGTGCATGCAACAGATGTATCCAATGCATCCAGAACATTGTTATTAAATATTCATACGCTGCAATGGGATGGCGAACTGGAAAAAATATTTGATGTGCCCGGTAATATGTTACCGCAGGTTAGAAGCAGCAGCGAAGTATATGGTGAAACGCAGAATATACTAACAGCACATCGCATACCCATTGCCGGTATTGCCGGCGATCAGCAGTCGGCCTTGTTTGGACAAATGTGTACACAGCCTGGTATGGTAAAAAACACTTACGGCACAGGTTGTTTTATGTTGATGAATACAGGTGAAAAAGCAGTGCCTTCCAAAAACAATTTGCTTACTACCGTAGCCTGGAAAATAAACGGCATAACAAACTATGCACTGGAAGGCAGCGTGTTTATTGGTGGCGCGGTGGTGCAATGGTTACGCGACGGATTGGGTATTATTAAATCATCAGGCGAAGTAGAAGAACTGGCGCAAAAAGTAAACCATAGCGATGGCGTATATGTAGTACCTGCCTTTGCAGGACTAGGCGCACCTTACTGGAATCAGCATGCAAGAGGTACTATACTTGGTATGACAAGAGGCACCACTTCGGCACATATTGCCCGCGCTGCATTAGATAGCATTGCATATCAAACCATGGATGTATTAAAAGCAATGGAAGCTGATTCAGGAATCGCTATTGCTGAATTGCGTGTAGATGGAGGCGCAACGGTAAATAATTTAATGATGCAGTTTCAAAGCAATGTATTAGGTACAAAAGTTATTCGCCCGAGAATTATTGAAACCACTGCATTAGGAGCTGCATACCTTGCAGGCTTAGCAGTTGGCTACTGGAAAAACATGGAAGAGATTCAACAACAGTGGCAGGTGGAAAAAATGTTTACGCCTGATATGAAAGAAGTGGAAAGAAACCAATTATACAAAGGCTGGCAGCGTGCGGTAAAAGCAGTGCAAAGCTGGACGGAAGTATAATACATAACCGATTGTTGCTGCTATTTTAATTGTTTATGAGACGTAAAAAGAATGTATGAACAGAAGCGAAATGCTTAACCGGCTGGATGCAGAAACAGTATGGGATATTATTATTATCGGAGGTGGCGCTACGGGCTTAGGCGCGGCGGTAGATGCTGCATCAAGAGGATATAAAACCTTATTACTGGAGCGATTTGATTTTGCCAAAGGCACTTCCAGCAGAGCTACTAAATTAGTGCATGGTGGTGTTCGCTATCTTGCGCAGGGAAATATAAAGCTGGTAATGGAAGCATTGCGGGAAAGAGGTTTGCTGTTAAAGAATGCACCGCATTTAACCCGCACACAACCTTTTGTTTTACCATCGTACAGCTGGCGCGATAAATGGTTTTATGGTATTGGATTGAAGATATACGATTTAATGTCGGGAAAGTTGAGCATTGGCAAAACACGTTTGTTATCTGCAAAAAAAACTTCCGGTTTTCTGCCGGCAATAACAGCACAGTATTTAAGTGGCGGCGTATTGTACTATGATGGACAGTTTGATGATGCACGGCTGGCTGTAAACCTCGCCCAAACTGCTGTTGAGCAAGGAGGAGTTGTGATTAATTATATGGAAGTATTTGACCTGAAAAAAGAAAACAATAAAGTAACCGGTGTGTTTGTTGAAGATACGTTGAACGGTAGAGAATATGAACTGAATGGCAAAGCAGTCATCAATGCTACGGGTGTATTTACAGACGATATACTGCAGATGGATAATGAAGAAAACGACAACCTGGTTTCTCCATCGCAGGGTATCCATTTTGTGGTTGACAAAAAATTTTTTCCCGGCGACCATGCGTTGATGATACCAAAAACAGATGATGGTCGTGTATTGTTTGCTGTACCATGGCATAACAAAGTAATTATAGGTACTACAGATACAGCGATACAGGAACCTTTATTTGAGCCAACGCCCCTGGCGGAAGAAATTGAATTTATTTTCAGGAATATCAATCGTTACCTAACGTCGGGCATTACCCGAAAAGATATCAAAACAGTATATGCAGGTTTACGTCCTTTGGTGAAAGCAGCGGGACAGAAGAGCACTGCATTGATGCCAAGAGATCATACCATTATTGTTGCCAAAAGTAACCTGGTAACCATCACAGGTGGTAAGTGGACCACCTACCGCAAAATGGCAAAGGATGCTATCGACAATGCTTTATTTGTATCAAAGCTTGAAAGAAAAACATGCGTTACTGAAACATTGCACATCCATGGTTTTTGCGAACAGCCAGTAAATGATGAAGCCCTGCACTATTACGGAAGTGATGCAGCAGGTATAAAAAATTTGATGGAGGCAGATGCCACGCTCAAAGAAAAATTACACCCGGATTTTGAATATACAAAGGCACAGGTTATATGGGCGGTGCGACATGAAATGGCTGTTACGGTTGAAGATATACTGGCAAGACGGATACGTATTCTTTTTTTAGATGCACAGGCTGCAATACAAACAGCGCCAATGATAGCCACACTAATGGCATCGGAAATGGGAAAAGATCAACAATGGATTGAAAAAGAAATAAACAACTTTACTGCAATAGCCAAGGGATACCTTCTGCCACAACAATAGCATCAATAGTGCGCAAAATCAGCATCATAGTTGCCTTTTATGCGTTCCATCGGGGGATTAAAATATCCAAATTTCAGATCGGGAAATTCATCGTGAATTAATTCCATCAATTGTTTTACACCCATGCATTCACCGGTTTCGTAAGCACTGATTTTCCCCATATACCAATCCGGATCAATATTAAAATTGCGCCATTGGATCATATTCAATCCGGTATCTTTTATCAACTTTCTCAACGCCTCGTATTCTTCCACGCTGTCTGTCATGCCGGGAAAAACAAAATAATTGATGGAAGTCCAGCCGTTATTGCGCCTCACTACTTTCAGGCTTTCCACAATATCTTCAAAGCTGTAATTGTTAGGACGATAATATGCTTCGTATATATGTTTGCGTGCAGAATTGGTGCTCACCCTTATACTATTCAAGCCCGCTTCGCATAATGTTTGTACGGCTGCGGGTTTTGATCCATTGGTATTGATATTGATGCTTCCTCTTGAAGTATGTTTCCTGATTTGTTTGATGGCTTTACTAAGCGTTTCCCACATCAATAATGGCTCACCTTCACATCCCTGTCCAAAGCTGATCAACGAATAATCTGCTGTTTGTAAATGCGGAACGGTAAACTCCACAATCTCTTCTGGGGTAGGCTTAAACGTGAGCCTGTCCTGTGTAGAAGGAATACTTTCTTCCTGTGGTTGAAAAGATATACAACCAATGCAATTAGCATTACAGGCGGGCGATGAGGGAACAGGGCATTCCCATCTGCCGGTGAAATAATTTCTTGCCGCAGGACAATGATACGTCATACAGCAATTTTCTGCCAGGTGCTTTACCAACCTGTTGTGTGGGTATGCTTTTAATAAAGTTTCAACGCCTTGATGAATGATACTATCATCATAGCCACTGCATTCCTGGCGGATATCCTGTTCAATACGCACAGCGGGAACATAAAATTTATTATTGAACCATGCCGCCGCAGTGTAACAAAATAAAGGTAATACGGGCGCATCGGCACCAGTTTCATATGCTGCAAGATATAGCCCTGTATGTGCTGGAGGAATAAAGGCAGCTACGGCCCATCCTTTTTCACACAAACGCATTTCGCCGGTTTGTACATCAATACCAATTCCACGCCTGCCCGGTAATTCGTATAGCGAACCTCCATCCGGTAATTCAATCCAATCTTCTACAGGAACAGGTATGGCATCCCATCCTGTTCTGCCCACCGCATATAAGGAAGTATCTTCAAAAATATCTCCCTTGCCGTTGGAATATAATATGTATGGAGATTCTGTTAACATCATATCATTACTCATTTGCCGCAGAATGCTGCATATTAAAAAGACTATCTACAAATTCATGTTTATCAAATACAAGCAAATCTTCCATCTTTTCGCCCACACCAATAAACTTAACAGGAATCTGGAACTGATGTGCGATGGATAATACTACACCGCCTTTAGCCGTACCATCCAGCTTGGTAATAGTGAGCGCAGATACATCTGTGGCAGCGGTAAAATGTTTTGCCTGCTCTAATGCATTCTGCCGGTTGATCCGTCGAGCACCAGCATTACTTCATGCGGTGCTTCAGGTATTACTTTCTGCACTACTCTTTTTATTTTGCTCAACTCTTCCATCAGGTGAAGTTTGTTGTGCAACCGTCCTGCTGTATCAATCAAAATAACATCTACATTTTTGGCAACACCGCTTGATACAGTATCAAAAGCAACAGACGCAGGGTCGCTGCCCATTTCTTTTTTTACAATAGGCGCGCCTACTCTTTCGCTCCATATAGTAAGTTGATCAACGGCTGCTGCCCTGAAAGTGTCCGCAGCACCCAGCAATACTGATTTACCGGCCTTTTTAAAATTATATGCCAACTTGCCGATGGTAGTTGTTTTGCCTACGCCATTTACACCAACTACCATAATAACATATGGCTTTGCAGGAAGCGTTGAATCAAATGTATAGGCATCTTTCTCCGGAACATTCACTAGCATCGATTCTATTTCATCCTGCAGAATTGAATTCAGTTCAGAAGTATTGAGATATTTATCTCTCGCTACCCGTTGTTCAATTTTTTCAATAATCTTTACCGTAGTAGTAATGCCTACATCTGCACTTACCAGTGCATCTTCCAGGTTATCCAATACTTCTTCATCCACTGTGCTTTTTCCTGCAATCGCCTTTGTTAGTTTTGATAAAAAACCAACTTTGGTTTTCTGCAAACCCTGGTCCAGCGTTTCTTTTTCTTTTTTCCCGAATAATTTTCCCAAAAATCCCATATCCCTCTTTTTAATAGTAAAGATTATATCGCATCAAAAAGTCTTCCTGTTTTATATCCTGCGAATAACTGAAGGTAGTAGTTTCGTATATTACAAATCCTGCTTTCTGATAAAACTGTATAGCCTTATTGTTTCTTTGCCACACCTGTAACCAAATCACATCATACTTATCCTGCGCCGCTATTTCTTTGCACTTTTTCATCATTTCCCATCCTACTTTCACACCCTGGTACTCCTTCAACACGTAGATCCTTTCTATTTCAATCACATTGTTATGTTCCAGTCCCTTTGCTTTTCTGTCGCTCCGTAATTTAGTAAAAGCTACCGGAGTTCCTTCAGCAAATGCAATGTAAAACCATGCATAAGGATTGTCCAGTTCCACGCTGATGATCTCTGGTGAAAATCTTTTCTGCACGTATGCTTCCAGCGCTGCATTATTGGTAACTTCTGAATACGTTTCAACAAAAGTTTTCTTACCAAGATCTACAATAATATCACGGTCTTCATGAGTGGCTTTGCGGATATATATACTGTTATCCATAAAATTCATAAAATAACAAAAGCCGTCGCGACTTTATCGTGACAGCTTTTTATGCTCATTCTCTTTATTAATTATTTCTGAGCGAGAAATTCCTTGACTTTATCTTTATGAACGATCGCTTCTTTAAAAGTGTAAGCGCCTGATTTAGGGCTACGTACAGCACGAATCACTTTTGTCCAGTTTTTACTTTCTGCCGCAGACTTGGCATCTTTTACTTTCGCGTTTTTGGAAGCTGCTTTTGCCATTGTATATCAATTTGAAATTTGAAATTTGAAATTTAAAGTGAGCCCATCTGTAAACATGGGTCATTTCAAATTGCAAGTAAATTATTTGATCTCTTTATGTACAGTAACCTTCTTTAAAATAGGGTTGTACTTTTTCAACTCCAAACGTTCAGGAGTATTCTTCTTATTTTTATTACTAATGTAACGGCTTGTACCCGGTAAACCGCTGTTTTTATGTTCGGTACATTCAAGAATCACCTGTACCCTGTTACCTTTCTTCGCCATGGTAAATATTTTTTAAAAAGTGTTATCAGATTTTTTCGCCCTGGGCTCTCAATTCCTTCACAACAGTGTAAAGTCCTCTTTTATTAATAGTACGCAAACCTTCAGTAGATAATTTCAGTGTAATCCACTTGTCTTCTTCTGCAAGAAAAAAACGCTTGGTTTGGAGATTAGGTAGAAACCTGCGTTTTGTCTTTATATTAGAGTGCGAAACGGAATGACCCGTAATCGGAACTTTACCTGTAACCTGACATACTCTGGACATAATCCTATTTTTTGGGACGGCAAAGTTCAGTAAAATATCGTTACTATCAAAAAGAATTTACCTTTTTTCCCGTTTTTCTACCATAAAATCAGCAGTTCAGGCGTTAACTGGTGTAATAATTGCTTACCAGCCTACTGTTAAACAGCCAATATCCCGATGAAACCAGGCAACCAGTACCATTTTTATAGCAGGACTGCTGCCAGGGTTCCATCCGACCTTTAAAACAAAACCGGATGAAAACAAGAGCTATTTTCCTTACAATGATGGCGGCAATACTATGTACTACTGTTAAAGCACAGTGCCCTTCGTCTGCTACTATCATTCCCAAAGATACATTGATCATTTGTGCCGATACTACTTTTAAAATGGTATTACCGGCTATACCCGGCGCTACATACGCATGGTCAACCGGAGAAAATACCAGCACAATTGATATACATCAATCCAACAAATATTGGGTAACGGTTACTGCTCCGGCATGCACACCCGTTACAGATACTGTAACACTTATATTCAACTCATTAATATTAATACCAAACGTGCAAAACGCATTGCTTTGCTATAATGAGCCAGCGCCGCCTATGATAGCAGGAGGACAAAACCTGGTGTGGTACTCTACACCTACCAGCATGGATGGTAGTCCCAATGCACCTATCCCTTCTACTGCCGATACTGGCATTACCAATTATTATGTTTCTCAAACCATATTGGGCTGCGAAAGTCCAAGGGCTAAAGTAGTAGCGGAAGTAATTAAAAAACCAGACTTTGATCTTGGCGAAAACATTGTGATACCTTGTGGCGCTACAGGCGTTGTGTTGCAAACAGTAGCACAGAAATATACTACCTATACCTGGCAGGATGGAAGCAAGGATGTTGAATTGCTTGCCACCGATGCAGCGAGTTATATACTGAAAGCAGAAAATATATGCGGCACTCATATTGATACCGTAACGACCGTGCTTTGTAATACAAGGTGCCTGAATTTTCCTACTGCATTTACGCCTAATAATGATGGATTGAATGAAACATTTAAACCAGGCGCCTTTTGCCCTATTACCAAGTATACGTTTACAGTGTACGACCGTTTTGGTAAACAGGTATTTCATTCAACCAATCCCAAAGAGGGATGGAATGGTAAAATAGAAGGAAAAAAGGCTGATATAGGTACTTACATATATTACTGCGTATACAACGATTTTATGCTGAAAAGAGACCTTATGCTACAGGGCTCTGTTATGCTTATAAAATAGCAATAACTAATGTTGATTAGCGCAGATATTTTATCATATACATGCAAATGCGCGTAGATTTACGACTTTACGATTCCTTATTGTATCTTTAGCGGCAATTTTTACATTTTTTGTATCAAACGGATTTGTACCAATGACTGAAGAAAAAAGCCAGAATTTTATTGAAGAGATAATAGAAGAGGATTTAAAAAACGGCAAGTATACCACAATTGTTACACGCTTTCCGCCAGAACCCAATGGTTACCTGCATATAGGACATGCCACCAGCATCTGTCTGAATTTCGGGCTTACAAAAAAATACGGCGGTTATACCAACCTTCGCTTTGACGATACCAACCCTGTTACGGAAGAAACCGAGTACGTAGACAGTATAAAAGCAGATGTGAAATGGCTTGGATTTGAATGGGGCCACGAACTGTATGCTTCTGATTACTTTGACACTTTATATGAGTATGCTATTCAACTCATCAAAAAAGAACTGGCGTATGTAGATGATAGTACTTCAGAAGAAATAGCTGCATTGAAAGGAACACCCACTGAGCCAGGTAAAAACAGCCCTTATCGTGAGCGTGGTATAGATGAGAACCTGGATCTTTTTGAAAAAATGAAGAACGGTGCGTTTGCCGATGGCAGCAAAACGCTGAGAGCAAAAATAGATATGTCGCATGCCAATATGCTGATGCGTGATCCGGTGTTGTATCGCATCAAACATGCACACCATCACCGCACGGGCGACAAATGGTGTATATATCCTATGTACGATTTTGCGCATGGGCAAAGCGACAGTATAGAGCAGGTAACACACTCCATCTGCACATTAGAGTTTGTACCGCACAGAGAATTATATGACTGGCTGATTGAAAAACTGGAGATATATCCTTCTAAACAATATGAGTTTGCGAGAAGAAACCTCACCTATACGGTTACGAGTAAACGCAAATTGCTGCAACTGGTAAATGAAAAATTTGTAGATGGCTGGGATGATCCACGCATGACCACTATCAGCGGTATGCGCAGGAGAGGATATACACCAGAAAGCATTCGTGATTTTTGCGAGCGCATAGGTATTGCCAAAAGAGAAAATATTGTAGATGTTGGCTTACTGGAATACTGCGTGAGAGAACATTTGAATAAGATTTCGCCAAGACGCATGGCTGTTTTAGACCCGGTAAAATTAATTCTCACCAATTATCCTGAAGGACAAACAGAAGAAGTATTGAGTGAGAATAATCCGGAAGCGGAGAACAATGGCGGAACAAGACCTGTATCATTTTCAAGAGAGTTGTGGATAGAAAGAGAAGACTTTATGGAAGTGCCTGCTAAAAAATGGTTCAGGCTGGCGCCGGGTGCAATGGTTCGTCTTAAGAGTGCTTATATTATTAAATGCGACAGCTTTATTAAAGACGAAGTGGGTAATGTTACCGAAATACATTGCAGCTATTTGCCGGAAAGCAAAAGTGGGAATGATGGATCGGGCATACATGTAAAAGGTACTATACATTGGGTGAGTGCCGCACATGCTACAAAGGCAGAAGTTCGTTTGTACGACCGTTTGTTTAAAGTAGAAAATCCTGCTGCAGAAGAAGAAGATTTTTTAACCTTTATAAACCCAAACTCATTACAAATTATACCGACAGCGTACATAGAAACCGCTTTGAAAGAAGCAGCCCCAGGTGAGATATTCCAGTTTATGCGCAAAGGATATTTTACGATTGACAAATATTCTACACCAGATAATATTATTTTCAACAGAACTGTTACACTAAAAGATACCTGGGCAAAAGAAAGTAAAAAATAAATCTACTTCCATTGTGATTTATTTTCTTCAGTCGAAATTTTCGGAGGTCGTTGAGACACTTTAGCTGTCAGCTTAAAGGTTTTACTTTCCGGCGCGTGGGGACACGCGCCGAGGCGTTCGCCCTTGGTGCGTGTCTCACGCACCAGTAGCAGGGGTTTAAGTTGACCGCTATGTTGAGACACCAACCTCAGCAGTGGACGTCGTCATTAATGGTGTCTCACTTTACATCCAGAAGCAAAAGCCGAAAATAGCCCCTTTCTTTTTATTGTAATAAATGCGCTTTGTTTAACACATTGGAAACACAGGCACATTATTTTT
This sequence comes from Agriterribacter sp., assembly GCA_047600465.1. Taxonomy (GTDB): domain Bacteria; phylum Bacteroidota; class Bacteroidia; order Chitinophagales; family Chitinophagaceae; genus Agriterribacter. Next base: position 1,269,473 of record JASGKU010000007.1, read on the forward strand.
GCAAAAAAATAAACATGCGCATACTTTTTCTCGTCATTTTGTTATTGGGCTTTTGTACTGTTTTTGCACAACCAACTGTATATACTCCCGGCAACGCCCACTCGCACAATGATTATGAAAAGCCTTCTCCTTTTTGGGAAGCGTATGAACAACATTTCGGATCGATAGAAGCCGATATTTTTTTAAAAGATGGAAAGCTGATTGTGGCGCATGATCAGCAGCAATTGCTGGCTAACAGGACGCTTGATTCGCTTTATCTTCAACCGATATACAAAAGCCTTCAAAAAAATAAGGGCTATATATACAACGATTCTTCCCAAACATTACAGTTGCTGGTAGATATAAAAACAGAAGCTATACCAACACTTAACAAGCTGATAGAACAATTACAGCAATATCCATCTATTACAAATGCAAAGTCTTTAAAAATTGTTATATCAGGCAATCGTCCACCGGCTGAACAATTTCACACCTATCCATCTTATATTTATTTTGACGGTGTATTGAACACTGAATATCCTGCAGATGCTTTGCAAAAAATTGAAATGCTCAGCGCCGACTTCAAAGACTTTTCTATATGGACAGGTAAAGGAATTATTGTGGAAAAAGAACGCACCAATCTTGAAAGCATTATTAATAAAGCACACAGCCTTCGCAAGAAAGTGCGTTTCTGGGATGCGCCTGATGTTATTAATGCGTGGTACGGTTTTATGGATCTTGGTGTAGATTATATCAACACAGATCATATTGCCGATATGGGTACATTTCTTCATCAATTATCTATGCGGCAATATATAGCACCAGCTCCGTACACTTTATATAAACCTCAATACAGAAATGATGGAACTACCAAACCCGTAAAAAATATTATTCTGCTTATTGGAGACGGTACAGGGCTTGCGCAATGGTATGCCGGTTATACTATAAATGGCGGCGCTTTAAATGTATTCAATATGCATTATACAGGGCTTTCTAAAACCAGCTCATACGATAGCTATATAACAGATTCAGCACCCGGTTCAACGGCGTTTTCCTCAGGAGAAAAAACGAATAACAGGGCTGTAGGTGTTGACCATACTGGTAAAGCATTGCCTTTATTACCAGATATTCTTGCTAAAAGAAAAATGAAAACGGGTTTGATTACCAGTGGCGATTTAACTGATGCAACACCTGCTGATTTTTATGCACATCAAATAGACAGAAGCAGCAGTAATGCTATTTTGAATGATTTACTGGTTGCACCCATTGATATTATTATGGGTGAGAAACCTGAAACAAAAGACAATGACCTCGAAAAAAAATTAGCACAGAAATTCGCGATTGTAACTTCTGTTGATGATGTTAAAAAAGATAATAAAATGCCATTGATGGTAGCGGAAAAAAAAGCAGGGAAATCAGTTCTGGAAGGACGTGGTGACTGGTCGCAGAAAGCTTTTGAAAAAACGATTGCCCTGTTATCGCAGCATAAAGATGGGTTTTTTATGATGCAGGAAGGGGCCCAGATAGATCATGGAGGACATGATAACAATCTGCCCTGGCTTGCCACAGAACTTACAGACCTTGATAAAACAGTGGGCAAAGCCATGCAGTTTGCAGATAGTAACGGAGAAACATTAGTTATCGTAATTGCCGATCACGAAACAGGAGGGCTTTCATTAACAGGGGGAGATTATAAAAAAAGATATATAAGCGGGCAATTTTCTACCAATGATCATACGGCCATTCCTGTTCCGGTATTTGCTTATGGACCCGGATCTCAATTGTTCACCGGCGTATATGAGAATACAGAAGTATTCAGAAAAATTCTAAAAGCCTTAACGTTCCAGGCTGCTTCCAAATAAAAAGGGAAAAGAATCAGGAATATATACTAACAGTAACGACTACCTTTCAAAAAAATACCAGCTCATAAAAAGGGCAAACAAAATAAAAAATACCCATGCCCAGGAGCTTTTATAATCGTTTTCTTCGGAGAATATGCTGTTTCTGGTTTCAACGGGCAGCAACCGGCCTTTAAGAAATGCGAGAAAATCATAGAAACCATCGTGGATGATGCGCTTTGTTTTGCCATCTTCTTCGGTATTGGTTGTTTCAATACTGATAGAAGTTGAATGTTCCGACTCTTTTTTGAGCGTAATAGATATCATTATAATTGTAAAGGATTTAACCCAGCCCAGTACAAATGAGTTATGATTGTTTTGTTCAGTATGTGTTGCTTTCCAATCCTGCTCATCTTCCAGGGCTTCATGTAATGCGCCTTTTACCGTCTCCAAACGCTGATCAACCCTCAGAATGGTCTTAAACACAGATCCGATATTACTGTCGTTCATAGAATGGTATTTTCCAAATACTATGCAATGACCTTGCCATGTTGTGATTTTTGAACGATATTATATCACACATTTTCTACATACTACTATTTCATATCACTTATAAGACTGCTTTATGTAGCAGCACATACGATCTATAATGTGCATTATTGGTTTTTATGCAATATCCTACAGGCTTACAATTACGTGCAAAAGCCTATTTTAATTCACTTAGATCATTTTTTTTATTGACTTATACTATTTAAGCCCTTTTACAGTTATAGCTTATAACTCCGATATCATTGCAAACCATTATCTTATTAATATGGGCAAATTAAAAACCTTGGATGTAGATTTCCCTTCAGTTGTGAGAGAACTATTGTCTGTAAAAATCAAAGAAGAAGATTTACTCAACCCCGTTTTTGAATACATCATCACTGACAGTGAGAAAAAAATTTGCCGCAAAGGAAAGTTTAATGGCTTTGAAGTACAATTGAGAGTAGCTCACCTCAACAACGGAAAATACTTTTTTACTTTGAACATAAATGAAGAAGAAAGTTTTGTGTACTCTTTCGAAAAAAAACCAAGGCACGGCAGCGATATGCTTGAGTTTATGGCATCTTAATTAGTGAGACGATAAACGTGAAAAGATAAATTCTAAAGGCTATCTCATCTCAAATTTCAAATCTCAAATCTCTTCTCTAAGGCAACGCATTAAAATCTATCGCCGGTTCCATATCATTCTCCGTTTGTCTTTCCAATAGCGATTTATACAAAGTGTATTTATTAAAAAAACCGCAGTTCCTTAAAAAGAACCTGTTTTGTTCCACGCCACCCGCATAATCTTTTCTATACCCTTTTGCCGCAGTATTATCGTAGGTAAACACGGCTTTGTGTAATGGCAGCCAGTTTTTGTTTACATCATAGATCCATTGATTGCCAAACAACACAGTTCGTGCTTTATCTCCCTCTTCAGGAATAAAATTTTCTAAAAAGGAATGAAAGCGTTTCAGGTAAGTATTGGTTTGAGGTCGTTTAAAAGAAGCAATCAACATCCACGTATTTTTTTCAGGAGCAAAAAACCAGGCAGAATATATTGTACTGCCGTTATTATCTGGCTCTCCTTTTAATAAAAACCGGTACGTATTACCTGCTTTCCAGTTGTACTGCAGGTAACTCTGTCCCCCCGAACCTTCATTACCAAACTCACCTGTATGCACCCCTTCTCCCTTTTTCAGTAATACAATTTTCATACTATCCGGAATACTGGAAGGGTTATCCGTTTCATAAGGGCTCCATACAGAAAAAAGTATTCTTCTTTCTGTTTCTGAATTTACCTGCATGCCAAAATAACCTTCTCCAAAACCATCTGCCATAAAATAAGAGCCCATTACATCCTGCGCAACGGGAACGGTTACTTCATTATAAAAATATATCGCCTTGATGCTGTCGGCAAAGGGATAACTCAGGTGCACGGATGGTCCCCGTCTGCCCCAGTAAAAAAAATTGCCTTCATTGTTTCTTGTAAAAGTGGTTTCTGAATTAATAGCACTACCACTTATTTCATAAGCATCTATTTCAGCAAAATAGCCGGAAGTTTTATCCAAACCCGCTATGTTTATTTTTATGTACCCGGTGTCAACTAATTTCCATTCACCAGCTTCGTACAATTTAAATTCATTACCAGTAACCGTTATTTCTTTTTTGCTATTTGCTATCAACATCTGCAGGCGACTCTTACCTGGAGCTTTTGCCCTGAGTTTTATTTTAATTGTTCCAGGTTTATTGATGCGGATATAACTATCGAAAGTAGTATTGGCGTTCGCCCAGTTTACGATGCCTTTATTGGCAACTTCTCCTCCATTTTCTCCGCTATGCTTAGCCCACGTATTTCCACCCAAAGGAAATTGTATGGTGGTATCTTTCTCAGAAATTATTGCAGTAGCCTCTTCAGCATTATCATTTTTTCCACATGTAAAACTCAGCAACGCGAAAGAAATCAAAAGTATACTCATATATTTTCCCATAGATCAGTTCAATCGTTTACAATATAAATTACACGTCGGCTCAAAGTTAGTTAAACCCCTCACAACACTACATGTTACGCTCTTTTCAAGCAAACGATTGTGCTATTTTTAAGGAACAGTATTATGAATGATTATTTTGTAGAACTTGCATCAATCAAAAAAAACGATTATACATGAATACGAACCGCCGTAAATTTTTGCGCAATATCTCCCTCGGTGCGGGTGCTGTTGCTACGGGCCTACCAGCCTTTGCCAATGGATTTGATGCTGCCACCGATGAACAAATGCAACGGTCGCAGGAAATGGAAAAGAAGGAACCACGTTTTAATATGTGTGGATATGCCGCACCAAAACTGGATGTTGTTCGTGTTGGTGTTATAGGGCTAGGTATGAGAGGCGGTGATGCGGTGAGCAGGTTAAGCTATATTGATGGTTTGGAAATAACCGCATTGTGCGACAAACTCCCGGATAGAGTTGCCAAAGCACAGGATACGCTTTCAAAAAGAGGCAGACCAAAAGCAAAAGAATACAGCGGAGAAGAAGGTTGGAAAGCTTTATGCGAAAGCAAAGATGTTGACCTTATATATACACCCACTCCATGGAACCTGCATGCACCTATTGCCATATATGCTATGAAGAATGGAAAGCATGCCGCAACAGAAGTAAATGCTGGCTTAACTATAGATGAATGTTGGCAATTGGTGGAAACATCAGAAGCAACAAAAAAGCATATGATGATGCTTGAAAACTGTTGCTATGATTTTTTTGAATTGCTTACACTTAATATGGCCCGCAATGGTTTATTCGGAGAAATTATACATGCAGAAGGCGCATATCTTCACGACCTGAGCAGAGGCTATTTGTTTAATAAAGATGCATACCAGGACATGTGGCGCCTGAAACAAAATTATCTTCATAACGGCAACTTATACCCTACACACGGGCTTGGACCAATAGCACAATGCCTGAATATTAACAGGGGCGATAAGATGGACTATATGGTAAGTATGAGCTCCATCGATTTTACACTGAATAATCTTGCAAAAGAAATGTCTGCTAAAGACAGCTTCTTTAATGAATATGTAGGCAAGCCATACCGTGGCAACATGAATACAACCAGCATCCGTACGGCAAAAGGTAAAACACTCATGTTGCAGCATGACGTATCTACCGTTCGTCCATACTCGCGTATTCACCTGGTGAGTGGTACAAAAGGTATTGCACAGAAATATCCTGAACCCGAAAAAATCGCATTTGGTCATGAATGGATCAAGCAGGAAGAATTAGATGATCTGTACAAGAAATATACGCCTGCTATTGTAAAACATATCGGCGCTATTGCTAAAGAAGTAGGCGGCCATGGTGGTATGGATTTTATGATGGACTGGAGATTGATTGATTGCCTGCGCAATGGGTTACCGCTTGATCAAAATGTATATGATGCTGCTGCATGGAGCTCTATACTGCCATTGAGCGGAAGATCAACCGACAAAAAATCAATGACGGTTGAAATACCTGACTTTACCAGAGGTGCATGGCAAACCAATAAGCCTATAGATCTTACATTAGATGGTGGAGGTACTACCGGGGTAAGAAAATAATATAAAGCTATCAGTTATCAGCAGTCAGTCATCAGCACCATGGTTCATGGCTGATAGCTGATCGCTGATAGCTTTCTTCATTTCGTCATAAATATCCAATTCACTTTTGGCAGATAATGAAAGGGTTTTCCTTTTAGCGGCTTTAATTGATTGCCTTCCAATTGTCCTTTCTTATTTTTTATTACGCTCAACATTAGTTCACTGTATTCCCCTTTTTCGTAATTGAACGTTTCCCCATCATCATCATACAATTTAAAACTGCCTTCCTTAGTTCCATAATGTCTCACCTCCAATTGCAATACCTGGGAAGGTTTTGGAGTTTGTCTCTGTGCAGGAATCATGGGTATAATAGCGCCGTCTTTTACAAACAATGGGATCTTGTCTAAGCTGGGTGTAATTTCAACCATCTTATTTTCACCAACGAATGCACCAGTGTAAAAGTCGTACCACTTACCTGCAGGCAGATAGATCTTTCTTGTTTTTTCACCCGTAAAAATGGGAGCTACCAATATATAGTCACCCATCATATACTGATCTTTTATTTCAGATACAGTGCTTAGTCCATATGGATTTTTTGTAGCATCAAAAGCGTTTTCTTCTTTCTGAGAACCAAATCCAAATCCATCTGTTAAGGCCATCGCCCTGAAAGGTGGCTTTCCTTCAAAATGATATTGCGCGAATGTGCTGTAAGTATAGGGCAACAATTGCATTCGTAACATCGCCACATCTTTTACGGCTTTTTCTACTTCAGGAAAAGTCCATGGCTTTGTGCCATCTGCCCACGCATTCAACATTGCCATAGGTGAAAAGCAAACCGATTGCATTCTTCTTACCCATTCTTCTGCACTCTCTGAAGCTCTTACTTCAGGAGTCCACAAAACACCAATAAAACTGCTGTTGATCAAGGCTGTTATAAAATCTCTGTGGCTGTAGTAATCGTTATAAATAACATACGGCAAACCGCTGGCGCCTGCATTCGATGCTCTTACCAATCCATAGGTACGTTGATTTTTCTCTTTGAACCATTGTGCTGTTAATTTTTGAATCTGCAGTCCATATATCTGTCTCATTTGTTCTGCTGATAATCCGGATGGGAATGTTGCTACATCCGGCCAAAGCCAGCCGTCGTATCCATCTACTTCATCAATCTTGTATCCGCTCACACCTATATCAATATGATTGGTGATAAAATGTTTTTTTAGTATTTCCTGTGTTTGTGGCAATGTAATATCAGGCACAATACCATTCCATACAGTATGCGACCCTGATAGTGGCTTTATTTTTTCATATAAACTTCCTTTAGGAGAGATATAAGGATTCAACCAAAGATTGGTGCGGATGCCTTTTTGAAATAACTGTTGGTTAAATGCTTTTGGCGCAGGAAATCTTGTGCTATCCCATTCCAGCGTACAGGGATAGGCCATGCTTTGCCAACCTGGTTCTACACCAATAAAATCCAGGGGAAAATCATGCGCTTCAAAATCATCCGCTTCACGGATGATCTCATATTGATTATATACAGTGGGCACACGTTGCGTAAAACCCAGTCCCCATTTGGGGGGGAGATAGCCACCACCGTTAAATAAGTTGTAGCGCTGTACCACCTGCATAGGCGTTGGTCCTGCAAATACATACACGTCTACTCCATCGCCAGGCACATTTACTTCAACTGCATCTGAATAGGGTTGCGCTTCCCAGGTTTTATCAGTATTCCTGTCTTTTAAAACGGGTGGATGCTTACTATCTTTTCTTACAGCAGTACCAACATATACGGTTAAATATCTTGCCGCATCTATCAATACACCATACCCATTAGATGAAATATAAAAAGGCACCGGCGCATGCGTGCGACCGTTATCTGTACCACCATAATGATCTACATGCAGGTTTAAAATTCTCCCTCTTTGATTAACGGTTTGAAAATTCAACCCAAAACCAAAAATGGTTTCTTTTTCGTCTAATGGAAACCGTAATGAAACATGATCGTTAGAGGTTTGTGAAACAACATCCGTTTGTGGCAAAGGAAAATCAGCACCAGGCAGTTTTTGTAATCCTTCCACTGAAGCTGTATTATTCGCTACGCTCAATAAACTTATTGCCTGCTTTTTTCCAATAGTTGCTTTCCAAATGCCGGGCTGAACCTGCTGCCATTGCAAAGGCTGATCCTGCGCTGATAATATCTGTGCTAGTCCCAAAAAGGTACAAAGTGTAAAAACTAATTTTTTGTTCATCCTGTTCTGATTTATTTCAACTGATTGCCGATCTCATATTTTTTTCCGGCTATGGTTTGTAAAGAAATTTCTTTAGCTCCGTATTTTATTTTGCAGGTTCCTCCTTTCTTTGATACCAGGGAAGCATTGACTAATTTTCCGTTTGCCCATTTTATATCAAGGGTAAAACCACCTCTTGCACACAAGCCTTTTACTTCACCATTTTGCCAGGTAGAAGGCAATGCCGGCAATATATCAAGAAAGGCTTCGTGGCTTTGCAGCAACATTTCGGCTATGCCCGCAGTGCCACCAAAATTTCCATCAATCTGAAATGGAGGGTGAGCGCAAAACAAATTGTTGTATGTGCCGCCGCTGTTGCTCATGTCAACACCGCTTGAATGTACAGGGTTCAATAACCTGTTGAGTAATTTCAATGCATGATCTCCATCGTGCAAACGTGTCCAGAAACCAATCTTCATTGCCAGCGACCAGCCTGTGCCGCCATCACCTCTGCCTTCCAGGGTTTTTTCAGCAGCTTTCGCCAGGGCCGGCGTACTATAATACGAGATCTGGCTGCCAGGGTATAACGCAAACAAATGAGACACGTGCCTGTGCGTAGGTTCTACTTCTTTAAATTCATGCGCCCACTCCATTAAACGTCCATCGCTGCCCACCGCCAATGGTTGAAGCTGATCTCTCGCTGTACTTATTTTATTAATCGCTTCATCTTTTATATTTAATGCCATTGCTGCATTAAGCGTATTGGTAAATAAATTATAGATCACTTCATGATCGTGTGTAGGTCCCATACTGATGCTTGCAGTACTGCTATCCGGTGCAATAAAAGCATTTTCGGGTGAAGCCGCAGGACCCGATACCAATTTACCGGTAACAGGATCTTTAACCAACCAGTCCAAATAAAAAGCGGATGCCGACTCAAGAATTGGAAATACCTTTTTGAGGTATTCTTTGTCCATACTGAATGCATAATGTTCCCAAAGGTGTTGACTCAGCCACGCACATGCGCCTACATGCAGCCCCCAACTGGGATGCTCACCCGGCGCCGTAAAACCCCATACATTGGTGATAGGATGCATTACCCATCCACCGGCATGATAATGCGTACGAGCAGTTTTTGTTCCGGGTTCCTGTAACGATGCAATCAGATCTGTTAACTGTAAATGGCTTTCAGATAAATTGGTAACCTCCACCGGCCAATAATTCATCTGTACATTTACATCGGTATGATAATCGCAGTTCCAGGGTGTTTGAATTTTATTGGCCCACATACCTTGAAGGGTTGCAGGCAGGCTTTGCTTGCGCGATGAAGACAATAATAAATACCTTCCATATTGAAAATATAAACTGTATAAATATTGTTCGCCCTGTGTAGTTTTATTTTTTTGCAATAGGTCATCTGTAGGTAATGCAGCAGCATCTTCACTTCCCAATTTTAGCGATACTCTTTTCATATAAGGAGAAAAATCAGCAATATGCCGTTGGCGCAAGGTATTGTAATTTTTTGCGACAGCCTGGGCCGTGCGCTTATCCAACGCTTCTTCAAAATGATTATTGATATAGTCTGGGTAATGCAAACGGTAATCGGTACCCGAAGTAATAACAATGGTTACTTCATTGCTGTTTGATATTACAAGACCATTATCTTTTGTATTGATTGTGCCGCCTTTAATAACAGGTGTAATTATTACCTGGTATTTCATTCCATCTCCCCCTTTTCCGTTGTTCATTGTACCGCTCATTGTTAACCTGCCCTGGCTGGCAATGGTATTGAATCTTTCAGGTCGGTCTGCGTGCAGGTTAAATGAAAGCGCCCCCGCCTTTGAGGCTGACAAGTGAACAATCAAGGCCTGATCGGGGTAGCTTGCAAAAATTTCTCTTTTAAACCGAACACCGTTCTGCTCGTATTGAACAGACGCTATTCCATTAATGAGATCAAGATCGCGGGAGTAATTTTTATACGCAGCAGTTGCATTAAAATCGATCCATAAATCTCCCAGCGTTTGAAAACAACCAAAAGGAACTGTGGCGCCATTCCCCTGACCTGATCCTGCTCCTTTACACACCTGTGTTTTGTATGTTAACTCCGTAGCTTCCTTGTATTTTCCGGCAAACAACAAATTCCTTATTTCCTGTAATGAGGCATAGGCATCAGGATTATCATTGTCATCAGGACTTCCACTCCATAGTGTTTTATCATTTAGCTGTAATCTTTCTTTATTTACGTCACCAAAAACCATGGCGCCAATAAATCCATTACCAACAGGTAATGCTTTCAACCATTCTTCATCATTTATCCAACCTTCTTTAACATCTTTTACGGTTGCATTGGCAGGCGTTTTATACCAAAGCCTGAGGTTATTATTTTGTTGAGCCGAAACAACTATTGAAAAAAACAAAAAGCCTGCGCTTAGTAATTTTTTCTTCATGATAATTATTATTGAGTGTTCATTCCAGATTTGTTCAGGTGGGCGGTGAGACACCGCCCATGGCATCGCCCAGGTTGGTGTCTTCACCAACCTGCCAAAATCTGCAATGAACCACTGTTGATAAATTTTTGAAAATACAGCTTATGCCCGAATATTCTTATAATTTTTGCAAGATAATATGAGCTCACTGGTTCTTTGTAGATTTATCATTTCGTACATTACATCACATTATTAATTTGCCTGTATATGAAAAGTAAAATAACCGGCTTGCTCATATTTGCTCTGGTAAGCCTCAACTCTATCTCCTTCGTTTATGCACAGCAATGGATCAATCTTTTTAATGGTAAAAATCTGAATGGGTGGCATACAGCGCCTGGTGGCAACTGGGAAGGTAAAAACGGCATTATTGCCGGAACCAGTACATCTGCTGAAACACGCCATGGCATCTTATTAACAGACAGTGTTTTTGCCGATTTTGAAATTGAAATAACATACAAAGCAGTTAAAGGTAACAGCGGGCTCTATTTCAGAGCTGAGCAGGTAGCCGACGCCGTGAGTGTGTATGGTTTGCAGGCTGAAATAGATCCCGAAAAAGATGCTGGTGGTTTATATGAAACCGGCGGAAGAGCCTGGGTGGTAAAACCAACACCGGAGCAGGTAAAAACATGGTACAAACCTGGTAAATGGAATACAATGAAAGTTAGGGCGGTAGGTAAAGAAATAACTGTATGGGTGAATGGGAAAAAATCTGCCTATGTACCTAATGATACCGGAAGAACAGCAGGAAGAATAGGTTTGCAATTACACGGAGGTATGGATATGGAAGTATATTTTAAAAATATCCGAATCAAAATCCTTGAAGAGAAACCGTAAGCATATTTTATGGGCAGTGAGACACTGCCTACTGCGTAAACATTTCTTTCAACAGCCAGTGAGTTGACAACAGTGCAAAACCATAAACATCCAGGAAACCCCATAGAGTATATATACAATTCTATATAGTAAAAACTGCATTTCAGCATCAATAGTCACTCCTTTAACATTACAATATGCATAACTATGTGTAGTTTTGTGCGCTTTAATGCAGTATGAAGACATATTTCCGGTTACTTTCTTTCGCAAGACCTATTGAAAAATACGCGATACCTTATATAATCTGTACTATTCTTTCCATCATTTTCAGTACGCTTAACCTTGCGTTGCTTGCGCCATTGCTTACCACACTTTTTAACGCCAAAACACAAACTACTATTCCTGATAAACCTGAGCATTTTTTTGACATTTTTAAGTCGTTCAATTATTATTCAGCCGTTGCTAATCATGAATATGGTACGTATAGAACGTTACAGATTGTTTGTCTAGTGATTGTGATTTCCGTTGTGCTGGGCAACCTGTTCCGGTATTTTGCAGACCGAACCATGGAAAACCTGCGCATTCACACATTGCTGAACCTGCGCAAATCTGTATTTAATAATGTGATGGATCTTGATATTGGTTATTTCAATAATCAACGGAAAGGAGACATCATGTCAAAAATAGCGTCTGATGTACAGGTGGTGCAGTTTTCTGTAACGGGAACATTACAGGTAGTTTTTAAAGAACCGCTTACCTTGATAGTATACCTGGTGATGCTATTTGTTATTTCGTATAAACTTACTTTGGTATCTACACTCATTATTCCTGTTTCTGCTTTTATCATATCAAAAATTGTAAAACGTTTAAAACAGCAGGCAACTGCTTCGCATGAATCTTATGGAATGATGATAAGTTATCTTGATGAAGCACTCAATGGTATCCGCATTATAAAATCATTCAATGCTGTTAAATTCATTACGGATCGTTTTAATAAAGAAAACCAGCAATACTCAAAAATAATACGTTCTATGGCCAAGCGTCAGCAACTGGCGCCACCCGTTTCTGAAACCTTAGGCGTTATGATGGTTGCGGCAATTGTATTATATGGCGGATCATTGGTGTTATCTCACAAGAGTGATTTAACAGCACCCAATTTCATTGCCTACATTGCTTTATTCTCACAAATAATGCGACCAGCCAAAGCCCTCTCCACTTCTTTTGGAAATATTCACTCGGGTATTGCCGCCGGCGAAAGAGTATTATCATTAATTGATGAGAAGCCTGTAATTGTTGACAAGGCAGATTCAAAAGAAATAACAACATTTAACCAGTCTCTTCGCTTTGAAAATGTTTCTTTTTCTTATGGCGAAAATGAAGTTTTACATAACATTAACTTTTCTATAGATAAGGGTAAATCAGTAGCGTTGGTGGGTCCTTCAGGTGGTGGAAAATCAACTGTTATGGATTTAATTCCGAGGTTTATCCGTCCTCAATCGGGTAGTATTTTAATTGACGGGCAACCTATAGAAACTGTAACCATAGACTCTTTGCGGTCGTTGATGGGAGTTGTAAACCAGGATACGATTCTTTTTAATGATACTATTTTTAACAACATTGCTTTTGGAAAACCCGGTACAACAATTGAAGAGGTAGAAGCTGCGGCCAAAATTGCCAATGCGCATGATTTTATTTTAGCTACAGACAAAGGCTATCATACCAATATAGGCGACAAAGGTGTAAGGCTTTCAGGAGGACAAAGGCAACGTTTGTGTATAGCCAGAGCAGTTTTAAAAAATCCTCCAATAATGTTGTTAGATGAAGCAACGTCTGCGCTTGATACGGAGTCAGAGAAAATGGTACAGGATGCGTTGAACAATTTAATGAAGAACAGAACGTCGCTGGTGATAGCACATCGCTTAAGCACTATACAAAATGCTGATCATATAATTGTACTGGAGAGTGGCAAGGTTGTGGAGGAAGGTACACACCAACAGCTAACAGATAAAAACGGCCTGTACAAAAGGTTGATAGATATGCAGACTTTCAGTTCGTGATGAGCGAAATGAAAATAGCATGGTTTTGGTTTATAACAATTTGAAAAATACAGGTTCAAAAAAACACAGTATGAAAAACGGAAATATTTCTGTTGGACTCCTCATTTCCACTTACAATTGGTCTAAAGCACTCGAAAGCGTTTTAAGAAGTATTCAAAAACAATCTCGTCTTCCGGATGAGATTTTGATAGCAGATGATGGCTCTGATTATCAAACAGAGGCGCTCATTAAAAGGTTTAAGCGATATTTTTCTGTGCCTGTAAAACATGTATGGCAAACAGATGAAGGTTTTCGCAAAAGCCAGATCCTGAATAAGGCGATGAAAGTAGCCGAAAGTGAATACATCATACAGATTGATGGAGACATCATCATGCACGAAAAATTTATAGAAGATCATTTGAATGTAGCCAAACGAAATACATTTGTACAAGGTTGCCGTACTATTTTAGATGATGAAACAACTCAAAAAATACTGGGAGGTCATCCGCCGCATTTTAATTTCTTTTCAAAAGGAATAAAAAACAGAATTAACTCTTTACATTTTCCCAGTCTTTCGTGGTTGATAAAAGAAAATCCGAACAGCGTAAAAAATACAAAAGCGTGTAACCTTGCTTTCTGGAAAGAAGATTATATAGCCGTAAATGGTTATGATAATCATTTCCTGGGATGGGGTTTTGAAGACGATGAATTTGTAGCAAGACTGATTAATTCAGGTATAAAAAAACGCCGACTGAAATTGGCTGCGGTGTGTTATCATCTTAATCACAATCACAATTGCGGTTATCAGGTAACCATTAACCAAACCATATACAACGAAACCATTTTGCACAAAAAGCGTTTCTCCACTAATGGTTTGGCGCAGGTTTAATAATGCCTGCTTATAATAGTCCAGGTTAAAAGCGGATATAATATCCATTTAATGATACGGTAAGTATTTGATTTAAAAATCTTCCATTTATTCACTTCGCCGTTGTCATTAAACCTTTCGCCTATGCGCCACCATTCCAGGCGAATCAATTCTTGCCATAACAATCCCGCTTCCTGGGCAAAACGCAGCAGTATCATAAAGCCAATTACTGGAGGCTCTATTGACTTTGTTCGCTTAATGGTTTGCACTGCGCTTGCTATACATTCAATTAATACAACTCCTGCCATAAAAAAAAATACAGGAATAACCCAATGTTGTTTTATGAACAGGAAAATGATCAACACTACAAGTGCGATCAACAGGGTTTCAGGTGTATTCAAAAAATCCCTGTAAGTATACCGCGGATTTAATTTTCCCAACCTGCTGTTTCCTTTTCCATACCTGAATGGCCGCGAAAAATTTATTGTTTCATTATTCCACCAGGGATGCTGTACAACAGCCTGTGGTAGTGTTTTATAATTTTTATATTCATTATTTTCTCTCACATGCAAAAAGAAATCAACATCTTCACCACCGCCTGATTTAGGATAAGCCGGAGAAAATCTTGTGTTGCCAATAGCTTTACGGCTAACCATTATATTGGCTGTTGCTCCCCAGGCAAAAGCATCTTTTCGCGCAGCTACTCCAAAAATATCCATCGATCCACTTGCTTTTACCGCTTTGGTAAATGCTGATAATGGTTCAGGCAGTTCAATCATACCAATAAAGCCAATTTCAGAGGGATGCTGTTCAATCGCATCAGCATATACACTTAACAGATCTTTTTTTACGGAGATGTCATCATCTAAAAACAGGATCCAATCACTTGTGCCAATATCTATTCCTTTGTTCCTTGTTTCAGAAGCGCCAATATTGGCATTGTTAATAATAAGATGAATATAAGACAGGCTTGTCATTTCCTGGATTGCTGCAGATGGTATAATACCAGGATTATCAACTATCAAATAAAAATTGATCAGTGCATTTTGAGGAGCAGGCAACATTAATATGGGAAGAATAAATTTTTCTTCCAGCCGGAAGGAAGGGATAACAACATCAATGGTTGATTTTATCATGCAGATTTGAAATTTGAGATTTGACTGAAGATTCATTTTACACTCCTCACTCAAATCCCTTTTGACCCAGCAATTTCTTTTTATAACGTTTATATAAAAAGCGAAAATACAT
The DNA here is from genome assembly GCA_047600465.1 of Agriterribacter sp. GTDB lineage: Bacteria > Bacteroidota > Bacteroidia > Chitinophagales > Chitinophagaceae > Agriterribacter. The sequence goes on from JASGKU010000007.1 coordinate 1,285,068, forward strand.
TCCCCAACCCATATATTTTTTTATCAATGCAGGTTTGTCTTTTTTAAATGCTTCATCTTTTTGTACTGATGAAAATCCGCCCATATGATATGCAGCAATATTGATTGGATAATACATCTTTTTAAATGATTTATCTCCCCAAACCTGTATGTTTAGTGCATAATCCGCGAAGACTTTATAACGAAGATTATAATGATATTTTGAAAAAACTTTTGCCGGATAAATTACAGCCTGGTGGTTGATACAATATTTAGCTAATCTATACGCGTCAAACCTGCCATGTAGTATTTCAAAAGAAGGTTTATTCCCTGTATAGAATGCTTCTGTATCGCCGTAGTATATGGTGTTTTCATCTTTTAATTTACTCGCCATTTCTTCGAATCCAGGCAACAACCGATCATCTGATCCTAAAAAATATAACCAGCGTCCTGTTGCCATTGCTGCTCCTTTGTTTAGCGCGTCATAAATACCTTTATCAGGTTCACTAGTCCAGGTAATATTTCCCTTATACTCCTTTAATATCTGCAACGTATTATCAGTGCTGCCCCCATCCACTGCAATTATTTCAATTGCTTCCGATTTCTGCCAGGAACTGATAGACGAAAGACATTCGCGGATATAATCACCTGCGTTATAGGTGGCAATAATTATGCTTATCGATGTATCTTTGTTTTTCTGTTCGGTTACCATTAATTGTCTAATAATTAAAATGAAACAAAAAGCTTGCCTGTTTAACATTTGTTTCCATAATATTCCAGGCTGCAGCCACGCTCAATATGCCTGACAATCAAATGAGTTATTATGTTTCAAAAGTTCAGAGAAAAAAAATTATTAAGCAAAATTTCGGCATTCAAAAACATTGATGGATGGCTTACAGATAAGGAAGCGCAGGGACTTTACATCGTTGCATCTAAACTTCCGGCCAATGCTTCAGTAGTAGAAATAGGGAGCTGGCAAGGCAAGAGTACCTATTGTATTGCAAAAGGATTGAAATCGGGTGTTATATACTGTATAGATCCATTTAATGCGGATGGTGGTATGGATGTTCAAAGCCAGGATGAATACAATAGAAAAAAAGGAAGTAAAGATCTGTTGGAAAGTTTTTCTGAAAATATGCAGCAGCTTGATGTTATAAATAAGCTAAAAATAAAAAAAGGATACTCTTATCAATTTTCCGAAGATTTTTCAAAAATCGATTTTTTGTTTATTGATGGAGATCATTCCATTGAGGGTTGCAAAATGGATTTTGATATGTATGCCTCAAAAATTATTTCGGGAGGATATATCGCTTTTCATGATTACTACCACGACAGACCAGAACTAGGACCAACACATGTGATAGATAATATTGTTTCCATTTCGAAGCAGTATCGTTTTTTTAAACAATATGATTCATTGTGGATAGCTCAAAAAATTATATAGTCGCACGAAATTGCCGATTGAAATAATTACACATGCCAGCAGAAAATTATGAACTTGATTATACTATAGTAATCTTTACTTATAACCCGGATGAACATATATTGAGCAGATGCCTGAAAGCAGTAAGTGAATTAGATCTTCAGGATGTAACTACTGAGTTTTTGTTGATTGACAACAACAGCACTATCCCGGTGGGCAATCTTGGATATGTGCAGGAGTATTTGAAAATAATTCCCTCCATATCTATTAAGCATGTTAAAGAACAAGGATTACAATATGCACGCATTGCAGCTATAGAACAAGCCCGGGGCAGGTTTGTTGTTTTCTTTGATTATGACAACGAGCCAACCTCACAATACATACAGGAATTAAAAAGACTGAATACAATTTACCCGCAGGTAGGCTCCTGGGGCCCAGGCAATATTTATGTAGATTTTACAGGCGGAATAAACAAACAGATTGAAGATTATGCAAGAACAGCCTTCCAGGAGCGTCATAATAATGAGATTGCATTTGCGAAAATAAAAGAATGGCAATCCTGCTATCCATACGGAAGCGGATTGTGCATGTACCTGCCTTTATTAAAAAAATATATTGCGCTGGCAAAAGCCGGCACATTAACACTACCGGGCAGAAAAGGCGATGCATTAACCAGCGGCGAAGACACGCAGATGGTTTTGCTTTGTATAAAAGAAGATTTTGCAGCAGGTGTTTCTCCTGGTTTACAACTCACGCATATTATACCGGCTGAAAGAAATAGTTTTAGCTACCTGCAACGCTTAACATATGCAACAAGCTCTTGCTACGAAACCTGTATGATACAGGTATTTCCGGAACATAAAAAAGTGCTTGAAAAAAATATTTTGCCACCGGCTGCATTTTCAAGAAGAGTATTTAAAAAATTAGTAAAAGCAAAATTACAATCAGACCCGGTGCAAACTCTAAATCTTATTTATTTTATCGGGATAAATGCAGGCGTATATTTTGCATTAGAAAGGACATTACCTTTAACCGTAAAGAAAATTATAGGCTATTTGAAAATAAGCTAATAGTATTTAACCTATAAACACCCACGCAAATCTTAAAAAATTCACAATGACATCTGCATCGCCACTACCATATTCTTTTAAAATATTTTCTTTTTATAATAGTAAAGTACCTCCGTTGGTGCCATTGTATCAGAAGGCTGTATTTAATCACCTGGGTTTTACTATACATCATTTTGTAGACGAACAGATAACGCACGGTAACTTCCTCAATCATATTTGCCGTACAGTATTGGATACAGACTATCTTATTTTTTTTGATGTGGACTGTATACCGGTAAACGCCAACTGGTTAAACACACTTATAGCCGACATACAGGAACCACACAGCATTGCAGGTGCTGCTCAAACTGCCAATCATTTAAGAGAAGGGAAGAATTTGTATGTATCTCCTTTCTTTTTCGGAATATCCACAAAATATTTAAAAGAATTAGGTTACCCGGATATGAACGAGACAAATGATATGGATGTTGGTCAAAATCTTACCGAAAAAATTACACTAAATAATGGAGCAATTAAATATTGGTGGCCCACTGAAATGGAAGAAGAACAATGGAATCTGTATCATCCGGAGCATACAAAGTTTGGACCTGGCACCACCTACAACAATCTTATATACCATGCTTTTTTATCAAGGTTTGATACATCTGGAAGATTTATAAAAAAATGCAAAACAATACTGCCCTGGTACACAAAATTCAAATTAGGGTTTGCAAGGAAGAAGCGAAGAAAATAGTTACTGCCATTTATATCATTTTATAGCTAATCGCTTGTCAGGTATAAGTTGTTGATTGCCTCAAGCCGGCTGGCTTCGTATCCGGCAACGCCACTGCTTTTTGCTTTGAGGAGACCTTTGAGATTGATATCTCTATTCACCAATCCCTTTACTCAACAGTATTACAAAACTCACGCAAAAAAAGGTGGCTTATGCGGATACTGGTATCAATGCGAAGGTGAGTTATATTCCTAAAAGTGTTCGTCGTTACTAACTTTTTACTGAATTAGAAGATATAAACCTTTTAATAGCAGATATAACAGAATCATATTTGGTATCGAATGAAAGGAGATACTGCAGCCTGGTTTTATTCCGCTTTTTTTTATCAGGTGAAAATTGAAATACATTCTTAATAGCTGTAGTAGTAATTGCTGTTATCTTTTTCAGCGGCTTTGTACGATATTTTTTTTGAAGCTGTATTACCAACCGATATTTATCTAAAATCAGATCGCTTGCTTCAAGTCCTTTAAGAAGTGAATTCCTGTAATCTTCCGTCAATCTTTTATCAGGAATAAAATGCCTGAACTTTAGCCTCTCATCGTAATAAAGTTTATACCCAGCCAGAATAAGCCGCTGACAATATTCCGAATCTTCACCTGCAGTGAGCATATTTCCATTGCGACCTGTTAGCAACGAAGGAAAATTTTCATACATTTTTTTATACAATGTTGTTCTGCTACCCAATCCTGCTCCCCATAAGTAACCACGCTTCGTCACATCTCCTGATATTTCGCCTTGTTTTCCTACGGCATAATCCGATGCAACTCTGGGAAACCAAACAGGAAAAGCCATACCACTTGTTACACCAGTACTTTGCCCACCCACGGCTCCAATAGTAACATCGTTTTCTAAAATATCGTATACAGTAGAAGCGTACCCGGGCTCCAGCCGGTTGTCATCATCGCAGATAATGAAATATTCAAAGACCGCTTCGGCTATAGCGCGATGCAGCGCATTTATTTTACCTGGTTTACCTTCTTTTATAAGTTTAAAATTCACTCCCGGAACTATATACTTATTCCATTCATTGATAGCTGTATCGCTGGTATTATCAGTTGACGCATTGTCCACAACAATAACTTCCCATTTTATTCCCTTTAACACCACTTGAGCCGCAACGTGTGCTATTGTTTCGGGTATACGTTGGCTGCCGTTGTAGGAACATATTATAATGGTAATGCCTCTATCCATTTTATAAAAATACTGTGATCCGAAATGAAAAAATTGCTAAAAAATCTTGTCAGCTACCAGAACTATTATTCATGATAAATACCATACACTATATATGTCAACAATGCTGCAAAGCAGGTGTTCAAAAAATTAACTACATCATTGTTGAGATAATGTTTTCTCTCAAGGGTAGCGCCCAATATCGAATCTATAAGATTACCCGCTGTACCCGCGATGATTATAATAAGCAATGATCGTATTGTCCATCCATAACCAAATCCATATATAAGCGATATGATTATACTACCAAGCAACCCAAGCAATGTACCTTCTATGCTTATTACTCCGTTCAAACCCCTTTGATCTTTACGGAGTGTTAGTATATTATAGAAACGACTACCATATACATTGCCCAGTTCAGACGATACCGTATCAGCAGTAGCCGAAGCAAAACAAGCAGCGATCATCAATGGAGCTACTGCTTCTGCAAGCACTTGAGCATATGCCAATATCCCTATCAAGGCCGGCGCTCCTGCATTTGCCAATACCTGGCTTGCTTTTCGTTTACCCTTATCCGTTTCTGCCAACCCGTTTTGCTGTTTTGTTTGCAGTTTCCATCCGGTAACAAAAACGCCTGTCGCAAAAAATATCGCCATCATTATAATACCAATGTAACCACTGCCTGCAAAAACACCTATGCTCACAAGTGCTCCCATTAATGCCGCTACAGGTGTTAGTTTCTTAAACCATACACTTAAGAACATGCCTGCAGTAATAATTATTATTAATGGCCAGTGATTGAATGCGCTGAGCACACGCTCCATACTATTCTATTTATGTGAACGACTGTAATGCAATTGTACAAGTCCGGTATCAAATGCTTGTGCCTTCAGAAAATGTAAGCGTTGCTCCAAACGGTCATCCCTGAAAAGTTTTGTTCCTTCTCCAAGCAATACCGGCACAATGGAAATGATATACTCATCCACCAGGTCTGCTTTTATAAGTGCATCTATTACCTGTGCGCCACCATCACAAAATATATTCTTTCCCGGTCTGGATTTTAGATGCGAGACTAGTGCTTCAAGACTGCCGGTATAAAATACGGCATTACCAACAGCTGGTCTTGCTGTAGATGTAATGACAAATGTTTGCTTATCGTGATGCGGAAATACATCCACTTGTTTCATCACCCAATCATACGTCTTTCGTCCAAGTATAACGGTATCTATTGTTGCAACAAAATTGGCATAACCATAATCTTCTCCTTCTTTTTGTACCAACGCCAAAAATCCAAGATCATCATTTGGTTTTGAAATATAACCGTCAAGACTCATCGCGATATATACAGCCAGTTTTCTATCTGCGTTCATGCAATAATCATTTTTTCTGCCCAATGTATTTCCGAAGGCAGTTGTTCATTAGAGCATTCGATATGAATAACTCTTCTTTGTTTGTTGTTGATGGTTCGGGCGGAACTATGCAAAAGTAATGGCTTATAATTATTATACTTCTTACAGTTGCATCTTAAATTTTCATTTTTAGAGTGACTAGTAACGTGTAGTCGCTCAATAGGTCTGAAAAATATTTATACGCTTAATTAAACTCTTTAAGAATATTATCAAATCATTTTATAGCAATTCGCCTGTAAGTATAAACCAATGATTGCCTCAAGCCGGCGGGCTTCGTATCCACACCGCCACTGCCTTTTACTTTTAGGAGAACAATCGACTATAGAATATTATTCAGCCATTCCTCTAATGAACTATGTACAAATCTCACGTAAAAGGAGGTGGCTTGTGCGGATACTGGTATCAGAGCGAAGATGAATTAGTATGAACTTGACATATTATAAAAATAGCGGGTGAGCTTGATATAGATTTTTATATCAATAAGTATGCTAATGCTTTTAAACTGGTTTTATATTTTTTGCAAGACCGGCATCACTCCACCCGTCACTTTTCTTTTCACATCTATCAGCACATGATGTGTTTCATTATCGTTCACCAATACAAGCCAGGGATTGCTTACAGAAACACCGTTATGGGTTATGGTAACATCAGCTCCCACACTTCTGCCAGAGGTTGTTACTTCTATATCATAAAAAGTATTTACGTACCTGTACCGGAAAGTGTATCCTCTCCATTCTTCAGGAATACAAGGATCGAAGTATAAACAATCTCCCTTTTTGTCAATGCCAAGGAAAAATTCTATGATCAATTGATACATCCAGCCTGCAGAACCTGTATACCATGTCCACCCTCCTCTTCCCAGGTGAGATACTTCGGCATATACATCAGCCGCCATTACATAGGGCTCTACTTTGTATCTTGATACTGTTTCTTCATTGTTGCTTCTGTTCAATGGATTTATCATCTGCAATAATTCCCAACCCTGCTTTTTGTCTTTCAATTGCATCAATGCCATTACGAACCAAATAGCAGCATGCGTATACTGTCCTCCATTTTCTCTTACACCTGGCACATATCCTTTTATATAGCCCGGGTTCAACAACGATTTATCAAAAGGAGGATCGAGCAATTGTATAATACCTGCTTCTTTTTTTACAAGATGCTGAGAAGCTGAATGCATTGCTATATTGATTTTTTCAGGGTTACCTGCATTTGATAAAACAGACCAGCTTTGAGCGATGGAATCTATACTACACTCATCATTCTGTATGGACCCCAGTGGTGTTCCATCGTCAAAGTATGCTCTACGGTACCAGTCGCCATCCCATGCATGTGTATCAATATTCTTTTTTAATTTATCTGCTTCCTGTAAGCAACGCCTGCCAAACCCGGGATCACCTTTTTTATTTGCAACTGCTTCAAAGCCTGTTAATATTTTATACAGAAAGAAAGCCAGCCAAACACTTTCTCCTTCGCCTTTTTCACCTACTTTATCCATTCCATCGTTCCAATCGCCCGAACCAATCAATGGCAAACCATGACTACCAAACCGCAATCCATGTTCTATTGCTTTTACACAATGTGTATACAGGTTAGCTGTTTGATTTGACCTGCCCGGAAGATCGTAATAAGATTCTTCATCATGATTCAATAAACGCCCTTCCAGGAAACCAATCTCCACATCGAGTATCGCTTCATCTCCTGTATACGCTACATACTTTATAACGGCAAAGGGTAACCACAGAAAATCATCCGAGCAGGTAGTACGAACACCTCTTCCAACAGGCGGGTGCCACCAGTGCTGTACATCACCTTCTGTAAACTGGCGTGAAGCATTCAACAAGATTTGCTTGCGGGCAATAGCCGGTTTTGCATGCAGCAATGATAATACATCCTGCAATTGATCCCTGAATCCAAAAGCTCCACCCGATTGATAATAACCACTTCTTCCCCATACACGGCATGCAAGTGCCTGGTAATTGAGCCAACCGTTTGTAATGATGTTCAATGCGGGATCAGGTGTTTGTATTTGTAAGGTGTCGAGTGTTTGTTCCCAATAATTTTTTACTTTATCGAGCGACTGGCGTACACTTCCGGAGGTTTTAAATTGATCAAGAATACTAACAGCATCAGAATGCGTTTTTGCAGCACCCAGTTTAAAAATAACTTCGTGTTTCTCATCTACACCAAAATCGAACGTAGTTTGTATAGCAGCGCATGGATCTAATGCAGCGCCCCACCTTCCTGACAGTTTCAGTTTATTCATGGCTTCAGGGTTGCGGATCGTACCATTGCGGCCTACAAACTCTCTTCTGTCGCAGGTGAAAGAATCCAATGATCCATCCGCATCAAAAAAAGCAACCCTGTTTTCAAATTCGGTGTTATATGCATTTCTTGCAAAGATGCTTCCAGCAGTTACATCAACATAGGTAACCACGTGCATTTGTGTTTTTGTACGGAATTCTCCCAGCACCCACTCCATATAACCAGTAACTGAAATTTTGCGTGGCCTGCCAGATTGGTTTTCTATATTGATAACCGTGAACTTTACACCCGATTCTGAATCTGCGAAAACAGTCATGGTAGAATAGATGCCATCTTCACTATGTTCAAATACGCTGTAACCAAATCCATGTCTTGTTATATAAGGTGCTTTACTTCGTACGGGTAAAGGAGCAGGCGACCAGAATTTTCCACTCTCTTCATCTCTCATAAAATAACATTCGCCTTCAAGATCTCCAACCGGGTTATTGTTCCAGGGTGTAAGTCTGAATTCATGTGCGTTCTCCAACCACGTATAACACTGCCCGCTTTCAGAAATGATACTTCCAAAATCAGGATTAGCAACCACATTACTCCAGGGCACTGGCGTAAGCTTGTTGGGATTTGTCAACATCACATACTCTTTACCGTCGGCAGAAAATCCACCGGTGCCGTTAAAGAACTGCAGATTTTTTGGCAACTCAACCGAAGTTGATACGGAAGGATAAAAACGCAGCGGAGTAAAATATGGAATTACTTTTTTTACTTTCACAGCCCTGTTTATCTGTTCTTCCAAGGTTCCGAATTTATCTGACAACACAATGCGTGCCACTGTTTGAAAAAGAATCCGGTCTTCGTTAGACACCTGTTCGGCAGAACGGATAAATACACCACCGGCGGTTTCTTTTATTTGTGCTCCCACCAGCGGAGCCACCAGCGCCTGTATTTCACTTTGTAAAGTGTAACGGTAATTTCCATGATCTTCATTCCATATTACAAGATCAACCGCAAGACCTTTCATACGCCAGTACGCATGTGCCTGTATTAATTGTTTTACCAGTTCAATATTAGCCGCGTTTTCAATCTGCACCAATACTATAGGAATATCACCTGAAATAGCATACCCCCACAAACCGGATTGTCCACGGTTGTTTCTTGAAATGATATCCGGGTCGGCACGCAAAGCAGGGTTAAGATAAATAACAGCACTAGCCAGTTTGCCATACAACTGTGCATCTGTTTCTGTTGCATTTATCTGTCGTAATACAACCTGGCTATGTGTCCATGATAATTCAAAACCGCGGTCTACTAAAAATTTATCCTGGTATTTATCTACCATATTCACACATGCTTCCCTGGTTTCAGCAATACCTGTTACCATATCAATCACTGCTGTTTTTTGTGGTTCTATTTCCAGCAGGTAGCGGATAGATATGATTGGATCAAGCACAGAGCCCTCAGTTGAAGAGAGCGGCTCAGTTTTTTGCAACACGCAAGGTTGATGAATGGTATTGCCACGCCCGATAAATTTCATCCTGTCTGTTTCGTACGAAATTTCTTTTACTGCTGCCTTATATGCCTTCATCAGGTGGAACATGGCAGGATTATTTTCCTTTTGTGAACGTGGGCGACGTGTACAAATAATAGCATGCTGTTGCTGGTTCAATTCAGTTTGTACAAAAAGATTACTGAATGCCGGATGCGCCATATCTGCAACAGGTGAAGTAAGTACTACTTCTGCATAGCTTGTTACTTCAATAAATCTTTTTCTGCGCGAACGATTGGTAATATGCACTCTTCTTAATTCAACATCATCTTCGGGAGATACTACTATTTCCGTGTGTGTTTCAAGAGAAAAATCACGGCGGCGGAACTCTGCTCTTCCCTGTGAAAAAACGGCTTCATAATGCTCACCTTCCCGCAGTAAAGGTTGATGTGCAGCCGACCAGCAATCATTGCTTTCCATATCCCGTATAAAACAAAAGCTACCCCAATCATCAGCAGTACTGTCTTCACGCCAACGCGTAACCGCTATATCTTTCCAACGGCTGTATCCACCCCCTGCATTGGTAATCATTACATGATAGCGTCCATTGGATAATAACTGCACTTCCGGCACAGGTGTATGTGGCGTGTTGATAACACGGATAGGCGTTTCAATTTCCTTGCTTACCGGGCCGTGATCTGCTACGTGCAGCGCCGGTGCATTTGTTGAAGAAACACGTGGAATTCTTTCCTGCAGCAATAATAAAGTGGATTGAAATTCCACATCATTTACAAATCGTTTCTGCATAGGTTGATTATGCAGCAGGTACGATAACGAAAGGAAAGACATACCCTGGTGATGCACCATAAAGGATTGTATAATGGCATATTCCTGCCCGCGAGGCAACCTGCCCGAAGTATAATCGATCGCTTCAAAAAAACCATAGTTTCCTTCAAACCCTTTTGATGACATCAATTGCAGGTTTTCCACTGCTTCAACCGGCATTACCATCAGCGCCATAATAGTAGCGTAAGGTGCAATCACCAGGTCTTCACCCAAACCACGTTTTAACCCCAGCCCCGGAACACCAAAAGCGCGGTATTGGTAGTTCATCGCGGCATCAATCATATTGTAACCAGACTCTGACACTCCCCAGGGAACATTTCTTTTTTTACCGTAGTCAATTTGTTTAAGTACAGCACCTTTATGTGTTTGCTCAAGCAAAGTATTTTCGTACGTAGGCATTACGAGTAATGGCATAAGGTACTCGAACATGGAACCACTCCATGAAAAAAGTACCGGCAAAGCAGCGGTACTGGTGAGTTGTCGCCCTAGTGCAAACCAACTTTCCTGTGGCAATTTACCTTGCGCAACAGCCACAAAATTTCCCAGTCTTGCTTCTGATGCCAGTAAATCATAATAACTGTTATCCCTGCGATGTTCATCCACATTATAACCTATAGAAAGCAGGCGCTGCGTTTTACTATATAGAAAATCATATTCTACTTTAGTAAGATCATAACATACAGCGCCAAGGTGATGAATAATATTAATTCTTTCCTTTGCCCTTGTGGAGGATTCTATTACAGAAGACACAAACAGATCGAGCCATTGATTTTCGGCAGTAGTATTGGTTGGTTTATAATACTCCTTCAGCTTTGGCAAAACGTGAAGCTGAATATTACTGAGCTGCGCTAATGTTGGTATGGCATCTGTATCTGCCACCAACTCCTTTAACGCCTCAGATGGTGGTTGCAGCAAGATCCATGGACATAACAAAGTAATATCTGTCCATGCATCATTTAATTGTACTGTCAAGAGGTCTATCCATTCGCCAGCTTCCGTATCTTTTATATTATCTGCGCTATCATTAATATCAGCGCACAGATCTTTCAATTTTTCAATGCTGTCAAAAGCTTCCTGCAATGTAGCAGGAGGATCTGCTTTGTACTGCTCCACTTCTTTTTTAAACGCAGCTACTCCTTCTATTACCTGTCCACCTTCTTCAATAACACCCACTGTATCCAGTAATCCATCATATATTTTTGATACGAAAATACTTCTGTCTTTTATTGCGAACAGCCCTTGCCGTAAGGTAATAATATGCCCGACGAAATTTCCGCTGTCAACAGTAGAAATGTATCTTGGTGCAAGACATACCAGGCTTTCGGTATCATACCAGTTATATAAGTGCCCCCTATATTTCTCCAGTGATTGTATGGTATTTAATGTGCGGGTAGTTCTGTCAATTAATTTTGTAATGGATATATATCCAAAATCATTGGCAGTGAGATTGGCGAGGAGAGACAAACCGATATTAGTGGGTGATGTTCGGTGTGCAATCTTTGCTGCCGGTTTTTCCTGGTAATTATCCGGGGGAAGCCAGTTATCACTTTCTCCAACAAAGCGTTCGAAAAATGCCCATATTTTCCTGGAGAGTTTTTGAAGATAGATTGTTTGCTCCTGGCTGAGCTCGAGCTTTTTTTGTTTTTTGGGTTTGCTTACTAAAAAAGCAATAGCAGGAGCAACTATCCATAAACCCAGCAACAGCGATTCATCTACAACAACCTCCGGGCGATAAAACAATAAAACAGTTGCGATAATAACTGCGCATACTGGTATTACCCACATGGAACGGTAGGTTTGCAATAAAGTTTTGGGTGAAGCATTCACCGTATTTCCATATGGGTTCCATTCCAGCAGCTTACGTTTTGAAATCAATAGTCTCCACATAGTCCTTACTATGGCATCTGCGTTTAACCACGCTTCATAAGGAAGCCATACCAGTTGCAGAAACTGGTAAAAAAATCCATTCACAGAATTTTTTATAACATATGCATAGTGCAGGTGCCATTTAATATCATGTGGTTTGGCAATAATTTCATAGATAAATTTTACAACTGTTGGAAAAAGCATGGCCGCGAAAACAGCCACCGTAATAAAGTTATCTGTTACAAAAAACCATGCAACAATTAACAGCGACATCCATGAAATGGATACCAGGCTGCGGCGAAGATTATCAAATATTTTCCAGCGGGAAAGTGATGAAAGTGGATTAGCTCTGTATTGCTTTTCCGGAGCAGGTACGCGTGGAAACAACCAACGTGCAATCTGCCAGTCGCCACGTACCCAGCGATGCCTGCGTTTCATATCTGCATAATACGTGGTTGGGTAATCTTCGTACAACTGCACATCGCTTAAAAAACCTGAACGCGAATAACAGCCTTCTACAAGATCATGACTGAGAATCCGGTTTTCAGGAAACCTTCCTTCCAGCGATTGAATGAACATATCTACATCATAAATTCCTTTACCGATAAAAGAACCTTCTTTAAAAAGATCCTGGTAAACATCTGATATGGTTCTTGTGTAAGGGTCAATGCCGGGTTCGTTTCCATGCATCCTTGCATATAATGACCCTGTGATCCCCGGCAAACTGTTGGATACTCTCGGTTGTAAAATGGTATATCCATTCACCACTCTTTGTTTGGTAGCAGAATATTCAGCTTTGTTTAATGGATGTGCCATTGTAGCAGCCATCTTCCATGCACTCTCGCGGGGCAATTTAGTATCCGTATCAAGCGTAATAACATATCTTATCTGCGGAAAAAGAGTTTCGTCGCCCAGGATCAATGAAAAAGCATCTCTTTTTCCTCCACGCAATAGTGCATTCAATTCCTCCAGCTTACCACGTTTACGCTCATACCCCATCCATATTTTTTCTTTGGCGTTCCATTTTCGAGGACGATGGAAAAACATAAAAAAACCAAAAGAACTATTGCTGTATCGTTGATTCAATGCTATAATATTGCTCTTTGCATATTCCAGTAGTTTTTCATCATTTGCATCTTGTTCTGCAGCCGCATCTTTAAAATCAGTTAACAAAGCAAAGTACAGATTGGGATCCCTGTTGGCTACAAACCGAACTTCAAGCGCTTCCGTTAAATGATCTATTTCCTGTATAGAAGTAAGCATAGTAGGAATAACCACCAATGTTTTGCAGGCATCTGGTATTCCCTCAGAAAAATCCATGCGTGGCAAAGGCTGCGGTTTGATCAATAAATTCGACAACCAGTTCATCAATACGATAGCAGGTTGGCTTGCGGCAATAACTGCAGCCACACTTACAAGCACCCACTGCCAGTTGGTAAAATGCATAGCTGTACCGGCTTTTATTAAAAGCCAGCTTAATAAAATGGTAATAGCGCTTATACCTGCCAGGTAGTAAAACAAAGGTGCTTTTGCTACAGACCTTCTCACTCTTTCGTGAAAAGGCAATGCTATTTTTACCTGTTGCTCAAGCTGCTTTATCCCCTTATCTACCAAAAAATAACCTACATGCCGCATGCGCTCATTATTGCTATGCTGATTCGCTAATGCAATAGCAGCGGATGCTACATCCCATTCTGATACGGTACTATACTTGGAAACTTTTTCAACAATATGGCGGTAATGGTCACGGGTATAAAAATCCATTTTTGCATATACCCCGTCAATATCTTTTTTGAGGATATTTTCTATGGCACTTTCCTGCTCTACAAAATTTCTCCAATCTGTAGCGTTCAAAAAACGAAGGCTGCTGATACTATTGCTTACCGATACCTGTCTTGCTGCCTGCTTTTGGTTTTCAATCAACACCAGTTCGTTGCTGGTTACGCCGGTATCAGACAATAATTGTTCTATCCAGCTTAATGGCAATGCAAGATTAGAACCTTTGCCTTGCAACCTGCGCGTAAGTTCAGCTACAAAAGAGCCATCTACCGGTGGTTTTGACCTGGCCATATCAGCAATAACCAGCACAAGATTTTTGGGTTCTTTTTCTGCGGCTTCCATCATTTCATCGGCCCAATAATTAGCAAGGTTCTTATGCAGAATATCCAGTGCTATCTGTGTGGATAACCTGCGCATGTTTTCAATCAAGGCTAACCGAAGCATAATAGGAATGGCCCACAACTCTCCTATTTGTAAGGTAACCACTGATTGATACGCATTAATAAAACCAGACAGACTCTCCAGATCAACTCTTCCATCACTGTGCGAAATAAGCTCTACTATAATATCGTAAACCCTCGGTAATCCTTCAGACGCACCATTGGCCAATTGCGGTAATCCCTTACTGTATCCTTTAGGTAAATGTTTTTTACCTGTATACATCTGCTCTTCAATCAAGTAAAAATTATCGAGCAACCATTCACCGGCGGGGTCTATACTATTGTTGTGTTTTACTGTTTCAGTAAGCAGGTTATGTACTTCCGTTAAGATGCTTTCATTTTCGCTAAGGCGTTTCAACATTTTTTCAGAAGGTTTTCCCTTCGTCAAAATATGTCTTGATGCTAAAGCCCTGGCATGTTGCTCCAATTGTTGCAATGTGAAAAGCTCAGATCGCAAAGGAGCTTTTTCATCAGCATATTTCTGAAAAAGATTATCTGAAAATAAAGGAGTAATAATATTTTTTTTCAGCGCCGAAAGGGCTTGTGGAACCAGGTCGTATAATACATCCTTACCTGATTTTGTTTTTGTGCTGAACTTCATTTTATGATTCCGTATTTTATCTGTTACACATGTCCAAACTGTGTAAGCCAAGAATCATGCCTTGCGGGGCATTTTAAAAATGCGTTCAACGCCTATGAAAAAAGGTAGATATAAAAGCAGGGAATGTAAGGCCAGAACTGAATCTTATATATACAATAAAAGCTTCTATAAGCAGCGTGTTGGTAAAAGAAAACTACCGAATACCAGGTTGGGGATTTTTTTCTACAGAAAATATGAAAACGCTAATGAGTAAAAGTGTTAGAAAATTTATTTTTTCTTTTTTGCATCAAGTTTAATATTATACTTAATCACGTCCCAATATTCCTTTCCATAACCTACCAATATTTCTCCACCCGGTGGTATATCTTTCATAGCATCAATATAAGCCTTCATGCCATCCGTTTTGTATACAGCATTGTTGGTAAGACCTTTTATTTTTTGTAATCCACGGGCATCATTGGCATACCTGGCAAGATAGTTTTTGTGAGGTCTTGCATTTATTACATGATTGCGATTGATATAATAGATATAGCCATTACTGCCTTCGTTATGATCTACCTCTTTCCATGGAGTAACGGTACCCTTGTATTCTACAATACGGGTTCCTTTTGGGATGAGTTTTTTGGTAAATAATCCTTTGCCTGCATTAGGAAGGGTGGATTTTTTTACAAGAAGCTGCTTTTCCAATAATTCCATACTAAATCGTTTTAAAAGTATCGTCTGCAAGCAAAGACGGAAAAAGGGTTGAGTTAATGCTGCAAATTATGCGCTACAATTTTAAAATGAAATTTTTTTATCGGGAATACGAAAAAATCCTGTACATAAACCCGGCAGATTTTAAATTAAAAGAGGCTTGTATCGCAACAGTTAAACCCGCCGGGTTTATTGGTGGAATTTCCCTTTGCAAGAAGTCTTTTTTAAAAGCAGGAAAGCCATTATATTTGCAGCCCATTGCCCGATAGTATAATGGTAGTACCTCAGTTTCTGGATCTGATTGTCTTGGTTCGAATCCAGGTCGGGTAACAAAGCCGGTAGTTCTCCTTGATCTACCGGTTTTTCTTTTAAATACTACCTTTAACCTATGGCATATGATCATCAATTGGCAGACAGAATCCGCAAAAACCTGGCATCCCTTGCAAATATTGAAGAAAAGGAAATGATGGGTGGGTTGGTTTATATGTACAATGACAAGATGTGTGTTGGCATTATTAAAAACGATTTAATGTGCCGCATTGATCCGGCATTCCACAATGAAGCCATTAAGAAGAAAGGCTGCAGAACAATGGATTTTACTAACCGCCCTATGATGGGCTATGTACTCATAAATGCCGATGGCATGAAATCGCAAAAAGATTTCGATTACTGGATCAACCTCTCTCTTGAATTTAATAAGCATGCAAAATCTTCAAAAAAGAAGAAAACAAAATAACCTTCCCGCAAGAATAGCTTAATGCATGTTTGAACCTGTTTTTGAGAAAGATAGTATGGCTATTTTACAGCCTGAATAAATCTGCTCATGTTACATTTTCGTATCTATAAAAATTTTTGTATGCTTTTTGATGTATTGGCATCAACGATTACTATTTACTAATGTTTAACCAGTAACAAAAACTTTTACAGATGACAACGCCCTATGCATTTGCTCCGTCTCTCACACAACAAGAAGAATACACATTGCCTGAACCGATGCCCGAAATTTACTTTTTTGATAAGAACCATCGCTATACCTCCAGCCAGCATGCTATTTACCGCATTGAAATTGACAACAGCAAAAACGCCCAGCTTTTTAATACTGCCGTTGCATCGGAGGCCTTTTACCAGGAGATACTTTCAGACACCCATAACCGAAGTCACCTCATTTCCTATCTACCTATTTTATTAAAAGCGCTTACAGAAGCAGAACAGTAAAGCTCCCGTTTTATGAGATGTGATAACGCCACATAGAAAATCTGCCGGCAGATAATATTACCGGCAAGTCTTTATAATTTCTTACATAAAACAAAAAAGATGTTTATTATATAAGTGTGAAATTTCGCTTATCGTAAACAGGTTGCTAAGTACATGCTTTACATTGCAGTATAAAATATTAAGCCCGGGCAGCATAACTATTTCACAGTTGGTTTTGGGCAAATAGATTATAGATAGCCCGGCACCACTTTAATAATAAAGGCTGCGCTATATGTGCAGCCTTTATTGTAGCATCACTTTATATCTGTAGAGAAAAAACAGAGGCAGCCCTACTTTGCATTCACATCTACTTCAAATATTCCAAACGTGTTACCATCTGCATCTACAAAATATCCCTGCCAGCACCGGCCGGGTACCGCGAATTTTGGCAAACCAACTATACCCCCGTTTTTTAAAATCAGTTCGCTGGTGTTATCAAAACTTTCTACCTCTATTGAACAAACAAAGGCGTTGGTACCACTTTGCGGAGGAGGCAAAGGGTCCGGTCTTTTTAAAAGTCCACCATACATAGTGCCTGTTTCAATGCGGTAATATTCTATGGGAACAAATGCTTCTTTAATAAATTTCCAGCCAAATACATTTTCATAAAATACTATTTCTCTAGCTGGGTCAGATGATTGAATTTCGAAATATGCTACTGTGTTCATAGTTATGAATTGTATTATAGAAGTGCTGTAATGCCATGCATTAGAATAAACATACAATCAAACAGAAAGCCGGGGAAAAATTTACTCAAGCCTGATTCACTAGCCCAGATGAGTTTATAAAAGTATTGCTTTTTTTATTTTACTTGTTTTTGTTGAAGTATCTTTTGCTCTTACAGAAAGATAATAATGCCAAAGCATCATGGTAGCTATTGTTCTGTAAGGTTGCCAACCGTCAGCTATTACTAACAAAGAGGAAACTGTTGCAGCACCAGGTAATTTTTTTACCTGCTTTAATGCATTTACCGCTGCAAGATCTCCTGCAGGAAAGGTATCTGTTCTGCGTAATACAAACATGAGGTATACATCGGCAGTCCAGTTTCCAAAACCTTTTAAGGCAACTAATTTTGTCCTTACCTGTGTATCAGATAGATGCTCTAATGCGGCAAGATCTAATACACCTTTTTGTATAGCCTGAGCCAGTCCCCGACTGTAAACCGTTTTCTGCCGGCTGAAATAGCAGGCTTTTAATTCCTCGTCTGTTAACTGCAACAGGTTTTCCGGTGTTACTGATCCTATTTTTTCACGGAGCTTATTTAAAGCAGCTAATGCAGAAGCGAGTGACACCTGCTGTTCGAGTATAATATGTACTAGGGTTTCAAAGCTGTTTGTACGCGTCCACATAGGAGGATAGCCGAACTTATCTATAATAGATTTCAGGTCTGCATCTTTTGCCGCAAGCTCATCACAAATGAGATGGAAATTATCAACTGAAAATGTGGCTGACACTACATATCGTTTAAGCTCAAATATATTACTTCTGATCCTATAAATATGTCGCTGGATTTCAATCCAGCAATATAAAAATGAGCGAGCCTACAATTCCTTGAAAATACAATTTTAAATCAATGTCGTTTCCCCAAGCCGTTCTTTACTTTTGATGGAAAATGTCGTGCCTACGGCACTCAATATCTTCCGGCATTTATTTTACCAGAATGTCGCTCCCAAGGAGCTTACTCTCCGTGTTCATTAACGATTCACGTCTGATTTGCAAAAGCCAGACTGATTGCAAGTATTACGGGAATTAATCAAGCCTCGTAGAGGCGATATTTTGGATGACAGGAAGAAAATATAATAGAAAAGTGCCATAGGCACGACATTTTCACAATCCTAGGAAAGAGCCATACAATATCATAAGCCCTCATTGCCCACCAGATGATGCATTTATGTTTTTTAAGTAAACGACATTGAATCTTAAATGAGCAGAGCCGTAGGCTCGATCCATTTTATAGCAACGGATTTCAATCCGTTGCTATGCCTGCGTTATTGATAAATGAATAAAAAAGGCTGGCTCAAAAAATTGAGTCAGCCAGGCAATGTCTTTTTTGTTTTTAGGTTGTTAGGACAATTGCTTTTCCTGGGTCGGATTTAGAAAGCTTCCAGGTTTTTGGATTTTCAAAGGATCGGAATTGGTTTTACTTAGTATATCGGATTTGTGATACAAAGAAACAACGCCTACGCTGTTTGTGAAATAGTATGTTCTGTGATTAAAGTGTACTAATGGATACGACAACCCGATAAGAATACCGCTACAGTATTTAGGTAAAAACCTGTAACCTAAAAAAGGAATATTTTCTACACATATCAGCATTACAGGGATGCCTGTATATGGCTCCCACAGCGAAGTGTGTGATAATAAGCAGGTTCTGTTTTTACGTGCAAGGTGGGTGTCATAGATCAACTGAATTACTGTATGAAACCAATAACCCAATACTTCAAAATGTAATTGTTATGAAATAAAAAAGATTCCAAGATCGCGAAGTTAATCCCTTGGCTTTAAAAGCAAACCCGCGCCGTTTCTTTGTAAAGCGACGCGGGTTTTTGCATAGAAATAAGGTTTAAAGGTTGTGGTTACAAACGTTGCAATTATGATTCAAAGAATATTGAAATGAATAGAGATTACTGTTTTACAGGCAATGTAAACAGGCATACTATATTAGCTTTCATTGCAAATTGAATAGCAAAAACAAAATAGCGGATCTAGTGAAAAGGATTATACCAGTAAGTTACAACTATTTATATACGCAGAATATTTTGATGTTGTATTTTTTGAAAAAATATATACAACTATGTATAGCGCCTTACTTGCTTTCTTTTATGAGTAGCAGCTTACATTCAACAGCAGGCAAATGCATACTATCTTGCTATGCTGAAATTTCAAATATTACTTCACAATAGTTTGTGTACCACTGCCACCAAGATCGGTTTTATCGTTTAGCCTTAACTGTGTGATATCGGTAATAGTGCCGCAACATTTTGTATCATATGTGTTGTAAGTAAGTTGCAGGGTATCAATGTCGCCTTCGCTCAGGCGTATATATGCAGTGCTTACCTTTCCCGAAAACTGAGTTAGTAAAACAGTATCATATCCTGTACCATGTACATTTATCTCAAGCAATGGATAAAAAACAGTATCACTTCCTTTCAATGAATACACTTTCATATATTGGGGATCATATTTTTTTTCCGATCCAAAAACCAGGTCATGCCCACTGGTATCCACCAGCCTGAACTGCAACAAATCTTTATCGGTAGTGCAGTCAAGATTATCGCAGGGATCGCAGCCCCAAAAAATACAAACAATACCTGCGATGAAAATAAAACGAATCAAACGTACCATTCTACCATTTTTTTGTTGACCTCACAAATAGTGTAAGGGTTGCATTGCTACATAATAATACAAGGAACTGAAGTCGCAATATACTCTATCATACATTACAGTTGTTGTTATTCTGCGGGTGGTCTTCTTTTTTGTGTATGATATATTTTCCCTTCCTCAGAAAACTTGCTGATCATTACCACTTCAAAATGCTCCATTCTTTGTCCGGCATATTTTTGTTCTGCCTTTAGTTTGTAGGTACGATATACCGCATCAATATCATGGGAGGCAATTTCGCGTATACCTGTAATTGATTTTGGAGAATTCTTGAGCTTGATGGTGAATTTATACAGTGGCAAAAGGTGATTGTTTTTTCAAATGTAGCCCGTTTTGAAACGAATGGCATTTTAAAAGAGAAAATGATTGATATAGTTCTATTGTCAAAAACGCGTTTATGCACCCGCACCAGTACGGATGAATAAAGTAAAATAGTTGTCACAACAGCCTCTTCAAAACAATGAAAAAATACTGGATCCGGCAGGTTTCCACTACGTGATAATACTATGCCTGGTTTATAAAAAACATTGTAAATTGTAAGCTCTTTCTCAAGGGTTTAGGGTTGAAACTAAAGGGGCTCCATTTCCATGGGGCTCATTTTTTATTTGCCTATCACCAGCTATTTTCATTTCTTTATTCTTTCAACAAAAAATGAGGTTATGGATCGCAAACTCGAACATTTAAGTCTTGCTAAACTAAAAGGATTTTATACACTCGAAACGCAAAAAAACCCAGATGAAAACAGCCGGGAATTTCATGATTGGGCAACATTGAAAACGCTCATCGCATCACACAACCTGCTTATCGACATGCTAAACAATCAAAGCGGTGATGCAGAAATTCACGAAGTTATTATCAGGGATCTATAACACTACTTTCTATCTTTTGCAGGAAAATCTACACGCTTATTTCTACTGCAATAGGCACTGCAGCCCCTGTAGCATTTTCAATTTCGTTAGTATTATCAACGCAGAAAATGATGGTTATTTCACATTTGAACCTAAAATTTTCATGCCTGCTCGTGAATCTGTTGATATATGATAAATGACTCGAGTTCGACTTGTAAATAACCTCTATCGCTGATTGCGCAAGCTTTTCCTTTTAGGGGGTAAAAAAAAGAAACGCAGAAAATTTTATATTAAATATTCCAAAAAATTTTATTTTGTTAGAAAAACGTTATAGATTTAAATTCTGTTTGTATTTAGTACACAATAGCGCGTTTGACGATTCCCCCGCTTCTTTGAACAGAGTATTATGCGCTTAAAATCCTTTTCCTGAAAATTCCATCTTTTTATCCAATCCAGAAGTACAAGTCGTTTATGTAAAACCAAGAAATCTTTTCCTGGCATTAATTTGCCAAACTTGTAATTAATACTCCAATATTTAGCATAGCAACTGCAATAACCTTGATTTTTAATCTGCTCACTTTCTGAAAGCGCCGTGTTAACCTCGAATCTACTGCTGACCGGTAAAACATTTCAGTCCATTTTTCAAAGTCAAAAAAAGATTATCATGGATAAATTTTCCAATAAACGGAATTTTTGTGGTGTACACAATTATACACGCTTACAGTATTTAGCTACCTGCAGTTTTGTTATGCTCACTATCATGTCATCGTTTACATCTGTAAAAAAAACTTCTGATAATACAATTATTCAAAATACAGCGCTTAACTGGCAACTGGATAAAACAGTAGCAGGTGTTGATTTTTTTTATGCTATCAGTAGTTGCAATGGAGATAACGTGGTTTTCCTGAAAATGAATAATAAGAATCAATATAGTGTTGAAGTATCGTGGAAAGAAGTCTTTCAAACACAATTGGCAAAAGACAAAGAAGGCCTTGCCGGAGCTAAGAAAATAGTATTGGCAAAAGGCGAAACACTTGAATCAGATTGCGATCATCCTACTCAGCCTTCTTTGCTTATACATTCCAGCCAGGTTGATCCCACTTATGTAGTAACCATTTCTAAATTCAATTATAAAGATGTTTCCGTAAACAAAGTGAAATAACATTTCTAACTACCAACTACAACACGTATGAAACAATTTGACTTCTTAACTCTTAGAAAATTTTATCCGGCCTTACTCACTTTACTGCTGAGCTTTTCGTTTGTTGCAAGCAAAGCTCAGGCTCCCGATAGTAAAGGCAAGGATTTCTGGCTCACATTTCCGGGCAACTACAGTGCAGGTGCACTTACTTTTTTCATTAGTGGTGACGAAGCTACTACGGGAACCGTTTCAGCTCCGGGCATCGGCTTTAGCGTAAACTTTACCGTTACGCCGGGCGCTGTAACTTCTGTTTCATTGCCAACAGGTACGCTTGAATTAAATTCTACCGATGTTATTGAAAATAAAGGTATCCATATTACTGCCGGCAAGGAAGTAACCGTATATGGATTGAACAGGGTGCAATTTACTACGGATGCATACCTTGCTTTGCCTACGGATATTTTAGGTACATCTTACATCAATCTTGGTTATAAAAATACAAATGTTGTAAACAGTACGCAGTTTGGATTAGTGGCTGCAGAAAATGGAACAGTGGTTACCATTACTCCTTCAGTTACTACAGGAGCCAGGCTTGCAGGTGTTCCATATAGTATTACACTCAACCAGGGTCAAACTTATTTGTTGCGCAATACAGATCCCGCCCCACAGGATCTTTCAGGAAGTATCATTACTTCTACTAAACCTATTGCTGTATTCGGCAGTATGCAGTGTGCTAATATTCCTAATGGATATGTAGCCTGCGATCATATAGTAGAACAGCTTCCTCCCACAACTGCATGGGGTAAAAACTTTATTTCTGTTCCTTTAAAAACGCGTACAAAAGGCGACACATTCCGCTTCCTTGCTTCTGCCAACAATACTACAGTAGAAGTAAACGGCAGTATCGTTGCTACCTTAAATAAAGGACAATTGTTTGAAACCATTCTGTCCACTTCTTCACAAATCAAGTCAAACAATCCTATACTGGTTGCTCAATACTCTAACAGTAGTAGTTATGACGGCGTTACTTCAGATCCATTTATGATGTTGATTACGCCGTATGAGCAATACCTGGGCAACTATACTTTCTCTACACCAGCATCTGGTTTTATAGGAAACTATGTAAATGTGGTGGCACCCGCAGCCGCGGTGGGCGCTTTAAAATTAGATGGGGTGGTTATTCCGGCTGCATCATTTACTCCGATTGGCTCTACCGGCTTCAGAGGAGCTCAACTGGATATTTCTTTGGGATCACATACCATTAATGGCTCTTCTCTTCCATTTGGCATATTCGTGTATGGGTATGATAGTTATGATTCGTATGGATATCCCGGCGGACAATCATTGGCGCCGGTTGCCAACGTTACTACTTTAACAGTTGCTCCTGCCACAGGCACAGGAGCGGTAGGCACGCAACATTGCTTACAGGCTACTGTTAAAGATCAAAACGGTGTTCCGCTGGTAGGCGTACGTGTTGACTTTACCATTACAGGTGTAAACCCCGGAAGCACAGGTTTTGCCAATACCAATGCAAGCGGTATTGCCGAATATTGCTATACAGGTGCAAATGCAGGTGTGGATAATATTACAGCCTCACAGGGAACCTTAAGCGCTAAAGCAACATTTACATGGACGCCAAAAGGCGATGCCAATGTGTACTATTCTAAGCCATCGGGTGATCTGCATAATGTACTCACATGGGGTATCAATCCTGATGGAAGTGGCACAGAGCCCACAGATTTTGGTGCAGGCAAAACATTCAATCTTGCCAACAGGCCTGGTGTATACACAATGACGGGTAACTGGACTGTATACGGTACATTGAATAATCCAACGGGCAGCCAGTTACAGATCAATGGATATTCATTATCCATAACTACACTCACAGGTGGAGGTACCATCACCGGATCAACCACTTCAAATCTTACCATTATTGGTACAACAGGCGGCAGCCCAGGTAATTTAATGTTTACTTCCGGCGCGGGCAGTTCATTAAAATCATTTACACTTAACCGCACAGGTACCGGTGCTACAGCTACCATCGGATCTGCTTTAAGCATATACGATGTATTAAATGTTGCCAATGGTGCATTAAATACAGGCAACAAAATAACATTGAAGAGTACAGCAACCGGTACAGCCCGTGTAGCACCTGTTGGCGGAAGTATTACAGGTAATGTAACAGTTGAGCGGTATATTCCTGCGCGCAGAGCGTGGAGAATGATGAGTGCTCCTGTAACCGGAACTCAAACTGTGTTCCAGGCATGGCAGGAAGGTGCTACAACCGCATCGCCTGTTCCCAATCCTGCACCAGGTTATGGCACGTACGTTACTGTAGGATCTGTTGCCAATGGCTTTGATCAGAATATATTAGGGCAAAGCACTTCTTCATTGAAGACGTATGACAACCCAACTGATACATGGAAAGCAGTAAGCAATACCAATGTAATTAAGGTTGGTAATATTCCTTACTTCCTGTTTGTAAGAGGCGACAGAAGTATTACTATGAGAGGAAGCAATGTTGCTCCAACAGTTACTACGCTTCGTGCAACCGGTGGTTTATTAACAGGCAGTCAAACTATACCAGTAAGTGCAACAGGATTTACAGCAGTAGCTAATCCATTTGCATCGCCTATCAATTTTGCTTCTATCACAAGAAATAATGTACAGAACAATTTCTATTTGTGGGATCCTAAAATGGGTGGTGCCAATGGTGTAGGCGCTTATGTAAACATCAGCTATAATGGCGTGGGTTATGATGTTACACCTGCATCTGTTAGTCCTGAAAGCCAGTACATCCAGTCTGGACAGGCATTCCTTGTTCAATCGACCGGTACAGCAGGTAGTCTTATTATTAAGGAATCTGATAAATCAGCTACTCCTGCTACAAACGTATTCAGACAGGATGGCAAAACTGATGGAGATAACAACCTGTTTGCACCTGCAAGAAATGCGCAGGGATTACGAGTAAACCTCCAGGCAATTGATGGCACAGAAAAAGGTGTGTTAGACGAAGTGTTCGCTTCTTACAGCAGCAGTTTCTCTGACAACATTGATAATATGGATGCGTTGAAAATGCCAAACGTGTTTGAAAATCTTGCTATCATCCGTAATGGTCAGAACCTGATGGTAGACAGAAGGAATGTATTGACCACAAGTGATACGCTTCATCTTAAGTTGTGGAACACAAACACTACAAGCTATATGTTTGAATTCAGCCCGATTGATTTGGCTGATGCTGTTTCTGCAACGCTCGAAGATGCGTACCTGCATACTTCTACACCTATCAGTCTTACAGAATCATCACAGGTATTCTTCCAATGCAATGCTGATAAGCCAGGTGCTAATGAAAACCGTTTCACCGTAATTATTGTGAACAAGAAACCATTGGTTGGAGATTTACTCAACAGAGCGTCTGTAAGAGCTTATCCAAATCCTGTTACAGGCAACACAGTGAACCTGCAATTTGAGAATATGAAGAGCGGAATGTACAGGGTGGATTTCTTAAATAGCACAGGACAGGTTATATTTAGTAAAAATGTACAGCACACTGGCGGTACCATTAACCAGCAAATTAACCTGGGAAGATCAATGCCTTCAGGCATTTACCAGGTGAAAATAACTGGCAAGGATAGCCGCACTGTACTTAAAATCATGCACCGCTAAGAAAACAATTTTTGTAACCTTACATTTTAATCCTTATAAAACGTTTATCATGAAACTCAGAACCTTGTTGACAACTTTGATCATTGTGTGTTGCTTAATGTATGCTCCGTCGTTATCGGCTATGCCCGGCGATCCCGGACCCGACCCCGATACAGATGTACCCCTGGATGGCGGAGTAAGCATTTTGGTTGCTGCTGGTATTGCTTATGGAGCAAAGAAGGCGCACGACAAAAGGAAAAAAGAAAAACAAATGAACAACGACCTGAGTGGTAAATAGCCGCTGACTGTTGTACACATTTTATAATTAAAGCCAATTCCTTTGGGGTTATTCGTTTGAATAATTAACCAAAGGAATTGGCTATTATATCGTTCCTTACCCTTGCATCACAAAAACAGTATATGCTATCTTATATAAAATCTGTAACAGGGACTCTTAACCGCTATATAGATCTAGGATTTTTATTAAAATTCGTGGGTTTGTTCCTGGCGTTGTATTACACTAACATTTTTTTTGTACAACTTACACTGCCGGGCAAATGGTATAGTCCATTTTTTGCAGAACATTTCAATTATATTAGCTGGCTTACCAGTTCACTAACTCATACAGCCAATATTATTACACAGGCTTTCGGATTAGATACTTCGGTAGTTGATGATAATATACTGGCAGCAAACCACGGTCACAGGGTGGTGGTAAAATGGGAGTGTTTAGGATTGGGCATCTTCAGCTTCTGGTTGGCTTTTGTGATGGCCCAAAGTCTTCCTACCAGAAAAAAAATATTGCTTGCTCTTGGCGGCATCATAGGTATATGGCTATTGAATTGTATCCGCATTGGTTTATTACTGGTAGCATTAGAAAAAGATTTGAAAGCATGGAAACAGAGCTGGAGATTTATTGGGAAAGTAAACCATCACGACTTGTTTAATTACGCATGTTATACTTTTATATTGTTGATGATTTTAGTGTATTACAGAGTATCCCGCAGGAAGAAGCAAGCTGCAATGGGCAATCAGCAATGAGCAATCAGCTATCACTGTCAGAAAAGTTTCATACTTCTCCATCTACGTGTTATACCTACACCCAATACCCTATCCCTTACGCCTTCCTGTAACTTGAAACTCCATTTCAAATCTCAAATTTCAAATCCATTTAATTTTGCTGATTTAATCTACAAGGTTATTTTAGCGTATGAGTAATGCTGTATTTCCCCAACAAACTGCTTTTTATAAAGGCAAAGTACGAGATGTATATACCATCGGGAACAATTTATTGGTAATGATTGCGAGCAATCGTATTTCCGCATTTGATGTAATACTTCCACGCCCCATTCCATTTAAAGGACAGGTGTTAAACCAGATAGCAGCTAAAATGCTTAAGGCTACAGAACACATCTGCCCTAACTGGCTTTTGGCTACTCCGGCACCTAATGCCGCCATTGGTAAAAAATGTATTCCGTTTAAATTAGAAATGGTAGTACGCGGTAACCTTGTTGGCCATGCATGGCGCACCTATAATAGTGGCAAAAGAATACTATGCGGTGTTAGTTTGCCGGAAGGTTTAAAAGAAAATGATGCTTTTCCAACACCTATCATTACCCCTGCCACCAAGGCAGAACAGGGACACGATGAAGATATTTCAAAAGAAGAAATTATTGCAAAAGGGTTAGCAACGCAAAAAGAATGGGATATTCTTTCTTCTTATACCCTTCAACTTTTTGAAAGAGGAAAAGCCATTGCTGCTAAACAAGGATTGATTCTGGCTGATACTAAATATGAATTTGGAAAAATTGGTGATACTATTTACCTGATGGATGAAATACACACGCCTGATTCATCAAGATATTTTTATGCAGAAGGTTTTGAAGAAAGACAAAAAACCGGTGAACGTCAAAAACAACTCAGTAAAGAATTTGTAAGAGAGTGGCTGATTGAAAATAATTTTATGGGAAAGGAAGGACAAACCGTTCCTACAATGAGTGATGAATGGGTACAAACCATTAGTAACCGTTATATTGAGTTATACGAAAAAGTAACCGGAGAAAAATTCAAACCAGAAAGCCTAAGCGAAGAAGAAACTGTTCAACGCGTTACAACCGCATTACGTTCACTGAATTCATAAACCATGCGTATACTATCTTTTATTATTCTTGCTATAAGTACATTATTCCTTAAAGCAAATGCTCAACAAACCATGTCGCATTATCTGATAACAGGTACGTATACCTCCGGCAAAAGTGAAGGCATATACGTATATACATTTAACAGTAAGGATGGAAATTTTAAAACTATCAGTCATGTTAAAACATCCAATCCTTCTTATCTCACAGTTTCGAGAGATGAAAAATTTGTGTTTGCTGTAAATGAAAATCATAATAATGATAATGGTGGTGCTGTAAGTTCTTTTTCCTTTAATAAAAGCAATGGAACACTCACGCCTATCAATGAACAACTATCAGGCGGAGATGATCCCTGTTATATTGAAACAGATCATACCGGCAAATGGATATTTGTGGGCAACTACAGCAGCGGAACACTTTCTGTATTACCTGTAGATGCTGATGGAAAAATAGGCAAATCCACCACTACTATCAAACATGAAGGTACAGGCGTGAATAAAGATCGCCAGGAAAGGGCGCATGTGCATTGCACTTTTATTTCAAACGACAATAAATGGCTTTTTGTGCCGGACCTGGGTATTGATAAAGTAATGATATATGCATTTGATGCCAGCACTGGCAAACTCACTCCTGCCCCACAACCATTTGTAAAACTGAAGGATGGTGCGGGTCCAAGACATATTACTTTTCATCCCAATAATAAATATGCATATGTAATAGAAGAGATGGGCGGTGCGGTTGATGCATACGATTACAGTAACGGGCAATTTAAATTCATTCAGCATATTGCTTCAGTGCAGGCAAATGATACGGGGTTTATAGGCAGTGCAGATATTCACGTAACTGCTGACGGCAAATTTTTGTATGCTTCTAACCGTGGTGGATTTAATACTTTAGCTATCTATAGCATCAATCAAAAGGATGGTAAACTACAATTATCAGGACACCAATCCACGTTAGGATCTATTCCGCGTAATTTTATTATTGATCCATCCGGCAATTTTTTGCTGGCAGCCAATCAGCAAAGCGATGATATAGTAATCTTTAAAAGAAATCAGCAAACGGGCTTACTAACAGATACGGGCAAACGCATTTCGGTAGGCAATCCTGTATGCCTTAAATGGGCAAGGAAATAGTCTCCTTCGGAGAGTATGAACCACAAAGACACCAAGGCCAAAGAGTCACTAAGAATGAAGTTAATAATCAATCTTGGCATGAGATCAACAATAAACCACAAACAATAAACTTTGTGTTCCTTTGTGCCCTTGTGTCTTTGTGGTTCAAAAAAAATCCCGGGTTTGTTTCCCGGGACTTTTATTTAACTAAACCAACACTAAAAAACGTTATACGCAAAGCTTATATAATACAATCCACCAATTTGCGGATTACCATATGCGTTGAGGTAATATTTGTTCAATACATTGGTAGCACCGA
Source organism: Agriterribacter sp. (assembly GCA_047600465.1). GTDB lineage: Bacteria > Bacteroidota > Bacteroidia > Chitinophagales > Chitinophagaceae > Agriterribacter. Next base: position 1,314,704 of record JASGKU010000007.1, read on the forward strand.
GTTTTACCAATGAACCTATTTCAGGGAATTTATATCCTATCATTGCATCCATAGTAAAAAATGCCGGTACTGTTCCTGTTGCAAAATCAGCATCCCATAAAAACGCGTCCTGCCAACGACCACTTACATTAAACACAACTCTTTTACTTTTACCAAATCCTGAATGTCCTACACCAAAATTTATCCTGTGTTTGGGTGTATTGAATTGTGCACTGAAATCTGCTGGCACATTTCCTAATTCATCATGATAATAATTAGCAAATAATGATAATCCACTCGTTAACCTGTAATCCAATCCTATACCATAACCAGAGGTCTTCACTTTTATCGGATCAACTTTTACTCCACCGCCACTCAGAGAAGACATCGTGGCAGCATTTTCAACAATAGAATAAATCTGGTTTTGGGTAGCGGACAATGGTTTAGCTACCAATGAACGTCCAATAAAATTTTCATATTGACCAGTGTAATAGTATACATCGATCAACAGTTTTTTTGCAATCAACCCCTTGTATCCAACTTCATACGATACTACACTCTCCGGTTTCAATTCTCTTGGTGTGTACGTACCTATAACATCTGCCGAGTTGTTCAACCTATATACGGGCTGTGTGCCAAGGTTAGGTCCTGTTTTGCCACCGGGCAATGTTGAACTAAGTATCCATGGCAATCCGCCTATTAAATATTGCCCACCACCAATTTCAAGATTAATATACTGTTGCTGTGTAGACGGGAAGCGGTATGCTGTTTGATAACTCAATCTTATATTCTGATCTTGTGCCAGTTTCACCAATGCTGTTGCACGCGGTGTAAAACGTCCTTTAAAATTTTCATTCTTGTCGTATCTGCCAGATAAGCTTAACGTTAGTCGCTCATTCAACAACTTCTTCGTAAGTTGTGCATAAGCACCATATTCATTTATTTTTATCGGGCCATCGTAGTCAATAAATAAAGTTCCTTTTGAATTCAATATATACTGCTTCCACGATCCACCTACTATCAATTCAACAAAAGGAATTACATCTTTAAAATTATACTGTCCTTCGGTTACCCACAGATCACTTCTATCTAAAAACAAACCGCCTGCAGGTATAGGTGTAGCACGTACCTGGTCAAACAATTGCTTAAATGCGTCTGAGCCGGGCAAAGGTCTGCCCTGGTCGGCATAAGCACGTGCAGCATTGTGTGCAGTAGCATCATCAGCGCCAGACAATTTGGCCTGTGAGTAAGCAGCTACATATTCAGGAAACCATACTGTGCTTGATTTCCATGCTTCATTCATTCTGCGTGCAGTAATAGTAGCGTTGTATGCTTCGCCTGCATTTTCCTGTGTAGTATATCCGCGTATAAACCAGCTTTTGCTACGTAACTCTAATTTGTACTGCCCGATTTTTGCATCTTTCAAAGAGTACCTGTCGCTGCCAGTGTATACAGTGCTTCCTGTTCCAAAATTCGCAGCAAAAACAGCTTCAAGTCTTGAATTGAATTTATAATGAAGGCTACCCGATAATTTAAAATTAACGGTGTTGGGATTCACCATATCACTTTCAGCATATCCGGTGCGTGAAGCGCTTTGCTCAGGGATCACATCATTTCTTAAGCCAAAATAAAAAGGAACCAATTGGGTAACGGTAGGCTGCAATGGCGCAGGTAAACTTCCTATAAATGCACCTATCTGCTGCGGTGTTGCATTTGAGGGCAAAGTACTGTTCATTATCTGTAAAATGTCTACGGTGCCTCCGGTAGCATTTAAAATTCCCTGTTGTATTTGCCCTTGCGCCAGTTGTGCAAGACTCTTCATGGTGTAACCATTATCCCGCATATTGGTTTCATCACCATATACATTTATGCCATCATAATTAGGATCTGACTGTCGTGTGCCATTGGATGTTTTTTTGGTGAGCCTGTCATAATCTACAGTGCTGTTGGCTATCCAATCTTTCGCCTGCAGTAATTCAAAACCAATTTTAAACGCGAACTTATTGTTGAATGCTTTTGCCCATCGTGCAGCCCAATCATTGTACCATCCGGGTTGGCTGCGTTGACTTTCGTCGGTATGATTCATTCCTGTTTTAACCTGGAAACTTAAGCCCTGGTATTTAAATGGATCTTTACTGTTGATTAATAATGTTCCATTGATGCCACCCTGGCCATACAATGCGGAAGAAGCGCCAGGCAGTAACTCCATATTTTCTACATCCAGTTCAGTAAGTCCCACAAAATTTCCCAGCGAAAAGTTCAGACCAGGCGCCTGGTTATCCATACCGTCCACCAACTGATTGAATCGCGTATTCCCTGAGAAATTAAAACCTCTTGTACTGGGTGTTTTAAACGTGAGTGATGAAGTAGTAATATCCACACCCTTTAATTGCCCCACCATATCATAATAATTGGTTGCAGCCGAATTACGGATATTGGATGCACTAACCCGTTCTATAGAAACCGGCGATTCCATTACTTTGGTAGCTGTACGTGTAGCTGCTACCACCACTTCCTGCCCTAATGTAGCAGAAGGTGATAACTCAACATCTACAAAATCAGCATTGGCCACATTCGTTTCTTTTGTATCAAAGCCAATAGAGGAAAACACAAGGGTTAATGGTAATTGTTTTGAAGAAGTGATTTTAAAATTGCCTTTATTATCTGTAAAAGCACCTTCAGTAGTTCCTTTAATAATTACAGATACGGAGCCAATACCAATTTTATCTGAGCTGTTTTTTACATTACCTGAGATGGTAATATTCTGTGCTAAGGCAGAAAAGGAGAAAAGCAGGCAGCACACAATTGCAGCATAACTAGCGGTTAGTTTTGTCATATCAAGCAAATGTTTCGTGTTATAATACTACCAAATTAACTATTGTTATTTTATAATAAAAATTTTACCGGCTATTTGTTTATCTACATATAGAGGTTGTGTTGAAAAAAAATTTCACCAAAAACTATTATTGATGTTGTGTATTGCGATAACTGTAGTATCAGGAGCAAAAAAAATTGCCGGCTCCACAAAGGAACCGGCAACATAATATTGTAAGCGGGTAAAATTTTATACCATGCTATTATTTAAGATGCGGTACGCAAATATGAATTATTCAATCCAAAATTGGCGTCACGATGTCTGAATCCGGAACGGATACGGCTCAAGCTCTCTTTGGTAATACCAAGGAATGAAGCAAGATAAGTAAGCGGGATACGCTGTAATGCTTCAGGTTGCTTTTGAGTGAAATAATGATAACGATCAGCAGCTTCCATAAACCTTGTAGCAAAAAGATTTTCCTGCATTTCCATAATGAACAGGCTCATAATGCTGCGATGCAGTTTATCGATAGACGCATACTGACGGCTAAGATTAAGTAATTCCTGGTAAGGGATTACACCTATTACCGTTTCTTCCAGAATATGCATTGTTTCTCTTGCAGGCGTATTATACAATATGCTGTGCAAAGAAGATATGATATGACTATCATATCCTAACCAGGTAGTATGCTCCTTTTGAGCTGTTTTATGAAACAGGCGGTAAGACCCTTTCACAATTACAAAAAGATCACCACAAAATTGATCCTGTTCAAAAACATAATCGTTCTTGCGATACTCTTTCAGCGTAATAACACTTTGCAAAGCTTGCTGGCCTGCATCGTCTAATGGCGCATACTGTTGGCAGATGGCTATAACCTTCTCCATAGTTTGAGGTTCGATTAATGATACTTTTTTCACGGGGGTAGAAATTAAATTCGATAAAATTGGAATTATCATACATTAAACGGGTTCTACGACCCATTATTATAACCTTTATCATTTTTCCACCGTGGATTACCGTATGCTAATCGAAAACTGGAAATAAGGTAGGTGAATACCCTCAAACCGGGCAAAATAAGGGGATAATACGGGCAGCAAACAAGCATATTTACTAACGCAAGCCGGTAGTTTATATGTGTTTTAATTGCCGGATGACGCCTTTGGGATCAGGATTATGAAAGATAGTAGTGCCCACCACCAGGGAATGGGCGCCGGCATCAATAATGGCTTTTGCGTTATTGAGGGTAACGCCGCCATCTACTTCAATAATTGTATTCAGCCCAAGCTGGTCTATACGTTCCCTAAGCATTTGTATTTTAAACATAGAATGTTCAATAAAATGCTGCCCGCCAAAACCGGGATTTACAGTCATCATGCATACAATATCGATATCCTGCAGTATATCCTGCAATACCTGTACGGGTGTATGCGGATTAATGGCAACGCCCGCCTTCATATCAAGATTTTTTATTTGCTGCACATTGCGATGCAGATGAGGGCATGCTTCATAATGTACAATCAGATGATCGGCTCCGGCTAATTTAAAATCAGCGGCATATTTGCCCGGCTCTTCTATCATCAGGTGCACATCAAAAGGCTTGGTAGTAGCTTCTCTCATTTTAGCAATAACAGGTAAACCAAAACTGATGTTTGGCACAAACCGTCCATCCATCACATCCAGGTGATACCAATCTGCTTCACTTTCATTCAGCATATTGCATTCATCCTGCAGCTTTAAAAAATTACTCGCTAATAAAGAAGGGGCAACTATTGGCATGTAGCGAAGATATGGAATAATGTAGTGAATAGTGAATGGTCAATGGGTCGGTACGCGCAGCGTCAGATCTGATATAAAAAAGACATATGGTGATAAGTAGTAAGTGATAAGAAAACAACAAACTCATTATTCAATATTCACAATTGACTATTCACCATTCACTACCATTCTCTATATTTGACATAACCCTTTTTAATATGAAAAGATCATTAACTGTTATATTGATATTATTGAGTTTTCATACATTAATGGCGCAAACCATTCATCTCACACATAAAGGCAAATCTGATTATACTATTGTAATACCCCAAAAGGCTACGCTTGTTGAAATACAGGCTGCTAAAGTGTTCCAGGATTATATTAACCGTATTTCCGGTGCAGTTATGCCTGTAGTGGATGATCAACAAAAACCATCTGCGCATGAAATATGGATAGGCAAAGTAAATCGTGCAGCAGCACAAAATGTACGTTATGATGCGTTAGGCTCAGATGGTTTGCTGATTAAAACAACAGATCAGCGTTTATGGATTACCGGTGGTTCCAGGAAAGGTGTGATTTATGGAGTATATACTTTTTTAGAAAACTATCTCGGCTGCAGAAAATATACATCTACGCTCACTTATGTGCCAAAACAAAAAGATATAACGCTCAGCGTTATAAACGATCAACAATTGCCTGCTTTTAGTTTTAGAGAGACTTTTTATAATGATGTATACGATCCTGAATTTATGGATTGGCACAAACTACATTCCTTTGAAGGCAGAGGAAGCGATAAAAGTCAGTGGGGATATTGGGTACATACATTTAACACTTTACTGAATCCAAAAGAATATGGCGAAGCACACCCGGAATATTTTAGTTTTTATGATGGTAAGCGTCACGCTGGATTAATACCAAATTGGGATAACAATGGCTTCCAGCCAGAAGCACAATTGTGTTTGAGCAATCCTGATGTACTGGAAATTGTGTGCAAGAATCTGAAAGCAGCCATGGACAAAAAACCAGACGCATTGTATTGGTCGGTGAGCCAGAACGATAATGTAAACTATTGCAGGTGTGAAAAATGCGCGGCGCTCGATAAACAATATGCCGCATTTGCACCAGAGGAAAAAATGTACTCTACCCATGGCGGAGAGAAATATCCCGCGCTTGGATCTGGCTCCATACTTGCATTCATCAATAAAGTGGCAGAGCGTTTTCCTGATAAAATTATTTCAACGCTGGCATATCAATATTCAAGAGTTCCTCCAAAAGATATAGAACCGCGTAAGAATGTAAACATTATGTTGTGCAGTATAGAAAGTACCCGTAACGAAACGCTGGAGATTGGGGACACCTCATTCGCCAGTGATTTAAAAGGATGGGGGAAGATCACCAACAATATTTTAATTTGGGATTATACTATCCGCTTTTCCAATCTGCTGGCGCCGTTTCCTAATTTAAGAATATTGCAACCCAATATCCAGTTCCTGCGCAAAAACAATGTATCTGCTTTGTTTGAACAAGGCAATATACAAAGCGGTGGTGAGATGGCGTCGCTTCGTGCCTATCTCATCGCGAAAATGTTATGGAATCCTGATATCAATATTCAACAAACGGAAGATGAATTTTTAAAAGCGTATTATGGGCCTGCGGCTTCTTATGTAGCCGAATATATTAATCTCCTGCATAACAATAATCAATCTGGCAAAGCTATTAAGATGTCCATTTTCGGTTCTCCGGTGCAGGATAAAGAAACATTCTTATCAGTGCCGTTGATAGCGCAATACAATACCATTTTTGATAAGGCAGAAAAAGCAGTGGCTAATCAACCTGAATTATCAGACAGAGTAAAATCTGCACGACTGCCTGTATATTATGCTATGCTTGAAATTGCCCGCAAAGAAAAAACAGGAAGCCGGGGCGCTTTTATGACTGGGGAGAACGGAGCATTAGTGCCTAATCCCGCTATTGTAAATATACTGTATGAGTTCGCTTATCATTGTATAAAAACCAAAGTATCCCGTACAGCAGAATGGAATACTACGCCTAAAGAATACCTGGAAAAGTATTTAAATTTCCTGGCACATCCGGAGCTTCCACAAAGTGATGAGGAATAAGATTGTGGCTCTCAGCTCTCAGTCATCAACATCGCTTCCTTGGTGTTTCCTTGTGTCTCTGTGTCCTTGTGGTTCAAAAAACCAAAGCCGAAGGCTATTTACTTACTCTAGCCAGTGCCTCCTGGGCAATAGTAAACGACTTATCTAACCCAATAGCTTTTTGATAATAAGTAATGGCTTCAGCTTTGTTGCCAAGCGCTTCTTCGCATCTGCCGGCATTGTAATAACCTTCGGCAAAACCATTGCTTACCTGTATGGTTTGTTCAAAAACCCTCATTGCTTCTTTATAATTTTTTTGATCATACAACAGCAATCCCTTTTCTACATACGCATCCAGGAAAGTATAATCATTTTTTATACACTCGTTAAACTGTTCTAATGCTTTTGTTTTATCGTTGATGTTGGAATAATACAGTCCTTTTATAAACCTTGCCTGCGTGGCATATTTTTGATCCTGCGCGTATTGAATAATCTTATCAGCAACAGCAACTGCTTCAGGCTTTGATTGATTTGAATAAATAGCTGCCAGTTGTAATTGTGGTTCCATAAACAACGGACCACCCTTCAGTGCATTTTGTAATGCCTGGATGCTTGCAACCGTATCTCCTTTCTGTAGTAGAATATCACCACGCCTGTACCACACCGCAGCAGAAGCAGTATCCACTTTTAACAGTGTATCACTTTCTGCGAGTGCTTCATTGTACAGTTTGTTTTTCAGTAATTCATCCATCAGCATATAGCGCAATCCCAGGGAGTCTGGTCTTAAAGCGATGGCTTTACGAAGATTTACCAATTCGGCCGTGGGTCCCACCGCATCAATCGGCGGATTTTTTTTATCATCCCCATTATTGCATGCAATTAGCCATGCTATACCTGTAACAGCTATGATGCAACTAATACTTTTGTTCTTCATATGCCATATAGGTTTCAATAGCTGTATCGTATTTTTCTTTCCATTCTTCTATGCTGCCCCATGATTGTCCATCCACTATTATATCGCCTGTTGTAACCGTACCAATTTTCACAAATGGCACTCCCGCTTTTTTCAATACTGCTTCTAATGCAGCTTCACTTCCATTATCAACCGAAACAGCTACACGGCTTTGCGCTTCTCCAAACCAGAATGCATCTGCTCTCACAGACTTACCAGTATTTGCATTAAAACCAAGTCCTTTATTAAATCCACTTTCGCAAAGCGTTATAAAAAGTCCACCTTCACTCAGATCATGCGCCGAAGCGATCTGTTTGTTTTTTATCAGCGCACTAACGGTTTGTTGTAAGCGATACTCTTCTTCCAAATTAAAATAAGGAGCAGGAGAATATTCAACGCCATGCAGTTTGTGTATATATTCTGATGAATTGATGTCATCTTTAATTACACCAATCAAATAAACACTATCACCAGCCTGTTTAAAATCCAAGGTCATTTTATCATCAATATTTTCCAGTAACCCTACCATACCAATAGTAGGTGTAGGATATACAGCGCCATCCGGACTTTGATTATAAAAACTCACATTACCACCTGTAACAGGCGTATCAAATTTCAGGCAGGCTTCACCCATGCCTTTAATAGCATGTACAAACTGGTAGTATACTTCAGGATCGTACGGGTTACCAAAATTCAAACAGTTGGTTACGCCCAGCGGCGTACCACCACTCACCACAATATTTCTTGCAGCTTCACTCACCGCTATCATACAACCTTTGTGCGGATCAGCAAACACATAACGGCTATTACAGTCGACCGTAACCGCTAAACCTTTTTTAGTGCCTTTTACTTTTACAATCTGCGCATCACTCGGCTCATTGGTTGAAGTATTACCAGTGCCCACCATACTATCGTACTGCGTATAGATCCAGCGCTTGGAGGCAATATTAGGAATCACAATAATTTTCTCAGCTACCGCTTTCAGATCATTTGGTACAGGTATAGAAGCTGCATCAAACTTTTTGATCTCTGCAAAATATTTCGGTTCACGATATTCTCTTTCATACACCGGTGCACCACCGCCCAGCACTAAACTCTCTGCAGGTAATTCTGCTTCCAGTTCTCCATGCATATAAAATTGCAGCATACCGCCATCGGTAACTTCACCAATCTGGGAGCAAGGCAAATCCCATTTTTCAAATACTTCCAGCACTTCCGCTTCCCTACCTTTTTTTACAATCATCAGCATGCGCTCCTGGCTTTCGCTTAACAACAATTCCCATGCTTTCATGTTTGCCTGGCGCATGGGAACCTTATCCAGGTTTATGCGCATACCCACGCCACCTTTAGCACTGGTTTCTGCAGTAGAACATATAATACCTGCTGCACCCATATCCTGCATACCTACCAATGCACCTTTCGGGATCAGTTCCAAACAAGCTTCTAACAATTTCTTTTCCTGGAAGGGATCTCCTACCTGAACCGCCGGCAGATCTTCCACGCTGCTTTCTGTAATATCTGCAGAGGCAAATGCCGCGCCGCCCATACCATCTTTACCCGTTGCAGAACCAACAATAAACACAGGATTGCCTTTTCCTTCAGCCGTTGCACTCACGGTTTGTCCTGCCTTTACCACTCCCACGCTCATGGCGTTTACTAACGGATTGGTATGATAGCAATCTTCAAAATATATTTCACCACCCACGGTAGGTACACCAAAGCAATTGCCATAATGACCAATGCCATGCACTATACCATTCATGAGGTGTTGTGTTTTTTCTTCTTTTAAATTGCCAAAGCGCAGCGAATTCAAAGCTGCGATGGGTCTGGCGCCCATTGTAAAAATATCACGATGGATACCGCCTACACCTGTAGCCGCTCCCTGGTATGGCTCAATTGCCGAAGGATGATTATGGCTTTCTATTTTAAACACCACACCCCAGCCATCACCAATATCTGCAAGACCTGCATTTTCTTCTCCGGCTTTCACCAATAGTTTGGCACCTTCCCGCGGAAGCGTTTTCAACCATTTAATAGAATTTTTATAGCTGCAATGCTCACTCCACATTACGGAGTAAGCGCTGAGTTCGGTAAAGTTGGGTGTGCGCCCCAGGATCTTTTTGATCATTTCAAATTCATCCGGGCGAAGTCCTAATTTCTGGGCTATTTCAACTGTTGTTTCCATGAATAGTTATATATAGTATAGGAAGGCGCAAAACTACGAAAAGGGACTGGGATTATGGGATGTTTGGGATAGATAGGATGATGGATTGTGGAGGAAGTGTGGAGAAGAAGGGGGATTTTTTGTGGGACGGGCTGTGGTGGTGTTATTGGACGTCAGTTGCGTCGCACTCTTGTACGGTTGGAGCATCGAGCATCAGAGAACATCTATAATTTTTAGTAGAACATTTTCAAAGAGTGTTATTTTAGTATATGATTATTTAAAGAAAAGATTTATGAATGGCTGGAAGCATTATGAATACGTTGTTGGAAAAATCTATGGTGAACTCGCACCTTATGCAGATGTTCGGGTCAATGACAAGATTTTAGGAAGGGATTCAGGTATCGAAAGACAGATTGATGTTTCTGTCAGGTCAAAAATTGCTAACCATGAGCTTTTAATGATTATTCAAGTAAAAGATTATAAAAGGCCCGCTGATGTAAATATTGTAGGCGAGTTTAATTCTGTTATTAAAGATGTTGGAGCTCAAAAGGGGATTATATGCTGCAAGGCTGGTTTTACAAAAGCAGCGATATCGCAGGCAAAAAACCTAAACATCGATTTATTATCTGTTCATGATACTGTTTCGGATGACATAGTGATGAATTATAAATTTCCTACTTTGAAGGAAAGTGTAGTAGTCCAATGGAAGGAATTCCAATTTTCTATGGAAGAAATTATGGATGATACGTTAATTGAAAAAACCATAATGTCCGAAGATTTAGCAAGACGTTTTTTTTCATTGCCTTTGATAGCAAAATTATCAAAAAAAACAACTCTCATAGCTCAATTCTATGAACAATGGGATAGCCTACAAGGGTGTGTTGAGAAGAAAAAATATACATTTCATTTTGAGGGAGGAACGTTTGAATATGATGGGAAGAAATTTCAGATTTCTGACTTTGCAATGGAGGCTGAATTTGAAAGGCATTTGTCTTATAAAAAGATGCGTTTATTCGACAAGAAGATTTTAAAAACACACATACCCGAATCAGAAAAAAATGTAATAATATTTGCTCCTGAAAAAATTCCCTTTTTAAATGATGAATCTTGGGAATCGATTGAAGATATTACAATTTTAGATTCGAGTATGCCAACTTTACACCTAGAGATTTTTGATTTCAAGTTTCATACGTTTCGCAGATTTAATGTAGTAAGCGGATTGGATTTTTCTAAACGCCGATTGTATGATAAAAATTTCTTCTCTAACGAACTTCCTCCAAGTTAATACTATAGTACAGCCTAAATACCAAGTCAGATCAATTCTTTGGTGTTACTTATTATTTTTCACAACCTCTCCACCGTCACTGCGATCCCGCCAGCATGATAATTGAAATGAATGAATATTTATAGCGGGAGAAGCAGTCTTTCGCTACAATCATAAAATATTGACACGGAAGATGGCTTCGGCGCATAGGCTATTGATCATATACAAATACTCAAGTGCCTCGCTATGACGGCAAAAAACTGTAACAATGTAGTTCTTCTCTTCGCTGATATTGTAGCAATAGGAGTATAAAACTGCGCTTATTTTCCCCAATTCACATTGATATTATTCTTAGCCGCATACGCCTTACCAAGCGTTGTTAACTTTTCGTAGAGTTGTTCAAATTTGGGTGCGTATTGATCAATAATTTTCTGGCATTCTGCATCAAGTTCAGCCTGCGGCAGATTTTTGTCGTAATCTTCGGCCAGTTTAGCAAATTCATTTTTATATACCGGCAATACCAATTCGTGCAAGGCAATAGATGTTTCCAGCATTTCTTTGGTATCATCTGTAGGTTGTAAATCTTTTACTTTCTTCAGGCTTCCTTCAATAGATTCAATGGTGGTTTTAACTACTTCTTTTCTTGGTACAGATACTGTTGTTTTATTATCGGGTGCCATTTGAGCGGGAGGCGTTTTTAATTCTCTTGCCATCTGTGGAGTACCAAAGCTTGCAAACAGATTGGTATTTAATACAGCCTGGTCAAAATAGTTTTCGGGAGTAGCCGTGTTGCAGGCATTCAATACTAACCCAGTCAAGATAAAAAGTGCAAAAATTATTTTTTTCATTTGTATGTTTTTCCAAGTTATAAATAGGGCTCAAATATCTGCTTTTACTGGTTTAAATAAAAGACTTCAATGCATTTTATCTAATGTGGAGGTAATAATACGTCTTATATGGAGATGGCTTCGGCGCATCAAGCTATTAAAATTTATAATTACTAAAGCGCCTCGCCATGACGGTAAAGAGTTGAGTAAATCATCATTACCTTCGGCACAATAATGTGAACGGAATAATTAACAATAAGATCATTCTATGTACAAAAAAATTTTAGCAGCATTGATTGTGATATGTTCAGTGAACAGCGTTATTTTTTCTCAAACAAAAGCAAAACGCCCGAATGTAATTGTGATTTATACGGATGACCAGGGGGCAAATGATCTCAACATTTATGGAGCAACAGATTTAGTAACACCCAATCTTGATAACCTTGCACGAAATGGTGTAAGATTCACTCATTTTTATGCCGCATCGCCTATATGTTCACCATCAAGAGCTTCTCTGCTTACCGGGCGTTATCCGCAACGGGCGGGTCTTTCAGCTATGGCTTCCTCAAAAGAAGGTGATGCCGGCATGCCGGCTGATCAATTCACCATGGGAGAGCTTTTTAAAACTGCTGGGTATAAAACTGCGCATATAGGTAAGTGGCATGTAGGCTATACGCCCGAAACAATGCCCAACGCACAGGGCTTCGATTATTCTTTTGGTTTTATGGGAGGATGCATTGATAATTATTCGCACTATTTCTATTGGAACGGACCCAATCGCCACGATCTCTGGCGGAATGGCAAAGAAATATGGGAGCCCGGAAAGTTCTTTGCAGACCTAATGGTAGATGAAACCAATAAATTTTTAAATGAAAATAAAAACAATCCATTCTTCATATACTTCGCTATAAACATACCGCACTACCCTTTACAGGGTGAAAAAAAGTGGCTGGATTATTATAAAAACCTTCCTTCTCCCCGCAATATGTACGCTGCATTTATATCTACTATGGATGAGAAAATCGGCCTGGTATTGAAAAAACTTGATGCGCTGGGTTTAACTGATAATACCATTATTGTATTTCAATCAGACCAGGGATTTTCAAGAGAGGAAAGAACCTTTGGTGGCGGCGGTTCGGCAGGAAATTTACGCGGCTCTAAATTCAGTTTGTTTGAAGGCGGCGTAAGAGTGCCGGCTATCATTAGTTGGAAAGGGCACATTCCTAAAAACGAAGTACGCGATCAGTTTGCAGCCAATATAGATTGGTTTCCTACATTGGCCGACTATTGCAATATACCTTTGCCTCAAAGAAAATTAGATGGCATGAGTTTGAAGGAGGTGATTGCATCGTCTACAGCATCAAGCCCTCATACAGAATTTTATTGGGAAAGCCAGGGTACCAAAGACAATCCTCAATGGGCGGTGATGGATGGAGAATGGAAACTATTGCACAGTCCGTATGAAAGCGAAAAAAGCGAACTTTCAAAAGATGGATTCTGGCTGGCAAATATGAAAACAGATAGTGTTGAACACAATAATGTAGCAGACAAACATCCCGATATTGTACAACGCCTTTACTCAAAATACCAGGCATGGATAACCGAAGTGGTGAATCAGCAATAAGGCGCAGTTTCAACCTATGAAGCTTTTTATGATTCAAGGAAATGGCTTCTCCCGCTTGGTGAGAGAAGCCATGAAGGCAAGAGATTGAATATGTAAAATCATCTCTTAAATTATCTTTTCACTTATTGTATCGGCAAATCAAATGCACCTTCCGTAATAGTTACGGTTTTATTATTATCTGGTGTATTGGTAAGCTTACCACTAAACGTACCTTTTACCCTGGTTGAGGTAATACTGGTAACAACAATGGTGAAGGCCGGGTTAACACTGAACCCCGGAATATTGCTGCTCGTATTCCACATAGTGGTTGAAAGGTCTGCATTTTTGGCAATGTAGTCAGCCTCTATGCGGTATCCAAGATCTGAAAGGCTGGTGCCAACAAAATGCTTTTCGTCGTAGGTTCCTGCTTTAACAGGCGATACATCATTGTTTGAAATAAAAATATGGAAATAGTTTTCAGGATCGCCATCCTTGTGGCCGCCCAGCATCAAATAAGGCTGTTCGGTCATTGGGTCTGTTATATCTGCTGAAGCCGATTGATTAAAAGTGATTAATGTACCATCCACCTTACATGTAAAAATGCCATCTCCAACCGGAAGTTCATCGGCAATGGATATATTAAAACTACAACTGGAAGTAATATTTGGAGAAAGCGTTGTAATGCCTTTGTCTGAAGGTGTGCCTGAACCAGTAAGGATAACATCTATATCATTTCCGGCAGATAAAAATACACCTGAGCCAGAAAAACTAATGCCGTTGGCTGTATTGGTAGTAATATTATAACTGCCCGCCGTAGTTACATTTACTTTTAGTGTTACCGTGTTCGACGCTGAAAGCGCTGTACCCTTTGCATACACACCAGCAATAACCGGTGCGGTACAGGTATCCGGAGATCCTGCTAATGTAAATACCGCTGGTGGAGCGGCTGGAGAAAATGTGATATCAAAATTACAATTGTTGCTTGCTCCAATAACTGAAAATGTTTTTTCACCTGTAGATGCAGGAGTACCGGTGGCAGTTAGTACAACTGTTTGCGTTCCTGTATTTGTAAAACTTCCTTTGGCAGCAAAGCTAACACCATCAATTATATTGGTAGTAATGTTATAAGCGCCTTTTGATGTTACCGTTACCTGTATGGTTACCGTATTAGCGGCACTCATGGCCACACCATTCATATAGGTACCTGCTAACACTGCACCGGTGCAGGTATCGCTTCCAGCGCCCAACGTATATTTTGCTATGGTAGAATCATTACCGCCAGATGTAGGTATTTCAAAACTATGCTCCTTTCCACAAGAAATAAAAAGAAAAGTAACAGTGCAGAAGAGGCATGTTACGAATAATAAGGCTCGTGTTTTCATTAATAAGGGTATTTGCTATTAGGCGGCAAATCTACTGCAAATGCAGTCAAAATCCCTTATTCTGTACCCATTATTTACTGTTAAAATGTACAATATTATCGCATTGTAAATAACTGAGTTTATATATTGATATTCAGGCTTTACAAGATAGAACAATTGCTGTTTTCCTCAATCCGTAAAGTAACCGGCTTCAAAAAAACATCCCTTTAATTGAGAGCCGTTATACAAATTAAAATTCCGGTAAGCAGGTAACATTTATGTTTATGATGTATATAATTATTGAACCATAGCTTCAACACCGCCCGCCTGTTACCCCTGCTCCTGAGTACGATATCTTTTTGCATTAACCTCATGCTCAGCATAACCTTTAATAATAGATATATGAACTTTAAAAATTTCAACGATTTAAGCATCAAGGCTCCTTACGAATTGGAGCAAAGCATTTTAAACTGGCTATATTATAGCAAAGTGCTTAATTTCAACATGGAGACGCAGCTCAAGTCTAATTGGTGTTGGGCAGCTACAGCAAACAGTGTATCTCATTTTTATGCAACATTTTTAAATCCCTGGTCGCAATGCAAAATTGCATCGCAGGAGCAAGGGTTGTCCTGTTGTAACACTCCTACCCCATCGGGATGTAATGTGCCATGGTATCTGGATAAAGCGCTTGACCGTACACACAATTATGTTTCTTTCAGCAGCGGTACCATGACATGGGAGGCGGTAAAAGCGGAAATAGATAAGGGTTTGGTAGTTGGAACAAGAATTGGCTGGAGCGGCGGTGGCGGACATTTTATGTGCATCTACGGTGTTTCGCGGATAGGAAGTACAAAGTATTTTCACATTGATGATCCTATTTACCACAAAAGTATTTTGACCGTAGACCAGTTTTCGAACAACTACCAGGGAAGTGGTAGCTGGACGCATAGTTATATCACAAAAAAATATTCTTATATGAGATTCCTGGATTATGTTTTGTATGAAAAATTAATACGCCCTATTCCGGAATTCAGACCCTTACTTAAAATTCAACTGCCTTCATTGAATGTAGAAAAGAAACTGGACCAGCTTCACCTGAGCATGCCACATCATGTGTTTACAGCTTCATTAAAAGATATTAATGGCGAAGTGAACACAATCAAAGAACCATCCAGCGTACGCGTGATTGAACTTGATGAAGCAAAACCAGTAGCGATATATGACTTATCTACCAATGAAAACAACCCGGAAATATTACAGGTGAGCACAGATGAAACTTATCTGAATAATGTTGAAAATGGAATTGATGCTTTGAGCCGGGTAGAAAAAAATCCGGAGGCTAATGAACTTCGCCTGTTAAGATTTCCCGCGCTGAATCTTGAAACGTTGTGGCTTGCAAGCGATAACAGTGAAAATGATACCTATTTTCCGGTACGCCATTTTGAAGACAGGGATGGGGTGCTGAATAAAAAAGAATTCAACGCATTGGTACAAAGACTTAAAGCTTCCGTTGAAAAGCAGGATGATCTGATGGGTGCATAACAAGCATGTGATTGTAAATACAGTGGCAGCTCTGTAATCAGGGCTGCCTTTTTTTATGCAAAAACAATTACTACAATAATCAGGTAGATTTTATCTTTCTCTTAAGAAATGACCAATACTGATGTCCATTACCTTATGTTACCTTCCATTAACTTCATTAATACAACAAATACTTTATGAACACCCTTTTCAGGTTGATACTAACCTTTGTTTTATCTGTAGCAATATTACATGCTCCTGCACAACGTTTTTTGGTAAACAACGACAGACAAAATATACTTCAGTTAGGATTAGATAACCCTTTGTCGGTTGTTGTTGACGGGATTTCTTGCAATAATGTAGTGTTAATTACAGACAACGGCAACATCACAGCAGAGAGCAATAGATCATCTTCTTGTAGGTATACGATAAAACCCGCCAGAGAAGGTGTTGCCTATATACAGGTATACAAAAAGACAAAAAATAAATTAAAGAAAATAGGAGAAATACCTTTCAGAGCGAAGACGCTGCCACCACCTACTGCTATGATAGGCATGTTGGATAAGGATACTGCAAGCAAAACAGTATTAATAGCTATGGGTGGAATGAGAGTTATACAAACCAATATTGATATAGATCTGGATTACTAGGTTGAACATTATAATGTAATTTTAATTAGAAATGATACCATATCAGCAATAATAAAAAATACAGGCGCGAGATATAATCCAGATTTGCTTACATGCCTGAAGAGCATGAAAAATAATGACCGGATTATATTTTATGATATCATGATACGGTATTTTGAGAATACATCCAGGGTTTTGCATACGCCTTTATACTTTACAGTTACAGAATAACAGCAAACTTCTATAACTTTAATATTCTTACATTTCACCTAAATCATAGCTCAATATTACCACAGCTAACAATCACCAAAATGAAAATTCAAAAAATTACCATATTCATTTTTTTAAATCTTTTCCTTTTCTCCATTGCATCTGGGCAAACAAAAAAAGACAAAGACCTTATTATTGCCAGCATAAAAAATCATTATACACAAATAAATAATTATAAAAATTATCGCATTGTAACCATTAATGGCAGTGAAGATTTTTTAGGATATGCTACCGATAATGGCGGTAAATTAACCGGTTATTACAAAGGCGACAGTTTGAAGAAAATAGTTGAATGGGTTGGGCTTTCCAACAAAGTGATCCAGCATGAATATTACCTCAATAAAGACAGCTTGATTTTTGTGTACTCAACAGAAAGCCTTTATAAATACAGTGATACTGCAAAAGGGTTTGAAATCCCCAGTCTGGAAAAAGGCTCTATTGGTCGATTTTATTTTGCCAAGGATAAACTGGTTGACCGCGTACTTAATTACAAACAAAGCAGTGGAGCAACAGAAAAAGAAAGCTTAGAATTATTAGCGGCAAGCAAAAAATATTTAAAACTGCTTACGCAGAAATAAAGGGTATCCGTATACATTTGTAAAGAATATCTTTTGCATAATCTCCAACTAAGGTATACATGTTTCGATTCATCAAAAGAATAAAGGCCATTTACATTCTGTACAATCTGTTTCAAAAAAAGAAACTACAACACAATGCCGCGATCTATAAAAAGATAGGACTGAAAAAGCAATATTTTTCCTCTATATCGAGTAAGGATTTCAAAAACCTGGATGTTGCTCCGTTGTATAATAACCAGCACATTCCTACCGTAAGCACTACTGCCCTTTTTAAAGAACTTGACGAATCATCTCAAAAAAGCATCAGCAATTTTAATAGAGAGGGCTATGCCATCATCAAGCAATATTTGAGCACAGAGTCCGTCGATGCCATCAATAGCGAAATAGAAAAACTATTAGAAGAAAAGAAAGTAGGATTCAAAAATGGCAATAAAATAATGTTTGCTATACATGTATCCAACTTATTAAAAAGCATAGGGGAAGACAAAAAGTTATTGGAACTGTTATCATCTTTGATAAATCATGAAGTCAAATTATTCCAGAGTATCAATTTTGTGATGGGTAGTGAACAACACACACATTCCGACAGCATTCATATGACTACCTATCCTTTGGGTGGACTGCTGGGTGTATGGATAGCACTGGAAGATATTGATGAAGACAATGGACCGTTACACTATTACCCTGGCAGTCACACTTTGCCTTATTATCTCAATTCAGATTATGACAATGAAGGGAACTGGTTTTTATTAGGCAGTAAATATTATACCCAATATGAAAAAATGCTGGAAGAGAAAATACAGGAAAAGAAAATCCAGAAGAAAATTTTTACCGCTAAAAAAGGTGACTTGTTAATATGGCATGCCAATCTTTTACATGGCGGGGAGCCTCATTCAAACAAAAATAAAACAAGGAGGAGCATGGTATATCATTATTTTGCCGCCGATCATATTTGTTATCATGAAATTACTCAAAGACCGGCGCTGATTCATTAAATTAGAGAAACTCTTTACCTTAATAAAAACACCATGAAAAAATCGAAGTCGGGATTGGTTATAGCAATTGTACTGTCTGTTGCCTTTTTTATACTAGGGCTATATTTAATGGGCGACCTATATTACTATGCACTTCCAAAACCCGAAGGAGCAAAATACCAGGCAACCGAAATCGGCGGAACATTTGGAAGAACCCTTCTTCTTTCTTTGTTATTGGGGATTTTACCTATCGCTATTTTTCTGCTTTGGCGATATGCGCCTATACCTTCAGGCAAAAAGAGAATGATGAGTATAGGTATAATTGCTGGTTGCATGTTACTTGCAATTATAATAAGACGCATGATGCTTCTATTCTATTTTAAAGAGATGTTAGATCATCAACCAGGAACAGGTATTCAATTAACAGCAAATTACCCTTTAAGCCAGGTAAACTTTGAATATTATTTATTAGGAGGGTTATGTGTTGGATATATTCTTTCAGCTATTTTTTTTCGAGATAAAAAATCCGCTGCTGTTAAATCTTGAACAGATAGTAAATAAATAATTCAGTAAATGTACTGCCGGTTTTATTTTTCTATAGCATTCTTTATCCTTCTTGCCGCCTGCAGTGAGAAGGATAAGCCCAAAGAAGTGCTTGTTATAAATATTCAACCGTTTAAAAGTATACCTGTTGAAACAACTATGTTTGTTCTAACAGAATTAAATAAAATCTTCCCCCACACCAATTTACTCCCTGCTATTGATTTACCTGTATCCGCTTATAATGCGGATCGAAACAGGTATCGCGCAGATTCACTTATCAACTTTCTTAATAAAAAAACAACCATCAACCATATCACTATAGGCTTAACCAATTACGACATCAGCACAACCAAAAATGCTATTAAAGACTGGGGAGTAATAGGGCTTGGATCTTGCCCCGGTAAAGCTTGCATCGTGTCAACATTCAGGTTATCTAAAACCGAAACAAAAATGCAATTGTTTAAAATAACTATACACGAGCTAGGTCATACAGCGGGGCTTGAACACTGTTCTGTAAAAACCTGTTTTATGCGTGATGCTGAAGGAGGCAACCCAACAAATGAAGAAAAGGAATTTTGCCCTGCATGCAAGCAGTATTTAAAAAGCAAAGGTTGGAATCTTGATTAACAATTTCAAATATGAATAATTAAACCAACATATGCGAAACTTTATAGTTCTATTGATCATTCCTCTTCTATGTAGTACTGCTGCTCTATCTCAAACCAAGTCTGTTGTAGATGAAAGGGATGTGTTTAATTTTTTAATCAGAACCAAAAGAAATGCATTTCTTGCTCCGCAGGTCAATAATTTTACCTTCCACAAAATCCAAACCGGCCTTTCGGAGAACCAGTTTATCAGCCGGATTACACGTAATGACACCTTATTTATTGACACACTGAAAATTTCCAAAGAAGAAAGAAGGACAATAGATAGTTCCCTTTCAAGTCAATTTGCTTACAGATGGTCAATAGAAGATATGAAACAAAGTAGTTTATCGCGCTTCGATCTTATTGACACTACAAAGCCTAAGACTTTTCCTGAGTTCAACTATATCGTTTATCAAATAGCAAAGCCTATTTTTATAAGAAATAATACCATTGCTTTTGCCTACTATGATTATGCCTGCGGTAGTTTATGCGGACATGGAGAATTAATAATTTTAAAAAAGAAGAATGATAAATGGCAATGGTGGTGGACAATCTTTTCCTTTGATAGCTGACAACATAGAACGCAGCTTTTTTGTTTTAAATATTAAAAATGTTATTCTGAAGTTTTTTTACTTTAAAAAATCAGCTCAAAATGCCAGGAGAAAAGGATCTCGATATTCTTTTACGATCAATGAAACCGGTATTGAATAGCGGCGAGTTTGTGTTTTGCACTTTACCCGATCCTACCATAGTTAATACAAACGACGCCATTCTTGTTTTTAAAGAAGAAGAGGGAACAACTGTAATACTAAAAAAAGAAATTGCAGATAAGCTCCGGCTCAAATATTCTTTCATAGCGTCCTGGATTACCTTAACCGTTCATTCTTCTTTGTCGGCGGTCGGCTTAACTGCCGCTTTTTCAAAAGCGCTATCTGATAATGGGATCAGTTGCAATGTAGTAGCAGCTTATTATCACGATCATATATTTGTTGATAAAAAGGATGCTGAAAAAGCAATGGAAATTCTTAATAGATTTTCGAAAGTAAATTGAGCATGCCGGATATTGCAATCATTCATTTTTATATACAGATAAAACTATGATCGTTATATAACATAGAGAAAAATCTCTAAATAGTTAAACCAAGATAACCCTTTTATGAATTCATCCATTTACAATAGACCCATAAGCGTTGGTACAAGAATAGGAACGATGCTGCTGGACCATTTTTTTATGACGCTGATCATGATGTTGTTTTTTATTCCGGCAATGGTACAAATGTTTTCAGTTGCCTTTACCGTGTCACATGAACAAGTGGATATCAATTTTATGCAAGGCCCAACAAAATATATCGCTGTATTTGGCTTTGCCCTATATTTCTGCAAGGATATTTTTAATGGCAGGAGTATTGCAAAACGGATTCTACATCTTCAGGTAATTGACAATACCACTGGAGAGGCGGCAAGCCCGATACAATGTTTTATCAGGGATATATTTTGTGCATTATGGCCTATTGAAGTTATTATAGCTATCGTACATACAAACAGGCGATTAGGAGACAGGATAGCAGGAACAAGACTGGTGCATTACAATCCTACAACTGTACAACCCGCAATCAATATTGGTAAAATATTGGTGCCTATTGCTATTTCTTATACATTGGTATTACTGCTACTCCAAACATTCCCGTCTATAAAAACAACAAAAACAGCATTCAGTCCATCATCTTATAACCATGCTGAGAGTAAAAGAATGGAACAGTTAATTACAGACAGCCTCGGAAAATATCTTACGCCGGATATCAGAATTTATGATACCGTAAAAAATGAACCTGTCAAGTATGTTTCCATAATCTTAAGACTAAAAGAAAACTATCTCGACGAAGACAAAAATGCTTATGATCAATTGCACGAAATGACGACCAACCTTGTGTATTCTATCATTCCCAAAGAAAAACTTACAGGCAGCATACAATATGTCTATAAAGGCGATGGTCAATTTCAAAGTGTATCATCCCCAATAGGAGGAACACGATCTACCAGAAATAAGCCGTAAAAATATCTTTTTGTGCTTTTCTAAGCTCAGCACCTGCTATCTATTTAAGTAAGGGTTCATAGTCATTAAAAAAAGCAACAATGGTTATGCAATTTTTATGCAGGGTGCATCATTATGCAAACAAGTGTAGAAAACTTAAAATTTCGGCAAATGAA
Organism: Agriterribacter sp.; assembly: GCA_047600465.1. GTDB lineage: Bacteria > Bacteroidota > Bacteroidia > Chitinophagales > Chitinophagaceae > Agriterribacter. The sequence goes on from JASGKU010000007.1 coordinate 1,336,893, forward strand.
ATCTAAAGATATTGCGCAGATCCTAGACAAAAGCAACTTTACAAGACGGATATACCTGGTTCATTCAAAAGTTGTAAAACAAATACAGTTTACAATAATATGCATTTTTATCGCTACTATCTCTTATGCCAAATGTGCAGGCAATGGCATATACCTTCTTTCCGATAATACTGCATTAAATAAAAATGGGCTCATCATACTTGAATTCTACGCTTACAGCAGACTGCTGATCCCGGATCTTAATAAGAAATACCCTGTTTATATTAAATCCTCAAAAAGCAAAATACCAATGGTTATTGCAGAAATTCTGACGGGAGAATTTAATGTGTCACAAGTTGTATTAAAAGCAGCTTCAGCTCCGGTTGAAAACGAAAGATACCTGTTAATCATCGATAATCTTCCTGCATATGAGCGGGTACCTCAAAAATATAATGAACAAACGCAGAAGATGGAGAATCTGGAGTTTACTTTTTCAGGAATAACTGACACAGCGCTTCCGGTTTTAACAGCCCAGGTAACTGAAGCAGGAAAAACATTTGTTCGTTATGGTTGTGGGCCTGAAAAATATGTGTACTTCAATATCTCAGGATCTGATGGATCAGAACTTTTTGCCCGGGCAAGTGTAAAGAATAAATTATCCGGCAAAACAACTGAATATATTTTACCAATCGAAAACGGACAAATAAAAATTGGGCATGGCATGTGTGCTGGATTTATTGACTTTGATAAAGGAACCAATTATGAAGCTTCTATTGCTTTAATGGATCAATCAGGAAATAAGAGTGAAGAAACCCAGACGATTGCATTCAGCTGTCCTTACAAAGAAACGGAAGAAGAACTAATGGGCAAGTAAAAGCGGGCAAGACGCAAAATGCCATCTATTTTTAACAGTAAGTTGGATGCTTTTATTTATCTCCTGGTTTTTGTTTTATTATTTTTAAAACAACTTATAAAACACAAGCCTTCGCTGTATAGAAACTAATATTCCCTAAACAATAAAACGCTACATCATGAAATCAATCCTTTCAATTTTACTCGCGTCGCTTATTCTCATCTCATGTTCAAGCTCTAAAAAAACAAGTTCAGTTTCAGCGCAAACGAGTACAGATAATACAAATACAACCAGTTCAAAGAGTGGCAGCAAAGAAGATGGGCTATCATTTGAAACCGCCATATTTATTACAGAAAAAACCGAAACTACAGGAGTATCGAGCCGAATATAAATGGATAAAAGAGCATTACAGCGATTACAAGGTAAAAGGTCAATCGCTCACTTACAAGAACAAAAAGCCCTACGATATTATCACTATTACCTTTTCTGATGGCAAAGAATTACCTATATACTTTGATATATCGAATTACTTTGGAAAATTCTAAGTACCGTTTTGAATGAGCAACTGTCCCGATAAAAAAATATACTCAGCAGTACCATGCAAAGCAACTATAGAAAAGGATATATTGTAATGGGATACATCGATGTAACATTTACTGAAATTATTTCAGTACCAAAACAAAAGATTCAAAAAAAGAATTTTTACCTGAAAGGTTTTATACGAACACCTATTAAATAGCACGAAGAACTGTAATAGATTATACTTGCAAGCCTGTCAGGCATTTTTTTTATCTTCATCTGTCAGCTTTATACATCAAAACACAGGAAGATAAAACGTGCACAATATGAAATTTTCCGAACATATTGATATTTGCTGCAGCCAAGGTTATGCTTTTGACTATACGCAGGATTATAGCGAAAGGTTGAACTGGGATACTTTTTTAAAAAGAGCTGATTTAATAAATGGCGCTACAGCCGCGGGTAAAGGAGTTAAAGCATATTGTGTTGCAAAAAACGGATTAGGTATGGAAACAGAGTATGTATCCTTCAACAGACCGAAAGCTACAGCCATTAAAATGACAAAAGGTCCGTTCCTGTTCAGATCATTTTCAGGCTCGTGGACATTCAAAGAAAAAGAGCCGGATCTTACAGAGGTTATTTTTTTATATTCATTTCAGTTTCGTTTTCCATTCAGCCTGTTTTCAACATTTATTAAAAAACGCTTACAAAACAAAGTTAGACAAAGGCTCATTGACTTAAAAACAAATATTGAGCGAAAATCTATCATTTATCAGCACCACCACCACCAATGAAAACCGATCTTGATTATAGTATCATTCAGCCTCATCCTTCTATTGCTGGTTTTGTAGAAAGCTTCTGGATGTTATATAATCCATCAGATAATAATAAGGACGTAGTAGTGCTACCAGACGGACGAATTGATATCTTTCTCTCACAGTCTGCAACAGAACCTTTTGATATAACACTGATGGGGCTTGGCACGGAATATGCTCAATCAACCATTGTCCCTAAAACGCTGACGTTCGCCATTAGTTTTAAGCCACTCGCTGCTGAATATGTTCTCCATCAATCCATTGCTCATTTATGCAACCAGGCAGAACGCTTACCCGATAATTTTTGGGGGTTCTCGGTTGATGACATGAACAACTTCGGAGCGTTCAGCGAAAAAGCATCTGAAAAAATAAAAAGCCTTTTAACAAAAGAACCAGATGACAGAAAACTGCAACTCTTCCATTTGATATATACTTCCAATGGATCGATATCAGTAAAGGAACTTTCTGAAAAAGTATTCTGGAGCAGCCGGCAAATAAACCGCTATTTCAACCAGCAATATGGCATGTCATTAAAAGAATATGGTAATATCATTCGCTTCCGGGCATCATTGCAACAAATAGCTGACGGCATATTTTACCCGGAGCAAAATTTCGCTGATCAATCTCATTTCATAAAAGAAATAAAAAAACTTTCCGGCGTAGCGCCAAAAGAGCTCAATCTGAATAAAAACGACCGATTTATACAATTATCAGCTTTGGATAAGAAATAGTTTTGCATCATAAAACTAATTTTTAATAAATGCTGATACAAAACAAGACAATAGCTATTGTGGGCGGAGGCCCAGGAGGATTAACGCTGGCAAGACTTTTACAACTGAAAGGCGCAAACGTAAAAGTATACGAAAGAGATTTTAATAAAGATGTACGGGTACAGGGCGCTACACTTGATCTGCACGATGAATCTGGTTTAAAAGCGTTGCGCGAAGCGGGATTATTGGATGCTTTCAAAAAAAATTTTCGCCCCGGTGCAGACAGAACGAGGATAGTAAACGAACAAGCCACGATCTTTTTTGATGATCATGATACAAAACCTGGAGAAGATTTTGGGCATGAACATTTTCGCCCTGAAATAGACCGCGGACCATTAAGAAATATGTTGCTGGAATCGTTACAACCCGACACAGTGGTATGGAATAGTCATTTTCAATTTATGGAAAAAAATGGTGACGGCTGGACATTGCATTTTAAAAATGATACTGTTGCTTATGCTGATATTGTGATAGGCGCTGATGGAGCCCATTCAAAGATCCGTTCTCACCTTACTACTATTACTCCATTTTATTCAGGTGTAACGGCTATAGAAGGTAGTGTATATGATGCTGTAAACAATGCCCCGGTTATTCATCAATTATTAAAGGGCGGCAAAATATTTGCGTTCAGTGGAGGAAAGATCATTATTGTAAGTTCAAAAGGCGATGGAAGTTTAAATTTTTACGCAAGCTTCAGAGCAGCAGAAGACTGGTTAAGAAAAAGTGGAATAGATTTTTCTGATATAGGGCAATTACTTTCGTGGTTTAAAAAAGAATTCCCGGAGTGGAGTAATATATGGCACGAATTATTTGAGAACGCAACAACACCTTTTATTCCAAGACCCATCAACTGCATGCCATTAAACCAAACATGGAAAGCCTTGTCAAACCTTACTTTGCTGGGTGATGCAGCACACCTTATGCCGCCGTTTGCAGGAGAAGGGGTAAATATGGCCATGCTTGATGCTGTAGAATTAAGCGAATGCCTGTGTAATGAAAATTTCAGCGATGTTCAAACTGCTATAGGAGCGTATGAAACACAGATGAGAAAAAGAGCGTCTGAAGCGGCGCAAATGTCGTTAGATAATACAGAGTGGATGCACGCAGACAAAGCATTGGATACTATGCTTGCCATGTTTAGTGGTGAGTAAATTTTCAGCTCTAAAAATTTTCATCGCACATATTGTAAGTGTATTAATTAATTGTAGATTTAATCTTTGCAAACACACCGCGATGAGAAAAACATTTGTATGAAAAGACCGGTTATTCCATTTCTCGCTTTCCTTGCGTTATTGTTATTGACTATTCCATTTTCGCTCGATTTTACAACTTCGGTTGTTCCAGGCTGGCATACCACCATTTTTCCCCCTCATTTTATTTTGATGTCTGTCATAACTATTATTTTACTATTTGTAACAATTGGATATTGGCTCATTTCAATCAAAGCAAATAAAATCAATTGGATATTATTTGCTGTTCATGTTGCATTTACAATACCTGCTGTAATTTTCATAAAGATGCCATACTTATTTTTAGATATACAGCGGTCTGATTTATTCCTGCCATTACGCTTAGTCAGCGCAGCATGGATACTTTTTATTACCGGCCAATCCATCTTTTTAGTTTATTTTATACGAATCGTTATAACCAGGCAGGCGGCTGTACAAACAACGAAGCAATAACGCGGGTGCAATGAATTTTAAAAAGATTTTCATATCGATTTTTATTTTAGCCACGGTATCGTTTATTATCTATTATTTCTATCCCATTCAAAAAATACCTGCAGGCATTACTATAGATAATATAGTTGTATTTAAAGAAAAACATCAACTTCTCGCATATTCAAATGGGCAACTGATTGTTACTTATATAATAGCCATCGGTAAAAAACCGGTGGGCGACAAGCAATATGAAGGGGATCAAAAAACGCCGGAAGGTTTTTATACCATAAGCGGCAAGAACCCATTGAGCGGCTATCATAAAAATCTCGGTATTTCTTATCCAAACGCTCAGGATATTGAAGAAGCACAGCGGTTAAGCAAGCCCGTAGGTGGTGATATAAAAATTCATGGATTAAAAAACGGGCAAGGATATATTGGTAAATTTCAACGCTGGAAAGACTGGACCAACGGTTGCATCGCGTTAACAGACGAAGAATTGGATGAACTGTATGATCATACTCCTCTCGGCACTTCTATAGAAATAAGAAAATAACTCAATTCATAACCGAAGCCGTTAGCCACAAAAATAATTCACGTATGTTTTCCTTTTCCTGATAGTACAGGATACTTCACTACAAAGTTTTGAGTAATTTTATCTTTCTCAAAAACTTCCATTTTAACTTAAACCGACAGATGAGATATCGCTGCTTGACATTGTTTCGCCATTTTGTTAGTTCTAACATAAAAGAATACACGCTTTTTATTATAACGCTTATTTTGTTTACTACTTATTTACCTGCACAACCGCACCCAACCATTGCTGTTAAAGGAAAAGTAATAGAAGCGCAACATAGTACTGCTCTTGGCTTTGCTACCATCAGTTTATTCAGGCAGGGTGATAGTAGCGCATTAACGTCTGTAAACACTAATGAAGCTGGCGAGTTTAGTATTGAAACCGTACCTGGCAGCTACTACATAATGGCTGAGTTTGTAGGTTATAAGAATTATAAAAGCACTGTATTTCATCTTACAAAAGAACAAACTGCACATAACCTCGGAATCATAAAATTAGTGTCTGCCTCAAAAACGCTCGACGAAGTAGTAATACAGGCTGAAAAAAGTTCAATGACTTTATCGCTCGATAAGAAAATATTTAACGTAGGAAAAGATCTTGCTAATGCCGGAGGAACGGCAGCCGACATACTCACCAATATTCCCTCCGTAGCGGTTGATGTGGATGGGAATGTTTCACTGCGTGGAAGTAGCAGCGTGCGCATTCTTATAGATGGCAAGCCTTCCGGATTGGTGAGTATAAAAGGTGGAAGTGGCTTACAACAATTACAGGCAAGTATGATTGACCGTGTTGAAATTATCACTAACCCATCTGCAAGATACGAGGCAGAAGGCATGGGCGGCATTATTAATATTATTCTGAAGAAAGAAAGACAGCAGGGTTTTAATGGATCGTTTGATATCATAGCAGGTTACCCTGAAAACTTTGGTATAGCTGCTAATGTTAACTACAGGCATAAAAAATTCAACTTCTTTATTAATTATAGCACCTCTTATCGCAATGCTCCCGGTAAGAGTGATCAATACCAGGAATTTTACCGGAACGATACCAACTTCGTGAGCACCAAAACTGCGGAATATCAGCTTAAAGGTTTGTACAATACAGCAAGAGCAGGTTTGGACTATTATTTTGATACAAAAAACATTCTCACAGCAGCATATACATACCGTATCAGCAAGGGCAAACGTTTTTCTGATATTCTTTATCATGATTATCTTAATTCTCTTAAAGACCCCACGGGCATTTCACACCGCACACAGGATGAAACTGAAACCGAACCCAACTCAGAATATTCATTGAGCTATAAAAGAACTTTTGCAAGAGAAGGACATGAACTTACAGTAGATGCCCGTTATCTTGACAACTGGGAAGACTCAGATCAATTTTTTGGAGAAGATGTATATAAGCCCGATGGCTCTCCTTCGGGTATACCTTACCTATTACAACGGGCCGTAAATTTTGAAACGGAGAAGCAATACCTGCTTCAGATTGATTATGTGCATCCATTTGGCGAGAAAGGAAAATTTGAAACTGGCTTACGAACCAGCTTCCGCGATATGACGAACGATTATACCGTAACGCAAAGAGATGAAGACAACAACTGGTTTGAACTAAACGGGCTTACCAATAATTTTATATACAACGAAAAGATAAGCGCCGTGTATGCAATATTGGGCAACAAGGTTAAAAAGATATCTTACCAGTTAGGATTACGCGGAGAGCTTACCAATGTAACCACAACTTTAAAACAAACCAATGAAATAAACCCACGCAAATATGTCAACCTTTTTCCGAGCGCCCATGTAAGCTATGAATTACCGAAGGGGCATGCCATTCAACTCAGTTACAGCAGGCGCATCCGCAGACCTCAGTATAACGATCTAAGCCCTTTTATGACGTATAGCGATAACCGCAATTACTGGAGCGGCAATCCTGATCTTAACCCGGAATTTACACATTCATTTGAGATCGGTCACATTAAATACATCAGTAAATCATCCTTCAGTTCTTCGTTGTATTACAGAAACACCAGGGGAAAAATAATGTCGGTACGCAGGGTTGATAGTTTGGGAAATTCAGTTACGCTGCCGGAAAATCTTGCTACTGAAAATTCATTCGGTGCAGAATTTACCGGATCTTATACGCCATGGCAATGGTGGAAAATGGATGGAAGTTTTAATTTTTTCAGAGCTATTACAGACGGCAGTAACCTGAGTGATGAGTTTAAAAGTGATACCTACAGTTGGTTCGTAAGATTTTTATCGCGTTTTACTTTCTGGAAGAATACCGACCTCCAACTGCGTGGTAATTATGAAGCTCCTCAACAAATGCCGCAGGGTAGACAAAAATCTATTGCCACATTGGACCTTGCTATCAGCAAAGATATTCTGAAAAATAACGGCACGCTTACTTTAAATGTTACAGACGTTTTTAATTCACGCAAATACAGATCTATTACTGAAGGTTCAAACTTTTATACCGTAAGTAATTCGCAAGGACGCCTGCGGCAATTGAATCTCACTTTCAATTACAGGCTTCGCCAGGCAAAGAAAAAAGAAAAGGCAACACTGGAAGGGGAATAATGAAAAGGCAGAAGTAAGGAGGCAGAAGGCAGGGAAAGATAGTTAAAGAATTTGGCATTTATTGTTTATAGTTATTCAGATTTATCTCACGTCTTTCGTTTAACCTTTCACGTTATTCACCAACCACCCTAAACCCTATACCTCATACCTTCCACCTTACTCTATCATCTTCAGATATCTTCCCATCCAATATGGTAACAACCAGAATACAGGTTCTCTTTCAATATTTGAATAACCGCTAATGGCAACCCATGGATTCCTGTCCCAGCGCACTGCAGCGCGTATACTTGCGGGTGGCAATTCGCTTACTTGCAGTTCTTCAAGTACGGGCGTACGCACCATATGTACATCTTCTCTTTTACTGTGATCGATATTCCAGTTAACAAGGTCAAGCGGTGTATCTTTTAAAAAATCTATAGATTCGGTTAGCCCTACCTGTTTGTTGCGTGCGTATGAATAAAAAAAATTTACGATCGGGCTTTTATCTGCTTTACGTTTTTCCATCCATTGGTCTGCATTATGCTGGTAGAACTTCAGCAGGGTTGAATCTTTTTCGCAATGCAATAATATAGGGTATAAATACATCTGCAGAATAGCATCGAAATAAATAAACCAGGCAGGGTTTTGCGCTGTAATGTGAGACATATTCTCCAGATAATGCTCTTCTTTTATCAGGCGCAGATAGTGCTGCTGGTATTTATCATTGCCAGTCATGTGATATGCAAGCTTTAAAAAAGTGAGCAGCTCCATAGAATTCTGGTAGCGATCGGGTGTCCATTCAGGATCCCGGTTCAGATTATCGGGGCTCCATACCGACCAACGGGTATGCGTACCGTCAACATCAACCATGTTAAAATTATTCCTGATAAGATGATCAACCAATGCAGCAACGTGATCTGCAATTACTTTTTTCTCCATATCATCTGCAACCAATGTGTAATAAAAGAAATAACCCATCATATGTCCGCACCATTCGTCGCTGCTGGTGTCTCCCTTCCATAGCCATTTCCCATCTTTTGATGTGTGCCACCGTATACCCACTGGTTTAAAACGCGGTTCTTTTACCAATTCTTCTGCCAGTTCTTTTTCGGTAAAAGTATTATTGGCATCATGTACATTATTTCCCCAACTTACAGGTACAATCGTTCTCGCAAAAAAACCATCGAGTCCTGTAATTTCACGGAGCATCTTTAAAAATTCAAATGATTTTTTGGCTTTATTTTTCGCATCTTCACTTTTTGTAACAGCGTACCTGAAGCTTTCCATGGCAAGATAGTTGCCGCCATATTCACCATCATTGTCATCATCATCTGGCTCGTAAGTACTAAGGTCTTCTATGTTTCTCAACTTGCACTGCCCCACTATCCATGGTTCACGTACATGTCGTTGCATAGTAACATCATAAAAAAATGCTTCTTTTTGAGCAAGATTCATTTTTCTTTTTTTAATAGCGCTTACGCCTTGCCGTGTAGCTACCCAGGCATTACCTTCCACATCAAAATGAATGGCATTTACTTTATCATCCAACAACCATCTGCGGCTGAATATAAGGCTGTGCTTTCCCGCCGCACCATATCTAACAACACCGGCGTTGGTTCCAACCCACATTTTACCATCTGGCGAATGCCCTACACAATTCACATGTATAGATGGTATACCGTCAGCAGGTTTTAATGTTTTTATTTTTCTTTGATTACGTAAAATGCTCACACCTCCTAATCCGCCAACCCACATATTACCGGCATCATCAAAACCCAATCCTTTGATGTAAGCGCTGAGAAGCACATCCGTATTTTGAAAATAAATTGTTTTGCTATCGTTGCAATGATAGAGCCCCACATCTGTTGCAATCCACAAACCTCCTTTCTTATCAGAAACAGCACATCTTACAGATTTAGCGATGGTATAATTTTTCTTTACAAAAGTATTTCCATCATATAGCCATATACCTTTAGGACCAAGTGCATATATACCTTCACCGGAATTACAAAGCACAGATATTGGTCCTTGGGTACCATTAACTTTTTTTATTTCGTTGTGCTGAAACATATATACGCCCTTCCAGGTGCCAGCCCATATTGCATTCCGGTTATCTGTTATAACTGCATAGGCCGGTCCATTATCTTCACCTAAAGCAATGGCTTCCCACTTTTTTTCATGCTCCTTTTTTGTGAATATACCAGAAGCAGTAGCGATCCATATATTCAAAATGTTATCACTGGTAATGCTTCTCACTTCATTTTCTTCAGCGGTTTTTCCTACAGCATATGCTTCATGATACTCCTGTTCAAAAATCGTATCTGTCATGGTTTTAGGCAAATCCCACGCTTGTGTACGGGCAGATAATGCCGGCAACATACATACAAGAAGATAAAAAATAAATTTCCAGCACATACATAAATGATTAAAACACGCTGTAAAAAAAATGTCAAATGAGTATTCAAACAACCATCAATAAAAAACCTATAAGGTATATGGCCTTATAGGTTTTTTATTCAATCGCTTTAAGAAATCGTACTGCTTACCAGGGTTTATCAGTGCCCTGTATCAACCAGAACTTCGACCATGAACTGTTCTTTCCATCAACAGTTGAATAATCTGTTTCCTGTAATCTTGATATAGCAGCATCAGAATTGGTAGGATTATTTTGTAACTCCGTATTAAAATAAGCATATCTAACAGGAATTTCTCCACGGTAAGATGCCCATCCAATATTTAAAGTAGGGAATCCTGTTCTGCGCCAGTCCATAAATGCCTCAACAGAGCCTTGCCATGAAGCAATCCATTTTTGTTCCATTATTCTTTCCAGGGATCCATCGTATGCTACTAATGGTTGCGCTATATAGTCTTCATAACTTTTTACAGCGCCAGCGTAAGCATCCACATCATCCTGGTAATCGGTTAACCATGTGTCGAAAGACGCTTTAATGCCTTTGTTGTACCAATCTTCAGCAGTACCACCTACATTCCATCCTTTCTGTGCAGCTTCAGCAAAGTCGAAACATACTTCTGCATAGGAAGCCATTCTTGCTTTTAATAAATCTCCGCTTGGGTTATCGTAAATGTCTCTTCTCATGTAAGAAACATAGTCGTTGTTAGAAGTTGACTGTGTTCCTGTAGCATTCAGATTATACTGATAGGTTTCTCCATTATAGCTTATGGGGATGCCTACATATACCGCTGCTGTATCATAAAAATTCCAAACAGTGTTAGATGCTGCGCCAAATGGTCTGTCTATAGCATATGTAGAGATATCAAACTGTTTATCTTTTGCAGCTGTAGCTGCAGGAGGGTTTATATACCTAACGCCGTCTATTATTTTGCTGAGTGTTGCATTATCGCCGGGGAACTTACTGGCATCAACCAGTGTTCTGGTAATAATTGGTTCAGCCATGATCACAATTCTTGGATCTTTCAACGCATCAAGTTTTTTTACGAGCGTTGCAGACATCTTGTTACGGTTGTAGTTGGATGGAGAATTGAACTTTGAATTTTTCTGGTAAGAAGAACCCTGGTCAATTCCGGGATAACTCATAGCCCAATCATCTTCATTGCTTTCAAATACTTTACCTACTAAAGCTTCTACATCAGCTTTTACATCTTTTTTGCTTGAAAGTCTTAATGAATAACGCAGCAACAATGTGTTTGCCAGCTTTCTCCATTTTTCAGGATCTCCACCATAAAATACATCAGAAGCTGAGTTTACTTCAGGAAAATCAGAAGCCGATCCTTCCAGCAATGGAAGTGCCGCTTTTAAATCGGCAATAACACCATTGTATATATCTTCCTGGCTATCGAATACAGGTGTTGTGTTTTCTGCTCCACCCAAATCGCCATTCAATGCTTTTGAATAAGGAGCATCACCCCAAAGATCTGCAATACATCCAAAATTGAATGCCCTCATAATCAATCCAACACCCTGGTGAAACTTCCAGTTGTTTTCTACTGCTTTTTCCAATAAAAGTTTATCATCTCTTAAACGACCATAATAGCCGCTCCAATCTTTTGGATCCCACTGATAGTTACTGTATCCGCCAGACCAGGCATCCTGTGCAGTATGCTGCATAGCGCCAGACATATCACCTGAACCAAGGTTACCATATTCTACTGCTGCAGATGTTAACACACTCGCCATCAGGTAGTTTACATTGGCAATAGTTGGAGATATACTATTCGGATCTGTATTCAGCGTCTCAAACTTCCCGCAGGAAATGGAGGCTGTAATAAGCAACCAGAAAATTCCGATTACGTTTATTTTTTTAATTGTATTCTTCATCACTTAAGAATTTAAATGTGCTTGTTTTAATTAAAATCTCACATTAAGTTTCACGCCCACAGGTATTGACCATGGAGTAACATTAAAGCGCTCAATACCCTGTCTGAATTGTGAACCATTGCCTTGTGCACCAGACTGGAATTGATAAGCCAGTTCCGGATCGATACCTGCTTTTGCTTTGGTCCATAAAATAACGTTGCGTGTATATACACCAACAGAAATGCCTTGTACCTTAAGGTTGGTTGCCCATGCCCTTGGGAGATTAGCATTAATAGTTAACTCTCTCAACTTGATGTAAGATGCATCAAACATACTCATTCTTGCAGAGTTCCAGTTATTGGTTACAGCGTCTGCATAGTAATCGTATTTAGTATCAGGTCCACCAAGATTCTCAATATAATTTCCATCATCATCCTGGTATACTCCAGGCACAAATGCACCATCATTCAATGTTACGTTACCATCACTATATGGAAATCCTCCCATTGCAGCAGTTGCACCTCCTACTAAACGGAACTGATCTAAACCTGAAAACTTGATAAATTTATCCGGGTTGCTTTTAAGATATCCGGGAATATCGTTTTTGTTTGCCGCAGGGATAGGAATACCCATATTTTCCTGTCTCTTCATTACCGCATCAGATTGCAGGTAACGATAGGTTTGAGAGAAGAATATACCACCCAGGCGCATGTCAACACTTGCTGTTAAAGTAAGAAACTTGTAAGACACTGAAGTTTGCATACCCATCAGCAATTTTGGATTAAAATTGCCCACAACCTGTTTACTGTTGAAAGATCTGTTTCCTACAAACTGTAAAAATCCACCATCGTCGAGTAAAGGCCATCCATAATATGGTGAGCTTTTATCTGTAACGGTTGCCACCTGGTTGTCCCAGAGCTGACCTAATTTACCATCACTGATCACAGGCTTTCCATCGGCAGTAACCTGTCCGGGAATAGCATTTCCTTTAGCATAAGTCCATGATCCGCTATTACCATCCTGCCAGAAAGAATAATAAGGAACACCATCAGCCAATCTAATGATATAAGAATCATTGTGGGTGTAGTTAACACTCAAATCCCATTGCCAGTCTTTTTTAGAAATAATAGTACCTCCTAAAGAAAGTTCAATACCCTTGCTTCTAACTAAACCCGCATTAATCTGACGTGTTGAGTAACCAGATGAAATAGGAGTATTGATTCCCAATACCTGGTTTTTATTGTCTGACTGGTACACGGTACCTTCAAACCTTAACCTGTTTTGAAATAATCCAAGGTCAATTCCAAATTCTGTAGATTGAGCTTCTTCTGGTTTTAAGCCCGGGTTTTTAAGTCCTGCAGAAGTTGACATAGTAGTTATGCCGCCATAATTTCCTTGTCCGATAGTACCTAACAAATTATATGGACCAGTAGCCTTACCCACATTTGCCCAACCACCACGAATCTTTAACAGGTTCACCTTCGGACCCATATCAAATATGTTGTTCAGCAAAACACTCAATGAAGCAGAAGGATAAAAATATGACCAGTTGTCTTTAGGCAAAGTGCTTGACCAATCGTTTCTTCCAGTCAAATCCAGGTAAGCATAATTCTTATAACCCAGTGAAGCTGTAGCATAAGCGCTGTAAACAACGTATTGACTGTAGTTGCTGGAATAATCTAAAGCGGTAGGCGCTATATTACCAAGATTAAAAAACTCTGGTGTAATAATTCCTGATCCGTTTTTTGATTTGGTTAAAACGTTTGAACCATAAGAATATAAAAGGTTACCTCCGGCAGATGCAGACACATCAAAACCACTAAACTTATTTTTATAAGTTACGAGGAAATCAGTGTTGCTTTCAGATCCATAAATTTTTTGAATACCATAAGCACCATTTCTGTCGGCTTCAAAACTTTTAGAAATTTTTGATTCACGTGATTCGTTTGCAAGATCCTGTGAATAACGCACAAATGCACTAACATGTGGAGAGAACTGATAATCAAACTTAATATTTCCAAACAGGTGATTACGCAAAAAGCTATTCTTAACCTGGTTTAAAACGAAATAGGGGTTATTATCAATACCAGCATCCGAAGGATCTGTTTCAGGAGAAACTGGTTTTTTCTGCTGAATGCCGGGAACCTGCCAATAATCTTTTAAATCTAAAATATTAACACTGGGGGAGAGATATAAAACGCTCACCAATGGATTGGCGTTCACATTTCCGGCAATTACATTGTCTGCACCGCTACGTGTATAATTGATAGAAGTACTTACCTTAAAGGCTTCTGTTATTTTGTGCTCTACATTAAGTGCAAGATTGTTTCTGTTTAAACCAGATTTTGGAAGTATTCCTTTGTTTGCAGTGTTAGTATAAGAAAAACGGTAATTATCTTTTTCCGTTGCATTTTCTATAGACAAACTATTCTGCGATGTAATACCCGTTTGTACAAAGTTTTTAAAGTTATTAGGATAACCGATCATTTCAGTAGGAACATAATTACCGTTTGCATCCTTGGGACTGTTCCACTGTATTGCTTTAATTCCCTGGTTTAACGGAATACCAAATCTATAGGTATCAGTTTCTCCAATATTTGTTAAAGGATCATTACCGGGATATGCTTCTGTGTAAGGGCGTGAACCGGAAGAGAAATCTGTATTAACCGGTAAATATTTATAGGGCATATCAAATTCGGTATTGGAATTAAAGCTCATTCCAAGTCCTTTTGATTTTTTACCGGATTTTGTAGTAATCAATACCACACCATTACCTGCACGTGATCCATATAAAGCTGCTGCACTTGGCCCTTTAAGAATAGATACATTTTCTATATCGTTAGGGTTTAAATCAGAAATAGCATTACCATAGTCAACGTCGTTACCATTTCCGATAGAGGTAATATTATTCATTGTATTCCTAACGGGAACACCATCTATTACAAACAACGGTTGGTTATCGCTGTTTAATGAACGCATACCACGGATAACCATGCTTACTGAAGATGTAGCAGCGCTACCGGTAGAGCTGATAGTAACCCCTGATACTTTTCCTGCCATAGAATTCAATACGTTGGTTTGGCTTACACGATTCATATCTTCACCCGCGATCTGTCCAACTGAATATCCCAACGATTTCTTATCTCTTGTAATACCTAATGCTGTTACAACAACACCTTCAAGTTCTTTTGCAGTAGATTCCAAAGTGATATTGATAGTGCTTTTGCCGCCTACTGATAATTCCTGCGTTTTAAATCCAACAGAAGAAAATACCAATACCGCATTTCCATTGCTTACACTTAAAGTAAAATTTCCATCCTTATCAGTGGTTGTAGCATTTGATTTGCCTCTTTCGGAAACTGTTACTCCCGAAAGCGGTCCATTAGCATCACTTACTCTTCCTCTTACTGTGAAATCTGCCAGCGCTGCCTGAATCATTTGATTCTGTTCGCTGGTTTCTAAAGGCTCCTTTTGTTTGATAACATATACCTCCTTTATTTTTTCGAACTGCAACCCGGCTGGTGTGAGCACTGCCTGCAGCGCCGCATCAGGGTTGGATTGTTTTTTTGCATCCAGCTCTTCGTATGAAACCTTTGTTGATTTAAGCGTAGTAGACTGGTAGCTGTAGTAAATATTTCCGTACGCTTTTTTAAACTCCTGCATAAAATCCTGCAGTGAAGTAGTTTTAAAATTGTTACCTGGGTTTAACGGAACATTCCCCCCGGGAGACAAGAGCGCAACATCCTGTGCCCATGATACTGATGTACATGCTATTAAAAGCAATGTAGACAGTAGTACTCTTAAGCAGCGTTTTGAAAAAGATGGCTTTCTTTTCATAACTGTTTTGATTGAAGATTAATGAATGATTAATTGTTGGTTTTCCACTTGTATGTTAATATTTAAAGTTCTTTCGAGTATGTTTACCAGCGTTTGAAAGTCGTTTACAGAGACAACAGCAGTTATCATTAAGCTGCGTGACTTTTTATTTTCAAAAACCACATCAACGCCATAATACTCTTTTATAAACCCGGCAATAGTTTCTAAAGATGTTTCCTGAAAATGCCATTCTTTATTTTTCCATGCCGCCGTATATAGATCTGTATCTATTTTATGTTTTACAAAATCTTTTTGCAAGGTGTCAAGGTTGAGTTTTTCCCCGGCTTCCAACTGCGCTTTTTTTGATTGATCGTTTTTTAAACTAACATTTACTTTACCGCTCGTAAGTACTACATCGGTTGTTTTGGAACGGGCATTTACATTAAACTCTGTTCCGGTTACAGAGATGTTCAAGTCATTAGCATATACTACAAAAGGCGTTTTGCTTATTTTTTTCTTTACATTGAAATAGGCATTACCCGTAAGCGTTACTTCTCTTACCGGCAATGAAGAAAGCTGGTTGCTGTATTGTATAGATGAGTTACCATTTAGAATAACTACAGAGCTATCTGGTAAAATAATCTCCCTGATCTCTTTAGCAGCAGTATGCTCACTAATAATATTTATAGATACTTGTTTCAGTTGACTATTATTATTGCTACTACTATTATTTACCCAAAATAATTTTGTCACAAAAAAAATAACAATTACCGTCGCCGCTGCAGACAATGCCCATGGGCTCCATTTATTTCCTGCGTTTTTTTTTACAGGTAATTCAACGGGATCCGCAAAACCTAATTCTCTGTATATAATGGATTTTAGAAACTGTTTCTCGTGTTTTGACAATCGTGCAGGTATTTGACTTTTTTTATCTGATAGCTCCTGTACCAGTTTCTGTGCACTTTTTATTTTAGCTTTCTGGTCAGGATAGGTTTCCTGAAAAGTTATCCAGAAGTTTTTTGTATCATTATCCGGCAATAAAACCCATTGCTGAAAATTTTCATCCGCAGCAAGCTCCTCCACTGTAAGACTCCTGTAATAATCGCCGTTTTGGGGTTTCATCAAAATAAAGAGAGAGGGTACTTTAATAAACCATACTCAAACCCATTAACAAATTTTTGAAAAATAACACTGGCTTTCTGAAAACAGAAACAGGTAAATATTATAAACAAAGAGGAGAAATGCTTCAGTCATTCGTTTTCTGCTGAGGCATTTCTCCTGTATATTATTACTACTACCCTATGTTATTTTAAGGTTACCTGGTATAATTAGGCGCTTCTCTTGTTATTTCTATATCATGTGCATGACTTTCCTTCATGCCTGCGTTGGTAATTTTAATGAACTGTGCTTTTTGAAGCGATGCGATATCCGGAGCTCCGCAATATCCCATACCGGAACGTAATCCGCCCGAATACTGATATATAATTTCACTCAGGCTTCCTTTAAAAGCTACACGTCCTTCAATGCCTTCAGGTACAAATTTCTTAATATCGTCTTCCACATCCTGGAAATAACGATCGCCGCTTCCCTGGCTCATAGCTCCCAGCGATCCCATGCCCCTGTATTGCTTAAATTTTCTTCCTTCATATATAATGGTCTCTCCAGGGCTTTCTTCTGTACCTGCAAATACGCCTCCCATCATAACAGCATCTGCACCTGCGGCCAACGCTTTAACCATATCTCCGGTATAACGTATACCACCATCTGCTATTAATGGTATCCCGAGTTTATTTAATGCAGAAGCGGCTTCCATAATGGCAGTAATTTGTGGTACGCCTGCACCTGCCACTATACGTGTTGTACAAATAGATCCCGGTCCTATACCAACCTTTACAGCATCTGCACCGGCTTCTGCCAATGCTTTTGCGCCGGCAGCCGTACCTATATTCCCCGCTATTATCTGCAGATTTTTAAAACTCTTTCTCAATTTTTTAAGCGCATCAATTACTCCTTTTGTATGGCCATGGGCACTGTCAAGGCACACCACATCTACCCCTATCTGTTGTAGTGCTGCCGCCCTGTCCATCAGGTCGCCTGTTATACCCAGCGCTGCGCCTGTAAGCAATCGTCCAAAACTGTCTTTCACCGCATTGGGATGACTTTGCAATTGCAGTATATCTCTATAAGTTACCAATCCCACCAGGTATCCCTTTTTATCTACTACAGGTAACTTTTCAATTTTGTATTGACTGAGTATTTTTTTTGCTTTTTGCAGATCCGTTCCTTCCGGTGCAGTTATAAGATTTTCTTTAGTCATTACCTCACTTACTTTTTTAGTAGTGGAGGTTTCAAATCTCAGATCTCTGTTGGTAAGTATTCCAACAAACTTTTTATGATCATCTACAATAGGTATACCACCAATTTTATTATCGCGCATTAATTTCAGTGCGTCGCCTATCGTGGCATCCTTATGCAAGGTTACAGGGTCAAGAATCAACCCACTTTCGCTACGCTTTACTTTTCTAACCTGTTCAACCTGTTTTTCAATGGTCATATTTTTGTGCAGAATACCTAAACCTCCTTCACGGGCCAGGGCAATAGCAAGCGTGGCTTCAGTAACGGTATCCATTGCTGCGGATAATACCGGTATATTTAAAGTAATGCTTTTAGTAAGCCTTGTACTGATTTTAACTTCGCGTGGCAATACCTGCGAATATGCGGGTACCAGCAGTACATCGTCAAACGTTAAACCTTCACCAAAAAACTTTGAGGGAAACTTGTCTTTAGAAGAGTTGATTATTGTTGCCATGTGCAAAGATAGGGTGACGGACAAATAGGTTCCAAATTTTACTGGAAAACACTCAACACGGGTATTAATGCAGCTCACAATAATTTGTACAATTTGCCCGGCAGGCTTGCAATAACGCCCTGCAATTCAAGGTTAAGTATAGCCGCTGCAACCGTACTGCTGCTTAACTGGCTACGTTGATATATTTCATCAATATGAACCGGCAGGTTTTCCATCAATATATCCGTGATCTTTTTCTCCTCGCTTGACAATTCAATAAACAATTGCTTTTGCACAACCGGTTTAGTAACCGAATGTTCCAACCAGTTCATGAAATCAATAATGTCTTTACCACAACTTACCAGCGCAGCTTTATTGGTTTTTATTAAATAATTGCAACCGGCACTTTTGCTGTCTGTTGTTTTTCCTGGTAAGGCAAAAACATCCCGGTTGTAGGTATTTGCCAGTTCAGCCGTTATCATACTACCGCCTTTTAATCCGGTTTCAATTACCAGTGTAGCATCTGCCATGCCTGCAACAATCCGGTTTCTTTTCGGAAAGTTCTGTTTATCCGGCTGCGTGCCCGACATAAAATCAGTAAGCAATCCACCCGCAGCGGCGATTTCCTTGGCCATTAAAGTATGTGCAGGAGGATAAATACGATCCAGACCATGTGCTAACACGCCTACAGTACTGAGATTATTTTTTAATGCAGCCCTGTGTGCATCTGCATCTATACCATAAGCCAGCCCACTCACAATAATAACATCATGTGAAGCCAGTTCTTCAATAATAGCATGGGTTTGGTCCTTTCCATAATCGGTATGATTTCTTGTGCCTATAACCGAAATGATTTTTTGTTTATTAAGATCAACATTGCCTTTATAATATAATACAGAAGGAGCATCGTAACAGTTTAATAACCGTGTAGGGTAACCGCTGTTTTTGGAGGTTAATACTTTAATTTTATATTTTTCAATAAAGGCTATTTCTTCCTCAGCGCGGCTGAAATTGTTAAATGATTTTATGCTTTTGGCTCTAACGGTACCAATACCCGCTATTTTTTCTAATTCAGCTTTCCTGGCAGAAAATATATCCTTTGCAGTTTCAAAATGTTGTAACAAAGTAGCAGCATGTACATCTCCTATTTGAGGAACAATGGTTAGCGCAATTTGATACAGAATATCACTGTTCATAGTAACCGAAGACGGGTGTTTATTCAAAATAGGAGTTAGAAAACGAAAAACCCCTTCGGTTTAGCGAAGGGGGCTCTAATCTTTTAACCGTTAACCATTAAACCTTATCCTATGAAAAACCGAATATATAATGGTTTTTTGGATTTCGAAGTTAACCGGGCAAAATTTTTAATTTTTGAGGGGAACGTGTATATAAATAGAGAATAAATGTCAGTTTGATAAAAAAAAGAGGGCTGGATGGAAATCCTGCCCCGTTTCTAAATCCAATATCCTATGAAAAACCATTTAATCAGACCGCATATTTTTATAAAACGTTGCATATGAATGCAGGTTTTTTTTAAAATACATACCGTATTAGCCAAAAAGATATATAAAAGACTTTCGAAACGGGAGATGTAAGAAGCGAATCAAAAAAGTAGAAGAGTGTCCACAATTCTGGAAGGTAATATAAAAAAAAGAGGGCTGGATGGAAATCCTGCCCCGTTTTAAATCCAATATCCTATGAAAAACCAGACTATTAACGGTACACTTGATCGTTATATTGTTGTGGGCAGAGAAATTATTTCCAGGAAGCGGTAAAAGATTGGTGATACTGGGCAAAAGGTGTTTTACCAAAATAACCTTCGCCGAAATATTTAAGAATCAGTTCCATGTCGGGTATTTTTAAATACCCCGGAATCGCCTGGGGGGCAGACCCATCTGCGGGTAATATAATAGTGGTAGGAAATGAAAGTTGACCACCTGTAAGTTCAACAGCGTATTCATTCACCTTATACGCTGGATTATAATTAAATTGTTTTCCCTTCCAGGTGAGGGTTTCTTTTGTTTCAGCATCCAGCTTAACAGGGTAAAAATTATCTTCTATATATTTAATAACCATCGGATTGGTATAAGTATTCTTATCCATCACCTTACACCATCCGCACCAACTGGTATATAAATCTATCAATATTGGTTTCTTTTCTGTTTTAATTTTGGCGGCTGCATCCGCAAGTGTCATCCACTGTAGTTTTTCTGATTCTTTTTGAACTATATTATGTTCAGCAGTGTTGCTAAACCTGACAGTGGAATTATCTGAACCCATCCAACAAAGGACAGTATGTAAGAACAGTAAAATGCTGGATATTTGCATCTGATTTTTATTATTACAAATATAACTCACAATTGAGCAAAAAAATTGTTATAGCGGTTACAGGAGCGAGTGGATCTATCTACGCCCGGCAGCTATTGGATAAACTATCGCATATACCAGAGCAATGGGGTGCGCTGGCACTGGTAATGTCGGATAATGCCAAAGAAGTGTGGAAAACGGAATTACGCAATGAGGCATATGACAAATACCCCGTTAGTACATATGGCAAAAATGATTTTAATGCGCCATTTGCATCCGGTTCCGGAAAATTTGATACCATGGTTATCATCCCCTGTTCCATGGGTACATTGGGAAGAATAGCCAGCGGCGTTTCCAACGATCTTATTTCCAGGGCTGCCGATGTAATATTAAAAGAAAGGAGAAAACTGGTTTGTGTAGTAAGAGATACCCCTTATAATCTCATCCACATAAAGAATATGGAAACAGTTACATTAGCAGGCGGCATTATATGCCCGGCTACTCCTTCCTTTTATAGCGTTCCCAAAACCATTGAAGAAGTGGCTGCTACTGTTACTGACAGGGTGCTGGATCTATGTGGGTTTGACATTAAAACTTACAGATGGGGAACTAACGGCAACAAATAAGCGTAACACCCAATGTTACGTGAAACGTGAGACGATAGAAGAGAAAGCCTCACGCTAATAGTCAGCAAAACATATCACCTATAAGTTAATCACTTCAACGCCTGGATATTTTTTGGCGTCGAATACAAATACGCTGTTGTCAAGTTTAGCATTAGGGGTAAATGTAGTTATGCTGTAAGTATAGCGGTTGCCATTTTTTTCAAAAACCTTGGTTGAACTTATGTTTTTTGAATTTTTATCTACATAAGCCAGGATTTTAAAAAAAGCCTTATTCTTATCTGTAGGGGTTAATTCTATTTCCTGCAATACTTTATTACCCTGTTTCCTTTCTTCATTCAGCTTGTATAAAAAATCCTTATCGTAAAAGTTGGTAAATATTTTTTGAGGGCTAAAACTATTGCCCGAAGGATCATACTTGGTTACCTGTACTTCATTACTGCCTTTATCATAAGTCCACACATTATTGCCATCACAAAAAATTTCCTGGTCGTTTAACTCCAGTTTATATTGATTACCTTTCATATAGGCGGTTCCCTTTTTTGTTCCCTGTACTTTTCCCGCCCCGTTTTCAATCTGCAATTGAAAAACAGCCTTTACCGTATTATATGATTTGAATTTAGCAGTTACAGCTTCCAATATTTTTTTTGCATCAGGATCGTTGGTACCAAGGCTTTTAACAGAATTTTGTGCTGATACAGATAATGTAAAAAGGGTCAATAAAATCGTTATGCCTGATAATTGTTTCATTTCGTTTATTTAAATTGATATTATATCTATCTCAAAGACCTAACCAATAACAAATGGTTTAATGCCAATGGTTATATCCTGTTATAAAGCTTGCAAAAATTCCTCCAGTTCCATTTCTGTTTTAAATATCACATCGCGTGCCTTGCTGCCCTGGTTGGCTCCAACTATACCTGCCGCTTCTAACTGGTCCATTAATCTGCCTGCACGGTTATATCCCAGTTTCATACGGCGTTGTAATAAAGAGGTAGAGCCTACCTGGCTTTGTACAATTAAACGGGCTGCATCTTCAAACAAAGGATCACGGTTACCTGAATCAAAGTCCCTGCTTTCCAATTCTTTCTCATCCACATATTCTGGTAAATAAAATGGCTGTGGGTATCCTCTCTGTTCGCTGATGAAATCTACAATCTGCTCTACTTCAGGGGTATCAACAAATGCACATTGCACTCTTGTTAATTCTCCATTATAAGATACCAGCATATCACCACGACCAATCAACTGTTCTGCACCGCCTGTATCCAATATAGTACGGGAATCTATTTTTGAAGATACTTTAAACGCTACACGCGCAGGAAAATTGGCTTTAATTGTTCCTGTAATAATATTTACAGATGGTCTTTGTGTTGCTATAATAAGATGTATTCCTACTGCTCTTGCTAACTGCGCCAGTCGGGCAATGGGCATTTCAATTTCTTTACCAGCCGTCATAATAAGATCAGCAAATTCATCTATAACCAATACTATAAAGGGGAGAAACTGATGCCCCTTTTCAGGGTTTAATTTCCTCGCTACAAACTTTTCGTTGTACTCCCGTATGTTACGGCAACCAGCTTCTTTTAATAAATCATACCGGTTGTCCATTTCTATACACAAAGCATTTAAAGTATGCACCACTTTTTTGGTATCGGTAATAATCGATTCTTCCTCACCAGGCAACTTAGCTAAAAAATGTTTTTCGATAACGCGGTATAAACTCAATTCCACTTTTTTTGGATCAACCATCACCAGTTTCAATTGCGACGGATGTTTTTTGTACAGCAGCGAAACAAGAATGGCATTTATACCT
This sequence comes from Agriterribacter sp., assembly GCA_047600465.1. Taxonomy (GTDB): domain Bacteria; phylum Bacteroidota; class Bacteroidia; order Chitinophagales; family Chitinophagaceae; genus Agriterribacter. The sequence goes on from JASGKU010000007.1 coordinate 1,360,251, forward strand.
ACCGATTTACCCTGCCCGGTAGCACCCGCCATTAAAAGATGCGGCATGGTAGCCAGGTCAACAATAAAGTGTTCGTTATCTATTTTTTTACCTAGGGCTATTGGGAGAGAAAATTTGTTCTGCTGAAATTTTTCGGTTGACAGTAAGCCTTTCATACTTACAATCGCCTTTTTTACATTAGGCACTTCAATACCAATAGTGCCTTTACCGGGGATGGGCGCTATGATACGGATCCCTAATGCAGCAAGGCTCAATGCTATATCGTCTTCCAGGTTTTTGATACGTGAGATACGCACGCCTGCAGCAGGCACAATTTCGTACAAGGTAACTGTAGGGCCTACGGTAGCGAATATCTGCTTTATATCAATGTCGTAGTTCTTCAGCGTTCCAATAATCTGGCTTTTATTGGCTTCCAGCTCAGCAGAATCCAATACAATTTTTTCACTTCCGTGCGTTTCAAGCAGGTCGAGCGAAGGATATTTATAATCCCTTAAATCAAGTACGGGATCATAAGGAGGCAGGTTCTCCACATGTATCTTTTCTGGTTCAACTTCCGCTTCTATCTCTTCAATATCTTCCTCTTCCTCCCCCGGTTGCGTATTGATCTGCAGTGTAGGTTCTTCATTATTTTTTTTCCTGTCTGCACCTTTCTGCTTTGTATTTTTTATTGAATCAGTTAAAGGAAATTCACTAATGGCTTCATCGGGATTTGCAATATTTTTTTCTACCAACGCAATAGGTTCATCACCCTCTTCTGTACCTGCCGGGGGAATTACTACCACACCGCCATGATGTTTAAGCCCATTTTTTTTACCCTTTAATATGGTCTCATCTACAAATAATTTGGCTTCATCACTAAATGAATTATCTACAGGAATAAACTTTTCCTTTTCTTCTTTTAATGTGCGTTTGTATTTTGGAACAGTAAACACTGGATTAAACCTCCAGATAAAATAACAGAACCCTCCTACCAGCAACAATGCTGCAGTACCTACATTTCCTAACAAACCGCTCAACCAGTCACTGCTGATATTGCCTATTTCTCCACCCCAGGGAAAACTGCTGCCGTGCGTAATAAAAGCCAGGGCCGTACTAAAGAAAATGAGCCCTACTACTATATACCTGAAATTGCGCCAGGGTGAAAAAACCTGTTTGCCAAACAAAAGATTTACGCCGATGATAAAAAAGAACGTACAAATAAGATAAGATGATAGCCCAAAGCCTTTATAAAAAAATATATGCGCCACATATGCACCTATCCGCCCCAATAAATTGGCCGCTTTAATATTATCCCCAAATAAAAAAGAAGAAAAGCCCTGAAATACCTTATCCTGATCCTGGCGCCAGGTAAAGAGATAAGATGTGAATGCAATAAAAAGAAAAAAAGAAGCAAGTAAAAGTACGCTTCCGATAATCTTGTGTGTACGCTCATCTTTTACCAACTCCTTCACTTTCACCTTCTCTTCTTTATCGGCTGCAAGCTTTTCCGGATCAGGGTTTTTGGACTTATTGTTTTTTAGTTTATTAGCCATGTAACTTCAAACCTCTGGTTAAAGATAAACAAAGATAAGGTGAGTTATCTATAAGCGTGCTTCGCCTGTTTAAAAATGACATTAAAAGAATTCTTTTTATAGCCACCCGCTTGCATATATAAGTTGTTGATTGTTTTGCATGCACAGTCTCAAAACACTATATTTGAAGGGTGGAACGCTCGTTATTTAAATGCTCGGTGCAGAACATCTTCAGGCTACTAAATATTATTGTCGGCTTAATATCATCGGTTTCGGGCTTTGCACAAGATTTATCTCCCCGGGAACCTGTTATTGAAATAACCGCATTCCATAATGATTATAAAATCACAACCGGAGAATTTGCTATAGCCACCCTGTATTCATCTCTTGAAAATATTGATAGTATCCCGCTTCTTTCCTATCAGAACCCATCTGCCATCGTTTCATCAACCGGTGTAATATCCGGCAATATAAATTCCGGGCATGTATACCTGAAATTTACGCTTTCCAACAGATCCGATACTGCCCGGTCTCTATGTTTTTATCCCGGCTATTATTTTAAAACAATCCATCTTTTTATTAACCCGATAAGTGTGCCCGATGAGCCATTCAAACCCATTGCAGATAACCTTCCTGATCTCCCTAACGGGAATGCCTATCGTATAATAAAACTGGATGCAGGAGAAACCTCTGCTTTTTATGTACAGTTACAACCGGTGAGAATAAAATCAAATATTCTGATGCCGGAGCTTGTTGATTTAAGCTACATGCAAACGCATTCAGCAATGATGCATGAAAAGAAGGCATCTCTTGAAATAGTTACTTATATTCTTGTAGGCATCATGTGCATGATGGTACTTTTTGCATTTGCCAATTATATTCTAACAAAAAAGAATGAGTTTTTGTATTACTGCATGTACGCGGCATTGATTGCTTTGCTGCTGTTTGCAAAAACTTTTTTATACCGTACTGCCAATGATTTTACTTATTTCTTTGAAGAGTACCTGGATTTCATTGTTATGCTTACAGGCTCTGTTTGTTATGTAGCTTTTGTACGGTACTTCCTGGCTACTTATGCAAAATATCCTTTGCTGGATAAAGTTTTGAAATACTTTGAAATTATTTACACGGGTTTCCTGATACTTTTTTCTATTGTGTATTTTACAACCTCCAATGTTAACCTGCTGGATACCATTGAAAGCAGTTTTAAATTTTTATTATTATCAGGAGTTTTATTGTTTGTTATACTTGGCTTTCGCGAAAAAAGCAAGCTCGTTAATTACCTTGCTTTTGGAAATCTTGCAATGGTAGTTTTCGGGCTAACATCTCTATTGCTTATTATTTTCCCGGTTGTGTCAACCACCGTTTTTACATCTGCATTGTTTTATTATGATTTAGGTATTGTAACTGAATTAGCTTTTTTTCTTTTTGGTTTAACATATAAGGGGCGTAAAGAGTTGATTGAAAAAATAAAGATTGATGATGCTATTAATCTTGAGCAGGAGAAAAAAGAATTTGAAAAACAATTAGCTATTATACAGGCACAGCAGGAAGAAAGAAACAGGATCTCTGCAGATATGCATGATGAGCTGGGCGGCGGTATGACGGCAATAAGATTGATGAGCGAACTGGCTAAACATCGTATGCAGGATGTTGATATGCCAGAAATAGAGCGCATATCTTCATCTGCCAACGACCTTTTAAGCAAAATGAACGCTATTATATGGAGCATGAGTCCATCAAATGATTCGTTAGCCAATTTGATAGCTTATATAAGAAGTTATACGCTTGAATTTTTTGAAAACACGTTGATCCGCTGCGAGATTATAGTGAAAGAAGATATCCCTGTTATTGAAATGAGTGGCATAAAACGAAGAAATATTTTTCTTGCATTAAAGGAAGCGCTGAATAATATACTGAAACATGCAAAAGCAGATGCGGTATTGATACATATTGATTTTGTGAGCAGACTTACCATCACCATCCAGGATAATGGAATTGGTTTTGATCAGGAAAAAATAAAACCCTTTGGAAACGGGTTACACAATATGCGCAAAAGAATGGAGCTTATTGATGGCTCTTTTAATATAGAGCATCTTTCAAAAGGCACTAAGGTAACGCTATACGTGAGTTTATAAGATATCAATCAGCAGAAGATCTCCGGCTGCTACCACTACCATGGGTACTTGGTTTTAAAGCCTGCAAAAATAAACACATCCAGCCTGCAATAAAACATACACCACCCAACGGAGTAATAGCACCCACACCCTTCAGTCCAACATTTTCAATGGCTTCAAGATAAGCAAGCAAATAAAGCGATCCACAAAATAACACGATGCCGGAAATAAAAAGAATACCTGCCCATTCCATTAACTTGCCTGGCATTCTTCTATATAATATGCCGGTTCCAAGCAATGCAAAAGTGTGATAAAATTGGTATTTTACTCCCGTTTCAAACGTAGCAATGGCTTCCGGGTTCAGTATTTTTTTTAGTCCATGAGCTCCAAATGCGCCTAAAGCCACACTCAAAGCGCCTAATATGGCAGCAATCTGTATAAATCTTTTAGACATAATTGTGTTTGATTTCATTAAAGGTTGCCTCTGTAATAGATTCAGTAGGCAATATTACGGTTGATTTTGTATAAAACTTATTTCTCTTATTTATATTGTTCTCAATGAACGGCATAATCTCATCATCATTCAATTTTTGTATTAAAGGCCTATGATCCTTCTCTTTTACCAACCTTTCCTTTAAAATATGGGGAGGTGTATCAAGATAAATAGTAATGCCATTCGCATTCATCCATTCCATATTATTAAAAAAACAGGGCGTACCGCCGCCTGTTGATAAAATGAAATTATCCCTCGCGCCGAATTGCTGAAGCAATTGCTTTTCCTTTTCTCTGAAATAGGGCTCTCCGTATTGCTCAAAGATGGCTCTGATAGTCATGCCGGCATCTTTTTCAATTTCAGCATCCAGGTCAAAAAACTGCATTCCTTCCTTGCCGGCCCACAAACGTCCCCAATAGGTTTTGCCTGTGCCCATAAATCCCAAAAGAAAAATTCTCATCTCTGTTAATACTTATTAAATGTGCTGATGTGCACCAGGATATTTATTCAGAGTTATTTAAACGCATTTAAACCAGTTACATCCATGCCGGTTATAAGCAAATGTATATCATGCGTGCCTTCGTATGTTATCACACTTTCAAGGTTCATCATATGACGCATTACAGGATATTCGCCTGTAATGCCCATTCCGCCCAGCATTTGGCGGGCATCTCTGCATATATTGGTAGCTACTTCGCAGCCATTGCGCTTAGCCATGCTTACCTGCTGCGGAGTGGCTTTGCCTTCGTTCATTAATATGGCTACACGCCAGTTTAAAAGCTGTGCCTTGCTGATTTCTGTAATCATTTCTGCCAATTTTTTCTGCTGCAATTGAAACCCGCCAATCGGGCGATCAAACTGCACTCTTTCTTTTGAATACCTCAATGCTGTATCGTAGCAATCCATAGCCGCGCCAATGGTGCCCCAGGCAATACCAAAACGGGCTTTGGTTAAACAACCCAATGGTCCTTTTAATCCTTTTACATTGGGTAAAATATTTGATTTCGGCACTTTTACATTATCAAATACCAGCTCGCCGGTAGCCGAGGCACGCAAACTCCATTTACCATGCGTGGTAGGGGTTGAAAATCCTTCCATGCCTCTTTCTACTACCAAACCACGCACATCGCCGCTTTCATCTCTTGCCCACACCACTGCTATCTGCGCAAAAGGTGCATTACTGATCCACATTTTAGCGCCATTCAATATTACGTGATCGCCTGCGTCTTTTATATTGGTTAGCATGCCCGCCGGGTTGGAACCATGATCAGGCTCTGTTAATCCAAAGCATCCCAGCCACTCTCCACTCGCCAGTTTAGGCAGGTATTTATTGCGTTGTTCTTCGTTGCCATATTCATATATTGGGAACATTACCAGGCTGCCCTGAACGGAAGCAGTTGATCTTACGCCACTATCTCCACGCTCCAGTTCCTGCATCATTAATCCGTAGCTGATATAGTCTAACCCGCCACCGCCATACCGATGCGGAATAGTTGGTGCAAAGCAACCCAGATCGCCCAACTGTTTTACAATTTGCTGAGGGAATTCAGCTTTTTGAGCAGATTCTTCAATGATTGGAGAAATCTCTTTCTTTACATAACTCCTCACAGATTCCCTTATCAATTTTTGCTCTTCGGTCAGCAGATCATCAAGTAATAAATAGTCTGGACTTACAAACTGGTCAGTACGTGCAGCCATAGCAGCAAACATTTAATGTAATAGCTAAGGTAGGGAAAAGAAGGGAGGAGGCAGAGGGCAGGAGGCAGGAAAAATAGCAGATGGCTGATTGCCGATAGCTGATAGCTTTCAGATACTCTTTATAACAGCATCAATTTCCCAATCCCCATTTAGCTTCAAAACTTTCTCTACTACTTCCCGCACACAGCCTTTACCTCCATTTATAGGTGAGATATAGTGTGCAATGGATCTTATTTCCTGCACGGCATCTGCAGGGCAACAAGCTAAACCAACTACCTTCATTATCCAGTAATCAGGAATATCATCGCCCATATACAATATTTCATCTGCGGTAATCTGCTTATCTTTTATATAGCTTTCGTACACTTCTATCTTATTTTTCACAGCCTGAAATACGTCTTTAATACCAAGGCTGTTCATACGCTCTACAACAGGCGAAGAAAGCCCACCGGTTATTACAGCGATATTATAGCCTTTTTTTACCGCCAGTTGTAATACATAGCCGTCTTTGGTATTCATGGTACGCATATATTCCAGCCCCGGCACAATGCCTATGCTTCCGTCTGTCATTACACCATCTACATCAAAAATAAAAGTGGTAATTTTTTTAAAGCGTTCAAGTACATTCATGCAGCCAGTATAGATTGATATTAACTCAAATATAGGCAGGATAATGACGTGTAGCTCAACCGCGCAAACGGATTATAAAATAAATTTATGCTTGTATGCAACATGCTTTTCCATCCTTTGTCTTTATGATTACAACAACGCATTAAAACTGATTTTTTGGAATTATCTGTAGCACAAGAACAGCACATAGATCTGATAGCCCGGTGCCGGGCCGGAGATGCCGCCAGCTTTAGGAAATTGTACGAGCTATACGCAAAAGCTATGTACAATACCAGTTTACGAATATTGAATAACATTTCTGAAGCGGAAGATATATTACAGGAGGCTTTTGTTGATGCATTTAAGAATATTAACCTGTTTGAAAACCGCAGCAGTTTTGGATCATGGATAAAACAGATAGTAATTAATAAATCCATTAACCAGCTAAAAAAGAAAAAGATTGATTTTGTAGAAATAGAAGACCCGGAAAGGTATGCGCCACACCAGGATGACACTATTGATGAAGATGAAATACAATTGCAGGTTGATCGTGTAGTGGATGCAATGCGGCAACTGCCTGACGGATATAGAACAGTATTGAGTTTGTATTTACTGGAAGGATATGACCATGAAGAAATTGCAGGTATAATGGGTGTTGCGGAGTCAACTGCCAGAACACAGTATATAAGAGGCAAACAGAAATTATTGAAAATTTTATACAGAGGAGCTTGATATGAGTAAAAAATTAGAACACTTTGCAAAAGACAACCGGAACAATTTCGATTCAGCAGATCCTTCACCTAATATTTGGGATGAGATTGCTAAAAAGATGGAAAACAAGCAAAACATCGCCCCTGTTCGCAGTATGAAAAAAAAATGGTGGGCTGTGGCGGCGTGTGTGGCCGTGGTAGTTGTTTCTGCTGCAGTGTATATGAGTGTACAACAACCGAAGCAGGTTTCCGATACAATAACAGCAGTTACTGAACCAAATCAAAAAGCAAATCATGATGCTGATATTGAGGCCATCGATCCGGCTTATGCCAAACAGGTAGCACAGTTTTCCGGATTGATAGAAGAAAAACAAAAGGAATTACAAAGCATCCGGGTAGATCAGCCTTCTTTATACGAACAATTCAGTGATGATATAAAAAAACTTGATAGTACCTATCATTTATTAAAACACGAGTTACCGGTAAATCCTAATAAAGAAGAATTGCTACAGGCAATGATTTATAATCTGCAGTTACAGATCGACCTGTTGAACCAGCAATTAAATGTTATTCAAAAAATCAAACAATCAAAAATCAAAACATTATGAACAAAAGATACCTATTTATAACAGCCTTCCTGGTAATGCTTGCAGTTGTGGGGCGAAGCGAAACAGATCCTGTTATTGAAAAAACAAAAACTTATACTAAAACATATAGTATTAATAGCAATGACAGGGTTAAGCTTGAGAATTCTTTTGGAGAAATGAAGATCAATACCTGGGATAAAAATGAAGTAAAGGTAGATGTAACCATCATAGCTAAATCCGGCACCGCAGAAAAAGCGCAGGAAATACTTGACAAAATTAATATTGAAGACGGGAAAAACAGCGACGGTGTTTATTTTAAAACCAAGGCAGATAACCTTCATACGGGCAAGACCAAAATGGACAAACAGGATTATAAAGAAGAAGGAATGCAAATTAACTACGTAGTTTACCTGCCTTCCAATAATCCATTAGACGCTTCTAATTCCTTTGGTGCATTGATAATAGGCGATTATAAAGGAGCCGCTTCCCTGCAAAGCAAATTTGGCAGCTTAACCGCCGGTAAACTAAGCAATGCTAAACAGGTACATGTAGAGTTTGGCAAAGCCAATATTGAATGGGTAAACAATGGAAAAGTAACCATTAAATTTTCAAAAGCAACACTGGGTAAATTCAGTGGAGATGTGAACTCTGTATTTGAATTTTGTGAGGCAGTTAATATTAAGTTGGATAATTCTATTTCGCAGTTAGATGTTAAGTCTTCTTATTCAACCGTTGAAATAAACCTGGAAAAAGATATCTCTGCGGATTTTGATATCAAAACCAATTTTGGTGATATAGACAACGGCACTTCTTATGCCATAAAAGAAGAAGACAATGGCAAGAAAGGAATAAAATTCGATAAACATTATTCCGGCACCATTGGTAAAGGATCATCTAAAATCAATATCAAATCTGAGTTTGGTAAAATAAAATTTCTATAACTGAACTATATTACAAGCAGATATAGTTGCATTAAGGCTAAGAACCCCGGATATCTATTCGGGGTATTTTATTTATTTTTCTGCGCTCTTATCATTTCGCCATAACCCCATTTTTTTGAAGCAGCATCCACGGCCATTGCAATACGTTTGGCTTTGGTGGTCTCCGTTTTGGCACTTTCAATCCATTTAGAAAAATAATTCTGATGCGATTTAGGCAAGCTTGTAAAAAACTCCAGTGCTTTGGGTTCATCGGCCAGGCAATCCATTAATTCTTCCAGCAATTCGTATGGTTTATCAAGCGCCAATTGCACTTTTACCATAGCACCCTTGCTTTTGTGGATGCCTTTGCGAATGGCAGCATTCATTGCCAATATATATTTACCACCACCCATTGGTATCAGGCTCACACCTTTAATAGCATAGTCATCTATTTTCCCTTTTACCCTGAACGATTTTTTATCGCCTGGGTTTAGTTTTTCGGCAATATCAACAGGAATTTCTATATAACTCCACCCGGTTTTTTCTCCCTTTTCTCCAAATTTTAATATTGTGGTGGTGTAGGTAATCATATATATTTTAGTAAGACAAATTTGCTATACAAATATCATTAAACAAATTATAGAAATACAATAATCATTAGTACTTGCGAAGTCTTACCATTAACCTATTACTACTTCTCCCTCGTAGTTTTACCAAACATTCCAGGTGCATATATTCATTTTGTGTACACATTGTTTATAACTCTATAACGGCACCATCCTTGTGCATAAGTCGTTAATAAGAACAAAGTCCATAGCCAGCGCCAATCTTTATTTTCATACCGATTAAGCTATTTTTGGCCACCTTAAAATATATTGAAACGTGCGTTTAAAGAGTTTAGAAATAAAAGGTTTTAAAAGTTTTGCCGATAAAACCACTATAAATTTTGACGAAGGCATCACGGGTATTATCGGTCCTAACGGCTGCGGAAAAAGCAATATTATCGATTCCATAAGATGGGTGATAGGTGAACATAAAATCAGTAACCTCAGGAGTGAAAACCTGGAGAGCCTTGTATTTAACGGTTCACGTACCCGCAGTTCAAGTGGGTTGGCAGAGGTGAGCCTCACGTTTGAGAATACGCGCAATTTGCTTCCCACAGAGTTTAATACGGTAACCATTACCCGCAAATTTTATAAAAGCGGTGAAAGCGAATACAGGCTCAACGATGTGAACTGTCGTTTAAAAGATATTCACAATCTTTTTTTAGACACAGGGGTGAGTACCGATAGCTATGCCATTATTGAGCTTGGTATGGTGGATGACATCATTAAGGATAAAGAAAACAGCCGTCGCCGCATGCTGGAACAGGCTGCTGGTATTACCATATATAAAACCCGCAAACGCGAAGCGAAACTGAAGCTGGATGCTACAGAGCAGGATCTGGCCCGTATTGAAGATCTTTTATTTGAGATCAACAATCAATTGAAGAGTTTGGAAAGCCAGGCAAAAAAAGCGGAGAAATATTACGAAATAAAAAAAGAGTACAAAGAGCTGAGTGTTGAATTAGCGAAAGCAGCGCTTGAAGGATTTAATATTACATACAAAGACTTAAATGAACAGCAGCAGCAGGAGATAGACAAACGCTTTGAAATGGAAGCTGCTATTGCACAGGAAGAAGCGCTTATTGAGCAGGAGAAACTGGGTTTTATAGAACAGGAAAAGCAACTGCAGGTAATGCAGCATGCTTTTAACGAGTTGATGGGAACCGTACGTGGAAAGGAAAATGAAAAAGGTTTGGGTGAACAGCGCCTGCAATACCTTACAGAAAGACAGAACAGCTTGTTGGATTTTTTACAAAAATCTGAAGGGCAGTTAAAAGGGTTGGAAGACAGCATTCATTTTACCAGCGAACAAATTACCGATGAGGAAAATAAGTTAGCAGACTTTACTGAAAAAGTGGATGCATTAAAAGAAGCTGTAGAAGATAAACGCAGACTCTTTGATGAAAAACGCTCCGCTATTGATGTAGTTCGCAGGGATAACCAGGCACTGCAGCGCAGGCAGTTTGATGCAGAAAAGCAGGTAGCCGTTGCAGATACTTCTATCCAGAATATTCAACGTGCTATTCACCAGGGAGAAGAAGAACAAAATCATCGCCGCAGCCAGATAGCGCAATTGGAAAAAGAAAAAGAAGAAAAAGAGATAGAGCTTGAAAACAAACGCATCGATCTTTCACAATTGCAGGAGCAGCATGAAAATACCAAGGAGCAAATATTGCAAACGCAGGCTTTGCTGGAAAAACTGAGAACAGAGCTGGCGGAAGAAAACCGTAAACTGGATGCTAAAAAGAATGAACACGCTTTATTGAAAAGCCTGATTGATTCTATGGAAGGCTACCCTGAAAGCGTTAAGTTTTTACACAACAACCCTTCGTGGAATCATACAGCGCCTATTTTATCTGATATCATTTATGTAAAAGAAGAATATCGTACTGCTGTTGAAAATGTGCTGGAGCCTTATCTAAATTATTATGTTGTAAACAATCTTGAAGAAGGTTTACAGGCAGTGCATTTGTTAGACAATAATAAAAAAGGCAAGGCAAATTTCTTTTTACTTGATCGCGTAAATCAATTTAATGAGGCGCCACATCATCAACCAGATGGCACTATTAACGCGATGAATGTAATTGAGGTAGAAGATCCTTACAGGAATCTTGCGCAATACCTGTTGAGCAATGTGTTTATTGCAGAGAATGAAGAAGCACTGCACAACAGTAATGGAGCAGTAGTGTTAGAAAAACATGGCAAATACGTAAAAGGAAAATATTCGCTTACCGGCGGAAGTGTTGGTTTATTTGAAGGAAAGAAGATTGGGCGTGCAAAAAATCTTGAAAAGCTGCAAGATGAAATCAACGCGCAGGAAACCGTAGTTAATGCATTGAAGGCAGATATACAGGCGAGACACAACGAAGTAATAACCTATAACCAGCAGTTGAAAGAACAAGCAATCCGCCAGACACAGGATGCTATTAATGCAACTACCAACCAGGTATTTGCGTTGCAGAATAAAATTGAAAACTTCACACACCAGGAAGAAACCGGCAGCAGAAGACTGGAAGATCTTCGCAACCAGTTACAGCAAAACCATGATAGTATAGCCGACGTTCGCGAAGAATTGGAAAAACTGAATACACAGTTGCAGGAATTGCAGGATAAATTACAACAGGCTGAACAGGAATATGCATTTGCTGAACAGGAATATAATTTTGCCAATGCATCTTATAACGATAGCAATCTTCAATATACGAAACTACAAAGCAAAGTAAACGCACTGAAACAAGAACATGATTTCAAGAGTGGGCAATTGAAAGATTTGCAGCTACAGGTAGAGAGCAGCAAAACGCAATTGGAAGATGCGCAAAAGAACATTACGCAAACCATCGATGATCTGCAGTTGATTTCTGAAACGTTGATTGACATATTGCGCAATAAAGATGAAGAAGAAAAGAACCTGAACGAAGCTGACCAGGCTTATTACAATCATCGCAATATTTTAAATGAAAAAGAAAGCGCTCTCAGGCAGAAACAAAAAGCCAAAGAGCAACTGGATCATTTGCTGAATGAAATAAAAGATAAGCTCAGCGAATTAAAACTGCAACTGGCAGGGATGAAAGAAAGGTTGAGCGTTGAATTCAGGGTAGATCTTGACGCGATACTGGATGAACCACGCACCACAGAAATACCGCTGGAAGATTTACAATCATCCTGCGAGCGGATGAAAAAACGCCTTGATAATATGGGCGAGGTAAATCCTACCGCTATAGAAGCTTTCCAGGAAATGAAAAAGCGTTATGAATTTATCCTGGAGCAAAAGAACGATTTAGTATCTGCCAAAGATGGTTTATTACAGACCATACAGGAAGTAGAAACAACAGCCAATCAAAAGTTCCTGGAAACTTTTAATGCAGTAAGAGAGAATTTTCAAAAAGTATTTAAGGCATTGTTTACCGATGAAGATACTGCTGATGTATTGCTGGAAAATCCGGAGAACCTTGCAGAAACAGGGATTGATATAGTGGCTAAACCAAAAGGCAAAAGGCCATCTTCAATCAATCAATTGAGTGGTGGTGAAAAAACGCTGACTGCTACGGCGCTGCTGTTTGCTATCTATCTTATTAAACCTGCACCATTCTGTATTTTGGATGAGGTAGATGCTCCACTGGATGATGCCAACGTTGGAAAATTCACCAACATGATCAGGCAGTTCAGCGAGAACTCCCAGTTCATCATTGTTACACACAACAAAATGACGATGTCAACTGTAGATATCATATACGGAGTAACCATGCAGGAGCCTGGCGTAAGTAAATTGGTACCGGTTGATTTCAGAGGTTTGAATTAACAACAGACTAACTGCCATCTATAAACGAATCCGGGATTGTAAAAAGATCCCGGATTTTTATTTTTCTTGCTTAACCTCTTAACCTGGCTTCTTCCAGATCCAATTCCCGTTCTCTCTCGCGGATCAGTTCTTCACTATATTCTCCAGAATGTCTTACGCGCCTGAGCTCATTTCTTCTCACATCTACAATAGCAACAAGCATTTCCCTGTATTTTGGTAAAAAACCGGCACCTAATTCTTCCGATTCTTCCTGCTGCAATTTTCTCTTAGCTACCTCTATCATACGGTCGTACCGGTCTCTCACGCGTTTATAGGCATCGTGGTTTTCAACTTCTTCCTGGTGGTTGGTATCTAAATACGCCAATACTGATTCTGCCAGATGAATCCGCAACGATAATGCCTGCAACTTTTCTGTCTCTTCTTCTTTTTGTTCAATCTTTAAAAACCGTATCAAGGGCGAAAGGCTTAACCCCTGGAATACAAGCGTAATCAGTATAACAACAAATGTTATAAACAATATAATATGCCGGTGAGGAAAAGGGGCTTTATCAAGCATAATAGGCACAGCCAGTGCAGATGCCAGCGACACTACACCGCGCATGCCGCTCCAGCCCACCAAAAACACAGCTTTCCAACTGGGTCTGCGTTCATTCTCGCGAATTGATTTGAACAAAAACCTGGGAATATATGTATTAGGAAACACCCACACAATCCTGATCACTATTGTAAGCAAACTGATAATAACACCATACCACGCTGCATGCAATATGGAGTGATGATCGAGCCCGGTAACAATTACGGGCAGTTCTAATCCTATTAAAATAAAAACGATCCCATTTAATAAAAATGTAAAAGTTTGCCAGATGCTGGCAACGTTCAACCTGGAATCATATATAAAAATATCCTGCGATCGAAAACTGAGAAAGAGTCCGCCGCTTACAACAGCCAACACACCAGATACGTGAAAATGTTCAGCGGCTATATACATTATATAAGGTGAAATAAGCGTGATAGCCGCATCGATTGCAGGCGTGGTAGGTAAAAACCGATGAATAACATATAATATGTTTGCGATAGCAACACCTATTAATATTCCAAATATAGATACAGAGAAAAAGGATTTGGTGGCATCCCACAAATCGAACTTGCCGGTTGTGATAGCGCTTAACGCAAAGCTGAACACAATAAGGCTCGATGCATCATTGATCAAACTCTCACCTTCCAATATAGTCACTACTCTTTTAGGCACACGTAAACCCTGCAATACAGAAGTAGCCGCCACTGCATCCGGCGGAGAAATAATGCCACCCAATAAAAAACCAAAAGCCAATGGAAAATCGGGGATGATACTATGCGAAACAAAAGCTACTGCCGCTGAAGTAAAAATCACCAATCCAAAAGCCAAGAGACTGATCGGGCGCTTCATTGCCCAAAAATCTTTCCACGATGTATTCCACGCAGCGGAATATAACAATGGTGGTAAAAAAATGAGAAAAACATAATGAGGATTTAAACTGATATCTGGTATACCAGGGATGAGACTTATCAGCAATCCTGCTATCACTAAAAAAATAGGATACGAAACTTTTAACTTATTAGCCAACATAGTGAGCATTGTAATTGCAAAAAGCAATGACAACACCAATAATATTTTTTCCTGTATCATTGTTTTCAAGATAAACAAATAACATTAGGTACAAAAACTATTTGGGAAAATGAATGAGATTGAAGTAACTTTTCCCATTTAAAAAATATACCCGTATGGAGAAAAACATCATAAAAAAATATTCGAACGGTGAAATTACAATTGTGTGGCAGCCCGCCATGTGTATTCATTCAACTATATGCTGGAAGCAGGCAACCGGATTGCCCGAAGTATTCAATCCACGCGAACGACCATGGATAAAAATGGAAGGGAGCTCAACGGCACAAATAGAAGAACAGGTAAAAAAGTGCCCGAGCGGAGCTTTAAGCGTGTACTACAATAATACAGAAGAAGCTAAAGCAGAAATAATAAATGATACAACCATAGAAGTAATGCCAAACGGTCCGTTAATGGTGTATGGAAACATTACTATAAAAAACAGCACAGGTGAGGAAACGAAAAAATATAAAGTAACTGCGCTATGCCGTTGCGGACATTCTCAAAACAAACCATATTGTGATGGTTCGCATGTACGGGAATCATTTAAAGGATAATCGTTCCAAACCTGGAGGGTTTGCCGCAGTGCATTGCGGCGCTGCAAACCCTCCAGGTTTTAGTCTTGGCTGATATTATGCGCCGGAAACATTTTTTGAATGCCTTCTGTAAAACTTACAGGATGATAACCTAATTCTTTCTCTGCCTTCTCAATAATAAATCCTGTTTTGAGTGGTCGTTGTGCAGGTTGTGTAAAGATAGCAGCGTCTACTTTTTCCATCAATGTTTTATCTAATCCAAAAAAATCTGCAACCAGTATTGCCATATCGTAAGGCGTAAATACTTCTTTTCCTGAAATATGAAATATACCCGTTGCACTCTTTTCTGCAATCAATACAATGCCTTTTGAAAGATCTTCCACATAAGTAGGTGTGCGTACCTGGTCGCTTACTACTTTTATTGGTTTTTTGTTTTCAAGATTTTCTTTTACCCATGTAACCACATTACTGCGGGTACCTGCCAATATATTACCATATACCAGCACGGTACGTACTATAGCCCAATCGGTATTGCTTTGTTGTACAATATTTTCGGCAGCCAGTTTGCTTTCACCATAGTAATTAATAGGAGAAGGATCATCTCCTTCATTGTAAGGTCCGTCTTTGCCATCAAAAACAAAATCGGTTGATATGTAAATGAGACGACTGTTATTTTTTTCAGCCGCCGCCGCTATGTATGCTGTAGCTTTTACATTTGTATTCCAGCAGTCTGTTTTATTTAGTTCACAGGCATCTGGTTGTGCCATTGCTGCAGCATGAATAATACAATCTGGCGATGCTTTTTCTATAATATCCTGCACCCCACTATTGTTGGTTATATCCATGGAAATATACTGGTAACTCAAGTGCTTAAAGTGGGGAAGCCGGCTGTTTCCTCTATTGGTAGCCACTACTTCATGACCGGCTGTAGCTAAATCCCGTATCAGGTATTGGCCCAGTAATCCGTTGGCCCCGGTAATTAAAATCTTCATGCAGAAATCTCAATATTACTATTATGTAAACGCTAATGTACAAAATCATTAAACCCGTAATCTAAAATTGGGAAATGATTGTAATTATGTACTTTTGACGCTTATAAACCGAGAACATTTTCAATAATTGCATTTGCCCTTTGAATGATTTTTAATCATTTCAGACAAGTATTAAACGAATGGAAAAAAAAGTTTCAAAAATCGGGGTACTAACCTCAGGAGGAGATGCACCGGGTATGAATGCAGCAATCCGCGCAGTGGTACGTACCGGCAATTATTATGGGCTGGAAGTATACGGTATTGTACGTGGATATGCGGGTATGATTGAGAACGACATCTATAGGATGGAAAGCAGAAGTGTTGCCAACATTATACAACGTGGAGGCACTATTCTTAAAACAGCCAGGTGTAAAGAATTTTTTGAACCGGAAGGAAGAAAAAAAGCATACGCCAATCTGAAAAAATTAGGTGTAGATGGATTAGTGGTAATTGGAGGCGACGGTTCTTTTCGCGGCGCACAAAAATTTTCCAGCGAATTTGATATTCCTTGTGTTGGTTTACCCGGCACTATTGATAAAGATATGGCAGGTACTGATTTTACAATAGGCTTTGATACGGCAGTTAATACGGCTGTTGAAGCTATTGATAAAATTCGTGATACCGCAGATGCGCACGACAGGCTTTTTATTATTGAGGTAATGGGCCGCGATTCCGGCTATATTGCGTTGCATAGCGGAGTTGCTACCGGCGCGGAAAATATTCTGATTCCTGAACATAAGACGGACATTGAAGAGATGATCAATTCATTGCTGGAAAAAGAAAAAAGAAAAAAACTGGTAAACCTGCTGGTAGTAGCAGAAGGAGATGAGTTTGGCGGTGGCAACGAAGTGGCTAAACTGGTAAAACAGAAATTACCCAATGCTGATGTTAAAGTGTGTATACTTGGTCATATTCAACGTGGCGGATCTCCGTCTTGTCTTGACAGACTTATTGCAAGCAGGCTTGGATATGCAGCAGTAGATACTTTAATAAAAGGAGATAAAGTAAATACCATGATTGGTATTGTAAATAACCAGTTGCACTATACACCTCTGGATGCTGCGGTAAAAGAAACCCAAACCATAGATCCTGAATGGTTGAAGATTGTAAAAATACTGGCATCTTAAGTGATAATCATTGTACCCTTTTTTCAGCGTTTCATTTTTATCATAAAAGCGATATATGTCAAAAAACATTGCTAAGTACCTCCACGAAGACATGGATAAGAAAGCCGGTCTTGAGCATACATTTCATCGTACTAAAATTGTTGCAACGGTTGGACCTGCGTGTGATACTTACGAGAAATTACTGGAACTAACAAAGGCAGGAGTAAACGTATTCCGTTTAAATTTTTCTCATGGAGCTTACGAAGACAAACTAAAAATTATCAACTACATACGCCAGATCAATTCTACCGAACCATATACCCTTGCCATATTAGGCGACCTTCAGGGACCTAAACTGCGGGTTGGCGAAATAGAAAATGGCTCAATGGTTTTAACGCCTGGCGATATTCTCACTTTTACAAATGAAAAATGCATAGGAAACAAGGAAAAGATCTATGTATCTTATCCTAATCTTGCGGCTGATGTAGAAATAGGCAATAAAATTTTGATTGATGATGGAAAGATAGAAGTAAAAGTTGTAGAGGTTACCAAAAGCAACGATGTAAAGGTAGAAGTTACCATGCCCGGAATATTGCTTCCTAAAAAAGGCGTTAACCTTCCTGATACTAAGATATCTCTTCCAGCACTTACGCCTAAAGACCTGGCTGATCTTGATTTTATGATTGAGCATAAACTCGATTGGATCGCCCTGTCTTTTGTTCGCAGAGTAGATGATATTAAAATACTCAAAAAAATCCTGCAGGAACATAAGAGCAAAAGCAAGGTGATGGCGAAAATTGAAATGCCTGAAGCCATCGTTAATCTTCGTGATATTATACTGGAATCCGATGGAGTAATGGTAGCCCGTGGTGATCTGGGGGTTGAGCTTCCGGTAGAACAGGTACCATTGATACAAAAAGATATTGTGCGTAAATGTATTCATCGCGGCAAACCTGTAATTGTGGCTACGCAGATGATGGAAAGCATGATGGATCGTATTAAACCTAACCGCAGTGAAATTACAGACGTAGCAAATGCTGTATTGGATGGTGCAGACGCGGTTATGTTGAGTGGAGAAACTGCTATGGGTCAACACCCTGTGCTGGTGGTTGAAACCATGCGCAAGATTATCCTTGAAGTAGAAAAAAAGGAATATGGTTACAATCGTGAAGACGATTTAAAACCACAGGCACATTCTCCGTCTTTTCACAGTGATGCTATTTGCTACAATGCCTGTAAGATTGCAAAAGATGTAAATGCCGAAGCGGTATTGGCAATGACACAGAGCGGCTATACTGCATGGGTAGTGAGCAGCTATCGTCCAAAATCATCGTTATATATATTCACTAAAGAAAAATCGCTGGTTAGTCAACTAAGTTTAAGCTGGGGCGTAAGAGCATTTTTTTATGATGAAGAAGAAAGCATAGATCAGATTGTATTTGACCAGATACAGATCTTAAAGACAAGAGGGTTTTTAAAATCAGGCGATACGGTAGTAAGTACAGGAAGTATTCCTATTCATTTGCACCTGCCTACCAACCTGCTTAAAATTACCAAAGTAGAGTAAAGCAAAGGATGCTATAGATTATTTAAAAGCAATTGAAATACTTCAATTGCTTTTTTGTTTGCATAAAACTATGAAAACAAAACTGGTGGCAGCATTTTTGCCGCATCTTATCTATACTAATAAAGTGTGGAATGAAATGGGATATTGGTTGTTCGGGTTTTTATTATAAGGAGTGGAAAGAGCTGTTTTATCCAGCCAAACTCGCGCAGAAAGATTGGTTTGAATTTTATTGCACTGAATTTAATTCAATAGAACTGAATGGAACTTTTTACCGGACACCTCTGCTAAAGAATTTACAAAAGTGGTATGATACCAGTCCTGCAAATTTTAGTTTTTCTGTAAAAGCTCCAAGGCTCATTAGTCATTATAAAAAATTTGTTGACTGTAAAGCAATCCTTGATGAATTTTATACACTTATTCAAAATGGTTTAGGTGAAAAGTTAAAAGCCATATTGTTTCAAATGCCACCAGGTTTTACATATTCTGAAGAAAGGCTTGAACTGATTTTAGAAATATTATCTCCGGGCTTTAGCAATGTATTGGAATTTCGCCATAGTAGCTGGTGGCAGGAGAAAATATTTAAGCTACTCGGTAAGAAAAAAATAATTTTTGCCGGTATAAGTCATCCAAGTTTACCTGATGATGTTATCTGTAATACAGATACCACCTACTATCGTTTTCATGGAATTCCAAAGTTATACTATTCCGAATATACGGCTGAAGCTGTAAAAAAAATTACAGATCAGTTATTACTAAACACTCATGTAGAAAAGGCACTTGTATACTTCAATAACACAGCAGGTATGGGCGCTATCAACAATGCCTCATGGATGAAGGCATACCTATCCTCCATTACAAACAAATAAAACTGTGCCTATATTATAGCAAGGTGGGTAGAGACTTCCACAGTATTGCACCATTTACAGTGCTATCTAACAAGACTTAAAACGGGTGAGCTTTTTGTTGCTGATTATATAAAACATGTATTATGGCAAAATATTCAAAAAAGGCGCAGGCCAAAGTTGAAAAGGTAATGAAGGAAATGGAACACGGAACCTTAAAAAGTGGCAGGAGCGGCAAAAAAGTAACAGACCGGAAACAGGCAATAGCCATAGGTCTTTCCGAAGCAAGAAAAGCAGGAGCTAAAGTACCGAAGGCGCCTGCAAAGAAAACAGCCAAAAAAGCATCACCAAGGAAGACGGCTAAAAAGGTGGCCCCGGCAAAAAGAACCGCCAGCAAAAAATAATTGTGCTGGCATAAAAGGCAAGCAACTGAGTTGCTATATAAAAACAAAGTCTACCATTATCACTGGTAGGCTTTTTATATGAAGGCAAAAAAATATAACTTCATTACAAGAAGCGTTTACATTTTAGCAAGTTTCGGGTTGTAAAGACTTTTGTGCTATAATAGTTTTGTGTGATAAAAATTATAAATCATGAAACAGCAGGAAGAAAATAATTTCAACAGGATTGAAGAGGCTATTGCCTATATTACTGCCAACTTTAAAACACAACCGGGGTTAGACGAAGTTGCAGAGCAGATACACGTAAGCCCCTTTCATTTTCAGCGCTTGTTTACTGACTGGGCAGGCATCAGCCCTAAAAAATTTGTACAATACCTGACTGTACAATATGCTAAACATGTTTTAAGAGATCAGCAGTCTACCTTATTTGATGCAGCGGAAGCTACAGGCTTGTCAGGCACGGGCAGGTTACACGATTTGTTTATTGGCATTGAAGGCATGACGCCGGGCGAATATAAGAATGGTGGTGCCGCTTTATCTATCAACTACAGTTTTGCTGAAAGTCCTTTCGGAAATATATTGGTAGCATCAACTTCAAAAGGCATTTGTCATCTTTCATTTGTAAAAGACCCAATACAGGCTTTACACCATTTGCAAATGCAATTTCCCAATGCAACCTATCACCAGTTGGTTGATACCATTCAACAAAATGCATTGTATATTTTTACACAAGACTGGCGAAAACTGGATACAATAAAATTGCATTTAAAGGGCACCACATTTCAGTTAAAAGTTTGGCAGGCTTTATTAAAAATTCCAATGGGAAGTTTGAGCACTTATGGAAAGCTCGCAACAAATATAAACCATGCAGGAGCTTCCCGCGCCGTAGGTACAGCCATCGGTGATAACCCTGTTGCATTTCTTATTCCTTGTCATCGCGTAATTCAATCAACCGGGGCATTAGGTGGTTATATGTGGGGCACTTCAAAAAAAGCGGCGATCATTGGATGGGAAGCTGCCAAAACAAATCATTCAAACGAACAAAATGATTCATCATACCAGTTTAACTGATGCAGTATTGCGTTCAAAAATAAGAAAGCTTGAAATAACACTGGGTGGTAATAAAAAATTACGCATTTATGGAACACTTGCCTGCACATCAGGCAAAAGGATGAAAAAAGAAAACCGGGTGTTTTTCTCATCGAAAACGGAAGCCTGTAAACTATTATATAGACCATGCGGACATTGTATGCAAGCTGAATATCAAAAATGGAAAAATGGATCTTTTTAATACAAAAACCATAGAGAATATATTGCCTTGCGATGGGGTAACAATCTATTATGGAAAAGTTTTTAATCAGCAGGAGGCAGACCATTATTTTGATATGCTGTGGAAAAGCATTGAATGGAAAAATGATGAGACTATAATTTTCGGAAAGCATATTATCACCAAAAGAAAAACAGCCTGGTATGGAGATAGCGATTACGCGTATACGTATTCCAACATTACCAAACACGCTTTACCATGGACGCCGGAATTACTGGATCTGAAAATAAGAACCAAAAAAATTACAGGAGAACAATTTAACTCCTGCCTGCTAAATCTTTATCACGATGGAAATGAAGGAATGTCGTGGCACAGCGATGATGAAAATACGATAGCAAAGCATTCATCCATTGCTTCAATCAGCTTTGGAGCTGAAAGAAATTTTAAACTTAAACACAAAAAAAACGGGCATATCATATCGTTATTGTTAGAAAACGGAAGTTTGCTGGAAATGAAAGGTTCTACACAAAACTACTGGCTTCATAGTATTCCCAAGAGTGCAAAAGTGAGGAAACCCAGGATCAATCTCACTTTCAGAACATTTATATAACAGCCAATAAAGCGTTTGAGCTCCAAAAAATTATTGCTTTTGCACTTGTCCACCACCTGTGGAAAAAAATACACAGGCAAATCCAACACTGCCACCGATATTTATTTTCAGAACGACTTTACAATAAAAAGAAAATTCGTTCGTCTATATAATAATAACCTAGTTGTTACAATCATGGAAGAAACCCGGGAAATAAATGCTTTAATGCATCTTATCGACGACCCCGATAAGGAAGTGTTTGAAACTGTAAGCCACAGGATTATCAGTTATGGCAAAAACATAATACCTAATCTTGAGCATTTATGGGAGACGACTCCTGACGAAATCATACAGGAAAAAATTGAATCATTGATTCACCGGTTGCATTTCCAGGATCTGCAGGATGAGTTTACAAACTTTACAAAATCACCCGGACATGATCTTTTAACAGGCGCTCAACTGGTAGCCCGCTATCAATATCCCGACCTGATGAGTACCCAGGTATACCAGGAAATAGAAAAAATAAGGAGAAATATCTGGCTTGAACTCAACAGCTATCTTACCGCACTGGAGCAGGTAAATATCATTAACCGCATATTTTTCACGTATCATAAATACAAGGGCGTTGAAGTTTCTTACCAGCACCCAGAGGAATTTTTAATCAACAAAGTAATAGAAACCAAAAGAGGCAATTCTATCATCAACGGTATTTTATACCAGATACTTGCGCAGATGCTGGATATTCCCGTAAAAGTGATCAGGATTCCACGACAATACCTGCTTGCTTATTTTGATACATCCTACGAATATTTTAATCCGCAAAAAGAAAACTCTAATAATATTCATTTCTATATCGACCCGATGAACGGTCATATATACACGCACAAAGACGTGGAAAATTATTTGAAGAAAATAGCTGTACCGCCTACCAATTCATATTATAAGCCTATGAGCAACCAGGCTATCCTGCAATTTTTGCTGGAAGAGTTTGCCCGTTGTTTTGATGATGAGGCAAACCGCTATAAACAAACCGAGCTTTTATTACTGGCAGATATTATCGCATCTGTATAAATCGCCTTTATGAAGAGAAGTCGCTACTCCGGCTTTCTTGTTGTACTGCTGCTGATAGCAGGCATTGCATTTTGGTATTACAATCGTTCTCCCCACACAGGTTCGCAGGATATTCATACAGCAGATGACGGAAGTTTTAACCGGAATCTTACGCCCATTATTTATACCCGGCATGCCCGCTGCCGCATGGGATGCAGGCATATTGATGAAAGCGAAGTATTGGAAATATTACATAACGGAAAGATCAATTATCATAAAAGTGATCTGAATTCAAAACCAGATCCCAAATATGCTCTGGAAGGATTTACACACGATAACCAGGAAGTGCGTATTATTTTTGCACCATCACCAAAAGGAATGGTAGTTATTACCTGTATTGATGTAAAAGAAGAGTGGCAATGCAATTGCAGATAGTTAATAAATACCGTTAGCGGCTCACAAAATATACAGTATGGGTAACCGAAGTTTTTCATTATTCCTGCGTCCTCTTTTATGGTTGTACAATTTATATGCTTTGTTATTATTTATCGGGGTGATGCTGTTGATTTTTCCATTTGTGATCATTGCTTCCTTTTTTAATCCTCTTGCAAGTGGCAATATTATTTATCGTTTGTGCATGTTATGGGCAGATATATGGTTTTTGATGACAGGTATTTTTCACACTAATGTGTATGAGGCGCCGCATCTCAAAAAGAAAGCATACATATATGTCACCAATCATCTCTCCTATCTTGATGCTGCTGTTATTGTAAAAGCATTCAGGCAACCGCTTCGCCCGCTGGGAAAAAAGGAAACAGCCAATGTTCCTGTATTTGGCTTCATTTATAAAAATGCAATTGTAACTGTTGATCGCGATAGCGCGGCCGATCGCTCAAACAGTGTGCGTAAATTAAAAGCCGTATTAAAAAGAAATATTTCTATTTTGATTTTTCCGGAAGGAACGCTGAATGAAACCGGCAATCCACTTAAATCTTTTTACGATGGGGCTTTTCGCATTGCTATAGAAACGCAAACGAATATAAAGCCTGTTTTGTTTTTAGATGTATACGACAGAATGCCTGATGGTAAAGTGTTTCCTATTTACCCAGGAAAAACCCGGGCTGTTTTTTTAGATGAAGTGGATGTACAAGGATTAGCAATAACAGACCTTGCTATCCTCAAACAAAAAGTGTATAGTATAATGGAGCAGAAATTATTGCAATACAAAGCAAGCTGGATAAAGCATGTATCACAACCTGCGGAATGATATACATTGCTTATGCATTAATAAAAACCTGGAGTGCTAATTCATATCCCTGCATGCCTAAGCCAGCAATGGTGCCTTTTGCTTTTGCCGAAACGTGGGATATTTTCCTGAAGTCTTCTCTTGCGTGTACATTCGATATATGCACTTCAATAACCGGTGTTTTAATAGCTGCTATGGCATCTCCTATAGCAACCGAAGTGTGCGTATAACCACCAGGATTGATTATGACACCATCATACTCAAACCCTACCCGCTGCAATTCGTTGATCAATTCCCCCTCCACATTACTCTGGTAATAAGAGAATTCAACACCAGGATATTTTTTTTGCAACGTCGCATAAAATTCTTCAAACGACTGATTGCCATAAATACCTGGTTCTCTTTTGCCCAGTAGGTTTAAATTAGGACCATTGATGATGGCTATTTTCATGCCCTTTTAAATTAACGGTTATGCCTGAACGTTACGGCTTTAACATGGCAATAAATTCATCAAACAAATACCGGCTGTCGTGTGGACCTGGCGTTGATTCAGGATGGTATTGCACAGAAAAAGCTTTCCTGCCTTTTAGTCTTATTCCTTCTATAGAATCATCATTCAGGTTTACATGCGTTACTTCTACTTTATCAGACTTTTTTACGGCTTCGGGATCAACACCAAAACCATGATTCTGTGTAGTAATCTCACTTCTGCCTGTAACCAGGTTTTTTACGGGGTGATTAAGCCCCCTGTGCCCGTGGTGCATTTTAAAAGTAGGAATATCATTGGCAAGCGCTAATAACTGGTGACCGAGACAAATACCAAATAAAGGTTTATCCTTTTGTAATATTTCCTTTACCGTTTTTATAGCATAATCCATAGGCGCCGGATCGCCGGGCCCATTGGAGATAAAATAACCGTGCGGTTTAAAATCTTCTGTATCTTTTAAAGGTGTTTTAGCAGGATATACCCGTATATGAGCGCCACGTTCTGCCAGGGAAGTAAGGATATTTTTTTTCACACCAAAATCATACACAGCTATGCGTATAGCTGAATGTGGGTTTCCAACTTCATATACCTGCTTTGTTGAAACGGCTGAAGCAAGTTCCAATCCATCCATGGAGGGCACTGCATCCAGCTTGCTTTTCAAAACATTTATGTCACTTTCTTCGGAAGAGATGATACAATTCATTGCCCCACTGGTACGTATATGCGCTACAAGTGCACGGGTATCAATCCCATGTATGGCAACGATATTCTGTGATTCGAGGTATTGCTGCAAAGAATTATCTGCCTGTAACCTGCTGTATTTTTCTTCCAGGTTACGGGCAATCAATCCTCTTATCTTCACTGAATTGCTTTCTACATCGGCCGCTTTCACTCCATAGTTACCAATGTGAGCCGCATTCATAATCACTACCTGACCATAATAGCTGGGGTCGGTAAATACTTCCTGATAACCGGTCATGCCTGTATTAAAACATATTTCACCGGTGGTAGTTCCTGTTTTACCAAAAGCTTTTCCATAAAAAATATTGCCATCCGCTAAAAGGAGTATCGCTGTACGGGTAGATGATTCTGCCATTAAAAAATAAAATTTTGCAAAGAAAATAAATAACTGTGGTTTTGATCAAAATACTTCTGCACACCTTACACATCATAAAAAAAGCAAGGTCTGTGCCGACCCTGCTTTCTATTTTATTACTTCAAACATTGATAATGTTATTCAGCTTTCTTTTCCTCTTCGGCTGCAGGAGTGTCTTCAACTTTTGCTGCTGTATCTTTTACTTCTTCTGCCGCTTCCTGACCATCCGCTTTTTTCTTTCCTGCACGACGGGTTCTTTTTGTGGTAGTGGTTGCAGCTTTTCCTGTACCCTTACCGTAAATTTCATTAAAGTCAACCAACTCTATCAAAGCAGTTTCTGCATTATCACCCACACGTTTTCCTAACTTAATGATGCGGGTATATCCACCCGGGCGACCAGCAACTTTAGGAGCAATTACAGTAAATAATTCTTTTACTGCTTCTTTGTTCTGCAGATGGCTGAACACCAAACGATGATTATGGCTGATCTGCTCTTTGCTATCATTGTTCTTGGTTTTGGTAATAAGCGGCTCAATATAAATTCTGAGTGCTTTTGCCTTTGCCAATGTGGTAATGATACGTTTGTTAACCAGCAAAGCATTTGCTAAGTTGCTCAACAGCGCCTTTCTATGTGAGGCTGTTCTGCTGAGGTTGTTGATTTTGTCTCCGTGACGCATGACGATTAAATTTTAAATTTCAAATCTCAAATTTGAAATTGGTTTTGAATACCTCCTGTACCGTGTCAAGGAGTTACAGTTGGCTCTGTGCTTTCGCAACAGATTATGTATTTATTTTCTTTCTACTGCCTTCTTACTACTTACTCCTGCTTTTTCCTAGAATTCGTCTTTATCCAATCCTAACTTCTGCAAATCCATTCCAAAGTGCAGTGCTCTTTCACCCAACACCTGCTCAATTTCAGCCAAAGATTTTTGACCGAAGTTGCGGAATTTCATCAGGTCTTCCTGTTCGTATTGTACCAATTCGCTCAAGCTGTTGATTTTAGCAGCTTTTAAGCAGTTAAATGCACGTACGCTCAGGTCAAGATCTTCCAACGGAGTCTTCAACACTTTACGCAACTGCAATACCTGCTCATCTACCACATCATCTTTCTTCTCTTCTTTGCTATCAAAAGTGATGTTCTCATCAGTAATGATCATCAGGTGCTGAATCAAAATACGTGAAGCCTGTTTTACAGCTTCTTCAGGATGAATAGTACCATCTGTAGTTACATCCATCAACAGTTTTTCGTAGTCTGTTCTTTGTTCAACACGGAAGTTTTCAATACCGTATTTTACATTTTTAATAGGCGTGAAAATAGCATCAGTTGGTATATAACCAAATGGAGCATCTTTCACTTTATTATCTTCAGAAGGAACGTATCCACGTCCTTTTCCGATTGTGATTTCAATATTCAATTTTGAAGAAGGATCCAGTGTGCAGATCAGCAATTCAGGATTCATTATCTGAAATGATGCTGTGGCTTCACCGATATTAGCAGCAGTAAATTCGCTTTTGCCTTTTATAGAAAGAGTAAGTTTCTCCTGGTTGATATCAGTATCAAGAATTTTCTTGAAACGAACCTGCTTAAGGTTAAGAATGATTTCAGTAACGTCTTCGGTTACACCTTTCAATGTAGCGAATTCATGTTCAGCGCCTTCAATAAAAATTCCAATAATGGCATATCCTTCCAGTGAATTCAACAGAACCCTGCGAAGTGAATTACCAATAGTAACACCATACCCCGGCTCTAACGGGCGAAATTCAAAAGATGCTTCAAATTCGTTTGCTTTCTGAAGTATGATTTTGTCCGGCTTTTGGAAATTTAAAATGGCCATATTTAAATTTCAGTTTTAAGTTTTTATACCCGCCTTTGCAGGCATTGAGTATATATTAATAATTGAAAACTATTTCCATCTCCGCTTTACCAGCAGAGCAGATACTTATTATTTAGAGTACAACTCTACAATCAGTTGTTCCTTGATGTTTTCAGGAACACTTTCTCTTTCAGGATAAGCTATAAATGTACCTGTAAGTTCACCTTCATTCCAGTCTAACCAGTTAAACTTTGGATTTTTACCGCGTACCTGGCTGGTAACAGCTGTATTGCCTGCGCTTTTTTCTTTAAGGCTGATATGGTCGCCTGCTTTCAATTTGAAAGAAGGAATATTTACCACTTCGCCATTAACAGTGATATGCTTGTGAGCAACCAACTGTCTTGCAGCAGGACGTGAAGGAGCAATGCCTAGCCTATAAACAGTGTTGTCTAATCTTGATTCCAGTAATTTGATAAGGTTTTCACCGGTAACACCACCGAGACGCGAAGCCTCTTCAAATGTTTTACGGAACTGGCGTTCCAGCAAGCCATAAGTATATTTGGCTTTTTGCTTTTCTTTTAACTGTAACGCATATTCTCCCGGAGCTTTGCGTTTTTTAGAAGGTCCGTGCTGACCTGGAGGATTGCTGTTTTTGGTAAGATACTTACCGTTTCCAAGAATTGGTTCACCAAAAATGCGTGAAATTCTTGTTTTGGGGCCTGTGTAACGTGCCATAATTGTATTACTTTGATTTTTTAATTACAGTGCAGCATCATTAAAAATCTTAAAATCAATCCTGCACCTTTTTTTTATAAAAATTGCTGATTTCTGATTTTGAAATTTAGAGATTTGAATTGAAATCAAAAATCAAAAAATCTACCATCAGAAATTCCGCTATACTCTTCTTTTCTTTGGAGGACGACAACCGTTGTGTGGTAAAGGAGTTACGTCTTTGATCATGTTCACTTCAATACCGCTGTTGGCTATAGCGCGGATAGCGCTTTCACGACCAGCTCCAGGGCCTTTTACAAATACGTCCACTCTTTTTAAACCTGCTTCAGCAGCTACTCTTGCAGCATCTGCAGCAGCCATCTGGGCAGCGTAAGGGGTATTCTTTTTTGAACCTTTAAAACCCATTTTACCGGCACTGCTCCAACTGATCACCTGACCGGTTTTGTTGGTTAAGCTTACGATAAGGTTGTTAAAGCTAGCAGTTACATGGGCATCGCCGTATGCATCTACTTTTACAATTCTTTTTTTTGCAGCAGCTTTTGCGCTGTTCTGTTGTGCTTTAGCCATAAAAAATTCGAGGTAGTCTTTAAATATTTAAAAAACACATTGCCCCTCCCCGTGAAGTAAACCGGATCCGGCAGCAATCTATATATTACTTCTTGGTTGCCTTCTTCTTACCGGCTACTGTCTTACGTTTACCCTTACGCGTACGTGAATTGGTACGTGTACGTTGTCCACGAAGTGGTAAGCCTTTACGATGACGTAAACCACGATAACATGCAATATCCAGCAAGCGCTTGATGTTCATCTGAACTTCAGAACGCAGTTGACCTTCTACTTTAAATTCGTTGGTGATGATATTACGGATGGCATTCAACTCATCGTCGTTCCACTGGTTTACTTTTTTGTCAAAATTTATTCCAGCTTTGCCCAAAATGTATTGTGCATTAGAACGGCCAATGCCGTAAATATAGGTTAACCCTATTTCTCCTCTTTTGTTTTTAGGTAAATCAACACCGGCAATACGAGCCATAAAGATTTTTAATTTTAAATTTCAAATTTGAGATTGTATTATCCTTGTCTCTGCTTAAAGCGTGGATTCTTTTTATTGATTACATACAACACACCCTTTCTTCTCACGATTTTGCAATCTGCGCTACGCTTTTTTATTGATGCTCTTACTCTCATTTTATTGAGTTTTATGTTTAATACTTACTTATACCTAAAAATGATTCTTCCCCTGCTCAAATCGTATGGACTCATCTCCACTCCCACTTTATCGCCCGGCAAAATACGGATGTAATGCATTCTCATTTTCCCGGAGATGGTGGCCAGTATTTCGTGACCATTTTCCAATTTTACCTTGAACATCGCATTGGACAAGGCTTCCAAAATTATTCCATCCTGTTTAATGAGTGTCTGTTTTGCCATACCGTTTTTGGGTGCGCAAAGATACGATTATAATGTTGATTATTGCAAAAAAGAGTAAACTTTCTCCAAATGGGGAGAAATATATTTAAGATTACGCTTATGCGAGGCGCAAAGTTAAGCCAATTCCAGGTGAAAATTGGTCATTGCATGGTAATGATTCTGCAATTGATGCAGGTAAAGCTCTCCATCCAGGTCGCGGTGCTCGTCCCTGTAAATGAGGTGGATCCGCTTGTAATTAGATGGGTCAGGAAACTGGAGAATAAAGGGACCTTTTACATAAGCTGTTCCGGTTCCCTTAATTACAGGGTCGGTTGAAAGTACAAAACCCAGGTGATCGAGGCTGTCTATTGAAAAGGGTACCGGTCCTAAGTCTTCCATATCGTACCAGAATTCCTGGTCTCCGTGAGACACCAGGGCTTTTTTGTCTTCGCGGTCTACCTGTAGTACTTCGCCAACATTGGTTACATCTTCAAACCGGGCGCTTACGATATCGCCTGTTTTAACTTCATTAATTTTTAACATGACAAGTAATGATTTAAAATGTTATGGTAATGTAAGCAAATATTCGCAATAAGTACGTTAGGCAACCTTAAAAAATAGTGTATGCGCTTAGGTTATAATTTCATCCGTTCTTCTTTCTCCTATCTGCTGGCGCCACATAGCATAGTATAGTCCTTTTTTATCTACTAAAAAGTCGTGGGTGCCCGATTCTACTATTTTACCTTTTTCCAGTACGTAAATCGTGTCTGCATGCATAATAGTAGACAACCGATGGGCAATAAGAATGGTAATAGGATCTCTTTGCGCAGATATGTCCTTAATCGTTTCTGTAATAGCCTCTTCCGTGAGTGAGTCAAGCGCAGAGGTAGCCTCGTCAAAAATCAATAATCTCGGATGGCGAAGCAATGCTCTTGCAATAGCAATACGTTGCTTTTCTCCTCCCGAAAGTTTCATGCCTCCTTCGCCTAACACTGTATTCATGCCTTTCCCGGAGCGGGCAAGCATGCTATCGCAGGAGGCCTGGTGCAGCGCTGATAAGACTTCTTCATCTGTAGCATCAGGTTTTACAAATAAAAGATTGTCTTTTATGCTGCCAAAAAACAGTTGGGTTTCCTGGGTTACAAACCCTATCTGCCTGCGCATTTCGTTGTAGCGTATATCCGTTGCCGGGATATCATTAAAAAGAATAGACCCTTCAACCGGGCGATAAAGTCCTACCAATAGCTTTACGAGTGTAGACTTCCCGGATCCGGAAGGTCCGACAAATGCAGCCGTATCGCCGCTTTTAAGCGCAAAAGAAATACCGTCGATAGCATTAACAGTAGCTGTAGCATGACGGAACACTACATTTTCAAACTTCATAGATTCCAATGGGCCCATAGGCACAGGCTCTTCGGGTCTTTTTTCAACCGGCAATTGCATGAGCTTGTCAAAATTGATGATAGACGCCTCTGCTTCGCGGTAAGACAATATAATATTCCCAAGATCCTGCAAAGGACCAAAGATAGTGGTAGAAATAAACTGCATGCTGATGAGCTCACCAGGCGTGAGTACATGGCGGAAAATGAGCCATAATAAGATAAAAAGAATCGACTGACGGAGCAGCGTAAGCGCAGCACTTTGTAAAAAAGAAAGCATCCGCACTTTTTTTACCTTTTCTATCTCAAGATCAAAGATCTTTTGGGTATGATCCCTTAATCTT
This sequence comes from Agriterribacter sp., assembly GCA_047600465.1. GTDB lineage: Bacteria > Bacteroidota > Bacteroidia > Chitinophagales > Chitinophagaceae > Agriterribacter. The sequence goes on from JASGKU010000007.1 coordinate 1,391,839, forward strand.
CTTATTTCGGGATAGGTAAGCCCGAGGCTTTTTACTAATTCTATATTGCGCAATGATTCTGTAATAGCGCCAAACATCTGGTTGGTTTCCCTGTTTATAGAGCGCTGGATAGTCTTTATCTTTTTACTTAATAATCCTGTTAGTCCACCCAACACTGCAACACCTATAACAAACACGGGGATTAATAACCAGTTTTTGGTGACCGCATACCATATTAAAAAGCCAATACCAATTAATGAAGAGAAAAGAATATTGATAAAAGAATTGATAAACTTTTCCGTATCGGTTCGTACTTTTTGTAAGGTAGACAGTGTTTCGCCACTGCGTTGCCCTTCAAACTCCTGGAACGACAACCGTAGCGTCTGCCTGAGCCCATCATTAAAAATCTGCATGCCGAATTTCTGTACTACCAGTCGTGCAACATATTCCTGGAAACTTTTTGCCAGCCTTGCCGCCAATGCAATAGCCAATGCTACTATCAACCAAAAAATCACACCATGCACTAATTCGTCTTCCGTTTTAGTGCCGGGATTAGTGGCATATTCATCAATGATTTTACCGAATATCAGCGGATCAATTAAAGTGAGCAATTGAGCTACTCCTGCCAACGAAAGTGCAAGAACAATCAACCACTGGTGCGGCTTCAGGTAATTCCATAATATTTTCATCAGAAGAAGGTATTGTACTTGATCTTCTAAAGATAGCCTTAAAAAGAGTTGATATTTATAAGCCGGGAATAATACCAGTTTATTATAAGCGATACAGGAACGAACTTTTATTTTTACTTTTATTTTTTCGCTTACTTATTATATCTTTTAAGCAAAATACCATTACATGCTGTTTGTGTTGATTCTTTTTGCAATTGCCCTGATTGCTTACCTGTTTGCCAGGCAACCCTCATTTGGGAGATTACCTGAAGGAAACAGACTGGAAACAATAAAAAAATCGCCTCAATACAAAGACGGGAGTTTCAAAAACTTTTCTGAAACTCCCATGATGATTGAAGGAGTGAGTATGTGGAAAATCATCAAGAAGATGTATTTTAAAAAGAATCCCGACGTTACCCCTTCTCATCAGCTTCCATTTATAAAAAAATCTTTTAGCCCACTCGGCGCCGGGCAACCGGAGATAACCTGGTTTGGTCACTCTTCCTACCTGCTGCAGGTAAACGATCTGAATATACTGGTTGACCCTGTTTTCAGCGAAAGAGCTTCGCCCGTATCATATGTAGGTGCAAAAGCATTTGGTGGCAGCAATGTTTTTGGAGTAGATGATCTGCCCCCTATTGATATAGTTATTATTACACACGATCATTACGATCACTTGGATTACCAGGTAATAAAGCAATTGAAAAAGCGGGTACCCTTATTTGTTACATCGCTTGGCGTAGGCGCTCACCTGGAGTTCTGGGGTGTGGATCCCAAAAAAATAAAAGAACTCGACTGGTGGCAAAATTTTATATCTCCACAAGGATTTGAATTGATCACCACTCCTGCCAGGCATTTTTCAGGAAGAGGGTTCAACAGGAACCAAAGTCTTTGGGCTTCTTATGTATTACTTACGGGGAATTACCGGATATATATTGGCGGTGATTCCGGTTACGACACCCATTTTACTTTAATAGGTGAAAAATACGGACCATTTGATGTAGCTATACTGGAAGATGGACAATACAATGAAATGTGGCCGAACATTCACATGTTTCCCGAAGAGACCATACAGGCAGCCATTGATCTGAAAGCAAAAGTTTTGTTGCCGGTACATTGGGGCAAATATTCATTATCCGTACATCCATGGAATGAGCCTATTGAAAGGGCGGTAAAAAAAGCTGAAGAAATGAATGTAACCATTGTAACACCAATGATAGGAGAAACCATTAGTATAAAACCGCTGTCACCAACAAAGTATTGGTGGAGATAGCATCGGCAGTGCGGCAGCCGTCAGCCCCTGCTCAACAAATTCTTTTCTATCCAATTAACGCATCGTACAATACCTCCACCGGGTGTAATGCTTTTTTTGCAGCCCCATCTTTTATCTGGTGCCTGCAACTGGTGCCAGGCGCGGCAATAATCACATCTTCTTCTTGTTTGCGTACTGCTGGCAACAATACCAGTTCAGCTATTTTCATGGATAGATCATAATGCTCTTTCTCGTAACCAAAAGAACCTGCCATACCACAACAACCAGAGGGAATGGTTTGCACCGAATAGTTTTGTGGAAGTGACATGATTTTTACAGAAGAAGCTACAGACGACAATGCTTTTTGCTGGCAATGACCATGCAGTACAATTTTCTTTTGATTACTGGTAAACATGGCAGCGGTGATATTTCCCTTATCTATTTCTCGACTCAAAAATTCTTCAATGGTGAATGTATGTTTCGCCAGTTTTTTTGCAGTATCTAACAAATGATCGTCTGCCAGGTCAATATATTCATCTCTGAAAGTAAGAATAGCGGATGGTTCAATACCAATCATGGGTGTTTCTTCAGATATTAATGGCGCCAGCATGCTGATGTTCTTTTCCACAATAGTTTTAGCCTTTCTTAATAAGCCTTTGCTCAACCATGATCTTCCACTTTCAATATGTTCAGGAATAACAATACTGTATCCTAATTTCTCCAATAACAGAATAGCTTTTTTGCCAGCTTCTACATCATTATAGTTTGTGAATTCATCACAGAAAAGATATACATTCTTTGAACCATTTTTCGGTGCGCTATGCTGATGCTTATTAAACCAGCTTTTTAATGTAGTATTATCTAATGTTGGCATAGAGCGATCTGCTGCAAAACCCGTCATTCCTTTTATTATGCCGCTGGTAAATTTATTCGTCATGAAAAAATTATAGACACCCGGTACCAGCGCTCCCAGCTTAGCGAAATTGGTAAAGTTGGCTATCATCCTACTTCGGATAGGCACGCCATTTTCATCGTAATACTGCTGCAGAAATTCAGCTTTTAGCTTTGCTACATCTACATTTGATGGGCACTCAGATTTACAGCCTTTGCAACTCAGGCACAAATCCATCACCTCTTTAATTTCTTTATGATTAAACCTGTTTGCTTTATTGGAATGGGTAAGAAATTCTCTCAGGATATTTGCTCTTGCTCTTGTGGTATCCTTCTCATTTCGGGTAGCCATATATGATGGGCACATAGTACCGCCTGATAAATGGGTTTTGCGGCAATCGCCCGAACCGTTACATTGCTCTGCGTGTTGCAGCACGTCCTGGTTATGATACCTGAAAATCGTTTTAAATGCAGGTGTTTGCTGCCCTGGTGTATAACGCAGCATACTGTTCATAGATGGCGTATCTACAATTTTATTGGGATTGAAAATATTATGCGGATCCCAGGATTTTTTAATTTCCTTCAACAAAGCATAATTTTTTTCACCCACCATCTGTTTAATAAACTCACCTCTCAACCTGCCATCGCCATGCTCACCACTTAAGGAGCCATTGTATTTTTTTACGAGTGTGGCTATTTCTTCAGCAATTATGCGGAACTGTTTATTTCCTTCTTCTGTTTTTAAATTAATAATAGGCCGCAAATGTATTTCTCCACTACCTGCATGCGCATAATGCACGGAATGCAACCCATATTTTGAAAGTATGATATTAAAATCGCGGATGAAATCAGGTAGATCATTTACATCAACTGCCGTGTCTTCAATAACGGGTACCGCTTTTTCATCACCCGGCAGATTGCTCAATAATCCAAGCCCTGCTTTTCTCAAACTCCATATCTTTTTGGTATCATCGCCCGTCAGTAACGGGAAATGATACCCTAAACCCGCAGTACGCATTTCTGTTTCTGCGGCAGTTGCAGCCGCTTCTACTTCTTCCTTGGTATCGCGACTAAATTCAATTACCAGTATTGCACCCGGATCTCCTTTAACAAAAAAACGGTTCTTGCTTTGCTCTATATTGTCTTTTGTACATTCAAGAATAAAATGATCAATCAGCTCACTTGCAGAAACATTGTATTTTAACCCTATAAGATTTGCACGCAACGCCTCATCTACAGAATTAAAATGTACACACAACAATCCTGAAACTTTTGGAGGCAGGGGAACTACATTTAGTTTTATTTCTGTAATAAAAGCCAATGTTCCTTCTGATCCGGCTATGAGTTTACAGAAATTAAAATCTGGCTCCCCGGCTGTAAACGGCGCAGTATCCAGCAATACGTCTACCGCATACCCTGTATTTCTTCTTTCAATAGATTTTTTGGGGAATTCTTTCCTGATCTCCTGTTGATGATCATAATTACTCAAAAGGCTTCTGATGCTTTTGTATATGTTCCCTTCCAGCGTATGCTCTTCGCATTTTGCATGAAAAGTATCTATATCGATGGCCTTAAATACAACTTCTGATCCATCACTTAAAATAGTATTTACTTCCAACAGATGCTCGCGGGTACTTCTGTAAACTACAGAGTTAGATCCACAGGAATTATTACCCACCATCCCGCCTATCATAGCGCGGTTTGCCGTAGAGGTTTCAGGACCGAAAAACAAACCGTGTGGTTTTAAAAACATATTGAGCTCATCCCTGATCACACCCGGCTGTACCCGCACCCAATGTTCTTCCTTATTCAGTTCAATAATTTTTGTAAAAAACTTTGAAACATCTACTATTATTCCGTTGCCCACTACCTGTCCTGCAAGTGAAGTACCCGCTGTTCTTGGTATTAAAGATGTTTTTTGTTTGTTGGCAAAGGTTATCAGTTTTTTTATATCGGCTATCGACTTTGGTATGGCAACTGCCAGCGGCATTTCACGGTAAGCAGATGCATCAGTAGCATATAATGTTCTTGTAATTTCATCTGTATAAAATTCACCTTCCAGTTCAGTAGCGAGTTGCCTAAGTTGAGTCGTCATGAGTATTACCAGGATGCTGAGATATGCACAGCTTTTTAGAAGCGCAAATTTAAGGCTATTTTTAAAGTGTTTACTGAAAAAGCAGGGAGGGGAAAGTTCTGTGGGTTTGAGTACCTCACTATGAAACTCACTTCTTCGCGTCATTGCGAAGCGCGATTAGGTTGATTATGATTGAAGGATAGCTGCCGCGCTGAAGCAATCTCCTGCCGGTGATAAGCAACATGGATTTGCAGCAGCCTTATCTCTTCAAGGAGATCGCCACGACCGCGTAAACAGGATGAATATTTAAAATTCTCGCAGCGGTCTCGCGATGACGGGGAGGAGGATGACTTCAGATGACTTATTGCTTCAGTAAGTTTCCGATTTCGTGCTTTTTATGTTCTTCAGGAACTATGTCTCGTGCTATTTACTATTATTATGATAATACATTAGGTCAATAGTATTGGATGGCAGGGCTTTTTTATTCCAATTTGCATGCACGGAGAGTGCAGTGCCAAGTGATGTTGCCTGTGCTACAGAAGCGGCATATACTTCAATATCGGGAAAAGCATCTGCCAGCATATGCATGAAAACAGGATTCTTTCCAAAACCACCGTCTACGAAAATTCTTTTTACCTCTGTTCCTTCCAATACCAGTTGTGTAGCACTTATCTGGCGGTTAATAATATCCGCGATTAAACGATGATAGGCTTCTTCGTATGTTTTAAACGAATTCAGCTCTCTTGTCGGGAAAGCTGTAATCTGCGAAGAGGATGGCGCCTTTTCTGGTTTATTGCTCCCAGATAACGCTGCAGTTATTTCTACATCATATTTAACCGTTGTATAATAGTTTGTTGGTTTATTAAAATGATGGGCTAAGCGTTTCACCTGTTGTTCATGTTCATAACCGGCAAATAACCTGGATGCTTTTACAGGTGCACCTTTATACGTCATGTAGCAAAGGCAATCCTGCTCCAGTTCTTCCACTGTAAGCGCCGAATCATTAAAAGGATTGAGGCTTATGCACCAGGTACCGGTAGACAGTAATATAAATGGCTCTTTGAAATTGAGCAGGTATGGAATTAATGCCGCCGAACTATCGTGCAGACCAACGCCCATCTTAAAATTTCTGCCTTGCACCGAAACATTCATCATATCATCCGATGGAAGCAGCGGTGCAAACTTATCAATCAATCCTTCCCTGTATACCCACTCATGATATCCATTTTGCGGAAAATTCCACAACATGGTATGGCTTCCGATACTGGTAATATCTGTGCAGGCTTTACCTGTGAGCAATAAACTTATATACTGCGGCAGATGCAGTGAATATTCAATATTATCAAAAGCAGATTTATTTTCCTTCATGATGCGGAACAACTGCATGCCTGAATTCAGGCTTCCTAAAACGGGTGAGGCGGTATGCATGCATACCGTTATTACACCGCCGTATTTATCGTAAATTTCTTTCTGTAATGCTTCAGGATATGGTTTCAGGTAATTGTACAACGGCGTTACAGGTTTACCTGATTTTCCTACATGCACAAAGCTGGCGCCATATGCTGTAAAATTTACTGCTACAATATTAAACTCCTTTAATGCAAGCAATGCTTCGAAAGATGTTTTTACCCAATTGCTAAGCGCATCTACATCTTCACAAATATCTCCATCCTCATCTTTTATTTCAACAAGATTGGTGCTTTGCTCATATACTATTTCATAATCTTCATTAAACAGGAAAACTTTTTTATTTGTTTTTCCTATATCGTATATGGCTATTACGGGAATCGAATTACTCACTGAAATGGCGGATTTGAAATTTGAGATTTGAAATTGCTTTGATTGATCAGTTAGAAGCTTTCTGCAATCGGCTATCAGCTATCAGTCTTCTGGATTCTTCTGCCTTCTGCCTGCTTACTACTGCCTCTTATCACTTACTACTTATCACTTTTCTACAGCCCTGTGGCTATTACTTTACTACCACGGTTCTTTATTAATTTTTCCCGCACTTTTTCCTGCCTGAACAATGCAACAGGATCAAGCGCTCCGCCTGCCTGTAACCTGGCTTCGGCAACCAGTGCCCGCACATCTGTACGGAAAGTGCCTTGCAATATTTCCTGCGCTTTTACAACGTCGTTATTTTGCTGTGCGTCAATTAAACCTTTTCTATCGGTTAATAACGCATGCGTATAAGCGAGCATAATAGCTTCAACAGATTGCAATAAGTCTTCCAGCGGATCCTTCACATTATGCGATGCATCAATCATCCAACCCATATCAGTTACATGATCCATGCCTTTGCTGTTCATTCCTTCTACTAACTCATTAAAAATGAGATACAGTTGATAGGGTTTGATGCTTCCTGTTGTGAGATCATCATCTCCATATTTGGAATCATTAAAATGAAACCCGCCTAATTTTCCTTCCATCAATAACAGAGCTACTATCTGCTCAATATTGGCATTAGGCAAATGATGACCAAGATCAACCAAGGTATAAGCCTTAGGTCCCAGCTTACTTGCATAGAGATAAGATTGTCCCCAATCGCCTACTGTAGTAGAATAGAAATTGGGTTCAAAGGCTTTATATTCCACAAATATTTTCCATTCATCGGGAAGATGTTTGTATATATCCTGTAAACCACTCAGGGTATGTTGAAATGCTTCGCGGAAATTTAATTGACCCGGGAAACAGGATCCATCGGATAACCATACAGTTAAAGAAGTAGATCCCAATTCAATACCATAATTGATCACTTCAATATTATGATCGATGGCTTGTTGACGAATTGCCTTTTGCACATTCTGCAACGATCCGAATTTATAAGTATGTTCCTGACCAGGCTGATCCTGGAAGGTATTGGAATTCATGGCATCGAAGCGAAGCCCGTTTTGTGCAGCCAATGCTTTTATATGACTGGCATTTTCAGGAATATCCCATGGTATATGTAATGATATTGCACCGCTGGATTGATTGAGTTTGTGCAGCATCCCGATATCTTCTATTTTTTCTTCGAGATTGCGTGGTTCACCGCCTCCGGGAAAGCGACCGAAACGTGTACCACCTGTACCCAGCGCCCAGCTTGGTATAGCCACCTGGAATTTTTTTAACTGCTCAATAATCTTTCCGGCATCTTTAACGGTGGAGCTGATATAATCAAGCCCGCGGCGATGTTCGGCTAAAAGAGATTCATTGTGATTGTCAATCGTGTATTGCTCTAATGGCATAACGCATTTTTTTATGGCATGTAAAAAACTTCTTTCAAGGGAATACTAACGGGAGACGCATCGGCATTGGTGTCCATAATATCTTTCATATAATTCCACCAGCGCTGCATAACAGGATGCTTTGGTAATTCATCCATGGATAGTTTATTATTCACTTTCAGGCATCCAAACAAGGTATTGGTTTGTTCATCCAGGAAAATGGAATACTCACTTATACCTGTTTGCTTTAATAATGTTTGTAACTCCGGCCAAAGTTCATCGTGGCGTTTTTTATATTCCGCCTCGTAACCTTTGTACAGTTTCATTATAAAAGCCAAGCGATCCATATTGTGATTTTTTTGGTTGGCGAAGACACCAACCGATAGGTTAAAATCTCGTGGTCTGAACTTTGGTACCTACCACTTACCACTTACTTCTTACCTCTTTCTCTATCTCACAAACGCCATCGCTACTCCACCATCCACATTCAACACATTGCCGGTTGATTTACTCAACAATCCACCTGTAAAAGCAAAGCAGGCATTGGCAATATCTTCCGGCAAAATAATTTCATTCAGCAATGTGCGGCTTGCATAATATTTGGGCAACTCTTCAATTTTAATGCCATAGGCTTTTGCTCTTCCTTCAGCCCATCCACCGCTCCATATATTGCTTCCGGATATTACCGCATCAGGATTAACTACGTTTACGCGGATCCTGTCTTTGCCTAATTCAGCAGCGTTTAACCGTGACAGGTGTAACTGCGCCGCTTTTGCTGAACCGTATCCTGCATTATTAGGACCGCTCACCAATGCATTTTTACTCACTATATTCAATACATCACCACCCATATTTTGTTTGCGCATAATTTCAACGCCCTTTTGTGTCACTAAAAATTGCCCTTTCACCAACACATCATACAACAGATCCCAATCTTTCTCTGCATGATCTTCTATTGTTTTTGAAATAGACAATCCTGCATTATTTACAATAATATCTACACCACCAAATGCGAGTACGGCCGTTTTTAAAGTTTGATCGATGGTAGCTGCGCTTGTTACATCCAGCACGTCGCCGGTATATACATCTTTACCAAACTGTTTTTTAAATTCCTCTTTCGCTTCCTCTAATCTTTCAGGATTATTATCAGAAAGAATAATGCATGCACCTTCTTCCGCGAATTTTTTTGCGATTGCTTTACCAATTCCACCGGCACTACCTGTTATCAATGCTATTCTGCCGCTTAATGGTTTTGGCTTTGGCATGCGTTGCAGTTTTGCTTCTTCCAGCAACCAGTATTCAATATTAAATGCCTCCTGCCTTGGTAGAGAAGTGTATTGCGAAATAGCTTCCGCCCCTCTCATTACATTAATTGCATTGATATAAAATTCTGCGGCAACACGTGCAGTTTGTTTATCTTTTGCAAACGTAAACATGCCTATGCCAGGATATAAAATAACCACAGGGTTAGCATCCCTCATAGCCGGGCTGTTAGGATGTTTGCAGGTATTATAATATTCAGCATACATTTTTCTGTATGCTTCAAACTGTGGAGTTATTTTTTCTTTTACTGCTGCCAGATCATTCAAATTATCTGATGGTGCAAGATTCAATACCAATGGGCTGATCTTTGTTCTTAAAAAGTGATCAGGGCAACTGGTACCCATTGGCGCTAATCTATCAAGATCGTTTGAGTTGATAAATTCCAGCACACGATCATCATCAGTAAAATGACCAATCATTTTTACATCTGAAGAGCAAAATCCCCTGAGCACAGGAGCAAGAGATGCTGCTTTATCCAATCTTTCATTTTTAGGTAATGATTGAATTTTAGCGCCACCAAAAGTTGTTTTCTTTTTAGATTCTTCTTCTAAATAGGATGCGCATTTTTCTATTACCTCCAGCGTATTGATATAGCTTTCATATGCAGTATCACCCCAGGTAAACAAACCATGAGAGCCCAGCATAATACCACGTATTCCAGGATTTTCATCCAGGCAACGTTTCATCATAAGCCCCAGTTCAAAACCTGGCTTTTTCCATTCAACCCAGCCGATGGTTCCATTAAATAATTCTTTAGTAATGCGCTTACCATCCTTAGCGGCAGCAATAGCAATAGCAGCATCCGGATGAAGGTGGTCTATATGTTTAAATGGAAGAAAGCCATGCAAAGGCGTATCGATAGAAGGTGCTTTTGAGCTCAGATCAAAAATGCAATGATTAAACAGCTCTACCATTTCATCTTCATATGCTACACCACGATATACGTTGGTTAAACTTCTTAACCTATCTACATACAATGCCGCAAGCCCACTTTTTTTGAGCGTACCGAGATCTCCACCGGAGCCTTTTACCCACATTACTTCTGTTTCCTCGCCCGTAAGCGGATCTTTACTATTTACTTTACACGAAGTATTGCCTCCGCCATAGTTGGTAAGCCTAAGATCTGCTCCTAATAAATTAGAACGGTAAATCAATAATGCTACTTCATCTCCGGCGAGCTCAGCAGCTTTTGATTCATCCCATAAATAACTAACATGGTTAAATGTTTTTGTAACAGCAGATGCCATAAAACTTTGTTTAGTGGTTCGGTAAAATTTATTTTAATGAATTGCCATATCCTACAAGCAAAACCGCGATAATAATAACAATAATTCCAGATATAATCGTGTTCCTCGTTTTTGTACTTACCCCCTTCCATTCTTTTAATGCAATACCCCAGGCGTTGGCTACCAGTATAATAAACGCCATGTGTAAAATCCACGAGCTTGCGCCATTCCCCATTTTACTTTCACCCATACCATAAAAAAAGAATTGCAGAAACCATGTAATACCTGCAAGTGCCGCAAATATGTAATTTGCCAGTAATGGCGTTTTTTTATTGGTATAATCGCCAAAGGTTTTGTTACGGGCGTTCAACATCATACACCATATAAAATTGGTAGTAAGCCCACCCCATAATATCACTACATAAATAACATTGTTTTGAAAAAGAAATTCACCTTGTGCAGGATGATCAGCTTTCCACAATTCATTTGCGGTAACCGCCATTGATTTTCCTGCTTCAATTCCAAAATTAAAGCAAGCGCTCAACACGCCCGAAATAATAGAAACCAGCAAACCTAACCCAAACTTAAATTCTGTTTTGGTTTCCATGCCATGCGAATCTGACCCAACAGTTTTCAATTCCTTTTCCTTCATGGTGCCGGCCTTGCCGCAAAGTATAATCCCCAATACACATACGGCTAAACCCGCAATAACCGTTAGTCCCCACCTGGAGTTTATAAGCATACTAAAAGTATCTTTACCCTCCACAGGAAAAAAGTTATAATATACAGATGGTATGAGCGCACCGAACACCATGCACAAACCAAGAATAATACTACTACCTAAAGAAACGCCCAGGTATCGCACACCTAACCCATAGGTTAACCCACCAATACCCCATAATACACCAAATATATAGGTGAGCCCCAGTATGCCGCCTCCGGTACTTTTAATAATTTCCGAAAAATTTGGAATGGTTAAATAAGCTGCTAAAGGAGGAACAATCAGCCATGAAAATAAGCCGCCGACAATCCAATAACTTTCCCAGGCCCAACCCTTTACTTTTTTGTAAGGAATATAAAAACTACCAGAAGCAAACCCGCCAATAAAGTGATAAATAATTCCAAGAATTACCTGCATTCGTTGATTTTTTCAGTATGCTACAAACAATCGTGTTCAAAAATATAATAAGGGTATCACAAAGCCGTCATGTGCTGTCATGGTAACTGTATTATTTTGCCAGTATTAAACAAGAAAATTATACCTGGCAAAAAGCATACGTATTTGTACTATAACAGCAGCGCTACATTCCGCTAAGTTTTTGTATCAGTTCTTCTTTTCTTCGGGTTGAAACATCTACATCAGTTCCATCCATCATGGTTACAAAACCACCCTTGCCTTTGTGATAGTTCTTTACCAATGCAAGGTTGATGAGATGCGAATTATGTACCCTGAAGAAGTTATATTCCGACAACAGATCATCAAACTCTTTTAATGTTTTTGCTACCACCATTTTTTTATTATCCTTTAAATAAATAGTGGTATAGTTAATATCACTTTCACAACGTACAATATCACCTACTGTTACGTAGGTTATACCACTTACCGTATGAATCCCTATTCGCTTAGATGGTGCATGAACAGTTTTCATATTGTTAAACAGCATATCAATTTTTGTTGCTGTTTCATATTTTAACATTCGCTGTTGCAACCGTTCTACTGCATTTTTTAATTCATCTGCATCTACAGGTTTCAGCAGGTAATCAATAGCGCTGAATTTAAAAGCCTGTACGGCGTATTTCTCGTATGCTGTGGTAAAGATCACATCAAAGTTTACCTCCTCTACTTCTTTCAGCAGATCGAACCCCGTTTTGTTGTGGATCTGCATATCCAGGAACACAAGGTCGGGTTGTAAACGCATACTGCCTGCAATCGCTTTATCAACAGAATCGAAACTGTCGAGAATGCGTACGGATGTGCTGCAATGTTGCTGCAACAACCCACTAAGGCGGCTTACACAATGTTCCTCATCATCTACAATTATGGCATTGATCATATCACTAAGTATACCTGGGTTATCTGTGTTGGGCTATGTAGCTAATGATGACAAGATAACAACTATCCCGCAATTATCAGGACTTTTGCAACACAAAATAAATAAGCCGTGGCACAGAATAAATAATGCTATGTTATTTAAAAGCAGTATGCCGTTTTTACCTTTGATTTTGAATGTATATTTAGGAAGTAATACTACTTCTGAATGAGGTTATACTCCATTTTTTTTCTCTTGTTAACTATAGCTGTGTATTGCCCTGCCCAGCAATTTGGTGCCAATCCGGCTTCTTTGAAATGGGTGCAGGTAAACACAAACGCAGCAAGAATAATATATCCATCAGGGCTTGATTCTTCGGCCCGGCGTGCAGCAGCTATTATAAAGTATTTAAACGAGCATACATCCCAAACGGCAGGTGATGCCCACCGTAAGATCAACGTTGTAATGCAGAATCAAACAATTGTTTCGAATGGATATGTAGGACTGGCCCCATGGAGAAGTGAATTCTATTTAACACCTACTTTCAACAATTTCCAGTTAGGAAGTTTACCATGGGTAGATAATCTTGCTATTCATGAATACAGGCATGTGCAGCAGTATATGAACTACAGGAAAGGCTTATCGAAGATTGCATATTTTGTGTTGGGAGAAGAAGGACAGGCTGTGGCCAATAGTGCTGCCATACCCAATTGGTTTTTTGAAGGCGATGCAGTATTCCAGGAAACACTGGTGAGTGCACAGGGCAGGGGAAGATTGCCCTATTTTTTTAACCCTTACAGATCATTGTGGCAGGCTGGCAGAAAATACAGTTATATGAAACTGCGGAATGGATCGCTCAAAAGCTTTGTACCGGATCATTATGCATTGGGTTATTTACTGAGCGGATATGGAAGAGAGCAATATGGTAATGATTTTTGGAAGAAAGTAACGGGTGATGCCGCCGGTTTTAAAGGACTGTTTTATCCTTTTCAGCGAGCGCTAAAAAAATACAGCGGCATTTCTTATAATGATTTTGTGCAACACGCTGTGGAGTTTTATAAATCGCAGGCTGCTTTATCATCAACTTCCACATTTCTTACACAAGGCAATACGCATTATGTTTCTAATTACGTGGTTCCGCAATTTGCTTCCAATGATTCTTTGATTGTTTTGAAGAGAACCAACCGCACTAACCCTGGATGGTATTGGCTTACAAAAAACGGTGAGCAAAAAATAGCACCAAAAGATATAAGCCAGGATGATTATTATGTTTACAGGAATGGTAAAATAGTATATACTGCCATCGAACCTGATATCCGCTGGAGCCAACGAAATTATAGTGTAATAAAAATTTTGGATGTGCATTCAAAAGCAATTCACCAGGTAACCCATAAGAGTAAATATTTTACACCGGATATTTCTGCCGACGGAAAACAAATTGTGGCTGTACAATTTTTACCTGATCAAAGTACAGCTTTGGATATATTAGACGCAAACTCAGGAAAAGTTTTACAAAAAGTTCCGGCATCTGGCGATGCGGCGGGTTTTAGCTATCCAAAGTTTTACGACAGCAGTAATATTATTGTTTCTGTGAGAAATAAAACCGGGATGATGAATATTGCAAAGATAAATACAGTAACAATGGAAACAGATTACCTGTTGCCATGGAGCTATGAGGTGAATGGGTTTTCGTTTATAAAAAATGATACGGTTTATTTTTCTGCCAGTAAAGGATATTATGATGATATTTTCGCAGTGGTCATTTCATCAAAAAATATTTTTAAACTCACGCACGAAAGTCTCGGAGCCTATCAGCCAACCGTAAACGATAAAGGCAGATTGGTATGGAGCAGTTTTACAGCGGATGGATTTCAGCTAAAAGAAAAAACATTACAGGCCGGAGACTGGGAACCAGTGATCAGTACTGCAACAGTAAATGCTGACAACCTTTTTTTACCAAACGCGCTTACTCATACAGGTGCCAATATTCTTGAGCAAATTCCGGCAGCATCATTTCCCACTTCGAAATACAATAAACTCACGTCTCCATTTAATTTTCATAGTTGGCGTCCGTATTATGAACAACCGGAGTGGAGTTTTAATGTGTACGGTCAAAATATTTTGAACACTTTTCAATCAAACTTGTATTATATATACAATGAAAATGAAGCGAGTCATAAAATTGGTTTTGGAGGAACCTATGGCGCTTTGTTTCCATGGATTTCAGGAGGAATATCGTATACATTTGATAGAACAGCAAGCGATGTCAAACGCACTATTACCTGGAATGAAACCAACGCTAATATTGGATTGAGTGTTCCCCTGAATCTTTCAAAAGGAAAATGGTATAATTTTTTAACAGCGGCATCAACCTTTAATGTTGAAAAAGTAAATTTCACAGGCAGGTATAAAGACAGCCTGGTATCACCTGTATTTAATTACGCTGAGTTTTCATTAAACTGGACAAGCCAGGTACAATCTGCCGTGCAGCACATCAACCCACGCTTTGCACAAGCTTTTTATATACGATACAGAACCATTCTTAATAAATATACCGGCAACCAGTTCTTCGCATCAGGTAATTTATATTTTCCAGGCATTGGATTAAATCATAGTATAGTATTATCAGGCGCCTACCAGGCAAGAGATACAATGGAGCAATATTCCTTCTCTAACAGTTTTCCATTTTCAAGAGGATATGATGCATACGAAGCCCCGCGCATGTGGAAGGCAAGTGCGAACTATCATCTGCCATTATGCTACCCCGATTGGGGTTTTGGACAGATTGTATATTTTCTAAGAATTCGTGCCAATGCATTTTTCGATTATACCCAACTCAAAAGCCTGCGCACAGCAAACCTGTTTACTTTCAGAAGCACGGGAGCGGAAATATATTTTGATACCAAATGGTGGAACCAGCAGCCAGTAAGTTTTGGTGTGCGGTATAGTTATCTTTTCGATTATGAACTGGCAGGTATGGGCAGTGCCAATCGCTGGCAGTTTATATTACCAGTTAATTTATTCAGTCATTAAGTAAAAAATAACTTTATTGATCAGCCGCAATTTTATTATAGCTGGTAACAATGCCTTTTATAAGAGATGAACTGAACCCCTGGTGTTCCATTTCATTTAAGCCAGCGATAGTACAGCCCCTGGGAGTTGTTACTTTGTCAATTTCCTGTTCGGGATGTGTATTTTTCAGTAACAATAATTGAGCAGCGCCTTTAACGGTTTGTGCCGCTATAAGGCTAGCAGTTGCAGCATCAAAACCAATTTCAATACCGCCCTGTATATTGGCTCTTATATATCGCATAGCGTAAGCTGTACCACAAGCTGCAAGCACTGTAGCTGCATCCATCAGCTTTTCCTCAATAACGGCTACTTTTCCCAACTGGTTAAAAATATCTTTTACAAAACTCAGTTGTTCACTGGTAATATCTCTTGCACTAATACAGGTCATGCTTTCCTGTATAGCAATGGCAGTATTAGGCATCGCCCTTACTGTAGATATTTTTTTATCGAGTACCGAATGAATGTGCGCTGTAGATATGCCGGTAATTACAGAAACCAATACATGCCTGTTTTCATCAAACAAATGCCGCACTGCTCCTAATACATCATCTACCTGGAATGGTTTTACAGCCAATATTACAAGATCTGCAAACTTCACAGCCTCTGCATTATCATTACTAACCAACACTCCTTTCTCTTCAAGATAACCAAGGGTACTGATATTTCTTTTGGTTATAAGTATCTGACCTGGCTGAATGAAACTACTCTGAATCAACCCTTCAGCTATAGCAGTACCTAAATTCCCTCCACCTATAATGGCAATTTTCTTGTTCATGATCAGTAATAATTTCCGGTAGTTAAATAATGGCGCACATAATCTGCCACACCGTTTTCAAGTGTATAAAATTCCTCTTTGTATCCTGCAGTCCTCAATTTAAAAATATCTGCTTCAGTAAAATACTGGTATTTATCCCTGATATCTTCGGGCATATCAATAAACCTGATATCAGGCTCCTTATCCAGCCCCGCAAATGTAGCTTTAGCAAGATCATAAAAACTTCTCGCCTGCCCGGTACCTATATTATAGATGGTAGAACGCGGCTGATTTTTCATTAACCAGAAACAAATTTTTAAAACATCCTTCACGTATACAAAATCGCGCAACTGCTGCCCGTCTTCCACATCAGCACGATGCGATTTAAACAGTTTTATAAAACCATTTTCTTTGATCTGGTTAAACGAATGAAATATCACACTCGCCATACGCTCCTTATGATATTCATTCGGACCATATACATTGAAGAATTTCAAACCAGCCCAAAAAGGAGGTTTGCTGATTTGATGCATCGCCCACTTATCAAACTCATTTTTTGATACGCCATAAGGATTCAGCGGCTGCAGTTTTTGAGGAGCGATACCATCACTATAACCAAGTTCACCGGCGCCATAGGTAGCTGCAGAAGAAGCATATACCAACGGTATATCATGCACAATACAATAATTCCAGATATCCTGGGAGTATTCTACATTCAATCGTTGATGTACTTCATAATCAAACTCGGTGGTATCTGTACGGGCGCCAAAGTGAAAAATGAATTTTACTTCAGGTTTTTCAGTGTGCAACCAATCAAAAAAAAGATCACGTTCTACTGTTGCAGAAAATTTTTTATGCTCCCAATTTTTTATTTTGTCACCGCGTTCAAATTCATCTACTAAAATTAAATTTTGAAAGCCCAGTTTATTAAGATAACCAACCATGCAACTGCCTATAAAACCAGCAGCCCCGGTAATTACAATCGCGTCTTCCTTTGTGATAGCCTCTCGTTCCGCCATAAAATATTTTATTTGGCGACAAAATTAAAGGAATCAGCCGTATGAACATCAATAGGTATGGATATTAAAAGATATCCGGGTGCTAAAGCAATGGGTCGGCACCGAAGGTCAGACCACGTGTGTAAAGGTCTGACGCTTCGCGTACCGACCGGGCTAAGACCAGCCTACTTTATTTCAACCAGGTAAGTAGCACAACGCCAAATGCCTGTATATTCTTTACCATAATGTTCTCCTTTTTCATCATCGCTTCTTGAAACCTCAATCATATATTTTCCTTTCCATGCTGGCGTAAATACAACTGTTCCATTTTTTCCTTCCAGTTGTTTTGTCCAGCCGTTGGGAGAAAAAACAGTAACGCTCATCTTTTCCGAAGCAGCATCTTTATAAAAAGCCTGAATAGTAACAGGCTCGTTCCCCTTACCTGTTTTCAATTGAAATTTTAATGGATTGGTATTGTTCTTAATATCAGCCTGGTCGCTTTTACCTACTGCAACTGTGGCGCTGGTATTAAACTGGTATATGGTAGTTCTACCCAAATCTTTTGCACTGTGACTTACCTGCAATGTATATACACCATCTTTATCAGGCGTAAATGCTGCAGTATAATGATCATCCTGGGGAGTAGTTATCATTTTTGTTTTTTGCCCATCCGGATTTACAAGCCATAATGTAAATTCTTTTACATCTGAGTACCAATCCTTCAATTTTTCCGGTGAAAATTCAGCATACTCTCCATAAAATATTTTTACTTCCTGTTGTTGTCCTTTTTTACCGGTTGCATTGGTCTCAATCCACAATGCATGTGCATATATATTAAAAGTGAGCGATAGCAGAAATATGCTGCAAAGCATCTTTTTCATCAGTTTATTTTTAAAGCATGATAAAAATCCTTGGGCAGGAGTGTTAGCTCGATGCCGCTCCTGCCTTTGGATATATAGCCACTGTTTTTTGTATTTATTTGATATACTTAATCAGCCGATGGCACCCATTGAATAGCAGTAATAATTCCACCACTCACTTCAACACCGCGGGTTGCCGTTGCAGTTGCTGCGTCTACTTTATATACGGCGCTTTTATTATCAGTTGTAGTTATGCCCAAATAGGCAGTTCCATTCTCAGGAGAATAATTGGTCATTGAAAAATCAGCAATAGTAGCCGCATCAGGCGTGCCTGTAACCCACTTAAAGGTTTTGTTTTCAAGATTAATAATAGCGAGTCTGTCGGCAGCCTGCCATTGGCTTTTTTTATCTTTTGAATTCAAAGCTGCTACAACATTGCCATTACCTATATAAATCCATCCTGCAACATACGCTCCGCCAGATACAGACTCCACATCAAACAAATATGTTTGATCAAATTCTGTGGTGCCTGATTTTATACGTGTGATGGAAGAGGGTTTGGTAGAATTAAAAAATTGCGTAGTGCCAGATTTACCAACTGTGTTTGATGGAGAGAATGCATACGTATCTCCATTTTCAACTACCGCAAGGCCATTCTGAAAATACAATCCAATAGAACTGGTACGATCATCCCTGATTACTTTTTCCAGTTGCATATCAGGATAAGAAAACACAGCAATCCATGCACTGTCAGGATAACTGGTTGACCATCCTCCATCGGTTGTTCCTTTAATACAGAAATAAGGAGCAAATACTTTGTTGCCTACCTGTTGTATCCAGCTAAACTCGGCCAATTCTCCGTTACCAGCTAAATCAAGTGCGCTAAACTGGCCTTCGCCCCTGATCACAAGACTATCTGTACTAACCTGGTACCAATGGCTCACAGAACTTGTTACACTTCTTCCCATTTTCACCATCAATATATCTTTATCAACTGGTGCAAATGCCTGTACTGTTTCTGATTGAAAATTGCTCAGCTTATTTAATTTGCTCTGACCATCGAGGTTATAAATAGTTACAGCTCCAGGATTACCTTGGCCATATAACATGCTGAAAAACTTTGTACCGGAAGTGGTATAGTAACGATAAGTTCCATCCTGCTCAATACCATTTCCTGATATAGACAAAGTACCACTGTCAAGTGTAGATGCAGTTAATAAATAATCTGCTACTGCAGTGCTCGCCACTGGGTTTACCGCCACCACAAATCTTCCTTTATCAGGATTGTTTGGATCAACCGGTTCGGTAGAAGGGTTGCTATCTTTTTTACAGGCTGCAAATGCCATAATACATGCCAGCGTTGCCGCAGCAAAATTTACTTTTTTCATTTTGTATGTTGTTTGATTTTTGTTTGAAATATTATTTCGCAAAGAAGTACCTGAGCTTACCATAAAAAGCCCTCCCTGGTTTTTGCAAACTGAAATTGTCGTAAAGCTGATCGTTGGTAATGTTTTTACATTCAAGTCCAATATTGTAACGACCGTTTTTTAGTGTATAGATGAGATTAATATCATGTGCCAACTGTTGCGGAATCCCATACTTGTCGCCGCTGGAACCTAAGCTGGGCCAATAGAGATAAAAAGCATGCACATATAATAAATTATACCCCACGCTCAGGTTATCTCCTTGCTTCCATACATTCTTAAAAAACACGGAAGCATCTGCATTACCAAACATGAAAGGAAGATTAGGCATACGATCGTTGTATACCTGGCTGACACCGGTATACCCAGGTTCGTACTTTCGCTTGTTGATAATATTCTGATACGTAAAATTGGCGCCGGCAGAAAACCAGTTTTTATAAGAGTATCTTATCTCTCCTTCTCCACCCGTATTATTAACCCCTGAAAGGTTATCCGCTACCAGCATCGACTGGTTATTATTCAAACGGAAATAAATAAAATCAGTAGCTCTTCTGTATATAGCACCTGCAGATACAGCAAATCGATGGTCGCTATTTAACTTGAATGAATAGAGTACTCCAAGGTTGAGGTTATCACTCCTTTCAGGCTTTAAATTAAAATTGCTCTCCTGGTTAATAAGATCTCCGAACATTTCTTCATTTTCCGGCAAACGGTTGCTTCTTTCGTAAGATGCTTTAAGCTGCAAGGATGTTGTTACAAAATAACTGGTGGCAATGCCATACCCCATTTTACTGATGTGGTTATCCTGGTCTTTGTATGCCACATCACCATAGTTTCCACTGGGATTATATGACACACGGGTGTGTGCGTGCTGAAACAGGTGTTTGCCAAATGCCATTACGCTCCACTTTTCTTTATAATCGTATTTATAACTGAAGCCCAGTATATTCTTATCTGTTTGCTGGGGTTGCTGGTATTTTTCGTCATCGGGATACAAAGGATCGCTGCCCTTCCTGTTAAATGAACTATACACATTGTTAACTGCCACAGAATGATGATCATTTATTTTATAAGAAAGGGTAGCAGTACCGAGCCCGATATTGTTGCTGAATTTGTACATGCTTCTTGATCTTTCAGATCCAGCACCAGCATATTGCTTATAGTTGCCAAACCAATCATAACGCTTGAAGGCGGTATCAATATTCTGTTCTTTACCCAGGTTGTAATTTGCATTCACTACAACATCCAACCCCTTTACAATAAGATCTTTTTTCTGGTATTTCAAAGAAGGCATGATAATATTGCCATTACGATTCCACGCGCCAAATACAGATACCATGCGGGCACCTGTTTGTATTTCTTTGCTGTTCTTTCCAAGTGTGATGCCGACTAAAAATTTATCAGCCCATTTTTTATTTACAAATCCGATGTTGGTAACCAGTGTTTCATTATGATACTGATCATGAAATCTTTTTACCGTAGTATTAGGATAATATTTTCCCGTATTTATGTCGGCCACATCAAGGGTTACTTTGTAATTGTTATCAGAATAATTCTGAAAAGCATTTAGCTGAACAGTAAATCCTTTGCGGGTTGTGAAGGCAGCATTGATAGAAGACCGATGGGTATTAAAAGAGCCGTATGAATAGGATGCATCTATAAAGTTTTGTTGTTTACTGCCTGTAATAATATTTACGGCTCCGCCCAATGCATCAGAGCCTAGCCAGATGGGCACTACGCCCTTATATACTTCTACCCTGTCTGCAAAATTGATAGGTATATTATTAATCTGGAAAGAGGAACCGAAATTATCCATCGGTACGCCATCTAAAAAGAAACGTACCTGGTTGCCCGAAAAGCCATTCAAAGAAAAATTAAAACTCGATCCTACACCACCCGTTTCGCGTACACGAACACCTGACACACGGTCAAGGGTATGCGAAAGATCGAGTGTGGAGTTGTGTAATTGTTTTGCATCGATGGCTGTTACGTTATAAGATTGCCGGTTGGCCAGCTGTGTAGCAGAACGCCCGATAACAGAAACAGTCTCCAACGTTTTATCGCTGGACTCTGTTTCTATATTAAGCTCGGTTATCTTTCCTTCCCGAATGATGATCTTTTTCTCAAAAATCTTTATGCCGATTGCCGATACCTGCAGAACGCTTGTTCCAGTGGGAATATTATGGAGTATAAAATATCCATTTTCGTCGGCTGTGGTGGCAATTTTAGTACCCTTAATAAGAATAGTTGCATGCGTAACGGGATCCCCTGATTGACTTTTTACATATCCTGAAACAGAACCCTGGGATGGCTTGTTTTGGGCTGAAAGCATGTAAATACAAAGACATACTATAGCCGTCAACAATATTTTTTTATATTGCATATGCTTTAAGATTGAACAGATTTAAAAGCTCCGCCTCGGCGGATGAGTCGTACAGTTGCACCTGTGCGACTCTGTTTTTATGTCAAGTAAATGATATAGTTGCTCAGGTTGCCGGCATAGTTTCATTTTTTATTTTAACAATAGGAAGTTTTTGATTGATTGCTTTTCCTTTTTTACCTTTCTTCTTTTGCTTTCCCCACCATACAATAAAACCAGTTACAGGCAAACTCGCACCAATGAGTGCTGCAAAAAAAGCCAATATTTTTCCAGGCAACCCAAGTATGGCGCCCACATGAATATCATAGTTCATCCTTCGTATTTTAGCAGCAGCAGGCGCATCTTCAAAACGCATTTCATACATTTTATTAGCAGCAGGTAATTGCTTACCGGTATGCTGATCAAAAGCAAAACTCCTGTTGTTATAGTATTTTCCAACGGTGGGATAAATAGTAATAGATATAGCTGATGAAGGTTTAGATGTATCTGCAAAAGCATAATAAAAACCTTTGGCTTCGGGGTTGTCAGTAACTATTTTGTTCCATGCAACATCCATCACCTGTTGCGGTGTATAAAATTTGCCGAGTTGTAATGAATCAGATTTGCTTCTATTAAATTCCGGAAGTGTTTTGCCTCCTGATGTAACCCAGTACAATCCTTTGCTGTACCATTCAATACCATACACCATTCCTGTAAGTGCTATTGCTGTTAATATCAATAGAGAATAAAAACCCAATACATTATGCAGGTCGTAATTCACCCGCTTGAAAGATGCCTTCCATTTGATCTTAAAACTTTGTTCACGGGTTGTTTTATTCCACTTTCGTGGCCACCACATAATCATACCGGTAATAAGCATGATTACAAATATGAGCGTACCATAATTTACGATAGGTCTTCCTATTTCATACGGCAGCCATAAAAAGCGATGACCATTTAATATGAACCGAAAGAAATCTGTTTCACCTTCCTTCCTTTCTTTCTTACTGATGACTTCGCCCGTATATGGATTGATGCGTAATATAGTATTGCCTTTTCTGCCTTGCCCCAACGCAAGCGTAATAGCGCTTCCCTGCTGATAAGTAGCATAATTAGGCTTCTTTTTAGGATACAATGAATCAGCAAGATACATGAGCGTTGATGGGGGAATAACCGGTTTGGTTTCAACTGTAATTTTTGTTTCAGGTTCCATCAGTAAGGTAATTTCATCCTGGAAAACCCAAATGCATGCCGTGAGACACACTATAAGCATGATAATACCTGAAACAAGTCCGAGCCATAAATGTAACCATGCAGAAATCCTGTAAAATAAACTACGGGAATTCTTTTTCTTTTTAATGATATTCCCTGCTCCTTGTTTCATAAACAGTTGTTGTAATTTTTTGCAAAAGTAACTGCATGAAAAAGGAATGATTTGCTAAAGCAGAAAACTTTGTTACGAGAAACGGAAACTGACTTTGTTATGACAATTAAATTTATTTGGTATTGGTTGAACATAACATACACCCATACACGAAAACGCTTTTCTACTCCTTTATTAGCTGCGGTAACTTCAATGTTTATGCTTGTTCAAAAAATATCCTTAATTTTCATTAAAACTTTTTGTATGCCTGCCACATTACATAACGCACTTCACCGCGGTTCACTGCTGTTACTCTTATTTGTTTATACTAATCTTTGTAAAGCGCAACCTTCTGAGCAAATGATTAAGGTAGTGGTTGCGCCTGATCATACAGACTGGACATACAAACCTGGTGAAAAAGTAAAATTCACTATTGTTGTTTTACAAAGTGGTAATATGTTACCGAATGTGGCGGTGAAATACGAAATAGGTCCTGAGAAAATGGAAGCAATAAAAAAAGACTCTTTAACTGTTGCAAGTGGTTTGCTGAGTGTAGACGCGGGTACAATGAAATCACCGGGATTTTTGCGTTGTATTGCCACTGCTTTTGTAAATGGAAAAACCTACAGGGGATTGGCGACAGCAGCCTTCAATCCATTACAAATAGAGCCTGCAATAGAAAATCCATCAGACTTTACTAAATACTGGGATAATGCAAAAGTGGAACTGGCAACTGTACCCATTGATGCAAGAATGACTTTACTGCCAGACAGATGTACCGAGACGGTAAATGTGTATCATGTAAATCTGCAGAATTATAAAATAGGTACAAGATTATATGGTATTTTATGCGTTCCTAAAAAAGAAGGAAAATATCCTGCACTGCTGCAGGTCCCCGGAGCGGGTGTGAGAGCTTATTCAGGTGATGTTGTTAATGCGGAAAAGGGAATTATTACTTTCCAGATTGGTATTCATGGCGTGCCGGTTAATATGGATCCTTCGGTTTATAACAGTCTTGCCACAGGTGCATTGGCCAATTACTGGAATATTAATCTTGACGATAAGGATCGCTATTATTACAAACGTGTATATCTCGGTTGTGTGCGTGCGAATGATTTTATTACAAGCTTACCTCAATACGATGGCGCAAATCTTGGTGTGACGGGCGGCAGCCAGGGTGGAGCTTTATCAATCGTTACAGCAGCGCTTGATAAACGCGTAAAATATTTGGCCGCATTTTATCCGGCGCTCTGCGATTTAACAGGTTACCTGAAAGGAAGAGCCGGAGGCTGGCCGCATTTATTTGATAAAAGCAATCTTGCGTTCAACAACACAAAAGAAAAAATAAGTACCGCTGGATATTATGATGTTGTAAATTTTGCACGACAGCTTACTATTCCAGGAATGTATTCTATGGGTTTTAATGATGAAGTATGCCCACCTACCTCTATGTTTGCTGCGTATGATGTAATTACAGCACCCAAAGATGTATTTATTGTTCCCGAAACCGGGCACTGGACTTATCCTGAACAAGGGGAGAAATTAAATAACTGGATACTGGGAAAATTGAAAGGGGAATAGTAGAGTCGGCACTGAAGGTCATACTTATATTTTAGCCGTATACGATATATCGTCACACGACCAATGTAAGATTTGACCATCACATAAATAAGGTCTGACGGCTATCGCCATACTAATCATATTTGTTTGCTATTTTGATAATGCAAAATCAAATCTTTCCAATAAGCCAAGCAGATGCTAATATTACCTTCTATCAAACATGATTATAATTGTCGAAGTGTATGATTCATAAAATAGACCCTCAGTAAAACTGAAGGGCTCAATATACCTTCCTACCGGTAGGCAGGTATAGCACTAGCCGTCAACTTAAGATTATTACAGATCACATGGTGGTAAATCAATTATTTTTTTCGTTCCGCTATGAACGGTTTGTGCCCGGTGACCCCGAATTTCTTGAATCTCGAATTGTACAAAGCGTCCGCCCGGATGAATCCATTCGGACGGGTACCTACGGCACGCGGTCACTGTCTTTCAATATTTTCTACCTACAAAATGTTCCTAGCGGAACATAAACTTTCGACTTGTCTTGCTAAGTTGACGTCCATGATTGGCACCTACATACTCTACCGTTCCGCCTTTATGCGGGATGCACACTACCATTGGCCATAAGGGACCGATCCACCACAGCGGATCGGTATGAGAAGTAGGTAATTGTTAAACAGGTGTGGATGATATTACCGTTCGAGTATAGGCAAAAAAAATCCCCCCGATAAAATCGAGGGGATCAATAAACCTGCCTACTCTCGCGTCCCGCCTTTTTGCGGGATGCAGTACCATCGGCCATAAGGGGTTTACCCGCCGCGGCGGATCGGTATGAGAAGTGAAAATTCTGTTTAACTGATGAAGATGATACTATCCTTCGGGTATAGGCAAAAAAAATCCCCCCGATAAATCGAGGGGATCAATAAATATGGCACCTACCTACTCTCCCGCATTTCTGTGCAGTACCATCGGCCATAAGGGGCTTAACTTCTCTGTTCGGTATGGGAAGAGGTGAACACCCTTGGCAAAAGCACCATAAGAAGGTAAAAGGATAATGGCTTAAGGCTTACGCCCTATACCTTACACCTTAAATAATGTACATATTGGGAAATAACGAAGTAACAGTTTAGAATAATAAAAAAATTAAAGCGTACGGGCAATTAGTACTACTTGGCTTTGGTGTTACCACCTTTATACCTATAGCCTATCAACGTCATAGTCTTTGACGACCCTTAAAAGTAAACTCATCTTGTGGAAGGTTTCACGCTTAGATGCTTTCAGCGTTTATCCTTGCCGTGCGTAGCTACTCTGCATTGCACCTGGCGGCACAACAGATACACCAGCGGCACGTACGACCCGGTCCTCTCGTACTAAGGTCATGTCCACTCAATTTACTAACGCCCACCACAGATAGGGACCGAACTGTCTTGCGACGTTCTGAACCCAGTTCACGTGCCACTTTAATCGGCGAACAGCCGAACCCTTGGGACCTTCTCCAGCCCCAGGATGTGACGAACCGACATCGAGGTGCCAAACCTCCCCGTCGATATGAGCTCTTGGGGGAGATCAGCCTGTTATCCCCGGAGTACCTTTTATCCTTTGAGCGACGGCCCTTCCATACAGAACCGCCGGATCACTTTAGCCAGCTTTCGCTCCTGCTCGGCTTGTATGCCTCACAGTCAAGCACCCTTATACTAATGCGCTCTGCGTACGATTACCAACCGTACTGAGGGTACCTTTGCAAGCCTCCGTTACTTTTTAGGAGGCGACCACCCCAGTCAAACTACCCACCATGCAATGTCTCCCGCAAGGGATTAGACTCTAAGTAACAGAAGGTTGGTATTTCAACGACCGCTCCACAACCCCTGGCGAGGCTGCTTCAAAGCGTCCCAACTATCCTACACATCTGTCACTCAAAATCAATGCAAAGTTGTAGTGAAGGTTCACGGGGTCTTTCCGTCCCGTGGCGGGTAACCGGCATCTTCACCGATACTACAATTTCACCGGGCTCGTGGAGGAGACAGCGTTCAACTCATTAGACCATTCGTGCAGGTCGGAACTTACCCGACAAGGAATTTCGCTACCTTAGGACCGTTATAGTTACGGCCGCCGTTTACTGGGGCTTCAGTCAGGAGCTTTGACTTGCGTCGAACACCCTTCCTTAACCTTCCAGCACCGGGCAGGTATCAGGCTCTATACGTCATCTTACGATTTTGCAGGGCCCTGTGTTTTTGTTAAACAGTTGGTTGAACCATTTTACTGGGACCGCATCGCTGCGGTACGCTTTATCCCGAAGTTACAGCGTCAATTTGCCTAGTTCCTTCTCCACGGCTCACCCGAGCGCCTTAGAATATTCATCTCGTCTACCTGTGTCGGATTCCGGTACGGGCCGCTTCAGTCATAACTTAGAGGTTTTTCTTGGAGGTTTGATTAGGGACATTATCAGCGCCGCCGAAACATTGCTGTACTATCAGGTTCGTCATTCCGTACGGATTTACCTATACAGAATATAACTACACCCTTTAACCACATATACCGTGATGTGGCAGTCCTTTCACTACCCCGTTACCCCATCGAAACTAAAGCGGGTGCTGGAATATTAACCAGCTTTCCATCAGATGCCCCTTTCGGGTTTTCCTAAGGACCCGACTAACCCTGATCCGATTAACGTTGATCAGGAAACCTTAGACTTACGGCGAACAGGTTTTTCACCTGTTTTATCGCTACTTATGCCTACATTTTCTTTTCTGAACGCTCCAGCATGTATCGCCACACACCTTCACAGCGGATCAGAATGCTCCCCTACCGATATACCACCTAGTGGCAATCTTAGAACTTCGGTTTGTAGTTTGATGCCCGATTATTTTCCGCGCAGGACCTCTCGACCAGTGAGCTGTTACGCACTCTTTAAATGAATGGCTGCTTCCAAGCCAACATCCTGGCTGTTATAGAAGTCCCACATCGTTTGATCAACTTAACTACATATTAGGGACCTTAGTTGCTAATCTGGGTTATTTCCCTCTCGGCCACGGACCTTAGCGCCCGCAGCCTCACTCCCGGAGATATTTAGCAGCATTCGGAGTTTGTCAGGGTTTGGTAGGCGGTGAAGCCCCCTAGCCCAATCAGTAGCTCTACCTGTGCTAAACGTCTATAATCCGAGGCTGTTCCTAAAAACATTTCGGGGAGAACGAGCTATCTCTCAGTTTGATTGGCCTTTCACCCCTATCCACAGGTCATCCCAAGACTTTTCAACGTCAACGGGTTCGGTCCTCCAGATCGTGTTACCGATCCTTCAACCTGCCCATGGATAGATCACAAAGTTTCGCGTCTGCCCCCACTGACTAAGCGCCCTGTTTGGACTCGCTTTCGCTGCGGCTCCGTTACAAAAGAACTTAACCTCGCCAGTGAGGAGCAACTCGTAGGCTCATTATGCAAAAGGCACGCCGTCACTCATTGCTGATGCTCCGACCGCTTGTAGGTACACGGTTTCAGGTACTATTTCACTCCCCTATTCGGGGTGCTTTTCACCTTTCCCTTACGGTACTGGTTCACTATCGGTCTCTGAGGAGTATTTAGCCTTACCAGATGGTGCTGGCAGATTCAGGCAGGATTCCTCCGGTCCCGCCTTACTCAGGATACCACTCGTCCCTGTCAATGTACGCCTACGGGGCTATCACCCACTATGGCTTAACTTTCCAGAAAATTCAGCTTGATGACAGTTTCTAAATGTGGTCCTACAACCCTCAATCGGCACGCCGACCAAGTTTGGGCTATTCCCTTTTCGCTCGCCACTACTCGGGGAATCACTATTTGTTTTCTTTTCCTCTCCCTACTTAGATGTTTCAGTTCAGGAGGTTGGCTTCTCTTTCGGATATACACGACTTCAACGTTATGGGTTTTCCCATTCGGAAATCCAGGGATGTAATGCTTGTGTGCAGCTCCCCCTGGCTTATCGCAGCTTACCACGTCCTTCATCGCCTCTCAGAGCCAAGGCATCCACCATGTACCCTTATTAGCTTTAAAAAAATTTGCCGTTACTCGTTACTTCTTAAAAAAGAAGATAACACTTGATTGATTTCAATTATTATTTTCCCAATATGTCAAAGAACTTTTCAATTTCAAATTTGAGATTTCAAATTTGAAATGATTGTAGATAATCTGGTTACGAACCAGCTAACACCTCTCAGGCATTATCTTACTATTTGGAAGAACTATATCAAATCTAAAATATCAAATTTCAAATTGATGTTGTGGAGGATATCGGAGTCGAACCGATGACCCTCTGCGTGCAAGGCAGATGCTCTAGCCAACTGAGCTAACCCCCCAATTAAGGTTGAAGGTGTAAGCCAGAAAGGAATAAGGTTGTAGCCTTATGCCTTTAGCCTTATGCCCTATACCTCTTAAGTAGACCCGACCAGATTTGAACTGGTGACCCCTACATTATCAGTGTAGTGCTCTAACCAGGCTGAGCTACGGATCTATGCTCTCTGTAGCCCACTTATTGGAGCGGGTATACATCATCCGGATAAAAAGAACTTTATAATAAGAAACAATGAAAGTGAAAGAAAGCAACAACTAAAAAGATAAAAAGCGTACTCTAAAAAGGAGGTATTCCAGCCGCACCTTCCGGTACGGCTACCTTGTTACGACTTAGCCCCAGTCACTAGTTTTACCCTAGGCGGCTCCTTGCGGTTACCGACTTTAGGTACACCCAGCTTCCATGGCTTGACGGGCGGTGTGTGCAAGGTCCGGGAACGTATTCACCGTATCATTGCTGATATACGATTACTAGCGATTCCAGCTTCATGGAGTCGAGTTGCAGACTCCAATCTGAACTGAGAGGCGTTTTTTGGGATTAGCTTCACATCACTGTGTTGCAGCCCTTTGTACGCCCCATTGTAGCACGTGTGTAGCCCTGGGCATAAAGGCCATGATGACTTGACATCATCCCCTCCTTCCTCGCGTCTTACGACGGCAGTTTCACTAGAGTTCCCAGCGTTACCTGATGGCAACTAGTGATAGGGGTTGCGCTCGTTGCGGGACTTAACCCAACACCTCACGGCACGAGCTGACGACAGCCATGCAGCACCTTACAAATTGTGTATTGCTACAAAGTGAGCTTTCACCCACGGTCAAAATGCATTCTAGCCCAGGTAAGGTTCCTCGCGTATCATCGAATTAAACCACATGCTCCACCGCTTGTGCGGACCCCCGCCAATTCCTTTGAGTTTCAACCTTGCGGTCGTACTTCCCAGGTGGGATACTTAATGCTTTCGCTCAGACACACACAGTGTATCGCGTATGTCGAGTATCCATAGTTTAGGGCGTGGACTACCAGGGTATCTAATCCTGTTTGCTACCCACGCTTTCGTGCCTCAGTGTCAATAATCGCATAGTAAGCTGCCTTCGCAATTGGTGTTCTATGTCATATCTAAGCATTTCACCGCTACATGACATATTCCGCTTACCTCTACGACATTCAAGATATATAGTATCAATGGCAGTTCCCAAGTTAAGCTCGGGGATTTCACCACTGACTTACATACCCACCTACGCACCCTTTAAACCCAGTGAATCCGGATAACGCTTGCACCCTCCGTATTACCGCGGCTGCTGGCACGGAGTTAGCCGGTGCTTATTGGTCTGGTACCATCGGCCTCTTAGAAAAGAAGTGTTTCGTCCCAGATAAAAGAAGTTTACAATCCAGAGGACCTTCATCCTCCACGCGGCATGGCTGGTTCAGACTTGCGTCCATTGACCAATATTCCTTACTGCTGCCTCCCGTTGGAATCGGGCCCGTGTCTCAGTGCCCGTGTAGCTGATCATGCTCTCACATCAGCTACTGATCGTAGGCTTGGTGCGTCGTTACCCCGCCAACTACCTAATCAGCCGTACGCCCATCTTTAAGTGCCGGAGCTTTAATATTAAAAAGATGCCTCTTCAATATGTTATGGGGTATTAATCCAAGTTTCCCTGGGCTATTCCCCGCTTAAAGGAAGGTTGCGTACGTATTGCGCACCCGTTTGCCGGTCGCCGCCCAGTATTGCTACCTGCGCTGCCCCACGACTTGCATGTATTAAGCCTGCCGCTAGCGTTCATCCTGAGCCAGGATCAAACTCTCCATTGTAAATAATGTGAGATTTGAAGATTGCTCTTGAAATCAAATTTTGTGGCTGGTTTACCTTACCCTGATTTCTGAAAAGAAATCAAGTGCTGTTGCTTCCAAACTTTCAAAGATCTTTATCTCTTATTTTACTAACCGTTTTGAAACGGGTTGCAAAGGTAGGAGTTTTATTATTTTCACCAAATTATTTTTGAAATATTTTTCAAAATTTTTGGCTCATAACAATCTATAAATCAAGAACTAAATTCAAAAAAATTGAAACGGACTGCAAAGTTAGAACTGCTCTTTTTATCAGCAAATTTTATTTTGCTTTTTTATTCACATCGTCACCACAAATTCAGGTAAGAGCTTGATGTTTTTTTTGATTGGGGTGCAAAGGTAAGAACATTTTCAATATCACCAAATCTTTTTCTTTTTTCCTCTCCTTTTTCTTGCTGCCTGTCGCTTGTCTTCTTAAGAACTACTGCTTTTTTTGAAAGCGGGTCGCAAAGAT
>JASGKU010000008.1:0-150159 GCA_047600465.1 Agriterribacter sp.
AATAGGGAAACACGAATAATAATCCGAACAGCACCTGCACAAATCAACGGTTTGGTTTAAAAGATTGCAATTGGTATCCTCGGCAGCTTTTAGCGTTGGGCACGGGGGCAATGATGCACAGAAAGTAATGGGTATTATAACTGTAGCACTTATCTCACACGGTAGTATACAAACATTTGACCAGATGCCAGTGTGGGTTCCTATTGCCTGTTATATGGCAATAGCTTTGGGCACATTGAGTGGTGGCTGGAAGATTGTAAAAACAATGGGAAGCCGTATAACCAAAGTAACACCATTTGAAGGTGTGGCGGCAGAAACAGCAGGCGCCATTACCTTGTTTATTACAGAACACCTTAAAATTCCAGTAAGTACTACGCATACTATTGCAGGCTCTATTATGGGTGTGGGCGCTACCAAAAGGCTTTCGGCCGTACGGTGGGGCGTAACCGTAAACCTGTTGTGGGCATGGATCATTACTATTCCTATCAGCGCGGTTATGGCCGCCATCATCTATTATATTTCCAATTTCTTTTTCAAGTCTTAATGTATAGGCACATATAGGTAAATCAGGTATCTTCGCCGATTCTCTTTTGTATTGTATATCGTAAAAGCCAATAAAGCCAATGAAAGGAATCATTCTCGCCGGAGGATCGGGTACAAGACTGCATCCTATTACCTATGCTATCAGTAAACAGATTATGCCGGTATATGATAAGCCAATGATCTATTACCCCCTTTCTACACTGATGTTATCAGGCATACGCGAAGTATTGATTATATCCACACCACATGATCTACCCAATTTCAAAAAACTATTTGGCGATGGAAATCACCTGGGATTATCATTTACTTATGCAGAACAGCCACAACCCAATGGTTTGGCACAAGCTTTTGTAATAGGTGAAGAATTTATTGGCAAAGAAAAAGTAGCGCTTGTATTAGGAGATAATATTTTTTATGGCGGCGGTTTAGGCAGGCAGCTCAGCAGCAATACAGACCCATCCGGGGGTATTGTATATGCTTACCAGGTAAGCGATCCCGAAAGATATGGAGTAGTTGAATTTGATGAGCAAATGAATGCAGTTTCTATTGAAGAAAAACCAATCAAACCCAAAAGCAATTACGCTGTACCTGGTTTATATTTTTATGATAATGATGTAATTAAAATTGCGAAAAACCTGCAACCATCTCCACGTGGAGAATATGAAATCACTGACATCAATAAGGAATATTTACAAAGAGGCACTTTAAAGGTATCTGTATTGGATAGAGGAACAGCATGGTTGGATACGGGTACATTTGATTCATTGATGCAGGCCTCTTTATTTGTGCAGGTAATTGAACAAAGGCAGGGCATAAAAATTGCCTGTATTGAGGAGATAGCGTATCGCAAAGGTTTTATCAACAAAGCGCAATTATTAAAGGTAGCGCAGCCACTCATGAAAAGTGGTTATGGCGAATATCTGTTGAACTTAGTATCTTGAGTAAAATTTTTATATCAGGTATGAAAAAGATTTTAGTAACGGGCGGATGCGGTTATATAGGATCGCACACTATTGTAGATTTAATTGAGAACGGATTTGACATCATATCTATTGATAATAATTCACGCTCCTCTACACTTTTACTGGAACGCATTGAAAAAATTACCGGTAAAAAAGTAAAAAATTACAAAGTTGATTTGTGCGATTTCAATGATACCAACGCTGTTTTTGAAGAAAATGATGATATAGTAGGCATTATTCATTTTGCGGCTTATAAAGCAGTAGGCGAATCGGTTGCACAACCACTAATGTACTTTGAGAATAATCTTATGTCTTTGATCAACCTGTTGAAATGCGTTGATTTTTTCAAAGTTCCTTATTTTGTTTTTTCTTCATCATGCACCGTATACGGCAATCCGGATGCAATACCTGTAACGGAAGAAACGCCTACCAAACCTGCAGAATCTCCTTACGGGTATACCAAACAAATGGGAGAACAGATAATAGGTGAATTTGCAAAAGCCAATAAAGACACCAAACATATCTTATTACGTTATTTTAATCCTGCAGGAGCACACCCATCGGCACTTATAGGAGAACTGCCGCTGGGTAAACCACAAAACCTGGTGCCTGTAATCACACAAACCGCTATAGGTAAGTTGTCTGGCGTAACAGTATTTGGAGATAATTACCCAACAAGAGACGGCTCCTGTTTAAGAGATTTTATTCATGTTTGTGATCTTGCACACGCACATACGCTTGCCTTGCAATATCTCATTCACAACAATACTGCTACCAACCCTGAAGTATTTAATCTCGGCACCGGTAACGGTATTACAGTATTAGAAACCATCAAAGCGTTTGAAGAAGTATCAGGTAAGCCTCTCAATTATAAAATTGGAGCCAATCGCCCTGGCGATGTGATTGCTATTTATGCCAACAACGATAAAGCAAAAGAGAAGCTGGGTTGGGATCCCAAATATAACCTGAACGATATTCTTTCTACTGCCTGGAAATGGGAGCAACAACTTGTAGAAGACGAAAAATTATTCTCTGGAAAAAATATCCAGTTAAATTAATCCATTACTTTGCGCACTCAAAGAAAAAATATGCTTAAAGATATACAGGTTACCGGTCAAAAAGATACAAGAAGCGGATTTGGAGATGGGATTTATGAATTAGGAAAAAAGAATCCAAATGTTGTAGCACTTACTGCAGATCTTGCCGGTTCACTCAAGCTGAACGCTTTTATAAAAGATTTTCCGGAGCGTTTTGTACAATGTGGCATTGCAGAAGCGAATATGATTGGTATAGCGGCAGGCTTAACCATTGGAGGTAAAATACCTTTTACTACTACATTTGCAAATTTTTCCACTGGTCGTGTATATGATCAGATCCGTCAGTCAGTAGCCTATTCAGGAAAAAATGTAAAAATCTGCGCTTCCCATGCAGGTCTTACCTTAGGTGAGGATGGCGCTACACACCAGATACTGGAAGATATTGGGTTGATGAAAATGCTTCCGGGCATGACAGTGATCGTACCTTGTGATTACAATCAAACCAAAGCGGCCACACTGGCTGTTGCCGAACATGTTGGCCCCGTTTATCTTCGTTTTGGAAGACCGGTTTGGCCCATCTTTACAGCAGCCGATCAGAAATTTGAGATAGGAAAAGCACAATCTTTTTCAGAAGGAACAGATGTTTCCATATTTGCCTGTGGTCACATGGTTTGGAAGGCCATTGAAGCTGGCATTATATTACAGGAAAAAGGAGTAAGTGTGGAGGTAATAAACATTCATACCATTAAACCTTTGGATGAAGAAGCTGTATTAAACTCTATCCGCAAAACAAAATGTGCAGTTACTGTAGAAGAACATAATGTTATCGGGGGATTGGGAGATGCTATTGCTCAGGTAGCAACCAAAAATTTTCCTGTACCTATAGAGTATATAGGAACCAATGATACATTCGGTGAAAGCGGAAAACCATTGGACCTGTTGAAAAAATACGGGCTTGATACTCCTCATATTGTTGCTGCCGCTGAAAAGGTTATAAAAAGAAAATAAACAGCCGCCAAATTATTCACGCATGGGGAATAGCCACTCCGATGATGTTGTACTTCTACAGGAATTTCGCAACCCGGTCACCAAGGAAAAGGCTTATACCGCTATCATAAAAAAATACCAGGAAAAGCTTTACTGGCATATCCGCCGGATGGTGGTACATCATGAAGACACCAATGATATTCTTCAGAATGTATTCATTAAAGTTTGGAACGGTTTGGAGAACTTCAGGGAAGACAGCCAGCTATATACCTGGTTATATCGCATTGCCACCAATGAATCTCTTACTTATATTGAACAGCAAAAAAGAAAATCTTCATTATCAATTGATAACGAAGAAAATCCGATTGCCGCAAGATTACAGGCAGATAAAGACTTTGATGGAGCAAAAGCAGAGTGGAAATTACAGATGGCTGTACAGGAATTACCTGAAAAGCAACGCCTTGTATTTAATTTGAGGTATTACGATGAAATGCCTTATGAAGAAATGAGCAGGGTATTAGATACATCCGAAGGCGCTTTAAAAGCCAGCTACCATCATGCTGTTAAAAAGATTGAGGATTTTATTCTCAACCATTAAACCTTCTATATATAACTTAGTCTTAACACTTTATGAAACTGAATGAAAACAACATAGATGATGAATTGAAGGAGGTAAGTGATGGTACGCTTCTTAATATGCAAAAAAGCAATGTATTTGAAGTACCAGACGGATACTTTGCCACATTGCCTGAAAAAATATTGAATATTGTTCTTAAAAAAAACCGGGATGAGCATCTTACCGCTCAAGAGGAAATAATAGAACTATCTCCTACCCTTGCGGCTTTGAAAGATAAAAAAACATGGTCTGTTCCCTCGGGATATTTCGAAACATTTTCTAATGATCTCGCTAAAACAGTTGCAGAACCTGAACCGGTTGCTTTAGCACCTGTACGTTCTATCAATACACGTAAGCCATGGCTTAGATATGCTGCTGCGGCGGCTGTGATTGGTTTGATAAGCCTGGTTGCTGTTTTATTCAGCAATAATAAAAAGGTACTTCCTGATATTGTAGCAGAGTCTGCTAAAAATAATAACATAGAAAGTATTGATAACTTCAACGGAGTATCCGACGGAGCATTGTCTCAATATCTTTCCGATACACCAGGTCAATTAGCACCTGTTGTTGATAGCACTGACGAAAACTTTTACAATGTGGCATTGTTGAATGTAAGTGATAAAGATCTAGGAGATATAATACATCAAATGCCTGATGAAGATCTTATAAGTTATGAAAATTAAACCCTGTCTTTATATTGTGCCTGTTTCAGATTTTAATTGTTAGATGATTGGTAGAACACTGTCTGCTACTATGTTTCAGATTGCAGGAACCACTAACTTGTGTAAATTTGAGATACATAGTTTATGATGTGTTAGTTTATTAATTGTTATCAACATTTGTTAATCAATTGGTAATGGAAAGGCATCTGAATAGTATTATATTTACGAAATTTCTTTTAAAACATTTATTTTTCAAGGGTTTTTGAGTGTTGTTATGTAGACTAAAGCACATGTTTAATCCGGGAGGCTGATAATTTCGATTAAACTCTTAAAAAATTAAATATTTTTCTGTGAAAAAAATTTTTTTACTTTTTGGATTTATTACATTTGCAACCTTGCTAACCCAGGCTCAAGTACCTGATACCGAAAGGGGAGAAAAAATCAGAGCACTTGAAATTGCATATCTTACAAAACAGTTGCAATTAACGCCTGATGAGGCGAAAAATTTTGCACTTTTTAATCAATACAGAAAGGAAGTAAAGGCTGCCAGAACTGATGAGTCGATAACAGAGGAGCTGGATAAAGAACAGAAAGTACTTGATATTAGAAAGAGATATAAAAAGAATTTTGCGGCGATTTTAAACCAGGAAAGAGCACAAACGGTATTTGAAGCGGAGGATAGGTTTAAAGCATTGGTACGAAAAGAGGTGATAAACCGGAGGTTGGAAAGAGGTCAGGGATTCAGAAAAAACAAATGATTTTTTAAATACGAAATAATTTACCTAATTTTAACTTGGTGTTTTTCATAGGTTAGCAACGGCTGGCTCTTTCTAGGGCTGGCCTTATTTTTTTAATAGAGGTTTTGATTATTTTTTTACTCCCTTATTTTTTATTGATTGCCTCTATAACATCTTCTGCAACATCATATACAGACTGCATGTCGGCATCATCAAGGGTTGGGGTGTACAACGCAATTTCGCATTGATGAATAACAAGATTGAACTGAGTAATAATTAATTCATCAACTCCATTCGCACGCATTAACGATTCTATCTTCTTTACTTCAAGATAGGATGAGGATGGTTGTAGCTTTTCAGTGATGTGATTGCGTAAGGCCTTGCCTAATTCACTGTAAAAAGACCTGCTGTCCTGCTGTACTAAGAATAACCTTGATTTAAATAAAGGTCCAGTAAGAAACTCGGGCTGTGGTGGCGGTGGTGTGTTCTCATCTTTAGTAGTCTTTTCGTATTCCTGTGTTTTTTTCTGGCCGGAAATATTGCCGTTGTTGCTCCCTGTTTGAATATATTTCAGCAGCACTATGCCGAACCCTATCAATAGCACACCCGCTATTGCCATTATCCAGTACCTGTTAAATCCTATATCGTTAACTGCATTGGATTGCAGCGTGTATAATTCTTTTGCATTTTTTGATTGCGAAGCAACAACGTTTAGATGTATAGAATCTGTGGCAATGGTACGATATTGATTTGCCTTCGGATCAAAATAGGTAAAATTTACAGCAGGTATTACAGATGTTCCACTTCGTTTAGGCATAAACGTATACTCAAACGATTTATATCCCCGCATGGGAACAACACTTTTCAAAAAATCTTCTTTTGCCGAAGGTTCAAACACTTCCACGTCTTTTGGCCAATGCACAGCAGGCATATTCAATACTCCAAAATTCCCTTCTCCTTTTATTATCACCTTCAGTACAGCGGCATCTTTTAATGCTACCGTTTTCTTATCAACGTTTGCCTGTATGCTGAACGAACCTACAGCACCATCAAAAGAATCAGGCTTGTTTACCTCAGGCAATGCTTTTACATTTACACTCACAGGGTTACTCTCTATTGTTACCTTCTCCATCTCAACACCTTCACTCCCTGTGTTATCATTTTCAAACGAACGGAGCAGTTCGGGTAAATGTTGTCCTTTATCCCGCATGGCATAATCGGCCTTCAAAAAAGTGATAGTGTTCTCCACTTCAGCTTTATCCAGTTCAAGATTACCGGATTGCAGCGGGAACAATTGTGCCCTGCGGATCAGGTAAACATTAAAATCACGACCATTCAACTTTTCGATAGTAGAAGAAGCAGATGATGGATCAATCATATCATACACACTAAACCCATTAAAAGACGGCCGCCTTGTAACTTTCGATTCAGATCGTAACCGTGTATACAGCTTATACGTTGCAACTACAGGTTCTCCTTCATAACAGGAGGCTTTATCAACATCAACCTTAATAAAAAGATTCTTCCGGATTTTATCCTGCAGGTTCTCCCCTCTTTTAATAATGTAATCGCTGTACAGTCCTTCTGGTGAACTATCTTCAAATATGCCCGGAGGAAAATTACCACCACCATGCGGCATTTTTTTTACCTGAACATTCAGCGTATTAAAAACCAATCGCTTTCCATTTACCTTGGCTGATGCACCTGAAAACGAATATTTTCCCGGCAACTGGGGTTGAAGTACATATACAAAAGCAAGATATTTACTTTCTGCACCATTAATGTTGGATGAACCAGACACATGGATCGGTCCCTGTACTATTTTACATCCCTTAAAAGATGGAGGAATAAATTGCTGAACATCGTCAGCATTTTCAACACTGAATTGGAGCTTAACCAGATCATCCTGTACAAAAAACTGTTTGTTTGCAGACGCGACGGCCCTCACCTGTGCAAACAATGTATGTTGGCAAAGGAAGAAAAACAAAAGGTATATTCCAGGGCGAAGTAAATATTTATCTATATGCTTCATTTTTTACTTCAAAATCAATTTCGCACAATATAACAAGTAACCAAATGTACCATTTACACCAAAAGAGCAAAAATAAAAAAGCGGTAAATTTCCGTTAAAACACCTGTTGGTAATGATATGGAGAGCGTATAATTTTTTTAACCCGCACCAGTAGCCTTAATTTGTGCACTGTTACATCAACAGCCTGATATCATACTAAATTCAATTGCGCAGCACAAGCATAATAGTTTTAGTATCTTGGCTGATTATTGCTTATTTATTTAAAGAACATTTCTGTTATGCTCCTTCTTGGTATTGATGTAGGAACCTCATCTGTAAAAGTATCCATAGTAGATGCGGCTACCTCCAAAATGATTGCATCCACTCAATTTCCCGACACTGAAGCTGCTATTATCTCGAAGCAACCCGGATGGGCTGAACAGGAGCCTGAAAGTTGGTGGAATTTTACAACACAGGCAATTCAGGCGCTGAATAATTCAGGCAAATACAATCCTATGGATATAGCCGCCATCGGTATTGCCTATCAGATGCATGGACTAGTGGTGCTGGATAAAAATAAAAATGTATTACGTCCATCTATTATCTGGTGTGATAGCCGGTCTGTTGAAATTGGCAACGATGCTTTTGCAGCAATAGGCAATCAATATTGTCTTGATCACCTGTTAAACTCTCCTGGAAATTTTACCGCTTCCAAGTTATCATGGGTAAAAAGAAATGAACCTGCAGTATTTGAAAAGATCGACAAAGTAATGCTCCCCGGAGATTATATTACCTGTAAACTTACTGATCGCATATCAACGTCTCCATCCGCATTATCAGAAGGGATTTTCTGGGATTTTAAATCAAATGGTCTTTCCCAAAAAGTAATGGAATACTATGGATTTGATAACCAAATAATTCCTGATATTCAACCTGCATTTTCTGTTCACGGTGAAATAACAAAAGCCGTTGCGGAAAAATTAAAACTAAAAGCGGGCATACCGGTTTCATATAAGGCAGGAGATCAACCCAACAATGCGCTTTCCCTGAACGTTATGCGTCCTGGTGAAGTGGCTGCTACTGCGGGAACTTCAGGTGTAATATATGCTGTAAACAATCAGCTTACGTATGACCCGCTATCACGGGTAAATAGTTTCGCGCATGTTAATTATGAAAATTCGCAGAAGAACATTGGTGTTTTATTGTGTATAAACGGAACCGGTATAATGAACCGGTGGATAAAAGAAACAGCAGGAAATAATCTTGGATATTATGAGATGAATGAAAAAGCAAAAACAATAGCGCTGGGTAGTGAAGGGCTTTTAATTCTTCCTTTTGGGAATGGCGCAGAGCGGATGCTTGAAAATAAAATGCCGGGTGCACAAATAGGCAACCTTCAATTTACAACACATCAACCAGCACATTTATTCCGTGCAGTACAGGAGGGCATTGCATGTGCTTTTAGGTATGGACTGGATATCCTTCGAGAAAATGGATTAAACCCCAGCATCATCCGCGCCGGAAAAGCAAACATGTTTTTAAGCGATCTGTTTACAGATCTCTTTGTAAACTTTACCGGGGTTCCTGTTGAACTATATGAAAATGATGGCTCTGTAGGTGCGGCTATTGGTGCTGGCATTGGCGCAGGCATTTATGCATCTGCACAGGATGCTTTCCGTTCGTATAAACCGGTTGCGCTGGCGCAACCGTCAAATAATACCAGCAAGTATGAGGAAA
This sequence comes from Agriterribacter sp., assembly GCA_047600465.1. Classification (GTDB taxonomy): domain Bacteria; phylum Bacteroidota; class Bacteroidia; order Chitinophagales; family Chitinophagaceae; genus Agriterribacter. The sequence continues at coordinate 9,293 of JASGKU010000008.1, forward strand.
TATATGGAAGATGGAAAAGTTTCCTTGAAAACACACTTTAAAATATGCGGCTAAACCGTACTTGGTGCTTTTGTGTTGCAGGATGTATTGCATTACTCTCTTCACTTTCCGGTTATTGCCAGGAAGTGCAGGGAAGAGTATACGATATTACACAGAAAATTCCTTTACCAGCCGTTAGTGTACTTTCTACTTCAGGTACCGGAACCCAAACCGATTCATTGGGATTCTACACAATAAGAATAAAAGCTACTGACTCCATATGGTTTTCGTACCTGGGAAAAACAACGCCAAAATATCCTGTAAAAACAATTATTAATCCAGCCGCATTTGATATCTCCATACAAATGTCGGCCATTGAATTGCCGGGAGTAATACTGCGCAAATCCAATTATCGTCTTGACTCTATTGAGAACAGAAGGGAATATGAAAAAGTTTTTAATTATAGAAAACCGGGACTCCGCATTTCATCTCTTGCACCAGGCAGCATTGGTGCAGGCGCAGGTGTTGATTTGGATGAGTTGATCAATCTGTTTCGTTTTCGTAGAAATAAAAATTTGAAATTTCTACAAGGTTGGCTGATAAAAGAAGAGCAGGATAAATATGTTGATCATCGTTTTAATAAAAAATTTGTCCAGGATCTTACCAAACTGGATGACCAGGAACTGGATGAGTTTATGAAATATTATCGCCCGCCTTACGAATTTGTAGTGCCTTTAAGTGATGCGGAATTAGGATTGTATATTCTTGAGTGTTTTAAAGAATACAATACAAAAGGAATAAATTATTACGAAAAAAGAAGACCTTAAAGCTTTTCTCTATTATTCTTTACTTCATCTTCAACAATAAAAAAGGTTGCCATTTTTAACGACAACCTTTTTTAAAAGTGCATTATTTTTTAGCGTTTTACAACACGCATAGATTTTTTGTACTTACCATCTACAATTACCTGCACTACATAAATTCCTGCCGGATATCTTGAAAGATTAAAATTCTTGTTCAAAGAACCAGTGCCATCCTTCAAAAACGACTGTTGTTGTAAGGGTTTTCCATCCATGCTATACACAATCAAATTTGTGTTGCCTTTTGCATTTCCTTTCACCAATACGTTCATGTCGGATACTACAGGATTAGGGGTAATGGTTACATCTACTCCTTCTAATTGATTTTGATTCAACAAATCGGTAGAAAGCGCAGTTGCGTCGCTTTGAGCAACATTTGCAGATGCTCCATCAGCATTCCGTGTAGCCGTAGCAGCTTTTATGTCAACTATTACATTGGCACTTGATGAAGCACCCTTATTATCTGTTACTTTTAAAATGTAAGTATACATACCAACTTTAAAGTTAGAGATCAGCGTCTTCATACTGTTTGGCGTGGCTATATCACCTCCTGCAGGACTTGATGAAGCCTTCGTCCACAAATAAGATACAAGGGTATTTCCAGCCGCCGCTTTCGATAAAAATCCATTTAATTCAAAACTGCTGAATGGCAATGTGAATATGCCTCCGTAGCCAGCATTAGCGGTAGGCGGCGCACTTTCTGCTTCTTTAATTATTACTATTACATTGGCACTTGATGAAGCACCCTTATTATCTGTTACTTTTAAAATGTAAGTATACATACCAACTTTAAAGTTAGAGATCAGCGTCTTCATACTGTTTGGCGTGGCTATATCACCTCCTGCAGGACTTGATGAAGCCTTCGTCCACAAGTAAGATACAAGAGTATTTCCAGTCGCTGCCTTCGATAAAAATCCGTCTAATTCAAAGCTTGCAAATGGCAAGGTGAATATACCTCCATAGCCAGCGTTTGCCGTTGGTGGAACGCTTGTACCTTCTTTAATGATCACAATTACACTGGCGCTAGAAGAGGCTCCCTTATTATCTGTTACTTTTAGAGTATAAGTATACGTACCAACTTTAAAGTTAGAGATAAGTGTCTTCACACTATTTGGTGTGGCTATATCACCACCAGCAGGACTTGAAGTAGCCTTAGTCCACAAATAAGATACAAGGGTATTTCCGGTAGCTGCCTTCGATAAAAATCCATCTAACTCAAAGCTTGCGAATGGCAATGTAAATATACCTCCGTATCCTGCATTAGCAGTTGGTGGTGTACTTGAACCAGATGCAGGTTTCACAATTATTGTAGTACCGCCCGATCTAGATTGTCCTTTATTATCTGTTACCAAAAGACTGTATACATACGTTCCGGCAATCAAACCAGTAACAGTTGTTTTAACACTTGTTGGGCTGGTTATAGCTCCACCGGAAGGGCTTGTTGTTGATTTTGTCCATTTATAAGAAACAATCGTGTTTCCTGTAGAAGCTTTGGAAGCCGAACCATCAAGTGTAAATGTATTAGTTGGTAAAGTTATAGTTCCGCCGGCACCAGCGTTAACGGTTGGAGGATCGGTAGAAGCTGCACTGTTTACTGTAACTGTTACTGTTGCAGTAGCAGTGCTTCCGTTACTATCTTTTACAGTAAGCTGATATTGGTATGTTCCGGCCGTTAAACCTGTTACTTTAGCCTGAAGTCCGTTGGAAACTAATGTAATAGTACCAGCAGCAGGCCCCGAAAGCTTTGCCCATGCATATGAGGTAATGGAACCTGAAGTAACTTTTGATGCACTGGCATCAAGTGTTACACTATTGGTGGGTAATGTTATTACCTGGTTGCTTCCTGCATTGGCAGTTAATACAGGTGGATTTGCTCCGGAACTTGACCCCCTTGATTTAGACAACATCCATTCATATACATTCAAGCCATTCTGCTTAAAAGTTGGATTGTATGTTGCCGACCATGCATCATGCCCAACAGCTGTAAAAATTGTTAGCAATGCTTTAGGAGGAGCCGGTACTGTACTGTTTATGGCATTGACTAATGCAGTTGCCTGGCTTGCGGGGTTGTAAGGATCTCCGTTATTATTAGTTACCCATACAGGCAATTGAGAGGCGCTTACATTTTTTAATTGTGCGGCAGTGGCAGTTGCTCCAGGAGTTATGAGCAAAGTTGCCGCTAAGGTTTGTCCGTGTGCTACTGAACCAGCAGCATACGACCATCCCATAATACCTCCCAGACTTAGTCCTGTCAGGTAAATCCTTTGTTCATCTACTCTGTATGTTTTTTTAGCATAATCAATAATTGCCTGAATATCAGTTACCCAACCACTTGACTTTTCAAACTGTGGAGAAATAACTATAAATGAATACGTTTTACCTCCATAAGTATGGTAAGCCGGGAACTGACCTACCCGTAACATTTTTGCTATGCCCACATTGGCTACTTTTGGCAACAGACTGGCAGAGCCATTGCCTCTTTCACCAACACCATGCATAAAGATGATAAGCGGATATTTTTGTGTTGGATTCTTACTATAATCTATCGGTAATGATTCAAGGTACCCACCTACATTAGAGCTTATCCTTGTATATACAGGCTTTTGAGTATTCTGCATTGTTTGTGCAGCAGCCGAAAAATTAAATACCAGAAAGAAGAAAAAGACAGTTACAGGAAATAAGAGCTTTTGGATTGAAGAAGTTTGGATTGAACTTCTTTGAGAAAAGTGGTTCATGATTTTTCAGGAAATTAATGGTTAAAATAATTTTGATTTGATAGGTTGCTGGCGAAACAAATAAACGGTGCTTAAAATGAAGGTTGATTTCTGTAAATCACAAGGTCTTTATCAAATTATTATAACTCTTGAGGCTAAACGAAGCCCCTTCCTGTGGGCAAATCTTAAGTAGATTTCACACATAGTTTAATGGATTTAGAAATTTAAAAATGGTAAAAAAACTATGCAAGGATTATACCAAATGCCCGGTTTGAGGTATAAAAGTGGAAAACTTGAGCATCTATTTCAGAAAAAACAATAAGATTATACAAATAAAACCGATCGTATAATTACGGTTGTTTTTATTTTAAGTTGATAAAAATCAATGGTTTGAGAAATTTATAGTTTTTTTTTAAAAACTTTATCTGTTTCACCATATCTATGGAAAATATCAAATGGTAAATAAAAACCTGTATTAATTTTAATAAAAATAAAATTACATGCATTTATATGTGAAGATGATGAACTTAAGCTAATGCATTGAAAATCTTAACTTATGCTTTGGCGCATCCTAAAATTCACACAGTTTTTTTAGCTATTTTTAAGCAGATTCTTTCTTTTATTCCAATCCCGTGATAAATGTAAACCTGCTTTTATACCTAAAAGCGGTTGTATTAAATCCTTTATTTCTCATGCTTTTTGGACTTTTTCAATAACGAAGAGAAATAATTATGACACAGGAAAAGAATTACATAGCTATCAAGGCGAACCCTTTGGTATCTATCATTACACTCAACTGGAATCAAACAGAAACAACCTGCCAGTTTTTAGAGTCTACAAAAAAACTTAATTACAAAAATTACGAAATACTTGTTTGTGATATGGGATCTACTGTAGATCCGGGTCCAAGCATTTTCAGGGGAAATTATCCCAACACAAGGCTGTTGAAAATGGATGATGCCATTAAGGTTTCAGGAGGGGTAAACTGGGCTGTTACGCAGGCTAAAGGCGATTTTATTTTACTGATCAACAATCATACGGAGGTCACCGAAAATTTATTGGAAGATCTGATGGCACCATTGCTTACCGATAAAGTGCTGGGTGTTACATGCCCCAAAATCCGCTCTTTTCATAACAAAGATGTAATTGAATATGCGGGTTATAAACCAGTAAATAAAGTAACAGGAGCTAATACAATTATTGGAAACAAACAAAAAGACAAAGGACAATACGATAAAAGAGCTTATACACATGGAGCTTATACCGGCGCTATGATGCTGAGGAAAAGTGTAATAGAACATGGCGGTATGCTACCACAGAATTTCTTTATTTACTTTGATGATTCTGATGTAAGCGCAAGAATCATTAAAAAAGGCTATAAAATTCTTTATCAGCCAAAAGCTTTGGTATATAACAAATCAAGCATTGCAGGTTCCCGCAAAACAGCCATGCAGGTATATTACACCACGCGCAACAGAATCTTGTACATGCGCAAAAACACCAACCTTGCACAGTTCTCTGTTTTTATGATATTCTTCGCGGTTTTCTTTTTACCGTTCAATGTAATTCAGTTTACAGTTAAAAGACAATTCAACCATCTCAATGCATTCTTCAAAGCCATTGTATGGCATATTAAGCATTGGAAGAAAGCGAATAGCTACTCTTATTAGAGGTGAAAGATTTGAAGTTTATAGTTTGTCGTTTATAGTTCGAGTATTTAGAAGAGGTACCTGTTGCGGATTGCTTATTGCCTCTTCACCACTCATCCTTCAATATCGTTTCCTTAAGAAACATACATGCATCATCCGGTGGGCAATGAGGACTTATGGTATGTAAGATTCTTTCCAGGCATTCCGAAAATGTCGTACCTACGGTACTTTCCCATTTTATTTTGCTTATATCCTCCAAAATATCACCTCTATGAGGCTTGACTATTCCTTTAATGCTGACCGACTAGTTTTTTTAACCATGTGTGAAGCATTACTGAGCACAGCGAATACGCTCCTTAGGAGCGACATATTGGTAAATGTAATGCCAGAAGATATTGAGTGCCGCAGGCACGACATTTTCCATCAAAAGCAAAAGAACAGTTTAAGGAAACGACAGTGATTCACCACGCATCATTCACCAAATGCTATAAAGCCTGCCATACTTCTTTAGCAAACCGCTCTAATGAAGGGTCCCTGGCTCCCATTAACAGCAACACGCAATTACCAGTAAAATGAGCCCGCATAGTGGAAACAAGGGCTTCGCGATGTTCTACAAAAAAAGCTGTTTTATTTATTGCTTTTAAATCGTTAATTAAATCATTAGCAGATATATTCTTTTCCGCCGTTCCACCCGCATAAAAAATTTCACTCATCCAGATTTCATCTTCAGGTCTTAGTACTGCTGCTATTTCTGTTACAAAATCATGTCGCAAAAACCTTGTAGGACCATAACCATGGGGCTGAAACCACGCTATCACTTTAGGTGCAATAAACTGGCATGCTGCTATAGACGCAGCACATTTTGCGGGATTGTGGGCATAATCGTCAATCAATAAAACACCATGCTTACTACCAATTACCTGGTGACGCCTGTAAATTCCCTCATACTGTTCCAAAGCCCTGGCACAGGTTTGCAACGAAACGCCTAGTGTAGCAGCAACTGCAGTTGCTGCTAAGGCATTCTCCATATTATGTTTTCCGACTGTATTGAGTGAAAAAGCAACCCCATTAATGGTAAACATTATTTTCAATCCATCCTGCTGAAAATTTGTGGCAATAAATCCGGTGCCTGAATCAATATCAACTGAAAAATCATTGGCGGCCTTTTGCGAGAGTTTTGCAGCAAGTGGGTGAGATTGGTTAACCATAAAAGCGCCATGTGTATTCCTTTTAAACACATCAAAAATATCCATCAGCACATCAATCTCTTTATGGTCTTTATCTATATTCAGCAATACACCTATTGCTGCTTCATATCCAACTATAGAGCCATCGCTTTCATCTGCTTCAATTACCAGCCATTCTCCCTCTCCGGTTTCAGCATTGCCGATCTTTCCTTCTTTAATAAGGCTTATCAAACCCGCCCCACTGATAATGCCAGGCTTTAACCCTGCAAATTTCAGGATGTCAAAAAGCATTGCACTGGTGGTACTTTTACCTGATGTGCCGCCAACGGCAATCGTTTTTCTTGTTTTTACTATAAGTGCCAACAGCTCTGAACGTTTTATTATAGGTATATTCAGTTCTTTTGCTTTCTTTACTTCGGCTACCGTATCTTCTATGGCTGTAGATACTACCACTACTTCTGTTTTATCCGTTATCCCTTCACCATTTTGTAAAAAACATTGTATCCCTGTTGCTTCTAGTTTTTCCTTTATGTCATCCAATGCAGTATCCGCAAAACCCCTGTCTGAACCAGCCACCTGTTTTCCTACGCCTTTCATATATTGCGCCAATGCGCTCATACCGGTACCGCCTACCCCTATAAAGAAAAAATGCTGACATTTATTGATATCAATACTCATGTTTGTTGACCTTTAAACAATTTTATAAAGATGAATTGCCGGTTAGTGTAACGGCAAACGCGTTTTGAAATTTTTCAAAATGCATTTATACGCAAATAAAACATTTCTTTCAGTGAATAATCCGGGAATTGGCTTCTTTATTAAACAAACATCTTCAGTAATATTCAATTTAAACTGTAATTTCCCTTTTTTATCACCATATAAAGATGCAATCAAAATCAATTTTTACAAGAACCATCACCAATCTAAGTTTCTGGGTTTTGGTTGCTATTATTGCTGCTGTTATTCTTGGCTATTATTATCCTTCGACTGCTATAAAAGCTGAATGGATGGGTAAGAGCTTTATCAATCTTATTAAGATATTTATTGGGCCTATTATCTTTCTTACCATCGTGCTGGGAATTGTTGGCATGGGCAACCTCAAAAAGGTAGGAAGGATAGGATTGAAAGCCGTGGTATATTTTGAGATAGTTACAACGTTTGCTTTATTGTTAGGCATTTTGTTTGCGAATATTTTTCAGCCTGGAAAAATCGACAAAAATGGACTACCTATTCAAGATGCTTCAGCTTATGAAAAAAGTGGTCAGGAAGGTTTTAACTGGTGGCATTTTTTAAAAGAGAATTACACACTACAGGTATTAATTATCGCCATTATTACAGGCATTATCTTAAGCAGAAGCAATTACCGGGAAAAACTACTGCCGCAACTTCAAAAAGTCACAAAATATGTTTTCCTGGCTTTGAAATATGTGATGTACCTGGCACCGCTGGGTGCTTTTGGAGGCATGGCTTTTACCATAGGTAAGTTTGGTATTAAAACACTTATTCCATTAGGTAAGCTGATGCTTACCATGTATGGCACTATGGCTGTTTTTATTTTTGTGGTACTCGGACTTATTCTACGCTATTATAAACTCAGTATCTGGAAATTTCTTACTACCATAAAAGAAGAACTATTGATTGTATTAGGCACTTCATCTTCAGAAACCGCGTTGCCTTCTTTAATGGATAAGCTTGAAAAAATGGGTTGCAGCAAACCTGTTGTAGGACTGGTAGTACCAACCGGGTATTCATTCAACCTGGATGGCACTTCTATTTATTTATCGATGGCAATTATTTTTTTGGCGCAACTGTATAATGTACACCTCACAGGCGTTGAAATGTTTACGATTGTAGGTATTTTGATGGTTACATCCAAAGGCGCAGCAGGCGTTACCGGTAGTGGCTTTATTATCCTGGCTTCTACGCTTACAGCGCTTCACAAAATCCCGTTGGACGGGCTTGCTTTTTTGCTTGCCATAGACAAGTTTATGAGCGAAGCAAGAGCTATAACCAATATTATAGGCAATGGTGTGGCTACTTTAGTAATATCAAAAAGTGAGCGGGAGTTTGTTCATCCGTTGGCGACCGTAGTAAACAACGCCGCGTAATTAATAGAAGCCTGTTATTGTTTTGCAGCGAATACCTGGGTCCAGTAATTGTCTGAACGACCTGCACCCATTTCCTTAAAGCTTTTATTCATAATATTCTTACAATGACCTTCACTTTTTAGCCAGCTATTCATTACCAATTGTTCGTCTGTTTGCCCCCAGGCAATGTTCTCTCCACAAATACTCCAGATATATCCTTCAGCAGTTACTCTTTGCCCGGCATTAGTATTATCGCTTCCGGTATGCGAAAAATAATTATTGTTCAACATGTCCTCACTATGTGCAAAAGCAGCCTTGCCTAATTCATCGTTCCAGGTAAGCGCACTCACAGGCGGCATAAATGTGCTACCGCAATTACATCCGGCTGCACGAACCTGGTTTACCATATCAAGCAGCACACCTGCCTTTACATTATAGGCAAAATCGGGTTTTTGAACTTCGGTTGGTGCGGTATCTGTATCAGTTGAAACATCTGTTTTTTTACAGGAAAGAAAAACAAAGCATAACATTACCGGCAAAAAAAGGCAGGGCCTTATTTTCATAGCATAAAAGATTTGCCTTAAAACGCAAATCAGCGGTGGGAGTTATTTGACATTTGATAACTTTTGTGAAAAACAGTATCCACTGTCCATTTGTTCGATGATTTTCTGTAGTGAGCATATTTAACCACTATTCTTAAACAACCTTCAGTTTTTGTGTATTAATCATGGGTAAAGCTGATTGTCCAACTTTTATCTAATTTGAATGAGTCGTGTTTCTTTAACGTTTGGGAATACCAATGGCATTGTTGTTGCGTTTACCTTTGTAATATCTCCTGTTATAAAACATATTTTATGCGCTACTTAGTTTTAACAGCCATATTATTCGGCTGCCTGCAAAGCCAGGCACAATTAAAAAGCTTTATTATTTCCGTTAAAGGAGATACACTTAACAGGGTTGATAATGGCAGTAAAAAACAAGGTCCCTGGGTAGTGCATGTAGATGACCTGCGTGGAGAACCCGGCTATGAAGAAGAGGGCTATTTTGAGGACGATAAAAAGGAAGGAAACTGGAGAAGGTATACATTATCCGGAGATTTGATAGCCGTTGAAAATTTTAAATGGGGCGAAAAAGATGGCAAGCAACAGTATTACACAAAAATGGGCGATTTGCTGAGAGAAGAAAGCTGGAGAGCCACCAACCCTGAAAATCCTTACGACACTATACAAGTGCCAGACCCGGTAGTTCCGGATAAATATGAAACAAAGATTGTAAAATTAGAAGTAGCGTCTGTTGAGCACGGCGTATGGAAATTTTACGATCCTTCTACCGGATTCATTGTAAAACAGGAAACTTATTTCTTTGGTCAAAAAGATAAACCAACCAAAGAGCAGAAAATGGCAGCAGCAGCAAATAAAGGCGCCGGAGAAAAACCAAAAGCAGTGCAGGATTGGGAAAAACAGAATTCAGGCAAGAAAAAGGTAAAGGTGAAAGATGGTACTACCTCTTACTGATAAAGCGATATTTATTCTATTTTTGCTGATAATGTAAACACAATGGGAAAACTCTCCACCATCGCTTTTGTTTTTCTTTTTATTTTTTGTAGTTGTACACAAACTGAGAATTACAAAAAACCGGATGATCCACTTGAAGCCGGCAGGGATTTTATTCGCTTTGCGCTGGATGGAAATATGGCAAAGGCTAAAACTTTTATATTGGATGATGCAGCCAACATGAACATCTTTGAAAGAAAAGAAAAGCAATACAATGATGCATCTGCCGCTGAAAAAGCCGCTTACAAGGATGCAAGCATCATTATCAATAAATCCGAAACCCTCAATGATTCCACTGCCATTATAAACTACGCCAACTCCTATAAAAAGCAAAACAGTGAGATAAAGCTTGTTAAGGAAAATGGAGAATGGTGGGTAGATATTAAATACACCTTTCTTGGCGACGCACACGAAAAATAATCATTGCTTTATATTCGTTTAATTATCTTTCTTACTATAAATTTTATATTATATGATGACAGTTGTACACCCATGGCATGGAGTAGAACCAGGTGATAATGCACCAAGAATAGTAAACGCGGTAATTGAAATTCCACAGGGATCGAGACAGAAATATGAAATTGATAAACCCAGCGGGTTACTGAAACTTGACAGGGTGATATATTCTTCCTTTTACTACCCTGTAAACTATGGATTTATTCCACAAACATACGGCGATGATAAAGATCCATTGGATATACTGGTTATATCAAGCATGAGTATTCAACCTTTATGCCTGGTACAGGCAAAAGTAATAGGTGTAATGCAGATGATTGATAGTGGTGATGCCGACGATAAAATTATAGCTGTTGCCAATAACGACCCGGGCGTAAACTACATTAATAATATTGAGGAAATGCCCAAACATTTCTTTAGCGAACTCCGCCAGTTTTTTGAAGAATACAAAAAACTTGAAAACAAAACGGTAAGTGTAAACGAATTCCAGGATAAAGCCACTGCGCTAAAAATCATAGAAGAAGCCATTCGCTTTTATAAAGAAAATTACGGTTCTAAAAAATAGTTATCGCAAAGCAATAATATTTTCCCTGCTGCTTAAAAATTTATGGAATACATTTTATTCCGCATCTAAGCATGTATAAAATTTCGTTTCCCTGTTTTGATTGCTTCCCAATACAACCATATAACAGATGCAGATTTACTGGAACATTATCACCAGGATGGCAATAATGAGTGGATTGGTGTGCTTATGCAGCGATATACTTTGTTGCTGTATGGCGTGTGCATGAAATACCTGAAAAATGAGGAAGAAGCAAAAGACGGCGTTCAACAGATTTGCTTAAAAGCCTTTGCGGAATTACAAAAATACCCGGTAACTTATTTTAAAAGCTGGCTGTACATGATAGCCCGCAATTACTGCCTGATGCAACTGCGCGATAAGGGAAAAATGCCTGTACCCGTTACAGAAAAGATGATGGCATCTGAACCTGATGAAAATAATAATCCTTTATATCATCAGCAAAAAGATAAAACATTGAGTGTAATGGAAGAAGCGCTGGCCGAATTAAATGAAGATCAGAAAATCTGCGTAACTTTCTTTTATCTTCAAAAGAAATCATACCAGGAGATAGCTGACAGCACTGGTTTTACCACCATGCAGGTAAAAAGTTATATTCAGAATGGGAAGCGCAATCTTAAGATTATTATGGAAAAAAAATTAAAAGAGAAAAAGTACAGTTGAGTGAAGTAGTATGAATGACGATTTACTGAACATATTATCCCAATCGAAAGATATTGACCAGCAGAAATTGCTCGATTACCTGCAGAATAAACTTTCTGCCGAAGAAAGGCATGAAATAGAAAAACTGTTGGTAGATGCCGATTTTGAAAGCGATGCCGCGGAAGGGCTGGAACAGGTGGAGGACAAAAAAAATCTTCCAGTGGTAATGCATGAACTTAACCGCAAGCTTGTAAAAAAATTATCTAAACGCAGGAAGAGAACGTGGAGAGGTAAACCAATACCCAATGTTTTCATCCCGGTAGTTGCTACTATTATTATCCTGTTGCTGATCTGGATGTTCTATTTCTTATTAAAGAAATATCTCTGATGTATATTTTAGTTCCTTACGGGCTTTCCTCCTTTTAATACGCTTTGTATACGTTCGAGCGTTTTCTTTTCTCCACAAAGACTTAAAAAGGCTTCCCGTTCCAGGTCGAGTAAATATTGTTCACTTACGAATGAAGGTTCACTCAGGTCGCCGCCACACATTACATATGCCAGTTTTTTTGCTACAACGCCGTCATGTTCTGTGGCATAATTGGCTCTTTGCATGCCATTAATGCCGGCATATAATGCACCCAATGCAGATCGTCCGGCAACTCTTATATCTGTACGTTGAACGGGCATGGTATACCCATTATCAAATATTTCTATCACACTGTTTTTTGCAGCGGCAATTCTTCTATCCTGGTTTATAATTACTTCATCATGCCCCTTTCTCAATATACCAAGATCAAAAGCTTCGTAAGCGCTGGTAGAAACTTTAGCAGTAGCAATGGTAAGAAACCGATTTTTTAAAGGGATAGTATCCGGTTCATCTTCGTGTATTTCATCGGCTGCACGCAAAGTGAATTCCTTGGTACCGCCACCGCCGGGTATCAATCCTACACCTAATTCTACCAATCCTATATAGGTTTCCGCAGCAGGTAATACTTTATCGCTGTGCAGGCTAAGCTCACAGGCGCCCCCCAATGCCAATGAATGCGGGGCAACTACCACCGGTATACTTGAATATCTTGCACGCATCATCGTATTCTGAAAAGCACGAATAGCCATATCCAGTTCATCATACTCCTGCTCTACAGCGAACATAAAGATCATTCCTACGTTTGCGCCCGCAGAAAAATTCTGCGCATCATTCGCTATCACTAATCCTTTGTATTTTTCTTCGGCTAAAGCAATACCTTTCTGAATGCCTTCCAACACTTCACCACCTATAGTTCCCATTTTAGTATTCCATTCTAATCCCAATACGTCGTCTCCCAAATGATATACATTGGCAGCACTGTTTTTCCAAACGGTTTGCCCTGCAAAATTCTTCATCACAATAAATGCGTCTTCGGTTCCTTCTGCAGTAGTAGAAGCATAAGCGCCTGTAACCGGGCTATAACAAAGCTTCTTACCATTTTCAACTTTATAAAAACTATTGATTCCTTTGGCAAGCATATCGGTTACCCAAGCTGCTACAGTATAACCAGCTTCTTTTAGCGCTTTTATAGTTTTTTCTACGCCTATTGTATCCCATGTTTCAAATGCACCAATTTCCCAGCCAAAGCCGGCTTTCATGGCATCATCTATACGATATACTTCATCAGATATTTCGGGTATACGGTGTGAGATATAAGAAAACAAACTATAATGAAACTGGCGGTAAAATTCTGCTGCTTTATCCTGACCATTCACCAAGCCTTTTATTCTCGTCTTCAAATCGTCTATTGCTTTGGCTGTTTCAATAGTGGCGAATTTTGTTTTTTTCCTGGCTTCATATTCCATAGTTTGCAGGTTCAATACAAGGATCTCTGAAGCACCAGCAGCACCTTTTGTTTTCTTAAAAAATCCTTGCCCTGTTTTATCGCCCAGCCAATTATTGGCTACTAATTTTTCGAGCCACGCAGGAATAATAAATGTATCTCTGCTTTCATCGCTTGGACAATTTTCATACACGCCTTTTGCTACCTTCACTAATGTATCAATACCTACCACATCTGCAGTTCTGAAGGTGGCTGATTTTGGTCTGCCGAATGCAGGACCTGTCAATGATTCAATTTCATCTATGGTTAAACCAAGTTTGTCCATCAGTTTAAAAATGGACATGATACTGTATACACCAATCCTGTTTGCAATAAAGGCTGGTGTATCCTTACACAACACAGTAGTCTTACCCAAATGCAGATCACCATAATGCATTACAAAATCAATCACTTCTTTATCGGTATCTGGCGTAGGAATAATTTCAAGCAAACGTAGATAGCGTGGCGGATTAAAAAAATGGGTGCCGCAGAAATGTTTTTTAAAATCATCGCTTCTTCCCTCCGCCATCATATGAATAGGAATACCCGAAGTATTAGACGTAATCAACGTTCCGGGTTTACGGTATTTGTCTACTTCACCTAAAACAGTTTGTTTAATATCCAGCCGTTCCACCACCACTTCAATAATCCAATCGCAGGTTGCGATATCTTTCATATTATCGGTGAAGTTTCCTGTCTTTATTTTCTTTACTGCATCTTTTGTATATATCGGAGATGGATTTGATTTTACAGCAGCTGTTAATGCATCATTTACAATACGGTTTTTAACAGCGGGATGATCTAAAGAGAGTCCTTTAGCCTGTTCAGCCGCATTTAATTCTTTTGGCGCGATATCTAACAGTAAAACCGGAACGCCTGTTCCTGCAAAATGGCAAGCAATCCTTGATCCCATCACTCCCGAACCAAGTACTGCAACTTTTTTGATGATGCGTTTCATCGTTGTATTTTTTAAGGGCTAAAAATTAGTTAGTTAAACAACTAATTTGATTTCGAAGATAGCATAAATTGATTGAGAATGAACAGGTTTTTCGTGTTTTAAAACTAATGTTAATTTCGGGCATGTGCACACAGGATGCTATCTCCATATTTCTGGCAGGCGTTGAAGCGGTTAAGCCTTCGCATTTTATACCACAGTATATACAGTTGAAGAAAAATGTACTCACTGTAGATTTTCAAAACATCACACTATCCGAGCACGACAAAGTGTATATAGCAGCAGTAGGTAAAGCGGCTGCGGCAATGGCTTTGGAAACAGAAAAAATTATTGCCGACCGCATTGCTTCAGGCATAGTAGTCACTAAATATCATCATGCACTGCCATTAACCTTCTGCAGTACTATTGAAGCGGGGCATCCTGTACCCGATGCAAGCAGCATAGAAGGAGGAAAAGCAATTATTGAATTGTTTAAAAAAACCAGTAAGGATGATATCATTATCATGCTCATTAGTGGCGGCGCTTCTGCATTACTAGCTGATCATCCACCAGGATGCACACTACAACAATTACAACAAACCGTGCAACTGCTGTTAGATTGTGGCGCACCTATTGATGAAATGAATTCGGTAAGAAAACATTTATCATTGATAAAAGGGGGGCAGTTGATGCAGTATACTTCTGCAAAGGTACTGTCGTTGATTTTAAGTGACGTACCGGGTGATGATCTTTCTGTAATAGCCAGTGGTTTAACGGTGGCAGATGACAGCAGTTTTGAAGATGCATGGAATATTATCACAAAATATCAGCTGGAAGAAAAACTACCTGCCGCGGTATCTGATTGGCTGAAAAAGGGTTTGCGAAAAGAAATAACAGATACGCCTAAACGAGGAAACCTTGCTTTTGAAAACGTGCATAATACCATCGTTGCCAACAATGCAATAGCATTATCAGCAGCGGCACAAAAAGCAGCAGCGCTGGGTTATCATACTGTTATCATTTCATCTATGCTTTCAGGTGAAGCATCTATACAGGCAACACATTTTACACAGGAGCTAAAAAAGATAAAATCCTCCCAACCTGCATGTCTGTTGTGGGGAGGTGAAACCACCGTTACCATCAAAGGAAATGGTAAAGGCGGGCGTAACCAGGAATTTGCACTTGCCGCGTTATGCCAAATGAAAACTGATGCCTGGTTTAACAGTAACCCATGTATAGTTATGTCAGGAGGTACAGATGGAACGGATGGACCTACAGATGCAGCAGGTGCGATAGCGGATGCCGCCATACTGGAAGCAACTACTGTGCAAGCGCTTGATCCGACAATATATCTTAACAATAATGATGCGTATCATTTTTTTGAAAAGACCAAGGGGTTAGTCATCACAGGACCCACACAAACCAATGTAATGGACATTGTGATAGGGCTTATAAAACCCGGGGAATAACAAGATAAAATCTGAATACATTACAAAAGCTCTCATAATTTTTTACCTCATATTATTTTTAATACAGCTATTAAATTAGCAGGATGCGCTACTAAGCAGTAGCTTTGCAGCGTTTAATTCTATGCAAACAGAACATCTGGAAACATTAGCGGGATGGGGTAATTACCCTACATCAAAATCGGAAGTAATTGTACCTTCTGGCGAAAAAGAATGGAAAGAAGTGATAGCAGGGGGCAACATCATTGCCCGCGGATTAGGAAGAAGTTATGGCGACCAGGCCATTAACGAACACAAGAAAGTAGCCATCAGTACCCGCATGCATAATTTTCTTGCATGGGATGAAGCTGCAGGAATATTAGAATGTGAAGCAGGCACCAGCCTTGATGAAATTATTACCACCTTTGCGCCACGTGGCTGGCTGCCGATGATATGCCCCGGAACAAAATTTGTAACCATCGGCGGTGCCATCGCCAATGATATACATGGCAAGGCACACCATGCAGATGGTTCATTTATTAACTGTGTTGTTTCTTTTACCATACTATTGGCTGACGGTAGTATAGTAACGGCTTCAAGAAATGGATATCCTGATTTGTTTATCGCGAATTTTGGAGGATTGGGTTTACTGGGTGTAATACTAACGGCTAAGATTAAGCTAAGAAAGATAGAAACCACTTACTTTAAACAGAAATCTATTAAAGTAAAAAACCTGGCAGAAATGCTGGAGGCGGTGGAAAAATACAAGGCATATAATTATTCCGTTGCATGGATTGATGCACTGGCAAAGGGAGATAAATTGGGCGGTGGTGTACTTACCGTTGGTGATGCTGCAAAGCTGGAAGACTTACCTTCTTCCCTGCAAAAAGATCCATTGAAAATACATGCCATTTCAAAACTGAGTGTGCCCTTTTTTCTCCCAGGTTTTGTATTGAACAATCTTAGTGTGCGTATATTAAACCGTGTGATTGCTTTTGTGCAGAATTCCCCGAAAGAATTTATTCATTATGAAAAATTCTTCTTTCCACTGGATGCCATTAATAACTGGAACCGTGGTTATGGTAAAAGAGGATTTATACAATACCAGTTTGTTATTCCTGAAGAAAATGGTGCAGCCATACTTACAAAAATTTTAGAAATGATTGCGTCCAGCGGATGCACTCCTTTCTTAAATGTATTTAAAAAAATGGGAGAAGGTCAGGGGTTGCTTTCATTTCCATTCGCCGGGTATACACTCGCCATTGATTTCCCTGTAACAAAAGGATTAAAAGCCTTTACAGAGAAGTTAGATAAAACGGTATTAGACGCCGGTGGCAGATTATATCTTGGCAAGGATTCTATGCTGGATAAAAACATGTTCCAGGCTATGTATCCACAGTACAAAGAATGGCTGGCTATTAAAAACAAATACGATCCCAACAATATTTTTACTTCAGATATTTCACGGAGGCTTGGACTGGAAGCGTAATGCTTATTGCATAGTAATAGATTTAGTGCTGATACTAAAAGCACTGAAACAACCTGTAACATTTTCTCCTTCCATAGTAGTGAGCAATGTAACCGGCGTTGAAAATGGACCTCCGTTATTTCTCGCCTTTCTGTAACTATCCCAGAAATTGTAAATTTTTCTTTCTACGCTCACCATATAATAATCTACTTCCTCACCAATAACAAAACCACTGGATATGGTTAAATGCATATACTCACCATTGGTAAGATCATCTGTACCGGTAATAAAACGATTGTTGCGCAAACCACCCCAGCCAACATTATTGCGATTGTCGTTGCTCCTTGAGTAGAACAATAAAGTATTGCCAATAGTATCCGGATCCTGGTAATGAATGGTAACACGTGCTTTGGTCAAAGCGCTGTCACTGTCTTCATCGTTCTCATCTATATAATGATAGCCACTGGTTAAGCTATCAATCATTATTGTAGGTGGCATAAAACTAATTGAACTATAATGCTTGCCTTTTGAATCAATTTCCAATAAATAAAATTTGCCCGGGTTGCCAATCAAAGCATGTGCAGAATCTGTTCGCAATCTTTCATCAAAATAAGCACCCGGCAGATTGGCAAAACCAGCATCTGCAGCGGTAGATTCTTTAAGAATAGTCTTTGTTGTAGCATCCCAACTGAAAGAATGGTCAGGAAGCATAGAACCTTCTGTAACCGACACAACAGCGCCTGTTACAGGAGCGCCTGTAATATCGGGTGAATAATAATCCTGGCTGGTGGTTAACAATACATAATTGTAGGATGGCATAATATTATTGATATACCCTTCTACTACAAGCAGGGGAGTGTTAGGTTTTACCACAATATCAAAATTCTTTTCGCAGCTAACCATAGCCGTTACCAGCAATAATACAAACCACCTGTATATCCGGATCATCTTCATCTGCTAAAATTTAAAATTCCAGGTTATGCCCGGCACAATGGGAAAAAGAAAAACCTTCTTGCCTTGTATGGTTCTTTTTTCTTCATCCACATCTATATAAATAAAATAAGGATTATATCTGTTGTATACATTGTACACACTGAAATTCCAGCTGCTCTTAAAACGTTTTTTGCTGTTAGGTTTGGGCGTATAAGTAAATGCTATATCCATGCGATGATAAGCAGGCATCCTGTAATCATTAATTTTATCATATTGATTGATGTTGGTGAAAATGGGCGTTCTATCGGTGGCATTATAACCAACATTGTACACAAATCTTCCGGTAGGCATGGTGAGCGCATTACCCGTTCCGTATACAAACACACCCGACACATCCCATTTGGCACCCAGATTATAATTTACTACCACACTCAGATCATGCGTTCTGTCGTAGCGGTATGGAAAAGGTTTTCCGTTATTCATTTCTGGAAAAGTTCTTTCCGCCCTGCTTAATGTATAACCGATCCATCCATTTAATTTTCCTGTTTTCTTCTGCACAAAAAACTCAATGCCGTATGCTTTTCCTGAACCAAAAATCATTTCTCCTTCCAGGTTCTGATTAAGTAATAATTGAGCACCAGGCTTAAATTCAATTTGGTTTGACATGGTTTTGTAATATGCTTCAGCACTTATCTCGTACGCTCCATTTTTCAGATCTCTGAAATAACCCAATGCCACCTGCTGTGCTTTTCCGGGTTTTACAAGCTTACTAACAGGTATCCATAAATCGCTTGGAAAAGTAGCAGCGCTGGTGGTAGCCAGGTGCAGGTATTGTACAGTGTTAGTATACGATAGTTTTATGCTGGCATTATCCGGAAGTTTATACAAAGCGCTGATGCGTGGCTCGGGGTAATGATATCTTGCAATGCTTTCTCCTTTAGTATATTTCTCCACTTCGCCTGTTGGTGCACCATTATCATCATAAATTACACGTTCTGTTGGACCCACCTGGTTAAAATAACTGTAACGCAAACCCGCTATCACATTCAGGTGCGGCGTAAGATTTATATCTGTGCCAACATAAGCTGCAGCTTCTCTTGCATACTGATCGTTGATCTTTGATTTAAATTCCTGCACACCCGAATTTGATTCTCCTGCACCGGGTTTAAAAGTATGCCAGGTATACTGCAGACCCCATCTCCATTTTAGCCAGTTACTGGCTGTATATATCCAGTCATTTTTTATTTGAAAATCGCTGAGACCGGAAGTGAATACAAAACCAGATACACCAAAATTGATTTTGCTATCGAGATTAAACCGGTTATATACTAATGATAAATCATTTTTAATCCTCTTATTTACCTGTTGTTTCCAGCTTACTCCCACAATAGTATTGCCCCATATAGCATTGAATACACGACTGCTACCGGAATCTTCTTTATTCACCAATGAAAAATTATCGCGACCGGTGTAAAATGTAAAATCAAGTTTATTGTTTTTGTTGATTATATAATCAGCCTTGGCATTAATATCATAAAAAAAATATCCATTATCACCAATAGTATCTCTTGCAACAAGTTTTGCTACCTGGTCAATATAAGTACGACGGGCGCTTATAATAAAAGATGATTTCTTTTTTATCAGTGGACCTTCTACCGAAAGACGCGACGAAATAATGCCAAGACCACCTGTTACCTTCAATGAATCCTTACTGCCGTCCCGCGTATCCACCAATATCACACTACTTAGTCTACCACCGTACTGTGCAGGCATGCCACCTTTTATCACTTCCACATTCTTCACCGCGTCTCCATTAAATACACTAAAAAAACCCAGCAGGTGGTTGGGATTGTATACAGGAATTCCATCGAGCAATACAAGATTCTGATCAGGGCCACCACCTCTAACGTATATGCCTGCACTGGCTTCTCCCCCACTTTTTACCCCGGGTAACAATGTGATGGTTTTTAAGGGATCGACCTCGCCTAATATTACAGGCAACTTTCTTATTTGTGCAATGTTGATGGATTGCGTACTCATTTGATTGCGGTGAAGATTGCGGCTGGCTGTAATAACCACATTGCCTAAAAGACTTTCGCGGGAGCGTAGCATTACTGCAAAACCGGTATCCGAATTGATAGTAGTATTTAGCGTAAGTGTATAATATCCAACCGCGCTGATTACAATATGATACTTACCCGCTGGTAACAGGCTGCTGAAATTACCTGTAGAGTCTACAATGGCTTCTTTTTTATTCAAGCTGATAGATGCATTACTCACAGGCACATTAAAACTATCTGAAACCAATATCGTAAGCCTGTGCTGTTGCCCTTCTGCGCCGCAATAGCACGCCAGCATACACAATAGTGCGATCAGCCTGGTTAAAAAATAATTAGTCCTGGTCCTTTTCATTCATCACTTGTTTAATCCAATTCACGATTGAACGTATCCGTAACTTCCAAAATATCTTACCGATGATATGAGTGTGTTTTCAAATATCACTCTTAATCGAATTTAATAAATGCTTATTGCGTTAAAATAATGATATACGTAGAAAAAAGGCAAACAAGAGTGGAAAAAGAGAAAATATTTGTAGTAACCGCGAAAGTAAAGTTAATGATATAGCATTCTTCGGGAATAAATAATATAAACGTCAGTCACATCAGGCAATCTGCCATGAATTGCGCCTGTTTAATAGACAATCTTTAATAAAAGGGATAAACTTAATAAATAACTAATCTACGTTAACGCCTACGCGCAAGGCTTTAAGCCCGTTTACACCTTGCAGATCTTCAAGATCAAGATATTCAAGGTCGTTTTTTAGCACGCCATCTCCCTGCAGGTATTTAATGTAAGATCTGTATTCATCGGCTTCCTTTTGGTTAAAATACACCATCGCTATTTTTCCGGGTTGCGTAAGCCTGTCTTTGGTATCTCTCACTCTTACTTTATCAATTCTTTTCTTGATGATGTGATAACGGATATTATAAGTGCCTTCTACATCAAATCTTTTTTCATCATTGCGAAATTTGATGTCAATAGGATGTGCATGAATAAAGATCAATTGAGTTGTTTCAACAGGGCGTGCCAGTGTATCTTTCAATGCATGTGTACGCTTTACAATGGCGGCCATTGATCTTACCTGCAGCAATCGCAAATTTTTCAGGTACATATCTGTAAATGGTCTGTCGGGCGCTATAGACTGACCAATATAAATATCATATTCAACGCCATCTGTTCTGAATTTTTCAAAATAACATGGGTATGCTTTTTGTACTTCATCTTTTAATTGATCCATGTAATTGTTTACCGATGAAATAACGGTTGTCATTGAAGCTTCTAATTGGCGCCTGTTTTCATTGCCCTCACCGGTTTTTTCATCTGTAATACGAAAGTATGCCTCCAGCACGGGATTCAACTCCTGGTTGGTTTCAGCCAACTGAATAAAGAAAGGCGTAATCTCATTCTCAATAAAATCATTCAGCTTCAATTCCTGGTTAAAACCAGGTTCAGTAATCCGTTTCAACCATTTTTTTGAATTGAATATCTTTTCATCTATTAACCCAAGTCCTGAAATTTCTTTCAGCTCTTCCAAAGTTTTAAGCAAAGCTGTAAACTGTATTTCCATATCACGCCGTAAAGCTGCGTTTCTTTCTTCGGTTGAATTGCGGATATCAATAGCTCCATACAATGGATATACTTTATCAAAAATTATTTCTTCCAGTTCTTTTTTCTCCTTCAGAAAATGAGTATCTCTTATATGATGCCATGCCACTTCATTAAATTTCCATTGCACCGATGGTTGCACAGCGGTAAATTTTTCCTTGATCACTTTTTCTACATCATTGTTGAATTCATCCACGTTATTCTTCAATAACTGCGCAAGCAAAGGAATAGCGGGCTCCAGTTTTGAAATAGCTACTTCATCCAGTAATCCCTGTTTTGTGGTATAGATCTCTAATACACCTGCCAGTTTATTATTAAAGAATACCGGCATTAATGCATAGCTAACCACACCCGCCAGCTTAAGTAGTTTTAAATAAATTTGTCGCTCAGCATCTTCATCTGTTATATCTCTGAAAAAGATCAACCTCGGCGTTTTTAAATAACCTTCCGCCAAAGCCATATAAGTCCTCTCTGCAATGCCTTTTTTATTAGCCGTTCTGATCAACATACTGTTGAGGCAGGTGGTTTCATTAAAAATGAGTTTATTGTTGATCTGTAAAACGGGCAATAACCCAAACTCCATATCATTGCTTCCAATGAGGGTTTTAAGAGATGAAATAACCTCTCCATAACTTTGTTGCTCTTCAGAAAAAGAGTTGTCAAGAATAATATTACGGATGTTATTGATGGCATATTCCATCGTAACATCGGTAAGGTTTGAAACGCCAAACCCTTCAAATGTAAAAAGCCCGAGCGGTAATTTTTCTTCCAGGAACTGAATAGCTTCAGGTGAATCGTGTTCGCCTAACCGCAGCAATTCCATTTTTATATCTGGCAATTCACCGGAATAAGATATATCAATAAACCGGTCATCTAAATCCAGCTTATAGTATCGGGTGAGTCCGGTTTTTTCATCAATCAAAGAATGTACTATTTCACTGTTGAAGAAGGATGGCAACTGATAAAACCTGGCAAGTATCAAAGCATACGCAAACTTCTCTGCTTTTTTATACCTGCTTGTGCTTTTTTCCATGATGTCTGTTCTTACGCCACCGGTTTTGATATTGGTAATAAGACTAAAAAAAGCATTGGTACTATAAAAAATAACAGGGATTAAAGGCACGCAGAATGCCCTGTATTGTTTTTCTTCATCTTCAATAATGGGAGCGAGTGTGTTATATGCAAGCTGCAGCAACTTTTCATGTTTATGTGTTTCATGAACCTCAATTGGCTGAAGCAGTTCAGGGTGTTTTTCAAATGATTCAATTACATAATCAAAAAACATTGATTTTTGCTTACTGCCGTTATTAATCCTGTTTTTAAGATAATTGACAAATGGCCGAAAACTCAAAATATTTTTCACAGCCGGCACAGGTGCATCAGGTAATATATTGAGTATAGTTGTTTGCATAATTAATATCTCATAGCTAATGTAAAATAAGGATACCAGCCTTCTCTTGAGGCGCCCACCACTAATTGTGCAACGAGCATTTGTGCGGGTGCAAAATAAATGCCACCACCTGCACCCTGGTGCCAAAAGTCACTTTTGTCATGATTAACCCATACCCTGCCAATATCATAAAATCCGGTTAAGCCAATTTGACCAGGCAGAATATAACTTGCTATATTGGCAAGCTTCAACCGCACTTCAAAATTATTATACAACATCTGTTGCCCTGCAAAACGATACTGCCTGTAGCCTAAGAGATTTTCATGACCACCCAGGAATAATGACTGATAGAAAGCAGCGTTACCTGTAGTTATACCGCCGCCAATTCTGTTGGCAATTACTAAAGAAGATTGGGCATCTACTGCTTTATAAACAGACAGCTCCGGAATGATCTGCATAAACGATTTTGAATATTCATTCAAACCGGTATACGCTAATAGTTTCAAAGAAAAGTAGCCTCCTGCTGTTGGCAATATCTTGCTGTTTCGTTTGTCGTATATGAATCCTGCGGTTGCACCTGCAAATGATTTATCTTTTCCTATAGTAGCGCTGTCGTATGTGTACAGCATAGAAGGGTTAGTAATAAAGCGATCTTTATTCTTGTTTTCATCAAAATGATAAAACTGAACAGATGGACCTATATAAAACGAAGCTGCATTGGTATAACGCCAACGCAACGCCGCATCTAACTGGTATAAATTAAACCTTGTGCGGTAATAGCGCTTATAGTTACCCGTTTTATCAAAGGGTGTTTCATTTCCCACACCAAAAAAATTCTGTGTATTGTTAGGCGCCTTAATAATCCCATTCAACAAAATATCGGCTTTACCAATTGCCTGCAGCCATTCACCTTTATATTTTACCTGGAAGGAACTGGTAGAAAAAGAATGCACAAAAGTAAGTTGATGCATGCTTCCGTATGGTAATTTTCTGAAGCCACGATGTATATGTTTGATTCCTGCACCAAGTAATAATCCATCATCACTATTATAACCAGCAGCTATAAGCGGACCTGTAACATTATATGGATCAGAAGGAAGATAGGCAGTATTAGCGCTGTCGTTCGACAAATGTTTGTGCAACAGCGACGAATTACCTGAGAAGGAAGCATTATCTTTCAAGTCATACAATTGTATTTTATTGTACGACGATGCAACATTATAAGCCTTGTTTCCTTTTCCACCGATAATTCTCAATCGTACTGGTGAAGAAGTGTTATTCACGTACACACTATCATCGCCTTTTGAAACAAATAACCTTACTTCTTTTGTTTCCGAAGGATAAAAAGTTCTGCTGTAAAAAAGTTCCTTTATTTTTTTCTCTTTTGAAAGCTTGTAAATGTTTACTAAGAGTGCAGTGTCACTCACATTCTTTATATCTACAAATTCGTTCTTATCAGTTGTTTTAATATCTACAACGCGGCTCATGAAATAATAATAATCACTCATTGCCTTTACCATATGTGTACGGCGCTGCTTTAACTGCGTGAGCAACTGATCATAGCGGATAGCCTTAGCCGAAGCCGGCAATCGCGATAAAGCGTTTTCAAAAACGGAATCAGATAGCTTATTAATGGCCTCGGTTGAAATGTGCATCCATTTTTCATAAGAAAACTGGGTGAAAAAGCGGGAAGATATTTGCCGTCCATTATACATAAATGTATTTACGTTCCTGATGCTTCCATGAAAACCTTCGAGATATGGCAGGATCCATGGACGTGATGCGGTTTTCGCAAAGATGCCTTCATTTACATAAAACACCTGGTCTCTGTCTCTTGGTATAGCCTGGTATTTTTTGCCTGATCCTTTTTGCTCATCATACCATCTCCATTGATCAGAGTGCCTGTCCCAATCGCCGATCATAAGATCAAGCACTTTTGCACGCAGGTATGCAGCGGTATCAAATCTATTGTCGTTGTCTTTATCCAATTGCTGCATCATCTTAATGGTATTATCCGATTTACCAAGCGGCTCTCTTTCTTCCAGCAGGCAAAGTGTGTTGGCAAAAAGTTTTTCATAAATGCCGAGGTTTTTATCGGGAGCAACCAACCCAATAATTGGATTGGTATGAACAACGCCGATAGCTTCGGCTATGGGTGGCACTACCAAAGCGGAATAAGGATGCTGTGCCGACATGTTGTCCTGCACAATATCTCTTGCAAAAGTTTCTCTTAGTGCCAGCGGAATTAATACAATAGGGTTTTTATCAACCGTACGCAACACCCATTCCTTACCGGCGTTATCTTTCAACCGTAAAGACAAACTCTGATGACCTCCTCCACGTTGAGTTGGCATCAACCCACCTTTTATAACAGATAACCTGATGACAGGCACTTTTGTTTCAGCGCCCCATTCCTTCCGATAATTTTCACCAAACAGCGTGCGGTGCAGTTTACTTACACTATTGTATTTAGCATTTGCTCTTACCGCTATACTATCCGCAGTTGTAAAACCACTTGCTGCTACCTGTTCCTGTTGTTTTACATCTGAATACGGTTGTACATATGTAAATGCATTTTCTGCCTGCCCGTTTTTTATAACATAATACGTAAACCGCAAGCTGTTGTCTGGTCGCAGGTCAGCAGTTACAAAGCCAGGTATAGTTTCGGCGAATAAGGCATGCTTGCCTTTTTTTACAAAAGCTTCTTTGGCGCCGGAGCCGCTCACTACCTGTATCTGTTTATCTTTTATAAACTGTAATCCGTGCTCGTGTCCTGCTACGTGTACCAGGTTGGGAAACCCTTCAAAAACCCCGTCAATATCCTGTATCATATTCTTGTATAAAGGATGAGCCATATCTTCAGGATTCACAAAAGTTTTACGCAGCAAAGGATACAGGGAACCTACCAGCGGTAAAGGAATATATAATGAAGGATTGATAGCAGTAAGTGGAAAGATATGATCTTTCAGCGCATACCGGCCACCGTGATGTCCATAGCTTTGAAATGGATGATGCGAAGCGAGCAATATAAATTTATACCGGTTTTTATACAATAGCTCGCCCATTTTATCTAATACTTCCTGCTTGGTGTTGCAATCACAACCGGCATCCTCATTTTGTTTATCGTAAGGAAACAACCACCATTCGCTGTCAAACCCAATGATCACAAGACTATCAGATATATTCAGTTCAAAAGGATCAGCGCAGCCATTTGCCGGCAGCATTTTCAGCAATGAGTCTCCCTGTTGTTCGAGATATTGCCATTGCTGTTTTATCTTTTCCAACCCCATTTTACCCATCCTATCCCAATCGTGATTGCCCGGAATAAAGTATACTGCCGCACCCTTTGCCCGAAATGGAACAAATTGTTTTTGCAATATTTCTTTTGTCGAGGATTCTTCTGCACTACCGGGCAAGCCCATACCGCGTGGATATATATTATCTCCCAAAAACATCACTGTTGTTTTACCTGGCAATACCTGTGCCGCAGCAGTAGTAATTACGTGATCCTGTTGTTCATCTATTTCTCCCGCATCTCCAATAAAAATAATTCTCCTTACTATGGTATCCTGCGCATACAATACACCGTTACCAATAAGAATAGTCAATAAAAGTCCTGTCAATTTTCTCATACATTCATCGCTTTTTATCGCGGATCAGTTTGTTTGTAAGCCAATGGCTGAGCAACCCGCTTCCCACCCCTATTACCGCACCGGCAAGCACATCAGAAGGGTAATGTACGCCCCTGTACATTCTTGAATAACCTACAGAAGCAGCCCACACATAGGCGGGTACGGTTATATACCATTTCCTGTATTGCAGCGATATGGTAGTGGCAGTGGCAAAAGCAAGCGTGGTGTGCCCCGATGGAAACGAGTGTCCATAGCGGGCTTGCGCCGGGAACACTTCGTCTGGATATTTTTCAGCAGGCCGTTTGCGATCGATAGCGAACTTAAGCGTTTGTGTAAATAGTGAGCCTACACCTACACTTATACCTAATTCATAAGCACGCTGTCTCACTTTTCTATTCTTTTTTATCATTCCATATACAAGCGTGCCTGCGGCTATACCAGCCGGTATAAAATATGCCGAACTACTGGTAATTCCCCAATAAGTAGAAGACGGATCAGATGGATTTATACTCTTTAAAATATCGATATCAATATTTTGCGCATTTACCAAACACGGAAAAAGCAAAACAATAAAGAGTATACGTTTTTTCATGCGGCTACAT
This sequence comes from Agriterribacter sp., assembly GCA_047600465.1. GTDB lineage: Bacteria > Bacteroidota > Bacteroidia > Chitinophagales > Chitinophagaceae > Agriterribacter. The sequence goes on from JASGKU010000008.1 coordinate 36,920, forward strand.
TTATACGAATGATGTTTTAGCAGGGGTAGGCTATTTTTCCTGTCTTGCAAACTTCAGAATATTTCCCTGCACCAGGTCGTCTCCCTCGTTGGATATATACAAATTTCCGGCATTATCAAATGCTATGCCTTCAGGCTGGTTGAATATTTTTCCATCCAAAGGATATACTTCCTTTACCTGCCAGTTGCTATCTGTAATAACCAGTAATTTATTTACTGCGGAAATAATAAACCATTCTTTGGTGAGCGGTTGCTGCGCCAGCCCTGAAGGCCGAAATCCTCTCTTTACTTTCCCGGTAATATCCTTTATGGCTGATACGTCAATTGAAAAACTGCCAGTTTGTTGTAATGAATCTTTCTGCTGTAAAATATATCCCGTAACAGAAGCTTTTGAATTATCTGCCATACAATTTTTACAAAGCACATATATATTACCTGATTGTTCATCCGCATACAATCCTTCATATTCTCCCTGGGGGAATATATGCTTTGATTCTTTTGTACTGTCTATATCCTCATCGCCCAGCGGGAAAAAGTATAAGGCCCCATTGCTTTTTAAAACAATCGCTTCATCATGCAGGATGGTAACATCTTCATAGTCTCCTTTCTTCCCAAACTTTATATGGGTTTGTTTCTTTTCGCGCCACGCCAGCCTGAATAATTTTCCTTCTTCATCCTGTATAGCATACACGGTATCGCTTTTGCCATGATGAAAAGCAATACCTGAAATTTCCAGTAAACTTTCGGGCATCAAAAACTTTTCCGGTTCATCAAGCCGATAATGCGGAGGTGTGGGTATATCTGGCGAACCGGAAACACACCCAGCCAAACACACGTAAATCAGTACCACGATACTTTTATGAAACGGAAACATCATACACTATTTTTTCTTTTTGCAAAAGCGGCTGCTCTGATTGCAGGTAGTGATAAATTACTTCCTGCGATCTTATCGCTGCAACATTTTCTTTCACAGGAACATTGCTCAGCTGTTTATCAAAATAGACAGCCTGTACATTATCGCTCCATTGTAATTGAATGATGTGCTTTACCTGTTGCCTCACGGCTTCATCATACACTGGGAAGCATACCTCAATGCGTCTGTATATATTGCGGTTCATCCAATCGGCAGAACCCATATATACTGCCTCATCACCATTATTATGAAAAATAAATACGCGACCATGCTCCAGGTAGCGGTCAACTATTCTCTTAATCGTAATATTCGTACTTTGCCCTTCAACACCCGGCACCAGGCGACAAATGCTTCTTACAATCAAATGAATTTTTACACCAGCATTGGAGGCTTCATATAATTTGGAAATCAGTTTTTCTTCTTCCAGGTTGTTAAGCTTAATAGTAATAGATGCCGGCAAACCTTTTGAAACATTGCTGATCTCCCGATCAATTAAGGCTATAAAAGCAGATTGAAGATTAAATTGTGCCACCAGTAAATGGTTAAAAGAAAGCCGGTCATCCATATCCGGTTTTTTCTTTTTACTAAGAAATGAAAACAACGTTTCCATCTCTTTGAGCATGGGTTGATATGCAGTGAGCAAAATATGATCCGTATAAAAACGGGCAGTCGTTTCATTCAGATTGCCGGTGGCAAGCAGCCCTAAATAAGGAGCTTCCGCATCATCACGTTTAACCAATGCAATTTTTGCATGCACTTTCAGTGCGTTATCACTATATACAATCTTTACACCGGCAGCCTTCATTTGCTTTGCCCAGTATATATTGTTGGCTTCATCAAACCGTGCTTTCAATTCAACCAATACGGTTACTTTTTTGCCGGTTTTCGCAGCGCTGATTAATGCATGTACGATTTTTGAATGGCTTGCCACACGGTAAAGCGTAGTATATATTTCCTGCACACTGCTATCAATGACAGCTTCATTAAAGAACCTCACCACCCTATCATATGATTGATAGGGCGTATGTACTACCTGGTCTCTTTTTTTTATTGCCTCGAACAGCGTGCTTACTCCAGTAAGATTATTGTTTACTGGCTTCCATGAGGGATAACAAAGCTGGTCATCCTGGATAGGAATAGAAGAAAGATCTTTCAGATTATGATGGCGGCTGCCTTCTACCACTGATGCTTTTTGCAAGTGAAACGCCTGTATGATATATTGCAGATGACGTAAGGGAATACCGGGTTCATATAAAAAACGAGTGGCAAAGCCCATATCTCTTTTATGAAGCTGGGTTTCTATCTGCTCAGCAAGATCTTCTTCGTATTCATCGGCTAAATTTAGTTCTGCATCCCTTGTAATTTTTATGCTGTAAGCGGCTTTAATAACAGCGCCCGAAAACAAATGTGCAAGATTAGAACGGATAATATCTTCCAGGAAAACAATGTATTCCCCTTCGGGCTGAGTTATTTTAACAAACCTGGAGGTATGACTGGATGGTACATTTACTAAAAACAATTGCTCTTCATCAGGATAATATTCAACTACCACTACAAGGTATAGTTGATTGTTTTCGGGAAAAAAACCGGTTTTAGCTGACAGCTTTACAGGATGAAGATAGCCCGCTATCTGTGTAAAAAAATATTCTTCTGCTATAGTCTGCAATGATGAAGGAATATTTTCTTTGTTCAAAAAAATGTACCCTTGTGCTTTAAGTGCAGGCACAATCTGATTGTTTAAAATATTACCGTATAATGCCTGTTGCTGGTTAATAATTTCAACAAGATCTTCATAAGTACTTTTTCCCGCTTCTTGTTTTTTTATTTGCTGAAGGGCTAACACAGCAGGCATACGCACTCTATAAAACTCATCGAGGTTAGAAGAAAATATAGACATGAACCGGATGCGTTCCAACAACGGCGTAGTTTCTTTTTCCGCTTCCAGCAGTACTCTTTCATTAAACGAAAGCCAGCTTGCATCCCTGTTAAAAAAAATAAACTTGTTCATCAACCATTGTATCTCATCATCCAAAAAAAACTGCTGCAATTACAAATGCCAATACCGATGCCACTATGCCAAACATGAAAATATTATAGCCTGTGCGTAGCAACCGGTATTTATGCCCCAGCACAATTCCCTGGGAATACACATCACGGGTAAGGCTACCGTATAAAAAATCGCGATCGTTCATCATTGCCTGCATACCTCCAGAATATTCTTCAAAGCTCATTTTATAAAAATTGCCGAAGAAAAGCAGGTTTACTTTTTTATCCTGTATATCCTGTTGTGTAAATATTCCCCTGGGTAAAGATGGTCTTGTAGCTAAGATGCAAAAAACCAATGTAACCACACATACTACCAGTAACAATGTAGTAGGAAAAATAAGATTGGGATTATCTTCTAATCTTCTTAAAAGCACGCTCAGCAAAACCGAGATAATTATAGACGTAGTAGTGATCATGATATGCGCTTTGTTATCTGCCATATCACTAAGGCGCTGGTGATTGTTTGAGCTGATGCGAAACATAGTTTCAATGCCTCTTTCTGGTCTATCGCTCTTTTTGCTTTTTACTATTTCAGGCAATGGAGCTTTTGCCTTTTCTTTGGTTTTTTCGGGTATTGAAGCAGAAGGATTTTTCTCTTCGTCTTCGCCCAGCTTTTGCTGCAGTTTTTGTATATTATTCAATCTTGTTGCATCAAATAATTCCTTTCCATAGTCTGAATGATACTGATACTGCTGCAAAAATTGAATACTTCCCTTTCGCCATTCTTCCTTTGTAATATTTCTATTCTCTCTTATTTCTGTTTCTTTTCTCAGCAATTTATTTCTACGTGAAAAATTTTCTGTGCCAAGGTTAGAAAGATCTGCATCACAGATGAGCTGCTCCAAAAGAGCGATTGGCTTTTGCGGCATTACAGTAGCCATGATGCATTTTTGCACCTGGCTGATAGTATCGGCGTCTACAGCATATGTTGTTAAAAAAGCTCTGGCAATGTCAGCACCTCGTTGCTCATGCCCTGCCATTGGTCCGCTATAATAACCAGTATCGTGAAACCAGGCAGCGGTAAGCAAAACAAAAAGATCGTGATCGCTGAGATGATAATGATCTGCCAGTAGAGATGCAACATTCACCACATCTTCCGTATGCTCCTGGTTGTGGTATAAAATTTTATCGTTTTGATGCTCTGCAAAATAACGAAGCACATATAGCTTTACTTTTTCAAGTAATTGAATATAGTTCATGCCAGGCGTATATATTAATCCTTAAAGTTGGGTCATTTATGATAAATGTCCAAATAGGGATGAATATCAAATTTTGTTTTAAGGTGGGTGGTGGAGACACCGCCCACGGCGGAGATACAGGTTGGTGAGCCACCAACCTGAAAAAATTCGAAATAAACCCGCATGGCTGTTTCTACTTTATAACGAAGATAGTGTTACGCTTTCCTGTCGGCACCCTGTCTTTCGAGCATCCAGCCTGGATATTCTGAAGGCAGCTTGCTAACAGCATCTAATTTATCCAACTCTTCCTTTGTAAAGGTTACATCAATGGCCTTCAGGTTATCATCCAGTTGATCTGGATTTTTAGCTCCAATAATAACAGTGGTAACTGCTTTTTGATGCAGCAGCCACGCCAATGCCAGTTGAGCCACACTGCTTCCCTTTTCTTTTGCCATCACCTGTAGCTCATCCACTATATTGTATGCACGTTCGCGGTTAACCGGTGGAAAATCAAAACTCACCCTTCTTGATCCTTGCGCTGCTTCACCACTTCGGGTATACTTGCCGCTTAGTAATCCTCCGGCAAGCGGGCTCCAGACCATCAATCCTACTTTCTGATCCTGCAGCAGCGGAACGAGCTCTCTTTCTAAATCGCGACCTGCAATAGTATAATACGCCTGCAGCGAAACAAATTTTGATTTATTGTTGTATTGGGAGTAGCCCAAAGATTTCATCAATTGCCATGCAGTAAGATTACTGCAACCAATATACCTTACCTTGCCACTTTGCACCAATCTGTCTAATGTATCGATGGTATCTTCAAGCGGAGTAATCGCGTCGTAACCATGGATCTGGTACAAATCGATATAATCAGTATTTAATCTTTTTAAACTTGCCTCCACTTGTGTGAGGATATGCTTACGCGTTAGTCCTATCTGGTTAGGGCCTTCGCCCATCTTTCCTCTTACTTTTGTTGCAATAATGAGATCATCACGGTTAAGTCCAAGATTCCTGATAGATTGACCGGTTAATTCTTCCGACACTCCTTCTGAATAAATATTAGCTGTATCAATAAAATTAATGCCGGCATCCACGGCTTTCTTTACTAATTCATCTACCTGCTGTTGCGGTAAAGCTCCAATAGCAGTCCAGATGCCTTTACCACCAAATGTCATTGTTCCTAAACATAACTCTGATACTTTAAGACCAGTATTGCCTAACAAATTATATTTCATATATTTCTCAGTTTTATAAAATCATCTATCAACAATTATTCCTTACCAAAGCAGCGCAGAATTAATAACAAATAGTTTATTTACAATCATCGCCAGGTGCGCATACTGATCCTTCTGCTACTTCTAATACATTAAGTGGTTGGTGTTTGTTCCAATCATCAAAAGATTGCTGTAAAGCTTTTGAAAATACATCAGATGGTTGTGCGCCGGATACCGCGAATGTACGGTTAAATACAAAAAAGGGTACACCTCTCACACCTATCTGCGCAGCTTCTTCTATATCATCTTTCACATTTTTGGTATAAGCGTTACCGCTTAATACTTTCGTAATTTCATCAGCATCCAATCCTATATCTTTCCCCAGTTCAACCAGGGTATCATGATTGCTGAAATCTTTTCCTTCTGTAAAATAAGCATGAAACAATCTTTCTTCCGCAGCATCGCCTAACGATTTTGTTTTAGCGAACTGTATCAAACGATGTGCATCAAATGAATTGGCAACAACAGCCTTATCAAACTGGTAATCGAGCCCGGCTTCCTTCGCCATAGCAGTAACCTGCTTGTGCATTTCTACAGATTGCTGGTAAGGAATACCTTTTCTTTCACTCAGGTATTGATACAAATTTTTGCCGTGACCTGTTTGTATAGTTGGATCGAGCTGAAAGCTATGCCATTCTATCTCCACATGCTCAGCTCCATCAAAACCATTTAGCGCTGATTCAAATTTTCTTTTGCCTATATAACAAAAGGGGCACATGATGTCGCTCCATATTTCCACCTTCATTTTTGTTGTACTATTTTCCATTCTCTTCTTTTTAAACTTCAACAAAGCTAATAACATTATAAATGATGCGCGGCCCAAAGCTTACTTCTCAACCGAAGTAAACATAGCGCTGTTTTTAAAATATACTCCCGCCCATAATAAAGCAATAAATATAAAGGCCATGCCTTTTCCAGCCATTACTTCAATAGCAGCGGCTCCGCCCAGGTAAGAAAGTAACAATAAGAACCCGATTTTCCAGGTTTTAGGAATCCATAGCAATGCTACAAATACGAGTTCTGCGATACCCAATGTGGTGATTAATGAGCCATAGCCTATTTTTGAGAGACCCGTTACTACCTGTTCACTGTGTGATAGTTTCATTATACCGCTAAGCACTACCATTGCTGATGGTATAGCCAATAATATGATGGAGAGAATTTTTTGAGTTTTGTTTGACATGTTTTTAATATTTAGATGGCAAAGTTCCCAAACTTACTTTACTTTTGATAGTGGTTTCCTGAAAGAAAGCACTTTCCCACAGGAAACCGATTTCTAAAAACAGGTAGTATGAACAAGAAAAAAGATACACCACATCAGCCCAGTGAGTGTGTTAGTCATATACGGGCCATACATGATACATTGGACATATTGAACGGCAAATGGAAAATTGCTATAATAGGTTCATTGAATTTTGGCAAAAAGAGATTTATGGAGCTGCAACGCGAAGTGGAAGGGATAGGCTCAAAAATGCTGAGCAAAGAACTGCGCGACCTTGAAATAAATGAACTGGTAAAGCGTACTGTATATGATACCAAACCTGTAACGGTAGAATATGAATTGACAGATTACGGAAGAACGCTTCAATCTATCATTAAAGAAATGTCGAAATGGGGTATGCAACACCGTAAGCGTATAATGCATGCCATCAGTAAAAAAGAAGAATTCGCATAAACCCGGTAACTTAAAAAAGCACCATGATCAGCAGCCTTAATTTTTACATTGCTGGAGGAATAATAGCAGGATTGATATGGCTTGCCCGGAGAAAGGATCCGGACAAAAAAAGCGCACCCTTTATCTATTGCCACCAATTTTGTAACAGACGATGTTACGCAGCCACCCTTATTGGTCTACTCCGGCGATGAACTGGATTTTTCGGACGAAGTGCTTTTTACTGTATTAAACAAACATCTACCTTATTTCTCTACTTTATCTGAGTATAAAAGAAACGCTTTTCTATACAGGCTTCGCATATTCATATCGCTGAAAACATTTGTAATTCATGATAAGAGTGGTTTCAGAGAGATGCCTATATTATTAAGTGCTACAGCTATTAAATTAAGTATGGGACTGGAAAAATTTGAGCTGCCACACTATACTTCCATACACATTTTTCCTGCTGAGTTTATTGGCGTTCACCCTACCTTACGTGTACTGAGCGGTAATGTTTCGGGCAACAGTATCCATATTTCGTGGAAGCATTTTCTAGAGGGATATAAGCTCCCGGATGACGGACAAAATGTGGGATTGCATGAAATGGCTCATGCCTATTATTACCAGAATTTTGAAACGGATGATGAGGCTGATGATTATTTCGTGAGCCAGTTCAAACGTTTTAATACAATAGGTAAAGAAATATTTGAGCAGGAAAAAAATAACACTACTCCTTTTTATTCATCTTATGCGCTTACTAATTTCCAGGAATTTTGGGCGGAAAGCGTTGAATTGTTTTTTGAAAAACCAGAACGTTTTAAAAATGGTTATCCTGCATTATATGCTGTAATGGTAAAGGTTTTGAATCAGAATCCTTTAGAGAAAACGCCTAATTATGGGTGACCAGGAATTTTTGTGAGTTGAAGATAATTACCATAGCAATTATAATACGCAATGACTGATACACCCGATCATATCAAAGCACTACAATTGAAAATATGGCTTTCAAAATCGCCAGCAGAGCGGTTAAAGCAATTTATGATTGACAATGATGCACTGATGCAATTCTTGAAAACAGCGAAAGATCAGCTGAAGGAAGTGGAACGTCCTGTAAAACCCATATTTAAAGAGGGCGACAAACTATAAGCTTTCAGTCATCAGCTTTGAGCTATGAGCAATTAGCCTTCAGTTATCGGCAAAGAATTGCTCGCAGTGGGCGCAGTGAAGCAGCGGACGCAACGAAATATATTTAGACATCAGCCTTCGGCAATGAGAAATCAAAATTCCTGAAATTGAAGCCTGTAACCTGTTATTTATTCAACGCATCCATGGCTTTTTTTACACTACCATGTTGCAGCAAAATGGTTTTGGCATTGTCGTAATCTTTCAGCCCTGCTTTTTCCATTAATATTTTAACGGCCCGATCGGTGATCTTATCGTTGATTAGTAACACATTCACCATACTGTTATCTTCCACTCTACCGAGACGAATCATGGTAGTAGTGCTGATCATATCAAAAATCATTTTCTGCGCAGTGCCGCATTTCATTCTGGTACTGCCTGTAACAAACTCTGGACCTGTTATTACTTCTACGGGAATAGCCGCTGCTGCAGCGATAGGAGAATCGGGGTTGCTGACTATACAGCCTGCTACAATATTGTTTTCTCTGCATTTTAATAAGGCAGAAAGCACAAAGGGTGTTGTACCACTTGCAGAGATACCCACTATTATATCTTTGGTTGAGATATTATATTCCACTAAAGCATTCCAGGCAGCTTCAGTATCGTCTTCTTTCTCTTCGGGCGCTTCAATCAAATGTTCCTTTCCACCTGCCAGTATAACATTTACTATACCCTTTTCTATACCGTAGGTAGTTGGAAGTTCAATAGCATCCAGTACAGAAAGTCTGCCACCACTACCTGCGCCTACATAAAACATTCTGCCGCCGGCTTGCAATTTCTCAACAATCGCGCTGATTAATTTATTTAATTGTGGTAATGCTTTTTCTATAGCAAGCGCCACTTTCTTGTCTTCGTTATTAATATTGGCCGTTAGTTCTTCTACTGACATTTTTTCGAGATGCCTGTATAAGGAGGGTTGTTCGGTGATGCGGGTCATTGAAATATTTGAGATTTAAAATTTGAAATGTGATAGCTCATAGCTAATTGCCGATAACCTAAAGAGATTGTTTATATTAACCTATACTATCTCATTTAAAATAATTCCGCCTGCTGATTATCACTTCCCTTCTTTTTTTCCCATTCCATTTCTGTACTCTTTGTGTAATCAGCCAGTTTAGCACCCAGGGCTCTCCAACCCATTACTTCTACCACTTTATTTACTTTTATTTTTGCCTTGCGTACCTGTGCACCCCTGCCACTCTGCATCAGTAATATAGGCTCAGCATCGCTTGTAACAGCTTCCAGTTGATTGCCTTCGCCTTCTTTTATAAAAAAGAATTTATTACGCAGCGTAGTGGTTTCAATTTTAAACCGTTTAATGCTATACTGCAGCTTTTCTTTGTCAAGATATACGGCAGTAATTACTTTTTCAGGATCAAACTTTTCAATCAGCATCACTTTTTCACCATCAAACCGCTGGTTAATTTCTGTATCTGAAATTTCATAATTACCGTTGTTGTATACAATCAACAACCGGTCTTCATTATCAAAAGATCCAAGGAATATACCTTTCTCTTCTGTATTAAGCCTGCCAAATGTATGATCAAACCAAAGTTTTCTTCCACTCAATGTAGTTTTACCCGCCTCTTTAAACTTCACAGACTTCACCGCGTATTTTGTTACCTGGTTGCCCATGCTGCCGCGGCTCTTTATTTCCATTTCTTCAAAATAAAACTCCAGTTCTTTATTACGTGCAGGAGAATTGGGACTGAGTACAATTCTAACCGTTTCTGCCTCACCATTTGGATTAACAGAGAGATAGTGCACTTTACTTTTATCTGAACCTTTGGTAAGATCGTATTCTTTGTCCCTGGTGATGCCTGTTACATTAAACCGCTTTGCGTAAGTAACACCCGACTGCCCATCTACATACATCATATTGTAAGTAGTACGCTCATCATTCTTTTTAAACACCGCCACATGAAGAATGTCTTTACCGATGAAAACTTTATCGGCCGCCTTCACTATTTTCATCTTACCTGCTTTTGTAAAAGCAATGATATCATCCAGGTCGGAGCAGTCTTCTACAAATTCATCTTTCTTCAACCCTGTGCCCACAAAACCTTCCGCACGGTTTACATATAATTTAGCATTGGCAATGGCAACCTGTTTGGCCTGTATGGCTTCAAACAATTTAATTTCTGTTTTGCGCTCTCTGCCCTTGCCATATTTCTTTAAAAGATTTTCGTAGTACGCTACCGCGAAATCTACAAGATTATCCAGGTCGTGCTTAACCTGTTTGATTTCCTTATCAATCGCCATTATCTGGTCGTTCAATTCATCTATATCCAGCTTGTAGATACGGCGAACAGGCTTCTCGGTTAGCTTAACTATATCTTCTCTTGTAATAGCTCTTTTCAACTGCTTTTTAAAAGGCGCGAACGCTTTATCTATAGCATCCAATACTTTTTCCCATGTTTCATGCTTTTTTTCCAGCTCCTTGTATATCTTCTCTTCAAAGAATATTTTTTCCAATGAAGTATAATGCCATTTCTCCTGCAGTTCGGCCAGTTTTATTTCCAGTTCTCGGCGCAAAAGCTCCTTGGTATTTTCGGCAGAAACACGCAGCAATTCATGCACGCCCATAAACCTGGGTTTCTCCTCTACAATCACACATGCATTCGGCGAAATACTTACTTCACAATCGGTAAAGGCATACAATGCATCAATAGTAATATCGGGAGAAATGCCCGGCGACAGATCAACCTGCACTTCTACTTCAGCAGCAGTATTATCTGTTACCTTTTTAATTTTTATTTTACCCTGGTCGTTTGCCTTTACAATAGAATCCATTAATTGCGCTGTAGTTACACCATAAGGAACATCACGGATCACCAATGTTTTTTTATCCAGTTCTTCAATATGTGCCCGAACCCTTACTTTGCCGCCACGTTTTCCTTCATTGTAATTGGTAACATCCATCATGCCACCGGTTTGAAAATCGGGATACAGTTCAAATTTTCTTCCGCGCAAACTTTTAATAGACGCTTCAATCAGTTCACAAAAATTATGAGGTAATATTTTTGTAGATAACCCAACAGCGATGCCTTCTGCTCCTTGCGCCAATAGCAGAGGAAATTTCATTGGCAATGAAACCGGCTCATTTTTACGACCATCATAGCTTAATTGCCATTCTGTAGTTTTTGCATTAAATGCTACCTCCAATGCAAACTTACTCAGGCGCGCTTCAATATAACGGGCGGCAGCAGCATCATCTCCGGTGCGCACATCACCCCAGTTTCCCTGCGTATCTATCAATAGATCTTTTTGACCAAGATTTACCAGCGCGTCGCCAATAGAAGCATCTCCATGTGGATGATACTGCATTGATTGACCGATGATATTGGCTACTTTATTAAAGCGACCATCGTCCATTTCCTTCATAGCATGAAGAATGCGACGTTGTACAGGTTTTAAACCATCTTCAATAGCAGGTACGGCACGCTCCAGTATTACGTAAGAAGCATAATCAAGAAACCATGTTTTATACTGCCCGTGAACCCCCTGCTCGTTTTTAAAAATATCGGATTTGTCTTTGTTGTTGTCCATTCAGTTCTATATAAGTATTTACTATCACTATATATTTACAGGCTCAGCGTCACCAACCTTTGTCTTTACCTCAAAATCTTTCATATTTTTTACTTCTCCCTGCACATCATATTTATCGTCAGCAATCAATTGCTTCAGTCTCCACAGCAGGTACATATCGCCGGTGGTATGTTTATTCTTCGACAGAAAATGTGTAATTATTTTATTAGCTTTTTGCCAGTCTTTGGTAATGTACTTTTTCAGATCCGCATCATAAAAGTCATAATCATACTGCACCAGTTTTTTTCCTCCTTCCAGTATACGTACCCCCTTATTTTCATTACAGATCTTTGTCCACTCATCAGGATCAATTTCAAACTCACTCAATGTAATAGGCCGTGCCAGTTTTTTTGCTTTTAAAAACTCTTTAGGCGGAATGCTGTGCAACCATTCGGGATAAAAAATACTGCCCTTTTCATTAATAAAAGGAAGGTTATTGAGGTAAAGAATAAACACCCTTCCCTGGAACTCTTTCATATAATGCAGCAGCCAATAATAGCCCGATACATCATGTTTGTTTTGCGCAGCCCAGATCCATATTATTTCTTCAGGATTACGGCGAAGCGATCCTACTATTTCAGCCACCGTTTTATAATCATCTACAGAACCATCATCTGTCTTACCACTCAGGTCGCCTCCTGCCAGCACAGACGTCCACCAGGCTCTGCGTTCTGCAATACCTTCACCTATATAAAGATTATTCAATGGGCCTACAGCATAGTCATCTTTTATCTGTATTACTTCGCCAGCCATTTTTTCATCCAGTGCAATAGCGTTGGTTAATACTTCTACATCAGCTTCATTAAAAACAATATGTATCATTGATGTTTATCGTTTGTTATTTATGGTTTGATGTTATAAGTTTCAGGATGCAGGATTTCAGGTTGCTCATTCCCTATTGCTTATTTTCCTATTACCTGTTCACCTTTTACCCCTTCCTCCGCCAGGTCAATTTCAACCCGTAAATTATCAATAATAAATTCCTGCCTGTCGGGTGTGTTCTTGCCCATATAATATTCCAGCAATTGCTGCAAATGCGTTTCAGGCATTACCAATACAGGTTGCTTGCGCATATCTGCACTGATAAACCGTACAAACTCATCCGGCGAAATTTCACCCAACCCTTTAAATCTTGTGATCTCTGGTTTGGCTCCTAATTTTTTTATGGCTGCCTGTTTTTCTGTTTCATCGTAGCAGTATATTGTCTCCTGCTTGTTACGTACCCTGAATAAAGGCGTTTCAAGAATATATACATGCCCATTCTTTACCAGGTCGGGAAAGAACTGTAAAAAGAAAGTAAGCAGCAGCAAACGGATATGCATACCGTCTACATCCGCATCGGTAGCAATCACCACATTATTAAAACGCAATCCTTCTATTCCATCTTCAATATTCAATGCATGTTGCAGCAGGTTGAATTCCTCATTTTCGTATACCACTTTTTTAGTAAGACCAAAACAGTTCAGTGGCTTTCCGCGTAAACTGAACACTGCCTGTGTTTCTACATTACGTGCTTTGGTAATGGAACCACTTGCAGAATCACCTTCCGTAATAAAAATGGTACTCTCTAATTTCAGCGCATGAAATTCTTCCTTCCCTTTATTTGGCGGCTCATCATTAAAATGAATACGGCAGTCGCGGAGTTTGCGGTTATGAAGGTTAGCTTTCTTCGCCCGTTCGTTGGCCAATTTTTTTATACCTGCAAGCTCTTTGCGTTCTTTTTCGCTTTGCTCAATTCTCTTCTTTAATGCTTCTGCAATTCCGGGGTTCTTATGCAAAAAATTATCCAGTTCTTTCGAAAGAAACTCCTGCACAAAATTTTTCATACTCACGCCACCTTCTTCAATATACTGAGATCCCAGTTTTGTTTTTGTCTGGCTTTCAAATACTGGTTCCACCACTCTTACTGCTACAGCCGCCACAATACTCTGCCTTATATCTGTAGCATCGTAATCTTTTTTATAGAATTCGCGAACTACTTTCACAAATGCTTCTCTGAAAGCCTGTTGATGCGTGCCCCCCTGTGTAGTATACTGTCCGTTTACAAAACTGAATATCTCTTCGCCGTAATCGTTGTTGTGTGTAATGGCTAATTCAATATCTTCTCCTTTCAGGTGAATGATATTGTAACGTTGCTCGTCTTTGTTGGTTTTGCGTTCCAGCAAATCAAGCAATCCGTTTTTACTTACATATTTCCTTCCATTAAAAGTAATAACAAGCCCGGCGTTCAGGTAACAGTAATTCCACAAAAGATTATCAATATACTCCTGCTGAAAATGAAAACTTCTGAAAACCGTATCATCCGGAATAAAAGTTACAAGCGTACCATTGGTTTCATCGCTCTTTGCTTCCTTATGTTCTTTTAATAAAATACCCTTTTCAAATTCAGCCGTTTTTTGTTTGCCTTCCCTGAATGCGGTTACTTTAAAATAGTGGCTCAATGCATTCACAGCCTTTGTACCTACACCATTTAATCCAACTGATTTCTGAAAGGCCTTACTATCATATTTTGCGCCCGTATTAATTTTACTGACCACATCTACCACTTTACCCAAAGGAATACCACGCCCATAGTCTCTTACCGTAACGGTTTTTCCTTCCACCTCAATATCAATCTGTTTGCCATAACCCATCATGTGTTCATCAATACAGTTGTCTAACACCTCTTTTAATAATACATATATACCATCATCTGCGCTGCTGCCATCGCCCAATTTTCCAATATACATTCCCGGTCTCAGACGTATATGTTCCCTCCAGTCTAAGGATTTAATGGATTCTTCGTTGTAATCAAACAGGTTTTGCTTTGTTTCTGCCATAATTCAATATTCCGGTATTGCCCGGAGACACATTTTTATCGCAAATATGCTAATTATTTTAGTTTTATAGAATGCGGCAAATATAATAAAACGTGGGGAGAGAATAGTTTTATGATATGCACTGCTGTTAATAAATGTTGTACCGTATAAATCTGCAGGTAGTTTTACGCAAGAAAGAAATGCACTTTACATCATTTTTATTCTATCCTTTTCTTTAAAAAAAACGTTTCTAAAAAAAAATAATTACATATAACGTTAATGAATAAACGAAGTTTACAAACAAGGTCTGTTTCTCACTACATCTCTTTACCTGTATTCATAGTGTTAAGATTTTTTTAACATACAAGCCAGGCTTTTTTGGCATAGTCCTTGTCTATACAACTGTATCCCTCCAATCACTCACTCTGGAAAGATTACCAATTATTTTTTTGTAAACAAAACTCCAGAAGTATGAAAAAAGCAAGATTAACATTGGCAGCGTTAGGTATTGTTGCCTCAGGATTGTTCGCATTTAATGTAATAACAAATGGATCTATAAAGGGAACTGTAAGCCCCGCCGATTCAGCAGTAAGAGCATGGGCTATTACAGGCACAGATACACTTAGAGCAGATGTGTCAAGTGGCGCTTTTGAAATTTCAAATGCAAAACCAGGTACTTACCAGGTAATAATTGAAGCGAAAGCTCCTTTTAAAAATGCAGCTAAAGATGGTGTAGAAGTAAAAGATGGTTCTGCAACTGATATAGGTGAAATTAAAATTTCGCAATAGTTACATTTTGTAAGAATTCAGAGCTCCATTACATTTATGAGTATTCGTTACGTTAAGTTACGAATAAACAAAAGCAGTGCATTGCGCATTGCTTTTGTTGTTATATATCTTTGTCTCTCTTTATTTTCTCCTGTTCCTTCATTGATATACTATATCTCTTTTATTTTGCCGGTTTAAAAAAATAATGCGGGCTAATTATATAGCGTTTATTTTTGCCTATGCCATTTCCGGCATTTCATTTATCACATAGAAAAATTAAAAAAATGAAAAAAATTATCACTATTATCGTTACCTGTTGCATAGCATTGGTTATTATTTCAGCAAATCATAAAGAACAAAAAATGTTAAGACACGTAGTACTTTTTAAGTTTAAAGACGATGCCACCCCCGCCCAGGTTCAGCAGGTTGAGAACGCATTCAAGGCGCTTCCATCACAGATTAAAGAAATAAAAGGATTTGAATGGGGAACCAATAATAGTCCTGAAGGTCTTAACCAGGGATTGACCCATTGTTTTTTCCTGAGTTTCAACAGCGAAAAAGATAGAGATGCTTATCTTCCCCATCCCGCTCATAAAGCTTTTGGCGCATTACTCAAACCTTATCTTGATAAAGTAACAGTAGTAGATTATTGGGTAAAAGATTAAGTATAAAACGCGCCACATATGAACCTTGAGAACAACAAAAATGAAGATGTTCTGAAACTTGCATTGAGCCAGGTAAAAACCAGGCTCGAAAAAATTTATGCCGGCGGCGGGAAAAAAGCGATAGAAAAACAAAAAGAAAAAAACAAACTTACCGCAAGAGAAAGGATTGAATATTTATGTGACGAAGGAAAGCCCTTCACAGAGATTGGTGCTTTTGCCGGATATGATATGTATGAAGAATATGGTGGATGCCCCGCAGGTGGCACTGTTGCCGGTGTGGGATATATAAGTGGCCGGCAATGTGTAGTAGTGGCTAATGATCAAACTGTAAAAGCGGGTGCCTGGTTTCCCATAACCGGTAAAAAAAATCTCCGCATGCAGGAGATAGCTATTGAAAATAATTTGCCTGTTGTTTACCTGGTTGACAGTGCCGGCGTATTTCTGCCAATGCAGGATGAAATTTTTCCTGATAAAGAACATTTCGGGCGCATTTTCCGCAATAATGCACGCATGAGTGCCATGGGTATTGTGCAGATAGCCGCAGTAATGGGCGCTTGTGTAGCAGGTGGTGCATACCTGCCCATTATGAGTGATGAAACATTAATGGTAAAAAGCAATGGTTCTATTTTTTTAGCAGGACCATATCTTGTAAAAGCGGCTATTGGTGAAGATATAGATGCTGAAACGTTGGGCGGTGCGGTAACACACACGGAAATAAGCGGCATTGCTGATTATAAATTTGATACCGAGGCACAGTGCCTTGATGAGGTAAAAAAAATAATTGCTAAGTTAGGTGCTGCAGAAAGCGCAGGTTTCAATAAAATAAAAAGCAAGCCTCCCAAAAAAGATCCGGCAGAAATATATGGCGTACTTCCTGCAGATTCCAGTAAGCCTTATGATATGCTGGAGATTATTGAAAGAATAGTAGACGATTCTGATTTTGATCAGTACAAAAAAGATTATGGTCAAACTATTTTATGCGGTTATGCCCGCATTGATGGATGGGCCGTAGGTATTGTAGCCAATCAAAGAAAAGTGATCAAAACCAAAAAAGGAGAAATACAGTTAGGCGGTGTGATATATAATGACAGTGCTGATAAAGCTGCACGCTTTATTATGAATTGCAATCAAAAAAATATACCATTGGTTTTTTTGCAGGATGTTACCGGTTTTATGGTGGGCAGTCGCAGTGAACATTCAGGCATTATAAAAGATGGCGCTAAACTGGTGAATGCAGTTGCTAATTCAATAGTGCCGAAAATAACTATTATTATAGGTAATTCATACGGAGCAGGCAATTATGCTATGTGTGGCAAAGCATACGACCCACGCTTTATTTATGCATGGCCATCTGCAAAAATAGCTGTGATGGGCGGAGAACAGGCTGCTAAAACATTGCTGCAGATACAGGTTGGTGCATTAAAAGCAAAAGGAGAAACCATTGATCCGGAAAAAGAAAAGAAATTATTGACAGATATAAAAGATAAATACGAAAAGCAAACTACGCCATATTATGCAGCAGCACGGTTATGGGTAGACGCTATTATTGATCCCGGTGAAACAAGAAAACTGATAGAAGAAGCCATTACCGCCGCCAATCATAAAAAAACAAGTGATCATTTTAACCTGGGAGTGTTTCAGGTGTAATTTTTAAGTAATAAGTGGTAAGTAATAAGTGATAAGAAATGTATAGCTTACGACTTATCACTCAACTCTTACCACACTTAATAATCTTGACTAAATAATAGAATATGACCATACCCATATACCAGGCAGATGCCTTTACACAAAAAATATTTGGGGGCAACCCTGCTGCTGTTTGTCCTTTGAATGAATGGCTGCCTGAGGATTTGATGCAGCGTATAGCAATGGAAAACAACCTGGCAGAAACTGCATTTATCGTTAAAGAAAAAGATGGATTTTATATAAGATGGTTTACACCTACTGTTGAAGTAGATCTCTGTGGGCATGCCACGCTGGCTTCGGCTCATATCTTTTTTAATCATCTTAATTATCCTGGAACAGAAATCAGCTTTAACTCAAAAAGTGGATGGCTAAAAGTTACGCAGCAAGAAAATGGGCAACTTACACTCGATTTCCCTGCCGATTCATTTGTAAAAGAAACCACCGATATTCCCGCTGCTATTGCCGAAGGCTTAAAAATTCCAGTGACGAATGTATATAAAGGCCGATTGGATTATATGGTGGTGGTAGATGAGCAAAGCATTGTTGAAAACCTGCAGCCTGATTTTAAAATACTGGCAACCATAAAAAGTCGTGGTGTGTTGGTAACTGCGCCTGGCAAAGAAGTGGATTTTGTATCAAGAGGATTTTTTCCGCAAAGCGGTATAGATGAAGATCCGGTTACAGGGTCTGCTCATACATTGCTTGTGCCTTACTGGGCATCCGTATTTAAAAAAAATAAACTGAAGGCTATACAGTGGTCGGCAAGAAAGGGACATCTTGATTGCGAGCTGGTAAACGACAGAGTATTAATGAGTGGTTATGCGGTAACGTTTTTAAAAGGTGAAATAACGCTTTAATACATGGCCGAACCCACACTTGTTATTTATACGGATGGTGCTGCACGCGGAAACCCAGGCCCAGGTGGTTATGGCGCCATATTAAAATGGGGAGAGCATCAAAAAGAATTATCGGCGGGATACAGGCTTACTACTAATAACCGGATGGAATTGATGGCGGTAATTGCTTCATTGGAAGCCTTAACCAAAAGCAATCTTAACATCACCATTTATTCCGATAGCCAGTATGTGGTAAAAGCCGTGCAGGAAGGCTGGCTGAGAAACTGGATCAAAACCGATTTTAAAGGAGGCAAAAAAAATAAAGACCTTTGGAAAAAGTATTATCAGCTTTCGCAAAAGCATACTATACAATTTGTATGGGTGAAAGGGCACGCAGATAATGCATACAACAATCGCTGTGATGAATTAGCAACAGCAGCGGCTGATGGAAAAGGATTACTGGTTGACGAAGGATATGAGCAAAACAGAGAGTAAGAAGGTCAATGGTGAAAGGTGAAGGGTAAAACGTTATATGCCTTCTGCCCTTTACCTTTTGCCGACATTAAATCTTAAATAACTATTGAATGTATAAGTTAAAAGGTAAAGTACAACATTATGCATGGGGCGGTTCATCGTATCTTCCACAGTTACTGGGCACAGATAATCCCGAAAAAAAGCCTCATGCGGAATACTGGATGGGCGCGCATGTGAGCAGCCCTTCATTAATTGAACTGGATGCCAGGCACACTATACCTGTAAATGAGCTCATCAAAGAAGACCCACGTAAATGGTTAGGCGAAGTAACTGAAAAAAGATTTGGCAGTTTGCCATTCCTGTTTAAAGTATTGGATGTAAAAGATATGCTTTCTATACAGGTACATCCTACCAAAGAAGAAGCAGCAAAAGGATTTGCGAAGGAAAATGAAGCAGGTATTCCGATTAATGCTCCCCATAGAAATTATAAAGACGACAATCACAAACCGGAAGTGATGGTAGCATTGAGTGAGTTTTGGTTATTGCACGGCTTTAAAGAGAAAGATTTATTGCTGCAAACATTGAAGAGCATACCGGAGTTTAATACACTGGTACCCATTTTTGAAAAAGAAGGATACAAAGGATTATATAAACATGTAATGGAATTGCCTCAAACAACCGTGGATGCCATTTTAGAACCACTGTTAAAAAGATCGGTACCGGCATATGAATCCAATCAGTTATCCAAAGCTGAACCGGCATACTGGGCATGCAAAACATTAACATCAAATGAGGATAAATACAAGAATATAGACAGAGGCATCTTCTCTATTTATTTTTTCAATATTCTTCATATGCATCCCGACCAGGCAATTTTCCAGGGCGCCGGTGTTCCGCACGCTTACCTTGAAGGACAGAATATAGAGCTGATGTCTAACTCCGATAATGTGCTGCGCGGTGGATTAACTCCTAAACATATTGACGTTCCTGAATTATTAAAGCATACATTTTTTGAAGGAGTGGTACCACAAATAATGAATGGAGAAAAAAAAGGACATGAAACTATTTATCATTGCCCGGTTCCTGATTTTATTGTGAGCAGTATCATGTTGCAGAAAGAAGAAGTGTATGAGCACACTGCCTTTTCTGCAGAAATTTTATTGGTAACGGAAGGAGAAGCAACCATAACCGGCAACAATGCCCCTTTACATCTTCACCAGGGGGAAACGGCTTTTGCAGGTGCCGGTGAAAAATATTCCATCACTTCAAACAGCAGGACTGTATTGTTTAAAGCCGGTGTGCCTGAATAAATATGCACCTACAAATTGATTGTCATGAAAAATAGAATACTTGGTTTAAGAACTGCTATTTATAAAGTAAATGATATTGAAAAAGCCAAAGCATGGTATACCATGGCATTTTTGGTAAAGCCTTACTTTGATGAACCGTTTTATGTAGGTTTTAATATTGCTGGTTACGAATTAGGGTTACAACCCGACGATACTCCTGCTGCTGAAAAAGCTGAAAGCGTTGCTGCATATTGGGGGGTGGAAGATGTTGAAGCAGAATATACAAGACTGCTATCCCTTGGTGCCACAGAAAATGAAGCCCCACAAAATGTAGGAGGTGAAATTATTGTAGCTACCCTGAAAGATCCATGGAGAAATGTAATTGGTTTGATACACAATCCTGCATTTAAGCTGCCCTAGTCTTGAAGCACGAGGGCACAAAGGCACGGAGGAACACAAAGTTTTGTTGTTTGAAAGTTTATGGTTGCAAGAATTTGATTGGGATTGAAAATCATAAGTCTTCTACATAAGCGAGGGCTGCGCATAGGTCACCTTCCGCCGCGGCGGAGAGGCGGGAGGGGCTTAGCCCTCTCTACATCTTCTTCTCCAAACTATAATTAAGCGCTGTTGAAATCACATGCTGTTCTTTATCCAGCAAGGTGATGGTGGTTTCAGATTTTTTTAGAAAGTACCTTGCTTCTTCGGGCTCATCATAATTGAGAAAATATACAGTAGCAGTTGCATCACCTTTTATACCACGCAATATATCCCATTTACCAGTACTGCTGAATGTGGTGTCGCCTGTTTTATTTTTTGTATTCAGGTAAGTTTCTGTAAGTGTATATGTATTGTTTTCAGAATTAGCTGCATCCTGGTAAAGCGTTAGTTCAGTCCTTATTCCTTCACAATCAGCACAGGGAATTACGCCCTGAAAAACGCCAATGAGCACAGGTTTGGCAGAATCCATTTCCCTGCCTGCTTTATTTTTTGCTGCCAGCGCAGAATCAATACCTGCATTATCTACCACTTTATCCGAGGCATTACTGGTGCATCCAATGTATACGGTAACAATCAGGAAAAGCAGCAAGATTTTTCTCATTAAAAGAAGGCTTTTGTCAAAGATAATGAATGCGTTTTTTGAAAAACCAAACAAACTGCTAAATCATATTATGCATATCTATCAGCCAAAAAAAAGCGTTGCTGCCCTAAAACAACAACGCTCTAAATAGAATGGAGGGTATATTATTAGAAATTAAAGCCGATCCGGAGGGCAACAGTAGAAGGTTTTACTGTTTCTTCGTCTACCTTAAGCATGGTAGCCTGGTAGCGCACACCTATCTCAAATTTACCCAAATTAGCACCAATAGACGGCGCATAAGTAAATCCACCGCGTCTTTCTTTAGCTACATCATCAAGACCAGTAGAATTTTCGTCTGCTGTATAGAAAGTATAGAATGAATAACCGCCTTCGGCCATTACAAAAAATTTTCCGATGATGAATTTATAACCCAGTTTTATTGGAATATGCGTTCCTACTTTTACTTCTTCATCATCTTCGCTTACCGATTTAGGAAGCACTAATGCGCCACCTGGAGAGAAAGTAATATAACCAGGACCTACTTTATAAGAAAAGCGAAGACTAAGACCCGCTTCAGAACCAAAAACTTCTTTAAAACCTTTATCTCCTATTACGGGGCCGCCTTCCAAAGCAAAGCCAAAACTAAACTGCTTACCTTCTTTTTGCGCCTGAGCTTTAGTAATACAAAGTGTAGAAATTACAATAAGTGCGAGCGTGCATACTTTCTTCATAGTTCGATTTTTGGGTTAAATAATGCAAGAATATATAAAAAGTAATATGGTAAAAAGTTATATTATCATTAATTGAGTAATCAGTTCAATTTAGCATGTGCCTTGCCGTTATTTTTATTATATACCTAAGATCTGTTTCAATTTGAGATAACCATTTTTGCTTACCGGCACTTTTTGTCCGGTATTCAAAATAGCCACATAACTTTCCTTTTCATAAGGATCAAGCCTGGTTATGCATTGAACATTTATTATGTAAGAGCGATGAGTACGAACAAATTGTTTTTCGTCCAGCATTTGTTCAAAATATTGCATGGTTCTGTTTTTCAGAAACTGACCTTCAGCGGTATGGATTTTTACATAGTCGTCTGCAGCCTCCAGGTATTGGATGTCATATAACGGTATGATCTTTATTTTATTATTGCTTTTTACTACTATACGGCTATGCTGCAGGCCGGTTTGTACAGTAGTTTCTGTTAGCAGAGCCGTGGTGTCTTTAGTTGCACGTTCAGGCGATTGCTGCATCCACTTTTGCAAAGCCTTATCCAGGCGCTCTTTGCCGAAAGGTTTCAGCAGGTAGTCTATTGCGTGCGTTTCAAATGCGCGGATAGCATACTCATCAAAAGCAGTGGTAAAAATTACGGCAGGCTTGTGTTCAATAAGCTCCAGCATTTCAAAGCCATTTATTTTCGGCATCTGTATATCCAGGAAAATCAAATCAGGTTGATGATGCATGATAGCTTTTACCCCTTCAAAACCATCCCCGCATTCTGCTATTATTTTTATCTGATCATAACCTGCAAGATATTCTTTTAAAATACTTCTTGCCAATGGTTCATCATCTATAATGATCGTCTTTATCATTGTTGCGGTATTTTTACCTCGGTAATAAAAATATTGTCTTTGGCTGAGGTAGTCAGCAAATCATTCCGGATAAACAGCAACTCTAATCTTTTTTGAACAGAGCTCAGTCCAAACCCGGTTCCTTTAACTGGTTTTGAAATTTCAGGATCAAATGGGTTTTCTACCCGTATATTCAGCATATTATCTGTAACAGCAGAATGAATGCGGATAGTAATATCTTCTGTAGTATCGTATAACCCAAATTTGATAGCATTTTCAACAATAGGTTGCAGCAAAAGCGCTGGTAGTTTCATCTGCAGGGTCACATCGTCTTTTTTTATTTCGGTTGATAACCGATGACCGAATCTTACTTTTTCAATATCAAGATACAACTGTAAATATTCTAATTCTTCGGAAAGGCTCACAGATTTATGTTCTTCCTTTTTAAGTGTATTTCTTAAATAGTCTGAAAGCTGCTGAATCATCTTCCTGGCTTCTTCAGGCTTTGAACCTACTAAAGCACTAATGGAGTTTAAGCTGTTAAAAAGAAAATGAGGCTGTAGTTGTTGCCTCAATTTATACAGTTCAGCGTCTCTTGCAATTTTATCTGATTCGTTCTTTCTTCTTTCCTGTTCCTTCTGTTCATCCTGCGTATACAATAAAACATTTATTAAAATAATGCATCCCAATATTAAAACAGCGATAGCTATACGCACCGGAACCGATTCGTTAAACGCATTAAAAGTAGCTGCAGAAGCAATATGCAACATTACAATGCGTGTAAGAAAGATCCACACGCCTGCCATGCCTGCGCATAATAAAGACAGATAAGTAAGTTGATCTTTCCGTGGAAGATAATAGCGAAGGGTAAAAATAATAATGAGCCCGGCGGCAGACAACAATATATTGCTTACAGCACTGTCTATCCACGCAGCCTCCATCGTGTATCCCCATTCCTGTAATACCCACACATGTATAACAGTCCACAACAGCCAGAATGCAATAAAATACAGTTTATATTTCCCTTTCGATAATATCGTATTGGGCACAATGAAATTTTATAATGCCTGTAAAAAATGATGTACACTATTAGATTGCAGGTGTGCGGCTCTTTTATGTACCAGTTCGGTATAAAGATCGCCATTTTCTTTTTCTTCAATCTTGCTGTACAATTCAGCCCCATCAATCAGCTCTGCTATTTTATACAGCTCGGACACGTTAATGAATTTCCACTGTACCAGCTTTTCAGCAGTATTATAAAAACAATCCTCTTCCTGCTTACCAATGTTTACAGCTTTTTTTAATGCTTCTTCTTCAGAAGCGGCTGTAATCAATCTTAGCTGTTCGTCAAACTGTGGTGTGTGATTTCCTTCTCCACATATGATACGGTAAACAATTTTTGCGAGAAACCAGTTCATAAATATTTTGTTTTGGTTTAATAACTTTTAATTTCTATTCCTCCGAAAATGGATATTCCATCAATGATTAATACTTTCTCCGGATCGGGCATAACGGTAGATGGTATACGCTTATCTTCAAATCCACCGAAGATGGAAGTAACACTTGATTTAATGGTCCAATGTGGGGGAACAATTAATTGTGTTCCGCCAAACACCTGGGTAATATCCATCATTACTTTGCCGTGAATATCTGCCTGTGAGCAATTGATTTCGGCGCCTCCCATAAAATTGGTAATGTCGCCTCCTTTAAAATCTTTTGAAAAAATCACTTTCTTTGAATTACCCAATATCGCAGTGCTGTCTATAAAATCATCATCGCTCCGCATGTTTGCCCGGTATTTTCTCCATTCTCCTCTTGTTTCCTGGGTTTCTCCTTCTTTGTTATAATCCACGTTTCTTTTCCAATCCCAGTTTTCACGCAACCATTTTTTACGGGTGCCTGTACCAAAAATCATTGCCAAACCAATTGCGATGATAATAAAAGGCCATATAAAAGGCTTAAGATTTACACCCGGTACAATTTTATCTGCCAGGAAAAGGCAACCCAGCCCGATCAATATAATCCAGCCCGGGCCACGAAAGCCATGCTTCAATCCAACAAATATGCCTACTGCTATCAGGATCATGGGCCAAGTCATTATCCACGAGGGAAAATCAAAAAGCGTTTGTTTGAGTATAGCTCCTACCCCAATCAATAATAAAAACAAGCCCGCTAAAACCGAACCCGTTTTGCCTTCATGTTTAAACTTATCACCGTTCATCGTTGAATAATTTTAAACAAACCTACAGGGTTATTAATAGCAACACAATAGCAGAAAGGCAATAAGCAGGTTATTACCGGTAAAAGTGGGGAAAAAGTCGGTGAAAAAGATTCAGGGTGTAAGGTGTAAGGTGAAAGGCGTAGGGTGTAAGGAATACAGGTTTGAGGTATATACCAAACTCAACATCCTGCAACCAAAATTTTATTTGCAAGCCTGGTATTCCTTCGCTATTGTAATGTTATGATGAGAGAGATAGTTTTGAAACCATTGAAGAAGCACTTCATTTTTCTTTTTAGTCATTAACCGTTGCGCTATCTTGTTATAATCATCTTTCAGATTTTCGATATGAGGTGGCGTTTTGCGTGTTACATATAAAATCCTGGCACCGCTTTTTCCATTTGCATCAGTAAACAACATGGGTCTGGAATATTCACCAACATTTAATTGATCCAACACTGCTACGATATCTCTATCAACCTGTTTTATGGTTACTAATGACTCACCAGCAGGATTGATAATTGCACCAGCAGTTAATTTACTATTAACATCTTCGCTATACTGATTTACAGCCTGAGAAAAAGAAAGAGCATTACTGATCAACCTGAAACGGATAGTATCTAATTGAGCAACTACAGTACTTATTGCGTCTGGATTGACATGAGGCTGTTTGAATATATAGCGACCTGTTATATCATCACCATTCTTACTCATTAATTGTATAAGATAATAACCTTCTTTTGATTTGACTACCCTGGATAATTGTCCCTCTTTTTTTAAAGAAAAAGCAGCTTCTAAAAAATCAATACCCATCGTTTTATCATTGCGGTTGCACTCAAAAAAACCGCCAGACTTTTTTTCGTTTTCATTGTTGTTAAACAACTGAGCCGCCATTTCAAACGTTAACTCGCCGTTCTCAATTTTTCTTTTACACAAGTTTAGTTCATCTTTTGTGTACTTTTCTGCTTCAGGGTTAGGTTTAGCGTATAGAACAATCTGGCTGATTTCAAATCCACTTTCATAAAATTGTAGCTCACTTTGTGGTATGCTGTTATAATAATTTTTCACTTCGTGGGGAGTAATAGTAACGCGTTCTACTATTGATCTTTGCTGCGCTTCTGCAAGCTGTTGCTGCTTAATATTAGCAGCGTTATCTTCTTTTATCTGGTATATCGATTTTCCTGCAATCTCTTCCAGTGCTTGTTTTGTGCCGTATAAGTGTATATAATACCGGATACGTTGCTCAAGTTCTGCATCAATGGCTTCATCACTAACAGGTAAAGAATCCTTTTGCGCCTGTAGCATCAAAATTTTCTGCATTAAAAGCTTTTGAAAAAAACTACAATCATCTGTAGAAAGGAACGCTGTACCGTTACGATCGTTATCTGCTTTTATATTAATAACATCCGATTGCAAAATAATCTTATCACCAACAACAGCTACTATCTTATCTGCAAGTATCCCAGGTTGTTTTGTTTGACTATTGGATAGCAAACACATCATTATAAAAAAATTGATAAGCAGTATTTGTTTCATGAAGTTATTTTAAGGAATCCAAAAATAATGAGCTATATAATCAGGCAAAATCGTACGAATGCATTTAACAAAGGTTTATACAGGTTATATTGTTGTTTGCATGCTATTGAAACATGAGCTTTTCAACAAACCAACATTGAGCTTTTCAGCAAACCAATCCACTTAACCAGGTAAGACCTTTGTGTAAACAAAAATAAAAGCAATGAAAAAAGTTTGGTTTATTACAGGCAGTTCAAGAGGATTAGGCAGAAGCCTGGTGGAAACAGTATTAGCACATGGAGACAATGTAGTAGCTACTGCCCGTGAGCCGGAGCAGTTGAAAGATCTTGCAGACAGATATGCAGATCAGGTACTAACCTTACCATTAGATGTAAACGACAATGCACAAATTCATTGGGCTGTTGAAAAGGCAATACAGCATTTTAACCGCATTGATGTATTAGTAAATAATGCAGGTTTTGGTATTACGGGCGCCGCAGAAGCTTTTACAGACGAACAGGTGCGCAGCCAGTTACAGGTAAATTTGTATGCGCCTATTGAAGTTACCCGTGCGGTATTGCCTTATATGCGAAAGCAACGCGCCGGTCGCATTTTACAGATCAGTTCTATTGGAGGCAGAGTGGGTAATGCCGGGTTGACGTTGTACCAGGCAGCAAAGTTGGTCTGTCGGGCTTTTCAGAAGCATTAAGCAAAGAAGTAGCTTCTTTGGGAATTAAAGTCACTTCTATTGAACCAGGTGGTTTCAGAACAGACTGGGCAGGTGCCTCTATGACTTTTGCTACAGATATAGAAGGATATGATTCTATAGCCGGTATAAAAGATTTTCTTACGTCAGGTAATTTCATTCCCGTTGGTGATCCTGTTAAAGCCGCTAAAGCAATGCTCGAATTAGCCTACCATGCTGAACCTCCGGTTCACCTGGTATTAGGCAGCGAAGCCGTTGGCTTTTTAAAGAATGCGGATGAGAACAGGAAAGCTGAATTTGAAAAGTGGTTACCTGTAAGTATTTCAACAGATCACGATGAAGCAGTGAATCCTTTTGCAACGGAAGAAGGGAAAAAATATTTAACCCAAAAAGGGATAAAATTCTAATTATTCTGAAACCCTATTCCAATAGGGTTTCATCTTTTAAAAAATACGTTTATACCTTCGTACTGCAAATGAAAAACGAAAGCAAAAAATCATCAGGTATATTATACTCATGCTACTACCAAAGAAGCAGGCAAGGCGAACATTTTGTGCCGGAGCATACACTCACCTATCAGATAGCTGGTATGCTTATACTGAGTGATGGAAGCAAAGAATATAACCTTGGTGTTGGTTCGCTTAGGCTAGTAAGAAGAAATCAATTGATAAAGTTTGAAAAAATTCCACCTGAAAACGGTGAATTTAAATCGTTGACTATTTATTTAGATCAGGCAGCACTGAAAAAAATAAGTTTAGATGATGGATTGTCTGCCATGCATAAACAAAATGCTAAGCCGGTAACAGAAATAAAAACAACGCCTTTATTAAAAAGCTATATTGATTCGCTGCTTGTTTATCATCAAACCAATAGTTTGAACAGCGAGCAGTTGATTGAACTGAAAGTGAAAGAAGGCATTCTGTTATTGTTGCAAACAGATCCGGAATTAAAAAATATTCTGTTCGATTTTAATGATCCCCACAAAATAGACTTGGAAGCTTTTATGAATAAGAACTTTCATTTCAATGTGCACTTAGACCGGTTTGCTTATCTCACCGGAAGAAGCCTTGCAACATTCAAAAGAGATTTTGAAAAAATATTTGACAGTACGCCCGGGCGCTGGCTGCAACAAAAACGATTGCAGGAAGCACATTACCTGATAAAGAAAAAAAGAAAAACAGCTTCTGATATTTATCTTGATCTTGGCTTTGAAGATCTATCACACTTTTCTTATGCTTTTAAAAAGCAATTTGGAGAAGCGCCATCGAAGATTGCTGATGTATGATTTGAAATTTACCTCACCCACTTTCCCTCTCCAAACATGGAGAGGGACGGTGCTTTAGAATAGTGCCGGTCATATAATTCTTCCAATTCACCTTTTGAATAGCTCCGAACATTTCATGTATTATCGTCTGCGTTTTCCCTTCACCTTTCACCCATGACCTTCCGCCTTCCTAGTTCAGCACCACTTCACTTATAAACACCCAACCTTCTTTGCCTTTACCATCGTGCCATTGCGGAAGCGAACGAATAGGTTGTGCTACAATTTTAAGACATTGTACCTGCGCAGGCGCAAACTGTACATCCTGCTGTACCAATTTTGTAGGATCGCCTTTGGGTGGTATAGGCGGCTTGACAGAACCGAGTAAGCTCATATGTAAACTATCTTTACCGCCCCACACATCAATTTTAGTAGCGGGAAATATATAACCACCGAGGTTCTGCATCATATTAACCAACACATTACTTACGGTTACCTCTTTTTTAAACAGCAAATAATAGGCAGCGTCGTTTTTGTTGTAACCATACCAATCCCCATTGGAGTTATTGTTATAATCTCCCAGCAATCCATCATATAAAGCCTCTGCATTAGTAGCACGGTAACGCATATCCGAAGGTGTAATGGCAATGGCAGAATCAGGAATGATGCTGCGTTTGATAAAAGATGCTTTCGCATCCCCACTTCCATACCAACCTTTTTTAAATGCCTTTGCATTAATGGTTGTATTTTTTGTAACAGGAATAGGGGCGGTATAGATAGTTCCGGTAACGCTATCCGGCTCTGTTCCATCCAGCGTATAACGAATTTCCACACCTTTAAAAGGATGCCTTAATTCAACCTGCACGTCTTTATCAAAAATGCTGCCGGGCGATTTTATCATCGGCGGGCTCAGTGCTACAATATCGCCTCCCTTATCAACAAATCCATTTTCAATCAACATTTTGGGATACTTATTTTTCAGGCGCCCTAATTGTGTGCTGTCTATTTTAGTATCCCACACATACACTTCTGCAAGATCGGGCAAGGGTAATATTTTTTCCAAAGCATCAGCCGTAACCGCAGTACCCGATAACGTTAGTTCGCGAAGGTTTTTTAAACTGGCAAGTGTTTCAATACCTTTTGGTGTTATGTCGGTATAATTAAGATTGAGCTTGCGAAGATTCTCCAGTTGCTGAACGGTTTTAAGATCATCATCTTTTACCGGCATTCTTGCTAAACTCAGTTCAATAACCTGTTGCTTTACAGGCAGCAACTCTTCCAACGCTTTGCTATTGTATGCATTTTTTCCAAAAAAATTCACAGCAAGCGCCGGTGAATTTTTACCTAATGGAACTACAATCCGATAGTTATTATTCAACGCAAGTACTTTCTTTTCATCTGCCGCTTCAAAAGTATACACAGGTTCGTTGGATGTTATATTTTCACCCGGTAACAGGTAACTGGTAGCCAATATGCGAAAAGAATCCTTTTCAGGTAAGCTGAACAGTTTGGCATCTGTTGCCGCTCCAGATTTGATCCAGGCATACAATATAGAAGCTTCTGCTTCGGTTAACTGTGGCTTTGAAAGCGGCGGCATGCGTTTTTTATCATCACCGGCTAAATGGATACGATGAATGATTAAACTGGTATCTGGCTGACCAGGAATAAATAGCGGACCTGATTTTCCACCTGCTAATACGCCCTTCAGGTTTGACAAAAGCAAACCGCCTTTGGTGCTTGATTCACCATGACAGGTAATGCATTTTTTATCAAGAATGGGTTGTATTACATCCGCAAATATGACGGCTTTATCGGGCGGCACCAGTTGCAGATCACTCTTTTTAATAGGAGCCAATACATAGTCAGTGCCATGTGTAAGATCTGCTCCCCAATGACCTGTTATAACAATAACGATTGTTGCTATTACTGTAAAGATTCTTGTAAAAACAAATCGCTTGGCTAATAATGGAAAATAAGAATAGAAAAGAAAACCGAAAATGGCAATTACTACCCCACCCCATTTATGTTGTTGCAAAAGGTCACCTGATCTGCCATCTTCTAATGATAACAACATCCCCATGATAGCAGTAATAACAGCTGAAAGTGCAGCTACTAACCTCAACAGGTTCAGCCATTGATCGGACGTATCATTTCCCTTGGGGATCCAAACCGTAAAGAAGGAAAGCAATAATAACACGATAGGAAAATGCAGGAACATAGGATGCATTCTTCCTGCTACTGCAAGCCATCCCGGAATATGTAACACGCTTTCAAAAACAACCAAAAACAGAAGGAATATCATACTGCCGAACAATACAGCAGATCCGATTTTTGTAATTTTTTGCATTATGCCCTGCTGAATTTATATGGATACACTTTTCCCGAAGCCCATTGAGCTACATACAGATTACCTTCATCATCTACACATACATCGTGCGGGTGAATAAATATTTTTTCAGCCTGGGCCATAGGTTGAAGCTTGCCATCTTTATATATTGGCTCTGTACCACCAATATTAGAAACCACTTTGTTGTTTTTATCAAGAATGGTTACAAAGCCGGTTTTTTCTGCCTGCAGATTAGGTGAGCGTAAAACAGCGGCATATAAATGATCGCCGTGAATAACAGGGCGACAAACGCAAGCGCCTGGCAACTCAATTACTTCTATCAATTTTCCATCAAGTGAAAAACGTTTAAAACAATTTCTTGTTCTGTCTGTAATCAGCAATGTGGTTTCACCGCTTCTTTTATCAACCGTAATACCATGAGCGTTATCCAGGTTGGCGGTTGTTTCTCCTTTTCCTCCAAAGAAATTTTTCAGCTTACCTTTTTCATCATACTGCATGATGTATTGCGAACCATAACCATCTGCTATATAAAAATCACCATTCTCAAGAACGGTAGTTTCTGTTGGTACAAAAGCTTCCTTCTTTTGATATACGCCTGTGTCGGCAGGATAATCAATGGTCATTATAATTTTCCCATCGAGTGTAGTTTTATACACCTGGTGAAGATTGGTATCGGTAACAAATAAATATTCTTCGCCTCCTGCGCGCTGCAATGTAAGACCATGAGCACCCGGAAATTCATGCCCCCAGTTTTCTAAAAGCTTACCGGATTTACTATAAATAAGAATATTATTTTTTGTTTCGTTGGTAAGCAGGATAATTCTTCCCTTTTTATCCTGTACCATTTCATGGCAATCATTTACAGGATATTTTTCAGGATTCAACGCCCCCCACTTCTCGTTCATTCTAAAACGCATATCGTTGTGACCATACACCGGTCCTTTCTTATTGGCAAACATATCTTTTGCAATGGCGAATGAAGCTGTTGCGAGACCGGCTTTTTGTATAAAGGCTCTTCTTTTCATAATTGATGTTGTTATTGACAAGCTTTTATTGAATATAATTTTTCACCACATAGGAACATCAGGAACATAGACAAGCATAGATTTTTTATTTACAAATTATATCAACCTATCTTTTATGCTTCTATGTGGTTATCGTCTTTTAATTTTCTTTCACCACATATGAACATCAGGAATATAGGCAACCATAGATTTTTATTTTAAAACTATATCAACCTATCTTTTATGCTTCTATGTGGTAAATCACTACGCTATAATATCTCTCACTACATGACCGGACACATCGGTAAGCCTGTAACGTCTTCCCTGGAAGCGGTAAGTGAGTCGTTCATGATCAAACCCTAACTGATTTAATATGGTAGCATGAAAATCATTGATGTGAACCGGGTCTTTAATAATATTATACCCAAACTCATCTGTTTCACCATACACTATACCTGGTTTTATACCGCCGCCTGCCATCCATATAGAGAACGAACGGGGATGGTGATCTCTTCCATAATTATCAACGCTCATTTTGCCCTGGCAGAAATTGGTTCGCCCGAATTCACCGCCCCAGATTACCAATGTATCATCCAGCAATCCTCTTTGTTTTAAGTCAGTGATTAATGCTGCAGAAGGTTGATCTACATCTCTTGCCTGTCCTCTCATTTCATTGGGCAGGTTTCCATGTTGATCCCATCCCTGGTGATATAATTGTATAAACCGTACGCCATTTTCAGACAGTTTACGGGCGAATAAACAATTGGCTGCAAAAGTGCCCGGCACTAAACATTCAGGTCCATATAATTTTACAATATCATCCGATTCTTTTGAAACATCCATTATTTCAGGCACAGCCGTTTGCATGCGGTATGCCATTTCATATTGCTGGATCTTTGTATTGATTTCAGGATCGCCAAATTCTTTTAATTCTATTTCGTTCAACGCTGCTACTTTGTCCAGCATTTTTCTGCGGGCTGCTCTATCCATACCATCAGGGTCCTGCAGGTATAAAATAGGATTATCACCACTGCTGAACTGTACCCCCTGGTGAATAGAATCTAAAAAGCCATTAGACCAGAGCTTTGAATATACACCCTGCCCATTGCCTTTACCACGCGATAACAATACGCAGAATGCAGGCAAATTTTTATTTTCTGTTCCCAGCCCATAGCTCACCCACGAACCCATACTCGGTCTGTTGCCCTGCTGGGCACCGGTTTGAAAAAAGGTTAAAGCCGGATCGTGGTTAATAGCTTCGGTATGCATTGACTTGATGATACAAATATCATCGGCTATTTTAGCCATATGCGGAAACACTTCGCTTATCCACGCTCCTGATTGACCATACTGGTTGAATTTATAATACGATCCTACTAGTGGAAATGATTTTTGCCCTGAAGTCATACCGGTAAGCCGCTGCCCGTTCCTTACAGATTCAGGCAAATCCTGTCCCATCATTTTTATAAGCGTGGGCTTGTAATCAAATGTTTCCAACTGAGAGGGCGCCCCATTTTGAAACAGGTATATCACACGTTTTGCTTTAGGCGCAAAATGAGGAATGCCCGGTATAAAGCCGGCTTCTTCTTCGGCAGCGCCATCAAATAAACCGGGGATAAGCAATGAACCTAATGCGGCACTACCAAGCCCTATGCTGAGCCTTGATAAAAATTTGCGGCGATTAATGTTCAACCCGTGTTCTAATATTTCTTTTTCCATTACACTTATGTTTTTGTGATCGCTTCTTCCATATTATAAATTACCTGCACCATCTGCATGGTGGCGGCCAATTCAGCTACGTTGCTTGTTTTGGTTTTGTACTCACCTACTTTAATGATCTTCTGCACATCTGCAGGATGTGCTTTAAAATAAGCTTCCTGGTCTTTTAAATACTGTACTAAAATATCTGCTTCATTTTTTTCAGGATGCCTGTTTATGATGCGGGTAAATGCGTTATTAACTGCCGCTTCATCGCTTAGGTTCTGGGTAATCAGCAAGTCTGCCAATGCTTTCGAAGATTCCAGTACCGTAGGATCGTTCATCATAATTAATGCCTGCAATGGTGTGTTCGTTCTTGAACGGCCTATCTCGCATTGATCGCGGTTGCTGGCATCAAAAATCATCATAGATACGGGAGGTACTGTACGTTTAATAAACGTATACATACCCCTGCGGTATAACATATCCCCATGATCCTGTTTGTAAGTAGATAATATTCCTCTTCCGGATGTAGCCAGTTCCCATAAGCCTGGTGGCTGGTAAGGCTTAACACTGGGACCGCCAATGGTTGGCTTTAATAAACCACTGCTTGCTAATACAAGATCACGCACCATTTCTGCATTCATACGAATGCGTGGAGCGCGGGAGAGATAAATATTTTCAGGATCGATTTTTATTTTTTCAGGCGTTGTTACAGATGATTGCCGGTAAGTTGCCGACATATAAATCTGCTTAACCAATCTTTTTATATCCCAACCATGTTCTCTAAAATCAACTGCCAGCCAATCGAGTAATTGCGGGTTAGAAGGCAATGATCCCTGCATGCCAAAATCGCCTGCAGATTTTACAATGCCTCTTCCAAAAATTTCCTGCCAGATCCTGTTTACAAATACTCTTGCAGTAAGAGGATTCCTTGCATCAAACAACCATTCAGCCAAGCCTAACCTGTTTTTGGGAAGTGTATCAGCAAACGACATGATGGAGGCAGGAGTACCTTCCGTAACTTCAGTGCCATGCTGATCATATACACCACGGTTAAGTATATATGTTTTACGCGCAGTATCCAGGTCCTTCATAACGGATACCTGTAGTTGCTGTGTGTCTGACTGGTTAAGAAAACCTAATACACCTTTCAGATCTTCCTGCGTAATATCTATACGGGGATTTTTAGCATATGTATCATGCCCGCCAATGGTAGATTCAAGCCCGACTTCCTTAATACTATTGAAGAATGAGGAGATCTGGTAGAAATCTTTCTGGCTAACCGGATCATATTTATGATCATGACACCTGGCGCACTGTATGGTCATACCCAAAAAGGCTGAACCAAAAGTGTTTGTTCTGTCAATTACATATTCAACCCTGTATTCTTCATCTATTACACCACCTTCTTCCGTTATCTTGTGATTGCGGTTAAAGCCAGTGGCTAATATCTGTTCTTTATTGGCTTCAGGTAAAAGATCACCTGCTAACTGCCAGGTTACAAATTTGTCGTAAGGAAAATTCTGGTTAAAAGCATGTATTACCCAATCACGCCATGGCCATGCCGAGCGGTAGCCATCATCCTGGTAACCATGTGAATCAGCATAACGAGCCACATCCAACCATGGAATAGCCATTCTTTCTCCATAAGATGGTTTCTGCAACAAAGCATCAATCATCTTTTCGTATGCATCAGGAGCCGTGTTTTTTGCAAAGCTGTCAATCAATCCCGGAGTAGGTGGCAATCCTGTTATATCCAATGAAATTCTTCTCAGTAAACGCACTTTGTCTGCCTCTTCATTAGGGGTAAGCCCCATCTGTTCCATTTTGCTGAGCGTGAAATAATCAATATCGTTCTTTACCCATTTTGTATTTTTTACTTTTGGCAAAGATGGTTTAACGGGTGCTACAAAAGCCCAATGTTTTTCGTACTTGCCACCCTGTTTTATCCATTCTTTTATTACAGCCAACTCACCTTCCGTAAGTGCAGGAAGATGGCTTGATGCAGGAGGCATAATATAAGAGGTATCGGTGCTGCTTACACGAAGAAACAATTCAGACAACTCTGGTTTGCCCGGAACAATAGCATGGGAATTAGGATGTTCTTTTAAAGCTTTGTACGCTTCTTCGCCAATATCAAGCCTTAAACCAGCCTGGCGTTTGTTAGCATCCGGACCATGGCAGTTAAAACATTTATCGGAAAGAATAGGACGTATCTGGAAATTATAGCTGATGGTTTGGCCTGAAGCCCCTTCAGCGGTTGATTTGTGAGTGAAATACCTGAAAGCGTAAATCGCTGCCGCGCCGCCCAAACATATCAACGCGATGATATAAGCTTTTTTCATACGGCTCTGATGTCATCTTTTAAATAGTTTGTACAAACAATGTACATAGGTCCGTACAAACATGGGTGAATACTTTTCTTATATTGGATTAATCTCTTTCTCATTATTTTTTGTAAAACGTGCCTAAAGTTAGATAAACTTGCCATCTTCTACAATTAAAATACAAAGTAAATTCGCCCATGCCCGATGCTTTTTCACATATCAGAAAATTAACAGATGCGGTACATCCCTTAAATGAAAGCGACTGGGAGGCATTTCAGGAAATCTGGATTCCCCTCACCGCTAAAAGAAAAGAATGGCTTACCAGGGCGGGTGAGAAAGAAAAGTATCTATACTTTGTAGTAGAAGGTGTTCAAAGAGTAGTTTATTTTGATGAACAGGAACGGGAAGCCACGCTTGTTTTTACATATGCACCTTCTTTTGGCGGGGTGCTGGATTCTTTGATGATGCAACAACCATCCAGGTATTTTTATGAAACCCTTACTCCGTCCAGCTTTCTGAGAGCGCCTTTTTCAGCATTGCAGCAATTGATGGAAACACATCCCCATATAGAGTACATGATACGCAAAGGTATTACGGGCGCTATGTCTGGGTTGCTGGAGCGCCTGGTAGAGCTACAATGCTATTCCTCCGAGGAAAAATTCAGAAAATTATTACAGCGCAGTCCTCATATATTACAGTTAGTGCCTCATAAATATATAGCCAATTACCTAGGAATAGATGCTACTAATTTCAGCAAGCTCATCAATACCATACGCATTTAAAAATATTGGTAAATACCAAGATTAATGTTTTGTAAACGATTGATTTTTGCATTCTACTATTAAACAAAATACAATGGAAAGAATTAACAGAGATCAATTGTTACAACAATTAGAACCCAGGATTGAGCAGCACCTGCAGGAAGTTATAAGTCGTTTTCAGAATATGAAAGATGGTTTTTTATTAAAACCTGCGGCAAACGGTGGCTGGAGCATTGCCCAATGTCTTGATCATTTAAACGGGTATGGAGATTATTATTTACCACAAATAGAAAAAGGATTGAGAACTTTTAGGGACATTCCTTCCCAAACATTCAAAAGCTCCTGGCTGGGGAATTATTTTACAAAAATGATGGAACCAACAACCGGTACTAAAAAGATGAAGGCTTTTAAAAATCATATTCCATTAGCTGACCTGGATGCACATGCAGTAATTGCAAAATTTATTCACCAACAGGAGTTGTTGCTGAAATTTGTTCAGCAGGCTGCAAAGGCAGATATCAGTAAAATTAAAATCCCCATTTCCATTGCCAAATGGGTGCGATTAAACCTGGGCGATACGTTTCGCTTTATTATTGCCCATAATGAACGGCATATACAACAGGCAAAGCGGAATCTGTAATCAGCTATTTGCAGTCATAGCGATCTCCACCACTCCGCGTCATCGCGAGCCGCAGCGTGATGATTTGACTTAAATGATTGTTTTGCGGCGTGGCGATCTCCTGCAAAGTCAAAACTGTCATTGATCATTTTCCTTTCAATGCAAATGCAACATAGGCGTCACTTTGTTTGCCACCCCATTTGGAGCCACCACATGCTATCACTATATATTGTGTTCCGTTTACCTGGTAGGTTGCCGGTGTGGCTACACCTGATGCAGGAAGGCTTGTTTCAAAAAGAATTTTTCCATTGCTTTTGTTAATGGCCCTGAATTTTCCATCTGCTGTGGCTGCAATGAATAATAACCCTCCGGCTGTAGCAACAGGGCCTCCATAATTTTCACGCCCGGTTGGCGGAATGCCTTTCTTCTTTAATTCATCAAATTCACCTAAAGGAACTTTCCATACATATTCACCCGTATTAAGGTCAATAGCATTTAAAGTACCCCATGGCGGAGTGATAGCAGGATAGCCTTCTTTGGTTAAAAATTTATTGTACCCTGTAAATCCGAATGATGGTTTACTATTGCCTGAAGGTTGTGTAACTTTACCGGTATATTTTTTTGTTTGTTCTGATTTTATGTCAAGAATAAAAGAAGCAATCGCATTTTTTTCCTGCTTGGTAAGATGATTAAACCCCGGCATCATTCTTCGCCCTGTTGATAGCAACTCATGAAATTTGGCAGGCGTATATTTTTTTTCTACTCCGATGATAGATGGGTAATCTCCTGAACCCATACGTTCCGGCCCATGACAGCTCATGCAATTGAGATTATACAGGGTTTTGCCAGCTTCGAGGTTGTTGTTGAATTTTAGTGCCTCCGGTTTGTTTTCAACTATGTTCAATACCCAGGCCATTTCATTGGCATTCACATACAGTATATGCGTATTAGGATCAATAGCAGGTCCACCCCACTCACCACCACCGTCATAGCCAGGCAATATAATTGTTCCTTCTTTGGTAGGCGGCGTAAATATGCCTTCCGAACGATAGCTGAGAAAGCGTTGCCGTATTTCTGCTGAATCACTTACCAGTGTATTAAGATCTGCTGCAGTAAGTTTTTGTCTTACAAATGGTTTAGGCAAAACCGGAAATGGTTGTGTGGGTGAAAGCTTTTCTCCGGGAATAGGCGTATTAGTTAGTACTGCTTTTTCTTCAATGGGGAAAAGTGGCTTGCCGGTTTCTCTTTCAAATACAAATACAAAACCTGTTTTGGTGGTTTGCGCCACGGCATCAATTTCTTTTCCATCTCTTTCTACGGTTATGCATACAGGTGGGCTTGAAATATCCATATCCCACACATCATGATGCACTGTTTGAAAATGCCAGATGAGTTTTCCTGTAACTGCATCAATAGCCAATACACAATTGCCATACAAACCATTGCCCAGGCGCTCTCCGCCATACATATCATTGGTAGGATTGCCGGTGCTCGCAAACAATATTCCTCTCTTCTCATCAAGACTGAAACCACTCCAACTGTTGGTTGATCCCATATGTTTGTATGCAGTAGTATCTTCCCATGTTTCATAGCCGGGTTCTCCCGGCCAGGGAATGGTGTGAAAGATCCATTTTTGTTCACCTGTTTTTACATCAAACCCACGTATATGACCAGGCGTTTCATCACCTACTAATCCGCTCAGTATAAAAATATTTTTGTAAATCATCAATGGTGAAGTGGGAGCAATAGACACTGTTTTTGCATCCCTGCCCAAACCAAAGCTTAGGTCTATGCCACCATCCTTGCCGAAAGAAGGAACCAGCTTACCTGTGAGCGCATTTACAGCAAAAGCAATAGGGCCAACAGTATAGAGTATGCGCTTATCTTCGCCCTCCTGCCAGTAACTCACACCACGATTCATATTTACACTGTTGCGGTGCCAGGTTTTATTGGCAATAGAATCAGCAGGATCAAAAGTCCATTTTTCTTTTCCGGTGGCTGCATCTACAGCAAACAATTTTAATTTAGGAGATACGCCGTATAATATGCCATCTACAATAATAGGATTGCACTCCATAGGGCCATACTTTGTGCTATCTCCATGTTCTGACAGGTATACCCATGCTTGTTGTAAGCCTGTTACATTGCTGGTATCTATTTGTGAAAGGTCGGAATATTTTAAATTGGCAGCACTGCCGCCATACACTTTCCAATCAGTATATGTTGTTTTTGTTTTTTGATTACAGGCATATGTAAAAATCAAAAATGCAGTAAAAAAGAACTGGCAACTTCTCATTATGTTCATGAAAGAATTTTTTTGGCAAAGGTTGATATATCAAATATACACTAACTGGTTATTCAAAATGAATGGAACCTCATTTAAACCTCCATACTGCAACATGATTTTCCTGGCGATGATTGCAAGAAACTTTATAACACTATTCCATTAGGATCGGATGATAATATTTCACTCATATAATCAAAGAAAGGGCGCATGTTTTTGAAAGTTTGATTCGCTTCGGTTATAAAGTTTTTGCTTTGTACCTCTGCATCTGTAAAATTTCTTTTTAAAATGAATTGCTTGTAGCGAAGTAAGTCGATGCCTTTATTGCCGGCGTCAAACCCTTTTGGTGTGGTCTTTAATTGCTCGCCCAGTAAATTTCCAAAGGTTAACACAAAAGGTTTGCTTTTTACTATTTTTCTTA
The DNA here is from genome assembly GCA_047600465.1 of Agriterribacter sp. GTDB lineage: Bacteria > Bacteroidota > Bacteroidia > Chitinophagales > Chitinophagaceae > Agriterribacter. Next base: position 77,083 of record JASGKU010000008.1, read on the forward strand.
AGGGCGCGTCATCAAATGCAATTTCATCCCTGATACGTTTCAGATCCTGCGCATGGGGCCCATAAATCCTCCGGCTATAAAACTTTTTCCTGCTTCAATATGAAAGTAATATCCTCCGCGGCGATATTTCGTAGCTCTTCTAAAACTGCCACTCCATGCGGTTCTGTAAGGTGTTTTATCTTGTGAAAAACGAACATCCCTGTAAATCCAGTGCAAACTTTTTTTACCGGATTCGGTTTCAATTACATCATGTTTACTAAGTTCCATCAATAATACATCTGCAAAACCGGCCACCAGTTGCTGTTCTTTTAAATAATCTTTCTTGTGTTCATTGAACCACTCCCTGTTATTATTCTTTTTAAGTTGTTGCATAAAAGCAATACCGGAAGCAGGGAATATGATTGCGGATGAAATTTTATTTTCTGAAACAGTTTTTTTGTTCATGTATTCAAGTGTGTTCTGTAATGCATTATTGTTATCAGATTTTCCAAGGAACTATAAAATGTTCATTAGCAGGATTGTCAAAAAAGATTGGTGTTATTTCTATTTCACAGGACTTATATGTACCACCATTCCGCCGCCGGCTGCCACCGCTATATTTAAAAAATCTTTTTCGGTTACGATTACGTGTTGTACCACAAGATTGTTGGGATGTATATGAGTGTCTCCGGCATCCTTATAAATAGTTATATCAAAAATGCCTGCTGGTAAAAACTGCAAGGGAACCTGTATTGTTTTTGCTTCATGGTTATTAATAGCACCCACAAACCAGTCCTGTCCTTTTCTTCTTGCAGTAACAAGATAACTGCCCACAACTGCTGCCGGTATTTTTGTTTCATCCCAGGTGGTAGGTACAGCTTTTAAAAAGTCAAACCCAGGTTCACCTTCATACGCTGCCGGGTAGTCGCAAACCATGCCCAACGGGTTTTCAAGCACCACATACATTGCCAGCATATGGCAGCGGGTGCCCAGCATAAGCGGGCGAGTATATTGTATTTTGAATAAAGAATCGGGTACTGCCCTGAAACCGCCTAAATGATAGTCGGTAGAGCCTGCTAACAAACGCGTGAAAGCTATATTAAGATCATGATCGGGTGTGATGCGTTTGTCCCACTTATTTACTTCATAATTTAATGTGCCTTCACGAGTAAATTCGTTGGGATAGGTTCTGCTCAATCCTGTAGGTTTATATGCGCCGTGAAACTGCACATGCAATTTATGTTGCGCCGCCTTCTCCAGCATCTCTGTCTGCATATTTACCATTTCCTGGTCGTCGCGATCCATAAAATCAATCATAATTCCACTAAGTCCCCATCCTTCAAAAGTGGCAAACGCGCTGTCCAGTTTTGGATACAATGCAGCCCAGTGTACCCACACTCTTACTTCCACACCAAGCTTCTTCGCATAGTCACAGATCTCTTTCATATCAAGCCCGGGTACTGCTTTTGTTACATCTGAATGCGGTCCGGGTTGAAATCCAATGCCATCATCTACATACCATTGGTGCAATCCATATTCTATTACTGAATGATATCTGATGCCGTTTCTTGCACAGAAATCAATATAATATTTGTTGGTTTCAAAATTATTACCGGGCGCGAAAGATGAATCGGGTACTACATTTCCGTTCCACCAGGTAAAAGTTGTTTTGCCGGGATGCAACCACGAGGCATCCTGTATTTTGCAGGGCGCGTTTAAACTGGTGAGTATGGTGGATTCTTCTAACGCACCAATTCTATCACTCACCATTATTACCCGCCACGGACTTTGGTGCGGAAAATTTGCTTTCACTTTTACGCCAGGCATAGATGGCAATGGGGAAAGGCTACTGGTGAGCGCACCATTATGTTTTACAAGATACATGCCTGCATAATCAAGTAGTGCTGCCTCCGTAATAGCAACATATATTTTACCTGATACCGTAAACAATGCGGGCATATCCATCAGGCTGTCTTCCTTTACGGCGCTTAATGGCAGATTGGTATATTCTCCTTCATGTGAAGAAGTATAGCTGGGCAGCAACAAAGCCAGCATTTGGGGGTCGCCGGCAAAACTGAAAGTGCTTTGCTCATCGGTGAGTAAAAAAGAGGTTTGATCTTTTTGTAAGGGCAGCACATACCTGAATGCCATTCCATCGTTGAACAATCGAACCTGTATATTTATTTTTCTGAATGGGGCTGCTTTTTCTTCTAACGGAATAATTACTTCTTCATACGCATCACCTATATTGCTTGCCTTGCCTGTCATCAACGTATAGCTTTCTACTCCTTTATTGTATACCGGCTTTCCTGTTTTTAACCCCGTTTTAAATGCACCACCTTCTTTAAAATCCAGCCCCCATGCTCCATGTGTGATTACAGGATTGTTTTTGTAGTTGAGCGTATATCCTGCACCGGCGTTGTTGTTTACATAGGAAAATGCAATGTTTTTGTTGGGAGAGGAGAGTTTGATTTTTTGTGCAGAAGCGGTGAAACTATACAATGCAAGCAGAAAGAGGGGTATATTTTTCATAATATCGTTGCTGTTAAGAAGTACGAAAGGTAACTGTTTTATAATGAATGCGCTTATACCAAAACTCCTTTCCGTGTCATGGGCTATTCGTCATTACACGAATATCACAAGGGCCATTTATATTTGTATTGTGTTTAAATTGTCTTTTATATTGCAGGTGTTTTAAACGGAAACAGGAGGGGAAATAGTACAATATTAACCTGACGCTAACACACCGTACACTTAAATTGCGAATAGCCGCAATGCTGTAAATTGAACAAAACGTATGATTAAAAAGATACTATCTATTGTATGTGTGCTTGCCGGTATGCAGGCAGGTTTTGCACAGGATAAAGTACAACAGGGTTTGCAAACGCTTGCGGAAAAATATCCGCAGGAAAAAGTATATATACTGTACAGCAAGCAGGATTTTATTGCAGGCGATAATGTATGGTTTAAGGCTTTTGTGTTTGATGGATACAATCATTCCAATATATCAACCACTTTGTATGTTGAACTGTACAATGCCAGGAAGTCGCTGATCAGCAGAAAGCTGGTGCCTCTTTTTGCCGGCGAAGGACAGGGGAGTTTTGCCCTGGCAGATTCATTACCGGAGGGTTCTTATTACGTAAGAGCCTACACGCAGTGGATGTTGAATTTTGATGAACGTTTTCAATACATCCATGCCATCCAGGTATACAATACTGCATCGCCACAAAAACTGGTTGCAGATACAACTGCAGCATGGAGTGCTGAGGCTGTTCCCGAAGGAGGAAATTTTATAGAAGGAGTGAGCACGAAAATAGCAGTACGCATGAGTAGCCCCGGTGTGCTTCCTTCTGATTGGAGCGGTTACGTAATAGATGCAGCAAAACCTGCAGAAAAAATTACTTCATTTAATGCACTGGATAAGAATGTTGGATTATTTACACTTATACCAGATGCAGGTAAAAAGTACCAGGTTATTGTGCAGGATAAAAAAGGGAAAAAACAAACTATCAATCTGCCGGATGTTGCAGCTTCCGGTATTTCGTTGCAGGTAAATAGTACGGATAAAGCGGTGTTCTATTCCATCCAGTTTAAAAATATGCCTGCTGATCCCAAGGGATACAAGATTATCGGTACTATGAACAATACGTTTGTATATAAAGCGAGTGTCGTAAAAAGTGTACCTGAAATTTCCAGTTCCATACCTGTTGAAAAATTAATCAATGGTGTATTGCAATTAGCCGTGTTTAATGGAAACGATCAATTGCTGGCTCAAAGACTTTGTTTTGTTCAGCCGCAGGAACTGGTGGTAGGGCGTCCGGCTTTTCCGAAATTGTATTTGAATAAGTCTGCCCGTAACATGAACGCGTTTGATATTCTGCCTGATACCAATTACACCCATTATACCGTGCTGGTGTTAGACGGAAGCGCAAAAAATAATCTGGAAGATGAAAATATGTTGAGCACTATGTGGCTGAGTGGCGATATTACCAGCCGCATTGACGCGCCAGCCCGTTACCTGGGTTATGATGCCAATACCATGGCTTTGGATGCATTGTTGATTTCTGAAAAATGGAAACGCTTTGATTGGAATGATGTTATCAATGGTAAATTTCCTGAAATAAAGTATCAACCTACTCCTTATATTTCTTATAAAGGCACGGTATATGGTAATGGCGGTATAATAGCGAATGAAACCGTGAATCTCATATTTTATTTCCAGGATTCTACCAATCAATTCTCGCAGGCCACCACTGATTCAAAAGGTGTGTTTGAGCTAAAAAATCTTGTGTTTGAACAACCTGTGAAAGTATATTACCAGCTGAATAATAAAAACATATCCTCCAAAGATGTGTCTATCACCTTTGAGTCGTACAATAAAACATTGGACTACAAAGGTGATTTTCCGTCCAGCACTTTTAAACTGGTTAAAAGAATGCCGGGTGATACTGTTTCACGCGATATTGCCAGAGCCATCACCACCAAGAAAAATAAAAAAATTGCTGATGAAAAAGTAAAGACCCTGGAAGAAGTAAAAATTGTTGCCAAGAAAAAAAGCAATGTAGAAATACTGAATGATAAGCTTAGCTCGGGCATGTTCAAGAGCATGAATGAAAATGTGTTTGACCTGGTGAATGATAACCAGGATGCGATGAGCTATACTAATATATTGCAGTGGCTGCAGGGGCGTGTAGCAGGATTGCAGGTACAGATGCAGAATGGAACCTATGTACCAACTATTAGAGGAAGCCAGGTGGGAATATATCTTGATGAGATGAAAGTAGATCCCAACACCATTAATGGAATACCTGTGAGCGATATAGCCATGGTGAAGGTTATTAAAGGACCCTTCCTGGGCGGCATTGGCGGCGGCGGTGGTGGCGCTGTTGCCATATATACCCGTCGTGGTGATACAAGAGCTGCCAATACTTCCAAAACACCTTCGCTTAACAATAGTGTATTAGCAGGCTTTGATAAGGCTACAGATTTTGTAACACCCAATTATAATGAACCTACTGTAAAGGTGATAGATAAGGACACCAGAGATGCTTTATACTGGGATCCATTCAAACAAACAGAAAGAGGAAAACCGGTAAGCATTCGCTTCTTTAATAATGATGATGCAAAAAGCATCCGCGTTGTTATTCTTAGCTTTTCAAAAGATGATGATGTGCCGTTATATTATAATGATACGTTTAAATAAATGCAGCAGGGTTTGAACCACAAAGGCACAGAGGCACAAAGGGGCACGAAGAAATTTGTAGTTTGTGGTTTATAGTTTTTTATTGCTGAAATTTGAAGTAGACAGCCAAAAATAAACCTTCCAGATAAGCGGGAAACCGTGCATAGGTCACCTCTCCCTGCCCGTCCGGTCAGGCGGGCTTTGGAGAGGCCGGTAGAGGCTTCTTCTTATTCAATCTTTACTCTTGGATCCACTACACTGTATAAAACATCTGCAAGTATATTGATGATAATAAAGAGCGTAGCTGTTATCAATACACTTCCCATTACTACAGGAAAATCGAGTTTGTCTAAAGCGTCAACGGTTATTTTACCAATACCTTTCCACCCGAAAATATATTCCACAAAAAAAGCACCTGCTAATAATTCAGCAAACCAGCCGGTAACTGCTGTTAATACAGGATTAAGCGCATTGCGCAAAGCATGCTTAAAAATTACGGTAGAAGTGCGTAATCCTTTTGCATAAGCCGTGCGGATATAATCCTGGTTCAATACATCCAGCATAGCACTGCGCGTAAGTTGTGTGATGATGGCCAAAGGACGGATGCCCAGCGTAAGCGCAGGCAATACCAGATTTTTGAGCGACAAATATTTTTCTCCTGTAAAATCATCATATTCGTAATAGCTGCCTGTTAAATTAAAGCCGGTATAATGCCCAAGCACAACCGCAAAAAAATATGCAATCAGTATACCCATAAAAAACGAAGGTGCTGAAATGCCTAATACACTGGTAAAAACGGCAGAAGTATCCATCCATGTATTTTGTTTTACGGCTGCTAACACACCTAAACCAATACCCACTATGGTAGCAAACAGCATGGCCGCTACTGCCAGCAATAGCGTTCCCGGCAATGCTTCCATCAATACATCCAGCACCGCTCTTTTGGTTTGATAAGAATGCCGCAGATAAGGTAGTTTGAATGCCAGCTTTGTATCTCCTCCAATAAAAATGCCTTTTAGTTTTTTCTGTTGTATTTCAGCGGCGGAGTGAATACTCACCGGTGAAATATCTTTTACATAATATAAAAACTGTTTCCATTTAGGTTGATCAAGATAAAGTTCTTTTCGGATGTTTTGAATGGTGGTACTATCACCTGTTTGTCCTAATACAAGCCTTGCCGGATCACCAAAGCCCTGGAATAAAAAAAACACAATTGTAACCACGCCGGCTAAAACCAGCAGTGCGTACCATATTTTTTTTATTAAGTAATAAGTCAATTGATAAAATTATATTTCTTAATGCCTTACTGACTGCAGCTTTACACTTACCAAATTTTCCACCATGGCTTTTCTTTAAGCTGATCCTCTTTGTTTATCACAGCACCTACTTTTGCTTTAGTCTTACTTTCTATTTCTTCGATTGATTTATCAAGCCACAATTCATACCAGTTTAAAAATTGAATACGGTCTTTATTTCCAAAGTCAATAGAAGGAAATATACCAGCATCGCTGCCCCTGTCATCAGCCCATATATTACCGTATTCCTTCCCATTAACCACCAGGTTTAAACTCACTCCACAACCGTAATTGCAAATAGCTATCACCCCATTCATTTGGCTGCTGTCAAAATATGCCTGTTCAAATTGGTAATACTGATTTTCATACTCTTCTTCATTTTCCTCCCGGCTAACCTCAGATTCAAATTTGATATTCCATGGTTCGGTATGCAAAAATGGTTCAGAAGGATTTAGTAAGAATTCCGGACGCTTATAATCCAGGTCGTCAAATATCCCATTTTCAAGTCGCTCTAACCCATAGTATGGACCTGCTCCTCCATTACCTATTTGTGAAACAAAGTCTACATATTCGGATGGTAATTTGATCCTGTATTTTTCTTCAAAACGGTTTATAGCTTCAATTGACAGCGGACGATTTAATTTGTAACGATGTTTATGTGCACCAAATAGTATTAAATCTTTATCTAAGTCGCGCAGTTGATACAACTTTTTTTCAATACGGTTTAATTGTTCATTCATGTATTACAGGTAGCAATGTTTAAAATAACATTTCTGTGAGAAAGTATAATTGTGATACTTCTTTTATTTTCCTGTTATTGCATTAATCTCTTCCAAAGCCTTATCGAAATCTGCATAACCCCATTTATGCAATATGGTTCCGCTTTTTAATAAGTACAGCGTAGGATTAGCCCTGGCTGCTGTCTTCACAGGTACAACATCACATTTTAGCCAGGTAAGTTGCGGCATGTTCTGCAGATGAGCTGTGTTATCTTCAACATCGTTGGTGATAACAAAAGCAGGTAACTGCTTTTTTGTTGCGGCAGCATATATTGACGTAAAATCATTTACCCATGCACCTTGTTTTGCATCATCTTTAATAAATACAAACAAACTATAATCAGGATTGCTTAAAACAGCCGTGGTAGTATCGGTGCCAGAAAGACTATACAGCACAAAATCTTTTATGGGTGGTTCTGCATTACCCTTTCTTATCAACTTATCATATCGTTTTACAAAATGATAAATGGAATCGTCAAAATCTTCGGGAAAATTATCAGACGTAAATTCTATCGTTTTACCCTGCTTTTCATATACAAAACTTATTACCGTACTATCGGGTATGGCGCCGGGTGGCATTTTCATTTTTGCAGGGATATTATTACCGGTTGCAAAAGGAAGGCAGTCAATTACAGGCAAATGCCTCAACACATGCCATTGTAACCACAGGCTGCCAATAAAGGATATAACAATAATGAATACACTAAGAAAAGCAGGTAGGGTGGATTGTATTTTGTTTCGATAAAAAAAGATAACGACAATGAATATGGTAAGAAAAATATCTTTTACAAAAGAAACCTGCGGCGTTAATGGAATACAATCTCCAAAACAGCCACAGCTTCTGAACTTGCCGGAGAGATACGCATATCCTGTAAGAAAAGTAAAAAAGATAATCAGCATTAGTAATAGCCAACTGAATAAACGCATTCTCCAACCCACCAGCACAGCCACTCCTGCTACTATCTCAAAACTGATCATGATGATAGAAAAGGGGAGCGCGAAATCACTCATTATATGCATCAATCCGGGTAAAAAGCCAGATTGTGCCCACACTTCAAAAAACTCCTGCATTTTATAGGCAAGTCCCAAAGGATCGATGGCTTTTACCAATCCTGAAAAAATAAAAAGAATGCCAACCAAAAAACGAAAAACAGGGATGAGTGACTTCATGTGGTAAAGTTAAGGTACGGGGCAATTGTTTCCCTTAACATTTTCTTTCTCAATGCGGAATAAAATTTGAATAGCTTCGTTTTATGAATTCCGTGTCAGTTAATATGAAAAATCTTATTATCATATGTATTGGTATTGCAACAGGGATAAATGTATCCATGGCTCAAACATATGATCCCGCCAGGGTTAATAAAAAAGCTGTAAATCTTTATAATGCAGGGCTCGACCAGGCACAGAATGGCAATTACACACAGGCAATAGATTTAATGAATAAAGCGCTGCAACTGGATAAAAAGTATGTAGATGCGCACCTTACAAAAGCAGGCATTTTTGGTGAGATCAGAAATTATGATAGCTGTATTAAATCTTACGAGCAGGCGTTTGCGTTAGATACAGCATATAGCAAGGATTATAAATTACCATATGCTATTAATCTTGCAGGGGCAGGTCGGTTTCAAAACGCGCTGGATGCAGTAAATCAATTTTTATCTAATCCTAATCTCAATACACAAAGCATAAAAGCCGGACAGTATCGTAAACGCAGCTTTGAATTTGCCGTGCAGTACGCAAAAGATCACCCATCAAAAGATTATGTATTTGCGCCTCAGAATGTGGGCGATAGTATTAATACAAACGACCTGGAGTATTATCCTTCTATTACTATTGATGGCAATACGCTTGTTTTTACCAGGAGAATAAAAGGATTGAATGAAGACTTTTTTGTGAGCACCCGAAAAGACGGGCAGTGGTCGAAAGCTAAGGGCATTGATGGCGACATCAACAGTAATTTTAATGAGGGCGCTCAGAATATTTCACAGGATGGAGAATGGTTGATTTTTACCGGTTGTAATTTTCCGGACGGACTTGGAAGTTGTGATCTGTTCTTTTCGTCAAGTACAAAAAAAGGATGGAGCAAACCTGAGAACCTTGGAGAACCTGTAAACAGTGAGTTTTGGGAATCTTCTCCAAGCCTTTCACCCGATAAAAGAGAATTGTATTTTTCGAGTAACCGTCCTGGTGGGTTTGGAGGAAAAGATATTTATGTTTCGCGCAGGTTGCCAAACGGCCGCTGGAGTGAGCCCGAAAATCTGGGTGATAAGATCAATACTGCAGGTGATGAAAGTTGCCCTTTTGTGCATGCGGATAATCAAACGATGTATTTTACTTCAAACGGATTGCCCGGTTATGGTGGAGATGATTTGTTTTTAGCAAAAAGACAACCTGATGGAAGCTGGGGACAGATAGAAAACCTGGGTTACCCGCTTAATACAACAGATAATGAAGGAAGCCTGGTAGTTGCTGCCGATGGCAAAACCGCTTACTATGCCAGTGACCGCGCTGATACCAGGGGCGGATTGGATATATATAGTTTTGAAATAAGAGAAGACGTGCGCCCCAATAAAACATTATGGGTAAAAGGAAAAGTATATGATAATAAAACAAAACAAGGCCTGCCATCAGCGGTTGAACTGATAGATATTGCCACTGAAAAAACGTTGAGTAAAGTACAAACCAATGAAGAAGGAAATTATCTTATAACATTGCCATTGGGTAAAGATTATGCATTTAATGTAAACAGGAAAGGCTACCTGTTTTATTCACAGAATTTTCCTTTCAGCACAAAACAGGCAGATTCATCTTATACAGTTGATATAGGATTGCAGCCTATTGAAGTAAATGCATTTGTAGTGCTCAACAATATCTTTTTTGATGTAAATAAATTTGAGCTCAGAAAAGAATCACTGGCTGAACTTGATCGTGTGGTAGACCTGATGAAAGATAATGCGGGTGTTAAGATTATGATTGGCGGGCATACAGATAATACCGGTAAACCTGCAGATAATATAAAACTCTCTGAAAGTCGCGCCAAATCGGTGGTAGCATATCTTATTTCAAAAGGTATTGAACCTGCCCGTCTCCAATACAAAGGCTTCGGTGCATCCAAGCCTGTTGCAGACAACGCAACAGAAGAAGGTAAAACAAAGAACCGCAGAACTGAATTGACTGTTATTTCAAAATAAGCCATGCCCCTAGGGGGCGGTGAGACACCGCCCACGGCGCCGCTACAGGTTGGTGTCTTCACCAACCTGGGAAAAATTGAAGTGCATCATGTAGGTTTATTGCCAACTCTTAGTTAACTTGGTCGATACAAAAACGTACTATTATGGTTGTTGCCGATCAATTACCTGCGCTGAATAATTTCAGAAGCCTGCCCGATAAACAAATACAGGAATTCCGTAAAGATGGACATACATTAGTGAAGGGCGTACTTGCACCTGATGAAGTTGCTGCGTATCGTGATGTATTGGTAAACGCAGCCGAAAAGTATAATACAGAGAAGAGAAAAATGGAAGACAGGGATACGTATGGTAAAGCTTTTTTACAGATCATGAATCTGTGGCGTTCAGATGAAAACGTGAAAAAGTTTGTAATGGCAAAACGTTTTGCAAAAATGGCTGCCGATCTGTTGGGTGTAGATAATGTGCGCATCTATCACGACCAGGCTTTGTTTAAAGAACCCGGGGGCGGACCCACACCATGGCACCAGGATCAATATTACTGGCCGGTTGATACACATAACACTGTAACTATGTGGATGCCGTTGGTTGACATATCTGTTGATATGGGCATGCTTACGTTTGCTTCAGGGTCGCATACAAAGGGAGCGGTAATCAACCATGAAATCTCTGATGAGTCTGAAACAGAATTTGATAAATACGTAAAAGACAACAATTTTGATATCGCCCGTGCACATACTATGAATGCAGGCGATGCCACATGGCATTATGGATTTACCATACACAATGCCCCGGGCAACAATTCATCCATTATGCGTGAAGTAATGACCATTATATATATTGCGGATGGCGCAACCATTACCACGCCTAAAAACCAATACCAGGAAGCTGATCGTACTACCTGGTTCCTGGGGCTTCCTGCCGGTGAAGCCGCAGCATCGGCTATTAATCCATTGGTATTATAAATTTTCAATTGTAATAAACTGTTTCCGGGCAATATACATTTCAGAACAGGTTACATCGCTGTAACCAGCGTCATGCATATTGTATCGCCATGGGCAGTGTCTCACTGACCATTTAGCAACATTTTGTAACTGTTATTTATCTTGCATTGCTAAATATGACAACACAGGAACAAGATCCACCAAAACAGGCTGAAATCATTTATCATGTTTTTCAACGCAGCTTTTACGATAGTAATGGCGACAAACATGGCGACCTGAATGGCCTACGATTTCAGTTGGATTACCTGCAGCAGTTAGGCATTACTTCTATCCTTCTTACACCATTGTATCAATCGGTATATTATCATAATTACTTCACGCACGATTTTGAATCGATCGACCCAGCCTATGGAACAAAAGAAGATTATTACAATCTTGTGAATGATATACACCAGCGGGGGATGAAAATATATATTGACATGGAAATTCAATATATAACCGAAGATCATGAATGGTACAGGAGTTCTTTTGCAAAACCATCTTCGTCATATAGCAATTATATTCTTTATACCGATAAGGAAAACAAAATTCCGTCTACCATTATTTTCGACACGAATGGACTGGAAGGCTATAACGGTGTGTATAAAAGAATTACCACTGTAAACCTGTTGAATAAAGGAGTGCAGGATTATATGCGCACATTGTTTTTGCAATGGATTGATCCTTTAGGCGATGGTAGTTTTATATATGGTGCAGATGGTTTCAGGCTTGATCATATGATGGATATGCTGGATAATAAACCGCAGTTAAGTAACCTTTTCTCCGCTTTCTGGAAACCATTGATTACAGATTTAAAAAAAGTTAACCCCGCGTTGCTTTTTATTGCTGAACAAACTGACTGGGGATCGTACGGGGATGATTATATTGCCCGGGTAGGAGCAGACAGGGTATTTGCTTTTCCCCTGCGGGAAGCGATCCTGTCTTTCAACAAGGAAAAGATTATTAATATAGCTGAAAAAACTTTTAAGCTTACAGTTAATCCGGATCAGCAGATTGTGTTTATTGAAAATCATGACACGCACAGGTTTGCCACATTGGTAGAGAACAATATCTCAAAAATGAAAATTGGAGCCACGCTGAATTTGTTGATTGGCGGAACGCCCGCTATTTATTACGGGCAGGAAATAGGAATGCAGGGAAGTGGTGGATTTGGTAAATACGGAAACTCTGATGGCAACGATATCCCAAGACGTGAAGCTTTTAAATGGAACAAAAAAGTACAGCAAAAAGGAATGGCTTTGTGGTATGAAAATTCAGGACCATGGTGGAACGATACCAATCTTCACGATGATGATGGCATTTCTGTAGAAGAACAGAAAGATAAACTGGATTCTCTCTGGAATTTTTATGAAGAGCTTATTACTTTAAAAAAAGAGAACCCTGCTCTCGCAAATGGTGAATACAGAACAGTAAAAAATAATTCTCCCAACATACTCACCTTTGTAAGAACAAAAGATGATAACATGGTGCTGGTGCTGGTAAACCTCTCACAGCACAATGAAAAAGTCTTTATCAAGCCAGATGAGTTTACTAAAAAACGAAAATTATTTTACAGGATATTGTTTGGAAATATGTATGTGAAAAATACATCTAACGGAACATATATAGATGTGTTACCTTATGCTGTAGGCGCATGGAAATTGGAATAATTAATAGTGACTATCTGCTTAAATGATATTTGTTTCCTGTAACTTGTTCTCCATAATTTTTGCAATATGAAAATAGCATTTCATGGTGCCGCCCGTACCGTTACCGGCTCCAAGCACCTGCTCACTTTGAAGAACGGAAAAAAAGTTTTACTGGATTGTGGTATGTACCAGGGAATGGGTAAAGAAACCGACGTACTCAATCGCGATTTTGGATTTAACCCGCCGGAGATCAATTACCTGGTATTATCGCATGCGCACATCGATCATAGTGGACTGATACCAAAGCTGGTGAAGGATGGATTTACCGGGAAAATTTTTTGCACACCAGCTACGCGTGAACTCACCCAGGTATTGTTAGAAGATTCTGCAGAGATACAGGAAGATGATGTAAAGTATATTAATAAGCGAAGAGCCGCATCCGGAGACGCTTACCTGGAGCCTTTGTATACCATAGACGATGCAAAGAAAGCTGCTGACATGTTTAATGTTGTTGAGTACGGAAACTGGTTTACCATTGATGAAGACATACAATTATTGTATACCGATGCAGGGCATATTATTGGTAGCGCTGCAGTGCATTTAAGAATAACAGAAACCGGAAAAACAACTGCTATTACATTTAGTGGCGATGTAGGGCGCTATCGCGATGTGATCCTGCGTTCGCCGCAAACATTTCCACAGGCCGACTATGTTATTCTTGAATCTACTTACGGTAATAGTCTGCATGATCAGAATACCACTACGCCCGACCAGGTGTTGCAATGGGTAGTAAAAGCTTGTCTTGAGAAAAAAGGGAAATTAGTTTTACCTGCTTTTAGTGTAGGCCGCACACAGGAAATTTTATTTGCATTGAACCAGTTGGAGCTAGAAAACAGGCTTCCGCCGTTGGATTATTTTGTTGATAGTCCACTTAGTGTGAAGGCAACAGAAATCATCAAACATTATCCGCAGTACTTTAATAATACCATTCAAAACATTTTGAAAAGTGATAATGATCCCTTTGGATTTAAAGGATTAAAATTTATAAAAACAGTACAGGAATCAAAGCTGCTCAACTATCGTAATGAGCCTTGCGTTATTATTTCAGCAAGCGGCATGGCCGATGGTGGACGTGTAAAACATCATATCAGCAATACCATTGAAAACAGCCGCAATACAATTGTATTTACAGGCTATTGTGAACCTCATTCTCTCGGCGGCAGATTAATAGATGGTGCAAAAGAGGTAACTATTTTTGGTGTGTATCACCAGGTGCATGCAGAGATAGGATCCATCCGCAGCATGAGTGCACATGGTGATTACGAAGATCTGAGCCAGTTCCTTGCGTGCCAGAATCCACGCGCAGTAAAAACGCTCTTTTTAGTACATGGAGAATATGAAGTACAGCAGGCATTTAAAAACCGCCTGCTCAAAAAAGATTTCCTGGATGTACAGATTCCTGAAAGACATAGTGAGTTTGGATTGGGATAGGCACATCTCCGGGCTATGCCCGGAGTTATGAAAAGTTGAAGTCCTTTGGACTTCACAGTTGCTGTTGCCTGAAGCGATGATCGATAATGTAAAAAAGTCCGAAGGACTTTAACTATAATAACCACCGGTGTAGCCGGTGGTTAACAGAACAACTCCGAAAGAGTTGAATACAATGATCGCCGAAAGCTGACAGCTTCTCCCAAATAACTTAGCTTTGCACCACAAAACAGTATATGCACGGCAACATTTTGGTGATTGATGATGAACCAGGAATAAGAGAATTGATGAGCCGCATCATTGCATTGGAAGGTTTTACAGTAAACCAGGCAAGCACATTAAAAGAAGGGAAAAAAATACTTTCTCAAAAAGATATAGATGTTGTTCTTTGCGACGTAAAGCTACCGGATGGTAACGGTGTTGATTTTATTACGGATGCAAAGAAATTATACCCGCTCACGGAAATCATTTTACTAACTGCCTATGGTAATATTCCGGATGGCGTTCAAGCCATTAAAAATGGCGCTTTTGATTACATCACCAAAGGTGATGATAATAATAAAATTATCCCGCTTTTATCGCGTTCGATAGAAAAAGTTGCCCTGGGCAAACGGATACATCAGTTGGAAAAACAGGTTGGCAATCAATATTCTTTTGATAACATTATTGGAAAATCGAAAGCAATAATTGCTGCCATAGAACTTGCCAAAAAGGTAGCTGCAACTGATACGACTGTGTTGCTCACAGGTGAAACAGGAACAGGTAAGGAAGTATTCGCACAGGCCATACACCATGCAGGCAAGCGTTACAACAAACCTTTTGTAGCCATTAATTGTTCTGCCTTTACCAAAGAATTGTTAGAGAACCAGCTTTTTGGTCATAAAGCAGGCGCATATACCGGTGCAGTTAAAGATGAAAAAGGATTTTTTGAAGAAGCCAATAACGGTACACTTTTCCTGGATGAAATTGGTGAAATGCACATAGAATTACAGGCCAAACTACTGCGGGTAATCGAAACCGGTATTTTTATGCGTGTGGGCGAAACAAAACCCGTGCAGGTAGATGTGCGCATCATCGCCGCCACCAATCGCGACCTGAAAAAAGAAATTGAAACAGGTCATTTCCGTGCGGATCTGTATTATCGTTTATCTGTTTTCCAGATAGCGCTTCCATCTCTGCGGGAAAGAGTAGCCGATATAGAAACATTGGCCTTATACTTTGTTGGCGTATTTGCAAAACAAACTAATAAAAAAATAACAACCTTGCAACCTGCATTTACTGAGGCATTGAAACAATATCCCTGGCATGGAAATATACGTGAACTGAAAAATGTAATGGAAAGAACTGTTCTATTATCTGAAGGAGATGTATTAACGATGGCTGATTTACCTTACGAAATCCAACACCAGCAACTGCAAAACAGCCAATCAACTTTTGAATTGGCCGAGGCGGAAAAGACCCACATTCAAAAAGTGCTGAACTACACCAATGGCAACAAAACAGAAACTGCACGGTTACTTAATATAGCCTTAACTACTTTATACCGCAAGCTCGAAGAATACAATATCAGATAATCCCCTTTCAAAACGATAGTGTCACCCTTTCAAAATGAAAGGGTTTTTTATTTGCCTATATCAGGGGCTTATGGGATAACAGCCTGTGCCTGTTGGTTTTAAAAGAATAATTGTCAAAATGGAACAGGTTTTGGCATTACTCAGGCAAATCTTAATATATGCTCACAATTGTTTTATTGATCTCAATGCTGTTATGTTTTGCGCTCTTCTTTCGATCTGTTTACATAATAGAAAAACTATAAGCCATGATGACATTACTATTTCTCCTGTGTATAATAGTATTCATATACCTGGTATATGTTTTACTAAAGCCTGAAAAGTTTTGATGATAGTTTAATAAACATTATATGAACACGGAATTAAATGGAATAATTTTTACTTTTTTAGTAACAGTGCTGTTGGCATATCCACTCGGCAGATATATAGCAAAGATTTTTAGCGCCGATTACAGCAGCAATGGCATTATGAGCCGTTTTGAAAAATTTATTTTCAATATAAGCGGTATCGATCGTCAAAAAAATATGAACTGGAAGGAATTTCTTGCGGCAATGCTAACCGTAAATATGCTTTGGTTGGTATACGCTTTTTTCATGTTGCTGTTCCAGGATAAATTGCCGCTTAATCCGGATGGTAATGCTGCTCAAACACCTGACCTGGCATTTAATACTGCCATCAGTTTTTTAGTAAACTGCGATCTGCAGCACTATTCAGGAGAGTCAGGGCTTACTTATCTTACCCAGTTGTTCGTTGTAAATTTCCTGCAGTTTGTAAGTGCTGCAACAGGTATCGCTGCCTTAGTAGCAGTGTTCAATGCTTTAAAAGAAAAAACGACAAACCAACTCGGAAATTTTTGGGTAATATTTACAAAATCTGTCACCCGTTTGCTACTACCACTATGTTTAATTGTTGCCATCATCTTCGTATTCAATGGTGTGCCTTCTGGTTATGAAGGAAAAGACACCATTACAACTTTGCAAGGCGATTCTTCTTTTGTTTCAAGAGGCCCTGCCGCAGGCATGATTGCAATAAAACATATTGGCACAAATGGTGGCGGTTGGTTTGGCGCAAACTCCGCTCATCCTTTTGAAAATCCCACTTATTTTACCGGCATGGTGCAATTGGTTGCGCAGATGATTATTCCTATTGCAATGATATTCGCACTTGGGTTCTATCTGAAACGAAAAAAATTAGCGTATGTAATTTTTGGTGTAATGACTGTTGGGATGCTGTTGTTATTAATACCTACAGTAGCAACGGAAACAGCCGGCAATCCTGCTATTGAAAAGTTGGGAATACAACAACCAACAGGCGCTATGGAAGGTAAAGAAGTAAGATTTGGTCCTGCTGTTTCTGCATACTGGAGCATTGTTACTACTATTATTTCAACGGGCTCCGTAAATAGTATGCACGATAGTTCAATGCCTGTTTCAGGATTGATGCAATTGTTAGGCATGATGATCAATGCATTTTATGGTGGATGCGGCGTAGGAATTCTGAACTATTATATCTATATCATTATCGCGGTTTTCATTGCCGGATTAATGGTAGGCAGAACGCCTGAATTTATGGGGCACAAAGTAGAAGCGAGAGAGGTAAAGATAGCAGCGTTGGTAACATTATTGTCTGCTTTTCTTATAAAAGGGTTTGCTGCGCTGGCTGCGTATATGGTAGCGCATCATGCACACAATGCATGGGCTGTACAACCGGGGTCGTGGTTAAACAATCCATCCTATCATGGCTTTTCGGAAATGCTGTATGAGTACACTTCTTCCAATGCTAATAATGGCAGCGGTTTTGAAGGACTGGGCGATAATAATATTTTCTGGAATGTTACCACAGGGTTTGTGCTATTGCTTGCAAGGTTTTTACCCATTATCGGGCCGGTAGCAATTGCGGGACTGCTGGCGAATAAGAAATTTATTCCTGAGTCTCCCGGTACATTGCGAACAGACTCTGTAACATTTGGTGTGATGACATTTGGCGTAATTATCATTATCAATGCACTGTCCTTTTTTCCTGCTTTAACCCTTGGACCTATCGCCGAATTTTTTTCTATGAAATAACCATTATTACAACTTAAGACTCATTGTATGCGAACTGATAATAAATCAAATAAATTGTTTCAACCGGCATTGATACAATCAGCATTTAAAAATGCCTTTGTTAAACTTCACCCCGCAACTATGATCAAGAACCCTGTAATGTTTACAGTGGAACTTGGCACTGCCGTAATGCTTGCAGTGATAGTATATACCTTGCTCAGCGGAGATTCATCACAAGGCGCCATGTGGTATAATATACTGGTGTTTGTGATCCTGTTCATAACGTTGTTATTCGCCAACTTTGCAGAAGCTATTGCGGAAGCACGGGGAAAAGCACAGGCAGAAAGCCTGAGAAAAACAAGACAGGATACAGCCGCTAAAAAAATATTTGCCGTAGGCGAAATACATGTAGATGAGATAAAGATCGTTCCATCATCACAACTTCGGTTAGGCGACAGGTTTGTATGTGAAGTCGGTGACATTATTCCTATGGATGGAGAAATTATTAAAGGTATTGCCACCATTGATGAATCAGCTATTACGGGTGAATCAGCTCCTGTTATCAGGGAAGCAGGTGGAGATAAATCCTCTGTAACGGGAGGTACTAAAGTATTGTCTGATAAAATTATTGTTGAAGTTACCACAGAGCCGGGCCAAACATTCCTTGACAAAATGATTGCATTGGTAGAGGGAGCCAGCAGGCAAAAAACACCCAATGAAATTGCACTTACTATTTTACTGGCGTCTTTTACTATGATGTTCCTGATAGTATGTGTAACACTCAAACCCTTTGCAGACTATGCCAACACCAGCATTACTATCGCAGCATTTATATCGCTGTTTGTATGCCTGATACCAACAACAATCGGTGGACTTTTATCTGCTATTGGCATAGCCGGTATGGACAGGGCTTTGCGTGCCAATGTAATTGCCAAAAGTGGTAAAGCTGTTGAAACAGCAGGTGACGTGGATGTATTGTTATTGGATAAAACAGGAACCATCACTATTGGCAACAGAAAAGCAACAAAGTTTCACAGTATTGCCGGTATAGATGAAAAACATTTTATCAGTTGCGCCGTATTAAGTTCACTGGCAGATGAAACACCGGAGGGAAAATCAATTGTTGAATTAGCAGGAGCTCCATCATCAAAAAACATGAATTTGGAGCAGGCCCATTTTATTCCCTTTGCTGCCACTACACGTACCAGCGGTATTGACATTGATCAGCGTCGCATACGTAAAGGAGCGTATGATGCGGTTAAACAGATTGTACAGAAAGCAGGTAACACTATTCCTGAAGAAGTAAATGAAAAAGTAAAATCGATTGCCACAAACGGAGGCACACCGCTGGTGGTTAGTGAAAATGAAAAAGTGATGGGCGTGATTGAATTGCAGGATATCATAAAACCGGGTATCCAGGAACGTTTCGAGCGGCTTAGAAAAATGGGCGTGAAAACAGTGATGGTAACAGGCGATAATCCTTTAACCGCAAAATATATTGCCGGTGTAGCGGGAGTAGACGATTTTATAGCGGAAGCGAAACCTGAGGACAAAATGAATTATATAAAGAAAGAACAACAGTCTGGTAAGCTGGTGGCAATGATGGGCGATGGAACCAACGATGCGCCTGCACTTGCCCAGGCAGATGTAGGTGTAGCCATGAACAGTGGTACACAAGCAGCAAAAGAAGCGGGCAATATGGTTGACTTAGACAATGACCCAACAAAGTTGATTGAAGTGGTTGAAATTGGAAAGCAATTGTTGATAACAAGGGGAACACTTACTACATTTTCGATAGCCAATGATGTTGCAAAATATTTTGCTATAGTGCCTGCATTATTTATCGCTTCTATTCCATCACTGCAGGCATTAAATATTATGCATCTTAAAAGCCCTGAGTCTGCAATACTTTCTGCTGTTATATTCAATGCCATTATTATACCAATGCTTATTCCACTAGCATTGCGTGGTGTTCAATACAAGCCTATTGGCGCAAGTGCTTTATTGAGGCGAAACCTGTTGATGTATGGCGTAGGAGGTGTAATCGTACCTTTTATAGGTATAAAAATAATTGATATGGTGTTGGGTATGTGGATATGAATAATCTTGATAAATGGCAATTTAATCCTGAAAGCAAAAAAGATAATCATGTTACAGATATTAATACCAGTATCCGCACAAGCCACCTCCTTTTACGTGAGATTTATTGTGTGGCCCATTAAAGGAATGGCAGAATTAAATTCTACGGTTGACAGGTCTCCTAAAAGTAAAAGGCAGTGGCGGTGCGGATACGAAGCCAGCCGGTTCAGAGGCAATCAGGAACTTAAGCTACAAGCGCTGTTAGCTATAAAAAACACCATTTAACATTAAAATAATTGTATGAAAAAGAACTTAATCATATCGCTCAAATTAACGCTCGTATTATTGCTTCTACTGTCTGGTCTGTACCCGCTCTTGGTTGCAGGCGTTGGAAAGATGACACCAGGTGGCGGCAATGGTGAAAAAGTTGAAGTGAACGGAAAAGTAGTTGGGTATGCTAATATTGGTCAGAAATTTACCGATGATAAATATTTCCAGGGACGTCCTTCTGCGGTTGATTATAATGCCGCCGGCAGCGCTGGTAGTAATAAAGGTCCATCCAATCCAGACTACCTTGCAACTGTTCAGCAAAGAATAGATACTTTTCTTGCACACAATCCTGGTGTATCAAAACAATCTATTCCTGCAGAATTGGTAACAGCATCCGGCAGCGGCTTAGATCCTGACTTGTCGCCTGCAGGTGCGCTTGTACAGGTAAGTCGTATCGCATCTGTGAGGCATATTGCCCCTGAAAAAATTACGACGTTGGTTCAGCAACATACCGAAAAGCCTTTGCTGGAAATCTTTGGCCCATCAAAAGTAAATGTGTTGAAATTGAATATAGCGTTGGATGCTTTGAAATAATTGTATGACGTTTTCAGATATTAATAACACTGCCGATGCAAGATCTTCTAAAGGAAGATTGAAAATATACATTGGCATGAGTGCGGGCGTAGGTAAAACCTATCGAATGCTGCAGGAAGCACACACGTTGCTGAATGAAGGTGTGAATATATGCATAGGTTATATTGAAACACATGGAAGAAGAGAAACGCATGCATTGCTGGATGGTTTATCTGTAATGCCAAGAAGAGAAGTATTTTACAAGGGAAAGCACCTGGAGGAGTTAGATGTAAATGCTATTCTTTTACTTCATCCGCAGGTGGTGATTATAGATGAGTTGGCACATACCAATATACCTGGTAGTAAAAATGAAAAGCGCTGGCAGGATGTGATGGATGTTATTTCCGCAGGTATAGATGTAATAAGTGCTGTAAACATTCAGCACATTGAAAGCATTAATGAAGAAGTAAAACATATTACCGGCATAGAAGTAAAAGAAAGGGTGCCTGACAAGATATTACAGTTGGCAGATGAGGTAGTAAATATTGATCTTACCGCTGAAGAACTGATAAAAAGATTAAGGGAAGGAAAAATATATGATCCCGCGAAAGTGCAACAGGCGCTCACCAATTTTTTTCAACCCGAAAAAATACTCCAGTTACGCGAGTTAGCTTTGAAAGAAGTAGCAGGACAGGTGGAGAGGAAGGTAGATTACGAGATCACGGCAAAGCATATCCCATTCAGGCATGAACAACTATTGGCCTGTATTTCTTCCAGCCACGAAACAGCGCAAAGAATTATCAGGAAAACAGCAAGACTGGCATCTTATTATAACAGCAAATGGTACGTGCTGTATGTTCAAACGCCAAAGGAAAGTCTTGAAAAAATTTCCTTGGCGCAGCAAAGGCATTTAATCAATAACTTTAAAAATGCAACAGAGCTGGGTGCCGAAGTGATTCAGAAAAAAAGTGATAACATAACAACCAGTATAATGGAAACAGTATTGGAGAAAAAAATAACTACCGTATGTATAGGAAAGCCGCATATTAATATTTACCAGGTAATACTCCGCACGGGTATGTTTAATCAACTGCTCAAAAACCTTTCTCAAAATGAAGTTGATATTGTAATTCTTTCCTGATGGCTAGTGTAAAAAATAAAATACGACTGGGAACATTGTTTCTTTTTTCGCTGCTTTTGTTTGCAGGCGGAGTAGGCATCTATTACCTTGTTCAATTAAAAAAAGATGCAAAAGCTATTTTGTATAATAATTATGAGTCACTTGATTATGCGCATACCATGCAGTGCGCTATTGATAGTATAAGCTTTAATTTTTCATTAAACAAAGAGCGATTTGAAAAATCGTTGCTGTTACA
The DNA here is from genome assembly GCA_047600465.1 of Agriterribacter sp. Classification (GTDB taxonomy): domain Bacteria; phylum Bacteroidota; class Bacteroidia; order Chitinophagales; family Chitinophagaceae; genus Agriterribacter. Next base: position 99,540 of record JASGKU010000008.1, read on the forward strand.
GGAATCAAATGTTACCGAGCCTGGTGAGAAAGAAGCTACAACGGCGTTAAGAGCGGCATTTAATCAATTAAAGCAAGGTGATACTTCTTACATCAATCAACACATTATCCGCAATAAACTGCAAACGGTTATCGCACTTAATATGAATGCCATCGATGTAAAGAAAGTAAAATCTGAACACACCGCTGAAGATGCACTTACTTTTATATCGTTGATAGCGGCACTCATCTTTATCATCGCTGTTACGTTTTCTTATAACTTTCCGTCTGTAATAACTAATCCAATCAAGGATCTTAATACTGGTATAGAGGAAATAGCATCAAAGAATTACAGCCACCGTATTCATATCAACAGTAAAGATGAGTTCGGGCAGATCTCTGAATCATTCAATACAATGGCGGCAGCGCTGGAGTATTATACCAATAGCAACCTTAATAAACTGCTGTTTGAAAAAGCAAGGGCAGAAGCAGTAATCAACAGTTTAAGAGATGCCAGCATTGGTATTGATAAAACAAACATCATCCTCTTTGCCAATAACCAGGCGCTGCAATTACTGTCCGTAACTGCCAACGATATTGTAGGAAAATCAGTAGAGGAAGTAAGCCGCTCTAACGATTTGTTTCGCTTTTTGATGGATGAAAAAAATTCAATGTTATTTAAGATAGTAGTAGATGACAAAGAAAATTATTTTAATAAAGAAGTAATAGAACTTTCAAATGAGGCCCAGGGTAATAAAGTGATCGTATTAAAAAACATTACCTCTTTTAAAGAACTGGATGTAGCCAAAACCAATTTTATTGCTACCATATCGCACGAATTAAAAACCCCGCTGGCTTCGTCTGATTTTGGTTTGAAACTTTTAGAAGATGAGCGAACAGGAAACCTGCTGCCTGCTCAAAAAGATTTAGTACAACGTTTAAAAGAAGATAATAAACGCATGCTCAAAATTTTGAGTGAGCTGTTGAATATGTCGCAGGTTGAAGCAGGCAGAATGCAATTAAATATACAGCCAGCCGATGCCAATATTATTGCGGATGCGGCGGTAGCAACTGTAATAGCTTCTGCAAAAGAAAAAAGTATCAGCATAAAAAAAGTTGTTGATCCGGTATTGCCTTCCTTTAAAACGGATATTGAAAAAACAGGTTGGGTATTGAATAACTTTCTTACCAATGCTATAAAAAATGCTCCTGAAAACAGTGAAATAATATTATCGGTTAAAAATTCCGCGCAGCATATTTCTTTTGCTGTAAAAGATGCCGGCATCGGTATTGCTTCAGAACATCTCTCTAAAATTTTTGACAGGTATTATAAAGTTCCCGGCAGCAAGCGGGAAGGTACCGGTCTTGGGCTTGCCATTTCCAAAGAATTTATTGAAGCCATAGGCGGCAAAATATGGGTTAACAGCCAGATTGGAATGGGTAGCGAATTTGGATTTGAGCTGTCAGCATCTGTCGGTTAACACACATCAAATTATTTTTATATTATCATTGTTATAACCAGCCACTTAAGATACTTTTTGGATGGCTCAGCCGTTGATATCAGGCAAGAGCGAAAAAACTATTTCATACTTGATATTTTTTCATGATATTGAGTTGTAAAAACCCTCATCCTTAAGTTATCATCGCATGAAAAAGATTGCCCGGCGTGTACTGTTTCTTTCCTTTTTTATATGCACATTTTGTTTATTTCTTATTGCTGCACCACACAAATGGATAGACGACAATAATATTGTGATCAAAAATAAAACGGAGCGGTATGAATTTGTATATGGTAACACTACAAACCCGGTTCTAATCAACGAATTATCCAATACGGTATTCAGGTGTGATGGATTCCGTACAGATGTTCCCTTTGTTGAATTTTATGATGATCAGTCTACCATCAACGAAGTGAATGTTTTGGTGGATGGCAAAAAAGCAAGAAACATCCGTCCGGTTTATGAATACTATTCAGTGGAAAGTATTTTTTACTCAGATGCAAAGGTTTGTTATTTCCAGCTTCCATTAGAGAAGAAGGGCTCTGAAAGTGAAGTGCAGATCAGTAAAACCATAACTGATCCACGGTATTTCACTACCATCTATTTTTCAGAGTCGTATAAAATAGAGAACAAACAGATAGTACTGGTTGTACCTCAATGGATGCACCTTGCTATTAAGGAAATGAATTTTGAAGGCTATAAAATAAACAAGCAAACTGAAAAAAAAGAAAATGCGGTTATATATACGTATACTATTCAGCAATTGGAAGCAAGGAAAAATGAGCCACGCAGTCCTGGCCCTTCTTACACTTATCCTCACCTGTTGATATTAAGTCAATATGCAGATGCAAAAGACAGCAAGATAACATACTTTAATACTGTTGCCGATCAGTACGCCTGGTACAGGCATCTTGTATTACAAATTGGCAATGATGCAGCTACCATCAAAGAAAAAGCGCAGGAAATAGTTAAAGGCATAAATAATGATACCGCCAAAGTTAAAGCCCTTTACAAATATGTACAGGATAATATCCGCTATATAGCTTTTGAAGATGGCATTGCAGGATTTAAACCAGAAAAAGCGCAGGAAGTTTTAAAAAAGAAATACGGCGATTGTAAAGGGATGGCCAATCTCACAAAAGAATTATTGCAGTCCGCAGGATTTGATGCACGGCTTTGCTGGATCGGAACCAATCATATTGCATACGATTATTCTACTCCTTCGCTTTCGGTAGATAATCACATGATCTGCGCATTGCGTTATAAAGGAAAATTTTATTTCCTGGATGCTACAGAAACTTATATTGGTTTTGATCAGTACGCAGAACGTATCCAGGGCAGGCAGGTGCTGATTGAAGATGGTGAAAAATATATACTCGAAAAAATCCCCGTGCGCACGTCCACTCAAAATACTGATTTTGAAAAAAGAGTGGTGTCTATCGATGGCAATACATTATCAGGCACTGCTATTCATAAATTTATTGGGGAAAGCAAAGAATGGCTGCTGGATCAGATCCATAGTTTAAAGAAAGACAAATTAACTACTGCACTTCAATCTTATCTTTCTGAGAACAATCCGAAATATGTTATTACACAACTGCAGACTTCTGATCTTAATGAGCGTAATAATAGTCTTGATATTAATTACCAACTGGCGTATAAAGATGCAGTAGCGGGTTTTGGAGATGAGATGTATATAGATATGGATTTTAGAAAAGACATGGATAATGCGGATATCAACACAGAAAAGAGAACTGCTGATTGGGTGTTTCCATATAAACAAAACCTGGTATACGAAACAGAACTAACGGTTCCTGCAGGATATAAAGTAAATGAGCTGCCAGCGGGTTTAAATATTGAGGAACCGTCTTACAGCTTTAAAGTAAATTATAAAACTGTTGGCGCAAAACTTATTTACCACAAAGAGATCACTATAAAGGATACACGCTTGCGTAAATCTGCTTTTGAAAAGTGGAATGCAAGTATCTCGCAATTAAAAAAATGTTATAACGAGCAAGTTACGCTCAGCAAGAAATAAATATTAAGATAACTTCCAAACAATCAATAATGACATACAAGAGAACCATTGCATTAATAGCAACAACGCTTGCCATCTGCCTGCATGCTACTGCACAAATGGATGATGCGGAGTATAAAAAGAGAGTAGAAGATGTACGCAAAGAAGTATGGGGCTGGAACATTCCCGCATTTAATAACCGAACTATACCGGCTGCTTATGCCAATGAACCCGGTGTAATAGTGGCGCGTCACCAGGAAATAAAAGCCATCAGTAAAAGCAAATTCAAATTCCTGGTATTAACGGCCGTTAAATACAAGGAAATTTATTTTACCAATACATACAGGGAACTGATCAAGATCAATGACAAAGCTACGCTGGATGAATACTCCGAATTCAGTTATCAGAAATCTAAAAAACTGGCCAGGTTTTTTTCGCGAAAACTAAAAGGCAGGGTAACGGTTCTGGGTATCCGCATTATAAAGCCTGACGGAAGCATAAAAGAAGTAAATGTTGATGAAGAGGTAATGACTAAGAACGACAACGATGAACAGAAAAGCAAGGTGGCTGTTTCAGGATTAGAGGTAGGCGACATGATAGATTATTTTGTAAGCCAGCAGGAAGAAGAGGCGGTGGGCTACAGAACAGAGCCATATCTTTTTGTATTTGGCGACGACAAACCCATATTGCATTATTCTGTGCATTGCGAAGTTGGCCCCACCTGCGCTGTAGAATACAGGGCAATGAATGGCGCGCCGGAATTCAAAGTAAAGAAGGATGCGGATGAAGACAATATACTGGATGCTGAATATAAAAACATTGCCAAATCACCGGTTGATTTGTGGATGTCTCCATCAAGGCAGTTGCCTATACTTCGTTTAAACATCCGCGTTGGTGGACCGCGGAAAATAAAAAGAAAGGAAGGAGAAGTATACCGCAATCAACCTTTTCAACAGATTATTGAAGATGCCAAGGTTGATATGAAAGAAGATTTTTATGGTACGCAGCTTGGGCTTGCTGCAGAAGGATTATCTGCAGAAATAAAATCGATGATAAAACGCATGCGCAAGCATGATGAGCTGCCAAGAGATAGCTTTCCGTATTATATTTATTACGCATTCAGGTATATTGCCTTCTATAAGGTAGATGCTACGGATAAAATAAACGTAGGCATTGAGAGAAATTACCAGGCGCCTAATAAGAAAAAATTCTTACTGCTACTCAGTCTTATTCTTGATAAGCTTGGTGTAAAAAATGAGATCATATTGGCAACTTCTGTTTACGGACCGGATACCAAACAGGTAATGCTGGTAGATGATTTTGAGTATGTTATTAAAACCACGGAGGACGTGACGATATATATGTGCGCCGAGGGTGTGTTTACCAATTGCAATTACATACCGGCAGAATACGAGGGGCAGCAGGATCCCACCATTGTAGTAAAAGGTTTTAGTAAGTCGTCTATACGGCTTGATGATGAAGCCATGGAGAATATTGGCAAAACGTCGGCAAAAAATAACGTGCAGATGGAAAACCTGAAAGTAGCTCTTTCGGATAATATGGAGCAGCTCAAAATAAGCAGGCAAACTATATTGAAAGGACAAATGCGGATGAGTGAGCAAAAGCGGTTATTGTTATTTGAAGATTATTATGATGAAGAAAGAAAGGCACTGGGTGTAAAAGAATCATTTATGGAAGAGTTTGCAGATAGTCGTAAAAACAGATCGCTGGCAGATGAATACACCGCTGCATTTGCAAAAGCAAGAAGCGAATGGAAAGATAGATTTGTTGATGAGATATCAGATAGATTTGATGAAAAGCCGAAAGATGTTACGCTTTACCGGATTGATAATATGGGACTGCGTCATACGAAGCCAGACTTCGTGTATTCGACACAGTTTGCCATTGATGGCTGGGTAAAAAAAGGAGGCAGCAACTATATTGTAGATATAGGAAAACTGATAGGTAGTCAATTACAATTGAAACCATCGCAGATAGAGAGAAGTGTAGATGTATACATGCCTTGCTCCCGTACATTTCAGTATAATATTGCATTCGATATTCCGCAGGGATATAAAGCAGAAGGACTGGATAAACTTGCTGTGAACAAGAGCAATGAAACGGGAAGCTTTATTGTGGAGGCTAAACAGGACGGCAATACCATTAAACTTAAAATAACCAAGGTATACACCAATTCGTTTGAACAGGCTAACCGCTGGCCGCAGTTAACGGATGTGATCAATACAGCAAATGACTTTCAGACTAAAAAAATATTATTAAGGAAAGGATAATTGATGAAACGTAGTTTTAAAAGCTGGATAGCACAGTGCCATCCGGCTTTTACATTTTTACAACTGTTGTATGGATTACCACCGACTCCGTGTCCTTAATCTAATTATGTGCAATTCCGGACACTTTGTTTGCATAAGCGAACAATCCAGCTTGATGTAGTTTAATAAAGATTTGAACGCTAATGCATTGTGAAGCTGGCATTTTTCTTGTTCGCCTATACCGATTTTAATTTCATCCTTCGGTAATAAACCAGACTATGCTTAAAAACTATTTTAAAATTGCCTGGCGCAATCTTATTAAAGACCGCCAATTTACCTTACTCAATTTGATTGGTCTTTCAACAGGACTGGCATGCGCCATTGGAATTTATTTGTGGGTAGATGATGAAATGCATGTAAATAAATTCAACAATAATGATAGCCAGCTTTTCCAGGTAATGAAAAATGCGGAATCTCCAAAAGGTATAACCACTGACGAACGGACGCCCGGGCTGTTGGCTGCTACACTTGTTAAAGAAATGCCCGAGGTGGAATATGCAACCGCTGTTATACCAGTTTCCTGGTCTGATAAAAAAGGATTTATTTCCAGTAATGAACAACGGATAAACGCAAGTGCACAATTTGCAGGAAAAGATTATTTCAATATTTTTTCTTACCCGCTTATTGAAGGCGATAGAGATCGCCTGTTACAGGATAAGTATTCAATTGTAATTTCCGAAACACTTGCGCGTACATTATTTAATACAACCACCAATGTATCAGGAAAATCTGTGGAATGGAACCAAAAAGATTATAGCGGTACTTATATTATTTCGGGCGTTTTTAAAAACCCACCCGCTAATGCAACGGCTCAGTTTGATATTGTTTTCAATTACGATCTCTTTATGGAGAAAAATACCAAATTAGAAAATTGGGAAAACAATGATCCCAGCACTTTTGTTGTGCTGAAAAAAAATACAGACACCATTACTTTTAATCAGAAGCTGGCTAATATGATCGCTGGTAAAAGAGGCGATGCTAAAGTGAGTTTATTTGTTCAGCGATATTCCGATACTTATCTCTATAATCATTACGAAAATGGAGCGCCTGCAGGAGGAAGAATAGAATACGTGAAACTGTTTTCTATCATCGCTCTTTTTATACTGATCATTGCCTGTATTAATTTTATGAATTTGGCCACAGCCAAAGCAGCAGCGAGGATGAAGGAAGTAGGGATAAAAAAGATAATGGGAGCGAGTCGTACAGCTCTTGTGTTGCAATATTTGGGAGAGTCCCTGCTGCTTTCTTTTTTAGCAGCCATAGTTGCAGTAATCCTTGTTGTTCTGTTATTACCATTTTTTAGCCAGGTAACCGGCAAACAATTGAGTATACAACCAGATACAAGGTTTGTATTAACAATGCTTGGCATAACATTGCTCTCAGGGATCATAGCAGGCAGCTATCCGGCGCTGTATTTAACAGGTTTCAAACCTGCTGCTACATTGAAAAGCAAAATAAAAACCGCTGTAAGCGAAGTCTTCATCAGGAAAGGTTTGGTAGTGTTTCAATTTACACTTTCGGCAGTATTCATTGTATCCGTTATGGTTATTTACAGCCAGATGCATTTGATTCAAACAAAAAACCTGGGCTATAACCGCGATAATATTTTGTATTTTGAAAAAGGGGGTATGGTATCAACTAACAAGGAAGACTATGCGCCGGGAGGTAAATATGAAACAGACCTGGAGACTTTTTTGCAGGCCGTTAAAAATATTCCAGGTGTTATTAACGCAGCGAATTTCAGGCATAACATCACTAATAGAAATGGAGGCACGTACGATATTTCGTGGCCGGGCAAAGCTTCCGATACAAGGATTGACTTCACAGACTTAGCCGCAGGATATGATTTTATTGAAACAGCAGGGATTAAATTAAAAGAAGGCAGAACATTTTCCAGATCTTATGGGAATGAAAAAGGGTCGGTAATATTTAACGAAGCAGCTATTGAAATTATGGGATTAAAAGATCCTGTTGGAAAAGTAGTACATATATGGGGAGCAGATAAAGTTATTATTGGGGTAGTAAAAGATTTTAATTTTCAATCTTTGTATGAAAAAGTGAAGCCATGCTTTTTTGATTTTACTATCAACCAGTTTGCATCAAAGATTATGGTTAAAATTCAATCAGGGAAAGAAAGAGAGACCATTGCCCGGTTGGAAAAATTTTATAAATCGTACAATGCAGGGCAGTCATTCGAATACCAGTTTCTTGATAATGATTACCAGGCACTGTATTCATCTGAAAAAAGAGTGGAGTCTTTATCAAAATACTTTGCAGCTATTGCCATCATTATCTCTTGCCTCGGGCTTTTTGGTCTGGCAGCCTTTACCGCTCAAAAAAGACAAAGAGAAATTGGGATTCGCAAAGTAGTAGGAGCTACCGTAAATAATATTGTGCTGTTGTTATCGAAGGAGTTTTTGCAATTGGTATTGATTGCAATAATGATAGCATTCCCTTTTACATGGTGGGCAATGAATGAATGGCTGAATGCCTTTGCATACCGTATCTCCATAGGCTCAGGCCTATTTATTATCGCAGGGCTGGCTATATTTTTCATCACTTTATTAACGGTGAGCTTTCAATCAATAAAAGCTGCACTCATCAATCCTGTAAAATCATTGCGTACGGAATAATGAAATGATTAAGAGTTCCAACTTTTCGAAAAGTTGGAACTCTTAACTGTTATTGCCTGATTATTTTATATGCCGCAGTAGTTGTTTTTATATAGAAAACACCTAAGCTAAGCTTGCTGATGTCTAACACTATTCTATTATCATTTGTCCTGCTAATCCGAATCAAACCGTTAACATTCTGCCCGCTGCTGTTAAAGCATTGTATGGTTGATAATTCATTTTTATCACCTTCAACAGTTAGTGTATGTTGCGTTGGGTTTGGATATATTCTCAGACTGACTTGTGCAACAGCAATATTCACTTTTCGTATTTCGGAATACACAAACTTTCCATCGTTGTCTGTTTGTTTTAAACGATAATAAGATATGCCTGTATAAGGATGATCGTCAAAAGCCTGGTATGATTTTGGAACAGATGAATTGCCTGCGCCTTTCAATTTTGCAACAACCTGCCACTGCTGGGCATTGGAGGATCGTTCAACAGTAAACAAAACATTGTTTTTTTCTGAAGCTGTTTGCCAATCCAGTTTTACTGTTTTATTATCAATAACAATGGCAGTAAAATCCAGCAGTTCAACCGGGAGTACCGCTGAGTTCATTCCCATAGCACCAAACAAACCCTGCGGGTACAACCAGGGACTATACACTTGTCCATTCAAAGAAGTTGCAGCATCATATTTTATACGTGCTCTGACTTTGGTTTGAAATCCAACCTTATCAATATTATTAGTGAGCTGAATGCCTGCAGTTCCAAGATCTGTATAAGCAGATTGTTGCGCAGTAAACTGCGTGCTGTTGGTAATGGGTGAAGCGCTACTGAAGGGCTGTCCTTCGCTTCTTGTTTCCCACACTAATTTTCCTTTTGTTCTGCCTTGCGGATTTTTGGCGAATACGCCAATAGCAAAATTGCTTTGTATGATGTTGGATTGCTGAATAGGATCGGTTGATGAGGAATTGAATAACTGGATATTTCCACGTTTACCACCACCGTTACCGTAATATATGTAGACTTTACCTGCTACACTTCTCACCGCATCGCTGAATCCATCACCATTGATGTCTCCGGCTGGCGCACCACCGATAGTATTTAAAACAGGGTTAGATATAAGTCCGGAAGGAGATCCCAAATAAACAGATGTGCCTGTAGTAACATCACCATAACCATCGCCATTTATATCTCCGATGCCTGCAGCAGCGTTGCCTATAATTTGTGTATTACTAATATCGTTATGAATACCGCTTGAAGAGCCATAATAAATAACTGAGGCATTGCTATATCCCTGGCCATTATAAGAAACGCCTGTAGTTGCAACTATATCGCTGAATCCATCGCCATTGATATCACCCGCAGTCGATACAGTGGATCCCAGATATGCATATAGATCTTGTATACCTGTGATATACGTTTCATTCAGATAACTTATACCGGTATCAGAACCATAGTATATATGTATAGCGCCGTAGGGCTGAGAAATGTAACACGTTCCTGAAACCGGTGCTCCTACAATAATATCCCCATATCCATCACCGTTTATATCGCCGGCAGAAGATAAACTACTTGAAAATAATCCTTTACAGTCACTGGATAAAGGTGATGAATTAAGATGGTTAATACCACTGGCCGATCCATAATATACCCTGGCATATCCCGAGCCGCTACCACCGCCATAGGGTGATCCAATGATTATATCGCCGTATCCATCACCGTTTACATCTCCTACGGTGGAAACTGTAGCACCAAAGTTGCTTCGATATGCATCGTAATAATTGTCACCGCTTTCAAGCGTATCTATCAATACCGGGTTAATGCCTGTTGCCGATCCATAATAAATAAAAGCTACCGCAATATACTCGTTGAATGAACCGTAAATAAACCCTGGTGCCCCAACAATGATATCGCTGTACCCGTCGCCGTTTACATCTCCTGCACTTGCTACTACGCTGGCAAAAGCTGCATTTGACTGACTACCTAAAAGCGTTGCATTGGGCACATGACTCAATCCATTTACTGAACCATGATATATAAAGGCAGCTCCGGTATTATTGCTTCCATTATCGTAGTTAGGCGCTCCTACAATTACATCATTATATCCGTCACCATTTACATCCCCGGCACTGGCGTAACTATTGCCAAACCCATCACCGGGTTGTGTGCTTTCAATACTATCTGTTATTATAATATCTGCTATTGATGCCGCACCCTGGTAAATAAATGCAGCTCCCTCATTTGATTCACCATTGGTATAACCGGTAGCCCCAACAACCAAATCACCATACCCATCACCATTTACATCTCCGGCCGCCGATACAGCTGAACCAAAATAGGCGGTTGATTTATTGATAGAAAGAGTTGCAACGGCATGTACATTAATACCTCCCGAACCACCATAGAAAACAAACGTTGCTCCTCCAACTGTGTCTGCATTGCTGAAACCAGGTGCTCCTACAACAATATCGCTATATCCGTCTGCATTCATATCTCCTGCGGCAGATACATACTGTGCAAAATGAGCATTTACCTTATTACATTCAAGCATAGCCGGTGCATTAGTAGCAATGCCTGATGCGCTGCCATAATAAACAAATGCCACACCTTCATCGGTTTCTCCATTGTCATAGTTAAGGGCACCAACAATTATATCGCTAAATCCATCGCCATTAACATCGCCTGCGCCCGATACACTACTACCGAAACCAGCATCGGCTTGATTGGCTTCCAGCATTATTGCAGCAGGAGTAACAATGCCACTGCCTGAACCGTGATAAACAAATGCCGCACCTTCATTACTTTCTCCGTTGGTAAAAGTTGGAGCGCCAATAATCACATCACTGTATCCATCTCCATTTACATCTGCTGCGCCGGATACACTTGTTCCAAAAGCCGACGATGCCAGGTTACTTTCCAATATAGTTGCAGGAATTGCATTAATGCCCGATGCTGAGCCGGTATACACAAATGCTACGCCTTCATCCGTTTGCCCGTTATCATACAACGGCGCTCCGATAATGATATCACTGTATCCGTCACCGTTAGTATCACCTGCTCTTGATAGGCTGCTACCGAACGCAGCATTCGCCTGGTTGCTTTCAAGTGTGGATGAAGGAGTGTTGAGGAGTCCTGAGGATGAGCCTAAAAAAAGAAATGCTGCGCCTTCATCCGTTTGCCCATTATCGTATAGGGGTGCGCCAACAATAATGTCGCCATAACCATCACCATTCACATCACACGCACCAGACACAGCATTCCCAAAATGAGCGTTTGCCTGGTTTGCTTCCAGCATTACTACGGAAGTAGTATGAATACCAGTTGATGAACCATAATACAAAAACACAACGCCCTCATCGATTTCTCCATTATCATACAAAGGAGCGCCAACCAGCAGATCGCTGTATCCATCACCATTCACATCTCCTGCGCCGGAAATACCAGCGCCATAAGAAGCGTTGGCCTGGTTACCTTCAAGTATATTATCTACAGGATTTCCAAAATCATTTTGTCTTCCATAGTATACAAAAAGAGCACCTTCAAGCGGTTCAATCAATGAATAACCAGGGGCATCTACGGTTACATCTGCATAGCCATCACCATTTACATCACCCGCACCTAAAACATTACTGGCAAAACCTTGATTTGATGCAGCCCCCAATAAGGTATCGGTTACGTTCGCAATTATGCCACTTGCTGATCCTTTAAAAATAAAAGCTCCTCCACTTAAACCTTGTTGACTATTATAATTACTGGCCCCAACAAGTATATCAGTAAAGCTATCTCCATTTACTTTGCCTGCTCCGGATACACTGTTTCCAAACCCTGCTCCACCCTGGTTAATTTGTAAAGTATCCGGTGTGTTAATAATGCCTGATGCAGCGCCGTAATAAATTAATGCTATTCCTTCATCCGTTTCTCCATTATCATAACCCGGTGCTCCTATGATGATATCACCGAATCCATCATTATTGATATCTCCCGCATCTGAAATGCTGGTTCCAAACCCTGCAGATGCCTGGTTGCTTTCCAGTGTGTCTGCTACCGTATTTACAATGCCACTTGCTGAGCCATAGTATACAAATACAACACCTTCGTCTACCAGGTCTTTATCAAAACCCGGCGCTCCTACAAGCAGGTCGGCATAGCCATCGTGGTTTATATCGCCTGCACCAGATAAACTACTACCAAAGCCGGCATTTCCTAATTGTGTATTTTCTATAGAAACAGCAGGGGTTGTAATAATACCGGATGCTGAGCCATGATATATGTTCACTGCTTCAACGGTGGTGTTGCCCGATCCATCTACCCGCCGCTCCGTTAATGCAATATCACTATAGCCATCGCCATTTACATCACCTGCACCTGCGACAATAAATCCTACAAAATTTACATCCCATGTTCCCTTTAACGTGTCTACATCTATACCCGTAATGCCGTTTGCTGAACCATAATAAATGCGTACTTCATTTTGATAGGGCATTCCTATAATTACATCATCAAAACCGTCGCGGTTTATATCACCGGCACCGGAGATTATGGGCGAAGCATCTTCTAATTGTATAGTATCTGTTTGCGAAGCTGTTAGACCATTGGCAGCTCCGTGAAATACAATGATGTTTCTATAACCACTGCTTGGTTCAGAACCGGCAATGACATCGCTAAAGCCATCCCCATTTACATCACCTGCATCCGACAAGGTAAATCCAAAAGAGCCTTGTATTATATTGCTTTCCAGTATAGCATCGGCATAATGCTTTGTAGTGGTAGCAATAACAGGATCAATTGTAACCGGGAAAATAGCATTTTCTGTTTTCGCGATTAAATCAATACTATGATCCTCTTTATTCAACTGCATGTATGCTGTAACGTTATTGCCGACAGCATCCCAGGCTTTGATGTCTTTATAGGAAAGTGTATTATAATGATCAGTAAATATTATTTCATTTCCGTTTTGTTGTGTAGCATCCATGCCGGTGTATGCTAACTTTACTGCAACCTCTGTAGTATATTTCGGCGCTGATTGTATGATAAAGTTTTGTCTTACACCCTCAACACTGTTAATATATTGTTCTATAAAGAGCGGGTATTTAAAATCAATTGCGTTGCCCACATTTTTACCCGTTGTTTTTTTTGCAGGCATTGCAAAGCCTGCACCATCTGCGAATACGCCTATAGTGGTAATATCAAGCTTCCAATCGTAATGAGTATTCGTTCTGTTTTGCAATTGCCATTTACCCGGTGTGTAGTAACTACGGATATTTTGTTTGCGGTTGGGGCTTTGATATCCGCCACGAAGCGGATCTGCCTGGATGAAGTATTCCCTTTGCTCAATATCAGCATATAGTTTGTTGGTAGCATGCTTATCGTATGCAACAGGTGTATTATGAAATGGTATAGTTTTCTCTTTTCCGCTTACAGCAGCAGCCGGTTTTGCATATGCCTGATCATTTTTCTTTGATGGAACCTGTTTGCTTTCCGAAATAAAAAATGGAGCAAGTGCGGCTATGCATGCCAGTAATAGTAGTTTTGTGAAATGCTTTTTCATAAAGCAAAAGGTTGAGGTCGGTTATAAAATACTAACAGGGAGTTCAGGTATATTGGCTTGAAAGGATATCAGAGGGTTTTTCGGGATGTGCTGTAATTATTGCCGGGCTAAACTTGTCTTGTATAAAACAGAAGAAATAAAGATGTGCTGAAAAGGTTTATACAAATGTAAAATATCCCTGCTAATAAGGCGCCGGTTTTTTCAGCAATTAAAAAAATGATTGTAAGTAATATTAAGATGTTGCGTTCTCAATCTTTTGAACAACTGGTACTTCTTTGTATTCATTCAGTTTGTGCAGCTCAACAATGGTTGTTCTTCCATCTTCGCTTTCGCGGTACATCTGCACAAATTTGGCGTCAAAAATAATTTCTTCAAAAGTGTACGATGTGCGCTGCAGTACCTGGTTAGAATAAGCATCATCATACCCTTTTATGTATACATACAATTCAAGATCGGCAAGCTTCATGTCCTCGTAAGATAGTCCCTGAATAGGGCTTTCGTCGTTGATGGGATGTACTACCGTAAAATTCATAGGCAGGTTGTCTACCCGCGTACGTTCCAGTGGAAGACTGTAAAATTTATACACACCCACCCCGTTTTCCTGCACCAGTAAACTGAGGTTTACTCTAACTTCTACATCGGTGAGTGTATGCCTGTCTTTGGTAGTAACAAAACGAAACATAAGCCCGGTAATGTCTTTATACGGACTGATGAGTGCATGCCTGCTGAAAGTGATATGTGCTTTTGGTTTTGAAAAACGCCCGTACATTAAACCCGTAACCAATGCAAAAAACAAGGATCCGGAAAGCGCGTCTGCCGCAGCTACAAAATTTGCCAACCCTCCAACAGGATTTACCCTTCCATAACCAACCGTGCTAAAAGTTTCGGTACTGAAAAAATACAATTCCCTGAAGATATACCAATTGTTTTTGGTGATCATACCCGTGAATTCCGAAATGCCCACCACATAAAATGCTGCTGTAAAAAAAAGATTGATTAAAATAAATACCAGTACGATGATGGCAATGAATTTCCACAAGGGCAAATCGAGCATGGTATGAAACATGCTGAATCTTTCCCAGAAAGGAAGCCCTTCTTTCTTTACATTAAAACTCCCGTCTTTGTTTACAAAGCGACCACCATAGTTACTGGCGTTGCTTCCAAAACCGGTATCGTTATTATCTTTTAAACGGGTATTGATTTTACTGCGTAAGGCCATATAGAGATTTGCTTATTGGCAAAGGTAAGGTTTGTGAGTGGTGAACCTGCCTGCCGGTAGTTAGTGAACTTGCCTGCCGTTAGGCAGGTAGTCAATGCCCGCCCGGCTGACTTCAGTTGCATGTTGTGAAACGGGAGCCGATAAACGATAAACTACAAACCCCAAACTTTCTCTCAGAAATGGCGCTGCGGCGCATTGATATATTAAAGGAGATGCTTACATTTATTACAGCCAATCCACATACATCTTCTGACTTACCTGCATCCGTAGCATCCATTACTATTTTACAAAATGCAACCCTCTTATTTTTAAATGGGAGTGAGAAGGCGAAGCTATGTTTCCTGGGAACAAGGAACCCTTATATAAACATTTATAATGCTTAAGGCAACTCGCATGTTCATTGCGAAGAGATCGGATTAGTGCAACGACAATTGGGAAAAGCGAAGATTTAACTATTAAAAACCAATGCCCATTTTTGAATACTTGTGTTGCCTAATAGCGTAAATTTATGAGTTAGCAGCCATATTATGAGGTACCTACTTTCAATTTTAATATTGTGTATTGGGACAGTTAATGCTCAGACAAATTGTGACACGTACCCGAAAGATTATGTGCCTAAAGATTTAGACGATGCTGTAACATATCTGGCTTGTACTTGGAGCAAAGCTGACAAAGACAGTTTCAAGATTGAACCAGAACGACAAGCAGTAGCAAGACTGCATTTCGGATCGGGATTGTATATTAGAAATGGGTGGGATTTATGGAAAGGGAAAAACGACCTTGTACAATTTTTTAACTCTGTTGGCATTTTCCATCCCGACGACATGTCTTCAATCATCCTAACCTCTTTCCACAGACATTTAAACGGTAAAGAAATTGAACTTGCCGAACAAGTCAAATACTATCAAGCCTATTGGGACAAAGTTCAGTCAGAAAAAGACCAACACAATAAAATATACAAGACAATAAAAATTGGCGAAACAGTAAGTGTAATGTTTTCAAAATCTCAAGCTACTTCAGAAACTTATTCGTTAGCATTTTTAAACTACACAGCACCTGTTGACAATAACAACCGTTGTTTTGTTAAAGGTGTCGTAACGGACAAACAAAAGAAAAAAGGTAGTCGTATTTTGACAATTCAAATTATTCAAACAACAAGTTGCGACAACTCACATCTTGGAGATGTTCCAATGACGACCGGACAAAAGTTTAAATACAATATGACGTATTTCAATTTAAGTCGTGACACAAATACGACTGCCAACAAAAGTATTGCCAATAGTGGGTCTTGATATTGAAGCAATCAGCAGCGGTAATCCTGCTGTTCTGTCGTTCGGAGCTTGACAAATAGAACCTAGCTTTAGTTCTTACTATTTAATTTTATCAAAAAGCCAGGCAGCGGTTCCGGCGGACAGAATTTTATTTCTACACCACAGGCAATACCTGCCTGTTATATGCCATTTTATTGGGCCACTCAATATAAAGATTAAATTAAGGTAGTGCAAAACCCTTTCACAATTAGGGAAGCAACGATTGCTGACGTCTCCGCTTTAGCTGCATTACATGTAGCGACGTTTAATGAAACGCATGGAAGTGTTGATTCTCCTACTATTGAGACACGTAAATGGCAATGGCAAAATATCTTCCAAAAGAAAAATGACAGTTGGTTCTGTTTAGTAATTGAAAAAGAAAGCGAAGGTTTAATCGGATTTGCAAAAGGGCAACTCTACAGCCATCCCGAACATCCTCAGTTTTCTGGAGAACTGAATAAAGTATATCTTCTTCGTAAATATCAAAAATTGGGTTTAGGGCGACAAATGGTTTGCAAAGTAGCCAATACATTTATACAACGCGGTATAAATTCTATGTTGTTATTTGGTGATGCTAATAACTCGTCTAATAAATTTTATGAAGACATGGGCGCAGAAAAATTATTTTCGAAGAACGGAGAATTTCACGGTGGATTCGGGTGGACAGACTTGCAAAACCTTATACTTAACTGTAAGCGTGAGTAATACATATCTCCCGTACTTTGCCAAGCCCGCTATCGTTGGTAGCAATTAATTCATACACTCTAAAATGACGACAGAAGTAATAGTCTCTCATAACGACCTTTACAACTGGCTTACCGATACACTTTCCAAAATAGACAAAGCTAAACTCACAGACGCTTTTCTTTATAGTTTGAGTTCAAAAGACTTAACATACAGACCTTTCTTAGCCAGTTATGTTTTTGCTTCAAGTATTCCAAGCCATGATATTGACAAGGAAGTTTATCCTTCAGGAAACATTGCTTGTAGATATTGCGGACATTGTGAAACTTATCCAGCCGACACATCGCATTTAGAAAGCGAATTGATGAATTGGGGTGGCGTAAGAGTTGACCAGGTTTTTGGTGCTGCTTATTATCTCGACAAATTTTTGTCGCTAGATACAGTAAAACCATCAAAAAAGGACTTTGACATATTCAACAACATTATCGACACAATACTTCTTTCTGACGCTGATGCAAAACCAAGAGACTTAGAAAAAATATTCAGCAAAATATTCAACTCAAACAAAGGACAAAGAGAAATGCTTATTGACCAATTAGGCGTAATAGGCATACTTGAAACAGAAAAATATAAAGGTTATCATACAAAATATACACCACCAGATAGGAGAGAAACTCCACCTGTTAGTAAAATTGATTGGACTTTTCCAGTTTGTTGGTGGCGTGGTAAATACAAAATTAATTTTGAGACGTACAATTATTTTTTTGGACATTATTCAGAGTTGGTAAGACTTTGGTTCCACTAACATTGGTATTGCTAATAGTGGGGCTGGGCATTGAAGCAATAGGCAGTGATAATTCTGCTGTGCTGCGGTTCGGGCTCAACGAATAAAGCCCAGCTTTAGTTCTTAACTGTCTTTTGAACCATCAACCAGCAGCGACTCCGTGCAGCCGGAATATTAATTTCCAACCTGCATGAAACCCTGTTTGTAAGTGGCAATTAAATTGACTCTTAAATTAATGCAATGCATTTGAAAAAGATTATTACTATTCTCACACTATTAATCTGTAGTTATATCACGAAGGCGCAGGATTTTAGTGCATATAAAAAAGCCTTTTTTATTCGGGGCATAGATACATTACGTTACAGGATATTATATCCTGAAGTGTATGATTCAAAAAAATCATACCCGCTGGTAGTTTACCTGCATGGTGCAGGCTTTAGAGGGAATGATAATGAAAGTCAACTCTCCCGTGCTGGTCTTTTCTTTTTAAATAATTCGCTCCGGAAAAAATTTCCGGCGTTTGTAGTTTTCCCACAATGTCCTGCAGACAGCATGTGGAATCAAATACCCGGTCCGCCTTACGATACAACAGTAGCAGTTAACCATGAGATGAACACCCTGTCATTAACAACACCGGAACGTTTGGTAAAACTTTTAATGGACAGTTTGACTACATATAAAATTGCTGACCCAAAAAGAATTTACCTTGGTGGCACTTCGCTTGGCGCCTTTGGTACGTACGATTTGGTAATTCATTATCCTGATTATCTTGCAGCAGCTTTCCCTATATGTGGACAGGCTAACGTAGCGTTATATCCTAAGAAAGCAGCCAACCTTCCGGTTTGGATTTTTCACGGTGCGATTGATGACATTATTAACCCATGGCCCGATAGAGCCCTGATTAAAGCATTACAACAGAGCGGTGCAAAAAATGCGAAATACACTGAATACCCTGGTTTAAAACATGACATTGAACCCGCCGTATTTGCTGAACCGGATTTGCTCCCGTGGTTATTTTCATTTAAAAAATAAATTATTAATTACTGGTCTTAATCTTGGCTGAAAACAATCTACAAGTTTAATTCCCCAACAAACAAATGGATTATAATTGATGAGCGCATTGTTGAACAACTTCAGTAAAAAGCAGCGTCTAACACGCTCTCGCCCGGTTCCTAAAAATAAGAAGCAAAGTTTTTTCCCGTCTCAATTACGGGAAAAATCCTGTTTTTTGAACTCCGACAAAAATACCGTTGCAAATACATTGCAATATTGATAGAGACTTTCTATTTTTATTTTATTCAGTCCAATTTCCTTTTCTGACTCACCTGCATCCTTACCTGCATTTTATTTAAGATTTATTTTTTTCTCATTGTGAATGAGGAAAGAAAGCTATGTCTGAGTTGATAGACAAACCTTGATATATAATACGCAATGAACCAAATCCTGGCTTTAAAGTAGTACTATAAAATATGAATAAATTCTTTGTATAAATAACTATTCTAAATTCAAGACTATGGCTAAGAACATTATAAAGGAACTTAACTTTAATGAGCTAGTTGAAGAGTCGGGGAAAATATTGAGACTTAGTGATATTTGGATGAAAAT
Organism: Agriterribacter sp.; assembly: GCA_047600465.1. Lineage (GTDB taxonomy): Bacteria > Bacteroidota > Bacteroidia > Chitinophagales > Chitinophagaceae > Agriterribacter. The sequence continues at coordinate 119,132 of JASGKU010000008.1, forward strand.
CATCTCTAAAAAGCTAGATGATGGGAAAATACAAAATGAGAAGAGTTTTATGCAATGGTTTAAGGCGAATTTTGTATGTATCCCATTTTATCTCACCAGCCTGTTTTCGGTAGTAATTATACTTTCCGAGGTCTTTCCAGGTCACATTGAGGTGTCTAAATTTGCTTATATATTTGAGGCTTTTGTCATATTCGTCATCCTAATAAACATCGTTTTTGTAAATAAAAATTACAATTTTAACAGATCGAATGAGATTATCAATCGGGGCATAGATTCGGCAAAAACTTTTTTGTCATACTGGGTTTGGTTGTGGGTTAGTTGGTTTTTATTATACGCAATTTTAGCACTAAATCAATTCGCTCCTACATTATTACATGATTATACATATCGCGCCTTAATCGACGCCTGTAATAACTTATCAGGTGTGATTTTTTTTAGTATGTATTTTGAGTTAGCAAACGACACGCAGGGGGAAAATGCTGGACAAGGTAAAAGTTGGTTAATCGGAATTCTTTTAGTTTTTATCTTGTTCTTATTAGAAGTAATTGTATTGAAAAATGTTCTAACCGACGACAAACAAAAAAATGGAAAGTATATTTTTCAATTTTCGCTTTGGTTTGGCTTAGCAATTGGTGTTGTAACTGGACTATTTGTTGGAAGACTTGAAAGCATAATGTTTAACATTCCCACATTTTTTATTTCATATTTTATTTTGTACTCTGTTATACAACCGACTTTCGCTTTTTTAGGCAATGATGATTATAAGGGGTTATCAAATAGTCTTTTGATAATGGCCTTATATGGGAAGATATTTTTACTTATTATTATTCATTGGGTAAGAGATTCTGACAGGTTATTGTATTATGTTATCAGAAGACACAAACTGTTTTTAGAAGAAACAAAGTATGATTTTAGGAAAATATTTTTGAATGTCATCGCTGAATATGCTAACTCAGAAAATAACAACTTGCCTCTTGAGCCAGTTAAAGATGATCAAGCCCAAACAGGGTAACTATAATTACACTTATGATTGGGAGTGGAAGCTGTTTAAACCTATCAAATCCATAAGAAATGTGTGGCTTTCGGAGAAGCACAGGAATGAAATTAGATATTAGATTTGTTTTTGACATAGTGCCAAGTTCTAAAGGAAAATGGTGTGCTCGATTCTCTTGAGCGTTTGAATTGTTAGCGGGAAGAAGTGATTACATCCTATGGTCATTTCCATTAAATGAAAAATCTCTTTTAGTACTGAAGCTTAACTTTATAACACAAAATGGTCTAGAATTATTAGACAAACTACTTACGATTATTGGGCTTTAGTCTGCAACACTTTAATTTGTAAGGTCAATTACATATTTCAAATATGCATTTATGTACCCAGCATCTCCCAAAACAAAAAAATCCATTTTCGAATGGATCTCCTTTCTGCTTGGTAAAGTTTTAGAGTTTATTAAAATTTTCGTGTTTCTTGATATCGTCTTATTGGTATTCTGGGGACTGCCGGTAAAGCTGTTGATGTGGAGCCAACACTGGCATCCTGCTTTGTATGTGGCGATCATCGTTATAAACTTTGTTTACTTTGGGCTATCGATTTACTATGTAAGAAGAAAAAATTTTTACAAAGATTTTGATAAGAAACACATACTTGGCATATTATTTCCTCTTATGATGATCATTGCGCTGGTTGGCGTAGGCATCAATTGCTTTGCTGCGCTTAGTGGAATATTAAATGACTATGGCTATATAAAATTTAACCCGGCGCTGAATAAGCATGATTTTGACGCCATGATGGACTTTTACGCCTGGCATTTCATGGATCTGGTTCCTCAAATAAAAGTAAATGAAACCCTGCACTGGAAGCAACGCTTTGAAGTGGATAGTGGTCTTGGCAACTGGCTTTTGCTATTATTTAAGATCATTATGGTTTGGATTGTGATTGCGCTTTTTTTCAAATGGAACAAATGGAGAGTGGAAGAAGCAAAAACTGGAGAAGCCGCAGGTTCAAATAGCCCCGCCTGATGGTAAACTTTCCTTATAAAATATCCCTATAAAAAACGCCTGAATCATATTATTTTTGGTATCGTAAATTTTGAGCCTTGTTCAATTTTAATCAGTATTTAATAGACAATCCCGCCCGCTGCCAGCGACTGAGTTGCGGCGATTCTCTTTTTACGGTATACAACTGCCAGATTGATGATAAGTTTTCTGATTTGTGGAGCCATAATAATTATATTATTTATGTGGCAGACGGTAGAAAGATCTGGCATACGCCGCAGGGCTCGTATGATATGGTGCCCGGGAGCTGTGTATTTATCAGGCGTGGCGCTGCTATTATTGAACAATTCGTGGAAGCTGAATTCTGTTTTTATCTCTTCTTTGTGTCGGATGAATTTATTTGTGAGGTATTAAAAACAAAATCTTCAGCGCTTCATCCTTCACAGGAAAAATACAATCCTATCATTTCTATTCATCGGAGCGAAGCGGTGCATTCCTTTTTTAAATCGATGCTGCCGTATTTTAACGCACCGCATACACCCGATCAATCATTGCTGCAATTAAAATTCAGGGAACTGATTCTTACGCTGGCGGATAATAAAGAGAACAAAGAATTATTATCTTATTTTTCTGCTTTGTTGCAATCGCCGCAAAGCGCTTCTTTGCAAACAGTGATGGAAGATAATTTCTGTTTTAATTTAAAACTGGAAGACTTTGCCAGGTTGAGCTACCGCAGTTTGTCAGCGTTTAAAAGAGACTTCGTAGAGATTTACAATACTTCTCCCGGCAAATGGTTGGTTGAAAAAAGATTACAGTATGCAAAACACCTGATTACTGTAGCCGGCAAATCAATAACGGATGCCGCTTTTGAGAGTGGGTTTGAAAGCAGTTCACATTTCAGTCGCGCTTTCAGCAAACAGTTTGGTACTTCTCCATCGGGTATAAAAAAAGCAGCCGGCATTTTGAGCTGATTTGTCAAATCAGTGAGCTTTACAGTAAAATGATTCTTTCAAGGCTGTTATAGTTTTGCATCATTAATAAAATAAAAAAGTAAATGTATGAATGCGAACAAAATGCTCTGGGAAAAGGGAGACTTTACTCAATTGGCTAAAACCATGCGTGAGAGCGGCGAAGCATTGGTGGCCACGTTAGGCATCACAAAAAATCAAACTATTCTTGATCTCGGTTGTGGCGATGGTACCACCGCTATACCTGAAGCAAAATTAGCAGCAAAAGTGCTGGGCGTAGATATAGCAAGGAACCTTGTGGCAGCGGGCAACAAACGGGTGGAAGAAGAAGGGTTGAACAATATCCATTTCCAGGAAGGCGATGCCATAGCATTGGTTGACCTGCAGGATAAAAGTTTTGATATGGTGGTTACTATCTTCGGGGCCATGTTTGCGCCTAAACCATTTGATGTAGCAAAAGAAATGGTGCGTGTTACAAAGCCCGGTGGAAAAATTGTAATGGGCAACTGGATCCCGGGAGATCCAACATTGGTGGCACAGATCTTAAAGATCAGCTCCGCATATACGCCGGCACCACCGGAAGGTTTTGTAAGCCCGATGCTGTGGGGAAAAGAAGAAGATGTTACCGAACGCTTTGTACAGGCAGGTGTGGCAAAAGAAAACATCTCTTTTATTAAAGACAGCTTTACGTTCAATGCTCCGTATTCACCTGCGGAATTTGTAGAGGTATTTAAGAACTACTATGGACCTACCATGAATGCTTTTGAAGCTGCGGAAAAAAATGGGAAAGCTGTACAATTGCAGGAAGAACTGGAAGCGTTGTTTGATCGTCAAAACAAAAGCTCCGATGAAAACAGCACTTCTATTCCGGCAACGTTTTTAAGGGTAACGGTTAGTTTGAATTGAGGAGAAGCGTAACACATTCTGTAGCGGGTGAAAATATGTTGTCATATTTTTTGCCCGCTATTTTATTTGGCAACCGAAATAACTCAATTGAATTTAGATTATTAAATCAAAGTTGATAACGTATATTAGCTTGCTATACAAATATTGCTCCCTTTAAAACAAACTGGCATGCAGGATTTCTTACGACATATTAACCTGGAAAATCAAAAATTCAAATGTTATGTGAATACTGATGAAGAAGAAACAATAACTCTTACCGTTGATATACATAATATATTAAATGATGCGGCATCCGAAAATGAAATTTCATTGTTAAGAAAATTAATTCCACACAACAACGGGGAATTAATAGATTTTTATACAACTCATAATGGAATTAAACTTTATTGTAATAATGATACTTCAGGCATCGAGTTTTACGCAGCAAAGGATTTGAATAAACTGAATGAAATGTGGAAAGAAGAACTTGCATACTTTGAAGATTACCAACTGTACGATTTTCAAAAAGGAGGAGTAGCCTTCGGAGAAATTTCACATTCCGGTAATTACTTCGTGCTTTTTGAAGGCGCTGTTTTTTATTCAGATCATGATGGAGAAGATGAAGAAGCTATCGGAGCAACATTTTTTGATTTTCTTTCTAAAATAGCTGACAATCCTGCTGATTTATTATTCAAAATGGGTTGCTACACCAGGTACTCGGATGGTAAAACAAACAAGCAATATATTCCTAAAGAATTTGCCACTACTGAAAACCTGTGATGGGTATAGCGTTTCATCTGTCCCAATCATATTATGAGACTACTATTTAACGTACTGTTTTTATTTTTGGCAACCTCTGTTTTTGCACAAAAAGCAGAGTACTTGGTTTCAGACATTTGCAAACCATTTATAAAGGCGACACTGTTGATATTCTGATAAAAATTAATAGCTAAGTGCGTGAGCCTTTCCAATAATAGCGAAAAATAATAATCAATGGACGAATTTGAAACAGAACCTGTAAGAAAAAACCGGTGGCATATTGTTTCTCCATGTATCATCGGTGCTGTGCTTGCGGCGCTTCTTGTAATTGTTGGGTTGGCAGAAGGCGGTTATGGAATTTTTGGAATAATGATAGGGCTTCCTTTTTTCATCATTATGGTTGGCATTGATCTTATCGCCAAACATTTTCTTAAACATAGGCTGTCGTATATCTGGCCGGTTGAGCTTGTTTTAATTGCGTTGACAGTTTTGTGTTTTAAACTATATTTTCATGAACTGTTTTGATTTCTTGTATGTAAAAATCAAATGCTCTGCATCACCTCAAAATATATGACTAGAGCAACTTTGATTTTGATATGCGTATTGGTTTGTATTATTTCCTGCAAGGTTGCAGAAAAAGATATGGCAGGTTTATACAGGCTTGACGGGTTTCCCAAAACAATACTCAAAATCAATTCGGATAAGACATTCGAGTTCTCAAAGAATAATCGTAATCCATATCTGCATCCATTTGATCATCCTGATGAATATTATTTTGACACAAAGGGGAGCTGGCGTAAAATTGATAAAAAGACTATTTCATTAACAAGTCAAACCGATACACTCGTTTATCCACTTGTTTCAATAGAGACATTCAATCCCAAAAATCCAAGTTCGTCGCAGTTTACTTTTTATGATACCTATGGAGACACAGTTAAAGTGTTATATGTTCAATATAGCAACAATTCAATTACTGCTGCTTTACATCGTTCAATGGATTATTTTGCAGAAGATCTCACAAAACGCGATACACTTGAATTTCACTTTTATGGCTATCGGCCCTATACATTTATAAGCGGGCAAAAAACAAATAAAGATTACAATATTATACTTAAGCCGGGTTTTCAGCCAAACTTTTTTATTGAAACAATGTTCAGCGTTAAACGAAAAAAGCTAATTGATATAAAAAGAAAGGGTAAGTTCAGATTGACGGAGAAGATATAAAATGAAGATCAGCTTTGTTTTTATCTTCATTATATTAAAAGATTCAGATTCATGAAAATAATTCTTCTTCGAACACTGAAATTGCTTGTAATTTTTTACATCATTATTTGTGTGCTGCTATTTCTTTTCCAGGAGAAACTTATTTTCTTTCCTAAAAGACTCCCAAAGGATCACTCATTTAAATTCAACCAGCCATTTGAAGAAATCAATATCAGGACAAAAGATAATACACTGCTGAATAGTATTTTATTTAAAGCAGATAGTTCGAGAGGCGTAATTTTTTATTTGCATGGTAATGCGGGTTGCCTGGATACCTGGGGCGATGTGGCGCAAACCTATACCGATCTCCACTTTGACGTGTTTATGATCGACTATAGAGGTTATGGAAAAAGTGAAGGTTCTATTAATGGACAGGCGCAATTTTTTGAAGATGTACAAGCCGCATATGATGAATTAAAAACCAAATATGCAGAAGATAAAATAATAGTGCTTGGATATTCAATTGGAACAGGAGCTGCAGCAAAAACTGCTTCCGCCAATAATCCAAAGCTTTTGATTTTACAAGCGCCTTATTATAGTCTCACAGATATGATGCGGCATACTTATCCCATCGTGCCTACTTTTATTTTGAAATACAAGTTTGAAACATCCGATTATCTCAAACAATGCAAAATGCCAGTTGTTATTTTTCATGGCGATCGCGACGAGGTAATTTATTATGGCTCTTCTTTAAAACTGCAAAAGGAATTAAAAAAGGAAGACAGGCTTATCACACTTGCAAAACAGGGACATAATGGTATAACAGAGAATATATATTATAAAAGCGAATTGGAAAAGATATTAGGGCGATGAGGAAGGAATACGTTTCCAAAGTTTTACTTATCGGCGGGTGAAGACACCCACCGATAAACTCTCCACTAATGATGTTTAAAATACTGTATTTCCTTTTCGTGTTTTTTGGCAGCTTCCAGTGAATCAAAAGTGCCAAGGTTTTTTCTTTTATTGGTGCCGGCTTCTTTTTTTCTTGAATAGATTCTATACTTACCGGATTTTAATTTGCGTATCATAGTATATGTTTTAAATGATAAAAACTATCATCCAAAAATCATACACATATTATTTCTGCTGTTTCAGCTTGCATGTTGTGGAAAATTTTACCGGAATATTATTTTCTAAACAGGCGATAACCAAAACAAGCCTCAAAATTTAAATTCGTAAACCTGCCACTGTATTTATTAAAGCTTGCGCCGGAAGGAGCTGTGATATTGTAATCTGGCAGTACTATTGAACGTAGGTCTTCTCCATCAGGAAATGAGTAGGATACTTTGTTATGTGTAACACCAATACCAAAACTAAAATCAAACAAACATCTTTTCTTTTTTCCAAAAGCAGTCTGCATACCTGTTCTTGCTATAAAATGCCACTCCCTGTTATGCGTAACATAGGTTCGCCATGTATCAAATCCGTCGAAATTCACACTGGTGTAATACCAGTCAGAAAACCTGGTGTTAACCCGTTTATTGCCGAAGGCAACCGATATATACGGCCATACTTTTGATCGGCGGCTATTAATTAATTTATTGCCGGCTATATAATACCTGAGCTCATGGCGGATCCTTAACCCGCTGGTTCTTGAATGCTCTTCTGAATAGTCTCCATATATATAATCCATTGCCAGTCGCACTGAAAACGAAGGATGAAACCGGTATTCTATTCCTGCAGAAGCACTGATATCACTATCCCAGAGTGATAAGGGAGTTATTGATACCGGACAGGTGTAGAGCAAAGATTTTTTGGGTGTGTATTGTGCGTATAAACACACGCCGTATAATGCAAACAACACAGTGAGTAAATGTTTTTTCATGGTGAAATGCATCAGTTGATTATTTCAGATAGTTTCTGCGGTTCCGCTGGATGACTGATGTCGTATAGTACCATTCCTTTTTCTACCATACAGATGAGGACATCGTTTACCGGAATGCAATCCAGGAAATTATATCCTTCTTTTACGATCAGCTTTTTAGGCGAGGCACGGTTTTGAAGATCAAATACCACCAGGCCTGAAGACCCATCACACACATACAGGTGATTATTATATAATGCCAGCCCTTGTGGATTATTCATATTGCCTTCAAATACTTCCGAAGGCGACTGAATACTGGTGCTTACATCATACACATACAGCGCATTAATATCGTGCCCGCAATTACCGGCTGATCTTACTGTTACATACGCATATGCGTCGTCTGCCACTACCGGATCACATGCCGCTATATGCTCCACCATTCCTTCAGCCACAGGTTGTGCAGGATCGGCAATGGAAACAATGAACATACCAGTGGTAGACCCGATAAATAATTTATCCTTCCATGGAAATATGGTTTCAACCGAATTGATGAAACTAAGTGGTAAGGAATAAACCTGCTGTGGTGCTGCAGGATTTTGTAAACTGAATGCGTGTAACTCATTTCCGTCTACTACATACAAATAACCTTTCGCAATAGTAAACCTGGCTGTTGACCCTCCGGTACCGGTGCCGGCCGAGCTTGAACTGGTGGTTGATTTTTCACACGCTACAAATGTTGTGAGCGCAAACACAAGGAGGTATATATATCGCAGTTTCATTTTAGTATTTACATTTTGGTGACATAATTTTTTTCTTTGTCCATCCCACAACATTACCCTTTGATGGATCAATGCACTCAAAATAACCATGCTCAGGTGGTACTGCCGTCGACCCCAGCTTAAAAGCATTCTCAATAGTCTGGGCTACTGTAATGTTTTCAGGTGAACTGATATCCAACACCAGCAGATCGTTATACGAATTGGTGTAAAGCATATTATTGAGTATACTTATTTCCTGTGCCCCTGCTATGGGTATAAAACCTTTGCGAACGGGCTTTGCAGGATCATCGATAGATATAACGTGAATCCCGGTACCGTTTTCTACCTGGTATAAAAGCTGACCCTTCACATAAATTTTACCTGCATTTTCTATTTCCCTGGGCTGCTGCAAGCTAAGTGTAGAAGATTGCTTTATTTTTTCACCATATACGGGTGCATATCCATCTGCTTCTTTTGGCGGCGGTGATTCAACTGTACAACCGCACAAATACAGGAGCGTGATAACAGGAGTGAGGAGTTTAAGCATAGCTGATTAGTTTAGGTAAGGCAAAAAATGATTACAATCACAGCTGACAAGAGAAGTTGAGGAATCATTGCATGGGTGTTTCTTATGAAATGTCCTTTAACTTTTATTTATAGAATGAGACATATAATACCCGATGCATTTTCTGCAACGCTATTCTCTTGATTCTAATTCTTGTTGCAGAAAAACCCCATAACAATTACGGGAAAAATCCTGTTTTTGTGAGCAGAGGTTCAAAAAGTAATTCCGATATAGAAATTTACTAAATGATGTTTTTACATTTACTGTATTCAATTTAAAATCCTCTGACATACCTAACCCGTAACTTTTTTTAAAATTTAAGCAAGAGCAGATCAAAGTAGCAGAATGTGAACAGCTATATGAATGGCCAATTTTTTAAACGTTTATAGAATAGGTTGTTTAAATCCTAAGATTCTTACACAAAAAAAATAAATATATGGAAGGTATGGACATTGTAAAAATCCTGGGAGTTGGATTATCAGGGTTCGGCTTCTTATTAATGTTTTTAGCATACAGGCTTATTCGAAGTATAATTGCTCTTCCACATACAAATCCATTAGTTGTAAAGACGATTAATCGTTATATGCTTGTTTGTTTTGTTATGACTATTGCAGTGGGTGTTTTCACATTTATTACCACCTTATATAAGCAAGATGTTATAACGAATCAACAAGCGAAAATTGATAACGGTAGTAAAGCTTTGAATATACTGGCAGCTTCAAATAATAATAGTTTGATTGCCGATAGTATTGCTCGTAATGCAGGTAATAATCAAAAAGTTTTTATTGTAAAACAAGAGCAGAAAAAACTATTGGATACTTTATCAAACTACATAGTTCAACAGGACAATCCAAAACTTACCGAGGATTTCAACAAGTATAAAACACTTGCTTTAAAAGCATCTGATTCTCTTGGAATGCCAGGATTAACAAAATCAGAAATAGATACATTGAGAATTAATTTTTTAAAGTATACTAATTCAATCAGTAAGCTATCCTTGAATACGGCCATGAGTGTAAGTCAATAAATGTATTGATTTAATAAATCACTATAAAACAGTCTCCCATGCTAAGAAAATTATCAAAAGCTTCCTTGTTGCCCGATTATCAAAGCACCGGCGATATTGCTTTGCAGAATCAAAATACCTTAAGAAAAATGGTAGGTGCTTTGGGTATTCTTTTACCGTTAATTGTTTATCTCTTTCTTCAGATTACTGACGATTTTGACCCTGTCTTGCCATCTATCAGTCATTATTACTTTACGAGATCTAGTTCTTTTTTCGAAATTATTGTTAGCCTGCTGGCTGTTTTTCTTCTGATTTATAAGGGCGAAAAATTTATTGACTATATTCTTTCTAGTTTAGCCGGGCTGTCAGCTTTATTAATGTTGATATTTCCTACAAGTAATCTTTGGGGGCTTATGCAAGGAAAGTATGATTTAGTTGCGGTTACATGTTTTAAGCAGAGTGAATTCAGACCAAAATTTCATTATGGCTGTGCTGCCATATTCTTAATATGTCTAGCTCTAATATCTCTTTTATTATTTACCAAATCAAGCCAAAGTCCTTCACACCGTACACAAAGGAAAAAAATTAGAAATTGGATTTATCGAGGATGTGCCATAATAATGTTTTCTGCATTATTGGTTGCGTTTCTTGGTTTTTTAGGCACTATAGACGAAAAATATTACGATTCTCATAATATGACATTTTGGATGGAAGTGATTTCTGTTGAGGCATTCGGGCTTTCTTGGATGGTCAAAGGAGGATTTATATTTCAAGATAAAATCAAAATAGATTTATGAACTACACGACAACATCGAACACCCTACTTTATGCCTTGCCCAATCGGGGCGTTTAGCAAACCATTGTTGCTGCGTAGGTTGCTCGTCGTATGGATGTTTTAATAAAGTATACAAAGATTCCAATACACTGTAATCCCCATTGTCTGCCGCATCTATAGCCAGTTGCGCCATATAATTGCGCAATACATATTTGGGATTGACAGTGTTCATCGCGATTCTTCTTTCTTCATCAGTTCTTGTCTCTGATTGTAAACGAAGTTGGTATTGCTCCACCCAGTTCTGCCAGGCAATTAATACTTCGCCGGCTAATTGTTCGGGAGCATAGAAAGCATCTTTAATGAAATTTAATATTTCGATTCCTTCTTTTAGTGGAACATCTTTTTTGAAGTCAGCCAGGTTTCTGAAAAAGATGGTCATATCTGTTTCCGTTTTGTGCAACAGCACTTTCAGCTCTTCTATGAGCTGTGTATCTGCAGACTGATCTATAGTAAGCCCTAATTTATTCCGCATCATAGCAGTATACTGCACTTCATAATTATTCTTAAAAGCATGCAGTATTTCTTCCAGTGCGTCTGCATCTTCAATCAGCGGATATAGCGCATTTGCCAGTTGATATAAATTCCATAAAGCAACATTCGGTTGCTGGCCATAACGGTAACGTCTTGTTTGCCGGTCGGTAGTATTGGGCGTCCAGTTGTGATCATATCCTTCCAGCCAACCATACGGGCCATAATCAATGGTGAGCCCGAGAATAGACATATTATCTGTATTCATCACGCCATGAACAAAACCTACACGCTGCCAGTGAATAATCATCTCCAGCGTGCGGTTACACACTTCACTGAAAAAATGTAAATATCCATCCTTGTCCGTATTTTTTATATGCGGATAAAACCGGCGTATAGTGTATTCCGTTAGTAGTTTCAGATTTTCAACATCTTTTCGCGAAGCAAAAATTTCAAAATTTCCAAAACGGATAAACGATGGAGATACCCTGCACACAATAGCTCCCTTTTCATAACCGGGGTTGCCATCGTACAACATATCTCTCAACACCTGGTCGCCGGTAAGCACTAATGATAATGACCTTGTAGTAGGTACGCCCAGGTAATGCATGGCTTCACTGCAAAGATGCTCACGTATAGAGGAACGCAACACCGCCAGTCCATCTGCTGTACGGGAATAAGGTGTTTCACCCGCGCCTTTTAATTGAACCGCCCATTGCTTTTTGCTGTGTTCTATTTCAAAAAGATTAATGGCACGGCCATCCCCCAACTGTCCCGCCCAGGAACCAAACTGGTGACCACCATAACACATAGCATAAGGTTGTGTACCCTCATATATTTTCGATCCTGAAAATATTTCCACGAATTCGGGGGAACCGATATCGGACTCAGCAATGCCAAGTATTTCCGCTACCTCTTCTGAAAGATGAATGAGACCGGGATTACCGGGCACTCTTGGTGTTACATATGAAAATGCTGCTTTCATTACCTGCCTGCGTGTATTGCTGGTATCAGCATCTGCCGGTAAAGCTTTATTAAACGTATCGTTGATGTGCAATTCCATTACTATACCTCTTCCTTCTTCAATTTATCTGTATACATTTTTCTTAGCTTCTGCACTTTCGGATCAATTACTACTCTGCAGAAACCTGCATTGGGATTATCATTAAAATAATTCTGGTGATATCCTTCTGCATTGTAAAAAATATCAAGCGGCACCAACTCCGTTACAATGGGTCGTGGAAATTTATCTTTCAGTTGGTTCAATACTTTTTCTGCTGTAGCTTTTTGCTCGTCATTGTGATACATGATCACAGATCTGTATTGTGTGCCTTCGTCAGCGCCCTGCCTGTTTAAGGTGGTAGGATCGTGCGTGGTCATAAACACAGTTAATAAATCCTCATAACTGATCACTGAAGGATCAAATTTGATCTGTATCACTTCCGCATGACCGGTAGTGCCGGTGCATACTTCTTTATATGTTGGATTTTTTGTGCTACCGCCTGCATAACCAGAAACTACACTTTCCACTCCTTTTAATCTTTGTATAACCGCTTCCACACACCAGAAGCATCCGCCTCCCAATGTGGCTGTTTCTAATGCTGCCATATTATTTCCTTTTTAATTTTATAGATTCTGAATTGATACAATACCGTAAACGGCTAGGCGCAGGTCCATCAGGGAACACATGCCCCAGGTGACAATCGCAGGTATTGCACATCACTTCAACTCTTACCATTCCATAAGAATTGTCTGCTTCGTATTTAATGGCGTTTTCTTTTATAGGTTGTGTAAAGCTCGGCCATCCTGTTCCTGAATCGAATTTGATGCTGGAATCAAACAATTCAGTATCGCAGCAAATGCAGGAATAAACACCAGGATCATAAATACTACAGAGCTCACCGCTAAAACTTGGCTCGGTGCCTTTTCTTCTCGCTATTCTGTATTGCTCGGGTGTTAAGATGGTTTTCCATTCTGCTTCTGTCTTTTCTACTCTTTTATCAGGTACAGGGTTGCCTTTTTTGGCATAGTCCAGTACATTGTTCCAGTTAAGCATAAATCCTCCTTTTTTGGGTAAATCAATCTGCAAAGATACCCAATTAATGCGGGCTGGCAAGTAGCTGTCGGCGGTCAGCTATCAGCTATCAAAACATTAACAATAAGTAAAGCTATTTAATCTCAGAACCTCTTCGCGAAGCTTTGTACACAGATTGGCTTGTTTAAAAGTCTTGGGATCCCAGGGAGCTTCAAACCATAAACCATAAACGAAAAACACCCTTCGTGTAACTTTGTGTTTTGGTGTCCTTGTGGTTTAAATCGCAGTGATCTAAGGCTTCTCCAATTCTTCTACTGTAAATGGCTTTTGCCGTCCATTGAGTTTTTTGCGGATGTTGGTTACGTCATCTGTACTGACGGCTCCAGACTTGTTTCCCCAGTTTTTCCTGATATAGCTCAATACCTGGGCAATAGCTTCATCGGTGGCTTCTGTATTATTGATCATGCCGGGCATTTCGCCGCTTATTTCCGGCGCCTGGTAAACTTTGTTATTTACTTTAACCGGTCCCGTTAGTCCATTCAATACAATGGTGATCAGTTTATTTCTGTCGCCGGTTACCCACTCGGAATGATTTAAAGGAGGAGCAAGTGATTTAACGCCATTGCCATCTGCGCCATGACAGGTTTTACAAACTGTTAAAAACAGTTGAACGCCTTTGGGATATTCGGCTTTCAATAATTTTTCATTACCCACCATTGCATTCTTCCTTATATGTTCCAATACTCTTTTAAAACGTTCACTAACAACAGAGGTAGAATCGGGATTGATCGCCTGCCATTTTTTATAAAAAGCAGCTTCCCTGTTTTCGAGATTATTGATAACCGCATCTGCTATGTAAATATTCTGCGGATATTTTTGTGTTATGTTAAGTAATAATTTATCAGCCATAGATGGATCAAAGCGATGAACCAATGATGGCATTTCCATCGCAATATAAATTGCAGATACCGTATCATTGCTGTTAAGCATTTGTTGCAAAGCAGGCAGGTATTGTTTGTAGGTATCTGTCGAAGCGATAGATGAAAGAGCGTTTAATGCTTCCATCCGCACTTTCCAATCTGAATGTTTTAATAAGAGCAATACATCCTGCAATTGCAGTAGCGATAAACCTTCCAGCGTCCAGAGCGAATGAATAATGGCAAGCGGGTTACCTGATTGGAGATTACTCCTCAATTGTGATTGCGCAGTTACATATTTTCCATCAATCAGCATTTGTTGTGCTTTATCTCTTATCCATCCATTGCCTGATGAAAACAATTTTACTAATGCTGCTGTATCTGTTGGCATGGGAGTAATACTAGTTTTTTTACCAACAGGAATTATCTTATAAATTCTTCCGCAATTCAATGGTTTGCTTAACGCTCTTTTCTTTATCTCACTTTTTAAATAATCTGTGAGGTATGTTTTATGCTGAATGATGCCACGATACATATCTACCATATATATAGCACCATCAGGCGCATTGTACAAACTAACCGGTCTGAAACGTTCATCAATACTCGCAATAAATTCTTTTTGCTTGTAAGCTTGTTGCGATGTGGTTGTATATCCCTGCTCTATCAGTATGTTTCGTTTTACCAGGTTGGCAGAAGGTTCGGCCACAAATGCATTATTGTAATATGCTTTTTCAAACAGATCTCCACGATAAACCACTGGCCCGCATGCTGCCGTAAAATTTACAAGCCGCAAACTATCATCTAAAAAATCAGGCATATAGCCGCGGTTTACACCGGTGGTAGGTCTTGCAGGATACACCCGGTTGTCATCGCCTATTTTCATATCAAAGCCTGAAACATCATCCTGGTTTTTATTGGCAGAACCCAGGGATGGCATAAAATAATCACCCAGCAGATTTTGAGAGTTATTGTTGTAATACATCCGTCCATAATCATCCTGCACAATACCCCATTGACCACGATAGTGTGTTTTTTCCACCAGCCATTTATCCCCTTTTTTACGATAGCGTTTATCAGAATCGCTGCTGTAGATCCAGTTGTCTAATGCCCTGATCAATCCATTAGGTTGATGTTCTACATTGCCACCCACTGCATAGGCACTATCCACCAATATTTTTTTTACAGGACGATCATTTTTTATTTCTACATACCAAAGTCTTGGCGGTTCTGCTACCAGCATGCCATTTTCAATAAGGCACATCGCCCGCGGTAATACCAATGAATCCATAAAGAGCTTTTTATCATCCGCAATACCGTCTCCATTTTTATCTTCCAGTATCACTATCTTACCATCAGGGCGATCTTCACCGTTACCCAATGTGTCTGGCATATAGCCATCCATCTCTATTACCCACATCCTGCCTTTATCATCAAAACTCATAGCAACAGGCGTAGTGATCATTGGCTCGGAGGCTACCAGTTTTACTTCAAATCCATCTTCAATGGTCATTGCCTTCAACGATTCTTCCGGGGTAAGTACCGGTGAATTTTTGAGCATGTCTTCTTTGTTCGTTTGAACAGTGCTGTTAGTATCATCACTGCTTTTGTTGGTATTGCAACTAATGCACGCTAAAAGCATCCATGCAGTGATATAAAAACTGATTCCTTTTGCCATTCTTAATACAACTTTATTTGCAGCCTGCAATTTGCAGATAAGATTTTGAATATCTAAAGAGTAATTGCTGCGCAATTACATACTATTTAAAAAGTAAAAAGAATATGCAACCGGACATTCCTGTATACATATTCTCTTTAAGCTTTTTCCCAGGTCGGTACGCGTTAGCGTCAGACCTGGTATTTGCGGTGATATCTGTGGTCTGACCTTCGGTACAGACCCTGTCGTTTTGCAAGGTCGGCACGCCTTAGCATCAGAGCTGGCATTTGCGGTCTGACCTTCGGTACCGACCTATATAATCATTCCTATCAACCAAAAAAATTGCCGCCACTTATAACTTACCACTTATCGCCTTTTTTCTACACCTTATCCGGCACTACATAACCCGGGCGGTATACTCTTGTAAGCATCGCATCTGCTTCTTTATCGTTTACAAACTTTTCAGTATTGCTGTTGGCGCCACCGGTAAAAGTTAATGCACGGTTTAAGCGATAGGAAATATTTGCAAGGATGGGAAGTGCAGATGAATAAAATCCTTCTTTAATATCGCAATGCAGATCTTCCGTTTTGCCTGAGCGGATAGCATCGATGAAATTAGCGTAATGCTCAGTACCACCGGGTGGAGTTCTTGGATCAACTTCTTTTGGCTTCTCCACTTCTTTTGAACCGGCAAATGGTTCTTTATCGCGTTTGCGGAATGCTTTCCAGGTGCCGCCATCCAGTTCCAGATAACCATCACTGCCATAAAACATATTGCCTATGCGGATGTTAAGACTCGATTCGCCATTGGAATATCTCCCACGTGTTTCAAATTCCAGCATTTTTCCATCCTGGTATTTGAAGAGCGAAGTTTGTGTGTTCGGTGTTTCCTGTGCACATTCTTTTGGATCGATGCCATAAAAACCGCCGGTTGAATAAATAGAAACCGGGTGTTCATTTTTATTTAATCCCCAGCGGGCTATGTCAAACTGGTGTGGGCCCTGGTTGCCGGTATCACCATTTCCGGTGTTCCAGAACCAATGCCAGTTATAATGTACTTTCTTTTCGTTGTAAGGGAACATGGCAGCAGGACCAACCCAACGATCAAAATGCAGGCTTGCGGGTGGTGTGCCATCTGGCGCAATGCCAAAAGAATCTCTTGGTTTAATACAAAGTCCTTTAGCCATAAATACCTCTCCTATACCACCATCGTGCAGAAACTTCATAGCTTCCATTACGTTGGCAATAGAACGGTTTTGAAAACCAACCTGTACCCGACGATTGTATTTACGCGCTGCATCAATCATTTTGTGTCCTTCCCAAAAATCATGCGATGCTGGTTTCTCAATATATACATGCTTGCCAGCCTGGCATGCCCATATAGTTCCCAATGCATGCCAGTGATTTGGGATAGCCATTGACACCGCATCAATTTCCTTATCATCAAAAACTTTGCGCATATCCCATTCCGTTAGTGGAGTCTCGCCTGTTTTTTCCACTACACTTTTTACTCTTGATTCAAACCATTGTTCATCTGCATCGCAAAGCGTTTTAAGCTTAACGTTGCGGCTGGTTTTTAAACCGCACCAACTGCTGATATGCGTTTGACCCTGACCGTGAATGCCAATAACGGCTATGTTTATACGCTCATTAGCGCCTTTAATAGCCGCATAAGATTTGGCGCTGAAACCCATACCGCCGATGGTAATACCGGCTCCGGCTAAAGTGGTTTTTTTGATGAAGTCTCTTCGTGAATTATTTGATTCCTGCATATTATTGTTTGTTTAGTAAGCGAATCGTTACCTCACCCTCTTTTCCCTCTCCAAACATGGAGAGGGACGGTGCTTTAGAATAGTGCCAATCATAAGCTCTTCCAATTCATCTTTTGAACAGCCACACACATTTCTTGTCGATTATCGTTTTCATTTCACTATTGACTTTCTTTAACTATAAACATCAAACCATACACTATAAACTATTTGGCTACCATCTGCTTAAACACAGCCAGCTGTTCCTTCATAGCAGCTATCCTGTCTGCAGGTTCTGTTCTTGCTTCCAGTAATATCCAGCCAGTATAATTAACAGATTTAAAAAGATTCATCAATTGTTGATACGGATAATCATTCAGGTTTAATTCACGCACATGTACGGTATCACCGATCCATTTTTTTACCGAATCAAAATTCTTTTCCAAACCGGGCGGCAGTAAATCTTCGGGATTACAGTTCCAGCATATTTTTACATTAGGTTCAGTTACCTGGTCAAAAATGGCTTTCATGTTTGGCAATTCCTGTGTTTTATTGCCATGCACTTCTACTCTTACCAATTGACCGAGTTGCTGGGCGAATTTTCCTACTTCATTAAACGACGCTGCTATCTGTGCGATGGTTTTTTCTTTGGACACCCCATCAGGTAAATTATTGGGTTTTATTTTTATGCCACTTGCACCAATGTCTTTGCAGAGCTGTATGTATACTTTTGTTTGCTCAATATTTTTGCGCAACTCTGCTGCATCAGGACTATGATACTCGAAGTTGGAGCCATAGCCAATACAGGTAACCTTGCTATCGGCGAATTTCTTTTTTACTTCCGTACGTTGAGCAGGCGATAAATCACTTTCCACTTTATGCGCATGTTGTGTTCGCAGTTCTACGCCCAATAGCCCTGTTGCTTCGCAATTTTTGATGACTGTATCAAGATCCCAATCTCTGCCCCATTGGTAGGTAACCAATCCAAATTTCATATGAGGTGCGGCATTATCAACATGCCTGAGCAATGCTGGCATGGCAAAAGCTAAGCTGGCCATACTGGTTTCTCGTAAAAAATCCTTACGGGATAATTTTTCCATCTGCTGATCCGTATTAATCAGTTCTTAAAAAAATTAAATGCGTTTGCAATAACAAAGGTGTTTTATAGGAGAACGTATATAGCGCTATATACTATGGCTGCTATAACATTTTGAAAGGTAGGGCATTATTGAATAGGAAGGAAGATGAATTTTTAAGTAACTGAAAGAATCGCCAGGCGATAAGAAAAGGTACGAGGCGAGGACGCCTCGTACAGCCATATATAAGCTCTCGGTGCGTTTATATTCATGGAGATCGCCACGAACGCTACGAATGGGTTGTTTATTTAATGTTGTTGCTGGCGGTCTCGCGATGACGCGAAATAGTGAAGATCACTACGATCTGTCGCAGATCATGTTTTAGTGGAAAATAATCCTCACTATTCATCCACTTTATCAGGTAATCCCTTAAAATCAGGCTGGTACAGTTTGTGATGCCTAATACTAAATCCTGCAAAGGAATACTATTACCTCACATAAAAATATTTGTATGAAATCCATTCATTTTAACGATAAAAAAACCGGCGAGGAAATTAGCATTGCTTATTCTGATTATGGTAAAGGCCAACCTGTAATATTGATCCATGGCTGGCCAAGCAGCAGGGAAATGTGGGAATATCAAATAAATGAAATTGTAACCGCTGGCTACAGGCTGATAAAATATGACAGGCGTGGTTTTGGCAAAAGCAGTAAACCGTGGACGGGTTATGATTATGAAACTTTAGCTGAAGATCTGCATGAATTGATTATGCGACTCGACCTGAACAATGTGATCCTGGTTGGTTTTTCAATGGGCGGTGGAGAAGTAGTAAAATATATTGCGAAGTATGGCGAAGAACGTGTTGCACGAATTGCACTGATCAGCTCCATCATTCCTTATTTACAAAAATCTCCTTCTAATCCTGAGGGAGCCGACCAGGAGATATTTGATGAAATGATCAAAGGAGTGCGGAACGATCGTATGGGCTTTCTGGATGAATTCGGGAAAAAGTTTTTTGGAGTGGGATTTTTAAACCAGCCTGTTAGCACACCTTTCCTGCATCATTTCCTGGAGCTGGCATCCAAAGCAACACAACAATCTACAGTGGAATGTATAAAAAGTTTTTCACGTACCGACTTCAGGGATGATGTAAAAAAGATAACTGTTCCTACGCTGCTTATTCATGGAGATAATGATAAAATAGTTCCCATTGAAATAAGCAGTGAACGCACCGCGCAGATGATTTCGCATGCAGAACTGGTAATATACGAAGGTGGACCACATGGTTTGTTTTATACGCATAAAGAGCAATTCAATGCAGACCTGTTGAATTTCTTTGCGGGCTTAAAACATGTAGAAGAGCCTGAAGATAACAGTGCCATGCTTACACCCTTTTAGTGTAGGATAGCTGATAAATTACTCATATTAAAAAACGTTTTATGGAAGATTTAAAAGGAAAAAAAATTGCGATCCTTACAGAAAACGGATTTGAAGAAGATGAACTGACCAGTCCTAAGAAAGCGCTGGAAGAAGCAGGTGCAACAGTGAGCATTATATCTCCACAGCAAGAAACAGTAAGGGGCTGGAAAAACGGCGAGTGGACTATTGAATTAAAAGTTGATGCGCAGGTAGAAATAAGTGATGAAGATGATTATGACGCTTTGGTTATACCAGGCGGTGTAATTAATCCTGATTTGATGCGAAGAAATGAAGATTGCGTGATTTTTGCCAAATCGTTTTTGGAAGCAGGTAAGCCCATTGCAGCTATCTGTCATGGTCCACAATTGTTGATTGAGACCGGAATGCTTTCGGGGAGAGAAATGACCTCTTTCAAGTCTATCAGTACCGATTTAAAAAATGCCGGTGTTAACTGGGTTGATAAAGAAGTAGTAGTTGACCACGGATTAGTAACAAGCAGAAGTCCGGAAGATTTGCCTGCATTTAATAAAAAAATGATTGAAGAAATTTTAGAAGGGGTACATCACGCAGTGGATTATTAATGCATATAAACAACCATAGCATATTCGAACTTTGAAGACTAATAAAGGGAAATTATCCGTCTCTCCCGGCGCTGTTAGGCGCCGGGTTTTTATTTCAGCTACTATTGTAAATTATCTTCAGCAGTTCATAAATTTTAATAAAAAAAACCACCTTGTTCAGGTGGTTTTCTTTTACAAATACAACATAGAATTATTTTTCTAACGGATGTTCTGCGAGTAATTTCTCAGGTGTATAAAAATCTTTTTTATCCCTGGTAGCAGCTCTTATTTTCTTTACCTTATCAGCACTTACTGCCGGTGCTTTATTACCAAAGGAGTTCCTTACATAGGTTAATACAGATGCTATTTCTTCATCATTCAGTAAGCCACCGAAAGATGTCATAGGCACCTGTCCTGGAAATTTAACCCCATTCACTTCTATAGGACCAAACATGCCATTCAACACAACTTTTATCAAACGATCTTCACTACCATTAACCCATTTAGATTGTGCAAGCGGTGGAAATCCTGAGGCAGCTAACCCCTTACCATCGGGTTGATGACAGGTACCGCAATATCCCTCTTTAAAAAATATGTCTTTGCCTTTATTAAATAATGCCAGATCAGTACCAGTTAATGCAGGCTTTGTGTCATCTTCCTTCTTTTCTACTACCGGCAAACCTTTCAGGTGTGCTACCGCCGCTTCGTGTGCATATACCATCCATTCATCCAACGGTTTTTTTGCTGCTTCTTCTAAAATGGGTAACCCCTTTTCTTTGCCAATCCACGATGCAGCCACAATAGCAGTCAATCTAACCCTGCTGTTTTCATCTTTGGCAGCCTGCATTAATAAATCTGCCTGGTCTTTTACCTGGTGACCGGTATAACGTACAACCATAACCGCTGCAGCCCTGGCATGATAGTCTTTCGCTTTTAATACCTGTTTCAAAAGATCCTGGTCTACTTTATCCATTCCCCAGCTTACCCAAAGTGCTTCTGTTAAATGATGCTCGTATCGTGGATCATTTTTGTCGAGCCCGTTCACCCAGGTTTTTAATTTACTCAATACCTCATCAGTATTCCTGCCACGCAGCTCACGGCGTGTTCTGTAACGGGTGCGGTATTCAGGCAGTTTAAGATTATCTAATAACTGTTCAATAGTAGCACCGTCAATTTTAGCAGGCGTTACCAATGGTCTTGAAGGATAGGTAATACGGTATACTCTTCCATGCATGTGATCGCGCAATGGATCTCTTGCATTATGTTGCATATGACCGATAAGGATATTGTGCCAGTCAATCACATACAAAGAACCATCCGGTGCAAACTCAAGGTCAACGGGACGGAAATTCCTGTCTTCACTCACTACCAGGTCTACCCGGTGATGGCTGGCATAACCTGTTCCGCTATCCTGTATCACATGTTCTTTTGTGCCCAGGAAACCAATGGTATTATTGATGAGCATATCGCCCTGTATCTCGTCAGGGAAATGACGGCTGGATACAAATTCCAATCCCGATGTTGGACGCACTTTGTGCGCTTCTTCAATCAGGTTAAAAGATTTATGTGTTGCCTCTCCGTATCTCGGCAATACTGTTCCAGGCATCATCCAACGTACGTCTGGTCCGGATGTTTCTGCAAAGAACGGCTGTCCCCAATCATCAAATGCAATACCCCATGGATTGGGAATAGACAACTGCGCCGTACGCTCCAGTTTATGCAACTGTGGTGCATAGCGGTAAAAGCCGCCATTGGTAGCACGTACAGGGCCATACGAAGTTTCTACATTGGTATGCAGGAACACACCTTCGCCCATATATATAGCGCCTGAAGGATCAGTTGTAAATGCGTGAATATTGTGATGTGTATCATGATCATCAAAGCCACTCATTAAAATCTCTACCTTATCTGCTTTGCCATCACCATCGGTATCTTTTAATAATTTAAAATTAGTTCCCTGTGATACATATACTCCCTCAGGCGCAATTTCAAAACCTACGGGCAAATGCAGGTGATCTGCAAATACGCTCAGCTTATCGGCTTTGCCATCGTGATTGGTGTCTTCCAGTATAACAATTTTATCATTAGGTTTTGGATCACCGGGTTTATAATGTGGATACGTAGGCATGGTTGCCACCCATAAGCGTCCTTTGTTATCAAAACTCATCTGCATGGGCTTTGCCAGCTCGGGAAACTGTTCTTCAGAAGCAAACAATTCAATTTTATAGCCCGGAGGTACTTTCAGTTTTTTTACCGCTTCTTCTCCACTCAGGTATGTAAGACTTCCATTTTGTTTTGGATCAAAATTGGTTTTTACGGGAGGAAGTGTTCGTGTATTTTTATCAGCCGCAGCAAGATCCATTTTCTCTCCTTTGCTTGCAGCAAGCCATACCGCTGTATCGCGGATGGCTGTCATCTGCCTTACTTTTTCTATCTCCGCAGGATAGTTATCGGGTCCATACGGATCATATCGACGACCATATACGTGCACGCCATTGGGCACTTTATAATCATCCAGCCACATCCAGTTGCGTTCCATCACAGCGGCGTATATAAGCGCCCTGTTGGCTTCTGCTTTTTCAGCAGCTTTCCCAAAAATTTCATCAGCTAAAAAAACACCGAATTTTTTATACCCTTCTTCTGTTAGCTGCGAGCCATCAATAGTTAAAAACTCCTTTGCTTCATCAAACCATTTTTTGGTGGGCGTAAATGCATCCACAAATAATACGTTATTGGAATCAGCCACTTCCTTCATTCCCTGTGTATATAAAAGCAGGTTTTCATTTTCCTTTTTGCCATCGGGCAAATCATATTTACCAGATAAATTTTCAAAAGCAATAGGCGATACAATCACCAGTTGTACGGGACCAGTTCCATTGTATTTTTGGCTGAGCGTATGCTTTATAAATGCATTTAATTCTGCTTTATAATTTGCCAACCCTTCTGCTCCCTGGAAAGATTCGTTGTAACCAAAAAAGGAGATGATAATATCTGCTTTATGACTGGTGAGCCATTCATCCGGCGAAGGGAAATGTCCTTCACTATATGACTTGGTAGCCAGTTCTGTTTGAAACTTTTCGGCACCCGCAAAAGCCCATGGGTCATTTCTTTTAGAATCAGGTCTGAAACCCGGCGTGTTGCCACCATCGCAAAAATTGCGGAAATACAGCATACTATCGGGATAGCGTACCTGCATTTCTGTTTCAAAATAATCGTAGTTGATCATTCGTGACCCCAGATTATTTCCTACCAGCGCAATATGAGCGCCCTTGGAAATTTTTACCATTGAGGTTTCATTTGACTTGCAGGAATACAGTGAGATCATCACCAGTGCAAATAATGCAATAACAATACTTTCTTTTCGGGAAGTAGACATGGTTGGTATTTGATTTGAATCCTAAAAATTATGCCTTCATGCGCTAACACCCAAATATTTATTTGACTAAAAATTTATGCTCACAATACGTAGTTAGCTGTAACTCCCACCCAGTAAGCATTATCATATATCACCTATTGCATTCAAAAAAATGCAACCGATTGCGTAATCCTGTTTATAGTAAGCAAAATTCTTATATCAAATGCCTAATCTTCGGCGATTGGGTCTCTTGCAAAAAATAATATACACACAATGCCGTTCTAGCTATCTGCCATTCAACTGCATGCTATAAAAAATAATAGCCTGTTCCATTGCGGTGCCTTGTTACTTTTTCAACTTACTTTTTAAGGCTTATTCTTTTCTCCTTAAAAGCTTTCATCGAAAAAATCATATACAGGTTGCAGGATATAAAAAAATTACTTTTCTTTGCGTCATATTAACGCAAACAAAATGAAATCTTTTGCCTCTTATAAAAATCCTTCGCTGGCTGTAGACCTGCTGGTGTTTGGATATTATGAAAACAGTTTGTCTGTGTTATTGCTTAACAGGAAAGAGGAACCATTCAAAGATGAATGGACATTGCCCGGTGGCTTTCTTAAAATGGAAGAAACCTTCCAGGACACCTGCTTGCGGGTGTTAAACACCAAACTTGGTCTTTCAAATTTATACCTGGAGCAACTCTATTCCTTTGACGCTCCCGGAAGAGATCCACGTGGAAGAGTAATATCTGTTGCGTATTTTTCATTGATCAATCCACAGAAATTTACGGTGGCTACCGGTAGTATGGCCAATGACGTGCAATGGTTTGATGTACATACAATGCCGGAGCTGGGATTTGACCACACAGCCATATTTGAAAAAGGATTGCAACGGTTGAAATCAAAAATACTGTACTATCCTGTAGGATTTGAACTGCTGGATGATTTGTTTACGCTACCCGAGTTACACCAGTTGTATGAATGCATACTGGGTGTTACAATAGACAGGCGAAACTTCAGACGAAAGATCCTTGATTCAGCATATATAGTTGCTACAGGTAAAAAAAGAGAAGGCATGCAAAACCGGCATCCCGATTTATACAGGTTCAACAAAAAATTACAACCCAATACATTTCAACTCAACATCAGTCACCCATAAAAACGAATTAAAACAGAACACATGAAAGTATCACCATTGTTATTAAAGGATGGATATAAAGTAGGACACAAATTTCAGTACCCCGAAGGAACAACGCTTGTATACTCTAACCTCACGCCGCGTAAATCAAGAAATCCTGAGTTTAATGAAATTATTTTCTTTGGCTTGCAGTATTGCATAAAAGAATACCTGTTAGCGCAATTCAACGAAAGTTTTTTTAACAGACCAAAAGAAGAAGTGGTAAAAGAATATGCCAGGCGAATGAATAATTATCTTGGTAAAGACAGCATTACTTACCACCATATAGCAGCCTTGCATGATCTTGGTTACCTTCCCCTGGAAATAAAAGCCATTGCAGAAGGAAGTGCAGTACCGATACGGGTACCTGTTTTCACCATCAAAAATACAGTACCTAAATTTTTCTGGCTTACCAACATGCTGGAAACACTGATGAGCGCCGTGTTGTGGAAATCATGTACGTCGGCTACTACCGCTTATCAATACTTTCAAACATTTACCCGCTATGCCAACGAAACCGTAGGCAGCGACAAAAGTTTTGTGCAATGGCAGGGGCACGATTTCTCTTTCCGAGGGATGAGTGGCATTGAAGATGCGGTAATGAGTGGCGCAGGACACCTACTTTCTTTTACAGGTACAGACACTATTCCCGCTATTGATTTTTTAGAAAAATATTATAACGCCGATTGCGAAAAAGAATTGATCGGTGGTTCTGTGCCGGCTACGGAGCACAGTGTAATGTGCATGGGTACGCAAACAGAAGAGATACAAACATTCAAAAGACTGATCAATGAAGTATACCCTGCAGGCATTGTTTCCATAGTAAGCGATACCTGGGATTTCTGGCAGGTGATCACAGAATTTTTGCCCGCTTTAAAAAAAGACATACTCGCAAGAGACGGTAAAGTAGTGATTCGCCCCGATAGCGGAGACCCGGTAAAAATTATTATTGGCGATAAAGATGCGCCAGCAGGAAGTCCTGCGTATAAAGGAGCCATTGAATGTATGTGGGAAACCTTTGGAGGTATTATTACCGCAAAAGGATACAAATTGCTTGATCCGCATATCGGGTTGATATATGGAGACAGCATTACATTAGAAAGACAGGATGCCATACTGGAAGGATTAAAACAAAAAGGATTCGCGAGCTACAATGTGGTGCTGGGCATTGGTTCATACACCTACGAATATGTAACCCGCGATACATTTGGCTTTGCCATGAAAGCAACCTATGGTGAAGTGAATGGCGAAGGCAGAGCGATTTTTAAAGACCCTAAAACAGATGACGGCACCAAAAAATCAGCCAAAGGTTTAATGCAGGTATACAGAGATTCCAAAACAGGTAAACTAACGTTAAAGGATGAGTGCAGTTGGGATGAAGAAGCACAGGGAGAATTAAAAACCGTATTTAAAGATGGAAAGCTGCTGGTAGATTGGAGCCTGGCGGAGATAAGAGAAAGAGTAAAAGCGAATACAGAAGAAAAAGGCAATATCGAATATAAGAAAGCGGTATAGCCTGTTCTTGTAATCGAATTGCATTTACAGAGATTTATCACACTTAAAAAAGTGATATGAGATACAATAATCAATGGCTGAAAGAAGGGTATAGTGCAGGCAAGCCTCTTTCATTTCTTTTTTTCTGGGGGCACAAACCTTCAAAAGATGGAAGCATAACCAAAAGCTGCTTCAGTCAATGGTGGATGTCGCCTTTTGAAAAAAATGGAATTACTTATCCAACTGCCGAGCATTGGATGATGGCAGGGAAAGCGAAACTTTTTAATGATACGGATATAGAGGCGAAAATATTAGCGGAAGAAAATCCTGATCAGGTAAAGAAGCTTGGAAGATTAATAAAAGGATTTGATGCTGCATTATGGGATGAAAATAAATTTGAGATAGTATGCAATGGAAACCAGCTAAAATTTTCTCAGCATCCTTCTTTGCAAACATTTCTCTTATCTACGTCAGATAAAATATTGGTGGAGGCAAGCCCGGTTGATGCTGTATGGGGAATTGGTATGTCTGCTGATCATGCCGATATAGAAAACCCGTTGAAATGGAATGGCGAAAATCTTTTAGGGTATGCATTGATGGAAGTGAGAGATCAATTAAAAAATACAAAGTGAAGGTTAATAAATAGGCGAAATTCAATCTGCGAATCTGCGGCAAACAAAAAAATGTATTCCCAATGGTCAGAACATTTGTAATCGGAGATATACATGGCGGCTTAAAAGCATTGAGCCAGTTGATTACAATGCTGCATTTAAAAAAAGGTGACAGGCTCATTTTTTTAGGCGATTATGTAGATGGCTGGTCAGAATCATCGCAGGTAATAGATTACCTGAACGAAATAGACCAGATGTATCCCTGTGTTTTTATTAAGGGCAATCATGATATCTGGTGCCAGGAATGGTTGAATAGCGGCATGCCTAATCCACAGTGGTTGTACAATGGAGGAAGATCAACGGTTGACAGCTATAATGGTATTGACAGCGATCAAAAAATGGTTCACCTGGAGTTTTTTGAGCGTATGAAAAATTATTATATAGACGATGCCAACCGTTTGTTTATTCATGCGGGATTTTCGTCTATGCATGGTCCTGCGCAGGAACCATTCGAAAGTAATTTTTATTGGGACAGAACGCTGTGGGAAGTAGCGCTATCGATGGACAAAGGAATCAAAAAAGATTCTCCCTTATTTCCCAAACGACTTTCATTGTTTAACGAAATATACATAGGGCATACGCCTACTGTAAACTACAATGTATATGTGCCTATGAATGCCGGTAATGTATGGAATATAGATACCGGCGCTGCTTACAATGGAAAATTGTCTGCATTGAATATTGACACAAAAGAAATATGGCAAAGTGACCCTGTACAAAAGTTATATCCTGCTGAAAAAGGAAGAAACAAATAATCTTTACATATGAATACGCTCCACCTTATTTACCCAGAGAAATCAACGATTGCTTATAAAACAATGCTGTTTCCAGATGGACAACCACACATAAAAATAGATGTGAAAAGTTTGGAACCGCTTGATAAAAGAGAGCGACTGATTATCCGCACCAGGCTATCAAACAGCAATGACCTTTTAACGGTATTGTTTATTAAAAATACATTAGACTACCTGGAATTTGAACACGTGGAACTGGATATTTCATATTTAACAGCGGCACGTATGGATAGAATAATGCTGGATGGTGAACCCTTTTCATTAAAAGTAATTGCCGGCATTATTAACCAGGGCGATTTTAAAAAGGTAAGAATTTTTGATCCGCATTCAGAAACAAGTACCGCATTAATTGACAGATCGTATGCTATACCTAATCACCAGTTTGTAAAAGAAGCGATTGCCGATTACTTTCAAAAAAATCCTGCTCATCCTTATTGTCTCGTTTCGCCTGATGCAGGGGCATTGAAAAAAATACACAAACTCGCACAGTTTCTGCAGATAGATAACCTGGTGGAATGTATGAAAGAGCGGGATGTTAAAACAGGCGCCCTGGTTGATTTTAAAACTACGGTTGAAGATCTTCAAAACCAAACCTGTTTTATAGTAGATGATATATGCGATGGTGGCGGCACGTTTGTAGGCACCGCCAAAATGCTGAAAGAAAAAGGCGCGGGAAAAGTAATTTTGATTGTGAGCCATGGCATATTCAGTAAAGGCACATCCATTACGCATATAGATGAAATCTATTCCACCGATTCATTCAGACAGGTAGATGGCATTCATTGCTTTTCTATAGAAAATTATTGGTAATGAAGAAAATTAATAGCCTCGTGAAAGCTTTACCTGGTTTTGCAATGGCTTCTTTTGTTTATAAGCGGCAAGGTTCTCTAAAAAGAAATCAATCATGCCTTCATACTCGGTAATATTTCCACCGCCTGTATGCTGGCTTAAAATAATATTAGGGCATTTCCATAAAGGATGATCTGCCGGCAAAGGCTCCTGTGCTGTAACGTCTAATACAGCGCCGCCAATCTTTTTGTTCATCAAAGCTTGTATCAATGCATTTTCATCTTCCAGTAAATTGCCTCTGCCTACATTGCAAAAAACAGAGGCAGGTTTCATCAGCGATATCATACGGTTGGTGAATAACCCTTTTGTTTGTGTGGTACCGGGTAAACAGCCTATTACAATATCTGCATCGGGTAGAGCAGTTTCTAATTGTTCAGGCGTTTTAATAGTGGCTTCTGGGGCACTCCGTGCGTAAAAAGAAATATCACAGTCAAAGCCACTTAATATTTTTGCCACCTGCTTTCCAATACCTCCTGCCCCCAGGATGATTACTTTTTTGTGCAACAATAGCTGTAATCCTTCCCTGATAGGTGTACCGATCCAGGTAACGGCAGTTTTCAAAATGCTAAACTGGTCTATTCCCCTATACAATGCCATAATGCCTGCGATAGCGGTTTCGGCGCAGGGCTGAGCGAAATAATCTTTCAGGTTGGTAACAACAGCATTTGTATGTACACTACTATATCCATCAAAGCCGGTGGATGAAAGCTGCATCCATTGCAGGTTTTGTGCCTTCTCCAATAACGTTGCAGGCTTTGGATTGCCAAAAATTATTTCGGCTTGCTGTATTGCATTAAATACCTTCTGTTCATCCTGCAATTCATCTTTAAAAAACAGTTCATCTTCTTTTGCTGCATCCCGCAACATTTTTTTGTATTGATCTTTGAGAAGGAGCTCGATGTAAATTTTCATGCGAATGTGTTGTGTAGCCGTCAGCTATCAGCTATCGGCATTCAGCAAGTAGTTCTTTCCCGCAAAGAAAGCAAAGAAAAACAAAGATGCAAAGAAAGGCTGTCAGCTATCGGTCATCAACCTTAGGCGGTCAAATTTCAAATCAGAAATTTAAAATGTCAAATTATTTTCCATTTACAAATTCCATTACCGTTTCTTTATAACTGATGCCAATAGGAATGGTTGCTTTGTCGAGCTCAATTATATTGCCATACACACTTTTAATATTTGAAAGCGCCACAATATACGATTTGTGTACCCGCATAAACTTAGTTGCAGGCAATGCTTTCTCAATGTCGTTCATAGTTTGGTGCGTGATGAGTGTATAAGCGGCAGTATGGATCTTCAGGTAATCTTTCATGCCCTGGATATAAATGATCTCTGAAAAATTGACTTTGAAAAATTTGCTGTTGGAGCGGATAAAAATATGATCAGCCGGCGTTGAGACTGCTTCTTTTGCAGCGGGTGTAAACAACCTACCTTCCGCAATTTTATTTACCGCTTTAGAGAATCGGTCAAACGATATCGGCTTCAGCAGGTAATCCATCACATTCAATTCATAACTTTCTACTGCATATTCAGCGTAAGCAGTGGTAAGAATTACCAATGGCGGGTTTTGTAAAGACTGTAGAAAATGCAAACCAGTCATACCGGGTAAACGTATATCAAGAAACATCAGATCAACACTGTCCTTCTGCAAAGCTTCCATGGCTTCCTGTGCATTGCGGTATATACCTGTTAGTTCCAATGTACGGACCTGCTGTATATGCCGTTGCAGCACTTCCTGCGCCAACGTTTCATCTTCAACAATAATGCATTTTATCAAGCTGCCTTCGATTTAATAATTAATGATACGGTAAATGTGCTTTTATTCAACAACACATCAAGCGTGTATGCATCCGGGTAAAGGAGCTCTAGTCTCTCCCGCGCATTGCGCATCCAGGTGCTGTTCGGATTCTATCGTGTTTCCCTATTAACCTTAGCAATACGTAACTGAACGAAGTAACAAGGACATAACA
>JASGKU010000009.1:0-52275 GCA_047600465.1 Agriterribacter sp.
CGAAAGACAACGACTTACTATCGCGAGAGCGGTATTAAAGAATCCTCCTATACTTATACTGGATGAAGCTACTTCATCACTTGATACAGAAAGTGAACGATTGGTACAGGATGCCATTAATCATTTAATGGAAGACAGAACTTCAATAGTGATTGCACACCGCTTATCAACCGTGCGTCATGCAGATGAAATACTGGTACTGCAAAAAGGTAAAATTGCTGAAAGAGGAACACACGATGAGTTATTGGTAGCCAATGGCATTTACAAAAAACTGGTGGATATGCAGGAGGTGAAGTAGTGAATGGAGTGAATTGTGAATAGTCAATAGTGAAAGTTGTTACAAGTTACATGAAAAGGCAGGAGGCAGTAGTAAGAAGGCAGAGAAAAGAATGTTTCAGGTTATAGGTTTATGTTTATGCATGCCTTGATTGATTGCTGATAGCTGATTGCCGATTGCCCATTGCCTATTCACCATTGACAATAAAAAAAACCGGACATTGCTGTCCGGCGTAATTATTTTCTTCGGAGGTTATTCGTTCGTCTTCTATTGTTGGGTACAATAGTATTTCCAGGCTGGGGT
This sequence comes from Agriterribacter sp., assembly GCA_047600465.1. Classification (GTDB taxonomy): domain Bacteria; phylum Bacteroidota; class Bacteroidia; order Chitinophagales; family Chitinophagaceae; genus Agriterribacter. Next base: position 581 of record JASGKU010000009.1, read on the forward strand.
TTAGTGTTGTTCCACAGGTTGATGCCTTGTAGTTTTCAAAGGGATTTTAGATTCACCGTTTATAAGGGTTGTGTGCTTCTCAGGTATTGGATTTCATTAAATGGTTTAAGGATCAGGGATTTTTAGTTTTCATAGTTATTGGTACGGATTAAGAACGGGCCGGTTTTTTCAAAGGTTCGGATTATCTTTCAGGGGTATCGGATTATGTTGTATCAACGTTGACAATACAAAGATTGCTATTATTTCAGCCAGGTGAAAGTCTATTCGCCCTTTGGTATATTTTCTTCGATTTTCGAACAGATTGAATCGATAATCTATTTTACAAAATAACGGCACCGTGTAGTGTATTGATGTATGCTAATGTTACAACCATAAAACAATCAAACAAACAATACAATCATCATAATATGTAGCTTTGCGGCATGAACATATATCAACAAAAGCTGAACGATCTCATAAAAAACGCATTGCAGGAAGACATAGGTGATGGAGATCATTCCACTTTAAGTTCTATTCCTCCGCATGCACAAGGTAAGGCTGTATTAAAAATAAAAGAAGATGGAATACTGGCAGGAATGGAAGTAGCAGAAACGATTTTTCGATATATGGAGCCGGCCACTGTGTTTAACGCACATAAAAAAGATGGCGATGCGATGCACAAAGGAGAAACAGCTTTTGAAGTAAGCGCAAAAGTACACACCATACTGCAATGCGAAAGACTGGTATTAAATTGTATGCAGCGAATGAGTGGTATTGCTTCTTTAACCAGGCAATATGTGGACAAGTTAAAAGGATTTCATACCCGCGTATTAGACACCCGCAAAACCACACCTAATTTTCGTTTGCTCGAAAAAGAAGCGGTTATAATTGGTGGCGGACTCAATCATCGTATGGGTTTATATGATATGATTATGCTGAAGGATAATCATATTGATTATGCCGGCGGTATTGAAAAAGCAATTGAAAAAGCATGGTTATATATTCAAAACAAAAAACCGGGACTGAAGATTGAAGTAGAAACCCGCAGTTTGGAAGATATAAAAAAAGTAGTATCATTTGGAAAAGTAGACAGGATTATGCTTGATAATTTTACACCGGCACAGATAACCGAAGGATTGAAATTAATTGATGGTAAATTTGAAACCGAAGCCAGTGGAGGGATCAACCTGGATAACGTGGCTGAATATGCGGCAACCGGTGTTGATTTTGTAAGTATAGGTGCTGTAATTCATCATGCGGTTAGTGCCGACCTTAGCCTTAAAGCAATGATTTTTTAATAAGTGAATAGTCAATGGTGAATCGTGAAAAGTGAGAGGATAAAAGTGAGACCTGAAACTTGAAACCTGCAACCAGTAACTTGTAACCTGCAACCTAAAAAGCCATAAACCTCAAACCAAAAACCTTTCTCATGTCTAAGAAAAACAAACCCGATACACAAGGCTATGTATATAGCACTGATCCTACATTTTCATTTAAAGAAGCAACAAACAATACTACAACGCTTCCACCTGAACAGCAGCAGTTGAGAGTTATATTAGACACCAAACACAGGGCAGGCAAGTCCGTTACACTTATATACGGTTTTAAAGGCAGCGACGACGACCTGGAAACATTAGGAAAAAAAATAAAAAATGCCTGTGGCACGGGTGGCTCGGTAAAAGACGGCGAAATTATTATACAGGGTGACCACCGGGAAAAAGTTGTACAGTGGCTGCAGAAAAATGGGTATAAGAAAGCGAGTAGGGTTTGAATGATACAGCTGTCAGCTATCAGCTTTCATTCTTCATTCTTTCTTATTGCTAATAGAGTCTATCAATGACGGCTGATTGCCGATAGCTGAGAGCAGATAGCTATCCGCTTCATAAATTCCCCCTATCTTTGCGCCCCTATGGCTACTAACGATAATAATAAGTTTCAGGCGATAATAGCTCACGCCAAAGAATATGGATTTGTATTTCAAAGCAGTGAAATATATGATGGACTGAGTGCCGTGTACGACTATGGCCCATGGGGTAGTGAACTCAAAAAAAACATCCGCGATTATTGGTGGAAAAGTATGACGCAACTCAACGATAATATCGTAGGTGTTGATGCCGCTATTTTTATGCACCCTACTACCTGGAAAGCATCAGGTCACGTTGATAATTTCAGCGACCCGATGATTGACAATAAAGACAGTAAGAAAAGATACAGGGTTGATCATTTGATAGAAGCGCATGCTGAGACCTTATCAAAGGAAGCTGCAGAAATTTTACTGACAGAAATGGATAAGCTATTGGCGGCAGAAGATTTTGCAGGGTTGAAAAAGCTTATTGAAGATAATAAGATGAAGTGCAGCATCAGCGGTACCAGCAACTGGACAGAAGTACGCCAGTTTAACCTGATGTTTAAAACAGAGTTTGGCGCTGTAGCTGCTGAAGTAAACGAAGAGGAGAATATTGTATACCTACGCCCCGAAACCGCGCAGGGTATTTTTGTAAACTTTTTAAACGTGCAGAAAACCGCGAGAATGAAAGTTCCTTTCGGTATAGCACAAACGGGGAAAGCTTTCCGGAATGAAATAGTAGCGCGACAGTTCATTTTTCGCATGCGCGAATTTGAACAGATGGAAATGCAGTTCTTTATCCGCCCTGGTACAGAAGGCGAATGGTACAGACATTGGAAAGAAGCGAGGTTGAAATGGCATATGAGTTTAGGCATTCCTGCAGAAAAATACCGCTATCACGATCATGTGAAACTGGCGCACTATGCTAAGGAAGCCTGTGATATAGAATTTGAATTTCCTATTGGCTTTAAAGAGGTAGAAGGTATTCATAGTCGCAGCGATTATGATTTGAGCCAGCACCAGATCTACAGCAAAAAGAAGCTGCAGTATTTTGATAATGATATAGACCCTGCTACCGGCAAGCCATACGGCAATTATGTGCCTTATGTAATAGAAACATCTATTGGGTTGGATCGTATGTTTTTGCTGATTCTTTCACATGCATATGAAGAAGAAAAAATTGCGAAAGAAGATGGCAGTGATGATAGTCGTGTGGTGTTAAGAATACCGGCAAAACTGGCACCTATAAAATTAGCCATATTACCGCTTACCAAAAAAGATGGGCTCCCTGAAATTGCTACACAGATCATGAATGATTGTCGTGAAGATTTCTATTGTTTTTATGAAGAGAAAGATGCTATAGGTAAACGTTACCGTCGCATGGATGCCATTGGAACTCCTTTTTGTATAACGGTAGATCATCAAACCAAAGAAGATAATACTGTTACTATCCGTTACCGTGATACTATGCAACAGGAAAGAATAGCTATTGCTGATTTAAAAGCATTGGTGAAGGATAAAATAAAATAATGAGTAAAGGTTTCCAACTTTTGAAAGGTTGGAAACCTTCTTCATATCATTTCTTCTCCATTTCTTTTATTACCTGCCGTATAGGTTTGTCATTAATCATTACATCTCTTATTGCAGCTTCACCGTTAAGTATACTTACTACGGCATAGGTTTTCTGAGAAGAATCAATACTGCTTTCACGGTATACACGTTCTGCTTTTGGCGCCTTGAATTCATCCATGTAAAATTGATCAAAAGGGTAATTGATATGAATATCAGTTGTATCCTTGCCCAATGATGTAGTATAAGCTATACTCGCTTTTACATAATCAATAGACGCGACAGGCTGTTGTCTTACAATTTGCTTGATGATGGCAAATCCATTTCTATCTTTTCCGAGAATTACATACACATTCCCGTAATACAATGTAGAATCTCCTTTTATAGAAATAAAATGATTCTCTTTAAAATTCAAGCTTACATATTTCCCCCTGAAAGGATCCGTAGGATCAACAGGCGCTGTACGGAAATGAAAAACTTTTCCTTCCCAGATAATTTTTTCTTTATTGCGGATCATTACGCCCGGTACTGCCCATTGGGCAATCACTGCAATTCCGAAGATGATGAGTGACAGTATTTTCATTGAGTTATCATTTTATTTTTTCAACTGTGGTCTTCCGCTGCGCGTGCCGACGGCAGCGGAAATTCATGGCCGGTACGCATAGCGTCAGACCATGAACTTCGCTACAAATTATTTTTCTCCAAAGTCTTTCTCTTTTTTACCAGCAAATAATTACCAACAAAAAAACCGGCGCCTGTTGTCAGGAAAAATAATCCGCGCCAGATAAATGGAATTTTATCATCAAAAAAACGGAAGGTTGCTAATAAAGCAATTATTACCAATCCGAAATTCAAAATGCCCAAATGATCCTGCAACGTTCCTTTGCGGATGAAAAATATTGCTACAAATAGTATCCAAAAATTGGTCAATAATACCCCAAGCTGCGGATTGCCGCTCAGCACCAACACAACAAATACGAAGCCGGAAAAACCCGCAGGATCAACTATTGTCTTTTTCACACGCCTGTAACCTGTTGCTATCTGCCATCCGGCAATGGCGAGCATTACAATTGTTATATACAAAAAAGGAGAACCATATACATATGGTCTTTCCCTGCCAATATAGTACCTGTCAACTTCATCATTCCATAACCAATCGAAACTCCACGAAAAAAGAATCGCCAATATGCCCAAAACGCCTGTTACTAAAAAAGGATTAGCAAACAGCCGCTTATTCTCAAACAAATCAGATCTTCCAATAAGATAATATATACAAAACAATCCAAGATAAGCTGCAAATACCCATATACTCCTGTCGAGGCTATCGCTTGCAAAACTGCCAAGTACTATAGTTACTGATAGTACCAGCATCCAGTTGAGAAGCGTAAAAAAATTGCTATCTCTTTTATACTTATAAAAGTGATAATAATGTGGCAGAATGAGCGCCAACAATCCAGTATAATAAACAGGAATTTGCCTTGAAGAATAAGTGAAGTAACCTGTTTCACAAGCGTACCAGGTAATGCCAGCAATATAAAGTAACGCCGTGACTGAAGATGGCATAAGGTATACAAGCGGAATAATCAACAACATCCAGGTGAGCAAAAATCCTGACAATGTCCCATCTATATGATAAACCTGGCCAATAATTGAAACACACGAAGCTACCGCTAATGATAAAATGATTGCGCTGCATTCCCGCCAAGAAACACTATTCTTTTGTTTCAGTAATGTATAAGCACACAAACTTTGACCAATAAGCAAAGGAATAAAAGCGATCAATGTTTTAGCGAGCCTGCTTAATTCATCCCAGTTATGCGCTATTACAAGTATAATACCAAGCCCGGCAAGCAATGCACCAAGTATATTCACCACTATTGAAAAGCGATTAGGCTTTGTATTGGTTTGAGCACTATAATAAGTAGAAATTTCCTGGGCTTTTTCAGGAGTAAGAATGTTTGCTTTTACAAGCTCATCTAATTCTTTAATGAAAGCTTTACTCATAGATTAGGGAAATGTTTTATAAACCTAAGAAAAAATAGTGATACGCCATTGTAACAATCCATCTATATCATTCCATACATAGTGTATCTTTAAAAAGCTAAAAACAGTATATGAAGTATGCGATCCTTATCTGCACAATGTTGTTTATCCACGTGGATTTTACTATAGCGCAATCTACCCAAAAACCGCCGTTGCATGGCAATCACTGGATGGCTGTTACGGGCAAACCATTGGCAGCTACCGCAGGTGCCGCTATTTTTCAAAAGGGTGGTAATGCAGTAGATGCAGCCTGCGCCATGATTGCTGCCACCTGTACTATGTGGGATGTATTGAGTTGGGGTGGCGAAACACAGGCGCTGATATACAATCCTAAAACGGGAAAGGTAATTGCAATTAATGCACTGGGCGTTGCACCAACAGGTGCAACAGCTACTTTTTTCAAAAACAAAGGCATGAATTTTCCTCCTGAGTATGGACCATTGGCAGCGGTTACTCCCGGTACACCCGGAGGTATTTGTACTATGTTGGCAGAATATGGCACCATGAGTTTGAAAGAAGTGTTAGCGCCTGCCATGCAAATGGCAGCAGGCTACGCTATTGAAGCACAAACCGCCAATAGTATAGAAAAAAATAAAGCAATGCTGAAAACATGGCCTTATTCTGCAAAAGTTTTATTACCTCATGCAGGAGAAAAAAGAGAGGCGCCTGAAGCAGGAGAAGTATTTGTGCAGAAAGATCTGCTGCAGACTTTACAAAAAATGGTAGATGCAGAACAAGCCGCATTGAAGAAAAAGAAAAGCAGAAAAGAAGCAATATATGCTGCTTATGAAAGATTTTACAAAGGAGATATAGCACAGGAGTTTGTAAGAGGTTGCCAGGAACAAGGTGGTTTAATTACTATGAATGATCTTGCTCAATGGAAAGTAAAAACAGAAGAGCCGATGAAAATAAATTATAAAGGCATTGATGTATATAAACTTTCACAATGGACGCAAGGACCAGCCTTACTACAAAGCCTCAACATACTTGAGAATGTTGATTTGAAAAGTATGGGTTATAATTCTGCCAATTACATTCATACTATTTGCCAGGCAATGCATCTTGCTTTTGCAGACAGGGATTTTTATTATGGTGATCCTGCTTTTCCACCTGAAGAACCCATGCAGGGTTTATTGAGTAAAGCATATGCCAAAGCCAGGGCAGCACTCATTTCCAATGAAAAAAACAATGCAGATGCCGGTCCCGGAGATCCTTATCCGTATGAAGGAAAAACCAATCCTTATACAGCTTTATTAAAACAGCGTGGCTTTATCACAGATACTACTAAAAGCAATACACCAGGTGGTGCTATTCCAAAACACGATGTTACATATGCTAATGTTATTGATGATGCATACATGGACAGGTTATGGCGGGGAACTACTTCTGTTGAAGCGGCTGACGAAGAAGGATGGGTAGTTTCAGTTACACCAAGTGGTGGTTGGCTACCTGCATGTATTGCAGGAAACACCGGTGTAGGTATGAGCCAGCGTATGCAGAGTTTTGTTTGCGACAGCACACTTGATCCTTTTAATGTAGTTGAACCAGGTAAACGACCAAGGGTAACGCTTACACCTACACTGGCATTAAAAGACGGAAAGCCCTATTTGTGTTTTGGTGTGCAGGGAGGAGATACACAGGATCAAAACCTGCTGCAGTTTTTTTTGAACGTAGTGGAATTTGGTATGACAGTGCAGGAAGCAACGGAAGCTGCTAATGTAAACACCAACCAGTTATGGCTTTCATTGGGAGGTACTACTAACAAAGACAGGGCACCCCGGCCGGGCAGCATCTTATTAAGCAACGATACACCTCAATGGGTTCGCAAAGAATTACAGGAAAGAGGATACAGGTTAAGCTATGGCGACAGAACATCGGGACCCATTAATGCTATTTATATTGACTGGAAACACAAAACATTGTGGGGTGGCAGCAGCAATAATGGAGAAGATTATGGGATAGGATGGTAGGTGAAAAAGGCAGCCAGGCAGCCAGGTCGGTACCGAAGGTCAGACCTCAATACATAAGATCCGGAGAAAAAGGCAGGAGGCAGAAGTAAGGAGGCAGATGGGTCGGTACCGAAGGTCAGACCTGAATGCCTTAAGATACGGTAACAAATATTCCGAACAATCAGGATTAACGGTAAAATTAATCTACCACTTCGTACACCATTACAGGCTTGTTTTTATTTTTCAATGTCATCTCTCCTACCTCTATGCAATTAAAAGACTCTTTGATTTTTTCGTAGGATGATGCGCTGATTAAAATCTGTCCTGCTTTTGCAAGCGACTGCAAGCGTTGTGCAGTATTCACCGCGTCGCCTATTACGGTATAGTCAAGCCTGCGTAGGCTTGCGGAGCCTATGTTTCCTGCAATCATTTCTCCGCTATTAATGCCGATGGAAACTTTTGGCGTGAAACTCAACAATCCAGCTTCTGGTGGTAATTGGTTGAGTATATTTCTGATAGAGAGACAAGCATCCATAGCACGATCAAGATGGTAATCGCCATGAAACACCGCCATGATAGCATCGCCGATAAATTTATCTACCAACCCATTCTGCGCTATAATCTCTTTTACCATTACATCAAAATACCTGTTCAGCAATTTCACTACTGTATCTGCCGGCTCTGTTTCACTGATGGAAGTAAAACTACAGATATCCATAAACACTACCGTAGCTTCTACTGTTTCGTTCACCATCAGCGATGACTCATATTCACGCCGGTTCATAAAGTTTAATACATTCTCATCCACATACATCCTCAGTATATTATTTTCCTTGATGGCTTTCATCGTTTCACGCAACTGCGCAACATGGTGAATGGTTTTTTCTACTGTAATATCCAGGTCCTGGAAATTAATAGGCTTGGTAAGAAAATCAAAAGCGCCTCTATTCATTGCAATGCGGATATTCTCCATATCCCCATAGGCAGATACAATAACTGCTTTGATCAGCGGGCTTACTTCATTTAATTTACCCAGCAGGGTAAGCCCATCCATTTCAGGCATATTGATATCACTCAATACTATATCTACGTCAGGATTTTCTTTGAGTTTGTTCAGCGCATCTTTACCATTTACGGCAAAAATAAATTCGTATATATTCTCCCTTATCTTCTGCCTGAACTTTTGCTTAATCAGCGACTGAAGATCTACCTCATCATCTGCTACCAATATCTTAGTCATTAACTTTTTTGTTTTAATTTTTCCTTCAATGCGTTAAAATCGATGGGCTTTGTCAAAAAATCGTCCGCTCCTAATTGTTTTGCCTGGTTGTATGTATCTGCATCGCCATAAGCCGTTATCATCATTACAACAGGTGGAGGCGGATCAAATTTTGTTTTAATTTCTTTCAGCAATTGTAAGCCACTCATGCCGGGCATATTGATATCCGACAATATCAATACAGCTTCATGTTTTATTTTATCAAGGTACTGCAATGCCTCTTCACCAGAAGCGGCAAAAGCAAATTCCATTTCATGACTTTTAATCTCTTTCCGGAAACGCTGCTGAAACAACGTTTGCATATCAGCCTCATCATCTACCACTAATATTTTCATTCTACAAGATTGTTTTACTACTATTTAATTGGCAGATGGATAATAAATTCCGCACCCTCTCCTTCTTTTGTATTTACCTGTAATGTTCCGCCATGCGCCTTTGTGATAATATCATAGCTAAGCGATAAGCCTAAACCTGTACCTTGCCCCGAAGGTTTGGTTGTAAAAAAGGGTTGAAATATTTTATCCAGTGCCTTTTGAGGAATGCCGGTGCCGTTATCCTTTACCGTTATCTCAACCGCATCAGGTAATTTTTTGGTACTTACGTATACAGTAGGTTCATATCCTTCTATATGCTGTGATTTTTTCTGTGTTACGGAATAAAATGCGTTGGTAATGAGGTTAAGTATTACACGCCCTATTTCCTGCGGCACAATGCTCACAGGCGTAAGTGTTGTATCAAAATCTGTTTTCATAGTGGCATTAAATGTTTTGTCCTTCGCCCTCAATCCATGAAAACTCAGTCGGAAGTATTCATCTGCCAGGGCATTAATATCCGTAAGTTCCTTTTGTCCGCTGCTGCTGCGTGAGTGTTGCAGCATTCCTTTTACTATGCCATCGGCGCGTTTGCCATGCAGGTTTATTTTTTCCTGGTTCTGCACAATATCATTGATGATTTCTTCCACATTCGCTTTATCATCGTCAGAAAGATTAATCCTGTTTAATTCTTCTTTCAACTCATTGGCAAGTTCAACACTCACTTCAGAAAAATTATTTACAAAATTGAGGGGATTTTGTATTTCATGTGCAATACCAGCAGTAAGCTCTCCTAACGATGCCATTTTTTCTGCCTGTATTAACTGTGCCTGGGTTGCTTTTAATTCATTCAGCGCAAGTTGGAGCTCTTCTTTTTGGCGGGTAAGCTCTATTGTACGTTCAGCAACCTGTATCTCCAGTTGGTTCTTCATAGCAGAAATAACTTTATTCTGCTCTTCTTCCTGTTTTGTTTTTTTCCGCTCCGTGTCCAGTGCTTTCCGTTGTTTGCTTGTCATCCACCAGGTTGCCATTCCCCACACAAAAGAAAAAAACAAACTGATGCCAATGGCATCATCCCATTTTTCATAAAACTTATTATCAATAAGTTCTAAAATATTTGAAATAATCAACAAAAGCACAAAGGGTAAAACAGCAACGATTATAAATCTCGCAGGCTTAAAAACCGGTTCTTTGTAAATAAAATATAGAAATGCCAACATGATTAACGGAGCCACCCGCTCAAAAAAAACCTTGACTGGAGAATTAGCGGCAGTGAGCACAAATAGTGCTATTGACGCATAGGTGACCCATTTTAAAATATTATCCCATTTCGGAAATTTTTCTGCCGTTTGCAAATAACGACGCAGGTAACGTGAAATAATAAAAATGAGAACAAATTGGAATGCCATATATACTAAGATACTACATTAAGGTGATGATGATTTTCATATTGTGAGCTACTAAGGTAAGCAGGCAACTTGATTAAAGATCAGTACTTGCTCTACTTCTTATCAACTTCAAAAGCAAATAACATGTTTCCTGGCAATTCATCCAACACATTATAGACGGAGTTTACAAACTGCCAACGCAGTACCTTTTATGAATGGAAGGGCTTACTGCTGTTGATTTTTACTTACTTTTATTACCTGCATATTTTACAGTATTATGAAAACAGATTCACAAGCGGGCAAAGCGTACAGCGAATTAAGAAAAAAGATCTTAACCAACCAGCTTCGGCCAGGCATAAGATTAAAAGAGGATTTGTGGAGCAAGAATACAGGCGTAAGCCGTATGGCAGTGCGTGAAGCGCTCACCAGGCTTTTAGGAGAAGGCCTGGTAGTGCAGGGTACAAAAGCTGGTTATTATATTAAGCCCATGACAAAAGAAGATGTGGTGGAATTAAGAGAATTGAGAGAAGTATTGGAGATTGGCGCATTGAAAATGCTGCACAAAAAAATATCGGCAGAGCAGATTCAAAAACTGGAACAAATATGTGATGACTTTACCAACATGGTAAAACTGGGTTATTTCAGCGGCGCCTGCGAGGCTGATATGAAATTTCATGAAACATTGATTGAATTGAGCGGTAATAAAAAGTTGCTTACTACTTACCGTACCAGTCATATTCCTTTATTCCATCAAAAACTAGCTAAAACGCAGGAGAATCTGAACGACTATGAACAAACAGATAAAGAACATCGTGCACTTGTAAAAGCTATAAAAGCCAAAGATTACTCATTGGCGGAACAAACGCTCATTAAACACTTTATGCGGGGAGAATCGGCGATACTTGATTTGGAATGATTATGATACAGGTTGCAGGTTGCAAGTTTCAGGTTTCAAGTTGTCCGCGTCATTTCGATGAATCCGACGAAGGAGGATGAGGAGAAATCTCCAGCCAATAGAAGTGACGTCTGAAATTATTGAACGCCTTACTACCGGCTGTGGATGCCTCACTCGCTAAGGCTGCGTTCGGCATGACGATCGAGGTCATAATCATTCCTGCAAATATCAGCAGCGCAAGAGCTTACGGATTTTATACGCCTGGCTTATCACGTTTCGTGGGTGAGGTGCTTATCTCAGGTCTGACGCCTCTCATTTCACCATTGCCTATTCACTATTGACCACTCGCCTTCATTATCTCTACCTGCTGTCCTGTTTTCTTTATGTAAAGTACACCTCCACCTTTATTATCCATTGTTTTCCAAACCCAGCCATCCTGCGCGTCATCACTTTTTTCAGCAAGCACTGTATTATTCACCATGATTTTCTGAGGCTTTGCCTGTAGCCTGAATAATTCTTTTGATGTGCTATCGAATGTTGTATAACGAATGGATGAAGTACTATACTCCATTTTTTGTACAATAGAAGAAGTGCGCAACATATGGTTGCCACTATCGGGCGCTAACTGTGGTGCGGCTGCCATGGCACGGATGTAGTGTCGTATATAATCACCATAACCATCCGTCATCCATATATCATCCCGTATATAATAATTTCTTCCATCGGTATTCACCATATAAGTAGCCCAGTTCAGTTCGCGTATGGCGTTGGTTAGATGAGTAGTATCGCCTGTCTTCTCCCAATAAAATAATTCCATGGAAGCTTGCCGGGATGAATGACTGTTACCCGGTGTGCGGTAGATCGTTTGTTCGTCGGTAGTTAGTACACCATATTTTTCAAACTCTTTATCGTCCAGTCTTTCATGCACCCAGTCAAAAATATACCTCACAGTATTTTTCCAATCCGCATCCGCGTTTTCATGTTCCATCAAATACATGGCGTAAGTAACAGCATTGATCTGGCAATCAGACCATCCTAATATATCTTCAAAAAAAGGCCCCATTTTTGATTTTTTGCCGGATAATTTTTTAACCAGTTCAATGCAATGTCAAATGCTTTTGTATATGCAGCAGCATCTCCTTTACCTAATGTTTTCAATGCTGTAAACAAACGAAGTGTTCCCGTCCAGTTGGTAGTATATATAGAAGGTTGTTCTGCTTCGAATGTAGCTTTACCGGGTTCGGGTTTGTTGATGTTGGGTTTGTTGATAAGCTTACCTACTTCGCCGGTTGTGGCATTTACTTTAAAAGGCCAAGGTGAATGAAATTCATCGCCGGGTACTGCTTTGGCCGCAAGTGTGTTTGCTATTTTTATCGCTGCATCCAGGTACTTGACATCTCCTGTTTTTTTATAAAGATCTACCAATTCAAAACCAAAAGAACCGGCTTTATCTGGCTGAAGAAATCCTTTTCCCAAAATCATATCGCCATCGTATATGCCTGAGTGTAAGTTGGTGTTGTACGGATACGGAAGATTAGCCCATGCATCTGTAGCCAACGAAATGCCATGTGCAAGATAGTAGTCTGCCATATACTTCATGTTTTCCACCACGGCCGTATCACCATTATAATTGTACAGTAAATTCCATGATGAAAGCGCCATCATCAACTGGTCGCCGCCCAAACCTCTTTTGTCGTGCTCCGGGCGCCACACCTGGTGGTTCATATAATATTTCACCCCGTTTGAATCAAGCTCCATGTTCTTCCAGAAATTCCAAGCCAGGTTGATCATCTTATCATACGATTGCCCAAGATCAGCACTATACCAGGGCAGTATGGCCCCATCCTGATCCACTCTAACGTTATGATAACTCAGGCTCGAATCTTTTTTAAGATACAACCTGTCTGCCAGTATACTGTCGCTCTTTGCATATATAAGCGCATCACTCAATCCAACATAAGGCGTAGACGAAGTGGAAGGCGCTTTGCAACTGTTCATTAAAATGGCGCAAAATATTATCGTACTAAAATGGACTGATAATAACTTCATGTATGATCAAATAAGATTTTAAAAAGAAGGGTATGGATTATATAATATCATCAACAGGTTAAATTTCTCTCAATACCCGTCGTGTTATCTCCAATGTTTTATAAATATCTTTTTCTGTATGCGAGTAACTTACGGAATTCTGCTTGCAGGCAATCGGGATCTGGTAAATACCTTTTTCAATCAATGCTTTGCGGTATTGTAGATCAAAAGCAAAATCGTGATGCTGCAATATATCATGTACATCCTGAGGCGCCTTATCGCAAAAATAAACACAGGAAGCAGATGCGTTCCTTACCACTACTGCAGGTATGCTTTTTTCTGTAAACAGCATCTCCCATCCCGTATACAAAAGATTACTCACGTGATTGATCTGTTCATACACAGCAGGATCTTTTAATATTGCGAGAGTAGCCAGGGCTGCTGCTGTATTAATAGGATGCGCATTGTATGTTCCGGCTATCAATACTCTTTTAGCAGGATCAGGATGGTCAAACAACTGCATGATTTCTTTTTTGCCACCAATAACACCCAGCGGATATCCGTTGGCTACGGCTTTTCCAAAAACCGACAAATGTGGTGTTACACCTGATACGGATTGATACCCTCCCAGCGCTGAACGGAAACCTGTTTTTACTTCATCAAAAATGCACACCGCATTGTATTGCTCACAAAGTGCGAGTAGCCCTTGCAGGTAGCCTTGCTGTGGCAATATTACTCCTACATTCTGTAATACAGGTTCGGTTAACAAACATGCTACCGGGTACGTTTTTAATACATATTCAACAGACGCAAGATCATTGAAGTTAATACAATGTACTCTTGCTTTCACGCCTTCGGGTATGCCTGCAGAAGAGGGAATAAATTTGTACTCGCCCGGCGACACACGCTCACCTAACTGCTGAAGTGAAGGCATTACGGCTCTTGACACATCGTTATGCCAACCATTATACCCGCCTACCATCAATATAATATCTTCTTTGCCGGTATATGCCCTGCTCAATCGTATTGCATGTGCTGTGGCTTCACTACCGGTGTTGGTTATCTGTACCAGGTCAAAAGAAGGAATAAGCGCACAAAGTTCTTTGGAAAGCGCTATCTCTAATTCATTGGTACCACTGCCTATGAGCGAGATGTCTTTTTTGATAGTTTCAATTACCGCATTATTCACGGCATCATAATTATGACCCAACAGGTGTGGTGCAAATGCCGCATGGTAATCTATATACTCCTTACCATTCACATCATATATCTTACTTCCTTTTCCTTCTTTAAAAATGATAGAAGGATTTACTTTCCGGTTTAATGAAACTACGCCACCGGCTATATAGTTACCTGCTTCTGTATTGATCTTTTCAAAAGCATTGGATAGAGTTTCCGCTGCCATTATGGGTTTGTTGAGTTGAATAATGTAGACAAATATAAACATATTTTGTAAACATTTTTGAAAATATAACACCTTTCAATTCTTTATCCTGAGCATTGAAATTACCCTGGCTTAACCTTTAAATTGCATTTAAAACATGCCAACAGTTCATATTTTAGTAAATTGAACTTTTTTGAAAAACATACTGTTTTGAGTTTACAATCGTCGGTTTTATCTTTTCTGCAGGTGCGCAAATCGGAAAGTAAGTTGGTTTGGCGCCTTTTTATTTTTGAATTTTTCCAGGGTGCGGCACTTGCTATTGTATTTACCACTGCCATTACTTTGTTTCTACAGCAACTGCCTATACAGGATTTTCCAAAAGTATTTGTGTTGTCTGCTTTTTTGCTATGGTTAGCCGCTTATATCTATCATAAACTGGAGCATATTTTTTCAGCGGCAAAGCTTGTACTGGTGGTGCTGTTGTTCAATATGGCAAGCATATTGTTTTTTGCATTAATGATTAACCAGGAAACAAAACCCTGGTACCTGTTTGCATTTCTGGCAACTTTTAATATTCTGTACCTGCTGAACAACCTGGAATTCTGGGGGCTTGCTTCGCTGTTGTTTGATGTACGGCAAAGCAAACGACTTTTTTCAGTAGTAAGTGCCAGTGATCTGCCCGCCAAATTGTGTGGTTACCTGCTTACAGCGGCACTCGTTCCCGTTATAGGAACAGAAAATCTGTTATGGGTAGCTATGGGCTGTATGATTGTATCCCTGTTGCTGTATAACCCATTGGTGAGCCTGGAGGAAATTAAAAGCATCCCCGAATCAGATCATAGCCATCATCATGCCAGGCATACAGCCCAACATGTAGAGGCAGCTTTTATAACCAATAACCTTATTCGCATACTCGCACTTATTTCTTTGTTTTCGATGTGCTGTTTGATAGTGGTAAATGTTATTTTATACGGTTATATCAAACATGAGTTTAAAGATGATAAGGAGATGCAAAGCTTTTTCGCCATTTTTTTAGCAACTGTTCGCCTGATTACTTTGATTGTTAAAACAGGTGTTACCAACAGGCTGGCAGATAAACTCGGTTTGCAGAAATCATTGCTGATTACACCGGTTATATTACTGGCATTATGCCTAACCGATTTATTTTTTTCTATGCGCCCGGGGTATGGTCATGAAAAATCAGCCCTGTATGTATTTGGCATAATGGCGTTGTTTACAGACGTACTGCGCATGGCCATCCAATCGCCGGTTATGCTGGCAGCTATGCAGCCTTTGCCTACGCACGATCGTTTAAGAGGTCATACTATTTTAAAAGGATTAACAGATCCCTTTGCATTTTTGGCAATGGGCAGCCTGATGTGGTTTATGAGCACTGAAGGAAAAGAGTTGAATCTTGAAGTGTTGGGTTTTGTTTTGTTGGGTCTTATTATCTGCTGGATTATTGCTGTACTGTTTATAGATAAACAATACGCTGCGGTACTTACTACTGCCATTAAAGACAGAACCCTTAATGAAAAATTCATTTCCATCACTGATAAGGAGTCTTTGCAATTGTTGCTGGAAAAAATAAAAACCGGCAATGAAACAGAAGCCATCGGTGTATTAAAACTGATCAATCCACAAACCTCCAACCAGGATGCTTTTTTCAGTGCAGCTTTTGCGCATCCTTCTGTAAGCGTAAAAAAATACGCCCTCACATTGTTTGCCCAAAACCCTTCAGCCACTTCATTTACAGCACTTACACAAATGGCTGAGCAGCCTGCGTATACTGAAATACTCCCGGACATATTAGATACTATCGGCAACCTGTATCCGCAGCAGGATATATCGGGCTTTATAGCGCATCATTCACTTCCTGCTGCAGCAAAAGCAGTCAATATTTCGCTCCGGCAAAATACAGATGCAAAGAAAACAGCGTTGGAAAAAATACAGCAATGGCTGAATTCGCCCCGCAGTGAAGAAAAACAAACCGGCTTACAACTCGCAGGCAATTCAGGCGAAGAACAATTTGTTGCTTCCATTAAAACGTTAGCGCTGGATAACAATCCGGCAATAAGAAAAGAAGCATTGAATGCTGCAGCGATACATGGTAATGCGCAATTATCGGCCATGCTGCTGGATATTTTTTTACAGCATGAAAATGACAAGGAAGTTGTTTATGCATTAGCGCATGCCAAAGGCAAAAGCCTGGCTGGCATAAAGGATTATTTGCTGAAAAACAATGGGGAAGGTTCAGCAAGCACTAAACTGGTTGATATACTCGGTAAAAATGAAAACCCTGCAAGTATTCAGATACTGGAAGAATGTGCATCCATCATCCCCGGAAAAATTACATTATGGTTACCGGCATTGCTCCGTAAAAATATTCAGCTCACGGAGAAAAAGGCAGCTTATCAAAATATACTGGGCAATTTGCTCAGTGCTGCAAGTCATATAATATCCAGCATTCATTTTTTAAGTACAAAAAAATCAGACAATATCAATCTGCTGAATGCATTGCATGCAGAACTGAACGAAATAAAGGATCAATGTCTCGGGCTTTTTGCATTGCTATACGATAGTAATAAAATAAAAAAAGTAAGAGAGGGTTTGCGTACCAATACAAAAGAGTCAACAGCGAACGCGCTGGAGCTTATTCATGTAAATATACCAGCGGTTTATTCCGAAAAATTTATTCATGCCTTTGAAGCTAATTCAATACAGGAAAAATATCTTTCTTTGCAGCGGTATGTTAAAGCGTCGCCGCCTTCGGAAGAAATGATTATGAAGAATATATTGTTTGATGTTGACTATTATTATAACGCATGGACAAAAGCATGTGTATTGTATAGCTATAAGGACAAGCCGTTGCCTTTCAACAAAGCATTCATTCAGCCATTCACCATTGCTGAAAGCGCGGTATTAAGAGAAATGGCAACAGTAGTATTTTCTAAAAACTGATTTTATTTATGATGTCTCATGACCCTTCGGGACTTTTATTGATAGAAAGAGCATTGCTCCTTAAATCGCTTTCTATTTTCAGCAATACACCGGAGCCTATATTCGCCGAAATAGCTACCCTGATGGAAGAGGAAGAAGTTCCTGTTGGTTCAGATATTGTGACTGAGGGAAAACCAGGAAGCTGTATGTACATCATTTACAAAGGCAGCGTATCGGTTCATACACAAAAAAAGGAGCTCGCTACCCTTCATGAAAAAGATTTTTTCGGGGAACTTTCTTTGCTGGATACCGAAGCAAGATCAGCCACCGTTACAGCTACAGCAGATTGTATTTTATTCCGCATAGACCAGGAACCTTTTTTTGATTTACTTGAACAAAGACCCGAAGTATTGAAAGGAATAATAAAAATATTGTGCAACAGGTTGAGAGCTGCCAACAAACAGATCAGTGAGCTGAAGGGGGTGAATGGTGAATAGTGATTTGGCAATGGGTTGTCGGCAATCGGCAATAAAGGTGAGGCGTCAGACGTGAAACAGAACACCTATGCATTAAATAGGTTACGTCGGACGCCGAACATACGCATTGGACGTAAAGCCCATCCTTATGCCTTAAACCTGCACCTTCTACCCCTTTTTACTCAACTGAAACTTCACTCCTCCCGTAAACCATCTGCCTGGCATAACAGAACCTAATAAATCACTGTAAGACCTGTTGAATACATTATCCAACTGCGCAAATACAGCGAGTCTTTTATGCAGGAATGCATATTCAGCTTTGGCATTCATTAAAAAATAATCCGGCGTAATAGCAGCATTGATGCTGGATGCAGCCTGTTGCTTTCTTTTTTTATACAAACCATTTACACTGAAAGAAAAATTATCAACTTTATATATTACCGAAAAGTTGGTGAGGAATTTTGCATGCGAAGAAACATAAAATGAAGTTACGCTGTCGCTGCTCTTACTATCCAGCCAAACAAAACCGGTAGTAAGTATGATGTTCTGCACATTATTAATAGTATGTATGTATTGAATATCTGTTTCAAAGCCTGTAGTGTGAACCGAAGCAATATTTTTTGCTAACGCGTAAACACCTGTTGGAACTAAATTATCCTTCCTTGGCATGTCACTATAAGGCGTGGTGCTGAAGTCTATAAGACGCTGATGAAAGCGCTGAAAAAATGTAGCCGATACTTTTAAATTATTTTTGAAAAACCAATCAGCGCCTGCTTCATAGCTTAATGATCTTTCTGCCGTAAGATTTGGATTACCGATAGAACCTGATTTCACCACGGCTTTGTTGTAATTATTATAACGTTCTGTAAAATCTGCATCACGAATTGTTTTGCCTACGCTGCCCCTCAACTGGATACTTTTTGTTTTGTAAGAAAGATCAAGTTGTGGTACCACTTCAGCCGTTACATGCTGGAATATGACCCATTGCAAAGAAGGTCGCACATAAAAATTCTTAGCAACAAGCTGCGACAAAGAAACAAAAGGAGATATTTGGAACAAAGAATGATCTCCCCTGTCGTTTGAATGAATAATTTTTTGCTGATAGTTGGCTCCGGTTATTAAAGTGGTTTTATTACTGAACTCATAGTGATATTGCAACAAAGTTTGAAAGAGCTTTGACTTATTTTCGTTGGCCGCAGAAGCAGGCGCAAACTGATAAGTATCACTAACATTTTTAAACCCTGCATCTAATTCCAGCTTTTGTTTGCCTGATTGATAACTTATTCTTGCCTGGTTCCAGTAAGTAGTTACTTTTTCATTCGCAGTATCAAAAGAATAGGTGGTATAAAAATTCTGTGCAGCAAAATTGCGGTTATCATAGGCAAAGCGATAAGCGATGTTCCATTTTTCATTGGGATGAAAGCTCACAGATGCTGATGCAGTGCTGTTATGAAAAAAGCCTGTTGTACCTCTTTGCTGCACGCCTTCGGCATTATTGGTCATCCAGCCACCACTCACACTTATTTTTTCATTTCCATAAAACACACCCGCATCCGTATGCACAAAGCCATACTGTCCTGCAGAAACACCAGCAGTAATATCTGTTCTTTCTTTGTTTTGCGACGCAGCAAAAGTTTTTGTAATAATATTAATTACCCCGCCAACTGCATCAGCGCCATACAGCGCAGAAGAAGCGCCTTTTAATATTTCGATCCTGTCTATTTCGGCTGGAGCAATAGGAATATAACTACTGAAATGCCCTGTATTAGGATCATTCAGTCGCATACCATCCAGTATCACTAACACCTGCTGGTAAGTACCGCCACGTAAAACGATATCGCTTTGTGAACCCATTGGCCCGCGTGCCTGTATTTCAACACCGGGTACATAGCGCAATAGTTCATCCAGTGAATGAACAGGTAAATCTTTAAACTGGTCTCCTTTAATAATACTGATATTACGTCCCGTTTCAGAACTGCGTTTCTGGCTTAGCGTAGCTGTAATGGTAACAGGGTCTAATTCAATTTGTGCATGCGCATAACAAACAAAAAAAAGCAGGAAAGGGAGCAGCAGTTTTTTCATATCAATATTAAATGGCGACAAATGTAGGGAACTTGATTGACATAGGTTTCTATGTATTAACTACCATACATTCGTTATTCTGTGCTTATAATATAGGTGTATGGTTTAAGGTAGAAGGTATAAGAGAAAACAGGTTATGCTTTGCTGTGATTTTATACTCCTCTGTGGTGAAAACTAGCCCTTGCCGGTCAATTTATACATCAGCATTCCTACTACTTCCCTTAAATAAATACTCCAGTTTTTCATGGCTCCGCCTGAGGGAATAACATAATCTTCAAACGCGTAACTTTCAAATGGCGTAACCATAAAAGCGCAGGGATAACCTCGTACAGTAACGCCGGCTTTAGTAAATGTTTTTTGCGCACGGGGCAAGTGTATGGCAGAAGTAATTAAAAGAAATGGCGGAGTAAGATGAACCGAATCAATAATTTTTTTGGCATTGACAGCATTTTCGGCAGTATTGCGGGAATCGCGATCGATCCAGATATCTGCTGGAGGTATACCAAGATTTACTAATTGCTGCTGTGCAAAATCCGCTTCTCTGAAATCATTTTTATTAATGATGGAAGCATCGCCGGCTGCTACAATAATCTTTTTTATATGCCCTGTTTTATACAGTTCTGCTGTTTGAATAAACCTGTCACCATTTTCATTGAAGTATGTTTTATTATCGGTTTTATTCATCCCGGAAAATCCACCTAGTAATATTCCCGCGCTATAAACTTCACCTGGCTTTAGATCATACCTTTCCGCTTGATATAACAGTATTAATTTTTTAATGATAAAGGGATTACTGAAAAAAAACAGGAGAGCAACCGCCGTGATATAGCATTTCTTTTTCCGTTTTTCTTTTTTGGTAAACAGCCCCCATAAAAGAAAAAAGATTACCCACAACATCGGGTTCAGTAAAAATGTAAGCAGCTTTGAAAGAATAAACATAATGGCGTAAGATAGGAAAATATAAGACTGGTATTTTACCTGAAAGCGGGAGCAACAACAAGGTCTTTACTTCCGGGTGTGTATATGTAAAATCCTTCGCCGCTTTTTGCACCGAGTTTTCCTGCAGCCACCATATTTATCAACAAAGGACAAGGCGCATATTTAGGGTTGCCAAATCCATCCTGCAATACTTTTAAAATGCTCAGGCAAACATCCAAACCAATAAAATCCGCCAGTTGCAAAGGCCCCATTGGGTGAGCCATTCCGAGCTTCATAATGGTGTCAATTGATTCCACACCTGCAATTCCTTCATACAAACTATAAATGGCTTCATTGATCATCGGCATCAAAATGCGGTTGGCTATAAACCCGGGATAATCGTTAACAACACAGGGTACTTTTTCCAATTGTTTGCTCAGGTCAACAATAGCATTGGTAACGGCATCTTCTGTAACAAAACCTTTTATCACTTCTACCAGTTTCATTATGGGTACTGGATTCATAAAATGCATGCCTATCACTTTGCCGGGCTTTTTAGTTACAGCGGCTAATGCAGTAACAGATATAGAAGAGGTATTAGTAGCAAGTATGGCAGAAGAAGTGGAAAGTTGATCCAGTTGACGAAAGATCTTCAGCTTCAATTCTTTGTTTTCTGTGGCGGCTTCTATAATAAGATCCGCATTTTTTACAGCTTCCGGTAATTGGTCAGTAGTGGTGAGATTAGTACTTATCGCTTTTTTGGTAGCTTCAGTAATAGCTCCTTTACTAAACTGTCGTTCCGCGTTTTTAGCGATAGTTTGCAATGCCTTATCCAAAGCAGGTTGACTGATATCAGTGAGCGTAACCGAAAAACCATATTGCGCAAATACATGAGCGATCCCATTGCCCATTGTACCAGCGCCTATTACTGCTATGTTTTTGATCATGTGTAGTGAATAGTCAATTGTGAATAGTGAAGATGGAACGTTTGACGTTTCTGGTTTATCATTTTACGTTTAATTCGCCCTTGACCTCACGCCTTTCAACTTACACCTTAAACCTTATCTTAATAGCTCTTCTTAAAGTCTCCCCGTTTCCAGGCTTTTACAAATTCGCTCCAGGCAAAGGGGTTAAATATATTCATAGGGGGAGCCTGTCCGCTGTAGTAATAACTTTGCGCATTCTTGTTCAATGCATAATTGGCGTTCTCGCCGCCATCTCTCGGCAGCATGCGCATCAGCGCCTTTCGCTTGGCATCACTCAGGTTTTGTCGCGCTATCTCTATGCCATCGTCCGGTACATCATTATTCACAAAGTCACGTTCAAATTGTTCCCGCGTGGGTCTGGCTTTAATAATGGCCGTAGGCAGGTAAACCGTGTCTTCCGCCAATAACTTAATCATACTGTACTGATTACCGGGTATATTGGTGGGTATCACATTGCTTTCTGTTCTGTACGAAACGTGGGTAAATCGTATTTCATCGCCTTTTAAAACCACTATACTAAAAACGCCTTGTTCATTGGTAACCGTTCCCCGGTTTTGCCCTTTTACCATAATCGTAACACCAGGTATTCCCTTCAGGCTATCGTGCGTCATTACAATACCATATACTTCCACCACAGAATCTTTCAGGGATTCAAACTGGGCTTGTGCCGCAAATGGAAAAATGAGTAGAGTAAAGAAGACGTATCGTAAAAATTTTTTCATCAACCGCTCTTAGATAATAATTGCAATAATACTTGAACTTACTAAAAAAACAAAGTAAGCATTTATGGGGTTAACTTTGCCCCGCAGATAACCTTTTTAACAAAAAGTTCGGTAGATGATAGAAAACGATATACTTAGGGCATTAAGTAATGTAATAGAGCCTGATCTTGGTAAAGACCTCGTAACCCTTAACATGGTGAAAGACATTGTGATAGAGGGACAAAATGTATCCTTTACAGTAGTACTTACCACCCCCGCATGCCCGCTGAAAGATGTTATCAAAAATGCCTGTATTAATGCAGTGCATTTACTGGTAAATAAAGCAGCCAACGTACAAATAAAATTTACTGCTAATACAAACAGCAACCGAAAAGACAACGGCAGTGTTTTGCCTGGTGTAAAAAATATTATTGCGGTAGTGAGTGGTAAAGGAGGAGTTGGTAAGTCAACCGTAGCGGCCAATCTCGCCCTAACCCTGGCTGAAGGTGGAGCATCTGTTGGTTTGATGGATGCAGACATATATGGACCTAGTTTGCCGATTATGTTTGGGTTGCGGGGTGAACGCCCCCTGATGAAACAGCAGGGTGAAAAAGGTATTATCATTCCTATTGAAAAGTTTGGAATAAAATTGATGAGCATAGGTTTGCTGGTTGATGAAAAGCAGGCCATTGTTTGGCGCGGGCCTATGGCAAGCAGCGCTATCCGCCAGTTTGTTACAGATGTAGAATGGGGCGACCTGGATTACCTGGTGATAGACATGCCTCCGGGAACAGGTGATATACATCTTACCCTTGTGCAAACCGTACCTGTAACAGGCGTAGTAGTAGTTACCACTCCCCAGCCAGTTGCTTTGGCAGATGCCAAAAAAGCCATTGCTATGTTTGGGCAAGCCCAGATAAAAGTGCCCATTATTGGTATTGTAGAAAATATGAGTTGGTTTACACCCGTTGAGTTGCCTCAAAACAAGTATTATATATTCGGCAACGGCGGCGGCAAAAAAATGGCGGATGAATTTGACATTCCGTTTTTAGGGCAGATTCCTTTGGTACAGGGCATACGCGAAGGCGGAGATATGGGAATACCCATTATGATGGGTGATGATACCATCACGCAAAAAGCTTTCTGGGAAGTAGGTGGGCACGCCGTAAGAAGTATTGCCATGCGTAACGCAAGCCTTAGTGCAACCAAGGTAGTAGAAGTAGTGGTTTAAATATTACAAATACTGCAAACAGATTTTTGGCATGTACAATGTAAATTACTTTAGGGAAAAGGACATGGAAGTTGTGAAAGACTTTATGAAACAAAATACCTTTGCGGTATTATGCGGATGCAGCGCTGACGGCAAACCAGTGGCTACTCATGTGCCTTTACTGATAGAAGAAAGAAATGACAAGCTTTTTTTGCTTGGTCACTTCATGCGTAAAACAGACCACCATAAAGCGTTTGAGCAAAACCCTGCCGCACTTGCAATTTTTAATGGACCGCATACCTATGTGAGTGCAAGCTGGTATCAGAATCCGCAAAGCGCATCTACCTGGAACTATATTACAGTACATGCACACGGGCAACTTCGTTTACTGGAGCAAGACAGGTTATATGATATTCTCACCCGAACCACCCGGCATTTTGAAAACAACCCTGATTCGCCTGCTTTGGTAGAAAAGATGCCGGCAGACTACATCAACAGCATGAGCAAAGCCATTATTGCTTTTGAAGTGGAAGTAACCGCGCTGGACAATGTTTTTAAACTGAGCCAGAATAGAGATGCCGCAACAAAAGATGCTATTATCCATCAATTAAAACAGCGTGATACTCCAGATGATACAGCCATTGCAGAAGAAATGGAGAAAAGGAGAGAGCAATGAGCACAAAAAGGCAGGAGGCAGAAGTAAGTAGGCAGCATTGCCGGCACCAAAGATCAGAACATCATACAAAAGACTTATTACTTACCACTTATTTCTTACTTCTGCCGTCTGCCTCCTGCCTTCTGCCCCACTTTAATATATCTTCGCACAATGACAAGAAAACAGTTAGTTGAACAGATCCAACAAACCCGCTCCTATCTGTGTGTAGGACTTGACAGTGACATTACAAAAATTCCCAAACACCTGCTCTCCTATCCTGATCCGGTTTTTGAATTCAACCGGCAGATCATTGATGCCACCAAAGAGTTTTGTGTAAGCTATAAAATCAATACTGCGTTTTACGAAAGCCAGGGCATAAAAGGCTGGGAAACGATGGAGAAAACGGTGAACTATATTCCTTCTTCTCATTTTAAAATTGCCGACGCCAAACGCGGCGATATCGGTAATACTTCTTCGCAATATGCAAAAGCATTTTTTGAAACCTTGAATTTTGATGCCGTTACCGTAGCCCCCTATATGGGCGAAGACAGCGTGAAACCGTTTTTGGAATACGATAATAAATGGGCAATTGTTCTTGGGCTCACTTCTAATAAAGGTGCAAAAGATTTTGAACTGCAATCTGTGGTTCGTGAAGACACGAACCACAGCAATGCTGGTAATGAAAAACTGTATGAAAAAGTGTTGAAAACAGTATCAGGCTGGGGCAATACAGGCAACCTGATGTTTGTAATAGGCGCTACACAGGCAGATGAATTTATAAATGTCCGCAAGATACTCCCCGATCATTTCTTTCTTGTACCCGGCGTGGGTTTCCAGGGTGGAAGCTTAAAAGAAATTTCGGCAAAAGCGGCTATACCTGACTGTGGGCTTTTAGTAAATGTTTCCCGCGCCATCATTTTTGCGGGAGAGAAAGAAGACTTTGCTGCAGAAGCAAAAGCCATAGCAGAACAATACCAACAAGAGATGAGCGGCTACTTATAATCAGCGCAACGTCATAGCTTTTGCATTCAATTTTTTATTTCATATTTACTTTATATCTTAATACTGGTAAATACGCTTGCTCACTTATGTGACTGAGCAGGCGAAGCTTTATCGGGGACAATAGATTTTGCCGCAGATTCGCAGATCGAAAGCAAATGCATCAGTCTTTGTATATGCGGCAAACTTAATATGCTGAGGAAATTATTTCATCCCGAAAAATAAAAAATGAAACCGGCACTATTCATATCCTTTGCCATTGTTGTCTTAACAAGTTGTGGCACACAAAAAGCTTCTGTAATAACGGGTGGCGAGTATGAACAAAATAAAAACAAAACCAATTACTTTGTTTTGCCCTTTGGATCCACTTCCATTCCTGGTAAATGGACCAAAACAAAATACAATGAAGTAAGCAAACAGCAATTTTTTGAAAATGATGAAAACATAACCATCGCAATTGCCTTTACCCCAATAAACAGTTATGAATTTAATACCGACAATGCTAAAAAGGGATTTGAATTTACGAAAGCATTTTACGAATGGGATTCAGATTTTTTTGTAAAGAACCATCAACTGAACCAGGAAATAATAGAATCGAACGAGCAGCAGAATTATATTATCTGGCGGCTTTTTGGAGAGCGCAATAATACAACCTTTGACACGTACTTTTTATTTGGAGAAAAAAAGGGCAATGCCAATAACTTCTCTATTACACAAACAGACAAATGGACAAAAGAAAAAAAAGTAAGCTTTCTGAAAGAAATGTATTTGCAGCATTAGGGAAAGGCTTATTGCTGAATTAAATAAAATTATACCACAACGATGCAACCAGTTTTTCCACTTATATGCATAGCTAAAGAGAGTGAATTAGAATTAATTCCTGCCGAAAGTTATTTTTCTAAAATTTCAACATCTGCACTTATTAATGAAAGTTTTTTTAAAGACACCCTGCTATTTGACGGCAACGGAGATATTTGGTCTTACAAACAGGTTTCTGACAAATTCAAAAGAAACTTTTTTACAATTTTACTAGCAAAGACTTTTTACAACCCTCTACTTGACGCGAAAGTTATTTGGACAAAGATTGGGTCTTACGAAATGAATGAGTTAAAAGAAAAATTAAATAACTGCATTGACAAAGATGATGATATAATTACCCAATTCGCAGAAGCCAGCACTATTAAATCATCATTAAGCCAGGCAGCTACATTTGATGACATAATAAAAGTATTGAACAAATATGTGTTTGCTGTTAATGAAAACGAACTGTATAACAACAAAGAGAACCTGGCAAAATAAAAATCCGTATTAAATTTTGCAACTATACTTTAAAATTTACACTTCATGGGATGGAAATTATCTTCAGTTATCATAAACCCTAAAACGGATATTAATTATGAAAATTTGCTTAACAAACTGGGTTATATAAATCTAACAAAAATTGAAGAGCAACCTTATGACATTGCGATGTACCCGGATGAAAATGAAATTTATATTGGCAGTTATAAAAACAACTTAATAATTTCTAGCCAGCAATTGCCAATAATCTTTTTTAAAGAAACGCTTAGTGACCTTGAGAAAATTTTAATAGACCATTTTCCCGACTCAGAAATCTGCGCCGTATCACTTCACAGTAGCATCAATCATTTTGGGTTTGCAGTAATTAAAAATGGAGAAAAAATAAGGGTTAAGGCAGGCGATGCTGACATGGGGACAGTAATAGACATTGGCAATCCACTTGAACAGGAAAATGAATTACTGTCTAGATCAAAGGTTGGTTACAATGGACAAAGACAATATTATTTGAATAATAATCTTAATGAACCATACCTGGAAAATCAGGTAGGAGAAAATTTTGTCTTTGAAATGTTTAAACGATATACAGGTAATTTGCTTGATGCCGATGATGAAATACTGGATACAAATTTTACGGGTTATAAATTTTCGAATAATGAATTTTCATTTGATAAACATTTCTCGGGTGAATGGCAAGGAGAATATGTTTATGGCGATGGTTATAAAGAAATAATAAAAAGCAAAAAAGAAAACTTCTATATAAATATGGATGTTGTAAATGGAGAAGTAAGTGGTTTATGTATTGATGACAATAAGCGATCAGATGAGCCTGCAAAAATTAATGGCTTTATTACCGATACATTTATCGGGTTTGTAAAAGAATATCCGGTTAGATATATTCTTGATGAAAAAGGAGCAACCCTGAAACACAGTACACTACCACCTGATTCAATTGTTTATTCAGGTTTGTACGATAACTTAACCGATAGTTTTAAAGGAATCTGGCGCATTGAAAATAAACAGTTTTGGGGTGAATGGAGTATGAAAAGAAAATTTGATTAAACAAAAATCTGCTAACATGAACTGCACCAATCTTTCTGACTATCAGCTTTATGAGCTTATTCAAAATGAAAAATTAGATAAAGCTATCAGGCAAACAGCTAATGAAGAATTTAACAGGCGTAAATTAAGTTTAGCCCAGCTCGAGGATCTGATTGCAAAACATGATTCCCAATTTGTGCCTGAAAAAGAAAAAAGTTTAAAAACACACTATAAACTCTTATTAATTGTTTGTCCATTTTTTATTGAAATACACAGCCTGTTTGCAGGAAGAATGTTAGCAAAAGGGCAAAAACAGAAATGGAAGGATTACTGGATTTATATCTGCTTAGGATTTTCAATTTGGACTATTGGTATTGTGTTATATGCAAAATATCATCCATTTACCGTTGACTAGTCAGAGACATTGGCATCCATCCCATAGTGATAGCATTAACAAGAGAAAAAATTTTAACACAATCTGATTTTGAAATACTAAAAAATAATACATTAAGCCTATTTATCAAATCCTATATTTCATTATTATTGGTGTGGCTTTGGTCGGATTACAGAATAAAGTTGGCTGAACAAAAGACATGATTCACCTAGTGCAAGTCCTTAAATATTCCATAGCAACTTAATTTATTTAACAATCATGACGAGCCAATTTACAATAACCATTCATATGGTTTCAAGTCTTGATGGATTTATCGCCAAAAAAGACAACAGTGTTGGATGGTTTGAAACAACCGACCATTATGCGAATGGAGTTGAAATAACTAAAGAAGAAACTGAAAAGTTTCTTAAGAATATAGATTGTTATGTAATGGGTGCACATACTTACGAACATGCACTGGAGCTTTCAAAATCGTATGGGTGGGCTTACGGAGATACACCAACCATTGTAATAACACACAGAGACTTACCCACAGAAAGACCCAATATAGAATTGTATTCCGGCGATCTGAATGAACTGGTTGATAAAAGGCTGAAAGGAAAATACAAAAATGTATGGGTGGTTGGTGGAGCTATGCTTGCCAGAGATTTCATTCGCTTAAAATTGGCTGACGAAATCAGATTATCCATTTTACCTATTATGTTAGGCAAAGGAATATCATTTTTTAATCAGATAGAACAGGAACAAGTGTTGCATCTAAAAAAAGTAACAGCTTATAAAAGCGGGATGTTAGAATTGTGGTATGAGTTAAGAAAGGAATAATAGGATCCTGCCAGTTATTCACTTCTTCATATCCGCCAAACCCCATTGCTGAATGACCATTATCACCGGCAAAAGTGATTTTCCATATTTTGAAATATTGTATTCTACCCGTGGTGGAATTTCAGCAAACACTTTCCGCTCAATGATTTTGTCTTCTTCTAATTCGCGCAATTGATTAATCAACATTTGTTTGCTGATATGCGGAATGGCCTTTTGCAGGGTACTGAAACGGTTATGTCCCATATTGATACCATGAATTACCAATACCTTCCACTTGCCACCCACTTTATTCAGAAAGTGGGTAACACCACATTTATAGGGATTAAAATCTTTTGTTTTTCTTGTAGTAATCATTGGTCTATAAAATTGTACTATACCTAATAAACAATACTACTTTCACAATATAGGCGAAGCTAATAATTTTGAATTTTAAATTCATAAAAAATGACACTAGAAAATTTAAAACAACAAGCTTCCGGTAACTGGGCAAGTATTGCTCCCGAAGTAAGACCGAGCGCTGCAAAAAATGCAGATGGAACTTTAAAACCATTTTATCTTATACGCAAGTTCTCCTTGTTGCAGGATGATACATTTGAACTGACAGTGACAAATTTTGCCGATCCAGTCGGAAAAATTCCGTTGACAAAAATGTTTATCAAAGGGCATATGGAATGGAAAGGCGAACACGCTATTGCTCCAGGCGCACAAAAAGTAGATTTCACTGCCGACATTGAATATACCGTAACTCCTTTAGCACAAGGATTTGCTGATGTGTTGAACAAATACACGCAGGGCTTTAACGAATGGAAAGTGGGTGAAACACAAAGCATACTAAAAAAAGTATTTCCTCCATTCGGTTTAACCGAAGGACAGATTTTTAAAGAATACGACCTGCTGTATCTTTACGAAGGAATGATGTTTTGGGGGGCAAGAAATATAGACGGTCGCGGATTTGATACGGAAGAAAACAGACCAACCAACCTGCAGATTCCCATGGTGAGGCACAAGTAAAAAATTGATTACAAATTATGAGTGAAGACGATTTAAATGAAATGGCAAAACGTCATTCTGCTGGTGCTACTGTTAATCACAGTTCTCCTTTTAATCATTTGCCGATACATAAAAACGAAACACAGTTATCCGTCGACTTCTTACATAAATGGGTGGTTCCATTTTATATGACAATCGGATCTATCAATGACAATAACTGGATTGAAGAAATAAAACAAATTAAAACTGAGATATCTCCCAGCATATGCCTTTCTTTACTGGGCGACTTTAATTGGCGGACAAGGCTTGTTGGTGCGTATTTTTCAGCAATAAAAAGCTATGAAAATTTCATAGACATTATTGGTGTTCATCTTTTAAAAAGCGAGGTATGCTGTGTTGGCCACATATATGCACTAACACTTGCTTTCTTTAACACAGAAAAAAGTGTAGCGTTTTTGAATAAGTACCTGGACTATTATTTAACAATGCCCACTTTATATTTTGACCAAAAGTCTGTGATGGAAGCAATTCTATATTTAGACAAGACCAACGGTTCAACAAATTTCAAAAGACATCTTATAAGCTGGGAAACGCTGGAACAAAACAGAAAAACAATAGAAAAACAGTCCGCATTGAGGGTAGCAAAACTATTAGAAGAAGAAAAAGGAAAAAGTATTGCTGATGAATATCTGCATGCCTTATCAATTAACCTAAATAGAAACGCTGAAAATTTTACAACAGATTACTTTGAAAAGCAAATATTCATACTTCTTGAACTAAACCAACATAACAGTTAACAGACTTCGCGCTTAAGCAATCTATTTTTCCTTTAATCAACCAATATGCATTTTACCAAACTTGTTCCCAATGTATTTTATGAAGATATTAATGCAGGGCTTAACATTTTTGTAGACTGTCTTGAGTTCTCCATAGGACATAATGAAATAGAAAGTGCGAATCCATTTTGTGTGTTAGAAAAAGACGGGCTTCGCATAAATCTTTTTCAAAATAAGGAATATGCCAATAAGGATAGCCCGGAATTCAGGCTTGTAACGGAAAATATTGAAGAAGTATTTGCAAAGGTATCTTCTACACACCCTGAACTATTGCATCCCAACCTTAATAAAATCACATTAAGACCATGGGGTGCAAAAGAGTTTGCCTTAATGGACGGACAGATTGGTATTGTAGTTCAGCAATGGTAGTTAGCGCATCTACTGTTTACTTATCAAAAGCTTCTTCCCCTGCAGCTTTATCACCGATATAGGCCCAGGTTATTTGGGTTGCATAATTATTTATGGCGGCTTTCACATCTTCTGGTGTTACCGCACTCATCCTTGAAGACAGGTTTTCTGAAAGTCTCCAGTCTCCCAGTATTTCAGCACTTCCCAATCTATCGGCAATGTCCGACATTACTTCCTGCCGTTTGATATACGCCAATAAATTTCCCTTCCGGATATTATCTAGCAATTCTTCAGAACAGGTTTTTGTTTTTAAATTAGCCAGTATGTTACGCATGGCTTTTATAGTTTCTCCGGGCTGAGTAGTACTGGCATACATCGTTGCATATGAAATTTTCCCTTCTGACATACGTGCAGAAGGCGCATAAGAAAGATGTTTGTTTAAACGGATAACACTAAACAAAACGCTGTTTAAAATAGTAATACCAAGCCGATATGCCGGATAATCGGCATTGCTTAAGTTGGGGGCATTGATAATACCGGCGATATAGTTGGTAGCAATCTGGCGGTTTTCTATTTTAAAAGATTCCCTTGCAAAAACAGGGCTTTTAATAACTGCGGGCATATACTCCTTTGCCGGTAAGCCAGCAAAAGTTTCTACTATTTTCTTTTCCAATGCTTCTTTAGATATATTGCCGGCAACCACCAGGAACATCCTGTTTTTATTCAGCAGTGTGTTATAATAATAATCTTTTACTGCGTCGCGGTTAAGGGCTGTTAAACTTTTAACAGTACCCTCAGGGTTAACCGCATAGGGTGTTGCAGCAAATGCAAACTCCTGTCCAAGCTGGCTCAGTCTTTCATCAGGATTTGACAAGTGCAATTTTAACTCTTCTATCTCCTGGTATTTCAAAAGGTCAAATTTCTGCTGTTCAAATACCGGAGCGGCAATTGCGGAAGAAAAGAGTTTCCATGCTTCATCTGCATATCTTGAAATGCAGCTTAGTTTCACCATCCCGTAATCATTGTTGGCTTCTCCTTTTAAATGCAATCCATACTCATCTACCTGGTCATTAAAATCATTTGCCGGGTATTTGCTGGTGCCGCATTCTAAAATACCAGACAATGCCAACGATTCAATACCTGCATTGGCTGCAGCATAATTTGCCGAGCCACCTTTGAAAAACATGCTCATTACAAGGGTTTCTTTCTGCGTTTGGTGCAGTATAACTTTCAATCCGTTTACGTTAAACTCCTCCGTTTTTTTCTGCGCAACGGCAGGAGCAGTAAACAACAACAATAGCAATAAATGATATACCGGTCTGAATACAGAAAAAATAGATTTCATATACTTTATTTAGAAAAGTAAAAGTTGGGATCTGTTGATAAATTGGCGCCTTGCGGAACAATCAGTCCGGCGCAAAAAGGTTTGTCTTTAATATATTTCCGCACATAATCTTTTATATCCTGCCGGGTAACCTTATTGAGGTTATCGCGGTAAAAAGTATAATAGTCCATTGTAGCACAAGCCCACCAGAATGATAGCAGGTGAACATACCGCTCTACTTCTTCCCGTTCTTCCACCTGGCTGATATCCAGGATTTTTTTAGCCCGCTCAATCTGCTTATCGGTTATATAATTATCATCATCCCACTGCGCCATTTCCTTTTGCATAGCCTGGTAACACTCTTTTATTTTGGTTGGATTGGGCGATACAAAGAAAGTAATGGGTCCAACATATTTCTGCGAATAATAATTGATCTGGATATTGGTAGCCAATCCTGTTTCCTGCAATGCCAATGTAAGTTTAGACAGCCGCTGGTTAAGAATGAACGAAAAAACGTCGGCTGTATAAGTTGCTTTTATATCATTCCTCATGTCGGGACCCTGCCAGCGCAATATCAACAAAGGCGACTCAGCTAGTTGTGATTCTATCACTACCATTTTGTTTTGTTGCAGTGGCTCCATTTCCGGTATAGGATATTTTTTAAAAGGGTCAAATTTGGAAGCATCCCAGCTACCAAATATCCTGTCTGCCTCAGGAAAAATTTCTGTGTGCTCCACATCACCCGCAATGATGAGCAGGCAATTGTTAGGATAATAAAATTTTTTCTGAATCACTTCCATTTTTTCGGGTGTGGCCGAAAGAATGATATCATGATTACCAATGATGTTTTTGCGGCTGTAATTTTTCCCCCAAAGCAGGTGATTAAGTGTATCTGTAAGTACATAGTATGGATTCGATTCATGCCGCTGAAACTCCGCATCCACTATCGGGTTTTCTTTTATCATATCGTCTTTCTTAAACCTCGGGTAGCGGATAGCTGCATTCATAAATTCCATGCCCTTTATTGTATTTGCTTTGGGCAATGTAAAGTAATAGTTCACTATTTCTTCCCTTGTTGTCCCATTAAAATTTATATCTAACTCGTCCACAGCTTTCATATACGCCTCCTGGCTTCTGTATTCTTTGTTCGATTTAAAGAACATATGCTCATACAAATGACTTAGTCCGTTATATTCATCATCCTCCGTAAACGAACCATTCTTACAGGCAATCTCAATGGTGGAAAAAGGAATGGTATGGTCTTCTAATACCAGCACTTCCAGACCGTTCGCCAGTTTTTGATAAAACACATGTTCGGGTACTTTGGGTTGCGCAAACGCACTTACAAAAAACAGGTTGGCAATGCAGAGCAATAAGTGTTTAGGGTTCATATGTGGGGTAGAAAATTGTTGTATCACTAAAAATAAATAAATTTATGAATACAAAATGCAATCCTTTATTTTTTGTTTGGAGTATTGTAAGCAGAAGGTTACACCATTGCCTTAACGTTGATGTAAATTTTATTTAACCATTATACAACCACCTTATGAGATATACACTTATTACAATCTTTTGCTTTCTTAGTGTAATACTATCAAATGCGCAAACTACTGAGAAAACAAAAACAAATGCGCTGTCATTCGAACTGGGAAAGACGGGGCTTATTTATAATCTAACATTTGACCATAAGTTCAGAACAACCAATATTGGCTTTCGACTTAATGCGGGATCTAACTTTGGCAATTATCTGAAGCTGGTTTCAATTGGTCGGTGGTTATTATCTTATTGGCGGTAAAAAATATTTTCTTGAATTGGGTGTAGATCTGCAATACCTGGTTTCAGATGAAGTGAGCGATGACCAGAAAGGCATACAATTGGTTTATCCTGATTATTCAACCAACGCTTTATACTCGAGCCTTAATGTAGGTCACCGGGTATACGGCAAACATACATTATTAAGAATCGGTTTTTCACCAGGCTTAATAAAAAGCGAATTTGTGCCAGGTGGTTATATCAGTTTTGGTTTTAGATTATAGCGCGACGAAGTAAATTATATAAAATAAGACACAACTCTTTACTAACATGCAAGACTTCTCCATTACAACCCGGTTAACGACAAAAGAATATATAAAAGTGATGTTTGTTGGGCTTTACAAGAAACCGGCTTTTATATTAGCTGCCATTCTTGGTCTTTATTTCATAACCACAGTAATTCTTGACTATGCTGGTGTTATTATTTATTATGTTGAAACACCCATATTTGAAATCGTCTGCGGCATATTCCTTTTAATATTTCAACCATTAATTATATTAATCTCAGTTAAACAATTCAAATCAAACCCCAGTTTTCGGCATGACATGATATTTGCCTTTAGTGACAATGGAATTACCATTCAGGGGTTAACATTTAAAAGTGAGTTTACATGGGCCCATATTATAAAGCAGAAAGAAGTTGGTAAGTTTTTGATTTTGTATCACACAAAGAAGTTTGGCAATTTTATTGACAAAACAAAACTGACAGCAGAACAGTTAGACTTTATAAAATCAAAAATTGGGAAGAAATAATACTATAACACATGATTAAACTGTATAAATACTTTCTGATACTATTTACTATTGCAGTATCTACTCACAGCTTTGCGCAAAACGATACAATGCTTATAAGACAATCATTCAATGATCTTAAAATGGCTTTATTGGAAAGTGATGCATCTAAGGTTATAGGTTTAATTGACAAAAATACTTTTGCATTTTATTCAAAGATGCTACTAAAAGCAAAAACCTATGATAGTGTACAGGTAGAAAATCTATTCTTTTTTGAAAAGCTATTGATATTCACTATCAGATTAAAGGATGAGAAGGATAATATAAGAACGATGAATGACTCAAGTTTTTTTCAATACGCTATAAAAAATAAAATGATGGAACAGATTAGTGGTATTGTAGGTGGAAGTATATTAACGAGTGTAAATATTTACGGCGATTCCGCAATGGGTCAATTGATGCTCGACACTACTTTCATTTCCCTGAAGGTTAATCTTCCCTACCAGGTGAAGTTCCGGTTGGAAAACAAGCAATGGAAAGTTGATATTGCTGCATTTTTTCCTGTTCTAAATTTAGCTTTTAAACAAATGGTTTTTAATAGTAAAAAAACGGATACAGAATTCTTAGTATCAATAATTAAATCAGGAAGTATTTTGAAAGACGAACGGATTCTTTGGAAACCATTAAATAAATAAGCTTTAATCCCACTATAAATATTCTTCAATCTGATCTATTTCAAATTAACCTTCACCATCGACTTCCCTTCTTTTCTATCAACCAATTCAATACCGTGATCGAGGTAAGATGCTATCAGTAATAAAACAGGCTTATTCATGTTTTTATTAGACCGTATCGTTCCTTCGGCTCCTGTATACATTTCGAAATCTTTTTCATTGCCATATTGAATCACCAAACTGGCAAGAGCTATCGCTTGCTGCTTATTCAATTCGGGATGCGCAGGCATTTGCTGGCTATCATTCCACACCCCTCTTGAGCCATTAATAATTTTTTCAGATAGTTTTTCATACGTGGCGGCTGCGGCGCCATACTTCAATGCGATATCACGGAAGGATGGGCCCGATAATTTTTGATGAACCGAGTGACAGGTAAAGCAGTTGTTTTGTTTCATCAGCACGAATACTTTCTCACCTTGATTTTCTTTTTGAATATAAGCGTTGATTTCTTTTACTGAAGAAACGTATTTCAGTTTCATAAAAATTTCGCCCGACTGAATTTCTTCATACTTTGTAGTGCCGTCCTCTTTATCTGTTACCTCTATTTTATAAGCAATAGCGTTACCGTGAGTAACCGCACTACCGTTTACAGGCGCTGCAATGGTAACAACCGGAATATTATTCTTTTGATAAAATGAAAAACTACATAGCGCAGTTGTAATCACCACGCATAACAATACCAGGTATTTTACCATGCTTATTGATACGGGTTTATGCATTATCAATTTCGTTGGCAACGCGGTATGCAGAGCGGGTAGAAGCTTCCATTCCCCAGTTCAGGTTATCTGTAGAGGCGCCTGCAAAATAAATCCGTCCATGCGGTTTCATAATCTCTGGCCAGAACTTATGCAGTTGCCCCATGGGGAAATGTACACGCTCGCATGTTGGGGCAAAACCATCTTTTGTCCAGTCTTTACTTACTACCTGCTCTACTGTAGGTTTAGTAACGCCCGGGTAATGCTCTTTAAAAACGGCTAATGCCCTTTGCGGTGTAATACCACCGGCACCAGTACCTAATACAATTACCCGGTGCGTATCTACTTCGTCTGCGCTATGCCAAACAGACCACAGATCCGGACTATCAAACTCTATATTGATGCTGATTTTATCTTTCTCCCAGAATTTTGAACTGCATTGGAAAACAAACCGCTGGTAAGAATCATATTGTACATTATCAAGCACAAATTGTTTTTCAGGTGTAAAACCAGGCGTAACAATAATTTTCCTGAAAGCCGGGGGTGGGATGGCATTTACCAGGTAATCGGCCGATAGCTCCTGCGGTTCTCCCATCCATTTACATTTTACCCGCACGCCCGCATTATCATGCTCAATGCTTTGTATAGGGCAATTTAACCTCACACGGTCACCGAGTTTTTTTGCAAAAGCTGTGGGCAAACTTTGATTGCCTCCTTTAAGCCTGTAAATATCCAAAGGGAATTGTGACACCCCCCTGAGTTTTAAAATGGCTGACCGCCACAATTCAAATAACGCAGACGTATTGGCGCCACCTAATATACTAAGTGCTTTTGCAGAAGCGCCGCCTTTTTTATAAATATCTGAAATCGGTGTATTATCCAGATTGTCATACCCCACACCGAATGGCTGATACTCATCTGTAAATTTATCCAGGTAGGGGTTAATGTATAAAGAAATCAGATCCCAATATGGGTTCTTAGCCAAATATTCAACCTCTTTTATATTGAAACCCATTTTCGTAAGCACGGTCTTATCGCTCAGCATTTCCTCTGTATAAAACTTCCCGTCTATCTGCCGCAGAACATTTTTACGCCTGGGATAAGGCAGCGCTTCTACCCCTAATTCATTTATATATTGCCAGTAGCGTTCATACCCTGGCTTGGTAATATGCTCTGCACCATAATCACCATACAGCCCGTCTGACAATCCATCTCGTGCCGTAAATACATGCCCTCCATGCCTTCCTGAAGCCTCAAGCACGGTTACATCATGCCCTCGTTTCATCAACTCATAACCGGCACATAATCCGGCAATACCACCACCGGCAACAATGATTTTTTTTGCTCCCTTTTTTGAGGGGTTAAGCGATGCGAAAGCCTGTGTTCCTATAAGAGAAGTTGCTACTCCTGCTACGGCAGTGTTCTTTATAAAATTTCTGCGGCTGTTGGATGACATAATTAAAGAGGTCTAAAATGAATAATGAAGTTGGAGATTCTTTACAAAAGCTTATTATGCTCTAATGTAAGCATTGATAAAGATGTTTCAGCAAAGGGAATATGAATTTGCAAAAGAAATGACAACATTTTTTATAATATACAGTGTCATCAAATAAAAAAAGCGTAGCTGATGCCACGCTTTTTATGTATGTTAAAATCGTAATTGTTTATTCGATTATTTTTAGCTGAATAACTCTCCGTTTCCTTCAGTAGCAGGAGGCGTTTCTTCAACCGTTGGCGGAGTAACTTCTGGTTCAGCCACTGGTGTAACTTCTGCTGGCTTTGGTTTTGGAGCTGCTTTTTTCTTTGGAGCCGCTTTCTTTTTAGGAGCCGCTTTCTTTGGTGCTGCCTTTTTTGGAGCCGCTTTTTTAGGAGCTGCCTTTTTCTTTGGAGCTGCTTTTTTAGGAGCGCTTTTTTTCTTTGGAGCCGCCTTCTTTTTAGGAGCTGCTTTTTTTGCTGCCTTTTTAGGAGCCGCTTTTTTTACAGCTTTTTTAGCCGGGGCTTTCTTTTTAGGCGCTGCTTTCTTTTTAGGAGCACTTTTTTTCTTTGCTTTAGCCATGATTGTTGGAATTTATTGTGTTTGTAGAAGAGATATATTGATGTAGAAAATTAGGAATAATATTTATAATAAGAACAAAGGTTCTTATTTTTTTTCAATAAAAAACAAAGAGACATACCAAATTTTCGCAGGTTGGTGAAGACTCTATAGCTGTCAACTTAAAAATTTTACTTTCCGGCGCGTGGGGACACGCGCCGGGGCGTTCGCCCTTGGTGCGTGTCCCCACGCACCAGCAGTAGGGGTTTAAGTTGACAGTTATGGTGCAGACATCAACCTATAGGAGTGTCGTGGGCGGTGCCTTCCCGCCCGCCGGGAAACGAAAATTTGAAGCACATTCAAAAATAAACCCCTCAAGCTTTTTAGCATGAGGGGTTATCATTTTTTAGATTTTTTTGACGTTGGATATCTTATCCATTACAAATTTGGCTGCGGTGTATAACGCAGATAGGGCTTAACAATCTTAACGCCTTTAGGGAATTTCTTGATAGCATCTTCGGTTGATACAGCAGGAACCACAATTACATCTTCAGTAGGCTTCCAGTCTGCAGGAGTAGCCACACTATAATTAGCAGTTAACTGCAAAGAATCGATTACACGCAATACTTCAAAGAAATTTCTTCCGGTTGAAGCCGGGTA
The DNA here is from genome assembly GCA_047600465.1 of Agriterribacter sp. GTDB lineage: Bacteria > Bacteroidota > Bacteroidia > Chitinophagales > Chitinophagaceae > Agriterribacter. The sequence goes on from JASGKU010000009.1 coordinate 39,935, forward strand.
AGTGATGGTAAGCTTTATTTTCTTATCGGGTCCTATTATAAACAAAGAACGCACGGTAAAATTTTCAGATGCATTCGGGTGAATCATACCATAAGCAGTAGCCACTTTTCTTTCAGGATCTGCTATGATAGGGAATTTCACTTCGGTATTCTGTGTTTCATTAATATCTTTTATCCAGCCGGTATGCCTGTCTAAGCTGTCAACACTTACGGCCAACACTTTCACATTACGCTTTGCGAATTCGTCGCCCAATAATGCTGTTTTTCCCAGTTCAGTTGTACATACAGGTGTATAATCAGCAGGATGTGAAAACAAAACACCCCAGCTATCACCGAGATATTCATAAAAATCAATTTTGCCGAGACTTGTTTCAGCAGTAAAATTTGGCGCGATATCGCCTAAACGCAAACTCATATTGCTTCTATTTAAAGGTTAAAAATTGGACTGCAAATATATTGTTTTCCTACTATTTTGGTAGACTATAAGGTTAAATAAATTTAAATAGATCTTCCCCGGGCAATAGCGCCCTTTCCAAACCTGCTTTTTACCGCGTCAATAGCCTTATATAGCCCGGCTTTTTTTTCTGTATTTTCAAAAAGATTGGTCTGGAAAGCTTCGCTGGTCAGCTCGCTCAAACGCACGCCCAACAAGCGAACTGGCTCGCCCTTACGGTATAATTTATGAAACAGATCTTTGGCTACCGGTATAAATTCATCATCATAAAAAGTATAGGAAATAGTAGTTTGGCGCGAGGTAGTTTCAAAATCGGGGTACCTGATTTTTACGGCTATGCAGCCAGCCATTTTATTATCTTCTCTCAACTCATGGGCTACTTTTTCTGTCATCCTAACCAGTTCAGACAAAATAAAATCCATATCCGTTTTGCTGGAATCGAAGGTATTTTCAGTAGAAATTGATTTTGCTTCATGGTATGGCACTACTTCCCCATGATGAATACCCTGTGCCCTGTTCCATAGGTCAATCCCATAATTACCCAGCAGTAATTCCATTTCTGCGGCAGTTCTTGCACCTATATCACCAATGGTTTTAATGCCCATAGTAAGCAATTGTTGGTTGGTTTGTTTGCCTATACCTGGTATAGTATTCGCCGGCAAAGGAGCCAGGTATTCTTTTTCCATTCCGGCAGCAACCTGTATATATCCGTTGGGCTTGGCCTCATTGGTAGCTATTTTGGCAATAAGCTTGTTTGAAGCCAGCGCAAATGAAATGGGCAATCCTGTTTTATCAATAATCTCCTGCCGCAGATCTATGGTCCATTGCCATGCATTAAAATATTTATCCATACCGGTTAAATCAAGGTAAAACTCATCAATAGAGGCTTTTTCAAACAAAGGCGCTTTTGCGGCAATGATTTCAGTTACCCACCTGGAGTATTTACTGTACTCTCCTCTTGTACCTTTCACAACGGTAGCATGCGGGCAAAGCCGCATAGCCTGGCTCATGGGCATGGCAGAGTGAATGCCGAATTTCCTTGCCTCATAACTGCATGCTGCCACCACACCTCTCTCTTTGCTACCACCAACAATGAGCGGTTTGCCTTTTAAAGAAGGATCATTGATACATTCTACGGAAACAAAGAATGCATCAAGGTCAAAATGTGCTATAATACGTTGCGGCTCGCTCATAAATATTCAATGTAAGCCGGTATTTGAATCCATCCTGCTCACAAAAATTGAACTAAGCAATTTACTTAATCCTTAGCAAAGTAGCAGCTACAAGGGCAGCCGTTTCTGTTCTCAGCCGGGTTTCACCCAGGCTTACCGGTACAAACCCGGAACGAATGGATTGTTCAATCTCCTGAGGAGTAAAATCACCTTCAGGACCAATACAAACAGCAGTGTCTTTACTATCACTCATAATTTCCTTCAGGCTCTGTTTACTGCCTTCAATACAATGAGCGATATATTTCTGCGTGTCTTCCTGCAGTGTTACCCAATCCTGGAAACGCAGGGGTTCTGATATAGCGGGGAGCCATGTTTGCTGGCTTTGCAACAAGGCGCTTATCATAATATTCCGCATCCTGTCTATGCGAAAATGAACTCTTTCCGTTCTTTCACAAATAAGCGGGATAACGGCTGTTATACCCAGCTCTGTTGCTTTTTCTAAAAACCATTCAAACCTGGCAGTATTTTTTACCAAAGACACTGCTATAACAGAACGAATAGCCGAAGCGGGTGTATTTGTATGCTCAACAATACGTACTATACATTTCTTTTTTTGCTGTTGTTCAATACCCGCAAGAAAAAGATTACCCTTCCCGTCCGTTAAGTGTAAGCGTTCTCCCGTTTTCATGCGCAACACCTGTACAATGTGTTTTGAAGTACTTTCATCAAGTGCTATTTCCTGCCCGTTACTGCCTACCTGGTCTATAAAAAAAAAGGGAAGTGCCATGCCTGCGTATTTGCTACAAATAACGCAACTTTTAAGAAGATGGCCTGCTGAGCAGGCGATAGAAAATTATGCAGCAAGATCTGTGGGAGACATTGACAATGGCAAGGAAACATAAAACGTAGTGCCGTTACCTTCCTCGCTTTCAAACCAAAGCTTTCCATTGTGCTCTTCTACAATTTGTTTTGAGATAGAAAGCCCCAAACCGAAAGATTGTTCACCGGCAGTGCCTTTACGCTTTACACTTTCATCCACAAAGAATATTTTATCCTTTAATATTTCGGGTATCCCTATACCGTTATCCTTAATCGCAACTATTGCTTCATCATTTCCTTTTGTAACCTCAATTGCAATAGACTGGCTGGTTTTGCTGAATTTGATAGCATTACCAATAAGGTTACTGAAAACGCGCCATATTTTTTCGCGATCTGCTATAATGGTTAATGGAACAGCATGGAGTTCTATTTTTTGAGACTTCTGTTCAGCTTTCATTCGCAACATTTCAGTGCAATAAGAAAGCAATGTTGGCAGGTCTATGGGCTCTTTTTTACTATTATTTGGTTGATTGTTTATTTCCGAAAGACCTTGTATCAGTTCAAGCGAGTGATAACTTGATTGTTGGATCATTTGGAGCATGCGCTTCTGCGTATCATCGTAATTATCTTCTTTCAGCAGAAAATCGCTCATGCCCGCAATACCACTTACCGGATTACGCAAATCATGCGCAACAACATTTATGATCCTGTTGTTTTCTTCGTGACTGGTTTGCAATGCAGATAATGCCTTTTGCAGGTGATCCTGCTTATTTACAAGTTGGCTGTTGAGTGCGCCTAACATATTAATATGCTTTTTTGATAACCTGTAACTATTCCATATCAATAACGTGATTATCGCAATCAGTATCAGCCCCACTGCAAATACAATCAGATATTGGTTCTTTCTTTCATCATCCCGTTGGAAAGCATATAAATCCTGCTGTGTTTTCAGGTAACCAAAAGTTTCATCGAGGTCGGGGGCAAGTTTGTCATATTCGGAAGCAGCGATAGAATCTTTTTGCGCCATATACCTTTTGAGATATTCATTGGATGTAATAAAATCCTTTTGGGCAGCAAAATATTCAGACTGAAGGGAGTTCCACTTTCTTTCCATTTCTCCATTTTCCAGGGTATCTAACCCTTCTCTTAAATCACCCAATATTTCACTTGCTTCGTTTAACCGTTGCTGTTTTATATATAACTGTGCCAGCTTACCCTGCGAATATGCTACATCTTCCAGCGCCCGCATCGGTTTGCTGTTAATGGCAATACTGCTTTTTAAAAGCCTTTCTGCTGCTGAATCATTACCAAGTGCCATTAAATCGGTGGCCATATTTCCATAAATAACTCCTTTGGCACTTTCTATAAAATTAGTATCAGCAATTTTTTGATTTTGATTACTATAACGGAAAGCATGCTGATAATTATGATTAATATACTGCAATGCGCTATCAAAATAATACAGCGATGAATCCTGCATACCGAGCCTGCTGTAACAAATACCTATATTATCCAGGGTACTTTGTATCACAGCAAAAAGCATATGTTCACTGTTTGAATTTTTTTCAGGCCTACAGTATAATTTTTGCTGAAAGGCCTGTTTAAAATATTCTGCAGCAGCCTTATACTGATTATGCTTGTAAGACACCAACCCTAACCTATTGCTGTAATCTGCAAAAAGGCAGGTGTCTCCTGATTTATAGATGGCTTCTCTTGCCATATAATAATACGTAAATGATTCAGTATATCGTTTTAAAGCATGAAGGTCATCTGCTTTAAGCAATAATGCCTGTGGATACCAAAAAGGATAACCTGCTTCCTGCTTATTCCGGCTTAATAAATTTAAAATACTGTCTGAGTACGACAGTGATTTGATATAATCTCTTTTGTAAGTAAAAAAATAACCTCTTTTGCAATTATAGGTTTCAAAAACACGGCGAAAAGGTGGTAAGTCTGCATATACAGAATCCATTGCCTTAAAATAATGAGCGCTGTCATTAACAAACGATTGAATTTTTCTGAATCTGAAATCAGAAAAATCGTTGCTGTTCTTTGCTTTTTTGTCATTGCTGCATGAAAACAACAACAATCCAATCATCATATACAGCGGATATTGCCAGTTAAATATCCTTAACATCATGCGGCAAATATTTCAAATGACATGGTTTCAAAATTAATGATTGTACTATTTACTTACTTAACGCATTTTATCTTCAATTTCTATAAAATTCAAAAAAAAAGCTTCCCGAAAACGGAAAGCTTAATGCCTGATTCATGGCAACCTCAAATTTTTATCTTACTAAAACGGGGCTTCGTCATCAAATTCTCCATCATTCATCTTACTGCCCTTCTGTATAAATAATCTTGCATTGTTATCACCCCCTTCTGCAGGTACAGGTTTCCAATTACCGCCTCCTCCGTGCATTCCTATACCACCAAAATCATCCGATTCCATTTCTGTAAATTTCTGAATATGCAGCAATGCCCGCAGCTTAATAGTTTCAAGCGAACCATTACGATGCTTTGCTATACGTACATGCGTTTCTCCTTTGTTGTTTTCTCCCATTTCGTTCGCAGTTATATTATAGTACTCCGGACGATACAGGAACATTACCATATCAGCATCCTGCTCAATTGCACCCGATTCACGCAGATCACTCAACTGCGGCATTTTATCACCTTCTTTACGTTTTTCAACCTCACGGCTCAACTGACTCAGCGCAATAATGGGTATGCCTAATTCTTTTGCCAACCCTTTCAGGTTTCTTGAAATAGTACTGATCTCCTGCTCGCGGTTAGAGCTGCGTTTATCGCCTGTACCACTCATCAATTGCAGGTAATCTATTATCACCAGGCTTACATTGTGCTTGTTTTTTAATCTTCTGCATTTGGCACGCAGCTCAAAAATATTGAGGGCGGGCGTGTCATCAATAAAGATAGGAGCGCTTTGCAACCGCTGAATACCGTTTCGGTAGAGCTGCTGCATTTCGTGTTCTTCCATTTTACCACGGGCTATTTTTTCAAGCCATATTTCGCTTTCTGCACTCAAAATACGCTGTACCAACTGGCTCGCACTCATTTCAAGGCTGAAAAAAGCAATGGGTGTTGGTTTTGTTGAGCTGAGCGCCGCATTACGGGCAAGGTTAAGCGCAAATGCTGTTTTACCCACAGATGGACGGGCTGCCAGGATAACAAGATCCGTTGGTTGCCAGCCATAAGTGATTCTGTCGAGACTCGGAAAACCACTGGGCACGCCAGTAATATCTTCCTGCCTGTTACGCATATCTTCAATACGCTGTATGGTTTTCACCAATACAGAGTCGATACTATCAAAGTTTTTACGCAGGTGATTATTGGTAATATCGAATAGCTTGCTTTCGGCTTCATCCAGCAGGTCAAATACATCTGTTGAATCTTCGTAGGCATCGCTGATAATTTCTCCGCTGATACGGATAAGATCTCGCTGGATAAATTTCTGAAGAATAATACGGGAATGTGTTTCAATATTGGCAGACGAAACCACCGCATTGGTAAGCTTGGTTACATAATATGGACCGCCTATCAATTCCAGTTCTTCCTTTATCCGCAGCTCTTCTACCACAGTGAGCAGATCAATAGGCATACTCTTCTGCGCCAGGCTTTGCATCGCCCTGTATATACGCTGATGAGCATCTACATAAAAGCATTCAGGTTTTAATATTTCTACTACAGTATCAAAAGCAGTTTTCTCAAGCATTATTGCACCCAACACCGCTTCTTCCAGTTCCCTGGCCTGCGGAGGCACCTTGCCATACACCATTGTGCTGAGATCAAGGGTACTTTTTCTACGGGTTTTGCGATCTTTATTTAGATTAGTAAGGGGGTCCATCAAAAAAAGTTATATATATAGAATAATTGTATTCAAAATAGTTTTTATAAGTCAGCCCACCCTGATAAGATATATTTCTACATTTTTCCACTTAATTATAACAGCACACAATTGTTAACCTAATATTACCGGAATGTTACCAACCTTATCGGGACGGCGAATTTAAGCTCATTGATTTTTGATACCCAAATAACTTTGTTACTTTTTTTATTATTTACTGTTAACATGGTTATGCACCGCGCCAAAACGCTTATCCACCGTATATTTGGCTTTATACACAATTTAGCAAAAAAATACGCTTATAATCTGTAATAATACACACCGGTTGTGCTAAACAATAGCAGGGTGTTTTTTTGGTGGGGTTATTAAAATAACAGTATGGGTTTTACATGCTTTCTGGCACTTTTATCAATTTAATTATCTTTGCCCGCGCTTTTTGCAGCGTTAAATTGAATAAAGAAAAAGAGAAATCAAATCATGACGATCAGTTATAATTGGCTTTGCGAATATTTACCGGTTAATATTGAACCAGAAAGGCTATCTATTATACTTACATCCCTGGGACTTGAGGTAGAAAACTTTGAAAAACAGGAAGAAATTAAAGGTGGGCTAAAAGGGCTGGTAGTTGGTGAGGTATTAGACGTGCAAAAACACCCGAACGCTGATAAACTTCGTTTAACCAAGGTTGATATAGGTAATGCTGACCCCCTGCAGGTGGTTTGTGGAGCTCCAAATGTAGCTACAGGTCAAAAAGTAATAGTAGCTCCGGTAGGTACTACCATCTACCCCAACAAAGGTGACGCCATAACCATGAAGGTTGCTACCATACGCGGTATAGAAAGTTTTGGAATGATTTGCGCAGAAGATGAGATAGGCATGAGTGAAAATCACGATGGTATACTGGTACTTTCGCCCGATGCGAAGAAAGGTATACCTGCGGCAGAATATTTTAATCTTAAAACAGACTGGATATACGAAATAGGACTTACGCCCAACAGGATGGATGCTATGAGCCACCTGGGTGTTGCCAAAGATGTATGTGCTTATTTAACGGTACATGAAAAGCAGCAGCGGTTTGTAAAATACCCTTACAATAATCATTTTAAAAAAGACACACAGGGTGCACCATTTAGCGTAGTTATTGAAAATACAGAAGCGTGCCAACGGTACAGTGGTGTATCTATTGAAAATGTAACTATCGGCGAAAGCCCAAGATGGTTACAACAGAGAATAAAATCAATTGGCCTAAGATCGATCAATAACATTGTTGATATAACCAATTTCATACTGCACGAAACCGGTCAGCCGTTGCATGCATTTGATGCTGATAAAATAAAAGGAAACAAAATAATTGTACGCAATCTCCCGGAAGGCACCCCATTTATAACACTGGATAAAAAAGAAAGAAAGCTCAATGCCGAAGATATAATGATATGCGATGGAGCAAATGAACCCATGTGCTTTGGCGGTGTTTTTGGAGGATTGCACAGCGGCGTAACTGCAGGCACAAAGAATATTTTTCTTGAAAGTGCCTGGTTTAATCCAATTATTATACGCAAAACATCTTTCAGGCATAACCTGCGAACCGATGCAGCGACCCGTTTTGAAAAAGGAGTAGATATCAGCAATACGGTGGTGGTTTTGCAACGTGCGGCCAACCTAATTAAGGAAATTGCAGGAGGAACCATTGCTTCTGATGTAATAGATGTTTATCCAAATCCAAAACAGCAAAAGCAGGTAACGCTCAGTTACGCTTATCTTAAAAGATTAAGTGGTAAACAGTACGATGCAGATACCGTAAAAAATATCCTGACCGTTTCAGGATTTACTATTGTGCAATCTGATGCAAATGCGCTAACGGTAGCTGCTCCCTTCAGTAAACCAGATATTGAACTGGCTGCAGATATAGTGGAAGAAGTGATGCGGATAGACGGATATGATAATGTTGAAATTCCGCAGAATATTTCCATCAGCCCATCTGTTGAAACAATCGGTTTTCAAAGTGCCTTAAAAGAAAAGCTCGGTAATTTTCTTGCCGGGATTGGATTTAATGAAATATTTACCAATTCCATTACCAACAGCGCTTATTTTGATGAAGACACTTTAAAAACAAGTGTAAAAATGATCAACAGCCTGAGCGCTGATCTTAATATCATGCGTCCTTCCATGCTTGAAACAGGGCTGGAATGCATCTTACACAATCTCAACTATAAAAACAATAACCTCCGCCTGTTTGAATATGGTAAAACTTACAGCAGTAGCGGCGTTGGTAAATACCAGGAACAGGAAAAAATTTGCTTGTACATTACTGGTTTAACGCAAGGAGCCTCCTGGAAAGAAAAAGAAGAAAAAAGTGATTTTTATTTTCTGAAGGGTGTTACAGAAAGCATACTTCAAACAGCAGGATTGAATAATTACACAATTACAACACTAACTGCCAACAGGGAATTGCAGTATGGTTTACAAACCAGCCTGAATAATAATTTGCTGGCTACATTTGGACAGGTAAATGAAGGCGTGACTAAGCGCTTTGGTATTAAACAGCCGGTATGGTATGCAGAACTGGAATGGGAAGCGTTATATAAGTCTGCAGCTGCACAGAAAAACGGGTATACTGAAATTCCGCGTTTTCCTGCTGTTCAACGGGATCTTGCCATAGTATTAGACAAGCAGGTACCTTTTGAAAAAATACAGGAAACGGTAACAAAAGCCGGGGTAAAAAAATTGAGATCGATGGAATTGTTCGATGTATTTGAGAGTGATAAGCTTGGTGCCGGCAAGAAATCACTAGCGATAAGCTTTACTTTTCTTGACACAGAAAAAACATTGACGGATAAAGAAATTGACGGTATGATTCAAAAAATTATGCTAACCTTTGAGCGTGATCTGCTGGCTGAGATAAGAAAATAAACTGCAATAGTATACATGAGCGCGATTGATGAACATATAACCCGGTTGAATGATAAACTTCAGTTATTGCTGAAGAAATACCAGGCTATTGAAAAAGAAAATGAAAAACTAAAGCAGGAGTTGCAGCAAAAATTATTGAATGAAAAAATGTTGCAGGAAAAAACAGCTTTGTTGCAACAACAGGTAGAAATAGCAAATATTGCTTCACAGAAACCAGATAGTATTACCAAAAGTGATCTTGAAAAACGCATCAATACCTATATCAGGGAAATTGATCAGTGTATTGCTTTACTCAGCAACCAGTAATTTTAAATTCTTTTTACAAGCCTCATTTGTTGATATTCGGTTCCATCTATTAACTCCAGCATGTATACGCCATATGGCAAATCATTGAATCCTCTCCAGGAAAAAATTTTTTGGCTTGGTTCTAAGTTCGTTTCAAGTGTACTGCATATCTTTCCGCCTTCATCTTTCAAGATAGCTTTTAAATAATGCGTAGTTTCATCATTCAGCTCAAAAACAAGTGTGTCGATAAATACCTGTGATTTAAGTGTAGCAAGCATAGGGCAATTGTTTTCATTAGATTAGGGTAAGTATTTGTATACATTACCAATAAAAGTTACTTTTAAATAACGAAAAAAACAGGGCTTTATGTTAACAATTTGTTCGTAAAACCACACAATAAAACATGCAATCACTTCTCGCTATAAACGTACCTATCGCAGATCGTACCTATCGCATCAAAATCGCTTCTTCTGATGAGGAACAGGTAAGAAAAACTATCAAGCTGATCAATGATAAGATCATTGAATTTAAAACAGAGTTTGCCGGCAAAGACATGCAGGATTATGTATCTATGGTAGTGTTATGGTATGCAACGCAGGTGCAGAGCGGAAATGCAACAGTATTGAATAAAGAAGTTACAGAAGCGTTACTGAAAATGGAAACACAATTAGATAAGAAGTTGGGGCTGTAAGATCATAATATGAGCCTCTGTTGCAGGAAGATCAACAAGCCTGTTTATCAAAAATCAATCCTGGTTATACACGTTTCACAAGATTCATTTTTACTTTTTTCTTCTCATCAGAGAACATTTCCAGTGTGTATATACCATATGGTAAATCATTAAAACCTCCCCAATAATATACTTTGTGATTATCGGGTACTGTCGTTTGAAGATGGTTACAGATATTCCCATTTTCGTCGCTCAGTATGGCATTCAAACTAAAGTCAGTTACTTCGTTCAATTCAAAAACCAGCGTATCAATAAAAACCTGCGACCTCAATTTTATTAACATAAAAGGCATTTTTTAGGTTAGCACTAAGTGTAAATATATAGTCCGTGTATAAAACAAAATCGTTGCACTATTATTTTTGAGCAGCGCAACGATCTAACACCGGATAAATTCATGATATCTTAAATTATCAAATGATTATTATCGGTATAGCCGATTCGCCAAAGAAGGATGTTTTGAGTAAGTATAGCTATCATATATTAAGTGTACATTATTCAAATATTAATAAAATATTGCTTGTGTGAGTAAAATGTAGTCCATGATAAAAGCCAATGTTAAGAAATTATTAACTCTCCAAATCCGATCCTGCCGGCAATTGATACAGTTATTTTTGCCCCAAATTTTCGCTGATGCTGAATTCTATAATGAAGCTTTTTTTACCCAAAGACAGGATTTTTTATAAGTTATTTGAAGAGGTGGCTGTAAAAGTGCTGGAAATGTCACGCAAATTAAAAGAGATGATGCATGAGCCTGATTATGATAAAAGATCTGCTATTGCTTCGCAAATAGAAGACCTTGAGCACTTGAACGACGATCTTACCCATAATATATTTACTGAATTAGGAAGAAACTTTATTACACCTTTTGATAGAGAAGATATACATTACCTGGCTTCAGCACTGGATGATATTGCGGATTATATCCATGCCTCCTCTAAAAAAATAAAATTTTACAGGGTAAACCCTAATGAGCAGGGTATGCAAAAATTTGCAGATCTTATCATACAGGGTTGTGAGCATGTGCATATAGCCGTTCATGAATTGCGAAACATGAAAAACCTTCGCCAGATAACAGAGTCCCTGGTAAAAATAAACAGTATAGAAAACCAGGCAGATGATGTGTTTGATATGAGCATTGAAAGGCTATTTGCCACAGAATCTGACGCAAAGGAAGTAATAAAAAAGAGAGAGATTTACCAGGCATTGGAAATAGCTACAGATAAATGTGAGGATGCTGCCAATGTAATTGAATCAATAATAGTTAAATACGCCTGATTTTTTGAAAACCTGAAATGTTTCAGACCTTTTCAATATTCAGATTCAGCATCAACAGATTTTCAAATCAGCCTATATGACTCTATTAGTGATCATTATTATTCTGGCCCTGCTCTTTGATTATATCAACGGCTTTCATGATGCCGCTAACTCTATCGCCACTATCGTTTCCACTAAAGTGCTTACTCCTTTCCAGGCAGTATTGTGGGCTGCTTTATTCAACTTTGTAGCTTTTTTTATATTTAAAGATCATGGCGTAGCCAATACCATTGCTAAAACTGTAAAAGAAAGCTACATAACACTGCAGGTAATCCTGGCAGGATTAAGCGCTGCTATTATATGGAACCTCCTTACATGGTGGTTTGGTATTCCATCATCTTCTTCTCATACCCTGATAGGCGGCTTTGCCGGCGCGGCTATTGCACATGCAGGTTTTGCTGCAGTTAACGCAGCGCCAGTATTGCAGATTGTTGCCTTTATTTTGTTGGCGCCTTTAATTGGTATGATCATGGCTTTTATTATTTCACTATGGTTTATTAATTCATTCAGAAAGAGCATTTGGCCCAAATTGTTCTCCATAGGTGTGCTGGTATTGATAGTTATATTTCTTTCGCAAACACTCGAACTCCGTTCCGAAAAGCTATCTGCCCATTATGATAGTTATATATTGAAAGTAATTTTTACCGCTAACAATTTTAAATTGGTATTAATGGCCTTCATTCTTAGTATTATGTGTGTATTTACGTTGTATTTAGGTGCTGTTCGGATTCTATTGTGTTTCCCTATTAACCTTAGCAATACGTAATCCAACCAATAGATGTACATAACA